>CAVZKX010000001.1:0-2016369 GCA_963775975.1 uncultured Planctomycetia bacterium
GCTGCCATGACCGACAATCTGCTTGCCCTTGATTAGGTAATCGCCGCAACTGCGGGCATGTTCGATGAAGCTCTGGGCAGCTTTTTGACCGGCAAAGTGCTCCTTGTTGGCGCTGGCCGCGAGTTGCTTTAGTTCGGCATTGGCGGATTGTTTTTTGTCCGCCGATGGAATAGAGTTGGGCATAGCTTTGAATCCTTTTGCAGCGGCCGCGGGCGTCGAAACTTGCGGCCGTTTGCGTTTCTTGGGGGTTAAACGTACTCGACGAAGCCCCCGCGGCGACGTTGCCGGCGGGCGCGTGGAGCGGGAGGTTGGACGGCGCGGGCTGCCTCGAAAGCGGCTATCGCGTCCAGGTCGATCAGATACCGGGGTTTACTGCCGCGGCGGGTGCAAGCGTCGATCGCCTTCAATTCGCCGCTGCGAATCCACTTGATGACCTTCTTTTGGTCGATCCCCAATTGCTTCGCATATTGCGGCGGCGTGAGTTTGCGGCGGCTAGCGGTGCCTGCCGGCGGTGAAAGATTGTCGGCTACCATGATGGCCCTCGGTGCAGTTGCGGTTAAATCGAACTGCACGCGAGACTACAGAATGGCAGTGGGGACACAAAATCAGATTGTCCCCGTTTTGTCCCCGTTTTGTGAACTTGAACCGGGCTTGTGACGAAGATCCGGCCAGTCTTTTAGCGTCCGGTAAACGCTATCACTATCGCCCTCTTCTTCGCAGAATTCTCGGCAAAACTTGGCCAGCGCTATATGTTCGCCTCCGTCAATCTTTCGGTTGAATGCCGCGAGGACACCGCGAGCACGGTCATTGAGCGGACGCTTTTTCCTTTGTCCCTTTTTCGTGTCCCCCTCCGTTTTCGTGCTCGCTTGTCGTTCGGCTTGGGCGATAATGTCTGCCCCCGTTTTTATTCTGCCCAGTAGGTCATACATGGCCGTAGCGAGATTTGTAGCGGATTCTGCATCGCCGTTATACGCATCGTCGCTGAAGTCCGTGTACATCTTTTCAACGAAGTCGAGATAGTCGTCAATTTGCTTGATGACGTGGCTATATTTGACGCTAAATCGCATCATCGCATCACGGGCGAGGCTGTCAGGACGGAATACCCACGGCGCGTACGCGCTCATTGCCTTATCTTCACTAAGCAGGCAGTCGATGCGTTGGCCCCAGCCCCAAAGCCAGTGAAGGTCAGAGCCATATTCGTATGGAAACGAATCTATATGCGGGGCTTGCGGCGGTTCGTCGGAAAAGAAACGACTCTTATCGCTATCCATGAAACACCACCTTTCTGCCGAGCGGTCAACCGTGGACTCGCGGTGGTGCCGACGAATCCACGATTGGCCTGTGCGGGGATCAACCGCAACTCGGATATCAATGTTCTACTTCTTACCCCTTGGTTTTTCAACCCCGAACAACCAGCGGCGGACGTGTTCTGTCACCGCCTTTAACCGTTCGTCGTCCATCCGCTCCCGGTAGGCTGCGGACATATCGCTGCCGCTGGCCGCACGGCCCATTACCGATTGCACGGCGGCAATGTCGCGGGCGCCTTCCGCAACTGTTTGGTACGTGTGTCTGAGGCTGTAAAACGACAGCCCTTTGCGAGCGACGGGCTTCTTGTCCTTGCCGATCGTCGCCTTGGCGAGTGTCAGCACCATTTCGCTGCCGACGCGATAACCGCGGGTGTCGGCGTAGCCCTTGCGGTGGCGGCTGATAAAGAAAAGCGGGGCCAACGTGGAGTCGTCAACGGCGGGACGGATCGCCTTTGCCGCCTTCAGGGCTGCGATCGTTTCCGGCCAGAGCGGAAAGCGGCGGTTGATGCCGGTCTTGGGGCGCGGGTAGTTTATCCATCCGCGCTCCAGGTCCACGGCGGCCGTTGGCAATTGCCCTACGTCGCCGTTGCCCATACCGGCGTTGATGCCGAGCAATATCATGGCCTTGGCGTTGACGGTGGCCACGGCAAGCACGGCGAGCAACTCCTCGCGCTCGAACATGCGAAGGCCACGGGCGGCGCGGTTCTGGCGTAGCACCTTCGCGCTGGGCTTCTTAAACTCGGCACCGAACCGCGGCGGCCGGTCAATCATGCCAGAATCGAAGGCATACTTGAACATCGAGCGAACACGTTGGATCTCGTTGCCCAGCCGGACCGGGCCCCAGTCCTTCGCGATGTTGGCGCGGAGCCGGCGGAAGTCGTCATTTGTTAGCTGCCCGGCGGCGTTCAACCGCCCGAACACAGCCCCCATACGCTGCCCGGTTGCCACAAGCTCGTCAAAGGTGCGTTGCGTGATTTCGCCCGCGTTCAGGAGCGCCCGCTTGGAATTGAGAAACTCATTGCAGACATCCGCGACGGTCTTTTCCTCCGGACTGGCTAGACGAGGCTCGCGCCCGGCAAGCAGATCGTCCTTTTGGTTCAGCCAGAGGTTGAGTGCTTTCTCGCCGTCCGGATCGTCGGCAATGCGGCCGAAGTATTTCGTTTTGCTGAGAACCTTTTTGGCCCAGTAGCCGCGGGAATGAGCGAAGCAGGGGAAGCCTTTGCGGTCTTTAGCCGGGACCGCCTTTGTGCTAGACTTGGGCATAGATGCCGCCTTTCAGGTAAAGTGGGAAGGTGGTGTCGCCGGACGCTAGCCCGTTAGCCGCGGGCTGGTGTCCTTGTTTTAGGCGGATTTCATTATAGCGGGTGTACGAAAGGTGTACAGTAGGCTGAATGAGAAAAACATAAAAGACGTAAAGCCTTACGTAGAAAAGACTTGGATGGGTGGCAGAGTGGTCTAATGCGGCGGTCTTGAAAACCGCAGTGGGCGAAAGTCCACCGGGGGTTCGAATCCCTCCCCATCCGCCTTTCGGCGGCGGTTCATGTGTATATCAGGTAATGCAGCGATGCTCTTTTCCTCACGGCGCTCTAATAAAGCTGGTTTGGATAGGCATAGGACGTACTGCTAATTCGGGTATGAAACAGACTCTAAATAATGCTTGACATATTTTGCCGACGAATGTAGACTGACGATGCACTGAGGAGTTGCATAACGCCTTTTTCTAACCCCATCGGCAGGCAGCGCTGCGCTAAAGTTCGCATCGCCAATTCGTTAAGGCCTTGGTCTTAGCGTGTTAGCCGCGCGATAAGCGCTCTTATGATCCATCGCAAGTCGGTCGGTCGATTTGCCTCTGATGGCTCTATGCCTCTACGCGAGAGTCGAGCGCCACGCGCGCTTCCCGTTCTCGCCGGCTAGCCATCGATTCTCGACTCACAAGGATTGTGACAGGAGCGATCGTTCTTGCAGCGTAAAGTTCCAGCGCGACGAGTTCTCCACGAGGAATCGTACCTAAGTGATTGAGAAAATGTTAAACAACTCGCGGATGATGGCGTCTATCACTCGCCCGTTTGGCCACTTACCTCGCGGAGGGCATTGTCGGCATTTTACATGCCTGGCCCTAGGTTGGCTCGTAACTGCGCTGGCCGCGAATTCCGCCAGGGCCGCATTTGTCATCAACCCGACGTGGGATAGTTCCGTCACCTCTCTATCCAATTCGGCGCAGTTCATATCCGGTTTCACGGCCGCCATCAACGAATTTGAAAGCTTTTTCTGCGACAACGTGACGGTCAATATTACCTTCAAGAGCGCTCCAGGAACTTCCACTTTCGGCCATAGCAACTACACGGTTCACAATACCTATTCGTATTCCCAAATCGTCGGCGCGCTCTCCAATCATGCCGTCTCCGGCAACGACTCCGTTGCCTTGCGCTACTTGACTTCCGATCCGACGGGCGGCGGTTTTTACGTTGTCAACGATGCGAATGCCAAGGCCATCGGCCTGCGGTCCGCTAATAACTCGTCAAGCGACGGCGCCGTAACGATCGGCAGCGGCTTTAGCTTTACGTTCGATCCGAACAATCGAGCGCAATCGGGCAAATACGACTTTATTGGCATCACGGAGCATGAAATATCGGAAGTGATGGGCCGCGCGGCGGGGTTGGGGCAGAGCTTCGGAAGCGGCAATTTTTCCTCGGTTTACGAGCCTTTCGACCTCTTTCGTTACACGGCGCCCGCCGTGCAAAACGTATCGGTTGCGGCCACCGGAGTATACTTTTCGATCGACGGCGGCAAGACCAATCTGAAGAATTACAACAGCGGTTCGGGAGACAAGCAGGATTGGGCCGGCACCTCGCCCTACACACCGGACTCGGCAAACGACGTCAGTTTCTCCGGCTTCGCAAATGTCTTCACGCCGGTCGACGTGGCGGCGATGGACGTGATGGGCTGGACGCCTTCGTCGCCCTACGCAATTAATGTTTGGAGCGGATCGAGCAGCACGTCCTGGTCGAACAGTTCCAACTGGACTGGATTGAACGGGGCCTCGCCGCCCAATGGCAACACGTCGCAGGCCGTGTTGGGCAACGCAGGCGCGCAGGCGACGGCCGATTTTCAATCAACTTCATCGACGCTGGCGCAGCTCACATTCAACGGCAACGTGCAGACGACGATTAAGAGCACGAGCCTGACGCCAGGTCGTCTTATATTCAGCACGAGTGACAGCTCTCCGGCGACGCTGACTGTGAACCACGGCGTCCTTTTCACCCAGCATACCGATAGCGTGCTATCTTCCGCAGCACTGGGCGTCGGATTGAGCGTCACGGTTGCCAATTCGGCCGACTTAATGCTTTTCGCCGGCGCGATCTCCGGATCTGGGGCGCTTGTTCTTGCCGCCGACAACGCGGGAACGGTAGCCCTGTCCGGTACTGCGAACAACTATTCCGGCGGCACCATATTGAACTCGGGAGTATTGCAGGTCGCTAGCTTCGGCAGTTTGGGTTCAGGGACGGCCAACTTGCATTTTGCCGGCGGCACATTGCGCTTTGCCGCGGGGGCAACCGCCGACGTCTCTCCAAAAATTGCGCCCATACCAAGCGGAGTACAGGCAAATATCGACACGAACGGCAACAGCGTCCATTTTGCGTCAGCACTCGCGGGAAGCGGCGGCGTGAACAAGTTGGGTTCCGGAGCGCTGGTTCTTACTGCATCCAATGCCTATGCGGGTGCGACGAAAGTTTCCGGCGGAACGCTCGTCGTTGATGGCGCGCTTGCCGGACCTGTCACAGCGCTGAGCGGCGCCCGGCTCAGCGGTAGCGGTTCCATGGCAAGCGTTGCCATGAATGCCGGATCGACTCTGGCCCCCGGAGACTCCACGGGCACGATGACCATCAATGGAAACCTTTCACTTGCTTCCGGCGTTACCCTCGAATACTCGCTAGACGGGCCCTCCGACAGCGACATGATTGTGATGCCTTCCGGCGAGTTGTTTTTGAATAATCAGCAATTTACCGATTTCATTTTTTTGCCACAGTCGAGTTTTGGCCCGGGGCAGTACACACTGATTGATGATGCCGGCATTTCCGGGACCTTGGGGTCGAATATCAATGGGACAATCGACGGGTTTCCCTCGACGTTGGCGCTTTCGCATGGGGACCTTGTCCTGAATGTTGTCCCGGAACCGCGAACTCTCTCCCTATTGCTGGCGATGATAGGATTGACGTTCATCGCATTTCGCGGGCGCGCTTTTAGCGAAAACACGCGGCACATTTGAATCTGGGAGCAAGCACTCCTATTCCGTTGGTTCTCGCAAGGGTCGGCGTTTACCAATGCGTTCCATCCTATTAAAACTTGGAGCACATAGGCTGCGAGGCGCGCAGTTCAACGGCGGCGCCGTATTACTTCAGTCACTGTTCTTCCGTGCAAAAGTACGCGCGGGCGTCGTCTAGCCCGATCGTCTCGACGATTTCGGACTTTGGGCCGTCGGCGATGAATGATCGAACCAGTTCTCCACGAGCGACGGACTTCTGTGCCGCGTCCAGATCGTTGAGTTTTGCTATTCGGTAACGCTTGCCTCGCTCCAGGTTCTCCGCCGTGACCCGCAATTCGACTTGCTTGTCGCCCATGCGGCGAATCTGGACCCGCACGGGCTTGAGACCGGCATGCGCCGATTTCGTTTTCAAACCGGTAATCGAGTAGCCGAAGTAAGAATTGACGCCGTTGACGAGCGACATGCCCTTCTCCTTTGACGACAGCAGGGCGATGCTCCGCATCTCCTGTTTTCCCCAGGTCGTATTGAGCGTGAGAGAAGTATCGGAGCAGCCGGTCGCCAGGACAAAATGATCGACGTTCCATTCCGGATGTCCCGTAGGATAGATTTTTACGCCGAGCAAGACCGGATGGCCGGCGGCAAGTTCGCCGCGGACCCACTTTACGAAGGGCTTTAGGCCGTCGTCTTGGCACGCCTTGTATTCCATCCCCAGGCTGTTCATTGCCACGGCAATGTCTTCTTCATACAGGTCGGGATGCGCCGGCTTTCCGGCACGATTGATCGCCTTTTGCGAGACGTAAGTGCCGTAGTAGGCGAGCGCCATTTGGATTGACGACTCGCCGCACCAGCCCTCCTTGGGCCTTCGCTTCTCCTGGCCGATATCGGGAATGTCGAGGCGAATCTCGCTGCTGGACGGTATTGGGACGGCCGACCGCACACTCAGTGGCGACGCCACGGCGATCGTCAGCATCAAAGTAACGAGCAATACGAGTCGAATCGTCGCGGTCATTCTTCGGTCCGGTAACGTGTCTGATTGAGAATCTCGAGGTGCCATTTGGGCATTATACCGTCCGCGGGAGGAAATGAATCGAAGCCCGACGCGCAAGCGAGCGGGGAAATAGCCCCCCGCTCGCTTGCGCGTCGGGCTTCAATGGCGTTTCGTTTCTCGCCCGTCTGTGGCAAGCGGAATCAGAAGTCGTTATACTATCGAACATCAATCGAATTTGCCGAATAATCAACGATTCGCATTCGACTTCGCACCGCGTCATCCGGACCAGCAACCGTCAAGGACGATCCAAACATGGGATTTTTGTCAGGCCCCGTCAGCTTTCAGTGTTTTCAGATCGAAGGCGACGCGCCGTCGCAATTCGGCACAGCCGAGATCAAGATTCTTGAGAAGTACGCCATCAACAAGATCGTTGCTTCGGCCGAGGAGCCGGGCGTCGGTTTTTTGGGCGGCGGTCATCTGCTCGATCTCAGCTTCAGTCAGGACAAGAACGTCATCGGCGACGCGTTGCATTGCGGCATCCGCATCGACACGCATCAGATCCCCGCCGCCGTGAAGAAGGCATGGCTGCAACTGGAACTGGCTGCATTCGCGGCCGACAATCCCGGCGGCCGGCCGACGAAGGCCCAGCGGCAAGAGGCCCGCGAGGCGGTCGAAGCCCGCTGCGAAGAAGAGATCAAGTCCGACCGCTTCCTTCGCATGTCACAGTTTCCGGTGCTTTGGGACGCCCGGCACGGCCTGTTCTACTTCGGCGGCGGCAGCGCGACGGCGGCCGAGCTATGTTGCGACTTGTTCACTCAAGCATTCAAAATGGAACTGTCGCCCATGACGGCCAGCCGCCGCGCCAACAATTGGGCCATCGAAGCGAAGCGACGAAAGGCGCTGGAGCAAACGATCCCCTCGGCGTTTCACTCCGGCAACGCGACGGCCGAGGTCTCGTGGTGGAATCAGCAAGAGGGCAATTGGGATTTTCTCGGCAACGAGTTCCTGCTCTGGCTCTGGTGGCGCTGGGAGCATGTCTCCGACACGATCGCGCTGCCCGACGGTTCCGAGGTGACCGGCATGTTCGCCCGCACGCTCAGCTTGCAATGTCCGCGCGACGAATCGGGCAAGGAGACGATCACCGCCGACGGCCCGACCGGGCTGCCCGAAGCGATGCAGGCCATCCGTAGCGGCAAGTTGCCGCGCAAGGCGGGCATGACGCTCGTCCGCCAGGGCGAACAGTATGATCTGGCAATCCAACCGGAGGCTTTTATGATCGGCGGGGCGAAGATCCAGGTCGAAAACGCGGCGGAAGGCCGGGGCGTGGTCGAGGACCGCATCGAGAGCGTGCGAAATCTGCACGAGACGGTCGACCTGTTATTTCGCGCGTTTTGCGAGCAGCGCGTCGGCAAGAATTGGCACGGCGAGTTGGCGCGAATCGGCCAGTGGCTGAAGACCGGGACGGCGCGGCGGAAGAATCCGGCGGCGTAGAGGGAAGTACCGGGTACGCAGTACACAGTACTCAGTACCGAGTACTACAGAACACGCTGAACTGCGTACTGAGTACTTGGTACTGTTTACTAAACTACGTGAGGATTCATGCAAATGCATACGTTTCGCATAACCACCGTGGCTATCTTAATCACCGTTCTGGGCGAAAGTCGCAATCTTGCCGACGAACCCAAGCCAATCGGTCCCGCGGACGCGGTCAAGGCGCTGCGCGACCGGGGCGTCAATGTGAAGCTGAACGAGTACGGCGTACCGATCGCCGTCGATGCCCTGAAGTCGAAGCTAACCGCCGCGGATTTTAACAACATCGCTGCCTTGCCAACCCTCCAGGCGGTCAAGCTGACGGGGCAAAGGATTGATTCTGCCTGCATCAAGAAGCTGCATGCGCTGACCACAATCAAATCTATCGGCCTCGACGACACGTCCATCACGAATAGGGAGTTGCAGGAGTTGGGACGGTTGCCCGACCTCGAAGAGCTATTGCTGGCAAAGATGGCGGTCGCCGATTCGTTTTTCGACTTTTCCAACTTCCCAAAGCTCCGTCGCCTGCGTCTTACGGAAACGAAAATCACGGACGACAGCGCGGACAAGTTGGCCAAAGTCACGACGCTCCAGGACCTTGACGTGAGCCGCACCGCCATCGGCGATACGGGCCTCGCCTCGCTCTGCAAGCTGCCCAAGCTTGTGAAACTCAATCTGTATACGACGAAGATCACCGACGCCGGCCTGGACCCGCTCAAATCGCTGCCAGCGTTGAAATGGCTCAATCTCGACAAGACGGCCGTTTCCGACGCCGGCCTGCCGAAGCTGCAAGGCCTGACGAATCTCGAGTTTCTGCATCTGGGGCGGACAAACGTAACGGACGCCGGCTTGCCAAATCTCGCCGGGCTGACGAAGCTCAAGGAACTGCACCTCACGCATACGCACGTCACGCCGTCGGGAGTGTCGAAATTGAAGCGCTCGCTGCCCAATTGCAAGATTGTGTACGAGACAAAGGACTGAAAGTAGGTCCCTTCTGCCGGAAGGGACTATTGCGGATGAACCCATCGCAAGAACCGAACTTTGTCCGCGGATCGACGCACACTGGTCCCGCTCGGCAAGCGGGACCTACAAGAGCCCGTAATCGCCGAGCGTTGCCCGCAGCTTCTCTACTTCCGCGGCCGTAAGGCGGGTGAGCGGCATGCGAAGGTCGCCAGTGTCCAGTCCAAGCAGTTGCATCGCGGCCTTGATGGGGATCGGATTGGTGGACAGGCCCAGCATGTCGCGGCACAACGGGAAGAGCTTGAGGTGCAGGCACCGCGCTTCGGCCAGATTGCCGCTCTCGAACGCCCGCAGCATGGCAATCACGTCTCTCGGCACGATGTTGCCGACGACCGAGATGACGCCGCGGCCGCCGATCGCCATCAGCGGCAGCGTCAGGCTGTCGTCGCCGCTGAGGACGGTGAGGTTGGTCAGGGCGATGATCTGCGACGCCTGGTCCATCGAGCCGGTCGCCTCCTTGACCATCGTGATGTTCTTCAGGTCGGCCATGCGGACGATCGTCTCGGGCTCGATGTTCTTGCCCGTGCGGCCGGGGATGTTGTAGACGCAAATCGGAATCTCGACCGCCTCGGCCGAGCATCTTGAAGTGCTGATAAAAACCTTCTTGCGTCGGCTTGTTGTAGTAGGGCGCGACGACGAGCGCCGCGTCGGCCCCGCGCTTGGCGGCCCAGCGGGTGAGCCGCAGGGCCTCCTCGGTGCTGTTGGAGCCGGTGCCCGCCATGACCTTGATTCGTCCCGCCGCTGCTTCGACGATGGCGGCGATCACCCGCTCGTGCTCGTCGTGCGAGAGCGTCGGGCACTCGCCGGTCGTGCCGACCGGGCAGAGGCACGTCGTGCCCGGCCTCGATCTGGAACTCGATATTCCTCTGGAGGGCCTCGATATCAATCTGCCCGTCGCGGAACGGGGTAATGATGGCCACGGAAAGGCCGGAGAAATCTTCGCTGCGGGTGGACATGGGCGTGGGGAACGGGGAGTGGGAAGTGGGGAGTGTGGAGGGGGTAGTGGGGAGCTTGAACTCAAGCCTCAACTCTCAGCTCTCAACTCTCAACGCACACCATGATACGGCATCAGCGGGGGACTGGCAAGGAACGGGCGAAGCGGATTTGATTCGCCTCCAGCGGCTTGACTGGTCAATCCTCGACCGCCAAAATGTGGTGAAACTTGGCCGCATTTTCGCAGTCGAATACCTGTTTGGCCGGCTACGATGCTCTTCACTTGCCAAACAACTCGAACAACAATGAAAACCATGCTCTCATCAAAACAAAACACGATCGCCATTCTTTTGCTCGCGGCTGGTCTGCTTTGTTGGGCCGCGGACGCAATGGCCCAGCAAACCGCATCGAAGGAAGCCAACTCGCCAACTCTCGCCGACTGATGACCGGGCGATCCGGGAAATCCTCAAGGATCAAGAAACGGCCTGGAACAAACACGACATGGGCGCTTTCACCAAGGCGTTCAGAGACGATGCGGAGGGCATCAACGTGGCCGGGATGTATTGGCAAGGAAAAGCCGACCTTTTGAAACATCTGACCGACTTTCACGCGACCTTCCTCAAGAACTGCCAGGAGTATTTGGAAGAGGTGCGGGTCCACTCGATTGGCGAGGGATACGCCGTGGCCGTCAACATCTGGAAAGTCGATGCCTTCACCGGACCCGGCGGTCTCGAGTTTCCCGCCTCCCGTCACCGCAGCACGGTGGTGCTGGCGAAAGGGGCGGATGGCTGGAAGATCGTTCACTTCCACAACACGACTATCGACGAGGCGGCGGTAAAGGCCGCGAGCGCTCCCCCGCCACAGAAATAGCGATGTCCGCGATTCCATGAACGACGACGATTTCATTGAGCAGTTCGAGGCTTGTTCGTTTCCCTTCGATCAGTGGCATCACCGAGCCCACGTCAAGCTTGCGTACCTCTACCTGACGCGCCATGGCTTTGATGCTGCAGCGACGAAGCTGCGGGAGGGAATCCGCGCTTATAACGCCGCTAACAAGGTTCCGGACGAGCCGGCCAGCGGCTATCACGAGACCATTACGCAGTTCTGGCTGCGCATCGTCGAGATGACGGTCCAGCAGTATGGCCAGCTACCGACTGCCGATGAGTTTTTCGACTTTCACCCTCAACTCAGCCAAAAGAAGAATCATCGTCTCTTTTACTCGCCCGGCTTATTCATGTCGCCGGAGGCGAAACGCGCGTTTGTGGAGCCGGACCTTACGAAACTGCCTAAAGCAACGAAGGCAACGAACGTCGCTTAAGTATGCGATGGAGCGACGAGGCTGCTTGATCTCCCGCACCGCTTGCTCCGACCCGTCGATAGCTAGCGGAATAATGACGGTCACGGAAAGGCCGGTGAAATCTTCGCTACGGGTTGGCGTACTATCTCATTCTAGCGAATTACAATGTCTTTAAGTTCGGACAACTTCCGACCGAACATGACGAGCGAGAATTTGTCCATTCGGTCTACATCTAGGCCCATGCATTGCTCAAAAACAGTTCTGGCGTAGAAGACGTTGTCGAAGGAAGCGCCTTGGAAGTTGCAACGAGTAAACTTCGCTCCGCCGATCTCTGCCCTATTCAGATTCGCGTTCTGAAATGAACAGTCGAAGTATTGTAGGTTCGTCGCGTTTAGCCCACTGAGGTTGGCGTAGTCAAAAGTGCAGTGCTCTGCTCGGCGAATGTATCCGGTTTTGACGAACGATAGGTCGCAACGTAAAATTTCTGAAATTCTATCAACCCGGACGCCTCGAAAGCTGCAATCGTCGAACGTTCCCGCCAGTGCTTCATCTTCGGCCGATAGTCCGTCAAATACAATATCACGAAAATGGAACCAATACGTCCAGCCGCCAAGGTGCGAAAACTTCCCGACGATAGGAAATGAGAAGTCAAGCCTTTCGACCGGGGTTTTTGGCAAAAGCTTGCCAGCTTTTAAATCGCTCAACTCATCGGCGGTGAAGTGACGGACAAGTTGTGGCAAGTGCTTGGAAATCAAACCGAAGTCGATGCCGCGTAAATCGGCCCGGCCAGCGTCGGTTCGTCCAAATGGCAAGCCCTCGGTATCATGTCGAACTAGGACTGCCACTAGTGCGGCAATGGCATCCGACTCCTTCCAGCGTCGCCGAAGCGCTTGCTTTCCCTTCGTGCTAAACTTCTTATTCTCCGCAGGAAGCCACTTTCCACGAACGGCCGTTAGATCGTTGTCCGCAGCGGTAAAGCGTTTGCAAGCTTCGACAAACGACGCAATCGACTCGTCCGGTCCGTCGGCGTCAATGATTCCGTCAACGCCTTCGAGCTGGACCTTCCAAACCAGATTAAAGCACGCTGCCGCAGCGTGAAGTATTTCAACGACATTACACGCGTCGCCAAAACCAGCCGCCGGATCCGCATCGGCCGGAGTAGGCCCGATCTTCGTCCAGCCCTCAAGTTGATGAGCGGTCGTCGTGCCGTAACGCAGGTCAAAGCCCTCGACTTCCCATATTCGCTAACTGGAGAGCCCGTAACAATAGTCGAGCACTTCGGAAGCGAGTTCAGGGCGATCTGACAAATCAGCAATATATCCAATTGCTGTCGACATTATTCCACCAGCCGCTTCATCTCCCGCACCGCCTGCTCGAACCCGACCATTAACGCCCGCGCGACGATGCTGTGGCCGATGTTCAATTCGTGCATGTCTTCGATCGTAGCTACGGGTTTGACGTTGTGATACGTCAGGCCATGTCCGGCGTGCAGGGCCATGCCGGCTTGACGGATGAGCCGGCCGGCATTCACGAGTTTTTCCAATTCGGCCTCCTGCTGCGTGCCGCGTTTGGCAAGCGCATACTGGCCCGTGTGCAATTCGACGGCATCGGCCTTCAGCGCGGCGGCCACTTCTAATTGCCGCGGGTCGGGATCGAGGAAAAGGCTCACGGATATACCTGCGTCGGCTAATTGCTGGGCAATCTCCGCCGTTCTCTGCCGCTGGCCGGCGATGTCCAGGCCACCTTCGGTCGTGATTTCCTCTCGTTTCTCCGGCACGAGCGTGACCTGGTCGGGCTTGACCTCGCAGGCGATTTTGAGCACGCCCGGATCGCAGGCCATTTCCAGATTGAGCTTGACGGTGACGGTCTCGCGCAAGATGCGCAAGTCGCGATCCTGGATGTGCCGCCGGTCTTCGCGTAGATGGAGCGTAATGCAATCCGCGCCGCCCAGTTCGGCCAGCGCAGCGGCCCAAATCGGGTCGGGCTCAAAAGTCCGCCGCGCCTGGCGGACCGTGGCTACGTGATCGATGTTGACGCCGAGTTCGGGCATAGGAAAGGATTTGGGGATTTGGGGATTTGGGGATTTGGGACCCTAAATCCCTAAATCCCTTTCCCCCAAATCCCTCTTTAAGGAATAAACTCCGCGTCCGCCGGGATCGATTCCAAGAACCGCGCCAGCAGGTCCGCGGTGTGGTCGATGTCTTCCAGCGAAATCATCTCCACCGGGCTGTGCATGTAACGGTTCGGAATGCTGACGAGTCCCGCCGCCACGCCCGCTCGGTTGATCTGGATTGCATTGGCGTCGGTGGGCGTCGCTCGGCCGGAGGCACCCAATTGATAGGGAATATTGTTCGCATGTGCCGCATCCAGCAGCCGGCGCACGACTTTGTGGTTCATATTCGGCCCGCGATAAACGACCGGGCCGCCGCCGAGGCGGACATCGCCCTCTTCCTTCTTCTCGATCGTCGGGCAGTCGGTGGCGTGCGTCACATCGACGGCAATGCCGACGTGCGGATCGACGCTGAAGGAGCTTGTCTGCGCACCGCGGAGCCCGATCTCTTCTTGCACGGTGGAGACGGCGTAGGCGGCGACCCTCAGTTTGCTCTTATCGGCCCGCCGCAGGGCTTCCATGACGACCCACATCCCGGTCTTGTCGTCCATCGCGGCCGAAATCGCGCGGCCGTTGAGCAGCTCCTGGTAGCGGAGTTCGAGCGTGATCGGATCGCCCACGCGCACGGCCTGCTGGGCTTCGTCCTTGTTTTTCGCGCCGATGTCGAGCCACAGGTCCTTGATCTTCGGAACCTGCTTCCGCTCTTCTTCATTGAGCAGATGGATCGGCTTGCGGGCGATGATGCCGAGCACCGGGCCGCTCATGCCCCAGACCGTCAGCCGCTGGCCGATTAGCACTTGCGGGTCCCAACCGCCGATCGTGGAAACGTGAATGAAGCCGTCGTCGTCGATGTACTGCACGATGAGGCCGATCTGGTCGGCATGCCCGGCGAACATCACCCGCAGCGGGGCACTCGGATTCCGCACGGCGATCACGTTCCCATGCACGTCGGTCCGCATCTCATCCGCAAACGAGGCCGCGTAATCGCGGACCAATTCCTGGACCGGGGTCTCATAGCCCGAAGGACTAGGCGTGGCCAGAATCTGCTTGAAGAAATCGAGTGCCTTGGGCTCAATGCTCATGAAGAGGAATCCTGACGGTGTTCGAAACTAGAATGAAGTCAAACTGGCTGGTCGGATATTGGGAAGCCCTGAAGTATGCCGATTTTTTGTAATTTCCGCAACTACCCCTCCGCAAGAAGTTGCGGGCGATAGACAGGTTGACGCATTCGGTCTGCCGCCGTAACATGGCTGCGGGAAAGCAGTGCCGTGGAGCAGATTGCCAATCTGCTTGGCAGGTTAGCAACCTGCCCCACGTTACATCGTAGCGAGCGTCTTTTTGAAGGAAGCAATGTCAAAATCGACCGCGAAAGTAGCAATTGTCGGATTCGGCACGGTCGGATCGGGCGTGGCGCGGCTGCTCATCGAGCAGCAGGAGCGGATCTCTCGCCAGGCGGGCCGCAAGGTCGAACTGGCGCGGATCGTCGTGACCGATAAGGCCCGGCCGCGGAAATTCGCGGCGCCGCCGGGCCTGCTCACGACCGACCTGTCCACGGTTTTGAACGACCCGGAGATCGAAGCCGTTGTGCAGGTTGTCGGCGGCCTGGAGCCCGACCGCACGATCATGCTCAAGCTGCTCGAGAGCGGCAAGGACATCGTGACGGCCAATAAGGCGTTGCTGGCTGAGCATGGCCGCGAGCTTTTTGACCGCGCGCGGAGCCTAGGGCGAACGATCGCGTTTGAGGCGGCGGTCGGCGGCGGCATTCCCATCATCGCCGCCGTCAACCAATCGCTGGTGGCCAACCAGATCGCGTCCATCCACGGGATACTCAACGGCACGAGCAATTTCATCCTTTCACAGATGGACGACCTCGGCAAGACTTACGCCGACGCGCTGGCCGAAGCCCAGCAATTGGGTTTTGCCGAGGCGAATCCGGCCATGGACGTCAACGGCAGCGACGCGGCGCAGAAGCTGGCGATATTGGCGCACCTGGCATTCGGCGCGCGGGTCGATTGGAAAACCATTCCGCGGACCGGGATCGACATCGTCGATGTGGCCGACATGCGCTACGCCCGCGAATTGGGCTATAGCATCAAGCTCCTGGCGGTGGCGGAGTTGATGCCGGACGGACTGGAAATGTACGTTTCGCCCACGCTCGTGCGGCGGCGTTCGACCCTGGCCCAAGTGGACGGCGCGTTCAACGCCATGCAGATCGTGGGCGACGCCGTGGGGCGCGTGCTGCTGCACGGGTTGGGTGCCGGTCAAATGCCCACCGCGTCGGCGTGCGTGGCCGACTTGATCGATACGCTCTTGGGCCGCGCCGCGATTACCTTCCGCACGCTCAAGCTCTGGTCGGACGAACGCAAGGCGGCCGCCGCGGTTCGCGACCCGGCCAATGTTTCCGGCCGGTTCTACCTGCGTTTCAACGTCGAGGATCGGCCCGGTGTGATTGCCGACATCGCGGGAATCCTCGGCCGCCACAAGATTTCGATCGCCTCGGTGATTCAGCACGAAACGGCCGAGCAGGCCGGCGGCTGCGTGCCGCTTATCATCATGACGCACACCACGACCGAAGGCGCCGTTCGAGACGCCTTGCAGTCAATCACGAGTTTGCCGGCGGTGGGACCGGGGAGTGTGCGATTGAGGGTGAGAGAGTAGACGTGGGGCAGGTTTCCAACCTGCCTTGATTCGTGGCAGGTTGGAAACCTGCCCCACAATGAAACCATGAAATACGCCATCATCATCCCCGACGGTTGCGCCGACGAACCGCAGCGGTCGCTGGGCGGCAAGACGCCGCTACAGGCGGCGCGGCTGCCCGCGATGGACGCCGTAGTCAAGGCGGGACGGATCGCCCGCGGCAATCACACGCCCGCGTCGCTCCCGGCCGGCTCCGATACGGCCAACTTGAGCCTGCTGGGCTACGACCCGTTGCGATACTACACGGGCCGCGCACCGTTGGAGGCCGCCGCACAGGGCATCGAGCTCGCGCCGGGCGATTGGGCCGTCCGCTGCAACATGGTGACGATCGAAAACCAGACGATGCGGGACTTCACGGCTGGGCACGTCTCCACCGAGGAAGCTACCGCCTTACTCGCATCGCTGCAAGAGAAGGCCGGCAGCGCAGCCGTGCGATTTCGGCCCGGCGTCAGCTATCGCAATTTGCTACTCGTGTATTCGGCCGCGTTTACCGCGGATACCCGCACGCTGCCGCCTCACGATTTCACCGACCAGTGCATTGCCGACGCCTATCCGCGCGGGCCGGGCAGCGACTTGCTGGTGGAATTGATGACCGCGAGCGAGGAAGTCTTCGCCGATCATCCCGTCAATCAGGCCCGTCGAAACGCCGGCAAGCCGCCGGTCACGAACGTCTGGCTCTGGGGCCAAGGCAGCGCGCCGAAACTGGAGCCTTTCGAAAAACTCTACGGCGTGCGCGGCGCGATGATCACCGCGGTCGATCTCTTGCGCGGGCTTGCCCAACTAATTGGCTGGACGCGGATCGACGTGCCGGGCGCGACCGGCTATTTAGACACGGACTACGCGGCCAAGGGCCGGGCAGCCGTCGAAGCGCTGAAGAACTACGACCTTGTCTGCGTACACATTGAGGCGACTGACGAAGCCTCGCACGAGGGCCGCGCCGACGCCAAGATCGAGGCCCTAGAGCAGATTGACCGTCACATTGTCGCGCCGGTTTTCGAGGCGTTGCAGCGCTATCCGCAATGGCGAATACTCGTTTCGCCCGACCATCCCACGCCGCTCAGGACCAAGACGCACAGCCACGGCGACGTGCCGATCGCAATGGCCGGGAGCGGAATCGAACCGAATGAGCTCGCTGCCTACGACGATCCGACGGCGGCGGGATCCAAGCTCTGCTTCCCCGAGGGTTGGAAGGTGATGGCTTACTTCGTGGGCTAGCGCGTTCGCCAGACGGCGAGAACGGTCACCATGCAGTCGTCTTCGATGACCTCAAAATCGACAGCGAGTGGACCCACGAATAGAATTCGGACATTTCCGTCACGTGATTCGCCCGCCGAAGTCGGCATCGCTGCGAGTTGACGGTCAATCTCGTCACTTGCGGCCGTCACCTCGTCGCGGTCTTCGGCGTCGTTCCAAACGGTCGCAAGTTCCATCAGCGCGTCAGTGTTCCTTCCAGAACTCGGCAAGTGTGTGTCCGCCTTTTTGTTGTCGGCGCTGCTCAATTTCCTCGTCGCTGTAGGGCGAGCGCATTCTATCTCCCTCCAAGATTGCAAACCGTCCTACCGGCTGATACAACGCCAGTGGTTTGCCCGACGAATCGCATAATTCGATTAACTCGTTTCGGCCGCTCAGGCTGGCCCATGTCTGCGCATCAATTACGACTTTTGTCATTTGACAGGCCTTTCCATAGTGCTGAATCGCCTCCGAATACGACTTCTGATATTATACCATGCCACCGCCTACTTGCTAAAGAGCCGCCCCCGCCCGACCTGGTCCTGTGAGAAGCGAACCGCCTCGCCATCGGCCTCGCTCCATTGCCCGGCGCGCGCGGTAGCGATGATCCGGGCGAAGGCATCTTCCTCGCCCGCGCCGAGCTTGCCTTCCGCCTTTTCGCGGGCGATCCAGGCTTCGATCTTGCCGAGCGACCCGGCATTCTTCGTGTTGCAGGCGGTGTGGAGGGCGTCCATGATGACATAGGCCTCACGGCTGGTCGCCGGCGGATACGTGTGGCCGGGCGGCCACCAGACCACGGCAAGACCAATTATCAAGACCGCCAGCGCGGCAAGCGCCCAGGGCAAGCGGGAATGCGGTCGATCGGCCGCGGTCGAACTAAAAGAGCGATTAGTTGCCATCATAGGGACCGGGAATGTCTCCCGCCTTCATGCTGGAAAGTGCCGCCCAGGTGTTGAGGTCGAGCATCGCCGAGATGAACGTCACGTGCCCGTCGCCGAAGAGCACGTTGCCGCCTTGGGCCGACCAGGGGCCGTACATCTGGCAGCACAAGTTCAAAGGATAGCTGGGCGGGTGGATGACCGGCGCGGGGCTGTCCTCAATGGACGGCCCGCTGTGGCAGAGGACCGCGGCACCGGCCTCGTCCCAGCCGCCGTCCTCGGGCGGATACAATGCAGGGTTTTCGTTGACCTGGTTCGAGCCGGGCACGACGCCCACCCACGTCTTGCCGTTGAAATTCGTGTGCTCGCCGACGAACACCGTATGGCTCAGGCCGTCGCTGACGTCGACCGCTCGGGTCCGCGAATTCCGCATGAACGGCCCCACCCCCGGCAGGCCCGACCAGTCGGGCAGGCCCAAGATCCAGGCGTCGCACTGTCCGTCGTTGGCGACGTAGTGCGATCGCCCGAACACAGCCATCACCTTGAAATCGTTCGGATCGACGGGGTCCGAGACGGAGTTGAGCTGTACGATTTGCACCGTGGGCGAATTGTTCGGCGCCCAGGGACAGAGGTACTCTTTCACTGGCGTCGCGACGCCGACCGCGTTCGCGGGATCGGTGCAGGCGAGGCTGAAGTTTAGTTGCTTATAGAGGTTGTTGTACTCCATGTACGGCAGCAAATAGGCGCCCCATGCCCAGCCGGGTGGTGCGTCGTAGGTGCAAATGCCGCTAGGAGTGTTGCCCATGTCCATGCCCGCCGGCGGCGGCTTTCCCGTCACGAACGCCGCGGAGGTATATCCCGGCGGAAAACGCCCCATCGCGCCCTCGAAATTGTGCATCGCAAGGCCGATTTGTTTCAAGTTGTTGACGCTCGACGCCCGTGCGGCCGCCTCGCGGGCCTTATTGACCGCCGGGAGTAGCAAGCCGATGAGCATGCCGATGATGGCGATAACCACCAAAAGTTCCACGAGTGTGAATGCGTTGCGACGTGCAAACATGAATTGAGTTCTCCTTTGAATTGGCTGGCACGGCATGGTCATGCGGCCGACAACCGCCTGCCTCGCGGTAAGGCGGCGTTCGATATTGCGTGACGGCCAAAACTCAGCTCGGCTGGAAACCAGATCAGTCCCGATCGCCGGGAATCATTGGATTACATTCCGCGCTTTGCCGAGTACATGCCGCGCAGCAGCTCACTAGGTACTTGAAGCCGAAAAAATAAAGAGGACGCTGCACTCAGGCAGCGTACGGCGGAGCGCGGCTATGCCAAGGAGGAGAAGTCGGCGCGGAGCACTGCGGCAGTGCTGCAAGCACGACGGTTCGCACGAGAGCGACCGAGGCAATTTCCTCGACCGCGGAAGGAGCAAGCGGCTTTTGAGCCAAGAATTTGCAAACGACGCATTGCGGACCGTCCAACGGAGATTGAGCGGGCGACGATCGCTGCGATGGCGAACAGGCATCGCACCCAGAGCGCCCTTGCGAATGGGAAGGGGAAACGCCGGCCGAAACGTGGCGATACGCATTATCGTCAACACTGTGGTCGTGAAACAAGCCGGCAGTGGTCGCCGCCAAGCCGTAAACGACGGCCAATACAAGACGAATCCCGCGATTTTGCCGGTTCAGCCGATACACGTTTCGTCAAACCTCCAATTGGTCCACTATACGCGAACCCGCCGTTCAAGGCAAGGCTTTTTAAGTCTCGTCTACGGGGCGCGGGCCTCGCGCAATGCAACTTTACTGTCTTGCCCGCTTGTATTTCTCAATTCCGTTGCTCGAATCGAGGATCAATTCGTCACCGTCGAGCGTAAACTTAAGCGGTCGCCAGACGCCTGGGCCTTTTGGATCGCCGTAGATGAGGCGGTCCACATCGGCGACATGGTAAGAGATGACATTGAACTTTTCGATTCTCGATGCTTCTTGGCCGTTTACTGTCGTCACCTGGAACCATCTCGACTTCGAGATTCCATTACTCTCAAACTCGATCCACTCCGGGTCGCCAGGCTTACCCATCATTGCGTACGCGCTGGCCTCAACCAGTTCCCACCTCCCGAGAAGAGATTTCTCCAATTGTTTGATCCGTTCCTCTTTCAATGCCGCTTGAGAATTCCGTTCACGATGAGTCAAGTAGCGTTGAATGCCGAAAACCAGCGCCAAAGTAAGGAGGCAAGACAGAACACATGACACGGCGATAGCGACGCCATGCCGCGCGAAATAGGACCGCTCCGGATTTATTTGGCTTGCATCGCTTGGAATCATTGAATCACCATTACAATGAGCCCGCTGCTACTTTTCCAAGGCGCGTTATTCTAGCAACTGCGAGGTCCAATGACAATCGGCGACTGATAGGGGCATGGCGGTGACGTCCATGCGGCCGGTGCGGCGGGGCAGCCGGAAGGCCAGCCAGGTGTATGCCAAGTCGCCAACTACCACGCCGAGCGCGGTGCCGCGAATCATTTGCCGAAAGACAAACTCCCGCGAGAAGCCGGCGGCGGTCGGACCGTCCGCGGTGATCATCACGAGCAAGAAGCTCATCACGGCCACATTGTCCAAAATCAGCCCGAAGAAGGCATTGATGTCGCCGCGCGCGGCCCAAGTATACCGGGAGGTCCTCGAATGCTTTCTAGCATCCTGGGGGCAATTGCGGTCAGTTTAGAGAGAACTCAGAAACTTGTCGTATTCGGCGTGGGTGCCGATCCAAAACCAAATCACATCACTCCCGTCCAAAACTGAGACCGCGCGGTAACCAATCCCGACTCGCGCCGAATAGGTCGGCGGATCGGGGTGGACCTTCTTAAAATGGAGCCCGGGGTGCGATGGATTCTCGCGGAACAATCGATATGCTGCTCGCGCCTGATGCTGTACCGACGCAGGAAGCGAAGCGAACTTCTGCCGAAAGCTCCTCGTCGTTACCGAATTCATAGCGAGTCCGGCTCAAGGTTTTGCGTTAGTCCGGCACGGTGTTCTCCAATGGCTTGGCGCGCGAGATTCGCGAGCTTGTTGCCCGACTCCGCGATCGCCCGATCGAATTCGTCTTCATCCGTCAGTTCGGCAAGCAGTCGAGTTGCTAACACCTCTTGTTCCGCAGGCGGCAGCGCTGCGGCTTTTGCAAATGCTTCTTCAAGTAATCTTGTCACAGCCGCATCTCCTCTCAATGGCGTTCTACGTTGATCGTACCATGAAAAACGCTGCCGGGCAACAGTCAGCGACCGTGATTGACAAGAGGTTGGTTGACAGGATGGATATTGAACATGAGAATCGACGAATCTCGCGGACTTTGTCTTTGCCCCTGCGGCGAATTGCATTGTACGCCGCGGGCGCGAATCACTCTCATTCCAACATAATGAAGCCGTCCTTCCTTATCGTCGTCGCCTATTGTGCAATAGGCTCTGCGCTGCCAGACATCCGCGCCGTTGCGCCTGAATCGATCGTTGTCTTCGCCGCAGGCGAAAATGGATACCCGTCGATCCGCATCCCTTCGTTGCTGGCCACGCGCCGCGGCACGCTGCTCGCATTCGCTGAGGGCCGCGCGGCTGAGACCGACCAAGCCGCGAATCAGGTCATCCTAAAACGCAGCACGGATAACGGCCGCACCTGGGGGCCGCTCCGCGTGATCGCCCGCGACGGAAAGAACTCGCTCAATAATCCGTGCGCGGTCGAGGATCTGCCCAGCGGCCGGATTCTGCTGATGGTGCAGTCGTATCCCGAGGGCCGAAAGGAATTCAACGGCCACCTCAAGCCGGGCATTAAGGGACCGGACATCGAACGGAACTACCAGCTCACCAGCGACGATGACGGCGCGACTTGGACCGGCTTGAAGGACATCACTGAGACAACCAAAGCGGCCGACGCGATTACCATCGCCAGCGGGCCGGGCGTCGGCATCCAATTGGAACGCGGCCACCACCGAGGCCGACTCATCATGCCGTTCAACCAGCGCGTCGGGCCGTTCTGGGACGTGCGCGCGGACTTCAGCGACGATCATGGGGCTACTTGGCGGCTTGGCGACGTCGTGCCAGGTGCTCGCGGCGTGAATGCCAAAGGCCGCGCGACAAGCGTGGTGAATGAAGTGCAGATGGTTGAGTTGGAGGACGGCTCCGTGCGAATGAACAGCCGCCGAGCCGACGATAAGCCGTACCGCAAGACGGCCATCAGCCACGACGGCGGCCAATCATGGAGCAAGGTCGAGCAAGTCGAGGAACTGCCCGACCCGGCCTGCATGGGCTCGATCTTGCGCTACGGGTTTGCATCCGGCGGAGAAAAGGGCCGCATCATCTATTCCGGTCCCGAAGGTCCAGGGCGAATGAACGGAATTCTGCGCGTCAGCTACGACGACGGGCAAACCTGGCCCAAAAGCAGTTTGACTTTCTCTGCCAGCCCCTTTGCCTACTCGTGCCTGGCGCGGCTGCACGACCGTTCGATCGGCATCTTGTATGAAACCGGCAAAAAGAGGGCTTACGAAACCATAAGCTTCTCACGGTTCACGCTCGAATGGCTCGAGCGCTACTAGCCGCCAGCGCTAGGGTCTGCGGAAGTTGTTCGGCCGCGACAATCCACTTGCGGCACGATGCGCTGCCGCAGCGGCAGGGCGCCGCATGTTCGGCGGGCCAGGCGTAGTCGATCGTCATCTCCTCGCCCGGTGCAATTTCCGCATCCACGGTCAGCCAGAGCTCGCCCGCGAGTTGGCCATCGTCCTGCTCGACCTCGTACTCCTGCAAGCTGCAATTCGGTTCGCAACTATGATTCAAGAAGCGAAACGGCGCATTCGGCTCAATGCAACCGTTTTCACCTAGCGACATGCAGTAGTCCGATTCATGGACTTCATCGTTAAAAAACGGGCCCTCGATCGGCCCGATGACCTCGCGGATGGAAAACGACCTGAGTGAAAAGACGCCGAGACCGTAGGCCGATGGTCCGACGCGCACGCCGTGCCTGCGAAACAGGTCGCCTTCATCCATTTGGCAAATCTGCCTTTCAGCGCACAAATCATCCGCATGACGGTGCGCGACTGCGAGGCCCCGCATGGCCATCGAACATAAAACCAAATGTATCCGGCACACTCCGTGTGCCGCCTTTCCGCACACGAAGTATGCGGTATACATTTCGCCGCCGCTCGCTTAGTAGCGACCGCCGCGTCCGCCACCGCCGCCGCCATAGCCGCCGCGGCCCCCACCGCCACCGCCACCGCCGCCGTAGCCGCCGCGTCCGCGTCCGCCGCCACCGCCGCCACGCTCCTCGCGCGGCCGTGCTTCGTTGACGGTCAAGGCGCGGCCCTCGTGTTCCTTACCGCTCAAGCCGGCAATGGCCGCCGCAGCTTCCTCATCGCTGCTCATTTCAACGAAGCCGAATCCCTTGCCTCGGCCCGTATCTCGGTCCTGGATCACTTCCGCGCTCCGCACCGTGCCGAAGGCGGCGAAAAGCCCTTCGAGCTCTGAATTATTGACGGTGTAGCTCAGATTGCCCACATACAACTTCTTACCCACGACTCAATCTCCTTGAACAGAAAACCCGGCCCGCTGTTTAGCCACCTAGCCACGGACCGAAAATGTTGAAAAAATACTTGAAGGGAGGGTGCCGAGTCAGACTGAATTATGCTCGATACCGATTGAAATGACGTACCGAACTGCCCGAAGCAGTCGCGGGCGTCACTGTCATCCGTAGGCGGAGTATATCAGGCGGATATGGGTACGAACCCCTTCGTGCGTAAATCCTAACCATTCGGCGCTTGGAATGTAAGTAGGGCGCCGATTTTCAAACAATTTTCAAACCTGCCTTGACTTCCAGCCTCAGGCGGCTATACTAGACGAACATGACGTGCGAGAGACGCGGGCTGTTTTAATCCGCGTCGCGTCGATATGCGTCTTCTGTAGCGGCCGCCTCGCCTGGTGCTTATGCTAGGCCTGTATTGTCTGACTACGGCCGCCAATTGATCTCTCTTGCACCTCGGCCGGGCAATTTTTGCCCCGGGCAGTGTTTGCCCTTGGCCGACCTCGTGGTGCCTGCGCTACCGAGTGTCAAAGCGACAGCCGCGTTCCCATTGGATGCCCCATCGGATTCGCCGTGAAGTCGCTATCGACCTGCGGGATGCCGGTTAAATCCGGCCGTATGCGCCTGACAGGGCGCCGAATCACAGTTTTAGGAAAGTTTGGTAATGAAGTTTGAAGAACTCGGCCTTGCCGAGACATTGCTCCGCGCGGTGTGCGCGGAAGGTTACACCACCCCCACAAAAATCCAGGCCGCCGCGATTCCGCCGATCTTGGAAGGCCGCGATGTGCTCGGTTGCGCGCAGACGGGCACCGGCAAGACGGCCGCCTTCGCACTGCCCGCGATACAGCGGCTCAGCGGTGCCGCACCGCAATCCGGCCGCCGCCCGACGCGCACGCTCGTGCTTGCTCCCACGCGGGAATTGGCAATCCAGATTGGCGAGAGTTTCCGCGCCTACGGCCGGCACAGCGGACTCCGGCACACGGTCGTCTACGGCGGCGTCGGACAGCATCCGCAAGTTCGCGCCTTGCGTGCCGGGGTCGATATACTGATCGCCACTCCCGGCCGTTTGCTTGATCTTATGCAGCAAGGTTTTGTTGAGCTCGGGCACGTGGAAATCCTTGTCCTCGACGAGGCGGACCGGATGCTCGATATGGGTTTCATTCACGACCTGCGGCGAATTGTGGCCAAGGTCCCGGCGAAACGGCAGACGCTGCTCTTTTCGGCGACCATGCCGCCGGCCATCCGCCAATTGGCCGATCAGTGGCTTCGCAATCC
Source organism: uncultured Planctomycetia bacterium (assembly GCA_963775975.1). Classification (GTDB taxonomy): domain Bacteria; phylum Planctomycetota; class Planctomycetia; order Pirellulales; family Thermoguttaceae; genus JANXQG01. Next base: position 25,070 of record CAVZKX010000001.1, read on the forward strand.
GGTCGACGTGCGGGTCGATTCCGTGTCGAGAACTGCCGACACCGTGCGGCAATCGGTGGTGTTCGTCGAGCAGCCCAACAAGATCCGCATGTTGACGCATTGGCTGGAGAACACCGCCTGGACGCGGACGCTCGTCTTTACGCGAACCAAGCGCCGCGCCGACATGGTGTCCAAGTTGCTGCGCAAGGCGGGCGTCGCATCCGACGCATTCCATGCCGACAAATCCCAAGCGGCCCGGCAGCGGACCTTGGCGAGATTCAAGTCGCCCGAGCCGCTGGTTCTGGTCGCGACGGACATCGCCGCCCGCGGACTGGACATCAACATGGTTTCGCACGTGATCAATTACGATTTGCCGGTCGATGCGGAAAGCTACGTGCATCGCATCGGCCGCACCGGCCGAGCAGGGGCCGACGGCGTGGCGCTCTCGTTCTGCGATTCAGCCGAGCGAAGCGTCTTGCAGGCGATCCAACGATTGACGAAGCAGACGCTCTCCGTCGAGCAACAGCCGAAAGGCTTGCCGCCGGCGCCGGTGCTCGCCCCGCCGCAACCGGGCCCGAAGGCGAAGGCTTCCGGCTCGCGGCCATTTAGCTATGCAGGCGGACCAAAGCGGCCATTCAAGCAGCGCCGGGCCGCAAAAGCGGGAAAGAGCCGCTGGTAAATCACGATATCCACGTCGCACATTGACGCCAGGTTGGTAGCGGCGGGCATTGCCCCGCCGCTTCCTTTTGAAGGGGGCGTTAGCCGCGGGATTCACCCTCGACCTTATCGCCAGCGGCGCGATACAATTGTCATCAATAACCTCTTTTCGATCATCCCGGGAAAGACCGAACCATGAGATGCTTTTTCTCCTCGCTCTGTGCGTTGGCAATTATCGGCTCGCTGGCAGCGGCCGCCGAACCGGACTGGCCCGGCTGGCTGGGCCCCAACCGCGATGGCAAGTCGCTCGATACGGGACTGCTCAAACAATGGCCCAAGGAAGGGCCAAAACTTCTCTGGAAAGTCGATGGGCTCGGCTCGGGATACTCCAGTCCTGCCGTTACGGGCGGCAAGATCTACATCAGCGGAGACAAGGACGGCCAGTTGACGATCTTCGCGCTGGACATGGACGGCAAGCAACTCTGGACGAAGGAATTCGGCCGCAGTCGCGGCGGACCCGACGGCGCCCGCTCCTCGCCCATCATTGACGGCGGCAACCTCTACCTCCTCAACGGCAATGGACCGATCGCGTGCTTCGACGCCGCGACGGGCGAACAGAAATGGAGCCGCGACGCCAAGGAGTTCGGCGGAAAGCCGGGCGGATGGGGTTACGCCGAGTCCGTGCTGGTCGAAAATAACATGGTCGTCTTCAAGCCCGGCGGCAAGAACTGCATCGTCGCCTTGGACAAAACCAACGGCCAGACGATCTGGAAGAGCAGCGGCTTCGACGCTGGGCCGGAGTACGGCTCGTGCCTTTTCGTCGCGTTCGAGGGTCAGCCGATCATTCTCACCGGGAGTAGTCGCGGCCTTGTCGCCGTTGATGCGACTGACGGCAAAATGCTCTGGTCGAACAACTTCGCGGCACACAACACGGCCAACTGCCCGACGCCCGCCTATCAAGACGGTTATGTCTTCTGGGCCAACGGCTACGGGAAGGGCGGCATCTGCATGAAATTGAAGATGGAGGACGGCAAGGTCGCGGCCGACGTCGCTTGGAAAACTCGCGACATGGATTGCCAGCACGGCGGCTACATCATCGACAAGGGCTTCATCTACGGCAACAACGGCGGCGGCTGGGCCTGCCTCGACCTGAAAACGGGCAAGAAGCAGTGGAGCGAGCAGGCGGTTGGCAAGGGCTCACTCTGCTTCGCCGACGGCATGCTCTACCTCTTCAGCGAGCATAAAGGCACGGCCGGCCTGGCCGCATGTTCGACCGAGGGATTGCAACTTGAAGGCGAGTTCAACGTCGAGGGATCGGGCCCCAGTTGGGCCCACCCGGTCGTCGCCGGCGGCCGGCTCTACCTCCGTTATGACGAGAATCTGTATTGCTTCGACGTGAAAGCGGACGGTTCGCCGGCGGTCGGCAGTCGTGCGGCCGTGCCGCCCGATCACACCTCCTCGGCGACCGCGACGATTCCCGCCGACTACAAAGGCAAGCCTGCCAAGGCCGCCATCGAACTTCCCGGCACCATCAAGTTAACCGAGTTCGACTCTGCCGATGGACCCAACATCTCCTACAGCTACGGCAGCGACAAGCCGCGGATCGGCAAGTTCGACAAGTCCCACAAAACCATCAAGGGGAAGCCGGAAGACGTCAGCCAGTCGTACCTCGGATGGACGAAAAAAGACGAGTGGATCAAAGTCACGGTCCACGTCAAAGAGGCCGGTACCTACGTCATCGGCGGGCACTTCGCGGCTGCCGGAAAGGACGGCAAGCTCTCCTTTTCATTCAACGACATTACCACCGGCCCAGTGGCCATACCCACAACCGATGGATACCTTCCAGGCGTCGAAGTCTACCACGTCTGGGAACAGCTCGACAACCTAGCCGAAGTCAAACTTGCCAAAGGCGATTACGTCTTCTGCTGCAAGATCGAAGCCGATGGAGGCTTTAACCTCGAATCTGTTACCGTCAAGAAGAAACACTGACGCCCGAAGAGCTGGCGCTGATGACGATGAGCACCAAGCTCGGAATGACAATGTCACCATGAGAACGCCCATTCGTTCCCCTCTTGCCGGGGCGGTGGTGTCCGCAACGAAGAACGAGGCCGTCATCCGGTTGCCCGACAAGCCGGGCAATTACCGCATCTTCGTTTATGCCATTGATCCGAACGGCTCGGCAGCCACGGCCAACTTGCCCATCCAGGTGAAGTCGAAGTAGACGGGCGGCGCCGGCAAGGCCGGTACGGGCGCTGCCCAGGGTGGCGACCGCGGCGATCCTGTCCGGACTGAGAAATCAGAGATGTCCCCTTTCGCCCTCCGGCTAACGGCGAGGATATTCTTTCGCTCGTCACTTTTTTCGCGAGTCGCCGCCTGAGTTCCCGGCCGACGCCGAAGTCCTTATTTGACAACGCTTTACGGCGACAAGAAGGCGTTCGCAAGTAATTTCGCGTGCCGCGGCGCAAACATAAGACGTCGACGGAAAGCGGTAACCGGCAAGGACTTAGGTATAAATTGTAACTCAAATTCCTTCCAATCGTTGCACACATCTGTAAACTGTGGTATGCTGGTGCACACTGCTGCCACGGGTGGAACACCAATTGAACACAGATCGCGCCACGAATGACGTCAACGACAAGCATCCCAATGCGAATTGCGGCGTTGTGCGGAGAGAGCGCCCACGCTGCATTTTTCTGTCCCCTATTTTTCTGTCAAATATGCCGAACCGAATCCTGACCGCTCGAAACCGCGTCCTGATAGGCGAACTTTCCTGCCAAAATGGCAGTCGCGATCGCGATGCGCCCCACTCCGCACCTCCGAGGCATTATGTGCCCGCCGGCTGTTTCCGCGTCCTAAGTACAATGTTGCCAAGTGTTTACGACGGATGGAAGCGATGTGCCCCAGCGGCAGAAAAACGCGAAGGCGGGGCGCATCTTCGGTGGACGCCGTTTTTTTTGCGCCACGATTTGCACTCGAAGCTCTTGGCTCCGTGCCCCCGGCTCGCGTGCCCCTCGCCACTTGCGCAACATCCACACCTTGTGAGGGGTCGTTCGGAATGCACTGAAACCCGGCCGCAAAGGCTTTGCCTGCATGGAGTTACGGCGACGGTGGAAAGCGCGCAACACGGCAGGAAAACGCGAAGGCGTTGCGCGTTGCGCAGCTTTTGGCCCGGCCGCTCAAGGTTGGCCGCGAGAGAACACATAGACCGCAAAAGTGAGACAACGGCGTTACCGCCACATGTCGCACGCAAAAAAACGCAGAGGCGCAAAGAAAAAATGGGCGAGAGCCAGCGTTTTCGACCAGTTCGACACGGAATAGTCCCGCTCGGCAAGCGGGACCTACTGCAGGCGATCCCGATGCGCCCAAAGCCCCAGCGCCGGGTTGCCGATGAAGTAGAACCGCTCGGCGTCGGGCAGGCTCGCCCAGCCGTCGCGGCGCGTGGCGGGGCCGTAGCGCGTGAGCATCTCGGCAAGGTCGGCGTAACCGTAGCCCACCGACTCGATCTCCGCGCGGGTGAGATGGCCGGGGCAATAGGTGATGCGGAAACGGCCTTCGGAGGAGCCATGCATCAGGTGCGCGGCGGCGGAGAGGTTGCGCGGCAAGTCGTCGCTGTCACGGACGCATTGCATCACCCGCGGCGTGCCGCAGTAACCGTACTTGCGGATCAAGGCGTCGATTTGCCGGTCTTCGCCGAAGGTCTTGACGCCGGGGGCGAGCACGATCAGCTCGCCGTCGTCGGCAATCGCCATCCGCGTGCGGTAGACGGACTTATTGCCCAGCCACGTACTGTGGAACTCCTCCGGATCGAGATAGACGACCATCTTCGCCGGCGCTTCGTCGAGCACGGTGAAGTTCACCTTCACCGAGAGTTCGGAAGCGGCCTCAAAGCACTCGGCATCGCTGCCGACATACAGCCCGCGGACCGCGAGCGTGCCGTCGTCGCGCGGGCCAATCACCGTCAGCACGTAGACCAGCGGGATGTTCTGGCAGAAGTTGTCTTGAGCGTAGTTCAAAATGCGCCGCAGCGGCGTATCGGCGCGACCCATCATCCGCTCCATGCCGTACGCTGCGCCGATGAAATGGCTCTCGTTGATGCCCCGCACGCCGCCCGTGCCGACGAAGACATTCTTGTTGTAGTTGGCCATGCCCATCACCTCGTGCGGCACGACCTGTCCGATGGAAAGCACCAGATCGTGGCCGCCTTCCCAGATGAGCCGATTAAGCTGCGCGGGCCACGCCCGTTCCCAAATGCCTTCAGTCATGCGGCAGACCACGTCGGCCGGAACGTCGCCGATCGTAACCACATCGTTCCGCCAGTCGTGCTCGCGAATGAGTCCCGCCGGCATTCCGGGAAACATCCTGGCGATTTGCCAATCGGCCATCGGAGCATGTGTGCCGAGGGCCGGCATGACATCAGTCAGTCGCGGGCCGAAGTACTCGTACGCGAGACAGGTCAGCGGCCCGGCCATGCTGTTGGCGCGGGTGAAGTCGGGCGGGATGGCCAAAACCTTCTGCCGCGGGCCGAGCTTATCGAACACCGAGAACATTGCCGCGCGGAGGTCGCCGGGCGTGAGGTCGGTCGTCGGCGATCCTTGAGCGAAATAGCTTGGCATGGTTCAACATCAATTGCGAGGTCAACCTTCGTCCAACGTGCCGCGCGCCTCGGGACGACGCTCCGCGTCGTCACGAGGCTGACGGCCGCTCTGCGGCCCCGATGTCATATATTATAGCTAGATCGGGAGGTAAGTTACGTGGCCGCGGAGCGGCCGTCAGTTCGTTCCCACGCGGAGCGTGGGAACGAGACGCGAAATTACCAGCCCGTCTTCGTCGAGTCGATCTGATTCGTATTGTTCAGGCTGCACAGCATGGCGAAGGTGGCCGGGTCAATGTTGTAGGATGTCCAGTGACCGGAGCCGTCGCAAGTGAAAACATTCAATCCATCGAAGTGGGCGCTTCCGAACAAGGTTGGATTTGGAGTTGCCGCATGGTCCCGCGCCGGGGGATTGGTGCCGTAGCGCCCCGAATCGACGCCAAAGCCCGAAAAAATCTGTACCAAGTCGCCCTGGTCTTGCCCATCCAAGTAATGAGTGGAATCCATATATTTTTCGCCGAATAGAATCATGTTCGACGAGCCGTTTCGAGAGATCTCGGCATCGTTCACCATGCTCAGGGTAAAGATAACGCCGTCGGCGTAAGTGCTCGTGTCGGGATTCGGAATCCCGGCGGCATAGACGCTAGCGGGATCGCCGGTCTGAGGCACGTTGCTCCACAGCGCGAGTGAGCTTTGATTCGTACCCGCGTTGGCGGCATAGTCGCAACGCGCCGAGCTGCTGATGCCGGAAGAGTTGCATGTAGTTTTCGACAGCGGATAGACGACAGCCGTCCGCCGCGTGGGGCAATTAAAGGACGTGATGGATGTCAGTGCCGCTTGACCGAGCAGTGCCTTGTTCGCGGCCACCATGGATGTGCCGGCGCCCATATCGTGGGAGGGTTGTTGTTCGATGTAGGGCAAGATGTTGTAGGTCCAGCCGCCCGGTTGGGTCTGGCCCGTGCCGAAATTCGGATCGCCGGACCAGGTGTTCGCCCAGCCGCCGGTGGGAAAATAGGTATGGGCCGTTTCGTGCTGCCGGGCACCTAGGGTCAACTGCTTGAGATTATTCGCACACTGAGTTCGTCGGCCCGACTCGCGGGCACTTTGCACCGCCGGCAAGAGCAGGCCAATCAGAATTCCAATGATGGTAATGACGACCAACAATTCGACCAACGTAAACGCGCGACGCCTCACCGTTTTCCTCCCTCCTGCCCCTGCTGGAATGTTCATCCCGCAGCCTACGATAATAATAAAGCTTGCCCGAGGTTTTCGCAAGGAATAGGTGCCGGAATCCCGCGTGGCTAAAAACCGGAGCATATTCGGCGACGGAGGCTGGCGATGCCGACCGTCATTTGGCCGGCCCGGTGAGAACTTCCACGAGCCGGTCGCGGTAGCCGTCGAGGTCGGTCCAGGCTGTGGCCACTGACATTGACCGCCCGTTGGGATCGACTTTCGTAATACCGTCGCCGGTCACCGAAATAGAGAGCGTTTGGAGCTTCAACAGCCGAGGCTGTCGATAGGCCAGATAGACGGCCGTGGTGTCGTAAAGAATGCTGCTTGATTGCAACTCGCTGACGCGGCTTTTGTTTGACCAAATCCGATAGTTTTCCAACAGCGCCTTGACGAGCGGGTCATCGCACTTGACAAGCTTTTGAAAACGCTCGCCGGAAATTGTGACCAGACCGCAGGTGTCCAGCGGCGTGATCGTGGTCTTCCTCCAAGGCGCGGAAAGCACTCGTTGGGCGGCTGTGACGTTCGACTTTACGTTGTACTCCGCCGCGACGGAGCCGCCGTCGTAGCCCTTGAAGACGCTGCCTTGCATCCCGACGAAATACGCCTTGGAGGCGAGCTGCGGCTTGGCCTTAAGGGCCGCGGCCACCGTGTGGCCTGGCCCGATCGAGATAATGGTAACCGGCTCAGGCGACGACTCGATCAGATCGACGATGGCTGCGGCGCCATTTTGATGAACCTTTCCGCGGTAGCTGCTGAGCTTATAGTCCTTGATCCACGCCTCTTGCTGCCCGCTGCCGTCGCGTCCGCCTTCGCCCAAGCCGATGGGGATGTCGTCGCGCCGGGCGATCGTCAACAGTTTGGCGATCAACTTCGCGCGGTATTCGGCCTTGCCGCAGGTCGTCGTGACCAGTTTGAGGTCCAGCTCCGGACTCTTCAACAGCATCACCAGCGCCCAAGTATCGTCGATGTCGTCGCCGATATCGGTGTCGAGGATGACAGGCGTCTTCGCCGCCAACGGTTGTGCGGACAAGGCCAAGGACAAGAGGAGACAAGAGGTGATGATGTTCATGAGATTAAACTCTCCGCCGCGAGAGAAGCAAGCAGCCGATGCCTGCGGCTAGCAGCGCCCAGGTTGCCGGTTCCGGAGCTGGCGCGGCGGCAGCGCGCTGTCGGAAGCGGGCACGATCGGCCCAAAGAGCGATCCGGCGGGGCCGACATACAAATTGGTTCCGTCTTGGATCCCACGCGGTGAAGCAACGATGAGCGTTCCGTTTTCGACCCTCGTCCCGCCCGTGTAGGCATTGGTGTTGTTAATTGTGAGCGTACCGGCGCCATTCATCACCAGGCCCGTGCTGCCCGTAAAGGCGCCTGTGCCGGAGAACGAGTAGGCCGACGCCGCATTGGTCATCGTCAGCGTGACCGAACCGGGCTGCAACGCGCCGTTGAGCGTCACCGCGCCGTTGGCCGCGCCGGCGTCGTTGAGTGTCACGTTGTCGAGATTGGAGAAGAGGGCTCGCGAGCCGCCGGTCACGCTGTCGAGCCAATTCTTCGTGGTGTTGACATCCCAAACATTGCCGCTGAGACTGCCTGCCCAGACCAGGTTCGCCGGCACCGGCGTCCAGAGGACTGCGCTGCCGACGGAACTGCCATTGTAGGCGACGCCCACGATGCGGCCGGCCGAGTCGATGCCGTAAGCCGTTGAACTGACATATCCGCCCGGCAGGAAAGCTTGTAGGTCGACGTTGCTGGTCGCCGAGCCGAACCAGGTTGCGGCATGGGGGTTGTTGTCGGCGCCGACAACGTCGCCGGCTTGCTGCGAGCCGCTGGTCGCTTCGCCGTCAGCGCTCACATAGCCGGAAGGCGTCAGATCGGTGTACTGCGTCCCGGCCGTGTTCCATAGGATCGCGTGCGCGGCGCCGCTCATGTCGTATGCCGTGCCGACGACCTGCGTGCCTGAGACGGCGGCGGCACGAGAATCGGTCAGCGACGATGGCAGTGGCGTGTGCAAGTCGATATAGCTGCTTGCCGTCCCAGTCCAAGCCATTGCGTGGAAATGTCCGCTGGCAGCGATTGTGGCGGAACCGACCTCGACGCCGTTATTGATCGCCAATGCGGTCGAATCGAGCGCGATCGACGGCGTGAGGTTCGCGGGTGTTGACTGTGCCGTTGGCCAATAGAGAGCTTGCGATACGCCGCCGCTTATGCCATTGCCGGCCAGCGCGCCGTTGGAAGTGCCGTTGGCGGCCGACTGATCGAAGCCGCTGGGGTTCAGATCGAGGAAGGTGCCGCTGCTCAGGTTCCAAGTATAGGCATGGTAAAAGCCGGCGGAAGTGGAGTAGGCCTGCCCCGCGACGGTGTTGCCATCGATCGCGAGCGCCTCTGACGAGCCAATGCCGGCGCCCACCGACAGAGCCGTACTTGAAGAAGAGCTTATGGTCCAGATGGCGGCACGGCTAGACGTGCTTGAGTATCCGATCATGGCGATGCGGCCGCCGTTGATCCCCTCGGCCAAACTGCTGGAGTATCCGGAGCCGAGCAGTGTGACGGCGTAGTCGCTCGCGATCAGCGGAGCGATCGGGGCGGCAATGATCGCTGCGAAGATCAATGCAATAAGCGGCAAGCCCGGTGCGGCTGCGCGGGAAGATTCGCAAGCATATCCCAACTTTTCCCCTTGTCTCTCCCAGTGCGCTGCCCGCGTCGTGAATAGAGCTCGCCGCGAGCCCTGCGCTGATTTTCACCCACTCCATAGTATACACAAAATGTTCGAGTTGCTGTATACTTGGCAGAGGGATTCTACCTTTTTCGACGTTTTAGCTGAACGAATCTTTTCATGTGGACCAAGAGCAAGTCGCGAGCCGCGTCATGCGCGAAGCGCAATGTCGGCATCACTCGCCGATCGCGGCTTTGTTTTGAGCAGCTCGAGAACCGCATGATGTTGTCGAGCACGGCGTTTCGGCCCCCGGCCGTGCCGCTGGTCGTCAACGATCCGTACTTGAGTGTCTGGTCCGACGCAAACCGACTCACGGACGATGTCACGCGTCACTGGACCGGCACGGCGAACGCGCTGGTGAGCCTGATCCGCATCGATGGCGCGACCTATCGCCTGATGGGCACTGACCCGTCCAGCATGCCGGCGATGCCGCAGGTCAATTTGCAGGTCCTGCCGACGCGATCGATTTACGACTTCGACAACGGCCACGTTCACGTCACGCTGACATTCATGACACCGCTGCTGCCGAGCAACCTCGACGCGTTCGCGCAGCCGGTGACCTACTTGAACTGGTCCGTCCACTCGGTCGACGGCCGATCGCACATGGTGCAGATCTACGACAGCGCGAGCTCGGAGCTCGCCGTCAACACGACTGACCAGGTAGTGCAATGGTCGCGGCAGACCGCCGGCTCGTTGACCGCGCTGAATGTCGGCACGACGGCGCAAACGACTTTCTCGCCGGCGGGCGATGGCGTGCGCATCGACTGGGGCTACGCTTACGCGGCGGCCAACACATCGCAGTCAACTTCGTCCATCGGCGGTGACGCGTCGCTTATTGCGGCTTTTCAATCTACTGGCGCTCTATCGAACACCGACGACAACACCGGCCCGCGAGCGGTGAACAGCAACGAGCCCGTGATGGCGTTCGCGTTCAACCTGGGTTTGGTCAACGGCCAAGTCGTCAGCCGCCACATCGAAGTCGCGTACGACGAGGTTTACTCGATAAGCTATTTCGGCGCGAAGCTGCAGCCCTACTGGCGGCGGAACGGTGCGACGCCGGCCACAATGCTACAGAGCGCAGATGCCAACTTCAATTCGCTGACGTCGCAGTGCATCGCCTTCGACCAGCAGCTCATGACCGACCTGACTGCCGAGGGCGGGTCGCAATACGCGCAATTGACGGCGCTTGCTTATCGGCAGTCGTTGGCCGCGTGCGGGCTGGCGGCGGACTCCAACGGGCAGCCGATGTTCTTCACCAAGGAAAACTCCAGCAACGGCGACATCGCCACGGTCGATGTGATCTTCCCGATGTCGCCGATCCTGCTTTTATTTAGCCCTGCATTGATGAAGGGCGAGCTGACGCCCGTGCTGGACTACGCGGCGTCAACCCATTGGACGTTCTCCAACGCGCCGCACGACCTCGGCACCTACCCGGTCGTCACAGGTCGCGACGATGGCGGCGAGTCCATGCCGGTCGAGGAAAGCGCCAACATGCTCATCATGGTCGACGCTTTGGCCAAGGCAGAGAACAGCGCCGAGTTCGCCTCGAAGTACTGGACGCAGCTCTCAACCTGGGCCAATTTCCTCAAGCCCTACGCGGTCGATCCGGGCAATCAGCTCACGACGGACGATTTCCTGGGCACGATCAACCACAGCACGAACCTTGCGGTCAAGGCGATCGAGGCCCTCGGCGCTTATGCTCAGCTCGCGCAGATGTGCGGCGATTCCACGACCGCGGCCAGCTATATGTCCGCCGCCCAGTCGGATGTGACCCATTGGATTTCGGTCTCAACCGACGGCAACCACTACAGCCTGGCCTACAATGATCCGGGCACGTGGAGCGAGAAGTACAACCTTGTCTGGGACAGCATCCTCGGCCTGAATCTCTTCCCAGCCTCCGTCGCCGCGAGCGAGGTGTCGTATTACGAGAGCGTGATGGGCACATACGGCGTGCCGTTGGAAAGCACGACGAACACCGCCAAAGCCGATTGGGAGACGTGGTCCGCCAGCCTGGCCACCAACCCCTCCGACTTCCAGACGCTGATCGCGCCAATGTACAACTTCATGAATACCACAACGAACCGCGTTCCGATGTCGGATTGGTATGACGTGAGCAACGTCAATAGCGCCGGCTTCAAAGCGCGGCCGGTCGTTGGCGGGCTGTTCGTGAAGATGCTGACCGACCCAACGATGTGGGCGAAGTATGCTACGGCCGGTGCCAATACCTTTGCCACTTGGGCGCCGATACCGCAGACCGTGACCGTCGTCCCGACATCGCAGACGACCGCGCAGACCTGGCTTTATACGACGACCACCCCAGCCGGAACGTGGATGAATAGCGGATTCGACGATTCCTCATGGACCAGTGCAAGCGGGCCTTTTGGCACCACGAACACTCCCGGAATCACGCCGCGTACTACGTGGAACACCGGCGACATCTGGCTCCGCCGCACGTTCGTCATGCCGACCGGCAGCTACTCCGGCCTGCAATTCCTTCTGTACCACGACGAGGACATCCAAGTTTACCTCAACGGCGTCCTGGCCTACAGCGCTACGGGCTACATCACGAGCTATCAGACCGCCAACATCAGCAGCGCCGCGCTGGCCGTATTGAACTCCGGCGCGACGATCGAGCTGGCCGTCCACTGCCACCAGACGGGTGGCGGGCAGGGAGTGGACGTCGGCTTGGTGAATATCGAGCAGTTCGTGCCCATCGTCCCGACCTCGCAGGCGACGCCCCAGACGTGGAAGTACACGACGACCAATCCAGGCGGCACAACTTGGCGGAGCAGCGGCTACAACGATTCCTCGTGGACTAGCGGCTTGGGTTCATTCGGCACAGTGGGCATCACGCCCGGCCTCTTTCCGAACACAGTTTGGAACAACACGCCCGGCGACATCTGGCTCCGCCAAACATTCACAATGCCGAGCGGCACTTTCTCGAATTTGCAATTCGTGCTCTATCACGACGAGACCATCTCGGTTTACCTCAACGGCATCCTGGCCTACACCGCCACTGGCTTCACCACGAGCTATCAGACCGCGACCATCAATAGCGGCGCGCTGGCCGTTCTTACCGCCGGCGCGACGGTTACAATGGCTGTCACCTGCCATCAAACGACCGGCGGGCAGGGGGTGGATGTCGGGATAGTGAATGTCGCGCAGTATGTGCAGAGCGCACCCGTTGTCCCTTCCTCGCAGGCGACGAATCAAAGCTGGCCTTTCACCAAAACCACGCTGGTTGGACCCGCGATCAACAGCGGCTTTAACGTTTCACGGTTGGCCGCTGCAAGCGCAGCCGTCATCTTCTCGAAAGCGACCTCGAATTCGTTCCCCTTGTCGAACGACAAGTCGTCCAATTTGAAATTCCCGCTGTATCGGGACGAGGATGCGTAGGTTTAGCTCTACGCGTGCTTTGTTGCGATTTCACAATACTAGGAATAGGATACGGCCACCGGGCCGGTGTTCGTTCTTGACGGGTCAAGCCGCACAGCAGGCTGTGCGTCTTGTCTCCACATCGTTTGGCTGCTAAGGTGGTGGAATATGAGCAAAGAACTGACGCAAACGCACTTGCGGTTTCTCGCCCTTCGCCATTTCGGCACTTGGTACATCGTTGCGATCGTCTTCTGGATCGCTGATCTCATCCTCTATTTCAAACAGCCCGCACCGAATCGTGAAATCCCGTGGGGGTGTACCATCGGCGCGATTGCGACGACGATCATCTGCATTATTTACGGAACGTACAAAATCTGGCGAGCGGTCCATCTTTTCCGCGAAGGCATGGAAGTAGAGGGAGAAGTCTCGGGTTTCGGATTGCTCAGATCGCACGGAATGGTTCGGGTGGATTGCACCTATGTGGTCGACGGAAAGAAGTATACAACGGCATCGTCGGAGCCGTCCGGGCGGTACGATCTCGGTGACAAGGTCGCATTCATCGTCGATCCGCGTCGTCCCGAGATCTGCGACATGAAATCGGACATTTATCCGGATTACAAGGACCCGTCGTTTGATAAGCCCGACTCATGGAAATGGTGGTACTATATCCTCGCCGGCGTCGGGTTCGGCGCGGCTTCGACCTTCGTATTCATTCATCCCGACTTCATGAAGCCCGGTAACGGCGACCACGGCATGTTTGTGGATCTCTACAACCTGGTAGGGGGTTGGGGAATCGCTGCGCTATTCGCGATAATCTCGTTGTCGTGTTTGTGGGTTGGGATTTCCCAGTTCAAGAAGCAGGGACGGTGATCCGCGCTCGCAGCCAAGTACTGTCGTCGGCGTCTCAATGAAGAATGAAATGAATTGGTGCTGTCCACTGATCGTCGTGGTTCTGGCCGCCGCGCCGTGGGCGCTGGCCCAAGATCGACCGGCCGCGGACCTGGTTATCCGAAACGCTCGCGTCTGGACGGTCGATCCGGCTCGGCCGGAAGCTGAGGCGGTGGCCGTTCTCGGCGACCGCATTGTGGCCGTGGGATCGAATGTCGACATTGACGCTTGGCGCGGACCGCATACGGCAGTTGTCGACGCCGCCGGAAAACGGCTACTGCCGGGTTTCAACGACGCGCACGTCCACTTTGTCGATGGCGGAGCGCAACTGGAAAGCGTGGAACTCAAAGACGCCACGAGCCCGCGGGAGTTCGCCCGCCGCATCGGCCTGCAGGCTGCCAAGACGCCCAAGGGCGCGTGGGTGCTCAACGGCGAATGGGACGAAACGAAGTGGAGTCCGGCGGCATTGCCGACCAAGGAATTGATCGATCCGGTCGCGCCGAACACTCCAGTGGCCGTATCGCGGTACGACGGTCACATGGTTGTGGCCAACTCGCTGGCGCTGACGCTGGCGGGCATCAACGCGCAAACCGCCGACCCGCCGGGCGGCGTCATCGTCCGCGATGCAAAGGGAAATCCAACGGGCGCGATAAAAGATGCCGCGATGGATATCCTGTTCAAAGCTGTTCCGTCGCCCAGCCACGCCGAGAGGCGGCGCTACGCTAAAGCGCCCTGAAGCACGCGGCCTCGGTGGGCGTAACCAGCGTGCAGCACATGAGCCCCGACTTTGCCGACATCGCGATCTATTCGGAATTGCTCAATGAAGGCAAGCTGACGACGCGGATCTACGCGGCGCCGTTGATCACACAGGTGGATGACCAGGCAAAAATCGGCATCCGACGCGCATTTGGCGGGCCGTTTCTGCGCATCGGCGCCGTGAAGGCCTTCGCGGACGGTTCGCTCGGCTCGTCCACGGCGTATTTTTTCGAGCCATTCTCGGACCAGCCCGGCAATCGCGGTATCCTGGCGGATGGAATGCATCCCATTTCGCTTATGCGCGAGCGGATGATGCGGGCCGACGCCGCCGGATTGCAAATCTACACTCACGCCATCGGCGACGCAGCGATTTCAGCCGTGCTCGACCTTTATAGCGAGATCGAGAAGGCCCACGGCCGCCGCGATCGCCGCTGGCGGATCGAGCACTCGCAGCACATCGCGGCCAAGGATTTCGAGCGCTTCGCCCAGCTCGGCGTGATCGCCTCCGTGCAGCCATATCACGCGATCGACGACGGCCGCTGGGCGGAGGGCCGCATCGGGCACGACCGCTGCTCTCGGACCTACGCCTTTCGCACCCTGCTCGACCACGGCGTACGTCTGGCGCTGGGCACGGATTGGACCGTCGCACCGCTGAATCCCATGCTCACTCTCTACGCGGCCACCACCCGCGCGACGCTTGACGGCAAGAATCCGCAAGGATGGTTTCCCGAGCAGAAACTGACCATTCAAGAGGCGATCGCCGCCTACACGATGGAATCGGCCTATTCGGAATTTCAGGAGAAAGAGAAGGGCTCGATCACGCCCGGCAAGCTGGCCGATATGGTCCTGCTCAGCGACGACGTGCTCACGATCGACGCTGCAAAGATCAAGGACGTCAAGGTCCTCCGCACCTGGGTCGGCGGCAAATTGACATTCGACGCCACCGTCATATCACGCACGCGATAAACGTCGCGGACGATAGTCCGATCCGGATAGGTAATGTGGCGAAAGTCTTCGGTTTAGACGTTTGGTACTGCCGTTCCGTTTCTCAAATCTCCAAAACCGCTCCCATAGTTCTTGGATCGTACGAACTCTTGGGCTAGATTAAGAGGGAAGGGGGAGAGCAGTTGAAAGACCGCGAGGAATCAGAAATTGAGAATATCTTTGCCTCAGTCCTGCGAGTCCGCATCTCGAACCGACACGGCATCCAGGCTCGGTTCATATAGTGCATCATTCGTGGTAGGCGTCCTTGGATTTGTCGTCGGAAACCTGGCTTTGGACGCGATCAAAGAGCGGATTCATGCCAGCACAGCCCAATCATTGTCGGCATCCATTCCCATCGTTCCTCCGCCGCTGGCGACCCAAGCGGAGCCAAGCCCTCCGGCTTTACCGCCGCGGGAATCAATTGGCGGACAGGCCGTTCAAGTCAGTCAGCAGAATCCTGCGGCAACGACGACCTCGCTGCCAGCCGCATGTGCATTGCTGGGTCCGATCGTCAGTCCAAATTCCACCGCCGAAGATACGTCTGCCTATACTCCAAAGCTCGATCCTAACGAAGCGATCGCCGGGCGGCTCAACCCGAAGCTTGCCGAGAGCTATGATAGCCGCGGCATCACCTTCGAGCAGAAGGGTTACTACGATATGGCCATTGCCGACTTTAACGAGGCCATTCGGCTCAACCCGGCGTTGCCCCAGGCGTATTACAATCGAGGTGTCGCCGCATTGCACAAGGGCGGCTGCGATAGGGCAATTGCCGACTTCAATGCGGCTACTAGGCTCGATCCGAAACTTGCGGCGGCGTACTATGGACGGGGCTTTGCCTACTCGTACTGCGGCCAAAGGGCGAAAGCCGACATGGATTTCGCCCAGGCAAAAAGACTGGGGTACGCTTCGCCCACGCCGAGTTCGACCAACATCTTTCAGTTTTCGTTGTCGACCCGATGACGATTCCTGACGATGAAGTCTCTCGCGCCGAACAGATGTTATTTCCACTCCGGCAACTTCAGATCCTCGGCCGGCGCCGGTTCATCGAGCAATTGGATCGTCGTCGACGGACCAAGATTAGCTGGAGCCTTCCACGAACGCAACGCCCAGACGACCCGCTTGTCCTTGGTCACTTCCAGGGCCTGAACCGGCGGATTGTCGATATCGACTTTCTTCGACCAGTTGTTCCACCAGTTGTTTACGAGTGTATTGCCGTTGGCTAACCGCACGGCGATTTGCGTTCCCACCAGTTTATAGTCGGGCACATCGGACTGCTTCAACTCCCAAACCGTTTTTCCCGCGGGATCGACCTCGCGCACGAATGTCCGGTTGCTGGTAATCAGCGTATTGCCATTAGGCAGCCGCGAGGCCGACCAGGGCGACGGCACGTCCACCGACCAGACTGAGTTGCCCTTGCCGTCGTACTCGGCTACTTTTCCCAAGTCCATGTGGGCCACTAGAAACGTGCCGCGGTCCGTCATCCTCACGTGGCGGAATTGGCCATGCACACTCTTGGGATTCTTGACTGGCAGCACGAACTCCAAGTCCGTCTTGCCGGTGGCCTTGCTGACGACTACCGACCGGGGCGGATCTCCGTTCTCGACGTACATCACTCGCTCGCCGGCCAGAGGTTGGGCCGTATGAATCTCGCGGCCTGGCGGAGCATCGAGATGCCACACGATCGACTTTTGCGGCGAGATTTCGGTAACGCCAAACTGATGGGCAAAAAGGATATTGCCGTTTGCTCGCAGGAACGCGTCGCTGATTTCGCCTCTGGAGCTCGGCATCGTGTGCGACCAGGCAATCTTGCCGTCCTTGACGATGAACATGCTCTGCGCCTTGTCTTCGCCGGCGTAGAAGAACGGATGCTGGGCCAAGCCCTTGCCCGGCAGTTCGGCTGGAGCCATTGGCTGGGCGGCAAGCGCGAATCTTGTGCCGGTTAGCAAAACGCAGCAGATCGCGGCTACAAATCGGACAGCGTGTTCTTGCATCGGTAAAGACCTCATCTTTCATCTCGTGAATAAAATGGATGCGGGAGCGGAAGCGCGGCGAAAGGGACAAGCCGTCGAACGTCAGTCGGAAAAGTCCAGCGACGAACAGATCAAGCTAGGAAGAAAACCGAGCAGTCCGCATACGTCATTGTAGAGCATTGCCCGGCGAACATCGCCGCAGTGGCGGCACTCGATCATCTTCTCGACAACAGCCGGGAACACAAACAGCGTCGTCTCGTGGTTCAGACTGCCGCACGAGGGGCACCGAAGCAGGTCGATCGCGGCCTGGAGTTGCAAGTGCAACTCGCGTTCTTGCTGGGCAGCAAATCCGCTCGGTGCGGCTTCTTCGATGATCGGGATGCTGAGGATTTGATTTGGATTCATATTGGCCTCCTTCAATTATCCGACGCCGAGGAGAGCTGCACAAGCAGGCGTATCGCGGTTTGCAAGGATTATCTTGGACTCCCGCTGTCTAAAACACGTCAATTCGAGACCTCGTGGAGTCGCGCGCGTGAAGCGTATCGGTTGCAACCGATCGCAACAGGAGGCCACTTGTCGGCGGCGGCATCTGGTGTAACATTAGATGCCCGTGTCCGTAAGAGGTAATGTGAAAGGAACACAATCATGCCAAAATACTTCCGGTTACTCGTTATTCTGTTCATCTTCGCGGCTCTGCCCTGCCGGGCCGAAGAAATCACGCCTGCCGGTAAATTACTGGCTAAGAAGCTCGACGCGATGGATGTCGAGCACCATTGGCTCGCAAAGGAGACGGTGAGTTGGAAGACCGGCGAACCGCTGGCCAAACAAACGGGCAAGAGTGCCACGCACTGCAGCGCCTTTGTTGCGGCGGCTTGCATGCAATTGGGCGTTTACATCCTTCGACCGCCCGAACACGACACCACTCTGCTGGCCAATGCCCAGTACGATTGGCTCAAAAAATCCGGCAAAGATCACGGGAAACAATATGGCTGGACATTGTTTCGCGATGGACATCGGGCACAGCACTTTGCCAATCGCGGCTATCTCATCGTCGCTGTCTACAAGGAAAGCGATCCGAAGCGTCCGGGCCACATCGCCATTGTTCGGCCCAGTACGAAGAGCGACGAACTGATAGACGCCGAAGGTCCGCAAATCATCCAAGCGGGGGCGCACAATGCCCGCAGCACAAGCCTGAAGCAGGGGTTCATTCACCATCCTGACGCCTGGGGAAAGAAGGAAGTCCGCTACTACGCTCACAAGGTCGAAACTGGCTCAGCGACGTGAGCGTCGGGGCTCGGGTAGGCATTGCATTCCAGCTTCGTGCCGATTGACTATTTGGCCGAACGCGCGATACTGCCGACTCCTTAACGAAAAGGATGACGACAATTCATGGCTACGATCGAGCCCAATAAGCCCCGAGCGGTAATCCCCATCCCACGCCGCCTACTTGGTCGCACCGGCCAATTGGTCACGATCTTCGGTCTCGGCGGCGAGGGTGTTCTCAGAACGCATGGCCGCGAAAAGGAAGCCGTTGCTGTTATCCAACGTGCCCTGCAACAAGGCGTGAACTACTTCGAGACGGCCCCGGCCTACGCCAGCAGCATGGATTATTACGGCATGGCCTTGGGCGACCGCCGCTCGGAAATCTTCCTGGCGTCCAAGACGCACGATCGTACGCGCGATGGGTCGCTCAGGCTTTTGGAGGACAGCCTGCGGCGGCTGCGGACTGATTACCTCGATTCTTGGCAACTGCACGACCTACGCACCGAGGACGATCTTTCGCGGATTTTCGGCACAGACGGGGCCATGAAAGCGTTGCTCCAGGCCAGGACCGAGGGCCGCGTGCGGTATCTGGGCATCACGGGTCATCAGGACCCTGCGATCTTGCTGAAGGCGATGCAGGAATTCGACTTCGATACGGCGTTGATCCCGCTTAACCCGGCCGATGCCCACCGCTTGTCGTTCCGCGATACCGTGCTTGTGGAAGCCGCCCGCTACAACATGGGCATCATCGGCATGAAGAGCACGGCCCAAGGCAGATTACTGGCGAACGGCACGGTGACGATGGCCGAGGCGATGGGTTACGTGCTCTCGCTGACCGGGGTGAGCACGCTGATCATCGGCTGCACGACGCCGCGGGAGGTCGATGAGAATGCGCAGATTGCCCGGCAGTTTATTGAGTTCGCCGCCGAGCAGATGCAGGAACTGGAAAACCGATCCAGACGGCGGGCCGAGGAGTTCACTTACTTCAAGCAGCCGCCGTCGATCTCTGCAAAGTTGTAGGGTGGGACAAGATCGCAAAGCGAGCGCCGGCCCACCGATGCCAAAGTCTCGCGGTTATGGTGGCCTGTGCTCGCTAGGCTCGCTGGTCCCACCCGACGATTGCCTGCCAAGGCCGACTTTGCAGCTCCCCTGCAACGCGGCCATGCCGACTGGAAACTCACGGGAATCCATGTTAGCATGGCCGGGATTCCTGTCGTTCGCAACGTGAGTCGTGTCGAAAAAAGCAAAGCAAAGCAAAATGAAATACCTCATTCAATCTCCATTTGTTATCTTGCCGGTTCTCGTCTTGATGACTGGCACCCGCTTTGGTTTCTGCCAGGAGAAAAGTACTTCTCCGGAAAAATCCTTCATCGACTATTTCTTGCCAATTCCGATCGACGGTTCTCTTTCCAAGGAAGCATGGGGAGCAGCCGAGGTCGGCGCCCGCGACCAAAAGAACGGTCTGGAGGACTCGACCATGACGCGCTGGAACTATTGGGATGGCCAGATCATCAAGGGAGCCGATGGCAAGTATCACATGTTCGCCAGCCGCTGGGACCAAGCTCGAGGCCACCGCGGATGGGGCGGATCAAAGGCTGTTCATGCCGTCAGCGACAAAGTCACCGGGCCGTACATTGACAAGGGGCTGTGCTGGCCGGACGATCAAGGCGGCAAGGGCCACAACGTGACGGCACTGGTCTTGCCGGACGGCCGTTACGCGGTCGTCATCAGCGAGACCCGGCCGGGCACCGTCTTTGTCTCCAAGTCCTTGGATGGACCGTGGGAGCAGTTGGGAATAATTAAAGGCGACGGCCTTCGGGCTTCCAACATCAGCATCATGCTGCGGCCGGACGGCGACTTTATGATCGTGCCGCGGTCGGGCCAGGTCTTTATCAGCAAGGCTGCCGACGGCATCCTGGGGCCGTACAAGTCGATGGGGCCGTCAGCTTTCCCCAAGGGCATCCCCAATCTCGAAGATCCGGTCGTCTTCTATTCTGGCGGCCTCTATCACATCGTCGTCAATTCCTGGAGCACGCGGAAGGCCTACCACCTGACATCCAAAGATGGCAAGGGCAACTGGGTCAATCGCGGCCTTGCCTATGACCCGACGACGGATTTCATCCGCTACACCGATGGCACGGTCAATCACTGGAACAAGCTGGAACGCCCCGGAGTGCTCATTGAAAACGGCCACGTGACCGCCATGACATTTGCCGTGGTCGATACTCCCAAGGAGAAGCAGCCCGGCAATAATGGGCATGGCAGCAAGATTATCGTCGTGCCCTTTGACGGCGCCGCGTTGGATCGCGAGCTACAGGCTGGTAAGTAATGCGGGAAACGGCACTTTTTTGCCAATTCCGCTAATCCGGCGAACGAAAAAACTCTTCTCAAGCAAAATCTTTTGCTCTTTCCCCTTGACGCCGCCAGCCATATCTTGTATTATTGAGTTAGTACAAGCATACATGTGGCGGCAAGCCTTTGCCCGCGGAGAGAGCCATGCAAATCCACATCTCGGCCAATGACGGCGTGCCGATCTATCTGCAGATCGTCAACCAGGTCAAGTATTTGATCGCTTCGGGTCGGCTCAAGTCAGAGGAAGAACTGCCGCCCATTCGCGTCCTGGCCGATCGGCTGCTCGTCAATCCGAACACCGTGGCGCGAGCATATCGAGAACTCGAGACGGCCGGCCTGGTCGAAAAGCGCCGCACGGCGGGAACGTACGTTTCCGAGGGGGTCTCGGTGCTGGCCCGCCGCGAACGAGTCAAGATTCTCACCGAGCGGATCGACGCGCTTTTGGCCGAGGCGCGGCAAATGGACATCTCCTTCGGCGAGCTCGTCAAGCTTGCCGAGCAACGCGATAAAGCCATGCAAACCTCCCGCAACGAGGAATAAACTATGAACGAACCTTTCCCCAGCTCCGCCCCTCC
Organism: uncultured Planctomycetia bacterium; assembly: GCA_963775975.1. GTDB lineage: Bacteria > Planctomycetota > Planctomycetia > Pirellulales > Thermoguttaceae > JANXQG01. The sequence goes on from CAVZKX010000001.1 coordinate 46,403, forward strand.
CGTCATTGATATCCGCCGCCTCACGCGGCATTTCGGCAACAAGTCGGCGCTTGACGACGTCTCGCTGGCCGTGCCGCGCGGCGGCGTTTTCGGCTTGATCGGCGGCAACGGCGCCGGCAAAACGACGCTCATCAAGCACGTCCTGGGAATGCTCAAGGCGCAAACGGGCACGGTGCAGGTGTTCGGGCTCGATCCGGTAGGGAACCCGGTCGGCACGCTGGGCCGCATTGGCTACCTGTCGGAAGATCGCGATCTTCCCAACTGGATGCGCGTCGGCGAACTGCTGCGCTACACGCAAGCCTTCTTTCCGACCTGGGACGAAGCTTACGCCGAGGAACTTCGGCAGGCTTTTGACCTCGACGCCAAGGCGCGGATCAAGACGCTGTCGCGGGGCCAGCGAGCGCGGGCGGGTTTGCTGGTGGCTCTGGCGCATCGGCCCGAACTGCTCGTCTTGGACGAACCGTCGTCGGGCCTCGATCCGGTCGTCCGCCGCGACATTCTGGGGGCCATCATCCGCACGATCGCCGACGAGGGGCGAACCGTTTTCTTTTCCTCCCACCTGCTCGACGAGATCGAGCGGGTGGCCGACCGCGTGGCGATTATCCACCAGGGGCGGGTCATGCTCGCGTCGTCGATGGATGAAATCAAGGACACGCATCGCCGGGTGACGTTGCGATTCGGGCAACCGGTCACACAAGCCCCGTCGCTCGTGGGAAGTCTTTCGTGTGCCGGTGAGGGTGCCGAATGGACGTACGTGTGCAGCGGCGAAAGCGCACAGTTGAGGCGAGCAGCCGAGGCGATTGGAGGAACCGTCGTCGGAGACACTGCGTTGTCTTTGGAAGAGGTTTTCGTATCGCGGATCCAAGGTTGAGGAGAAACAAACATGAGATCGATTCCAGCCGCACTCACTTGGGAATTGTTCGAACGCGGGAAATGGAGTTTTCCCGGCGCGTTTTTGACGGGAAATGCCCTGACGATGGTGCTGCTGGCGGCGCTGCGGCGCGACGGGGCGATCAATCCAGAAGATTCCAGCATGATCACGATCCACGCGACCATGCTGTACGTCAACGCCATGATATTCGGCGCGGCCCTGTTCGCCGCTATGGGGAATCCTTCGCGGCTGCGAGCGTTTCCCGCGCCGAACTCCGTCATCGTGGCGTGGCAGTTGTTGCCGGCAATGGTGGTTATGGGGTTGGAATGTCTCCTGAGCACAGCCGTGATAAACGCCTTATTCAAAGTGAATTGGCCACTCTGGGGCCCCGCCCTGTTCATGTCCGTTGGACTGGCGGCATGCGTGGCGGTATTCTGGGTGACCGAAAAGTCGCCCTGGCATTTATTCATCCTCGGCATCCCCGTGTCGGTTGGCGGCGGAATCTGGTTCAATTCGCGGTACGGCATGGTATTTCATTCGTCGGCGGGGCACATGTGGCGAGAAGTCACCGCGACAGACGGCGTGACCATGCTGGCGATGGCGGCCGTCTCGTATTACGCAGCGACTGTCGGCGTGGCGCGCAGCCGGTGCGGCGAGTATCTGAAAACGCCCGAGTTTTTCCGTTGGCTAGGCCGGCTGCTCGACAGGCTGCTTGACCCCGCCCCGGAAGCCGGCCTGCCCTTCCGCTCCGCGGCGCAAGCCCAGTTCTGGTTGGAATGGCGGCAGAAAGGCTGGGCATTGCCCGCCATCGTCGTCATGGGTTTGGCATTCGGGTTTTTCGGGTGGCTCTTGTTCAATCGCAATCCTCGGGAGTTGTTCGACGGAGCGATTGCCGCCGGTGCGATGCTGCCCGTCGGCGGACTGATCGTCGGCCTGTTCTTCGGAAATGCCACCACCAACCTTGGCGGAACGCTGGAAATGGGACCGTTCCTGGCAGCGCGGCCGATGACGAGTCTGGACATGTCGCGCACGACTCTGAGGGCCGCCGGGGTGAGCGTGCTAGTCGCCTGGGTTATTTGGATCGCGGCATACATTGGCTTGTACGCGACACTACTCATGGCAAACGTAGCGCCCCGGAAGTTGTTTCCCGACGAGTTGGGATGGTGGTATTTCCCGATCACGCTGCTGGGAACGTGGCTACTGCTGGCTTGCATGACGGCCATCGGTCAAGCCGGCCGGTCGCTCTTGTTTGGAACGTTGTACTGCGGCGTCCCCGCCGTGACGATTGGCGTCCTCTTGATTTCGCATTTCGTTCTGACGCCAGAGGCCGCGGTGGCGCTTATTGAAGGCATCACGACGCTGCTTGGCGTGGCTTACCTGCTTGGGACGATCTGGGCGTTCGTCGTGGCCCGCCGCCGCGCGGCGATCGGCTCACCGACCATTTGGATCGCAAGCAGCGCGTGGGCTGCGCTTTGCGCTTTGCTCGTCGTCTTCTGGTCGCAGCATCGTAGCGAACACCCAGCAACGCTGCCGCTTCTAATCCACCTAGCGGGAGCACTGGCCCTCGTCGTATTTCCGTTCGCGGCCGCGCCGCTGGCGCTGGCATGGAACCGGAATCGATGAGCCCTCACCAGAACAGCCGATTAGAATGTTGTCGCTGCTGGTAACCTAGGGTAAAGCAGTGCGGGAAACAGGACTTGAACCTGCACGACCTTGCGGCCACCAGGCCCTCAACCTACTTTATTCGTATTGGGTTTGCAAGGGGGATGGATGGTAACTGCATATCTCGTAAGGTTTTACGTACATTTCGTATTGTTATCGCGTTGGACCTACGATGGCCTTGGATGGCCACGAATGTTCCCAATTTGTCCCCAAATTGTTTCATCGGAGGCCAGTGGCAATGCACTCCTTTTAGTTGCTCGATTTACAGCAATAACCTGCCCTCCTATAATCGCCGCCTCGATCTTCGTCCTGGGAGTTCTGCTAATCGGCGGAACTTCGAGGATTGTTGGTTCTAGGCAAAGGATCGACTGTCAACTGCGAACTAAAGGGCGAGATTTACGGAAACTTCCCGGGAGTGGCTTCCAGCGGCTAAAGTTCACTGACTGCGTCCTGCTTCAACGCCGCAGGCGAACCTGTGCCCAAGTTATGCAATAGTCATCTCGCATACGCGAAGAAACAAGCATCTGTCCGGCACAGGATTTTGAGAACACTTGGCGACCACTGCACTAGCAGGGCACAAGCATTGATTTCGCGATGCAGGTTACTCCGTGGTAACGACTTCTGTCACGGCAACCGCCTTATCGGCATTGTACTCGAATTTGCTTTGCATGGCCAGTGTTGCCCCGGATTTGCCAGGGATTCTTTGCTGCCCAATACGAATGCTGTTTCCGCCGACGAGACCCCTCGCTTAGTTATATCGATTTTCAACAGTGTTGGCGATGGGACGTAGACGCCAGCACATTCCGCCGGCTGACGATCAGGGACAGGCCGCATATCAGGACCGGTAAGCGGCAGCCCAGTCGCTTGGAAACTCTTACCCAGTTTGAGAGTGACGGGCATGTTGCCACCTTCAAGCCGGTCATGACTTGTCGGGCATAGCGCCCGCTATCGGCCGGGCGGTACGTGCGGGGGAGAGTAGAGATTGAACCAGCCGTTGTTCGCCAGCACCAAACGGCCGAATTACCCGGATATGGCAAGGTGTCTTGGTCGCATCAGGAGGCCGAGATTCTGCGATAGCTCCTTGGCGTCAGAGCGATACCAAGTCCTGAGCCTGGTTGGTGTGCCGGCAGGTCGCGTTGCCGTGACGTTTCGGTAATGCTGCAAGTTGTTGTGTTTTCTCGACTTACGACGTGCAAGTCATTCAATAGCATTGTACTCGTATTGCGGTCGAATTTCCAATACCTTTGCCAAAATTTTGCCAAATCGGCGGAAGACATGCAATTCGATCTGGTCCGCCATACAGGTTTGAACCAACGTGTTTTCGTTTACCGAAGTGAAGTTGACGGAACGAGGCGTGCCGTCAACTCGAAATCGCCCGGCGGCTTCTGGCCGGCAAGTTCCGACGCGACATCCGGGCCGCGCAGCCTGCCGACGGCGCAAATTGGCTTAACCAGATCATTACTGAAGGGGACAATTCGAGCAATCGTGTTGTTGTTCTGATCACTACTCGCTAGAATGGATAGCACGAGGTTAAAATGGTTGTAGATACGGTTTTTTTGACAGCTTCGATCGAAGATAACTATGCCGGCAGTTTTCGTTCACGGTGTCAATGTTCGACGTGATTCAGACTACGACAACAATGTGGCTGCTCGTGACGCCTTATTCCGGGGGGTCGGCCTACGTGGCATCGTCAGTGACCTAGCGGCAACGGTAATCGAGAACCCATATTGGGGCGACCTCGCGGCTAGGTTCTATTGGAACTACGAGTTCTTGCCGGAGGGTACGACAGAGACGTTCGGCTCATCGGCAAAGAGCCACATCGTCCTGCTGGCCGAGACCGCAGCCGATGTCAGTGCGTCCAAACCGCCGCCGAACAAATTCCTCGTCACTTTAGGCAAAAAGTCGCTCTGGCGTGCGGTCGATTGCCTATGTGCCGCCACCGCACTGACGTTCCGAGGGCGCCACCCATCCGCAAGTGTTCGCCCACTTCTGTCATGACGCCCTTAATTACGCCGAGGCCAACCCGCATCCACAGTGGCTTACCGCCACACAAAATGACGACCAGTTTGCCGAGCTCCTATTGGCGAACGCACGGCCGAGCCGAGCCTCGCCACTAGCAGATGCTTCTTCGAAATCGGTGACTGTGGATTCAGTGCCCACCGAGCAGTTTGGTGCCAGGGATGTCTGGAACTGGGTAAAAATCGCCGTCGGCAAAGTGGGCCAGGCGGCTGGTAACCTCGGCACGTCGGCCTTAGAAGCGATGGAGAGTGAGGCCGAGGCAGCGCGCGATGCCGTGGCACGTGCCGTACTCAACCCGCTAGCCAAGGGTACGCCCCGCGCTTTTTACGCCCGCTTCGGCCTGTTCCTGGGCGATGCCTTTAAGTACCTCCAGGAGCGCGGAACGGCCGGCAACGAGGGGCCGATTGTAAGGCAGGTCGCTGACGCCTTCCGCCGGGCCGATAACGCCCGCCGCAGCGCGGGCGATCCGCTCATTATCGTCGGACACAGCATGGGCGGTAACATTTCCTATGATATCCTCACGCACTTCCTGCCGGGCCTGGAATGTGATGTATTCCTGACGGTTGGCTCGCAGGTCGGGCTTTTTGAGGAATTGAAGCTTTTCCATTCGAGCATGACGACAGTCCCGCAGAAAAATCAGCCCAAGGTGAAAGTGCCGGGCAACATCAGGAAATGGGTAAACGTTTACGACACCGCCGACGTATTTGCTTACCGCACAGAGCCAATTTTTGACCGGGCTCGCGATTTCTCGTTCTCCACCGAGACGTCAGCCCTAAGCGCTCATAGCATGTATTTCTACCGTCCTGGCTTTCACCAGCGGCTGAACGCCCGGTTGCGGGAGGCGCTGGCATGACGCTAATCTTTTCGACTGTGAAGCCGACGACCGTGCGCGGGCAGGCGCATGCCCTTGTTGTGGGCGTCAACGAGTATCCGCACCTCCTCGACGGAACGGCCTTCGCACGCCTTCCGGCGGCGGCCACCTTGGGATTGGGCCAACTCACCTCGCCCATACAATCGGCTCAGGAGTTCACAGCTTGGCTCCGAGATACCTACGCCAACGATGTGGCGCCCCTAGGCTCAGTCGAAGTTCTGCTTTCGCCCCCGCCCGTTGGCATTGAGGCGGCCACAATGAGTAACGTTAAATCAGCGTTCGACCGATGGCTACATAGGTGCGACCAGTCGAACGAAAACTTGACTGTCTTTTATTTCTGCGGCCATGGCGTCGAGGCCGAGGTGCTCGCCCTGCTGACCGAGGACTTCGGAAGCTCGCCTAACCGGCTGTGGGAAAACGCAATTGACTTTGATGGCACGCTCGATGGTATGGCCGAGTGTAAAGCCCGGTCCCAGTGCTACTTCATCGATTGCTGTCGAGATACTCCGATCGAAGCGCTTCGACAGTTAGGTCGACTTAGCGCCCCCCCGCTGAAGACGGTGGTCGCTGGCTATTGTCCGCCACGCGAGGCAGCGGTTTACTTGGCGGCCCCGATCGGGAAGCAGGCGCACGCACCGGTGGCTGGCGTAAGTTACTTCACCCATGCAGTGCTCAACTGCCTGGGACGGTGCGGAGCCCGGGGACACGATGGCACCAATTGGGTAGTCAGCACTGACTCGCTCAAGACCGCCCTGAAGGCGCGTATGCGGCGAACGCGTGTGAACGGTGCCCGACTGGCGTGCGATACTGGCAGGGGTGTCGGCAACCTGGGAGCGATAGACTTGCACGGATGGCCGGGCCCTGCCCATGTTATGGCGGAGGTCATCGGACATCCACCCGATACGCTCGAGTACGCCGATTTGTACATGAGGAGCACCAGTGGCCTATGCCTGTCCCGCCAGGCGCAGGCCGACCCGTGGGAGCTTGAACTCGATTGCGACGATACAATCCACTATGATTTGCTTGCGACCCTCGTGCCGGGGGCACCTTACGGCTCGGTCTCCGGTTTCGTCGGGCGGAATCTTTACCCGCCGTTCCAAACATTCTTGTTGCGGGCTACGCGATGAGTACCCTTAGAATCCAGTTTGCCAAGGATTACTACACTCTCGACGATGTGCAGGCACCGATCGAGGTGAGCGGCGCTGGTAAGCTAATAGAGCGACGGCCCATTATCCTGGGGCAAGGCCTTGACCTGGAAGTGCCAAAAGGCAAATACGTGATCCGGTTGATGATGCCCTCCGGTGAGATCATCACAGAGCGAGCGGACGTGGGCGACGAGGTTGCAGTGATCCAGCTGCAACCGGCTGATGTGTCACCCCACGAGTCCGTGGCCTCGGGCCACCACCTCTATGGCCGAGCGCCCTCAGAGTTATCCGATTCAACTGGTATCTCCAAGGCGCCGCGTCATGAGAAAGCACAACCTAAACTACGCGCGTGGCGTCAGCAACCAACAGCCGATAGCAGCAACGAGCGATGGTTCGCCGATGACGCGCCTGGCAAGGTGAGTGAAGACACCTTCGTCGCAGCGACGGACCAGCACCTCCGCGGCGCCGCCACCGTCTTTTGTCGGGAAGGGGTGCTTAACTGGCTGCAAGTTCAGTGCGACCCGTATCCGACGAGATTCGTCGCCCTCCCAGGAATTCGTTATGTTCATGTTACCGTTCGCGATAATGAACAGTTGGCGACCTCTCCGGATCCGCTAACCATTCTTGTACGGTCGCGCAATGAGCGAGCTGACGGGATTCTGCATTATTTGTCGCGCGGCGCATTCGCGGACGCTGAGATTGCCGGGACGGATTTCGTCCAAATGGCAGAAGCCCTGGTTTCAGACAAACTGGTCGACCCGTTCGGAACGGCTGTCGGCGGATACTTGCTGCTGAGGGCCGAACCGCTGCAACAGTTCAACCGGTGGATTGCCAAACTCGACACCATAATGAGTTGGCTGCCGGACGGGGCGATAATCCACGCCTGGCACCTGCGCCAGCAGTTAAAGCCTGACATGGCCCTGTTCCGCGACCGCCTTCTGGAGGCCGATCGCCGTGGCCTGCCACTGTATACACAAGGCGTTCGCCTGCTCGTAGATGGGCTGCGGCTTCTGAATCGGATGAACGAAAAAGACCTCGATGTGGAAGACGCGCTCGCTCGCGTAAGTGATTATGCCGCTGCAGTCGACTGGTCCGCTCCAACCACCACTTTCTACGCAGATCTACCCTACAAACCGCACCAGCTTTTCTCTGAAGCTCCGGAGTCAGTGCATGAAAATCGCGTATTCGAAAGAGAACCGCGGACGAAAGAGAACTATTCCAAACCTCTTTTGACCCAAGGACGATTCCCACACTCACCCCAGACCGCGCTACGCGACGAAGTTGAGACCCTAGTCGCGTTGGAGCCGAGGTTCCGGTACGATCCGCATACGATTACATCGATACTACGCAATATCGTTCCCGTACTCGACATTGTACAGTGGAGCGTGATCTCAATTGAGCCAGGTTTTGTGCGCTCGGAGCTACCGCTTCCGACAGATCAGCATATTACTTACCAGGCGGCGCTGTTGTTCCAGGCCGCAGATTATACGGGCGGCATCGCCGTGGGGTCGCTGTTCCCTGGCAGGCCGCTGTTGGGTATCCATCCCGTCGCGCCGACGGAGAAGTCCACCACTTTATGGCTCGTCAAAGGCGAGATCAAGCACCTTCGTCCAAGTGTGGGCCGCCTGGAGATCACGGCTGAAATTGAGCCGGAACGGAGGCGCCGCATCAAGAAGCGCTACGAGCAGGGCAAGACTGTCCTGGAAACCGTTACCGTCCGCTTCCGCAATGGCTCCGTCGATGTCGCCGAGGCGAGTATGATCTACTATGTGCGCCAGTCGGAAAAACTGCGTTCCGAGAGCGTCTCGCCCGACAAGGTCAGTACTCTCTACGAACATAAACTAATTTCTTCCGCAGAATTGATTGCCGGAGTGCGGGCACGCGAGAGCGGGCGGCTCTTTGACGATCCGTTTGCTGCGCGGATGGCTGGCGAGCACGGCCTTGCTCTCGCCGCGCGATTCTGCGAAACAATGCCGCAACTCGGCGGCATGGTCGCCGCCAGGACACGGCACATGGACCTGCAAATCCAAGAATACATTCGTCACGGGGGGCGGGATCTCGTGCTGGTCGGCGCAGGATACGACATGCGTCCCTTCCGCCTTAATTTGCCCGGCGGGATGCGGGTCTACGAACTCGATCTGCCGCCGATGCTCGCCGATCGGCAGCGCAGGCTCGAGAATCTGGGCGTAAAAGATGCGCAGGATATTACCCGAGTGCGCGTGCCGATTGACCTTCGCACGACCTCGGTGGCAGATGCCCTCAGAAAACGTCGTCGATTTTACCTCGCCGATATTTATCGCCTGGGAAGGCATGACCATGTACTTCGAGGAGCCGGAAGTTCGCCAAATGCTCGCCGGCATGGCGCCGCTCTTGACGAACAATCGCAGCCGGCTGTGGCTCGATCTCTTCGATCGCCGCGCCGTGGTCGAGCCCGAAATCCTTCCCGAGGTCAAGGCGTTTATGAGTGGCATGCAGATGTTGGGCGAACCGATTGTCTTCGGCGTCGACTCGCCGCGGGAGTTCATGGAAAGCAACGGCCTGACGTGCCACCAGAGCGTTGCGTCCGACATTTTCCTCCGCGATACACCCGACCCCGTCTACTCGATCTACCACTTCTGCACGGCTTCGGCAGACGCGGCAGTAATACCGGTGCATAGCATGCAATCTTGGTCTGCTCATCCTGCATTGGAATCCTCGCGGTCGCCGGACGTCCCAGAAACTAGGCCTAAGGAACTCGAACGGTGAGGTCAGGTGAAAGCGCAGTCAGGCTGAAAACCTACTTCGGTGAGATTGCCTGTCGCCGTTCGGCGGAGTCGCTTGGGCGGGAATTGTATTGCTTGCCGTACGAGCCCTATGCCGCCGTCCGGCAGCAGCTTTTGAACCTATTGCGGATCGTGAACAAGGTTCGTCATGCAGCCGGCCTTTAGCGCGTTTCGCCCGATGTGCTTCGCTACCAGCGGCGGATCGTTCGACCCTTCGTACCGAAAGCGGCGACGGGGTACGAGAATGACGGGATTTCTGTGAATTGCGAGATAGGAAATGTTGCCTCCTTCCTGCGCTGACAAAAGGATGGGAGCGTGCTGCCCATAAGGACGCGGGCATGACCGACTATTGTAAAATGATTCTGTCAACAATTCCGATTGCATGGATTAAATACGGCGTTTTCAAGGGATTATTGCTTATACCGCGTACTTATGTACTATTCGCCACAACCGGGTAACCGATATTAGTGGCATAATAGCCACAAGCGGACGGGATTGCGATTGGTTCCGGTCCGGTATTCAATCGAGAATGAATCTAGGAAATCATGCGCATTCCAATCAAACTATTATCGCGTGGCCGCTCATTGCGTTGCTTTGTGCTTGTAACGAGTATCATAGGCGCAACAGCAGTCCTTCGCCCGAGCCAAGTCCAAGGCAGGATCCAGATCGGGTCAATTATCCAATTCAAACCGATGCACCGGCGAACATGGTTGCGAGTCGTGTCCGCGTTCTGCCTGCGGTATCCCCGCCAACTGACGCACCGAGGTACTATCAACCTGCACCTCCAATGCCTGGGCCACCTACAGTCGTGGTGACGCCAAACCAACAGGCGGCACAAGCCAGCCGCCAACACAGACTTCAGGAACACGCGCAGGCGTTCTTCCTCGACGAGCACTGGCTCCCTACCGCTATTCGCCTTCCCCAAATGTCGCATCGCCTACCGTGCCATCGAATATGGCGCCAAGTCCACCGACTTCACCCAGCGCATCTAGCGAGCAGCCACTAATCCATTTTAGCGAAGTTGTAATGGCCGCACGCGGTGCGCCTTACTGCGACAGCGCTAGGATGAACCCGGTTGCTGGCGGAAACTTCTTAACGTCAGCGATCCCCGTCACGGGAGACCCGTTTTTCGGTAAGAGCGGTCGCGTGAATGTTCAAGGGAGCGGTTCGGCACTCGGTGTTTCATTTGACACCACCGTGCCTGCGAATTTGTCCGGTGCTGTCTCCGTGGAACTTGACAACTTCGACACCAGCATGGGTAGCACCGGCGGCACTGTGGTCGCGATTCCGCAAGGATATGTGCACTGGGACCAATATGTAGTCGGCTTAACGAACACCGCGTTCGAGGACATTGGATGTTATTGCGATTCCCTGGATTTTCTCGGTGCAATCGGGCGCCCCTCGATAAAGGCCGGACAATACCAGGTGGGCGCAACTTTCCTGCAACCCGACGATCCAAAGAAGGATCCTACCGGTATATACTCGGCTGTGAGCGTTGAGGGTTCGTCACCGGACATTGATAATTCGATTATCGACAACACGCCGCCATTCAGGCCCGTCCCTTACGTCTCGTTCTCACATTATCCGGACTTGATATGGACGCTGCGCTACGCCGATTTCCAGGATCCCAAGACCGAGAATTGGCATGTACAGTTGGGCAGCGTCTTTCGCGATCTTTCGGTTGAACAACCGTTTGCTAATCCGAACGGAAGTACGTTTGGCTGGGGATTACAGCTCAGTGGCGCCATTGCTATCGTCAATCCGTGCGACTTTCGAGATTATGTCTACTTTTCGGCGACCGGGGGCCGCGGGATTGGTCATTACTTCAACGACCTTCACCTTGTCACTCCAATTTATGACGCGGTGTATCCTTCAACCAACCCGGGGGCAGATCCAGAACTTATCCCACTTATGGCCTGCTATTTGGGTTACACCCACCAGTGGAGCTTTCATTGGAGGTCAACGGCGTCCTTCAGTTACATCGGTCTTACGAACCCGGTTCCGTCATCAGCGCTTATGTTCCACCAAGGTGAGGAATTCTCCGTCAACTTGGTTTACGAACTGTTTCATGGCGAAAGCGGCTTTAGCTATAAGATTGTTGGCGACGATGGCTACCTGCATAAAGTAGATGTTGCCAAATCTCAACACGTAGTTCTGGCCGGAGTGGAGGGGATCTGGGGCCAACGAGAGAACTTCACCGGCGGAGTCGGCTCAGATAATCGCGTTATGTTAGAAATAGCGGTCTCAAAGTGACGCTTCGGCCAGTTTCATGCCATCATGTTCCTTAGTTGTTTGAGGACGATTGGCACACCGCTGACATTTGAGCTAAGAGACGCAAGGAAAGTCACCTATGAACGGCGATTCCAACGATCCTCGCAAGGCTGACAATCGAATCATCACTCCCGGCGGTCCTCGTTCAAAGGATTTGGTCCATCAAGTCAAGCCGAGCGAGGCGGTTCAAGTCGATAAGCAGGGCAACGTCGCCGTTGTTTCGAAACTCTCAACTTCCGCAGGAACTGGAGAAGCCACAATGGACAATGATTTTATACAGACCCCCGGCGGGCGGCGCCACCGCTCACTTGTGCATTGCGTTGAGCCTGGGCATGTAGTGAGGATTACGCCTGCAAGGGTGCAGCTTCTAAACCTTGCGACAAATGCAATTCGCGATGTCGCTGAACCAATTATGGCTTTTGGCGTGTTTCCAACACTCGGAAACGGCTGGATTGCAACGTCCTACTGGAACAACGGCACGGGCACGACCATTACTTCCTTTGAAACAGAATGGCTGGTGCCCCAAGAACCGACGACACGATCGAACCAATTGATCTACTTGTTCAATGGCATAACGAGGTTCAGCGGCAACAGCGCAATCTTACAGCCTGTGTTGCAATGGGGGACCAGTCCAGACGGCGGAGGTCCTTTCTGGGCAATCGCGAGTTGGTATGTGCACACGACGGGCCAAGCATTTTACACGCCTCTGGTTAAAGTGGATGTTGGCGATGCGCTTGTCGGTTCAATGACACTCTCTGGCCAGTCGGGGACAAGTTTCACCTACAGTAGCGAGTTCCGAGGGATTGCGGGCACGAATCTAGTCGTTCAGGGTATCGATGAGTTGTTATGGTGCAGTGAGACTTTAGAAGCGTACGGAGTTATAGACAATTCTTATTACCCGGCGTCGCCTCTTACGCCTTTTCGTAATATCAAGATTCGGACTGGCAATCTATCGCCAAATGTTGTTTGGGGAGTGGAGAATCCCAGCACCGGTTCTGGCCAGCGAGCGGTAGCGGTTAGCGACTCGGAGGTGGACATTTACTTCCGCTAGCAGAGCCACCGTCCCGTCGACTTAGGCGTTTCCCGAGTGCGTATCATGCCGACAAACGTGAAATGGTGAAACGCGTTAAATGAATCTACGTTCCATTTGTCACATCGACTTCCGCGTCAATGCGTATGTCACGCGGCTGACTGATGTTGGAAGCAAAAACTAGGACGAATGCCTGGCGTGTTTCATCCGCGAGAAATGGATAAAGTGTCCGTTGCCACAAGTCGTTAGATACCAATTACTTACAGCTAGTAAGAAGCCGAATCCTGAGAGCGACGTGCTCACGCTCGCCGGATTGAGGGACCGCTACCTAGAGACCCATCGGAATGGAAGCTTGGAACAGTCCACCCTTGAAGGGATCGAGCTGCATTTCAGGCACCTCGTCAGTACCCTGGGCGAGAAGTTTCCCATGCCAGACCTTTCCTTAGCGGACCTACAGCAGCATGTCGACCGCCGCGCCAAGAAAAAGGGGCTGCGAGGCAAGTTGTCCCCCGCGACAATCCGCAAAGAAATCGTGACCCTCCGAACGGCTTGGAACTGGGGCGTGCAAATGAAACTACTGGAGGGGCGGTTTCCCATGAAGTGAATTCGGTATCCGCGGTTCAGTGAAAAACCGCCCTTCATGGTTTGGGAAGAGATCGAGCGACGGGTCACGGGGCTTGACGGATGAGGAAGCAAGAGAATGGTGGGATTGCCTTTACCTTCGGGGCGAAGAGATCTCACAATTGCTTACCCATGTGAACGAAAAGGCCCAACAGCCGTGGATCTATCCGCTCTGTTGCGTTGCGGCCTACACCGGCGCCCGGCGGGCGGAGCTATTGCGGATGCTCGTTTCCGATGTGGATTTTCAGGGCAACACGATCGTCATTCGCGAGAAGAAGCGTACTAAGGGAAAGACAACCACCCGCAGAGTGCCGATCACTCCTTCACTCGCCGGCGCCCTCAAGTCATGGCTGACCGTCCATCCCGACAGTCCGAATCTGTTTTGTCAAAATGCGGTCGTCCGAAGCAAAACGAAGCGGACCACCGCCGTCCCGGTCACCCATGACGAGGCCCACGATCATTTTCGGCGGGCGGTGAAAGAATCGAAGTGGAAGGTGCTGCGGGGCTATCACGTCTTGCGACACTCGTTTATTTCGGCATGTGCGAGCAAGGGAATTGACCAGCGGCTGATCGATGAATGGACGGGCCACGCGACGGACGAGCAGCGGAAGCGATACAGGCATCTGTACCCGTCAACACAACAGGCGGCGATCATTTCCGTATTCGGGAAGTGATACGGATCCTCGATTGATGCCGCCCGTACCGGTCTTCGTAAGTGCTTGCCGGTCAACAGTTAGCCCGTTGAAACTCATGGCGCAAGCCTACCCTGAAGACTACGGCGTTCTAAAGGCTTGCGGTTGGCAATTGACAGCACTAAATCATTGGGAGAATTGCTATCGGACCGGCGATCTGATCGGTCGGAGCCTCGAGTTTCTGGAAGCCTCTGGCGCATCCTCTGCGATTCCAAGAGAGAATTCCCTTGGTCCTGGCGGACATATTGGATACTTTGGCGATCCTAAAGTCGCTACACTGCTCTGTAAAATGCTTTAGCAGTAACCCATGCGTTCGCGTAGACGGACAAACTCGCCCAATTTTTGATGCGACTGAAGGTCTCGATGCGCAAGATGTAATACACTGCCTTCGGGCCGCTCTTTGCGATCAAACGAGTAATGTCGGGCCTTTCTGTGGTTGCCGATGCGGTTATGCCAGGCAAACGTCAAATAGGAGGCGCAACATATGAATTTACGTAGAGCCGCTCGGATGATTCTTATTGACACTACGAAGCGAGTTCTCTTAATTCGAATAAGGAATACCGGCGTCGTTGAGGATTTGATTAACCCTCTACGGGCCGACTTTTGGGTTACGCCGGGTGGTGGCATAAAAAACGATGAGTCTCCTGAACAAGCAATTCTTCGGGAACTTTGGGAGGAGACAGGAATCAATCAAGCCGAGATCGTTGGCGAAATCGGGAAAGGGGAGCACGTGCTCAATTGGAAAGGCGAGGCAACACGTCTACACGAAGCTTTCTATTTAGTTAAGGTGTCAGCAGAACTGCCCATTGATATCGGAAACATGGAAGAGATGGAAGCGGACACCTACCGAGAACATCGATGGTGGTCGCTCGAACAACTCTTGCGTAGCCAAGATATGTTCGTACCTCAGGGTCTACCTCAACTGGTGAAAGGAGTATTGGCGAATGGGATTCCGCTAGAACCGATTGAAATTGATCTTTCAACTCCTCGACGGTAGAGGTGGTCTTGTCCATCAACGAATGGTTCGTTGCAATTGAAGGAAGCACTTGTGCCGGAAAAAGCACTGCGGTGATTGCAGTTGCGCAGCGGCTCATGGCTGGGGTGGTTCCCGAGCACACAGACATCGAGAAAGTAATGCGAATCACAGATCGGGGGATGCCTTACTTTCCTCCTAAATGCAAAGATGAAGCCATTATTGCAATAACTCGGATGGTTGAGCTTGAAATGCTTCGCGAGAGACTGCGGAACAGTTTTGAACAGGATATTGTGCTAATGGACACGTCGCCTGTAACGGTCCTGGCGTTTGAGTACGCGAAAATGCAATTGGGTTTCCCTGCTGCGTTGCGAGAACTCGCAGCCTCCTATCGCCGGCTTTTGACGTTCCGGCGACTTAAAGGAGCCAAAAGCTTGGGCCATTTTGGAACCGCCGTTAGAGGTAATTCTCAGCAGGCTTGGCAACAGACCGGCTAATCGAGTACACCCTTTTCTGGCAAACCCGAACGCGCTTACTATTATGCGCAGATTTCGAGCTGATTTTTGGCGAAATCATATTAAATCCGTGCCCTGCATTCTATTGGACACGTTTCAACTGAGCCAAAAAACGATTGAAGATACACTGTCTGAGTTTATTCCTCAAGCACGAGTTATCACGACACAGGAAAAGCCACTTTACCAACTGGTGACGATGTTGTGTACGTGATCACGCCTCAGCCTACGCAAACGCCGCCTGAGCGAACACCAGTTACCTTACCAGTTCCCCAACCCATACTCTCATAACCCCTGGTACAAGAAACGGGGGCAGGTCGGGATGTAAAAGATGCAATTCGAGCCCAATTCAATGGGAGCAAGTGTACAGACATTTAAAATAACGCTGGCTTAAACGCGTGAAAGGTAATCGCGGGCAGTTCGACAGTCGTGGCCGGAAGTTACAAACGGCATAGCGTTTGCAGTACGTCAGAACCGGCGATTGCGGCACTGATTAGGCAAACACCAAGTCGATGGCTTGTCGCTGCTGATGCGGAAACAAGTGGCGATAGCGCTTGCGCTGCTCTTCCGTCTGATGGCCCATCCAGGTGTCGATGATGCGTTGGTCCAGCCCTTGGGCCGCACAATTACTCGCGAAGGAATGTCTGAGAACGTGCCATCCTTTGAGCATCTCCCATTTGCTGCCGGCAAATGCCTTCTGGAACTTGTCGTGCGCTTGGTCGCGTGTGAGTCCAAAGATTTCTCCGGTCTTGTCCTTCATCCATGCCTTCATGACTTTGGTGAGTAGGCCGGACATCGGCACCTGCCGTAGGCTATTCCGACCCTGCACGCGCTTTTTCTCGCGAATCGTGACCGTGTTCGAGGAGAAATCGACATCTTCGAGGCGGACGCGAAGCAACTCACTTCGTCTTGCACCGGTATGGGCGGCCAAGGTGACCATCGCGTGGATAAGTGCGGTGCAATTTTTCTTGGTGTATTTCAAAAGCTCGGCGATCTCCTTCGTCGAGAGGAAAAGGCAGTCCCAAAGCTTGTCGTCTGCCCCGTTCTTGATCTTTCGCTCGATCTCGGGCCATGTCTGGAATGGCGGTTTCTCGTCGGTCTTGGGATACTCCAGGCCGCGGTTCGGGAAGCCACCTCGGACACGATTAGTGCGCACCGCCCACGACCACAATCCGCTCAGGCTGGTGACTTCCTTTCGCACGGTGATCGCAGAAACTTTCTTTACCCGCTCGTTGACATAATCTTGAAGGCGGCTGAACGTGATCTCGTTCAGATTGGCACTCGCCCCGAAGAACCGCTGGATGTGGGCCAAGTGCAATTTGATGGTGGCCAGCGAATTTGCCTCAATCGACTGGCGAGATTGCTGATATGCTGGGACAACCGTTTTTAGGGCCGTGGAAGCGCTGAGCTTGGGCTTCTCGCTCAGCAAAAACGACTCAATGTCGACTCCCTGCGGAAGCACAATGTCACCCTGAGCGAGCAACGCCAATTTGCGTTCGATTCGCACGATCAATTGACTCGCTTCGGAGTCGCTGCTCGTTTTGAGTGGTGCTTGGTGTCGTTGGCCGGCGTAACGGAAGATGATGCGGAAGTTGTCGCCTCGCTTTTCGAGACTGGCCATGTGCAACCTCAATGTTTTCCCAATGATGTTCCCATTTTGTTCCCAATCCGCTTGGGAACAGAATGAAAAAGGACCTACGATATTATTCGTAAGTCCTTACGGGAAAACAAGTGCGGGAAACAGGACTTGAACCTGCACGACCTTGCGGCCACCAGGCCCTCAACCTGGCGCGTCTGCCAATTCCGCCATTCCCGCAGAAGCAGTGTCTATTCAGTTTATATCCCCCGGCGGCGGCGTCAAGGGAGGGGAGTCCGCGCTGGAGTGCCGCCTTCAGGCGGCAATTCGTGCGACAACCGGCTAAAGCCGAAACTCCAACTATCCGCGGCGTTTCACGAGCAGCAAACTCCGGTCACGCCCGATCGCGGAAATCGCGTTCTGATCCAGATGCCGCCGGATGATTGCCGCCATCTCCGTCGCTGGTCGATCGTGCATTCCTTCGAGCAGCTTGCCCATGCCGACTTCGCCCAGCGGCTTGCCGTCCTCACCGGGGCATTCCAGTGCGCCATCCGAGAACAGGGCCAGCGTCTCGCCGGGCTGAAGCTCGTAGCCCGTCTGCTCATAGAGCGTTTCCGGCCCTTCGCCCAGGAGCGGTGTTACTTGAGTCAGCGATTCCCAACTGCCCGCGCGAATGATGAGGGCACCGGGATGGCCGGCCGAAGCGGCACAGACGCGGCCCGTCGCCGTTTCGATCAAGCCATAAAAGAGTGTGGCATGCTGATCGCCGGCCGAGCCGGTCCAAAGCGTCAGGTTCAATCGCTTCAAGGTCTGCTGGGATTCGCGAAAGTATTGCCCGTGGGCACGCAGCGCCGCCTTTAGCCCGCTGGCCGCGAGCGCCGCTTGCACGCCGCTGTCCATCGCGTGGCCGACGGCCACCGCCAGCAGTCCGTCGGGCAGGCAGAACCAATCGTGGAAATCTCCGCCCAGCGCACCCGCTTGTTCCGTCCAACCGGCCACCTCCCAGCCATCCAACATCGGCGCGACCGAGGGAAGCTGGTTCCGTTGCAGGCGTTCCGCGGCGGCGATCTGCTTCTTGATCTCGGCGGCGGCAAAGCCTTCCTGCCAGAGCATCTCGCGTTCCAGTTCGGCGGCCAGGCGGCCGGCGATCACTTCCACGATGTTCGTCTCGGGCGCGGTGAAATTGCGCTTCACGTTCGAGTACATCCAGAGCGTGCCGAGGATCGTCGTCGAGGTCGAGACGGGCACGCAAACGGCCGCGGTAAAATCCTCGGGGGCGCGCCAATGCCGCATCATCGCGGTGTCTTCCAACACCACGGCGTGCCCGAGCAGTGATTCCAGATCGGCCACGGCGCCCTGCAGCATTCGCGGCGGTGCCGTGAGCCGATCCAAAGGCAGTCCCCAACAAGAGCGTAATTTGAGCTTGCTGGTTGCCTCGTCTAGAAGGTATAGGGCCGCCGCATCGCAGCCCACGGCCTGGGCCCCGCCGCGTAACACGGCCTGAAGCCTCGTGGCCAGGTGTTCGGTTTCCGCCGCGTTGGGCACTAAGGGCACGCCGGCGGCAAGCTCCGCTTCGCGCTCGAAAACGGCGCGGCGAAGCATGACGATCTCTCCCAACATGCCGCCAATGGCTGACGCCAGCCGGTGGGCCATTTCGAGCGTGACCGGCGGGTCGGCTGGTGTGCCTTCCACAGCGCTTTTCACCGCGACTTTTTACAGGGCCGAGCGTCAAATACCCGGCGGACGTTTCGTCTCCAAGGGCGATCGGCGGTGTGACAGTCTCCCCTCTCCCATTGGGAGAGGGACCGGACTTTTGCTCCCCTCGCCCATTGGGAGAGGGGCAGGGCCCTTGCTCCCCTCGCCCTTTGGGAGAGAGGCAGGGGGTGAGGGTGCTCTCCGCCGCGCCCGGCCGGCCCTTGACATATTGCAGCGACCAGCCGGTGGTCTTTTGAAACGCCTGCAAAACGTCGGGCAAGCTGGCCGGCGCGCTGGGCGAACGCACGCCGCGCTTGCCGGGCTCGGTATAGAGTCTGAGATTCGATGGTTGGGAAGTCGATGTGGCCACGGGAGGGAGCGGGAATGGGGTGTGCAGTTTCGCCTTCCCTCCTTGGCCGTGCTGCGTCGCTTCGGGTAGGCTGCCGAAACGACTGCTTTTGCAAGTTGCGCGGGCAGTCAGGATACTGCCGGCAAGGGCCGTCGAGTCTCTCGACATCGCCCATGCTACGCAACCGGTGAAACATCCGTGACCGGCAGGATTTAACATCGGCACGCTCGGGCGGTAATGCTGAGAAGCCTTGTTGGAAGCCGTTTGTAGGAGTTGAGAGGGGCATAGGGGGAAGGTGCAATGTTCAATGATCAATGTTCATTGTTCATTGCAGTGACGGGGTTTGGTGCACAGCGTGAATTCAGGCGGCGAAGTTTTTTTCATTTTTGGATTTCGTGGTTTTCAGCCTGTCAAGTCAGACATCGGTTAGACCGCGATCAGGCGTGGATCAGGACTCGATCAGGGCTTGATCAGGGCTCGACCAGGAATCCTTCTTTTGGCTGTTTGTTTTTTCGTTTGCTAACAACGAGCTGCCGCCCTCGCAATAAAAACATGGCCGAGTTGTGCTATGTCAAAAGGAGGCCGGAAAATTCTTTAAGTCCTTACGCGGCAAGCACTTGGGAACAATCCGAAAAGATTTCTACTATTATCGCATAGCGCATCTTGCAATATATATATGTATAGATATGTTATGTACTGTAAACATAGAGCAGTGGGTAGTGGGGAGTGGGCGGTGGAGAGGAATAAAGGATGAAGGCAGAAGGATGAACGATGAAAACTGAAATGTTCAATGTACAAGGTTCAATGTTCAAAATCCCCAAATCCCCAGGACCGCATCCGTGTTCCATCCGCGCTTTATCCGTGGCCCTGTTCGACATTCGATTTATTCGTACGGCCTTTGCTCTCGACTCGCTGCCTTCTCTCCCGGTGCCGCAGGGCGCGCAAATACAATGGACCAAAAGACGTAATCCTGACTCGGTCCTGTCTCATCCTGAGTCGGTCCTGTCTCGATCCTGTCTTAAAAACATGCGTTTTCCACGTGGAATTTCGAGGCGAACATGCGAAGAAAAAATATGCTGCACCCGCCGCCCTGACGCGCGACCTTGCACCCCCTTGAGAACTGACGACGTGTCATGTTAAACTAAGGAAATTTTACACCGAACTCGTTCGCTGCCAGTGCGGAAACCGAGTTCGCACCGCGCCTGCCAAGGAAGCTCTCGTGCCTCGACGTACCGACATCAAGAAAATTCTGCTCATCGGCTCCGGCCCGATCGTCATCGGCCAGGCCTGCGAGTTCGACTATTCCGGCACGCAGGCCTGCAAGGCCCTCCGCGAGGAAGGCTACGAGGTCGTGCTGGTCAACTCGAATCCGGCCACGATCATGACCGATCCGGAGATGGCCGACCGCACCTACATCGAGCCGCTCACCTGGGAAATCGTCGCCAAGGTGATCGAGGCCGAGCGGCCCGACGCCCTGCTGCCGACGCTCGGCGGCCAGACCGGGCTGAACCTGGCGATGGACCTGCGCCAAGCACGGCGTGCTGGAGAAGTTCGGCGTGGAGATGATCGGCGCCAAGCCGGCGGTGATCGACAAGGCCGAAGAACCGCGACCAGTTCAAGGAGGCGATGGAAAAGATCGGCCTGGAAGTGCTGCCGCGGCGACACGGTCACAACGCTCGAGGAAGCCCGCCGGGCGCTGCCGCAGATCGGCCTGCCCTGCGTGCTGCGGCCCAGCTTCACGATGGGCGGCAGCGGCTCGGCCATCGCCTACAACCGCGACGAGTTCGACCGACCTGGTCAGCCAGCGGCCTGGAGCTGTCGCCCGTCAGCGAGGTGCTGATCGAGGAATCGATCATCGGCTGGAAAGAATACGAGATGGAGGTGATGCGCGACGAGGACGACAACGTCGTGATCATCTGCTCGATCGAGAACTTCGATCCGATGGGCGTCCACACCGGCGACTCGATCACCGTCGCCCCGGCGCAGACGCTGACCGACAAGGAATACCAGCGGATGCGCGACGCCTCGCTGGCCGTGATCCGCGAGATCGGCGTCGAGACCGGCGGCTCGAACATCCAGTTCGCCATCAATCCCCACGACGGCCGGATGATCGTCATCGAGATGAACCCGCGCGTCAGCCGCTCCAGCGCGCTGGCGTCGAAGGCCACCGGCTTCCCGATCGCCAAGATCGCCGCCAAGCTGGCCGTCGGCTATCGGCTGCACGAACTGCCCAACGACATCACGCGCGAAACGATGGCCTGCTTCGAGCCGACGATCGACTACGTGGTGACCAAGATCCCGCGCTTCGCCTTCGAGAAATTTCCCGAGGCCGACGCCGACGCTCACCACGCAGATGAAGAGCGTCGGCGAGACGATGGCCATCGGCCGCACGTTCAAGGAGTCGTTCCAAAAGGCGCTGCGCGGTCTGGAAGTCGGCAGCTTCGGCTTCGGCTGCGACGGCAAGGACCTCTGGGGCACCGCCGCAGCAGCCGTCGCGCGACGAATTCGCGGCCAAGCTCACCACGCCCAACGACCGAGCGCGTCTGGTACCTGCGCTACGCGATCAAAAGCGGCATGTCGATCGACGACATCCACGAACTGACGGACATCGATCCCTGGTTCCTGCGACAACCTGCTCGAGATCGTCGAGCTGGAAGACGAGCTCCGCGGCCTCGGCTCGCTGGAGGACGGTCGACGACGCCACCCTGCGGCAAGCCAAGCAGTTCGGCTTTTCCGATCGGCAATTGGCCACGATCTTGCACACGACCGAGATGGACGTCCGCGCCGATCGCAAGCGGCGCGGCATCGTGGCCACGTTCAAGTCGGTCGACACCTGCGCCGCCGAGTTCGAGGCCTACACGCCGTACTACTATTCGACCTACGAGGACGAGGACGAAACGCCGCCGAAACAGCCCGGCCAGCGAGCGGGTCATGATCCTGGGCGGCGGGCCGAACCGCATCGGCCAGGGGATCGAGTTCGACTACTGCTGCTGCCACGCCAGCTTCGCCCTGCGCGAGCTGGGCATCGAGTCGATCATGGTCAACTCGAATCCCGAGACGGTCAGCACCGACTACGACACGAGCGACCTGCTGTTCTTCGAGCCGCTGACGACCGAAGACGTGCTCAACATCTGCGACCGCGTGCAGCCCGACGGCGTGATCGTGCAGTTCGGCGGGCAGACGCCGCTGAACCTGGCCCGGGCGCTGTCCAGTGCCGGCGTGCCGATCATCGGCACGAGCGTCGACACGATCGAGGACGCCGAGGACCGCGAGAAGTTCGCCAACGTGCTCGACCGGCTCGATCTGAAGCAGCCGGCCAACGGCATCGCCCGCACCATGGCCCAGGCCCGCGCCGAGGCGGCCAAGATCGGCTATCCGGCGCTCGTGCGGCCCAGCTTCGTGCTCGGCGGCCGGGCGATGGAAATCTGCTACGACGACAGACCAGTTCGAGCGCTTCGTGGCCGAGGCCTTCATCGTCGCCCAAGGGCAGCCGGTGCTGATCGACCGCTTTCTCGAAGACGCCACGAGGTCGACGTCGACGCGATCTGCCGACGGCGAACAGGTGATCGTGGCCGGCATCATGGAGCACATCGAAGAGGCCGGCGTCCACTCGGGCGACTCGGCCTGCGCGATCCCGCCCTACAGCCTGCCCGGGCCGGTCATCGCCGAAATCCGCGAGGCCACCCGTCAACTGGCCCGGCACATGCAACGTCCACGGGCTGATGAACATCCAGTTCGCCGTCAAGAAAGAAGACGGCGTGCCCACGGTTTACGTGCTGGAGGTCAATCCGCGCGCCAGCCGCACGGTGCCGTTCGTCTCCAAGGCCACGGGCATGCCGCTGGCGAAGATCGCGGCCAAGGTGATGGTCGGCGTGTCGCTGGCCGAGCAAGGGTACCACGGCGACCCGGTTCCCCGGCACGTCTCGGTCAAGGAGAGCGTCTTCCCGTTCGCGAAGTTCACGGGCGTCGACATCGTGCTGGGCCCGGAGATGAAATCGACCGGCGAAGTGATGGGCATCAGCGACCGCTTTTCGATCGCCTTCGCCAAGAGCCAGTTGGCGGCCGGGACGTTGCTGCCCACCAGCGGCAACGATCTTCATCAGCGTGGCCGAGCGGCAGAAGGACCACGCGGTCGATCTCGCCCGGCGGCTTGGAGAAGCTCGGTTTCACGCTCTTCGCCACGCGCGGAACGGCCGAGCGGATCGAGGCCGCCGGCATTCGCGTGCAGCGATTGATGAAGCTTGCAGGAGGGACATCCCAACCTGCTCGATTACATGCTCGACGGCGATTTGCAGCCTGATCATGAACACGCCCAGCGGCAAGGGGGCGCGGACCGACGAGGGCCGCATCCGCGCCGCCGCCGTCTCGCACGGCGTCCCCTGCATCACGACGATCCAAGCGGCCGACGCCGCGGTGCTGGCGATGGAAGCCCTGCGAACGGAGGAGATGACCGTGCAGGCGGTGCAGGATAGGTTTCCGGTGAAGCGATAGAGTTGCAATTGCTTGTATTGAGGCACAACGCGATAATAAGGTAGAAGGGAGCAAAGAGCATGATTGCCAAGACTACAGAAGAATCTTCCTACGCGCCGGTAGTCGTTCCGCCGTTGCCGATTACAGTTCCCGATGATGTCCTCCGAACCGCGGAACGCCTCCGCGTCCGCGAGCACCTTTCACAGGTCATTGAGCTGTCACAAGAACTGTTCGCCAAAACGACTGCACTTGGCGTGATTGAGGACCCGGAGATTTCGGATTGGACGCATATTGGAGTTTACGTGCGGTTAAACGCGACGGTTGAGGAGGCCGTGGCAAAGCATGATGTTTGGTTCGACTCACTGCGGGACCGAATTGGAGACGCAGCCAGCTCCTTCGTTCTTCTTGCTGACGTGGAATGATGCGCAGCGTTGAGTTCTTAGCTTTGGCGAGCGAACTGCTGGCCGCCGGTAGCGAGCCGCGTAATCGCGCTGCGGTAAGCCGCGCGTACTACGGCGCATTTCACTTTGTCAAGGAATTGATGGACGCCGCGGGAGTCTTTCTGCCGGCCTCGGCTGAGGCACATCGTCAGATGCAGCTTTGTCTGAAGGAGTCGCAAGTCGATGCCGCACGGCGGGCGGGCGATAAGCTGGAGTTGCTTCGTACTCAACGCAACCGCGCCGATTATGATCTTCGCATTACCAGCTTTCAAAGCGGGAAGGGCGCGGCGACTTTGCTTAGCGAAGCTCAAGAAGTTGTCGCGCTCCTCGAAAATGTTCGCGCGGAGCCTCGTTGGTCGGCGTTTCGCGCGAATGTCCGAACCTACGCCTCGCAGGTCTTGCGGTTGCCGGTCTCGACGTGAGGCGTGGACGACAAGTAATATGGCTGAAGATTTCGTATCGCAGAATCCGCGGTCAACGACCTTTCAACTCCGAGTTGAAGACCAGGCAATCACAACGAACACCGCGCTGAGGTACGCCCAGAGCATCGACATAACGATATGCACCGCTGTCTCGAATCGCTTGCCGCGCCAAAGCGCCGGCGAGTAGCCGAAGAACTGCACGAGCAGGCGAGTCGTCCAAAAAACAGCCAGCCCTAGGGCGACGCGACGCCCCAGCGGCGTGCCGGTCAGGTCGGCGGCGGAAGTCAGGCACAAAAGGCCCATCAAGATGACCGTGAGTGCGATGAAGAACGTGTGGGCCTGCATCATCTGCCGGTTGATCAGGCTCAGCCGGGCGAGCTCGGTCTTCCAGGCGAAATAGCGAGGAAAACCGGCGTGCAGCAGGCCCAGTGCGATGAGCAATACTCCAATTATCTTAAGATGCAGTTCCATGCTTCGTGAGAATGAATGCTGTGATGAATGGGTTGACCTTGGCCTCGCTGGCTATTTCGAGGGCCGACGGACGAAACGTTTCGATCCACGTCGCGCGAGGAAGAAAGTGAAAGAAGCCGATCGTATAGGCCAGGAAGTTCGCAAAATCGCGCAAATGTTCGGCCACCACGATTCGGCCCGACGGTTTTACAATACGTCTCAGTTCTCGGAAGAAGGCCGCGCGCTCGTCGTCGCGCCGGATTTCGTGGGCCGCCAAGATGACGAAGATCGCGTCCGCCGAATCGTCAGGCAGCGGAATGCTTTTCGTATCGACGGACTGCGTTCCAGGAAAGTCAGCGTATGCCTTCCGCGCTCGGCGGATGGAAACTTCCGTGTGCTTGCGCGGATCATAGAAGTCGAGAACCGTCAACTCGCAGCCGGCATATTTAGCTTGCAACAACGCGCTGGTCTCATCGAAACCGGCGTGGATGTTAACGATCCGCGCGCACGGGTTTACACGCGCCGCACCATCGCAAATCGTACAGCCCGGAAAGATCGTAAATGTACCAGGATACGAGCAAAGAAAGGAGCGAGACGGCGAACACTGCTGCGCAGGCAACCGCCGCACACAACTGAAGGGACTCCTGAACCAGACAAGCCGACAAGAGCAGGACTATTAAACCGCTCAGCGACAAAACATAGAATTGCCAATTGAAACGGACGATGTTCCAGACTCCCTGGAACGGTTTTCTCAGGGACGCCATGGTTCCGTCCGCCCTTTTTTCCAGTAGTAAGGAACTTTTTCCACCACAACGGCGTTGGCCAGCACCGGAGTTGTGATGGGAAGCGTTTCTAAGAAGGATATGTCATAGTAGACAACTCGCACCGGCTTGGGGTCCCAGCGCTGTCGCACGCCCTCGATGATCAGCACCTCGCTCTTCGTCGCGTTGTAAGTGAACGTAAACGGCATCGGCCCTGCGAACCCGCGGGCTTGCCGCCAATCGGTGAAAGGCGAGTGTTCGGGCAGTGGCACGTCATCGGCATTCGTATCGGGCATGACCGCAATGCGGAAGTCCGAACGCTTGGAGCGAATCTCCAGTTGCCCGTTGCTTTCGGTTTGTTGGATATCAGTCGTGGCATATTGGTAATGCGTAAACATGTTCCCGAAGAACCCCATCCGCCGGCTGTCGGTCTCGGATTTGAGTATGTAGAGCCCGCGCAATCGCCTGCCGGCCGCGCTCGCATAACGGACGAAAACACGGTAGCCGATGAGAAAGAAATCACTGCCGAGAAATCGAGGGAACCCCTTCGGCCGCAAGCCGGAGGTTTGCACCATCGCGACGGCGATGAACGCCCAGCGGTCGTTGAAATCGTCCAACTCCAGACAATCGGGCACGAGCGGCCGAATCTCATCCTTGAGTACGGCAAAGGTCAAAACGAGCGACCGCTCGAAGAATGCCTCGACGGCGAACGGATGGTTTTTCAGCCGAGAAAACATGCTATTGCGGCTTGGGGCCGCGTCGCAGTACGAACTCATTGTAATAGACGATGATCATGAACATTGCCGCGAACAACGCATTGAACCTGCCCCACAACAGCAAGTCGGGGGCGAGGATGAACTCCAGAATGTTCATCGTCCCGACAACGACGATCTGTGTCAACGCGTTCACGCGCGGCATGATGCCGCTAACGATCCAAACGGCCATGACAACCTCCGCGCCGCCGACGCCTTTGGTTAATATGTCGGCGTACTGCTCGCCCAGTATCCGCGCGACAATTCTCTCCTGCCTTGGAACTAGATTGAGCACTTTGCAGAACAGCCCAGAGACAAGCCAAATGGCTGCCGAGAGCCACGTCAGGATGCGATACAAGGTCGTCCGCCGCATACGCCGCTACTCTTTTAGTTTCGCCAATTCGGCCTCGGCCGCGGCGAGTTGCTTTTCGAGGTTCTTTACCTCATCGGCATCGTCCATCTGTTTCCGTGCGCCGGCCAACTGCTGCTGCAAGTTGCCGATGCGGGTGCGAAGTACTTCGGTGCGTTTCTTGGCTTTCTTGTCCATAGGTGACTCCGTGTTAATGTTAACTGTAATGGTGGGCCGGCGCTCGCTGCGCGATTTTGCCCCACCCTACGTCTTCGACAGTTTCATGGCCATTGCAATGGCTTCCTCATTGGTTCGTATTTCGCCGTCGAGCTGCGCGTCGCGGACGGCTTGCAAAATACGCGCAAATGACGGGCCCGGCCGAAGTCCGGCGGCCTGCAAGTCGTTCCCGGTGACCAGCGGCGGTGGGTTGAGCTTTTCGGGCGGCCAACCGAGCCGCTCGCTGCACCAAGTGACATCGTCAGCGGCAGCGGGCAACGAAGCTTCATGCAAAGCTACAAGAGCCAAGCCCCAATCGTGCGCAAGCAGCGGCTGGATCATGGACCAACGCGCTTTAGCTGCGCCGGCAAGCGATTCATGGTGCTCGACGAGCCAAGCTGCTTCGTCCGTCTCCTTGTTGGCCAGCTTCCAGCGGAGTCCGACCGCGCGTACCGCCGCCGGCCCACGCTCCGCCACGAGTGCCGCCAAACTCAACGGAAACTCAGGTTCGCGCAGCCGCCCAAGTATATCGAGCGATCGCTCTAGCCGGCTTCGCGACGCTTCGTCGTTTGGAGCAATCTCCGGCAGCACGGCTGCGGCCAGGCCCAACTCGTTCAAGAGCCGAACGCCTAGCACTCGGCCCGGCTCAGTGAGTATTCGGCGCATTTCCATGGCGATCCGCTCGGGGCTGACCACAGTTATCTGGCCGGCCATCTCGCGAATCGCGGCCGTCGTATCGCCGTCGATCGCGAAGCCGAAGACGGCGGCGAAACGCACCGCGCGCAGCATCCGCAGCTTGTCTTCCTGGAACCGCAACCGCGGTGCGCCGATCGCCCGAATCCGGCCTTGCCGCAAATCTTCTTGGCCACCGACGAAGTCGATCACTTGCCGCTCGACCGGATCGAAGAACATGCCATTGATCGTGAAGTCGCGGCGCTCGGCATCCTCCCGGGCGGAAGTGAACGTGACGCTATCGGGATGGCGGCCGTCGCTATATGTGGAGTCCTGGCGAAACGTGGCCACTTCGATTTGCCCGGCCGGCCGCGGCCCGACGACCGTGATCACGCCGAACGCCGCGCCCAGCGGCAACGTCCGTGTCTTGCCGAAGAGTTCGCGGATTTCCGGCGGCTTCGCATTGGTGGCCACATCGTAATCCTTCGGTCGCCGGCCGAGCACTTCGTCGCGGACGCAGCCGCCCGCCCAGTAGGCCTCGAAACCCGCCCCGCGGAGCCGCCGGACGACATCCAAGGCGAATTGACGTTGCTTTACAGGATCGACCATGAGTAACAAAATCGTAGCAGAATCGCGAAAAAAAGAATAGTCGCAACGACGAAGTTGTGAATCCTCAACTCCGACCGCTAAAACAAGATACAATCTCACCGACTTAAGTTCACGACGCCGTCAGGAAACCTAAGAGCATGTCGGACCCGCAGGAATTACGACGCGATCAGCAAAGTGAGTATGAATGGGAAACCATTCCCGCAGACGCACCGCCGGCCATTCTCGCAGCCTTGGGCGGACCCGACGCCAACCGCGTCGCGCCGGGCCGCGAGCCAGTTCGCGTTGTGCCCGTTGGCGTGTCAGTTCCTTGGTCCGCGCCGGGCGAGCTCGTGCTGGAAGACGGCTCGCGGCGGTCGGTCGGCGATTCACTGCCAAGCGATCTGCCGCTGGGCTATCACGACTTCCATCCAACGGCCGGTGACTGGAAAACGCGAGTCATCGTAACGCCGTGGAAGTGCGTCGAGCCATCGGCGCGAACTTGGGGTTGGGCGGTACAGCTCCATAGCACGCGGTCGCGCGAAAGTTGGGGCATCGGCGATTTGGCCGATCTGAAGCGGCTTGCCGAATGGTCGCGCGGACTGGCGCTGGCATGATGCTCGTCAATCCGCTCGTATCGCCCGCGCCGGTTGTGCCGCAAGCGGCGAGCCCCTATTACCCGAGCACGCGGCGCTTTCGCAATCCGCTTTACCTGCGTATCGAAGACGTTCCTGGTGCGGAGAGGCTTGTGCCGCAACTTGCCCAACTGGCAGCCGATGCGCAGTGCGCTGAATGCCACGACGCGCCTTGACCGCGACCGCGTATTCGAGTTGAAGCACAAGGCGCTGCAAATGATCTGGAGTGACGGTGTTGCGGACGAACGATTCAATGCGTTCCGCCGCGAACAGGGCGAGTCGTTACAGCGCTTCGCCACATTCTGCGCGTTGTCGGAACAGTTCGGGGCCGACTGGCGCAAATGGCCCGGCGAGTATCGCCGGCCCGATCATGCGGAGGTGGCTCGTTTCTTAGCGGAACGCGCCGCCGCGGTCGACTATCATGCCTGGTTGCAGTGGCTGGTCGACCGGCAATTGGCGGCAGCTTCTGCTTCGGTCCGCATCTTCCAGGACTTGCCCATCGGCTTCGATCCGGGCGGTTTCGACGCCTGGGAGTGGCAGGACCTGCTGGCCCAAGCGATAACTATCGGCGCACCGCCGGACCCGTTCAACACAGACGGTCAAAATTGGAGCTTGCCGCCGTTCCATCCGGCGCGGCTCCGTGCGGCCGCGTATGAACCGTTCATCCAGACGATCCGAGCCGCGCTCTACCACGCCCGCGGACTCAGGATCGATCACGTGATGGGGCTATTTCGCCTTTGGTGGATTCCCGAGGGCGAGCACCCGCGGCAGGGCTGGTATGTCCGCTATCCGGCCGATGATCTGCTCGGCATCGTCGCACTGGAGAGCCATCGCGCTGGAGCCTTCGTCGTCGGTGAAGACCTGGGCACGGTCGAGCCGGGCGTTCGCGAGCGGCTCGCCGCGCGGAGCATATCGTCCTGCCGGCTGCTCTGGTTCGAACCGAAGCCGCCGCGCGACTATCCGGAGTTGGCGATGGCCAGCATCACGACGCACGACTTGCCGACCATCGCGGGCGTATGGAGCCGCGCGGACGAAGCGGCGCAACGAGCGATCGGGCTGACCGTTGGGAATGAAATGCGCGAACTGCACGAACATCTGCGCCGGTTGTTGGAGATAGACGATAACGCCGCCGTGGACGACGTGATCGAGCGGGCTTATCGCCGGCTGGCCGAATCGCCGTCGCATATCGTCACGGCCACTCTGGAAGACGCTCAAGCGGTCGCCGAGCGGCCGAACATGCCCGGCACGATCGACCAGTGGCCCAACTGGTCGCTCGTCTTGCCGCAGGATATTGAGACCATGATGGAGGCGGAATTGCCGCGGAGGATTGCACGCGCGTTGAATCGTGGCAACTAGGCGACTATATTTGACGTAGAAGTTAACTGGCGATATGGGTGCAATTCGGGACTGCCGGCTATGGAATCTAGATCGCGTCGTGATTCAATCGTTAAAGCTGCCGCTTTTCTTCTTCTGCACGTTGCCTTCGGTGCAATTTGTTTGGGTTTGACGATGGCGCTCATTCCTATGGCGGAACGGATATTCAACGATTTCGGCATGAAGTTGCCCGACACGACGATCCTATTCATTAACCTGTCGTCTTTCACCGCCCGATACGTTTGGGAGTTGGTTCCAGCAGCCTTCCTTTTTGACATTGGCATATTGATCGCATTCTACAAGGTGGATTGGGACCGCGCTGCCAAGATATGGGGCTATCTTGTGCTGCTAGGGGAGATGCTCTTCATCTGTTCGGGCTTTCTGGCGATATTGATCCCATTGGAAAATATCCTAAGGAATCTGAGCAGCGGGAAGGCCTAGTAGATCGACCCGCACGCCAATCACTTCGTACCCGCCGGCTTAAGCCACAACTCCAGCGGCCAGAACAGTTCGCCCGATTCGATCTGCTCGGCCCGCAACTCGATTTGCTGCTTGCCGGCGGGCAGGTCGATCGAGCCGAGCTTCTGCTCCGTGACCGCGCCTTCCTTGCCGTGCTCTACGACGGTTCCCTTGCCTTGCCAATCGCCGCAGCGGACGACGTAGTCGCCGTGGCCTGGCGCCTTGGCGTAGCGGATAACGACATCGAATTTCGCCGGCTCGTTAAGACGGAAGTCCCGATCGAGCCACTGCCGTGGATCGGTCCAATGCGTGACATGATAACGGTCTTTCTTGCCGTCGCCGTAGCCCAGACGCGAGGCGTCGCCGGTCTGGTCGCCGCGATGCCGCACCGCGTCGAACGTGAGCAGGCGGTTGACTGTCTTGGCATCCAGCAACCGCGCACCGCCGCCGGCAGGCGCGCTGTCAAAGTCCAATGCGATCACCGTATCCGCCGCATCGGGCAGTTTCGCCGGCAAGTCAATCGTCAAATCGTGCTCGCTTTCGCGGACGACCTTCAGTTCCGACCGCGATGCATCGGCGAGCAGCCAGGCTTTATAAGGCGTGCTCTCAAGGCCGCCGATAACGAGCGATCCCGCCGGCCGGTCGAAGACATGCAAGTAGAGCGTCGTGCCCTTGGCGGTGATCACGCCCCAAGGCTGCAACGGCAGGCCCGCGCGGCCGCAGCCGCGGATCGACGGCTCGTTCACGCTCATCCAGCGGCCGATGCCTTCGAGGATCGCCACGTCCTTGGGGTCGATGCGGCCGTCGGGCATCGGGCCGACGTTCAAGAGCAGATTGCCGCCCCGAGACACTGCCTTGGCCAGCACGCGGATGAGGAACTCCGGCGTTTTGTGCGAGTTGTCAAACGGGTTCCAGCCGTAGGACTCGTTGGTCGTGGGAATCGCCTCCCAGTAGTCGGCGCGATCGACGAACTCGACCGCCCGATCGCCCGTGCTGAGGTAGTCGCCGTAGTTTCGCTGGCTATTCCGCGCGAGCCGACCGTTAATGATGACGTTCGGCCCCGCCTCGCGGACTGCATTAAGGATGCGGCGGTTCTCCTCGAACGGCAGCTTCGACGGCGTATCGAACCAGAGGATGTCGGGCTTGTAATTGGCGATCAGTTCGCGGATTTGCGGAATCGCTTTGCGATCGACGTAGTTCTTGCGGACGTCGGCCAGCTTGTCGGGCATGGTGGTCCACCAGTGCGCGCCGCCGATGAGCCGGTCGCCGCCGGGGTTCTGCCATTCCCAGTCGTTGCCGGGGGCGTAGCGGTCGCCCCAGTCGAAGGCGTGCGAGTAGTAGAAGCCAAAGTGAAGCCCTTGCCGCCGGCAGGCCGCGGCAAGTTCCTTCATCGGGTCGCGGTGCCAGGGCGTGGCAGCAACGACGTTGTAGTCGTTCACCTTCGAGTCGTACATCGCGAAGCCATCGTGGTGCTTGGCCGTGATGATGTAGTATCTCATGCCGGCCCGTTTCAGGAGCGAGACCCATGCCTCGGCATCGAACTGCGTGGGGTTGAACTTCTCCACGGCATCGCGGCGATAGTCGGCCTGCGGGATTTGCAGTTTCCGCTGGATGTGCTCGGCATAACCGGGTCCGCGCTTGCCGTGCCACTCATCACCCAGCACGGAATAGACGCCCCAGTGCATAAAGCAGCCGAAACGCGCGTCGCGGAACCACGCCATGCGGGCGTCGTGAGCGGCGTCCGTCGCCGCGTCGCTGGCGCGTAACGGGGCCGGCGCGATGGCAAATAGCAAGCAAACAACGAATTTCGATCGCATAGCGACTCCTATCATGGCTGTAGTTGCATCGCCACCGCCCGCCGCAACTGTCCGCAGGCGGCATTGATCTTCGCGCCCTTGCGATGGCGGATGGCCACGTTCAGCCCGCCGTGCTCGAGGATTTCGACAAAACGCTTCACCGCGGCGGGATGCGGGGTGCGGAAGTTGAGGCCCGCGACCGGATTGTAGGGAATCAGGTTCACCAGCGACGGCCGCCCGCGGAGAAGATCGACCAGTTGCTCGGCCTCGATCGGACCGTCGTTCACGCCGGCGAGCAAGATGTATTCGTAGGTCACGCGGCGGCGGGTCTTCTCAAAATACTCGTCGGCCGCGGACATGATCGCGTCGATGCCGATGCCGCGATTGGTCGGCATGAGTTTCGTTCGCAATATGTCGTTGGGGGCGTGAAGCGAAACGGCCAGGTGGTATTGGCAGTTCTGCTCGGCCAGGCGGCGGATGCCCAAAGGTAAACCAACTGTGGAGATCGTGATCTTGCGGACGCCGATGCCAAGGCCGTCCTTGGCCGAGGCCGCTGCGAGCGCCGGCATGAGCCGGTCGAGGTTCGCCAGCGGCTCGCCCATGCCCATGCAGACGATGTGGCTGAGCCGCTCTTCGGGCTTCAAGAGAAGCTGGAGTTGCAGCATCTGTTCGACGATCTCGCCGGTCGTGAGATTGCGGGAGAGGCCGCCGATGCCCGTGGCGCAGAAGGCGCATTTCATCGCGCAGCCGACCTGGGTGCTGATGCACATGCTGCAATGGCCCTTGTCGTCGCGGAGGAGCACGCACTCGACCTGCAACGGGCCTTTGCGCGACGTAGGATGGACCTCCGAGTCCGTCCCTTCTACAACTTGGACGGACTCGGAGGTCCATCCTACCTTGTCGCGCCCATCCGCCAGCGTAAGAAGCAGTTTTTCCGTGCCGTCGGCGTCCTTGCGATGCACGGCCAGTTCCGATGACCAGATGCAAAACTCTTCAGCTAGTCTTCCGCGCAACCCCTGGGGCAAATCGGACATCGCGTCCCAGTCGCGGGCACGCTTTTCGAAGAGCCATTTGCGGACTTGCCCGGCGCGGTACGACGGCTGGCCCTGCTGGACCATCCAGGCTTGAAGCTGCTCGGGCGATTCGTCGAGGATATGGCGCATTTAGTCTATTCTACAGTAGGTCCCTTCTGCCGGAAGGGACTTGCCGGCAATTGACACTTTCCAATTAATCCCTCACAATACCGGTCAACATCCAACCACGAGGGTTCCGATCATGTCCAACTACCCGCCGCCCGGAATGTCGCCAACTGCCTACCAGCCTGCTCCGCCCCCGCCGCAACCGTCCGGCTGCGGCTGCGGAGGATGTCTCGGCAAAGTCTTTATTTTACTGGGCATTGCGTTCTTCTTGATGCTGGCGATTTGTTGCGGAGGAGGGTACTACTTCGTTCAGACTCTCAAGAATTCCACGACGCAACAACCGGGCGAGGTTCAGGCCATAAGCGATGAGATTGTCTCGATGCGCATTCCGCAACCGCCGCTGGAAGCCAAAGCGGGCGGACGCTACAAGTTGCCGTTTGTCGGGCCGGTGGGTGAAGGCGCGGTTTTCATTGCCGACGGTGGAAATAGTTCAAAGCCGAAGGCCGTGTTGATTGTCGCCTCGTTCAGCGACGCATTCGGCCCCCAATTCAAGCAGCAACTTATGCAAGGTCTGGAGTCGGGATCGAACCAACAGAAGCCGTCGGAGAACGACGACCTTAATGAGGAATTGAAGAATTCCGAAGACTCGACTGTCAAGCGCACGATTCGCGGGGAGGAGGTAAAGTTCCACATTTCCCAAGGCATAGGCGTGAAATCGGGCAAGAAAAAGATAAAAGTAAATGGCGCGTTTCAAGGCAAAACGGGGCCGGCCCTACTGATGATCATGGCCGACGAAGCGACGCTTTCCCGCAAACAAGTCGAAGACATCATCCAGTCGATCGACAAGAACGTGAACGACGAAAAGAAAGTCGATAAGAACGACGAAAAGAAAGAAGCCGAAAAGAAAGATGATAAGAGCGACGATAATCAGTAAAAAGCCTACCGCCGGTCCATCGGCACGTAGTCTCGCAGCGTGTTGCCGATGTAGACTTGCCGCGGGCGGAGGATCTTGCTCGTCGGATCGTCGTGCTGCTCTTTCCACTGCGCGATCCAACCGGGCAGCCGGCCCATCGCGAAGCAGACGGTGAACATGTTCGTTGGGATGCCGAGCGCTCGAAGGATGATGCCGCTGTAAAAATCGACGTTCGGATAGAGCTTGCGCTCGACGAAGTATGGATCGGCAAGGGCCAACTCCTCGAGCTTTCGCGCGATGTCCAGCAGCGGGTCCTTGATCTTACTCTGCTCGAGCACCTTGTCGCACGAGGCCTTGAGGATTCTCGCCCGCGGATCGTAGTTCTTGTAGACGCGGTGCCCGAAGCCGAACAGTTTGAAGGGATTGGCCTTGTCCTTGGCGGCTGTGATGCAGTCTTGCGGCGAGAGGCCGCCGTGGTGGATGCGCTCGAGCATTTCGACGACTTCCACGTTGGCTCCGCCGTGCAGCGGTCCCCACAGAGCGCACACGGCCGCCGCGCAGGAGGCAAAGAGGTTCGCCCGCGACGACCCAACGAGCCGCGCCGCCGAGGTGCTGCAATTCTGCTCGTGGTCGGCGTGCAGAATGAAGATCAGATTCAGGGCGTCTTCCACTTCCGGCGTAATGTGGAACTGCTGGTACGGAATCGAAAACATCATGTGCAGGAAGTTCGCACAATACCGCATGGCCGGATCGGGATAGATGTACGGCAGCCCCAGCGAGCGGCGATAGGAAAACGCGGCGATCGTCCGCACCTTGCTGATCAACTGGGCGGCTATTTCCTCAAACGATTCTTCATCGCCCAGCGCGAGGAACTGGGGGTAATAACAGGCCAGGTTGCTCAGCGAAGCCGAGAGGATCGCCATCGGCGGAGCGTCGGCCGGGATGTGCTCGAACTGGTGCTTCAATCCTTCGTGCAAAAGTTCATTCTGCGTCAGGCGCTGGCTGAAGAGGTCCAGTTCGTCCTTGCCGGGCAAGCGGCCGAAAATCAACAACCAGGCAGCCTCGATAAAGTTCGGCCGCTGGGTGAACTGTTCGATCGGGATGCCGCGATAACGGAGGATTCCCTTGTCGCCGTCGATATAGGTGATCGTGCTCTTGCAGACCGCGGTGTTGGAGAGTGAAGGGTCGTAGGTGGTCAGTCCCGTCTCGTCGCGGAGCCGCGAGATGTCTAGCGCCGACTCGCCCTCGGCCCCTACAATGACGGGCAATTCAATCTTATGATTACCGTAGCAAAGTACTGCTTTTTCAGGCATTTCGTGATCTCCCCACTATGGCCGTTTGCAGTTTCGATGATAGCTGACGCGGCAATAAAAGCAATGGGGGGCGGGCCTTGCCTGGCATCAGCCGGACGTGAAAAATTAGGATTCGTTCGCACGGCGGAAGACCGCAGTTTGCCGCACGGCATCCCTCGGTATTCTCGATTGACCAGACCCGTTATACTGCAAGCAGACAAAGTAAACGCTAATCCGACGCGACGTACATTATTGTCAAACCTTGCCAGGAGATTCCAATGGCCGACGAAAATACCACCATGACCGGCAAGGTGCCGGCCTTTTCGCTTCCCAATCAAGATGGCAAAAAGGTAGCCCTCAAGGACCTGCACGGCCAATGGCTTGTGCTCTACTTTTATCCCAAGGACGACACATCCGGCTGCACGACGCAGGCTTGCGAGTTCACGACGAACTGGGACAAGTTTCAGAAGCTTTCCGCACGGGTAATCGGCGTCAGCCCCGACTCGGCGGAGAGTCATCAAGCGTTCATTGCCAAGTACAAGCTGAAGATCGATCTATTGAGCGATCTCGATCATGCGGTGATGTTGAAGTACGGCGCATGGGGCGAAAAGAATAACTATGGCAAGATCAGCGACGGCGTGCTGCGAACGACCGTCTTGATCGACCCGGAGGGCCAAATCGCGCACTACTGGCCCAAGGTCAAGGCCGCCGGTCATGCCGAGGCGGTGGCGGAGAAGCTGACGGAATTGCAGAAGAACTGAGAGCGGCACAAATGACTTTTCCTACAACTCGCACCCATATCGCGGGCATTCCCGTCACGGAACTTGCTCGGCAGTTTGGCACGCCAACGTATGTTTATGACGCGGCTATGATCCTCGAGCGTCTGGCCGATCTGGCGGCGTTCGACCACGTTCGCTACGCGCAAAAGGCGTGCTCGAATCTGGCCGTGCTCGATCTACTGCGGCAAAATGGGGCGCTGGTCGATGCTGTGAGTGCGGGCGAGATTCGCCGCGCGCTGGCCGCGGGATATAAGGTTCAAGGCACGCCTCCGCCGATGATTTACACCGCCGACATCTTTGACACCGAGGCGCTCGACCTCTGCGTGGAACACAATATCCACGTCAATTGCGGTTCGCCCGACATGATCGAACACCTCGGCTGCCGCGCCGGGCCGCGCGATCACGCTTCGCATCAATCCCGGCTTCGGCCACGGTCATAGCCGCAAGACGAACACCGGCGGCGATCAGTCGAAGCACGGCATCTGGCACGAGCAACTTGGCCTCTGCGTGGAGACGGCCGCCCGCTTTCGCATGGCCATTGCCGGGCTGCACATGCACATCGGCTCCGGCACCGACCTTGAACATCTTTCGCACGTCTGCGCCGCGATGGAGAAAGCAGCGGCGGTTATCGGTCCGACGGTAACGTCGATCAGCGCCGGTGGCGGACTGCCGACAATATACAAGGCGGGCGACACCCATGTCGATCTGGCCGCATACTTCTCGCTTTGGGACGCAGCTCGCAAGCGGTTGGAGAAGTCCTTTGGTCACGCCATTTCGCTGGAGATCGAACCGGGCCGCTATCTTGTCGCCGAGAGCGGCTACCTCGTAAGCGAGATCCGTTCCGTCAAGCGGCAAGGCGAGCACTGGTTCTATCTCTTGGACGCCGGTTTCAATAACCTTGCCCGGCCGATACTCTATGGCTCGTACCATCCTATGTCGATCGTGCCGCGCGATGACGCGCCTCGGACCGAGCGCGATGTCATCGTGGGCGGTCCGCTTTGCGAGTCGGGTGATATTTTCACGCAATCGGAAGGGGGCTTCGTCTCGCCGCGGCGGCTGCCAGAGGCCGAAGTGGGCCAGTTGCTGGTGATCGAATGTGCCGGGGCCTACGGCTTTGTGATGAGTTCCAACTACAACTCGCGGCCGATGGCGGCGGAAGTGCTCATCCGGCAGGGAAAGGCCCATCTTATCCGCCAGCGGCAGACGTTCGAGGATCTGGTATGCAGGGAAAGCATCCCCAAAAACTGACTTGACCGCAAGGGACTGGTCCCTTATTATCCACAGGGGAAACTGCATTAATCCCCGCTGCCCGCCCCCCTAAAGTAACGGCTATTGTCCACTACTTCTGATCGAGGAAATGGACACAAGCCGCCCACCTTGAGACCGACATCAGGTCTTTTCCGAACAAATCCTGCCGCCCGGTTTGGTGAATAAGAGGAAATGTCCGCGTGACCCCCACGATTCCCGCCATTCTCGATTTCCAGCCGCGAACGCGGATCGTGTTCGGCGCGGGTGCGGTCGATCGACTTGGCGAGCTCGTGCGGGAGTATGGTGGAACCCGCGTCCTGGTGGTTTCCGATCCGGGGATTGTCGCTGCCGGACATGTTGACCCCGCGGAAGCTTCGCTCTCTGCCGCTGGGCTCTGCGTGACGAGGTTCGCCGACGTTTGCGAGAATCCGACGACCGAAGTGGTCGAAGCGTGTTTAGCCGTCGCGAAAGAGCACAACGTAGATTTCCTCATCGGTCTAGGCGGCGGCAGCAGCATGGACACCGCCAAGGGCTGCAACTTCCTGCTCACCAATGGCGGAAAAATGGAGGACTATTGGGGCGTCGGCAAAGCGACGCAGCCGATGCTGCCGCTGATCGCTGTCCCCACGACCGCCGGCACGGGCAGTGAATGTCAGTCGTTCGCCTTGATCACACAAACTCGGACGCACGCGAAGATGGCTTGCGGCGATCCCAAGGCCGCCGCCCGCGTGGCGATACTCGATCCCGTGTTGACGCTCACGCAGCCGCCGGCCGTCGCGGCGGCCACGGGCATGGACGCAATGTCGCATGCGTTGGAAACAGCCGTCACGCGGCGGCGGAATCCGATCTCGCAGATGCTTTCGCGCGAAGCGTTCCGGCTCTGTTCGCGGGGATTGCGAACGGTTTTCGACGATCCGAACAACATCGATGCTAGAGCCGATGTGCTTCTCGGCGCGGCGCTGGCGGGCATGGCGATTGAGAATAGCATGTTGGGCGCCGCGCACGCGGCGGCAAATCCGCTTACTGCACGGTACGGCGTTCTACACGGCCATGCCGTCGGCCTGATGCTGCCGGCGGTGATTCGGTTCAACGCACAAGATCCGGGCGTGGCGCCGCTATATCATGAGCTGGCCGTGCAGGGCGGTCTGTTGGAAGCGGGGCCGATGAACGGAACGCCGCCCGGAGATAAGATCGCCGGGTTTCTTCGCAAGTATCAGCGCCAGACCGGCCTGCCGCAATCGCTCGACGGACTTGAAATATCCGACGGCGACATCGAAGCCCTGGCCGCCGACGCCGCCAAGCAGTGGACCGGCACGTTCAACCCGCGCCCGGTCGGTGCAAATGAGTTCGAGGCGCTGTACAAAGAAGTGTTGATCGAAGGAGCGAGAGCATAATGCAGGGGAAGACCCAACTACCAGGATTTCTCACGCAAAGCCGCAAAGGCGCAAAGGCGCAAAGGCAAGCAAACGAGTCTTGTTTGCGCCTTGGCGGCTTTGCGCCTTGGCGTGAGATACTGACCGAACTTGCAAAGTTCTCTCATCCGCCCCTTGAAACTTGCTTCCCCCGTGAAGAGGTTCGCAGATGATTCCCGTTGAAGAACTTCCTTCTGAAGAGCATACGAAAACGACCGCCGGCAATTACTTTGTCGGCAATTATCCGCCGTTTTCCTATTGGGACAAGGAGGGCGGCGAGCACGCGCAAGCGGCGCTGGCGCAGCCGCCGCTCAGCGGCACGCCGATGGGCATTTACGTCCACCTGCCCTTCTGCCGCCGCCGCTGCCACTTCTGCTACTTCCGGGTTTATACCGGCAAGGACGCCAAGCCGGACCGAGTGTCGAGTTATCTCGACGCGGTCGAGAGGGAAACGGAACTATACGGCCGAACGCCGCTGTTAGGCGGTCGGCGGCCGCGCTACGTTTATTTCGGCGGCGGCACGCCTTCATTCCTTTCGATCGAACAGCTCACGCGACTCTTCCACGGCCTGCAGAAATCCTTCCCCTGGAACGAGTGCGAAGAGATCGCCTTCGAGTCGGAGCCCGGCACGCTCACCGACGAAAAGCTGCACGCGCTGCATGGCCTGGGCGTCACGCGGCTGAGCATCGGCGTGGAGAATTTCGACGATGCGGTCCTCAAAAGCAACGGCCGCGCGCACCTCTCGAAGGAAGTTTATCGCGCCTTTGAAGTCGCACGACAGGCCGGCTTCCAGCAGATCAACGTCGACCTGATCGCCGGGATGCTCAACGAGACCGAGGCCAACTGGCGCGACTGTGTTCGCAAGGTCATCGAGATGGCGCCGGAGTGCGTGACCATCTATCAGCTCGAGGTGCCCTTCAACACGACGCTCTACAAGGAGATGCATGCCAAGGGAGAGATCGTCGCCCCGGTGGCCGATTGGCCGACGAAACGCGAATGGGTCGCTTATGCCTTCTCCGAGTTGGAAAACGCCGGTTACACGATCACCAGTGGCTACACGGCTATTCGCAACCCCAAGGTCAACCGCTTCATGTATCGCGAGTACCTGTGGCGCGGCGCGGACATGATGGCGCTCGGTGTGGCATCGTTCGGCTATTTCCGCGATCACCACTATCAGAACGAAAAGGATTTCGGGCCCTATGTCGATCGGCTCGCGCGCGGCGAACTGCCGATCGCCCGCGGCCTGGCCTTGAGCGACGACGATCGCTTGATCCGCGAGTTCATCTTGATCATGAAGCTGGGGCAGGTCGATGCGGCCTATTTCCAGCGCAAGTTCGGCGTCGACGTGCTTGAGCGTTTTGCCGGGCCGCTGGCGCATCATGCGGCGGCCGGACAACTTGTGCTCGAGGATAGCCGCATAACGCTTACGCGGCAAGGGCTGCTCCGCGTCGACGAGTTGCTGCACGAGTTCTTCCGCCCCGAGCATCGCGGAACGCGTTACACCTGATGGAGTAGAAAATGGAACACGCATCGAAACATTCGCCTCCGGTGCGGGAAAGGACTCCAATGCGGTCAACGGAGACGGGCGAGAACTGCGATCGCTACCTCGCCTTGCTGCGCGGCTTCTACAAGCTGATGCCCCAGCGGCCGTCCATTGATCCCACGTTCGTCTCGCCGGAATCTATGCCGGAGCCGCAGCGGAGCCTGCTGGTACATTACAGCGACATGACCTCGACGCTTGCTCGCCACTACGGGGAACCGATTGCGCTTCGACCACTCGATCGACACGAGGAACCGCAGTGGTACCGCCGTCATATCGTCCTTGAAACGGCTGAGTCCCATCGCCCGGTGGAGTATGGCGCGATGCGAGTTTTGCTTCCGTTATTGAATCCGGCGGCTCGTGCGGAAGTGCTTGAGGCCAAACTTCCCTTGGGCGAAATACTCGCCCGGCATAGGCTGAACTATCGACATTGCCCCGGTGGCTTTTTCCGCATCCACACGAACGATTTGATGGAGCGGGCCTTGCAAATTTCGACGCCGCAATGGCTCTACGGCCGCTGCAACTGCATGAGCGACGAAGTGGGCCGCATCGTCGCCGAAGTCATTGAAATCTTGCCTCCATGAAAGCGAAAAGCGGCCCGATTTGATCCGTCATGCCTTACGAATACCGTAGTCGCCAGCGCGTCGAGTTCGCCGAAACCGACATGGCCGGGATAGTCCATTTCTCGAACTACTTCCGCTTTATGGAGCGCGCCGAACACGAGTTCCTTCGCTCGCTCGGCATTTCCGTGCATGACACGGCGAGCGAGCCGCCGGTTTCCTTGCCTCGGGTCAACGCAACGTGCGACTATCGCGCCCCGTTGCGGTATGAGGACGAGTTGGAAGTTCGGTTGCTGGTGCGCGAGAAGCGAACGAAGGCCATTACCTACGAGTTCCATTTTCGCAAGTGCGGTTCAAACGAAATCGTGGCGGTAGGTTCGATCACTGTGGTTTGCGTCACGATGGACCGCGGCACCGGCCGAATGTCGGCCATCGCCATTCCCGATGCGATCGATCGGCTGATCGAAATCGCACCGCGGGAATTGCTGGAAGTTCAGGCATGACTCCGCTCAGTTTTAACAGCCGCGACGAAATCAAGGCCCATCAGTTGCGGGAACTTCGCAAGCTCCTGGCCGTGTTAGCGGCCGGAAATCGATTCTACCGGCCGCGGCTGGAGCAGGCTTGCCTGACCGCCGACGTAAAAAGCCTCGACGACTTCTTCGGGCGCATGCCGTTCACACACAAAGATGAAATCGTCGCCGACCAGCGAGCTCATCCGCCTTACGGGTCAAATCTCAGTTTCCCGATTTTTGCGTACAGCCGTTTCTCCCAGACCAGCGGCACGAGCGGAGTTCCCTTGCGCTGGCTCGATACGCCCGAAAGCTGGCAGTGGATGCTGGACAACTGGAAACTAGTCTTCGCCGCGGCGAATGTCGATCTAGGCCGCGCGGTCTACTTCGCTTTTTCGTTCGGGCCGTTCCTCGGCTTTTGGACGGCCTTTGAAGCGGCCTGCCAGATGGGCTGCCGCTGTTTGCCCGGTGGAGGACTGAGCACGCTGGCGCGGTTGCAGGCGATTCGCGACAACGCCGTTGACGTGCTCTGC
Organism: uncultured Planctomycetia bacterium; assembly: GCA_963775975.1. Lineage (GTDB taxonomy): Bacteria > Planctomycetota > Planctomycetia > Pirellulales > Thermoguttaceae > JANXQG01. The sequence continues at coordinate 88,758 of CAVZKX010000001.1, forward strand.
TGCACGCCGACCTATGCGTTGCATCTTGGTGAAGTGGCGGCCGAAAACGGTGTCGATATTGCCGGGCTTGCCGTGCGAACGATCATCGTCGCCGGCGAACCCGGCGGCAGCGTTCCGGCGACCCGCCAGCGGCTCGAAAAAGCATGGCCGCGTGCGACGGTTTACGATCACCACGGCATGACGGAAGTTGGACCGGTGACGTTCCAGTGCCCTGAATCGCCCGGCACGCTCAGGGTTATCGAATCGTCGTACATCGCCGAGATCGTCGAGCCGCGCGGCGAGCGGCCGGTTGCCCGCGGCGAAGAGGGCGAGCTGGTGCTCACGACGCTCGGCCGCACCGGTTCGCCGCTGATCCGCTATCGCACTGGCGATCTGGTGCGGGAGGATATTGAGCTCGCCGCGAGCGAAGGCCGGCACGAATTGGCACTCAAAGGCGGCATCCTCGGCCGCGTCGACGACATGGTGCTCGTCCGCGGCGTGAATCTCTATCCGGCGGCTGTCGAGAACTTGATGCTTTCACTGCCGGAGATTGCACTTTACCAGGTCGAGGTGGATTCGCGCGGCTCGATGACCGAGTTAAACTTGCGGATCGAGCCGGCGGCGGTTGCCGGCGATGACGCCGAATTGGCCGGCCGCGTGCAATCCGTATTTCGCGCCGCCTTCAATCTCCGCGTGCCGGTCAGCGTTTGCCCGCCGGGCACGCTGCCGCGCGGCGAGATGAAATCGCAGCGATGGGTGCGGAACAATGGCGTGGCGGGAACATCGCCGCAAACATAACCAGGTTTTTCCCTCGAGGGAACGCAATGGATGAAACGTCGCCGAAAGCGGATTCAGACGCAACTACTGTGAATGTTGCGGATACTGTGAATGTTGCGGTTGCTACTCCGACACCGCCCTCCCAGCCGGCACCGAGCGCGCCGCGGCCGGTATCGGACTGGAGCCCGCTCTTGCATCCGGTCTTTCGCGCGATGTGGATTGCGTCTGCCGTTTCCTACACCGGTTTTGAGATTCGCAACTACGCCGCGCCGCTCTTGATGGGCGATTTCATCAAACTTCATCCCGAAATGTCCAAAGGGATGATCCTTTACACGTTTACCGCCTCGACGCTACCAATCCCGCTGCTGGTGCTCTTCGCCGGCGCGCTCGCCGATCGCGTTGACCGCCGCAAGCTGCTGATCGTGACGCACCTCTGGATGATGCTGGCCGCCGGAGCCCTGGGCCTGCTCGCCATCGGCAATTTGCTTTCGCCCTCGCTCCTGCTCGGCTTCCTCTTTGCGATCGGGGCGGGCTACGCCATGATGAACCCCGCGCTCTTGGCCGTGCTGCCGGAGCTTGTTGAACCGCGCGAGCTCAAGTCGGCCATGGCGCTCAATAGCGTCAACATGAACATCGCCCGAGTTGCCGGTCCGGCCATTGGCGGCTTGATCATCGTCGATATCGCCGGCGGGCAGCCATACTATATTGCCAAGGGACTCGCCTTTCTCGCCACGGCCGTGTCGCTAGTAGGAGTGGTCTGGGTCCTTGCGAGGTGGAAGCCGCCTGAGCGCAAACCGGTCGCCGCCGAATCGATTCTAGGTGCTGTTTGGAAGGGTGTGCATTATGCGTCCACCTCGCCCCGCATGCTGGCGATCATGTCTCGCATTTTCTTGTTCATGGTTTTTGCCGGCATCCTGCAAACGTCGTGCGCGGGAATCTGCAAAGAGAACGACTACCTCAAAGGCGAGACCGGCGCTTCGTACATGATGGCCTGTTTCGGCGTCGGGGCGATCATCGGCGTCTACCTCATGCAAGCCATGCAGCGCCGATTCGGCGTGGAGAGAGTTGTCCTGGTCTGCACGATCCTCTACGGCGCGGCAATGCTGGGCGTCGCCAAAATGCCGAACATTCCCATCGGCTGCGCCGCGATGTTCGTCGCCGGATTCAATTGGGTGATTGTCCCGACGAACTTTAACATCGCTACGCAATTAGCAGTTCCGGCGTGGATTAAAGGCCGAGCGATGGGCGTTTACGTGCTCGTTTTGTGGGGTTCGATGTCGCTGGGATCGATGATCTTTGGCCGCATGGCCGGCGTATTCGAGAAGCACGGATACGCCGGGCAACGCATGTCGCTTTTGGTGGCAGGCGTCGGCGTCATTATCGGCTCCCTGGCGATCATCTGGCTGCGACTCGTTCCCAAATCCACAGGCGACTCCGCCGCCGCGCGGTGAGATGGGCGCTTGAGAATTGCCGCTAACGGTTCAATCTACCAAAACACAGAGGAGTCAAATATAATACAAATATGGCGACTATTGAAACTGCGTATGACGAGATTGTGGATCTTTTCGCTCGAGGAAGCAGCCCGGACGAAGTCGTGCAGTATCGTCCCTCGGCCGCCGCGCAAGAAAAGGCGAGTTACCTTCTTGAGCGGAATAGGAGCGGCGTCTTGACCGGGGAAGAGGCGAACGAATTGGAACAGTTGGGACAGATTGAGCACTTGTTCCAATTGGTAAAGGCCCGAGCGCGGCTGCACCTGGAAAAGCAATCGTGACATCGTCGTATGTCTCAGCTAACTTGCGTCAGTTAGTTCGACAGCGTGCGAGAACGCTTTGCGAGTACTGCCGGCTCGCGGAAGAAGATGCTTTCTTCGCGCATGAGCCCGATCATATTATCGCGGAAAAACACGGCGGACAGACGATCGTGGAGAACCTCGCTTTGTCGTGCTTCGATTGTAACCGATTCAAAGGATCCGACATCGCGTCACTCGATCTGGCGACTGGCAAGCTTGTTCCTCTGTTTAATCCCCGCACCGATCGCTGGGGACAACATTTCCAGGTTGTTGGCGGAAGGATCCTAGCGTTGACTGCGGTAGGGCGAGCTACAGAACGACTGCTAAAGTTCAACTTGCCTGCCAGAGTCCGGATAAGGGCGGCGTTGGCAGGCATACGCCGATACCCTGGCTGACGGGATGCAAGATCGGTTCAACGTGCTATCGTATGGAAATCACGTCAAACTCGGAAATGTATGATTTTCCCGCCTCCGCTTGACATCCGCCCGAGTCCTGCGAAAATTGTCAGGATCGGCTGTCAAGAATAAGACTGGGTTCGGCCCTCCAAAGGATACTGGTATGAAACGTTTCTCGGCCCGGCTGGGCTTTTTTTGGTTGGCAAGTTTGCTATCGACGGCCGCCGCGCTCGGCGGCGATTGGGCCGCATGGCGCGGTCCGTATCAAAACGGCGTGTCGCTGGAAACGGGGCTCACCGATTCGACCAAAGAAATCCTTTGGCGGATTCCGATGGGCGGCCACTCGACGCCCGTCATCGCGGACGGCCGCATCTACGCGGTCCATCTCACCGGCAAGGGTATTACCGAGCAAGAGGAAATCTTCGCCGTGGATGCCGCCACGGGCAACGTCCTTTGGCAATACAAGTTCAACTGCTTCCATACCGATGTCACTAACTCCCGCGTCGGCTGGGCAAGCGTGACCGTTGATCCGGAGACGGGCAACATCTACGCCAACGGCGTCGAAGGACTGATCCTTTGCCTTAGCCGCGATGGCAAGCTCGTCTGGTCGAAGTCGTCGGGAGAACTTTACGGCCGCGTCAGCGGCTACGGCGGACGTACTTATACGCCCGTCATTGACGAAGATCGCGTGATTGTCGCCTTCAACAATTCGGGCTACGGCTCGCTGACGCCCGGCGCCCATCGCTTCGTGGCCTTCGACAAGCGGACGGGCGACATCGTTTGGTGGAGCACGCCCGGCGGCCGGCCTGAGGATCCGACTTATTCCAATCCTGTCATCGGTGTCATCGGCGGCCAGCGGCTGGTAGTCGCGGGCAACGCCGACGGCTTCGTCTATGCCGTGAAGTCCCGCACGGGCGAGAAAGTCTGGGCTTTTCACGCCAGCCACCGCGGCTTGAATTCATCACCTGTGATTGACGATTATCGTGTCTTTGTAACGCACAGCGAAGAGAACCTTGATACGACCTTAATGGGCCGCGTCGTATGCCTCGATGGCCGCCTTCAAGGCGACATCACCAAGACGGGCGAGCTCTGGCGCAAGGATGGCGTCGATGCCGGCTTCGCCTCGCCGCTTTTGCACGGCGGCCGGCTCTACGTAATGACCAACAGCGGCCGCCTCTTCTGTTACGACGCGGTGAGCGGCAAGCAATACTGGAAGTTCAAGGTCGGGCACATCGGCAAGGGCTCTCCCGTTTGGGCCGACGGAAAAATCTACCTCACCACGCAGGAAGGCGGATTCTTGATCGCCGAAGATAAGGGCACTTCCTGCAAGTTCATCGACAAGATGAATGTCAACGACGGCACGACGCAGCGCGAGGACGGAGTGACCGAGATCTTCGCTTCGCCCGCGATCTCCGACGGCCGGATCGTCATCTTTACGATGACCGAGATGATCTGTTTCGGCAAGAAGGACGCCAAGCCGCAGGCGGTAGCCGCCGAAAAGTTTCCCGACGAAGCTCCGTTGGAAAAAGACCCTGCCTCGCTCGTGCTCCGGCCGGCGGAGGTTCTCTTGCGGCCCGGCGAAACGGCCAAATTCGAGGTCGTGGCATACGACAAGCACGGTGAAAAGATCGGGCCAGTGGAGGCTGCGTGCCTCTTCCCCAAGCCGCTAGGCACACTAGACGACAAGGGTGTTTTTACTGCGGGCAAGAAAGGCGGCATCGGCGAAGTCCGGGCCGAAGTCAACGGGCCCGCAGGCAAAATCGTTGGTGCCGCCCGGATGCGGGTCGTGCCCGACCTTCCCATTAGCGAAGACTTCGAGTCGTACAAAGACGGCGACATCGTTCCCTGGTGGTCGGGCGTTTCGAAGCTCAAGTATGTCGTTGAAACGCGCGACGGCTCCAAGGTTCTGAAGAAGATCTCCAACGACATGGGCCCGGTCTTCAACAACTCGCTGGCATTCCTCACGCCGCCGATTCCGGCCGGATACACGGTCGAGGCCGACATTCGCGGCGCGAAATTGACGGTAGATGGTGCGACCGGCCCGGTTGTCAAGAGAGGCGACGCAGGTGTTGTCAATTCGCGATACGTCCTTCAAGCATGCGACAAGGGCACTAAACTCCAAGTCTACTCCTGGCTGCCCGTGTTGCGATTCAACAAGGAAATTGCCTTCAATTGGGTTCCGGAGAAATGGTATCGCCTGAAGCTCAAGGTGGAAGTCGTGGGCGGGGAAGCCAAGATTTATGCGAAGGCGTGGCCTCGCGACGAGGCGGAGCCGCAAGCTTGGTCCATCGAGGGCACCGATCCGCTGCCCAACACGGAAGGCGCCGCCGGCATATTTGCCAATAGTACCGAAGCCCCAGTTTACTTTGACAACGTGAAGGTTTACCGATGAGAATATCAACATTCCTCGCTCTTGTCCTCTTTCCGCTAGCGGCCTCGCGTCTCCGCGCCGACGATTGGCACATGTGGGGCGGCAGCGAGCAGCGCAATATGATCAATACCGTGGAAAAGAACATCCCCGACTCCTGGGATGTCACCACGGGCAAGAACATCAAGTGGGTCGGCCAGCTCGGTTCGCAATCGTTCGGCAACCCCATCATAGCCGGCGGAAAGATCTTCGTCGGCACGAACAATCAAGCCGGGCGGCAGCCGGCGATCAAGGGCGACAAAGGCATTGTAATGTGCTTTCGCGAGTCGGACGGCAAGTTCCTTTGGCAAAATGTCCATGACAAGCTTGCCTCCGGGCGCGTCAACGACTGGCCCGTTCAGGGCATCTGCTCGTGCTGCAATGTCGACGGCGACCGAGTCTACTACGTCAGCAACCGCTGCGAATTGGTGTGTGCCGACGTCAACGGCGCCAACGACGGCAGCGGCTCCGGCAAGATCATCTGGAAACTCGACATGATGAAGCAGTTGGGCGTCTTCCCACACAACATGTCGGCGAGCTCGCCCAACATCGACGGCAACCTGGTCTTCATCGTCACCAGCAATGGCGTCGACGAAAGCCATATCGTGATCCCCTCTCCCGAGGCTCCGAGCTTCATCGCTGTCGATAAGATGACTGGCGCCGTAAAATGGTGGAAGGTCGGCCCCGGCAAGGGGATTCTACACGGCCAGTGGTCGAGTCCCGCGATTGGCGTGATCGGCGGCGTGAAGCAGGTCATTTTCCCCGGTGGCGACGGCCGCCTCTATGCCTACGAGCCCGAAACCGGCAAGGAATTGTGGAGCTTCCAGTGCAACCCCGAAGGCAGCGTCTACAAGCTGGGCGGCCGGGGCACGCGGAACGAGCTTATCGCCTCGCCGGTGATCTACAAGGACCGCGTTTACATCGCCATGGGCCAGGACCCCGAGCACGGCGAAGGGCCAGGACACATGTATTGCATCGACGCCACACAACGCGGCGACATCAGCAAGACCGGCATCGTCTGGCGGAACGATGAGGTGAACCGCGGCCTGGCAACGGTCTGCATTTTCGATAACATCCTCTACCACTGCGATCTTTCGGGCAACTTCCGCGCGATCGATCCGGAGACCGGCAAGGTGTTCTGGAAGCACGAAATGGGCGCGGCCGTCTGGAGCTCGCCTTACTACGTCGACGGAAAGGTCTTCATGGGCGACGAGGACGGCAACGTGGTTGTCTTCGCCGCCGGCAAGGAAGAGAAAATCCTCAATACGATGGATATGGGCGGCTCGGTCTACACCACGCCCGTGGCAGCCAATGGCGTGCTTTACATAACCACTCGCGAAAAGCTGTATGCCATTCAGCAAGGCGCACAGTGCGACGTAAAGAAGGTGAATTGACAATACTCGATCCCACGCTCCGCGTGGGAACGCACTGTCGGCCGCTCCGCGGCCCCATTACTGACGGTGACCAAAGTAAAACAATCAAAACGTGGACGCGGAGCGTCCCTAATTGCGTTACGACGCAGAGCGTCGTAACGAGAGTGACGTTATAGTGTTGACCGTAAAAACTCCACCAACAACCGACAATCTTCCCGCACGCGCGGCGGTGGCCCGCGAGCGGCTGGACGCCTGGGTCCGCGAGTGCGTCGCTTGGCATTTTGATCCGGCGACGGGCACGCCTTTCTGGCTCGATTATGCGGCCAAGCTCGGCTGGGACCCCCGTCGCGAGGTTCAATGTTTCGACGATCTCGCCAAGCTCGGCCCCTTCCAGGACGATTGGCTTCGCGGCGGCCCAGTGCGGCGCTGGGTGCCCAAGGCGTACGCCGATCGGCCGATCTACGTGTTCGAGACCGGCGGCAGCACGGGCATTCCCAAGAGCCGCATCAACATCGAAGACTTCCGCATCGACTACTCGATGTTCAGCGAGACGCTCAACGAGAAGTTTTTTCCTCGCGGCGCGAATTGGCTGATGTTCGGCCCATCCGGCCCGCGGCGGCTGCGGTTGGCTGTCGAGCACCTCGCCCAGGTCCGCGGCGGCATTTGCTTCTGTATCGACCTGGACCCACGCTGGGTTATCCGCCTGATCAAGCAGGGCCAAATATCCGTGCTGGAGGACTACAAGGACCACTGCATCCAGCAGGCCCTGACGATCCTCCGCGCGAATCACGAAATCAAGTGCATGTTCACCACGCCTAAGCTGCTGGAAGTGCTCTGCGAGAAGATTTCGCTGAAGAAGGCGGGCATCACCGGCATATTTTGCGGCGGCACGGAAATGACGCGCCAGTTCCATCGCTTCGCCCGCGAGGAATTGATTGAAGGGGCCGATTTCGTGCCTACCTACGGCAATACACTGATGGGTCTGGCCTGCAACAAGCCGTTCGACCCGGCCGACGACTACTCGATCATCTATCATGCCCCGCAGCCGCGTGCCGTATTGCAAGTGGTCGTGCCCGACAATCCAGGCCGCCTTGTCGAGTACGGGCAATGGGGTCGCGTGAGATTGACCACATTGACGAAGGAGTTCTTCGTGCCCGGCTTCCTGGAGCGCGACGAAGCGCTCCGCACACCGCCGGTTCCCGCTTATCCGTGGGACGGCGTAGCTGACGTTCGGCCGTTTAAGAAACTTGGCGTCAACGTAGTCGAGGGAGTGTATTGAATGTATTCGGCACACTCCGTGTGCCGCCGATACAAACGGCACACGGAGTGTGCCGGATACATTGGACGAAACTATGCTCGACATTCCAATCCTCCGCGGCGGTCGTCCTTATCTGAGCAAGGAAACGCTCGATCTCGGTGACTACGCCACCGGCGAGCCAATTGCCCGATTGAACCTCGCCAATCCGGGCCTGATCTCGCGCGATTTTCTGCGGGACGATTGGACTCCGCTTCAAGACTTGCGGGTCGGCGACATCCTGGCCATGCTCCGCACGGCGGCCGATCGTTTCATGACCGCCCGGCTGCCGGCCGGCGACTATTTGCAATCGCCGGAGGACTTCGTCGCCGCGCAATGTGCGACGACCGGTCTGCCGCAATCGCTCTGCCGCCAGAACATGGCGAAAATCCAATCCGCCTTGCTCAACATGGAAGCCATCCTCGACGGCCTCACCGGTGGGCTCGACCTCGACGTCGTCGATACGGGTTACGGCCTCCGCGACAGCCACACGGTGAGTTATGCCCCCAAGGCCCGCCGCTTTGGCGCGGTGCTGCCGGCCAATTCGCCGGGCGTTCATGCCTTGTGGCTGCCGGCGATCGCCCTGAAAATGCCGCTGGCCCTGAAGCCGGGCCAGCGCGAGCCTTGGACGCCGCTCAGGATCATGGAATCGCTCCGCGCGGCAGGTTTTCCCGCCGAGGCGTTCGGCTTCTACCCTTCCGGGCACGACGGCGCCGGCGTGATCCTGCGGAAGTGCGGGGCAGCGATGATGTTCGGATCGGGCGCTTCGGTGAAGGCATGGATTGGCGACCCGCGAGTCGAAATCCATGGCCCGGGCTTCAGCAAAGTGCTCCTTGGGCCGGACAAGGCGGACGCATGGCGCGAGTATCTTGACCTGATCGTCACCTCGGTTTCGTCGAATGGCGGCCGGTCGTGCATCAATGCGTCGAGCGTGCGGACGCCGGTCCATGGCCGTGAGCTTGCCGAGGCGCTGGCCGAGCGGCTGGCTGCGATCCGGCCGCGCTCGCGCGACGACAAAGAAGCGATCTTGGCCGCATTCGCCGATCCGGCCACGGCCCGCGGCATCGACGCGGCCATCGAGCGCGGTATCGCCCAAGGCGGCGCGGAAGACGTTTCCGCTCGCTTCCGCGGCCCGAGTCGGCTGGTCGAATTTGAAGGCGGCACATACCTTCTGCCCACGGTGATCTACTGCGACGACCTCGAGAATCCCTTGGCCAATCAGGAATACCTGTTCCCGTTCGTCAGCGTGCTGGACGTTCCGCAAGCCGAGTTGACCGACACTTTGGGGCCGAGTCTCGTGGTGACCGCCCTGACGAACGATCCCAAGTTGGAGCGCAACTTGCTCGGCCGGCCCGAGATCGGCCGCCTGAACCTCGGCCCCGTGCCCACCAGTGTATTGCAGTGGGACCAGCCGCACGAAGGAAACATTTTTGACCATCTCTACCAGCAGCGAGCCTTCCAGAAGGAACGCTTCGCGGTTGCCGCCTCGTGAATTCCAAAGCACAGGGACTCTGCCAATGACCTCACGCTACATTCGCAACCGCACGCTAATGTGGATCATGTTTGCCATGCTAGTCGTGCTGCACCACGATTTCTGGTTTTGGAACAGCCGCTGGCTGTGGTTTGGCTTCTTGCCGGTTGGCTTGGGATATCAGATGTTGATTACGCTTGCCGCCTCGGCGCTGTGGGGCTGGGCGGCGTTTAACGCCTGGCCGGAGCATTGGGAAGAAGTTACCGCTGCCGACCCGCTCGGCGGGCGCGCCGACGCCGGCGACGCATTCGACTGACAACTGGCCCCTCACCACTCCTCACTTTCCTCTAGCCCCATTGATTTCGTGATACCCTTCTACATGATCTGCGGTTATCTGATCGTCCTGGTCACCGTGGGCCTGATGGGCTCCCGAGGCCGCAAGAAGAATTCGGCGGTCGATTTCTTCCTGGCTAGCCGCGCGTGCGGGGCTTTCCTGCTGGTGATGACCATCTTCGGCACCACGATGACCTCCTTCGCGCTGGTCGGCAGCACGGGCGAGGCCTACCGCCGCGGCATCGGCGTCTATGGGCAAATGGCGTCCTGGTCGGGGCTGGTCCATTCGGCTTGCTTCTTCATCATCGGCACCAAACTCTGGTACCACGGCAAGCGTTTCGGCTATACCACGCAAATCCAGTTCTTTACCGACCGCTTTCAAAGTCCGGCGATCGGATTCATCCTCTTTCCGATCCTTGTGGGCTGGGTCGTGCCTTACGTAATCATCAATATTCTCGGCTCCGGCAATACGATTCAAGGCGTCACGGCGGGCGCGTTTCCATCGCTCTTTCCCACCGACTCACCGGCCACCAGCGGCGGCATTCCGCCCTGGATCGGCTCGGCGATGGTCTGCATCACCGTATTGACTTATGTCTTCGGCGGCGGAATGCGGAGCCTTTCGGTTGCCAACGCCGTGCATGCGACCGTTCTCATCCTTCTGGGCGGTGTGATCCTGTTCCTGATTGTCGGCAAGCTCGGCGGCGCCGACGCGGCATCCGCGCTGGTTGCTCATGAGCATCCCGATCTCCTCGTCCGCGGCGAAGGTGCGCACGCTATCGGCCAGATGGAATTCCTCTCCTATATGTTCGTGCCGCTGTCCGTCGGCATGTTTCCACATCTCTTCCAACACTGGATGACGGCAAAGGACGTCAAGACCTTCCGGCCAGTCGTGATTCTGCATCCGTTGTTCATCATGCTCGTCTGGGCTCCCTGTGTGCTCCTGGGCGTCTGGGCGTCGATCGCCACGATCAAGGGAATACCTGTCATTCCCGCCAACCTGGATGAACCGAACAAGGTTCTCAGTATCCTCGTGAAGAAGCTGACCAACCCCACGGTGGCCGGTTTTTTGGGCGTAGGCATCGTTTCGGCAACTATGTCCTTGGACTCGCAATTCCTCGCGCTTTCCAGCATGTTCACCCACGACATCTTACTCCGCGCCTTTGGCGAAAAACGCCTCAACGATCGGCTGCGAATTCTCTTCGGCCGCGGACTCGTCGTGGCGATCGTCGTATTGGCGTATCTGGTATCGCTATTCGCTCCCCGGTCCGTCTACACGCTGGGAGTGTGGTGCTTCACGGGCTTTTCCGGCTTGTTCCCGCTTGTTTTCTCCGCGCTATATTGGAGGCGCGTAACCAAAGCCGGGGCAATCGGATCGATTGTCGCGGCCTTGGCGACGTGGGTCTACCTGTTTCACGAATCGGGTTGGGGTGCAAACAAGGACTACCTATTCGGCGGCATGTTGCCCGCCGCGGCTATCTTCGCCGCCTCGGCCGTGACCATCGTGGTCGTATCGCTCGTGACGCGCCCGCCCGCGGCGGAAGTGGTACAGCGGTTCTTCACAGACGACGAGCAGATTGCGAATCGAATAGGCGAGCGGCCAACGGCCTCTATTCCATCGTGAGCACGACGCGGAACCGCGCCTTGCCGCTCATCATGCGATCGTAGGCTTCGGCGACGCGCGCCAGCGGATAGCTTTCGTTCATCGAGCGCACCCCCGTCATCGCGCTGAAGTTCATGGTATCCTGCGAGTCGATCGCCGTGCCAGAATACCAGCCTTTCACCGCGCGCCGGGCGGAAAGCAGGAAAATCGGCGAGACCTGCATCGATTCCGCCGCGCCGATCACAAGCAAGGTTCCGTTGGCGGCCAACCCGCCGGCTACCGCGCTCATCGCCTCGCCGCTCGTCACCGTCGCCAGAATGACCTTTGCTCCGCCCAGTTTTTGCAACTCAGCCGCCGGATCGGAAGCCTGGCTGTCGATGTAGTGGTGCGCGCCCAGCTTCTTAGCCAGCGGTTCCTTGTCCGCGCCTCGCGCGATGGCTACGGTGCGAAAGCCCATCTTCGCGGCATATTGCACGCCAAGATGCCCCAGCCCGCCAAGTCCGTGGACGGCGGCGACTTCGCCCGGCCGCGCACCGCTGTTTCGCAGCGCGTTGTATGTGGTGACGCCCGCACACATCAGCGGCGCGGCGTCAACCGGCGGCAAGTCGTTCGGCACGAGCGCTACTGCGATCGCCGGCGCAACTATGTATTCGGCGTAGCCGCCATCGAAGGAGATGCCGGTGATTTGCAATGCCACTTTGCAGGCAAAAAAGTCGCCGGCGCGGCATGAATCACAATAGCCGCAATTGCCGCCATGCCAGCCGACTCCCACGTACTGGCCGGTTTTCCATTGCGCCACTCCCGCGCCGACGGCATCCACCGTGCCGATCACCTCGTGGCCGGGCACGCGCGGGTATTTTAAGCCGGGCCATTGGCCCTCTTTCACCAGCGAATCGCTGTGACAGACCCCGCACGCCTGGACCTTGATCCGCACCTGCCCTGCGGCGGGCTGCGGAATCTCGCGTTCGACAATCTCCAACGGCCCGCCGGCCCGAGTAACTTGTGCCGCTCGCATCTTGGACATATACTCCTCCAATCCTTTTTGCCAGTTCAGACACAATCGTAGGCGTGCGGTTTGCCACGGGCAAGTGCCCGGAATGTGAAACGGCGCACGTAGGACGAATCCCTGCTTGTTCGTACTTCCCCGCAGAAAAGCGAACGAATAGGATACGTGTGTTCGACAAACTAACTATCACTCGGAAAGGGAACAAATGACCAAAATCGCAGTCGTTTATCACACCACATATGGCCACACGAAGCTGCAGGCCGAGGCCGTTTTGCGCGGCGCGCATGGCGTCGCTTCCGTAACCGCCCAGCTTTACACGGCCGAGGAGGCCACCGCCCGAATGGACGAACTGGACTCCGCCGACGCGATTATTTTTGGATGTCCGACCTACATGGGCAGCATGTCGGCCGGTATGAAATCGTTCATCGAGGCGGCCGCGAAAAAATGGTTCACGTCCGCCTGGAAGGACAAAATCGCCGGCGCGTTCACCAACTCGTCGTCTTTTTCCGGCGACAAGTTCAACACGCTCGTCGGCCTCGTCGCCAACGCCATGCAGCATGGGATGATTTACGTCGGTCTCGCCATGATGCCGTCCGCCAACCGGCCCGACGATATGAAGCAAGTTAACGGCCCCGGGCCGGACGCCCATAATCGCGTCGGTTCATGGATCGGGCCGATGTCCGCCAGTTTCCAAGTCGCTCCGCCCGGCGGGCCGGTCAAAGGCGACATTGAAACGGCCGAACTCTACGGCCGCCGCGTCGCGGAGATCACCGTACAATTCGTTCGGGGACGAACTGCCTAACTGGCAGCCCAAGCGGTGGCGTCGTGCAAGCGAGTCCTTGGTTTGGGACTTGCGAAAAATGGGGTTGCCGGGACTCGAACCCGGGACCAACGGATTAAAAGTCCGTTGCTCTACCAACTGAGCTACAACCCCAAGTCATTTGGTATCAATGACTTACGTTTACTACTGTTTTTGTGATGATACAGAATTCTGCACCTGAAGGCGGATCCTACCTCGTATCACCGATCACTGATCAGCGCTAAATCTTACTGGATAAGGACTTACAATTCAATTGGCACTTCGCCGCTTTAGCGGGTTGACATAGAGCAAAGAACAAATACTTCTTTGCTCCACGATCAATCGCAACACCATAAATGGCGTGTCTTGATCAACCAATCATTATTCCAAAGTAGCATCGGCATTCGGGGGCGCGTTTCGAAGTGTTGGGCGATGTGACCCCCGCAGGTTGGCGAAAAGCGTTTCTTCTTTTGGATTTGGCGGCCGACGCGCCATCGCAGGTCACCTCTAGACATTCCCACGTGCTGCGGACAGCGAAAACTGCGCGGTCTGGCAACCGCGTCGTTGTAGTTAGCCCGGGCGAGTCAGCAAAGGGCACGAAACTCGTACAGGATCGTCCGGTGCTCACAGTTCGCTTTTGGCCATTTGTTGTAACGAAGCGACAGTCAGACCGGCGTCGCCACCGCGTGTTCTGGGATCGTCGAATTGGCCTCGTTGGCGACCGGCGCCCGGGTCGATTTCCGCTCTCGGACTAAGCTGCGGATGACGTAGAAGAACACCGGCGTCAGGAAGAGGCCGAACAGCGTCACGCCGATCATGCCCGCGAAGACCGCCGTGCCCAGCGTGCGCCGCATCTCGGCGCCGGCCCCCTCGGCGATCACCAGCGGGAACACGCCGAGGATGAACGCGAACGACGTCATCAGGATCGGCCGCAGCCGCACCCGGGCGGCCTCCACGGCCGCGTCGAACAGCGACGCGCCTTCCTGCTGCCGGTCGCGGGCGAACTCGACGATGAGGATGGCGTTCTTGCCGCCAGCCCGACCAGCACCACGAAGCCGACCTGCACGAAGATGTTGACGTCCATGCCGCGCCAGGGCGAGGCCGCACCAGCGCGCTCAGCAGACACATCGGCACGACCAGGATCACCGCCAACGGCAGCGACCAGCTCTCGTACAGGCCCGCCAGCACGAAGAACACCAGCACCACCCCCACCACGAAGGCGCTGAAGGGGTTGTTCCGCAGGTCCCGGAACTGCTCGATCTTGCTGGCCTGCTTCTGCAGGAAGCTCACCTCGGTCCACTCGTGGTCATGTTGCGCGGCAGCTGCCGCCGGCTCAGCTCTTCCATCGTCGCCAGGGCGTCGCCGGTGCTGGTCCCGGGCAGCGGGAGGCCGTTGATCGAGGCCGTCGGGAACATGTTGTAGCGGGTGATCTGCACCGGCCCGGCGCTGTCGCGCACCTCGGCCACCGCGCCCAGCGGCACCATGTCGCCGTCGGCGTTGCGCACCTTGAGCTGCTTGACGGTTTCCGCGTCCATGCGGAAGGGGGCGTCGGCCTGGACGTTGACCTGCCAGGTGCGGCCGAAGCGGTTGAAGTCGTTGACGTAGTAGCTGCCCAGGTACGCCTGCAGGGTGTCGAAGACGTCGGTGAGCGCCACGCCCATCGACTTGGCCTTTTCGCGGTCGATGTCCACGTAGAGCTGCGGCGTGCGGGCGCGGAAGCCGTTGAACAGGCCGACCAGGCCCGGCTGCTGGTTGCCCTTGGCGGCCAGCTCGTCCGCCTGGGCCTGCAGCGCGTCGAAGTCCACGTCGCCGGTGGCTTCCACCATCAGCTTGAAGCCGGCGGAGGTGCCCAGGCCCGCAGATCGGCGGGCGCCCCGAAGACCAGCACGCGGGCCTCGGGCACCTCGCGCCAGGCGGCCGCGGATCTGGGCCGCGATGGCCTCCCCGCCCAGTTCGGCGGTCGCGCCGCTCGTGGAACGGCTTGAGGATGATGAACACGTTGCTGTAGTTGGAGCTGTTGGCGTTCAGGACGAACGACATGCCCGGCAGGCACAGCGTGTGGGCGACCCCGGGCGTCTCCAGGGCGATCTTTTCGACCTGCGTCGGTCACCTCGAGCGTGCGCTCCAGCGAGGCCGAGTCGGGCAGCTGGATGTTCGTCACCAGGTAGCCCTTGTCCTGCATGGGGATGAAGCCCGTGGGGATGCGGGTGAAGCCGAAGCCCGTCAGGCCGATCAGGCCGACGTAGACGAGCAGCACGATGGCGCTGAGGCGGAGGCACCAGCCCACGACCTTGCCGTAGGCCCGCGTCGCCCAGTCGAAGACCCAGTTGAAGCCGCGGAAGAAGAAGCCCAGGACCCAGTTCACCGGGCGGACGATGAACCAGCCCAGCACCCCGCCGGCGACCGCGCCGGGGAGGAAGAGGACGAGGTTCGCTCCCAACGTCAGCAGGCGTCGCCATCAGGCCGCCGGGCGCGGCCTCGCCGTGCTCTTCGCCCGCCGCGCAGGCCCAGCCGCGGGCCCAGGATCGGCGTCAGCAGCCACACGGTCGCCAGCCCGCCGAACAGGCCGAAGCTCCACCACGGCAGCGCTTCCTTGTCCTCGCCGTGCTTGCCCGGCTTGCGGCCGCCGAAGAACAGGACCGCCCGCGCCGGCGTCATGGTCATGGCGTTGATGGCCGAGATGAGCATCGACACCGAGATGGTCAGGGCGAACTGGCGGAAGAACTGGCCGACGAGGCCGCCGAGGAAGGCGCTGGGCAGCAGCACCGAGCTGAGCACCAGCGTGATGGCGACGATCGGCCCGGTGATCTCGTCCATGGCCTTGATGGTCGCCTCGCGCACCGGCAGCCCCTTCTCCATCCAGCGCTCGATGTTCTCCAGCACGACGATGGCGTCGTCCACCACGATGCCGATGGCCAGCACCAGCCCGAACAGCGTCAGGTTGTTCAGCGTGAAGCCCATCAGCTTCATGACGGCGAAGGTGCCGACCAGCGACACGAGCACGTCGATCACCGGCAGGAGCAGGGACCTCCAGTCTTGCAGGAACAGCAGGATGACGATGGTCACCAGGATGATGGCGTCGCGCAGGGTGTTGAACACCTCGTTGACCGACTCGCGGACGAACGGGGTGGTGTCGTAGACGATGGCGTACTTGAGGCCGGCGGGGAAGCGGGTCTCCAGCTCGCGCATCTGGGCCTTGATGCGGTCGGCGGTGTCCAGGGCGTTGGCGCCGGGCAGCAGGTAGACGGCCAGGCCCGACGACGGCCGGCGGTCCAGCCGCGCCATCAGGTCCTCGCTCTTGGCCCCCAGCTCGGTCCGGCTGACGTCCTTGAGGTAGGTGATCTCCCCGTTCGTGTCGGTCTTGAGGATGATGTTGGCGAACTGCTCGGCCTCGACCAGCCGGCCGAGGGTGCTCAGCGTGTACTGGAAGTCCTGGCCCGCTGGGGACGGGCGGCTGGCCGATCTGTCCGGCCGCCACCTGCACGTTCTGCTCGCGCAGGACCTTGATCACGTCGCCGACCGTGAGGTTCCGCGACGGCAGCTTGTCGGGGTCGAGCCAGACGCGCATGCTGTAGTCCTGCTGGCCCATGACGAACACGTCGCCGACGCCTTCCAGCCGGGAGATGGCGTCCTTGAGCTGGATGGTGGCGTAGTTGCTCAGGTAGAGCGCGTCGTAGTACGGCCGGCCGGTCGCCGGGTTGTCCTCGGAGTACAGGCTGATGGCCAGCAAGATGTCCGGCGACCGCTTCTTGGTGGTCACGCCGATGGCCCGGACCACGTCGGGCAGCGACGGCTCGGCGATGGCGACGCGGTTCTGCACCAGCACCTGGGCCATGTTGAGGTCGGTGCCGATCTCGAACGTCACGTCCAGGGTGTAGGAGCCGTCGTTGTTGCTCTGCGACGTCATGTACAGCATCTTCTCGACGCCGTTGACCTGCTGCTCGATCGGCGCGGCCACGGTGTCGGCCACCACCTGGGCGTTGGCCCCGGGGTAGTAGGCGGTCACCCGGACCGATCGGCGGCGTGATCTCCGGGTACTCGGCGACGGGCAAGAGGCCCGCCGCGATGCCCCCGAGCAGGAGGATCACGATGGAGATCACACACGCCAGGACCGGGCGGTCGATGAAGATACGGGCCAACATGACTATTCTCCTTCTAGTGCGCTGGGCGGTGCGTCGGAGTGAGCGGTCAGGGCTTCGACGCGACCTTCGACGGGTCGCCATTTCGGCTCGCCTTCTGGACCTTCGAGGTCGGCATGTCCACCAGCTTCGGCTCCACGGTCACGCCCGGCCGGACCTGCTGCAGGCCGTTGACGATCACCCGCTCGCCGGGCTTCAGGCCGTCGGTGATCTCGCGCAGGCCGTCGTGGAGCGCCCCGAGCGCGAACGGGCCGGGAGGCCACCCGGTTGTCCTTGTCCACGACGTAGACGATCTTCTGCCCCTGGTCGGTGTCCAGCGCGCGTTCGGTGACGAGCAGGGCCTTGTGCGGGACGCCGATGGGCACCCGGACGCGGGCGAAATAGCCGGGGGAGAGCGCCTCGTCCTTGTTGGGGAAGACGCCCCGCACCCGCAGGGTGCCGGTCTTCGGATTGACCTGGTTGTCGATGAAATTGATGGTCCCCCGATGGGGAAACCCGTCCTCGTTGGCGAGGCCGAGCCACACGGGGATTTCGACGTCGTCGGGCGATTTGGCCTTGCCTTCGCGGATCAACTGCTTGACGCGCAGCACCGTGTGCTCGTCCACGTCGAAGTAGGCGTACATCGGGTCCACCGACACGATCGTGGTGAGCAGGGTGCCGCCGGTCAGGTCGCCCGCCTGAACCAGGTTGCCCACGGTGACGTAGTAGCGGCTGATGCGGCCGCTGACGGGCGCGGTGACCTTGGTGAAGCTCCAGGTCCAGCCGGGCTCGTTCCACGGCCGCCTTCAGGGCCGCACGCTGACGCCACCGCTCGCCGCGTTCGTCGGCGGCTCTCTGTCGAGCTCTTCCCGGCTGATCGCACTGAGTGCCGATCAAGCTTCCGCGCCCGCCCAAGGTCCGCAGCCGACCGCTTGACCCGGGCCTCGTCGGCCGCGAGGTTGCCCTCGGCGTTCTGCAGGACCGCCTGGTAGGTGCGCGGGTCGATCTCGAAGAGCACGTCCCCCTTCTTGACCAGCGGCCCCTTCCTTGAAGTTGACCTTGTCCAGGTAGCCCGAGACGCGGGCCCGCAGCTCGACGGAATCGACCGCGGCCGTCCGGGCGGTGAAGTCCGCGTAGTCCGTGACCTCGCGCTCGACGGGATAACTGACCGTGACTGGCGGCGGCGGCGCCTGCGGCAATTCGGCGGGCGCCCGCCCACAGCCCGTCAGGCCGAGACAAAAACCGAGCGCCAGTGCGATGCCGGCGGCAAGATACGAGGAGTAACGCATGGTGTTTGAATCCTTGAAAAGGCGACAGTGGAACGACATTAAGCCGGTAGGCCCGGCGACGTTGTTTTAGTGACTTCGGACCGTTTCCCGTCCAAAGCGTTCTAAGCGTGGAATGAGGACAGCCGTTGCAGCGGGCGCACCGCTTCGAGCTCGCGGGTGGAAAACCCACCACGGCGACGATTCGAGCGGCGTTATTCCCCGCTGCGACTTGGCCCATCGCCCGTCCACTTTCCCCGCTTAGAAACAACGGAACGGAAAAAAGCTCGAAAGCGTCAAGTTGACATTAGCTCAAAGGAATGCGGTCATGAACGTCTCGCTCCCCAATTCTGCTGTCTCAGCAACCCGAAGATACGCCAGTTCTTTTGCAAAAACCGCCACGAGGATCGCGTCCGTCGAAGTCCGCAGTCGCGAGTTCCAAAGAGTGATTGAGCTTGCCGATCGCGTAGCCAAATTCGATTCGTCGGTGTTAATTAGCGGCGAAACCGGCGTGGGCAAGGAGGTGGTCGCGCGCCACATACACAGTAAGTCGCCGCGCAGCAATGGCCGCTTTGTCGCACTCAACTGCGGCGCTCTGCCCGAGACGCTCCTGGAAAGCACCCTCTTCGGACACAAGGCCGGCGCATTCACCGGAGCGACGAAGGACCGGCCTGGGCTGTTTGAAGAGGCCGAGGGCGGGACAATCTTCCTGGACGAGATCGGCGACACGACGCCGGCCCTGCAACTAAAGCTGCTCCGTGTACTACAGGAGCGGGAGATCATGCGCGTCGGCGAGACGCGGCCGGTGAAGGTCGATGTGCGGGTGATCTCGGCCACCAACCGGGACCTTCAGCAGGCAGCGAGCGATAATAGCTTCCGCGAGGACCTGTATTATCGCTTGCGTGTCATCGAGATTCAGGTGCCGCCCCTGCGCCGGCGCAAGGACGACATTCTCCCCCTGGCGCGGCATTTTGTGAGCCAGTGCGCCGTTCGGCTGGGCTTGCCCGATCTGCGATTGGACACCACGAGCCTGGACTGCCTGCTGGACTATTCCTGGCCGGGAAACGTCCGGGAGCTGGAGAATGCCATGGAGCATGCCGCCGTTTTCTGTCAAGACAGCGTCATCCTGCCGAAGCATTTTCCCATGCAAGTCTTGCAAAAAGGCCGGCTGCGGGAAGAGCTCGAGTTGACCGAGAGACGGCATCGCAGTCTTGCGGACGTCGAACGGGAACATATTCAGCGGGTCTTGTCGGCAACGCAAGGTAACCGCCGCGAGGCGGCGAGGATTCTCGGCATCGGCGAGGCGACGCTCTATCGGCGTCTGGGGGAAGCCGCGGGCGACTGGGAAGTTCCGCGCCGTTCGCGATTTCTGGCAGCAGCGGGCCGGCACGAATACGAAGAAGCCGTCATCGCCCGTTAATGGATCTTCGTACCCCGAATTTCCGTGCCCTGCTGATTCATTCCAACGTAACTCTTCCCATCTTCCGACACGCGACAAGTGTCAACCCACGCTCCGCCTGGCGTGTTGCCGTTCGGCCAGCTCAACTTTAGAATTCTCCCCTTTAGCGTCCACATTGCACCGCTGCTCTGGTCGTTGATTTTCCCGCCGCGAAGTAGCGTTATTTCGTGCGCAGTTGCCAGCGACGACATGTCTCCATTTGCCCTCAAGCTGCCGCGCGAGTGACGGCTCGTCCGCGGTTTCGTTCTCAGAAGACTTCTCTATTTCAGCGACCTTTTGCCACAGCGCTCGCCACTGTTGCCGTTCGGCCGGCAGCAGCTTGTTCAGGGCTTGTGTATCTCGCAGTCCGGCCAGATGGGGATTCTGCCGCCAACTCGCCAGCATTCGCTGCGCCAGGATGGGGTCTGCCAGCGTGCCGTCGGCAAGCTTCTTGATCCACTCTGCCAGATCGAGCTGGAGGAGTTTCCGTGCTTGCTCGCGCAAGGCTTTCAAGTCCGCCTCTCCAAGCCCGCTGACATCGTCACCGCAGCCGCAGCCAGCGAGGGCCGCCGCGCAGGCGGCATTGAACCGAGTGCCGACCCGCGGATCGTCGGCCAATGCTGGTTTGGCGGCCAATGCCTCGTTGTAAAAGCGAGCGGCAGCGGCATAGCGGCGTTTGGCGAAACAGAGTTCCGCAGCGTCCAAGCACTCCGACGAAGCGGGCTTGTCTTTTCCTTGCACGATGGCGGGCAGGCGACCTTCGAGAGCCATAAGACGTCTGCACTGCTGCAAATGGGATTTCAGGTTGTCACGGAGTTTGTTCTCACCCGGTGCGAGCAAATCCAGGCTGCGTTTGGTGAATGCCTCTGCTTCACGGAAGTCCCGCTTAGCGAGAAGCGCTTGGCCCAAGGCGGCATGGGCTCTCGCCAATTGGGGTTCGGCTCGGATGGCCTGACGGAAGTGTCCAATGGCTTCGTTTAGCCGGGATAGATCCTGAGGCGAGATTTGCAGCATGTTAGGGACTGGTACCCATTTCGGGTCGGATTCCAATGCCTGTTGGTAATGGGCCAGAGACTCGCGAAGTGCAAAACCGCGGAAGTGGTCGAGCGTCTTGACACCCTCCGGGTAACATTCGTCCGCCTCATCCAAGTAGCCCTTGGCTTCCAAAGCGAGACCGAGACCATAGTGGGCCAAGGAAAAATCCGGATCGAGCCGGAGCGCCTTAAGATAATGGTCGATTGCGACATTAAACCGTCCCTCGCCGGCCTGGATCTCGGCAACGTTCGCATGCGCGGGGGCCGAGCCGGGATCGTCGCGAAGGGCATCGTCGTATTGGTACATCGCGCCGCCCCAATCGCCCTTGTTCTTGAGCGCAAAGCCGTAATTATTGGAGGCGGGGGAGTAGGCGGGATCAATCCACAAGGCTTGGCGAAAGGTCTCGATGGCCCCCACACCCCACTCGTCCGGTTTGTCGTCTAGCCAGTTTTTGACGAATAACGCGAGGCCGAGGTTGTTGTAGGCGGCAAGCGCTTTTGGCCGAATCTTCATCGCCGTGCGATAGTAGATGATCGCCTGGGCCGGATCACCCCTGCCTTGAATTCCTTCGCCATACAGCACGTTGGCAAGCGTGAAGTTCGTCCAGAAGTCGTCGGGGTATTGTGCTTGTACTTGCATGAGGAGCGCGGTTGCGTTTCCGCCGACGAGCTGAAGGCGCCCCGCCAGTGCCAGAAGCATGGAAAGGTGTGTTCGTTGGCTAACCGGCGCTGTCGGCGCCAGACTGGCCAAAGCCGCGGGGTCTTCCCAGGCCGCGGGGTCGCGGACACGGTCGCGCCAAGGATCCGGATCTAGAAGGCGCGCTACGCTCAGCACCCAGTTTTGCCGACCCTTGTCTGGACAGCAGACGGCCCAATCGTCCAACGCGGCCACCAGTGGGGCGCGCATCGTTGCCGCTCTTAGGCCAAGGGCCGCGCTCCGCGGCTCGCTGAAGGGCTCGCACAACCCTGCCTCATGAAACGCCTTCGCGTAGTCCTGGTCCGCGCCGAATTGTTGAAACGCAATTCGGCGGGGTGATTACAACGTCCTTCAACATAGGTTGAGCGCTTCAGACGTATCCCATCGAGTCGGACCGCCAGCACCAGGTCTGCTGACGCCTGGCTTACGCGCCGGCGAAGGCCAGCAGGCGCGCCCTGCGCTACCCGCACCTCGGCCCTGGCCAGTGCGATCTGCGCCTTGTCTACAGCCGAGGCCTCAGCGGAGTTCGCCACGTCGCCCAAGTCTTCTTCGATTGCCTTGGCATTGACTGCTTGCCGATGGTCGATCCAAAGCAATCCTGCTGCCGCACAAATGGCTAGTAGAAAGCCGACCGCTGCCAAGGTCACTGAAACTGGATGCCGACGCGACCACCGGGCCACCCGCTCCCACAGGGCCGTAGGCCGCGCATGGATTGCATCGCCCCTTTCAAAACGATGCAGGTCTTCCGCCAACGCTGCCGCAGTGGCGTAGCGGCGAGCCGGATTTTTATGCAGGCACTTCAAACAGATGGTCTCCAGATCACGCGGCACTCGGCGGTTCAGACGCGAGGGTGGCGCGGGCTCCTCCGTCAGCACTTGCTGGACCGTTGTCGCCGGCGATTCCGCCGAAATGGCGGACGGCCCGTCAACAACTCGTAGAGAATCGCCCCCAGGGCGTAGATGTCGATGGCCGGACCGATTGCCTCTCGCGTCCCCTGCGCCTGCTCCGGCGCCATGTAGCTGGGCGTGCCCACCGCCGCCCCGCTGACGGTCAGACCGTTGCCATTTTGCAGTTGCCGGGCCAGGCCGAAATCGCTGAGCTTCGGCGTGCCGTCGGCGGTCAACAGGATGTTGCCCGGCTTGAGGTCGCGGTGGATGATGCCCTTCTGATGAGCAGCGTGAACGGCCTCGGCCATGTGTGCCACTAAGGCGGCGGCCTGGCTGGCCGATTGCGGCGTGCCCGCCAACTTATCGGCCAGACTGCCGCCCTCGACGAATTCCATGGTGAAATAGGGCCGACCATCGAAGTTGCCGACTTCATAGACCTGCACGATGTTGGCATGCCGCAGTCCGGCCACGGCCTCCGCCTCACGCAACAGCCGTTCAAGCTCGGCCGGCCGGGCATAGCTGCCGGCGAGCAGCATTTTCACCGCGACCACACGGTTCAGCCGCAGGTGCTGTGCCTTGTAAACGACTCCCATGCCGCCGTGGCCCACGACCTCCTGCACCTCGTGGCCGGAGATCTGCGGTAGTACGGGATTTGCCCACAGGGGTGGCGTGGCGCCGAGCGTGCCGGCAGGGTCGGCGGAGGAGGATTCGGGAAACAACGCGCCGACCTCGGCCTGCAGTGCCCGCAGTTCTAACCAACCCGCGCGGACCTTCGGCAGGAGTTCGGGGCAGTCGCGACAGACTGCTTCGGGCGTGCTGTCGGACTCGAGGATCTCTTCGAGCAGTTGCTCCACTCGAGGATCGTCAGTCATGGCGAGGTCTCCCTGAGAAGAGGTAATGCCCAGGCTATTATCCTCCTCCATTTTTGGCCGCTTTTTCCGGGTTTAGGTTCTCCAGTTCCTTCCGCAGCAGCAGCAACGCGCGGTTCAATCGCCGTTGCACTGTTTTGGCGGAGACCCCCAGCACTTCCGCAGCCTCGACGTGCGTCAATTCTTGGATGCGGAGCAGATCAAAAACCTCGCGCTCGTCGTCCGGCAGCCGATCTATCGCCTGCAGTATTCGGCGGCCGTCGGGCGTTAGTACCGAATGGCTGCTGGGCGGCGACGCCAGGTTGTCTTCGTGCAACTCCAAAAGGTCCGGCTGTTCATCTAAGCGTCGGGCCAGGTCATTTAGCTCCCAACGCATGTGCTGATTGACCAAGGCGAAGAACTGGCGGACGGTGTGGGGATGGACCGATCGCATAGCCTTGAGCAGTCGCTCGACGACGCCGCTGAGCAGCTCGTCCGGCTGGAGATTAACAGGAGGCCTCGTCAGGCGCGGGTAGCTGCGATAAAGCAGATTCGTGCATAGCATCTGAAGTCGGCCGACGGCCCGATTAAGCAAGGCCCGCACGATTGGCTCGGCGGGCTGGTCGCCAGCGAGCGCGTCCAGATAGGTTTGCACTGCGACTGTAGTTGGTTGCTCGTGCATGGCGACCACTCTTTCGTGTGGGGATGTCGCACAGCCGACCCCCTCTTTTGGTTGGGGCGTTCGGCAGATGAGGTTAGTAGATGTTGTGGCTACCATTTTCTATCCTGTACGCCGCGGTGTCTATTCGTCCGCTTAGCAATTTCCACGGAATGAACCCTCGACATCAAATCGCTGGCTGGTTTGCAAGCCTTCAATTGCGACTTATTTCGGCCGAATCTTTGCTCATCGACGACGATCCGGATTTACCTACGGAGAAAGTCAGCCGGCTACAGCGGAGAAGAGAACTTGCGACGGCTCGAAGGCGGCCTGTCGGAAGTCGTGCTTGTATACGGAATCGCACCGACATTTGGGCCAGCTCTTGCTGCCTCGCGTGCTGGACCAAGCTTGCGGGAGTTTGCAGCAGTCGGCACTGCTGTTGGGAATCGCTAGGCAAACGTCGCGGTTGAAACTCCGCGAGCTGGGGCTTTCCAGCAACCGTTGCACGGCAGCCGATTAAGCTGGCTTTGGTTGCGAGGCGCCGAATTTCTTCATTTTCCAATACAGCAGCGAACGCTTCATTCCAAGGCGGGCGGCGGCTCCCTTGGGCCCACTCACCGCCCAACCGGTCTCGTGCAGTGCGGCGATGACGCGCTTCCATTCGGCATCGGCTAGCGTTAGACCTGATGTCAATCGTTGCGAGCTGGAGGTCTGCAATTTGTCGTCGACGCAACCGTTTGACATGACGAAATCTGTCGATGCGGCGTCACGCCGCATTTCACAAGCGGCAAGACGCTTTCATCTTGAACGTGAATCTCTTGGCTAGGTTTCACGGCCGCGCACCATGCTCCGAACTTCAAACCTTCCTTGATTTAGGGTTTCTTCGTGAGCTTGTCGCCCTTGGCCTTCTTGAACGCCTGCACGATGTCCGTGGACAGCTTGTCCTCGGGCTGGAGCTTGACGACCTCCTGGAACTGGTTGACTGCCACGTCGCGACTATCGATCACCAGGTATTGGTATGCCAGCACGAAGCGCACCGCCGAGTCGGATCGATTCGCCGTCACATACCGTTCCAGCGCCCGCAACTGCTTGGTATAGGCATCAACGCTCGTGTAGAACGAACTGACAGTGCCCCAGTCCCAGCCGGGGCCGTCGGCCAGAACCTCGTGCGGGGTCGCAGATGCATCCTTGTACTCGCTCTGGGCGAATTGGCACAAGGCGCGGAACTCGCGCAGGTTGCTGTTGCCAGGCAGCAGGTTGATTTACTCGTTCTCTCTCCTCGGTTTCATTCGACTTTCCAATGACCGGCAACGACGCGTCCCGGGCCGGCTGGAACAACCGTGCGACAAGATTTCGTTGCGGAGTACGGAAGTAGCTTTCGGAGCGTCAATCGCCAGCGACACCCTTGTTGGAGAAAGTCGAGTAACACAAACGGTCACACCGGTGCCGATCCCGGCCCAACGTCGCCGATGCCATAACTGCTGGGCAGCGACGTGACATGCAGCAGCACACCAGAAGCTCGATAAGCTGTCGGGAAGCCGCATGGATTCATGGGAACCATCATCACGATCCTTCATTTATTGGCTGTTGTCGAGAATTCCATTAGGATACTGGGCACGGCTCGGCGTTCCAAATCAATGCCGCATACTCGGCGATGGTGCGGTCGCTGGAGAATTTGCCGGAGGCGGCAACATTCAAGATGGCCGTGCGGGCCCAGGCAGGGGGGGTCGGCATACAGCGCTAGCAAGCGGCCGTCCGCTTCCAAGTAGGACTTCAAGTCCGCCAGGTGCATGTAGTGGTCGCCGTGAGCCAAAAGAGCGTCGCGCAGCGGGGCAAAGATTCCCGATTCGCCACGGCTGAAGTGGTCGCCAAAGATCAGGTCCAACGCCGCGCGCGTCTCCGGGTCGTTTTCGTAGTGCCACCGCGGATTGTACCAGCCTCGGCTATTGGCCACTTGCTCCGCCGTCAGGCCGAACATGAAAAAGTTCTCCTCGCCAGCTTCCTCGGCCATCTCGATCGTGGCCCCGTCGCGGGTGCCGATCGTGAGCGCGCCGTTCATCATGAACTTCATATTGCTTGTACCGCTGGCCTCGTAGCCGGCCGTCGAGATCTGATTGGACACGTCGCTGGCGGGAATGAGCCGCTCGGCGAGCGACACATTGTACTCGGGCAGGAAGACTACTTTGAGCAGGCGATTGACGGCTGGATCGTCGTCGATCGTGGCGGCCAGATTGCTGATGAACTTGATAATTACTTTGGCCAGCCAATACGCAGGCGCGGCCTTCCCCGCGAAGAAGAACGTCCGCGGAGGCATATTGGTCCGCGGATTGCCGCGGAGGCGGTTGTAGAGTACGACGATCCGCAGCGCGTTGAGTAGTTGCCGCTTGTATTCGTGAATGCGCTTGACCTGGCAATCGAAGATCGTGTCCGGGTTGACCGTCTGGCCCGTGTTTGCCTTCAGCCAATCGGTTAGCCGCATCTTGGCCGCGCGCTTGGCCCGGCGGAGCGACTCGCGGAAACCACGGTCGTCCGCGAGAGGCTCCAGCTTGCGGAGTTGATTGAGATCGGTGACCCAGCGGTCGCCGATAGCGTCGGTGATTTCCGCTGCCAGCGCCGGGTTGCAGAGCAACAACCAACGGCGCGGCGTGACGCCATTGGTCTGGTTGCTGAACCGGTCCGGGAACATCTCGGCTAGGTCCTTGACCGTCACGGTGCGTAGCAGCTTCGAGTGGATCGCCGCCACGCCGTTGGTGCTATGGGAACCGACGATCGCCAGGTTCGCCATGCGAACGTGCTTGCTGGGACCCTCCTCGATAAGGCTCACCCGCGCGGCGCGGACTTCGTCACCGGGAAAACGGCTGCGGACCGACTCCAGCAGCCGGCGGTTGATCTCGTAGACGATTTCCAGATGGCGCGGCAACAGGACCTCGAACCACTCGACCGGCCACTTCTCCAGCGCCTCGGGCAATAACGTGTGGTTGGTATACGCCAAGGCCTGCTGGGTGATCGCCCACGCCTCATTCCAGCCGAGCCGGGCATCATCGAGCAAAATCCGCATCAGCTCCGGAACGGCCAAGCTGGGGTGCGTATCGTTGAGCTGGATAGCGACTTTCTCGGGCAGCTTGCTCCAGTCGGAATTGCCGCGGCGGAAACGCCGCACGAGGTCGGCCAGCGAACAGGCAACGAGAAAATACTCCTGCACGAACCGCAAGCCTTGCCCCATGCTTGTCGAATCGTCGGGATACAGCACGCGGGTCAACGATTCGGCAGCCAGCAACTCCGCGACCGCACTCGACGAAGTCGCCGTGGCTGAACACCTTGAAATCAAAAGAATCGGTGGCAGCCGCCGCCCACAGACGAAGCGTGTTGATGGTCTTGCCGCCGTAGCCGACGACAGGACGATCAAAAGGATTGCCGATCAGACTCGACGGTTTGCCCACAATCGGCGCAGACCTCCGCTTTGCACTTCAAATGAGCAATTCAACTTTACTTCCACGGCTTCGTGCGGCCGAGCGACTTCCCAGGGGTCCGGGCGGCGGAGCCAGTTGTCGGGCTGTTCGCGCTGCCAGCCGTCTTGAATTGTCTGGTGAAAGATGCCGTACTCGTAGCGGAGGCCATAACCCATGGCGGGAAGCTGCATCGTGGCCATGGAATCGAGGAAGCAGGCGGCCAGGCGGCCGAGTCCGCCATTGCCTAGCCCCGCGTCCGGTTCTTGCTCGAGCAAGGCGGGTAAATCAATATTCTTCTCCTTGATGGCTCTTTTGGCGACCGGATCGAGCAGAAGATTTGTCACGTTGTTGGCCAGCGAGCGGCCGATGAGAAACTCCATGGATAGGTAGTAGACCCGCTTGGGATTCTCCCGTTCATACGTTTCGTCCGTAAGCAGCCAGCGCTGCGAGCGGACATCGCGCACGGAGCGAGCCAGCGCCTCGAAGCGCTCGCGCGGGCCGACCGCGGCCGGCAGGACGACATTGTCGAAAACCAGGTGTCGCTCGTAGAGGGCGTCGTCTGTGCCCGAGAACTTCACAGGTCCGCAACCGTATCGGTGGCGAAGTTCGGCGAAGTCGTCCATCTCACGCGCGGGCGATCGGGCGGTCCTAGTTGTTGTCATTGGATTTCCTTGTTATCATTCGTTTCTAGATGTTTAGTTGAGTTGTCTTATACCAGTGCTAGCGCGCTATGATGCCGGCGGCAATTTCTGTTAGTTCTTCCCGGCAGACAACGCTGAACTCTTTCAGCGGATCGAATTGATCGGCGTCAAGGGCCGCGCGGATTTCCTCCTTGGTCATGTTGGGTTTCGCGTAGAGATCGACGATGCGACGGCAGCAGGCCACCGCCGCGACGAGGACCTTGTCGCCCGCCGAGAGCCGAATACGTCCGAGTATGCCGTAAAGGGTAACAAGCTCTTCAAAACTGTCCAACGATTTGCCGACGGCATTGACCGCCAAGCGGGACGCCTCAGTAATGAATTCGCCATACAACGTCTCACGATCGCGGAGTCGAACTTCAATCAGCTCGCGAGCGGTCTGATTACGCTGTGCTATCCACGTGCCCGTGATGGAGGCAGCGCCGCCGACACAGGAGCCTAACACCGCCGAGACTGCCGTAACTATCGTCGCTTCCATCGTGTTTCACCTTCGGCGGCCTTGCTGCGGAGCGATCGCTTGTGCTGTCTGCGGTTCACCAACAGGAGTTTTGTCAATTCGGACGCCATAGAATACCTCTTCAGACGTTGTCGCCAGACGTGTCAAGGACCTTCGTTCCGGCGCCTTTCTCTTGCTGCCCCCAACGCCAACCGGTGATTTCCGGCATGTCGTCGCCGTGCTTGACGATGTAATTCTTGTGATCGATCAGTTTGTCGCGCAGGGCCTGCTTGAAGTAGGCAGCCCGAGCGCCCAACTGAGGCAGCCGGTCGATTACGTCCATGACCAAATGAAAGCGGTCCAGATCGTTCAGAACCACCATGTCGAAAGGCGTCGTGGTCGTACCCTCTTCCTTGTAGCCGCGCACATGCAGGTTCTTGTGGTTGGTACGGCGATAGGTCAGCCGGTGGATCAGCCACGGGTATCCGTGAAAGGCGAAGATGATCGGCTTGTCCTTTGTGAAAAGGCCATCGAAGTCCTGGTCGCTTAGCCCGTGGGGATGCTCACTCGCGGGCTGTAGCTTCATCAGGTCCACCACGTTGATCACGCGCATCTTCAACTCCGGCAGGTGTTTCCGGAGCAAGTCCACCGCCGCCAGTGTCTCCAACGTCGGCACGTCGCCGCAGCAAGCCATAACGACGTCGGGCTCGCCGTCCTGGTCGTTGCTGGCCCAGCTCCCAGATGCCAACGCCGGCAGTGCAGTGCTTGACCGCCTCGTCCATGGTCAGCCATTGCGGAGCCGGTTGCTTGCCCGCCACGACCAAATTGACGTAGTTGCGGCTGCGCAGGCAGTGGTCGGTCACGCTCAAAAGCGTGTTGGCGTCGGGCGGCAGATAAACGCGGATGACTTCCGCCTTCTTGTTCACGATGTGGTCGATGAATCCGGGATCCTGGTGGCTGAACCCATTGTGGTCTTGCCTCCAAACGAGCGAGGAGAGCAGGTAGTTCAGCGAAGCGATCGGCCGCCGCCAAGGAATCTCCCGCGTCACCTTGAGCCACTTGGCGTGCTGGTTGAACATCGAATCGATGATATGGATAAAGGCCTCATAGCACGAGAAGAAGCCGTGCCGACCGGTCAATAAATAGCCTTCCAGCCAACCCTCGCACTGATGCTCGCTGAGGACTTCCATCACTCGGCCGTCAGGATTGAGGTGGTCGTCGTAAGGCAACGTTTCCGCTACCCATGCGCGGTTGGTGACTTCCAGCACGTCTTGCCAGCGATTCGAATTGGACTCGTCCGGGCTGACCAGTCGGAAATTCTTGCTGTCGAGGTTCATCTTCATTACGTCGCGGAGAAACTTGCCCATGACCCGTGTAGATTCGGCGTCCTTGGCGCCGGGGCTGGGCACGTCGACGGCGTAATCGCGGAAGTCGGGCAGCTTGAGGTCTTTCAGCAACAACCCGCCGTTGGTATGTGGATTCGCGCTCATGCGCATTTCGCCCTTGGGCGGCAATTCAGCCAATTCAGGAACAAGGTGGCCGTTCTTGTCGAACAGCTCCTCGGGCTTGTAGCTCTTCATCCAGTTTTCCAGAATCTGGACATGTCCAGGTTTGGCCATGTCGGACATCGGCACCTGATGCGAACGCCAATAGCCCTCCGTCATTCTGGCCGTCGACCTCCTTCGGGCCTGTCCAGCCCTTGGGGCTGCGGAATACGATCATTGGCCACAAAGGACGATCCGTGAAGCCGTTCGCGCGGGCGTCGGCCTTGATTGTCCTTAATCTCGGCAATGACCAGATCGAGCGTGTGCGCCGAGCCGTTGGTGCATCGTCGCCGGGTCGTCGCCTTCGACGAAGTAAGGGGTGTGGCCATAGCCTCGCATTAGCGCGTCCAACTCTTCATGGCTGATGCGGGCAAGCACGGTCGGATTGGCGATCTTGTAGCCGTTCAAGTGCAAGATCGGCAGCACACATCCGTCGCGCACCGGGTTGAGGAACTTGTTGCCGTGCCAGCCGGTGGCCAACGGTCCGGTCTCGGCCTCGCCGTCACCAACGACGCAGGCGACAATCAGGTCCGGGTTGTCGAAGGCCGCGCCGTAGGCATGCGACAGGGCGTAACCCAATTCGCCGCCTTCGTGTATCGAACCGGGCGTTTCCGGGGCAACGTGGCTGGGAATGCCGCCGGGGAATGAAAACTGGGTGAAGAGCCGCTTCAGACCCGACCTCGTCCTGGCCGATATTGGGATACACCTCACTATAGGTTCCTTCGAGATACGCGTTGGCAACCAGCGCCGGCCCTCCATGTCCGGGGCCTGAGATGTAGAGCATGCTCAGATCGTATTTCTTGATGACCCGATTCAGGTGAACGTAGAGAAAGTTCTGGCCAGAAGTCGTTCCCCAGTGTCCCAGCAACCGCGGCTTGACGTGCTTCAGTTCGAGCGGCTCCTTGAGGAGCGGATTGTCCATCAAATAGATTTGGCCGACGGAAAGGTAGTTCGCCGCCCGCCAATAGGCGTGCAGCTTGCGAAGCTCCTCCGCGGAAAGGGGGGTTTCCGTCGCTTGCTTGTTGACGCTGGGCGTTGTTTTCGTTGCGCGACTGACTGCTGTGAGCATCTTGGTTCCTTTCAAAAGTTTCGAATGCGAGTTTCGGCAAGCCAGAAGCAACTACCGTGCCGAGATGAAACGGACAATCGATTTGCCGAACCCGGTGGAAGGTTTGCCACGGATTGCGAACAGCAGCTAGCCAAGACAATTCGGCTAGTACGTGGAACGCATAGGCGGTAACTGCCTGACATTTGGCACGTGTGGCATGGAGATTGCCAGATAGCTTGCGACGAAGATTATCGTATATCCTTGCCTTTCAACCCCAGGCGAGCATCGTTCGCAACATCTCTAGGAGTCAATAATGATTGAAGCAACTTCTGCGGCTTCGCGCACGCGAATTGTGATTCTCGGCGGCGGTTTCGGCGGCGTTTATACGGCGAGCCACTTGGAAAAGCTCTGCCGACATCGGTCCGACGTGGAGATCACGCTCATTAGCCGCGACAATTTCCTGCTCATGACACCGCTGCTGTTCGAAGTTTGTTCCGGCTCTCTTGAGCCGCACCATTGCTCGTTTCCGGTTCGCGCCTTCCTCTGCAACACGCAGTTCGTAGAAGCAGCCGTCCAAGGCATCGACATGGACCGCCGCGTTGTTCATTTGGCCGCGGCCGGGGAAAGCTCCGAAGTGTCGTACGACCAACTCGTGCTGGCCTGTGGAGCGAGAACGAACCGTGAGATGATCCCGGGCTCGGAGCACGCATTTACGTTCAAAAATCTGGCCGACGCTCTTTTGCTACGGAACCACATTATCGAGCGGTTCGAACGCGCGGACGTTGAGAAATCTCCGCGGCGGAAGCGCGAACAGCTTACGTTCGTGATTATCGGCGGGGGATTGGTCGGCGTCGAACTTTTGGGGGAAGTGGCGGCGTTTGTCGAAGGCATTTTGCCTTACTACCGCCACGTTGCGCGGGACGAGGTCCGCCTCGTGCTGCTTCAGGGTGGCGCGCGAATTATGCCGGAAATCGAGCCGAAAATGGCCGACTACGCCCATCGCACGCTCTCGGCGCGGAGCGGCGTCGATATCCGCCTCTGCGCGAAGTGCGCGCCATCGAACGGGGCAAGGTCCAGTTGGCCGACGATGAAATCGCCGCGGCGACGATCGTGCTGGCCGCGGGCATCGTGCCGAACCCGATCGTTGCCGCTCTGCCCGTGGAGAAGGACAAACGCGGGCGCATCGTCGTCGACGGCGCAATGCGCTGCCCGGACCGGCCCGAGGTCTGGGCACTGGGCGATTGCGCCGCCGTGCCTTCGCCTGACGGCACACCCTATCCGAACCTGGCACAGCACGCTCTCCGCGAAGCCCGCCAGCTTGCTCGGAACCTTGTCTCAGTGCTTGACGGGCGCTCGCCGCAGGCTTTAGCTTACCGCACGCTGGGAATGATGGGCTCGCTTGGCCGCTATAAGGCATTCGGCAAGCTGCTGGGCATGACCCTGCATGGCTTCCCAGCCTGGTTCTTGCGGCGGACCTACTATCTGCTGCAAATGCCGGGCTGGATGCGGCGTATCCGCATCATGATCGACTGGACCTTCGCGCTGCTGTTTAGACCGGACGTCGTGAAATTAAGCGTCGACAGCGAGGCCGCCCTTATGCTGCGGGAAATTGAGGAGAGCCCAATAACCGTTGGCGCGGCCGACTTCGAACTCCGCTAGACGAGGAAACTACAGACTTGAAATCGGCTTGAAGTCTAGCGGTTCTTCCGCCCTATCAAAACGATAGGCGTCTACCAATCAGATAGGCGAACTTCGTTGCACGCGAAGTCTTCGACACGCCGTCATGGAACTTATCGTCTATCCGAGTCACAAAACCGAATGGAACAGGCATTGCTCTAGCAAGGGTTTGGCCTGTGAATTACGCAGGAAATTAAGAAAAGACATGGAGGATCGATATGTTAGTGCTTTCGCGCCGTCGAGAGTCGGCAATCCAAATTGGCGCCGATATCAAGATTACCGTGCTGGAAATCCGTAATGGACGAGTCAAGTTGGGAGTCAACGCTCCCAACGCTATCTCCGTCCGGCGAGCGAACAATTCACCACCTCGGTCACGGCCGCGTCCGTGCCGCCGTCAGTGCGAAAACTGACGACGGGCAACCCAGCTCCATTGTTGGGGCAATGATCGATGCTTCCTAAAGGAGAAACGCTGTCATGGCGCCTAGTTTCACGTACAACCGACAAGTTCTCGAGCTCGTAATGAACAACGAGCATTTTAGGCTTGTTTATCCCAGGACCCCCGCGGGCCGCCGGGCTGCAATAGCAGCCACTCGAAAATGGTTGATCAATTGCGAACTCGACTTCAACCGTCGCGATGCCGAATCGCTCTGGAAGGCCATCGACGCGAGTCGCATTCCTATATCGTCCGCTGGCCCGCGCGAAAGGTGCTTGCTGTGGGTCGGACGAAGACCATGACCGGCTGGACCTGCTCACTTTCCGTTCTTGTGGAGTGAATCGCATGATTCCATTGCAAACGACATTTCCACTCACGATGCGGATTATGGACCGGCGGGACCTGAGAGAGGTTTTGCAAATCGAAGCGGATTCGTTCGCCCATCCCTGGTCGCTGCGAGACTTTGCCGAGCACTTAGACGACCAGAACTCGGTAGCGCTGGTTATTAAGCAAAACAGCCTGATCGTGGGCTACGAGGTTTTTAGCATCCGGCCTCCCTGGATTCAACTGCACTCATGCGTCGTGCGCCGCGGGTTTCGGCGGCGGGGGATTGGCTCCCAGATGATGGTGTGTCTAGCAAGTGAAGTGAACGACGGCCAATGTACCGGGGTACTCGTCAAGGTTCCCGAGCGACATGTAGGCACACAACTCTTCTTTCGCCATCGCGGTTTTCGGGCGGTAAAGACGCTTCACGCCTATCTTGAGGATGAACAAGACGTGTACGTAATGCAGTACGGCCCGCGAGCGTCGACGCTCGGCGACTCCGCTCTTGAAGAGCCCGCGAATGAATTGACTCCGTTCTGGGCAGTGAAACACGGTTAGCCGTCACGCTCTCCTTTTGAGCGACGCGCCGCTCAAAACGAGCGGGGCGCGGCCCAAGTATAGCCGTTCGGCGTTGACTTTTCGTGTCGATCGAGGCCCGTATCGGAATAAACGAATCGCGCCGAAGCTGGCACAAGAAGTGCTTCTCTTCACGTCGAACCGACTAACAACTCAGTAGGCGATGCCATGAAAAGAATATTGATTACTGGCGGCAGCGGTTTCATCGGTGCTCACTTAGCGCGCATGGCTGTCGGGCAGGATTACAACGTCACCTGTCTTGTACGCAATACCTCGCCGTCGACGCGATTGGACGGGCTTGCTGTGCGCCGAGCCTATGGCGATGTGACGGACCGCGAATCGCTCGCGGCGGCGATTCGAGGGCAAGATGTAGTCTTCCACCTCGCGGGCTGTGTAAAGGCGATCCAGCCCCGCCGCTTCTATGAGATCAACGAGGAAGGCACGCGAAACATTGCCGAGGCCTGCGCGGCCCGATCCACGCCGCCGGTTCTGATTGTTGTATCCTCGCTCTCGGCGGCGGGGCCCTCCACTCCAGAAAAGCCCCGCCGAGAAGGTGACCCGCCGAGCCCTGTCTCGCACTATGGACGGAGCAAGTTGGCCGCAGAGAATGCCGCGAGGAAGCTCGCCGATTCTGTTCCGACGACGATCGTCCGTCCGCCGGTAGTTTTCGGCGAAGGCGACGCCGCCACGTATGAGCTTTATCGCCTGATCGCACGTTGGGGCATCCACGTCGTGCCTAGCTGGCGGGAACACCGCCTCTCGTTGATCCATGTCGAAGACCTGGTTTCTCTCTTGCTGTTGGCCGCAAAAGGCGGAAAGCGGCTGCCGGAACCGTCGCAACCGTCATGGAGGCCGGGCGAGGGCTGCTATTTTGCTGCTGGCGAGAGGGACGTGTCATTTGCCGAGTGGGGTCGCATGATTGGCCATGCCCTGGGACGGCGCAAGACCCGAATCGTCCGCGTGGGGCCCGCTATCCGCTGGTCGGTAGCGTGCATCGCCACTGCGATGTCGATAGTGTCGCGGCGACCCTCGTACTTCACCATTGACAAGGCGCGCGAGGCCGGGGCAGGCTCCTGGACCTGTTCGGCCGAATCGGCCGCCACCGATCTCGGATTCAAAGTCGGCGCAACATTGAGGGAACGCACCCAGCAGACGGCGCGATGTTACCTCGACGAAGCTTGCTTCCATCGAAATCTCGAGCTATTTCGGCAGCCGAGCCTCACGAACGATCTTATCGCCGCGGCAGCCGAGGCCGAAGGTCTGGATGACATTGATCCGCTCAAAGAGTTCAGCGCGGCCTGTCGGAGCGAATTGTTAGCACGTTAAGGGTGATCTATTACGTCACGGCAAGAAGAATGGTGAGCCATGCTGCGAATCACAGTCGAAGTCGGTTGTCGTATTCTCACCTTCCGGCTGGAAGGGAGATTAGAAGAGCCGTGGCTGCGAGAGTTGGAGGACTTCTGCGAGACCTCTCGCGCCACTTTGCGCAAGTCGGTTCGCTACCTTGATTTGACGGGCGTGACCTTCATCGATGCCGCGGGCAAGGCCTGCTTGGCGGCAATGCACCGTCAAGGCGCCAAATTCATCGCCGCAGATTGTATGACGAAAGCCATTGTCGACGAGATTATCCAGGGGTCGCACTCTCAGACGCCAAAGTTGCGAAGACAACTTAATCCGGACAGGAGTTTAACATGAACAGGATATTCGGTTCACCTGAAATTGGAGAACGCTGTGGAGACATTTATTGCAGTCACATTTCCCGACCGGCGGCGTGCGGCTCAAGCCCTGAGCTTGCTTTGGCGATCGAACGACAAGTTGGACATCGAACTGGACGACGCAGTGATCGTACATTGCGATCACGAAGGTAACCTGGAATACGACCAGGACTCCCCCTCAATGCTTGAACGAGGACTCGTATGGGCCGGCCTCTGGGGAAGTCTTATAGGCGCTTTGGCCGCAGTTGCGTTCGCCGTTGTCACGAATGAGGTTCTCAATATTATTGCATTGGGTGCCTGTGCGCTGGCAGCAGGCCTGATCGTTACTATGGTCGAGCTGTCGCGCGCGGGAGATTGTGCGGCCCGGCGCGACTTCTTTGGCGTGCCCAAGGGCTTTGTTCAGGAAGTTGTCGACGGCATTAGTCCCGGGGATTCGGCTGTTGTCGCCTGGCTTGATTCGGACGGTCTGGAGACGGCCGCCCCGACGTTCCGCGGCTTCGGCGGGAAGCTTTTGCGCACGACCCTGCCGCCCGAGGAAGTCGTGAAGCTCGAATCGGTGTTACATGGCGATGCCCTGTCGGCCACCGATCCCGTACTCAAGTCAGCGCAACCGGCATAGTCTGCTCGTTTGCAATTGCTCTTTATCATCCGAATTAGTCATCGCTTAGGTAATGCATCCCCTCGCGGATGCGATTCGCCCAGACGCCGGTTGAGGCTGGCTTCGCCATGGAGGTCGAGGAGGCCCTCGCCAATCGGATAAGCTCGTCGAACCGAAGTTCTTCAGCTTTCATGCCTGCCGGTCCTGAAACTTCCGATTATGTGCAGATGCGAGACCGCCATCATTCTATCAGATTGAGTGCAGGCGCCTTAATACGGTAGGACGGTCGGGCTCTCGATGTGTGATACGCGGCTTCGATGACGTTGGCTGTGTTTGCCCGTCGCGAGAAAGGAACAGATTCTGCTGCTTCCAGTGGCACAATGTTTGCGGACAGAGGCGGATTCGTAACTATGATTCCATCGTTCATGGAGGTACACGTGAGTAAGTCTGGAGAGTATCATCGTTCGGTTGCGGTCATCGCCGTCTGCCTACTGGTTTCGGTTGCGCATGCTCAATCGCCCGCGGAGCAGCGCGCCTCCGGCCTCCGCGTCACGGCGCACGAGTTGAATGCAATTGATTCGGGCGTCGCTCCGGCGTGGGCGGACAATCCGGACAAGCATCCTCTCATGCCGGCCCTGCGCTGGGCCAAAAAGGCATTGCAAAAGGCAGAACAGATTAACGATTACACCGCCAAATTGATTAAGCGGGAGCGGAGCGACGGCAGAATGGGGCCGACGGAGTTGCTCTTCATCAAGGTCCGCCAGAAGCCATTCAGTATTTACACGATTTCCCTCGGTCCCAAGAGCATGAAGGGACAGGAGGCGTTGTACATCGAAGGCGCCAACGACGGCAAGATGTGGGCACACAGTGTGGGGCTTCGGGCCATGCTGGGCACCCTTGCGATCGACCCGGCCAGCCCGCTGGCCATGCAGGGACAGCAGTACCCGTTGACGGAGATCGGCATCCTCAAGCTTACGAAGCAGCTCATCGAAGTCGCCGAGAGCGACATGAAGTATGGCGAATGCACAATGAAGTGGGTCGA
The DNA here is from genome assembly GCA_963775975.1 of uncultured Planctomycetia bacterium. GTDB lineage: Bacteria > Planctomycetota > Planctomycetia > Pirellulales > Thermoguttaceae > JANXQG01. Next base: position 126,466 of record CAVZKX010000001.1, read on the forward strand.
CCATGCAAAGATCAACGATCGGCCATGTTCTTGCATCGAGGTCGTTCATCCCCAGCCGCGCAGCAATTTCCTATTTCACGTTGCCCGAATCTTCGTGGACGCCAGAATGAATCTTCCCATTCGTTACGAGCGCTACGATTGGCCGAGCACGGCCGATGGCAAACCTCCATTGATGGAGGAGTATACCTATCTCGACATCAAGCTGAATGCCGGTCTTGCCGCCGCCGATTTCAACGTCCGCAATCCGGCCTACCACTTCCGCCCGACAGGACCCGAGATGGAGGCAAGAAAGGCGCCTGCTGCGGGTCGCTGAGTGATAGCTCGGCGGTCTATCAAAATGACGGACGTCAATCATTGTGATACCGAATACCTGGTTCGGATAATCTCGCGAAAGTCAGATGCCGGGAATTATCGATCAATGGCGACAATGGAACAGTTATTGCTACTTGCTCGCGTCGGCGATTTGAAGCCAATGATCCTATCCCTGCACGTGGCGTCCGTATGTATATCGTTTCGTTCTCGGACTTCGCTTCAGAAAAGACAGAGCGACTCAGTGACTGATGGCCTGTGAAAGGCTATTGCAGGGTCACGTCTTGAAATTGCCAAAATCGGTATCCCCAAAACATGAATCGCACAAGGAGCAAACAACGATGCTACCAAGAATCATTCCGGCGATGATAACAATCGCGGCCCTCGCGACTCCGTCGCTGGCCCAAGACTGGGCGACCAAGATGTTCCATACCATGAGCCACGACTTTGGCACAGTGGCGCGGGGGGAGCACGCCGAGTTCGTGTTCACTTTCGAGAACCTGTATCTTGAGGACGTGCATGTGACCGCCGTTCGAGCGAGTTGCCATTGCACGACGCCCATAATCCAATCGGCCAGTGCGAAAACCCACGAGTGATGGCAAAATACAAATGCGACAAAGTTGAAAACTGATATTGGAGAAAGGTCGCTGGGTCCGTTTGAATGTCGCGGTTGTCGAGACTGTGACATTCGCACGGAGGCCCAGCGATGGCTGATCATCTTACATCGGCAGAGCGGAAAATCCTATATGGCTTGCACAAGAAGGGAAAATCGAAGGCGGAGATCGCGGAGTTGATGGGACGCCACCGCAGCACGATTTATCGCGAGCTGCGCCGCAACACGGGCCAACGAGGCTATCGGCCGAAGCAGGCCCAGCGGTTGGCGGATCAACGTCGCGTGGCTTGCCGCCGTTCGCGAAAGATGGAGGACACACACCTGCACCAATACGTGGAAGAAGGGCTGAAGAAATATTGGTCGCCGGATCAGATTGCCGGACGAAGTCGGCGGAAGTTCGCCCGGCAGCCGCGGCGGCGCCTGTCGCGACAAACCATTTACAACTGGATTGACGATCGCGAGCCGGCCTGGCGAGCTTGGCTGCGGCGTGGCGGCCGGCCGCCGGAAAAACGCGGCAAACTGGCCGATTGCGTCCGCATCGACGGGCGGCCCGATGTCATCAACCGCCGCCGCCGCTACGGCGACTGGGAAGCAGACACGATGGTCGGCAAGTCCCGCCACAGCGCACTGGTTACGGTGGTCGAGCGGAAAAGCGGTTTCGCCCGCATCGGGCGAGCCGACAACATGAAGGCCGACACGACACGGAAGGTGTTGACGAAGCGACTGAAGGACCTGCCCGCGGCGTTGCGTCGCAGCGTCACGTTTGACAACGGCAAGGAGTTTGCGGAACATCGACAGCTTGCTCGGAAATTGAACCTGGAGACGTATTTCGCGACGCCCTACCGGTCGTGGCAGCGCGGCACCAATGAAAACACCAACGGACTGCTGCGGCAGTTCTTTCCCAAACGCACAGACTTCTCGCGGATCAGTCACCAGGAGGTGGCCCGCGCGGAGACCTTACTCAACGAACGTCCGCGAAGACGCCTCGACTATCGAACCCCCGCCGAAGTCCTTTCCAAACGATTGTGTCGCAATTGAACCTTGACATCACTCACGAGAAAGGCGCAATTATCGCCAGGTTCAACACGGATGCGTTCGTCGGCGCCCGCGGCGCGACGGTTACCGTGACTTTCGACAAGCCCTTCTTCGCCGAGGTCCAACTCGCTGTGCGCGGCTTCATTCGGAACGACGTGGTGTTTCAGCCCGGCAGCGCTGACTTTGGCACAGTCGACCAGGGCAAGCGGAGCGCGCGGACGATCACACTCAGCCACGCGGGACGTCCGGATTGGCGCATTACCGACGTCCGCAGTTCAAATCCCCATCTGTCGGCACGCGCGACCGAGGAGAGCCGAAACACGTCCCAGGTAACCTATCAGATCGCCGTTCGCCTCGATGCCAAGTCACCGCCCGGATACCTGACGGACCGCCTAACGATTGTCAGCGACGACGGCCAGTCCCATGAAATTCGCTTGCCGGTCAGTGGGCTAGTTCAGGATTCGCTGTCAGCCAGTCCTTCCCCGCTGTTTCTGGGAGTCGTCGCGCCGGGCCAGAAAGCCAACAAGCAAATCATCGTGCGGGGCCGAGAGCCATTCCACATTACGGGCACGGTCTGCAAGGCCCCGGGATTTCAGGTCTCCGCGCCCGACGCCGATGCAGAGAAGCCGCTGCATGTTGTTCCTGTGACATTTGTCGCTCCCACGGACCCGGGTCGCATGGAAGCAACGATTCAAATCGAGACGAGTCTTGGGACCGTGACGCCCATTCGCGCGTTTGGGGAAGTCGCGGGGCACTGAAACTCGTAAACGACGCCTGGAGGAAGCCAGGTGAATCGCCCGCACAAGATTTCGTTCAAATTCCCCGTGCCGCAGTTAGGACACGCGGCGGTACGACAACGTCCCAACGGAAGAAGGGAGGTTCACTTGCTCCGTTCAATACGTGTACCCCTTGACAATGCAGCGTTTGGCGGGAACGCGATTCCGACGGTGTAAATCTTTGCGATCCCGCCCGCACAAGCCGTGACCAGCGCCTTTCCGCCAGAGGGCGACACGCCGCCGGCAATTCCGCACGCCGGACAGCTCGGTTTTGTCGCTGTAAGTTATTGCAGCATAAGAGGTTGTTGCAATCGAGCGAAAAGCGGCCCGCCTGAATTAAAAGTCCGTTGCTCTACCAACTGAGCTACAACCCCAAGCATTTTGCTCGCAAACACGTCCGCCACCGCCGCTCCATCATACGGCGTTGTCGACGAGTTTGCAATTGGGTGCGCGGACTGCAATTAAGTTCACGGCTTGTCTCAGGCCATCAAAACTTGCTTGAGTCGATTACTTGGCCATCGTGCCGGTTGAAAAGCCGTCCTAGCGTCTCGGCGTCAATCGCCGAGGAAATGAACCGCACCGATCCGTCACAAAAGGCCGCGTTGAAACCACCGGGGAAGAGGCCGCCGAGCCCCGCCGTCGGGTTCTTTTCGTCGTAGGTGAAATCATCCGGCTTTGTCCAAGGCACGGCCTTGGAGTCGCACGCCTCGACGGCCATGATCGTGTGCGACATGCCGTCCGTAATCTGGGCCGGTGCAACGCCGTTCTGACCGGGAAACGCCGTGTCCTTGCCGCGGACGGTCAGATAATTGGTCATGCCCGGCGCGGCAGTGCTTGCCGGATGGCGGTAGATCGTAGGCATCGCGGCGATTAGCTTCTTGTTGTGGTCGCTGTCCCACGGCTCGTCCAGGTGGAATTGCTTGTAGAGGGCGTCTTGTTCGATGAAAGGCAAGACTGCCACGCGCCAACTCAACAGCGGCTTGCCTGTATTATGGTCGGCAATGTAAGCGGACGGCAAACGGCCGTAGGTCGATTCGTAGTTGATAATGGCCAAGGCGATCTGCTTCAAGTTATTCGCCGACTGCGTGCGCCGGGCCGCGTCGCGGGCCTTCTGAATCGCCGGCAAGAGCAGGCCTGCCAAGACTGGCGCATTGGAGGCGATGCTGCTGCCGGGCACTGTCCCGCGGCTGATGGTTTCGATGCCCGCATCGGTGCGCCGCACCACGCTGACGCTCGGCCGTAGATGCCGGTAGATCGCCGGTGCCGAGGGAACCATCGAGACGTTGAAATCGATGCCCTCCCGCGAAAGTTGCTTGCTGGCCATCTGCACGCCGACGCACAGCAGCGGATAGAGTTGCGTCAGAAACCGCCGCCCGTCGACATAGGTCAGACTGACGGGCCCCTCCGCGCCTTTGAAGGCGTTGGCGATGTCGGGCACCGTGGCAAGCGACTTGAAATCGGCCTCGCGCGACAAATATGCCTTGATCTGCTGCGGGAAGGCGGCAACGATCAGTTCCTTGTGGGTCAGGCACCAGGCCGGCGCGAAGGGGAAGTCCGGCGCGGATAAAAAGTAGAACGTCCTGCTCCGCGAAGCGGAAATGCTCGATGCTGGGGTTAGGCCGCGGCCCGTAGGTATGTATTGTCGAGCCGGGCACGGCCGGTGGATTATCCTGTGCCATCGCCGCTTGAGCCAGCGCCAGCAGCTTGGCATGCGCGGCCGAAAGTTTGTCATAGTCTTTCACCTGCACCACGCCGGTAAACCCTGAAATCAGCAGTCCGCCTTCGCTCGGCGAATTATACGCGCACCAAACGTCGCCCAGCGAATCGATGAGGTCCTTGCGGAGATCAAAACCCAATCGCTCGTTGATCATTTGCAAGTTCCGTTCGATCTCAGCGCCGGCTTGCGGTTCGATCTTGCCCGCGGTGGCGAGGGCCTTGTCCATCACTTCCGCGAGGTCCAAACGGGCCACAACGGCGAAATCGGCGTCGTGCGGGATCGAGGCCAGGTCTTTCAGCTTAAGCGGCTTGCCAGCGCCGAGGCAGAGCACGCCAGTTGGATCGCCTTCGATGCCCAACAGAGTGCGGTTGATGAATCCTTCCCCCTCCAGCCCGCTCACCGTGGCCAGCGAGGTGACGTTACCCAATCCTAATGCTTCAATGATTATGCGAGCCTTCTCGCCGCCCAGGGGAGCGAACTGCTCGACGATCTTCTTGACGTTGATGTAGGATATCGTCGCCAATCGCTCGACCGGCAACTGCTTGCGGACCTTCGTCAACCATTCGGGCGGTGTGCCGTCGGCCCTTTTCAAAATCTCTTCCAACGAGCCGTCGCCGACTCCGACGACAAGGTACTTGTCCTTGATGCCCCAGACAATCATTGGAGCGCCAGGTCCTAATACAAGTCGATAGCAGGAAACTCCGCCGATCTCGACCTTCTCGGGCGGCTGCGGCATCGCGGCTTGGTATTTCTCCAGCGCGGCCTTGAGTTCAGCCACATCGTCGCCTGCATTGAGCACCAGACCGCCGTGGAAGTCCGGCCCGTGCTGCCCGATCGCGACGGAACTCACAAAGGCCGTCATCGGCCGCGTTAACGCCTTCTTGCCCCAGCGGACGACGTCCAAGGCAACCGCGCTGCTGCGGGGGACCGTTCCGCTCGATTCCAGACGTGATCGCGCGTTCGATCTGGGCGAACATGTCTCGAACCTCCGGCTCGGCCAGCAACTGTTCGGTCTGGTTCGTGGACTTGGCATCGGCGACTGCCATGCCCGACCAGCTCGTATAGACGAGGCATTCTGCGGGGGCAACGCGCGCCAACATCGGGTCTTCCGGCAGAGGTGGCAAGCTCAACGGCAAGCCGGCCCCGCCGCCCAGCAGCAAAGTTATCCAGAAAGGGAAAACGGCGAGCATCGATACGGCCATGACAGTCTCCTTAAAGCTGGGGAAAAAGATTGATCGTAGTGACTTAGTTAACTAATGCAGTATAGCGGCAGCGACTGGAGTTGGCAAGGGGTGGTTTTTTGCCGCCGAATGGATACCCAACTCTGTTGTCAGTATATTCATCCCCGTGGCGGGCGGAAACCGGCCGCAGCATAGGCAGGGTTAGCCGTCCGGAGTCTCAAAAGTGCGACTTTTGACGCTCGTTTGATACTGTTTTGCGCTGTTTTGATCTCGTTTGAGACTCTCAAAGCTCGGCGAAAAATGCGGTTTTCCGCGGCAAAACGGAGTGGCTGAGACGATTTGAGGCGCTTTGAGACTGTTTTTCGCAGCATGGTCTTGGCTCTTTGGGTCGCCGGCGTTCTTCTATGCGTGGTATTCGCGTGATCCGCGGTTTTCTTGTCTCGCTTGGCCGAACCACGGCCCCTTTTTCGCCGCTTTGTCGTCGTTCGGGCATTTTTATGGGAAAAATGGCCCAAGAAAATGCCCCCTGAGTTGTTGACATACGTTCAGTATATCCGTATGATACCACATGTTAACATCAGTGTCAACACCTTTCCGAGGAGACAAATAATGATTCGCGAAATGGGGGACAATCGCTCATGCCACCCTAACTTCCAACTCCATCCCCGCGAGATATAATAGACTGTTTGGAGGATGTCGGAGCGATGGGAATACGCTTTTATTGTCCCAACGGACATAAGCTTAACGTCAAGGAATTTCAGGCCGGGCGGCGTGGGATTTGCCCGTTCTGCGGGTCGAGAACGCAGATTCCCATGCAAAGCACGCGGCCCAGCGGCAAGGCCCGTCGCGCGGCCGGCGGACATGCGGCCACTCAGACTCTCGATCACGATGACGATGGCCAGGGGGACGACGGCCAGGGGTCGGATTCGTCGCCCGACATCCTACCGGGCGAACCGCCGGCGCTGCCGGGTGATCCGGTGGATTCCGCGATGGTCGGTCCCAGCGTCGCGCCGGGCAATCTTGCAAAAGGGCCGATTGCCGCGCCGCCCGCGGCGGCAGTCGCGCGAAGCAATGGTTCCGGAGGTCGGGGCACTATATCCACTTCCGCCATGCCAGCATTGTCCGGCCGCCCGCAACCCGCGAGCCCGGGCGCGACGGCCGATCCTGCCCCGGCAGGCCATAGCGTTCGACCTGGCGCTGCGCTCAGTCCCGTCCTCACCCCCATCCCCTCTCCCAAGGGCAGAGGGGAGACGATGCAAGAACCGCCCGACGCGATTGCCGAGGCTCCGGAGATGATTTGGTATATTCGCCCGCCGTCGGGCGGGCAGTTTGGCCCTGCGCCCGGTAACTTGATGCGGACCTGGCTGAACGAAGGCCGCGTGAGCGCCGATTCGCTCGTATGGCGAGAAGGCTGGCGCGACTGGCAGGAGGCCGGCACGGTCTTCCCCAAGCTACGCGGCAATCAACTCAGCGAACTGCTGGAATCGATGCCGGCGGCCGCGTCTGCCGCGGCACCCGCCTATGCGCATCGGCCGAAGCCGCATAAATCGTCGGACAATACCTGGATCACGCTGCTCACCGTGGCGGTCCTGGCGTTGGTCGTCGCCATTTCTGTTTTCCTGTATGTATTGCTCAAGCCGTAGGGTGGTGTCAAGCGCAGTGCAGACCCACCGGACGCGATCGAAAATGGTGGGTCCGCGCTGCACTTGACCCACCCTACTGAACCAACTACGTCAAAACTGTGGACTATCGAAGCCCGACGCGCAAGCGAGGCCGGCGCCGTATAAAAGCCTCGCTTGCGCGTCGGGCTTCGATGTCGCGAACTGCTCCCACCGTTTTGCCATAGACGGCGTACTACAACTATGAAGCTCCAACAATTCCTCGAACATTACGGGCTGGCCGCGAATCCTTTTGCCGACGAGGACGCGCAGACCGACACGGTCTTCAAGGGGGCATGCATCAGTAGCGTGTTCCATCCGGCGTGGGACAAAATCTATGGCGATCCCACGGAGCCAGCAACGTCGGTCGTTTTCGGCGAGAAGGGGTCGGGCAAGACCGCCATGCGGTTGCAGGTCGTGCGGCGGCTGGCCGATTACAATGCCGACCATCCCGAACACCAGGTTTTCGTCGTGCAATACGACGACTTCAACCCTTTCCTCGACCACTTTCGCGAGAGCTTCCACGGGCGCGGGCGGCGGATCGATCGGGCGCTCGGGCAATGGCGGTTGTGGGACCACATCGACGCCATCCTCTCGCTGGCCGTCACGCAGCTCGTCGATCGAATTCTCGACGTGAAGCAGGCGCGGCACCCGGCGGCGCGGGATGGCGCGCTGCCGATCGAATTGCTGGATGGCGCACAGGCCCGCGACGTCGCATTGTTGGCTGCGATTTACGACCAGTCGAAGGCCGAGAGCCCCATCATGCGCTGGCAGCGGCTGCGCAAGAAACTGAGATTTTCCACCTGGAAGTCGAAATGGGACCTGGCCGTGGGCGGCATCGTCACCGTCGCGGCGCTGGCGCTCTTTCTTTGGCAAGGATGGTGGCGGACACATTGGGCGTTTATGCTCACGATAATCGTCGCCGGCTGGTTGCCGTGCATCGGCCGCTTCGCAAAGTTCACCTGGCGTGCGTGGCAGATCAAGCGCTCGACGCGCGTGTTGCACCACTCGATCAATTCGCTGCGCACCATCCTCATGAACTTTCCCGCCGCGCAGCTCGCCGGCCAGCCGCTGCCCATCGGACAACAGACCGATCAGCGGTATCAATTGCTGGAAAAGCTGCAATCGGCCTTGCGTTCGATGCACTTCGAGGGCGTCATCGTGGTCGTCGATCGCGTGGACGAGCCGTACCTAATCAACGGCTCAAGCAGCCTCATGCAAACGCTCGTCTGGCCGATGTTGGACAACAAGTTTCTCAAGCACAACGGGCTGGGTCTAAAACTCTTGCTGCCGATCGAGCTGGAACACGCCATCGATCGCCAGGAACGCGATTTCCACGAGCGGGCGCGGCTGGACAAGCAGAACCTCGTCCGCTCGTTGGCTTGGACCGGGCAATCGCTCTATGATCTGGCCAACGCGCGATTGAAGGCGTGTGCGAGTGACGGCAAGGCGCCGGTGATCACCGAGCTACTTGACCCGGCAATCGACGTGCGGCGTCTGAAGGACGGCCTGGCAACGCTCCGCGTGCCGCGGCACATGTTCAAATTCTTCTATCGCCTCTTCACGACGCACTGCAACGCCCACAGCGACGACAGCCCAGTTTGGCAGATCGATGCAGGCGAGTTCGAGTCGGTGCTGGCGCTTTATCAGCGCGATCAGGACGCGCTTGATCGGGGCGTGGGAGCGGGGTAACGAAGCCACGTACATGCGTCCGCAGCTTTCTTGCCGGTTCGAGAGATACAAGGTAGAATTGTCTCAGTCGGTAAACACATGGGTTTTCAAGGAGTTCGAATGATGGCAACGGGCATCCAAGACGAACTTTACAGTTTTCATGCTTTTGTTTCTCGCAAGCTTACGGACGACGCATCCCAGCTTTCGCCGGAAGAGGTGCTCGATTTGTGGCGGACCGAGAACCCTGCCGCCGATGATTATCCCAACCATGTTGCGGCACTCAAGGAAGCGTTGGCGGACATGGAGGCCGGCGACCACGGCATGCCGCTTGAAGAGTTCGACCGCGACTTTCGGCTGCGCCATGCTATTCCGCCCGAAGCATGACGTACCGAGTGGTCATATTGCGGCGTGCGGACGCGGACATGGACGCCATCTACGTTTGGCTTGCCAATCGCTCTGTCGCCGGTGCGGGCCGTTGGTATCGCGCTTTTCTGGAAGCAGCTGCATCCTTGAGCAGCAATCCGTACCGCTGTGGTTCAGCGCCGGAGTCCGTGGCCGTCGGCTACGATATACGGCAGCACTTTTTCAAGACGCCTCGTGGACGGAAATACCGTATGCTCTATCTGATCACAGGCGACGAGGTTCGGGTCTTGCGGGTACGAGGGCCCGGCCAAGCCCTGGTAACAGGTTCGGACTTGGGCAGCGAACCGGAATAGTGCCCGCTTTACCGCACGTCCACTTCGGCCCATTCATACGGCCGTAGCGGCACGGTAACCGTGTCGCCCACGATGGTCAACTCGACCGCCGCGCGATCGCCGCCGCCGGCTTTCTGCGCTGATTTTACCGTGCGGAACGATCGCAGTCCAAGCGAGACGTGCCGGCCTTCGGTTTCAAGCAATCGCACGCGGACTCCGACGACCGTCCCGCCATCGACGATCGGCTCCCAATGTGTCGCCACGACCGCACGGTTATCGAGATGGTAGAGCCAGGCGGAGTCGTTCTTAGGCAGCGCCTCTAGTGGTACGACGGGCGACGGCGCGACAAAATCCAAAGCCGCCGTTTGAGGATGAGGCAGGTCGATGCCGATGCCAAAGCGGAACCGCCGAGCCGTCTCGCCGCGGACGATCAAGAGCGAATCGAGCCTCCGCAGGCCGCAGCGGCGATGATAGGGCAGGCCCGCGGCGAGGATCGTCGTGCGATTCGATTGGTCGCGAATCTCAACGAATTGCGGCGCTTCCAGCCGCATGGCTTCACTCGCCACCGTCGCCTGATTGACGCTACGATAGAGCGCGGGCGCATCGTTCGCCCAGGCGAAGCGAGCCGCAATGTAGGAGTTCCACGGATCGGTTTCCAGTTCGCGACGGGGATCGATTTCAACTTCGACCTCAATCACGCGGTTGCCCCACGTGACGCGGTTCGTTTGCCGGAACTCGGCCGCCGTTTGCCCGGCGCGGTCAACAAGCCGACCGCGAACGGTCACTTCGCCCACGACGGGGCCGGAATCGACGACGCGAATCTCGTCGGCGGCCATGATCGTGTAAGCGTCGTCCTCCTCGCCCGTGCGGAGCCGCATGGCAAGTTGCTGAGCCAGTCGCGGGCCGCGTGAATGAAGGTCGTAAATCGCGCGGACCGCGCCGAGAGTCCGATCGATCACCAGCTCAAAGAACTCGTTGCGAAGCACCGCCCCGCCTTGCTTGGCGTCTTGCTCAGCCATTGGTCGCGGACTCGGCGGCGATTTTCGAAAGAAGCCGAAGCCCTTTCGCATTGACGGTGAAGCTGCTGCTTTGCCTGCGCCCGGTCGCAGCACGGCGAAGCCCAGTGCCGGGACTTCGACAATCGCAGTTTTGCGGCCTACTGATGCGCCGATTTGCAAGACCGCACCGCCGGCATCGGGCAGTGCCGCCAGCGCGCTGGCATCGACACGCACCCGACGCGAGAAGCTCAGCGGGTTAAGTACGAGGATTGCCGAAGGCGGAGTCTGTCGTTCTGAGGCGTGGCTGCGAACAGCGCCAATCGCCTGAACGACGTCATTTGTCGCGGCATCCAATGTATCCGGCACACTCCGTGTGCCGCCCGCCAACGGCACACGGAGTGTGCCGGATACATTGGCCAGCGTAGCCATCGTCTGCGCCGCCTCGTCGATAGCTCGCCTTGCATAGTAGTCCTGCCAGCGCGAAATCGGATCAACCTCGCCCGCCGCCACCGCCTGCGCCAGATACGGCGAGTGATATTCGTCGGCCTTGAACGCCGTCTGATGGCCCGACATGCCGGTTTGCTCGAAATAATCCGGCAGCGAGCGGAAGGTGCCCAGTACGCTCGTGTAGCGCCGCGCCCGGCGGATGTCTTCGTGCCAACAGCTTGTGCGACCGGGCCAATGGGCAAAGATCGCGGTCGGCTGGTTGTCCATGTCGCTCGCTCCGGAAAGGGCTTGCGGCAGGCGAACGAAGCCGTCGGCCTTGGCCGCGTCGATCGGCACCCGCAAGACGGCTTCGATCGTCGTGCCGTCCAATCCTTCCCACCGCTGCCGGCTCGCCCCGGCCGTGGGAAAGCGGCCGTCATCGAGCGTCGCATGGACCGCGCCGGTGAAGCCCAGGTGATCGAGAATCTGCGGCAGCACCGGTGTCATGCCGAACCGTCGCCGTCCAAAAACCTTGGGCCGGGCGGCCAGAAGCTTTTCATATATGGCAAGGCCCTGAGCGATTTGTCCGCGGATGGCCTCGATCGGCAGCAGCGGCAATTCGAGCTCCTCGTACTCGCCGCCGATGATGCTCGCCGCGCCGTTTTGCACTGCTTCACGGAGCAATTCCAACGTGGCCGGTTCGCGAGCGGCCATTTGCTGTAGCACGTCCGCCGAAAGGAGCAGATTGCACGGCGGATCGTCGGCCGCGCGACCGCTCAACTGCGTGCGAAGCGATTGCCCGATCGTCGAGCCGGCCACGAGCGTCAGGTCCAAGAGGTGCGACTCGGCTGAGTAGTAGTATTCCCGCGCCGTGTGCAGCAGATCGAACGCCGCTTGCAGCCGCGCTCGGGCTTCGTCGATTCCGCCTGGGCCCTCACCGCCACACGCCGCCACAGCCGCCGCGACCAGCTCTCGCTCGAAGCCAGTCTCGTCGATGCTGTTCATGTAGCGGATGTGCACGGTAATAGTCTCGATCACGTAGTGGCAATAGCCTAATGCCAGAAAATCGGCGACGAGTTCCGGATCGACCGCGGGAGTCGTTTCTAGCGAGCCCAGCGCCGCGGCAATCATTTCCGGACGGCTTCGCTTGCCGCGTATCAACTTTGCGCCAAGCAGTTCGGCATGACTGAGCCAATCTTGCGGCAGCAACGGCTCGGCCATGGGCGGTATAAGCAGAAGGTGCCCCGCCGGATCATCCGGCGCTTCGCCGGCCGAAATCCACTTCGGCATCACCCCGGCGGCGGCAATCAAAGCCGGATGCCAAAGCGCGGTCCAGGCCGACAGCAGCTCATCCGCCTGCGCGGCCGACCGCGGCTCACTGGCGCTGTCGCGGCTCGTGCAAGGCAAGATGGGGGTGAGTTTTTCCATTGAATTCCAGTATAATTGCCGCTGTCGAGTGTCAGGATTACGTGGGGCAGGTTACTAACCTGCCAAGCAGATTGGCAATCTGCTCCACGACGTTACCTTTCAGAAACTCGATAAGCAATGTCCGACCATTCTACCAGCCCTGACCTTTCCCGCTACCTCCGCCAGATGCGCGTACGCGCACTTGGGCGAAGAGGGCCAGCGTCGCTTGGCTGCTAGCCGAGCACTTATCTGCGGCTGCGGGGCGCTCGGCAGCCTACTCGCCAATACGCTTGTACGAGCCGGCGTGGGCAAGGTTCGGCTCGTCGATCGCGATTTCGTCGAGTTGAGCAATCTGCACCGGCAGACGCTTTTCGACGAGGCCGACGTGGCGGCCGGGCTGCCCAAGGCGATCGCCGCCGCCGAGAAGCTGCGCGCGATCAACTCGGCCGTGGAAATCGAGCCGATCGTTGCCCACGTCGGCCCGGAGAATGTCGAGTCGCTCTGCCAGGGCGTGGACGCGATCCTCGACGGCACCGACAATTTCGAGACCCGCTACCTCCTCAACGACGCGGCCGTCAACCTCAATTTACCCTGGGTCTACGGTGGCTGCGTCGGCGCCGAAGGCCAAACGATGACGATCATGCCGGGCGAGACCGGTTGCCTCCGCTGCCTGCTGCCGGAATGTCCCCCGCCCGGCAGCACGCCGACCTGCGACACCGCGGGCGTGCTCTCGCCGATCGTGGGAGTCGTGGCCTCGATTCAGGCGATGGAAGGGATCAAGCTCTTGAGCGGCAATCGAACGGCCATCTCGCGGCAGCTTACGGTCATCGACCTCTGGCAGAACCGCATCCTGCAGCTCGATGTTCGTGATCTTCGCGAGCAAAGCGACTGCCCATGCTGCAAGCGGCGCGAGTTTTCATGGCTCGCCGGAAAAGAAGGCAGCCGCGCCGCGGTCCTCTGCGGCCGCAACGCCGTGCAATTGACGCAGCCCGGCAGCGTTGTTCCTTTGGACGAACTCGCAAAGCGCCTCGCCGGCCTCGGCCGTGTAACCCGCAATCCATTCCTCCTGCGCTTGAAAATCGATGCCTACGAACTAACGCTCTTCCCCGACGGCCGCGCGATCGTGCAAGGCACGGATGATCCGGCGGTGGCTAGGACGATTTATGCGAAGTACGTGGGCGCGTAGCGTGCGGTTTCGGGCCAAAGGCCCAGCCATTATCTCAGCGAAGGGCGCAGCCCTGGAAAAACGAAATGTGAGGAACCGATTATCTTCGGCCCAACAGGCCAACCGTTATCCTCGGAGGTGAATGTTTGGGCCGTTGGCCCGACGGCAAGCGCAAAATTGAAACGGCCATCACCAGGGCTTTGCCCTTCGCTCGATAAATGAACGCCCCTTCGGGGCACACAAGTGCCGTCGCCTCCTACCACCGCTCTCGCCGCCGCCGCCAGCGATACGTCACCAGCGCTGCCGCCCCGCTGCCGACCAGCGCCAGCGTGCCCGGTTCGGGAACGATAGTCGGCAGGGCGAGGGCGAAGATGGTGCCGTTGTTGCCGATGCCGCCGATATTTGTCATTCCAAACAGCGTGCCGCCGCTGAGCGTCAAATCGCCGTACGGACGAGCGCCATCCGCGCCGCCGCTGAAACTGTAGAGGTTCTGGTAGCCCGATCCGTCCACGCCCACGCTGAAGACGTTGCCCACGCCGCCCACGCCGCCTTCCAGCGTCGTACCGTAAAGTGTGGTGCCGCTGAGAATCAAGCTACCATCAGGGTACCAGCCGCTGGCCGCGCCGCCGGTGCCTGTGAAGGAAAGCAGGGTCTGGTAGTAAGTGCCATCGGCATCCACTCGGAAGACGTTACCCAGGCTGGCTGCGCCACCCCGTTGCGTCATACCGTAAAGCGTGCTGCCGCTGACGATCAAGCTGCCAAACGGGTACTGGCCGCTGGCCGTGCCGCTGCTACCGGTGAAGGAAATGAGGTTCTGCAAGCTTGTGCCGTCGCTGCCCATGCGGAAGATGGTGCCAGCCCCGTCGGCGCCGCCGAAAGGCGTCATGCCGTACAGCGTGCTACCGCTGAGGGTCAAGCTGCCGTAAGGGTTGCTGCCGCTGGCCGTACCGCCGGTGCCCGTAAAGGAAACGAGGTTCTGGTAGCTCGTGCCGTCACTGCCCAGCCGGAAGACATTGCCCAGGCCGCCCGCGCCGCCACCATAGGTCATGCCGTAAAGTGCGGTGGCGCTGAGCGTCAAGCTGCCATAAGGGTACTTGCCGCTGGCCGTGCCGCCGGTGCCGGTGAAGGAGCCCATGTTCTGGTAGTTCGCGCCATCGCTGCCCACGCGGAAGATGTTGCCGAAGCTGGGCACACCACCAAATTCTGTCATGCCGTAGAGCGTGCTGCCGCTCAACGTCAAGCTGCCATAAGGGGCAGCGCCGATGGCCGACCCGGCGCTGCCGGTGAAGGAGAGGAGGCTCTGGAAGTGCGTGCCGTCGATGTCCACCCCGAATACGTTGCCGGCGTTGTACGCGCCGCCAGTATAGGTGACGCCGTAAAGCTTGCTGCCGCTGAGCGTCAAGCTGCCATAAGGTCTCTGGCCGCTGGCCGTGCCGCCGGAACCGGTGAATTGGACCAGCGTAGTGAAAGTTGGCGAGTTCGCAGCGCTGGCACAAACAGGAACGCAGATCGCAAGTGCAAATACAATGGATTTCATTTGATGCCTTTCATGGGCGACCAGCGATGGTCCCACGCACGGCCACGCCAGGGGGTAGCGAAAGAGTGAGCGAGCGCGGAGCCACCGAGCCGGGAAATGCCGCCGAAAGAAAACCGAGTTGGAAGAAGTCGCCGGCAAGCGGCCCGATCATGGTCCGCTAGGCTTTCAAGCCGTATTTATTGCCGACGGTCGCGCTGCCTCGTAATGGAATTACATGTGCATAGAGGTGTCAACTGACTGCCCGACATTATACTGACTATCGCGGGGCACTGCAATCATTTCGAGAATTCATACCTTTTCGGCGATCCGAAGTAGCTTGGCCCCCGCCGACCCCGCGTCGGTGGACGAGTGACTGGCAAGCTATGCGAACGACTCACAGGAATACGGCCCCGCGCCGGCCTTGCCGGATGGGGTCCGGAGATGTGTGTAACAATAAGGGCGTCGTGGATTGGCGCGCGCAGGATCGCAAGGCGTGCGGATGCCGGAAGTAGTATACGTGGCGGTTCGAGATGGATCACTCGCACGTTTCGTGCCGAAAGGGCGCTAATCGACCTGGAAACGGATACTAACGGCAGAGTTGAAATGCAACTCTGCTGCCGTCATAATGGCGGGATTCCTGAAGGGCTGGGAAAACGGAGGACGTTGGCGCGGCGGTAGCGGCCAAACATCGCTCCCTCGGGGCGGGCCCGGATGGCGGCAGTGGAGACAGGTGAGAAAGTACGATGCCATTGCACGATTGGACGCGCGTACCGTCGGGGTTATTCCACCATTTTCACCAGAGCTGGTCCGTCGAACTGGCGACGAGCCTAAACGCAGGAAAACTGCCCAAAGAAATGGCCGCGCTGCTGGAGCGCTCGTCCCTAAGCGAGCCCGAAGATGAACTTTCGGACAACGAAAGTTACGCCTCGCGCGCCAACCGCATTCCGCTCGAATCGACGTACCGGGCTACATGGGACGGATCGCCCGAGGAATTCCGCGTTGCCGTGGAAACCGGCGATCTGCCAGATTTCGAGTAAGTACAATGACTCAATGCCGATCCATGAAACAATTCGTCTGGCCATTGTTGTACTGCACTGCATTAACCGCTCGCGGCGCGGACGTTCCCGGCCGCTACGCCGCGCAGGGCGAGTTAATCATCGCCCAGTTGGCTTCCGCGCCGTTCCCGCATCCCTCGCGAGCCGAGGGCCACCGATACAACGGGCAATTGTTCGCGGCCAAGGAACATTACTCCGACAACAGCGTGGCGATATTTATCCCCAAAGGCTTCCGCGAAACGGGCAAGATTGACTTTATCGTCCACTTTCACGGTTGGACGAACCACGTCGAGCGCGTGCTGGACCATAACAAGCTCATCGAACAGTTGGCGGCCAGCGGACGCAACGCCGTGCTCGTCGTGCCACAAGGTCCGCGCGACGCGCCCGATTCCGGCGGCGGCAAGCTGGAAGACGCCGACGGCTTCAAACGCTTCATGGCCGAAGTGGCCGACACGCTACGGCAGAAGTCCGCCTTGAAGAAGAAGGACTTTGAGATCGGGCAAATCATTCTCTCCGGGCACAGCGGCGCTTATCAGGTCATGGCGTCGATTCTGGATCGCGGCGGGCTGACCGATCATGTCCGCGAGGTGTGGCTGTTCGATGCCCTTTACGCCAAAACACCGCGATTCTTGGCCTGGATCGACCGCAAGCAGGGCCGGTTCATTGACATCTATACCGAGCACGGCGGCACCAAGGGCGAGACGGAAAAACTGATGGCTACGCTCAAGGGCCGCCGCACAGGGTTTTTTGCGCAGAAGGAAAGCGATGCGACGATCGCCCAATTGCTGGCGAATCGGATAATTTTTCTCTTTAGCGATCTGCCGCACGACGAGGTGATACAAAAGCGCGAGGCGTTCCGTGAGTATCTTGAGACAAGCTGCCTGGAGAAGCGCGTGCCGGACCCGCCGGCCAGCCCTTGCGTCCAGCGGATCGATCTAGCCGCGCTTGCTGAGCGTTCCCGGGAATTGTCCGCGAGGGACCGGGCGCGAGTAAAGCTTTATCTGGACGGGGCGCGACGGTATGTCTTGACCCCCGAGGATGGAGCGTTTCCCGCGAAGGGGTCCGAGCATTACCGGAACATCGCGGAACGAGCACACGGCGCGGCCGTCTTGGCGGAACTTGCCGCCGATTGGCCGGATGATCTGCGTGAGAGATGCCGCCGGGAATCGGTCGAGTTTGTTATGGAGTTTACGGCCGAGTTCGCGAAGGACCACAGTTTCGGCAACGCCTGGCAGTCATCGTGGTGGGTGGCGGAGATGGCGACGGCGGCCTGGTTCCTTTGGGACCGGCTCGACCCGCCGCTGCAAGAGGCCGTGGCGGAAATGGTCGTTTATCATGCCGACATCATCGCCGCTGAGCAGCCGGGGCACCGGGTCAATCTCGATACCGAGGCGGAAACCGTGGCCTGGAACAGCATGATCGTTTCGCTGGCCGCCAGCATGATGCCGAATCACCCTCACGCGGCGAAATGGCGGGAAGCGGTGCGGCGATACGTTTATACCATCTTCGCCACGCCGCACGACTTAGGCGACGCCACGCCGGGCGACGACGGCCGGCCGCTGAAGGACTGGATCGCGGGCGCCAACATCCACGACGACTTCAGCCTGGAGAACCACAACCGCTTCCACATCGACTATGAGCTGACTTGCTACCGCTTTTTGATGTACGATGCGGCCATGCACCGGCTGGGCGGAACGAACGTGCCGGCCGCGTTTCGCCATCATACTCGCGACGTTCTACAAAAAAGTCCTGCTGCCATGTACCGACGGAAGCAAGTTCATCACGTATGTCTCGGACAACGACTGGAAACGTTATCACGCTTGGACCGAGTCGCCCGCGATTCATGGCTATGTCGCGCTGTTGGATTCGTCGCCGTTGGCGGCAGAGTTAGAGGAACAGTCGTTGCGAGAGGCTGACGCCTATTGGCGGGCGTTCCCGGAGAAGTTCAGCTACGCGAACCCCTATGTCTGCGGCAAGGCATGGACGCCGCAGATCGCTGATATCGTGCTCCTGCATTTGCTCATGCCGCCGCCGCCCGCGTCCGTTTCCGCGGCCGAGGCAGAAACAAAACTGCGTGGGGCACATGAGAAACAGGATGTCAACCTGCTGACGCAGTATTCCTGCGAGGGCAGCTTCCGCAGCTTCTACTGGGGGCCGGGCCCGACGGTTCGGCACGTTGAGCCGCGGGACGACGCCTGGATGATGCTGCCCTTGACGATCAATTACGGCATCGCCATCAACGGCAAGCCGGGGCCCGATGCAGGGGCCAAGGTCGTTTGCCGCAAGGGCGACGATTGGTTCTGGGCGATGCGGCACGACGCCCGTGGAATTGACGACGCGTTCATTTCCCTGTCGGACGAGATGGTCGTCGCGATGGCCGCGGCGCCCGCTGCCGCCTTGAAGGACGCGAGGTCGGTGGACAGCTTCGTCGGCGTGGAAAAGCCGCACAAGGAGTTCACGATTTATTTCCGTGGCGGCCAGGCGACGTTTCACTACGGGCAGAAGGCGTGGGACCGCTCGGACAAAGCCGCCGGCCGCGAGGTCGAAAGCAATTGGGTCAACCTGGATGACCGCATGGGCTATGTCGTGCTGAATTTTCCCCCGGACCCTCTCCACATGGTCCTCCCCAAGCCGGGAGTCCGCGACACGCTCACTCTGCATCACGTCGAGAATCCCGGCCACGATCTGCGCTTCGTGACGATCGCCCTTCCGAATCGGGACCACCGGCAAACCGAGGCGATGGCCCGGCAAGTCTTTGCGGTCCCAGTGCACCACTACGTCGTTGTAAACTGTTTGGCCGCTCCGTATCTCATTTCCGCGAACTTCTCGAATCGGCCGGCTGAAAGCAAATTGTCCGCAGGCACGATGACGGCGGGGCCAGTGAGTACGATGCCGCACAGCGTTGGCATTCTCCGCACGAAGGATGACGGCAAGACTTGGAATCCGCTGGAGTGAGCGATACCAATCGTGGCGCTGGAGTTCTACTTGCCGGCCGTTTTTGTCGCGACTGGTTCGATCTCCTTGACCGCCATATCGTACGAATACTTCCCGAAATAAATATTGCGTCCGCCGCACTCCACTTCGCCGCGTTGGAAATCGACGTCGTCGGAGCGGAACGATTTCTTCGGTGGCGTCAGTTCCTGGCTGTGGTCGCCGTTGGCCGCCATGCGGTACTGTTCCATGCCGCCGAAATAGAAGTCGCGCAGCTCCCGGCGCTTTTCGGGCGGAAGCGATGTGGCATAACGCGTGGCGAATATGCTTTCCCAAGGATCGACGGGCACCCAGCCATACGGCGCGAGGTAGATTTCCGCCCAATCGTGCATATCCTTGAACTTGGGGAACGTGTTCCAGCCAGACTGCCAGCGCCGGAACGCCGTTTGCGCGGCAAAGCGTGATGAAGAGCAGAGCCTCCTGGCCGCAGTCGCCGTAGCACTTCGTGCGGCAATAGTCGCTGATGTTGCGGATCGTCGAGTATTCGGTGGCGAAGCTGTACTTGATGTGTTCGCCGACCCAGTCGAAGATCAGCTTCGCCTTGCGATAGTCGTTGGTTTCATCGCCGACGATTTGCCGGGAAAGTTCGCGCAGTTCGGGCGTGAAGACGACATGCGGCCCCTCGCTCACGAACGGCCGCAATTCCGGTGATTCGCGGTCGCAAGGCTTGACGGCATCAGGCTTCATATCGAACCACACTCCATAGCGCGTGTATTCATACTCCGCCTTGAATTCGACCGCGTGCCCGGCCTCGGCGGGCCGCTCGAGATAGACGCTGCGGATCGGGCTATCGGAAGCGTCGATGCGATTGGCGGCCGGCGAAGTCGAGATCAACTTGAAGCCGGTTTGGTAAGGATAACTGCGCGGGATCGGCAGCCAGGCACGGACGGTCTCGCCCTTGGGAGCGACGCCGGCCGCGACGGTGACGGTCATGGTGCAGCGAAAGTGTTTTGGCAAGACATACGGTGTCTTCTGTTCGATGGCCGCGCTTTTGATCGCGTGGCAGCTCTCCCAATAGCGCTTTTGCAGATCGGCGGTGTCCTTGATTGGACGGCGGCGCGGGTCGAGCTCGGGATAGCGGAAGAAGAGATTGGCGACGCTTGACGACATGAATCGCTGCTCGCCGTCGATGGCGCGGATGTCGAACCGCCCTTCCTTGATCCAACGCGCGTATTCCTCCGCCGTGAGGCCGGCAACAGCCTTTTGCAACTCGGCGTAGAGCTCGGCCTTGTTGAAGGTATAGCCTTCCTTGATCCGCGCGAGCCGATCCAATTCAAACTCGAGCCTCTTGCGCTCTGCGGCGGACAGGTCCGTGGACACGAGCGCCTTCCCTAACGCGGCGGCGGCCTCCTTCAAGCGACCCTCGGATTCCAGTTTGCTAGCTCGCGCGACGGCGCCCTCTTGCGGCATGCGATCCTCTGCCATAATCGGCGCCTGGCCCAAAAACCATAGGACGACGGTCGCCAGAAAAAGCAGTACTAATTGTCTCATTGAATTCTTTCCGGTGGAACATGATAGCTTGCCGGGAAACATCCGCCCGACGCCTCCGATTCTGTCGTCTGTGCCGCCCGAGGTCAAGAGGTTGAAAGGTTGGAACGGCATTTTCCCGCCAAAGCCTTGCTACAATAGACAGTCAACGATTGCACGGGCTATTTCATGGAATTCTGGATCGACGTTGGCGGGACCTTTACCGATTGCATCGGCTCGTTGGACGATGGCCGCGTCGTGCGGCATAAGGTGCTCAGTTCGGGCGTTACGAAAGGAAGTGCCGCGGCCGGCTCGGGTCGAGAGCGAATTATCGATCCATTGCGATGCGCGGACCCGGCTGGATTTTGGAAAGAATACTCGCTTCGAGTGCTCGATCAGGAAGGCCGGACAGTGGGCGAGTCGCGGTTGACACATTTCGATGCCTTAAATGGCGTCCTGCAACTCGCGTCGCCATTGCCCAACGTGCCGCAGCCAGGGCAACCCTATGAATTAACGTCCGGCGAGGAATCGCCGCTCTTGGCTATTCGATACGCGCTCGGGGTCGGGCTCGAGGAGGCGCTGCCGCCGCTCGTCGTACGATTAGGGACCACGAAGGGAACGAACGCCCTGCTTACCCGCCGCGGTGCGGCGACGGCATTGGTCACAACCCGCGGCTTCGCAGATGTGCTGCGGGTCGGCTATCAAGACCGGCCAAAGCTGTTCGAGTTGGCCATCCGCAAACCGTCGGCGCTGTTTTGTGCCGTGGTGGAAATCGACGAACGAATCACTGCCGCGGGTGAAGTCTTGCGCGCTCCTATTGTTGATGCCGTGCGGCAAGCATTGCAGGAACTCAAGTTTCAAGGAATTGAGTCCCTGGCCGTTTGCCTGCTGAACAGCTACGCCAATCCGTGCCACGAAGAGCTTGTCGGGCGGATCGCCGCAGAGGTCGGCTTTCAGGAGGTCAGCCTCTCCAGCCGAGTTGCACCACTTATAAAAATCGTTCCGCGCGGCGACACGACCGTCTTGAGTGCATATCTGAATCCGGTGCTGCGGACCTATGTCGCCCGGCTCCGCGCAGGGCTCGGCGCGGGCACGCTGCGGATTCTCAACTCGGCCGGCGGCCTGGTCGATGCCGACCACTTCGACGGCAAGGACAGCCTCCTCTCCGGACCGGCGGGCGGGGTGGTCGGCTTTTCTCAGGTCGCCAAGGCGGCGGGCTTCGACCGCTCGATCGGCTTCGATATGGGCGGAACCAGCACCGATGTCGCCCGATACGACGGCCGTTATGAGCGCGAGTATGAGACGGAAAAGGCTGGCGTCAGAGTCGTGGCCCCAATGATGGCCATTGAAACCGTGGCCGCCGGCGGTGGATCGGTCTGCCGTTTCGACGGCGTTAAGCTCGTCGTCGGACCCGAGAGCGCGGGCGCCTCGCCCGGCCCGGCGTGCTACGGACGCGGCGGCCCGTTGGCAATCACCGACATGAACTTCTTCCAGGGCAAAATACCTGCCGAGCATTTTCCGTTTCCGTTGGATCGCGACATCGTTCATGAGAGGTTGGCGGCCCTTGTTGAAGAGATCGCCGCCTCCGCCGGCGTCCGCTACACTCCGCACGCGCTGGCCGACGGATTTCTCCGCGTGGTCAACGTCAATATGGCGCAGGCGATTCGTTCGGTATCGCTGGCCAAAGGCTACGACCCGCGCGACTACGTGCTCGTTGCTTTCGGCGCGGCCGGGGGACAACACGCGTGCGCCGTCGCCGCCGAGTTGGGAATCCGCCAGGTGTTGCTGCATCCGGATGCCGGCGTGCTGAGCTCCTACGGCATCGGCCGAGCGGACATTTCGCGCCATGCCGTCGCCAGCGTCGGCAAGCCTTACTCCGAGGCCGCGATCGCCGAATTGCGGCCGCTATTCGATCAACTGACGGATGGCCCTCAGCGCGAAGTGCTAACCGAAGGCGCGGCGAGCGAGCGTATCGAAGTTCGACGGTCATTGGACCTTCGCTACCGCGGCGTCGACGCGGCGCTAACCATTGCCGAGCCGCAAGGAACCTATGCCAAGGAATTCGCCCGGCAACATCGGCAGCTTTATGGCTACGTTCACGAAGGCCGCCCGCTGGAAATCGTAGCCGCGCGGGTCGAAGTCGTTGGCGTGGCTGGTCATGAGACGGAAGCTGCCATCGCCGTGTCATCCGCGAAAGCCGGCGCCCGATTTTACGGTGGAGGCATGGTTCAGCGACCACAGCGAGCCGACTGCGGTATTTCTGCGTCGGCAACTGCTTCCAGGCGATCGGATTATCGGGCCAGCGATCATCTGCGAGCCGACATCGACGACGGTCATCGATCCCGGCTGGCAGGGTGAGGTTTTGGGCCGCGGCGAGTTGCTGCTGTCGCAGGCGGAAGGCATTGAAGCCCGAAGCGCAAGCGAGTGGGACAGCGTCGCAGCAGGACGCGCAACCGACTCCCCGCTCGCTGGCGCGTCGGGCTTTGATGGGCCGAGGATTACCCACGCCGATCCGGTGATGTTGGAAGTCTTCAACAACCAGTTCGCCGGCATCGCGCGGCAGATGGGCATCACGCTGCGGAACACGGCCGGCAGCGTGAACGTGAAGGAGCGGCTCGATTTCAGTTGCGCGATTTTCACGACGAGCGGCGATCTGGTCGTCAATGCTCCGCATATTCCCGTACATTTGGGCGCGATGGGCGAAACGGTGCGCAACATCGTGGCCGCCAATCCGCTTATCCGGCCGGGCGACGTCTTCGTGACCAACGATCCCTATCGCGGCGGAGCGCACCTGCCCGACGTGACGGTCGTCACGCCGGTTCACGACGAAAAGAGCGGCCGTCTGCTCTTCTTCACGGCCAGCCGGGCACATCACGCCGAGATCGGCGGGATCGTGCCGGGCTCGATGCCGCCATTCTCGCGGAATCTGGCCGAAGAGGGCGTGCTGATCGGCAATTTCAAGCTGCTCGACCAAGGTAGGCCACGACTCGACGAACTGCGGCAACTGCTGCTCGCGCCGCCTTATCCGAGCCGCGCGGTCGAGGACAATCTGGCCGATATCGCGGCGCAAATGGCAGCCAATCGGCAGGGTGCCCGCGACTTGCTGGCGATGGTCGCGCGTTATTCGTGGCCAGTTGTCGCGGCCTACATGAACCACATACAGAAAGCGGCCGAACGGAAGATGCGGCTGGCGCTAGCGAAGCTGGGTGACGGCCGTTATTCATTCTCCGACGCGATGGACGACGGCTCGCCGATTTGCGTCGCGATAACGATCGCCGGCGACGAAGCGACGTTCGACTTCACCGGGACCGGGCCGGTCGTGCCCGGCAATCTGAACGCCACGCCGGCCATCGTCACGGCGGCCGTGATGTACTGCCTGCGATGCCTGATCGACGAAGACATTCCGCTCAACCAGGGCGTGCTCGCACCGGTCCGGATCGTGCTGCCGGAGTCGATGCTCAATCCGCCGCGGCGCGATCGCCCGGCCGACTGCGCGGCGGTCGTCGGCGGCAATGTGGAGACCTCGCAGCGCGTGGTCGATGTGCTCTTGGCGCGCTCGGCGTGGCGGCGGCCAGCCAGGGGACGATGAACAACCTGCTCTTCGGCGACGAGACGTTCGGCTACTACGAAACGATCTGCGGCGGCGCGGGCGCCACGCCCAATGCCGCGGGGGCCGATGCCGTCCACACGCACATGACCAACACCCGGATCACCGATCCCGAGGTGATCGAACGCCGCTATCCGGTGCGGGTGCTGGAGTTCTCGATCCGCCGCGGCTCGGGCGGCGCGGGCGGCAATCGCGGCGGCGACGGCGTCGTTCGCCGCCTGGAATTCCTGAAGCCGCTCGTCGTTTCCATTCTCTCGCAACGGCGCGGCCAGCGGCCGCCATTCGGCCTAGCGGGCGGATTGCCCGGCGCACACGGCAGGAATACATTATGTCGTGCCGATGGAACGGTTGAAGTTCTGCCGGCTTTGGCCCAGTTCTCGGCCGCTCCCGGCGACGTGCTCACTATCGAGACACCAGGCGGCGGCGGCTTTGGTACACCGGCGGGTGAATAGTTCGCCGCCTGCCGGCTTTACTCGCTGGTCTCGCCTTCCCCCTCCGGCTGCTTCATGCGGACCAGCACTTCCTGTTGCGTTTTGTCGGCGCCGAAATGGACGAGAGCGGTCGAGTCGTCTTGCGTGAGGTTGTAAAGGCCCGTCTCGACGACGAGTCCCTTGTCCTTGCCCGTTCCGCCGCTCACCGACCACGCCACACGCTGGTTCTTCTTATCAACTTGCCCTGTCACCGGAAGATTGGTCTGCGTCGCCTGGTCGAAATAGTTGCCGCGGATGACACCCTGCTTGTCGACCGAGAGTTGGAAAATCATGTCGGGCGTTTTCGAACCGTCGGGCATTAGGCCGAAGACGCCGAGCGTGAGCCACTGGGCGTTTTCTGGCGGGTTTGCCGCGCCGCCGTTGGCCAAGTCCACGGCCCCCTGGTAATACTGCTGCGACGTGCCGGCGTTCTGGCCGCCGTAATAGACGTTGCCATCTTGATAGACGATGTCGTCGCCGTAGTTGTAGCCGTAGTACTGCGGCGCAGCCGATCCACGCGGCGGCGTCGGCCCAAGTGGCCGTCGTCCAGGCCGCCGTGGCCCAGTCGGCGGCCGCCCAGGCTGCCGGATGCCAGGCCCAAGGATGATTGTCGCACCAGCCGCGCGTATAAATGCCGCTGTCGGCGAACCAACCCCGTCCTGCTACGGCCGCGGAGCGGCAATAGGTGGGCGACCAGGCGCGGGTGCCGTAGCCGGCCACGCCGTGCGCGGCTGAAGCGTGAACAAAGGTATTGCCTTCCGGGCCGCTTCACGGCCGTTGCGCCGGCATCGCGACCGCCCGCCGCTGCGCCGTAGGGCGAGACCGCGGCGCCGCGCTCGCCGGCCGAAACGTGGGCGACATCCGCGCCGCCTGCGCCGCGATATACGCCCGCGGAAGCTCCGCCGGCGGCATGCATCCCGCCGTCGGTCGGCAGGCCGAGGAAGCCGTTCAATTCACCGCGATTGACCGATCCGCCGTAACCGCCGGCACGGTCGAAACCGCCGCCGGCAAAGCTGCCACGGTCGAAACTGTCGCCGCTAAAGCTGGAGCGATCGAATCCGCCGCCACCGACGCTGCCGCGGTCAAAACCTGCTCCGCCAAAGTTCCCGCCGCCGAAGCTTCCGCGATCGAAACTCGCCGCCGCCATAACTTCCACGGTCAAAACTACCGCCACCAAAGCTGCCGCCGCCGAAGCCTCCGCGGCTGAAACCGCCGCCGCCAAAACTGCCGCCGCGAAAGCCTCCGCCGCCAAAACCGCGGGCGAAGCCATCCCCTGGCACGATCGCCAAACCGAGCGAAAAAACGAGAACTACCGAATTGAAAATGTGTCTGCTCATGGATATCACCGTCATGTAGTTGGTTGCTGAATTTGATTTGTACGTCAGGCTTTCCAGCCTGACTTTCGTCTTCGGTCAGGCTGGAAAGGCTGACGTACTCGCTTACGGCCCTGTTACTTTGCCTTCGTGCTCTTCGCCTGAACCCGATCGAGCACAACTTCCGGCACGTCGGGCAGGCGGGTATCGCCGACCGCGCGGTTTGCCGAGCGGAAACCGAGCACGTTGTCTTCGCCCGGTACGCGGACGAGCGTGTCGCGCGACGAGGTCGGCGTGCCGTCGGCCAGCACGCCGGATTGTTCGATCTGCCAGCCTTCGGGCGTCGCCGTCCAAACGCCGGTGCCGTATCCGCCGGCGGCGTCGAACGACCAGGAGCGAATCTGCCCGCTCTTGGGGTCCCAGCCGATGATCTGCCGACCGCTAGAGGTTTCGATGCCATCAGTCGAGACGGAGTACTCGCGCTGGAGAAAACTGTTGTTGGCAATCCAGCGGATCGTTGTGCGAACCTTGTTGCCGTCCCGCTGGGCTGTCCAGGTGCCCACCAGCCAGCCCAGGCTTTCGACCTTCGCGAAGTTCGAGGGCAGCTCGACCGACGACTCACGAACGCTGGCCACAAGCCACTTGCCTTCGAGCTTGACATGAACGGCGCGATATCGGGCGACCTGCGCCGGGCCTGCGTGCTGAGCATCGACTTGCGAAATGCCATCTTCGATGCCCACGCCTGGCGAGGGAAACTCAATCGACTTCACGGCCACCGCGACCCGCGCGTCGGGATGCAGTTTGAAGAGCTCGGCATATTCGCGCTCGATGGCCTTGCGGCCTTTGTAGATCGTGCCGTCGGAGTCGGCCGCGCTGACGTCGGGGGTCCAGAGATCGGCGACGGCCGCCGCGTCGCCGCGATTGAACGCCTTGACGAAGGCCGCGGCGGTAGCACGGATTTCCACCTCGGGCGAGGCGGCTTTAGCGGGGACCTTGGCGTCAGCCGCGCGGGCAGATGACGTTGAAAGGAGCGCAGCGACGGCGATCCCAATACACGACACACAACTGCGCGAACTCGTTCGGTTAGTCATTTGGAGGCTCCTTAAGTAGTAATTCAGGCAAGTCTATGTTATGCGATCTTGATGTACGGCCGAATTTGACCGTTGTTCTGTCGGCATATCCCCCGCCGTAACGATAGTCGCGATTATATCAAATCGACCACCTGCGGAGCATCCAAGTGCGGGGCGGCGAACGTGGCCGCCTTTACGCCGACATAGCAGCCAAAGCCGGTACTAAGCGCGAAAACCCCACCGCCGTGGCACACCGCCAAGGCGCTGGGGAGTAAATCATCGCGCGGAGGCGCAATCGAGGCTATTCGCCTTCGTGTTGCTTGATCATCGCGTCGATCTTCTTCTTGATGGCTTCCAGGTTGAAGGAGGCCGGGTCCTGCATCGGCGGGTAGTCAATCGCCGTCATGGCCAGTTTGCCGACTTCCTTCTGGACCAGCGACGAACCGCCAGAACTCGCGCGCATAGAAGTCGTTCATGTAGCCTCCGCCCATGTCGTTCAGGCTCTGGCCGCGGATGGACGGCGTCCGCTCAAACGGATCCTGACGCAGGTTCACGATGGTCGGCATGTCGGTCGTGACCTTTTCTCCCGGCCAGCCGTAGGGCTGCTGGAAGAACTGAAACTTGAAGTCATCAATGCGGATGGCGCCAAGGTGCGGCCCGCCGAAGTAGAAGAGTTCGTGCCGCTTCGACGGTCCCTTGCCCGTCAGCAGGTCCATCTGGTTGTAGCCGTCGAGGTGGTTCTTGTAGGTCGCGGTCGCCCAGCTTCACGCCCTTGAGCAAGTTGCTCGGTGATGTCCGGGTTGCCGGCGGCGGCGCACAAGGTGGGGAACCAGTCGAGGCCGGAGAAGATGCCGTTCTCGACCGTGCCCGGCTTGATGTGGCCCGGCCAGCGGATGATGGCCGGCACGCGGAAACCGCCTTCAAAGACGGTGCCTTTGGTGGCCTTGAACGGCGTCATGCCGCCGTCCGGCCAGGTGAACACTTCCGCGCCGTTGTCGGTGCGTGAAGATGACGATGGTGTTGTCGGTCTCGCCCATGTCTTCGAGGTGCTTCAGGAGTTCGCCGATGCTGTCATCCATCTGCGCCATGCCGGCCTCTTCGACGTTGTAGTTGTTCTTGGCATTCATCATCGCCTGGTACTTCGGCGGGAGATAGGTGAAGACGTGCATGCGCGTGGTGTTGTGCCAGACGAAGAACGGCTTGCCGTCCTTCTTGGCCTTGTCCATGAAGTCGCAGGAACTCTTGACCAGCACGTCGTCGAAGGTCTCCATGTCGTACTTGGCCTTGCGGCCTTTCTGCCAGTTCTGCATGTCCTTCATGTCGGGGAACGGCGCCAAGCGGGCCTTCGTCCACGATCTTCTGCTTGCCGATCTTGCCCCAGCGCGGCTGCTCGGTGGGGTCGTCTGTGTCCGTCGCCCAGCAATGCACCAGGTCGCGCGGGCCGGTCTTGTCGATCCAGTCCTGGGGATAATCGAACCAGTAGGGATCGGACATGGCGTCGAGGTGATACAGGTAGCCGAAGAACTCGTCGAAGCCGTGCACCGTCGGCAGGTACTTGTTCAAGTCGCCGAGGTGGTTCTTGCCGAACTGGCCGGTGGCGTAGCCCTGCGCCTTGAGCGCGGTGGCGAGCGTGCAGGCCTTGGCCGGGCAGGCCCACGTCCGCGCCGGCCTGGCCGACGGTCGTCAGGCCGGTGCGCAGCGGGAGTTCGCCGGTGATGAAGTTGGCGCGGCCCGCCGTGCAGCTTGCCTCGGCGTAGTAGTCGGTGAACATCATGCCCTCGCGAGGCGAGCTTGTCGAGGTTCGGCGTCTTGCCGGACATGATGCCCGGTGGTAGGCGCCGATGTTGAACCAGCCGACGTCGTCGCCCATGATGACGAGGATGTTGGGCTTCTTGCCGCTGGCTTCCACTTGAGCCGTGGCCGCGGCGAGCACCGCGGGAGTTGCCGGGCCTTGCGCCAGCAGGACCGGCTTGCTCGAATCGGCAACTTTGGACGGCGCATCCGACCGCGCCGGCTGGGCCGAGGAATTGGACGCCGGCGGATCGGCGCTCGCATTGTGTTTTGGCGATTGCTGATCGCAGGCCGCGATGTAACCGATCACCCCGCCCACGGCGAGGATGATCCATATGTGCGCTCTTGTTGATTTCATTTTTGGTACCCCGAAGTTTGACTAGTGGTTGACGCGTGCTCGTAATCATAGATATGGCACGCGCCAATGGCAATGGCCCGCGGAGAGAAGCGCAAAAGAAATAACGAGGCGGCAAGAATGAACGCTTCATAGCGTTCGGCGCGCCCTCGTTCTCGATGAAGGGCTCGCGGGGTTATTCTATTACACTGGCCTAACTATTGCCCCGTCGCCACGATCAATAAGCCTTGCATTCCCAAGAGCCCGTGGTTGAACATCGGGCAGTAAAAGATGTACTGCCCTGGCACTGTCGGGGCATTGAACGCCATGCTCCTTTCCCGCCAGGGGGCAATCATTCCGCGAATGCCGAGGTAGCCCTGCGGAAGAACGAAAACAATACTGTGGTTCATCCTTCCCCGATTATGAACAGTAATATGCAGGCGTTCGCCCGGCAGCGCAGTCAAAACGGCCGGCTGGAAAGCGCCGTCGGTGGCAACGATGTCGTAATGCCGAGCGGCCTCGGCCGCTTGCGCCGCATTTCTCGGTAACGCAAGCAGCACGAAGATTACCAAAATCGCTCGTAACACGCCGGAAGATGTGCGGAAATTCATGGCAGTTCTCCTATAGGATTATAGGTCAATAAAACGCCAGAAACTACGAAGTCGCGTCGCATCAATGGACGCAACGCATGTGCCAATTTCGCGAAAAAACCAGGAATGCGGGCTCATCCGAGAACTTCCGCCCCGCTATTCGATTTGTTATGATAGTGGCCATTGAATAGAACCAAGAAACGACTGACTCATGGAGGTCTCGAACATGGAAAAGCGCGTCTACAATTTCTCGCCTGGTCCCGCAGTGCTGCCGCTGCCCGTTTTGGAAGAAGCCCAACGCGACTTGTTGGCTTTGCCGGGCGCCGGCATCTCGATCCTGGAAATCAGCCATCGCTCGAAGAAGTTCGAGGAAATTCTGGCGACGGCCGATGCGAATCTTCGCACGCTGCTGGGCATTCCGAGCAACTATCAGATACTCTTCCTTCAGGGCGGCGCGCTGCTACAGTTCGGCATGATTCCCATGAGCTTCCTGCGGAACACCGGCAAACCGGCCGACTACGTTGTCACCGGCACGTGGTCCAAAAAGGCCGTCGACGAGGCCAAGACGCAAGGTAATGTGCAGATCGCCTTCGACGGCAAGTCGGGCAACTACAACCGCACGCCGCAGGCTGGCGAATTGACGCTCGACGCGAATGCGGCCTACACGTTTTACTGTTCAAACGAGACCATCCAAGGCGTGCAGTTCCCCGCGGAGCCGGATGCCGGTGGCGCGCCGCTAGTGTGCGATTGCTCCAGCGAAATCCTCTCGCGGCCGATCAACGTCGGCAAGCACGCCATGCTCTTCGCCTGCGCGCAAAAGAACGCCGGCCCGGCTGGCGTGACGATCGTCATTATCCGCGACGACATGCTCGCCAAAGCGCCCAAGGACCTGCCCTCGCTCTTGAACTATCCCGCGCTGGCGGAAAACAAGTCGCTCTTGAACACGCCGCCCACGTTCGCGATCTACATGGTCAAGCTGGTGACCGACTGGCTGCTCCGCGACATTGGCGGGCTGGAAAAGATGTATGCGATCAATCGCCGCAAGTCGGGCATGTTGTACGACGCGATCGACAACTCGGGCGGCTTCTACTTGCCGCACGCGGAGAAGGCCAGTCGCTCAATCATGAACGTGCCCTTCAAAATGGCCGACGCGAGCCTTGACGAGGCGTTTCTCAAGGGCGCGGCCGCTTGCGGACTCGTCGAGCTCAAGGGCCATCGCAGCGTGGGCGGCTTCCGGGCGTCGATCTACAACGCCATGCCCGAGGCGGGCGTCGCGGCGCTGCGCGAGTACATGCTTGACTTCGCCAAGAGGAAAGCCTAAACCCGAACGTGCTAGTTTAACTGTCGCGACGACAGCGCCTCGATAACGCGCTTGGCTTGGACTTGGAGCGTGCGGTTGGGGTCTTTGGCGGCCTTCTGCAATGCGGGAATGCTCTCGGCTGTGCCCCAGTTTTCCAGCGCTTTGACGGCGTTGATTCGCAGCCCAGCGTTTCCGTTGCCGGTCACAATTTCCTCCAGAGCCGCGGCGACGGCGCGGTCGGGCGATGGCGGCTTGCTGCGAGCGAGCTGCAGCGTTGCACGGACCATTCGCCCGCGATCGCCCGACTTTAGATCGGCCAGCAGCGAGTCAGGCTTAGCGGCATCGCCGCCGGCCGCAGACGATGTAATCGGCCGCTTAGCGGTCGGCCCCGGTCCGTGTTCTTTGAGGGCCGCCAGCAATTTCGCGGCGGTTTCCGCGGGCACGCCGTCGGCGTCGGTCAGTGCCTCGAGCGCCTTGATCGCCTGGGAGCGGAAAAAGAAGTCGTCGCGACGCTGACGCACGAGTTCCTCGGCCGCTTTGGCATCCAGCCGTGCCAGTACCTTTAAGGCGGTTGTCGCGGCGCCGTGCTCTTCCTTGGGGAGTTGCCCCAACTGCATCAGTTCGGGCACTTGCTCCGGGCCGGCCCAGCGGCAGTAGGCGGCCAAGGCGTGGTTGCGGCCCTGCCTGATTGCGAACGATTTGCCGTGCTGGCGATCGCCTGGTTCCGTCGAGTCGGCCGGCGCTGGAGCGGTCAACAGCGGTTGCAAGGCCGCTTCCACTTGCTGACGTTGCGATGGATCGACCGTGGCTATCGTGAGCAACCATAGAGCCGCGTAGTTCTGCACCTCGCGGTCTTTTGCCCCGAGGGCTTCGACGGCTTCGGCCACGTCGTGGATTTGGGCCAGGATCTTGGCGTTGCCGTGGCTCTCGGTGATCTCCACTTCCGTCTTGGTAACCGTCTTATCCCCTTCCTGATGTTCGGTTTGCGTGATCGGTTGACGAGACGGGCCAGTTTCGCCGAAGGCTGTATACAAGACTTCGAAAAAGGTTGGATCGGCCCCCGATTTGCCGGCATAGATGCGGACGGAAATTGCCGACACCTTGCCCGATCCGCGGAATTGCCGGAACTTGTCGACCTGTTGCGGCGCAAGCAGATCGCGAACCTTCTCGCCAAAATGGTCCAGCGACCGCATCATGGTCTCCTCGGCCGCCGGCTGCAGCGCGACGCCGCCCGCGCCGCGCGATGGGCCGTGGGAAAGCGCCGACCGCAAACCGGGAATCAGCCGGTCGCTCATCACGGCGACTTGGATTCGCTCGACGACATTAAGCTGCAGCTCCGCTACGAGCTTTGGCGCCAGGAGGATCGTGCAATAGTCGGCGGCGCGGAAGCCGTCGGATGCGGCGGCCGACGGCGCCGGGGCGGCGCCGTTCGGCTCCGACTTATTCCCGCATCCTGCCTGTCCCAGCAGGATACTGATCAAACCGAGTTCGAGAACCGCGATCGCGAATCGCAACGATTGCCGGCTTACGGCAAGGGCATTACGCAGATTTAGTTTCCACCTCATGCCCTGATTCTATTCTCAGAACTTCGTTGAAACAAGCAGCCTGCCGACGCAGCACATCCGCAGTCGCGGTTCGGCAGTCCAGGTGTAAAAGCTAAACCTGTACGTGCAGCGGCTGGATCGTCAGTTCCGGCGGGACGACGGGCGTTGGATACTTGCCTTCGTGCATGAACGTGCGGTTGTGACCGTAGCGCTTCGCCTCGCGCAACGCCGCCTCCACGCGGAGCAGCATCGAGGAAGGACTGTCGTCGTTGGTGGCCCGCGTCAGGGCGCAACTGACGGTGATGCGGATGTCGAAGTCCTTGTGCTCGAAATGGGCGTTGCCGACCGTCTGCCGGCAGCGCTCGATCGTGTTGACCGCGGCCTGCGGGTCGATATCGGAAAACATGACCAGGAACCGCTGGCCGGAGAAGCGAGCCACCCGCACGCTATCCGACTGGTTGGCCCCCAGCAGCCGCGCAATGGCCTTGAGGATCTCGATTGCCCACCCGGTAGCCGAACTGCTCATTGGTCTCGGCAAGGCGGTCGATATCGACCATCGCGACGCATAGCCGGTCGTGATTGGCCACTCCGGCCCACCACGCGCCCAGGTCGTGCTCGATGCCCGCGCGGTTGACGCAGCCGGTGAGCGGGTCGCTGCGATCGGCCTCCTCGGGCGGGCGGCTCTCCTCCTGGACGACCTCGGCCATCGCTTTTTGCACGGCGTCGCTTAGCAAGTCATTAGTATTCAGCAGGCGGTGCGTGCAGCCGACGATCTTTTGGCGGCCGCCGGCAAGGTCGTTCTCGTAGTCGAAGTTGGCGATCTCCTCGCAGGCGGCGCGGATCTCGGCGTCCTGCATCTGCGCGGCCACCGCTAGTTCGTTGTTGATGCCGTCCCAGACCGCGTCGCCACGGGTCATATCGGCCACGCGCTGCTGGGCCGAGTCGCGCGACTCGGCAAAGCTGCGGGCAGTGCTCTCGATGTCGCTGAGGACGGTTTCAATCGTGCCCAAGTCTGGCGTTGCACCGCATTGCCGCAAACGCTCGTCGGCTTCCAAGAGTTTCGCGCCGAAATCGGCGACCTGCCCTTGCAGATCGTCGATCGCCAGGTGCCCGGGACTTTTCGGCGCCGGCTGCGCGTCGGCGGGCGGCGGCGCGGGCAGCGGCTCGGCCGCGACGGCAGCCGATGCGACGGTGGCCGGCGCGACGGTGGCCGGCGCGACGGTGGCCGGCGGAGCAGACGCCGGCGCGATCTGCGGCAAGTCGACCGTCAGCGAGGTCCAAAGCTGCCGCGCGGCCATCTTCCGGTAACGCCGGCCGAGCGCCGACGCCATCGCAAAACCTGCGCCAATGTTAACGAGCGATAGCAGACTGAATTGGAAGATCACGCCGAAACCCCGGTGAAAACCGATATGAACGGTCGTAGAATTGTAGGTCGCTCCCACTTATGAGCGCGGCGATTTGGATATGGGCACAGTAACACGCCCGTTTTGCCCCTCCGGAGGATGGCTAGAGTGATGGCTGGCGGGCGGCGATGCGCGGAATAAAGCGTTCAGCCCCTATTCCCTGCGCGAGTCGCAGCGCCTGCGCGGCTACGGTTGTCCGCCGCCATGCACGCCCGCGCCGCGGGCGTTGGCATTTCTGTCGGAGCGTTCGCCTGGTTGTTGAATGTGGCCGGGTCGTATGGATCGACGATGTCAATCGCCTGCGCGGCGGCCTTATCTGCCATGATCCGCCGTGGAACATGCTCGCTGTCGGAATTGCCCCGCGCGGTCTTCGGTTTTCCGTGATGATCGGTCGCGACGCCGTCGGCCTCATTGCCTCCGGCATCCGAATTCTCCTTGCTGTCCGCGCTGCTCCGTATGTCCTTTAGGTCCCTATCATGACCAGGCGACGCCGGCGAATACGAAATATGCGTCGCGGGCCGGGATCGAGGGGCCGACATCTCGCCGGTTGCCAAGTCGGCGAACGAGAAGTTCTCTGCTCCGCCGTCATCGGACGGCATCGGTTTCTGCGTCACCAGATAAACCCATTGGACCAGCTTCTCGTACTGCGTCGAATACCGGGCGGGAATTCCGCTCGCGGCCGTGCCTGAGGCAGATCCGGACGCGGCCTTCAGCATCGGGCTTTCGCCGGGATTGGTCCAGTCGATGCACTGCAAGACGGAATAGAGGTTCCGCTGCGTGATTCGCCGGCCCGGCGTTTCGCCCAGCGCGGGACGCATGAGCTGCAAGCGCTTGTTGTCGGGCAGGGCATAGCCGCGCGCGCCGGATAGTGGTTAAGCAGGATCGGCTGCACGAACTGCACGAAAAGTTCCACCGTGCCCGGCGGCATTCCGCGCGTCATGTGGTCGAGCTGCTCATCGCTTGGCGGCGGCTCGACTTTCTCGGCCGGTCGGGCCTTCCCGACTACAGGTTGCGACTCGATCGTCAAGCGGCGGCGAAGCACCGCGATCATCGGGTGATCGCGGTCGATTGCCGCGGCCGCGTCGAGCTCCTGCCGGGCACAATCCAAAAGCCCATGTCGCTCGCACCAGAGCAGCAGTTGCAAGTGCTGCTGGATATCATCGCGGTGGATGGCGGCCTTCTTCCGTTCGTAGCCGTCGCGGAGGTCGCGGCAAAGAAACTCGACGCTTGAAACGCGGATTTGCATTTCCTGGTCGGCCCCAGTGACCGCATAATAGTCGCCGTTCGGCTGAATATGGCCTTCGATGACCTGGCCATTGCGGAGCAGGAGGACGCCCGAGTTCGTTGCCGGAGCTGCCGGCGGACCTTCCGCCGCGGCCAATTGAACGACGAGCACAAAAATAGTCAGCGCAGAAGAGATTTTTCCTGACATAGTGGGACAAAGGTACGAAATTGAGGAAAGCGGGTCAAGGGCATGTAGGTCCCTCCTGCCGGGAGGGACTATTGTACGTCAGGCTTTCTAGCCTGACTCGGTCGATAAGTCAGCCTGGAAAGGCTGACGTACATGGTCCTTTCCGGCAGAAAGGACCTACCGCTCCAAATTGCGGCTTTGTCGCGGTCGCGATATACTGGAAACTTGGAGACGCCGCCCATGCAGCCCCCCAAGCCGATTGAATGTGAGCCGATCGAGCGCCGCGAGGTCCATTACTCCGGCCGGGTACAAGGCGTCGGATTCCGCTACACGGCCCGGTCAATCGCTCAGTCGTACCCGGTGACGGGCTACGTGCAGAACCTAGCCGACGGCCGCGTGGAGCTGGTCGTCGAGGGCGAGGTGGAAAGCATTTCGGCGCTGCTGCGGGCGATTTCGACCGAAATGGGCCGAAATATCCGCGATGTGCGGGAGACGACCGAGCCGGCCACGGGCCAATTTAAAGGGTTTGACGTCCGCTTTTGACAGACTGGTTTGTTAGAAACAGGAATTATGACAAGCATCACGCTACCGCTAGCGCCTCATGCCGGCGTACCTCAAGCCGGCTCGCGACACGATCAGCATTTGGACCCTATGCGCGATTGCCGCGCTAGTTGTCGCCTGGTTCTTGCTTAAGGCCGTGCTGCCGAAAATTGCGGCGATTGCCTGGACCACGGCCAAAGAGGCCCTGGTGCAGCCTCTGTTTTACATACTGCTCGTAATCGGCATGTTTCTTGATCGTGCTGCTGTTTTATCTGCCCTACTTTACCTTTGGCGAGGATACAAAATTCTTTGAAGACAACGCCTTAACGCTCGTCATGCTGCTGTCGATCGTCCTTTCTCTTTGGACGGCAAGCACTTCGATCGCCAACGAAATCGAGGGCCGCACGGCCCTGACAGTGCTCTGCAAGCCGATCAGCCGCCGCGACTTCGTGCTGGGCAAGTTTTTCGGCATCCTTGGCCCGGTAGCCATCATGTTCATTGTCTTGGGGTCGTTTTATTTGACCTTTGTCTCGATCAAGGTGGCCTATGATGCCCGCGAGTGTTCGATGCCGGAACCCAATTCCGCCGCCTGCCTCGCCGAGGTCGTGAGGATGGCGCCGGGCCTGCTCTTGGCATTTATGGAAGCGACCGTCATGGCGGCGATCAGCGTGGCCATTTCGACGCGGCTGGGGCTGCTTCCCAACTTGGTGATCTGCTCTGCCATTTATGTGCTTGGCAATCTCGTGCCGACGCTGGCCAAGTCGGCCTTGGGTCAAATGGCGATCGTGCCCTTTCTGGCCGATCTCTTGTCGGCCATATTGCCCGTACTCGACCATTTCAACATCTACGGGCCAATTTCGACGGGAAGCAGCGTGCCGCTGAAGTATCTCGGGATGGCCGGGCTCTATTGCCTGGCCTATACATCGCTGGCGATGTTTGTTGCGCTGTTGATGATCGAGGATCGGGACTTGGCGTAGGGTGCTATCCGGCTTTCCGAAGATCCATCTGTGGCACAGGGACGATCCGCGGATACGTCGCCAAGGAATCGGTTTCGCCGTCCCCTCGATGCGCGGCGATGCTCGCCAGAATCTGTTCGGCAACCGCCAAGGCATCGCGGCCGGCTTGCCCGTTGACGCGAGGCTGCCGCACGGTGCGAATGCTCTCGACGAAATCGTCGAGCTCCAGGGCCAAGGCGTCGACCGCGTCGTAGCTCTTCTGCTCGCGCGGCAAATGCTCCTCGGCCAGATGCGTCTTATAGTGCTCGACCTGTTCGGGCGAAAGGCGATCGGCATGGAACTCGCCCCGCAGGAGCGTCTCGCTCGGCCGGACAAGACTCGTGGTCCGCGCCGCGAAATCGATGTTTGCATAGGCCCGCGCGGCCCAAACCTGCATCTTGCGAACCGG
The DNA here is from genome assembly GCA_963775975.1 of uncultured Planctomycetia bacterium. Taxonomy (GTDB): domain Bacteria; phylum Planctomycetota; class Planctomycetia; order Pirellulales; family Thermoguttaceae; genus JANXQG01. The sequence continues at coordinate 163,923 of CAVZKX010000001.1, forward strand.
CTCGTAGGAAACGCGCGAGGCCGAGAGATTGGCCACGCAGCCGTTGGCGAACGTCAGCCGCGCATGAGCGGCGTCTTCATGCCCGCCGAGCAGAGATACGCCCAAGGCGTCGACCGATCGCAACGGCGAACTGGACGAGCGAGAGCACGAGGTCGATGTCGTGGATCATGAGATCCAGCACGACGCCGATGTCCATCGATCGGAACGTGAATGAGGATGCACGCACGGCCTCGATGTACTTCGGGTCCGCAGATGGATCGCGGCCGCATCAAACGCCGGATTGAACCGTTCGACATGGCCGACCTGGAGCACGATTTTTCGCCGCCGTGCGAGATCGACCAGTTCATCGGCCTCGGCAACGGTCGCGCAGAGCGGCTTCTCCACGAGCAAATGCGCGCCGCCCTTGAGTAGATCGACCGCCACTTGATGATGCATGACGGTCGGCGTAGCGATCACCGCGGCGTCGATCTTGCCGACGAATGAATCGTGGGTAGCGAATGCGGCAGTCTTCAATTCCGCGGCAAGTCGGTCACGGCCGGCCGGCAGCGGATCGACGACGCCGACGATCTGGACGTCCGACATCCGGGCAAGCTTTTGAGCGTGGAACGTGCCGAGGCGGCCGCAACCGATGATGGCGATGCGAAGCATGACAGTAGTGCTTGGGAACTCAGTACTTAGGACTTAGATCACTGAGCTCCGTACTAAGTACTAAGTACTAAGTACTAAGCTCCTACCTTACGCCGCTCGTCGTCGCTCCCGCCCTCGCCCGTGCAGGCCCTCGTGCTGGCCTTGCACAAAGCTCAACAGGTGATTGACTTGCGGCACGAGCTGGCCGTTATTGCGGAGGATCTCCCATGCGTTGTCCAGGCCAACCTTGGTGCGATAGAGCAGCCGGTAGGCCTCGGTCAGCGATTCGATGACGTGCGGCGGAAAGTTGTTTCGCTTCAGTCCCACCGTGTTGATGCAGCGGGGCTTGGCCGGATAGCCTTCGACGAGCATGTACGGCGGAACATCGTGCCGCACGGCGCTGAGTCCGGCGACAAAGGCGTAGCTGCCGATCGTGGCGAAGTGGTGTACGCCGACGGCGCCGGAAAGCCAGGCGTGGTCGTGAATGTGGACGTGTCCGCCCAGCAGCGTGCCGTTGGCCAGCACGATGTGGTCGCCGAGTTGGCAGTCGTGGGCGACGTGGGAGCAGCCCATTAGGAAGTTGCAATTGCCGATCCGCGTCACACCGTCTTCCTTTTCCGAGGCGCGGTTGATGGCCACGCCTTCGCGAATGACGTTGTCGTCGCCGATGACGACGCGCGTGTCCGTGCCGCGATAGCTGAGGTCCTGCGGATCGCCGCCGATCACCACGCCGGGGAAAATGTGATTGCGCTGCCCGATGGCCACGTCGCCCATCAAGGTGACGTGGCCTTCCAGACGTGTTTCGCGACCGATACGGGCCTTGGGGCCGATGATGCAGAACGGGCCGATTTCGACATCGTCGTCGATTTCGCGCGGGGGTCGATCGAAACGTTGTCGGCAATGTGAGTCGCCATCGCCGTGCTCCTTTGTTAACTATTAGGCAAACTGTAGGGAACGGCCTCCGTGCCGTTCCTTGCAACATCGCGGCGCGTACATTTCTCGGAACGCCGCGGAGGGCGTTCCCTACAGCCTATGCACACCGTTTCAAAACGCTAACATTCGCGAGCATCGTCTTCACCAGTTCGGCATTGAGGCGATGTCCGCTGCGGTAGGCGGCGAACCGTCCGGCCAGATCGCAGCCGGCCAGGGCCAGGTCGCCCACCATGTCGAGTATCTTGTGGCGAACACACTCGTCGGGGAACCGCAGCGCGTTGCCGATCGGGCCTTCGTTATCGAAAATCAAGAGATCGCTAAACGTCGTTCGCATTCCCATCCCCTGCTCTTGCAACGCCACCGCTTCCCGCTGCAGCATGAACGTGCGGCTGGCGGCGAGGCTGAGCTGAAAGAATCGTGGGGCAAGCGTCACTTCCAGCGACTGGCGGCCGATGGGATTGCCGCCGCCATAGTCCAATTCGTATTGGATGATCGTCTTGCCGCCGGCGACGGGACGCGCCTCGATCCAGCAATCTTCGTTGCCCAGCCGCAGCACGTCGCGGATCACGAACACTTCCCGCTCGGCTTCCTGCTCGACTATGCCGGCCTGCTGGATCGCCTCGACGAACGCCTTGGCCGATCCGTCGCAGCCGGGCATTTCCGGCTGATCGACCCAAACTTCGCAGTTGTCGACCTGCATCCCGGCCAGGGCCGCCATGATGTGCTCGACCATCTCGACCGACGCGGCGCCGGCGCGAAGCACCGTCCGCCGCGGCATCTCGATGCGGTTGGCCACAGCGGCTGGAATCCGCGGGCGGCCGGGCAGGTCGCCGCGGACGAAGACGATGCCTTGCTGCGGCTCGGCGGGGCGGAACTCGACATGGACATCCCGCCCGCTCCAGTAGCCGATTCCTTCGACTGCCGCGTTTGTCCGTAGCGTGCGTTGCTGGCGTCTTGCTTCCATCCCCTGCCTGTCATCCATGACGAGGTAGGTCCTTCCTGCCGGGAAGGACCAATTGTGCAAACTTGTCCAAGCGGCTGGCGTTATCCTTAACGCTCAGCCGCGTGCGTCCCTCTTGGCAAGAGGGAGCTGCCGCCAATTTGTCACGCCATTACTTGAAGTTTGGCGGAGTGAAAGCTGCCGGGCCCGGGTTGACGGGCTGATCCCGGACAAACCGTGGCAGGATGAACCGCGTGATGTCCAGCGCCTCGTTGTAATAAACGACTTGCCTCGAAATGCCGCGGGCGATTTCTTCAGGATTCTCAGCGTTCATTTTGTCGCCGTTGAAGTTCATCACGATGGCGATGCCATGCGTCTCGCAATAGGCTTTTACTTCCTGGCTGATCTCGGTGTATGCATTGAAAAGCATATGGGACTCGCGGAGGATAAACTCGCGCCGCTTCTGCTGGATATTAGTCTGGATCGTCGACTTTTCCTTGGTCAACTGCTCTTCCAGTGCGTTGTACTCCGGCGAGCCGGGCTTAAAGCCGCCGGGACCCAACTGCTTGGCGTGTTCCTGCACGCCGCGCATCTGCTCCTCGAAGTCCTTCTGCAGCTTATCGGCTTCCGCGGTCAGCGCCTTGCGCTCCGCGGCGAGGCGGACATGCTTCTTGAAGATGTAGTTCATGTCCACGAGGTACACGTAGGGCTGCAGGCTCTGCCCGGCGGCGGGCGGCTGCGCCGAGGCCGGACTGCTCGTTAAGCTGGCCCAGGCGAAAAACACGGCGAAAAGGGCGGCCGCGACGGCCGACGAGAGAACATACTTTTTCACGTTCAGCGCTCCTTGCTGTGGCGGTGGGTCTTCCTTGACTATTGTCTGCCCTTGCTTGGCCGGCCTCGTGATCCTTTCGGAAATCGAAAACGGCTTTCAGGGAGGGGCGTATTCTGCACACAACCTCGATCCGGGTAAAGACCAGTTCAGAGATTTTGCGCAGGTGCCCCGGTTTTGTCGACGAACAAGCGGAAAAAACTAGGGCAATTGCCCTGGCTGGGCGTCGAATTGCTTCGTAAAAGACCGCTTGTGGCCGATTATTGCTCGTCCAGCTTGATAATTGATCCATGCGCCGGCATCATCGCTGCTATTTCGCCGCGTTGATCCCATCCAGCCGCTTATCGATCCTCGGCACCAGTTCCGGCGGCAGGGGAGCGAAGCAGGCGCCGGCGATGCTTGACTGCCCCTCGTGTACGGCCCAGCGGAGGAAGTCGACCGTTCGCTGTTTCTGCCCTGCCGGCTGAACGTTGCTGCACAAACCGTAAATCACGCCGGCGATCGGATAGGAGTCTTTGCCCGGCTTGTCGGTCAGCTCGAAAGTCAAGTCATCGGGCAGTTTGTCCAGGATGGCTTCCAGGGCGGCGGTTGTGTTGGCCGGTTCCGCGCGAACGAAGGCCGTCTTGTCGTGGTTTTGCACCGCGCCGTAGTCGAGCGTCAGGTCCTGCATAGTTACAAACATGCGGTCAACGTAGCCGATCGCGCCGTCCGTTGAATTGACTGCAATGGCAACACCCTGATTGCGCTGTGCCCGGACACCCGTCGGCCACTTGATCTTCTGGCCGCCCGGCCCGACTTCTTTTTGCCACTCGGGGCTAACGGCGGCAAGGTAGTCAGTGAAAATTTGGGTGGTGCCGCTGGAATCGTCGCGATGCACGACGACGATTTTCTTCGCCGGCAATTTCACGCCGGGGTTCACCGCCTTGAGGGCCGGGTCGTCCCATTTCTGGATCTTGCCGAGGAAAATGGCCGCCAGGATTTCGCCGGTAAAGTTCAGCGGCTTTGCGCCTTTGACCTCGGAGACGTGATAAGCAGGTGCGACGCCGCAGAGCATCAGCGGGATATGCACAATTTCCCGTCCGCCGGCTTTGGCTTTCTCGCGTAGATCGGCGGAGGCTGGCGCGTGAGTGAAAGCGACGGAATAGACATCGTCTAACATTCCCGATGTGCCCTTCGCGGAGCCGACGTTATCGAAAACCAACTCGACGCCCTTCTCCTTGAGATACCTTCCCTTCCAGAAGTTCTCGGCCACGACGAGAATCGCCGAGGTCCCTCCGCTCTTCAACTGAGCGGCCACGGGCCGCGATTGAAAATAGGTGGCAGACAGATTCGGCCAATAATGGATTAGTAGTCCGGCACAGATTCCGATTACGAGCATGACCGCGACTCGCGTCGCCATTCCGCGGTTGCTTCTTGCAGGGGAGGATGTTTCGGTTGCGCCGGTCTGATTGTTCATGAAGAGCTTCCGGCAATGGAAGGATTGCCGCGAGGCGATGCCAAGGTTTCTCGTCGGAATTGTGCCAGTCTAATTCTCTTTGGCAACAGTTTCAAGCGCCGCGGAGGTAGTAATAAGGCCATTGTCAGTTTTATTTCGCAACGAGTCTGGGCGAACAATAGAGCATCCTCGGCGCAAAACCGTTTTGCAACACTTTTCAAACACTACGATAGCAAAACACTAACGGATTTCTAACGTGGCGCACTCAATTGCCCGCCGCGATCCGGCACAGAATCACTTCGTCGTGATCAACTCGTCCGGTTTGGGATCGGTCTCGATCCGCAAGTCCTTATATTCATCAAAAAGACCCTTGTTGTGAATCTGCAAGGCGATCGGCCCGGTGCGGCCTGCCTTTGGATCCTTGAAGGTCAGTACTTCCACCGCCTTCGTGCCGGCGGGCTGCGCGACCGCCATTCTCGCCGTGCCCGCGGTCGAGTCCACGAGCAGTTCGACCTGCGACCATTCGCCGACTTTGAATTTCGGATTTGCTAATCGCGTGAACCCTTTGCCGCCGTTGTTGTGGCCAGGGCGATAATCCCAATGCCCTCCGTTGGGCGGCTGAAACTGAATGCCGGCAAGCGCGTCCAGCGGCTTCTTGCCATTCTCCGGGCGTGCGCAGAAGATGAGCACGCACGGCTGATGGTCCGGCTTGCCCGAAACGTGCCGCATAAGAAAAACAAGGCGGAACTTTGAATAGTCTTTGTCGCTATAGATCACGCCGCGGCCGACTCCGCGGCTGGCCATCGCGCCGTCCTTGACCTCCCACGAGTTGACCGGCACTTGAACCCAGTCGTCGAGTGTCTTGCCGTCGAAGATGGGATGCGTTTGTTGCAATACGACATCCGCGAAAGGCCTCGGCTCGTCCGCGCTTACCACTCGCGCATATACCGCCAAATGCACGGCGATCGCTACGTTTTTCATCGTGAATCGACGCATTTTCACGCCTTTCATTGCGCTATAGTGGATCTCCGAGTCCATCAGTTGCTCGACGGACTCGGAGGTCCATCTTACCTTGCTGCGCCTCAATTCCGCCACGAATGTGGTAAAATGTTCGAAGTCCCATGCACCTGATTAACCTCCACGAAATCCGCAAGACGTACCTGCTCGGCGAGGTCGAAGTCCACGCACTGCAAGGCGTTTCGTTGGACATTGATCGCGGCGAGTTCGTCGCGCTGATGGGGCCTTCGGGCTCCGGCAAGACCACGCTCATGAACACCCTCGGCTGCCTCGATCACCCGACAAGCGGCAGTTATCGCCTCGAGGACGACGAGGTCATGGAGATGACCGGCGACGAGCGTGCCCGGCTGCGGAACCGCAAGATCGGCTTCGTCTTCCAGAGCTTCAATCTCCTCTCCCGCACCACCGCGGCGGAAAATGTCGAGCTTCCGATGCTCTATTCCGCGCGGTTGCGGACGCACGAACGCCGCGATCGCGTTGCCGTGTTGCTGGAAAAAGTCGGACTGAAGACTCGCGCCGCACACCATTCTTCGCAGCTCTCCGGCGGACAGCAGCAGCGCGTCGCCATCGCGCGAGCGCTGGCGAACGAGCCGCGAATTCTGTTGGCGGACGAGCCGACCGGCAATCTCGATTCCCGCACAAGCCGCGAGGTCATGGAGCTTTTTCGCAAGCTCAACCGAGAGGACGGCATCACGGTCATCGTCGTCACGCACGACGTCGAAATCGCCCGGCACGCCGGCCGCGTCGTTGTGCTGCATGACGGCAATATCCTTTGCGACACGCCCGATGTCGACCTGGCGGCGAGCACCTTACACTCCCACATAGAGGCGACCCTATGAAACAAGCGTTGTTCCTTCTCATAGCCTTGGGCGCGTTGGCAGTTGCCGGCGCCGCGAGCTATCAGCACTATTATGCCGCGAAGAACTTCACCGGCCAGTTCCGCACCCGCCCGGTGCATCGCGGCGACGTGGTGCTGGCCGTCAACTCCACCGGCACGGTGCAGCCCGTGCTCAGCGTGCAGGTTGGGGCGTTCGTTTCCGGGCCGGTGCAGAAGGTGTTCGTCGACTTCAACGACCACGTAAAAAAGGACCAACTTCTGGCCCTGGTCGATCCACGGAACTACGTCGCCGCCGAGGCTCACGAGAAAGCGGCGCTCGCGCATGCCAAGGCCGATCTGAAGCGCGTCGAGGCGCTGCTGGAACATGCGGTGGCGATGGAAAAACGCAACGCGCGGTTGAAGGAGACGAACGCCGTCGCCGCGTCGGATTACGAGCAGACCGTCACCGACCGCAAGAACCTGGAGGCCCAGATCGATCTCTGCAAAGCGACCATCGATCAGAGCGAGGCCGACCTGGCGACCTCCCGCACGAACCTCGACTTCACAAACATCAAGTCGCCCGTGGAGGGCATCATTATCGACCGCAAGGTCGATCCAGGCCAGACGGTGGCCGCGCAGTTCCAGACGCCAGTAATGTTCGTCGTCGCCCCGGACCTGGAGAAGAAGGTTTACGTCTACGCCTCCGTTGACGAGGCCGACATCGGGCTGATCCGCGACGCCCAGAAACGCGGCCAGCCGGTGCTGTTTTCCGTCGACTCCTGTCCGAAAGACACTTTCACCGGGCGAATCACGCAAGTGCGGCTGAATCCTACGACGAACTCCAACGTGGTGACCTACACCGTCGTCGTCGAGGCGGCCAACGCCGAACTAAAGCTACTGCCGGGCATGACTGCAAACTTGACCTTCCAAATCGAGAAGCGGAACGACGTGCTCACATTGCCCAACGCGGCCCTCCGCTTCCATCCGCAGGCTCGATCAAGTCCGCAAGAGCGACCAGCCGATCGTGGAAGGCCGCGAAGAGGATGAGCTTACCAATGCGACAGCCGGGCCGGGCGAGATAAAAGACGCCGTCGGCCGCACCGCAATGCCAACCTACGTCTGGATCATTGACGGCAGTCAACTTGCCGCGGTCGAGGTCAAAACGGGATTGGCCGACAAGGGCCGCACGGAAATCCTCTCGGGCAACTTGAGCGATGGTCAGGACGTGGTTACGGGGTTACAAGGCATCGCGGCGGTAAAGAAGTAGGTCCCTCTTGCCGAGCGGGACTATTACGTTTCACCTGAATAATGAGATTTACTTCCCTATAAACGCCGGACGCATTGGTCCTTTCCGGCAGAAGGGACCTACCGAACCATGAACGCCTTAATGATCATCCGCGTCGCCCTGCGGGCGCTCGCGAAGAACAAAATGCGGGCCGGGCTCACGGTGCTCGGCATCGTCATCGGCGTGATCCAACGCGGCAGTCGATTTTCATTTGAAGTGCTTTGCGTTTAATTTGACTGTGTAAGTCAGATCCGTAGATGTATCTTGCGTGGTGGTAAGCGTTTGCGCTTCTTCCAGTAGAAGAAGCGGGCTTGTTCTTTGCGACGGTTGAGCCGCGTGGCGCGGTCGCAGAGATGCTTTAATGTGTTTGATTGCAGTTCCTCATGCAGCAATTGCCCAATGATCCAACGAACCTCTTGTAGCGAGAGGCACGGCGCCTTTTTTTCCCCCTCGCCGCTTCTCTTGCGTCAGGAACCATGTGGCCAACAAGGTGAGTGTCTGATGGTGATGCCATCCCTGCCAGGTACGAACTTGGTACTGCGCCAAGCCGGCTTCGCCCTTGGCGCGGCGAAGACATTCCTCGATGCGACGCTCTGCGTTCAGGACCCGCGCAAACTCGTTCAGCGGCGTGTCGAAGGGCGCGTTGGACAAGCAGTAATCGTGCTTGAACGTCCCGTCGCCTTGCCGTTCGCGAAAGACCACCAGCGTTTCCTCCGGACCGTTGCGATGCCCGAGCTTGGTCTGCACACGCGCCTTCACGGCCTCGACCACCAGCGGTCCCCTCTCGCCCGGCCGAATCTCGATCTGCGTCCAACTCTTCACCGTCTTCATCCAGTTCTCCGCACGTTGGAAAGGAACCTTGGGCAGTCGGCCAGAACCTTGGTACGGCGGCGGAGTCGCGTCCAGGTCGCGGACCTGCGTGTTGGACGGGACGGCCAACAGGTACTGCTCGCCCAACGTCCGCAATTGTTCGCGAAACGGGCAGTTTCGGCCCATTTCGTCGTCCCCCGTCACCCAGCGATGCGGCAACACGCCGCGATGCTGGCGAAGCATTTCAAGCGCCAGTTCGTGCCGCGTGCGGAAGCGAATCTCTTTGGGAACTCTCGCCCGCCGGCAACGCTTTTTGTCCTTGGTCCACTCCTCCGGCAGATAGAGTCGCGTGTCGACCAAGGCATGTTCCTTGCGTGTGACGTAGCCCAAGTAAACGCCCACCTGGCAGTTGTCCACCTTGCCGGCGCGGCCACACCATTGCCGCGCCACGCCCACCGACGCCTTGCCTTGTTTGAGCACGCCCGAGGGATCGAACACCAGCACGCCGTCGGCTTCGCCCAGCGCTTCACCGATTTGTCTGGCCAACTCGTCGATCATGGGTTTCCACTCCCACGGGTTCTGACCGATGAACTTCTGCAGCGGCTGCCGATCGTGCTCGTACAAGTAAGCGATCGACTCGATGTTCTTGCGTTTCACGTTGGACACCAAACCTGTCACGTACTCCTCCAGATGGTCGCGTTGTGCCGCATATTTCAAGCTCGCCGCGAACGGTTGAACAAACTCCTTCAGTCGACTCTGCACACCATCCAACGCCTGGGGTTTGACCTCAGCGTCAGCCATCAGTTCCTGATACCGCACCACAAATCGCCGGTCCATGGCGACCTCCTTTCCGTGAAATCCATTCGACGGAAAGACTACCAACAAAAGGACTTACGTCCAATGTCAACCTTTACACAGTCAAATTAAGGAATAGGGCAGAAATTCGACAAACAAGTCTCTTTAATCTCCGCGGGCAACTGCCGGCACGACACAATGCAGTATTCCACGATCAACCGAGCTGTGATCTTGCTTGCTTTCGCGGTGCTCATTGCTTCCGCGACGGCCCGCGCGACGGAACTTCCACCGCCCGCCAAACCCATTGCCAACTCCGTTGGCATGAAGCTCGTGCTCATTCCGTCGGGCGACTTCCAAATGGGGAGCGCCGAATCGGCCACCGAGATTGCTGCATTCTTCCGAAAAGCGCTTCAGAAGGACAAAATCGAAGTCGAGCCGTTCCAGGATGAACATCCACAACATCACGTGCGGATCACCAGGCCCTTTTATCTCGGCGCCTGCCATGTCGCGCGCGGCCAGTTCCGCAAGTTCGTCGAGGATACGAACTACAAGACGGAAGCCGAGTTTGGCGGCTTGCCGCCGGGAGCCAGCGGCTGGAATGCCAATGAGAAACGCATTGTCTTCGACAAGGAATATAATTGGCGGAATGTCGGCTTCGAGCAAACCGACGACCATCCGGTACTCTGCGTCAGTTGGCACGACGCGGTGCTATTCTGTCACTGGCTAAGCCGCAAGGAAGGACGAACCTATCGCCTGCCGACGGAGGCCGAGTGGGAATATGCCTGTCGTGCCGGCACAACGACGCGGTTCTCCTGCGGCGACGATCCGGAGTCGCTCGCGCGGTACGGCAACTTGGCCGACGCTAGCGTCAAGGCTGTCTTTCCCGCGCTCCAAGGCACACTCAAGGCCAACGACGGCTCTATCTTCACGTCGCCCGTCGGCTCGTTCCGTCCCAACGCATTCGGACTCTACGACATGCACGGAAACGCGGAGGACTGGTGTGCGGATTGGTACGGAAAGGACTATTATGCGATTTCGCCGGCGACTGATCCGCGCGGTCCAGACACGGGCATCGAGCGCGTGGCCCGCGGCAGCCCTTGGTGCGGCCTGGCGTACTCGGCGCGCTCGGCAATGCGTTTTCACGGCAATCCCGGTCTCAGCCGCGCGGACAAAGGTTTTCGCGTAGTTATGGTTGCGGACGGCGCTGTGCCAAAGTCGGCCGGCTGGCGATTTGACGGCCGGGTCGCTGTCTCCGCGGAGACGACGCGCGTACTTGGGCCGCTCGACAAGGAGGGCCATGTCGACTTTCTCGCGGCGCTGAACGAGCGCTGCCGGCAAGGAGTTACGGCGGAAAACAACGCGGCGGTACCGTTTTGGCAAGCTTTGGGGCCAAGTTGGGCTGCCGGCTTTGAAGAAAAGTTCTTTCACACGATGGGGATCGATCCGCCGCCGAGGAAAGGTAAGTATTTGCTGCAACTGAAATACTATGTCAGTTCCCGACAGAATTCGCTACCAGTAAAACGCATCAACGCCGACTATGCTTGGGACGTTTGCGCGCCGCACTCGCGCGGTTCTGGACGCCTGAAGAATTTCCCATGTTGGCGGAATTGATTGAACTCAATGGTGCGCCGTTGGCGAAGTTTCACGAAGCGGCCATGCGGAGCCGCTATTACTCGCCGCTTTTTCCAGCGATAGACACCACTTTGTTGTATGGGACTCAGTTGCCCGACTTGGAATATTCTCGCGAAGGCGTGCGATTGCTCGTGGCACGGGCGATGTACCATCTCTATGATCGGCGGCCGGAACCCGTATGGCGAGATTTGCTGGCATGTCATCGCCTGGCTCGCCTCTTTGGTCAAGGTCCTATGCTCGTTTCGCAGCTTGTGGGCCGAGCTATGAGCCGGCAGGCGTGCAAGGCTACTGCCGTGCTTGCCGCACAAGACTTTGTAGACGAGAAATTTGCGGTCCGCGTGCTGCGCGATCTCGACTCGCTGGCGCCGATGCCACGGACGGGCTATGCCCTGAATCTCGGAGAACGATACACGTTTCTCGATGCGGTTTGCAGGATGGCCCGCGGCGGACCGAGGGAGTTTGTGCAAGACGTCGAACTCATCAGCCAGGCTTCTGATCCGGCGTCTGGTACTTCGAAAACTTACGCGGCATTGAAAGTTCCGCTTCGATGGACGCACAACGAATCGGTCGATTGGGACTTGGTCCTCGCCATGTGCAATCGTTGGTATGACGATCAGGTGCGCGCCGGCAACGCGCCTTCATTCTCTGCTTGCAGCGCGCGAGATGGCGCGCTCGACGCAGCCCTGAAAGATATTACCCGTAAGCTGTCCGCCGACAAGACCACCATGATGACGATGTATTTCGGCAACATTCCGACGCAAATGAAATCGTTCGATATGTTCGGCGTCATGGCAGGTCTGCTGACCCCGTCATTCACCGCGGCACGCGTCACCGAATATCGCGCGACGGCCGAATTCCAACTCTGCCGGCTGTCGTTGGCGCTGGCCATCTATCATCGCCGCCACAACGACTACCCCGCATCGCTCGACGCCTTGGCCCCGACCATTTTGCCCACCGTTCCACGAGACCCCTTCTCCGACAAGGGCTTCCATTATCAGCGCAAGGCTGGCACGTACATCCTTTACAGCTTCGGGCCGTCGAATATTGACGAACAAGGCCGCGAGCGCGACAGCGATCCGCCTGGTACAAACGTCATGTTGCCCGCGCCGACAGCCGGGGACGGGAAAAATGGAAAGTAGCCGATTATCGCGACGAGTTGGTCGGGGCCGCGCATGCTGTAATTAATAGGCGTCGAAAAGGGGACGGAGCAAGTTGTTCTCGCATGGCGTGTTCATCTTTTCGGACGCCCTTCACTCAGTCCCGCTGCATTCGATGATCGCTTGCCAAAATCCATGCTTGGCCCAAAACCGCGCGTCGTAAACGCGCTGGAATGTGGTAAAATGGCAATGCACCAGCCGCCACTATGTCGAGGCGTGCGGATCGCGGTGTCGCTAGGATCTGCTGAATGCGATGAATACCCTAATGATCATCCGCGTCGCCCTGCGAGCCCTCGCGAAAAACAAAATGCGGGCCGGGCTCACGGTGCTCGGCATCGTCATCGGCGTCGCGGCGGTGATTCTGCTCGTTTCCGTTTGCCAGTCGGCCGGGCAATTGATGCAGGACCAGCTCCAGGCGATCGGCACGAATGTGCTCATCGTCTTCCCTGGCAGCCAACATGGCGGCGGCGTGCGAACCGGTTTTGGCGGCGTGCCGACGCTTTGCGCCGCGGATGCCGAGGCGATGACCGCAGAGTGTCCCGCCGTTCTCGCCGCCTCGCCGATGGTCAACGCCCGTGGGCAGGTCGTCGCTGGCAACCAAAACTGGCTTCCCAATCAGATCGAGGGCGTCGATCTTCCCTACCTCACCGTCCGCAACTGGCAGATCGCCCGCGGCGATTACTTCACGAAGAGTGACATCCATTCGGCGGCCAAGGTCTGCGTGATCGGGACCACCGTGGCCGACAACCTATTCCAGACCCACGCATGTGTTGGCCGCACCATCCGCATCAAGAACATCCCCTTCGAGGTCGTCGGTGTGCTGGAATCGAAGGGGGCGAACTTTGGCGTCGACCAGGACAACGTCGTGCTGGCCCCCTATACGACTATCAAAAAGCGGCTGTATGGTTCGATCTTCAACAACGTCGATCTGGTGTTTATGTCGGCCTGCTCTTCGGAACGCATGGCCGACGCTCAGGACGAGGTGACGCAACTCTTGCGGCAGCGGCACCGTATCCGCAAGGATGCTGAAGACGATTTTGCCGTGCAGAACATGGCGGAAATCGCCGACACGATGCGGATTGTCACGCGTGTGATGTCGGTGCTTTTGGGCTCGGTCGCCGGCGTCTCGATGCTCGTCGGCGGTGTGGGCATTATGAACATCATGCTGGTCTCGGTGACCGAAAGAACGCGGGAGATCGGCGTGCGAATGGCCGTGGGGGCACGCAAGTGGGACATCTTGCGGCAGTTTCTCCTAGAGGCTGTCTTTCTTTCCTTGCTCGGCGGCACGATCGGCGTCGCTCTTGGTGTCGGCTCCGCGATTGCCGTGGCCGCTCTCGTCAACTCGATCTTGCCCAGCTCGCATTGGCCGCTGACAATCTCACTGGAGGCGATCGCCGTCGCCCTAGTGTTTTCCGCCTCGGTAGGCATCGCCTTCGGGTTCTTTCCCGCGCTGAAGGCCAGCCGCATGGACCCTATTGAGTCGCTAAGGTACGAGTAACTGACCTGAAAGGTCAAACAATGCAAACTCGCAAACTCGGTAAAAGAAATCTCGAAGTCTCGGCCATCAGGCCCTCTTCAAACTGCTCGGCAACATCGCCAAACAGAAGAACGCGACACCTGCCCAGATTGCGCTCGCCTGGTTGCTTGCCCAAAAGCCGTGGATCGTGCCCATTCCCGGCACCACGAAGCTGCATCGCTTGGAGGAAAACCTCGGAGCGGCCTCCGTCGAACTGACGGCGGGCGACCTGCGGGAGATCGAAAGCGCCGCGGCAGAGATTACGGTGCAAGGGGCTCGATATCCTGAAAGACTGGAGCGAATGACCGGGCGGTGAGCCGCCGCAAACTAAGGAGACTACCATATGGACATCAAGCGAGGCGGTTCGCAGCCATCTGGCAAGGGACCGGCTGAGTGGTTTACCGGAACGGTCCGCATCGACCCGCTTTTCCAGGCAAATGCCCCCGCCCGCGCGGCCGGCGCTTGCGTTACCTTCGAGCCTGGCGCTCGGACGGCTTGGCATACTCATCCGCTTGGTCAGACCCTGATCGTGACGGCCGGCTGCGGCCGAGCCCAGCGATGGGGCGGCCCGGTCGAAGAAATCCGGCCGGGCGACGTGATCTGGATTCCGCCCGGCGAAAAGCACTGGCACGGGGCAGCGCCCACGACGGCCGCGACCCACATTGCCATCCAGGAGCATCTCGAAGGCAAGGTGGTAGATTGGATGGAGCACGTCAGCGATCAGCAATACCAGGGCTAATCAAGTTTTGCCGACAAGCCGTTGCGGGCGTCTCGCGGCGAGCCTTGGACGGGCCCCATCTTGCCCCGCGCCGTAATCCGCGTATAGTAGCATAAGTCCCTGACTACGTTTCCCGCCTGTTCACTCGCCCTACCAGGAGATTCCCCATGAAGCGTTATGCCCTGTTTCTCGCATTGGCGCTGCCCGGCGCGGCGGCTTATGCTGCCTCGGCCGAGCCGTTCGATTGGCCGCAATGGCAAGGTCCCGATCGGACCTCCATTTCCAAGGAGACCGGCCTGCTCAAGGAATGGCCGAAAAGAGGCCCGCCGTTGGCATGGAAGATCGAGGGGCTTGGCGGCGGTTACAGCGAGCCATCTGTCGCCGCGGGACGGATCTACGGCATGAGCAATCAGGGCGACGACGAAGTCGTTTGGGCGCTTTCCGAGAGCGACGGCAAAAAGGTGTGGACGAAGACTTTGGGGCCGACCTACTCTGGCATGTCGCCGGGCAATGAGGGTCCGGGCTGCACGCCGACGGTCGATGGCGACCGGCTTTATGTCGTCGGCATGGGCGGCGACTTGGCTTGCCTGCAAACCTCGGACGGCAAGATCGTATGGCGCCGCAGCTTCACCAAGGATTTCGGCGCTCGCCCGCCGATGTGGTGCTTTCGCGAATCACCATTAATCGATGGCGACAAGCTCATCTGCACGCCCGGCGGACAAGACGCCATGCTCGTGGCCCTCGATAAAATGACTGGCAAGACGATTTGGTCGAGCAAAATGCCCAGCGGCGGCGGCAGTTCAAGCGCTGCCGGCGGCGGCGCGGGCCGCGCTCCTGGCGGCGGTGCCGGTGGACCGGGCGGCGGCAGCGGCCGAGGCCGTGGTCGCGGCGGCATGGGCGGTGGCGGCGGTGGAGCGGCCTACTCCTCCGCGATTGCCATCGACTTCGAAGGACAGCGCGAATACGTACAGTTCACCGCGAAGGCAGTCATCGGCGTCGCGGCCTCCGACGGCAAGTTCCTCTGGCGCTACGACCGATCCGCTAACCGAATGGCTATTAACTGCGCTACGCCGATCTATCACGATGGCGAGATCTTTACCTCCTCGGCGTATGGGGCGGGCGGCGGACTGGTGAAGCTGAGCAAGGACGGCGACGGCATCAAGGCCGATGAGGTGTATCACACCGACAAGTTGCAAAACCACCACGGCGGCATGATTCTCCTGGATGGCAGCTTGTATGGCGCTACCGGCGGCAATGAGAAGGGCAATCTCGTCTGTCTCGACTTCCAGACGGGCAAGGTCCTCTGGCGAGAGGGCGAAAACCCCAAGCTCGGCGTGCCGAAAGGCTCCGTCGCCTTCGCGGACGGCCGCCTCTACTATCGCACCGAGGACAAAGGCACGTTGCTCCTGATCGATCCGGACCCGAAGAAATACATCGAGTGCGGCCGATTTGAGCAGCCCAACCGCAGCCGCGCGAAGGCCTGGTCGCACCCGGTCATCGCCAATGGAAAACTGTACATTCGCGATCAGGACTTGCTGTTTTGCTACGACGTGAAGGCGAAGTGACACTTCGCCTCTCTCTGTGAGCCGGGAAGAAGGAGGAGATGCTGTCACCAGTTCATCTCGCTGGCTTCTTCCCAGTGCTCATAGAGCTTTCGCAAGGCCGACTGTTGTTCGGTTAACTCCTGTTTGATCGCCCGAACACGGCCGCCGTCGCGGTACGTGGCCTGGTCGCCCATCTCTTCGTTGAGCTGCTCGATCCGTGTCTCGCGCTGGAAGATGTCGGCCTCGATGTCGGAAACCTTGCGATAGGGGAAGCGGCGCTTCTTGTTCTTGTCCTGCTGAACTGGACGATCGCCGTTCGGCATGCCGTCGGCTTTCGCCGCGACGGCCTGGGCATTTGCCGGCTTTGCATGTGCCTTGCCTTTCGCCTTGCTCGGCGGCGGCGCTTGCTCGGCTTCGTCCTTGCTCTTCAAGAAAAGCTGATACGCCTCGTAGTTGCCTTCAATGACGCGGACGCCGCCCGGCTCGAAGATGATCAGGTGGTCCGCCACGCGGTTGACGAAGTAGCGGTCGTGGCTGACGAAAAGCACCGTGCCGTCGAAGTCCGCAAGTGCCTGCTCCAACGCATCGCGGGCCCAAAGATCGAGATGGTTCGTCGGCTCATCGAGCACGAGGAAGTTGGCGTCGGCCGCCGCCAGCCGAGCCAGGGCCACGCGGTTCCGCTCGCCGCCGCTGAGCTTGCCGACTTTCTGCAACTGCGTATCGCCCGAGATGCCGAAGCGGCCTAGGAGATCGCGGCGCTGCTGCGTGAGAAACTGCTTATGCTTGGGGCGGATCGAATCGACCACGTCGTCATCATCCGAAACGCCCGAGAGTTGCTGGTCGAAGTAGCCGATGCTCACGCCCGCACCGATCTGCACGCTCCCCTTGTCGGGCGATTGCTCACCGAGCAGACAGCGGAGCAGCGTAGACTTGCCGCAGCCGTTGGGGCCGATGAGCCCCCATCGCTCGCCGCGGATGATTTGCAGCTCGACATCCTTGAAGAGCGGCCGCTCGAATGACTTTGCCAGCGCTTCGGCGCGGACGACGATGTCGCCCGTCCGCGAGGCGGGCGGGAAGCCCATCGGCGGCAAGGCGATCTTCCGCGGCACTTCCACAAGCTCGATCCGCTCCAGCTTCTTGCGGCGGTCCTCGGCCTGCTGATGCTTCTGGCCGTAGTGATTGCGGCGGATGAAATCCTTGGTCTTCTCAATTTCGATCTGCTGCTTCTCGTAGGTCCGCTCAGCAACCAGGAGCCGTTCGGCCTTTTGCGTCCAATAGGCGGAGAAGTTGCCGGCGTAGCTATCGACGGTGCCCTGGAAAAGCTCGATCGTGCGGTTGGTGACGCGGTCGAGGAAATAGCGGTCGTGGCTGACGAGGATCATCGCCGCCGCGCTCTCGGCGAGGAACGATTCGAGCCATTCGGTGGCCTCGATGTCGAGGTGGTTCGAGGGCTCGTCCAGCAGCATCACGTTCGGCTCGGCCAAGAGCAGTTTGGCAAGCATGAGGCGATTCTGCTCGCCGCCGCTCAAGACCTCGACGGGCTGATTGAACGATTCGCGGCGGAAGCGAAGGCCGTCCAGCACGCGCTCGATCTTGTGGTCGAGGTTGTAGGCGTCCGCCCGCTCGATCTCGTGCTGGAGGTGGTCATAGCGGTCGGCGAGCCGCTTGTGTTCGACTTCATCGTCGCAATGCCCGAGTTCCTCGGACACCGAGATCAATTCCTCCTGCATGGCCATCAGGCCGGCCAGGGCGCTCTTGGCCTCGTCGATGAGCGTTCTGCCCGGCGCCCATTCGGGCTGTTGCTCCAGGTATCCGAGGTGGAGCGAAGGGTGCTTGACGATCGACCCGCCATCGGCCTCATCCTTGCCGGCGAGTATTTTTAATAGCGTAGTTTTTCCCTCGCCGTTGGGGCCGACCAGCCCCGCGCGGTCGCCCGGCCGGAGGTCGAACGTCACGCCGTCGAGCACCGGCTCGGGGCCGAAATGTTTTTGGATGCCTTCGACTTGGAGTAAGATCATTGTCTGGCGGGTTTTTTTCGTCGTGTGCGTAAATTATATCGCCGAACTTGAAGGCACCACAGGACGGCTTCGTGCACCGCCTTTCAATGTTTGGCGCGTGGTGCACCAGCGCGTAAGTGCTAATGCTAACACGGCTTACGGCGACGATGCGCGTGTTAATCTGGGTAAGGATGGTGCATTAGGGCTGCGCTGGAGTCCCACCTTTAGGCGGCCGTATGGGAAGCGGCCGGCTAAAGCCGGAACTCCAGCACGAGCCGCGAACCGGCAGCTTGCGGTGACGTGTATTAACACGAGTTGATACGCGTTATTGGCTTTTGCGCACCGCCTTCGCGAATTCTGCATTTGGTGCGCGCTGGAACGCTTGCCGCAAGTGGTTAGCGGACAACGACTTGCGGCATGGCGCGGCAGCCTCGCGGCGACCCGCCGCAAGCGGGGGTGGTGCGCAAAACGGTTTTGGCTGCCGACGCTGTTTCCGCTGGCGAAGGCATTTGTGCAATGTCGTATCATTCATGTCCTCCATTTCGAGTGCAGTTTGTCCGGAGGCTGCCATTTTGGCAGTCGGCGCGCATGGCTGGCATCCTCCGTTTACCGAGATGTGTTCCGCCCCAGCGATATTCGACTCGTGGGGCACATCGCCGACCGTCGCCGTAAGTCCACAGTATACAACAGTTTACAATGCTCGGTATCGCGGGTGCTGACCGGCCCCCGCACGAAGGGGCTGGGGCACATATCCCGGCTCGACCGCCTGCCAGTTATTGTATGTCAACACAAATATACAATAGATAGCAACTATCGTGCCAAACGAGTGGACTGCGTCTGGGATACGCCGACCGTCTGGGGAAGTAAGACAGGCAGATAGGACAATTCGACGTCAATCACGCCGAGGAGCGGCTTCGGGAGCACATCGCTGCGCTGCATTACGGAAACGTCGTAATCCACCCATGCTGTTCTTCCAGCCGTGCAAACACCGACTCCGATGCGACAGTTTTGCCGTACAACACAACGTCGATTTGTTGCACAATGTTCGACGGCCCAAGGCGGAATTGCGCCGAGAATTCGGTCCCCGAGTAGTCGCCACCGTATTGCGCCAATGACGATTCAAGATTCTTACGGATGACATGTGGAAAGACAATTCCTCGCTCGGCGGCTTTTTGGATCTTTTCGGCGCCGCTTGGCAGTCGCCCCAAAACAATTCCTGGGAACGCTGTCGCTAACGCTTTTTGAACATCCTTTATCTCGCCGAGCGGAATGCCATCGGCACGTTTGATCGTTGCGTCAAGTCCCATTCTTGTGCCCCACTGTGATGTGAAGTCGGCTCATCATCCGGCAGCCGCGTGGGCCGCGCGTTCGCCTTCCAGCAGTTTCTCCGCGATGTTCCAGCGGTTCGCCCGTAGGCAATCGGCCGACATCATACAAACCGAACGACCGCATCAAGGCCAGGGTTTCGGCGGGATCGACCAGGTCGCCATTGATGCCCTCGTACCCCTCGGTGAGATGCGCGAGGAATAGGTCTACTTCGGCCTGCAACTCGTTGCCGATGTGGCTCGTGCCGCGGATGAACGCGCCTTCGGCTTCGATCCCTTCCAGCACGGCGGTGTAGCGAAGCTGATCGCCGGGCAATGCCGGGCAATGGAATACGGCCTTGTTGACCTTGGCCAGCACTGTCCGTTCGCGGAACCCGCGCTGATCGTTCGCCAAAATTCCGCCGGTCCAGGCCAGACCTTCCACAATCATGGAGCAGGGCAGCACGGAGAAGCCCGGCACATAGTCGCTTATCGCGTCGTCTGCCATGCTCACGTTTTTGATCGCCACGGCTCGCTGGCCGCGAGTAAACTCCGTGAACCGATCGAGCCACATCCACCGCATCGACGGTCCGTGGCTGGACGGATGCTCCGGCGTGCCCGACATCACCCGGTCGAATTGCAGTCGCAGTTTGCGCATCAGGTAATCGCGGGTGTCGGCTCGCTTGGGATATCGGTCGCCGAGATGGAATGCCTCGATCACGAGCCTCGCGCTGGCAACGACCTTGCCGTCCACCGTTCCTTGGGCCACAAGTGTCGTCCGGTCGCGGTCCTGCTTCTTGATGTCGGCCGTCACGACCAGGCTCTGGCCCGGTTGGACGAGCCCGCTGAACTTAACGTTTCGCGCTTCGCTCAGCACGACGTGCGAATGGGCAAAATTCTCCGTCTGGCGGACGAGCCAGGCGCCGGCCTGGTACATGGCTTCCAGCATGAGAACGCCGGGCATGAGCGGCAGCTTCGGAAAATGATCTTCCAGGCATCGCTCGTCACCGGACAGGTGGAAGACAGCTTCGACGTGCTTGCCCGGTTCGAGTTGTGTAATTTGGTCGAGGAGTCGGAATCGCATTATGGAAAGGCTGAGGTGTGCGGCATGTCCCACGCAAGTCGGGAGCGTGCGAGGATGTGATTATAACGAGCGACGGATGAGAGGTACACACGCTTTTTTGAACATCCCGTCGGGCACGAGGATTATCGCCGTGCGCCGCGGCATGGCGGCCTGATAGACGAGCGCGTGGCCGTCGAAGAGGAAAACTTCGGCGCGAGTTTCGGCGCGGTAGTATTCGCCTTTGACCAACCTTTCTTCGCGCAGCCGCGAATAGGCGCGGGTGATGCGGCGGTAGAGGTCGGGGACGGCGAAACCCGAACGGTCTTCCCATGAGACACTGTCCTCCAGGGCCGTTTCCTCCTCGAAATTGTTCCAGTCGGCCACCGTCACGAATTGAGGACGGGCTTTCAAGACGCGCAACCACTCGCGAACATACAATTGACCGCCCTCGCGCGGCGCTTCGGCAGAGTCTCGCCCGGCCGCGGCGACCTGGGCCGGATAGCGGTGGCCCGGCCAAATGCTCATGCACTCTTGCAGGAGCGGCGCCGGCTCGTACGATCCCCATCCCCAGGTGCGGCGGGACTTGATCGCGGCATGATTGTCGCCATTGTAGGCCCAGTGTACGGTAAATCGCTCGTCGGTGAAATCGCCCGGCCCGTAGTTTTTGTCGGTGTCGATCAGCAACAGGGGTTTATCGTTGAGGTGGAAATAGCTCGGCCGTTTTGCCCAAGTGGTCCAATAGAAATCGGCGGCGTGTTGCTGACTCGCGCGGCCGCCGCTCCGCATTTCGGCGCCGCCTGCGATGCAGATTGGAATGCGCTCCGCTGCCGGCCTGGCGTCCATGAAATCGAACCACACGCGGATGTTGTCGTTGATCCGCCCGCCGTCCGCGCCGGCGAAGTTGGTATCGTCCATGATAAGAAAATCGACGCCCAGATCGCGGAACTGAGCGTAATGCGCCGCGATGACAGCCGGATCGCCCGCGGAATACTTGCCCCTCAGCGGCAGGCGTGGGCAATGGCTCCAGTGTTGGTAGCGGTCGTCGGCGGTCCACCAGGCCGTGTACCAGAGGCCAAAGCTTGGACGAACATTTCCGGCGGCGGCCGCGAAAACCGGCGAGGCGGAATGGAGCAATAATACTGCGGCTAGGAGATTGGTTTTCATCGCAATGCAACCGCCGGGGTGCGGCCGATCCACGGAGGTGCCGGTGGACCGATGGCCCACTGGGCCATAACAGCCCCTACGGCAAATGGCGAGAGACTTCTCGCGGCGGAAGATGTCGATTTGGCGGGAACCGCAGGGCTCATGAACGCGCTCGGCGAACCGACGGTTATGTTGCTGCCGTTAAGAAGCCCGCCGGCGGCGTTGACGACGACGGTGCCCGACTGCACGAACAGGCCGCCGCTAAACGTGTTGGCCGCGTTGAGGACGAGTTTGCCACTGCCGTACATTGTCAGTCCACCGCTGCCGTCGATCGAGCCCATCATTGTCAGCGCGGTTGACGCGGCGGCGCTGAACGCCGCGTTGCTCGCCAGATGCACCGGCGCATTGATCGCGGGACTGCCGGCCAGCACGGAAACCGTCGCGGTATTCGCGCCCTGCAATGTGAGGCTGCCGCCGGAGCCTTGAATTATGCCGTACCCGCTGGCAGCATTATTGAAG
This sequence comes from uncultured Planctomycetia bacterium, assembly GCA_963775975.1. Classification (GTDB taxonomy): domain Bacteria; phylum Planctomycetota; class Planctomycetia; order Pirellulales; family Thermoguttaceae; genus JANXQG01. Next base: position 186,004 of record CAVZKX010000001.1, read on the forward strand.
GTGACGCTGGCCAGCGTGGGATTGGCGCCGTCGAGCCGGGCGACGGGCGCCGAGGCAAACAGCAGGGTATCGCCAGTTAGCCCACGCACGCCCGGAGCGGCCAGCGCGGAGCTGGTGAAAGCGTCGATCCAATTGCCGTTGGTAGTCCATGAACTGCTTATCGCAGCATTCCATTGGGCCAGAGACGAGTAATCTACCGTGGCCGTGGCATTGTAGCTGCCGCTGGCGGCGCGGATGGCGGCCGAGCCGCCGGCGTAGGGCGGCGTGTAGAGTCCGCCGCTGCTGAGCGTGCCCAGCCCTGAGACCAGAGTCCAGGTGATTGTCGGCTGTGCGGAGAGCGGCTGGCCGAACTGATCGAGCGCCGTGGCGGTAAATTGCTGCGCGGCGCCGCCCGTCAGATTCGCCGAAGCCGGCGAGAGACTCAGGCCCGAATAGATCTGATTGACGGTCGCGTTGACGCTGCTGGTGGTTGAGAAGCCGGCCGCGTTGGTGATCGTCACCAGGAAACTGTAGGTGCCGGCTGCGGCAAACGTGACTGTGGTTGTCTTGGCGGAATTGGTACCGTTGTTGGAGAACGTCACAGGCGCGGGCGGAGTGCCTGTCACGGACCAAGTGTAGGTGAGGTTGAATTCGCCTGCGGTCGCGTCTGCACCAAGTGCGGAGAGGAGATCGGTGGTGCTAGTCACGGAATTGGCGCTGGCAGCCGCGACGATGGACGGATTGATAAACTGCGCGATTTCCGCAGCGGAAAGAGCCCGGCCGATGATGCGGAAGTCATCGATGCTGCCGAGAAAAGCCGGATCGGCGTATTGGGACTTGCCGAGATAATTCAGCGTGGTGGACCCGAGGCTGCTGGGGTGCAAGGTCATACTAATATTCGTGCCGACGGCTATTCCATTCACGTAGAGCGTGCCCGTCTTGCCCGAAAGGGTAACGGCCACACTTTGCCAGACGCCTGTGGCAAGCGGCAAAGTACCGTTGATCCGCTGCTCGCCGTTGCCGCCGGAGGTCGTGATAGCGAAGCGGACGGCGCCGGAGCCGGAAAGCGGCGTAAGGAACATGTTGACGTTCGTGCCGGTGCCGAAGTCGAAAACTCGCGACCACATGGAGAGCGTGTTGATATAGACCCAGGCGGAAATGGTGAAGTCACTTAACGTGCTGACGATTCCCGTCGGCAAAGTGGCGTATCCGCCGGTAAGGGCCAGGGCATTGCCGCTGACGCCGGTCGCGAACGCGGTCGAACCGGAGAGCGTGCCATCGTTTCCATTTCCGGAAGCATCGGCAAGCGCGGTGCCCGATGCGGCGTTCGCCGGGTACCAGGCGAGTTGACTAAGGATCGTCACATTGGCGTAACCGGCTTGGCCGGTCGAACTGAGGACGCGTACCGTCGAAATGCCGCTGCCGTTGCCCGGAGCCGTGAATAGGCCCGTGAAATTCACACTGCCTGTGCCCGAGACCACGGACCAGGTCACGTTGTTAAGTGGCGCGGAAATAATATCACCAAATTGATCGGTGCCGAAGGCAGCGAACTGAGTCGAACCGCCCGGCGCGAGCGTCATGACGGCGGGCGTGATCGCCGCGCCCGTAAGCGTCTGATTAACCGTCACGTTGACGCTGCTGTTGGTGCTGTGACCAAAAGCGTTGGTAATCGTGACGATCAGGGTGTAGGCGCCCGCCTTGGAGAAGGTGGCCGTCGTGTTCTTTGCCGTGTTTGTGCCGTTGGCGGAGAAGACGACCGGACCGGGCGGTGCGCCCGAAGCGGACCAAGAATATGTGAGGTTGGACTCGCCGCCCGCGTCAGCGCCTAAGACGGAGAGGCTGGTGGTGTTGCATGTTACGGTGGCAGGCGCGGCGGCAGCGGGCACGGCTACCGTGGGAAGGACGATATTGGCGTCGAATTGGACAATCGTGAGCGAGTACGCAGAGAACTGCTGGGTGTAGCTGCCGCCCAGGTTTGAAGCGGTGGAAGTGGCGGGAGCGATGAGCGTAGGGCTCGAGATGGTATTGGTGGCGGTGCCGCTGGAAGCCTGGAGCGAATAGACGGTTCCCGTGGAAGAGACACTGCTGACGCCGTTGATGTTGATCGTCGTGGCAAGCGTGGCCGGGCCGGGGTTGACGACTGTCAGGTAGTAGGTGTTGCCCGTGCGAGTCACAATGGCCTGGAGTCCATTCGCGCCGACGATGGAACTACCGATGACCTGGCCGCCGTGGTGCAGGTTAAGCAATTGCTGGGCGTAATAGCTGGCGGAGTCGAAACTCGCCGTATTGTTCAAACCGATGAGGTCCGTGGCCCACTGCTGGCCGCCGGTGTTGACGTTGACCCAAAGCGGCGCGTAGGACGACATGACCACGAGGTCGGAGTTCCGTTCCATTCCCATGAGGAAGGCGGCGTCGCCAAGGGCGTTCAGCATGGTGCTGGTCTGATAGCCGTCGCGCGAGGCGTACTCGCCGACGAAGATCTTGTACGAACCGCGGGCCGTATTGTCATATTCCGTCGAATTGGCGAGGAACCACGCGGCGGAGTTGTAGAAGTGATTGTCCAATACGTCATAGGGGCTGCCGCCGGTGCTTGAACTAGTGGCCACGATCTGAAGATTGGGGAACGCGGCCTTGATTGCGTTGTAGAACGGCGGATAGCGCGTGGCATACGTCGTAGAGAAGTTGTCCTCGTTGCCGATTTCGACGTAGTTGACGTTGTAAGGTGCGGAGTGGCCATTGGCGGCGCGCATCGTGCCCCAGGTCGTGGTAACGGGATCGAGCACATAATGCAGTTCGTTGACGGCCGAGGTCACGTCGTCAGTCAGCGTTTGGCCCGTATCGGAAGAGCCGTTGAGGGTGTAACCGGCGTAAACCGCGAGCAGCGGTTGAGCGCCGGCAAGTTCTGCCATCTGGAGATATTCATCAAGGCCAAAACCGTCGGTCGACCAATAGCCCCAAGGGTCCATGTGACCGGGCCGGTTCTCCACGGGGCCGATCGTGGCCTGCCAGTTGAAGCGGTCGGCGTAGTCGTTGCCCTCCAGGTAATTGCCGCCGGGCACGCGGAAGATGGCCGGATGAAGGTCCACGAGCTTCTGCATCAAGTCCACACGCAGATGGGCGGGCGAATTGTTATAGGATGGCGGATAGAGATAGGTCGCGCCGAACCAAATCGTGTCGCCATTGGCCGACGGGCTGTTGGTGGAGATTACGAATAGGTTCGTGGAGGAGGTCGGCGCGCCGCGCCGGTCGTGAGCGTGACCGTATACTTCGTCCAGGCCGTGGTAATGGTGGATACCACAGCGCTGGCGTAGATCGTGCCGCCGGTCGATTCGAGGGTCACGTTCAGCGGGCCGGTGAATCCGGCGGTGGCCATCGCGTAGAACGTGGCTGTGTATGTGGTGGAGGGTGTAATGCCCACGCCGAAGTATCCCGAGTTGGAAATGCCGGCGCGGGCGGTGGCGGAGACGCCCGAAGTGATCGTCAGCTTTCCGGACTTCGTCAACGCCGCCGTCGGTCCGGTCGTGGCATCGGAAGCAAGGACATCGGTCACGCCGCTGCCGGCAACCGCGGCCCAGGCGTTGAGCGCATTGCTGGAGTCATTGAAGCCGCTATTGCGGACCTCGTTGTTGTAAATACCGCCCTCGCCGCCATAGTTGATGTCCTCCATGAAGGCGCCGAACAAGTTGGGCGAAATCGTTGCGCCGGTGACCGCCGTGTTGATATTGAGGATGCCGCCGCCGTTGGTGCCGACGTTGGCGGCGGCGCCGCCGGTGAGTGGGGAATTGTAGAAGTGAACCTCGTCGATGAGGCCGCTGGCGAAATCGCTGCGCATGCCGTTGGACTCGCCGCCGCCGATGACGGTCGCACCGCTGCCCTGCCAGCCGCCGCTATAAAAGACGCTCGACTGAAAGACGCCATTGACGTAGAGCAGCAGTTGGCTGTTGACTGGATCGTTGACGCCGATGAGGCTGTACCAGGTTCCTGCGGACGGAGCCGAGAGGGCGTCGGCATGGTAAACCTGGGCGGCATTGCTGTCGGAGCCCGTGCGGGTGAAGGCAAACTTGCCCGTATCGGACCGATATTGCAAGGCGAAGGCCGAAACGTTGCCGCCGTCGATGGAAGCGAAAGTCTGCGTGCCGGTGAGCGAATTCATATCCACCCAAGCTGAGACTGAAAAAGGCACCGCTGTGTTGAGCGCGGCCGCGGCGTTCGTAGCATTTCCGGTCGATGTGCCATTGACCGCCAGGGCATAGGAACCTATGCGTCCCGCGCCCGACGACGCGCCCGCGGCGAGCGCCAAGGTATTGCCGTGACCGGAGGCATCGCTGGCGGTCGTGCCCGAGCCTTCTTCAAAGGAATAAGCGGAGGGAGTGTCGAGGGCGATGATCTGCGCGGCGGTCAAGGCGGAGGAGTAGAGTTGGACTTCGTCGATGTAGCCGTTGACATAGTCAACCTGATTGCCGCCATAAAAGCCGTGTCCGATGAGCGTGTTGCCGGTGGCGGCCCAGGCCGATGTATAGCTGGTGCTGCCCACCAATTGCCCGTCCACGTAGAGCGAAAGCGTGCCGGCGGCCGTATCGTCGACGCCGACGATGTGATACCACGTGTTGGTTTGCGGTGCGCTGGGGGCGGCGACATAGGTCGCGTTGCCGGTGGCGTCGGACGACAGCCGCGCGAAGCCAAAGGTGCCGGTATCGCCTCGCAGTTGCAGGAAAAAGCCGGCCACGTTCGTGCTGGCGATTGATACAAATGTCTGATAGCCCGAGAGCGTCGTGAGCTTGACCCAGGTCGAAACCGAAAAACTGGCCGCCGTATTGACGACGGGTCCGGTCGCGGTGGCAACGCCGGTCGAGCTTCCGTTGAGTTTTAGAGCATGGGTCCCGACGTTGCCGGCGGCCCACGTAGCGCCCGCGCTCAGAGTAGCCGCGTGGCCATTGCCGGAGGAATCCGCGGCGACCGTGCCGGAGCCTTCGTCGAAGGTCCAATCGGCAACGGCGACCGTCAAAAGTGTTCGCTGCTCCAATTGCTCGAACTGGAGCCGGACTGTTTCAATTGTTCTACGTTTTATCGATTTCCGTTTCGGCCGATTCCGGATTAGCATTTTCGGCAATGAGGCAAACACTATCTTGCGAATCATCGAGCCGACTTCTGTTATGCAATCCTGTTCAACGAATCGAAACAAGCTCGTCGTATCCCCAGTTCAAGCCAGACATTCCATTTTAACTGCCGAGGCCAACGAGTCACAACTCGAAACTGCGCAGAAAAATGTCGAAATTGCGCAAAAGGTGCGCGGCGCTGAACGGCACCCCGAACTCGCGATTCAGGCTTGTGCGCAACCGCCGTCGCCTAAACATCTTGCCGCGGGCGGAAGAAAAGCAATGTCGCTTCTCACGCAATCAACTCATGCACCACGTTGCCATGCACATCCGTGAGGCGGAAATCGCGGCCGGCGTAGCGGTAGGTGAAGCGGGTGTGATCGAAGCCCATGAGTTGCAGGATCGTGGCGTGCAGATCGTGGACGTGGACCGGCTTGTCCACGGCGCGGAAACCGAACTCGTCGGTCGCGCCGTGTACGTATCCGCCTTTCACGCCGCCGCCGGCCATCCACATCGTGAAGCCGTAATGGTTGTGGTCGCGGCCGTTGATCTTGCCCGCGTTTGAGTCCGGGCGTGGGCAATTCGACGGTGGGCGTGCGGCCGAACTCGCCGCCCCAGAGAACGAGCGTCTCGTCCAACATGCCACGCTGCTTCAGGTCCTCCAACAGCGCGCCGATCGCGCGGTCGCATTGCCCGGCCAGCGAGCGATGGGCTGACTTCCAGGTCGTCGTGATTGTCCCACGGCTGGCCGGCGCCGTGCCACACTTGCACGAATCGCACGCCGCGCTCGACGAGCCGCCGGGCGATGAGAATCTGCCGCGCCTGCGTGCCCGGCCCGTACATGCTCCAGCACGTGCTTGGGCTCGCGGCTGACGTCGAACGCCTCGGCCGCCTCCGTCTGCATGCGATAGGCCAGCTCGAACGACTGGATGCGGCTGTCCAAGCTGCGCATCGCGGCCGCGGGCTTCGTGGTGCAATCGATTGAGCTTATCCAGAAGATCGAGCTGCCGCCGCTGTTCGCTCGCGGCCAATGTTGTCATTGCGGATGTTCTCGATCAGCTTTTCGACTTCGACGTGCTGCGTGTCGATGTACGTGCCTTGGTAAATGCCCGGCAGGAAGCCCGCCTGCCAGTTCTGCGATTCCTGGATCGGATAGCCGCCGGGACACATGGCGATGAATGCCGGCAGATTCTGATTCTCGGTCCCCAGGCCGTAGGTCAGCCACGAGCCGAGGCTGGGACGAATCAGCCGCGAGTCGCCGCAGTTCATCAAGCAGCAGCGACGGCTCGTGGTTCGGCACATCGGCGTGCATCGAGCGGATCACCGCGATGTCGTCGATCATCTTTGCCACGCTGCGGGAACAGCTCGCTGACCTCGATGCCGCTCTTGCCGTACTTCTGGAACTTGAACGGCGAGGGGAACGCCGCGCCCGTCTTCCGCTCGGTCGGCAAGTTGGCCATCGGCAGCGGCTTGCCGGCGTACTTTCGAGCGCGGGCTTGGGATCGAACGTATCGACGTGCGACGGGCCGCCGTTCATGAAGAGATGGATGACGTGCTTCGCCTTGGCCGGAAATTGCGGCGCCTTGGGCAAGAGCGGGTTGCCGCCCGTGCCGGCCGGGGAGTCTGCGAACGCCGGCAAGCCGCCCAGTTGCCCAAGGGCTAGACCGGCCAACCCCAGGCCGCTGCGGGCGAGGAGGTCCCGGCGCGACATGATCGGCAATTGCAGTCGCGAGTCGGCGGGGTCGGTCATCTTCGCTTCTCCTATAGCAACGTGGGGCAGATTTCCAATCTGCCGGAAGAGGCAGGTTGGAAACCTGCCCCACAAATCAATCAACAAATGCAAACTCGTTGGCCATCATCAGTGCTTGGGCGTACTCTTTCCAGCTCGATTCGGGCGAACCTTTGTCTTTGCCGAGCGATGTCTGTTTAACAAATTCCAATCCAAGCTTTATTTCGTCGGCCCGGGGCTTCCGAGCATATACGATTTCGTAGAGCAAGGCAATTCTCCGGCGAGGTTTATCGGCCGCGCTGATTTCAGGCCGGCCGGCGACGGCTTCCGACTGCTGGAGCACAAACGGATTGTTCATAAGGAATAGCGCCTGCTGCGGAACCGTGGTGATGAATCGCTGCGGCGAGTGCGCGTCGGGACTGGCGTAATCAAACGTGCGGAACAAGCCGGGCAGGTTCTGGCGGTCGATAAAGGCGTAGAGCGTTCGCCGGGTCGTGAATGGCTGCGCCTCCAAGGAGACCGACGGCCCACCCACCTTGGCATCCAGTTTCCGGCTCACGCTCAACATAGCATCGCGGAGCGACTCGAAATCAAGCCGCCGCCGGTTCATCTTCCAGACGAGGCGGTTCTCGGGATCGGCCTGGCTGCAATCCTCACGATCGATGCTCTGTTGTTGATACGTGCGCGAGAGGACGATTTCGCGGACAAGCTTTTTGACCGACCAACCCTGATCGATGAATTTGAGCGCGAGGTAGTCGAGCAATTCCGGGTGGCTGGGGGGATCGCTGCGAGCGCCGAAATCGCTCGGCGTCCGCACCAGGCATTCGCCGAAAAGGTGCCCCCAGACCCGGTTGACGAACACCCGCGCGGTCAGCGGGTTGCTGCGATCGACGATCGCCTGGGCAAGTTCCAGGCGGCCGCTGCCGTGTTGGAACGGCTTGCGAGCTTCGCCCGACAGGACCCGCAGGAACCGCCGCGGCGCCTCCTCGCCCTGCGTGCCCGGATTGCCGCGGATAAAGACGTGGACATTGTGGGCCTGCGGCGCATCAACAAGGCGAAGCGGCGAGGGCGCGTTCTTCGGTTCCGCGGAACTGTCAAATACGCCGTAGAGCGAGTAATAGTCCTGCGCGGGAATCGGATCGTACTTGTGATCATGGCAGCGCGCGCAGCCGACCGTGAGAGCCATCGTGCCCCGGCAAACCACGTCGATGCGATCGTCGATGATGTCCGGCGCGGTGTTCAGGAACCGCCGGCCGAGCGTCAAGAATCCCATCGCGGCATAGGGCGGACTCAACTCCGACCCGGCGCCTGGTCGCCGGCAATCTGCGCTACAATAAAACGATCGTACGGAAGGTCTTCGTTGATGGCCCGAATCAGCCAGTCGCGATAGGTGAACGCGTCCGGGTAATTGCGGTCCTCCATGAAAACGTAGCCCTTGGTATCGGCGTAGCGGGCAACGTCGAGCCAATGCCGGGCCCAGCGTTCGCCGAAATGTGGTGAATCCAACAGCCGATCGATCACACACTCCAAAGCCCGCGGCGATCGGTCCTTGACGAAGGCATTGATATCGCCAAACGTCGGCGGCAGGCCGGTGAGATCGAAGGCGAGACGGCGAACAAGGGTGCGGCGGTCGGCATCGACCGAAGGCGAAAGTTTATGATCTTCCAGGCGCGCGAGAACAAAGCGATCGATGTCGTTCTTCGGCCAGTCGGCCCGCTTCACCGGCGGTGGCGGAACTCGACGCGGCGGCTGGAACGCCCAATGCTTGACTTGTGATTTCGGCGCGGATGATTGCTGTGTACGCGGGTCGGGAGCGCCGTCGGCGACCCAGTGCTCGAAATCGGCGATCACCGCCGCCGGCAGTTTGCCCTTGGGAGGCATTTGGGGGAAGTCGTGCCCGTAACGAATCGCCTTGATGAGGTTGCTAGTCTCAGGCTTGCCGGGCACAATCGCCGGGCCGTTGTCGCCGCCCTTGAACATCCCAGCGTGAGAATCCAAGAGGAGTCCGCTTTCAATTTCCTTCGCCTTTTGGGAATGGCACTCGTAACAGTGCTCCACGAGGACGGGGCGAATTTTTTTTCTCGAAGAATTCTGACTTCATCCGCCTTCGGCACCTGTGGAGGCTCAGACGCATGGACTTTATTTGTCGCTCCACCGACAATGATGATCACCCCAGCGCAAACGATCGGGCCGATAAGCAGCTTGGCGATCATCACGGCGCGGCGAGCCAAATTTCTTTCCCCCGTCAATAATTCAATATTGCTTAATAATAGATAGAGACGGCGCGTTAGGCAAGTAGGCAGCCGGCAGGGCCGCGAGCGATCTCACGTCATTCGAAGAGCTCAAGAATTGACGCTGCTTACTTGCCGCCCGGCGCCAGCATGGCGCTGAGGTTCACCTGCACTGCATCGTCGGCTTCCGCAATCTTCGCAGCGCTGCTCTCACCATCGTTGCCGGGCACGACGGAGAGTCGAAGCCGCGAAGGCTCGATCTTTTGTGCGGCCAGTAGATTGGCGACGGTGCGGCAACGAGCATAGCCCAGTTCCCAGCGATCGCGATAAGGACTGCCGGGCGAAAGTGCGCGATTGGAGGCAGTGGCCACGATCTCCACAATCTGCCGCTTGCCCGCCAACTCTTCCGTGATGCGGCCGATTGTTTTTTCCTGCCCGGCGGTGAGCATTGCGGTAGCGGGAGCAAACGTTAACAGGCCGCCGATCGCGATTGTGTCGCCTTGGCCGGCGACGAGAATCCTCGCGCGCTCCTTTTTCTTCACGATCATCGTGCCGCCGGGATCGCCGACCGCCTGAACGGGCGATTTGCTGCCCAACCCTTTGCCGCTGCCGGGAAGAGTGGAATTGCCGGGCATGATGCTCCAGTCCGTATACGGTTTCCACTTCGGGCCAAAGCGGTATTGCAGCGACTCGAAAATGGTCTCCTGCTGCTTCGACCGCTTGTCGCCGTTTGAATCGCCCGAGGCGATGGAAAACATGACGACGAAAAACGACATGAGGATCGTGATCATGTCGGCGAACGAGACCATCCATTCGGGCGCGCCGTCGGGTTTTTCCTCGTGGTAGGTGAGCATCGCCGATCAACCTGCTTGAGCATAGGGACGGATGCGGAGCGGCGGCGGAATGAACATGTCGAGCTTTTGCCTCACGACGCGCGGATTGTCGCCCGCCTGGATGGCCAAGATGCCGCGAATGACAATCTGCCGCAAGAGTTGCTCCTCATGGCTCATGTAGCCGAGCTTTTCGCCCAACGGAATGCAGATCAAATTGGCCAAGAGCGCGCCGTAGAGCGTGCCGATGAGCGCGATCGCCATCGAGGGGCCGACCGTGTCGGGCTTGGAGAGGCTGCCGAGCATAAGGATCAAGCCCAGCAGCGTGGCGATCATGCCGAACGCCGGCCCGCAGCGGCCCACCAGCTCGACGACTTTCTTCGCCTGACGGTGCCGGCCGGCCAAGGCCTCGACTTCGTTCTGCATGATTTCATTCATCGTTTCCGGCGGTGTGCCATCGACCGCAAGCTGAACGCCGAGGGCAATAAACGGATTGCGGATGTCGCGGGCGACAGCTTCCAGCGCCAGCAGGCCGTCTCTGCGGGCGATTTCGGCAAGCTGAACCAACTCTTCGATCGTCTCCGCCGGATCTTCTCTCGTGGCGAGAAACGGCTTGCGAAGGATGGAAAAGAAGTTCTGTAACTGCCGCGCGGGAAAGCCGACAAGAACCACCGCCGCGGCGCCGCCAAACACCATGAGCAACGCCGGCGGATCAATAAAGGTGGCAAGCGAGGCATCGCTCTTGCCGAATACCAGCACACCGCACATGGCGGAGAAGCCCAGAATCAGTCCCGCGATCGTGGTCCATTCCATGAATCCTAATATCGGGCGGATCGTGCAGGCGAATTGCTACAATCGTTACAGGCGGCAGAGCTTGCGTAGTCGACGAACTCTTGGTAATCGTCAAGCTTGCCCTGAATTGCCTAGATAGCCTTGCTGGGCACTGGAACGGCACGGAGGCTGTTCCCTACAGGCCTACCGGCGCGATTCGCCCATGCAGATAGACGTCTCCGTCGATTTGCTCAAAAATAAGGTCCTCTAGCGCCATTGCGGCCGCGATTTTCTCGACTCCTAGCCCTGCGATTGGGCCAGGCGCGGCCTCGCCGCCAGCCAGTTTGGGGGCAATGAAAACGTGGACCTCATCGACGAGCCGGGCGTCGAACAGGCTTCCCAGTAAATGGCCGCCGCCTTCTACTAGGACGTTCGTCATTCGTCGCTTGCCCAATTCATTTAGCAAGCTTTCGAGGCGAGCCCGCGACGTTTCGCCCGCGCAGAGATCTACTTCGCAGCCTACTTCTTGCAACCGCTCGCGATCGCCAATTGCGGCTTCCTCACTGACGGCGACGAGAACGGGTACTTCACGAGCCGTTCGAGCGAGTTGGCTGTCCGACGAAAGCGATGCCCGCGTATCGACAACGACGCGCACTGCCGTTCTATGACCTGGAGGTCGAGCGGTCAAGAGCGGATCGTCGGCCGCCGCGGTGCCTCGGCCAACGATGATCGCATCCATTCGGCCGCGGAGTTGGTGGGTTACTTTCCGCGAGGCGTGGCACGATATCCAGCGGCTATCGCCGGAGGCCGTGGCGATCTTACCGTCCAGTGTCATGGCCCATTTGGCGATGACCCACGGGCGGCCGGTGGAAAGAAGCTTCAGATAGGGAGCATTGAGCTTACGGGCGTCTTCTTCCAGCACGCCCGATTGGACCTCGACGCCGGCCGCGCGGAGTTCGGTCAGTCCGCCACCTGCGACCTGAGGAAAAGGATCGGTCATGGCGGCCACGACGCGGGCGACGCCGGCGGCCATAATCGCCCGCGTGCAGGGCGGCGTCTTGCCCTGATGGCAGCAAGGTTCCAGCGTTACGTACATCGTTGCGCCGCGTGCCCGTTCGCCGGCGAGCTGCAAGGCCTCGACTTCGGCATGTGCCCCGCCAAAGCGGCGATGCCAGCCCTCGCCGAGAATCTCAGCACCGCGGGAGATCACGCAGCCGACCATCGGATTGGGCTCGACGGCGCCTTGGCCCTGCGCGGCCAATTCCAAGGCCCGTTGCATGTGCCAGAGATCGAGGGAAGATCGGTCCAATGTCGCGCAATCAGTCAATCCGCTCCAAACTGAAATCATCCACCTCGACCGACACGCCCTGCTGAAGCATCGTCACGGCGACGATCAGTCGCGTCTTGCCGCGGCGCACAAGTACCGTGCCTTCCATGCCGGCCATGGCGCCGTGGCGGATGCGGACCTGGTTGCCCGGCGCGAGCCGCTGCTCGACGGTCAACGGCGCTCCGATTTGGATGAGTCGATTCACCTGCTCGAGATCCGCCCGCAGGCGCGAGGGTTCGGCCACCTCGAGAACGCGCGATACGCGGTTTGTCGTCAGGCTGGTAATCCGCTCCTGCTCGGAGCCGAACATGAAGACGTAGCCCGGAAAGAGCGGGACCTGTGCCGTGAACTTCCGCCCGCAACTCACGTAAGTCTTCTTCACCAGCGGAAGATAGTGTGGAACCAGTTTTGCGATTAACTGTCGCGAAAACGCCTTCTCTTGCCGCGACTTCGTGTAGACGACCCACCAAAGTCGTTCGCCGGCAGAGTTCAAGTCCGCTTCCGCGGCCTCGAATAGATTCTCTGGATAAAGGCTCAATTCCTGCGACGTCTTCGTTGGCATTATGCTGAATTGGGAAAAGTGGGTGACCAAAGGGCCCTTGTCCTGACCCGCGGTAATTCTAGGTCCTGCCGGAAACAGGTCAACCCGAGGCGGCACAGCTATATTCAGTCCAATGAGCGAAATAAACTGTAGCGGTTATAACGGTAACGCCGATTATTGCGATTGAGTTGAGTTTATGTATTGTACGGCCCGTATCGAACCTTGGTTCGAGGCCGGCTCCGATGATTTGAGCCGCGTCAGTAGAAGGCATAGTGCAAGGTCCGGGCCGTTTCGGACTAGGAACAAAGCAAAACTGATCATATTCGGGGGCTGCCGTGAAGACTAATTCGGGCAATTTTCTGGCCTGCTGCGGGGCAATAATGGCAATGTTGGCGCTGGGCGGAGGGTGCCGCTCATTCAGCGATCCCTCGACGCGCACGTCGCCGGTCGGCGATGGGAATATGACGGCGGCGCCGCACGAACTCAGGAAGACGGTTCTGCCGGCCTATGTGATCGAGCCGCCGGATATCCTCATGATCGAGGCGATCCACGCCGTTCCCAAGCAGCCGTATCATTTGCAGCCCTACGACACGGTGATGATTCAGGTGGAAGGCGCGCCCGCCGAGGCCCCGATATCGGGCGTCTATCCGGTCGGCGCCGACGGCACAATCATCCTCGGCGTACATTACGGCTCTGTATACGCCGCCGGCAAGACTGTCGCCGAGGCCAAGACTGCCATCGAGGGCATCCTTAAGACGAAACTGTCTGCCCCCGATGTCTCGGTCACTCTGGCCGATAGCGCCGCACGGCAGCGGATCGCCGGTCCGCACCTTGTCGGCATGGACGGCACGGTCACCCTGGGGACCTATGGAAATGTGTCTGTGATCGGCCTGACCGTATCGCAGGCCAAAGCGGCTGTGGAGCAACACTTATTGCAATTCTTCGACAGTCTGGAAGTCTCGGTTGAAATCAGCGGCTACAACAGCAAGGTCTATTATATCGTTACCCAGGGCGCAGGCTTCGGCGACGGCGTCTACCGTTACCCGATGACCGGAAACGAGACCGTGCTCGATGCCCTTGCGCAGATCAACGGACTGCGGCCGGCGTCGTCCACGAAGATATGGATAGCGCGGCCGACGGACGACCCCAATTGCGTCGAGCGTTTGGAAGTCAATTGGGAAGACATTACGGCTAACGCCTTCGCACGCTCGAACTATCAGGTGTTGCCGGGCGACCGGGTTTTCGTCGCAGAAGATCACCTGATCGCGCTGGATACGAACATCGGCAAGCTCCTCGCCCCCTTCGAACGCGTAATGGGATTCTCGATCTTCGGCGCCGGCACGATTACGCGGTTCTCGGGTAAAGTTCTGGATGGCGGTGGAAACGCGAATGCGGCTTTCTAAGAATTGCGGCGGTTCTTCCAAGCGCGAATCGAGGTGCAGTCGCATGGTGCGAAAAGCAGAGAAAAACGTGTTGGGCCGCCGACTCGTGATCGCCGCATGCCTGCTCGCCGCTGTCGCCGGCTGCCAGATGGACCGGCCGCGATCCGCGTGGCGATCGTCGCTTGCCGGCGAATCGAGAGCGGATTGTCCCGGCCGCTGCCGGCAGATGTGCGTTCCCTGCCCCGAGTATCAGCCTACGGTCTGGGAGTCCTGGCGTTCGGGGCCGATGGCCGTGCGCGGCTAGCGACCAGTGCGCCGAACCGGATCCGACGTGGCTTAACAATCTGCCACAGCGTGGCGTTTCGCCTGGCGTCAAACCTTCGCAGGAAATAATGCCGGCGCCGCCGGCAAAGGCCGGCGAGGGCTCAACATCCCGCCTCGGCGACGGCTTCAAACTACAGCCGGCGCCTAGCTCGGAGTCTGCCAATGGCACTCCGGCAGCTTCCAAGCCGGAACTCGGTGAAGGGTTCAAGCTGGATCCGCACGCGCCGCAAGCTAAACCTGCCGGCGACGACGACAAACCGGCGATCAAAGGCTTGGAGACGACTCCCGAAAAATCAATGCCTTTGGAAAAACCTGCGCCGAGTGCCGCGGAAAGTGGCGGTGCGACTTCGCCTGCTGCGCAAGGCATATCTCCTGGGACTGCTCGCTTTGAGCCGGAACCTTCTGCTTCCGATGCACCGTCCACGGCACTGCCAAGCCTTCTGCCCTCGTCGAATTCCAATAATTGAGATCGTTCCTTTGTCAGGGATATCGATCCGCCGTCGTCGCAAAACCGTAATGTACGCGGTCGGACAATCGGTGTTATAATGGAAAGTTGCCGAAGTGATAATCTTCCCGCGGGGATATAAGTTATGTCTGCAATCGCCGATGTCAGCCACGGGATCGCTGAAGTAGTGCTGCCTCCGTTGCCTAGTGACGTGCTTGGCCGGCTGAGCCTAGATCAATATCACGACATGGTGCGACAAGGCATTCTCACGGAAAACGATCCCGTTGAACTTTGGGAAGGAGTGCTCGTTCAAAAAATGCCCAAGAGTCGTGCTCATTGCCTGGCGACGGAATTGGTAGTGCGGGCTCTCAAGTCTCGCGTGCCGAGCGGCTGGCATGTGGAAGGACAGGAATCGATTACGCTCTTGGGTAGCGAATTTGAACCGGACGTTATGGTTGTCCGCGGGTCCGAACGTGATTACGTTGACCGGCATCCCGGCGTTGGCGATTTGGCGCTTGTTGTCGAAGTGTCCGATAGCACACTGAGCTACGATCGCGGTTTCAAGAAGGAGCTTTACGCGAAAACCGGCATTCCGGTCTACTGGATCGTCAATCTTGTGAACCGCCGTGTCGAAGCCTATTCCGATCCCGCCAGTGCGGCCGCCGAGCCCGACTATCGGCGACCGGTCGTTTTTAGCGGAGCGGAGGAAGTTCCATTAGTTCTCGACGGTCGCGAGGAGTTTCGCGTGCCGGTGCGGGAATTGCTGCCGTAGAATTGCAGTCGACGCAGGCTTGCCGCGTTGTTGTACTGCTTTTGTATTTCGGTGTGCGGGGTTCATGACGATGACCGCGATTGGCAAAAAATGGATTCTCCGCGCGTTTGCTTTCACTTTGTTGCTGGGACTGAGCTTCATTCTGTGGGCTGTTTACACCGCTTACACATTGGCGGATCACGCAGAACGCGCCCTACACGCCGTCAACTTGACTACCGTAGCCGTTGAAAGGTACGTGGACCGGGAGAGAAAGTGGCCAAAGTCTTGGGAGGACCTGGCGACCATCAACACGGTCGATGGTAGCGGGATAGGGATATACTCCTGGCCGGCCGACCACGACTGGATAAAACAGTATGTCACGGTTGACTTCCACGCCGACCCAAACATACTCGCGAAGCAAACCGTCGAGGAGTTTGATGCGGTCAAGCCGATCGGTGTTTACTACCCTTACAAGCAGGACGGGCATATTGCCACGCTGATCGAAACCTTGCGACGAACGACGCCCGACCGACAAGCTCATGCACGCAGAGGGTCGTTCGACGGAGGTCTTTTGCCAGGGCGGTCTCAAATCTCAATCGCAACCGGCAGGAGGGTTTTCCTCGTAGAAAACCTCAGCGGGAGTCCTGAAACCAAGGCAAGCGCGGGGGCGGTTGTTGAGTAGCTTTTCCACCTGTCGCACTTGGCTATGGGAGATGTCGCGAAAGTCGGTCCCCTTGGGAAAGTATTGACGGATTAGACCATTGGTATTCTCATTCGTGCCGCGCTGGTACGGACAGCCCGGATCAGCAAAGTATAGCTCCAAACCGAGGTGCTTTTCAAGCCGGTGGCAGCGCGCGAATTCGCGACCATTGTCGAAGGTGATCGAACGGCGACGCTCCTCATCCAAGTCCTTCAAACGCTGTTTGATTTTCTCATGCACATGGTCGGCGTTCTTGGATTGAATCTTGACGACGATCGTAAACCGCGACTTGCGATCGACGAGCGTGGTCAGGCCGCCCGTGCCTGGGGGACCCAGCACGGTGTCGCCTTCGAAATCGCCCAGCCGCAGCCGCTCCTCGATCACTTCTGGGCGATTGTCGATGCGGGCGGCATCTCCCGTGGTGGTGGCGTTTTTCCGCCTGGACGGACGTTTCCCGCGACGCCGCAGAAGCGATTCCCAGTGCTCGCGGTCCTCGTCCTGCTTGATCCAGGTGTAGATCGTCTGCGAGGAAACGCGGCGGTCGGAAGCTTGCTGTCGCATCCGTCCCGCGATCTGTTCCGGCGCCCACTCTTGCGCCAATCGCTCACGGACGGTCTGATTGATTTCCGGAACTTCCATCTTGCGCACCAGGGGCCGCTCCTGCCGCCGCCGCTGGGCCTCCCGCTGCGCTTGTGCGGCATGGTACTCGCCAGCCGTGCAGTTGCGATGCAACTCGCGGCTGATCGTCGAAGGACAACGCGCCACGGCTTCTGCGATTTCCTTCTGATCAGCTCCCTGATGCCGCAATTGCGCTATGCGATCACGCTCTTCCAGTGTAAGATGATGTGCCATCGCTGGGACTCCATTCCCAAGGAGAAGCTTGAACAACCTCTCCCATTGGAACGTCCCAGCGATGTTCTTTCCTATACCAGTTTTCGAGGCTCATCTATCGAGCCTCGATTGCATTTGAGATTTCAGACCGCCCAGCAATACAAAGAAAACGTAGATATTCTGGAGTTCAAGAAACGACGGCGAAGAGAACGAAAGTCAGCGACATCGGCGGTTCCATCAATACCCAGCGTTCTTAACCGCTTGAGGTCCCAATCGCTCCGCCAACTGAGCCAAATAGAGACTTTGGGGCTCGACCGGTTTTTCGGGCGAATCGATTGTGCCCGCCGGCAGCATCGGATTGGCGGCGAAGGGCCGCGGTGCAAGGCGGTTCGGGCCGATGCAGCCGATCGCCCAGTTCATGGCGCCCGGCGGCGATTGGATCACGTAAGCTGCGGCCGTGCAGTTCCAGGCCACCGACCAGCCCAGGGCCCAACCGTGGCCCGAGCCCATCGAGCCGCGATTCTTGAAGTCGATGCCGCCTTGCGGCACGCGGCAGTTGTCCAAGAGCATGCCCGTCGTCCAGCGCTGGTGGCCCTCGATGTGGCCGTTGCCTTGAAACGTGCAATTGAGCAGCACGATCGGCCCTGTCTGGTAGCCGCCGGTCGCCACGTGCCAAATATTGTCGCCATTGCTCGAACAGCGGTCCAACAAGACCTGGCTGCCATTGGGAGCGAACTCGGCCGGCTTGGAGCCGCCCACGTTGGGGACGGTGCGGTTGACCGCCACGCGCTGGAGCGTAATCCGGCGGCCGCCGACGGCGACGCTGTTCATGGTTTCGTCGATTAGGAGGTCCCTCGCCCAGCAGTCCTGGCCGTTGACTCGCAGCGCCGTATAGGGATGCTGCGTGTAGCTGATTTTCATCGCCGGGCATTGAATATGAAGCTGCTCGACGCCGGCGTGCGAAAGCAGCGACAACGGTTTCACCTTGACCACGCTCGTGCCGGGCGGATTCAAGTAGCGAGCGTCGTAGGAATCGCTTAGCGGCATTTCCAGCGTAATCCGATTGCCCGATATTGCGGCGATGGTTCGCTCGGCAGTGATGTGGCTGCTGGTGCGAATCCAGGTCTGTGGGCGTCCGTCGCGAATCAGGTCGTCCATCTGCATGAAATGGGTCCAGGCTTGCGTCACAGGTCGCTGGATGTCAATCACGTCGCCAGCCGCCAGGCCCGAAGTATCGGCAACCTTGAAGCTCGTCGCGCCGGCCGGCACATAGGCATCGGCGATTGCCGTCGCAGCGGCGGCGTCTGATTGCCCCGCGGCGGCTCCGGCTTCGCTCGTGCCGCCGCGCCTCTTCTTCCGCCGGATCGTCCGGCGACGATAGCGCAGTGCTTTGCTCCGGTCATCTTAATCGTGCTGGCGGCCGGCCCTGTCGCGCCGCTGCCGCGGAGCACGACGCCATCGGCGGATAGATAGATCGTGCTCGAGCAGGTATAAGTTCCCGCCGCCAAAAGGACCGCTCCGCGAAATCCGTTGTTGAGAGGCATGGCCGCGACGGCGTCGATGGCTTCTTGAATGGCGGCCGTGTCGTCCGGCCCGCCGGATGGTTTGACGGTCCGCTTGACGGGCACGTTCGGCAACGCCACGCCGCCGCCCATGTAGCCCGCGCTGGAAAAGTCCATGATCCGATCGCCGCGGGCGGTCGTTTTGTAGACGAGTTTTCCGTCGGGACCGGCGTGGACCCATTGGCTTTCGGCGGCGAAACAACACGCGGCGGAAAGAAGGCCGCCGATGAAAAACGTGAGTGACGCCTTCAATTGTCGCGCGATGTGGTTAAACATTATGTGGGTAGCGGCAGTATCGTTTCTAAAATGGTAACAATTTGGCACCGTGAAGAATAGCCTGGGGCAACCAGTAGGTTAGCGCCAGGGATTGCCTTCGCTTGAAACCATTTCGAAGCGCCCGTGTTCGTTCAGTTTATCCCACCGCCTCGATCAATTGTGTCAATATCGCCGGCGGTGGCGACCGGCACGGGCGGCGGCTTGAGCCAGCGATCAATCCAACCCTGCGGGACGCCGAGTTTCCAAAGACTAACGAACAGTCCCACGAGCAGGCACGCCATGCCGGTGGCGATCTGGTCGAGCCCGGCAATCGAAGTTCGTGCCGAGCGGTAGCCGCGACTGCCGAGGACGGCGGTCCAGCCGAGCAGGACCAAGATCGAACCTACGTAGTACCAGCGATTGCGGACCAGTGCGCCGTAAGCGGCCGCCAACAGCAGCATCAGGCCAGGGTAAATTGTCAGCAGTACATTCGGTGCGTGTGTCCATTGCTCGGCCTCGCCCGACATGACGAACGTGGAAGCCAACAGGATTCCGACGATGGCCACCCATTGTAGGAACCGGGCGGCGCGATCGTGCAATACCACGCCGATAAGCAGCATCGCCAGCAGCACGAGGTGTGCCGGAATCGCACCGCCCCAGCGCATGCCGAACTCCTGTGGCCAATAGATGCAGGCGGCCGCGATCGCCAAGACTGCCGCCGTCATGGAGTGCGCTCCGCTTCGATATCCGATCGCCGCGCCAAGCTGCAATACCGTAAGCAAGACCAGCGGCCAAGCATGCAAGGAATAAGGCCCGTCAAAGCCGGTCGTCGCGGGGCCAATGACGACGAGCAGGGCAATTGCCGCCGTCAGCCACTCGAAGGCACTTGGGGTCCGCCGCAGCAGGCCTACGGCGTATAGCAGCGTCGCCGCCATGAGCGTGAGGAACAGCGGCGTGCAGCCGATCGACTCCAGCAGCATCGGCCGCAAGCCGATCACGTTCGGCACGACGACCGTCCAGGTCGAAAGCAAGAGCAGAGCCGCCGGCGCGGCCATCATCCAGCGCACCATCGACCGCCGCTGCGTGACGATTGCTATCTCCAATAGAACCACGTTCACGCCGAACAGCCACGGCACGAGGAAATACGGCTCGAACATTGTGGCCGGACCATGCGACGGGTGAAATGATACGCATAGCGCGTAGACAGCGCAGTCCCACGCCCACGCCCAACACGACGAATAAGGGCCAGGGATACTTGGGCCACTGCCAGGGCGAACCGTTGTCGCGAACATAATCCGGCCCGCGGCGGACCGCGGGCACAAGTGTCAACGTCACGAGCCCCGCAAGGGGCGAAAACCCGGCCAACAGCCAGCGAATGTGTGGATCGTTTTCCTCGGCCTGCCACGGTCCCAGCAAGAGCGGATAGAGGAAGAGCAGCGCGAGCGTCGCATAATATGTCATGCGATAGAGCGGCGGAAGTCGCAACCGCACTCCACGCAATACCAGTTCGCTGAGCACTACGGCAAATGCCAGGCCGCCCAGGTAATAGAGGCGGCCGACGGCCAGATTCGAGGAGAGAACTTCATCAAAAGACATCGAGATCGCTTGAAATATGACAACGATTAATAGCAGTACGGTGCGAATGTCTTCCCAGAGTTGTCCTGCGCGAATCAGCAAACAGCCGACGGCAGCCAGCATCACAGCGTAGCCAGCGAGGCCCGACATCAGCAGTTCGGGCCGCGGCATCGAGCCGTGGAAATGAAACGATCGCCCCAGTCCCCAGAGAACCAGGAAGGCGCTAATGCAATAAAACGGATTGTGCGAGTAGAGCAGCCGCCCGATAGTGCGGAAATCGTCGTCGAGCGTCCGCGGGCGCCGTCGCTGCGCCCGGCCAAAGTTTGCTGCGCTACACCGGGGTCGGGCGGCCGCAGCTCGGGATCAATGGGCGACGGGGGAAGGGGAGCCGATCCGGGACCGGATAGTTCGTCCATAGCAGACCTCCGCGCGAGCGCGCTGGGTAGCGGCGCGACGTGGCGCATGCCGCTGCCGGGTGTCAACCGTTGACGCGGTAGCCACCAGCGTCAGACCGTGCCTGGAAAAGTAGTGATAAGAAAAACGCTACGGATGGAGAATGCCTCAATTCTCGTTCCGCTTTGATTGTAGCGCTTGCGGCGGCGGAATGCAAGTCATTTGCGCCGGAATTTCGCGCGCGTTGCCAATGCTAAGTGTGACCCGGCTCGATGACCACATCGACGCGCAGCCCGATGACCGACGGCCGCTCGTCCAACTCGATCCAGACTTCGCGGGTTTTCGCGTCCAGTTTTTCCGCCGGGCGGTCGGTGCGAAAGCTCTTGTCCTCCATGCGGGGACTGAGGCGGACGATCCGCCCGTGAAGTTCATGACCTTGCTGGCCTTCTACAGTGACTGTCGCTGACATTCCGGCGCGAACCACTTGGGCATCCATCTCTTCTACATAGGCCCGAACGAAGCCGCGCGAGGTGTCGGCCACAATGATCACGGGCGCCAGCGAAGCGGGGCCGGCAAGTTCGCCCACTTCCGCGTCGACCTTCAGCACCTCTCCGCTAAGCGGGGATCGCAAGCGGGTCCGATCGAGTTGCACGTTGGCCAGCTTCCATCGCGCTTTAGCCTCTTGCACGCGGGCGGTTTCCATTTGCACTTCGTCTTCGCGAGCCGGCGAATTGAGCATCTCCAGATGGGCGCGGGCCGCCTCGGCTTCGGCAGTCAGGCCGGAAACGAGCGTTCGCTGATTGTCCGCCTCTTGCTGGGACACGCTAGAGGAATGCAGCAGCTCTTCGACTCGGTTCCAGGTCAGCTTGGCCCGTTCCAATTCGGCAAGTTTCGCTTGATGAAGCGCGGCGGCCTCGGCCCGTTGCTTGGTATGCGCGCCGTGAACGAGCCGATCCAATTGGGCTTCGGCCAGATGCAACTCGGCCGCGGCCACGGCGACTTCCTCGATCAGTTCGGAGTCGTCCAGTTCCAAAAGAACGTCGCCTGCTTTGACGTACTGGCCTTCCTTTACGGCGATTTTCACGATCCGGCCGGCAAGCTGGGGCCGCAGCTTGATCTCTTGCGTCGCGCCTTCGATCCGGCCTGGGCGCAGATCAGCCGGGCCGCGCCGTCCGATGGCGGCCGTTCCGTCGAGGGCCGCGACTGGACGTCAACGGCGACGCTGATTCCCACGATTGCCACGGTAAGGACCACGCCGGTCAAGATGAATTTCATTGCGGTGTCTCCTAAACTCCCACTTCCAGGGATTCGCCGAGAAGTTGTGAATCGTGCTCGACAATGCGGCCATTCTCCAGCCAATGGATTTGATCGGCAAAGGAGAAAATCCGCGAATCGTGCGTCACCACGATGGCGGTTTTACCTTCTTCGGTTACCAGTCGCCGCAACAGCCGCATCACTTCCTGGCCGTTCTTGGCATCGAGCGACGCGGTCGGCTCGTCGGCCAGCACGAGCGGCGGATCGTTGGCCAGCGCACGCGCGATCGCCACGCGCTGGCACTGGCCGGCGCTCATGCTTCGCGGATCGGAGTCGAGGCGCGAACCGAGCCCGACTGCGTGTAGCAATTCGCGGGCACGCGAACGAGCCGCCGGCGCGGCAACGCCCCGCAGGGTCAACGGCACACAGACATTTTCCAGCGCGGTCAGCCCGCGGATCAGGTGGAATCGTTGGAAAACGAAGCCGATGCGGTCCCTTCGCAGCAGCGTTCTTTCCTGCGGCCCGAGGGAGGCGATGTCTTGGCCGAAGAGTTCCACGCGTCCGCGGTCGGCGGCCAGGATGCAACCGAGAATCGAGAGCAGCGTCGTCTTTCCGCTGCCGGACGGTCCGGCGAGGAAGGCGCATTCGCCGCGGCGAACAGTCAAATCGACCTCGTCGAGAACCGATGTCGCGGCCGCGCCGCGGCAATAGGCCTTCGAAACGCTTCGAAGGTAGATGGCCAGTGCGTCGTTATTGGAAGGGAATGGCATCGTCACGATTGCAGCACCATCAGCGGGTCGAGACTGCGTATCCTGGCGTAGGGCAACACGGCCGCCACCATGCAAATGGCGACGACCAGCAAGCAACTGCCCAACGAGAGCCACCAGGGAATAATGATCGGGGCCTTGGGGGTATGAAAGCCGCGTTGCACGATGGCAACGATCGCAAGTCCGATCAGACTTCCCGCCAATGCCATGCTTAGTGCTTGGATGAAGAGGATGGAGAACGCCTGACGCTCCGTGGCGCCGATCGCCTTGAGCGTGCCGAACTCCGCAATCCGGTCGAGGACCAGTGCGTAAAGCGTTTGGGCGACCATGACGAGGCCGACTAACAGGCCCAAGAGCGTCGCAGCGCCGAACGAGATTCCCAGGCCGGTTCGCGTGATCCAGTAGTTGACCGTAATCGCGCTATAGACATCGCGGGGGTAGGCGTCCAGCCCGGGGAGATTTTTTTGGATCGCGGCGCAAACGGCCGCCGCATCAGCGCCGTGGTCGAGTTGCACGAGATAGTAGGAACAGTCCTGCGGCGATTTATGCAGGTACTCGGTCGCCCGGTCGATTGTCGTAAAAACGTAAGGCATCACGAGGAAGCCGGTGATGCCATGTGTTTTGCCGACAATCTTGGCTCGACGTCCGCCGATCTCCAGGAGATCGCCGAGACGCGGGCTTTCGAGCTTGGCCTGCTCGCATTCGTCGACAAAAATGCCGTCTGTTTGCAGGATCGAATGGGGCGTTCCTTCCACGAGGTTCCAGGCGTTGCCCAGCAGGTTCTTTGGCTCGACGCCGACCACGACGCAATACTCGAATCCGCCGCTGGGCAGCCGGATCTCGCTGACGCCGATGAGGTAAGGCTCGGCACGGCGGACGCCGGGCACGGCACGGACCTCGTTGATCCAGCGGCGGGGCACGTCGCTAGGCAGATCGACGTTGTGGATCTTTTTGTGGCCCACCCAAATGTCCGCTTCTCCTCGGTCCACCAGAAGGCCGGCTTTGCTCATTAGACCGACAAACAGCCCTCCCTGGACGCTCACGAGCACGATGGAAAATACCACGCCCAGCAGAGCCGTAAAGAGCTTGCCGCGATCGGCGACCAGAGTTTTTAGGGCAATGCTCCACATATTAAAAAGTACGTCAAGCTTTGTAGCCTGACTCCACGGTGAGGTCAGGCTGGCAAGCCTGTCGTAATCTAGTTGCGACTCTCCTGGCAAGCGGCCGGACAGAGAATAACTTCGGCAGGTGGTATCGAGCAGGGGTAATTGAAGTCGCCGCGATCGCCGCGCAGCGCAGTCCGCGATGCCGGTACAACGCGGAATTCAGTTTCATGCGGCGCGCGCGATAACGGCCTGGATCGTACAAAGCGGTCAAACGGCATTCACGGTCGCCTGCCGCACCGTCGCTCCAAGCGCCATTTCCGGCAGAACGCGATCTAAATCCGCCCGCGCAGCCGGTACCATGCGAGGCCCAGCCATTCGTGTACCGCAATTTCGACACCGGCGGCGGCGTGAGGACTTGGCAGCAGAAAGTCGCACGGCATCCAATTCGCCATCGCCGAATGATAGTCGCAAGGCGAAGGAACGACCTGAAAGCCGAGCGCGCGAAAACAACCCTCGCTCCGCGGCATGTGGAACGCGCTCGTGACCAGCACGATGCGGTTGATCCCCCGCCGCGACAGGATTTCGCCGCTGAGCACGGCGTTCTCGTAGGTATTGCCCGACTCTTCTTCCATCCACAGGTCTTCATCCTTAACGCCCTGGCCGACCAGGAAGTCGCGCATTGACCTGGCGAGCGTCGGTCCGGTCGGTCCGTTTTTTCCGCCGCTGACCAGAATCGGACGGGGTTTGGCCTTGTACAGCCGCGCGGCGTGAACGCAACGCAGACGCGTATCGTCGCCCAATTCAGCTTCGGGCACTGTCTCGCTCGCTGCCCGCACGTAGCCGCTTAGCACGACAATCACTCCGGCGTCGCCGGGCGAATCATTTTGCGGCCCATACCGCCACTCCAGGGTGCCGAGGGCAAGATGGCCGATTGCCGGCAGCGAGATAACGCCCAAGAGTAAGAATGGCACGAGGGCACAAAGCACGAGCCGTCGCTCTGCCGGTCGCTTGCGAAACAGCCGCACCAAGGCCGCGAGCGTCAGCAAGTAGAGCAACGGAAACGGTTGCAAGAGTGTGATGATAAAACGATAGATCATGGGGCGTCGTAAACGGTGCAGTTATTTCAACGTGGGGCAGGTTGCCGATCTAGCGTGGGGCAGGTTGCCAACCTGCCGGATTTGCAGGTTTGGCAACTTGCACCACAAGCCGTTAATTCTGCCCGGCGGCGGGCTTCAGAGCAAGGTCGGCGATCAGCGGCAGGTGATCCGAGCCAAGCTCCGGCCCGACCCAACATCGGCAGGGCTGCCAGTCGGGGCCGCAAAGGATATGATCGATGCGAATGCCAAACTGCCAGTTGAGCCGGTAGGGCCGTTCGGTGTGGCCGAAGCCGAAGCCGACGCGGGAGAAGGCGTTTTCGTAGCGGGACCACGTCTGTCGATAGATCGGGCTGTCGGCTGTCACATTAAAATCGCCCGCCAGTATCAGCGGGAATTGAATCTCATCGGCCATTTCCCTAGCGGCTTCCGCCTGACCGCGGCGGCTTTCTATCTCCTTCTCGATGCGCTCGGTGCCGCGGGTTGAAATCAACGTCCGCCGGTCCAGGGCCTCCGCCAGACCGTAGTGCGGGCTGGGCAAGTGAACGCTGCAAACGGCCGCGTCTCCCTGCGGCAATTTAACGAGGCAATAGTAGACGTTCGGCCGCGGAAAATCGTGGCCTACGCGCGGGCCGGATTGCAGCGTGACTCCCCGAACCGGATAGCGCGAGGCGACTATCAGCTCGCCTTGTTGCAAAACATGCCAGCCTTCCGGCCAGCGAATGCGGGGACTATTGTAGCAGCCCTGCAAAGTGACCACGTCGGGGGCGGACGTGGCGATGAGATTGTCCAACACCGCATTGTCGTAGCAGCGGCCTTTGAGGTTGCACGTGAGGAGGCGGATGGTCGGCGCCGGCGAACCGGCGAGCAATGCCCAAGGCAAGCAGAGCCCCATGATTGGCCAAACTAAGACAACAACACTCGCGGCCAACGGCCTGAGGAGGCGCCGCCGCCACACTACCGCGACCGGCAGGAGCAGGACCAGCGGCAGCCCGCAAACCCACCGCGGCCCGAAGAGCATCACGGTGGCCAGCCACCAGCGGTCGCCGAGATTATATAGCACAAGCCAAACCGCCAGCAGGGAGGCGAGATAGAGCCACGTCAGCGCGGCAAAGCAAAATGAGGCGACGCGCATCCACTGCGGACGCCGATAGCCCGGTGTGGCGGGCTGCGGGTCCTTCGTGCTAGCCGCCGGACGAGACAGCGCGGGCGGGAAGTTCTCTTCTTGTTCCTTTTGAAGTTCCATTTATCTCAGATGGCGATTCGCGGCGTCATTATGGGTGTATTATACTTCGTCCGCTGAATAATGGGCGATTCGTCGTGGGGCAGATTTCCAATCTGCCGAAGAAGGCAGCTTTGGCAACCTGCCCCACAGCGGCCCAATCGATCTTGACCATAATCCCCCAATTTACTAGATTACACGCCGCCTTTCTGCGACGGATCGCAGACTCGGTCGACTCATGGTCACGCCCAGGACCGCGGCACGGATGGTTACGTTCTGGCTAATCGCATACCTGGCTCTTGGCGGCGCGGCAATCGTGCAGGGACTGCTCGTCGCGGTCAACGTCTATGAACACCGCCGCCGGGCGATGGTGCGGCGGAAGAAGATTCCCAAGTACGCTCCCTCCGGCCGCGTCCTTGTCGTATCGCCCTGCAAAGGCGCCGAAGCGGGCCTGGAAGCGAACCTTCGCGCGGTGCTGACCCAGGACTATGCCGACTTCGAGGTCGCGTTCGTCGTGGAAGACGCCGCCGACCCGGCCTGTCATGCGATCCGCCGGGCGATGGCCGCCGAGCCGCGAGTACCGGCGCGGCTGATCGTCGCCGGCCGCGCGGAAACTTGCGGCCAGAAGATTCACAACCTCCGCGCCGCGACGGCCGGGCTTGCCGACGACATTCGACATATTGCCTTCTTCGATTCCGATGGACGGCCGAAACCATTCTGGCTTCGCACGGCGATCTATAAGCACCACCTCCCGCATATCGGCGCTACAACCGGTTATCGCTGGCTGATCCCCGAGCGGCCGACGGTCGCGAACCACCTTGTCGCGGCGATCAATGCCAACGTCATGGCCGTGCTGGGCCGCAGCTCGCGTCACCTCGTCTGGGGCGGATCGTGGGCCATCCGCCGCGAGACGTTCGAGCGGCTAAGAATCCGGGAAGCCTGGCAGGGGATGCTTAGCGACGACCTGGTGGCCTCCGCCGCACTGGGCCGGGCCGGGCTCGAGGTCCGCTTCGAGCCGGCGTGCGTACTGTCGTCGCCCATCGATGTCAACTGGCCACAAATGTTCGAGTTCGTGCGGCGGCAGTATCGCGTTACGCGATTCTATGCCTTTCGCTGGTGGTTGCTCGCGCTGGCTGCTGCGACCGTCGCCAATACGGCATGGATCGTCTCGCTCGTGCTGCTGGCGGTTATGATCTCTGTCAACTTGCAGTTTGCGTGGCTTCCCGCGGGCGTTCTGGCGGCGCTTTACGGCTTGGCCGTCTATCGCGGCTGGGCGATGCAAGATCTCGTCGGCGTTTATTCGCCCGAACATCGGCACGAGCTCCGCGGTGTGCGACGTTGGCACATCGCCGGCAACTTCGCGGTCAATTTCGCGCAGTGGCTCGCGCTGCTCGCATCCGCTTTCGGCCACGGCATCCGCTGGCGGTCGATCGATTACCGGCTCGATTCGACCGGGCGGGTGATTTTCAAGCGCGTCGTAGCGGCCCAAGATGACGCAAATGTGAAAACTGAAAACCTGACAATTGAAATGCTGCAATCTGCAAGCTCATGAACATTCTCCTTTGGGATACCCGCCGCGGTGACGTTTCGAAAGATTTTGCCGGCGGCTTCGGCGTCGGCATGTATCGCGGCCAAGGTGGCCCGCGCGACGCCATCGTCCGCTGGTTCTATCGCCGCGACCGCCGCCCAGTGGCGTTGCTTTATGCCTATCTGGCCGCGGCCTTTTCTCAGCTCGGCCACAAGGTGCGGTACGTCGTCGATCAGCCGCCGCGCGGCGCCGATCTCTATGTCTTTAATCCATCGCTCATCACGCTGGGTCTGGAACGGCAAGTGATCGCGCGGCTCAAGGCCGAAGAGCCCGCGGCGCGCGTGCTGGTGGTTGGCACCACCGCCAGCATCTTGCCGGAAGAGTTCGCTGATCTTGGCGTGACGGTCGTGCAAGGCGAGGCGGAGCAACTGTTTTGGCGGTTTGACGAGGTGCTCGGCCAATCTGCCGCCGCCGTGCAGTTGGGCGTGACGCCAGACCTCGACCGCCTGCCGCTGCCCGACTGGTCGCCGCTAGGGCCGGAGCGGTTCAGAATCGGCTACGATTTCTGGCGTTTCCCCACCGGGCTGATCCAATCGAGCCGCGGCTGCCGCTTCAAGTGCAACTATTGCCCTTACCTGGTGCTGGAAAACAACACGCGGTTTCGCGATCCGCTCGCCGTGGCCGAGGAGATGCGGCACGGCATCCTCCGCTGGGGCTTCCGTTCCTTCAAGTTCCGCGATCCGCTTTTCGGGCTGAGCCGCGAACGCACCTTGCGGCTTATCGACGAGATCCACCGCCTGCCGCGCGGCCGGCGGGCAGCCGGTCCAGTTTTCCATCGAAAGCCGCATCGAGCTCTTGCCGCTGGAACTGCTGCGGCTGCTAAAACGGGCCGGATTGACGAGCATCACCTTCGGCGTCGAGACACCCAGCGATCCGACGCTCAAGAACTATCGCCGGCATTCGATTAGCAAGGATCGGCAGCACGCCTTTGTCGCCGCCTGCCGCGGGCTGGGCATCCGCACCGTTGCCGGCTTCATGATCGGCTTTCCCGAGGACACGGAATACTCCATCCGCCAGGTTCTTCGCTACGCGATGTCGCTGGGGCCGACGTTCGCCAACTTCAACGTCGTCACGCCCTACCCCGGCACGGCCTTCTTCGACGAGATGCGCGACCGTCTCGATACGATCGACTACAGCCGCTTCAACGTCTATACGCCGCTGTTGAAATACGAACACCTCACGCCGCGGCAGGTCGAGTCGCTGCTGGGCAAATGCTTTCAGCATTACTATTTCCGCTGGCGGTATCTCAAGGAAAATACGGCGCTGCTCTGGCCTGGCCTGCGGCGGCTCGGATTCGGCGCGGAGCCGCGGAACGAGGTACTGGAGATGAAGGTAAAGGCCGACGGTTCCAGACCTTCAGAGGGTCTCCGAATACTTCCGGTAGGAAGAATGGATGCCGATTGCCCTGAGTATCAGGCGGAGGACGAAAGGACAGGTATTCCCGCTGCCGATACGGGAACCAGAGAAACGACCACAGCCTCTTTAGTTTCACGGCAAGTAATAGGAAAGGACAGCCTTGTGTAGCGGTCCTTGTGATTGTCGGGCACATGTGCCGCGTCTACAAAGTGCGTCGCCGCGCCCAGCCAACCAGTCCGATCGCGGCGACGCCGAGCAGCGCCAAGGTGGACGGCTCCGGCACGCTGACGTACCGCACATTGTCGAACGCGAATCGCGTCGCGCCGGCTTGCGCACCCCGGCGAACGTGACGTCCGCGCGAACAAATGGGGTGTCGCTGTGAATGCCGGCGAAGCCCCCGTCAAACGTCGGGTCGGGAGCCGCGGTATAGGACTCGGCGCCAATGGGGTTGTTTGCCGCGTCGTAAAGTTGAATTGTTATCGCGTTTGAAACGCTTGGTGCCATTGCGAGTTCCGCATAGCCGAAGCCAAACAGTAGCTCGGGCTGGGGAAAAACGAGCGATAGATCGCCCGCGATGTTTCCTTCAACATTAGCGACCGAGACGTTGTTCGTCGTCCCTGGGCCGTCGTCAAGAACGGCATCGTTCGAGGAGGTTCCGCTGATGGTGAAATGGAACCCAACCCCGTTGATAGTTTGACCATCGATCGGCGCACCGGTAGGCGTGGGGCCGAAATCGATTTGCGGACTGCCGCTGAAGGCACCGCTGCCAACAGTTGTGACCGCCGCATGCGAGGAAAGGGTTGTGAAAGCCATAACGACCATGAACGTTGCTGCGATGATCTTCATGTTTCGGTTGCTCATTTCTGGCTCGGCCTCCAAGGATAGAGAAAAGACATTCGCGACGTTTTGTGTTTGCGAAAACTGATCGCGCCGCCACGAGGGCCATCGTCAAAAACTCTCGAACAATCATTGTGTTGTTCAGTCATCTTTTCGAGACGATCAAGCCCGAGGTTGATAGCCTTTTGAGCGGCGTACTGGCAGCATACCACGAATTGATCAGTCCAAGATGGAATTGGTTGGGGAGCATCTGGGGAGCATTTGGGGAGTATCCGGAGAGCATCTGGGAAGATGCGGCAACAAGCGATACCAAAAACTCGTATTTATGGGGATCGCGATGTGCAAGGCAATGTTTTTGGGGCGCCGCATGAAGTTACGGGCGCGCTTGACTGCGCGAATCTTCGGGTACTCAATGAAGCGAAAAGGCAACGCACGGGCGAACGAGCGGGCCAATCGCAAGATGCCGATGTTGCAGCAATGCAACAAGCCCAGCAAGAAGTGCCCAGTACTGAGTACTAAGTACTGAGTACTGAGTACTAAGTACTGAGTACTGCGCACCGAATACTCGGATTTTCCACCGCTTCATTTGCCCTCTCCCGCTTTTTGACCTACTGTTGTGTAGCGGGTCATTCGGCCCGCGGCGATTTCCGCTCCCGCGATTACCGCCAGGCCACGAGGCCCGCGGTTACTTTTCAATCAAGCGCGTTTGGGGCGGTCGCCTAGCACAACTTACTCCGCAGGCGGTCATTTGTGTCCACGGAACTGCAAGAGCCCGATGGCGTCCTAGCTGCGCATGCTGCTCTTGATGAATTCCGTGCCAATCACGACGAATGCAACGAATTCTTCGGCAACATTTTCGACGAGCTCCAGTCACTGTCGCTGGAGCTTTTTGCCAGGCACAAGTGCCAGGAACTGAACAACGGACGGAAATCGACCGCCGACGCCTCGCTGGCCGCGTGCCGCGAGGAGGTCCGCTACGCGGTGGAGCAAATTCAGCAAGTCGGCGAGAAGGTGGAAAGCCAACTCGCGCGGCTGACGACCGTGGCGAACGAAATCGCCCAAACTCGGGACAGCGGCTCCAGCGATTCGCAAATGACGGCCGTGCTGGAAGCGATGCGCTGGCAGCAGGCCGATTGGATTCAACAAAGGGCCGCGCTGGAGGCCGAACTCGACACGCTTCGCAATCGGGCCGCGGAACAAACCGAGGCCCTGCACGAGCAGAAACGGATCGCCAGCCGGCAACAGGCCGAACTGACGGGCGAGTTGAAGCGGATGCGGAGCTTGTTGGAAGCACTGGCCGGCCAAGTCCGCGGCGATCCGCCCGCCCCGGCCGCCGACGGCAAGCGGCCGCCGGTCGATGCCCTGATGCTCGGCTCGGTGCTGGCGCAGTTCCAAATGCTGCAGCGCGACTCCATGAGCCGCAACGGCAAACGCAACGGCGAGATCTCGCCGGCCGCGGCGATTCCGGATGCATCGGCAACGTGACCTAGAGCATGGATCGAGGCGTAACGCCTTTTCGTAATCAAGACGAGGAACCGCAACTACCTTCAACCAGACTATCGACGATGGAAAAACTTCAAGACAAGCTGCGATATCTTGCGATCGTCCTTCTCTGCCTTTTGAATCTCGGCTTTGGACTCCGCGCCGGCCAACCGCTCATGGCTTTCGCCGGCGCCGCCGGCCTCGTCTACGTGGCGACGGCGATCTTCGGCCGGCGCGCGCCGACGGCCGAGGCGATCGAGACACCGGTGTCCTAGCCCCGACTTCGAATTCCGGCCTCACGAAGGAGCACCGCTTCTGACCACACCCGAGCGCCAGGCCCACGCGGCCCATCAGACATTCCAAAAAAGCGCCGCGGCCGTCGCCCGCGGCGACGCCGCCGGCATGAGTGGCCCTTCTCACTCTCTTCATGCCGATTCGCCCGACGTCGTGGCCCAGCTCGAATCGCTGGACGACGCGGTTTTCGACGCCATTGGCGGCAAGCCCGACGCTTTGGCCGCTCTGCGCTGGCTTTGGCCGCAATTAAAGGTTCGCCTGAAAGGGCCTCTCTTGGACGAGTCGCGCGAGCAGTACATCCGCTACGCCCTCTCGATTTGGCACAAAACCGCCAGCGCCGAGGAAAACCTCGATCCGCGCCGCGCCGTCGACGCGTTGGAGGTCCTCTGCGTCTTGTTCGACGAGGTTTAAGTGGGGCAGGTTTCCAACCTGCCAGTTCTAGGCAGATTGGAAATCTGCCCCACGGAGCTGTCCTGCCAACATCCTTAGCCCAGCAATTCCAATCGCAGCAGATTGATCGCGTGTTTGGCGAGATATTCGGTGACGATATCGGGATGGATTCCGGACGAAACGCGCAGCGCTCGCACGCCCGAACCGGTAGCCAGCGCGAAATAAACGTGTCCCGCGGCGCCGCCTTCGGAATGTGGCATTGGACCGACCGCCAGGCCGAAATCAGTTCGAAACCGCTCGCGGCAGGCAATCGCCAGGCCGCGGACGTATTCCGCGTTGTGATCGCTTGATGGCGATTCTTCATTTTGAAGCAGCCGCGACATGGCCGATTCGTCGGCGCCGACCAGTCCGCCGCGATATGGTCCGTCAATCCCACTGACGTTCGCCAGCCATTGCGCTGTCAGGCCGCCGGTGGCGATCTCCGCGGACGAAACCGTTTTGCCGCGCTGGAGGAGCAGACCGACGGCGGCATCTTCCAATTCGTCGTCTCCTTCGCCGTAGACCAGCGTTCCCAGGCAGCGCTGGATTTCGGCGACCGTCGGCTCGATTTGGGCACGGCAGGCGTCTTCGCTCTCGCCTTCGGCGACGATCCGCAGGATGATCGTCGCCCGGCTGGCGTTGATGCCAACCTGCGGCACGCGACCTCGGCGAATTATATCCGGCAGCATCGTTTCAAGCTGGCTTTCGCCCGCCCCGAAGCATTTGATGTTCCGCCGCATGATGACGCGGCCGCCGGGCACAATCGACCGCAATTCGGCTAGCAGCGTGCCGTGCCACATATCGCGCATTTCGGCCGGTACGCCCGGCAGGGCGAAGAATCGGCAGCGGCCGCCGCCGACGGAGCGCGGCATATCTAGGTCGATCCCCGGCGCGGTGCCGTTGGGATTAGGAATCAGGCGGCCGCCTTCGGGGAATTGCGCCTGTCGTTCGTTGCTTTTCGGCATTTCCCGTTTTCGTCGCGCGAAGAGAGCGCGGATGTGCTCGAGCGCTTCGGGAAATACGACCAGCGGCCGCCCAACTGCCGCCGCGAGGGCCTCGCGCGTGAGGTCGTCGGCGGTCGGACCAAGCCCGCCGGTGGCAATGACGACATCGGCGCGTTCGACGGCGCGGCGGAAGACGTCGCGGCAGGCTTCCAAATCGTCGCCCACCGCGGAATGGTAAAGAACGCGGATACCAAGTTCGGCCAGCCGCTGGCTGAGCCATTGCGAATTGGTGTCAAGCAGCGCTCCGCCGGTTATCTCGTCGCCGATGGCAAGGATTTCGGCGTTCATTGTAGGATGGACCTCCGAGTCCGTCCGGCCTTTTCAGGACGGACTCGGAGGCCCATCCTACAATTCGATTAAAACAGCTTCAATGAGCTGCATCAATGCCCGGCCCGATCGAGCTGCTCCAGCGCGTCGGAAATTGCTTCCTGGACCTCGCTGGTAGCGCGGACGACAATGGCGTGCTGCTGCTGCCAATAGTAAATCGTGCCGTTGCCGCCGTTGACATCCCAGCTCTTGGGCGAGATCGTGTTCTGGATCAGATCGACGAGGGCTTGCCCATTGTCGGCGGGAGCGCCCTGCGCCGCCCTGGCCGGCGCCTCCGCCTACGGGCGCTCCGACCTGCGCCATCGGCCGGGGATTGCCCGTGGCCGCGACCGACTTGACAGTTGCAACTCGCTTGGCCGAGTCGGTCTTCGCGATTGCCTTATCAGCGGCGATTCGCTTGGCGATCTGCGTGGAAAGCTGATCGAGCCGAGCGCGAACCGTCGTTCGCAGCGTCTCGCGCGTCGATCGGGCGAGCTTGGTGTCTTGCTGCAACTCGCAATAGATTCCCAACAAGTCCCGCGCCGCGGCGTCGGCATCCTTGTCGCTTGCCTTGGCCCACTTCCGCAATGCGGCGTGCGTGGCATCGGACAATTCGCGTCCGCTGCGCGCGACGGCGCCGCCGGCGCCTTGACGGCTGGAGTCGCGTCCGGCGATGTGGCGCTATCAGGGGACCCGGAAATGGTCAAAACGACTGCTAGAAAGATTGACATGACGATTGTCTCCTCTTGCCCGATGTTCCTAAGATCGGTTGCCCTTCAAGGTTGAGCGTATCACTTTACTGGCAAAGATGCAACACTTTTCCGCGAATGGCGACCGCTCCTTCCACCTCGAACAATTCCCGCATCTTGCCCAATTTTCGCCGGCAAGGCATCCTAATCCAACCGGAATTGGTTACAATCCTATATCGTAATGGGTATCTACTACAAATGTCTCCGCGGCGACAGCGAGCATCTGGGCCTGATGGAGCCCGATGCGGTGGCCGTTCGGGACGGTGCGGGGCGAAACTGGATTTGCTATCCGATCGATAGCGACGAGGCAGCCAAGTTGCCGATGGTCGCCCACGTCTCGGAAATCTTCGCGGCCGACGCGACGGCCCGGCGGCAGGGCATCGCCCGAGAGGGCACCGAGGTGCGAATCTACTATTGCGAGGATGAGAGCGAACTGCTGAACAAGCTTGCGGCGGATACAGGTTGATTCTGTAGGGAACGCCCTCCGTGGCGTTCCAATTCACGGAACGCCACGGAGGGCGTTCCCTACAGCTATCACTCCGCCAAAATCTTACACTTGGGCAGCGCCGCGCGAAGCTGCTTCAGCCCCTCTTCGTCGATCTGCGTGTTGTTCAGGTCGAGTGTCGTCAGATGCTTCAGGTTCTTCAACACGTCGACGGAGGCGTTCGTGATCGGATTGAGCTTGAGCTTGAGCGATTCCAAGGCGGTCAGACCGGCCAGTTGTTTCACGCCTTCGTCCGTGATGTTGTCGTCTTCCAGGCTCAGCGCGGTGAGCTTGGTTAGGCCGGCGAGGTTCTTCAGCCCGGCGTCGCTGATCCGCGTGTGCCACAGGTCGAGGAATTCCAAGCCGGTCAGGTCCTTCACGTTGGCCAGGCCGGCATCGTCGAGATTCGTCTCGCTGAGTTCGAGCCGCTTCAGGCCGACTGCCGTCTTGAGATTGGCGAGACCGGGTCCGGCGACCGATGTGCCGCGAAGGTCCAGCCGCTTCAAGTGCGTCATGCCGGCGAAGACCGCCAGCCCGGCATCGGTAACGCCGCTGCAGCGCAGCAGGTCAAGCTGTTCCATGTTCTTGCCCTTCAACGCGGCCAGCCCGGCGTCCGTGACCGGACTCTCTTCCAGGGCAAGGATCGTCAGCTTCTCCGCGCCGGCCAGTGCCTTAATGCCCTCGTCGGTTACCGAAGTGCTACGAATCTTGAGGTCCTTCATATTAGGCAGCCGGGCGAGGATCACGAAGCCGACGTTGGTGACCTTCGAGCCGCGGAGATCGACCGCCCGAAGCTGCTTCATCGTGCCGAGCTTGGCCACGCCCTCGTCGCCGATCTTGTTGTAGAGCAGCTTGAGATTGTCCAACTTGGGCATTTGCGCCAGGTAGGCCATGGCGCCGTCCGTCATCCGCGTCGTCCGCCGCAGATTGAGCACGCGCAGCTCGCTAAGCTTGGAAAGCTCCTTGACCCCGGCATCGGTGATGTCCGTATTCTCCAGCACAAGCTCACGAAGCTTGGGGAACCGGGCGAGCGCGGGAATGCCGGCATCGCTGATCTCGGCCCCATAGAGGTCGAGCTTTACCACGTCCTGCAACGCCGTGAGCAAGAGCAAATCGGCATTGGTTGTCGCTCGCGGATTGAGATCGACGGCCACCACAGACTTGTCCGGCCCATACTCGACTTTTCCGCCCAGCGCGGCGACCCGCGCCAACGCCTCGGCCACGGCCGGTTCCGCTGCGGGCACTGCCGGCGGGAAGACCGCAACGGCGATCGACAAGGCAAAAAACACGGTTTTCCGTGCACTCATCGGGGGGAATCTCCAATTTCTGGTTCAAAGTGGCCAAGCAGGAAGGTTCCACCATTATACCCCGCCTGATATACTTACAATGCTTGCAAGCAAGCGAAATGTACCGAATTTGAGGCCCCTCCAACATCGTCATCCCGAGATGCTGCGTTCGCTCTACCTGCGACTTTCCGTCACCGACGCCTGCAATCTGCGGTGCCGTTATTGCCGGCCGGCGCACGACCCGTCCGGAGGGCCGGCCGCATTTACCGCGAGCGACGACGAGTTGCTGGAAATCATTCGCCACATTCGGGCCGAATACTCGATCCATAAGCTTCGCGTCACCGGCGGCGAGCCGACGTTGCGAAAGGATCTGCCGCAACTTGTCGCCCGGCTGCGCGGCGAACTGCCGCATGTCGAACTGGCGCTGACCACCAACGGTCTGCTTCTGGCGCCGATCGCGGCCGACCTTCGCCGCGCGGGAATGGACTCGATCAACATCAGCATCGACACCTTGGACGCGGAAGGCTTCCGCGAGGTGACGCGCGGCGGCAATATCAAGACCGTGCTCAACGGCCTCTGCGCAGCCCACGCCGCCGGCTTTCGCAACATTCGCTTGAACGCCGTGCTCATGCGGAGCGTCAATGGGAGCAGCCTCGCTGAACTTGTGACGCTGGCCGCTCAGTACGATTCCGAAATACGCTTTATCGAGCTGATGCCCTATGGCGAAGGCGCCGCCATCTACGACGACGAATACCTGCCGGGCGACGAGGCCCTGGCATCGCTGCGGGACGCGTTCCCCTACTTGGGGCCGGCGCCAGACAGCGCGACGGCAGCGCGATATCGCTTCACTGTAGCCGGGCGGGAGACGACCGTTGGGTTCATTACCACCGTTTCGCATCCCTTCTGCGAGCGGTGCGACCGCCTCCGCCTCGATTGTCATGGAAAGATCTACGCCTGCATGAGGACGCCGGTGGGCGTTGACTTGCTAAGCCCTCTCCGCGCCGGGCGAATCGACGTCGTGCGGCAGCGGATCCGAAAGGAAACGCCCAACAAAACCATTCCTCTAGGCGTCTGGCCCGATCATTCGCTGGTGACGATCGGCGGGTAGGGTTGAAACGATGCTGGCCCGCGTGAAACTTTTTGGTCCGATGCGTCTGGCTGTCGGAGAGAGCGAGTTATCGCTAACGCTCGAAGGCGGCCCGGCGAGCTGCGCGGCGCTGCGTGCGGGGATTCGCGCATGAGCCGCGCTTGGCCGGATTGATCGACGGCTGCCGCTTCGCCGTCAACGGGCGGTTCGCGGACGAGGAGCAAATACTCGCGGAAGGAGATGAAATCGCCTTGATCGGTTTTGTCTCCGGAGGTTAAGCGATGGGCATGGTTTGGGCTTCAATCCACCTGGGTGCGCTGACCGATCCGCCCCCGCCGTTCGCTTGTGGTGGCGCCGGCGCGGTCGTATGTTTTGAAGGGCGGGTGCGCGGACTGGAGGAGGGGCGAGCAATCCGCGGGCTTTGCTACGAGGCCTATGAGCCGATGGCCGATGACATGCTTTTGAATATCGGTGACGAGATCGTTGCCCGGTATGGCCTGGTGGGGCTTTGCGTGGAACACAGCAGAGGAACGGTATTGGTAGGCGAGTGCTCCTTTCGCCTGCGAATCGCCGGCCGGCACCGCCGCGAGGCCCTGGCCGCCATGAGCCAGTTCATCGACCGGATGAAGCGGGACGTGCCGATCTGGAAAACGGCGGTGGAGTAGAAAACGACACACCGCCTTACCTGCTATCTTCACTCAGTGCACGTTCAACCAGCAAACGGGCATCGTGGGGCATTTCAAGTTTCAGAGCGGCGGCTTGGCCGCGGGGAGACATCTTGCCCCACGTCTTCCGCAATATGTTCACGACCTTGTCCGGCTCGTGCTCCTTGGAGAAGTCAGCGAAGTAATGTTCCAGAAACACCAGGCAGATCACGTCTTCCAGAAGCTGCATCTCCGGATCGGTCTTGAGATTCTTCTTCTGCAAAAGTTGCTCGACGCGGGCAGCGATTGTTTCGTCATAACCAACCGCGCGAAGGATTGCTCCGGCCTTTTCGGCGTGGAAGCCGTAGAGCGTTATCCGCCAGCGATAATAGCCGGCGCGGTCCAACGGAAAATCGCTGCGCGGGATTTCCCAGCGGCAAATGTGCTGCGACCGGGCCGCCAACTGTAATACCTCCGAAGCGTCGGGCGCGAGTTGCTCGAGCCAGTGCGTCATCCGCTCGGCATAAAGCAATTCATACGGGCATTCCCGGCCCTGAACAACAATGCGGCGCGGATCTTCGCCATTGGCCGCGTCGAAACGGGCGATGGCCGCTTGAAATCGCTCGGTATCGGGAGTGGGCATCGTAAATCCTTAAAACCGCATCGTAAGGCTCGATTTCGAAATTGGCACCGATACGTGACGTTTGATTGTTTACTGAGTAATGGAGAAAAAGATCGGCTGATCGTCCAACTGCGAAACTCCGTACTTGCCGATCCAAGCTTGCGTTTCCGGCTTCCGCAGAAATGCGGCCAGGGCCTTCGCGCCTTCCACGTTGGCCTGGGGAAACCGCCGCGGATTGGCTGTGGCGACGATATACGGCCGCCGCAACCGAGGATCGCCGCGGACCATCACCTCCAATCCTCCGTTGGGCAATTTCCCATTGAGGAATGGAATGCGGCCGACGAGCGTGTAAGCATGCTTTTCGGCGGCGATTTTCAAGACGTCTCTGGCACGGTCCTCGAAAAGAATGGTCAAATGGTCGGACGGCATGTTGACGTTCCCATCCGTGAGCACCGCGCGCATGACCTCTTGCGCGCCAAGGCTGGAATGGACGACGATCGGCGCCTTCGCTTCGACCAGTTTGGCGAACGCTGCGGCGGCGTCGTTCATTCCGCGGATATGCGCCGGGTCGTCGTGCGGGCCGACGATGATCAGATCGTTTTTAACCCACGGCTGAGGATCGACTGCATAGCCGTCGGCGACGAGGTTGAGGATCGCATCGCTGGCGTGCATGGCGATCAGATCGGCCTGACCTTTGCGAAAGCGAGCGGCGATTTCATCCTTCGGTCCCTTGGCGACGAGTTCGACCTTGTAGCGATTGCCGGTCGCCTGCTGGAATTGCTCCACGATGCCCTGCCAGAAACCGGTTTCAACCATGCCGCCAATTATGGCCACGCGAATGATGTGAGGAGAACTCCCTCCGCCGCCAGTCGCCCCGCCGCAGCCCCATTGCAGGCACACCGCCAGCAGCGGCAGAATCAAGATGAAACAGCGGGCGATCTTCATGGGAAGTTGTCCGACTTGGCACGGGTGCAGAGAGCCCGCAGGAGAGAAAGGTCCGTCTCCGAGGCCAGGAACTGCCCGCTGCCGTCCGCGAGGCAAAAGTTCGCGCCGCCGAGGTGGCAACTGCCGAAGGCGCAGATGCGCCTATCGACATAGGTCGCGTTGAATTGCGCGAATGTGTCCGCCGGCGGCGTCTGTCCGCTGCGGTTGGCATAGGAAAACGGAAGTTGGTAATTGATAGGAACAAATCCGCTCATGGTGACTTGCCCGATCATCTTGCGGTCGGTGGAAGCGCCCCACCAGCCCCACTGGTCAAGCAATTCGCCCCAGCCGGCGTCGTTGAATGATTTGTAGTTCGGGTCGTGGTGCGAGCGTTCGCCGAAGAGCAAGGTGTGGCTCAGGCCGTCGGTGATGTTCTCCGGCTTGATGGCCGCCTGGTTCGGAACTGGCTCCGACGCCGGACCAGTGGTGTGGAAAACGCCGTCAATCGTCGCCGATGGTGTGAAATACGACCGCGTGCCGCCGTTGCCGCCGTAACTCGTGAGCCCGTACGTCCAGTCGTGGCTGATGAAGTTGATCGGGTTCCGCACGATCTCGTCCGAGGGACAGACGAGATTCGGCAGGACTACCGCCGCATTGGAGTTGTTGCCCTGGTTCGCGTTGAGCATCGGATCGCCATACTGCCAATTGGCGACGACTGACTTGCCTTCCATGTAAGGGAGCAGATAGACGAACAGCGGGATGCCGCGGAAAGTCACGCTGCCGCTAAAGAACCACTGGAACATGCCCGGCGGAAAGCGGCCGGTCGCGCTTGCGTGCGAGTTTGCCGCGATGCCGAGGTGGTGCAAATGGTTCATGCACGCCGTGCGCCGCCCGGCTTCCCGCGCCGCTTGAATCGCCGGCAGCAACACGGCGACCAACACGCCGATTATCGCCGTGACGACGAGCAGCTCGATCAGCGTAAACGTGCGCGGAGCGATGCGAAAGTATTTGTGGCGACTGATCATCTCGGGCAGCAGTTCGTTTACGAAGTTCCGGGTATTGTACCAGTTTGCCAAGGCTGGCTCCATGCAGCCTACATCTCCCGGCGCTGCGCCAATTTGCGCTGATAGTCCTCGGGATAATTTATATCGGCCACCATGAGCCGAGCGGGCACTTGAAGTTCAAACACATCTTCCGCATGTGCCGCAAGCAACCCGCGCAAGCCGACTTGATCGTGGCTTGTAAGTATTTCAGCGCAATACGACGCGGCGATCACTACCGGATGCCCGCGCCGGCCCGCATGGCACGGTACGATGATCCCGTGACCGGCGGTTGTAGAATAGTCGATCAAGGCGTCGATCAATTCGGAACTAATCGCCGGCTGGTCCGCCGCGGCAACGAGAATCGCGCAGCACTCGGGCGGCAGATTCCGCCAGTCCGCAGCGAATCGAGGCCAACATGTCCGTATGCTCGTAGTCGGCGTTGAGGACGATCCGGGCGCCGCGCGGCTCGAGTTCATCGCGCATCCGCTCCGCCTCGTGCCCGACGACAACGCGAATCTCGTCAACGCGGCTGCGGCGCAATTCGTCGACGATGTGCCCGATGACCGTCGTGCCGGCAAAGGGCAGAAGCTGTTTGCACGTGCCCATGCGGCGCGACTGACCGGCGGCGGGCACGATGGCAACGATCATGCCAGCGGCCCCTTCCGGCGCACGGCGATGAGCTGCGCCACGATGCTGACGGCGATCTCCGGCACGGTCACTGCGCCGATCTCCAAACCGATCGGCGCCCGCACGCGGTCGAGCTCTTCCTCCGTCGCCAGGCCGCCGTCGAGAAACTTCTTGCGGACAAGCGCCACTTTCCGCCGGCTGCCGATCATGCCCAAGTAAGCTACCGAGCGATGGATGCATGCTTCTAGCGCGTCGGCATCATGCTTGTGCCCGCGCGTCGCGAGCACAATGAAGCTGTTTAGGTCCAAAGGGAAGTCGGCGATTTCCTTGGGCACTGGGCCGCATACGGTCCGAATTCCGGCTGGAAATGTCGCCACATCGGCAAACTCCGACCGGTCGTCGATCACCGTCACCTCAAATCCGACCTTCTGCGCCTCAATCGCCACGGCATGGCCAACATGACCTCCGCCCGCGATCACCAACGACGGCGGCGGCTGGACCGGCTCGATGAAGACTTCTTCGACCGCCTTTGTTGCGCAGGTCTGAATGAAGCTCTCTGGCCGGCCACTTTCTAGACACGATCGGATTGGCGACGCTATCTCATTCTGGGAGGACGGGTCCGCGAGCCATTCGACCTCAACCTTTACATCGTCTTCGTTGTGCTTTTGAATCCGCGTGAGCAGGCAGCCCCTGCGGCGGTCCTTGACGGCGCGAGCGGCCGCTTCAAGTTGCGAGCGATGCCGGGCAATCGTCGGATCGACGAGCACCCTCATGCTCCCGCCGCATACCGCCCGTTCCACCGCGGAATCGAAGTTGGTCATATCGCAGTCGAAGACGCGCGGCTTGCCGGAAAGACAGGCTTCCGCGGCCGAGCGCTGGGCCTGGGCCTCAACCATTCCTCCGCCGATCGTGCCCCAAAGTCGGCCCGATGCGTCGAATATCGCGCGTGTGCCCGCGCATTGAGGCGTGGAGCCTTGCGCCGAAAGAACCAGCGCAACCGCTATCGGCGCGTCGCGGTCGATCAGCTCGATGATCTTTTCGTAGAGGTTTTCCGGCATCTACGTCGGTTTTAGCGCCTTGCCCAGCGGCATCGAGCGGATCCTCAGCCCGGTCGCATGAAAGACCGCGTTGCCCACGGCCGGGCAGATGCCGACAATCGGCGTCTCTCCCGCGCCGGAGGATGCGAGGTCTGGACGGTTTACGAGGTGAATGTCGATTCGCGGCAGGTCCTTGAATCGCGGCACGGGATAGTTGGCGAAATGCGGGTTCGCGATCGTGCCATTCTCAAAACCTATCTCTTCCATCAACGCGCCGCCCAATCCCATCACGATGGCACCCTGGTTCTGCGCGACGAGATTGCCTGGATTGACCACCGCGCCGCAATCGAATGCCTGGCAGACATGGAGAACTTTGAGCGAACCGTGCTGGCGATCGACGGCAACTTCGGCGCAGGTCGCGACAAAGGAGCCTTTATCGATTCCGCAGGAAAGGCCCACCCCCACGTTTCCCGATTTTTGACTCCGGCGGTTCGTCCAATCGAACTCCTTGGCCGCCTTTTCCAGCACGGCGCGCAGTCGCTCGTTTTTCAAGTGCGCCAAGCGGAAGGCCAATGGATCGGCCTTGGCCGCTTGTGCCAACTCGTCCATGAACGATTCGCGGGCGAAAATGTTCCCCGCCGCGGCCAAGGACCGATACGACCCTTGCCGCAACGGCGAGTCTGCGCGGAGCGAACGTGCCCGGTTCTTAGGGATGGCATAGGGCGACTCAAGGGCCGCACCGCCAGCGTTGACGTTAATGAAGTCCCACACGACCAGCGAACCGGCGACGTTCGAGCCCGGCGCGGATCTCGATTAGCGCCGCCGGGCGGAAGTAGGCCCACGTGAACTCCTCCTCGCGCGACCAGCGCAAGGAAACTGGTTTGCCGGCGGCACGGGCCAAATGAGCCGCTTCGATTGCCGCCTCGCCCGTGTGTTTCCCTCCGAATCCGCCGCCGGTATCCGGCACGATCACATGGACATTGTCTGCGGAAACTTTCATCGCGCCGGCCACTTCATTGCGGACGCCAAATGGGTTCTGGCTGCCCGTCCAAACGGTAACTTTGTCGCCGTTCCACTCGGCAACGGCGGCGCGGGGTTCCATCGGCGCGTGCTGGATGTAGGCGACTTCGTAGGTCTCGTGCAGCACGATATTCGCCTTCTTAAGATCGGCATCAAATACACCGGCCAGCGAGCCTTGGGCCGTCTCGCGGAAATGAGAGAAGAGGTCCTTGTCCGAAATCTGCTGTTTGGTCTTCCATTTTGCCGTCTTGGCCAGCGCCTCGACCGCTTGCTCGGCCGCAAGGCTCGTCGGCGCGGCACAGCCGACCAACGAGCCCTCGCGCATCACCGTCACGCCCGGCATTGCGCTGGCCGCGGCGAGATCGATCGATTCGAGAGTCGCGTTGAAGGAAGGCGGACGGAGGATTTTGCCGAAAAGCATCCCGGCGCG
The DNA here is from genome assembly GCA_963775975.1 of uncultured Planctomycetia bacterium. Classification (GTDB taxonomy): domain Bacteria; phylum Planctomycetota; class Planctomycetia; order Pirellulales; family Thermoguttaceae; genus JANXQG01. Next base: position 229,418 of record CAVZKX010000001.1, read on the forward strand.
TACGATGTCCGACGGATAATGATGCGCCCCGGTAGCGATATCGCGAGCATTCGGCCGCAATACCGACGTGCCCATAACCTTCCACTCGCTCACCGGCGCGATCGCCACATTGCCGGGAATCGGTCGGGCGAGCGATTTGGCGAAATCGTCGGCTTGGGCCAGCTCGGCGTATGTAATCTTGTGGTCCGTCGATTCCTGGGTGATCGCGCCGTCGCGCACCCGCAATGCGGTGCGGTCGGCCTTCCAGCGCTCGGCGGCCAAATCGATGAGCAGCTCGCGCGCGGCGGCCGCCCCGTTGCGGACAGAACCGACCGTCCTTGGCGTGGTGCCGCTGCCGGCGGTCATGCCGTCGTCGGGCGACAAGGCCGTGTCGGCCATGATGAGCCGAATCCGCGCGGGTCCAACCGCAGTTCCTCCGCGGCGGCCTGCGTGATCTCGGCGCGCGAGCCTTGCCCGACCTCGACTTTGCTCGTCATCACGGTAATCGTGCCGTCGCGATCGATGTGCAGCCGCGCGGCGATATTCGTCGGACCGCGGCCGCCAAATCCGCCCCGGCCGCCGCCGCCGCGCCCCCCGCGGCGCTGCTGCGCTAGGGCAATCTCGCCGCTAACGGTGATCAGCAGTCCCGCGCCGAGCACTTGCACGAACTCGCGCCGCGATAGGCCGTTAACCGAGTCGTGCGTGTTCAGCGGTTCATAGATTTCCGGATCGATCCGATGATCCGACGAAACATTGGGATCCGATGAAGCTTTGGGTTCGTACAAAAGTTGTGTGCTCATGATCGTGCGGCCTCCGCGGTCTGGGATTCGGGCTGCCCCGCCGCCCGATGGACGGCACGCAAGATATTGTGATAGTTGTTGCAGCGGCAGAGATTGCCGCCCATGAACGCGAGCGCCTGTTCCTGCGTCGGCTTCGGATAGCGCTTCAGAAGCGCGACGGTGGTGAGTATCATGCCCGGCACGCAGTATCCGCACTGCATCGCCCGTTCGGCGATGAAGGCCTCTTGGACCGGGTGCAGGGCGTCGCCTTGAGCGAGGCCTTCGATCGTGGTGATCGACTTGCCGTCGTAATCGACCGCGTTCTCCTGGCAGGTGCGAACGTTTTTTCCGTCGATCAAGACGGTACACGCGCCGCAAAGCCCCTCGCCGCAGCCGTACTTCGTGCCGGTGAGTTGCAAGTCCTCGCGGATTACATCCAGCAGCAACCGCTCCGGATCGGTCGTCACCTTCTTAGCGGCGCCATTGACGAACAGGGTAATCGTCTGACTCATTTCGCGTTTCCCCGTTTGATGCCGTCCGCGGAGCGCGCACTTTCCGAATGGCCAGGGCGACGGTCGGATCGGCGCAGGTATTATCGCTGCTAGAGGCAGGGCAGGCAATAGTGGCCCCCCCTGCCCCTACGCCTCGATCCCCTTCAGCCGCACGTAATCCGGCAACGGGCCGATGAGCGGGCGGAGATAGGCAAGGCATTCGGGCGTGACGTAGTTGCCCTCTTCATTGATGAACACGTCGGGCATCGGCTTCGCGCCCAAGGCCACGTCGGCCAGCGGCGCCGTGCCAAGCGACCAGCGGTAGGGATCGCTCGATTCGCGGACGATGCTCACCATCACGCCCGACGTTCCGGCCAGGGCAAGCTCCACCGCGCGGCGGCCGCAAGCCGTAGCTTCCTCGATGTCGCCAGGATAGGCGCGGTCGGCGGCGCACATTTGCAGCGACTCGCAGACCTGGAACTCGCCCCGCCAGCCGAAGGAGGCGCTGACCATGCGATGGAGCATCATCGCGGCGCTCGTGCCGCCCATCGCGCCGAACTCGACGTTGGCGAACTTATCGCTGACGCGCGACTCGCTGATCGGGATGCCGTCGGAATAGCATACGCCTTCACCGCAGACGATCGAGCACCAACCGAAGCGCTCGTGGCAGCGCTTCACGTCGGCGAGGAAGCGGTCCTGGTCGAAGGGCCGCTCCGGCAGGAGGATAATATGCGGGGCGTCGTCCTCATTGACCTTGGCCAGGGCCGCCGCGGCGGCCAGCCAGCCCGCCGAGCGGCCGACGGTCTGAAAAATGACGAACTGATCGACGCGCTTCATGTCGCGGGCGAGCATCCCTGCCTGCTTCACCGAGAGCGCCACGTACCGGCCCGCGCTGCCGAAACCGGGCGTATGGTCGGTCAAACAAAGGTCGTTATCGACGGTCTTGGGCACGCCGACGCCGACAAGTTCGTAACCTTCCGCGCGGCAATAGGCCTCGACGCGGTGGACGGTGTCCATCGTGTCGTTGCCGCCGATGGAGAAGAAGTAACGGATGTCGTGCTGCCTCAGCATGTCGAGGATTTTCGGGAAATCGGCATCCTTGAGCTTATGCCGGCAACTGCCGAGCGCCGAGCTGGGCGTCGAGCGCAAGGCGGCGATCGTGGCCGGGTCTTCCGCGCCCAGATCGATAACCTCGCCGCGCATGAAGCCCTCGATGCCGTAGCGCATGCCGAGTGTGCGGCCAATTGCCGGCTGGCCGCCGGCGGCCTCGATGATGCCTGCGAGGCTGGCGTTGATGACGCTCGTGGGTCCACCGCTCTGGCCGATGATTGCGTTGCCTTGAAGCATATTTCTCCTACAAAACTTGCAACTTCCCTACCCAGGCGATCAGGTTGCGGAAAAACCGGGCGTACCAGTTGCCGACTTCGATTGTACCGCCGCCGATTTCCTGCACAATCCGTTCGTCGCCCCAATCGATGAGTCCCCCGACCCAATGGGGCGCAACGTCGGTGGCCAGCGCAGCGGTGCGGCCGGCGCCGTGCCGGCCGACGACGAGAAGGGGGAAAAGGCCCACCGGCCAGAATTCGTGGACGTGACCGCTCTGCGACACGGAATACGAGCAGGCATCCAGCAGAAGCTCGGTACGGGGTTTGGGCGCTATCAAGTTTATGCCGCCGATTCCTGGCGGGTTGCTCCACGGAAGTCCAGCCAAGATCGCATGGTCCGTGCGTTTTTCGATCAAGCAGGGTTGCACAAAATTGCGTCGATCGTCGTACGGCAGAATCAGCACGGGCAGAATCGCGGCAAGCGGCGTTTGATGGTATTCACCTAGTTTGCCATGAAAACTTTCCCAACCGCCGATCATGACAAGACCGGCGCCACTTGCGACGCTCGCGGCAATGTGGTTCATCATTGCGACATCCAGCCGCGCCGCTGGATAATCGCTAATAACATACGCTGCATATTGAGTGTCCACGAAACTTGCCGGCGGCGACTCGGCGCTTGGCACATAGTCGAAGTCGATGCCAAAGTGCGTGAGGATCCCAGCCAGGTACGCCGCCGCGCCCTGCAAGTGGTCGTCGCCAAGATAGCAAATCTTGCCGGACATCAAGACGGCCTCGCGAATAGCCCGCTGTATTGCTTAGGTGAATAGAAGCGGAATTGCAACTCGCGAAGGTACTCCACGGGGCCGGTCGCCCGCTGGATTTCCACAAGCGCCCCGATCTGCTCCTGGCTTGCGTAGGCCATGATCGCCCGGATTTTGGTCTCCAGCATTTCCTGCGGCGTCTCGAGGCGGATTTGCGGCGGCTCGGGGAAATCGCAGTAGATCGCTATTTCGTAGACCCGAGGCACGGCGTCGATCGGTTCGCCGAGCTGCGGCCAGATGGCGCCCTGGGCGTGAAAGAGGCTGATCATCAACTGTTCGTGGACGATGCGATGGTCCGGATGCAGGTCGGAGCTGGTGGGCACGAAGACTCGCGTGGGCCGCACCCGGCGCAAGAGCCGCGTGAAGGCGATTTGCATCCCGACTTGCTCCTCAGCATGGCCCGACTCGCCGTTGGCAATGAACGCGCCGGTGCACGTGCTCAGGTGATTGTCGGGATAGCCCAGGAAGTAGATCCGCTCCGGCGCGAGGCCGAGAATGGCGAACGACTGCCGGGCTTCCTCGGTGCGGATCTTCGCGATGGAATCGCGCTGGTCGAGGCGGCAATAGCCCATGCGGCCGTCGGTGACCACTGCCGCGTGTAATTGCGCTCCTTCAGCGATCCCGGCCTGAAAGATCAGCCCGCCGCCGAGCACGATGTCGTCGTCGTGCGGCGAAACGAAGAGCCAAATTTCCTCCGCCGCGCGCCAATCGTCCATGAGTTCGGCGATTCGCGAGGTCGTCAGCAATCCGCCAGCGGTGCGGCGGGCGTATTGTATCGTAGAGCACATGCTTTCTTCTCCAGCCCTCTCCCGGACGGAGAGGAAACGTTCATCCACCCAAAAACTCGTTGCCGATCTTGCGGGCTCGCTCAGCCTTGTCGAGGTTGATCCCCAGGCCGACGCCGACCTGCACGAGGACATTCCAGCCCGCCAGGAGCTGCAAGATGTTCCAAAAGCCTTCCACGCGAGGAATCGTGATCGTCGGCACGATCGTCGATTCGGCCGCGATTGCGATGACGGTCAAGCCGACGCCGTCGACGAGCGTGGTCTTGAATTTTTCGATCTCCTCGGGGAATGGATCAAAAACGATCACCACGTCGTCGCGGGTCATGACTTCCTCGACGCCGTGGACCGCGTAGGTGCCCTCAAGGTAATCGCTCTTCTTGTGCGTAATCTCGTTGGTCTTGAGCGTGATTTCCTCGGCCACGCCGTTGTTGCGTCCGGCGAAGTAGACCGTCGAGGCCTTGGCGATCTTCTGGATCAAAGCAGGATCAATCTCGGCTTCGAGCATATCTCGCGCCTTGACCGCGGCTTCCTGCTGGCGCTCAGCCAAAGGCGACGCTGCGCCGCCGGTGGAAACTAGCGATCGGTAGAACAATGCCTGCTCCACCACGCTCTTCGTGGCCGCCACGGCTTCTTCCTTGCCGCATTGCAAGGTGTAACATCGGTTCGCGACAGTTTCCAACATGCACGGGCTGTTGGCCGAAAGTCCAAACCGCCTCTGGTGCCCCTGGCGGCAGAGCTTGTCGAAAAGTGAAATCAACTCCTTGGTCTTGCCGCTGTTGCTCGCGCCGAAGACGGCGAACTTCGACAGGTCATATTCGTGGGCCTGCCGGGCTCCCTCGGTGGCCACGGCCAGCGGCAGACCGAGCCGAAGGACCTCATTGATGAGGTTTTTTGCCGGGAAAATGCGGCTCGATCCTTCGCCCGTCAGGAACAGCCGCCCGCAGTCGCGAATGGCCGCGGCGGCCTCACCGGAGGCGGAAAAATCGAATTCCCCGATCAGTCCCGGCGTCTCCAACATCTCCTTGACGAGGGCGAATCTACCGTATTTTTGGTCACTTAAGTTCATTTATTTACTCCATTAACACGTCCTTGGGATAGCTCCCAAGTACCTCGCGAATGGTCCTACCCTGCAAATGTCCTATATTTTATGTAAAATCTTAACCCATGATGAATATGAACCGCTCGCGATCCCAGGGCCCTCCGGAAAAGACTCTGCCGCAGGTCCGCCCAAACCTGCTGCGGCGGATGAACGAACGCCGCATCCTGGAAATGATCCAGGCTCAAGGCGGCCTCTCGCGCGCGGAGCTGGTGCGATTGACGGGCATCAGTCCGCCAACCGTATCGAAGCTGGTGCGATCGCTTCTGGCTTCGCATTTTTTGGAGGAAGGCGACGCTGCCGGCGCGGCCCTGGGCCGGCCCGCGCGGGTACTGCGGCCCGCCAATCGGGCGGCCAGCGTGCTCGGTGCGGTTGTCGATATTCGCGAATGCTCGATCGCCGCGACGGGCCTGGACGGCCAATTGCAGGACGACCGCACGATTCGCTTCGCCACGCCGGACACCTATCCGGAACTCCTCAATTCGCTGGTCAAACATTGCCGCAAGCTCATGCCGCGCAGCGCCAAGGCGACGACGCTGGCGCTGGGCATCACCGCGCCGGGACTGATCGACCGGCAGCAGCAGAAGATGATCCTCTCGGCCAACATGCACCAGCTCGACGGCCGCTATTTGGCCGACGATTTGAAGCGGCGGCTGGGGCTCGGCACCATTCTCTTGCACGAGACCGACGCCCTCTGCCTGGGCGAGCGCGCGTTCGGGCAGGCCCGCGGGATGGACAATTTCGCCCTGGTCGACGCCACGGGCGGACTGGGTGCCGCCGTCATGAGCGATGGACAAATCATGGCCGGGCATAGCGGCATGGCGGGCGAGATCGGACACATCACCGTCGATCCCCACGGTCGACGCTGCGGCTGCGGCAACGTCGGCTGCCTGGAAACCGCGGCCTCCGACATGGCCCTCGCCGGCACGATTTCCGCGAAGTGCGGCAAGACGCTCAATCTCACCAAAGCGTTCGAACTGGTCCGCTCCGGCGAGTTGCAGGCGGACGAAGAGATCGACCGCGCGATCGAGTTCCTGGCGATCGGAATCGCCGCCCTGGTCAACATCTTCAATCCGTCCGCCGTGTTCGTCTTGGCCCGCATGTTCGACATCCGCGAGGGGCTTTTCGGGCAACTGCTCGAGCTCGTCCAGCGTCGCGCGTTGAGTCCGGTCGTCGCCGACTGCAAGATCATGCGAGCGTCGTGCGGCAAGCTGCAAAGCGCGATTGCGGGAACGATCCATCACTTGACGTCCGTTTTAGGGCCAAAAGTGTAGGGTGGGCCGAGCGCAGCGAGTCCCACCAACAGAATCGGTGGGACTCGCTGCGCTCGGCCCACCCTACGATAAACTCTCCACAAGCATATTCATTGCTTCTTCCTGGCACTCAATCGAATCGACCAGCTTGAATTGGGTCCGGCAGCGATCGAGATTGTGTCCCTCTCGATGCACCTTGAAGTAAACATCGCCGGCAAGGTAATCGGCCAGAAAGCGGATGCCGATTTCGAACGTAATCAGCTTGCCGGACAAGGCGAGGTTTTGCTTTTCCGCTTTGTTGAGCACATCGCCCGCCGACGCGAGATAGCCGCGCACAAGCGCCTCGAACATGGGAAACTGCATGCACACCTTGGAAAGATCGAGTTCGTCTTCCACGGCGGGGCTGGTCGTCGTTCGGACCATGTCACCGAAGTCGTATAGCGCAAGGCCAGGCATTACCGTGTCGAGGTCGATCACGCAAATGCCCTCCTGCGTCGCGTCGTCGAGCATCACGTTGTTGAACTTCGTGTCGTTGTGCGTTGTCCTCTCCGGCAGCGCGCCTTGAGCCTGCAAGTCGATCAGCCGCGAAGTAATCGACTTGCGGCGCAGGGCGAAATCGATTTCCGCGCGAGCCAGCTTGGCCCGGTTCGCGGCATCCGCCTCGATCGCTTTTTCCAAGGCGGCAAAACGCTTGGGCGTATTATGGAAGTCGGCAATCGTGTCGTGCAGCCGCGGCGCTGGCAGGTCCGCCAACAATCCTTGAAAGCGTCCGAAAGCCTTGGCCGCCTCATAGGCCTGACTGGTTGACTCGACGGCGTCGTAGGTGCGAGCGCCTTCAATGAAAACGTACGTCCGCCAAAAATCGCCCTGCGGGTCTACGTGGAACATTCGCCCGTCGCGAGCGGGCACAAGCGTCAGCGTGCGGCGCGTGACGTCCGGCTGGCCGGCCATTTTCGCGCGGAGATGATCGGTCACTCGCTCGATGTTTTCCATCAGCGCCGCAGGATTGGTGAAGATTTTCAGGTTGATCCGTTGATGAATGTAGCGAACGGTCCGGCCGCCCTGGCAGTAAGTGGCGGAGTAGGTGTCGTTGATATGGCCCGTTCCGTAAGCCTCCGCCGACTGGAACCCGGCGTATATCAGGAAGTTCTTGGCGATCGCTTCGATGTCGTGACGAAGTTGCATGGCTAATCAGATCTACTATTACAAATCCACTTTAACCGCGGCCAGTCGTTCCGTCACCGGCCCGATGTCGTCGCGGCTGGAAAGGTCCAGCACGGCCGCCTTGCACCAAACAATGCTGAATGGCTCGCCCAGCCGGTCCGTCGCGTATTGCACCGCATCGGTTATCTCCAATTCGCCGCGCGGCGATGGCTGAATCGAGCGGCAAGCCTCGAAAATCGCAGGGGAGAACCGCCAACAGTTCATACTGACACCCAAGGGGCGCGGCAGGCGGGCCAGCGTGGCCGCGTCCGGTTTTTCGATGATCCGCTTCAGCCGGGTCGTGCCGTCGGGCCGCGGCTCGCCTTCAACCACCGCGAACTTGGCGATCCGATCGGCCGGAATGTTGCTCTTGGCCACGAGCGTTTCCTGGTCGAAAATCGCCACCGCCGCGCCCGGCGCGTCGCGCAGCCCGCAGAGTGCTTCCAGCGGGTAGTAGTTATCCGAATTGATCATCACGAAGGATCGGTCGCCGACGACCTGCTCGGCCGCCGCGACCGCATCCGCGGTGCCCAACGGCTTCTCCTGAACCGCGAACTCGAACTTCATCCGCCGCGGCCGAAGGTTGGCATAGTATTGCTGAATTTGCCCATGCTCCGGGCCGACCACAAGACAAGCGCGGGTAATGCCCGCCTCGGCGGCTACCGCCAGCACGAAGTCCAGGAACGGCCGGCCCATCGTGGGAATCATGGCCTTCACGCCGCTATCTGCCGCGGCCGCCAGGGCCGGATCGAGCGCCACCGCGGGGTCCGCCTTTCGCATCCGCGTGCCGAGTCCTCGGGCGAGAATCACCACTTGATCCATAGGAAACAATCCTGACAAGAATGTTCCGGCGCGGAGAACGCCGCAGCGAACGCAAAGCTATATTTTAATAATACTAAGAAAATAGTCAAGTGGGCGATGGGCGAGACGCTTTTCGCGATCTGCTCTTCCCGCCGGGACCCCGCCGAAAGTGGTAGATGCTAGGAGCAGCTACGAGTAAGCTCCGGAAGGCAAGAAATGGAGCGAGGCGGCCTTTCCGACCGCCCCGCGCATGTTTGAAATGTTCAATGTTCAATGACATTGTACATTGTACACTGGTCCTTTATTCATTTTCCTGTCAGACGTCGTCGCTGCCGCCCTTCGGAGCCTGCTTCTTGTGCATTTCCTTGAGCTTCTTAATGTGCTCCTCGGCTTTCTTGGCGATTTTCTCAGCAGCGGCCCACACGTCTTCCACCGGCGCCTCCCAGCGAACATTGAACGTGCCTTCACGGACCGCAACGGTCAGCCCGTTGACCATTTTCATCATGTCCGGCTCGCCGGAAAACCGCAACGACGCCATGGCCTTGAAGCCTTCGGCAATCGTCTTGAGCTGCTCGGCCGGTTCGGCGCTCTTCATCACCAACCGTACGCGATAGAACGACTTGCCGTTGTTCTCGCCCATCGCTACGCGGACCGACTTGGTCTGCTTCATGAGCGGGCAACGCTCGTCCGCCGGAAGATCGAACGCCCGGATAATCACCGTTGCGCCGGCAATCGCGCGACCGCCCAGCGGCGAGTCCAGCGCGGTTACGCCCTTCGCCGAGCCGTCCATTACGTCGATCGCCTTGCCGACGCCCTCGGCGTTGGCGGCAAATACCAGCGCATCGTTTTTGTAGAACGCGCCGGCGGCCGTGTCCGACTTCGAACCGTGCTTCATTGACCAGGAGTGAATCTCGATGTCGCCGTGTTTCCTGACTTTGTGATCGCTGGCCTTTTCGGCCTTTTCCAGCAACAGCTTTTGATCCACCTTGGCGTAGACAATCGCCACGGCGTGCTTGTGGTCGGCATCCGGACCGTAGAGCGTGATGCCGTGCAGGTCCTTGCGGAGATCGATGCCGGCCTTATCGCGGATCATGTCAAAATGCTTGCCCGCATCCTTCAAATGTGGACAGGTCTCAAACGCCTTCTTTACGATAAAGGAATCGCGGATCGCATCGACGTCGACGTGGACGACCCATTTCGAGTCAGCGGCGATGTCCTTCGACTGAAACGGGGCGGCTTGCGCGGCGGCGGCGATCATCAATACCAGCGCGGCCAACGGTGCAGCAATGTACTTCATAATATACTCCTTCTATGGGGTGGATGTGGAGTCGGACTAACTCCTTCGCGAGTATACACCCAGCACGTCGGCAGGGTTACATCAAAATCGCACCCGAAAACAAATTCCCCAAACGCTGCGTAGCAATGATGGAGGCAAAATTATGAGATGCAAACTAATTGCCGTGGCCGCCCTGCTGCTTGGGCTGGCCGGAGAAACAATTCAAGCCCAGGGAATAGCAGTGGGAAACGTCGGCGTAGCGGTTCGGCCGGCCGCGCCGGGCGTAGTTGTCAACGTGGCGAGAAGGCCCAACGAGTGGCGGTACCGCTGGAACAACGGGCGCTGGTGGTATTGGGCGCCGGATAACCGCTGGATGCAGTACGTCAACGGAGGGTGGGCTTACTACGTGCCAAGCGCGCCGGCGTATGCCGATGCCTATCCGGCGCCATACTCGACATACTATTCTCCGAGCTATAGCTATGGATATTCGTATCCCTACAGCAGCTACCCGGCGTATTACGGCGGCTATTACGGGCCGGGAGTCTCAATCGGCATAGGCAATCCATGGTGGGGCGGAAACTGGCATGGAGGTCACGAGCATGGCGAACATGGCCACGAATGGCACGGGGAAGGACACGGGCACGATGGGCACGGCCACGAGCACCACTAAGATGCAACGGCCATTTATTGGGTTGAAAAATGAATCGGGCCTTCGGCCCTTACGCCGCGGCTGGGGCATGAGGTCCTGCGGCGGTGCCGCAGGCTGGTATGGATTTGGGCCTTCGGCCCATCGTAAACCGCTGCACCGCTGGCTACCGCACCAGCACCGAAGGTGTGCAACCCATACCACGGCCTCGCTGTTACTCATAAGTCGTTGAGTGACCCCAGCCAGCTTGCTGGATGGTGAAGGAGGTTAGACAGCTAACTCACAAAAGTCAGCAACTTAAGACCCCATCCGACAAGCCGGATGAGGTCATAAGTTATGTGTGACAACGAGGCTAACGGCCTGGGGAATGATCGCGACGCGAGCACGGAGCTAATCGCTATGGCCCCATCCGAGGTCGTATGCGTTTAAATTGAACGGCTACAAAAACGGCGGAGATGCGATATGTCATAAATGACCCCGAAACTTCTTTAAGTCCTTGTCCGGCAATGACTTGGGAACAATCCGAAAAGAATTCGTCCATTTTCGCATAGCGCATCTAGCAATATATATATGGATATGTATACAGGCGTTGATAGTTTTGGGCTGAGAGTTGAGCGGGAAGTGGCGATGCAATGACCAATGTTCAAGGCACAATGTTCAACGACGGAAGGGCAATCGGCAGCGAGCGGAAAATCGGCGTTGGGAACAGCGGTCGGAAGACTGGTTTTCGTGTCGTTCGCGTATTTCGTGGTTCCTTACTTCCGGTAAATCATTCTGAAGCAGGATCAAAGCGAAATCAAAGCGTTTTCAAAGTGATTTCAAACATGATTTCCGTTAAACACATGTTCGTTTGCCGCGGGAAAGAACTCGGTGGCATGGTTTTTACTTTTTTACTCCTTTCGCTCGGCAATTGGTGCATGCGCGGGCCTAATGGCACCGCCCTTGCCCAGCTTGCCGCCGGTTCGAGCCGCTGCCGGCCGCTTTTAACATGTTATCGCATAATATCTTACGTCAACACATGCATGATGCACCGCCGCGGCGAAATGCCGCGAGGCGGTGCCTGTGCGCTAAAACCACGCACCAAAACCGTCGCTTCCTGACTCGTTCCTGACTCGTTCCTGACTTGATTCTGTCTTGATTCTGACTTGATCCTGTCTTTCTCGCACCCCACAAACCAATGAAAACAGGCCGTTTTTTTCGAGGATACGTCCTAAAAGAATGCGGGCCAACGCCACGCAGATTTTCCCGACACGCGCAGCACAAAACCGCGGTCGGGGTACACGTCGTTCCATCGTCTCAGCGCTGGACGACTGCAAAGGCCGCAGCAAGCTCGGGCGGAATTCGCGCGGGCTTTCCGCTGGCCAGATCGACAAACGCCCAATTGGTTTCGGCCGTGGCCAGCAACTGTCCGTCGCCCGCGCGGACGATCCGATAGCGGCGCAGCGAAGTGACTTTTTTCATCGTAGCCACCCACGTTTCCACGACCGCGCGATCGCCCGCGAAAGCGGGCTGCAGATATTCGATCCAATGTGAGCGGACGACCCATCCTTGGCCCAAGGCGCGATAGCGCTCGGGCGGCCAGCCTTGGGCCGCGGAGTGGGCGACCGCCGCCGCCTGGAGCCAGGCGACATAAGCGATGTTGTTGGCGTGGCCCAAGTCGTCAATTTCGGCCGGTTCGACCGGGTGCGGATGGAAGTAAACGTCAGGCATATGTATATCAAGAAAGTGAGTCGGCCGTGCTTGCCGGGGTTTTGCCCCTTAGCACGGCCGACATCCACTCACCCCAAAGCATCCTTCGGCTGCCGCCGCGCACTTCGTGCCGGCGGCAGCCCCAATTCGCTTCGCTTAGTAGCGGACGATGATGTCGTTGCCCCACAGGAACTGGCCGTTGGCGGAGCCGTCGGCAAAGGGCTTGGCACCGGCCGCGGCCATGTTGTCTGCCCAGTCCCAACGCACTTCACTGCGGCAGGTGACGTTCAAGTTCGGCTTCCAGTTGACGCCGAGAGTCACTTCCTGCCATCGCGAGGCCGGCGACAAGGTGCTCGTCAACCCCGGGTCACCGGTGAAGTTCTGGGAGACTACTGCGCCATCGAGGTCTTCAAAAAACTCGTAGCGACCGCCGAAGCTCCAGCAATCGTTGACGTTGTAGAACAGGTAGTTGTCCCAACCCCACCACGATGCCGCACCCGTGGTACCGTCGGCAAGCGCGGTTTGCGAATCGTGGGCGAAGTCCAACTCCATACCGTACGTCCACTTGTCACTGATCTTCAGCTTGACCACTGTGTCGAACAGGTAGCGGGTGCTCACGTTGTTGTTCGGCTGGGTGTTGCCCAGCAGAACCTCTTCGAGCACTTCGAGCTTGCCGTCCTTGTCCGGGCTGGTCCAATCGAAGCCAAAGAAGGCGTTCGTCTTGCCGTTGATCTCGCTGAACTCGTTCCAGCCGGTATCGAAGCCGGCATTCACGAGCAGCTTGTCCTTGAGCTTGTAAGTGGCGTAGCCGCCGGTCAGGGTTGTCGGCTCGCTGTAAAGGAAGGTGTAGCTATGCGAGTAGAAGAAGTTGCCTTCGGCTGGGGCGACTTCATAGCCAACCGGGGCGTAGAAGTGGCCGCCTTCCAACGTCAGCTTGTTGATCTGCACCTGGCCGTACAACTGCGGCATGGCCAAGCCGTAGAAACGGTTGCCGTTGTTCCAGCCGCTATCCCACTGGCTGCCGGGCAAGACTTGCACAAAGCGACAGTCGGTGCCGTAGAGGACGTCCGCGCGGTAGCCGTAGTCGATTCCGCAGTCGTTCTCGACTTTGGTCAGCCGCTCGGCGGTGAAGTAGATCTGGTTCAGATCGCCTTCATTGGCGCGGTCGTTGTAGGCGACCGGGCCGTTGTAGCGATTCTGCGGCCACTCCGGATTGGAGGTGTAGCCGCCTTGGAGGAAGCCGCGAAGCTCCAAGTGTTCACAATCTTCCCACTGGCCGAAGTCACCGACGTTGTGGAAGATGCGGTAGGGAGTTTCCGGCGGCGGAGTGTCGTCCGCCTTTTTCTCTTCTTCCTTCGGAGCCTCGGGCGTGGTCGCCGTGCCACCCGAGGCAGCAGGCGGCGCCGGAGGCGCGTTGCTGGGCGAGGCCGGGGCGGCCGTGCCCGAATCGGTTATCGCGTAACCGAAATCATCGGATTGAAACGCCATCTGGCGGATCGAGCCGGGCTGTTGGACCCCGGAGGTCAGGGTCGTCTGCGCCCTGGCGGTGCCGGCGCACATGGCGCTGGCGAACGACAATGCGAATACCCACCGTAGTGTACTCATGTTTTCGCGCTCTTTTCCTAAAACTGGAAGTGAATGGTTATCTGTCACCATTGCTACTCATCGGGATAGCCGAAAACGCGGATTGATACGAAAGCCCGGCAAAACTGCACGGAAAGGTACGAACAGCACAAAAAATGAGAAGCTGTATGGCCTATACGGAATACCCGGCCGGCCAAACTGGCAGCGCGAAACGGGGCGTTTCTCAGCCCGTTGCAATGAGACGCTTATGACGATTTTGTCACACCAAAAAACAACGCCTCCGAGGATGAATTCCTCGGAGGCGTTGTGAGAATCTAGCTAGAGTTTTCGGCTTATTCCGGAAAAAAGGACGGCTTGGGCAGTGTCCCTTTGCCGTGAACATCGGTGAGCGGCTATTTAACCCACTCCTTGAGCGTCTTCAAGGCGCGGACTTTTACCTTCGTCGTGGCCGGCTTCGCGGGATAATCGCGGAACTGACCCTTATTGAAAGGATCGGCAACGTTGTACCGGGCGGGCTTGGCCGGAACCTTCTGCTTAACGATCTTGATGAGACCGGGGATCGTGATCGCTCCAGCGCCTTTGGCGCTGAGGCTCTTCTTGATTTCCGCGCCCAACGAATCGAGCACATCGCCCACCTGTTTCTTCGAGAGCTCGGTCGCTTCGGCAATGTTGGCCATCAACTCGGACTTCGTAAGGGCCTTTTTGGCGGCAGCAGCAGCTTTTGCCATAATACTAACTTCTCCTAAAGGTTGTCAGGAACTACCGGGATCGTCGGCAGGTGGCCTGGAGAGCGGCTTGCCGAGGAATCGCTGTCGCGGCTGTCGACTGATGCGAGCCTCGTCGGAAAGCGTCCAGGATCGGCCACCTGACAACGCAATGTTTGATAACTTAAATCGGTTAGCGAAACTTTGCAACCCAGCAAATCGGCAAATTCTACGGGAAAAACGCCGATTTCTCGACCTCGCTCCCCGTTTTTCCCGGAATTTCCGACCTTTCTGGACTTCCAGCCGCCAAAACAGGGCGAATTCGCACTATTCGGCCGACCTATGGCCCTGGTTCGATTGTGCCGGCGAGCCCAGCGTTTACCAGTTCTACCGCTCGCTGCCGCGCGGCATCGTCCCAGGCGAATTGGTGCTCGACATTGCCGCGAAGAAAATGCAAAACGATCTCCACGGGCGGACGCTTCAGCACGCGCTCCACCGCCAAGGCATAAATGAGCATCTGCATTTGATAACCGGCAACCGTCGCGGAAATCGTCTGCGGCGAGATGCGATTGGTTTTGTAGTCAAGCAGCCGCCAATCGCCGGCGGAGTCCTGATACAGACAATCGATAAAACCCTGAATGAACGGGCCGTGGGGCAGATTGCCAATCTGCCGATTCCCTGGCAGGTTGGAAACCTGCCCCACAGCGCCGTCCGGCGGCCACGCCAAGAGAAACTCCAATTCCGCATGTGTTTGGCTCGCGCCGCGCACGGCAGCCCAGCGCGGAGTTTGCGTCAATCCGGCGATCATGCTTGTTGCCTCGTCAATACCGTCGACCGCGCTGGGAAGGTGAATGCTGGCATGTTTCCGCACCAACGACTCGATGACTTCGCGAGAGTAGTCTTTGCCGGCCGTGAGATCGGCAAGGGCGGCATGGACCAACGTGCCCAGGCCCAGCGGATCGATAGCTACCGCGCTATACAGCTCCTCCTCGCCGAAATCGGCGCTATCAACCGCTTGCTGCCGTATCGTGCCATGCAGGCGAGAAACCGAATAACGCTGCCGCGCGTCGCGATCGACGGCGATCGGCCGCAAGAGATCGGGAACGTCGCCCTTTCCTGCTGCGGCAAGCTTCTGCGCATCGGCGATGGTCTTTATCAAGTCGCGGCTCTTAGCGACGGGCGAAGCCTTGCGCGGCAGCGCGGGCTCCTCGCTCGTAACGCGAACCAGCGGGCGGCTCGCGGCGCCGCACGGTGTTCCCGTGCGGAGATCGAAGTGCCGCTGCAAAAGCTCGGTCCACGGTCCCAGCGGTTGATCGAGATCGGTTATGCCCGACGAAAGTATCAAGTAATCGCCGGCCCGCGTCGCGGCGACATAGAGCAGACGCGTCAACTCCGCAAGCTCCTCATCGCGCTCTGCGCGTTGGAACAAATCGTAACCGCTCGTGCAATCGGGCAAGCGTATCATCGGTCCCAGTTGCGGCGTGAACGCGACTCCCTCTCCGCTCCCGTGACGCTGACGATCGACGTCGATCACGACCACAACGGGGAATTCCAAACCTTTGGATTGGTGGATCGACATCAGCCGCACGGCGTTGATCGACTCCGGCTGCGTCGCCGCCAACGGCTCGTTAGGGCGCCGGGCGATGAATTGGGCCAGCTGCGTAATGAAGTCGGCAAGCGTGAAGATGCCCGCCGCGTCGAATTGCCGGGCATGCTCGATCAGCTTGTGCAGGTTTGCCAGCTTTCGCTCGCCGAGGAACTCAGCCAGCAGCATGGCGTCGTATCCTGTCCGCTCAAGTGCTCTATGAATCAATTGCGCGACGGGCATACGGTCCTTTTCGGCCCGCAGCTCGGCGAGTGTTTCCGCCGCGAAGCGGACACGAGAGAGTTCGCTATTAGATATGTTGATCAGTACGTCAGGCTTTCTAGCCTGACTCGCCCGCTGGGTCAGGCTGGAAAGCCTGACGTACTCCAGCACGCACCAAAAACCGCCGGAAAGTCCATTCGGGTGCTTGGACAAGTGATAAAGCGTTTCGTCGAGTATTCCAAACATTGGGCTGCGGAGCACGCCGACCAGGCTGACTTCATCGCACGGGCTGGCCACGGCGCGAAGCAAATTGACAATATCGAAGATCTCCTGCTGGGCGTAAAAGGCGTGCCCGCCGACCAGATAGTAGTCGATATCGTGCTCGCGCAGCGCTTCTTCGTAATACTCAACGTTGGTCAGCGCGCGAAACAAGAGCGTGACATCGCCCGGCCGGACTGCGCGAGCGCCGGCTCGGCCTTGGCGTCTTTGTCCCAGACAAGCACCTCGCCGCTGTCGAGCATGGCGCGGAGACGCCGCGCAATCCATCTCGCCTCGCGGCGTCGCGTGCGCTCCGATGGCGAGCCTTCGGCATCGTCCGACTCGTTGAACGCGGTGCTAGCGGCGACGGTTTTGCCCGCCGTCGCCGTTGGCTCCGGGTTAGACGACTCGTCGTCCGGCTCAAGAGCCCACAAGAATTCTACGGCCGGCGATGGGCCGAGCTGGGGACGATGCGCCTCCAACGCTTCGTAGCGTGGCCCCATTTCGCCCGCGAAAAGGCAATTCACGAATTCGATCACGGCCGGCTGGCTGCGAAAGTTGCGCGTGAGCGGCAGTTGGCCTTCCGCCGGAATCTCCTCGCGGAGCTGGCGGAAGACGTGCGGGTCCGCGCCGCGGAAGCGATAAATAGACTGCTTGTAGTCGCCGACGAAGAAGAGCTTGCCGTCGGCCACGCAATCGTCGCAAAGTGCCCGCACCAATTCGACTTGCAGCGGATCGGTATCCTGGAATTCGTCCACCAGCAGCAGCTTCGATTGCGCCGCCAATCGCCGCCGCAAGTCTTCGCGATCCGGGCCGACGAGCAGCTTGCGGGCCTCGATCAGCAGGTCGTCGAAGTCCAAAGCGGCCACTTCGTGTTTGCGGCGATCGTAGGCTGCCGCCAGGCCATGCGCGACATTGAAAAGAGCCAGCGCCGCCTCGGCGGCCGGCAGCGCGGCGCGGGGATCAAAGGCCGCATCCTTACTGACCTTGTCAATCAGTTTGCGCAGATCTTCGGCCGCGGCGCGAAAAGCTTCGTGGGCTTCTTCGCTCGACCAGTTCTTCTTGGTGCCGCCGCCTTGTACGCGCGCCGCCTCGCGTATCTCCGCCAACGCCGCAGCCGCGTCTTTGGCCTCGCTAAGTTTCGGCAGGCGGTCGCGCAACAACTCACATCGCGCGCGCATCACTTCATGAGAAGGCGTCTCGCGGCCGAGCAGTTCGAGAATCGCGGCGGCCGGCGCCGACTTGGCCACCGTCGTCAGTACGCGGGGCAGCGTATCGGCACGCCAGAAGTTTTCCCAACGGGCGAGGAGTTGGCCGGGCGTTTCTCCCCGCCAATGATCCCAATCGATCTCCTGCCGATTTTCCAACAACCGGCCGGCCATCTCCCGAAGCCTTTCCAGCCCGAATTGCACCGTCAGATTGATTACGGCCTCGTCGCCTTGCACGAGCCGCTCGCGAAGCTGTTCGTCAATCAGCTCGAAGAGGATTGTCTGTGCGGCCGTGGCATCAAGGACCTGAAAATGCGGATCGAGCCGGGCCTCCACAGCGTGCGCGCGGAGCAGCGAGCCGCAAAACGAGTGGATTGTGGAAATCCGAGCCGAGTCCAAATCGCGCAAGGTACGAAGCCAGTGGCCTGCGTGCTCCTCCGAGGCGGCATTCAGGCGTTCGAGGCAGGCGCTGCGGATCCTCTGCCGCATCTCGCGCGCTGCCCTTTCGGTGAACGTGATGGCGGTCAATTGGTCCAACCGCAACGGCCCGCCCGGCCGCTGGGGGTCAAGGCATGCCAAGAACCGCTCCGTGAGCACAAACGTCTTGCCGCATCCGGCCCCCGCCGCGAGCGCGACAGAGGCTCTGGCTGTAATGGCATTGCGCTGTTGTTCAGTGAATTCAGCCATGCAATTCCCTACGGTCGCCATTCCTTGTCCAGCGAACGAACTTGGTTGATGCGGCAGATTGTGCCGTATGGGCAGTGGCCGGTGCAATCTTTGTCGTCGCTCCAGACGGGGAATTCGCCGCGCCGCATGGCCTTGACCAGCCCGCCGACGGTATCAGCCATAAAACCGCGAATGTTTTCCCACATTTCGTTCAATTCAATGCGGCCGCCGGAGAGTTCGTACATTCGCAGGGCTTGCCGTGGCTTGAAGCCGCCTTCCGCGAAGTACCAATATCCTCCTTGCCAGGGCAGGCCGTCGCGGTCATTGAGTATCAGTTCGGCGGCGGCCATTGCGTAGAGCGGCAGTTGCAGCGCGCCGCCCCGCCGGCAGGCATCTTCGCTGAATTTGGTCGAGCCGCCCGTCTTGTAATCCACGATATTAAAAACCGTCTGGTTGCCGACCTTGCCGATATCGATGCGGTCGATGCGGCCGCTCAGGCGGATCGTCTCGTCCTCGCTGATCAGTTCCAGCGGCTCGGCGGTCGACGGCGGCGCCTGGTCTTCGCGGAGCGCTCGCCCGAAGGAGACCTCGAACATTTCCGGACGAAGCGGGGCGTCGCATTCGTTCCACAGTTTGTCATACTTCGCGTGCTGCTCGATGTAATTCGCCAGCCACTCCCGCAGCTTGCGGCGATCGATCTCGCGGAGGGCGTCCGCCAGTCCGTCGCCGGATGGAGGGTCCAGCGTTTCGGCCGACGCTTCCGCTAAAATCCGAGCGAATTCTTCCGGCGAAAGCGCAACGGGCGATGACGGGCCGCCGGCGGCCGCATTCAAGCGGCGGTGGAAGGCCGCCAACAAATTGTGAGCCATCTGGCCGCGCTCGGCGTAATCGACCTCCAGCGCGATGTCTTCCGTTGGCTCGACTCTGAGCAGCGTTTTCAGAAAATAGCGGTATGGGCAGTGGGCGTACGCTTCCAGCTCTGTCGCGCTAAAGACCCGGTCCGGCGGAAAGTCGGCTGCTAGCGCTTTCGCGGCCGTTTCACCCAAAATTCCTTCGCATCCAGTAAATCGCTCGCGGTTTTGTCGATTGCGCGAGAATTCCAATCCTCGGAGGAGGTTTTCGCCCATTCGCGCGTCATGCCTCGCCAAGGCGGCAAGCTGATCGGACTTTCCCTCCAAGGCGTCGGCCGCCGCCCGAATGCGTAACGCGTCGGCTGAGCAGACGTCGTCTGCCGCGGGAATTGGGCTCAGATCCGTTTGCTCTTCGCACACTATTGCCCTCGCGCCGCAAGCCCGAATGACTTCCGCAACGTAGGGGCTCGGCGTGAGCGGCTCGCCCGACTCATCGACCGACGGATAAGTAAGCCAGAGACGAGTGGTGGCCGCGTTGATCACCTCGTAGAACAGCAGCATCTCCTCGGACTGCCGGTCACTGCGGCTGGGCAGCGGCAGGCCCGCTTCGATTAGGCGCTGGCGTTCGGCGTGGCTGTAAATGCCATCATCGCCGTCGGCCGCAGGAAACGACTTTTCGGTTAGCCCTGCCAAAAACAGGTAAGGCGACTTCACGTGCCTCGCGCTAGCCGCTGAAAGCACACGGACTCTCCCGAATTCTTCGTTAGAGCCGAGTATTGACTGGCTGCGAAGGATATCCAAGAGCGCCTCGCGGGCTTGCATACGGTCCAAAAGCGGTGCGTCCTGGCCTAGCCACTGCGAAAGCTTTTGGCTTTCATCTAGCGTATCGAGCAGTTGTTCCCATGCCGCACTGTCGCCGCCGCGCATCGCCCGGCGAATCCCCGTTTGATCGGCCAATTCATTCCACGCGCGAGCGTAGGCCGCCAACGTATCGAGCCGCGGAAGCCTATCAAGGGCATCAGCCAAACCGCGGACGATTTGATTGGTAGCGTGGGTCAAGCCCGGCGCAGGCCTACCGGATTTTTCTTCGGTGTTTTCAAGCCGCACCAAACGTTCCAGCAGCCGCTCGCGCCCGCTTGGAATCTGCAAGCCGCGTATAACGGCCTCCACCCGGCCGGCCGCCAGACCGTCCCACTCCATCTCCGCGGGCGAGAAATAGTTATTGCCCAGCACGCCGAGCAGTTTGTGCATCGGCCAATCTTCGGCGTCCAATTCCAGCAGCCGCACGAGCATCACGACGGGCGGCGAGCGTCCCAACGATTCGGCGTTCTCCAGGTAGAACGGTATTTCCAAGCGCGTGAAAACCTCGCGTACCAGTTCGGCCAGCGCCTGTGGCCGGCGGAAGACGACCGCAATCTGGCCGGGACGAACGTGGGGCAGATTGCCAATCTGCCGAGGCATTGGCAGGTTGGCAACCTGCCCCACATCTCCCTCGATCAACAGCCGCTTGATCCGCCGCCCGATTGTTTCAATCTCGCCGATTTGACGGCCGCAGGCGAGTATTTCCAGCCGGGACGTGTCTGGCGCTGGACTCATGCCGCGAGGATTGGCGAAAACTGACTTTTCAATGTGTGCCAGCGCCCTCCAAGACGGCTTGTCCACTCGCGGCATCGTCTCTTCACGAAGTTCTGGATGTCTACGCCGCAGTTCCTCGCGTGTGCCAAGAGCCTTATGGAATAAATCTTCGCGGCCCGGCTCTTCTTCCAAGGGCAGCGAAATCCACATCTCGGCCGACTGACCGGCCAGCGTCTGGAGCATGTCGTGTTCCGTCCGCGTGAAATCGCTAAAACCGTCGGCCACGACCAGCTCGAATCGCCGTGGCTGCCGGCGAAGGAGATCGCGGGCAGACCAGAACTGCCCTTCCGCGTCGTAAAGATTATGAGCAACGAGCCTGTCCTGGTACGCTTGGTAGATGGCCAGCAGCTCGCGGTCCTTCGGGCTAGCGCCTCGCTCGCGGCACGCCTCGGCAAACTGTTCCGGCCAGATTTCCAGCCGTTTCATCTGGCGGATGAACTCGCAAACCAGATCCAGCAGCCCGGCGGTTGTGGCGATCGGCCCGAAATGCTCCAGGTTGCCCGCTCGCCGCTCGTCCTCCAAAAGTTGGTGGACCATCTGGCGCTTCAAGAGGCAATTCAGCGGCCGCATAGGCTGCGCCAACCGGCTAAGCACGGCGGCGGTGAAGCGGGCAAACGTGGAAACGCCAGGCGAAAAGCAGGCCCGTAGTGCCGCCCCCAAAAGGCGGTGCTGAATGTCGGCTGCCGCACGCCCCGTCGGCGCGAGCCAAAGAACGCTGCTTGGGGGGCTGGCAGCGATGGCGCCTCGATACCGCTCCAACAGTCGGATCGTTTTGCCGGCACCTGCGGGGCCGGAAAGTAGAGTCTGAAATGGCGGCACGGCTTATCCTAGAGGCGAAAACGCTATTTTCGGCCATGCTGGAAAGAACTGTCAAGGTGTCAGAAAATTGGCCGCGCAGTCCTCTTTTTTTTGGCGAGCACAGTCTGCTTTGCCCGCCCAACCTTGGGGGGCCGAAAGACCGTTTGACTGAATTTATTGCAATTGATTTGACAAAAAATATGAAACCTGTACAATTGCGGTCGGATGAAGGGAAGTGGCATCTTCACCAACTCGTACAAATAGGAAGGCGACTAGATTGCTCGCCAGGGCTGCCCGAGTTGGCCGATCAAGAGAACAGACCAAGCTTTTCTTTCTAACTTCGGATTCGATTGTGCGGCGATGGTCGTCGCATGTTTTCCTTATCGTTTTTATTCTTAATGGAGGTGACTTATGGTCACGAAACGTTCCTCGCGAGGTTTTACCCTCGTCGAACTGCTGGTGGTGATCGCCATCATCGGCATCCTGATCGGCCTGCTTCTGCCGGCCATCAACGCGGCGCGCGAAGCGGGCCGCCGAGCATCGTGCCTTAACAAGGGGCACCAGTTGGGTCTGGCGATGCAGAACTACGCCAGCACGTACGCCAACGCCTTGCCGCCAGCCGCTGGCTTGTACGGCACCAGCGCCGCGAAGACCATCGGAGGTTACAGCTTCCTGGTCAAGTTGTTGCCGTTTATGGAATACGACTACCTCTACAAGTCGTTCGTTGGTCTCCCTGCATATCCCATAACCGCCGCGGGAGTGATCCCGTATACGCTCGCCGGCACCACGCCTCCCTGCGTAGCCGGCAACACTTCGCTGAAGGAGTTCGTTTGCCCCAGCAATAACAACCAACTCTACGTCAACTCGAGCGCCACGCCGCCGCAAGGCGCGTTCACCAACTACAAGGGCATGGCTGCGAGCAGCCAGGCCAGTTTGTTGGTCTGCACCACCAACACGCTCGGTTCTGCGTATGGTACCGTTTCGCTTCATCCCGATGGCACAATCTTTCCAAGCAACAGCAATCTGTCGATGGCCTCCATGACTGATGGCACCTCGCATACCATTTTGATAATGGAGACAATTGACGATAATACCAACGCCACGGGCACTGGCACCAGCCTCTGGATCGACGGCAAGCAATGCATGTTGGATGCAATCCCGCAAGCGTCCATGCCGACTGGCACTACGCACGCCGCAACCTACCCCTTCTTCACTCCGGCAGGGTTCGACAATACGTACGGCGATGGATCGGGCGTGGCCCTTAATGCCAACAATCGCACTTTCCTGCAGATGGATTTCAGCCCGACGGGCGCGGACGTCGGCAAGTATGAGTATCCAGCGAGTTTGCCGAAGCCGACATACGGTCCCTCTTCGGCCCACCCGGCCGTGGCGATCGTGGCGATGGGCGATGGCTCGGTGATGGCCATGAGCAAGCGTTGCGACACGGCCAACATGCTCTTTTTGGTCACCAAGAACGGCAACGATCCGTTCAACATTCCCTAACGCGCTTTGGCCGTAATGGCCGTTCGGCCTCGCGGCCGATCGCCTGAATACGGATTACTCGATTAACCCGGGCTGCCGTCTTTTCAACGAAAAGACGGCAGCTTGTTTTTTATAGATTCGTCAGTCGTTCGCCGCCGAGCGCCGAGGTCGTTAGCCAGGTTTGTAGGCCGTCGTTGTTGCACAAGTCTGCGCCGCCCGAGGCCGAGCGACGTGGAAAGCTGTTACGGTTATACCGCCCGCGACAGCCGCGCAGTTGATACTTGCCCGCGTACCGGAATGTAAGGCTCAACGCGAATTCTCGGCACAACCGATCGAAGACGATGTACTGATACTTCGAATAACTATGCGAGGCGTGGCATGAACCACCGACTTTTACTAATCGCACTTGTGGTCGCATTAGCGTCTACGATTTTCGCCGGTTCCAGCTACGGACAGGGCTACGGCACCGACTTGCAGAACGTCATGGGGCCGGCATCGGGTGGCATGGCCGGCGTGAGCACAGCGCGGCCGCAAGACGTGCCTTCGGCCATCTTCGGCAACCCGGCCACGATGGCCCAGTTCGAAGGGACGCAGTTCACGATCGGCGGCGGCTGGGTCGAAGGCTATCCCACCGTGGACCACCAGGCCGATCTTGCCGGTGCCGCGTTCACTGCCACCTCCCGCACTCAAGGTTTTCTCACGCCGGAAATTGGCGTGACGCAGGACCTCCGCACGCTGGGCTTCAACGGCACGATGGGAATGGGGCTATCCAGCTTGAGCGGCCTTGGGGCCGAGTATCGCGGCATGGTACCCCAAAACGCGCTCATCAATAACAGCAGCAGCGAATATTTGGTTCTGGGCGTGGACATGGGGGCCGCATTCAAGTTGAACGACCGCTTCGCCATCGGCGCGACGATGACGCTTGGCAACGCTTTCGAGGAGCTTGGCAACGTCGGTCCTGTAACGAGTGCGGCGATGGTCAATGCCTATGGCATTCGCGGGACGATCGGCGCGACCTACGAGTTAAACGAGTGCAATACGCTAGGTTTCTATTACCAATCCAAGATGCACTTCACGTTTCCCGACGCGGTGCGCATCGGGACCGACTACTTCGACGTCAATATCGACCAACCCGACACGTTCGGCATCGGTCTGGCCAATCGCAGCCTGATGGACGGCAATCTCCTGCTGGCTTGCGACGTCTATTACAAGCTCTGGCAGGACGCCGATCTCTGGCAAGACGTCCTACTCGACCAGTGGGCGATTGCCCTCGGCGCGCAGTATACCAGCGGCTTGACGAAGTATCGGCTCGGCTACTCCTTCAATAGCGATCCGATCAACCATAGCGTGGGCGACAACCTTGACGGCCGCCCCGTCGGCCAGAACTTCGTGCAGTTGTATCAGGCCGCGAACGTTCCGCTGGTGAACCAGCACCGCATCACGGCCGGCGTCGGACGGCAGGATGTGTTCTTCCGCGGCTTGGACGTCGACCTGTATGCGGGCGGAATGCTGCCGCAGACGGGCCAGTTCGGTCCAAACAACACGGCCTCGCTGGGCATTTATTACCTCGGCCTCGGCCTTACGTGGCGGTACCTGCCGTCAACGCCCGAATAAATTGTTGGTCGAATACGATATTCGACATTCGAAATGCTCTTCCGACGCCGATCCTGATCCAGTATAAGTAGCCTTGAAAATGGGCTGAATACCGATCGGATCGAGATCGCAACGTGGAAGCGGTGGCAACGAAGCTGCATGACATGTTCCGGGCACTTGTCGGCATCAATTGCCGCTTGTCCGCGCGGGCCGATCAAGTCGCGCAGCGATGGTTCGGCCGGACGAGCGGCCTGGACGACTTTTCGACTCGCGTCGTGCCGGACCTGCTTCGGCCAGACATGAGAGTGCTTGACGTGGGAGGCGGCCGCGCGCCGTGTCTTGACGCGGCGACGATGCGGCGGTTCGGCTTGCACGTGACCGGCGCGGACATCTCCGCGGCAGAATTGGCCGCCGCGCCGGCAGGATCGTACCATGCCACAATCGTTAGTGACGTGGGAGCGCAGCCAATCCCAGGTTGTTACGACCTGATCCTCTCGCGCGCGGTACTCGAACACGTCGCGGACACGGAGGCCGCGATCGGCAATCTGGCCGCGGCGCTGGCCGAAGGCGGCGTGATGGCCCATTTCATGCCTTGCCGCTACGCGCCGTTTGCCTTATTGAACAGGCTGCTCGGTGCACGGCTCTCGCGCCGGCTTCTGTGGAGCATTTATCCCGAGACGATCGGTGTGGCGGGCTTTCCCGCGTTTTACCGCAACTGCCTTCCGTCGCGAATGGCCGCCCTCTTGCGCGACAACCACATGGGGGTGTTGGAGGTCAAACCGTATTATGCTTCAAACTACTTGCGTTGCTGCGCCCGGCTCACGTAGTCGATTTGTGCCGGCAAACCTTCTTACAGGCACTTGGCGCCACGAACTTCGCCGACACGTTTGTGATCATCGGCCGAAAGTTGGCCGCTCAAGGACGTGTTGCGCCGCACTCGTCGATTGCCGAGAGCGAGCTGGTCGCCGCGTAGATTGACGGCTAAAGGACCGACACCAGTAAGCAGTACTTTGTAAGCTGCTATTTCGCCCGCGCTGAATCTTCCGGCAAGGCGTTTTCCGGCAGATCTTTGAATGCCGGTGCGCCTTTCTCAAAAGTGAGTTCCCAAACGCGGTTGAAAACTTCGTCGGACCATTTGTCGGGAACGTCTTTCGCCCCCAGCGCCTTGGCCAGTTCGGGCAGCTTGCCATGATGCCAGGCGATCAGCACCGTCTTGCCGGCATATTTTGGATTGGTCAATAATTCGTGTGCCAGCTCGCTGAATTCCTTGTCCTTGAACTTCGATTCGATTTCCTCGTGCAGAGCTTTGGAAAGCGGCGTGATCGTCTCGACCGACCGATTGCTGTTTTTTGAGCGCTTGGCCGCGATTAGAAAGTCGGGCCGCGGAAAATGGGCTGGAAATACAGTCGCCAAGGCATCCGCTCTTTCGTAGCCTTTCTTCGACAGATCGGAATCGTTTGCCTCGCCCGTCTTTTCCGCGTGGCGGATAATCATGACGATATGCGGGCCGGCCTGCGGCTCGTCGGACGCCGCCCGCGCACGCCCAGCGCAAACGGCCAAAGCCAAGAGCACGAGGCCTAGCAGATTTGTCTTCGTGCGCAATTGGAACATGTCCATGAATCCTTGGCTTGGCCGCGGGTCTCCGGAGACCCGCGATTAAAGGCTAGCGAGCAGCCATTATAAAAGAGCTTGTCGAAGCGAACAAGCAGACGCAATGTTATACGCATTTTACTTTGAAACTGCGCGTTTGCCCGCCTGCGCCAACCAGACCGAGGCGTACAGCGTTTTGGAGTCGCTCCGCATGTCGGCCGCTCATGTGCTCGACATGCACTTGGAAGACCTGCAAATCCTCGTGATCGCCCATGTTGACCGGGACGAAGTCGATGGCGTTCTGTGGGACCCGATGCCGGGCGGTTCAGGGCTGCTGGCGCAGATCCTCGACGACTTTTCCAGAATTGTGGAGCACGCACTGGAAATCGCACGGGAGTGCCCATCGGCCTGCGCCAGCTCCTGCATCGACTGCCTCCAAACTTTCGGTAACAGCTTCTATCACAGGTATCTTGATCGGCACGTCGCCGCGGAGTTGCTGGAGCCGTGGGGCGGGACAATCAAGGAAGAGAACGACATTCGGCCGACCCACCCGACCACCCACGTTCAGGATGCCGGTGCCTAGCCGGTCAATAACCCTGAGACCAAGCTGAAGCACCTGCTGGACGCAGCGGGCTTTACGTCCGGCAATTTCCAGCAGCAGATTCGGTTCAAGACGCCGATCGTGCTCGATCACTTGATCGGGAGCACGACGCCCAACGTCTGCTTCTTGGGAGACGAGGACGACGAAGCTGATAAGGGAGTTTGCATCTATCTGGACGGCCTGAGCGCCGGCATTCACGGCAATCCGGAGACCGCCGCCCGCGACCGGGAAATCCGCAGTTGGCTGCGGAACAACGGCTACCAAGTGATCGAGATTTCCGTTGTCGAACTCGACGACCGCGGGGCGATGATGCGTCACTTCAAGAAGCTGGCCCGATTCTTGGAAGGCAAGGATTTGGCGAAGAGGATCGAGGACGATTCGTCCTGGTTTGAACGATGATTCCAAAGGCGGTGGGTGGGCTAGTCGTTTGGCGCAAGCGATTGGAAGCCGGGGCCTTTGAAGTGCCGAAGGCAGCCGTACAGTGCAGGAGGACGGTTCGACGTCGCGTGCCGGAATCGAGATGCGCCTGTTCGACTTGACCCTGATCTTGGAAGGCATCGACTTGGTAGGCCTGCGTCGTCGTCCGCGATGATGCTCGGCCTGAATGGGCGTTGGATTGCCGTCGTCGCCACCGGCGATACGGCTGCCTTGGAAGCCGTATTGCCGGATCGCTGGCTGGCCGAGCATCCCGAGCATCGGCTGGGACAACGAGAAGAAGAATTCTGTGAGGCCTGGGCCAATCGTCGCCGGAGTCGATTTGCTCGCCGTGCCGCTGCCGCCCAATAGGCGATGGTGATTCTGAGTTTGCGCCTGGTTGGCTTTGGGGCGGCTCTTGCCGGCCCACCCCACAGGTATCTGTGCCATCGTTGTTGGAAACCCCAAGTTTCAGTAAGCGTCCGACCTGTCCGTGGTCGAAGGCGTGGCGACCGAGCGTTACTTGGCGTGGGCACGGCGATGAGCGCGACGGGCTCGGGTACGAACGGCCTTTGCCCGGGATTCGTCGAGCCGATGGTTGAGGACGGCCTCGGGATGAGTCGCGGCCCAGCGGTCGGGCAGCATTTCTTCCAGTTGGGGATCGTCCGCATGCAAGCGGAGGAGAAGTTCGCGCACGTAGCTCCACGGCTCGATGCGATGACGCTTCGCACCGGCGAGGATCGTGCATAAGTCGGCCGCCCGCGGCCCCGCGGTTTCGCTGCCTAGGAAGAGCCAATTCTTTCTGCCGATGGCCTGATGCCGAAGTGTTCGCTCGCTCACGTTATTGTCGATCGTCAAACGACCATCTTCGGTGTAGCGGCGGAGTGCTTCCCATTGGTTTTGTGCATACGCGACTGCCTTTGCCAAGCTACTTTTCGGCAGGGCTGTTTTGGCCAGCCGTGTCAAGGAGACGCCGATTTTGTCCAGCACGGGAAGCGATTCAGCAGCAGGAAGCTGGCGGCGTGCCTCAGGCGACCAAGTGTGAGCCCGATCTTCGATGTCATACAATTGCCGAATCCACTCCAGCACTTGGTGCGATTCCCGCGGGTAACTCTTTACGGCGTCGAAGAACTTCCGCCGCGCATGTGCCCAGCAGGCCACTTCCTGAATGGACGCATGGGAACCGAGAAAGATTGCGTCGTAGCCGGCGAAGGCATCCGCATGCAGATAACCAGTGAACCCTTGCAGAAAACTTGCCGGCCCATCCCGTTTGCGACTCTTGCTAAAGTCGTACACAGAGTAAGGTTGCTCGTGCCCAAGGTAGGTCCAGAAGTGGCCTTGAAAGCTTCCTTGCAAACCGCCCAGTACGGTGACGGATGTGTCATCCGTCCACATCACCGTCGATTGCAGGACACGCTTGCGTTGCAGATCGTACAGCGGTTTGAAAAGCTCCGCCGCGTACTTCACCCAATCACAGAGCGTGCTGCGTGCGATGTAGACGCCGGCGCGGGCAATGATGTCTTCCAAGCGGTACAGCGGCAGGTGATCGCCGAACTTGCTGACAAGCACCTCGGAGACCAGTCCCGGCCCGGCGATGCCGCCGGGAATAGGCCGCTGCGGAAGCGGAGCCGCACAGACTCCCTTCTTGCAGCAGCGACAGGCGTATTTCGGACGGACGTGGATGTGGGCTTCCAGTTTCGCGGGTTGCAGTTCCAGTTCGCGTGTGACGTCTTCGCCTATGCGGTCCATCGTTTTCCCACAGCATGAGCAGATCTTCTCTTCATCCCGCAAGTCATGCTCATGGCGGATCTGCGGCAACTTGTCCCATTCGATCTCGCGTTTCTTGCGGTGGCGGCGATGACCGCACACATCGATGGCCTCGTCAGGAGCCGTAGGTTCCGTAAGATTGGGTGTGGTCGGCTGGTCCGGTTCTAACTCGAACAGATGCCCTTGACCTTGGTCTTCGCTGAGACGTTCCCGCCGTCGGCCATACGCCCACCGTTTGTACCACGCCAGTTCGTCGAGTGTAGCGGCGTGTTCTTGTTGCAGCTCTTGGTGCGATGCGGCCGTCTCACTCAACACGCGGTTCAGTTCCGCCATCTGCTTCTCGGATTCTACGGCACGACGTTCAAGCTGGGTGGCTTGCTTGAATGCTGCCAAGAGCAGGCGATGGCATTCGGTTACGTCGTTGGGTAGAGCGTTGGTGGCGTCCATGTCACCAACCGTTATAGCAACTTGCCAGGATAGCGCAAGAGCGCTTTCTCGAAAAAAAGAAGAAGCTGCAAGCCGCTTCAACGGGCAGCGCGATACCGTCTCCGACGACGACCGGTTCTCAAGTCCAGGCCACCCAGCAACCTGTAGAGTTGGCACTCGTCCAATTCGATGCCTTGCTCGTTATTGGTAACGCTAGGAAGTTGAAAAGTGCCGGCTTCCAGTCGCTTGTACCAAATACAAAAACCATCCTGATCCCAGAACAGGATTTTGAGTCGATCGCGATCACGATTGAGGAAGAGGAACAAATGGCCAGACAAAGGATTTTGGGCGAAGATCTTCTCGGCCTGGCCCATCAAGCTATCGAAGCTATAGCTCATCTTCGTCGGCGTCAGACAGAGAAAAATGCGAGCGTCAGTCAGGTAGGTCATGAGTTCGGTGACCTCCACGGGCGTAGCCCGCCCACAACGCGGATGACTTCCAACAACGCGGCTTGGCCGATACCCAGAGGCAGTCGCACCGTGCCGCCGTTGGGCAATTGAAGTTCGATTGGCGACGCCTTGAGAGAAACCGGCAAGAACGTCGCCGGGTTTGACTCCGCCTGTTCCCGCGCCGCCTTTTCAGCGACCAAAGACTCCGGTATGCCGTCTCGCAACTGGTCAATCCAATGATAGAACGTTGAGACACCAACTCCTTCCTGCAGGCAAAACACGGGAACACTTAACCCGCTCGCCTTCTGGCTTTCAAGTCGCTGTTGCCAATCCAAGTACTCATCAAGACCAGCCGGTGGACGACCCATAACCCATCTCCCTGAAAAGTTGAACCAAGACTTTCAGGATAACAGACGTGACAAGTATGGATTCGCCGAACGCTTACCGTTTTTACGGCTTTCCAATAATTTGAATTCAGAGATGGCAGTATCGGACTGGGTTTGCCGGGAAAGTCGCGCAAGGAATCGAATGGTCCGCAGATCGTCAGAAAACAAACGATCGTGGCATGCTACTAGTCGGGGCTTGGCAGGCTTGACGACGGGTCTGCGCTCCACACCGTCACATGCCGGTTTCATGTTCAGTGAAATACTAGACATTCAGCCGCTCGATCGCAATTTCTTTGCAGAGCAAATGAGTAGCGTGTTTCAAACCTGCAGGATAGGATTGGGGGAATCTCGTTCTCCGCACGTAGAGGCATGTACGCTATGCACGAGGTCACGCGAATTCTCTCGGTCATTGAGCAAGACCCTCACGCGGCCGAACAACTCTTGCCGCTGGTCTATGATGAGCTGAGGCGGCTGGCGGTGGACAAAATGGCTCGGGAAAAGCCCGGTCAGACCATCCAGGCCACGGAGTTGGTTCACGAAGCGTACTTGCGACTGGTGGATGTGAAGGAGGCCCAGCAATGGAACAGCCGGGGGCATTTCTTCGTCGCCGCGGCGGAAGCCATGCGGCGGATCCTCGTCGAGAACGCCCGACGGAAGAATCGCGAGAAAAACGGCGGGCATTTCCAGAGAGTCGCTCTGGAAGAACTCGAAGTCGGCGCCGATTGTCCACCTGACGAGATCCTGATCCTCGACGAAACGCTCCTGGAGCTTGGCAGGTCGGACGCTCAGGCCGCCGAGTTAGTCAAGCTCCATTGCTTTGCCGGCCTGTCGGTCGAACAGGCGGCAGACGTGCTCGGCATCTCGCCGCGAACCGCTTATCGCGATTGGGTTTACGCTCGGGCATGGCTCTTCAAACGCATCGAGCAAAACGGCCATGTCGCCGCCGATTGAGATTCTTGGAAGATTTTTGACAGTTTCGACTGTCGAATATCGCACTGAATTATAGAGGCCTCATCGGGAGTCTTTTCCATGTCCGCAGCACGGGATGGCGTAAAAACAATCTTCGGCAAGGCGCTTGAGATTCGCGCCGACGACGAGCGGGCCGAATTCCTGGACCATGCTTGTTCGGGCGACGAGCCACTCCGCTCCGAAGTCGAGAGCCTACTTGCGGCGAATGAAAGGGCGGGGAATTTTCTCGGTGGCCGCGCGCCGGCTGCCCGCCTCGACCTGCCGGCCAGCGAACGCCCCGGCACGGTCATCGGCCGCTACAAACTCTTGGAGGAAATTGCCGAAGGCGGGATGGGTATGGTCTACATGGCCGAGCAGCGCGAGCCGGTCCGGCGGAAGGTGGCCGTCAAGATCGTCAAGCCGGGCATGGATACGCGCGAAGTGATCGCCCGGTTCGAAGCCGAGCGCCAAGCCCTGGCGATGATGGACCACCCCAACATCGCCAAGGTGTTCGACGCCGGCGAGACCGAGTCGGGCAGATCCTATTTCGTCATGGAACTAGTCCGCGGCATGCCGCTGACGGAGTACTGCGACAAGAACGAGCTGACGATCCAGGAGCGGCTGGCATTGTTCGTCCAGGTATGCCAGACCATCCACCACGCCCATCAAAAAGGGATCATCCACCGCGACGTCAAGCCTTCCAACGTGATGGTCACGCACCGCGACGGCACGCCCGTTCCCAAGGTCATTGACTTCGGCATCGCGAAGGCGCTCCACGGAGCGCCGCTCACCGAGCGGACATTGTTCACGCGCTACGGCCAGATGATCGGCACGCCGCTCTACATGAGCCCGGAGCAGGCCGAGATGAGCGATCTGGACATCGACACCCGCAGCGACATCTATTCGCTGGGCGTAATGCTCTACGAGCTATTGACCGGCAGCACGCCGTTCGACCAAGAGCGGGTCAAGAAGGCGTCCTTTGACGAAGTCCGTCGCATGATCCGCGAAGACGAACCGCCGCCGCCGAGCACGCGGGTCAGCACGTTGAAGGCCGAGGACACAAAAGTCTTTTCGCAGCACAAGAGCGATCCGTCCCGCCTGGGCAGCCTGTTGCGGCGAGATTTGGACTGGATCGTGATGAAGGCCGTCGAAAAAGATCGCTCGCGGCGCTATGACACGGCCAGCGACTTTGCGCGGGACGTTGAGCGGTACTTGGCTGGGGACCCGGTAACCGCTGCGCCGCCGACTGCCCGTTATCGGCTGGGAAAATGGGTCCGTCGCCACCGCAAGTTAGTCTCCACCGTCGCCGTTTTCCTCATCGGCGGCGCGGCGGCGGCCGGCATGATGCTGGCCGCGATGCTCATCGTCCGCTGGCGCGACAAGTCCGGCCGCGAGGCAACCGTCGAAACCTCGGAGCCGAGCAGCGTGACGATCGGCAAGGACGGTAGCGTTTCGATAGTGCCCACGCAGAAAAATGAAAACCGCGAAGCAGCCGAGTCCGGAATGCAGCCGGCGGACGGTCCGGCGCTGAAAGATTTCTTCAAAGGCGTCTCCGGCAGCTGGGTCCCCGTACTCCGGTCGGAAAAGGACTTGGCGAATTGCGAAGTAGGCGGACGGGAGCAAATCACCTTTCACGACGGCGTGATGGAATTGTCCGACCCCGCGAGGGTCCGCCTGCTGATGTTCAAAAGCTCTACCCAAGGTATCAGGGGGAAAGTAAGATTCCTCCGAAAATCTCAAGTGGATACGTACCTGAGGGCAGGCGGCGTTGAGGCGTACCGAGCGTGTTTCAGTTCCAACGGCCAAATAGCCATCAACATAGGTAGGAACTTCGCCGAAGGCAAAGCGATGATGTATCAGCTTGGTCGCCTCACAGCGCCAAAGCTGCTTAACGGGTTTTACCCATTTGGATTTGCCGCGAACGGCGACTCCCTCGTCAGCGAAATCAACGACAAGTACAAATGCACTGCCAACGACGATCGCGTCACTTTCGGGTGGCCGACGCTCATATGCTGCCCCGGCGGGCACGCTCTCTTCAAGGAGATGGAGGTCTTCGTGCCCGATAAGGATTCCGTACCCAAACATGCCGCGGCGCCCGAAAAGCCAGTACGCGCGGCGAAGACCGTTCCGGTCTGGGAAAACCCTCTGCTGCCGAAAACCGTCATCAGCGAATGGATGCCGCTGCTTCCGCCGCCGGGAAAAATCCTCGGGTGGGGCCGATCGAACGAGTGCGTCAGATACTCCGATCCCGCCGTCGAAAAGGGATGCAAAGACTGGTTCCCGCTGCTGGACGCGTCCGACCAACTTCTCGGATGGGATTATCCGCGGTGCGACGTCGGCTATGCCAATCGGACCATTGAAATGCTAGACGGCTTGAGCGGCGTTTCCTACGATACCATGGCCACGGACCCGAGCATACGCGCGGGTCACCGCTTCTAACGTCTTCGCGGTGGGCTGCCAATATGCCGACCAACTGACCAGCGATCCGGAATTATGGTTTACGTTTCCGGCAGCTTTTATATACTATCGCGCCGGCCGGTACGAGGACGCTGAGAAATTGTTTTCCAGGGCAGAAGCTCAAGCCGGGGCGCAGTCGTTTTTCGCGAAGAAAGGCGGCTACATCGTCGCCGTCTGCGAGGCGTTTCACGCAATGAACAAAGCCAAGCTGAACGGTTTACGCAAGGCCAAGGAACTGCACTCCAAAGCCAAAGCGGGCTTGCAAAAGGGACCGCCCAGTGGAAGACTCGCAGCGGCCGACGACGACCAGTGGTGGGATCGGCTCCCCGCCGAGGTAATTCTCGCCGAGGCCGAGGGTGTGGTTTCCGCCGCCGCCCCGCCGAAGCGACCTGATAAGTAACACACAACTAACTTGAACTGTCTCTTTCGGGAGAAAAAGCGGCCGGTGAGGTTCCGCAGCCACGCAGTCTCCTCACCGGCCCAGCCAT
This sequence comes from uncultured Planctomycetia bacterium, assembly GCA_963775975.1. Taxonomy (GTDB): domain Bacteria; phylum Planctomycetota; class Planctomycetia; order Pirellulales; family Thermoguttaceae; genus JANXQG01. The sequence goes on from CAVZKX010000001.1 coordinate 263,674, forward strand.
CCGCCGGGCGGCCGGTTTGTGCGCCCGCGGTGATGACTTTTTTATTATACCGCAGACCGCCCGAAGATGAACCGCACGGTTTCGTCCCCGCCGCCGCGCAGCATTTCCGCTGACGCTCGCGGCCAACTTACGGGAACATAAAAATGGGCCTTCTGTCATTGATCTACGGTACGAGCAATAAACACTTGAGGAAATCACGCCGCCCCTCTCTTCGTGAGAAAGCCGCAAACGGCCTGCGGAGAAACTTGCGATTGGAGCCGCTGGAAGAGCGTCGGCTTCTGTCGGCCGTCCAATGGGATGCGGTCAACCATCCCGACGGCGGCGATTGGGACACGGGAAGCAATTGGGTCGGAGGGCAAAAGCCCGGCGCGACGGACGCGGTGATCATCCCCACGCTCAATCCCGACGCGGCCGTAACCCATGCCTCCGGCATCGACGACCCCGTCGACAGCATTACCAGCCAAGCGCCGCTAGCTGTCTCGGCAGGCTCGTTAACAGTCACGAACCAATCGAATCTGTACAGCACACTTAGCGTTTCCGGCGGCACGCTGGGAGGAGCCGGCGAACTGACAGTGAACGGAATCTTTACGTGGCACGGCGGCGGTCTTCAGGGCAGCGGCGGCCATGGCAGCCTGACGGCCAACGGCGGCGCGGAGTTCCTTGCTGGCCCGGGTACATTACAAGGCGGCTTCAAGCTCATCAATCCCGCTGGTTCGACGTTCGACTATGTGGGTGGTGGCCTGATCATGGACGCTAACTGCAGCTTCCTGAACCACGGCACGCTCGTCATCGCTGATGTCTACTATGGAACTCTTCAGGGCCAGGCGGGAAGCACATTTTGCAGCGACGGCTCTATCATCCAGAACGTGGTGACCAATTTCACGATCGACGTTGACGTGTTTGACAACCAAGGACCGATTACCGTGCAAGACTCCGGGACGCTCAGCCTCAAGGGCGACTCGCGGATGACCAATAGCGGCGCTTTGCAAGATATCGCCGGCAGCAGTTTGATCTTTCTCTCTCCGCTCACATCCACCAACACCTCGTCGATTCACGCGGCGGGTGGAGTTACTTGGGCCCAGGGCGGCACGATGGCCGGCGTCTATCAGGCTGCCGACACTGTCCTTCAAAGCGGCGCACTGGCGTTCACTTGTACAGTCAATGAATTGGGCGATTTGTCGATCAATGGCGCCTTGGACTTAACCGCTGCCACACTTGCCCCTGGCGCACCGAACCTCCCCAGCCTTACTTTGGGCGGTGGGAGCCTCATTACCGGTGCCGACTTTACGGTCAGCGGGAGCTTCACCTGGCACGGCGGCGGTCTTCAGGGCAGCGGCGGCCATGGCAGCCTGACGGCCAACGGCGGCGCGGAGTTCCTTGCTGGCCCGGGTACATTACAAGGCGGCTTCAAGCTCATCAATCCCGCTGGTTCAACGTTCGACTATGTGGGTGGTGGCCTGATCATGGACGCTAACTGCAGCTTCCTGAACCACGGCACGCTCGTCATCGCGGATGTCTACTATGGAACTCTTCAGGGCCAGGCGGGAAGCACATTTTGCAGCGACGGCTCTATCATCCAGAACGTGGTGACCAATTTCACGATCGACGTTGACGTGTTTGACAACCAAGGACCGATTACCGTGCAAGACTCCGGGACGCTCAGCCTCAAGGGCGACTCGCGGATGACCAATAGCGGCGCTTTGCAAGATATCGCCGGCAGCAGTTTGATCTTTCTCTCCCCGCTCACATCCACCAACACCTCGTCGATTCACGCGGCGGGTGGAGTTACTTGGGCCCAGGGCGGCACGATGGCCGGCGTCTATCAGGCTGCAAACACTGCCCTTCAGAGTGGCGGGCTGGCATTCACCGGTACGGTCAATCAATTGGGCAATCTGTTCATCGTCGGCAGCATGGATTTAACCGCCGCCACGCTCGCCCCCGACGCGTTGACCATCCCCAGCCTTACCCTTTCACTAAACACAAACCATGACTTAGGGGCCCTCATTACAAGTGCCGACTGGATCGTGAGCGGGATGTTTACGTGGAACGGTGGGACCCTTGAAGGCAGCGGCGGGCATGGCAGCCTGACGGCCAACGGCGGCGTGGAGTATGACCTTCACAGCGGCAATCTCGGGGAGTTGCAGGCCGGCTTCACCTTTATCAATCCCGCCGGTTCGACCTTTGACTTTGCGGGCGGTGGCTTTAACGTGGATAACGGCGGCAGTTTTGTGAACCACGGCCTGTTAGTGATCGCCGACGCCGTGTTTGGATACTTGAAGGGCCAGCCGGGCAGTAGATTTTTCAGCGACGGCTCGATCGTTCAGAACGTGGTGACCAATTTCACGCTCGACGCCGACGTGCTGGACAACGAGGGCAGTGTTGATGTGCAAAGCGGCTCATTGCAACTCGAAGCCAACACTCTCATCAACGGCGGCCGAATGCAGGCCGAACTTAATGCCGGACTGTCGCTAATAGGCATCGGCAGTGTCGTTGAGCCAATCGCTGGCCTGTCAGCGGGTACGCTGTATGGCCAGATCGTCGGCACCGACAATATCAGTGTGACGGGCAATCTTCAAGTTGCAATGACGGATGGCTTCATTCCGCATCTGGTTGACCGCTTCGAGATGATCGATAACCTTGGCACCCAGCGCAACACGGGAACCTTTGGAAACCTTTCGGAAGGCGCGACAATCTGGGACACCACGCACGCCTTTAGTTTCACTATCAGCTATGTCGGCGGGGACGGCAACGATGTGGTATTGACGCCGAATCCGATTCCGACGACGACGACCGTGGCTACCTCGCCGAATCCGTCGATCTATGGCCAGAACGTGACCTTCACAGTGACCGTGGCGGCCTCAGGCTCAACCTTGACGCCCAGCGGTGCCGTGCAATTTGTCATCGACGGCGTCAACTTCGGCGATCCTGTTCCCGTTTCGCCCGCGGGAGTGGTCACGATCAACGCTCCAACCCTGGCCGTGGGCGCACATTCGGTCAGCGCCAACTACGGTGGCAACGGTAATGTCTTGGTTGCCAGTAGCGGTGGCTTGCCCGGCGGACAGGTCGTCAACAGCAACACTACGACCAGCGTCACTTCGTCGCTTCAACCTTCGGTCTACGGACAGTCGGTAACGTTCACTGCCACCGTGGCGGCGCTGGTGGGCAATGCGACGCCCACCGGCACAGTGCAGTTCGTGATCGACGGCAGCAACTACGGCAACCCAGTGTCCCTTTCGTCTTCAGGCGTGGCTACGATCGGCGACGCGGCGCTATCCACGGGCACGCACACTGTCGTCGCCAACTACAGCGGCGACGGCAATCTCCTCTCGCCCAGCAATGGCGCACTCCCCGGTGGCCAACTGGTCAATCAGGACAGCACGACGACGACGGCGGTCGCTTCGGCGAACTCCGTGGCGTATGGACAGAGTTTGAATATCACGGCCAACGTCACGGCGAATCCGCCAGGTGCCGGCACGCCCACAGGAACCGTTGATTTCTACGATGTGACAATGTCAACCGACCTCGGCCGCGCCACTTTGTCGAGCACCGGTACGGCGACCATTGTTAACCCATTTACCTTCAAACAACTCCTCGTCCGAAGCCACGACATCCAAGTCGCCTATTTGGGCGATAATAACTTCCAATTTAGCAGCATCGACCTGACCATTACCGTCAATCCATCGATCTTCGCACTCGATCCAACGGCCGGCGGCGCCCTAACGGTTTCGGGCGGGGCCGGCATCAATCCGACGGGCAACTACCCGGGCAACATCGTGGTCGACTCCAGTTCGGCCACCGCGCTTTCGGCCAGCGGCGGCGCAACGATCAAGGCCAACAGCATCCAGGTAGTCGGCGGCTATAGCAAGACGGGAGGCGCCAGCATTAGCCCGACGCCAACAACGCACACAGCCAGCGTTGCCGATCCTCTGGCCGGCTTAGCCCTACCAATTCAAAGAAGATTTCCCTCATCAAACGGCGCCGTCGTCCTGAAGGGCAATGAACCGGAGGAAATAAGTGAGGGTGTTTACAGTCAGATCAGCGTCAGCGGAAATGCCAGTCTGATACTCGATCCGGGCCTCTATATCATCACGGGCGGCGGGTTCACTGTCAGCGGCCACGCCAGCTTTAGCGTCGACAACTTCGGGTTTGGCACCGCTGGCGTGATGATCTACAACACCAGCAGCACATACAATCCCTTTACGGGCACGGACGGCCCCGGCGGCACATTCGGCAGCATTTCGCTCGGCGGGAGTGGAACTATCAGCTTGGTCCCAGCAACCGGTCCCGGCTTTACAAACACGACCACTCCGTTCTGGGGAATCTCAATCTACCAAGATCGCAATAACACCCGTGCGATCTCGCTCAGCGGCAGCGCAGTGTCTGGAATTCAGGGTGCCATCTACGCCCCGAATTCGCAAGTCGTGCTCAGCAGCAACGCGCAGATCAACGTCACTTTGATCGTTGATACGCTGTCGCTCAGCGGAAGTTCGGTCGCCCAGTTGGTCGCTTCCAATGGCGGCACGGTTTACACCCCGGCCCAAATCCGCACGGCCTATGGCATCAACAATTTGTCGCTCGACGGCACGGGGCAGACCATTGCCATCGTCGAGGCCTACGACGACCCGCAGATCTACCAGGCCCTCGACACGTTTGATAACCAGTTCGGGCTCACCTCATCCGGGCCGACGCTCTACCAGCAGTACGGCCCGGCAACGTCGTTCCTCACGGTCGTCAACCAGAGCGGCCTGGGCACGTCGCTGCCCGGAACCGACCCCGTCGGCGCCGGCAACGACAACTGGGAAGTGGAAACGGCTTTGGACGTGGAGTGGGTCCACGCGATCGCCCCGGCGGCGCAGATCGTTATTGTGGAGGCCAACAGTCAATCGCTGGCCGACCTGATGTCGGTGGCGGCCACCGCCGCCGCGCAGCCGGGCGTGTCGGCCGTGTCGATGAGCTGGGGTTTCGCCGAAGGGCAACAGGTGCTGGCCGCCGATGAAGCCGCCTATGATAGCACGTTCGCCGTGCCGGGCGTGACCTTCGTGGCCAGCACTGGCGACTACGGAGCCGCCGATCCCGTTTACCCCGCCTTCTCGCCCAACGTGCTGGCGGTCGGCGGCACGAGCCTCTCGCTCAATTCCGACAACTCCTACGGCAGCGAAAGCGGATGGGGCAACTATTCTACCGCTTTCGGCGCGTTTATCGGTTCCGGCGGCGGGCTCAGCCAATACGAAACCGAGCCGGCGTTCCAGCAGCGGGTGCAATCTACCGGCAGCCGGACTACGCCAGACGTTGCCTTTGTGGCGGATCCGGCCACGGGAGCGTGGGTCGCCGATCCCTACAACCTTGACCCGAGCAACCCTTGGGAGGTCGTCGGCGGCACGAGCCTATCGGCTCCATGCTGGGCTGGGCTAGTCGTGTTGGTCAATCAGGGCCGCGCCGCCGCCGGGAAGTCGGCCCTCGATAGTGCCAGCTCGACGGAAACGCAGCAGTCGCTGTATAACCTCTCGCAGAATGACTTCCATGCCATCACCACCGGCAGCAATGGGTATAGCGCGTCTGCCGGCTACAACCTGGTGACCGGCCTGGGAACGCCGGTGGCCGACTCCCTGGTGTCTGACCTGGTTGCCGGCGACTTCCCATCGACCGGTCTGGTTGCTCCGGCCAGCGCCGCCGCGCTAGTGAATTACGCGACGGCGGGAAGCGACGGCAGCGCTCCCGCGAATGCCATGAGCGAGTTCAACGTGTTCACGGCCCTGACTGGAGCGGGCAACGGCACTGCGCGGCCAAGCTCGCAGGCCGCGAGCGATAAGGTCTTTGCCTCGTATCGGCTGAAGCAGGGCATTTCGCCTGCGGATGTCACTGTATCGCGCGCCGCGGCATGGCTTCCGGCGCTGGAAAGCGCATGGAATTCTTCGGACCAAGACAAGAGGAACGAGTCGGCAGTCGCAGCCCTCGACACGGTGCTTGCCCGGTTCGGCCTTTAATTGAACGACGCCCGTTGGGCACCCTTTTGGACCCAAAGCAGCCCCCGGTCTCAAGTACCCATACGTTTTGCGGTGTCCCCGAGAAACGACCGTTTTGGTAAGCGTCCGTTTCGTCCATACTTGTCAGGCGTGTTAGGCTGGAGGCGTAGAGTTTGTTCCTTCAGGGAGACATGATATGGGGCGGCCGGCGAGTGGTTTGGATGAGTATCTGGACTGGCAGGAGCGGTTAGAAAGCTACAAGGCCAGCGGTTTGTCCGTGGATGAGTTCTGCCTCAGCGAAGGGATCGCGAAGTCGACGTACTATCGTTGGCTGGAACGGCTCAAGGATGGCCTTCCCGAGGAGATGGTCGAAGAGGGCGAGTCACGTAAGCGCATCGAGTCCGGCGGTGCGGTGTTCGTGCCGATCTCTCTCAAAGCCTCTCCGGTGGAAATCGAATTGCCCAACGGCGGTGTGGTGCGGTTGCCATTGGGGGTCGGCCAAGTGGTCCTCGTAGACGTGATCCGCGCGGTTGGCGCCTTGCGTCCCTGGAAGGCGTCCCAGCCATGAACGACTACTCCGATGTGCGAATCTTCCTCTGCACCACGCCCACCGATATGCATTACAGTTTCGATCGCCTCATGGGGCGCGTGCAGGAGATCTTTGGACAGGACCCGTTGTCGGGCCATCTGTTTCTCTTTCTCAATCGCACGCGCGATCGCCTCAAGATCCTCTTTTGGGATCAGGACGGCTTCTGCATCTGGTACAAGCGACTGGAGCGTGGCACCTTTCCGATCGTGAAGCCTTTTGACACGAACGAAGGGGTCGAGTTGGACTATGCCCAACTGGTCCAATTGCTCGGCGGCTTGGATCTGCGAACGGGCGCCGGCGGCGGAGGTATCGCCGTACCGGTTGAAGAAAAAGGAAGAAGAGGGCTTTTCTTGTTCGCATGAGTTGTTACAATACTCGGCAACATGGATGGTGCCGACTTTCTTCCCAACGATCTCGCCGAATGCCAGCGCCTCTTGCTGGCGGCTTTCAAGCAGGCCACTGAACTTGAACGTCGCATGGCGGGGTCCGAGAAGCAGGTTGTGGAACTCAACCGCGTGCTGAGCGAAACGGCTGCTTCCTACAGGGACCTGCAACAAGAGCATGCCGCTACGCTCGAAGAGCTGGCGTGGTACAAGCGTTGGGCCTATGGCCGTCGGCGGGAACGCTTGCCGGACGATCAAGGGCAAGGCCACTTGTTCGCCTTGGATGCGGACTTGCCGGCCCCAAGCGATCCTCCGCAACCGGGATCGCCAGACGAAACCGTGGAAGTGCGTGGCCATTGCCGGCAGCGCAAGCGGCGAGAGATCGACTGGGACAAGTTGCCCCAGATCCGCCATGAACACGACTTGTCAGTTGAGGAGAAGACCTGCTCCGGCTGCGGTCGGCCCCTGGACCGCATCGGGGAGGACATCACTCGCGAATTGGAACTCCAGCCGGCAAAGCTGGAAGCCCACATCCATGTCCGTCCTAAATACGCTTGCCGCTGCTGCAAGGCGGGAGTCTGTGCAGCACCGCTTCCGCAACGGCCGATTCCTGGTGGCATCGCCGGGCCGGGGCTGGTTGCCGAGGTGTTGGTCAGCAAGTTCGGCGACCATCTACCGCTCTACCGTCTGGAAGACATCCTGGCCCGCGCGGGCGTCTATCTTGCCCGCAGCACGCTCTGTGACTGGGTGAAGTACGCAGCAGGATTGTTTCGGCCGCTCTACGAGTTGCAACGGGAGCGGGTTCTCCAGTCGTCCGTCATGTGGACCGACGACACGTCCGTCACGGTCCTGGGCGGATCTGAGGGGAGTTTTCAAGGACGTTTCTGGACCTACATCGGTCATGAGCAGCCCTACAGCGTTTATGACTATACCACCAGCCGCAGTCGCGATGGACCGGCCAACTTTCTGCAAGGATTTACAGGCTCCCTGCATGCCGACGCCTTCGCCGGTTACGACGCGATCTATCTTGGTTCCCAGTCAGCCATTCGGGAAGTGGCCTGCTGGTGCATGCGCGGCGGAAGTTCTTCGATGCGGTGAAGAGTTATCCGCGCGAAGCACATCAAGTGCTGGAATGGATTCGGCAACTGTACGACATCGAAGACCGCGCATGCACCTGGTCGCCCGAAGCTCGCCGCCAGCTTCGTACTGCGGAAGCCATCCCGGTGTTGGACAAGCTCGGTGCCTACTTGACGGGGCTGACCAGGACCGCGCTGCCCAAGAGTAGTCTAGCCAAGGCGGTCAACTACGCCCGAAACCAATGGGAAGCTCTGCGACACTACACCGAAGACGGCCGCCTGACCATCGACAACAACCTGAGCGAGCGGACGCTACGGCACCAGGCCATCGGCAGGAAGAACTGGCTCTTCCTCGGCAGTGAAAATGCGGGGCCGCGGGCAGCCGTGCTCTGCACGATCCTGGCCGGCGCAAAGCGTCACCGTATCGAACCATGGTCTTACGTACGCGAACTTCTTCTCCGCCTGCATGCGGACGATCCGCGACTGGAGGAAATGCTGCCTGATCGCTGGGCGGCAACCCATCCCGAAGCCGTTCTCAACCACCGGCTCGATGAATCCCGAGCCAGGGCCATTCGCACTCGAGCCCGTCGCGCTCATCGCCGCGCCCACGCCCGGTAGCCGGCTTCTACCACAAGACCGCCACGGACAGCCCGGACGCTTACCCGTTTTGTGCGACTGTCCAACGAGACGTTCTGGCAGCCACGCGAAGTGCGCCGCAGGCCTTGCCTGTTCTATTCATAGCGACGGGCAACTTGGTCCGGTAGCGGAGATAGCGCTACGGTCGCCGATGGCGATTCTTGGGCGCTTACTCTTCAACGACCATTGGGAACAGATCGCCGTCCATGCCAAGCCGCAGCCGGGCCGCTTCCACACGGCAGGCAAACACATTCCCAAGGAAAAACTCTCCGCAATGGAACTCGGCAATGACGCGCTGTTGCGACTGGTCGCGGCCATCGGCCCGCCGACTCGGGAATTCTGCAGATGGACGCTTGACAGGTTTATGCGAATACGTATACTATCAAGAGAACGGCAACCATTGGCCGCGAAGGGAACTACAATGAGGGTCATTGGATACATCCATGTTTCGACTGAGGAGCAGGCGGCGGATGGGGTGAGCCTGGCCAACCAGCGAGAAAATCTGACCGGTTACGCGAAGCATTGCGACTTGGACGGAGCGACGGTCATCAAGGACGCCGGTCGTAGCGGCAAGCCATCGGCCGCCCAGGGCTGCAAGAGGCCCTGGCGATGATCCGTTGCGGCCAGGCCGATGGGCTGCTCATCGCCAAGTTGGACCAGCTTTCCCTCAGCGTTGTCGATGCGCAAGCCAAACAAAATGCGCAAGCCGAGGAAGAACGAACCGCCGACCCTGACCAACCAGGTTTTGGAAATGATCGACCAGAGCGGGATGAACCTTAACGCCCTGGCCAAGGCGGCGGGTGTTTCACAGCCGATCCTGTTTCGCTTTTTCAATGGTGATCATCAGAGCATGACGCTGCGGAACGCTGAGAAGCTATGCGCGTATTTTGGCGTCCGCCTGACGACACCCAGGAAATCAAAGACCAAGGCCAAGCGCGGCACCGAGGCCCCGCCCGGCTGACAAGATCACCCCGGCCTCGGCGAAGGCTGTCGGCCATACCGCGAGGAGCAAGCCCATGAAATCCTTGAACGAGGTCGCGGCGATCGCCGCGGGGATCCTAGTAGGCGTAGCCCTGCTGCCCCTGGCGCCGATCATCGCAATATTCGTCGGCAGCCACTTGCTGGGCCGAGCCTTGCAGGCCCGCTACCACACCCCTCTGGCCAAGCGGGTCGACAACCCGCGGGCCAACGATCCGGCATTCAATGATAACTTGGAGGAGTTGGCCCGGGCCAATCAGGAATTCCTGCGGAGCCACGCCCCGGGCCCAGCGTCGAAGTACTACAAATTGCCGGCGGACGAAGCGCACCGCTGGAACTGAAACACCACCGAACTGGGACCGCTTCCTTGAGAAGGACGCGCCAATTTGCTACGCGCGTAGTGGAGAAACTACTGCGATACGGCGGAAAAGTAAGGACGTTTTGCAGCACTTGCAATGATTGCGAAACGTGATAACCTAATAACTACACACGAGTTACATGCATTTCGCAGAGTGCCTTTTGATTGACTGATAAGGACGAGGTCCGAAGTTCGAATCTTCGTGCGCCCACTTTCGTTGGTCTTTCTAGCTCGGCCGGCACTGTCTCGCCCGTCGCGTAGCGACGATGTGATTTTAGCCGTGGGTTTTTGACCCACGGTGTCTGCAAATGCCTGGTCGGTCGTCGCGTAGCGACGATTCAAGCGTCACTACGCGACGCAACAGACGAGCCTGGGCCGGCGGTCCGTGGGTTGAAACCCACGGTTACCATCGGCGGTCGCTCCGCGACCAGATTGAATGCGAGCCGGGCTCATTGCGCAACCTTCACGCTTCGCCCCACAACGTCGCGTGGCATCCCCTTGCTCCAGCCGCCCAGATCGTAAGTGATGTACAACAGGCCGTCCTCGAGCGTTTCCTCGATCGCCATGTAGTGAGTTGTCAACACGCCCGAGGTAAGGCGAACGACCGTGCTCCAGGTTTGGCCCTGGTCCCGGCTGAACGCGAGATAGTTGCCGTTCCAGGGAAACTCGGGATGCTGCCAACAGAGCTTTTGCGGGACGCGGACACCGAACGTCGCAACGAGCAGGCCGCTTCGCAGCTCGATGAGGTCAGGATCGACCACGGCGCCGCGAAGTTCGTCGAGGTTGTTTTCATCAAGGAGCTTGCCGTGAAAGTCCTTGAATTCGCGGAGCCGGTCAATCCACAGGTCCGTTCGGTTGACGTCGAGGCCGGCGAAGATGACCTCCCGCGGCGGCGTCCACGACTGTCCCTCGTCGTCGGACGTCGCCTGATACAGGTTACGCCCGGTTCGCATGAAACAGATCAGCCGCCCGCCGTGCTCGCCTTTGCTGATGCGGCATAGCACCGGCTCGCCGAATCCCTCGGTGCCGACGGTCGGGTCAACTGCGATGGTCGAGACCAGTTTCCAATGTTCGCCGCGATCTTTTGACCGCACCAAGAGGCAGCGGGACTTCATCATCGTCTTCGCGTAGGTCGCGGGAGTGGCGTCTCCATCCAGCCAGCCGTAGAGACTCGTGAGCAGATCGCCATTGGGCAGTTCGAGAATACGGCGGTGGCGCGCGCTGGGCGGCGTGCGGCCGTCCGCCGTCGTCGCTCGATCCGGTGAACTTCGCGCGGGGCATGTCGAATAAAACGTCTCGCGGCCCGCGAACGGTCTTCCAGTCGTCGGTCGAGAGGTAAAGCTGCCCCACGCCCATGCCGGGCACTTCGCCGGGGACAACATAGGTATCTAGCGCGACGATCGTGCCGTCGCGCAACTGGACTGCGCCTCCCTCCATGTTCAAGCCGTTGTCGCCGGGCTTCAACGGGATGGTGGTCCAGGTCAGGCCACCGTCGCGCGAGACGCGCGTAGACATCGCATACGGGTAGGCAATTCGTTTGGCCGGGAACGGCTTCTGCGGCAATTGTGCCTGGAGGAGAAGCGCGCCGGAATGGGTGCGGAGCAGCGACGGCTGCAAGCCGCGCGGCAAGATGACTCGTTCCTCTCCGAAGGTCAGTCGCAGTTTGCCGTCCGAAAGGATCAACTTCGGCTCGTGCTTCGTCGCCGCCACTGGAGCGGGCGTAGCGGTATCATCCACGGCACACACGGACTTCAGGCCCGACAGCGTTAGAAGTATCGTGAAGGTCGTTCGCATCGTGTGCATCGGTCCTCTCCCGATGGCCGACCAAGCTCGCGGCGGAAAGCCGTCGCGTTGCCATTCGCCCCTTGCGACTTATAATCTATGTCTCCACACGGTCGAAGTCTATAGAAGCCAGCCATGTCACGCATCCGAGTCGCCGCCGCGGTTCTCAACCAGACGCCCCTGGACTGGCCGGGCAATGAACACAACATCCGCGCGGCGATCGCGGCGGCGCGTGCCGAAGGAGTCTCGCTCCTCTGCTTGCCCGAACTTTGCATCACCGGCTACGGCTGCGAGGACGCTTTCCACGGCATGGGCCTCCAGGACTCGGCATGCAAAACGCTCGCGGCACTCCTGCCAGAAACACAAGGAATGATCGTCAGCCTTGGGCTGCCGCTGATGCACCGCAACGCCCTCTTCAATTGCGCTTGCCTGGCCGTCGATGGACAAATCGCCGGCTTCGTTGCCAAGCGGTTCCTCTGCGGCGACGGCCTGCACTACGAACCGCGCTGGTTCAAGCCCTGGCCGCAAGAGGTCCGCGATACGATCCATATCCTTGGGAATGAATACCCCATCGGCGACCTGGTTTTCGATTGTGGCGGGATCAAGATCGGATTCGAGATCTGCGAGGACGCGTGGGTCGCCGGTCGGCCGGGCGGCGGCATGGCCGCGCACGCCATCGACGTCATCCTCAATCCCAGCGCCAGCCACTTCGCCTTCGGCAAGATCGAAGTCCGCAAGCGGCTGGTGATCGAGGGCTCACGGGCATTCCATGTTGCCTACATCTACTCGAACTTGCTGGGAAATGAAGCAGGCCGCGTCATTTACGATGGTGGGGCGTTAATTGCGTCGGGCGGGATGCTCTACGGTATTGGATCGAGGTTCTCGTTCAGGCCGTGGGACGTGACTCCGGCAATAATTGATGTGGCCGCTAACCGCATGAGTACCGCCCGGCTGGCGAGTTTTGAGCCGCAGCTCGGTCGGCAAAACCCGCTGGAAATCGCTTGCCCATTCAAGTGGCCGGAGATCGAGCCAGGCGCGTACACAAATGAACCTCGCCTGTGGGAAACGAGCCCGACTTTGAAGGAAGAAGAGTTCACGCGCGCGGTCACGCTCGGCCTGTTCGATTATCTGCGGAAGAGCCGTTCACACGGTTTCGTCGTCAGCCTCAGCGGCGGGGCCGATTCGTCGGCCGTCTCCTGCCTTGTGGCGATGATGGTGGAGATGGCCCATGCCGAATTGGGCGACGAGGCGTTTCACGCAGCCCTGCGGCACATCGCCGGAATGAGCGAGGCGAAAACGAACTACGACCGCGTCCGCCGCTTGCTGCATTGCGTCTATCAAGCCAGCGCCAATAGCGGCATCGAAACCCGCCACGCGGCAGTCGCACTTGCCGAGGCACTTGGGGCGGAAATGTCGTGCTTGGAAATCAGCCGGCTGGTGGACGGATACGTCGCCGGCATCGAAGGACTTCTCGGCCGGCCGCTTACCTGGCAATCCGATGACGTTGCGCTGCAAAACATCCAGGCCCGCGTCCGCGGACCAAGCGTCTGGCTTCTGGCTAACGTGAAAAACGCCCTCTTGCTCTCGACGAGCAATCGCAGCGAGGCGGCGGTCGGCTACGCCACGATGGACGGCGACACCTGCGGCGGCCTTTGTCCGATCGCCGGCATCGACAAGGCTTTCCTCTTGGACTGGCTCCGCTGGCTGGAAACCAAGGGACCGCGCGACCTGCACCCGATCCCCGCGCTGGCCGCTGTCAACAAAATGCAGCCGACCGCCGAACTGCGTCCGCCGTCCGCCGGGCAAACCGACGAAGACGATCTAATGCCCTATCGCGTGCTGGACGCTATCGAACGGGCGGCCATCCGCGACAAGCAGCCGCCGCTGGAAGTCTTTCGCACGGTGCGTCCGCAGTTTCCGCATTATGGCTCGGCCCAAATGCAGCTTTGGGTCGAACGTTTCTTCCGCCTCTGGTGCCGCAACCAGTGGAAACGCGAGCGCTATGCCCCCAGCTTCCATCTGGACGACGAGAACCTCGATCCCAAAACCTGGTGCCGCTTCCCGATCCTCTCCGGCGGTTTCGAGCGGGAGTTGGCGGAATTGCGGGAATATGTGGCGGAATTGCCCTCGTGACGACGTTTACCCTCGTGCAACGCCACCCTCGTGACGACGCTCTGCGTCGTCACGAGCCGCCCCGACGCTCTGCGTCGATTCGTCCGTTAGGGGGCCGCGGAGCGGCCGCCAGGTGCGTTCCCACGCAGAGCGTGGGAACGAGTTTCGGTTTTTCGCGCCCCTCTTGACATAGTGTTGCACATACACTATACTTCGTGTATTCACAACACCGGAGACGCCCCATGCCGTTTACCTACCAATACCCCCGCGCGGCCTTGACGGTCGATTGCGTCGTCTTCGGCCTCGACGAAGAGGACTTGAAAGTCGTGCTCATCCAGCGCGATCTGCAGCCATTTGCCGGCAAATGGGCCTTGCCGGGCGGGTTCGTCCACGTCGATGAGTCGCTGGAGGAGGCTGCCCGGCGGGAATTGCAAGAGGAGGCCGGGCTATCGAAGGTTTTCCTGGAACAGCTTTACAGTTTTGGCGACGTGAAGCGCGACCCCCGCGAGCGGATCGTGACGGTGGCCTACTACGCCCTGGTCAACATCCGCGACCACCGCGTGCAGGCGGCCACCGACGCCCGCAACGCGGCCTGGTTTGCCGTCTCCGACATGCCCTCGCTTGCCTTCGACCATCAGAAAATACTACACACGGCTTTAGAGCGATTGAAAGGAAAAGTCCGCTACCAGCCAATCGGCTTCGAGCTGCTGCCGGCCAAGTTCACGCTCACGCAGCTTCAGCATCTCTACGAAACGATCCTCGAGCGGTCCTTAGACAAGCGAAACTTCCGCCGCAAAGTGCTGCTCATGGGCTTTCTTGAGGAGACCGACGAGATCGAGCAGGACGTCGCCCATCGGGCGGCGCGGCTCTATCGCTTTAATGAGGCGAAGTATAAGAAGCTGGTGAAGCAGGGGTTCCTTTTTGAGCTTTAATCAGATTGAGTGGCCGCCCCCACCCGGGCCTGTCCCGGTGGAGCGATGTTTGGACACTACCATGCTGCAACAAATAGTCCCCTCCGCTCCACCGGCCCCGTGCCGGTGGCCGGAGACGTTTGGCCCCCGCTCAGTGCAACGCCGGGCGTCGCCAAATCACGCGTTCCACCGGCACGGGGCCGGTGGGGACGTGCAAACGCGAGTAGTAACATGAAAACTCAATTAACCACAATCAGCAAATTCCTCAGCTTCGTGCTCCGGCACAATCCCCAGGCGATCGGAATTACGCTCGACGCCGAGGGCTGGGTGCCGGTCGATGAACTGTTGGCCGCGGCCGCGCGGGATGGGCAATCGCTCAGCCGCGAGCAGTTGCAGGAAGTCGTCGCCACGAACGATAAGAAACGGTTCGCGTTCTCGGACGATCTTACGCTCATCCGCGCGAACCAGGGCCACAGCGTCAAGGTCGATCTCGGACTTGTCGCCGTCGAACCGCCCGAGCTGCTCTATCATGGCACGGTCGATCGTTTTCTCGACTCGATCCGCGCACAGGGCCTCATCCGCGGCAACCGGCAGCACGTCCACATGTCGGCCGATCGCGAGACGGCCGCCCGAGTCGGCCAGCGCCGCGGCCGGCCGGTCGTGCTCGTCGTCGAGGCCGGGCGGATGCACCGCGCTGGGCACAAGTTCTATCGGTCCGAGAACGGCGTCTGGCTGACGGAAGCGGTGCCGGCAGAGTATCTGAAGGAGTAGCGGACAACTGACATAATTAAGCAAGAACTTTGCCACTTGCGATGTTGGCCTTTCTTACGAGACTTTTGACGGAATTCGAGATCGCTTGCAACTTCGCGATTAGCGTCGTAGCATAAGTCGATTCTTTGCCTCCATCCCGACGGCGTTAAATGTGCCAAACGAGGATACCTGCGATGCAGCCTTGGCGTCTACTCTTGCCTCGAATAGCTGACGTGCCCGACGCGCTCGACAATACCGTTTTTGAAGCAACCCTATCTTTGGAGAGTAGGCGTTCGCGGCAAACGGTTCGGTGGGGCGAAGAGGAAAGCTGGTCGGTTGACCAAGACAAGGGAATTCTCGTGCTCAAGTTTCAAGAGGATGAAGTTGTTTGCGCAAGCACAGATTATCGGAACCTTCAACGGCGATTCGTTCATGTGGGCTTGGCACAACCCGTCGGTCGAGCGCAAACTACAGGAAGACGCGATGGCTTTACGGGAATTTGGCGAGAAGCATGGGTGGCCGCTATTCGCGCAGCCAAAGTTTCCGGCAACGACTCGGGATGGCTGGGCCATGATGGCGTTGGCCGCTCAAGTAACCGGAGCCGAAAGCGCGTATGCAGGCGGATCGGGAGATACGGTCGTCTATTGTACGCTACGGAATCTGCGTCGCGCGGGTGGCTCCGGGTCACCTATCGCGCAAGCCGAAGAGCCGTCGCCGCTTGAACAGATGAACGCGATGATCGCGGCGCAAGTCAATCAAGTTCAACTGCCGCTTTCCGAATTGCGGCGAGTGGAGTCGCTGTGCCGCCGCGCATACGATCAAATGGAGTCAGGCTACTACTCTGCGGCGGTAACAATGTTTGACGCGGCGTGGCAGCAACTCGGTGCATATGCGGCGGATCAAGAGCCAGCCGGTTGGCTGAAACTAGCCAAGGGAAACGCATTGGCGCTTGACAAAAGGTATGAAGAAGCAATTCGGACGCTGACAGAGGCGGACCGACTTCACGGATGTCCCGATCAAGAGTTGCTTTACCGGCGCCTTGGCCAATGTCGGCTCGCGATGGACGACCGCTCAGCGGCGGTGGACCTATTCGTACGCTGCTATGTCGCCGGCGGACGTAAGTCATTCGACGCGCCGTCAATCGACAGACAATTGCTCGATGCGGCGCTGCAGACTCGTTGGGCCAGTGCCGACCGGCGGTTATCCCCCGCTACCGGGACGTCACCAACTGAAGATCCTCAACTGAGGCGTGCGGCGGCCATAGTCGACTGTTTGATTTCGGACCTGCATGACTTTGAAATCGACGCCCACGAAAGGGACGAGCTCGCAAGGAAGGAGCGTGCCGAGAAGCAGGTGATGTGCGAAGCAGATTGGACGGTCCGCGAGCGCACCGACGCAAACTGGTGCTGGTTAATGGCGACTTGGTGTACGCCTGGCCGATTGCCAAGATGCGGAAGCTGGGGATCTCCACCCGAGCATGATCCGAACTCGGAGCGAATCAGCAGTGTTGCGCGCCGCGACGATGGTACGATTGACGTGGAGACGACCGGGCTCTATTGGGGAAGTGCGCATCGATGGCGATACGAGCTTGTAGAATACGAGGGACGACTGCTCGTCCGCCAACTTTACTCGCGATCGGGCGAAGATGAGTACCCGATGATTTGATCTCGGTTCCGATTTCGCTCGCGCGCTTGGCAAAGCACGGCATTTCTCGCGCAATTGGCACGATAGTTGCTGTCTTGTGTGTACTGGTGTTTACATTACAAGAACTGTCAGGCAGCCGCGAGCCTGGCCCAGAGATGCGCACCAACCCCTGCCCGCGGAGGGTTGCATGGCTCCCGCGATTTGATGCGTTGAAAACTGTTGTAGGCACACGAGTTACGGCCGTGGCCGAGGATGGGCACCAGCGGCCGAAAAACGCGAAGGCGGTGCGCATCACACTTGCTGCGCACCGCCGAGCACGCCGGACGACTGCCAAAATGGCAGCGGACTTGAGAATGAATAAATGTCGAAAGCAAATTGCATCCTCCTCTCGCTTGCGCAGTCGGGCTTATATACGGCGTCTCACAAAGTTACCCAGATTGACGAGCGCAACGGCAAAAATGCTTTTCTCCGGACAAATTCCGACACGGCCCTTTTCGCCGCGGAATTCCACCATGCGCAAAATCCCTGTTCAGGCCTTCGCCGGGCAAGAGCGGGTGGAAAACGGGAGAAAACATGGACAAAGCACCGAAAACGCCCCGTTTTCCAAGGATTCCAATGGAAGCTTAGACATGAATTTGAACCGCGGATTACACGGATTTACGCGGATGATTTCAAAGCGGTCACGGCCCATCCGCGACCATCTGCGTTATCAGCGGTTAATAAGTGATGTGTGCCAGAAGCACCATGTTTACCTAGCTTAACAGCCCGAAGCACCACGCTTGCATGAACATAAGATGTTATCTGGTAACATGTTACGACGACACCGGCGCCAAGCACCAAGCGGCCGCGATGCGCGCGGTGGTGCTTCCGCAGTGCCTGGTGCGTGGTGTCCACGCCGCCGGGAGAAGCGGAAGCCGCGCTGCCCTGCAGCCGCCTAAAGGCGGAACTCCAGCATCAGTCCCAAATGTTTGGCGCCGGTTCACGGCCTTCCGCAAGTGCCTTGGCCTTGGCGTCGGCCGGCCGGTAGTTCGGATTCGGCAGCGGCATCTGCGCACCGACCGATTGCCGCCAATCGTGCAGCATCGCCCGCAGCCGCGCCGCTTCATTAGGATGTGCCGCGGCCAGGTCGTGCGTCTCACCGAGGTCGTCCTTCAGGTTGAACAACTCGACACGCATATCCTCATAGTATTCGATCAGCTTCCAATCGCCCGCGCGGACCGCGCCGCCGGGCCGCACCGCGGTTCCGTTCCAGTAGTGCGGATAGTGCCAATAGAAGGCCGCTCGGCCGACCGTGCCCGATTGCTCCAGGAGCGGCACCAGGTTCTCGCCGTCAACCTTGCCGGGCAGCTTCACGCCAGCCACTTCCAGGAGCGTGGGAAAGAAATCGATGCTCTGGACGGGCGCGGAGCACGTGCTGCCGGGCCGCACATGGCCGGGCCATTTGACGATCATCGGCTCGCGGATGCCGCCTTCGTAGAGATAGCCCTTGCCCGCGCGGAGCGGCGCGTTGGAGGTCGATTGCGGCCACAAGCCGCCGTTATCGGAGAAGAAGATGACGATCGTATGGTCGGCGATGCCAAGCGAATCGAGCTTGGCCAGGATACTTCCGACGCTGTCGTCGACGCTTTCGACCATCGCGGCGTAGGTCGCATTTTTCTGCTCGCCGATGGGCTTCTTCGCCTTGTACTTGGCGACAACGTTCTTCTTGCCTTCGAGCGGCACGTGGACAGCGTAATGCGGCAGATAAAGAAAGAACGGGCGGTCCTTATTCTGCTCGATGAACTTCCCGGCCTCGGCGGTGAGGCGGTCGCTGAGATACTCGCCTGGATGCCCGCCTTCGCGAAGCCCAGCCACTGTATGAGCCTTGCCCTCGTATGGCCAAAAGTATGAAGCCGGCTGGCCCCAATTCGTGCCGCCCACGTTCAGGTCGAAGCCTTGACGCTCGGGAAAATAGTCAGGGCCGCCAAGGTGCCACTTGCCGACGCTGGCCGACACATAGCCGGCCGACTTCAGCGCGCGGGCGAGGTTCATTTCGTCCAGCGGAAGGTACTGCCGCCATTTTGGCACGAGCAGGCGATGGTTTGCAGCGTTTCCTTCGCCGGGGATCCAGTCGGTCAAATGCAGACGGGCGGGCCACTTGCCCGTTAGGATGCTCGCACGGGTCGGCGAGCAGACCGGGCAGGCAGCATAGGCGTCGGTGAACCGCATCCCCTGCCGGGCGAGGCGGTCGATGTTGGGCGTTTCGTAGTACTTGCTGCCATTGCACCCTACGTCAGCCCAACCGAGGTCGTCAGCCAGGATGAAAACAATGTTCGGAGGCGTACGTTCCGCCGCGCGTATGCCGGCCGTCATTGCGCCAATTGAAAATCCCACGAAACTTGGAATGAGAAGGATTCTAGTTATTTTGTGCAACAGACGGCACGGCCAAGTGGCGTGACTGGATTCCTCCAAAGTGGACGCTTTAATTATCATAGCGGTAGACTCATTGAACTAAGCGAAGTCGCGCCTATAATTTAACGGGGTTCAAATGGGATTGCGACATCGTACCTTGATTTGGAAGTCATATCCAAATCTCGATGGGTGGTTCAAATCACTTTACGAACCGGATCAATATTATTATAATGATTAAATAGCGTTATTTTTTAACGCTGTCGTGCGACAGTTTTGTAAACGTCCCGCCATGTAGGGAAACGATATGAGTATACGTCTGATGATTTGCGATGATCACCCAGCCATTCGCGCAGGGTTGGTAGCACTATTGGAGGGGACCGAAATCAGCGTAGCAATCCAGGCGGAGACTTGTGACGAGGCGGTGCGACTTGCTGAGAAAGGCAAGCCGGATGTCATTTTGCTTGACATCCGTTTGGGCGACGAAGACGGACTTGACGCCTTGCGGAAGATCAAGCGAAACAACCCCTCAATACCTGTGCTTATTTTTTCCATTGCCGACGATTTGAACGACATGGCTCATGCGCACAAGTTGGGGGCCGACGGCTATATTGTAAAATCGATCCGGCAAGAAGACTTGCAAGAGATCATACGCAGGGCAGTGGCGCGGAAAAAAACGTGGAGCATTTCGCAGATTCGGAAGATCAAAAGCCGGGCCGGCGCCCAACTGGCCGAAACGCGCAAGCCGTTCCCCTTAAGCCGGCGCGAGGGACAGGTGCTTTCTCGATTGACTAGCGGTTCTTCGTCCAACGAGGAAATCGCCGAGCACTTGGGCATCGACGTGGAAACCGTGAAGCAATACGTCAAAAACATCCTCCGAAAACTGCATGTCGAGGATCGAACGCAAGCGGCTGTTTGGGCCTTGCGAAATGACTTTCGCTCCTGAACCGGCCGCTTGTTAATCAGTAATCTGATACTATCTTAAGTAAACATACAGTGCATTGCGCCGGCAACGCAAGCCCGGCACTCGACGCGAATCCCGCACGTCCCGCGCGGCCGAAAAGCGGATGGCCGAAATTGCTAGAACACCCTATTTTGACTTCGTACGTTTCCCGCCCATGTGCAGTTGCACAAAAACCTGCTGGCGAAGGGACCGGATTCGAGGCCATGACAAGCTGGCGTCGGCTTTTCGTCGGCGCTTGCACAATGTTGATGCAACGATAGCGACATTTTTGCAAACGCCAATGGGCGAGTCCGTGTTCTGAAATTGCAGAGTTTTCGCTTTAGCCACTTGACGAACATGGGGTCGCGTCGGATAGAATGCTTTCGGTTCAAGGAGGCGGCTAGTGCTCGTCCGGATTACCGATGTCAGCCGATCGAACCTTGACGGAGGTCGGGACTGTCGCAAGACATTCATTGCCTCGATCCTAACTCTCGTTGCGATTGCCGCAAAAACGCAATTGTCGAACCGCAGGGCCTTTTTGCTCGCCGTGGGCGAAACGATTTCGAGTTCCGTACTGTACTCTCCCGAAAACTGTACTCTCACGAAAAAGGAGAAACACGATGAGTGCCGTGGCTTACGACGAAGTGGCTTCCGAACGCGACACGCGTTATCAAGCGATGCCCGGTAAAATCCTTGCCGGCAAGCGAGCTTTGGTGACGGGAGGTTCCCGCGGGATCGGCAAGGCCGTTGCGCTGTTGCTGGCCGAGGCGGGAGCGACCGTGGCGGTCAACTATCAACACTCGGCCGGCGCGGCCGAGGAAGTCTGCCAATCGGCCCGCGATTTCGGCGCGGAAGCCCGCGCATACCAGGCCGACATTTCGCACGAGGACGATGCGGCTGCCATGATGGATGCCGTACATAAGGACTTTGGGGCCATTGACATCCTGGTCAACAACGCCGGAATCACGCGCGACAAGTCGTTCCTGAAAATGACCCGCGACATGTGGGACGAAGTCCTGAGCGTGAATCTTAACGGCGTGTTCAACATCACGCGGCTCATTCTGCCGTCGATGGTCGAGGCCGGTTGGGGCCGCGTTATCAATATGGCATCCATCGTGGGCCAAACCGGAAACTTCGGCCAGGCAAACTACGCCGTTACCAAGGGCGGCTTGATCGCCTTTACGATGACGATCGCCCGCGAAGTCGCCCGCAAGGGCGTGACCGTGAATGCCGTAGCGCCGGGCTTCATTGAGACCGATATGACTAAGGATTTGAGCGAAGCGGCCTTGTCCGCCGTCACCGCGATGACGCCGGTCGGACGCCTCGGCAAGCCGGAAGAAGTGGCCGCCGCCGTGCTCTTTCTGGCCTCGCCGCAAGCCAGCTACATCACCGGACAAGTCATTCCCGTCAACGGCGGCATGTATATGTAGTGAACGTGGGGCAGATTTCCAATCTGCCGGACAAATAGGCAGGTTGGCAACCTGCTCCACCATCAACTTACGGAGGAAGACGAACATGAAAAGCGAAATCTGGCTTGCGGGAGCGGCACGAACTCCCATCGGTGGTTTCTCGGGTTCCCTGGCCGAAGTCTCGGCGCCGACGCTGGGAAGCATCGCCATCAAAGAGGCGATGCGCCGAGCCGGCGTGACGAACGAGCAGGTCGACGAAGTAATCATGGGCAATGTGGTCGGCGCGGGGCTCGGGCAGAATGTCGCCCGGCAGGCAGCCATTGGAGCGGACCTGCCGCCTTCGGTGGGCGCGACGACGGTCAATAAGGTCTGCGGATCGGGCATGAAGTCGGTAATGCTCGCTGCCCAGGCGATCCAGTGCGGCGACGCCAAGACCATCGTCGCCGGCGGAACGGAGAACATGTCCGCAGCGCCATACCTGCTCGCAAAGGCCCGCAACGGCTATCGGCTGGGCAATGGCGAACTGATCGACGCGGTGATTCGCGACGGCCTGTGGGACGTTTACAACAATCTGCACATGGGCACTTTCGGCGACCGCTGCGCCGCCAAGGAAAACATCACCCGTGAGGAGCAGGACGACTTCGCCGTGGCCAGCTACCAGCGGGCGATCGCCGCGCAAAAGGACGGCGCCTTCTCGGCGGAGATCGTCGAAGTAGAGATCAAGGGCCGCAAGGGCTCGACGTTCGTAAAGCAGGACGAAGGGCCCGACCGCTTCAACGAGGAGAAGCTGCGGGCCTTGAAGCCGGCCTTCGATCCATCCGGCAGCATAACGGCCGGCAACGCATCGAGCATCAATGACGGTGCGGCAGCGATTGTCGTCATCTCGCCCGAGCAGGCCAAGTCGCTGGGCGTGAAGCCGCAAGCCCGCATCCTGGGCTACGCGACCTACGCGCGGCAGCCGGAGTGGTTCACGCTGGCGCCCGTGTGCGCGATTGAGCAACTGATGAAGAGCCTTAACCTCACGGTTTCCGACATCGACCTATTCGAGGTCAACGAGGCGTTCTCGGTGGTGACGCTGGCGGCGATGAAGCAGTTGAGCATCCCGCACGAGAAAATGAACGTCAATGGCGGTGCCGTGGCCCTGGGCCACCCCATCGGCGCCAGCGGCACGCGGATTTTGGTGACCATGCTCAACGCAATGCAAAAGCGGCAAGCTAAGATCGGGCTCGCCTCGCTGTGCATCGGCGGCGGCGAGGCCGTGGCGATGGCCGTGGAGAGATTGTAAGCAATTGCGCTCTTGTCGGCTTGCTTTTTTTGTCGGGCCGAATCGCAGAAAGGCCGAGTTTTCATCATGGACGGGAGAGCATGAGAAGCCGCGGTGGCCGAGTACCGTTTTGTTTCCATGTTTCACGGACTGGGCTATTGCTGTGAATTTCGGAGCGGTTTGTCGACCTCGATGATGCTGGTCGTTAAGCAGCGAGCGCGGGCAGCTCAACGCAGCTTTACGATTGCTTAACCATGACTAAGCCATTATCCCGTCGCAAGTTTTTGGTGGCGACGACTGCAACAGCGACGGCCGCGACCGCGGCAATTTTGCGCGGACGAGCGAGTCGCCGTCAAAGAGCTGCCGAAGGACCTCGCATCGCTGATAATCGACCCGACGCCGCGATTCGACCTCTCGCCGTACCTGTACATGCAGTTCATGGAACCGCTGGGCGTGACGGATGGTTCGGTCGAGGCGGCGTGGGATTCCGCGCACGATCACTGGCGGGACGATTTTCTTGACGTTAGCAAGCGGCTCGCGCCGGCGCTGATGCGCTGGGGTGGATGCTTCAGTTCGTACTACCGCTGGAAAAAAGCCGTCGGGCCGCGGAAGCAGCGCGTGCCGATGGAAAATCTCCTCTGGGGCGGCTGGGAGAGCAATCAGATCGGCACGGCCGAGTTTGTCGACTTCTGCCGACAAGTGGGCGCGGATGCGCTGGTGTGCGTGAATTTCGAGTCCGATGGCCGCCAGCAATGGACCACATCCCCGCACGGCAGCGTCCGCACAGCCGGCCCGGAGGAAGCGGCGGCGTGGGTCGATTACTGCAACAATCCGAGCAACTCCGAGCGTATCGCCCACGGCATGAAGCGGCCATGTACCGTGCCGATATGGCAGATCGGCAACGAGACGTCATACGATTCGCACGGCTTCGATCGCGACACCGCCGCGCGGAAGACGCTGGAGTTCGCCACGGCGATGCGGAAGGCCGATCCGAAAATCGCCCTGATCGGATGGGGCGACAGCGGCTGGGCGAAACGCATGATCGAAGTTGCCGGCGAGCAACTCCAATATATCGCCTTCCACCATCATCCCGGCGCCGGCAAGGGCTCGCCGCTGCAAGGCACCGAGTACCGCAAGGACCCGGCGCGCACCTGGCATTATCTCATGGAAGGCAGCCGGCAGCACGACGAGCGAATCCGCTCGATGCGCGAAGAAACGGTGGGCAGCGGAATCCCCCTGGCGCTGACCGAGAGCCATTTCGCCTTGCCCGGCCCGAACCGCTGCGCCGTGCTGAGCACCTGGGCGGCGGGCGTGGCGATGGCGCGGTTTCTGAACGTCCACTCCCGCCACGGCGACGTGCTGAAGATCACTACCGCGGCCGACTTCTGCGGTACGCGCTGGACGAACAACGCGATCATGATTCCCGTCCCGCGAAATAGCGGCAAGGCTTTCATGATGCCGGTCGCGCGCGCGATGGCCCTCTTCCGCGCCCACGTGGGCAAGAAGGCGGTGAGTGTGACGCGGACGCCCGCGGAGTTGGACGTGACAGCCAGCCGCAGCGGCGAGCGAGTTTACTTGCATGTGGTCAACACGGATCGCACGCATTCGGCCGCCGCTCGGTTGACTCTGGATGGAATGAAGATCCGCTCGGGCCGCATTATGGAAATTGCCGCCGAACCGGAGTTCGAAGTCTGGAGCGGCGTCGCGGAAGTGCTTGCGCCGAAGGAGAAGAAGCTCGACGCCGGAGCGACGTGGACCTTTCCACCCGCTTCGGTATCGGCGGTGGAGTTAGACTGCGAGGCGGCGTAGCGTGTGGTCGAGCGCCACCGCGAACTGCAACATCGAAGCCCGACGCGCTAGCGAGGCATGACAACGGCTCCGGCCTCGCTTGCGCGTCGGGCTTTGATAGTCCTAATCCTCGGCCGGCGTCACGCGAATCACGATTGACTTCGAGGTTGGCGTGTTGCTCGTATCCGCCACGCTGCCGATCGGAACGAGCACGTTCGTTTCGGGAAAGTAGGTCGCGGCACAGCGGCGAGGGATGTTGTAGGGCACGACGAAGAACCGCCGCGCGATGCGTGTTTGACCTTGAAAATAGCTCGTCAAATCGACCGTCTGACCGGCGGCGAGGCCTTGTTCGCGGATGTCGTCGGCGTTCATGAAGACGACGCGGCGTCCGTTGTGGATGCCGCGGTAGCGATCGTCGAGGCCGTAGACCGTCGTATTGAACTGGTCGTGGCTGCGGATCGTGGTCATCAGCAACCGGCCCGGCTCCAGGCGGGTTTCCGGCAGCGGATGGACGGTGAAACGGGCCTTGCCAATCTTGGTGGGAAAGTTCCCCTGCCGCGGTCCGTTGGGAAGATAGAAGCCGCCCGGCTTGCGGACGCGTTCGTTGAACTGGTTAAATCCGGGCACGACCTGTTCGATCAGGTCGCGGATGCGGTCATAGTTTTCGATTAGACCGAGCCAGGGCACTTGGCTGCGCGGTTCGAGCGTAGCTTGCGCAAGTCGGGCGACGATCGCCGGTTCGCTGAGCAAATCGGGCGAGGCGGGCGGAAGGTTGCCCAGCGACGATTGGATCACGCCCATTGAGTTCTCGCAGGAGACAAGCTGTGGGCTGCCGGCCTGGAGATCGACCTCGCTACGGCCGAGGCAAGGGAGGATGAGGGCTTGCTTGCCCGTAACCAAATGGGCCCGATTGAGTTTCGTGGAGACTTGCACAGTGAGCGAGCAGCGGCGGAGCGCGGCGGCGGTGTACTCCGTGTCGGGCGTGGCGGAGAGGAAGTTGCCGCCGAGCGCAAAGAAGACCTTCGCGCGGCCGTCGTGCATGGCGTGGATCGCCTCGACGGTGTCGTAGCCGAACTTCCGCGGCGGCTCAAATCCGAAGACCGCTTGCAGTTTGTCGAGGAATGCCGGCGGGGGCCGTTCCCAGATGCCCATCGTGCGATCGCCCTGCACGTTGCTATGCCCGCGCACGGGACACGCGCCAGCGCCGGGCTTGCCGATGCTGCCGCGGAGAAGTAGGAGATTGATAATTTCCTGGATCGTGGCCACGGCGCTTTTGTGCTGGGTCAGGCCCATTGCCCAGCAGGCGATGATGCGTTCGCAGCGGCGGAGCAATTCGGCCGACTCCGCGATTTGCTCGCGCGAGATGCCGCTTTGCTCGACAAGCTCGTTCCAGTCCAGTGTGCGAAGATGGGCGATGAGCGGCTCGAAGCCATCTGTCCGATGCGCGGATGAACGCCAGATCGAGCGCCGAGCCAGCCTGCCGGTCTTCATGTTCTACGAGGACCTTCATCAGGCCCTTCAGCAGCGCCGCGTCGCCGTTGATGCGAACCTGGAGGAAGAGGTCGGCCAACTCGGTGCCGGAGCCCAATAGGCCGCCGATCTCTTGCGGATTCTTGAAGCGCATCAAGCCGGCTTCGGGCAGCGGGTTGATGGCGATGATCTTGGCGCCGGCCCGCTTTGCCCGTTGGAGGGCCAGCAGCATCCGCGGATGATTTGTGCCAGGGTTCTGCCCAAGGATGAGGATCAATTGGGCCTTCTCGAAATCGTCAAGCCGGACCGTCCCCTTGCCTATGCCGATCGTAGGGCTCAGCGCCGCTCCGCTCGATTCATGGCACATATTCGAGCAGTCGGGCAAGTTGTTCGTGCCGAATTGCCGCACGAACAATTGATAGAGGAAGGCGGCTTCGTTGCTCGTCCGCCCGGACGTATAGAAGATCGCTTCATCGGGCGATGCGAGCCCGTTCAGTTCGGCGGCAATCAGAGCGAACGCCTCGTTCCAAGCAATCGACTGGTAGTGCGTCGCGCCGGCAGGCAGGAACATGGGCTGCGAGATTCGCCCCTGCGAACCGAGCCAGTGGTCGGACTGCTCGGAAAGCTCGGCGACGCTATGCCGAGCGAAGAAGTCGGGGCCCGCGCGGTCGGTATCGGCCTCCCAGGCGAGGGCCTTAGCGCCATTTTCGCAGAACTCGACCATGCCGCGGCCTTCGTCCGGATCGGCCCAGGCGCAGCTCATGCAGTCGATGCCGCCCGGCTGGTTCAGGCGGAGCAGGGCACGAATTCCACGGGTGATGCCCATTTCGCGCCAGACGCGCGACATGGCTGCGGTCACGGAAGGGATACCCCCAGCGTATGTCTTGGGCGGGGAAATCTGCGGAGAATTTGGTTCCGCCGGCGGTTGGGACTGCACTTCGGGACTGGGGGGCGGCGTTTTTTGTTCGGACATAAATTCGTCCGGCTTTCCGGCCGGACCGAGTGTAATGTCAGGCTGGAAAGCCTGACGTACTTTCCGTGAGCCGCCACTTGCCGCTGTAGACGTTGAAGCGGCAGTCACGCAGAAACCCGATCAAAGTCATGCCGAATCGCGCGGCCAGTTCGACGGCAAGACTTGAGGGCGCGCCGACCGCGGTTAGGACGGGAACGCCGGCCATAATCGCCTTTTGGACCAATTCAAAACTTGCGCGGCCGCTCACGAGCAGGCCGCAATCGGAGGCGGGAACGCGGCCTTGCAAGAGCGCTGCGCCGAAGAGCTTGTCCACGGCATTGTGGCGGCCGACATCCTCGCGCACGGCGATGATTTCTCCTGCCGGATTAAAGAGCGCCGCCGCGTGCAAACCGCCCGTGCGATCAAAGACGGCCTGGGTGATGCGCAACCGCTCGGGCAGAGTATGGATAACCTCGACGGCCAAGCGCGGGCAGTCTTTCCGCAGAGCCGGCGTACCTTGATTGGCAAGTGCCTCAAGCGAAGTCTTTCCGCAGACACCGCAACTCGATGTGGTATAGAAGTGCCGCTCGAGGCGGTCAAGGTCCACGGCGACTTCGTCGGCCAACTCGACGCGGACGACGTTGCGCAACTGACGCGGACCAACCGCCGGACCGCATGCTTGCACCTGTCGCACGTCGCCGGCCGCTCGGATGATTCCCTCGCTCAGCAGAAAGCCGACGGCCAGCGATTCATCGTCGCCCGGCGTTCGCATGGTAATGGAAATGCTGCGGGCAGCGCGGCGGCCTTCGGCGCAATAGTCGAGGCGGATTTCCAGCGGTTCTTCGATGGCCACGAAATCGTCCGCCTGCGCGAGCGCGAACCGACTATCTTATCGACGGAAACAGTCAGGTAGCCTTCTTTCGACATGACAAGCGAACCACCGTTACACAGCGCCAGGGCTACGGTAATTTTAGTTCGCCGGGCCGAGAAGGGCTAGCTCATTGTCGCCTTTCGCTCCGCGAAAGTGACGCTACTTTTGCGGAGCGAAAGGCGACATGGAAAGGGGCGTACTACGCGGACAATCAACCTTCGCTCGGCGCCGGTTCGCGGCCGACGATTTCCAATGCCGACTTGAGGTCGTGGAAACTGCCCGTCAACGAGACGAGTTCGGTGACGCGATTCACGGTGCCAATGGCCGCGTCGACTCCACCCCGATCCCGAATGAAATCCTGGAGAGTGCGAACGGTGACGATCGCCTCGACGAGTTGCTTGCTGTGATCGGTGGAAGTCGTGCCTTCGGCTTTTTTGGCTACGGCAGCTCTCTTGGCCATGATGTTGGCTCCTTTAGAATGGGTTGCGAGGTTTCGCTAAACCATAGCATGTGCAAAATCAATTGGCAAGGAGTTTCTTGAAAACCGCATAAATCCCGTTTCAATCGCCCGAATTCGTGTACTATGAGAATGTCACAGGAGAGAAAACAGATGAAAACGAGATTGAAGTCGGTCTACTTTATTTCGGCCGCGGGCGTTCTGCTTGGCCTCGCCGCCTCGCCCTTCGCCGCGGCCGATACGGCCCCGGACTGGAAAATCGTATGGCACGACGAGTTCGACAAGGACGGCAAACCCGATCCGGCCAACTGGGGTTACGAGCGCGGCTTCGTCCGCAACAATGAGGCGCAGTATTACCAGAGCGAAAACGCGACCTGCCGCGGCGGCATGTTGATCATTGAGGCTCGCCGCGAGCACAAAGCGAATCCCGACTATCGGCCCGGCGGCCGAGGATGGAAGAACCGCGAATGGATTGAGTACACTTCGGCGTGCCTGATCAGCCGCCGCAAGCGCGAATTCACTTATGGCAAGTTCGAGATGCGGGCGCGCATCGACACTCGCGCGGGCAGTTGGCCCGCCTTCTGGACGCTAGGTATCTCGCGCGGCTGGCCCGCGTGCGGCGAAATCGACATCATGGAGTACTATAGGGAAATGGTGCTTGCCAACGTCTGCTATGGATTCGGCGGAAAGCAGAATTGGACCACAACGCGAAAGCCGCCCACGGAGCTAGGCGGCGACGATTGGGCGAAGCAATTCCACGTCTGGACCATGGAATGGGATAAGCAGAAAATTGACTTGCTGCTGGATAACAAGTTGATGACTCACTTCTCGATCGCCGACGATAACGAGGCGGCGAAGGCCCCATTCCGAAATCCGCATTACATCCTGCTCAACCAGGCGATCGGCGGCAATAACGGCGGCGACCCGGCCAAGACGACGTTTCCCGTGCGGATGGAAGTCGACTGGGTGCGGGTCCATCAAAAGAGCGTGCCTGGCAAGTGAGCCGGGCGGCATCTCAAGGATTCCGAGTCTCGGCCGCGGAGCATCGCGGTGCATCCGCTGCCATGCCTTCCACGTAACCAGGGCAATTACCCCGCCGCACGCCAGCGCACAGATCGCGCCGGCGACTACGAACATGAGCAGCGGCCCGCGGCAGCCGGAGGAGTTCGCGGACGGCTGCCGCTGTTGTAAGCCGTGCTGCGGATTTCTTATGTCGGGCATGACCGCGGTATTGGGGCGCGGCCGATTCTCGTCGCCAGGAGGGCGATAAGGCCGGCCGATCAAGCCAAGCATCTTGTAGATTCCCAGGAGAACGAGCACGCAAAAGACGAGGAACGCGAAACCCCAAATCGAGCGGATGTGGAACCACTCATAAAGCAAAAGGACCGGCGCCAACAGGATTAAGGTAAGAACCGTCAACCCCAGCCGGACCAAGAGCCGCCGCCGTCGCCATCGCAAGTAGTCGCGATCCCACATCATTTCGTCCTCCTCGATTCGGCTTATTCTACTGCTCGCGGTCTGACGGAAAAGAGCGGCGCACGTCAGCGGCGATATCCCCAGGGCGGCGATTGCCGACGAGAAAAGCTCGTTGCAGGCCTCGCACCGAGTTGAGCGAATACAATTCATCGCACGTGTTTAACAGTTCCAACGGGATGACCCGCTCGCAAAGTTTACCTTCGGCCAATAGCGCGCGCGGAACGTTCCCGCCAACAGCCCGCAAGAGATCGGCGGCGTCAAGAGTTCATTGCCGACTCGCGCTGCGATGTTCGCGCGGCATGTCTCGGTCACTTCTGCTTTGCGGTTGTAGAGCAACACGTCGTCGGCGTCGCCGAAGCCTTCGATCGCGGCGTCGTAAACCTGGCGATGAGTCGTCTTGTGGTAGAGGAATAGATCCGACGCATCGACGGGATGCAAAGCAAGTTCCATGCGGATTGGTTCGCGCAAGTCACTTTCGACCCGTGACGCCGCCTCGATCGCGATGCGGCCGGCACGATCAATCAGCAAGCGGACCTTGTGAGGTTGCGGCGGCAAGCCGAGCGCAAAGTCGTCCAACGCCGCCGTAACCGAATGAACGTCAAGCGGAAAGTTGAAATACTCTGCCGAGCCTTGCAGCCGGCGCATATGCTCATCTAGCAGCCAGTAGCCGGCGGCGTGGGGCAGATTGCCAATCTGCCTCACGCCAGGCATCCAAAGGAGCGATTCCAGCAGCGAGAACTCGGGCCGATGTGCCGTAAGAATGCCGGCCTTCAGCAGGCACTCCTCGTATTCGCCCTCCGGCGTCGAGTCCCAGACCACGCCGCCGCCGACGCCATATTCGGCCAGTTGTTGATCCTTATCGACGAGCACCGTGCGGATGGCGACGCTGAACCGTGCCCGCCGGCCCGGAGCAATTAGGCCGATGCTGCCGGTATAAATCCGCCGCGGCGCGGTCTCCGATTCTGCGATGATCCTCATCGTATTGGCTTTCGGGGCGCCCGTGACCGAGGCGCAAGGAAACATGGCGGCGAAGATTTCGGCCAGGGAGGCTCGCGTCTCGGCCGACACGCAGGACGTCATCTGCCATAATGTCGGATAGCGTTCCACGCGAAAGAGATCGCTGACCCGCACGCTGCCGACTCGCGCGATGCGGCCGAGATCGTTGCGCATCATATCGACTATCATGGCGTTCTCCGCGCGCTCCTTCTCCGAAGCCGCCAGCGCCGCTGCGCGCCGACGGTCGTCTTCCGCCCAGAGTCCGCGAGCGGTCGTGCCCTTCATCGGCCGAGTGACAATGCGGTCGCCTTGCAACTCGAAGAACAATTCCGGCGACGCCGAGCAAACTGCGAAATGCTCGGTTTCGATATAGGCCGCGTAGGGCGCCGCCTGCGCTTCGATAAGTTCCGCAAACTCCTCCCACGGATCGGCTACCGGCTGACTCAAGCGGAACGTATAATTCACCTGGTAGGTCTCACCGGCGGCGATTCGTTCGCGCAAGCGTGCAACCATTGACGCGTACTCGTCGGCGGTGACGGATGGTTGCCAGGGGATTGACTCGAGAGTAAGCGTGGGGCAACTTGCCAAGTTGCCGTGCAGGCTGGCAATCCGCTCCACGTTCTCGAACAGCCCGAACCACATGAGCGGAAAGCCGGCAGATTCGCGGACGACCAAGGCCCGGTCGAAAGCGGGCGCCGCCTCATAGCTGACGAAGCCTGCCGCGTATAGTCCTCGTGATTCGACTAACTGCTCCACGCGGCGCAAGCAGTCCGTCACCTCATCATTGCGCTCGGCTTGGACGACGATCTGCGGTTCGACGAACCTCTGCCACGCACGGGCCGCCGCATCATAAAGCACGATTTGAGGCAGCGATCCGATCATTGTTTTGGTTTGCCGTCGAGGATTTCGAGCGCCTTGGCGGCGGCGGCACGCACGCGCGGGTCGTCGTCCGTGGCGGCCGACTCCAGTGTCGGCATGAAGTCCATCGCGCCGAGGCCGATCTTGCCTAGGGCGGTCGCAGCGGCCGCCCGTCGTACAGGGTCGTCGTGGTGGAGCATCGCGGCCAGGCCAACGGCCGCCGGTTCGGCCGCGAGGCCCATGTCTCCGAGCTTTTCGGCTGCCGCGATGGCCGCCGGGCCGTCTTCGCTCAAGACCGCTTGGAGCAACGTTTTCAATGGACCGCGGGCCTCGCGGCGGGCCTTGCCGGCAAGCTCGCGGACGTCGATCTGTTTAACGGCCAGCTTGGCGCGGCTGCGGATCATCGGGTCGATATCTTCGGCGCCGACGGCTTGTAAAGATGGCAGCGCGTCGCGGGCAGCCGGTCCGATGCGACCCAAGGCGTCGATGGCGTGCCGCTGCGATGAGAAATCGTGAGACGCGGCCAGTTTAACTAAGCGCACGGTTGCCGACGAGGCGTCGCCGC
Organism: uncultured Planctomycetia bacterium; assembly: GCA_963775975.1. Lineage (GTDB taxonomy): Bacteria > Planctomycetota > Planctomycetia > Pirellulales > Thermoguttaceae > JANXQG01. The sequence continues at coordinate 296,293 of CAVZKX010000001.1, forward strand.
CGAGGCTGCCCAGGGCGTCGATCGCATCGAATCGAACCCAGCGGTTATCGTCGTCCAACGCGGCGATCAGTTCATCCCGCGTCGATCGGCCCTGTCGGCCCATCGCTTGAATGACGACAGCCGCCGCCGCACGAACTTTCGGCTCCGGCGAGCGCAAACCTTCGCTAAGCCCCGCCGCGGCATCGGAGCCTTCCGCCGCGAGGCCGTGGACCGCGGGCAGATCGAACTGATAATCCTCGCCGTTGCCTGGATCTTGCGATATGTGGTCGAGCGTTCTTACGACGGCGTCCGGTCCAAGGTCGACTATCGCACGCGCCGCTTCGCGGCTCGATTCCTGGCGCCACTGTCCAACTTCGGCCACCAGAATTCAACCTTTGTCCTCTCCGCCGCAACCCGGCGGGCATCGAGCCAGGGCCGGATGCTCCGCGCCAGCATAATTCCCCCGATCAGCATCAAAACGAAGAGCACGAGAATCACAAGCAGCCAGACCAGCGGCGAGCGCGCCGGCCGCGCGGCGTCTCCGCTATCGCTCGGCGGAAATTCGGCTGGAGTTTCCGGTCCTTCGCGGGGAAGGATCGAACTTTGGCTCACCGAGACGCTCGAGATACTCTCGTCATCGTCGCACGGTGCGATGGTTGACCAACGTTTGGCCGATTCTTCCGGCGGACCGGCGGACCAGCGGTGACTATCGCCACCGCCGCCTTGCGGCGCATTGGCGATTGGCGGTGGCACGACCGGCTGCCGCGTCGGCGGCGGTTCGACCGCCTTGCCGCAACTTTGGCAGACAAACGAGCCATCGCTGCGGGCGGCCTCCGTGCTCGCCGCGCCGCAGTAAGGACAACAAATGCGGGTCATCGCCTTTCATTTCTGCACGCTGAACTTGTAAACCGTCGATTCTTTGTAGGTCTCGCCCGGCTTGAGGACCGTCGTGGGGAAATCCGGATGGTTGGGCGAATCGGGATAGTGCTGCGTCTCCAGACAAAAACCGTAGTGCTTCTTGTAGGCCTTGCCGCCGCCGCTGATCGAGCCGTCGAGGTAGTTCCCGACGTAGAACTGCACGGCGGGCTGAGTCGTGTAGACTTCCATCACGCGGCCACTCGTGGGCTCCTCGACGCGGGCGGCCAATTGAAGCGCTGTTCCGTCGGTGGCCAAGTCGCCCTTGCGATTCAGCACGAAGCAGTGGTCGTAGCCGCCTTCGTTTTTATCCAGGTCAAACGGCGGCATGTCCTTGCCGATCGGCTTGGGCTTGGTGAAATCGTAGGGTGTGCCCTTTACCGGATCAAGCTTGCCCGTCGGAATCAACGTGTTATCGACCGGCAGAATCCGGTCGGCATCGATCATCATTACCTCCTTAAGGATGTCGCCATTGCCGGCCCCGGCCAGGTTCCAATAAGAGTGGTTCGTGAGGTTTACGACCGTGTCCTTGTCGGTCGTCGCCTCGTAGTCCATCTTCAGCTCGTTCTTGTCGGTGAGGCTGTACGTGACTTTGACCTTGAGGTTGCCGGGGTAGCCCTCCTCTCCGTCGGGACTGGTGCGGGTGAATGCGATGCCGACTTCGCCGGGCGACTTTACTTCTTTGGCCTCCCAGACGACTTTGTCAAAACCCTTGTCGCCGCCGTGCAGAGCATTTTCCTTGTTATTCGTGGCCAGCTTGTATTCCTTGCCGTCCAGCGTGAAGCGGCCCTTGGCGATGCGGTTGCCATAGCGGCCGACGGTTGCGCCGAAGTAAGGCGTCGTCGCCTTGCCGTCCTTCATCTCCATGTAGTCGGCGAGCGAGTCGCGATAGAGTGCGACGTTTTCCACCTTGCCGTCGCGATCGGGCACTTCGACCGCCGTAATGATAGCCCCATAGTTGATGAGCTTGACCTTCATGCCGTCGGAGTTGGAAAGCGTGTACTCTTCGATCTCGGTGCCGTCGGGCATTTTGCCATAAGGGGCCTCGGTAATGCTCATCGTCTTTCCTTCACTATTGAGTGTTACGGTGGATGAATGTACTTCCGTTGACGTGTCGGCCGCCGGCTTGGCGGTATCGCCTGCCGCGGCGGCGGTCGTGTCTCCTGCTTTGCTGCCGCTGGGCTTCTTATCCTTGTCCGTCTTCTGCGGCTCGTCGGAGCAGCCCGCAAGAGTCAACGTGGCGGCCAGCAGGAATCCGATCCCGGCGCACGGGACAGAAGCTTAGTCATGGTGATTCTCCTTGTTTTAGCATTTGTTCAATGACTTCGATGCTTTTTTTCGCGTCGGCGTTCTGGGGGTCGAGTTCCAGGACCTTCCTGAAATCGGCCAACGCGCCATCGTAGTCGCCCAGTTTGAAGTTCACGAAGCCGCGGTTGGAGTAGGCGGCCGTAAACTTGGGGTCCAGTTCAATCGCCTGGCTGTAATCCACGGCGGCCTTCTCCAGTTCGCCTTTGCGGCGAAAGGCCAGCCCTCGATTGTAATGCACTTCGGGGCAGCGCGGATAGAGGAGGACCGCCCGATCGTATTCCGCTACCGCCTCGTCGAGCTTCTCTTCCTTGTGCAGGGCGACACCCTTGAGGTAATGTTCGCGGGCCTCCGCCTTGTATTTGGCCAGGGCAGTTTCCAGCCCGGCGATGTTCCCAGTGACTTTTGATTCCGTGCCGGCCGGTTCCGGGTTGACGTCCCATTTCTTGTAGCCGTCCGGATCGCGCGGTTCCAGGCGGATTGTCTCGCGATAATCTGCCAGGGCCTCCTCGGTTTTCCCGGTCTTCAGCTCGACAATCGCCCGATGAAAGTGGGTCTCGGCGCTCTCCGCGTCCAATTTCGCGGCCACGTTAAGATCCGCCAGGGCCTTTTCGTACTGCTGCTTGCGGGCGAAGATGACGCCACGGCGAAGGTAGGCCGTGCCATCCGTCTTGCTTAATTCGATCGCCCGGTCGAGGTCCGCCAGCGCGCCATCGAACTCGTCCTTTAGCCCGCGGATAAAGCCGCGCTCGCGGCGGGCGTCGCTGTACTTGTCATCGAGTTTCAGGGCCTGCTCATAGTCGGCAAGGGCCTTGTCCGGCTGACCGCTGCGATAGTGGCAGAATCCCCGCGTGAACCACGCGGACGGTTCGTTGGGCGCCAGCGTTACGGCGCGATCCAGATCGGCCAGGGCATGGTCGAGATCGTCGTTCATCGTGCGGGCGTGACCGCAATCGGTCCAAGTGTCCGCGTCCTTGGGATCGAGCTTGAGCGACCGCTCGTAATCGGCGATGGCCATGTCCCATTCAGTCAGCTTGGAGAAGGCGGCGCCGCGACTGTTGTAGGCGGCGGCGTCCTTCGGATTCAGTTCGATTGCCTTGTTCAGGTCCGGCAGTGCCTCGCGCGGTTTGCCGGACATCGCCCGTGCGAAGCCGCGATCGCGATAGGCATCCTCATATTTGGGGTCGAGACGGATCGCCTCGTCGTAGTCGGCGATGGCCTTGTCGAAATTGCTGAGACGGAACTGGGCGAAGCCGCGATTGAAATGCGTGAACGGCTGCTTGGGATCAACGGCAATGGCTGCGTCGAAATCGGTGATTGCCTTTTGCCAATCGCTCTTATTGATGTAGGCAAGTCCCCGGCCGCCGAGCGCAGCGGCATCCTTGTCGTTCGCCTGGACGGCCTTGGTAAAGGCGGCAATGGCGTCGTCATATTTACCTTTATCCAGCAGGGCGGAACCTTGCTTGAAGAGGTCGTCGGTTGTGTCGTCCGCTCGAATGTCGACAGGCGCTGTGGCTAAAGCGGACGCGATTGCCAGGGAAAGGACTATCAGGCGGACCGGCCGTTTGGTCATCTTTTCATTCCTCCATGCAAGCATTTTTCCGTTGTAACCAAGTGGAATTGATAGGGCTAGGGCCAATGACGCCATAATCTTATGCTTTTTCTGTGAAAAACTCCAGATGGCCTCCGCCAGCCGAGAATCTTGACACGCAACTTTGCCGGAGTAGGATGAACATTCAAATGTGAGAGATTTGCCATGAAACGACCGCCGAACACCATATCCCGACGAACGTACTTGAAAACCGCCGCGGCCGGCGTGGCCGCGTGTGCCGTCGGATCCGGATTCACTCCCAATTCCAAGCTGCAACATGCCTGCATCGGCGTGGGCGGCATGATGGGTGGCGGGAACCTTGGCTCGTTCCTAGCCCAGCCGCGAGCAGTCGTTGCAGCCATTTGCGACGTCGATGATGCCATCCTGGACGCTGCCGCCAAATCCGCGCCAGTGCGCGCAGATATTCCGATTGGCGCGAAATGCTCGACCGCGAGGGCGACCGCATCGACTCGATCAACGTCACCGTGCCCGACCACATGCACGCCGCCATCACCATGGCCGCCCTGGCGAAAGGCAAGCACGTCTATTGCCAAAAGCCGATGGCCCACGATGTCGCGGAAGTTCGGGCGATGACCGCGGCTGCCGCCAAGGCGCGGACCGTTACGCAATTGGGCAACCAGTTCGGTTCGAGCATCGGCGAACGGACGGCGATCGAGTTGCTCCGCGGCAACGTCATCGGCCCGGTAGAGCACGTAGTAATGATGGCCCACCGCGCCGGCATCGAGCCCTATCGACCGGCCGGACCGCGGGCCGCCGCGACGCGCCGTGCCGCCGCAGCTTCACTGGGATCTCTGGCTGGGGACAGCGCCGACGCGGCCCTACGCGCCCGGCTATCATCCGAGCCAATGGCGCGGCTGGCTCGATTTCGGCACGGGATGGTCGGGCGACATTGGCTGCCACCTCTTCAACGTCGCCTACCAAGGACTCGAATTGACCGCCCCGGCGACGATTCAGGCTGAAGTCCAGGAATCGTGGGTCAAATCGCCCGCTCGACGCGCCGAGACCTGGCCGCAAAGCAACCACATCACGTGGACATTTCCCGGCACGGTCCACACGGCCAAGGAATTGGTGGTGGAATGGTACGACGGCGAGTTTGTGCCGCCGGCCGAGGTTCTTAAGCGGATTGAAATACCCAACTTCAAGCCCTACGAATCGACGCTGTTCATCGGCACGGAGGGCGTCATGTTCTGGCCGTCGGGCGGGGGGCCGCAGCTTTGGCCCAAAGCGAAGGTCGACGGTTTCAAGCGGCCAAGCATCGCGAAGTTGGACCACTTTCAAAGCTTTGTCGACGCTTGCCACGGCGGTCCAAGCCCGAAGTGCGAGTTTTCTCGGACGGGTCCGATGTCCGAGGTCGTGCTGCTCGGCACGGCCGCCGTCCGCGCGGCAGGCCAACTGCTTCAATGGGACGCGGCAAATATGAAGTTCCCCAATTGCCCGGCGGCGGAGAAGTATATTCGGCGGGATTATCGAACTGGGTGGTAGAGGGGACCTTAATAAGCCAGATATCCCAGATGCAACTCAGCGTGACGGAGATTCAGTTGGACGCGATCGTCATACGACATCGGGCCAAACGCCGGGCTGTCGAACTTCGCCTCTCCACGGTTCTGCAGTCGTTTCAGTGCGGCAAGCAGTCGTTCGCCCGCGGCCGCGGTTGGCATCTCGTCCATACCGGCCGTGCCCCCTTTCACGCCGGGTATCCGAACGCCTCGCGGCATCGGGCCTTTCAGAATCGATTTCAACCGCCAGCGCAAGAACCAGCGGATAAAAAACGGCGGCGGGCCGATCGGGTAGCCGGTGAAGCCATATTCGATCCAGGCCGCGATGTGGGCCATGTTTTGGCCAGGCGTCCAGTGGCCGCAAGTCGTCAATTTGCCCGCTTCGTGGGCGGCAAGGACGCGTCGGACTTCGGCAGAGCAGTCGTCGAGGGAATCGAAGCGGAGTTTTCGATATTCAGCCATCTTCGCGCGATCGGCGGTATTGAGGGAACGGGTACTTGAATTAGGATGTATTAATCAGTGTAGCAGAAATTCCTGCCCGTCGAGACGCGCATTTCTAAACACGAAGTCACGAAGGCCACAAAGAGTTGTTCTTCGTGTTCTTCGCGCCTTCGTGTTTAAAACTCGTGTTCTCTATGGCTGCAAACCTGGCGACGATTTGTTAGAATGCGGCGATGAAAGCTCTCGTACTCACGAAATACAACCACTTGGAAATTCAGGAATGGCCGCGGCCGGAGATTGGCCCGGACGAGGTGTTGCTGCGCGTGGCGGCGTGCGGCATCTGCGGCAGCGATATCCACGGCATGGACGGCAGCACGGGCCGGCGGCAGCCGCCGATTATCATGGGCCACGAGGCGTCCGGGACTGTCGCCGAAGTGGGCAGAAATGTTCAAACGTGGAAACCGGGCGACCGCGTGACGTTTGACTCGACCGTCTATTGCGGCACCTGCTGGCACTGCCGCCGCGGCGAGATCAATCTCTGCGACAACCGCCGCGTGCTCGGCGTTTCCTGCGACGACTACCGTCGCCACGGAGCGTTCGCGGAATACGTGACGGTCCCACAGCATATCCTCGTGCGGTTGCCGGACAACGTTACTTTCGCCCAGGCTGCCATGATCGAGCCGCTTTCGATCGCGTTTCATGCCGTTCGACTAACCCGAGTCGCGTTGGGCGACAGGGCCGTCGTTGTCGGCGCTGGCATGATCGGCCTGCTCGTAATTCAGGCCTTGCGTGCAAGCGGCTGTGGGCAGATCATCGCGATAGACGTCGATCAGCGGCGGCTCGACTTGGCGCGCAAGTTCGGCGCGGACCGTGGTTTGCTCTCGGACTCGGCGGACGTGGCGGCCGAAGTGCGAGGCATGACCTACGGTCGCGGCGCTGACTTGGCTGTGGAAGCCGTGGGCATTTCCGCCGCCGTACACACGGCCGTGTCATGCGTCCGCAAGGGTGGCCAGGTCACGCTGGTTGGAAACCTAACGCCAAAAATCGACTTTGCCTTGCAAACCGTCGTTACGCGCGAGCTGACCATCCGCGGCTCTTGCGCCTCCCGCGGCGAATACGCGGCATGCCTCGACATGATGGCTTGCGGCGCCGTCAGCATCGATCCGCTGGTCAGCGCCGTCGCTCCCTTGGCCGAAGGGGCGGCCTGGTTTCAACGATTGAAAGCCGGCGGCGACGGGCTATTGAAAGTAATTCTCCAACCGTGAACGTGGGGCAGGTTTCCAACCTGCCAATTCACGGCAGATTGGAAATCTGTCCCACGACGGCAACCATATACGAAACCGAAGGGTACGCACGAATGGAACTTAGCGGCAAGACAGCATTGGTCACGGGCGGCGGCAGCGGAATCGGGCTGGGCGTGGCGCTTGCCCTAGCTCTCGAAGGCTGCCGTGTTGCAATAACCGGCCGAGATCGAAAACGACTGGATGATGCCGCCGCTCAGTTTCCGAGCGAATCGCCCGTCCTCGTCCGCACGTGCGACATCGCCGACCGCAACGAAGTCCGCGAACTGGCGGCCTGGGCCATCGAACAATTCGGGCGGTTGGACATCGTAGTGAACAGCGCCGGCGTTAACGTAGCGCGGCGGTCAATGGCCGAACTCGATCCGGACGAATTCGACCGCATTATGGCAATTAACTGCACGGGCTTTTACAACGTGCTTCACGCCGTGCTGCCGGGAATGAGGCAGAATCGCTCGGGATTGATTGTCAACATCTCATCGATCGCCGGCAAGCGCGCGCTGCCGCTGGCAGGGCCTGCCTATTGCGCGTCAAAGTTTGCCGCCACGGCGCTCGGCACTGCGGTGGGCCTAGAGGAGCGGCCCAACGGCATCCGCATCACGAATATCTATCCCGGCGAGGTCAATACGCCGCTTCTGGAACAGCGTCCCGTGCCGGTTCCCGCGGAGAAGCGAGCAGAGATGGTCCATCCGGAAGACATTGCGCATTGTGTGATCGCGCTTGCCAAGCTGGCGCCGAACGTCATCGTCCCGGAGCTGGTCATCACGCCGACGTATCAGCCGTATTTCTAAGTACGTCAGGCTTTCCAGCCTGACCTGTATCAGGCTGGAAAGCCTGACGTACTCCCGTCTACCGCGTTTCCGACAAGTACGACGGCAGCGCGGAACGGACAGGCGGCACCGCCGTCGACGGAGCGACGTTCACGCCGACCGCAAACGCGTCGCGCGGGCGACCCGACTCATTCGCCCGCACGTAATAGAGGCGGATCGAGCCCGTGCCCGGCTGCACCGCCTGGAAAACGAAGGTGTAAGTGCCCGCGGCCGCGGCGCTTCCCGAAGCAGGCGGCGAATACTGCGGTCGGACCGTCAATCGAAGCGCTGAAGTGTTCGCCGTGCCCGCTTGCCATTGAAATCCGCTAGCCGGATTGCCGGGCAAGTGAATGATGAGCAGGTTGCCGACGCGGAGCCGCGCCATCTGGCCGTTATGCGAACGATTGATCTCCAGCGTTTGCACTTTGGATGCGGGTGGCGCTGATGCCGTCGCAAGATTTCCAGGAAGTGCGAGCGCCCGGCCTTGCCGCTGGTTCTGCGGAAGAGGAATCGGCATGAAACCATGCATGCCCCAGTTGGTTGTCGGAACATCGACCCAATACATCGGTCCCCAGGGCGTGATGTAATAGTCGTTAACATTGCCCCGCGGCAGCTTCTGGCCGTCGAAGGTCAGCCAGCCCCAGCGGCCTTCGTTCCGTGTGCCGGCGCTGGTGATCTCCAGTCGAAACTGCCATTGGCCGGCGGTGTACGTCCCTGGCCGAGTAGGGTTGATCCTCTTGGGCTGTGGCGCGGTAGGCAATTCGGGCGGAGATTGGCTCGCCGGGCCCGGCAGCACTGCTGGCTTGTCTGTTGTCGAAGGTGTGAAGGCAGGCACCGTCGGAATCGGCTGCGGTTCCACGCCCTTGCCGCCAGCATCGCGCGAGCCGGTCTCGGCACGCGAGGGCGCGGCGGGTGCGACGGGACGAAAAGTATCGGGCTCCTTGGTCAAGGGCTGTTCAGGTAGCGACGGACCAACCGGCGCCGGTTCAACCGCCGCTTCATCCTTATCGCTGAGCTTTGACAGGCAATGCTCGCACTGATGCCGCTTGGCGCTGCACTTGGGGCAAAGCTGCAGCGCACCGCTCGACGTTGGCCCGCCGCAGTCGATGCATTTGCCCTGCGAATCGACGAACATCAGGTCGTGGCATTTGCCGCACATGGCGGCCAAGCCGGGCGAGGCGTGTTGTGCAAGCACGGCCGAGAAAACGATGCCAGCCGTTATAAAACTGACAAGTTTCGATTTCATGTTTAGCGTCCTTGCTTGTATGTATCCGGCACACTCCGTGTGCCGATGGCGGCGGCACACGGAGTGTGCCGGATACGTTATCCCACAAACTTGACAATCACCACCGTCACATCATCTTGCAGTGGCTGGTTTGCGCAAAACTCATCGAGAGCGCACCGCAAGGTGGTTATTATTTCCTTGGCGGGCCGATCGCGATGCGCCTGAATCACTTCCAGAGCCCGATCCACACCAAACCGCTGCCGGGTAGCCGATTCCGCCTCGAACACTCCGTCGGTCAGCAGCAACAACAAATCGCCGGGCAACAGCCTGATCGGCGCGAGCGTTGGTACTCGCGTCGCCTCGTCAACGCCCAGCGGAAGGCTCGTGCTGTCCAGCAGCGTCACGCTGCGATCGGCGTGCAGCAAGTAGCTCCGCTGGCCCGCGCTGCCGTAGACCAATTCGCACTGCGCCGGATCGATCCGCGCCAAGGCAAGCGTAACGAAGTGAAAATCGTGCGTGTCGGCCGAAAGCATCTGGTTGGCGCGGGTAAGAATCTCGCCCACGTCGCTCACTCCGATCGCGAGCGTGCGGAGGCAAGCACGCGTTTCGGCCATCAGCAGGGCCGGCCCCATGCCGTGGCTGCTGACGTCGCCCACCACGACGCCCAGGCAATTGCCCAGCATGGGAATGTAATCGAAGTAATCGCCGGCGGTCGCCTTGGCCGGATAGGCTGCGCCGGCAATTTCAAAACCTGGGAGCTGCGGCGCCGACGAGGGGAACAGACGCTGCTGGATCTCCCTGGCCGCGCGGAACTCTTCCGAAGCATCGCGGAGGGCCGCTTCGGCTTTGTGGAGCCGCGTCCGCTCGATGGCGTAGCGGATCGAACGGACGAGTAAATTGTCGTCCACTTGGCCTTTGACCAGGTAGTCTTGGGCGCCGGCCTGCACCGCCCGAACCGCAATCGATTCGTCGTTGTAGCCCGAGAGCACCACGATCGGCACATCCGCCGCGCGTTCGTGCATCGTGTAAAACGTTTCCAGCCCCTGACTATCCGGCAGCGAAAGGTCCAAGAGGATGATATCGAAAGTAGACTCGCCGATCCGCTCTAGCCCGGCGGAGAGCAATTCCACGTGCGTCAATTTGAACGGCCCGTCCCAACGATCGCCCAACAAATTGCGCATCACCCAAACGTCGTCCGGATCGTCCTCCACCAGGAGGATCTGGATGCTCTGGCGGTCGGCAGTGGAACGGTTCGGAGGCATAGTCGGTATTCTACCCATCTTTCCACGCGGGACGCAATTGCAAGCGATGCGAACTAATCCACCAAGGGCAATTCGGCCAGTTCAAACCAATATTTACAAACCGTGGCAAGCAAATCGACCAGGCCGCGGAATGTGGAGGGCTTGGTGATATAGGTGTTCACGCCCATGCGGTAGCAAAAGCCGATGTCGTCGCGGGCGGTGGATGTGGTCAGCACGACAATCGGGATGCTTCGCAGCCGGCGATCGGCTTTCAGCTCCGCGAGGGCCTCGCGGCCGTCCTTGCGGGGCATTTTCAAATCCAAAAGGATCAAGTCGGGCCGCGGGGTTGGCGGCTCCCTCTGAAACTCGCCTTGACGCCGCAAGTAATCCAATAACTGCTGGCCATCGCGGACGATTTGCAACACGTGTGGCTGGCCCGATTCGCGAAGCGCTTCCTGCGCCAGCAAGCAATCGTCGGCGTCGTCGTCGGCCATGAGGATGGTGAATGGCCCATGCTGTTTCGCCATCACTCCGCCTCGCCGCGTTTCTTTTTCGTCTGAGCGGCGGGCAACACGACTTCAAACGTCGAACCCTGGCCGGGCACGCTGCGGGCATGGATTTCGCCGCCGTGAAACTCGACTATTCGTCGGCATATTGCCAGGCCGATACCCGTTCCTTCGTAAAGGTCGCGGGTATGCAGCCGCTGGAAAATGCCAAAAATCCGCTCGGCGTATTGTTCGTCGAAGCCGATGCCGTTATCCTCGATGGTAATACGGCATTTCTCGTCGGCCAACGATTTTTGCGCATGCCGCTGCTCGCGCGGAGTGACATATCGGGCGTCGATCTTGACGACCGGCGGTTCGTCGGCCTTGTGAAATTTCAGTGCGTTGGCGATCAGGTTTTGCAGCAGTTGGCGGATTTGCAACGGCTCGGCCTGGATCGTGGGGAGTCTTCCTACTTCCACGCGGCCGCCGACCCGCTCGATCTGAGCTTCCAGGTCGCCGATGACCTGGCGAACGACCTCGCCCAGATCGACTTGCTCAAAGTCGCTAGCGCGGGTGGTCACGCGGGAGAGCGTAAGCAGGCCTTCGATCAATTCCTGCATCCGCGCGGCGGCACTCTGCATGCGGCTCACGCATTCCTGCGCCGTTTCATCGAGCATCTCTTTGCACTTCATCTCCAGGCGGTCGCCAAAGGCGCGAATTTTGCGCAGCGGCTCTTGCAGATCGTGCGAAGCCACGTAGGCAAACTGTTCCAGGTCGCGGTTGGATCGCTCCAATTCCGCGGCGTAGCGGGCTTGCTGATCTTCCGCCCTCTTCCGTTGGCTGATGTCGCGAACGAAAAACGTGATCGCCGGAGCGCCGTTAATCTGGGCGATCGTCATGGCCATTTCGGCGTAAAACTCTTCGCCGTTTGCCGCGAGGCGGCGACCTCGACTCGCTTGCCGAGCATCGAGCCTTCGCCCGCCTCCAAATAGCGCTCGATGCGGCTACGGTGCCCGGCGCTAAGCGATGGCGGAAAGAGCACATCGGCCGGCCGCGTGTTGAGCACCTTCTCCCGCGGATAACCGAATGTTTGCTCGGCCGCCCGATTGAACTCGACGATCAGCCCCTCGTGATTGATGGTGATGATCGGATCGAGCGACGATTCGAGTATCGACGTCTTCCGCTCTTGGGCTTCGGTGAGGCTTTCCCGCAAGCGGCTCTCCGACTCCGCCTCGCGATGCATAATGGCCAGGCAGCTCGTCCGCTCCGTCTGCGGTATTTTCAGCCGGAACATCAAGGTCTGTACGCTGGTCTGCTGCCGCGTTTTGATGTTTTCGAGACGGCTGCGGCCTTCCCATTGACCGGTCTTGTTGACGCCCGGCACGGCCACGTCGCGGAGCTCGCGCCACGATTCGTCGCTGTAGAAATCACGCAAGGTGACCGTGGCCAGCGGGGAATTCTCCTCCAGGCCGATCCAGCGCCGTGCGGTGCCGTTGAGATAGAACAACTCGCCGTGCGTGGTGGCCAACCCGACGAAGTCCGGACTGCATTCCATCAACGCCCGAAAGGCCGCGTCGGTGTTTTCTCCCAGAACTGTGCTGATTTCGGTCATCGTCCGGCCCCCAACGGATGCAACATTCTGAGGTTACCTCCGGTGGCGGGGGGGTGTCAAGCCCCTTCATCCCGATCGCGATCCGCCGTGATGTTCAGCCGTCAATTGTACTGCTCCGAACGAACACCCGATGCTCGGCCGCTATCCTAGGTTTATAATGCCCTCGGCTGCTGTTATTGAAGGCATCACTCGTCTCCACGTATGAAGTAATTAGCATGGACACACTCATCTACCATCACGAGATTGCAGACGGCGACCTTCCCGATTCCTGCGTACGCTGTGGCGCCGACGGGACGGTATTCACGCGGATCGTGTTGACGACTTCGATCCCGGTGCTTGGCGGTCCAATCCAATATAGCGAGGCCGCCCTCCCCATGTGCCCGGAGCATGTCAAGGCACCGATGGTTTCTCTCAATTATCCCGGCGTGCGCGAATTCACTGAGGAAGGGATCGTCGTCAAAAATGTCGCCGCCGAGTTTGTCGAGGCCCTCGAAAAGCATCGCGAAGTCCAGCGGCAAGCGCGGCGGCAGCGCGGCGAACCGGAGCCGGCACGCGCTCGCATCTCGCCGGCCGGACCGGTGCAAATGTCGCCCGAGCGCGAGCGAGCCTACCGTCTATTCATCGTCGCATGTATCGTGGCCGCGATTCTGGCAGGTGTTGCGATTGGCGGAATTGTGTTGCTTGTGGTCCCGAAAAACAATGGCCGACCGCCGGCTGCTGCGCCAAAAGTCCCGCCGCCGCAAAACGCTCTGCAAGGTCCGAAACCATTGGGACCGGAAGGCGGCTTTCCGTGACGCCACGGCGTCGGTAAGTCTCAGAACAAGCCGGCAGTGGCGCGAAATGTGTTTTCAAAACAAGGCACGGCACTCTATCGACTCGGGTCTGTACATCGTTCGCGCACCTTCCACAGATCATCCACAAAGCTTCCACACATCCGCAACAGTCAAATCGTTGACAAAAAAATCATACTGACTTATCCTGAGTGCAGTGTGTATTACTCACTGGTGGAAATAGTGCACAAAGGGACTGAGTCTAATCATCTGGCATCGGGCGAACCGGTGGATTTGAACGGAGTGGGACGAAAGTACGAGGCTACACTGTGAAACAAATTGAAGCAATCAAATTCGATGGTGCCACAAGGGCGCAACGGCTCGGCTTGGATCGCGTAGGAATGCTCCTTGACTTCAAGGCAGCAGTCGTGGTCATGCTGGTCGCAGCGCTTGTGTGCTTGACTGGCGGCGCGTCCGCTCGTGCCGGAACGATTTCATTAACAAGTGGCAACTCTGTTGTCACGTTGGACCCCAACAGTCCCGGTGGAGTGTCGGGCTGGTCGGTGGACGGCGTGAATCAGCTTTTTCAACAGTGGTTCTGGTATCGCATTGGGAACTCCGGACCTCAGTACTCGATTGACACGCTGGGTTTGTCGTCGAGTTCGCAAGTGACTCCGTCGCAGGCAAGTGTCACCTATTCGGGCAGCAACGGCCTGACAGTCCAAGTAACTTACTTGTTGATGGGCGGCGCGTATCTTAGCGGGGCCGCCGACCTCGGTGAATCGATCGCCATTACGAACAGCAGCGGTGCTTCGCAAGACGTTCACTTCTATCAGTATTCGAATTTTACCTTGGACACCCCGACCAGTAATCCGAGCGCTGCCCAAGAACGTCGTTCAGTTTCAGAACAGCAATGCCGTCGATCAATCCAACGGCGGAGAAACGCTGGCCGAAACTGTCATCACTCCCCGGCCAAACTATCGCGAAACCGGAGTTGTTCCAACTCTGCTCAATGAACTCGAGACCGTACCTAACTATCAATTGAATGAGATTAACAACAACACGTCGGACGCTCCGAAAGGGCCCGGCGACGTAAGTTGGGCATATGAGTGGGATCGGACGATTGCCCCCGGTAGCACGTTCATCATCAGCAAGGACAAATCCCTTGCGGGCGTCGTTCAGCCGCTGCCAGAGCCTTCGAGCTTGGTTCTCGCGCTGACGGGTTTCGTAGCGTTTGTGGGAGTTGCACGGCGGCGCTTGCGTGGCAAGTAAGCGAGGCCGGTAATGAACATTTCACTTCGCGGCTCAATCGTACTGCCGCTTGCGCTGGTCTTTGCCTGTTTTACGGGCAACGTTGTCAAGGCGGGGAACACGTACTTTGCCGTTACCTCGTCTAGCGATTGGTCAGTCGCCTCTTCTTGGAGCGGAACCGCGATTCCAACCTCTTCCGACTTCGTATACATCGTGAATGGCGGGACCGCCGCCATCACGCAGGCGGGCCCTGTTTGCAGTCGCCTCACGCTAGGAGGTTCGGGTAACGGCACTATCAAGATGACTTCGGGAAGCCTGATTATCATCGACCCAATTTACGAGGAGTTTATAGGCAATGCATCACCAGGAAATTTCGTCCAGTCCGGCGGGACGCATTCCGTCGCGCATGTCCTCTCTCTCGGAAACCTTGGAGGCGCGACGGGGACCTACTCGCTGAGCGGCGGAAGCCTCGCGGTGCCAACCTTGGATGTCGGCAATTCCGGGCCGGGCATCTTCACACAATCGGGCGGAACGTGTTCGATCTCCTCTGAACTGGACGTAGGAATTTCGCCCGGCAGCGGGACTTGCACATTGAGCGGCAGCGGCCTGCTCGTTGCGGTTCAAGAGGTTATCGGCGACCAGGACTCCGGCATTTTCACACAGTCAGGCGGTACCAACACTGTTTCGAATAAACTTGTTGTGGGTCAAAACGAAGGAGCGTCCGGAACATACAATCTCAATGGAGGATTACTGATTGTCACCGGCAGCTTGACCACGTCCGGGGGAAGTGCGGCGTTTAACATGAATGGGGGAACTCTGCAAGGCGGCGCCTACTTTACGAGCACGGTGCCCGTCTCGATTGGCCCCGGAAGCAACGCTTATTTTGACGTTGGCAGCGGCACCATGATCCTCTCTGGCGGCGTTAACGGCGGCGGCAAATTGACCAAGAGCGGCGCGGGAGTTCTGGTTCTAAGCAATACGAACAACTTCAGCGGCGGGACAGTGGTCAACTCGGGCACTTTGCGGGTGCTTAGCCCCTATTCCCTGCTTAGCGGTTCGAACCTAACAGTAGGTCCAAATGCAATGACTTACTTCGGAAGCGGTCCAATCGTTCCCCAAGGAGACTCGGGCGGCCTGCAAGAAGTGCCGGAACCTTCATCGTTGGCCCTTTTGGGTTTCTGGGCAGTCGGCATCGGCGGCTGGCTGCGGCGGTCGCGAAGGTCCAGCGTAATCGTCTAATCGCGACTCAAGCGAGATCGGGGCTACTGCCTCGTCGCAGCGCGCTGGTTCCGAAGCGCGCATTGACCTGGTCGCGGACGACGTCCAAGTTGCTATGCCGTCGGCGCTCATCCTCGCCAAAGAGCATTCCCTGCACTTGTCCCGAGCCATTGAGGCCGCCTATGCCAACCCCCAGCAGCCGCACCGGCAAATGCCGCGACGGAAGCCGACCGCAGAGAAGCTCGTCGGCCGTCTGTCGCAATTCGTCGGTTACGTCCGTCGGCTCCGGCAAGCTCTGAGATCGAGTGATGGTTGTGAAATCGGCAAAGCGGACTTTGAGTTGAACCGTGCGGCCCCGCAATGCACTCCGCCGCAGCCGCCAGCCGACTTGCTCGACAAGGTCGACGAGCCAGGCCCGCAGAACATCCAAGTCGGCGATATCGCGCTCGAAAGTTGTCTCGTTGGAGATCGACTTGGCTTCACGCTCGGGAACTACCGGCCGCGCATCGCGGCCGTGCGCGAGATCCCATAGGTGCTCGCCGCCGTTGCCGAAGCGCGCCCTCAGCACATCAATGGGACATTGCCGAAGCTGGGCGATGGTGCGGATGCCCAGCCCCTCGAATACCTTGCTGCTTTGCTTGCCGACGCCCCACAGCCTTTCCACCGGCAACGGGTGGAGGAACTTTGTCACCTCGTCCGGCGGCACCACGACCAAGGCGTCGGGCTTTCGCAGATCACTGGCGATCTTGGCCAGGAATTTGTTGGGCGCCACTCCCACGGAAACCACAAGCCGTAATTCCTCGCGGACGGCCTGCTTGATCTGTTGCCCGATCTCGGCCGCCGCGCCGAAAAGGTGCTCGCTCCCGGTCACGTCCAGAAATGCTTCGTCGAGCGACAGCGGCTCGACCAACGGCGTGAATCGCTCGAAGATGTCGCGGATGTCGCGCGAGACCTCGGCATAGTAGCCGATGCGGGGCGGCAGGTAGACGCCGTGCGGACAGAGCCGCCGAGCAGTAGCTGTTGGCATCGCGCTGCGTACGCCAAACTTCCGGGCCACGTAATTGGCCGCAGCGACCACACCGCGCTTCTCCGCCGAACCGGCGACGATAACCGGCTTGCCCACCAATTCGCCGCGGTCCCGCTCTTCAACGGAAGCGTAGAAGGCGTCCATGTCGCAGTGGAGAATCATTTGGAATTCACGTACCAGGTAAGGGGCGCATCGCGACGTTCCGCGCGAAAGGTGGCGGTTATTTTGTGCCCTGCGTGATCGACCTCGGCCCGATATTCCTTGTTCTGCGGCAGATAAACGACGAGGTGGTCGTTGGCGTCGAAGCGTTCGTCTTTCGTCGTTCCCTTAAACATCGTCTTTCCCGCGGCGTCAAAGATCGTCAGAATAGCGGCGCAACGATCTCCACCCGGCGCGTCGAAGACTCGAATCGCCACCGGGACGGTACCGGGGGGCGGCTTCCGTCCTGCGTTCTTATACCGATCCGTCACATTAACAGAGTAAACCTCGATGGCCGGGTCCCAGGCTAGCAGGAACTTAACGGGCGTGCGCCGAAAGCTCACGGCGTAGATCGCATGAAACGGGTCATCGCGAGGGGCGGCGGCAGCCTTGGCGCCAAACCATGCCTTGTCCAAATTCTCTCCAGCCGGCTCGGCCGCGCCGGTGTAGTGCCAGCCGCCGCCGTCCCATATCTCGGTCCAGGAGTGGTTGCCACTGTTATCGGCCCACAGCGTGCCGACGAACCGGGCGGGCACGCCGACCGCGCGGCAGGCGTCGATCAGAATGATCGACAATCCAGTACAAGAAGCCAGCCCAGCGCGGGCCGATTCCGCGGGGCTCTGCACGGCTTTGGGACGTTTTGTCGAATAGTGGACCCTGAGCAGCGGAAACACCTTCTGATTCAGCAAGACGCCGGCTTCGCCCGGCGTGCGGGCCTGTTTTACCAGCGGTCTATATTGCTCGTAGAACTCCTTCCGCCACGGATCGCGCCGCTCGTCAATGTTAGCGTATGGCAACACGTAATTCAGAAAAACGTCGTGCGGCACATCGCGTTTCCATGGCGCTTCGTTCCATGCCTTGTAGGCGAGCCGGACGTTTTCCAAGAGGAATTCCGCCGAGAGATTGCGGAGGTCGCCTTGAGGCATGTTGACGACGAGAAACTCCATCGCCTCGCGCCGGTCCGCCGGCACGTTGTCGAGTGCTTTTTGAATCTCGCTGCGGTTCTTGCCCGCGCGATCCAGAGCGCGTTGTACAGCGTCATCGGCGGCGGTGGACGTTAGGCGAGAGTCCTGCGTTACGCACAAGTGCCGCATTGCCGCGCCGGAAACCGGTACGTCCAAGCTTGCTTGGAAGCCAAGCTCGGTGGATTTCAACTCCAGCGGCTTGGGGAACGCCTTCGATTGAAGCTGTTCGATGCCGAGTTCCTGCAAACTGACGGTCCAACGCCCATGTTGTTCATGGAAAGATTTCTCGCGGTGGTAGACTTCCATCAAACGGTCGCGGGCGGGAAGCGTCGGATCGGGCACGAACTTTTCCTTTCCCGGCAGTTCCTTGGAAAACTGAACGTAGCCCCAGCGTTCCGGCCGGTGCATATCGACGATGCCTGGCGGCGACCAGATCCAATTGTCCTCGCGAAGGTTGGGAACCTTGACGTACTTGCCATTGGTAACGTTGAACTTCCACTCGACGCGGGAAAAGTCGATCCGCCACTGATCGCCGGCCCGTGGCGGGCACTGCCGGAGCGCGTGTTGGGCCAGGGCTTTCCAGGGAATGGCGATCTCCACGCACCAGCCTTCGTCCTTGTCGTGGGGATCGTTCAACGTTCCCTTGACGCGGACCACGGTCTTCATGCCGGTGAGCTCAAAACTGTCATCGGCCTTGCCGCCGTCCTTGTAAGGGCGCGAGAGGAAAAGGTCCCACGTCGTATTCAGGGCGTTGAGTTCCAGTTCGTAATAGTTGTGATTGTCGCCGTCGGGGTTGATGAACACTTCAAAATCGTTGTCGGCGAATATCACCGCGTCATGCTTCGTAACCGTGCCCATCACGTGCGGCTCCTCGAGTTCGGCGGCAATGTAGAAATAGTCATTGTCCCAGAGCATTTTGGCCCGCGTCCGGAAGCGGGGCTTCGGCTTGCCCGGACCCTCGATGTCGAGAAATTCTTCCGTCCAAGGCGCCGCCTGCCAGACCGGATCGTCCAACTTGCCATCGATCACAGGCCGCTGGCCGGCGAAAGAGCAGACATATCCGCGTGGCGTAATCAGCTTCATCTTCGTCCAGTCTTCGGTGGAACCAGCCGAAGCAACGGTCGGCACGAAGCAGAACATGCAGCAGCTCGGGCCGGCGGCAAGATACAAGGCAAGCAAACGGAGAACACGCATGGCGATATGGAAACCTCCTCCCGGTTTCAATCCTCGTTCGGCTTCTTGCCCGAAAGCTTGATTTCCATTTCGGCGTCGAACATCAACTGCGGATCGCCACGTTTGTCCAGCGTATGAATAAGCGCTGCGACGGTTCGCGGTACGCGGCCCTCATACAACGTTCGGCCTTGATAGGCAATCCGCACCGGACGGTCTAGATCGATCATGCGGTCGTCCAACCGGACGAGCAGCCGATCAACCTTCTCGGCGGACTTTATCGTAATCGTCTGACCATCGCGCTGGGCTATCAGCAGCGCGCCGGGCACCGCCGCGATGTCCTTAGGCAATGCCAGCCAGTAAAGCCGGTCGTGAGTGGTGGAACTCTGTTTCCAAACGACGCGGTCGGGCACCGGATTCCGTTCAGTGGCAGCCATCCAGGGCAGGACCTTCGCATCTTGCCGATCCATCCAATGCGATTTCCCCTCGTGAATCTTGCCGTAATGAACGTAGCCCTTCGGATCAGCCCTTTGCAATTCATCGAGCTTGTCGATCCACTGCTGGGCAACCTTATTACGATTGTAGGCTGAGTCGAGCTGGCCGACCTGGATGGCAAAGCCCACATTGCGGAGGCCAAGCCAGGAGGCGTCGTTGGGATGCCCAGCCATCATGGCGGCGGCCGCGAAAGCGTCGGCCATGCGGGCGCAAGTTGATACACGCCATCGCCGCCGGCCGAATAGCCCATGATATACACCCGGTTCGGATCGACGTGCTTCAAAACGATCAAGTCCTCGATCAGACGGCCGAAGAGCACGTCAATGTGCGGCTCGTGCCAGAGGTTCCACGTGTCGGTCGGCGCACGGGGTGCGACGTAGACGCCTTCGTCCAGTTTGTAGAGATGCTTCTGGTTCTCCCACTGCTGGTCGTTCACAGACGCGGGCGCATTGCCGCCGCCGTGCATCGAAATCCATAGGCTCCAGCCGTTTTCCGGCTCCTTGCCGAAAGCGGTTAGAAAGATGCGCATGGCGTGTTTGCCGTCGCGGAGCACGCCTTTATCGATCTCCGCTTCCCTCTCTTTGGCGATCCGCTCGGCATGACGCTGCCATAAGAGTTTCTTGGCGCGGGCTGCGTCAGACTTGGTTAGCGGGACTTGCGAGAAAGCCTTCGCGGCAAGCGGCTCGCCCCAGAGATCGCCTTTGTCCAGTTCGGCCTTCAGCGAATCGATCGCCGCGCGGCTTTCAGGCTCCCTTGTCGGCTGCCCGGTGTTGCCCGTGGCGCACATGCCATTCGCCGCCCGCGATATTAACGCAAAGCAGCATACGAATGCGGCATATGGAACTGCTAATTGGCGCAAAAGCGTGCTGCGCATCTAGGCGACCTCAGCGTCACTAAGGCAAGGATGCGATTCAAGGGGTCCGGGACGAACTAGCCTCGGAACCCTACCGTGCCACAGTGTACCGCAAATCGCGGGCAGGGCAAAGTAGCTAACAAGCTGTAGAAGCGGTATCCTGCCCACGCAAACTGCGGTTGGAAGCCGCATCTATGACGTGCCCGCCAACTTCCTCGCTTTGGCCCATTTCTTGCGACGGCAGAGGGTTGCGGCCGCGATCGTCGTCCCGATGGACAAGAGGGCCAAAGTGCCCGGCTCGGGCACGGATGCCACCGACGACAGGCCGCCCGTCATCGGCACTACCGGCGCGGGTGAAAGAACGAGGCGTCGCCGACGGTCAAGCTCGACCCGTCGGCGAGCGCCTCGTTGTTGGTTAGTATCACTGTTCCGCCGCTCACTGTGGTTCCACCCATGTAGGTGTTGGTTCCGGAAAGAATAGTCGTGCCGGATCCGACGAAATTCAGCGCGGTAGTCCCGGCCGCGCCGTCGAAAATCGTGCCCGTCCAAGTCAACGTCGTGTTCGGACTCGTGGTTACAGTTCGCGTACTGCCGAACGTGGTGACGTAGTTCGCGCTGATTGTTGCGTCGGCCGTGACAAGGACGTTGGCCAGAAGGCCGAAGCTGCCGATTGTGCCGCCGTCGCCGTTGCCGGTCAATGCGCCGCCGTTGAGCGTGAGCGGGCCGACATTGTTCTCCAGGTCGTTAGCGTTGAGCGTTCCGCCGTTGATGACCACCGGCAGGGCACTGGCGGTCGATAGGGCATTGCGGCCTTGAGCATTGACGTAGGCACCGGCCGAAATCGTCAAGCTGGACGAACCGTCCAGGGCGCCATAGCCCGGATTCAGTCCCACCGTGCCGAGATTCACCGTGCCGGCCTTGACCAGCGTCGCGCCGGAGAAAGTATTGTCACCAGTGAGATTCAATATCCCGGTTCCGACAGCCGTCAACGCTCCCGTACCGGTCAGGTTGCCGGAAAGCGAGATCGTGTTTCCGGCGTTATCGATCGTCGCCGGGCCGCCGATGTTCATGGCCACCGTGCTCGACCAACTCAAATAGGCGCCGAGCGTGCCGCCATTGAGATTATACGTCGTCTCCCCGACCGTCGGCTCGATAATGCCGCTACTGCCGATATAGAGTTGGCCGTTGCCTGAGAGGTTCACCGAGCTAGCCAGTCCGGCGGCATTCGTGATGCCAAACAAGGATACCGAGCCGCCGGAGATATTGAAGTTCGCCCCGCCATTCCACGGCACATAAGTCCAACTGCCGGTCACGTTCAACACGCCGCCGGTGATTGTATAGCTGCTCGTTTCATTGGGAAACTCCCCAATGGTCAGCGACCGATTGGAGTTGTGGTTGGGGTCGATCGTAACCGTGCCGCCCGACTGCGTCATGCTTCCCGACGAACCGGATTGGTTGCTTCCAAGCTTGATGTCTCCGTTGGTCGTGATTTGGGCGCCGGGCATGACGTAGACCGACGAACTGAAGCCGACCTGGAAGTCGCCATCGGCGGTGCGGGCCAAGGTGGTCACCGACGCGGGCTCGAATATAAGCACACCCGCGCCCGAGGCATTGCCGACCTGCACGGCGCCGCTCGTCGCCAATCCGAGCGCCAGGCTGCCGGTGCCGGCGACCTCCAGCGTGCCGCCATTGATGGTCGCCGTGCCAAGATACGTATTTGAGCCGGTCAGCGCGAGGATTCCATTGCCCGACTTGATGAAGCCCGCGTTACTGGTGCCAAAGGGTCTAATGGTCGACGCGATGATCATGTCCGCAGGCGGATTGGCCGGACCGCGGTTCACGATGAACGTGTAGTTTGAACCGCTGGTCTGCAGACTGACCGAAGCCGCATTGATGACGGCCGGATTGCCGGCGGCATCGGAGATAGCAATGACGGACGCGCTGCCGCCTTGGGTAAAGAACGAGTAGCAGCCGTTGACATCGCCCACGCCCGTGCCGGTAAGCGTGCCGCCCGTCATGAAGATTGTGTTCGCCAGCGTCACGCGGTTGGCCGCCGTGATGTTGGAAATGGTTCCGTCATTGATGACCAGGACCTCACGGCCAAGGGTATAGCCGAGCACGTCCTGCGCGTTGACTGCCAGAACGGCACCGGCGTTCACGGTAATCGTGGGCGAAGCCAGCGCGCCGGCCGCGTTGCTTCCGGGATAGTTCAATTGCAGCGTGCCGCTATTGACGGTCGTGTTGCCGGTAAATGTGTTCGCGCCGTTGAGGGCGAGTATCGACGAGCCGTTCATGCCAAGACTGGCAGTGCCGCCCGCGACGCCGGCGATCGCATTATTAACCGTGACTGGGCCATTGACGGTTAAGTAAGTGTTGGCGGTGAGTGTATTGCCCGCGCCGGTGAAAGTCAATGCGCCGTTCTTGACCGGGTCGCCGATAGTCAAGCTGCCGCTTAGAGCGAGCGGGTTCTGGAGGGACCAAGCGGTGGTATCGCTGGAGGCGAGCATGCCGCCGCTCATGGCAAGCGTGCCGGCGCCCAGCGCATTATTCGCGGCGACGAGCATTGTTCCGGAGCTAATCGACGTGGCGCCGGTGTAGGAATTGACTTGTGTCATGAGGATCGTGCCGGAGCCCTGTTGCGTGACCGAACCGCTGTCGGCCATCGTGGCGTTGACGGCGATCATACCCGCGCCCTGCTGGACGATGGACGCGCCGAGGCTCAAGCCGCCGTTGAGGTTGATCGTACCCGGCCCCTGCTGGACCACGGCGACGCCTTGAATCGGACTATTCAGCGTAAGTGTGCCGGCGCCTTGCTGCAGCGCCGAGCCGGAACCTGTGATAATCAGGCCGTTGTAGGTCAAGGCGTCGGCGTGATTGAAGATCAACGTGCCGTTGTCGGCGATGCCGACGCCGGCGGCAAGCGATTCGCCGCTCGTGCCATTGCCGATCTGTAGTGTGCTGCTGCCATTGATCGTTATCGCGCCGGTAAAAGTATTCGGACTCGTAAGCGTGAGCCGGGCGCCGTTGGTGACCGCCAGGCCGGTCTGTTGATTACCGCCGCCCAAGGTGTCCTGAATGATGCCGGCAAAAGTGGATGTTCCGCCGCTGACCGTCAGAATGGCCGGGAACGTCGTGCTGCTGTTGCCGACAATCTGCGTAGCTGCGTTTGCCCCGCTGCCGACGGCAAGGCTGCCGATCTGCTGGTTGTTGCCCGCCAAGTCGAGCACTCCGCTGGAACCGATTGTTCCCAGCGTGACCGCTCCAGCCATGGGCAGGGCGTTGGCTGTGCCGATCTGTAGCGTGCCGCCGTTGATGATGGTGCCCCCCGTGTAGGAATTGGTTTGCAATAGCGTCAACGTCCCCGGGCCGTTCTTCACGAGAGACGTCGTGCCGCCGATGGAGCCAGTTCCCGAGAAGATGTAGTTGACAGCCGTGTTGCTGACGATCAGATTGCCCGGCAGGACGGCGGCGTTGATGTTGACCGTCGCGGCAGTGCCGGGCGTGTCGTTGAACGTCACGTTGTCGTTGGTATAGAAGTTGTCCAGAGTCCCGCCGGCGAGATTCAGCCAACTCGTCGACGATCCAACGTCCCACGTCTGGTTAATCCCTCCGTTCCACACCAGGTTGCCGACGAATCCGCTCACGCTGACGGTCAGCGCGCCGGGACCCGGTGTGGCAGTGAACGTATACGTCTGCCTGGGATTGGAGCCAAACTGGCCGCCCATCGAGAAAGCGGCCGTGTTGGGCGTGCCGGTGTTGTAGGTGAAGAGGGTGTACGTGCCATTGCTTAGCGCCAATTGGGCGCGACGATGTCTCCGCCCGTGGCGTTCAGCGCGCCGCCCAGAACGACGAGGCTGCCGGAGGCGTAGGCGAGCGTGCCGCTCGTAAGCCCCAAGTCGCCGCCGATCGATAGCGTGCTGCTGGCGCTCGCCGCGAGGACGGAACTGACAATATTCAAGTTTCCGTTGACATCGGTGGCCGGCGAACTCGTGCGGCCACCGGAAAGCGTCCCGGCGGAAGTGTAGTTATAGCCCGATGGGCCAAAGGCAGAGACGTCCCACACGCCGCCGGGAATGATCGAAAGACTGCCGGCCACCGCGCCGTTGGTCGTCATGGCGAGCGTGCCGGCGGTAATCGTCGCGCCGATGCTGAGAGCGGTTGTGGCGTCGAGAGTCGCGCTACCGCCGGGGGCATTGACGTTCATGGTCGCGGCAGCGAGGGAGCCGGGCGCGCCGGTGATGATCCCGCCGGACATGTTCACTGCGCCCACGGAACCGCTAAAGCCGGCGAGGTTCAGCGACCCGCTGCTGATGTTTACCACGTTGTTGCCGTTCAAGGCATTGGCCGCAGCGAAGTTGAGCGCCCCGCTGCTGATGTTTATGGCGCCGTTGCCGCTCAACGCGCCGGCGACGGCAAGGTTGAGCGTGCCGCCGCTGATGGACGTGGTGCCGGAATAGGTGTTCACGCCCGCAAGAGTCATGGCATTCGCGCCCGGCAAAGCCAATCCGCCCGAGCCTGAAATCACGCCCGAGTAGGTGTTATTGCCGAGTGCCAAGAGAGTCACCGCCGCGGCGGCGGAGTTCGTAAGCACAACCGCGCCGCCGCCGCCCAGTCCGTTCAGCGTGGCGGAAGTAGGCGAGGTAAAGCCGAGTGTGCCGCCGCTGTTGATGGCGACAGTGGCGTTGGCCAGAGCCCCCGTGTTGCCCAGATAGAGGACCGTATTATTGTTGATCGAAGCCGCGCCGAGTAGGAATTGGCGCTATTGAGGAAGATGTTGGCCGTGCCGCCGGGACCGCCCCAGCCGAAAGCCAACGGGCCAGAACCACTGATACCGCCGGAGTCGGTCAAAGTCTTGGCGCCGGTGAAGTTATTCCAGCCGTTGCCCCAAGCGCCGTTAAGCGTGCCGCCGCCCGCGCCGATCGTTAGTGCGCCTTGCAGGACCTGGTTGCCGTCTTCTTGCCAGATCGTTCCGCCGTTAAGCGTGATGGCATTAGGAATTGCATACGTGTTGCCCGTGCTGCCGGGGGCCATGTGCAGCGTGCCGTTGTTGACGATCGAGACGCTGCCCGATCCCATGCTGTTGGCGTTCTCGTTGGCGACGTTCCCGAGGTTAAGGACGCTGCCGTTTACGGTCGTGCCACCCGCGTAGGTATTGGTGGCGGAGATCATATAGAACGTGCCGCCGCCCTTTACCACCAACGAACCCGCGCCGCTCATCAGCCCGGAATAGCCCGTGTTCGACAGCGCGCCCACGCTCAGCGCGACGGGCGCGCCCGGCGTCGGCGAGTTGCCTGTCGTCGTGAGGGGACAGGCGACAGACCCATCCACGGTGGCGAACGTGCTGCTCGTAGATTCAAAGCCGATCGTTCCTCCCAAGGAACTCATGTAGGCGTTGAGAAAGGCGCTGGGGCTGGCAAGATAGACGACGGTCGTGGCGGCAATGGTTGCGGTGCCTGTGTAACCGGTGTTCGCGGCGTTGACGAAGAAATTGCCCGTTCCGCTTCCGCCGTAACCGAACATGATCGGACCGGAACCGCTGATCGCGCCATCGACGATAAGGGTCTTGGCGCCGGGGCCGAAGCTGTTGTAGGCGTTGCCAAACTGGGCGAAGAGCGTTCCCCCGCTGGCCGCCACGGTAATTGGACCTTCAAGGTATTGGTGGCCGTCGCTCTGGAACACGTTGCCGCCGTTGAGTGTGATGGCGTTGGGGAAGAAGTAGTTGTATTGCGTGCCGCCCGGGTAGAACCGCAACTGTCCGCCGTTGATGGCAACCGGTCCCGTGCCCAGGGAATTGGCGTTCTCGGAGGTATTGTTGGTTGCGGATTGGGCGGCGGTCTGCACATTGTTGCCCAGCTCGATGGTGCCGTTGGTGATCGTCGTGCCGCCCCAAAAGCTATTGGTGTTCAAATTGTTGGCGGTGTTCGTGCCGGCGAATTGAAGGACGCCGCCGCCGTTTACGGTCAATGCCGCTGGTCCGGCAATCGTGCCCGTGCCGGTCAGGACAAAGGTCGTACCGGCGGTATTGCTGAATGTCATCGAAGACGGATAAACATTGACGCCCGACGCGATGCTGATGCTGCTGGAAACAGTTGTATTGATGAACGTCACCGCGTCGCCGTTGAAGAACGTGCTGCCGCTTCCGTTCCAATTGGCCGCGCCGTTCACATTCCAGACACTTGAGGCGCCCGTCCAGGTTTGCGATCCGGGCGTCAGCCCGCTGTAGGTGACCGACACGCTATTGGCGCCGATGCTCAGCGAACCGCTGCCCGAGCCGCGGTAACTTGCCAGCCCCTGGATCGGATTGCCCAGCGTCAGCGTGCCCGCGCCTGCGATCGCCGCCGTGCTGTTAAGAACCGTAAACGTACCGTTGCTGATGAAACTGGGGGCAATCGTAGTCGTATTGGTCAATGTCAGCGCGGGGGTGGTGAGATTGGTGGAGGCTGCCGACGAAAGGCCGGCCACGATCGCGCCGCCCGTCAGGCCGAGATTCCCGTTAATGGTCAGCGCACCCGCGGCGGCGATCGTGCCGCCGCTTGTCACGTTTCCATTGATGTCGGTGCCTGGCGTGGTTGTGCGGCCGCCGGCCAAGGTTTGCGTTGCGGCCAGCGTAAACGTCGAATTCAAGCCGGAAACATCCAGCGCGGCCCCAGGCCAAATCAGAATCTGGGGAGTCACGGGAATCGCCGCCGTGCCGGTGAGGAAGAGCGTTCCGGCGGCAATGTTGGTATTACCTGTATATAGGCTGGTTGACGTAAGAGTCAAGCCGCCTGGTCCGGCTTTATTGAACGGCGTGCCGCTGCTGTTGCTATTCTGGTCCACGGGAACGGAAATGGTCAGCGTGCTGTTTCCCAACGTATCCATGACGGAACTGTACCCTCCGTTGGTTCGAAGCCCAAAAGCGCCGGATCCCATGATGTAGTTCGAAGTGCCCGGGAACGTTTGGATGTAATTGCCGAAAGTTTCATAGGCCTGACCTGGTTGGCCTCCGATCGTGCCTCCGGTAAACGTGCCAGTCGAAGTCATCGTGCCGTTGGAAAGCAATGTTGGACGAAAGAACGTCTCCGCCTGGTTGTTCGTCTTTCTGAGCACGCCGGAAACAACCAGCCAGTTGCCGTTTCCGAAGCCAGTCGAGTCGTTTTGATTGAGGTCCAACTCGCCTCCGTTGGCGACGGTGATAATGGAGCTTGGATAGGCGCCTGCGGAACTGTTGCCGCCACCGTTGATCGTCAAGCTGCCGGAATTGACGAAGACGCCTCCGCTTACGGTGTTCGACCCGCTGGTCCACAGGTTGCCGCCGCCGTTCACGCGCAGACCCGCGGTACCCATAATAACCGAGGCGATGGTGCCACTCGTGACGCCCATTGTGACTGTGCCGCCTGTAAGCGCAAGCGAGGTGCCCGTAACGGTATAGCCAGCGGTTGTGAAATTCAGATCGGCCGCGCTCAGACTTGCGCTGAGAGTTACCGTGCCTGCCACACCGCCGAAATTGGCGTCGCTGCCGTTGGACCAAGCAACATCGGTCGTGGTATTCCACCAGCTCGCAGTATTCCACGTGCCGGTGCCACCGCCAGCGCTAGTATTGGTCGCGGTGGGGTCCCAGTACAACTGCGGGGCTGCGAAGAGCGGACCGACCACCGTGACGGAAACAAGAACGCTAAACAACGCGAGCCATCGGGAACGCGACCACATCACAATTCTCCCAGATTAAAATGCTTTTCGAAGGAAAAGGAAGCCGTCCGATCAGACCATCCAGAAAACGCTGAGTAGTTTATCCGATGTGTCGGGGGAGAGGGTGGATCGGCGTGAGCGTTCGGACCGGCACGTCGGATAAACGTGCGATGAACTTAACCGCGGGCTATGGGAGTTGAATGTCGCGGAGGAGTGGCTGGTGGGAATTCACGAGGCGGGATACGGCGATGGCGGGGTTGCGATCGTGGCGGCAGTGATGATGGTAC
The DNA here is from genome assembly GCA_963775975.1 of uncultured Planctomycetia bacterium. Lineage (GTDB taxonomy): Bacteria > Planctomycetota > Planctomycetia > Pirellulales > Thermoguttaceae > JANXQG01. Next base: position 324,613 of record CAVZKX010000001.1, read on the forward strand.
TGGGCGGTGGTAGAAGCGGGATCGCGAGTGTGGCGGCAACGGGACTGGAATTGATCGACGAGAGTGGAATCGGCGCGCAGTGGATGCGTAGCGGCGTCTGGTCCGTAAAAAACGTAGCGCGGGGAATGGCCATGTTGGTGGGGCAGAATTAGGAGGTATCAACGCCGGTTGCGTTGGTGGCGTGGCGGGCGAGGAAGTGCGGGCATCGCGGCATGCACGGCGGAATCGCCGGTACGACGTCGATGATGACCAAGCTGCGACGTTTGCAGATCGGGCATGTCGCAGGCGATAGGCACGATGCGTCTTCCGCGGGGAGTTGCGCTGGTTCGGCGGGTTGCGTCGGCAGATTCGGAGCGCCGAGAAGTCGCCGACACTGGTCGAGTCGTTGATTACGATCACGGTTTGATAAGAAACCGTAATAGCGGATGCGTACAAAACCGTTGGGGAGCGTGTGCATCAAGAAGCGGCGGATGAACTCGCTGCTGGCCAGCTTCATGACTTTGGTCTGTTGGCTATCCGCGTAATCCTTGTACTGAAAGCTTACTTGACCGTCACGCAACTCGATGAGCCGCTGGTTCGAGATGGCCACACGGTGGGTGTAACGGGCCAGGTACTTGAGCACCCGTCGCGGGCCACCAAAAGGTCGCTTGGCGTAGACGATCCAATCCTTTTTCACGGCTGTATCAAGTTGGCGTTGCCAAGCGGCAGGTTGGACCAGGGATGCCAGCTTGCCGTGGAAGTGAAGTTTGCCGCTTCGATAGGCGCGTTTCAGGAAGTCGATGAATTTCCCGCGAAAGACACGGCTGAGGATCCGCACCGGGAGGAAGAAGAGTTTCTTTGTCCGCCGGCTTTGCCGGCACGGAACCCAGTGGGAGCGGCCGGGAGCCAGCCCGCCTCCGGTCACCACGCAATGAACGTGGGGGTGGTGCATCAGATTCTGGCCCCAGGTGTGGAGCACCGCCAAAAGGCCAATTTCGGCGCCGAGATGTTTGGGATTGGCCGCCACCTCCTGGAGCGTCTCTGCCGCCGCCCGAAAGAGGACGCCGTACACAAGGCGTTTGTTCTGGAGTGCCAGGGGACGGATTTCTTCGGGCAAGGTAAAGACCACGTGGAAATACGGGATCGGCAGCAACTCGGCTTGCCGTGCCTCCAGCCAGGCTGCGCGGGCTGTCGCCTGGCACTTCGGACAGTGGCGATTGCGGCAGGAGTTGTACTGGATCCTCTGGTGCCCGCATTCGTCGCAGCGTTGCACATGCCCGCCCAGTTCCGCGGTCCGGCAACGGATGATCGCGGTCAGGACTCGCCGTTGTTCAGGCCTCAGCGTATGACCATACTGGGCGACGAAGCGGGATTGGCCATCACGGAACACGTCCGCGACTTCGAGACCGTTTCGCATCAGGCTACTTCGTCCTGCGGCGGTGGAGTCGGTCCTTTCACATCGTTCGCGGCCTTGGGGGCTTCGAGCAGATTCATCATGCTGGGAGCTTCCCGTAACTCTTCCAACGAGATGTGCGTGTAGACACACGTCGTCTGGATCCGCTCGTGGCCAAGCATCTGCTGGATCACGCGCAGGTTGGTGCCAGCTTCCAGCAAGTGCGTGGCGAACGTGTGCCGCAAGGTATGCATGCTGACCCGCTTGGTGATGCCCGCCTTGCGGCATGCCCTCTTGAGGAGTTGGCCGGGCGTGGCGAGGTCGTAAGGCTTGTCCGGCGCTGCGCCGGGAAACAGTAGGGTCTTCGGACGATAGGCCTTCCAGTACTTCCTCAACAGACTGAGCAATCCGGGCGTCAGCCGCGCATAACGGTCCTTCTTTCCCTTGCCTTGGCGAATCCGGATGGCCATCCGCTCGCTGTCGAGATCCTCGATGCGGAGGTTGATGATTTCCGAAAGCCTGAGCCCAGCGTCATAAGCCACCATGAACAGGGCTTTCTGCTTGAGGTTCGTCACCGCCGCAAAAAGCCGCTGCACTTCCTCCCGGCTCAGGACGACGGGAAGCCGATGCTCGCGTTTGGGACGCGGTAGCTTCTCCAGACAGTCCGGACGACCCAGCGTGTCCGTGTAAAGATGCCGAAGAGCATTGCGCACTACGACGCCGGTGCCGCGTGCCACGCCCCGCTCGATCATGTGAATGAGATAACTGCGGACATCTTCCTGGCTCAACTGGTCGGGTGAGCGCCCAAAGTGCCTGGCAAATCTGGCCACGGCATGAACGTAGACCTTGATGGTCTTGGGCGAGAAGTTCTTCAGACGCAGATCTTCGATGTAACGCTGTCTGAGCGGAGTCATCGTGCCGCCTTTCTGCACGCGGTATTGCGTAACAGAAACTTGGCATACAAATCGACGAGGCGCAAATCGGAATAATCGCTACATGCGCGCTAGGTGGCCCCGATCAACGGTAGGGCACAGTCACGAGGAACGGCATGCCAACCCACCGCGCAGCGGTTTAGTTCAACGCCCACTATATGCTATATACTACTGCCGGGAAACAACAAACCTCATCGGAAAAGCAATGCTAACGGGTCGCCGATGGCTCTTATCCACGGCTCGAACCGGAATCGGCTCAGGTATCGCGAGTCATCATCACCAGATCGATAGCCCTCGTTTTAGGGGGGGTCAAATTCTGGCTCTGCTGCTGCTCGTTCCAAAACTTGGCAATTGCGGACAGCCAAGATCGCGCTAATGTTGATGCGCTATGAGGAGTCTCGGCGGTTGCGATCATCTGGGCGGGAGTTGCCGTGGGAAGGGCCGCACTTGCTGCAAAAATCGGGGCAGCGGAACTGGCCGCCCCAGCCGGAGACGAAACCACCGGGCTGACAGATTGACCGACGGGGGCTATAGCCGAGGCAAACAAGCTACTGCTTCCAACGACGATATTACCACGATCAGGCAGCGCCGCCACGTTCGTGATGATAAGCGTGCCGCCCGCCACACTCGAATCGCCCGAATAGTGGTTGCTACCGGACAAGTAAACCTGACCGCCACCGTTTATGGTCAGGCTCCCGGTGCCATCCACGGCGCCGGTAACCGTCAGGCTGCTTGCCGGAGCGGCGCTGAAGACAGTGTTAGCCGCGAGATGCACGGGCGCACTGATAGCATGGTTGCCGGCCAACACCGACACCGTCGCGGACCCAGAGGATGCCCCGCCGCCTCGCAATGTCAGGCTGCCGCCTGATCCTTGGGCAATCGTGTAGCCGATCGTGGCGTTGTTGAACGAAATGGCGGCAAGGCTCGGATCGGCGCCGTCCAGCCTTGCGATGTTCCCGGTCGCAGAGTCGAATAATACGGTGTCGCCGGCAAAGCCGCGCATGCCCGGCGGCGCGGTGGCGGTCTCAGTAGACGTATTCGTCCAACTTACGCTGCTATTCCAGATACCATTGGTCGAGGAATTCCATTCAGCTTGGCCGGAATAGGTCACAATTGCCGTGCCGGTCGCCACACCGACAGCCGCTTGCACGGTGGACGAACCGTCCGCGTATGGCGGCGTATAAAGTCCGCTGCTATTGATACTGCCTCCGCCCGATACGACGGACCATGTGGGTGCGCCAATGGCTATCGGCTGGGAGAATTGGTCGAGGCCGCTTGCCGAGAACTGCTGAATTGAATCGCCGGCCGGAACCGCTGGGGCCGGCGCGACCGCCGTAACAACGATGGCGGCCAGACTTGGAGCTACGATGACGCTCACGGCATTCGTGACGACCGATCCGACCGGGTCGGTAACCGTGACACGGAAGTTGTAAAGGCCGGCTTGCGTAAATGTAGCGGTAGTGTTCTTGGCGGTATTGGTGCCGTTGTCGCTAAAAACGACCGCAGCGGGCGGGGTGCCGATGGTTGCCCACGTGTAGGTCAATCGCGATTCACCGGCGACATCTCCGCCTAGGACGCGCAGAGTTGTGCTGGTACCGGTAATATAGCTGGGCGAAGCGCTCGCCGGCATGGCGATGATCGGAGGCGACGCGAAAGAAATGAGTACCAGGCTGTTAGCGACGGTCGTGAAATTGCTGTTGACGATGCCGACATCCGTGGAATTCACGGCGCCGTCGCGGTTGATGTCGTAAATGTTTGTTACCGCAGCACTGCTCGTAAAGTTCGCGGCGACGCGCGATGCGTCGTTGGATGTCACCAAGGCGTTCGCGCCGCTGTCGCCGGTTTCGCCGATGGCATTGCCGAAGTAAAACACAACGTCCGCGGGCAGGCCGGTGTGGTCGTCCGCAAGCATGGTGACCTTGAGCCACTCATTTTGGATCGCGTTGTCATCCCAAATTATCGTAATCTGGGTCGATCCATTGGGGCCGCGCCCCGGATACGCGTTCACGTAGGTCGGACTCGGCGCATTAGTCCACGATGCGACGTTGCTATTATTGCCGACGGCGAATGCGAAGTCATCGATTCTGGGCACCGAGAGCAGATTGACTACGTCGACCATCACCCCGTTGAGCCCCTTGCTATAGGAAGTGTAATTGGCGAATGTCGCCGCCCCGCCAGGCAACAGCGCGGTTTTATCGGTGGCGATGGCGTTGTCGTCCGTGAGGTTTGATGAGCCGTTCTGGCCGTCGAACGTGCTGTTGTTATAGAAGATGTACTCGCCGACGACGGCCGGCTGATTGAGCGACGCGCCCAAGGCATTGGAGGGCGGCAACGTCCCGGCCAAATCGATCGCCTTGACCTGATAAAAGTACTGAACGCCGGCGCTCACGTTTGCATCCATGTAGCTCGTCGCGCTCCCGGCAAGCGTCGCCACGGCGGCGTAAGTCCCATTCGCACCGGTCTTGCGGTCCACTTCGATGTACTGCGTGAAACTTGAGGGAACGGTCCAGGTGATTTGCAGGACGGAACTGGATGCCGCCGTAGCCGAATTAAGCGTCGGCGCGGCGGGGATAATGGCGAGGCCGGCGATTTCGCTGGCGCCCAAAACTTGGCCGTAGATGCGCACTTCGTCGAGCTTGCCGTTGAAGTAATTGTCGCCCGTCCGCGTAACACCGTCACCGGCCACGTCGGAAAGTGCGCCGATCAAGGAAAACTGGCTCGTTTTATTGCCCGTGTCGAAGGTGCCGCTGCCGTTGAGAACGCCATCCACGTAAAGCTGTACCATGCCCGTTGACGCATCGCGGGTCATGGCGATGTTGTGCCAAGCGCCGTCATTTATCGCGTTGGTGCTGTAAACCCCGCCGGCATCGCCGACATAGATGCCAATGTGGCCGGTGGCGTTGATCGTGCCCCAATTGATGTCATTGCTGGCGCCGGCTTCCTCGACGCCGGTGATGGCCGGCGCTTGCCAGTGCGTGTTGTTGCCCACCTGCGTCGTATTGACCCATACGTCCAACGTGCTCGTGGAACCGAGAACCGGCGACAAGTCGGTGCCGACTTTGACCGCGGATTCGCTGGCGGTCTGGCCGGAGACGCCATCGCCGCTGAAGGAGAGGGCTTTTGCGCCAATCTTGCCGGGCGTCACCCATTGCGGCAAAGTCGTGCCAGTCAGCGTGCCGTTGTTCGTGCCCGCCGAATCGGCTGTCGTCGTGCCCGACCCTTCGTCAAAGTGATAGATGTCCGCCGGCACGGTGGTGGCCAGCGTCGTCGCGTTGGCATTGTTGCTGTAAGCCGAGTCGCCGATGACGTTCGTCGCCCGGATACGGTAATAATACTGAGTGTAGGGATTGACCGTCGTGTCGGTGAAACTTAAGGCGCCGACGCCGGCAACGGCGATCTGCGCGAAGTTCGATGCATTACCCGTCGATCTTTCGATCTTGAATCCGGACTGATTGGTTGCGTTGTTGACCCAGTTGAGCGTAATGGAGGAAGCGCTGTTGGAGGCGGCCGTGAGATTCGTGGGCGCCGCCGGCGGAGTCGTAGGCGGTGTGAGCAAGCCGTAAATAGTCAGGGCGCCGTTTGAGCCAACGAATACCTCGCCGTCGGCGATGGTCGGTGTGACGAACTTCACGCCGACGCCCATTTGGTCCCGCGCGGCGTTCTGGCTGCTATTGTAAAGTTCTGTCAGCGTCGTCGCGTCGTAAGCGTGCAGTACCTCGTGCGAGGCGTTGTACTGCGCGTCCCACACGATCCCGTTCGCCGTCCCGCTCGACGAAATGCTGGGCGTCGCGCCGGGGTAGACAGAGGTGTAACCGCCCTGCGCCACCGGTGCGGGCGACAATTGGCCGTTCGTTAAGCTATATTTCTTCAGTACGTCGCCCACGGCGTGATAATAGATGGCGCCGTTAAAATAGGCGGGGCTGCTAAAGGTGCCGTCGCCGATATTCACCGTCTGAATCACGTTGTTGGTGGAGGAACTGTATTGCCCCATGTTGTTGAGATTGACGACGTAGATCAGACCCTGCTTTCCCGATCCGATCATCTCGTTCGGAAAGGGACCAGATTGAGTGGGCAGCAACATGACCCCGCCAGACCCCAGGTCTTCGTCCGCATTCGATAAATTCAACTGGTTGAAGGGCGTGAAGTAGTCGGAAACATACAGCCCGTAACCGTTGATATTGGGACTGCCCTGAGTGCTGCTGTCGGGCGTTACCTTCAGAAAGGAGTCTCCGTAATCGCCGTAAGTAGACACGGGAGTGTTAAAATCCCCGTTGCCGGTCATAAAAAACAGACTGGTGCCGTCGGACGCCAGCCCGGCGCCGCTTTGCCAGATTCCGCCCTCATCGGCCGTGGACGAGGCGGGGCTGCTTATCAGGTTTGGCGTGTCATTGAATACCTTGGTGAGCTGCAACGTTGTCGGATTGAAACCAAGAATCCAGCCGTGGTACGGGTCGGTGTCGGCAAAACTCCCGTAAGTCACGTACAGAACACCGTTGAGCAAGCTCAGCGCGGGACGTTGCAACTGCTGTTCGGCAACCCAAGTCACGGTCGTGCCGTTGCCTTCAACCCCGTTTCCCTGCATGGAAGCGCTCACCAGCATGGGCGTGACCTTGTCCTGGCCCGTGGTAATGTCCAGCGCGTGGATGTGGTGCGAGTAAAAGTTCTGTCCGGCGACGTCGTTGGTAAACGCGTCGAGATACATCGTATCAGTGCTTAGATCGATAATCGGCGTGCCCGTGATGCCGACCTGGGGATTGATGTCGTGATAAGGTCCGTAACGGTTGGCGAAAAAGTTATTGGGCGTCGCCGCCGCCAGTCCCAAATTGACGTGCCAAAGCAGACCTCCGGATGCGCCGGCATTGCTGTTGGCGTCGAAGGCATAGACGTCGTTATTCTGCGTGGCAACAAAAACGACGTTGTGCGTCCCCTTGCCCGGTATCGCCAGGTTCGAAACGTACAAGGGTTGCGCGTAGACTTGTCCGGTAACTGCATAGTTGAGCAATTCGCCGAAGCTGCTGGCGTTGACGCTTGCCGGCGTCAGGGCCACTTCGTTGGCGTTGAGCCCTTGCCGCGTCTGGTCGTTGTGCCAAGTCAACACGTTGACCGACAACAAACGCCGTGTCTCCAAAGATTCAATCGCGAGTCTTCTAAACGATCGGTCGCGATTGTCCGTTTGCTTGGTCCAAGTCCCAGACTTCTTGGCGGTCCTCATCGATTTGTCCTCACGGTATTCCCATAAATGAGGCGTTGCCGGCGGTCAAGCTCGACCCGCCGGCAATCACCTCGCTACTTTGCGAGATTAACTCGCGTTCAAACATAAGCGCTTAGGCGCGAAAATCAGAACCGCCGCGCCGCTTGCGGCGCACAATCAGCGATGCCGCCGCGGCTCCAACCGCCGCCAGCAACGCCAACGTGCCCGGCTCGGGCACCGGAGAAAGCGCCGTTGCCGCACCGCCACTTGCGCCTAGCGGCACGATGGGGGCGGGGTACCCCAGCAATCCCAGGCCGGCCGTATTGCCGACATACAGGTTGCTGCCGTCCAGAATCGCGCCGGGGTCGGTCACAAGTACTGTGCCGTTGGTGACAATCGTGCCTCCGCCATAGGTGTTGGCGTTGTTGCTGAGCACCAATTGGCCGGGGCCGTTCATGGTCAACGTGCCGGTTCCGCTGATCGCATAAGCAGCGGTCTGAGTGCCCGCGAGGTCAAAGACCAGGACCGCATTATCGGCGACACCGCTCGTATTGGAGATTGAGCCGTCCTGCCCGTTCTGACCATTTCCCAATTGCAGCGTGCCGCTGTTGACGGTCGTCGCGCCTGTGTAGGTGTTGGACCCGGTAAGCAGCATCAAACCGGGGCCGTCCTTCGTCAGGCTGCCGCCGTCCCTGATTACTCCAGATGCGACGAGATCGACGCCGTTGGGCGTCGTGCCCGACGCGACGTTGAACGTCAATATTCCACCGCGCAGGTCGATTCCGCCGCTGATAACTGAGGCAGCACTACTTGCGTTGGAAGTGACGCTGGACCCGGGAGAGTTACCGCTGAAATTATAATAGCCGCCGTTTGAGGCCGCCATCGTGCCGGCAGTTAGGTTGAAATCGGTATTAAATGCTTCGTTAAAGTTGCCGGCAGTGGCGACGTCGTCGATCTTCCCTCCGTTGATGTTGACAGGCGTAGCCTGCTGGCCGACGGTGTAGCCCAAAGCGTCCGTGGCGCCCAATTGCACGAGTGCGCCGGGATTGATGGTCAACGGGCCTCGCACAGTGCCCACACCGCCGCCGGTAGTCAGCGTCAGCGTACCGCCGTTGACGATCGTGCCACCCGTATAAGTGTTTGCCGAGGTCAGCGTCATCGCGCCCGTTCCGGCCTTGGTCAGGCTGTAATTGTTGCCGGAGTCGGAGATGACACCGCCAACCAGCATCGTGCCTCCGCTGACGTTAACCGCGACGCCGGAACCAAGCGTTACCGCGCCCGTGCCCAGATTGAGGCCCGAGGCGCCGTTGAAGGTGAAGTTGCCGTTCCAGTTCTGCAAGTTGTTGGGCAGAGTAATACCGACGCCGGTGCTGTCCAACGTGCCGCCGCTGATAGTCAGCAAGCCGGTGCCGATCGCGGAGTTGTCGTTCAGCACGAGCAGGCCGGCGTTGAGGGTCGCGGTGGCGATCGACTCGGCAGCATTCGAATTCAGGGTACCGCCGATGATCGTCAGTGCGCCCGAGCCCAGCGCGGAGGCCGCGTTGGCGTTGAGCGTGCCGGCATAGAGGTTGGTCCCGCCCGAGTATCCATTGCTGGTGGCGATCGTCAGGCTGCCCGCACCATTCTTGACCAACGCTCCGGTACCGCCGATGCCGTTTAGGCCCGTCAGCGTATAAGGGTGTCCGCTGTCGTTGTTGAACGTGATGCCGCCAGGCACAACGTTGCCGTTGCTGATATCCACGGCGTTAGAGCCGGTGCTGTTGTCGAACAGCACGATGTCGCCTGGTTGGAAATTCGTGGCACTGCCGGAATACGACCAGTTCTTCGGCGCGGGAAGCGTATCGTTCGCGTTCCAAGCCGTGGACAGGCTGCCCGTCCAAATCACTGGCGTAACGCTCACCGACAAGTCGACGTAATTCAGACTGTTCGACAAGGCGAAGCTCAACTGGCCGCGCGGATTGTTGGCGGTGGTGCCGAGCATGAACGCGCCGAAGCCGCTGCCGCCGAGCGACCCGGAATAGTGGATCAGGTGGTAGAGGCCCGCGCTGCCAGCCGGCGGCCCACCAACGTTGATGGTCACCGGGCTGCCCCCGAGACTCAAGCCGTTGCTGCCGGTGACGTTGAGCGGAGCCGCGGTGCCAACGGAGGCCGAATAATTCGCGTAACCATTGGTCACGAACGCGCCGCTGCCTAGATAGCTAAGTAGTCCGAGCGTCAGTGTGCCCGTGCCATTGAAGCCGCCCTCGATGCTGCCGCCGGTCGCCACGCTCGCGCCAGGCGACGTGCCGCGGCCGCCGAAGAGTCCGGCGTTGACAGTTACCGTACTGTTCGGCAACGGTCCGTTTGCATAGAGCTTGCCGGCATTGACCGTCGTGCTGCCCGTGTAGCCGTTGCTTGCCGAGAGCACGACCGTGCCGGTGCCGGTCATGAACAAACTGCCGGTGCCGCTGATCGCATAAGCAGCAGTCTGCGTGCCGGCGATGGCATAGACTAAATTGCCGTTATTGAACACGCCGGAAGTGGTGCTGATCGAACCGTCGTGTCCCAAGCCGTCGCCCAGTTGCAGTTGGCCGCCGCTAATGGTCGTAGGGCCTGGGTACGTATTAGTGCCCGTGAATATGGTGATTCCATTTCCGTTCACTGTGACTCCGGCGGTGCCGCCGTTCGCGGTAAGAATACTGCCCGACACGAGCAGGTCAGCAGCGGCCGAGCCGCGGGTGACATTGAACAAAATGCCCAAATCGGCTTGGTCGCCGCGGTCGTTGAGGTTCGCGCTGATCACGGCCGTCGCGTTGCTTGCCAGGATATTGAAGGTCGGAGCCACGCCTCCAACGGCCGCCCCCATCGCAAAGTAGCCGGCAGCGACGGTCGAACCGACGGTACCGCCAGTCATATTGATGGTCGTTCCCCAGCCGTTGTCGTTGCCGGCGATTGAGGTCATCAAGGCGCCGCCATTGATGGTAATGTTTTGCAGCCAGTTGGCGCCGCCGTTATAGCCCAGAACGTTGTTGGCGGTGCAAACAACCGTGCCGCCAGCATTGATCGTCAGGCCGTCCTTGAGCGTGCCCGTGCCGCCGTTGCCGAACGAGAGGTTCAGCGTGCCACCGTTGACAATCGTGCCGCCGGTGTACGTCTCTGATGTCGTCAGCGTCAAAGCGCCGGAGCCCGTCTTGTACAGGTTGCCGCCACCGCTGATTTGGTAGGCAGGAGTCTGGTTGCCCAAGATGTTGTAGGCCAACGTCCCGTTGTCGTTCACACTGTTCGTGCCGCTGAGCGCGCCGTCCTGACCGCTGACGCCGGTGCCGAGCTGCAGCGTGCCGCCGTTGATGCCCGTCGAGCCCGTATACCCGTTGCTCTTGGTGAAGATCAACAAGCCGGGGCCCAACTGGACCACATTGCCGTCGCCATTGATCGGGCTGCTGCTGAAATCGACGCCTTGGACCATGGTATTGCTGCGGCTGAAGGTCAGCACGCTGTTAGCGCCCAGCGTGATGGTGCTGCTGGGAGAGAGCGAGCCAGTGGCCCCGCCGTTGCCGAGAGTCAACTGGCTGCCGTTGCTCAGCGTGGTGCCGCCGGTGTAGCTGTTGGAATTGAGGATGGTGAGCGACCCGCCGCCCTGAATGGTCATCGAAGCGCTGCCCGCGATGCCGAAGTTGCCGCTCACGGTATAGGCCAGACCGGCGTTGTTGAACGTCACGCTGAGGGGCGCGACATTGCCGATGTTCAGTGCCACCGTCGTGGTCCCGCCCGTATTGTGGGAATCGTCAAAAATGTCGGTATCGCCCGATATGAACGTCGTCGCGGAATTGGAGGGCTGCAGCGTCCAAGCGCCCGTGGACAGCCAGTCGGGCTGGTTGCCGTTCCAGTAGGGCGTATCGCCCGTAATCACCAAGTCGACCTGGCCGGGCAGCTCCAGGAGCGTGCCGGCTTGGAAACGATTGAGGTTAAGGCCGGTGACTGAAGCCAAGTGGAACGCCGAGGTGCCGGTGCCGGCGATCGAACTGTAATTCAGCAGATCGTAAGTACCCGAGAGCACGCTCACCGCGCCCAGGTTGGCGTTGATATTGATTTGGCCGGCCGTCGTTAGTGCGCCGGCATTCAGCAGCGGGATGTTCGTGAAGTTGGACACCGGACCGAGCTTAAGTGTGCTGCTGCCCGCGTAGGTAATCCCACCGAGGAAGACCGTGCTGGTGGTGACCGGGCTGTAATCGAGAATGCCGCCGTTGGCCACGTTGGGGGTGGCGGAAAACAGAGAAGCCGTACCGCCGAAAGCCGCGCCGCCGGCCACGAAAATGGCCGCGCTGGTATCGCCGCCGTTGATGTACAAGACGCCTGCGGAGACGGTCGTCGTGCCGGTATAGCTGTTGTTACCGCTGAACGTCAACTGGCCGGTACCGAGCTTAGTCAGGCTACCGCTGCCCGAGATCGGATAAGCCGCCGTCTGGTTTCCGGAGAGATTGTAGGCCAACATCGCGTTGTTGGTCACCCCGTTGGTGTTGCTACTCAAAAGTGCCCCGTCGTGCCCGGTTGTGCCGTCACCCAGTTGAAGCGTGCCACCGCTAATGAGCGTAGATCCGGTGTACGTGCTGACACCTGTCAGTTCCAGGATGCCGTTGCCTGCCTTGGTGATGCCGCTGATATTTCCGCCGAATGGGATGATGGCCGAAGCGACGATCATATCTGCTGGTGGATTCGCGGGGCCGCGGTTCACAATGAAGATGTGCGTCGAACCACTGGACTGCAGGCCGATCGAGGCAGCATTGACAACTGCCGGATTGCCGGAGGCATCGGACGTGGCAACGAACGTGGGGACGTCTCGCGGCGCTGGTGCTCTGATTAAGAACCGAATAGACTCCGTTGCCGTCACCGGTGCTTGGACCGGTCAGCGTACCGCCTGTCATGGTGACCGTGTTCCACAGGGTTACGCGGCTGGCAGCCGTAATGTTGGAAACAATGCCGTCGTTGATGACCAGGGCCTCGCGGCTGCCGGTATAGCCGATGACGTCTCCAGCATTCAGTGCTAGGAAGCCGCCGGCATTGACCGTGACCGTCGGCGAGGCCAGCGCACCGTTGCCTCCGTTGCCGGTGTTAAGCTGCAGGGTCCCGGCGTTGACGGTCGTGTTGCCGGTGTACGTGCTTACACCTCCCAACGTCAAGTTGCCGGATCCCGCCTTATTCAGACTGTAACCACTGCCGCTGTCGGAGAGTGCGCCGCGGACGGTCAGCGTGCCGCCGCTGACCGTCACGGTGCGGCTGGAACCGAGCGTCACCGCCCCCGTGCCCATATTGAGGTTCTGGGTGCCGATGAAGGTGAAGTCACTGTTCCAGGACTGCGCGATGTTGGTGGCCAGCGTGCCGCCGGACAGAGTGCCGGCCCCGAGGATCGTGCTGTCCAGGGACCCGCCGCTGATCGTCAATCGTCCGGTGCCGATAGCGCCACTGTTGCCCAGCACGAGCAGGCCGCCATTGAGGAACGTGCCGCCCGAGTAGGTGTTGCTATTGTTAATCGTCAGGCTGCCGGGTCCGTTCATCGTTAGGGGACCCCCACCGACAATTGAACCGGTCCCGCTAAAGGTGTAGGCGACCGCCGTATTGCTGACGTTGATGCCACCCGCGCCCGGCTGAACCGCGCCGCTGACGCTGCTGATCGTTACCAGGCCATTGGCGGTGCCCGCGGTATCGTCGAAGTTCGCGATGTCGCTATTAAAGAACTTGTCCAAGCTTCCGGAACTCGCGTTGAGCCAACTCGTCGTGCTGGCCTGGTTGTCCCAAGTGCCGCCGCGCCAGAAAAGACTGGCGTTGCTGCCGCTGACGCCGACAGTGACCGTGCCAGCCGATGCGCCGAAGGTGTACGTCTGCCGGCCGCTGTAGTTCGTACCGGTTATCGTGAGGTTGGTGGCGGCAGGATCGCTGCCGCTATAGGTGAAGATCGAGTAAGTCCCTGGGCTCAATAAGGACTGGGGCAAGATGTAATCGGTGCCGCCAATGGTCAGCGCGCCGGTGGCAAAGATGTTTCCCGGACTATAATTGAGCGATCCGCCGCTCATCGCCAAGCTGCCGCTGATGGTCATCGTGCTGTTCGAAGTGGACGGATTGAGGGTGGCCGTGGTCAAGTTCAGACTGCCGTTGACGTCGGTGGCGAATGAGCTCGTGCGGCCCGCGGTGAGCACGCCGCTGTTAAGGTTGAAGCCGCTAGCAATGGATGAGGTGTCGAGCAAGCCGCCCGGAAGGATTCTCGTATTTCCCGTGCCCAAATTGGCTCCAGAAACAACGGACAATACCGCGCCAGAACTGATCGTCGCGCCACCGCTGCTCAAGCTGCCTGCGGGACCGACGGCCAGGGTGCCCGAATTGACGGTGGTCCCGCCGGTATACGTGTTGGCCCCGTTGAGCGTTAGCACACCAGTGCCGCTGGTTCGCAAGGCTAGAACGCCCGTGTTGTTCACGAGTGTGCCGCCGAAGGTCGTATTGGCGACGCTATTGACGGCCAAAGTGTAAGTTCCGGCGGTGGCGACTGGCCTGACCGAGCCCGACGCCCCAGTCAATCCGGCGATAGTGTAGGTCGTGTTAGCAGGACCATTGAGTTGCAAGGTGCTTGCCGTGCCCACATTCGTATTCACCGTGGCGAACTGAAGTCCGTTGGCGACGTTGAGAAAGAGCCGGATTGCATTGCCGCCGACGCCAATTCCGACAGTGCCATTGAACGTATTCGTATTATTCGTAATCTCAATAGCTGAAGTGTTATTGCCGGCTGCTGGATTGCGTCCAAGCGAGAGTGGACCGCTGCCGGTCAATTGACCGTCAAGGAAGATATCCTTGTTATTCCAGGTTACTTGAACGGTACCGCCGCTGGGGCCGATGTTTATCGTTGAAGTGCCGGCCGTACCGATGTGCTGAAGCCCATCTTCCCCACGAAGCGTACCGCCATTGAAGACGAAGGAGTTAGGAAAGTTGTAAACATTGCCCGTACCGCCTGCCTGAAACCACAACATTGCCCCGTTGCTGATGGTCACGGGGCCGGTACCTAGCTGGCTGACGAGCTCGTGACCGACAGTGTTGTCGCCTAACTTAAGGGTACCGTTGGCAACGACAACCCCTCCGGTGTTAAAGTTGCCGGTAGGGCTCGTCATGGTAAGCAGACCCGATCCCGACTTGATCAGAGTGACCGGCGTCGCGCCGTTGTCGACGACGGCGATGTTGTTGTTGAACCGCATGTCGCCTTGCCCGTTATTCACCGTGACGATGAGGTCATCGCCGCCGCTGCCATTGCTAAAGCTCGAGGTCACGTATCCGGTACCCGAACTCTGCATCCAAAAGCTGTTGCCGCTCATGATGAGGCCGCCGGACCCGAGCGTCAGCGTAGCGCTATTGACAAGAACGTCGTGCTGGGCGATCAGCGAGTTGATGGTCAAGTTTGATGCGACGGTCTGGTTGGTTGTAGTCAGCACGTTGTTGGTCGGCAGCGCACTCGAAATCAAATTGGCGGTGCCAGCGCTGAATTCCTGCGTGTAGGCCGAGACATTGCCGCTGCCGTACGTGGCGAACTGTTCGCCTATCGTGGCCCAGCCGCCCAGGATGCCATTGTTGTTGGTAACAACCGTACTCGCTGCCGTGCCATTCACGGTGTTCAAGGTAATTGTGCCGGCATTGAGGAAACGGGCCGCGGTTCCGGCAGGGCGAGTAAGGTCGCCATTGAGGGCGAGCGTTCCGCCGGCGGCAACCGTAAATAGGGGCGCGGTGTTGAGCACCACGTCCGACGAAAAGGTTGTGGTCCCGCTGGCACTGGCTGCAACCGTAATGCCGCCGCCGGCCACGGTGAGCGGGCTGCCGCTGATCGTATAGCCCGACGTGCTGATCGTCACGCTGTTGGCGCTGATGGGACCGCTAAGGGTAACGGCGCCTGCCGTGCCGCCGAGGGTGGCGTCGCTGTTGGTGATCCAACCGACATCGGCCGCACCGTTCCACCAGCTAGCGGTGTTCCAAGTCCCTGTGCCGCCCGGGCTCGCGTTGTTGGTTGCGCCGGGGTCCCAGGCTAACGGCGCCCCGAAGAGTGGACCGCCAACCGTCAAGGAAATGAAAACGCCAGCAATCGCCAGCCAATGTGCGCACGACGACATGATAACTCTCCCAGTTCAAAAAGTTGCGAAGACCCGAAAAGGCAGCTACGGAGTTAATTTCCTAAGCTACAACCCACCACCCAAGTATCCCGTGCCGGAGCAATTTTGATTGGACCCTTTGGCCAATCGGTACCAGCAAAAAAAGATCAGTCACTTGCATTATCCACATTTCTGAATTCTTTGCAAGCAGTTTGCGCGGAATCTTTCTTTTTTTTAGGTTTGTTGTTAAAATTGACATCCCCCGCCGTGACCATAACCCCAAAGGCGGGTCGGCGTGCGTTAGCTAAGGGAGCCGGCCGTTTTGCCGCCGCCCATTTTGCCCCATTCTCCGTGCTCCTCGCTGCAAAGAGAAAAGCGCTCGGATCGCGTGCCACGTCGCTTATGCGGACCTCGTCGATCCATCCCTGGAACCATTCGCTTGGGCCGCAGCCGCGGCCTACGGACCATTCGGCATCGGAACTGGAACAGCCCAGGGCAGTCGAGCCAGCCCGATTCGACTTCAAATCTGCCGTTGCAATCAGTTGGTAAGATCTGCCATCGCAGGCGTCGACGTAAAGCTTTAAGGTCAGTCCATCGCTAACCGCCGCGAGGTTGTACCATTGATTGACCCGCACGGCCTTTGCGGCAACCGCCTTGTGGGTCTTGCAATGAATGTCCTTGAAGGTGATTTCAAACTGGTCATTCTCGTTGATCCGAAACGCCATTTGGGCCGCATCTCCACCGCCTGCGCCGTCGCGGACGACGAACGTCTGGCGGCGGGCCTGCAAGGCTTTGACTTTGACCGATGCCTCGATCGTCCATTCTGCCGGTTCGGTGGACTGCAGATCGATCGGCGAGGAATAGCTGAACTGCGAATGGGAATAAACGTCGCGGGTCGGCGCCTTGTGAGAAGGAGGCGCCGTATTGTCGAGGCAGCCGCGATTGTCGGCGCCGGTTTGCGGCACCCGCGGGATCTCGACATTGCCCGAGAATTGCGGGCCGTTGTTCGGCGAGAAAGTGAACAAGTCGTTGCCGTTGTACGATGAGTCGGCTGTCGCCAGGTATGGCCGCGTATTATAGTTCGTGTCGGGCAGCATCACGCCTAGCGGCCGGTCCTCAAAGCGCCAGTAGGCTACCACGTGCCGGTCGCGATCAGAATCGTCGATCGTGCGGATAAAGCTCTCTCCGGACTCCTCAACTAACACCGGCTTGGCGGCGTCACTATTCATGCGCAGTCCCTGATTGCGGATAACACGACTGCTTCCGTCGGAAGACGCCAGCGCGGCTTGATGCACCATTACCTCGCCTTTGAACACATGCACTTTCACGGACTGCGACGGCGTGACCTCGACGCCGAATTCCGTCCCCAAGTCAACGACCGAGCCTTTGGGTGTCCGCACCTCAAAACCGCGGGCTGCCGGCTTGAGAACCTCCGAAGTCATCTTGCCCGCATATAAAAAGACCTTGGTAGGCGTGAGCAGATCGAGCCGCGCCGGGCCTTGGACGACCGCCCGAACGCCGATTTCAAAGTTAAGTTCGACAATGCCCGAGGCGAGCCGCAGCTCGGATCCCGACCTGAGGATGTCGTTGGGACGAGGGGGGTTGGCTGGGTCGGCCCAGCGGCAATCGACGGCGCGCGCAAGCCGCGCGATTGGGGCGGAAGGCACTTGCTTGCTTTCATCCATTCTGCCGGCCGATTGGGGAACAACAAGGTGCGGCGGCAGTTGAGCGATTTCTTTACCGTCCAGATCCTTGCCGCTCGGCTTGGATGGGAATCGCAAAACGAGGACGACCACGGCCAGAGAGAGCATCAGTCCAATTGCCGCCAGGGTCGCAACCATGTAACCGCTGAAGGCAGAGATGTCCCGCCATTTTTCGCCGCTTGTCAGAGCTTCTGGTTCGTCGCAAACCGAAGAAGCGCATCGGATCGCGCCGAACTGGACTTCCGATCGTATGCGCATGGCAATGACTTCCGGGTCCGCGCATCCGATGCTCAAGTAGGCATCGAGCATCGCATGAGTCGCGAAGCAATCCCGGACTTCAGGCTCATCGAGACGTTCGAAGCAGTTCTTCGGTCTCGACGTCGTCGAGGCTGCCATCGTAGAGCGCGGTTAGCATCTCGTCCAGTTTCGGGCGATCGGGAGAATCCGACTTAGACATTAGTGGTCCTCCGCGAGCTTTCGCTCGATACAGTCCAGCAAGAGCCGGCGAATCCTGGCCAGCGTCTTATAAATGCATCGCTGCGAAACTCCGATCCGTCCGGCAATCTGCTTGACTTCCTTTTCCTGATAATAGTGCTGTTCGATAATCTCGCGCGATTCCGGCTTGAGCGAGTCCAGACATTCCTTTAGCCGGTCGATCCTAGGATCGACTCGCGCAATTGCCGCGGCTATCGATTCAGATAAAATCGCTCCCAATTCTTCTCCTGCCACAAACTTCAGCCGGGAGATATTCCGACGATGTGAAAGCACCTTGCGCCATGCAATGCCACATGCCCAGGCGAAAAACGGCTTCTCCTGATCGTAGTCATCGAAATGGTCGCAAAGGACGGTCGCGGTTTCCTGATAAACGTCGTCAGCGTCCGCTTGGGTGCGGACCTGAGCACGGATAAACGCATAAAGTGGGCGTTGGCTCACGGCAAGAAGTTGCGCAAGCTCAACCCTCTTTTCTTGCAGATTCATCGAGGACCCCAGCAGCGGCGGAATGGCCAGCTACCATAGTATTGCGATGAGAGCGCGATTTGCGAACAAATTCTTACAAGATTGCGCAAGTGTTCGAAGCGATGCTTAAAGCATATACCCCCTAGGGGAGTCGAACCCCTGTTCTCGGACTGAGAATCCGATGTCCTGGGCCACTAGACGAAGGGGGCCCAAACCGCCTTGCGAACGCTCGGGCGCCGCCACGCGAACGCTTATTTTTAAGGTTTGAGCAACGTCTGTCAACCCCCGCATTCGTTTCTGCGTTGACGATTCCCTCACTAAGTGGTAGAGTTTAGATGAAGCCAAGTCGATTGAATCGACCGGATAAAGTGTCTCCATGCATGTTGGCCTGAACATCACCCTTCGTAGCGTTGTCTGCTTGACGGCACTGCTTTTGCCCGCCGAGTCGATGCCGGCGTTCAGTTGCAGTTGCGCACACGACAACGTTCAAACGGCAGGTACCTGCACGGCGCCCGCGCAACATCATTGCTGCTGCGCGTCGCAGTCTGGGCGGAAGTCTTGTTGTTGCTGCAAGAACCGGCCGTCGGCGACATGCCAATGTGCGACGAGCAATCGATCGCACGATCAGGCTCCATCACCGTCGAATACGCAGACCGCGAAGGTCAAGCCCTCGGCGATTGCCCACGTTATTGACACGCTTGAATCGGAAACAGTAGCCACAATCGCCGCGCATGCTGCGCACGCCTTTTCCTACCCGTGCAAGACCTCCCTCGAGCGTCTACGCTCTCTCTGTAGATTCGTCGTTTGACCTTCTGCGCATATTCTGCGCATTTCGCAACATCGGCCAGCGAGAATTCGCTCGGTCCGCATTAGCGAGAAGTCCGTCACACTTTGATGACTCCGGCGTAACTGATTGCATTGCGCAACTACGGCCGGCGGTTCACGTAATGATCGAATCGTTCTCGAATCGAGGAGCCAACTCATGGCAGATCAAGAAAATAATGCAAATAAACCCGGAGCCGGCGAGATCATTGTCAACGTTCCCGAACTGTCCGGCCGGCAGAAAATTCGGCTGGTGGGCATGGCGATCCTGAATCGCTTACGCTTCGTTGCAGTTCTAATTGGCGTCCTTTTGTTCGTCGGCTACTGGGACACGATCAAGCTCCACTGGGACCGCTGGACGCATCCTCGCGCCGCAGCCGTGCGGGAACTGCCGGCGGGTCAGGAGTTCTTCTGCCCGATGGACCCGCAGGTGACCCGCAGCGGGTACGAGTCCAACGGCGACGTACCCAGTTGCCCAATCTGCGGCATGCCGCTGTCGTTGCACGAAAAGTCGGGCAAGGAGGAATTGCCGCATGGCGTCACCGGCCGCGTGACGCTCTCGCCAGATCGCGTGCAAATGGCCGGGATCAAGACGGTGCCGGTCGAGTATCGGCCGATGGTCAAGCATATCAGGACCGTAGGTTACGTTACATTCGATGAAAGCGGGCTGTCGCGAATCGTGAGCCGTGTGGACGGATACATCGATAAGCTCTATGCGGACAAAAGCTACGCGATGGTCCATAAAGGCGACCCGTTAGCGGAAATCTACAGTCCTGAGCTGTATAGCACGGCCACGCAACTGGTCGTCTCGAGCAAAGTGCAGGGCGAAGCGGAAATTGCGGCCTCCGCGCGGCGCAAGCTGGTCCTGTTGGGCGTCGATCCGGAGGATATCGACCGCATGGTCGCCGCCGGCGAGCCCGCGCGGGACATGTTGATCCGCTCGCCGCGTGCGGGCCACGTGATCGATAAGAGGATCGTTGCCGGCGCAAGCGTGGAAGCCAAGATGACGCTCTTCGAAGTGGCCGATCTCTCGACGGTTTGGATTGAAGCCGATGTGTATGAGAATGACGCTCCTTTCCTCCAAGCCGGACAAGAGATTTCGGCAAAGGTCGAATCGTATCCCAACCGCATCTTCAAGGGAACGATCGCGCTGGTCCATCCTCACTTCGAAGAGGCGACGCGGACTAACCGCGTTCGCGTCCGCCTGGAGAATCCCAACCATGAACTTCGTCCCGGAATGTTCGCCGAGGTGACGATCGACGCACAATTGGAAGCGATCGAACCGTACAAGTCGCTGGCGGTGAAGCGTGAATTCCTTGTCGTTCCGGAAGGCGCCGTGATCGATTCTGGCGACAAAACAATTGTTTACGTCGAGCGAGCAGAAGGGCAGTATGAAGGCCGCGAGGTCGAACTCGGCCCGCGGCAAGATCAGTTCTATCCCGTTCTGAAAGGACTTGCGGAGGGCGACAAGGTTGCGGCCGCCGGCAGCTTTCTGGTCGATGCCGAGACGCGCCTCAACCCGGCGGCGGCGTCCACGTATTTCGGCGCGACGTACGGACAAACGCTCGCAGCACCAGCTTCAGGCCGGAAAGTAACGGCGGACAACCAGCCAAAGCCGGGACCGCGAGCGCAGCCGACGGCGGAAGACCTGAAAAACATCGATATGCTGCCCAGCGAAGAGGACCGCCGGCAAGCCAAAGCGCAGGGCATTTGCCCCATCACCGATCGTCCCTTGGGTTGGATGGGAGCGCCCGTGAAGATCACGCTTCGCGGTAGGTCGCTCTTTGTCTGCTGCAAGAACTGCGTGGGCAAGGCAAAGGCCGACCCGGAAGGGACGCTGAAGAAGCTTGACCAAAAGTAGTTCTTGTTCCCACGCTCCGCGTGGGAGCACACTTATGGCCGCTCCGCGGCATCGAATTCGAGGTTTGCCATAAATTTGGACATGGACGCGGAGCGTCCGACATGCACGTTCCCACGCGGAGCGTGGGAACGAGGAATACAGCCATGATCGAGCGAATTATCGAGTTCTCCATTCGCAACCGCTTTGTTGTCATCCTCGTCTGGGCGGGAGTGGCGATCTGGGGCGTCCACGCCGTCATCAATACGCCCGTGGATGCGATTCCGGATCTCTCCGAGAACCAAGTGATCGTATTCACCGACTGGATGGGCCGCAGTCCGCGCGAGATCGAAGACCAGATCACGTATCCGCTTTCGGTAAGTCTGCAAGGGCTGGCCGGCGTGAAGACCGTGCGTTCCACGAGCGAGTTCAACTTCTCAATGATTAACGTGATCTTCAACGACAACGTCGATTTTTACTTTGCCCGCGACCGCGTCTCCGAACGGCTGCAACTGGCGGATACGGTCCTGCCGCAAGGCGTGAAGCCCTATATGGCCCCGGACGCGACCGCGCTGGGCCAGATATTCTGGTACACCGTCGAAGGCGCGGGGCAGGACCTGGGTCGCCTCCGCGCGATCCAGGATTTCAACGTGAAATACGCGATCAAGTCCGTCGACGGCGTGGCCGACGTCGCCTCGGTGGGCGGCTTGCCGATTGAATATCAGATTGACGTCGATCCGCACAAGCTCCGCGCCTACAACGTGACGCTGGGCGAGCTCTATTCGGCGGTCGCCCGTGCCAACTCGTCGGTCGGCGGCAAGGTGATCCAAAAGGGCGGGGCCGAGGACATCATCCGCGGCGTGGGCTGGATCGAAAGCTTGCGCGACATTGAGCGGATCGTAGTGAAGACGGATGCGAAAAACGGCACGCCGATATGCGTCGCCCAGCTCGGCACGGTCGGCCGTGGCGGTGAGTTCCGCCGCAGCGTGTTGGAGAAAAACGGCTCCGAGGCCGTCGGCGCGGTCGTCATGATGCGTTACGGCTACAACCCGCTGGCAGTTACTCAACGCATCAAGGACAAGATCGAAGAGCTTCAGCCGGGGCTGCCGGCGGGCGTGCGGATCGTGCCGTTTTACGACCGCACGCGGCTGATCCACGGAGCGATTGAGATGATCACCGACACGCTCCGCGACGAGATCATCATCGCCTCGCTCGCGATCCTGCTCATCCTGATGCACTTCCGCAGCGCGCTTTTGATTTGCATCACGCTGCCGTTGGCCGTGCTCTCGTCGTTCATCTTGATGCGGCTCTTCAAGATACCGTCCAACATCATGTCCCTGTCGGGCATTGCCATCTCGATCGGCATCCTCGTCGACCAGGCGATCGTGATGGTGGAAAACGCGACGCACCAACTCACCGCCCATTTTGGACCCGGGCAGCGGATCCAGGGCGACACCCGCGAGATCGTGATTCGGGCCTGCCGCACGGTGGGCAAGCCTATCTTCTTTTCCGTGATAATCATTTTGCTGTCGTTCGCGCCGGTCTTCGCGCTCAGCGGGCGCGAAGGAAAGACGTTCCACCCACTGGCTTTCACCAAGAGCTTTGCCATGATCGGCGTGGCCATCGCGTCGATCACGCTGGTACCGGCGCTGATTCCCAGCCTCATCCGCGGCCGGCTGCGGAGTGAGGAAGAGAGCTGGCTCGTGCGGAGCCTGATCGGCATCTACAAACCGTGGCTAACCTGGCTCATGCCGCGGCGGAACCTGGCCATGTGGTCGTTTTCGGCACTGCTCATTATCGGCGCCGGACTTTTTCCGTTGGAGGCCGTGGTTGGAATTCCTTATCCTATTTGCTTCCTAGCTGTCGTTGCACTAACAATGGCCGTGACGATCGTGCTCATTTTCGGATGGCAGTGGCAGGCGCTCTCGTTCGTCACGTTGGCGGCCCTGGCGCTGTCGGCCTACGGTTGGCCCAAGATCGGCAAGGAATACATGCCGAAATTGGACGAAGGGAGCATCCTCGACATGCCGGTCACCGCGCCGCGGGTCTCGGTGACGCAGGCGGCCAGCGATCTAAAGACCCGCGACGCAATCATCCGCCGCTTTCCGGAGGTCGAGCTGATCGTCGGCAAGGCGGGCCGCGCCGATACGCCCACAGATCCTTCGCCGTTGGAAATGGTCGAAAGCGTCATCACACTCCGTCCTAAGGAGCATTGGCCGCGGCGCAAGTTCGAATTCGGCGACGCCCTGCGGCAGATGTCGGCGACGATGGCGGCCTTGCAAAAAGAGAACCTGATCGACCAGATTGCCGATGACACACAGCGGCATACGCTCATCGATCCGGCAGCCATGACCGCTGCAGCCCGGTTCGACGAGACGATGCGAGCGATGTTGGCGAAGCGTTTCCGCGAATTCGACGCTGAATTAGGCCCGCGGTTGCTCCGGGAATTCCTCGCGGAGTTGGTTGCCCGCCTAGAAAAGGCGAATCGCTTGTTGGCCCCCGTGAGTGATGCCGATCTCGATAAGCTGACCGCAAACCTGGCAATGCCATTCGCGGCGATCCTCTCCGCAGGACCGAATCAGGAAGACATCAATCGCTTGATGCAGCAAGCGGCCGAGCGGCTGTCTGCGCCTGATTACGGAAGAAGAGTCGCGCTCACTCCCGATCTCCTCGCCCCGGACTACAACGCGGCCCATACGGCTTGGCTCGATGCGGCCGAGGTTATTGGGCTCCGCCGGCCGACGCTATTTACTGATTTGTACGACTACATCGTCCGCCAGCGCGACCAGCATTGGAAAAAGGAGATCGGACGAATCGACGATGAAATCCTGGGCTGTGCCGCGGCGACTTTCGATATCTACGCAACCGAGGAGTTGCGGCGAACCGCCAAGGAAAACGGCAATTGGGCTGAAAAGACCGACGATCGCGCGGAAGAGCGCAAGATCGACGCCGTTCGCGCCAAACTCGACAAAGACTGGGCGCCGCAACTCTATCTCTGGCGGATAACGAAGGAGGATCTGGTCGAGGAAATGCGGCACGTCGTTCAGGTTCCCGGCTGGTCGAACATCTTTACCCAGCCTATCGTCAACCGCATCGATATGTTGGCTACCGGTATACGAACAGATATTGGCGTAAAAGTCTTCGGCACGGATCTCGACGCGATCCAGAAGGTCACTGAAGAAGTAGCCGAAGTTCTTCGCGGCGTGCCCGGAGCGGTAAATGTCTTTCCCGATCAGGTCAAAGGCAAAAGCTACTTGGAAATTCGGCCCGATCGTGAAAAGGCCGCCCGATACGGCATCAACGTGGGCGATATATGGGATGTTGTCGAGGTGGCCCTTGGCGGCCGCGCGATCACCACTACGGTGGAAGGCCGCGAGCGGTTTCCCGTTCGCGTGCGCTACGCCCGCAGTTTCAGACAGGACGAAGAGGACGTAAAGAACCTGCTGATCAACGTGTCCTCCCCGCCAGCGGGCGAAGCCGGTAATGGCGGAATGGGCGCGAGCCAACCAGGTCCCGCTACGTCAGCGACTACCGCGCCGGTGCGCCAGATTCCGCTTTCGCTCGTCGCGGACGTTCGGCTCGTAGAAGGTCCCGCGATGATCAAGAGTGAAAATGGAATGCTTACGGCCTACGTTCAACTGAGCGCCAGCGGCCGTGACTCGATCGGTTTCGTCGAAGTAGCACAGCGGGCGGTGGACCAGAAAGTCAAGCCACATTTGCCGCCGGGCATGAGCCTCGCCTGGAGCGGCGAGTTCGAGAACCAGGTCCGCGCCCGCAAGACGATGCTGGTCGTGTTCCCGGCGGTGCTGCTTATAATCTTCGTGATCCTTTATCTGACTTATAACGACCTGATCGACGCCCTATTGATGATGATGTGCGTGCCGGAGGCGATCGTCGGCGGGATCATCCTTTTGTGGCTCACGCAGTTCCATTTTCTAGGGCTGAACCCCACGCGCTATAGCGTTGCCGTTCAAGTCGGGTTCATCGCTTGTTTCGGCATGGCAACCGAAACCGGCATCATCATGCTCGTCTATCTTCGCGAGGCGATCGAGAAGCGGGGCGGACTGGAAAAGATAGCCTCGCTGGCCGAGCTCCGCGACGCGGTGATCGAAGGGGCCGTACACCGCCTGCGGCCGAAACTTTTGACCGAAGGAGTGGCGATCATCGCGCTAGCCCCGATGCTTTTGGCATCGGGCGTGGGGCACGAGATCATCTCCGCGATGGCCGCGCCGGTGCTCGGCGGTCTGCTGATTGCCGACGAGGTGGTCGACATCTTCATCCCCGTCCGCTTCTACTGGGCCCGGCGGCGGCGCTGGCTCAAGATGCGCGGAATCGATCCGGCAACGGCCGGGTACGATAGTCTGGAAAAGTAGCAGGCACGCTCCGCGTGCCGTCCGCTCGAAGTTCTGCGCCAGCTTGTCCCGATGGAGGGCATCAGCTAAAATCCCGCCATGACAACGAAAGCCGTATTATTTGACATGGATGGCGTGCTCGTCGATTCCGAGCCGATCATCCGCGCGGCCGCGATCCGTGCGTTGGCTGAGTTCGGCGTCACCGCCCGGGATGAGGATTTCGCGCCGTTTGTCGGCGCGGGCGAGAACCGTTTCGTCGGCGGCGTGGCCGAGCTGCACGGCGCGAAGTTCGTGCCCGAAATGAAACACCGCACCTACGACTGGTACTTGAAGCTGCTTCCTTCGATGGGCAAGGCGTATCCCGGCGGCCGGGAGCTAGTTGAGTTACTGAACAAGCAGGGCATTTTGTGCGCCGTAGCATCCGCCGCCGATCGTGTTAAGGTCGAGGCCAATTTGTCGCAGGTGGTGCGGATTCCGATGGAATGTTTCGGCGCCATCGTCATGGGCGAGGACGTGAAGCGACTGAAACCCAGCCCCGATATTTTTCTCGAAGCCGCGCGGCGGCTCGGCATCGCGCCGGCCGATTGTTGCGTGATCGAAGACGCCATAAACGGCGTTCAAGCGGCAAAGGCAGCAGGAATGCGTTGCGTGGCGGTGACGACGAGTTTTCAGGCGGAAAAATTGATGGCGGCGGGTGCGGATACTGTGACGGCAGCGATCTGCGAGATTACGCTTGCAATTCTGGAAGTGAGCGAGGGTATGCGCCGTTACACGACGTAGCTTCCGACATTAGATTGTAGTGTCGGGTCGCCAATCTACCGCCCAAGAGCCGACAAAGTTGGCATTCCAACGCACTATCGTATCATCATCAGGATGGGTCTCGAGAATTCTCTGTTCGATCAATAACTTGATGATCTCGTAAAGCATGTTACCCACTGGATTATTTGACCAGAAGACATGTTTTGCGCGGTGCGAATCTGTATCAGGCCCCATCAGCCCAAGCGCAGTCGCCAAGTGGAATTCGGCGACGTCGATGTCGGTCCAGTCGGCAATTGGGTCTTTCAGTGTTCTCATGTGGTGGGCTGCGCAACCATCTCCGCAATCTTCCCGCTCGTCACCGGCCTGATTACTCCCCGCTCGCAGATGATGGCCGCGATCAACTCCGCCGGCGTCACGTCGAACGCTGGATTGTAGACCTTCACACCTTCGGGCGCAGTCTGCCGGCCGAAGCCGTGGGTGACTTCGCGGGCGTCGCGCTGTTCGATGGGGATTTCCGCGCCGCTGGCGATCGAAAGGTCAAATGTACTCGTGGGAGCGGCGATGTAGAAGGGAATATTATGGGCGGCAGCGGCAACGGCAAGCCCGTAGGTTCCAATCTTGTTGGCCGAGTCGCCGTTGGCGGCGATGCGGTCCGCGCCGGTGACTACGGCCTGCACGCGGCCCTCCCGCATCACCTGCGCGGCCATCGAATCGCAGATCAAAGTCACGTCGAGCCCAGCGTTTTGCAGTTCCCAGGCGGTGAGCCGCGCGCCCTGCAACAGCGGCCGGGTCTCGTCGGCATATATAACGAGGCGCTTGCCTTGCTCGGCAGCCATGAAGAAAACGGCTAGCGCAGTGCCGTATTCTGACGTGGCCAGCCCGCCCGCGTTGCAATGGGTGAGCACGCCTTGCCCGTCCTCTAACAGTTCCGCGCCATGCTCGCCGATCGCGCGGCACATGGCTCGGTCTTCGTCGTGGATCGCACCGGCTTCTTTGAGCAGACAGGCTGCAATCTCTGAAGGTGTTCGTCCGCGAAGCGTGTCGGCGGCCGCCTTCATGCGATCGAGCGCCCAAAAGAGATTGACGGCCGTCGGCCGGCTCGTGGCGAGGTACTCAGTCACTTCGTCCAAACGACGAAACAACGCGGCTTCATCCTGCCCGGCGACTGTTTGCAGCCCCGTGCAAACGCCATAAGCCGCGGCGATGCCGATAGCCGGCGCGCCGCGGACGCGCAGCATCTTGATCGCCTCCCAAACGCTATCCACGTCGCGGCAGTCGATCTCGACCAACTCGACTGGCAGCCGCGTCTGGTCGATCATCCGCAGGTGACCATCCGGCCCGCCGACCCAGTGCAGTGTTTCCGTCTTTGTCATCGTACGTACGTCAGGCTTTCCAGCCTGACCGGTCGGGGATGTCAGGCTAGAAAGCCTGACGTACTTGTGTTTTCACGACTTCAATGTCGCTTGCAGCGCCGCGTCTTTCGCCAGAACTTTTTCCACCAGCCCGCGCTTGTAGGCGGTGTACTTCTCCTGCAACGCCGGATCGGCCAGACCAAGCATCTGCACGGCTAGCAATCCGGCATTTCGTGCCCCGCCGCTGCCGACTCCGACTGTCGCCACGGGCACGTCGCCCGGCATTTGTACCATCGAAAGGAGCGAATCAAGCCCGCCGGCCAAATCGGTCGCTACGGGAATGGCAATGACCGGCAGAATCGTATGCGCGGCGACGACTCCGGCCAGATGCGCGGCCCCGCCCGCCGCCGCGAGAATCACCCGCAGGCCTCGTTTAGTAGCTGTCGATGCATATTCCTGCACGATATCCGGCGTGCGATGCGCGCTCATCACGCGGACTTCGTGAGGCACGTGAAACTCGGCCAGTGCCGCCGCCGCGCCTTTGATCTTGGGCCAATCGCTATCGCTGCCCATGATGATGCCGACAAGGGGGGTGGACATAAGAGTTGAGAGTTGAGGGTTGAGAGTCAGTTCAAGGTTTCGTGAGGCTTCGAGTGAGCGAAGTTTTTAGACCGCTTAGCATTCGAGCCAATTCCTCGGCCTTCGCATACAAATCGTCCCGTTCTCGCTGTGTCATCCATGTCTGGCGAAATGCAATTTGCGACTGAGAGACCACTTCCATCAGCGAGCCATAGGCGATTTCAATGAAATGCGCAAAATCTCTTTTCGATAACCTGCCGGTTCCTTCCGCAACATTTAATGAAATGGACACCGCTGCACGGCGCATCTGGCTGGTAAGCCCGAATCGCTCGTCGCTTGGAAAGTGTCCTGTGATTTCGTAGACGATTTGCGCAAAGTCGAGCGCTTTCTGCCAAACGTCAAGCTTTTCGGATCGAAACAAGACTTGCTTCCTCTCGATGCTGAAATTCTTGACACTCAACTCTCAGACCGCGAACCTCGGATTGTACTTCATCTCGAAAGTCTCCGCCACCGCCCGGTTCGTCACTTCGCCCTTGTATAGATTGATCGCCCGCGCGACTGGCTTGAGCATTTCTGCCGCCGCATCAATGCCGCGATTGGCGATCTGCAAGGCCCAAGGCAGCGTCACATTGCACAACGCATAAGTACTCGTGCGGCCGACCGCGCCGGGCATGTTTGTCACGCAGTAGTGCAGCACGTCGTCCACGAGATACGTCGGGTTGCTATGCGTCGTCGGGCGGCTTGTGGCCACGCAGCCGCCCTGGTCGATCGCCACGTCGATGATCACGCTGCCCGGCTTCATCAGCTTCAGGTCTTCGCGCTCGATCAGCCGCGGCGCCTTCGCGCCGGGCACGAGCACCGCGCCGATCACCAGGTCCGCCCGCTGAAGCTGCTGGCGAACCGTTTCGCGGTCGCTGAAAAGCACGGTCACGTTCGGCGGCATGATGTCATCGAGGTAACGGAGACGGTCCATGTTGATGTCCAAGAGGCCGATATTGGCGCGGAAGCCGGCGGCGATCTTGGCCGCGTTGGCGCCCACGACGCCGCCGCCGAGGATCGTGATATGCGCCGGATCGACGCCCGGCACGCCGCCCAGCAGGATGCCGCGGCCCATCTGCGGGCGTTCGAGATATTTGGCCCCTTCCTGGATGCTCATCCGCCCGGCGACTTCGCTCATCGGCGTCAAAAGCGGCAGGCGGCCTTGATCGTCGCTGAGGGTTTCGTAGGCGACGGCAATCGATCCGGTGGCGAGCAGGTCCTCGGTGAGCTTGCGGTCGGCGGCCAAGTGGAAGTAGGTAAAAACGATCTGGCCGGGCCGCAGCAGTTTGCACTCGACCTCTTGCGGCTCCTTGACCTTGACGATCATATCGGCGCGGCCAAACACTTCGTCCGCCGTCGCAACGATCTCCGCGCCGTGGCGGACGTATTCCTCATCGCCGAGCCCCGACCCGGCCCCGGCCAAGGTCTCGACCAGTACACGATGCCCAGCCCTCGTCAGCTCTTCCGCCCCGACGGGCAGCAGTCCGACGCGGTATTCGTCACGTTTGATTTCTTTGGGGATGCCGATGAGCATGGGTTGGATAGCTTCCTTTCGTGCTTGTCTTCGACCTAAAATCCAATGCGGGGGCGCGGTTGTTCCGGCGGTTCCTGCATTGCTTTGAAGACTCGGATGATAGACTGTATTTGGTCGTCGTGGAGTTGAACCGTTTCCGCTAGCTGCCGGAGTTGCTCGACCAATTCGCCCGGCGTGGCCAGCAATCGTCGCAGCCGGACAAAGGTCCGCATGATCTCGATGTTTACCTTCACCGCGGTGGGGGAACGAAGGACGCTGGAGAGCATCGCAACGCCGTGTTCGGTGAATGCCCGAGGCAGCTTTCGAACGCCTCCACGGCCGATCTTTGATGTCGCAATTTGCGACATCAAAGCCGTAAACTCTTGCTGCGTAAGCTGATACGCAAAATCCTCAGGGAACCTTTCGAAGTTTCTGGCGACTTGCTCATTGAGTCGCCGAGTCGTCACTCCAAATAGTTTCGCGAGGTCCGAATCGAGCATCACCCGCTGCCCGCGGACGACATGGACCAAGGTCTCGATTTCCTGGGGAACGAGGGCAATTTGTCGTGATTTTTTCTTCGCCATATCAACCCGGCCCCTTGAAAAGCCGTACTCAAGACTCATTTCGAGCATCATACATTCCAAACCAATTTATGACGACCGGCGCTCGTGAGCTTTGAGGTCGCAAATTGCGACTTCAAGTTTGTAAACCATTGCGGCAAAAGGAGATAGGAAGGGCGATTGCGTTGCGTTTGATATCGCAAATTGCGATATCAATGTCGTAACGTCTTGCTATATAAGGAGATACGATTTTGATATCACAGTTTGTGACATCAAGCTCGTAAACCATTGCCAAATAAGAAGATACGAACTTGAGGTCACAAATTGTGACCTCAAGTTCGTGAGTAAGAAATGTAGAAAACTCAAAGCTGCGGTATCTACAAAGGCCAAACTTCGCTACGTTGTCTCCAGCTTCCCATTTTCTGTTCCAAAATCAGTAGCGGAGCATGAGGCATGAACCCATTGTCTGGCCGACTCGCGGTCGTTTATTACTTTGCGGTTTTTACCACGATCACTGCAAGCCTCGGAGCCGAGCCAAAGATGTCGGATGGCGACCGCGCCGAACTCGCAACGCTTCGCCGAACCGTTGAACAAGGTTACGCCAAATTGGACCATTTCACAATGGACTGTTTTGGTTATGCCGCTGACACGAAGCAAGGCAAGCCGGCGGACAGCATTTACTTCGGCGGAATGCGCTATGTTTTCGATCGTAAGACCAAGCGATTAGCTATTGTCAAGCAAGGCGAGCCTAACCTCTTGATCCAGGACCACCACCTGTTTCTTTTTCTTTGGGAAGATGCGGCCACGGGAGTTAGTACCTACTTGGAAATCGTCGAGGAACACCCAATCACCTGGGACGACGTAGATAAAGCTGAGGAGATTGTCCGAAAGCAGTGCCCCTTGGCCAGCTATGAGCGACTCGACCATTGCATGATTTTGCCCCTGCTCGATGGCGGCACCGACCGGCTCTTTGCTGGTGCGATCCGCGTCCTCAGACGAGGAGAAGACAAAGAATCGATTAGCGTCTTTGAGTTGGGACATCCGCAATATAAGATCACCATTGGCCTGCCGCAGCCCACGACGAAGCTCGACCCCGCGCAGTATCCACGCTGCTTCCGCGTGGAGAGTGGCGCGACAAAGCTCTCATACGCCGTCGATTCGACGGGAATAGTTTCCGCGGTGACCGGCGTCGCGGCTCGAGAGGACGTGTTCGCGCTCCCCGGCAATCCCGTCTTCATTCTGAAGAAGAACTGCGGCTTCAATGGAAATGGGCAGCAACCCGGGAAGATCACCGAAGCGGCCCTTGAACTGCCGAAAGACGCCAAGCGTATTGGCATAGTTGAATTGAAAGCGGCATGTCTCGCTGCGAATAAGGCAGAAGGGATCGAAGCTCTCCAAGCAAGGCTGACACAACTTGAAAAGGAGCAGAAAGAAAACTTCAACATGGAAAAGTTGCTCCAGTCCGCAATCGCGGAAGCTCAGGGTAGCAAGTCAGTCGACACAATGGTCAATCTACAGGCGGATCTAAGTGAAGCTCGAGGCCGGGACCAGACGTATTGCTACGTGATACCGCGCCTGCGCGCGCTGATTTCCGATCTACAACGGTCGGACACTAAAAGCAAACACTGAGCTTCGTCTCGCACGAGTCATCTACTCCATCGGACGAGTCAGCGTGCGACAACGGCACTGACATCACTTCTAAGCCCGCGGCAGTGGCCGGCACAATCCGCGAGGATTCCGCGCACTTGGCACGATAGTTGTTATCTCTTGTATATTACTGTTTACATACCAAAATGGCAGCCGGCCGCGCGGCCCTCAAAGGATGGGCATGGCGGCAACAAATGCTTTTCCGCGGACAAATTGCGACAAAAAGCGACAGCGGGCAGTTTCGCCGCGGAAAACGACCATGCGAAAAAGTGCGACTTGGCTTTCGGCGGGCAATAACCGCGGAGAAATCCTGGAAAACCCGGTGAAACCACCGCAAATCGCCGGTTTTTCCAGGATTTGTCGGATGACGCAAATGTGTGGGGTGGGCCGAGCGAAGCGAGTCGCAACGGATCAAAGCCCGACGCGCAAGCGAGCGGGGAGTTGCGGCCCACTTGCTTGCGCGTCGGGCTTTAATGACTGCCGCAAGGGACCCCGGTGGGACTCGCGGTGCTCGGCCCACCCTACAGACTGCCTGCAACGTGACGCACCATGTACAAAATCAAGCACCAACCTCGCCTAGATTAACGCGAGATGCAAACATGCGTAAGTCGTTTGATGGCACTACGTTACAGTTGAATACAACCCAAGCACCAGCACCGCCAAAACGCGGAGGCGGTGCGTGGTGCACTGTTGGAGTTCCGGCTTTAGCCGGCAATTCAAAGCTGTCGTCGGTAGTTAATGCCGCCTAAAGGCGAAGCTCGGGCGTAGCAAAGGGAGTACGCAAAGAGGCGGTATATGTATAGTAATGAACGGTGGAAAGAAGGCCGAAATGTGTTCACTTTTGTTCACCTGTGTTCACTTTCCGCGAGCCCGAAGGCAGTCGAGCAGGATCGCGCGAAAACCACCGGCGTCAAAAGAGTGGGTTTTTCGCCGGCCGCCCAGGCACTTCGCTCACCCCTCCGTCGTCAAATCAATCTCATTCCGCTCGTCCGACTTTTCTCGGCGGCGGAGGTAGAGCTTGATGGGCACCTCGTTGAACTTAAGCTGATCGCGAAAAACGCCCAAGAGATAGCGCTGATAGTTCTGAGCAATCAATTTCGGCTCGTTGCAGAAAAGTACGATTGTCGGCGGTTGCTCGGCCACTTGCATGGCAAAGAAAATCCGCGCGCGGCGGTTCTGATGCGTGGGCGGAGGGTTTTTTTCGACTGCCGCCCGCAAGAGTTTGTTGAGTCGCGAGGTCGTCAGCCGCATCCGACACTGCTTGAAGAGCATCTGCGCGTGGTTGAGCATTGCCTTGACGTTCTTGCCCGTCTGTCCGGTGATGAAGGCGATCGGCACGTAGTGCATCGTGCGGAACGTGTCGCGCAGGTACTTGACCCACTTCTCCATCGGCATCGAGTCGGCCATGAGATCCCACTTGTTGATGACAAATATGCACGGCTTGTATTGCTCGGCGATGTAGCTGCAAAGCTGCTTATCGACCTTGCTGATCCGCTGCGAGGCATCGAAGAACAAGAGCACCACATCGGCCCGGCGGATCGCCCGTTGGGCCCGGTGCGAGCTGTAAAAATCGATGTCGGTCGCCATGCTCTTGCCGCGGCGGAAGCCGGGCGTGTCGATGGCGACGAACGACTTGCCGTCCATTTCGTAGCGGACGTTCGATCGAATCGCGTGTCGTGCCGGGCACCTCGCTGACGATCACTCGTTCGGCCTGCGCGAGCGTGTTCACCAAGGTACTCTTGCCCGTATTTCGCCGGCCGACGATGGCCACCTTCATCACGCCGTCTTCCGGCGGCACGTCGTCAGCGTCCTCCGGCGGCAGTTTTTCCAACACCGCCTCGATCAGCTCATCCTTGCCGCGCTTTTCCTTCGCACTGGTCGGCAGCACCTTGCGGCCCATGCGGTGGAACTCGTCTGCCTGGCTGTCCAAACTGGAATGATCGGCTTTATTGGCAATGCAGATTACGGGCACTTGGACGTACCGCAGTCGCTCGTCGACTTTACGGTCCAGCGGCATCATGCCCTCGCGGGTATCGACGACGAAGAGGATCACCTTGGCCGAATCGATAGCCGAATCGATTTGCTCTTCGATCTGCTCCGTGAGGTTGTCGGCATCCTCAATACCCATTCCGCCCGTATCGACCAACTCGACAAACCGATCTCCGAACTGCACGAGGTGCGTGACGCGGTCGCGCGTAACTCCGGCGGTGGGATCGACGATGGCCAGACGCTTCCCTGCGAGCCAGTTAAAAAGGCTCGATTTGCCCACGTTGGGCCGGCCGACGATGGCGACTTGCGGAACTCCCATGATTTGCCTATCTTAGTTGATGGGCGCTCTTTAGACCAGTCCGGGGGCAAAAGATGCACCGCAATTCCGAGGAAAATAATTGAAATGGAAGTTTCACAGTCGCCACAAAACGTGCTTCGCGCCGCGCGACAAAAGCTCGAAAGCCTAGAGCGCGCGGGAGTGACGCACATTCCGAAGGTGCGGAACAGGGAGCAAGGCGCAAAGAGTACTGAGTACTTATTACCGACAGCGTTGGGCAGCGAACAAGAAAGGGAGAAGGGGAGAAAGAGAGAAAAGGAGATTCGGCCTTCATCTCAACCGGTCCAACTCGCTGCCGCGGAGACCGGTGTGCCGCAAGCTGCAAATGCATCTCTCTCCATGACGCGCGAGGAAGCGCTTTCCGAAGTTGCCATGCGCGTGGCCGCCTGCGAGCGCTGCCCAGTGCTGGTGCGCAATCGTACACAAACCGTTTTTGGCGTTGGCAATCCTCATTCTACGCTCATCTTCATCGGAGAGGCGCCAGGAGCGGACGAAGACCGCCAAGGCGAACCTTTTGTAGGCCGCGCGGGTCAATTGCTTACGGACATCATCACCAAGGGCATGAAACTTCGCCGCGAGGACGTTTATATTATGAACATCCTCCGCTGCCGGCCGCCGGATAACCGCACGCCGTTGCCCGACGAAGCGGCCAACTGCCGCGAGTATCTTGATGCCCAACTGGCGATCATCCAACCGCAATATATTTGCTGTCTGGCGCATGCGCTGCGCAGAACCTGCTGGGCGTGGATACAGCGATCGGCAAGCTCCGCGGCCGGTTAATCGATTTTCAGGGCATGAAGGTCCTTTGCACGTATCACCCGGCCTACGTACTGCGGAATCCGCCGGCGAAGAAACAGGTATGGGAGGATATTCAGGTGCTGATGAAGGAGATGGGGCTGACGGGATGAGGAATGTACGAAACCTTTGAGCACACCGCCGATGTAGGCTTGCGGGCACGAGCCGCGGACCTCAATACACTCTTTGGCGAAGCGGCTCGTGCGATGTTTTCGGTCATGGCCGGCGATTTACTTGCCGTGCGGCCGCTGGAGGAAGTCTCGATTCGTTTGGAACCGGACGATATCGAAGCCTTGCTCCGGAATTGGCTGGGCGAATTGCTATACATTTTCCATGTTCGCAAGTTGCTGCTTTCCGAGTTTTCCGTTTCCATTGACGATAATCTCGGCGACTGGGGACTTTCGGCAACAGCGCGAGGCGAGCCACTCGACGCTGTTCGACATAAAGCGGACGTCGAGGTCAAGGCCGTGACGTGGCACGGTCTGAAGGTCGAACGCACCGCGGATGGCTGGCTGGCGGAGGTGATTGTGGATATTTGACCACAAACGTTCAGTGATCGCTTTTCGATCGAAGCACCGTGGACGACACATCCTCTCGAAATCGCTCGGGCGGGATTTCAATGCATTGACTCCGAAGCGACTCCGGAAGTTCGAGATCACCTTGGCCAATAAAACCGGTTTCCAAGGCCCGGCCGAAGACCAAGAAACGGCACTTCCGCGCAACAATCCGGTCAATCGCGTCCATCAGCAATGCGCGATCATAGCCGTAATATCGCGGGTCGATGATACGTTGCAGGGTATCGACGCCAACGATAAACGTGGCAGCGGGGAAGAATCGCGACTTTTCGTCAAACGTCGGCGCTCGTGTAAACCATATTCGCTGCTCCGGTGTGAACTGCGCGAGCCGCTGCTCGATCTCGATGTAGTCAAGCGGCAACTTCGCGACGTTATCGATTGAGATCTCGAACTCCGCCGGCTGGCCGAGCATTTCGGCTGCAATTTCCGCCATGCGGCGATGTCCGGCGTGGAGCGGATTGAACGAGCCGGGGAAGATCAACTTGTAAGGCAAGTTGCCACCTTGCCATGCAGGCGGCAGATTGGCAATTTGCGCCACAATGTCGCGAGCCGCCACTGCTCTCGCACGACCGAGAAACAAGTCCTGCCACTGCGGCGGTGCCGTGATCTGCTGCTCTTCGACATGCTCGCCATCGAAAAACGGCAGTTCCAGCCGGTCGGCTATACCGCAGGCATCCGCCGCCGCATTAATCACCATGCGGCTGACGACTTGCTCTTCTTCGGCGCGATTGCGTGCCCCCTTTTTAAGTTCCAGCGACCAGCAAGCCGTCCGCGCGGCAGTTTGCAAGGCGACGTGGGCGCGATGCGGGCCGCGTTTGGGCCGATCGCTCGCCAGACTGGCGCTACACGAGATCCCGGCAGCGACCGGCTCCGCCGCGCCGTAACGCAACGCCCGATAGAATCCGACCATCGCCATCGCGCGGGCCGTGCGAGCGGAACAAAACTGCTCGGGACGACTGCCCAGCCATGAAATCAAGGCGACGTCGGAATAGGGAACGGTCGCCTCCAAGAGCGTCCGCGATCCACCCGGCACTTCCAGCAACTCGGCCAGTGCGCGGCTGCCGCCGTTCACCGCCATCACCACGCGCATTGGCGCATCATGGATTTGCCGTACCAGGTTTTCAGAAAGCAGGTTCATAACGTGGATATACATTGCACCATCGTAGACGGAGGCAAAGGTCGCTACTTCTTCCCCTCATCCCACGGCCATGCCTGGCAGCGGCTGATCTCCGGCATGATCTTTTCCGCCAGCGCCGCGTCACCTGCCTCTTCGGCTAATTGCAGCGCTCGGCGGAATTCCTCGAGTGCATCGGGCTTTACCTTTCCAAGTTGCATGAGCGCCCGGCCCAGTCCATAGTGCAGTTCTGCGTTGTCCGGTTTGATGGCAATTCCCTGGCGATAGCACTTAATCGCTTCTTGAAGCTCCTTGCGCCTGCAAGAGGCTCCCGAGCTTGATGTAGGCGTCGACATTGAGTGGTTCGATCGCGATAACGCGGCGAAATCCGACTACCGCATTGTCGAAGTCGCCCAGCTTTGCGAGGGCCATGGCAAGTCGGAAGTGGACCATTGCAGTATCTCGGCCAAGATGAAGGGCTTTAGTGAACTCGAATGCTGCGTCTTCCGTCTTGCCTTGCGAGGCCAACGCCGCCGCCAAACCTTCGTGTACCAAACCGTTATCGGGATCCAAATCGAGCGATCTCTCGAACTGATCGACGGCGTCCTCGGTCCGCCCTTCCCGCAGCATGAAATTGCCAAGTCCGGCATGGGCCTCGGCCCGCTCTACCTTGCCCGACGTAAACCACCGCTGTGGCGCAATGCTTAGGGCTCCCGATCGCCATTGCATGGTCCCGAAGATATCGGAGAAATCGTCGGTCCATTCCGGACCCGGATCGCATTGCGGCGCGATCCAATGCGCCGTATGGGCCAGAGAGCCAAGGTCGTCAAGGCTTTGTGCCATTACGAGCCAGCTCGACGGATACCAACCTACTATGACCGCCTTGTCGCTCGAATTGTCGCGCCAGATCCGCGCCGTCAGCTTGCTATCGGAATCGGCGGCGAGGCGGCCAAGCACCGGTTCCAGGTTCAGGTAACGGCTTGAAATGTGGAAGGCCAGAACGCCGTGCGGGCGGAGCCGGCTGCGATAAAGCTTCAGCGCCTGGCGCGTGATGAGGTGAACGGGTACGGAATCGGAACTGAAAACGTCGAGGATCAAAAGGTCGAACTTCCGCTCCGGGTCATGTTCCAGCGAGAGCCGAGCGTCGCCAAGGATGACAGGCACTGGGGTAATCCCGCGGCAATCGCCAAGATATGTAAAGTACTCCGGGTTTCGCGCGATCCCTTCTACGGCCGGGTCGATTTCATAGAACGTAAACCTCTCGCCTGGCTCGGCATAAGTGGCGATACCGCCGGTTCCAAGCCCCAGGATGCCGACCTCGGTCAAGGGCCGCCGCGGCTTGAGCGCTGTGAAGATCTCTCCCAAAGGGCCGCTGCGATGATAATAGCCCTGTGGCTCGCGCCGCTGGTCCGCATAGAGAGACTGAACGCCGTGGGTGGTCGTTCCGTGCAGCAATTGGTGCGTATTCCAAAGGGAATCGTACTCGACGCGAAGTATGCCGAAGAAACTCCGCTCGGTGTGCAGCACCTTAAGGCCCGTTTGCACTGTCCAGAGGCCGATCGTGGCGACGGCGGCGACGGCGAACCCGAAGAGACTTGGCCGGCGGGCAAGCAAAAGCGCGGACCCAGCGGCCAGTCCCATGATCGACAATCGCATTAGAAATCCGTCGTTGACGAGACTGGCGGAAATCACAATGTCCGAGCGCAGACACCACGCCACGGCCAGGCAAAGTAAAAGGGCCATGACCGGAACAACGTCGCGCCGATCGACAAATCGGCCACGGCGTCCGGCATTCGTCACATCGGCTTGCAGCCCGCTCTGCGGCGTAGGCCGCCGTGTTCCTTGCCCGCTAGCTTTCGGCCGCAACATGCAGGCCGCGGCCAACATCAACGGGTACTCCAGCGCCTGGTTGAACAGCAGCGGAGCGAACAGGGCGCAAAAGAGCCCGCCGATCACGCCGCCCAACGACATCCAGAGGTAGAACTCGGTCAACCGCGCCGGTTCAGGCCGATCGGCTGCCAACTGGCCGTGACATATCAGGACGGTGACGAAAAACACGATCAGGTGCAGCGAACCGAATAGGAGCATCTCCCGTAATCCGGCGGCGTGGAACAGTAGGCTAGCGGCGGCAAGAACCATAAGTGGAGGTTGCACGCGCAGCATCCACTTCAGCGGCAACACCATTCGCGGCGAGAAAACCAGCACGAACGTCAGGAGGAATAGCTCCAGCGGCACGACCCAAAGAAGCGGCAACTGCGTGATCTCGCTCGTGATGTGCGTCGTAACGCCCATCAAGAGACTTGACGGGACCAAGGCAAAGGTCAGCCAGCGGAGTCGGCGGCGATTGGTTATTTCCGCCGGTGGTTGCGAAGGCTCGGCGGCGGACGATGCTGCACGACGTCCACTTTCCTTTAAGAAAGAACCAGTGCGTAACTCCGAACCGACGACGTCAACATCACCGGATAACGCCTTCGCCGGCGCCATCCACAGCAGCGACGCGCAGGCCACGACTACGCGCGGTAAGAAACCCGAAGCCGATGGCCCACCAGAGGCTTTGACCGGCAAGCGTCAGGTGGGCTTCCATAAGCAGCGGATAGCTGAGCAGACCCAACATGCTGCCGAGATTGCTCGCGGCGTAGAGGAAGTACGGGTCGCGCCGCGCGGTGGTTTTCCCTGTCCGCGCGAACCACGCCTGAAGCATCGGCGCGCTGGCCGAGACGGCGAAAAATGGCAAGCCGAGTGCGATCGTCAGCAGCAGCCATAGCGAAGGTGCGGGGAACGTCGTAGCCGGCGGCTGCCATGCCGCAGAAACGCGGATCGGCAGCGAAACCCACGCCAATGCGAGCAACCCGAGGTGTACGACGGCTTGCCGTCGCGGGCCTAGCCATTTCAGCGAGAGATGCGCGTACAGGTATCCACTTAGCAGGGTCGCCTGATAGAAAACCAGGCAGGCGTTCCACACCGCCGGCGCACCGCCGAATTTCGGCAGAACCATTTTGGCGAACATCGGCTGCACAGTGAACAGCAGCGCCGCGCTGAGGAAAAGTGTGAGCGCGAAAAGCGCGGCTTCGCCGCGGCTGTACTTCGCTGGCGCCTCGCGCACCTTCGACCGCGCGATTGGCTCGCCAGCCTTGTCCTTGATCGCATTGTGTTTTGTTCGCCTGCTCATTGGGACGGTCGATCTTCCCTATTCATTTCCCAACTTCGATCTTATCACGTAATGTCGCTCGCTTCAATTTGTAAAACAGTCGAAGCGGGTGCCGGTATATTAAAGAACTTGCCCAACGGTTTTATCATGCCGCGGCTATCTTTCTCACAGGATTCAAGTGGATTGAAGTTTGTGTTATCATTGGAATTGCATTTCCACTAGAAGAAGAGAGTTCCCGCTTGCTATTCGGTCCCGTTTTTTCCCGTGAATTCGCCATCGCCCCGCGGCGGACGCGGATGTATGTCGCCCGCGGCGCGTATGCCGCTACGCTGCTGCTGCTGGTCGCGACCGCCTGGCTCGTGTTGACCGGCACGCAGGTCGTACGCGACGTGAGCGACTTGGCGCAATTTGCCGGGCTAGTATTCCAAATCCTCGCACCGCTGCAATTGGCGCTGGCCGTCTTTTTCTCCGCCATGTTGGCCGCCAGCGCCGTAGCACAGGAAAAAGACCGCAAAACCTTCGTCCTGCTGCTGCTCACCCGGCTGACTAATCAGGAACTCGTGCTGGGCAAGCTGCTGGCAAGTTTGCTCAACGTGCTAGTGATGTTCGCGGCCGGGCTGCCTGTGTTCGTGCTGCTTTCGCTTTTGGGTGGCATCTCGGCGGGGCAGATCGCGCGGACCGCGGCGGTCACTGTCGCGAGTGTTATCGTCTGCGGCAGCCTGGGATCGACGCTCGCCCAATGGCGCGAGAAAACGTTCCAGGCGCTGGCCCTTTTCGTGCTCGTTCTAGTGCTTTGGCTCGCGTTGGGCGAGGCGATCGCCGCCGGCGCGCTCGGGTCCGCGCCGGCCGGCGTGGCGGCACATCGGCTCGCCGTCGCCACGAGCCCCTGGCAGGCGATCCTCGAGGCCGCGCGGCCTTTCGCAAGTTTGGCCGAAGCCGGTTCTGTGTCTCCAATTGCCTGGTTTCTGTTCATGTCCGCCGCCGCGACTGTCATGCTCAACGGCCTGACGATCGCACGGGTGCGGGCGTGGAACACGACCGGCGCGGATGAACGGCCGAGAAGGCCGGAGCAAGATGAGGAGAAAGGGAGAAAGGGAGTAGGGGAGACGAGCCGCGGACTCCCCTTCTCCCTTTCCCCCCTTCCCCCCTTCT
This sequence comes from uncultured Planctomycetia bacterium, assembly GCA_963775975.1. Taxonomy (GTDB): domain Bacteria; phylum Planctomycetota; class Planctomycetia; order Pirellulales; family Thermoguttaceae; genus JANXQG01. Next base: position 365,434 of record CAVZKX010000001.1, read on the forward strand.
TCTTCGCACCGCATCGTTTGGGATAATCCCATTCTCTGGCGTGAAATCCGCACTTGGGCCTACGGGCGGAAGATCCTGATAGTTCGGGTTACGTTCTTGGCACTTTTCGCCCTTGCGGCAGCTAATATGTGGCGGCTAGTCAATAGTCCTGAAGAGATTGCACTTGCCAAAGGGGCGCTGGCGTTGCTGCCGCTGTTGCTGTTGAGCCTGGTGCTGGTGAACGCCCAGGCGGTGACGGCCTTGACCGCCGAGCGCGACACAAAAGCCCTCGACCTACTTTTGGTCTCCGATCTCACGCCCAAGGAGTTCATCTTCGGCAAGTTGGGCGGCATCTTTTATAATACGAAGGAAATCGTGCTCCTTCCGCTCTTGCTGTGCTGTTATCTCGGTTGGCAAGGCGCGATTGAGCTGGAGAACCTGGGCTATCTGCTGATCGGCATGGCCGTGCTCTACGTCTTTGTAGCCGTCATCGGTTTGCACTGCGGCATGATCTACGAGAACTCGCGGACGGCGATCGCCACGAGCCTAGGCACGGTCTTCTTTCTCTTCCTCGGCGTCGCAACCTGCATGAGGATCATGGTCGCCTTCAGCGGCTCGTTCAATGTGCAGCTTGGGCCGTTTGTCGCTTTGATGCTCGGCGGCTGGCTCGGCCTGAAAATGACATTGGGATCGAAGATCGCCTCCGACGCCATCGGCTGGGCCGCGGCGGCGTGCCCGTTCGCCACCTTTTATTCGATTACCAGTTTTCTCCGCGGAGATCAGGGCGACATGCTGGTCGTGCTCGTCGTGACCGTCGCCGCTTACAGTTTTATGACCGGCGCGATTCTGATTCCAGCGATTTACGAGTTTGACGAAACGACCGGAAGAACGACAGAATAATACGCCATGCTCCTCCCCGGCCTCGGTGCAATGTTCGTCCTTCTGCTCTGTTCGGCCTTTTTTTCGGCCAGCGAAGCCGCGTTGTTCTCGCTCCGCCGGGCTGCGAGGCGGGAATTGAGCAAAGGCGGCCGCGCCGCGCAGGCTGTCGCCCGCCTGCTTGACGATCCCGACCGACTGCTGACGGCCGTGCTTTTCTGGAACCTACTTATCAACCTTTCCATCTTTACGATTGGGTCGATCGTCAGCTTGGAAATGAAGCGAAACGGTCACGCGGCCGATGCGGGCGCCTTCGCGGTGGGCACGCTGCTGGCGGTAATCCTCTTCGGCGAAATGTTGCCCAAAAGTCTTGGCGTATTGCAGCCGCAAGGGCTGGCTATGTGGATAGCGGTACCGCTTTCGACCGCGGTTCGGCTTGTCGGCCCGCTTTTGCCCGCATTCCGCATGGTTACGCTCCTTTCCCGCCGCCTCTTTTGGCCGAACTTCCAACCGGAGCCCTATCTGCATGTCCGCGATCTCGAGCGCGCCGTGCGACTTTCGGGTTCCGACGCCGTACTCGTGGAGCAAGAGGCCCGCGTGCTGGAAAGCGTCGTGCTGCTCTCCGACATCCGCGCCGAGGAACTGATGCGTCCGCGGACGCAGTTCTATTCCTATCGTCCGCCCGTGACCGTGGCCGACCTGAAGGCCCGGCCGCCAACGGGCGGTTACCTGCTCGTGACCGAGCGCGACAGCGAGGAGGTGGCTGCGGCGATTGCCCTGGATGACATCTGGCGGATGCCCGACGGGCCGTTGGACCTAATGGCCGAGCCGGTAATCTACGTGCCTTGGTCGACGCGCGCCGCCGACGTGCTGGAATTGATCCGGCGGCGGAAGCGGGAAGTGGCGGCGGTTGTGAACGAACTCGGCGAAACGATCGGCATTCTCACTTTCGACGACATCCTCGACGTGCTCTTCAGCGGCGCGCCCAGCCGCAGCGAACGGCTGCTCCGCCGCGCGCCGATCAGGCAAATTGCGGAGGGAGTCTGGCACGTCACCGGCATGACGAGCGTGCGGCGCCTCGCGCGATTCTTTCAAATCCAAACGCCGGCCACGCATTGCGTAACCGTGGCGGGCGTCATCCAGGAGGTGCTCGAGCGGCTGCCCGTGCGCGGCGATGAATGTCAATGGGGACCATTTCATTTCAAAGTTCTCGTCGTGCCATTGCGAGGCCAGTTGCTTATTGAATTGACGATGCCGCAAACCCAGGAGCCGGCCCCATGATCGCCCTCGCCCTTTGCTTGGGAATCCTCGGCATGCTCTTAAGCGCGTTTTTCAGCGGCGCCGAAACGGGCTTTTATCGGGCCACGCGGCTGCGGATGGTGCTGGATGCGATGGCCGGCGATCGCGTCGCCCGCGGCTTGCTTTTCCTTACGAACCATCCAGCGCTGTTCGTGGCCACGGCCCTCGTGGGCAATAGCGTGGCCAATTATATGATCTCACTGGCGACGGTAATAGCCATCGAACGTGCGGCGCTTTCGGCGCCGCAGGCGGCCGAAGTCATCGTTTCAATCATCTTGGCGCCGATCGTGTTGATCTATGGCGAACTTCTGCCAAAGCACCTCTCTCTTCAGGCGCCGAATCGACTGCTTCGCCGCGGCGGCAGTCTGTTTTTGGTGTTCGTCGTGCTTTTCTTTCCGTTGGCTGGTTTGCTTTGGGTGATCGGCCGACTGCTTGCTCGCGCGACGGGCACGTCCCGCGAGCCGGTCCGCTTGGTGCTGGCGCAGCGCGAGCTGCGGCAGATTCTTTCCGAAGGCCATGAGGCGGGCATTCTGCATCCCGCCCAACAATTCCTGGCCCACGGCATCCTGGCGGTTGCCCGCAAGCCATTGCGGCAATTCATCGCGCCGCCCGGACAGATCGTACAAGTCAGCGCGGCAATGGGCAGGCAGGCCGTGCTCCGCGTGGCTGAGCGGAGCCACTCGGCCGCGATGCCCGTCGCCGACGTCGGCGGACGGCTGATTGGCTACGTGCGGGTAATCGACTTAGGCCTGCGCAGCGGCGATGACCTGGCACCGATCCGCCCCCTGCTCGAGTTGCCCGAGGAAACGTCTCATCTGGCGGCGCTGATGCGGCTGGAAAGTAGCGGTGACAGCCTGGCCCGCGTCGTGAACGCGCGCGGAGAGACGCTCGGCATCGTAACGCTGGAGCGGCTGAGAGAGCCGCTATTTTGACTTTTGAAATCCCGTTGGCCGGGGCCTGTGGCACGCTTGCCGGGAAATAGTTACAATCTTGGCATGAATACACTAAACGAACCTATCGCCGAGTCGGCGGCCGGCCGCTGGCACGATCTTGCCGACCGAGCCCTAAACGGACAGCAGCTTTCCGCCGCGGAGGGGCTGGCGATTCTCCGCAGCCCCGACGACGAACTTTTGGACCTGCTTGCAGCCGCCTATCGCGTTCGTCGTCATTGGTGGGGCAATCAGGTGCGGCTGAACTTTCTCATCAACGCCAAAAGCGGGTCGTGCGGCGAGGATTGCGGCTATTGTTCTCAGTCTTATGTCTCCAAAACAGCCGATATCTCGCGATACTCGTTGCTCCCGGCCGACCAGATTCTCGCTGGTGCCCGCGCGGCCTTCGAGCGGCAGGCCAAAACCTACTGCATCGTCACCTCCGGCCGCGGCCCCGGCAAGCGAGAGCTTGACCTGGTGGCCGACGTCGTCCCCAAGATCAAGCAACAGTATGGCACGATGGAAGTTTGCGTCTCGTCAGGTCTGCTCACCAACGAGCACGCCCAGCGGTTGAAGCAGAGCGGCGTCGATCGAGTGAACCACAATCTGAATACCAGCCGACGCTTTTATCCGCAAATCTGCACGACTCACACGTTCCAGGATCGGCTCGATACGCTCTGGGCCGTGCGGAATGCCGGCATGGAAATCTGCTCGGGCGGAATCGTCGGCATGGGTGAAGAAGACGAGGATATCGTTGAGCTTGCCCTGGAACTCGGTGCTCTCGGCGTCGAGGCACTCCCGGTCAACTTCTTTACGCCCATCGAAGGCACGCCGATCACCGCGACCAAGCCGAAGGCGATCACGCCAAGGTATTGCCTGAAGGCGCTGGCCCTCTTCCGCCTGGCCAATCCGCGATGCGATTTGCGGGCCGCGGCAGGCCGCGAAATCCATCTGGGCTGGATGCAACCTCTGTCGCTCTACGCCGCAAACTCGATGTTCGTCGGCGACTACCTGACAACCAAGGGCCAGCACCCGACGCAAGATTATCGGATGATCGAAGAAATGGGATTTGAGGTGGTGGAAGTGTGAACTCCGACTTTCCTAACGTATCGGCACTCATCCAGCAGGCCCGGCAAGGCGACGCGGGCTGTCGCGACCAGCTTTTCGCGCTCTGCCGCAGCTATTTGCAGATCGTCGCCCGATCGCAGGTCGAATCGTCGCTGCGGGCGAAAGTCGATGCATCGGACCTGGTGCAGGAAACGCTCCTCGAAGCTTTCCGCGACTTCGAGCGTTTCGGCGGCAATTCTGAGCAGGAGTGGCTGGCGTGGATGAAGCGCATCTTGGCGCACAACGCGGCCGATTTCATTCGCCGCTACCGTGGCACCGCCAAGCGGCAGGCCCGTCGCGAGGTGCCCATCCGCGGGCCGCAAGAATCGACGATCGTCCGCACGGCCCCGGAACCGGCAGCCCCGTGTGCCACGCCGAGCCAAGAGTTTCTACGGATCGACGATGAGCTTCGCGTCACGTCCGCGCTGGCCCAGTTGCCCGGCGACTACCAAGAGGTTATCGTCTTGCGAAACTTGGAGCGATTGCCTTTCAACGAGGTTGCTGAGCGGATGGAACGATCTCGCCCCGCGGTGCAAATGCTCTGGATGCGGGCGATCAAAAAGTTGCACGAAGTATTGGGCGACGAATGAGCGGGCTCAATCTGAAGACTTTTCAAGTGACATGCGACGCCCGCGGCGTGGTGACCGCGGAGCTTGATGTGGCGGACCGCAAGTTCAATGTATTGACCACGGAAGTCTTTGCCGAATTGCAGACGCTGCTCGGTTGGTTGGAAGCCGCCAATCCGTCGACACGGCTCATATTGTTTCGCGGGGCGAAAGCAACCGGATTTCTGGCCGGGGCCGATTTGAAAGAGATCAACGCGATGCAGGATCACGAGAGTGTGCAGCGATTCGGCGTCGCCGGGCAAGAGGCGTTCGATCGGCTGGAACGGCTCGCAATACCGACCGTCGCCGTCGTCCACGGGCCATGCCTGGGCGGCGGATTGGAGTTCGCGCTGGCCTGCCGATATCGGATCGCCCGCGATGACAGCAAGACGCAATTCGGCGCGCCGGAAGTGAGACTGGGCCTTCTGCCTGCCTGGGGCGGCACGCAGCGCTTAACCGAGCGGATCGGATTGGAAGCCGCGTTGCGGATGCTCTGGACCGGGCGCAAGGTCTCGCCGCGGCAGGCATTGGAACTTGGACTGGTCGATGCGATTTGGCCGCCGGATAAGTTTGATGTGGGAGAAAAGCAATTCGTCGCGGAGCGTTTAGACCGTGGGGCGGATTGCCGATCTGCCAAGTCGCGATTGCCAAGCGATGAAGAAGAAAAGATACTGGAGGCCGCACGTCGCCGACTCACGCGCGGGCAGCACGGGCCGTCGCTGGCGGCAATACTAGGTGCGATTGAGGCAGGATTCCGCAAGGGCCGCTTTGCCGGCATGACGAAGGCCCGCGACGCGTTTGCCGAGTTGCGATTCAGCGAGTTTGGCCGCCGCCGGCTGGCGCGGTTCTTCAATCGCTCGCGAACGTCGCGGAAAAAAGAGATTTGAACGCATAAGCCGGAGCGCAATATGGCAGTCGATGAAACCACACCTTGGGTTTCCGGTCTGACAATCGGCGCGGCGCTTCGCGAGACGGCGGGCCGCTACGCTGACCGCGAGGCGATGGTGTTTCCCCAAGCCGAAGTGCGGATGACCTGGGCCGAGTTCGATCGGCGGGTCGATCGCGTCGCACGAGGGCTGCTGGCAATCGGGCTGCGGCGCGGCGACCATTTTGGCGTCTGGAGCACGAACTGGCCGGAGTGGGTGCTCTTGCAATTCGCCACGGCCCGCGTCGGGATCGTTTTGGTGACGATCAATCCCTCCTATCGCAGCGCGGAGCTGCAATATGCCCTTGCGCATTCGGACCTTCGCGGGATTGCGCTGATCGAGCGATATCGAACGTCGTGCTACTTCGATCTCCTGCGCGAAGCCTGCCCGGAATTGGACACCGCCCGGCCCGGCGAACTTCACAGCGCCAAGTTTCCGCGCTTGCAATGGGTCGTCCGCATGCACGGGTCGGCGCAGCCGGGAATGCTCGATTGGGCAGATTTGGAAGCCGCCGGCGACGCAGTCGACGCGGCGCGGCTCGCGGAGGCAGAGGCCGCCTGCCAGCCCGGCGATCCGATCAACTTGCAATATACGTCTGGTACGACGGGGCTTCCTAAAGGGGCGATACTTAGCCACAGAAATCTGCTGTTAAACGCTTTCTATACTGCGGAGCGTCAAAACCTCACCCCCAGCGACCGCATCTGCATTCCGGTGCCGCTCTATCATTGTTTCGGCTGCGTCTTAGGCACAATGTGCGCCGCTGTCAGCGGTGCGGCAATGATCTTTCCCCACGAAGGTTTCGACGCGGCCGCGACGCTCCAGGCGATTGAGGCCGAACGCTGCACGTCGATTTACGGCGTGCCGACGATGTTCATCGCCGAGTTGGAACATCCCACCTTCCGGGATCGCGATACCTCGTCGCTGCGAACCGGCATCATGGCCGGCAGCCCCTGCCCGATCGAACTGATGAAACGCGTCGCGAATGAAATGGGCGCTCGCGAGATCACCATCGCTTACGGCCAAACGGAGGCCTCGCCGCTGATCACAATGACCAGCACTGAGGACTCGATCGAAAAGCGCGTCGGCACCGTAGGCATGCCTTTCCCGGGCGTCGAAGTGAAGATCGTCGACGTAGTCACCAGCGCGGAAGTGCCCGACGGCCAGCAGGGCGAAGTCTGCGGGCGCGGCCACGACGTCATGCTGGGTTATTACAAACAACCAGACGAGACGGCCCGTGCGATCGACGCCGACGGCTGGCTGCACACGGGCGACCTCGGTGTCAAGCAGCCCGACGGTTACCTCCGCATCACAGGGCGCAAAAAAGAAATGATCATTCGCGGCGGCGAGAACATCGCCCCCCGCGAGATCGAGGAGCTGCTCTATCAGCATCCCAAGGTGGAGCAGGCCTCGGTCGTCGGCGTGCCGGACGCCAAGTTCGGCGAGGAAGTCTTGGCATGGATCAAACTGAAGTCGGGCGAGTCGTCTACCGTGGACGAGATGCGCGAGTTCTGTCGCAAGCACCTGGCCCACTTCAAGGCCCCGAGGTATGTCAAGTTCGTTGATAGTTTCCCGTGTACGGTAACCGGCAAGATCCAGAAGTATCGCATTCGCCAGCAAGCCATCGAGGAGCTCGGGCTGCATAAAGCGGCAGCGATTGAAACAGCATGAACCAATCCGCAATACTCATCGTGGGCGGAAGTTCGGGCTTGGGCGCGGCCTGCGTACGGCGGTTCGCCGCCGCGGGCAGGCATGGCGTGATTGCAGATGTCAGGCCGCCGGAGCCCTCGCTCCTGGAAGAGTGCGGGCAATCGTTTGCCTTCTGCCAGGCAGATGTGACCGACGAGGCGGCAATCCGCGCGGCGCTGACCGCAGCGCGGGACCGATTCGGCCCGGTACGCGGCGCCGTCGTGTCCGCGGGCGTTCTCGGCGTCGCGCGGATCCTCGGCCGGCAGGGCGTCTGCGATCTGGGCGCGTTTCGCCGCGTGGTTGAGGTCAACCTGATCGGCACGTTCAATGTCTTGCGGCTCGCCGCCGATGCGATGCAAGGCAACGAGCCGGACGCCGACGGTGAGCGGGGCGTGATCGTCACCACTGCCTCGACGGCCGCGTTCGAAGGGCAGATCGGCCAGGCGGCCTACGCGGCCTCCAAGGGCGGAATTGCTTCCATGACCTTGCCCGCCGCGCGCGAACTGGGCCGCTTCGGCATCCGCGTCGTCTCGATCGCGCCGGGAGTGTTCGAGACGCCCATGATGCACGCGACGACCGACGAGCAGCGGCAGGCGCTGTCGTCGGAAGTGCCCTTCCCGCCCCGCTCCGGGCGGCCGGAAGAATTCGCCGCGCTCGTCGAGCACGTCATGTCAAATCGCATGATCAACGGCGCAGTGCTACGCATCGACGGCGGACTGCGGATGCCGGCGAGGTGACGTGGAGCAGATTGCCAATCTGCTTTCGATGCGGCAGATTAGCAATCTGCCCCACAAATCAGTGCGTTTCGAGCACCCGGTTTGCCAAATCGACGATCGCGGCATTTTCCGGATTATTCACGCGCTTCAAGGCCGCGCGAATGCGGCCGGCGGACTGACGCAGGAATAGATCAGCCGCAGCAGGATGCCATGCGGGCGGGTTCTCATTTGGATTGTCACCCGATAGCTCCGCATCGCGGCGGCTGAGTACGCAAATGGAAGCATAAAGCTCCATCGCAGCCTCCGCGATTGGTTCCTGCACCAACTGCCGATCGATGATCGCCTCGCGGTTTCGCATTAAGGTGGCTATGACGGTGTGGCTGAAACGGCGGATCAGGCCGGCAAGGACATTGGCATACTCAACAAGCGCGGGCGAGCGGATCGGCGCCTGCGGAAAGTGCAGCATGCGTGGCAGAAAGCCGAAGGTGAAACGGCCCAATACGGCCCGGTCGCGCCACGGATGGAACAGGCCATCCCGGACCGCCCGGAGTTCCTCCGCAGGATCGCGCATGCCGACCAGGGCGATGAACGACGTGAGCACCTCATTCGCCCCCTCACCGATCATGTTGATTCGGGCGTCGCGGAGCATCCGCTCCAGCGGTCGGTCGGTGAAATAGGCCGGTCCGCCGAGGATCTGGAAGGCGTCGTTGACGATCGTCCATAGGCTCTCCGTGCTATAGACTTTGAGCATCGCCGTTTCCAGCATGTAGTCCTCCAAGCCGCGGTCGATCAACCCAGCCGTCACGGAGGTCATTGACTGCATGGCGTAGGTCCAGGCCGCCATGCGGGCGAGCTTCTTTTGCACGAGTTCAAACTCACCCAGCCGCTGGCCGAACTGGATGCGCGTGCGGGCATGCTCCGCGGCCAGCCGCAGCGACGTGATTGCCATGCCCGTGCAGCAAGCGCCGAACGTGGTGCGGCCGAAATCCAGCACCGTTAACGCAACTTTCAGGCCTTTGCCCAGCGGCCCGAGTAGGTTCTCCTTGGGGACGCGCATGTTCTCGAAGGCGAGCCGCGCAGTCGCCGTGCCGCGGATGCCGAGCTTCTGCATCCGCGGCTCGACGACCTGAAAGCCCGGCATGTCGGGCGTGACTAGGAAGGCCGACACCTGAGTGTCCTTTTTTCCGGGAACCGCGGTGCGAGCCATGACGGTAAGCACGTCTGCGATTGCGCCATTCGTGATGTAGCGCTTCTGGCCGTTTAGCACGTAGTGCGAGCCGTCGTCGGAGAGCGTCGCCGCGGTCTGCACGTTGGCAGCGTCGGAGCCGGCCTCGGGCTCGGTTAGCGCAAAGGCGCCCAGTTTGCGGCCGGCAACAAGGTCCGGGAGCCAGTGCCGCTTTTGCTCTTCGGTGCCAAACAGCAAAAGCGCCCTCATGCCGATGGAATGGTGCGCGTTGACGAAGATCGAAGTAGAGCTGCACCGCGAGCCCAACTCTTCGAGGATGCGGCAATAGGCCAGTTGCGTGAAACCGCGGCCGCCGACCGATTCCGGCGCGGTCATGCCCAGCACGCCGAGACGCGCGAGGCCGTCGATCACGGTCCGAGGCACATCGGCCTGACGGTCAATTTCCGCCGGGTCGAGGTGCTCGTCGCAGAACGCCTTGAGCTCCTCGAGTGCCGCCGCCACTTTCGGCCGTTCGTCGTCGGACAGCCGGGGATAGGGGAACGCCAGGTCGCCGGCCAGCCGCCCCCAGTAAAGCTCTTTGGCGACGCTTCGCCGTCGCAGCCCGGAGAACAGCAAATCCTCGGCCTGCCGGACCTGCTGCTGTTGACGTTCGTCCAAGGTGGTCGTGCTCATTATAGCCGCTGTTGCTTATCGGTGAGTCTTCGCTGCGCTCGACCTTGCTCTACCATTCTACCACTTTGGTTCGCGATGTTCGTGAAAAGCGGCCAATCCTTCGCGGGCCTCGTCGCCGTGTCGGGCACGCGAGTGGAATTCCAAGGCTCTCGCAAACAAATGGTGGCGATCGGCCGAGGCAAGCTCTCGGAGCAAGCGCTTGGTCTGCTGGACGGCCTGCGGACCGCCCTTCACGATGGTAGCGGCAATCTCCTGTACGGCGGCTGAAAGCCGGTTGGCATGAACGACCCGGTCGACCAGTCCCATGCCGAGCGCCCGCCGAGCATCGACCGGTTCGGCGAGCAAAAGGAGCTCGCGGCGATCGCCTTCCCGTACACGAGACGCGAGGGCGACATTCGCCAATGCTGGTACGAGTCCGCGGCGGACTTCAGGGAAGCAGACTTTAAGGTCGTCGGACGCGACGACGAAATCGCAGCAGGCCATCAGACCGGCTCCACCGGCATAGGCTGCGCCGTGAGCGGCGGCGATCGTGACCTGTGGAAAGTCGCTGAGGGTTTGAAACGTTCGGGAGACGCACATCGCGCTCCGCTCGGACAGCTCAGCCTGAGCCGCTTCGTCGAGGTCCAAGCCGGCGCAGAAGACCGTACCGGCGCCTCGAAGGATCACCACTCGGAACTGCTCCTGCGCGGCAAATGCCTCGAGAGTTTCGCACAGCGCGTCCATCAATTCGATCGACAAGGCGTTTCGCCGCTCCGGGCGGTTGAGCGTTAGGGCGACAATCGCGTCGCCCAATTGCTCCATAGTCAAGACGTTTTCGTTCATCGTTCCGAATCCTCGTGCCCACGCTTCGTTTGGGCACGCGCTGTGCGGCCGCTCCGCGGCCATCCCGGCGGACAACCGGATCTATTTTGCCGGGCCGCGGAGCGGCCATCAAGTGCGTTCCCACGCAGAGCGTGGGAACGAGTACTATTAATCGTCCTCCAGCGGCATTTCGAGGAGCACCTGACCGAGCGCTTTGCCCTGCACATCGGTACGCAGCGGATTGGCAAGAATCCCGCGAATAACGAAGTTCAATGCGCTCAAGTTCGGCACTTCGTAGCGCGTGACGCGGCTCGCGTCGTCAATGCCCAAATATTTCCCCACGCGGACTGCCGTGATTTGGTGGCACAGACGTGCATAGTCGTCGGGAGCCCGAGCGATGACAGCGATGTTCGCGTTGATTCCCTTGTCACCGCTGCGAGTATGTGCTAGATCGGCGAGCCGATACGGGGTTTCGATCGCATAACTGACTTTCTGCGGAGCGTCGCGGCGCGATGTTTCGTCGTCGGGCGGTTGAGCGGTGAATATTACTTGGTCCGGCTGCAACTCCGCCTTGCCGAACCGCATGTCCTCGCCGGGCCCGAGCAACTGAACTTGTGGTGTTACGCGTTCACATGGAGCCAGGCATGGCCAGTAACGAGAGAACAGCTGAACCTTCGGGCGGCCCGCGGCGTATCCGGTGGTGCCCGGCGGGCCGGCCGTCACCAGCGGCATCAATTCCCGAGAAAATCGTTCCACCGCGGCTCGGCTGTCATCGGCAACGGCGATGCGTAGGACGACCTCGGTAAGGTGCCGTGCAAGCGATTGGGTGAAGCCCTGCGGACGGCATGCCCCCGTGCCCAAACACTCGACGAGCGAATCGCGAAATGACGTGCCGCGCGCAGCCAGCCCCGCAAGGACCATTGCACCGGCACGCCCTGCCTTGGCGTAGGCGTCGGGGCCGAAAACGGTCAATTCGCCATGTGCACGATAACCGTCCTGATACGTTGCGCTGACCTTATACGTCGTTGGCGCCGGCCGGCCGCGGGCACCTCGAACGGCAACGCGGTCGTTGCCAAGGTCATCAACGTCAAGCCCCAGCAGCGAGAGTGTAACATCGGGCGAGAGGTAGGCGCCAGGATCGCCGATTTCGTAGAGCAGTTGCTCCTTCACCGTTTCCGCGCTGACTCTTCCTCCGCTGCCGCGCGGCTTCGTGACAACGCAGCCTGCGTCCTCGGCCACCTCGACGATGGGAAACCCGATGCAGGATACGTTGGGAACGTTCAGCCAGTCCGTGGAAATTCCGCCGGTGAGCTGCGTGCCGCATTCGATCAAGTGGCCCGCCACAGTCGCACCGGCCAATCGGTCCCAATCGTCCCACGCCCAGCCAAACCAATACGCGCAAGGCCCGACCGTCAGGCTGGGATCGGCCACGCGGCCGGTTATCACGAGGTCCGCGCCTTGGGCGAGCGCATCCGCGATTGCGCGGCTGCCAAGATAGGCGTTAGCGGTTACGAGTCGATCTCTCACATCCGTGAGTGGGCGGCCTGTGTCGAGATTCCGCAGCAAGTCGTCCTCAGCGTCACCCGCGCGGATCAGGTCAAGCACGTCATCGCCGCTGACAATGGCCACGGTTCTATCTCCGCAGCCGGCGTCGCGCAAAATCTCGCGGCAAGCAGAAGCGCAGCCCATCGGATTGAGCCCGCCCGCGTTTGTCACCAAGCGGCATCGCCCTCCGTCGTGCCAATAAGGAGCAATCGAGCGGACGACGTCGGCAAAGTCGCGGGGCCAGCCGGCGTTCGCATCGCGCGAGCGCTGCAAGGCGAGAATTGACATCGAGACTTCGGCGAGAAAGTCGAGCGTCAAAAAGTCGAGATCCGGTTCCAGCGCAAGCATCTCAGCAGCGGCGTCCAGGCGGTCGCCCCAAAAGCCGTGGGCATTGCCGATGCGGACGGATTGGGGCATTATGGTCTCCAGTAGGTCCCTTCTGCCGGAAGGGACCAATGTGCTCAACGTCTTCGACAGCCGTAACTCTTTCTTGCGGTTGCGACCGCATTGGTCCCTCTCGGCAAGAGGGACCTACATCTGAAACACACCTGTGCGAAACTCTCCCCAAGTCGATTTCTCGGGAATCATTGCAAGCGCCGCGCTTAGCCATCGCCGCGTCTCGTGCGGAGCGATGATCGCATCGACCCAGCCACGGGCGGCGCCGTAGCGGATATCGGTCTGCTCTTCATACCGCTGACGGCTTTCCTCGCGCAACTTCTCCTTGTCTTCGTCTGAGACCGACTTGCCGCCTCGACTAGCGTCGCGCAGACGGAGTTGCAAGCAGCGTATCGGCCGCCTGGTCCGCGCCCATGACGGCGTATCGGGCGGCCGGCCAGGCCACGATTAACCAGGGATCGTAGGCCTTGCCGCATAGCGCGTAGCTGCCTGCCCCGAACGATCCTCCGACGATGACCGTCAGCTTAGGCACGACGCTATTGCTGACGGCATTGACGAGCTTCGCCCCGCTGCGAATGATGCCCGATTGCTCCGCCTGCTTGCCGACCATGAATCCTTGTACGTCCTGGAAGAAAATGATTGGCAGCGACGTCTGATTACATTCTAGGACGAATCGGGCGGCCTTTTCCGCCGAATCGCCGTAGAGCACGCCGCCGATTTGGATCTCGCCGCCGGCCGTGTGGCTCATTTTCCGCTGATTAGTCACGACGCCCACCGGCCGGCCATCGATTCTGGCGAAGGCCGCCACCACCGTCGAGCCGTATTCAGCGCGATATTCGTTCAGCGAGCCTGTGTCCACCACGCACATAAGCAAATCCCGCGCATCGTATTGGCCGTGGCCGTCGGCCGAAACGAGATCATAAACCGAATGCGGCGTCTTTCTCCGACCCGAATGAATCATTTCCTGCTTTGCCCGCCTTCGGCAGCAAATCGATCAGTGACCGCAGCCGCTGAAGGCAGGCGTGGTCGTCCGGCTCGCGATAGTCGGCCGTGCCGCTGATCGCTGCGTGCATTTTCGCGCCGCCAAGTTCTTCCGGGTCCGGGGCTTGCCCGATTGCCGCCTTCACCAAGGCAGGGCCAGCCAAATACATCTGGCTGCCTTCGGTTATCAGCAAAGTATCGGAAAGCACCGGCAGATAGGCGCCGCCGGCGACACAGTTGCCCATCACGGCGGAATACTGCGGGATCTGACTTGCGGAGATCACCGCGTTATTGCGAAAGATTCGCCCAAAATCGTCCTCGTCGGGGAATATCTCGTCCTGCAGCGGCAGAAACACGCCGGCGGAATCAACCAGATAGATTAGCGGAAGACGAAACCTCATCGCGACGCGCTGGGCGCGGAGCACCTTCTTGACGGTCTGCGGAAAGAAGGCGCCTGCTTTAACCGTCGCGTCGTTGGCGACGACCATGACCGGCCGGCCGTGAATGCTGCCGATCGCGGTCACGACGCCGGCGGCCGGTACTTCGCCCCAATCGGGATACATCCGCCAGGCCGCCCAAAGCCCGAGTTCCAGCCGTGCCGCGCCTTGGTCCAACAATTCGTCAAGCCGCTCCCGGGCGGTCAGTCGCCCGAGTTGTTTCTGCCGCTGGCGGCCCGCGTCGCTTCCTCCCTGGCGAATTATCGCCTCTTGGGCTTCGATGTCGCGCGTGGCATCGGCGAGAGATATCGTCGGCCCGTGGCGTCGAATCATAGCGATGAACCTTAGCGGCGGGATTGCCAGCTTATTTAATCCGCAGGCATTATAGGTAGAAAGCAAGTACGAAGAAAGGAGCGCCGACAGCAAGTGGGAGAGCGGTAATAAACTACCGCATCTCAAACGCGCCGACAAAATGGGCAATCGTAGTTACGTCAAGCCGGGCCGGAACTTCGAACCACTCGACGAGTCGCTGCGTTGCTTCCTGCGGCAGCCGCATCGCGGCATTCGACTTGAATTTTTCAAAAATCAGCGGCCGGGCTTCGTCGCGCCGCCGCCGATGGCCCAAGGGATACTCGATCTCGACCCGCTCGCTCCGGCTGCCGTCGCCGAATTCGATTTGCAGGGCATTGGCAATCGAGCGTTGTTCGGGGTCAAGGTAGTCGCGGGAATAGCGCGGTTCTTCGACGACTTCCATCTTTTCTCGCAATAAGTCAATCCGCGGATCGGCTGCGGCCGCGTCCTCATAGTCTTCGGCGCTCAGCCGGCCGTGCAGCAGGGCGACGGCCGCCATGTACTGGATGCAGTGATCGCGGTCGGCCGGGTTGTGCAGCGGACCGCGCTTGTTAATGATCCGCATCGCCGATTCCTGCGTCTCGATCGTCACGCGGGCGATCTCATCCAATCGATCGCGAACTTGTGGATGTAGCCGCAATGCAGCCTCGACGGCCGTCTGCCCGTGAAACTCGGCGGGGAACGCCACTTTAAAGAGGACGTTTTCCATAACATAGCTACCTAGCGGCCGGGCGAGCCTTACCGTCTGCCCTCGGAAGATGCTATCCTGAAAACCCCACGTCGGCGCGGTGAGGCGCGGTCGCGTAGCCTGGCTCTCCTGCCCTCGTCAAAAGCGCGAGCCGCACCGCCCGGCTTGCGGCATCGCCGGCGGCCCAGCTTTTGCGCGGGCCGGTATTCGGCGCGTGGCGGTAAGTCCGAAGTGCGCCGCCGTCGATCCATGCGTTGCTGACTGCGTCGATGATCTGCGAAAATTTCAGACCGAGCATCCCGGCCACGACGGCCGTGGAGGCAACGCGCACGAGCAGTACATGATCGAGCCCGACGCGATTGAACGAGTTTTCCAATGCCAGCACGCCTTGGATCTCGTGGGCGCGGATCATGGCGGTCAGAACATCTCGCACTCGCAGCGGCGAGCAGCCGTGTGATTCCGCATTACGGCCGAGCCAGTCCGCGACGGCCAGGATCGCGCCGAGATTGTCCGACGGATGCCCCCATTCGGCCGCCAGCCATGTGTCGTTGTAGTCGAGCCAGCGGATCATCGTTCCGTTGCAGAAGGCTGCCTGCACTGGATCAAGTTCGTAGGACGTGCCGGGCACTCTCGCACCGCCTTGGAGAACCGCGCCGGGCACCACCGGCCCTAGCAGCTTCGCGCACTGTGGAAAGCCCAGCGCGAGCATTGCGCAGCCGAGGCTGTCCATGAGCGACAGTCTCGCCGTGGCATAGGCCTCGTCGGAAAAGCGGCCGTCGGAGCAGACATAGGCGGCGATCTGCGCGAGAATATCGTCCGGCTGTTGGTTTGTGCCGTATGAAGACGTCATGTCAATCACCGATCCTCAATCCGCACATACGGCCGAGGCGCCGGGCCGATATAGTCAGCATCCGGCCGGATCAGACGATTGTCGGCACGCTGCTCAAGGATATGCGCCGACCAGCCGCTGATCCGCGAGAGCACGAACAGAGGCGTAAACAGCCGCTGCGGAATATCGAGAAAATGATAGAGCAGCGCGCCGTAGAAATCGACGTTGGGGAAAATCCGCTTTTCGCGCCACATCACATCGACGATCCGGCGGCCAACATCTAAGAGCCGGCGGCGTTCGGCGTTGTCGGCCAATTGCTCGACGACTGGCTCGACGATGCGGCTACGCGGATCGTACTCCCGATAGACGCGATGTCCGAACCCCATGATCTTTTCCTTGGCGGTCAATGCCGCGAGAATGCCCTTTTCCGCCTCATCCGGAGTCGTGAATCGCAAGATCAGATCGAGGGCCGCCTCGTTCGCCCCGCCATGCAGCGGGCCGCGAAGCGTGCCGATTCCCGCCGTCACGGCTGAATAGAAGTCTGAGAGCGTCGAGGCGGCAATCCGCGCGGCGAACGTCGAGGCGTTGAACTCATGCTCGGCGTAGAGGATAAGCGAGACATTCAGCGCCTGGCGATCGCGCTCGCTGGGCGGCTTGCCGTGCAGCAGTTCCAAAAAGTGTCCAGCGAGGCTTGCTTGCGTGGAGTGAAGCTTGACTCGATTGCCGAAATGGCTGGCGTGATACCAAACGAGAAGCATTGAAGGGAGAGCTGCCAAAAGACGGTCGGCAAGTTGATCGCCTGCCGCCTGATCGACTTCAGGCTCCAGGCAACCCAGCGCCGAGCAGCCGGTGCGGAGCACGTCCATCGGATGCGCCGCGGCGGGCAGCTTCGCGAGAATCTCCCGCAAGGCGTCCGGCAAATCCCGCTTGCCCATCAAGCGGTGCTGGTACTCGTCCAATTGTGACTGCGTCGGAAGCGACCCGTGAATCAGCAAATAGGCGACCTCCTCGAACTCGGCCGCTCGGGCGAGATCTTCAATCGCGTAGCCTCGATAGGTCAGCCCCACGCCTTCTTTGCCGACCGTGGAAATGGCCGTTTGCCCGGCGGTAACTCCCGCCAGCCCTCCAGCCTTATGCGCTTCGGCGGGCTTCGTTGTCATTCTCCTTGCTCCTGCTTGTTCTGAAAGGTTTGCACTTGTCGCTCATATTCATGGTAATTCAGCACGCGATAAAGTTCCTCGCGGGTCTGCATGGCGGAAAGCAAATCTCGTTGCGTTCCTTTTTCGCGCAGCGTGGCGTAGACTCGTTCCGCCGCCGCGCTCATGGCTCGAAAGGCCGTTAGTGGATAAAGCGCCAACCGAACACCTGCCGCACGAAGCCCATTTACGTCCAAGAGCGGGCTGCGGCCGAACTCGGTCATATTTGCCAACACCGGCGCTGGCACAGCTTGGGCGAAGTAGCGAAATTCTTCGGCATTGGTCAGCGCTTCGGCAAACATCATATCGGCGCCGGCCTCGATGTAGCGGCACGCCCGATCGATGGCAGCGTCAAGTCCTTCGACGGCCGCAGCATCCGTGCGGGCCATGATTACGAAGTCGGCATCGGTCCGCGCATCGATGGCGGCCTTCAGGCGGTCCACCATCACGCCGGCCGGCACGATGTGCTTGCCTTCGCGATGACCACAGCGTTTGGCGTCAGTCTGGTCCTCCAGGTGAATGGCCGCCACACCGGCGCGGATCATCTCGCGGACAGCTCGCGCGATCGTCAGCGGGTTGCCCCAGCCCGTATCGCAATCGACCAGCAGCGGCAGCCCTGTCGCGCCCGTGACCCGCCGCGCGTCCTCCAGCACGTCGCCGAGCGTCGTTACCGCCAGATCAGGCAGGCCGAGCGAAGCGTTTGCGACGCCGCGCCCGAAAGGTAAAGTGCCCGAAAACCGGCCTCTTCCGCCAGCCGCGCGCAATAGGCGTTGATGACGCCGACGACCTGCAACGGCCGTTCCGCCTCAACCGCCTGGCGAAAGCGTAGTCCAGCCGAATCACTCATCGCCAATGACATCCTGATTCATGAGTAGTGTTCCCGTGACAAGCGGTATCAAGCCACAGTATAGTAAGTAGGTGTTTATTCCACAAGCGTTTCACGCGGTACCGGGAGTATCCGAACTGCGTTTGAATGTGGCATAATAGGCGTCGTCCGGTTGATGGCGGGCGAAGTGCCTGCTGGGCCGATTCACTCACTTGGGAAGAGATCATCATGCGAATCCGAATAGCATTGTCCGCCTTTCTTTGCCTTCTCTCCGCCACGGCGGCACAACTCTGTGCGCAGGTGCCCGAAGACTTGGCCCAGCCCAAGAAGTTCCGCGCGTTGCGGATTTCCAGCACTGATCCGAAGTTCCATAACGGCGACTCGCGCCCCATCAAGCCGGGCGCGACGTTAGAGTTGGGCAAGATCGAAGGGCACGGGCGAATCACACATATCTGGTTCACCATCGCCGGCAAATCGCCCGATCATCTACGCGAGTTGGTCTTCCGCATCTACTGGGACGGCGCGGACAAACCGGCCGTGGAAACGCCGCTCGGCGACTTCTACGGGCTGGGCTTCGGTCGCTATGTCGAGTATCAAAGTGCGCCGATCGCCATTGGCGGCGTTAAGGCGCTGAACTGCTATTGGCCGATGCCATTCGCCAAGGGGGCGCGGCTCACCATGACCAACGAAGGAACGGAACCGATCCACGCCTGCTACTTCAATATCGACTACCGGCTGGACGACGATCCGCCAGCCGATGCACTTTACTTTCACACGCAGTACCGCCAGGCCTACCCCGTGCCCAAGGGAAGGGACTATTCGATTTTGGAAACGACCGGACGCGGACATTTCGTCGGCACGTTCCTGAGCGTGATGGCCAATAGCGATGGCTGGTGGGGCGAAGGAAACGATAAGTTTTATGTCGACGGCGCGGAGAAGCCGACGATCGAAGGGACAGGCAGCGAGGACTATTTTTGCGGCGCGTGGGACTTTCAGCACGCCTTTTGGAACCCTTACAACGGCGTGCCGCTCTATACGAACAAGGAAAACGGCGGCGAGAAGCGGGGCATCCTCAACACCTGTTACCGCTGGCACATCCTCGATCCGGTGCCCTTCACAAAATCGCTGCGGATGACGATCGAGCACGGCCGCAGTGGCCCGAACGACGATCGCACGCCGCTCCGCAACCACTATTCGAGCGTCGCCTACTATTACGTCGACAAGAGCGAGGGCGACGGCCCAGCGTTGCCCAGCTTAAAGGAACGCATTCCGGAATTGCTGCCGCGGCCGGTTGCGCGGAGATAGGGCGCGTCACCTTACCGCTGGCGGATAGTGGGCGGCGGAGCGGATCATCTTCCGCAGCAGCCAGATTTCGCCCGAATGGCACGCCTCGTCGTGCAGGCCGTGAATGATGGCGTAGCGGGCCGTATGGTTGCCGCGGCCGGGCAGTGCGCGGGATAGATCATCGTCACCGAGTGCTTCGATCATCCGCCGCAGGCGTGTCCGCTGATCGGTCAGTTCGGCGATGACCTGCGCCAGCGTTGGCCAACGATAGGAGGCGACGTGCTCCGGATCGCTTTGCCAACTGAAGATATCGAACCAGCCCTCGAGGATCTGCGGCAGCTCGCCGATCGCCTCCATGACGAGCGACTCGACGAGCACGAAGCTGTGTCCGGCGTGCCAGAGGATGTGGTTATGCAGTTCCGGCGGGGTCCAGTGAGTCTCCTCCTCGCTCACGCCTTGCAGCAGCCGCAAGGTTTTTCCGCGGACTTCATCCAAAAGCAGTATTAACGACTGATCGGACATGGTTGAACCCTGAACGTTATAAAACTAGCCCGTGCCCGGCCATTGTATCAAAATGCTATGGCCATGAGAAGAAGTATCGCGCCAATTCAGCAACAGGGCGAGCGCGGCCGATGAAGCGTTTCAACGCCTCCGCGCGGATAATGTTTGGGCGATCAATAGCAGCTAACGTAACTGAATTGAGGTCGTTATGAATCGGCTAACAATTGCCGTTGGCCGCCGAACGCACGACTGATACGATTTACTAGGATGGTGGCCTTCGGGCACGGCCGCCGAGTGAAACTTTCGAGGGAATCACAATCATGAAACTGAGAGATTTATTAACGGTTGCCATTTTATTTTCTGGCATCGGTACTGCTAGCTGCGCCCAAGCGGGCGTGGCGATTGGCTTTGGGATTGGCATCCCAGCATATCCGTATCACCACTATTACCGTCCATACTATCCGCCATACCGTGTCGGCGTCTATGTCGCGCCCGGGCCGGGGTACTACTATCCGCCGCCGGCCTATTACGCTCCCGCCCCGGTATATGCCGCTCCGGCCTATCCAGCCCCGGCCTACGCCTATCCGCAACCTGCGCCGGCGCCGCAACAGTATAACTATGCCCCGGCAGCTCCCGCAGCGCCGTCCTACTCGACGCCGCAGCCAACGTACACTCCCTCGCAGCCGTCTTACGTGCCTTCGCCAGAAGTTGTTCCACCGCCGCCCTCGCCGAGCAACTGATCTGGATTTTGTGGGCCAGGTTGCCGACCTGTCGCACGGCTTATCTCAGCTTCGGCACGAACTGATAGACTTCGATCCGATCGGGCGGTTCGGGCACGGCGTCTCCGTCGGCATCGCTCCGCACGGGATAGTGCTGGCAGGCGACCAATTCGTAGTCCCGTTTCATCTTGTCCAGCCATTGGCCAAAGGCAGCAGCGTCGTAGGGTTCGAAGTGCGACCAATATTGTACGCAGGCCAGCGGCCGCGTCTTGGATACACGTTCAAGATGGGCCGGCTCGCCGCGCGCGTGCCGCGGCGAATAAATCCGCTGGTAGCAGCGATAGAAGGGCGATACGGAGAACTTCTCGCCCAGGTCGGCTTCGACGCACACTAGTTCGTAATCGCGGCCCATGCTCGGCCAGAACCAGCGGGAAAAGTCTCGCAGCCAGAGGTTTTGTACGTCTTTGCATGGCAGCCAGCAGTCGCGGGCAAGAAACATCGTGCCGAGAATCATGAGTGCGATGGCGGCGACGTTCGCCGGCCTCGAACCGATCAGTTTTCCACGAGGGGTGGGCCGAGCGGCACTTCGGGCTGCCAGCCGCCGCAGGAGCGTCGCCACGCCGAACCCGGCGAGCAAACAAACCAGCGGCATCAAGTGCATGGCCATCCGCATGTGGCCGCCGTAGGGAAACCGCCGCAACGCGGCCGCCGCCAGATTCAGCGCGAATGGCGCGGCACAGAACAGTAAAAACCAGCGGTGCCTGCCGCGCCATAGCTCGATCACCGCGACAATACAAAGCAGCGTCGTGCCGATGCTGCCGAAATGGTCGCCGCCGACCGGCTGCCCGAAGATCGGGCCGGAATGGGCGAGCAGCAACCAATACGGCAACTGGCCGGGCGAGGCCAGCGGCGGAAAGGCATGGTCCCAACATTCCCGCATTCCGCCCAGCGAAGCTTGTTCCTGCGTTCGCATCGTAAGCACATAGAGCCCGGCGAATGAGGCCAGAATAAGTGCGTTGTAGATCGCCCAAGGCAGCCAGCCGCGCCGCGATTTTCCAGTCCAAAGCAGGTAGGCCACGGTAAGACTGGTTCCACTCGCCACGAAAACGGCGGGAAACGACAAGGCCAACGCCAGCGGCGCGAAGGCGGCCAGGCCCCATAGCCAGCGCAATTGATCCGGTCGCCGCCACCAAGAAGCAGTCAGCGTAAGCAGAGCGGTCGAAACGAAGAGATCGACGCCGTACGGCTTAACCTCGCTGGAATATCGCAGTCCCGTGTAGCTAACCGCGAAAATGCCGACCGCCAGCACGACTGCCTCGCCTCGGAACACGAGCCGGGCGAGCCGATGAAACAGGAACAAGCTAGCAAGGCTGCAAACGAGCGGAAACAATCGCAGCGACCACTCGGAGTAGCCCAGCAGCAGCGTTGCGATGTGTTCTATGGCAAGAAACGAATAAGGCGCGACTTGGAGGCTGTCCAGCGGACGGAGCAGGCCGACAAAATCGCGGTCGAGCAAGTTGGCGGCCAACAGTGCTTCGTCGCCCCAAAGCGGAAAGCGCAGTAGATACCGCGCCAAGCGGATCGTAACTCCAAGTGCCAGCAGTGCGAAGATCCACCGCGCCTGCCAATTTGCCGTCGCGGAATCGGCGTCAGAGCGGTCGTCATCCGTGTCTCGGAAGAGCGGCATCAAGTCATTTCCTCTCGTTCCCACGCTCCGCGTGGGAACGCACTAGATGGCCGCTCTGCGGCCTGAGTTCCTAGAACGTAGCGGCCCAACGTGGCCGCGGAGCGGCCGGGCAGCAGGTGACGACGCGGAGCGTCGTCACGAGGGCTGAGGCGCGGAGGGTATCAGTTTGGCCAGTTCCCCGCAAGAGTGCTCTTTACCCAAGACCCGCGTTTCGGTATCGTTTCCGCCCAGCAGCGTGGCGAAACAAGTGAAGGAATGCGCACATGAAGCTTTTTCGGTCGGACCAGGATGACGCGGAGCGAACGATCGCCGCCGATGCCAGC
Source organism: uncultured Planctomycetia bacterium (assembly GCA_963775975.1). Taxonomy (GTDB): domain Bacteria; phylum Planctomycetota; class Planctomycetia; order Pirellulales; family Thermoguttaceae; genus JANXQG01. The sequence continues at coordinate 387,979 of CAVZKX010000001.1, forward strand.
CAGCAGCTTCGCCGCCTCAGTGTGCTCATGCCGGTCTACAATGAGCATCGGACGTTGCCGGAAATCGTCGCCCGCGTGCTATCGTCGCCTATTCCGTTGGAAATAGAGTTGATCATCGTTGACGACTGCTCCAGCGACGGATCATGGGAAGTTATCCAAGAACTGGCTACCGCCGATCCGCGCATCAAGGCCCTGCGTCACAATCGGAACGCGGGTAAAGGCGCCGCACTGCGAACCGCAATTGCGGAGATTAGTGGCGATGTGGCGATCGTACAGGACGCCGACTTGGAGTACGATCCGCACGAGTATCGCCTGCTGCTGCCGCCGATCATGTCGGGCAAGGCCGACGCCGTATTTGGCTCGCGCTATGCTGGCACTCCCCGCCGCGTGACGCCGTTTTGGCACACGCTGATTAACCGCGGCTTGACGCTGCTGTCCAACGTCGTCAACAACCTTTGGCTGACCGACATGGAAACGTGCTACAAGATGGTTCGCGCCGACGTTCTCAAGCAGTTGCGCCTGACGAGCCGCACTTTCACCTTCGAACCCGAATTGACTTGCCGGCTCTCGCAGTGGGGAGCGCGAATCTACGAAGTACCGATCAGCTACAACAGCCGCGGTTACCGCGAAGGCAAGAAAATCCGTCCTCGCGATGGTTTCTTGGCCCTGGGCGCGATCGTGAGAGCGAGATTCCTCGACCGGCGATTTATGAATCGTGCGGACCTTGCCGATCAAAAAACGCCGGTTGCTCTCCGCAACCGCAAGCGGACCAGCAAAGCGTCGTAGGTGCTGTTGTACCAATTCATGTAGGCCTGGGCCCGCAGCGTCTCGGCGTCAAGCACTTCGGTGTTATTGCCCAACTGCTGCACGTAACGATCGCGGACGACGCGGAGGTTTTCGTCGGCTTGAGTGATCGCCACGCCGGCGTAGGCGATTTGTTGCTTGGCCGTCTGGTACTCTAGCCACCGCTGGCGGATTTCCAGTGCGATCATCGACTCTGTATCCCGCCGCAACCTGAGCAGAGATTCCGCACGTTGAGAGAGAGCCGTCGCCTGATGGCAGGCGCGTCCCGAATCAAACAGGTTCCATTCCGCGGTCACGGCAACACCGGCGACGCCGTTGGGCTGAATGTAGTTGTCGCCTTGATAAACGTACCCGCCTTGGAAATTAACCTGCGGCGATGTCTTGGAACACGCAGCGGAGGCCTGCTCGCGCAAGGCGGTCGCCTGCGCGGTCAGTTCGCTGATCTCCGGACGGCGTCGCCAGGCAGTACGGACTAACTCGTCCACGGCGCCAGGATCGCCGTCGTCCTGCAAATCAACAATGTCGACGGACTCCATGAGGTCGCGTCCCAAGGCTCGGTTGTATGCAGCTTTCATCATCTCCAAGTTGTTTACGGCGCGAAGCTCCTGCTGCTGCGCGTCCGCCAAGGCCACTTGGACGGCCAGCACCTCATTGCGCGAAGCCTTGTCGACCTTAAAGCGATTGCCAACGTCCTGGGCATGGGCTTTCAGACTGTTGACCTTGCTCCGCGCGACATCGACGACCCGCTTGCCGCGGAGCACTGCCACGTAGACCTCGGCCACGTTCATTCTCACGTCGAGTTTGGACCGCTCAACTTCCGATCGGTTGGCCGAGACCTGCGCTCCGGCGGCTGCGACTTCGCTACCGATTCGGCCGGCCGTGTAAATGGGCTGCGTTACAGTGGCATGGAAACCTACGCTGCCCTGGCCAAACACCGGGAAGCTGCCCAGCGGCGACGATATGCCAATCTGGTCGCTCAGCGCCAAGGCGTTTGCTCCGACGCTTACGGAAGGAGAGCTTTCTGCGCACGCTGCTGCGCGATCGTGGTCCGCCGCCGAGACGGTCCAACCACCCGCCTTTATACGGTCGTCGTTCTCCAGCGCGATCCGCCAAGCGTCTTGCAGGGTTTCGGAAAGATGTGCCGCGGGCTGGACAAGATTGCCTCTTTTTTCACGATCAACCGGCGCAACGTAGGACGCCCACCTTACCTGGTCATCGCGATCTTGCCCCGCGACTTTAGCGACCAGCAGCGAAAAGCCGGTAAGAACCAAGCCAAGCATCGAAGTGATTTGGCGGCGGTCCCGCATGGCGCATCCCCGGATCGTGCAATTGCGGCGCTGGCGGATTGCCTTGAATAATCAATTGGGCAAGACGCGATAACTTTTCCGCTTAATTCGATTCGGCAGAATGCGATGAGATTGTGAGCAAAACGCCGCACGGGAACAAGTTCCGTACGCTGCTGTGGTTTATGCCACCAGGATGGGTGGAATACTTGATTAGACAAGCTCGCCGGACAGGCATTCGAGGGCAATTTTCAAAGCACGCTCGCGGGACGAGGGAGCTTCGCAGCATACCTCGACAATTGCTTTCATTTCTTCCAGCAGTTCCGGAGACAGCGGTTTGTAGGCCAGTGCCGCGTTGTGAAACGGCTCGCCGAACATCCACTCGTGGACGCGGGGATGATTGATGGCCAGACGGTTCAGATCCGCTGCCAAGGCGATAACCGGTTTACCGCACACTTTCCCGTATGTCCGTTCCTCGGAAATCACGTCGAAACCCAGGAAACGGCGATAAAAGCGGGCGTGACGCGGATGGACTGCAATCAAGAGCACATCCGCTCCACGGCGATAGGCAAGCTGGGCCATGAGCGGCATAAGCTGAAACACGGCCGATTGCGAACTCTCGCTATTGGTTTGGCTCTCGGCAAAGCAAGAAACTTCGGCCAGCGAGAGTTCCTTGAGGCGGAGGCCGGCGATTTCTTCCGGGTAGACGGCTTCCATCGGCAGGCCCTTGTCGCTGTCGCAAACAAGGCTCATGCTGCAGGTTACTTTCCTGTGTTCCAAAGCAACAAGGACTTCCGTCGTGGGCAACAAGTGGTAGGGTGTAATTCGCAACCCGCACTTGTTGGGGTTCATTAGGCCGGAGCGCTGGTATTGCTCGTAAACCAGGCGAAAGGCGGCAAAAAGCTCGTCTGGAGATGAACTGACTCGGCATTCTACGCCAGAACGGCGGTGTAAAGCGGTGCAAACGCGGTTGACAGCACGGCTTTCCGTCGAGCGATTGCCCGTGCGTCTTTGTTGCTTGACCTTCGCCTGCTGTACCGTTTTTGGATTAGCGAGACTGATTCGTCTCATATCCCGAGTAGAAGGTTCAATTGTAGCGGTGCGACCACAAACCTGGGTCATAGCACTGATTCTCCCATTTGGTTATCGACCAAAAACGCGGTCGGCTCTTGCCCTAGCTGCCGCTGTTCCGGATTAACCGGTTTCTTTACTTTATTTACACCGTTTTCGTTGCTCGCCCCGCTTGTAAGGGGTCGATTCGCGCTCGAAAACTATTGAAGATGAACGTTTGATGAGTCGTAACGGCGGGCCATCTTTATGCCGCGCGGGCCGCCGGCCGCCTTATGCACTAGTCCGGAGTGCTGCCGCCAGGCTTGATCCAACTCGCGAATGGCGACAGGGCTAGCCAAAGCGGGACTATTGCCCAAATAGGCGGTCTTATAGGTTGTCTCGCCGGATGGCCCGGTAACACGTGTGTGCCGGGACATGGAACAACCCGGACGTCCGTGAGCTGCGTTACGGATGCTTTGCAGCAGATCTGTGGGCGAAGCCGCACGATGGAGGTAATTAACGGCTCCGGCTTCGATCCAGTGCACCAGGTCTTGCTCGCCGTCATGCGTCTGCATGACAATCAGCCACGACGCGGGCATAAGTGTTCGAATCTCGTAAGCCAACTCCCTGCCGAGCACCCCGTCGATCCGCGCACGCACAAGCAGGACTTGTGCCGTACAGACTTCGGGCCGCAGTCGCAAGTGCTGTAGCGAGTCGGCGGCGGCAACGCACTTAATATCCTTGAAGCGCTGGAGCCACGCGCTGAAGTGTTTCTCGGAAGAGCCGTGAATCGCTTAGAACTGATACGGATGTCGTTTGTCCGATTTCGGAGACGCGCATTGAGTTTGTTGCTTGGTGAACCTGCGGAGTCAATTCGAAGGAGTAACAGGTGTATCTGCTTGTCCATGAATGTCATTGATCATTGTTCTCTATCGTTTATATCGCGTCTTTCCTATTGCCGGAATGGTGATTTAGAGCTAAAAACCACGCCTTCTTGGACTACCATCCCTGTAGAACCAGGTCATGGATCGATATGGTACACGGGAACTAGGCTTGATATAGATCTTTGGAACTATCCCCCATCGGCGCAATTGAACCGCAAGGGAGCGCAAACGGCTTGCCATTGCGTCATTTCACAAAAGCAAGTATAGATTCAATTCGCTCAATGCCCGGACGATTTCGATGGGCCCAGCATTCGATGCTTGCGAGCAAAGTCGACCGCCTCGTAGCGCCCGGAGACGTTCAGCTTTTCAACGACATTGTGAACGTGATTCTTAACCGTGTAAAGCGAAACGGAAAGCTTCCTGGCGATCTGCTTGTTGCTGAGATGGTCGCCAATCAAGCGGACAATCTCAAGTTCGCGCGGCGTAAGCAACGCTTCGCCATTGCTTGCGCGATGACTGCCGCCCCGTGCTTGCTGAGCGACGCGGTGGAACATGGTGTGGATGAGACCATGCGAACAAAAGATTCCGCCTGCCGCGACTTTTTCGATCGCTTCGCGGAGGTCCTGCACGGAGGCGTCTTCCTCCACGCAACCATGCGCGCCCGCGGTAAAGCAGTCGACAAGGTCCTCTTGCGTACTGGCATGGGTCAATAGGACAACGCCCGGGCCGGACGGCTGGTCGTGAATCTGGCGGGTCAATTCCAAAGCGAACTGCTCCGGGAGATTCCGATCGATCAAGACGACCTGGGGATGCTCCGAGGTAATGGCCCCCACGACATCGGGCTCTCCGTGATCGACCTCACCCACAACGATACCGCCGTCTTCTGCGAGTACCGCAGCGAGACATTCCCGGAAAATACGATTCTGGTGGACAATCTTTACGCGAATCGGTCTGGCGACCCCCGTCTTCACTGTTTTTTCACGCATAGCCAACGATTCCAGGGTCGGGCTGAGATTATCAATCTGCCATGTTTTCCCCGTCGCGAGGTCCTGGCTAGAAAAAATCACGTTGCAAAAAGCTCTTAACCCGCCGTGGTCCGAGAATTGATTTGATAAGTCCGCTTTGCCCTACCTGCTTCCCAGGATTGCGCAGCCTATTGCATCTATTGTACAGCATTCCGTTTAACGTTGCAAAGACTTTGCGGACAAATAGTCGGACGGAATACGGCGAATTGGCATCGTCAATCCCCTCCAAAGATAGCCATCATACGGTATTTACTTGACAATTCCGCAGGACAATGATTAACTAAGACATTGGTGGGTTAGTGCGCAAGCATCCGAGCCTAGGCGATCGCCTCGCTATGTTTTCCACACCTTGAACGCGGTTACTGAAGCATGAGACGTTGCAAGTATAATCCCGAGCCCCGTCCTCGACATGGCGAGCGACGATCGCCGGAGGTCGGCTCGGACAACGTCGAGTCCGATGGCAACGCTGAATTGGCGGCCGGCGTTGAATTGGCGGAAAGGTCTGAATTGACGGGGAGCGCCGAAGGAGATCGGCAGTTGGCCAAACGCTGTTTGGCGGGAGAAGTCGCCGCATGGGAGGATCTATACGGGCGCTATCATGAGCCGCTTTGCCGCGCGATCGGCGGCATGTTGGGCTCTGGCGGTTCCGATTTAAGTCGCGTCGATGAGATCGCCGCCCGCGTATGGTACGCCGTGGTGCGAAACGACGGCGAACTGCTCGATCGCTTCGATCCTGCGAGACACACGCGATTGGGCGGGTTTCTGCGCGGTTTGGCACGCATTGAAATCATGCAATATTTTCGCACTGAGTATCGCCGCAGGAACCAAGAGGCTGCTTGTGTTGCACATTCGGGCGGCTCGGCGAACTACTCCGATTGGCAGGTCGACGCCATGATCGAAGACTTTGCCATGACCCTTACCGCGGGTGAACAAGAGTTCTTGGAGGAACATCTCTTAGGTCAACCTGAGGATGGCGAGCGACGCTGGTCCGACGCAACCATCTGGCAGCGTTGCCACCGAATCCGCCAAAAGCTCAAGGCGTTTTTCCTTGGTAATCCTGATAAGGGCAACGCCTGACAAGTTATCCGGTCGCATCAACCGAGGCGGCGGCGGTACTTGACCCCAAACAGCGTCAACGCAAGGGAAATCGCGCCCAAAAGCACGGCGGTTGACGGCTCGGGAACCGCGCGAATATTCTCTTCCAATGGGTCTTCGCTGATAATCTGGAACGGGATGCCGGAATCGGTGTTCAGCGAGGTATTTCCTTGTAGCGCGATCGGGTTGCTGATGGCATAGAGACTGTTCATTACATTAGCCGGACCGAATCCGCCGGGCGCTTGCTGTTGCAGATTGGCAAAGGAACCGCTGGGGATGCCCGTGTTATTGGCCAGCAGTTGCAACGACGTAGAGAAGGACGCCACACCGGGATTAGGGGATCCTACAGCAGCCCAGTAGTAGTCGCTGCCCCAAACGGACCCGGGGGCAGCGCCGCCGACCTCCCAAAGCGTGCCTGCTGTCGCCGTCGCCTCGGCCTGTTGCCAGGTAGGTGCGGCCGCATTGAACAAGTTGGCGGGGCCATCCCAAACCGCGAACATGGCGCCTGCCGGCAGGCCATATTGCGCCGCGAACGGCGCGTAAGGCACAAGCGTGAATGCGGAATTGCCACTTGTACTGACATTGGCAGTGACGCTCTGGACGAGCAGTTGAAAGATGCCCGCCAATTGGAAGTTGCCGGAGTAAAGGACGTTGCCCCCTCCGGGCGTCTGGCTGTTCGTAATCGAGTACATACCCTGGAAGGTGTCGCCAGGCACGATCGCCGTCCCCGGCGCGATAACGTTGCCGTTGGAATCGAGGACGTTTTCGAAATCCGTCAACTTGAATTGGCTAATCGTCCCAGTCTGGAACATGTTGGAGCCTGGGTTGTTAACAATAGTTCCAGCGACGGTGGAGTTGGTGACTGCCAGCGCGATGCTCAGCAACAGCAGAGCGAAAATGGGTCCGGTTGGTATGCGTTTCCAGCCAGAGCGGTAATGAGGCTCGCCGATCGCGAATTTTTTAATACTACGCATGCGGATAAAGCTTGCGAGAACATAGTCAGCCGCGATTCCAATTCTCATAGGTTCCTCAAAATCAAAGAGCAATTGCCATTTGACCTGGGACCGTTCGCGACCGTAGCTCGCCAACGCTAGACACAGATTAGAGAAGCAAAACGAGGCGACATACTTCCCACCGCTACCGCGCGGCGAAAATCGCCGCGGGTGGAGAGAAGTGAAACGGTGCGTACGGCCCTCGGTAAATCGCTGCCTCGTGTGGTGGGTATACGAATGCTCCTGCTAAGCAGGCTCGCCAAACCGAGCAGCGGCCGAAGGCGTCCGCCAGTCTCGGAACATACGGCCATTCTACCTGGAGAATTGCTTGATGGCAAGCATATTGCGCGGTTTTGGCCAAAGAATTGTGCGCCGGCGAGCAATCGTGCCTAGAGACTGCAAATTGGCAGAAAGAGGCAGGCGATGCATGTCCGAAGAGTTTCCGGACGATTGGTGAAACGCCCGCTAGATTCGCGCAACAAAAAAACCCCTCCTTAAAGGAGGGGTTCTTCTGCTTCTTGAGCTGGCCTATGCAGCTATTTACGCTGTGCGCTGACGACGTCGGGAAACCACTTTGCCGAGTCCCCAAAGACCGAACAAGCCACCGACAACGAGGATACCCGTTGGCTCGGGCGTGAGGTTTTGCTCCCGCAAGGGATCTTGGCTTACAATCTCAAACGGGATGCTGGGATCGGTTTGAATTGCCGTATTTCCTTGCAAGGCGATCTTGTTTTGAATAGCACTAAGGGCATCGATAACCGCTTGGGTATCGTAGAACGACGGTGCCTGCTGAGTAAGGTTGCTTGCCAAACCCCCCAACGTGGGGCCGATCGCCGGGTTCGAATACAGCAGGTTCAATGAGGTGGCGAAGGCTGCCACACCGGGGTTTGGAGACCCTACGGCGGCCCAGTACCACGTTGTGCCATTACCAGTTTGATTTGCGCCATTCGCGTTCCCCGCGACCTGAGCGAGGGTAGAACCGTTCAGCACTGTTGCATACGCGGCAGCAATGTTGGCCGCGCTAATAGAGCCCTGGCTAGCGTTAAACTGGTTGGCAGGGCCTTGATAAAGGGCGGTCATGGCCCCAGCCGGCAAGGTATTGGATCCAGTCAACCCGAAATGCGCGCTCATGTTTGGATCAACGCCCAGTGTAAAAGCAGTCTGGGTTCCTCCGGGGCCCACGCCTCCCGTTGAGCTAAGGATCAGGGTGTCAAAGATCCCCGCTATCTGGAAGTTATTAGGCACCAATTGGTTGCCGGCACCCGGCGTCTGGCTATTGGTGACCGTGAAAATGCCCTCGAAGGTATCGCCATTCTGGATCGCACCTGTCACGAGATTGTGGTTCGCGTCGAACACGTTCTCATAATCCGTGATCTTGAACACGGTTACGCCCGATGGCTGAAACAAGTTGATGAACGGGGCATTGACCGTGATGCTGGCCTGTGCCGTACCCGCAAGAGCGGCTCCGACGACCAACGCTGCCAAAAATGATAGATTCTTCATTTACTCGCGCTCCTCAAACTGATTAGGGCTAATTACCCTTTTGGCAGTTTCCAGCCGCCTGGGCAAACACTAGTTCTCGTACTCTATGGCTACTCCGCCGCTGCCTTCTGGTTCCTGACAGACAAATACTTGCTTTCGGTGGAATTATTCAAAGATTTCCAGCGATGTTAGTACGTCACCTGCCTTTCGGCGGGCTGATCTATAGCAGGAAGTAGCACTTTTCCCCACGCGAAACATGATCTGTAATACTCGATCGCTCAACTCTGGACGTAGATTATCAAAGTGGTCAGATAATGCTCGTACCCGGGCTTGCTGCTGCGTCGCGAGCCTCGAACCGCCGAGTTGCCGCCAGTGAGCGAGAAAAATCGGAAGACTGCCTAGCGGTTGCAGAGCAAAACCGAGCGATGTAGCTGTCAACCAAAGGCGCTCGAAGGCCATGCCCCCTCTAAATAAGCGTTCAACTGTCTGTTCGCTCACGCTCAGCAGTCCCACAGCGCCGCTCCGCTTGACCGCTTGCATTGACGATGCGGTCAGCAGTCTGCCCAGGCCAAGGGCATGAATCAACTTCATCCGCTTCCAGGGCTTAAGCTGTCGCAGGAGCCATGCGCCGCCGGGCGGAAGTTCCAGAGTCCGCACATCCAGCCCATCCCGCGACTGTTCGGCGTCTTTCGCGGTGAATCGAAGTTGATGAAACAACTCGTTGTGGAACGGCTCGTACTGAAATCGGATAAGATCGGACTGTGCCAAAAGTCCCGCCAGCTCGGAAATCAGCGGCCGATCCGTGACCCAATCGACGCGAATATCGCTGGTTTGTTCGGCCGCGCGCGACATGCAGTCCAGGGCCTCTTTGGGTATGGGCTCGGTCGAGTAGTGTTTCCGGCATGTGTGTCGACCGGCTAAATGTGCGTAAAGCGGATCGGGTTCTCCGCCCGAACGAAACTCAATTGTGGCGACAGGCCGTGAAGAATCGCAAAGCGACTGGAAAGGGCCATCCGAGATCTCGACGTGAGGTTGATATCCCATCTCCAGCGCCGCCATACCGGCGTTTTCGACGGCTGCGCCGATACCGATCAGGTCAAACATCCCATTGACATCGGACGGAAGTGTTCGCGAAGGGTCGAGAAAGACTAAAACCTTGCCGCCGCGGACTTCGAATCGCCACGGCTGATTGTTATCAGGCGTAGGCGCGAGGATGGCCGCCTCAATCAGTTTTCCGTAGTCCAGGCTCACTTGCCATACCCCAGTTGCACCATCCGCCGCCGCAGGATGGCACGCTTTAGGCGCTGGAGCGGTCCGCGGTTTCCCCAGCGCAAGCGGCCGCGACGAAGCAGGCAACGATAGGCGTCAAACTGCGCAAAGCAAGGGGCCGCGCGGAGCGGTTTGCGGCCGAGAATGATTTTGGCCGTTTCCGCGGCGGCGATGCCGCTGCAAAGCTGGCAGGCAAGGCCCAACGAAGGACCGCGGGTCGCTTTCATGTCCACTTCCGACAGGTCGAGATAAGGCCAATGCGTACCGGCGGGGGCCAGCGCGATGGCATAAGCCGAAGCCTGGTCCAAGGGATCCATGCCGTCATGCATGTCGAAGTAGGTATCGAAATCCATCCCCTGGGGATCGAAAAGCAGCCACGCCGCGCTAAAGCCCAACGGTCCGGCGGTGAGCCCCCAGCGCCCCCGCTGCCGCATTTCGCGGAAGACGAGTCGCCGCGTATCGAACTCGAAGAAATCGACCCCGTCCACCAGGACGGACGCGCCTTCGAGGAACTCACCGACGTTGGACGCGCTGATTGGCTCGGCGAACACGCGCAGGTCGAGGTCGGGGTTAATCTGGCGGGCCTCGGCGGCCATTGTTTCCGCCTTTCCGCGACCCAGATTGCGGAGCGTCGCGCCATATTGCCGGTTGAAGTTAACCGTTGAAAAGACATCGGGGTCCGCGATGCTGAAATGGCCGATGCCCAGCCTGGCGAGCGTGGCTAGATGGACCCCGCCCACGCCCCCCATGCCGATGATGGCCACCCGAGCGTCGCGCAGCCGCCGCTGTTCGTCGCGCGAAATCAGCCCCAGATTCCGCGCGAAGGCCTCCTCATACGACCATGCCGGGGAAGTGCCGACGGGCGAATCATTATCCATCTTTTCCACAGCACTCATCGAACTTTCAAGGAAAGGCAAGCAGCCTGCTTCCCCTCCTGACGGGTTTTCTTTTTCGAGGGAAGCAATCATATGACTGGCAAATCGTTGCGCGATACACGCATTCGGCAAATCGTTACCGCCCGGCGGATCCCGCTCAAATGGCTCTCCGCCTTAAAGTATAGGGCGCGCGCGGTTTGCGTCAAACCCTACACGCCGTGTGCCGCGTTCTCGGCAAAGGAACTATCCCGCTACCGGCCGCCGCTACAAGCGCTACATGCGGCAGAAATTGCGCCGCCGGTCCGTGCCGCCGGCGATTGCCTTCGACGAGCCTCGTGAATCATTTGACGTCTGGCGGCCTTGAACTAAGTTTCAATTAGCTTGCTCTTATCACGCATCTTGTCTTCCGACCTGACTACCGCGCCCCTTACAGCAAGCCGCGATAACAGGCCGCAACCATGTCTCGCACGCGGCGGTGAGTCCGCCCGTCGGGATTGTCCGCTCCCACGATAGGCGGAGAAACTATGCTGCTCGCTCCAGAGGAGATCGAGGCACGTCCAGAGACAACTGTAGACATCAGTTACCGCATTGCGAACACGCGGGATGAACGGGAGGCCGCGTTTCGTCTGCTGTACGCGTCGTACCTCCGCGGCGGCCTGGGAGAGATCAACCGCCACCAGATGCGCGTGACGCCGTATCACCTGCTGCCGACCACGGAGATGTTCATCGCCGAATACCAGGGCCAGGTGATTTTCACCATGAGCCTGGTTATCGACGGCGACCTGGGAGTGCCCATGGAGCACGTTTACGGCGAGGAGATCGCCGGCCTGCGGCGGCGCGGGCTGCGATTCGGCGAGATTTCCTGCCTGGCCGATCGCCGCGCAAGCATGATGCGCTTCTTCCCGGTCTTTCTCCGCTCCAGCCGGGTGATGGTGCAGTACGCGCATCGCCAGGGATTGGACGCCGTACTGGCGGCCGCCCATCCGAAGCACGCGCGGTTCTACCGGCGGTGCTTCGATTTTCGCGTGATGGGCGAACAGCGAGACTATCCAAACGTCCGTAATCGCCCCGCGGTGGCGCTGTGGGCCGAGTTTGCCCGGCTGCGGCGCGAACAATCCGCGAGCTATTTGGCGATGCTGGATGACCCGCTGGACGACGAGCAGCTCCGGCCGCGGCCGATCAGCCTCGCCGACTGCGAGTACTTTCGGCAGATGATCGACCCGAACTATCAATGCTTTCCGATCGGCAGCGCCGACGAGGATGCAGCGACGGCCGCTCCTAGCGAACTGGCGGCGTGCGTGGCGTGAGTGTCCGGCCCCAGAATGCTACCTGCCCAGCTTCTCCAGCGCCGCGCGGATCGGTGCGCTGGAAATCTGGATCATGCCCGAAAACGGCCGATCCAACTCCAAGATGAGAAAGACCGCGCTGGAAACGGCCAGCGCGCTTATCGCCAAAGTTATGACCACCGTCGGATTAGGCGGGGCAAAGAGGCTGAAACTGGCAAAAAGCAGGGCCAGCCAGGCTACCATCACCACCAAAAAAGGCAGTGGGATCGAACTGCCCTTCTGCGAAAACAGCGTCCAGCGGAGCTTGGCCGTGTCCATGGCGATCGAGACGGCCTGAGCCTGGAACGTGCGCTGCGCGCCGGTCTTCGCCGGCAGGGCCTGGATCTTGTCGATCAAGAATTCGTACTTACCTTCCGTACCGCCTTGACTGGCGTCTTGACCCGGCGAGCGGTTCTCGCCGGGCCATGTCCTCACGAGCAGGTCGGCAGCCGAAGCACGGAGCATTTCGCGGACGTTCTGTCGCTTCCGGGCCGTAGTGTGCCAAGGCGCGGTCGATGATGATCACGTTCCCGGCAAGCTGGGCCACTCCCGCGCGCTGCGTATCAAAAGAACTTTTTGCCGACGCGATCATCAACCCCAGCACGAGCGCCGTCATCGTGCCGATGAGACCCATGCCCAGCTTGACGACGTCCTTCGACTCGCTCGTGAGATGCTGTTCGGGCAAGACGGCCCGCAAAATTATCCCCAGCAGCGTGCCGCCGAATACGCAGGCGAAGATTATCCCGCTGATTTCCAACGAACCCATTTGATTACCCTGCCTTCTTTACGGGCGGAATCTTCCAAGTCCCGTAGATGATGGAAGGCGTCTGCTCTTTCGGCCAATAAAGTCGCATCATGAGGATAAACTTGCCGTCCGGCGCCGGTAGCCAGTTGGCTTCCTTATCGCCGCCGGGGCTCGCATGTTGCAGGTACAAGTCGACGGAGCCATCGGCATTCACCTTGAGTTTATTCCGTTGGCTCAGCGTGTAGCGGTTCAGCGGATTATCGACGAAGAAGTAATTCGCGTCGTACATGGTCAGCGACCAGAAGCCATCAACGGGCGGCATTTTGCCCTTATCGAAGTGCATGACGTACTTCTGGTTGCCGTCGTATGGCCCGCCCTCGGCGTCGGTCTCAGAGGTTGGGTAAATGGCGTCCTGCGGCCGGTTCGCGCCCAGGCCGATAGCGGTAATCAATGCCCGCTGCACATAGTCCGTGCCATAAATCCCCGTTCTGGTCGAGAGCACCCAGCCGTTCTCAAAGGTTCCGGCCTGTTTCATATGGCCCATGATCTTTTCCACGCCTTGTTTTGGCACATCCACAAGCACCTTTGCAACCGGCGGATCGAGCTTGCTCGGATCAAAAGCCTTGCCCGCCACGATGCCGAGCCGCGCCATCTTGGCGACAATCAAGGAGTCGGCAACCGCTGGTGGATTGTCCTTCAAAAGCGTTGCCAGTAGGTTGAAATATGCCGTTGCATCCAGCGAGTTGACCTGGTCGCGGACCGGTGTCTTCATGTCGATCAAGGGATCGGCCTTGCCTTCAGGCGGCGTGAACGGCTTTCCATAGGCACTCAACGGGACGATGGAAATCTCGTCCTGCATCTTATGAACGGCTTCGTAGGCTTCCGGCGTACCCGTGCAGTAGATGCGCCCGAGCAGCCAAACGATGGCCGTGGGTGAGCGATACTGCGTCACACCCGCCGGGAGCGTGCCGCGCCAATTTGGGCCGGTGATGGCGTATTTCTGCGGTCCCGTGCCCGTTGTCCTCTTGCCGGGCACCTGGAACACGTCGGTCCAGCCGTCCAGCATCGGCATGAGATAGTAGCGGCCTTGCGCGTCGGGCAGCGACAGAATCCAGGGCTCTTTGGCAACGTCCAGCCACGCCGTCGTATAGAGCGTGTCGGCGTTCGGCGCGGTAACGTCGCGGAACTTGGCGTCCGGATAGGATCGGGCTCGTACAAGGTTGCCCATGGGTGCTCGCATGGGCTGGGGCTTTTCAACATTAGTCATAACCCGCCGAGTCATCTCCATCGTCACCAGCGGATAGCCGTAGATGTAGGCTTCGATGCCGCTTTCCCGCGCTTCCTTCTCGGTAACGGGACCTGAGGGCTGCAATGGTGCCGTCGGCAGGCGCCGCGGGCGGCGCAACAACTGCGCGGAACTTGTTGTGCTCAAACTGCCCAGCACCGCCGCCACCAGGCTTGCCAAAAGCAGGCCGCGACGGCATCCGTTCCAAAACCTCTTTTGACTGGTCATCGCACATATCCTTGCTTTACTCATTGATTTGATTGTTCGGTTGGCTCACTTCTTCCAACGGCTTGAATCAGATTTTGTGATCTCATCACAGGATTCTCCTCAAAGGTGGAGATGGCAACTCTCTTATCTAACAACATACACAGCCGTCGGCTATGCCGACAGGAGGCCCTGTGCGCCGTTCCGTTCTACAACGATCAATAGCCAAAACTGCCATATTCGGCGTCATCTAGGCTCCGAGCGCGACGAGTCGAACATCGCGGCTCGCTCGGTCGCCCGCCCTTGCCTTGCGGCTGCCGTACGGAAACAGTTGCTCGCCAACAGTAATGTCAAAACGGTGTGCAACAGCACGGCCGGCCACAAGAGGATTCCGGCCCATTCGCCGCGGATGCCGAGGTAAGCAAGGTAAACCGCCACGAGCAAGTTGTAAATCAGCATCGCATGGAAAGCAAATCGCGCGGGCTCCTTGCCCGGCCAACAGGCCACTCCCAGCGAGAAAAGGCCGATGCCTGCCAGGTGCGCCACCGGAATCGAAACGCCGGTCAGCTCGACGCCAAGCAGCAGCTTACCGACGAGCGCGGGCACTAGCAGTAGCGCCAAACCCGTGGCCGCTTCCGCCGCCGCGGTGAATGCGAGCAGTTTAGTCATCTAATGCTTTTTTAATCTCGCGCGGTATATGGCGTCTGCCGCCTGCTTTTTGTCGTCCGCGGTGTACTGAAACGGGCCGAGTTTGAATCGCAGTTTGTCGATCTTGCCGGTGAATTTGAAGGGGCAGTCGTAGCGATACTCCAGCAGCGCCACCGGCGTGCGCGTGTCCTGGCCGACGTTCGAACGTCTCGTCCTCCGGGAACATGATCGGCGTCGTTTGTTCCATCGTTTTCTTCGCGACGGATTTGCCGTCCACAAATAACTCGCCCGTGCCGCTTTTACCGAAGCCCGGCCCGTGATACTTAAAGTCGAACAAGATGGTATGTTTGCCGGCCGTGAGTTCCGGGTCCGTCCCAAATCGTGCGTTTGAGATCGAGCAGGTTGTAGAGGAACACCACCTTGCCGCGGCGGATTCCATCGAGGCCCTTGCTCAGAAACAAGCCGTAGCCGCCGAACCGTCCGCCTTCGGTGACGATCATGCCTTCCGCGCCGCCTTCGGGCACTTCAATCTTCGCCTCGATCGTAAAGTCTTTGGCCAAGATGTTCGGGCGCACGCCGGCGGAACGCCCGACAACTCGCCGGAGTACTCGAACACATTCCGGCCCGCGGTTGCGCCGGGGCGCTGCGTCAAGAAGCGCGCGAGCGTGGAGTTGTCCAACGGCAACACGTTATACTTCGCCGCTTCGACGTAGAAGACTTGTTGCAATGCTTTAAGCTTGTCCGGCATCTTGGCCGCAAGGTCATCGGC
This sequence comes from uncultured Planctomycetia bacterium, assembly GCA_963775975.1. Lineage (GTDB taxonomy): Bacteria > Planctomycetota > Planctomycetia > Pirellulales > Thermoguttaceae > JANXQG01. The sequence goes on from CAVZKX010000001.1 coordinate 403,714, forward strand.
CTCCGTGACGTCCTCGTCGAGGTGGTAAAGTTCCCACTTGTAACCGGTAATCACGTCCGGCGGCGGCTTCGTGTTCAATTCCCACGGAAGAGTCACCGGGGTTGTCACGGCCATCCAGCCGTCCTGATAAATGGCGCGGTTCCCCAGCATTTCGAAGTATTGCGTTGTATGCCGGGTCGGGGCGTTGGCGTTGGTTTTGTCGAACGTGTACGTCAAGCTGACGCCTTCGATCGGCTTCTGCTTGATGCCGTTGATCGTTTCCGGCGCGGAAATGCCGGTCGCTTCGAGAAGGGTTGGCGCAATGTCAATGACGTGGCAGAATTGGTGCCGGATGCCGCCGACATCCTTGATGTGGCCGGGCCACGAGACGCACATGCCCTGGGCCGTGCCGCCGCGATGCGACGCGACTTGCTTCGTCCACTTGAAAGGCGCGTCCAGCGCCCACGCCCACGGCGCGGCATAGTGCGGGAAGGTCTTGTCCGATCCCCAGAACTCATACCACAGGAACTGATCCTTGACCGGCACGGCGACGCCGTTGAACGTGGTGAACTCGTTCGGCGTTCCGTTGAGCATGCCCTCGGCGCTCGCGCCGTTATCGCCGCTGATGTAGATGATCAGGGTGTTGTCGAGTTGCCCCATGTCCTCGACGGCCCGAATGACCCGGCCGATCTCGTGGTCGGTGTAGGCGAGGTACGATCCGTACACGTCCGCTTGTTTGATGAACAGTTTCTTCTCCAGCAGGTTCAGCGAATCCCATTTCGGCAATTCTGCCGGCCATTGCGTCAACTTCGCGCCGTCGGGCATGATGCCAAGCCGCTTCTGGTTGGCGAAAATCGTGTCGCGGATGTTGTTCCAGCCGCCATCGAACAAGTGCATATCGCTGATCTTCTTGATCCATTCCGGCGTCGGATGATGGGGCGCGTGCGTGCCGCCCGGCACGTAATACACGAAAAATGGCTGCTCGGCGCGATCGCTTTAAGTTGTTTCATGTGCTGGATTGCATCGTCGGCCATGGCCGTCGTCAGATTCCAACCAGGATTACCTTGAAACGGATAGATGGCCGTCGTGTTGCGGAACAAGTTCGGCTGCCACTGGCTCGTATCGCCGCCGACGAATCCATAGAAGTAGTCAAAGCCCATTCCGCACGGCCATTGATCGAACGGCCCCGCCGGGCTCGACTGGTAAAAGGGCGTATTGTGGTCCTTGCCGAACCAGGAGGTGGCGTAGCCGTTTTCCTTCAAGATTTCGCCGATGGTGCCGCATTCCTTGCGAATGACGGAATCGTAGCCGGGATAACCCGTGGCCGCCTCGCCCACGACGCCAAAGCCGGCCACGTGATGATTGCGCCCAGTGATCAGAGCCGCCCGTGTCGGTGAGCAAAGCGACGTGGAATGGAATTGTGTGTAGCGCAGCCCGCTCTTCGCGACGCGATCCAAGGCCGGTGTGGGAATCACGCCGCCAAACGTGCTCGGCGCTCCGAAGCCGCAGTCGTCGGTCATGATGAGCAGGACGTTGGGTGCGCCCTTGGGAGGCACAATTCGCGGCGGCCACCACGGTTTGGAGTCAACCGCTTTCTCCTTGATGACCCCACCGAACTTCGGATCGGGCGGCGGAAGCTGTTTCCCGCTTATGGTCGTCGTCGCGCTCGGCGCACCGGCTTCGGCCGTCGCCAGTGGGGCCGAATTTTGCTGTGCCGGGGCCGTGGTCGCGGGCCCGCGTCGCTGGCGGCGGATCAATTGGGCGCTTGCCGTCGATATAAAACTCCATAGAAGTGCGGCTGCCAACGCGGCTGCCAACGGTCGGCGAAAGATTCGCATCCGATAAGCCAAATTCTGGGATCTCATCGCAGGATACTCCTTATAAAGAAGTATAGGGGCGTTATCGACGCTGTTTAACCGTGGCGACTTCACGCGAAGGCCGCTTTGAGCTTCTCTTCCTGCTCTTTGGGCAGATTTGTGGCCACGATCTCGAACTTCGGCAGCGTCTTGGCCGCGTCAACGACCTTATCAATCACAGCCTCGCTTGTGAGCAAGAAGAGTGCCGAGGTGCCCGGTGTGATCTTGCTGCGGACGTCCTTGATAAAGTTGTCGTCGATGCCATAGTCCGCAAAATGGCCCGCTAGCGCGCCCATCAGGCCGCCGACAGCCGCGCCGAAGAACGGCACGAAGAAGATTAAACCGAAGAGCATTCCCCAGAACGCGCCGTCCCACGCGCCGGCGGCGGTCAGGTCGAGGAGTTGTCGAGTCTTGGGCTTTTTTGCCCCTTCCGGCCAGGTTACGATGGCCGCGTCATGCAGCTTGATGAGGGCCCGTTTTTGCAAGTCCTTCAGTAGCTCCAGGCCTTTATCAGCCGCGTCGGCTTCGTGAAATTTCAAGACTGTGAGAGTGGCCATTCGATTGCTCCTGAGCTTCCAAAGGGCATGTTTGAGACGGTTCTTGCGGGCACTCCACCTAGCGTATCACGCGCCCGTGGCTCGTCAATGGCCCCTTAGCCGGTTGTCCTTAGCGCTGATTTAGCGCTTATATTTTAATCCCCCGCGCTTATTTTTTTACTTTTTACAACGGTTATTTCGCGAAATATGATTGCTGGTATCGTCCGATTTTCCTTACAGACTGCCACCTGCGGTCATGCCACATCAAGTAGATTATGGCGCTGCGGACCAGGCCCAAGTGAACGGCTTTCTGTCGGCGTCTGAACCCGCGGCAACAAAGTCGCTGGTGCCCACGATTCGCGTCTGTCGCAAGGAAGATCTTGCCAGGATTGCCGAGATTCACAAGTCGCAATTCAGCGCACCGGCGCGCTCTTGGGCGAGCTTTCTCCCGCACTAATTGCCGCATTGTACGGAACGTTTATCGATCGATCGGTATTTCTTGTTCACATCGGCAAGGGCGAGGTCGATGGGTTCGTCCTCGGCGGCGCAGCGCGCGAACTAGTAAGCTGCCGACTTTCATTCCTTCGCCATTGCGGACATTTGTGTATTTTGGACGTCCTGCTTCGGCCGCGGATTTGGCTGTTGGCATTTCGATCCTTTGCCAAACTCGTCGGAAAACTGCTGCCATCAAAGTCCGGGGCGGCATCCAATGCGGAGTTCCGGCTTTTGTCGATCGCCGTAGCCGAGAATGCCGAACGAACTGGTATCGGCACTCAACTTGTTCACCGATTTGAAACGGCAATCGGCGGATCGTGCCGTGACTATCGGCTCGGCGTCCTGAAGAACAATTCGACGGCGATTCGATTCTATGAAAAGTTGGGGTTTCGCTACGTCGGTGAGTCGGCGACTTCCTGGACGCTGAGCAAATCCTTGGATCACGAACCGCTCATTGCGAGCTCAATGAGCTAACAAAGTCCTAATACGGATTCTCGTTTGATCCTGCGCATTCTATTGCACAGCGCAGTTTACCCATCATACTGTGGCGACTCAGATTTTGGAGGTCGCCATGTATGTTCGAGACCAACAGCCGTTGGCGGTGCTGGAGGCACTGGAGCGGAAGGAACCGCGGTGCGGCAGACCGAATATCAATATTTGTGGGTATTGGGGGCAGTCTGTCCAGAAACAGGTCGCGGCGAAGGGCTGCTCAGCCCGCGATTGAATACGCGGGTGGTACAGGTGTTCTTGCGAGAGTTCTCTGCTACGCTGCCCGCTGACGAACATGCCGTCATGCTCTGGGATGGCGCCGGCTTCCACACCAGCGGCAAGCTCCAGGTGCCCGACAAAGCCGGCACGAACTACAGCGCCGCCTCCGGGACGGTAACGTTCGCGGTCGGTCAGGCCACCCAGACGGTCCAGGTGACGACCCTCAACGATTCGACTCCCGAGAAAAACGTGGACTTCGAGTTGATTGCCACTCCGGCCGGCGGCACGTCCATCATGGGCCTGGCCACGATTCTCACGGACAATACTTCCATTTCGGTCAGCGGCGCCTCCGCTATCGAGGGAAGCAACACCATGAAGTTCCTCGATCACTTTGTTTCCCCCGGCAGCGGCGGTCTTTCGAGGGCGAGGGGTTCCGTTTTCGGTCCTGATGGCTACCTGTACGTCGCCAGCGCCGACACGAATGCGATCCTGCGCTATGATCCTGCCGGGGAGTTTATCAACGCATTTGTCCCGTCGAGCAGCGGCGGCCTGAACAGCCCTGTCGATGTGGCGTTCGGCCCCGATGGCAACCTTTACGTCTCCAGCTTCGGTAACAACGAGGTGCTCAGCTACGACGGATCCTCCGGGGCTTTCCTCGGTATTGTTGCCAGCGGCCTCTCGTCGCCCTATGGCATAACATTTGGTCCGGACGGCAGCCTGTACATCGCTAATCAGGGCACCAACGAGGTGCTGCGTTACAACAACTCCGGCCTGAGCGCGTTCGTGACTGCCGAAAGCGGAGGATTGAGTCAGCCTCGGAAGGCGGTCTTCGGTCCGGATGGCAACCTTTACGTCGCCAGCAATGGAACAAGTCAAGTGCTGCGCTACGATGGAACCAACTGGCGCATTCCTGGACGTATTCGCATCAATGCCATCAAGCTTTACAGGGGCAACTTGGTTGGAGCTCGGAACCGATAATAACCTCTATGTCACCGCGCGAGGCCCAAACAGCAGCGCGAACACGAGCATCCTTCGTTTCAACGCTGACCACCGGCTCGTTTGTCGATAGTTTCGCCCTGGGGCGCGACGGCTGGTCCTTCAACCTCGGGCCTGGAAACATCATCTACGACTCGTCCGATAGCGACAACAACGACGGAGGTTTCATCGACCGCATCGGCCCATCGTCCATCGCCGCCTTCACCGTCAGCCTCACCTGGCCCAGCGCAGGAACGACCACGATTTCCTACTCGACCGCGGACGGCACGGGGCTGGCCGGCACGGACTACATCGCCACCTCCGGGACGGTCACGTTCGCCCCGGGGCGAGACGTCCAAGAGCATCTTCGTGCCGACCCTGGACGACGGCTATGCCGACCCAACCAAGTACTTCACGATCAACCTGTCAAATCCAGTCGGTGGGCTCATCGCGAGCAGCCAGGGGATCGGCACCATCCTCGACGACACCCAATTCTACGTCGTCGATGGCGGCTTGAGCGATAGCACGTACCAATACTCCACCGCCGGCGCTGCTCTGGGCAACAATGCGCCTCGGCAGCGGCGACTCCGCACCGCGCGGCGTGGCGACCACGGCCGCCGGCACAACCAATTGGGTCGTCGACGCCAACAAGAACGTCTACGTCTATAGCTCCGGCGGCGCCTGTTGGGTTCATGGTCGGCAGGCGGTTTGAGCTCGTCGGCCCAGCTCACCGGCATCGCCACCGACGGCACCAACATCTGGCTGGTGGATAGCTACGCCGCCAAGGTCTACAAGTACGCCGGTGCCGCGAGCCTCCTATCGGGCAGCCAGAATGCGGCCAGCAGTTTCAGCCTTACAAGCGGCAAAAACGGCGACACCAATCCCCAGGACATCGTCACCGACGGCACGTCGTTTTGGGTCGTCGACGGCATCGCCCTAAAAGTCTTCAAGTACACGCTCACCGGCTCATTGCTGGGGAGTTGGGGTATCGACCCGGCGAACAAGCATCCGACAGGGATCACGATCAATCCGAATAACGTCAGCGACATCTGGATTGTGGATATCGGCACGGACAAGGTTTACCAGTACATCGGCGCGGCGAGCCGCACCTCCGGCAGCCAGAATGCCGGCGCGACCTTCGCCCTGGCCTCCGGCGACACCAACCCGCAGGGCATCGCCGACCCGCCCGTGGCTGCCCGCCGGCTGGCGTCGCCGAAGGGCGCTGTCGCGTCCCTTGCCCAAGCCACGGATGCCGCCCTGCAACGGCTGGACCCGGCGGCGTACCTGCAGTACGAAACGCAGATGCCGTTTGGGCAGTCTACCAATAAGCTGTCGGCGATCCAAGCGATCGACCTGGTTTTGATGGAGTATGTGGCGTAAGGCTGGAAGTAAAAATCCTGCTTTCCAGCGTGAGATACGAATTTACGTTCGACCGCAACCGACCTCTGAAGGAGAATCGCCGTGACCACCGTCGCACCGCCGTATCGCTTCCATAAATCGTTCGTCAAGATTTTTTCCAAGTCCCGCGTCCTGGCTTCCTTCGGATGGCGCGGTAATGACGCGCGGGGAGCTAAGGCGCCGTCACGGCTGGGCCGGGCGCTAGTGATCGTGCCGGCGTTGGCCTTGCTTTCCGGCGCGGTCGCGCAGGCCCAGGGCGTTTTATGGCAAACGTCCGTGTATGGCGCTATAGATGCCGGCCAACAATCTTTGGGATTTGCGATCACTGGCCAGACCGGTCCACCACAGTCGTCGGCCGGGACCTCTGCCGCCCTGAATGTCGTCCAAGTTAATCCGCCCGCGTTGTTCCACGCCGTCGCATTCGGTTCGTCGCATGTCGATTCAGCTCTATCGCAGCGCACTTTTGCAAGATGTTGGGGTCTATCAACTTTAAATTATGCCAGCGTGAACCCAGCGTCGAATGCGTACGCCCAGGTTAACGATGTGCTCTGGCTGAGCAGCATGGATCCCGCTCGTGTCGGCAATTCGCTTCGCTTTAACTTCGACGCCACGATCCTCGTTGACGCGACCACTTATTGCGACGCACACACTTACGCGTCCGCGGGCATAGGCGGTCAGTCGAGTGTCGCCGAAGTTCGCACTAACGCGAACCCGATGTGGTCAGGGTGGGATTCGGTCAAAAACTACGGGTTCTCTGACCTCGAGGGTACTTTCCACGTCGACGTACCAATGAGCGCTGGACAATCGGGCGCCAATGGATCGGAAAGCTTTTCGTTCTACATGCAGGATTATGTGCAGGCCAGTGGTTACGCCGGATTTGCCGACGCGGAGGAAAATGTACGATTAGAATCAATCACGTTGCCCGACTTCGCATTTACGACTCCCGAATCGCGGGGCGTGGGTGTGTCGTTTCAGTCGGGCACTGGTTCACCCGACGCGGGGCCATGGCCTACCACGTCGAACTGGGGCCCGGCATCTTCGGGGAACTGGCCTGATCCAGCCAACTGGTCAAACGGTACACCCAATGGTGATGGTTCGGATGCTGTATTCTCGGATGCTATAGCCCCGCCGCAGTCAGTCAACGGCGACTTTCTTGACTGATCCAGAAACCATCGGCAAGCTTGAACTCGGCTCCGGCACACCGAACGCGGGCTACGCGATCAGCGGCGCGGGCAGCAACACGCTTACGTTCAGCAATACCGCCGCCGTTTTCCCGAGCTTTATTTCCGTAAGCGACGGCGCACATGCGATCGATGCCCCGGTCGTCTTGGCCTCGAATCTCATCGTGACTTCGACAAGTTCAACCCCCTGGACGCTTACTTTTGGCACGGCCAGCAGCATCATCGACAACGGCGGCGGCATGTCGTTGACCTTGAGCGCCAGCAACGGGACATTGATCTTGAGCGGATCGAGCAATTACAGCGGCGGAACATTCGTGAGCGACGGCACGCTCGTCGTGACCAACCCGGCCGCCTTGCCCGATGGCGGCAGCATCACGGTTGGAGACGCCTCGTTTTTCGACAGTGGGGCTCCCTCTTTCGCTCCTGTTGCGGCCACGGCTGCGGCCGTGCCCGAGCCGGGGTCGCTGGCGCTGCTCGGTGCGGCGGTTAGCGGTGCGGCCATTTATCGACGCCGTCGCTCACGGCGGAAGAAACAATAACCTCCACCTTCAAAGCAGAACCGATTTCACCGGCTGCCACGACAGGCTTTCCCGAGCTTGGATCTGCTGCTGTAGCCGGTGTTTTTCTTGTCCGGTGGTCGGATTGTCGCAAAAACTCATCCCTATTCCGAGATGCGTTGAAAAAGGACCGCTTTTCGGAACGTTTTCCCGGGCTCTTTCACGCTAGGGTTTACTATCCGAGTCTTGCTTTCACGGGGAACGTTGCTACAATTCGCGGATGAGTTTGCCCAGCTTCCTTTGAGCGGCATCTGGTTGACAGCGGCTTACTTCCCGGCAAACGTCAATGATTGACGATGCCCTGTTGCGAATAGGAAGCTCGTATGCAGATCAATTTCACTCGCAGCTTCTTTCTTGCGGGCATTTTGCATTTCGCGACTTGCAGTTCGGCGTCAGCTAACAATCTTGTTGCTAATGGAAGCTTCGAAGGTTCCACGTATGTCGATCAAAACACCGGCGACCTTATGCCCTCCGGTTGGACGGTGGGGCCACCGTCGCCGGCCGCGCTGAGCAAACTCAACGTGTCAAGCACTACGGACGCGGCCACCGAACTCGGTCCCGAGGACGGCGCTCATTATATGAGATTCCAGTCGCCCGCGAACAACGGAACCAGGGACTGCCTCCTGGAAGATCTCGTCACCACGGCGGGCCAAAGTTACAACGTTTCTTTTTGGGTGGCGGATACTTCGACAAGCGTGGGCAATAACGTCGGCCTCAATCCCGTATGGGATGAAAACACGGCGAATCAGTCGACGATGGGAACAAACCAGTTTTACTATGCGCCCACAAATACCGGCCCTGTGCCTTATCAGTTATTCTCATTCACGGAGGTCGCCTCAACGAACCTGACGAGGATCGACTTTCACGGGATTGACACCAATGGATCGATCCTTGTGGACAATGTAGTTGTTTCCCCCCTTCCCTCGCTTTGGGCGTCGGCAGTTAGTGGTGGTTGGAGCACGCCGGGCAAGTGGACGGGGGGCGTGGTGCCCAATGCCGCCGGCGCAGGAGCCGTGTTCAGCACCGCGACCACCGCCGCGCTGACCGTCACGCTGGACAAACCGGAAACGGTGGCCACGCTTCAGTTCGGCAACTCCAGCAGCGCAAGCGTGGGCTTTTCGCTAAACGGCGGCGGAAGCAACAACTTGACGTTGAGCAATTCGGGCGGCGGGGCGAAGATCACGTTGACCAACGGCAGTCACGTCATTGATGCGCCGGTCGTTCTAGCCGAAAATCTCGTGGTAAGCGGGAGTGGAAAGCTTATGTTCGGCAACTTGGGCAGCATCACGGGAAGCGGAAAATCGTTGACGATGAGGGCCAGCAACGGCACTTTGATCTTGAGCGGCACCGACAGCTACAGCGGCGGCACTTATGTCGAGGCCGGAACGCTGAAGATAACCAGTGCTTACGCCCTGCCCAGCGGTGCGAACCTGACGATTGGTTCCGGTGCAAACTTGTTCTTTGCTCCATCGGTCGCCGCGGCGCCGATGGCGTCGTCGTTCGGCGCGGTTGCTGTGCGGGAACCGGGGACGTTGGCGCTACTTGGCACGGGAGTCGTAAGCCTTTTGACGGAGTATCGCAGGCGGCGCGGACGTTCGAAACGCGATCGGAAAGGGTTCGGCTGCTGAGTTTCCCGGAAAGGCGTACCTTTTCAGGCGACTCCGATCAAACCACCCATTGAAGACGCATGTTTTGACGTACCGTAAAAGGTCGGCTCCGAGCTATCTGGGAAAGAAGCAGCTCCGCCGGTTGGAAAAGACCGTAGGGAGGTGCCATCGACCCAACGTTTTGTGACATCCAGGCGGCTTACCTTTTCGAGGCGGCGGTCGATGACCTCCGCGGGTTAACTGGTTGCCGTTCAGCGCAAACGCTGCCGTCAGAAATTAGGCCGAAGGTCAAGAAAATCCGGCTGATCCATTGCGACAGCCGGTCCATCATTGCGGCGTGTGAGCCATGTTTTCAATTCCTCAGCTTTCACGCGACTCTTGAGCAGCTTCGGTAGAAGCACAGTGCTCCGCTACTTTCACGAACTACCGCCGGTCGTGTGCAAGTCAGTTGGCGAGAATCGACTTCAACTCCGCCGCCGCCCCTTGCTTCGCGGCGGCGCCCAGGTGGGACTCCTATGGTCACGGCCGCCAATGAGGTCTTTCGACGAGGCTTGGCCGCCGCCTGACATTTCTGTTTCTTGCGGCCGGTCGAAATGGGCACGTCGACAGCGCCATCACTGATCTGGGCGACAATGGAGCTAGCGACTTCGGTAGGGCAGAGGGTACAATGGAATCGGTCGCCTACACTGTGCGAGCGCTCGGCGGCACCGCGCTGGCACCCCCAGCGGCCTCTGCGTTTTACTGAGATCCGGTTTTCCCGTGGCAGTCGAGCTTTTATACCGTCGGTGCGCGCAATTCACGGAGTAAGGGAACATGGAACTGAACCTATTTGGCCGGCTACGCGGCGGGTGGCGGACTCTTGGGCGGCGAAAGCGCCGCGCGGCGAGCGGGCAGGATCCGCGCTATCGCCGGTTGAGGCTGGAACTCTTGGAGTCACGGTCAATGCTTACTCCGACGGTGGCGACTGCGGCCATTGCCAACCCGTCGCCAACGACGGCCAATACGACGACCTTGAGCGTGCTGGGCGCCGATTCCGGCGGCGAAGCCAATCTCAGCTATGCTTGGGCCACAACCGGATATGCCGCGGCGCCCGTGGTCTTTAGCAGCAATGGCGTCAACGCCTCGAAAAACACGACGGCCACGTTCACCGCGGCCGGCAACTATAACTTCATCGTGACGATCACCAACCAGCAGGCGCAGAGCGTCACAAGCTCGGTGGTCGTGCCAGTGACCTTCGGCATTTTCAACAACGGCGCTGACATCGGTTCCCCGTCGCGGGCAGGCTCGCTGAGCTACAACGCCTCCAGCAGCGCCTATACCGTGAACGCGGGCGGCTCGGACATCGCGGGCACGTCGGACCAGTTCCGCTACACCTACACGACGTTCAACGTCAACGCTCAAATCACTGCCCGCGTCACTTCGGTGAGCAACACCAACTCCTCAGCGAAGGCGGGCGTCATGTTCCGCAACTCTACGGCCGCCAACGCCTCGTATGCGTTTGCGTTTGTGACGCCCGGCAACAACGTAGAGTTCGAGACGCGTTCAGCTAATGGCGCCGCCACAAGCTACAACTCCACCATCGCGGCCGGGATTAGTCCGCTATGGGTGCGTTTGATTCGCAATGGCGCCGGCAACAATCAGTTCAGCGCCTATTACTCCATCAACGGGACGAGCTGGACGCAACTGGGAACGGCGCAGACGGTCACCATGAACGCCGCTTATTTGGCCGGTCTAGCGGTTACCAGCCGCAACACGGCCGTCCTCAACACGTCGGTGATGGACAACGTCTCGATGAGCGGCCTCAGCGAGCGCGGGTTCGCCACACTCAACTCCGCCCGCACCACCTTTGTGGCCGACAATGGTCAACTGCTACGCAGCCCGTTCACGTCAACCGAGGGAAACACGGCGGTGCCGGAATCCCAGATAGCGGCGATGAAGAATCTCGGCTTCAACACGATTCATCTGTACGCCGAGGGGGCCGACGCCAATTATCCCAATTCGGGCACCAACACGCCGGGCTACCAAGCCCTGGCGGTCGATAAGATAGTCCAATACTGCCAGGACCAGGGTCTTTATTGCATCATCGTCGCCGGTGGTACACTGCAGTGGATCGAGGATTTCTGGAAGTTTTACGCGCCCCGCTATGCGAATGACACGAACGTAATCTACGAGATTGCGAATGAGCCCGCTGCGAACATCTCGATGGCGGTGAATGAAGCCTGCTACACCACCATCCGCAGCTACGCGCCGAACATGCCGGTGCTGCTGTTCACCGATATTAATGTCTACGGGAGTGGCGCCGGCACCAGCGTGCTGCAGAAGATCCAGACCTTCAACCAGGCCGATCTCGGCAACGCCAATGCCGTTTGGACGAACATAGCCTACGCGTTCCACGGCTACGCCCCGGACGCCCTGACGGAGCAAGGCGTGCAGACAATTATCAACGGCGGTTACCAGGTATTCATGACCGAAGCCAACAGCTCGGTCTGGGGCACGAACAATGGCGGAATCGACATCCAACTGACGCAGTGGTTGGAGCAAACAAAGATCTCCTGGATTACATTTCTGCACGTGCCGCCCTTTGGCGTTGCCGGCGACGTCACCGACCCGACGCAATACGTGAACCCGGTAAACGACTCAGGCCTTTCCTGGACCCCGGACTACGGCACGTGGCCGGCCGTCCGCGGCGCCTATAACGCCGGCAATGTGCCTTGGGCCACCGCCTCGAACTTTGTCAACAACCAATTGACCGGAACACTCCACATAGAGGCGGAGAACTACGATTCCGGCGGACAGAGCGTCGCCTACTACGACACCACCCCGGGCGATCTGGGGGGCCAATACCGTCCTGGCGACAATGTTGATATCACGACAACCACTGACTTCGGCGGCGGCTACGTCATCTCCTCGACCGCCAGCGGCGAATGGTTCGAGTATACAATCAATGTAGCGCAGGCCGGCTATTACCGGCTCGATGTGCGCTATTCGAATGCCACGGGCGGTGCAGCAATCGATGTGACATCGCTCCGGGACGGAGACCTCACAGGCAATTTGACGCTTCCAACCACGGGCGGATTGAGCAGCTACAGCACGCTGACCACCCAGGTCTTTCTGGGTGGCGGCCAGCAGATCCTGAAGTTTGGCGTTCCAACGGGCGGGTTCAATCTGAACTGGTTCGAACTGACGCCCACGCCCCTAGGCGCGGTCTCCGGCGGCACATATCTGATTGTCAACCGGGCCAGCGGAATGGCCCTGCAGTTGGATACGACTACCAACAACGTCATACAAGAGCCGTTCGCGTCGAGCTCGACGTTACAACAGTGGTCTCTACAGAGTTTGGGAGCGGGACAATACGATGCCATCTCGGTCAATAACGGCAGCTATTGGACCACTTTTCAGAGAAGCACTCTCGGCACCGGCCCGGGGTATAGTGCGAGCAGCGTCGTGCTGCGTCCAATCGGCAACGGCTTCTACCGCATGGTGGACTCCGGCGGCGGCTTAGACTTCGAGGTCCAGGGCAATTCCACCGCTGCCGGGGCATCGATCGACAAAATCATTTACTCCGGTCTCCCCAACCAACAGTGGGCAGTGGTCGCGACAAGCGACCAGATCTTCCCGACCGGACTGATCACGTATCGCGACAGCGCGGGCAACGTCCAGTTGAGTTGGACCGCCGCTTCCGGGGCCGTAAGCTACAATGTCAAGCGCGCAACCGCGTCTGGTGGACCCTACACCACGATCGCCACCGGCGTCTCCGCCGCAGGCTATGTCGACACCACGGCCCTTGCCAACACGGCCTATTACTACGTCATTAGCGCAGTAAGTTCCACCGGAAAGGAAAGCATTAACAGCACTGAAGCCGTCGCTCCGTCGTACGGTCTCTTCGCCGTTTCCCAGGATATTGGCTCGCCTGGCCCAACCGGTTCGGGAGGTTACAACTCCGGCACGCAAACCTACACCGTCGCGGGTGGTGGAGCAGACATTTGGAATACCGCCGACCAGTTCCACTTCCTTTCCGAGAGCGTCATCGGAGACAGTTCGATTATCGCCCGCGTTACCGGCGTGCAGAACACGAACACGTGGGCCAAGGCCGGCGTGATGTTCCGCGACTCAGCCGCGGCTGGCGCGATGTTCGCGAATGTGGACGTGACTCCCGGCCAGGGCGTGAGCTTCCAGTGGTGCGCCAGCACGGGCGGAAATTGTGCGAATACCCAAATTACGGGCATCTTGGCGCCGACGTGGGTGAAGCTCGTCCGCAGCGGAAACAGTTTCAGCGCGTTCTATGCCAAAACCACCGGGACCCCAACAGCCACGGACTGGATTGCGGTGGGCACGTCACAGACGATCGCGATGAGCAGCACCGCTCAGGTCGGCCTCGCAGTGACCAGCCATAACAACGGCACGCTTTGCACCAGCACGTTTACCGGCGTCCAGGTCATTCAAGGCCAGCCCACGGTGGCGACGCAGGCCGCTGCCACTCCGTCGCCGGTGACGGCAACGACGACGAACCTGAGCGTGTTGGGGGCCGACGCCGGCGGCGAAGCGAACCTCACTTACACCTGGTCGACAACGGGTACGCCGCCGGCGCCGGTCGTCTTCTCGGCCAACGGCAGCAATGTCGCGAAAAATACCACGGCGACTTTCATTCGGGCCGGTACGTACAACTTCCTGGTATGCATCACCAATGGCAGCGGGCTATTGGTATGCAGTTCCGTCGTGGTGACGGTGAATCAATCGCCCAGCGGTGTCAGCGTGACGCCATTGTCGGCGCCGATTACCGTGAACGCCAGCAAGCAGTTTTCGGCCACCGAGATTGACCAGTTCGGCGTAGCGCGATCATCGCAGCCGGCCTTCACGTGGACGATCACTGGCGGCGGCGGCTCCGTTTCCTCCAGCGGCCTCTATACGGCCCCCGCCACGGCCGGTTCCGCCACGGTACAAGCGACAGCGGGCGCGTTTTCCGGCACGGCCGCGGTGACCGTCACCACACAAACCGCGCCAACCATTGCCACGGCGGCCGCTGCTTCGCCATCGCCGGCTGGCACTTCCACTGTGCTTACGGTGCTCGGAGCTTCCTCCGCCGGCGAGTCGAACCTGACCTACAACTGGAGTCTTACCGGTACACCGCCGGGACCTGCGAGCTTCAGTGCGAATGGAAGCAATGCCGCCAAGAACACGACAGTCACGTTCGCGAAGGCCGGCACTTACAGCTTCACTGTAACGATAACCGACCAGGTCGGTCTGAGCGTGACTAGCTCGGTTAGCGTAACTGTGAACTTTGGCCTTTTCACCGACAGCAACGACATCGGGTCGCCTTCGCCGGCCGGCTCCTTGAGCTACAATGCCTCCAGCGGAGCTTACACCGTGACGGCCGGCGGCGCGGACATCTGGGGCACGTCTGACCAGTTCCGCTACAACTACGAAACCTACAGCGGCACCGGCCAGATCACCGCCCGGGTTACGTCGGTAAGCAACACCAATGCCTCTGCGAAAGCCGGCGCGATGTTCCGCGACTCGACGGCCGCAAATGCCGCCTACGCCTTCGCCTGGGTCTCGCCGGGCAACAACGTCGCGTTCGAGACCCGCGCGTCCAACGGCACGTCGTCCAACTACAGCGTCACCGTCGCGGCCGGTGGCAGTCCGGTATGGGTGCGTCTGCTCCGCAGCGGTGTCAGCAATAACCAGTTCAGCGCCTATTATTCCCGCGATGGCGTCACTTGGTCGCAAGTGGGCACGACCCAGACGGTGACTATGGCCACCACCGCGTTGGCCGGGCTGGCGGTGACCAGCCACAACCAGGGGACGCTCAATACGTCGGTGCTGGACAACGTCTTGGTCAGCGCCGTGCCAACTTTCGTTGCTGCCGCTTGGTCGACGCCATCGACGGACGGCGGGACCAATGCGCAACTGACCGTGCTGGGCGCCGACCCCAGCGGTGAAGCCAACCTAACCTATACCTGGACGATGACCAGCGGCCCGGCAGCCGTGAGCTTCTCTACCAATGCCACCAATGCCGCCAAGACGACGGTGGCCACCTTCACCAAGGCTGGCAACTATACATTCCAAGCGACGATCAAAAATGCCGGCGGGGTCTCCGCGACCAGCAGCGTTAGCGTGACCGTCAATCAGACGTATTCCGGCATGAAATTAACGCCGGCATCGCCGAACCTCACGAGCGGCAACACGCAGCAGTTCACGGCCACGGCCCTCGATCAGTTCGGTCAAACGTTTTCGCCTCAGCCGGCCGTGACTTGGACGCTCGTCTCCGGGCCGGGCACGCTCACCAGCGGCGGGCTCTTCACGCCGCCCTACGCCAACGGCTCGGCCGTCGTCCGTGCCTCCAGCGGCGGCTACAGCGCCACGGCTACGGTCACGTTCTCCTCACAGGCTCAATGGAATGCCGCGACGAGCAGTTCGTGGGCCACCAGCGGCAACTGGAAAGACAGTTCCACCAGCGCGGTCCTGGCCGCGCCAGGCATCCGCGGGCTGACGGGCGATACTGTCTTGTTCGCCGCGACCACCGTTGCGACCGTCACACTGGACGGAGCCAGCCCCACGCTGGCCGGAATGACCTTCAATAATGCCACGCGGGGCTACACGATTGCCCAAGGCACGGGCGGCAGCCTCACGTTGCAAGCGAGCACCAGCGCCACGGTTTCCGTGGTGGCGGGCAGCCACGCCATCAGCGCCGCTGCACTTGCTTAGCAACATCACAGTCAGTGTGGCTGCCGCAAGCATGCTTACAGTTTCCGGTTCAATAGACGACGCCGGTAGTTTGACGACGAACGGCGGCGGCACGTTGGTGCTCAAGTCGGTAAATTCGTTTGCCGGCGGCTTGATCGTGCAGTCGGGCACGGTGCTGGTGGCCGCCGCCAGTGCTCTTCGCGACGGATGCAACCTGACCATCGGCAACGGGAGCTACTTCTCAGCGCCTGTTATAGTTGCGCCCGGCGCCGCGGCCGTTGCTTCCCCCAGCGCCGCTTCGTCCATGGTCCTAAGCCAGGTCATCTGGCCGGCCGCGGCCGTGCCACTTCGGACCGATTGCCAATCTGCCGCCGTGCGGCTACGCTGGCAATCGGCGTCTCACCTCTCTGAAAGGAAGCCTTCGGCTATGGCTGGCGTTCTTGAAGAACCGCGATGGTGGTTATGAAAAATCAGTGTTCCCGAAACCAACTACTAAATTTTGGAGAAACTCCATGATAATTCGAAGCCTACGTTGTTTGCCTGCCTTGCTCGGCGGGCTCTTCTTCCTAACGGTGGTTGTTGCCGCCGTTGACTGCCATGCTCAGGGTGGCAGGCGGGGCGGCTTCGGCGGCCCCATCGTGCTGGGATCAGACGACGTTGCGGCGTTTGCCGATCCGCCCCACGGATTCAAGGCGAAACGCGAAGGCATCCCACATGGAAAACTGGAAATGGTGAGCTACGAATCGAAGTCGGTCGGAAGTACACGTAAGATGAACGTCTACACCCCGCCCGGCTATTCGACGGAGAGAAAGTATCCGGTCCTGTATCTGCTGCACGGCATCGGCGGCGACGAGACGGAGTGGGAACGCTTTGCCTCGCCGGAGCCGTTGCGCCAGGAGGCGGCGCAAACCTCCGACAATCGGCTGATTCTCCCAAGATGCCATCCCGTTTCCAACACTTCCCATCTAACCACCTATCTCGGAACGTGTTTTAGTCCTCCATCAAACGTTGCCGTCGAGCAATCTGGGAATGAAGCCACACCTCCGGTTGGGAAAGGCCGCAGGGAGGTGCGATAAACCCAATCATATTCGTAATTAAGCCTGAAGATGGCACGATGGTCGGTTTCTTCCCAGTGGAACTTGATAGTCTGAAAGAGGTAAGCGGGGGCGGCAACATACTTAGGGCAACCCAGAAGATCATATGAACGCGAAAAAGGACAAATGCGATGCAAATTTCGTATCTTCTTGGCGGAATGATGGTAGTGTTCGGTATGGGCACGGTTGTCGCGGCGGACGTTTCGCCGGATGCTCGGGCGCGGGTTAGTAAGTTTGAGAAAGGTCTTTTCGTCGGCGAAGGAAAGGACAGCCATTACAAACAACGGCCGGAGGCCGAGCAGCGGCCGATTGTCGAGGCGTACTTTGCGACGCTCAAGACCGCGAACGACAATCTCGCTTTCCTGGAGGCGGGCGACAGTCGCTACGTTTATGCGATCAACCGAACGGTCTACAGCGACTACGCGGCGAAGCTCCTCCGCGACCGCGATGCCAAGGTGCGGAAGGCCGCAATCCAGGGTCTGGTCTACAACCAGCAGCGCAAGTACAGCGCTGCTGTGGCCCGTCTGCTGGACGATGCCGAGTCTGAAGTCCGCATCTCGGCCTTAATGGCACTGGGCTCATTCGGGCGACATGATCTGGCGCCGCGGATGGCCGAAATGGCCCGTGCAGCAAAAGAACAATCGGGAGAGGGTGGCGGCGCTGACAGGCATCGGCCTACTTCTGCGCGATAAGGCAACCACGGATCGGCAGCGGGCAGAAGAGTTGACAATGGTCACGCTGTACCTCGATGCCCATGCAACAGCGGAGATGCAACAGACGGCGCTAGCGGCAATTGCCTACGCTCCGGAGGCCGGCAACTATCTTGCGGCCGTCTTGAACCTGACAACGAGCGCGGATGCAAAAACGCGCGCGCAATGCGTCAAGGCACTGGCCATCATCGGAGGCGACGCAGCGACAACGGCTGTGCGCCACGCCCTGCAGGATCAATCAAGCGATGTTCGCCGTGCGGCGGTGGAAGCCGTGGGTGCGCTGAGATCGCTTCGGGGAAATCCCGATAAACTTCGCCCTGCCGCCAAGGAGGCGGCCGGCGACGTGGCGAAGTTGCTGGAGGACTCGGACGTGGCGGTTCGCGTGGCGGTGGTGGAAACCCTGGCGGCGATGGGGGCGATCGAACATGCCGATGATATCGCCAAGCGACTGGACGATGAAAACGACTACGTTCGGCAGCAGACGCTACCGGCCTTGGCGGCCCTTAAGGCACAAAAATATGCCGGTCGTGTTGCGAAAATGTTAAAGGACAAGAATTACTCCATCCGTGCTGAAGCGGTGCGGGCCTTGACGGTCATCGGGACGAAGGAACAAGCGGCGGCCGTGGCGGAATGTGCCGAGGACACGTACTGGCCAGTACGAATCTGGGCATTGCGAGCTCTGGACGGATTCAATGCCCGTGAGCATCGCGCGGTCGTAGTTAAAATGACGCGGGATAAAGAGCCGGACGTGGCCAATACGGCGAAGGAATTGCTGGCGAAGTGGAAATGACCAGACGCTCACTGGGCGGTGCGTTGTTATCGCAGTAAGCCATCCGTTTCTTGGGATGCTTCATCAAACCAACGGTTTCTGGCAAGACCGTTTGCGACCCTGCATGGGGTCGCCACTTGTCGTCCACCCATGCGTCGATACCGGTTGCCCAACAAGGATCGATCATGGGCGAGAAGTGGAACATCGGACGTTGGAATTGTGCTCCACGACAATCACTCGTCGGTGACACAGCCTTCGCTGGCGCTCTTCACCGCCCTGATGTACTTGAACAGCGTACCGCGTGTCGCCTTGTAGGCGGGCATCTTCCATGCGGCCTTGCGTTTGGCCAACTCCGCGTCCGACAATGCCACGTTGATGCGGTTTGTCTCGGCATCGATGGTGATCTGATCGCCATTTTGCACCAGTCCGATTGGCCCCCCTACCTGGGCTTCCGGTGTAACGTGGCCGACGATAAACCCATGTGATCCGCCTGAGAAGCGTCCGTCGGTGATCAGTGCAACATCGCTGCCAAGTCCGGCACCCATGATCGCCGACGTGGGGGTCAACATCTCCGGCATTCCCGGGCCACCTTTCGGACCTTCGTAGCGAATGATAATCACGTCCCCCTTTTGAATTTGCTGCTTCTCCAGACCGGCAAGCATGTCTTCCTCGGAATCGAATACGCGGGCTGGGCCGGAGAACTTCAGGCCTTCCTTACTGGTGATCTTGGCCACCGCGCCGTCCGGACAGAAGTTGCCCCGCATGATGCGAATATGGCCAGACTCCTTGATCGGTGTTTCTATCGGCGCGATGATTCGCTGGCCCTCAGCAAGACCATTTAATGGAGCCAGATTTTCTGCAATCGTCTTCCCGGTGACCGTCAAACAACTTCCGTTGAGCATGCCTTTTTCCAGCAGGTACTTCATCACCGCCGGAGTACCGCCCACGTAATGCAGGTCTTCCATCACGTACTTGCCGCTCGGCTTGAGGTCGGCGATGTACGGGATGCGGTCACTGACCTTTTGGAAGTCATCGATGGTCAGTGGCACATCGACCGCGCGGGCCATGGCAAGCAGATGCAGCACCGCGTTGGTCGAGCCGCCAGTCGCCATGATCACCACCATCGCATTCTCGAACGCGGCACGGGTCATTATGTCCGTCGGCAGAATATTCCTTTCGAGCAGCGTACGAATCGCCGCTCCCGCTGCGCGGCACTCCGCAAGTTTGAGCGGATCTTCGGCGGGAATCGACGAACTGTACGGAAGCGACATCCCCATCGCTTCGATGGCCGACGCCATCGTATTGGCGGTATACATCCCGCCGCAAGCACCTGCGCCAGGACAGCTTTTCTCGATGATCTCCTGTCGTTCGGCATCGCTGATCTTACCGGCGATGTATTCGCCGTAACACTGGAACGCCGAAACGATGTCGAGCTTGGGGTGGAAATTGGTGCAACCGGCACGAATGGTGCCGCCATAGATCATCAGCGACGGCCGATTGAGCCGTCCCATGGCAATCACGCAACCGGGCATGTTCTTGTCACAGCCGGGGATCGAGATGTTAGCGTCATACCACTGGGCCGACATCACAGTCTCGATGGAGTCGGCGATCAGGTCGCGCGACTGCAACGAGAACGACATGCCGTCGGTCCCCATCGAAATGCCATCGCTCACGCCGATGGTGTTGAACCTCATCCCGACGAGACCGGACTGCGTCACTCCTTCTTTGACAAACTCTGCGAGCTTGTTGAGGTGCATGTTACAGGTGTTGCCCTCGTACCAGACGCTAGCGATACCGACCTGGGCTTTGTTCATATCCTCGCGGGTAAGGCCGGTCCCATACAGCATGGCCTGCGAAGCGCCCTGGGACCGTGGTTGCGTGATGCGCGAACTGTACTTGTTGAGCATGGTGTGAGGTTGATCCGATCAAATGAGACTGCATTCCGAAAACGAAGCCAACTATGATACCAGTTTAACCACCAGTTGAAAATCGTACGGCACCACGCGTTTCAACAGGCGTTTGCACTCATCCAGTCTTCCGATGCAAAAACGGCGATTCGCCACCGGACTGAGGCGCACCCAGGGACGTTCTCGTTAAATCACCGTTTCTCGGAACGTGTTCTAATCTGCCATCGAGCTTTCACACGGTTCGTTTTGGGATTTCCGGGTCATTACACCCGTGCAAGGCTGGCTTGAGAGGGTTGGTATCCGGTGGCGAAATTTTGCTGCCAATCCTCCAGCGTCCATTGGGCCCGCGCATCGGTTCCGTTCACGCTGTCCGCGCGCGCCTTCCGCCTGAACTTCGGCGCCAACACGGCCGGCGTGTCCCCGGTGATCACGAGCATACGGTCGTTGTAGTCCTCGGGCAAGGTGCCCAAGACTGCCATGCGGCGGACTTTCTTGAGCAGCGTCTGGATCACGTTGCGGTAGGGCTTGCCCTTGGGATTGATGTAGATGCCTCCCTTCCACCATGCCTTGCCGGCGCGGTTGACGAAGCCTCTCTCTTCGCAATACTCGTAGAGCGAGTTCCCGCGGATGCCAATCTTCGTAAGGGCCAAGAGCTCGCAGAGTTGGTCGAGTCAGAGTTTATCTGGAAGGTTGCGTTTATAATCTCCGCGTAATTTGTTGTACTCCCCGCGTGGAATCACTTGGCCCTCCTGGTTGAACGCTTGGATATACGTAAAGATGGACTTGCCTGTGCTTAGTCCGTGGTCGCGTCGGTATTGGAGCCCGGCGCGCGTGCGCCTCCGACACCCTCTCCGCCTCAACGTCGGCCACCCATGCTAGGATCGCGAGCATGATCCGATCAGTGGCCTTCTTGAGGTCCAGCGCCTGGCCGCCCCAGCCTTTGAGAATGATGATGCGGACGCCACGGTCAAAGAGTTGCTGGATGCTCGTGTACTGGTCGATGAAATTTCTACCCAGGCGCTCGATGTCGGTCACGATGAGGGCGTCCCCGCGCCGTAGTGTGCGCATGATAAAGCAGCCCTGCGGGCGCTGGGCGAACTTTTTGGAACGTCCCGAGGTTCCCAGTGGCTCGTGAAGCCACTGTGGCTCTCCGAGAGACAGCGACGCGCAGGCCCGGCCGATTACCTCCATTTGCACGGCTGGGCTGTCGACCTGTTTCGACGTGCTAGCTCGTGTCATGGCCCAGACGCGAGGATCTATGTCATCACTCATGCTACTCCTCCTCCTGCTTGCTCTGATTGAACGTAAACGCCCCGCAGGGCTCGCCGTCCCTCGTCAGCTGGAAGAGCGTGCCGTCGTTGGCCAGTCCGTCGACGGTCATCCGCAGTATCCTCTCATCTGCAAAGCTTTCTGCCTTGAGCTCCACGCGTATGACACGGCCCGTGATGCCGCTCTCAATAATTGTTGCTTCCATTGGTCATCTCCTTTCCACCGCCTTGGCGGCGTCCTCTATTCGTTCCCAGCGGCGCTGCTCGCTGCCTTGATTCGACAACCATATGCAGGCGACAATCAACGCCGCGACGATCTTCGGCTTCCCCGCGCCGTCGTGCCCGGCGGCGATCAGGCATCATCCCGGCCAACTCCCGTGCCGGAGCCGGGGACAGCCGCGCTTTTGGCCTCGCTCATTGGCGCTGCGGCAAGTCGATACTTCTTCAGGTCAAATCGGCGCAGGCAATAGCCCGCCTCGTGGCTGACGGCGACTTCATGGCGTCCTGAATGGACTCTTGCTTGTCCTCCAAGTGAAAGTACAATACGTACTCGAGTTGAGCACTTCCTCATTGTTTCTTGAACGTCTTCAGAACGTTGCCGATTGATTCCGAGGGGGCGGACTAATAGCCGGCGCTAAGGTTGTATGTGCCTCTGCTGCCCGGTGCATAGGCGAGATAAATGGTTGCAAAGGTTCCGGCGACGCTGTTGGTCCCGCCGGACTGAGTGAGGGTCGCCGTGCCGGAGTAGCCCAAGTACTCGTAGTAGGAGGACAGAAGGCCGTTGCCGCTCAGGTTGTACCCGCCGGCGGCGCCGGTATTGTAACTAAGATGAAGGCGGCCCGTATTGCCGAGAAAGATGCTGTCGGTCCCGCCCGACTGTGTGAAGCCCCCGATTCCAGAATTACCAACATACTCGGCATCATTTACTACAAGCTTCCCGCCGGACATTTGCACCGTGCCCGCGCCGCTTCCGCCCAGCGCAAGTGAGCCGCACGTTGGCGTCGTGGCAGTCACGATTGCCGTTCCACCGTTGACGATGTAGGCTGCGTCGAAGTTGCTCAGCGTGGTCGCGCCCCAGTTTGATGCTACCGGCCAATCGCCCGACTGAACTTGCCAGTAAGCGTCCGTTTCGTCCATACTTGTCAGGCGTGTTAGGCTGGAGGCGTAGAGTTTGTTCCTTCAGGGAGACATGATATGGGGCGGCCGGCGAGTGGTTTGGATGAGTATCTGGACTGGCAGGAGCGGTTAGAAAGCTACAAGGCCAGCGGTTTGTCCGTGGATGAGTTCTGCCTCAGCGAAGGGATCGCGAAGTCGACGTACTATCGTTGGCTGGAACGGCTCAAGGATGGCCTTCCCGAGGAGATGGTCGAAGAGGGCGAGTCACGTAAGCGCATCGAGTCCGGCGGTGCGGTGTTCGTGCCGATCTCTCTCAAAGCCTCTCCGGTGGAAATCGAATTGCCCAACGGCGGTGTGGTGCGGTTGCCATTGGGGGTCGGCCAAGTGGTCCTCGTAGACGTGATCCGCGCGGTTCGCGCCTTGCGTCCCTGGAAGGCGTCCCAGCCATGAACGACTACTCCGATGTGCGAATCTTCCTCTGCACCACGCCCACCGATATGCATTACAGTTTCGATCGCCTCATGGGGCGCATGCAGGAGATCTTTGGACAGGACCCGTTGTCGGGCCATCTGTTTCTCTTTCTCAATCGCACGCGCGATCGCCTCAAGATCCTCTTTTGGGATCAGGACGGCTTCTGCATCTGGTACAAGCGACTGGAGCGTGGCACCTTTCCGATCGTGAAGCCTTTTGACACGAACGAAGGGGTCGAGTTGGACTATGCCCAACTGGTCCAATTGCTCGGCGGCTTGGATCTGCGAACGGGGCGCCGGCGGCGGAGGTATCGCCGTACCGGTTGAAGAAAAAGGAAGAAGAGGGCTTTTCTTGTTCGCATGAGTTGTTACAATACTCGGCAACATGGATGGTGCCGACTTTCTTCCCAACGATCTCGCCGAATGCCAGCGCCTCTTGCTGGCGGCTTTCAAGCAGGCCACTGAACTTGAACGTCGCATGGCGGGGTCCGAGAAGCAGGTTGTGGAACTCAACCGCGTGCTGAGCGAAACGGCTGCTTCCTACAGGGACCTGCAACAAGAGCATGCCGCTACGCTCGAAGAGCTGGCGTGGTACAAGCGTTGGGCCTATGGCCGTCGGCGGGAACGCTTGCCGGACGATCAAGGGCAAGGCCACTTGTTCGCCTTGGATGCGGACTTGCCGGCCCCAAGCGATCCTCCGCAACCGGGATCGCCAGACGAAACCGTGGAAGTGCGTGGCCATTGCCGGCAGCGCAAGCGGCGAGAGATCGACTGGGACAAGTTGCCCCAGATCCGCCATGAACACGACTTGTCAGTTGAGGAGAAGACCTGCTCCGGCTGCGGTCGGCCCCTGGACCGCATCGGGGAGGACATCACTCGCGAATTGGAACTCCAGCCGGCAAAGCTGGAAGCCCACATCCATGTCCGTCCTAAATACGCTTGCCGCTGCTGCAAGGCGGGAGTCTGTGCAGCACCGCTTCCGCAACGGCCGATTCCTGGTGGCATCGCCGGGCCGGGGCTGGTTGCCGAGGTGTTGGTCAGCAAGTTCGGCGACCATCTACCGCTCTACCGTCTGGAAGACATCCTGGCCCGCGCGGGCGTCTATCTTGTCCGCAGCACGCTCTGTGACTGGGTGAAGTACGCAGCAGGATTGTTTCGGCCGCTCTACGAGTTGCAACGGGAGCGGGTTCTCCAGTCGTCCGTCATGTGGACCGACGACACGTCCGTCACGGTCCTGGGCGGATCTGAGGGGAGTTTTCAAGGACGTTTCTGGACCTACATCGGTCATGAGCAGCCCTACAGCGTTTATGACTATACCACCAGCCGCAGTCGCGATGGACCGGCCAACTTTCTGCAAGGATTTACAGGCTCCCTGCATGCCGACGCCTTCGCCGGTTACGACGCGATCTATCTTGGTTCCCAGTCAGCCATTCGGGAAGTGGCCTGCTGGGCGCATGCGCGGCGGAAGTTCTTCGATGCGGTGAAGAGTTATCCGCGCGAAGCACATCAAGTGCTGGAATGGATTCGGCAACTGTACGACATCGAAGACCGCGCATGCACCTGGTCGCCCGAAGCTCGCCGCCAGCTTCGTACTGCGGAAGCCATCCCGGTGTTGGACAAGCTCGGTGCCTACTTGACGGGGCTGACCAGGACCGCGCTGCCCAAGAGTAGTCTAGCCAAGGCGGTCAACTACGCCCGAAACCAATGGGAAGCTCTGCGACACTACACCGAAGACGGCCGCCTGACCATCGACAACAACCTGAGCGAGCGGACGCTACGGCACCAGGCCATCGGCAGGAAGAACTGGCTCTTCCTCGGCAGTGAAAATGCGGGGCCGCGGGCAGCCGTGCTCTGCACGATCCTGGCCGGCGCAAAGCGTCACCGTATCGAACCATGGTCTTACGTACGCGAACTTCTTCTCCGCCTGCATGCGGACGATCCGCGACTGGAGGAAATGCTGCCTGATCGCTGGGCGGCAACCCATCCCGAAGCCGTTCTCAACCACCGGCTCGATGAATCCCGAGCCAGGGCCATTCGCACTCGAGCCCGTCGCGCTCATCGCCGCGCCCACGCCCGGTAGCCGGCTTCTACCACAAGACCGCCACGGACAGCCCGGACGCTTACACTTGCCACGAGTAGTTGGCACCATTTGCTGCCGCCGAAAGCCCGATCAAAATGGCAACGACGACTAGCCGCGCGAGCCAGGCCGGGCGCGACCGATCTGGGCGGGCCGGACGTGCGGACCTCAGCAAAGCAGACTGTTGAATTGGTTCCATGTGCATGTTGCATCCCAAGCCGACTAAACGGCGCGGCTGACAGGCGTGTTGCTCTCGCGCCGCAAGGCGAGCTCCATCGCGATATGGGGATTGGCTTTCGGGGCCCATGGCAGCAATATGAGAGAAGGTATCCGGCAGTCCGCCTGAAAGCGGACCGGTCGAGGCGACTAATTGCGGGATACTAAACGCTGCCTGCTAGGAATCTTGTGACAGTGGCTCGGCAGGAAAAAAGCGGCCGAGGCACCCTTGGAGAATAGCCCTCATGATGCCTACGCCGGGTATGGAAGTCAAGCAGGCAGACCGGGAGTCGCTAGAGGATGGCGGAGTGTTTCGCCGGAAATTGTGCGGTGACGAACAGTTGCCTGGAGTGACGCCGGCCCGACCAACAAGAGTGGTTGTACAGCGCAGTTGGCGGGCGGAAGCTGCTTCGGCTCACCAATCGTAATCCAGCAGCCCCAGCGCGGCGAGATCGCCGCGGGCTACGGCAGTAGCACATTCCCCTGGCCACGACGAAACGCCCGGCAAGATTCTATTGTCGCGCCGACGAGCAGCGAGTAGTTAGGATTGGCTTGAGTGAAGCTACGCGACTTGCCACTCGCGCAGCGCCCTGGTAGAGTCTAGCCAGATTCAACAGTTCTTTCCCTCACACATTGAACCGGAGAACTGCCGTGCGCATTTCTTACTTACCCGCCGTTGTGCTTTGCGTTTGCCTCATCGCATGTGCAAATGCCGCAGAAGAGGCCAAGCCGATCGGCCCGGTCGAAGCCGCTAAGAACGCAGGCAAGGACGTAGTATTGCAAATGGCGGTGAAGTCGTCATCGCTTCGCGGCGAGATATGTTTCCTCAACTCCGAAGTAGATTTCAAGGACGAGAAAAGCTTCACGCTGTTCATTCCTGCCGACGCGATGGCCAAGTTCAAAGCAGCCAAAATCGACGACCCGGCCAAGTACTTCAAGGGCAAGCTCGTGTGCGCCACTGGCAAAGTCGTAATATACCATGAACGGCCCGAAATAAAGCTAACCGGGCCCGATGATCTTAAGATTGTGCCGGAGGAGAAGGCGAAGGCGAAAGTGGCGGAAAAGAAATAGCGTATGCGGCGCGGATCGACGGGTCTTTGAGTACCATCCGCCTGAAGAAAACCTGTGCATCTCGCAAGCAGAACATTCTCGCCGCTCAACTTGGCGACAGTCATCTTCGGCATGTTGCTGGCCTCCGCCGCGGCGGTGTCAGCCGCCGACCTCCGCATTGCGACGTACAACATCGATGCCGATACCGGCGGGACTGTCGGACAAATTGGCGGCCCCGATGCCGGTCCCGAGCTGATCCCCGTCCTAGAAGCGATCGGCGCGATCCACTTGGGCGACGGCATCGCCAAGCCGATCGAACGTCCTGGCACTGGAGGAAATGGACGCCCCGTCGACCACCGCCGCCTTTATTGTCGGTCAGTTGAATAGCTACTACGGTGCGGGCACCTACACCTACGATTCATACGTCGACCCGTCGACCGGCGGAACGGGCGGAGGGCCCAGTGGCTTGATTTATAACACTCACTCCGTCATGGTGATTAGTGAAACGAATCTCGCGTACAGCGGCAGCGGGGCGGCGCGGGCGCCAATGCGCTATGCCTTGCAGCCGGTGGGAGGGGCCAGTTCGTCCAAGTTCTATGTGTACGTCAGCCATATGAAGTCGAGCAGCAGTACGGCAAATGTTAACCGCAGGAACGTCGAGGCCCAGGAGATTCGCGCCGATTCGAGCACGTTGGGCGTCGCGCGAATGTCATCTATACTGGCGACTTCAATGGCGATCCGACAGAACCGTACTACGCTACGATGACTGCCTCCGGCACCGGCCAGGCGTTCGATCCGGGCTATTCGGCCAACTTTCGTACGGAAACGGCCACGAACCTCCGATTTCGCGACGATTACCAATTCTCCACCGCACCCATGTATAGCGGCACGGGCGGGTTCCGGCTCGTGCCCGGCAGCTACACCGTGTTTGGCAACAACGGCAGCACGGGCAACACGGGCAACGTAAACCAGTCCGGGAATACCTCGTTGAACGACCTGGGCGCAAACAAATCAACGATTCTCACGGACCTGACCACGGACACGGATCACTTGCCCGTGGTTGCCGACTACTCGTTCAGCCTGCCGGCCGCGACGATCAGCTTGACGATTGCCGTCAACGCAACCATTATCACGGGCGGCACGGCGACATTCGGCGCGACGCTTGCCAACTCGGCCTCCGCCGGAGCTAGCGATCTCAACTACACGCTTTCCGCCGCAGTCACCGTCGGCAGCGCGGGCTTGGGTAGTGCGAGCCCAAGTTCCGGGACTCTCGCTCCGAGCGCGACTCAGGCGTTTACGGTCGCCGCCACTTCTACCCTCCTCGGCTCCAATACGATCTCGTTGACCGCGAGCGATCCAAATGCCTCCAATAGTCCGCAAACCATCAACGCCACGCTGACCGTGCTGGACCACGCCGCCGGAAGCGCAATGGTGACCGCGGGCAACGGGTTTCTCGTGCGTGCCGGCGCAACGGGCCTTACGGCGACGATCAGCGTGAGCGACGCCGCGGGCGGCCGGAGCAGCCTGCAAATCAGCGCCGCCCCGAGCATCGGAGGCGGCTCGCTTAATAGTGGTCCGACGGTGCCGTACTTCGTCCCTGCGGGCTCCGCACAGACCTACATGGCCACTTTCAGCGCCGGTAACACTGCCGGCATTTGCAGCAATACGGTCACGTTCGCGTCGGCGGGCGACAATCAGTCGCTGCCGGGCGCAAGTACGCCGGGCACACTCTCGGTTACGATCACCGGAAACGTCTACTCCGGCAACGCGGTTTGGACCGGCTCGGCCACGAGCTGGACGACCGTCGCCAACTGGCTTGATGCCGATGGAGGCCCCGCCGCACCGCCCGGCGGTGACGGCGTGTTCGGCCACGACACCGCCACGTTCGCCAACTCGGGCGCCACGACTGCGATCGACCTGATTGGCGTGAATCCTAACCTCCAAGCACTATCGTTCAGCAGTTCGGATTATACTCTCAGCAACGGCAGCCTCACGTTGCAGAGTAGCACGGGCACGGCCGCGGTCACGGTCGCCAGCAACAAGCACGCCATCGCCAGCTCAACGATTCTGACACTTGCCAGCCCCGTCGAAGTATGCGTCGCCGAGGGGGCGGAGCTTGATATCGACGCGGAAATAAGCGAAGCCAGCGGCAGTCAGTTGCTCAAGAAGGATGGCAGCGGGACGTTGGTCCTCAGCGGGACGAACAACTATACGGGCGGCACGTTTGTTGAGGCCGGGACGCTGGCAATCGCCAGCATAGGTGCTTTGCCGGACGGCGCGAGATTGACCGTGGGCAGCGCCGCGGCGTTTGCCCCGGTGATCCAGGGCAGTGACCCGATCATGCCCGTGCCGGAGCCGAGAACATTGGCTTTGATGTTGGCGGGTGCGGCACTGATGGCAATGTATCGGAAGCGCCGTTAAAGCTCGAATCGCAGCCAGAAAGGATTCGTCAGCCGATGTTCCGGCAACTCAGCGGCTGTTTCTACGTGAGGGCTTGGGGGCCTCCACGTTCCGCCCCATTAAGGGCAGGGCCTCGCGAGTCCCGAAAGCCGCGGGTTTACTTGCTTCTACGCGGCCCGGGCGGCCAACCGCACCGCATCGAAGTATCAAAGTGTCACGGTTTTCAAGTTGTGTACACGGAGCCCCACCAACCCAAGTGGGGCAGCGAGACTGGTAGCTGAGGCATTATGGCTGTCGTATGCCCGCAGACCATCGTCCCCGATGCCATGACCACCGGCCGCGAAGTGCGGGACGCCCGCAGTCCCGGAGGCTATACTGGGCCGTATTCATTCATCCGCGTTCTTCACGGGAGTTCCGGATGTCCACGATCTACGATGCAATCATCATAGGTGGAGGCCACAACGGCCTTGTCACCGCCGCATACCTGGCCCGCGCCGGTCGTTCCGTGCTGGTGCTCGAGCGCCGCGAGATCGTCGGCGGCTGCGCGGTCACTGAGGAGCTTTGGCCAGGCTTCAAGATGTCGACGGCCAGTTACGTGAACAGTCTCTTCCGTCCCGAGATCATCGAGGACTTAGACCTGAAGCGCCACGGCTTCGGGATGCTGCCGCGCAGCCCATCGAGCTTTACGCCCTTCCCCGACGGCCGCTACTTGCTGATGGGGCCTGACAAGGAGATGACCCAGCGGGAAGTCGCCAAGTTCTCGCCGAAGGACGCCGAGGCGCTTCCCAAGTACGAGGCGATGCTGGAGCGAGTGGCCGACTTCCTTGAGCCGATGCTGATGCAGACCCCGCCGAATCCGTGGTCGCTGGCCCCCAGCAACCTACTCAAATTGGCCAAGCTGGGCTTCGCATTCTGGAAGCTCGGCACCGACGGGCAGAAGGCGATCGAGATCCTGACCGGCGCTGCCAACCCGATGCTCGACCGCTGGTTCGAGTCGGAGGAACTCAAGGCGACGCTTGCCACTGACGCGATCATCGGTGCCTTTGCGACACCTTCAATGCCCGGTACCGCATACGTCCTTTTCCACCACGTCATGGGCGAGTGCAACGGGGTCCGCGGCGTGTGGGGCTACGTGCGCGGCGGCATGGGTGGCTTGAGCAATGCGATCGCCGCCGCAGCCCGAGAGAAGGGTGTGGATATTCGCGTCAATGCGGAAGTATTCCGGATTCTGGTGAAGGAGGGCCGGACGACGGGCGTCGCGTTGGCCGAGGGCACGGAACTACGCGCGAAGAAGGTCGTATCGGGCGTCGATGCCAACGTCACCTTTCTCAAGCTGATGGACGTGAAGGAGCTGCCGGCGGAGTTCGCCGATTCGATCCGCAACCTCGACTATTCCAGCGGCAGTTGCAAGTTGAACCTCGCGCTAAGCGAGGTGCCCGACTTCTCCTGCCTCCGCGGCGCGGCGCCCGGTCCGCAGCACCGCGGCACGATCCATCTTTGCCCGACCCGGGAGTATATTGAAAAAGCTTTCGATTCGGCGAAGTACGGCTACATTTCGCCCAGCCCGATCATTGAGGCGACAATCCCCTCGTCGTTAGAAGACACCGTAGCACCGAAGGGTCATCACGTGATGTCGATGTTCACTCAGTACTTCCCGTACAATCTCGCGACGGACGCCGGGACACTGGAGGAGAACAAAAAGCGATACGCCGAGCGCTGCATCGACATCATGAACGACTACGCACCGAACTTCCGGCAATCGGTGCTCGACTACCAGGTGCTGTCGCCGGCCGACCTCGAAGCCCGCTACGGGCTCACCGGCGGCAACATCATGCAGGGTACGATGTCGCTTTCGAGCCTCTCGTTTATGCGTCCCGTCCCCGGTTATGCCGATTACCGCACGCCGGTGAAGGGACTCTACATGTGCGGCGCCGCCACGCATCCAGGCGGCGGCGTGATGGGGGCGTGCGGGTACAACGCCGCGAGGGAGATACTGAAGGATCGCTAAGGCCGCGGTCATTTTGTGGTCGGCGGCACAATCTGCAGATCGTTCGCGACCCGGTCGACTCCTACTGTATCATTCGTCAGCTTCTCTGCTTTGACTTTGGCTGCATCATTAGCGACGGTGCCGTGTAACGTGGCAACGCCGTCTTTGCTGACGTCAACCGAAATCGAGGCGTCCTGTAGAGCTTTGTCCCAATGCAGTCGGGCATACACGCGTCCTTCGACGCCCAGACGGTTTACCGCGTTACGAGCTTCCTCGAAGGTTTGCTGCACCTGATTTACTGCCTGATCGACCTTGCGGCCGATTTTTTGACCAAGTGTATCCTCGCCTTGAACGGTGACCGCGGCAAAAAAGAGGATAGCTGAAAGGGCACTTATGGTAAAAACTCGCATGGTTCCTAACTCCTTCTCGTTAGTCGGTGCTGCTCAGTGTCGCCTGGCTGAATTGTATACCGGCAAGCCCTTCGCGACGCGTGAATCAATGAAGCATATATACGAGTTCAAAGATCATGAGTCAGCGAGCAGAGCGCGACCAAGTCGTCGTGCTACCACTCGACGAGCAATTCAGCGCCATCGCGGCGACGCTCGACCCGCTCCCAGCAGGACCAGCAAAGGAGATCGCCCTCAGAATGCCAATAGCTGAGCCCTGGCCGCCTCTGACAGGCGATGCACGTCGTTGCGAGGTCCCAAAGAGATTGCGATATGTGGAGGTCATGTTCAGTTCTGGCAACTAGTCAACGCATACGCCACAATTCCGCCAGCCATTGCGCCAAAAAGGTGCCCCTCCCAAGACACGTAGGACCTCAACTGAGGCAGCACGCCGGAGACAAGCGTTCCGCCGTAGGTAAATCCCACGAGGGCCGCGATGCCGAACGAGACGAGTTGCCCTTCTCGAAGGCCGCAAACGATCAAAAAGGCCATCAAGCCGAAGATCAGATCGCTCGCCCCGATGTGGATTTTGCGTCTTCCCAAGAGCCACAGCAGAAAACCGCCCAGTAGGACAATCGCGACAACGGGCACCCACGGCCGAGTCCTGGAAGCAACCAACAGGCCCAAAAGGATTAACAGAGGAACGGTGTTGCTGAGGATGTGAGCCAGGTCGTAATGTAAGAACGGCATGGCCGGAATCCCTGCCAGACCGGTCGATGTGCGCGGAACGACGCCGTAGCGGTTCAGGTTTGGGACGAACCGGCTGACGATGAAAACGCACCAGATGACGCCGATAAAAATGGCGATCCCGGTAAGCTCTTCTGTAGTCATGCGGTTACCGTCAATAAATCAGCAGCCTTGCGAGCGGTAGTAGGCTGAACGCGTGGCTCGAATACCAAACCCGTGCAGCGGGGCCATCCACCGGATCGCTCGGCTCGCCTTATCTCTGAGGAGACGCTTCGGGCTCTTTCCCAGTCTCGCCTAGCATCTCAAGCGCTTGGTCCACAAGTTTCTCCAACTCGCGGAGTTTTCCGGCGCTGCCTAGCGGCCGAGCGCCTTCCATGAGCTTGCCCACCGCCGAAGGGTCCTTGCCGCAGCTCTGCCACCGTTCGACCCCGGCGCGCACCCGCTTCATCTTCGCCTAAATGCGCTGAACGCGGACCTGCCAGCGCTCCACGGAGGACGCCTTCTCCACTAGCGGTTGTCCCGTCAGGAACTTCCGATAGGCCGCGATGGCTTCTGGACCGTAGGCGCTTTGGCAAAGGCGCGTGGGGAGATCGGTGCCTGTAGCGCCGGTGTTCACGCCCACGAGCACGCAGCCATGATTGTAGTGCCAGGCAAGGTAGGTTTCCCAATCCACGAGGGAGCCGGGCATGCCCGCGTTTGCCTCCACGCCCGCCCAGGCGGGATTGCCGTGCTTCTTCAACTCGTCATAGATCGGTTTGAAGCTCTCCCCGAGGACCTCGACCGGGTAGGTGGTCCAACCGGGCCGGGAATACTTGTTGAACGCCGTCCAGACAGGAGCGTTCCTCTTCTCGACGGGCGCGGGGGCGGCGACGTGGGGATAGAGCTTCTCCGCAGGGATGCCCGCCTCGACGAACTGCTCGCACCAGAAAGCAACGGTTTTTTGAACAATCCCCGCGAGGACCTTTCGGAAATCGTGCGGCGGCTTAGCCGCGCTGAAGCCGCGATCCAGGAGCGCCCGGTAGCCGAGCGGTTTGGCGGGCACGCCGTCTTCCTTCATCATCTTCGTGCGTTCGGGATCGGGTTGTGAGTAGTCGTCGATGCTCGGCTCTAAACCCACCACTACTCCCGCGAAGAGGGCTTCCTTGCCTTCGGCCTTGAGTCTGGAAATCTCGTCGCGGAGGACCGGGGCGATGACTTTGGAAACAATCCGCGTGACCTCGGCTCGCATTCTCCTGCTCGTAAAACACATGTTCGGCGGCAGGCGTTCGAGTACGCCGTCGTTCAGGTAGCGCACTTTGTTCGGCGGCCCGTCCCAACCCTGCCACTCGACGTTGTACTTGTTGTTCGGGTTGTAACCTGGCTTGCCCGGATCGAACCAGTTCCAGAGGTCCGGGCGGCTCTTCCAAGCCTGGTGGAAATCAAAATGCAGCATCACTGCCATCTCGTGCTTACGCGCGGCGGCGAATGCACTCCGAATGCGGTTGGGCAATTGCTCCCCAAGCTCATAGGTCGCATTGGGCAGGCCAAACCCCAGAAGCCGAGTCTTGCCGTCGCCCTTCACGCCGACCCGCTCGGCTAGTTCCCCTGCTTTCTCTGGGTCGCTCCAGAAAATGAGGTATTTCAATTCTCGCGACGGGGCAGGTGCCTTGTCATTGACGGGTGGCGCTGGACTGGTTTGCTCTCCGCCATCGGCAAAGGCACAGGCCAGCAGTACAATTACCAGTCCGCTGAGGGGCAATGCAGTCCGTCTCCATTTCAGAGACTGGCTGACATGCGAAAGAAACAGACTCCCGCTGATACCGACAATGGCCATATTTCTGGCTCAGATAGGTACTTGTCACAATTCTGCCAGACTCCGCTGCGCGACGCTAGGCAACATTCCCATAGCTTCGATACCTACGGATTGCAATCGTGTGCCGGCTTCTTCCCGGCCGCAATCGCCTCATTCCGCGTATTATAACGCACGAGGTTCTCCTCCGAAATCTTCTCGGCGCCCTTGCAACCTGCCTTGTGGAACACGGCCGAGTTTCGGGACGCCACGTAGCCGCCGGCGATAGTCGGCCTCCAGCAGAACGTGGCCTGGGGCGGCTTCGACGGCAGCACGCACCGTTGCGGTCAGTCCCTGCAAGTTCGGCTCACGGCAACTGAACCGACCGGTTACGGCGCCCAGAGGGTCAAGGTCGGGATAAATCAGCTCGGAAGCTCCCACGCCGGCAAGCAACGCTGCAGCGTCGTCTCGGATCGGCCGGAGCTCCATGTACCGAAGCACAGCCGGAATGGCTGGGTGTCGTTCGGCCAGTGGTTTTAGCGCCGCGATCGAGATTGATGGCGCACCGTTCCTTGTCCGAGTTCCGGCCGGCAACCGCAATTCGTCATATAGATAATGCGCTAATTCCTGCGATGAGTCCGGGTTGATGGCCCGACCTGCAATCTCTTGTAATTGCCGGCGAGCAATAGCCATTTGCACGTCGCGGGCTTCTCTGATTCCTTCGGCCATAGCTATATTGACGCGGATGCCTGCAAGAGTCATCGCCAACCTCGGCGCGAGCACGGCTAGTTCAATCTCGTGGTAGAGTCTGTCGAAACCGCCATCGGCGATCGCTTCGGATAACCGAATGCTGAGGGCGAGCGAGTTTTGGACTCTTTGAATTAAATCGTTGACATGGTTGGCTCGCAAAGGCGTTGGCTCACTATCCATGTCGGCGCGGTGGCCGTAGATAATGCGTAGCATAGTCTCGCTGTCGTCGAACTTATACGGTAAAGGTAAATCGTGAACCGCCTCCACCGCTAAACCAACCAGCGCGTTTCCATAAAGCCTAGGCCGATCTCCCAGACTGCGAAGCACATCGGGTATTTGGCCAAGCGTGACGGTCTGGAGCCCATCCTCCGCGGTTTGATAAGTCATGCTCTCCAGCGTGGCTTTGCCAGCGATCACGGCAGCAGCGGTGCGAGGGCCGCTGACTGTGTAATCGACGGCAACGAGCGCTGGGTCATGGAGGTTGCCGATGTCTCGGGCGCGGGTCATGATCTTACCTTCTTCTTTGATCGTTTGCGGCCGGTGATTTTGCGGACCTTGTAAGGCTTCCGCCGCAGGTTCGGCACGGTTGCCGGTGCAAAACTGTGTCCTTCTTCATACACGAGCATGCACGGCCGAATGGGGTCTGACTTACTCGTCGCAGCCTGAAGCACCTCGCTGGAGATCAAGGCCGCGCGAAGACTTGGGCAGCCAACGCCGTTTTCTGGCCATCCGTCTCAGTATGCGGTTGCTCGCGCTGCTGCCATCGAGCACGCGCTGGCACGCCAATCAGTTCGAAATCACGGCGATTCCGCGGAGCGATGCTTCACGCCGCCGCAACCAAACGAAATTACATACCAAGCACTTGACATGTTGACGATACGTTTGTAAACGGATGTAAACATACGCCAGACAGCCGACAAACAAGCCAAAAACAAGGGAGAAACAGGCATGCAACTTCACGAACAACACCGGCCACAAACCTGGTCCGACGTCGTAGGACAAGAAAAAGGTAATCGCCAAGGTCGAGGCACTTCGCATGCGCGGCCTGTCAGGCGCGCCTACTGGATTAGCGGTCAAAGCGGGACCGGCAAGACAACTATCGCCCGACTCGTCGCCGCCGAAGTCGCTGAGTCCATCAACGTAGAAGAGACGGACGCCGGCGATCGATGGCGCATCTCCAAGCGTTGGACGCCGCACTGGTCCAGTAGAACTGACGGACTCGGGACGATTTGCCTGCCGCAGCGGATCCTACTCGCGCCGGACCGGAAGGCTCGACGGGCAATGCCGAAGAGAGGGTTTCCCACGGCTGCGACTGGATCTTGAAGGCATAAGCCTGGCGACATGGCCGTTTAGACTCGTCTTGCAGATCCTTGGGCAGTTCGATGGCCAGCCCCATAGCATCTTGCCCCCACTTCAAGTCGCGATCCACGCCGAGCATACGAATCGCCGTGCCTTCCTTGGCCCGAACCGTGCGCAGGTTCAGGCTCTCGCCGGGCCAGTGCAGGCTGATGGCATAAACGCAGCTCTTGTCCTTGCTGCGCGTGAACCGCACGTCGTTCCCCTCGCGATAGCGCGGGTAAGGCCGCGTGGCATATATGCTTTCGCCATTTACCTTCAGCCAGTCGCCGACGTAGGTGACGCGGTCGACCATCTCCGGCGGCCATTTGCCATCGGGGTCGGGACCAAATCCAACTTGGAAATTGCCTCCCTTGGCGACGATGTCGACGAGGCTTTCCAGCACCCACTGCCGCGACTTGTACCTGTCGTTCTTTTTATAGGAGAAACCGGTCCCGCAAGGATAGATTACCTGCCACGGCCGCTTCATGTTGTTCGGATCGGCGGGAATCGCCCCCTCAGGTGTCTCGTAGTCGCCGTAGTCGCCGATGCCACGGTTGCGGAGCATGACATTCGG
The DNA here is from genome assembly GCA_963775975.1 of uncultured Planctomycetia bacterium. Lineage (GTDB taxonomy): Bacteria > Planctomycetota > Planctomycetia > Pirellulales > Thermoguttaceae > JANXQG01. Next base: position 440,317 of record CAVZKX010000001.1, read on the forward strand.
CTGCAACTTGCGTGCGAGCCGGGCGATGTCGTTGCAGTCCTCCTGGGCGTCCCGTGGCCAGTTGATGTCCAGGCAAAGGGTGTCGATCGGCCCATATTGCGTCAAGAGCTCGGTAATCTGATCGCGCTCTTTTCGAATGAATGCGGCCCAGCGCTGCGGCTGCGAGCTCTTGTTGAACGCCCGGTCGTACCAGAAGTTGCGATTGTCCCAGGCGAAATCCGAGTCGTGCCAGTCGACGTGCGAATAGTATAGGCTCACGCCGAGGCCGTGCGCGCGGCCGGACTTGACCACCTCGCCGACGATGTCCCGATTGAAAGGCGTCTCGGCGATACTGTAGTGGTCGACGACTTCTTCGTATGTGCCGTCGGCCCGCTTGCGAAAGCCCTTCTGCAGGGTCTTCGTCGGCCACATGCAGAAGCCCTCGTGGTGCTTGGTGGTGAAGGAGAAGTACTTCATGCCGGCGCGCTCCATAATTCGCATCCATTCGTCCGCGTCGAACCCCTGGGGGTTGAACCGCTGATACGAGGCGTAGTAGTTCCGAAGCCAGTCCTTGTCGCTCTGGTGCTTGGTGATGATCCACGACTCCTGTCCGTCGAACATGCAGTACAGGCCCCAGTGGATCCGCAGGCCCCACTTCCAGTCCATCCATCGTTCCACCGCGTCTGCGCCGGCGTGGCGGTAGTCGGCGTCCACCTTGCGGTACGAAGCATCGCGCTCCTGAAGAGCCTGCTCCTCCTGCTTGGAAGCGAATCGCTGGCGAGACGCGGTAGGTTGCGCCGCCGTTGCGGACGCAGCACCAGCAAGAGCGAGCAGGCAAACGATCGGAATGAAACGACGCGGCAGCGGAAGGAAAGGCGGCATCTCGAATTCTCCCCTGAGAGTTTGTGGAAGAGCATGAATCGCGTTCTTGGGTCGATTTCAAACCCGCCGGCCTACGACCGGTCTGCGGATCCGCGCCGCCGTCATTATAGCGGTGACAATTCTATGACGCAGCCGCCGCTGGCACGGAGGTCGAGATGCACCTTATCGCCGCGTTCAACGGTCTTTTCCTCGCGGTTCCAGCCGTCGCCGCGATCGGGCGCGTCGCCCAGTTGGATCATCTTGTACTTGCCGCCGGCGAGAAAACTCAACGCGAAGTCAAACTTCGTTGCCCCGCCGCCGTTCAATACGCCGATGAACCAGGTCTTTCCCTTGCGGCGGGCGAAGGCGGCGCACTTGCTGATCTCGCTGCCCGGCAGAACCACGGTCTCGTCCCACGTCGAGGGAATCGCCTTCAGCACGTCCACGGCCGGGTTCGTCAGATAATTCCGCGGATGGTCGGCGTAGCACAAGAAGGGCGACGTGAAAACGATTGCCTGGGCAAGCTCTCGGGCCCAGGTGTAGCCGCGCAGCTCGCGGGGATTAAAAACTGTCGGCGTGTAATCGGCCGGCCCGATCACGAAACGCGTGAATGGCAAGATGCAATCGTGTTGCGGCGGCAACGTGCGGCGGTATCGCAGGATTTGGTACTCGTGGCCACGGATCGATTCGCGCGTCAGTTCATTGGGCCAGGTGCGGTCGCGGCCGATCGGCTTGTTCGCGCCGTGAAAATCGATCAGTAGCTTTCGCGCCGCCGCGTCTCGCAGCGTGTCGTTGTACCAGTTGACCCAGCGGACGTCGGCCGCCGGCTCGAAGTCGATCTTCAAACCAGCCACGCCCGCGGCAACTGCGTGGTCGAAAAAACTGGCCCGAGCCGCGGGTGTCGCAACCTGGTTGCTGTGAACCCAAGCCCAGATCTTCACGCCGCGGGTCTTGGCGTAGTCGCAGACTTCTTTGAGACAGGTCCAATCGTCTTTGCCGTTGTCGCGCAGGATCGCCAGCCTTCGTCAATAAGATAGTACTCAAATCCCAGTTCCTTGGTCCAATCCACCCATTGATGCTGCTCGGCGAATCGCGGCCCGCCGCTGCTCCACCATTGCCAGGACGACCTGCCGGGCTGAATCCAGGCTGCCTTGGCCAGTTCGGGCGATGGAGTTGGGCAGAGATTCCGCACGAGATCGCTATTCACCAGCGCATTGAGGTCGCGGGCCAATAACGTGACGCGCCACGGTTGGACGACGGTGTCGCTCGTCGTCCAGCCGTTCTGGCTGGCGTGAAAGTAGGCCCGCAGCGAATGATCGCCCGCCGCTTGCACGCCCAGGTCGCTATAGTTCGCCAGATTGGCTTCCGTCACCAGGACGAAGCCGCCGCCCGGTAGGCTGAAGGTAATCGGCAATGGGATCTTGCTGCCGGCGCAAGTCTTGCAAGCGGGTGTTTTTGAAGAGTCCCTCGTAACTGCCGAAGTCGGTCTGGTACCAAGCGGTCGGATCGCCGGGCAGCTTCCACTCCGTGCTCTCGCCATTGATCATTCGGCCCTTTCTCGCGGGGAGCTGCGAGCGTAGCGCCACTCCATCGTTGTAGGCGCGCACGTCCAGTTCGTAGTCCCCGCCGGAGGCGCTGCGAACCTCCACCGTGGCTTCGCGACATTCGTTGACGGCGGATGTATGACCGCCGAACGTCGCGTAAGTCTCATGGATATCGCTCGACTTGGACTTGCCTAGCTTAGCGTCGCCTCCGAGATCGACGCCGTCAGCAATGATGCCGAATCGCGACCACGCCACTACTTCATGACCGTCGAGCGATGCGGAGTAGCTCAGGCCGCCGGAGTCCGACACGACGATGGCCACTTTTCCGTCTGGGGAGAGCACCTTGATATCCGCGGCATTAATTGCGACACAAAGCCAAAGAAATGGCAAGACAAACAGAATTGAGCTTTTCATAAAGTAAAGGGAACCGGAGATCGAATCGAGTTGAAGGGCGTCCACTGCGGGCTACTTCTTCCCAGCCGCGGGCGAATCGACACCGCTAAGCGGGTAGTTGATTACAGTATACCAAGCAAGTTCTTATAAATCTGCAATCGATGGCGACCCGACGGCGTCATGCCGCACTCTTGAACATCCTGTCGCGTTGCTCGCAGCCTTTCGTCGATCGCTTTCGCATTTCGGAGCAGGTTACAATTATCCATGCACTGGTCAAAATAAGACATGGACCACGGAAAACCTGACCGTTCAGATTAGAGAGCCAAAAGAATGGAGAACACGAATGTGCAGCCGAGCTTCCTTCCGCCACGCACTTGCCTTGGTGCTGTTATTCCTTCCGCGCAGCTTCTCGCAGGCTACTGAACAGAGTACATCCGAGACCGCGCTGCCGTCGCAGAACATGACTCTCTGGTACAGTCAGCCGGCGGCCGCTTGGTTCCAGGCACTGCCGCTGGGTAACGGTATGATAGGCGCGATGGTCTTTGGCGGCGTGCCTGAAGAGCGGATCGCTTTGAACGAGTCGTCCTTCTGGTCCGGACGTTCCGCACTGCTACGACAATCCAGAAGCCAACAAGTACTTTACCCAAATCCGCGATCTGGTTTTCGCGAAAAAATTTCAGGAGGCGGAGAAGCTGGCCAACCAGCATTTTTGGGGCATACCTAAAGCGCAGGAGGCCTATCAGCCAATCGGCGACTTGGCCCTTTCCTTCGGCGGGGGCAACGCCACCGATTATCGACGCGAGTTGGACATGGAAACCGGAATTGCCAAAGTGAGTTACCGTTTGGGAGATGCCCAGATAACGCGCGAGGCGTTCGTCTCTTGGCCCGATCGCGTGTTGGTGGTACGAGTTAGCAGCGACAAGCCCGGCCGCGTGTCACTTGGCGCTCAATTTCGCGGTCCTTACTTGGAGAAGAGTGCGGCCGATCCTGACCGACTCATCATGGACGGAACCTGGAATGGTCCGTTCGCCGCTCCGTCGACCGGCATGGGCGGGCTGATTGCGCGAACGGTGGGAAGGGGCCTTGGATACGAGGCGGCGCTGGCTGCCCGGCTCGAAGGCGGTAGTTCGGAAGCAAGCGGTTCCAAGCTCAATATCCGGAATGCCAACGCCGTGACGCTGCTCGTTGCGGTGGCGACGAGCTTCGTAAACTACCACGATATCAGCGGCGACCCGGTGGCACGGTGCAAAAAGGTGCTCGACGATGCCCTCGACAAGGATTTTGCCGCACTGCGTCGCCGGCACGTGGACGACTTCCGCAACCTTATGGGCCGAGTGCATTTGCGGATCGGCGACGCTTCGCAAAACAACAAGCCGACGGACGTGCGACTGCGGTCCGTTCGCGGCGGCGCGGTCGATCCGAACCTCGAAGCCCTCTGTTTCCAATTTGGCCGGTATATCTTGGCATCCAGCAGTCGTGCCGGCGGCCAGCCGGCCAACCTCCAGGGCATTTGGAACGAGACGCTCTTGCCGCCTTGGGGCAGCAAGTACACGACGAACATCAACGTGGAGATGAACTACTGGCCGGCCGAGGTTTGCAACCTGCCCGAATGCCACCAGCCGCTGTTCGAGTTGATCAAAGACTTATCCGAGACCGGTGCCAAAACCGCCAAGACCTACTACAGCTGTGGCGGATGGGTGCTGCATCACAATACCGATCTCTGGCGCGGGACCGCGCCGGTGGACGCGGCCAAGTACGGCATGTGGCCCGTCGGCGGTGCGTGGCTCTGCCAGCACATCTGGGAGCATTATCTTTTCGGCGGCGACGAAAAGTTCCTGCGAGATGAGTATCCACTGATGCGAGGGGCGGCGCAGTTCCTCGCGGAATTGTTGGTGGAGGACCCCAAACACCATTGGCTGGTCACGCCGTTTTCGATGTCGCCCGAGCACACGTATTACGACAGGGCGGGAAACACGGCGTCGTTATCGCCGGGCACGACTTTGGACTGCGCCCTGATTCGCGAGTTGTTTTCGCACTGCATTGAGGCGGGCAAGATCTTGAACATGGACGCGGATTTCGGCGCCAGGTTGGCCGTCATCCTGCCGAAGCTGCCGCCTTATCGCGTCAATCACAACGGCTACTTGCAGGAATGGATTGAGGATTGGGAACCGGGCAGCGAGGGGCATAACGTCTCGCCCAACTTCCCGCTCTTTCCCGGAAGCACTGTCACGCTCCGCGGCACGCCCGAATTGGCGGCCGCGGTCAACCGTTGGATGGAAACGCGGCGTGCTCGCGGCGGCTGGATCACGGCGTGGGACACAAGCGTTTGGGCGCGCCTGGAGCGCGGCGAGAAAGTCGAGCAATGGATGCGGGCCCTGATCCAAAACTCGCTTGCCGAAGACCTGCACAACAGCCGATCGAATCAATCCGACGCCAACTTCGGCCTGACGGCGGCCATTGCGGAGGCCCTCGTGCAGAGCCACGCTGGCGAAATCAGTCTGCTGCCGGCTCTGCCGCCGAGTTGGAAAATGGGATCGATTGACGGTCTCCGCGCTCGCGGGGGATATGAGGTAGCAATGCAGTGGAAGGACGGCAAGTTAGTGTCGGCCGCGATCCGCAATAGGGCGCCTGCCACGTTCAAGGTTCGCTGCGGCGGCAAGACAGCAGAGGTACATATCAAGGCCAGACATACGGTGCGGCTGAACGCGGAACTGGCGGTGCAAGACTGACGGGAGCATTGCCCGTACTGGACCATTTCACGGATAACTGTGACCTGTTTTCAATCCCAAGACAGTCGGCGCTTGCTAGGGAGCTTGGTGCCCGTTATGTTACGAGATATGAGCCTACATAATTCGCTGCTAATCGCCAGTGTTTGTACCGTGTGTCCTCAGCCGGCTGCACCTCCGATCCGGACCACCTGCATTTCAATGCAGCGGGTTCGCGGGAGTTCGGCAAGCATTACGGGGAAAAAATGCTTGCTGTGCTCGGCTATCCCGCCAAAGAAGCGGCGAAGTAGGCCGGCGGCAGCAGTGCTGAGAGTTTTGGCTCGTCACTTGATACCGCTATGGTCCGCCGAATCCGGTTTTGACGGCAATGGCCCCGGCACGCCCAGGTTGGCATGAAGGATCAAAACGAGATCGTCCAGGTCGTTCGGTTCGGCAATCACCCAATGCGTACCAAAAACGAGTTTCGGGATCGCGTTGCCGCTTGAAATGCTGTCGCCGTAAATCTGAGTCGAGGTTTTCATGTAATTGTCGATCCAGCGGTCGTCGCGGGCGGCTTTGAACTTCTCCGAACCGGCCAGTTCGGCCGCTTTGGCGCTGGCGGCCTCAAGGCTTCGCGGCTGCCAGAGGTGGCCTGGCTCCGGCGAGAACATCCAGCCGTCGAACGCGACAAACGCCTCGCGCTTGGCCAGCCAGACCGCAAGGCTGATTCGAGCCAGCTCGCAGGAGTCCTTGAATTCGTCCACGTCGCGGGCAACGTAGGGGTTGCACTGGCTGTTCAACGGCGCCGGGCACAAGGCAAACGCCAGCTTGCCGTCGTAGCGGGCTATTGCCTTATCGAGCATGGAATGAAGCTTCTGGCAATGGGGGCATTTGTAATCGAAAAACAGCTCGACGACGAAAGGGGCGTCCGGCGAACCAATCAGCGGCGCGCCGCGAGGATCGAGCGCGGGTGCGGAAGGCACGGCTCGATTTTCAGCCGCGGGCAGGCTTTCGGTGGACGGCATGTCTTGAGCGGACGACATTCGGAGTGTGCCTGCTGCTTTTCTCGCCGGGGTCGGAAAAGCGATTTGGCAGGCCGCCATGACGCCGGTCAAGGTCAGGCCGCATAGCACCAGGCTTGACGCGGGCAATCGGCCGATCGGCGCGCCAGATCGCCAATGCCGCCAGCAACAGTCCGGCGACGTGCGTCGCCATGCAATATGGGCACATTGCCCCGATGACCCATTCCTGCAAGACGGTGAACCAGACGGCGCTTCCGGCGATCGCGCCGGCTAGCACCAGCATCGCGGCCCATGCTACCCGGCGGTCGGACGCGGCCGTGGCCGGACCAAGGTAAAAACTGCAGACCAGCATTGCCAGGTACGTCCCCGCCGCCAGACCGCTGACGGGCAATACGCCTGCTATCTCAGACCACCGGCTGCCGAGCACCTGTTCGCACGGGCTTCCGCCGCCGCAGCCGATCACCGCGGCACCCATTAGATAATGCCAACTCAGATAGGCGCTGAGCGCAAAGCCCAGCGCGCAAAGCCCGGTCGCGGCGCAGCGCCACGGGGGCCAGAAGCGGAGATAACGAACCATTACAGGGTGCCCTAATTTGGCGCGCCGGGCGTGGGCGTCTGCACGCGAAAATCGGCGCAGTTGCTGCCCGTGTCGGCACCGTCGGTGGCGCGGCCCGCACTGCGGTTCTGCCCGCCGGCGGTCTGAGCGCCACGCCCGCGGCCGCCTCGGCCGCCGGCGCCGGGCGAAGGCACACTGCATCCGTTCCCCGGCGAGCGGCCTTGATAGCCTTCGGCCGCCCAGGGATCGACCAGTCCACCGTAGTTGAGGCTGTCAACAACCAGGCCCGCGGCGTCGCGGAGCACCATCGCGCCGGAATTAGGCGACAGCGTCGGTCCGCCGAACCACTCATCGGGCTTCCGCGAATATTGGTAGCCCGCGGTCGTCACTGCCGCATCGCGCACGACCGCGTTGATTTCGTGATCGCCGTCCAGGGGCTGGTCGAGCGTGATGCCGGTACCCAACGGCTGAATAGGCTCGTTGCTGGAGTGGGCGAAAGCGGTCGCTGGTTGGAAGCTGATGCCGGTCCCACGGACGCTGAGCGGAATATTGGCCGCATGATTGAACTTCAGCGGTTCGGCCAATTCGAGCGTGCCCCCGCCACGTCCGCCCCGCCCGCCGCCGGCCGCTGGCGGCGCCTGCGTGCCGACGCCGGTGACCGTGACTGTTTCGATCCCGTGGCCCACGCTGTCGATATCCAAGCGGATTCTTGTCGCCGACCGAGATGTTGCCACCGTTCCGTACCCGGATGCTCTTGTCGCCGACCTTTGCGCCGGCCGCCAAGACGCTTTGCGTACCGGGCTTACCGACCTCGGTGACCGTAACCACCTCAAGCTTTTCCCCGCTGTTGGCGACGGCGGGATAGGTGGCGCCATAGCCGATGCCGATCTTCTGGCCGACTTCGACCGCGAAGCGGGCCCCGCCCTCACCACCGCCAAAACCACCTCCCGCGCCCGTGTAAGGGACGTTGGTCGAACCGGCGGGCACCGTGATCACCGGACCGTCGGGCAGCGGTTGCCAGAGCGTCGTGCTGCCGCCGGCCGCCGTGCCGATAGAGGCGATCTTGCGCTTTTCCAAGCCCGCGCCGGTGTCAATTTCAATCGTATCGCCGACTTTCATGTCCGCCGTGTTCCTGACGTGAATAGTGGAATCGCCCTTGTGGGCCGGGGCGGCCAGCCCGGAGTTAGCCAATCCGAACAAATAGAAGCCGTGGGCCGCGAGCTTGGTCCCGGCCGGGACCTTAATCGACGAGAATACAGCCTGCTGGGCCGGGTGCTCGGTCAAGGTCCAGTTGGAGATATCGGCCTCGTTGGCGCCCGAGTTGTAAAGCTCGATGAACGAGTTGGTGGCGTTTGCCGGCGTGCCGGAGCTGACGGCGAACTCGTTGATCTTGACCGGGCTGACGATCCGCACCTTTTCGGCAGATGTCTCGGACTGCGTTTGGCCGGTCGTCTGGTTCGTCCACGATGCGATGCCAATCAAGTCGCCGTTGAAGGCGTCCGTCCCCGTGGTAATCTTGAACGTCGCACGCACCGTGGCACCCGGAGCGACCGGGTCGGTGAACGTTTTCGACGACTCGTTGCTGCCGGCGACGGAGACTGTCGCCGGCCACCCGCCGGGCGCGGAATAGCTCGGCCCTCCGGGCGCGGAAATGCTCAGCTTGACGTTAGTCGCTGGTGCGCCCGTGTTATTCGTGAAAGCCAGGGTAGTCTCCTGCGAGGAGCCCGGCGTAAAGACCTGGAGTCCTGGCGGTGCGGTTCGTGCCGACGCCGGCGCAATACTCAACCGCGGCCCGTCGTATTTCGCACCAACGATGTTGGCCTGTACCTTCTGGTTGGTTTCCTGCGAAGGGAATGTGCCGCCGAGCGTCATCGCGCCTTCGTAAAACGTGCCCTGCGAGCCGTTGCTGTTGTCGCCGCCGTTGCCCAGGAGGATGGCCCCTTGCTTGCGCATTGGGTCGTAGCTGTTGTTGGGGTTTTTGACGCGCGACCCGTCGAACATGATCTGCAAGTCGCCTTTTTGCGAGTCGCCGCCCATCGTTCGCCAGTGGTGCGATTCGCCGTCGGCCGTGGCGGTGACGAAACGCCAATTGATGTTGGGAAGGCTTGTGCAGAGCTTGTTCCGCGGAGAATCGGTGACGCAGCCGACCAAGTTGTTCTCCTGGTCGGTCATGATCCACGGGCCGGGCGGGTTGCCGTGATACCAAACGTTGGCGTTGCCGAAGTAGGTAGTTTCCATCGTGCCGTCGCCGTCGTCGCGGCTGTCGGTCTCCGCGTTGCCGTAGTCGTAGCAGCAGCCGCCGTTGAAGTGCCGGCCGTTGACGACCCAGTACTGACCCTCCGCCTGATCGTCGACCGCGGTGCCGTGGGCGTCGTTCCAGCGGAGGCCCATGCCCGGCGCGATAAAGACGCCATAGGCCTTGTGGCCCATGATCGTGATCGGCGCCCAGTCGGCCAGCGGGACGTTGTTGAAGCCGCCCATCGCCGGGCCGGCGAATCCGCCGTGGGGCGCCTGGACGAGGTTGTTGCCCTTGCTCGACTGGTCGTAGATCGTAGTGACCCAGCAGTACGTGTTGGCGCAGAAAGCGTCCTGTGCGGCCGCATCGGCATATCCGCCGCCGTCGGAGGCCGAAGGCTTGACAATGCCGATGTCCAAGGTCTTGCCGTCCGACTGCCGCACGACCTGGTAGAGGGGACCGTTATAGGCGGCGTACAAGGCCCGCGTCGTGCTGTGAGCGGCCGTGCATGGGCAGCCGGAGGCGCCGTAGATGTCGCACGGTCCCTCCGGCCTGGCCGGAGCCGAGGCATTACTCCCCAGTTGGGCCTGCTTAGCCACGATCAACGTGGCGACAGGCAGCGTAAACGCCAATGCAAGTATTGTCGCAAGACGGATTCTCGTTTTCATTCTTTCACTCCCCTACAAACCCAGCTTCCCAGTTGATCGGCCGCCGGGATTATACTGCGCGCAACGACCGGTACAAGTAGGGGCTCGGCTTTCAGTGCGGCCCGGACGATACAAGGGCGTTTCTCCTGCCGACGCGCCGATCGCTCCCACACGTGCCAGCCAGACCTGGGCCATGCTCATGAAGCGGATTTACGAAGCGGACCCCCTGGTATCAGGTTCTCTTTGACAAGAAATCAATAGAACCATTCCAACTGTACGTTTTGGGAAAGGCTTCGACCTCTTTCCCAAGACAGGAGAACAGTTGGAATGGCTACGAAACGTAATTCTCGCAAATCCCGTAAAATCAGTCCAGCCGTACTGGGCAAGCCCAGGGGCGTGATTCAGGTGCGCGTGCAGAAAGTCGGGCCAGAGCGGTTCGGCATTGTTGCAGTTGATTGCGCCAAGGTGCGCTCCAAATGGATGCTTTGCGATTTCTATGGCAAGGTGCTTATCCCGCCCACTGTGGTTGAGCATCAGCGCGCCGCGTTGGAACTGGCCACGGTACAACTCCGCGAAGCGATCGAGCAGCACGGCCTGGAAGACCACATCGTGGCCGTGGAAATGACCGGAACTTACCACCGGCCCGTGCAACGCGCCTTTCGCAAGGCCGGCAGCGAAACGCGCCTGGTGCACCCCTTCGCCTCGCGGCATTATCGCCTCCCGGCGCACGCCGACACGAAGACCGACGATCACGATCTGGAGGGCATCTTCCGCGCCGCCGTGAACGGCTTCGGGCTGGTCGAACCGGAATGGGAGGAGACCTACCGCGAGTTGCAAATCCTCGCCAGGCATCGCCGCGATCTGGTGAAGAAGCGCGGCAAGCTGCAAAGCCAGATCCGCCAGGCACTACAGCGCTGCCTGCCCGGCTATGCGGACTTGTTTCCCGAAGACGATCTCTGGACAAGGCCGGTAGCCATGGCCGTGGCCCGCCGCGCAGCTCGTCCCGAGACAATCCTCAACGCCGGCGTTGGCGGGGTGCTCTGCTGCCTGCGTGAAGAGAAACTGCAGGTGCAAAAGCGGACGGTGGAACGACTCTTGGCCTGGGCCGGCAACGCCGCCGCGACCGATCCGCTCTGCGAGCACTTGGCGCGGGTCTGGCACGCGCTCTATGAGGACTGGCAGACCAAGACCCGGCAGATCGATCAGCTGGAGCAAGACCTGGCCGGAATCCTCGTGAAAACGCCCTATCTGCTCTTGCTCTCGCATCCGGGCATCAACGTCGTCACGGCCAGCGAGTTGGCGGGCGAGACGGGACCGATCGAACATTACGCCCACGCCAAGGCGATCTCCGGCCGCGCCGGGCTGTTTCCCGCGCGCTATCAAAGCGACGAGGTGGACCGCGCCGACGGCCCGTTGGCCCGCTTCCGCAACGCGCGGCTGCGCGGCGCCTGGATGCGCGTTGCCGATTGCCTGGTCAAGAGCAACGCGCACTACCGCGGCAAGGCGGAACTGTGGAAGCAGCGCGGCGTGAACCCGCGCGATGTTCCGCAGCCGCGTTGCCAACCGGGTCACACGGACCGTCTTTCAGATGGTCAGCGGCCGGAAGCTGTACCATCATCCCAGCCGGTTGGACCGCTCCTACGTCATCGCGAAGCTGTTGGAATTCCACAAGGAACATGCCACCGCGCCGCCGGAAATCCTCCGCGATCTGCAGGCCGCGGCGGCGCAGATCCCCAAGCCCGAACAGGCCGCCGAAGCCCAGTCCTTGCGAGAGACTTGCCGCAAGGCCTGCCGCAGTCGCCGCAAAGGACCGCAGGCCATCGGCGAAATCCTGCTCGTTGTGCTGGCAAAGCTGGGGATCGGCAAAGTACAATCAGAAGCTGAGGCTCCAAGTCCCCGCGAACGTGTCCGACACGGACTCCCGATAACGCCGCTGACCCCATGGGCAGTGCCATGTGATGGTTCTCCATCGCGTGTGCCAAGCCCGTTGAAAAAGCATGGTGCTCTGTCGTGGGCTCGAACGCCGGATACGGAAACGTGGGGCCTTGGGCCTCGTATATACCAAATTGGCGAGAAGAGCCTTTTTACCCGACGGAGATCGTCCGTGTTGGACCACCGCGCCACGATGAGGGCCTTTTCAAAAACCGCAACGCGCGGTTGCGCTCGACGTACGCGCGCTACTGCAATTCTCACCTTTCCCTATGGAAGCTTTGCCGTCCGCACTGCGCCGGCGAGATGAAGGTCGTCGCCTTCATTGAGCCGCCGCAGGGCGAGGTGATTGAGAGGATTCTGCGGTATTGCGGCATGTGGCAGCCACGCCCGCCGCCCGGCGAATCTTACGCCCACGACGCGGAGCGCGATGACTATACCTCCGCCGCAATCCGCGAACTCCCAGGGGTTAGATAAGGATCGAGTGCATTAGCCCGAGAAACCGTTAGATGATGCAAGACTTACACCGCGCGGCGATGAAATGACCAGCGATTGAATTCGCATAAAAATGTGATAAAATAATGCCATGAATAGGCCGATCCGTGCTGCGTATTCGGCAATGATAAGGCGATTTGGGAGCAACGGTAATCCGCGTCGCTCTGGCGAGCGCGTTTGCATGGGCTGGAAGCGGGCAGCTATCGCGCTAATTGGCATTCTGCTATTAACCGGTGCGGGCGTGGCGGTCCTGCGCTCGGCCACGCCAGTGCTTACAAGGGACTCTGTCGGCCCGCCCGCAGCCATCCATGCGGAGGACATACCGGCGGGCGCGAGAGCATTTCTGAGTGAAAACTGTGCCGGTTGTCACAACGCGGACGAAAAGTCCGGACTACTGGATTTGACTTCACTCAAGTACGACCCGGAAGATCGAACTGGCTTTGCCACTTGGGTTCGCGTCCACGACCGAGTCAAGGCGGGTGAAATGCCACCCAAGGACGAACCGCGCCCCGACGGGGCGGCAACTGCGACATTCGTCAAGTCGATGGCGACAACGCTACGGGCTTCCGAGCAAGCCATGATGGCAGGCGAAGGTCGGGCCGTGCAACGCCGGATGAACCGCTACGAGTATGAGAATGCCCTGCGCGATCTGCTCGGCCTTCCCATGGCGCAAATCAAGGACAAACTGCCGCTGGATGGCGAGGCCTACCTCTTCAACAAGAGCGGCGAAGCACTGGACGTGTCCTACGTGCAAATGCAACGCTTCATGAGCGCCGCGGATTACGCGCTGCGCCAGGCGATGAGCGAGAAGCTGAATCGCCCGGAAAAGACGAAGCGGCGCATATATGCCCGCGACCTGGGCGGACTCACCGGCTCGTTTCTGCCGCGGGAGAACGGCACGCTTCCCGACCGATTGGCGTTTCCAGTGCTGGATGGAAAGGCACAGCGCGACGTGCGGCTGGGTATTGCTCCGATTTCAAACGCCGCGTCGCGCGATCGCGAAGCGGTCGGAAAAGTATCGAGCATCTTCAGCGATGCAGGCGGCTATAGTTGGTCATTCCGCGCGCGGTAACGGCCCGTTATCATTTGAGCATTTCCGGCTACTCGATCTGGGTCGGCGGCGGCGGCATTGCGCGATGGTTCTACGAGGGACAGGGCAACCAGAAATCGCCCGTGTATTATCTGCCGTTGTGGCATCGTCCGAATCTGGATGAAGTCTGGCCGGGTCGCAACGACGAGCCGATGGCGGTCTTTGCTCGGAGCACCGGGCAGGTTCGCCGGGCGGGCGTCTTTGACTTTAAGCCGCGGCCGACCGTCAGCGAGGTTGACGTGACTTTGGCGGCCGGCGAGACGGTGCAGACAGACGACACTCGCTTCTTCCGCGCCCGCGTCAACGGCACCGACGAACAATATGTGAACCCGCTGGCCCAAAGGGACGGGATACCCGGTTACGCGATTCAATGGATGGATGTGGAGGGACCGTTTTACGACGATGGGTATGCATCCGGCTACAAGCTGATGTTCGCGGATCTGCCGCTGAGGAAGCTGGAAGCGCCCGGCATGGCGGGTGTGACGTTGGATCCGCTACCAAGTGCGGCTGGGGGCTTCGGCGGACGCGGCGGACGTGGAGGCGGCGGACGGGGCGCTGCCGCCGGCGGTGGCCGCGGGGCACGGGGCGGCGCCGCGGCGGCCCGCGGCCCAGCCGTGGAAGTGGAAACAAAGGAACCGGATAAGGACTCGGATCGGCTGATCCGCAACTTCCTTGCACATGCCTATCGCCAAGGGGTCGTCGAGTCCGACGTCAAGCGCTTCCGCGCTCTCTATCAAGACCAGTATCGCAGAGGATACGGATTCGCGAAGTCCATGCTCGCCGCCTACACGGCGATCCTCTCATCGGCGGGCTATGTCTTCTTGCAGGAGAAGCCCGGACGGTTGGATGATTTCGCGATTGCCACTCGGTTGTCGATGTTCCTTTGGAACTCGACGCCCGATCCGGCGCTTCAATCGCTTGCTGCGTCCGGCGAACTGCATAAACCCGAAGTCCTGCGCGCACAAACCGAGCGCTTGCTCAACGATTCCAAATCGCGGCGCTTTGCCGACGCCTTTACCGACTATTGGTTGGACCTCCGCAAGATCGACGACACCTCGCCGTCGTCGACGCTCTACAACGACTATGACATGGACGACGCGCTGAAGCTCGCGGCAGTCGATGAGACGGAACTTTACTTTGCCGAGCTCGTCGCCAAGAATCTGCCCGCCCGCGATGTCGTCGATTCCGACTTCACTTTTCTTAACAGCCGGCTGGCAAGGCACTATGGAATACCTGGCGTGACCGGCTCCGAAATGCGCAAGGTGACGCTGCCGCCCGATTCCGATCGCGGCGGCTTCATGACACATGCCAGTATTCTGAAGGTGACCGCAAACGGAACGACTACTTCGCCAGTCATTCGCGGCCATTGGATCACGGAGCGCATTTTGGGCATCGAGACTCAACCCCCGCCGCCCTCCGTGAAAGTCGTGGAACCCGATATTCGCGGTGCCGTCACCATCCGGCAGCAACTCGACAAACACCGCAACGACCCGACGTGCGCCTCTTGCCATCGCGTCATGGATCCATCGGGATTCGCGCTGGAAAGCTTCGACGTGATGGGCGGCTTCCGCACCAGGTATCGTGCGGCATCCGAGGACGTGAAGCCGATCTTCGGCTTTGGCATTAGCGGACAACCGTATGCCTTCCACTATGGCCTGCCCGTCGATGCGGCAGGACAGGTCCCCGACGGACGGCCGTTCAAGGACATTCGCGAGCTCAAGGCGATGCTCGTGAAAGATGACGAGCGGGTTGCACGCAACCTCCTGCGGCAGCTATCGGTCTTCGCCACCGGTGCGCCGGTCCGATTCAGCGACCGCGCCCAGATCGACAAGATGATGCATCGCCCTGCGCCGGGTCGTTACGGCGTGCGCGACATGGTGCAAGAGATTGTGCTAAACGAACTTTTCCAGACGAAGTGAACGTTCCCAACAGCAATCTGGCATGACAAACAAGAACCAAACCCACGGCGAGATGCATGGCCCGTGCGTTTCTTGCCGGCGCGGGCTTTCGCGGCGCAGCCTGCTGAAGGCGGCAGGCGTGGTCGTGGCGCTGCCTTTCCTCGATTCCATGATTCCGCCCTTGGCGCGGGTCAGCCGCGTGGATGGCGTGCCATCTCCCAATACCCGCTGCGCCGCGTGTTCGGCATTTGCAACAATCTCGGCGTCTTGCACGAACCGTTCTTCCCCAAGGACGCCGGCATGAGTTACACGCTATCGCCGTATCTCAAGCTGTTAGAGGAGCATCGCGACGAATTCACGGTCATGAGCGGCGTGTCGCATCCGCAGGTCGACGGCGGCCATCCGACGGATGTAGCGTTTCTCACCGCCGCGCCCCATCCTGGCAGCGGGGCGTTCCGCAATACGATTTCCTTGGACCAGTACATCGCCGAACGAATCGGCACGCTTACCCGCTTCCCATCGCTGACACTTTCGGTCAATGGCGCGGCGCGGAGCCTTTCGTGGACCGGCACGGGCGTGGCAATCCCACCCGAAGAGCGGGCATCCAGCGTCTTCAGCCAGCTCTTCCTGCAGGGCAGCAAAGAAGAGATCGACGCGCAAATCCGCAACCTCGACACGGGCAAGAGCATTCTCGACGTTGTTGCCGATCAAGCGCGCGACTTGCAGCGCAACGTCGGCGCTCGCGACCGCGGCCGGCTCGACCAATACTTCACCAGCGTGCGCGACCTCGAACACCGCCTACAGGAATCCAAGGGCTGGGAAACCAGGCCCAAGCCGGTCGTAAAGGAGCAGCCCCCAGCCGATCCGACCAGTCCGGCTCAGTACATGGAAAAGACGCAGATCATGTACGACCTGGTGCGGCTGGCGTTTGAAACGGATTCCACGCGCAGTGTTTCGCTCATGCTCAACAGCGTCGGCACGCCGGTCGTGCAGATCGCCGGCGAGAACATTACCGACAGTTACCACAACCTTTCTCACCACGGCATGGCCAAGGACAAGCTGGCCCAGCTCAAAGTGCTCGACGAATGGCACATGAAACTGCTGGCGAGCTTTTTCAAAAGCCTGAAGAATGTGCATGAAGGCGGCGAAACGCTGCTGGATCGCACGATGATCCTTTACGGATCGAACCTTGGCGACGCCAACGCTCATTCGACGACGAACATGCCGATGCTCTTCGCGGGTGGCGGCTTCCGGCACGGCCGGCACTTGGCCTTCGATACGAACAACAATTACCCGCTGCCCAACCTATTCGTCTCCATGCTGCAGCGAATGGGCATTCCGGCAGACAAATTCGCATCCAGCACCGGCACGATGCGCGGCCTGGAGATGAGGACTTGATCGATTCGCCATGACTAGATCCTGTTCCGCCATCGCTTTGATCATGCTCTCGTACGCGGCTTTCGCCAGTGCGCAGAACATCGGCAAACCGACGCCGATCCCGCTGGAAACGTCGCCGCGGGCGCACAAGTCCTATAAATCCACGATATCACCGCCCAAGCCGGACGAAACCGTGATCGATTTCAAGGACGCCGAAGTGGGCCATCCGGTACGCAAGGTAACGCAAAAAGGCGTCACGTTTGAACTCGCGTACCCATTAGTGCGGAGCCAGGCCGAGCCGCGCGTGATGTTCTTTCCGCACCTGATGACCGATCGCAACGGCATTCTCAACGCGATGGCCAACGAACAGGGCATCCCCGTCAAGATCACCTTCCCCTCGCCCGTCCGCTCGGTAACGCTCGTGATGTGGGGTTCGACCGACTGTTACGCGCTCGTCGAGGCGCTCAGCAAGGATGGCAAGCGGCTCGATTCAGCCTCGATGAAAAAAGCGCCCGCGCGCCTGGACCCGGCGGATCCCGTGCCATCCTTTGAGCTCACCGTAAAGGGCGAGAATATCTCATACGTGCTGTTTGTCGGCGCGGAATGGAGAGTATCTTGCGGCGGAGGAAGTTCGATTTCTCCCCCAGCGCGACGCCTCCCCGGCGAACGAGGCAAACAAGTAGGCCGGTTACGAGTCTTCGGACTGTCGCATCGACCTGGAACACGAGGGTCATTGCGTCAATTGCCTGAAATGCGGCCTGTCCGTCGCTTGCCTGCGCAGCAATTTCTTTGGCAAGTCTAAACGTGACGAACTGGCTTGCCGTGTTCTGCCCCCTTTTTCTTCCGGGATCGGTTAGGAAATTTTCGCGCCCGTCTTCACGTAGGGATGCACCCACGGCTGCCGATACTCACGCTTCAGCAGCTCCGCCGCGGCCGGATTGCCGACGATCTCGCGCTTGTCCGCGTCCCATTGTACCGTAGCCCCCGTCTCGTAGGCGATCATAGCAAGCTGCACTGTGGCCGTCGAGCGCCAGGCGTCTTCCGTGGAAACAGAAGGCTGCTTTCGCGAGCGGACCGCGGCGATGAACTCAGCCAGGTGCGCAGGCGCTGGTGTCGTTATTCCCGCGGCCTTGCCTGGGCTGGCTCCCTCTTCCCTGCGGGATCAAAGTCCAATTCGAGTCGCTGGCGAAGATCGTCGCCTTCTCGCCATAGAAGAGGATGCCGTTGCTGACCTCGGGCCGATACTCCGCGGCGCCCCAGAGGCGATGTCGCCAGACGACCGGCGCCTTGTCGAACTCGAAATGGGCGGTCAATGTGTCGGGCGTCGTGATCCTGTCTTTCAGCTTATAGATGCCGCCGGCGGCGGTCACCGAGGTCGGCATCGACAGGTCGAGGATCTTCCGGCAGGCGTCGACGTTGTGGATTCCCCAATCGACCAGATGGCCGTGTCCGCTTGTCTTTTCCAGCCGCCAGTTCTTATGGCCGACCTGAGGACTGTATGGGATTTTGGGACCGGGCCCGCACCAGAGGTCCCAATCCAGCGAGGCGGGCGGTGTTTGGGGGGTCGGACTGGCCAGATCAGCCCGGTAGTGGATTTGCAGGTCAACCTGCACAATGCGACCCGCGTCCCCCGCTTCGATCATCTTCTTGACATCGGTAAACGCCTTGCTCTGGCGGCGCTGAAAACCGATCTGCGTGATGCGGTCACCATGCTTGGCTGCCGCTTCGATCATCGCCTGGCCCTCGCGGATGTCGTAGGCCAGCGGTTTTTCGCAATAAACGTCCAGGCCCTTCTCCAGCGCGGCGATAAAAATCAATGCGTGCCAATGGGGCGGCGTGGCAATGATGACCGCGTCCAGACCTTTTGTGTCGAGCAATTCCTGGTAAAGCTTGAATGTCTGCGGTCGCTTGCCTTGCCGGCGTTCCAACTGGGCGGCGCACTTGTTCGATTGACTGCTGTCGACGTCGCAGAGGGCGGCGATCTCCACGCCGCCGGCCTTCAGTGCCGCCGGAACGTCGATGTCCGGTCCCCACCAGCCGCAGCCGATGAGACCAAGCTTCAACGTACGGTTTTCGGCCGCTCCGAAAACCGATCGTGTCAAGACCGCCGAGGCGGCGGCCGCCGCCGCCGTGCCGCCCAGGAACTGTCGCCGCGTGTTCGCGTACATGAGACTCTCCTTTATAGTTTGCGGCCCGCGCCGGCGCCAAACGGACGAGATGACACCCAGGTGCAACCGCCGACAGGTCGTTCGTTCTATCGATGAAGGGCGCGAGAAAGCCGCATAGGCCAATTCCCTCCCAACGAGATCGCCCCGGGGGCCGCGCCCACAGTCAATACTTTATCAGACCGGGCGGCCGATGGAAAGCAGGCGGAATGATCGAGGTATTCGCCGACTCCGACCTTTCCATCTAAAGACGTGCCGGATGCAATTTTCGTTACCGCGACATTTGGCCTGCGGTTTGGGAAGCAGTTTCTCCATCCAGGCGGTGGCCCAGGCAAGCTCGTTCGGCGCGAGGGCGAAAACGGGGACAGCACTGGTCAGAACGTTCTGACCTTTTTCTCCTCCTTTTTCTCCTCTTTCTGCCCCCGTGCGCTCTTCTCCCGCGATACATTCCTCCGCCACCGCAAATAAGCGACTCAATGTCCCAGCAATATCGAGCCGAGGAGTTGAGGGATGTCGGTTCGGGGACTGGGACAGTGATGGGCGATGAGAGCGCATAGATCGGATTTGAATAAGTGGCGGGGTCTTCGTTATTATCGTACACATCCCTCGTAGCGACGTAGGTTGAGAACCCGGTCTGAACACCACTCCATGGGCGAGTGGTGCCCATAGGGTGCGGTATGCCGTAGTCAGTGTACTCCGTGCCGCCGGTCCAAATACCCAGTTGAGGCTGTGATGGCAAATCGGAGTTGATCCGGAGAACAGTTGGAATGGCTACGAAACGCAATTCTCGCAAATCCCGCAAGTTCGGTCCGGCCCTATTGGGCAAACCCAGGGGTGTGATCCAGGCGCGTGTGCAGAGAGTCGGACCGGAACGCTTTTTCTCCTCCAACTCTCGCAGCTCGTCCGCTATTACGGCTGGTACTCCAACAAGTCCCGCGGCCTGGGAGCGAAGGCTTCTGTGCGGGCCGCGTCCCCTCTCCCGGAGAGGAGTCCCGGCTTCAGCCGGCCAATGGCGGGCATTATCGGCTAAAGCCGGGACTCCGCCGGCCGCCCACTTGCTGAGGCGAAATAACCGTCGTATGATGAGCGAAACTGATCCGACCGCGAAATGCCCCATCGCGTGGACGAGGGCGTTTTACCGTCCGTTCTTACCTTGGGAGAAGCGCGATGAAACAACTTTTCGTTTTGATGCTCGTTTTTACGTTCGCCGGCCTAGTCGCAACCGCTCGTGCAGCCGACAAGCCCGCCGCGAACAAGCCGAACCCCACGGGCGCCTGGAAGTGGGGCGTCAAGTTCAACGATCAGACGTTCCACTTGACGCTCAACTTGAAACTCGAAGGCGACAAGCTGACCGGTGCGATGACCGGCCGCAACGGTGACGAAACCCCCATCAGCGACGCCAAGTTCAAGGACGGCGAATTGTCGTTTTCCGTCGTTCGGGAATCCAACGGCCAGTCGATGACCCGCAAGTACGCCGGGAAGCTCACGGGCGACACGATCAAAGGCAAGTCGGAATCGACGCGCAACGGCCAGACCAACACTCGCGATTGGGAAGCCAAGCGCGAGTCGAGCATTGCCGGCACGTGGAAGTGGACCGTCGACTTCGGCGGCGAGACCCACAACCGGGAACTCGTGCTCAAGAATGAGGGCGGCAAAATCAGCGGCACGCTTTCTGGCGACGACCAGAAATCGGACATCCGCGACGCGAAATTCGCCGACGGCACGCTTTCCTACACCGTTGACCGCGAGTTCAACGGCCAGAAAATGACCTTCAAGTACTCCGGCAAGGTGAAAGGCGATGCCATCGAAGGCAAGTCGCAGATCGAACGCGACGGCCAATCGCAAAGCCGCGATTGGACCGCCAAGAAAAGGATGAGATGATCTCAAGGCGCACTTTCGCGCAAGCCGCTTCAGCGGTGCGATCGCGCGGACAGCCCCGGCCGGCCAGAGGTCGGCCGGGGCCTTAGAATCTCAGCTTAGCGCTGCGGGACTCGAATAGTGAACTCTTTCAACGGCTTCTCGTCCGCGTCGAGGAACCGGGCGCAAAAGTCAGTTGCGCCGGTGCTGTTGATGACCGCGCCGCGGACGACGTTCGGCCCCTTATTGAGCGTCAGCCGTCTGGAAACGCCGTCGTCGACGACGGACTGCCGATTTTGATAAATGTCGACGACTTCCTTGCCGTTGACCCACCACACCGAGGCCGCATTGGAACCGACGGCCAACCGCACGTGGGACATCGCTTGCGGGCAGTCGATGACGGTCTGCGCCCCAAAAGAGGACGTTCTCATATTCCCTGCCGTAGGCGCGGGCAAAGTGAAGCAGATTGACGTTGAACTCCGAGGTATCGACGGCGTGCCAAAGCAGCTTGGCGCCGTCGACCATCGCTTGGTCGCCGTCGCAAGGCAGCACGTCGAGTTGGCCAGGAAAGTAGCCGCGCTTTACGGTTTCCTGAACGGCCGCGTCGCCCAGCCTGCCACTGACGGGGATCGGTTCCAGGATCACCCAGCGCTGAATGAAGCCGTCGGCATCGGGCGATTTTTCCGCCGAGGCCACGGACTTCAACGAGGGCGGCGGCGCGGCGTGCCGACGCTCAAACGCCCGCGGGCGCCGCTGCCCACGGCGGCAAAGGTCAAAGCCGCGACGGTTCCGATGCCTGAGAGGGTCAAGACTATCACTCGAGTTGACATGGTGTTTTCCTACGGGGTCTTCAGCAGCCAGCGCTGCTTGTCGCTTTCGGGATTGAACTTGGAGAGAGTGGAGGTGCTGCTGCCCACAGCTGAAATGGCCAGCGGTTGCTTCTGCTTCGCGTTGGGCTTCGTCATGATGCGATAGGTCCCGTCGGAAAGCTGGTCGATTCGCCACAACTGGTCCGTTCCGCCGTTGAAGGATGGGAGCACCGCCAGTTCGCCGTCCTCGGTGGCAGCCAGCGCGCGGCCGGTGCCGGCAATCGTGATTTTGAAGTAGGGCGAGCCAGGATACCCGCCGCCGCCCGCTGCCGGCGCAATAGTCCACTTCTGCTGCGCTTGCAGCATGTAGGGAAACATGCGGACGCCGGCGCTGCCAGCGGGCCAGCCTCCGGCCACCTGCGCGGCATCCTGCGAGGGGACGGGCGGGCCGGATGTGCCGCGTCCGCCGAAGCCGCCGGGGCCCCGTCCGCCGGCCATTCCGCCGCTGGAATTCAGCCCTCCGGCAGGCGCGCCGCCGGCGCCTACCGCGCCTCGCGTGCCCACCCTTCGCATGACGCGGTCGCCCATCTTGCCGTCGCCGACCGTCACCGCCTCGACGGCCATTTCCAACGCGGTGCCCGTCCGCGCCGATTCGATTTCGTACGTGCCGTCCTTGACGTTCTCGCCGGCCAGGGGCCAGCCATCGCGCCACAGCAGCGGGCGGATGTCCAGAACGCTTCCGCCGCCGCGATCGAGGTCCGATTCGTAATGGCAGGAGAACTTCTGCACGCCGTCGCCGCAATCAAACAGTCCGAAATGCCCCGGGCCGATAACGCGCCCACCGGACCCGCAGAAGAGCTTGCCGCCACCCTTGAGCATGTCGACGCCCATGTTGTCGATGAACGGGCCGGTCACCTTCTTGGAGCGGCCCATGCGGATTTGGTATGTCGAGGCCGCGCGGCTGCAGCAGGTGCCGTGCGTGGCGAACAGGTAGTACCAGCCGTCGCGATAGATCATGTCGGTGGCCTCGC
Source organism: uncultured Planctomycetia bacterium (assembly GCA_963775975.1). Classification (GTDB taxonomy): domain Bacteria; phylum Planctomycetota; class Planctomycetia; order Pirellulales; family Thermoguttaceae; genus JANXQG01. The sequence continues at coordinate 462,911 of CAVZKX010000001.1, forward strand.
AATTGATGGCGATATTGCGCGGCTTCTGCTCAGGGTGGAGGAGCTTGCCGGTTTTGGAGTCTAGTCCCACCAGCCGGATGTAGCCGACATAAGAGCCGTAGGTAAGCCAGAGCCGGCCGTCGGTGGGATCGAGAAACAAGCCCGGATCGATGGCGTTGCATTCGGACCCGTCGTGGAAGCCGACGACGGGGCCTTCTTCCCATCGATAGTCGGGCGAATCGGGATCGAGCGTCTTGTTTGATTCCAGGACCGTGCCCGCCCCGGTGGCGACATAAACGTAGTAGCGGTCGCCCAGGTGGATCACGTCGGGGGCCGCGCCGGTGCGGGCTGGCGGAGTGCCGCGTCGCCAGGTCCAGCCGTCGTCTGACACCAGCCGCCGGCGCCGGTGCCGTAGGTATAGTATTTGCCGCCGCAGAGGACGACGGTCGAGGGATCGTGAATGCCGACAAAGCCGTCCAGCGCCAGCGCCGGCGCGGAGAGTGAGAGCACGATCGCTGCCAAGCAAGCGGATTTCATAGAGCCTCCAGATAAACACAAGATGCCTGCCATTATACCGCGAAAGGCCCAGGGCAAATCAATCAGGGCAGCCCGGAAAGCTCGGATACCTTGGCGACGGTGTTCAGCGGATCAAATGAGACTTTCCCTCGTGACGCCTTGGCGGATACGCCTGGGCAAAGATGATCACATCATTCACTGGCACAAGCCAAGCTCAATTCGATCCGTTGATCGGAAAACGTACAACTCGCTTCCCGATGACCTTACGATTCGCGAAGTTCGGGCGCGCGTTGAAAAGCCCGGCTTCCGAACCAAGATCCTGGTCGTCGTGACGACCTTGCTGGACCCGGCGCAAACGACCAAAGAGGATCTAGCACCCTTGTACCGGGCGCGTTGGAACAATGAGCTCGATCTGCGATCGATCAAGTCGACGATGCAAATGGAGGTCTTGCGCGGCAAGACGCCAGAGCTAGTGCGCAAGGATTTCTGGACCCACGTACTTGCCTACAACCTCATTCGTACGATCATCGCGCAAGCAGCATCCAAACATAACAAGGAGCCGCGGTCAATCAGCTTCAAAGGCGCAATTCAAACACTGGAAGCCTTCCAACCCGTGATTGCCATCCAAGGGCAACGCAACCGCCTCATTCGAACGAACTTGTACCAGCAACTACTCGATGTGATCGCCACGCATCAAGTCGCGGATCGACCAGACCGCTTCGAACCTCGACTACGAAAACGACGACCAAAGCATTACGCCTTTCTGCGAAAGCCAAGAGCCGTGATCAAGCGTCAAATGGCGAAACGAGTTATACGGATTCTCGTTTGATCCTGCGCACATTCTATTGCGCCAGCGCAGTTTACCCATCATACTGTGGCGACTCAGATTTTGGAGGTCGCCATGTATGTTCGAGACCAACAGCAGTTGGCGGTGCTGGAGGCACTGGAGCGGAAGGAGAAGGACGCCACGCGTTCCAAACGCTTGCGAATTGTCATTCTCGCGATGGGAGGCTGGACAGCACCGTCCATCGCCATGTCCGTCGGGCTTTCGCGGCGGGATTGTCAGGAGTGGGTCCGGCGTTTCAACGAAGAGGGATTGTCGGGCCTGGAGGATCGGCCCGGTGGCGGGCGCGAAGCACCCTTGAAGGCCGAACAGCAGGAACAGTTCTGTAAGCGAATCGAGGCTGGCCCGACAGCAGAAGACGCAGTGTGTTCTTTGCGTGGGGCCGATCTGAAGGCCATTTTGGCTATGGAGTTCGGCGTCGTACGATCCCTCTCGGCCGTCTACAATTTGCTTCATCGTTTGGGCTACATCTCCTCGAATCGACTTGGGATCGCCCCGAATTTGATTGCAGCGTCAATCAACGCCACGAGTTCGGAAGGCGGTTGAGAGCCGATGCGGGCATTTTTCCCGAGCATCCCCAGTGCGTACCCGGCTGGAGCCGGTCCGTCGTCGGTGGCGTAGTGGTCGGGCTGGTTCGAGAAAACCAGCAGATCCCAGGGGTCTTCCTCGCCTTTCCGATCAATGCCGGTCAGAATCGGATCGGCGAACTCCCTGAACCACTTCGCAGTGCCAAATACTGGGGATGCGGCCGGAAGGTTCAGGTCCAAGAAGATAGCGAGCACGTGCTTGCGGGGCTTCTTCAGCGCATCATTGATGAGCTTGCCGAGTCGCGTGCGGGTCGCATCGTCGGGTTCACGGTCGCCCTTCATCCCGAGAACGCCGCTCCGGTGCTTGCTCTTCGCCTCGGCGCATAGCCGAAATCCGGTTTGCCGGTGTGTCGCGGCAAACTCAGTATGTTTACTCAACCTATCCGACTCGTCCTCATACTCGATGTCGAAGCCTGCGCGGACACACGTTGCCGCGGCAAACAGCTCGTGGCGCGCTCCCTGGTATTGGTCCTTATGCCGCAACCGGTGAAGCAGCCGGGCTTCCAGCAAGCCGTGGTGTTGGAGGATGTAGAGGTCGTAAGCCAGGAGCATGTAAGCGCGCATGGCCCCGCTTGGGGCGACGCCGAATACGCCGTCAGTCCCGGCTTGCTGCCCGGCAAGCCCCTGCACGCGGCACATGGCGTCGTACCATTGCATTACCGGATGTCGGTTGGCCAGGGGCTTTGCTAGCTCTGCTTTACCCCACGCTGGTGTCAGGGTGTACTTCAGGTAGGCCGAGAGAAAATCGATCGGGGTCTTCCAGTTTGGTGAGTTTAGGAGTTGATTGCCCACCACGACCCACTTCTGTCCTTGCCAGTCCGCGTGAACGGCAGGACGAATCTGCCCAAAGCGAGCCTGTCGGTGGCGTTCGTGCTCCAATATCTCAGCGAGTTCTGGTGGCGGGACGAGTCGTGGACTGTTCACTGGATGACCTTGTTATCAAGGATGACATTGTAAGTGCTCTTGTACCGCACTTTAGAGGACACTCTAGCTGGCGTGACAGTTCGCTCGCTCGCCGCAACCACCGCTCTGGGACGCTGCTTCTCCTGGCCGGTGACGGGAATGCCACGACCGACGGCTTTGTTGGCAGTGGTGGCGTGGACCAGCGGAATATCGCCGGATTGGGCCGGTGCCGTGCCGGCCGCCCAAGGCATATCGGTGCATCGAACTTATTCTTACGTCTCGTCTTGAGGAGATTCGCTCGCTGCCCTTTCGACTGGCGGCTGCCGGTAGATTCCCGCCGCGATTTTTAGCTTGACAACGATGGCCAGCACAGCATACTCGACACTAAAGAGAAACTCCACAAGCGGCAAAGGCTTCGCCTCGACTGCCGCCATCAACTTCGTGTGCCAGTGGCACTCGTCTTCGTAGCCGCCGGTCCAGAAGGCATTGACACTGAAATCCGATTTGTTCTGCGTACTGAAGGAGCTGGGGCGTGGATTGCTCGTGTAGGAGACAAAGAAGAACGTGATCCAGCCCAGCAGCACCATCTGCGCTACGACGGCGGGCCACCAGCGGCTTTTGCCTTCCCAGCTAACCCGCATGCCTTCGCGCAAAGTCGGGCCAAATGGGGTGCGGGTGGAAGCCATGACCAGCAGCAGTGCAGCGGTCGCCAGGTTCCACACTAGGCTGAATACGGCGAGCACGATTAGCGCCAAGGGAAGGACGACCACGCCCACGGTGATGACCAACGCCAGCACGGCGAAGAGCACGACCCAACCGAATACTTCTGCCCCTGCCACCCGCCAGAACCAATGCCGGGCGTTTTGAATCGCATCAAGCGGATCAACATGATCCCGTCCAGTCGCCTGAACGATCAAGACGGTCGTCCAACCGGCGTAGAGAATGGCCAGAGCAATGTACAGCAGGAAAAGCAAGGAGAGGGAGAAGCTCAGTGACAGCAACTGAAGATTCCATGACGGCAAAAACACCGCAGAGACAACGGGAATCGCCACCAAGGCGTCCAAGAGTCCTGCCGCCGAAAGATAGACCCCAACGGCAGCAATAGGTCCGGGTGCCGCGCCAGTTTGCCTGTCGCTGCCGGGAGAAGCATGAAACAAGTCAGCCCAACCGCGACAGTCGCGAGTACGAGCACGACGATGCCGTATGCCCGGCGATCCTCCATGTGCCACAGCGACGTGACGCGGTAAAGAAACACCAGGGCGGTGCCCATGACCGCTAGCCACCGCAACAGCGTCAATCTCGCCTGTGCAGTGACTGATGGCGGTGAACCGTCTGGAAATTCACTTATCGGCAGTCTCGTTGCGTCTGATTCGGACATGGCCCCTGCGTGCCCTTTCTGGCCGATGGGGTTTAAGTGGTCCGCGTGCCATTGTCGCAAGCAGGAATCAGCGCCGCAATATGGCTGCCAGGGCGCTGTGGCACTACCAGCGCGCCTGCCCCTATTTCTGCACCGTCACTTCGGTAATGGAAGCGAAGGATCACCGAAAAGCATGTACTTCATGCCTTGAAAGAAGATGCTCGGCGGATACCAATCGGCTGTCGGCTTCAGCGTCGCCAGCTTTTCCTTATCGTAGTAATAACGTACCGCTCCCATCCAGCAATCGCCGAGGCGCGGGTGCGGGTTTTGGCTCCACGTGCGGACGAAACCTTCCAGGAGCGTGATGCCACAGGGTTGGCCGCCCGTATTGCAACCGTAATAAGCTACGGCGCCGTTCAGTCCGCCGCGGACAAACTGTCGGCCGAGTCCGATCGAACTGAGTCGTCCCTTCTGATAAGGCGTCGGGGGCGGTGGCGGGCTGCGGAAAACCTCGCCCGCGTACGTGCCCTTGTGCTCGACGCCGAGGACGTCCACATACGGTTCGTAAGGTGGAAGCGTGGCAAATCGGGCTGTGCTACACCCGGCCGAGAGCATTACCGGTAAATGACCGGCATTCTTGATCTTGCCCAGGTCGCGCACGGAAAGGCATCCTTGCCAGGCGGTATCCGACCCATGCCCGACATGGACCACCAAATCGACGCCCGAGTTGAGCAAATCGACGACCGCTTGCTCCGTCGGCAGTTGCTTGCTTGGCCGGTGAGCGTCCGCATAATATCGTCGTTCGATGGTCCAGTTCTTAGGCATCAATGCCACCATCCGATCCAGTTGGTCGCGGGCATCGACCCAGCCCTCGTGATTGACTAGCCCCAGGCGCGGACCGCTCGCCCCGCCGGCTGCGATCTGCTTCTCGAATGCGATTGTTTTCTCAATCAGCCTGCCCACCTCCTCGGGCGTGCTCACCGGCCAGCGCCCAACCGCCAAGGACGGAACGTAATGGATCTGGTCGAAATTGATCACGTCGTGTTTGTTTTTCTCGCCGTGAACTTCGCCGTAGTAGCGGCCATGATAACCGTCCTTACGTCCGTTCCAGTCGTCAAAGGAGCCGTCGCTACGGGCAACGTCGGCATAATAGAGATCGCTCGGATAGAAAGCTGTGTCGAAGGCGGCGGGGGTGATCCGGTCAAGAACCACATACCGGACCGGCAGCACTGCGGCGTCACCGACGAGCAATACATAACGGGCGTTCCGCTTTTGCCAAGCGGCATACAGGAATCGTTTGAGTTTCTCTGGGTCGTCCACGCCAGACGTTTCTGCAAGGACCTTTTCCAAGATGGCCACTTCTACCGGAAGGCTACTGCGGCGGTGCGTGACGAAAGGCTTTATCGCGGCATAGAAACTACGCGGCACGATAATGACGAGTCCCTGCCGTGCGGCCGGAGCAGGATCCGGGGGCCGAGTCTGCGCGTTGGCCACCGCCGCTGCGAGCAACAAGCAAGCCAGTACGCGTCCGAACATTGCAACCATGTCCTTGCTTAACTTGGGGTTATAGACGTGATCCCTCGAATGCGCCAAATTGGTAGAGGCCAAGTAACAACTCTCATACGATAGTCGATCACGCAGTCGCTGGCCAGATTGTCGGTACGCAGACGGACTGCCACAGAGTCCCGGTCATGCGAGTCTCCACAGGCAGCAAAACCGCCTTTTTCTCTGGATGGACTGCTGGGCCGCATTTGCCGTCTGATCGCAAACTAGGCCCTCACGAGGCCGTTTTGCTGCGGGCGAAAAGGCTTTCGACCACGGCGAGCGGCGGGAAGAGCAGGCAGGAAGTGTGGAACGTGTATTACTTCGGCCTGGCGGATGGGTGCGCTCCCCTTTCATGATGCCCAGTCGTGTCTTACCGGTCAAAACAGTGACTTCCTGCGGTAGCAGAGCAACCTGAGCGGACCGCTATGGGGATGCTTCACGGTGTACGTGTCCAACACGTCACCCAAGCGCATGAAGATCCACGGCTGCGTGTACGATTCGCCATTCTTGGTGAACACGACGTCGTCGGCAATATAGACCGCGGCGTGGATCACGGCGTCCTTGGTCGTTGCCAGGAACAGCACGTCGCCCAACTGCGTAGGCTGGTTGATAGGCGTGTAATCGGTCTTGAGCAGCTCCCGCAGGTAATTCATGTTGTTGACGCGGTTATCGGGATGCTCGCTGAAGAAGTTCATGGCCGTCCAGAACGTGTCCTGCTTCACGTTTGCCGTGTCGGTGTCGCTGGCCAGGGGGTATGTGTATAGTCGTTCGCGGGCGAACGGCGGAAGCAGGCAGACGATGTTGACGTGGGCCTCGCCCTCGCGTCGCAAGGACTGCAACAGCGGGGCGATGTCCTTTTTTCGCCCGCCCATGCTCCAATAATCGATGATCGCCTCCAAGTTCGAGTCGGCAGTAATGTGGAGAGCGGCCAGCAGCGTCCTCTTCCGCGACACGGCATTCATGAACAGTCGCCGCTCCCGATCGTCGGGCAGCCGCCGCAGCGCGGGCAGAAAATCGGCGAAGAGTGAAAGTGACGTTCCTTGCGGGTCCAGCAGGCTTTTCAACAGATCGAGCGACGAGGTTGCCAAGCCGCTATCTTTCAGATGCTCGTCAACGTGCCCCGCCGGGAACCATACCGGATCGACCTGCCGCGAGTTTTCTTCGAACTCGACCAGTTCGGTATATATCTTTGCGCGGGCGGTGGAGGAAAGAGAGAGAATGAACTCGTCGCCCGGCTCGACCGCGGCGCCGTCCGGCTCGGATTTCCATTCGGCCTTCTCGATCAGTGCCCGCTGTGCCGGCGTTATGCCCGCCGACTTGAGGAAATCGACGGCCTCTTTCCTGCTGTAGCCGTGAAAGAACCAACGGACGGGAGGCTGGTGGGCCGGCGGAACGAAGACGTATTCATCGGGCGGGCCGATCGTGATCGGCCGGAACTCCATTTGACCCCACGGCCCTGGCTTGCCCTGCGGCACGTTACTTTCCTTCGCGACGACAGCGGAGGCTCGGGAGGCCGACTCAGCTTTGCGCGCGGCAGTCTGTGCTTCGGCGAGTTGTCGCTTGGCGGTGTTCAAAGCCTCGTCTTTGGCTTTGGCATCCGCAGCGGCGGCCTGAGCCGCCAAGTCGGCTCTGCGTGCTGCCGTTTGCGCCGCGGCGACTTGGTGCTCCGCCGCGCCGAGCGCATCGTCCTTGGCTTTCTCGCGCAACACCACGGCCTGCGCGGCCAACTCGGCCTTTCGAGACGCTGCATCCGCCTCGGCCGCCTGCCGCTGCGCGCTTTCCAGCAACTCGTCTTTCGATTTTAGCGCTTCGTATCCGAAATGGAGTCCGAAACTGATGGTCGCAAACAGCCCAGCGACAACCACCCACGGTGCGACGAGCATCAAATTCCTTTGCATTGGTTGCCTCATTTCAAATCGCGCGCCGAAGAATCCAGCCGAACGGCGAACGCGCGATTCTAACTTGCCTTCGCAGAGGTGTCAAACCTATGGCAAGAGTGGGCAAGCAAAGAGCTATGCTGCAGGTCTGTCGCTTTCGCATCAGCGTCCGACAAATGCAGGCGGTGGCGCGGGCGCTTCTGCCCCGAGTGGGCATGCCGCCAACAAACCGTCCTTAGCGCTTGTAGTCAGCGAGCAGGTGGCGCAGCGGCACACAAGTCTCGCAATTGCATCCAAGGCCAGCCCGAACAGCGATTTCGTCCTCAAGGCTTACGCAGGTGCCGCGGCCGACGGCCCTCCAGATCTGAGCCGGCGTATGATATGACCCCACAAAATGTCCATTATTACGATGTCGTCCGATCCCAGACCGATTGCATTCGAATGTTTCGTCGCCGATAGTGCATACCAGTCTCGCTTCGGCATGAGGAATTGACCGATCGCGCAGTTCCATCCGGCAAGCCAATGGCACGCGCCGTAGCAACGATACCAGTTTGGCGTACGGGGTTGCGGATCGAACTGCTGGGCGATTTTATCGAAGAATGACCATGTTTCCGGCTGTTCCTCCGGGTCGTCGCAATCATCGATCGGATTGGCCTCCAAGTATGCGGTCCATTCCGGTGACTTGTTTGCCAGATCTAGGCTCCGAGTGGCCCAGTAATCCGTGCTCGAATATGCCCACGGCCCTTCTCCGGGCTTCCACTCGGGACTTCCTCGCCTATCCGCAAGGTACGACTTCATGCCCGCACTCAGGGCACGTTGTACCAGGGGCTCGTCGAGAAACGGTTTGATCTCGCTCCAGCGACCGTCGATATCGAACAAGAGAATGTGAGGCCGTGGCCTCCGACTGGACCGCGACGACCGTCTAGGAACGGTTCTCTTGCCAACCTTTGATTTGCGTGACGGCGCAGTAGCTGATAATTTCATTGACGCGCCCCGATGCTGACTGGCACCACGCCGGCCGCGGATCAGTTAACGTGCGCCGAAGTCTCGCTGTCGCTGATCGGCACCAGAGGCGCGTCGTTTACTTCCTGCGGCGCTTCGTCGCCAACCGGGCGGTGGCCGTCGAGGTCGCCGATCGCGACGAGCACGGACAGTCGGCGGATCAATCTGCTCCGCTCTGACAAATCCCACGGCTCCACGCCGGCGATGGTGGCCGCGTGTTGGCGGTAGAAGGCATCCCACGCGACGGCCTCGGCATGGGCGCTGACGGCGGCGCGTTCAAGTTCACGTCGGTTCATTTTCGGTATGCCTCTTGCTTGGCAAAAAACTCTTTCCTGATAGCGAACAGCACTTCGCGGCCGCGCGGACCTCGATCCCATTCATGCGTCAAGAAAATGTATTTGCCGCCGTCGTGAAGCTCGTAAGCTCCATCGAAAATGGAAGCGACTGCCGGCAACCTGAAGATCCGCGCGGCAATCTCGCGACCGTGCGCATCGCCGCCAAACGGCGTATGGATGACGGGAATGTCATCCGGCAAATCAGCGTGACGGCCTTTGATTCGTTGCACCACCATCTGCCAGAAGATTTCCAGGAATTGTTCGTAGGTCATAACAATTCTCCTCATGTAAACGCGGGTTCACAGTTGGCCTGCTGTTCCGGGCAGTCCCAACACTCGAAACGGGTAAGCTCTGGAATCCAATCGAGATGGACCACGCCAGTCTCGCCGTTGCGGTTCTTGGCGAGGATCAGTTCTGCGGGCCATGGCCGCCGAATAGGCGTCTTAGAGTGCGCGGAGTCGTAATCGAAAATGCCGTCGGGCGGGTTGTGAAGGAAAAGGACCATATGGGCATCGTTCCCGATCGCTGCTGACTCGCGAAGGTTCCGCAACTGTGGGCGCTCGCCGGTTTGCTTTTCGCGGTTCAATTGGCAGAGCGCAAGACCGGAACGTTCAATTCCTTGGCGAGATTCTTCAATCCGCGGCTGACACGTGCTACCTGTTGTTCGCGGCTCGCGCGGTAATCGTCCGGCTCGACCAGGCCGATATAGTCCACCACCACCAGCGATAGCCCATCACTAAGCAGCCGACGCGCAGCGCGGCGGATGCCCTCGGCAAAGTCGAGATATGCGGCGGCCAGTTCTACCACCGTGATTGCAGCGGGCGTGGTGGCCGCGGGGCAGGGTGAGGTAACCGGATTGACGGCCAGTTCCGCGACGAAGCGGGAATACGCTTCCTTGCTCTTGGGACTGCCGAAGCTGCCGAGATAGTGGCGTTTGCCCTTGATTTGCACGAACGCCTGGCCGCTACCCTTGTGATGTCGATATTTGGGGATGGAAGAAGAAACGCCAGACATAGCAGTACACCCTTTCTTTGTCAGAGGGGTAGCGACTACCCCTTTCGCTCTGACTTACAAGGCTGCACTGCCGACCGTCGGCAGGTAATCTAAACTCTGATTTCAGCAAGACTTACGTCTAGTGGGCGCACGAAGATTCGAACTTCGGACCTCGTCCTTATCAGGGACGCGCTCTAACCAACTGAGCTATGCGCCCGTTCTGGGGCCAAAACGGTGACAATTGGCATTTTATATTACAGTTCGCCTCTGTCAAACCGGGGGCGCTTGCCATTGTTCGCGCGGCCGATGCTGACATCTCGGCCGAAAATTGAGGCAAAAAAGCCGATTTACGGCGCAAAAAACTGCCGAATCCTCGCAGTTTGACACGGCCGTCGGCACCGGGATGCGAAAAAACCGCCATTGCTCGCTCTTGACCCGATTGCCGATAATGCGGACCATTCTGGTGTACCGATTGAATATAAGGCCGCAAAGTTCTCCCAACCGGCAAACTGTCCAATCCTCCACGAAGGACCGACAAAATGATCTCGCGCTACTTCTCCCCGGCGATTTACCTCGCCGCAAGCACGATTGCCGCAGTGTCGTTCGCAGATGTCGCTTCGGCCGCAAGTCCGTCGGCCGCCCAGGCATTGCGGCTTGCGCCAAGCCAGAAGGGCGTCGACTACGACCGGCCCAAGCCGGAAGACGTGCCGCGATGCAGGATTTCGGCGAAGAAAATCGATGGGCACGTCGGCTGGCTCGTGGAAAGCCCGGACGGCGTCTTGCTGCGGAAGTTTGTCGATACCGATGGCGATAACGTCGTCGATCAATGGAGCTATTTCAAGGACGGCGTGGAAGTTTATCGCGAGACTGCAACCAAGTCGGGCGGCAAAGCCAACGAATTCCGCTGGCTGAACACGGCCGGCACGCGCTGGGGCGTCGATAGCGAGGGCAGCGGCAAGATCAGCGAATGGAAGGCCATCTCGGCCGAAGAATCGACCGCGGAAATCGTCGCCGCCGTCGCCGATCGCGACGCCGACCGCTTCGCCCGAGTGTTGCTGACTTCCGATGAGCTTTCCTCGCTGGGACTCGGCAAGGCCAAGGCCGAAGCTCTTGCCGCCAAACTCGCTAAGACGACGACCGACTTCCGCGCGCTGGCCGATCGGCAGAAAACGATTCCGGCGGATGCCAAGTGGCTGCAGTTCAGCGGCAGCCGGCCCGGCGTCGTTCCGTCGGGCACCGACGAATCGACCCGCGATTTGGAAGTATATGAAAACGTCGTCGCCATCGTGCAAGTTGGCGAGAAAAACGTGCAGGTGCAAATCGGCACACTGGTCCGCGTGGGCAAGACCTGGAAAACGATCGACGCGCCCGCGGTCGGCAACGATGGCCAGCCGGAGCTTGTCGCCCGCGGCTTCTTCTTCCAGTCGTCGCCGACTGTGCCGGCTGCCGGCGTCGTCTCCAGTGTTGACGACGCAACGCAAGGGCTGATTAAACTGATGGAGGGCTTGGACCCGAGCGATCCGCGGCGGCTGGAAATCATCCAGAAGCTGGTCGATCAAGCTAAGTCCGGCGATGAACGCGGCCTGTGGTCGCGGCAATTGGCGGATACGCTGAGCGCCGGCGTGCAGACCGGCAAGCTGGCCGACGGTGAGAAGCGTCTTGAGGCGCTTCTGGAAAAGGCCCACGGCGATTCGGATCAGAACCTGGCCGCCTACGTGAAGATCCGCTTGCTCACCGCGGCGTATGCCCGCGAGATTTCCGCTCCCAAGGCCAACCCGACCGAAATCCAGGCCAAATGGACGAAGAGCCTGGAGCAGTTCATTTACGACTACTCGCGCACGCCCGACGCGGCCGAGGCGATGCTCCAGTTGGGCATCGCGCGGGAATACGGTGGGCAGGACGATGACGCGAAGAAGTGGTACGAGCGGATCGGCCACGACTTCGCCGGTTCACCGCAAGCGAAAAAAGCGGCCGGCGCGATCCGCCGCCTCGATTCGGTGGGCACCGCCTTGACTCTCAGCGGTCGCGGGCTCAACGGCCAGACGATCGACCTGACCAACTATCGCGGCAAGGCGGTGCTGATCCAATACTGGGCCACTTGGTGTACGCCCGCCAAGAACGACATGGCGGTGCTCAAGCAGCTTGTGGGCAAATACGGCCGCTCGTTCGCGGTGATCGGCGTGAGCGTCGACGCCGGCGCCAAGGAACTGAATCGCTATCTCGCCGAGAACCCAATGCCCTGGGAGCAAATCTATGAAGAAGGCGGCCAGGACAGCCCGCCTGCGAATGCGCTGGGCATTATCACCGTGCCGACGATGATCCTCGTCGATGGCGACGGCAAGGTCATCAGTCGCAATATTCCGGTGGGCGAGATCGAGGCCGAGTTGAAGAAGATCGCCCCGTGATGGCGGTGGCGGCGCTCCGTCTCTTTGCGGAGAGTAGGACAAAACTGCCGGAATAGAGCTACTGGCAATCAGGCGCTTCACGGCACGCGCGTCGAGTAGAGAAGCTTGCCGCTGTCGTCAATCATCTTCACGCCATGTCTGTTTCATGGCGGGCGGGAAAACTTGGGTTAGAGGGCTCGTTATTTCGGTCCGCGTAGTCTAAACTGACCTGAATCGGCATGTCAACTCCATGCGGGCGGTCAACGGATTCCAGCCGTTTCATCGAAATGCGATCGAAGTTTAGATTGCCGCGCATGCGAAGCGATGTGTGCCGAATGCCACTTCGGTCGTCCATCCTGGTTTTTTAATGAGGTCAAACCATGAGCGTCCTGGCCCGTGTTCAAGCTTACGAGATGCAGGGACTTACCAACCTTAAGCAACAGATGTCGCGTCAACTGGCGATGTTCCTCGAAACTTGCTGGCATTTTCGCAACAATCTGAATCTGCAGAATGGGGACGGCGAATTGGACATCTACTGCTTATATTGCAATCGAGCCCATTCGCGCGAAGATCGTCCTGAAGGTTGGGAGAGCACCGGTTTTGGCAAGATCCCGATGTTCTTCGAGTCGCTCTTGCAGGCTGCCGCCAGATGTCAACTGATGATCCAGCCGTATACAGGAGGATTGGGCGAGCTGCTGGCTTACATTGAGGAAAACTCCGCGTTTACACAGAATGACGATGCTCATAAGATTAGAACTATATTGAACAACGCACGGCGGCAGCCTGCGATATGGGGGCCGGTCCTGTGGGATCTTGGCATGTCGTTCTTTCACTTCCTGCGCGACGACAGCGCAGCGATGAGACGAGTCTATCTCAATGTCCTGCCGGAATTCCGTGTTCGGGTATCTCAGTTTCTCGCCCAGGAGTTGGATGTTCCTGAAGCCGTTCGGTTCAAGGTGGCCGGACCGTTGGCGAAAGGCTACGATACGATCGTTATCTACATCAGTAAGGATCAGGGCGTGGCGAAAGTGGTCGATGCCCTCGGCGACTACCAGAAAACGGCGAGCATGTTTTTTAGTTCGCCGGTTGTGAATATCGCCAAGCCGGCGCACTACGATGGAAAACTGCTGCGAGGCGTAGCTATCGCTACGGAACCGGGTGATTTCAGGAATATCGACCCCATTGCCAAAAGGAACCCGAGTTTTGGCGACTTCTGGGAGCTCCTCTTGCGCCCGTCGCTCATGCAGGCAAAAAGTGAAATCATGTTCTTCCAACTAGCGCTCGATACAATGCGTAAGTTGAAGATAGATCCGATGAACCCTGCGATATTTCAACGCAAATAGAAATTGCCCCCTTGGCGGCTGAGCGGATTCTGCGCCCTGCGCACACCGGACCGATACGCAATAAACAACAACCGTCTGCGTTATATTGTGATTCGCACAATTATTATCCACCTTCTTCCGCGCTGATCGGCGACGCCCCTATGAAACTCGCGACAACCACACTGCTTTTTCTACCCTTGGCCCTGGTAGTTAGTTGGGCCGTGTCGCAGCCGCCACCCTGGCAACGCGGACCCGGCGGCTTGGGTGCCAGGCCCTCCCGGCCGGTTCGAGAGAGGCCCGATAGTCTGAAGGTCGACTTAAAGGAACCGCCCGGCGGGCTGGTCAAGAATCCGCGTTTCATGAAAAAGGCTGCCGACGGCAAGGGCCCGACAGATTACAAACTTCAAGGCGATGTCGAGTGGACCTGGTGCGGCAAAGAGGGCGAATTCAGCGACGCCGGCGTGGCACTTCTCAGCGGCAAGAATTCGGACGGCGACGGCAAGCGGGCCGGGAGCGTATCGCAGACAATCACCGGCTTCGAGCGCGGGGCCGGGCGGTGGTTTCGTTTTTCGATTCGCGGCTTGGCCGAAAATGGTTTTCAAGTCAAAGACAAGGCCAGCGACCTCTTCATGCGCGTCGAGTTTTATGGTAGCGGCGGCACAAACTCCTTTGACGTTGTAACTCAGGAGCTTTATCCGCTCGTCGAGCTCAATCGCCGGGACATGGCCGCCAATGGCGACTACTTCAAAAATGGCGGCGCCGTCTGGAAGACTTATGCGCTCGACTTCCGACTGCCGTTCAACGAAATCGACACGCTCAAGCTGGTTGTCGGATTCAAAAACGGCACGGCGGCGAGCGAGCGGGACAGCGAGTTTTACGTCACCGATTTCTCGCTGATTCCCATTCCGCCGCCGGCCGATCTTCCCAAGGTCGTGAAGACGGAGAAAGGCCTGATGCCGAGCATGAAGTCGCTCGTCGCGCTCGGCGGCCGATGGTTCTATCAGCCGGACAAGGCCCTGACCGAGCGGCCGGCCGCGCTCGTGGTCAACGCAAAAAACGCCGGGCGGCTCTACTATATGGACTCCGAGCTTTCCAATCCGTTCGCCCAGAACATGACCGCTTGGCTCCGCAAAGGATACCTCGACCTGAAGGGCCAAATCGTCACCAAGGACCAATTCGTGCCCGACAACGTGGTGCTTGAATTCAAGGACGGCAAAGAGCTGGTCGTACATTCCCGCAATCTGCCCAACCATCCGACTGCCAAGTTTCCCGACCCTTACGGCAACGGCAATCCCAATTCCATTCAGGAGGTCGATCGCACGTACTATCTGCCGCTGGCGCCGGTCCGCGATCCGGCAGCCCGCGCCATGGACGACACCAACTCGAACCGCGCCTTGCCGATGGGCAGCATCGGCGTGGCTACCAACGGAGTCATGTTCTTCAATCCGTTCGACGCTGGGGGCATGGAGGCGGTGAACATTATGGATCGCTGCTGCGGGCATCCCAGTCCGGGCAACGAGTACCATTACCACAAGTATCCAGTCTGCATCAAGTCGCCCTTCGCGGACGACGGGCAGGGTCATTCGCCCTTGATCGGCTTCGCGCTCGACGGCTTTCCGATTTATGGCCCCTACGAGGCGAAGGGCTTGATGGCCAAAGACGACACGCGGCACTTCCTGGACGCTTTCAACATGCACCAGGACGCCGATCGCGGCTGGCACTACCACGTAACGCTGGGCAAGTTCCCCCACATCATCGGCGGCTTCGCCGGCGCGGCCGACCCGCGGAACCTGCGGCGGGGCCCGCCGCAGTAGTGGGAACGTTCAAACAAGGCGCATCCCCCCTCGGTTGGCTGCTTGTTTCGCCACAGGTCTTAGGGTAGAATCCGGGGAAGTAGGGAATATCGAAATTCCTATCAGGTTCCGGTCAGGCAAGGAGTTACCCAATGTCTCTTCCAGCTATTGAGGGCGGTTTCCGCTCGTTGCTGGCAATCGTTCGCCGCGGGTGCTTGGTCACGCGTACGGCATTCCTGGTTGCGCTGGCGTTGTTCTCGACTCTAATGTTGCAGGCGACGCACACCGTCGCGGCGACGGAAAACGTGCTCGACCAGGTGTCGCAGATCTTCGACGCCGTCGACGGGCAGCCAGGCGCGAAAGCAACGCGCGGCGAGGCGCGCGAGCGATTGCAGGAATTGAAGCCCAGCAGCACTGCCGCCCCCGCGGCGCAATACGCGTATCTGCTGGGTTTGGTTGCGCTCAAGGAATATCGGGACGCAGCCGCCTACTCGGATGAAGTGCTCCGGCGCAGTCCAAAGGATGTCCGCTTCCGCCTAATGCGAGCCCGCCTCTTGCTACGCGAGAAGAAGTTTCCGCAAGTGTTAACTGACATGGATGTCGCCGGAAAGTCGCTTGCGGGACGGCCGAAGCCGACGACACTCAATCCGGAGACCGAGGCTTCGTGCCGCGACTTGGGGTTGATGGTCGGATATCTCGAAGGTCCAGCGAAACCGCTTGTCAAAGCCACGCTGGGCAGAACGATTAAGACTCGTTTATTAGCCGATCTCACTCCCGCAGGAAAGCAGGCTTTCGACGAGCAATACGCGCTGGTGCAAGAAGAGTACGAAACGCTGACCAAGAAGGGAGAAGCCGCGCTCCGTGAACTGCAGGCAAAGCACCTCGAAAACGCGAAGAAGCTGGCTGATCGCCGCACGAAGATCGAGCAGGACAAATCAGAGACGAAGCAACAAGCAACGACGGCGGCAAGTGAGCTCGCGCGGGAGTGGGACCGCGTCAAGGCTGAGTACGACGTCGTAGCCAAGTCGTACCTGGACTTAGGGTCCAAGCAGACACAGCTTGCCGCTCAACGCATGCTTCTGGCCGCCCAGGCCTTTGCGGCGAAGCCGATAGAGCCGCGCAACAGCAAGTTCCGCGATTCCGATGAACGGGAGGAATTCGACAAACAAATGCAGAATTACCAACAATTGGTCACCCAGGTTAATGCCGCTGACCTGTTGATGCTTCAGGGCAGCGCCGAACTGAAGCGATTGTGGACTCAGGGCATGGTTGTGCAGGCCAATCTGTTGCAGTTGCAGCAACAAGGGAATCGCTTGGGCCTGCAGTTGGCGTTGAAGGAGAAGGCCTTCGCCCAGCAGGATGCGCAGCTTAAGCGAATAGAAACTACGGAGAAACCACCGCGCAGCGCCTCGGTGTCTTCGTATCAGTCCTTCGCGCTTTACGACGACTTCAACTACCCGGCAGAGAAGCAGCGACTCCTGGATTCCTTAGAACAAGCCAAATAGGGAGTTAGCGATAAAGGGGACAGGCGCATTTATTGACGAACATGGGGTGTCCTGGTGGGATTGCGCCAATACCTCCCTAGCTGCATTGGTTGGTAAACGCCCGTCGCAAGGCCCGGAGCACGAGGCAAGCGAGCGCGGCGACGCTCAGCGCGATAAGCGCCCAGCGCATCGCCGCCGCGGCGGAGAGCGAGAGGCCGATGCCGGTGAATAGGACGACGTAGGCGGCGACGCACATCGGGCACTTGGGCACCAATGCGAGAGTCGTGATCGGTATCGCCCATTGAATGACTTTGGCGATGCGCCGCGGCCACGATGTCGGTGCGCCGCAGGGTGATGTCGGCGGCAAGGAAGGCGCGTTGCCATCGGTACAACAGCATCTCATACCATCCGTCCTATTCTTGCTATTCGCGGTTGCTTGCTCTTCAATCGAGGCTACCCTCGCTACCTCGGCAGCGGCGCAGTGATGCCGGGCTTTTCAGCCCAGGGGTCTACGAAGTTGGCGTCGTCGTAGCGGTCGTGGTGGCGGACCCAGCCCATCCCGCCAACCTCCTCCTCATCCCGGCCTTTCGGCGTCATGTCGATGTAGTTGTAGGCTGTGAGCAGACATTCCAGGCCGCGGTCGAAAGTCGAGTACGTGTGGTAAATGTTGCCGCCATCCTTGGCGAAAACCGAGAGGCCGGGTAATTCGCGCATGGGGTAGGGCTTGCCCGTGAAGTTGTAGATCATGTTGCCGCCGGCGAGTTCATCATCGGTGAAAGAGACGCCGTAGTCGCGGCCGAAATCGGTGTTCGCGCCGGATACCCAGGGGAAGCTCCAGCCCATGCGGGTGCGGAACTGTTCGATTTTTTCGATCGGCGCCTTCGAGACCGTGACCAGCAAAATTTCGCGATGGGCGAGGTGGATGACGATGGGGTTGTAATGGTCGGCAATGAATGAGCACGACTTGCAGCCCTGCGACCAGGTCGGATCGAACATGAAGTGGTAGACGATAAGCTGGCTCTTGTCGCCGAACAGATCGGCCAGCGTCTTCTTGCCCTGCGGCGCGTCGAAGCTGTAGGACTTTTCCACTTTCACCCGCGGCAGGTCGCGGATCTTGCTCGCCAGCGCGTCATGCCGGCGGGTAAGCACTTTTTCTTCGGCCAATAGCGCGATCCGTTCCTTGAGCCACTGATCGCGGGAGACGATTCGCTGCCCGGCCGCGGGCGTTTTCTTGACGGGCGAGGTTGCGGTTGACATTGCATTGCTCCTTTTGGGTTGGTGAGGGAAGTGAATGGGTTAGTTTTTCGCTTTGCGTTCGGCGACCAATTTGATTCGGTCCATGGCATGTCCCCAGCCTTTCGGAAAACCTTCGCGGTGCTCCGGCGGAATGGGACCCATGCCGCGGTGTGTGAATGAAAGCCGCGTGCTGTCGCCCTCAGAGGTCAAGCGGTACTGCACGTGATTGACGGCCGCATACGACATCATCATGGGGCCGACGAGTTCCAGCAGCACGGGCGCCTTGATGACCTGCACGTGGCCCCAGAGATGGCCGTACTTGTGGCCGCCCGTCTCGCCCAGATCGCGATACCAGCGGCCGCCGGGCCACGGCTCGATCTTCATGGGGAAGGGTTTTCCGTCGGGCATTTGGCTGCCGGGGCCAAGCTCTTCGAGTATTGCCTCAAAGGCGATCTCAGGCGGCGCGGCGATAAGAATCTCCTTGCGGATTTCCAAGGTCTCGATCGTATCGTTTTCACTGGCGGTGACAGTGGACATCGGGTTCCCTTTCTAACTTGGTTTTGGTGGTTCCTTGAGTTTTGCTTCGCGCTGCATCTTTTCCGCGCGGTCTTTGATGCGTTGGAGTTGGTGGTCCCAAAAACGCTCGTAGGCCTTCACCCACTCGTACACCGGGCGGAGCTTTTGGCCGTTCAGATTGTACATGCGGCGCTTGCCTTTCCGTACGACGCTGACAAGGCCGACCTTGCGGAGCACGCCGAGGTGCTTGGAGACCTGCGGCTGGGGCCAGCCGAGCTTGCCGACGAGCCAAGTGACGTCTCGCTCTCCATCGCCTTTCGCCAAGGCGCCGAGAATATCCCGTCGCCGCGGCTCGGCGATGGCGTTGAATGCATCGGCGGTAGTCGGTGAGCGTGCCATGGCTATAATATATACCTATATCGGAATATGTCAAGGGGCGGTGCACTTTTTTCGCGAACGAAACCAGTCCGGGCCGCGAGTACCATTACCAAAAAGGTATGCTTTCTTGTGAACGGCTGATTCGCAATTGAATCACGGCCTAGCCCGCCAGCCC
Source organism: uncultured Planctomycetia bacterium (assembly GCA_963775975.1). Classification (GTDB taxonomy): domain Bacteria; phylum Planctomycetota; class Planctomycetia; order Pirellulales; family Thermoguttaceae; genus JANXQG01. Next base: position 482,137 of record CAVZKX010000001.1, read on the forward strand.
TCTGCCTTTGAAGCTCTGTGTGCTTCACGGAATGGGCGCCCCAGCGGATTCGAGGGGACTTAGTCTCGAAATGGGGGCCGGGGGCGTGAAGACGGTCGAGAAACAAGCAACAATTTCCGGCACCGCACGATAATAGTAGGATAAGGCGATAGCACGCGACTTTCGTAGGTCCTTCGGGGTAACTCTATGGCTAGTTCTCGATATCCCGGACCCGTAGGGCGTAGCCCGTTGCCCAATGCCAACGTGCAGGACGGGACGATGGTCCTCCAAGCGTCGCCGCGGCCCGGTCCGCTTTGCAACGGCAGCGTTGCATCGTGGAGCGTCAAATACAAACTAATGGACGCGGCGCAGCGGACAACAGACAAGCTGCCGGTGGAGATGCGCCAGCAGTTTGCCGCGCTCTTCACCGGGCGGAATGCTGCCGTCACCGGCACGGTCCTTGCCGCTTGGGCGGCATCTCATGCCGTAGGCGTCGGCGAGGCGGCCGACGCGATCCTGTTAGTCGTGGGAGTTGCCGCGCTCGGCCTGCAAGCATTTCAAGGCGGCTGGGAACTCGGTCAATTCCTCATGGTGGCCGCAAATGCCCAAACGGACTGCGACTTGGAAATCGCCTCGCAACACTTAGCCAAAGCAGTTATTTCGCTGGGCGTGGCGACTTTGACCTCGCTCATCATGCGGTCGGGCGGAAAAGCCGGCGCGGCGGCCGGTGGCGAGGACGCCCTCGCCGTGGAAGGGGAGGCCGGCGCGTTGGCAAATCTCTCAGCAGTGCAGGCCAAGCACGCAAGCCTTATTATGAAGTACCTTCGCGGAGCAGGCGTGTCCGAGGGCGATCTTTCCAGTCATTTGTCGGGATGGAATCTTGACTTCCGGGTGTATGAAACCACTCTTGAAGAAGGGGACGAGGTGATCCAGTATACGCGGAACATGGGTCACTTCGTCCCCGGAAAGTCCGAGTATGTCGTCGAAGCTGGCACCGAGGTTAGGGGAACCGATTATGTTGGAGGTGATCAGGCGGGAAACTACTTTGGTCTGCGCGGCGCAACAATGGATGGAGTTGGCATCAATAGCGGTTTTGCCGGCAGAACAGCCTACGTTTTCAGAGTTCAACGGCGCATAACCGTACTCGAAGGCACGGCTGCCGCCGTTCCGAAAACGCTTCAATTTGGCATAGGCGGCACCGGCGGACAAACACAATTGCTCATTCGGAAAAATGATTTGATAAGCCTCGTTGGCGTCGGGGCTGCTAATCCCTGAAGTCGCTCCGTAGGCAAGCCTCCGTAAATCATCGCAGAGCGGTTCGTTGCGTCGGAAAGCCGCCGCCTGGAGAGCTTATTCGCAATCATAGACCTAGGATTTGCTCTTCCCATACCAACGGGTGCTTGGAGTATGGTAAGAGGTCGATAGACCCTGGCGGATTGGCGAAAAATCCGCCATATTAGTGGCTTGGCGGCGAAGCGATGTTCCCCCAGTGACGCGAGGAAGTATGCCAGAATCCCACAGTACGACGATTTTGACCGTCCGCCACCGCGGCGTGGTCGCCATTGGCGGCGACGGCCAGGTGACGGTCGGCAACACGATCATGAAGGCCGACGCGGTGAAGATCCGCCGCCTCAACGACCAGAAGGTCATCACGGGCATCGCCGGCGCGACCGCCGACGCCTTCGCCCTGCTGGAGCGGTTCGAGGCCAAGCTCAAGGACCATCCGGCGAACATGCCGCGAGCGGCGACCGAGTTGGCCAAGGAATGGCGGACCGACCGCGCCCTCCGCCGCCTGGAAGCGATGATGGCCGTGGTCGACGCCCGGCATACGCTGCTCTTGACCGGCAACGGCGACGTCGTGCAGCCGACCGACAACGTGCTGGGCATCGGCTCCGGCGGAAGCTTTGCCGTCGCCGCCGCGCGGGCGTTGCTGAAGCACAGTTCGCTCTCGGCCGTGGAGATCGTCCGCGAGGCGCTGACAATCGCGTCCGGGATCGACGTTTATACGAATACGAATATCATGGTGGAGGAATTGGCGTGCGAGAGTTAACACAAGTAACAACTCCGTCGCCTGCCGTCGAGAAAGGCGTAGGCGTTTTCTGTAGACTCCAAGGAGAAATACTGTGAGGGGCGGAGAGGACTATCTCGCGATGTATCCCAAGCTCAAACGATGGATTAATTGCTGTGCGGCTTGCCAGCGAGTTGGATACAAACCAGAAATGCCAGATAAGATTTACCCGCGCCCGAGTATGGCAGCCAAAAATATAGGGAAGTTTTACCAACCCCTCGAACTCGATGCAGATGGCTTATGTGAGCAGTGTCGAGGCGCAAAGTCAAGTGCGTCGTAAATGACATATTATCGAGTTAATAGTCATTGACGAAATGTCAGCATTGTTTCCGCAATATCGTGAAAGAACTACTTTGCAAGAGCTAACCCCACGCGAAATCGTCAAGGAATTGGATCGCCACATTGTCGGGCAGGACGCGGCCAAGCGGGCCGTGGCCGTGGCCATCCGCAATCGCTGGCGGCGGCAGCAGCTTCCCGCCGAAATGCGGCAGGAAGTCGCGCCGAAGAACATCATGATGATCGGGCCGACCGGCGTCGGCAAGACGGAGATCGCCCGGCGGCTGGCGAAGCTGACCGGCGCGCCGTTCATCAAGGTCGAGGCGACCAGGTACACCGAGGTCGGCTACTACGGCCGCGACGTGGAGAGCATGGTCCGCGAGCTGGTCGAAAACGCCATCGGCCTGGTGCGAACGACGGAAAAGGAGAACGTCCGCGAGGAGGCCCAGCGGCGGGCCGAGGAACGGCTGCTTGGATCTGTTGGCCCCCGCGCCGCCCGCCTTCGACACCTCGCCCGACGGCCCCGAACTCGCCCGAGCGGCATGAGCGGACGCGCGAGAAGATGCGCGGCATGCTGGCCGCCGGCGCGATGGACGACCGCCACGTCGAGATGACCGTCGAGCAAAAGGCCGTGCCGATGATGTTCACCGGCATGGGCATGGAGCAGATGGACGTCGATCTGCAAGGCATGTTCGAGAAGATTCTGCCGAAGAATACGTCGCGGCGCGAGCTGACCGTCAGCGAAGCTCGACGCGTGATCTTCGAGCAGGAGTCCGACGCGCTGATCAACAACGAGAAGGTCAACGCCACGGCGATCGACCTGGCCGAGAACCTGGGCATCATTTTCCTCGACGAGATCGACAAGATCGTGGCCAGCGAGTCCGGGCATGGGGCCGACGTCTCGCGGCAGGGCGTGCAGCGCGACCTGTTGCCGATCGTCGAAGGGACGACGGTGCAGACGCGGTACGGCTACGTGAAGACTGACCACGTTCTGTTCATCGCCGCCGGGGCCTTTCATCGCGCCAAGCCGAGCGACCTGATGCCCGAACTGCAAGGGCGGTTCCCGATCCGCGTCGAGCTGACGGACCTGACGCGGGACGATTTCATTCGCATCCTGACCGAGCCGAAGGGTGCGCTGACGAAGCAATACGAGGCCCTCCTGGGCACGGAAGGATGCACGCTAGTTTTCAGCGAAGACGCGGTCGACGCCTTGGCCGAATATGCCTTCCAGGTGAACCAGCGGACGCAGAACATCGGCGCGCGGCGACTGAACACGATCATGGAGCGGCTCTTGGAGGAATTGAGCTTCGACGCGCCCGACAAGGGCGACTGCCGCATCGAGATCGACGCCGCCTACGTCAAGCAGCGGCTGGACGAGGTCACCAAGGACGAGGATTTGAGCAAGTTCATCTTGTAGGGTGGGGCAAGCGAGTATCAACGAGCGAAGGCCCACCATGAAAACGGCCGCCATGCCGAAGCGAGTTCAATTCTTCAAAGTGATCCGAAAAGAACTGGGGCCGTTGCTTGCCGCGCACGGGTTTGCGGAGTCGCCGGGCAAGTTCGGCGGCGGCAACCTGCTCGTATATGAGCGGCAAGGATCACCTGACGATCCACTCGGGCTTTGGTTCTATCGCTATTCGAAGGCAAGCGATGTTGACCTCTACGGAACTCAGTTCACCGTAGAGATCTTTTGCTCCTTCGAGGTGGATGACCGCGAGAGGCTTTTCTTCCTCCTTGACGTCGAAGAACTTGAAGAAATGAGGACCATTCAGAACCGAATGGTTGCCCGATTGCCACCTATGCCGGTCGATATTCCTAGTTACTTTCGACTGCATCATGACTTGCGACAGCGCGACCGCCAGATGGTGGATGAGCCATTCTATCCTCGTCACGATGTCTGGATGAGATACCGAGATGAGGAAGACCTATTGGCGTGGACGCCCTTCGTGGCTCGCCTATTGCCGCAAATGTTTGAAAGAGTTCGGCAACGAATGAATACGCCAATCGCCGAGCGTAAACCTTTTGCACTGCGAGCGATGTAGCCATAGCCTCGTGAGCGGATCGAAGGGAATGGACATGTCAGCGGACTTCGACGTACAATAGTTGGTAGAGTTTCTCATCCAGACAGAACTACCTGAGGTAAACCGAAATGAGCATTGCGGAAGTCATAGACGACGGCAGCCGCCAGACCGTTACGCTGCCCGCCGAAGTCCATATTGACGGTAGCGTCGTGTCGGTTCGCCAGGAGGGCAATGCCGTGATACTCGAGCCCATCGCGGATAATGCCTCGTCGTCTAGCGGTTGGCCTGAGGGTTTCTTCGACGAGATACGTATTGATGATCCCAAGTTTGTGCGTCCGGGCCAGGGACAATTGGCGCCCGCCCCGGAACTCTTGTAATTGCCCGCTTGGTCATGCGCTATTTGTTAGACACGAATACATGCATTGCAGTGATGAGGAACGAACCGGCGGCGGTTGCGCGGATGTCCGCCGCGGCGCCGTTGGATTGTGCCGTCTCGACAGTGACTGCCTACGAGTTATTCACCGGGGTCGCGAAATGTTCCAACCCGCAGAAGGAAGGCGCGAAAGTGCAAAAGCTGCTGCAAACCGTGGTGGAAACGCCGTTTGGAATGGCCGCAGCGCAAAAGGCGGGCGAAGTTCGCGCTGATTTGGAAAGCCGCGGGTTGATGATCGGTCCTTACGACGTTCTCTTGGCTGGTCACGCTCTTGCGGCAGCACTCATACTCGTCACGGCCAATATCAATGAGTTTAAGCGAGTCGTCGGCTTGGCCTTGGAAAACTGGCGCGTTTGACATGCTGGCGATCGGCACTAGCAAGCTGAGAAGCCTGTCGGTCCATTTGCGCAAACTGCCGGTTGTCAGATACGATGTCCACGACTCCGATAGAACCCGAGCCGATTCCGCCGCCGGAAGCTCCACAAGGTTCCCGCTTCCGCCACGCGCACTGGCTTCCGCGCGACGCGGCGCTCGGCGTCGTGATCGCGCTGCTTTTGGCCGGCACAGTGTTGCTCGGCAACGTTGATATTCTGAAGCGAGTTCATTCGGCGGTCTTGATGATCGCGGGCTTAGTCGTCGAACTTGGCATCCTGCTCGCCTTGCCGCTTTGGCTGCTGCGAAAGCGCAGCGATCCGATCGGAGTCGCGCCGCGGCCGGCGAGTCGATTCGTCACGGAGTTTATCATTGCCATGCCGTTGGCCTGCGGCGTTTTCTTCGCCAGCACCGCCGCCGTGCTTGCTGCACGATACATTTTGACCCGCATCGGGCATCCGGCCGAATCCGCGCTGGACTTCTGGGGACAAACGGCCTATGGCCGGATGATCCCGCTTGTCATCCTGGCGGTGTTCGTCGCCCCGGTCGTCGAAGAGGTATTCTTCCGCGGATTCCTCTACAATTCCCTGCGGAGCGTTTTCGCCCCGTCGCTCGCGGCCTGTCTCCAGGCCCTGCTTTTCAGCCTCGGCCACTTGTACGAACCACTGGGCGTCGTGGCCACGTTCGTCATCGGCCTCTTGCTGGCCGCGATCTACGAATGGCGAAAGACGCTGCTTACGGGCATATTCGTGCATGGCATGTTCAACGGCATTGGAATGTTGGCCATCGCCGCCGCGGTCATGCTCACGGCCAAGGCCCCGATGATCGGCACGGCCTTCGACCCGGAGCATCCCGGCCAGGTCGTCGTCAAAGAAGTTATTCCCGGCAGTCCGGCGGAGCAGGCCGACATTCGGCCGGGAGACGTAATCGTTAAATATGAGGGCCAGGAAGTTACCGATGACAAGCAGCTTACTCGCTTCGTCCGCGAGGGAATGGTCGGCGACAAGGTCTCGCTGGAAATCGTTCGCGGCGATCGCACGATGACGAAGCGCGTTGTACTGCGTTCGTGCGCGGACGTAGAGCAATAGCCGCTCCCGTGAACACTCGATTATTGGCCATATTGGGCAATCACAGCGTCCCAGGCCGCCAGCGCCGCGTCGTGACGATCGAGATTGTCCGACGCGCCGCCGGGCTGCGCTAGCCACGCCGGGTTGACGGCGAATCGCGGCAGGCTAACGGCGGCCGCGCGGGCGTGAACGATTTCGGCCGTGCTCGTCGGCAAGGATACCGGGATCGAAACAGCCTGAGCGTTGTTTACGATTGCCGCGCCGGCGATCGCAAAAGCGCCGGCCGAAGCAGGAGCCGCGGGAACGAAGAATTGGGCCGTATCCGCACCGATAGTGAGATTGGCATTAGCAGGAAGCGACGACGGGCTGGTCACGATGAGCGTGCCCGACAAGACTGCGGATCCGCCCGCGTACGCATTTGTTCCGCTGAGGACGACCGCGCCTGCATCGTTGACCGTCAGCCCGCCGGCGCCAGTGATCCCGCCGGAGATGGTCAGTCGGGTGCCGGCAACAGGAGCCACGATCAGGCTGCTGTCCAATTGCACGGGAGCGCCGATGGTTTGGTCGCCGGAGGCAACCGTGATGGTGGCGCTGCTCGCGCCGGCAGCGAGGTGCAGGATGCCGCCCGAACCTTCGGCGATCGTGAAACCGCTGGCGCTGCTGTTGAAGACGATCGCGGCGACGCTCGGATTGGCGCCATCGAGGCGCGCCGCGCTGGCGATCGGGGAACTGAAGTCGATGGTGTCGCCGGCGACTCCGCGCACGCCCGGCGCGGCCACGATGGCCTCCGAGGCGTCCGTCCAATTGCCGTCGGTGTTCCACGATCCGCCGGACGCGGAGTTCCATTGGGCGTCTTCAATGGAAAGGGCCGGCGGCGGAGTTATCGGCGCGGCGCCGGCCGGCGGCACGGTAATTAGCTTCAGCGCGTCGGATGGGCCCGTTTGGTTGCTGTTGACGATGTCGACGTCCGCCGAATTAACGATCCCGTCGCGATTGACGTCGTAGACATTCGTCACCGCAGCGCTATTGGTAAAGTTCGCGGCCACGCGCGAGGCGTCATTGGAGGTCACAAACGCGTCGGCGGCGCTGTCGCCGGTCTCGCCGACGGCGTTGCCGAAATAGAACACGTCGGGCGTGGCCAGGCCGGTGACCTCGTCGGCGAGCATGGTGACTTGCAGCCATTCGTTCTTGATCGCGCCGTCGTCCCAAATGATGGTGATTTGGGTCGATCCGCCCGGCCCGCGCCCGGATAGGCGTTCACGTAAGTCGGCTCGGGCGCGGCCGTCCAACCGCAAGGTTCGATGTTGTTGCCGACGGCGAACTGGAAGTCCTCCTCGGCGGGCACGACCGACAGGTTCGCCACGTCGATCATGACGCCGTTGATTCCCCTGTCGTAGGACGTGTAATTGGCGAACGTCGCAGTCTGTCCCGGCAAAAGCGCGGTCTTCGTGGTGTCGATGGCGTTGTCGTCGGTGAGGTTCGATGAACCATTTTGCCCGTCGAACGCGCGAATGTTGTAGAAAATGTAATTGCCGACGACCGTCGGGCGCGGGGGCGTCACGCTTAAGGCGTTGGAAGGAGGCGAAGCGCCCGCCAAGCTTATCGCCTTGACCTGATAGTAGTACTGCACACCTGCGGTCAAGTTCGGGTCCATGTAGCCCGTCGCGTCGCCGGCGAGCGTCGCCACGGCTGCGAAGCTCCCGCTCGCTCCGTCTTTGCGGTCGACTTCGATGTTCTGGATGTCACTCGAGGGAACCGTCCAGGCAAGCTGCGCGACGTCACCCGACGCCATGGCGGCCGAAGTCAGGACCGGCGGGGCGGGAGTGACGACCAGCGCGGCGATAGCGCTTGCACTCAACACCTGATTGTAGATGCGTACTTCATCCAACATGCCGTTGAAGTAATTGTCGCCGGTCCGCGTCACGCCGTCGGCGGCCACGTCGGACAGGGCGCCGATCATGAAGAATTGGCTGCTCTTGCTGCCGGTGTCAAACGTCCCCGTGGCGTTGAGGACGCCATCGACGTAAAGCTGCACTTGGCCGGTCGTCGCGTCGCGAGTCATGGCGATATTGTGCCAGCGGCCGTCGTTGATCGGCAGCGTGCTATAAATACCGCCGGCATCGCCCACGTAGATGCCGATGCGGCCCGATGCGTTCAGTGTGCCCCAGTCGATGTCGTTGTTGCCGGTGAGTTGGTCGACTCCCGTGATGGCCGGCGCCTGCTGGTGCGCGGCCCTGCCGACCTGCAGCGTTTCGACCCATACGTCCAACGTGCTCGTGGCGCCCAGCAGCGGCGACAAGTCGCTTGCCACCCGCACCGCCGACTCGCTGGACGCCTGATCGGGGATGCCGTCGCCACTGAAGCCGAGGGCCGCGCCGGATTTTCCATGCGCCGCCCACATCGGCGGCCTTGCCCCGACGAGCGTGCCGTTGTTGCCGCCGGCGGAATCGGACGTTGCCGTGCCCGATCCTTCGTTGAAGTGAAATACTTCATTCGCTCCCGACACCGAGGGCGTCGTCGCATTGGCGTTGTTGCTGTATCCCGAGTCGCCGACGAGGTTCGTAGTCGCGCACGCGATAGTAGTAAGTTGTGGTGGGGCTGACAGTCGCGTCGACGAAGCTCGTCGCCGTCGCGCCGGCGAGGGCGATCTGGGCGAAGTTCGACGCATTGTTCGTCGATCTCTCGATCTTGAAGCCGGTCTGATTGTTGGCGTTGTTGATCCAGTTCAGCGTGATGGACGAGGAATTGTTGGCGGTGGCCGCGAGGCTCGTCGGCGCCGCGGGCGCGGATGTCGTCGTCGAAAGCAAGCCGTAGATCGTCAGCGCGCCGTTCGAACCGACGAAGACCTCGCCGTCGGCGATGGTCGGCACGACGTACTTCGTGCCGACGCCCATTTGGTCTCTCGCCGTGTTCTGGTTGCTGTCATAAAGTTCGCTCAACGGCCCGGCATCGTAGGCCCGCAGGACCGCATTCGAGCTACTGTACTGCACCTCCCAGACGATCCCGTTTATCGTGCCGTTCGACGAGACGCTGGGCGTCGCGCCGGGGTAGCCGTAGCTGAATGCCCCTTGTGCCGTCGGCGCGGGCGACAGTTGACCGTTCGTCACGCTATACTCCTTCAGCACGTCGCCTTGAGCGTGATAATAGATGTTCCCGTTGAAATAGGCGGGGCTGCTGAAGGTTCCATGACCGAGGCTGACCGTCTCGATCACACTGTTCGTGCTGGAATTGTACTGCCCCAGGTTGTCGCGGTTGACGACATAGATCAGGCCCTGCTTTCCGGAACCGATCATCTCGTTCGGAAAGGGGCCGGATTGAGTCGGCAGCAGCATCACTCCGCCGGAGCCCAAATCTTCGTCCGCGTTGGAAAGCGCCAACTGGTTGTCGGGCGTGAAGTAGTCGGAAACGTGCATTCCATAGCCGTTGATATTGGGATTCGACGAGATGCTGCTGTCGGGCGTGACCTTCAAAAACGAGTCGCCATAGTCCCCGTAAGCGGATACCGGCGTGTTAAAGTCGCCGTTGGCCGTCATGACGAACAAGTTAGTGCCGTCGGACGCCAGTCCCGCGCCGCTTTGCCAGAGTCCGCCCTCGTCGGCCGTCGACGAGGCGGGCGTGCTGATTAGGTTCGGCGTATCGTTGAAGACGCTCACCTGTTGCAAGGTCGCCGGATTGTAACCGAGTATCCAACCGTGATACGGGTCGGTGTCGGCGAAGCTGCCGTAGGCCACGTAAAGCATACCGTTGAGCAAAGTCAGCGCAGGGCGTTGAAGCTGCTGCTCGGCGACGAAGGTCACCGTCGTGCCGTCGCCTTCGACGCCGTTCCCATGCATGGAGGCGCTCACCAGCACCGGGGCGACCTTGTTTTGCCCCGTCGTAATGTCGAGCGCATAGATATGATGCGAGTAGAAGTTTTGTCCGGCGACGTCGTTGGTGAACGCATCGAGGTACATCGTATTGGTGCTGAGATCGATTACCGGCGTGCCGGTGATGCCGACCTGCGGATTGATATCGTGATAAGGTCCGTAACGGTTGGCGAAGAAGTTGTTCGGCGTTGCCGCCGCCAGTCCGAGGTTCACGTGCCAAAGCAGGCCGCCGGAGGAGCCGGCGCTGTTGGCGTCGAAGGCGTAAACGTCGTTGTTCTCGGTGGCGACAAAGACGACATTGTGAATCCCATTCGCGGGAATCGCCAGGTTCGCGACGTACAAAGGCTGCGCATAGACTTGCCCGGTGACGGAATAGGAGATCAGCTTGCCGAAACTGCTGCTGTTGACGTTCGCGGGTGTCAGGGCAAGCTCGTTGGAATCGAGCCCTTGCCTCGTCAAGTCATTGTGCGCGGTTAGCACATTGACCGACAACAAACGCCTAGTTTCTAGCGATTCCAGCGCGAGTCTTCTGAACGATTGATTGCGGTAGCGCGTAGATTTGTTTCGCCCGCGAATCTTCTTTGCGATCCCCATCGACCGGTCCCCCATTTATTAAGAGGCTCTATCAGAACCGGTCGAATGGCACGACGGACACTGCCCCAGGATCGGTATTGTTAGAAGCTGAGATTATTTTATCACACCGCGCGAACATGTCAACAATTATGCACGCAACTACGGCGTCATCTCGCCCAACTCCTCCAGCCAGGTGCGAATCTCATTATCGTATTCGCTGGCCAGGTCGCCCTTAATGAGTTGACGATGGAATGCCGCGGCGCCGTCCTTCACCAGTTCGGCCGCCTCGGCGCTGGGGAAGCGCCGCATCGGATCGGGCGCGATCAGCCCGCGGCAGAAGCCCATGAGAAGTTCGTTGCAGACAACCTCGTGTGGAAGGAAGGTTGGCAGCCGTTGGGCGAGAGTCCGCTTGGCCTCCAAAAGTTCGGAAAGGCCCTTGAGGTTCGCGAAGGGCGAACGGCCGGCCAGCATTTCGACCAGCACGTAGCCCAAACTGGCCAGATCGCTCCGCGGCGTACACTCGCTTCCCTCCAGCACCTCCGGCGCGGCGTAGGTCGGCGTACAGGTCCGCCGTGCGGGCGGGTTGGTCACCTCGAAGGCCGAGCCGATATCGACGATTTTGGCATTGCCGGTGCGCTTGAGCATGATGTTCGAAGGCTTCATGTCGCCGTGGACAATTCCTTCGCGATGCAGCGCGGCCAAAGCCGCAAGACAGTCGCGAACCACGGCGATGGCAACGCCCGGCTTCAAGCGCGGCTGGACAGGGCCGGCGGTGACGATCACCTCGTTGATGTACTCCCAGCGGTCCTGCTTCACGCGCGACTTCATGTGATTGAGCATGGCGACGGTCAAGAGCAGGCTCAAGTCGAAGCCGTTGACCCATTCCATTTCCATCACGCGGATGCGATTGCGGTCGACCCAATTGTGAACGTCCAGCAGATTGTCTTGCTGGATCTGCGCGACTTGCGCGGCCACGACCGCCATGCGGCCCATCGCGTCGTCATAATCGCGGTCGGTTTCATAACGCTCCGGCGAGAATATCTTCAAAGCGACGGGCAACGTGAAATGGTCGGTGCCGCGGCGCATGCTGAGGTACACGACGCCTTGCCCGCCGGAGCCGAGCAGCCGCACGAGGCGATGGTGTTCCGTCCAACTCAGCCGATTCTCGGCGAGCATGGAATGGTAGCGATGGAGAAGCTGTTCCGAGCAGCGCGGCACGATGGGGCCGCCCCACGTCCGCGTACCGTTGCGCTCCAGAATATGGTCGTCGACATCCGTGCCTCTCGACCGTCGGCCGGTTCCCAGGTTGGTGAATCTTCGCGCATTTTACCCCTTCCGTCGTGGAAAAGTAAAGACCATTGTTCGCATTGCCGCCAGGTGCCGCACTATCCGTGGACTCTATTTTCCTCAATGATGCATTGATTTGCTATGGTAATATTTTACACATCGAGGTCGCTCCAGAGCGGAAATCCGGCGCCGCGGAGGGGAAAACCGAGCTTTTTGTCGCTGAGGTAATTGATCAATGGCTTGCCCTGCTTCCAGCGCACGAGGTTGCGGCAAAAAAGATCGGTGATTTTATCGTTGCGCCATGCGGCCTGCCCGCCGACGTGCGGCGTGATGATCACTTGCGGTATTTCCCACAGCTTGCTGCACGCCGGCAGCGGCTCGGGATCGGTAACGTCCATCACCGCGCCGGCCAGGCGACCGCTTTCCAGCGCGGCGACCAGATCGCTCTCGACGACCAGCCTGCCGCGGGCAACGTTGACGAGCACCGCGCCAGGCTTCAGCTTTGCCAGCAGGGCGGCGTCGATCATTCGCTCGGTCTCGGGCGTCAAGGGCACGCAGAGGACCAGGAATTCGACCAGCGGCAGCATGTCGCCCAATCGATCGACGTGCCAGAGCGACTCGACGCAGTCCGGCTTGTCGATCGGGTAGAGATCGACCGCCAGGATGCGGGTCTCGAAGGCGGCAAGTGCTCGCGCCAGCCGCCGGCCGACGCCGCCAAGACCCACGATGCCGACCGTGCTGCGCGTAAGTTCGCGCGTCGGGCGGCGAATGAACTCTTTGATCTGTTGCGCACGGAAAAACGTCGGCAGGCTCCGCGTCCAGGCCGTAATCAACGCGATCGTGTGCTCGGTCACCTGGTCTGCCAGCGCTCCCGACGCGCTCGACACAGTTATATGGGACTCGACAACCGACGGCACGAGGCAATGGTCCATACCGGCCGCTGACGATTGGATCCACCGCAGCCGACCTTGCCGGACGACACCATCCCAGTCGATGGGCACTTTAGCATGGCCGCAAAAGATGTCGGCGGAGAATATCTCCGCCGCGATTTGCTCCTGCGTAGCATCGACGACCTCCGCCTCCGGCGCGACCGCGGTGATCTGCTTCAAATGGGCCGGTTTGGTGATGTAACAAAGTACTATGCGCATCGGGGGCTGTTGTCATTGCCGTTATTGAATGCACCTATTGTCGACATTTTGGGCGTTTTATGCAAGGGACGAGCCGTTTGCGAGCAGAACCGCGGGGTGCATTGCACTTCCGGCAGCTTTTTGGCTATACTATGCTTCGGCAAGAGAATTGATATCAAGCTGCACGCTCCTTTGCGTCCCTGAACGCGCCGGCTTTTCTTGGGGGAACTGCATAGAACCATGTCCAGGCGAGCATTCACACTCGTTGAACTTCTGGTGGTGATTGCCATCATCGGCATTCTCATCGCCCTGCTCCTGCCCGCGATCCAGGCGGCGCGCGAAGCGGGCCGGCGGACGACGTGCCAGAATAACCTCAAGCAAATCGGCTTGGCACTGGTGAACTACGCCGGCGCGCACAACGACGCCCTGCCAGCCGCCGGGGCGGGCACGTCGCCGCTGCGGTGCTGGAGCGCCTACACACTGGCCGAAATCGAGTGCAATGGACTGGGAAAACAATACGACTTCACCGTGGCCTGGAGCAATGTGAAGAATAAGCTCGTCGTCGAGACGATTCTGCCGGTCTTTCTTTGCCCTTCCGCGCCGGCCGGGGACACCCGCCGCGTCCTGGTCGGTACGGTAAACACCGCTCCCGGCGACTACGCGGCCTGCACGTCGGTCGCCGCCGGATTTTATACTCGCGAAAACGTCCCTTCGCCGGCCAGCAATCTCGGTGCCCTGACGGGCAGCACGCCGACGCCGCTACGGACAATCACCGACGGCCTGTCGCATACGTTCCTCGTATGCGAAGACGCCGGCCGGCCGCAGTTCTGGACCAAGGCAGGACGGCTGTTCATCGACGACACGCCGAACAACGGCAACCTGGCCGTCACCGCGGGAGTGGTCACTGGCTCGGCCTGGGCTCAGCCCGGCGCCGACTGCCCGATCAACGGCTTTTCGCCCGACGGCTTACAGGCCGGCAATTGCGTGATGAATTGCACGAACAACAACGAGCTGTGGTCGTTTCATTCGGGCGGCACCAACAACGTGTTTTGCGACGGCAGCACGCATTTCCTTGCAGAAACTCTCGACTATGCTCTCGTTTGCGCTTTGGTGACGCGAGCCGGCGCGGAGAAGATTGGGTACAACTATTGATGTGCGTGGCGGAGGCAGGTGGGCCGGGCTGCGCGTGTATTTGCCGGCGCGGTTCGCGCATGTTACAATGGTTGGCGAGGCTAATTCGAGGAACGACTGCGGAAGTAGTTCACATGGACCGAGAGATTTTCAACAGCACTATCGCGGCGTTCATGGACCGTAGGCCGTATCGACCGTTCACTTTGGTGATGGTCAGCGGGGATCGGTTCGAGGTAGACCACGGACGGGCACTGGCGCTCGGAGATGGGGCGGCGGTATTACTCGCGCCCGGAAGCGTGCCGGTATTCTTCGATAACGAGGGAGTCAGCGAGATTATCGGTGATTTGTCCGGCCGCGGCCGAGGGAAGAAGCGACGCGAAAAGTGAGCGGATAGGCACATCGGGATGCCGCGGGTTTGTCGCCTTTCGCTCCGCGAAAGTTGCGTTACTTTCGCGGAGCGAAAGGCGACATTGGGGTGCTCGGACAAGTCCCTACAGGAAATGCTCCAAAATCCGCCGGCTTCCGCCGTCCAATTTGCGGACGCTCTTGATCAAATAGCGGATGCCGTGCGCGTCGACGATCGAGGCCTGGTCGGCGTCCAGCCGGCGTACGTCGTCTTCATTGTTCAGTTGAAACGACGTTTCGCCGCGATCGGTCTCCACCGTCCAGTCCGACGGCTCGTGGTGCGTGGCGGAGAGGATGCGGCGGATCACCGGCACGAACTCCCGCTGGGAAAGCTCCTGCTCGATCGTCGTGCGGACGTCCGCCGCCAGCGAGTCGATGTCGTCGATGCGGACGATCTCTTGTCCGTGTTCGTCGCAAATTGAAATCCAGTGGTCCGGATCCGAAATGGGAAACGCCCGCACGGGCGCGACGCCGGCAAATGTCTGGCCATCGGCCGCGGTCATGACAAGCTGCCCCCACGGGTCGCGCTGGAGGCGGACGGGATGCAGCGGCGATAGGGTATTGCCATTGGAGGATGTCATAGGCCGTCTCCATCGCCTCGCCCAGCGGGCAGCGAGAGAACCGTCTCGTACTCCTTCGCCGCGGAGCCGTTCTTGTCGGGTGAATCCAACTGCGCGCGATAGAGCCGGGCGTAAAGCCCGTCGCGATCGAGCAACTCCTGCTGCGAGCCGATCTCGACAATACGCCCGCGCTCCATCACGACCAGGCGGCTCGCCCGCGTCAGCGTGCTGAGGCGGTGAGCGATGGCGATCGTCGTGCGGCCGCGGATCAGATTATCCAGCGCAAGCTGAATCTCGCGTTCGGTTTCGGTATCGACGGAGGACGTGGCCTCGTCGAGAATCAGAATTCGCGGATCGATCAATAGCGCCCGCGCGATGCTGATTCGCTGCCGCTCTCCGCCGGAAAGCGATTGGCCGCGCTCGCCGACTAGCGAGTCGTAGCCGTCGGGCAGCCGGAGGATGAACTCGTGTGCCCGGGCCGCCTTGGCCGCGTCCAGAATCTCCTGCCGCGTGGCCTCGGGCCGGCCGTAGGCGATGTTTTCCGCGATCGTGCCGTAAAAGAGGAATGGCTCCTGCAACACCAGTCCAATATGCCGGCGATATTCCTGAATGGGAAACGAGCGGACGTCGGTGCCGTCGACGAGCACGGCGCCCTCGGCCACGTCGTAAAATCGGCAGGCCAGGTTCACGAGCGTCGTCTTGCCCGAGCCGCTGGGACCGACCAGCCCGATCATTTCGCCCGGCTCGACCGCCAAGTCGATATGCTCGACGACGGAGCGGGTGCCGTAGCGAAAGCCGACATCGCGGAACTCGATGCGTCCGGTGAGCCTTCCGGGCGAGACTGGATTCACCGGCTCCGGAACGGTCGCCTCGCGGTCCATGACGCTGAAGATGCGCTGCGCGGCGACCGCCGCTCGCTGCGACATGGAGAGGAACCGGCTCATCGACTCCAATCGCACGTAAAATCGGCCGATGTAGGCCAGAAAAAGCGTGAGCGTCCCGACGGTGAGGCGGCCGTTGCAAACTTGCCAAACGCCCACCATCCAGATGATGAGCAGCCCGCCATCGGTCAGAAGTGTGACCATTGGGCCGAAGAACGACCAGAGCCGATTGACACGGTCGTTGGCCGATAAGACCCGATCATTGGCTCGGGCGAAACGGGCGACTTCGCGGCGTTCCTGCGCGAATGCCTTGACGACGCGAATGCCGGGAATCGTGTCGGCCAGCACGCTGGTCATCTCCGACCAGGCGCGGTTGCCTGCCTGAAAGCCCCGACGCAAGCGGTTGCGGACATTCTGGACCAGATAAGCGATCAAAGGCAGCGGTACAAGCGTGGCCAGTGCAAGACGCGGATCGACGCTCAAAAGTATGACGGCGGCCATTATGAGCATCAGCACGTCGCTGGCGAAGTCCAGCAAGTGGAGCTGAATGAAACTGCACACGCGATCCGAATCGGAACTTACCCTCGAGATCAAGTCGCCGGTCCGTTGTCCGCCGAAGAATTGCAGCGACATGCTCTGCAAATGGGCGTACGTCTGATTTCGCAAATCGGCGGCGATCCGCTCACTCAGCCACGCAACAACGTAGGTCCGGCCCCAAGTTAACGCCCAAGAGACGAGAGACGCCCCGGCGAGGCCTCCCAACAACCAGGGAATAAGATATAGTTTGGCCTCATCAACTCGATGCAATGAGTAGGGAATCAGCACATCATCGAGCATCGGCCTCGTCAGGTAAGGCGGCACCATGCTGGCCGCCGTGCCGGCGACGGTCAAGAAAACTTCCAATAACGCCATCGCGGCGTGCTTCCGCACAAACGTCAACAGTCGCAATAGCGACCGGCCCGCCTTGCCCGCCTGGAGTGACGCGCAATTCTCGCAAAGACCTTGCTCTCCCTTGATCGGCAGGCCGCAGGTCGGACAGAGCGGTTCCGTTGCGTCGACTGCTTCGCCGTCATCGGGCTGTCCATTGCGGAGAAGCCTGCAGGCGCTGGAGAAAATGGTGAGCCAACTTGTTCTTCGCCGGAGTATAGCGCCAATAAGCCAGCAGACTTTGGCCATTCACAAGCTCAAGTGACTGAGCCGCGCCCTTCTCCGAAGTCTGCAAAACGACCTCGGGAGCAAGTTGCCAGGATGAATCGGCATCTTGGTCTTCCGCCGCGAGGCTCACGAGCCGCGTGTCGGTGAGTAGGAGCAAACGCGACGAGTAGTTGAGCGCGGCATCCAAATCGGGCTCAAACCATGCCAATAGATGCTCGCCAGCCTCAAGCGCCGATTCTGCCTTCGCGCGTAGCCGCGGCGGGAGTTCGCTGCGAATGTCGAAGTTTTCTGAAGAACGAACTGGCAATGGAGCCTCTAAATGAACGTCACAGTATAACATCGGTTCGGGGGGTTCGGAAGGCCGCGCAATCGGTGCCGGCATCGGACGAATCTCCAGTAGTTTGATAATGTATTGCGAACGGCGACTTTAACGTTCAAGCGAAGTAGGAAGAATGGGCGTTTTCTGGGAAATCGACGTGGCTGGCACTTGCCTTTCCAACGTTCATACGATTCAATTTAAGGACGAGGAAATTCGGTGATCGATGGAGCGATCTGCGTCTATTACTTTCCGCCCTTCCACTGGAAAAATATTTTGCCAATGTTCCCATTTTGATCGACGACCAGAATCGCCGATTTGGTATCTGTAGGGACTTGCGAGCGGGCTGAGAACGTCCCGCGGCGTCTTCTAGGCGGAAATCAAGGTCGAGCTAGCGAGACTCCGAACCAATTGTTGTCAATCTGTGTGCGGAGACCTAGTTTTCAAAGCCTCGCCGGTTCGAGGCAAGCAAAAATCGAAGTCATTGGGTGCTCACAGGGATTCCGAAAAGGCGCATGAAACCTTCGCGCCGGATGAAACGTAGGACAAGAGACTAATAGGCATAAGTTTTGCGAAGGCTGAAAAAGTTGCTCCTCGGGCAGGGCCTTCAGACAACCGTAGCGAGAGTAAAAAATGGAATTTCGTAGAGTCCTGGCATTGCGCGGGCCGAACGTCTGGGCCAACTCACCCGTGATGGAAGTCTGGGTGGACCTCAAGGAGCTTGATCGCCCATGCAACGATTTCCCCGGCTCGGCCGAACGGCTCATGAACTGGCTGCCGACGATGATCGAGCACGAGTGCGGCATCGGCGAGCGCGGCGGGTTCTTTCAAAGGTTGCGGGAAGGAACCTACCCCGGCCATATCCTTGAGCACGTCACCCTGGAATTGATGTCGCTCGTCCATCGAGAAGTCGGCTACGGGCGGGCCCGCGAAACCTCGGAGCCGGGCCTGTATCGCGTGGTCTTCAAGTACCACGACGAGCGGCTGGCGCGAGAGTGCCTCAATGTCGGCCGCGAATTGGTGTTGGCGGCGCTTCACGATCGGCCTTTCGACGTGAAGGGCGAGATCGATCGGCTCCGCAAGTTTGCCCACGAAGTCTGCCTTGGTCCCAGCACGGCGGCGATCGTCGATGCGGCGAAGGCCCGCGGCGTTCCTTCCTGGCGGATGAACGAGGAGAGCCTGGTGCAGTTGGGCCAAGGTTCAAAACAGCGCCGCATTCGCGCCGCCGAGAGCGACCGCAGCGGCGCCATCGCCGAGGCGATCGCCCAGGATAAAGAGATGTCGCGGAATTTGCTTCGCGCGGCCGGCGTGCCGGTTCCCGAAGGCCGCAGCGTCAAGGACGCCGAAGACGCCTGGGAGGCCGCTTGCGATATCGGCGCGCCGGTGGTGGTAAAGCCGCGCAACGGCAATCAGGGCCGCGGCGTGAGCACCAATCTCAACACGCGTGAACAGGTCGTGGCGGCATACGGAGCCGCGCTGGCCGAGAGTTCACAGGTCATCGTCGAGAAATTTGCGCCGGGCCACGACTACCGCCTGCTGGTCGTTGGCAATCGGGTCGTTGCCGCATCGCGGCGAGAACCGGCCCAAGTGCAAGGTGATGGCGTCCACACCATTCGCGAATTGATCGATATCGCGAATCTCGACCCCCGTCGTGGCGAACATCATGCCACTGCGCTTAGCAAAATCAAGTTCGATGCCGTTTCTCAAGGCATGCTCGCCGACCAGGGATACACGCCCGATTCCGTGCCGCCGGCTGGCGCCTCGGTGCTTATCCGCCGCAACGGCAATTTGAGCACCGGTGGCACGGCTATCGACATGACCGAGCGGGTCCATCCGCAGGTCGCTGCCCGCGCCGTCGATGCCGCACAGATAATCGGCCTCGATATCGCCGGAGTCAACGTCGTGGCGCCCGATATCAGCGCTCCGCTGGAAGAGCAGGCGGGCGTGGTTGTGGAAGTCAACGCTACGCCGGGGCTGCGAATGCACTTGCAGCCGTCGGTCGGAGTGTCTCGGCCCGTCGGCGATGCGATCGCATCCATGCTCTTCCCCGACAACGATGACGGGCGTATTCCCATCGCCGCGGTCACTGGCACAAACGGCAAGACGACCACCACTCGTTTCATTGCCCACATTCTTCGCGGCACGAGCAAGCGCGTCGGCATGACGTGCACTGACGGCATATACATCGATGGCCGACGGATCGACACGAGCGACTGCGCCGGGCCGCGCAGCGCCGCGCCGTGCTTATGAACCCGACGGTTGATGCCGCCGTTTTCGAGACCGCGCGCGGCGGCATCATCCGCGAAGGCCTGGGCTTCGATCGCTGCGACGTGGCCGTTGTTACCAACATCGGTGAAGGCGACCACCTCGGCCTGAATGAGGTGCACACGCTCGAAGCCCTGGTGAAGGTTAAGCGCACCATCGTCGACGTCGTGCCGCCGAACGGCGCGTCCGTGCTGAACGCCGCCGACCCGCTTTGCGTTGGCATGGAGCCCTATTCGGCCGGCAAAGTCTGCTACTTCGCAATGGACGGTAATAACCACGTGATTGTGCGGCATCGCGAACTCGGCGGTCAAGCGCTCTTCGTACGCGACAACACGATCATCGTGGCCGAAGGCGCGAAGGAGGAAGCGTTTTTGACGCTCGATCGCGTGCCGCTAACAAGCGGCGGGATGGTGACATTTCACGTGGAGAACACAATGGCCGCGATCGGCGCCGCCTTGGCTCTCAAGGTGCCCGAAGAGATAATTCGCTCGCGAGTGGAGTCGTTCACCGCGGACATCGACAAGGTGCCGACGCGATTCAACATTTTGGAGATCCAAGGGGCGACGGTTATCGTAGATTATGGTCACAATGCCGACGCTTTGGCTGCCTTGATCCCGGTGATTGACCAGTTCCCGCATGAGCGGCGGACGTGCGTCTACACCACGCCCGGAGACCGCCGCGATTGCGACATGGTTCGCCAGGGCGAGTTGCTGGGCAACGCGTTCGACCAAGTTGTGTTGTACGAGTATCGTGATCGCCGCGGGCGCGCGGACGGAGAGATTTTCCATCACTTCCGCATCGGTTTGGAAAAGAGCACCCGCGTCAAGCAAGTTGACGAGGTCCGCGGGGCGGACGAGGCGGCGGAATTCGCCTTGCGTCGAGCCAAGCCAGGCGAGTTGATCCTGCTCCAGTCGTACACCGTCGATGAGACCGTGAGCTTCCTTCGCCAATACGTTGAGTCGATCGCGCCGGAGCCAGCGCTGGAAGAGTCGATCGCGGCGCCGGTGGCTCAGCCCATTGCCGTCGAAAAGCCCGCCGAGGTGATGTAGGCCGCCGCGGCGACTCAATCGAGGCCCCGAGCGCAGGCGAGTGCGAACGAAAAAACACGCTTGCGCAGCGGGCTTTCGGCGTTCTTGGCCGTGGAATCGTCGAGTTTTATGCCGCGGCTCGGGCGCGATTCGGCCTACCGATCGAAATCGATGCCGCTGAAACCGACAAGGTCTCGGCAGCAAGCGCTAGCCAGCGGACTCCTTCTCCGCTTCCATCGCCTGAGAATCGCAGCAGCCGATTCGCCTGATTGCGATTCAGCCATTTAATCGAGTCGTGCAGCCGGCGCTTGGGATCGATGCCAATGGCCTGCGGCAAGGGATCGTCAATGCGCTCCGGCCACGCTTCCTCTTCGAATGTCGCGAGGATGATTTCCTGATTGGGCGAGGGGCGCGTGAATCGCTTGACGATTCGTGATCCCCAATAAAGCGTGCCATCGCTGCCGTGCCAGCGAGGAGTACATCGAGCTGCAGCCTTCGAAGAATCGGAATCGCAAATGCGAAGCAGCGTCGGCACCGCGCCGCAGCGGGCAGCCAACGCGAGTCCGGAATCCGTCAAGAGGAAGCGCGTCTCCGTGGAGAACGCGGTATTGACTGCTAACGCGAATCGGCGATCGGTGTCGCCGGCCTGCGTGATTTCGCGGGCATGCGCCGCGTAACCTTTCTCGACCAACCAGCGAAGGTCGCTTCCGGTCAGGCCGAGTTCCTGCAATCGCGAGATCTCCACGGCGAACTGCCAGGCGTCGCGCTCGGCATCGCGCGCATAGTCATGCGCAATCGCCAATTCCGCAAGCGCCGACTCAACCCCAGCCGGCACGGCAATCTCAAGCTCTTCGTTTCGTCGTTGCGATGGATTCACGACAATCGGAAATGAACGTCGGCAGGAATCGTTTTGGATACTGCTGATCCGAGTACCGTAAACGATTCTATCAGAAAGTGGGGTTTCCGCAAGCATTTTGTCCAGGAAACCACACTGCACCACCCTTGTGGGGCATTCGCTGCAAACGCGTCTTTTGGCGAGTCAGGTGGCTTTGCTTCCGTTCACTCGCCTTGCGCGGCCAGCCGTGTCTCAAGGATTTGCACGATGCGTTCGGCCGCGTGCCCGTCGCCAAATGGGTTTTTGGCCGCCCTCATTCGCTCGTGCTCGGCCGGATCGTCAAGCAATCGGGCCGCTTCGCAGATGATCCGCTGGCTATCAGTGCCGACGATCATGGCGGCGCCGCTTTCCACCGCTTCTGGCCGTTCGGTTACTTCGCGGAGCACAAGGACCGGCTTTCCGAATGACGGCGACTTCCTCTTGGATGCCCCCCGAATCGGTTAGGATCAAATGACAGCGTTTCATCACGCGGAGTAGATCGCCGTACGAGAGCGGATCAACAAGCCGGATTCGCGGCACGGCGCGTAGCAGATCGTGAACCATTCCGCGCACATTCGGATTCAGATGCACAGGGTAGACCACTTCCACATCGTCGTACCGTTCAGCGAGCGTCTTGAGCGCGCTGCAAATCGATGCCAGCGGCGGGCCGTGGTTCTCGCGGCGATGAGCGGTAACTAGCAGCACGCGCCGCCGGTCAAAGTCGACTTCTCCGAGCTGCCCGTTCTCAAACGCGTCCTCCAGCCGGATCGATCGCAGCGCGTCAACGATCGTATTGCCCGTCACGAAAACGTTATCTGAGGACACGCCCTCGGCGATTAGGTTCTTTGCGGCGCGCTGGGTGGGGGCGAAGTGCCAGTCGGCGACGACGCCGGTGACCCGCCGGTTAATTTCTTCGGGAAACGGATTTTGACGGTCAAAGGAACGGAGGCCCGCCTCAACGTGCCCGACCTTGATGCCCTGATAGAAGGCCGCCAGGCCGGCGACCATGACAGTCGTCGTATCGCCCTGCACGAGCACGGCGTCCGGCGTCAGCCGCGTGAATAATTCCGAGAGCGCCGCCAAGGCCCGCGACGCGAATTGGCCCAGTCCCTGCCCCGGCT
Organism: uncultured Planctomycetia bacterium; assembly: GCA_963775975.1. GTDB lineage: Bacteria > Planctomycetota > Planctomycetia > Pirellulales > Thermoguttaceae > JANXQG01. The sequence continues at coordinate 504,942 of CAVZKX010000001.1, forward strand.
GCATGAGTTCTAGATCAATGCTCGGTACAACGTCCAGCGTCCGCAGAACATTATCCAATAACTCGCGGTGTTGGGCGGTAGAGACAAACGTGTGCTCAAAGACATCGCGGCGGCGGTCCAGCGCGCGGACCACCGGGGCCATTTTTATGCCCTCGGGCCGAGTGCCGACGATTGTGACGATTTTGGCTCGCTTCATCGGCACGTATTCTAGCCGAAATGCCGGTTCGTCGCGATACGTGCCGCATGGGCCAAAGTACGAGGCTTGACGCGTCAACGCTCGATCACGAAAATGACGCGATACTCGGCCGCATTTTCGCGGGCGAAGACCTATTGGTCTAAAGAATCCTATATGAGTCGTCTTGTTCCAATCAGCGGCTTATTGGCCGCCGCATCGGGGGCTGCCTGGCTTGTCCCTGCTATCGCAGCCTGGCTAGAGCGCGGGTCTTTAGGGTTGCAGGGTAACGCGATTGCAGCCGTCGGGCCGGCTCTCATCCTGAGCGGAGCTGTTGCCGTCTGGTGCGGCTTTAATCAGCTACGCAATGCTTCAATACCTGCACCGGTGCGAGCGATCATCGCAGGCAATGGACTGTTCGTGGCGTTTTGCATGTTGGAGCTCAGCGATCGCTTGCTTCGTCAGGACGGCAGGGTCTTTTATTGGACTTCGATCCTCATTCTGCCGGCAGTCGCGATGTTTTACGGTCAGGTATTGGCCCAACTCTGGGCCTGGTGGGCGGCACGCATCATGACCGCGATCTCCACTTTGTGGTTCGCCGGGTTCCTGTTCGTGATACCGTTCGCTCATTTGCGCGGCCCGGGCGGAGCCGTGCCGTGGTGGGGGAGGATTTATGTGGCCGGCGTTACTGTTGTGTTCGCCAGCGTCTCGGCCTACGTTTTCCGCTCACTGGGGCGAGCCGAAGCGAAGGCATTTTATGGAATGCCGCAAAGGGCCTGATCATGCGTTAGTTGACCAGCGGGTCTTTGGGCACGTGCCGTGTGTGGAACATCGTCTGGATCGTCTCCTCCTGAATATGCCAGGAGACTTCCTCCCAAAGCTCGTCGCTGGGGGCGAAGACGTAGTTCTCCGTGGCCGGGGTCGTGCGCCAAACGGTCTTTTCAAGTTGCCGTTCCAACTCGTCGGGAGCCCATCCCATGTGGCCAGCAAAGATTTTGAAGCGGTGCTCGGACTGTTGCAAGAGCGCAAAAACATTGTCCTCGCGGGCGGTGAAGTAGAGTTTCGGCAGGATTTCGGCCTCGGCCTTTGTTTCGTCGGTATGCAAGGCCATGAGCGGGCCCATGAGCGGCCCGCCGATATAGAGCTGCCGCTGGCCGATGCACAACGGCCCATCCTTTTGAGCGCCGAAAACCAGCACCGGCTCATCCACCGGGCGGTTCATGATCACGCCCGACGCTTCCAGCCCATCATGGCGCACAACAAGTATGACGGCATGGGCAAGATTTGGGTCGGTACTTTTACGGGGCGCCACCAGAAGTTGGCCTTCGAGCGACCGCATAAAATGCTCCTTTCCAACATTCGCTAATTCAATTTTCCCTTCAAAGCCGTTTCAACGCAAGAGGATTTTTCGCAATCGGTTGTGGCAAAACCGGCGGCGGGCCCAAATCGGCGCTAGGATCGATATAAGCCGATTATCGGTCGGCCGTGCAAGATTTCTCGTCATGCGGTAACATATAGAGGCGTTCGTCGCCCGCGGTCCCGCGCACATCCAAACACCGTTCTTGAGGGTCTAACATGTTCAGGCAAAAACTGATGTCGATTGGCTGTCTTTGTGCAATTTCTATGCCGATTGGTTGGGCGGCTGCTAGCGAGCCGGCCGTCCCACAGCCGGCAGCCAAAAGCGATACGCCGGCTATGCCAAGTGATCCAAAGGCCAGTAACAAGGAATCTAAGACCGCCGCGCCGGGTGCGACCGTCGAGCAGTTGATCGAGCAACTCGATGCGGTCGACTTCGCCAAGCGCGAGGCGGCCTGCGGAGATCTGGCAGCCAAGGGCAAAGAGGCCGTTCCCGCCCTGGAGAAGGCGGCAGTCAAAGGCGATCTGGAAGTATCCAGTCGCGCTCTCGTCGTGCTGGGCAAACTGTTGAAGTCTGCCGACGACAAGACCTCCAAGACCGCCGAAAAGTCGCTCGAGCGGTTGGCCGATGGCGACAGCCCCGCCGCCGCACGAAAGGCCAAGTCGATCCTCGATAAGAAAAACGGCGTCACTACCAACAACAACAACAACAGCAATAACAACCCCTTTCAGCAAAACGGCATGATGATGCCAGGCGGTTTTGGCGGCGGACGCATCATCATCAACGGCGGCATGTTGCAAATCGGCGGCGGCGGCGCGGTCAAGACCTTGAGCGTGAGCAACAACAACGGCATCCGCCAAGTCAAGGCGACCGACGGCGACAAAACAGTGAAGATCGAAGACGATCCGGCCAACGGCATCAAGATCCAGTGCACCGACAAGATCAACGGCAAAGAGGTAACCAAGAAGTACGAGGCTAAGAACGCCGACGAGCTGAAAAAGAAGGAGCCCGAAGGCTACAAACTCTACAAGGAATATGGCGAGCGGCAGGGCAACGGCGGGGCGGTGCAATTGCAGCTTGGCGCCGCTCCCTTTATGCCCATTCAACCAAACCTGTTTCCCGCCATTCCGTTGCAGCCGGGCCCCGTCAACCCCGGCGCGGCGACTCCGCAGTTGGACAACAACGTGCAGCTTGATATCGCGACGACCAACCTGAAACGCATCACCGCTCAACTCGAACGACTCCGCAACAACGAAGCGTTGAAGAACGCGTCGGATCAAAGGAAGGCCGAATTGAAAAAGCAGGTGGACGAGCTCACGAAAAACGCCGACGAACTGCGCAAGCAACTGGACAAGAAGTAGTCGGCCGCTGATTTCTGCGTTCATGATTTGAAGCCCGGCGGGTCGCCCGCCGGGCTTTTTGCATCTTGCCCGTTCAGGTAAGACAAACATAGAATGTTGCCGGAGGTTAGTCATGGATAAAATTGAACGTGTTTCGGCCGTACTTGAGGGCCGCCAGCCCGATCGCCTGCCCATTTCGTTTTGGTACCATTTTGGTCCTGACGCGGTTGCGGGGTCGAAGGCCGTCGAGGCCCATATCCGCCACGCCGAGACCTACGATCTCGATTTTCTCAAGGTCATGTGCGACGGCCGCTATCCCTTGCCGCAAGCGAACCATGGCGCAATCGAGGACGCGGCCGATCTCCAGCGCCTTGTTCCGATGCGCGGCGACGAGGACATCTTCGGCCGCCACTTGGAGGTCCTCCAGGCCCTGTCGCGGCGATTCAAAGGCGAATTGCTTATGACTACCACGCTCTTCAACTCATGGAGCACGCTCCGCCGCCTCATGGCGCCGGATCTCGACGTTCACGGTCCGCCGAGCCGCCACCGCGTTGCCGATGTCCGAGACGCGAAAATGTCGAGGTTTCTAGCCGAGTCTCCGGCGGCGCTCGGTGCGATCACCGAGACGCTGGCCAACTTCGCCCGAAACTGCCTCGCGGCTGGCGCGGATGGGATCTATCTATCAGTGCGCGACGACTGGGTCGATACTGCGGAAAACGGAGCCGGCGTGTATGATCGCCTCGTGCGCGACAGCGACCTGAAGATTCTTTTTGCGGCTTCAGGCGGGACGTTAAATGTTCTTCACGTTTGCGGTGTCCCCCTGGATTTCGCTCGCTTCGGCGGCTATCCGGTCCAGGCCGTGAACTGGGCTGACCGAATCGGCGGCCCGCCGATCGCCGAGATCGCCTCATGGCTGAAGCCGGCAATCTGTGGCGGCATCGACAATTTAGGTACGCTTATTTCTGGCACTCCGCGCGACATTGAGCACGAAATCACCGACGCCGTGGAGCAAGCAGCCGGGCGGCCGATAATCGTCGCGCCCGGCTGCACCTTCGACGGCCACGCCGCTCCGGCGGCAAACCTTCATGCCATTCGCGCGGCGGTTGATCGGCTTGCGGTTCCGGTGGCATAGTACTGCCGCGGACATTTTCGGCACGTCGCGCCGCCGGATCGCATCCCGCTGCGCCAAGACCGCTGGAAATGCCTTGAAATCGGGCGGCTCCTGCGCGCGGCGTGTGCAACGACCGGCAATGACAACGTTGTTAATCCACTCGTCCGAATCTAAATGCCCTGGATTGCGTATGCTTGTGCCAAAAGCATGGCTCATCCGCCGCGGACCGAGCCGCAACGGCATACAGTTTGCATCCCGTGAAGCTGTTAATTCATATCAACCACGGAGGCGGAGATTTCCGCGAACTCTTATGGTCAGTCTAGCGAATGCAACGGCGCCGGTGCCCGATCGCGATTTGGAGCATCGCGTCGCGCATTTCCTGCACAACCGTAACGTGTCCGCGCTGCGGCATATTGTCGTGCAAGCCGAAAGCGGCCGGATCACGCTGCGCGGCACCGTCACTTCCTTCTATCAAAAGCAGCTTTGCATCCAGGCCTGTCGCGACGTGCCGGGCGTCACCGCGCTGGTTGACGAAGTCGAGGTCGACTCCATCATGTAAAGTGCGGAAGAACCTCCACGCATTTACACGGCAATCATGCCGTGCGGATCGATGACAAACTTCTTCGCGGCACCCTTGTCGAAATCCTGGTAGCCCTTGACCGCCTGGTCCAGCGTGATCGTCGTCACGTTCACTGCCTTGGCAATCTGGATCTTGTCGTGCATGATCGCCATCATCAGCGAGCGGTTGTACTTCATCACCGGGCACTGACCAGTGTGGAACGAATGGCTCTTGGCCCAGCCCAGGCCGATGCGGATGCCCAACATGCCGATCTTGGCGTTGGAGTCCGCCGCGCCGGGGTCGTCAGTCACGTAAAGTCCCGGGATGCCGAGCGCCCCGCCAGCACGCGTGACCGTCATGATCGAGTTGAGCACTGTCGCCGGGCGTTCCAGCTTGGCGTCGTGACCGTGGCCGTGCGCCTCGAAGCCGACGCAATCGACGGCGCAGTCAACCTCCGGCACGCCGAGGATTTGCGCGATCTGGTCGGCCAGGCTTGCGTCCTTGTTGAGGTCGACGGTCTCGCAGCCAAAACTCTTCGCCTGGGCGAGCCGCTCGGGAATCATATCGCCGACGATCACGACGGCAGCTCCCAGCAGATGGCACGATGCGGCACTTGCCAGGCCGACGGGTCCCGCGCCGGCAACATATACGGTGGAACCGGGCCCGACGCCGGCCGTGACCGCACCGTGGAAGCCGGTGGGAAAAATGTCCGAGAGCAAGGTCAAGTCGCGGATTTTGGCCATCGCCTTGGCCCGATCGGGGAACTTCAGCAAGTTGAAGTCAGCATAGGGCACCATGACATACTCAGCCTGCCCGCCAACCCAGCCGCCCATATCGACATAGCCATACGCCGCGCCGGGCCTCGACTTGTTCACGTTCAGGCAAATGCCCGTGCGGCCTTCCTTGCAATTGCGGCATCGGCCACATGCGATGTTGAACGGCACCGAGACGAGATCGCCCTTGTTGATGAAGAGCACGTCGCGGCCGGTCTCGATGACCTCGCCGGTGATTTCGTGGCCGAGTACCAACCCGGCGGGGGCGGTCGTCCGCCCGCGGACCATGTGCTGGTCGGAGCCGCAGATATTCGTGGAGACGATCTTCAGCAGCACGCCGTGCTCGATCTTTTTGCCGTTGGTCGGATCCTCCAGCTTGGGAAAGTCGATCGATTGGACTTCGACAACGCCGGGCGTGATGTAAGCAACACCGCGATTTGTGGCCATGATTAGGTTACCCAGGGGAAAATGTGAATAGTTGAAGCAAAGTCGAACTGGAAAAAGTGTATCGCAGCGGAAAGACCGGGAATAGCCCCCGTCGGGTCGTTGATGCTGTCAATTCCGGACCAGATTTTTCTTAGCCTTTTGAATTCGCGGTTTTTCGCCTGTTTTACCGCCGTTTTGCAGGTCAGAACGCGATCAGGAAGTCGGACGCGCTGTGGATTCCGGAAGAGTGTTTGACCGACGTTTCAAAAGTTCAGAGATGATGACTACGACGGCGAGTTGGAGGTCTGCATCGCGCATGCCGAATCTCATCTGACGCACGTGCCATGCCCCAAGGCCAAAATCAAGCGGATGCGGTAGCGGCCTTATTCACCTACGACCGCTCCGCCAGCCACGCAACGGCTTGCGGCCAGAGTTCGCGCTGCGCGGCGGAGCCCATTGCCAGGCCGATGTGGCCGGTGGGCAGTTCGATCGTCTTCTTGTCCGTGGAGCCGACGAGTTCGTTGAAGGGCTCGCTCTGCGACGGCGGGACGAGCGTGTCCTGGCTAGCGAGAAGATTGAGCACCGGGCATGTGATCCGCTTGAGATCGACCGTCTCTCGCCCCACGCGCATCTGGTTCTTCACGAGCAGGTTCTGCTGGTAGAGGTTTTTGACGAAATCGCGAAAGACCTCGCCGGGCACGGGCACGTTGTCGTTGATCCAGTTCTCCATCGTGAGAAACTCCTCGAGGAACTTCTCGTCGTCCATCCGCTCCATGAGCGTGATCGGCTTGCCGAGGACATTTCGCACCGGGCTGAGCATCTGGAAACAGCCCTGCAGGAACTCGGCCGGGCAATTGCCCATCTCGTCGACGAAGGCGTCGACATCGAACATGTTTGCGTCGGACCAGAGATTCAAGAGGCCCGCGCGAGTCGTAGAAATCGATGCCGGCCGCGAGGAGAATCAGGTTCTTGACGTATTCCTGGTGCAAGGCGGTGAACATCGTGCTCATCGTGCCGCCCATGCAGTAGCCCAGCAGGCTCACCTGCTTGGAACCGCTGCGGCCGCGAACGTGCTTGACAATCGTGCGGAGATAGCTATTGATATAGTCGTCCAGCGTGAGGTAGCGGTCGGCGTCGGTGGCCTCGCCCCAATCAATGAGGTAGGTATCGAAGCCGGCCTTGACGAAGTGCGAGACGACGCTCTTATTCGGCAGGATGTCGAGAATATAAGGGCGATTGACGAGCGCGAAGACGAAGACGAGCGGCGTGCGGTGCTTGATGTTGCCGTCGCCCGGATAATGCAGCAGCTTGACGCGGTCTTCCTCGAAGACGACTTCGGAGGGCGTGGCGCCCTTCTTCACGCGCTGGGCCTTGGCGGCGACGTGCGGCAAGAGCGCCGCGCGGCGGGCGCCCGCGATCCATTCGTCCAGCAGGGCTCTTGGCGCCTGGCTGCAGGCCGATCCGTTGGCGTCGCTCATGTTGTTGTTGGTCCTACGTGGGGCAGGTTGCTAACCTGCCAAGCAGATTGGCAATCTGCTCCACGGCATTTACTTTCATGAAACCCAATAGCAGTTCTTGGTGGGTTTTCGCTGCGCTCGACACCACCCTACGACCGTCGCCGATGGCTCCGGTTAAACGATCACTCTTTTTCGGCCGCTCGGCGTTTCCGGCGGCCTCCGTTGGCGGCAGCGTCGTCGTCGTCCGGCGAGCGCCGCGAACGGCGGCCGAGGCGGTCGATCTTGGCTTCCAACGCCTGCAATTTCGAAGACATTTCGTCCAGTTGGTCGAGGATGCGGCGCTCCGAGCGGCGGATGGCCGCCTCCAACGCGTCGATGTCCTCCCGACCGGCAAGCTGCATCTCGCGCTGCATCCGCCGCGCCGCGGCACGAAACTGCTTCCGCACCGCCAGGTTGCCGTCCAACATCTGCTTTTGCGTCTCCAGGAAAGCAGGCGATCGCATCCATTGCTCGCACCAGTCGCTCCACATCTGCATCATGTCGCCGCGGGCCTTGCGCACAAGCTCCGGCGACTGCGTGGAACCGCCCGCGGGCATCCACGACTGCATTGCCTGGGAAGCCGAGTCCATCCAGAACCGCGTCCAGGCGCTCATGGGATCATTCGCGTTGCTCATAAACATTCTCAGCGGGCGTTGGCCGCCGCCTGCCGCGCCATGTCGTGGACGCGGTCGATCGAGACCTTGGCAATTTTTTCGGCCTGCTCCGAGGTCTTCTTCGCCAGATCGGCCATCGTGTTGGCGGCGTCGCCGTTGACCTTGCGGGCCATGTCCGACCACGTGCTGAGGATGCGGCTGTTGGCCTTGAGCACCGCCTGGTTGTTGATGCGCATCGTGTCGAGCGCGGCCTGCCACCATCCAGCCAGCTTGGCAGGGCCGTCGGCGGCCGACTCGGTATCGCGGACTTCGATCGCCTTTTGAACCAGCTTCAGGCTGGCTTCGGCCTGCTGGTTCATCAAGCGGATCGCTTCATCGACATTTTCCTGGCTCTGAGCGATCGCTTCGTGCATCATCTTCTGGCCTTTTTCGTACCAGTCGGTGAGCGTGGACGATTCGCAGAAGATCTGCCGCACCCATTGGGCGCACTCTTCCTGCATCTTGACGCCGGCCTCGGCGGCCGTTTGCCAGGCGTGCGTTGCCTGCCGGAACAACTCTTCGCTCTGATTCGAATTGGACATGGAAAACTCCTTGCTGGGACCGAAAAAAAGAAAGTCGTCTATCGCTGCCGCAATTCCTCGCGGAGCTCCTTTATTTCGTGTTTCAATGCGTCGAGCTCGGTTTTGAGGTCGTCGCCATTTTTCTCCGTTTCTTCCGATGGAGCGGCCGGTTCGCCGTTTTTGTCAAGAAACGCCCGCATGAACGGCCCGAGCATCATTTCGGACCAATTCAGCGCCCCAAGACATCGGATTCATCGCCGCCGGGTTCATCGTCGCCGGATTCATCGCGAGCAGCCCGTTGCTTAATCCCAGGGCATGCCGCAAGTATTGATCGAACTCGTGCTGCGATTTCTCGAAGGCCACCAAGGCGCGGTGGAAATACTTGTCGACAAACTCCTCGAGCAGCGTATCGTTGGCGCGGATAATCTGGTGGAACAGCTCGGCCGGCAGCGCCGCCCATTTGCTTGGCGCTTGCTCCAGGATCAACTGAGCCAGAACGCGGGTGGTGATGTCCTCGCCGGTCTTTGAGTCGTTGATCTGCACGGAGTTCCCGTCCCTGACCAATCGAAAAATCTCTTCCAATGTGAGGTGCTGGCTGCGCGGAATCGTAGTAGCGGCGGTTGGGGTATCGCCGCAGTTGCACTTGCCGCCGGTTGTCGGTTGCCGCGTCAGTTGACAATGTAGTGTCTCCGCACAAATCTGCCATCAACATAGATTGTAGTACATGACGCGGCCCCGTCAATCCCCTGGAAACCAATGGGTTTCCGCCGTTGCACTACGGTATCCCCTAAGTTGCGTATGTTTTAACTATGTTTTTGCAAATGCAAAACAAAAGCGTTGCATTTGCGTATTGGCCGATATAATTTAGAGGTGCCCGGAAATGGCAATTGGCGTCCGGATAGTCTTTTTCCTCCAATCAAGGTTAAGTCATGGATATTCCTGGGAAAGTTGCGATCGTCACTGGCGCCGGCAGCGGTATCGGCGAGGCAGTATCTTTGGAACTCGTCCGCCGCGGCGTGAAGGCGATCGGTCTGATCGATCGTACGGATTGTGCCGCGCAACTGGCCGGTTCCATCAATCAATTCACCCGCCATCGCGTCGAGGCGGTGGCATGCGTTGGCGACGTTAGCGACGAGGGTTTCCGCCGCCAGGTATTCGACGACATCCAGGCCAAGTGGGGCAAGGTGCAGATTCTCGTTCCCGCGGCCGGCATCACGCGCGACTCGTTGGCGGCCAAGATCGACAAGACCACAGGCAAGGTCGCTCTCTATCCGGTTGAAGATTTTCGCGGCGTCGTGGAAGTCAACCTCATCGCCCCGATCTATTGGGCGCTGGAGATGCTCGGCCGCATTGCCGAAGACCGCCAGGCCCGCGGCCTGAAGCGCTGGAAAGCGGAGGAGCATATCCAGGGCACGGTCGTTTTCATTGGCTCGGTCTCATCGCGCGGCAACAAGGGGCAAATCGCCTACGCCGCCACTAAGGCAGGCTTGGAAGGCGCCGCCCGCACGCTGATGATGGAGGCCATGTTCCACGGCGTCCGCTGCGGCGTGATTCATCCCGGTTTCACCGACACGCCGATGGTCCACAAGATGGGCGAGGACCTGATCCGCGAAAAGGTCCTGCCCTACACCCAACTCGGCCGCCTGATCCGCCCGGAAGAGATCGCCGACGCGATTTGCTTCATGATCGCTAACTCGGCAGTCAGCGGCGAATTGTGGGCGGATGCGGGCTGGCAGCCTGCGTTGTGAAGTAGGGTGTGGGGCAGGTTGCCAACGTGCCTCGTACCGGCAGATTGGCAATCTGCCCCACGTATGACGCCTGTGCCCGCTAGCCTCCGGCGGCAAGTCACCTTGCCGGTCGAACGACTAGAACCATAAATGAATCGGCCTTGAACGACGGTCGTCCGCGAGCGCCCGGCTGGCTGGTTTGTTCGCCCGTCGGCAGGTAGATCGCTCTCGTCTTGGGATCGACGCCCATCGTCTTCGCACCGAGCTTCGTCGCCACGGTCTGCACAATCTCGAACTTGCCCTTTGCGTTCTCGTGGGCGACGGCCAGCGTGCCGTCGCGGCACGAGGCGAAGGCATATCCATCGAAGAATGCCGTCGCGTCAACGCCCGCACCGATCGGCAGATCGGCCAATACCTTGCCGTTCTCCATGCTCATGACAATCAGCTTCTGCGGATTGCGGCAGCCGATGAACAGGCGATGCTTGGCCGGGTCGATTGCCATGCCTACCGGCTGGCCGCCGGGCTTAGTGGACCATCTATCGACTACTTTCATGGTCTTGGAATCGACGACGGCGACCTGATTCTTATCGACGAGATTGATGTAGATTCTTCGTTCCGTTGCGGCGAGGAACTCCGGCTTGCCACCCAGCTCGACAGCCGGATCGGCCGTGCCCGACTTCGGATCGACGTCGGGCGAGATGGAAAACAGCTTGCCGGCATCGCCGCAGACGACGAGGACCTTGTTGCTGTGCGGATCGTAGATGACTCCGTCGGCGTCCTCGTCGGCCTTGACCTTGCCGAGCACCTCGTAGGTCTTCAGATCGAAAATGACGACTGAGCCATCTTGGCCGTCGGAAATAAATCCGCGTCCGGCCTTATGCACGATGGCCACGCCGTGATTGCCCTTTTGGCCGGGGATGTCGGCGACGAGCTTGCCGGACTTGGCATCGATGACCTGCGTGTGCGTCGTGCGGGGTGCGAAGAGCAATCCGCGTTCGGCATCGACGGTCAGGTAGTCCCAACCGCCCGTGCCGCCGATGTGAAAGGTCTGCAATAACAGGAATGTTAAAAGTACGGAACCGTTCATGGCGATCTCCTAATAATTGTTAAATGGGTATTCAATTCAGGCGCTTCAATATCGCATTTACACGCCCCACGGCGCACGCGCGGCGCGGCTGCGAAGCCCATTCGCCTCATCATCGCCGACGAACTCTTCTTTCGCCGGATCGAACGTCAACTTGCGCTGGAGGACCCAGCTCAAAGCGGCCGCGTGGCAAGCGATGTGCGAGTGTCGCATGACGGTGGAATTGGCCACCGGCTTCTGCCGCGACTTGATGCAATCGAAGAAGTTCCGCGCGTGGGCGACGATGTCCAGCCCGGAGTGGCGCTTCGCGTTCTCCTCTTTCACTTCCTCTTCCAGCGCGGCTGGGTGGACGACGATCCCGCCGGCATCGCCCGTTTCGACCGAGCCTTGGTCGCCGACATAACGCACCGGACAAGTCCCCAACGACTGCACCCAGCCGGGCCGTTGGCCGAAAGGCGTGTCGAGAAAATCGAGCACCAGCTTCACGCCGTTGGAATAGCGGGCGTGAATGCCCTTGGCCACCGGCTCGTACTCGATCGGCATCGTATCGTCCGTCTGGTTGGCCCATTGGCAAAGGTCGATCGTGTGGGCCGCCCAATCCAAGAGCTTCGCGCCGGAGTCAAAATCCCAGTAGCCGCGCCAGCCGCCGTCCACGTAATGCTTATTGTAAGGCCGCCACGGCGCCGGGCCGAGCCACATATCCCAGTCGCAAACATCGCGCGGCGGCGTCGGCTCGCCCGGCAGCCAGGAGTTGTCGAGCGACGGTGTATAAACCGAGGCGAAAAGGGTATGCAGCTTGCCAAGCTTGCCGCTGTGGGCCAATCGCGCGGCTGCTTGGAAGTTCGACACGCTACGCCGCTGGGTGCCAGCCTGAAAGACGCGGCCCGTTTGACGAATGACGTCGTCCAATTGTTGGCAAAGCCCGATCGTGAGACCGCACGGCTTCTCCGAATAGACGTCCTTGCCCGCTCGGGCGGCGTGCATGGAAAGCGGGGCGTGCCAGCGGTCGCCGGTGGCGATGAGCACGGCGTCGATGTCGCGGCGCGCGAGCAATTCGTGGAAGTCGCGATAGAGCTTGCAATTCTGATTGCCGTAATGTTTGTCTACGAGCTGTTTGCCCGCATTGCGGCGGCTGGCTTGAACATCGCATATCGCAACGCAGTGGCAATCGTTGAGTTTGAGCATGCAGCCAAGATCGAACGTGGCGCGGGGACCGATGCCGATCACACCCAGCGTAATCCGCTCCGAAGGGGCCGGCCGCTCGGGAGCGCCCAGCACGGAAGCCGGCACAATCCAAGGAAGCGCCGCCGCGGCGCCGACTGCTATGGAACTTTGCAAAACGTCTCTTCGAGTAACTGTATTGGTAGCTTTAAGCATGTTTGGCCTCCAGTGGATGGGTCGTCCGAACGAAGTCGACGATACCATTGTGGCCAAACGGCAAACGGAAGGGAAGCGTCAAGTAGGTCCCGCTTGCCGAGCGGGACTTGTACGCTTCCGTCCATTGGACGGCTTCCAGCGTGCGCGTCGTTTCACGCGTTTTAGTTCCTCCCGGCAGGAGGAACCTACCGATCAGTTGGAATACCAACTCGACGGCGGCGAGGGCGCAAATTTCTCGCGGGCGGCGCTGACGGCCGCACTTGATCGCGCGCGAGCGATGATCTCCGCGCTATGAATCGTCACGCCGCCGGAGGCGCTGATGATCCAGTTGTGACCTTTGCGCAACATGCTTACGCGGCTGTCAACCTGCGTTGGGGATGAAACCTCCACGGGCTTGATCGACCGGCCGTCCAGCAGCGTGGGCAGACTGCAAGCGGCCTTTTGTGGAAGGTTTTCGCGAACGATAAGCGCCGCCACAATCGCCAACTCCATGCAGTTTTCGAGTTCGCCGAATACTGGCTCGGCCACGGCCAACTGGTCATAGCGGCGGGTCATGTTGTCGGCCCACCGCTGCGCGATCGGATTCGCGCGTCCGGTATGCTCGCGGCCGCCGCTGGCGGCTTGAAAATCCTCTTCCGTCATGCATTTCACATCCGCGCCTTGGAGTTCCCATGCCAGCCCTTCGGCATCGCGGAGCAGGCCGTCGAACTTCGGTTCCAGCCACCACCGCGGCATCATGTTGCTCATGCCCGTGCCGCCGCCCGAATACATCTCCAAGAAGCTGGGCAATCCCTTGACCGGCGCGGTCGAAGGCCATCGCCAGCCGCTTCATGCGATAGTCGGCGGCGACGAGCACGGCGGCGAAGTGACTGGACGCCGGCACGCCGGAGACGGAGACTTGCTGCCGCCCCAAAGCGGACTCGATGCCTTGCTCGATGGTTTTCTGATCGCCCATTTGGTGCAATGTTTTGACATACTCCCGCAACTGCGCGCGGCCGCTATCGGTGGGATCGATCGAGCAGGCGATTTCCCCACGGTCGGCGCCGGAAGCCGCGCGAAGGGCGATCACAAGGTCGTCCAGGTTCATTACCGCGCGCCCGGTCGTCTTGCCCACGATGTTGCCGCGGCCATCGACCTTCCAATCCTCGCCGGGTCCGACGAGCACGATGTCCTTCTGCTCGGGGTATACGAAGACGTACCGAATATGTTGCAGCCCGCCCAGCAAGACAAGTTCGCTCGGCAGCGGCTTGCCGGCCTCGATTTCAGCGGCCAATGCCGCGTCGAGTCGGCGGAGTGAAATCTTGCGAAGTGGCACGCGGCCCTTTAAGTCGGCCGGCGCTTGCTGAACCAGCCGCGCGCGGACCTTGCTGAGTTCGCCCAACTTGTCCGGGGTCGCATCTTCCAAAAGACCATCCGGCCGAATGGAAACGCCGCCGACGGGCTGCTGAAAAAAGCCGACCACCGGGACACCCGGTTGCCCCGGAGTTCCAGGGTTTGCCGGAGGCTGTTGGCCGTTTGTCCGTGACGCGCCGGCGAACAAGACCATGCACGAGAACAGGAACAAACCATTGAACAACGATGCGCGCTGGCGTAACGGATTGAAAATCGTTTTCATGTTGGCCCCTTTCTTTGGCTCCGACGATCGACACGGCGGCCCCAGCCGCCTCCGCGCGAGAATCGCGGTCGTATCGAGAGAATTTCGCCAATACGATCGATTTGAGCTCGCTTGCGGACTCACGAAATTGCATTCCGTTCCACGATCACCGGACAACAGTTATTTTACCTCCCCAGGGAGCGCGGGGGAAAGCTTGTCTACAGTCCCGGCGGCCCCTTCTCGGGATCCCGGTGACGTGAAGGCTAACTATCCAGGCCGAAAACGCAGTTCCGGACAGTTCCGGCGCTGAAATAATCAATCGTTTTAGGATCAAAACACCCGATCCTTGGCGCGGGACCCGCGCGGTTTCCGGTCTAGTTGACGCGGCTCAATGCGGAATGGACAATAAGTCCGCCGTGCCAATTGACCGGCCGCCCTTCAAACTGCGGCCGGCCGACGCCGCGCCGCATTTCACGTCCAGACAACATCTTGCCAAATTATGGGGTTCCTCATGAAAAGCCGCGCCTCCTGGTTGCTTGCCATTGCCTCCCTCGTAGTAGTAGTTTCCGCGCCACTTCGGGCCAAGGCTGACGTTACACTGCCGAAAGTGATCGACAGCCACATGGTTCTGCAGCGCGACATGCCCTTGCCGATTTGGGGTTGGGCCGAAGCTGGTGAAGAAGTCACGGTCAAAATTGATGACGCGGCAGTCAAGGCGACGGCCGACGGCCAGGGCGATTGGAAGGTCGTCCTGCCGGCTATGAAGGCCGATGGCAAAGCACATGCCATGACCGTTAGCGGCAAGAACAAAATCGAGCTGGACGACATCCTCATCGGCGAGGTATGGATGGGCTCCGGACAGTCGAATATGGAAATGGGCATCGGCATGGTTCACAAGGCGAAAGAAGAAATCGCCGCCGCCGAAGATCCCCAGATTCGCCTCTTGCTCGTGCCCAAAACGGCGGCTCGCCAGCCGGCAAAAGACGTCAAAAGCAAATGGGCCGTGTGTTCGCCGAAATCGATCGCCGCCGGCGGCTGGGGCGGCTTCTCCGCGGCGCTCTACTTCTTCGGCCGCAATCTGCACAAGGAGTTGAACGTGCCGGTCGGGCTGATCGAAAACGCTTGGGGCGGACAACGGATCGAGCGATTCACGCCCGGCAAGGAAAAGAACGGCGATATTTTTAACGGCATGATCGCCCCCGCGAAGCCGTTCGCGATTCGCGGTGCGATCTGGTATCAAGGCGAAGCAAATGTTGGCGACGGCTTGAAGTATGCCGGCAAGATGAAAGCACTCATCGGCGGCTTGCGTGAAGTCTGGGGCTACGACTTCCCGTTCTACTTTGTCGAGATCGCACCCTGGTCCGGATATGGCCCCGGAAGCTTGCCTCCGCTTTGGGAAGGCCAGACGGCCGCGCTAAAGATTCCCGGCACGGGGATGGCAGTAACAACCGATCTAGTGGACGATATCAAGGACATTCACCCTAAGGATAAAGTCGATGTCGGCAATCGGCTCGCTCTATGGGCACTGGCAAAGACTTACGGAAAAGACGTCGTCTATTCCGGTCCGCTCTACAAGTCGATGAGCGTCGAGGGCAACAAGGCGCGTCTCTCGTTCGCCCATGTCGCGGGTGGGCTGAAGTCGCGAGATGGCAAGCCGCTGAGCGATTTTGAAGTCGCCGGCGCGGACGGCAAGTTCGTGCCGGCTGAAGCGGCGATCGAGGGCGACGCGGTCGTGGTTCAGTCCAAGGACGTGACCGCGCCCGCGCAGGTCCGTTTCGGCTGGCGGAACGTCGCCAACCCGAATTTGGCGAACAAGGAAGGCCTGCCCGCCGCGCCCTTCCAAACGAAAAACTGGCAAGGCGGAACCGCTGAGTAACCGTAGGGTGGGTCGAGCGAGCCCGAGCGAGCGAAGACCCACCGCGATTCGTTGAAAGCGATAGGATTTCCCATGTCCACCGACCCACAAGCAACAAAACCCGTCTCCGCTCCCCGTCTCATGTCGCTGGACGCGCTCCGCGGCTTCGATATGTTTTGGATCGTAGGCGCGGACGGGCTAGTCGAGGGACTGCGAGACCTGAGCAAGAATAACAGCTTCATCGGCGCGATTCACAAACAGTTGCAGCACGTTGATTGGGAGGGTTTTCATTTCGAGGACTTGATTTTCCCGATGTTTGTCTTCATCGTGGGCGCGTCGCTCGTTTTCTCGCTCACGCGAACAATCGAAGAGAAGGGCAGGTCGGGCGCGGTTGTCCGCATCATCCGCCGCGCCGTGATCTTGTACGCGCTAGGCATATTCATGTACGGCGGTTTTTCCGGCACTTTCCATCACATCCGTCTCCTCGGCGTCCTGCAGCGCATCGCGCTGGCGTATCTCTTCGCCGGGTTGATCTTCACATTCTTTGGACTCCGCGGCCGGATCGCATGGTGCGCGGGACTGTTGGTCGGATACTGGGCGATCATGGCCTTCATTCCCGTGCCGGGCGGAGCCGCCGGCGAGTTCGCGGAAGGCAAAAATCTGGCCAATTGGATCGATGCCAATTACTTGCCGCTGCGCAAATGGGATGGCGACCACGACCCCGAAGGTTTGATAAGCACGCTGCCGGCAATTGCCAATTGCTTGATCGGCGTCTTTGCGGGGATGCTTCTCCGCAACGGTAAACAAACGCCGTTTCAAAAGGCCTTGCTGCTTGCCCTGGCGGGCGGCGTCATGCTTGGCCTCGGCTGGGCATGGGGTACTCAGATCACGCGGCCCCCGGCAATCGAGAAGATCTGGGAAGTTATTTATTTTCCGGTGATCAAGAAGATCTGGACGTCGTCATTCGTGCTCGTGGCCTGCGGCTACTCGAGCCTGTTACTCGCCGCGTTCTACCTGGTCATCAACGTCGCCGCCTGGCGGCGCTGGGCGATGCCTTTCGTCTGGATCGGCACGAACCCCATCACGATCTTCCTGCTGGCTGGATTCGGGGTATTCGAAACCGTCGCCAAACGGCTTGTCGGCGGCGAACTGAACCACAAGTATTTTCACGATTACGGCCCGCTCGTGCTGTCGGTCGTCAGCCTGCTCCTAGTTTTCGCGTTTGCGGGGTTCCTCTACCGGCGGAAGATTTTCATTCGACTTTGATTCGCTTCGGTTGTGACGGCCCTGCCGCAGGCGATTGCGCCAACGTTTCATGGATCGCCGAAAGCAACGACGTCTTTCCTTTCGCGTCTTGATTGAGCGACCAGATCATGACGCCGCCGAGCCGCTCGTCGATGACGTATTTCGCCTTGGCCTTGATCGTGGGAATTCCGTTGTACCAGATCGTGTTGCCCGCCTGATCGGCGTTCTCGGCGCCGGGGTAGGCGGCAAGAATCGCCGCATACGTGTAGCCTCCTCGGCGGAACGCGGCGCCGAAGCCGTATCCATAGAAGGGAACGCCCAGCACGGCCTTGGATCGCGGAAGCCCCCGGCCGAGCCAGTAGGCCACGTTCTCCTTGGCGAACTGCATCGAAGAATGTTGGCCGGGCGATTTCGGGTCCCAAGGACCCGCGGCGTCGTAGGCCATGATGTTCACGAAGTCCAACTGCTCGAAGACGGAGCTGGGTATCTTCGTCCCGCCGTAGCCCTTGGAAACCGCGGCAGTCAGCAGTTTGCCCTTGGGCTTCAGCGCCTTGGATAGCGCCGCTATGAGTGCCCCATAATCCTTGTTGATCGCCGGGCCTTCAATATCCACGTCCACTCCGTCGAAATCGTGCCCGGAGACGTACTCGGCCAGTTTGCCGGCGAAATGATCCGCATTAGTACCGCTGGAAAGCTGCGTCCACCGATCGTTCATAGCCTTGTTGCTGCTGCCGCCGCCCATCGAGACCAGAACCTTGACACCCTTCGCATGGGCTTTGGCGATCAAGCCGGGGTCCTTGCGATTGAACGACATATCGCCCGCGTCATTCCTTGGATTCTCGAAGGCGACATTGATATGCGTCAGCTTGTCGTAGTCGATCGTCTCGGCGAACGAGTCCAAATCGATCCAATTCGGCACATAGGCGACGACCTTCGGCTGGGCCGTGGCTGGCGATAGTGGCAGCAGCGCCACAAACGCCAAAAACATGCTAAAGATTGCGAAACGTACCACACGGGTCGTCGGAAAAGCGGTCATTACTTCGGCCTTCAGATGGTCAGGGGTCAGCCAGGATTCCAGCATAACGGATAACCGCCGCAATGATACCGTTAATTGAGCAGCCGATTCGCGGCAAAACGATTCGACTCGTGACACGCCATTAACCACCCTTTGCAATCTTTCGCCTACCAAAGTAGAATATGCGAACGTCGAACGTGGCGGCTTAGCGGCGCAATACGGACAAAACTTCGATCCTTTTCGCCCTTCATCTGCCCCGCAGGAGAAGAATTCGATGCGACGCGTTACTTGTACGGCTGTCACGATCGTGTTTCTTGCATGCTTGCCGATCGCCGCCGAGGCGCAGCAGGCGCTTACGTCTCAACTCGTCTCGGACATCAAGGCGGCCACGGTTTTCGTGAAGGTCAAGGCCGGCGAGATGGCGGGCAGCGGTTCCGGATTCGTCATTCACGTCGAGGGCGATACGGCCTACATCGTCACCAATCGCCACGTCGTCGAACCCAAGGTCGCCGAGGTCGTCGTCGTTCGCGATCCGCGCTCTGGGGTTCGCGGCGGCGGGATGCGGCGCGGGCGAGGAATGCCCGGCTTCCCCCAGCCGTTTATGCCGCCAATGTTGCCGGGAATGCCGGGGTTCGGCCAGCAACAGCAGGAGGAGGAGAGGCCGCACTACTTGGCGCGCGTCGTCGTCCACGAATACAAAAACACCGAGGTGACCGCGGTCTTTCACAGCGGCCAGAAGGACGAGGAATCGGCGACCGGCAGCCTCGTGGCGATCGATCCCGATGAAGACCTTGCGGTAATCAAAGTCTGGAGAATCAAACAGGCTATCAAACCGATCGAATACGCCAACTCGCAGCAGCCATCGGAAACAATGCCGATCTATGTCTTCGGCTTTCCCTTGGGCGAAGACCTCGCCACCGGCAAGCGCAATCCGGCGATTACCGTGGGTAAGGGCTCGGTTTCGAGCCTCCGCAACGACGACGACGGTAACCTTTCCGTTGTGCAGCTCGACGCCGCCTTGAACCACGGCAATAGCGGCGGGCCGGTAGTCGATGCCCGGGGACAACTCGTCGGCGTCGCGGTTGCCCGCATCACCGAAGACAACAGCCAGAACATTAGCTTCGCCGTCCCCGCACGGGCCGTCTCGCGGCTATTGCAAGGCCGCCTGGCGAAAACCGAATTGCAAGCCGTAAAAAACGGCGACGACGGCATGACGATTCACGTCACCGTCCCGCTCGTTGACCCGCTGCAAAAGATCAAATCGGCCGAGTTCCATTATCTGAGCGCCACCGCAGCGTCGAGCAAGCCCAAGCCGTCCGATCCGCTGGACGCTCTGCCGGGCTGCCATTCACTGAAGCTGAAGATCGAAAACGGCGTCGCCAGCGGCGACATCAACGTGAAGAAGAAGGTCACCTCAATCGCCTTTCTGCATCAGACCGTGTCGACGAGCGAAAACGGAAAACAAGCGATTTCGGACAACCGTCAGGACAGCGTAGCGCTTGTGGTCCCGCCCAAGCCGGCTGCCGCGCCGAATCCGCCAGACGCGGCCCTCGCCGGCGAATCGCGTCCCGCTCCCGCGAGCGGCGCAATCGGCGTCCATTTCGTCGGCTTGGGCAGGCCGGTTGGCGGCGAAGCCGGAGTAGCGCCGATGAGTAACTGGAATAACCTGGCAGGCTTCGGCTTTAGCGAAAGCCCGCTGGTGGACAACGCCGGCGCCAGCAGTGGGGCAACGTTATCTCTGAAGGACGCTACCAGTGTTTGGAGGACTGGCCATCCCCACCAGTTGCTCGACGGCTATGCTGCCAGTAGCCAATTCAAGCCGCTGACGTTGACCATTGATCACATTCCTTACGCGCGATATACGATGTACGTTTACGTCGGCGATGCAGATTCCAAAGACACCGTCAAAGCCACCGTCGGCAAAAAGACGTACTACTACACGCCGGAGGGCACCGGACCGGCCGGCTATACGGCGATTACGAATACGAATTCCGAGACGCGCCCGCAAGGCAATTTTATCGAGGTTCGAGGACTGACCGGCGCCAGCCAAACCGTCACGATGGTTGGGACGACCCTGCAGTACAGCGGACTTTGCGGAGTGGAGATCGTAAACTTGGGTCCTCCTGTCCGCAACACCGCAGCACCGCCCGCGCAAGCAATCCAGGAGTGGCGTCCTCGCCCCGTCAGATTCGAGGACGGCCGGGGGTGCGGATCAACATGCCGGGCTTTCAACCGGCGGCCCAGCCGGAACGAATCTTCGGCGGCGCCGGCCCGGAATTCCGCGACACTGCCCCGGAAAAGGGCGTGCTCGTCGGTCTCGAAGTGGGGCTCGGCAAGTGGGCAGGCGTGAGCGACATCGTGTCTGCTTTCCGCCCAATCTATGCGGATGAGCACGGCAAGGAAGTGCTTGGTGACCAGCACGGCAAAGTCAACGGCCGGAAGATTCGCGTCAAAGCGAAGCGTGGCTATGCCGTCGGCGCGATCACGACCAAGTCCGTGGCCGCCGTTGATGCTTTCTCGCTGACTTTCATGAAGATCAAGGACGGTCGTCTCGATCCGAACGACAAGTACGAATCGCCCTGGGTCGGCGGCGGAGGCACACTCCCGGAAGTGACTGCCGGCGGCGACGGCACGCCCGCCATCGGTATCGCCGGTCGCGGCGATGACAACGGTTGCGCGGCCGTCGGACTGATCTTTTCGCCGGCGAAATAGCTCGGGGGAGGCTGCAGCCTGATACGTTTCACTGCCCCGTGACCGAGCTTTGTTCCAATACTGAAGTTCTAGACTCCGTTCCAAGGAAACCTCGCGGCATGCGCGCGGATGCGTACTACGCGCCGGGCAAGTATAATCCGCAGTTGACGTGCTAAATCGCAACAAATGCACAAACCACTCGCGAAGGTCAATATCCCAAATGGTCCCTCAGCTTTTCAAGACCATGCAAATCTTCGGCGTTTTGGCAGCCGCCTTGTACTTTATCGGTGTCGAAGCCGCCAATTGCCAGACGCCCGCCCGGCCGAACATCCTCTACATCATGGCCGACGACCATGCCGCCCACGCCATCAGCGCCTACGGCAGCCGCATCAATACGACGCCGAACCTCGATCGCATCGCCAAGGAGGGCCTGCGGCTGGAAAACTGCTTCTGCGTCAATTCTATCTGCACGCCCAGCCGGGCCTGCATCCTGACGGGCAAGTACAGCCACAAGAACGGCGTGCCGGTATTCAATTGCATCGACCCCGAAGCCCCCAATGTGGCGAAGGACCTGCAGGCCGCCGGTTATTACACGGCCATGCTCGGCAAGTGGCACCTCGGCACCGTGCCGACGGGCTTCGACCGGTGGCTCGTCCTGCCGGGCCAGGGCGATTACAAAAATCCGGTCCTATGCGATGCGCAGGGTTCGCATAAATACGAAGGCTACGTGACCGATATCATCACCGACCAGGCGATCGACATCATCAAGAACCGGCCGCCCGGCAAGCCGTTTTTCCTCATGTGCCACCACAAGGCCCCGCACCGCAATTGGATTCCCGACGACAAACACGCCGAGATGTACGACGGCGAGGACATTCCCGAGCCGGCGACTCTCCGCGACGACTACTCGACTCGCACCGACGCCGCCCGCGAGGCGACGATGCGGATCGGCAAGAACCTCACCAAGAGCGACCTGAAAACCGATCCGCCGCCGGGCTTGAGCGAGGACGAACTCTTGAAATGGAAGTATGAGCGGTTCATCAAGGATTATCTCCGCTGCGTGGCCTCGATCGACGACAACGTCGGCCGGCTCTTGAAGTACCTTGACGAAAGCGGCCTCGCGAAGAACACGGTCGTCATTTACACCAGCGACCAGGGCTTTTTCCTCGGCGACCACGGCTGGTTCGACAAGCGGTTCTTCTACGAGGAGTCGATCCGCATGCCGTTTCTCATCCGCTGGCCGGGCATGATCAAGCCGGGTAGCGTTATCAAAGAGATGGTGCTTAACGTCGATTTCGCGCCGACGTTCCTGGAAATCGCCGGAGCCGCGGTGCCCAAGGAGATGCAAGGCCGTAGTTTCGCGCCGCTGCTCCGAGGCATTCATCCATTCGACTGGCGAACGAGCTGGTACTACCGCTATTACCACGATCCGGGCGACCACAACACGCGGGCCCATTACGGCGTGCGGACCGAGACGCACAAATTGATCTACTTCTGGAAAAAAGACCAATGGGAGTGTTACGACCTAATCCATGATCCGCACGAGTTGCACAACATTTACGAGGATCCGGCGTCGGCGGGAGTAGTCGCCGACTTGAAGAAAGAGTTGTGCCGCTTGAAGAAGGAAGTGCAGGACAACGACGAGTTTGCCGCCAGCCAGCCCACCTTGGGCGTCGGCGGCCCGCCCAAGAGCGCGGCGTGGTATAAGGCACACAGCGGAGTTGGAACGCCATGAGAAGCGCATACGCGATGGCACGGACGGGCGACGCAACCGCGAAGCGGTTCAACCCCAAAGCCCAGGGTCGCACAGCGCACCCTGGGTGGACGAACCCCAATGTTTTCACGCACCGCAACGCGGTGCAACAATGTGTGGCACCGCGTTGCGGTGCGATGCGGTTTTTTGGTTGGCAACCCTGGGTGCGCTGCGCGACCCTGGGCTATGGAGTTTCACGCCTTTGGCGTGCGTGGTGCGGAACCGCATTGCGCGTACTTGCCTGCGTATGCTTCTATCTCCTATTTCTCGCGCTCGCCGCGGGCGACGATCTCAAGACGTTCAAATTCGTACCGCTACACAATTACCACCGAGGAATGGGTGATGGCGAGTTGCTGTACTGGACCATGTGCGACGATCTAACGCTCTGGTACGACAAGCCAGCGACGAGTTGGGAGCGAGAGGCGCTGCCGATCGGCAATGGCCGGCTGGCGGCGATGGTTTTCGGCACCGTGCCCGAGGAGCATATTCAGTTTAACGAGGAAAGTCTTTGGATCGGCGACGAACAGGACACAGGAGCGTATCAGAACGCCGGCGATCTTTATGTGAAGTTCGATCATGGGCCGGTGAAAAACTATCGACGTTCTCTCAATCTTTGCGATGCACTTCACTCGGTCGATTATGAGAGCGAAGGAGCCGGATACCATCGATGTGGGTTGGCAAGTCGATCGGCGAACATTCTGTATTTTTGGTTTGGTACTCGGACGTCGGACGGTATGTCGGGTAACTTGCGCCTGACCGATGCGCACAATGGAAAGATTACCGTTCAAAATGACCGCATCATAGCGTCAGGAAGTGTCGCGGGCTTTAGGTATGAAGGCAACCGGCCGTACAAGATCGATCTGAACTACGAGACGCAAGTGCGTGTTTTACATCGCGGCGGCACAGTCGAATCTGGCTCGGGAACGATCGTATTTAAGAATGTCAAGGATCTTGAACTGCTCTTAGATGTTGGGACCAACTTCGTCCAAGACCGGAGTAAAAGCTGGCGCGGCGAGTCGCCGCACCGGGCGATTGAGAAGCGTCTCGACGCGGCAATGAAGGTTGTAGACACAAGACTCCTGCCCGAACACAGACAAGATCAATTCAACTTTATTAGTCGCGTATATCTCCGTCTCGGGCCCGACCGATCAAGAGCAGAGATCCCCACTGATCAGCGACTCGCCAATCTCAAATCTCAAGGCCCCGATCATGCTCTCGAAGAGTTGCTCTTCCAATACGGCCGCTACCTGATGATCTCCTCCTCGCGGCCGGGCGGGCTGCCGGCCAATTTGCAAGGCAAGTGGAACAACAGCAATCATCCGCCGTGGCGGAGCGACTATCACACCGACGTCAACGTCGAGATGAATTACTGGATGGCCGACCAGGCGAACCTCTCCGAATGCTTTCAACCGTATTCCGATTGGCTCTGGTCGATTCGCGGCGTCCGCGCGGAAGAAACGAAGCGGGCTTTCCACACCCGCGGCTGGACGATGCACGCCGAGAACGGCATTTTTGGCGGCTCGACCTGGGAGTGGGTCGAATCGGGCAGTGCTTGGTGCTGCCAAAACCTCTGGGACCATTACGCCGTCACGCTCGACAAGGAATATCTCCGCAACCGGGCCTATCCGATGATGAAAGAGGTCTGCGAGTTCTGGCTCGACCGACTGAAGTCGTTGCCCGATGGCACGCTCGTGGCCCCCAACGGCTACTCGCCCGAGCATGGCCCGCGCGAGGACGGTGTTTCGCACGACCAGCAGCTTATATGGGACCTTTTCACGAACACGATCGAAGCGGCTGACGTGCTCGGCGTCGATAAAGAATTCCGCGACGAACTCGCAGCCAAGAAGGCGAAACTCCTCGGGCCAAAAATCGGCCGCTGGGGCCAATTGCAGGAATGGATGGTCGATCGCGACGATCCCAAGGACACGCACCGCCATCTTTCGCACTTGGTGGCCGTTCATCCAGGCAGACAGATCACTGTCCGCGGCACGCCAGA
This sequence comes from uncultured Planctomycetia bacterium, assembly GCA_963775975.1. Lineage (GTDB taxonomy): Bacteria > Planctomycetota > Planctomycetia > Pirellulales > Thermoguttaceae > JANXQG01. Next base: position 529,687 of record CAVZKX010000001.1, read on the forward strand.
GCTGGCCACGGCCGCCCGCGTTTCGCTCAACGCCCGTGGCGACGTGAGCACCGGTTGGAGCACCGCCTGGAAGATCAACCTCTGGGCCCGCCTGCACGACGGCGACCGGGCCTACAAGCTGCTTGGCAACTTGCTGCGCCTCGCCACGGATTCGCGCGTGAACATGAGCGGCGGCGGAGGCGTCTACCCGAATCTCTTCGATACGCACCCGCCATTCCAGATCGACGGCAATTTCGGCTACACGGCCGGCGTCTGCGAGATGCTTTTGCAATCGCACACGGGCGAGATCGAGCTGCTGCCCGCGCTCCCCAAGGCGTGGCCCACGGGCGGTGTGAAGGGCCTTCGCGCCCGTGGCGGTTTTGAAGTTGATATTGCCTGGAAGGACGGGAAGCTGACATCGGCCGAGATCCGCTCGGTTGGTGGCAACCGCGGCGTGGTGCGATATGGGGAAAAGACAATCAAGATCGACTTGAAGCGCGGAGAGGCCGTGCGGTTTGGAGCCGATTTGCGAATGAAGGAATGATCGGCCGGCACATGACGTCGTCGCGGAGCGACGGATTGATGGTAGCCGCGGGTTTCAACCCGCGGGTCGCGAAGCAATACGATCCGTTCGTCGCGGAGCGACGGCTGAGCAGCGCGTTGCGTTCAGGCGTCGCTACGCGACGCAATGGGATCGCGCGGCCTTCCCGTCCGTGGAATGAATTCCACGGCTACCATCAGACATCGCTCCGCGATGGAGTCGATCGCCAATCCGACGCGGCGCAGGGTTGCCACTCTCGTCCGTGTGGGGTAACGTAAGATTAACTTGGTTGTGGGCACTAAATCTTTTCGATCGCGGCACTTGTGAACGAGACCGGAAAACTGAATTTCGAGAAATGCGCATTGGCCAGCGGGCTGTTGACCGTTCAGCAGCTCGAAGAGGCCCGCGCGGCCATTCGCGCCGACAAACATGCGGCCGGCGTGCCTGCCGGCACGGAGTTTTCCGACAAGGAGCTTTCCGATAAAGCTCTCTCGCTCGGTTATTTGAACCCCTGGCAGGCCAAGCAACTGCTTGACGGGCGGACCAAATTCACGCTCGGCAAGTACCGCATCGTCGATTGGCTGGGCCAAGGCGGCATGGGCCACGTCTTCAAGGCCGAGGACCAGATGAAGCGGATGGTTGCTATCAAGGTGCTCCCCCGCGACCGCACGACGCCGGAGGCCATCGCCAACTTCACCCGCGAAATCGTGGCCCTTAGCAGCCTCAGCCATCCGAAACTCGTCCGCGCCTTGGACGCCGACAAAGACAACAGCGTGAACTACTTGGTGACGGAATATGTGCCCGGCGCCGATCTGCGAAAGCTCGTCCGCCGCAACGGGCCCTTGAGCATGGAGGCCGCCTCGAATATCATCTCGCAGGTCGCCGAGGGCCTGCAACACGCGCACGAAAAGGGCATCATCCATCGCGACGTGAAGCCGGGCAACGTGCTGGTAACTCCCGACGGCGACGCAAAGCTTTCGGATCTTGGCCTGGCAGGTCCGATGTATGGCGACGCCGAAAACGATCCGCGGCACGGCAAAATCGTCGGCACGGCCGATTACCTATCGCCCGATCACATCAACGAGCCCTGGAACCCGATGCCAGCGTGGGACATTTACGCGTTGGGCTGCACTCTTTACTACGCGACGACGGGCAAAGTACCCTTTCCCGGCGGCACGACCCAAGACAAGGCCAATTCCCATCGCGACGCCACGAAAAAGCCGTTGGACCCGCGGCGAATGAACCATCTTTTGAGCGATCCGTTCGTCGACGTGATTGCGGATATGATGGCCAAGGAGGCGTCGCAGCGAATTGCCACGGCCGCCGAAGTCATCGAGCGGCTTGCGCCATGGGCGCGGGAATTTCAACGCAAGCGGTCGGCTGTTCCCGGTGCGGCCGCGATGCCAAGCTTCGAGCCGCCGCCAAGCAACGTTCCGATTTCGGCGTCGCCGCTCTCGGCCACGCCCTACGCCCCGCTTGGCGAGCCCGGTCCGCTTCCACTGCCGCCCAGCCCGGCGGACGCTTATCGGTTTGCAGTTCCCGTGGTTCCACCGCCGTTGGTTGCGCAGCCGGTTCCCGGCTGGGACTGGGAGGGCTCGTCGGGCGGCGACTCGCCCGTCACATCGGCCGAATCGCTCCTGCGCGACACGCTGCCCGATCTGCCGGCCGGGTTAGAGGCATCCTCGGAAAGCGAAGTGAGCATCCGCATGATCGTCGCGCCGCCGCGGCGGATCCCGCTTTGGCTGCTGATGTCGCTGGTGTTGACGCCGGTCGTGCTTGCGGGGTTTGTGCTCTTATTGCTTTGGCTGCGGGATATGGCGCCATGACTAGCGTTCGCGTTTCTTGCGAGCGGGCTTCGTCTCATCGAGGCCGAACTCCCGCATCCAAAATTGCACGTCTTCATCCAGCAGCGGACCGGCCGGACGTTCCGGTCCATCGGCGGCCGCCGCATGGCGTTCCTTGCGAGCCCGCAGAATCTCGGCATACCGAACGTCGCTATCGACCGCCCGCGCGCGGCGGCGTTTGGCTGCGCGCTGGATGCGATGGTCGCTGGAGACGACGGTCAACTGGCGCAGCGCGCTGTCCGCGCGAATCAGTTCTTCGATCAGCGTATCGGCATCGTCTTCTTGTGCCGCGAAGCGGACGACAAGGCCCTTGTGCCGCGTCTCTCGAGGCAATCCCCATGGCGGATCGTGGGCGTCAAATACGACGACTGTCCGCGGCACATCGTCAGGATCGAGCGATTCGGCCAGGAAGTTCAAGAGCGCCAGCCGGGCTTTTTCCAGACTGGCCTTCCCCCGCGCCGACACCGGCACGTTGGCCACGTTCAACAGGTTGTAACCGTCGATCAGGAAGGGCATGTAGTCCGATTCAACTTTACTTTTCCGCCCACCACGACGACCTCCGCCCGGCCTTGCAATTCCCAGCCGGCGAAAGGCGTGTTGCTGCTCTTGGACCGCATTTGAGCCGGATCGACCTTCCAGCGAACCTCGGGGTCGATGACCGTGATGTCGGCGTCCGCGCCGATCGCCAGCGTGCCCTTTTTGAGGTTCACGACCCGCGCCGGATTGATCGTCAGCTTGGCAATCGCCGTGGGCCAGTCGAGATGGCCGGGCTTGATGAGTTGCGTCACCACCAGCCCCAACGAAGTCTCCAGCCCAGTGATGCCGAAGGGCGCCTGGTCGAGCTCCTGCATCTTCTTTTCCTTGGGATGCGGCGCGTGGTCGCAAGCGATGCAGTCGATCGTGCCGTCCTTGATGCCGGAGATGATCGTCTCGACGTGCTCCTTGCCGCGGAGCGGCGGGTGCATCTTGTAATTGGAATCGAACGATCGCATGCACTCGTCGGTGAGCGTGAAGTGGTGCGGCGTGACCTCGGCGGTTACGCGGATGCCGCGCGATCGGGCACGCCGCAGTATCTCGACGCCGCCGGCGGTGGAAAGGTGCATGATGTGCAGCCGGCCGCCGGTGGCCTCGGCCAGGGAAACGTCGCGGCCGATCATCACATCCTCAGCCGCCGCCGGAATGCCCTGCAGGCCGAGCGTGAGCGAGACGAGCCCCTCGTGCATTACGCCCTTCTGGCTCAGCTCACGAACCTCGCAGTGGTTCATCACCGGCTTGTCGAACATCAAGCAGTACTCGAACGCCCGCCGCATCAGCTCGGCGTCGTAGACCGGCGCGCCGTCATCGCTGAAGCCGACCGCGCCGGCCTCGACCAACTGGCCAATCTCCGCGAGCTGCTTGCCTTCGCGGTTGTGGCTAACGCAGGCGACGACGAAAACATTGCAGTGCCCTTTCTGCGCGGCCGTCTGGCGGATCAGCTCGACGGTGCCTTGCGTATCGATGGGCGGATCGGTGTTTGGCATGCAGGCCACCGAAGTGAAACCGCCGTTGACCGCCGCTGCTGTGCCCGTCTCGATCGTCTCGGCGTCCTCAAAGCCGGGCTCGCGGAGGTGGACGTGGATATCGATCAGGCCCGGCGCGACGATCCGTCCCGCGGCGTCAATGACTTGTGTCGATCCGTCCGACGGCACCGCGACATCGTAGGCCGAAATCTTTCCGTCGACCACCAGCAGGTTAGTCGCGCGGTCCATATTCTGGCTTGGATCGATGACGCGGCCGTTGGTAATTAATAGCTTTGACATAGCTCAACATTCAAGTTTCAATGTTCAATGTACAATGTCCAATGTTCAACGACGTTTGTACATTGAACCTTGTACATTGAACATTCATCGCTCATCTCTTTCCCGCTAAAAGCCACAACACGGCCATCCGCACGGCAACGCCATTGGTCACTTGGTCCAAAATCGCCGACTGCGGGCCGTCGGCCACGTCGGGCGTCACCTCCACGCCGCGGTTGATCGGCCCCGGCGCGAGGATCAATACGTCGGGCTTCGTCCGCGCCAGCCGCTGGCCGTTCATCGTATAAAGATGAGCGTACTCCCGGACCGATGGAAAGGGCCGCGTCGCCTGCCGCTCGAATTGGATGCGGAGCAAGTTGAGCACATCGACCCGCGGCAGGATTTCGTCCAGGCTGTAGGAATACTCCACGCCGAGTTCCGCCCAATGCCGCGAGACGAGCGTCGAGGGGCCGCAGACGATCACGTGGGCGCCAAGCTTTTTCAGGCCCCAGATATTCGACCGGGCCGTGCGGCTAAAAAGGATATCGCCCACCAGCGCCACGGTTAGCCCGGCGATGCGGCCGCGGCGCTGACGGATCGTCATGATGTCGAGCAGGCCTTGTGTGGGATGCTCGTGCGCCCCATCGCCGGCGTTGACCACCGAGCACCGCAAGTTTTGCGAAAGTAGGTGCGGGCTGCCTGGCGTGTGGTGCCGCACGATCATCACGTCGACGCCCATCGCTTCTAGGTTCTTGGCCGTGTCGATGAATGTCTCGCCTTTGGCGAGGCTGCTGCTGCCGGCGGTGAAGTCGAGGGTATCAGCCCCCAGCCGCCGCGCGGCCAGCGCGAAGCTCGTCTTCGTACGCGTTGAATTCTCGAAAAAAAGATTGCAGCATGTCGTGCCGGCAAGCGCAACGACCTTCCGTCCGCCTTCGTCCAGGAGGCGGCGAAAGACAGCCGCCTTGTCGAGCACCAGCGTGATTTCTTCAGCCGTGAGGTCTTCCAGGCCGAGCAGATGCCGGCGCGTCCAAAACGGCGGCACGTCGCCTAGCTCCTCCAGGATTTCCGCTTCGCTCGTCATGTAGCCCCGTTTCTTTGGTGAGCAGCTTCCGAGTTGGGAAACCATTATAGGGTTGGCGGCCTCGAGCGGGGAGTGGGGAGGCCGCATACCGCTATAAACGCGATATCCGGCGGGATCGGGCCCGTTACAGACTACGCAGGAAGTGTGCGCGGCGTCGCTCAAGGAATGGCTGATTGCACCCCGTTACTGTGTCCGATCACACACTCGAAGACAGCAAACTCGCAAATGGAGTAGTTATGAAGCGATTCACCTTGTCGATCGTGATCCTCATTGCCTTGGCCGCTGCCGAAGTTCGTGCCCTGCCGCTGGTGCCGGGCAATGAGGCGCAGGAGCGCTACGAACAGAACGTCGCCCAGCGGTTCGACCCGTATCCCTCGGTCGGATTCGGTCCGGAGGTTGTTGGCGGCCGGCCGCGGGAATACATGACGCCACGGGCAGAGGTTCTTCAAGTCCAGAAGCGGCTGCCGCCCGGGACGGTGAATCGGCCGTTCGGCAGGCTATTCTTTCATCGGGCCAAGTGATTTGACGGGTCCGGGGCCGGGCTTGAGCTGGCGGCTTGCGACGGAGTAAAATGAAATAACCGTCGAGAAATGGAGCGCGCCAATGCGAATGACCCTTGAAGAGTATCGAGTCCGATTTCCCGACCGTCGACCGCCCGTGCCACAGGAGTATGCCGGGCAGTGGCTGGCGTGGAACAAAGACCATAGTGAAATCGTCGCACACGGCCTCACTTTGGACGAAGTGTCGAACTTGGCTGTCCAACGCGGCTGCGATGATCCGGTCTTCCAGAAGATTCCGCGCGGGCCATTCATTGGCGGCCGGTTATGAGGTTTGATTACGCGTGCAATATCTCCGCGGTAACGGATTCGGGCGACTTTTTGACCGTCTTTCGACCGGAGATACAAATCAGGATTCATGGGCCGCTCGGTTCGAAGTTATTTGACGCGTTGGTCGACACGGGCTCTGACAATACCATCTTTCCGGCATCGGCGGCGCGGCTGCTTGGAATTCGAGTTGTTCGCGCGACAGGTCCCGACGCGCAGGCATTTGGCGGCCAGGAAATTGCTCTTTCATACGCCGAGGTCGAATTGGAACTGATCCACTCGGACGGCAATCTGCGCTGGCCCGCGCCTGCTTATTTCCTCGCCGAGGACGCGAAGGAGGAGACTGTCCTTCTCGGCCGAGATGGGTTCTTGGAATACTTCACAGCAACATTCATCGGCGATGAGTTTGCGCTCGAATTGCAGCCAAATGAGTATTTGCCAGGAATGACCGCGCCACATTGATTGCGACCGATAGTCGTATCTGCGATAATGACGCCCGTCAGTCATTGTTGCAATCTGTTCTGCTAGAAGTCGGATGGCATTATGGGATCGTGCTGCTATTCGCCGACCAAGAGGGATTTCCTTTGGTGGTACTGGCTGCTGCTGGCCAGCATTGTCGGAATCCCCATGCTCCTCGCGGTGCTCTACGTCGCCAATGCGCCCGCTGCCGATGAGGAAGCTAAGAAGAAGCGGGGAAGGACTGCCGCATGGATATTCTGGGGCGGCAGCGTCGTCGTGGCGATTGCGACGTTCTTCGTCGTAATCGGGACGCTGAAATTCATTTTACTCGGACGGTGAGCCTGGTCCGCAATGGAGGATTTACGGGTACAGCATTGGCTGGGAGGTGCTCGCAGTCCAGTTCTTCTTTGCCACAGTCGCCGCCATTATCGGCGACGGACTTGTGCGCAAGAGGCTGTGGTACAAGAGGATTCCTTTATTCGTGACTTGGATTGCGGCATACGTCTTTTTTTTCGTGATCTTGTACTTTGTCGGTCTTGGATTTCGCCGTCCGGCAATCCACGCCATGCAGTTCATGGCATGTATGTTGCCGGCGCACTTTTGGAATGCGTTTAGGGAATCGCCGGAACCCGCGCCTGCCTGGAAGGTTCTGTGGGCCTTTCTTGCCGCCTCGAGTTTCTTTTTCCTCGTATCATACTTTGGCGAGGATTTTGCGCAGTTCGTCTGCGGAACCTTGCACGTGGGAACGGTGAAGTGACCGCGATCGCCTTGCAATGCAAAGAAACGGTCCAATCGGAGGCGCTTTATAGAAAGGTAGCGCCTCGCTACGACACCGTGTTCGAGCGGGCCATTCTGGCGGAAAGCCGTCTCACTGAAGTGCTTCGCGGTTGCATGACCGATCGCGTCGTGCTTGATCTGGCCTGCGGCAATGGCCGGTGGCTGGACCGTTTTCGGCCCGCGACATATGTAGGGCTCGACATCAGCGCCGCCATGCTAGACGAGGCGCGGAAGCGCTACCCCGACGCACGTTTCCTCCAGGCGGACATGACAAAACTGCCTTTGCCAGACGGCAGTTTCGACGGCGTGATTTCCATGTTCGGCGCTATGGGGCACTTGCCGCTTTCAGGCCAGAAGGCCATGGTTCGCGAGGTCTGGCGAGTCTTGCGGCCCGGCGGGTTAGCGGTGCTCACTAACGGGAACGTCTGGTCGCCATTCAACGTGCCCACGACGATTACCGGCGGACGGGTGCGCATTGAAGGCGTGCGGGTTCGCGTCCACTCTACGACTCCGCGCAAATTCGCGCGGTTACTATCGGGTTTCCGTCTCTTGCGGCTGGAAAGCTACGACTATTCGTACTTGCCCATCACGCCGCTGAAGTTCGCGGCATGTCTGCTAGGCAGGGATCATCGCGCGATTTATAGCCGCTGGATGGACGTCTTCAACCATTGCCGCTACATCCCCACAATGCGATGGTTCGGAAAGCAGTTGCTGGCGGTCTGCGAGAAAGTCGAGGAAGCGACGGAGCCCGGACTGCCGCACCATAAACGGGCCGCCCCTCGCTAGTTTCGCGGCGAACGATTACAATTGTGGAAAGTCCTGGATATGCTCCACGGCCAACCCACCTAAAAGGCCCGCGAGTTGACACCTATGTGTTTATTCCCCGCCGGCCGAGAACTGGCCTAGTTTTCCTCCCCGTAGACGTTTCCTTGAGCGAAGGAGGTCTCCCCTGAGTACCAACAGATTTTCCATCGGCGTCGGCACCGTCCTCATGCTGGTCATTCTCCGGCTGGCTTTGGGATGGCATTTTCTCTATGAGGGAATTTATAAGCTGACCCACCGCGACGCCTTTCTGGCTGAAACCGAGGGCTTCCTTTCCGCCGCTCGGGGACCTGCGGCACCCTATATCTATGAATTGGTGCCGGACATTGATGGACATCAGCGGTTGGAGCACAACTTGGCGGTGGTCGAGGTCAACAACGCCAAGGATAAGGAAGCTGAAGGAAAGCCGGCCAAGCAGCCGCGGCTCGCGAACCGGTGGGTCGAGTTGAAGGACGAGTTCGTCGCCTTCTATCGGCCGAAAGGCAAGGACGATAATGCCGAACTCTATAAGCAATTCAAAGACGCTGCGGATAAAGTCTGCCAGCGCCAGATCCACGGCCTCGACGAGTTCATCCAGGAGAACGGCGACAAGATTAAGGCCCACTTCGAGTCGTTGGGCCGCTACGAGGAGCAAGTGAAGGCCGATCCCAAAGTCGATTTCATGCGGCAGCGGCGCTGGGACCAGATGCAGGAGTATCGCAAGGAAGCCAAGGGCTGGACCGCCGACCTCGATGCGCGCGAGAAGGCGTTGAAGTCTGACTTGATGGACTTGCTCAACAAGGAGCGGCCGGCACAAATAGCAGCCGTTGCGAGGGCCGACGCGAAGGATAAGGCAACGAAAGCGGCGGCTGCCGCGAAGAAAGCCAGCGGCGATGAAGCGAAGCCGGCGGCCGATGCGAAGCCATCCGATCCGCCGAGCGACCCCTCGGCTGAACCGAAGAAGGTCAAGGAAAAAGCCAAAGGTAAGACGAGCGTTGTAAAAGCGGACGCGAAACCAAAGCCGGCTGCGGATGCGACGATCGTTCTGGTCGATTTCAGCCCGCTGGCAGCCGACCGCGATCCGGCCGGGCCATTCCGCCATAGTTCCAATCTGCTCCAATGGACGCGGATCGAGCAAATGGCCTTTGCGATGACATACATCTTCCTCGCCATCGGCGCCGGCCTGATGCTCGGCTTGTTCACGCGGCTTTCGGCGTTGGCGGGCGCGGCGTTCATGCTCTTTGTTGTTCTCTGCCAGCCGTCGTATCCTGGAGTTTATCCGACCGATCCGCCGCAATTGGGCCATGCCTTGCTGGTGAACAAGGATTTTATTGAGATGATTGCTCTTTTGGTGATCGCTTCCATGTCGCTGGGACGCTGGACCGGCCTGGACTTCTTCCTGTCCAAATGCTGCTGCTGCGGCCGCAAAGGAGAAAAAGCATGAGCACGAGCCCTGAAGTTTCTCGCCGCGGCTTTCTCAAGACCGGTTTGGCCGCCGGCGCGTTGACCGGCGCCGGCCTGGGCGGGTTCTATTTCGGCTATAACACTGCGGTCGGCTCGCCCGTCCGCGTCGGCGTGATCGGCACGGGTGATGAAGGCAGCGTGCTCATCGGCGCGCTGAACCCGAAATACGTCGAGGTTAAGGCCATCGCCGATATCCGCCCCTACAACCGCTTCCGCGCTTTCCACGGCGATTGGGGCGTGCCGGTCCGGCCGGGCTTAATGACTGTCTACGGCTGGAAGTCGGAAAAGGAAGCAAATAAGCACGTCAAGGTCTACGGGCCCTACACGGAGCTTTTGGCCAATGCGAAGGCCAACGGCATCGAAGCGATCATCATCGCCACGCCGCTGCACTTGCACGCGCCGATCGCCATCGCGGCGATGAACCAGGGGCTGCATGTCATCACCGAAAAGCTCATGGCCCACGACGTCGGCCAGTGCAAGCAAATGGCTCGCACGGCAAAAGACAAGAACCTCTACCTGGCGATCGGCCACCAGCGGCACTACAACATCAAGTACTGGCAAGCTCGGGACTGGATCCAGCGCGGCGTGATCGGTGATCTGCATTCGATCCGCGCCCAATGGCACCGCAACAATCTGCCGCCGCCGAGCAACGACAGTTGGAAGATGCCGCTGCCGCCGGGCGTCAAGCCGGCGGACATTCCTGGCTTCAAGATCGAAACCGGGATGAAGGTCAAAATTGACGACGAGATCGTCAAGGCCCGCCGCGTCCTGGCCCAGTCCTATGGCAGGGAGGCGGAAAGCGCATTGGACAAGCTGGCCCAGTTAGAAGCCCAGATGGCAGACGCCGTGCTGAACAAGCCTTCTAAGGGCAACGAGACCGCCGAGCAATTCGGCTACAAGGGCAAGGATATCAAGGACGCGTCGGGCAAGGTCGTCTACGAATGCACGCCGCTGGAGGAATTGATCCGCTGGCGTCTGTGGGACCGCACGAGCGCCGGCATGATGGCCGAGCTTGGCAGCCACCAGTTGGACGCGGCGAGCATCTTCGTTTCGGCCATTTATCCCGAGGGCGCGGAGCACCCGCACCCGCTGCGGGTGACGGCCGCGGCGAACCGGCCGATCTTCGGACCCGACCGCGACATCGAGGACCACGTCTGCTGCATCATCGAGTTCCCCATGCCGGAATACAAGGAGGAAGACACCAAGACGCATCGCAAAAAGATCGAGGTGCAATATGCATCGGTCAACGGCAATGGCTACCTGAACTACGGGGAACTCGTCTACGGGACGAAGGGCACGATCGCCTTGAAGCAGGAGACGGAGCTAAAACTGCTCACCGGCAGCGAAGACGGCGACGAAGGCGAGACGTCGGTCAAGGTTTCCGGCGGAGGCGGGCCGACATTAGACACGCAGTCCAGCGGCCCCGCACACAAAGCGGCGGCAGCCGCCGAGGCCCCTGTGAGCAAAGGTTACGCCGAGGAGTTGGAACATTGGGCGTGGTGCATCCGCCATCCCGATCCGGCGAACCAGCCTCGCTGCCCGCCCAAGGTCGCCATGGCCGACGCTATCATCGCCTTGACAACGAACCTGGCCGTGCGGACCGGCGAGCCGATCAGCTTCAAGAAGGAGTGGTTCGACGCGACAAAGGACGACACGCCGGAAAAGGATTTGAAGATTAGTTGAAGACGCTCAAGGCAAAGCAGTCTACAATTTTGTACTTGACAACTCGGCTAGCCGCGGAGCGGCGGAAGAAAATAGCCAGGGCGCAAGCCCCTGGTGACTAGCAACAACATTACAGAAGCCCCGGAGGGGCGAAACTTGGCGGAACTAGTGTCGCCGCTCCGCGGCTATGACATCGATTTGGGATATTTCCCAGGGGCTTACGCCCCTGGCTATTACCTATCGTCGCTCCGCGGCTGTATATCGAGAGAACTCACACCGCCAGCATTTGCATTGAATTGACGTTTGGGAGCAGACCTCATGTATCTCCATGCCAACGAAAAAGTAATCGGCGTGAAGAATTTTCACTCCGCCGTGGGCAGCCCGTTGGTCCGCCGCGCGATGATCCAGAAAGCACTGAAACAAGGGCTCTTGCCCGGCAAAGGGCTGGAGGCGGCGATCTTTGGCTATAAACCGCTGGAAAAGCCGCTCGTCGTGGGCCTGCTCGGCGCGGGGCAGCAAGGCCGTCGCCATTTGAAGGCAATTTCGCCGAAATACATCATCGTAAAGTCGGTTGCCGACCTCCGTCCAAGCAATAGGAAGCTCGCCGAGGCCGCAGTCAAGGACGGAAAGTCTTACGACTCGTATGAGAAGCTGCTCGACGCTGCCAAGGACGACGGCCTGGAAGCCGTGATCGTTGCATTGCCCTCGCACCTGCACGGCTCGGCCGCGCTGGCCGCCCTAGACAAGGGGCTGCACGTTTTCATCGAGCCGCCGATGGCGCTCACGGTCGCCGACGCGAAGAAGATCGTCGCCAAATCCGAAGAAAAGAAGCTCTGCGTGGCGGTGGGCCAGCAGCGGCATTACAACTGGGTCTATGACCACGCTTTGGAAATGGTCCGCAAAGACTTGTTGGACCAGCCGCACTATTTACGTTCGCAGTGGCACTTGTCGAAGCCGGAAAAGACGGCAAGCGACCAGATCGATTGGTGGCCGGAAGTTCCCGCGAACGAACGTGAGATGGACTTCGCCGGCTACGGCAGGCCCGAGGAACTGGTCCGCTGGCGGCATTACGAGAAATACAGCGGCGGCTTGATAGCCGAGTTGGGCAGCCAGCTTTTTGACGCGGCGGTCATGCTGGTTGCCGCCGCGACCAACCACGATTCCAAGCGGCCCTATCCGCTCAGTGTGGCCGGTTCGGCAAGTCAGGTTCTACGGAGTGTCGAGGGCGACATCGACGACCACGTCCACTGCATTTTCGAGTACGCCCTTCAAGGCTACGTGGACGCAGCGGAAATTCCGCCCAAGGCTCGTAAGAAAATCGCCTTGCAGTTTGACATGATCATCGGCAGCGATTTTGACGGCTACGGAGAAACCATTCTCGGCCGCAAGGGCTCGCTAGTGTTGGAAAGCGAACGCAAGCCAATGCTCTTTTTCATGGCCGACGTCGACAAGCCTCTTCGGCTCGCCGCGAAGAAGGATGCCGACGGAAAGCCGACGAACGTGCTGGTCATCGAGGTACCGAAGGACGGCAAGGGCGACGAAGAAGCGGCCGCGCTCGGGCAGTTGGCCTTGGCAGGCGCCGACGCGGGCCTTGCTGCCGCGTTGGAGCACTGGGCCGCCTGCTGCAAGCCGGCATCCGGCGAAAAGAGCGACAAGCCTCGCTGCGACGCCCGCGCCGGGCTTTATACGACCGTGCTAACGGTGGCCGCGACAAAGGCGGTGCGGAAGGGAACCCGCGTCGCGTTCAAGGACGAGTGGTTCGACGCGAAGAGCGATGAAACGCCGGATTCGATTGAGTAGGTCCCGCTTGCCGAGCGGGACGTACTCATCACGCTCCGCCGTGATGCCGGACCTCACGGCGGAGCGTGAGGAGTACAATCGCTCCCGCTTGCCGAGCGGGACCATTGTGCGTAGGCTATCTGAAGTATTTGAATCTCTGGTCGACTCGTCGCGAATGGTCCCTCTCGGCAAGACGGACCCACAAGGAGCAACGCATGTCCCAATGGCCTCTCGGAGTATTCGCCAGCGTTGATGCCGGCCTCGGCGTTCATCTGAACGTCGCCCACGAGTTGGGCGTACCGACGATCCAGCTTCACACGCCCTGCGTGGCCAGCCGCACGCCCGAGCGCGCGAAGCAGTTTCTCGCCACGGTGACCGATCTTGGCATGAAGATCACAGTCGTCTTCGGCGGCTTCGAGGGCGAGAGCTACGCCGACATCCCCACGGTCAAGCGGACCGTCGGCCTCGTGCCGCCCGAGACCCGCGCCGCCCGGCTGAAGGAGATGAAGGAAATCGCCGACTTCGCGCGGCTTTTGGGCGTGGACACGGTCGGCCTGCACATCGGCTTCGTGCCGCACGACACGGCCGATCCCGTTTATGGACAAGTCCTCGCCGTCGCACGCGAGCTTTGCAATCACTGCAAGACGCACAAGCAGAGCGTGAACCTTGAAACCGGCCAGGAGCCGGCCGACACGCTGCTAAGATTCCTGACAGATACGGGCTGCGACAACTTGTTCGTGAACTTCGACCCCGCCAACATGATTCTTTACGGCTGCGGCGATCCGATCGACGCGCTGAAGAAAGTCGGCCGCTACGTGCGAAGTGTCCACTGCAAGGACGCCAAATGGGCCGCCCGGCCCGGCGAAGAGTGGGGCACTGAGATGCCCTTGGGCCAGGGCGACGTTGGCATGGAGCGGCTCCTTCGCACGCTCAAAGAAATCGGCTACGACGGCCCCTTGACGATCGAGCGCGAAATCCCGCAAGACCCCGTGCGGCAGAAGCAAGAAATCGGCGGCGGGTTGAGGCTGCTGGAAGAACTAAAAGCGAAGCTTTTGTAGACGTCAAGCCGTCACTATCCTACAATGGAAACTGGAGGCGCGGCATGAGCACGATCACGAGCTTTACGGCGGAAGAGTTGTTGAGGATGCCTAAGGATGGGTGTCGCTACGAACTCATTTCCGGAGAATTGAAGACAATGAGTCCTGCAGGTTGGCGGCACGGAGACGTCGGAGGTGCACTGCAGGGCATACTTGCCGAACATATTCGCAAACACAAATCCGGCAAGCTATTCCTTGCGGAAACCGGCTTTCTGCTTTCGCGCGATCCGGACACGGTCCGTGCTCCAGATATCGCCTTCGTTCATAAGGACCACCTGCCGAAGGATTTGCGCGACGACGCGTATTGGCCCGGGCCGCCCGACTTGGCCGTCGAGGTCGTGTCGCCGAGCGAAACGTATCGCGAGGTTGACGAAAAGGCAAACGCGTGGCTTGCGGCGGGAGCGCGATTAGTTTGGATTGTCAACCCCTTGCAAAGAACGGTGAGTATTTACCGTGCCGGAGCAAGCGTCGAAACATTGACAGGCGCCGATCACCTAACCGGCGGTGATGTGCTCTCAGGGTTTCGGTGCGAAGTAAGCGACATTTTCGCAGGGCAGTAATTCAATCCCGACTCAATGCCCCTTCGACGTGCTCACTCCGGTAAGCGAACTTGCACCGCTCAGCAGCGGCCACGAGAACGCGAGCAGAGCGATGATGGCAAAACAGGCCAGCGGCACGATGAATCCGCGGGACATGTCGTAGTGGTCGCCGACCCAGCCCATGACTTTGGGCATCATCGCGCCGCCGGTTATGCCCATGACGATGAACGATGACGCCATTTTCGTCTTCGAACCCAGTCCGTAAATCCCCAGCGCGAAGATCGTCGGGAACATGATCGACATGAAGAAGAACGACAGAAAAACGGCAATCAAGGATATCCATCCGAGCTTCATGAACACCACCGCCATCAGAAGCGTGTTGATCAAGCAGTAGATGCCCAGGGTCTTGTGAGCCGACGCCTTTCGCAGGATCGCGGAGCCGACGAATCGGCCGAGCATGAAAAGCGTGAACGCAACGGAGAGCAGCTTCGTGGCGCCCTGCTCGTTCACGAAATACGTGCCTTCTCGGAAAAGGACGCCGGCCTTGCCGCCGAGGAACATGGAATCGCTGAAACGCTCGCCGACGGGCGGAATTTCCGACACGATGTAGTTGATAAAGAACGAGAAAATGCCGGCCTGTGCCGCGACGTACAGGAATTGCGCCAGCGTATACGATGCGAAGTGCGGATGCGACCAGATGCTCTTGTTGTGGACGCGAACCGCGGCAGGTATAAGACCGATCGCCGTCAAGACCGAAGCGCCGGCTGTTACGGCCCACGTTACGAACCACGGCGCGCTGTCTTTGGTTACGGTCGATTCACTCATGTGAACCAGCGACGCGATTTGCTGCGCGATCCCTGTTAGCCTTTCCCCACAATCGAATACGTTCGCGAGCAAGAAACCGCCGAGCGCCGCACACGTCCCAATAAGCACGCTCGCATTCAACACCATGAACAAGTAGCAAAGCGGGCGGTTGACCTTTCGGTCGTCTTCGCTGGCCCGTTGCGGATCAAGTGCGTCCTCGTCAATGTGACAAACGTCCGCTCCCACCAAGTCGGGCAGCTTGATCAGCGAGAAAATGAAAATCAGAACAATCGCACCGCAAGCGATTCCGACATAGGGTTTCCAAAGCTGCTGGTGGGCGACTTGCAAGCCTTCCGAGGCATAAATGAACTTCCCGCAAACGTAAGGACCAAGAATCCAGCCAAATCCATTAAATGACTGCGCAAAGTTGATGCGCGTTGCGCCGTAGTCCGGCGATCCCAGCACCGTGGTGTAAGGATTGGCCACCGTTTCCAGAAAGGTCAGTCCCATAGCTATCGAGCAAACGCCAAGTAGGATCGCCCAAAACTTGTCGATCTGCGTTGCCGGATAAATCCACATGCATCCGGCCGCGGTAATTGCCAGACCGGCGATAATACCTGCCTTGTAGCCAAGTTTTTTCGCCAAGGCGGCAGCCGGTATCGCCATGATGAAGTAGCCCAGATAGTGCGCGAATTGGATCCAAGCGGAATCTGCCTTACTGAGTTTAAGGTAATCCTGAAAGTGCTTGTCCATGGTGTCGATCATGCCGTTGAGCAAACCCCAAAGACAAAATAGGGTCGTGACAAGTGCAAAGATGAAGAAGACATTCTTGCCGTCGGCAGTGACAAAGACACCTTTTTTAGATGCGCTCATGTATTTCCTATCCCTGACGTCGTGCAACGGCATCGCCGGATGATTTAACGAGGCGCGGCTATCTGCGGCGCTTCCCAGGACTGGCGGAAACCCCGATTCTGCTCCTCACGATCACACTTGTCAACCCGTTTCAAGCGCATTCCTCACAAAAACGCTTGACACCGCTCCGTTCTCCGCCACAATAGTTGCACGCGAATCGTCACATACGGATCGAGGAACCGATGCCCCGTCTAGCTCTCGAAGTCCCGCACACCTTAGGCCGCGAGGAAGCCGCGCGGCGGCTAAAGGAGCAGGCCGCCAAGGCCCGCGACCAGGTCACCGATCTTGAGGAACAATGGAACGACTACACGCTCACCTTCCGCTTCAAGGCGATGGGGTTTGGGGTCAGCGGCACAATGGTCGTCGAGGATGCGGCGGTAAAGTTCGACGTCAACCTTCCGCTGGCCGCCATGATGGTCAAAGGCATGATCGAGCAGCGGCTGCGGCAGGAGGTCCAGGGCGTGCTGACATGAGGCGGCTGAAGAATTGCCGCCGAGCAGCGAACGGCTTGAGCGTCTACACAGGACACGCGTCAGTCACTTTCCCGCCTCTAATCGCTACGGCTGTCACAATCGGCAATCTTAGTGCAGCTTGCTTGATCCGAAGCCAGTTGTGGCCTATATACAAGAAGGGATATCTATGTCGGAGATGTCCGCAACCGTGCCTGGCAACGTGCCGCCTGGACTGCGCCGAGTGCGCAAGATGCCCTCCGCCGCTGCGCAACTGTGGAAACATTTTCAACCTACGTTTCGATCGACTCTCTCCCTGGTAATTCCGCGCCAGTGCGAGTGCCGGAAACGCCGTTATCCTTTCTGAGAAGGCAGCCGAGTCCCGCCGCGCGGCCGCCCGCCGAGGAAGGCGAGAATGGCGAGGAAGGCGCGGAGCCGCCGTCAATTGACCAGTGGTCCGATACCTTCGCCAACACGCTTCAATCGCAACATGCTCGCATTCGCGAGTTCCTTGAGTCGCGCAGCGATCGCTGGCGGCAGGTCGTGGCTCGTTGCGAGCGGCAAATCAAACAGTTGCAGTCCGACGTTGCCGAACTGACGGCCGTCAACGACGACCTTCGCGACCGAGCGGCTACTGCTATCCGACATGAGCCGCGCGAAGAAAGTTCCGAGTCGTCGCAAGATTACCTCTCCGCGCTGGATGAAATAAGCGAGCTGAAGACCCGCAACTCCGAGTTGCAGCGGCAACTGCGCGAGGCAAACTCTGCGCCGCGGCGATCGAGCCAGGCCTCGCTGCCGTCCGACACCGGCAGCGACTGGGAATCGCAGAAGCGGCGCCTATTGGCGGAGCTGGAGTCCGACGACGCCAACGAGGCCAATGCTGCCGGTGGCGGCGGCGAGTCGCAGTCCGACAATCGGCGCGTCGAGATCGACGAAATCATCGCCCGCACCGACCGCATCATCGCCGAGAAGGACCGTGAGATCGCGGAACTCAAGCACCTCTTGGACAGCCAGTCCGGCAGCCTTGGCGGG
Source organism: uncultured Planctomycetia bacterium (assembly GCA_963775975.1). GTDB lineage: Bacteria > Planctomycetota > Planctomycetia > Pirellulales > Thermoguttaceae > JANXQG01. The sequence continues at coordinate 547,506 of CAVZKX010000001.1, forward strand.
TTGGCGGTCGGGGCGGCCGCGCTGGAAGAGGTGTTCAGCCAGGACGACATCATCCGCGAGGAACGGCAGCGGCTCCAGCAGGCGCAGGAGGAACTCCGCGAGAAGCTTCGACATGCCGAGATCACTATTGCGACCGAACGGGCGACGATTGCCCGGCGGGAGGCCGAGCTCGAAGAACGCCTCCGCGCGGAACCGCAGCAAGCATCCTCCGAAAAGGCTGGCGACGCCTTGGCGCCGACGGGACGTCCGGTTCGCGGGCGGTGGCGGACGCAGATGGGCCTTGGCGGCGGCGAGTCGCCGTAGGGCGATCGCGGCGGGCGATAGGATGCGTCCACTTATTCCACAGGTCAACCACCATACGGATGGCCGGGACGCGGCGGTCTTTTCATCGACCGCTGTGCGGCCTGCGCGGCGGAGGCGGCAGCGGCAGCACGAGCCTCCGCCTCGGCTTTGCGGGCTTCGGCCTTCGCGCGGTTGGCGGCGGCGACGGCCTCGGTATACTTGTGCTTCGCATCGTCAAGCGATTTCCTCTTCGCCTTCAAGTCGTCGTTGGCCGCCACCCATTCCTGCGTGCCTTGCAAGAGTTTTGTTTTCAGCGGCTCATAGGCCTCCTTGGCGGTCTGCATCGCCGTGCGCGAATCGGCGATGGCCGGCAAGTCGTCGAACTCTTTGTGCAAAGCCAATAGCGCCGACGCCGAGTCGTCCGACTCCTTGGCCGCGGCAAGCCGGTCCTTGAAGCTCTGATCGTCCAACGCGGACTTGCGTGCGTCCTGGTACTTCTTCTCGGCGTCGCGGTACGCATCCCGTGCCTTGCCGACATCGGAGTCAGCCGCTTGAGCGTCGATCGTGTCGTCCTCAGTCTTCTTTAGTGCCTTGGCTGCGTCGTCTACATCCTTTTGCGCGGCGCGGATGGCTTCGTTGGCGTCCGCTTTGCCCTTCTTTGATGAGTCGGCCTTCGCATCTTTGTCATTGGCGTTTTTAAGAGCTTGAGTCGCTGGGCTGTCTTGGGGCGGCTTTTTCTTCTGCTTCTGCTTCGACTGTTGCGCCGAAGCGTATTGGCCGGCGAGCGGAACAACCATCGCGACAATAAGCACGATCAGGATTCGCGTCGACTTGCACATGGCAACTGTTCCTTTGCGGGATAGAGAATCGCGCTGAGCCGGCCGGCATGTATCCCAGGCGTCGACCGCCGAATAATTCGCGGAGTGTCGTCTGAGCCCTTACCAACGACCACCTTTAATCTAGTGATTCGTCCAGAAAATGTCAAATAGTTCATTTGCTTGCCCGCGATTTCGCCGCGTCAGTCAATTGGGCCACGCCTTCGTGGTCGAAAAGCGTTGGTGCTCCTTCGGCGGAAACAAATACTGCCAATCCCCCGCGCAGTACTACGAGTGCCTCCGGATGGTCGACTTGAAAATGGGTTCCGCTCGTAAGTTCTATCCTGTAGGGACGGAAAGGCGCCCTCTTTTGAAATGTGCGCAGGCTTCTCTCAAAACTCTGGTTTGTCATTCGAGTGCTTCGATAAATGGAATTCGCGTTTAAGCGATATAATTGCAAAAGTCAAACTACGTCAAATTCTACACCGTTTGGCGGCCGCTGCAATGCGACAAAGCCCCCCGTTGACCTTTCCACCCAGTCGGGTCATAATCCGTGATTTCCCGCCGGGCCATCCTGGAGCCCGCGTAACATCTCCCTCCGGTCGTTCCGCAATGTCGATCATCGTGCAGAAATTCGGCGGCTCTAGCGTGGCCGACAGCCAGAAAATCCTGGCCGCCGCCCGCAAGGCCATTCGCGCCCAGCAGCAAGGCCATCAAGTAGTAGTCGTCGTCAGCGCGATGGGCGACAACACCGACATGCTCATCGATCTCGCCCAGCAGATCACCGACCAGCCGCCGGCCCGCGAAATGGACATGCTGCTTTCCACCGGCGAGCAGGTGAGCGTGGCCTTGATGGCGATGGCGATCCACTCGCTGGGCTATAAGGCGCTCAGCCTCACCGGGGCGCAGATCGGGATCGTCACGGATAGCACGCACACGAAGGCCCGCATCCAGTCGATCTCGACCGACCGCATCCGTCAGGCCCTCGACGCGGGCAATATCGTCATCGCCGCCGGCTTCCAGGGCATCGACGAACAGGACAACATCACCACGCTGGGCCGCGGCGGCAGCGACACGACGGCGGTCGCCCTGGCCGCGGTGCTGCATGCCGACGCTTGCGAAATCTACACCGATGTCGACGGCGTCTATACGACCGATCCGCGCGTCGTGCCCGAGGCCCGGCAAGTGCGGCAGATCAGCTACGACGAAATGCTCGAGCTGGCCACCGCCGGCGCGGGCGTGATGCACAACCGCTCGATCGAGTTCGCCAAAAAGTTCGTCGTACCGGTCCATGTCCGCAGCAGCTTCAGTGATACGCTGGGCACGATGATCGTCACGGAGCCGGAAGTTGAGGGGCTGCCGGTATGCGGCGCGGCGATGATCAAGAACGAGGCTCGCGTCACGGTGCTCGGCGTGCCCGACCGGCCCGGGGCGGCGATCACGATCTTCGCGAAGGTGACGGCGAAGAGCGTGCCGATGGATATGATCGCGCAAAACGTGGCCGCCGACGGCCGCACCGACATCTCGTTTTCGGTTCCCCGCGACGAACTGCCGCACACGGTCCGCGCGATCGAGGAGGCCGTCAAGGAGCTCGGCGCCGAGGGCCACGACTGCGATGACGACGTCTCGAAAATATCGATCGTCGGCCTCGGCATGGCCACGCAGCCCGGCGTCGCCGACCGGATGTTCCGATCGTTGGCCGAGAAGGGCATCAATATCGAAATGATCACGACGAGCGAGATCAAAATCTCCGTGCTCGTGCGCCGCGAATATGCCCTGGAGGCCCTGCGGACTGTGCATACCGAGTTCGAATTGAGCAAGGTGCCGGATACACGTCCCCCTCTCCTCCGGGAGAGGGCTGGGCAGAGGGAGGCTCGAACGTCGCTTCGCGATCCGGCCGCGCGAACGACGTGGTCGCCCGCATGGAGAAGATGGAGCAGTTGATCATCGAGGATATCAGCCTTGACGAATCGCAGGCCCGCGTGACGGTCAACGCCGTGCCGGATATCCCGGGCCTAGCCGCCCAGGTGTTCGACGAGGTGGCCCAGGCGGGCGTGGTCGTCGACATGATCGTGCAGAATATCGGCCGCGGCGGCCGCACCAACATCTCTTTCACGATGCCGCACGGCGACCTGGAAAAGTCGCTCCGCGTCATCCGAGAGCAGGCCGACCTGCTGGGTTGCCCGCCGCCGAGCGGCTGCCCGCGCGTGGCCAAGCTTTCGGTCTTTGGCGTTGGCATGAAGAGCCACACGAGCGTGGCCAGCCGGCTTTTCACGGCCTTGGCCAGCGAACGGATCAACGTCGACTTGATCAGCACGACGGAGGTGCGGGTAAATGTGATCGTCGACGGTGCCCATGGCGAGCGTGCCCGCGCGGCCCTATTGCGAGAGTTCGCGGATGCGATGGGGTAAGGCGTACGCTTTCCAACTATCGCGGAACGTGAAAGTCTACGCGTCAAGCGTCTCAGCGCATGGGAAGTCGCTCGGGCCAACGTCAACGATCGGCAAGGGCTGCCGGGAGTGCAGTCCTTTGCCGCGTCGCTGAAAGTAATCGATCACATCTTGAACGACATCGCCTAGATTGGGGTAAACCCTGTCCACATCGTCGCTATGAACCTGCGCGATTTGGCCCTGGCCGTCGCCAACGAATGAAATGTCTTCGTAGTTCCGCTCGACCGGTCGTTGATAATCGTCGATTGCCCTCATCTTCGCTATTTCCTCAATAGCGCCGCGATCCCTTCCTCCGTGGGGATGAAGCTCTATCTCATTGCGCCGTCCCGCCAATGTAATCGCTATATATCGATTAGACACCGTAGCGGGAAATAAGTTCCGTTCAATACGGGGCTATTCGAGTTTCCGGCTTGAATCTTGGGAATCAGCATTGCCGGATCGCGCTGCCAATCTTCGCGGAAGGAACTCTAAGCCGCCGGGACGCCGAGTATTCCACACAGCCGGCAAAACCGGATTCGTGAAGCGAGTCGTCACAATCGGTAATGCCACTAGAAAACAAGGACTGATCGGGCACTTCGCGCCGGCCATTCAAGGCGGTGCTGTCCGGTCAGCTTGGATTGGGACCGCCGCATCCGGCAGAGAATTCTATATTTTTGAAGTAGCCCAGCATTTCTTTTAGGGCATGCAAGCGATGGAAGTTGCCACCGAGGCATCAGCGCTAGATTCAGACGAACTAGACCGATTGCTGACCGACATACGGCAGACGCCGATGGAAGCACACGCGCTGCGACAGCACGCGGTGCTGGCCTTCGGCCGTCGTGCCAGCGCGCAACCGCCGCTGGCGGTGCTCATGCAAGATGCCGTCACGCTTGTCGGCGAGGTTTTAGATGCCCAGTTCTGCGGCGCCGGCGAACTGCAAGGCGACACGCTCGTCCTCTCCGTACAAGCCCAGAGCGGTTCGGCCGCTCCACGAGTACACCGCTGCCCCGCGAGCGACACCGGGTCGATGGCCGCCTTTGCCTTGCGCTCGGCAGCGCTGCGGTTTCCGCCGATCTCGGCGCGGAGACGCGCTTCCGCGATACATTTCTCCGCGGCCTCAAAATCGTCGGCGCGTTGACGGTCCCCTTGCACGTCAACGGCAAGGCATTTGGCGCGCTGGCCGTATATTCCACGAGCCGTCGCGAGTTTTCGGCCGATGACGTCACCTTCGCCGAGACCATATCGCACCTGCTCGGCGCCTCGGTAGCGCGCATCAAAGTCGAGGAAAAGCTCCACGAGGCCAGCGAGATCCAGTCGAGCCTGCTGGGCATGGTCGATTCGATGGTCATGACGCTGGACATCGACGGCCGCGTCGTCGACATGAACCGTGCCTGCGAGGAGTTGACCCAGTTCCAACTCAACGAAGTTCGCGACCAGCCTTTCTGGCAAGCCATGGTCTCGCCGGACGACGCAGATCTGGTAAAGCTGATCTTTCAAAGCTCGCGCGGCAGCCAGATTCCCAGCGAGTTCGAGGGCGAAGTCGTCAGCCGCGACGGCAAGCGGCGGCGGGTTTCCTGGTCGCTGAAGGTGCTCTCCACCGGCCAGGTGCAAAGCATTCTGGTGACGGGTCGGGACCACTCGGTCGAGGACGAAATCAAGGCCGAGCTGGTTCGCGTGAAAACGCTGGCCGACGAGACGACTGCCACCCTCAGCCAGTTGACCGAACGGCTAGGGAACAAGCCGGCCAGCTCGTCATCCGAAGTAATGCAAACGGCCGACGGCGCGGTCCTTGACGTGGTCGCCGTTCCTCCGCTCCCGACATCTGAAACCACGAATGTCCCTGCCGGCGCCGACCAGCGCCGCAGCCCGCGCCGAGCCTATCGTTACCGGCAACGCATCGCCCCATTGACCGACGACCGCTATCCAGCGCCCGGCGGTTTTTTCGAGGTCGAATTTTGGGACATCTCGGCTTGTGGTTTCTCGTTCTTCATGGAGCAACTGCCAAAGTTCGACATGCTAATGGCCTCGCTCGGGCGTGCGCCGGCGCTGACCCATTTCACCGCCCGCGTGATGCGCGTCGCCCGCATGACGCAAGGCGACACGACGCGGTATCTGGTCGGATGCGATTTCGTGGACCGCGTTAATCTGCCGAAGACGCGGATTTGAATTCAACGTGTGGTTCAAGTCTTCTTGAGCACGAGCCAATCGCCCAGCCTCGGCCAGAGCTGCGCGACGGCGAACAAGAGCCGCGCGTAGCCGGGCACCACGATTTCGGGCACGCGCCGCTCGCAGGCTCGCACAATTTGCGCGGCCAGCCACTCGGACGGAATGGCCTTCGTCCGCACGCCCGCGCCGGGCTGCCGGGCACGCTCGGGCACTTCCTCCATGCCCTCCAGGGCTTGAAGCCGCGCGTCCTTGCGCTCGATCGGGCCGGGGCAAACCAGCAGAACGTGCAACCCTTGCGGGGCAAGTTCGAGCCGTAGCTGCTGCGAGTAGGCAGCAACGGCATGCTTCGTAGCCGGATATGCGCCGACCCACCGCGAGGCCGATTTTGCCGCCAGCGAGCCGATGTTCACCACATGTCCTCGCGAGGCCAGCAAGTGCGGTGCGGCCGCCCGCGTGCAACGGACTAGGGCAATGAAATTCAACTCCATCAGCTCGCGGAACTGTTCGGGCGTGGTGTCGAGGACTTTGCCGCGCGTCGACCTTCCGGCATTATTCACCAGCACGTCGAGCTTGCCAAAGCGCGCAATCGTCTCGGCGAAGAGCCGATCAACGTCAGCCTGTTGCGTCACATCCGCCTGAACGCCAAGGGCATCGTTGCCGCCGGCCTGCAATTCGTCGACCGCCTTTTGCACGGAGTCCGCGTTTCGCGCGGCGATGACGATTTTCGCCCCCGCGGCGGCGAAGCCGTCAGCGATCGCCCGCCCAAGGCCGTTCGATCCGCCGGTGACAAGCACGACTCGATCCTTCCAAAAACTCATGGCCGTCACGATACCAAGAAACCCCGGCCGAGGCCAGTACCAAACTAAAGGTGCGGTACAATGAGCATCGCCAGCGAAAATAACATGACCCACGCGCCAAGGAGGATTGTCGCCACGGAGACGATGATCTTTGTACGTCCATCGGTCACGTAGATAAACGACATCACCATCAGCATCGTGCCGCCAAACAGGCTCGACAGGCTGCCGCATGCTTTCAAGCTATGCGGCCAGCCGTCGCGCACGAGTCCCACGACCGCGACCGCCAAGACCAGCACGGCACAGAACCGAATGAACCATGAAACCTTAACGAGTAATTTCAAATTCGCCGGGCGTTGCGCGGCGGAGGAAGTTGTGTTCTCGATTTGTTGCATGGTCGAAGGCTCCGTTTCATGACCGATTTTGCCGGTCGTGGGTGCGGTCGTGCTACTCGATCCACATATACTACGGCAGCGAATGACCGGTGTTACACGGAAACGCTGTTCGCCCATCGTCACGCGTTGACAGCCCCTCGGACTGCGGGTAGGCTAAGATAATGTCCTGGCCGCTCGCCTCGCATTTCAGCGCAACACTGCAAAATCCGCGGATCGCCTTTTGATGGGCGGCTCAAGCAACCACGGAATAGAATTGTGCTGACGCGGCAATGCTTTAAGGAGTTGGACAATGAGTGATATCGGCAGTGGACTTCCCCTTGATCCGGAGCGTCCGCCGCTTCGCGAAGTCGAAGGGGGCGCCGTTCGCATCGGCAAGACCCGAGTTAGCCTCGACGTGGTCGTGGAGGAGTACGAAGACGGGATGTCGCCGGAAGATATCGTCCATGCGTATGACTCCTTGGCTTTGCCGGACGTTTATGGCGCAATTGCCTACTTTTTGCGTCATCGGGCTGAAGTGGAAGCCTACATGAAGCGCCGAGCCGAGGAGGCGGCAGCACTGCGCGCTGAAATCGAGGCGGAACAACCGCGCATTACGCGCGAGGAATTGTTGGCCCGCCTCGCCGCGATGGAGCAAGGCAATGCTGCTGTTGGCCACTGACGCCGATGTTGACGGCCGAATAGTCCGCGGCTTGCGCCGCCGCCAGCCGGACCTCGATCTTCGACGCTCGCTAGACTCATTGCCGGACGGAACTCCGGACCCGGATGTGCTGGAATGGACCGCTACGGAGCAGCGTGTTCTGCTGACGCGCGACAGGAGCACGATGATTGGCTTTGCTCATCAACGATTACGAGCCGGAAAACCAATGCCCGGCATAGTAGTAACGACCAAGGCGCAACCCATCGGCAAGGCGGTCGAAGACATCCTAATCATTGCACATTGCATGTCAGAAGACGAAATTCGTAATCAAATCGTCCTGTTCCTACCGCTTTGATTTTGACTTGCTGCCGGGCGTTGGAGAGTAACGGATGAATCAGTCGCAACGACTTGCACGTCTCTCAATAGTGCGATCGAGCGAGACCGTGACCAAGCGTTGACAGCCCCTCGGACTGCGGGTAGGCTAAGATAATGTCCTGGCCGCTCGCCTCGCATTTCAGCGCAACACTGCAAAACCCGCGGATCGCCTTTCGCGATGAGCGGCTGAGGAGTTCTTGCATCGAAAAAAACGGGCAGAACCAGCCGCGGCCCTGGGCGGGAGCGTTTGCGGTCGTCTACAAGGGTGTCGATCCGGAAGGCCAGCAACCCTTTGCCGTGCGGATCTTCACGACCGAATCGCCGGAGCGCCGCGAACGCTACGAGCTCATCAGCGGCTATCTGCAAGGCCGCAAGCTGCATTGTCTCGTCGATTTCGAGTACCGCGATGGCGGCATTCGCTCCGCCGGCGATGGCAAATGGTACCCCCTGATCATCATGGATTGGGTTCAGGGCGAGACTCTCTTCAATTGGCTCCGCAGCCGCTGCCTGGAGGGAAATCGCGAGGCCATCGCACAAATCGCCGACCGCTGGCTGGAAGCGGTGCAGGAAATGAACGACAACTCTATCGCCCACGGCGACCTTCAGCACGGCAATATCATGGTCACTCAAGGCTGGCAGATCAAGCTCGTCGATTACGACGGCATGTGCGTGCCGCCGCTCGTCGGTCGGCGAAACCTTGAGGTGGGCGTCGAGCCGTACCAGCACCGCGACCGCGGAGCGGGCACGCTCCTTTCCTTGGACTTGGACAACTTTTCCGCGCTGGTGATCTATGTGGCACTGCGGGCGCTCTCGATTCAACCAGCATTGTGGTCCAAATATGTAGAGCAGGTGGGCTACGACAAGCTTTTGTTCCGCCGCGAAGATTTTCAAGTCCCCGCTCAGTCGGCGCTCTACTACGACCTGATGCAGCTCGGCAATGACGACCTTCGCGGCATGACCGAAAAGCTATTCGGCCTCTGGCAAGCGCGAATCGAGGACGTGCCGCCGCTGGGCCACCTGGCCAACAGCTACGCCGAGGTCGAGCGGCTGCTGGGCGAGCAACAGTGGGACGCGGCCGTCGACTTGCTCAACCGCCGCGGCCACTTCCGCGACGCCCCGGCCCGGCTGCAACCGCTTATCTATCGTGCCTACGAACATGTCTGCCGGCAACAAGCCTGGACGAAGTTCGCAAGGATTCCGGCGATGCCGAGCGAGCAGGACGATCGGCAACTGGTCGCCGCTTGGAACGAATCGCTGTTCGCCAATTATCCGCCGGCCGAGGAGCAGCGGCCGCGCGTGGCCGATGCCCGGCAGCGCGTGCAGGTGATTGATCGCCTGCTGCATCTCGTGCAGCGAACGGCCGGCAAGGTTAGCCTGCAAGGCGAAAAGGGGCTGGCGACGATCGCCGCAAACTTGCCGCAAGGCTATCAGCACGCTTTGCAAGACCGAGTCGCGCTGGCCATGCGGCGAGTGAGGGCCTTTGCCCGGCTTGAGAAGGCGCTCAAGGAAGACAGCAACGAAGCGGCGATTGCGGCCGCGTGGCAGGCGGTGGTTCGAGCCCAGTGCGAACATTTCGTGAGCATCGAGTGGGGAATGCGGATCGCGGTGGCGGAAGAGCGGCTGCCGGTCTTCCGGGCACTTGCAAAAATCACCAGCGCACTGCCGCCCGACGAACGCGACAAACGGATACTCGCCGTCTGGAAAGAGAAACTCATGGCCGGCTGCCGCGAGGCGGACAAATGGCGGCCGCTCTACCAGATGGCGGCAGTGCGACGGGAAGTGCTCAAGCGGCTGCACGCGAGCATCGAGGCGCACGACGACGTCGAGATCGTGCTTTGGGGAAGCAAGCACTGCTTGACAAATTACCCTCTGCCGAAGGAATTGGCGGAGGCCGTGGCCGCCGCGCGGGAGCGAGTAGGTAAAACGGACTCGGCGACGACCGTATCAGCGGACGAAGCAGAGCACGCGGTTCCCGCCGCGGAGAATGGAGTCGCTGCTGCAAACCACGACGATCTCGCAGCACACGAAACGGCGGCCCAAATGAACGGCGATGCGCCAATCCCAAGCGAGGCACTCCCCGACGCGCCACCGCGCTGGAAGTGGCCGCGGCTATTCTCGCGCCGCGATGAACCGGCGGAAGCAAATGAGAATAAATCAACCGAAGAAGGTAACGTAAACAGTTAGCATGTATCGAGCACCTTATACCCAATCGATCAGCCGGCAGAACAAGGCCTGCTTCCTTTTCCTCCTCGACCAGTCGTTCTCGATGGAGGAGCCGCTGGGCAATTCGTCGAACCGCAAATGCGACGAGCTGGTCGCTGCTATCAACGGTTGGCTGCAGAACATGGCCATCCGCGCCAGCGGCGATGAAGGCATCAAGGACTGGATGGATATCGGCGTATTCGGCTATCGCACCGACCAGCAGGCCAATCCGATCATTGAATCGGCGTTGCAAGGCCCGCTGGCGGGGCGGACAATCGTCTCGATCGCCGAAATCGGCGCCGCGCCCGCGCGGATCGATACCCGCATCCAATACCTGCCCGACGAAGAAACCGGCGAGATCTTTCAGGTGCCGTGCGAAATGCCCGTCTGGGTCGATCCGCGGGCGGAAGGCGGCACGCCCATGTGCCACATGCTTTACTACGCTCACCAACTACTTGCCGAGTGGATCTCGCGGCATCCGAGAAGCTTCCCGCCGATTGTGGTCCAGATTTCCGACGGCGAATCGCAGGACGGCAATCCGATTCCCTATGCCGACGCCTTGAAATCGCTGGCCACGGAAGACGGCAACGTGCTGTTGTTCAACTGCCATCTTTCCATGACAGCGGCCGACCCGTTCATGTTTCCGTCCAGCGACATGGGACTTCCCGACGAACTGGCTCGCGCGTTGTTCCACATGTCGAGCGTGCTGCCGGAGCCGTTTTTCCGCCACGGTCAGGCGGAGGGTTTCCCCTTGCAGCCGAACGCCCGCGGCATGGCCTTCAACGCCGACATGGTCTGCTTGATCCAGTTCCTAAACATGGGCACGCAAGCCGCGCCAGGGCTACGGTAAGGATGAAGGATGAAGGATGAAGGATGAAGGATGAAGGATGAAGGATGAAGGATGAAGGATGAAGGATGAAGGATGAAGGATGAAGGATGAAAAACGGTCAGCTGACAACTTAATACTGAGCACTGTGCACTGAGTACCTCGTACTGACCGCCACCCCATGCCCCAACATTCCCCAACCACACTCGGCGGCCGCGTCGTCTTCCTGATTGACGAATCGGAAGCACTCGGCGACTGCATTGCGGGCGGGACGAAGACCAAGGCGGAAAGCATCGCCACATCGCTGAACTCGATGCTGAACCAGATTTCGTCGGTGCCAGATTTGGAAGTCGCGATCGCCGGCTATCGCGGCGACCGTCGCGGAGCAGACGTCGGCTGCCGCTGGGGCGGTCCGCTCGCCCGACGGCGTTTTGTTTCCACATCCGAACTGGCCGACGCGCCGCTGGCGGTTGAAACCCGCGTCCGCCGCGTGGCGGCGAGGTTTACCGGCGGGCGAGAGGAGACCGTTCAGTTTCCCATCTGGTACGTGCCGCGACTTGGGTCTGAGCGTTTTTCCCGTGCTGGGCTACGGCTATTGCCGGCACCTCGTCGTCGCTGGCGTCGCGCCGCAGATGGCTTGGAGCCGGCCGCCCCTGGTAATCAGCTTCGTCGGCGATCTCCTGTCGCAGCAAGTTGAAATCGCGGTCGAACGGGTGCAGAGCCTGGTGACGCCGGGCGGTTCGCCGCTCGTATTTCACCTTCACCTGGGCGGTCCCGGCGCCTGCCGGCCCGTGCTTTATCCGTCCAACGATATCCACCTGCCGCCAGGGCCGCCGTGCGATTTGTTCCGCTGGTCGAGCCTGCTGCCGGACTACATGGTTGCGGCCTTGCGAGCGGCGAATATACTGGTCAGTGCCGGCGGCCGCGGGATGATCTACAACGCCTCGGTGACCGATTTGATCCGCATGCTTTCGCTAGTCAAGACTTACGCCGAACAAGGCTCGACCGAAACGGAAGCCCGTAGGGTGGGACAAGACCGCGCAGCGGTCGACGGCCCACCAGAGATTACCGTTACAACTGTTGATGGTGGGCCGGCGATCGCTTGAGCTCGCTGGTCCCACCCTACTGAACCGACTACGTCAAAACTGTGGGCTATTGAAGCCCGACTGCGCAAGCGAGGCTGGCGCCGGACAAGAGCCTCGCTTGCGCGTCGGGCTTCGATGTCGCGAACTGGTCCCACCGTTTTGCCATAGACGGCATACTACGAACCGTTCCATGACCTTGCGATTCGACACACGCCTGTTCACGCTGGCCAAAGACCCGGAGCATCCCGAGGGTTTTCAGGACGCCTGCTGCATGGATAGTGAGCGGCACGTCATGGCCATTGCTGACGGCGTTTCTTCGGCATTGTTCTCCGGCCCCTGGGCGGCGATCCTCGCGGAGGCCGCCGTGGCAGACAGTCCCGATCCGCAAGACCCGGCCGCCTTCGCCGAGTGGCTCGAGCGGCAGCGCGAGCGCTGGGCCGCCAGCATCGACACCGCGAACCTCGCATGGCATCAAAAAGCCAAACTGCCGACCGGCGCCTTCTCCACGCTGCTTTATGCCCGCATCTGCCCCGCGGACGCCGCCCAACCGGGCAGCTACGGCGGCCACCGGCTAATGGCCTTCGCCCTGGGCGACAGTTGTCTCTTCCAAGTCCGCGGCGGCGAGTTGGTGCGGTCCTTTCCGCTGGAGCGGTCCGAACAGTTCCAGGCCGACCCGGTCGTGCTCGGCAGCGTCGATCTCGGCCGCGACCACTTGCTGGAGTTCTCCTATCTCGACGAAATGTGTTATCCCGGTGACGAACTGGTCCTCTGTACGGACGCCGTCGCCGAATGGGCCGCGCGTTCCTACGAGACCGGCGACCCGCCCACCTGGAACGATTTTTGGCTGATGACCGAAGACGACTGGCGCTCGGGCGTCGCCTGGCTGCGGCAGGAACGGCAGATGCGAATCGACGACGCCACGATGCTCGTGCTCCGTCTAGTCGACGAACATGCCCCGCTTCCCGCCGAGGATGGCCGGCCGCAAACCGCGGCGGATGAAGCCGCCGACGAGGACGAATCATCGCTAGACTGGATTCGCGCAGCCGCCAAAAGCGTGAAGCCAATTTCCGAGCAATTGGCCGAACAGGCAGACCAGACCTCGGAGCGCATGATGCGCGGGCTGCTCTCGCTCAAGGATCGGGCCTTGCAAAAGTACCGCGAGGCGTTTAAGAAGGACAAGCATCCGCCGGGCAAATAGACGGCAGGACATTGCTTGGGCGACCGGAATCGCGGTGTGCCGAAGGCCAATATTCATTCGTGACGGGCCGAAGGTCCAAAACCATACCAGCCTGGGACAACGTCCCAGGTCCGAATCGCCAACCCAAAGATAAGGGCCGAAGGCCCGGTTCATTTGATCAAACGGGCTTTCAGCCCTAAATTGTCTTTCCGCCATTAGACCCGGGCCGTTAGCCTGGGCTAATATCGGTTGAACCTTCGGTACCGGACGAACCTGGAACGGGCCGAAGGCCCATACATTAATCCAGCGAAAGGCGCAGCCCTAGAACGACTTCCCCTCACCCCCGGCCCCTCTCCCCGCCGCGGGGCGAGGGGAGCCAGAGAATGGCAAAGCGCGGGCCGCATTGATGAAACGTTACTCACTCCACGCCGACGCGAACTGAAAGGCTGAAACAAAACCTAGCTCCCTTCTCCCCGCCGCGCACTGATGGATTGAAACAAGTTCCAGCTCCCTTCTCCCCGCCGCGGGGAGAAGGGCTGGGGATGAGGGGATTATGAGGGCGATCACTTCGCGCACCTCTGGAGCAATGTGTCATCGATCGCCGCCACGACAGCGCCGTAAGGCCGACAGCCCCAGGGCGCAATCCCGCAAAATATTCTCCCGCCGCGCCGAATTCTGCCCGCGAAAGGCGACTGCGCAACTGATTTCCCAACCCGTTATGGCATAAGGGCTTACGTCGCCGACAGCGATGCGGACTTCGCCGCGCGATTTAACGCATAGAACATTTGCCGTCGCGGCAAACCCCGCCCGGCAAAGACTTTAGATCACAAATGTGCGCGAAAATCCTTCCATTCGTTGACACGAGTTTAGAATAGTGTATAGTGGCGGACGGAAGTGGAGAGTTGAGGGTGGAGAGTGGAGAGAAAAGATGAAAACGGAAATGTTCAATGTACAAGGTTCAATGTTCAAAATCCCCAAATCCCCAAATCCCCAAATCCCCAAGACCCAAGACTGCATCCGTGCTCCATCCGCGCTTTGTCCGCGGCCCTGCCCGGCTTTCGTGTGCTTCGTGTATTTCGTGGTTCGCTCTTTCCGCCCAAACGATTTCCAAACGTTTCCCAAACGCCCCAAAATGTTCGCAAATGATCCCAAGCGTTGCCAAGCATTTCCCAAACGATTCCCAAGCACTTTCCAAACGATTCCCAAACCGTTCTCAATCCTTTCTAAAATGCCTTTGCCATTTAACACGCGCCGTTTTTCCGAATGTTGTCGCCACTCATGGCCCGCGTTTTTTTCGCGAATCTGCGAGCGGCGCCGAAAGCCGTTTTTCCCCTCCGATTGGCCGACCGCCGGAAAGCAAACCACCAAAGGGCGGATTCCTGAGTCTGTTCTGAGTCTGTTCTGAGTCCATCCTGAGTGCTTCCTGACTTCCTTTGGCCCGCAAAACCGCGGGAAAACAAGGCATTTAACGATGATTTACGCCTCGAACCGAGTTAAAAAGAAAACCCGTCCGCGCGGCCGATTGCCAAACCGGCCCATTGTCCAAGCCAATTAAGATAAGTATGCTGAGAAGTGATAATCGCCCAGACGCCGGGCTTTAATCGCAAGTTCGCAAGTCCAACCTACACTTCCCACCTTACTTCAGGAGTTCCCACCATGCATTTTCCGTTGTTTCGCCGTGCGCGTCGGCCGGGCGGCATCCTCTGCTTCGCCGTCGGAGCGATGTTATTGTCCAACTACATCGACCTCCAAAAGGCTTTCGCCTACATTTCCGAGTACATCGCGCCGATCATCTGGCCGAAACCGCCGATCATCCAGCCGGGCACGGACAACAGCCCGCCGTCGGACGCCATCGTGCTCTTCGACGGCAAAGACATGTCGGCATGGCAGGGCGGCGATGACTGGAAGGTGAAAGACGGCTACGTGATTTCCGACAAGCACGACATTGACACCAAGCAATCGTTCGGCGACTGCCAAATCCATGTCGAGTGGGCCGAACCGACAAAGGTAACCGGCCGCGGCCAGGGACGCGGCAACAGCGGCGTCTATATAATGTGCAATTACGAAATCCAGGTGCTGGATTCCTACGACAACGACACCTATTACGACGGCCAGTGCGGCTCGGTCTATAAACAGCATCCGCCAATGGTCAACGTCTGCCGAAAGCCGGGCGAGTGGCAAACCTACGACATCATGTGGGAGGCGCCGCGATTCGACAAGTCGGGCAAGCTGCTTCGCCCAGCTTTCGTGACCGTGCTGCAAAACGGCGTCGTCGTGCAGAACCACTTTGAGTTGAAGGGCGGCACTTCCTATACCGAGCCGCCGCATTACACGCCGCATCCGGAGAAAATGCCACTCCGCCTCCAGTTCCATGGCAATTCGGTCCGCTTCCGCAACATCTGGATTCGCGAGATCACGGAGATCCACGGCAGGCCCGGCGACCACCCGCATCATCCTGGGTAGGGCTTGTCAAAGTGCCGATTTTGGCTATACTGTGGACGGTTGACGATGATTAAAGACGCGCGGGCATATGCCTTGCGTCGGCAAATGTCAGCCAGCAGTTGCACCCGTAGCTCAATTGGATAGAGCGTCGGTCTACGGAACCGAAGGTTACAAGTTCGAGTCTTGTCGGGTGTACTTCGCGCAATTTCATGACTCGCGAGAGGAATTCTAATCTCCAGGCCGCACAGTCGTGGCAATCGAGACCGGGGCCGGTGCGGTTTGGTTGACGATTGATGCACGTTGCTATCATTGTGCTCGTCGGTGTCCTCCCGGCGACGGCGTACTCGGCCGATTCGGCAGCCCACGACGCCCTACAAAAGCAAGCAAGTCTACTCGGCGATCGACGGCAAGCTGCTGCCCTTGGATGAAAAGATCGGCCACTGGCTACTGGCGGGGCATGGGTTGCTCGTCAAGTTGGAGGGCAAGAGCGGATAGGGACACCATGGCAAAGAAACACAAGCCGCAGAATGAATCAACTCCCCAAGGGCCGCCCAGCGTGCAAGACCGGATTGCGGCTCTCCTCAACGAGTTGACCGATGCCGAGTTGAACATCCTGCTCTACGAGATCGAGAATCCTCATGAGAAACGTTCGATGGAGAAGTTGGGCAGAATTGCTTCTGCTCGATTGAAGCGGCCAAAAGCCATAAAGGAGCTTACGATCATGCTTGTTGATTACAACATCGAACGGCATCTCAAACTGGAGACGCACTACTTGACGGACAAATACCGCTTGCTGGAGTATTTTTACGAATACTGCATTTGAGGATAGTGATGTCAAGGTTCAATTGCGACACAATCGTTTGGAAAGGACTTCGGCGGGGGTTCGATAGTCGAGGCGTCTTCGCGGACGTTCGTTGAGTAAGGTCTCCGCGCGGGCCACCTCCTGGTGACTGATCCGCGAGAAGTCTGTGCGTTTGGGAAAGAACTGCCGCAGCAGTCCGTTGGTGTTTTCATTGGTGCCGCGCTGCCACGACCGGTAGGGCGTCGCGAAATACGTCTCCAGGTTCAATTTCCGAGCAAGCTGTCGATGTTCCGCAAACTCCTTGCCGTTGTCAAACGTGACGCTGCGACGCAACGCCGCGGGCAGGTCCTTCAGTCGCTTCGTCAACACCTTCCGTGTCGTGTCGGCCTTCATGTTGTCGGCTCGCCCGATGCGGGCGAAACCGCTTTTCCGCTCGACCACCGTAACCAGTGCGCTGTGGCGGGACTTGCCGACCATCGTGTCTGCTTCCCAGTCGCCGTAGCGGCGGCGGCGGTTGATGACATCGGGCCGCCCGTCGATGCGGACGCAATCGGCCAGTTTGCCGCGTTTTTCCGGCGGCCGGCCGCCACGCCGCAGCCAAGCTCGCCAGGCCGGCTCGCGATCGTCAATCCAGTTGTAAATGGTTTGTCGCGACAGGCGCCGCCGCGGCTGCCGGGCGAACTTCCGCCGACTTCGTCCGGCAATCTGATCCGGCGACCAATATTTCTTCAGCCCTTCTTCCACGTATTGGTGCAGGTGTGTGTCCTCCATCTTTCGCGAACGGCGGCAAGCCACGCGACGTTGATCCGCCAACCGCTGGGCCTGCTTCGGCCGATAGCCTCGTTGGCCCGTGTTGCGGCGCAGCTCGCGATAAATCGTGCTGCGGTGGCGTCCCATCAACTCCGCGATCTCCGCCTTCGATTTTCCCTTCTTGTGCAAGCCATATAGGATTTTCCGCTCTGCCGATGTAAGATGATCAGCCATCGCTGGGCCTCCGTGCGAATGTCACAGTCTCGACAACCGCGACATTCAAACGGACCCAGCGACCTTTCTCCAATATCAGTTTTCAACTTTGTCGCATTTGTATTTTGCCATCACTGGATTCAAAACGGAACCTGCCCTGATTTAGTCCATACAGGTACGACTTGCGTTTATGCTATTCGTAAATCGTCAGACACCACGAGCGATATGATTCCGCGAACGTCGTTCCTTATTCATTGGAGCCGCGCCATGAGAGTAGCCCGCCTCCTCGTGATCGCCTTGCTCGTGCTTGCCGGCAGCGACGATCTGCGGGCAGCCGCTGCCGAGGGCAACCTCTGTTTGCTCGGCATTGGAATCAATCAGCAGGGAGACCAAGGCTCGTGGCAGCGCGTCGGCCCGATCGAAGGCTGGAAGAACACACTCGCCGGCGTTTACTTTCGCGACCGGCTCTACACCGTGGAGACCAACGGCGGCCTCTGGCGGACCGACATCAATACGGGCGCTTGGCAGCAAGTCGGCCAGCCCGAATTCGGCAACACGGCTTTCATGTTTTGTGAAGGCGCCTGGCTCTATACGATCGAAAATGATGGAAGCCTCTATCGCGTCAGCGCGGCCGACGGCACTTGGAAACAAGTCGGCGCGGCCGGTGATTGGAAGAACACCGTGGCCGGCGCGATCCTTAACGGCCGCCTCTACACGATCGAAGCGGGCGGCGCTCTCTATGCGACCGATCTGGCCACGGGCAAATGGCAGCAAATCGGCAAGCTCGAGATTGCCGATGTTAAGCATCTATTTGCAGCCGGCACTTCGCTGTATGCCGTCAATCAGAGCGGCAATCTTTATCGCGTCAATCCGGGCGATGGCGCCTGGACTCGGCGAGGCGCCGCCGGCGTCTGGAAGGACATTCGCGGAGCGGCGGTGGTGAAGGGTGCGCCTATACGGCCGGCGGCGACGGCGTTCTTTGGGAGACCAATCTCACGAGCGCCGCGCGAACCAAGATCGGCGCCGCGGAATTCGCCGAAACGACAGCTATGTTCGCGGCCGGCAGCGTCGGCCTCACCATTGAAACCGACGGCAGTCTCTATCGCGTCAACGTCAAGCCGACCACGGCGATCGACGACTTCGATTGGTGTTCGCAGGAACTTGAAAAAGCGTTTCGCGAACAGGGGCGGCCCTTCTATCGCGCCATGAATGTCCGGCAGGTCCTCGGCAGGCGAGCCACCCGGGCGAACATGCTGGGCGGCCTCAGTTGGCTTCGCGGGATTGCCACAAAGAACGACCTGGCGGTTGTATATATCGACTCCCACGGCATGACCGAGCCGAAAAAAGGCTGGAGCATCATGACGGCGGACGACAAGCAGTTGTGGGGCCGCGAGGTCAAGGCGCAGCTCGGGCAGCTTCCCTGCCCGGTGATCGTCATGATCGAGACATGCACGTCCGGTGGGTTCGCGCGGCCGCATCCCGACGACCTGCCCGTGCCGCCGAATATGACCGTGTTCTGTGCCTGCCAGGAAGACCAAACCTCCGACAACGAGCTCGATCTCGCGGTGGGCGAGGCCCTCTTCGGCCGTGCCGACTTCAATCACGACGGCGTCGTCGATCTCGACGAGTTGATTCGCTACGTTCCGGGCCGGTATCGCGAGTTGTTCCCGGCGGCGGCAAAGTCCGGCGGCGGCAATTCCCCGGTGATTGTCAAATCGGCCAGTCTGCCCGGCTCACGACGTCTGACACAGGTCTCACCTTCACTGGCCGCGGTCGTCGATCACGACGAGCTTTACTCGGCTCTCGTGGAGGGCGCGGCCGGCAACCGATATCGCGTTCACCTCTTGGGCTGGTCGAGCAGCCCTGGCCCGTACTTTCGCGCGAACACGGAGGTCCGCGACAACGTTTGCCTGCCCAGCGATGGCCCGCCGCTGTTGGTCATTCAGAACGGTCAATGGTACGGTGCGCGGCTTGTAGGAAAAATGGGCGGCAAGTTTCGCGTCCACTACCTCGGCTACAACGAGGAGGAAGTTGTTACCAAGGAACGCATCAAGTATCCGTTCGTCGGTTTAGGGCCGGGGAAGAATTGATCGTGGGGCAGGTTGCCAACCTGCCGTTTGCTGGCAGATTAGCAATCTGCCCCACGACTTTCCTCGTGCCCACGCTCTGCGTGGGCACGAGGTGAATGGCCGCTCCGGGGCCTAGCACAAGGACGCGGAGCGTCCAACAAGTGCGTTGCGACGCAGAGCGTCGTAACGAGGGTGCAATCTGCTGTAATCGTTGGGTATCCGCCGTTTCCGATGAGCCACCTCTATGAGCGAAGTCACCAAGATCTTAATTGCCATCGAACAGGGCAATCCCCAAGCCGCTGAGCAGTTGCTGCCGCTGGTTTATGACGAGTTGCGCAAGCTGGCGGCCCAGAGAATTGGCCGCGAGAAGCCGGGGCAGACGCTTCAGGCCACCGCCCTGGTTCATGAGGCCTATCTGCGATTGGTAGGACAGACGCCGGATCAAGGCTGGCATCATCGCGGCCATTTTTTCGCCGCGGCGGCCGAGGCGATGCGACGAATCCTCGTTGAAAAGGCGCGTAGCAAACAGCGCCTCAAACGGGGCGGCGGTCTCCGGCGAGAAGCCGGCGACATCGAGGCGATACCGGAATCCGACGCCCACGATCCGCTGGAAGTTCTGGCAGTTCACGAAGCGCTGGACGGGCTGGCGATAAAGTCACCGCGCAAAGCAGAGCTTATCAAACTGCGGTACTTTCTCGGTTGCACGATGGCCGAAGCGGCTCAGATTCTGGGCATTGCCCCGGCGACCGCCGAGGAGGATTGGACCTACGCCAAGGCCTGGCTGCGTCGGCAGTTGCGCCGGGACGAGGAAAAAAATGCGTCCGGCTAAGAAAAGGTTACCGGGCTTTCCTCCGCCGATGTCGCATTGCATGATGGACGACCATCCACGAAAAGTGAGAACATTATGTCGGAAAGTGCAATCTTCAAGGCGGCGGTCAAGCTGCCCGCGGAACAGCGCCGCCTACCTCAACCAGGCTTGCGGCCCCGATACGGAACTGCGCCGCGAAATCGAATCGCTCTTGCGGGCCCATGACACCGCGGACAGTTTTCTTCAGCGGCATGAATCCGGATCGGAGGCGACTGGAGATTACCATCCGATTGCCGAACGCGCCGGCACAACGGTCGGTCCGTACAAGCTGATGGAACAGATCGGCGAAGGTGGTTTCGGGCTGGTCTTCGTGGCCGAGCAGCAGCATCCCGTTCGACGCAAGGTGGCCCTCAAGATCATCAAGCCCGGGATGGACACGCGCGACGTCATTGCCCGCTTTGAGGCCGAGCGGCAGGCCCTTGCCCTGATGGACCACCCCAACATTGCCCGCGTACTCGATGCCGGCGCGACCGAGCACGGCCGCCCGTATTTCGTGATGGAACTCGTCAAGGGCATTCCCATCAATGAATACTGTGACCAGCAGCAGTTGACGGCCCGGCAGCGGCTGGAACTGTTTCTTTCCGTCTGCCAGGCGGTGCAACACGCCCACACCAAAGGCATCATCCACCGCGATCTGAAGCCCTCGAACATTCTCGTAGCCCCGCATGACGGCGTTCCTGTGGTCAAAGTCATCGACTTCGGCATCGCAAAGGCCATCGGGCAGCAGTTGACGGACAAGACGATCTACACGCGATTCACGCAGATGATCGGCACACCGCTCTACATGAGTCCCGAGCAGGCAGAGATCAACGCCCTGGACGTGGACATCCGCAGCGACGTCTACAGCCTCGGCGTGCTGCTTTATGAGCTCCTTACTGGCACCACGCCCTTTGACCGCGAACGATTCACGAAGGCGGCCTACGACGAAATTCGCCGCATCATCAAGGAAGAGGATCCGCCCAAGCCGAGCACGCGGCTGAGCACAATGGGCGAGACATTGAGGAAGGTCTCCACGCAGCGCAAGACGGAGCCGGCAAAGCTCTCCGCGCTCGTAAGAGGCGACCTCGACTGGATCGTGATGAAGGCCCTGGAGAAGGATCGCACGCGCCGTTATGAGACGGCGAGCAATCTGGCCCGCGACGTCCAGCGTTATTTGCAGGACGAGCCGGTGGAAGCATGTCCGCCGTCGCTGCATTATCGTCTCGGCAAGTTCGTTCGCCGGCACCGCGGGCCGGCGCTGGCTGGGGGGCTGGTGCTGGTGGTTCTGCTCGGCGGCATCGTCGGTACATCATGGGGATTATTTCGGGCGGAGCGGGCCCGGCAAGCCGCGGAGCGAGCCCGGCAAGCGGAATCCGATCAGCGGCAGATCGCACAAGACAAGGAACAAGATGCCGAGGTGGCGAGAAAGAATGCCTTGGCGGCAGCACAGGAAGAAAAAATGGCGAAGGGCGTCGCCATCAAAGCCAAAGAAGCGGAAGCTGGCGAGCGCAGGAAAGCTGAAGCCGAGCGCGACGCCAAGGTCGCAGCCCTTGTTCGTGCGGAGGGCTTGCGGCTCACGGCCCAGTCGTCCGCGGAGCTATACACCGACCCGAGCCTGGGACTGCTGCTGGCCATCGAGGCGGCCCGGATCGCGCCCAGTAAAGAAGCGAATGAAGCCTTGTTCGCCGCCTTGGATACGTGCCGTGAAGAGCGAACCCTCTTCGGCCATACTGGTGAGGTCCTCTCCGCACGGTTCACGCCTGATGGCAAGAGGATAATGAGCTGCGCCAAGGATGGTACCGTCCGTTTTTGGGACGCCGAAAACGGGAAGCAACTCCTCGCGACGCCGAATTTCGGTCCGCTTGGCGGCGGGATCTTGGCCGACACCCTGCTCAGCCCGGACGGCAAGTACTTCGTTACGCTCTATTCCGGCATCGCTTTCTTCGATCGGCGCGATGGCAGGCGGGTTGAATACACGGACCGGGTCGCGCGCCTTTGGGACGCAGCCACGGGCAAACAATTGGCCGTCCTGCGCGGGCATAAAGACGGGATCAAGACGGCTGCCTTCAGCGCGGATAGCAAGCGCCTGGTCACCGCCTCCGATGACACGACCGCGCGCATCTGGGAAATTCCAGGCGGCAAGCAGTTGGCCGTTCTTGAGGGGCATGCTTGTACTCCATATTCGGCTTGTTTCAGCCGCGACGGCCGGCACGTCTTGACGATCTCTTCCGGCCGTGAGTCGTTGAAGTCCTCCGCTGTCAACTCCTCGCCGCCGGCGGAATCCGATCCCGAGAACATTCGACTTCCCGAGCCGTTTGGCAGCCACGGTTTCAGTGCGGGCGGTTCCAGCTACTCACCGTTCAACGAGCGAGAGAAGACGTTGGCTCGGGTTTGGGATGCGGAGACCGGCAAACTGGTCGCATCGATCCTCAAGCCCACGGGATTCTTTGGGAAACAGACAGAAGTTCCCTATTTTGGCCATTTCAGCCCTGACGGTAAACGAGTCGCGCTCGGATTCATGAACGACATCCAGATATGGGACATCGCGGCCGGCAAGATGCTGTTTCGGCTCAAACACGGCGGCATGAGCGGCGAAGACCATGCCGCCTGGAGCCCCGACGGAATGCGGCTTGCGACCATTCGTGGAAACTATGTTTCAATCTGGGATGCCGCGGACGGCAAGGAATTGACGACGCTGCGCGGCCACGAGAATGTTCTGCGAAGGGTGTCGTTCAGTCCAGACAGCAAGCTGGTGTTGACAACGTCGTGGGACCGCACCGCGCGCGCTTGGAACGTCGAAACCGGCGAGCAGGTCGCCGTCTGGCGCGGCCACAAGAGCGTGGTCAACACCGTTGACCTCAGCCCGGATGGCCGGCGCGTCGTGACCGCGGCGGACGATGGGACCGTCCGCGTTTGGTGGCTTGACCCGCCCAGGGACCAGGCTCGGCCGCTGGCCGAACCGATTGTCAATTTCAGCGTGATGGCGCTCAGTCCGAATGGCAAGCGCCTCGCCACCGGCGCGGACGACTACCGGAACCCCGGCCCGCGGATTTGGGACACGGCCACGGGCAAGTTGCTGCACAAGCTCAAGGCCCCGCGGGAGGGCATTCTCGCCAACCTTCCCAATCGCGATGGCTTCGCGAAAGTTCGGGGCGTGGTCTTCAGCCCCGATGGCCGCCGGCTGCTGAGCATCGCGGATGAGGAGCAAATCACGATTCGCAAGAGCGATCCCGTCGCGATTCACAAGAACGGTCTCGCGGCAATGTGGGCGTTTCCCTTCCTTGAGAAACCGCAACCGCCTATCGTTGATCCGCACCCCGATTCAAAGCAGGACGAAGCGGTGTTCTTCACGCCGGCCCGCATCTGGGACGTGGAGACCGGCAAGCAGTTGGCGTCCCTTCAGGCGGGCGAGTTCGACCTCTCCTGCGCCTGCTTCAGTCCCGACGGGCAAAAAGTGCTCACCGCCGACGGCACCAATAAGCGCTTTGCCATTTATTCCAACACGGGCCAGATGATGAACGGCGGGGCGTCGTCCGGTGGCAACCCACAGACGTTCGTCCGCGTCTACGATACCGCCACGGGCAAGGAACTGCTCAAGCTGCCGCACAAGGGAGAAATCGTCCGTGCCGAGTTCAGTGCCGATGGCCGGAGAATCCTGGCTTCGGCCAGCTCGAATTCTTTTCCGAACAAAGACATCAAGATGTGGGACGCCGAAAACGGCAGACTGCTGTTTGCCGTCGAAAAGAACGCCTCGGAGCGAGTGGCCTGCTTCGATCCTGAAGGCAAGAGGATCGTGATCTTCGACAATCCCATTCGCATTCGCGACGCGACAACCGGCAAAGAGCTTGCCAGCTACAAAGGCTCCGACGTTTGGATCGACAATTGGGAGCTTCGCCATGCGGGCCTCAGCCCCTTCAGTCCCGACGGAAAGAAGCTGCTGGCGTACGGCAAGGACGGACTTGGCCTGCTCGACGTGCAAACCGGCACGCAACTCGTGGCTTTTCGAGGCCATTTGGGAGCGGTGAAGTCGGCCTTGTTCAGCACGGATGGCCGATTCGTCGTCACTGCCTCCGACGATCAGACGGTGCGCGTTTGGGATGCCGCCACGGGCAAGGAAGTGCATATCCTCCGGCACAAGGGAAGCGTCCAATTTGCCGTCATGACGCCGGACGGCCGCCGCGTTGTGACGGCTGCGGACACCGTCCGCATCTGGGACCTCGATCCGCTGCCCATCGCCATGCAACGCAAGCCGCGTGAGCTTTCCTCCTATGAAAGGGAACGATTCGGGATCAAATAGCTGGCCACGCGGCATCCGCCAACCGGTGCTCGCCGCCGGCCGGACAAGCCCCGTTCTCCACGCACTCCTCCCATGCCTCGTCCAGGCGGTGCAACGCGGAGGGCAAGTCGTAAACCTTTAGTACCGCGCCGCCGTGGCCCTTGGCCGAGCCGGGGTGGCAGACTTCGGCGACCAGCTCCTTGTCGATCAGCGTCTGTACCACGCCCGAGATATCGAAATCGACCGAGACGCCGAAATGCTGGCAGAGCCACTGTTCCGCGCGGCGATCGAGCTGTTCGCGATTGAAGTCGCGATCCCGCTCCACATAGAGCAAGAAGTAGGCCAGTAGCAACTCCTTGCACTGTTCGCATTCCGCCGAGTCGATCACGTGGGCGATCATGCTCTGGTTGTTCGCCAGGTTCTGAAAGTAAAGGTTCGACGTCAGCTTCTGAATGTAGCGGGTCTTGCTGGCGACAAACTTGGTCACGCCGTTCACGCAGGCCCCGGCAAAGCCGGCGCCCGACAATCGCTAGCACCCATGGCGAAAGCACGGCCGCAGTCCAGGCCTTCCACGACGCCGTCGCCAGCGAGCCGACGACCGACGTGCCGATCTTCAGCCGGTCGAACATGTTCATGCGGATTCGCACGTAGGGTAGGAGCATCTCCAGGTCTTCGGCGACAACATTTTTGAACAACTTGAGGAAGACCGATCCGGGTTCCCGCGTGCGCAGGCGGACCAAGAGCGCCAGCCGGGCGAAGACGTGAACCGTTTCCTCCTGCGCCGCCAGGAGTGCCAGCCGCGAAAGCTCCGCGTTTCGTGCCTAACGCCGCGGTAGAAAATCCGCAGATCGGCGTAATCGCTGAAACTCGCCTTGACTGTGATATTGCGGTTGGCTTGGAACTCCGTGCAGGCAACGATCTCGTCGCGGGCCATTTCCTGGTAGTTAGCGTCCAAGAGCAACTGCTCGAACGCCGCGGAGAGCTCCGCGGATCCGGTCCCCTCTCCCTCCGGGCCTGACTTCTGACTGCTGTCTTCTGACTTCTGACTTCCGACCTCTGACTTCTGTCCTCCATTCCTCACCCGATCCACCGTATCGAAGTCCGGATCAAACGGCTCATACACCGCCTTCAGATGTTCCAACCGACCGCGAAATTCCATATGGAACCGCTGGGCGATCATCTCGAAGAGCTTCTTCAGGAGTGCCCTATCGCGAGGTGCGAGTCGGACGTTCTTGCAGCATCTTTTCCCGCAGCGCCGCCGGCTTGACAGGCAGAAAATGCTCCCGCCGGTCGAGAAACTGCAATCCGCGATGAAGGATAACGCTGCCGGGCATGATGCCAGCTATTATCGCCGAACGGGCTGTCCCAAGGAAGGCTTCGGGGCACTGGGGCGGAGTGACCACGATTACCCAGCTTTTTCGAAGTAAATTCAGATTCTTTGCGCCCGGCAGTTGACTTCCGCGCCGCGAAAGTCGCAGAATGACCGGCGAAGGGCAGGAATTTGGGTACAAGCATGTGCCCGGGAGGGTGACAGCCATCCCGTAGTCTATTCGCGTTTCTCTGGTGCGACTATTCCTTGCCGCAGTGCGCCAACACATTTCCGCGCGACCGCCAAGGAGCATTCGCCGGGGTCAGTCCTGCCCTGCTCAGGTCGTTTGGCGGACCGGAACATTCGCCGTACGAAGCTCGCCGGGCAGTTGTGTGTCAGCCATTCTTGTACCTGCATGAGAGGAGAGGTGTGCAATGAAATGGTTTATGCGATCGGTCTTTTCTTGCGCGGCATTTGGCGCAACATTTGTAACCTGGTCCGCCCCCGCGCGGGCGGATGAGCGTTCAGCGGAGCCGCGACTCGCGCGGACAAAAATCGTCGAGGATGCGCTTCGCCGCGAGGCGAGCGAAGCGATCGAGGACCGCTGCGATCTGCTTCGGCCCGTGCTGGCGCAAGGCGCAGCCTACCCGCCGGCGTATTGGCAGAGCGGATTTGTGTTCGATACAAAGCTCAAGGAGTGGATGACGCCGGCGGAAGTCGCCGCTGAGTCGTCGCATGACCCCCGGCTAAAGGCATACGCCAAATTCCGCGGCGAACATGGCGACACGATCGAGGGGCAGCTCGAACTCGCCAGATGGTGCATTGCCAAGAAGCTTGACGAGCAGGCCCATGCGCATCTGACGCGGGTTTTGGAACTCGATCCCAATCAGTCCGAAGCACGGCGCCTATTGGGCTACCGGCTGGAACGCGGCAGTTGGGTCAACCAGCAGGAGCAAGCCGAAGCGCAGGCCAAGGCCGGTAAAGCGGCCAAGGATCTGGCCAAATGGAAGCCGGCGCTGGAGAAGCTTCGCAGCGCGATGCACTCGAGCTCGAAGTCGCTGCGGGCGCAGCGGCGGAGCAAGCTCGAGGCGATCCGCGATCCGGCAGCCGTCGGCGCGATCGACGCGGTTTTCTGTGCCCGCGGCGGCGACGACATGCAACTCGGCCTTTCGCTGCTGGAAAACCTGCAGTCAGCGGAGTCGGCCGCGATTCTCGCGAGATATGCCGTCTTTGCGCCGTGGGACGCGGTGGGCAAGCTGGCCGCTCAGGCCCTGCGAAGCCAGCGGATGCAGGATTACGTTCCGCTGCTGCTGGCCGGGATGCAGAGTCGGGTCTACAGCCGTGCGGAAGTCTACCAGGACTCTGGCTCGGGCCAAACGTATTACCGGCAGATATTCTTCCGCGACGGCGAAGAGCGCGAAGTGGCAGTCGTCGATTCGAACCCCAACTCGCGAACGAGAGGCAAACAGGCTGCATCGGCCCAAAACCTTGCGTCGATTCAAAACGTCCGCTGGGCCTCCGCATTGCCGAGGGGAGCGAATCCTCAGCAAAGCAGCGGCTCCTCACAAAGCTCGGCGTCCGGCTTGGGCGCCGCAGCGACGCAAAGTCAATCACCGTTGCCGGTATCAACTGCCGGAACGAGCGCATTGGCGGCGACCTTGGACGATCCGGGGCTGCGGACCGTCATGCGCGCCGTCGGGCGCGAGCAAGGGTCCACCGCGCCGAACAGCACGGCGTCGATCTTGAATCGGAGACTCTCCGCGGCGCTGGCGGAAGCGACGGGCGAGACAAAGCTCACCGCGACAGCCGATTGGTGGCAATGGTGGTACAACGAAAACGACTGCCTGCCGCCCATCCGCGCCTATCGCGTCTCCTACACGCCGAACTTCCCCGAGAATTTGACGCCGGCGCCGGAGCAGATGTCCGAGCAGGAGTATCAATCGCTGCAACAGGGGCCGCAACCTCCGCCGCAACCGTACTCCTGGCGTCCTAGCGAGTGTTTCGCGGCGGGCACGCCCGTCTGGACCGAGACCGGCCCAGTAGCGGTGGAGAAGATCCGCATGGGCGATCGCGTTTTCGCCTGCGACCCGGAAACGGGCTGCCTGGCGCTAAAGGTCGTTCTGCGGCCTACCGTGCGGCCGCCGACGCAGCTCTTCAAAATCCGCCTGGACTCTGAGGAAATCCGCTCGACTGGAGGCCATTGCTACTGGATTTCCGGGCGCGGCTGGACGATGGCCCGTGAGCTTCAAGTTGGCATGAACGTCCACACGCTGCGAGGGACAGCCACGGTTGCCGCGATCGACAAGGACAAGACCGAGGCGGCGTATAACCTTGTCGTCGAGGGCTTCCATACCTACTTTGCCGGCAAGGGCAAGTACCTGACCCACGACAACACCATCCGCCGTCCGACCGACCGGGTCGTGCCGGGGTTGGCCGCAAGCAGGTAGAGACCGCATGTACTAAAGCGGAACGCCACGGAGGGCACTCCGCTCTTACATCCCGCTCTTACATCCCCATCGCCTGCCGCTTCTCGGCCACGAACTTGAGATGATGCTTGATATGCCCCGCAGCGCGGGTAACAAGCGTCTCCAAAGTCATCGGACCGGCTTCGGAATGGATGCCGGTGCGCTGAAAATCCTCCGGCTTCAGCGTCCGCAAGATCGCGGCCACCTGGCGGTGAATGGCATCGACCAGCGCGAGCTCGTTCTCGGCATCGCGATCGTGATAGCGCAAGCGAGCGGCAAAGAGTTGCTCGTCGCCGCCGGGCAAGTTCGGCTTGTCCTCCGCGATCACGCGTTTGATGCGGTCGGCGAAAACGATCTCGAAATCGGCCAGATGGCAAACGACTTCGAGCGTGGACCATTTTCCGGGAATCGGCCGCCGCTTGAGTTGCTCTTCGGAGAGCCCAGCGACGCCCTCGCGGAGCTGCCGAGCACTTGCCAGATAGTCGTCGATCAACGCGGAAGCACTCATTGCCAATCCCTTGTCCATTCGTTTAGCGCCGCGCTATCGCTTGGGCGGCTCGCGCCCTCTATCGATGGTCCTCGCGCCGTTGCGCGCGGCAGCGGCGGAGGCGACCGTCGGTCGCGCGCTCTGCCATTGGCATTCAGAACCAATGCCGGCTGCATCTCCGTCAACTGGTCGAGGAAGGTTTGGGCGAGCCGTTGAATGCTGCGGCGGCGGCTGCCGTCGCGAAGTTTGGCGGCGAGTTGAAGCAAGCGCTCGGCCTGCGACCTCGCCAGATGCGTCGCATGAAGCCATTCCTCCGGCTCAACAATCAAATCGGTGACGGGCACGTCCAATGCCGCCGCCCAAAGATTCAGCGTGCTGATCGGCAGATCGGTTGCCTCTTCCTGGATGCGGACTTCCTCGGCCGTAACGCCCATGCGTCGAGCGATGTCGAAACACGACATCGCCTTTTCGCGGCGAGCGGCGGCAAGGCGGTGCAGCCCGGCTTTTGGAATTGACGTTCCCAGCTCCACGATGTGTTGATTGTCAATGTCTTGGTTGTCGATCCCGGCGTCGTGCGATAGATGTACGTCCATAAAATTCCAAGTTAATCCACGCGGAGAATTGCGTCAAATTAGAAATTGGCAAGGATTTCCTGAGATGTCTGTTCGGTAGAGCCAATGTAAGGAAGAGCGGCGTCCGACTCATTCCTATTCTGATCGCTTTCGGATCAAAATGCAAATTTACTTCGTCAAGCCATGACTGCCGCGTCAAAGGGGGAGTTCGTCGGCGACCTGCAAACGCGAAAGTTAGAGAACACCGCTCCCTTTGCGCATACAGGAATGGGGGGGATTGATTTGGCGTCGCGGAACGAGCAGAATACGAGCCCATGGTGCAAGCAAACGCCCGTATACTCCGCCCGCTTGCAAATAAGACGGTTGCGATGCCAACGAAGCTTCCCTCAAACGGCAGTTGTCCGTCCTTGATTCTTGGTGGGGAAATGTCTATACTGCACTGATTATGCACAACCGTCCTATTTCCTTGGGCCAGATGCTGACGGGCCAACGTGGCCAGATCAGCCGGATCCAAGGTCATCCGGACCACGTTCACCGCCTTGAGGAATTCGGTCTTCGCGGTGGCGCGTGCATCGAAATGTTTCGGCCGGGGAACCCGTGCATCATTCGCATGGCGGGCAACAAGATCTGCTTTCGCGCCGAAGACGGCCTGAAGATTTCCGTCGTGCCGGTCCCCTAGCGGACACCAATGCGTATGCCAGGCACGCTCACGGATACGACCATCACCGTCGCCTTGATCGGCAACCCGAATACGGGCAAATCGACGCTCTTCGGGGCGCTGGTCGGCATTCACCAGCACGTAGGCAACTATCCGGGCGTCACCGTCGAGAAGAAGACGGGCCGGATGGAGCACGGCGGCAAGCGGTTTGAACTTATCGACCTGCCCGGCCTCTATAGCCTCGCCGCCCGCTCGCGCGACGAAATGGTCGCCGTCGAAGTGCTTTTGCAGCGGCAGTCCGATGTCGGCACGGTCGACGTCGTGCTTTGCATTGTCGATGCGTCGAATATGGAACGGCATCTTTATCTTCTCAGTCAGGTCCTGGAGTTGGGTCTGCCGACCGTGGTGGCGGTCAACATGCTCGATGTGGCCGCCAGCCGCGGCATCAAGCTCGAACTGCGGCATTTGCAGAACCGGCTTGGCGTGCCCGTGATTCCTATCCAGGCCAATCGCGGCAAAGGCGTCGCGGAGGTCAAGGCGGCATTGCTCGAAGCGCCGCAGCGCGGCGCGCGGGCAGATACGTCGCTGTTTCCTGAGGTCTTCGAAGCCGAGACCCGCAGCCTGCAAACGTTGCTGTCGACCAAGGGATGCCATGCGGTCCAGTGCAATTGCCGGCAGGCAGCCGTCGAGCACGCAGGCATCGACGCGGGACCTTCCGCGGTCGAGCCCGCGAATCAAGTCAACGGCCATGCGGCGGCGATTGCCGCGAACTCGCGTCCGCCGCTGCCGCCTGCCTTGGTGCGGCGTCTCCTTTTGGACGTGAGCGGCTACTTCCAAAACGCGTTTTTGCCCAACGCCGACGAACAATTCCTCGGTCCTTTGCATTCGGCACGGGCTCGAGTCGAAGCGGCCGGATGCCCGATCCCTGCCGTGGAAACAAGCGTTCGCTACGACTGGGCGCGGTCGATGCTGCAAGGCGTTGTCACGGAGCCTAAGGAATTCCGCACGACGGCGACCGACCGCATCGATCGCCTGCTCACGCACAAGATCGCGGGGCTGATCGTCTTCGCCGCGCTGATGCTCATGGTCTTCCAGTCGGTATTCGTCTGGCGCGGCCGCTGATGGACGCCATCGCCGCCGGCTTTGACATGCTCGGCGATTGGGTCGGATCGCGCATGCCCGAAGGTGCGCTCGAAAGCCTGGTGGTCAACGGCATCATCGGCGGCGTGGGCGGCGTACTGCAGTTCCTGCCGCAAATCTTGATTCTGTTCACTTTCATCGCGATCTTGGAAGACTGCGGCTATATGGCGCGTGCCGCCTACCTGATGGACCGCACGATGGTCCGCGCTGGGCTCAGCGGCCGGTCGTTCATTCCCATGCTTTCGTCGTTCGCCTGCGCCGTACCGGGCATCATGGCGGCGCGGGTTATCGAGAACGAACGCGACCGCCTGACGACGATCCTCGTCGCGCCGCTCTTGACGTGCTCGGCCCGCTTGCCGGTCTATGCCCTCTTGATTGCGGCCTTCGTGCCGACGACAACATTCCTGGGCGGTTGGATCGGCCTGCAAGGGCTGACGCTCGCCGGCCTCTACGTGCTGGGCATCGTGGCCGCCGTCGGCGTGGCTTTGATTTTGAAGCGGACGATCCTCCGCGGCGCCGCGCCGCCGTTCGTGATGGAACTGCCCAGCTACAAGTGGCCGTCGCCGCGAAATGTGATGATGCGCGTGTCGGAGCGGGCATGGATTTTTCTCCGCACCGCCGGCTCGCTGATCCTGGCCATCTCCGTCGTTGTCTGGGCCGCCGCCTACTATCCTCATAATCCAGATGTTGTCCGCGAGGAGCTCCAGCAAAAGGAAGCCCTGATGGCGCAATTGAAAGCCACGCCGGAGGATGCGGCAAACCGCGCCGGCTTGGAGACGAAAATCGAGCAAGTCAACAACGAGATCGCGTCCAAGTACCAGCAGCACAGCATCCTGGGCTGGATGGGCAAGGCCATCGAGCCGGCCGTGCGTCCGCTGGGGTGGGATTGGCGGATAGGATGCGCCGTGATCGCCTCGTTCCCCGCCCGAGAGGTCGTCGTTGCGACCTTGGGCGTGGTCTATGGCCTCGGCGAAAAGTTCGAAACAAAATCCGCCGAGAGCCGTCAGGCGTTGGGCGAGCGATTGAAGCGTTCGGTTCATGACGGGACCGATCAGCCGGTTTATACGGTGCCCGTGGCGCTGTCGATCATGGTTTTCTTCGCGCTCTGCTGCCAGTGTGCGGCGACGTTGGCGGTCATCCGGCGGGAGACGAACAGTTGGCGCTGGCCGGCCTTTGCCTTCAGTTACATGACGGGGCTGGCGTACGTCGGCGCGTTGGTTACTTATCAGTTTGGAACGTGGATGCATTGGTGAACCATGCCCCGTTCCGTTCAGGAGCGGGTGATGTGAGGGCTTTGCTATGATTCAAAACATCATCGTGCTTTTGTTGGTTGCCGTGGCGGCTGTCTACATGGTCGTGCGCCTGCGCCGTCTCGCCGCGGGCGAAAGCAAGTGCGCCTGCGGCACGAACTCCTGCAGCTCGGCCTCCAAGTCCTGCGGCAGCGGCCAGTGCAACTTGACTGCGAATAGCGAGCCCGGCGGCCTACCGGTCATCGGCTCCAATTGCGGCCAAGGCGGTTGCGGAAAGAGCTAAACGCAAGCGCTCAGTCTTTGAAATCCTCCGCAAAGGCCTTCGCGTTCAGATTTTCGCCCGTCGCATTGCGGGTCAGATCGTTCCAGTTCATCGTACATGCGGGGCCGGTGACGCGCTCGCGCAGGAACTGGCCGACGGACGGATTTCCCACATAGACCACCGTCCTTGGATCGCCGCCACGATAGACATCTCGCGCAATGGCATGGTGGACTTGCGAGGCGAACAACTGGCCCATCATATAACTCTGGTAATAGACCGGCGTGCTGACGATGTGGATTTTGCTGGCGTAGTCGGGTTGATTGCGGCCCTCCGGTCGCTTTACTTCCTGATACTTCTCCACCAGGTCCCACCAGAGCTTATTGAGGTCTTGGTCGGGATTGTCGTAGAGGCCCATCTCGAAGCGGAACATGACCTGGCACCAACGCGAGAAGATCAAAAGCTTGTTGCGACTCAGCTTGCGCTTTTCCACGGCAAAATTGCCGTTACGCGGAAGTTGAACGCCCATCGCCGTCAGCCACTTAGGATCGTTGGCCAGCCGTTCGAACATCATGGCGAGCCCTTCCGTCGTCAGTGCATGCGACTCGACTCGCAAGACATAGGGCACGCTGCGCGGCAGGTTCTTCTCATAGACCGAGTGGCCCAGTTCGTGCAGCATCGTCCCCAGCCACTCCTCGCCCGGCACGACGTTGCCCAGCACGCGGACGTCGCCCTCGCGGTCGATGTCCTGGCAGAAGGCGTGCGGGCATTTGCCGGGCTTTTCGTAGAGGTCGCTGCGCGCGATCACATCTTCGATCGGCAGCCCGATGCCGGCGTAAAAGGTGCGGCAAAGCTTGATCGTGTCCAGGGGCCGATAGACCGCGTCATAATTGCCGTAGATTGCCGGCGACTCTTGGAAGAACGGGTCATGATAATGCCACGGTCGCAGCTCCTCGACCTTCACGCCGGATTGTTTCGCGACCGCCGCGTCAATTTCGGCCTTGGCCGCGTGATACGGCTCGCGCGTAAGGGCATCCAGTTCGTCGAACAGTTTCAGCACTTGCTTCTGATCGAGTTCCGTCAAGGCAAGCTGCATGACGTGAAAGTCCTTGTAGCCAAGCTGAGTCGCGGCGCGGTTCCGTAGGATGGCGAGCTTTTTGAGATTCGGCTCGATGATCGGACCGACCGCCTTGCTTGCTTCCCAAACGGCCTTTCGTCGGGCGGAGTCGGTCGATTTCCGCAGTACGTCACGGACGTCGTTTTCAGTCAATTCCTTGCCATCCACTTTGGCGCGAAAAACGCCGAACGCCTTTTGCACTTCGTTGGAAAGCGCGTTCATCTCCTTGATCAGCGCCGAATCGATCTGCTGGCCGAGATACTGGAGATAGAGCACTTCAATTTGGCGAGCAAGCAGCTTGTCGGCGATCGGCTCGGCATGAATCGCTTTTAGCTTTGCGAAGGTCTCGCGATCGGCCAAAAGCAGATTGAGGCGGTTCTCGATTTCCTCCTTCTTCTTGAATGCTTCGTCGCTGCCCGTGATATTGGCTTCCCACCAGCGGCGATTCGACTCGGTTTCCAGCGGCCGAATGGTCGCCTCGTGCCGGGCGATGAATTGGCGAGCGCGGGCGTCGTTATCTACGGATTCTGCCGATGTGGTGCTTGCATTCATGGCGAGGCCGGCCAAAACGGCAGGCATGAAAAGGAAAAATCGGTGTGAAATGGTCATATTACGAATTGTCGATTTGTGGTGGTCTGGGTAGCTTTTGATACCGTACCATCGCGCGCGGCGAAAGGAAAGTCGGGGTGCGATGGCGGAAGTTTTTCCGCGACTCGAAACGCTGCGAAATTCGCCTTTTTCTCGCGGTTTTCGCGGGTAGGACGCCGGTGGGATTGCAGTAGGACGCCAGTAGGACTGCGGTAGGACCAGAGTAGGACGGGAGTAGGACTCGATCAGGAATACTTCCAATGGCCATTTGTTTTTCATCGGTTGCGTGTTCATGTCGGAAGGAACGCAGTGCTGGAGGGAGCGGAAGCACCGAGGCGCGAGAGCGGTCATCGCCATTCAAGCACCGCCTCGCGGTTTTGCACCGGCTGGTGCTTCTCTCTTGTTGTTGACGTAAGGTATTATCAGGTAGCATGTTGCGCTCTGCGATGCAGTGGTGCTTGGCGGTGTTAAGCTAGGTAAGATCGGTGCGTGGTGGTGCCGTTCCGGGAGATTGAAAGGAATATGGGCGAAAGGAAAATGTCCGGCGGCGCATCGGCTGGCCCGCCAAGGAGTCCAGGCACAGCAAGAAGCGTGCCAAAGGAGAATAACTCTTAACATAAGTTATTATCTGATATCATAGTATGTTTACTCTGCCAACAACGGCAGTCAAAATAGCGCGGAGGCTGCCAAATTGGCAGTCTGGCGGCGAAATACCTTGCTCCCCCGCCCAGCACCGGTAGACGGCGCCGTTTGGCAAATGCGATGCACGGCCCTCCGGCCGCCCAAGATGTACCAAGCCGCACCATAGGCATCAAGTTAAGGACTTCAACCCAGGACGCGATCAAAAGGGATGAACGATTATCCACAGATGTCGCAGATTTGCGCAGATTCGAGCACTCAATCTGTGAATCTGCGTGAATCTGCGAAATCTGCGGATGATTCAATTCATGCAGTCTATTTTGGATTCCTTAACTTCGTGCTTAGGCCAAGAGTTACCAACGTTTCGTTGCGCAGAATCCAACCGGAAGTCATGCCTGACCAGAGGTTGAAATCCGCTGCTAATTGCCCTTCCGCCAAGCGACTCTTAAGAGTATCCTCCCACCCGGACACAAGTCTTTGTTCTCCCTGATTGGGTGGATCGCTATGAGTGCCTCTGCTTTATGGGCCGTTTCTGCCGCCGGCGCGGGGCCGAGTGCTGTCATCTGGGAAGAAACGTGCTGCCTGCTCTGCGGCAACGATAGCTCAGTCCCGGTGGAGGACATTGCCGAATTCCGTCACGAGGGCACGCGCTGCAACGTGGTTTGTTGCCTCGACTGCGGCCTCACGTACACAAACCCGCGGCCGAGCGCCGATACCATTGGCTGCTTTTATGTGAACTACGAGCCTTATAGCGGATGTGGCCTGCCGGCCGGCGACGTCGCCCGCGCGCCGCGGAGTTTTCGCAAGCCGCCATTTTGGAAGCCGTATCACCCGCAGAAGCACGGCTGGCCGCTGGTCGGCCAGGGCCGGCTATTGGATTTCGGCTGCGGGGCTGGCGCCTTTTTGCAGCGGATGCACCGCCAAGGCTGGCAAGTCACCGGCATGGATGCCAGCCCCGAGATGGTCGAGGAGATTCGCGCCAAGCTCCACTTCCGCGCACTTGTGGGTACGCTGCCGCATTCAGAGTTGAAAGCGGAAAGCTTTGACGCCATCAGCATGTGGCACGCCTTGGAACACGTACACCAACCGCGACAAACACTGCGCGAGGCGTGGCGGCTGCTGGCGCCCGGCGGAAAGCTCGTCATCGGCGTGCCAAATGTCCAGAGTGCCCCGCGCCGATGGTTTGGCCCGGCATGGTATGGCTGGAGCCTGCCGCATCATATCACTCACTTCGCACCGCGGACCTTGCGAGAAATGGTGCGGCAAGCGGGATTTCAGGTCGAGCGGCTGATGCTGCCCGGCAATACGTTTTGGCTGCGGCGATCGGCGGAAGCGGCTGGTCGATTGGGAGGGCCGGGCCGGTCGCGGCAGTGGATGACGAACCGATTTTTGTCGCGGCACGTAGCCAATTGGCTGGCGTGGACGCGGCAATCGGACGAGATGGTTTTGATGGCACGAAAACCGTAACAATTAAGTTCCGTGGGGCAGATTGCCAATCTGCCAAATTGTCGATTTGCCGGCAGGTTGGCAACCTGCCCCACTTTAGTCGCCAATGCGAGCAATCATTCTCACCGAACGCCTCGACGACCCATGCTACCGCTATCGCCTGGAGGCATTCCTGCCGGCGCTTGCGGAGCTGGGCATCGAAGTGGAAACGATACGCTTGCGGCGCGGCATGGTGGAGCGGACGCGGCAGCTTGTCGCGGCGGGCGGCGCGGACCTTGTCATTTTGCAGCGCAAGCTTTTGTCTGTCGTTCAGATCGGCATCCTGCGATCGGCTGCCCGGCGGATCGTCTTCGACCTGGACGACGCCCTCTTCCACCGCGACCGCGATCATGACGGGCGTCTCGTGCGTTGGAAACTGGCGGCGCGGTTTTGGGCGACGATGCGCGCCGCCGATCGGGTGATCGTCGGCAACGATTTTCTTAAGCGACAGGCGGAAGTACACGTTGATCCGGCCCGCATCTGCGTCGTGCCGACGTGCGTCGAACCCGGCCATTATCCTCTCGCCCGGCACGAGGCAGTCGGACAGAAGGTGCGGCTGGCATGGATCGGACAGGCATGTACCTTACAAGGGATGACCGGCGCGGGGGCATGTTTGACCGCGGCGGGACGGGCGACACCGGGGCTGACATTGCGGCTGGTTTGCGACACGCAAATCGACGTGGAAAACCTCAACGTCGAACTTTGTCCTTGGTCCGTGGCGACCGAGGCCCGCGATCTGGCGACGGCAGATATCGGCATCAGTTGGCTGGCCGACATTCCCTTCAATCGCGGCAAGTGCGGGCTGAAAGTGCTGCAATACATGGCCGCCGGGCTGCCGGTGGTCGCCAATCCGATCGGTGTCACGCCGCAGTTGGTCATTCATGGCGAGACCGGCTTCCTTGCCTCGACGGCGGAAGAGTGGGCTGAAGCGATTGCACGTCTGGCAGCCAATCCCGATCTCCGCCGGCAGATGGGCGCCGCCGGCCGGAATATCGTGGAAGAGCAGTATAGCGTCAACGCCTGGTCGCCGCGTTTCGCGGGACTTGTCCACGATGCCGCATCCGGCGTCAAAATGAGTCGATCCGCCGCGTAACCCTCGTGACGAGGCTCTGCATCGTCACGTTCTGCCTGGCGGCTCCGCGGCCAAGTTTCACATGAGTTATGGCCGCCGCTGGGTGCAGGCAAGACCCGCCGCGGAGCGGCTATCAGGTGCGTTCCCACGCGGAGCGTGGGAACGAGTGCATGCGCACTAGCGGAAGCTATACTTAGCTTGTGCCTTTGCGCTCCCTCCCCCAACCGGCATGACACGCGATGAACCATCCCGACCGATCCGGCCCCGAATTCGAACGCCTTGCCGCGGATGCCGAGCGGAAGGCAAATTGGAAGCGTTGGGGACCCTATTTGTCCGAACGGCAATGGTCTACGGTTCGCGAGGACTATTCTCCGAATGGCGATTCTTGGGGATACTTTCCGCACGATCAGGCCCGCAGCCGCGCTTATCGTTGGGGCGAGGATGGCCTGCTGGGCATCACCGACCGCGAGTGCCGCCTCTGCTTCGCGCTGGCCCTTTGGAACGGCCGCGATTCGTTTCTCAAGGAACGGCTCTTCGGACTGACGAACCCGCAAGGCAATCACGGCGAAGACGTGAAGGAGTGTTACTACTACATCGACTCCACGCCGACGCACTCTTGGATGGAGGGCATGTACCGTTACCCGCAGGCTGCCTTTCCTTATGAACAACTGATTGCCGAGAATGGCCGCCGCGGCCGCGGGAAGCCGGAGTACGAGCTGGCCGACACGGGCGTGCTCGCTGAGAATCGCTTCTTCGACGTCCACGTCCAGTATGCCAAGGCCGGCCCGGACGACATCCTGGTCGCCATCACGGCGATAAACCGAGGTCCCGTCACCGCGCCGCTCCACTTGCTGCCGACTTTCTGGTTCCGGAACACGTGGAGTTGGGGCTGCAATCACGAAGGTTGCTGGATCAAGCCCCGCATCGCGCTTACTGACGATCCCGGCGCACCAGGGCTCGCAGCGAATCACGCCACGCTGGAGCGCTTCCGCATGGCGGCAGATGTCGCCTCCGATGGCACGTCTTTCAAGTGGCTTTTTACCGACAACGTAACAAACAGCCAGCGATTGTTTAATTCGGAGAACCTCGAACCGTTCACGAAAGACGCCTTTCATCGCTATGTGGTCAATAACGAGTCGGCGGCGATCAATCCGAAAAATGTCGGCACGAAGGCGGCCGCATGGTACAAGTGCAACATTCCGCCCGGCGGGCAGGTCACCGTGCGGCTGCGGCTTTTCGCGGCCGACGTGGCCAATGTATCCGGCACACTCCGTGTGCCGATTGACGGCGGCACACGGAGTGTGCCGGATACATTCGGCGACTCTTTCACCCAAATCTTTAATCAACGCAAGGCGGATGCCGACCAGTTTTACGCCGCCGTGATCCCGGAGCTTAAGAGCGACGATTTCCAGATCGCCCGTGGTGCGTACTCGGGGCTGCTATGGAACAAACAGTTCTACGGCTACGTCGTGGACGACTGGCTAAACGGCGATCCGGAGACGCCGCCGCCGCCGGCCGAGCGGAAGTCGGGCCGCAACGCCGATTGGCCGCATCTCTTCTGCCGCGACGTGCTCTCGATGCCCGATAAATGGGAATATCCGTGGTTCGCGGCGTGGGACCTGGCCTTCCACACGGTTCCCTTGTCGCAGCTCGATCCGGAGTTCGCCCGCGAGCAGTTGAGTCTCATGCTCCGCGAATGGTACATGCATCCCAACGGGCAGTTGCCGGCCTATGAGTTCGACCTTAGCGACGTGAATCCGCCGGTCCACGCCTGGGCCTGCTGGGAAGTATACAAGAACACGAACACGCCCGAGCAGCCGCAATGGCGGTTCCTTTCGGCGGCGTTCCAGAAGCTGCTCATGAACTTCACGTGGTGGGTCAACCGCAAGGACTTGCGCGGCAAGCACCTTTTCTCCGGCGGCTTCTTGGGGCTGGACAACATCGGAGTATTTGACCGTTCGCAACCCCTGCCCGGCGGTGCCCAGTTGGAACAGGCCGACGGCACGGCCTGGATGGCATTCTACTGCGGCACGATGCTCGCGATGGCGCTGGAGCTTGCGTCGTTCGACCCGGGCATGGAAGACATCGCTTCAAAGTTCTTCGAGCATTTCGTTCACATCGCCGATGCGATCAACACGCTCGGCGGCACGGGCCTGTGGGACGAGCAAGACGGCTTCTATTACGACCACATGCAGTCTGAGGGGCAAGACGTGCCGCTGCGGCTGCGGTCGATGGTGGGGCTGGTGCCGTTGTTGGCCGTGGTCGTGCTGCCGGAATCGAAGATTGATCCGCTGCCCGGCTTCCACAAACGGCTCGTCTGGTTCCTCCGCTATCGGCAGGACCTGGCCCAACACATAACCTACATGGAGGCGAGCCAGGAAAACGGCAACGGCACACACCTGCTGGCCATCCCGTCGCGCGATCGGCTAGTGCGCGTGCTTCAGTATATGCTCGACGAAAACGAGTTCCT
Organism: uncultured Planctomycetia bacterium; assembly: GCA_963775975.1. Classification (GTDB taxonomy): domain Bacteria; phylum Planctomycetota; class Planctomycetia; order Pirellulales; family Thermoguttaceae; genus JANXQG01. The sequence goes on from CAVZKX010000001.1 coordinate 587,599, forward strand.
CTCGCCCTTCGGCATCCGCTCGCTCTCGAAGCGGTATGGCGCGGAGCCCTATGTTTTCCATTGCGGCGGCCAGGAGTTTCGCGTGCAGTACTTGCCCGGCGAGTCCGATTCGGCGATGTTCGGCGGCAATTCCAATTGGCGCGGGCCGATCTGGTTTCCGCTCAACTTTCTGCTCTTGCAGGCCTTGCGGCGCTACCACCGCTTCTATGGAGACAGCCTGAAGGTCGAATGTCCCACCGGTTCCGGCCGCTGGATGACGCTCGACCAAGTGTCGCAGGAGTTGGCCGGGCGGCTGGCAAAACTCTTTCGCAAGGACGAGAGCGGGCGGCGGCCGTATCAATCGAGCGCACCGGGCGCGGCCGGCGGCGCCACCGACGAGCCGCTGCTCTACTACGAATACTTCGACGCTGAAACCGGCCGCGGACTTGGGGCCAGCCATCAATCCGGCTGGACTTCGCTGGTAGCCAACTGCCTCGAGAAACTAGCGTAACTAGCCCCATTTTACACATCGCCCCTTTCTCTCTGGCCCGGCGGGTGTGAAAATGCCGAATATAGGCATGATACGGGCGAGACTGGCCACGGATTCCGCTCCCCTGCGCGCCGCGAATGAGATACCCTTGATGTAAGATGAGCTACGCCAATCAAACGCCGGATGAGAACCTTATCGAGGAGACACGCCGGCAGATTAATGCCTTGGTCGAGGAAATCGCCGGATTGGCGCGGCAAAACCTACGCCGGGCCAGTTCTACGAGCAGTTTCTTAATCGGTTGGTTTTGGCTCTTGCAGCCATTGGAGGGGTAGTCTGGACGGCTGGCGAGAACAACCAGTTGGCCCTCCAGTACCAGATGAATCTCCAGCATACGGGCCTGCTGGAAAGCGAGACGAAGCAGCAGCAACATAGCCGGCTGCTCTACAAGGTGATGAACAATCCCGACGTTGTGGCCGGCAACGGCCTCATTGTCCCGCCGCACTCCGGCTTCGGCGAAGAGGAGGCGGCCAATGCCACCGGCTGCCTGCTGGTCTTCGGGCCATTGCGGACCGATCTGGAAATGGTCGGCCTGGTGGAAGTTTTTGCGCGGCCGGACGTCGCCATAGAGATCCAGCAGGGCTATCTCCGCTTCCTGCTGCAAATGTGCGAGCTGGCGACGGACTTTCTCAAGAGCCACCAACTGCGGCATTACTCCGACCGCCAGGTCCTTTGGGCGCGCTTGGAAGATTTCACTCGCGGCGTCCACGCCTCGTTGGACCCGATGGAAGCGGCCTACACCATCGCCAACGAAGCCCGACGGCTGATCGAATGCGATCGAGTGAGCGTGGCGCTCCGCAAGGGCAACCGCTGCACGATCGAAGCGGTTAGCGGGCAAGACGTTTTTGACAAGCGCTCGAACACCGTGCGGCTACTTGGCCGGCTGGCTTCCGCCGTAGTGGCGACGGGCGAGCCGGTCTGGTATGCAGGCGATACCCGCGACTTGGCTCCTCAAGTCGAAGACGCGGTCCAGGAATACGTTGACGACGCCCACTCGAAGATGATCGCCGTGCTGCCGCTGGGCCGGCCCAAGCCGGACCACGAGGCCGACGAAGAAGACAAGGATCATATCGAAGAAGCGGTGGGGGCGCTGATTGTCGAGCAGATCGAAGACAACCGCGTCGCGCCGGCCATGGCCCAGCGGATCGACGTCGTTTGCAAGCACAGTTCCATTGCCTTGGCCAACGCAATGGAACATCAGAGCTTGTTCCTCATGCCGGTATGGCGCACGATCGGCAAAAGCCGCTTCCTTGTGCAGGCTCGCACATTGCCTAAGACGGTGCTCGTTGTGGTCGGCGTGTTGGTGCTGCTCCTGGCACTCTTCCTCTTTCCGGCGAACTTCGACTTGCACGCTAAGGGCACGTTGGAACCGGTCGATCGCAGCGACATCTACGCGAACGTCGATGGCACGGTCGCCGAATTCGGCAAGGATGCGGAAGGCAAGCCGATTGACCAAGGTTCGTGGGTAAACAAGGGCCAGGTGCTGCTGCGGCTCGTAAGTAATGCCAAGCTCGACCAGCAGAAAGCCGACATCGACGGGCAGGTCGTCACCGAGAAAGCACACTACGAGAACCTGGAACACGAGCGCACCGTCAACAATTTGACAATGAAGCCCGAAGAACGCGTGCGGCTGATGGGCCAGATAAGGGAGTCGGAAGAGAAACTCAATAGCCTGAAGCACCAAGCCAAAGTGCTGCAATCGCAATTCGACGACCTGGAAGTTCGCAGCCCGATCGACGGGCAGATCGTCACCTGGGACCTCAAAAACAAGCTGCCCGTCCGTCGTCCTGTGCAAAAGGGGGGATTCCTCCTAGCTGTGGCTGATACGAAAGGTTCCTGGGAACTCGATCTTAAAATGAACGACGACCGTATGGGTCATATCACCCGGCAGCTAAATTCGCTCAAAAACGAGAAGGACTCCAATCTGCAGGTGAGCTACCAAACCGAGACCGCAGCCGGCAGGACCCTTTCGGGGACCGTCAAAGAAATTTCGCTGGTGGCTAATCCGGAAAAAGATGAAGGCAACGTGGTCGTAATACGCGTTAAAATAAACAAGGACGATATCGATCCCGCCGACTGCGTTGCCGGGGCAGGAGTCCACGGCAAGGTTCATTGCGGCCGCCGCTCGCTGGGCTACGTCTGGTTCCACGACCTGTTTGATTTCATCCAGTCAAAGGTCTTTTTTCGCTTCTTTTGAAGGGACGCGCCGTATGCGAAACCTATCATTCGTCTTCACCATGCTGGCATATGCGGTCCGCGCCGTCGCCGCGGACAGCCCCTACGCCGCCGCGCCGACCTCGGCCCGCGTGCGCTGCGTAGTTGCCATCGCCGAACAGCGCGATTTATCGCCCCGCGAGCAGGGCATCCTCAAGGAAGAGCCGACTGCGCAAGGGAAGCATGTCGCTGCCGGTCAGCTCGTCCTTCAATTGGACGACACCAAGGCACAGCAGGAGCTGAATGTGGCAAAGGCGAAGTACTTCGCCGCCAATACGAAAGCCGAAGACACGGTCAACATCCGCTACTCCAAGGCGGCGGCCGATACGGCCAAGGCCGAACTCGACTTTAGCGAGAAGGCCAACCGTGGCGTTCCCGGCACCGTGCCTCAAGCAAGGCTTAACGAGTTGAAGCTGAAATGCAAGGAAACGACGCTAGCGATCGAGAAGGCCGAGCACGACCAGATTGTCGCCAAAGCAGAGGCGGGCATTGCCCTCGCGGAAGTTCACGCCGCCGAAACGATGGTCGAGCTCCTCAAGGTCTATTCGCCGATCGACGGCGAAGTGACTGACGTCCGGCAACATAAAGGCGAGGCCGTGCAGCCCACGCAGCCCGGCGTAATCCATATCGTTGGTCTAAACAAGGTTTGGGTCGAAGGTTCAGTCTCGGCCGCCGACTTCACCCGCGAGCAATTGGAAAACCAGCCGGTCACCGTGGAAATTGCCATAAGCCGCACGGAAAAGAAATCTGTCGCCGGCAAGATTGTCTACGTCAGTCCGCTTACCGAATCGGGCGGCAGCTATATGGTCCGGGCCGAGGTCCAGCGCGAGAAGCCGGACGTGCCCCTGTCGCTGCATCCCGGCATGCAAGCGGAGATGGTTATCCCGGTCAAGCAATAAGAGCTGGGGAATGTTCAATGCTCATGGTTCAATGTTCATTGAACAATGAGTCTTGAACATTGATCATTTGAATTTGAACATTGAACATTTTGCGACCCGGAGTCTCGCGTCACGACGGTCCCCGCTCCCTGCCTCCTAACTCATGGTCACCCTCCACGACAGCCTGCTTTCGAGTTCTGCCCGATCGCTGTCGATCCGTCGAAGGCCCGATCTCATTGCGCGGCGGCAGCATTATCTCGGCCGCAGTTATTGGGTCGTGAAAGACCCGGTGGGCCTGACGTACTTCCGCTTCCAGGAAGAGGAATACGCTCTGCTGAACTGGCTGGACGGCCAGATCAGCCTCGACGAGATCAAGGACCGTTTCGAAGAGGAATTTCCGCCGCAGAAGATCACGCTCGACGAGATCCAGCAGTTTCTCGGTATGTTGCACCGCAGCGGGCTGGTGATCGCCTCCGTGGGCGGCCAAGGCAAACAACTGCTCAAGCGCCGCAACGAGCGCCGCCGCAAGGAATTGACGGCCGCGCTGGCGAATGTGCTCTGCATTCGCTTCAAGGGATTTGATCCCGAGCGGTTCCTCAACTGGCTTTATCCTTGGGTCCGCTGGTTCTACAGCCCTGTGGCCGTGCTTGCGTGCATCTTCATACTCGGTCTCTCGGCGCTGACGCTGGTGATGGTGCAGTTTCAGACCGTCATGAACCGCCTGCCGGCCTTCCACGAATTCTTCAGCTTCCAGAACGCCTTGCTGCTATCGGCCACGCTGGGCATCACCAAGGTGCTGCACGAATTCGGCCACGGCATGACCTGCAAGCATTTTGGCGGCGAATGCCACGAGATGGGCGTGATGGTCCTCGTGCTCACTCCCTGCCTCTATTGCAACGTCTCCGACTCCTGGCTGCTGCCCAACAAGTGGCAGCGCGCGGCAATAGGCGCAGGTGGAATGTACGTCGAACTGGTGCTCGCCTCGGTTTGTACTTGGATCTGGTGGTTCAGCGAACCGGGCCTTTTGAATCATATCTGTCTGAATGTGATGTTCGTCTGTTCGGTGAGCACGCTGGTCTTCAACGCCAATCCGCTCCTTCGCTACGACGGCTACTACATCCTTTCCGACATCACGGAAATCCCCAATCTCCGCCAAAAATCGACGGCCGTGCTCAGCCGCAAGCTGGGCGAGTGGCTGCTGGGACTGGAACAGCCCGACGACCCGTTTCTGCCCGAACGAAACCAGGTTTTCTTCGCGCTCTATTCGGTCGCCGCTTCGATCTATCAATGGGTGGTGGTCTACTCGATCTTGTTTTTCCTTTATCACGTCTTCAAGCCCTACCGCCTGGAAAAGATCGGGCAGTTGATCGCCTTGGCGTCGCTGTGGGGCCTGATCGTGATGCCGCTTTATCAATTGGGCAAGTTCTTTTACGTGCCCGGGAGGCTCGAAAAAGTGAAAAAGACCCGCATGTTCATCAGCCTGGCTGCGATCGTAGGCGTGCTGGCGACCGTACTTCTCATTCCTCTGCCGCATTGGGTCATGGCCGAGATGGAAGTCCAGCCGCATGGGGCCGATCAGATCTATGTCAACGTCCCCGAGGGCGGCTGGCTCGCGCATAGCGAGGTCCGCGCCGGCCAGACCGTCACCAAGGGTCAGACCTTGGCCGTGCTGGAGAACGAAGAGCTGCAAATGGAAATTGCGAAAGCCGAGGGCAAAGAGAAAGACGCTGAGGTGAAGTTGGAGACCTTACAATCGCTCGGGGCTTACGACAGCAATGCGGCCAACAACATTGAAGAGATGCAGAAAGCCATTGATGGGGCCCGCGACATGCTTGTCAAGCTGCGCGCTGAGCGAGACGGCCTGACGCTCAAGGCCCGCCGCGACGGCACAGTCTTGCCGCCGCCGCCGACCACGCAGCCGCATCAGGAGAACCTCGAGGGCGCGCCGCTGCCGAGCTGGTCGGGAACGCCGCTAGATGAGAAACTTTGCCGTCCCTACTTGCGCGAGGGCGTTCTCTTCTGCCAGGTGGGCGACCCGCGGAGCCTGGAGGCGGTGCTCGTGATCGATCAGGGCGACATCGACTTCGTCAAGGAAGGACAAGCGGTCGACTTAAGATTCGACGCCCTGTCCGGCGACACGTTTGAGGGCAAAATCGAAAAGCTCTCAAACTCGAATTTGAAAATCACGCCGCAGCGGCTGTCGACGGAGTTCGGCGGCGGCCTGGCCAGTCAAACCGACCCCGAAACCGGTGCCAAGACGCCGCAGAGCGCGTCGTATCAGGCGCTGGTGCCGATCGAGGACAAGGAGGGCGTCTTGCGGATCGGACTTCGGGGCCAGGCCAAAATCCACACGGCGCCGCAATCGCTCGGCGCGGCTCTGGCGGTTCTTGATGCACACGTTTAATTTCAAGATGTAGAAGCTTCGTCTAGCGCCACAATCGCCAGCCCATGACGGTCGGCTAAGTCGATCACTTCGCCGCCATCCAAGAGAATCGTGCGGCCGGCCTCGATGGCCAGCACGCGGCCGCCGCTGGCGGCGATATTCTCGATCGTCCGCGTGCCGATGGTGGGCACGTCGTAACGCATGTCCTGCTGCGGCTTGGCGACTTTGACCACGGTGAAACCACCTGACCGGCACAGCCCGCCGGCGCGGCGGATGCATTCGTCGGTGCCCTCGACGGCCTCGATCGCCAGCACGGCCTGGTCCTTTACGGCCACGCTCTGCCCAACGTCCAAGCGGCCCATCTCCTTGGCCAGCTTCCAGCCGAAACGGATGTCGTTCCACTGCCAGGTAGTCGGCCCGCGGCGGGTCAGTTGCCCTTCGCTCACGAGCAACTCCGGCGCGTAGTCGGTCGGCCGGCCGAAACGCATCCCCTCGCGGGCGAACTCCGCCACGATCGCGCCCAGCAGCGTATCGTCCTTATTGTCCTTGCGGCCCGTGACAAAGTGCGGCAAGAACATGCGGATTGTCCGCAGGTCTGGCATATTGCGGACGATCATCCAAGGCTGAAAGAGGACCGTCTTGTGGATCTTGCCGGCCATGATCACGTCGGTCACGCCGTGCCGCTTGAAATAGCGGATCGCCGCGCCGAATTTGCCGAGTCCGCTGAACTGAAAATCGCGGCAGACTTCGGCCAATCGAGGGTCGGCATGGCCGACGACGCCTAAACAAAAAACTTCTGAGCCTTGCCGACGAAGAGCCTCGGCCACGAGAAGCGGGTAGCGGCCCCACCCGGCCAACATGCCGATGCGGGCAGGAGCGGCAAGGCGATGCGACGACTCGGAGTCAATGGCGGCCGCTTGAGACATACGGAAGCCCGTCGGACTTGGAACAAATACCCAGTACCTAGTACACAGTGCAGGGTACTTAAACGCTGAGCAGTGAGCACTGTGTACTGTGTACTCGGTAAGGATCGAAACCTCTCATCCCTTGATCTCTCAACTTTCATCACGCCGCTGGCCGCTGTGCCATTTCGCTTTGTTCCGCCGCGTTGATTTGCGCTGCGAGCTTATCAACCGTCTGCTGCATTGCCTTAAACTGCCGCCGCATTTCCGGCAGCTTGAATAGGGCGGCAAGCTGCACCTTCTGTTCGCGCTCCGGCGTGGCGGGGATGCCGAGGTAGCGGCTGTTCTCCGGCACGTCGCTCACAATGCCGCCTTTGGCGCCGATGACCGAGCGGCTGCCGATGTGTACGTGGTCGCGAACGCCGACCTGCCCCGCCATGACGACGTAATCGCCCGTGCTCGAACTGCCGGCGACGCCCACTTGCGAGCAGAGCATGTTGTGCCGGCCGATGCGGCAGTTGTGGGCGACCATCACCTGGTCGTCGATCTTCGTGCCGTCGCCGATAACCGTCGGGCCGTAAGTGCCGCGGTCGATCGTAGTGCCCGCGCCGATTTCGACGTCGTCGCCAACCACCACATTGCCCAACTGTGCCGAGAGCTTGTGGCGGCCGTCGGCTAGATCATAGCCGAAGCCATAGGCGCCCAGAACGGCCGCGGCGTGGATAATGGTGCGATCGCCGACGACGGTGTTCTCATAGAGCACCGCGCCGGGAAAGATGATAACGTCGCGCCCAATGCGGCAGCCGGCCATGATGTGGACGCCGGAATGGATCGTAGAGCCGTCGCCGATCGTCACCTCGTCGCCGACAGTGGCAAAAGGATGGACATCGACGTTCGCCCCGAGCGTCGCCGAGATGCTGACTGCGGACATTCGGCTGATGCCGATTCGCTTCGCGGCGCGGGCCGGCTGAAAGTGGAGCACGATCTTGGCGAAAGCGGCGTGAACGTCGTCAACAAGGATGGCCGGCATCTCGCCCGGCGGGAACGACCGCGGGCAAACAACAGCCGCGGCTTTGCTATCGGCGAGGGTGCGTCCGCGGTCGGCGCTATCGGCGAGCGTTATGTCGCCCGGCCCGGCGTCCCGCAGCGTCGCGGCGCGCTGAATCTCGACATTTAGAGGCCCCACTGCCTCGCCTTGGACCAAGAGTGCCAATTCTCCAAGCGTCGTCTGCATGATGGATTCCTTTCCTTGCACCGCCTCCTATTGCGAGAATCCCGTTCGAGGGGACTCTGCGGCAAGCAACCGAAAGTTTAGCGGGAAAGCGGGAATTTTGGCAAGAGCAATCCGCAGCAAAAACGGCTGGACTCCTCCATGTTGCACTTGGTACAATAATTCGTATGAGCACCGCATTCGATTCGCAAGAGGCATTCCACCGCGGCACAGCGCCGGTGTTTGCTCTGTTGACTGCTGAGCAAAAGGAGAAGCTCGCCCAGTTGCAAGGCGATCCGACGCTTGCCGACCGCGTAGAGATATTGGCCGAAAAGGCCAACGAGGGTGAACTTACGGACGCAGAGCAAGCAGAATACGAAGGATATATTAGGGCGAACAATCTATTGGCAATTCTGCAGGCCGAAGCGCGCTTTCATTCTGCAAGTCGCCCGCGATGAAGCATGGACGCGAAGACACGGGCCATCGTTCGTTCCCGAGCCGGATACCGTTGCGAGTATTGTCAACTGCCGCAGACGGCCTCTCCCTTGATTTCGCTGCAAATCGAGCATATTATCGCGCGGAAACATCACGGCACAGATTCGCCGGACAATTTGGCGCTTGCATGCATCGAATGCAATTTACGCAAGAGCAGCAATCTCTCGGGAATTGATCCAGAATCGGGCCAGCTTACACGGCTGTTCAACCCTCGCACTGACGTTTGGCAGATGCATTTCACTTGGAATGGCGTGTGTATTGAGGGATTAACGGCAATTGGTCGGACTACAATTGACGTGCTAGACATGAATGAGTCCGAAAAGCTGGAGGTACGCCTCGCGTTGCAACTAAGGTAGTGGATTTCGTCGGAATTACGGCTTTCGAGATTGTTCTCGGTTCTTTCGTTCAAACAGCGATGCTGCTATCCAAATTATCAGGAGCCATAAGAGGAGCCCAATTGGTATCATCACCAACCAGATAGGATTCCGGAAGAAACCCGCGAGAAGTGGAGGCAAGAGCCAAACTGCTATAAATAACCATTCCGGCCAATGAGCGATGATGTGCTTCATAGTGAAGTGTATTTCACTCTAACTTTTCTCCGTTTCCTTCGCCAGCTTGACGACGTCCTCCACCGTGAAGCCAAAATGCTTTAAAAGCACGCCGACGGGCGCCGAGCGCCGTAGGACTTCATGCCAAGGAACCGCCCATTCGGACCGAGATATTTGCACCAGCCCTGCTCCGCGCCGAGCTCGACCGCAACACGGCGCGTCACATTCGGAGGCAGGACCTCATCTCGATACGACCGCGGCTGCGCGTCGAAAATCTCCCAACTCGGCAGGCTCACGACGCGAGCTTTGACGCCTTCGGACGTAAGCTTCTCGTAGGCTTCAACACAAAGCGGAAGCTCCGTGCCCGTGCCGATAAGGATCACGTCGGGCTGGCCGCCGGCGGCATCGGCTAAAACGTAGCCGCCCTTGCTTGCGCCGGCGGCGGCTGCATATTTCGTGCGGTCGAGCGTGGGCACGTTCTGCCGCGAGAGAACCAAAGCCGTCGGGCCGTGCGTGTTGGTTATCGCGGAGCGATACGCCTCGGTCACCTCGTTGGCGTCGCCAGGGCGGATTACGGTGAGATTTGGGATCACCCGTAACGCCGCCAGATGCTCGATTGGCTGATGCGTCGGTCCATCCTCGCCAACGCCGATCGAATCGTGCGTAAAAACCCAAAACGCCGGCAGGCCCATGATGGCCGCCAAGCGCATCGAGGGCCGCATGTAGTCCGTAAAGACGAAGAAGGTCGAGCCGAACGCACGCAGGCCCGTCAGACACATGCCGTTGACGAACGCCCCCATGCCGTGCTCGCGGATGCCGAAATGCATGTTGCGGCTGTTGTAGTTTGCGGCCTCGAAGTCGCCTCCGCCGTCCATGAGCGTGAGCGTCGAGGGGGCCAGATCGGCCGATCCGCCGACGAGCCACGGCAGCCGTTTGGCGATCTGATTCAGCACCTTGCCCGACGAAGCCCGCGTGGCCATCCCTTTCGCGTCGGTCGCGAACGGTTTCATTTCGGCGTCCCAACCGTCCGGCAGTTTTCCGGCATGGATCAAATCGAGCTCCTTGGCCTGCTCGGGGAACTGCCGGGCGTACTCGCCGCGTTGGGTTTCCCACTTTTCGCGAGCTTGCTTCCCGCGCGCCGATGTTCGCGCGAAAGTTGGCCAGCACTTCATCAGGCACCAGGAACTTTTGGTCCGCTGGCCAGCCATAGGCCTCCTTGGTGAGCTTGATCTCTTCGTCGCCCAGTGGAGCGCCGTGCGCGCCGTGCGTATTGTGCTTGTTCGGCGCGCCGTAGGCGATCACGCTCTTGACTTTGATCAGCGTCGGCCTGTCGGTCGTTTGTTGAAAAGCCTTGATGCGCCGCGCAGGGCCGCCAAATCGTTGACATCTTCTACGTCGACTACATTCCAACCATAACCACGAAATCGCTCGGGTACGTTTTCGTCAAAGGAAAGCGCCGTATGGCCCTCGATGGTGATCGTATTATCGTCGTAGATCCAGCAGAGGTTCGACAGCTTGAGGTGCCCCGCAATGGAAGCCGCCTCCGAGCCGACGCCTTCCATCATGTCGCCATCGCTGCAAAGGGCGTAAACATTGTAGTCGAAAAGATCGAAGCCCGGCCGGTTGTAGCGTGCTGCCAGCCACCGCTCGGCGGCCGCCATGCCGACGCTGTTGCCGATGCCCTGGCCGAGCGGCCCGGTCGTCGTCTCCACGCCGCTGGTATGGCCATGCTCCGGGTGCCCGGGGCAGCGGCTATTCAGTTGGCGGAATTGGCGGATGTCGTCCAGCGGAACTGCCAGTTTGTCAGTCGCCTTGCCGGCCGCATCGACCTGCTTCACCTGGCACAGGTATAGCGTCGAGTAGAGAAGCATTGAGGCGTGGCCGCAGGAGAGCACAAAGCGGTCGCGGTTCAGCCAGAGCGGCTGGCCGGGGTCGTAGCGCATGACCTCATTGAAGATCACGTAAGCCGCCGGGGCGAGGGCCATCGGCGTGCCCGGATGGCCGCTGTTGGCCGCCTGCACGGCATCCATCGAAAGCGTGCGAATGGTGTTGATCGAAAGCGATTCGATCGGCTTGTACGCGTACGACATGTGATTACTCCGTTCAAACGGATTTCCGGAAAATGCCTTGGGAAGTTAGAAGTGTAAGGGTGCGGGGCAGAATCGTCAATATGCCGCATCAACCAGCGCAAATACGCGGTTAGACGCCGACCTCAACAGCGGGCTTAAGGTCCAGGCTTGTTAACCTTCCGTTGCGCGTCATTTTCGAGAGCGCGATCGATGATTTGCTGCGAGATGTGGAAGTGGGTGGCCTGCAACGCTGTCACTGCCGTGGGCAAATCGAGCAGTTCGCGCTCCGCGGCAGCTTCGAGCACGTTGAGCGTGCCAACGACGCTGAGTCCGCGAGATTCTGCCTCGCGCCGCGCTCGCCGATCATCCATCAGCAACAAGTCTGCTTTCATTTCGATCGCAAGGCTAATCGCTTCGACTTCCCCACGGCCAAGCGTGATCGCCTCAAGCTGTACGGGCGTCTTCACAATAAGCCAAGATGGCGGCTTTATGACCCAGGCCCGAACGACCTCGGGCGTCGCGGGATGAAGCAGTTCCGCCTGGACCGCGGCCGGGATCGTCACTTGTTTAAAAAGCGCGGCAAGAATGTCAATGTGGCCGGCCAACAGCAAGTGATTGATGGGTGTCGTGTCGGATAAGACTATCACGATTTCAAGAGCTTGCTCAGCGTAGCCCGATCTTTGTCATAGTCCTCGACACTATAATGCGCGTCGATGTGTCGCTTCTTCATGAAGCCTTCTGCTTCGTACACGGACATACTCAGCATTTCCGCGACTTGGCCGATGCTTATGCTGCTCGGCCTGGTACCAGGCGATTGCCAGCGATTCCTTGACCGCCTTGTCAAGGTCCTGGCCCAGTTGTTCGTGCAGAGCCCGCTCCATCGCGTCTGGAATATCAATCGTTACTTTCATAGGCCGTTTCGAATGATCGGTCGACGTAATGCGAAATTGCAGTTTCCCTGTTATTATATACTTCACTCCGGCAGGTCGTAATAGCCCCTTGCGTGGTGCGTAACGCGAAGGCAGGCCGGTAATCGGAAGCGCAGCTGACGCCACAGTTTTTTGAAGGACAAGAAGATTTCTACATGCGCCGACCCATTCAGATCCAATTGCTCCTGCCCACGCTCTCCGTGGTAGTGCTGGCCATCGTGCTGGCCAGCGGTGCGAGCGGGTATTTCGGGGCCATGCGGCAGCGGCAGTCTCAGGAGGACAGCTTGCGGCGGGTCGTCGCCACGCTTGTCGAAAGTCGCTTTCCGCTCACCAAGGAAGTTTTGCAGCAAATGAGCGGACTCTCCGGCGCGGAGTTCGTCTTCCTCGATGTCGATAAAAACGTCCTCGCCCGCACGATGGTATTGAGCGCCGCTGACGAAGCGCGGCTGCGGGACCTTGCCGGGCAGCCAAACGTGGAGCTAAGCGGCCGCGCTTATCTAAGCCAGCGGACGCCGGTCACTCGGAAGCGGTCCCGGCAGGGTTCCGGGAACGCTAGTAGTACTCTATTCACAGGACAGATGGTCGGCCGCGATGTGGCAGGCGGCGTTTCCGGCGCTCGCGGCCGGCGCGGTTGCGGTGGTTGCTGTCGTAGTGGTTGCCACGTTGCTGGCTCGGCGTTTTGTGCGGCCGATTCATCGATTGAGCGATCAGACGGCACAGATCGCAAAAGGCGACTTCACGCCGGTTGCCGTCGGCACGGTCGACGACGAACTTCGCGATCTGGCTGTTTCGATCAATCGCATGACGGAGCGGCTTGGCCAGTACGAGCGCGAGGTCCGCCGCAACGAGCAGCTTCGCACGCTCAGCCAGCTCGGCGCAGGAATGGCCCACCAGCTTCGCAACGCGGCCACCGGTTCGCGGATGGCGATCGAACTACACCAGCGGCAAGGCGGCAAGGCGACGGAGGCGCTGGAAGTGGCCTTGCGGCAGCTTCGATTGATGGAGTCCTACTTGCAACGATTTCTCGCACTCAGCCGTCCCAAACGGGCGATCCGCGAACCGGTTGCAGCTAGCCGCGCTTGTAGACGATGTCTACAGTCTCGTGCATCCAGCTTGCCTCCACGCCGGGATTGAATTGTCAGTCGCCAAACCTGCGGCAATGTTCCGTGTCCTTGCGGATACCGAAGAACTGCGGCAACTGCTTTTGAATCTGGCGATGAACGCAGTTGACGCAGTTTCCAGCCAGGAATTGTCGCCCAAGCGAATTGTACTGGCGCTTGAGCCAATCGACTCCGGCCGCTGCGCGTTATGCGTTCGCGATAGCGGTCTCGGTCCTTCGCCCGACATTTCCGCGCGGCTTTTCGAACCTTTTGTTACCGGCAAGCCGGAAGGCACGGGCCTGGGGCTTTATCGTCGCCAGGCAGATCGCCGAGGACCACGGAGGCGCGATTGGCTGGCAGAGATGCGAGGGAATGACGCAGTTTCGAGTGGAACTTGCGATTGCCCAATAAGTTCGACAGATATACGCTTAAACAAAGCCGGACGGCGACGTACCACACTACGATTGCAGAAACTTGCCTATGTCCCATCTCCTCATTATTGACGACGAACAGAGCATCTGCTGGGGCCTCTCCCAACTGGCCGAGCAACTCGGCCATCGGGCGACGATCGCGTCGTCCGCAGAACGGGGATTCGCCGCGGCCGGCAAAGATAGGCCCGACGTAATCATGCTGGACATTCGCCTGCCCGGCATGGATGGGCTGGCCGCCATGCAGCACTTCCAGAAAGCAGCGCCAGGTGTGCCGATCGTCATCATGACCGCGCATGGAGATCTCTCCACTGCCGTCGCCGCGGTCCGCAATGGAGCGTTCGACTACCTTACGAAGCCGTTCGATCTTGCGGTGGCGGAGCGGGTAATCGAAAGCGCGGTAAAGCATGGTAAGAGGCCCGCTGAAAAGGCCGCCCGCGTTCTACCCAAAGATTCCGCCGATCTGATCGTCGGCGGCAGCCAGCCGATGCAGGAGGTTTTCAAGCGCATCGCGCTGGTCGCGCCATCGGAGGCATGCGTCCATGTTCGCGGCGAAAGCGGCACGGGCAAGGAACTAGTCGCCCGTGCCATCCATCGCTATAGTCGCCGCGCCGATGGGCCGTTTGTGGCTGTCAACATGGCCTCGCTTAGCCCCACGATCGCCGAGAGCGAGCTTTTTGGGCATGTCCGCGGAGCCTTTACGGGGGCCGAACAATCGCGCAAGGGCTGCTTGGAACAGGCCGGGGGCGGCACGATTTTCTTGGACGAAGTGGCCGATATTCCCCTGCCGCTGCAAGTCAAACTGCTCCGCGTGCTGGAATGCGGCGAAATCGTGCCCGTGGGCGGCGACACTGCGGTCCGCGGCGACTTTCGCCTAATCTCCGCGACACACCAGAACTTGCAGGAGAAAGTGGCCGAAGGCGCGTTCCGCCACGATCTTTACTTCCGTCTGATCACATTCGAAATCGACATCCCACCGCTCCGCGAGCGCCGCGACGACATCGCCTTGCTCGCGGAGCACTTCCTCGACATGCTCGTCAACCGTACGCCCGGCCCTCGGCCGAGCGTGTCGGCGGAGGCGATGGCCGAGCTGCGGCGGCGGGAATGGTTTGGCAACGTCCGCGAGCTGCGCAACGCCATCGAGCACGCCTTGATCCTCGCCCGCGGCGGCATCGTCGCGCCGGAACATCTTCCGCCGCCGCTTCTGCCATCCGGGCTCGGCCGCGGCAGCGAGGAGGATGCGCTGGCCGTGCTCATCAGGAGTTGGACCGCCGCCCAATTGCAAGGCACGCCGGAGGCCCTGGACCTCTACGACCGGTTCCTCCGCATGGTCGAGCCGCCGCTGCTGAAGACGGCGCTTCAGCACGCTGACGGAGAGTGCCTCGCCGCCTCGCGCCGCTTGGGCATCCACCGCACGACGTTGCGGAAGAAGCTCGATGAGTTGGGCATCGGCGGAGAGGAGTAATGATTCCCGTCGATTCTCTTGACGACCCGCGTCTTGCCTCCTATCGCAAACTCCGCGACCGCACGCTCCGCGGCGAACGGATGTTTGTGGCCGAAGGGCGGCTGCTCGTCGAGCGATTGCTTGCGAGCCGCTTTGAGGTTGAATCACTGCTGACGCATAATCATGACGCATCTGCCGGCGCGAGCACCAGTTGCCGCAGGGCATCCAGCGTGGCCAATACGTCGGCTTGACTCACCTCTTGCCACTTCGCAATGCGATGATGCACGATCGCTAGTTTGAAACTGTCGAATGCCTCGCGGAAATCGGCCGGCAGCTCGGGCAAGTTCTCGAAAGGCCGTAGCGGCGGCGTCGATTCGTCGTATGACCCGGCCATGTCAGCCAAATCGTGCCCCACCGCGTCGCCACCGGCCTCTGCGCCGACTGAGGTCTCGTCCACGAACGAGACTTCACCGCCGGAATCGCCGGCTAACGGCACCGCACCTTGCGGCACGCGTTCGGCGGGAGCGTCAAACGCGTCTTCGTCCATCTCGTCGCCCGCGGCCTCGACTTGCTCTTCAACCAGCGCGCCGATCGTCCGCGAGCGCTCGCCCTGCATTTGGGCGATCGACCAGCCGCTTTGCACTGCGCCTTCGAGCCACATTTCGGCGTCGTCCCAATCGAGTGCGGCCTGAAAATGGCTCCAGTAAAGGCCGGCGTAGGTCTCCCGAGCGGCGGCGAAGCGCTGATGCACCCGCCGCAGGCGGCCCGTATGCTGAGGAGTGACATTGCCCGCCTGGCGGCTCCAGGCCTCGTCCGTATAGCTTGCCGCCGCCGCGCCAGCCTCGATCAGGGCCTCGCGCCACTGATGGATAATTCGGCCCTTCTCCCAGTTCGTTGAGCTAATCAGCCGGTTCCAACGGCCCAGATACTCCCGCGACGCCTCTTCTATCGCTGGATTGTCGATTGCGGCGGCCGAGGGGACCTCCGAATCTTGCAGGGTTCCTTCCATATCGCACTTTCCTTTTCGAACGATAGATTTTGAGGGCCAGAAGTCGCAGGCCGGGAACCGATTCTAGCAGTCTTCGAGCGATCCACTAGCTGAGCAACGCGGAGAACCGATGCGTGCGGTTTTCCAATGGGCAAAAAAGGGTGAATTCCGAGCGGCGTTTGATTTGCCGGTCTGTCGGCGGCCGATCTCGACATGGGGAAAAGTTGTCGGCATCCGGCAGCCGGCGGCGACTTGCCGGCCGGCTGACTTTGACGATTGGATAAAGTTTGCGGGCTGTCATGCCGATAGATACAGGAGGGAGTCCATTCTCGGCATATCCTTTCCTCGCCAGTCGATCATGGCTGAAATTACCCAACAGATCATCAGCGCAGTTATCGCCGCCTGCCAATCAGGCGCGGAAGGGGCCGCGGCCGCGATTGCCAGGGCCTTCCAGCAGACTGTCGAAATCGCCCCCGCTCAGCAAGGCACATTGCAATCGCCGACCGTCCGCCTGGATCTCGACGGGCCCGGGCTGATCGTTTTGCTGAAGTCGAGTCGGGAAACGGCCATCTTGACTATGCCTGCCGGACAGGGGATCGTGCCCGATTGGTGTGCGCAAGCCGGATGCCGACGGCAAGATACGTTTGGGAACTCTTGCCCAGGAATTGGGCATGAATCTGCTGCCGGAAACGTGGCTCGCCCACGATTTCCATGCGGGTTGGGTAGAGAACCTGGCCGAAGCCTTGGACCGCGGCAGCGTGCCGCAAAATGCCGCAACAATTCCTCTCACTCTCAGCCGGGCAGGCGAGCCGGCGGGCAATCTGGGCCTGATCTGGCCGGTGGCGAATCCTGACGGACTATTCTCGACTGGGCCTTCAAAGTCGACATCGGGCCAGGAGAAGATCGGGCAAGCGAAACGCAAGGAGATGCCCACGCTTTCGCTGACATCCGGCGATCTGCCGCCCTATACGCGGAGCCTATTGCGGATCAAAGTTCCCGTCGTCGTCACACTGGCCGAGAAGCGGCAAAAGCTCAGCCGCATCATCGAGCTCGGTCCCGGCGCGATCATTCAGTTCGACAAGTCGTGCGAAGAGATGCTCGAACTGGGCGTCGGCGATCGGCCGGTTGCTGTGGGCGAGGCCGTCAAGGTGGGCGACAAGTTCGGCCTGCGGATCACCTCGATCGCACTGCCCGAGGAGCGGTTCAATCCGATGCAGGCGAACAGGTAGTGAGTAGTAAGCCGTCTATGGCAAAACGGTGGGAGCCGTTCGCGACATCGAAGCCCAACGCGCAAGCGAGGCTTCTATACGGTGCCGGCCTCGCTTGCACGTCGGGCTTCGATAGCCCACCCTACGCCGAACCCATTCCTAAACACGAGCCGCTACTCGTTGATTCCGCGGCCACGCCAGCGGCAATTTCGCCGCTTTCCAAAGATCGGAAATCGCCCGCGGCGCCTGCACCGCGCCGAAGCAGAACAGCGGAGCGATAAGCAGCCCCCAATATCGGTTAAAATCCTGACCGACAATCGAGAAGGCCGCAATATAGACGCTCGCAGCCAGTGTTATCCTGCGGCCCCAATCGCTCCGCCAGCCGGCGAACCCAATTATCGCCACGACGAAATAGATCGCCGTGATCCAGACGGGCAAAAGAATCAGGCAGGCGTTCATTTGGGCGATCGCGACCACGAAGGTCAATCCGCCGAAGCGGAACCAGCCTTGTTTGTGGGCTTCGGCCGTGGCCATAATCAAGTGGCTGACTTTCCAGCAGTGCAAGGCATAATAGACGGCCCAGCCGGCAATGCCGACGAGCCAAACCATCGATTCTTTCGGCCGCCGCTCCCAAAGTGCTAGCGCAAGGCCGATCGCGCAATACGGCAGAGCCAATTCGCGAAAGAACAACGCGGCAAGTCCCATCGTCGCGCCGAGGAAACGGAGGTTGACGCCGTAGGCCGCCAAGGAAACGGCGATAAAAATGCCCGCCCAGACTTCCGAGAGTACGAACACGTTGCCCTGAAAGCACGGCAGCATGGGTCCGATCAGGAGCACGGTCAGCGGCATGGCGACACGGTAAATGTTGGCCTGTTCCCTCGCGGCCGCCTCGAACGACATCAGCAGCATGGCGATGCCGGCCGCGATGACCAAGAGTCGCCCTGCGAGCGGGTTTGGCAGCTTGCCGATCAGCCACATCGGCAGCGGCGTCCGCCAATTGAAGACGCTGGCCGTTGGATAGCCTTGGGCCACCAGCTCCTCGGCGGCGACCTGGTAATAGTTCTCGCCGGCGTGGATCCGCCGCACTTCGCTCATGTAGAGAAAGACGTCGCCGGTGCGTTCGTCTTCCACCTTCACATCGCATAAGGGCGGCGGCGTGGGCGCTTGCCAGAGTCCAACGCCGAGCAGGAGGGCGAAGGCGATCAACACGGCGCGGGCCTGCCAGGTTGATAGCCCGGCAAAACGAGTGGCGGCGGATTGGGTGGTAGCGGTCGTGGCGGACATGGCGGTTGCGCGGACGGCGGATCGGGTGGCGACAAAATACGATGAAAAAGTCTAGCTTATTGCCGGCGAGGCGTTAGAATACGCCAACACGGAAATGGATCATCCTTTAACCTGGCTGGAAATTGCGATCTTGATCGGCGCGTCCGTTTTGGCCGGGGCGGTGAACGCCGTCGCCGGCGGCGGCACGCTGCTTAGCTTCCCGGCCTTGATCTTTGCAGGCATGAGCGCGCAATTCGCCAACGCCACGAACACGGTTGCGCTCTGGCCGGGCGCTTTGAGCAGCTTTTGGGCCTACCGCAAGGAGCTGGGCCGTCATCGTCGCGAGATCCTTTGGCTCTCGGTCCCAAGCGTCCTGGGCGGCCTCGTCGGCGCATCTCTCATGGTGAAGACGGACGAGAAGACGTTTGCCATCCTCGTGCCGTATTTGATCCTGTTGGCGACCGGAGTTTTCATCGTGCAGGAGCCGCTGGCACGATTGCAGCGGCGGTTGAGCCGTGCGGCGACAAACGGGAATCCGCCCGAACCGCGCGATGACTCCGACGCCCCGACGTTCGCGCGACATGCGACGCCGCTTCGCTGGACGGTCGTGCTCGTATCGCAGTTCCTCGTGGGCGTGTACGGCGGCTACTTCGGCGCGGGCATCGGCATCCTCATGCTCGCGGTCTACGGCATCCTCGGCTTCTCCAATATCCACGAGGCAAACGCCATCAAGAATCTCAACGCCATGTTCATCAATGGCATCGCTGCGGCGCTATTCGTTATCAAAGGACTTGTTGACTGGCCGTCGGCCCTGCTGATGTCGGTGGGCGCAATCGTCGGCGGCTACGCCGGCGCGGACGTCGCTCGGCGATTGGGTCAGAAAACCGTCCGCCGCATCGTTATTGCCATCGGACTAGCGATTGCGGTGGCGATGATTCTTAAGAGGTCGTAGGCCTTAGTGCCAAGAGCAGCAACTGCTTGACTCGCGGATATCTAAGTTCTAAGCTCTAAGTTCTAAGAACTCCCCCGCAGGCTAAATCATGTTCATGCGAAAACTTGGATCAACGGACATCGACATTTCCGCCATCGGTTTCGGCGCGTGGGTCACCGGTGCGTGGATGTGGGGCGGAGCGGACGATGAGAAGTCGATCGCCGCCATCCATGCCGCCCTGGACAACGGCATCAACCTCATCGACACGGCGCCCGTTTACGGCTACGGGCACAGCGAACAAGTGGTCGGCCGCGCCATCCACGACCGCCGCGACCGCGTCGTGCTGGCCACCAAGTGCGGGCTGATCTGGGATCGCGAAGAGGGCACGCTCATGTTCTACGCCGACGACAAGGGCGCGACACTGCGGCCCGTTGATAAGAAGATTTATAAAAACCTTCGCCCGGCGTCGATCCGCGAGGAAGTTGAACGAAGCCTGAGGAATTTGCGGACGGACCGCATCGACTTGCTGCAAACACATTGGCAGGACCCCTCCACGTCGCTGGCCGAAACCGTGGCAGAGCTACAGCGGCTGAAGCAGGAAGGCAAAATCCGCGCGATCGGCGTTTCGAACTGCGACCTGGATCGCCTGAAGAACTACGGGCCGATCGACTCGGACCAGGAGAAGTTCAGCCTCTTGGACCGCAAGCTGGAGGAAAACGGAATCTTGGCCTGGTGCCGCGAGAACCACGTTTCCGTGCTTGCCTACTCGCCGCTATCGCACGGCCTGCTGACCGGCAAGCTGCACCCCGAGCGGGACTACAAGCCGGGCGATCTGCGGAAGGCAAACCCGCGCTTCCGCCCGGAAAACGTCGAGCGGATCAACGGCCTGCTCAAGCAACTCGAACCGATGGCCCAGCGGCACGGCGCGACGATCGGGCAGTTGGCAATCGCTTGGACGGCCGCGCAGCCCGGCATCACCTGCGTACTCTGCGGCGCGCGAGATCCGCATCAGGCGGTTGAAAACGCCGCGGCGGGGTCGATGGAGCTATCGGAGGACGAGATTACGACGATCGGCGAGTTGGTTCGTGCGTAGGGTGGCGTCGAGCGCAGCGAAGACCGACCAATTACGGATAATAATGGTGGGTCTTCGTAGGACTCGACCGCACCCTACCGGCTTTCGGACTGGTTCTTCGAATCACCCATCTTCGTCGTATCCACAAACTTATATTCTCCGCCGCTTTGCTTGGCGAGTTTTTCCATGAATCCGCGCGCAGCTTATGGCCCTCGCCGAATTGGATCGTGTTGATGATGATGCCGGGGCCGATGCGATCGATGCGCTCCAGATCGCGGGCGGTGAGCATCGGCTCGTCGCCGTCGCTCAAGAGGAAAATCACGTCGGGGTGCATGCGGACGGCCATGGAAAGCGCCGCCGCGTGGTCGGTGCCGCCGTCCCCGGAGATCGTCGCGAAAAACCTCTTCACTTCCTCGCGATTGGCGTCCGTGCCAAAGGCCAACTGGCCGCCCGAGCCGGCCGGGTTGAAAGCCTTTGGCCGCTCGTTATAGACGACGAGCTGAAACTGGTGGACATCGTCGATCGTCTGGATACTGGCCAGGATTTCGGCCTTCGCCGTGGCGAGCAGCTTGCCGTCGGTGCTGCCGCTGCGGTCCAGCACGTAGACGAACTTCGACCCCTCGGCCTTGACGCCGAAGAGCGAAACCTGGGCCTTCTCGCCCGGCGACGCGAGACGCGGCTTCGCGGCGGGCTGGTCCTTCTTTGGCGGCTGTCCGCAGGCCGGCTGGCCCAAGCGGGCAGCGACAAGTAATGCCGCGATCAACGTGCTGGTGAAGCGGATACTCGGCATGAGCAAGCTCCTCGGTTTCCCTATTCGTCAGTCTAGGACGAACGGGTCATTGGGTCAAATCGCAGCCGGGCCGAGCCGCTCAAGCAAGATGCGGCGAGTCAACATCGGACGATGTGGGAAAGGCGGAGCTGCGCAATCGTTGAAATCGGACCGGCGCCTAACGCAATCTAGCGGGCGTCACTTCGACTTGATGTCCCAGTTCAAGACGATCGGCTTCGACCCTTCTTCGACCGTGAATTTCAGCCCGCTGGTTCGCGCGCTTGCGTAACGCGCCGCGACGGCGCTTTTCCCCGCATGGTGTTCATCGGATTCCCCACAAACGATGACCGCGCCGTATTCGCCCGGCACAAGTCCGGGCGAAGCAGGATTCCCGACCGCAAATGAGCCATCGGGGTTTATTCGGGCGGCGGCCGGCAAACTGGGATGGCCTTCCAGCGGCTTGATCGGAGTGAAATAGACCCGCCCTTCCTTCGGCCACGGTTTGTTATCAAGCGTCAACTTTCCGCTTACGGGCGTAAGGCCGGCGGGATAGTTGTTACTGCAGCCGCTCAAAGCGAGGCTGCCCAAAAAGGCAATGAATGCGACAATGGCCATTCCACGTCCGCCGAGCGCTCTGCGAGCGCGCCAAGGGGACGCCGGCCACTCTTGCATCGGGCAATCCATGTCGTACCTCGAGCCTTGATATGATTTGCTTTACTGGGGCACCGCCACGGGCACTTTCGAATAGCGCGTCGATACTTCTCCGCCCGCTTTTGTGCCAAGACCATTGAGTACTTCGAAATCGATCGTCAACGGAAAGCTATGCACGCTGCCGTCACACATCACGAAGTTGCACGCGCCCGGATGCGCGCTCTTGAATCCGTCGCAATCTTCCGTAGCGTTCTGGCTATGGACAGTACCGTTGTCGATCATCGCACCGCCGATCAGGGGACACAGCGACATGTCGGCATTCAAAGGTATGTTCGTGGTGGCCGTCGAACTGTTCATATTGTACAAAGCGGCGTGGGGAGTGCGGTCCGGCAATTGTTCGCCTTCCAATAACGTCCTGCTGAGTCCATCGATAATCCGAGTGAGCTTGCAGCCCCTCGGAACTTCCGAATAGAAGATTCCGATGTCGGCATTGGAGGGCGTCACGGTGGTTGCAGTCGCGCTGTAGCCGCGTGTCTCCTGGTGGTCGGTGGTCTGCGCACAATAACAAATCGGGTTTGTATCGGTATCCTTGCACGGGCATTGACCCGGGTACGCGCCGGCATGGATGATTACCGGTCCCGCGTTCCCCACGTAGCACGTTACCATCGAATACTCCGGGTCGGGATAATTCGTGCAGCGGCAATGTAAGATCGGCTGGCCCACCCACGACGGGCAAAGAAAATCCGGAACAACCTGGGTCGCCATTACGGCATTCGGCGCGGCATTCGGCATCACCTGAAAATTGAATCTATTGTAGATGCTTTTATTCTCCAGGTATGGCAACACTGCCAGATTCTGGTTAAAGCACTGACCGCCCCTCGAAGGGGTCGTTTCATATAGATAGCCTTTGCTGCTGCCCGCGGGCAGCGTGCCCAAGGCACCTTCGTAATTCAAAAACGCAAGGCCAATTTGCTTAAACTTGTTAATGCACGCGGCGCGGCGGCCGGCTTCGCGCGCGGCGTTAATAGCCGGCAACAACAAGCCAATCAGAATGCCGATGATGGCGATGACGACCAAAAGCTCGACGAGAGTAAAAGCCGAACGGCGATCGCGTTGCATAGAACTGCCTCCCAGGACAAGGCCCTTGACTAGTCACCTTAAAATATCATATCGGTTCTTAGGGAATTTAGCAATAGGTCGCGACGGCTATTCGCAGCTATTTGGCCCGGCAACGTTTACGGACGGCGGCGTTATCGTTGCACACCACCGTGCTCGGGATGCGTCGCGAAGCCGCAAGCGAAAGCTCGGAGCTACCATAGTACCAATTTGTATTTAAGCGCATGAAATTTGTATAAAAACGACAGGTGCGTCACGTTCATTGGCCGATAGTGAACCAAGCCTCACTCTACTGTGACAATTTATTTCATTTCCTGCCGCTACAGGATAGAATCGCTAGTCAATCGTTTCGCCGGACTTAGGCGCGGTCCCCAAAAGTACGGAGTTTCACATGGACGAAGTATTGCCGATCGAAGCCATCGATTGGACCGCCGTGTTGAAGCAGATGCGCGGCAATCCGCGTCTGGTCCAGGTGTTGGCGGAGGCGACACTGGCGGAGTTGCCGAACATGCTCACCGCCGTCCGCTTGGCGATCGAGAAGGGCGACGCTCCCGGCCTCCAGTTGGCCGCCCATACGCTCAAGGGCACCCTGCGGTATTTCGGCGATACGGCGGCCTTCCAGTGGTCCGAGGGCTTGGAAAAAATGGGCGGCAGCCGTAACCTGTCCGACGCCGCCGACTCCTTCACCAGCCTGGAATCGGCCCTCGAACCGCTGGAGCGGGGCCTGCGAGCTTACGTTAGCGGCAGCGGGGCATCAGGTCCGGCCAGAGCCTGACCGAATCCGCGGCGGGCCACTTTCGTGATTTCTGTGACGATTCATGAGCTTGCCGCCCGTGCGGCCTGTTGATCTTGAGCGCCGGATGGCGCAAAATAGGGAGCGTAAGGGAGCCCTTGAACGACTGCCTCGGTTTGGGCTTCCATTGCGAATCAATCCCACCTTCCATCTCACTAGGGTACTCTCTTTATGTCCTCCACACTCAGCCGCCGTTCGTTCTTGCGGCGGGCCTCGCTGGCGACTGCCGGCGCGTCGGCCGCGCAACTCTTTCCCTTCCCCAACGTCCTGCACGCCGCCCCGAGCCGATCGGGTAAGGGCGGCTCGGCACTTCGCTGCGCCGTCGTCGGCTGCGGCGGGCGCGGCATGACTCACATCGAAACCGCGCTCGGCGAGAACCTCGTCGCCATTGCCGATGCCAGCGAAGCGCGGCACAACGTCGTCAAGAGGGCCGTTGAAGACAAGGGCGGCGACGCCGCCAAGCTTCAGACCTTCACCGACTACCGCCGCCTCTTCGATAAGCTTGGCAAGGAGCTTGACTGCGTGTTCGTCGCCACTCCGAACCACCATCATGCGCTGCCCAGCATGATCGCCATGCAGTTGGGCATCGGCATCTATTGCGAGAAGCCGCTTTGCCACGACATCGCCGAGGCCCGGCGGCTGTCGGCAATGGCCGCCAAAATCAAGACGCCGACGCAGATGGGCAATCAAGGCCACTGCGAGAAGGGCTACCACCAACTCTGTGCCGCCGTCTGGTCGAGGATGGTTGGCCCGATCAAGGAAACGCACAGTTGGTGCGATCGTTCCAATGGTGGCGCAGGCCCGCGTCCGCCCACGCTGCCCGTTCCGGCCGGGATGCACTGGGACATGTGGATCGGCCCGGCGCCCTACCGCGACTATCACGCCGGCCTGAATCCGCACGATTGGCATGATTGGTACGATTTCGGCAATGGCTCGCTGGGCAACTTGAGCTGCCACGTCTTGGATGGCGTCTATTGGGCGCTGAAGCTGGAGCAGGCGACGGGAGTCGAACTCGAGGCGGTCAATGGCGGCAGCGACGAGCGCTATCCGATCGGCTGCCGCATCCGCTGGGACTTCCCCGCGCGCGGCGACATGCCGCCGGTGAAGGCCTATTGGTACGACGGCTACGAAGCCGGCGGAACGGGGCGACGACGCCAGCACTATCTGCCGCCGCTCTTGGCCGAAATGAAGAAGCGCATCCGAACGTAAAGTTCGAGACCAACGGCACACTCTACGTCGGCGAGAAAGGCATTCTCTATACCGGCTGCTACGGCGGCGGCGCTCAGATCCTCGGCAAGGGCCCGGACGCAATGCCGAAGGTGCCCAAGACGCCGACCATCGCCGCCGATTTCCTCAGCGCCTGCCGCGAGGGCAGGAAGGAAACGGCCGCCCATTTCGAATACGGTGCGCGGCTCACCGAGATGTCGATTCTCGGCAACCTGGCGCAACATGCCGGCTTGAACAAGCCGGTCGCGTGGGACGGCCCGGGCATGAAGGTCACGAACCTGACGGAGCTTAACGCCTGGATCGATCGGCCCTATCGCAAGGGATGGAGCGCTTTGGCGTAGAAGCGAAGCGAATGGGTCACATGATGCGCTTTCCATACGCCGTGCCGGCCTTGTTGTTGGCGCTGCTCGCCGCCGCAGTGCTCGGTCCGGCGTATGGTCAAGGGCAGCAGGCCGCCCATTCTTTCGCCATCGGCGGCGGTGACGTCCTTTGCGCCTTAGCGCCTTAGCGTGAGATATTGCAACCGCACCGATTAGGAGGTTCAACATGAAACGACATTCATTGGCGTTATTTGTTTTCTTGGCCCCGCTCTTCACGACATGTGTCCCGCTGGCGCAAGCGGCCGACCCCGATGCCCGCATTACCGTCGAGGCGGACAAGCTCGGTGCGAACATCAGTCCGCTCTTGTACGGCATCTTCTTCGAGGAGATCAACCGCGCGGGCGACGGAGGCCTCTACGCCGAGATGCTGCAAAATCGCTCCTTCGAGGACGCGCCGATGCCGCTGGGGTGGTCGCTTGTTAAAGGCGGCCGCACTTCTGGCTCGATGACGCTGGACAAGAGCCGGCCTCTGAACCCCAATAACCCCACGTGCCTGAAGCTTGCGGTTGAAATGGTGTTTACGGGCAGCCGCGTCGGAATTAGCAGTGACGGCTTCAAAGGCGCGCCCTACGGCCGCCGCGGCGAGCCTCGCGGGAACGCCGAATCGTTCCGCGAAGCCGCCGACATGCAGAAGTGGGGGCTCGCCATCGAAAAAGGCAAAGACTATCGCTTCTCGATGTACGTTCGCGGCGACGATTTCCACGGTGCGGTCGACGTTACGCTCGAACGGCCGAATGGCGAAGTCCTGGCGAAGAAATCCTATACGGAAATTGGCCGCGACTGGAAGCAATTTGAAACTGTCCTCTCCGCTACTGCGACGGAATCCAACGCCCGACTGGTCATCGCAACCGGCAAACCCGCCACCCTCTATTTCGACATGGTCTCGCTCATGCCGGCCGACACTTTCAAAGGCCACGCCACGCGACGCGACCTCACGCAGATGCTCGCCGACATGCACCCGGCCTTCGTCCGCTTCCCCGGCGGCTGCTACGTCGAAGGAGACCGGCTTGCCGAGCAGTTTCAATGGAAAAAGTCGATTGGCGACATCGCCCAGCGGCCCGGCCATTACAACCTGTGGGGCTACTATTCCAATGACGGGCTGGGCTACCATGAATACCTCCAGCTTTGCGAGGACATCGGCGCGGCGCCGCTGTTCGTCATCAATTGCGGCATGGCCCACCGCGACCACGTGCCGCCGGTTGATAATAGCACCGGCAAGATGGACGAATATGTTCAAGACGCCCTGGACGCTATCGAGTATGCCAACGGTCCGGCGGAGAGCAAGTGGGGTTCGCTCCGCGCCAAGGCCCGGCATCCCGAGCCCTTCCATCTCAAGCTCATGGAAATCGGCAACGAAAACGGCGGGCCGATCTACAATGAGCGCTACGCCCTGTTCTACGACGCGATCAAAAAGCGGTATCCGGAGATGAAACTCGTCGCCCCGCTCTGGCAGGGCATGCCACGAGGCCGCCCCATCGAATTGCTCGATGAGCATTACTACAACTCGCCGGAATACTTCTTCGCGCACACTCGCCAATACGACAGCTACGACCGCGATAAGTACAAGGTCTACGTCGGCGAATACGCGGTGACTAGCGGCTGCGGCCAAGGCAACCTCATCGCCGCGGTGGCCGAGGCGGCCTTCATGACCGGCATGGAGCGCAATGGCGACGTGGTGGCCATGTCCTCCTACGCCCCGCTCTTCGTCCATCCGGCCTGGCGGACATGGAACCCCAACGCGATCGTCTTCGATTCCGGCCGAGCGTACGGCACGCCGTCCTACTGGGTGCAGGCGATGTTCGCGGCAAATCGGGCCGATCGGGCGGTCGAAGTTTCCGTCGACGCGGCGACTGAGCAATCCCGCAGCGGCATGGTCGGCGTCGGCACCTGGCGGACGCAAGCCGAGTTTAAGGACATCCGCGTGACGCACGACGGCAAGACCCTCTTCGCCTCGGACTTCAGCGTCGGAATTTCCGGCTGGAAGCTCGCCGGCGGCGATTGGCAGGTCCGCGACGGCGCCCTCCGGCAGACCGGTAACGGCGAAGGCGTCAAGGCCCTTGCCGGCGATGCCAAGTGGACCGATTACACGCTCACGCTGAAGGCCCGCAAGATCTCCGGCAACGAGGGGTTCCTCATCCTCTTCAACAATCAGAACAGCGAAGAGAAATACTGGTGGAACATCGGCGGCTGGGCCAACAGCCGGCATAACCTCGAAGGCGGCGGACTGCCAGAGTCGTCCGTCCCCGGCCGCATCGAGACGGGCCGCTGGTACGACATCAAGGTCGAGATCCAAGGCGCGAAGGTTACTTGCTCTCTCGACGGCAAGGTCATTCACCGCGTGACGCGCACGCTCGTTCCCTGGCTCGCCTCCACGGCCGGCTGGACAGCTAAAGGCGACGAGTTGATTCTCAAGGTGGTCAACGGCAGCGGCAAGCCGAAGGACGCCGCGGTTTCGCTCAAGGGCCTGCCGGAAGTCAAACCGACGGCCCGCATGATCTCGCTTACCGGCGGCGGAGCGGCCGAGGAGAACGATTTCGCCAATCCGCGGAAGATCGCCGCTCAGGAACAGACAATCGAGGGCATCGGCCAGGAATTCAGGCACTCATTCCCGGCGTACTCGGTAACAATTCTGCGATTGAAAGTGAAATAAGGTGGAATCGTGGAGTCTGTAACATCATTTCCGAGCGACGCTACGGGAAACGCCACCAAAGGATCGCGAAAGCGCGAAGCAGCGAAAGCGCGATATGAGCGAGCACCGCGAAGCAGGAGCCGTCAGTCCGTGGCGTCGTCGTTTTACCCAGAATTCGCGTTTTCGTCCTTTCGCGCCTTCGCGATTACCCGATAATGATCCAGCAAACCCAAATCATGTCGAGTTTGCGATGGCGCGCGCTGATTGCACTAACCTGCGTTTGCGCGCTGGCGGCGCAGTCGCGACCCGCTATCGGACAAGACACGAGTGCAAAGGTCGGAAAGGCATTGCCGGTCCAGCAGACTCCGGTTACGCCGGCCGGGTTCATTCAGGTCTCGCCCGGCCACATTTTCATCGACTACGGCCGCGATGCGTTCGCCGGTCTTGAACTTCACGTCGCGCATCCCGAGGAGGGACGCAAGCTGACCGTTCGCCTCGGTGAAAAGCTGTCCTCGCCGCACGCCATCGATCGCAAGCCGGGCGGTTCCATCCGCTATCATTCCGCCGCGATAACCTTGCAGGCCGGACAAGAAAAATATCTCGTGCCGCTCACCGCGAAAGTCGCCCGGCTGATGCCGCCGGAGATCGGGCCGGTGATGCCGTTCCGCTATGTCGAGATTGAAAACGCCCCTGCTTCGCTCGCCAAGGATGACGTTCGCCAGCTTGCCGCGCACTATCCGTTCGACGACAAAGCGGCCGACTTCCACTGCTCGGATGAAAAGCTCAACGCCATTTGGGAGCTCTCGAAGTATTCGATGAAAGCCACGAGCTATGGCGGCATCTTTGTCGATGGCGACCGCGAGCGCAAGCCGTACGAGGCCGACGCCTACATCAACCAGCTCGGCTGGTTCTACACGGCCGGCGATTACACACTGCCGCGGCACACGCATGAGTACCTCATTACCCATCCGACCTGGCCCACGGAATGGATCATGTTCTCCGTGCTCATCGCCTGGGACGATTACCTTTACAGTGGCGACGACACGAGCCTGCGGAAGTACTACAAAGATCTCCAGGCGAAAACGCTGATCGACCTCGAGCGGCCTGATGGGCTGATTTCCGTTCCGAAAGGGAACCTGCCCGACAAGATTGCCCGAGCGATTCACATCAATAAAATCAGCGATGTCGTCGATTGGCCCGTCAGCGAGCGCGACGGCTACGACATGCGGCCGGTGAATACGGTGGTGAATGCATTTCACACGAAGGCACTGGACCGCATGGCGCGGATCTCGGAGGCGCTTGGCAAGAAAGAGGATATGGCCCGATATCGTGCCGCCTTTGAGAAGACGAAGATGGCGATCAACGAGAAGCTTGTCGCGACAACCGGCCTGTACGTTGATGGGGAAGGCAGCAAGCATAGTTCATTGCATGCGAACATGTTTCCTTTGGCATTCGGCCTCGTGCCGCCGCTGCGTTATAAGCTAGTGACCGAGTTCGTCCGCGGCCGCGACATGGCGTGCAGCGTCTACGGCGCACAGTTTCTTATGGATGCCCTCTTTAACGCCGGCGCGGGTGTCCACGCCATCGCCCTGATGACCGCGCCGAGCGACAGGAGCTGGCGGCACATGGTCGAGGACGTTGGCACGACGATCACGCTGGAGGCATGGGACCAAAAATACAAGCCGAACCAGGATTGGAACCACGCCTGGGGCGCGGCTCCGGCCAACGTATTGCCGCGCAAGCTGCTGGGCGTCGCGCCGGTTGAGCCGGGCTGGGCCCGCTTGAAAATCGAGCCGCGGCTGGGCAACTTGAAATGGGCCGAGGGCCGAGTGCCGACTCCTCACGGCGCTGTTACCGTCCGCGCCGAGGCCGGAGCGGAGTACCGCCTGAACGTGACAATCCCCGTCGGAACGACCGCGTTTGTTTCCGTTCCTGCCAGGTCGGCCGAAGCGGTGACCGTCCCCGCGCCGGCCAAGTTTCTGTGGCTCATGGACGGCCGCGCCGTATTCGAAGTGCCCGCCGGGAGCTACAAGTTTCGTTCGGGGTGGGATAAACTTTCCAGGTAACGACGGTGGGCCGGCGCTCGTTTATACTCGCTGGTCCCACCCTACAGAGAATCCAATCATGCTTCGACGAACGCTTCTGCTAATCGTTGTTCTGCTGTTTGCCAAGTCCGCCCGCACCGCCGCCGATCCCAACGGCTTTTCCTTTAATGACGACCTCGGCCAGCATCTCGACATCCTCCTGGATGGCAAGATCGTCGCCCGCTACATGTACGCCCACGACAATTCGACGCCCAAGCTCCGCGAGGAGACCTACAAGCCTTACCTGCACGTCTTCGACGCCGAAGGCAGTAGGCCGATCACCAAGGGCCCCGGCGGGCTTTATCCGCACCACCGCGGCATCTTCATCGGCTGGAACAAGATGAAGTTCGACGGCAAAACCTACGACCGCTGGCACATGAAGGGCGGCGAGATCGTCCATCAGAAATTCCTCGCCCAAAAGGCCACGGCCGACGAGGCCGCGTTCACCTCGCTCGCGAACTGGAACGACGCGCAAGGCGAACCGTTCTTGGTCGAAGAGCGGACGATGACCATCCGCCGCGGCCCGGCCGGCGGTCGGCTGGCGATCGACTTCCACACAAAGCTCACCGCCCGCCGCGGCGACGTCAAGCTCGACGGCGATCCCGAGCACTCCGGCGTGCAGTACCGCCCGGCGAACGAGGTCGATGTCAAGCAGACGGTCTACGTTTTCCCGAGGGAAAACGCCAACAGCCACAAGGACCGCGACTACCCCTGGCTGGGAGATACCTATGTCCTGAGCGGCAAGAAGTACAGCATCATCGACCTGAATCACCCGGGCAATCCAAAGGGCACCCGCTTCTCCGCCTATCGCAACTACGGCCGCTTCGGAGCATTCCCCGTGGCCACGGTCACGAAGGACAAGCCACTGGAATTGAACTATCGCTTCCTCGTCTTCGATGGCGAAATGCCCGCTGCGGCCTCGATTCAAAAGTGGTGGGATGAATACGCCGGGGTCGCGAACGCCAGCCCCGTGCCGCCAATGAGCATCATTCCGGCCGAGCAAGGCGGTGCGCAGTCGGCCAAACCGGCGGCGAAAAGCCGATAAGTCCACGCGTCCAGCCCCTTCATTCCCGGCCCTTCTCCCCCGGAGTACCGCGCGGAGAAGGGGGCCAAGTTCGGGCTTGCGGCCTCGCGTTCGGCGCGCCGATCTGGTGCTCGCGCCAGGCTAAACGCACCAGCCTTACCCAGATTAACACGCCCGCGCCCGTGACCGGAAATCGCAACATGTTATCACATAACAACTTACGGCAACAACTATCATGTGCATCACGCGGTGCAAACATGAAAGGCGGTGCAGATGGCTGACTAGCCACGCTCCAAAACCGGCCTAGTAATGCTGAGTGGATGAAGAACGGAGGCCCTTGAGACTTAATTTTCAATGTTCAATGTGCAATGCCCACCCATTTCCCTCACTAACATTTCCGGTT
Organism: uncultured Planctomycetia bacterium; assembly: GCA_963775975.1. Classification (GTDB taxonomy): domain Bacteria; phylum Planctomycetota; class Planctomycetia; order Pirellulales; family Thermoguttaceae; genus JANXQG01. Next base: position 619,263 of record CAVZKX010000001.1, read on the forward strand.
ACGATGAATTGCCTCACCCACGCGTCGCATATACCATGAACGCTCTCGCCCACTGGCTCGATCAGCAAACCGGCCTCGTTACGGCTCTCGGCGACTGGCTCCAGCGGCCCGTTGCTCGCGGGCCGGCTTGGCGGTTCGTCTGGCCGGCGACGATCGCCTTCACGTTCCTCGTCCAAGCCATCACCGGGCTGGTGATCTGGATGTACTACAGCCCCGGTGCCCAAAGCTCGTGGGAAAGCGTCTATTTCCTGCAATATCACGTTCTCGGGGGCTGGCTGCTCCGCGCCATCCATTATTATGCCGGCCAGGCGATGGTCGTGCTGATCGGACTCTATGTCGTGCAAACGGTTCTCCTTGGCACATACACCGCCGGGCGGACCGTGCTCTATTGGACCGTCCTGCTTATGGCTCTGGTGACGCTCGGACTCAACCTCACTGGCGACCTGCTACCTTGGGACCAGAACAGCTATTGGGCTTCGGGCATCCGCATTGCGTACCTCGACCATACGCCGGTCGTCGGCCCGTGGCTCGCGAAGCTCGCGGTTGGCGGGTCGCAGTTTGGGACGTTCACCATCACGCGCTTCCTGGCCTTGCATGCCGGCGTGCTAACGGCGGCACTGCTGGGGCTGATATGGCTGCACGCCCGACTGGCCGGGAGGCAGCGAAGCGATGCGGCGAAGGCGGAAGCGGCCGTGCCCTACTGGCCGCGGCAGGCGTGTCGCGATTCGACTGCCTGCCTGATCGCGATGGCTATAATAGTCGGACTATCGCTGCAAAATGGCGTCCATCTGCCAGGCGCCGGCATCGACCTCGGCGCGCCGGCCAACATGGTCGATGACCCCGGCACGGCGCGGCCCGAATGGTCTTTCCGCGGCCTTTACCAGCTCCATGATAAAATGGCGTCCTATCCCGAAATCGTCCCGATCATGATTATTCCCGGAGTAACCGTGCTCATGTTCTTTGCCATGCCGTTCATTGGCCGAAATCTAGTCGGGCGGATCTTCAACGTGCTGCTCTTGATCGGCGTTCTGGCTGGAGTGACGGCGCTTTCCTGGCAGTCGTATGCCGAGGACGCCAAAAACGAGAAGTGCCAAGCCGCGCTTGCGTCGGGAAAGGCGGAGGCCGAACGGACGAAGGAATTGGCCATGCAGCCCAGCCCGGTGGACGCCACCAAGGGCAAGCAAGTCGGCGATGTGCCGCGGATTCCCCCCGGCGGCGCTCGAACGCTCTTGCGAGACGATGCCAAGACGCAAGGTCCGCGGCTTTTCAATCAATACTGTGCAAGCTGCCACGATTTCAGCGGCGCGGCCGGCATAACGCGGCCGGAAAAACCGACCGCCGCCGACCTGGCAGGCTTTGCGGACAGAAAGTGGCTGAAGGAGTTCTTGACGGTCAATGGCATCGGCGGCGCCAAATACTTCGGCAACACGAAGTTCAAGCGGGGCAAGATGTACGAGTTCGTCAAAGAAACGTTTGCCGACTACGAAGATAAGGAGAAGGCACAAATCATCGCCGCCCTTTCGCACGAGGCGGAGCTAAAGTCGCAGTCGGCCGCCGACGCCGACAGCAAGGCGGATATCGCGGCCGGAGTGAAGCTCATTGCGGAAAACTGCACCGAGTGCCATGTCTTTCACGGCCCAGACAAGCGAGCCAATGCCAAGGGACCTGACCTGACCGGCTATGGCAGCCGCGCCTGGCTCATAGGCATGATCGGCAACCCGGCCCACAAGACCTATTACGGCAAATCAAACGACCGCATGCCGGCTTTTGCCGAATCGGCGGCGGATGCAAAGAAGAACGCCCTAAGCCAGCATGACTTGGAATTGTTAGCTGATTGGCTGCGGCGAGAATGGTATGAGCCAGGCCGGTAAATACTGCGGAATCGCTACAGTTTAACACGATCGCCTGCCGAAATATGGACTAACATGTGGTGCCGTAAATGCGCGCAGGACGTTCCCGGTGTTCCCTCGCTTGAGGAGGGCAAGTACTCGTGCGCTCGTTGCTCTGGGCCATTGGACCCGGCTCCGGTTCACGGCACGCCTCACATGAGACGCAAGACGGCTGATCGTGCCGGCGTTGCTAGCACCGCAGCTAGTCAGCGGCCGGCGTACGACGGCTGGGAGATGGAAGAGCAACTGCGGCATGCCTTCCGCGTGCTCGGCCCGGCTCGCAACGCAGGAAGGAAACGTAACGCGCTGACAGAAGGCCCGACATTCCGGATCGATGCGGGCGAGGGCATGAAGGGCCCGCACGCAAAGAAATCGCGCCGGCCGTTGCGACGCATCGATCGAGTAATCGCCGCGGAAGAGCCGCTCAAGTCAACCTCGTTGGGCGACCGCCTGGCAGGCTTCGTCGTCTGGTCTGCCTTGACGTTCGGCATGATGGCCGTGGTCTGCGGGCTAGCCCTGCTCGGCTGGTCCGCGCACACAGGGCGTCAGGAGCTTTGGGCGGTCGGGGCGCCGATCATTCTCGGCGCGCAGGTCGCCCTGGTGCTTGGTCTCATATTGCAATTGGACCGCATCTGGCGCGATAGCCGGAGCGCGGCGGCACGGCTCCAGACGGTCGATAAGCAGATCCACGACTTGAAAACGACGACTTCGCTGCTTGGGACGACGCACGGTCCGTCTAGCGCATTCTACGCCCATTGGGCCGGCGGCGCGGGCACGGACGTCCTCTTGAGCGATCTCAAGAGCCAGTTGGACTTGCTGGCCGTCAAACTGGCCAACGACTAGCTCGCCGAGTCGCACCTACAACAACCCCCACCGACGTGATAGAATGTTGGTAGGGTAGGGTCAATGCACGTTCCGCGGCCACAGCGGCTTTTCGCGTGCCGGCCGCTTGACGTTTTGGAGGGCGTTGCCATGTGGAACTGCGCGCGGTGTGGAGAGTCAATTGCCGACGATGTCGACATCTGCCGGAAGTGCGGCCAGTCGCGCGGCGAAACCGAAAAGGCGTCCGGGCAGCCATCGAATCGGCCCTTGACCGAGGCAAGCTTCGCCAAGGTGATGCTTCGCTCGGTCGGCCTTTACATCGCGGCCTTGGGGTTTATCGGCGTGGTCAGCTTCGTTATCCAACTGGTGATGCGCGTCAATAGACTTGGTGGGCTAGACAAGGCGATGGAGCATTTTTCCTTTGAGTTCGTCGTGCGTCCCCTCGTGGAATTGTTGGTCGGAATGTATCTCTTGATCGGCGGACACTGGGCGTTCCGCAAGATATTGACCCCCATACGCCGTTCGCCGGCGGATGATGATTTTGATAAGCCCGCGTGACCCAATCCAGAGAATGCATTTCGTTGATCTACAAGTCAATGGTTGTCACGGCGTCGATTTCAATAGCGACGAGCTTACACCCTTGCAACTGCACTTCGCATGCGAGCGCTTAGCGGCCGATTCCGTCGCGGGCATTTTCGCCACGATTATTACCGACGACCTCGAAAAAGTGGCCACTCGCTTGAACCGACTCGCGCGATTGCGAGAGCAGAACCCGCTGGCAAGCCGAACAATCTACGGCATCCACGTCGAAGGCCCGTTCATCAGTGGGGAGCCGGGCTATGTAGGCGCGCATCCGCGAGAACATGTCCGCCCTGCCGACCTGGACGCAATGAATCGTCTGCTCGACGCTGCCCAGGGTGATGTACGACTGGTCACGCTGGCACCGGAGTGCGATCCGGACTTGAGAGTCACGAGTTATCTTTCCAAGCGCGGGATCCTCGTATCCGCCGGCCATTGCAACCCGAGCCTGGACCAACTCCGCGCGGCAATCGACGCGGGGCTGTCGCTCTTTACACACTTGGGCAATGGCTGCCCGCTTATGCTCGCCCGGCACGACAATGTTATCCAGCGCGTCTTGAGTCTTTCGGAACACTTAACCATTTGTTTCATCGCCGACGGCGTACACGTACCTTACACCGCACTGGGCAACTACCTGAATATTGCCGGCTTTGAACGGACCATCTTCGTAACCGACTCAATTTCCGCGGCAGGGCTTGGTCCTGGCCGATATTCGCTTGGCGGGCGATCCGTCGAGGTCGATGCCAACGGAGCGACATGGTCGGCAGACCGCTCGCACCTTGTCGGTTCGGCGGTTACCATGCCCGCGATGGCGGCGCGTGCGCAAGCCGCCTTGGGCCTTACGCCCGAACAGACTGAGCGGCTCGTCGCCGGCAATCCGCGCAAACTTTTGATGACCCAGTTAACCGCTACCTCAAAAGTGACGCCGACTCGCGATCGAGATAGAGCGTAGCGGCCGGATGATCTTGTAAGATCGAGGCCGGCACCCAAGGCGTCACCACGCCTTGCACGGACTGCTGCACGGCAAAAGCCTTGCGCATATCGGGCACGCTGCAAACGATCCGTGCCGAGCGCATGATTTGCCGGATCGACATCGAGATCGCCTGTTGAGGCACGTCGTCGAGGGTGGCAAACCAACCCTCGCCCGACTGCTGACGGCGGCAGGCATCGTCGAGTTCCAATACAAGATAGGCCTGATCGGTTTCAAAATCGGCCGGCGGATCGTTGAACGCGAGATGGCCGTTCTCGCCGATGCCGACCAGCGCAACGTCGATCGGGCACTTGGAAATGGCTTCGCCCAGGCGGGCACATTCGGCCTGCGGATCGGCCGCTTCACCATCTATATAGTGCATCGCCGCCAACGGCCGCGGCAGCCGCTCGACGAAACGCTGCTGCAAATAGCCGCGGAACGACGCGGGATGCGACATCGGCAAGCCGAGGTACTCGTCCAAGTGAAAGACCGTAACGCGCGGCCAATCAATTGCTTCCGCCGCGACTAAATTGGCAAGCACCTCGAATTGCGACGTGCCCGTGGCCAGAATAATGCTCGCCCGGCCTAGGGCTTCGATGGCCGCGCGGATCGCATCCGCCGCGTCGGCTGCCGCGCGGCAACCCAGGTCCTCTTTGTTGTCGTGAAGCGAGATATGCATGGGTCTGACTGAATTGGGATGTATGGAACAAGTTTGTATGGTAGCGGAAGTCCGGTTGGTTCTGCAATATTTAGCCGGCGTTTCTTTGTCGGGTGCATGGCAGCCTCGGCGGCATTTGTATATACTCTCGCAAATCCTCTGGCGGCAAAAAGGACTGCGAGGCTCGGGAAAGAATGGATTCGTTTCAATTTGACACTGCTTCGCTACGATCCTTCCGCCGCAGGCTCTGCACTTGGTTCGACCGCAACGCCCGCGATCTGCCCTGGCGGCGGACGCGTGACCCATACGCCGTCTGGATCAGCGAAATCATGCTCCAGCAGACGCAAGTGGAAACGGTCAAGCCGTATTTCACGCGATTCATGGCCGCGCTGCCGACGGTCCACGCCCTGGCTGCGGCCGACGAGCAGCAGGTGCTGCGACTTTGGGAAGGTCTGGGCTACTATCGCCGCGCACGGCAGCTTCATGCCGCCGCTCGGCAGATTGTCGCCGAGCACGGAGACCGCTTCCCGACAGATCCCGAGGCAGTCGCCCGGTTGCCGGGCATTGGCCGCTACACGGCCGGCGCGATCCTCTCCATCGCCTTCGACCAGCGGCGGCCGATCCTGGAAGCCAATACGGTTCGCGTTTTCAGCCGTCTCCAGGCCTTCGATGGGCAAACCACGTCAGCGGCCGGGCAAAAGCTGCTCTGGGCGGCGGCCGAAGCGGTGCTGCCATCTTGCGATGTAGGGCGGTTTAACCAAGCCCTTATGGAGCTAGGAAGCGAGGTCTGCCGCGGCCGAGCGCCCCTATGCGAGGAGTGCCCCGTGGCGACGTGGTGTGAGGCCCGCCGGCTAGGGTTGCAGAGCGAAATCCCCCGCCCCAAGCCGCGACCGCAATTCGAGGATGTCAGCGAGGCGGCCGTGCTCGTCCGCCGTCGTGGCCGCGTACTGGTCATCCAGTGGCCCGAAGGCCGCCGCTGGGCAGGGCTTTGGGATTTTCCGAGATTCGCAATCCAAGGCGGCAAACCGTCGGCTGTGCGCCGCGAATTAGTTGACAATGTTCAGCGGATGACGGGAGTTACGATCTCGCCCGGCGAGCACCGCAAGGCGATACGCCACGGCGTGACCCGCTTCCGAATCACGCTTGATTGCTACGATGCCGAGTACGTATCTCACCATGGTGGCGGCGAGGGGTTAACCCAGAAATGGATTCGATCGGCCGAGTTGGAGCATCTGCCCCTGAGCTCAACGGGAAGAAAGTTGGCCGAGCTAGTTTAGCTAGCATTACCCCTCAGCAAACTTGATCGCGACGCGATGAAGCTGAATTCGAGGCATTTTCCCCCTCATATTGGCAGGAAATGCGAAACTTTTTCTTTTTCAATAAAACTGGCGTTGTAATCGCTAAACTTTTTGATATCAGTAACTTAGGCATATTGAACGGTAGTCAATTCAGGCGGTATGCGCCCTTTTTTTGTGCGAGGGTACTTGTAGCGAGCGAATCGTGGTGTAAACTTCCGTAACTATGTTAGATTGCCCCCAGACAGCCAACTCGACCCAGTACGGTTATTTTCTGTGGTCCACGCGGTTGACATCTGGGGTAGCTATGCTAGCTTAGGCGCGTTCGCTGTGTCTTCGAAACCAGGAACGCTATCGGTTTGCGGCTTTAACAGGGCAGCAAGAGCCGGTCGCGGGCTTGGGTCACGGCGAGAGCGATCGTATGTCTCCGGTTAAAAGCCGTCACAGCCGGAGGCAGTAAAGCCCATGACGGTGGTCGTGCGACCTATCTAAACGCTACGGTACCTGTTAACTAGGAGGTTTTCGAATGAATCGCACCTGTATCCTTTTCGCCGCATTGTTTGTGGCGGTCCTCGGCTTCGCCCTGTTGGGCGGTGCCAACCTGGCGGTGGCTGGCGATTGCTGCGCCCCTGCCGCTGCATGTGCGGCCCCGGCCGCTTGTGCTCCGGCTGCTTGTGGCTGTGAGTCGGCTCCTGTGAGCTGCCACCCGCGCCATCGCTGCCGTCTGTTCCATCGCGGCTGCGGTGAGAGCTGCGGTTGCGAGGCTCCGGCTGCGTGTGCGGCTCCGGCCGCCTGCGCTGCCCCGGCGCCTTGCGCTCCGGCCGCCGCTGCCTGCGCCGGCTGCTTGCAGCTCTTGCTCCGAGGCTCCAGCGAGCTGCCATCCGCGTCACCGCTGCCGTTTGTTCCACCGCCATGAGTGCGGTGAGAGCTGCGGCTGCGCCGCTCCGGCTGCCTGTGCCGCTCCGGCCGCATGTGCGGCTCCGGCGGCCTGCGCTCCCGCTGCTGCTGCTCCGGCTCCGGCGCCTGCGCTCCAGCCGCTGCCGCTCCGGCGCCTTGCGCTCCGGCTGCCGCCTGCGCTCCGGCAGCTTGCGCTCCGGCCGCTGCCTGTGCTCCTGCAGCTTGCAGTTCGTGCGGCGAAGCTCCGGCGAGCTGCCGTCCGCGTCACCGCTGCCGCCTGTTCCACCGCCACGAGTGCGGTGAGAGCTGCGGTTGCGCCGCTCCGGCTGCCTGTGCTGCTCCGGCTGCTTGCGCTCCGTCTGCTTGCGCTCCGTCTGCCTGCGGTCCCGCTGCCGCCCCGGCCGCGGCTCCCGCCGCTGCCCCGGTGACCTCGCCTTCGGCCGCCCCGGCGGCTCCGGCTCCCCCGGCTCCTCCGGCCCCCAAGGCCCCAGTTGCCAAGTAGTTTGAACCATGCACCGGCATGTGCCGCTGGTTCGCCGGCGGACACTGCCGGCGGCATATCCAAGCGGCCACGACTTGCCCTGTTGGTCGGGCCTGTAACTTAATCTGCAATAGAGCCGAATCTGGAGCCCAGATTCGGCTCTTTTCTTTAACAATCGCCTGCCCGATTTAGTCCGGCGCAAAAAAGCCGCGGCCATTTCAAGCCGCGGCTCACGCATTTTATCCACCGACTTAACGTGTCTGGCACACTCCGTGCGCCGTATTCCCGCACACGAAATGTGCGGCATACGTTTCGGAGCGGCGCCTAAACTTTACCGGCCTTTGCCTTGGAATAGCGCTCGCCAACGGCCGCCCAATTCACGACATTCCACCAAGCGTCCACGTAGTCAGGACGCTTGTTCTGGTATTTTAGATAATAGGCATGTTCCCAAACGTCGATGCCGAGAATCGGAACCTGACCCTTCATTAACGGGCTGTCCTGATTGGCGGCGCTTGCGATCTGCAACTTGCCGTCGGCATAGAGCAACCAAGCCCAGCCGCTGCCAAACCGCTTGAGGGCAGCCTCCTTAATGTGCTGCTGGAACGTCGTAAAATCAGTGAACGTGGCGTTGATGTCGTCGGCAAGGGCTCCAGAAGGCTTGCCGCCGGCATCCTTGGCCATGATCTCCCAGAACATGGAGTGATTGGCATGCCCGCCACCGTTATTGATGACCGCTTGGCGAATCTTCTCGGGCACTTTGTCGATCTCGCGCATGAGTTGGTCGATCGGCAGGGCTGCCAAATCGGCATGGCCCTCGAGCGCCTTGTTCAAGTTGTCCACATAGGCCTTGTGGTGGCGACCGTGGTGGATCTCCATTGTCATTTTGTCGATGTAGGGCTCCAGCGCATCCGCCGGATAGGGCAAGGCTGGCAAAGTGTAACTCATGGGCTTCTCCTGAACTGTGTCGTTGGTTGTCGTAGTTTCGGCTCCTTCACTTCGGGAACCGCTGGCGAGTAGGAGCATCGCTCCGCCGCCGACGCCGGCCGCCAAGGAGCCGGACAAAAATTCACGTCGATGCATGATCTGCTTTCCTCTCAGGGCTAGGCGTAGCACGTTTTCAACAGGGCTAGCACAAAGGCTTCCCAGCACAAAATCGCGCGGCTAGGCAAAACAAGCCCAGGCTGGTGCCGGGGTAGGACAACTAAACCGCTCGATATCCTGCGAAACTGCTAGCGGTAGCTCCGCAAAGTATCATCATGTTACGAGCCCACTCTCTAGCGGCCAAGGGGCCGAAATGCAAAAAGGCGAAGAATTCGCTATTTTACTAATTCTCATTTCACGGTAGAGTCCTCAGGGTTTACAGCGGGATTTGAAACAACTGCCCCTTTTGGGCTTGTTTCCATTCCGGCCGTACTGAGCGTCCATGGATGTCGGTTGCCCTGCCAAGGATGGCACAATGAAGACCCACGCCGCATCGTATTCGCGCCCCCGCCTCTCGGTGGCGATGATCGTCCGCGACGAGCAGGACAGACTCGCCCAATCGATCGAAAGCGTCCGGGAATTGGCCGACGAAGTCGTGGTCCTCGATACCGGTTCCATCGATAGAACGCCGGTTTTGGCCGCTGAATTGGGTGCGGTCGTCCATCACCAGACCTGGGAACACGATTTTTCCGCGGTACGGAACTGCTGTCTGCGGCATGTTTCTGGGAATTGGGTCTTTTGGCTCGATGCTGGCGAACGGATCGCACCGGGTGACGCCGCAGGATTGCGTGCATTTCTCGATAACGAGGCCAAAGCGACATTCGCCTATGAGGTTATGATCGAAGTTCCGCCGCGCGATGACGGCGCGTCGGCCGAACAAGTCGCCCAGTATCGTCTCTTGCCAACCCACGTCGGCTTCCGCTTCGTCGGCCGCGTCCGTGAGACCGTAAGTGATTCCATTTCCGCAGCCGGTCTTGGCCGGGCAGAGCCCCCGTGTCGCATCTTCCGCGATTCTCGACAGCACGACCCTGAGCGATACGTAGCGAAAGCGCGCCGCGATCTGGCACTGGCGACCGCCGAAGCCGAGGCGACGGGCAATTGGCCGCCGCGGCTGCTCCTGGCCGCCGGGCAGGCCCACAGCGTACTGGGCCAGCAAGATCAGGCCCGCGAAATGCATCTTCGGGCGATTCAATTTGCTCCGAAGGGATCGCCCGAACGTCTGGAAGGCTACTATGGCCTCTTGACCACGTTCGACGACGATCCCGAGATGCATGCCAGCCAGTTGACGGCCTGCCTCGACTCTCTGCAAGAGTTTCCTTTTGATTTGCAGCTCCTTTTGGCATTGGGCAATTATATGTTGGTCCGCGGGCGACTGGACTTGGCGATCCGCGCGTTCGACGCGGCCGTCCGCTTCGGCCGCATCACACCCACGGTCTGGCATCTGCGGGAAGCCCGTGAAATCGCCGCCGTATGTCTGAGTTTGGCATTGCAAGCCCGGCAGCGCGACGACGAAGCCCGCAGCGTACTCGAAACGGCTCTGGCCGCTCGGCCCGATAGCCTGCGGCTGGCCAATCAGCTTCAAGTCCTCGACAGCAAGCCGGGCAAGTCGGCCGACGGATCGGAAGCGGTCGCCGCCGCGAGTCGCCCTCGACTGCGCCTCGATGCCGGCCAGCCTGCCGCCGTCTTTTCTCCGCATGTCGCCGCGCCGCAGCCCGAGCCGGTCAATGGGTGAAAAATCCACCGCTGCATGTGGTTGACAAGCTGCTTCACTGCCGCCACAATTTGGCGATTGGCTTTTCCACGGTCCATTCCTCGCAACGAGAACTGAAATGTCGAGCATTGGCCCCTTCGCTCGGAACCGTTTTGACTCTTCCCACGGCACGAAGGGCAGATTGGCAATCTGCCCAACGCTCAGCGCCGAGGAAGGCGACGTCGACGAGTTCGACGACGACGACTTCGACGACGATTTTGACGACGACTTCGAGGAGGATTTTGACGACGACTTCGACAACGATCTCGATGAAGACGAAGACGACGCCGAAGAGTCCGTAGAGGACAATAGCTGCGGCTTCGATCCCGGCGAAGACCCCGCGTAGCCGTGTGGGGCAGGTTTCCAACCTGCCGAGTCCGGCAGATTGGCAATCTGCCCCACGGATCGTATTCGCGAACGACTCCAACGACGAAGAGACTCGCAGTTATGAAGGGACTCATTGAGCAAATCGAGCAGGCCGTCGCCGCGATCCGCAAGCACTGGCAGGGCAAGCCCAAGATCGGCGTCATCCTGGGCACCGGCCTCGGCAGCGTGGCCAGACATATCCATGCCGAGGCGACCATAGACTACGCCTCCATCCCGCATTTTGCCCGCTCGACCGCAATCGGCCACACGGGCCAGTTGGTCTGCGGTCATCTGGACGGAGCCGAAGTTGTGGCCATGGAGGGCCGCTTTCACACTTACGAGGGGTATTCCTTCGCACAGGTCACATTTCCGGTCCGCGTGATGCGGGCGCTCGGCGCCGAATTGTTGATCGTCTCCAACGCCTGCGGCGGAATGAATCCGCAATTCGCCCAGGGCGATATCATGGTCATCGAGGACCACATCAACCTGATGAACGGCAACCCGCTCATCGGGGTCAACGACGACCGGCTCGGCCCGCGCTTTCCGGACATGATCGCCCCCTATGACCGGAAGTTGATCGACCGCGCCTTGGAGATCGCGCGGCGGGAAAACTTCGTTGCCCACAAGGGAGTCTTCGTAGCGGTGACCGGCCCGAATCTTGAGACCCGAGCGGAATATCGTTTTTTGCGGTTGATCGGAGCCGACGTGGTGGGCATGTCTACCGTGCCGGAAGTGCTCGTGGCCGTGCATAGCGGGATGCGCGTGCTGGGACTCTCGATCATCACGGACATGTGCTTGCCCGACGCGCTTAAGCCGGCCAATATCGAGGAAATCCTCGCGACGGCGGCCGAGGCCGAGCCGAAGCTGCGAAAAATAGTGATGGGGATTGTGAAAGACGAGAATGCGGGCCAATGACCGCCCTTTCCCATTTGCCGCTGAGCTCGGTGTCGTAGGCATCTTGACGAGTTGCGGCATAGACTTTGCCGCGGCGGGGCAACGGATTGTCGCCCAGCGAAGCTCGTTGCGCTACTAATCGAGAGCCATTCTGGGGCAAATCACATCGTCTAAATGTATTTGACCGCGAGGGCTCGCGGCGCGTAGCAACTTGATGTCACCCTCCGGGAATCACAATGCGGGGGGCCTTGCATTTCGGACCGGACTATTCTAAAAATGGTGGGTCGAGATTAACTCGGCCGGCACCCTCGAATTGCGCGAGTGGCGGAATTGGCAGACGCGCCAGGCTCAGGACCTGGTGCCCTTTACCGGGCGTGGAGGTTCAAGTCCTCTCTCGCGCACCTTTACGGCATTAGGACTTGCGACTCCTAAATTCGCAAGTCCTTTTTCAGTTCTTTATCGCCACGTGACGCCATTCTGGCAGAATCTCGTTCAATTCGGTTTATTTGAAACCGACGCCTCGAATGAGAACATCTTGTGCCACTCAACCGGCATGTCTTGGATTAATGGCGCGGGGTTTGCTTGATGAATTGACGCCGAAGACGAAAAACGATTTCGTTGAGCACGGCAGCAAACCGTCTGAAGCTTATATCACCATTCTCTTTCTGGAGGCGAATCATGTTGCGATGGGCAGTGGTTTTTTTAATTGTGGCGCTCGTGGCTGGAGTGTTCGGATTTTGGGGCTTGGAAGGCACGGCGATGGAGATAGCCCGAATCCTCTTTGTCGTTTTTCTAATTCTCTTTATCGTGTCGCTCGTTGTCGGCCGTCGGGGGTTTTATGCCCCATAGACGGCCAGAAGCGACGATGCGATGAAATTGTTGGTACGGGCGGGCCGCCGTTAATCTTAAGGCTTCATCGCAGCGCGGCCCGCCGTCGCTTTCTTTTCTTGCACTTCTTCGGGCGAACGGGTTTTGGCCAGCGCGCGAAGCACTTCCGCCACGCTCCATGCCTGGGCGACGCATCCTCGCGGCGTATGCGGCGACTCGGCGTCGAAGACCTCGCTTATTGTGCCCAGGCAGGCCTCGCCGAGGTGGCGCTTGAAGCCGCATAGCAATTGGCCCGCGCCTTCGCGATCATCGGGATAGACGCGGAGCCAGGCATCGATGAAGGGGCCAATAAGCCATGCCCAAACGGTCCCTTGATGATAGGCGGCGTCGCGTGCCCGCAAGTCGCCGTCGTAGCGATTGCAGTAATCCGGACTGCCGGGCGCAAGCGTGCGCAGACCGACCGCCGTGAGCAGCCGCTCGCGGACGACGCCGAGGACGGCTTCCCATCGGTCGCGCGCCAGCAGCGGATATTCGAGCGAAAAGCTGAATATCTGGTTCGGGCGGCACGCCGGGTCGTCGCCATGCGGGCCATCGACGACGTCGTAAAGATAGTTCCCGCCGGTGAACCAGAATCGCTTGTTGAACGAAGTCTCGACTTTCGCGGCGTGCTCCGCATAGGGCAGCGAGGCCTCTTCGCCTTCGATGCCTTTGACCCATCGTTCCATGAGCCGCAGCGCATTGTACCAAAGCGCATTGATCTCGACCGCCTTGCCGCGCCGCGGCGTCACGACCCAGTCTCCCACCTTGGCGTCCATCCAGGTGAGCTGGTAGCCGTCGGCGCCTTGACGCAGCAGGCCGTCCGCGGGATCGACGCCAATGTTGAAGCTTGTGCCGCGAAGATGGTGATCGATGATGTCCTTCAGGCGCGGCAACATGAGCGGCAAGGCCGCGCGGTCGCCGCTATAGGCCAGATACCGCGACAAGGCATGGAAGAACCAGACGGTGGCGTCGGCCGTGTGGTAGAGCCCTTCCTTGTTCTCCTCGGGAAAGAGGTTCGGAATCAGCCCGTTGTGAATGTAGTGGGCGAATGTCCGCAGGATATATCCGGCCTCGACGATGCGTCCGGTAAGCAGCGCGAGGCCCTCCAGGCTGATCATCGTGTCGCGGCCCCAGTCGGTGAACCAGTGATAGCCGGCGATGACGGTCCGCGCCTCGTCGCCCTCGGCCTTCACGCGCGCCGTGTCGGCGGTCCGTCCGACGGGCACGATCATGAACTGGTCGGCCGCGAGCACGAGCTCGTGCGCCAGAGCGGAGTCCGCGGGGACATTTGCATCGCCGAGCAACCGCGCCCGACGCCCAGCTTCGGCTTCCAATACATCGCTCGGCGCCATGGCGGCGATCGTCTCCCAAGACTCGACCGAGGCGATCAGGGCGACGCTCTCGCCCTCGACCATGTCGAGTCGAAAGTAGCCGGGACTCCACAATTCTCCGCGCGATTCATAGCCGCGACTTTCTTCCATATGATATTGCCATTGCGAAACTCGCGGCTCCAGAGTAAACGCGGGCTGGGGGCCGCAGAGGGTCATCCGCAGCACCGGAAAATCGGGCCCGGCGCTCAGCTCGTGCCTGCCGTCCACACTGGAGAGTTGGAAGCCATTGGGCAAGGGCATGCTTACCGGTGCGTTGTGGGAGCGAAAATGGATGGAAGGCAAAAGCTTGAGACGAACGCGGCTGGAACCCTTGATGAGACGGTAGATCACATAAACCGTGTTCTGCCGATGTGGAAGCAGGACTCGCTTCTCGATCTCGATATCGCCTACGCGATGCCGCCAAACGGGAAGACCCGTTTCAAGACGAAAATCAGTCGTGCAACCGGTTTCGTCCTCGGCCGCCGGCATATCGGGCCGAGCCCCCCCTATCAGCACCGTCGCGCCATTGGCAAGCCGGACCTGCTCGGACAGATGCGGCATGAGCATTGTTCGTCCAGCTGGCGCGGGCAGTGCAGCGATCAACAGCCCGTGATATCGCCGAGTGATATCGCCCGTCACCGTGCCGCAGGCATAACCTCCAAGGCCATTGGTGACCAGCCACTCGCGGGCCGGAACTTGCGGTAAATCAGTCATTAGTGTCTCCTTACAAGTCTGCGGAGCAGGCGGCGAGCAATGTCGCTGCATGGCCGCGAATGGTCCATGCACTGTTGCTGTCCAAGGCCGGAATTCCATCTCCGCCGTAAGCCGGGTCTTCGCTCGACCAGAGACTCTGCCAAGAGCGATTGAAGGGCGGTGCGAGCAATGGTTCCGGAGCAAATTCGAGGCGCAGGTCAACGCCCAAGTTAACGATCAATAGACGGTCGTCGCCTTCGCCAAAGAACCGCAGTACGAATGCCATCTGCCCGAGGACCGCACCATCGACGCCGCCGTGGCGCCGTCGGCGCAGCGTACCGTCCTCGCGGCGCAGGCGGAGCAGATCGCGGTGCAGTTGGTAGATGCCGTGGTGCGCGGTCCGTTCGGAAAAATCAAGCTTGCAACGGGTGAACGTCGTTAAATCCGACGGGTCCGGAATCGTTTCTTGCGATGCTGTGGGCTGCAGGCTGGGGAATTGACTGAGAAACTGCCCCCGACCCTCGCGCATTTGGCGGCTGTGCGACGGACCCAGATCGGCAAAGAAACAAAAAGGCCGCGAGCTGCCGAACTCCTGGCCCTGGAACAAGAGCGGCGTGCCGGGCGCAAGCAGTAGCAGCGCCGTCAGGGCGCGGTAGCAGCCCGGGTTGGCCAAGCCGCGGCTGCGCTCGCCGCGGATGGAATTGGCCACCTGGTCGTGATTTTCAATGAAATTGACAAAGGCGGCGAGCGGCAAGTCGAGGGCCGCAGCCCCGCGATTTTTCTTCTGCCACTCAAATCGCTGGCCCTGGTAGAGGAACCCATATTTAACCGCCGAGATGAATTCTTGAGGAGTGCCGCGATAGCCGCTGTAATAGGCCTCGCAGTGACCCGTCAGTGCGACGTGCGCCGCGTGATGAAAGTCGTCGTTCCATATCGCATCGAGCCCGTAGCCGCCTTTCTCCGCCGGGCGGACCAGGCGGCCGTCTTGCGGCTCGTTTTCCGCGATCAGAAGCAGTGTGCGGCCTTCGGCCGCGGCGCGCGCTCGGCGAACAAGCGCCGGCAGAATATGGTCCTCCGACTCGTCGTGAATATCCTGAGTGGCGTCGAAGCGCAAACCGTCGAAGTGGTATTCTTCGATCCAATACGCTGCGTTCGTCAAGAAGTACTCGCGGACCTCCGCCGATTCCGGTCCGTCGAAATTCAACCCGCCGCCCCAATCGGTCTTATGTTTGCGGGATTGATAACGGTCCGAAAATGCCCCCAGCATCTGCCCGACCGGCCCAAGGTGGTTATACACGACATCCAGTATCACGCCCAGGCCAAGGCCATGTGCCCGATCGATGAAGCGGCGGAGATCATCCGGACTTCCATAGAGCCGGGTCGGTGCAAATGGACACACCCCGTCGTACCCCCAGCCGAAACGACCAGGGAAATCCGCGACTGGCATTACTTCGAGCGTCGTCACCCCTAAAAGTGCCAGTTCGGACAATTGCTCGGCCGCCGATAAGTAGGTGCCCTCAGCGGTGAACGTGCCAATGTGCATCTCGTAAAGCACTTGGTTTTCTCGTACTGCGCCTTGCCACTCGGAATCGGACCACTGGAAACTGCGCGGATCGACAATTTGCGACGGTCCCGTGGGACCGTATGGCTGAAAGCGCGACGCCGGGTCAGGCAGGAGCGTGGGTTGCCGATTGATACGAAAACCATAGAGGGCGCCGGCATCGCAATTCGCGCACGCCGCGAAGTATCCGTTGGCCTCGGCCCTCATTTCCACTTCTGCACTTTCGGCGGCGTTTTGATCGAGCAGCACCAGGTGCAACTGTTCCTTGCCCGGGGCCCATACGCGAAAAGTGGCTACGCCCGCGGGCTGAAGCTCCGCGCCGATAGCATATCGTCGTTCCGAATCGGTTTTGATGGGACTGGATATCATGGTGCCGCATCCACGCTAGCAATTCTAATGCCCAACCGAGGCGGCGAATTGTGCGGCCTCGCGGTCGTCCTCGGTACACGACTTGCATTATCTCAGTGGATAGTTTATGCCGCCTACGTTGTGCGGAGCAAGGGAAGCGTGGGCCGCTCAAACGCAGAAACAGCTATGGAAACGCGATCGTCCTTGTGCCATGCATCCTCACCCTATAGACCACGAAACGATTGAGCAGTTGCGAAAATTAGTCGTCGCTATGTACGGCGGACGGAACGACCTTTATGCAGCCGCCAGTCATTTAAATAATGATGACCTCAAGGCGATTTGCGAAACGCTCGCTGACGATTTGGCGGGCGAAACAACTTATCTTGAGCAATTGATCGTCAGCCACGGCTGTGAGCCGGGTTTCGAGGATGCGATCACGTCGGCATTCAGCGATCAACTCATGAAGCTCTTTCGCGAACGTGGCGGTGACGAATCGATCGTATCAATGGCCAAACAGGCCCAGAGCGAACTCCGTGGCGTCATGGATGACGCGATCGACTCGACGCACGACCCCGAAGTGCAATCAATGTTGGACCAACAAAGGCGGCATATTGAGTTTGCCGAACGTGTGCTGCGCCAGGCAGCGCGGGCGACCCGGCGGCGAAGTTAGTGAAGATTAGGATGCTTGATTGAATTCCTTTCATGGGCGACACGATTAATTCCTTGTTTAACTTTTTTCTCGGCAGCGACGTTCCGGCGACCGATCTGTCGCTCGGTCAAGTGGCTGCGAGGGCGACTGTCGTCTATTGCGTTGGCGTAGCGCTTGTACGGATCGGAAAAAGTCGGCTGATCAGCTCAATGAGTTCGATCGACATCCTGCTTGCGGTCGTCTTGGGATCGTTGCTGAGCCGGGGAATCAACGGCTCGGCGTCGATATCAAGTTCGTTGGTGGCCGCCTCTGTTCTGATTGCCGTCCATTGGCTGGTCACGGAAGCGGCGATGCGGTCACATTGGTTTGGCAATCTGATCAAGGGGCGCGTCCGGTTGTTGGTCGATCGCGGCGAGATCGATTGGAGTGCGATGCGACGGTCTCATATCTCCGAGCATGATCTGCTCGAAGAACTTCGCCTCAATGCCAACGTGGAGGACCTCGATCGCATCGAAAGGGCCTACAAAGAGCGGAATGGGCGCGTCAGCGGCATCCGCCGCAATCCGGCTGCAAGCGTCGTCGAAATCACCACCGAGGAGGGCGTCAAAACGGTGCGGATCGAAATGTTGTCCGGCTCCTGAACGTCCCTTTCGAAGAGACAGGAACCCGATGGAATGCTTGCGAAGGGGTAAGCGGCGGCATGAAACTTGCAAGCCTAACGGCACAGGCGGGGATTGTGAACGGCCCCGGGAAATATTACGCGAGAACAATTCCTTAAGGAGGAGTGAAACTATGGGTATTTTCTTCAATACCGAATTGAATTCTTTGGACGATCTCTTATTGCTTGAGATCAATGATCTTTACGACGCGGAAAATCGTCTCGTCGAAGCATTGCCGCAAATGGCGGAGGCGGCCACGTCACCGTCATTGAAGCAGGCGTTTCTCAAACACCTGCAAGAAACCAAGCGGCAAGTTTCGCGTTTGGAGCAGATCTACGTCGATTTGGGCAAATCCGCTAGCCGTCACACCTGCGACGCGATGAAGGGGCTTATTAAGGAAGGGACGGAGATTGTGGAAGCGGTGGGCAGCCTGGAAGTCAAGGACGCGGCATTGATCGGCGCAGCGCAGCGCGTGGAACATTACGAGATGGCGGGATACGGCACGGCCCGGACGATTGCCGAACATCTTGGTTACACGAACGTCGCGAGGTTGCTGCAAACGACACTGGACGAGGAGCGGCAAACGGACCTTCGCCTAACGGAACTGGCCGAAGGCAATATCAACGCCAAGGCCGAGACCGCCGGAGCCGGCGGCAATCCGAGGGGGTTCTGATAATGCCGCGAGGTGATAAATCCAAATACACGGAGAAGCAAGTCCGTCAAGCCCGTCACATCGAGGAAGGCTACGAAGATCGCGGCCTTCCGGAGAAAGAGGCCGAGCGACGCGCGTGGGCCACGGTCAACAAAATGACTGGAGGCGGAAAGAAGGAGGGAGGCTCCGGCCGGGGCAAGGAAATAAACAAAGCTCCGGCAAAGAAAGGCGGGCGCATTGGAGGCGCCCACTCTGCCGCCCGCAGCACAGCAGCGCGCTCCGCTTCCGCCAAGAAGGCGGCCCGCACGCGAAAACGGCGTGAATCCGCCGCGCGGGAATGAGGCTCTGGCTTGCAGCAAGAGATGACCGAGCGCGCCGAACCGGATGCCGTTTTTTTCTCGGCCTTCGGCTGGGCTCAGCTTGCTGCTAAGAAACCTTTCGAGCCGCGCTTCTTTGGCGCTTGGCGGGCGATTCTCGCCGGCTGCGGTCTGGCTTCGCTTTCCGTCGCGAAGCCATTTTGCCCCGGCCGGGCCGCTGCACGCTTGCGACGCTTTCTCGCAACGCGTCCATCAAGTTGATTACGGTGCGGGGCTTTTCTTCGGCTATCGTGGAGATTTCCTTGCCCTCTATTTTCGCCTCGATCAGTTGGCGCATTTTGTCTTCATATTCATCGTGGAACTTGCCGGCGTCGAAGTGCTTCTGGGCCGTCGCCTCGATCAATGTTTCGATGAGATCGAGTTCCTTCGGTGAAAAGTCGTGCGATGCGCCCTCGCCGAATTCCGACGCATCGCGGAGTTGCGATTCATACCGGAGCCCGCTTATCGCCATAATATGCTCGACGGGACGCAATACGACGAGCTGCTGCCGGCCGGCAAGCACGACGGTGGCTAGGCCATAGACCTTTTCGCGGGTCATCGCCGCTTCCAGCAAGGCGTACGCCTTTTGTCCGGCGGGCCCGTCTTGCGTGAGGTAGTAGCTCTTGCCCGAGTAGTAAATCGGATCGATTTCCAGCGGTGGAACAAATGCCCGAATCTCGATCGAGTGGTCGCCATCGCTTTGCACTTTCTCGATTTCCTCGGGCTCGACAACGACATACTCGCCTTTCCCATATTCGTAGCCTTTGACGATCTCATCGTTAGGCACTTCGCCGTGGATCGGGCAGACCTTTCGATATTGGATTCGAGCATGACCCTGGTGCAATTGATGAAGCGAGATTTGCTCGCGCGCGGGCTTAGCCGCCGAATATGCTTCCACGGGGATCGAAACAAGACTGAGTTTAATGAAACCTTTCCAAGATGCGCGGTTCATAGTCGTCTTCTTTTTTCAAAGGATGTGTCGAAGAGGGATTGCTAGCAATGCTAGCAGCGGCCGTGCCGAATCTTAGAAACCGGCCGGTATTCAAGAGCGGCCGCACCGCGCCCCACAAAAAAGAGGGCAGAGTGTGCGTCGAATTCGTCGCGCATTGCGACCGCAAAACGCCCGAGACGGTCGTTCAGCTTCCAATCGATTACCCTTTGCGGTTCGCCAAGTTGGACCGGTGCCAAGAGGGCCGACGAGATCGGAAACGGCGAAATACCATCGAGCCATGCTTGAAACCGGCACGCTTTTTGCCATTCAGAATTTTCCACGGACTAAAATGCAACAGCGCGGCAAGAATAAAAAGCGAAAGCAGCGAACAATCCGGCGGCATGGCCTTCGCTATGGCCTAGACAACTGTCCGGGGATTCGCCGCGTGACGACGGCGCATCGCATTACCTATTTGGACAAGCGCGGACGATCTATTTCCAATGCCAATACGTTAGCACGAATTCGGTCGCTCGCCATCCCGCCCGCATGGAAAAATGTCTGGATCGCTCCGCGAGCGAATCAACACCTCCAAGCAACCGGCTACGACGCGCGGGGGCGGAAGCAATACCGCTACCACCCGCGATGGCGCGATGCGCGCGACGCGAGCAAGTACAGGCATCTGGCGGACTTTATCGAAGTGCTGCCGCGGATTCGCCGCCGCGTCGGCCGCGATCTGGCGCGTCGCGGTCTCCCCCGCGAGAAGATCCTCGCCGCCATAGTACGCCTCTTGGAGAAATCGCTGATACGCATCGGAAATGGAGAGTACGCCAGGACCAATCAATCCTACGGACTCACCACGATGCAGAATCGGCATGCCAAAGTGCGTGGGGAGCGGCTCCAATTTCATTTTCGCGGCAAAAGCGGCAAGGTCCACGACATTGAAATCGAATCCGAGACGCTCGCCCGAATCGTTCGTAAGTGCCAAGACTTGCCCGGCCAAAAGCTATTCGAGTATATCGACGATGACGGAAAAATCCGGGCCGTGGATTCGGGCGACGTTAACGCTTATCTAGGCGAGATTTCAGGGCGGGAAATCACCGCCAAAGACTTTCGCACGTGGGCCGGCACGTCGCTGGCGGTCGAGGCTCTGGAGGAGTGCGAGGAATTCGATAGCGAAGCCCAAGCGAAGACGCATATCCGCCAAGCCATCGGGCGCATCGCCGCACAACTGGGCAACACGGCCGCGATCTGTCGGAAATGCTACATTCACCCCGCCGTCATCGCGGCCTATCTTGATCGCTCGCTGTCGCAGAAACTAAGGCGAAAAGCTGCCGCAAGGCATTCCCGGCAATTGAACGTCAAGGAGGCCGCAATCATCGGCCTGATCCGGTAGCTACGCTTCAGCAACCGTTACTTTGCGTGTCGTCCCGATGCCGGTCGGGATTTTTTGTTTGGCCCCCTTCGCGACCCTTTGTTCAGTCCTCGGCGCGAATCGGCGATTCGCCGCAACGCGGTTTTTGGCCCCCGGGCAGCCAGGAGCTTGAATCGCTTGCCACGCGTCTCATTGTACGAGATGAAGAAGTGTTCGA
This sequence comes from uncultured Planctomycetia bacterium, assembly GCA_963775975.1. Classification (GTDB taxonomy): domain Bacteria; phylum Planctomycetota; class Planctomycetia; order Pirellulales; family Thermoguttaceae; genus JANXQG01. The sequence goes on from CAVZKX010000001.1 coordinate 640,520, forward strand.
GTTCCTTAAGGAGATTCGGGTTGACGTCCTTGAGCGTTTTCAGTGCCCCATAGTCGTGGGCGTCGCAGGCGACTGCGATGATACGATCATTCCGCAACGTTTCGCCGTCGTCCGTTTGCTCCGCTTCGAGGATACCAATAATCCGTGCGCGCACTGCGCAACCCGGAAATGCCGACTCATCCATCAACAGCAAGACGTCCAGCGGATCACCGTCGTCGCCCATAGTGCCCGGGATAAAACCAAAATCGTAAGGAAATGCCGATCCCGCCGGGAGGACGCTTCCCAGGCAGAAGCGGCGGTGCTTTGGATCGAATTTGAATTTGTTCCGCCGGCCGCGCGGAGTTTCGATGATGACCTCGATTGATCTTTCCAGATCATCATCCGCGCGTTTTTTCTCAGATTTGCTTTTCATTTTGGCCATCAGCCGCCTCCACGCTTTATATAATAAGGGTCGGCCGGTCAGGTCTTTTTCTTCTTGGGCACTTTCGCTCCCTTTTTCCGCGCCTTCGAAAGGCCAATGGCGATGGCCTGCTTCTTGCTCTTGACTTTCTTTTTGGACTTGCCGCTATGCAGCTTGCCTTTGGATTGTTTCTTGACCGCCCGTTTGACTGAACCCTGTGCTTTTCTCCCGTATTTGGCCATGACATTCGCTCCGCATCCTACCGAACCGGAATTTGCTGATGGATTCATGGCTGAGCAATCGGCGCGCCATGACTACGGGCGCCGCGAGTTCCTGCTTCTGCAAAGTTCTTGGAATGGAAGTTGCTTCGACTTGCCGCTTTAACCAACATTTGGCGGAGTCAGGCACACAATCGCCGAAACTTTGCCCGTTTTTCTATCAAGGAGCACTGCTATGAAACTCGATTCCCTCGAAAACCTTTTTCTCCATGAAATCAAGGACCTATTGAGCGCTGAAAAGCAGCTCGTCAAGGCCCTGCCGAAGATGGCAAAGGGGGCGTCCAATACGTCCTTGCGATCGGCCATCGAAGGCCACCTGGAACAGACGAAAGGCCACGTGGCCCGTTTGGAGAAAATCTTCGAACTGCTTGGAAAGAACGGCCGCGCGGAACATTGCAAGGCCATGGAAGGGCTGATTGCGGAGGGCGCCGATTTGCTGGAGGAAGATGGCGCCGAAACGGTGAAGGACGCCGCATTGATCGGCGCGGCGCAGCGCGTTGAACATTATGAGATCGCCGCTTATGGAACGGCCCGAACGCTCGCTGAGATCATCGGCCAGAAAGAAGCGGTGGAGCTGCTTCAACAAACACTGAACGAGGAAAAGGAAACTGATGCAAAACTGACCGAATTGGCGCTCAACGAAATCAACGTGGAGGCCGAGCAATCAGCCTCGGCGGGATAAAGCGACTCCTGCGGTCGCGTCCGGCCGGGAGGAAACGGCCGGGCGCGACAGTCTAAACTGGCAAGCGCGACTTGCCGCTTCCGCTTGGCTAGCGAATTCCCCGATTAAGAACTCATTGCGCTGCGGGAATTGTCTTCACGCCTCGAAGAGCGAGAATTGGAGTAGCGCAGGTTGGATGAGTGACGCGAGACGGCTCTTGCAATCCAGCGCGGCCCACCCGCAAAGTGCGAGAGGGCATACTCGTTGGCGACACTTTGAATGAAGGGATTGAACCATGCGACAATTTGGAATAGCGTTTCTGGCCTTATCGGGATTATTGTTTGCTTGCGTGCAGCCTGTGTCGGCTGGTTGGCGGCATCATCGCGGCTGCGGATGCGGCGGGGCATATGCGGGCGGATGCGGCGGCGGCTGTGCTATGACATCCTCCTGCGGTTGCGGTAGCGGCTGCGCGGTGTCATCCTCTTGCGGTTGCGGCGGCGGCTACGCAGCAATAAGTAGCTGTTGCGGCGGCAACGCGGTGAGCTACAGCGGGTATGGAGGGAATTATACGGCCGGTTATGGCAACTACTCAGGCGCATACACGACGGGCTATGGCGATTGCTACGGCACGCCGTCGACCTACGGTCAGCCGCCGTCGGTTCCTTCGCCGCCGGCCGTGCCGGCGTTGCCCAACACCTTCAATGCGAATGGCACGGCGATTCCACCGCCCGCCCCGACTCGTTAGTTGCCAGTAATTGGGAAGCGACACGATCAGTCAACATCGCCCCGGTCGCCGGCCTCTTGGGCAGGCGGCTGGTGGCGGAAGACACTGTAGAGCACGGGCGTAAGGTAGCGGTTCAAGAGCAGTGCCGTCATCATGCCACCGATTACTACGATCGCCAACGGACGCTGGGTTTGGGCGCCGATGCGCGTGGAAAGCGCTGCTGGCAAGAGGCCAAAAATCGCGGTCAAGGCGGTCATCATGATGGGCCGCAAGCGGAGCAGCGATCCGTGAATAACCGCCTCATTGAGCGGCTTGCCTTCCAGGCGCGCACGGTGGAAAGAGGAGACCTGCAAGATCGCATCCATTACCGCCACGCCGAAGATCGATATGAACCCGACCGCGGCGGAGACGCTGAAATTGGTTTGCGTCAACAAGAGCGCCCAAACGCCGCCGCAGGCCAGGGCCACGACGTTGGAGAGCACGATCAGCACGTCGATCAGCGAACCGAAGGCCATGTAAAGAAGCACGGCCACCAGGGCGACGGTCAGCGGGATGACGATGCGCATGCGCGATTCGGCCTGCTCCATCTCTTGAAATTCGCCGGCCCATTCGAGCCGGCAGGGCGCATGCACCAAGTCCTTGGTGGCCTTTTTGGCGTCGTCCACGGCGCCCGCGAGGTCGCGGTCTTTGATGTCGAACTTGACGACGATCAGCCGTTCGCCCTGCTCGCGGTAGATATCCGAGGCCCCGCGGCGCAGGAAGGATCCATGCTCGTCGAGCCTGCCGTCGGCTCCTAGCGGCGTGACCAGGTCCCGAAGGCGGCGGCGCGGCGTACGGCTAAGGTCGTTCATCGGCGGGTTGGAACTCGAACCGGTCAGCGGCGGCAGCGCGGCGCTGGAGCCGGTGGGCGATGCGCCGTTCGTGGGCCCGCTGACCGGCGTTGCGCCCTGTCCGTTCGACTGGCTGTTGACCACCGTGTTCTTGCTGACTTCCACCGGGATGTCGAGAATCGCGTCCACGTTCGATCGCAGCTCGCTTGGAAAGCGCAACGTGATGTCGAAGCTCCGCTCGCCCTCGATCATCTGGCTGAGGGCCTTGCCGCCGACCGCCGTATCGACGACCGCCTGCACGTCGCTGACATTGAGATTCCATCGCGCGCACTTGTTGCGGTCGACGGGGAAATTCAGATTCGACTGGCCCAGGACGCGGATCGCGCCGACGTTTGCCAGGCCGGGAACCTTCTGCAGGGCGGAGACGACGCGATCGGCGGTGTGCTCGAGTTCGTCCAGATCGGGCCCGATGATCTTCACGGAGTTGTCGCCGCGAACGCCGGAGAGCGTTTCATTGACATTGTTGCGAATGTTCTGCGAGAAGTTCCAGTCCACGGACACCATCGTTTCGGAGATCTCGCGATTCAGAGCATCGACCAGTTCTTCCTTGGTGCGAGGGCGGATATGTCCTGGCGGAATGGGCCACTGATCGTGCGGCTTCAGCGGCACGTAGCTTTCCGTGCCGTAGAAGCCAGAAGGATCGGTGCCGTCGTCGGGACGGCCGACCTCGCTGATCATCTGTTCGCACTCCGAGTAACGTTGCACGATTTTGCGAACGATCTTGACCCCCTCGCATACCTCGTCCAAGGACGTTTTCAACGGGAAGGTGCCCGCAATCCACATATTGCCTTCCTCGAGTTCGGGCAGGAACTCGCGGCCCAGCATGGGGACCACGGCGGCGGTTAGAGCCACGAACAGGGCGAAAAAACCCAATGTCAGCACGGGGTGCCGCAGGCAGCGCTGCAACTGCCGCTGGTATGCCGTCTGCAGCGTGCGCACGAGCCAGTTGTCGGGCTGAGGTTTGACGTTTGCCAGAAACAACTGGCAGAGCACGGGCGAAAGGACCAGTGCCAACAACAAGGCCCCGGCCAGCGAGAAGGCGTAGGTCTCAGCCATCGGTCCAAAAATCTGTCCTTCCGGCCCGGCCATCGCAAAGAGCGGCAGGAAGGCGCATACCATGACGGCGGTGGAAAACGCCAGGCTCCGCTGCACCTCGCTCGAGGCGTGGAGAATCCGCTGACCGATGGGCAGACCGGCATGCATGCCGCTACTCAGGTGGCGATATATATTCTCCACGATAATCACCGACGAATCGACGATGATCCCGAAGTCGACCGCGCCGATCGAAAGCAAATTGGCCGATTTGCCGCGCACGAAGAGCACGGACAAAGCGAATAACAGCGCCAGCGGCACGTTGATGGCCACGATCAGCGCGGTGCGGACATTGGTCAGGAACAAAAGCAGCACCACCGTGACGAGCCCCATGCCGGCCAGCAGATTCTCGCGCACCGTGGCGGTCGTGACGCCGATCAGTTCGGTGCGGTCGTAATAGGGCACGATCTTCACGCCCGGCAGCAGGCGGCCGGGGTTTTCGTTGAGCTGCTTGACCAGGGCGTGGATGTCGTCCAGGGCCGGCAGCGATTGATCGCCCTTGCGGAGCAGCACGATGCCCTCCACGACTTCGTCGTCATCCTGCCAGACGCGCCGGCCTTGGGCATCGAGCACGTCGCGGCCTTTGTCATCGACGAGCGCGACGCTCCGCATTACGTGTCCGAGGCGAGTTTGGTGACCCACTACCACGCCCTGCCGCCGGACCGAATCGCCTTCATGTAGCGGTCCGCCTTCGACCACGTCGTCGATGCGCACCGGGACGTTGTTCGTGGCGCTGAGCACGATCTGGCGGATCTCGCGAAGGCGGCGTTCCTCCTCGGCGCGGAGGTAGTTGCGCGCGGCGACGGGGTCTTTCATGCCCATCGCGGTTTCGATGGGGTCTTCGCCCATCCCCAGCATCCCCAGCGATCGAACCACGTGGGCAGCGCCACCCTGGACGATGTAGTCGCCGCCGACGTTGGAATTGTTCGAGGCGATGCCGTCTTTGAGCTGCTGCAAGGTGATGCCGTAGCGCTGCATCCGCGCCGGGTCGGGATGGATCTCGTAGCGTTTCACGGTCCCGCCGTAGCTGGTCACGTCGATCACGCGCGGCACGCGGCGGAAAAGGCGCTCGAGCGTGGTATCTTGCAGCGACTTGATATCGTTGGGATCGTAAATGTCGTGTCCCGCCGAGTCCTTGGGGCCCACCAGCACGTAGCGGAAGATCTCGCCGGTGGGCGACCGCGGCGATATATCGGGGGTTACCCCGGCGGGCAATTGCGCCGATTGCAGTCGATTGAGGATCTCTTGCCGTGCCGCTTGCTGATCGACGCCATATTGGAACTGGCTGCTGATGTGACATAGCTCGAACAACGACTGCGTGCGGGTGATGGTCAGTCCGGGCATGCCGGCCAAAACGACTTCCAGCGGGATCGTCACCTGCCGCTCGACTTCCTCGGCCGACGCGCCAGGAAAGCGAGCCACCACTTCGACGATGGCCGGCGCCGGATCGGGATAAGCCTCGACATTCACCTCGCGAAAGGCGTGGATCCCATAGACCAACAGCCCCGCGGCCAGCAGGATCACCACCAACCGATTGTGAAGGGCCCAGTGAATCAGACGATTGATCATCGGTGCGACTCCCAGCGCGGCGTGACTCAGGGGTGTCCCGGTGCGCCGGGATTGTTCTGCTGTAAAGTGTCGAGGCTGGCGGACAACTCGACGACACGCGACACGACCACCTGCTCGCCCGCCGCCAGCGGTTCCAAGCCAAGGCGCTTATCCACGGGTGTCGGGAGGCTGCGAATGTACGCCTGGTCGCCGCGGCGGCGGATGACGGTAACGCGGCGGCGGGCGTAGGTTGCTTTGCCTTTCGATTGCAAAAAGACGTAAATGCGGTCGCCCTCTTCGCACAAGGCCGCCGAGGGAACGATGACCTCGCCCTGCGGCGGCGGAATCTCCAACCGCGTCGTAACGAACTGCCCGACGCGGAGCTTGCCGTCAGGATTGTCGACCCAGCCCATTACTAGGGCCGTGTGTTGATTGGGATCGATGATGCAGCCCACCTGCTCGTAACGGCCGATCCGTCCCGACGCACCGGGACCGCCGGCGCCGACGGTCACCGACCACGCCCGCAGAGTGGCGGGCAGGGAGTCGAGCGTGGGCAGGTCTTCCTCATAGGCATTAGCCAGCACTCCCAGCCGGGAGAGGTCGGCAATCTTGAACAGGTCGGTCGAAGTGTCGACCAGTTCGCCGAGGGCCACGTTACGTTCGATAATTGTACCGTCCAATGGAGAAAGCACTTCGAGCTTCGCCCACTGCGCGACCAACTCTTCGCGATCAGCCGTCTTTTCGCGCGACAACCGATCGGCCTCGGCCCGCACTTCCGCGATTTCCTCTTTGGAAATCCGCCAGCTTTTCAATGTCCGCTCAGCCCGCGAGATGGCGATGCGGTCGGCCTCAACCTTCCGCCGCGTGTCCTGCAGGACGCGTTCGGGGACGGAGCCCTCGGCCGCGGCCTTGGAGATTCGCTCGAGGCTGTCCTCATCCAAGCGATGTTGCGACAAGGCGTCGATGAGGTCGCTCTTTTTCTCGCCCAAGTCATGACTCCAGATCACCGCCAGCAACTGCCCTTTGCGGACATGCTGGCCGAAGGCGACCGGCCGCGGTGGCTTCCCGGGTTCGTACGTCTTGCCTAGTTCCACGACCTCGCCGGGAAACCTTGCATGGACGTGCGCTAGCCGGTCGGAATCGAGAATCAGCGTGCCCGAAAGCTCCAGTGTGCTAGGCGCGGTCGATGTCTGCGCCGGCTCGGTCCGTACTTTCAGCCGGTCGACGATGTCGGCAGGCAAGGTCAGCGCGTCCTTCTCCTTGGCTAACTGGGGCGCATTGGCCGGAGACGCGGCGGCCGCGGCCGGCGTCGTAATGCGGTTCCACCAGGAGACCAGGCTCGTGCGATACGCCACGCCAAAGCCGACCACGACCACCAGCACCACGACGAGCACGACGGTCTTCAATTTGCGATCGACGGATTTCATCGACACACCTCTTCGTTTTCTGAAATATGTAGCTTGAATCCCGGCGCCGGGGCGTGCGATCGAAGCACTTCAAAAGAATCCGGGCACCACTTAGACCGTGGGCGGGGCGCGGCTCAGAAAGGATGAGCCGACATTACGAGAGATTCTCGCTTCGGAGAACCAAACCGAGCTACAAGAAATCGACTCGGCGACGACGGGCGCGGCAGTTGAACCGCCAAATACCGGAAGCAGGCAAAGTTTGCAGATGGGGCAACCGTCGGCATCGCGGAGCGGGGAGCAGGGAGCGGGGGGCGGGGAGTAGCTCCGGGCCACCTGCTCCATGCTCTCTGCTCCATGCCCTGCATGGCTGCACCCTGGCAGCAGATGCAATCCCTCGCCCGCGCAGACGGTCGTCGCATATAGAACAAGGACGAGCCAAGCCGTTTTTTGCTTCCGGCAAGTCATCGCAATGGGCCGATCAACTGGCGTGAAAATGCAGTTTGGGAAGATTGTAACGAGCCAAACTGCGTATCATTCAAGGATACTTCGGCCGTCAATTCAAGTCAATTCCCGACTAGCTCCAGGGTTGTTACGTCCGGCCACATAATTCCCTGCCCCATTCCTGAAGCTTTTCACCGCCGCACCCCCGTTTCCACCGTATCTAACGCTATAACCGTCACCACCGGCGGCCGTCTAATCATCATGTTTGCCACGCCCGATAGAAGCCGTAGCACGGGATTTTCAGCTTTAACCGATACGATGCTTGGCGGCTCTTGCCATGATGAGGACGAACGTATTACGATTCGCACTTGTCGCACTAGGGTGCCTGAGCACGGCCGGCTGTGAATATGACACGCAGTGCCGCGTAGACAGCCGTGTCGGGAGTTTGGGAGGATGCCCGGTGGACACAACCCCGCCGCCGTCGCCTCCGCCGCAAGAAAACCGCAGCGGGCCGACCCCTGACGCCATGCCCTTGCCGCCGCCAGGGCCGCAAACAGGCCCGATTTCCAGCGCGGACGAGGAAGGCTTACGGGCGCGGATGACGGCAAATATGGGGCAGGTTGCTAACCTGCCAAGCAGATTGGCAATCTGCTCCACGGAATTCCGGCCCGTGGCTTACGAAGCCCCGGTGGCGGCTCAACCGCCCTCCCGGTGCGCCGGAACGGCCGGGATTCAACCACTCGAAATTCCGAGCGCGATCCCAGGCAGCGCCGCGCCGCCGTTGAAGCTGCCGCCTGCCCGCCCGGGCGAGACACTCGCCGAACGAAGCAGCCAGATCGATGCACTTTTCGCCGATTTGGATGTAATCAATCCGGTCGCAGAACCGGCGCCCGAGCCCGGTCAGCCTCCACTGACGCTCGCCCAGTTGCAATCGATCGCGGTGACCCGTAATCCGCTCATTCGCCAGGCGGCCTCCGACGTGGAAGCCGCCCGCGGAAATATGATTCAGGCTGGCGCCTATCCCAATCCGCACGTCGGCTATCAGACCGATGACATCAATACCGGGGCGACTGCCGGTTACCAGGGCGGCGCTATCGCCCAGACGATTGTCACCGGCGGCAAGCTGCGGCTTGCCAAGGCCTCGGCGGAAGTCGATCTCCAGAACGCGGAAGTCGCCTTGCAACGGGCACGATATGACTTGGCCACGCAAGTGCGATCGAACTATCTCGGCGTGCTGGTTGCGAAGGAACGCGTCAAAGTGAATAGTGCCTTGGCCCAGTTTGCCGGCCGCGTCTATCGGTTGCAAGCAAGGCGTGTCGCGGCTGGTCAGGCAGCCGCCTATGAACCATTGCAGCTTCGAGTGCTCGCGGTGCAGGCCCAGACGCAATTGATCCAGTCGAACCAGCAGTATATTGCTGCCTGGCGCAAGCTGGCCATTACGCTGAATTGTCCGGAAATGGCCCCGACCCTTTTGGCGGGACGCATTGACGGTCCCCTGCCGTTGGTGAGCTACGACGCAGCCCGCGGGCAAATCTTGCGATCACATACCGACTTGGTCACGGCCCAGAACGCCGTCGCTCGGGCACAATATCAGCTCAAATTGGCGCGGGTCACGCCCGTCTGCCCGAACATCGATACGAATACCGTCATCGAACACGATTTCACGACGCCTCCCTTCGGGACGGTTGCCAGCTTGCAGATCGGCGTTCCGCTTCCTATATTCGACAATAACCGCGGCAACATCATCGCAGCCGAGGCGGCGCTGGTCCGAGCATGCAGCGAATATGAGCGGGCCCGCAACGATTTATTCACCAACCTGGCTGACACCTTTGCTCGTTATGAAACCAACCGCCAAACGGCCGAGCAATATCACAACAGCATTCTCGTCGATCAGGTGCGGGCCTATCGGGGGACTTACCAGCGTTATCAGGTCGATCCCGACTCGGATTTCAACGACGTGGTCACGTCACAGCAGACGCTGGCCGCCACAATTTCCGCCTATATTCAGCTTCTCGGCGACCAGTGGCAAGCGGTTGCCGATTTGGCAGGGCTGGTGCAATGCGACGATATTTTCGCGATGGGTACGCGCTAGGCTATTTTCTCGTCGATTGGCGATGAGAGGCATACTCTCGGCAGTTGCATTACTCGGCCTGCTGGCCGGCAACGTCGACCGCGCGGCAATGAGCGAAGCCCTCGCGGCAGAACGGGCGACAAGCGAACCGCTTTATGCCGAGCAATACCGTCCGCAATTCCACTTCACGCCGCGGATCAATTGGACCAACGACCCGAACGGCTTGGTTTTCTACAAGGGCGAATACCATCTTTTCTTTCAGCATAATCCGACAGGCATCAATTGGGGCAACATGACCTGGGGCCACGCGGTCAGCCCCGATCTGCTGCATTGGCAACAACTTGACCACGCCATCCATCCCGACAAACTCGGCACCATCTATTCGGGTTCGGCCGTCGTGGATGGGGACAATACGGCCGGCTTGCAAACGGGAGACGAAAAGACGATCGTCTGCATCTACACGTCAGCGGGCAAGACATTCACGCAGTCGATCGCCTACAGCAACGACTGCGGTAGGACATGGAAGAAGTACGAGAAGAACCCCGTGCTGGAGCACATTGCCGGCGAAAACCGCGATCCCAAGGTGCTCTGGCACGCGGCGAGCAAGCGCTGGATCATGGCCCTCTACCTCGACGGGAACAATTACGCCCTCTTTTCGTCGCCCGACTTGAAATCGTGGTCCAAGCTATGCGACGTGCGCGTGCCTGGTTCGTCCGAGTGCCCCGATTTCTTCCCGTTGCCGGTTGATGGCGACGCGGCAAAGTTGAAATGGGTGTTTTGGACGGCCAACAATCGCTATCGGCTGGGCCACTTCGACGGCAAGAGATTCCGCGCGGAGACGGAGCCGCTGGCGACCCACTTCGGCGCGAATCGTTATGCGGCCCAAACGTACAGCGATATCCCATCTGCCGATGGCAGGCGAATACAAATCGCTTGGATGTCGGGCGGGAAATACCCACACATGCCTTTCAATCAGCAGATGTCGATCCCGGCGGAGCTCACCCTGCGGACGTTTCCTGAAGGCGTGCGGCTCTGCACACTGCCGGTCCGCGAAATCGAGCAATTGCACGAAGGCGAGACAACGTTGATCGCCGGTGAGCTGAAGCCGGGCAAGAACCCGCTAAAGAATCTGCGCGGCGAGCTATGGGATATGGCACTGAAGGTCGAACCCGGAACCGCGGAGGCGATCACCTTGAACGTCCGCAGCACGCCGATCCAGTTTGACGCGAAGACCCACAAGCTTTCCTGCCTGGGACACACGGCAACCATTGAGCTGATCGATGGCTGTCTGACCTTGCGCGTGCTGGTGGACCGGTCATCGATCGAGATTTTCACCGCCGACGGCCGGGCAAACATGGCGTTTTGCTTCCTTCCGCCGAAGGACAATCAAACGCTCGACTTTTCCTGTAAAGGCGGGTTGGCGAAAATCAAGCAATTCGACATGTGGCCGATGGCTTCGACGTGGTCCAAAGCAAAGCGATGAAATGCCAGTCGCAGCGGGTGGTTGCAATTGCCCGCCGGCCGCGCTATCATCTTAGGAGTCCAACTCTATCCCGGGCCGGAGTCACTCCGATGAATGCTTTCCACATATTCTTTGCAGCTTCAATCGCATCGCTGGTCTTTTCCGCTCCGCTTTGCGCCGCCGAAATCACAGCGGAGAAGTCTCCGCACGGCGTAACCGTGAAGATCGACGGCCAACTGTTCACGGAGTACCTGACCGATTCTTGCACGAAGCCCATTCTCTGGCCGATCATTGGTCCGACGGGTAAATCGGTCACCCGGCCCTGGCCGATCGAGGGCAAGCCGCAGGAGACGAAGGACCACCCTCACCATCGTTCGTTTTGGTTCACGCACGGCAGCATCAACGGCATCGACTTCTGGACGGATCAGCCGGCTGACAAGCGGGGACGCGTCGTCCATCGCGACTTCACGAAAATCACCAGCGGCCCGGTGGCCGAAATCGTTGCTCGAGATGACTGGCTCAGCCCTCAAGATAAGAAAGTCTGTGAGGATGAGCAGCGGCTCGAATTTGGCACACAAGGCGACGCGCGCTGGATCGACTTCGCCGTCACGCTTCGCGCCAGCGAAGGACCAGTGACGTTTGGCGATACGAAGGAAGGCTCGTTCGGCCTCCGCGTGGCCGACACGATGCGCGTCGAAGCAAAAAAGGGCGGGCAGATCATCAACAGCCGCGGCCAGACTGACGACGCCGCCTGGGGCAAGCCGGCCGAATGGGTCGATTACCACGGCCCGCTGGATGGCCAGACGGTTGGCATCGCCATCATGAACCATCCAAGCAGCTTCCGTTATCCGGCCCGCTGGCACGTGCGAACGTACGGCCTCTTCGCTGCCAACCCGTTTGCGGAGCACGAGTTCGATTTCCCCAAAGACAAGCACCATCCCGTCTCCTATACGCTGCCGCAAGGCAAGGAAATCACGCTTCGCTATCGCATCTTGCTGCACAATGGCGACGAGAAACAAGGGCACGTCGCCGAGGCGTTTGCGGATTACGAGAAGATCAAGTGAGGACTTCCAGGCGCGGAGTGGTCTTCCACGATCCGCGATTGAAGTCGACGGCGTCCGTTCTAGTAGCCCGCCGCGGAGCAGGCAATTTCGCGCTCTTATCGACTGTCTCGGCAAGAATTGCAAGAAGCCGGTTGACATAATTTAGCAAGACTAATAAAATGGCGGTTCATTGTCTGGCTAGGATCATGTCTCCATGTCCCATCAGTACATAGCCCGAGCCTTTTCCGGTGACGCTCCGCTCGACGAGCCGTGGGATGGGCCGCATTGGCAGGCCGGCGAGGAGGCCCGCGTCGACCATTTTCACGCGGCCAGCAGTCCGCACCGGCCGATCGTCCGAGCGAAGCTCATGTACGACGCGGCAAGTCTCTACCTACGCTTTCGTGTGGAAGATCGCTACGTCGTGGCCAAACATACCGAGTTCCAATCGCCCGTCTGGCAGGACAGTTGCGTCGAGTTCTTTGTCCAGCCGCGCGGGACGGGCGGATACTTCAATTTCGAGATCAACTGCGGCGGGGCGCTGCTGTCGTACTACATTGAGGACCCCACGCGGACGGCTGACGGCTTTGCCAAGTTCACGCGGCTGTCAACCGTGCATGGACGGCGGATACGTATTAGTCATTCGCTGCCAACGCCGGTCGTGCCCGAGCGCGACGAGCCGATTGAGTGGCACATCGGCTGCTCGATTCCGCTGGAAGTGCTTGAAGCTTATACTGGGTCATTGGGACCAATGGCGGCGCAGACTTGGCAGGGCAATTTTTTCAAGTGTGCCGACAATAGTTCGCATCCGCACTGGGCCAGTTGGGCGCCGATCGGTGAGGAGCTTAACTTTCATCAACCAGAATACTTCGCGCCATTGCGTTTTGAGCCCGCGATGAATGTCGGATAACGTTTCGGCTTATTGACAGAAAAATGGACGACAGGAAGATTCGAAAATGAGTTGTCTTATCTTCCTGTCGTACATTGTCCAGTCATATAAATCGTTTAGTCTATGCCATCATTCCAAAATCAACCGCTAGTGTTATAGCCTGTTGCCATGAAACGCGTATCCACCATCATTTGCTTCTTGTTGAGCCTGGTTTGCATGAGCGACGCCACTGCGGCTGCAGTTCCCGACGGCAAGCCGCATTCCTTCGCTTTCGGCGGCCCGGAGAACTCACAATTCCTCTTGGACGGCAAGCCGTTACAGATGATTACCGGCGAAATGCATCCGGAGCGCATTCCGGAGCGATACTGGCGGCACCGCATCCGCATGGCCAAGGCGATGGGCCTGAACACGGTCGCGATCTATATTTTTTGGAACGCCCATGAGAAGGAGGAGGGCAAGTACGATTTCACGACCGGCAATCTCGACACGGCCAAGTTCCTGCAAATCGCCCGGGAGGAAGGCATGTGGATCAATCTCCGTCCGGGGCCGTATTGCTGCGGCGAGTGGGATTTCGGCGGCATCCCGCCATATCTGCTGCGATATCCGGACCTCAAGCTCCGCACGCTCAAGGACAATCACTACACTGAGGCCGTGGAGAAGTACTTCCAGGAGTTGGCCAAGATCGTCCGGCCGAACATGGCAGAAAAAGGCGGGCCGATTCTTATCGTGCAAATTGAAAATGAGTACGGCAGCTACCCCCGCCGCGACCACGACTATATGCTCTGGCTCCGCGACCTGTGGATCAAAAACGGCGTGAAGGGACCCTTCTACACGGCCGACGGCGCGGGCGAAGGATACCTCAAGGGCATCGTCGTGCCGGGCGTCGCTGTCGGCCTGAACACGGGGAGCAACGAGCGCGATTGGGCCTTAGCCCGTCGGCTCAATCCGGGCGTGCCGGCGATGGCGTCGGAGGTTTATCCCGGTTGGCTGCGGCACTGGGGCGAAGGCAATTGGCAGCCGAGCAACCCGGCAAACCTGATCAAGTTCTACATGGAGAGCAAGAAGTCGTTCAATCTTTACATGTTCCACGGCGGCACGAACTTCGGCTTCACCGCCGGTGCCAACAATGGCGGCCACGGCTACGAGCCGGACGTAACGAGCTACGACTACGGCTCGCCCTGCAACGAGAACGGCCGGCCGAATCGCGTTTATCAGGCGATGCGGAAGCAGTTGGCGTCATATCTGCCGGCCGGCGAGAAGCTGCCGGAGATTCCGGCGGAGATTCCTTCGATGAGCGTGCCGGAGATTAAGGTGGAGCGATTGACGAGCATTTGGGAGCAATTGCCCAACATGATCTTCGCCGATCAGGCGGAATGTTTTGAAACACTCGGCCAGAATCAGGGCATCGTCATCTATCGCAGGCCGATTCTCGCCAGCGGCAAGCGCACGCTGACGTTTGCCAACTTGCACGACTACGGCCAAGTATTCCTCGACGGCAAGCTCATCGGCACGTTGGACCGCCGCCTCGGCCAGCGAAAGATCGACTTGCCGGAATGCGCAAGGAGGCCACGCTGGAAATCCTCGTCGAAGGCATGGGCCACATCAACTTCACCGGCGGCATGGAATCCGACCGCAAGGGCATTTACGGCGAGGTGAAACTCGGCGACGACGTTATCGGCGTTGACGATATCATCGGCTGGAAGACGTACCGGCTGCCATTAACTGACGCGTGGATTACCGGGCTGTGCAAGCCGACGGCCGCCATGCCAGGCCGCCCCGGCGGCATCTTCAAGGGGCAATTCAATCTCGACAATGTAGCCGACACGTTCCTGGACATGTCCAAGTGGAAAAAGGGCGTCGTGTGGGTCAACGGGCACAACCTCGGCCGCTTCTGGTCGATCGGCCCGCAGCAGCGGCTCTATTGCCCTGCGCCGTGGTTAAAGAAGGGCGAGAATACGGTCGTCGTGCTCGATTTGATAACGACCGAGCCGCAGCCGATCGAGGGAAAGCCGGAGAGGAATTAGAAATCAATCTTTCGACAGAAAAACAAGGGACAGAAATATGTACGGCATTATTGAAAGGAATATTCGGGGAAGGGAATATGTTGGGCGGCGGAGCCGAATCGCAGGATCATTTATTTTTCCTTTCGCACATATTCATTTCAATAAACTGAAGTGTCATAACGCATTTTTCTCCGAATCGTCCGGCCACAAAAACATCTCCAACTTCGCACGAAGGCTACTAACCATGAGAACCGCGTGTTTCATTTCCCTTCTTGCATTGAACGCCGCAGCCTCGCATGCGGCCGAGTTGACACTTTCCAACGATTTTATCCGTTTCACCTCGCAGGACACCGAGCACGGTCCCCCAGCCAGTTTTATCGAATACAAGCCAACTGGCCAGAAGATCGCGCTCAAGGGCGAACTTTTTAGCTTGATTCTACAAGACGGCAGTTACGTTAAGTCTTCGGACATGAAAGCAATCGCAATTGAAGTCTTACCAACCACTCGCACCGGAGCCGAGTTACTCCGCCTATCCGACCATTCCTCGGCCGACGAAATGACCGGTAACTTGGTAAGTGACGACGGGAACTTAGAAGTCACTTGGACGGCGGTCCTTCATAAAGGCTCACCCTACCTCCGTCAGAAGGTGAAGTTTACTGTGAAGAAGAAGGCAATACCGATCAAAGAAATCCTGCTCATAGACATCCCGATGGCTGGCGCCCACGCCAGCGGGAGCGTCGATGGCTCGCCGGCGGTGACCGATACAGCCTTTTTCGCCGTGGAGCATCCCATGTCGATCAATCGTGGCGAGCTTGGCCGCGTCCGCTGCTTCGTGCCGCGGAGCACGGATCTGAAGCCTGGCGAACAAGTCACCGTTTCTTCCGTGATCGGCTTCGTGCCCAAGGGCCAGTTGCGGCGCGGCTTCCTTGCCTATTTGGAGCGCGAGCGGGCGCATCCGTATCGGCCGTTCCTGAACTACAACACCTGGTACGACATCGGCTACTTCAGCCGCTTCGACGCCGCGGCGGCAATTGATGCGATCAACTCATTCGGCCAGGAACTCGTCGTTAAGCGGAAAACGAAGATCGATTCGTTCCTCTTGGACGACGGCTGGGACGATTGCAAGAGTCTCTGGCGTCCGCTCAAGAAAAACTTCCCCGACGGATTCGCGCCGGTGGCGGCGGCGGCGAAGAAATATGGCGCCGCGCTCGGCTTCTGGCTCTCGCCCTGGGGCGGCTATGGGCAGCCGAAGCAGGAGCGGCTCAAGCAGGGCCGCGCGGAGGGTTTTGAGATTCGGGACGGCTCGTTTTCGATGGCTGGCCCGAAATTCTATGAGCGGTTCCGTGGGCTGTGCGTCGAGGTCCTCAAGCAGCAAGGCGTGAATCACTTCAAGTTCGACGGCATCGGCAGTGGTAGTGGCGAAGGAGCCGGCAGCGCGACGCGAGACTTCGAGGCCATGCTTCGCCTCGTGGCCGAACTGCGCTCCATCCGGCCCGACCTCTACATCAATCAGACGACGGGCACTTGGCCGTCGCCTTTTTGGCTAATGCATGCCGACTCGATCTGGCGCGGCGGCGAGGACCATAGCTTTGCCGGCACCGGAAGCGACCGCCAGCGGTGGATCACGTATCGCGACGGCGACGTGTACGAGCGGGTCGTCAGCCGCACGACGCTTTACCCGCTGAACTCGCTCATGCTCCACGGCATGATTTACGCTCGGCACGCCGACAAGCTGAACGTTGATCCCAAGGGCGATTTCACGTCGGAAGTGCGGTCGTTCTTCGGCAGCGGCACGCAGATGCAGGAGATGTACATCACGCCTAAACTGCTCAGTGCGGCGAACTGGGACGCCCTTGCCGCGTCCGCCCGCTGGGCGCGCGAGAACGCCGACGTGCTCGTTGACACGCACTGGGTCGGCGGCGATCCGACGGAACTGAAGATATACGGCTGGGCCGCCTGGTCGCCGCGAAAAGGCATCCTCACGCTCCGCAACCCGGGCGGCCGCGCGGCGACGATCGAAATCGACGCGGCAAAGGCGTTTGAACTGCCCGACGACGCCCCGCGGCATTATGCGTTGAAGAGCCCTTATGCGGACCAACGGACGATAGTTAAGTCGCTGACCGCGGGCGAGGCGGCGACGTTCACTTTGCAGCCTTACGAGGTTATAGTGCTGGAGGCGCGGGCGGAGAAGTGACCAAGTGCCGAGTACGCAGTGCGCCGTACTGAGTGCTTAGTGCCTCCGTTCCAATTTGCAATTTACAATCAAGTTATCAACCTCACGCCTGCCGCCGAAAGGAAATCGCATGTCCGAGTCATCCGCCACCAGTTCCGGTAGCACGTCCAAAGTCTGGTCGCTCCGCTTCTTGTTGCTGATTGCCGGCTTGGGCGGATTGCTGTTCGGCATCGACGTGGGCATCATATCCGGCGCGCTGCCTTACCTGGAGGCAACCTCGAAACTCAATCCGCAGCAGCTTTCGTTCATCGTTGCGGCGGTGCTGCTGGGCAGCCTCATCTCCACGCTCTTTGCCGGCATGCTCGCGGATCTCATCGGGCGGAAAAAGCTCATGTTGTTAGCCGGACTGTTGTTCGTCGCCAGCATCCCGACGATCGCCTTGGCCGATGGGTACGCTTTTCTCATCTGCGGCCGGCTGTTGCAGGGAATCAGCGGCGGATTGATTGCCGTCGTGGTGCCGCTTTACCTGGCCGAGTGTCTCAGCGCCACCACGCGCGGCAAGGGAACCGCCAGCTTCCAATGGCTTTTGACCTTGGGAATCCTGGCCGCCACTACCGTCGGCTACTACATGAGCCACCGCGTGGCGGAAGTGGAAAAGCTGGGCGACGCGGCAACGCTATTCGCATTCAAAGACCGGGCGTGGCGGACCATTTTTTGGGTCTCGCTGCCGCCCGGTGTCCTGTTTGTGCTCGGTAGTCTGTTCATGCACGAATCGCCGCGCTGGCTGTTTCGCCGCGGAAAGGAAGACGCTGCGCGTGCCGCGCTTTGCGCACCCGGACGATCAACGAGGCCGAGACAGAAATCCTTGAGATGCGGCAGACGGCTGCCGCTGAAAGCGCCAGCGCGGTGCCTTTTCCGAGGTCAAGGAATCGCTGCTCCACCGCAAATATGTGATTCCGTTCGTTCTCGCCTGCATCATTCTTGCCTGCAATCAACTTACGGGCATCAACTCGATTATTCAGTACAATGTCACGATCCTGATCCAGGCCGGCCTCAGCGACGAATATGCTCACTTGGGCGCGGTGATCTTCACGGCCGTGAATTTCCTGGCCACGATCATCGCGGTCGTGCTGGTGGATAAAAAAGGGCGAAAGTTCCTCCTTTCGATCGGCACCGCCGGAATCATCCTCGCGTGTGCGATGACTGGGATGGTATTCCGCAATACCGAGCAGCATCGCGTCGACTGTGCAAGCGCGTTGCAAAAAATGGTCGCCGATGGTAAGTTGACCATGCCGTTCGATCAGGCGAAGGCAGACGAGTTGCTTGCAACGGCAGGCGAGCCGGGGCGCAACGTCTTGGGCAAACCGGTGACACTGACCGTGATTTACAGTTGCGGCGACTTTGTCACCGCCGCGAACGCAGTGCGCTCGGACGAAAAGCGGCCAAAGACGGTGGAGATAAGCCGAGAGGGCTGCCTCCCAGCGAATCGAGTCGACGCATTCTTCAAGAACCCGTTTGCAAGTTTGGCCAGTGCAAGTGAGGCGCCCTTGAAGATCGACAACGCCCTTCTGACTCCGATACCCAGCTCGGGAAACGGCTGGCTGACGGCAGCCTTGATTTACGTCTTTTGCGCTTTCTTCGCGGTGGGCCCGGGCGTCTGCGTATGGCTTGCCCTATCGGAGCTCATGCCCACGCGCATCCGCTCCAACGGCATGAGCATCGCGCTGGTGTTCAACCATGCCGCGTCCACGACGATCGCCGCCATCTTCCTCCCGACCGTCGGCAAGTATGGCTATTCGTCGATGTTCTTCGCCTTCGCGGCGTTCACGATCATCTATTTTATCACCGCGGCTTTCTTTCTCCCCGAAACCAAAGGCAAGACCCTGGAGGAGATCGAAGAACATTTCAGCGGACACGCGAAAGGGAAATCATGAAACCCATCAAACTTGTTTATGCTGCCGCCGTGCTCGCTTGTCTGTCGCCTCTTTTGGCCACGGCCGAGGCGCCGCGCGCGGCTCGTTCGGTCCATCTGGGCTTTGCCGCGCCTAAGGCCGATATGTACTACAACGAAGTGACGGTGGAAAAGTCCGTGCCCGGCAGCTACTTCATGGTCTGCGGCTTCCGCCACGGTTACTTCGGCATCCAGGAACAGGCAAATGGTCGCAAGGTAGTCCTGTTCTCCGTATGGGATCCCGGCCGCGGCGACAGCCCCAATCAAGTTCCTGAGAAGGAGCGCGTCGAGGTGCTTTACCACGCCGATGACGTGCAAGTCAAACGGTTTGGCGGCGAAGGAACCGGCGGCCAGAGCTTTTTCGAGTATCCCTGGAAGGTCGGCGAGACGTATCGCTTCTTGGTCAAGGCCGTGACGGCCGACAACAAGACCTCTTTTTCCGGCTACATTTATTTGCCGGAGAAGAAGGCGTGGAAACACCTGGTCACGTTCCGCACGATCACTGGCGGCACGCAGCTTGAGTCGCCGCACTCGTTCATCGAAGACTTTCGCCGCGACGGCAAGAGCGCCACACAACTCCGCCGCGCGATGTTCGGCAACGGCTGGGTGCATGACGCGTCGGGCAAATGGACGCCGCTGGAAAAAGCCCGATTCACGGCTTCCGGCGCGTTGTGGGAAGCGAAGGACACGATTGACGCCGGCGCGGTCAACGACCGGTTCTATCTGCAAACCGGCGACGATACGCACACGACGACAAAGCTGAATGGCTCAGTCGAATCGCACAGACATGGTAAGAAGCCGCCGGAAGTGCCGAAGGAGTGAACGCTAGAAGTCAAGTCCGTCGATTCCCAGCACATCCGCAATCCGCGCGACGGTCGCGGCGCCGGTTGTGCCGAGTTGGTGAATGACGACTGACGCCGCGGCGCTGGCCAGTTCCAAGGCGTCGCCCGGCGTCGCTCCAGCGGCAAGGGCCGCGGCCAGGCTTGCCAACACTGCGTCGCCCGCTCCAACCACGTCGATCTCACCGCGAACCGGTCGCGCGGGAGCGTGAATCGCCGTTCCATCCGGCGTTGCCGCCACCATGCCCTCCTCGGCCAGCGTGACGAACACCATGCGGCCATTCCGCTGTGCAATGTATTTCGCCCAACCGATCGCTCGGTCCACGTCCGCCGGCACTGCCTCGCCGAGCAGTTTTCCCAGCTCGGTACGATTCATCTTCCAGCATACGGGCGGATATCCGCTTAAGCCGCGGCGGCTGTCGGCCAGGATCAGCATTTGCGGCCGCTCGGCGGCCAGGCGCTCGACCGCACCGAGCACGTCGGCGGTCATAACGCCCGTTCCTGCGATGTCAACCTGGTCCAAAACTATCAGGGCGTCCGTCCGCTCCGCCGCCGCGCTGAGAGAGGCGATGAGTTGCCGCTCAACCTCGCCGGGCGTTGGCGACCAGTTCTTCGTGTCCAATCGATTGAGTTCCCGCGGCGGCTTGCCCGGCTCGAGCACAAGCGGCTTGCAGTAAGTGAAAGTGCAGCGATGCGGCGTTCGCAGAAAATGGTCCATCCGCACGCCCGGCAGCCCCTCAAGCGCATGGACCAGCTCGAAGCCCTCGCCATCGTTGCCGGCAAAGCCGACGGGAATAATCCGTCCGACGCCCAGTGCCGCGAGATTGTTGACCACGGTGCCCGCGCCGCCGGGCTGGGCACGCACACGCGTAACGTTGAAGACCGGCAGCCCGGTTTCCAGCAACGTCTCACTCCGCGCCGGGTCAATCTCCAAGTATCGATCGAGACAAAAGTCGCCCAGAACGGTGATCGTCAGCCGGGCGAAGCGGTCGGCGATCTCATGCGCGCGAGTGGAGGTCATCGCTTTCTCCTCGGTTCGATTCCGAAGCTCCTGTCAAACAGTTTAAGAGGGCCTCGCCGTCGCGAAAGTCGGGGATGACGACATCCGCGCCCACGTCCAGTAGCCGCTGCCGCTTCCAAGGGTCCATGCGTCCGCTGCCATTGTGCGCCTCGTCGCTGGCCACGGCAACCGCCAGGCCGCCCACCGACTTCGTATTTTCGATCTCCACATAGCCGTCGCCGAACGACAGCAGATTCGCGCCGCCTATCGCATTGTCGCGGAGGATTCGCTCGATGACCATCTGCTTGGAAAAGGTTTGGTAATCGTCCTGTGCCCCGTAAAGCCTTGGATCGAAATAACGGGCCACGTTCAAAAGCTCCGATTCTGCCCGTACAAACGGCTCATCAGTGCCGCTGGCCAGATAGAGCGTGAAACCTCGGCCATAAAGCAGTTCCAAGAGCGCCCGGCTTCCGTGTACCAAAAGTTCGTCGGGCCGAATTCGGCCGCTCTTCAGCCCTTCGACGCGATGCGCGATCCAGCCATCGAGCCGCCCGAGGTACTCGTGCTTGTACCACAGCGGCTCCCGCGGCGCCGCCGCGCTCGGCCACGCGCGCGGCAAGCTCGATCATCTGGTAAATCGTCTGCTTGCCATTGAGCCGCATGATGTCGTCGAAGGCGAGGCGGCGGAGATCGGCCTCGCTTTCACCGCTTTTGCGCGGAAGCATCTCGACGAACATCGGCACCATGACGTCCGGCCAACCTTGGCGGACGAGCGACAACGTGCCGTCAAAATCGAACAACACATGACGAATGTCGGGCCGAGGACTGAAGCGAGTCGAAAAATCTGCTGAGAATTCGACCGGGCCGGCGAATGGCCGGTCGCACTTTATCGTCGATTTGCTCATCGCAGCAATGAAAGATTGAGCATTAAAGTCCGCGCGGCCGCGACTGGAGGTCGAAAACTTGCAGGCCGCGGGCGTCGCGCCGACGTTCGAGACGGAACTGACGGTTGAAGACCGCCGAATACTGGAAGCCTTCCCCATCCGCCGGCACTGGCACGTAAGCGTCCGCGCCGTGGGCGTGGATGCGGAAGAACAGTCGGCCTTGCCGAACATCGATTAGCCAGTACTCCGCGATTCCGGCCCGCCAGTAGGAAACTGGCAATCGCTTCGTATCCTTGGCAACGGAGCTATCGCTGACGATTTCCACGACCAGGTCCGCTGCGCCTTCCATTTCCACAAAGCTATCAGGTTCGCCGCCGGCACCGCGCACCAGCCGGACACAGCCCGCATCGATCGAATCGGCCGACAAGTACACTACGTCTGGCTCCGCGGAGAGATCCGCATCGGGGCAAGAAATCCGCGAGCGATCGCTGAACAAATACCCGCCGCCAGCCGAGTGAACGATGTTGGCCAACACTCGGACCACCTCGGTCTTGATCGTTCCATGATAGAACAGGTTTTCCGGCGACATATCAACCTCGACCCGCCCATTTATGTAATCGATTCGGCCGCGCTGGGGAAACTCGTCCGACAATGCCCATTGGCGAAACTCGCCCAGTGAGCCGAAATACGGGATTTCGACCAGTTCCTCAAAGATTACAGAACTCGCCATTTCCAGACCTCCGCTGAGATTTTAGCATTAAACGGCGGGCGGGGTCAAATCGTAACGAACGGACTGGGCGGCCCTCACCGAAGTCAGAGCCGAGAGGGAAATTGCAATGGTCTTTGACCTCCGGTATTCCGCCAGCGGCCTGACTAGTGGCAAACGGGCATGGCATTGAATTGTTCCCCGTTAGCATCTGTGATGTACTCTTTCTAAAGTGATACGAAGGGGACTAATTTGACTGTGTAAAGGTTGACATTGGACGTAAGTCCTTTTGTTGGTAGTCTTTCCGTCGAATGGATTTCACGGAAAGGAGGTCGCCATGGACCGGCGATTTGTGGTGCGGTATCAGGAACTGATGGCTGACGCTGAGGTCAAACCCCAGGCGTTGGATGGTGTGCAGAGTCGACTGAAGGAGTTTGTTCAACCGTTCGCGGCGAGCTTGAAATATGCGGCACAACGCGACCATCTGGAGGAGTACGTGACAGGTTTGGTGTCCAACGTGAAACGCAAGAACATCGAGTCGATCGCTTACTTGTACGAGCACGATCGGCAGCCGCTGCAGAAGTTCATCGGTCAGAACCCGTGGGAGTGGAAACCCATGATCGACGAGTTGGCCAGACAAATCGGTGAAGCGCTGGGCGAAGCCGACGGCGTGCTGGTGTTCGATCCCTCGGGCGTGCTCAAACAAGGCAAGGCGTCGGTGGGCGTGGCGCGGCAATGGTGTGGCCGCGCCGGCAAGGTGGACAACTGCCAGGTGGGCGTTTACTTGGGCTACGTCACACGCAAGGAACATGCCTTGGTCGACACGCGACTCTATCTGCCGGAGGAGTGGACCAAGGACAAAAAGCGTTGCCGGCGGGCGAGAGTTCCCAAAGAGATTCGCTTCCGCACGCGGCACGAACTGGCGCTTGAAATGCTTCGCCAGCATCGCGGCGTGTTGCCGCATCGCTGGGTGACGGGGGACGACGAAATGGGCCGAAACTGCCCGTTTCGCGAACAATTGCGGACGTTGGGCGAGCAGTACCTGTTGGCCGTCCCGTCCAACACGCAGGTCCGCGACCTGGACGCGACTCCGCCGCCGTACCAAGGTTCTGGCCGACTGCCCAAGGTTCCTTTCCAACGTGCGGAGAACTGGATGAAGACGGTGAAGAGTTGGACGCAGATCGAGATTCGGCCGGGCGAGAGGGGACCGCTGGTGGTCGAGGCCGTGAAGGCGCGTGTGCAGACCAAGCTCGGGCATCGCAACGGTCCGGAGGAAACGCTGGTGGTCTTTCGCGAACGGCAAGGCGACGGGACGTTCAAGCACGATTACTGCTTGTCCAACGCGCCCTTCGACACGCCGCTGAACGAGTTTGCGCGGGTCCTGAACGCAGAGCGTCGCATCGAGGAATGTCTTCGCCGCGCCAAGGGCGAAGCCGGCTTGGCGCAGTACCAAGTTCGTACCTGGCAGGGATGGCATCACCATCAGACACTCACCTTGTTGGCCACAT
This sequence comes from uncultured Planctomycetia bacterium, assembly GCA_963775975.1. GTDB lineage: Bacteria > Planctomycetota > Planctomycetia > Pirellulales > Thermoguttaceae > JANXQG01. Next base: position 664,486 of record CAVZKX010000001.1, read on the forward strand.
GGTTCCTGACGCAAGAGAAGCGGCGAGGGGGAAAAAAAGGCGCCGTGCCTCTCGCTACAAGAGGTTCGTTGGATCATTGGGCAATTGCTGCATGAGGAACTGCAATCAAACACATTAAAGCATCTCTGCGACCGCGCCACGCGGCTCAACCGTCGCAAAGAACAAGCCCGCTTCTTCTACTGGAAGAAGCGCAAACGCTTACCACCACGCAAGATACATCTACGGATCTGACTTACACAGTCAAACTAATAAGAGAATCAATATAGCGTTCCCGAGGATGGCTCCAATCAGCACCCATAGAAGCGTCCAATACCGTATGCTCTGCGAACTGCTGGTAATAACGGAAATAAGTGGTACAAAAACGATACCGATAATAAAGCCGATTAAACAATTGGCGGGCAGTTCCTGGAAATCAGCGCTGTTGGGCCACTGGCCCGCTGCGAAAACAAGCGCCAAGTGTCCGCCAACCGAACCCATAATCGAGCCAATGATGCCGCTGATAATGAAGGTGGGTTCTGTAATTGCACGTTTCATAACAATTCATTATAGCGGGGCCGACAGCAGTTTCCTCCATTGCGCAAAGAACTCCTACTTCTTCCGCTTGTACTCAAGCGTCCCGATCTGTATCTCCTTGCCGTCCGGGCCGTTCATCATGAATTTGGTGACGCGGCTGTCGTTGTCCTTGATCTCCTGAACCATCTTCATCTTCATCGGCTGGCCGGTGGCCGGGTCGGACCCTTCCATCGTTTCGGTGAGCGTTTTTGTCTTGGGATCATAGGTCCCGTGGATGAAGTAGACGCCTGTGGCCATCGAGTCGACCCACGATCCCGTGTATTCCTTCTTCTGCGTGTCGTAGCCCATCGTGCCGTGGCCGGTGAACTTCGCTCCCATCATCTCGCCCTCGACATCGTAGACGACAAACAGCCCGCCGGCGATGAGCCGGGCGGACTCCTTCGCTTTCGATGCCGTCGGCTCCTGCCCCGGTGCGGCGGCGAACTTGGTTGTGCAGTCCCATTCGCCGGCGAGCATCTTCAGCACCTCGTGTTCTTTGCCCGGCTTGGGGGGCGACATTTCCTGCGACATGGCATGAGAAGACGCGGCGAGGATAGCGGCGAAAATTGCGAGTCGAATGGTCATGGCTGACTCCTACGGATTGAGGATTTGGCTGGTTTGACTGCAAGTGTTGTAACTCGGGGCGAGCGGGGAATCAAGCGGCTGACCGCCGACTGCCCTGGAGCAGCGCCGGCGGACGGTTTCAGATTAGCGCCAACACTCGGCTGGGCCCGCCGCTGCAGCCGGCGATTTTCGGCGCGCCTACGACGATCGTCGAACCGTGCGGCGGAAGCCGGCCTAAGCCGGCCACGTTCTCCAGTCCCCACTTTCCTTGGCCAAGCCAATAGTGATGGACGGGAAAATCGCCGCTCTTGCCCGGATCGAGGCTCAATGTGTCCGTGGCAATGCCCTTGATATTCCGCTGCTCGTGCAGGAATTGGGCCGCTTCGAGGTGAAAGCCCGGGAAGTGGAATCCGCCCTTGTCGTCGAGCCCGAAAAACTTTCGTCGATCGCCCACGCGGGCGTCCCAACCACTCGATAGAGCGACCACCGCACCGTCGGGCATTCGGCCATGCTTTCGCTCCCAGGACTTGAGATCGTCGGGCGTGAGCTGCGCATCGGCCGCGGCCGCGGCACGAGCGCTGATGTCGATAACGACCAGCGGTCCGACCAACTGCTCGATAGGAATGCGGTCGGCGCTGAGGCCTTCGGTGCAGTGCAGCGGAGCGTCGATATGCGTGCCGATGTGTTCCTGCAAGTGCCAGCGATAGGCGTTCCATTTCTCTTTGCCCAGCTTGCTGACCTGTTCCATCTCGAATGGTTTCGGCCACGTCGTCGGAAAAGTCGGGCCAAGCGTATGGGTGAGATCGACGACCTTTTGAAATCCCTGACGCGGCGGAACTTCCGCCCGCGCAAGCGAAGGAGCAATCGCCGCCGCAGAGGCGGCAATGCCCAGGCTCGCCTGCTGGAAGAAACGTCGGCGCGAAGTTATTTGAGAAAGTTGGAAGGTACACTGCGGCACACACATAGTTTGTCCTCCGCGATATACAATGGATTTCACTCCGCGCGCCGCCGGCCGGTTTCGCGCGTCGCCGTGGTCTCGTCGCCCTTCAGCGCCTGACCAATCCGCTTCAGCTGCGCGAACCCGAAGTCTTTGACGAGACCGGTGTGCGGCTCCAGCGGCCAGTCGACCGTACAAACGCCGCCTTGCCGATTGCAGGTTCGCACCCAGTCGATCAACTGCTCGTCGCCGAACTGATTGGCGGTTCCTTGGCCATGATAAACGTTGCCGCAATAGATCTTGGCGTACCACAGGATGCCTGGCGGCGCCGGCAGCCTGGCCGGAGTCAGACGGGCGAGGTCCTGTTTGGTCCACGTATCGCCGGCCGTGTAGTCATCGACTCCCGCCGCCACGCGCGCCTGCTCGTTGCGGCCATAGCTGAAGGCAATCACCGCCGCCGGGTTGGCCGCGCGGACGATCTTGTCGATCATTTGCCAGTTCTCGGTCTCTGCCCGGTAAGTGTTAAGTTCCATGCCGTCGAACCACCAGCCGGCGACCTTGTCGCCGTAGCGATCGGCATACTCCTTGAGTACGGCAAGCCGGCGCTTGCGCGACTCCGCAGAAGGCGGCTGCAATTCGTTGATTCCGCCGCGCGGCACGCCGTCCGCCAGGCCCGCCAGAACCTTCGGCTCCCGCATGTAACCGTTCAAACCGGCATAGTAGCAAATGAGCTTGATGCCCTTGGCGCCGAGCGCGTCGGCCAGTTCCGCGATCAGATCCCGCCGGGAACACTTCTCGCCGGGCCGATAACCGGTCAGCTCGTCAAACGTTTTGTTCGGAGCACAAGGCCACGCGAAGTAATGGTCGTCGATGCAGAACAGCACCCAGCCTACTTTTGCCTCGGCCATCTGACCGGCGAATCCTTTCACATCGAATTCATCGACGAACCGGTTCCAGCCTGCGGCCGTCATCTGGGCCGGCTCGGGAAATTGAGGCTTCGTCCGCACCGAGTAGCCGAGCAAGATCCGATATTGGTAATGCACGAAGAGGCCGTATTTGGCCTTGAGCATCCAGCTTGTTCCGTCAGGCCGAGGCACTTGCTGAGCGCCGGCCGCGCTTACGTCAACAGCCCAGAGGCGGCTCGCTAGGAGAGGCATTGCGATCAAGACCCGCGTGAACGCAGACATCAGCGATCTCCTTCATCGATTGCGTGCGGAGCCCAAGCTATCACCGTGACCGCACGCCGTCAAGGCGCTCGCTTATCTCACGACCTCGCCCGGCACATCCTTCAACGCTCGCAGGATGATTCGAGCGATCGAATTCCAGGGCACAATAGTTACCGTTGACCGCCCATCGGGGTCTTTGGCGACCAGCACGGCGTGGTCGTGAATCGAGTGCGATTTCAGGTAGCCGTCGGGCACGAGGACGCTGCCGCTTTCTAAATGGACTTCGACGCGACTACCTTCATCGCGGGCGGCCCAAAGCTCGATGAACAGCGCGGCCAATGGGTGCATGCCCGCTCTGGCGGAAATGCCCCCAGGTCCCATCTCGGGCGCGTCGAGGACTTGCAAGAACTCCAGTGGTTCGGCGCCGTCGGCCGCGGCCTGCGCGGAGCGAACGCCAGAATAGAGCGATATCTCGTCGACCAACGGGATCTCCGCCTCGCCCGCCAGTTGCGGTTCCAACAGAGGTTCTGGGTCTTCCAGCTCGGGCTCGTCGATGATGGGAATGCGAAATCGCGAGCCGCACTCGGGGCATTCGCCCGCCCGGCCTTGCAACGTCGCGGGGCCGTGAAGATGGTGCCCGTTGGGGCAAAGGAACTCTATCTGCTGTTCCTTGGCAGGGGCATGGGCCGCAACGGCCAGCGACGGTTCACTGCCGCCGGACGGTGGCGCGGCGGCGGTAACTTCGGCTACCTGCTCTCCGTCGATTGCATGGGCGATCGTCGATTCTCCGACGCTCAACTCTTCCAAGTTGGGAATGCGAAAGCTCACGCCGCATTTCGGGCACTTCGCCGGAACGTCCGGCCTTTTCGTCCGGGCACCGGATCTTGTGTTCGTTAGGGCAAAGGAACTCGAGCATAAAACTATGTTAGCTCACCTTTGCGTGGGAAACAACAAGGTTGCGAGCGGCGACAAGTTATGCGAAACTAGAAAGAGAACGCGCTATTCACCCCGCTGACGAGCTAACAGCATGCCTATCCTGGTTTCCTGCCCTGGCTGCAAGAAGAGTTTCAACGTCGACGACAAATTCGCCGGCAAGACGGGTCCCTGTCCTCATTGCAAGACGAAGATCACGGTCGGGCAGAAGCAACCGGAGGTCACGGTCCACGCGCCTGAGGAGTTCAGCGGCGGCGGCAAGACCGTGAGCGGTAAACTTGCGCTGAAGCCGATTGCCCGGGAGAAGACGCGAATCACGCCGCTGCGGATTGCGACGGTCGCCGGGACGTCAGCGGCGGCCATTGCCTACGCCCTGGCAATCCGCTTTATGGCCGCCGAACCGGGAAGCGTGAAGCAGTACCTACTATGCGGAGCGGGCTTGCTATTGATTGCCCCGCCGTTGGCCGCCGCAGCCTACGCGGTTCTCCGCGACATCGAGATGGAACCTTTCCGCGGTCAGCAGCTTTATATTCGTGCGGCGATTTGCGGCCTGGTCTATGCGATCCTTTGGGCGGTTTTCGCCTACATCCGCGGCGTGGTTTTCAAAGACACCGCAATCGAACTCTACATGTGGCTCTTCATTATTCCGCCGTTTTTCATTGTCGGCGGCATGGCGGGCAAGTTTTCGTTCGACTTGGAAACCGCCAACGGCTTCTTCCACTACGCGTTTTACGTGGCCGTATCGATCGTGCTGGGGCTTATCGCTGGAGTGGGCGGAGCGATTTGGACCTAGAGCGCCGCGTCGGCGAGCGTCGGTACCTACCGGCGGAGCCAGCTTAGCAGCGTCAAGAGACCCGCTAATCCGAGTGCGAGAGAGCCGGCCCAGGCCATGAAGTTCGTCCGCGGCTGCGGCGCGGCGAGCTGTTTGGAAGCATGCGCTTGGTGCAGGTGATGTCGCGTCGCATCGATGGGCCGTCGCGCCGAACCGTCTCGCGCCGCGGCGGCCGCGGACCAGTTCAGCCGCATTCCAGTTACCGGCAGCGGCTGTTTCTGCGGATCGAAAGTGAACTTCAGCCCGCAGTGCGGGCAAACCGTGGGCGTGGGACGAAAGTTGCTAACGAGCTCGATGGTTTCCCGGCAGAGCCCGCAGCGGATCGTAGACTTGGCCGTACCCTTGACGGCGGAACCGCTTTCACCGATCGATAAATCCATGTCCGGCCTCTCACTTTTCGTCGGCGGCCGCCTCGTAGGCATTGGCGACAAGCGCCGCACGAACGCTGGCAGAAAGCGATGGCCAGACTTCGATCAGGCGTGCGAGCTCCGCATCGACCGGCGGTTGAGTCGTCGTCGTTGGAATTTCGCTCGACGGCTGTGGGGCGGCTGCTTTTTGTGCTTGTATAGGCCGAACGCACAAAGTAGCGTCGCGAGCAAACATTACGGCCAAATCCGTGTTCGCGCTGGGCATGATGACGCTCGACGGCCTCGTGCCGCCGCGACCATCTTCGGTCAAAACGCGCAGCGTCCCGCGCTGGCCTCGCGTTCCCTCGGACGCGGCCGCGCGATGGGTGCGCCGCGAGTTCGGTTCGGAATGGCTCATTCTCGGTTCGGTCGGCATCAGGCGGCTTCTTTGCCCTTTACCTCGGACCAGCTTCGCTTGTATTGCAGCGCATCCAGCAGTTCGGCCAAAGTCAGCGTGCGGTTTTCAAGCTCTAGCGGGATCTCCATGCCCGGATCGCAAACGAGATCGACCGTGCCGTCGGCGCCGATCAGGTCGTCCATTTCGCGCAACAGCCCGTCCTGGACGGCCTGTCGAACCAGATGGCCGCGCGTCGCGGAAACATCGTGGGCTTTCTCGCCCAAGCTGTCGGCCGCCCGTTTAGCCAAAGCGGGCAGGAACTCACTGGGGATTTCGATGACTTTGGGAACGTAAATCTTCACTTGCATGGTGGGTCGGCTCCTGCAAAACGTTGCTTCGCCCCTCGAATTGCGGGATTCCAGGGCGTTTGCCGCATGTGCGGGACATGGGCACTCTTAATCAGCTATCGGCCGACTAAGCTTGTCCATTGCATCGAAACTCCCGATTTTGTTTGCGTTGCCTCGGCGAACATCATCGGAGAGCGACCGTTGCCGATGCGGAAAAGCGCAACTATGATGTTAAGCGGCCGCAAAAAACGTCCCAAAGCATGAAAAGGGGACATCACTGATATTGAAGCGCATAGCCGGTGGCTCTATTATGCGGTCATGCCCAGAACTGCTCGCGCCATCGAAGCCGGCACGGTGTACCACGTTCTCAATCGGGGGAACGGGCGAATGCGGATATTCCACAAAGACGGCGACTACCAAGCCTTCCAAGCCGTGCTTGCCGAAGGCCTGGAGCGCTACGCAGTCGAATTGTTCACTTTTTGCCTGATGCCCAACCACTGGCACTTGGTGGTACGACCGGGTACGGACGACGCCTTGGGGCGCTGGCTGGGCTGGGTGGGCGTAACGCACGTCCGCCGCTATCACGAACACTACCACAGTCGCGGCGGAGGACACCTTTACCAAGGTCGCTTTAAGAGTTTTCCCGTGTCTGAGGACGATTATTACCTGACACTCTGCCGGTACGTCGAGGCCAATGCCTTGCGCGCCGGCCTCGTGGAACGCGCGGAGGGATGGCGGTGGAGCGGGCTATGGCAGCGGGCCGGGAGCGCTGCGGAATTGCCGCTCACCGCATGGCCGGTTGAGCGTCCGCGCGATTGGTTGGCGCGTGTCAACCGCGAACTTAAAGAAGAACAGTTGGAAGGCATTCGCATGTGTGTGCAGCGCGGTCGTCCGCTGGGCACCGAGAAATGGGTGCAGCGAGCAGCGGCGCGTTTGGGGCTGGAGTTCACCCTTCGTGGTGCCGGCCGACCGCGTAAAACGGAAAATCAGTGATGTCCCCTTTTCATGCCCGTGATTCTTAAGCGAGAGGGGTGGTAGTGTGATACTAATGGATGACGATTTACCACGCGATTCCGACGGTGACGCTTTGCGCCGCCTTATTGCTACTGGATCAGATTTGTCTAAAGCGATGGAGATCGACTTTGCGATGGATGTTCCCGACCAAGTTACCGGTCTTGCATTTGCTTCAGCTGCCGAAGCATTAGGCTATCGAACGAGTGTTAATTTGGGTAACGCGTCCGGGAGGTGGACTTGTTATTGCACTAGGACGATGGTGCCGTCGCATGAGGCAGTCATTGAGGTTCAAAAGAATCTTGAGAAACTGGGCAAGCCCTACAACGCGGTACCAGACGGCTGGGGAAGCTTTGGGAATGCCACGGAGTAAAAGCAGTTATGGGGTAGTTCTGGCAGGACAAGAGAAAAAACGACCGAATGATGCCCGTTGGTGAGCGGGCCTTGGCATTGATCGAGCACAACTTGGTCGAGAGTCGTCGGCGCCTGTTGATAGATGGAAGCGAAAAAGTTACAGCCACCAAACTTGGGGAATCTACCGGACTTCAGCAACCTAGACATCACTCGCCAACTCATGGAAAACGCCGCGAATGACAAGGTTAGGCAACAAGTATTTACGCCACGTCGGCCGCCGATAGAGCGGCGTCGTTGCATAATCCTCGTCCCCTTCTCCGCGCACGTTGTGCCGGCGTGCGAGCGGGGGCTGATCGAGCTTGAGCGACGCGGCTATGAAGTTTGGCGCGTCGGTGGCTATGCGGCGATCGATGCCGGCCGCTGCGAATTAGCGACGAAGGCGCTGGGCCTCACGCCTTCCCCTGCGCGCCCTCACCCCGGCCCTCTCCCGGAGAGAGAGGGAGGACGTGGTTCCGGCCCTCTGCCGACGGCTGAGGGTTTCGAGGAAACGTTTTGGATCGATTCGGACATTCAGTTCAATCCGGATGACGTCGATCGCATCCGCTCGCACGGCCTTCCCATCACGACAGGCATTGTCGCCCGCAAAGGCGCACGGGCCATCGCCAGCCAAACGCTGCCGGGCACGGGCCAGCTTCGCGTCGGCGCGGGCGGCGGCCTCGTTGAAATCCTCTACGCCGGCGCCGGCTTCCTGCACGTCCGCCGCGAGGTCTACACGGCCATCCGCGAGAAGCTCAAGCTGCCCTTGTGCAACGCCCAGTTCGGCCGCCCGATGGTGCCGTGGTTTCAGCCGATGATTGTGCCGTGGGGCGAGCAAGGGGAGAGAGAAGTCAGAAGTCAGATGTCAGAAGACAGAACGGAGGCAAGCCGCCCTCTCCCTAACCCTCTCCCGGAGGGAGAGGGGAATTGGTACTTGGGCGAGGATTACGCGTTTTGCGAGCGGGCGCGGCAGTGTGGGTACAAGATCATGGCCGACACGTCGATCCGCCTCTGGCACATCGGCGAATACGCCTACGGCTGGGAAGACGCCGGCCTAGAAAAAGTCCGCCACGATTCGTTCTTATTCATGATCGGGGACGGCAAGAAGCAATGACCGGCGCCGCCCGCGAGCGTGCCCAACGCTGCATCCCGACCGCCTGTCGCCGTTGTATCGCGACTTCTTCGGCCGCATCGCGCATCAAACTATCCCGTCAATAGTACGTTCGTAGAGTAAGCCTATGGTTCGGCAATCGCCGAGTTGGCAAACGAAAGCCAGGATTCGTTCCTACACTTAATCCAAAAAGCCGACTAGTTCCTGGCTGCGGCAGGGCTGCTGCAGTTTGCGGACGGCCTTGGCTTCGATTTGGCGGATGCGTTCGCGGGTCACCTTAAAAATGTGGCCCACTTCTTCCAGCGTGTAGCTGTAGCCGTCGCCCAGCCCATAGCGAAGCTTGATGATCTCGCGCTCGCGATAGCTGAGAGTCTTGAGGACCTTGTTAATCCGCGTGCGGAGCATGCCCTGCGTTGCGCCGATGGCCGGGTTCTTCGTCGTCGAGTCGGGCAGCAGGTCGCCAAAGTGGCTGTCTTCGCTGTTGCCCACCGGGCGATCAAGACTGATCGGATAACGGCTCATGGCGAGCACGCGGCGGGCTTCGTCGACGCACGTCTCCGAGGCATTGGCGATTTCCTCGATCGTCGGCTCGCGGCCGCCCACCTGCTGCAACTTGCGCGATACGCTCCGCACCTTCGACATCGTTTCCACCATGTGGACCGGGATGCGGATTGTGCGGCTCTGATCGGCCACGGCGCGGGTGATCGCCTGGCGAATCCACCATGTCGCATAAGTACAGAACTTGAAGCCTCGGCGATACTCGAACTTGTCCACCGCCCGCATCAAGCCCGCGTTTCCTTCCTGGATAAGGTCCAGGAAACTCAATCCGCGGTTGCGGTACTTCTTGGCGATGGAGACCACCAGCCGAAGGTTGCCTTCGGACAAGCCGCGCTTGGCCTCCTGATAGCGAGCATAGACATCCTTTAAGAACGCGACCCGATTCCGCAGGCTCGACGGCGACTCCTGCGCAGCGCGCAGAATGTTCCGAAACTCCGTCAGCCACGGTTCGCGCAATTGCGGCCGGCCCTTGTTGCGGCGATGCTCGTCGATTCGCGACTTGAGCTCGTCGACGCGGCGGCTGAACTCCTCAAGTGTCTTGATCATCGGCTCGATCCGCTGTGTGCGAAGGCCGAGTTCTTCGATCAGAAGGACGGCCCGGCGCCGCCGCCGCCCCAGCCGCCGCCATGCCGCCCGCCGCTGCGCCGCTGCTCTCGATTTACTGGTTGCGATATTGAAGTCGTGCCGGTTCCGCTTCAACAGCGTTTCCAAGGTCCGCAGGTTGAACGGAAGCCGACCGAGAATCTGGTTCTTTTCCAGTTGGTCCGTCACCGATACTTGGACCGTGCGATCGAACGGCAAGTCACCCTCGTGGACGCGCCGCAAGACCTTGACCGCCAATTGCATGACATAGTCGCAGGCCAGCACATTGCGGCGAAACTTGGCCCTCGTCTCTTCGATTTGCCGGGCGAGCGTCACTTCTTCGCGCCGCGACAGCAGCGGGATTTCGCCCATCTGCGTCAAATACATTCGGACCGGGTCGTCGGACCAAGTCTCGTCTTCTTCAACGCCGTCGAAAAGACCCTCGACATTCACGTCCAAATCGAGCTCATCCAAATCGGCCGTCAACTCGGGCACGTCGTGAATGAGGTCGTCTTCCACTTCCTCAAATCCGCCGACGTGGTCATCGCCCAAGTCGTCGATAACTTCGTCCACGCGCGTCGTCGTATCGTCATCCAGTTCATCTAGCAATGCGTCGTACAATTGCGATTCTCCTCCATCAGTCAATTAGGGACCAAGCGCGTCCCCAACGTAACATTATGCCACAAGCCCAGGCAAAAAGCCACGAAATTCTACCACTGTTTTCCTGCAACTCTAGCCAGAGAAGCCATTTGGAAAGGGATTCCTATTGCGATGAGATTTCGCCTACCGGGAAAGTCTTAAAATCTACCGGTATTCTCTGACCGGCAAAGTGTACGTAACCTGCTGGCCAATGACCTACTCTGGCCTATAGGTGCTCGCCACAGGAGGAACTCCCTCAATCTTTGCTTCCGCGTTTGGTCGTGGGGTGAAAACATCTAATTTTAGTTACGCGACAGTGTTAGTCCAGTGTTTTGGAGCCTGAATTGCAAGAATCGCGGTCGTAGAGATGATTTTCTTAACAACATTGTTTGAATATTGTCTGGAACCTAGCACCACAATGGCTAGCGGGCTAAATATCTTATCCCACCTTGGAACTATGCGGCTTGCCTATTCTTACTTGTGTTGTCACGGGCTCGGAAGTGTCCAACTCTGCGGCGTGGCAGATTTCCGTGTACACTACAAGTGTAGAAAGGAACGAAAGTGGCTGATAATCGAGACTCATACTTTCTCCCCTGTGCCTGCGGACGCAACTTCACTATCCAGCCGCGGCAGGCGGGCGAGACCTTGCGTTGCCAGTGCGGTAGGGAGTGTCCCGTACCGAGGATGGGCGAAATCCGCCGGCTTCGACCTGCCGAGAAGTCCAATGTGGGCACGATGCCTGAGCCAAAATGGGGCATACCACAGCGTTTCGTGGTTTTAGGCCTCGCACTCATCCTTCTGGCAGGTGTCATCATGGCAGTCCTTGGTTACATGCAATACAGCGACAGCCAGTGGTTCGCAGCGCAGGTTCAACGTCAGCGGAATGCTGTGCTTCATTTAAGGCCCTGGGCGGCCATTCAGATTTATCGCGGACTTGCTGCAACAGGCATCGAGACGACATTAGAGGAGCGGTTGCAGGGGAGCCGTGAAAAGATGGCGGTCGGCATGGTAATTGCTGCGGCGACGGGCCTGTTCGGCGCGGTATTTGCGGCAGCTGGGATCGTTGGGCTAATTCGAAAGAAGCGCCAATAGCCGGGCACATAAGAAGCGCCGATAGGCGGGCTCGCATTCCGAGTCTATAATCCTAGTTCTAGGTGTACGAGCGAGGCTGGCAGCGCGGAATGCGCCGCGGACGTCCTTCGCGTCCTCGTCTGGCGTTTGAAGAGGCCGAGTACTTCGCATCGACTTTCCTGGTTCCCCTATTTCTTGACGCGGACGTACGCACTTTTCCCTCGGAGCTTCCTCATGAACGCGGTTCTCATGCCCGGTGTTTTTCAGATTTTGTCGATGATCCTCATGGGCGGCGGAGTCGGAATGCCGCTCGGAATTCCCCCGGCTGCCGAAGACCCGGCAATGGCCCGCGCGCGCCCAAGGAATGCGTCTTCTACCTGACCTGGTCCGGCATGGCGGTGGCCGATCCGCAAAGCGGCAACCAGACCGAACAATTGCTCGCCGAAAAGGAAGTCCAGCAATCGCTCAAGCTTCTGGAAGATCAAATCGTGGCTGCGCTGCGGGCGGAGTCGGCCCCTGATCCCCAGGCCGGGGCGATGATCGACGATGTTCGCGCCGTTTCCAAGGCGGTGCTTACAAGTCCTACGGCGATCTTTATCTCCAAAATCGACCTTCCGAAGAACGGCCCGCCGGATGTGCATGGCGGGGCCGTGGTCAACCTCGGTCAGCAGGCGCCGGAAATCGGCAAAGCGCTGTCGCGAATCGAGTCGGTGGTCCTCGGCGGCGCGGCGAAAGCGGCACCCGTCGCTTCCTGGCATCGCATGCCGCTCGGGCCGAACGATCCGAAGGCGAATAGTGGCGGTAGCCTTCAGTGGACCGTTCGCGAGCGATACCTGATCATCGGCTTGGGCGACGGCGATGCGGAAAGCATCGCCGCGCGTGCTTGGCAAGATCCGCCCGAATGGCTCCAACAACTCCGCCGCCGGTTCACCGTCCCGCGGCCGGCCAACCTTGTATACATCAACGTGGCGGAAATAGCCAAGCTTGCCGCCGCCGGCCAGCCCAATTTGCCGAAGATTTTGGACGCCCTCGGGCTCGCCAACGTGCAATCGCTGGCCAGCATCACTGGATTGGACGACAAGGGCTGTGTCACGCGAACACATCTGGCGTTCACCGGCGATCCCAAGGGCTTGCTTTCGGTCTTCAAAACGGAGCCGCTGACCAGGAGCCAATTGAAGGCGATACCCAGTGACGCGGCGTTCGCTTTAACCGCGCGGCTGGACGCGGCCAAGCTCTATAAGGAATTGGTGGAAATCACCGGCCGCATCGAACCGCGGACGCAACAGGAACTGCTGGGCGGCGTCGGTGACTTCGAGAAGCAGATGAAGGTCAAGATTTACGATGATATTCTGCAATCGCTGGGCGATACGTGGCGGATCTACGCTTCGCCCAGCGAGGGCAATCTGGTCTTCACTGGCCTGACGGCGGTCGTCGACATTCGCGACCAGAAGAAGCTCGTGGCGGCCAATGCCAAACTGATCCTTGGCTCCTTGATGAGTGGGATGGCCGGCGCGGTGAAGGGGCAAGGCGGTCCGCCACAACCGCTAGTCAAGCGAATCCGGTACGAGGACAGCCACGGCGAGCGGACCATCTTCAATTTGACCCAGCCAGGCATGTTCATGCCTTTCTCGCCATCTTGGTGCATTACCGACACGGAAATGATCTTCGCCCTCTATCCGCAGAACGTGAAGGCCTATTTGGAACGTGCCGATCAATCGACCGCGGCCTCGCTGGCCGACGTGATGGAAGTCAATTCGCAAGTTGAAGAGAACAAGCCGATTGCCGTAAGCTACCTCGATACGCCCGCGGCATTCAAGCTGGCCTATCCGATCGCGCAGGTGTTTCTCGCGATGGCCTCGAATGCAGACGACCGCTATGCGGGGTTGTACGCAACGCTCCTGCCGCCGGCCCCCTCGATCGGCCGGCACTTGCGGCCGTCGGTGACCACGGTCTCGACCACGGAGCAGCAACAGGAGGGTGGGAATCCGCCGATAGTTGACGGCATCATGATCGAGTCGCATCAGACGCTGCCCATCGGCGGCGTCGGCGGCCTGACGATCCTGCCGTGGATGTGGTTCGGCATGGAGTCCCCCTCGCCGCCGCGCGTAAGCGTTGGCATGCTGCCGACGCAGATGATTTCGTCCATGAATAATATGAAGCAGCTCGGGCTGGGGCTGATGAACTACCACGATGCCATGAACGCCTTTCCGGCAGCCGCCGCCGGACAGAAGCCGAAGCAGCCGCCAGTAAGTTGGCGGGTGCTCGTCCTGCCCTACGTGGAACAAGACGCGCTTTACAAGCAATATCACTTCGACGAGCCGTGGGACAGCGAGAACAACAAAAAGTTGATCCCGCTCATGCCCAAGGTTTTTAGTGGCCCCGGCAGCAAGAAGGCGGCCGAGGGCAAGACGAACTACCTGGCAGTCGTCGGCGATGCGTACGCTCTGGCGGCCGATAAAGGTCGCCGCCTTCCGGAGATTACTGACGGCACGTCCAATACGATCCTGCTCGTCGAGGCGAGCGACGAGAAGGCCGTGCCTTGGACGAAGCCGGACGATTTCACACCTGACAAGAAGAAGCCGAGCGCCGGCCTGGTCGGCCTGCGGCGCGGGTCGTTCCTGGCGCTTGCTGCCGACGGCGCATGCCACGTAGTGCCGGGCGACGTTGATGCGGCAACGCTCACTGCGTTGTTCACCCGAGCCGGCGGCGAAGCGGTCCCCTTCCCGGAGCCAGGCGCAGGCTCGGCGGTGGAGTCGCTAGTTGTGCCGTCGCAGGCAGAAACGGGTCCCGTACAGGAGAAGCCTGTCACTCGGCCTCCCGATGCAACGCACAAGTAGCGAATCGGTGGTCTCAAACCGGTCTCGTTCTGGCAGTTCGGGCGGTTTTCTGGTAGATTAGAATAGCGTGAATTGTACGCTAGGCCCGCGTAAAATGTCGGACGGAAGGGGACCAAATCCGCTTAGCATGGCCGTAGCCACTGTGGACGAATTCCTGACGGCGCTAGAGAAAAGCAAGCTGCTCGCCGGCGAGCAGCTCGTCCAGGCCCAGAATCTAGCCGGCTCGACGGTCGACGCCAAGACTTTTGCCCGGGCTCTCGCCCGTGAAAATCTCGTCAGCCGCTGGCAGGCCAGCACGCTGCTTGACCTCGGCCCGCGGGCAAAACTCCGCATGGGCAAGTACAAGCTCATCAGCCCGCTTGGAAAAGGCGGCATGGGCAAGGTCTTTCTCGCCGAGCACGTGACGATGAACCGCCGCGTGGCCCTGAAAATCGTGCCCCGCTCGATTGACAAGGATCCCGTATCGCTAGACCGCTTTTTCGCTGAGGCGCGGGCAATCGCCTCGCTGGACCATCCGAACATCGTCCAGGCCTACAGCGTCGACAATGAACTGGACCGCTATTTCATCGTCATGGAATACGTCGATGGCCAGGACTTGCAGCGCGTGGTGGAAGCGGGCGGCCCGCTGGAGTTTGATCGCGCGGCCAGCTACATTCGCCAGGCAGCCGAGGGACTCGTCCATGCTCATGCCCGCAACCTGGTGCATTGCGACATTAAGCCTTCGAACCTGCTGGTAAACAACCGGGACGTCCTCAAGATTCTCGACCTCGGCCTGGCGCGGCTTAACCGCGGCGACGAACCTCGCGGCGACAGCGAGACGGTCCTCGGCACGGTCGATTACATGTCGCCGGAGCAGGGTGTCGGCGGGTCCGACTTCGATCATCGCTCCGACATCTATTCGCTCGGTTGTACGCTCTATTTCCTCCTCACCGGGCACCCGCCGTTTCCAGAAGGCACGCTCCTCCAGCGAATCGCCAAGCACCAGTCACAAGAGCCTCGCGATATTCTTGCGGAACGACCCGGCACGCCGGCGAAATTGGCGGAAATCTGCCGGCGGCTGATGGCCAAGCAGCCGGGCGACCGCTATCAATCGATGCAGGAAGTGATCGCGGCGCTCGCGCCGCTCCTCGGCGGAGGCGGCAAGACGTCGGTGCCGGCGCCGCGCGCCGTCAAAGTGATCGAAGAAACGGCCGCCAATGGAAGCGGTGCGACGCAAGATTGGCTCGCGGCGATTACAAATCAGTCCGGGTCGCCGACGGTCTCAGACAGCGGCGATTCGACAGCCCCCGAGGAAAGTGCTGGCCGCAGTCCGGGCAAGACGGGCAAGCAGGTTGGAACAGCACGAACGTCGGGCGGATTCGGCAAATTGCTTCGGGAAGCTCTCGCCTGGTTCAATACGCCGCAGAGAAAAACCATTGGCGCGGTTTGCACGGCGTTCGTGTTGGCCGTACTCGCGCTGTTGGCTTCGCTGCCGCTGTGGTCGGCATCGTCCGGGGTCCAGTTCCCAGTGCCATCCAAGAACAATTTAACCGTGAAGCCGAATACGTTGGAGGAGGAAGTCGCCCGGCCAAACGACTTATCGCCGGCACAAAAGCCGAGCTCTGCAACGGCGTCCGAACACGTTGCGGGGTCGATTGCCAAAACGGCGCCAACGACGACGCCTCCGCCCGCGCCCAAGCCTGAGATTAAACCTGTACCGCCGACTCCGGCCAAGCCGCCGACCGAGGTCGCGATTGCACCGGTACCGCGCGAGAAGGTGAATCCGGCGCCGCCGCCAATCGCGACGGCAAAGGAAATCGCGCTTGACGGACTCCTCGCGGCAGTTGATCTGCCGCCCACGAAGGACTCCGCCGCCATATCGCTCGGCAGGGTGGAGTCCGCGCCGAATCCGGACCTCGCCTTGAACTTGCTCGGCGGTGAGACGATTGCCAAAGGAAACCCCCGGTTCAATGTGATGAAGGATGGCGATGCGCCATCCTGGTCAGTGCGAATGACCGAGAAAAATAAAGACGACGCCAAAGTCGCGCGAGTCTTTCTCGAAGGCAGCGAATGCAAAATCCAGTGGACTGACGACGCTCGAGATCGGTCCTCGCTGCTTCGCTTCTGCGCCTTACAATTCGCTTCCGGCAAGAACAAGCACGTCACGGTGTTGACCGCTCCCAAGTCGACGCCGCCGTTGACACTGGACATCGACGCGCCGGTCAACCGATCGCGGCGGCTCAATCGCGATTTCGCCCTGCCCGACGCCAGCCTGCTCCGCATGAGAATTCTTCCGTTGGACAATTCGATGCCGAAATACGAGGTCAAAGTGGCCGATAAAGGGCACGCCATCCACGGGCGAGGCCGGCCGTCGAAGTTGACCGCCGGCGACACCATTGCGGCGAAAGGCCGGGCCGTGGTCATTTTGGAAAAGGATCGAACGCCGATTGTGACCTGCCCGATCGCCTTCGACATCCGCGGGAAAGACGTTTCCCTCGAAGTGCAAGCGACTACGGAAATATCGGGCGAGACGTTTCAGTTCAATTCGAGCATGGTTCAACTCCGCGCGGCGAGGGTGAACGGCTTCATCATGTCGAGCGAGAGTCCCCAAGCCAAGAACTCGCGCAATCCACCCACCGCGCAGATGATCCAGGCCGCCAAGACGGCAAGCGCTGACTTTAAGGCCCTCGAATCGCTTATCGGCGACCTGCGCCGACAGATTTCGATCCCGTTTTCCATCTATGTCGTCGCCGGCGCGGCCGACGACAACACGGCACCAAAGGTCGTCCTATTTCAGAGCGCGGCGGACGACGCGACGAACGCCGCGGGGCAAAGGAAGAAAAAAGGCGGCCGGGCGAAGTGATTCGATCATTACTGCTGATTCTGGCCTTTGCAATTCCCTTGGCGGCACGTGGTCAATCGACTGCCTCCGCGGATGCCGCCACAATGAAGCCGGCCGCCGATTCAGTGCAGCATTGGATCGATCAACTCGCCGCCGCCGATTTTCGCGATCGCTGGTACGCGGCCTATATGCTTGGCACACTGGGGCCCGATGCGGCGGAGGCCGTGCCAGCGCTGCATAAGCTGCTCGAAAAAAAGTCGGAGCATGAATACGTCCGCGGCATGGCCGCCTGGGCGCTTGGTCGCATAGGCCCCGCCGCCGAATCTGAGATTCCACTGCTGGGCGAGACCATGCACTCTCGCGGACACCTGGCGGTCCGCCGCGCATCGGTGGAATCGCTCGGCAATATGGGCGCGGCCGCGAAGCCGGTTGTGCCCGAGCTCGTCAAACTCCTGGCCGATGACGACGCGGCGACACGCGTCAACACGGCGGTCGCTTTGTGGAAGATCGACCGCCATCCTAAGGCCGTGCCGGCGCTCTTAAAAACGTTGCAAAGCGGCGCATCGCCGGAACCTTATCTTGCCGCGACGGCACTCGGACAGATGCAATCGGAAGCCGCCGCGGTCGCGCCGGGCTTGATCGCCGCGTTGCACTCTTCCGACGGCGACGTCCGCCGCGCTGCCGCTCGTTCGCTCGGCAAACTGGGCAAGTCCGCCTTCCCCGCGCTCGGTCAGGCGAAGGCTCTCGAAGACTTCGATCCGGAAGCCCGCAGGTTGGTCATCGAGGCCGTGGGCGGGATGGGCCCCGATGCCGTGAATCCGCTCATTGCCGCCTTGAAAGACAAGAGTCCAGCCGTCCGCCGCGCCGCCGCCCGAGCACTGGGCAATCTCGGCGCGGACGCCCGTTCCGCCCTGCCAGCGTTGGAGGCCGCCGTCAGCGATCCGGACGAGGCGGTCCGCGACGCCGGATTCAAAGCCCGGCGAAAAATCAGCGGGGAGTGAGGGCGACTTACTTTCGATGATACAGATTACTGAACTGCACTTCCGCCGCACATCTACTTGCGACTTCGCAGCGATCAAGGCTCGGTCCGAACAGATTCTTCAAAGTGACCTGGATTCCTCCGATCCAACGCAAGCCGACAAGGCGTTTGTGCTCTTCCACAAACAACATCCAATTACGTACTCGGATCGGCAGATGCCGGCTCAAACTGCAATTCTTGCTGCTGATCGGCCTCCACAACTCGAAGCCTACCGACAGGATATCCAGCAATCATGGCGCTTTCCTAGCGCCGAGGAACTGTTGCGCGGCTGTAAGCAGACCGTCTTGGTTACCGAACTGATGGCCCGGCTCTTGCCTCCCCGCGATCGGATTTCGTTGTTTCATGGCGTATTGCAGGCGACGATAGAAGTGACTGCTCCCGACGCTTTGGTCTTCAAGCACTCACAACAGGTAATTTCGGCTGTAGACTATCTGAAGGCGTGCTCTACCGATCCGATCCGTCGCCCAGGGTCTTTGAATGTCCGATTCTTCAACGTCTCCAATTCGGACGGCGACATGATTATGGATACCCGCGGCCTTCACGAGCTTGGGCTGCATGACCTACAATGCCACTTCCGCAACTTGGAGGCGAAGGAAGTTGCTCGCGTCCTTCTCAATACCGCCATATATATCTTTGATAATGGTGAAGTCATCAAGTCAGGGGAGACGGTGGCGGGAATTCAACCGGATTCGAAATGGCGATGCAAGTTTGAGAATTCGATTCTTGAGCCGCCCAGAGACGTACTTGACCTAGACCCCGGCAAACCATTTGCCGCTGGAAAGAGGCACTGAATTCGCTGAAGACGGAAGGGATTCGGGACGGAGAGTCCCGTATGCCGCCGACGCCGCCGAATTGGTAGAATGGCGTCTCGGTTTTCGATCACATACCCGGTAAACCACAAATCTTCAGCATGACAAACCACTCCGATCAATCGAACCGCGCGATCCTCCGACGGCTTGCCGAACAGGCCATGACCGATCGCGGCCTGCTTGCCGACTTCACGGCCCAGGCGATGTCCGAAGCGGCCGGCGTCAAAAGCCCAAGCGGCAACGGGGCGGACTTTCGCGACCTCCGCAGCTTACTCTGGGCATCGATCGATAACGACGATTCCCGCGACCTCGACCAGCTTTCCGTGGCCGAAGCATTGCCGGGCGACCAGATCAAGGTGCTCGTGGCGATCGCCGATGTCGATGCGGTCATCACGGGCCTGGCGGCAATCGAGGAACACGCACGGCACAACACGACCTCGGTTTATACCGCCGCGGAAATCTTCCCCATGCTGCCGGAACACCTTTCGACCGACATCTCCTCGCTCGGCCAGGGCGTCGACCGGCCGGCGATTGTCGTGGAAATGGTCGTGGGGGCCGATGGGTCGGTGTCGAGTTCTTCCATCTATAGGGCGTGGGTGCGAAACCAGGCCAAGCTGGCTTATCATGGCGTCGCCGCCTGGCTGGGAGGCGGCCCGGCGCCGCGGCGCTAGCCACGGTGAAGGGACTCGACGCGAACCTTCGCTTGCAAGACAAGGCCGCCCAGGCGCTCAAGGGGCTGCGAACCCTGCATGGTGCGCTGACGTTCAATACCAACCAAAGCCGGGCGAAGTTCGATGGCGACTCGGTCTCCTCGCTGGAACTGGAACAGCCCGATCGCGCGACGCAGCTTATTGAGGATTTCATGGTGGCCGCCAATGGCGTCGTGGCCGAGTTTCTGGAGGCCAAGAAGTTCCCCGCTCTCCGCCGCGTCGTCCGCACGCCCAAGCGCTGGGACGGAATCGTGGATATAGCACGGCAGCACGGCGCGACGCTGCCTGCCGCGCAGACGCGCCGGCCTTGAATGCCTTCCTTACCAAGCAGAAGCTGACCGACCCCGTGCGTTTTCCCGACCTTTCGCTCGCGGTGATCAAGCTCATGGGGCCGGGCGAATATGTGGCCGCGGTGCCAGGCGATCCCGAAGCTCTCGGCCACTTCGGGCTGGCAGTCGAGCACTATTCGCATTCGACGGCTCCCAACCGCCGCTATCCGGATGTGATCACGCAGCGCCTGCTCAAAGCGGCGCTTGCCGGCCGGCCGGCACCGTATGCGAACGACGAGTTGACCGACCTGGCCAAGCATTGCACCGATCAAGAAGACGCGGCCAAGAAAGTTGAGCGGCAGATCGCGAAGTCCGCGGCGGCACTGCTATTGCAATCGCGGATCGGCCAGCGGTTCGATGCGATTGTCACCGGCGCCAGCGACAAGGGAACGTGGGTCCGCATTTTCAACCCGCCTGTCGAAGGCAAGCTGGTGCAAGGCGCGCAAGGGCTCGGCGTGGGCCGCAAACTTCAAGTGGAACTGCTTGGCGCCGACGTGGAGCGCGGGTTTATCGACTTCAAGAAGGTGGGGTAATCATGGATGCACGGGCAGCCCTCGACGAAGCCGCGCGCCGCGAGGCGCACTGCAGGGCGCGAGAATTCATCGAAAACGAGCAGCAGTTTCATTTGGGCGCTCTTCCAACCGAGCAGTCCAATCCCAAGACCCGCGGCTTGGCGGAAACTGCCCAGCGGGACCTCGCGGCCGCCATCCGCATGTTGCAAGCAGTCGACGCGGACGTCCTGCCCAAGGCGGAAGAAGTGTTCGCTGGACCGCAGTTCTCACTACTTGTCGCCGCCATGCGCCGTGCGATTGACGACGGACGGCAGATCTGCTTTTCAGGCTGCGGCGCGACGGGCCGATTGAGCATCCTGCTGGAGTCAGCCTGGCGGCACTTTTGTTGGGAGCTGCGACAAAAACATCCGGATATTGCCGCACGGCTGCCGGGCCTCGACGACCGCGCAGTGAGCATCATGACCGGCGGCGATTACGCCCTCATCCGCTCGGTGGAAAACTTCGAGGACCACCAGGCATTCGGCCGGCAGCAGGCGCGCGAGGCCGGGCTCGGGCCGGGCGACGTCCTGGTGGCGATCACCGAGGGGGGCGAAACATCCTCGGTTATCGGCACCGTTTGGCAGGCACAGGAAGACGGCGCGGAAGTGTTCTTCGTTTTCAACAATCCGGCCGACGTGCTCGCACGGCACGTCGAGCGCTCTCGGCAAGTCATCGAGGACGCGAGCATCACTAAACTTGATCTCTCCTGCGGACCGATGGCTTTAGCGGGCTCGACACGAATGCAGGCTACAACCTCCGAGTTGCTCGTTGTGGGAGCCGCCCTGGAGACGGCGCTGGCGCAGTCGCTGCGCGGAAAGCTCAGCGGCGAAGAGATGGCTCGATTGGGCATCGCCGTCCGCCCCGCGGCAGACTTCGCACGGCAATATGCCAACTTATTGGCAGAGCTTGCGAGTAACGAAGCGGTCGAGGCGATCTCAGCGATGGTCCAGTTCGAGGAGCAGCTATATCGCCGCAAGGGGCTCGTGACCTACATGGCCGACGAATGCCTGCTCGACATTTTTACCGACACGACGGAGCGATCGCCGACTTTTATGCTGCCGAAGTTCCGCGCGTGCGACGACAATATCTCGCCGCCGCCTTGGGCCTTTGTGAAAGATCCGCTACGGACAACATCTGAGGCTTGGGACGCGGTCCTGCACCGCCCGCCGCGGTGCCTGAATTGGGACGCTGAGCTCTATTGCCGTGTGAAGGCGCCGGCGAAGCTGATCTCCGATCCGCCGCGGCTCTCGGCCGCCGAGTTGCTCGCGTTTAAGATCGGCAACGAACCCGACAACTCGCGCCATGCCGCCGCGGAGAACGTGGCCGTCCTCGTTGTCCAAGGCGCGGAGGTCTCGCGGCTTGCAGAGGCTGATAACCAGTTACGGGCCGCGTTCGAGCAGGCCGCGAGGCCGTTTCGCCGGCAGGGGGTATTGGCGATCGGTCCCGCGCCGCCAAAAGACTTCACTGGCGAGTGCTGGCATGCGCCCGTGCGTCCGGCGGTCTCGCCGCTGCGGCTGTACGACCGGCTTGCACTAAAGCTTGTATTGAACAACATTTCGACCGCCACAATGGCGCGGCTGGGCCGGGTATCCAGCAACTGGATGGTCTATGTAGAAGCGACAAACAAAAAGCTCGTCGACCGCGCTACCCGGCTCGTGGCGCAGTTGGCCGGCGTCGACTATAGCGAGGCCTGCCACGCGCTATTCGAAACGATCGCAGCGATCGCGCAAACAGTCAAGCCGGGCGAGGAGCGTCCTTCGCCGGTCGCTCTGACGATTGCGCGGCTCAAGGGAGCCCGGGCCGCCCAGTGAACACCGCTTCGTTATACGACCCCGCTTTGCCCCGGCGTTCGCCCGAACTTTGGCCAGCCTTCGGCAGCCAAACTGGCGGAGGAACAATCCAAGACAACGAGCGAATCGTTGTCCAGTCCGAATGCCAGCCGATGCGGCGCGAGGAATGTGCCGGCGGAACGGACGGGCGAGCCGACATCGGCAGTCCATTGACCCTTGCCTGAGAAATCGACCGCATGGATCACGCCCGAATTGTCGCCGAAGTAGATTATGTCGTCGTCGCCAATGACGGGCGTCGATTCGACCGGCGCGTCGGTACGGTATTCCCAGCGGACCTTGTGGCTATTGCCGTCCAGGCAACTCAGCGCGCCACGCTGTTCCGCGCCGCGGGGGGCCTGCGTGAGGCCAAGGTAGACGTGGCCATTGCGGTCGGCCACCGGCGAGCCGAGAATCTGGCCGTGCAACTGCGTCTTCCAAACGATCGAACCCGAGGAAGCGACGCCGTAGAGGCAGTCGTCGCGCCCGGCGACGATGAGAATCCCTTCGGATGTCACGATCGGCGCGGAGCGGACCACGCCGACATATCCTTGGTCGCTTCCGTCGTGCCAGATGCTCGCGCCGCGCTCGCCGGAAATGTCGATGGCGGACATGTAGCCGAGTTCCGAACCGACGTAGAGAACGCCATCCACTACGACCGCCGGCGAATCGAACTTCTTTCGAGAGCGAAAGAACTGCGGCTTTTGCACGCGACCAAGCGAATCAACGCGGGCCAGGCCGCCCTCGGCCGCGCTTACCCAGGTGCCGCCGTCGTGGTCCGTCACTGGAACGGCATATCCCAGCGGCTCCCCGACGGCCGCCGGCGACCAGATTTGCTTGCCAGTGAGCGCGTCGAGGCAGTGCAAGAAGCCGTCGCAGCAATGCAGGCGGAGCGTGTCCTGGGGACCGAGGACGACCGGCCCTGGCGCGCGCGTGCCGATCACATATTCCCAGAGCAGCTTGGGCTTTTTGTCCTCTTCCGTCAGGGCTACGAGCCGGTCACGGTATTGGAGGAAGACGCGGCCGCCCGAATCGATCGCCGGTGCGTTGCGGAGCGGCGTCGCCTGATCGTCGGGCAACAAGTCGTCGGGAAACGACCAGACAACCCGCTTGGACCGCGGCACTTTCGGCTGCTCCCAGCGCTTTGGCGCGGGGGCCGGGCGAGCCTGCGCCGGCGGCGGCGCTGCCGGTGTCGAGGGGCGCGGTGACGACGCGGCTGCCGCGGGTGGCTTGGGCGTAGGTGGAGAGATAGTTGACGATGACCGCTGGCCTGATGGCTGCTGTGGCAGAGGACGATCGGCTGGCGCGTGCTTGCTTGGCGGCGCAGACAACGAACCTGGAGGAGTCGCGAGCGGCGCGGAAGGGCGTTGCCGAGCTTCCGGCAAAGCCGGCGGCTGTGCGGTCGCCGGCGGCGGTGGTCGCTTCGCCACGGGTGGAGGCGCCGGAAACGTAGTTCGGCCCGGCGCGACATTCTGCGGAGTTGATGGCGGCGGCTTGCGTGCTGGTGGATTTTGAGCCGGAGGCTGCGAGAATCTGTGGAGGAGCGGGCGGCGAAGGATAGTGCGGCGGCAGGCCGGGCGGAACCGCATTCGGCTGGCCCATCGACGGAGGCCCTTGCATCCCAGGCTGAGACGGGAAAGCCGGCGGCGCGGCTTGCTGCGCGGGCCACTGGCCGGCGGTCGGTTGCGAGACACCGGGCCAGCCGCCAACTGCCGGTTGCTGCGGCACTTGCGGAGCCACTGGCGGCTGTCCCCAAGGATTCATGGCCGGCTGCTGGGGCGCCTGCATCGGCCAGCCGCCCTGTTGCGGCAAGCCTTGTGGCGGCATTCCCTGTTGCGGTGGCGG
This sequence comes from uncultured Planctomycetia bacterium, assembly GCA_963775975.1. Taxonomy (GTDB): domain Bacteria; phylum Planctomycetota; class Planctomycetia; order Pirellulales; family Thermoguttaceae; genus JANXQG01. The sequence continues at coordinate 688,690 of CAVZKX010000001.1, forward strand.
CACACCTGGTTGCCCCGGCCACCCGCCGAGAGACTGTTGCGGCTGACTAGCTGGAGGATACTGTTGCCCCCACGGATTGGCCGGCGGTTGCGGCGGCAGGGTTTGGCCGGGCCACGAGCTAGGCGCTTGCTGCGGCATAACCGGTTGTTGAGGCTGCGATCCGGCTTGAGGATACGGTTGCACCGCGCCCGGTTGCGGCCAACCGGGTTGCTGCGGCATCATCGGCTGTTGCGGCATGACCGGCTGCTGCGGCGCCGCACCTTGGCCAGGCCAGCTTCCCTGTTGCGGCGTGAAGCCGACTACGCGGAACAGCCCGACCGCCTGTCGCCCGCATTGCGGACAACTAAAGGGCTGCGTGGGCCGTTGAATCTGGAAGCCGCAGTTCGAACAGCGAAAGGTGTTCATGGATTGGATGTCACTTCACAGCCACGCTGGCCTTCGTGTAGACTTTGCCGTTGTCGCGGAGGACGATCCATCCCAAGACCTGGACGATTTCCACGCCAGGCCGCGCGGCGTTGTGCCGGAGCGAGTCGAAGCGCTCGCCCGGGCTGACCAACTCGATCGTGTTCGCCATGCCGGCCTGCTCGCACGTTCTCATCAGCCATTGGACGAGCGACTTTTCCAACTCACCGGGCCGGTTGGACGACCGCGGCTGCCAGCGATAGTAGGCCTCGCCGATATCCTTCAGGAGCGGCGGCATTTTGTCGGCCGCGGCTGCGCGGAACTGGAGCAGGCAGCCTACCAGCCCGCACGCCGCGGGATCGCCGCCGAGTACGCCGCCGAGGAGGCGATTCTTGTCCGCGCCGAGTGCCGGGTTGTGTGCCAACTCTCCGCCGAGCAGGGCCTCTTGCCAGTCGCCGCTCACGGCCCCTTTGGCCGACGCGCCTTCGGCTTGCGGCGGGCGAAGGATGTCGATGATTGTTCGCAGCCCGGCGTCGGCGTGCTGCTGCGCGGCCGCCACCTGCTGCTGGATCGCGGTGAAGTATTGCGGCAAGGCGTTGAAGTATTGCGGCACGAGCTCGGCGAGCTGTCGAATGCTCGCGGCCTGCGCGGTGTGTTGCTCGGCTTGCGAATCGCGGAGTTTGGTGATCGCCGGAACGAGCGAATCCTTGAGCGAATCGATTGACTTGATCGTCGTTTTAAGAGCAGCGTCGTTCGTGCTGCCGTCGCGTTCGCCTCCCGAAACTGTCGCCGCAGCACCGCCTTGCTCAAGCCGCTCGGCCAGGGCATCGACCTTCCGGACCAGCAGTTGGGCCGAATCGTCATTGCCGGAAAGCGACTCGCGATGGAGCAGATACGAAGTCACTTGCTCCCTGGCTTCCTCAAGGAGACGGCCCAAGTCTTCAAGTCTCTGAGTCAGCGCTGGCAACGGATCCCGCCGGCCGCCGCTGCTCGACCACGGCGCGGGGTCGCGCGAGGTGGATTTCAGCGGATTATCTTCCTTGCCAACGACTTCAGGCAAGTCGGCTTCGAGGGCAGAGGGGAATTCGGGCCTGCCGCCTCCTTCGCGAATATCCTTTTTGCCGGTCCAGGGAAAGGCCATGCTCGTGACTCCTGCCCTCGCCCATCTGGCGAGGGCACGTTTATTGTATCATATCCTAGCCGCGTGGAAGGAGGACTGGAGGAAGGTAATCTACGCACGAGCAATGGATCGCCGGAATGCAACGCTCTCCGCAACACACTACCGCTTCCCGACCTCGATGTTATCCAACCCGCCCGTATCCAAATAGTACCGCTCATCCGCCAGTGTGCGCCAAGAGAAGAACACATTCTCTCCGAGAATGGCATCCTCGCCCGCCACCACGCCGGTCACCTGATCGACCTCTAACATCTCTTCGTGGTCCTTCGTGGCATGTTTGCGCTTGACCTTTACGCTGATCTGCGTCGGGCCGATGCGATCGCCCGGATCGATTTTCAGGAGGTAAACAGGAGTGGCCTGGGCGCCTTCATCACCGCTGCCCTTGCGACCGATGAGAACGCGCTGCGAGCTCGTCTGGAATTCGGTCACGTCCTCGCGGCTCTGCTCGGTCACCGGCTCAAACAGGATTCGCTCCCGCCGGATGCCGGAAGTAGCGTCGGTCATCACGCCCCAATAGTACGTGTTCTCGTGCGTGCGGCCCTTCATATCGAACTTGAACTGCGGCAACATGCCGTGCCGGGCCATGAACTCGATTGCGGCGCCGACGACCACCGGACTCTTCGGGTCGATGATCACGCCCGGATTGTGGCCCTTTTCGTCCTGGTACGGATACCAGTTGCCGGCGTAGTGATTGTGCATGGGCACGATCCGCGAGGGCGACAAGGGCACGTACATCTTCACGAGGTCCTGGATGTAGCCGAGCTTCGACGGCAGCCCAGCGAGGATCACAACGTCTGTATCATGTTCCACGATACGATGGCAGAAATCGTAGAGCAGATCGGCGAATGTGTCGTAAACCACTCCCTCGAACTCCAGCTTGTCGTAGACCAGGTTCAACTCCTGTTGGGCGTTGTAGTAGCCGGGACCGCGGAGCTTATCGAAGGCCCGTTGCAACGAATCGACGACCACCGGATCGACCAAGCCCGGATCGGTGTGAGTAATTGGCTCGTCTACACCGTCGCTGGCATTCTGCAGATAGGCCTGTGCCAAGGGCACGAAAAGGCGATTCATCCAGCTAACCCGCTGGGCTCGCAACTCGCGGTTCCGCGGCACTTCCGGACCGAAGAGAACCTGGACGTCCTCCTCTTCCAAGCCGAGCGAATCGGCAAAGGCCGGAACGATGATCGTTTCCAGCAGTCGCTTGACGAGCTGGTCACCGCCAAGCGAGATGCCGTCCTGATGCAGGACCTGGCCGCGAATGTAATCGTCGATCTTAGACTCGAAATTATACTTGGCGATCATGAGATCGGTTGTGCCGCCGCCGATGTCGATGCAGGCGATACGGATTTCATTGGCCTCGTCGCCGAACGATTCCGGTTCAGACTTGCCTCGCATGGGTGCGCCGGGCCGTGGGGCGCCGGGTCGCGGCATTGCCCTGCGAGCAGCGGCGGGCCGGGCGGCGGCCACGTCCGGCATGTCTACCACTTTCGGCTTCCTCTTGCCGCGGTCTTGCCGCATCGTCGTGAACCACAGCCGCGGATCCTGACCCAGCATCCGCAGTTCGCTCCAAATGTACGTCAGGTGGCACGCTGAGGCCTCGTCGATGCCGAGGTTCAATTCCGGTTTGCAGCGCTGGTGCTTGCCCAGCGTGGCATAGAAAATGTTGATCGCCTTGTTGCCCTGGGCTTTGAGTCGCTGTTGCTCTTCCTGGATCATGCCGCTGGGGAAGCTGAGCGTGAGCGTGCGGATTTCGCGTGCTCGGCCGGCCTCGCCGGACGAATTGCGATAGGCGGGCGAATTGACGTAGGTATAGGCTTGGCAAAGCAACTCGTGGAGCGCGGCGGTCATCAGCACTCGGGGAGCATGTCGCGGCTTGAGCGGCGCCTCGGCGGCATATTCGCTTTCCTGAGGCTCGTTTTCTTCGAGGAGGAAATCGCGATCGTCTTCGTGGGTGTACTTGAGGAAAGGCCCCTTCAGCGGCGAGGAGTAAACCCCCGTCCGGCACCGATCACTCGGGTCGGCCATGTGCCAATTGGCTCCTTCCAGCCAGCTCGCGTCGTCTGCCCAGAGATATCGCTTGGGCGAGCTGACGCCAGTGCGGATATCGCCCTCCGCCCGCATGACTTGCACGACGTCATCGGCCTCGCGGCCGAGGCGGACCATCGAGAGGTCGTCGAACATGGGAGGCGTAACGACGACCTCCACCTTGGCCTGCTTCGTCTTGCCGCCGCGGCCGAACCAGCCGCGCTTGGCGTCGTCCTCGCCGACCGTGTGATAGTCGGTTCGTTTCTGCTGCAAGGGTGGCAGGTAGGGCGTGTTGCACCAATGCGTCTTGGACGAGAACCATCGCGCCGCCGGCTGGCTGACCGGCTCGCCTTCCTCGTTCCAGGCGTCGAGGTGGTAGCGGTTCGTCAGTTCGAAGGGAAGCATCTGCGGCGTCTGGCTGATTTCACCGGCCAGCTCCAGCAATAGGACGCCGGTGCGGCTGTTGCCGAAGTCGACAATCATGTGAACTTGCTTGGCCTCGCCTGCCGTGGCGGCGGCGGGGCGAATGCAAAGGTCGAGGTCCGGCACGCCCTTGAGCGGCTTGCCTTCGACGTCAAGAAGTCCTTGCAAATTGACGTCGAAAGTCGCGGGTGAGCGAATTGGGAGAGCAGAAGTAGCCTTCTTCCGGATCGCCGCACGACGTATCGACGGCCAGGAAGAGCCGCGTCGTGCCGGACTGAATGATCTGCCACTGGATATATGGGAAAGTCCGCGGTGGGTCGTTCGGCGCCACTCCGGCGATGGCTGTTCGCTGCCAGCCGTAGCCGATCTGGCTAGTCTGGTAGCGGCTGCCGCCGCGCAGGGGAATGCAAACAATTTGGACGCCTGTGTTGGCGAAAAGGATGTGCATGATGGCTATTTGCTCTCAAACGGCTCCAAAACCTTTATCAACTCCATATTCCCCGGCGGCAACTTAATGTGCTCGCCCGCCCCCAAGGCCAATGCCATGGGCAGGCGCGTGGCCCACTGCCGGACCAATGTCGCCATAAGTCCGAAACGGTTGAAGTCCTCCTCGCCGTTGCCTGAATTTGCACTTCCCGACTTCTTCATTTCTTCGTCCGTTTCGATCGCCGCCCGGCTGGGGCCGGGGTTCATCAGGTAATCGTTCAAGATGATGCGAACGTACTTCCGCCGGGCGCGCCGCCGGGCCGCTTCGTCGCGGGTCTTTAAGTTCACCACGGGCTGGACCTGCGTAATCAATTGGCCCAAAACATTGTCGGTCAAGAGGTAATCGCGCAAGTAGCGCGTGAACTGGTTCAAGTCATTGGGATCCAACCACGGTTCCCCGTCGCGATGCTCATTGCAAAAGGTCTCCCAGCGCTTCGGCACGGCGACGGTCGCCCATTCGTGAAGGTAGTTCTTCAGTTCGCGCGGCAGCGGGTCGCCGTGGCGGCGGCTGGCGTTGTCGGCGCAGTCGGCGATCGCCAACTCTTCGCCTTCGGCCATACAGAGCGATTCCTCCAAGGCGTGGATGCGATGGTAAATCTGCCCTTCGTCGGCCTGTAGCCAGTCGATCACCTTCTTGGCCGCCAACACGCGGCGCTCGCGGTCGATGTTCGTATCCGGATCGACTACCCAGTCTCGCGACAACTGCAAAAGGCGGTTCTGGACGTCGGTGATCTCCTTGGTAAGCTGGTCCTGCTTGGCGTCGGCGCTGGTCACGGCGCGAATGCCGGCGGAAATGAGCGACTGCCCGCCGTCGCCGTCGCGCATCGCGATGTCCCAGCGTGCGGCCGCGTCGCGAACGTAGGTCTTCACGAGTTCGGATTCCAGGAACGCCTTGCGGGCACGCGTCCATTTCTCCGGATTGTCGGCGTCGCGCTGCTCTTCGTTCGTGTCCCACGTGCCGGGATAGCGGATGGGATAGACGTTGTTGAACGCCTTCCCCTTGGCGCCGAAATCGGTCATCACGTTGCCCAGCGTGTCGAGGATCGAGTTGAGCCGGGTGTCGTAGAGGATCTTTTCGGCGAAGATTTCACGATTGCGGAACTCTTCGTCGAGGCCGGACATGCCGATAAAAAGCGCCGGAATGTCGTCCTGCACGCGGAGCGGCCAGACCTTCTCGCCGTAGCGAGCCTTGCCCCACTTCTCGACGTGGTATTTCATCTGGGCCTTGACTTCCAGGTTGCCGCCGCGGAGCAACAGGAAGAGCGTTTGGATTTGCAATTCGTCGACGAAGCGCTCGAAAAGATACGACACTTTGCCGCGCTTGACGATCTCCATCTGCTCTTCCAGCGAGTCGGCACTCGTCCGCTTTCCCTGCTCGATGCCGGTGCGAACCGCCCTCATGCCGGGCACGTCAAGAAAGTCCATCTGCTCGATCACCCGCCGCCAGTCTTCGCTCAGGCGGTGCGGCAGCACGGGCATGACAAGCTCCAACATGCCGCCTTGGATGGTCTCCAATTCCTCGGTGCCCATGCCGGTGTTTGGACGGTAATCGAGGACGAAGTATTTGTCTTTGGGCGTGAGATAGATGTCGTTCCAGGAGACGTGCTTCCAAATCTTGGAGTTGGGCCGCTCGTAGGATTTCGACCGCTGGCTATCCAGCAGGAAACGGACGCCGGCCCAGTGGCAGAAAATCGCCGGATCGTGGTTGCCAAGCGTGATGCGTTTCAGGAAAGCGGCGACCTTGTTGAATTGCGAGGTCAGCGACGGCCAACTGTCCCAGAACAAGGCGGCCGCGGCGGCGACGTAGCCATCCTCCGTCAGCGGGTAGCGGCTTAAAAGTCCGTTGATCACTGCCTCGGTCGCCTGGAAGCCGCGGCGATCGACGGCACGCATGTACGAGAAGGCGTCCAAAATGTCCATCCGCCACTTGCGGTCGACCTGCTGATCGGGATGCTTGCGCACGAAGTCCTCGAAGAGGTTTTCCAACTCGGCCTGCTGCCAGGTCGTGGCGGGTGTCTTGCACTCGGCATGAAATCCGCGGGCGAGCACCCGCAGCCACTCGGCGCGGGTCAGGGCGCGGACCATCACGGGATACTGCGGCGAGACGCCCGCGCCGATGCGGTCCTTCGTGGTGAAGCGGGTCACCAGTGCGGTGGCTTCCTGCGAGCCGCACTGCGGGTTCAGGTCGTTGTCAAAGGAAAGATTCTTATAGTAGGCCGGTTCGCCCAGCGTTTCGTCGCCGCCGATGGGGCAGTAGTTCTCGCTTTGGGGCCGGAGCACCTGGCCCATGAAAAGGCTCTTGCCGACCTGCGAGGCCCCGTAGGCCGCGGCAGCGACGGGCACTTTGGACGATGTATAAAGGCTGCCGGCCAGGCGGCGGAGCTGCAAAACTTCGAATTCGTCGCTCTCGTTGACCGGCAGCAGCTCGCTCTGTCTCCGTGCCGGATTGTACTCCGAGAGCCAATCGCACAGATCGGTTGCCAGGTTCTCTACCTGTTCGGCGCGGCGGATGATGTTGCGGTCGCGTTCATCGGGAAAGGGCATGTCAGTCGGGCTTTTGTATTATCTCTAGGGGGGCGTTTAACAAACATCTCCCGCGGGCCGGTTTGTTTCAGTTCCGACGTTTTCAAGTATCGGTCGCGGGGAATCCTTCCTCTTATTCTAACGCGCGTGGCGCGCTTGTTGCTAGTGCTTTTATGCGGGGACTATTTGGGCAGTGATCAAACCCGATCGCGCCAATAACCGGGCCGGCGTTTTGCGTGGGCAATCGCTACCACCAACACCCGATCCTCGATAGGCCGATAGACAATACGGAACGGGAACTTCTTAAGCGGGCATTCCCGATGTACACCGTCATTGCTGGGGAAGCGTGTTGGGCTCGCACAGACCCTGGCCAACGCCGCACCCACGGCGTCCGCGAATCGCACGGCGGCATGGGCACTTCTTTCGGCGTACCAGTCGAACGACGCGTCAAAATCGCGCCATGCGCCAGGGAGATAATCAATGGGAAGCATCGGGCTTTGGGGCTCCCAATCGTCGCAGCGCCGCAGCCTTGACCTGCTCCCAGGGAATTATCTGCACGGCGCCAGAGTCGTATTCTGCCGAGCGTCTCTGAATTTCCACAACCCACTCGTCGCTCAGCGGCGGCAAGGCGTCCACTGGCAATGTACTCCATATCGCGTCAAACAACTGGATCCGATCCGGTACGGGCAGTCGTTCCGCATCCGCAAGCAAGGTCTCATAGGTCGGCATGTTAACACCCCCACCGCTTTTTGTATCGGACTGGAAGACGGACTCTCCTCACTTTCAATTGTAACGTGCAATCCGCGCTTGTTGCTAGCCCGGAACCCGGATTATTCGCGGACAGGAAATGCTTCCTAATGACCGCCGTGGTTCGAGGATATTCCGCGCAGAGCAATCTTTAGTTCAAGCCTTGCCTGTTTGTCGCCACGATCTACCTGTCGTCTTCGCTCCGGCACATCCACGTAGAAGGATGCACTGTCGGTGCATCCAATGGCACTCGCGTGAACCGTCCACCACGGCAAGTGAATTGCAAACTTGTCCTCAAATAGCCCTTTCGAGCCGTCGCACATAGCGTCCTTACATTTATAGCTGGCCCTGCCTTGTTCATCCGTCATAAGGTCGAACTGCGGCTTATCGCGATTTTCATAGAAGCCGCCGCCATCTTCTAGGCGAATGTGAATCGCGGCATCCTTAATCGGCAAACCCGTCTCTTGATCTGTTACCTCGAATTGAACTAGCAGATCTTTATGGCCAACCCACTTGCGCACCGTCATCGACGAGATCGCAACAATGACTGCGACGACGGCAACAACTACAAACGCTACGATGCGAGTCGCGATCCTGCTTTTAATAAACGATTTCATGGAGCCACCGCTTTCTGTTGGCAGGTCATCTCTCTCTTTCCGTGACGTTCCATTCCGCCTTTCCCCTCTCTTCAAGCCCCACGATTTCCAGCAGCTTCAGGGCGTTGGACGTTGTGGCGATGCCGGGCCGCAGCCGATAGTCGAAGGTCATGATCTCTTCCGCCTGCTCGTCGTGCAGCGTCTCGCGGAAATGCACGCACGAGCACCGGTCAGCCAAGGCCGGACTTGTCGCCAAATCGAGGTCGTGCGTGGAGATAGCGCCGATGGCGTCGTGGCGGAGCAGGTGCTCCATGACCCGGACCACGGCAATATGCCGTTCCTTGGAATTGGTGCCCATGAGGATCTCGTCGAGCAGGTAGACGAGCGTTCGCCCGTTTCTGCCGGCGGCGTCGCGGGCCTGCTCGACGATCCGCTTCAGCCGCAGCAGTTCCGCCATGTAAAACGATACGCCGCTTTCCAGCGAATCGCGAAGCCTCATGCTCGTCGTCAAGGCAACCAGCGGCAGCGTCAGCCGTGCGGCGCAGACCGGACCGCCCGCCATTGCCAGCGTCGCGTTGACGCCAACGGAGCGAAGCAGCGTGCTCTTGCCCGACATGTTCGACCCGGTGACGAGCAGAAACGTGCCGCGGGGACCGACGCGAACGTCGTTAGCGACGCGCGAATCGCCGGGCAATAGCGGATGTGCCATCGCCGCCGCTTCAAGTGTCGCGGCCGATTCCTCGACCTGCGGCATGGCCCAGCCGGGATTGTCGTGCGCCAGCCCGGCCAGCGACGAAAGGGCTTCCAGATTGCCGAGCGCCGCGAACCACCGCCGCGAGTAGGCGCCAAACTTCGTTTGCCATGCCTCCAACATGCTCAGGATATGAATGTCATAAAGCAGCACGACCTGCAGCGGCAGGTAAACGAATATGAAGAGCATCGCCGAGTGGCGGATCATGGCGAGCCGCACGATCCGCTGCAGGTGCCTTATCGCGTGCAATACGCCACCGCCCAGATTCGTCACCTCGCCTTTAATTGCCTTCAGCGCCGGACAGGTGTCCGGCATCGAGTACATGAGGCGGAACATGCTGGCATAGCGGGCCGTCTCATTGTACCGCAGGCTGACGCTCTCGAAGGTGCTGTGGACCTTTCCGCCCGCGCAAGCCGAGGCGATGACATTTATCGTCATGGCCGCCAAAATGGCGATGGCGCCGCCTTCCAGGGAGATGATTTTCAGTACGACCAGTAGGCCGAGCGCTGGCACCATGGCTGACATGGCCCGCAGCAGCCAGAGCAATGGTCGATTTCCTGCCAGCCACGGCGGGTCCTCGGCCCACTGGAGGAATCGCGTCATCGCTTGCCCTTGATTGGCCAAAAGCCGCCCTTCGAGGTCCAGGGTCTGCCGCAATTCGAGATGCGGCGCGAGCTCGGCGACGGCCTGTTGCCGCCGCGTGATCTCTTCGACCGCAGCACCTTCGAGCAGCCAGTCGCGCAAGGTGTCTCGGCCGATCGGCGTGTTGGCCGCGCACAATAGTTGAAAGAGCGAGGCGTGGCCGAATAGATCCAGATCATCGGCGAGGGCTTGGCAGGCCGGTGGCACGGCGACCACCGCCTCCGGAATGCGCGGCCAATCGCGACGCAGCCGCGCCAGGGCCTGTTCATTGATGGATCGCAGGACGCCGTAGCGGCGGATTTGCCCGCGAATGTGTTCGTGGTGGAAGACCGCCGCGATAAAACACGCCAGCATGAGGCCACCGCCAATATACCAAGCCGTGCCGACAGGGCTGTTGCGGCCGGCGATGAACAGCGCGATGGCGGCGAGAAACGTGGCCACGCGCAGTTGCGTGACCAGCCGCTCCCGCGCGGTGAGCCGTTTTTCCACGGCCGAGAGCTCGTCCACGCGGCGCTGGTATGTCTCGCTCGGAGTCAACATTCGCTGGGATTCAATCATTCCGTGGTCCAACACGCCGCTACGGCGCCGTCGCGTAGTCGATATGATGCACGAAGCCGCGCGGGCCGTCAATGATGGAATTGTCCTGTTCGCCGGTCGAAATGAGACTTTTCAGCACCGGCGCCATCAAAGCCCGAAGCGCTAGCGAGAGGGGCCTCCACTTTTCCCACTCGCTTGCGCGTCGGGCTTCGATCCGGTTCGTGCCGCGAACAGTATAGGTCTGCCCGTGACGTAGCGGAACCAACGGCCGAGTGCCAGCGGGACCGTACCACGCCAAATTGCACAAAACTGCACAAAACGGCACACTTTTTCGGCTGTGAACCCCGCTTGTGGCCATGCTTCACAAAGCTATTGGTCCGACTCCTGACTCCCGGCGTCCGATCTGGCATCCTTCGGCGGGTACCCGTAATCGCTCATTGGTGTTGATAGGTGCTAAGTGGCGTTCCATTCCGGCACCGCGCTTGGGGCGAAGTTACTACCCCACCGAGCTTGTCTCGGTCGGTGAAGCTGATTGGACAGCTAACACCGGCGTGCAACCGAACCATCCCCCTTTTCGCCCCCACCTGGGCTTGTCCCGGTGGAACGCTGTTTGGCCACTACATGCGCACTTGCGCCGCGTTTCTCCCCTTGTTTGCCTTGCCGCCCGGCGTCCGCCGGGCGGCAAGGCAAACAAGGGGATAGGGTGTCATGCGCGGCCGGCCGTAGTGGTCAAACATTGCTCCACCGACGCGGGGTCGGCGGGGGCGTGTCAACTCACCTGTGGCGCGACTATGTAACCATATCTTAGCCCATGCTGGCTGCCATTTTGGCAGCCGCCCCAGTCTTTGGCATGGGGCGTTTGCCGCGATGCGCCCCGCTCTCGCGATAATCGGCCGCTGGGCGCATCGCCGGCCGTCGCCGCAAGTCGGTTGTATACCACACTTTACAGTGGATGAACGCGAGGCCATTGACGAACCCTCCGCAGGAAGGGGTTGGGCGCATCTCATGGCGCGGCTTGGCCGGCCGCCTGCAATTTATGGTATGTCAACATCAGTACACAATAGATATCACATATCGTGCCAATCGCGCGAAATCCGACCGGAGCGGCGCTTTCGACTTTGAAAGTCGAAAACGCAGGAATGGCCGCGCAACCGCGGAGAAAGAAAATCAACTACCGGGCCTGACCGGCGGACCGATAGAAGCTGCGTCCCCGTTTCGATGTCCCGATCTTGAATGTCGCCGTTGCTTGCGTTGCCGTTGAACAAACCAGGAACCGCCAAATGTAATGATTCCCGCACCGCAGAGCGCCAGCGCGGCCGGCTCAGGGACGGGGACGGGGACGACCGACATGAATAACGGCTGATTGGGTGAGCTAAGCGGGAATGAGCCGAGGAGATTGCCGGAGGTGTCGTAATGATAGAGGGTGGCGGCATCCTGCGAATCAATGTAGAGGGAACCATCATTCGCCAGCGCGATATCTGTATTCGCAATCGGCGTATTGAACTCGGACAATAGGGTGCCTGTGGGGGTGAAGCAGTATATGTTACTGTCCGCAAAAGAACACACCCGGAGATTGCCGGAGCCGTCGACGACCAGATCGGTGGGTAAGAAAGTCGTCGAGAAACTCCCCAGCAGCGTTCCGCCCTCGGTGGCGTGAAATACTGTCTTGGCGTTGCCATCCGTTACCCAGAGGGTATTGTCTTGCCCGATGAAATCGGCATCCGGGTCTTGCGCTGAGGGAAGATTAATGTTCCTGAGAAAGATGCCACTGGCCGAGTAGACGAAGATGTTTTTGTTGGTCTGATCGGCAACAGCGATGGCGCCATCCGCAAAAACGCTGGCGTTTGCTGGGGTGCCCGCGGTACCGAAGTTGAGATTCACTGACCCATCGGTGTTGAAGACTTTGACGCCAGTTGACGGCGCGCGGTACGTGGTGACCACCTTGCCACCAGGGGTGAGGGAAGCGCCCTCCCAGAATTGACCACCGTCGGAGAAGGTTTGGAGGAGCGCTCCGGCGGGGGAGTATACCTGGACGGAACTTGCCGCGAACTCGTTGACGAGGATGTCGCCGGGTTGAAGTTGGTTTGCGAATACCGTAAAGGCGCCGGAGGTGATAAGAGTCGTAAAGGCCAGGATTAAAGGGCGTTTCAAGGGTCGAAGCTCCACTGAGTATGCAGTATTGCGCGGCATTTGCCTGCCGCCAGATCCTCTCACCGCGTCCGCAGCGGCGGAAAAACTGCCGGGAGGGATTGCCTGTAAATGAAAGTGGGACAAACTCGTAAAATCGAGGCACCGTCGCCCATAATTGACGAATGGAGCAACCGCCATACGGGCGGTCGCTTTCGATTAGTGCCGAACTATAGAGTGCGGCCAGAAGGACAAACATCCTCACACGCGAAATGATTGTCGTCTGACTGCGGTCGCTGCCTCATGGTGGGAGCGTATGAAAGAGCCAACTATACGTCAGTCTAGCCAGCATTTCAAATCCCGTCAAGCAATCGGATTCGTTTTCCGACAGCCACTCTCCTGATCCTGATAGGAAATTGATTTCCCTTCGGACGCGAAAAGGTATAGGTGTCAGGAACCGTTGCTATCGGTTCCTGACATGGTGCCTCAGTCCGGCGCCGTCAGCCGACTTCGTCCCCGCGGGCGGGTGCTACTCTGGCCGAGAAATGTCGAGCTTCTTCATCTTCCAGTGCAAGGTGGAACGCTTCATGCCCAAACGAGATGCGGCGCCCTTGGGGCCGCCGAGGACCCAGTCGGTTTCGCGGAGCACGGCGAGGATGTGTGCCCGCTCGGCCTGAGCCCTCACCCCCTGCCCCTCTCCCAGAAGGCGAGGGGAGCAAGATGCCCCTGCCCGCCGGTAGCAAGGTGCGGCGTCTTCGGTGTGTGCGGCAGGATTTTATGGCGGCAGCGGCCGTTGTACATAAGCGGGTACCGCGAGCGACGGACCGTTCTTCCGCTCGCTTGCGCGTCGGGCTTGTATAGGCCATGCCAAGGCTGCCGCGCCTTGCGGGCGCCCCGGGTTTCGATTACGCTCCTTAATGACCTAGGACCGGGAGGAATAGTGCCATGAACGAACAAACCGCCGCCGTCGAAATCTGCCTCCGCATCCCGGGCACGTGGGGCAGCCCGCGAGAGCTGATCGAGCGGCTGCCGCCGGACTGCCGCTTCACGCCCGAGTCGCTCGTCCTGCCCGACGGCAAGGAAGTCGAATTCGGCGCAATGGATGCCGACGACCAGTTCGCGGGCATCTTTCGCACTTCCTGCCGCCAAGGGGCGACCAGCGAGGAAATGGCAGCCGTCGACGACTACAAGGTCAACGTCCTTCTAAGCGGTCCGGGCGGTTCGATGGAAGATGCCCGGACCATGATGCAGGCCGGCGCGGCCATCGTGCGCGCCGGCGGGGCGGGCGTGTTCATCGACAATAGCGCGATGGCCCACGGCGGAAAGGCCTGGCTGGAGATGACCGAGGACGGCGGCCCCGATGCGTTGAGCTTCGCTTTTGCCGCCATCATACAGGGCCCAGCCGAAGTCCGCACGATGGGCATGCACGTGCTCGGCCTGCGCGACGTCGTCATGAAGCGGGCCGACGCGGACGCCGACGATCGGGCGATTATTGAGGTCATCCGCTATCTGGCCGCCGGCGAAAAGCCGATGGACAACGGCCACGTAATCGCCGATCTCAACGGCCCGCGCTTTCAAGTCTTCGTCGAAGAAGCCGAGATGGGGCTGGCGGACAGCCCGATGTACAATCCCTTTGGCTGCCTGCGGCTGGTGAGCGTCAAGGACATCGCGGAGGCGAATTAGCGGCGTGCCGGGAATTGGAGCACTTTCGTACTGATTGTTGCCAATTACAGGCGAATTCGATAAAATCGACTCGATCAGAAACTCGTGGTTTGCATGGAGTGTACGCCCAAGAACCGGCGGGCCACGTCTTATAGCCATTCCAGCCTTCGACATCTGTATTTATTCCAACTTTTGAGGGAAAATCGGATCATGTTTTCGCTTTCGCCGAGAATTCGAGACTCGTGGATTGTGTTCCTGTCGGCGGCTCTGTTGTTCGCCGTGGCGGGAACGGCCGACGCCCAACGGATCAGGAAGCCGCCGAAATCCGATTTCCACGTCGGCCAAAAAGTCACTTTCGACTTTATGGGCAAAGCTCGGTCGGGCGAGGTCATCGCCATCGAGATGACCGGCTGGGTCAAGGTTCAGTTTAAAGACGACGGCAATGACCGGGATTGGGTTTTTCCGCCGGACCAAGTTCGGGCAGTCAAGCCGCCGCCTATGGCGAAGACCCCGATGCGCACCTGGTCCGATAGCAGCGGGCAGTTCAAGCTCGATGCCCGTTTCTTGTCGCTGAAAGATGGAAAGGTGACCCTGCAGAAGGCCGACCGATCGACGAAGACCTTGCCGCTGGACAAGTTGTCGGACGAAGACCAGCAGGAGGCGAAGAAGTACGCCGCCAAGGCGCCGGCCGCCAATCCTTTTGAAGGCAGCGACGATGCACAACCGCCGGGCGATGCGCCAGCGGATGAGAAATCGGATGAAAAACCTGCCAACGACGACGAGATTGTTGCCCCCGCAGGCGACTGGTCGTCGGTGCAAGACGTCGTGGTCGACATTTCATCGAAGGGCCAGTTTGTGCCGGATGCCGTTGGGGAAACACTGAAACAGTTGCGAACCGTGACAATGGACCTGACCAAGGGGGCCAAAGGCCGCGAATTCATCTGGGAACGGCCGGCAGGACTCTTCCTCGATCGTCCGCGGCAGCGCCTAATTGCGGCGACGACAAACGAGCCACCAGGCGGCAGCCACCGCAGCGCCCGACTGGAGGCCTGCGAATTGCGGACGGGCAGATCGTTGGGAGCGATCGTTCTGGAAACGGGAAGTGTTCCCTCGGACGTTTCACCCGACGGTTCATCGGTCGTCTGCGTTCCGACGCAACTTGTCTCGGCGTTTCATAAGCGGCGAGGTATTGAGGTCTGGCGGATGGGGTCAGGCGGAAAGCTCGTCAAGCGTTGGGACCCCAACGATAATCGCGGCAAGGAGGAAATGTTCCGGGTCGATCAGGCGAAGTTCATTTCGCCCGAGCTGTTGCTGACTTTTAATACCATGGGCGGCAAGGCCACGGCATGGGACGTCGAACATGCGCGGGCGGTCTATACGCTGGCGATCGACACGAATTCGCGGCCCGCTCTCAGCGTTAACCGGAAACAACTCGCGGCAGTTTGTTCGGGGGCGGTTTGCGTCTTTGATGCGGCGACCGGCCAGACGCTACTGGCGTTGACCGGCGGCGCCGGACGCAGCAGCGGCGCGGGGATGAGAGGCCGAACCCCGATGCGCTTTGGCGCGAGTATGGCGTTCCGGCCCGATGGTTGTCAACTGGCGCTCGTCGACAACGAGTGCTTGCAGATCTGGGATTTGCAAAAGCAAGCCATCGTGCAGCAGATGTGGCTGTCGCAGGAGCAGATGCGAAACGGTTCCGAAACAGTGGAGTGGGTCGACAACAACCATCTGCTGGTCAATGGGGCCGACCTAGTCGATATCGCCAAGCGAGTTGTGCTCTGGCACTACGACGTGCCCGGCAACGCTCGCTCGGCGTGCGCCGTGATCGACGGGCATCTGGCATTCGGAGCCTCGCAAAACGAAGGCGGCCGCGGGGGAATGCAGGCGGCGGTCTATTTCCTCTCTCTTCCGCAGCCGGAAGTCGCGCAGGTCGCCGCCGGCATGACCGAGGAGAACTTGACGGCGTTGAAAGCCGGCTCGCAGGTATCGCTAGACCTTCGCTTTCCCACCACCGAACCGCAAGACATGGACGCCATTACCGCGTCGTACACCGGGCAATTGAAGTCCTACAACATCTTGGTCGTCACCGGCTCGCCGCTTGTTTTCCAAGCCACAGTCGAACCGGGCAAGACCGAGTCCAAGACCTATCGCACGATCGGTCATTTCGGAGAAGAGACGGTCAATGTCACCTCGCAAAAGTGCCGCCTGGCGCTCATGGAAAACGGCAAGGTGCTGTGGGAACGCTCGGCGGAGTTTGGCGGAGCTGGTTTCATGATTTCGCGCAAGGAGGGAGAGACTTTGCAGGCGGCCGTTGACAGGTCGTGCCAGCAGTCGGTAGTCAATTTCTTCCGCAACATTTCTCTGCCGGGCTACCTAGCCCGGCAGGGCGAGCACGGCGCCTACGGCTTCTCGAAAGTAACGCCCCTGGGGCTCGTCGCCTACGACCCGACAGCCGAGCCGACTGCCACACCGCCTCCGGGAAGACTGAGACGGTAGCTGCCTTCGCGATGGCAAGCCCGGTGCGTTGTATCGCCCCGGTCGCGCCGCCTACGCCCGCACGGTTGCGATTGAGGCCACCGCGCCGGAACTGACGCATGGGAAGGCTGAAATCACGAGCAGATGACCGACCGCATCATTTCTGCGGTTGGCTGGCCGGCGCGTTCTGCTGCTCGTAAGTGACCGACCGCACCAGCGTCAGCGGGTACTGCTGTACGCTCTTCGTGGCCTTGTCGCGGGCCTCGATTACCATGTGGCGCTCTTCTTTGTCACCGCTCAGCGGATCGGATACGAGGGTCGCTTTCCGCGCGTCGCCGTCGGGCTGGTTGGCGGCCCAGTTTTCTTTCGGCGATGCGCCTTCCTCATAGACTCGGTATTCCAGTTCGCCTTCGCCAGGCGCGGCGACGACTTCGACGGTCATCGTCTTGTCGCCGCGATTATAACTGGACCTGACGCTCTGAAACCGTTGCCCCGCGACGGAGACCTTGGCAAAGACCTCCTTGCCGCGGTAGATCGCGTGAAGTTGCGTCTGCCCTTGCGACTTCGCCACGAACTGCCCCGGCGCGGACGGATCGGCGTCGATCACGTTCTTGTCGAGGCTTTCGATCGGGGCCTGGACGGCCACTTCGGTGCCGTCGGAGCTGCGGGCCATGACGGCGGGAGTCACCGTTTGCCCAGGTTGGAGGCTGTTGTCTGGCGGATTAAGAGTAATCGCATCAGGCGGTGTGACGTGGACGTTCATCGTCGCGGACGGTCCGTTCTCCGCGGTGACGGTAACGACCGCATCGCCCGCCGAGCGGCCGGTGATCTTGTCGCCGTCGGCGGAAACGATGCCCTGGTTGTCCGGCGCGGTGATTTTGACCTTCGCGGGGAAATGGGGTTGCCCATTGCCAGGGTCCAGTTCGGCGCCGCCGATGATCGCGGTTTCGCCGGACCAGAGCGAGATGGTGCCGGGGTTCAGGATGAGCGTGCCGGTGAGCGGGCTGCCGGCGGCATCGCCGTTGATCTCGACGTTCATCTGGGCGGTCAAATCGCCTAGCTTGGCGGCGACCCTGGTGACGCCCGGCGCGACCGGTGTGATCTTCCAACCGCCATTAACCTTTTCCATTTTGGCGATGGCGGTGTTCGGCTCCTGAGTGATCTGTACCGCTGAGTCGTTGCTAACGTCGTCGAAGCCGCCGTTTTCGTAGCGGCGGTGCAATTGCGCGGTTTGGGGCATGGCCTGCACACCCTTTTGGAAGAGCTGTGGTTCCCATTGCAAAGCGACGACTTTGCCGGCTGGCCGGATTTCGCTCATCATGGGGTCGCCGATATAGATCCTGCTGCCGTATGGGTCGTACACCACGGTCCGTCCCGGCGGCAAACCGCCCGGCGGCGCCAAAGTCACGTTGAGCGTCGCCTCGGCCTTTTCGCCGCCGAGAGTCGCAATGACCTTGGTCTGCCCAGGCGCACGGCTGACGACCGTGTTTCCCGTAGCTACGACAGCCACGCTCGGATCGGTAACGTTCAGTTGCACTCCGTCCCGCTCGGTCAGCACGACGCGATTGCCGCCGCGCATGGCTGAGATCTCGTAGGTCTTGCCCTCGCCCGTGTTGATCGTCGATTCCTTCGGATCGATCTGCAGCCCTGTGATCTGGTTCGCGGTCACTTGCGCCGGAACCTCGAGTTTAAGCTTGTCGCGCCAGACCACGTCGATCGTGTCGTCGCCGATGGCCTTGCCGCGAACGACGTCGCCATTGACGTCCACGACGTCCAGCTTCCGCGGCGCGGCCTTCAAATCGGGCTGCGCGAACAGTTCCTTCAGGCCCGCGCGGTCCGCGCGGCCGAAAATTCGCAGCGGCTTCGCTTCGCTGACCGCCATTTCCTCCTTCGCCGGCTCCGCGGTCAATTCCTTGAGCTCTTCGCTCGTTACTTCCAGCGGCACGGAAACGGGGGCCATGCCGGCAACGACGGCCACGATATTCGTCTTGCCGGACTTCAATGCCTTGACCCGCGCGATGCCATTATCGATTGCCGCGATCGACGAATCTCCCGACCTGAAGAGCGCGACGCCCGTTTCATCGACCCGTTCCCCGCCCGGTGTTTCTACATAGACCGACAACCGTTCGGCCTGTCCGGCGGCCAGGACGAGCGACCCCGGTTCCACGACCAGCCTGCCCGCGAGAATCGGCGGAGGACCGACCTTCACCACTGCCCGCGTGAGCTTATCGCCTGCGGTAACGCCGATCGTCACTTGGCCGATGTTCCTGGCCGTGAGCGAGTGTGCGGCCGCGTTGTAATCGACGATGCCCGGACTTTCCGGCGTGACATTTGCCTGCTGGCTGACATCGAGAGTGCCGCGAAGCACTTGCACGTCGCTGCCTAGTTGCAGGCTCGACCCCTGCGGCATTTCGATAACGACAGGCACGACGCGGAGGTCGTCGGCAAGTGTTTTGGAGACGGTGACTTGCGCCGGGACCGAAGTCAGCCCCTTGCGCTCAACCGTGACCTGCGTCTCACCTAGATTCGAGGCAATGACCGAATTGCCGGCGATGCGCCCAACATCCGGATTCGACGACCTCCAGGTCAAGTTGCCGAGGCCCGTAATATCGCCGACCGACTGACCATTCTTATAGCCGATCGCGTGCAGGTCGTAGGTCTCGCCAGGCATCAAGGCGGCGCTTCCCGGCTCAATGGCGATCCTGTCGATATCGACATCAGCCAGCACTTCGGCTTCCAGCGGCTCCTTGGAGACGATGCCTTGGAACTCGGCGCTGATCTTGGTCTTGCCCAGTCGCAATCCCGTCAGCTTGCCGTGATCGGCTGCGAGCGGCGCCGTGGCGGGCGAGTCCGGCGTAGTCAGAAGCGCCTTCTTCGTAACAAAGCGGGTATAACCGTCAGGATAGTGGACCTCAACTTTGAAATCGGTGAATGTGGCGCCGACCGGGAACCGTACCGATTGCACTTGCTGCGAGCCTTGCTGGCTGAAAATCTTCACCCAGTCGGGCTTTTGTTTCACTTCTGGATCTGGGAACTCGCCCGGCCGATAGGTCGTCGTATGCCAGAGGACATTTCGCCCGCCGACATCGGCGTGGAGATACTGCGTATAGCCTTCGCGCTTGGCGGTCAGCACGGGGGCTTCCCATTTGACGTAGTCATTGTCGAAGTTTTCCGGCCAGTGAACTTCAGTGGCTGGTTCGCTGTGGCCATCTTTATCCACCAGGACCGAGTAACGCTGACTTTGGCCAACTTGGAGGAATGTTCCCGTTGCCTCGCGATCGAGCACGAGTCGCGCATCGGCAGCCTCGGGTCCGGCCGGCTTCAGCGCGAAGGCTACCGAGGCCGTCGCCCCGCCCACGGTTGCGGTCAAGTTCGCCTCGCCCTTGAGGTCCGGCGGAAGCTTGATCGTAGGCCGCAGGTTTTCCGTTGGGTCAGTCCAAAATCCGTTCTTGATGTCGTCCGGCACCTTCCACGACACCTTGTCGGGACTTACTTCTTTCCAGAATTCCGCATCACCGACTTGCTGCTCGACGATCAGCGCCGACGGCTGCCCGGCCGCCAGCGGCGACGCGGCCGAAGGCGTGATACGCAGCTTCTTCGCCGCCGCATCGACAACGGTCACCGTGGCATTTGCCGGAGGAAGTATCGGAATTTGTCCACGCACCGGAAAAGCGGCGGCTGGCTTCAAGCCCGTTACCGTCGGCGGGTTCAGACGCACTGCGTCCGGCTGGGCGATGGAGTAGGCCACGTCGGGGCCGATCATGGCGGCGCGCAGCTTCTCCTTCTTGCCCCCTTCGTCCAACTCGCCTTCCAGCATCAGCCGCAGGTCGGCCTTCTCATTGACGGGCACGGTAACGCTGGGCGGATCGAAGGCCAACTTGGCCTTGGCCGAATCGCAGACCTGGAACTCCAGCTTGGCCGGCTCCTTGGCCGCGATGTGGCTGCCAGTGACCATCGACCGGCCTGGGCTCATCGCCGCGAACATGCCTGGCTTGCCGGCAAACTTGAGAATTTTGCTGCTGGCGCTTTCAAACTTGGCGAGCGAAGGAATGATTTCCACGTCGCCGCGGGGCGTGCTGGCGGTTAGCACGGCGCGGCCGCCTTCGCCCGCGATGCGGAGCGTGCGATCGACGTCGATCGCCAGCTTCACATTGGGATCGGCCCCGACGCTCTTGAACGCAACGTGGTTCGACTCCTGCCCGCGATATGTGGCAAAGACATTGAGCGGCCCCGCGCCAGCCTTGGTCGCACCGACCGCGCCGACAACTTCGCTATCGCGGTAAAGTTCCAGCCCCGGCATGGATTTCTCTTGGGAGGACCATTTCAACCGCTCGGACGGGACCTGCACACGGCGGCCATCGCCGTAATTGGCGAATGCTTGCAGCCGCAACATCTGGCCTAGTGGCAAATTGACCGGATCGGCCGGCGTCAGTTCCAGGCTAACCATCTTATCCGCGTCGGGCGATGCCGTGGCGGTCGCGGCCGCAGTCACGATATGGCCGTGGTAGTGGAACTGGATTTGAGTCGTCCCTTCACCGGTAAAGCGAATTGTGCCGCTGTCGATCTTGGCCACCTGCTTGTCTAGCGAAATGCCGGTCGCCTCGTGCGTAACGTCCTTTCGACCGAATAGGCCCTTGGCATAAACTTTGTAGTCCGTGTGCGTGCCGACCGCGCCGGAGTATTCGGTCGGCGCGGCAACCAGCGGCGGCTGCCACGGCCGCCAAATGCCCAATCCCAAAAGCAGCAGGAGCAGCAGAAGCAACAGCGCGGCGTAGCTCCGCTTGCTCCTGTTTTTCTTTCGCGGCACAATCGTGCCAGAGCAGGCCGGGCAGCGCGGGCTTTTGCCGGGCCGGCGGACGAAAAGCAGATTGCAATCCGGATCGGTGCAGACGACCGCCGGGGCCGGTTCCTGGTCGAGTCGCTCGTAGCCCCAGCACCAAATCAGCCGCCAGTTGCCTAATACGTCTTTGTATTTGAAGAAATAGCTGTCTTGATCGCTGCGGCCCGGCTTATCGACCACATCCTGGAACGACTTCACGAGCACCTTGCGGAGCGTACGTTCGGTGGACGTTTCGCCGCGAGCTTGCTCCATCCGCTGTCGCAGTTTGGCTAGGTCGTCGCGAAGTCCGCCTTGAAGATCCTGCGCCGAGACAGGCTGGCAATAGACATCCTCTAGTCGGCCGCCCTGATCGTCGCGGACGTAGAAGCCAATTAGGTCATCTTCCCAAAGCGGCTCGGCAACCATGCCCCCCAGCCAGCGAAAGATGATCCGGGCGTTCGCCCCCGAGCGGTCGAGCATTGCAACGCCCGGCTCGACGGCAATCGGCCGATAATCGCGGGCCTCCTCGGAAAGATCAACGCGGACGAAACGAGTAGCCATTAGGAAACCTCAAAAGCACGAGACAGTCTCGTGCGGCGTGCCAAGATGCCGTACAAGCCTCAAGATTCAGAATAATACAAAACTGTTCCGCAAGCGAGGGGGCGGGTAACGCAGTGCAATCGCATCGCCCGACCATCGCGAATCGCCTGCCGACCCTGGCATCGCATGGCATTTTGTGATACGGCACCGGCCCTTAATCTGAAATCGCCGCTTCCCCGCAGATTTATTCGCGCGGGCGGCGACCGGCGAATGACGTTCAGGGCTTGAAGCGGACACTTATCGCGCGGTAAAATGAAATATCCATTGAGAATGGAGGACAGTTCATGCGAATGACGCCCGAAGAGTATCGTCAACGCTTCCCAGACCGTCCGCCGCCCGTGCCGCTGGAATATGCCGGGCAATGGCTTGCGTGGAACAGAGATTGTACCCAGATTCTTGCCCACGCCAGCACGTTGGACGAGGTTCACGAGCTCGTCAATAAGCTCGAATACGACGATCCCGTCTTTCACAAAATCCCGCGCGGCGCCTTTGTTGGCTGACTATGAGATTCGAGTACACCGGCATTATCGCATCTGCCCCGGACACGGGGGATGCCGTGGCGGTATTCCGGCCGGAAGTCCGCATTATGGTTCATGGACCGAAAGGGCAGGCAGTTTATCGCGCGCTGGTGGATACCGGTTCCGACAACACGATTTTTCCGGCACGAGTTGTTCGCGACCCCGGAATTCCGGTGCAGCAGGCAACCGGGCCTGCCGCGCAGACTTTTGGTGGCCATAAGTTAGCGATGTCCTACGCGGACGTTGAGCTGGAACTCATCCACGCTACCGGGAATCTGCGCTGGATTGCCCAGGTGTACTTCGCCAGCGCCGGCGTCGAGCAGGAGACGGCCATCCTCGGACACGATGGTTGCCTGGAATTCTTCACCGCAAGGTTCATTGGCGACGAGTTCGCGTTGGAACTGGAGGCGAACGAGTATCTACCGACTAACGCGGGTTACTGATAGAAGCTACGCCGCGCGTCGCGCCGCTTTCGCCGAAGTGATCGGCCTCGAAGGAAATGACAATGTGGCCGGGATGTCCGCCGCCGTTCGTCTCTTTCTTCGCCGCCGCCGTGCGTAGCCGACGAGACCGATGGCGCTGCTCGTGCAGACGAGCGCGAGTGTGCCGGGTTCTGGAACGGAAGGCAAATCGACGGCGAACACTGTGCCGTCCTGGTAAGCGCCGCCGTTTTTGGTCGTCCCGTATAGCGTGCTGCCGTTAAGCGTTAGACTGCCATAGGGACGTGCGCCGTTGGTGCCATTGAACGAGGCCAGCACGGTAGGGCTACCGCCGCTCACCGGAAGGCTGAAGATCGTGCCATAGCCATTGGCGCCGCCGTCATAGGTCGTACCGTACAGGGTGCTGCCGCTGAGCGTCAAACCGGCATAGGGACCCGCGCCGTTGCTGTAGTTGAATGTGGCCAGGACCGTCGGAGTGCCGCCGGTCACCGGAACGCTGAACACGGTGCCATCGTTGTACGCGCCTCCCAACTCGGTCGTGCCGTAGAGGGTGCTGCCGCTGAGCGTCAGGCCGGCAAATGGGTATTGGGGATATGGGCCGTTGCTCCCGTTAAACGAGGCCAGTACCGTGGGGTCGCCACCGCCCACCGGAAGGCTGAAGATCGCGCCGAAGGTAAGATTAGTGTCGCCGCGCGACACCGTGCCGTACATTGTGCTGCCGCTGAGGGTCAAAGTGCAATATGGAGCGATACCGTTGCTACCATTAAATGACGCCAGCACCGTGGGGCTGCCGCCGCTCACCGGGAGGCTGAATACCGTGCCATCGTTGTTGGCGCCGCCCTGATACGTCGTCCCGTACAGTGTGCTACCGCTGAGCGTCACACCGGCTTGCGGTTTAGCGCCGTTGCTGCCGTCGAACGACGCCAGCACGGTCGGAGTGCCTCCGCTCACAGGAAGGCTAAAGACCGTACCAACGTTGTTGGTGCCGCCGAGAAAGGTTGTCCCATAGAGGGCGCTGCCGCTGAGCGTCAAACCGCCAACGGGCCATTTGCCGTCGCTGCCGTTGAACAAGCCCAGCACCGTGGGGCTGCCGCCGCTTACCGGAAGGCTAAAAACCGTGCCCTCGTTGTAGAAGGTGCCGCCCTGATACGTCGTCCCGTACAGTGTGCTGCCGCTGAGCGTCAATCCGGCATAGGGGTATTGGCCGTTGCTGCCGCTGAAGGAGGCCAGCATCCTAAGTGTCTGCGCGTTGGCACTGCTTGCCGCCAGGCCGAGAACGACCAAGACTGCGCACCAATTGCAGCCGTGCCGCGGCAAGCCACCGCCGTGCCACTGTCTCGTCAATCGTCATTTGTACTGTCGCAATCAAGGTTGGAGTTTTCGGAGCAGCGTGCGGCTAAAAATGGAAGCCCGCGCCAGGGAAATGTTGACTTGCAATCTCCAGCGCGGTTTCGCCTTACATCGTTGAGGCTACACCTATTTGAAAAATCAGTCAATCAGCAGCGCTGGGGAGCATCTAGGGAGCATGTATGCGGAAAATTGAGCGGCAATCATGAACAGAGTTATAGATTGCCCCTTGACGGGAATAGGGATCATCTGTATACTATACGCATGTTCGATCCGGCGGTCCAGCTCGTTCCCAATCTTGCAATCGTTCACCGGCATTTGCCGCCTGCACGGCGTTGCTTGTAGATTTTCGCCGACCCGCTGGGCGGGTCTCCCGACTCCGCGACATCCGCGCGACTTTTGCGGAGCCAATGGCGACGTTCGCTGCCGGAGAAGGGTACTTGTGCAACACTTTTTCCAAAGGAGGGATTCCGGGCCGGTTCGCGTCGCTGTCCGCAAGTCATTGTCGACAACCACTTTACGCCAGCCTGCGCGATGTGCAACACACCAAGAAAACGCGAAGTCGTTGCACAACTCGCCAAGTATCCCTACTCAATCGTCACCAAACCCCGGTCCCCGTCCACGCTGATCATTTGCCCCGACTTGATGATTCGCGTCGCCGAACCGACATTGACCACCGCGGGAATGCCGTACTCGCGGGCGACAATCGTGCCGTGGCTCAGCATGCCGCCGACATCCATAACGATGCCTGCGGCCGCAAGAAAATAAGGCGTCCATCCGGGATCGGTATGCGGTGCGACGAGAATCTCTCCCGGCTCAATGAGCGCACCTTCCTGCGGATGAAGAATAACGCGTGCCCGGCCGCGTGCCACGCCGGCACTGGCTGCCAGCCCGCGCAGAACATGCGCAGCCGGGCCGGCCTCGGCAAGGGGCGGCGTTGCCGTATCGAACTCTCCCACGACGACGGGGGGCGGTGTTATCGTGCGGTTGTGTTGGTGCTCGGCCTTGCGGTCGGCGATCGTCGCATGCAGAACGGCGCCGCTTGCCAAAGGCTCCAACTCCGCAAGCTCGACAAAGAAAATGTCCTCGCGCTCGGTCAGTACGCCGCGTCGCGCCAAGCGCTCGCCCAACTCCAGCAGCGTTCGCCGCACGGCAGCCAGCACTCGGACACATTCATTCCGGGCATTCTCGCGGAGCGCAATGCCGATCTTTGCCTTTCGGAAGAGAAACTCGAAATACTCGCGCTGGAATGGATTGGTCAGGCGCCGGCGGAAGTTGCTCGCCAGCGACTCGCGCTGCCTGGCAAGTCGCTTTTGGAATTGCCGCGGATCGGCGCCGTCCAAGCTCGCAAGGTAGCTCTTCAAGAGGTCGAGCACGGCATCGGGACGTTCCGACCAGCGCGGATTGTGAATGTCCAATTCGCCAAATGCATGGTGGCCATGGCGAAGCATGAACTGGTTCCACTGTGCGAAGAACTCGCCGCCTTCCATCGCGCCGGCAATATCTCGGCGGAGCTCCGCGAAGTCTGCGGCCCGGCTGACGATATCCGCCAGTTCCGCACGGCGGTGGGTCCAGGCGGCCAGTTGCCAGAGATCGAGCCCCGCATCGGCGGAGGCCAATCCGCTCAGCCCGCCCAACATGCGGTTGGCAATGGCGCTATCTTGTCCTTGCCAATGGCTCTTGACAAACGTGAAAAAGAGGCGAACGAATACGGTGGCCACGGCAACGCTGGCCGCCGTGTCGGGGCCGAACTGGCGGGTCGTATTCAAAAGCGCCGCAAGATGGTGGATCAGTTCGGCTTCCGTCATTCCGGCCATATCGACGGCAGTCAAGCGATCGACGTGGAGGCGAAAATCGGCCAAGTGGCTCTCGCTCTGCCGGTCGACCGCGTGCGCGACCGCCCAGACAATGAATCGCGGCCAACGTGCCGCGCGGCGGATCCGATCTCTCCAATCTTCGGCAATCGGGCGATGCACCAACTCGTCGAGCAATTCGCCGTGCTGGCCGCCCAGGCCATCGGAGAAGTCGAGCCGCTCGAGTCCAGGCAGCGCGCGAACGAGCTCGGCGAATGTGTCGAGATTGGCATAGGCATGTCCCGCGATCAGGCCGAAGAGCGGCTGCCGGTCCACATCGACGCCCAACAGAGTCAACAGCGGCCGGAAGAAGTTCCGCAGTTGCACGCTCACGACCGACCAACTCATCGGCGTGACGACGTTCCGGCAAGATCTCCCACGAGTTCATGTTGCTCCAGACGGTACGGTGCGGGACCGCGCTTGCCGCTGCGCCTTTCGGTAAAAGCCTCGCGCCGTTCCCGCTGCAGCCGGTACTGCGAGCGCCGTTCCTCGCCGCTCCATTTTGCAGCGTAGTAATCGGCCGAGATTGCAGCAGGAAGACGCGCCCATTGACCGCCGCCCATTCCAGATCTTGCGGGCCGCCCAACGCCTGCTCGGCGTCCAGGGCCAGACGGGCCAGTCGACGTGCCATATCGGTGTCAACACAGGTTAAATTCGCCCGCGCTGCTTCCGCGGGCCGCGGCGGCAAGCGCGTCCGCTTATCGGCAACGGTCTCGGCCTTGTTGCCCGTCTCGCAGTGAAGGATTTCAAGCCCTTTCCGCGACATTACGAGTCGATCGGGGCTGATGTGGCCGGCGACAATACTGGACCCAAGACCGTAGCTTGCCTCGATCACGATCCGCTCCGTACTGCCGTTAATGGGATCGGCCGTGAAGAGCACACCCGCCACGTCGGGCACGACGAATTCCTGAACCACTACGGCCATCGCCGCGTGGCGATGATCAAGTTGGTTGTGGATGCGGTAGGCGACTGCACGATCGCCGAACAACGAGAGCCAGCAGGCGCGGATCGCATCCAGCACGGCCTGATAACCGTAGACGTTTAGGAATGTGTCGCCTTGCCCGGCGAACGATGCGCCGTGCCGGTCCTCGCACGTCGCGCTAGACCGGACGGCGTAGGTCCGCGCGGCGCCAGTCTCCGCCACGCGGCAATGACGGCCGCGCGAACCGCTTTCGGCAGCGGCGCGGCGGACAGGCAGAGGCGGATCTGCGCGGCAAGCGCCTGCGCCTCGTCGATATGCTCCGGATCGATGGCCGACAGCGCCGCCAAGAGCGGTTCAATTTCCGCGCAAGAATCGACGAACTGCCGATACGCCTCGGTCGTTATGCAGCATCCGGCCGGCACGGGCAGCCCGGCCGCTCGTAATGCGGCAAGATTTCCACCTTTGCCGCCCAGCAAGGCGAGAACTTCGTTGCCTCTCGGCCGACTTTTTGTCGGCCGACTTTTTGTATCCGTTTTCCGACGGCGCCGGAAATTCGTTCTGCCTCGCGTCCAGCGACACGACCAACCGCGCCGGTGCGGCGACAAAGGGAAGGCAGGAATCAGACCACGATTCTGAAGTCGATGAAACCGCGTCGATGTTCATAGTAGTATTCCGAAATCTCATCGCCTTAACTGTCGATAGCGCCGCGCGGCAAACTAAGCTGATCGCCGGCCGGACCCTCTACCGCAGCTTGTTGCTCAGCGCCAGGCGGCACCGTGTCTTGGGCTTCTGCATCGCGATCGAACCAGAGCCAGACCAAGCCGATGATCAGCCGCACGACGATGATTCCCACCGACCAGAGCACACCCGTCGCAATAAGTACGTCCGGCCGCGCAGACGGTATGAGCAAATATAGTGCCGTTTCGCGGGCTCCAAGGCCCGAGGCGCTCGGAAGTATGGTAACCAACAATACGAGCGGGACCACTGCCAAGGCCGTTCCCGCTCCAATAGGTTGCCCGCCTAGCCAAAGAGCCGCAGGAACGTAGATTCCATCGAGACCGAAATAAATAGTCCGGAGCACCATTAGTCGAAGTGACCGGCGAGCGTCCCACTCGGCAAGCGTCCTACCCGCGGGCCTCTCTGCCAGCCATTGCCGCGCGCTGGCCGGAAGCAGTCGAACGATCAACGCAATCGCCAGCAGTGCCGCGAGTAGGGCTGCGCAAAAGGTCTCCGCGCGTGCAAGTCGAGAACCGCCGATCCACCATGATCCGGCCAGCCCCGCAATCGAGAGGATCAATCCCTCATGCAATGATAAGATAATGCTGCCCGCCAATGCCCCGCGGAACGTGGTCCTCCGCGCTCGGGCGACGTGCCAAGCGACGGCTGCCTGCCCAAGCGATTGGTTCCACGCCGCCCACAGGTAGGACTTGCCGCGGGCACGCAACATCTCTGCATAGGTCATGCCGCGGCCACCGGTCGAGAAAACGGTGAGCAGGCAAACCGCGTCCCAAAGATAGAGAGCCACGACCAGGGCCACCGTCATCGGGACCAGCTGTTTCCAAGGCAACACTGCGGCGGCCTGCAAAAGACCCCTCAAGGAAATCCGGCTTGCCAACCAGAGGATAAAGCCGAGACTTATTGCCACGGGCATGCGCCTGCGCAACACATCGCGCGTCCTCACACCGACAAACCTTGCCCAACGTAATGCTAACGGAGGGTAACGCGGTCCGGCTATGCCAACACAGAGGGTGTTGCAAAAACCGAGAGGTACGTGAGAAAAATGGAGTTGCTATGAATTTGCGTTCCCGCTTATCGGAATAGCCCCGGCGCGAACCCGAAATTTTCGGGCGATCAGCCAACAAATTGCGGCCCAGACCAGGCCGGCGGTCCAGCCGGCAAGGACGTCGCTTGGGTAGTGGACACCAAGACAGACGCGGCTGCAACCGACCAGGCCAGTTAGCAACATCGCGAGGCAAAGCAGCATGAGTTTGGACCTCCGCCGCACGGCGTGCGCTGCCAGTCAGCGCGCCAAGCGTCAGATAGACGACCGCCGACATCATGGAATGCCCGCTGGGAAAGCTGTTGCCCTCGACCGCGCAGAGATACGGCACAATTTCCGGTCGGGGCCGAGCGAACCAAGTCTTCAATATGAGCGAGACGACTAGTGCACTTACAACTTACGCAAGAACGAAAGCCAAGTCGGCGTACTTGCGCCGCGCGATGAAGGCGGCGGCGACTGCCAAGTTCAAGCCGACAAGAACGACCACGCCGCCCAACGACGTAACCCCGCGAATGGCGTCGGTCACCCAATTCGGTCCGACGATCACTGCCGAGTCTTCGGCCCGCCGCAAGCAGCGCAGACCCCATTCGTCGAAGTTCTGGGTTTGGCCCGCAGATACCTCACCGGCTAAGGTGACAAAGCCGTACATGCCGCCGGCCACGACGAGCAGGGCCAGAAGCACCGAAAGTTCAACTTTCACAATTCGATGCATTCGTCAATGGTAACCGCATTAACCCAGTGCGTCAAGAATACTCCGCTGCGATCGCTGTGGCCGATAATGCCGCTCAGGTTCCGCGAGTCGCGCGGTCTGAGGTAGAATAGGGAAAATGCATTTCGAAAAGGTAGCTGTTACTATCTCCTCTAGTTTCGGCGGATAAATCGGATGAGATTGTTCCAGAATAAATGGCGATGGCTTGCCCGCATCATGGGAGTACTCCTGATTGCGACCGGAAGCTACTTCGGCTATTGGTGGTATTATAAATTTGCGCCTATTCGTCACACGCTGGAACCTGGATGGGTCGCCAACCATTCGAGGCAAGTGTATTGGCACGAAGTTCAGACTGGCATTCATCGCGGCATTTGGCACCACGATAACGGATGGGACGTTGGACTTTACGGCGATAAAACGTGGGCGGAGTGGATCATGGCGCATGTCAAGCCAGATACGAGCATGGATTGCTTGGCTTACTACTCACACTCCGCACTCTCCATGCAGTATATAACGAACCAAGATGTTGGCTCAGATGCCGACCCATGGCTGAATTGGTGGCAGAGGAACAAATCGAAGTCCCAAATAGAATGGATTGCGGACGGTTTCGCACAGCGCGGGTTCAAAGTGAGCGTGCCCCCAACTATCGGACAGATTCCAACTTTACTGGCAATTCTTGCTAGTTCGGAGTCGAAGTGCCTCGACAGTCCCAAGCCGTTGACCTACAACGCTTTTCGATGTCTCCGCGACACAGGGTTCGAGCCGATCGAATTCGTGTTATCCCATCCGACCGTCAGCGATGAATTAAAGCGCGGTCTGTTGCACTACGGCAAGTTGTATCAACACTTTCCCGGTGAGATCGGCATCGGACTTCTTTCATCGCCGACGGACGACGCGAATAAGTATTGGAAAAGGCCGGTATGGGCATTGCCGGAATATCAAGCAAGCGTGCCGCTCCGGGCATTCGGCCCAATAGTCATCGGCGCAATATTCTTAATTTGGTCTTTCCGAAAGAAGAAGATGCAGGCCAGCCAGAAGGCCGCAGGCGTTGAACCTACAACCGATCATACTTCCGCGCCGTCCCCCGCGACTTCTCCACGCCGTAGCGCCGAGAGTTGATCTCCATCTTTTCGCGGACGGCTGTGGTCATGTCGATGCCGGTGACATTGGCGAACTCGGCCAGGAGCAGAAGCACATCCGCCACTTCGTGCCGGACCGCGCGCAATGATTCGGCATCGTCGAGAATAGCCGCGTCCTCACCGGCCGCGGTCCAGCGGAAGTGGGCCATCAACTCGCTCGCCTCGGAGACCAGGGCCATCGCCACGTTCTTCGGGCAGTGAAATTGCTGCCAATCCCGCGCGGCGGTGAACTCCGCTATGAGGTCCTTGACGTCTTGCAGCGTGGTATCGCGATCTTCGTGTCGAGACATAGCCTTGGCTTGATTGAATACCCAGGTTCAAGTCTTGCTTGGTCCCGTTTTTGACTGGACCATACGTTTGATTTCGAGGATAGACTGCTCGATCAGTTCCACAAGCAGTTTCTGATCGATGTCGGCGAGCCGCTTCACCGAGAGGCAGCCCTTGCCCATTTTGTGCTTGCCGAGTCTTGCCAGAAGCCCGGCAAGCTGTTTGCCAGCGCCGCAGGAAAGGTAGATCGAAATCGCTGCCGCCCGCGAGGAAAACCCGACAAGGCACATATCGCCCTCGTGGCCGCTCGCGTATTTGTAGTGATAGCTGCCAAAGCCAACGATGCTCTGACCCCACATTTTCGGCTTCTTCTTCGTCACTTTACCCATCAGCCGGACGAGCGCGCGGCAATCGTCGCGGCGGATTTCGTCGGCGATGGCCGCGAGGTAGGCGTCAACGCTCGCATCGGTTTCGGTCGTCTTGTTCTTTGCCATGAGGAGTATTCTGCCGCGCCGTCACACTTGCGCCAAGCCGCCGTCGACACTGAGGTCGATGCCGGTAATGAAACTGCTGTCATCCGAGGCGAGGAACAACACGGTGCGGGCGATCTCGTCCATGGTGCCCATCCGCCCCAACGGCACTATGCCAGGAAGGGCCTCACGAAAGCCGCCGGCCTGCTGTTCGGTCATTTCCATTTTGCCGAAGATTGGCGTATCGATCGGGCCTGGGCTGAGCGAATTGACGCGGATTTTCCGCGCTCGCAAATCCATCGTCCACGTCCGTGCAAACGAGCGGACGGCGGCCTTTGTCGCGCTGTAGACGCTCATTGCCTCCAGTCCCTTCGACGCGGCCACCGAGGCATTGAGGATGATCGAGGCCCCGTCGCTGAGCAGCGGCAGCGCCTTTTGCACGGTGAAAAATACTCCTTTGACATTGATCGCGAACTCGCGGTCAAACTGGTCCTCCGTCACCTGGGCGAAGGGGCGAACCGCGCCTCCGCCCGCGTTGGCAAAAATCACGTCGAGCCGGCCGTGCTTCTCTTTGACAATCGCATACAAGCGGTCGAGATCGGCCATCTTTGACACGTCGCCCGGCACGGCTAGCGCTGCGGGGCCGATTGACGTGGCCGCCTCGTCAAGTTCGTTTTGCCGCCGGCCGGTGATGACGACCTTTGCTCCCTCCGCGGCGAACAATCGCGCCGTTTCCAATCCCATGCCGCTGGTAGCGCCCGTCACGAGGGCGATTTTGCCGTTTAGCGTTGCCATTATACAACTCCTGGGTCCGAAAGAATTGGAGGAATTGTAGGAATGGCAGAGCGAAAGGCAACTGACGCGACGTGCGGCCGTCACTGCCTCAGCAAATCCCATTCACGGGCACGACATCCACCGCTACGCTCATCCAGTGGCTGCCGCCGCCGAGAAAGACGCCCTTGATCGGGCAGACGTCGCCGTAATCGCGGCCCCATGCCACCGTGACGTGCCGCATTTCTGGAATGACGTTGTTTGTCGGGTCGAGATCGACCCAGCCGTGACCGGGGCAGAAGATGCTCAGCCAGGCGTGCGATGCGTCGGCGCCGACCAGCTTCGGCTGGCCGGGGCGCGGATCGGTCAGTAAATAACCGCTGACGTAACGCGCCGCTAAACCGAGCGACCGCAGGCAGGCGATTTCCAGGTGCGCGAAATCCTGGCAGACGCCACGGCGCTTCTCAAAAACTTCCATCGTCGGCGTGCTCACACTCGTGGCCGCGGGGTCGAAGCGGAACTCACGGTAGATGCGGGCGGTCAGGTCGAGCGCCGCTTCCAAAACTGGGCGGCCTGGCGTAAATGACATTAAGGCGTAACTGGCCAGTCGATCGTCACGGACAACGCACGGCGAATCAAAGGCATAGGGCGCTGCCGTCAACTCGACCGACTTGCCATACTGCGACATGCCATCGCGGGCCTCCTCCCAAGCCGACGTCGCCTCCGGCACGCTCGGCGGGCTTTCCATTGCCACTTCGCTCACCGCGGTCACTGTCAATTCGCGATGCTCTTCCTCAACGGTGAAGTAGGTTGCCTGGTTGCCAAAGTAGTCGGTCCAGCTCCGCAGGCAGGATGGCGTGGGCAAGATCACTAGCCGATTGGAAATGCAGCGCTGCCGGTCGAGCGTCCGCGGCGTCATGTGCGAGGAATTGTGCCCCAGCGTGACGGGCTCGCTGTAATGATAGGTCGTACGGTGTGTGACCTCGTATTTCATGGCAGCGGCTCCGTCGTGATCGCACCCAATTGCCGCGATGGGCCGGTATGGGTGAAATAAGTGTGTGTCAAGCTGTCGGAGAGCTGCCAAAGTTGCAAGGTCATGTCGGCGAGGAAATTGTCCAACGTCCAGCGAATGCCTTCCTTGCCGCGGCCGGCCGGCTGCGGATTGATCGGCGTTCGGTCGAATAAAGGATGAGCGGATTTCCCGCTCTTTCGGCCCCCGCCATCTTCGCGCGGCCGGGCGAGCGCCTCCACGTCGACCAAGCGCAATTCGGCCTGCGTGGCGATCATGATCCGCGTCTCGCGGTTCCGAAGTGGGTTTGCTTCCTTGCCCGGCAGTTGCCGCACGTGATCGGCCAGCGCCGCCAACTGATAGCCGACGCTGCGCGGATTCGTTTCATCCGTCAAAAGCAGGTCCAAGAGCGGCGCAACTTGCAGCGAGGTCATGTAGCGATAACGATAGGTCATCGTGCTGTCGGCGATTTCCAACACGGCTTCCAAGAGCGAGATCGATTCCGCCGCGCCGTGGACAAGCGTCTTGCGAAGCAGGCGAAGCACGGTCAATGCCCGTTCTAGTCGGCGGCCCATATCGACGAATCGCCAGCCGGGGCCGCGGGTCATGCTCTCGGTCATCAGACCACTGAGCGACGAAAGCAAATTGAAGACCTGGTTGAGAATGGTGAGCGTTTCGCCCAGCCGGACCGATTCGGCTGGCCGGGGCGCGAGCAAGTCGAGATCGAGCTGATTAACGATTCGCCACGTATCCGCGGAGATCCGGTCGCGGACGAGCGCGGCGGTGCGATAAAGCGCGCGAAGCGTTTCGTCCAACGTGCCGCTCCGCGACTCGTGGACGAATGCCGCGAGGATTTCCTGCTCCAGCGCCGGCAGCAGCTCCTCGGGGTCGCTCGGCAATTCTTCGGCAGGCCGGGCGTCGTCGGCGAGCATCTCGACGAGGATTTTGAGGTCCGGCAGATTCGCCGGCTCCAACTCGCTCGTCATGCGGAGCACGACCGCGCGAAGGTGCCGCACCAGGCCGTCGGCGCGTTCGACGTGGCGGCCGAGCCAATATAGATTGTCGGCCACGCGGCTGGGCAGGTCGTACGTGCTGCGGCGAAGTTCTACGGCCGCCGCCTGCGGACGCAGGAGCGTGACCGTGGAGACCGGCCGGTCGGAGAGGATCCACACGTCCTTGCCCCGCGCCGGGCGGAAGCTCGTCGTGCCCCGATCCGGGCCGGCCGACGGGCGTCTGCGCGTGCGACGGCGGCAGCGCCCTGGCCAATCCGCCCGGCATGACTTGATACGTGCCGTCGCGGTCGGCTGTCGCGAACAGCCGCATTCCGATGGGCCAGCCTTCGATTCGCCCGCGAACGAAGACCGGCGCGGTCGAGCGGTCGATGCGGTGCTGCGCTACGTAGGCCGAGCGATGCCGACGGACGGCTTGCAATAGTCTCTCGCGTTGCTGCGCGTCCAGATTTGCCGTATCGACCGGGGCCTGTCCGCGCGAGGGCACGGTCGGCCGGATGGTCATTTCCTCGAAGTGGGACTCGACGTAGGACCAGTCCTCGTCGCGTCCGCACCACCACGTCGGCGCGGAACGGAGCTTCAAGTCCTCGCCTAGGCGGCTGCGGCAGATGGCCGGCAGAAAAGCCATGAGAGCGGGCGATTCCAGGAGCCCGCTCCCCAAGGCATTGGCAACGACGACTTGTCCGCTCCGCGCCGCCTCAACCAGGCCCGTGACGCCGTGCAGCGAATCGGCGCGAAGCTCAAGCGAATCGGATTCTTCATCGAGCGTGCGGCGCAGAACGACATCGACCGGCAACAATCCGCCCAGCGTTTTCAGACAAACATTCGTTCCGCGAACCGAGAGGTCGCCACCTTCGACGAGCGTGTAGCCCAGGTAGCGAGCCAGGTACGCGTCCTCAAAGTAGCCGGGGCCGCGCGGTCCAGCGGAAAGGAGCACGACGCGGGGATTGTCGCCATGTTGGCGGGAGAGCGATTGCAGCGTGTCGCGGAGCGTGATGAAAAAGCCGGCCAACCGCTCGACATGGAGACTGTGGAAATCGGCGGGCAGGATGCGCGAGGTAACGATGCGATTCTCAAGGGCCAGTCCCGCTCCCGAAAGCCCTTGCGTGTAGTCGGCGAAAACGCTCCACTGGCCGTCTGCGCCGCGTGCGAGGGCGCCGGCATACATGTGAAGGAAGATGTCGCGCGGCGCGGCGACGCCGTGGCAAGGCAAAAGAAACGTCCTTTGGCCGAAAACAACCTGCGGCGGCAGCAGTCCCTCGCGAACCAGGTTTTGCGGGCCGTACAGGTCGACCAGGACCAGATTAAGCAGGTGCGCGCGCTGGGCGAGCGCGTCGGCCAGCGAATCCCATTCGCTCTTGGCCAGCAGCAGCGGCAGGGGGTCGAGCTCCCAGAAACGATCGGCCCCTAGCGGGAAGCCGGAAACGCCCTGTAAGAGACCGTTTTCGCGGAGCAGGCGCCGCGACTGCTCCTGCCGCTGGGCGAGTCCCGCTACGCCCATCCCTTCCAGTCCCGCGGCGAACGGCCGCCACGCATCTCGAACCTGCCCTTCGCGGTCAAGAAGTTCGTCGTAGCCTCCATTACACGGAGCGTAGTGCGCAAGCAGATTTTCGGGAGGCGACGCTTCCACCGTCTCAATGGAAATACTCATCGTGTATCAAACGCTAGCAACACCTTTGAACCGCTAATTATGCGCATAAATCACGCCAATTGGAAAATGTCGATTCGAGCCGCTTTGGTGAAGTCCTGCCTACTCCGCCAATTCCCCCACGGCAGGCGTGCGACGGAGGTCGAGTGTCATCGGATAGTCCGCGTTGTGCTCCGCTTTGGGCAAGGGCACGGGCCCGGCCGTATGGCCCATCGCCTGGAACCGCGCGGCGCGGCGAGTTTCGGCCGCCAAGGCATTAACCGGGAAGGTTTCCGAAGAACGGCCGCCCGGATGCGATACGTGCCACGTGCAGCCGCCGATCGAGCGACAGGACCAGGTGTCGTAGAGGTCGAACGTAAGCGGAGCATGCACGCCGATCGTCGGATGCAGGCAGGAGGGTGGTTGCCATGCCCGGTAGCGCACGCCGGCCACGTACTCGCCGCGCGTGCCCGTTGGGTGCAGCGGCACACGGCGACCGTTGCAGACAACGATGTGCCGCCGTCCGGTCATGTTTTCGACTTTTACCTCCAGCCGTTCGACCGACGAGTCGACATAGCGGGCGGTGCCTGTGGCGGCCGTCTCCTCGCCAAGCACATTCCACGGCTCGATCGCCTGCCGCAGTTCCATCTTCACGCCATCATAAGTTGCCTCTCCCAGCAAGGGGAAGCGAAACTCGAAGTGCGGCACGAACCAATCGGGCTCCATCGGCATTCCCCAATCGCGCAGTCTCGCGCAGCACTTCCAGAAAGTCCTGCACGACGAAGTGCGGCAACATGAAGCGATCGTGCAGAGAAGTGCCCCAGCGGACCAGCGGCTGCCGATAGGGGACTTCCCAAAAACGGGCCACCAAGGCACGGACCAGCAGTTGCTGTGCGAGGCTCATCCGCGCGTGCGGCGGCATCTCGAAACTGCGAAGCTCCAAGAGCCCCAGTCGGCCCGCGGCCGAATCGGGCGAGTAGAGCTTGTCGATGCAAAACTCCGTGCGATGTGTATTGCCGCTCAGATCCGCAAGCAGATTCCGGAAGAGCCGATCGACGATCCACGGCGGCGTGGTGCCTTCAGGAATCTGGCTAAAGGCCGTCTCCAACTCATAAAGGCTCTCGTGACGCCCCTCATCGGTCCGTGGCGCCTGGCTCGTCGGCCCAACGAACAGGCCGGAGAACAGATACGACAATGACGGGCGGTTGTTCCAGTAGGTTACCAGGCTTTGCAGCAAATCCGGGCGGCGCAGGAACGGGCTATCGATGGGCCGCGCCCCGCCCAGCACGATATGGTTGCCGCCGCCGGTGCCCGTATGACGCCCGTCAAGCATGAACTTCTCGGTTCCCAACCGGGCGCGGCGGGCCTCGTCGTAGAGTGTTGTCGTATTGCTGACGAGCTCCTTCCAGTCGGCCGAGGGTTGCAAGTTGAACTCGATCACGCCCGGATCGGGCGTTACTTTGAAATGTTGCAGGCGATGATCCCACGGCGGCGCGTAGCCTTCGATCATCACCGGCATGGCCAACTCTTCGGCCGTTTCTTCGATCGCCTCGACCATGCGGAGGTAATCTTCCACTCGAGCGATCGGCGGCATGAAGACGTGCAGGCGGCCCTCGCGCGCCTCGACGCACACGGCCGTGCGGATGGTTTGCGACGTCGGCTCGGCGATCAGGGTTTCTGTAAACGGCGCTTTGCGCAGAGCCACGCCCGACGTATCGGGCGCTCGCCGCGTGGCAACTGCCGTCCCAACGCCGGCGATCTGCTTGCGAACCATCGCATACCCTGCCGGCGCGGGATATCCGTGTCCCTGCCAGCCGCCATTTCCGTTGAACGTTCCCGGACCTCGATCCGTGGACGGGTATCCGCGACGCGAAACGCCGAGCGGCTCGCGCGGCGCCAGCGGATCGCGCTCCTGCCACGGCTCCGTGTCATCGGTGGCATACCACGGCAGGCTGTCCAGTGGCAGGCGGAAGCCCATCGGCGAATCGCCAGGAGTGAGAAACATGTTCTCCTGTCGCATGAACCATTTGCCGCTTTCCCACCGCGTCGTCGTTGCGTCACTGTAGATCGGGCGGACGGGCAATACATAGCCCACGATTTGGCTCAGTCCGCGCTCGAAGATCCGCGCTAGCCGCTTTCGTTCCTCTTCGTCATCAAGGCTCGCCTTTAGTGGATCGACGTTAGCCGGCAGCCGCCGTTCCTTCCAAAGATAATACCAAACGTCCTCGTAGGCGGTCTCAATGTCGCCCGCGCGGACTTCCAGCCGCTCGGCGAGATGCTGGAGAAATGCCTGCGCCTTGTTCGCATTGGCGCGATAGTCGGTGTTGTCGGCGGCCGTCAACTCCGGATTGTGCCAGATCGGTTCGCCGTCCTTGCGCCAATAGCATCCCAAGGCCCACCGCGGCAACGACTCGCCCGGATACCACTTGCCTTGGCCAAAGTGCAAAAACGAGCCGTGTCCGTAGCAATCGGCCAGCCGCCGCAGTAGCCCGCCGGCGAGGCGGCGCTTTTCCGGGCTGTCAGCAGCGATGTTCCACTCGGGGCCTTCCATATCGTCGATCGACACGAAGGTCGGCTCGCCGCCCATCGTGAGGCGAACGTCCAGCGCCGCCAGCCGCTCGTCAACTTTGTGGCCCAGCCGTTCAACCGCCGCCCATTGCTCTTCGGTGTAAGGCTTGGTAACGCGCGGGGCGTCGGCGACGCGCGTGACCGACATCTGAACCGAGAAATCGACGCCGCATGCGTCGATACAGCCGGAGATCGGCGAAGCCGAGTCCGGACTGGGCGTCGCCGCCAAGGGCAGATGTCCCTCACCCGCAAACAGGCCGGATGTGGGATCGAGTCCCACCCAACCGGCGCCGGGCAGATAGACTTCGGTCCACGCATGTAAATCGGTAAAGTCGGCGCTCGGGCCAGGCGGACCGTCCAGCGGTTTCATGTCGGGCGTAAGCTGGATCAGGTAGCCCGAGACGAATCGCGCGGCCAGCCCGAGGCTCCGTAGAGTCTGCACCAGCAGCCAGGCCGAATCGCGGCACGAACCGCTTTCGAGCGTCAGCGTCTCCTCGCAAGTCTGCACGCCCGGCTCCATGCGGATCAAGTACTTGACAGCTTGATGGACGTACTGATTCAAATCGACGAGAAAATCGACCGTTCGTTTGCTCTGCCGCGACACGCCCGCCACGAATTCCGTCATCCGCGGGCCGTGCGGCAGCGTCTCCAGAAACGGCAGCAAGTCGGTCCGCACAGCGTCCTCATAGGTGAACGGACACTCGTTCGCATGGTCCTCGAGGAAGAAATCGAACGGATTGATGACCGTCATCTCCGCCACGAGATCAACGGTCACCCGCAGTTCGCGCGTCCTTTCCAGGAAAACCAGCCGCGCGAGGAAGTTGCCGTGCGGGTCCTGCTGCCAGTTGAGGAAGTGCTTTTCCGGCGTGACCTTCAGCGAATAGCTGAGAATCGGCGTGCGGCAATGCGGTGCCGGGCGGAGGCGGACGACGTGCGCGCCGAGGCTGATCGGCTTGTCGTAAGCGTATCGAGTGCAGTGGTGGAGCGCGACGCGGATGGGCATAGGTTGTCTTGTCTTAGGGGAATCTTGCTAAACGGCTGCCACTCCGGCAATACTTTGGGTCTGGGACTGACTTTGACTTTGGCTCGGCGCTCCGTTGTTCGATTCCATTTCATGCGAGGGCGGAACTGCGAAAAACGCTTCGTGGATCGCTTCGCCGACCAGGTTCAGCCGCGTCTGGAAGCCGTCGATGAATTCGTGAATGCCGTCGGCAATGATTTCCTTGATGTTGCCGTAGTCCAACTCGCTGCGAAGCCGTCCCAGCCGCTGCTCAGCCACAGTGCGAAACGTTCCCGGCTTGCTTCCCGTGATCGCCAAGAGCGAGTCCTCCGCGCGGATCACGCAAAAGTGCATCGAGCGGGGAAAGTCGCGGTCGAGGATCAGGAACTCCGCCACCTGCGTCGGCGTCGTGCGGCCGTGCCTCTTCCGATACATTTCCAGGGCGCTGACGCTCTTCAGCAGCGCGACCCATTGGTTCGTGTCGATTGGAGTGCCGACGTCCGACACCTTGGGCAGCAGCAGAAAATACTTCACATCGAGGATCCGCGAGGTCTTGTCCGCCCGCTCGATATTGAATCCGAGCCGGCGAAAATGCCACGCCTCGCCCCGCGACATCGTCGATTCCGCGACGCCCTCCAAGAGCGAGCCGCCGAGTTTCACTTTCCCAAAGAACTCGAACGGCGCGGCCATGATGTTCGCGTCGTTGCGCGCGTCGCGGACCATGAGATAAAACTTGTTCAGTTCTTCCCACATTTGCGAACTGATCATGTCGCGGACCGTGCGAGCGTTCTCTCGAGCGCTGCGCAGACAGGAGAGGATCGAGTTCGGGTTCTCCTCGTCGAACGTCAGGAACCAGATCACGTTTCGCTCAGTTGCCTGGTCGTAGCGTTCGTTAAATGCCTCGTGGTCGCCCGTCGTCGAGATCAGCGGGCTCCAGTGGTTCTCCATCTCCGGCCCGAGATCGAGCGCCAGATTGTAATTGACGTCGATCGAACGGGCGATGTTCTCGGCCCTCTCGACGCAACGGCTCATCCAGTAAATCGAATCAGCGACGCGGCTAAGCATCGGTTTTCACCTCCAATGTATCCGGCACACTTCGTGTGCCGCCTTAGTTCGGCACACGGAGTGTGCCGGATACATTCCTATCTGCCTCTTCCACTTGTATGCGGCCCGCGGATGCCATTGTTCTTCAAGACCCACGTATCCTTGCTGCCGCCGCCCTGCGAGGAATTGACGACGAGCGACCCCTTGACCAGCGCCACGCGCGTCAGCCCGCCGGGAAGAATGTAAATGTCTTCGCCGTAAAGGATGTAGGGCCGAAGATCGACGTGCCGGCCCTCGAGGTGATCGCCCACGATCGTCGGCACGCGCGAAAGCGAGAGCATCGGCTGGGCGACATAGTTTCGCGGGTTGGTTTCGATCAGGTCGCGGCACGTTTCCCGTTCCGCGTGGCTGGCGCGCGGACCGAGCATGATGCCGTAGCCGCCCGACTCGTTGGTCGGCTTGACGACCAGCTTGTCGAGATTGGCCAGCACGTGCTCGCACTGCTTTTCCTCGGCACAGATGTACGTCGGCACGTTCGGCAGCATGATCTCCTCGTCGAGATAATACTTGATGATCTGCGGCACGTAGGCGTAGACTGCCTTGTCGTCGGCGATGCCGGTGCCCGGCGCGTTGGCCAGCGCCACGCGGCCTGCGCGATAGACATCCATCAGGCCCGCGCACGCCCAGCGCCGAATCGGCGCGGAACGTGAGCGGGTCGAGGAAATCGTCGTCGATGCGGCGGTAGATCACGTCGACGCGCTTAAGTCCTTGCGTCGTCCGCATCTAGACATAGCCGTCGCTCACCACCAGGTCGCGAGCCTTGCACCAGTTCGACGCCCATCTGCTGGGCCAGGAAGCAATGCTCGAAATAGGCCGAGTTGTAAATGCCCGGCGTGAGCACGACGACCGTCGGCTCGCGTGTCGCCTTCCGGAGCGATGAATTGCAGCATCTTCAAGCAGCTGTTCGGGATAATCTTCGACCGGCAAGATCGACAGCGCCGTCGAACATTTGCGGGAAGGTCCGCTTCATGACCTCGCGGTTCTCCAGCACGTAGGAGACACCGGAGGGACAGCGAAGATTGTCTTCCAGCACGTAGACGGTGCCGTCGGAGTCGCGGACCAGGTCGGTGCCGGTGATGTGGCACCAGATCCCCTTGGGCGGCTTCAGTCCCGCGCAGCGATCGTGGAAGCACTTGCTCGACTTGGCCATGTATTCGGGAAAGATGCCATCGCGGACGATCCGTTGATCGTGGTACATGTCGTCGATGAACAGGTTCAGCGCGCGGATGCGCTGCTTGAGGCCATCCTCGATGAACCGCCATTCTTGAACCTCGATGATCCGTGGGATCAGGTCGAATGGCCAGATCTTTTCGGTGCCGGCCTCGTGGCCGTAGACGTTGAACGTGATGCCCATGTTCAAGAGCGCCAGGTCGGCCGCCTTTTGCCTGAGCGGCAGTTCGCCCTCGGCGAGCGACTTCAGCCGCCGCGCGAGCATCGAGGCCGCCGGCCTGGGCGACCCCTCGTCGTCAAACATCTCATCGAAGAATCCGCCCGTGTCGTAGTCCGACACGACCAGGCACTCCGTTTCATGGTGGGGAGCAGTCATCATTTCGATCATAAAAAGGCTCCATCGCTTTCGAGGGAACGTACCGTCAGCACTGCCCAGTTCTTGGGCGGCTGTTGCGAGTTTACTAGGCCGAGAGAACAGTTTCTCGGCCTAAATTTACGTGTTCGCCCCTTCTATGCAGGAAACATGCCGAAAACGTCGCCTCAAGGTACCGACCCCAGGCTTTTCACCGCTATCAGGACATCGACCGTATATACTACGAAACTGCGGTCTCTACGGGAATTCTGCCGGTCTTAGCGATTGAAACGAGGTTATGCTTCAGAAGTTTGCCAAATTCCGCGACGATCTTTTCCAGTTCATGCGGCGGATCTACAATCACCGCATGACCACTACTTCCGGCGGTATTTTCTCAATTCGCGAGCTCAACGCGCGACATCTGGATTACCCCGGCCAGAGTCAATTAGAACAGGCCTCTTGAAGATACTCTATGCGCGCGGCGACGCGAATGATCGGAAAATTGGCACCGACTACCGACGAAGCGATCGAGTATCTGCCCAAGACGTTTTTCAAGAAGTCTTGAGGCAACTTACAGTCCGGTTCCGCTCGGCTGCACGGGTAGTGTGGGGCCGGGTGGCGGCGGCAGCGGGGCCGGCAGGCTTGGCGCGGGATTCGGCGGCGGAGCGTCGATGGATGACGGCTGCGCGTAGGGCTGACTATAGGACTGCTGCTGCGGCGCGGCCGCTTGCGGCGGATAATAGGCCGGCGTTTGTTGAACATAGCCTGCCGGTGGCTGCTGGACGTAGCCCGCCGGCGGCGCGGCGTATACCGGCACTCCGTAGGCCGGTGCGGGCGCCACGTACACCGGCTGCGGATAATAATAATAAGGATAACCGTAGTACGGCGGATATCCGTAGGGATAACCATAATAGTATCGCGGCGGCGGGCTGTAGACCGGCAGGCCGATCCCGATGCCGATTCCAATGTGCGGCCCGCCGGCCTCGGCGGTCGATTGCGAAAGGCCAAACGCCGCGACACACATGCTTAGGATAATCAACTTTTTCATGGTGGGATCGCTTCCTACTTCCGACATGACCATTGACTTTCTTGCAGATCGAAAACGTGAACACACGACTCGCTAATTTGCCCGATCGTTAAAATCGGCTGTTTGGAACAAAAAAATGAATCACAACGGAGAGTCACAGGAAATTCATCACCGCGTCGCACTCGCCATCCTCGCCGCGGCTGCGGAACGGCACGGTGACGTCGCCATCGGAGCTTACGGCGACCGGATGTGCACCCCACAGATAGGCGGATCGGGCTGCCGTTATCCGCGCACCGAGATGGCTGCCCACATCGGCATGCGATCGGATCAGTGCTCCCACCGCCAGCAGTCGCTGGTCGTCGAAAACGATCGCGCCGTCGATGCACGCCAACTCGATCAGTTGCCGCCGCTTTCGCACGGCTCCTGCTTTTTTGCCAATGGCGATGTCTTCGAGGGAACTCTGGATCAAAGCATGCCCATGCGGCGTCTTCGGTAACGGATGCCCACTCTTTTTCCACAACGGGGCCATGATGCACTCGGGGTTCAGAATCTTGTCGAGGATGCTGTGTTGCGGGTCATAGATGAACAAAGCCCCTTGCCGCTTGAAGCTCAGGTCGAAAATCACTTCGATAAGGTTCGTGGCCACTTCGCGGCTGCCCAGGCATTGGGACAGGCTGGCAACGAAGCACCGCGCAGTCGTAGATTCGCCACTTTTTCTTCCGTTTCGTGGCGAGCACGCCTGTTTTGTTCATAAGAACCAGATCGCCGCGCGGTGTGAGGTGCGCGACCAGGTCGGCGTCATCCATCACCGAGTGGATTGGATGGAGAAACTCGGGATAGAACTTGTTCGCAGCGGTGTTGTTC
Source organism: uncultured Planctomycetia bacterium (assembly GCA_963775975.1). Taxonomy (GTDB): domain Bacteria; phylum Planctomycetota; class Planctomycetia; order Pirellulales; family Thermoguttaceae; genus JANXQG01. The sequence goes on from CAVZKX010000001.1 coordinate 732,629, forward strand.
ACTTGCGACCAATCGACCGAGCCATAGTGCATGAGGTGCAGATCGGCGTCGACCGCCAGATAGGTAAACGTGTAAGGCGAAGCCGCCAGCCGGTCGAAGAACTTTTGCAAATGCGACTGCGTGATGTCGGCCACGCCGCTGCCCGGCCGGATGAGAAGCGTCAACGCGACGGGCAGGTTTTCGCTGGTGCGGCGGGAGACGGTCTCCAAATACTTGACGACCTTGACCCAATCCGGCTCGATGGCTTGCAACCGCAGCCACTGCGTGGCGAAGCTCTCCATGAGCACGTCGGTCGCACCGGAGTATTCGGCAAGGCGTTCCAATTGGAGTTCGCCGAGGCTCTTTCCGATCAAGCTCAGAAGCTGGTGCAGGTTGGGAGAAAGCTTGCCGTAATTGAAGAACCTGGCGACGTGCCGGCCGATGTTGATCGAGTATTCGACGGGGCCGCACTCGGCCTCGTACCAATGCGGCACGAGGCGGATGATTTCGCGACCGAGTTCAGCTTCGGTCACAGCGCGGAGTATGTCGACGGGCGTCATGCGCGAATCATACCGCGAAAGCGACGCTGGCCCAATAGAACTTTATCGCGCGGTTACAGGGCGTCGCGCACCATGTTCAAAAGTTGCATATGCAAGTCCATGTTCGCCGATGCGACAAGCCGCCCCGAGCCGAGATCAACTTCACCGCCTTCGGGCGACGTAACGACGCCGCCCGCCTCGCGGATCAAAAGCACGCCCGCGGCGATGTCCCAGATTTTGGTGGACAATCCCCAGAGCACGTCGAATCGACCAGCGGCGACATCGCAAAGGTTGAGCGCGGCCGAGCCCGTGCGGCGGACCCCTTGACAACGGAACAACGACTTGTTGAAGACGAGCAAGTCGGGCGAATCGGGCTGTAGATTTGCCGGAAAGCCGGTTCCGGCGATGGCATCGGAAAGTTTTGTCACTGAGCTGGTACGGATCGGCCTGCCATCGAGAAAAGCGCCACCGCCTTCAATGGCGGTAAAGCAATTGTCATGTGAAGGATCATAAACCGTGCCAACTAGAATCCGCCCCTTATGTTCCAGGGCAATTGATACCGCATAGTGAGGGATGCCATGCACAAAATTGGTCGTGCCGTCCAGCGGATCGACGATCCAGCGGAATTCGGTAGTGCTGGGCGTGTTTCCGGGAAGCAGGTCCTCTTCGCCGAGCACGGAATGCTGCGGAAATGCCTGCAAAACAGTCTTTTTTACCACCTCCTGGGCAGCAAAATCCGCCTCGGTCACGAAGTCGGCTGGTCCCTTTACCTGGACACTGGTCTTGCCTACCAAGTCCTGGACCGCTCGACCGGCGGACCTAGCAGCGAACTCACAAACAGCAAGAAAAGTGGATATTTGCGTCATTTTATCGACATGCAGAGTATAGATTGCAAGAATCGAGATTATATGGATTCCGGTCGAAAAAGCCACCCAAATGTGGCAAAACCGTGCCTTCGCGGAAAAAATCGTGTTGGACTCTTTACAAGACCGAGAAACTTGGTATCATCAAGATAGATGGTTTTGGCCTCTTCTCTGTTCCGGCCCCGCCGTTTCGCTTCCCAGCGAGCGGCGGGGTTTTTTTGTTTCCCGCACGGCAATACAATCACGTTCTGATTGCTTTTGTTCTCGTGCGAGTGAAGCGATGCCCTCAAACATTTGGTCGATCGACGGCGACTGCGCTCAACTGTCGCTGCCAGGATTAAACGCACAAGTCGACTCGTTGAGCCCTCGGCATGGATTGAGCAAGATTTCAGTGCGTGGCGCCGCTTGGAACGAGGCGCATCTGCTGGGCGTGTCGGGCGCGGTGTTAAAAGCAGCCGGGTCGCGCGTTGAGTGGTACGCGCGAGAAAACGAACTGGTCGCGGCTTATGAGACCGGCGCGCCGCATTCCGCCCGCATCGACCTCCGATGGCAGGCCGTCGCGGGCATCAGTGGTGATCCTTGGTTTGCACGCATTGATTTCGTGATTTCCGTGCGAACCGATCGGTTGGACTGGCGTCATGATGTCTCCGCGGAAAGCGATATTCACGGCGCGGCCAAGTTGCCGTGTTCAAGTTTCGCTTTGACAAAATGGGAGTATGCCGAGTTCATCCATCCTGCTGATCTGCGAAAAGATGAACCGGCCAACGAACGCAAGTTTCGAATGGCGTGCAGGCTGCATCGAAGGTTATTTCAAACTGAAACGTTGGAAAAGGGTGTGATTCTGCGAGCGCGTCTCCGCGGCCTATTCTTTCCAGTCGGAGTGGAACCGGCCGTCATGGAAGCGTGTTATGGTGAGTTCATCGCCTCCGATCCGCCGCTGGGCATTTGAAGTTCGACTGGGAGTGTTCGAAACATGAGCGACGTCTTCATCACCGACAACTTCCTCTTGCAAAATGACCGCGCGGTGGAGCTTTACCATCGCTTCGCCCGCGATCTGCCGATCATTGATTACCATTGCCACCTTCCCCCGCGGCAGGTCGCTGAAGACCATCGCTTCGCGAACCTCGCCGAGATCTGGCTCCATGGCGACCATTACAAATGGCGGGCGATGCGCACGGCGGGAGTCGCCGAACGTTACTGCACAGGCGACGCCAGCGACTGGGAGAAGTTCGAAAAGTGGGCCGAAGTTGTGCCAAAAACGATTCGCAATCCGCTCTACCACTGGACGCACCTGGAGCTCAAACGGCCGCTGGGCATCAGCGATCGACTGCTCAATCCTCGCACGGCCTGGTCGATATGGGAAGATTGCAACGCCGCCCTCGCCCGCGACGACATGTCCTGCCGCGGCATTCTGCGGCAAATGCGAGTCGAGGTCGTCTGCACGACGGACGATCCGATCGATTCGCTTGAGCATCATGTGGCCATTGCGGCCGACAAGACATTTGCGACGCGCGTGCTGCCGACCTTCCGGCCGGACCGCGCGTTTGCCATCGACGCGTCGGAATCATTCAATCAATACGTCGATCGGCTGGGCGAGGTCGCCGGAATCGATATCGGCGACGCGCTGCCAAGGTACTTGGACGCCCTGAAAACCCGGCACGATTTCTTTCACAAGGCGGGCTGCCGCCTTTCCGATCACGGAATCGAGAAGTTCGATGATGTTGAAGGGACGCTGTCAGAGGCGACGGGCATTTTTGCCCGAGTCCGCCGCGGTGAACGGCCGTCGGTGGACGAGGTTGCGCGTTTCCGCTCGCTGATGCTCCACGAGCTGGCCCTTTGGGACCACGCGCGCGGATGGACCCAACAATTCCATATCGGCGCCCTGCGGAACAACAATTCGCGGATGTTCGCATCGGTCGGCACCGATGCGGGCTTCGACTCGATCGGTGATGCGCAATATGCCCGTGGACTTTCCAGATTCCTCGATCGGCTGGATCGCACGAACCAGTTGGCGAAGACGATCCTTTACAATATCAACCCGGGCCAGAACGAGATGCTGGCGACCATGACTGGTAACTTCCAAGACGGCAGCGTGCCCGGCAAGATGCAATTCGGCAGCGGCTGGTGGTTCCTCGACCAGAAGGACGGCATGGAAAAGCAGATCAATTGCCTATCGAACTTGGGCTTGCTCAGCACGTTCGTCGGCATGTTGACCGATAGCCGTTCGTTCCTCTCTTACACCCGTCACGAGTATTTCCGCCGCATCCTCTGCAATCTGTTGGGCACGGAAATGCACGAGGGGCTCGTGCCGGACGATATCGATTTAGTCGGCAAGCTCGTCCAAGACGTTTGCCACGACAACGCGGCGCGGTATTTTGGGTTCGACCTTACGCCGCCCGCCGCATAGCACGGGAGTCCGCCCGCATTGGCAGTATCCCGGCTTGAACATAAAGCGGCCGGATCGCGCGGCGGAGCCACGGCAGCAGCGCGGTGAAACCGACCGCGGCGGCCACGGAAATGCAGCCGAAGGTCAAATAGGTGGCCCGGATACCGATGGTCGCGGCCAGCGCACCGGCCGAAAGACTGCCAAGCGGCCCCATGCCGAAGAAGGCGAGCGTGTAAAAGCTCATCACGCGACCGCGCATTTTTTCCTCGACGATCGTTTGCAAGACGGCGTTGCTGGCCGCCATCTGCATTACCATCGCGAAGCCGGTCCCGAACATGATGACCAGCGCAACACCGAGGGAGTGCGACAACGATAAACCGGCCAGTCCAAGTCCGAAGGCGGCTGTGGCCGCCGCGATGACCTTGCTCAAGCCGATGACGCTCGATCGAGCAGCAAGGGCCAGGCTTGCGATCAGGGCTCCTGCGCCGAGCGAAGCGATCAGCATCCCCGTCGTGTACGACCCGCCATGCAATATCTTGGTAGCGAAGACCGGCATCAAAACCGTCAGCGGTGCCGACATCATGCTCACAATCCCCAGCAACAGAAGGATAGTCCGGATCGGCATCGATCGAGCAATGTATCTCAGCCCATCGCGGAGGCCGGCAACTATGCTTACTTTGCTCGTTGCCCTCGCGGCAGGTGGGACCTTGATCGCCAAGAGCGACGCCAATACGGCCAAATAGCTTAAGGCATTGAGCATGAAGCAGGGCCATTCGCCGACGAGTCCGATGACGGCTCCCGCGACCGCCGGCCCCGCCAGCCGGGCAGCGTTGAAGACCGACGAGTTGATGGCGATGGCGTTGCCCAGATCCTCGGGCCGAGGAACCAGATCAACCATGAAGGCCTGTCTGGCGGTGGAATCAACGCCGTTGATAATGCCCAGCATGGTTCCCAGCACGAGCACCTGCCAAACGCTTACCCAGCCTGACATAGTCAAGGCCATAAGAATAAATGCCTGGAGCATGGCCAAGCATTGCGTTACGATCACCGTGTAGTGCCGATTCCAACGGTCAGTGAGCACGCCGGCGAGCGGCAGGAACATTGCAGCGGGAATCAGCGCTGTGAAATCGGCGAAGCCCAGCAGGAACTCAGAGTTGCTCAAGCGAAATACGAGCCATACGGTGGCCACGGATTGCATCCAACTTCCGACCACGGAGACGCCTTGCCCGACGATGAACAGGCGGAAGTTCCGATGCGCCAGCGCACGGCCCATCGTGGGGAAAGGTGCGATCACCGCGGCTTGCTGCTCTTCGCCTTCCATCTCTTCTGTGGCGATCTCCATCACGTTGTTGCTCATCGGGAAAACTTCTGCGTGCAAATTGAGGCGGCGATTATCGCGAAGTGAAAACCTGGCCGCAAGGTCAATCGTGAGCGATGCGCCGGGACGTTTTCGGTATTCGAAACAGATTCCTAAAAGAGAATCTCAGAATCTGAATAGCAATTCTGAGATTTCAAATGTGAAATTGCCACGCTCAAAACGTCGCCGCCCAGCGCGCCGACGACGTTCGCCGAATCGAGTGGCTGCGGCATGTCCCAATGCTCGTAATTGAGCATCAAGAGACTTCCGCCCGGCAGCGTCCAATTCGCGCCGACCGTGGACCGATTGACGCCGAAAGTGCCCGTGGGCACTTGGCTGCCAAGCACCGGCAAGGGACTATCGTGATACAGTGATTCATATCGTGCAAAAAGGCTGACGTGCTCTTCGGGAAGGACAAGGTACTCTGCCTCCACGTAAAAGCCGGATATTTTCTCAGTAAAGATCGTGAACTGCGGATTGTTCGGCAAAAGTCCGAAACTATCGGAGTTGCGCTGGGCGAACTCGAATTGCAGGCGGAAGACGTCCTTCCAATGGTATGTGGCATCCGCGCCAAATATCAGGTAGTTCATCGCCTCGTTCAGCGGGCCGGTGCCTGAGTCGGAATTGAGTCGCCCGCCCATGACGGAACATCCGAAGCGCAGATGTTCTCCTCCGATCGTCGCCCGGCCGCCGGCCGCAGGCCAGCGGTTGTTGTCGACGTAGTCGCGGCTTTGGAAGAAGTCGACGCCGTTGAAGTTTCCTTCCAGGCCGTTGACCTCATAGGCGTTGAAGGTCGCGTTCAAATTGCAACCGACCGGCGCGGCAATATTGATCGAAGCGCCTTCGTCGCAATACGGCATCGGCAGCACGGGATCGCCGATGCCGTTCGGCTCGACCCGCTCGCCCATGCTGTAGATGAGCGGTTTCGAGACGGCCCGATCAACGCCCGGATTGACCTCCTGATAATACGCGCCGAAAGGCACGACGAAGCGGCCCGCCTCGACATTCACCTTTACCTCCGACTGGCACTTGGGGTCGGGGCAAAGGGCCTTGCTGACGTCGAAGCGAACGCTCGCCTCGACAAGCTCGAACATGCCCAGTTGAATTCCTGCATTGTGGCACGAGATGCAGGTCGTAACGCGGGCACTCACCGGGCCTTTGCTCTGCCAGCCGAAACTGAGCCAGGCGTCGCCGAAATTCCCAGGGTATTCGAGGTTCTCGCTACCGCTGTAGCGATACCTGGCCGAGAGCGCGCCGTTGACAGTGAAAGGTGTGGCGGCTTCTTCGCCCGAGCCGCTCGACGCGCCTGGCTTGCCCGCGCTAAGTGATGCCAGGTAGGTGGCGATCGGCTCGTGTGTGTCCGCGGGGATGTTGGCTCCATCTTTCGCCGCCATGCGCTCCACCGTGCTGCGCCAGGCCGCAAGAGACTTGCTCGCTTGCAATGACTTGTCCGCGCTGTGGCAAGTGGTGCAGTGGCTATTGAATGCCGCCGTGCCTTGTTGCACGAGCGCGGGGTCGAACTTCGGCGTTTGATCTTTGCTCTTGCCAGACTCGGAGCCAAGTTCGAGGTCTTTTGCCGCTGAACCGCCTTGAGCATTCTCGCCGCCGTCAGGCGCGCCGGCGCGAACTGAAAGAAACTTGGCGATTGGCTCGCGAGCTTCCTGCGGGATGTCGGCGTCGGGCTTTTTTGCCATATTCTCGACCGTGACGCGCCAACTGGCAAGTGTCTTCCGCTTTTGAAATGACCGTTGGGCGTCATGGCAGCTCGTGCAGTTGTCCTGAAATGCCCTTTCGCCATCGACGATCGTTGGTGGCTTGAGCGTGTTCGTTTGGCCCAACTCAGCGGCGACGAAATAGCCGGGTCCGGGCATCGCGCTAGGGTTGGCCGTTGGGCCGTACGTATCGGGATGATTTCCCGTGTTAGGAGACTGTTGCCCCAGCGCGGTCCTGGCAAGCAATAGGCAGCATATCACGAATGGGCCAATTGCTCGTGCGTAGATGGCGGACCAACGCATGGGTAGTGGATGACTAAAAGTAGTGGTAGCGAATCCTCTAGTCCTAGGGATTGATGAGTTTATCGGTTGAAGAGAGTTTTCCAATCAGTCAAAATGGGGTGAGGTCGTCGACTTTTCCGGCGATCAAGCCAAATACTGCACAGCTCGTCGCGTAACCTATCGCACGCCGTTCGGCCCAGTATGGTTAGTAACCGTCCCAAAAACACTGGCACCGGTTACTACCGTCCCTCCCATGTCAGGCTGTGAACGCAAAACATCGATGTCGAGCAAATCCCGGAAAGGCATGACTAGTCTGCTGTTGAGAGTACTATTGACCGCAGCAATTGTGGTGCTGGTTGGCGCGTGGGGGCAACGGTCCTTCGCGCTTCCCTCCTTTGCTCCGGAGCAATGCAACGACTGCCATCCGGGCGGTGGTGCAGGGACCAATGCCGCCATGAGCACGACTCCGGCAAACGGAGGCACACTGAGCTTTTTCAAGGTGTTGGTTGGAAAGTCGTCAACGGCAAGTTACACAATTAATAACACGGCGGTGGTTCAAGTCGCGCCGCCGCCGCAAGGCGGCGGCGGATTCAGCGGCGCATTCCCGGCCGCTTCCGGCGCTTTCTCACCGACAACGAGCGCCGCGTTCGTCCTCACAATCCCATCAGGAGGACATGCGCCATACGCATATCTATTGCCCACCAATGTGGTCAATGCCTTCGGCGGGCAATCGACCGTTTCGCGCGTGTATACGTTTACGCCTACCACGCGTGGGACGGTCAACATGGCAATGACATTCTCACCGAGCACCGGCTTTCCGAGCCCAGTGCCCAGTTCGACGGTCACCTTCTCCGGCACGGGCGTAGCGCCAGTTATTAGCCTTACGACCACAGCAGCCGCGGCGGGCAATGTCCGCATCGGCACCAGCGGCACGGCATCGATTACGATCAAGGATGTCGGCGACGGCAATCAGGCCGGTGGAGGGCTCGGCAACTTGACGGGCACAGTTACCTCCGGGAGCAACGGGTTTAGCGGCGTCGGCGGAAGCTTCAACTTGGCGGATAGCGCCAGCCAGACCTTCAACTACACGATTATCCCCGCGTTGCATACCTCCACAACGGCCAGCCTTACGGTGAGCGCTAGCAATGGCAATTCGAGCGGCAACAACACCCCTCAAAACTTTGCAGTCACGCTCTCGGCAACCGGTGTCGGGCCGACGCTCAGCACCGGCATCGCCAGCGGCGGAACGCTTAGCTTCGGCAAGGCCGTGTCGCCCCAGCAGCCCAGCCAGTCGAACACGATTTCCAACGTAACCACCGACGCCAATCTCGGAGCCTTGACCAATTTGGACATTGTCTCCGCGGTACTTTCGGGCACCGGCGCGTCGATGTTTTCGCTTTCCGGCGTGGTGAGCGGCTCAACGCTCAGCAAGGGGCAATCAGGCAATTTGAACATCACATTCTCGCCGTCTATTGGCTTCACCGGAAGCGCGACAGCCACCTTGACGCTCGTCACCGACGAAGGCGCGGCAAATGGCGTCGCGGGCAAGACCGCCACGTACACCGTCACTGGCCTGGGCGCGATGGAAGCCTATTGGAAGGGCGGCCACGGCGGAAGCTGGAACACGACCTCGTCCGGCTACAACTGGGTTGTGGCCAGCGGCTCGACCACCGAGGTCAATTGGCTTCCTACTGCCAGCGCCGACATCTTCTTCACCGATCCCAATCCGGCGACTACCAACACGACGTTAGGCCAAAACTTCTCGGTGAAGAGCGTCACGTTCTCCGGCTCGTCGGCGGCGATGACCATCGGCGGAAGCAATACGTTGACAATCGTCAACGGACTGACCGTTAGCGGAGGAACGGCGAGTCATACGATCAGCGCTCCGGTGGCGCTCAGCGGTTCCGAAACGTGGACGATCAGCGGCAGCGGCACGCTGACCGATAGCGGCCCGATAAGCGGCGCGGCGACGCTGATCAAAAGCGGATCCGGCCGGCTGGTGCTTTCGGGCTCCAATTCGTACAGCGGGGGAGCCGACGTCCTAGCGGGAAGGTTGATCGTTACGTCCCCTGCGGCCCTACGCGACGGTTCGAATCTCTCGGTCGGCGCCAACGTCGGTATTCTCGGTCCGACGGTGCCTTCTGCGCCGCCGTCGAATGGCTCCGCATCGGATGCTCCCAGCGCCGTGCCGGAACCGGACACGCTTGCGCTGTTGGCAATCAGCGCGCTGGTGATCGCATGTCGCCGCAAGTGGCATAAATCGGCGCTTCAGTAGCGGCCTTGCTTACAAGTCAACCGCTCCGCCCAAGCGGTCATTTCGTCGGCATGTGCCGGCCAATCGTGAAGCGTGGCAGGGTCGAAATCTTCGCCGTTCGGCCAAACCAAAGTACGGGTTTCCGGATCGATCGCTACCTGATCGAATAACTGGATATCCCGCAACGGCCCATACAATTCACCAGCGAGCATGCCGCGAAAATCAATTACTTGCTCAGTTCCATCGTCAAAAGCAACCCAAAGGGTATGCTGTGCGACGATGCGGAAATTCACGACGCGAAAAATAGGATGATTCATCGATTACTCCAAGGGCCCAATGGGCTGCGGTGCTTCGCCGTCTTGAAGGAGTTGCCAGTCATGAATTAGCTCTTGTTGATGCAATTCCGCCCAAGCTTCCACGAAACGTCGCTGCCTTCGAGGCAGCGAGCCGGCAAGCAATTCAACCGGGTTGATGCTGAACACGGCAACCTCCTCCTGGTAATACGCATGAAAATGCGGCTCGTGGTGCGGACCACCGACTTCCATGTACATCCTAATTATAATTCCCAGGAATCGACTAAGTTCTGGCATCTTACGATTGAGCAAAGGACCGCTATTGTCGTCTTGAGTCTTTTAACGAGCGGAGGGCGAGTATCAAAAAAAGCACGGCTGCTCCGCCAGAACTTGCGGTGCAAACAACGTAGTCCCTAAACATGTTGGGATATGGGCGAACGTCTACGATTTGGAAGCATAGCGTAATGGTGGCAAGAAAGACAAATAGTGTCCAGCAAACCCACCGGCTACGCCAAAGTGTAAAGGGGCTGCCTATCCTCATGGTCCTAGCTCACGTCCACAAGTTCCTGTCCAGCATCCGGTAATTGATCGCCTCGTTGAGATGGTGCGGCCGCACGCCGTCGGAGTTGTCCAGATCGGCGATGGTCCGCGCCGTCCGGAGAATCTTGTCGTGCGCTCGGGCGCTAAGGCCCATTTCAGCCATCGCGCCTTTAAGCAGATTGCTGCACTCCGCGTCCAAAACGCAAAACTGCCGCGTCTGGCGGTGCGACATGTCGGCGTTGTAGCGGGTTCTCGAGCCGTTGAAGCGCTCCGCCTGCCGCCGCCGCGCGGCTGCCACAACGGACCGCATGTCCGCGCTGGAAGTTCCCAGCGTCCCGCCGGACAGCTCGCGAAACGGCACGGCCGGCACCTCGATGTGCAAGTCAATGCGATCCAATAACGGACCCGAGATCTTCGACATGTACCTTTCAATCTGAGGCGACGTGCAATTGCAACTCCGCCGTGAGTCGCCGCGGTAGCCGCAGGGGCACGGATTCAAGGCGGCGATGAGCATGAAGTTGGCCGGAAACGTCGTACTGTTCAGCGCGCGGCTGATCGTCACCATGCCGTCTTCCAGCGGCTGGCGAAGAACTTCCAGTGTGCGGCGGTTGAACTCGGGCAGTTCGTCCAGGAACAGCACGCCGTTATGGCTCATGGAAATCTCGCCCGGCGTCGGCGTGGAACCGCCGCCGACTAGGCCGGCGTCGCTGATCGTGTGGTGCGGCGAGCGGAACGGCCGCACCGCCAAGAGAGGTTGGCCGGGCTTGAGACGGCCGACGGCGCTATAGATCCGCGTTGTCTCGATCGATTCGTCGGCCGTGAGATCGGGCAGGATCGTCGGCACGCGCTTGGCCAGCATCGTTTTGCCCGAACCGGGCGGCCCGAGCATCAGGAGATTATGCCCGCCGGCCGCTGCGACAATGATCGCTCGCTTGGCCATTTCCTGCCCGCGAACATCCGAGAAATCGACGTCATAAGCGGCAAGCTCACGAAAAAGGTCATCCAGCCGCGAAGGCGTCGGCTCGATTTCGATTTCGCCAGCCAGGAAGCCGACCGCCTGGGCGAGACTGGAGACTGCGATCACCTCGATGCCTTCCACAACGGCCGCTTCCGCCGCGCTTTCGGCCGGCACGATCAGCCCGCGGAGGTTTTTGTCTTCTTTTTCTCTAAGGGCTTTGGCGGACATCGCCATCGACAGCGCCCCTTTGGTCGGCCGCGTCGTACCGTCCAATGCCAACTCGCCGACGATCGCGTATTCGGCGAGCTTCTCCGACGCAACCTGTCCGCTGCCGATGAGCGTACCCAGCGCGATCGGCAGATCGAACGAGGCGGCGTCCTTGGGCAAGTCGGCCGGGGCCAAATTGACGACGATACGGCTTTGCGGGCGTTGAAATCCCGAATTGACCATCGCCCGTTCGACGCGATGCGTGCTTTCTTTGACGGCCGCCTCGGGCAGGCCGACGAGGACCTGCTTCGGCAAGCCGGAAGGTGAAACATCGACTTCAACCTCGACAGGCAGGGCTTCGATGCCGACGAGCGAAAAGGTTTTGAGTTTGGCGAGCATAGGGTCCAGAGTGCGAAGCGCAAGTTCAATGCGAGATCTTACAGGTTGGTAACGCGCGTTGTAGTTTCTCCACGCCCCGTTTAGTCACTTTCGTATTCGCCAGCCAAAGCACTTCAAGCCGCTTGAGAGCGCTAAGATGCTCTAGCCCAGCATCGGTAACTGCCGTGCCCTCAAGACTGAGTAATCTGAGGTCGGCCAATTGCCTGACGTTAACGAGCGCTGCGTCAGTTATCTGTTTGTTGTCCAATAAGTTCAAGTCCTCTAGCTTGGTCATGCGCTTCAGATGAACAAGTCCAGCGTCGCTGACCGCAGTTTTCGTTAGGTTTAGGCACCGAAGCTCAGTTAAACCAGAGAGTTCTTTCAACCCATCATCAGACGAAGTCGTGGCGGCAATATTCAGCATTTGGAGCTTTGGCAGACCCTTGAGATGTGCAAGCCCTGCATCCGTGACGGCAGTGTTCGTCAAATTCAATTCTCTGAGGCCATCGATTTCCTTGAGTACTGCCAATCCACGGTCAGTGACCTTGGTGTCAGGCAAGTAAAGCGAGTGAAGCATTCCGAATCTTTTCAGGTTTGTCAGTCCTCTATCTGTGACGCTGGTTTCCATCAAACAGAGTACTTGAAGTTTTGGCAAATCAGCCAAACGCAGAAGCCCGGCGTCGGTGATCCTCGTCTCCGATAAGTCAAGGTCTCGAAGCTCCTTCATCCCGTTGAGTTGCACTAGTCCGGTATCTGTCAGCTTTGTCCGCCACAGAGCTAGTGTCTCGAGGTTTCTCAAAGCATGAAGGCTCTTTATCCCAAAGTCGGAAATCTCGGTCAGGGATAAATCCAGGGAACGAAGCCCTGATAACTCACGAAGCTGGGCGATTCCGGCGTCGGTAATCTTCGTAGCCGAGAGGTCGAGCGATTCAAGCTTGCCCAATTTCGTAAGGTGCCTGAGACCAGCGTCGCCAATTTTGGCCTGTTGGAGATTTAGCGACCGGAGATCTAGAAGACTGCCAAGAACCGCCATTTCCTCATCGGTGATGTCAGACAAAACCAGAGTAACGCCGATAACTTGCTTGTCCGGGTTCCCCTCGTCAAGCTTAACTTTGCCGCCGAGCTTTTGAATTCGGGCAATCGGCGCAGCTTGCTTCGAGTTGGCCTCGCCGGCGTATGCCGATGCGGCGACCACAACAAAACGGATAAGTGGAGTGATTAAACGAAGGCAATTCATGACCCGCTCCGCGTCAGCGATACGAGACCGAACCAAGCCAGACCTAGAAGGATAAATCGTTACGCTTGGCGTTCCTAATCAGTCGTGCGCGTCATTTGCGACTAGCCGTCCTACGTGTCTTTGTTTCGACTTGGTGCGACGTACGGCCAATGGCCTATTCTATCAACTGGTCGAATGGCCCGATAGAAGGTAGGATTGACGGTGGATTGTACGCATTTCGAGGCGGTCTCATGAACGCGGTACGTGTTGAGGCGGTTGTCGAATCAGACGGCATTCTGCATATCACCGATCTGCCATATCACAAGGGAGATCGTGTCGAGGCGGTGATCGTCCTTAGTGGCGAAACGAAGGACCGAACGCAAGAGTTGGCTCGTCAACGATTCCTTGATCGTGCGCGGCGGTCGCAGGTACGTTCCTCAGGCCCCTTTCCTTCGCGCGACGCGATCCACGAACGCGACTGACATTGCTGCGAATCGTTGATCCGTTTGCAACGCATCCCTAGGGGCGGAATCCGCCTTGACCCGCCCCCGCATTCTCCGTAGATTACGGCCCGGAGGCTCAACGGATGACGGCAATCCTCGGCATTTCGGCCTTGTATCACGACTCGGCGGCGGCGCTTGTCGTCGATGGCCGGATCGTTGCCGCGGCACAGGAGGAACGCTTCACGCGGAAGAAGCACGACGCCGACTTTCCGCGAAATGCCGTCGACTACTGCCTTCGAGAAGCCGGAATAAGCGCCGCCGAATCTCGATTACGTCGGCTTCTACGACAAGCCGATCACCAAGTTCGAGCGGCTGCTGGAAACTTATCTCGCCTTCGCGCCGAGCGGATATCGCTCGTTCCGGCAAGCCATGCCGCTGTGGCTCAAGGAAAAGCTGCACGCGCCGCGGCTGATCCGCAAAGCGCTCAGGGGCCAGTTCCGCGGGCGGTTCGTCTTCACCGATCATCACGAGTCGCACGCGGCCAGCGCGTTCTTTCCTTCGCCGTTCGACGAAGCGGCGATCCTCACGATCGACGGCGTCGGCGAGTGGTCCACGACCTGCTTCGGGACGGGCCGCGGCAACCGCATCGAGCTGACGCACGAGATCCGCTTCCCGCACTCGCTCGGCCTGCTCTACTCGGCGTTCACCTACTACGCCGGCTTTCGCGTCAACAGCGGCGAATACAAGCTGATGGGCCTGGCTCCCTATGGCGAGCCCGTCTACAAAGACCTCATCCTCCGAGCATCTCATCGACCTGAAGGAAGACGGCTCGTTCCGCATGGATATGAGCTACTTCAACTACTGCCAGGGGCTGACGATGACCTCGCCGAAGTTCGAGCGGCTCTTCGGCGGTCCGCCGCGCCAGCCCGAAAGCCGCCTCACGCAGCGCGAGATGGACCTGGCCGCCTCGATCCAGGCGGTGACCGAAGAAGTCATGCTCCGCACTGCCCGGCACGTCCACCGCGAGACCGGCATGAAGAACCTCGTCCTGGCCGGCGGCGTGGCGCTGAACTGCGTCGGCAATGGCCGCATCCTGCGCGAAGGCCCGTTCGAGAAGATTTGGATCCAGCCCGCCGCGGGCGACGCCGGCGGCGCGCTGGGCGCGGCGCTGTTCATCTGGCATCAACTGCTCGACAAACCGTCGCAACCCGCACGTCCGCGACGCCAGCAAGGCTCGCTCCTGGGGCCGGAGTTCACGCGACGACGAGATCGAGGACGCCTCTGGATCGCGTCGGCGCGGTCTATCGAAGTTGCAGACGGATGATGCGGAATTGGCGAACAACGTCGCGACGCTGTTGGCCGAAGAAAAGGTCGTCGGCTGGTTCCAGGGCCGCATGGAGTTCGGCCCTCGGGCGCTGGGCGCACGGAGCATCCTGGGCGACGCCCGCAGTCCGCGGATGCAGTCGGTGATGAACCTGAAGATCAAGTTTCGCGAGTCGTTCCGGCCCTTCGCGCCGATCGTGCTTCGCGAGGAGGTCGATCGCTAGTTTCAGATGCGACCGTACGAAGACAGCCCTTACATGCTGCTGGTCGCTCCCGTGCGAGAGGAGCACCGCTTGCCGGACGACAGCGGCGCAGTCGTTCGGAATCGAGCGGTTGAACGAGTGCCGCTCGACGATCCCCGCGGTGACGCACGTCGATTATTCGGCCCGCGTGCAGACGGTCGACCGCGAACGGAATCGCGCTGCTGCATGAACTGTTGACACGGTTCCACGAAAAGACCGGCTGCCCGGTGTTGATCAACACGAGCTTCAACGTGCGCAGCGAGCCGATCGTCTGCACGCCGGCGGACGCGTATCGCTGCTTCATGGCGACGGATATGGACGTGCTCGTTATGGGACGGCATATCGTACATAAAAGTGATCAGCGGCCAAACTGCGACGCTTCCTCGCGGGCGCGGCACTTGGCTCAGTTTCAGTTGGATTAGTGGATAAATGGAAATCAATTGGAACCCTAGCCTGCGGCAGCTCCGCACATTCGGCCTTACGTCGTTCGCGGCCTTGCCCTTAGCGGCCGCGCTGTGGGGCCACGGAGCTACAGTGGCCGTCCTCCCGGCGGCCGCTGTGGGAGCGGCACTGGCTTTTGCGGCGTTAATCCGTCCGCACGTGCTGCGACCGCTCGTCGTCGCACTCAATATCGCCACATGCCCGTTGGTAATCTTCATCCACGAACTGGTTCTGCTCGCGGCGTACTGCGTCGTCATCGTGCCGGTCGCACTTCTGTTTCGCCTCGTCGGCCGTGACGCCTTGCAATTGAAAATAGACCGAAGCGCCACGAGCTACTGGCAGCCCAAGAAGCAGCCGGCGGTGCGCGCAGCTACTTCCGTCGTTGGTAAGGATATCGTCATGCATCTCAAAAACGAATTTGAAGCCGCCAGCCAGGAAGCGCCTACGGGAATCGTCTGCGAGTTCCTCCAATTCCTGGGCGAAAACAAGAAATGGTGGCTCCTGCCGCTCGTCGCAGTCCTCGCGCTATGCACACTGCTGGCAGTCGCGGCTATGACAATCGCCCCGGCAGCAATCTATAGCTTGTTTTAGCTTGCCCAGCTTGCCTGACCGCTATCACGCGACCGGCATAGCCCGCAAAACCGGATCGTCGGGCACAAACGGCTTATTCGACACGCGCTCTTCGCGCCGATCCTACGAAGTAGAACCGCAAGGAGGGCCGCCATGCTTCGCATCCTGCAATCGTTGCTAGTCGTTTCCAGCCTCTTGGCTCTGGCCTTCGTAGCCGCCGAGGCCAATAGCGCGCCGCTGACCGATCCCGATGGTCAGTCGCCATCAATCGGCCCGGCGACCGGCTCGGACGGTACGGCGATTCATTGCCGTCCACGCCCTTTTGCCGCCGCGCTTCACCATCGCCTGGTACCGGGCCCACAAGCGGGCACGCATCTACAGGCGCAACCTTTCGCCTACGGCTACTTCGGCGCACGCCCCAACGACGGCTGCCTTCCATACCAGCAACCGCGGCGACTGGTATCAGTGGACGTTTACACGAGCAGACTGACGTACTCCACTCTTCTCCGTCGCCGCTGGCTCCGGGTTAAACGACGTTCGGTTTACTTCAGCTCGATGTGATACGGCATCCAGAGCAGCGCTTTCGAGCCGAGGAGATGCTTCCACGCTTTCACGTTTCCGAGCGCCTTGAGGGGACCGGGCAAGATCGCGGTAAACTCGTCGAGTTCCGGGCCGTCGCCGCCGAGCAGTTGCTCGATGAACGACTTCGGCTCCGGCAGCACGAGGAAGTCCACGTCGGCGTCGGCCTTTAGGCCGGCCAACTTCTTGGCTTCGACGACCGCGTCCTTCAGCGTGCCCACCTCGTCGATCAGGCCGAGCTTCTTCGCCTGGCGGCCGGTGTAGACGCGGCCCTGGGCGAGAGCTTCCAGCTTCTCGTAGTTCATGTGCCGGCCTTGGGCGGCCTTGCTCACGAACTCGCGATACGTCTGCTCCATGTAGCGCAGCCAAATCTTGCGTTCGTCAGGCGAGAAGGGGCTCGTGGAGGTCAGGATGCCGCTATTCTTGCCGCGGCTGACGACCTCCGTGCTCAGGCCGAGCTTGTCGTACAGGCCCTCGGTGACGAGCTTGCCGCCCAGCACGCCGATCGAGCCGGTGATTGTCGCCGGCTCGGCGTAGATCTTCTTCGCGCCCATCGTGATGTAGTAGCCGCCGCTGCCGGCGACGTTGCCCATGCTCGCCACCATCGGCTTCTTGCGGTTCATTGTCGCGTGCCAGATCAGGTCGCTGGCGGTAGCCGAACCGCCAGGGCTATCGACGCGGAGGACGACAGCGACGACCTTGGGATCGTCGAATGCTTTGTTGATGGCCTCGACCATCGTCGTCGAGCCGAGCGCGCTTTCACCAAGAAAACTGGACGTGCTCTTGCCTTCGATGATTTCGCCGACGGCATAGACGATGGCAATTTTCTGCTTGTTTCCGCCGCCGCGTTCCGATTTCTTGCCGCCCGATAAGGTCTCCATCAACTTCATAAAGCCGCCCAGGCCGGAATAATCCTCGGCCTGCTTCTTCTTATAGGCCGCGTCGACTTCGACCTTGCTCAGCCTGAGCCGTTCCGCGAGCGACTTCTCAAAAGCGTCCGAGTAAATCACTTCGTCGATCAGCCCGGCGTCCTTGGCGTCCGCCGCGCAAAATAGGCCCTGGTCGATCAGCGACTTGACCGTGTAGTCGGGCAAGTGGCGGTCTTTGGCGATCATCTCGACCATGTGGTCGTAGGTGTCGTCAACGATCGATTGCAAGCTCTCGCGCAGCGGCTCGCTCATCGAGGTACGCGTCATCGGCTCGGCGGCACCCTTGAACTTGCCCATGTGCAGCATCTCGTACTTCAGGCCGAGCTTGTCCAAGAGGCCCTTGTAGAACATCATTTCCAGGCGGACGCCGGGCAGGGCCAAGTCGCCGGAGGAGGGCATGTAAATGAAATCGCAGGCCGAGGCGACAAGATAAGCACCTGTGTCGGCCGACACCAACTCGGCATAGACCGGCTTACCCGCCTTGCGGATCGCGGCGATTGCGCTTCGCACCTCGTTGACCTTGCCGCGGCCGAGTTCCAGGTCCTCGATCCGCAGCCAGACGGCCTTGACGTCCTTGTCGGCCTTAGCCTCGTTGAGGCGTTCCATCAGTTTGCCGAGCGTGGGCTGCATATCGGCGAACGGGCCGTCGGCGCTGACGCCCTCGGGATACTCGCCCTTGAGCGAGAAGCGGACGACCGCGTTGCGAGTTTTTTCCGCGGCCTTGGCGGCGCTCACCGCCTTCTCAACTGTCTTGACGGCCTTCTTGGCCGCAGTTTCGACGTCCTTGGCATCGGCTTCAAAATCGTCGTACTGCTTGGTCGGCTTCGCGTGGTCGGCATCGGCGGGCTTGTCGGCGTTCTTCTTGCCGCTCTTGCCCGACTTGGACTTTTTACCAGTCTTTGCAGTGCCATTCTTATTGGCAGTGCCGTCCTTGCTAGGGCTATCGCCGTCGGCAAAGGCGGTCGAGGCGGCGGAGGAAATCGCGAATACCAGGACCGCGAGACAAGCGGTCCAAACCGACAGTCGTTGGAACTTCGACATAAAGGATTTTCCTTGTTTTGACACTAATCCATTCCTGGCCGCGTTAACCGTACGACGTGTACGATCCCCTGGCCGGAGCGGCTATTGGACATTGCTATCCAGTTAATGTGTGAAAATGGTCACATCAAGTGTACATTACCCGTGCGGAAAAGTCAGTAGGCTAGGAAGACTTTACGGTCCGTTCGGTCGGAATTTGGGGGATGTAGGACGGATTTCTCGTGCCACCACCACTGCCGCAGCCGGATTGAATTCCCGTTTTGCCGTTCGCATTTTTTCACCGAGCCGATTCGCAGAAAATGCCGTGTTTTCATTGATTTTGGCCTTCAGATGAAGATAGGAACAAGGCCGCGCGGCCCCGGCCGGTTGTCCGCCAAGGTCTCCCACAGGTCCGTAGGGTGGACCAATTCCACCATACGATTCCTCAGGGCATGGCGTTCCTACGTGGCCTGGGATCCGAGCGGAAGATGCACGGCAGCGGAAGCGAGTAGCCGGCGCATGACTCGCGATTGAAGTAGATCGCTACTCCTTCTCCATACCGCTCATTCAACCACTACTCCCTGCCGGTTTTGACCCGCGCTTTCACTGTCATCATGCTTCTGTAATTCATGTCTGCAAGCTATTCGGAATTGCCTCGAAAGACCAGGTCGCGTATGCTGGTGTTTTCGGCCATGTCGACAAAGAGCTTCGCATGTCGTCCACCCTCTTTTCGATTGTTCTTGCCGGCGCATTTGCTTCTACTTTGTCGGGGAGCCCGCCAGCCGATAGCAATGCCGTCCGCGTCGCGGTGCCTGAGCCAACCGAGCAGGCGATGGAGTATTACCATAGCGGTAATGTTCTGTGGATCGTCGGGCAGGTCGTCGTGCTGGCCGTTCCCGCGTTTGTGCTTTTCACGGGGTTTTCCTCCCGTATCCGCGACGTGGCAAAGCGCATTGGGCGAAAATGGTTCTTCATTGTCGTTGTCTACTTTGTGCTCTATTCGCTGCTGAACTTCGCCCTCCATTTTCCCTTGAGCTACTACGCCGGCTTTGTCCGCCAGCACGCCTATGGCATGTCGAATCAGACGCTCTGGCGGTGGGTTCAGGAGTCGCTTATCTACCTGGGCGTGACGATTATCTTCGGCTCGCTCGTGCTCTGGTTTCCGTATTGGCTTATGCGCCGCAGTCCGCGGCGATGGTGGCTTTATGCCGGGCTGGCCTCGCTGCCCTTGATGTTTTTTGTGATGTTCGTCGAGCCGATTTGGATTGCCCCGCTCTACAACCACTTTGGCCCGATGCACGATAAAAAACTGGAGGCCCAGATCCTCGACGTGGCCGCCCAGGCGGGCATCGAAGGCGGGCGGGTGTTCGAGGTCAATATGAGCGCCGATACGAAGGCGGTGAATGCTTACGTGACCGGCTTCTGGGACAGCAAGCGGATCGTGCTCTGGGACACGCTGCTGGCCAAGCTCAAACCGGACGAGGTGCGGGTCGTCATGGCGCACGAGATGGGACACTACGTACTGCATCACGTCGTGATCGGACTGCTCGCGGGTTCTGGCGGCGTGCTCGTAGCGCTGTTTCTCGTGAACTTCCTTGCCGGTGCCATGCTGCGACGCTGGTCGGGCCGCTTCGGTATCACGGAGCTTTCCGATATCGCCTCGCTGCCGCTGATGATCCTCTTGTTTCACCTGATACGCGCTCGTCGGCATGCCCATCGGCCTGGCCGTCAGCCGACACCTGGAGCATGAAGCCGATCGCTTCGCCCTCGAACTGACGCACGACAATCACGCGGCCGCGATGGCCTTCGCGCGCCTGCAAACCGAGAACCTCGGCAATCCGCGTCCGGGACCGCTTTTCACGCTCTGGCGGGCGAGCCATCCGAGCCTCGGCGAACGGATCGACTTCGCCAATGAATATCGACCGTGGGAGCGTGGCGAGCCGCTGCGCTACGGCGATTTGTTCAAGCATCCGCCGAGCGAGAAATAACACGCGGTCGCTTGACACCGTCCCGCACCGCGCGCGATGTAGTAGGAATCGACCTCGTTGCCGGCGAAGAGCCCAGTCGTTGCCCGTGCCGCAGTTGATATTCGCGCTGCCGCTGATCCGAGAAACTGAAAACGTCCGACTATTCAAAATGGAAGACATAGCAACATACGTCATCTGCTGTCATTGGTGGAAATCGGTGACGTCCCCTTTTCATGCTTGCCTTGGCTATCTCCTTTGCCCGATGAACGCTGTCGAATTATGGAAATCAAGTGCGCAGCGAGCGCAAGTACGAGTAGGATGGGCCAACCGATAGCGATTAGAATCACGTAACTGCGGAACTCTTGGCTCAAGCCCAAAACGTCGTTTGGGTATCGGGGTTTTAACGATAGCAATACGACATAAAATACTACAACGCAAAGCAGGCTACGCAGCCTATACCTAAAAAAATGGCGTCGGAAAATCTCATAGAGTAATACGAGACAGCCGACGAGAACTAACCACACCGCGACATCGAGAAAGAGCTCCCAGAAGTAAATCTTGGATGATAACTCCAACTGCCAAGCATACGGCCAGCCTCTATAAAACAGAAACGCTCCGGCGGAGAACGACCAGTTCTGAAAGACAAACTGTACGTAACCGAGCGCTAAGCCAGCCACAGTCACAACTATCCCTGCCAGGCAATGCGGCCAGTAGCGAGGCAGATCGCGATCATTCGCACTTTCGCGCTCGGCAGAATTCACTCACCACCGTCCTTTCTAGACAACCTCAAGATTTTTGCCTCTCGTCGCTAGCGTCCATTGGGGGGTGAAAAGGGGACATCACTGATTTTCCGGCTTTCGAGGCCGGCCGGCGCTGCGGAGCGTGAATTCCAGTCCCAGCCGCGCTGCGGTCCTTTGGACCCAATCTGCCCCGCCCAACGGTCGGCCGCGCTGCACGCTGGTTCGAATGCCGTCCAGTTGCTCTTCCTTCATTCCACGATTCACCCGCGCTAGCCAATCCCGTGGCCGCTCGACCGGCCACGCGGTCATGGGCAAATCTGCGGCCCCTTGAGTCCGCTGCCAAAGCCCGCTCCACGGCCAGTCTTCTGCCCGTTCTACGAGGCCCTGCGCAAGGCGTTGGCTTCCACATAGCGGCAGAGCGTCAGGTAGTAATCATCTTCGGCCACAGGGAAGCTCTTGAACCGTCCTTGGTAGATGTGTCCTCCGCCGCGACTGTGGTAGTGTTCATGATAACGGCGGACGTGCGTCACGCCGACCCAACCTAACCATTGGCCCAGGGCGTTGTCGCGGCCGGGACACACAACCAAGTGCCAATGGTTGGGCATCAGGCAAAAGGTGAAAAGCTCGACTTCGTAACGTTCCAGACCTTCGACCAATACATTCTGGAACGCGTGATAGTCGGCTTCCTTGTGGAAAATCCGCATTCGCCCATTCCCGCGGTTCAGAACGTGGTACACCGTGCCGGCTTCAATGGCGCGAGCAGTTCTAGGCATGGTCGCATCATAGGGCCACCGGCTGCCTCCGTCAATATCAGTGATGTCCCCTTTTTATCCGCTTGAATGCCGTCCGCCGCCGAGGTGTTATCGACCACCCCGCCGATAGAGGGTGGTCCGAACCAAACAGAATTGTCACAAGTCCTTATGTATTCATAACATAGACACGGCTTGCCCATTGATTTCAATTACAGTATAATTTCGATTCCTAAATTGGACTATTGTCGCAGCTAATTGACCTCCCAAAAACGTGACTATTGTCGCGGGTCGTTGAGCGCCTAGAAATGTGGCTATTGTCGCAGCTAATTGACCTCCTATAAACATGGAACTTACGAAACTTCGCAACATTGGGATTTCCGCCCACATCGACTCGGGTAAGACCACTCTCAGCGAGCGGGTCCTCTTCTATTCCGGCCGCATCCACGCCATCCAGGAGGTCAAGGGTGGCGGGAAAGGCGCGACCATGGACCACATGGAGCTGGAGCGCGAGCGCGGAATCACCATCACCAGTGCTGCTACCTCTGTCGAGTGGGACGGCTACGACATCAACCTCATCGATACGCCCGGCCACGTCGATTTTACGGTCGAGGTCGAGCGCAGCCTCCGCGTCCTTGACGGGGCGGTCCTCGTCCTTTGCGCCGTGGGCGGGGTGCAAGCCCAGTCGCTCACCATCGACCGCCAGATGCGGCGCTATCGCGTGCCGCGAATTGCCTTCATCAACAAAATGGACCGCACGGGCGGCAACCCCGAAAAGGTCGTCGAGCAGCTCCGCAGCAAGCTCAATTGTGACGCCGTTTTGATGCAGCTCCCCATCGGCCGTGAACACAAGTTCGAGGGCATCGTCGATCTCCTGCGCGAAAAGGCCTTCTTCTTTGATGGTCCCAACGGGGAAACCGTCCGCACCGAGCCGATCCCGGCCGACATGGTAGAGGAGGCGAAGGCCGCCCGGCAGCACATGCTGGAAACGGTCTCCATGTATAGCGACGAGATGATGGAGCTTTTGCTCGCCGAAGAGCCGTTGCCCTTCGAGCTGATCGACCGCGTCGTCCGCGAGGCCGTGCTCGGCCAGCAGTTGACGCCGGTATTCATTGGCTCGGCCTATAAGAACAAAGGCGTGCAGCCGCTCTTGGACGCCGTGAACCGTTACCTGCCCTTCGCCGCTGGAAAGCCCGATGAAGGCCCTGGCCCACGACGATCCGCACAAGCAAATTCCGTTGAATCCCGATCCCGCCCAGCCGATGGTCGCGATGGCGTTCAAATTGGTGGAAGACGCCTTCGGCGCGTTGACGTTCATGCGGATCTACCAAGGCACGATCAAGAAAGGCGAAAGCTATTTCAATCAGCGCACCGGCCGCAAGGAGCGCTTCAGCCGCATCGTACGCATGCACGCCGACCAGCGCGAGGACATCGACGCGGCCGTGGCTGGCGACATCGTGGCCGTATTGGGCCTCGATCCGGCCAGCGGCGACACCTACTGCTCACAGTATCCCTATTGCACGCTGGAAAGCATGTACGTTCCCGAGCCGGTGATCAAAATGGCCATCGCTCCCGCGAAGCGCGAAGGCGCCGACAAGTTCGGCAAGGCGCTTCAACGCTTCCGCCGCGAAGACCCGACGTTGCATGTCTCCACCGACGACGAGTCGGCCGAGACGATCATCGCCGGCATGGGCGAGCTGCACTTGGAGATTTACATCGAGCGCATCCGCCGCGAATATGGCATCGAGGTCGAGGTCGGCGCGCCGAAGGTGAATTATCGCGAGGCGCCCACGCAGGCTTTTCAATTCAATACGAAGCACAAGAAGCAGACCGGCGGATCGGGTCAATATGCCCACATCGTCGGCAAAATGGAGCCGCTGCCCGAGGACGCCCCCGAACCGTTTGAGTTCGAGGACGAAGTCACTGGCGGCCGCATCCCAAAGAACTTTATTCCGGCCGTGGAGAAGGGCTTCCGCGAGATGATTCACAAGGGCCCCATCGCCGGCTATCCGGTCGTGGGTCTAAAGGTCATTTTGGAGGACGGTTCGTATCACGACGTCGATAGTTCCGAAATGGCTTTCCGAACTTGCGCCCGCACCTGCATGAGAGAAAACTTCACCGGCACGCGGCCCGTGCTCTTGGAGCCGGTGATGAAGATCGAAATCGAGTGCCAGACCGACGCCCAGGGCTCCGTCGTGGGCAATCTCACGTCACGCCGCGGCATGGTCGTGGCCACGGAAGTCAGCGGGAACATGTGCCGCATCGAGGGCGAAGTGCCGCTTTCGGAAACGTTCGGCTACTCCACCGATCTGCGGAGCATGACGCAAGGCCAAGGCACGTTCACGATGGAGTTCTCCAAGTACCGTCGCCTGCCCGCGCTCATCGAGCGCGAGATCATCGCCAGCCGCAAGGAAAAGGCGAGCATGGCGGAGGTTTAAGGCTTCAGCGCGGATGCGGTCGTCGGATCGAAGCCCAACGCGCAAGCGAGCGGGTCAGCAGATTCCCCTCTCGCTTGCGCGTCGGGCTTCAAATACGCGCTTTCGCGCCGCAAACGGCATAGTTGCGTACCGCTCCCGGACTAAGCATACTGGTATCCTGCCCCATCCAGTTTGCACCCACCTTTCCGGGAGGATTCCATGTTTCGAACAGGCCGGTCGCTTATTGCCCTCGCGTTTCTTCTCGCTGCAGCCGCCGCGATCGCCGCTCCCGTGAGGCTGGCGCGGACGCCCGACTACCACGCGGGCAAGATCGCGTTCAGCTATCTGGGCGACATCTGGGTGGTAGACGAAGACGGCGGCCGCCCGCAGCGTCTCACCGATAACGTGGCTCGCGACATCAATCCCCGCTTCAGCCCGGATGGGAAGTGGATTGCCTTCTCTTCCGATCGCTACGGCAACTACGACGTGTTCGTCATTCCCGCCGCCGGCGGCGCGGTGCGGCAACTCACGTATCATAGCGGCAACGATGAAGTCGTCGGCTGGTCGCCCGACTCTAAGCAAGTCGTCTTTCGCGCGATGCGCGGAGACGGCGTCTTCCCCAGCATGGCCACGCTCTACCAGGTCCCGGTTGAAGGCGGGCGCGAGACGAACCTGCCTACGGACTGGGGCTGGTGGGGCAGCTATTCCGCCGATGGCAAGCGCTTTGCTTTCAATCGCCATCCCAGCGTCTGGACGCGCAAGCACTACCGCGGCAGCTTCTCCGCCGACATCTGGATCGCCGACCTCGCCGCCAAAACCGCCACGCCGGTCTTGCCCGATGCCAGCTACAACCGCTTCTGGCCGATGTTCGCCGGCAACGACGAGATCTATTTTGTCGGCGATCCACTCTCGGACGAAAAGAGCGTCAAGCCGGGCAGTCCCGAGGTGATGCACAGCGCCAACAACATCTACAAGATCTGGCTCAAGTCGGACGCTCAGCCCGTGCAGGTGACCAAGCACACCGGCGGAAACGTCTTCTATCCTTCGCTGTCGAGCGACGGCAAGGTCATCGTCTACGAGGGCGATTTCGGCATCTGGAAGCTCGACGTTGCTTCCGGCAAGAGCAGCGAAGTGAAGATCGACATCGTTACGGAAGACAAGGAGAACCAGGTCGAGCCGATAACGATCGACAGCGAGGCTGACGGCTTCGACCTCTCGCCCTCTGGCAAGCGGGCCGTGATCTCCGCCCGCAACCAGCTCTTTACAATCGCCACCGACCGAGGCGACATCACGACCATCGCCAACAACCTGGCGCATCCCGCGACGAATCTCCGGCCTGGTCGCCGGATGGCAAGCACATCGCCTTCGTTTCCGACCGATCGGGCCGCGAAGAGATCTATCTGGTCGACCCTAACGGCAAAAACTTGAAGCAGGTTTCCGACCTCGACTCGGAAAAGAGCACGATCGTCTGGGCGCCGAACTCCAAGTCGCTGATGTTCGGCTCCTCGGACAAAAAGCTCTATCTGTTCAACGTGGCGGACGCGAAGACACGCGTGCTCGCTTCGAGCCCGTTTGGCTCGCCGCGCGGAGCGGCGTTTTCGCCGGATAGCAAATGGGTCAGTTTCTCCAAGCAGGACGAGACCCTCCGCAGCCATGTTTATATCATGCCCGTAGCCGGCGGCCCCGAGCGGCGGATCACCGACGACGACCGCTCCTTCAGCGAAGGCAGCGCCGTTTGGTCCGGCGACGGTCGATTCCTGGCGTTCACTGTGCAGGCCGCCACCGGCGGTGGAGTGGCTTCGTCGGGCGGTCGCGCTGGTAGCCAGATGAAGCTTATGGCCTTGTCCCTCCGAGCCCTCGATAAAGACCCGCTCGATAAAGATATCGATACCGAGGCCCAGGCCGTGTCGGCCGAAACCGCGGCTGGCGTGCGCGCCATCGGCGCGATGCTTGGGGCCGTGGAAGTCAAAATCGACTGGGAGGGGTTGACGAAGCGTGCGCGGCAAATTGTCGGCTCGGGCGAGATGATCGGGGATCTTACGGCCCCGCCGCGAGGCAGCGTCATAGCCTTCGTCGCCGCCGCGATTCCCTCCGGCGACGGAGAGGGCTTTCCCACAGTTGCCAGATACACGGTCAATCTGGCCGACGGCTCCGCGCCTTCCCGCGTGCCCTCTGCTCCGGTCAGCGCGCCGACCGAGACCGGCCGTCGGCCAGGTCGCGGCGGCGGCGGATTTCGCGGCGGCGAAATGGTCTTCACCAGAGATGGCCGCTCGCTCTATTTCCGATCGGGCCGCGGCATCTACGTTGCATCCGTCGGCGGCGGCCGCATGGCAGAAGCCGCGCCGGACGCGTCTGCCTTTGCGGGCCGACGAGGCGGCGGACGCCGTGGCGGCGCGCCTGCCCCCGAGACTTCCACCTCCTCCTCCGACGGTGCCTCGGCTCGCCAGGTGACCTTCACCATTCACACAGAACTCGACCACCGCGCCCTGCGCAAGGAAGTTTTCGTCGAGGGCTGGCGCGTGATGAAGCACCGTTTCTACGATGCCAAGATGCACGGTGCCGATTGGAACGCGGCTAAGAACACTTATGGCCCTCTCGTGGATAGCCTCGTGGACGAAGAGGAGCTGCACAACGTCATGATGATGATGATCGGCGAGCTGAACGCCTCGCATACCGGCCTCAGCGGCGGGCCTTCCGGCATCGAGCGGCCGTCGGTCACGACCCGCTCGCCGGGCTTCGATCTGATTGCTGATCCGAAGGGCCTCTACCGCGTCGGCCACATCTGGAAGGGCGGGCCGGCCGACAAGGAGTACATGAAGGTCCATACGGGCAATTTCATCCTTTCCATCGACGACCATGACCTGACGACCGCCGACAACCAATGGCGGTATTTCACCCAGGTGCCCGGCCGCAAGTTCCATTTCGTGCTGAACGACAAGCCCGGCAAGGAGGGGGCCTGGGAAGTGAGCCTCGATCCGATGAGCGAAATGGCCCTTGCCGACGCCAAATACGAAAAGTGGGTGACGGACCGCCGCGCCACGGTAGACAAGCAGAGCGACGGCAAGATCGGATACCTGCACATCAAGGCGATGGACGCTCCCTCGCTGCGGCAGTTCACGCTGGAGCTGGCCATGAACCGCACGAAGAAGGCCCTCATCATCGACCAGCGTTTCAACGGCGGCGGCGGAATCGACCAGGAGCTTCTCGGCATCCTCGTCGGGCAGCTCTATCAATACACCCGCGGCCGCGACATGGAACAGGATGTGCCCCGGCCGCTGGAAACTTTTTACGGCCCCATGATCGTGATGCAGAACGAGCGCTCCGCTTCGGACGCGGAAATGTTTCCACAGGGCTTCAAGGACCTCAAGCTGGGCCGCGTTCTCGGCGTGCCGACGATGGGCGCAGTCATCGCTACCGGCGCGTACCGCCTGGCCGACGGCTCAACGATCCGCACGCCCGGCGCCGGCGTCTGGACCGCCAAAGGCGAGAACATGGAGAATTTCGGCGTGCGGCCGGACGTATTCATCGACAATACGCCGGAAGATTTTTACAAGGGCCGCGACGCCCAGTTGGAGAAGGCGGTTGAGCTTCTCAAAGCCGATATCGCCGCCGGGAAGAAGAAGGGGCTTTGACGAAGGATTGTCGCCTTTCGCTCCGCGAAAGTTGCGCAACTTTCGCGGAGCGAAAGGCGACGTATCTATTCCCACATCGACTTCAGCGTGTGCAACGTAAGCCGATTGAGCTTGACCTTGCCGCCGACTGCCGAGAGAACCAACGGCGGCTTGCTGTCGTCGGGCAACATGCACTTGCTGATCGACACCTGGCCGAGGTTGCCGAACGCTTCGACCGATGTCCGATCCAGCAGCACGCGCAGTTGCGCGCGGCCGTTTTCCGATTCGAGGGCGGTGCGCGAGCCGCAGCTTTCCAGTACTTTGTCTTTCACGAGATAGCGGACCTTGCTACTGCCGGACAATTCCAAGACGATCTCGCTGGCGGTCGATCCGGTCAGTTCGATTTCCATGTCGATGTCGTAGTACTTGCCCTTCTCTTCGGCAAGCGGGTTTTCGCCGGGCTGCAGCGTGGTCGGTGAGAGGTCAAGAGTTTTATCCCACAGCTTCTCGATGTCGCGGATTGGATAGCGATAGACGGTCGGGCCGTTGGGCCGTGTGTGCAGCGTCATTTCCACCGGGAAACTCCATTGCTGGCTGAATGGCATCTTGGGCCACCGCCCGCCGCGGAGCCAGGCGACTTGGATCCGCCGTGGATCGCTCGCGGGCATGTTGTTAAAGGTTTGCGTGGCGTAGGCTGCGCCGCCCCAATCGCCCGTTTTCTTGCGGCCTGAGGGCTTGAAGACCTTACCGTCGAAGTCACCTATGAGATATTTGGCGTCGCCATTGACGACGACCCATTTGGTCTTCGCCTGATCGCCATCGAGCGGCAGCGGAAACATGTCTGGGCATTCGAACATGTTTGAGATATTGCTTTCCTTCCGCCATTGCAGCAAGTCGTCGGACGTGAAGATCAGGTAAGAAAAGTCAGGCGGCCCGCAGAGGACCATGATCCACTTCTTCGTCGGCTCGTGCCAGAAGACTTTTGGGTCGCGGTAAGCATGAGCAAGAACGGGATTCTTGTCCCACTTCGTCCAGGTGCGTCCGCGGTCGCGGCTGAACGAGATGCACTGGTTCCGGTTGTCCTCGGCCGCCCAGAAAGCGATCATGACGGGCGTTTTTCCGTCGCCCAGGCCCGACACATTCTTGTAATCGACGACGCACGTGCCGGACTGCGTGCCGCGGAACTTGCCGCCTTCGCGAAAGGCCGGCTTGAGCTCGGTCCAGTGGACGAGGTCCTTGCTCACCGCGTGCAGCCAGGCGTGAAACCAGCGCTGGCCGAAGAGGTGATACTCGCCATCGAGCCGGATAGGGCCGTTGACGTCGTTAATCCAACCCTCGCGACCGTCATTGCCCGGCTCGATCGTGTAGCCGTCCCAGTACCGGGCAGTGAAATGGAACTGCGGGCGAAGGGATTCGCGGTAGAGCGGCGCGGCGGCAGTAGCTTGCTGGGTGTGGGGCTCTTGCGCGTTTGCAGTGCAGTGCGCGAGCACAAGAACGGCGGCAAGAACCAGAATCGCGCCAAAATGGCGGAGTATCATTGGAGTACATTAGTTAGCGAAATAACTTGCGATGATTGCGGCCTAAAGCAGAGCATTTAGTGTGCATCGCTCTTACTCTCGGGCGGGTTCCTCGGTGAGTTCCCGCGCGGCGGACTGATCGTGAAGCTAATTGGTGACGCGATGGGCTCGGAGTTTGGCGCGTCCGAAAGTGTATCAATCGCAGCGAGGACAGTATAGTCGCCGGGCGCCGATAACTGAAAATAGTTATCAAGCGGAATCGTTATCGCTTTGGCCTCTCCGGGATCAAGTGAAATCTTCCGGATGCAATAACATTCCAACATGAAGTTTCCCCAGGCTTGTTTTCCATCTTCACTCCATGCCACGGCTTTTCCTGACGATGTCCGTATCAGCACGCGAATGTCGCGGAGATCAGGGAAACCCGATATAAAGCTAACTTTTTTGTCACCTACATTTACCAGCGTAAGAACAAGGGTGTTCGACGATCGTCGATTCGCGAACCTTGAGATCACTTTTGTCGCGAGAACCAAGGACGAGGAATTACTATTTGCACGTTTTCTGAGGTCATCCCAATCGCGATCAAGTATGGTGGACCGGTCATTGTAACGCTCGAGGGTAGGTTCGAGACTTAGCGGCTCCGCACCTGCAATGTCATCATTGATGAAGGCCATATCTCGTATGCTGATGGGACCTTTTTCAGCGGAACTTCGTTTTGAATCACCGTGGACCTGAGAAAATAGCGGACCTGTGCAGAATAAGGCCACGGTGAAGACATTAAACGCTAGGAATCTCGGCGAGTAGCATTTCATGGAAGTGGCCCTTTTGAGAAGGGAAATGAGAAGTAATATCGCTGAACCTACGCGGCGATCGCGACTAGGGAAACACCTACTGGAGAGTCTTCCAGCTTACCCGGCTTCATGTAACAGCGATAGTCCGATTTCTCGATGACGTAGTACCATGCCGAGAGATTGCAGCCGCCAGTCCGTATCGCCATAATGCGAATCATGGCAACGCTTTCCGAAGTTTTGGCGATCGCCACCCAACATCATCGGGCGGGCCGCCTGCAAGCCGCCGAACAGATATATCGAGAGATCCTCTCCGTCGTGCCGGATCAGCCCGACGCGCTGCATCTTCTGGGAGTCCTCGCGCTCCAGGCGGGCCGGCATGGCCTCGCCGTCCAGTACATCGGACGGGCCGTCGAGTTGCAAGGCAACGCGGCCGACTTCCACAGCAATCTGGGATCTGCCTATCGCGGCCTGGGTAAGTCGCCGGAAGCGGCCGCCTGCTGGCGACGGGCGCTGGAACTCGAACCGAACTTTGCCGAGGCGCACTACAACCTGGGCAATGCCTTTAGCGACCTGGACAATCTCGATGACGCCGTCGCCTGCTACCGCCGAGCGCTCGCGCTCAAGCCGGACTATGCCGACGCCTGGCACAACCTCGGCCTGCGCGTTGAAGCGCCAAGGAAAGCTCGACGACGCGGCCGAATGCTATCGCCGCGCACTGTCCCTGAAGCCGAATCATGTCGAGACGCTGAACAACCTGGGCAATGTTCTGCGCGACCTCGGGAAACTGGACGAAGCGGCCGCCTGCTACCGCCAAGCGTTGGCCGTGAAGCCCGACTATGCCGAGGCTCACTACAACCTTGGCTTTGTGCTCATGGACCAGGAAAAGATAGACGAAGCCGTCGTCTGCTTCCGCAGGGCGCTGGCCCTGAAGCCGGACCACGTCGGAGCGATGAACAATTTGGGAACGGCCCTCCGCCGGCAGGGAAAGCTGGACGAGGCCATCGCGTGCTTTCGCCGGACAGCGGCAATCCAGCCGGACTTTGCCGAGGCGTACGGAAACTTGGGCGTCGTCTTGAACGATCGAAGGCGACTCGACGAGGCGGCCGCCTGCCACCGCCGCGCGTTGGAACTGAAGCCCGGTTATGCCGAGGGGCACACCAACCTGGGCAACGTCCTCGCGCGCCAGGGCAAGCTCGGCGAAGCGGTCGCCTGCTTTCGCCGCGCGCTGGAATTGAAGCCGGACTTTGCCGAGGCGCACCTCAATCTTGGCAACGCCTTGAAGGACCAGGCCAAGCTGGACGAAGCCCTCGACTGTTATCGCCGGGCGCTGGAGTTGAATCCTAACGATGCGCAGACACACAGCAACCTTCTCTATGTGCTCCAATTTCGTCCAAGCGTGACGCCGACAGACCTGGCGGAGGCTCATGCCGAATTCGATCGCCGGCACGCCGCGACTGTAGGTCCCGATTGCCGAGCGGGACTATTACGTGACGAAGTATCAAAAGGATTGGACGATGCAGGCCAGGCAGGCCACATTGGTCCCTTCCGGCAGAAGGGACCTACGGACCGGCTTCGCTTGGGCTTCGTATCGCCCGACCTGGGACGGCATCCCGTCGGCTATTTTCTGCTCCCCGCGATCGAGAACCTTGACCGCGACGTGTACGAAACGACGTTATATTCCAACCGCATCCACAAGGACGACTTGACCTTTCGTATTCAGGCCCTCGCTGCCCGATGGCGCGATGTATATGCCATGAGCGACGAGCAGTTGGCCCATCAAATCCGCGAGGACCGCATCGACATCCTTTTCGACCTCGCCGGGCACACGGCCGGCCACCGGCTACTGGTCTTCGCGCGGAAGCCCGCGCCCATCCAGGTGACCTGGCTGGGCTATGTGGGCACCACCGGGCTGACGGCTATGGACTATCTGCTGGCCGACCGTTACACGGTCCCCGATGGTGCCGAGCGGTACTGCCGGGAGCGGGTGCTGCGCATGCCCGACGGCTATACCTGCTACACCCCGCCCGACATTGCGCCCGCGGTGACTGCCTTGCCGGCGAGCGAACGGGGAGAGATGACCTTCGCTTGCTTCAACAATCCGTGCAAAGTCACGCCCCAAGTGATCGAGGTGTGGGCGAGAATTCTTAGCCGCTTGCCGCGGGCGCGGCTGGTACTGAAGTACAAGGGATGGGACGACGGCGACATGGTGCGGCGGTTCTCCGCGATGTTCGCCGCTCGCGGCGTCGACCCTGGACGCGTCGAGTTTCTCGGCTATTCGCCGCAACCTGAATTGCTGGCCGAATATGGCCGCGTCGACTTGGCGCTCGATCCCTTTCCGTACAGCGGCATGACGACGACCGCCGACGCGCTTTGGATGGGCGTTCCGGTGGTGACCTGTCCGGGCGAGACCTTCGCCGGCCGGCAGTCGCTTCCCCAACTTTATAGCGTGGGGCTGACCGAAATGATTGCCCGGAACTTCGACGATTATGTGGAACTCGCCGTATCCCTGGGGGGCGACCTGCCGCGGCTTGCGACGTTGCGATCCGGATTGCGCGAGCGGATGGCCGCCTCGCCTCTTTGCGATGGCAAGCGGTTCGCGGCAAACCTGGCCTCGATCCTTCGCGACGTTCTGGCAACGGCGGCAATAATGCTAGCGGCTTAATGTATCCGGCACACTCCGTGTGCCGTCCTTCCGCACACGGAGCGTGCGGTATACATTTCGCCGCCGGCGCATTCCTTTTCGTAACGCCATCGGTTTTCCCGCGTATAAGGCTCTGAACGACGGGCCAAACGGTTTGGCTGACGGTCGATTCAGTCAAGCCTTCGTTTAAGAAAGGGATTATCATGACGACTTCCTTGAAGTCCATTGCGGCGTTTGTTTTGGTGTTGGGAGTTTCGAGCTTGGGGCCAGCGCGTGCGGCCCTCGCGGGCGGGCACGGCTCGCAAGGTGGTGGCGGCGGCGGCAGCGGCAGCCACATGAGCGGCGGCAGCGGCAGCCATTCCGGCAGCAGCTCCGGTCACTCGTCAAGTTCGCACGGCATGAGCAAGGGCGACAGTCACCGCTCGTCCGACAAGCACGATTCACATCATTCCGACCATGACTACGATCATTGCTGGGACCGGTATGGCCATAACGGTTACGGCTGCGGTTACGGGTGTTATCCGTCATGTTATTCGAGCTACTGCTACCAGCCGTGCTATCAGCCATGCTACCGCCCCAGCTATTGCTACGACTGCCCGCCGCAGTGCCCGTCATATTGCCCACCGCAGTGCCAAGAATACTGCGCACCGCAATGCCCGTCGTACTGCCCACCGCAGTGCGAGGAGTACTGCCCGCCGGCCCCGGTCTGCTACGAGCAGCCGTGCTACGAGCAGCCTTGCTACTCCTATTGCCCTGAGTACTTCAATAGCTACTGCAATCGCGACTGCTACGACCGCGACTGCTACGACCGCGACTGCTACGAGCCTCGGCATGACAGGGACTACGACAAGTACAAGGACCACGACAAGTACAGCAAGCACGACAGCAAGGACCGCGATGGCTCGCGGCACGAGGACGGCTCGAAGATGTCGCACATGAATCATTCCGACGGCAATCGCGGCTCGAACGGTTCCCATGGCGGCAGCAGCATGAGCCAAGGGAGCAAGATGGTCGCCCACAGCGGCGGCAGCGGCAGCGGCTCACATGGTTCGCATCGGTAGGCGGATCAATTGCAAAGGCTGAACCTCACAGGACCGGCCATTTCCCCATGCGGGAGGTGGCCGGTTCTTCCTATTGGCTTGAGAAGTTTGCCAACGTATCACTCCGCCGACGTCTCCGACAGCAAATAGACAGCGAACGAGGCCAGCCAGTGTTCGCCGGCGTAGTCGCCGCTGGCCACGTGGCGAAGCGCCGCCTCCGCGTGCCGCGCGGCCGAATCGGCGAGCACCTTTCGAGCAGGATCATCTTCAGGAAGCGCCGCGGCGATGCTTCTCATGCACCACGCCCGGCTCAGATTGACGCCATCCAGGTGGACAAGCTGCGGATCGGTGCGATCCGTCACGACGGCCGGCGTAAAAAGAACTTTGGGCTCGCCGCGGGGCAGGCCCGGCAGAAACCGGATGAGCCAGGCGCGGAACTCGGCCGGCGGCAACACCCGCCGCATGAGGTCGGCCTCCATCAGGCTGGGCGAGAGGAAGTCAGTCCCGCTTGGTTCCCAGGCCGCGGGAACGTCGGCGTCGGCCCCGAAGTACGACCGGCTTCGCTCCTCGATCAGGTTGCTGAGCGGTTTGTGTCCGACGGCCCGCGCGTAGTCCAACGCGAACGACAGCCCGAACGCCGTGTTGGGATGGAGCCCAGTGCGGATCGGATAGGTCTGCTTGGGCAGAAAGGCGATGTACCGCGCCTCGATCGCTTCAGCCAGCGGTTGCAAGTTGGCGGACCATTGCCGCGCGTCAGGATCGTCCCAGCCGTGCAACTCCTCGGCCAGTTTCAGCAGCCACGCCCAGCCGTAGGTCCGCTCGAACGATTGGCGATTCGGCTTGGTAAAGTAGTCGGCCTCGGCCTGGAGGTTTTTGGCCGTTAAATGATTCGCCAGGACCGCGCGGATTTGCCGCTGTTCGGGCAGGTCGGGAAACAATCGCAGCAGTCGCACCAGCATCCAGTGCCCGTGGACCGACGAATGCCAATCGAATGCCCCGTAAAACGCCGGGTGCAATGCCCGCGGCCCCTGGATGTCCGCTTCGCTGTTAAGGACATGTTCCGGCTTATTTGGATATTCCTTCGCGATGGCTTTAAGGGCCAATTGCGCGAAGGACGACGCTTGTTCGCGGGTCAGTTTCACGGCGGGCATTGGGGATTGTGGAGATGGTGCGGCGGGAGCGGTTGTTTGCGCGGCGGCCAACGCGGTCGGCAGCACTAGTACGATAGTCGTAACCGCTTGACTCATGGAGGCGCGGCAAGGGAAATTCACGGCGGGAGCCCTCTAATTGACAAAACTTTGTGTTCATTCTCCAGAGAATTCTTGCTTCCTGCAAGTGTGCGCGAAAACCGGGGCTAGCCGCGCAAGGGACAATCGAGGAAAATACCATGCAAAGACTGAGGGATCTGCAGCGTACTGTGCAACGACGACTTCGGGTCGATCCTCAGGCCGCGGATGCGGAGCACATTATGACATCTTATGAAGATCGTTGCGTCGGATGCCTACTTGGCACTGCTTGCGGCGACATCCTGGGGGCTGTCGTAGAGGGCTGGTCGGCTCGAGAAATCCGTGAGCAGTACGGCGAGCTGCGCTATTTCACTGATTCTGCGCGCGGCTTCGGCTGCTACACCGACGACACGCAGATGGCCCTTGCGCTGGCCACAAGCCTCGTCGAGTGCGGCCGAGTTGACGCGGCACATGCCTCGGCAAAGTTTGCCGAATTCTACGAACCGTGGCGGGGCTACGGCGGCGCGGCGCATCGCGTCATGCGGCTCTTGGCGGACGGCGGCGACTATCGCGGCACGGGCCGAATCGAGTTTCCCGAAGGTTCATTCGGCAACGGCGGGGCAATGCGGATCGCGCCGGTCGGCCTCGCTTACCGCCATTCATCCGACAAGATCTTACTAGAAGCTGTCGAGGACGCCTTGCTTTGCACGCACGTTCATCCTGAAGCCATCGACGGCGCCCTGGTTCAGGCAAAGGCAGTCGCGCTAGCTGCCACAATGGAACCGGAGTCTTTCAATCCCACCAAGCTGATCGCATCACTGCTGGCTACATGCCGCACGGAAGTCATGGCGGCAAACCTCGTCATTCTGGCCGACGCCCTGCGACACAACGACGAAGATGTTTACGTCATCGGGCGCGTCGGCAACGGCATTCAAGCGTCGCAGGCGGTCTCGGCCGCTCTGTGGGCCCTGCTTCGGTATTGGCGAACTCCCGAGGACTGCGTCGTTCGCGCGGTCGGCCTGGGTGGCGACACGGACACTATCGGCGCAATGACTGGTGCCCTAGTTGGCGCGTTGTATGGTGCGTCGTGGATTCCGCCCCGCTGGCACGACAACATTGAAAATGGCGAACTCGGACGAGATGAGCTTGTGTCGGTCTCCAGGCGTCTGTCGCAGCTTGATCTACGAGAAGTCGCCTGATTTGCTTCGCGGCGATCCTCATTTGATCGCTGCTAGCGGTCGGGAGGGGATCGTTGGGGAACTGGCGGCGAGGAAGGTCTTCCTAGGCGCGCTGCGCGGCGTCGCGGAGGCTATTTGCCTTGCGGCGGCTTTTTGGCGGGACTATCCAGTTCCTTCACGCCTGCTTGAATGGCCGCCGCGATTTGTCGGCCAGCGCCCTTGCTGTCTCCGTCGGCCTTGCTTCCTTGTAGCGCGGCCATGAGCCGCTCGCAATTGCCCCCGGCCGACCAGCCGGTGAATAGGACGCCGAGCATTTTTTCCGTGATGTTTACCCAAGCGTTTCGCCGGTGGAAACGCCACAAGGCAGCGTGAAGGGATGCAATCGATGCGGCTCGCTTGGGCGACGGACATACTTTGCCATCGTTGTTACACACAAGTCTCTGAGCGACCCCATCCAGCTTGCTAGATGGTGAAATAGTTTGAACAGCTAGCAACGAAAGCGAGCAACCTTAGGCCCCCTCAACTTTTCTGGATGGTGAACAAGGTTGCCCAGCTAGTCCCGCGAGGTGACTTAGCCAAGCAACCTCCTTCACCATCCACCAAGGTGGATGGGGTTGTGTTGGCGATAATTCTTCATTCTAGCTAGCTATTCAACCTTATTCACCATCCGGACGAGCCGTATGGGGTCTTGGGACGTGAAATAACGGAGGTAAAACCGCCACCCCGAGAAACGGAAATGTATTGGTCCTTGCGGCGAACGCTGCAATGCATCACAATGGCCGCCATGCCGTCCGAGTCCCCCCAACTCCACCGCCATCTCCGCCTCTTCGACGCCACCATGCTCGTCATGGGCTCGATGATCGGTTCGTCGATCTTTGTCGGTCTGTCGTACATGGCCCAATCGGTGCAGGCGCCGGGGCTGCTTTTGGGACTTTGGGCTTTCGGCGGCCTGTTTACAATGCTCGGAGCGGTCGCCTTCGCCGAACTTGCGGCTATGTTTCCACACACCGGCGGTCAATATGTCTATCTCCGTGAGGCCTTCGGCAGTTTTGTCGCCTTCCTTTTCGGCTGGACGCAATTCCTCGTGATTCAAACGGGCACGAACGCCGCCGTAGCGATCGCGTTTGCCAAGTTTCTCGGCACACTGGTGCCGAAACTCGGAGAGAAGCAGATTCTGGTGACGATCCCGCTCGGCAAGCTGTTGCCCGGCGCTCTTTCGGCTCACCTGCCCGCCGCGCTTGCGAGCCCGCAACTCAACTCGGCACAACTCGTGGCTTGCGGCGTTATTGGAATGTTGACCTTTGTAAACATTCGCGGCATCCGCGAGGGAGCGGCGGTGCAAAACGTTTTTACCGTCTTGAAAGTGGCCGCGCTCGGCGCATTGATCATCGCCGGGTTCCTCCGCGGCGGCGATGCGTCGCACTTCTTGCCGCTGTTCTCCACGCAGCCCGGCCCGGGCGCCATCGAGGC
Organism: uncultured Planctomycetia bacterium; assembly: GCA_963775975.1. Lineage (GTDB taxonomy): Bacteria > Planctomycetota > Planctomycetia > Pirellulales > Thermoguttaceae > JANXQG01. The sequence goes on from CAVZKX010000001.1 coordinate 770,481, forward strand.
GGGATTCCTGGCGGGGCTGGCTGTAGCACTGTCGTATGCCCTTTTTGCGTACGACGCCTGGTACACGGTTGCCTTCGTGGCCGACGAGGTGCACGACACGCGCCGGACTCTCCCGCGCGCGATGCTGTTGGGCTGCCTGTTCGTGACGATTCTTTACGTGCTGACGAACGCGGTCTATCTCCTCGTTCTTAACATGAGCGAAATCACGGCCGTTGCCGAAAATCGGGTAGCGGTGCCCGTGGCCGTTGCACTGTTCGGCCGGATCGGCTCGACGCTGGTGATCGTCGCGATTCTGGTTTCGACTTTCGGCTGCGTCAACGGCCTGATTCTCGGCGGCTCGAGAGTGTTTTACGCGATGGCCCGCGAAGGACTCTTCATCCGCGGTTGTGCCCAGCTAAGCAGCCGCAAGACGCCCGCGGCGGCGCTGATCTATCAAGGGGGCTGGTCGATGCTGCTGGCGTTGACGGGTTCATATCAGGAATTGCTGCCGTTCATCACTTTTGGATCGGCGCTCTTCGGCGGGATTGCCGTGCTTGCGCTCTATCGGCTGCGCGTCTCGCGGCCGGAATTGCCGCGGCCCTATCGATGTTGGGGATACCCGGTCACGCCGGCGGTCTACCTGATCATCTGCGCCGCGTTTCTGGTCTACGTCGTCCAAGGCAAGCCGCTGACCACGGGCGTCGGCATGCTCTTGATGCTCAGCGGCATTCCGTTCTATGCCGTATGGAAATTCCGGGCGACGAGGAGAACAGAGTAGGCCGCGACGAGCTTCCCGTTTTCAACTCTTCAACTCAACATGGCTTAAGCGGATAGGCCGTCGCCGAGCGTCCAGCTTGTCCTGAACTTCCTGCCGGCGCACGGGCACTTCAATTGGGGCTTCGATGCCCAGCCGCACGGTGTTGCCATGAACGCCCAGCATCGTGACGACGATCTTATCGCTGATGCAAATGCTTTCGTGCTGCTTCCTGCTGAGAACTAGCATGATTCGCTCCTTCGTTATGACGTTAGTAGACTTGGATTTCGTTGACTACTCGTTTCACGCCGTTGACTGTGGCTACGGCCTGCTGTGCTACCTGCTTCTCGTGAAAGCTGAAAAGGTGCCCCCTGAGATAAAGGACTCCGTGGCTATACTCGCACGATACGCGGCTCAGCACTTTGTAATGGCTTCGGCGCAGGCACTCCGTCGCTGCTCTTGCGACCTCGCTCAGCGCCAAGGGCATAAAGTTACCGGATTGTCGGACCATAGCATCTCCTCGTTGTTTAGTCCCGACAGCCGCCAATCCGATTTCGGCGACTGATATTCGTCCGCGCGAGAACGCCCCAGGCTGCGCCGACGAATCAATTGATATTGGCAGCGGCGGGAACTACAGCAAACCGTGCCCCAACCGATGGCTTGCGTCTCGTCCCGACCTTTGCATTTGTAACCACCTTGCCATTATAGTTAGGACGGTTTTTCGGCCTGCTCGTCACGCTTTTTGCCCGCACCGGGTCGGCGAAAAGTCATAAAAGGGCTTTAACACGCGGTTATTTTAATAAGTGCCGAACGATGTACTTTTGGCACATGCTTAATTATGCTTATGCAAGCTGGCCTGCGATTCCACACGACGCGCGGCTGCCCTGAAAAATGTGTTAGACCGAATCGCCGCTTAATGGTGGTTGGGGAGAGACTATGAACGTGCCGCGATATCCTTTGCTTTACCAGGTCAATACGCGGGTCTGGCTTTCCGCGCTCTCCGAGACGCTCGGCCGGCCGGCGAAGCTCGACGACATACCCGACAGCGAACTTGACCGCCTCGCGGCGATGGGCTTCGACTGGATCTGGCTCCTCAGCGTCTGGCAGACGGGGGCGGCGGGTCAACAAGTCTCGCGCGAGAACGCCCAGTGGCGGCGGGAGTTCAAAGAGACTTTGCCCGATTTGCGGGAAGAAGACATTTGCGGTTCCGGCTTCGCCATCACCGGCTACACGGTCCACGAACTATTGGGAGGCGATGCGGCGTTGGCACGGCTTCGCGAACGGCTTCGGCAGCGCGGCCTGAAGCTGCTGCTGGACTTTGTTCCCAACCACACGGGGTTGGATCATCCGTGGGTGGAAAGTCATCCGGAATACTATATCGTCGGCTCGGAGCTCGATCTGGAGCGGGCGCCGCAGAATTACACGTCGGTCAAACAGAAGAGCGGCGATCTAGTGCTGGCCTACGGACGCGATCCATACTTCGCCGGCTGGCCCGATACTTTGCAACTCAACTACGCCAACTCGTTGGTGCAAGACGCGATGATAGGCGAACTGCGAAAGATCGCCGGCCGGTGCGACGGCGTGCGCTGCGACATGGCCATGCTCGTGCTGCCCGATGTGTTCGAACGGACGTGGGGCCTTCGCGCGGAGCCGTTCTGGCCGCGGGCGATTCAAAGCGTCCGCGAGAGGTCGCCTGATTTCTGTTTCATGGCCGAGGTTTACTGGGACTTGGAGTGGACGCTGCAACAACAGGGCTTCGATTACACCTACGACAAGCGACTCTACGACCGACTGCGACACGGCGAGGCTCGACCCGTGCGCGAGCACTTCTGGGCCGACATGGATTATCAGATTAAGCTCGCCCGATTCCTGGAGAACCACGATGAGCCGCGAGCGGCGGCCGTGTTTCCATCGGACATGCACCGCGCGGCGGCCGTTGTTACCTACCTTTCGCCGGGGCTGCGGTTCTTTCACCAGGGGCAGTTCGAGGGCCGAAAGAAGCGAATCTCGCCCCATCTCTGCCGCGGGCCAAGTGAAGCCGTCGATCCGGTGCTGCAAGAATTCTATCGCCGCCTGCTGGACGTTCTCAGCAAGCCGGCGGTCCGCGATGGCCGCTGGCAGTTGGCCGAATGCGCGCCAGCGTGGGACGGCAACTGGACGGCGAATTGCTTTGTCGCCTTCGCCTGGCAGCATCAAGGCGAGCGCCTACTTGCTGCGGTGAACTACGCTCCAAATCACAGCCAATGCCGCGTGCGGTTGCCCTTTGCGGATCTTGCCGGCGGGAAATGGCGGCTCCAAGACCAGATGAACACCGCGGTCTACGATCGCGACGGCGTCGAGCTACTTTCGCAAGGTTTGTATTTGGATATGTCGCCCTGGCAGGCGGCCATTTTTACTTTGGCATCGCAGCCTCGATGAGCCGCCGGGCCGGACAAGTTTAGGACGGCGCCATGCCAGACGAACTTCGCAAAGACGAGACCGGAACATCAAGCGGTTTGCTCTCTCGCACCGGAGTTGGCCGCTTCTCGGGCGCCGTGTCGAGCTGGTTTGGAAGTTCGGCGAGACTTCAAACCACCGGCAAATTCCTTCGCCACCAACTTTGGATATGGCCGGTTATTGCCGCCGTCCTCGTTGCCGCGGCTTATTGGTGGGTAACGGACGCCATCGAGAGCGCCATGCTCCGACAACGGGCGAGTGATCTCAATGCCATGGTTGACTCTAGTGTGACCGCTCTCCGCACGTGGATGGGCGAACAAAGAATCAACGTCCAACTCGTCGCCGACGACGAACAACTGCGGCCTTTGGTAACCGAATTGCTCGCTTTGAAAGGCGAGGGGCCGGCGCTGGAGCGACAATTATTGCTGGCCAAAGCACAGGATGCTCTACGCCAACGCTTGAATCGCCGCACCGAACTTTGCGACTATGTGGGATACGTCGTCGTGTCGCCGAGCGGGTACGTCCTTGCCGCCGACCAAGACCTGCCCGTAGGGAAGAAACTCACCGACTATCGCAAGGAAGTCTTCGACCAGGCCATTGCCGGAAAGACGCTGGTGTCGAAGCCGTTTCGCAGCACGTTGCTCTTGAAAGATGAGCACGGCGACCTGCGGGCGAACTTGCCGTCGATGTACACCGCCGGGCCGCTGCGCGACGAGCGCGGCAAGCCGATCGCCGCGCTCGGCTTGCGCATCCGTCCGGAAGACAAGTTTACGAAGATCTTGCAGGTTGCGCACTTTGGACGAACGGGCGAAACTTTCGCCTTTGACCGCAATGGGCTGCTGCTCAGCCAAAGCCGCTTCGACGACGATCTCAAGCAAATCGGTCTTCTGGCGGATCAGCCCGATTGCCAATCGATATTGACCGTGGAAGTCCGCGACCCGCAGGTGAATATGGCGGGCGGCGGGCGTCCCAAGATTCGGCGCGCGGAGCAGCCGCTTACGCGCCTCGCCGCCGAGGCGGTGCAAGGCAGCGACGGCTTCGATGCCGCCGGCTATCGCGACTACCGCGGTGTACCGTCGGTGGGAGCTTGGCGATGGCTGGCGGACTACGACATGGCGGTCGCCACGGAGATCGAATCCGCCGAAGCCTTCCAATCGGTTTACGTCCTGCGCCGCGCGTTTTGGGCGATGCTCGCGCTGCTGATCGTATGCGCGGCGGGCATCTTCGTCGCGATGGTCTACATCGCGCGCCAGCAGCGGCATTTGCGCGAAGCGGCCATCGAGGCGCGGCGATTGGGCCAGTATGCCTTGGAACAAAAGCTCGGCGCCGGCGGCATGGGCACGGTCTACAAGGCTCGTCATGCCATGCTCCGCCGCGCGACGGCGGTAAAGATGCTTGATGTCGACAAGATGTCCGAGACTGCCATCGCCCGCTTCGAGCGCGAGGTCCAGCTCACGAGCGGCCTCACCCATCCCAACACGGTTGCCATCTTCGACTACGGACGTACGCGGGAGGGCATCTTCTACTACGCCATGGAATACCTGGATGGCATGAACTTGCAGACCTTCGTCCACCGAACGGGGCCGCAGGGCGAAGCCCGCGCCGTCTACATCCTCCGGCAGATTTGCGGCGCGCTCGGCGAAGCGCACTCCCGCGGCCTCGTACACCGCGACATAAAGCCGGCCAACATCTTCCTCACGAGCCGCGGCGGGCTGCACGATTTCGTGAAGGTGTTGGACTTTGGACTGGTCAAGTCGAACGACTCGGAAGACAACGCGGGAATCACGAATCCGAACGGCGTGACCGGCACGCCGCTGTACATTTCGCCGGAGGCCGTCTACCATCCCGATCAAGTTGACGCGCGAAGCGATGTGTACGCCGTGGGCGCGGTGGCCTACTACTTGCTGACCGGCTCGCCGCCGTTCGACGGCGAATCGGTGGTCGAGATTTGCATGGCGCACGTCAACTCGGCGCCCGAGCCGCCTTCGGCCCGGCTGGGCAAGCCCATTTCCCGTGAACTGGAAAGCCTGATAATGCGTTGCCTGGCAAAACCCGCGGCGGAGCGACCGGCGGATGCAAACAAATTGCTCCTCGCGCTGGAATCTTGCGGCGTTGCCGGCACGTGGACTGCCGCCGACGCGCTCCAGTGGTGGACCGCTCGAGCCAACTCAACAAAGACCTCGCCGCAGGACCTCGCGGCAACCGTGCTGCATTCCCCGATGCCGACGGAGCATTCGGAAGGCGCCACAATCGCCTTTGAAAGATGGGCAAGGAAGCAGTAAAGCTCCGCGCCGAGGCGACCCATCAAGAAAAAGTAACCGTCGCGGGGTCTAAACCGCGACGGATCAAGTTGAATCGGCGAATTGGTCGTGGGTCCGGGCCAATTGGCAAGGCGTGATCGGAGCGATTGAGATCAACTCCCGATTCGGCCTTGCGGCGTGCCCGCGATAGTCGGACGGAATCATGCAGCAACTTGCGGAACCGATCGGATTGCGCGACTGAGTCGGAAACACAACCGGTTCTGCTAGCGACTCTATACGAGTTCCTTCTTGGCGCCGATGAGCGTCCGCAGCCTTTCGGCAAGCAGAGCGGCATCAAACGGCTTCTTGAACGTCTCGTTGATGCTCGAACGATCGAAGCTCGTCGAGCTGCCGTCGTCGGGCAGCAAGGCGATCAGGATCACTTCGGCGAACTCCGTGTTGCGGCGCAGATTTTGACAAATCTGCAACGCCTCGGTGCGGCCGATCGAGAAATCGACGATGATGCAGTCCGGATGGAAGCTCTCGGCTTGGATGCCGGCGTCGAAACCGCTGGCAGCCACGGCAAGCTTGAACGAGCGTTCCAGCGGGAGCTCCCGCTTGACGTTCTCGACGAGCACCTGGTCTTGTGCCACGATGAGCACCTTGGCCATTGCTTCGTCCTCAAGATCGCCCAAGGGCATTCCATGCTCCTTGAGGAACTTGATCAAATATTCCCGGGGGATTCGCCGGTCTTGCGACCCTGGAATACGATAACCCCGCAGCCGTCCCGAATCGAACCACTTGCTGACGGTGCGCGGGGCCACCTTACATATCTTGGCGACCTGTCCTGTTGTGAAGACCTTCATCGCAGGCTCTCCGAATCTCTCACGTTGGTTTGGGTTGTGTCTCGCCTTCGACCCCTCTGTCTCGGCAAGACTCTATCTGCCCCTGGTTTGCGGTAAATCCCTTCTCGATCGCTCCATCGAACCGACCGGCCCAATCTCTATTACAAATTGAGACTGGCCGTCTTGGAACCGCACTCCTCTGGGTCGGGGACATCCGTAATTCGCAACTGGTGGTCGTGGTTCAGCTCCCTCTGATCCGCGCCGCAGTAACTACATCGTCAATCTCGACACTCGGAAGCCAGGGAAAATCCGTAAAATAGGGAATGCTTGGTTTGCTCGCCCCATTAAGGATTACCCTGCTGCCGTCACCTTCCTGCCACGATTGAAACGATCGCAAGGCGCTGCCGCGGGGGAAGCGCTTGATCCCATTCCAACTGTTGCAATGCCTACCATCCGGCGAACTACTTTGGAAAGGTGAGAAGCCCTACACACGAACCGCCATGGAGAGTCTGTCACGGCGAGTCGTTAAGGCGTGGCCTAGTATGCCGTTTGCGAGACAGAAATGTATGGCAATGCCACTTTCGCGACATGCGCATCCATTTCAACCGCTCGCGGCATAGGCGAGTTTCCCCCCTGCGGCCCATTCTGCATTACTCGCACATCTGGCGGATGCGCGTTTAGCAGAACAAGCCATCCGAAGAATAGATTCGCCACGAAACGACCCTGGACTTTAGGTTGTTTCTCCGTATGTGCGGCGAAGAACGGTTTTTCGGCGAAATCGGAGTACGGCGAGTGCATTTGCTATTGGTTCGCGGCTTCGGAGAACAATCGCCTCAACGAAAGCTCAAAGCCGGGCAAGACCTCGCCTCCGCCGAGCACTCCGTCCGTATCGACCTTCGAAGGCCGGTCGGGCGCGGTGTAAACCATTGCCGTTTGAGTTTCCGGATCGATGTACCAAACGAGTTCTGCACCCGCACTAAAGTACTCGCGAAGCTTTCGTTCCATTTCGCGTTTCGTATTGCTGGGAGACAGCACTTCGATGGGCAACGTCGGCGCAAGCGATGGGATTGGTTCGCGCGGCACGCGGCCGCCTGGGAGACGGTCATGGCGGACGAATGTTACATCAGGGCCGCGAACGATCTTCGGAAAGAGCTTGTAGAAGCCATCCGGCCCGGTAACGATGCCGATTGGATGTTCTTTCAAGTAGGAGTTGATAAAGTAGATTATTCGTGCCGCTAGCCACGATTCATAGACGCCCATCGGTTTCTCCACCAACGTTCCATCAACAAGCTCGCACAGCGGGCCGCCGCGATCGTCCAGATACGTAACATCCTGCTCCGTAGCAGTACCGGGCGAGGGCCTCATGCGCACGTGCGCAGCCGGTATGCCGCCGAGTTGGTCCAGCAGGTCTGCCATGGTCCCGTCGGTCCAGTCGGGCTCCGGCAGCATGGAAGGAAAGTCTGAGGGAATGGTCGCCATGAAAAGCCTCGCGGCGTTAAGTGGATGTCCACGACTCACATGCTAATCTTACTCGCCAATTGCTCCCAATTCAATTCCGGTGGCGATTTGCACTCCATGCGACAAGTGCTCAACCCCATAGCCCCTTCGCCTTGCTGCGAATCGTCTTGCTCGTCGTGCCGAAGCGCATTGGTCCGACCGCTGCGTCATCGCGGATGATCGATCCGGCAGCAAGTTGCCGATCGAAAAGCTTCAGCACCGGCTCCGGCAGGAATCGCGTTCGCTGGGCCATGCCGTAGCGATCGCTGATGCCCGGCCGGTAGGCATGGTAATAGCGCAGCGGGCAAAGCACGTAGAGCCAGTTCTTCGCCCGCGTCAGCGCCACGTAGAATAATCGCCGCTCCTCTTCGATGCTCGCCGTGTCCTTGGTTGACATGTCCGAAGGGATGTTTCCGTCTGCAGCGTGGATCACGTAAACCGCGTCCCATTCCAGCCCTTTGGCCGAATGGATCGTGCTGAGAACGAGATAGTCGTCGTCTAGCACCGGCGGGCCGGCGAAGTCCTGCGTCGAATTGGGCGGATCGAGTGCCATCTCCATCAACATCCGCTGCCGGCTGTTGTAGCGGCTGGCGATCTGCTCAAGCTGCTCCAGGTCCCGCAACCGCGGCGCGGCATGGTCATAATTCACCTCCAGTAGCGGCCCATAGAACTTTCGGACGCGATTCACCTGCGCCGGCAAGGCGTCGTCGTTCGTCGAAAGGGATTTCAAGAGCGAAACCATGTCGGGCCAAATCGTCGCGGCGCCGGCCGGAGGTTTCCAGGCCTCCCAGACGGAGAAATCGCCGCCGGATTCCGCCAGCATATCGACAAGTTGCCGCGCCTTGGCCGGCCCCACGCCCGGCATCAGCGGCAAGAGACGGCTCGCGGCCACTTCGTCGCGGGGGTTCTCCGCCAGTCGCAAGAAGGCGAGCAGGTCCTTGACGTGTGCCGTTTCCACGAACTTCAGCCCGCCATACTTGTGAAACGGAATATGCCGCGCCGATAACTCAGCCTCCAGCATCATGCTATGGTGCGACGCGCGAAACAACACGGCCTGCCTCCGCAATGCGATGCCCGACTCGCGATGTTCCAGGATCTTGCGGATCACGTACTCCGTTTGTTCGTCCTCGTCTTCGCAAGTCACTTGGGAGGGCAAGTCGCCTTGCTGCCGATCGGTCCAAAGGTCCTTGGCGAATCTCTCGGCCGAGAGCGCGATCACGCGATTGGTGGCTTCGAGGATCGGCTGCGTGCTGCGGTAGTTCTGCTCGAGCGTGATGATCTTCGTGCCCGGATAATGCTCCGGCAGATCGAGAATGTTCCGCACCGTCGCGGCGCGAAAGGAATAGATCGACTGCGCGTCGTCGCCGACGACCGTCACGCCATTCCCCTCGGGCGACAGCCGATAAACGATCTCCGCCTGCAAGGCGTTCGTGTCTTGGTACTCATCGACCAGCACGCAATCGAACTGTTTGCGCACGACCGCGCCGGCAGTTTCATCCTCCAGGAGGCCGTGCCAGTAGAGAAGCAGATCATCGTAATCCAGCACGCCGCAGGCCTCTTTGCGATCGACGTAGCCGTCGAAAAGCTGCTTGAGCTCGTTGCCCCATTCCAGGCACCAGGGGAAATGCCGCGGCAGAGCGTGTTCCAGCTTCTCCCGCGCATTGACACAGCGGCTGTAGATGTCCATGCACGTTCCCTTCTTGGGAAACCGCTTGTCGGTCTTGGCCAGGCTGAGCTGCGTGCGAACGACGTTCATCAAATCTTCGGCGTCGGCGCGATCGTGGATCGTGAAGCCAGGCGGCAGGCCGATCGCCTTGCCGTAGCGTCGCAAGAGCCGCGTGGCGACGGCATGGAACGTCCCACCCCAAAGCTTGTTGACTTGAAGGGAGCGGGGAGAAGAGAGCGGAGGGATGAGAGTGGAGAGTGGATGATTGAGGGCATTCAACGATGCAACCCCGTTGTCACTTGCCGCTTGCTCTAAGGTCACTGGCCCCAGTTCAGAACTCTCAACTCTCGACCCTCCACTCTCCACTCCCAGTTCCAGCCCCCGCAGCATATTCTCCACCCGCCGCAGCATCTCTGCGGACGCCCGGCGGGTGAAAGTTAGAAGCAGGATGCGGCCCGGATCGACACCGCGTGCGATCAGCCAGGCAACACGATGGACGAGCGTAGCAGTCTTGCCGGTGCCGGCCCCGGCAACGATTAACAGCGGCGAGTCGCCGTGCGTGGCCGCTTCGCGCTGTTGCGGATTCAGCCGCTGGAGAAGGTCGTCGATCGAATGGGATTGCGTCATGCGGTGCCCGAGTCCGTTTCCAGAATACATTATCCCATTTGCCTTGCTTCGCCGAAAGGGGGCGAAGCGGTTCCTTGATCCTGCTCGATCAAATCGGACTGACTTCGGCCCGAGCGCGCGATTGAGGTTGAAAGCCGCGGTTGTCAGCAGCCGGCCTTATTCATGCGGCGATAGTCGGGCCGAAACTTTTTCCGTCTCCCGAAGAACGCGCAAGACATTGAGTCCCGCCACCTTTTTGATGTCGTCCTCGGAATACCCTCTTTTTAACAACTCTGCCAGCAAGACCGGGTAACAAGCGACGTCTTCCAATCCTCGCGGTGGATTGTCGAAGCCTTCGAAATCGGAGCCGATGCCCACGCAATCAATTCCCGCCACCTTGCGAATATGATCAATGTGGTCGGCGACGTCCAACAAGCTGGAATGGCGCGGGTCCGGATGAAGCACGCGCCACGCGGCCATGCCTTCATTGACTTTGCCTTCGTCTTTCGGATACATCGCTCGCAGCCGCTTTTTTTCCTTGCTCGATTCGATTTCGTCAGCCCGGTCGATTTCCGTCAAATACTCTGGAACAAAGGAGACCATGACCACTCCCTTATTGATGGCCACCTGTTGCAAAACATCGTCCGGCACATTGCGCAGGTGATGGCAAAGCGCGCGGGCCGAGGAATGGGAGAAAATCACAGGGGCTTGGGTAATCTTGAGCGCCGCCCGCATCGTTTCATCGGAGACGTGCGACAGGTCCACCAACATGCCCAGCCGGTTCATCTCGCGCACTACCTGCTCGCCAAAGGGCGTCAAGCCGTGATGCACGGGCGTGTCGGTGGCGGAATCGGCCCAGCCGTTGTTCTTCATGTGGGTCAGCGTCATGTAGCGCGCGCCCAAGGCGTAGGTCCTGCGCAAAACCCCCAGCGAATTGTCAATGGAATGACCGCCTTCCATACCGATCAGCGACGCAATCTTCCCTTGGCGATGAATGCGGACGACATCATCCGCCGTCCGCGCCAGCTCAAAGTCGTTGGGGTAGCGTGCAACCATGCGATGAACCAGGTCGATTTGCTCCAGCACGGCCACGACGGCATCGGACTTGGTCGGCATGTCTGGAACGTAAACCGACCAGAATTGGCCGCCCACGTGGCCGGCGCAGAGCGCGGAATGTCCGTTACCAAGTGGGGAAGATGTCCGCGGCCGTCGCGGGCAAGATCTATGCCGTTCGGGTCGTCGTTGCATTCCTCTCGAAACTGCCAGGGCAGATCGTTGTGTCCGTCAATTAGAGGGACTTGGCGGAGGATTTGGTTGACTGCATTCAGCCGCGCCGGGTCAGGCATGAGCGGGTTGTTGGGGGCTTGCGCCAGCAGGGGAATCGAAGTAATGACGGCGACGGTGCCAATGACGAACGACAAACGAACCATATTCAATCCCTCATTCCTCGCATGATGCGAGTTTGGCCAGTGTAGTTACATCTTCAGGAGGTAATGATTTTAATTAGGAACGAACCGGTGAGCAAGTATGTCTGGTGATAAGGTGGCTGGTGATAAGGATAGGACGTGCATGGAACGATGATCTCAGGAAATCCCCGATACTCGACTTCGGAAATGACGCATAGAATGGACGGTGCTTCCTTAGGCCATTCGGCGGACTACTACTATGCGCGCTGCGGTCGCAGCAGTGTCTTATAATTCTAATGGAAAAGCAGATATGAACAGCGATTCGCCAGACAATGAATCCGGAGTAATGGTCGCGGACGAAAACGAGTCTGGGGCAGCGGCGCTTGCCTTGGAAAATCCGCACTCATGGGAGGGAAATGGGGAGGCGACCCACTCCGAAGATGCGTTCACACGACAAATACTTCACGCCCTGATCGCTTTGCGCAATGGCGACTTCTCGCGGCGATTGCCTGTGGACTGGATCGGCGTACATGGCAAGATTGCCGATGCTTTCAACGAAATCTTGGCCTTCAACGAACGGCGGGCGCACGAGACTGCGCGCGTATGTCGAATGGTGGGCAAGGAGGGAAAGCTGGAACAACGCATGGCCGTGCCCGGCGTGACCGGCGGGTGGGTCGATGAAATCCAGGCCCTCAACACGCTCATCGCCGACCTCGCTCGGCCGACCGCCGAAGTCACACGGGCGATCGGCGCCGTGGCCAAGGGCGACCTTGGGCAATCGATTGTATTGGAAGTGGACGGCCGCCCGTTGCAGGGACAATTCCTCCGCTCGGCAAAAATCGTGAACCGCATGATCGAACAGCTCTCGGTCTTTACATCCGAGGTTACTCGCGTCGCCCGTGAAGTCGGCACCGCCGGAAAGCTGGGTGGCCAGGCACAAGTGAAAGGCGTGACCGGCGTCTGGCGGGAGCTGACGGATAGCGTCAACCAGATGGCATCCAATCTCACCGACCAGGTCCGCAGCATTGCCGAAGTGACGATCGCCGTCGCCAATGGCGACTTGTCCAAGAAGATCACCGTCGACGTCCGCGGTGAAATCTTGCAGCTCAAAGAAGCCATGAATTCCATGGTGGAGCAGTTGCGGTCATTTTCCTCGGAAGTTACGCGCGTGGCCCGCGAAGTTGGCACCGAAGGCAAGCTGGGCGGGCAGGCCATTGTGCCGGGCGTGGCCGGCACTTGGAAGGACCTCACGGATTCGGTCAACTCGATGGCCGCCAACCTCACCACGCAAGTCCGCGGCATTGCCGAAGTTACCACGGCAGTGGCGAAGGGAGACCTCTCACGAAAAATCACCGTGGACGTGCAGGGCGAAATACTGGAGCTCAAGAACACGATCAATACGATGGTCGATCAGCTCAACGGTTTTGCCTCGGAAGTCAGCCGCGTTGCCCGCGAAGTGGGCACGGAAGGAAAGCTTGGCGGTCAGGCGGCCGTGCCCGGCGTGGCCGGGACGTGGAAGGACCTGACGGATAACGTCAACTCGATGGCCTCCAATCTCACGGCCCAGGTCCGCAACATTGCCGAAGTGACCACGGCCGTCGCTCGCGGCGACCTCTCGCGCAAGATCACGGCCGACGCCAAGGGCGAAATCCTGGCGCTGAAGAACACGATCAACACGATGGTCGATCAGCTTAACGGCTTCGCTTCGGAAGTAAGTCGCGTGGCACGCGAGGTGGGCAGCGACGGCAAGCTTGGCGGGCAAGCCGACGTGCCCGGCGTGGCCGGGACGTGGAAGGGCCTGACGGACAACGTCAACTCGATGGCGTCCAATCTTACGGACCAGGTCCGCAACATTGCCGAAGTCACCATCGCCGTCGCCCGCGGCGACCTTTCGCGCAAGATCACCGCCGACGCCAAGGGCGAAATCTTGGAACTGAAAAACACCATCAACACGATGGTCGATCAGCTCAACGCTTTTTCGTCGGAAGTTACGCGCGTGGCCCGCGAAGTAGGCACCGACGGCAAGCTCGGCGGGCAGGCGCAAGTGCCGGGCGTGGCGGGAACTTGGAAGGACTTGACCGACAACGTCAATTCGATGGCTTCCAATCTTACGGCCCAAGTTCGCAACATTGCCGAAGTGACCACCGCCGTGGCCCGCGGCGATCTTTCGCGCAAGATCACCGCCGACGCCAAGGGCGAAATCTTGGAGCTAAAGAATACCATCAACACGATGGTCGATCAGCTCAACGCTTTCGCCTTTGAAGTTAGCCGCGTGGCGCGCGAAGTAGGAACCGAGGGCAAGCTCGGCGGCCAGGCGCAGGTCTCGGGCGTGGCGGGCACGTGGAAGGACTTGACCGACAACGTCAATTCGATGGCCTCGAATCTCACGGCGCAGGTCCGCAACATCGCCGAAGTGACCATCGCCGTGGCAAACGGCGACCTCTCGCGGAAGATCACCGTGGACGTCCGCGGCGAATTGCTGCAATTGAAAGAAACGATCAACACGATGGTCGAGCAATTGCGCAGCTTCGCTTCCGAAGTCACTCGCGTGGCCCGCGAAGTGGGAACGGAAGGGCGATTGGGCGTGCAGGGCGCGGTCCCCGGCGTGGCGGGCACCTGGAAGGATCTCACCGACTCGGTCAACGCTATGGCATCGAACCTCACGGCGCAAGTTCGCAACATTGCCGAAGTGACCACGGCCGTGGCCCGCGGCGATCTTTCGCGCACTATAACCGCCGACGCCAAGGGCGAAATCCTGGAGCTGAAGAACACCATCAACACGATGGTCGATCAGCTCAACGGTTTTTCCTCGGAAGTCACGCGCGTGGCACGCGAAGTCGGCACCGACGGCAAGCTTGGCGGCCAAGCCGAAGTGCCCGGCGTGGCGGGCACTTGGAAGGACCTCACCGACTCGGTCAATTCGATGGCCTCGAACCTCACGGCCCAAGTCCGAAATATCGCCGAGGTCACCACCGCCGTGGCCCGAGGAAATCTCTCCCGCAAAATCACCGCCGACGCCAAGGGCGAAATCCTGGAACTGAAAAACACCATCAACACGATGGTCGATCAGCTCAACGCTTTCGCCTCGGAGGTTACGCGCGTGGCCCGCGAAGTAGGCACGGAAGGTCGGCTCGGCGGCCAGGGCGAAGTGCCCGGCGTGGCCGGCACCTGGAAGGATCTCACCGACTCGGTGAATTCGATGGCCTCCAACCTAACGGCCCAGGTCCGCAACATCGCCGAAGTAACCACGGCCGTCGCATCCGGCGACCTTTCGCGAAAGATCACAGCCGACGCCAAGGGCGAAATCCTGGAACTGAAAAACACCATCAACACGATGGTCGATCAGCTCAATGCCTTTTCGTCCGAAGTTACACGCGTGGCACGCGAAGTCGGTACCGACGGCAAACTCGGCGGCCAGGGGGCAGTGCCGGGCGTGGCGGGCACATGGAAGGATCTCACCGATTCGGTGAACTCAATGGCCTCGAATCTCACGGCTCAAGTCCGCAACATCGCGGAAGTGACAACCGCCGTGGCCCGCGGCGATCTTTCGCGCAAGATTACCGCCGACGCCAAGGGAGAGATCCTGGAGCTGAAAAACACAATCAATACAATGGTCGATCAGCTCAATGCCTTTGCCTCCGAAGTCAGCCGCGTGGCACGCGAAGTCGGCAGCGACGGCAAGCTCGGCGGCCAGGCCGCGGTACCCGGCGTGGCCGGCACGTGGAAGGACCTTACCGACAACGTCAATTCGATGGCCTCGAACCTCACGGCCCAGGTCCGCAACATCGCCGAAGTGACCATCGCCGTGGCCAACGGCGACCTCTCGCGCAAGATCACCGTGGACGTCCGCGGCGAATTGCTGCAATTGAAGGAAACGATCAACACGATGGTCGAGCAGTTGCGCAGCTTCGCTTCTGAAGTCACGCGCGTGGCCCGCGAAGTCGGCACCGAAGGACGCCTTGGCGTGCAGGGCGTGGTTCCTGGCGTGGCCGGGACCTGGAAAGACCTCACCGACTCGGTCAACGCGATGGGCTCGAACCTCACGGCGCAGGTCCGCAACATCGCCGAAGTAACTACCGCCGTCGCCCGCGGCGACCTCTCGCGAAAAATCACGGTGGATGCGCGGGGCGAGATTCTAGAGCTCAAAAACACGATCAACGTGATGGTGGACCAGCTCAACGGCTTCGCCGCCGAAGTCACACGCGTGGCCCGCGAAGTCGGCACCGACGGCAAACTCGGTGGCCAGGCGCAGGTTCCCGGCGTAGCCGGCACCTGGAAAGACCTAACCGACTCCGTCAACGTCATGGCGGCCAATCTTACCGATCAGGTCCGCGGCATTGTCAAGGTGGTGACGGCGGTGGCCAACGGCAACTTGCGGCAGAAGTTGATCGTCGAGGCCAAGGGCGAAGTGGCGGCGCTCGCCGAAACCATCAATAACATGACCGACACCTTGGCGACATTCGGCGATCAGGTGACGAACGTCGCCCGCGAAGTCGGCGTCGAAGGCCGGCTCGGCGGCCAGGCCGCCGTGCCTGGCGCGGCGGGCACTTGGAAGGACCTCACCGGCAATGTCAATTTGCTCGCCGCGAATCTCAGCACGCAGGTCCGCGCCATCGCGGAAGTCGCCACGGCCGTAACCAAGGGCGACTTGACCCGCTCGATCCAGGTGGAAGCCCGCGGCGAGGTGGCCGAACTCAAAGACAACGTCAATACGATGATCGGCAACCTGCGCGCCACGACGGAACGCAACCAGGAGCAGGATTGGCTAAAGACGAATCTCGCCAAGTTTGCCGGCATGTTGCAGGGCCAGCGCGATCTCAACACCGTCGGGCACATGCTTCTTTCCGAGCTTGCTCCTTTGGTCAACGCCCAGCAAGGGGCCATATACCAGGTGGAAACGGTCGAGGACAAGCCGTCGCTCCGCCTTTTGGCCACCTTTGCCCATCGCCGCAATCAGCCCGACCGCATTCCATTGGGCGAGGGGCTGGTGGGACAGTGTGCCGTGGAAAAACAGCGGATTTTGCTTACGGACGTGCCGCCCGATTATACGCAAATCGAGTCCAGCCTGGGCTCATCGCGCCCGCGGAACATCGTCGTCTTGCCCGCGCTGTTCGAGGGAGAAACCAAGGCGGTCATCGAGCTGGCTTCGCTGCGGGCCTTTCCGGCCACGCACCTGACGTTCCTGGAGCAACTGACACAGTCGATCGGCGTGGTGCTCAACACCATCGAGGCGACGATGCGCACCGAAGGCCTGTTGAAGCAGTCGCAGCAGCTCACCGTCGAATTGCAGACGCAGCAGAAGGAACTTCAGCAGACCAACGAGGAATTGGCCACCAAGGCCCGCCAACTCGCCGAGCAGAACGTGGAGGTGGAACGGAAAAACAACGAAGTCGAGCAAGCCCGCCGGGCGTTGGAGGAGAAGGCCGCCGAATTGGCCCTCACTTCGAAATATAAATCGGAGTTCCTCGCCAACATGTCGCACGAACTGCGGACGCCGCTGAACTCCATCCTCATCCTCGGCCAGCAGTTGGGCGACAACGCCACCGGCAACTTGACCGGCAAGCAAGTCGACTTCGCCCGGAACATACACTCCGCCGGCTCCGACCTGCTGACGCTCATCAACGATATTCTCGACCTGTCGAAGATTGAGTCGGGCACGGTCACGGTGGAGGTCGAGGAACTTAGCTTTGCCACGCTCCGCGAAACTGTCGATCGTAATTTCCGCCACGTGGCGGAAACGAAGAACCTGGCCTTGCACATGGATTTCGATCCCAACCTGCCGCGCGGCTTCACCACCGATCCCAAGCGATTGCAGCAGATCCTCAAGAATCTGCTTTCCAACGCCGTCAAGTTCACGGCCCAGGGAAGCGTCACCATGCACGTGCAAATGGCCGCCGACGGCTGGAACCCCGACCATCGCGTATTGAGCCGCGCCGGGCATGTCATTTCGTTGGCGATCAGGGATACGGGAATCGGCATCGCCCCGGAAAAGCAGAAGATCATTTTTGAGGCCTTCCAGCAGGCCGACGCGTCGACATCGCGGCGTTTTGGCGGCACGGGCCTCGGCTTGGCCATCAGCCGCGAACTGGCGACGCTGCTGGGCGGCGAAATCCGATTGGTCAGCGCGCCCGGCCAGGGCAGCACCTTCACGCTCTACTTGCCGCTGAGTTACACGGGGCCGGCGTCGGCGACGGTGCGGTCCGTCAGCACGTCGCCAACCGCAAGCGGCTACTCGGTCGCCGAACCGGCGCTGCCGGTAGTGCCGGTGATGCGCGAGGAAACGATTACCGACGACCGCAACGAAATCCAGGAAGGCGATCTCTCGCTGTTGATCGTCGAAGACGACCCGCATTACGCTCGCGTCCTGCTCGGCTTGGCGCGGGACAAGGGCTTCAAGGGCATTGTCGCGATGCGCGGGCAGCAGGCACTGACGCTTGCCCGGCAGTATCTACCGACCGCCGTCACTCTGGACATTTTCCTTCCGGATATGCTCGGTTGGACCGTGCTCAACAACTTGAAACTTGATCCGGCCACGCGGCACATACCGGTGCAAATCATCTCCTTGGAGGCAGAACGACAGCACGGCCTGTCGCATGGTGCATTCTCGTACCTCGTGAAGCCGGTGACGACGGAGGCCCTCGAACAGTGCTTTGACCGCATTAAGGCCTTTGTAAAGCCCCACGTCAAGCGGCTGCTTGTAGTCGAAGACAATGCGGTGGAACGCGACAGCATTGTCGAACTGCTGGGGCATAGCGACCTGGAAATCACGGCGGTCGGAACGGGAAGCGATGCGCTTGAGATGCTGATGGACCGGCCGTTTGACTGTTGCGTGCTCGATCTGCGCTTGCCCGACATGAACGGCTTCGAACTTTTGGACCGGATCCAAGCGGAATCGGTCCTCCGCGATGTGCCGATCGTCGTATTCACCGGCAAGGAACTCACGTCCGAGGAGGCTTCGCACTTGAAAATGGCGGCCAAGAGCGTCGTGCTCAAGGACGTCCAGTCTCCGGAACGGCTTTTCGACGAGACGGCCTTGTTCTTGCATCGCGTCGTCAGCGATCTGCCCGACGCGAAGCAAAAACTCCTGGCGCGGCTGCATGGATCGAATGAAGCCCTATGCGGCCGCACGGTCCTGGTCGTGGATGACGACGCCCGCAATATCTTCGCCTTGGCGACCGTGCTGGAGAATCAGAACATGGAAGTCCTCACTGCCACGAACGGCCGCCACGCGATCGAGTTGATCCAGAACACGCCGGTTTTGGACGTGGTGCTGATGGATATCATGATGCCCGAAATGGACGGCTATGAGACGATGCGGGAAATTCGCAAGGAGCAGAAATTCCGTTCCTTGCCCATCCTCGCGCTGACGGCAAAGGCCATGAAGGGCGACCGCGAAAAGTGCCTGGAAGCGGGCGCCTCGGATTACATTGCCAAGCCGGTTAATATCGAACAATTGCTCTCGCTGCTTCGCGTTTGGCTCTACCGATAGCGGTCGCATCCGAAACCTTCAAATGGTATACTGCCGGATATGACGAGTCCCGTGAACATCCTGTTGGTGGACGACGAGAAGCGGAACCTCGACGTTCTCGAGAGCGTGCTTCAAAACCCGGACTACCGGCTTGTGCGCGCGACGAGCGCCGAAGAAGCCCTCAAGGCCTTGATTACCAGCGATTTCGCCGTTCTGGTGTTGGACATCCGCATGCCGGGCACCAGCGGCATCGAACTCGCGCAGATGATCAAGCAGCGGAAGAAGACGCAACATCTGCCCATCATCTTTCTCACGGCCTACTACCAGGAAGATGAGCACGTAATGCAGGGCTATAGCGCCGGCGCTGTGGACTATCTCAGCAAACCGTGCAATCCGGCCATCCTTCGCTCCAAGGTCGCGGTGTTCGTCGACCTGTTCCTTAAGAACCGGGCATTGGAGGCGGAAATTTCCGAGCGCCGGCAAGGCGAGCAGCGGATCCGCGAGCTGAACGACCAGCTTGCCCAGCGCGTCAATGATCTGGCCGCCGCCAACGGGGAATTGGAGGCCTTCAGTTATTCCGTCAGCCACGACTTGCGCGCGCCGCTGCGCCAGGTCGCGGGCTTTGTCGGCCGTCTGCAGAAGCTCAATCCAAACGGCGCCAATCCGGCCGCCGCCGATCAGTATCTTCCGCTTATTCAGCACGCGGTGACTCGCATGGGACGCTTGATCGACGACCTGCTCGAGTTCTCCCGCATCGGACGCGCCGAACTGCATTTTCAGAACGTGAGCTTGCGAATGCTGCTCGACCAGACGCTGCAAGCCGCGCAGCCGGACGTGGCCGAGCGGGCGATCCGGTGGACCATCGAGCCGCTGCCGGAAGTCCGCGGCGACGCCGCCATGCTGCGCCAGGTATTCGTCAACTTGATTGACAACGCGGTTAAATTTGCGGCGACGCGCAACCCGGCGGAAATCGAAATCGGCGTCCGCCCGGCGGATAACGAGCACGTCGTTTTCGTGCGCGACAACGGCGTGGGCTTCGACCCGCAATACGCGCATAAGCTGTTCGGCGTTTTTCAGCGGCTCCATAGCACTGCCGATTTCGATGGGACGGGCATAGGGCTCGCAACGGTTCGCCGGATTATCGAGCGTCACGGCGGCCGGACTTGGGCCGAAGGCGCTCTGGACCGGGGGGCGACGATCAGCTTCTCGCTACCGCATTAATAGACCATGCTACAGGGCCATAACTTATTGCAGCAGGCGAACGGGCGGCCACTCCGCTTGGGCCGTGTGCTTTTGGTTGAAGACGATCCGAACGACGTCGTCCTTGCTTATGCGGCTTTCGCCGATTTGGGCCTCGACGACCAGGTGGCCGTCGTGAATGACGGCGAGCAAGCGATGGACTATCTCCGTGCCCGGAACGCGTATCGGGGCCGGGCGCCCGGCCTTCCGGCGGTGGTATTGCTGGACGTCAAGCTGCCTTTGGTGGACGGCTTCGAAGTCCTGGAAAGGATCCGGTCCGAAGCGGTTACGCGCTGGTTGCCGGTGGTCATAATGACCGCCTCGAATCACGAACGCGACCGCCAACGCGCCTACGAACTTGGCGCCAACGGTTACGTCGTGAAGACGATCGATTTCGAGGCCGACACCTCGGCGCTGCACGCCGTCGCGCAATATTGGGCACTGTATAATGAGCCTCCGGCAGGAAGCCTGCCTCGTCCTAAACTTGACTCGGCAGATTGAGGCGATTATGAACTCCCCGCTGCGCATCGTCTACTTGGAGGATGATCCCGCCGACGTCCGGCTAGTGCGTGACACCCTTAGTGACGACGGACTGTGCGTTGAATTAAGCGCGGTTGACAACCGCGAGAGTTTCCTGGCGGCGCTGGAGCATTTGCCCGACCTGATCCTGGCCGACTATGCGCTGCCGACGTTCGACGGAACGGAAGCCCTGGCACTGTGCCGCGAAATTTGTCCCGATCGCCCGTTCATTTTTGTAACCGGCGCATTAGGCGAGGAGCGGGCCATCGAGACGCTCAAGAATGGCGCCACCGATTACGTGCTGAAAACTCGCCTTTCGCGTCTCGGCATGGCCATTCGCCGCGCGGTGGCTGTGGCCGAGGACGTCGCCGCGCGGAAGCGAGCGGTGGAACAACTGAACGCCGCCAAGGCCGCCGCGGAAGCCGCCAACCAGGCCAAGAGTCAATTCCTGGCGAACATCAGCCACGAGCTGCGCACGCCAATGAACTCCATCTTGGGAATGATAGACGTTGCCCTGCCGAGAGTGGACGACGCGGTCGCCCAGGATTGCCTGCGGACGGCGAAGGAGTCGGCCGACCTGCTCCTGACGCTGCTCAATGATCTGCTGGACTCCGCAAAGATCGAGTCCGGCAAGCTGGATCTTGAATCCGCTTCCTTCAGCTTGCGGCGCGTGCTGGAGCGCGTGTCGCGCGTTTTTGCCTTGCGCCGGCGAGAAAGGACTCGACTTTCGCTGCAATGTGCCGGAGTCGGTCCCGGATCTGCTTTTGGGCGATCGCGTCAGGTTGCAGCAAGTGCTGTTCAATCTGGCCGGAAACGCCGTCAAGTTCACGGAAGCCGGCAGTGTGGAAATCGAAGTGCGCTGTCTGGCGCAGGATCGCTCCGCCCGCCTGGAATTTGAAGTGCGGGATACGGGCATCGGTATTCCGCCGGACAGTGTCCGTCAGCTCTTCCAGCCATTTGTCCAGGCCGACGCCTCGATGGCGCGCCGTTTCGGAGGCTCGGGCCTGGGGCTATCGATTTGCAAGAGTCTGGTGCAATTAATGGGAGGAGACATCCAGGTCGAAAGCTCCCCGGCGGGAACTAAGTTCTTCTTCACGGTTCGGCTGCTCTTGGCGAAAGAACTTCCTTGCGACGGCCCGGAGCCTGAGATCGCTTCCGCGGCAAGTTCCGCGCCGCTGCGCATCCTGCTGGTGGAGGATAATCTTGCGAATCAAAAGCTCGCCAATTACGTTTTGCGGGATCGCGGACATCAAGTCGATAACGCTGTCAACGGCAAAGAGGCGGTCGAGCTTACCGAGCAGATACGTTACGACGTCATTCTGATGGACGTGCAAATGCCCATTATGAACGGGCTGGACGCCACCGTGGCGATCCGCAACCGCGACAAACCGAACGCGGCCGGACGACGCGTGCCCATCATCGCCATGACGGCCCATGCGACTCCATCCGACCGCGCTCGCTGCAATGCGGCCGGCATGGACGGCTATCTTTGCAAGCCGGTCAAGCGTGAAGAATTGGTGGCGGCAGTCGAACAATTGGCTGCGAACGCCGCCGATCCCGCCGTGGAACCGTCAACATCGACGAATGAGGCCGGCTCGGCGTACACAGGCCAGCACTTCGAGGACTTCGATGGCTCGCCAGTCAATTTCCGTCAGGCCATGGTGCGACTCGACGGCAACACCAAATTATTTCGCGATATGGCGGAATACTTTTTCAATGACGCAATTGAACTCATGCCCGAGATTCGCTCCGCGACCGCGCGCGGCGACCTGGAAACGCTGGCGGAAAAAGCCCATTGGTTCAAAGGAACCGTGCTTTATCTCGGGGCCGAGGCTGTGACTTCGGCGCTCGATCGCGTCGAAAGACTTAGCCGAGCCGGGGATCAGACAGGCGCAGCCTCGGCCGTCGACATCTTGGACGCGGAAGTCGCAAGTCTTGCTACCGCGCTTCACCGTATCGTGCCTCAGATCACTGGTCAAACAGACTCTGCTCGGCGAACGGCGCTATCGCCCGGCGTTTAGGATTCAACCGAGCTTTCACGATCCGCTGAATCAAGTAACTTCCGCCACGGCAAAGGCATCCATCTGCCCGCAGCGAGCGATTCGAGCGTGTGTCTCCTCGCGGTGGATCGGCATTTCCTTTGGCGCCGAAAGCCCCAGCTTCACCCGGCCTCCCTCAACCCCCAAAACCGTTACCCGGACATTATCAGCAATGACGATCGCTTCACCGCGTTTTCGGCTGAGCACTAACATAACAAAAACCTTCCGTACAAGTTTGTTTGAAATTCGGCTGACATCCTTGATGTACCGCTTCACGCCACGGCCAGATTGCCTTATCGCGATCATTGTATTGCGGTGCTTAATCCCCGCTATCCAAAAGAGCCTGATTCTCGCCTAAGGAAAATGCTGGCGGTCCTAGTACTGTTCCCAGGCATTGTGTCAAAATTGTCCCGATTGGCGTATCGAGCCACTGGACGCATACTTTGATGCTGCGGAGCGATGGAGCAGATCGCGATCGACGATTTGGACAGCGTTCTGAAAAGGACATTGAAACGATGATAATGGCTGCGACAAAAAGCCGCGATCGGGTAATCTGCGAGATTATGGGCTTTGGCGGAGATTCCAGGTTCGTATCGGAGGACGTTATTCGAGACCGATTCCATCGGTCGCCCTATTTGCCGCTGCGAACGATCGAATGCCGCTTGGACGACGGTGTGCTCTTCCTCCGGGGCAGAGTGCCGACTTACTATCTAAAACAGCTTGCGCAGACTATCGGCCATTCTCTGAAAGGCATTCGACTCGTCGTCAACGAGTTGCGAGTGGACTTTCCCAGCAGAAAAGCGCGCGAGTAGGGCTCGAGATACCCGTCGGGTGTGGGGAAGCCTATTGTTTCACGGCCTACTGCTTCTCCATGACCCATTGGAAGGCGCGTCGGCTTAATTGAGTGCTGGTGTCGATATTGAGCTTCTGTTTGATCGTTTTTCGATGCGATTCGACCGTTTTCGGGCTCAAATGGAGCTTGTCGGCGATTTGAACCGTACTTAGACCCTCGCCGATCAATCGAAAGACCTGAAGTTCGCGATCGGAAAGCGTGCTCATGGGCTCCGAGTCGAGCGTTTGTCCAACCGCTGCGCGATGCAAAAGCGTTTTTGTCATTTGCGGGCTGAGATACACCTCGCCCCGGAGCACTTGACGGATCGCATCGACAACCTTGGAGATCGGTTCGCGCTTGTTAATAAAACCCAGAGCGCCGGCACGCAAAACTCGGCCGGCAAACGTCTCTTCATCGTGCGCGGAGTATACGAGAATCTTGATGGAGGGAGCTCGCGACTTCGAATAGTCGATCAGGTCGATGCCGTCCTCGCCGTCCAGCGACAGGTCGATGACCAGAATATCCGGACGCGCATCGTCTATCTTTTGCAATATCTCAACGATTCCGGAAGCCTCGGCGCACACCCGCAGATCCGCCTCGCGTGAAACCGCCTGACAAAGGCCCTGGCGCACGATGGGATGGTCATCCACGATAGCTACTCTGTAACATCGCTGAAGCGAAGAATCCGTAATCATCGGGTGACCTCCTTCACTTTAGGCGCACCGGTTCACGTAAATAACCGGTCGCGCTATTTTTGCCGCCGATTTCCGGCCGACTTCGAGGAGTCCGGATTATTTTGCCCGGCCCCTCCCAACATGCTACCTCGTTTGTGTCAACCAAGCCATAATCACAATTCCCAAACTCGGCATTTTTTACTTCAGACTCGTAATGAGCGAATCCGAATTCGCCTCGTGATTTTGATTTAAGCACTTCCAATGCCGCATGAATAAAGGGGTTCGGGCTAAGGATTTACCCGTGATCCAGCAGGATGCTGGTCAATTGTACGCCAGTCCGGTCAATGAACATCCGGACCGCCGTTGAGTGAAACACTTCTCCGTAAGGAATTCGATGCCGAACGGTCTTTGTTTTCCCACTAATTTGGCAAGTAGTTCGCCAACAGGAGCGTGGAAATCCAGGGGTCCTTTTGTCCGCCATCGTCCCCTTTTGGTGCGTATCTAAGTCAAGCGCGGGCGACAGTTCTCTTGGAAATTGCCCCATAGCCGCCTTGTTCTTTCAACGGAATTGCCTGCAAGGACCTGACCACGTTGCGTTCCAATTCGTTTCCGCCTATGCTGGCGGAAATCATGACTCGCAATTGGATAACAGCGAAATTGCTCGTGTGGCCGATTCTGGCCATGACGCTTTTAGCCCAGACAGCCGGGCACGCCGCCGATCAGCCTCAATGGGGCCAGTGCCATTCCCGCAATATGGTTTCGGAAGAGACCGGCTTGCCGGAATCGTGCGATCCGGAGACCGGCAAAAACATCAAATGGTCGATTCCCATCGGCACTCAATCGTTTGCCACGCCCGTCGTTTCGCAGGGCCGGATTATTATCGGTACGAACAACGACGAACCTCGCGACCGCAAGCAGATTGGAGATGGCGGCGTGGTTCTCTGCGTGGATGAAAGCGACGGACATCTCTGCTGGCAGGTCTTCTCGCCCAAGCTGGAGCACGATCCGTATCTCGATTGGCCGCACATCGGGCTCTGTTCGCCCGCCACGGTCGAGAACGGTCGCGTCTATATTGTCAACAATCGAGCCCAAGTGCTCTGCCTAAATCTGCTGGAGCACGGCGAGGTTCTCTGGCGCTTCGATATGCCGAGCGGCGCGGGCATCCATCCGCACGATTCGGCACACAGTTCGATCCTCATTGACGGCAATTTTCTTTATCTTAACACCGGCAACGGCGTCGACAACACGCATCGCAAGATTCGTTCGCCCGACGCGCCAAGCCTCATCGTGCTCGATAAGCTGACCGGTCGGTTGGTCGCAAAGGACGACGAAAGAATCGGCCCGAATATCTTTCACGCCAGTTGGTCCTCTCCGTCGGAAGGCGTGGTAAACGGCCGCTCGCTCATCTTTTTCGGTGGCGGTGACGGTGTCTGCTACGCCTTGGAAACGTTGCACGCCGCCGACCCCGGTGGTGAGGTCGTTAAGCTGAAGCAAGCGTGGCGGTTCGACGGCGACCCAACTTCGCCGAAAAAGGACGTTCACAGCTACTTGACCAATCGAAAGGAAGGCCCGAGCTTCATCAGCGGGATGCCGGTGTTCTATAAGAACCGAATTTACGTGACGCTGGGCGGCGACATCTGGTGGGGAAAAAACAAGGCTTGGCTGCAATGCATCGATGCCGCCGGGTCGCGTGACGTCGCCGGAAAAGGATTGGTCTGGTCCTATCCCGTCAACAAGCACTGTTGTGCGACGCCGGCGATATACGCTGGGATGGTTTTTGTCGGCGATTGTGGTCACCGGTTCCACTGCGTTGACGTCGAGACCGGAAAGCCCTATTGGACCGAGGACGTGAAGGGCGACGTCTGGGGTTCCGCGCTCGTGGCCGATGGGCGCGTCTATGTGGGGACTCGGCGTGGCGATTTGTGGACATTCGCGGCGTCGAAGGAAAAGAAGATCCTCGCCACGGCCCATTTCGATGACCCGATTAGTGCGACTCCGGTCGCGGCAAACGGCACGCTCTACATCGCCACGCTCAATCGGCTCTACGCCTTGCGTGCCGATAAGTAGGTAAACTCGATGATCGAATATCACATCGAGCCCGACCTGAGCGTAGACGATTTCATCGACGTGTTAGAACGATCGACGCTAGCCGAACGCCGGCCGGTTTCGGAGCGCGAAACAATTCGGCAGATGCTCGCCCACGCCGACATAATCCTGACAGCTCGTCGCCATGGGCGGCTCATTGGTGTTTCTCGTGCGATCTCCGATTTCAGTTTTTGCACCTATTTGTCGGACCTTGCTGTCGACGCGGAATTTCAACGGCAAGGCGTCGGCCGAGAACTCATCCGCCGTACTCACGGAGCTGCGGGTCTATCCACGACTCTGATCCTGCTCGCCGCACCGCACGCACAGGCTTACTATCCTCATATCGGGATGACCAAGCACGAATCATGCTGGATTATTCCTCGCCGAACAGCGAAGGAAAAAGAATGACGATGTCTCCGCCTCGTTTTGTCGTCGTTGACGCATCTACGAGTTGATCATTCTCTGGCAAGCTCGCCGCCATGATACGGTTGTTGGATAGCAGTGCTAGCACGCCAAAATTCATTCAGCGAGGACCGAAAAGCAAATCGTCCAGGAAGTTGTGGCCGTGACCGGCGGCGTAACGCAGGTGGTCAATGAAATCGAAGTGCAATGATCGGAATAATAATTCTGAACATCGATAAACTGCTATTGTTCGCCCCGATCCCGGCTCTACAATGGACAAGAGTTCGCAGGTTGACTAGATGAAGAGCAGCCCGGTCCCACCGGAAGGCTCGTTGACGAGTAAGCCGACGTGGATGGATACTTTCGAGTGTTCAGCCGCGCCGGCTTCTCTTGTTTTCTGTGGCATAACGCCGTTGGAAACTTGCGAACTAAAGGAGCGACCCATGTTAGTTTTGAGCAGGAAGCTGAATGAGAGCATCGTAATCCACGACAACGTTGTGGTCACTGTACTGGGTGTCAAGGGTGACACGGTACGGCTGGGCATCAATGCACCCGTGGAAATCCCGGTACATCGCCAAGAGGTGTACGAGAAAATGCAAAACGAGGAAGTTCTGATGAGTATCGGGTAGGCAAGCCCGATCAGTTGCCGTGCTCTCCAGACAACATGAGGCTACTGAGCTTTTTCAGAAAAACAGGAGGTTCACAATGATCGAAACTTTCGTCCGTGCCCAGAGCGAAGCCGTCGTCGTCAATGGCGAAGTGGTCGTAACTGTCATCGAAATTCGTGACGAGGAAGTAGTGCTAGCCGTCGATGCCCCAGATTGGATTGAAGTCATCCCAGAGGAATCGTCTGATCGGGCAGTCGCGATGGAGCGAGCGGGAGTTTCTGAAAGAAGCCCATGACCATCGCCCCCGCCACAGGCGGAAACGGCAATTGATTGCGGTCCAAAAAATGAAGAAGCCGGCACATTGGCTGCGGGCTTCTTCACTCCGTTCTGGGCGAGACGGTTCGCCATCCCGGTCACAGAAAATGGCGGAACGGGCAACAAGATGCCGAACTATTCGCCCGTCTGCCTCGGAGCGTGAAGCGGCGATTTCGTCTGCGGTATTACCCGGTCCAACCAATGACGACCGCTTATGGCGATGCTTCAATTCCTGAACAGTCTGCCATGCGATCTCTTGCAGCATCTTAGCTTCGTTCGGGGCAATCTGGATGAGAAGTTGTGTTCCCTTGCTGAGTTCACCCGGCAGCCCCACCGGGCTCTTGTCGAAGAGCGTGGCATAGAACACGCATGCCGCCAGGTAGGAACCTTGAGCATTCGGATGACTTTTGTCCGCTTGGTGAAGAACAAGGCTGGGGTCGGCGGCAAGAGCTTTCTTCCAGGCGATGCCCACTGGGGCAACTGCGGCGTTCAACTCCGTGGCAATATCGAAATACGCCCCGTTCACGCCGCCGGCCAGTCCGAGTCGGTGTCGCTTGCACAACGCTTCGAAGTCCGCGGGCTTGTTTTGCCCAACAAGCTGGAACATCGCACTGGCGTATTCGGGCGACGTTGCCGGGTCCGCGCCAGTCTGCATCTGCGGAATGTCTTGTCGTGCCCAGGTCAAGTAAAAGACCGTCTTTGCTCCCTGTTTCGAAATCTCCTCGTGGAGAATACGGGCATACTTGTGCATCGACTCCCAGTTCAGGATCGGGAATAGGCTCTGTTCCTGAAGCACTACCACATCCCATTTCTTTTCCCGGATTTTTTCGAGAGCCTTTTTATCGCCGGCGTGCTGTTCGAACGTGTATCCGCCAGGAACGTACTCGTCCGTCTCGATTCTCTGGCCGCCCGCGACGGCGAGGGCTTGCACCAGGGAAGGCAGTTCATTCACCGACGTATAGCTGTTGCCGATGAACAGTACTTTTAGCCGCGGATCGCCGTCCGGAGCCTTTCCGCAGCCAATGATGAAAAAGGGGATTAGAATGAACGGGCAGAGCGCGGCTTTCATAGGACCAATCTTGTAAACGAGTCCGGGCCAGGCTCAGCAAGGCTACTTCAAGCCGGAATGGTTTATCTTGGTCATCGGCGGATTGCTGTCAATAATCTCGCCGGTCTCCGACACCGTCAAATAGTAGGACCGCCCGATGCGGGCGCTGACCGTCACGGCGAAGGCCGTTTCCAACTCAGGCTGCTCCCATATGTTCACCCGGTACTTGCCATTGTGATGCTTGGAAACCTCGACGCGGTGCAGCCGGGGCGGCGTGCCGGTCTTTGCCAACACCTGAGACTTGATCTTCTCCGTGTGGTTTGGCTCCGGCATTGCGACGGTGGCAGGCTCTTCTTTGTTCGCGGCGCTCTTCTTGGCTTTGGCCATTCTTTCCTCAGTTGGTATTAGACGTGGCGATCGCGACTGAATTATACCAGAAATTGGGCTGAACGGCGAGTCTACCCACTAGTTCATCGCAACTGCGGAAACCCTAGGTCTACCTCGCTGGCGCCGGGATCGGGCCGGCGGCTGGTGACCACTTTCGCCCGCGTGTAGAACTGCACGACTTACCGTTGATCCAATGGCCAACCGCCGCAACAGTCATGTTGTTCGCAGCGCCCGCGATCATAACTCTAGTCCCCGTCGGCCGAGGCAAGCGAAAACGTGAGATCGAAGGGCAGCGGCCCGACCACGGTGGTCAAGGCTCGCTGCGCATCACGGTCGAGGCCGCCCCATTGGCCTCCCGTCCATTCACGGTTTTCGGCGGCCGACCGCACCCAATCGCCGATGCCGAATGCCGAACTGGCTAGCTCGTCGGCCGCGGCATCAATATCCTCGGCGTCTTTCTTCGGCCCCATGTCTTGCCGCGCGATTGCCGCTGGCGATGCCGCATCCGGCAATTGCCCGGTGTGTCCGTTAGTGAGTGCTGCCGGCCCGCCGCCCGCAATAGGATCCTGCGACGGCGTCCGGGAATGGTTCAATGCAACTACTAGTGCGAGCATCAAGACGATTGAGGCCGCCGCCGTCACGACCCAAGCGAGCGCCTTACTGCCCGCTTCGCGCCGAGCCAGTACAGTCGCGGTCACTGGCGGCACGGATGGTCCCCGGATCGCTGCCCAGATCCGCTCGTGCAGCGCCGCGGAAAACGCCGGCCGCGATCGCCGGGCTTCGCGGCGCAGACGCTGGACCAATCGATCGTCATTTTCAATCGGTTCGTAATCGCTCATTGTTTCTTCCTTTCCATTTATTCTCTTGCCGGCGCCAATTCACCAATCAGCGGCATGAGCTTCTTGCGGGCGCGAAACATCATCGTTTTCACCGCCACGCGGGAGCGGTCCAGCACCGTCGCAATCTCGCCCACGGGCATCTCGTCGACATAGTGCATCCAAAGCGCGGCCAGTTCGTCCTCGCCGAGCGCCCGTCGCGCCGCATCCCACAAGTATCGCCGCCCGTCGGCCGCCGCGACGACCTCCGCCGGTCCATCCGCAGTACACATCAGCAAACGAATCGTTTCGTCGTCCGCCGACGGACGCCGACGGCGATGGTAGTTAATGCTCGCCCGCCGCGCGATCGTGTACATCCACGTTGCAAACCGCCAATCGGCCCGGTAGAAATGCAACCGCGTATAGGCCCGTAGGAACGTCTCCTGGAGTACGTCTTCCGCGTCCGCCACCGGTCCGATGTGCCGCAGAAACTGCAACAGCGGCACCTGGAACCGCCGCAGCAACTCCTCGAAACTCTTCATGCAGCCGACCTGCGCCTGCGCGGCAAGGTCCTCGTCGCTCGGCACTGCGCGGGGCGGCCCAGTCAGGATCAGCGTTGTCGCGGCAGCAGACATTTTCTCATCACGCTCCGTGCGATGTGTTCATCCTCATCACGCTCCGCGTGATGCCGATTCGTTCCCATTATGTCCCGTGTAGCATCGTTTAGCAATGCTTACAGAAAGACGCGATCAGTCCATTTTTCCGCTCCCCTGGCCGAACTCCTGCATCGCCTTTTCCAGCACGGTCATCAATTCCGCTGCGGCAACGTGAAAATCAGCCTGCACGGTGCGGCCGTCCACTCGCACTGTGACTCGGTCCAGCAGCTTTCCGGCCGTCGCGTCCTTGGGCGCCTGAAGCTTGACGATAATCAGGATGCCATCCACCGCCTTCTTCACCTGCTCGGCCGCCTCGGGTGTTTTTGCCAGCAGCTTCGCGCGAGCAAAACACTCGCCCGCGTTTTCGCCGCAACAAAGATCGATCTCGTCGGTCTGCTTTAATACCGGTGATTCAACCGGCGGCGCCGCGCCCGACATCACCATCCGCGCCACAAGCACCGTGCCGGGCAAAACGTCCGCCGCCAGCGCCGAACTGCGGCCGGCAAGGTGCGCCCGTCGCCCGTCAAGCACGTCAAGTCCCATTTGCACATCGGCCGGCGTTTGACCAAAGAGGAAAGTGCCGGGCCGCCAGCAGGTCCCGACGATCGTGCGTAGCTGCCCCTCGTCCTGCCGCGTGAAGCAATGAAACTCGTATTGTCCGACCGTGCTCACCGCGTGGCTTGGGGCCAAAGCCAGCCGTTGCCGGAAAGTTTGCGGATCCCAATCCGCATGCATGACAAGCATCGCCTTGGGCTCCGCGAGCGTCGGCCCGAAGACGGACATGTCATGCAAGTCCTTGGTGACATCCATGCCAAGCTGCCGATTGATCTTGGTTAGACGGGCTGCAAGCGGCTTCCAATGGGCCAGTGCGGCCGCCGAGAGCTTTTGATAAACGGTCGATTTGTGCAGGGCGTCGAAGTCGGCATGAACAATCCAGACGGCGTCGGCCGGCGCCTGGGCGAAGTCAGGCGGAGCAGAGTAGGCGGCACGCAGATAAGCGAGTAGGAATAAGAAAACTGCCGCGAACGCCGAATGTTCGAAAATCCGAAATGCCAAGCCCGAAATTCGAAGCAAACTCGAATGAAGCAATGGCTCAATGTCCCAAGCGCGGAGCATCATGACCCGGCGGTTTGGAGCATTGCCTTTTCGCATTTAAGATTTGTTTCGAATTTCGGGTTTTGAAATTTCGTGATTTGAATACCCGCCAACCGATACGCCCCCGTTCTTAGATACACGGCGACCCGCTCGGCGGTTACTGCCCGATCGGCCGCATCATTACGATGCATACCGGCTTAGGGATCGACACTTCCTGTCCGGTCGGACGGAGCAGTCCGGTCTCACGGTCGATGCGAAAAACCACGACGTTGTTCGAGTCCTGGTTGGCCGCCAACAAGTATTGTCCCGTCGGGTCGATGGCAAAGTGCCGCGGGGTCTTGCCGTGCGTCGACTGGTGGCCGAAGCTTTTCAACTTGCCGCTCTCGCCGTCGACGGCGAAGATGGCGATGCTATTGTGGCCGCGATTCGAGCCATAGACGAACCGGCCTGACGGATCGATCCGGATCTCGGCCGTCGTGTTTGGGCCGTGGAAACCGGCGGGGAGCGTGCTTATTCCCTGTACGTCCGCAAGCGTTCCGTGGGCGGCGTCGTACTGGAAAACCGAGATCGTGGAGTTCAATTCGCTGATCAGGTAGACAAAGCGACCGTTAGGATGAAACACAACGTGTCGTGGCCCCGCGCCGGCGGTAACTTTCACAAACTGCGGTTCGTTCGGCTTGAAAGTAGCCTTTTCGGCGTCAAGCCGATAGAGCATGAGCTTGTCCGTGCCCAAATCGGCCGCCAACGCGTAGCGGTTCGCGGGGTCAGCGTCGAAGCAATGCGCAAATGGTCCTGACTGCCGCTGCGGATTGACGCTCGATCCGTGGTGCTTATCGACGCAGGCTGGCGGCCTCAAACGCCCGTCCGCTTCGATCGGCAGACTGGCGACGGAACCGCCGCCGTAGTTAGCCACCAGTAGCGCGTGGCCGCTATGATCGACGCTCGCATAGCACGGCTCGGGGCCGCCGCTGGACTGCCGGTTAAGCGGCGTGAGTCGGCCGGTCATGGCTTCAATGCCAAAAGCAGCGGCAACTCCAGTCTTCTCGCCGCCACTCTCGCTGACTTCGGAAATCGCATAAATCACCGGCCGCGTCGGATGCCGTGCAAGGTACGATGGATTCCGCACCGTGGCAACTACCGCCGGCTTCGCTGCGCGGCCCGTCGCCGGGTCGAAGCGGAAGAAATTGATGCCTTCCTTTGCCGATTTAGTGTACGTGCCAACATAGACCCAGATTTCACCGTTCGGAGTAGGCGCGGCGTCGGCGCCGATTGCCGGACCTGCTGGAAAAGCGGTCATGGAAACGAAAGTTAGCCAAAGAAATCGCGGAACTTGAAGCCGTTGCATGGCCCCATTGTAGTCCATCGATCTACAGCGCCAACTTATCAAGTTCACGGAATTCATCCGTTTCCAAGCGCTCCGTCAATCGCATTCCAAGCTGAAAGAACCCTCCCCCGAGGGGATGCAAGTGCCGTGCCTTGGCTCGAAGCCAGACAATTGACCCCCGTCTGCGAAATCCTAGCAGGGCCTCGTCGAGACCATAGGGCTTGTCAACCACCAGCGCCACTCCGGTAGTGGAAAACTCCTTGGTCGTGGCGTAAAACGCCTTGCGAAGCAGCGGTTTGCCCGCTTCCATCGGCACAACCGACAACACCTGCGTCAAATTGACACGGCCTTCCAATCGCGGCCCTTCCAGGCGGTCTCGCAGGGCGGGACAGTGCTCGTTCAGGAATGAAACGAGAAATGACTGGATGGCCGGTTCCTTCTTGCGCGAACATAGGCGTGGAATTCTCATGGTTTCGGGAAGCGATATAGACTTTTTCCGTCACCGGAATATAAAAGTATAGATTACGAAGTTCAGAAGGTTTTTTGGGCCTTAGATTGCGTGGACGGGATACGGGACGACAACCCCTCAATGGTGCTGGTTTGTCTCGGTTTTGACCGCACCCCAGCTACCTACACTTTTCCGGATTTTTCATGATCTCGCGCCAGCGCGTTATTCGTACTTTGAACCATCAGCCAATCGACCGCGCGCCGCGCGATTTGTGGCTCATGCCGGGCACGGAATCCGCTCGCCGTGACGACGTGGCTGAAATGGAAGTCCGCTTTCCGAGCGACTTCCTGCACCTGGAAACTGGCGCTACTTCCAGCAAGAAAGCGAAGCCACACCTTGAAAAGTCCGGCATTCTTACCGACGCCTGGGGCTGCGGCTGGAAAGTCGATTCGCCCAATGGCCAGCCATTATTGGCGATGTCGCCGCTGATGGACGCGGCCTCGCTGGCGGCCTATCAACCGCCCGGCGAATTGCTGGAAGCCGCGCGCTTCGCCAAGATCAATTCCGCCTGCGATGCCACGGCGCGATTCACACTCGGCAAATGTGAACTGCACCCGCTGGAACGGCTCGGTCAGTTGCGCGGCCAGGAGACGGTCTTCCGTGAACTGGCCGAAGGCCATGTCGAGCTCCGCAATCTGCTCGCGCGCTTGCATGAATTCTACCGCCGCGAGGTAGAGCATTGGGCGAAAACTCAC
The DNA here is from genome assembly GCA_963775975.1 of uncultured Planctomycetia bacterium. Lineage (GTDB taxonomy): Bacteria > Planctomycetota > Planctomycetia > Pirellulales > Thermoguttaceae > JANXQG01. The sequence goes on from CAVZKX010000001.1 coordinate 804,619, forward strand.
GTTGACGGCGTCGTATTGTACGACGACTTGAGCTGGGCGCTCCAATCGCGAGTGAACGTCAATCTATGGCGTGCAATTGTCAAACCCTTGTTTCGAGACGCCTGCTCAATCGCACATGACCACGATAAGTTCGTTTTCTTCCGCTCCCGCGACACGCTGGGCGATGTGCTGGACGACCTGATCGAAATCGGCGTGGACGCTGTGCACGCCGAATGGCCGTTGGAAGAATTCGTGAAGCTGGCGGACAAGCGGCGGGGACGGATCGTTTTTTGGGGTGGCGTGGAAAATCGGCGATTGGACCCTTCCGTGCAACCCAGCCAGGTCCGTGACGCCGTCTTCCGCGTTCGCAAGGCCGCCGACTTCGGCGCTGGCGGCATTATCAGCCAAATCGCCTGGACCAAGGACCTTCCGCTGCGGAACATCGTGGCTTTTTTCGAACAATGGCTCGTTCCGCTTCCCGTGGCGGTGTGAGGCGTCCCCTTGGTAAAAGCTCATGAAGGCGGTAGAATGGACCTCTAATGAACCCTCGGACCGCAAGGAGTCATTCGTGCCGCTCAGCAAATCCACGCCGGCCAGCGAGCCGCCGATCAAGTTGAAAGACCCGTTTGTCGCGGGAATCCTTGCTTGGCTGATTCCGGGGCTGGGCCACTTCTACCAGGGCGCAACGCCAAAGGCGCGCTGTTTTCGATTTGCATCCTCGGCACTTTCATCTACGGCCTTTATCTGGGCGGCAGCCCTCAACTTGGTTGGGGCCGCGCGGTCTATTTCAATTTCGACGAAAAGGAATGGCGGCTGCCCTGGCTTTGTCAGATCGGCATCGGTCTTCCCACCGTGCCGATGACCATGCTCCAATGGAAGTTCCGCGACCACCCCATCCTGCAGGGCTTCATGGCCCCGCCCGCACCGGACGGCAGCCAAGGCGGCGGTCCCACCTTAGCCGCAATGCAGCGCCAACTGCCCCATTATTTCGAGCTCGGCACGGTCTATACCATGATTGCCGGACTATTGAACATTCTGGCGATTTACGACGCCTGTTGCGGGCCGGTCGCCGCCCCCGCCGAGGCCGGCAAGGACGACGAGCCCGCCGAATCGCCGCAAGCCGCCGCCGAGGCCGCCACATGACCAGCAGTTTTTGGTTCGCTCTGCCGTTAATCGCCGCCGTGAGTTTCGTCTACGCTGCAACGCGTCATGAAGACGTGCCCGACATTCTCCGCCACGCTTTCCGCGTCGCCGTCTGGATCACGGGCTTTATGGTCCTTGTATTCGGCGTGCTCTTCGCGATCTCAAAGCTGGTGTCGTAACAATGGCTACCCTCGCAGCCACTTGTCCACCGCGGCGGCCATGATGCGGCCTTGATTGATGGCGTGGACCACCAGCGAGGCCCCGCGCACCGTGTCGCCGGAGGCGAACACGCCGGGCACGCTCGTCATCCAGTTATCGACGGTCACGTTGCCGCGGCTGTCGATCTTCACGCCCAGTTCGTCCACAATGCCGGCGCGGACGACGTGCAGGAAGCCCATCGCGATCAGCACCAGATCGGCCGGCAGGATGAACTCCGTGCCCGGAATCTCCTTCATCTCCCAGCCCTTGGCGCCGGGCAGCCAGTTGACCTCGATACCATAGAGCTCGCGGACTTGGCCATCGTCGCCGCGGAGCTCCTTGGTCAATACGCTCCAACGCCGCTCGCAGCCTTCTTCCTGCGAGGACGACGTTCCGCATGATCTTCGGCCAAATCGGCCAGGGCGTCTCGTCGTTGTTGCCGTCGGGCGGCTTGGGGAGGATTTCCAACTGGGTTACCGAGATCGCGCCCTGGCGGATCGAAGTGCCGACGCAGTCGCTGCCCGTGTCGCCGCCGCCGACCACGATGACGTGCTTGCCGTTCGCGGTAATCACCGGGCCGCCGCTGACGGGTTGGACGTCGCCTGCGCCGCGGCGATTCTGCTGGGTGAGGAATTCCATTGCCAAGTGGACGCCGCGGAGATCCGAGCCCGGCACGCTCAACGGCCGGGCGTGCCCCGCGCCCATGCACAGGCACACGGCATCGAATTGGCTCCGCAGTTCGCCGGCTGTCATGTCGCGGCCGATCTCGACGCCCGACTGGAAACGGACGCCTTCGCGCGACATCTGCTCCAAGCGGCGGTCGATGACTCGTTTTTCCAATTTGAAATCGGGGATGCCGTAGCGCAGCAAGCCGCCGATGCGGTCGTCCTTTTCAAAGACCACCGTTTCGTGCCCGCAGCGATTGATCTGCTGGGCCGCGGCCAAACCGGCCGGGCCGGAGCCGATCACCGCCACGCGCTTGCCCGTTCGCGTGGGAGGCAGTATCGGCTCGACCCAGCCTTCTTTGAACGCCCGCTCCGCGATTTGCAACTCGATGTGTTTGATGTTCACTGCGCGGTCGTTGATCGCGAGCGTGCAGGCCGTTTCGCACGGGGCGGGGCAGACCCGGCCGGTCATTTCCGGAAAGTTGTTCGTGGAATGCAGATTGTCGGCAGCCGCCCGCCACTGCCCGCGGTAGACCAAGTCGTTGAACTCGGGAATGCGGTTCTTCACCGGGCAGCCCGCACCATGGCAAAAGGGAATGCCGCAGTCCATGCAGCGGGCAGCCTGCTCGTTAAGCGTCTTGTCGATCAGCAATTGATCGACTTCGTACCAGTCCTTGATCCGCTCCGAGATCGGACGGTGTGGGACTTCCAAGCGAGTAAATTGTTTAAAGCCGGTGGGGTTGGCCATTGAACTGACAGCCGCGGAGCGGCGGTAGATAATAGCCAAGGGCGTGAGCCCTTGGGATAATTGTCGTTACTAGTTATGAAGCCCCGGAGGGGCGACAGACCTTCTTTCGCCCCTTCGGGGCTATAAACTTTCGGCGATATCAATTCCAGGGGTTCGCACCCCTGGCTATTCACTTTCGCCCCTGCGGGGCTGCATTTACCGGAACACTTCTTCGGTCGCCGGGCCGCCTTCGCTTTTGACCTGCTCGCGCTCGCGAAGGCGAGCGAGGGCCTTGCGGTAATCGATCGGCATGACTTTGACAAAGCGGCCGGTCATTGCCTGCCAGCGTTCGAGGAGCGATTTCGCCTGGAGGCTTCCGGTCCAACGGTAGTGGCGGCGGATCAGGTCTTGGAGCACGTCGAGGTCTTCGTCGAGATGGACCGGTTCGAGGTCGACCATGTCGAGGTTGCAGAGCGTGTCGAACATCTGGTTGACGTCCAACACGTAGGCGATGCCGCCGCTCATGCCGGCCGCGAAGTTGCGGCCCGTGCGGCCGAGCACGACGACGATGCCGCCGGTCATATACTCACAGCCGTGATCGCCCACGCCTTCAACGACGGCGATCGCGCCGCTGTTGCGGACGCCAAAACGCTCGCCCGTCAGGCCGTTGATGAAGACCTCGCCGCCGGTCGCGCCGTAAAGCAGAGTGTTGCCGACGATTACGTTTTCCTTGGGGTCAAAAGGGGAGCCGGGCGGCGTCTGCACGATGATCCGGCCGCCGGAAAGTCCCTTGCCCAGGTAGTCGTTGGCGTCGCCGACGAGCTTCATCGTCACGCCTTTGGCCAGGAACGCCCCAAAGCTCTGCCCCGCCGAACCGGTGAAGTTAAGCTCGAAGGTTCCGTCGGGCAGCCCTTTGCCGCCGTGGTGCTTGACGATGCGGTTGCTCAAGATCGCGCCCACGGTGCGATGGACGTTGCGGATCGGCATTTCGAGTCGCGTCCGCTTGCCTTCGGCCAGCGAATCGCCGAGCTGCTCGATGATCGTCCAGTCGAGATGGTCCTTGTGTATGTCGCTCTGAGGGCGAACGCGGCGTAACGGGCAGCCGTTGGATTGATCCGGCTTGGCAAAAACTGCCGAGAAATCCAACCCCTTCGCCTTCCAGTGATTGATCGCTTTATTGATGCCGAGCCGCTCGACGTGGCCGACCATTTCGTCAACGGTGCGGAAGCCGAGCTGGGCCATCTCGCGGCGCACGTCCTCGGCCACGAACGTCAGGAAACGAACGACGTATTCTGCTTTGCCGTGGAACTTTTTCCGCAGGTCGGGGTCCTGCGTGGCAATGCCCACCGGGCAAGTGCCGAGGTGGCACTTCCGCATGAGGATGCAGCCCAGGCTCACCAGTGCCGACGTACCGAAGCCGAATCGCTCGGCGCCAAGCAAGGCGCCAATCACGACGTCGCGTCCGGTGCGCATCTGGCCGTCGCACTGCACGACGATCCGGTCCCGCAGGCCGTTGAGAACGAGAGTTTGCTGCGTCTCGGCCAGGCCGATTTCCCAGGGCGTGCCGGCATGCTTGATCGACGACAGCGGGCTCGCGCCCGTGCCGCCGTCGTGCCCGCTGATGAGCACCTCGTCGGCATAGCCCTTGGCCACGCCGGAGGCGACGGTGCCGACGCCGACTTCGGAGACGAGCTTGACGGAAACCAATCCGCCCGGATTGGCGCACTTCAGGTCGTATATCAATTGGGCCAGGTCTTCGATGGAATAAATATCGTGGTGCGGCGGCGGCGAAATCAGCGACACGCCGGCTTGCGAATGCCGCAGCCGCGCGATCTCGTCGGTGACCTTGTAGCCGGGAAGCTGGCCGCCTTCGCCCGGCTTGGCGCCTTGGGCCATCTTTATTTGCAGAATCTTGGCGTTGGCCAGGTATTCGATCGTCACGCCGAACCGCCCGCTGGCCACCTGCTTGATGCCGCAATTGAGCGAATCGCCGTTGGCCCTCGGCTTGTAGCGGGCCGGGTCCTCGCCGCCTTCGCCCGTGTTGGCGTTGCCGCCCAGGCGGTTCATGGCGATCGCCAGGGTCTCGTGTGCTTCGGCGCTGATCGAGCCGTGCGACATGGCGCCGGTGTTGAAACGCTTGGCGATTTCGCCGGCCGGCTCGACTTCATCCAGCGGCACCGACTGGCCGGGCACGAACTCGAACATGCCGCGGAGCGTGCAAAGTTCCTTGGCCTGCTCGTTGACCGCCTTGACGAAGTCATCGAACATCTGCTGATCGTTCTTCATCACGGCGTGCTGCAGCGTGGTAACCGTCTCCGGATTCCAGAGATGCCGCTCGCCGTCGAGGCGATACTGATATTCGCCGCCATGGTCCAGGTCGAGGAGGCCGGACTCGCGGCGGCCGAAACCCGTACGATGCCGCGCGATCGCTTCGCGGGCGATGACGTCGATGCCGACGCCCTCGATCCGCGAGGCCGTGCCGCGGAAATAGTTGTTGACAAACTCACGATTCAAGCCCACCGCCTCGAACTGCTGGGCCGACTGATAGCTGCGGAGCGTCGAGATGCCCATTTTGGACATCGTCTTCAAGATCCCCTTCTTCACTGCCGAAATGTAGTGGTCGATGAGATGCTCAACCGGCTCGTGCTCCGGCAAGTCGCCGTCGGCCCGCAGCTTGTAGATGCCTTCGAAGGCCATGTACGGATTAATGGCATTCGCGCCGTAGCCGAGGAGCAGGCAGAAGTGCATCACTTCGCGCGGATCGCCGCTTTCCACGAGAATGCCCGCCGCGCTGCGAAGGCGTCGCTCCAGCAAGCCGTGGTGCAAGGCCGCAGTGGCCAGCAGGCTCGGAATGGCAACTTGCTTCGGCCCGATGTCGCGATCGCTGACGATCAAGAGCGAAGCGCCGTCGTTAATGGCCTGTTCGCCCGCCTTCACCAGTTCTTCCAACGCCGCCGTCAGATTCTTGCCCGGATCGTTCTCGCAATTCGTGAAGACCGCCGGCAGCACAGCCACCTTGACGGCCTTGTGCTTGACCGTCCTCAACCGCTGCATGTCTTCGTTGGTGAGAATCGGGTGCGGAAGCTGGAGTTGTTGGCAATGTTCCGGCGTTTCGTCCAGCAGGTTCCGCGCCTTGCCGGTGAAGGTCAAGAGCGACATCACCAGACCTTCGCGCAGCGGATCGATCGGCGGATTCGTCACCTGCGCAAACAACTGCTTGAAATAGTTGAATAGCAGCTTGGGCTGGTCCGAAAGCACCGCCAGCGGCGTGTCGGTGCCCATCGAGCCCACTGGCTCCTGGCCGTCGGCCGCCATGGGCCTGACAATCATCTGCAAATCTTCCCGCGTGTAACCGAACGCCCGCAGCCGCTGGGCCAGTTTGTCGGGATCGACATCGCTCCCCTGCGCGGGCTGGAACAGGCCGCGGAGCTCGATGCGATTCTCCAACCAGCGGCGATAGGGCTTCTGCCGGGAGATCTTGCCCTTGATCTCGTTGTCCTCGACGATGCGGCCTTCTTCGGTATCGACCAAAAACATGCGGCCCGGCTGCAAGCGGCCCTTCTGCTCGATCTGTTCGGGCGGGAACTCGATGACGCCCACCTCGCTGGCCAGCACGACGATGCCATCGGTCGTCCGAATGTATCGACTGGGCGCAAGCCGTTGCGGTCCAACGTGCCGCCCACCAACCGCCCATCGGTAAAGACCATCGCCGCGGGACCGTCCCACGGATCGAGGATCGAACCGTGATATTCGTAGAAGGCCTGCTTGTCGAGCGAGATATGGTAGGCCGGACCAAACGCCTCGGGGATCATCATCATCAGCGCGTGCGGCGCCGAGCGCCCTGCGCGGACGAGCAACTCCATGCAATTGTCAAAGGCAGCCGAGTCGCTCCCGCCTGGCTCGATGATCGGGAAGAGATTGCTAAGGTCCTTGCCCAAAGCGGGACTGCTCATCAACTTCTCGTAGCCAGTCAAACGGTTCAAGTTGCCGCGGAGCGTATTGATCTCGCCGTTGTGGGCGATCATGCGGAAGGGCTGCGCAAGCCGCCAACTAGGGAAAGTGTTCGTACTGTAACGCTGATGAACCACCGCAAGCGCCGTCGTCATGTCCGGGTTGGCGAGGTCGGCGTAGTAATCGAACAACTGCGGCGCCAAAAACATGCCCTTGTAGCAGATCGTCTTGCACGACATCGACGGAATGTAAAACGCGTCGGGCGTGATGCCCAGTTCGACGCGCGCCCGCCGTTCCGTTCGCTTCCGCGCGCGGTATAGCCGCCGCTCAAGCTGCTCGTCCACAAGTCCATTGCCGGCGATAAAAATCTGGCGAATGACCGGCTCCGCACTGCGGGCAATGTCGCCGAGCGTACGGTTATCGCACGGCACATCGCGCCAGCCGAGTACGCCCATTCCCTCGTCCACAATCATCTGCGCGAGAACTTCCTCGCACGTGCCGCGGATGGCAGCGTCTTGCGGCAAAAAGAGGATAGCGACGCCATAGTGGCCCGATGGCGGCAAGTCGAATTTCAGCCGGTCTGCCTCCGCGGCGAAGAACGCGTGCGGAATCTGAATTTGGATTCCCGCCCCGTCGCCCGTCGATTCGTCGGCGCCGGAGGCCCCGCGGTGCTGCAAATTCAGCAGAATCTGCTTGCCATAGGCGACGATTTTATGGCTCTTGGCGCCAGAAATGTCAACCACAGCGCCAATACCGCAGGCGTCGTGCTCATTTTGGGGGTCGTACAACCCTTGCGCTTTAGGTGCTGTTCGCATCATGGAAAGACTCTTTAAACTCCTATGTTATCATTAGAACGCCTTATGTCAATGGGTTGGCAAAATTAGAAACGCTACTGTTCAGCGCGATTTTTTTGCACATTGGGCTGATCAATAACAAATATGGCAGGTTTTCATGTCAAAAAGCCACAGAAAATCGTTATTTCGAAGGGATATAAAAGCCCGACGCGCAAGCGAGGCTGTCGCCGTATCAAAGCCTCGCTTGCGCGTCGGGCTCCGATGCCGCGAACCGGCCCCGACGACTTCTTACTTACGTGGGGGCGCCTAAAGATGCGTTCGGCGGTTCGGAACAAATCGGTTCCATAGCTCAATGACCGCCCAAAGCGGCTTGCGCCCGCTGTACCGCTTCGTCAGCCCAAGCCTTGCCCGCGTAGAGCTTGATGACGGCGCGGCGGATCTTGGCCGCTCGCTGCGGCTCGCTCTTAGCCAGTTCGTCCGCGCTATCGAGGCTGTTCTTGACAGCGGTCAACATCTCCTTATGCTGCCGATCGCTTTGTTTGCGGAGCTCCTCGATCCGCCGCCGCGCCAATTGAATGCACCGCACGTCGGCCGCCGAGTTCTCATTGCGGGAATCGAATAGGTCGACCATCGCTTGATACTTCTCGAGTCCCAGATCGAACGTCAATTCGGGCGGCGTTCAAAGCGTCGATGTAGCACCTCTCCACCGGCGTCAACGCGTTCTTCAAATTCATCCCGCCGGCCTGCCGTCCCAAGTCTCGTTCCATCCGCCACGCTTCCAGTCGAGCGAGGTCCTCATTCAACTCCGCGCAGCGGGCATCGCCGGGAAATCGCGCCAGGAATTGGTTGATCTCTCCCTCGGCCTGCTGCACGCCGTCGGGCGATCCGTCCGCGGTCTGCTGCTCGATGCGATGATAGAGGGCATTCGCCGAAAGCGGCTGCAACATGTACCAAACAATCAGGCCCGCGGCGAGAAGCCCGATAACCAAGGCCCACGTCTGCGGCGAAATCCAAAGCGTTTCGGGCCGCTCCGGATGCGACTGGTCGAGCTCGCCGGGACGCACCGCCACGAATCTACCGGGCGACGTAGCGGATGCCGGCACGGATTCGGCCGGAGGCGGATCGGTTGGCATTTCCGCAGCGATCGCCGCGCGCGGGGGTTCAGCCTCCGGCCGATCGGCTGGCGGCGCGGCAGGGTAATCGGCCTGGCTTGGCGGATCGATCGGCGTTGGAAAATGCGTCGCTTCCACAGTCACCGCCAAGGGGTTGACCGGCGGAAGTTCGCTTCCTGTCGGCATGCCCACCGGGGCCGGATCGACTCTTACGTGATCGTTCGCGGCGGGCGGCGCCAGGCTCAGCGATTCCAGCATCGATTCCAAGCGCCGCTGGACAACCGTGGCGGTAGCGAAGCGCCGCTCGGGGTCTTTTTCCAGCAGGCGGTGGATGATTTGCTCGAACTCCACGGGTACGTCGGCCGCCACGCTCCGCAGCGGCGCCGGTTTTTCCAATCGCTGTTTTTCGAGCATCTCGAAGAACGACTTCGCATCATAAAGCGGTCGCCGGGCGAGGAGCACATAGAGCACCGCGCCCAAGCTGTAAAGATCGGACCGCTGATCGACCGCGCGGCCTTCGGCTTGTTCGGCAGCCATGAATTCGGCCGTCCCAATGACATTTCCCGCCCCCGTGACGCGCGACTTCCAAAATAGCCGCGCAATGCCAAAATCGGAGAGCTTCAGCGTTCCCTCCTCCGTCAGCAAGAGGTTGCCCGGCTTGATGTCGCGATGGATCACGCCGCGGTCGTGGGCGTGCCGCAGCGCCAAAGTCATCTCGATGCCGAAGCGTGCGACCTCGCGCCAGTCGAACGCCCGGCCGCGGGCAAGCTGGGCCTCCAGGCTGCTGCCGGAAACGTATTCCATCGCATAGTAGATCTGGTCGTCCTGCTCGCCGTAGCCGAAGATCTGCACGATGTTCGGATGATGGAGCTTGCGGAGCGTTTCGATTTCGGCCCTGAAGCGTTCGCGAAAATCGGAATGGAACGCCATGTCGCCGGCAAGCAGCTTAACGGCAGCCGTTTCGCCGGTCGCGTCATCCACGCCAAGGAAAACCATGCCCATGCCGCCGCGGCCCAGTTTGCTGACAATGCGGTAGGGTCCGAGGCGTTCGGGCGTCATGGAGCAGATCCTTACCTACATCGTAACGCCGCGACGTAATTTCCGCCAGTTGCGCTAGGTCCGCTCGCCTTTTAGGCATAATGAAGCGGGGATAAGGTGTAACATGTTTCGATGCGGCGATTTGCAGTGTCTCCAACCGCAAGCGGTTCAACTCCAAAGCCCAGGGCCTGCGCATCACGCCCTGGGTATGCATCGCAATTCAAATCTGCATCGCAACGCGGTGCCACACGACTTGTGGCACCGCGTTGCGGTGCGGGAAAGGACCCGTTGGTTCGTAATCCCAGGGTGCGCTGGTGCGACCCTGGGCTGCGGAGTGACACGCCTTCGGCGTGAATACATTGCGATCATGCCGTTTCAGGACCCAGGATTGTTTCCCGACCCGCGGTTTTCGCCGTCTTTCATCGCTTCGCCGCCGCGAATCCCCAAGCCATTACTGTATAAGCACTTACGTCGCCGCTGCGGCGCGTGACGCCGAAAGGCGGGCCAGTGGCGCGAACATAATTCGTCGCCGCAAGTCCCTGCCGCGCAAGGCTTTATCGCACTTTTGTATCACGAATTTCTTCCAAGTGTTGACAACAGTTCTAAACTGTGGTATAGTGTGGGACGAAAGGATGAAGGCGGAAGGATGAAGGATGAAAAGGAAATATTCAATATTCAATATTCAATATTCAATATTCAATATTCAAGGCTCAAGGCTCAATGTTCAAAATCCCCAAATCCCCAACCCCCAAACATCAGTCGTTGATAACACAAGGTAACACGTGATCCTATGCGTTTCTATGACGTTTCTATGCGCTTTCTATGTGGTTTCTATGACCTTTCTATGTGGTTTCTATATAGATTTCCGACCGAACGATTCGTTAACACACGCCGTTTTCCGCGGGAATATGGCAAAACTCGCGATGCAAATGGCCCCCAAAATAAAATTCGCGTTGCTGGAGCCTTCTGCTCGCAGGTTCGCAGGCTCGCGAATGGAACTGGTTACAAGCTAGCCAAAGGAGGTGTTTCTGACTGAGGTCTGATCGCGGTCTGACTGGGTTTTGAACGACCCCTGATCGTGTCCTGATCCACGGCTGATCGAGGTCTGAGTTGTAAGTCCCCTAGAAAACAAGCGAATTCCGCGATTTCCAAGCCCGAAGAGAAAACTGGACTGGTACTGAAGGAAAAGCGCCCTCACCCCGGCCCTCTCCCGGAGGGAGAGGGGACTGGCGCGAACGTGCCATCGTATATCATCCATCGGAACCGACAGGTAGAATCTACGCCAGCTATGTCAACTGTTTCCGGCCTTTTGAACATCAATAAACCGGGCGGCATGACTTCGCGCGATGCGGTCGATCTTGTCCAGCGTCTTGCTCGGCCTGCCAAGGTCGGTCACGCCGGAACGCTCGACCCGCTCGCGACGGGCGTGCTCGTCTTATGCGTGGGTGCGGCCACGCGGCTGATCGAGTATGTGCAGCGGATGCCGAAGCGCTATACGGGTACGTTTCTCCTCGGACGCCACAGCCCGACCGAGGATTGCGACGGCGAAGTCACGATGCTCGTTGATCCGCCAATACCGACGCTCGGCCAGGTTGAGGCCGCGGTGAAACAATTCGTCGGCCGGTTGATGCAACGGCCGCCGGCCTATTCCGCGCTCAAGGTTGCCGGCCGCCGGGCGTACGACCTCGCTCGCCGCGGAGAAGATGTCCAGTTGCAGCCGCGGCCAATCGAAGTCCACTCGCTTGCTGTTGCTGCGCTACGAGTATCCTGAATTGGTGCTCGACATCGAGTGCGGCGGCGGCACCTATGTTCGCTCGTTAGGGCGCGACCTCGCTGAAGCCGTGGGCACCGCCGCGATCATGTCGGCGTTGGTCCGGACGGCGATCGGGCCGTGGACGGTTGCCGAAGCAATTGACCCGCGCAGCCTGACTGCCGCGGATTGGGACGCCCAGATCGAACCGCTCGTCAAAGCCGTCGTCGGATTGCCGAAGCGCGAACTCTCGCCGGCGGAGGTCTCGCGGGTGCGACAAGGGCTAACAATCCCCGACGGCGGAGCAGAATCGGACTCCGAAGTCGCCGCCGTCGATTGCCGCGGCCGACTCGTATCCCTTTTGGTTCGCCGAGGCCCGTCCGAATGGGGGCCGAGCAAGAATTTCGCCTGATTTTTCGGGCGTTTGGCTTATCCCTGTTCCCGATTTGGCTCCCCTCGGACTACAATAGGCGTTTCAATAAAACCGATGAGAACGGAATGCAAGCAACGGAAGTGGTCATCACGGGCATTGGCGTGGTCAGCCCGATCGGTATTGGCAGGGAAGCGTTTTGGGACAACCTTTTGGCTGGCTGTTGCGGGCTCGGACCTGTTTCGGCCGATGTTGCGGCGGGCATGCCGCCGCAGCTTTTCGGGCACGTTCGCGACTTTGAGGCGAAAGCTTACGTGACTAATCGCAAGAGCATCAAGGTGATGTCCCGCGACGCGCAGCTCGGCGTCGCCGCTAGCGTGCTGGCCTGCCGCGATGCGGGCGTGGCGAACGGAAGCATCGATCCCGAACGAATGGGCGTCGTGCTGGGCGCCGATCAGATATGCGCGCCGCTTGCGGAAAGCCAGGAAGCGTATCTGGCTTGCCGCGTCGACGGCCAATTCGATTTCGGCCGCTGGGTCAGCCACGGCATGGCCGCCAGTTATCCACTGGGCATGCTCCGCGTGCTGCCGAACATGATCGCATCGCACATTTCGATCGCACACGACGTGCGCGGGCCGAACAACACGATCCACGAAGGCGAGATCTCCGGGCTGCTGGCCGTGATCGAGTCGGCGAGCGTGATCCAGCGCGGAATGGCCGATGTGATGCTGGCCGGCGGCGCTAGTTCGCAGATGCACCCGCTGGAGTTTGTCCGTCGATTCGCGATGGGCGGCCTGACGCGGCGGCACGAGGACCCATCCCGCGCGGTGCGCCCGTTCGATGCTGGCCGCGATGGCCACGTTTGGAGCGAAGGAGCCGCCGTGGTGCTCTTGGAGAGTCGTAGCCACGCCGAAAAACGCGGCGCGCGAATCCATGCCCGGCTCAAGGGTTGGGGCGCGACGTTCGAACCGGTCGACTCCAATCGCAATCTGAGCGGAAGCGGGCTCGGTCGGGCGATTGACGGGGCTATGAAGCACGCCGCGGCGCGGGTGGGCAACTTAGGCCACATCAACGCGCACGGGCTGAGCACCGTCCGCGACGATGTCGTAGAGGCGGGCGTCCTGGGGAGCTTGCTGCCTGAAACGCCGGTCACCGCGCTGAAAGGACAATTGGGCAGCGCCGGCGCGGCGGGCGCGGCGATCGAACTGGCCGTGTCGGTTCTCGCCGCCGGGTCCGGCTGCGTGCCCGCCATGCCGAACTATGAAACTCCCGACGCAGCTTGCCCGATCCGAGCCGTACGTGGCGAGCCGCTGAAGGCCGATCCGGCCGACGCGCTATGCATCACTTGGATGCCGTTCGGGCAGGCGGCGGCGGTCGTAGTCGGCCCGTAGGTTCCTCGAACTATCAAAGCCCGAAGCGCAAGCGAGCGGGTGGCGAACTGCCCCCTCTCGCTTGCGCTTCGGGCTTCAATCCCGTTCCATTCCGGCAGAATGGACCTACTTTTGCGCGGCATCGGCCGGAGCTTCCGGCGGCGGGGGAATGAACGCCGGCGCCGGCTTTCCCGCCGCCACGCGCGATTTGTTGAATTGCCACTTCATCCTCGACAGTTCCATGCCCTCGACCCACGCGCCGCCGATCAGCACGGCCGCGCTCACGGCCAGCAGCACGGTATATAGCGCGGAAAGTGCCGGCTTCATCCAACGACCTTTCGACCGCCAGAGCGCGTAAGGCACCAGCAGCAGCAGCATCGGAAAGCAGATGTTCACAATGAGCGACACCATGTCCGCGGAACTCGGAGATTTCGGATCGGCAATCCATATAATTGCCACAAAAGGCGCGATCAGGCCGATCGCGCCCAGCAGCCCAACCGCGACCCATTCCAGCGTGCGGACCGAGGCGGGCAATTCCCGCTTGGGCTTGGGCGCCGGCTTTTCCTCGACTCCCACTTCGCCTTCCGCCGCTTCGGCGGGCACGGCTTCCGCGACCATCTCGTCGTTCGTATGGTGCGCCGCTTCGTCGCCGCCAATGAAGTGTTCGAGATCCGCGTGTTCGGGCGATGCGATCTCGGCCGACGAGTCCGCGCCGGCTTCTGCTTCAAAGTGTTCGGTCGGAAAGGTGAAATCGGCAGGCTCGGTGAAGTCCAAGTCCTCGGCCGGGCCGGTAAACTGGAAATCCTCGCTTGAAGTGTGTATGCCCAGTTCGTCCAGCGGATGCGGTTCGTGGGCCGTGTGTTCGAGCTCATCCTCGTGCGGATTATCGGGATGCGGTGTTTTGTCCTTGGGATCGCTCAAGGTTTGTCTCCGTGCTGCCTAAGTTTCAATGTTCATTATAGTTGACGGCAATCCGGCCCGCCATTGATTTCCTGAGAAGTGTGCGGCCGGCCCTACCTAGACGAAGTTACCGCCACTTTGCCATCCACCCGAAAGCAGGACCCAGGCGATGGTCGCGTATTCAAAGAAAACCCAGAACGAGTCTTGCAAACTCCTCCGGCGCATCGGCGTGGACCCAATGGCCGGCCGCCGGGATGGTCTCGATCACGGCTGCCGGATGTTGCTGCCGGATCTCCACTTCGTCCGTCAAACTGATGTAATCCGACATGCCACCGCGAAGGAACATAGTCGGCCCGTTGAATGGATTTCCTTCGCCCACCGCCGCACAGAGACGAGGATAATTGGCCGCGATCGCTGGCAGGTTCATCTTCCAGAAGAATGCCCCGCGATCGTCGCGACCCGCGCTCTTCAAGAGGAACCGTCGCAGGTCGAGCGAAGGAATCTCCGTCGCGAGCGCGTCCTCGATTTGCTGTCGCGAATTGAAACTCGCCAGATCCAGCGCCAGAAGGGTGTCGAGAATGTTATCGTGTGCCCGCGAATAGGCTCGCGGCGCGATGTCCACCACGACAAGCTTCTTCAATCGCTGCGGAAAGTCGAGCGCAAACTGCATCGCTACCTTGCCGCCCATCGAGTGCCCGATCACAGAGGCTCTCGTAAAGCGGCACGCGGCAAAAAGTTCATCCACGTCGGCCGCCATGAGCGGATAATCCATTGTCGCATCGTGCGGGGACTGGCCGTGGTTCCGCAAGTCGGCGGCGACAACATGAAACTTCTCCGCCAGCTTAGGCGCGACGCTGAACCAGTTGTCCGCCGAGCCAAACAGTCCATGCAAGAGCACGAGCGGTTCGCCTTGGCCGAGTTGTTTGACGTGGAGATGCATAGAAGACCGAACTCGGGAAATCCAACGAATAATAGCCCATTCACGGGATGCATTCCAGACCCTCAATTTGCGAAGTCGCTTGCAAGCTGAAGCTGGCCGATTTACGATGAATTGCGTAATGTTTGCATTTCTAGCAGATTCGCACCGCCGTCATTTGCTGCTGACGCTGGCCGTGGGGGCCGGTCTGTTTGCTTATGTTAGCGGTGCAGTCCTCTCGATCTACGACTTCGATCTGGCGATGTTGCTGGCCTTGATCGGCGGCTATCCGACCTACGCCGGCGCCCTCTCTGGGCTGCTGCATCGAAAGATTACCGCCGACTTGGCCGTGGCCTTGGCCGCGATGGCCGCCCTCTGGATGGGATGGCACTCGACCGACGCATCGTCGTGGTTCCTGGTCGCGGCGGAAGTCATTTTCATCATGCTCGTAGGCGAATCGGTGGAGGACTTTGCGATCGGCCGCACGCGCTCCGGAATTGCCGCGCTCTTGGCCCTGCGGCCGCACACCGCCCGTGTCCGCCGAGGCGGCCATGAAATTGAAATCCACGTGCCCGAAGTGCGAGCGGACGATGTCGTCCTGGTGCGGCCTGGTGCGCGCGTGCCGATCGACGGCTGCGTCATTGGCGGGGCGTCTTGGATTGATCAGAGTCCGATCACGGGCGAGTCGGTGCCAGTTGAGAAGAAGCTCGGAGACGACGTGTTCGCCGGCACTCTGAATACAAACGGGGCACTCGAGCTGGCAGTCGAACGGCTGGGTCGTGATACGACGCTTGAACGAATCATACACTTGGTCGAGCATGCCGAAGAGTCCAAAGCGCCCGTGGAACGACTTGCTGACCGCTATGCCGGCTATTTCGTTCCCGCGGTGCTCGCCGCGGCGGCGATTACGTTCTGGTTTACGCGCGACGTATCGCGAAGCGTGGCCGTGCTCGTCGTGGCCTGCCCTTGCGCGTTGGTGCTGGCGACTCCGACCGCCGTCGCGGCGGGCATCGGCTTCCTCGTCCGCCGTGGAATCCTCGTCAAAGGCGGCGCGGTGATCGAGAACCTCGGCCGCCTGAAGAACGTTGTCTTCGACAAGACGGGTACGCTGACGCTCGCTCGGCTCCGCATCGAGCGGATTGAGACCGTGGCCGGCTACACCGAGTCCGCGGCGCTCGCGCTAGCCGCGGCCGTCGAGCAGAAATCCGAGCATCCGATCGCACGGCTGATCGTCGATCGAGCAAGACAAGATGGCAGCGAGATCCCGACCGCGGAAGAATTCCTTTCACGTCCTGGACTTGGTGCCGAGGCAACCGTCGGCGGGCAAATGGTCCGTGTCGGCAGCCCGCGGGCACTCGAGGCGGCCGGAGCGCAGTTGCCCGATGATCTGCGAAGTCGGGTCGATGCAATGCTCGTTGGCGGCGAGACACTTGTAATCGTTGCAATGGGCGCGTCGGCCGTCGCCGCGATCGGCATTCAAGATACGATTCGTCCCGATGCCTATGACGCGATCCACGAGTTGAAGCACCTCGGCGTCACGCGAATCACAATGCTTTCGGGCGACCACGAGGCGGCGGCGCGTGCGGTCGCCGCGCAATTGAAGATCCGCGATTTCCACGGCGGACTACTTCCGGCCGAAAAGGTCGATTGGATCAAGAAACTCCGCGCGGAAGCTTCGCCTATCGCAATGGTCGGGGATGGTGTCAACGACGCGCCGGCACTGGCTTCGGCCGATGTCGGCGTAGCCCTGGCTGATATCGGCAGCGACATTACAGTCGAGTCGGCCGGGCTGGTGCTCATCGGCGACGATCTACGGAAGCTGCCTGAAGCGATCGACTGCGGCCAGCGCGTGCTGCGGACCATCCGGCAGAACATCATCGGCTTCGCCATTATCTTCAACGCGCTTTGCGTGGCGGCGGCCTCCAGCGGATGGATTTCCCCGGTGACTGCCGCCGTCCTGCACCAGGTCAGCTCGCTGACCGTCGTGCTCAACTCGCTCCGACTGCTCGTCGATTTTCACGCTTTGCAGCATCGCTTGGGCGACGCATGGTATGAAGTGAAGCGCCGCCGCCGCAAACTGCTGGCGGCCGGCGCAGTAATGCTGTTCGCCGCCTATTTGGGCAGCGGCCTGCACATTATCGGCGTCGGCGAACGTGGTGTCGTACAGCAGTTCGGACGGCGCGTCTTGCCGTTGGAGTTGCCTGGCTTGCATTACCGCCTTCCTTTTCCGTTCGCGTGGCATGTCGTCATCCGTCCGGACGAATTGCGGCGGGTGGAGATCGGCTTTCGCAGCGCGTCGGGTGAGTCGCAGGAGCCGGCCGCTTATGAATGGAATCTCCAGCACCGCGGCGGCCGATATACAGCCCAGCCCGACGAATCCTACGTTTGGACCGGCGACGAAAACTTGATGGACGTCAACTGGATCGTGCATTACCGCGTGACCGATCCGGAAGCGGCTGTCTTCGCGTTGGGAATCAGCGACGGTGAAGGCGGCTCGAAATGGGATCGGCTCGTGCGTGCCGCGGCCGAAACCGCGTTCCGCACCGAGATGACCCGCCGCGAGGCGGACGATCTCTTCACCGGGGCGCGAGTGCAGATTGCGGCGGCAGTAGTCGGCCGTGCCAATGAGTCGCTTGCCGGGTACAACGTCGGCCTCGAGGTCGCGCAAGTCTGCTTCGGCGATATTCATCCGCCGCTCGAAGTTGTGCCGGCCTTTCGCGGTGTGTCCAGTTCGCTTGAGGAGAAGGAGGCCGCCATCAACGAGGCCCAAGCCTACCAAGTTCAAACGGTGGCGGCCGCGCGGGGGCAGGCTGCCGAACGGATCGCGGCGGCCGAGGGCTTTTCCGCAGAACGCACGCAACGGGCGACCGGCGCGGCCGCACGGTTTCTCGCCGTTGCCGCGGCCGTGGCTGAATCGCCGGAAGTCGCCCGAACGCGGCTTTATCTGCAAACGGTGGAAGCTGCACTTGCCGGCCGCCGCAAGATCATCCTTGACGCCGCGCATAGTGGCCGCCGCCTCTTGTATCTCGGCCGCAAAAGTATCGACTCGCCGATTTCGCCTTCCCCGGCCGTCCTTGATGCCGTGCCCGACACTTCCGACAACAAAGGAACCGCACCATGATGAAGTCGCTTGTTGTGTTGATCGTAATCGTCATTGCAGCGGTTGCCTGGCGCTGCGTTCTGTTTGTGGACGAAACGCAGTATGTGATCGTCACACAGTTCGGCCGTCCCATCGAAACGCTGACCAAGGCTGGGCCGTATTTCAAACTGCCCTACCAGTCGTCGCTGGCCATCGATCGTCGGATGCAGATCTACAATCCGCGCCCTCAGAGTTCCTCACCAGCGAGAAGAAAAACGTCGACCTCGATGTCTATGTGCTCTGGTCGGTCGAGGACCCGCAGCACTTTATCGAGACCGTGAATGACCCGGCCGGGGCCGAATCGCGGATTCACGACGTCGTCTGGTCGAAGCTGGCCGCCGCCGTCAGCCGCAATTCCTTGGATCGCCTTGTCACCACGGAAGCGAAAACGCACAAGCTGGAGCAAATCGTTCACGACGTTGAGTCCGACTGTGCGACCGACGTGGCAAAGTACGGCATCAAAATTGTCGACGTGCGAATCAAGCGAATCGGACTTCCGGACCAGATTCGCGAAAGCGTCTTCGAGAGGATGCGCAAGGAGCGTGCCCGCATCGCCCAGCGCTACCGCTCGGAGGGCGCCGAGGAGGCGATGAAGATTCGCGCGGCGGCCGACAAGGAGAAGGCAGTGCTCCTAGCGGCGGCCAATGCCGAGGCCGAGATCATTCGCGGCAAGGCCGAGGCCGAGGCCACGCGCACCTATAGCGAAGCCCACGCCAAGGACCCGCAATTCTTTGAACTGACCAGGACGCTCGAAGCCTATAAGAAAATCCTCGATGAAAAGACAACCGTGTTGCTCTCCGGTGATTCGGAGTTGCTGAAATACCTCTCCCGCGGACTGGGCGAGGGAAAGAAAAACTGAGCCATGCACCGCCGCGCCACGCCCGACCACCATCACCACCACGATCACGACCACCCGCATCACCATACCGGCTGGCCGTGGCGGCGGACTGCCTGCTTTTTGGCGATTGCCGCGGTTTTGGTTTGGACGGTGTCGGGCGTTTACGTCGTGCAGCCGAACGAGCGGGCCGCAGTTTGGCGCTGCGGGCGGATACTGCCGCAGACGAGCATGCCCGGCATTCACTTCGGGCTTCCCTACGGACTCGACCGCGTGAGCCGCGTGAAGATGTTCGAGCAGAAGCGCGTTGCGATCGGAGGCGGACTGGATGATCGCACTCGCGGACGGACCGCCGAGCCGCGCCGGGCGGAATGTCTGGCGGGCGACCGGAACCTGATCGAGGTCTCCGCCGTCGTGCAATATGAAATTGTCGATGCAAAGGAGTATCTTGTCCGCGCGGGCGACGTTCCCGCGACGATGGAAAACATGGCCACTGCCGAGTTGTCGTCGCAAATTGCCGCGCGCACGGTGGACGAGATCTTCACGACGGGCCGGGCGGATATCCAGCTTCATTTGCTTGATGCCCTCAAGGGACGGCTCGCGCAGTTCGAACAGCAGGGGCTTGGGATCGGCGTGCAAGTTAACGCCGTAACGCTGGAACGCGATCAGCCGCCGCAGGAAGTCGAACCGGCTTTCCGTGATGTTGTGGCCGCCCGCGAGGATCGCCAGCGGGCGATCAATGAGGCCGAAGGTTACGCCGCCGCGCTGCTGCCCGCGTCGCGCGGCGAAGCGGAGCGCGCTCGCCGCGAGGCTGAAGGCACGGCCGCCGAGACCACGGAGAAGGCCCGCGGCGAGGCCGATCGCTTCGAGCGCATGTTGGCCGAATTGGCGACGGGCCGCGAGTTGACCATCCGCCGCCTCGTCCTCGAGACGATGGAAGAAGTCCTGCCACGTCTGAAGAAGATTGTGATCGACGAACGGTCGGGCAAGCCGGTTGACTTGGGAATTCTGGAAGACCAATAATGTCCGCACGACGCTTTGCTTTGCCCGTCATACTTGCGACCGCTTTGGCCGCGGCCGCGTTCGCGCTCCGCGGCAAGGGCCGACTGCCCGACACGCCAGAGGAAGCGATCAAGGCATTTTTTGCCGCCGCAGAGTCGGGTGATGCGGCGGCCTATCTATCGCTGGTCACCGGCCCGCTGCGAGGCTCGTTCGAGGAAACGCAGAAGCAACTCGGAGCCGCTGCGTGCCGCGATAGCCTCCGCAGTTCAACAACGGGCTTAAAAGGATTTGCCGTAAGCCGCGTGAGCGAAACCGCCGAAGACCGCGCGGAGCTAGATGTCGAGCTGGTCTTCGCCGATCGCAGTGAGCGTCAACACTTTGGACTGATCCGCGAATCCCGCGGCTGGTCGATCGTGTCCATCGACCGGTCGGAGGTCGAGAAACCGGACAAGCCTTACGGCGCTACGGTGTTTGAGATCTCGCCTATGAATGACGCCGCTGTGGAGCCTTCTTCGTCGCCGCCGATTTCGACCGGGCGATGATTGTGCTCTACTGCCAATTGTTTGTCGCTGCATTGCGGATTGCGTTTTTCAGCGCTCGAACCGGGCCATATTGACGCCGGCGGCCCGCAAGTGAACAATAACCTGGTTATGATGCCTCGGAAAAGGAGTCTTGCCATGGCAACCTGTATTCCGTTTCGGTCCGTTGTGTCGATTGCGGGTCTGGCGATTGCATTCTCAGGGACGAATAAACTTGTTTCTCTCGCCCTTGGCGCGGACGGTTTGCCCGTCGCCATGGAACTCCGTGCGGTGACGCTGGAGCTCGTCTGCCACGATGGGGCCGAGAGCGGCACTTTCCGGCCAATTCATGCCCGCGTGCTGGAGGCGAATACCTGGGGCGGCGCACCCGCAGCGAGGCCGACGCGAAAGGCTATTCCGCTGTGCCCCGCGGAGCCGCGCGGGCCAACCGGGCGCGGCAGCAGGCCGCCCAAGGCGCGGCTCCGGCCCCCGCGGATATCCTGGTGACAGTCGAGCCCGAAGGCGACGCCGCCACGCTGGAAATCGACACCGAAGCCGGCAAAGCGACGATCTTATTGAGCGAGGTCGGCGCCGTCGAACCGAAAAAGTATCTCAATGGTTCGATCACCGCCGTTAGACTTCCCGCGGCGACTCGTGTGGTCGCATCTCCCACTGAGAACGACTACCCATCCGCCGTCCGTGCATCGGACGGCACGGTCTGGGCAGCCTACGTCGCCTACCAACGCGGCGGTGAACCCGATATGGCGGCCGCCGCAAAGGGCGACTTCAGCACATTCGTACCCAAAGGCAATGGCGATCAAATCTTCCTCACGCATTTTGACGGCAAGGCATGGTCCGCGCCGATCGCGGTCACCGAACCGCTCTTGGATCTTTGGAAGCCCACGGTGGCGGTCGATAAGTCGGGCCGCGTGTGGGTCGCATGGAGCCAGCAGAACGAACACAATTGGGACGTTTACTGCCGGGCTTATGATCCCGCGGCGAACGAATGGTCGCAGATCGAACGCCGTTCGACCGATCCGGGCGCCGATATCAACGTCGTCTCAACGACCGACTCGAACGGACACGTGTGGTGGGCATGGCAGGGCCGCCGCGGCAAATACTTTCAGATATTCGTGATTGGCGGCGGTATGAAAGAACCGCTCGCCGTCACCGACCAGCCGGCCGATCATTGGGCACCCGCCATCGTGGCCGACCATCAGGGCAATGTTTACGTCGCCTGGGATAGCTACGAGAACGGCAATTTCAACGTCGTCATGCGACGCTACCGCAACGGGGCCGCCGAACCAGTCATTCCCGTGGCGACGCTCCCGGCCTTCGAGGCCCGGCCAAGCCTAGCAGTCGACAAGCGAGACCGCGTCTGGATCGCGTATGAAATGAGCGGACCGAACTGGGGCAAGGATTTCGGCCGCATGGCGCCAAAGTCGGCCCGCAACAACAATGGCGGGGTCGGCAATCTGGCCCAGGTCAAGGCCGGCAATGGCGTCGGCATTCCGCTCTATCAAGGCCGCCGCATCGTCGTGAAGTGTTACGCCGACGGCCGCTTGCAACAGCCGGCGGCTGATGTAAACGACGTGTTGCAAGAAATCCAGCGGCCCAAGAGCATGGCCCGCATCGTGGTCGCCGATGACGGCCGCGTGTGGCTCGTCTTCCGCCACCATCCGTTGCCTGGCGGCGCGCGAGACCTGGGCGGAATACGCCATGAGCTACGACGGCAAGGAGTGGACCAAACCGCAAATGCTCTCCAATTCCGACGGCATCCTCGACAATCGCCCCGCGATCGTGCCGCATGGACCGAGCGGAGCTCTGGCGATTTACAGCAGCGACTGGCGTCTCCGCGGTGCGAACAACCTTGTGCCGGTCGGCCGCTTGCCATTGAAGACCGACCTCTACGCCGCTCTGCTCCACGCTGCCGAGCCGATGGCGCCGCTGCAATTGTCCGCCGTAGTACCGGGCGATCGCAGGGTCGCGCCGGTCCATCCCCGCGAGCGCGAGGACATCCAGCAGCTTCGCGACCTCCGCGTCGAGAACAACGGCAAGACTTACATGCTCGCTCGCGGCGAGTTCCATCGCCATACGGAATACACGGCCCACCGCGACGGCGATGCCTCGCTGGAAGATATGTGGCGCTACGCTCAGGACGCGGCCGACATGGACTGGCTCGGCAACGGCGACCACGACAATGGCTTCGGCCACCAGTACTCCTGGTGGATCATTCAAAAGACGATGGACATCTACCACAATCCGCCCTATTTCATCGCCCCGTACACCTACGAGCGGAGCGTGGAATGGCCTAACGGGCACCGCAACGTGATCTTCACCCAGCGCGGCATCCGCACGCTCCCCCGCGGCGATATGCGCGGCGACGAGAAGAACGGCACGCCCGACACGAAGACGCTCTACGCCTATTTGCACCACTTCGGCGGAATGTGCGCCAGCCACACCAGCGCCACGAACATGGGCACCGATTGGCGCGACAATGATCCCGAGGTCGAGCCGGTCGTCGAGATCTACCAGGGCGATCGCAACAATTACGAATGCGAGGGCGCGCCGCGGGGGCTCACCGCGCCGGAAGTCGCGGGCACAAAGACCCTTCCCGAACAAATCCACAGTCGGGGCTTCATCTGGAACGCCCTGGCCAAAGGCTACCGGCTCGGATTCGAAAGCTCCAGCGACCACGTCAGCACGCACACGAGTTACGCCGTGCTGCTCGTCGAACGGCCGGGGCGCGAATCGATAATCGAGGCATTTAAAGCCCGCCGCTGCTACGCGGCAACCGACAATATCGGGCTAATCGTCAAATGCGGCAACCACCTGATGGGCGAGGAGTTCACGCAAACCGGCAAGCCGACCTTCGATATCCGCGTCGTCGGCACCGCGCCGATCAGCCAGTTGGACATCGTTCGCAACAACCGCTACGTCTACAGCGGCAAGCCGAACCGCCAGAACATGGAAATGCAATGGACCGACGCCGATCCCGTGCCGGACGCGGTCAGCTATTACTACGTCCGCGTCCAGCAGGCCGATGGCAACCTGGCCTGGTGCTCGCCGATGTGGGTCCATCCGAAGTAATTCTGTAGACGCGGCTTCCAGTGCTACTCCAAGCGGCAAGATGCCGCTTGTACGCGCCTCGCCGTGTGCAATTCCCTTCTCGCGCAGCAAACGCCGCCCTCCTCGCGCCGTTTTTTATGCTAGATACTTCTGCGGCGTTAATGTTTCGCCGCATGGCGCAATCGGTACAACCAGAAAAGGCCTTCATGCTTGTCATCGTCGGATTGATCGTTGTCGTGGGATGCGTGCTCGCCGGATTCGTCTGGTCCGGCGGGGCGATCGGGGCATTGATCCACCCGGCGGAAATCCTCGTGATCGGCGGCGCCGCGGTGGGCGCCCTGATGGTCATGTCGCCCAAAAAGGTGCTCATCGACCTGATCAAAGGAATCCTACAGTGCTTCAAGGGCACGCCCTATAACCGCGGCACTTATGAAGAACTGTTCAAGCTTCTTTATGACCTCTTCCGCCTTGCCCGGCGCGAGGGGCTGATCGCCCTGGAGCAGCACGTCTCCAACAGCAAGGAAAGCGACATTTTCAAGAAATACCCGCGGGTCGGCGGCAACCACCACGTCACCGAATTCATTTGCGGCGCCCTATCGCCGATCATCGAAGGAACGGTCAAGCCCGAGCAACTGCCGCTGCTCTTGAACACGGAAATGAAGGTAATTGACGAAGAACACCACGCTTGCGTGTCCGCGTTGGCGAAAACGGCCGACGCGCTGCCAGGCTTCGGCATCGTGGCGGCCGTGCTGGGCATTGTGATCACAATGGGTTCGATCGCCGGCCCCGTGGATGAGATCGGCGAAAAGGTGGGCGCGGCGCTGGTGGGAACGTTGCTGGGAATACTGTTGTCGTACGGGTTTCTGAACCCGCTGGCCGCGCGGATGGAATCGATGGGCCACGCGGAGATGAACTTCTTCCGCACGATCGCCACGGTCATGCAGGGATTTGTAAACGACCTGCCGCCCAAGGTGGCTTTGGACCACGCCCGACGCGGAGTGTCGAGCGAGTTCCGCATGCACCGAGAGGAACTCGACAAGCTGTTCGCGGAAGTCGAAGCATCATAAAACAAGTCCCCTCTCCTTCCGGGAGAGGGCCAGGGTGAGGGCACGGCAATCAATCATGGCGGCAGGCGGCGGTGGAGCTTGGAAAGTTGCTTACGCGGACTTCGTGACCGCGATGATGGCCTTTTTCATGGTCATGTGGATCACCGCGCAGAACGAGAAGATGAAGCAGTCCGTGCAGCACTACTTCAATGACCCGTTCAACTCGGAATCGAAGACCAAGGGCCCGGAGGCCGCCGGCTCGACGACCACCGGCCCGATGGCCCCCGGCTCAAAGCTGCTCATGCCGAACAATCGGCCCGGCGATCCGCCCGGCATCAAGCACGACAAGAAAGCTCCCAAGGCGGTCGGCCGCAAACTCGAGGCGGACGGCACCAAGCCCTGGTCTGGCGAAGGCATGAAGCTCGCCGGCGTGGGCAAGCCGACGCTCATCGTTCGCAATGACGGGAAGGACCCTCACAATGGCACGGTCCTGGTCTTCGCCGGCCGCACGGCCGACCTAAGCGACAAGGCTAAGGACCAATTGAAGCGGCTTGTGCCATTGCTGGCCGGCAAGCGGCAAATCATCGAAATCCGCGGCCACGCGCGGCAGCATGCCGATCCCGCAAGCAAAAGCCCCGGCGGCGAGGCTGATGTCTGGC
Organism: uncultured Planctomycetia bacterium; assembly: GCA_963775975.1. Classification (GTDB taxonomy): domain Bacteria; phylum Planctomycetota; class Planctomycetia; order Pirellulales; family Thermoguttaceae; genus JANXQG01. The sequence goes on from CAVZKX010000001.1 coordinate 829,800, forward strand.
AACTTTCCTACGCCCGATGCATGGCGACGATGAACTATCTCGTCCAAGCGGGGATTGAGTCCGACCGCTTCCGCCTCAGCCAGGCCGGGCCAAACGAGCCGCGGACGATTGCCGAGAGCGCGGAGCACCTGACGCAAAACGCGTGCGTCGACGTGAAAGTGTTGCCCGAACTGGCCGACGAATACTTCGGCACGGGCGAAGAACGCGCCGCGCTGGACCGCAGCCCGTAGCTTAATCGGCCATTTTCATGTACGATTAACTACATGGAAAACGCGATCCAAGACCCTGCCGCGCTACCGTCTTCCGCCGCAGTCAGGTCACATGGCCGACTGCTTCTCCTGGCCCCCGGCGATAATGTCGCGGTAGCCACGTCCGATTTTCCCGCCGGCGCGATTGCCTCGCTGGACGACAGAAAAGTCGCCCTGATTGACGCCGTGCCGATGGGTCACAAGGTCGCGGTCACTCCGTTAGCTGCTGCGGAGAAGATCGTCAAGTACGGTTGCCCCATCGGTTCCGCACTTCGCCCGATCCAGCCGGGCGAACATGTCCACACGCACAACATCAAGAGCGATTACCTGCCCACGCGGCAGCGCGAATAAGATGACGATTGCCATGCAAGGCTATCTTCGTAGCGACGGCCGCAAGGGCATCCGCAATTACGTGGCGGTCGTATACCTCGTCGAGTGCGCCCATCACGTTGCCCGCGAGGTCACACTGCCGTTTCGCGAGCACGGTGCGCACCTCGTCGGCTTCCCCGGCTGCTACCCCAACGCCTACGCCGACCGCATCTTGCGGCGGATCTGCACGCATCCGAACGTCGGCGCCGTATTGCTGGTTTCACTCGGCTGCGAGAGTTTTAATCGCGGCGGGTTGGCCGATCTTATCCGCCGAACGGGCCGCCCGGTGGAAACGCTTGTCATCCAACAGGCCGGCGGCACGCGTTCCACGATCCAAACCGGCCGCGCGTGGGTTGAGAAGGCTCTCGCCGATCTTCAAAACGCGCCGCGCTGCGATCTTGAAGTTGCCGACCTCGTCATAGGCACAATCTGCGGCGGCTCTGATGCCACCAGCGGCCTAACGGCCAATCCGGTGATCGGCCGCGTCTTCGACTGGCTCGTCGACCGCGGCGCGGCGGCAATCTTTGAGGAAACCAACGAGATGGTCGGCTGCGAGGCGCACCTTGCCGGCCGCGCCGCCACGCGCGAACTTGGCCGCGAACTGTTCGCCGCCGTCGTCAAGGCGGAGGACTATCACCGAGTCTTGGGCCACGGCAGCTTCGCGCCGGGCAATGCCGAAGGCGGCCTGTCCACGCAGGAAGAAAAATCGCTCGGGGCCTATGCCAAGAGCGGCACGCGGCCCGTCAGCGGGATGCTCAAGCCGGGCGACCTGCCGCCTCGCGGCGGGCTCTATCTCCTCGATGTCGTGCCCGATGGCGAAGTTCGCTTCGGTTTTCCGAATATCAGCGACAACGCCGAAGCGGTGGAGCTAATCGCCTGCGGTGCCCACCTGATTCTCTTTTCCACCGGCCGCGGTTCGGTGGTCGGCTCGGCCGTCTCGCCCATGATCAAGATCTGCGCAAATCCCGAGACCTATCGCCGTCTGAGCGAGGACATGGACATCGACGCCGGGCGAATTCTCGAAGGCCGCGGCACGCTGGACGATGTCGCGGGAGAGACGATCGACCTACTCCTCCGTACCGCCGCCGGCGCGCCGACCGTCTCCGAAGCACTCGGCCATCAGGAATTTATACTCACCTATAAGAGTTTTGAACCGCTCGGTCCGGCGTGTTTGCCGGGCTAAGTGGCGAAACAGACTACGCACTGGAGACAACTTATGGAATTACAACCGGCCGCTCCTCAAGACCCGCCGACGATCAGCCTGGACAACGGTCAGCAACCCGGCTCGGAGTTGCCGCGTCTTGACCCCGCTGTGGCCGACGCCAGGGCGGGCAACATTGCCGAACTGATTGAGGAAATCAAGCTCTCGGCCGACAAACTGGCCAAGGACCGCGCCAGCCGCGGCGACGTGAAGCTGTTGAGCCGCACGCTCCGCGAGTTGCGTTACGCGTTCAAGGTGTTCGCGCCCTATCGCACGTTTCGCAAAGTGACGATCTTCGGTTCGGCGCGTATCAAGCCCGACCACCCGGCCTACCAGCAGGCGGTCGAGTTCGGCCGGCAAATCTCCAGGCATCGTTGGATGGTCATCACCGGCGCGGCGGGCGGGATCATGGAAGCCGGGCACGTCGGCGCCAGCCGCGAACATTCGATGGGACTCAACATCCTGCTGCCCTTCGAGCAATCGGCCAACCCGGTGATCGCGGGCGACGCCAAGCTCGTGCACATGAAATACTTCTTCACCCGGAAGCTGATGTTCGTCAAGGAAAGCGACGCCATCTGCCTTATGCCCGGCGGATTCGGCACGCTGGACGAAGGGATGGAGGTGCTCACGCTCTTACAGACGGGCAAGCGGGACCTGGTGCCGGTCGTTCTCTTGGACGAGCCGGGCGGCGACTACTGGGGCACGCTGGAAGCATTCATCAAGAAGCAGCTTGTGGCGAACGGCATGATCAGTCCCGACGATCTCCATCTCTACAAGCGGACCGATCGCGTGGAGGAGGCGGTGGAGGAGATCCTCTCATTCTTCCGCGTTTACCACAGCATGCGCTTCGTACACGGCAAGCTCGTTCTGCGGTTGAACCGGCGTCCCAGCGACGCGGTGCTGGCGTCGATTCAGGAGCAGTTCGCCGACATCGTCTCCGCTGGCCGCTTTCAGATCACTGGGCAGTTGCCGGAAGAAAAGGAGGAGACCGCATTGGCCGAATTGCCGCGGTTGGTTTTCCACTATAACAGATACAATCAAGGCCGGCTCAGGCAGTTGATCGATTTTCTCAACAGGACAGTCTAGAGTGATGGCAAAATACAAATGCGACAGAGTTGAAAACTGATATTGGAGAAAGGTCGCTGGGTCCGCTTGAATGTCGCGGTTGTCAAGACTGTGACGTTCGCACGGAGGCCCAGCGATGGCTGATCATTTTACATCGGCGGAGCGGAAAATCCTATATGGCTTGTACAAGAAGGGAAAGTCGAAGGCGGAGATCGCGGAGTTGATGGGACGCCACCGCAGCACGATTTATCGTGAGCTGCGCCGCAACAAGGGCCAGCGAGGCTACCGTCACAAGCAGGCCCAGCGGTTGGCGGACGAACGACGCTTGGCGTGCCGTCGTCCGCGAAAGATGGAGGACACGCAACTGCACCAGTACGTGGAAGAAGGGCTGAAGAAATACTGGTCGCCGGATCAGATTGCCGGACGCAGTCAACGGAAGTTCGCCCGGCAGCCGCGGCGGCGCCTGTCGCGACAAACCATTTATAACTGGATTGACGATCGCGAGCCCGCCTGGCGAGCTTGGCTGCGGCGTGGCGGCCGGCCGCCGGAAAAACGCGGCAAACTGGCCGATTGCGTCCGCATCGACGGGCGGCCCGATGTCATCAACCGCCGCCGCCGCTACGGCGACTGGGAAGCAGACACGATGGTCGGCAAGTCCCGCCACAGCGCACTGGTTACGGTGGTCGAGCGGAAAAGCGGTTTCGCCCGCATCGGGCGAGCCGACAACATGAAGGCCGACACGACACGGAAGGTGTTGACGAAGCGACTGAAGGACCTGCCCGCGGCGTTGCGTCGCAGCGTCACGTTTGACAACGGCAAGGAGTTTGCGGAACATCGACAGCTTGCTCGGAAATTGAACCTGGAGACGTATTTCGCGACGCCCTACCGGTCGTGGCAGCGCGGCACCAATGAAAACACCAACGGACTGCTGCGGCAGTTCTTTCCCAAACGCACAGACTTCTCGCGGATCAGTCACCAGGAGGTGGCCCGCGCGGAGACCTTACTCAACGAACGTCCGCGAAGACGCCTCGACTATCGAACCCCCGCCGAAGTCCTTTCCAAACGATTGTGTCGCAATTGAACCTTGACATCACTCTAGAAAAACGATCGGGAGCCTGACTCCAAGCTCTGAGCCAGACTCCCAATCGCGGCAAACGAAGTTGCCGACAGTCAAGTTCGACTGACGTCGATTACCGACGACGCATTCGGCGGCAGAAGGCAAGGCCGGCGATGGCAGCCGCGGCAAGGGCCACGGTTCCCGGTTCCGGGACGGCCGAAGCCATTATCGGAGCGGCCGTTGGGAGAGCGGCCGCCGGTACGATCGCCGCCGGCAGCATCGACAACAGGCTCGGATCGCCGACGTACAAGTTCGTGCCGTCGGCAATGGCCTGGCTGTTCGTTGCGATAAGCGTACCGTTATTGACTGTGGTGCCGCCCATATAAGTGCCGGTGCCGCTAAGCGTCAGTGTGCCGCTTCCGACCTTGGTCAGTGAGAGAATCCCGGCCGGACTCGAATTTTGGATCAATCCCGAGAAGGTCGTAGTGGCGTCATTGTTGCCGACGTCCAGCGCGACGGCGCTGGAGGCGGAGTTGTCTACCGTGCCGGCGCCGCTGAGACCATTGATGTTCGTTGAATTGCCGAAGAGGTCGAAGACTCCACTGCTCAGGACGACATTGCCCTTGCCGGCGCCGTAAGGAATAGCGGTGGCGCTGCCAACTTCGAGCGTGCCGCCGTTAACCGTGGTGCTGCCGGCGTAGGTGTCCAAACCGGTCAGCAGCAAGCTGCCGTTGTTGACCTTGGTGATGCCGAAAGTGTTGTAGATGTTTCGATTCACGATCAAATCGTAGGCGCGGCGCCATGCGCCACATCGAGCACGAACGACGAGTACGTCGTGTTCAGCCCGACATTGATCACACTCGGCTGCGAGGAAGCGAGCGAGGAAATCTCGCTCGTGTTGGTCGTGCTGCGGAATTCCTGGCTCGATCCCGTGCCGACGTTGACCGTTCCGGCGGAGAGGACGAGCCGGCCGAGGCCATTGACGGTGCCGCCGTGAACGTACTGCTCGCGGTCGAGAGTCATCACGCCGCCCAGAATGCTGACCACGCCCCACGATGTGCCGCCGTCGATGTTGTCGCCGCCCAGCGCATGCGCGTTGGAAAGCAAGAGATCGCCGCCGGGATTTACCTGAATGTTCAGCGTCCCGAAGCCGAACGGCGAACTGTTAAAGTAACCGCCGCCGAAGTCAACGGTGCCTTGATTGATGACGATCGTACCGCCGTTGGAGACCGTGCTGCCGGCATAGTTGATGAATCGCAAAGTGCCGACATCGGTGTTCGTGAGCGTGCCGCCCAGGGCGAGCGAATTGCCGAACTGGAGTTGTGTGCCGGCGGCGACGGCGATCGACCCGCCACTAGCGCCGACGGTGAAGCCGCGGTCGGTATTAACCGTCGCACCCGCGTATTGGAATACGCCGCCATTGAGCACGAGGTTGTTCCGCGAATTGCTCGAAGCGCCGATCGAGCTGGGCAAACCGCCATTTGCGATATTGGTCACGGCGAGCGTGCCGCCGCTGACGGTCGTCACGGCAGTGTAGGTATTGTAGCCGGTGATGGTGAACGTGCCGCTTCCGACCTTGACCAGCGGGATCGAACCGTCAAGTGTGCCGTCGAACTCGCTGGAAACGCCGACGCCGCCGACGCTGAGCGTGCCGCCGGTGGGCGTGATCGATTGAAATCCGGTCAGCCCGCCGATCGTAGCGTTCAGCCCGCCGAGGTCCAATGCGCCTCCGTTTGGGGTGACAATCGAGTTCTGAACGGTCAGCGGCGCGCCGGTTTGCAGCGTGCCGCCAGAGAGCACGATTCCGCCGTTAAAGGTATTGCTGCCGGTGAGGTTCAGCAGGCCATTGGCGACCGTCAGGGCAAGTGTACCGCCGCTGGTGACTGCCGTGTCTTGAATCGTGCCTGCAAAGGTTGTCGACACGCCGCTGTAGACCAGATTAGCGCTACCCGTGCTGCTGGTAATGGCTTGATTTGCGGCGATCGCGCCGCTGCCGATGGCCAAGTCGGAGATTTGTTGGCTATAGCCCGCCAAGTCGAACGTACCGTTGCTGCCTGTGCTTCCCAGCGTAAGGGTTCCGGCGATGGGCAGGCCGTTGTTATTACCCAGAATCACCGAGCCGCCGCCTTGGACGAACGTGCCTTGAGCGTAGTCGTTTGTATTGCCAATGGTCAGCGTGCCGGGGCCCAACACCTTGACCGATGTACCGTTGGTGATGTTGCCCGTGCCGGTGAAGACGAAGTTCTTCGATCCGGTCACGGTGACCGATCCAGGGCTCACGGTCGAGTCGATGTTTACCGTCGTGGCGACGGCGCTATTGTTGAAGGTGACGTTGTCCTTGGTGGCAAAAAAGTTGCCCGCCGGGGTCGGTGCGCGGTCCAAGGCAAGTTGCTCAAAACGTTTTGGTTCCAAGTAGTCGAATTCGTGCCGATCCAGGTCAGGTTCGCATTGAATCCGTTGATGGTTAATTGGATGGAGCTGTTATTTCCGCTGCCGTAGTTGAAGACGGCGGTTTGTCTCGGGCCCAGCAATCCCGGCGCAACTGAAGTCCCGAGCCGCTGGCCGTGCTCGCCGGATCGAGTGTGCCGTACGTGAAGAGCGTATACCCGGTTCCGGACGCCAGCGTTCCCGCAGTGGGATTGACCGTGACCAACATCGAGCTCGCAAGGCTGAGGTTTCCGGTCACGGTGACGAGGTCGTTGACGCCGCCGCCGAGAGTGGTTGTGCCAGCGAGGTCAAAATTGGCGAACGCATTGCTGGGCGAAGCAAGATTCGGCAGCGTCAGAGTGCCGATCGAGCCCAAGGCGATCGTGGGACCGGGATTGATCGTGGTGCTGAAATTGAGCGTCACAGTGTTCGTGCCGCTGATCGTTCCCGCGCCGGCAAGCGTACCGGATTCGACCAGATAGGCATCGCCGCCGCTGTGTGTGCCGTTGACCACAAGCGCGCCGCCGGTGATGCTCGTCACGCCCGTATAGTTGTTCGTGCCGCCGAGAGTTAGGGTGCCAAGCCCGCTGGCCGTCACGGCGAGGATTTTGGCCGGTCCGTTTTGGATAGAACCGTTGAAATTGCCGCCGGTGGCGCTGATGACCGTCGTGCCCGCCCCCGCGCTGTTATCGGTAATCACGCCGGCCGCGCCGGAGAGCTGACCGAAGGTCGGGCTGTAGCCGCCGAGGTCGAACAGGCCGGCATTGGCCGTAAGCCCGCCGCCGTAGGGCAAGCTCGCGCCGCTGAGCAATTGCAGAGTGCCGCCGCTGATGGTCGTATTGCCGCCGTAGCTGTTAGCGCCAGCCAGTGTTACGAGCCCAGTGCCGGTTTTAGTAAGCGGAGCCGACCCGCCGCCAAGCGCCGGGCTGATCGCGCCGTTTTGCACGTTGAAGCTGCTACCCGATAGAACGCCGCCCCCGATCGAACTGACGATGCTGCCGTTGACGAGCGCGACCGCGCCGACGGTAGGGCTGTTGCCGTTGACGTCCAACTGACCGCCGCTGATGGTGAGGCTGCCTGTTCCCAACGGCGAGGTATTGGCCAATTGCAGAGTACCGCCACTGACGGTGGTGCCGTTGGCGTATGTGCTGTTGCCGCCAAGCACGAGCGTGCCGCTGCCGGACTTGACCAGGGCGAGGTTGTTACCGTTGGCTGTGCCATCGCCAATTGCGCCGGCGTAAGTGGCCGGCGTCGAGCTGTTGTAGTTGACTGTAAATGTCCGGGCGGTAGCGTCAGCGTTGATCACCTTGCCGGCCGTACCGGTCAAACTGGCCAATGTCGTGTTGGCTGAGCTTGATAGCGTTGCCGAAGCGGAAGCGAGATTCACGGTCGCGTTCTGCAACGCCGTTCCGTTTTCCACGGAGAGCGTGCTGTTGTTGTTAATGGTGAGAATGCCCGAGTACGCATTGTTCGAGCTGGTAAGGTGGACGAACGTCGTGTTGTTTCCGCCGAACGAGACTGCGAGCGGGCCATTTCCAGCGAGAGCGCCGTCCAGCCAAAGGTCCTTTCCGGACCAAAAGGTTTCCAATATGCCTCCGCTGGAGCTAACCGTGACGGTGCCCGATACATGGTTATTACCGTCTTCAGACAGCAGCATCCCGCCGCCAAGCGTAAAGGCGTTGGCGTAGGTCGAGGTCGCGTTGTTTTGGATCCAGAACCGAACCGTACCGCCGGTGTTGACGGTAACCGCCCCCGTACCCAGCGCACCGACGCTGGAAGTGGGCCCGCTTGTACCACCGGTGCCGAAGCTGACAATCCCGCCGTTGATGGTCGTCCCGCCGTTGTAGAGGTTGGCGTTGGTGCCAGTCATCGCCAGCGTGCCAGAACCAGACTTGATCAACGACGTCCCGCCCACGATGGAACCGGTGCCGCTAAACGTGTAGGTGTTGGCCGTGTTGTTGCTGACCGTGATGGACGAAGGCGCCAAGCTGCCCGCGAGGGTCACGGTGTTGCTGGCAGCGAGATCGCCGAAGGTAACCGAGTCACCGGAGTAGAACTTCTGGTCCAGCGTGCCGGTCCACGGGGTGCTCGTGCCGACGTCCCAAGTTCCCGAAGAGCCTGACCACGTCTTGGCTTCCGACGTGTAGGACAAGCTGGTTGTGCCGGAAGTGTTGGCCACGGCGGCGCCGCTTCGGTAGGAGCTTATGGTGAAGTTTGCAGGGGTCGGGGCGGTGCCCGTGTAACGAAGCACATTGGCCGTAACCGAGCCCGTGGCGTTGACAGCGGGGAGAATCAGTGCGCCGGCGGTGGCAATGATGTTGGTGCCCTGAACGGGCGTGCCGGTCGTCGCCTGCACATAGGAACCGGCGTTAAGGGTGATGCTGCCCGACGTGGCGCCGTAACCCGTGAGGATGGCGCCGGAACTCACCGTGATGTTGGATGCCAGCGAGCCCGCCAGGTTTAGCGCGCCGGCGCTCACGGTGGTTACGCCGGTGTAGGTGTTCGTATTGGCGAGAGTAAGGATGCCGTTGCCATTTTTGGCCAGCGGCCGGCCGCCGGCGATAACACCGTTAAAGGTCTGGGTGCCGGTCGCGGGATTAAAGGAGATGGTGCCGGCGGTACCGGTCATCGTGCCGGTGTAGGCAGAGATGTCGCCTTGAAATTCCACGCCCTTGCCACCAGTAGCTGTCAGCGTGCCGGAGCCGGACAGCACACCGGCGAGGCGGAGGTAAATGCCAAAACCGGTGTTGTTGCCGTTTAGGATGCCGCCATTGGAGGTGACATTGATATTGTTCTTGAGAAGCGTGGCGGCGCCGCCGCCATTGCTGTTGAGGATGGTGGCATTGCCAATCGTGCCGCCGTCCAGGACGATGTCTTGGACCGTGTTCGCGGCTGTGTTGTTGAAGTCGCGGCCTTCCAGTTTGCCGCCGGTCTTGACGGTGATCGTGCCGCTTCCACCGCTGCTCGATGTTAAAGTTCCATCTGCAAAGTAAAGCGTGCCGCCGTTGTTGATGTCGATGTTGCCGACAGTCTTTCCGAAATTGACGAGCTGTACCGCGCCGCTGCTGCCAATGGTGAGCTTGTTGCCATTGGAAATGAGGTTGGTGATTTTGAGCAGGCTATTAATGTCTGCCGTGCCGGCGCTGCTGATGGTGGTGTCTGCGGTCAGGTTGACGGTCGAGAGAGTCACATTGCCCAGTGAGCTCACTTTCTTAATCGGGGTGCCGGCTGTCGAGACGGAGGTGGAAACGGTCAGGTTCGTCGAAGAATCGCCGCCGAAGAGGTAGCCGTTGGTTCCCGGGGTGATCGTACCGGTGTAGTTGGCCGCGCCCGTCGAAGAGAGGCCGAGGCTGTTGTAGCCACCCGTGGCAAAGTTGATGTTCTCGGAGGAGTTGCCCGTGATGGCGATGGCGCCGGTGGAACCGGAGTTCACCTTGCCCGAGTTAAGCCAACCCGTGACGGTGGATTGCGCGCCTGCCGCCACGAGCGAGCCGTTGCTGTTGGCGCTGATCGTGCCCGTGGCGGGAACTGCGGCAGCGGAGGCAAACGTCAGGTAGCCGGCGCTGATCGTCGTGCCGCCCGTGTAGGTGTTCGAGCCGGTGAAGACAGTGAAACCCGATCCGTTCTTCGCGACCGGCCGGCCGCCGGCGATGACCCCGTTGAAGGTCTGGGTGCCGCTCGCGGGACTAAACGAGATGGTGCCGTTAGTGCCGCCGGTCAGCGTGCCCGTGTAGGCGGAAGTGTCGCCTTGAAATTCCACGCCCTTGCCACCGTTGGCGGTCAGCGCCGGACCCGGACAACGCGCCGGAGAGTCGCAGGTAAATGCCGAAGGCGGTGTTGTTGCCGGTCAGGATGCCGCCGTTGGAGGTGACATTGATATTGTTTCTGAGGAGGGTGGCGGCGCCGCCGCCATTGCTGTTGAGGATGGTGCCATTGCCAATGGTGCCGCCGTCCAGAACGATGTTTTGAACCGAGGTCGCGGCCGTGTTGTTGAAGTCGCGGCCTTCCAGTTTGCCGCCGGTCTTGACGGTGATCGTGCCGCCCGCGCTGCTGCTACTGGTCAAGGTTCCACCTTCAAAATAAAGCGTGCCGCCGTTGTTGATGGTCACGGCGCCGCTCGTGCTTCCGAGGGGGATGCCAACCGCGCCGCCGCTGCCGATGCTGAGCGTATTGCTGCCGAGGGAAAGGGAGGAGATATTGAGTCGGGCGAGGTAGTCCGCTGTACCGGTGCCGTTGATGGTGGTGCTTCCGGTCAAGGCTACGGACGAAAGGGTCACATTGCCCGCTGTGCTCACCTTCTGGATGGGAGTTCCGGACGTGGAGATGGGAGTCGAAACGGTCAGGTTGGTCGAGGCATCGCCGCCGAAAAGGTAGCCGTTGCTTCCCGGGGTGATCGTGCCGGAATAGGTGGCCGCGCCGGTCGAGGAGAGGGCGAGACTGTTGTAGCTGCTCGCAGCGAAGTTGATGGCTTCGTTCGAGCTGCCTGTGATGGCAATGGCGCCGGTAGAACCGGTGTTCACCTCTCCGGAGCTAAGCCATCCCATCACGGTCGTTTGCGCGCCTGCCGCAACTAGCGAGCCGTTGCCATTGATGCTGATAGTCGCGGTACCGGGAACGGCGGAACTAGAGGCAAACGTCAAGTAGCCGCCACCGACCGTCGTACCGAGTGAATAGGTGTTCGTGCCGCTAAGGATGACCGTCCCCGAACCGCCGATGGTCAAAGGCCCCGTGCCCGAAACGTTTCCCGAGACCGTCACAGCATTGCTGGAGTTGTTCAGCCATGACTGCGGATTTGCTAAAACGATCCCGGAGCTGATGCTGAAGGGTCCAGCGCCGGCGTCAACCTCGATGCCCGTGTTGGCGTGGCCGTTGACAGTCGCCGCGTTCATCGTTAGCGTGTCGCCCGTAATGTTGAGCGTTCCCCCGCCGGTGCTCCACAGGGCGCCGATCGAGGCGGGCCCGGACAGGGTCGGCTGGGTGCCGGTGTACGAAGGGCTGGCGAACTGGCCGACATCGATGCCAGTCGGCGCCGTGCCGCCCCAGTTCGAGGCGTCGCTCCAGGTTGTCCCGACGTTTGCCCAGCTGTACGTGGCTGCCCGGGCCGTCTGAGCGAGGAACGCCATTGCCAATCCTAGGGCGATGAGCGTGCCCAACTTTCGGAACTTCACATGCACTACCATTACACACCTTTCTCTTGTCGGAACTATGCATTACCTTCGTGCGGTCTTGATACTTAGATCCGGTCCGCACGACTTACGACTCGATAGAGGATGACCTCAAATCATGCCCCCAACGTCTGGCGAGGCTTCACGCTCTGGCCGACCGGTCTGCCCGCGCCGAATAAAAATGCATTCAACGCGAACTCTCGACATTAGAGTCGAGTTTAGCGAAAGCGAAAGGGTTTCGCAAGGATATTTGCACTTTTTTTGTGAAAGCTAACAAATATTTTACATTTTTGTATGAATGCTAATAAAATCACGTCCGCGGCCATGACATACTTGTCATTTCTGCCATCGCCAGAAGTAGTGCATGCGTGCCGTCGCGGCCGTGGCCTTGGGCCTTTGCCGCGCGATAGAGCTGCTCCGCCAGCGCCGTGCCGGGCATCATCAGGTTCATCCGCTTCGACTCGGCCAATACGATGCCCAGGTCCTTGAGAAAATGATCGATGAAGAAGCCGGGAGCGAAATTGCCTTGCAACATGCGCGGGCCGTAGTTCAATAGCGACCAACTTGACGCACCGCCGCCGCCGACGGACTGCAGAACCTTTTCGAGATCGAGTCCCGCCTTGTACGCATACAAAAGCACTTCGCAGAGACCCACCATGCCGGAGGCGATTAAAGTCTGATTGACCATCTTGGCGTGCTGACCCTTGCCGGGGCCGCCATGATGCACGATCGTCTTGCCCATCGCCTGCCAGCATGGCTCCAGCGCTGCCACCGCGCGGGCATCGCCGCCAATCATAATCGAGAGCCGGGCCTCGCGGGCGCCGACATCGCCGCCCGATACCGGCGCATCGACGCAGTGTACGCCGCGCGGTGTTGCGGCCGCGGCGATTTCCACTGCCAACGAGGGCTCGCTCGTGGTCATATCGACCAGGAAGGCACCGGGCCGACAACCGGCCAGGGCGCCATTGCCGCCGAGCAACACTTCACGGACATCGGCCGGATAGCCGACGATGCTGAAGATCGCATCGCTCTCGGCGGCCACCGCGCGGGGCGATTCGGCCCAGCGTGCCGCCTTGGGCCAGGAAGAGTTTCGGCCTTCGCCCGGCTGCGGTTATAAACTGTGGCAGAAAAGCCGGCCCGCATGAGGTTCGCGCACATGCTCGAGCCCATGACGCCGCAGCCGATCCAGCCGATGCGGTGCGTAGACGGTGAAACTGGCGGGAGAGCAGACGTATCGCTCATAGTAGTCTTTCCGACGGAAGGAGGAAATGCTGTTGAAACCGGCCTCCATTGTATAACAACCGTGCGCGATGCAGGTATAATGGATCGGCCCAGCTATGAACTCGCCGAACTCCGCATCATTTTCTCCGCAATCGCTATCGCCTGCCTCGCGACTGATCGTTTGCGAACGATCCGGCGAGTGGACCGCCGCCTTGCGCAAGGAGCTTGCCGATTCGAGCGTGAAAACCTTTGAGTGCCGCCGGTTGGAGGAAGCATGGGCGGCGTTAGCGGGAACGAACACGGCATTTCTGATCGCGGAAGCAAATTCAGGAAACCTTAGCGACCTGGTCGAGCGACTGAAATGGCTGCGTCGGGATTTTCCCCACGCTCGTGCGGCCGTCGTGGCCGACCGCAGCCTTGCGGACCGCGAGTGGTTGATGCGGGAAGCAGGTGCGATACACTTCCTCACTTCGCCGCGTGAGTTGTCGCCGCTCACCAAGCTCGTGGTTCGACATTTGGCCAACCTGCCGCAGGCAACACAGACTGTGGCGGAACAAATCTGGGGCAGCCTACCGTGGACCCGCTATTCAACGTAGAATAGTCGCCTATGCCACTACCATTCACCGAACCCGCCGTCCGAAACGCGCTTGCCAGCTTCCAAGATCCGGAAACCGGCCGCAGCGCCATGCAACTAGAACAGATCCACCGCCTCGAACTCGGCGACGGGAAGCTTACCGTAACCCTCGGTCTAACCACTTGGGCCGCGCCGCTATGGACGGAAATTGGCGAAGAACTGGCCGTATTCCTGCGCGGCCGCTTTCCGGACCAGACGATTGAGGTGAACGTTGAAGAGCACAACCGGCCGCCCGAACCGGCAGGACAATTGGGCCTGATGGCGAAGAGCGTCATCGCCGTGGGGGCAGGAAAAGGCGGCGTCGGCAAAAGCACGATCGCCGCGTACCTGGCGTGCGGACTGGCTCGTGCCGGAGCCAAAGTGGGACTGATGGATGCCAACGTCTATGGCCCGAGCGTCGCGCACCTATTCGGCGTCACCGACACGCCGCGCCTGGTGGATGGCAAGATTGAGCCGCTGGAAATGGCCGGGGTGAAGGTCGTGTCGATGGGGCTCCTGGTTCCGCCGAGGGAAGCGGTCATTTGGCGCGGACCGATGATCCACCAGGTCGTACGGCAGTTCGTCCAAGACGTGGCCTGGGGAAACCTCGATTACCTGGTCATCGACATGCCCCCCGGCACCGGCGACGTGGCCCTGTCGCTGCGCGAATATGTCAAGGCGACGGGGGCTGTTGTAGTCTGCACGCCACAGGACGTTGCGCTTTTGGACGCCACCAAGGCGATCACCATGTTCCGCAAACTCGAGATCGACGTGCTGGGCATGGTCGAGAATATGAGCTTTTTCATCTGCCCCAATTGCGACGCGCGGCACGAAATCTTCGGCTGCGGCGGGGCCAAGCGGCGGGCGGCCGAAATGAATGTGCCGCTGCTGGGCGAAGTTCCGTTGGACACGCAGCTTCGCGTGTTGGGCGACGAAGGCCGCGTCTTCGCATCGTTCGATCACGAGCCCACGCGGTCCTACTTGGAAGCCCTACCGCACACGCTGGTCGGCAACTTGGTTCGCGCCCGCCGGACAAAGCCGGTGCTGCCGTCGCTGACGGTGTTGTGAGCGATGACGTGGCCTGTAGGATGGACCTCCGAGTCCGTCCGCAAAAAACGGGACGGACTCGGAGGTCCATCCTACACATTCATCAATTCACCGCTTTACAGGCCCTAACCGGCAACGGGCTGCTGCTCTCGACTTTCGACTCCTGCTTCCTTGGGCGGGAACATCGGCGATTTCATCATCCCCCAGCGACAAAGGCGATAGATGAGCGCGGTTTGCAAACAACCCAGGCCGTACACGACGCTGCGGCGAAAGTTGATCGAGGACGATTCCTTTTCATAACGCGTCGGGCAGCTTACCTCGGCGATAATGTTCCGATGCCAGAGGACTTGCGCCAGCATTTGATTGTCGAATACGAAGTCATTCGAGCAGGCATCAAATCGCATTTGCTGGATCAGTTCACGGCTGAACGCTCGATAGCCTGTATGATACTCGGAAAGCTTCGTGCCGAGGATGAGATTTTCCGCCCAGGTCAGGACGCGGTTGAAGAAGTATTTCCAGATCGGCATGCCGCCTCGCACGGCGTGCCGGCCCAGGACGCGCGATGCCAGCACGCATGGATAAAGGCCCGAAGCGATCATGGCCACCATCGCCGGGATCAACCGCGGCGTGTACTGATAATCCGGATGCACCATGATCACGATGTCCGCGCCGGCTTCCATCGCCAGCCGGTAACAAGTCTTTTGATTGGCTCCGTAGCCAGCGTTCACCTCGTGGACGTGGACGATCGTATTGGGCAGCGTGCGGGCCACCGCGGTCGTTTCGTCCCGGCTGGCGTCATCGACGACAACCACCTGGTCAACCATGCCTTGGTCCATTACCTCGTCGTACGTCCGCTTCAACGTCCGCGCGGCGTTGTATGCCGGCATGACGACGACCACTTTCTTGTCACGAAACATGCGCACCTCGTAGAAAAGTTCATTCGCGATTCACAGTCTTATTGTAATTGGATTTGGCCTGGATTGCAGCATGCCGCAACATTGTAACGGTCGATCTGCGCTGGGATGAAGCGATTTTGACGATTGTTCGGCTAGTAGGTCCCTCTTGCCGAGAGGGACTTTATGCGGTTGCAGCGCGTAAAGCCGCCAAACGTGTTAAGTACGGCAAGCACATTCGTCCGTTCCGGCAAAAAGGACCTACTGTCGCAACCTGCCGATCTTGTCGGCCTGCCAAACCTGGCCCGATTCCACGTCCATCGCGGTCAGCCAGCCTTTGCCGTAGCACCATGTGTCGATGCAGCGCAGATGACCCAGGTCGAGTACCGCACCGGATTTTTGCGAAGTGTGGCCGACGATCACCGTTTTTCCGGAAAAGTGCGGCCTCGGCAGTTGATCGCGGAATGATTCCCACAAGCGTATTTGTCGCGGCACTTCGTTGATCGGCACATCTGCCTGATAGTTTGCATGTACGAAGATATGCCGTCCAGTTTCAGTTGATAGCAAGCATCGCTCAAGAAATTCGAAATGCGCAGGCCAGACTTCGGCCGGTTCGCTCGCGCCGTAACTGGCCAATGTCGCGTCGCCGCCGAAGTGCAGCCAGTATTCAGGCAGATAGGTCCGTCCGCGGCAGATTTCCAACATCATCTCATCGTGATTTCCCAGCAGCGGCACGAGCTTCGTCTGTTTTTCCAGTGCGATAAGCGTTTCCAAAACACCGCATGAATCGGGGCCGCGGTCAACATAGTCGCCCAGCGTGATGCACGTGTCGTCGCCCGTCGGTTTGATTGCGTCAAGCACCGCATGCAATGCGGCACGGCAGCCATGGATGTCGCCAATGGCGATGATTCGCTCGGGCATCACGTCCTCTGACGCTCCAGCTCCGCCAGCCGAGCGGCGATCTGCTGATCGTCGGGAATAAAGCCCCGCTCGCGGTCGCCGTTGTACTCGGCCTCCAAGTCAAGCAAGTCGTCTCGGATATTCGCGAGTTGGCTCGGGCTGAGGCGGTCGATGAAGAGCTTGCCGTCGATATGGTCGTATTCGTGCTGCAGCGCGCGGGCGAACAGGCCATCGACTTCGTATTTCTTCTCATTGCCGCAGAGATCGTACGCCACGGCGACCACGTTTTCGCTCCGCCGCACGGGGGCATAGATTTCCGGAAAGCTCAAACACCCTTCGTCGGCCTCTGCGTTGCCGCTTTGCTTGAGGATCGTAGGGTTTATCAGCACGTGCTCCTGGTCCTTGTTGGCCGCATCGCCGGTGACGTTGAGGATGAAGAGGCGATAGGGCAAGTCGACCTGGTTCGCCGCCAGCCCGATGCCTTTATGCTCGTACATCAGTTCGAACATCTCGGCGATCCACTTGCGAAGCTCGGCATCGACGCGCTTCAGCGGCCGGGACAAATGCTTCAAGGCTGGATGGGGATACTTGACGATCCGCAAAATGGGTGCTCCGATTCTGGGTATTGCGTCGGGCGGAAACTGCCCGACTCGCTTCCGTGAACACAGTATTATATATTCCGAAAGGCGAGATGCGTAGATCGGCCGCGGCATTGTTGTGGACGTCCGTATTGTGCGCCGGTTCGCGAACGAGTAGGCTTTAGCGAGCGTGCATCCGTCGTTTGATACGTTCCTGCCCCGACAAACACAAGCCGATCCATCCGATGCGTTGTCTTCTTCTCTGCTTCTTGATTGTTTCAATCCGTCCGTTACATGCTGACTCAGCCGAGCCGGACCACTCCCTGACAACCGTCGCCGAGCAAAGCCAATGGAAGCGAACCGGACGCTACGATGAAGTCATCAAGCTATGCAAAGAGTTCGTGGCGGCATATCCGAAACAGGTCGCGTATTCCCAATTTGGCGAATCTGCCGACGGGCGGCCGATGATGGCGCTCGTTGCTTCTGCCGACGGCACCTTGGATCCGAAGGCGGCGAAGGCGAAGAACCGGCCGGTCGTGCTCGTGCAGGGCGGCATCCACGCGGGCGAAATCGACGGCAAGGACGCCGGTTTCTTGCTGCTCCGAGAGCTTCTCCGTGGAGAGATCGAGCCGGGCATCCTCGCCAAGCTGACATTTGTCTTCGTGCCCGTCTTCAATGTCGATGGCCACGAGCGCATTCGGCAAGAACAACCGACCCAACCAGCGCGGGCCGGAAGAAATGGGCTGGCGGGTCACCTCCCAAAACTACAATTTGAACCGCGACTATACCAAGGCCGACACGCCCGAAATGGCCGGAATGTTGAGGCTGCTGCACACCTGGGACCCGATTCTCTACATCGATTTGCATGTGACCGACGGGGGAGATTTTCAGCCCGACGTTTCGCTGACGATCCACCCGTCGCTGAAGGGACCCGAAGCGCTGACCCGCGTCGGCGCCCAGCTTGGCGAGCGTGCAAAGCGGCAACTCGAAGGCACGGGGCACCTGCCGCTGCTCTTCTATCCGGAGTATGTAAAGGAGGACGAGCCGCTCTCAGGATTCAAACTTGGGATCGCGTCCGCCCGATATTCCGAGGCGTACTGGGGAATGAATAACCGCATCGGCGTCCTTGTGGAGACGCATTCATGGAAAGAATATGGTGTCCGCGTGAAGGCAACGCATGACACGGTGGCGGCTCTCATGAGAGTCGCGGCGGACGAGGCCGACGAATGGCACCGCGCCGCGAAAGCGGCCGACGACGAGGGCCGGGCAACTGGCGGCAAGGAAGTTGTCCTCCGGTACGAAAACACGCTGTCATTCCAGACCATCGACTTCAAGGGCTACAAGTTCGAGCGGCTGCTTTCGCCCGTTTCCGGACTGCTTTACACGAAGTACTATCCCAGGGCGCCGCAAGTTTGGAAGGTGCCGCTGTACAACGAACTTCGCCCAGTGACTGTGGCGACCGCGCCAAAAGGCGGATACGTTGTTCCTCGGGCGCATGCGGCTTGGATGAGCGAGAAATTGAAACTGCACGGGATTGAATATAAGGTCATGCCGGCCGCGACGACGCTGGACGCCGAAACCTATCGGGCAAGCGACATTCAATTTGCTAAGCAATCGTATGAAGGCCATCAATCATTGACCGTAAAGGGTAAATGGGCGAAGGAGAAACGAGATGTGCTCGCCGGGTCGCTCTTCGTCCCGATCGCGCAGCCCAGGGCGAGGCTGATCGTTCAGCTCTTCGAGCCGGAATCAACGGAATCATTCTTGTGGTGGGGATTCTTCAACTCCCACTTTGAGAAAAAGGAGTATCTGGAGCGATACGTCAACGAGGAAGTCGTGCGCAAGATGCTGGCCGAGAATCCTGGACTTGAAGCCGAGTTCAAAGCCATGCTCCGCGAGCATCCGGACATCGCCCGCGACCCGGAGAAGAAGCTGGAGTTCTTCTATCGCCGCCATCCGACGTGGGACGAACGGTTCGGGCTCTATCCGGTTTTGAAGACGGACTACACCGTCTCCGGCAGAAAATAGGGTTTCCGCCGTTCGCGATCGAGATATTTGTTGGCGTCGGCATCGTCCGGGAAGGTTTCCTTGACCGGGTCCCAGCGCAGCTTGCGTCCTGCCCAGCGGGCGATGTTGCCGAGATGGCAAACCGTCGCCGAGCGATGGCCGATTTCCACATCCGCTCGGGGCCGCGAGCCGCTTACGATGCAATCGAGCCAATTCTTCATGTGGTCTTCGTTCTTGCCGGCGCTCTTCATGATCTCAGCGGCGATATCCTTCGGATCGGAACGGACGCGGCTGCGGGCGAGGTCGATCTTGCCGTGCTCGCCGACAAAGATCGCGCCGCCCTCGTTGCCGTTATCGAGTTTCACCGTGATGCCGTTGGCGTAGCGGAAGAAGACCATCGGCGACGCACAGATCTTCTCGCCGCGGACGCGCGATTCTGGCTGGGTGTAGGTGGGCGGATCGAATTTGCCGCCTTCCGTCCAAATCTCGACCGGCCCGGTGTCGTCCATGCCGAGGGCCGATTGAATCTGGTCGAGTCCGTGGGCGCCCCAGCCGGTCATTTCGCCGCCGGAATGCGTCCGGAACGAAATCCAGCCGGGACCAATTAGCTGGCCAGCCGGGCGCGGCGTGTAGAGGTCGGGATGGAAGGGGACCAATGGCACCGGGCCGCACCACATGTCCCAGTCGAGCCCCTCGGGCACCGGCTGGGCCTCGAACTTGTACTCCCACGGGCTGGGATAATTGTGGCCGATCACCTCCATGATCTTGCCAAGCTTTCCGCTGCGAATATAGTCGCAAGTCGCGCGGTTGATGCCCATCGAGCGCTGCTGGCTGCCGGTCTGAAAGACGCGATTGTACTTCCGCGCCGCCTCGACCATCAGCCGGCCCTCGCGGATGGTGAGCGTCAGCGGCTTTTCGGCGTAGACGTGCTTGCCGGCCTGGCAGCAATTGATCGAGACGATCGCCCGCCAGTGATCGACCGTGGCGGTGAGGATCGCGTCGACGTCTTTCCGCTCAAGCAGCTTGCGGTAGTCTTGGTAGGGTTCACCCTTGTACTTTTTCGCGAGTTGCTGGGCGCGGGGCAAGTTGACGTCGGCAATGGCAATGAAGCGGCTGCGGGAGTCCTTCATGAGATCGGCAAGGTCGCCGCTGCCTTGCCGGCCGATGCCGATGCCGGCGACGGCGATGCGATCGTTCGCGCCGGGGCTTGCGGGCGCGGCGAGGACGCCGGACGGGATGAATAGCGGCACAGCAACCGCGGCGGCGCTCGTCTGGAGGAACCGGCGGCGGGATAGGTTTTTGTCTTGTGTCATGGCGGGGTCTCCGGTTGGATGTGTTGTGGTCATCACGCTCGCCCTCGTTCCCACGCTCCGCGTGGGAACGGACTTTACGGCCGCTCTGCGGCAAGTCGTGGACGCGGAGCGTCCACAAGTGCGTTCCCACGCGGAGCGTGGGAACGAAGAATGGTTATACAACTTTCCTCAAGTGTTCAATGCTCCGTGCAGCCTGATCCAACGTGCCGCACTCGACGCTCAGCACGATGTCTTGCGGGATGCCGCGAAGGATTGAAACAACTTCCGCCCAGTCGATCACGCCGTCGCCGCAGGCGCATCCGACGGGCGTGCCCATCACCTCGCCGCGCTCCTTGTCGGACTGCTCGATGCTGATGTCCTTGGCGTGGATGTGAACGAGCCGGTGCTTGATGCGGCAGAGCCACTGGATCGGATCGATGCCGCCTAAGTAGGCGTTGCCGGTATCAAAATTCGCGCCGACGATGGGCGAATCGACGAGGTTCAAAATGCGGTCGTACTTATCGGGGATGAGCGAGTAGGTCTGGTGCATCTCCAGGCCGATCTTGATGCCCCGCGGCTCGCAGACTTTCGACGCCTCCATAATCGAGTAGCGGATGAGCACGAAATCCTCGTCCTCGGTCGTCCAAGGCTGCTTATGGCCTTCGTGGGTGTTGATCACCGGCGCGCCGCACTCCTTGGCATATCGAGCGGCCTGCTTGAGATACTCGACCGCGATCTCCGGCTTGGAAAGCTGGCTGTGCGCCGAGAGGGCCGAGAGCTTTAGCCCGTGTTGCTCCACGGCGCGGCGGATTCGCAGCGGGTCGTCCAGCATGGAGACGCTATGGAAATAGCGGGCCTCGCTCAAAAGCTCACGGCCCCAGTGGACCATCGGCTCAAGATACTCGTAGCCCAGCTCGGCGGCGAACTCGACGCCCCATTCGAACGGCTTGTGAGACGTCCGCACCGCTTCCAGATTCAGGCCAATGCCGACTTTGCCCATGATTTGCTGTCACTCTTTCCAGTCAACGATTACTTCAGGTTTCCGCAAACAAAGCCCCGCCAGCGCTGTTCAATTGCACAAAACTTCTCAGAAGTGCACACTTTTCGGGCTGCGAATACGTCTTGTGGGGTATCGCAGCTTCCGCCCTGGTGTGATTCGCGATGGATGCTCGGAGCCATTATTGTTTATCATTCTCGACCAACTTGCAATAGTGGGGCGCGAAGCACCAAAGCCTGCAAGCACCGCCGAAAGGATTCTCCGCGGGTAGTGCGTCGCTCGGGCGTCGGCGTAACATGTTATCATACATCATCTTGTGTTTATAACATGATGGTGCTTCGGGCTGGCAAGCTGGGTAAACATGGTGCTTCGGCACGCGGCGGACATCGCGCGTGGTGCTTCATTTATCGGACCTATTAAACACGAAGAAACGAAGAGCACGAAGGGAAACAAGGACTGCCCGGAAATGGCAGCTCTCGATTCGAGTTCAATCAATTGATCTATTCCCTCAATTCTCTTTCTTTGTGCTCCTTGTGATCTTTGTGATCTTTGTGGCTAATTGACTGTGCCTCGATCGCTATCCTAGAAAAACCGCCAATTTCTGGTGATTTTCCGCGTTTTCTCCAAATTGCGCCCTCTTTTGCTCGGCAAACGCCGGCCGGGCTTTTATTCGCAGGGCCGAATTCCGCGGCGAAACGGCCGCGTGTCGCATTCTGTCGCGATCTGGCCGCGGAAAGCGTTTTTTCGCGTCCCACCTACCGATCTGGCTAACTCTGGCAAGATGCGGCCCAGTTCGCGGCTGCCGTTCTGGCATGTTAACACAAGGAAAGAATAGATAGCAAAAAGCGTGCCAATCACGCGGAAGACGGGGAACCGAAGATTCGATCCTCGCTCCCGTCACCCCCGGCCCCTCTCCCCGGAGTACTGCCATGCCGTTCGGCGCGCAGGTTGGGGGGAGGATTGAGCGGGTGGAGTGCGAGGAGTTTGGTCGACGGAGGGCGTTGCGGGCAATGTAGTCGAACTTGCCCGACGCGGCGAGGATGCGGTATGCGCGGCCGCGTGCCGCCGCGTCGTCGGAGGCGCACGGATTGGTCGGATCAATTCGCCGATTTTTTTTCAGGCTGGCCAGGTGGGCCGCGAACTCTTGGTCACTGACCCTGCTGAATTTGCTCGAACTGCCCGCGCGAATTATGATAGCACAGAGACGATAGCCCCGAGGACAACCCCACATAATACGCGAGGCGCACTATGACGAGCATGAAGAAAACCTACCTGATGCCGGCAATTGTTTGCCTGTTGACTATCGGCG
Organism: uncultured Planctomycetia bacterium; assembly: GCA_963775975.1. Lineage (GTDB taxonomy): Bacteria > Planctomycetota > Planctomycetia > Pirellulales > Thermoguttaceae > JANXQG01. The sequence continues at coordinate 852,189 of CAVZKX010000001.1, forward strand.
GACCGCTGGCGTCGGCCGGCTATGGGCAAGGCATCCCGCCGCCGGCACCGACGGTCGAAAGCAGCCTGGACCTGGCGGTAGCCGCGGTGGCGGAGCGGCTTTCCGATTGTGATCCGGGCGTCCGCTGGGCGGCGGTGGTCAGCTTGCGCGAGATGGGTGTCCGCGCGAAAGCCGCCATTCCGGCCCTCGCCCGGCTGCTCGCCGATGTGGATGGATACATCGCCGCCGATGCCGCGCATACGTTGGAAGATTTGGGGCCGGACGCGGTGCCAAACATTTTGCCGATGCTGTCGGACCCGCAGCCGCGCGTCCGCGAACTTGCCGCGCGAACGCTGGCGGCGATCGGCGCGCCGGCCAAGGCGGCGGTGCCCGCTCTAATGGTGTGCCTGTGTGACGGCGATCCGCGCGTCCGGCTGGCCGCCGTGAATGCTTTGCACCAGATGGGGGCGGACGCCAAGCCGGCGATCCCGCTGATTGCCCGGCTGCTCCGCGATCCGGATGAGATCGTCCGCATCGACGCCTCCCACACGCTCGTGCGCCTCGGGCCTGATTCGGTGTCTAGCGTCACCGGATTGCTGCACGACCCAGATGCGCGGGTCCGCGCGCTCGTCATTCGGACGCTGGAGGAGATTACGGCTGCGGAAGTCGCCGCCGGCCCGCACCCGGCGCCGCCGGCGCCCGGCCTGTAGAAGGGAAATCGGTCACGCCTTGACAATCTTCGCCGCCGAGCCGTCCTGGAACTTCTCGAACTTTACCCAGACCTCGCCGTCGCGGACTTCGATTTCCAGAGTGTCCATATTGCGGGGGCTGACGCTCGGCTTGTCGATGCGGCGGCCTTGAATGTCGAACTTCGCGCCATGCACCGGGCAGGCGTAGCAGTCTTTCGCCGCGTCGAAGCCGATGCCGCCACCGTTGTGCGGGCAAATGCTCTGCAAGGCGAGGACCTCGTTGTCTTTGCCGCGGCAGAGAAAAACGGCGCCGACCGCTTCGGCCGGATAGCTGTTCCAGGCGTCTGTCCGGTCGGCGATGATCGGGCAGCGCTCGGGCCGGCCCTCAGGCAGCGCGGCCAACGAAGCTGCGCGGACCCAGGTGCCTTGCGCTGCGCCCTTCTGACGCCAGGGATTGAGGAAGGCGGCCAGTGCCACGACCGTTGGCACGGCCAAGGCAACCGCGCCGAAGCCGAGGGCGAGACATTTGGAAAGAAAGCCGCGGCGGTCGGGGGCGGGGGAGGGCATGTCAGATCAGTGGGAAGTGGGAAGCTAAGGATGAAGGATGAAAGCCGCTCGCATTCTGCTATAGGCCGATTTTTGATCGCTGCCGATCGCGTTACCTATTTCTGTCTTTTCACTACCTACTACTCACTGCCCACTACCCACCATTGCCGCGCGTACCGCTTCCAGTACGCGGGACTGGGCGGTTTCCAGCGGGCCGTCGACGGTCGCTCCCGCCGCCCGCTTGTGGCCGCCGCCGGCGAACTGCTCGGCGAGCTTGCTGCAATCGACGTCGCTGCGGCTGCGGAAGCTGACTTTGAACTGGCCGCTTGCCTGCTCGACCAGGATCACTGCCACCTCGGTGCCGCCGACGGTGAGCGTCATGTTGATGATGTCCTCGGTGTCCGACGGCAGAGCCCCGGCGGCCTCGAAGTCGGCCCGCTCGATCCAGGTGTGTATCAGCCGGCCGTCCAACTCCGCGCGGGCGCGGGCGAGCGTGCGGCCGATCAGCCGCACGCGGCCGAGCGTGTCGCCTTCGTAAAGCTGTTTATACAAAAGATCGGGCTTGGCGCCGGCATCGACCAACCGTCCTGCGAGGCGATAGGTATCGGCGGATGTCGAGGCAAAGCGGAACCAGCCGGTGTCGGTGGCCAGTGCGGCGAAGGCCGGCGCGGCGATTTCCGCGGTGAGCACGACGCCCAGCGCGTCGGCCGCTTCGACGACCAGGCGGCCGGTCGCCTCGGCGCTCGTGTTCTTGAACATTTCCGCGCCCAGGTCGTCGCTGCTGACGTGATGATCCAACACCACCTTGATCGCCTTACTCTCGCGGATCACGTCGGCCATTTTGCCAAGCTGGATCCAGGCGGACGTGTCCAGCACCATGATCACTTCGCGGTCGGCAAGCTGCTGGGCGGTCACGTCCTTGCCAAGTTGCTTGACTTTGTGATTTGGATCGATGAATGTCAGCGTCGGAGGGATGGCGAAATCGTTGACCAGGAGCACGTCCTTACCGCGGGCCTCCAAAATGCCGGCCATGGCGAGCTCGCTGCCCAGGGCGTCACAGTCCGGCCGCACGTGGCAGATCAGCAGGAAGCGCTGGTGCGAACAGATGATTTCGACGAAACGCGGCCAGTTGATCATGGGCGGGAGTGGGGAGCTTGGAGCAGGGAGTTTGAAGGTCCGCAGTGGTCAGTACAGAGTACTCAGTAGTCAGCGAGAGGTTTGATGATAGTCCGATACGATTCGTCTCGTTTCTGCGACATCGCGGGCGATTTGCTCGATGAGGCGATCGACCGAATCGAACCGTTCAATGTCCCTCAATCGCGCCAAGAAGTCAATCTCTATTGCCCGACCGTAGAGGTCGCCTTCATAGTCCAAGAGGAAGGCTTCCATCTTGAGTTCCGACTCGCCGAAGGTCGGGTTGCCGCCGAGACTCATGGCGGCGGCGTGCGTCTTGCCGTCAATCGTAGCCCGGCCGGCGTAAATGCCTTCGCCCGGCAAAAGCATATCGATGCCGCCGACGTTGGCCGTGGGATAGCCTAAACTGTCGCCGCGGCCTTGGCCGTGAACGACGGCGCCGCGGATGTGGTAGGGCCGGCCGAGCAGCCGGGCGGCCTCGGCGACATCTCCCGCGGCGACCAGCTCACGGACGCGTGAACTGGAGACGATTTTTCCGTCGACGAGCGCCGGCTCGACCACGTCCAGGCGGATGCCCGCGTCCTTGCAATACAGTGCAAGCAAGGCGATGTCGCCGCCGCGGTCGTGCCCGAAGAAGAAGTTTTGGCCTTCGACCAATCCGCGGGCCTGCAACTGGCCCTGGACGATGCTTTTGAAGAACTCGCTGGCGGAGAGTCGCAGCAGGGCCTCGTCGGTCGGATAGGCGACGACGGCGTCGACGCCCAACTCGCAGAGTAGGCGGGCCTTGTAGTCGGTCCAGCTCAGCGGCATCGGCGCTTGCTGAGGGCGCAGGAGCCGCGCGGGATGCGGATCGAAGGTCAGAATGACTGCCGGCGCGACGAGCGACCGGGCCATCTCGACGAGCCTCGCGACGATCCGCGCGTGGCCGGCGTGGACCCCATCGAAATTGCCAATGGAGACGACCCCGCCGCGAAGCGGGCGCGGCAGATCATCCAGGTGACGCCAGAGCACTTGACGATTGGGGGCCGGCATCGTTTTGCTCGCCGCGAGTTCACTCGCCGGGATCGCGGAGCAGCGGCTCCATTACCTTGGTGTTGCGGTCGATCGCCAGCACGATGGTCCGCTGTTCGGCGCCGTCGCCGCTGTTCGCCACGACCGGCAGCACATGGCGGCGATCGGGCAGACTGAAGCGGACCGCGAAGCTGCCGTCCGGGCGCAGCCGCACCGGCTCGCCGCGCAGCGTGACCCGCGCGTCGGGCTGGGTCTTGCCGTGGACGATCAGCTCGGTATCGATGTGGAAGCGGAAGTCCTGCTTCGAACCGCTTGCGCCTCCGCCGAACTGCGTGAAGAGCGACTCGCCGATCGGACGATGGAGGTGCTCCTCGAGAATGTCTTTCAAGTCGCCGCTAGAGTCCTGCTCGACTGCGCCGGCCGTCATGGCGTAGACCCGATCGCAGTCCTTCGCCACCTCAGCCCAGTTGCGGTCGAACGTATCCGCGGAGCCGGGAGTGGGCGTAGTGACGACGTTGCTCCGAGCCAGACAATAGAAGCGGTTGCCCGGCGCCAAGTATCCGATTTCCAATTGGTAGCTCTTGGGCGGGTTATGCACATCGATGTACCAGTTGTTTACGCCGCCGTGGATCTCGATATCGCGTACGGCCTGGCGCGAGGCGCTCGTGGTGCCGTTACGGCTCAATTCGTGAATACGCAGCACGGGATGGGCGGCGTGCCAGTGCTGGCCCATTGCCGCCTCGGCGCGCTGAACGCTCCGTCGACCGAGTTCCCAATAAGCGTGCAGCCAGTAAGGATCGCGAACCATGACCACCAGGCGGTCCTTCGTTGGACCGCGGCTGTCGCCGACGGTGCGAATCGCCAAGTCCTTGGCCTCGGCCAGACGCGACTTGATCTCTTGCAGCCGCTGCTCGGCCTGCGGAGTTCGCGGCTTGGGGCCATGTTCTACGGGCATCGAGTGAGCGGCCGTGCCATTTTTTGAAGCGCTGTTCTTCAAAGTGCCGTTCTTCGCGGCACCATTCTTCATAGTGGCGTATTTTACAATGCCGTTTTTCGCAGCACCGTTTTTTACAGCCCCGTTCTTTAAAGCGCCGTTTGTTACAGTGCCATTCTTCACAAGGGAGCCGTTCTTGAAGTGGGGGCCGGCGTGGCCATTGGAGCCATTCTTGGCATGGCCGTTGGCATGTAGAGAGACACCCGGCGACGGGGAACCGTTCTTGAGGCCGTGACCGTTGGTGGCGGCCCCGTTGGTCGCAGTATTCGCAGACGCGGCGCCATTAGCTCCCACGGTGCGCCGTTTGGCTTCCGTTTGGCGGGCTTTTCTCACTAAGGCCCGTACCAAGTCGTCCTTCCGCATTTCATGCCAGCCCAGGACTTTCTTTTTGCGGGCCATGTCCGCAAGTTCTTTGACCGTTCTCGTTTTTAGATCGGTGGCGTTTGTCACGGCTATCCTCCGTTGTAGGGTTCGCTCGTTCTGCACCGCACAAGGCGATGCGGCGAACCTATCTGCTATGCGGCGGCTCGTCGCGGCCGGATAGCGATTGGCTTTCGCTCCCCTCGTTCCACGCGGGTTGTCCTAGCTCAATTTATCACTAGCCCAACTTGCCAAGGGGACTCACGGCGGGAACCCGGCCAAGGTCCGCAACGCACGGCGATCTCTTCCGGTTGCCGTTTCGTCGCCACCATGACCGAGCCGGCGTAGGCGCTGGCTCAAACACATGCCGCCAACTCGCAGTCGCACAGAAATCACACTTAACCATTCGCAGCAATCCTATATAGATTGGCGTATATGGATTGGATTGACTTAAAGTGACTACTGTGCCGCGAAAGGCCGCGCTGCATTTGCAATCCATCGCCCACACTATAAACTGTTTCCGCCAAGAGGCAGGCTCCCGTTCGTTTCCGGCAAAACCCACTCGAAAACGCACCGGTCCAGGCGAAATCAACCTACAACGCAATTATACCCAGAACGCCAAAAATACGCAATAAGCCGGCGCTCTTAACGGTATCGAATTTGCATACTTTACGCTTGCAACTTCTTATTGCGTATAGCTTTGGAACAAAGAATAGATTTCTGCTGAGATTTAGCCGCTCTGCCATGCCACCATTACAGGTGGTTCTGATTTCGGGTTGGGCAGGCGGTAAAGTCTATTTGTTTAGTGCAGATTACACGTGCTGGAAGCCTCAGAATGCGAACCATGCCATTGCGATCAACATGGCCAGTCCGGAGGCGATTACGGTTGCCTGCATGAACCGCTGGCGTGATGCCGACCGTCTAGCGGAAGGAGCGGGGTGCACGGCCGGCAGGACGCCGAGCACCGGGACGGGCAAGGCAGACTGCAACTCAGCGATGCTGGCAAGCGCCGGTTCCAGCGAAGCGCCGTAGGAGATCATGCCAAGACCGACGATAGAAGTCGCAGCCGTGAATAATGCGGCGGCCAATATCGACCATGCAAATCGGGGCGACGTTACAAGACTGGCTGGCGTTTCGGCCGGTTCTAGATCGATACGCAATTCTGCGTTCCGTTCGGCGAGCGCTGTTTGCACGGCGGCGTCAAGCTGTCGGACTTGATCTCGCGATTTGTCGACCTGCTCCTCAGCCGCGCTCAGTTCGGCGGGCGACGGGGCAAGCGGCACGGTTTGCGGATGTATGGCTTCCGCGGCGGGACGCTGGGCGATGCGGGCGGGAATCGCGGCCATTTCGCGGCGCATATCGCTGATGTGCATCTCGATTTCCTGGACCGAGGGATGCAGCGGGGTACGCTCGAACAAAAGCACGCGCCTCCGCTCCTCCAGATCGGCCAACCGGTGCGCGGCCTCGGTCCATTGCGGATTCTCGATCGTCGCAGGCGACGGGTCCGCTCTTTCGCCGGCAGCGGTCAAGGCCCCACGTTGCCGATCTCGCAGCACGCCAAGCCGCGCATCGACGTCCGCGGCCTCGCGCTCGGCTGTGCGAAGTTTCTCCTGCGCCTGCGTGCAAGCCTGCTCAACTTCGGCTTTCCATTGCGAGCGGCACGCCTGACCATACGCCGATGCGACCATATTCACGAGCGGCGCAATGGCCTCTCGCGGCTGGTCGCCCAGCGATATCGAAACGGCAGTCGCTTGGCCCGATTCCTGCGATTCGAACTTTAGATGCTCGCGAATCTCGGCTTTGGATTGTGCCAGGATTTCTTGCCAGGCGCGTTGGCTGTTAAACGCGGGATGATGGATGAGCAGCCTCGAAGTTGCCTGGGTCGCAGCCGCCGGCGGCTGCGGCGATTGCCGAAACTTCCAGGCGAACGCAGCCACGGCCACGCCCACAAAGACGATCACGCCAAAGCTTTTGGTCAGCAATTGGGAAGGCCGTTGGCGAACGGTTGCCGATGGTTTGGCGGCGAATATCGACATGGCGACGAACCTTATTCTCGATAGCGGAAAGGCCGAATAATGCGTATCATTTATCAAAATCGACGGTTGCTAGCCGAGAAAATGAGGAATGATCGGGTTTTCCGGGTGGATTTCGCAGGGATCCGCCCAAATGATGTGGATTCTGCCCCGCAATTAGCGGGAGACCGACGCGTCAGTTGTTCGATGATTTGCAGCATCGCGATCGGATGGTGGATAAGAGCATCTTGTTTGCACTCTACGGGTTCCTGGCGATGCGATAGCGCGTCGTTTTGCACGACTTGGAGATCAGGGCAAGCAAAAAATCAGGCGGTCATCGGGATCGTACACGTGTTCGGGACCGGATCTGTAACCGCGAAGCCACAGCGTGCCCTGAATTAGGCGCAAGTAGAAGCCCTTGGGGAATTCGTCGTCTTCCGAGAGCGGCGCCGATGCAATAGTAATAGAGCCGGGCGGCGCTCGATGTGCCGTGATCGGGTGGCCGCAATAGCCTTCGGGCTGATCGAGATACTGAAGTCGGAGATGCGGACCGAATTCGATCGGCGGCAGGCACAGACCGAGCGCCACGGCCTTATCCTGCAGCTCGGACATCGCAGCTCCCTGCGTATAACCGAGATTCCGCACGGAAAGCTCGACAGACATTGATGTTCGGCGGGCTTCCGACGTCATAAATCGGTCGCTCGAAAGCAAGGTGAGCGCCGATTCGTTCAGTTCGACCCCGGCACCCCTAAGTTGCGCGTAAAGTTGCTCCGCATTCGCACCGCCGACGTAGACTAGGCGTGAATCGAAATGGCCAATGGGATAAATGGCGTCGAGATCGCCGGGGAGTGCGCCGAACGGTTCGACTCGTGCTTGCCGGGAATGTGATTGCATGTCGCCCGGCGATCAGCCGCTCTCGTCTTCCAAAAGATGGAACACATCGGTGCGTATCTTTTCCGGAGCCGTGTTCCAACTTTCCTCCCAGTTCCCATAAATCTCCCAACAAACGCCGGTGCGCCGATGCCCTTGCTCGGTGCACCAGCGGAGAATCTCGGCGTGGGCCTCGCCAAGACGCTGGTAGGGGCCGAAGTGGGTCGTTGTCGCCACACGGCCGCCGGGCAACTGCGAGAGGACGACGCGGTCGTTGCCCAAGAAGGGTTCGGTTACCTCCGCGCCCACTTCGACCACGCTATCGGCCAAATACAAGGAAGTATGGCGTCCGGGACGCGGAAGACCGGCGTTGCGGGCGAATGTCCAGACCTCGCCGCAGGCGGCGGGAACAAACTTCGAAAGACTTTCGGCCGGGACGCGATCTCGAATTACGGCCGTAGGGACCGGATCCACGGTCGCCGCGCTGGTTTGATAGTTCATACGGCACTCGATTCGGTTTCGAATGTGGCGAGCCGAAGAAAATGCTGTCGGCGCGTCTGGAACGCCGCCCGACGGTGCATACAATGATAGCGGCGGAGAAACGCAGTTGCCAGATACCAGTTGGAAAGGCACGACTATGAACGCTCAAGAAATCGTCGATCGGTGTTCCGCGGCGGCGGAGGAGTTCGACCAGCACGAAAATCGCGGCGATGGTTTGCAGATCATCGAGAGAATCTGCGGAAGCTTGACGCGGATTCGCGATTCGTTTTTCGACCGCGTCCATTGCGACGTGGAAATGCGCGTTGGCAGGGACTCCATGATCATGCCCGTCTCCGAGGAGAAGACGGAACGGACGACGAAGCTGGAGATCGAAGTCTACCAGGTTGTCGTTTCGACCGACGCCGCGGCAGAGCGCGGCTACGTCAGCGACGGGGCATGGCATCGCGACTGGCTGGCGCGGATTCGCTTGGGGAATATCGAGCCCGACAGCCGCGCCGCGCGGCGGTTGGCGTACTACGCGGGCAAGTCGACGACCGAGCAGCGGATGGCCTTCAGCAATATCCTGGCGGCGGCATTGCCCGAAGCGTCGCGGGCGCCGCTGATCCTGCTCAAACTACTGCCGCTAGCCGTACAGGCGGCCACGGCGCAGGCCTTCGGCAAGTCGGCCGACGCCATGCAGTGGCGCCATGAGCAAACGGAGATTCTGCCGGCGATCTCCGGCTGCCACCAGTGCCACGGTGCGCTGCTGGACAACGGCGATCAATGCGATATGTGCGGCAATCCCGTGTGGACCTTTGAGTGGCTGACCAGCGCAGACTGATGATCATGTACGTCAGGCTTTCCAGCCTGATGGGCCATGCGGGTCAGGCTGGAAAGCCTGACGTACATTATGAGCAACTTGGCGACCCTCTATCACCCTTCGCTGGCCCTGCTGACCGACCTCTACCAACTGACGATGGCCTACGGCTATTGGAAGGCAGGGCCGGCGGATCGCGAGGCGGTTTTTCATTTGACCTTCCGCCGCAGTCCTTTCAAGGGCGGGTTCACTATTGCCGCGGGGCTAGCGACGGCGGTCGAGTATCTTGAACAAGCCCGTTTTACTGAAACGGACACAAGCTTCCTCGCCGGCCTGACGGGCAACGACGGCCGCCCGCTGTTCGACGCGGCATTTCTCGATTACCTTTGCGCGATGGAGCCGACATGCGACATTGACGGGGTGCCCGAAGGAACGGTGGTGTTTCCACAAGAGCCGCTGGTGCGGGTGCGCGGGCCGCTTTGCCAGGCGCAATTGCTGGAAACGGCGTTGCTGAATATCATCAACTTTCAGACGCTCATTGCCACGAAGGCCGCGCGGCTCGTACTGGCCGCGAAAGGCGACCCGGTGCTTGAGTTCGGGCTGCGGCGGGCGCAGGGCATCGACGGTGCGCTCTCGGCCAGCCGCGCGGCCTATATCGGCGGCTGTAGTGCAACATCGAACGTGCTCGCCGGCCAGCTTTTCGGCATCCCCGTCGGCGGCACGCATGCTCACAGTTGGGTCATGTGCCACGACGACGAGCTTACCGCCTTTCGCGAGTACGCCCGCGTGATGCCCAACAACTGCGTATTTCTCGTCGACACCTACGACACGCTCGAAGGCGTGCGCCATGCGGTGACGGTCGGGCAAGAGCTGCGCCGCCAAGGCCACGAAATGATCGGCGTGCGGCTTGATTCCGGCGATCTGGCCTCGCTCAGCATCGAGGCGCGGCGGATTCTCGACGAAGGCGGCTTTGAGCAAGCGGCGATCGTCGCCAGCAACGACCTCGACGAGCGGATTGTGGAAACGCTCAAGCAGCAAGGCGCCAAGGTCAGCGTGTGGGGCGTTGGTACGCGGCTCGTCACCGGCAGCGACGATCCGGCGCTGGGAGGCGTCTACAAGCTTTCGGCCATTCGCAGCGGTGGCGAGCCGTGGCGTTACAAAGTCAAGCTCTCCGAACAGACGGCCAAGGTTTCCACGCCCGGCGTCTTGCAGGTGCGCCGCTGGTATGTTGATCTCGGCGCGCAGGGTCGCCGCCCGTTGGCCGACGCCATTTACGACCAGAGCGCGCCGTGCGACGCGCAGATGACTGTCGTCGATGCTCTGGATATGACGCGGCGGCAGACCATGCCTGACGGCGCGGCGCATGAGGACTTGCTTGTGCCGGTATTTCGCGGCGGCCGGAAGGTCTATGAACTGCCCGATCTGTCCTCAATTCGACGCCGAGCAGCCGAGCAGTTGGCCGGCTTTCCGGACGGCGTTAAGCGGTTCGTCAATCCACACGAATACTTCGTCGGGCTGGAACGCGGGCTGCATGAGCGGAAGACGCGGCTCATTTTGCAAGAGCGGGGGTTTGAGCGCTAGTGCTTGGCGAGCGACGTTGCAGGGCAGGTGCTCCGGAGCTAGAATGAGCAATAGAGGATAATAATGCGAGCTGAAGATCTTATGTTTTGGGTCCGAGCGGCGCCATTTGCTCCGTTTCGAATTCGCCTCAACAGCGGACGAGAATTCGAAATACGGCATCCAGAGATGATGCGGGTGGGACGTTCGAGTGCCATTATCTTTTCCTTTTCTGGCGAAGCATCGGCCCCTTATGAACGAGCGGAAATGATCTCGCTCGTTTTGATCGAGTCGATCGAGCCCATCGAGTCGGCACAGCACGCATAAACTCCGCTCACGCCAGCGGCAAATTCTCGGTGGCGTGCGTCATGCCGTCGTGCAGTTCCACGATCTTGAGCACCTCGGCATGGACGAACGGATTGCCCAGTGAGGCGATAAGGCGGCAAGTGGCGTAAGGAGCCTGCTGGGCGTCGTAGTCTTCCTTCCAGCGCTGGTACCACGCCAACAGCTTCTGATCGGTGATCGGAAATCGCGGCGGGTTCGCCTTGCAGCCGCAGCGCCATGGCTTCGGCGTCAAGCGGGCGCGAAAACACTCCTGGGCCTTGCAGAGCTTGATGTAAAGCGGGTCGCTGCCCAACTGTTTGAGCACGTCCAGGGCGGCCGTGCTCTGCGGGTCGAATACGTCGTGCGTGACGATCGCCCGCAGTCCGGCGAACGTGCGATAGAGCCGCATGCCCCAAGAGGGGTTGTCCTCGATGAATAGATCGACGGGCTGCCGCGCATGTTCTTCCTTTTCCTGCTCCGGCGACTTCTGCTTTCTTCCGAAAAGTCCCTTGAAGAGCGACGTTCCGCCGGACGCCGTAACGGGGAAGTCGATATCGATGAACATCGCGCGTTCCGTGTTCAGGACCACGGAACCGTAGCCGTTTCGCGTTAGGATGGCCGATGGGCGGCCCTCCGGCCCGTCAATTTGGCCGAGCACCTCCTCGCGCAGCGGCACCGCGCCGTATTCGTAGCGGTCCAGTCGTTTGCCACGGAGCGAGGCATCGAGAATCCGCCGGGCGGCCGCCAGGGCAGCTTGATGCGCGACGGCCTCGCTCGTATCCGATGAGCGCCAGCAGGAGAATCGCGCGGTGCCTCCACCGCGCGGCAGCGTGGTTTCAGCAGAGGCTTGCGACCAGTATTTGGGAATCTTCATGGCCTCATTGTATACAACTACTTCCTAGGCGTTAACTGTACCGCATTTCGAGTAGCGTGCTTCACCGGAGCAACCGACATAAACCGATTATTGCGGCGGACGCCCGAATGAGACGGCCCGGATTTATCAAATAATTCCATCGTCAAGGAATGGGCCAAATTTTCATAATGCTAGAGTTTCTCAGGAGTAACGTTCTTGTCCAGCGCGGCATATCGGCCGCTACGGGCAGAATCCGGTCCGTTGGGAAACATGATGCACGAAACCGAATTCCTGCAAATTGACGTCAATTCGAGGCTGGCAGAGCTTTCCACCGAAGCGATGTCGGTCGAGGCGACGACTCCGACTTGCGAGATCCAGGAAGAGTTCGAGCGGCGCCCCGACCTGCCGGGAGCGATCATCTTTGACGGCGACGCGATGGTCGGAGTAATCTCGCGGGAGACGTTTTTCCGCCGGTTGAGCGGGCCGTACTGTCGGGATTTATTCTTGCACAAGCCGGTGCGACATCTTCTGGATATCTGGCAAGCGAGCGTGATGCGGCTGCCCGCGGACTGCACTATCCACCGCGCCACCGAACTCGTGCTTGCGCGTCCGGCGGGCGAAACGTATGAGCCGATCGTCGTGGATTTCGGCGAGAAGGGGCTCAGGCTGTTGGACGCACACACGCTTTTATCCGCGCAGTCGCACCTGCTGAGCACATCGCGGGCGCTGGCGCAACAACGCGACGCGGCCGAGGCGGCCAACCGCTCCAAGACCGATTTCCTGGCCAAGGTTTCGCACGAATTGCGAACCCCGTTGCACGGCATTCTCAGCTACACCCGGTTCGGGCTGAACGAGGTTGAAGACGGCGATCGGGGGGAGTTGCGGCAGTTCTTCGAAAACGTGCAGCACAACGCCGACACGCTGTTGAACCTGGTGAATGAACTGCTGGACTATTCCAAGCTGGAAGCCGGCCAAATGTCGCTGACGGTCGCCAAGTGCTCGCTCGGCGGCCTCGTGGAAACCGTGGTTGACGAATTCCGTTCGATGTGCGCCGAAAAGGACGTCCACATTCAATATGCCGCGGCGAACGAAGAGATTTACGTGGCGGCCGATGCCGAGCGGTTCAGACAAGTAGTGCGGAACCTGTTGAGCAACGCCGTAAAGTTTTCGCCGGCCGAGGGCACCGTGCATATCCGCATCCGCGGCGCCAAGAATTTGGCGATTGTCAGCGTTCGCGACGAAGGTCCCGGCATCACGCCCAACGATCTCGAACATGTCTTCGACAAGTTCTTCCAATCCGGCCGCACGTCATCGATCGCGGGCGGCACCGGACTGGGGCTGGCAATTTGCCGCGAGATCATGAGCGGGCACAATGGCCGAGTGTGGGCCGAAAACAACGGGAATTCTGGCAGCATCTTCTATTGTGAGCTGCCGCTGTGGAGCGAAGTGCCCGGAGGCGAGCGGCCACTGGCGGCGGCCGAGGAATTCCTGGAACAATTGGCCTGAGATACCGAACTCGTCCTCGCAAGGTCCGTCGCCGTGCTGCACCAACACCGCATATTGCTCGTGGACGACATGCCCGCGAATATCGATATCTTGCGGCGCATCCTGCGCAGGAAATACGACCTCGAGGCGGCCGCCAGCGGCGAGGAGTGCCTGGCGAAGATCGCGCGATTTCGCCCGCACCTTGTCTTGCTGGACATCATGATGCCTGGCATGGACGGCTACGAAACGTGCCGCCTCATCAAGGCAAATCCCCAAAGCGATCCGGTTCAAGTAATCCTGGTCTCGGGCAAGGGATCCACGGCCGAGCGGCTGCGCGGATACGCGGCACAGGCGGACGATTACGTCGTCAAGCCGTTCGATCACGATGAGCTTGGCTCCAAGGTGGGCGTCCACCTGCGTCTGCTTTCGATGCAGCAGCAGTTGTCGGCCGCGAAAGAGCAGCTTCAAGTTTATGCCAACGACCTTGAGCGGCTGGTCGAGCAGCGGACGCAGCAATGGATGTCGACTCAGGAAATGACGGTCTTCGCGCTGGCTCAATTGGCGGACTCGCGCGATCCGGAGACGGGCGAACATCTTTACCGCATGCGGCACTACGCACAAACGATCGCCACGCAACTCAGCCGCCGCGGGCCGTACCGCAGTCAGGTCGATGAGACTTTTCTCGCCCACCTTTACCGCTCCAGCCCGCTGCACGACATTGGCAAAGTCGGCGTGCCCGACGCGATCCTGTTGAAGCCGGCGGCCCTTACACCGAAAGAGTTCGAAGTCATTAAGAAGCACGTCCTGATTGGCGGCGAGACGCTGGAACGGGCGCGCGATTACGTCGGCCCCGGTACTTTCATGGACATCGCCGCGCAGATCGCTCGCTATCACCATGAGCGCTTCGACGGAAGTGGATATTGCGCGGGCTTGAGCGGGACTGAGATTCCCCTGCCGGCGCGGATAGTAGCCGTGGCCGACGCCTTCGACGCCCTGACGTCGCCGCGCGTCTATAAGGCGGCCATGCCCGCGGAACATGCGCGGGAGTTGATCTTCAAGGATGCCGGCACTCACTTCGATCCGGTCATTGTGGAAGCCTTCGGCGACTGCTTTGAAGAGCTGTGCAATTGCGGCGCGGCGGTCAAGCCGTGGCTTGCGTCGCCGCGCGACTTGGGCTACGTGGGCTGCCCGCCAATTATTCAGGCGACCGTTCCAAGTCACGCTGCGGCAACTGTCGGCGTCTAATCATAGTGAGGCTTCCCACAAAGGCTGCTGGAATCGAGCGGTTTGTCCCCGTGGGCCTTGACGTCCCCCAAGTTTAACGGTAGACTTTAGCTGTTATGGCCCTTGGAAAGCCCATGTTTGCCACTTCGTCCACTACGATTCGCCTATCGGTCGCCGGCTCTGTCGGTGTTGCCGTAGCGATAATTATTGGGGAGAATTGGGCCTAGGGCTTCCGGTGCTTGTCCAAAAACAAAGCAAAGCCCTGAGGCCCGCGAGGCCAAAGGGCTTTTTTCATTGATACGGACGAACAAACGTCCCCTCCGGCCCCGCGTCGGTGGAACGATGATTGAGTGAGCTATGACACGCATAGAAATCTACGACACGACCCTTCGCGACGGTTCGCAGGCCGAAGGCATCAGCTTCTCCTTGATGGACAAGCTGGCGATTACGCAGCGGCTGGACAGTATCGGAGTCGATTATGTCGAGGGCGGTTACCCGGCGTCGAACGAGAAGGACGCCCAGTACTTTCAGCGCGTCCGCGAGCTGCCATTGAAGCATACCCGCGTTTGCGCCTTCGGCATGACCCACCGCAAGGGCGTCAAGGCGGCCGATGACGAAGGGCTGCGGTCGTTGTTGGATTCCGGCGCGAAAACCATCACGATGGTCGGCAAGAGTTCGAGGTTTCAAGCCGTCGAAGTCCTTCGCGCCACGCCAGACGAAAACCTGGCCATGATCGGCGAGAGCGTCGCCTATCTCGTGTCTCAAGGACGTGATGTGATATTCGACGCCGAGCATTTTTTCGACGGCTGGAAGGCCGACTGCGCCTATTCGCTTTCTGCCCTCAAAGCGGCGGCCGAGGCTGGCGCGCGGATGGTCGTGCTTTGCGATACTAACGGTGGAACCATGCCGGAGGACATCGCACGGGCGGTGCGCAGCGCGGTCGAGTCGCTTGCCATGCCCGTCGGCATCCATTGCCATAACGACTGCGAACTGGCTGTGGCCAACTCGTTGGCGGCCGTCGATGCGGGCGCGGTGCAGGTGCAAGGCACGATCAACGGTTTCGGCGAGCGCTGTGGAAACGTCGATCTGATTTCCGTCGCCGCGAATCTGGCCCTGAAGAAACAGGGCTACGAGGTGCTCTTGCCCGGCGGCGTGCAGCATTTGACGGAGCTTTCCCGCTTCGTATACGAAACAATCAACACGAACTTCCGCCCGCACCAGCCGTTTGTGGGCAAGAGCGCCTTCGCGCACAAGGGCGGGATGCACGTCAGCGGCATCGCCCGGAATACGGCCGCCTACGAGCACATCGAGCCGGAGACGGTGGGCAACGAGCGGCGGGTGCTTGTCAGCGAGTTGTCCGGACGCTCCAACCTCCTGGCAAGGACCCAGCGGCACAAGATTCCCAACAATTCGGCCTTGATGGATTCGATCCTCGCGCAGGTCGTCTCGCTGGAGAACGCCGGCTACCAGTTCGAGGCGGCCGACGGCTCGTTCGATCTCTTGGTTCGCAAATGCCTGGGCACGTTCAAGCCGCATTTTCAACGGCTGAGCTACCACGTGAACGTGGAAACTAACGCTGCCGGCGAAATTCGCACTGAGGCGACGGTAAAGATTCGCGTCGGCGACCAAGTCTTGCACGAGGTGGCCGAGGGCGACGGCCCGGTGAACGCTTTGGATGCGGCCATGCGCAAGGCCCTGAACGGCCATTTCCCCGGCTTGAAAAAGCTGCACCTGGTCGATTACAAAGTCCGCGTCATCAACTCCGAAGCCGCCACGGCGGCAGGCGTCCGCGTAGTCATCGAGAGCCAGGACGAGACCGACGTGTGGGGAACGGTCGGCGTCAGCGAGAACGTGATCGAAGCAAGTTGGATCGCGCTGGTGGATAGTTTTGAGTATAAGTTGTGGAAGGATGAGAAATGATCCCCCTCTCCCTCCGGGAGAGGGCTGGGGAGAGGGTGCTTTGAAGCTTTATACGGCATGCGATGAACACTGACCGCCACATCCCAAACCCGCGCAACCGATCGTGCTCGCGACTTACGCGCCAACAGCACCTGGCCCGAGAAGGTCGTTTGGAGCATTGTTCGCGCCCACCGACTCGGCGGATTGAAGTTTCGCCGACAGCATCCGATCGGGCCCTACGTCGTCGATTTCTATTGTCGCGAGAAATCGCTTGTAATTGGGATTGATGGCGGCAGCCACGAGGACCGGGCGGCAGAAGATAGCGAGCGAACCGCATACTTGGAACGGCAAGGCTTGCGAGTGTACCGCATTACGAATCAAGATGTGATGAGCGATAAGGAAGCAGTGGCAATCGGAATTGCGAGGGCGGCGGGAGTGAGAATTGAGTAGCACGGTTCTGATGGTGACGTGCGCTGCAAGGATAAAAAGATGGGCGTCGAGGTTTACTGGCAAGACGAAAATGGATCGGTGATAGCGTCCGTTCCAGATAGTTGTGGTCGGCTTGCCGCATTGTTACGAGGATTGAATTTCAAAGAACTCGAAATGTATGGCCTATATCGATCCGTATGGAGATACGGTTTTCAATCAGGCGCAGATTTCAGTGCTAATTGAAGAACTGAATGAATTGTCGAGATCAACTTCGTCGCTCGAAACGCAAGAGCACGTCGATTGTGTCCTTGAGGTAGCTCGTAGCGCCATAGGCACTCCACACACGTACATGAAGTTCGTCGGTGATTAAACATCGAATAACCGTCTTTCGCCGATCCGTGGAGCAATACAAGGATCTGGACGGTTAACTTTCGCTCGACGCGACCTCTCGCCGGCCTTCTCCCAGAGGGAGAGGGGACCAAGATTGACAACCGAACCCTAACACAACACACCCTCTCCCCGGCCCTCTCCCGGAGGGAGAGGGGGACATGACACATGCAAGACCTCCCAACGCAATACAATCCCTCCGCCGCTCAAGCCCGCTGGTACAAGTTCTGGGAATCCAACGGCTATTTTCATAGCGAGCCGGACCCGGCCAAGAGGCCCTATACAATCGTCATCCCGCCGCCCAACGTCACCGGGTGCTGCACCTGGGCCATGCCTTGAACAACACGCTGCAAGACATCCTCATCCGCCAGAAGCGGATGCAAGGCTACGCCACGCTCTGGATGCCCGGCACCGACCACGCGGGCATTGCCACGCAGGCGGTCGTAGAACGACGATTGCTTCAAGAAGAAAAGCTCAGCCGCCACGAGCTTGGCCGCGAGGGGCTCGTCGAGCGGATCTGGCAATGGAAGAACGATTATGAGAAGCGGATTCTCGGCCAGCTCAAAGAGATGGGCTGCTCCTGTGACTGGGAGCGGACCCGCTTCACGCTCGATCCGCAGTGTGCCCGAGCCGTGCGACATACGTTCTTCAAAATGTTCCGCGACCGGCTCATCTACCGCGGCAAGCGGCTGGTGAACTGGGACACGATGCTGCAAACGGCAGTCAGCGACGACGAGGTTTTTCATGAGACCGTCAAAGGCAACTTCTGGTACTTCCGCTATCCGGTGATCGGTCCCAAACCGGGCGAGCCGAGCCATGTGATGATCGCCACCACGCGGCCCGAAACGATGCTCGGCGATTCGGCGGTGGCCGTGCATCCGGAGCCGGCTGCGGCGCTCAATAAAGCGGAGGCGGATTTGAGAGCGCGGCTGGAAGCGGCGTCGGCCAAGGAGAAGCCGGAGTTGCAGAAGCAGATCGACGACCTCCAGGAGCGCCGCCGCACGATGCTTGGCGAGCTGGAAACATTGGCCCGCATGGCCCGCGACGGCCGCAAGGTATGGCTGCCGCTCGTAGACCGCGAGATTCCGCTGGTGGCCGATGTTTGGGCCAAGCCCGAACTTGGCACCGGCTGCGTAAAGATCACGCCCGCCCACGATCCGAACGACTACGAAGTCGGCCTGCGGCAGAAGCTGCCGATGATCAGCATCCTAAACTTCGATGGCACTCTCAACGAAAACGCTGGGCGATACAAGGGCCTCACGATGCAAAAGGCGCGGCTGGCCGTGCTTGCCGATCTGGAGGCGCAGGGCCTCGTGGCGAAGACCGAGGACCGCGAGATCGAACTTGCCCACAGTGACCGCTCGAAGACGCCGATTGAGCCTCTCTTGGCCGATCAGTGGTTTGTGAAGATGGATCATCTCGCGCAGACCGCGATGGATGCCGTGACCGACGGCCGCGTGCAGATTACGCCGGAGCGCTACGCGAAGAGCTATCTCGACTGGCTCGGCGAAAAACGCGATTGGCCGGTGAGCCGGCAATTGTGGTGGGGACACCAGATTCCTGTATGGACGGTGACCTGGACGGTGACGAGTGACCCAGCGAGGGACGATCTTGAAAGCCTGTCACAGCAAGAGCAAGAACTTGGCACATTATTGGAGAAGTGGAAGAGTGAAGGGCGAGTTTGCACGGTCCTCGATCATAATCTCTATATCTGCGTGCGCGATGTTGATGAGGAAATCGAAAGTCAACTTGACCGATTCAGCTTCCTAAAAAGGGAGCAGGATGTGCTCGACACATGGTTCAGCTCCGCCCTTTGGCCCCATTCGACACTCGGCTGGCCGGAACAAACTCCTGAGTTGGCGTATTACTATCCCACAAGCGTGCTCGTCACAAATCGCGACATCATTACGCTTTGGGTCGCGCGGATGGTGATCACCGGCCTGTATAACATGGGCGAGATTCCATTCCATGAAGTGAACATCCATCCCACGATTCTCGACGGCTACGGCGAGCGGATGTCGAAATCCAAGGGCAACGGAGTCGATCCGCTGGACGTGATCGAGAAGTTCGGGGCCGATGCCCTGCGATTTGGACTGGCCTATCTCACGACCGAGACGCAAGACATCCGCATGCCGGTCGAGTTCGAGTGTCCGCATTGCGAAAAACTAATCGAGCAGACGAAACAGAACCGGGTTCTCCCACGTGTGAAGTGCAAGCATTGCGGTGAGGAGTTTTCCACGCAGTGGGCCGATAAGGAGGCCGACAAGGCCCTGCCCCGCGGGGCCGTGGTGAGCGAGCGTTTCGAAATCGGCCGCAACTTCTGCAACAAGCTTTGGAACGCCGCGCGGTTTGCCCTGATGAATTTCGAGGGCTACGTGCCCGTCACAGTGGCCGACGCGGAACTGCTCGTCGAAGATCGCTGGATTCTCAGCCGGCTGGCAACGGTCACGCAAGAAACGGCGCATGCCCTGGCGGAGTATCGCTATGCTGACGCAGCAAAATCCCTTTATGGTTTCGCCTGGGACGAGTTTTGCAGCTTCTACGTCGAGATGGTAAAACCGCGGTTGGGCGATCCCGCCTTGCGGCCGACGGCACAGCGGGTGTTGGCGCACGTGCTCGACACGCTCTTGCGGCTTTTGCACCCGATGGTTCCGTTCGTGACCGAGGAGATTTGGCAACTTCTTGCCGAAGTAGCACCGCAGCGAGGAATCGACAAGCTGGCGAATCCGGCTGAAAGCATTATGATCGCGCCGTGGCCTGAAGCCGACACGAAGCGGCAGGATGCCGAAATCGAGTCGCGCTTTGCTCGGTTCCAGGAAGTGCTTCGCGCGGTCCTCAACATTCGCAAGCGGCAGAACGTGGCGCAGGTCAAGGAGGTCCGATTCTCGGTCCGTTGCGACGCAGCCACGGCCGATCTTCTGCGACCTATGCAAGCTTCCTTCATAAAAATGGCCAACGCCCGTCCGACGGGCTTGGGCCCAGAGATCGCACCGTCAATGCAGTCGGCAAACGTGGCGCTTTCCGGCATGGAAGTCTTCGTCGACCTGGCCGGATTGATTGACGTTGGCGCGGAAGTCGCGCGAAATCGGCAAGAGGAAGTCCGGTTGGAAGGCCTGATTGCCGCCAAGCAGAAGAAGCTTGAAAACGCCAACTTCGTCGAGCGCGCTCCGGCAGCAGTTGTGCAAGGCGAGCGTGCCGCGCTGAAGGATTTGGAGGATCAACTCGCCGCGGCGAGAGCGGTCATCGAGCGATTGAAGAATACGTCAGCATAGAAAGCACTTGTTCCCACGCTCTGCGTGGGAACACGCCGGTCGCTCGGCGGCCACGCAACCGGTACGGGGCCGCAGAGCGGCCACCAGTGCGTTCCCACGGGAGCGTGGGAACGAGTTGGGGCGGTTACCGCTTCTTTCCCAAATCCCAATTCTGAATCAGCACTTCGCAGCCGGGCGTCAGGCCGCGGATCTTCTCGGCGATGACCGTCTTTTCAGAAACCGTGGCTTTGACCAGCTTCCGGGCAAACACTTTGAGTTTCTTCTTGCGATGACGACGCCGCTTGAGCTCTTGTTTCCGCTCGCTGAGTGACACGTTGGTTGGCTCCTTAGTCAAAAGACCGGTTTCAATGATAATTGCCGCCATCGACAAACGTCTGTTTCTACCACAATCGTACGAAACCGTCAACGGCACGAAGCTCCGTGCTTGGCGAGTGGTATCCATTGGCGGCGGCGGCTATGAAATCGCGTGTCAACGCCGCGCAAGTTCGCCGCGCTGTTGACTTTACGATCGTGCGGGGATATGACATAAGAAGCCTGGGCCGTGGTCTTTTTGGCACATTTCCACACGTTTGCTTGTGAATCGAAACCAAACCATTTTGATCGTCTCTGCGTCGGCTGTCGTGACTGTCGTCATCGCAGTTCTCGCCGGCAATGCCGCGCTGACTGCTTGGCGCGGCGCGGGCCATTTAGATCAACCGTCGACCAATCCCGCCCCCGAGCCCTGTGACGAGCAGGCGGCGCTCAAAGCGGCCGAAGCGATCGCACCGGCGATGATCGGCTACCACGAAACCGATGGATTTAAGGTTCCCTTCCGCGAGCCGCGTGCCTTGGCCGTCGATAACGAAGACCGAATCTATATTGCTGGCGACCGCGGCGTCGAGATATTCTCAAGTGATGGGCAGAAGCTTTCCGAAATCGCGGTCAAAAGCGAACCACGCTGCCTGGTCGTCGGCAGCCGCGAGCGCGGTACGCCGGGTCATATTTACGTCGGCATGAAAGAGCATGTCGAGGTATTCGATCCTAAAGGTGAACGCGTCGCGATTTGGCCGCAACGCAAGGATGCATTCTTCACTTCGATCACGGTCAGCGATTATGAAGTCTGGGTTGCCGACGCCGGCAATCACGTCGTCTGGTGCTACGATCTTCAAGGCAAGCCGCTTGCGCCGCTCGGCACAACTGGTTCAACGTCGGGCGGTACGGAGTTTGCCGTCACCAATCACTATTTCGACGCGGTGGTAGGACGCGACGAATTGCTCTATGTCACCAATCCGGCGTTGCTGCGCGTGGAAGCCTACACGCGGAATGGCGACCGGGAAGCGATTTGGGGCAAGGGTTCGCCGGCGGTCGCCGATTTCTTCGGCTGCAGCAATCCGGTTCACCTTGCGGTGCTGCCCGACGGCAACTTCGTCACCGCCGAAACCGGCATCCCGCGGGTGAAGATCTATTCGCGGCGCGGCGAGTTTCAAACAGTAGTCGCTGGCCCGTCGCAGTTAGGTGAGACGCCTGCCGCAGTTGCCGGCGACCGCAAGGGGCGCGTGTTGGTGCTGGACGGTCGCGCGGCGAAAGTGCGGGTGTTCGAGAAGAAGCCCGATGTTAAGAAGTCAAACAGCGGCGGCGAAGGCCCCGATAGAAAAAAAGAACCCAAATGAGCAATGCAACGTTGATCTGCGATTCCACATTTCGGCGAGCCAAGCGAACGGCCATCGTTGCGGCGGCACTTTCCGCCTTCGTGATAACCGCAGTCGGCGCGTCGACTGCGGCCGCGCCGCTCTCGCTCTCCGCCGAGGAGCTAGCCCATTCCTGGCCCTGTTTTCGCGGTCCCGGCGGCAGCGGCATTTCGCCGTACGCGAACGTGCCCGACGACTGGGACGGGCAATCGGGAAAGAACATCCTCTGGAAATCGCCCATTCCGCTGCCCGGCAACAGTTCGCCGGTGATCGTCGCGGGCCGAATCTTTCTCACCGGCGCGGACGAAAAGCAACGGCAAGTCTATTGTTTCGACGCGGCCAGCGGTAAGAAACTCTGGCAGGCCGAGGTGCCCTCCACGCCCGAGAGCAACAAGCTGGAGCTCACGGACAGCCAGCGTGAGGCGCCTGGCTTCGCGGCCCCGACGATGGCCACGAATGGCCGCTACGTCGCCGCCATTTTCGCCAACGGCGACCTGGCCGCATTTGATCTGGATGGCAAGCTTACCTGGTCGAAGAGCCTGGGTGTGCCGGAAAACTCCTATGGCCACGCGGCGTCGCTGGCGAGCTACAAGGACCTGCTGATTGTGCCCTTCGATCAAGCCATCGCGAAGAAAAAGAAATCGAAGATTCACGCTTTCGACTTTGCCAGCGGTCGCGAGGTCTGGAAGCAAGACCGGCCGGTGCGGAGTTCGTGGACGTCGCCGATCGTGGTCCATGCCGGAAATCGCGATCAGTTGGTGACAGCCGCCGACCCCTGGGTGATCGCCTACAACCCGGCCGATGGCAAGGAGCTGTGGCGGGTGAAAACGGACCCCGGCGACGTTGCGCCGTCGCCCGTTGCGGTTGGCGACACCGTGGTTGCCATCGTCGACGACAACTCGCCCTTCCGCACGATCCGCGCCGACGGCAGCGGAGATGTCACCAGTACGCACGTGCTTTGGACGGCCTCCGATAACACGCCCGCCATTTGCAGTCCGCTGGCGACCGACGAGTTCGTTTTCGTCCAGACCTCCGAAGGCAAGCTTACTTGCTACGATATGAAAAAAGGCGATAAGCTCTGGGAAGAGGATCTCGGCGAGTTTCCGTGCAAGTCGTCGCTTGCGATGGTCGGCAATCAACTCTACGTGTTCGGTGAGTCCGGCAAGTGTTGGATCTTGGCCCCGTCGCGCTCCGGCGTGAAGCGAGTGAGGCAGACCGACCTAGGCGAAGGATGCCTCACCTGTCCCGCCTTCCAGGACGGCCGAATGTATGTCCGCGGGGCGAAGGACCTGATCTGCATCGGGCGGAAGTAATTCACTTCGGGCTTGCAAAAGAATAACCTGTAGGATGGACCTCCGAGTCCGTCCCATATTTCGTGGACGGACTCGGAGGTCCATCCTACAAATTCATCAACTTGTTATTTTACAAGCCATTAGCCAACAGGAGGCCGGTCAATGGCACCGCAAATTGCACCGTGGCTCGCTATGCTTGCCGCCATTTCCGCCGGTCCGGATGTCGGCCGCGCGACCAACGAAAAACTTCCCGCCCCGTTCGATAAGCTTTTACCGCTGCACACAAAGCTCGGCCCGCCACAGCCGGGCGAATGGCTCGCGGAGCACAAGGAGCCGGGCCAGAACTATGCGGAATACCTTCGCGGCAACCCGATCCGCGCCGACGGCCGTCGACGTGTGATCTACGTACAACCGCTCGGAGAATTCGATCTAGTCCAGAAAAAAGTCCTTGACCGAACGGCCGAGTTCCTGGGCATCTACTTTCAATTGCCAGTAATGACGCGCGAGGGACTTTCGTTGAATGTCATTCCCGCATCGGCACGACGCGATCATCCCACGTGGCATGTCAAGCAGATCCTTTCAACTTACGTACTGGAGAACGTATTGCAGCCGCGGCTTCCCGACGACGCCTGCGCCTATATCGCGCTGACAACTTCGGATCTTTGGCCCGGCGAAGGCTGGAACTTCGTCTTCGGCCAGGCCTCGCTCAGCGAGCGCGTGGGCGTGTGGTCGATCGCTCGAAATGGCGACCCGCACGGCAGCGGTCCACACGATGGCGACGCGGCCTTTCGCCTCTGCCTGTTGCGGACGCTTAAGACGGCGTCGCACGAGACGGGCCACATGTTTTCCATGCAGCACTGCACGTTCTACGAGTGCAACATGTGCGGCAGCAACCATCGCGACGAAGCCGATCATCAGCCGCTTTGGCTCTGCCCGATCTGTCTAGCGAAGCTCTTCCACGCCACCGGGGCAGACCCGATCAAACGCTACAAGGCCCTCGCCGAATTCAGCAAACGCGAAGGATTGAAAACGCAGCAGGATTTTTATGAGAAGTCACTTGCGGTGCTAAAGAATAACAAGTAAGTCGGGCAATTCATCCGCAAGGCTTTTCGGCCGGCGTTTTTCTGATAAACTTGGGCATATGGCAAAAGCCGTGTATTCGGGCCCGTAGCTCAGTGGTTAGAGCAGGGGACTCATAATGCAAAACTCTGCCACTCTGGCAAGCTCTGAAAAACTCGTTTAATACCGTCTTTTACGGCATTTTCTTGCCTTGTTGCCAATGTTCATTATATGTGCCAAAATGGGTGTAATTGCATGGTTACGGGTGTACGTACACCCGTGATGGAATCTTTTTTGCCCCTCCAAAAATATCGACAGGAGGTTAGTATGAGCGGGTTTGCTGATCGTCTTAAACAGCGTCTTGGTTCTGAGGATGCCAATGCACAAGAGTTAGCTCGTCGTGAGCGAGAGATGAACGAAGAGCACGAAAAGCAAATGACTGTTGCTGCGCGGCATTGCAAGCAGCGTTCGTCCGGATGTTTTCGTTCCGATCTTGAACGAGTTTCGTGACGCCATGATTGATGCAGGCATACTTGATCAACCACTTGTGCAGCAGGACCACGAACCGCCGAATCGCTATTTGTGCTATTGTGCCGGCCGAGGTACTGGTCAAAGGGGCCCGGCTCGAACGTTTTGCATTGCGTTCTCTGCCGCCGTGACTTCCGAGGCAAAAATATCTATTAAACTTGAATGCCGGGAATCATCGGATCCGTTCAAATCTGCCTGCAATGGGGCGATTGTGTTTGAGGCAAAACCACTTGAGATGTCGGTCGGGTCATTTCCTTCGCCAGTGTTGGCAGACTGGTGTGAAAAATGGCTAGGCGACTGTGCGGTTGCGTTACAGCAGAGAAATCGATCTGCATAGGCTCCAAGAAACGCAAAAGCCCGCGGCGTAACGAAAACCGCCGTTTTCCCGAAAATCGACGCACGACGTTTGCGCCTGACGCACGATCGGAGTGCGGCCGGTATGGTCGGACGTTGGAAACGACAGCCCCTTAGAATCGACGCTAGGCGTTCGGCTCGGAACTAGCCGGCAACACTGCGTCTGCCCCCTTCCGCGACTTGGGCGTCAGTTTCAACTCCGCGGCCCACTGCCGTAGAGCGACCTGGGCCTTGCGTCCGATGCCCAAATAAGGATTTTCAACGGGAAAGCCCGCGGGCGACTTGCAGACAAGCCCCAGCGCCGCGACCTGGGCCTGGGCGGCAGTCCAGAGCGACCACGCCGAAGCGTAGAGGGCGAGTGCATCGAGATCGCCCTGGCATACGTCGCCGCGTGATTGCAGGATCGGCAGCACTTCACGCCACTTTTCGGCCGCGGCGGTGTCCAACGTTGGCGGCGGCGGGATCGGCACCGCGTCCGCCTGACGCTCGGCTGCGAGTATCTTTAAGACTTCGGATTGCATAGTAGCTCCTGCATCCATTCCCGATGGAAGTCGAATAGCTGCCGATCGTGGAACATGGCGATTTGTTCCACGGACGCACAAGAACGAAGATTGGCCGATGATTCAACAACGAAGTGCTGATCGTCGGTCGTCTGGATCAAGAGAAGTTTGGCATGGATCAAGCCGGCGTACACCCGATGGCCGCGAGTCGTGAGTGCGTCTGCAAGTTGCTGGCACGCATCGCGGTTATTGCTGCGGAAGTAAACCGAATAGAGGAAATCTAGGCTTTCGATCTGGCCGCCGTCGAGCAGGACGAGCAGGTCCACCATGTTCGGCTGACTGAAACTGAGGGTCACTATCGAGAGGTGCCTGATCGTCGCCGGTGCCGCGAGCTGCAGCGTCGCCGGGATGATGTGCATCATCGAATACCGCTTCTCGGTAATCAAGTGGAAACTCTCGCCTTCGTCCGGCAGTCGTCCTATGTGCTCGATCGCGTTCTGCAAGCGTCTGG
Source organism: uncultured Planctomycetia bacterium (assembly GCA_963775975.1). GTDB lineage: Bacteria > Planctomycetota > Planctomycetia > Pirellulales > Thermoguttaceae > JANXQG01. The sequence goes on from CAVZKX010000001.1 coordinate 878,422, forward strand.
CATCGAGCATGACGGCCTTGTCCGTCCGCCTGACTAGCTTTCGGTCTTCTTTGATCTGACGGCCCCTATCGGCATCGTCGGTCGTCTGGCCGAAGAATGACGGGATGGCCGCTAGGTCCAGCGTCGGAAGTGATTCGGTCCAGTCTGGCATAGAAAAAACCCCCTGCCGGGAAGAAAGACCGGCAAGGGGTGCATTGCTGCCGCAGGTTACGACGTCCGCGGCTGCGAAAGGATTGTTAAGCGCCTGTGCTGAAGATGGCCCCGCGCGAGTCCAACTGCGTGACGCCGAAGTCGAGCCACGCGCGGAAAGTCAATCCGAGGTGTTCCGATTCCTGTGGGGCTTGTTCCACGATGGGCATTTCCTGGCCGCTCAGATAGCCGATGCCAAAACTGGCCACGTCATCCGGCGCGCCGAACAGATACCAGCCGGTGGTGCTGTAGCCGCTGTACGAGCTGTTGCTGAGGTACGGGCTGACGATCGGCTCGCCCAGGCCCAGGAACGGGTTCGCACTGGCAATCGTCGGCGGGCCAGAGGCGGCCGTAGGCGCCGCGACCACGTTCAAGCTGCGATACAACGAATCGGCCGTTGCTTTTAGTTCCGGCGGCACAAGCACGAACCGCGGCAAGATGTTGACTGGATAACCCGCCGGGTCAACCTGTTTCATCATCTGCGAATAGGCTCGGCTCAGGCCTTCGACGTCCAGGCGGCTGTCGTTGGTGCCGACGGTCGTACCGCTGAGGTAATTGCTATTGGTGGTTCCGAAGAAACTTCCGGTGTTGGCGAGAACGAGCGTCCAAAAAGCGTTCTCGACGGCAAGGGCGGCACCGCGGCCGAACATCTTGGGAATCGACGAAAACGCGCTGAGGTCGTCATTGATGATCAACTTGCGGTCGATCTTGATGATACGGGCGAAAGTGTCGACTTGCCACGTATAAGCCTGCTCGCCAAGCTGGGCGTGCTGAATCTCGCCGTTCGTCGGAAGTTGCTTCATCACGATATCGCCGGTCAACCGCATCTCTGAATGCTGCTTGAAGTCCTGGGCGGTCAACTTCTTCGCGATCATCCGTGCGGCGGACGGAAACATCTGGTACGATTCCATCAGCGTCTTGTGCATCGCATTGGAGAGGATGCTCGGCAGGCTGATCGGCGTGTTCGCGGCGCGAATCATCTCATGGGCATCGCGCGGCGGCTCGCGGCCGTCCATGACCCAGGCTGCGCGGAGAACATCCGACAGCGACCGAAATTTCAAATCGCGGGCGCGCTGCATGGTGCCTTCGCCGTATCCTCGGACGCCGGCATGTTCCTCGCCAGCGAGAATCAAAATGCCGGCGCTGAGGATGTCTGCCGGGCTGCTGTGGTGCGCGAACGAACCGGAGGAAGCGGTGCCGTTGTAGTTCTGCGCGCGACGTGCGAAGGACGCCGAGCAAGCTGGCGTTTAGCGCGGGCAAGTCGAGCTCGCCCGCAAGCGCTTTCGCCCGGAAACCGGCCACCTGGCCAGAGGCATCTCCGGCAAGGAAGGGGCTTACCGCCTGTTCGACGGCGGCGACGCGCTCGCGCTCGGCGCGGATGATTTCTTGGGAATCGGTAACGGTGGTGGTGGGCATTTGTCCTATTCCTTGGTTTCGGGCAGCGACGTTGACACTCGTAGTCGAGTCGGCACCCAACGGCAAAACGGAGATTTCCTTTAAGGTTCCGGCACGGACGAGCGTTAAGCCCCTCGGTCCGCTCCGTATCTGCCGGCCGTTCACGCTGACGAGCGTGTCGGGTTTGATCTGCTCTTGCGTCTCCGGTTCCAAGCCGATCGACGCCTGAAATTGGAATCCGGCCTTCGCCAAGCCGACAATCGCCTGGGCCGCGGCGGTCTGCGGCACGATGATCCCGGAGGCGGTGATTTTGTTGTCGGCGGCGCTGACAGTGGCGTAGCCGATGAGACCGTCAAGGCTGCTGTCGTGGTCGCTGAGCAGGGGCGTCTGCGCGTCTGCTTTCACGCCGGAAACGTCCACCACGATCTGGCCGAATCCGGCGACGTTCATTTCGCCGCCGGAGTAGCCGACGAGGGTACATCGGATCCCCTTATTCGGGTCTTCGTCCGCCTGGGCGGCCTGGAAGGAAATGGCGGGAGCGTCGAAACGAAGTAGTTCAGCCATTGGCGCGAATCTCCCGTGTCTTCACTTGATTGCTTTCTACGGCATCGGCAAGGGCACAATAGGCGTCCTCGTCGAAATGATGGATGCCGTCGATGGAAACGGCGGGGGCAATGCCGAGGTCCTCCAGCATCCGCTCAAGCTCGGCCGGGCTGCGCTGCAAGAGCGTAGCCAAGTAGCCGAGGCTCATCTGGTAAGATTTTGGTTTCATGCTGGTATCCTTCTTCGTTTAGTTTTGCAGGTATTTGGGAACAAACAATGCGAGTTTTCCAACAGTTGGAAAAGTCATTTGGGAATGAGATACACGCGTTCCTTGCACTTGCCACAACGGGCGTGTCGCACCCGCTCGCCGTTCTTTCGCCGTTCACTGTGCTCCGTGCGTAGTTTGGTGCTTCCGCAGAATGGGCACCGCGGCAACTGGAAACGTACCCAGCGACTACGCGGAGCTGCCTTCTCTTTGTCTTCCAGGGCGGTCATGTCAACTGCTCCCGTAGTGCTTCCGTGGTGGCCGTGTGCTCGGCGGTGGCCCACTTCGCTGTTTGCAGGGCGGCGACGAGGCTGTCTGCATCGGGCGTCGTGCCGTACCGCTGCATGACGAGTTCGGCGGCGACGTGCAGGCCCTTGGGCGTCGGCCGCAAGTGGCTGATCCGGTTGCCACGCCGGCGGATCGCCACAAGCAGGCCCAGCCCCGTGAGGCGGCGGACGGCTCGGCTGAACGCTTGGCGGGTCGCCTGATCGGTCTCGCCTTCGCTCCATCGGGCCGGGACGTATGGGACGCCGAGGTCCCGAAGCTGCTCGGCGGGATTGGAATTGCTGAACGCGGCGCCCACCACTCGCGACGGTCGCCGGCATCGAGGCGGCGGATCGCACTCCCCCAGCCGTCGAGATTGGAGATTACTTCAATCAGGATTACCGATTCGTGGTCCATGATTTTTTTTCGGTGTTACAGGAGGAAACAATAGAAATTGGTGACTGGCCGTTGAGAGGTAAGGTCCTGAAGGTCTGGGGAAGGACCCGTTAACCCTATCGGGTGGTATGGCTGGCCGCGTCGTCCAACTCCCATTGCATCGGGACATTGAATCCCGCGTCGATCGGTTCGCTGCCGTCCGTATCGCCGGCGGCCACCAGGGCGGTGAGGCGGCGAATCAGGCGGCGGAAGCGATGCCGGTCGTAAGGCTCGAGCGCAATCGCGTGCGGGCCATACTGGCGCCAGAAGTCGTGCCACGTCGTGCCGGCGGCATGGGCGCCGATGGCGGCGCGTTCAAGCTGTCGGCGGGTGAGTGAGCGATTGGGCCTGTCTATGTTTGTCAACGTAGACAGGGCATTGCACTCTTTACTTATATGATTGGTACTCATCGCAACCAGATTCCTCCTATGCGCGTTGATACTGCAATGGGTTGTCAACGTTGACAAACGTTGACGCCCCCTTACTTGTACTACAAACATCCCAAACCAATTCCCGAATAAAAACACCGTCTGTCTCCGTCAACTCGCCGCTGCACGCGATCGATCGTCGGCACCGCGGCACGCAATAGCCGCCCGAATCCACGCTCATCCTCGATGTGCCCCCTGCCCTTTGATTCCGCCCACCGCTTGTATTCGCCGTAGATGTCGCTGATCAGCACCTGCTGCGAAGGCTCCACGATACATCCCTCGCGGACAAATTCTGCGACCGGGCTGGCGAGGTCGTGCAACTCCGCCAACATAGTTTCGCCGCTGTCGGGCTGGGCGAACCGGCCACGATCCCGCAGGCGTTTCCATCCCTCGATCGCCCACCGCAGGATACCGGGCAACTCCGCGAGCAGCTTGCGCGTGAGGTCGTGGTCTTCGTCGCCGTAGAAGCTGCGCGTCAACCGCAACACGATCATCCGGCTGGCCAGCGCGCCGCTGGCATCTCCGAGTCGTGGCAATTCATTGCTGACGAGCGTGATCCGCGTCGGCAGCTTGGCCGTGACCGGCTCCAAGTTCTTGCGGTCCACTGTGAGCGCATCCTCGCCGCTGATCGACAAGAGCCGCTCGACCACCACAGCCGTATCGGTCCGGCCGCTCAATCGCGCGTCGTTTACCACGGCCAGGCTCTTGCCCAACAGCGGCCACAATCCGAAGTTCGTAGACATACTGGCGAGCGTCGGGCCGCAGACATTGGCCACGCCGATCAATGACCTGAGCACGCGGACGATCGTGCCCTTGCCGCTGCGCTTGGGACCGACAAGCAGCATGATCTTTTGTTGCGAAGTATCGGGGGTGAGCAAGTAGCCAAACCATTCTTGGAGCGTGTCTAAGGCGCCGCAATCCTCGCCCCACAACTCATAGAGAAACCGCAACCACAACTCCGGCAGAGACGCTTTCAGCGCGAAGTCGTAATCGAGCGCGGACGAATTGAAGAAACGCGGCGACGGCGGCAACATGCAATCGGCAATACCGTCAAGTGCGGATGGCAAGTGAACTAATCCGTTCTTGGCGGGGAGCATTTCATCGGCGGGCCACGGGGCAGAATTGCCGCCGATCCATGCAGGCTCCTCGATTTGAAACGGCAAGAGCGACATTGCCTTGACCTGATCCAGTACGTTGTTGACCACGCCCGTTGACAAGTGATGGCACACCTTATTCAGATTGATAATCACGTCGGCTCGGACTTCGCTCGGGCGCACCTCGATGTAGCTGCCCTTTTTCCAGAGGCGGAAAATCCCACGATGATAGCGCAGGCAATAGAGTCCGTCTTTTCGGCTGACTTCGAGGTATTGCTGTGCAGCGTGTCGCGCGTCCAGTTCCCTTGCATCCGTAAGCACTTCCACGGGCGCCAGTTCTCCGGGATCTCCCGCCGCGTTCAGCAGCGCGTAGAGTGCATCGAGGCCATTCGCGACGATGAAGTCGTCAACGCCGATCTTGGTCGGCTTGCCGCTGACGTCGGGCGGTCCATCGGGCAGGCGGACGCATCGCACGATCGCGCCTTGCTTCTGTAGCAGGGCAAAGAGTCGGGATTCGCCCTGCGCAACATCCGGGTTCGTGGTGACATCCGAATCGAAAATAATCTTTACATTCCGGCCATTCCAATTGACGCGCTGCAACGTCGGCAGGAGCGTCATTTTGTTTTTCGGAGAGAACCCGTAGACGCCGGGCAATCCGATCGCCGCTATCCCGTGCTGGGTTAATGCGAGTGCTTTCTTTTCGCCTTCCGTAATCGCAAGCGCCTTGGTCGCATCGGTAAACATCTCGGCCACGCTGGGCGGGAGATAGATTTCGAGCGGATGCCCCTTGGGCTGTTCGTACTTGATCGGCTTTTTATTCCGATCGACGCGCGGCCTGTCCGGCTTGATCCGGCAGAAGCCGTTGCGGCCTTGATCGTCCCGATACGGGTAGACGATGGCGGCGCCCATATTCTTTCGATACTTCGTCCAGTTCAAAAGCGCGGCGAGTTTGGTGGAGTCCGCTTCGGAATAGATGTTGGCGGCCTTGATCGTCTCGATTGTCACCCCGCTGCGCTGAAGTTCCGCGAAGTGGTGTGTGAGCACGTTGGGGCAGGGCGAGAGCATGATCGCACCGCTGCCGGATTGCTTGGCATCCATTTCTGCCGAATCATCCATGTATCCAGAATCCTCTCGCCCGCGCGGTGCCAGCCGATGCGGGCTTTTTTTTGCGTTCAAAAATACTGGTAGTTCCACCCACTCGTGGCTTTCTTTCGCCTGGGCGTCGAGGTTTGCGGCTGGGCGGCCCGAGCCGCCTCAAATGCTGCTACGTCGGCCGGGTCGATTCGCCACCTGGGACGCTTGCCGGGCGTGCCGACATTGACGGCACGGAGTTGACCGGCACGAATCCAACCGAGGACGGTGTGAACGTCCACGCGGAGTGTGCGGGCAAGCTCAGGCGGCGTAAGGCGAGTGGCCATAACGACAGTGCAGCGGTGGCGATAGGGGTTACTGTCTCTGAGAATCGCCGACGACGGTCTGCTGGGCGATGTAGCTTTCGAGGTCGCTGAGGCGATATCGCACCGATCTGCCAATCTTGACATAGGGAATGTTGACTGTGCGTTTGCATCGCCAGACGCCGAGAGTAGCGGCTGTGGTGCCCAGGATTTCCGCAGCCTGCTCCACGTTGAGAAGTGCGGACGGAAGAAGTGTTGCGGGCATGAAAAAAGCCTCCATAAAACGATTGTGTTTGGAACTACAACAATCGTAAACGAAGGCGATTTGCCGTAAATGGCGATGTTTCTTGATTGACTACTACCGGTAGTGTTGGGCGGTCCTAAACCCGGACTATTTTTGCAAGCCTACCGTTATTTGAGGTAATTGGAGGCCGCATTTGTTGTAATTCGGCGGCTGTTGCGACTGTTCTACTTAGCCTTGGCCTTCTTTTCGATCGGAAACAACCACTTGTGAACGTGCCGAGTAACCGCCTGCAATCGTTCGTCTTCGATCTTCTCCCGATAGAGACTCGCCATATCGTCGCGGACGTGCCCCATAATGGCGTCAACCGCCACTTGGTCCCGTGAATCGCCCCCCACGGTTTCAAAGCTGTGGCGTAAGGCGTAGAAGCTCAGGCCGGGGCGTTTCAAGTCCAGCGAAACAAGCAGCTTGGAAAACTCGGCGGTGACCGGATCGCTACACCAGTTCTTGACCTTGCCGGTTTCCGGATCGGGCTCGCTCATCGACGCTGCCGCCCACTTGCGGCCGTACTTGGTGATGAACACCAGCCCGGCGTTTGCCTGATCCTTGGGTTCCGGCCGTTCTTGGATCGCGGCCTTGATCGCCAGGATGGTTTCTTTCCATAGCGGGCATCGGCGGGCAATCCCGGTTTTCGGCCGCGGGTAGTTGAGCCAGCCGGATTTGAGGTCAATGGCGGTAATCGGCAGATTTGCAATATCGCTGTTGCCCAGTCCCGCGTTAATCGCCAGCAACACCATAGCCTTCATCGGGACGCCGGTCTTGTTGATGATCTTCCGCAGGTCGTTCGCCTCGATCATCCGCGGGCCCTTGGCGGCACGGTTCGCCCGTAGCACCTTCTTGGAAGGCTTCCTAAACTCCGAGCCGTAGCGGATCGGGCCGGCAACAAAGTGGTTCTCCGTGCCGTAGCGGAACACGACACGGATTCGCTGTATCTCATTGGCGAGCGTGACCGGGGACCAGCCTTTGGCCATACTCCGCCGGAAGCGTTCAAAGTCGCTGGCGTCGAGGTCGCTGACGAGCCGGGTCGGACCGAAGGCGTCAAGGATTCGTTTGCACGTTTGGAAGTAATCTTGGAAGCTGACGAGGGCTAGCTCGTTTGATTCCATCTTGCCGCGGCGATTGACCAGAAAGCGATCGCAAAGCTCGCGGACGGTGAAGCCTTCTGGGTGTACTCTGGGTGTACGCCCAGCAAGCAGATCGTCTTTCTGCTCCAACCACAGTTCGATTGCCTTTTGCCCGTCCTCATCGCCGGCCACCTTGCCGAAGTAGTGCATCTTCTGGCGGACCTTCTTTGCCCAATAGCCGCGGGCATGGGCGAATAAGGGGAAGTCTTTATGCGGTTTTGCGGGCTTTTCGGCCGTCTTTTTTCTGATAGACTTGGGCATGATATTTCCTTGGGCTCGGGTGTACCGGGTGTACAAATGGGTGTACTGAATCAAACCCGATTCTATCCGCCCCCTTGGAAATGTCAATGAAACCCGGTGAAAACTGATGTTTCGGGCCCGTAGCTCAGTGGTTAGAGCAGGGGACTCATAATCCCTTGGTCGTTGGTTCAAATCCATCCGGGCCTACTATCGTAAGTCGCTATTTCGCAAGCACTTACAACGTCACTTGTGATATAACGCGAATCCGAGCCGAACAGCTTGTATAACGTACATATAACAAACCGGGCGTTTTCGGCCCGGTTTTTGTCTCGGCTGCCAAAGTGTCCAGTCCCTAGGAATCATTGGTAGATACTCCCTCGCTATTGTCAACAGCAAATAACAAGGGGGTGTTTTTCTGTTTTGGACACCCCACCTTGTATTCCACCCTGGCGGTGCTGGGCCGGCTCTCGCGATGAGGAGCATTTTCGGTCAAAAAGTGGTTGAAAAATCGGAAAGCTGATATACTGGGGATGTTCACAACTCTTTTGAAGTATGCGCCATGAATCGAGTGGTATTGGCCTTGTTTGGCCCTTTGTTCCCAGTCTTGGCGTGTGTATTCGCAAACGCACAGACTTTCACGACGCTTAACGACCCTTTGCACCCCCTGGGTGGAACGTCGGCACAAGGCATTGATGGCAATAATATCGTGGGGTATTATAGCGACTCGTCAGGCAGGAACCACGGCTTTCTCTACAACGGCTCAACCTATATGACGCTTGACGACCCATTTGCCAACACCATCCCTGGTCAGGGAACTGAGGCTTATGGCATTTCTGGAAACAATATCGTGGGGCAGTATTGGGACTCGTCAGGACGCATGTCACACGGCTTCCTTTACAATATCTCAACTAGTGCGTACACGACGTTTGACCACCCTTTGGGCGTGCTTGGGAATTGTGCGTGTGGCATTTCAGGCAGCAACGTCGTGGGATACTATAATGTCGCGACAACGGGTAGCCCCAACGGCTACGTCTACGACGGTTCAACCTTTACGACGCTTGACGACCCTCTTCCACGGCTCCTTGGAACTGTCGCGTATGGCATTTCTGGAAACAATATCGTAGGGGAATACACAGACGCAGGAAACATAGACCGCGGATTCATCTACAACGGGTCAACCTTTACGACGCTTGACGACCCTCTGGGCGTAAAGGCAACACATGCCGACGGAATCTCTGGTAACATTATCGTGGGGGACTATGAAGACTCGTCGCGGTTGTTCCACGGCTTCGTCTACAACGGGTCAACTTTTACGACGCTTGACGACCCGTTAAGCGTGAATGGGACGTGGGCTTATGGCATTTCTGGCAACAATATCGTGGGAACTTACCAGGACTTGTATGGGAACCACGGTTTCATAGTCACTATTCCCGAACCGTCCACTTTCGCTTTGTTGACTGTCGGGGCAATTGCTCTGTTTGGCTACCGCTTCCGACGACGGTTTACTTTTGCTCATATACCGCACCGAAGGTAATGCCGCTGAACGCCTCTGATACCGGCTTCTCTAACTCGTGCGTATTTATGCACTCGCCAGCCGCGTTGAAATAATGGCGAGTGTACTTGTCTCGCTGTACCCAAGATTTAATGGCGTAGTTCCTGATTGGCTCGGCAACGGTTAATTCAGCAGGAGCGGCAATCGCTAATTTCACGGCTTATGCTGTTAGAAATCCCCTCTATACTCTCAGGTATATCCTTGACATCTGTTATCGCTACTTTACCGGTAGTTGTATTTGCGAGTGCGGTCATACAATCGTCGAATAGGCCACTCATTTTTTAACCCCAAGCGCGGCAGCCGCCGCCACGGCCCAGCCGAGGGCGAAGCCGGCCACTATGCCAAGAGTCAAACAAGTGACGGCCGTCAGGGCGACGACGACCAGCGCACCACAAGTTCTCTGGTCGCGGCAGACGATCGCCAGTTCCACCCCACCAGCCGCCAAGAGCACGCCCAACACGTTTTGAGGATAGTTCTCAAGCAGTGCGCCGATCGATCCGCCCAAGGTCAAGGCGAGCAGCATCTTCGCCGCGCCCAAGATCACGATGCTGCCGCCGGTCCGCGCGCCGAACCGATATTGCCCCGCCAAGCCGCCCGCGCCGTGGCACATCGGCATGCCGCCCAACGGACAGCAGACGAGGTTCATCAATGCCACGGAAACGGCAACCTTCTTCGGCCGGGCTGGAGTTTGCGGAAACAAGTCGCGCGACAACGCGCAGACCGCGACGACGGAATTCAAGAGCGTCAAGGGAATCTGCGGCAGCGCGGCATGGAAAACGCCCCATTTCCAATCGGCCGGATGGGCCAAGTTGGGGAGATGCCAGTGAAAACCGAAGTGCAGCCCGGCGAAGAGGCCGCCGTGCGCCGCGAACATGGCACTTAAGCCGATGGCGAAAATGACGAGCGCCGCCGGCATCCGCTTGGAACTATGGAGCCAGAATGCAATCCCCGCACAGACGAGGCCGATTCCGATGCCCTCCCAGCCGAGGAACGCGCGGGTATTGACCGCCATGACGCCGTCTTCGAACTTCAATTTCAGACCGAGCACCATGGTGATGATGCCCTCAAAAATCAGCTTCAGGCCGAGGCTAAGCTGCAATCCGCGCACGACGGGGAGCGGAATGTGGCGGCTCAGCCAATCGATCGAGCCGCTGATGCCCAGGAGGAGAATCGCCGCTCCGCAGGCGATCCCGGCCGCCAGGATCTGGGCCTCGTTCGCCCCTTCCGAAATCGCCACCGCCGCGATGGCTTTCATCGGCTGCACGGGCATGGGAATGCGGAACAGCCATCCCGTAACGAAGTTCATGGCTCCAGCCAATAAAAGTGCCGGACCCAACTGAAGCCCGCACTTATTGACCATGCCGACCAGGAGCGGGATAAAAACGCCCAGATCGCCGAGCCCTCCGGCGGCCTCGCGGAGTGTGAATCGCATGTCCCCCGGGCGAGACGTCGCCGGCGCGTCCGGGACGTCGTTTGCTGTCTGGGGAGCAGGCGCGAGGTCTTGGTTTGCCACGCGATTATTTTACACGAAAGGGAGCGGAATTGTCGTCCGAAGCATTTAGATTTCGGTTTTCGGCTGTCCCTCGCCGCCTTCACGCTGGATCTGCTCCCAGGCCCAGGACCAGGCGGCCACGGCGGCGGGGAAGCCGCGCGTGTTGACGCCGAGAAGTATTGCCTGCTCGATTTCGGCCGTCGTCGCGCCGTGCTCCAGCGCCCGGCGGACGTGGCTCTTCACGGCCGATTCGAGCCCGGCGCCCAAGGAAATGCCGATCTTGATCAGTTCACACGTCTTGCGGTCTAAGGGACCAGCCTGATCGGCGACATGCGCTACCTGCTCGTGGGCGTGAGCGATGCCGGGAAACTTCGCCGCGAATGCTCGAAATGTTTTCGGCAGTTTCGGACTCGCGCTCGGGCCTTCCGCGGATGAACTCATACTCGCGCCTCTTAATCATCGTATGCTGCCGGAGAACCGCGTACAGCATAGCAGATGACAGGCGAACGACAAGCGGGGCAAGGCGATGGGTCGCCAGCGAAAGCTCGATTGGAGCCGGCCCTAGCGTGAAATGCCGCTCACCGCTGCCACACCTTGAGCCGCTCAACCGCCGCCAGCACGTCGTTCCGCCGCTTCTCGAAGACGGCGAATAGGGCGATGATGCCCGCGCCCAGGGCGATACCGCTGGCGTACAAGATCCACGTGTTGCCTCGTATGACCGCGGCATACCAGAGCATGCTCAGCAAATCGACAACTAGGAACGTCACGCCAAGATAGAGGAAGGAGCGAACGCGGAGCAATATGCCCAGCAGAACGCCCGCCACCGAAAACACCATCAGCACCAACGCCAACCGCCATTCGGCCAGCCCGGCGATGTACATGTCGGCCGTGGACGAAACGTAGATCACGCTCAATGCCAAATAGCGCACCGCCAGCCGCTGCGGCTCGGCAATGCGGCGGCGATTCAAGTACTCCGCGGCCAGCGCCGCTAGAGCGACTGGAATCAGCCAGACCTGAGGATGCCGGAAGAACGTGATATGCGATTCGTGCAACACGGTCCACAGCCCACAATTGCCGGCGAGCACCGCCAGCACGGTCGCCAGACCGGAGCGCCGCGTGACCGCCGTCGTCGTATAAAACATCGCCATCATAAGCCACATCAGCGGCGAGCGGCCGACGAGGCTCCACGGGCCGCCGTGATGATGCGGCATGATCCAGAATCCAATCGCGGGCAAAAGCGGCAACAGCATGGCCGTCCGCTCCAGCGGAACCGCCAGCACGGCCATTCCGCGGCGGTGGAACCATTCGCTCAATCCTGCCCCGAGAAACGCTCCGGCGAGCACCAGGAACATCCAGTATCGCAACAGGTCGTGCTCGAAAAGCCACGGCATCGCAAGGTATACGTGGATACCGATGAGCAGCCCGATCGCTTCCGCGAAGTAAACATAGACCTGCCGTTGGCGATCGCTTTGTTTGAACGGGTCCCACAGTGGGACGACGGCAATCGCGATGCAGCCAGCCGCCGCGACGAGGAGTGCAGTCGCCACGAACGCGATTTCCCAATGGTCCAAAGGTGCGCCGACATGCGGATTGAAGAGAATTGCCTCTTGCGCCAGCACGGCGAGCGTCATCGCGCCGGCGAGTCCGGCCGCGTAGGGAGCGAATTGCCGGCCTCGCGCCGCCCAATCGTTTTCGCGCGGCAGGACTATTTTGAGGCCGCCCGCGATGAGCGTAACGACGACGGCGGAAACAATTACGGCAATGCTGCCGTGCAGCCACGGCGACTTCGATCGCGGGACTCATCATCGACCAGCGGAGGCAGCAGCCGAAGAGCACGCTGCACACGAAAGCCGCCGTTTGCCAGACGGGCCGCTGTGACTGTAGGGAACCGCCTCCGTGCCGTTCCGGTCCCGGAAGCGTCGGAACGGCACGGAGGCCGTTCCCTACAGTAATTGCTGCCATGATGATCGTCGTTCCCAGCAACACGAGCAGAGCCATTGGGCCAGCCAACCGCGTTGCCACTCCATATTGGGCGAGCCGTGTGCTAACGTCCTTGAACGAGGCGTCGGTCGAGACCCAAACGGCCAAGGCGGCAACGGCCGTCGCGGCAAGTGCTTGAACATCGGAAAACCATCGGAAGTCTTCTTCCTCGGCGATCGGGATGCGAAGCGCCGACCAAACGGCGCGAAGCCGCGGCAGAGACCAGCCGACGGCCGCGGCGGCGAGCGTGAAACAGGCCAGCACGTCGCCGGCGGCCCAAAAATACGTCCGCGGCGCGAAGCCTTTCGACCACAGCCACATTCCGGCCGCCGCGATAGCAAGGCAGTAAAGCATCTGCAAGGCAGAGCGCGGCGAACGATCCCAGAGACAGATTCCGGCCGCGGCCGCGATCGAGGCTAACGCGATCCAATCAATCACTTTAACTGCAACGTGTGGCCCGGATAGATCGAGGAAAGTCCCCAACGCAACCGCGATCACAAACAATGCCGTGCCGAGCCAGGCCGCTTGGCGCAATAACGCAGTGGGCTGTGGACATTTGCGGCAGCCGTATTATCACAACTTCGCACCCTCCCCAGGAACGACCAGGCGGCGGATCCGGCTGCCAGGCAGACGACGTTGACTATGAGGAACGATACGGGAATCTCTGCGAGCCAGGCGGTTAGGTTCAGGCCATCTGGTTCATGGGCGCGCCATATTACAATCCCCGCTGCGTTGATCACAACGCTTGAAGCATACACATAATCGACCCTGCGTCGCCAAAGTGCGGTCGCGGCGGCGATGCCGCTGAGGGCGAGCATCGCGCCGGCCGGCCACCAAGGTCGATGAAGTTCCCGGATGGCATCTCCCAAAGCCAAGCCCGACGCCGGCACGCCGAAGGCGACGATCCAACCTTCGACCTGTGATGCACCGAATAGCGCATTTCGCGCGACGTAGGACGGACCTCCGAGTCCGTCCACTTTAGGAGGACGGACTGAAAAGTAGTACCTACAGATGACGCCAGTCGCCAACATCACTGCTCCAGACGCGGTCCATGCGGCAAGGAGAGCATGGTACGCTCGCCACTGCTCGAAGATCGGCAACGCGATCGTTGTGCTGGATACTGCGCATGCCGCCAGTACGCCCGCTCCCAGCAACAGCCCGCCCAGCGCGTGGACCAGGTCGCCCAAGCGTCCGCGGAGCACGACGGCGACAACCGGCAGGATGAGCGCGAACCAGCCGATTTCCCGGCCGGCAGTGATGCACCACGCTTGGTCGTTCCAATCTAATAAGGCCAGATCCAAGAGGGCCCGGCCCAGTAGGATCGCGTTTCCGGCGACGGCCATGCCGATCTGAACGTGCATCAAAACGCCGGGCAATCGCTTTCCTTCATCTTCCCGCCAGACGCCGGTGAATCGCCGCGCCACGAGCCACACGATCGCCCAAATGGCGGCCGCGATTGTGGCCCATTGCACGAGGCTGACGAAGAAAATCGTGTCGATCGGCTGCTTGCTCAGTGTAGCCTGAAGGGAATATCCGAGCGTCACAGCGACTTCCAAGACCAGGCCAGCGGAGAATGCATAGCCGCTCGATCGCTCCCGCAGTGAATGACCGACCAGCGCCGCCATGACCAGGGCGAGCGGAACCACATAGCTCCAAGTCGGTCCAAGATTGGCGAAGAAGCTTAGCGCTGCCGGACCATGCGGTGAAGTACCGCCTATTTGCAGCAAGGCTGCGGCAACAGTTATCAATAGTACCGGCGCTGCCATCGTGATAAGCGAGACGGCTCGGGCAATCGCGTCCGCCCTTCGGTCCAGCGAAATTGCGACATGCCTCGCCCGGCACAAACCCGCCAGGCGCGCGCGTTGCCAGATAGCGGCCGAGGAAATCAGCAGCGCGACGCTGAGTCCCCAGCGCAGCGCGGACGCTGCCGCCGGAGCGCCGAGTCGTGGATCGACGGCGAACCGGCCGCTGACAATAACTGGAATCGTGGCCGCGATGAGCAATGCTGTTATCAACTCCTCATCTCGCCACTGATCCCAAAGCGCGGCCAGCAGCGTCAAGGCCGAAAGCCCCGCTAGCAGCCACGCCGCCGGGCCAAACGCCGTGCTTGCCACAATGGCAGGCCCAGCAAATTCGTCGTGTACCGCCGGCATGATACAAACGACCAGCATCAGGTACTGCACCACGATCACTGCATGTCGGGCGATGCGGTCCACGCCATAACGATGGGCGAATGCCGTAACGAACGTGTCCTGCGTATCGCCGATCTTTCGGCGCAAACCCAGGATTCGTGCAATCATCCATGCCAACGAAAGCCCCATCAATGCAATGCCACACACTTGGAGATTCCGCGGGCTATTCGCAATGTCTTCTAGAGACGTAATCCAACCGGCTTGCTTTAGCCATGCGACCGCGGCAAACAGCGACGCGAACGATAACAATCCTTGACATACGAAAACGCGCAACGGCGTTCGATAATGTACAGCCAGCATGGAATAGACTCCGCCGGCGCACATCGCACTCGCGGCAGCCGCAAGCGGATGCTCCCACAGACCGGCCGCGAGCGTGACACAAATCGCTGGCCATGCAAGCGCCTCGCTCAACTTCGCGAGTGGAGTGACATAGATCGCGCCCACCGCAGTCGATGAAGACCAAAACCGGCAACAGACATGAACAGTGCCTCGCCGGAGAGCAAAAGTCCCCAGTGTGGCCCGAAGGCTCGCGTTGACGGATGCCATGCAAAGCCCCACGGAAGCACGGTCGAAAGCAGGAGCAGGCCAAGATAGCTGAACTCAATCCGCCGCCAGCGCACCGCCAGCGCCGTTCCAATTCCGCCGTAGCTGCCGTAAAGGATCGCGGCCCGCAAGGCGTCGGTCGCGCCGTATGTCAGTCCGTGAAACGTGGTAAGAATCAGCCCGACCGCCGCTGCCGCCGCGCAGCCACCGAAATAATATACGCCATGCCGACGATAACCCGCTCTTGCCAGCCATTCGGAGATTATCGCCAGCGCGACAAATAGACCGCACAACGCCGTGCCGCTGCGGCCGCTCAACGTCAACCGAAGCATGTTCATGCTGGTTACTTCGCCGGCCGGCATAGTTAGATCGCCGGCGACGAGATGGAACACCGTCAAATAAGCCAGGGCCGCGCAGGCGATCGCGCCGATGTGCAAAATCGGCATCCGCCAGCGGAATGCCGCCCAGCCTAGTGTGAGCATATCGAACACGCCGACCGCGATGATCCACCAGGGATGCGGCCAAGCCAGGCCGAGGCCTGCCAACATTCCGGCCAAAGCGATAAGTGCCACCGCGGTCCCGGCCAAGCGATAGGAGTCAAGCGACGCATCGCGCCGTGCTCCGCGTTGCACGGTCAGTCCAGCCGCAAGTACGGGCAAGGCAAGCACGGCGGCCAGCGGCGAGCAGCGGTGCAACAGCATAACGAGTTCGGCCCGCGAAGCCACTTGGGCTACGAGCAGGCCGATGGCGACGGCCGTCGAAAACGCGGCAATTCCCAGCAGCGTAAACAAGTTGCCGCACTGTCCGGCATCGAGCCGGCCTCGATTTGGCTTAAGACCGAGACCGCCGCTGAATCGGCGCAAATGCCCGACAATTGCAACGGCGAATAATCCAACGCAGATTCCGCCAGCCGCTAGAAACCCCTCGCCGAACGGCTGCTCGGACATAAGCGGGACAATCGCCAGCATCGCGGCCGAGTTACCCAAAACGGCCAGCGACAGCGACCGTCGGGTGTCGCCTGCGATGACGCGCGCGGCGAGCGTAACCAACCACGCAAAGATCGCCAGAGAAACCACCTGAGGAACAAGCGCAGCGGGCGTCCACTTCTCGTTCGACATCACCGCCATGGCGACGAAGTTCAGCGGCACCAGGAGCGTGGCAATGACCAGTATTCCACGGCTTGTGGAAGCGAGCTTCCAACGATGATGGGCGTAAAGACCCACGCCGAAGATCGCCGACGTGATTGTCACAAAAATGAAGACTTGAAAGTAATGAATCGCTTTTAAGCGTTCCCAGAGGCTCACGACAAGAGCCGTCGAGGAGCAGACGATTAGAAGCCCGCCAACCAATTCACCCCAGTGGATATTGCGCTCTTCCATAAAGGCCGCGAGAATTTCGGCCCACGATCGTCTTGGCGGAGCCGGGGCAGTCGGCGGTGCAACCTGCGCCCGGGCGAGTTCCGGTGGCACGGGCGCTGGAACAATTTGCAGCTCGGCAGTCGTTGCTAATACCGGCACCGTTGCCGCGACTTCCGTAGCGGCAGCTTCCGACGGCCCGATTGGCGCTGCAACCGGCACCGCAATTTGCGGCTCGCCAGCCAAGGGCATCACGAAAGCCACGGCCTTCTGCCGCGGCGACAGCGACTGCAGTCGATAGCTGCTAATCTGTATCAACAGCCGGTCGACCTCCGCGGGTGCCAGCGCTCCCTTTTCGCGAAAATGCTGCAACTGCCGCTTCAGCGCGTCCAGGTCGGCCAATTCGGCAGCCAGGGGTGTTGTGAGGTCTCGCCCGCACCACTGGCAACGATGTCGATCGACGCTGTCGAGCCCGCAGAAGGCGCATTTGTTAGTATTCGGCGCGCTCTTTTTCTGGCCGAACATCGCGGCAAGCATGACCCAAATCCCGTGCCCCAATACCGTAATAAGTCCAAGGACCATAAAAATGGCGACAAATGCCCAGAAGATCGAGTCCATCGCTTTCGCCCCGATTATCTGCCGGAAGCAACCTTGGAGGTATGGCTGTCAATATGTGAAAAATGGCCGTTCGGACCCTTGCAAGTATAGTTCGCACCGTTTTTCCTTACACTAAATGGCTCGAAAGCGGGTGAGGTATAACTCTTTTGTTCTGGCTACGGTTCTCTAAATGTTGCAAACTGACGACTAGCAGCCTCTTGAAATAAGCATCACTTATGATAAGATGGACTTATGAATATCGAGACTTTGCGCATTTTTTGTGATGTTATTCAGCACCACAGCTTCTCTCGCGGAGCCACGATTAATGGAGTTAGCCAGTCGGCCGCGACCCAGTCGGTCCACCGCATGGAGAATTACTTCGGCATGCAATTGGTCGATCGCACCAAGCGGCCGTTCGTCCTGACTCCCGAAGGCCAGGCATGTTTTGAAGGATTTCGCGAGGTGCTTGAGCTCTACGATTCGGTCGAGGCCCGCGTCCGCTCGCTCCGCATGGACATCAGTGGGCTGGTTCGCGTGGCGGCGATTTACTCCGTAGGGCTGCACGACATGCGGCGCTGCATGCAAGATTTTATGCGCCTCTATCCGAAGGCCACCGTCCGGCTTGAGTACCAGCGTCCCAATCGCGTTTTCGACGCGGTGAGCAACGCCGATGTCGACCTGGGGATCATCTCCTATCCGACGGCCTCGCCCGACATTGATGTAATCCCGTTGCGGAGCGAGCGGATGGTGCTGGTATGCAATCCGCGGCACCGCTTGGCCCGCGAATGCGCGGTCACGGCCGAGGACTTGCGCGGCGAAGACTTCATTGCCTTCGACCGCGATCTGAGCATTCGCAAGGAGGTCGACCGCTACTTGCGGCAGCGTTCCGTAGACATCAGAATCGTGATGGAGTTCGACAATATCGAAACGATCAAGCAGGCGGTGGAAATCGGCGCCGGCGTGAGCATCCTCCCCGAGCCGCCGGTTCGCGATGCCTGCTCCAACGGGAGCCTCGTTGCCGTGCCGCTGATTACGCCGGAGCTTCACCGTCCGATCGGCATAATCTACCGGCAACGAAGAGTCTTCACGCCGACGGCCTCCAAGTTTGTGGAACTCTTGAAAGAGGTCCAGTTACAGGCAAGTGAGGAAGCGTGAACTTTCCTAAGCGCTGAGTTTACCACTTTGCCCGGAAGCATAACGTGGCCGAAGGATTTCAACTCGTCTTTCAACTTGACGGTAAGAAGGTCGTTCGCGCCTTCGAGCAGGCCCGCGTCGTTATCGGCCGCAGCATGGTTTGCGATCTGGTCTTCGAATCGCCACACCTTTCTCGCAAACACGCCGAAATCATTCGCGAGGCGGAAGGCTGGAGCGTCCGCGATCTGCAAAGCCGGCACGGCCTCGCCGTCAATGGCGATGTAATAGAAAGCCGACGGCTGGCGCCAGGCGATCAAATCGCGCTCGCTCCCGCGGCCGCGGAACCGACACTCCTGGAGTTTCGTCCGCTCGATTTCGTCGAATGCGTCCCACCGCAGGTCTTCCTTGGCGACAATGTCGATACGACCCGCATCATTGCGAGCATCGACCTCCATGAAATGGCAAATACCCTGCGCAAGTCGGGGCGGCTCGCGCCGATCGCACTCGCGCCGCGGCATGACACGCCGCCTTCCGCGCATGCGCCGACACCGACGACTTTCGAGACTTCGCCGCATCTGCCGGCAATGGCGCTCTTAAAATCGGCGGGTGAAGTCCTCATGGCGCACGAAACCTTGGGCGACATGCTGCAGCCGATGGTCGATCTGATCGGCGCGCATCTCCCCGGCCGCCGCGTGGCGATGTGCCTCAGCGATCCGTCATCAGGCGAACTCGCGCCGCGTTGCTACAGCCGCGAACCGGGGACTGTCCCAGTCGTTGCGAGTGCAAAATCGGAACTATCGTCGTCCTCCGCGCACAATGAGCCGATTGCCCCGCCATTCGCGATCAGCCGCAGCATCATTCATGAGGCGGCTCGGGTTCGCCGAGCATTGTTGGTCGCCAGCGCGCCGGACGACCCGCGATTTCTCGCCGCCGTAAGCATCCGCCAGATCGGCATTCACTCGGCCATCTGCGTGCCGCTGTATCACGAAGGCCGCGTGGAGGGCGCGATCTACGTCGATTCGCGGCGGCAGGTTGCCGCATTGAGCGGCGAGGAACTGGAGGTCTTGACCGTGCTGGGCCTGATGCTCGCCGCGGGGATCGCTCAGATCGCGCTCCGCGGCGACGTGGCTCGCGAACGGGCGATCCGCAGACGGCTGTCCCGCTACAATTCGCCCCAAGTCGTCGAGCAGATCATGCGTGCGCGCCTCGCAGCGCAGACGAGATGTTGGCCGAGGAACACGACGTGAGCGTGCTGTTTGCGGACCTTGGCGGCTTTACTGCGCTGGCTGAAAGCTGGCCGGCCGCCGAGGCAGTGCGTGTGTTGAACCTCATCTTCGAGCGCTGGATCGCCGACGTGTTTGCCCGCAACGGCACCTTGGACAAGTACATCGGCGACGCCGTGATGGCGGTTTTCGGCGCTCCCTTGCTGCAGGCCGATCATGCCCGGCAGGCGGTAGCTACGGCGCTTGCGATGCAGCGATCGCTCGCCGACTTCAATCGCGAGCAACCGCCGGAGCAGGCGTTAACCGTCCGCATCGGCGTCAATTCCGGCCGGGTGATCGCCGGCGACATCGGTTCGCCACTGCATCGCGGTTACACGGTGATCGGCGACGCGGTCAACATCGCCAGCCGCCTGGAGTCTTCCGTCGCCAAGCCGGGTGAAACACTGATCGGACAGGCGACTTACGAGCAAATCAAGGAAATCTTTCGCTGCGAACCGCTCGGACCGGTGCAACTTCGTGGCAAACGGCAGGCGATTGAGGTTTTTCGTGTGTTGCCAACGTCCCCTCTCCCTCCGGGAGAGGGTTAGGGTGAGGGCGCGTCGTATCACACTTGTTCCTATTCCTAACGGTGGGCGACACCCGATACCTCGATCTCGTGCTCACGCGTCTGCTCGGGTCGCTCGACCAACTCGACGCTAGCACATCAAGCCGGCGACGACAGTGTTGATTGACGAATCGTTCGCCAATAGGCGGTTCATCTTCGGGGGCTTGACAACGCCATGGACCACGACAGAATAAACGATGTCTGGCTACCGTTGTGAAGGCCTGAAGTCCACTATGAGGGAGAACTCCAGTAATTGAGCCACAGCAACCCGATGCGACGGCATTAGGGCCACCTCCGGAGACTACGGTCGAGTACTTGGAACTCGGCGGGTTGCCAGGACAGCCGTTTCGCATGCCGGTCGCCTTGGTCGCCGGTTCCGGTCCCTCGCCGGCCTCAGAAGTCCAGACGCTCCTTCGAAAACGCTTGCGATTCCTCGGGCTGCTGGGTACGGGCTTTTGCACGCTCTTCACCGTTTTGCTGGTCGTCTCCCTGGTCCCTGGGAGTTCAAAAGCGGCAACAGGTTTCGGTTTTTTGATAGCCAGAGCGGCCTGCATACTGTTACTTTTCGCCAGCCTGACGGGCCTTCTCTGGAGTAATCGGCCTCTTCTCGTTGAGTCAGCTCCGCTTGATTGAGATTTTGGCGTTTGGCTCGCGCTGCTTGAGATTACCATTGGTCGATATGACGACCTCGAGCGATTCGGCCTGGCCCAGGCACTCAACGAAGGAGCACCAGTTGCACCGCCGCGGTACGCCACATTCTATGTTCTGCCATTTTTCACCATGATCATCGCTTATGGCACACTGATCCCGAACACATGGCGGCGGGCCAGCGCGGTCGTGGGGATGATGGCTCTTATCCCATTCTCCCTGACGATTGTCGCGGCGATCTCGCATGGCATGCTCTCGCGGCAGATCGTCAACTCGCTACTGCTTCCCGTCGCAACAACCTTGTCCGTCGGCGTTGCGCTTGCGGTTTACGGCTCCCACAAAATCGCCGTCCTCCGGCAGGAGTCGTTTGCGGCTCGACGGTTCGGCCAGTACCATCTGCTGGATCTGTTGGGTACGGGGGGAATGGGCGATGTCTACCTCGCGGAACATGCCTTGCTGCGCCGACCCTGTGTTATTAAACTCATCCGTCCGGAACGCGCAAACGACCCCAATTGCCTCCGCCGCTTCGAGCGCGAGGTTCAGGCGACTGCAACGCTGTCGAACTGGCACACAGTCGAAATCTATGACTACGGACTCGCGACGGACGGTACGTTTTACTATGTGATGGAGTATCTGCCCGGCCTTAACTTGGCGCAGTTGGTGCGGCAGAACGGTCCGTTGCCCGTTGCGCGGGTCATCCATCTGTTATGCCAGGTATGCTCAGCTCTGCGCGAGGCGCACGCCGCTGGTCTGATCCACCGCGACATCAAGCCCGGCAATATAATTACGGGCGAGCGGGGCGGGCTGCCCGACGTGGCCAAATTGTTGGACTTCGGTCTGGTGCGGGGGAAAGGCATCGGCCCTGACGAGTTGAGCCTGACGCAGGAAGGAATGATCGCGGGAACGCCGGCTTACATGTCGCCGGAGCAAGCAGCAGGCAATGAGCAAATTGATTCTCGCACGGACATTTACAGCCTTGGGGCCGTCGCCTACTTTCTTCTGACCGGCCGACCTCCGTTTGTCCGTGAAACCGCGATGCGGGTGATTGCGGCCCACCTTTGTGAGCCGGTCACTTCGCCGGATCGGCTTCGGCCAGACCTGCCAGCGAATCTGCAGGCCGTCATCTTGAAATGTCTTGAGAAAGACCCGGCCTTTCGCTTTCCGACTGCGGACAGCCTGAGCGAGGCGCTGTCGCAATGCGTTGGCGCCAGCGGAACGTAAGAGGGCCGAACGACTGTTGCCGACAGACCGCCTGGAGGCGGAATCACCGAGCCCGACGGCGCATCCGATCGCCGCCATCGGTCAGTGTGACACGTCGGTCACCCCCCCGCCGCATCGAAAGTACACATCCTGGGTTAAAGAAGCTGCCCACAACCACCGTCAGATCGCCACGCCGACGCCTACAAGGTCACCTGCTAGACCGATGGCTGCCGCCAGCCTCGGACGCAAGAACGTCGGCCCCACCTTGATTCCTTGACGTTCAAGTTCCTGCATTAATTCCTCCGGACGCGGCAGTTTCATACTGCGAAAACCCTCAGTAAAGAGTGGATACGGCAGTCGGAGAAAACGGTTTGTCACCCACTCAAAGAAGAATCTCCCACCCGGCTTAAGAGCCCCGACGCACTTCGGCAACAGCGCGCCGCCAGTCCGGCACAAGATGTAACGCGCTAAAGTCAAAAACTGCGTCGAACGTCGCGTCGCGGGCTTCAATACAAGTAACGTCACCTACGCTAAGCTGAACCGCAACTGAGCCGGAAGTCGCGAGATACGGTCGGGCATGTTCAATCATCCTCGGATCGAGATCGACCGCTTCGACGTTTGCGGCTACGAACTTCTCAAGGATAATGCACACCCCAACCCCGCGACGGCAGCCTACCCCAAGCTGCCCGCCCTCGACACGTCCGCCCAAGCGTTCGAGCCAAGAGGCAGACTAATGTTGTCCCCAGGAACGGGACGTATTGTTCATCGTTTTACTTCTCAGCCAGTTGAGCTTCATCGCGTGCCTCTACGACGTGAAATGATTCGCAAATTCAAGCACTGGCTAAATAATCATATGCTCCGGGCCAAGGATACACTCACTATAGCAGGGGATCCTGGCTTGCTGTTTATTGTCCGATTTCGGATGCTGAGCCGTTTGAAACGAGTGCCAATAGTGCTACTCTTGGCATTCCGAAAAGTTTTCCCAAGCGTTTCCGATGCTGGCGATTCGCTGCCGTGCGCCAATTGTCATAAACTCCCTGCTGAAATCTGCCGATTAAGTAGATTAGGCGGAAATTGCCGATTGCGCAAGACATTCCGCCGGTCAATCCTGGCCCAGCATAGCGAGATTTGCCATGTCAAAACCTTCCCTTGATCAAACTCGCGGCGGCAAAGCCCCGTCCGTCACTGAGCTAGTCGCCGAAACCCGCATCGATAAGCGCACCCCACCGCCGGCGCTGCGCAAAGTGGCTCGCGGTCCGGCGAAGCAGCCCATCCTGACCCGGGCATTGATCTGGAAATTCTGAAAGACGCACCACTTTCTGCACCGCCGCCCGATCCAGCGGCCATCAGCCGGCAAATGGAGAGCCAGGCTTCGCAACTCGCCGAACATCTGCGCGAGCGGCAAAAAGAGCTTGATCATCGCGAGGCCGAACTGAACGCCTGGGCCGCCAAACTGGAGCGCGATGGCCGCGCGGCTCGGCTCTGGTTCGAGGAGCAACAGGCGGCGCTTGCCGAGGCCGCCACCGAGCCGGGCACTGTCGTGCTGCGGGATGAAGCCGTCAGCCGCAAGGCCGAGGGCCTTGCCGCGCGCGAGCGACGGCTTGCCGAAGTGGATGCCGAGCTTGCCGCCCAGCGCGAGGCTTTGCAAAAGTTTCACGAACAATTGACCGCCGAGCGGCAATTGCTGGATGACCACTCACGGGCAGAACGCGAACGGTTGGCGGCGGAAGAGGCCCAGCTCGCCGCCGACATCGAGCGGCAGCGCCGCGAGATCGCTGAGCGCGGCGAGCACGTCGATCAGTCGCGGGCAGCGCTTGAACAATTTCGCGCGGAACTCAGCCGCATGCATGGCGAGACGCTGGAAATCCGCCTCGCGACCGAGGAGCTTTGGGCCGAGCTTTCCGGGTCCACTCCGCCCGCTGAGCTGACCCGCTCGCTGGGCCGCATCCGCGGCCGCCTAGCCGATCACTATCGCATGGCGAATGCCGATCTCGACCAAAAGAAGAGTGAACTGGAGCATCTTCGCGACCAATTGTCGGAGCAGTACGAAAAGCTGGTTCGGCAGAAGCGGAGTTTTGACGATTGGGCGGCCGCGTGCCGCGACGAGGTAGAGCAACAAGCGGCTCGGCTTCAGGCTCAGACCGAGGACATCGAGCGGCGCGAGGCCGACATGGGCGAGTACGCCCGTACCGCCCAGTCCGAGAAGCTCGAGTTGCAACAGGAAATTCGCCGGTTGCGGTCGAAGCTCGTTGCGCGCTCGCAGATTGAATTGCCCGTGTAGGTCCCTTTGTAGAGAGGGGGCAAACCAACGCCTCGAATGTGACAAATCAGACGAAGGATAATCACGAAAGCGCGAAAGGACGAAAACGCGAAACGGAGAATGAAATGGGACACCAATTCGATGAGTTATCCGGCCGCATAATCGAGGCTGCACTTGCTGTTCACAAAGCTCTTGGGCCAGGTTTCCTAGAGTCGATTTACCACAGCGCCATGCGCACCGCACTACGGCATCGCGGTATCATGTACGAATCGCAGAAAGGCGTTTCGATCTTCTTCGAAGGCGAAGAAGCCGGGGAGCATTGCCTGGATTTGCTTGTGGAAGGGCAAGTCGTCGTGGAGCTAAAAGCGATCAAGGCCCTGGACGACATTCACTTCGCGCAGTTGAAATCCTACTTGAAAGCGACTGACGTACATGTTGGATTGCTCATAAACTTCAACGCTCCCATGCTAGTCGTCAAGCGAGTGGTGCTCGGTTTCAAAACCGCCGACGATGGAACGAAATGACAATTGCGATGATTTCGTAATCTCGCGTTTTCGCCCTTTCGCTATTTCGCGATAAAGGCGGAAATCGTATTTCTCTGCGTCTCCCCCTCCGGTCACGCCTTCAGCTCAATCGGCAGCAGATCGATCTTCGCCGCGAGAATGAAATCGTTCTCGGTCAGGCCGCCGACGGCGTGGGTCCAGATCTCAATAAATACGTGGCGAAAGCCGGTGAGGTGGATTTCCGGGTGATGGCCTTCCGTTTCGGCGACCTCGGCCACGCGGTTGATGAAGTCGATGCCGGCCTTGAAGTTGTTGACGTTCCACTCCTTTTCCAGCCGGAGGCCATCCTGGTTGATCCGCCAACCGCTAAGCGACCGCAGCATGTCCGTCGCTTCCGCGCTAGAGAGTTTTTCGATCCCGCCCTCGCAAGGACGGCATTTTTTTGACTGCAACGGTTCCATCGCTAGTGTGGACATGGCATGTTTCTCCTTTTGATGTCGAATTGTTCTCCGATGGAGCCGAAAAGTCAATCCTCGCATGACCCATAAGCGTATGCTGGACTTTCCGGCGAGCGGCGCGTTATATTCAGCAAGCTTTATCGCCTATGGGAGTGCGCTGGAGTCCCGGCTTTAGCCGGCTGTCGCAACAAAGCCGCCTAAAGGCGGTACTCCAGCGCGGTCATTCAAACACAGGAGCAACGCCCATGTTCACGCGAAAAACTCTGCTGGTTGCGGCATTTATCCTTGCCGCCGCAACGATTGCCCAGGCGGCGGATTCGTACTACGACATCCCCGTCCGCGATCTTCAATTGGTCGACGGCAAGTTGCCCAAGCCGCCGAGTGACCATTTCGACTGGCGTCACAACGAACACGCTATGGAGCCGTATGCCGTGCTCGACGGGCACGGGGAAGCCTATTTCACCGGTTCCGGCGCTCGTGGCGACGTTTGGCCGGAGACATCTCCCGCATTGGAGATTCATATCTGCGCTCCCGAAGGTCGCGAGATCAAGGGACGCCTCGTAATTGTCAATTCGGACCATTCGGGCATGGATGTGCTTCGGTTCGTCGTCCCGGCTTCGGCCGCGAAGCCCGAGGCCAAGGTCCCTTTTTATCAAGCAAAGTTGGACTATTACCTTGTCCGAGCCGCCCGTGACATTCCCGGTGGGGCCTGGTTTCGGCATCAAGCTCGACTGACCCAGTCCGAATTGAAGATAGCTCCGAGCGTATTGCAAGCGGCACTGAATCCTGCGCGCTTCCGTCGAGATAATCTATCCGATACTTATGACCTTTTCACCGGCGGCCGCGCGATCAGCGAGAATCTGCAGCTCGATCGCGTCATGCCGCAGCGCGTCGGCAATGAGACGCCCGTCAAGGTCGATTCGATCACGGGAATCACGATCAAGGAGATCGATTGGACAGAGCTTATCAAGGATGCCGCACCGGCGCTCGATCCCTTAGCGAGCAAGATTCCTTTCGATCAGCACGCAGTTTTCTTTCCCAGTTTTCAAGCAGCGCTGACCGTGGCCGACGAGACGAAGCAACACGACACGCCCGTGCTGCGGCTCGCGGAGCCGCGCGCGGAAGATGCGGGCGTCGTCGCGCGCTACGAGCGGCAACTCGGCCTCCCGATGAGCACGCTGGCGCGGATGCTCGGTCCGACATTGGTGAAGAGCGTGGCCTTGACCGGTTCCGATCCGTCGTTCCCGCTAGGGACTGACGTGGCGATTCTACTCGAATCCGAACAACCCGCGTTGTTGGAGAAAGCGCTAAAGGCGCGAATCGCGATGGCGGCGGCCGCGCTGAATAACGTGGATGAGCGAGAGGGTTTGATCGAAATCAGGACGGCTGAAACGAGGATCAGTAAAGACGGCGTTGAGCTAGCTCGCTTGCCCGGCAAGAGCTTGGCAAAACTTGCTTATGACGAGTTTGTGTCGCCTGACCGCAAGATGTCAAGCTACATTGCTCGATTCGACAACGCAGTTGTCGTCACGAATTCGCTGCACCAGATACAGCATTTGAACGACGTGCGCAGCGGCGACGCCAAGTCTCTCGCCGAGTTGCCCGAATACAAGTTCTTCCGCGCCCGCTATTCGCGCAAGGACCAGTTGGAATCGGCCTTTATCTTCATCAGCGACGCCACGATCCGCCGCTGGTGCGGGCCGAAGTGGCGGATCGCCGACGCCCGCCGCACCCGCGCCCGGGCCGTGCTTGCCGAGCTGCAAGCATCACAACTCGATGCGCTTGTCAAACACAAGGTCGAACCCGGCCCGATCCATACCGACCTGCCCATCCTCGGCGGCGGCGAAATTCGGCTCACGCCGGGCGGCGTCGTTTCCAGCGTCTACGGCAGCTTGGACTTCATGACGCCGATCGGTGAAATGCCGCTGGACGAAGTTACGCAAGACGAGGCCCAAGGGTACGGCTTCTGGCGCGATGGCTACCAGCGCAATTGGTCGTGGGGCTTCGACCCGATCGGCCTCCGCATCAGCCTCTGCAAGCAGCTCGCGGCCGCCGATCTGACGATTTTGCCGCTGATCATGAACAGCGAGTACGACAACTGGGTCGAAGTTTCGCGCGGCGCCAAGTTCGTGCCCACCGCCGCCGATCCCCACAAATCGCTCGTGCAGTTGGTCATGGCTCTCAACAAGCAGTCGCGGCTCTTCCGACAGGGCGAGGGCTTCGCCACGATGGCCGTCAGCGGGCAAGTGGGATCGAAGATTTCGCTCGGCTGGGTCGGGCCTTCCATTTCCGTCTATGCCGACGACGATCCCTTTTGGGACGAACTGGCCAAGGTCGAGCAGGAGAAGCTCTCCGACTTCATGTTGAAGAATATCGAGCGGCTGCCGGTCGCGCTGCGGATCGATTCGAGTAATCCCCTTGGGCTGGCCGCGTTCCTTGCCTCCGCGCGGACCTATATCGAACAGACCGCGCCCGGGCTGACGAACTGGGAGATGCTGAAGTATAAGGACCAGGGATATGTCCGCGTTTCGCCCGTGAAAGGTTCCGGCGCGCCGTCAGAGGTTGATAACGCGGCCATTTACTATACGACGGTTGGCGGCGCATTGACCGTCACGCTCAACGAGCGTCTGCTCAAGCGGGCCATGGATCGCGCAGCGGCCGGCAAACAATCGCCGGCCTCCACGACGGAAGCAAAGGACCAACCCGCGGCAAAGGAGCCTAAGCGGGCCTGGCTCGGTTCCAATGTCGGACTGCACGTCGATGCCCGCATCCTGGAGATCGCCAACGCCTTGGGCCGCGAGCAATACGAAGACCGCATGCAGGTCCTGAGCTGGAGCAACTTGCCCGTGCTCAACGAATGGAAACGGCTCTTTCCCGACCGCGACCCGGTGGCCGTTCACGCGGCGGTATGGGGCGTGACGCTCCAGTGTCCGGGTGGCGGAAAGTACGTCTGGAATGAGAAGTACGGCACGATGGAATCGACCGTCTATGGACATCCCGGCCAGCCGAAGTCCGGCCCGCCGGCGCCGCCCGTGCTGAGCAGCTTTACGTCGGGCGACTTCGGCCTGACGCTGGAAAACGACGGCCTGCGTGCGCGAGTGGAGTTGCATCGCCCGGTGAAGTGAGAAGTTGTAGGGTGCGGTCGAGTCCGACGAAGACCCACCATGAATTGTCGCAATTTGGTGGGTCTTCGCTTCATTTGACGCTATCGAGGCCCGACGCGCAAGCGAGGCCGGCACCATTTACAAGCCTCGCTTGCGCGTCGGGCTTCGATCTCGCGAATAAGTCCCGCCGTTTGCCGTAGAGGGCGTACTACATGTTCCGAGCCGGGCAAATCGCTGCCGTCGTCACCACCGTTTCCATCGTTCGCCGCGGCAGATTCGTTCCGCCGCGGCGCGGCGGGGAAGGTCAACCTCGCCGCTAGGAACCGATTCTTCGCAAGAACGATTGCAATGCGCACGTCCGTCGCAACGCGGCCGGATTCGGTTCGCAATGTGGCGGAAACGCCGTTTACAAGCCGCGGGTCGTGCCGACTTCAATCCAAGTATGGATCCCAACGGCTGCACGCGTCGGGCCGTGCAATACGGCCGACGCGGTTGAACCCGCGTGTTACGAGGGCTACCGCCCTTATGGCCAGGCCCCGGCGCGTGTGAGCTGGGAGCATTGAGCAGGGAGCATGTGATCCGCTGCTCCTTGCTCCAGGCTCCCCGCGCCAAGCTTTTTCAAAAGGAACAATGAAATGCAACGAACATGCTGGATAGTATTGCTGGCGGCCGGTGCGCTGGCTGCCCAACGAGCGGCGGCCGCCGATCCGCTGATGCCGGGTCCCGCGAGCGACGTGCAGGGTAACGCCAACGGCACGTATATGCCAGGACCAACCGCTATGGGCTGTGGCCAGCCGAATGCGGCATACCCGGGCATCTTCTGCACTTGCAGTCACCCAAGATGCTGCCACTGCGAGTCGGCCTACTCGCTGGCGCCGGGCTGCTGCGAGGCGCGGAATCATTGCTACGACAACGCGTGGGACGGTTACTGCGAGAGGAAAGCGCACTGGGACACGGTACGGTGCAGGTTCGGCACCGGCGCCCTTTATTCCTGCTCGCCTTGCTCCACGTACGACGGTCGCGGCGTGGCGTTGGAAGCGCCGCTGCAGCCGGGCGCTGCCGCATGCGGTTGCCGCCAAATGCATTGAAGAATTCCTCGGCCTTAGACCGATAGAAATTGTATCGACCTACCGGGAGGGTGGGACACTTCGGTGTCTCATTTCAGGATAAAGATCATGGTACGACGATGGATCGTTGTACCATGATCTTTTTTTGCGCGCGTTTAACCGGAGCCAACGGCGATGGTCTGACGCCGAGATTGGCGCCGTCGCCGTTGGCTCCGGATTAAACGAGCAAGCAAGAAAAAAGGTCACGGGACGGCCAATTTCGTTGACCGTCCCGCATCTGCTTAATTCTGATTGCCGCGCTTACGGCTTCGTGTTGGACGCCGTTGGAGTCGAAGACTCGGGCGCCTTCTCGTCCTTGACCAGTTCGTACAACTTGGTGGCTTCGGGCTTCATCGAGAACGGCTTGCCGGATTTGTTGAGGATCTGATCCAAGATTAGCTTCGCCTTGTACTTCATCCCGTTATGTCCGTTATCGTTGTGGAAAAGGATATTGGCCAGGTACGTTGCCGTATCTGGATTCGAGACGTTGCCGTTCGTGGCTCTCAGCACTGCGTCCATAGCTGCGCTGGCCAAATCGAATTTCTCCAGCTTGAAATAGACCCAGCTCAAGGTCGATGCGGCGTCCAGGGCGTTGCTATTGTCCTTGTTGTTCTGATAGTTGGCATAGGCGAGTTCGAGCGCCCGGTCCTTCTTCCGCTGCTCGTCCTGCTCGACGAGAGCCAGGGCCAGATTATTCTTCACGGCGAAGTCGTTGGGCGCTTCGATGAACACCGCCTGGAAGTACTCTTGGGCTTTGTCGAACTTCTTGTCCCAGATGTCCACAAATCCATTCAGCATCCGCCCCGCGTTGCTGTTGGGATACCGTTGTCGAGCCGCGGGCAGCCTCTTATCGGCCTCCTCGATACGAAGGGCTTCCGCCGCCTGTTTCTTCGCTAAATCCATCTCCCCGTTCTCCAACGCCCACACGGTGACAACCGCGCGAAGATTCAGATCGTCTGGAGAATTCTTTAACGCAAAATTAAACATATTCTCGGCATTTACGGATTTCTTCCACGGGTTTTTGCGCTCGCTCATGTCGTAGTATTGGGCAATAATCGCCGCCGCCGGCAGCAGTTGCTCGCGCGTCTTGTGGGTCGGATCATTGGCCACGTTATCCAAATCGATCTGCTTAGCTTTTTGCAGGTCTCGGTACACATCCTCGACCTGAGCCTTAGCCTCATCCTTAGGTTTGCCCAGGGATTGCAAGAACTTTACTCGGGCGAGGCGCTGCAGTGCAACGACGTCTTTGGGCGAATTCTTGAGAAGTTCTTCAAGCAGATCCTGGGCCTGCTTCCACTGCTCGCGGCGTTCGGCGACGGCAGCCATGCCGCTTAGCGCTTGCTGCTGGAGCATTGGCTTGCGGTCCGGGTTCGTGTACTTTTCAAGCGCTTGGCTGGCCTTCGCGAATTCGAGCTGCGACTCCGCCAGGCGGCCTTCGTTCAAAGCCATCTCGCCGAAGATCACCCACGGCTCGGGGTCGCTTGAGTACGTGAAAGCGGCCTTGTCCAGCGACTGCTTCGCGGCATTGCCCTGGTTCATTTGCCCGAAAATTCGATAGAGCATCACATATTCATTAGGAAGTTTCGGGTTCTTCATGTACGCCTTATGCAACTCATCGATTGCTTCCTTGAGTTTGCCCTGGCTGAGCAGATTTATCGCATTTTGAAGCTCGGGGATATCCGGTTCTTTGGCGTGGCGCGGCGGCTGCGCCGGAAGTAGAAACGGCCGGTTGGGCCGAAACGGACGATGACGCGGCAACAACGGCCGCCGCGGCTGCCAAGGCAACCGCAAACGAATAGGAGAAACGTGCCATAAAACAATACCTTTAGTATGGATTCAAATATGGGTCCCGTAACGCTCCAGAAGATGGCGAAAAGCGGATTCCACAGTCGCTCGGAATATCCTGCTTTATGCGGCTTGAAGTGGCGCTTGGCCTTGCGATTGGGGGATGGAATTCATGCCCTTTTCCAGCCGCCGGCAGGATATACGCAGTTCCGATCAATCTAGGTTACGATGAAAAATCGCTACTGACAAGGTGCCGCAGCATGCAATTTCGCAACTTTTCGTCCGCTGGACCCGACTTTGCAATCTACAAAACCCTTGACGGTTGGCGAATCGCGATTGGAATCTCAAAAGACATAGGCCCCGGTGGCTACATTCGAGCAGCCATCGGGGCCCTTGTGTCCGTGAAAAGCGGTTCTGCCCTGGTGTGGGGCCTTTGTCGCCGTTTTTAGCGTCTATACCTAAGATTCACGGACTTGAATCTGTGGTCTATTGCCTTCCTTCAGAAAGCACTATTTGTGCCAATCGCTCGGAAGAAGCCGATTATGCCGCGATTTCTTGCCCTAAGTCGTACTGGCGAAATGAGTTAGATCGTGTGCTCCTCCATCCGAGCCGTTCCATTCGAATTGCAATTCACCTTGCAATTCTTACAAAAGTCCGGAAATAGCCACGACCCAGTTAGCCACAATTCACTATTTTCCAATGCTCTGCAACAGCGTCTGCGTCATGGCCGCGAATACTTGGCTGATCTCGCTGTATTCACGGTCCTCGGCCTGGAAAAAGATGGTGTAGGTCGTGCCATCGACCCGCAAAGTGCGGATGCACGCCGTATTCGTCAGGTCGAGACAGAAGAAGTTTAAATCGAACCCGATCAGTTCGTGGCCGGCAATCGTCTCGGTCACCGGCTCGGCATCGAGCTCGTCATATTCCTTAAACATCGTTTCCAGAGCGGCACGGGCAATCTCCGCGGGCTCGGCGATTGATGTCGTATGCAGCGCGATAGACCAAAATGCCCCACCGGGACTATATACGGTCACCGCGCTTTGGCCGGCGCGGATTTCCTCCTCATCCAGTTGCCAGTTTTCCGGATACTGGAAGGAAATGCCAAGATTGTCAAACGTGGCTGCCATACGCCTTATCGTATCAGCCTTTGGACTAGAGGGGAATTGTGCGGAAAGTGCCGTGGCGAACCGCCAAACAATTTGTTACTCTCCCGTGGCATTTTTGTGGATTACCATGCGCAGAGCTGTCACAATCCTTTTATTCACAGCTTGCCTTTTGCCGGCCGCAGGCTGTCAATGGGCCCGCCTCCGCGATCCGGTGCCCGCTTCGTTGGCGGCTTCGCGCAAGCTCTCCGGCGAGGGCAACGAGCTCATGGAGCAGAAGCAGCCGGAAAAAGCTGAGGAGCGGCTGGCGGAGGCCGTCAAGGTCTGCCCCACGGATTGCGACGCCCGCCGCTACTATGCCGAGGCCCTCTGGATGCGCAACGCCCGCCAAGATGCAATCGCCCAGCTTGAAGAAGCCTGCCGTCTAAGCCCTGAATGTGAATTGCGCGTTCGCCTGGCCGAGATGTATCTGGAAATGGGCCGCCTCGACGACGCTGCGCGGAACGTCGACCAGGTGATCGGCAAGAATCCCAAGCTGGCCGGCGCGTGGCGCGTCCGCGGCCGTGTATTCCGCGGCCGGGCCGATCAACTTCTGGCCGCCGGCAGCGCCGATCAGGCCCGCGCCGCCTACGTTCATGCCTTGAACGACTTGCATCGCGCCGCCGGCTACGACCCGACCGATCGCCAAACGATGGGCGAAACCGCCGCCGTTTATCGCAGCCTCGCCCAGCCGCAGCGCGCGCTGGAGAGCATGCAGTCGCTGGCCGAAACCTTTCCGCCCGGCGAAGAGCCGCAGCAGGTCCTCTACCTGACGGGCTTGGATTACATGGTCCTAGAGCGCTACGACGATGCGACGGCCTCGCTTTCGGCCGCCTTGAAGCGCGACCGCCCGACGCCCGAAATGCTCTATTGCCTGGCCCAGGCCCAATTTCGCAACGGGCAGCCGCAGGCGGCGGCCGCCTCGCTCGAACAGGCCCTGGTCCTCAACCCGCAGTACCTTCTTTGCCGGCAATTGCTCGGCCAGATCGAAGTCGCCCGGCAAGGCGGCGCGGCCGCCTGGCGGTAGGGGGCCAATATCAAGGCTTTTCGGGATGGCGGCTCGCGGCCGCTGGATGCCACCGGCTTGTCCGGTGGTTCTTCACGCTCAAAACTACATAGGGCCATCCAAATAATCCTGTCCTGCCCATTCTCCGGCGACGGCGGAGCCGTCGCCGGAGAATGGGCAGGAAACGCGTGGAGCGTAAGCCGTTTTGTAGCAACGAACGTAAACATCCACCGGGCAAGCGGTTTGTCGATTTAAAGCCGCGGAGCGGCGCTAGTTAATAGCCAGGGGCGTAAGCCCCTGGGAAGCATTCGATTTCAATACCCTAGCCGCGGAGCGGCGACACCAGATCAGCCAAGTTTCGCCCCTCCGGGGCTTCCAGATCATTGTTACTGTTGCCCAGGGGCTTGCGCCCTGGCTATTTTCTTCCGCCGCTCCGCGGCTACGGACTCGGTAGGCGACTAAATCGACAAACCGCAAGCCGGTGGCATTCAGCACATAAGCCTACCCCGGGCCTGTCGTTGCGCCTTATTCGTGCCCGTAGGCCCTGGGCTAGGGGACAAATCCTAATTCGGATTGGTATAATGGCGATTGCGCGATTGGCCCGCGAGAAGCGCAGGCCGCTTCGCCACGCCACCCCGATCAAGCCGAGCGGAATATGACGGCGCCAAGACGAATTGTCGGCCTTCTCATTCTTTGGACGTTCCTGCTTGCGGCGCTCTCTGCGCCGTCGCTCGCCGCCGACGCCGATAAGGCGAAAGCGGCGTACGCGAAGGGCAAGGCCCTGCTGGACAAAAAGGACTACGACGGAGCGCTCGCGGCATTCGACGAGGCGATCCGGCTCGACCGGAAGGATGCGAAAGCCTATGTCGGCCGCGGAAGTGCTTATGACGGCAAGAATGAGTACGACAAGGCGATTGCGGACGGGAGCGAGGCGATTCGGCTCGATCCGAAGTCTGTCGAGGCGTACTGCGAGCGCGCCGAGGCGTATATAGACGACGGCAAATTCGACGAGGCGCTCGCTGACGCGAGCGAAGCCCTTCGCCTCAACCCGAAGAATGCGTTGGCGCACTGCACCTGCGGTGCCGCCCACGTGAGCAGGAGAGAATTCGACAAGGCCCTCGCGGAATTCAATGCGGCGATGCAGCTTGATCCGAAAAGCGCGCGTGCCGTTTGCGGACGGGGCTATACCTACTGCTCTAAGGGCGACCTCGACCTCGCAATCGCCGACTATTCAACGGCCATCGGACTTAACGCAAAGGACGCAGCCTCCTACGACAATCGCGGATCGGCTTACGAGGCCAAAGGCGAGTACGCCAAAGCGATTGCCGACTTCGACGCGGAAATTCGCCTCGATCCAAAATACATCACCGCATATAGCTCGCGCACGGTGTGCAAATGGAAAAAAGACGACCGCAGCGGCGCGATGGCCGACTACAACTTGATCGTCGCCCTCGACCCCAAAAGCGGCGATGCGCGTTACGTCCGGGGTTCGTGTTACCAACAAATGGGCGACCTTGACAAGGCGATCGCCGACTACGCCGAAGCTGTCCGAATCGATCCGAAAAGTAGCGATTTCCGTCGCGGACTTGCTGCAGCATACGTTGGCAGACGCGACTACAAGAAAGCGATTGCCGAATTAGGCGAGGCTATACGGCTGATTCCTAGCGACACCGAGCTTTATTGCGACCGCGCCGCGGTGTACGCCGAGATGGAACAGTACGGTAGCGCAATTTCCGACTGTACGGAGGCGATTCGCTTGAATCCGAAACACATCAGCGCATATATCGCCCGCGCCGGTTACAAATGGAGAAAAGACGACCGCAATGGCGCTCTGGCTGACTACAACGCGGCCGTCGCCGTCGATCCCAAGAACGCGACTGCGCGTGCCGACGTCGGATGGTGGTATGCCCATCAAGGCAAACTCGACAAGGCGATAAGCGAGTATCAGGAAGCCATTCGCTTGGACCCAAAGTGCGGCGCAACGTACTCGAACCGGGCGTGGGCTTACAAGGAAAAGAACGAGTTCGACAAGGCAATCGCCGACTATAACGAAGCCATCCGCCTGGGAGAGAACAACGCCGACACGCTCAGCGGACGAGGTGCGGCTTACTATTCCAAGGGCGACTACGATAAGGCGCTAGCCGATTATGATGCGGCCATTCCCTTGGATGCGAAAGATGCGCAGACCTACGTTAATCGGGCTTATGCTTATGAACACAAGAACGACTACGACAAAGCGATCGCCGACTATTTTACGGCATTGCGTTTGAACCCAAAGTTTGCCGACGCCTATCATCGGCGAGGCATCTGCTTTTCGCAGAAGAAAGAACTCGACAAGGCAATTGGCGATCTTGCCGACGCGATTCGATTGGAACCGAAAAACGCCACTATGCGTAGCGATCGAGGGGCGATCTATGCTGAGAAGCACGAATATGAGAAGGCAATTGCCGACTACTCAGAGGCCATCTGCCTCAACCCGAAATACGTCGACGCGTATCTCGGTCGCGCCGCAGCGAAGTGGAGCAAAGGCGAGCGCGCCACAACGCTCGTGGACTTCAACGCCGCAATTGCCGCCGACCCGAAGAGTATCGACGCGTATTATAGCCGCGGTTCGTATTACTCACAGACGGGTGACTTCGATAAGGCGATTGCTGATTATTCCGACGTTATCCGGCTCGATCCGAAAAACGAGCGGGCTTTCTTCTGCCGCGGTTGGAGCTA
Source organism: uncultured Planctomycetia bacterium (assembly GCA_963775975.1). GTDB lineage: Bacteria > Planctomycetota > Planctomycetia > Pirellulales > Thermoguttaceae > JANXQG01. The sequence goes on from CAVZKX010000001.1 coordinate 914,699, forward strand.
CCACCAGAAGGGACAACTCGACAACGCCATCTCCGACTACACCGCGGCGCTCCATCTGGACCCCAGAAATGTCGAGGCCTTCGACGGGCGGGCGTTCGCATACGAAAAGAAAGGCGAGCACGACAAGGCGAAGGCCGATTTCGACGCGGCGTTCAAATTGAGCTCCGAACCGTTCCACTATCTTGAATCGCGTGCAGCCACGCGAATGGGGCGCGGCGACTACGACAGAGCCGCCGCCGACCTGCATGCCGCCGTCGCACTGGACCCGAACGATCCTGCGGCAAAGTTCGAAAACTGGGCCAAGCCCCAATTGACGGCCGCGGACATCGAGCACGGCGAGCAGCAAGTCCGGCAAATGCTGAAAGATCGACCCGCTATGGCAATTTATGGCGAAAAGGCGAAGGTTTTGTGCGATTGGGCGGCGCGGAAGTTCGCGGGCGAGGACCTGCATCACAGAATCACTTGGGTCGCGACTGAACCGCTGGGATTTAATGCCGACAATAATGGGATTGGTCGCGGTATTCGGATTAGCAGAACACACATCGACGGTCAAGACAAAGGCAAACCGCAGAGCTTCGAAGAACTGTGGGCATGTGCCGTTTTCGAGTTGTACAATATCACCAGCGCGGACGAGTTCCATCGACTTGCGCGGGAGGCGTACGCGGGACACTTGACGAAGGACGCTTTTGTCGCCGCTAAGGCGAATTGCGAGTCTCGCGCAAGGAGAGAACTCGCGCTTGTTACATCCATTTGTTCATGCCCTGGGCGGCCGAGCATCGTGTGCCGAGCAACCCACGGCTATGGTGGATTGGCAATCGCGCGGACAGCAAAAGTTTCCCGGAAGCCGATAGACATTCGCGCTACTGGACGAATTACGAGTGGGACTACGACGAAATGAGGGTTGAGTCGCTCTTTGAAAAGGGCGAGACGAAGAAGGCGATGGCAGAGGCTGCCAAGACGCTGCAACGGGCGACAAACAACGAACAAAAAGCACAAGTTTATGATGCCATTGGCGACGCGTTCTTTAAACAAAAAGATTATGACCGGGCGATCACCAATTTCAGCGAGTCGATCACGATGGCCCCGTGGCATTCGCCGACTCGCATCGCCCGCGGCCAGGCCTATGGCTGCAAAGGCGAGTACGATAAGGAAATTGAGGACGATAGCGAGGCGATTCGCCTAAGTCCGCGAAATGCCGAAGCATATGCCGACCGCGGCTGGGCTTACGGCGCCAAGGAAGAATACGACAAGGAAATCGCCGACGAAACCGAGGCGATTCGCCTCGATCCGACGAACGCGATTGCGTTGACGGTTCGCGCTTGGGCCTATGGCCGCAAAGGCGAGCACGACAAGGAAATCGCCGATTACACGGAAGCTATCCATCTCGCGCCGCGAGACGCCACGGCATACGGCAGCCGGGGCGACTGCTACATGGACATGTTCAAATACAATAAGACGATCGCCGACTATAGCGAAATGATTCGGCTAATGCCGGGTACTGCCGAGGCGTTTGCCAAACGCGGCAACGCCCTGCTTCAAAAAGCAACGGAGTTCGACATTTTTCCCTGGATTCCAACGGATAAAAAGGACCGTGCCAAAGTCATAAACAAGGCGGCAGCCGATCTTACCGAGGCGGTCCGCCTCGATCCGCACGATATCGAATCGTTCCGCAACCGCGCTTTGGCTTATGAGGCGAACGGCGACAAGGCCAAAGCCGCGGCCGACCGCGCGATGGCGGAGAAACTTCGGCAGGAAGCACTGCCGAGCGGAAACTGAATTCGCACGCGAGCCATGAAGTGCGGGCTTGACCGGCGGAACGACGGCCTAACCCGGGGATGTTGTGCGATGAAATACGTCGAACCCAACGCGGGTTGTGTCCGTGCGCGGGGACGACCCACCAATCCGGGACAAATCATGGTGGGTCTTCGTCGGACTCGACCGCACCCTACGCGCCGCAAAAAAACGGCGGAGTTGCGATATGTCATAAATGACCAAGAGAATTCTTTAAGTCCTTGTCCGGCAAGGACTTGGGAACAATCCGAAAAGAATTCTTCCATTTTCGCATAGCGCATCTAGCAATATATATATAGGAAAGTGTACAAGAGTTTAGAGTTGAGAGGGAAGAAAGGATGAAGGCGGAAGGATGAAGGATGAAGAAAACGGAAATGTTCAATGTACAAGGTTCAATGTTCAAATCCCTAAATCCCCAATCCCCAAGATCATGTTTCCCATGCACCAATTGACGCGCGTTCTATACTATTCCTATCCCATTTCTATGTCGTTTCTATGTCGTTTCTATCCCGTTTCTATGCAGCCGTTCACTTAAACACATGCCGTTTCCCGCACCGAAATCACGACTGCACCGCCTTTTATTTTTTTCACTCGTTTCGCGCTCGCAATTGGTGCGTGCGAAAGCCCAATTGCACCGCGCTTGCCCACCTTGCCACCAGCCAGTCCGGCTGTCGGCGGCGCCTAATATGTTATCGCATAATATCTTACGTCAACGCATTCGCCATGCACCGCGCGGCACAAAACTGCAAGGCGGTGCATTTGCACCGAAACCACGCACCAAAACCAGCCGGTTCCTGAGTCGTCCTGACTTGATCCTGAGCTATCCTGACTCATCCTGAGTACTTCCTGTCTTCATTCTGCCTTCGTTCTGCCTTTTCTGCTGCGAAAACGCTGGACCTGCGGGCGGGTGGCCCGGCGGAACGACAGCATACCCCGAGATTGTTTCCCATCCCCCAATTGCATCCCCGGCCCGTTTCGTCAAAATAATGCTCCTGGGAGTTCCCGTTGTCCAACCGCCATATCGCAAGGAGCCGTTCCATGTCGCGTCCTGTCACCATGTTCACCGGCCAGTGGGCCGATCTGCCGCTTGAGGAGCTCGCCAAGCAAGTCAAGAGTTTTGGCTACGACGGCGTCGAGTTGGCTTGCTGGGGCGACCATTTTCAGGTCGATCTGGCGCTGGCCGAGCCCGACTACTGCGCCTGCCGCCGCGAGATGCTGGAGCGGAACGATCTCAATGTTTGGGCGATCAGCAGTCACCTCGTCGGCCAGGCCGTGCTGGACGTGATCGACTCGCGGCACAAGGCGATCCTGCCGCCTTCCGTCTGGGGCGACGGCAAGCCGGCCGGAGTCAATGCCCGTGCCGCGGAGGAAATGAAGAACACCGCCCGCGCCGCGCAAAAGCTGGGCGTGAGCGTGGTCAATGGCTTCACCGGCTCAAGCATCTGGCAATGGATCTATTCCTTCCCGCCCGTCTCGCCGGAAACGATCGCCGACGGTTTCAAGCTGCTGGCGGAGCGGTGGAACCCGATCTTGGACGTCTTCGGCGAGTGCGGCGTGAAGTTCGCCCTGGAGGTTCATCCCACCGAAATCGCCTTCGACCTCTATACGGCCGAGAGGGCGCTCGAGGCCCTCGGCCATCGCGAGGAGTTCGGCTTCAACTTCGATCCTAGCCACTTGATCTGGCAGGGCGTCGATCCGGTGGAGTTCATCCGCGCGTTTCCCGACCGCATCTACCACGTCCACATGAAGGATGCGATCGTCACGCTCAACGGGCGGTCGGGCATTCTGGCCAGCCATCTCAATTTCGGCGATCCCCGCCGCGGCTGGGACTTCCGCTCGCTGGGCCACGGCGGCGTGAACTTCGGCGAGATCATCCGCGCCTTGAACCAGATCAACTATCAAGGCCCGCTGAGCGTCGAATGGGAAGACATGGGCATGGACCGCAACCACGGCGCGAAGGAAGCTTGCGAATTCGTCCGCAAAGTCGATTTCGAGCCCAGCCGCCGGGCGTTTGACGCGGCTTTCGACAAGGAGGAGCAGGGTTAACGAAAGCGCGACCATGACGAGGGGAATGTCAAAGCATGAGGCCGCGATCACCGGCGGCATCTGCTTATTCCTGGTCGCAGCCACGGCAGCCGTTTACGGGCGGACCATAGTGTTCCGATTTTTCGCGTTTGACGACGATCTTACCTCAATGCGAACCGCCACGTAGTGAGCGGTCTCGGCGTGCGCGGCCTCGAATGGGCCATTTGCGTCACAACCTACCCGGTCCAGTAACGTCCGGACGCCGCTTCCGGCGCATGACCCCGAACCAAGTCGCCGCGATCCCGGCGCCGACGAATACCATGCTCAACGAACCCGGCTCCGGCACTGTGTACCAAGCCAGGCCATATTCATCAGGTGGTCCGATGGCACCATCGTTGTCGTTGACGAAGTGGACTCGCAACCCGTAGGTCCCGTCCGCCGGAATCGCAAACCGGTGGATGTCTTGTACACTGTCGATGTTGCTATTACTCTGCGTAATCATGGCGACCGGAGTGTTACCGTTAAACGACCACAATTCCAGATAAAAGTTATCCAGCGCGAAGGGATTTTGATTGACGTCATTTTCGCGGAACCAGTCCATGGTGGCCTGAAGCGTGGACCCTGCGGAGAGGGATTGGGTGAAAACGTAGTTGTTAAAACTGCCCGGGGCAGCAAGGGTATCATAATCCCAGCCGATGGGCTTCACTGGGCCCGGGTTCTGTTCGGGGTTCGCCAGATATTGAATGTCCGCGCGGGGCGTGGAGGCTTCGCCGGCCCCCTGGTTGACGTCCAGGTCCGCAGTGGTATTGCCCGGAGTCCAGCCAGTCCAGGCGCCGACCTGTTGCGCGGAATTGAGCATTACTGCCTTGATCACCACAGGGTCGGTGTTCCAGCCGCGATCGGTCCCTTCCTCGATGAGATGCGCGCCGAGGCCGGCGACATACGGTGCGGAAAAGCTTGTCCCGTTGGCGGTGAGGGTGTTGGTATTGCTCAGGGTCAAAGGCGTATTATTCTCATAGGCGGCGGCCATGGTCACGTTAGTCCCTGGAGCCACGATGTCCGGCTTGTGACGGCCATTGTCGGGCGTCGTGCCGCGACTGCTGAAACTGGCGATCGACACACCTCCCGGCGAGTTACCTCGATAGAAATTGGCGTCTGGCGGCGACTCGAGATTCTGGTCCGTCGCGCCTACCGTGACCGCGTTATAACTGGTCCCGGGCGATGTAATTGTCGAGGCGCCGCTTCCCGAATTGCCGGCCGAAATGACGACAAGATCGCGATAGAGCCAGGCAGCTCGATCCGCGGCATACTCCGCCGCGGTGCCGGCGCTAACAGCCGCCGCTCCCGTGCCGCCGCCGAGACTCATGTTGATGATGCGGTTTGATGACCCCACGACGTTGATCGCGGAGGCGATGTCGGCGAACGAGTTGGTGGCTTGGTAAGAGAGGACTTGCCAGCGTGTGGGATCGGCCACTCCACCGTTAATCGGAAAAGACCCGACAGCGGGGAAAAGCCGGCTGGCCACCGCGGTGGCATGGTTGCTCACCACTCCTGGGCTCCCGGCGGAACTGACGAGGCGTTGAGTGACGATTCTGCTGCCACTCACCTGTAGATCCGCATGGTCCCACTGTACCCAACCTCCCGCAGGCGGCTGGTTGGGGGGAGCCGGCGGCGACTGTGTCCCTGTGACCTCAAGAACCGCAATGGTGCCAATCTGCTGCGCGTAGGCCATTGACTGACCGCAGCACAACGCCACGACCGGCAACGCGTAGGCCAACACTCTTAGTGTTGCGGGCAACCTGGTAGCATGTCTCCCGTGTGAAAAACCGTTCATACTATACGTCCCAAGGCAAAAAAAGCCACAATTAGTGGCCGCGGCTCCTCCCGGCGCCAAACACCGGGCCGCGACCTCGCTGAGCGCGCCGCTAAAACAGAACAAAACGATCGTTGGCCTATCGTGCGCAAAAGAGCCAAGCTTACCCTACCCGGTCTCTGCAAATCTGTCTGTAAGCAAGCTGTAAGCGACTTCCCGCGGTAGGCGGGGACGAGATAGGCGACCCTCGGCGCAGCGGGAGACATGGTAGCAGTTAAAGCGCGTCAAGTTTTAGGGTCACCGCGGTTCGCCTCGAGACCGGTCGTTCTTGGCCATTTCGCCGCACAAACCTATCTCCCTGTCCGTCTCCGGGCACGGTGCGCGGCATGGTCGGCAAAGGGGAAATTACTTACGCGGCGCGACTCGCTTCGTGCGGCTTGTCCACGGCGGGAGCATAAGATAGATGGGAAATCGCCTCGCATAACTCCCAGCAGACCCCCTCGCCCGTCCCGTCGCCAAAGAAACGAATAAGGTGCACCGGCTGTCCCTCGTTAAGTGACTGGATGGTGAAATGCAGGCGGTACTTGGGTTCCAAGTCCTCGCGGGGAGGCAAAGGATCGTCGATGCGGTGGGGCCAACCTTCCTCCTCAAAAGCGGCCACGATGGTCTCCTGGTTGCGCGCCCGCATCCGGAAGCGCTTCACCACCGACGACCCAAGGGAGAGGACACGAGTTGCACGATCCCAGCGAGGTCGCGCAGAAACTTCCGCAGCGAGTTGCACTCTTGTAGCGGAGAGCGCTTGGTCGAATCGAATGACGGTCGGCTCTTCGCACTCCGCGAGACTCGCACGGACTTCAGACAAAACGCGGTTCGCTTGATTGATGGCTTCGGTCAAGCGATCGAGCACGCCGCGGAGTTTTGCAAGCAGCTTTTGTGTAGCGGGTCTCGCGGCCTTTTGTTCATTGCTGATCACAACTGAAGGACCTCCGATGCAAAGCGCGAAGAGTAGCTGAGACGCCTGCCGGCCGAACGCCAGACATTATGGCTTTCGCGGCAATGTCCGTCAACGATTTTGCCAGGGCGGACAAATTCACACCCCCCAATCGAACTAGCTCCGCGCTGGACAACCGATGCGCTGGACAATGGCAGCCGTCAACTCAACCGTCGTCAGCTTCCCGCCCAGGTCTTGTGTCAGGTTGCCGTCGGCAAGCGCTTGTTCGACCGCCCGGCGAATCGCGGCGGCGGCCTGGTCCTCGCCCAGCCAGTTGAGCATCATCGCCGCGCTGAGGATCGCGCCGGCCGGGTTAGCGATCGCTTTCCCGGCGATATCCGGTGCGGAGCCGTGGACCGGTTCAAAGAGCGAAGGGAATCGCCGTTCCGGATCGAGATTGGCCGAAGGGTTTAGGCCAAGGCTTCCGGTGATTCCGCCCGTCAAGTCGCTAAGAATGTCGCCGAAGAGGTTCGAGCCGACAATCACATCGAACGTTTGCGGGCGGCGCACGAGGTGCAGCGTGGCGGCATCAATGTGCAGCCGCTCGGTGGCGATATCGGGAAACTGCGGCGACATTTCAACGAGCACGCGGTCCCAGAGGCCGTAGGCATGACGCTGTGCGTTCGATTTTGTAATCATGGCCAGTTTACGCCGCCGCGTGCCGGCCAGTTGGAATGCGAATCGCATGATCCGCTCAATGCCCCGGCGGCTGTGAACGGCCGTCTGTGTGGCGACTTCATTCGGCGTGCAGGTGGCCAGCGTGCCGCCGCTATCGACGTATTCGCCTTCGGAGTTTTCCCGCACCACGATGAGGTCTATCGGCTCGTCGGTCCGCAGCGGGCCTTGCACTCCTTGAAAGGTTTGTGCCGGCCGGACATTCGCGTAAAGATCAAACGCCTGCCGCAACTGGATCAGCGGTGCGAGCGCCACGCTGTCGGGTATGCGAGCCGGCCAGCCAAGCGCGCCGAGGAAGATCGCGTCAAAGCCGCGGAGCGTCGTCAGAAAATCTTCCGGCACGACACGCCCATGACGGTCGTAGTAGGTCATCCCCCAGTCGAATCGCTCGTACTGAAGATCAAATCCGCGGACGGTGCGCCGCGCCCCATCGACAACTTCAATTGCGGCGTCCAATACTTCCGGCCCGATGCCGTCGCCGGGATAAAGAGCGATTTGGTAGGTTTTCATATTGGGATTGAGTAAATCAATAAATATCGCGCGGTTTACTCCGGACGGCAAGCCAATACAGTGGACAAGGATCCTTTGTCGATCGGACCACGCCTCGCGAATTCTATTTCTCAACAACGGCGTACTCGACGAGGGTGCCCTTCATGGAAGAGCGAAAATCATCGGGACTGGAAGCGGTGAAGCGGATCGACGACGCCGCCGCGTTCCGCGCCACGTTCCCCCCAAGCCAGTTGCGGATTTCTTCTGCCGATTCCACGCGGCGATTGACGAGCACGCCGGCGCGGAGAATCGATAATACGGCGCGGTAATCGGCCGACGTGCCGTCGGCATAGTCGAACGTGGCGGTGAGCATTTCCGGCGACCGCGCGGCCGCCGTCAGATTGCCTCGCACCGAGCGCTCAGCTTCGAGCGTCAAGTAGAGCAAGTTTGTCGTGGCCGGGAGCGGCAGTGCTTGCCCCAGCGAAAGATCGAACTTGCGGCTCGCCACCTGAACCAGCCGTCGCACGTGCCGCGAGCGTCGCAATAAGTATACTTGGGCGGGCCGCGGACTAAGCCCGTACGGCCAGACGTTGGCCGGCATCCGCATCTCACCTTCGGACTCCAGCACGTAGTTTTCCATCAGCGGAGTCTTCGCAAGCGATTCATCCCAAGCTGCGGGACGTTTGTCAATGGCATTGCACGGGCCGCAGACGTACAAGATGCAATTTGGCGCCTCATCGGAATCGAGAAACTGGGCGTTCAAGCGGTCCAACCAAGGAGTATAAGCGCAGAACGATTGCGGCATCGGACGCGGCCAGTAGTTCATTCCATTGACGACGGCGACTAACGATTCCCAAGGCATCACATCCACTGTTGACCGGCCGATTGCGGTGCAAATTCCGCCGGCAGTGTTGCTTGCGGAAATCTCCCTAAAAAGCTCTCCCGCAAACTGGCTTCGTCTTCCCGCCAGGGCATTTCGACGACTTGCCGAAAGTATTGCCAGGGCGTGCACTCGGCCAGCTCGCCGACGCCGTTAATTGTCGCACTAGCGGTTAGCACGGCGAGCGCGTAGACAACACTGACGCGCAGAAGCAACCCAACGGCCGCGGCGCCAGGAGCGATCCCTATTCTCGACGCCAAACTCGCGGCAGCCCCGTGCGCGGCTTGGCCGCCCAACCGGAGGCGGGCGACAATGGGACTTAGCTCCGTGCCGCGTAAGGCAACGAACCACACCGCCAGCAACAGGGGCAATTCCGTCGAGAACAACTCGACGTGTGTTTCGTTGTGTGCGCAGTAGGCATTCTTGAATAAAAGCATCGCGGCCAGTCCGACCAGCAGCAGGAGCATGGCTTGAGCGCGCCACGGTAATCGGCGCCGTCCGGCAAAGGCCGCGGCGACGATCGCCAGCATAAACAGCCAAGCGATGACGTACCGGGCTATGGCGGCAACGCGGTAATGGCTCTCGCTGAGATAAATAGGCATCGCTTCGTAGTACCCGGCAACCAATTCGAGTCCGGATCGCCAATAGCCTGCGAGGTCCACGTGCCAAAAAATCGCCCCGCACAAAATGAGAAATGGCAAGCCGAGGAGGATCGCCGTGCCCGCCGCTCGTCGTCCAAACAGCAGCAGCCCGACCGCGTAAGCCGGAAGGAGACCAACCACAATCAGTCCATAATTGATCTTGCCGAAAAACAAGACCACCGCGGCGATCAAGACACCGGAAATGGCCGCCGCGCCGCCGCCATTGTAACACCGCCATAGCCAGTAGCATAAAACAGTGAATAAGGCGGCCGCGGAATTGGTCCAGAACAAACCATTTCTCGTCGCCACCGCCAAGCCAAAGAGCACCAAGATGTCCATCGTCCGGGGACGCCGCGGCAGCAGGCCGCGATATATGGCCAGCAGGCTGCCCAAGACAAAAAGATCGTAAAGCAGCATGGCGGCTTTGTGGACGGGCGTGCGAACCAGCAAACAACCCAATGGGCCATGCGTGTAGACGAACTCGCTGCCGAACGTGCTGCCACGGATCACAGCCAACTGTAAGGAAAGACGCCAGGAGGCCTCCAAGCCCGCGCGGCTGCTCGACAAAATGCGATGGCAAGGAAAGCAATAGGGCGATTGCCAAAACGACGATTCGAGCTCGGCGCGAGGCCAACCAACTTTCCATAGCCGAGGAACCGTATTCCTGGCTATGCGGCGCCGATTGGCACAAAGTAGAAAGAAACGCACTTGCTTCGCTGGCCATTTCTCCCTTTCCTCAGTGGAGCGCGTCATGGATGCTGGAACTGATTGAGCCGCTGCCATCGTGCGTTAACGATAATTATCGCACTTCTGCCATACCGCAATATGCCGCCATTATACGCGCTGCGTCGCCAGAGCGCGCTGAATTCCCGCGATTTTCCGCGCAATTGATGGAGAAGAATCTGCTGATAGCGATTTTGACTAGAACTACCCGCCTGAGAGAATTTAGGGCCGTGTTCGAGTAACTCAGTCCTTTTGTAAGCCGCACTTTTAGAGGAATCCACTTATCGAACTTATTGACACTTTAATTCTTTACGGGCTCAGTTTGTGATCGCGAAGCGACTTCTCCTAGCCGTGGCGGCGTGTGGCTAGCATTTGCGGGGCCCGGCGACAACAGGGCCGGCAACACCAATGTCCGCACCGTGCAGGTAGAAGTTATGCCGGCAACGATCACCGTTCCCGGTGCCGTGATGTGGCCTGACGGCAGCCCGGCCGCCGCCGTGGAGGTTTCCATCGAGTAGCCGGCCTGCAGCGCGAAGACCGACGGCAACGGCAAGTTCTCGTTTGCCGACTCGCCGCGCGGTTCGTATACGCTGAAGGCCAACGGCTCACGCGGCGTCATTCACGCCTCCGGCGAGCCCAAGGCCGACCCCGGCGGCGGCGAAGTGGCCGTGGTGCAGAGATCCGTTAAGCCTTGTCTTCGCCTCATTCCGTAAGCGGTCACGGCCAAGAAGAAGCCGGCCCCCAACAACACCTGCGTCGATGGTTCCGGTACCGCCATGCCGCTTGGCGATGCTGCTAATGGCGCGATCGCCAAAGATGGGAAAGCCGACTGCCCGCCGCTGCCGACAGCCAGGTTCGCCCCGTCGAGAATCGCGCCCGGGTTGGTCACTTTGAGCGTTCCGGCAAGGATGTAGGTGCCGCCGGCGTAGCTGCTGTTGCCCGTGAGAACCAGCGCGGCCGGTCCGGCCTGAGTCAAACTGCCGGAACCGCTAACTGCGCCGGCAAAGGTCGTGTTCGTGGGCAGGTCGAAAACCAAGGCCGAGTTATCAAGGATATTGCCGCTGCCAAGGCTTCCGGCGGCGCCGTTGCCGAGTTGCAGAGTGCCGGCGACGATGTTGGTGCCGCCGCTGTAGCCATTGCTGCCGGTGAGTACGAGCGTGCCCGATCCAGCTTGAGTCAAGCTGCCGATGCCATTGATCGCGCCGCCAAAGGTAGCGTTGCCGGGCAGGTCAAAGGCCACACTGCTATTGTCGAGCACCGCGCCGGCGCTCAAATTGCTGGAAGCCGTGCCATTGCCGATCTGGAGTGTGCCGGCAAGGATTTTGGTTGCGCCGCTATAATTATTGCTGCCGGTTAGGATAAGGGTCGCGGAACCGGTCTTGACCAGCGCGGTGGACCCGCTGTTGTCTGCAATCGTGCTGCCGATGGTAAGGCTCTGCGGCGCTATCACGATCAGTTCGCCTGCTGAGCCCGCGGAGCCCTCCAACACGCCTCCGCTTATTGCGCCGAGCGTATTGCCGATTAGCCCGCCGCCCGTCAAGATAAGGGCCCCGCCGCCGGTCATCGTGACACCTTGGGCGAAGGTCAAGTTCAACGTGTTGAAAGATTTGGCGGATGTTATATTGTTTTACGAACCGGTGGGCGAAATGTTCAGCGAGCTACCGGAGCTAATGGAGCCCAAATCGCCGCCGGTGTAGGCTTGATAAGCCACGATATTGCCCGCCGAGCCGGTGGAACATGCCCAGTTCGCGCCGGCGACGGTCGCATAGGCGCCCAGGATGCCTGCTGCATTATTGCTCGTGGCCGTCGTAACGCCGTTGCTGGCCGATTGCGTTCCGCTGGGCAAGCTAAAATCGATCGTGCCGCCGGCGCCGCGGTTGATGCTCCCCAGGCTCACGAGAACGGAGTTGGATGTGCCAGCACTCAGGATGACGGATGAGGCTCCCGGATTGATCGTCAAGCCGTTGAATCGCTGGTTGTTGGCCGTGTTGGAGATTCCCTGAAGGGCCAGCGTCCCGCCGCCCAAGGCCAAGGAAGAACTATTGGCAAGACTATTGACGATGTTTGCCGCCGGTGCGCCTGGCAGGCTGAAATCGAGCAGCAACTGACTGGCGACAAGCGACGTTGCGCCGGAATAGGAATTGGTGCTGGCGAGGTCGAGCAGCCCGCCGCTTACGGTCAGCCCGCCCGCGCCGCTCATCACCCCGTTGTACGATGTAGCGGCGCCGTTGCCGCCGACCGCGAGAGTTACGGCGAAGGCGCCGTCGGCAAGGGCGATGTTGCCGTTGCCGGCCAGCGCGCCGACGTTAAAAGCAGCAATCGCGCCGCCGTTGGTATTGAAGAGTAGGCCGTTGTTGCTGCCCACGGAGAGAGTGCTATTGGCGATGGCGTTGCCGTTGCTCAGGGCAATTGCTCCGGCCGCGATCGTCGTGCTCCCGCGGTAACTATTGGCATTGGCCAACGTCAGCGCCCCGGCGCCGCCTGGAGTACGCTGCCGCTTCCGTTGATGGCCCCAATGAAGGTAGAGTTGTCCGACCGGTTGAAAATCAGCGCCGCGTTGTCGACGACATTGCCGGTGAGACTGCCCAACGTGCCGCCGTTGCCGATTTGCAGGACGCCGGCGGCGATTGTCGTGCCGCCGCCGTAGCTATTGGAGCCGCTGAGCACAAGCGTGCCGTTGCCAGTCTTACTCATAGCTCCGTTGCCGCCGATTCCCCCGCTGAAACGTTGTCGAAGCCCCGTTGCCGCCGACCACGATCCCAACGGCGGTGCCAGCCGTATTGGACAACTGTAGGCGATTGCTCCCTGCAAGTCCGCCCAGATAGAATGTGCCGATTCCGGGGCTAAACTGGAGGCCGTTATCGGAATTGATGGCCACGGTCGCGTAGAACAGGGCGGTGGACGAGGCCAACTGGAGCGTTCCTTGGTTGATCGCGGCGCCGCCGACAAAGCTGCTGGCGCCGCCGAGGAGGATTCTGCCGCTCCCGGCATTGGTCAGCGAGCCATTACCGCTAATTGAGCCGTTAAAGCTCCAAGTGTTGCCAAGATTGAAGACCAATGCCCCGTTGTCCACGACCGGGCCCGGCCCGAGAGAACCGGCGGACCCGCCGTTGCCGACCTGCAGCGTGCCGGCGCCGATGGTAGTCGTGCCGCTATAGTTGTTGTTCCCCAAAAGGACTAAAGTGGCGGATCCGGCCTTGGTCAATCCTGTGGCGATGCCGTTATCGGCGATGACACTGCCGATGGTGAGGCTCCGTGGCGTAATCACGGCCAAGTCACCGCCCGGTGAGCCTTCCAGCGTGCCGCCGCTGATAACGCCCGTCGTGTTGCCGATCAGACCTCCGCTTTGAAACGTCAAAGCGCCCGCGCCGCTCATCGCAACACCCAGCGTGCCGGTCAGATTCAGCGTGCTGAATGACTTGACGGAAGAAACCGCAGTCTGCGGGCCGGTCGGTTGGACTTTCAGCGCGGAGGTGGAACTCAAACTCCCAAGATCGCCGGTGGTGTAAGCGGTCATGGCCGTGATGTTCCCCGCCGTGCCGGTGGAGGTTGCCCAGTCGGTTCCTGCCACCGTCGCATAGCCGCCAAGGATGCCGGCGGAATTGTTCGGCGTGGTCGTGGTGATTCCGTTGGCGGCCGTTCTGTGCGCCGCCGGGCAGCGTGAAATCGACTGTGCCGCCGGGACCGCGGCTGATGAATCCCAGAGTCAGCACGAGAGTATTGGAAGTGGTGGTCGCTAGGACAATGGCCGCGGCGCCGGGGTTGATTGTCAAGCCGTTGATTTGTTGGCTGTTGGCCGCGTTGGCGTTCCCTTGAACGAGGAGAGTGCCGCCGCCCAAGGCGAGCGGTGAGCTGTTAAATGAATTGTTAAGGATGTTGGCCGCCGGCGCGCCGGACTGGCTGAAATCGAGTTTAAGCGTGCCGGCGGCAATTGAGGTGGCGCCCGCGTACTTGTCGCTGCCGAAGAGGACCAACGTGCCGCTGCCGGTCTTGAGTAGTCCGCCCGGGCCGCTGATCGTACCTCCTGGCCGTCAACGTATAGCCGAACGTATCGAACGTGGCGGTCGCGGTGGGTCCGATGGCAATGCCACGGTTCGCCGAGAGGGCGATGTTGCCGCGGGGCTGCAGCGTACCAGTGCCGTTGAAGATGATTGGGTTCGATGCCGCCCCCAGCGCGGCGTCGCTATGAAAGGCAATCGTACCAGGGTCGAAAAAGAGCCCGCCGGTCCAATTGCTGGTTCCGCTCAAATCAACAGAACCCGTTCCTGCCATCACCAGGCCGCCGTTTCCGCCGATCGTGCCGCTGTAGGTGGTGTCCTTGCCGTTTCCGCCGATCAGCACGTTGATGGGGTTATTATTGCTATCGCTGAGTGTCAAAGAGCCGCCGCCGGAAAGTCCTCCAATGCTCACGGTGCCGCGGCCCGAGGAAAGATTGGGATCGAATTGCAGCGAGTTGAATCCGTTGAGAACAAGCGTCGAATTCTGCACTGCCAGGGCGTTGGCGAGCAGTATCGCGCCTCCGCTGATCGTCGTATCGCCCGTGTAAGTGTTGGGAGCTGACAATATCAGGCTGGAAGTCCCCGTCTTGACAAGATTGCCCGGCCCGCTGACTAGCCCCGACAAGGTCAAGGCAGCAAGTGCCGTGTTGAACGTTCCGCTGCTGCCGGAGGAAGTCAAGACAATCGGAATCGCGACGGTCGCACCCGTCGCTCCATTGGTGAGCGTTCCACCGGTGATGTTCAACGCGGCCGAGCCGGAGCCAACCAAAATGTTGGCCGCGTTCAAGAGACCGCCGTACAAGTTGTACGTTCCGACCGATCCGGGATTGACGGCGAGGGACAGCGCATTGGTGATCGTGTTCGTGCCGCCGGTTTGTACGACGGTGCCGTTGCCGGAGATGCCGACATATTCATTGGCGGCGGTCAGGAAGCCGGACGGGGTTTGCAAGGTTCCGCCATCGACCGTTACCGCGGCCAGATTGGAGTTCGTTCCGCGCAGGGAAAGGATGCCCGCGCCAATCGCGTTCAGCGAACCGGATCCCGTCAGGTTTCCGCTCAGGATGATGTTTCCGCCCGTGGTATCGACCGTCGCAGCGCTGGCGGTGCCCGCCAGGTTCATGTTCATCGACGAGGACCACGGCGCGGTAGCACCCAGAGTACCGCCGCCGAAGTTGAAGGCTCCGTTGCCCGCACCCTGCGTCAACCCGCCGGACGGGAGTGTGAGCAGTCCACCATTGAGATTATACGTGCCCGAAGCCGTGGAGCTTTGGGCAATTATGAGACCGCTCGAAAGCGCATTGGTTCCCCCAGATTGTGTGAAGCTGCCGCTCGCCGAGTGGCCGACGATCTCAACAACTGCCGACAGCCGACCGCTGCCGCTGAGAGTATAGCTGCCGCTGTTGCTCGGTCCCGAGGAGAAATAACCGAAGTCGAGTTCTTTTGAGACAGAATGGGTCCCGCCCGATTGGTTGACTGAACCGAGGTAACCCCAGCCGACAATCTCTGTCTGCGCGGACACACTTCCCGTGCCGCTGAGGAGCAAGGACCCGTTCCCGCCCCCGCCGATGCCATAGAAAGTAGCGATGTGGATTCCGCCAGTTTGCGCAAAAACGGCGGTGCCGGGCGTCGGGCCTCCGCCGTGAGTTCCAAGGCTTTCAGATGGAGTCGAAAGCAGGCCGTCGCTCAGCAGGTACGTTGCGCTGTTGTAGAACTGAATACCATTGGCAATCAAATTGGTTCCCGCGGACTGCGTGAAGGTGCTGGAATTTGTGACAGTTTCCACACCCATCGTGATGAGACCAGTGCCTTTGAGTTCGTACGCACCATTCCCGAAGAAGCCAACATCCAATTGGCCGAGCAAAGGCGACTGAATGGTTGTATTGGTGCCACCTGACTGCGTGAAGCTTCCCGGCCCAGTATAGCCGATGATTTCATTGAAATTCGTGGAGAGTTTTCCGGCGGTCATCACAACGGAACTCGTTCCCACGCTAGCGCCTACTAGCAGTTCATTATTGATCTCATTCTGGGTAACGGAAACCGTCCCGCCATTGACGACATAGGCTTGATCGTTGATCGTAGGAATGTTGGGAGACCAGTTCGTGGCAACCGACCAATCGCCTGACTGGCTAGTCCACGTCACATCCGCGCGGACAGTGCGCGTGGAAGCTGCCAGCGTCGCCAGAATAGACGCCAGGAGAACAGCTTTGACAACGCGCAATAACATTTTGTAACGCTTCTTAGAAAGGGCCAAAGAGAACGCGACTTGCCTTATCGAATGAACCGGCTCGAATGCATTGTGGAGACAAGTCCGAATCGCAATTCCAATGGGGTACAGGCGGGCGACGCGCAAAGATCGAAGACTGCCTATGATATACCGAAGCTGACACTGGCGGCAAGTCTTTTTGAGCAAGAAAACGAAAAACGGGCCGAAAACATCCACGACTGAGAACAAGTCTGCCTGCTTTCTGGTTCCTTGGCCCGCGATCCGCATATCGTTAGAATACCGTCAACGCTTTCGCTCGCGGTTGCTTCGAAAAAAGTGGAGACACGCCATGATTATGCGAATTCCGAAATCCGTGCTCTTCCTCGCGGCGCTGGCCGCTTCGTGACGCTTATCAGAACGTCGCCCCCGCAGGTGTCCTCGTCAACGTATGTCAACTCCACCGGCTCGTCGGAAGCGGTGGCGGAGTCCACAGCGTTGCGAGGCGGGCGCAGTGTGGAAGGCTGCCACAGCTCGCAATGCCGCAGGATTCTCTCGATGACATCTACTTGCGGCGGCTCGATGAAGGCAAGCACCTTCATCTGGCCGTCGCAATGCTCGCACGTCAGCGGATCGACTCCGTAGACCCGCTTGATGAGCATGGCCCAGGTTTGGCTAGCGCGCGGCGGGAGCAAGGCCCTCACCCTGCCTCCTCTCCCTGAAGGAGAGGGAAGACGTTTCTAGCCCACCTTGCCGAGCGCCTGATCCAAGTCGGCAATCACGTCCGCCGGATGCTCCGCCCCCACGCACAGCCGCACCATATTGGGCGGAATGTGGGCCAGTTCGCGGCCCATCTCGCCCTGCTGCTGGTGCGTGGAAATCGTCGGGATCGTGGCCACGCTCTTGATGCGGCCCAAGTCGGTCGCCCGCCAGATGCGCTGCAAGGCGTCGAAGAACGTGCGGGCCTTCTCCGCGCCGCCGCGGACGCAGAAAGATAACAAATGTCCGTAACGGTTCACGGGCCGACGATACTGCTCATCGTGCTCTGCGTCCACCAGCCACATGTAGCGGCTGGCAAGCTCGTGCAGCGGATGGTCCGGCAGCCCCAAATACTGCACGCTCTCCACGCGCGGATGCCGCTGAAGGAACTCGGCCACCTGCATCGTGTTGCGGCTCATGAGGTCTATCTTCGAGCGCAAGGTCCGCATGTCGTTGAGCGTCATGATCGCCTGCAAAGGGTGCAAGTTCGGGCCGAAGTCGCGGTTCTGCAAATACTTGATGCAGAGCGAGAAGTCGCTCTTGAGCTGCTCGTCGTCGATGTTCGTGATCAGATTCTTCCGGGCGATTACCGCCCCGCAGACGCCGAAACCGCTGCTTGTAAGTGTTTTGGTGGCCGATTGCACCACGATGTCGGCCCCGTGGCAGATCGGCCGCAAGAGTGCGGGCGTGGCCACGGTCGAATCGCAAATCAGCGGCAAGTTGTGGCTGTGGGCCAGGTCGGCCACCGCGCGGATGTCGAAAAAGCCTTGCTGCGGATTGCTCGGCAGTTCACCGTAGAGGAAGCGGGTATTCTCGTCGATCTTTTCCGCCCATTGATCGATGTCGGTAGCGTCCAGCACCCAGCGACATTCGATGTTTTGCTCCTGCATGAAGCGGACGGAGAACTGCTGGAACGTGCCGCCGTAGCATTGCGCCGTGGCGACGAAGTTCCGCGGCTCGCCGACGCGCTCCTTGACGCGGAGAAACGGCTGCACGGCGGTCATGATGGCTGACATGCCCGACGAAGTTGAGCAGCACGAGGTCTCGCCGTCGTAGCCGTAGCCCTCCAAGAGCGCGAGCGTCCATTCGTAGTAATACGTCGAGGGGTTGGCGATCCGCGAATAGGCCCAGGTGGGGATCTTGTACGAGAGCGCCGCGGCCATTTCGTCACAATCGCGATACGCCTGAGCGGTGCTCATGAAGATCGGCTCGATGATCGCGCCCTGGTAGTCCTCGATGGCGTCGCGGACGGTATAGAGCCCATGCACGGCGATCGTGTCGAACCTCCATTTCTTCACGACCTCGCGGATGTAGCGATTGCGTTCGGCCAGATATTGATTGTTGCGGTCGATGTGGGCCTGCATACCCGGTGTCATAACGACTTCGTCGGCGGCGGACATTGTATGCTCCTTGTATCAAAGCCCGACGCTGCAAGCGAGTGGGGATGGTTATCATTCGCCTCGGGTTCCCACGCGCTTGCGCGTCGGGCTTCGATCTGATTTGCGGCATTATACCACGACGAAGATTGACAGCGATCGGGCCATCTCCTAGAATCCGCGCATGACGGAAACCACTACTCCTTCTCCTGAAGACCTGGCCGCCGTCGCGCGCTGCAAGGCGACGTTCGACCACATCCGCGCGGACTTGGCCACTGTGATCGTCGGCCAGAGCGAAGTGATCGAGCAACTGCTCATCGCCATCCTCGCTCGCGGACACGCGATGCTGGAAAGCACGCCGGGCGTGGCGAAGTCGCTTCTCGTCAGCTCGCTCGCCGAGGCTGCTCAGCTCAGCTTCAGGCGGATTCACTGCACGCCCGATCTCCTGCCGAACGATATTGTCGGCACGCAAGTCCTTCACGAGGACCCCGAGTCGCGGCGACGGCATTACCAATTCCAGCCTGGCCCGCTCTTCGCAAATCTGCTGCTGGCCGACGATATCAATTGCACGCCTCCGAAAACGCAATCAGCGATGCTTGACGCGATGCACGACCGGCAGATCACATCAGCCGGGCAGGAATACAAACTGCCCGAACCATTCTTCGTGCTGGCGACGCGGAACGCCTTGGAGCAGGAAGATGCGTACGCCTTGCCCGCGCCCGAGCTCGATCATTTCCTCTTATATATAAAGACTGATTATCCCAAGCCGGCCGAAGAATGGGAGATCGCCCGGCGATTCTCAATGAGTCCGCCGGGCCGCATCGCCGCGTCCCTCAGCGGCGAAGACGTGCTCGAGTCGCAGCGGTTGGTCGAGCGCCTGCCGGTGAACGAACAGGTGCTGGGCTATGCCTGGGCGCTTGTCCGCGCCACGCGGCCTGGCACACCGGAAGCGGCGACATTCGTCGACAAGTGGATCGCCCGAGGCGCCGGGCCGCGCGGCTTGCTCGCGCTCGTCACCTGTGCCAAGGCCCGCGCAGTCCTTCACGGCCGCGCCCTGGCAACCGTCGGCGACATTCAATGCCTAATTAAACCTGCCTTGCGGCACCGCATTGCCGGCAATTTCGCCGCGCAGGCGAGCAATCTCGAAAGCGACCGGTTGATCGATATATTGCTGGAGGACGTTCCCTCGGACGTGATTTACCTGCCGCCCTCAGGCTGAGTGGAAGATCGGCGTCAAAGGCATAGGCACAGGGTTGGCTTTTGGTAATCGAAATGGGTTTGGGCCAACAAACGAACAAGGCCCAGTAGTCGTAAGTGATTACTGGGCCTTATTTTACGTCAGCGAGGGCGACGGGGGTCGAACCCGCAACCACCGGATCGACAGTCTAGTGCCGCAATGGTTCTGCCGCATTTCAGCCGCATTGGTTTCGCGTCGCAAACCCTTGTATATCATTGACTTAGGCATACAAGCCGTTAAAATACATCGGTCTGGCATTGCGGTCAAATTGATCAATACTGTCCCCAAAATGTCCCCAAATGGCTTCCCTCGAAAATCGAAACGGCAGTTGGCGGGTTATTTTCAGGCACAAGGCAATGAAGCGGCACTTCACGATCGGTGATGTATCGACATCCGATGCCGCCGCGTACAAGGCGTCCACCGAGGAATTGTTGAGGCTCCTTAATCGGAACCTCGTCAGCATTCCTGCCGGGTACAGCATCGAAGAGTTTTTGTTCCACCGAGGCAAGCCGCCTGTCAAACTCGCGGACCGCCAGGAATTGACTCTAGCTGAACTCAAAGAAGCCTATCTTACGTCGCAGCAGAAGAAACTTGAACCGACAACCCTCGACGCGATCAAGTTGCATTTCGGCCACCTGGAGCGCGTTTTGGGAAAACCGGTGGTCCAGCAGATTAGCAGGCCCGATCTTCAGAACTACGTCAATAGACGCTCCGAAGAGTGGATCGACCCGAACGTCTACCGCCGGGCACGCCGATCGAAACAAGTGGGGCGAAAGAAATCCAAGAAGGTTGAACCCGACAAGCCGAAACGTCATCCGTCGCCAGCTACGGTCAAGAAGGAGATCATCAGCCTACGAACGGCCTGGAATTGGGCAAGGCGGCAGCTTAATTTGGCGGAGGAGTTTCCCGGCGGAAAACTGGATTTCGCCAAGATCGAAGAAGGCTTACCCTTCATGACTTGGGACGAGGCCGAACGGCGAATTGCGGCCGGTGACGATCCGGAGAAGGTCTGGAATTGTCTGTACTTGCGTCCCGCGGAGATTGCCGAATTGTTGGAATGCGTGAAGGCCAGGCTGGTCAGCCCGTGGGTACTGCCGATGTTCGTTTTTGCTGCCTACACCGGTGCCCGCCGGTCGGAGATTGTCCGGGCGTTGCCCTCCGACATCGACCTGCACAATGGATTCATTACGCTGCGGGAACGGAAGCGGGATAAGTCCAAGACCACGACCCGGCGCGTCCCGATTGCTCCCGCTCTTCGTCAGAGCCTAGTCCAATGGATGAAGCAGCGGGCGAATGGCAAGACGCTATTCTGCAAGTCGGATGGAAAAGCCATCGCCCCACGGGAAGCCCATAATTTCTTCCACAGGGCGATTCGCAAATCGAAATGGGCGGTTATTCGAGGCTGGCACACGCTTCGGCACAGTTTCGTCAGCGCCTGCACTCCCGTGGCGTAGATCAACGAATGATCCAGGAATGGTGCGGACACATGTCGGCCGAAATGTCCCGTCGCTACGCCCATCTTTGGCCATCGTCGCAACAGGAGGCGATCAGGTCGGTATTCGGGTGAGGAGCAGCCCGTTATGCCACCCGTAGGAAATAAATGCCCAACCGCCTGATGCCTTCCGCGGTTCTCGACAGACGGCGGATTCGAAGCGAGAATGCTAGTCGTTGTAAAGTGCCTCATCGGCGCTGATGCTAGACGGTACGGATGAGACAAACAGACAGGCGAGATAGGTAATGGTATTCAAGCGACCGCTGGGAAAAATGCCGGCACGTTTTGCACTTTTCTATTGTCCTTATGACGATGTGCAGGTCGAGAGGTGCCCGAATTGCGGAGTCCTGACGGAATTGGATAAAGTGCCCCTCGTATTGGACCTCGAAAATGACCTGACGAGGATGGTGCTGCGGCACCTTTGTCGGCATTGCCCCCTATGCGACATGCTCATTGTCGGCGTCCGCGATTTACATGAACATGTAGACTCGATTCTGGGGGCGGCCGGCCCCGAAGACGTAGACAACGAGCCTCTATGGCTTGGGAGTGATTTTGAAGTGATAGGCACCGTTGAGCGGGTGGATTGGTGGCGGATAGGCCCGACCGGAAAATGGCCGCAGGATTTAAGCGATGTCATGCACGAATTCAAGGACTGCATTCTCTTTGTGCTGGATGATGAACCGTGGCGTAGCTAACGCCCCGGACGGAAGCGGTACGGCTGCAAACGATAGTGCGGCCGCCCGCTCGAATCACCGCGACTTCTGGTAGATGGGATTTGGATCGAACATTCCGCGAAACAATCCGTCCTTCAGGTAGTTCATTCGACGAATGATCTGCGGCCTACCATTCCGGACAGAAATTGCCGCCTCATCGGGGCGAAGGTTAAGCAATTGAGTGGGCTCAAAGCCGCAGTAAGCGCCAAGCTCGCTTGCCGATCCGTAGTGCCCGAGTCCAAATGACATGATCACCTCGCAGTTGTCGAGAATAGTTGACCAATCGGCAGGATACCGTGATTTCAATTGGGCTAAATTCTGCCACACTGTGACGAGCAGAAGGCCGTACGCCCTCATCAAAGTCGTCGCAGTAAGCAGGGGAGGAAATGTCCCAAGTTGCGCCGCTTCTTCGAGAATGAAGAGCGTTCGGTGCTCTGGTTGACACTGACGCTTGAGGATAGTGTTCAACAGAACTCCGACCCACACGCGCAGTAAAGCGCGATGGCTATTTAGCTTTTCTGGCGGGATAATGATATAGATAGTCAGTGGCTCGCCCAAAAGGAGTTTCCGCAGGCTGATAGTGGAATCTTCCATTGATCGAGCTATATCATCCGCTCCCATGCATTTAACATGCGACTGCGCTGTAGCCAGAACACATGGGCGGGTCTCCTTGTCAGGAGTACTCAAAAAACCAACAAATTCGTCGTGGGCCAAACGGGAGCCTTCTCTCCTGTTGTCGAGCAGGCTGGCTAGGTGCATTGGTAGGTCATCGGCATAAAGAAGTTGTTGCAGCTTTCTAAAACTTGGCTTGCCGCTCCACACCATATGCGCAATTAGCCCAGAATTGAGCCCGTTGGACGTCAACGTCCAAAACGGCTCCTTCCGGGACTCGTGCCCTTCGCTTAAGTAACTGGCGAACATCTCCGCGTCGCTCTCCAAACGGCAGCCCGGAAGCGCGAAGTAATCGAATGGGTTTAAGGCATCTGTTCTTTCCCCGAATGGTCGAAGAGCCGCCACTTGGCCAAATCTACGGCGATGTCGCGCCGTAACCGCGTAGAGTTCACCCTTCGGATCGACGACAATCACAGACCCCTTGTGGTGAAGAATATTGGGAATAACAAAGTCTCGACCTTTGCCAGAGCCAGTTGGGGCGATTAGGGCCACAGGTGCCTCTCCGCAGTGCGTCAAGAGCCCCTGCTGGCTGCCGTTCTGGACGAGACCACGATTTGCTGCTTCGCGTTCGTAGCCGATAAGCATGGCCTGCTCCTTCCTTCTTACTTCGACTGATGCGGCAAAGCGTTACGACGTTCCGTTTGAGGAGGCAACAGCCCTTCCCTCTGATATCGAAGCAACTCGTCGTGACTGACGACCCACCGTGCATGGGCACCGCGTCCGGATAGCTTCTTATCGGCGTGAATACGGCAACGCCGGGCCCATTCCCTGACCGTAAACCGGTCTCGTCCGACGAGTCGCGCAAATTCTTCGATTTCATAGAAGTCCTTGACTTGCTGACGCTCTACCAATGCAGCAAGCAAGGACTCGATCCTGTCCAAACGTTCGTCGTGCGTCATTGCTTAATTAAATGGTTTGAGTTGTGGTGTTTTCCTGGCCACGGCAATCCGGTCTCGCCGAACTGATAAGTCTCTGGTCCTGAATTGTGTCGCCTCGTGGCACGGCGGGGCGGAAAAAAGCGAAGCCGCGAAGTCATCCTGCCCCGCCGCCCGGCAACATGCTGTTACTTGAAAAGCAAGTAGACGCCGTATGCCATCAGCGGAAAGCCGATGAGCACGGGGGCCAGGAAGAACCCGACCACGATATATATGGTTCCGGCCAGCTTGTGGCCGCCGTTTTTGTTGACGTTATGTGCGCCGTTCATCAATTGACGAACGATGAAGTTGATGTCTGACATGATCGAACCTTTCAAAACGGGGTTAATGATAAAACTGACAAACGAGAGATCTTTAGTGCCAGTCACTGTTACTGGAGCAATCCAGCCTTTTGCATCCGGCTATCAAACGCGGAAGCTTCTGTGGTCAAAACTTGGCACAGTACCTTGAAAATCTGCGGATGAAGACCCGGTGTAGGCACCCGGTAGTTGAGCGCGAACAAGGCCGATCCGTCATCGCCAATCGCCACATGCCAAGCAACGAAAGGTCGGACATTGCGCTCAAGCATGTAGCCTAAGACAGGCGCCGGTATTTCTTTTGCGGGAATGGTAACGGAACTCATTGCCATGAAGCTCACGTAGGCTCCACGATCGACAATGCTTACCATCACCGCGCGAGCCTGAACGATTGGGTCCTCGAATTGCAGGCAAATCCTGCCGTCGTTCGACCGGCTATGAACGGACAAGCGTAGCTGCTGGCAGCAGTTCTCAATAGCGCTATTAGCGGCGTTGGTGGACCAGCGATCGCTCACCGCCGACATGATGTCGGAAGCAACGCCGTCGAAGAGATCGTTCAATAAGCTCATGTGGTTTCCCTCTTAATCAAATACAATCTGATGATTTGGCAGCACTCATTTGTCTGCGAACTGATTACATTTCTCGGCCGTTATCGATCTCACGCAGAGCCACTTCGGCTGCTGAGCACTATCTCTCGATCTCGTTTGTTTTCTCCTGGCTGTGACCGTGTACGCTTCCGCGAGAAGTGTAGGTATCCAGCGCCTGCTCATAACCGCCCAGCGTGCCCAGGTCGTTCGTGACCATCTGAGGAGTCGGCGACAGCGGTACGCCGGGCTCCATGCTCGGCTCCTGGCTGCCGAAGAATGTCTCCATCATCTTGCCGCGAATGTCCTTTAGCATTTCGCGGCCCATCCCCCGCAGTTCCGCCCCCAAGTCGGGCTGCTGAGCATGATTATTTTCCACCCACTCCTTGAACCGCGCCCCCAAGGATTGCGAGGCCGACTGATCCGGTTGTTTGGTCTTGTCATTCGTAACTACGTCTTCGGGCCGCATAACTTATCCTTTCTTCTAAGGTTCTTTGATGTCGCCACGAAATCTCGCCGCCAGATACGACTGCTCAATTGCAGAATCACGCATCGCCTCCACCCGCTTCTTGTCAAGCTGTCGGTCGATCGTCGCCACCAGGAACAGCGATACGGCGCCCAGCCCGACAAACATTGCCAACCCGTGGGAAGTACCCGTGTACTCGATGACCGCGCCCCAGGCAACGCAAGCCAAAGGTTCGAGAACGAGCTTTATGGTTGACGGATTCTGACAATACTTCGCCTTCACGTCGCCCTCGTATCGGCTGTGACGAATCACGCCTTGACGAAGTTGCCGCATGGTGCTGGCGCGCTGGCACAACATGACGACCATCCAGATGCCGATGAAACCCAACATTCCTGGAATCCGACCAAAGCTGCCGATCGCCAACATCAGAATGAAGGCGGTAAAGCCTGGCCAGCCCAGGGCTTCGCTGCCGAAATTCCTCCTGAAAAACGGCAGGAAGCACATGGCGTGAGCCTTCGCCAGCACATACAGCAGATTGAAGCTGTCCTTATGGCTCATGTTGAATCCTTGTTCGTTGCCTTGTGAACTTGGCATAACTCTCTCCTTTCCAAAAAGTGCCGCAGTAGCGGCTGTTAATTGTTGCCGGCACCGACCGGTTCTCTCACTCCCGTGTAAAAGCCACTTGCAGGAAATTCTGCCCGTTGCTGAATCGCTCCGGCCGAATGACGATCGCGTCAGCGACGCCACCGCGGCCGGTCCGCAGATTGTGCATGAAAACATTAGGCTGGAGGATCGGCTCGTAATGTTGGCTGAACGATCCGGTGAACTTGCTTCGGCCCATGAGCGTATCCCACATGGACTCCTCTGGCGCCATTGAGCCACCGATCATGGTCTCCAGGCGTTTTCCCAGCAGTCCGCTCGCCCATTCCGCACTCTTGGCATCGCCCAAGCTACAGAAGATGCGGTGTGCGAAGTTGGTCAACAAGGCGTTGGCCTGATGCTCGGCCGCCTGCCCTCCATTAAGAGCAGCGTAGTAGGAATGCAATGATTGGGTGAGGACGACCATGCACCCGCGGTGCGAGCGGCATTCAGCAAGGAATTTTGGGTCCCAGGAGTTCAAGTGATTTTGAAACTCATCTACCCAGATTACAGCAATTGGCGAGCCGGGCGGCGCGTACCGCCGCAGGATATGCCGCTGCGCCATGAGCTTCCATGCGGCGTTTACCAGCGCACCAGACTGGCCGTAGCGCGACACGGGCATGTCGATCAGAAGCCACTTGCCCGCATCCATCGCCGCAGGCGTGATGTTGGTCGCTGTCGAAAGCAACTCGCGGACAGTGCCGCTGCACATGACGTGTAGGATGCCCATCACCTGCGTGGTGATGCTCGAACGTGTCCGATCATTGAGTGTAGGTATCTCGCAGATCCAATACTCGGTCCACTGCTCGCAATCGGCTTGCTCGATCGCCGTTTTGGGCGCGTCATAGGCGGCTTTGAGAATCTGGTTATGAAAGCCCTCTCGCCATTGCGTTGATTGTAACTGTTCCGGCGTTTGGGCCGCCCCGTTAATGAACCGCTGGACATCCACCGCGGAAATCTTGCCCGTCACCAGACGCAGCGGCGCGATGGCATTCTGGAGCTGCCGCTCGCTTTGGTCCTTGAAAAACTGACTTTCCTCCCCGCCACCGCCCTCGCCCCGTCGCAGTGTCTCGCTGAAAACCATTAAGCAATTGGCCAACTCTCGGCTATCGGCCCCATTTTGCGATTCCCAGTCGAGAACGTTGCAACGCAAAGGCATATCGGGCGCGAAAACCGACAGGTCATTCCGCCTGCCCGCTTCCGCGAATATGCTCTGCCAGTACTGCCTATCCTCACCCGCTTTTGACGCGAGAATAAGGCCGCCAATACCGCGGTCCCTAACTATGGCTTTTGCTATCCCATAGCCGACAAAATTTGTTTTCCCCGAACCGCTGGCACCCTGTATACAGACGGATCGCGTCAGGTCTCTCCTTGAAAACCAGTCGCAGGAAGTCCACGTCAAGAGCGGTTGGTCCAATTCATTTAGGCTATGCCTGTGTTTGCGAAAGAACATGGTCAAGCTCCTCCTTCGATCCGACAGTCCCTACTCTTGTTTGTCGTTCATGGCGTTCCGTGCCCGCGCCGTCGTGGCCGCCATTGAAAGCAGCACGCGTTGATACTGTTCGGGCAGTGCAGCGACGATTAGCGGCGGCAGGTGGCCAAGCAACTGCTCAAGCCACAGCGCCGCGATCCATAGTGCCAAGACGCAAACGCCGAGAGCCACGATCGTGATGTGCCACAATCCGAGGCCGACTCTCCGCAATGTTGAGCGTAGATTATTCATGTTTGTTGCTCCCTGAAAAAATGGATGTTATTGTCAGTTGAGATAACGAACGGAAAACGAATCGATGCTAAAGACAGCATTGGAATAAGCAGCAATCATGGTCACAGTCATGGCTGACCCGCTTTCGCCTTGTCTCGCATCACTGCCTGAAATGTCTTGGCATCTAAGCCCTGATCCAGCGCTTTCCGTGCCTCTTTTGCTGCCATGACGAGGGCATCAAGCATCGAATCTAGGCTGATCGCACCGCCGCTGACGACGATCTTCACGCCAGAGGGCAAGTCACACCGGACTGATCTGACCCGCACGGCGGATTTGGTCCCGTTGCGGGACTTTCTCCGCGCCGACTCCAGCGCGTCGCGGCTCGCGCCCGCAAGCTTCATTTGGAGCAACGCTGGCTGATCTGCCAATGGTTCCTTTGAAAGCGCGTAGCAATCAGAAATGCCGATTAAGCCTTGCTTCAATGCTTCTTGGGCTTCTGGTATAGTCTTGGACGGTGAGAGGTGCCGAGTAATCGAGCTGGGGTCGAGATTCAAATAATCGGCCAACTCCTTCGCGTTCCAAGTTGGATTCAACGCAAGCAATTCTGCACAGCCCTGCCATTTTTCATAGGCGGTCAGATCTTCACGATGAAGATTCTCCGTCAACTGCCACCACTTCGCTTCGGACTCGGACAATTGCTGATCGGCGATTTTTACTTCGAGGTCAGGGAGACCAATGAGCAGAGCCCCTTCGAATCTTCCGTAGCCGGCGATTAACTCGCCGTCCGGTTGCGCGAGAGCGGGGTGAGCTTGCCCAACTCTAAGCGACTCGCCCAAACGACGCACTTGTTGCTCATCGCGACGTTTCCGATTCTTTGGGTTTTTCTTGAACCAGGACAATGGTTTTCTGGTCAATGTGAATTGGACCATTTCATTTTCTCCAGCTATTTGGTCTAATCGTTCGGATTTCCGTGCGAAGTCGAATCCTCAATAAGGCGGCGCTCTCGTCCGAGAGGTTCCGCCGCGATTGACGCGGAGAATTAACTACGCCTCTTAAACTTTAGAGATGGGCTCTGCCAAAACAACGACAGAAACTAGACACGAACAGGACAGGAACAGGACACGTCCAAGAGTTCCCCAAAATGGACAAGCGACCAAGAAGCAAAATTCGATTACGAACCGCGGAAATTGACCGATTGCTGCTGGCGAAGGGGCTAACGCGAGCGCGACTTGCCGAAAAGGCGAACATAGCTGCCAGAACACTGTCGCGTGTCTTGAACGGCAGAGGTGCTTCGCTCCTTACGACCCAAAAACTTGGCGAAGAGTTGGGAATTGGCGAAGATCTGAATAGGATTATCGAATCGCCACTCCAAGTCGGCCCCGACTCGCCGAGTTTGCAATCCGGAAAGGTTGATCCGGCGCAGTTCGCCACGATCGTAATCCCAATTCCGCTGCCGTTATTTGAAGATCCTCAGCAACTTGCGCTCGTTCTCGAAGAGATTTACCGCATAGTCAAGTCTCATGGCACGATTCAGGCATTCCGGCCAACGGCTGGCAGCGTGAGAATTCAACTGCGGTTTTCTGAGCAGCAAGACATTGAATCGCTCGTTCTGCAATTCCGCAGTGACCCCGTTCAATTCTTCGGTATCTACATCGTTGAGGTCTTCCGCAATTTGGACGTCGCTGGCTTACTTCACATTGAGGACCAGCTTAAGACAACTAATGTTGCCACGCTAAAACCCATTGATGATCGCCGTCGCAACTTTACCTTAATCGTCACTCGCCCCACCCTACTCGGACGAATGCCGTTGGACCATTGGGTATTGCGATGGAGTACGGGCAGCGAACAGAGCACCGAGGATGCTTACAGATATTTCTGGTTATCATTTATGCGACATCGCACCTGATAGGCCGTTCTGTAAATGCCCGCCACCCCAACGGAGACTGACGAAGTTAACCCTTTGTCAACCACTTTGTGATAGCCTCGATGTTGACAACGATTGAGGTTATTCATGAAGATCAACGTCCGCCCGTCTAAAGAAGATGCCAATCAGGCAGAGCTGACAATACAAATGTCGATTCCTCAAGCGGAACACTTTCTTCGATGCGTCAGAGAAGGAGCGTTGGCCCAGTTCGGCATCACTGACGCCAAGATTGAAGCTGGTGATACTCCGATGCAATCACGATCACACAGCGACAGTGTTGGCCGAAAGCAAGATATGTCGCGCCCGTCTTTCCCAACGGATTCTGATCGAAAACGATAGGACCGTGTTGAAGTGCGAGCTTCTTCCAAGGGCTATAACTGAGTTACGCGACATTACAAAGCCTCGCCATCAATTCGCCGGGAAGCCAGCCCGCGGCGTCGAAACCAGGGGCGGAACTGAAGATTGCGAGCCGGTAGGAGCAGCCGATCCGTTTGGGAGCCGTGTGACGCCGCAGAAGTCGGTCACGAATGATAGCTCGCATTTCTTCTGGCTCCGGCGAGGCATAACGCCTCTCCTGGCCACCTTGTCCGATTCGGCCATAGCGGATAGCAACTGTCCAATCATCGAGCAGATCGCGGCCGACCATTATTTCATAGCGGCGATGATGGTTCTTTTCTGTGTGATGGGCTTCAAAGACAACAGTCAGCAAATTGTCCACAACGTACTCCTTATACATATGAATTGGTCAGCACGGCGTCGGGAGCCTTCCGCCTAAGTAACTTCTTCCCGTCTTCTCGCAATTCGCCATCCGGGCCGACATGCCGGTAGAGCGTCTGTCGAGTAATTCCGAGTTCCGTACAAAGGTCTCCGACATTGGTTTCCGGTTGGCCCATTGACGCCATCGCAAGCCGGAGCTTGGCAGCCGTCATCTTGTAGGGCCTTCCGCCCGAGCGCCCTCTGGCACGGGCAGCAGCCATTCCCGCCCGCGTCCGTTCGACAATCAATTCCCGCTCGAACTCGGCAAGTGCGGCGAAGATACCAAAGACCAGTTTGCCACTGGGAGACGTGGTGTCGATGCTCGCGCCATGTCCGGTCAACACCTTGAAACCAATGCCGCGAGTGGTCAAATCATGCACTGTGTTTACCAGATGCCGCAGATCGCGGCCCAGACGATCGAG
Organism: uncultured Planctomycetia bacterium; assembly: GCA_963775975.1. GTDB lineage: Bacteria > Planctomycetota > Planctomycetia > Pirellulales > Thermoguttaceae > JANXQG01. The sequence goes on from CAVZKX010000001.1 coordinate 944,898, forward strand.
CTTCCAGACGACAAGCGTGTCCCCCTCTCGCAATGCCTTCAGGCAACCCGCGAGGCCGGGACGGTCATCCCGCCTGCCCGACGCGGCGTCTTCGTAGAAATGCCGGGGATCGACACCCGCTAAACGCAATGCGTCGCGTTGCAGGTCCGTCACCTGACTACCGTCCGCTTTGCTCACCCGAACATACCCGACCAGCATCCATGCCTCATATCGTTACGAACTATTAACACGTCTTGTCACATAAACGAGCGATTAAGTGACAACCGGGTTACGAATGTTCCCGCAACCGGAATCTGTCACGAATCCTGTCACATTTTCTACGTCCTGTAAATCAGTTTCTTTGGCGATTAAGTGACAGAGGAGAGCACAAGATAAGGCTAGTGCGCTTTTGATTGACGTATGATCCATATTTCATGTATTATAGCCATAGTACGTACAGCATTGGAAAAGTAGGCAACCTTATGGAGATGGTTTCGGCAGGCGACTTCCAGCGGAAGATTGGCCACTACCAGGATCGGGCTTTGGTCGAGCCAGTGATGGTGACGCGGAACGGGCGCGAACGGCTCGTGCTGCTATCAGCCGAGGAGTTCAAACGACTCAAGCGCCGCGACCGGCAGGTGATGACGCTCGATGATTTCACAGACGAGGACATCGCGGCATTGGAAAAGACCAGGGCTCCGGTCGAAGCGTCGGCTTTCAACCATGAAGTGACAAAGTAAGCCTTTGCCGCTTCCTAAACCTCTGCCTTCCCAAGTAATCCGCTATTCCTATCTATGGAACGCCGAACACCTTCGGGGCCAGGAGGAAGGAGTAAAGGATCGTCCCTGTGCAGTCGTGCTGTTGCTGAAGAATGATGAAGGGGATGACGTGGTGACGGTTTTGCCGGTCACGCACACGCCACCGTCCCGTTCCGATGCCGACATGGCCGTAGAAATTCCGGCTGATACCAAACGCCGTCTTGGCTTGGATGATGATCGTTCATGGATCGTGCTGACCGAAGCAAACCGCTTCGTGTGGCCCGGCCCTGATCTCCGCATGATGGCGAGCGGCGATCCGTCGAGCGTCCTCTACGGCGTGTTGCCGGAAGTTTTGTTTGAGCGAGTCCGCACCAGATTTCTCGTCGCTTTGAAAGCTAATCGGGCAAAGATGGTGCTACGCACAAAGTAACCGAACGCTCACTCACGTTTCGCCGCGTCGCGCCGATCTGCGATCAATTCATCGGCCAAGCTTACGCCCGGCGGAATCTTGCCGGCCAGTAACGCCCGAAATTCGACGAGTGTCGAGTCGAACATATGCAGTTCGATCTTTCCCTTGCTAACATCAACAATCAATGTATCGCCGACTTTGACGCCAAGTTCTTTACACGCTTCCCGGGGCAGAACGATTCGCCTGCCATCCGACACGCGCACATGAAATAGCTGATTCTCCACGCCACGCCACTCCGTTGTTGGCACATTCCTAAACTGTGCCACAATTCCACGTGCCTGGTAAGCGAAATCAGCAATACCTCGAAACGGCAGCAATGGCGACCGTGGCAAATAACCACCTTTATTTAGCACGTACAGGAGTGCACACATGATAATGTGAAGTCGGAGAAGTGTTAACGTAAATTAATGAAAACCTATAACCCGTTAAGAGTGTAGGCGCTGGTGGGCCAGGGGTTTTGGGGGGTATTTTTATGCCCGAAATACGTCCATACCGCGCCGCTATGGGATAAGTTTTCCTCCTTAGTGTTTCCTGAACCCATGGCCAAATCGGCGATACCGTCGCCATTGACGTCGCCTACGGCGACTAAATTGGTCTGATTCGTGTTTCCTGCGCTCATCCCATTGAACTTGGCACCACCGATGCCATTGAGCGGATGCTGCCCGCAATGAGTGTTGTTTGTGCCGACCAGCCTGATTTCTGACCGAATACTACATATGCCGCGCCTTCCTGAACCGCATCCATGACCAAATCGGCGATACCGTCGCCGTTGACATCGCCTGCGGCCATGAAAGTCCCAAGAAAGTCATTCATCGCCGCGCCGTCGAACTCAAAACCGTGCGTACCGTCGAGCGGTGCGCTGTTGGAGATGAGTGTCGTCTGGGCCGACCAGCTGCCGGTTTTGCCAAATACCACATAGACTGCGCCGGCTTGACTGCAGCAGCTGTCATTGGTTAAGTATGCCCCCATGATCAGATCGCCAATGCCGTCGCCGTTGAGGTCTGCTGCGGCGACTGCCTGCCCAAAGTAGTCATACGTTGTCTCGTCGAACTCGGCGCCGTGCGTGCCGTCAAGCGGAGCGCTGTTGGAGGTTAGGGTAACGTAAGGGTTACCAGAATATGTCCAGGTACCGGTATAGCCGAATATCACGTAGACAGCACCCTTCATGTTGTTCCATGCCTGCCCCCCTATGACCAGGTCGGTAATACCGTCGCCATTGACATCGGCGGCGGCGGTCGAAGATCCAACCTCATAAGAGGCCGTCGTTGTGTTATTACCTAACCCGTCGAACTCGACGCCGTGCGTGCCGTCGAGCGGGAAATTGCTGGAGACCAACGGCAAGCTGGCGACGGTCATTGCTGTGCCGGCTGCCGTTGCCGTCGCATTGGCTGAAAGTTTGATATTCGATGTGCAGATTGTTCCATAGGTGGTCGTGTTGCCGGCATTGCAGCTATGGATGGTTGTGCCGGTCGGGATATTGGCTGAAGTCAGGGTTTCGCCGACCATAAGGCCGGTATAGGAAGCGGGCGTGATGGCGGTCGAAGCGTTGGTCGTGCTTACCGTCGTGCCCGGCATGAGCGCCGTGCCGCCACTACTACTGGTACCACTGGCACCGAACACCACATAGACGGCGCCGGCGTTGGCATGGCCGTTCTCCGTGGCATAGAACGCACCCATGATCAGATCGCCAATGCCGTCGCCATTAACGTCGCCTACGCTGATATTACTATATCCAAGATAGTCATTTGCCGCAGCGCCGTCGAACTCGATGCCGTGAACGCCGTCGAGCGGTGCGCTGCCCGACGTCAGGGTAATGGGCGTGGTGTTCCATGTGCCCGTATGGCCGAATATGACATGCACAGAGCCCGCAAAGCTGTTCTGGGCGGCCCCCCCGATAATAATGTCAGCGATGCCGTCGCCATTGATGTCGCCGACAGAGATGGCACCGTAGAATATAATCCCATCATCCAGTTCGAACCCGTTGACGCCGTTAAGCGATGCCAGCGGCAGCGGATCTGGAAACCCGAGCCTCGTGCCGAATACCACCCACATCTTACCACTGCCTCCGCTGATGACCAAATCTGGAATGCCGTCACCGTTGACATCGCCAATTGCTACACCACTACCGGCATAGACATTTTTCGCCGTACCATCGGCGCAGAATCCGGTCTGCAAACATGCCGTGCCGAGGCAACAGGTGTTCTTCGTATCGGGGCGATACCAGACAAAATCATCAAATCCCGTATCAGTACCGCCGCTGGGCAGGTTGGAGGCGACGCGGTCTTTCTGGATTATGGCATTGGTGAAGTAGGTGGTGTTGTAGGCGAAAGTGCCCCCTAATCCCGGATGATCGACCCCGGCATTGACCTGCATATCCACATCGGTTGAGCCGCTGTTGATGCGTCCGGCTGGTGTCGATGCGCCCTGTGCCGGCCACGCGCCGTAGCCGCTTGCCCCGTGGCTGATATAGGCATACATCGTGTAGTCGATGATCGTCGCGCCGGCGCCGGCTGTGTTTTGAATCGCGATGGCCGGCGTTTTGCCGTTGATTTTTATATTTTGCTCCAGGTTATAGCAGCCGGGCGCGTGGGTGTTATGGCTCCCCCCGGTGATAATAGCGTTGTTGTTAGTAATGGCGGCGGCAGGGCTTTCCGTCGCCCTTACATCCACGAGGTAAGTAAAGCGGCGGCCGTAATCATCATACTGGTACTCGTCGGGTAGCCCCAGCGTTTTGGTCGGGATGACGCCGCCGACGACATAGCCGGTGCCTGCATCCGGTCCTAGCGGTGCGTTAGGTATCGGGGCGGTGTTGCCGGTGCAAATACCGGGTTTGCCCGCTTCTATTCCAAAATAGGTGGTGTTCTCGGCATATTGCCCATCGGCCGGGCAGGGACGGCGTCCATTGGTGGCCATGAACGAACGCATGGCTTCCTCGACACGCGCCAGTCTTTTGTCGTTGCTGAGGATTTTCTGGTTGACGTCCCCCGATTCCTGTCCGGGTAATACCGACACAAAGACCAGCGACGCCACCGTCAGCAAAACGCTTATGGTGATCAACGAGAAGCCAGCCGTGTTATCGTGGCACGAGTCGTGCCTTCGCGTCGCGGTTGCCATGTGGATACACTCTCACTGCATCAGTACGGCATAAAAGTAAAGAAGTCATTAAGAACTACAGCATGAGTTTTCTTTGCGGCACCTCCGCTCCCACGCTACTTCCGTCCGACACTCGCACATGAGATCGCCGCTTTTCCACGTCACGCGAAGTTAATGCACTTTAATGGGAGTCAAAGCCCGCCGAGAGGGTATCCGGCACCGCTGTAATTATTGGGGTTGGGCCAGCCGGATGCCCGGCCATTGTAGATATAGACACCGCCAGCATAGCTATTTATTCCCCGTGCGCCGATGATAAGGTCGGGAACGCCGTCGCCGTTGATGTCGCCAGTAGCAACGGAAAATCCGGCCAAATCAGTTGACAATGCGCCATCAAACCGGGCACCGGTCGTGCCGTTAATAAGAGTGCCGGTGCCGATGTTGAGCGGCGTCGTGGCGACGGTCACCGGTGTATTGGTGCCGGACGTGACACCCGTACCGCTTGAAAGGGTGATGCTCGTTGATCCGCAGGCGCCATTTGCGCCGGCGATGCAAGTGCTGATGGTCGTACCGGCCGGAATGGTGGAGGCAGAGAGCGTCTGACCGACCTGAAGATTGGTATAAGATCCGACTGTGGCGTTCGCCGAGCCGGCACTGGTGGTTATCGTTGTGCTTGGTAGAATCGCGCTATTGCCGAATATGGCGTAAGTATAACCGTCTGCTTGGCTATAATATATTGCATGATCTTCCCCGATGACGACATCGGGAATGCCATCGCCGTTGATGTCGCCAGTGGTTAAGGATAAGGGTAGACTCACGCTATCGAAGCGCACGCCCTGCACACCATCGATCATATTGCCGTAACCGGTATTGAGCACGATGTTACCAGCAGGTGCTGTCCAATTCGTGCGCTTGCCGAATACGACATAAGTGTAACCAGTGTAACTCGGACCCCACGCGCCTATGATAACATCGGCAATGCCGTCGCCGTTGATGTCGCCAGTAGCAACGGGAAATCCGGCATAATCACTATCACCCGACGCTGCAGCGTCAAACCGGACGCCGGTAGTGCCGTTGATAAGGGTGCCGTGGCCGATATTATTGATTGGTGTCTCGGCTACGGTGACTGGTGTATTAGTACCGGGTGCGACCCCAGTACCGCTTGAAAGAGTAATACTTGTTGATTGACAGGCACCGTTCGAAGCAGCGGAACATGCGCTTATGTATGTGCCGGCTGGAATAGTAGATGACATCAAATACTGGCCAACCTGAAGCCCGCCATAGGAACCGACGGTGGCAGTTGCCGACATGCTGGCAGTGGTTATCGTCGTGCTTGGCAGGAAGGTAGTGTTTTGGGTGTTTTTGCCGAAAATGACATACGTACCCCCGCTCCCGCTTACGACGCCGGTGACGATATCGGCAATGCCGTCGCCGTTGACGTCGCCAGTGGCCATGGAATATCCTCCAAGAGCAAGACCCCCGGCCATCTCGTCGAACCGGATGCCATGTATACCGTCGATGAGGTTGCCATTGCCGACGTTGACCGCGACATTGCCAGTACTACCCCCAATTCCGCCATTGCCGAACACGATGAAGACAGAACCCCAGCCGCTACTCCCATTGTTCGTAAGAGTAACGATCGAATTTATGATTAAATCGGCAATGCCGTCGCCATTGACGTCACCGGTGGTCACGGAATCCGACCCTTGGGCGAACCGGACTCCCTGCGTACCGTTGATTATTGAGCCACCGAGATTAAGCGTGTAAGGGGTGTTGGCCCAGGTGCCGCTTGGACCTTTTCCTCCGAACACAACATACGTGTAATTGCTGGTACTTATCCCCTGAACACCACTAATAATGATGTCGGAGATGCCATCGCCGTTAACATCGCCAGTAGTTACCGATTGCCCGATTTGATCGGAGCTATTATCGCCATCCAGTTCGAAGCCGTTAGTGCCATTGAGCGCTGTTGGCAGTGGCAGTGGGTCTGGAAATCCCGTATGTGTACCGAATATCACATATACGGCGCCTTTGGAGCTGTTTGCAAAAATTCCACCAATGACGAGATCGGGAATACCGTCACCGTTGACGTCGCCAGTGGCGACGGAATACCCGATTTCCAGCGCCGAAGTCGCCTGCACCTGAAACCCTTGGGTACACGGTAACTGGCTGCCCGGATGGTATTTGTCATAATCATTTTGCATCTGCCAGCGTTCTTTGTAACGCACGATGTCGTCGAAGGCGCTGAGTGCATCGGTGGAAGTGGTTTGAAACGGATCTTCCTGGATGTAGGTCGCGGTGTAGCTGGCGTTGTTGGCGGCGGTAGCTGTGCAATGGCAATTAGCCTGTTCGCCGCTATTGTCCGATCCCATGAAAGACTGAGCGCCACTCTTCAGGTAACCGCCATGCCCATCCGGTCCATAGCTGAGGAGGACATAATCGGCGACCTGTGTACGGTTATTTCCGCCCCCGTTCTGTACCGTGATCGCGCCGCAATTGGCTGCTGCACCGTAGCTGACAAAGGCGGCGGCGGCGATTCGGCTATCAGCAGTTGTTGTGGCTTTGGCGGTCATCTGCGCGGCAACGGCATAGGCGATCTTCCGGCCCCAGCCGTCGAACTGGAATTCATCGGGGAGTCCGAGCGTTTTGACGGGCACTGCACCTTCAACGACACTCATGCCCAGCGCGGCAAGATTGGTGGTGGTGGGGGTATAAGGCGCGGTGCCGTTGTTGGATTGTGAGGGAATGGTGTAGTGGGGCATGGTATAGGCACCATTGGTATAGGTACAGGTTCCCGGCGTACCGGCCTCGTAGCCATAGGTCGCGGGGGTGACGGGAATGTCAGTCAGCGTCGGATCTGACGGGCAGGGCAGGCGGTTATTGGCGATGCGATAAGCCATCAGCGCTTTTTCGATGGCATCAAGCTTGTTGTAGGTGTTGACCAGTTTTGCCGAACTGATCATCGAGCTGCCCATTGACAGCGTTCCGGCAACAATGACGGCGATGATCGCCAGCACGACGGAGAGTTCCAGCAAGGTGAATCCCGCATCATCCTGTGGAGCGCCTGATGGCCGCAAAATAGTGCGCGCCTTTTGGTCTCGCACAGGATTATCAGGTCGCAATTCCGGCATAGTATATCACTACGGCATAAACATAAAAAAACAATTAAAACCGCACCAGTAACACGATAGCGAGGTGCGGCGTAAGCCCCGACACTTCCGCCGATGTGGCTTTCCCCCGGCAACCCGAGAGTTGACACATATATAGAGGACTGAATGGCAAAAAAGCACACGTCGCCTCGTCGGCGGCTGAGTTTCCGACGGGCGGACATCGTCCGACTACTCTGGCACACTTCTTGCCTTCGCCTTTGCCTTCGAATTACTACGAAGCAAAGCAACCGCAACACGACAACCGTTTTCTATGCCGAAGCCCTCCGCTCCCACGTTACTGTTCCCGGACGACGTTTCGCCCGACGCGAACGAAACCCTTGTGCTTGACGATTCCGCTCATTATCATCCCAAAGGAAACCGCTATGCAGTACAAAACGATCGTCCTCGAATTGCTCCGGCAATGTCCGGAGATACACGAACCGCTCCGCAAGCAGCGAGTGCTTCTTCCGGCACTGGAGAGCTACGCCAACGATCTGAAGGCGAGCCACGAAGCGTGGACGGACCGTCTGGCCCAGGCGAAGCCTGGAAGCGATCCGAACCAAGTGGCGAGCGAGGCCCTGGAGTTGGCCATCAAGGACATGCAGAACCGTTTACTCTGCGAGTCGGCTCCGAGCGAAAACGAACCCCTGTCGCTCGACGAAGCAATGGCCTACATCCGCAATCACACACGGCCCGCGTAAAGGCGTCCCGCCAGCAATTTATAGATTTCGACGCCCCGCCTTGTGACGGCGCTTCTCCGGCCGTCGCCGAGCCGTTACGGGATCGGCCGCTATTCAGTCCGCCCAGCCATTCAAACGGGACCAATGTTGTACCGGATGTCATCCGCCGGCATGACGTGCCAGCGCCAACCCCGCCCAAACCGCATTCCCCGCCATCGGCCAAGACATCGACGGCTACGGCCGGCGCGATCGCCAGCGGTGAGAAGTCGAAGGCCCGCGACATCATCGCGGCCATACGCACTCTGAATCGCATCGAGAAAGAACAGCGGCAGGCAACGACCGAAGAACGACAAACGCTGGCGCGATTCGCCGGTTTCGGACCCGTTGCACTTTCGATTTTCCCCAACCCGGTGACCGGCAAGTACAAGGATGCCGGCTGGCAGGAAGTGGGCGAGGAATTGAAGTCGTTGCTGACGCCGCAGGAATACGACAGCGTCAAACGCACGACCTTCAACGCCTTCTACACGTCGCCGACGGTGATTGAGGCGATTCACGAAGCGATTGCCCGCTTGGGTGTGCCGGGCGACGCCACGGTTTTGGAACCGGGCTGCGGTATTGGCAATTTCATGAGTCATGGATGCGACGAACTTCGTTACATCGGCGTGGAACTCGACTCCATCTCCGGCCGCATCGCCAGGGCACTCCATCCCGGCCAGGACATCCGCATCGAGAGTTTCGCAGATACGAAGCTGCCGGAGGGCGCATTGACGCGGTCATCGGCAACGTGCCGTTTGCCGACGTGAAGCTCGACTATCACGGACAAAAGCTCGCGCTGCACGACTATTTCTTCGCCAAGTCCGTAGACGCCTTGAAACCGGGCGGTATCCTGGCCCTGGTTACGTCGCATTATACGCTCGATAAACAAAACGCCGCCCTCCGCGAGTATTTGGGCTCGAAGGCCGATTTCGTAGGGGCCATCCGACTGCCTTCCGACGCCTTCAAGCGGGAGGGCACGGCCGTGGTTACAGACATAGTTTTCCTACGCAAGCGCGCCCGGCGAGTCGGCCCGCCATGAGGAGGCCGAATGGCAGCGTTCGATGCCGTTTGAGATCGACGATCGCGAGGTGCCGATCAACCGCTATTTCGTCCGTCACCCGGAAATGGTTTTGGGTAACTGGAGCATCAAGGACACGCTCTACGGAAACGAGGGCTACAGCGTCAAAAGCAATGGCGACCTCGAACAGCAACTTTGGGATGCGGTCTACCGCTTGCCCTACTTCGATCCGATTAAGCCATCCGCGGTCGAGGCATCGGCCACCATACGAACTTTCACGCCGCCGCCGCAACAGCGCCACATCACCGAAGGCAGTTTCTTTTTAGCCGACGACGGCAAGATTTGTCAATCGGTCGCCGGCGAGGCGGTGCCCGTGGTCTATGGCGGCACGACGCTACGCACCGCTGGCACGATGACCGCCAAACGCATGGCTTCTCTCATCAAGCTTCGCGACCATGCCCGCCGCGTCCTGCAATCGCAGAACGAGGGCTGGCCGGAGCAAGATCGTGCGGATGCACGGCGCGAACTCAATTGGTCCTACGACCGCTTCGTCATGGCCTATGGTCCGGTCAACAAGACCACTTTCAGCGCGACCGCCGACGGCAACGCCGTCCGCCGTATGCCCAATCTGGTCAAATTCCGCGAAGACCCGGACGCCATGCTGGTGATGTCGCTGGAAAACTACGACGAGACGACGGGCAAAGCGGCCAAGGCAGCCATCATGACCAAGGACGTGGTAGGCAAGACCCCGCCAATCACCCATGTCCGAACCGCCGAGGAGGGTTTGCTCGTCTCGCTGAACCAGCGCGGCAGCGTGGACCTTGAATTCATAGCCGGACTCTACGGCAAGCCCGAACAGCAGATTATTGCCGAGCTTGGCGACTTGATTTACCTCGATCCGGAATCAAAAACATGGCAGACGGCTGACGCCTACCTATCCGGCAACGTGCGGGCTAAGCTTGCTGCCGCCGAAGCGGCCGGCCCGGAGTACGTTCGCAACGCCGACTCGCTTCGGGCTGTGCAGCCCGAAGACGTGCTGCCGGGCGACATCGACGCGGGACTAGGCGCGCCGTGGATACCGGTGCGTGACATCCAGGCATTCGCGGCCGAGCTATTCAAGGTCGAACCGTCCTCCGTACCGGTTTCCCACCTCGTCAAGGATGCGGTTTGGAAACTCGACGCCGACCAGGCCGCCGAGAAGTCGGTAGCGGCAACCAGCGAATACGGCACCGCCCGCGCTAACGGCACGTGGCTGTTCGATCTGGCTCTCAATATGAAATCCCCGATCATCTACGATACCATACACAACGGAGATAGGGAGGAGCGGGTCGTCAACCAGGAAGCGACACTGGCCGCAAAGGAAAAACAAAAACTCATCAAGGAGCGATTCCGGTCATGGGTGTTCAGCGATCCGCATCGCACCGAACGCCTCGTCCGCATCTACAACGACACCTACAACAATCTCCGGCCACGATTGTTCGACGGTTCGCATCTCGACTTCCCCGGCATGAACCAGAATATCAAGCTTCGTTCGCACCAGGACGACGCCGTATGGCGGGGCATGAGCAGCGGCAATACATTGCTGGCCCACGTCGTGGGCGCCGGCAAGACGTTCACGATGGCCGCCACCGGTATGAAGATGCGGCAGACCGGGCTTATCAAGAAACCGATGTACGTGGTGCCGAATCATCTCTTGGAGCAGTTCTCACGCGAGTTCATGCAGCTTTATCCCAACGCCAAGCTGTTAGTCGCAGCGAAGGAAGACCTAACGCGCGAGCGCCGCAAGTTCTTAACCGCCAAGATCGCCAGCGGCGACTGGGACGGCATCGTTGTCACCCACAGCAGCTTCGAGCGGGTCGGCATGTCGCGGGAGTATCAGGAACAATTTCTCCTGGAGCAAATCGCCGAGTACGACGACTTGCTCCGCGAGCACGCCACAGCCAAAGGAACAAACCGCAATCTCATCAAGACCATCGAGAAGCAAAAGGCCGCCCGCGTGGAGCGACTAAAAGACTTGCTCGCGGAAAAGAAGAAAGACGACGGGCTGGTGTTCGACGAACTTGGAGTCGATCATATCTTCATCGACGAGGCACATTATTTCAAGAATTTGGAGACGCCGACCAAAATGGACCGCGTAGCCGGCATCCAGACCGGCGGCAGTGAGCGGGCTTTCGACGTGTACATGAAGTCCCGCTACTTGGGCCAGCAGCATCCGGGGCATGGCGTGACGTTCGCCACCGGCACGCCCATTTCCAACACGATGGTGGAGATGTACACCATGCAACGCTTTCTCGACCCCGAAGGCTTGAAGAGTCGCGGCCTGGAGCATTTCGACGCATGGGCCGCGACCTTCGGCGAGGTTATCGACACGATGGAAATCTCGCCGGACGGAAACGGGCTGCGGCCACGCAGCCGTTTCGCCCGCTTCAGCAATTTGCCGGAACTTCAGCAGATGTTCCGTGCTTTCTCTGACGTGCAGACGGCGGAAATGTTGAAACTGCCCTGCCCCCGCCTTAAAGGCGGCAAGCCGATCGTCGTTGCCTGCCCGATGTCTGACGAACAGCTGCGCGTTGCAACTGGAACTCGTCGAGCGTTACGACCGGCTGCGATCGGAGAAGATAGACCCGCGTATCGACAACGCGCTCAACATCACCACCGACGGCCGCAAACTGGCCACGGACGCCAGGATGCTTGATGCCGCCGCTTCTGATTTTCCCGAATCAAAGGTCAACCGCCTCGTGGAGAACGTCGCTGCCATTTGGGAGCAAAGCAAAGACAAACGCGGCACACAGATGATCTTCGCCGACATGGGCGTCAACCCGACGAAGTGGGGCTATTCGCCGTATGACGACATCATCCAGAAGCTGGTTACCTACGGCATTCCCCGCGACCAGATCGCCACGATGGGCGATGCGGAATCGGACGCCAAGAAACAGGCACTTTTCGAGAAGGTGCGAAACGGTTCGGTTCGCGTGCTGATCGGCAGCACGCAGAAGATGGGCACCGGCACCAACGTGCAAAAGCGACTCGTCGCCCTACACCACCTGGATGCCCCGTGGAAACCCGCCGAAGTTGAACAGCGGGACGGCCGAATCTTGCGGCAAGGCAACGAGAACGATGAAGTGTCGATTTATCGTTATGTTACGGAAGGCTCATTTGACGCTTACATGTGGCAGGCATTGGAGACCAAGGCCCGCTTCATCGGTCAGGTCATTACCGGCAACAACACCGCCCGCCGCGCCGACGACATTGGCGGGCAGGAACTCTCCTACGCCGAGGTCAAGGCAATTGCCTCCGGCAACCCGGCCGTGCTGACGCTTGCCGAAGCCGATGCCGAACTACAACGTCTAAGTCTGCTCAAAAAGAACCACTTGGATGAGCAATACGTTGCCCGCCGCAGCGTGCAGGACTTGCCGAAGACCATCGCAGGGCTTTCTGAGCGAGTCGCCAATCTCACGGCGGACAAGGCCACGGCCGGCGAACATGCGGATGATCCGGTTATCATCGGTGAGAGAAAATGCTTGCCAGATGAAGTGCTCGCCGTCCTCGAAAAACGGCTCGACGACTTACCGCTTACCGTCCGCCAGCCGACCCGCGTGCCGTTGGGCATGTACCGGGGCCTGAGCTTCGGGGTGGTCGTTCGCGACCTGAAGCCGCTCGAAGTGTACGTGGAGGGCACGGCTACGCGGCAAACGTCATTGTCGCGAGAACACCAGGGGCCACGCGCCGTGCTCAACGCCGTGGAACGGCTCGTCGAGGGCTACGGTCCCGAAGCCGACCGCACCCGACAGGACCTGACCATTGCCGAATCGCAGTTACGCGACTATCAGGCCCGCTTGGGTGCGCCGTTTCACCATGACGGTTATCATTCCGAATTGACTGTGCTTCGCGACCAACTCAAAGCCGGGCTTTCCGGAAGGACGCCGGAGCCGGACAGCGAATCGCCGCTCACTCTGTCCGAACTTGCAAGCCGCTTCAAGGCGCTAAAGGGCACACACACCATTGACGCGACGCCCCAACGCACCGAAAGACACCACAGCGACGCCGAGGAGCCGGTTACCGCCCGAATCCGCCGCCGGGCAGCAGAGAATGCCCAAGTGACAGATGAGTCGGACGCACCGACCGCCGCAGAATCGCCATCCGTGCCGGAACCCACGGCCCGCGAATTGTTCGTTGACTCCGAATTCAGGCACGCGGACCGGGTCGCAACGGAACACCATCGGCACAATGGTCGCCGAAGCATTTCCGACTAACGCAAACCGTCATGGCTACAAATGCAGCCGGACCGTACCGCCATTAAGAGCCTTGCTGACTCACGGTTCTGGCCATATCCTGCTCAATCTGCCAGCGCTTGCGTCTGAGCAGAACGGTGCCGCTGGGGCGGAGTCCGGTGGCCCGGACATATTCTAAACGCAGAGCGTAGTTATCGTCGGATAACGTCATGAAGATGGGATTCTTGACCAGGAATGCGAAAAGCGGACGCAGGGGCTGCCCCGGCGGCGCATCCTCCTGGCCAGGAAACGTCACGAGCCCCCGGCGGTGCATTTCTATGATGCTTCCGATATGACGAATGATCGTGGCCGGAAGCATCGTGAACAACGAAGGCTTACGCAGCGCCGCAGACAAGTAGCCTCTCAGCGTCAATCCGTCGTCCCGGAAACGCCGGACCACGCCCTCAATGTTCGCCTGAATGGTTGCCGGGGATTGGGTGAAGAGTTGCGGCTTCTCTAGCGACGCGACAAGTAGTCAGCAAGCGTCACGCCGTGCCGGGCGAAGTGTTTGACGACGGCCTCGACGTTGCCCTGGATGGTTGCGGGCAATTGCACGAACAGTCTGGGCGTTTCGACCGCAGCCTGCACATACTCCGTAAGCCCGATCCCATGTCTTTCAAAGTGACGGACCACCGTCTCCACTTTGACGATGATCGTTGCCGGCGACTGGTAGAAAAGCGAGGGAAGCCGGACGGCAGCGCAGAGATACTGCTGGCACGAGAGGCCGTGTGAGCGGAAGTGAGCGACCACGCTTTCGATGTTCGCCTGGATAGTCGCCGGCGACTGGGAGAAAAGCTGAGGCTGACGCAACGCTACCGATACGTAGTCCGCCACCGTCAATCCGTCCTCTCGGAAAAGCCGGACCACGCCCTCAATGTTGGACTGGATGGTAGCAGGCGACTGGTAAAAGAGCGATGGTTGCTTGACTGCGGCAGTTACGTAGCCAGGGACCGTCAGACCGTCTGCGGCGAAGTACTTGACCACTTCTTCGACCTTCGCCGCCACTGTGGCCGAAGCCATCGTGAACAACGAAGGCTTACGCAGCGCCACAGACATGTAGCCCCTCAGCGTCAATCCGTCGTCCCGGAAACGCCGGACCACGCCGTCGATGTTCGCCTGGATGGTCGCCGGCGACTGGGTGAAAAGCTGCGGCGCGCTGACCGCGGCGCGCACGTAGCCGGCAAGAGTCAACCCGTGGGCCTGGAAGTACCGGGCCACGCCCTCGATATTAGCCTGGATGGTCGCAGGTGACTGGTAGAAGAGCGAAGGTTGTTTGACTGCGGCGGCAAGGTACTCCGCTCGGACGAGCCCCGCAGCCGCAAAATGGGATACAACAGCCTCGATATGACCGACTACTGTGGACGGTGCCATTGTGAAAAGCAGCGGTCGTTTGCAAGCGGCGGCGAGATACAAGGCAACGGTCAACCCGTCACCGCGATAGTATTCGGCTACAGCACCGATCTTTCCGCGAAAGTCGAACAACGACGAGTCGGCGCGGAGTGCCCTGTCTTGCTGGAGGATAAGGCTGGAATCAAGCACCCTGCTCGCGAGGTCAGCGACATCGGCATCACCAAGGGGCAATTCCCGCAGGGCATTCTCCAGCCGCGCCAGCATACGCACGCGAAGCGAAGAGGGATTGTCCGGCGCAGAAGTCATTTGGGCTGACATTTAACTTTTAGTAGCTTGAGACCATCGACGAATCATCATCTCCTTTGTGTTAATCTTGAAAAAACGATTACGCAATCGTCATTATGCTACGTCATTAGTCGAAAGTTGCCCGCGTTACCGCACGAACTCTGGGGCGTTTGCTTTAAGCCATTCTGTCAATTGCTCCTGCGACTCGAATTCGGCAAGCTCGATGCGGTCGATGGTCGGTCCCCTCCCAAAGCCAACCGAATCCGCCAGGACCAGACCATTGCCGAGTCGCAGTTACGCGACTATCAGGCCCGCTTGGGTGCGCCCTTCCACCATGACGGTTATCATTCCGAATTGACTGTGCTTCGCGACCAACTCAAAGCTGGCCTTTTTCCAGACATAGGCCAGCAGGCTGATTGCCCCAACGCCGAGAAGGGCAAACGTGGATGGTTCGGGAACGGACGTAGTGAATTGCAGATTACCGAAGGTTTGGTTCAAAGGGTTGTTCAAAGCGTTATTTGAGCTAGCAGTCAAGCCGACATACGCGGTGGACCCGCCTACGATCGTCGGGATAGGAGCCGAAAGAAGGAAAGTGTTGCTATAGGACGCCGAAGTCTTCAAATCCAGAAGGGATTCTTGGAGAAGCAAGCCACCCGTGTAGGTAAGTGTCATGTCGATGGGGTCGCCGGAGAGGAGATTAACCGGACTTGTAGGCGGAGAGCCACCACTAAAGTTGCCGTCGGTGTAATAACCGCTCTTATTTGGGTCTGTGTCTTCAAGGGTAACTCCGATGCTGTTGCCAATTCCGCTGTAACCGAATGCGCCGCCATTGCTTTCGTTCCCCAGGGCACTTGTGCCGGACGCGCTGTTTTGAAGAACGAAGCAGGCACCCGAGTAATTGCCGACCTGACCGTTCGCGCTATACGTAAATGTCGCGGTGAAGTTTGAGATATTCTGCGGGGTGTCGCAAAAAATGCTTCGGAGTTCATCCCCACCGCTCGTCAATTGAATTGATCCGCCCGAAACGGTTGGAGCCGAGCCGCCGTTACTGTTGACGTTGAAGCCGGAGAAGTTTCCGAAACCATTGATGTCAGCATGGGCGACGGAAGGGGCAAGAACCCCCGCGGGCATCGCCAGAACAGCGGCAAGAAGCAAGTGTTGGAATCTCATTTGTTCTTTCTCCAATCGCCCGCAAACGGTGGATGATTTCGGAACCGGGCACCGTGCGAGCAAACGTGCCGTCCGAGTTCCAATACATCAAGAGTAGGCACAAGCTGCAAAAAGCGAAAGCCATTTGTATTGATGACATCGGCCACGGTGTCATCACTCCTGATGACATCAAGGTACATGTCTTACCTGGTGCGAAACGTCCAGCACACGCATCGCCAGTTCCATACGGCCACGCGAATTCGTCCGCCTGAAAATGCGTTGCAGATAGGTCCGAATCGTCGGCTCGCCGATCTCCATTGCAGTGGCAATCTGCCGATCGCCCATGCCGCGCAGGACCAGCTCGACAATCCTTGCCTGTTGCGGAGAAAGTTGCATGGCCTCGACGATAGCCTGCCAGTGGTCTTCATTCAATGGCAGTGGCGGGAAGGCTTCGAGACAATCGGCAACGATTTTTGTCGAACGAGTCATGGCAGCGGCCCCGAAAAAAAGAGGGCGTCGACCGACCGCTCCAGCAACCCCAACCACGGGGTACAGTAGAACAGCACAGCCGACGCCCCTTGCGGGGCGGGCCAAGTGCTGCTTCTACTGTGCAGGAGCCTTTCGGCTCCAGGTGGTTGTTTTGCTGGAAGCAGTAACCTGACGCTCTCTTGCGTCAATTTCAAATTGTCGCCAACGCCGGTTCGACGTTGACCTCGGTATTATAGACGTTTTAATGCCCGACCGGAAGGATCGGTCGCGAGGCAGAATCTGTCAGAAGGGCTACCCTGCCGGATTGATTTCGGGTGACAAAGACCAGCAGAAATCGTACAATAGCGAGCGAAACTACCGGAGGCGTGAACCATGCACCACATTCAACTGAACGACGATCTCTATCAAGAGGCCGAGCGCCGCGCGTCGGCTGCGGGATTCGTAAGCGTTGACGATTACGTTGCCGATGTTTTGCAGCACGACCTTCTTGAAGACACCGAAAACCTCGATTCTCTCTTTACGCCGGAACGGCTCGCCCACATTGATCGGGCCGTTACTCAAATCGACGCCGGCCAGGGCATCCCGGCAGAGCAAGTGCGCAACTATTTTCGGCGGAAGCCTGGTGCATGAGCGAGGAGCGTAGGCCGGCATTACCGGTTGAGTATGCCCCTATTGCCTTTCAAGACCTTCAAGTAGTCCGGGACCGGAACGAGAAGACCTACGGCTGCGATCACGCGGAGCGCTACGTCAATTTTCTCCGGCAGCATATCGACGCATTGGGCGAAAGCTACTTCCAGGGGAGGGTCGTCGAATCCCGCCCCAAGCTGCGCTATATCCGGATCAGCCGGAGAAGTCGCGGGCATGGCCATGTAGCCGTCTATCGTGTTGACGCGAACAAAGTTGCTGTCTTACACATCTTCCATACCGCCCAGGACTGGCAGACCAATCTTGCGGAGGAGAATCCGAGCCGGTAGGGGGCCAAGTTCCTTCATCCAAAACTATCATCTTACGAACGCCGGTGCGTTCATTTTCAGCCATTCCGTCAACTGCTCTTGCGATTCAAATTCGGCAATCTCAATGCCGTCGATGGTCGGTCCCCCCTCGCCTACCGTCCGCAACTCCTCCTCGTCCATCTCCCGTACCCACGTCACTCGGTGCCGTTGCAGCCCGCGGTCGGTGAGGTTCATTCCACCCTGGTTGACCGGTGCGTCGAGATTGCTGCCGCGAATTAGTACCAATGTCACCACGTCGGCGGTGAATTTCGAGCAGCAGTCCGGCCGACGGGTTATATCGCCACGACCCGAGCAGGCTGTAGGGGAACCACTCGCGGTCGCCGTTGCGGAGCCGCATTTCCAACGCCAGGCCCCGCTCGTGGACGCCCCGCAGGAAGCCGAACGCCAGGCAGGATTCCTCATCTTCGTCCTGCTTCACTTCCGGCTGCGACCGCAGCCAACCCGTCCGATTCCCTGCCTGCGGGTCCTTGCGGGCCGCATTGAGCGTTTCGACTCTATCGAACATTGTCTCTCTCCTTCTGCCATTGTGATGTTAACTGACGATCCGGCGCCGGCCGCTCATGCGCTTGCGCGAACGAGGCGAGTTGTCGCACGAACGAAAGATGCTTTTTTAGTCGGGCACGAAGCGGCAGCCTCTTATACCGCTTTTGCGCGAACTCCGTTGCCGACAACGGCTCGTCGGCCCGCTTGACGGCCCTCAGCAACTCGTGCTTATCGTCAGTGAAGACCAACGCCTGCTCCTTCCCACGTGATACCGAGACATAAAACTGCCGACGGTTGGATGCGGGGAGAGACAGGCTCGACTGACCAACGAATACCTTGTCCACCGTTTTTCCCTGCGCCGCATGAGAAGTTACGGCATAGCCCAGTGCGACATGGCCGAAGTCCCGGTCAATGATCCAGCCTTGATCCACGACAATATCACCACGCTTCGTAAATCCCCTGACATTGAATAGGGCGCCGTTATTGAGTCGGTGTTCGCCGTCTCTTGTCTTGCCGCCCGCCGTGATCCGCAGGCGATCGCCAATTGCCAAGGCAATCGTCGCCGGCCGATAGAGCTCGAATCGAGTTGCGAATTTCACCGGGGGAGTCTCTCCTTCGCCAATAACCAGCCGGGAGCCGTTCTTATGGCCCGGTGCGTTCTGGTGGAACTGGACCAAATCGCCCGGTTCGTAGTTTGTCGCGTCAGTTTTTTCCGCATCGGTCAGGTGGGCCGGCTGCCATGTTGCGAACGTCCGCTCATCCCGCAGTACTTCTTGCTCCATGAGTCCCTCTCGTATGGCAGACGTGATCCGAGCGGCTTCCGCGTGCGTCGGGGTTACAACCAGTGCCGTCTTCTTTTCGCCGTTACCTTTATTCTCCTCGATTGCTGCCAGATACGCCGCTGCCAACGCCTGATAACGTTCGCCGTCCGGGACCGTCCTTATCCAGCCAAGCTTGTCGAGTTCGGCAAAACCATCGCTCGTCCTGCCCTCACTGAGTAATTGCGATGCCTTCCGGTAATCGCCTGACTGCCGCAGAATCTCGGCTACTTCGGCCACCGGAAGTCCAGCCTTCTCTTCCAAAAGCTTCAACGGTTCACCGGCCGCGACACTGCGATGTTGCTTACGGTCGCCGACAAGCACGATCCTCGCCTCTATGCTGTCGGCCACCTCGAATACGCGTAGCATGTCCTGTGTGCCGAGCAAACTCGCCTCATCGACTAGCACCACGCCGCCACGGGCCGATTGCTGCATCTTCTCATCGACGAGGAAGCGCGCCACCGTATCGGCACCTGAGAACTTCGCTTCCTGACGCAGCACGCCCCTGCTCGCTTCCGCCGTGGGCGCCAGCGCCACCACCGGACGGCCGGCTTCAGCCAGTGCTTCGCCCAATTCCTGCTCCAAGGTAGTCTTGCCCGTTCCGGCCACTCCGCGAATGATGGCTACCCGGTCCCGCGACCCAAGGACATGCCGTACCGCCGCCCGCTGTCCTTCGTTAAGCCAATCCCGCGTGAACGGCCGTTTGGGATTTCCCAGCGGCCGATAGCGGCCCCGGCCCTTGCTGGCAAATGCGATCAAGCGAGACTCCTCGCCAAGTGCGTCTTTCGTTGTCACCATCCGCCGCCCGGCATATTCGCCGCGAATCAAAGGCCGTGCCGACAATTCGCGGTCAACGGCGTCAACGGTTACCGAGCCAATTCCCCGCTTCAACGCTTCCGTCAATACCTTCCGTTCCGGAACCACGGACTCGCGAGCGAAGCTATGCGACAAGGCATAATCGACTGCCGCCCCCTCCCCCCGCTTCCGCCGCCAAACAAAAGGCATCTCGCGCTTTTGCACATTAGCCAACGCGCGACGCTCCTTGTCAGTTAGTTGACTATCCCATTTCTCACGCAACTGGTTCCAGCTTAAAAGGTGATTCTTACTATTCCGCGTTTTTGCTCCCAGTTCCGCCTTCCGTTTGGGGTCGGTGATACCGCGCTTTGCCGCCTCCTTTTCAATCAGGTCCGTTCGCCGCGAGAAACGAGTCAGTGTTGCTGCCGGAATCCCCGTGATTTCAAAGTCATCCCGCTTTCGGTCAATCCCGAATCCGAGATCCTGTAGCTTCTCCGCCAGCCGCACCCGGAAGCCCGCTTGGAAATGCGGCGCATCGGCTTTCAGGCCGCGGAACTGTCCTGCTTTCCACCGCCGCTCCTGGTCGTCCCACGTTGAATTCAGACAAAACACGTGAGCATGTAAATGCGGGTCCGGCACGCCATCCACAGGCCGTGACGTGGTGTGGATAAACTCGGCCCACACCATGTTGCCCGTGACCCGATCCTCGTCCCGGCCGTTGCGACGAACCCGCGTTTTCATCTCTGGCTCCATATCGCACATGGTCTCATTCACGGCAGACCGGAAGGCGTCGAGGATTTCCTTATCGCCCGTCATCGCGTAAAGCAGCGACACGGACTTCGGCACCGAGAAGGTAAAGTCGTAGCCGACGGTGCGATCCGAGCGAGTGCGAACCGTAAGCGGCTTGCCGGTTTGCGGGTCAAGGTTGTCGCACAGCCGCTGAAAGGAGAGCTTGTCCACGACGCCTTCCAACCCCAGCAGGCGCACGGCCTTCCCTCCCCAGGAGCCTATGATCTCCTGGCCTTCGTTATAGTAGTCGGCCGCCGAGTAATACCGTTGTGCCCCGGCTGAACTGTCTTGCTGACTGATGCGGAGCATATTCGATTCTATGGCCGTTCCGGTTGTTGACAAGCGATAGCGAGGCACTTGCTTGCGTCTTGAAGTCTGTGTTCCCCGCCGAAGAAGGACGTGTCCCTATCAAACTTCATGCCAACGCAATGTCGCTGCCACGCGACCGAAGCCCTCCAGCCGTTCTCCCTCTCCAGCAAAAAAATCTTTTGCCGGTAGCACTCGCCCTTGATGGACACTTTGTGCCGTGTGACATCCTTGCTCGGCTT
The DNA here is from genome assembly GCA_963775975.1 of uncultured Planctomycetia bacterium. Classification (GTDB taxonomy): domain Bacteria; phylum Planctomycetota; class Planctomycetia; order Pirellulales; family Thermoguttaceae; genus JANXQG01. The sequence continues at coordinate 966,067 of CAVZKX010000001.1, forward strand.
TCTCTCCCCCGAGGCGCGAAGCTGGTCCAGGTTGCGAAGCGCCGACGGGGGAGAGCCTGTCCTCTCCTGGCATGAACTTCATATTCCTCTCGTGCGCTGCCTTTTCATGGCGTACTTACGCCTAATAGGCCGTGTCCACATGCGGCCAATCGGCCGTGCGTTCGTCAGGCAACCGACTGATTTGTCTCGTATGACTTTTCAGGTCGGTTCCTTTCAGGACGGACACGGGAGCCGCAACAATTCCATTCCCTCACCGATGCGGCGAGCGGCTGATCCGGCGGATGAATCGACCGGATTGCAGCCCATGATGCCGTCATCCGCCCAAGGTGGCCTATCGTCCAGAATCTTTCGCCGGGCGGTCCGTGTGGACGTTGCGACGCGGCTCTCCGGCTTGTTTGACAGGCAGGTTGTCGGTATTCCGTCGCGTTCCCCTTGCTTGCCTTGTTGCCGGGCCGACCCACACGGCCAAGCTGATGGGCACTCTAAAGCCGCCACCGGGCCGGTAAACCTGCCAACACGGTTTCCACCTACGGCGGAGCCTCCGTGTTTCGGTTGACCGGTGCGCTACGCCCCGGACTTCGGCGGCTTTGGTTACGTGCCATCAGGCCGCGATGGGCGCGACCCGTAAATCAAAGACAAGGAGAACTAACATGACTGACACCAACAACCAGACTTCCACACCATCCAAGACACCGACGCACGTTGCGTACCAGGTCCGCGACCGCGAAGGCAAAAAAGGTTTCTGGACAAGAATCGGCAGTGCCTGGGCGCACGGAGACGGCAAGGGCTTCAACATCCAGGTTGAGGTCATCCCGCTCGACGGACGCATCACGCTCCGCGTCGTATCGGAGAAGAAAGACTAACGGAATCAACCGGGCGGGCCAACGTGCCCGCCCATCACCGAAAGGAATCACGCCATGTACCACACCAACCATCAGCTAAGCAGCCGCATTTTCCACGTAACCTCGTCCCTGGCCGAGAACGACTCCGTCGATCCCGACTTCGACAGCGGCATAGACGAACTCGAACGCGAGTTCGCCGAACTCCGCCTCCAGCTTCCCAACGAGTAAGGAGAATGCCATGAAGTACGCATCCATCATCAATCCGTTCTTCGCCGCCCGGAAATACCGCCCGGCAAGCGAACCTACGGCCGAGCCGTACAAGCCGATCTTCGTCCGGCTTCCCCGTATCCCGGTCAACGCCAGCCCGGTGCCAGGGCTTACGAGCCTTTACCACAATAGCCGTGCCGGTGAGTATGGCGACCGTGGCTATCCGGGCAATTGCGGCGGCAATCTCATCCGCGATCTGTTGCTTTACTTCAAATCGCGCAAGATATTCGACTGTATGACGGGCAGCGGCACATGCCGCGATGTATGCCGGGAACTGGCCATCGAATGCGTATCGTCCGACATTCACCAGGGCATCGACGCCTGCGATCCGAATCTGTTTTTCGGCGAGGCCCGACGCTTCGAGCGGCATTCGTTCGACTTCGTGTGGCTCCATCCGCCTTACTGGCGGCAGAAGCTCTATGCCGACGACCCGCGTGACCTGTCACGCACGCCGACGTTGGAAGCGTTCCTTGAACGCTACACGCTCCTACTCGCTCACTGCCGCTATGTCCTGAAGCCCGGCGGCATCATGGCCGTGCTCATGGGGGATTTCTGCGACCGCGAAGCCGGTTTCGTGCCCCTCACCTTTCATACCAAGCGGATCGCCTTCGAGTGCGGCCTAAAGCAGCACTCGACCGACATCATCCGTTTCAGCCACGGGGCGTCGAGCAGCCGCAAGGTCTACCGCTCGTCCTTCATCCCCGGCCTGCATGACGTGTGCATGATCTTCACCAAGCCTCAACAACCATAACCGAAAGGAGCACCGCCAATGACACAAGACACGATCCAACTAAAAATCAGCGAGGACGCACCCGTCGCCGTGCCAATCAACTCGTAAAGACAGGGTTGATTTGGCTGCGGCACAATGTATAAACACCTATTGGGAGACTACACGATGACAACGGAAGCCAACGTAAAGAATACGCTCAAGGAATTGAGCGACAAACTGAATGCGTATTGCGACGCGAACGGACTAGAGCATTTGAGCGCGGACGAATTACTTTGTGAGCAATACGCAATTGAGCCCAGGAATGAAATCCACATCGCCTTTCTTAAAACATTTATTGAAGAATGGGACGATGTTGCAGGTTATCACACGGTACGAACCTGACCGACGACCTTTTCCTGAGTGCATCCGATGACTGACCTTGATCCTGACATATTCGACGACCTTTTTCACGGCTGCGCATGGGCAGCCTACATGGACCAGGCACGCGAGCAGAACGGCTGGCCCGACAGCGAGGCCACCCGCCGCCGTGCCTTCCGGTACTACGAAGAGGAACTAAAAGCGAAGAACGCCCGCGTTACGTGTAAATTGACAGGGCCTAGCAAAGCCGTTACGCTTCGGAAAAATGTCGAGGTTTCCAATGGATAGCCCGCCGCCGAAAGTCGTCATGCTTGCCGGACCCAATGGGGCCGGCAAGACCGCAAATCCCTACGACGACAGCCAAATGGCCCGCCTCGACGCGAATAAACGCGTCATCGAGCAGGCCATGCAGGAAGCCGCTAACGAGGCCGTTGTCATGCACCAACGGCTTGGTCTACCGATGGTCGAGTGGCAGGACGGCAAAATCGTCCTAGTGCCCGCCGACCAGCTCGTCGCCGACGAGTTCAAATCGACGCATTAGTCGATCCGCCTAAGCGGACTCTCCATGCTGCGAAAACCGCTCCGGCATCCTGCCGTCGCGAAGGCAGCCCCGTCCGGCCGAGTCCCTTGTCGGCCTCCAGTAAAGCCCGTTTCGCATCCTGCTTCAACCGGCCGTTTTTCCGTGCTACGGCAAAGTAGCACGTATTATTTTTTGTTCAGGCGTCTTCCCTATGCTTCGCATAGGCAGAATTGCACCGTTCCAGCCGGCCGGCAAGCCAGCCGACTGACTGGCCAGCTTGCAAGCAAGCTGCCATGTTTGCTGGCCGTATGGCTTGCAAGACAGCCAGCTTTCTCGCTGGCTTGCAATCATGCTTACATGCCGACCTGCCGTAAGGCGTGCCAGCATGTAAGCTTGCTTTCAGGCTGGCATGACTGGTTGCTTTAAGGCCGTCATGCCAGTCCGCCGTCATGTTTGCTTGGCAGCAACATTGCAGGCTTGCTCACTGTGCTGTAAGCCTGCTTGCCTGCCGTCATGTTGCCTCGCTTTCTTGCCGTCATGTCGGCTTGCTGCACATATTGCTTGCCAGCATGACGGCAAGTGGTGTATGGTGTCCGCCGTATGATTATCGTAGTCGCAAACTCCAAAGGCGGTGTCGGCAAATCGACGCTGGCCGTACATCTGGCCGCTTGGCTGCATGAGCAGGGGCACACGGTGACGCTGGCAGATTGCGACACCCAGCATTCTTCGTCGGAATGGCTGAAGGACGCCATGCCCGACATCAAGACCGTCAGGCTTGCCGACCCGGATGAAATCTTAGACCGACTGCCGGCCCTTGGCCAACAGACCGATTACGTCGTCGCCGACGGCCCCGGCAGTAACACCGAGACCAGCCGGGCATTGCTACTGCGGGCGGATCTTGCTCTAGTGCCATGTAAGGCGAGTATGCTCGAAGTCAGAGCACTTGCTCAAGCAACGAACGTGCTCCGGCAAGCCCAGGATATCCGCGGCGGACAGCCCAAGGCAATGATCGTTCTCAGTATGGTCGGTAAGACCTACCGGCTGACGCACGATATGAAAGACGCGGCATCGGCCCTTGAATTGCCTATGGCCAAGACCGCGCTCACCTTGAAGCAGATTTATGCCGACGCTCCCGGCCAAGGTGCCGTCGTATGGCAGCTTGGCGCACGCGGCCGCGAGGCGTCCGACGAAGTAAAGGCACTATTCCGCGAAGTCCTGCCAGATGCCTACGCATCGGCGGCGAGCCGGAAAGCCAAGATTGTTGCGGCGTAAGGGGAGGGGCTATGGCAGAACGCAAGTCACTCATGGAAGGGCTGAAGACAACCAGTAGCGTTGACCCGGCTCTTGAAAAGGAATTCGTCTTTGGCGATCAAGCAAAGCCGAAGCTGGCGACGCCGGCGCCAGCCGCTCCCGAGAAACGAGAAGCAAAGGCGCAAGTGGGAAACTCCATAAGCCGCGCACCGCTTACCACGCGAATCAGGACGGATTATTCCGAAGCCTTGAAACGGGCTTCGCTTGAACGGCAGCTAAGCGGCGACGTTCCCGAACACACTCCAGGAGATCTTGGAAGAGGCATTGGAGCCTTGGCTCCGCTCCAACGGTTATCTGAAGTAGCCGGTTGCAAACAGGGCGAGGGAAGGGGGCTCGCCCCTATCCCAGCCCGTTCAGACCCTATCCTGTTGCAAGAGCGGTAATTTCGATTGAATCCTTGGCCTTGCTCGTCTAATGTCCGGTTGACTTCGCATCAACCGGGATTAGTCCATGACCAAACGGCTCCCGCCCAAAAGAGACCATCAACCCGACCTGTTTGCCGCGAACTTCGCGGATATTCCCATTCGCGATCAGCGCGACACGATGGAGCGGCCCTTCTTCAGCCTGGCCAAGAAGCCACGCTTCACGCCCATCGAATACCATGTTGGCGACGTTTGGGTCGAAGTCAGTGCCAACCCGAAATTCGGGATCGCAACTATCTGGGATGCCGACATTCTGATCTGGGCCTCGACCCAGATCACCGAGGCCCTCGACCGTGGCCAGACGCCGAGCCGTGTGGTTCGCTTTCACCCGCACCACCTGCTAAAGTCGATCCGCCGGCCGACCGGCGGCGAGCATTACCTGCGGCTCCGCGCCGCCCTTGAACGGCTGACGCACACTGCCGTCCGCACCAACATCCGCGCCGAAGGCAAGAAGAAAGGGGCATCCTTCCACTGGCTGGAAAGCTGGACCGAGGTGACCGACGAGAAGACCGGCGAGACGACCGGCATGACCATGACGCTGCCCGACTGGTTTTTCGAGGGACTTCTGATGAAAGGCGGGGTCTTGACGATCCACGAGGATTATTTCCTGCTCACCGGCGGCATCGAACGCTGGCTTTACCGTGTCGCCCGCAAGCACGCCGGTCAGCAGGAAATGGGCTGGCAGTTCACCATGCGGCAGCTCTACGAGAAGTCCGGATCTACCTCGCGCTTCTCCGACTTCGCCATCGACGTTCGCAAGGTCGTGGTGGCCGACAGCTTGCCGGAATACACGATGATTCTGCACAAGAACGAGGAGGGGGACGAGATCATCCATTTCCTGAAGCGGGACCACCTCTCCACGAACGATCCGAGATACGAAACGCCCCGTCACCCCCGCCGCCGCGTCGCCCGCGGCATTACCGCAAAGGCGATAACATTCGTGGAGTTAGACGCCTAAAGGCACGGCCGACCAAACGCATGGCATACGGCCTATTGGCCGCATATAGCGCACGTGATTCATTTACGATCGGTTTGAAACGACTGGTTGCCGGTGCGAAACCCCTCCCCATGCGACCGCCGACCTTCTTCCCGGCCCGTCCGACGTTACTTTGTGTCGTCAACACGTGTAAACTCTAGCTCTTTAGCCTTCCAGCCCCTGTGAATTAGCACGGCCTATTGAGCGCACCGGGCACGGCCTATTAGCCGCAAGGCGTCTTGGCCGATTAGGCGCACTCGTTCGGCCTATTGGGCGCACGAATCGCCCGATTCGATCAGAGATTCAACGTGATGCAGGTGAGCTAACTGTTTAACCTCAATAGTAAGATATATAACTTACTTAACGCCATGCCCTGTGGATAAGTCTCTGTCCAAGGTTCAAAAACACGAAAGGGAAGGGGCCTTCAGGATAAGTACGGAGACCTGCCGCCCCATCGTGCCCTCAAAAACCGCTTCAGGAACATCCAGAGAAGCGATTCGACCTTTTTGGCTTCCCTTGTACCGCCTCCACTCATCAACCCTATTGTGAACGAGCTTTCCATGACTCGATTCGGATCGGCGTTACGCCCATTATTCTTTCAAAGAGATTCCAACCGCTTTCCCGTTCGGTTTCCTTCCTTCCAATGACTGCGGGCGACTTGCCTGCGGCAACCGGGTATTCCCAGGCTCCGCGTTCGCTGCGGTCGCAGTAGCGACGAGTCCGTAGCTCCCTGCCCACCCCCCCTGGCGCGACGGCCGCGAACGGCCTAAAGCGGTCGCCTTCGGCGCGGAAGGCATTTGCTTGAGGGTAGGGGGCGAATCCCCCAAGCCGTCAAGGACAAGCCTACGGCGGACGATCGTGGCCTCCTCCCAATCTTCCGCGCTTCGCTTGTGCAGAGTCGGTGCCCTCCGCGTCGTCCGTCCTTGACTGCTTTCCCCCCTTGCAATTTGGACTTTCGTCCCCCCTGCCGCTGAAAAGTGCTGTGCTGCTTTTCAAGCGAGCAGCGGGCTACGGTCAATTTCAAGGCCGCAGAACCAGGGAAACCATGCGCCACCCAATGGGGAGGCGGCGCGAAATCGACAGCATTCTGCACTCTTGGGGGCCTGTTGCGCGCCAACTGCCTAATGGTAAAATGGCGACTTATGTGGGATATCAGCGAACTTTCACCAGACAGTTATACCACCCATTAGGATGTGTAGCTCAGGGAATGGAGTGCGCGCCGATGGCACGATTACAGGTGACTTTATCGGGTTGCGACCACTTTTTTTCTTGACAAGTCTATCAATTGCCGATAGACAAGTGGCCAACCATCGGAGGAACATCCGTGCTTTATCGACGCTCTCTTGAGATCGAGCGACGCCTTGAGGACGTACTTGCACTTATCCGTCGTGGCAAGTATTCGACTCCTCAAATTGCCGCTGAACTTCAAGTTTCCATTCCAACAGTTTCCCGTGCTGTTACTGCGCTACGAGAGCGAGGACATGATATTCGTGCGCAAAAGCAGGGGAACGGCTGGAAGTATGTTCTGAGGCGCGCTCAGTCGGCGTCACGAAAGCCGCACGTACATGGTCTACTTGGGACGGCCGTTCGTGAAAACTGAAATCATCACGCAACCGCGTCTGGAGACACCACCCCCATGAACGCAGACATCCTAAAACGGATTGTCCGGGCTATCGCGAGCGGTTCGCAAGACGACCTGACGCGACTTGCTCACACCGTCGTCGAATCAGAGCGCCGTACCGGGCACACGAAACTAGCCGAGCAGCTTGAGGCAATTCTCAAGAAGCCACGACTGGTGAAGAGCGAAAACACATCTTCAAGCGACAGCGACCGAAGCATGAAGGAGCTTCCGCTAAGCCGTCGGCATGGTGAGTTGCTTGCGACAGTCATTCCCCGCGATGCGCTTGAACACCACATGGTGCTTCCTCCTGAGATCGAAGATCGGTTCGCGAGAATTGAACGAGAATATGCCGCAAGGGAGCGACTCGGGGCATACGGCCTTCGTAATCGCAAGACCGTCTTGCTTTACGGTCAACCGGGTTGTGGCAAGTCGCTTGGAGCAAAGCGCCTGGCGTGGAACACCGGCCTGCCGTTGTTAAAGGTCCGCTTCGATGCGCTCCTGTCCTCATATTTCGGGGAGTCAGCGTCCAACTTACGTGCCGTGTTTCAGGCTGCAAAGGAACGTCCTTATGTTCTCTTGCTGGATGAATGCGACTTCATCGCACGGTCACGTGGTAACTCAAAGGATATTGGCGAAGCATCGCGCATCGTGAATTCTCTCCTGCAACTCATGGAAGAATACGACGCACCCGGCCTATTGGTGGCTACTACGAACGTCGAAGAATCGCTGGACAATGCTTTGTTCCGTCGTTTCGACGACGTATTCCAAGTTCCTCCGCCTGGTTCCGAAGAAATTGAAAAACTGCTCCGAATGACGTTGTCATCCGTGAAGGTGGCTGAGCCGATCAAATGGGACAATGTAGTCAAACTGCTAATCGGTACGTCCGCAGCCATGATCGTGAAAGCCGCCCAAGATTCGGCCAAAGCAGCCGTACTTCGCGGCGAGAAGATCGTCACGGAGTCGCTCCTAAAGAAGGCCATCAGTGAACTAAAACATGCAAAATCCGGAGCGAAATCCGACTAAGTTATGCCACCGCCAACTCATCGCTTTGAACACTTACCACTTGTTCTTCGGGACCGTGGGCCGGCTCGTTATCCACAGGTCGTAATCCCTGAAAACCCTACCACGACAACGAATAAGGGTAATCGTGCTGGGCACGCCGGCGGCCTACGAACCAGTTCGTCAACGGTTTCGACGAATTGGCAGACGCAGCAGGCAACGCGCATCGGTGGCGGACTTCCTCCGATAGAAGCCGGAATACCGTTGCTCTTGAAAATCGACACATCCCTCGATCTTGACGACTTGCGGCGGCAATTCAAGTTCGAGATCGTCTCCGAGCAGGAAGATGGATTTGTGATCGTTGCATCGGAAGACGTGAATCTAACCGAGTTTCAGCAGAAATTGGCCGACTTCACAGGGAATATCACAGGCTCCGCAAACATTGCAAAAATCCATGAGCTTCGAGCCGACCTCACCCAAGAAGAGCGTCTTAAGCTGATTCTCACTGATACCCTATTCGACGAATGGCCGACGATTGCGGATGATTCCCTTTATGTCTGTGATGTGAGCGTTACTTGCGTGGGAAATTGGGACATTCCGACCAAGCCTTCACAAAACCCGCGTTGGAAGCCGGAAACATGGGCGCACAAGGAGAACGAATGGTCGAACCGGCGCTTGGAAGCCTACGACAAATGGGACGAGCTAAAAGACCAGCGGCTAGACGTGATACGCGAGATTATCAATCATTACGGAGGCGAAATCCTCCTCAATATTGATAATGCCGACGCAGAAGCGTTGTCACTGCCCGACAGTTTCTCGTTGCGTCTAAAGATTTCCGGCAAGGGTTTCAAGGATCTTGTTCTCAGCTATCCGTATATTTTTGAAGTCGCTGAGCCGGACGACATCGAAACGCCGCAACAGATCGCTCGTGACCTCGGTGCAATTCAAGCCCGCCTCGACATTCAGCCGCCAGACTCCAATGCACCAACGGTTTGCGTCATCGACAGCGGTATTCAAGAAGAGCATTTTTGGCTGGAGCCAGGCATAGACAAGGCCGAGTCGCATTGTTTTCTTCCCGGCGTTTCGAGCACCGACGTAGCGGATTACGTTCCGCCCAGCGGGCACGGAACTCGCGTCGCGGGGGCCGTGCTTCACGGCGAAACGATACCGAGAACCGGTGTCGTAAATCTTGAAGCGTGGGTCCAAAATGCACGAGTTCTCAACGAGGACAACATCATGCCTACGGTAATGTTCCCGCCGGCAGTCATTCGGGATGTCGTCAAACACTACCACCAGGGGAAGCGAAAGACTCGCATTTTCAATCACTCAATCAATGCGAAGACCGCCTGTCGGACCCTGCGCATGTCTGCGTGGGCCGCCGAGATTGATCTACTTTCCAACGATTATGACGTACTGATTGTCCAAACTTCCGGTAATTTGCGAACCTCTAGTCCAGCCCCCTGCCCAGGAGTGACGGAGCATATTGCGGGAGGACAACCGTATCCCGATTACCTCAGCGAAAATGCTTGCCGCATTGCCAACCCAGGTCAGAGTATGCAAGCACTGACGGTCGGATCAGTGGCTTACGACGCCTTCGATAACGGCGGGTGGAAGAGCTTCGCGTCCGAGACCGGCCATCCGTCGGCGTTCAGCCGCGCGGGCCTTGGTATTTGGAACGCTATTAAGCCCGAAGTGGTCGAGTACGGTGGCGACTACCTGGTGAGTGGCACAATTGCACCGGTCGTTGACACGCCCCAGGTAGGCCGCGAGTGCTATCCTGAATTGGTGCGATCCACGATGCATGGCGGTCCTGCCTTCGACCGCGACGAGGTTGGCACATCATATGCTGCCCCAAAGGTGGCTAGGATCGCGGCACGTCTTCAATCCATTTTGCCTGACGAGCCTTGCCTCCTTTATCGCGCTCTGATTGTGCAATCTGCCCACTGGCCTGAATGGGCAGATCATTTATCCGCTATAGAAAAAGCAAATGTTTTGCGACGTATCGGCTACGGTATTCCCGACATCGAACGAGCAACGACGAACACGGACTTTCGGACGACCTTCATCAGTCACAGAGATCGTAACATTGGTCCTGCCGATTGCCACATTTACCAAGTCCCAATTCCAGAGGAATTGCGCCGGCCCGCCGGTGACTTCGACATTCGCATTGATGTCACATTGTCTTATTCGGCCGCACCACGGCGCACTCGTCGAACACCGCGAGGCTACCTCGCAACGTGGCTCGATTGGATAAGCAATCGCAAAGGCGAATCACTTGAAGCATTCCTCAGCCGCGCTTTGAAGTCAGATGATGCCCCAGTCCAAGAAGGAGCTGGGAGCCTTGGCTGGACTGTTCATACTCAGCCGCAATGGGGATTGCCTGGGGTCAAGCGGGGAATCGGAACCGTCCAAAAAGATTGGGCGATCGTGAAGTCAAACGCCTTACCAGATGATCTCTGTATCGCCGTGCGGGGGCATCAAGGCTGGAGCAGCGACCCGGATTCGGTTGCGCGATACACTCTCGTCGTAACATTTGAAATCGCGGGGCAGGAACTGTCCATCTACGAGCCGCTTCGGGCGGCAGTTCTGGAGCTTCAGTCACAGGTCGAAGTAGAAGTGGAAGAAGAACTCGAAATGCGAATTGAGGAATAGGTCAAACCAAAGTGACGACTTTTAGCGATAAGGTCAATTTCATTTGGAGCGTCGCCGACCTGCTGCGCGGTCCATACAAGCCGGCACAATACGGCCGTGTGATTCTGCCGCTGACAGTGTTGCGACGGCTGGATTGCGTGTTGGCAGCCGACCAAGGAGAAGGTATTAGCCAAGCTTGCCGACTTGAAGGACGGCAAGCTCGCCAATCCTGAACCGATCCTTAATCGTGCCGCTAAGGCATCATTCCATAACACGAGCAAGCTCGATTTTCCCAAGCTCAAGGGCGAGCCGGACAAAATCGCCGCCAATCTCACCAAGTACATCAAGAGCTTTTCATCGCAGGTCCGCGATATCTTCGACCACTTCAATTTCGAGCCGGAAATCGCCCGGCTGGACGAGAATAACCGGCTGTTTTTGGTCGTCTCAAAGTTCGCCGATATCGACTTGCATCCCGACCGGGTATCCAACATCGAGATGGGCTACATCTTCGAGGAGCTGATCCGGCGATTCAACGAAGCGGCCAACGAGACGGCGGGCGACCACTTCACGCCCCGCGAAGTCATCCGCCTGATGGTGAATCTGCTTTTTGAGCCTGACCGCGACCTGTTGGTCAAGAAAGGGACTGTCCGCACCATCTGCGATCCGGCCTGCGGCACAGGCGGCATGCTGGCCGTCGCCGACGAGTATCTTCGTGAACTCAATCCTGACGCCCGGCTCGAAGTCTTCGGCCAGGACCACAATCCGGAATCCTTCGCCGTCTGCGGCTCCGACATGCTCATCAAGGGTCACAAGATCGACCATATCGTCTTCGGCAGCAGCTTCACCAAGGACGGTTTTGCGAACCAGACGATTCGATTACATGCTCGCCAATCCGCCATTCGGCGTGGAATGGAAGCCCGACCAGGAGGCTATCGAGAAGGAGCATCGAGTCACTCAGGGCTATGATGGCCGCTTCGGCGCCGGCCTGCCGCGCATCAACGACGGCTCGTTCCTGTTCCTACAGCACATGATTTCCAAGATGAAATCGGTCAAGGACGGCGGCACGCGAATCGGCATCGTCTTCAACGGCTCGCCCCTGTTCACCGGCGACGCCGGATCGGGCGAGAGCGAAATCCGTCGCTGGATCATCGAGAACGACTGGCTCGATGCCATCATCGCACTCCCCGACCAATTGTTCTACAACACGGGCATCTTTACCTACATCTGGATTGTCACCAACCGCAAGCGCCGCGACCGTCGAGGCAAGGTCCAGCTTATCAATGCCGTGGACATGTTCCGCAAAATGCGCAAGAGCCTGAACAACAAGCGCAACGAAATCGACGAGGAGCATATCAGTGAAATTACCCGGCTCTACGGTGATTATGAAGAAGGGGAACGCTCAAAAATATTCGACAATGCCGATTTTGGGTTTCGGCAAATCACGGTCGAACGTCCATTGCGTCTCAATTTTCAGGCTATCCCGGAACGGATTGAGTGTCTGAAATACGCCAGTGCGTTTCAGAATCTCGCTAAATCCAAAAAGAAGGACAAGAAGCAAATCGCTGCCGAGGAAGCAGCAGGCCGCGTGTTGCAATCTGCCATTTTGGAAACATTGGGAACGCTTGACGATTCCATCTTGTACAAAGATTGTGAAGAATTCGTCGCTGCACTCGACGCGGCTTTTGATGCAGCCGAGGTCAAGCTGTCGGCCCCCGTTCGCAAAGCTGTCCTTGCAGCCTTGTCCGAACGGGACGAAACGGCTGAAATCTGCCTCGACGCGGATGGAAATCCCGAACCCGATTCCGATCTTCGGGACTACGAGAATGTGCCACTCAAGGAAGATATTCAGGAGTATTTCGACCGCGAAGTCCGGCCGCACCTCCCCGACGCTTGGATCAATGAAGATAAGCGAGACGAAAAAGATGGCCAAATGGGGATTGTCGGCTACGAAATTCCCCTGACAAGGCATTTCTATAAGTACATACCACCGCGTCCGTTGGAGGAAATCGAATCCGAGATCGCCGACCTTGAAAAAGACATCGTGCGGATGCTTCGGGAGGTGGTAGGATGACCATGTCGCCAGCAATCAACAAAATTCTACTTTCTGCAAGCCGGAGGCAACACAAATTATATTCACAGTTCAAAGAAACTGGAGTCCCTTGGCTATCCACTGTTCCTGCTAATTGGCAAGTAAAGCGACTTCGTTACGCGGTCAGCTACCCTACAAAGGCCGAGGTGCGCGGACTTCCCCCCGACACCGCTATTTCATTTGTTCCAATGGAGGCCGTGGGAGAATACGGGGGCCTAAATCTTGATCGGGTTCAACCAATAAAAACAGTGCTCAATGGATACACCTACTTCGCAAACAATGATGTCCTTGTCGCCAAAATTACTCCGTGCTTTGAGAACGGCAAAGGTGCTCTCGCAACAGGACTGGAGAATGGCATCGGCTTTGGGACAACAGAACTTCATGTTCTGCGTGCAGGTAGCGAACTCTTCCCACAATTCCTTTTTTACCTAACCATCGGCGAACATTTCCGGAAGCTGGGAACCGCAGAAATGTACGGTGCCGGAGGCCAAAAGCGAGTTCCTGAGCGATTCCTGAAGGATATTCGCCACCCGATCCCACCTTTCGACGAGCAGCGAGCAATTGTCACATTCCTCGACCGCGAGACAGCCGAAATAGACGACTTAATAGCGAAGAAGAAAACGCTAATTCTAGGACTTGTTGATAAACGGAAAGGAACAATTGCCGAATGCACGACCAAGGGCTTGGACCGATCTAAGCCAATGAAAGATTCTAAAATTCTTTGGTTTGGGCTAATACCAAAACACTGGCATGTCACAAGGCTCGGATGGATTTGTTCCGAAATCAGCGACATTAATCACGAAATGCCACCCGCTGTCGATGACGGCGTCCCATTTCTTTCAGCCAAAGATCTTCTTGATGATGGTACATTGAACTTTACCCGCGACGTGAAGATGATTAGCGAAGATGACTTTCGCAGGTTAGCAAAAAAGTCACGCCCGAGACATGACGACATCATTTATTCTCGAATCGGAGCATGTCTCGGTAAAGCTCGTATTGTCATGGCAGACACTCGTTTCCTTGTATCTTATTCATGCTGCGTTATTCGCCTTAAGACCGAAGTCTGTGATCCCGCATATTTTTGCCATCTCCTGGATACGGATATCGTTTTGACTGAGGCAAAAATGAGAACACAAGGCATCGGCGTACCCGATCTTGGGCTCCATGAAATCGGACGATTTCCAGTCCCCGTGCCGCCGATCGAGGAACAACGGCGAATCGCTCGCTTTTTGGACGAGGAGACCGAGAGGCTTGGAAGTCTTGTTCAAACCGTAGAAAAGGGTATCGCTGCATTGCAAAATTACCGTGCATCCCTTATTGCCGCGGCCGTTACCGGTCAGATCGACGTTCGCAGCCACAGAGCGGAGGCCCCATGCCTGTAGATCACAAAGAACGAGCCTTCGAGGCTGCAATTGAACACAGTCTATTGACTGTTGGCGGCTATGCCGAGGCCGACCCCGCCAATTTCGACCGGGAGCGCGCAATTGACCCGACTTTGTTTCTGGCCTTCGTTCAAGAGACTCAGCCGGAAGCCTGGCAAGCGTTGGAGAAACTTCACGGCACGGGCACGGCGGGCGTTATTATCGACGACTTGACCAAGGCGATCGATGGACAGGCAGGCGTACTCGGCGTAATCCGGCACGGCTTCAAGTGCTTTGGCAAACTGATTCATGTCGCCTATTTCGCGCCGGCACACGGGATGAATCCCGACTCCCGCCGCCTCTACGAAGCCAATCGACTGACGGTCACTCGACAGGTTCATTACAGCACGAAAAACGAAAACTCAATTGACGTGATGTTGAGCCTGAACGGCATTCCCATCGCCACAGGCGAACTGAAGAACCCGCTCACCGGCCAAAACGCCGAACACGCAAAGCATCAGTACAAGAACGACCGCGATCCCCGCGAGCGCATCTTTGAGTTCAAGAAGCGGACGCTCGTCCATTTTGCTGTCGATCCCGACGTGGTGTGGATGACTACCCGGCTTGACGGCAGGAAGACATTCTTCCTGCCCTTCAATAAAGGGAACGGAACCGCGGCCGGCAATCCGGACAATCCCAATGGGTACAAGACTGCCTATCTCTGGGAAGAGGTCTGGCAACGCGATTCGTGGCTCGACATTCTTGGGCGATTCATTCATTTGCAGGTGGAGGAAAAGACCGTCGGCGGCAAGAACATCCGCAAAGAAACGATGATCTTTCCCCGTTATCACCAGCTTGTCGCTGTACGCAGCCTGGAAGCGGACGCAAAGAAGACTGGGCCGGGCAACAATTACCTGATTCAGCACTCGGCCGGTAGCGGCAAGAGCAACTCGATTGCGTGGATCGCTCATCGCCTCGCCAGTCTGCACGACGACCAGGACCACAAGATTTTCGATTCGGTCATCGTCATCACCGACCGCCGTGTTCTCGACCGGCAGTTACAGGACACCATTTATCAGTTCGACCACAAGCAAGGCGTCGTGCAGAAGATCGACGAGGATTCCGAGCAGTTGGCCCAGGCATTGAAGTCCGGTACGCCGATCATCATCACGACGCTGCAAAAATTCCCCTTCGTCACGGAAAAAGTGGGCGACCTGCCCGACCGGAAGTACGCGGTCATCGTGGACGAGGCGCACAGTTCGCAATCCGGCGATGCCGCCACGGAATTGAAAGGCGTGTTCGCCGCCGCCAGCATTAAGCAAAAGGCGAAGGAAGAAGCCCAGGCCAAGGGGTTGGACGACGCTGAGGAAGAAATCCTGCGGACTATGGCGAAACGCGGCAAGCAGCCGAATATCAGTTTCTTTGCCTTCACCGCCACGCCGAAATACAAGACGCTGGAAGTCTTCGGGCACAAGGGGCCAGACGGCAAGCCGCAGCCGTTTCATCTTTACAGTATGCGGCAGGCCATCGAGGAAGGCTTCATCCATGACGTGTTGAAGAATTACACGACGTATAAGACCTATTACCGGCTTATCAAGGCCATCGAGGACGATCCGCAGGTCAGCAAGAGCAAAGCCGCCAAGGCACTGGCCCGCTTCATGAGCCTGCACCCGCACAACATCGCGCAAAAGACGGAAGTTATGCTGGAGCACTTCCACACGTTCACGCGGCACAAGATCGGTGGGCGAGCCAAGGCGATGGTCGTGACCAGTTCGCGATTGCACGCCGTCCGCTACAAGCAGGAGTTCGACCGCCAGATCAAGGAGAAGGGCTATACCGAGATCAAGACGCTTGTCGCCTTTTCCGGCACGGTCGAAGACCCAGACGTGAAGGGCGTGAGCTACACCGAGCCGGACATGAATCGCGATAAGAACGGGCGGCCAATCAAAGAACGGGAACTCCCAGAGAAATTTGCAACCGAGGAATATCAACTGTTGCTCGTGGCCGAGAAGTATCAGACCGGTTTCGACCAACCGCTGTTGCACACGATGTACGTCGATAAGCGGCTCGACGGCATCCAGGCCGTGCAGACACTTTCGCGGTTGAACCGGACCTGTCCCGGCAAGGACGATACCTTCGTTCTCGATTTTGTCAACAAGACCGAGGACATCCAGACCGCCTTTCAGCCTTACTTCGAACAGACCATCATCGGGGACGAAGCGGACCCTCAGCAGTTATACGAGCTACAGGGCAAGCTCGAAGCAAAGCATGTTTTCTATCGGGAGGACGTGGACGCATTTTGCAGGATCTTCTTCAAACCGAAGGTCACGCAATCGCCAAGCGATCATGCCATGATGAACGCGGCGATTGACCCGGCCGTGGGCCGCTTCCGACAACTGTCCGAGGAGAACCAGGACGAATTCCGAGGATTACTTAATACATTCCGAAACTTGTACGGCTTCTTGTCGCAGGTCATTCCATTCCAGGATACCGACCTGGAAAAGCTTTATACCTACGCCAGATTCTTGGCGAATAAGCTGCCGCTACCGCGCGACCGGCGAGCGGTATATTTTCGACGACGAAGTGGCACTCAAATTCTACCGCCTGCAAAAAATCAGCGAAGGTTCGATCGTGCTCGACACCGGCGAGA
Organism: uncultured Planctomycetia bacterium; assembly: GCA_963775975.1. Lineage (GTDB taxonomy): Bacteria > Planctomycetota > Planctomycetia > Pirellulales > Thermoguttaceae > JANXQG01. The sequence goes on from CAVZKX010000001.1 coordinate 982,843, forward strand.
ACGTGCCGCGTCAGCGGCCCGACCGCTGTCGGAACTGGCAAAGCCGAAGACCCAAAGGTCGAACTTTCCCGGCTCATCGACTTAGTGAACGAGCGATTCGGCACGGATTTCACCCAGGCCGACGAACTTTTCTTCCATCAGATTCGGGAGGAGGCCGTGGCCGACGCATCGTTGCGCCAGGCAGCATCAGCCAATACCATTGACAATTTCCGCTATGTCTTCGTAAAGGCCCTGGAAGGGCTTTTCATCGATCGCATGGAGCAGAACGAGGAATTGTTCGCCAAATACATGAATGACGGAAACTTCAAGAAGGTTGTTTCCGAGTATTTGTTGAAGCAGGTTTACGAACAAATCCGGGAGGAGGGAGCGGCGTGACGCCCGAACCGATTTGCGTCCAATGTGATCTCGACTTTACATCCTGCCGATCAACGTCAGACAAATCTCGATGGCGCTTTTTGCCTCCGGCTCGCTGATGGTCGGCGACACGCCCGAGTCATGAGAATACGGGCTTGTATAGCTGTTAAGGTAATCGTAGTCGTCGTAGTCTGCCTGGAAGATGGCAAGCGGCGATCCAGACGGAGCTGTTTTTACATTGCCGAGGAACGTGCCTAGCCACCCGTTGCCCGCCGGGCAGTCATCGGGAGCCATTTTCCGCATATGGTTTTCCAGTACAGGCCGGATACACCGGATGGCCGCTGGTGAATCCTTGTCTTCGCCGTGATGATAGGAACGCAATTTCATCACATCCTTATCCACCAACCCTGCCGCCGCGTTGTCTAGATCAAGCTCGACGATCCGCGAATCGGCGTTTATTTCGTCAATCTTCAGTGTGCGGGTCGTCGCCTTGTCACATCGGTTGGCGATCAGCCGCAAGAAATCGAGGCTGTGTGAGAGCACGATCACCTGCTTGGCGTCAGTGGCTAGCCGGCGGATAGCAAAACACGTCCATTGCTGGCGGAACTCATCAAGGCTGGTAAACGGATCGTCAAACACGATAATCAAGTTAGCCAGGTCTTGCCGATTCTTGACCTGTGCCATAAAGAACGCCAGCGCCAGTGTACTTCGGTCACCCGAACTCAAGGTATTGCGGAAACATGGCGTCCCGGCCGGAGTTTTGTCGCTACCCGGCTCGATCTCCACTCCACGTAGACCGAAGGCAAATCCTGCCCTCGGTGTGCGTCCCGTGTACTCGATTTTCACTCGTTTCAGCCTGAACGCCGCGCCGAAGTGCTTGAGTATGTCGTTCACCGTCAATTCGTAGGCACCGACCACTTTGTTGTTGTACGCATCCAAATCCGCCTTCGCCTTTTCCTTTGCTTTCGCAACTGCAATCTTGGCTGCGACCGCCCCCTGGTACGCGGTTACGGCGTCCCGGCCACTTTCTTCGTGACGAGTCTTCCTTGCCTCGAAAGCCACAAGGTCCTGCTCGATCGCCGCCGAACTCTTTGAACCGGATGCTTTTTTGACCTCTGCAATCCCTGCATTGAAGGTGTCCACCGCCGCGTTGTACCCGACGATCTCCTCCCTCAACTTCTTCCATTCTTTTACCGCAGCATCCGCTTCCGCAGTCATGGCAATCGCATCCAGAGGCGATCCAATTTTCTTATTTACGAGCGAGTTGACCGTATCGCGCAGCGTGCGGGCCGCTGGCTGAATGCGATCATCAAACGAGAGCGATGGGGCCGACTTGTCCGTGTATTTTTTCCAGAATTCGGCTCGTGAGGCGTTGTCGGCGATGATCTTCTGCGAATCCAGAAGTGCCGCGTCGTTTGAGATTCCCACGACTGCATTGCCTAAGCTGGTCAATTCTTCCTGAAACCTGCCGTAAGCTTCGCTGAAAAACGACCGAAGCGGGCCGAAAATCGCCGAAGTGCCGAGGGGCTGGTCGCAGAATGGGCAAGTATTTTCGCCGACAACGTACCCAAGGCCGTCCAACAGCCATCGCTCGCCATCAACGCCCATCATGTGAGCATTAACATGATTGCGGACTCGCTCTTCGGCATCCACTCCTACGCCATCAACCGTTTTGGCCAGCAATACGGTCAGATTGATCGGAACGTCAGCGAGCGCGAACTTCCCTAGCAATCCTTTCTGCTGAATGGCCGCGGCATCCCTGATGATCGCGAGTTCCCCTCTCTTGTCAGCGATCCGGCGATCGACTTCCGGATCTTCTGCTAGCTCGATAAACTGGTCGAGCGACACACCCTTCGGCACCAGCTTTTGCAACGCAGCTTTGGCCGCCGAATGCACGGTTCCAGCCTCGCGCTCGGTCACGTCAGTAGCGTCATAGGCCTCAGCCAAAGCTACGCCTTCTGACCCGAGGACGACGCGACAAAGGTTGCGCTTGTGGTCATGGGTAATTGCGTCGCCGGAGTAGACGTTCGCCGCGATGAAATCTGCGTCGAAAACCGCCAGATGGTCGCACGTCGAACCCCATGCCCCGTCCTTGAACTCAGCGGTTCCACCGCCTATTAGGACTTTGACATGCGGTTCGCCCGTACCGTCCAGAGTTTTTCTTTCGAGTACGAGCGTCGCATCGCCCGTTCGAAGCGATCGCAGAATCGCGCAAAGTGTAGTTTTACCTCTGCCGTTGTCGCCGTGAACAAGCGTGAGCTTGCGTAATTCGGTATCTCCCGCCGCTGTGTTGTTGCGAAAGACGCCTATGTTTTTGATTGAAACGAATTTCTTGAGCATGAAACTACCTTGCAGCCATTACCCGACGGCAGCGGGCGATTATCTGCTTACATTGGTAGCTTGTCAATCTAGGCGGGAGTTACGGCACCGAATAACTCAGACGCAGACTACAGGAGTCCAACAATCGAAGCATGACGGGTCGTCGGGGATAAACCGCAGGCGGCGCGACTCCAGGCACTCAATGCACACCAACGTGCCCGGATCAATGTCCATAGTGTAGAATTCGCCCATGCCGGTCTCGACAAACTCGCTGTCGTCGCGGAATGAACCGCAGAACTCGCAGCAGTCACATAGAAAAGCCTCTTCGGACACCGCGCGTGCTTCCTCCGGCGATATGCCGTAAGGCATTTGCTCCTCGATCGACACCTCTTCAAATAAGGCGTTGTACTGCATGGTTCAAATCCTCTGCGTCCAAATACCAATATATGCTCGATTATAACCAAACTCAACGACGAAGGCGAGAGTCTCACTCTTGGCCATCAATGCCAATCCGCGCTTATTTTGACATCTCGTATACGGTGATAAACCGGCTGTATCTCCTCAATGTAAAACTTTTTTACGTCATCGTTGCCGATTCGACTCAAATACTTCTGTCCCAGTGTATTCCCAAGGCCCACGGCAATGCTTTGGCCGAAACTGTAAACCGTGTTGATCCCCTCCGGATGGCGAAGCGGCCGAACTGCAAAGCCTTCGCGGCCGGGCTCCTTGGAATTAATGCCTATGTTCCTGAGAGCTTCGCCAGCATGGATACGTCCCGACCAGCTTGAGTACAGAATCTCGTACCAGAACACCCGTTTCAGTTTAGTGGCAAGTTCACGAATTGACTTCGGACCTCCGAATAACGAATGCCATTTGCTCCGTGCCCCCTTTGACTCCCACTCTGCATTGATTGGAGCCCACGGTGGCGAGGTTAGCATCGTTCGTAACCGCTTCTCCTCTGCGTCGAAATCGTAGATCGGTGCCGACGCCAGAACGCCCGCTCCAATTGGATCGACTCGTAGAGCTTCGCGGAATTCTTTTCCGGCTTTCGTTCTTCCGTCATACATCGCATTTGCACGCAATCTATCCCGCGCCTCTTTTACCTGATAGGAAAGTCCTCGTCGCTCCGAGTCTGTCTCTAGGATATAGCGCACAGCAAGGTCGGCTTCCAGAGCACTTCGAAGATGTGATTTACACGGGTCGACACAGCCCTTTGTCAAGAGAATCGAAATTGCGTCTACTTCCTCTGCGACGTGCCGCGCCAAAGTAAAAACGACGCTGTGGTAATCGCATTTGTCTTGCGGCGGTGTCATCAATTGCAGAACCCGCCGGAGGAACTCGGACGATTTTTCGATGCCAAGGGCGTTAAGACGGAGGAACTCCTGATACTGCGCGACACGTTCGTCGTCACACTGCAATTCGAACATCAGATATGGCATTGCAACCTCGCAATCTCAGCAGGGCACTCGCAATCGACTACCGATAACACGACACGCCGGTCCAGTGAAAAGTTCGGCAGCATACCGGAGACTTGATGAGGTAAGCTCGTATGGCATACCTAACGCGCTCAGGGATTGCCGCTTCCGGAGGCCGTTAATCTCGCCAAGTGTCGTTTTATAATCACAAAAAGCGCTAACAATTCCCCGCCCGGTGTTTCCATTGAGTCAATCACTTCGCTCAAATAGCTGCCATCTCGTTCGGCTGCCTCTTTCCAAGCTTGCGGTGCTTCCAGTATTTGTTGGACCGTAGTTACGCACGAATATGCGTCTGCGATTGCCGCAACCCATGCCGTGGCACGCAGTGATTTCGGCGGCAAAAGCTGGAGTTCTCCGGGTATATAGACGCCAAATTTAGTCGATGAGAATTGGGCATACCGGTAAAAGCCTGCATACCTACCCTTGAACTCCTTGTAATGGGACAGGGCGCTAGCCAGAAACTCTTCGACGTCGCAAATGGAGAGCTTACCCTCTGGGTTCCAAATGCCGAATTGAATGCCGTGCCTCAATTCACAAGACAGCCCTTCCGAATACTGTATCGATGGAGGTTTCCGGGCCATGACCGATTGTTTTCTTTAATTCAACAGTTGGGTATCAGCGCATTATACGTTCTAGCGGGTCGATAACGGTACGCTTACTGGTTGAGGGCGACGCCTGCCCGGTGATCATCATTTTATGCGACAATTCCGTTCAAACTCTTCTGGCCGGGCTAGAAAAACCGCCGTTCCTACGGGTTGCAGTCATGAGCCGGCTGCTTCCCGGCCGCAATTGCCTCGTCACGCGTAGCATAGTGGACGAGGTTTTTCTCGGAAATCTTTGCGGCACCCTTACATCCGGCCTTGTGGAACACAGCCGAGTTTCGTGACGCGACGTAGCCACCAGATACCGCGGCCGGCGCAGGATCGGCAGGGCGCTCCGTGCGATGAGCTTCCGAGTATCCTTGCTCCTTCGCTTCGTAATTCCGCGAATGGCCCGCGTGGCCTTGCCAGTTGGCGGTGTACTTCTCCGCAATAACCTTGTCCCTGATGACGAGCAAGTTTTCGGCATTGCTGTTCTCGGCTTGTTTCGTGAAGTTGAATGAGCCAGTGATTACCACGCCGCGGTCGATCACAATGATTTTGTTGTGGGCTATCGCATGAAGCGAATCGACCTTGACTGGGATTCCCGCGTGCAAAATGAAATCAGCCTCCGTATATCCGTCCTTCAGGACGCTTTTGTCCAATATGACTTCAACCTTCACACCCCGCTTATGGGCATCGACGATGGCCTTGGCAATATCCCTTGAAGTAAAGCTATAGGCTTGCACAAGGACAGTGGACCTAGCTTTGTCCAACTCCCTTACGACGGCATCGGTGCAACCGCCGTGCGGGGAGAAGAAAACATCAATTGTCGGTGCCGACGCCGATGGTGCCCAGCGCGACTGGCCAGAGGCGGGGTGAAGGGCGACAAAACAAATCGCAGTGAGCGCGACGAGACCTAACAGATGCCGCATTTGCAATTCCTTTCGCTTGGGGGAGATTGGCAGATACCGCTTTTTATACCGTGTCCCGCTCCACGCTGCCAGCCATCCAGCAGCATAACAAACCGCTGCCGGCCGTAGAAAGGCTTGGCCATCGAGGTACAATGAGGCGAGCCTACCGGAATAATATGAAGGATACAGCCGTGAACGACGGACAGCAAAGAACTGACGAGGAGCAGCGAGGATTGGACTTTCTGGCTTTCATGAGCCGCCACTTGGTGGCTTTGGTGGTGGAATACGAGTCGTTCGACGACGCGGGAAAGAGCTTCCACCACGGCATGACTGTCTGCTCGGGCTTTGTGCTCGCGCTTCACGATCGCTGGTTTTGCCGACTACTTCGGCCTGAATGTAATCGACCGAAACATCATTCCCTACTCCTATGAGCCAGGCTGTGCGTTCCGTATCTTCAGGAAGGACCTTGGTCTCGACTTTGCGCTCATCCGGCTACCCAATCTCGTTCGGGCTGCTTTCGAGAAAAATGGAATCATCGCCGTCACCCGAGCGAACTGGATTCACCAATCCGAAATCACATTCTCGCGTTTTGCAATACTTGGGTTTCCGTCGCATCTCGTCGAGTCGAGCATGAAATCCAACACGGAGATGGTTGCGGAGTTCGAGCCTGTTATGATCGAGATAGACCGGCTGAGTCCGTCTGACGTAGAAAACGTCCCCTCCGATACCTGGTTTGTGGGACGAATTCCGCAAGACTTCATCAAGGACATCAAGGGAATGAGCGGCGGCCCGATATACGGTTTCCGGAAGGCCGAGAACGGGCAATGGTCCTACCATATCGTGGCCGTGCAAAGCTGGTGGCGCAAGGATAGCAGGACCACATTCGGCTGCTCGGTGCCGGTGTTTGCCGAGGCTGTCCACGCGGCCATGATCGCTGAGTCCGAAGACGAATCCGAATGATCAATGCCCGAAGACCGGTTCAATCGGATTGACAGTTGCCTCAAACTGCTTGCCACAGCACGTTGGTTATCTCTATACTTGGAGGAAGTGTTTCTATTACTCACCTTGGACGACTTATCCCGTAATGAACCAAGACATAAGCCCCGACAGCGACGACAGCCCTGACGACGACGCGTCATTCTGCGATCCCGAACGCGAAAAAAAGCTGGCCGACGCAGCGCAAGAGTGCCGGGAGCTACAGCGAAGTGGATGGGTCTGGCAAGGTGGTGATCCCCGCAGCCATTGCCTTTGTCATCCCGACGATCCAGAAATCAGCATGTGGTTCGACCCCTACACGGGAGAACAACTCCTTTCGCCAAAGCTGGCGGAACGACTGAAGAACAGTATTCAAAGGAACCAGCGAAATCAATCCGCTTGAATGTTTTTCGTTCACTTGGCAAAAACTTGGCAACAACACTGGAAATGCGACCGACCTGAACACAAACGAGGTTGAGGGCCTGAGAGCAATCTACTTCCCGATGATATCCGCTTCCTGAAATGCCCGGCAGACTATACGAGAGCCGTCGCGAAACTCGGCCATCTGTGCCGCCAAGCGGACATCCCATAGCTTCTTGTAGCACTACTCATGGACAACGGCCAATTTTCAATCACTTCTCTGCCCCGCACCTACCGCCCGGCCGATAGCGGGCGCTACGGCCGCCAAGTCGCGACCGGCTTGACGGCGGCAACCTGCTCGTCACTCTCCAACCGGGTAAGGGTTTCCAAGCGACTGGGTTGCCGCCTACCGGTCCCGATGCGCGGCCGGGCCCTGATCGTAAGCGGGCGGCGCGGTGCTGGCTCTAACGAAGCACGTGCCGGGAGTTTTACTGGATAGCATTTGCCCAAATTGCGAGAATCGTTCGCCGGGCCAAAATCGTGACGAGTTTTTCGAGAAAACAGGTGAGCGGTCGCAAAATGTCCGCAGCGATGCGACCGCAATGTCACCCAGGTATTGTCCCCAAAACGTCCCCAAACACTTCCAGCGACAACTCACGTCAAGAAAGAGCAGTAGCCGTAAGTCCTTAACCTACGGCTACTTGCGTCTAGCGAGGGCGACGGGACTCGAACCCGCAACCACCGGATCGACAGTCCGGTACTCTAACCAATTGAGCTACGCCCCCAACGGGTCGCTGGGACCGAGAATTATACTTCGATCTCGTCCGGTAACAAGCCCTTAACCGCCTGCGGGAAGGGCTTTTGGGCTTTGAACCATAAATCCTAGCATCCCCGGCACCTGCGACAAAGGGGGACGGATTTCAAATTAAATCGTCCCGTGAAACTCAACTATCGTCGTCTTTCTCTTCGTTGCCATCCATCTGAGCAATGCACCCATTACGGGGCGGCAAAGCGCAGCCCCTCTCCGGGGTGGATTTATTCGCTCCTATTTGGCAAACAGCGGCTATGTCCTTAATACGTGACCTAGACTTGATTGGCAAATCGTCGCTATTGCGACAGCCGGTCCCGGCGCGACGGAACGCCGGTACTATACCGCCCATTGTTGACAAGAACATTTCGCTATTCGTCACCCCGCGAGGGCCACTACTATGGCACGAATCGAGTACGAAGTGATGAACTGGATAAATAACTCCGAGCCCTACGAATGGGCCATTATTTTTCTGGGTGTGATTGTCATCGGCGCGATTTGTATGAAAAGTGCCTCCAATAAATCCAATTTTTGAATTCACATTTTAATCGCGGCGGAGTGCACGTCCGGCGTCGTCGAATTGCGGCGGCAGGGCTTGCTCTCTGCCGAGCAACGAATAAGCAGATTCGATGAGCTTTAACTTTCTGGCAATTCCCATCCAAGTACAACTCCTGCTGGCGTTCGTGGCCATCGTCTTCTTCCTCTTCGGCCGCAAGAGCAAAAAGGCAGTCGAAGGCGGACCTGGCCGCTCGCGCCGCGAATTGCGCAGGGCACAACTCGTGGCCTCGGAACTGGAGAAAATCGCCTGGGAGCTCCGCAAGGAACTCGTCAAGCACCATACGAGCGTAAGCAAGTTTCGCGAGAAGGTCGGCAAGCTCGACGCCCATCAACAGGAAGCCGCCTGGAAAGACCTCTGCCGCGAGGCCGAAGAAATCCTTCGCCCCACGCTCCGACTGGCTGCACAAATATCCCACGCCCACGACGAGATCCGCCAGCAAAGCGCTCACCTTATGACTTTCACCGAGGTTCGCACCGATCCGCTCACCGGCGTGAACAACCGCCGCGGCATGGACGACGCGATGGGCTCGCAACTGGCCCTCTTGAATCGCTACGGCACGCGCTTCGCGATCACGATGTTTGATATCGACCATTTCAAGCAGATGAATGACGTGCAGGGGCATCTCTACGGCGACCAAATGTTGAGTCAGCTCGCGCGGCTGATTGACGAATCGGTCCGCGAGACCGACGTTGTTGCCCGTTATGGCGGCGAGGAGTTCCTCGTCGTCATGCCGGAAACGGACCTCGTAGGCGCCGCGGCCTTCGCCGACCGCCTTCGGGCGCGGATCGCCGGCGAAATGCCGTTGACGGTCAGCGGCGGCGTGGCCGAGGCGCTGGATGGCGACACGGCCGAATCGATGATCGCCCGCGCCGACGCGGCCTTGTATTCGGCTAAGGCCGCCGGACGAAACTGCGTCTTCTCGCACTCGGGCAATGGGGCGGAAGTCGTGACCGCGGAGGCGCCGGCATTGGTATAAAACGCCCCGTCCGCGTTTTGCTCCGTATTGCTATAAAACATCCTGCCCTCGCTTTTGCTTGCGGTGGACGATTTGCGCGGCCCTTGCCGCGATCGCTCGCCACAGCGGTTTCCAGTCGGTCGCGTTTCCGGGATACGCGCTCAGGTACGCCCGCAGGAAGCGGCGCGAGATCGAGTGCGTGACCCAAGGATGTGCGGCAAGTCCGGCCGCCAGTCGGGCGATGTCGCGGGCCCGCCGCGCAAGGCTTACTGACCGGCCAATCTGAAGGCCGTCGAGATCGACGAGCCAGGTTTCCAACCGGCCGTCCTTTTCCACAACGACCAAGTTGGCCGCTTTCAGATCGCGATGCGCCGCTCCGGCCGCGTGCATGCGTCCAACGAGGCGGCCCAGCGAGTCGGCACATTCGGCCGCGATGCGCAAGCGTTCAACCGGCGGCCGTTTCGCGAGCCGCCAGCCAAACAGGTGCAAGTTTTCGCCGCCAACCCATTGGGTGACGAGAAAGCTGCCGCCGAGCGATGCCCAGTCGCGCAACAGACATGCCAATATCGGCCGCGGCGTGGCAATATCCCGCGCGGCGAGAAACTGAGCTTTCGCCCAATTCCGCACCGCCTTGGGACGGCGCGCCAACCCGGCCACCGCCTTCCACAGCGAATGTCGGCAATACTGCTTTACGGCCACGACGATGGACTCTTGGCCAAGCGGCATTTCCACCTGAAGCACAAGCGTTTCGCGGCTGATCTTCACCGGCAGCGACGCAGCGGAGCGAATGAAACGATGCGGGTCCTTCGCAATGCCTTTTTGCATCGGCTCCGGGACGAGCGGATCGCACCAGACTGTCGCGGCGGTGGATTCCAAGATGACGCAATCGGGTAACATGAGCAGGATGGGCTGATCTTGGAGGTCGGCGCTATCGGCAACCCAAACTCGGCTGGACATGCTGCCGGAGTCTCGGTAGTTTACCACCCCAGCCTCGGTGTGCCAGTACTGCCGCGGCGGAGGGAAAACGGATAAAGCTAGCATGGAGGCAATAATTTGAACTTCTTTAATTGGATTCGCGACGGGGTGCGGCAGGCGGTGCTTTATGGGGTCCACGACGCGGTAGGCGAGTTGGGCACTCCTCACGGCGGTCAGGATATGAACGAGCGGATACTGCATCTGCTGCGCACCGCGCCGGACGCCGATGCACCGCGATTGGAAGCCCATTCCGCCGCGACCGCCGTCAAGCGCAAGCGGCTCGGCCGCACGTTGGGCGACATCCAGACCACGCTGGAAACCAGCGAGTAGCCTCGAGCCGGCCGTAACGCCGCGTTTGCTGCTATTGCCGGACTGCTCGGGCACGAGGGCTCGGAACTGTGCGTCGCGAAAACATCTGTGATGCCACGCCTTTCCCACGGAAAACGGCGTGTGGTTAACGGATGTCATCTTTGAAAGTGCTTTGATTGCGCTTTGAAACTGCTTGGAAGCGGCAAGTCCTGGATGGCCGCGAATTTTTTAAATGGCGGCTTGGACGTTGTCAATTCCCGCGGAAAGCGGCGTGCATTTAATGCCAAACGGCCTGAAATCTATATAGAAAGTGCATAGAAACGTCATAGGAATCGCATAGAAAGCGCATAGTTGGCTATAGTCAAAAAGAACAGGGGACGCCTCGAGAGTGGTAAGGTTGACGGCTTTGAGTCCATCAACGCCACGTATAAGAGGTCGTCCCCTATGAAAAGAGAAGCGTATCGTTCGGTCGATGTCAAGCAGGTTTTTGTTGAATCGCTGGTAGCGGAGAAGGTCGCGATGGGCGTCGTGGTCGGAATCGATGTGGCGAAGTCGGAATCGCTGGCGGTCGTGCGGTGGCAAAGCGGCGAGTTCGAGCGGCCGTGGCGGGTGAAGACGCCCGAGGAGATTCCCGTGCTGGTTAGCCGATTGCGAGATCTTGCCAAAGGCCGCTCGCTGCGGATCGCCATGGAATCGACGGGCACTTACGGCGATGCGCTCCGCCAGGCGTTGACCGACGCTGGGCTCGAGGTCCATCGCGTCAGCGGCAAGGCGGTGCATGACTACGCGGAGATTTTCGACGGCGTCCCTTCGCAGCACGACGGCAAGGACGCGGCGATCGTGGCGGAGCTGGCCGCCTTGGGCAAGTCGTCCCCTTGGCCTTACCGGCCGCCCACGGAGTTCGACCAGGAGCTGCGTTATTGGGTCCAACGCGCCGACGTGCAACAGCGGCTGGGGGTCATGTGGCTGTGTCGTCTGGAAGGGCTGTTGGCGCGGCATTGGCCGGAGGCGACGGAGTATTTGAAACTCAACTCCAAAACCTTGCTGCAAGTCCTCGTCGAGTACGGCGGTCCGGCGGCGCTGGCGGCCGACACGGGCGCCGCCGAGAGATTGAAAGCTTGGGGCCGCAATTATCTCAAGGAGGAGAAGATCGAGCGTTTCATTGCGGCCGCGGCGAGGAGCGTGGGCGTGCGGCAGACGGCGATCGATCGGCGGCAGATGCGCGAGTACGCCAAGGCCGCGCTTTCGGCCAAACGTGAAGTGAAAAAAGCGTCGGCGGCCTTGAAAAAGCTGGCCCAAAGCAATGCGATCATCGCCCGACATGCGAAGGTCGTCGGCTGGGCGACGGCTTGTGTATTGTGGGTTTATATCGGCGATCCGCGGAACTACCCTTGTGCCGAGGCCTACCGCAAGGCGATGGGCCTGAACCTCAAGGAGCGCAGCAGCGGGCGGCACAAGGGTCAGTTGAAGATTACCAAGCGCGGGCCCGGCGCCGTGCGGCGTTGGCTGTACTTCGCGGCGATGCGTCTGGTGCAGGAGGCGGCGGTCGTGGAGTGGTATTCTGTGAAGAAGAGTCGATGCACCAAAGGCAGCACGCCGGCGCTGGTGGCCGTGATGAGGAAGCTGTCCCTGGGCCTGCACGCGCTGGGCGCGAGCGAGGCGAGTTTCGACGCAACTCGGCTGTTCTCGCCGGAGGTCAAGCATTCGCGCCGCGAAGCTTGCCAAGAAGCAACAGAAGAAGCGAAGGCAGAAGGTTGGAACGGGCAATCAACGGTAGCATGATCGAGCGGCTCGCAGGAGCCGGCATAACATCCATTAACGAACATCCACTAACAGAGGAATAGTCACGTAGGACCAATTGAGCTTGGGGCTGATCGGCCACCTTTCATGCATTTCATGCGCCTGCAAAGAGCGTTGTGCATAGTTTCGAGGGGCCGGCAGCACCGCTTGGCGATGAATCTCTCATAAAGCCAAATCGACGCTTGTCTCACGGCAAGACGTTTCAGGCAAGAGATTGGAGTTATCCAAGCGCACTACTGCACGGCTCCCATCGAACAGTCATACGACAACGAACTCCTCAGCCGTCCCCACACATTGGTGTGCGCATCATGCTTCTTCGAGACGATCGAAAAAGCAACCACCCAACGTGTGGAAACGCGTCCACAATTACCTTCAAATACAAACACTTGACAAAGGAAGAAGAGAAATTGCATAGGATTGCATGCGTATTTGTGTTAATTACTGCTAATTAGCGTTCCTTGATGCCCGGCTGGGGCGTCGCTGCGGAGACCACTGCTCCGCGCTCCCTGCTCTCTGCGCATTGAACCTTTCATCCTTCATCCTTCCGCCTTCATCCTTTCTTGCCTCTCCACTCTCAGCACTCAACTCTCAACTCTTATACACATCTCCATATATATATTGCTAGATGCGCTATGCGAAAATGGAAGAATTCTTTTCGGATTGTTCCCAAGTCCTTGCCGCGTAAGGACTTAAAGAATTCTCGGGGTCATTTATGACATATCGCAACTCCGCCGTTTTTGGTTGCCGTTCACATTAAACGCATGCGAACGTCGGAGGGGCCACATCGATTAGCTTCGCGCTCGCATCGGTCAGTCGCAGTGGGGTCAGGCCGGCATTCCGAAGCACCCCGGGGAAAAAGTGGCGGCCTGACACCATTTCTCGTCTGTTGGCCTCCAGCTTCCTGCCCCGTTTTCTCCGCCCTACCCCATGCGCTTCATCCGCTCGTTGTATTGCAGCAGGTCGTCGAGGGTCGGCGCGACGCCGGGCGTGGGAGCGATGGGTTTTGGAGGTTCATCGCGCGGGCTGGCGTCGCTCGCGGGGTGGCCTTTCGGCGCGCCTGGGCCGGATTCAGCGGCGGTGGACTCGAATAGTTCCGATAGCCATTTGCGCCGCCGGGCAGCTTCGGTCCACCAGGCGTGGATGCGGTCGTGGTTGATCGGCACCCAGCGGGCCTCCTGGGCTCGCTTGTAAAGGATGACGATTTCCAGAAGTGCCGTGGATACTTCGGGCACACTACGGCCCGGCGGCGACTCGACGAACTGCCGAACGATCGCCCAATTGTCGCCGAAGAGGTCCGTGTAATGGATCGGCGTGATAACTAGCTCCAGGCGATGGTCGAAGCGCAGCAGGGATGTCAGCACAGACTGCAAGGCGCTGCGCGTCTGGTTGTCGGCGGCAAGAAGCGATTTCCTCAGACCGAGGTCGTCCTCGGCCGGGCGCGTTTCCAGCTTCGCCGTCGAATGCTTTTGGGGTGCAATCGCGCCGCCGACTTCGCCCGGCGAATCGGTTTTCTGAAGTCCCTTAGACTTCTTTCGGCGATAGTAAACCACAAGGGCTGCGATTCCCCCGATAATCGCAAGGGCCAAGAGATACCAACGTGCCGCGATAAACGCGGCGAAGACCAGCGATACCGCCCGCCAAATGAGCCAGACGATTTCGACCAGGACCGCGACGATCAGAGCAAAGATGACGACGATCAGCAACAGCCGCACGAAGTAGTAGAGGAGTTCGTTTTCCTCGCCGATGAGCTTTTTCAGCCAGCGGTCCACGCGGCGAGGCACGGCGAGAAAGTTTTCGAGTTTGGGCATGGCTGGTAGTAGGGCGGGCCAACTAAGTCAAAACTGTGGGCTATCGAAGCCCGACGCACAAGCGAGGCCGGCACCGCATCCAAGCCTCGCTTGCGCGTCGGGCTTCGATGTCGCAACTGGCCCCGCCGTTTGACCGCGACACGCGAGTCAGGCTACAATCAGCATGATCGGAAATGCACAGGGTTTCAAGAGGGCAAGCAACTTGGCTGGCAAGCGATCGAGCGAAAGAAGAAGTCCGCGCGCGGAATTCGACGTCCCCGGCGGCGATCTCTTTCGCCAACGCGCGCTGGCCCCCGATCCGGCAGCCCCGATTCCGGCCGTGTTCGTCCGCACACCGACCTGGCATCCTTTCCTGTATCGCAAGCGGATCGATCGCGTCGAAAAGGCCCGGCCGGGCGATTTGGTGGCCGTCTACGGTCCCAACGATCGCGTGCTGGGCTACGGGCTTTACAATCCGCGAAGCGAAATCGCCGTTCGTATGACTTTTTACGGAGAAGAGTTGCCCGACGACGACGCGTGGCAGCGGAAGCTTGACGAAGCCGTCGAGCTGCGCCACGGCCTGCTTCGCCTCCGCGACAAGACCGACGCCTATCGCGTGATTTATGCCGAGGCGGACGGACTGCCAGGCCTGGTCGTCGATCGGCTCGGCGATGTTCTCTCGGCGGAAGCGTATACGCTCGGCATGTATCAGAGAGCGGAGGCAATTCTCGCTCGGCTTGCGCCGGCTATGGGAACGAATGCGATCGTCGTGCGGTCGAGCCCGCAATTCTTGAGCCAGGAAGGCTATGAGCCGCCGGGATTTGAATCGCCCGGTTTGCCGCAGGATGTGACGATCCGCGAGTACGGCACGCGATTCCGCGTCCGCTTTGTCGGTGGGCACAAGACCGGGTTCTTCTGCGACCAGCGGGAAAACCGCAAGCGACTCGCCGATTTCTGCGAAGGCCGCTCGGTGCTCGATCTGTGCTGTTATACGGGCGGCTTTGCCGTGCAGGCCAAGTGTCTCGGCAAGGCGACCGAGGTGACGGGCGTCGATCTGGACGAGGAGCCGCTCAAACTCGCCCGCGAGAATGCCAATTTGAACCAGGCGCGGGTCCGTTTTGTCCAGGACGACGCCTTCGCCTATATGCGGGAGATGCTGCGTTTGGATCGCCGTTTCGACATTGTCGTGCTCGATCCGCCCAAGCTGATCCGTTCGCGGGCCGAATTGGAGGATGGAACGCGGAAGCACTTCGATTTGAACCGCCTGGCGATGCGGTTGGTCAAGCCGGGCGGGCTGATGTTAAGCTGTTGCTGTTCGGGACTGTTGAAAGAAGCCGACTTCGTGCAGCTCTTGCGGCAGTCGGCCTACCAGGCGGGCGAGTTGATCTCCGCAGCGACGGAAGACGCATCGGAAAAACACGCCGCAAGGCCGATGCAGATTCTCGCCAAGAGCGGCGCGGCGGCAGACCACCCGGTTTCGTCCACGGTGCCGGAAACGGAGTATCTCAAGGCAGTGTGGATGCGTTTGAGTTAGGTTGAGTTCCGCTTACTTCCCCAAACCGCGCAAGCCGGTCCTTGTAGACCGAGCCGTCGCCGTCCAGTTCGACGCAGCGGCGGGCCAACTGAATGGCCTGGGCGCGGTCGCCGCGGCGGAACTGGACTTCGGCCAGCGTGTCGAGGATGCCGGCCGATTGCGGCGCTAGTACCACTGCGCACTGCGCGTTGGCCAGGGCCATCTCGAGATCGCGGTCGAGATTAGCCGCCAGCCAGGCGAGGTCGTTGCGGCACGTCGCATCCCGCGGGAAGTCCCGGCAGTCGGCCTGCAGCCGATCGGCAATGCGGCGATAAAGAGCATCCGCCTCCGCAACCGCGTGGAGTTTCCGCAATTCGGCGTCGCAGTCCAGAGCTATCTGCACGTCTTCGGGCATGATGGTCTCGGCCTGGTGAATCTCCTCGATCGCCGCGGCCGTCTTGCCCGCGCGAAGCAGGTCTAGCGCGGCGAAGCGATGCGCCGAAGCCCGCCACTGCAAGTGAGATTTCGACTCCGACCACGCCGAGCTAATGAAGGCGGCTCGCGTGAGCGTATATTCTACGGCAAGCTTTCGCCAATTCGCCGCCTCGTTCGCGGTTCCAGGTTTCACATCTTTGACATCGACCAGATGACCAACCGCCATGACAATCGACTCGTCGTGCGGCGGCGCGAGGCGCATTATCAGGAGTCGCTGCCGCAAGGCCTCTTCATCTTGATGCAGGCGATCGAGCGCCACCGCCAAATGAAGACGGCTTACACCGTCAGCTAAAGGCAGCATCAAGGCCGCCTCCATTTGCTTCCGGCCTTCCGCTTCCCTGCCGCGCTTGGCCTTGGTCCAGCCCAGCAAATACAGGGCTGCGGCATTTTTGGGGTCCTTGCCCCACGCCGCCTCGAAAGACCGGGCGGCTTCGTCCCATTTTTTCAATTCGAGGTAGAGGTGGCCTCGCTCGACGAGGGTCTGCACGGCGAGGTCGGCGGCGCCGATCGCGGCAAGACATTCCCCGGCCAGCTTGGGCTCTGCTTGACGCTGACAAAGCCCCGCGAGCGCCAGCAGCTTGCGAGCTCGGTCCTCGGCAGTGTTGTATCGACCATCGGCCGCCGTTTTGCCGGACCGAATATCGGCAATCATGTGTGCCGCCAACGAGCGAAACTCTTCCGCCCCTTTCGGATCGCGCTTGGCCGCGATAGTACGCCTCAGGCGCTTTAGCGCCTGCAGTTGGTCCTGGTCGGGAAATTGTTTGCGGAGCCCGTCCCATACCAGCGTCACGATGTAATCTTGGCGGCGATATAGGGCGGCGACTACTCGCTCCGGGTGCTCGAGCTGAAGCGCGAGCAACTTCGACGCTAACTCGTCACAGTGATCGGACCGGCCGGTTTCGGCGTCGGTTGCGATGAGAAAGCTAACATCAAATTGCCAGTCGGTTTCGGAAATGTGATCCTTTAGCATCGCCAAATACGCCTCGAGCAATTCGTCGGCATGCCTATCTTCTCCGACCCGGTGCAGCTCGTAGAATACCCGGCTTGCGAGCCAGCGACGCTGCTGATCCGGGACTGCGTTCCCGTTCTTGAGCCAAGCGGGCCAATCGATCTTTGCCGGCAAAGGGACGTCGATCTTGACGAGGCGAAACGCCTCCTTGGCGCGGTTCTGCGATGCCAGAATATCGAACGCGGCTGTCACGTGCTCCTGCGCGAATGCCTTGGCGCACGCATCCACGCGATCGTTCAGAAACAACGCGTTGATAACTTTGGATTCGAAGTACTCCGGTCGCTGCCGCAGCGCCTTGGTGACCACGGTAACCGCCTCGTCGCACGCCGCTTTGTCGCCCGCCAGATTACGGGCGGTGATGATTCTTGCGAGCTTCTGTCTGACAGCAAATCGGTCAGCGGCCGACTCGCGCACCAGCTTGTCGAGGTCGGTCTTGGCGTCGATCGCGGCCAGCTCCTTCCAGTTGCCATTTTCCGCGAGGAAGCCTTCAAGCAAGTTTCCATCCTTGGCCGCCTTGGCCGCGACAACAGCACCGGCCAAGTCGCCCTTGGTGCGGAGCATCCACGCCAATTGGCGCTGGACGTTCTGGTCGCCGGGGCCGAGCTTGGCGCGCAACCGGGCGATCTCCGCGTCGAGCTTGCCTCGGCTGAGAAGCAAAGCCGCGTAGTCCCGCGTCAGCAGGTCATCGCCCGCCGCATTGCGAAGCATGCGCTCGGCACTAGTGAAATCGCGCTCGGCCAATCGCATGCGAACGGCAAGTCCGATGTCCGATTGCGCGGCAACGGCACGTGTCGATCCCTCGATGCCCATCGAAGGCACCAGGCCGCTCAACTGCGCCGCGCCCGCCGATTGGGTTCCAGTTCGATCAGCCGCAGCAAAAGGTCCTGTTTGCCGGCACTCAGCAACTCTTGCGCGATGCGCTGCTTCATTTCGACATTGCCCATGCGGAAGCCGTTAATCTGGGCGACCATTTCGCGGGGCGTATCGGGATAAATCCCCAGATGGAACATCGCGACGATCTGCCGGGCGCGAGTAACCACCTCGAAATCGTCGCTCTCACTAACGGCCTTTTCCAGGGCCAGCTGCGCTTCTATGCCGGCATTCCAAAGCCGCTTTGAAGCCCTTGCCCGGATCAGATAACTCGGGCTGCCCAAGTCGGCTATAGATTGTTCAATCGTTCGATCGAGCGAAGCGGCTGGCGGCGATGGCTGGGCGAGGCAAGGCCGCAAGCAAGCCAAAGACATGACGGCGAACATCAAGATGCGCAGTTGCGCGATCATGGTATTTTCCTGATCGGCAGGCGGCCAGGGGTAGGCGGGAGGTAAGCACGTCGTGGTCCCCTATTATACCAAGCTCACACGAAAATGGGCGGCTGGCAAAGGGGCGTATGCGATAAGTTACCCAATCTTGCCGTTTTAGAAGGCGGCAGACTGGCTGTTAACCGGGGAATTCCAGCGGTGGGAAGACGTTGCGTCGCCGATCGTTGGGAACGCCGAGATGCGCAGGCGGGCGGCGCCCATGGGAACGAGCGTCACGGTTTCGACCGGCTGGTCGGAGTAGACCGGGCTGTCCTGCAGCGGCGCGACGAGGCCGTAGCGGTCGAGCGTCCACTCGGGGATCTTCCGCGCCTTTGCGGTCAGCAGGATGGGCACTTCTTCCAAGGTAAAGGGGAAATTGCTTGCGGGCCAATCGCGCTTGACCATGTTGAACGAAGCGGACGATCCCTTGTCGTCCAGCACGAGGCCGTAGTTCCACGGGCTATCCGGGTAGATCTCCCACGAAGGCCAGAGTGACGTATCAGCGCCTTTCTGCCAGTGCGAATCGCCGATGGCGGTCTTTGTGCTATCCTTGCGCCCCAGCCGTTCGGCGATGCGGAGCGAGAAGGTCAACGGCCCATAATCGACGCTAACGCTGTTGTGGTTCTGCGCCCACGTTCGCAGCGAGATTTTCATCGGCAGCTTGAGAGTGACGGCGTCACCATCCTGCCAGGTGCGATCGATGCAGGCGAATGCGCCTTTCGCCGCGGCAACGCTGGCGGGCTTGCCATTGACGGAGAGCTCGGCTCCCTCGCACCAGCCTGGGATGCGAAAATAAAGAGGAAAGGCAACCGGCTTTTCGAGCTTCACGGCAAAATGCAAAGTGTCGTCGAACGGATAGTGCGTGTCCTCAGAAATGTGGGCGACCGTGCCATCAGCGACCTTGGCGGCGACCTCGCTCGCGGAGTAAATTGCGGCACAGAGGCCGTTGTCGGGCGTGGCCATCCAGAGATGTTTGGCGAAATAAGGCCAGCCCTGCGAGTGGTTGTGCTGGCAGCAGCGCGAGCTGAAGGGGTTCATCATCAGGAACGGGCCGCCGTTCTCGATGCCGGGCGAGTGATTCTTGCTGTCGCTCACGGCCATGTTCGGCGCGGTCAGGTAGCGGAGCGAGCGGAAGTCGGGCATGACGGCTGCCGGATAGGTGTTGAAGGCCACGTCCTCGCACTGGTCGCCCCATACCGCGTCGGCCGTAAAGCAGAGCATCAGTTCGTCGGACAGCATCTGCTCGACGGCGCCGCAGGTTTCGATCGCCTGTCGCGGATCGCTAAAGCCTGGCCGGGCGTTTTCGTCCGCACCGAACATTCCGCCCGGCACCTGGCCGTAGAGCTTACGGACGTTGTACTGAACGTCATAAGACGATTGGAGGTCCCAGAGGTCTTTCGTTTGCCGGAACCAGGTGGCAGGTTCGCGGAAGGCCTGGGCGATGTTCACGTTGTGCCAGTT
Source organism: uncultured Planctomycetia bacterium (assembly GCA_963775975.1). Taxonomy (GTDB): domain Bacteria; phylum Planctomycetota; class Planctomycetia; order Pirellulales; family Thermoguttaceae; genus JANXQG01. Next base: position 1,002,787 of record CAVZKX010000001.1, read on the forward strand.
GGGCAGCGAGTAGTGCTGGTCCCAGTCGGCCGTGCGGCGATGGAGTTTCTCGCCGAGCTTCAAGAGATCGCCGTCACCGGTTATGTTGTAGAGCCACTGGACGATATACAGATTGTCGCCGCCGCGCATGTGCTGCCAGTAATCGACGAGGAAGCGATCGTCCGGCACGGCTAGCTGGTAATGGAAGTACTTGGTCATCAAGTCGATGACGCGCTTGTCGTGGGAGTGCTCGTAGTACGTTTGCAGGCAGTAGAGCATGAGCATGTTGGCCCAATAGTCGCGAGCGCCGTTGGCAAACCGTTGGTCAGGGCCAAAATCGCCGTCGGGGCGCTGGCTGTGGAGCGCTCCTTCGATCCAGATCTGGCTCTCGGCGATCATTTTCGGATCGCCCAACAAATAGGCGAGTTGCATGTAGCCGCGGAGCCAGTAGGGAACTTCCTCCCAGCCGAACTGACCCTTGCCGCTGGTGCTGAGCCAGGCGTTGTTGTCCTTTTGCAGCCAGGCGCTGATTTCGCCGAGGTTGCCCGTCAGGCCATCGCGCTGCCGTTGCAGATAGACCAGCAGCCAGCCTTTGGGATGGACGGCCCCGATGGGCAGCGTTAGCAGCGGACTGGGCGCGAGCGGGACTCGGTTGGAGAGATAGAAGCGGTTCGTTTGCGACTGGGCCTTTTTTTGAAGCCGCGGATCGGGCCGGGGCGACGGGGCTGAGGTGGCCGATGCCGGGGACCCCGGAGTGACGTCGGCCAATCCCACGTCAATTCCCTGGCCGCCTGCCGTTTGATGGCAATGCACGGCCACGAGGATCTTCGCGCCGGGCTTCATCTGCTCTCGCGCCTCACGAGAGATTTCCATCGGCACGTAACTCGTGACGAAGCCCGCTTCTTCCGCGGCGAGGATGCCATTAACGTATATCTCCACGTCTTCGTCATGGAAGCAGACGAATTGCAGATTCGTATGCGTACCTTCCGGCACGGTCATTTCGCGGCGAAGCCAGATGTCGTCGGTGGACCACCGCGTGCGCCGCACAAAGCCGGGCGGATTCGTGCCGAAACCGGCGCGGCCTTCCGTCCAGCCCGAGGCATCGAAGCCGGGTTTTGTCCAATTATCGGCCGGTTTCTCCGTCGTGTAGCGCCAGAGCTGCTGAAGCGGCACGACCGTGTGGACCTCGGGAGGCACGGGCAACGGCGCCCAGTTGGCCGGCTTCAACGTATCGCGGGCGGCCCACTTCTTCCATAGGTCCCGGTCGCTGAGCATCTTGATGAAGAAGCCGCCGACCACCGGCCGGGCGTGCATCCCGCCGCTGCGGATCTTGTCGGTCTCGTAGGAGTCGGCAATCGGATCGCGGACGGTTGTGTCGTTCAGGTAATCGTAGATCGGGCGCGATGATCGCCTCGAAATCGGCCTGATTGTCGGCCATGCGTCGCGCTCCAGAACGACCAGTCGGTCTTCGTCAGATGCGTGCGCGAATCGAGCGGCACGCCGTAGCGCAGCATCACCTTCTTGTAGTACGCGACCTCCTTCTCGCGCCACTTCGGGCGGGAAGACGTTCAGTCCGAGCAGGCGGTCCCAGACGAGGTTGTACTTCTGGCTCCAGGTGCCCGGCTTGTCGAAGGCCAGACGGTAGTGATCGCCCTCGGCCGCGACCTTCATCCAGTGCTCGGCATCGGCCTTGGCCAGAGCGAAATATCTTTCGGCAGTCGCATTGTCGCCGCGCATGCGGCAGAGATCGCCGTAGGCCGCCAGGCCGAGGATCGCCTTGACGGAAAGATTGGCGTTGTGCGCCAGGTGGCCCATGAAGTCGTCGGTGCAAAGCTGGTTCTCGGGATCGAGGCCGTATTTTTCCAGGTATTTCGCCCATTGCGTGAGCTGCGGCCACCACGGCGCGACGAAGTCGGGGTTGCCGTCGGCGTGGGCGATGGCGTCGCAGAGGATCAGCATGTTGCCGCTTTCCTCCACCGGCATGCCCTCGCCGCCGTCGTCGCGGCCGAAGACGAGCGGATAGGTGCCGAGATCGTGCGGGGCGTTGGGAAACTTCCAGTGCGGCGAGGCCGAGTACATCAGCACGTGGACCAGCGAGGCCTTGGCCAGCGACGGGCTGAGGAAGATCCAGATCGGGTCCATCGGGAAGAAGACGTCCACCGTGGCGATGTCGCCGTTGCTGGTGTTTTCCTTGGTGAAGAAAAGCGGCTGCTTGTTCGCGTCGGCGGCGAGGCCGTTGGCGGCGACACATTCTCGATAGGAAAGCGCGGTGATCTTGGCGTATTTCTCGCCGCCGACCTTGGTCATGTCCTCCATCAGCTCGCGATCGAACTTCTCGCAGCGGGCGAGAATCTTCGGATAATCGCTGCGACGCGGTTTGCAAGAGCTGGTCGATCTTGCACGCCGTTGCGCGCCCAGTAGGGAAGCAGCTTTTGGCCGAAGTACTTGATGGCGTAGATTTCGTCGTAGGCGACGATGACCTGCCGCTGGACGGCTTCCGCTCCGACGGTGCCGAGGTCAAATGCGAAAGCCAGGACCGGCTGGAAGTCGGCGACGGGTCGCGGCATCTCCGCGTCGTCCGCCGCGGAGCAGCGAACCCTCTCTGAACGAATTCTTCTTCCAGCTTGCCGGCGGCGCCGATTGACGACTTGGACTGCTTCGTCGGCGCGGCGGCGTAGGCATAGCCCCAGTTGATGCGGTGGTCGTCGCCGCAGGAGCCGAGCACGTTTTGCGTCTTCGTGCCAACCCGCAGGAGCGTCAGATCGCCGCTCCTGCTCCGCGACCATTCGACGCGTTCTTGAGTGTTGTTCACCACCAGTTGGGAGCTGGTGCTGTCGTAGAGTTGGACTTCGTGCTTGCCGCCGTCGTTGGAGCGGACCTGCCATGTGATATAGCTCAGCGGCCAGGAATAGACATCCAGGTCGTCCGGCAAGGCAGGTTCCATGAAGGTCAACGTTACGTGGACGCCCGCTCCCTCAAATTCGTAGATGCTGCGGGTCGGCAGGACCTCGACCGACTTTTGCTCGAGAGGCGGCACGCTGCTTGGCTCCGCGCCCATTAAACGGTACGACTTGCCGTCGATGCGGATCAGGCTGACGAGAGAGTGGTCGTGATTATGGTCCCTATGGTCCGTCCAATGCTTTGTGGCAGAGTCATTAAGGTGGTCGCTCTTGGACCAGATGCTGAGAAACGGATTATAAGTAACGAGCGGGACCGCGGGCGGGCGGAAATCCGCCGCGACGGCGGCTCTCGAAGGAGCGATCGCCACGAGCGCCGCAATGAGCGCGAGGCATGAAGTTTGTTGATTTCTCGTCATGGGTTTTCTTTCTCAGAGCGGGGATTATGTGATATTGCCAATAGCGATAGAGCCGCGCGTGTCAGCGGCGCGTCCATTACTTCGGTTTAACGTCCTTCGATTTGACGTCGCAGCGCTGGGCCCAGGCTACCCATTCCTCGGCGAGACGCCCGGCGACGTCGGGATGTTCGGCGGCGAGGTCATACAGTTCGGCGCGGTCGGCATCCATGTCGTACAATTCCCAAGCGCGGCCGTGAATCGCCACGAGCTTCCATTTGCCGTCGCGCACCGCGCGGTTGCGTTCGTGTTCCCAAAACAGGGTCCGCTCTTGAGGCGATTCGCCGCGCATGGCGGGAAGCAGGCTTTGACCTTCCAGGGCAACGATTGCCTCGCCATTGAACGTCTTTGGATACACCGCGCCGGCTGCGTCCGCGCACGTCGCCATTATATCAATTATGTGCCCCATACGGTGGTCGATTTCCCCGCTGCGCTTCATGCCGCCGGGCCAGTGCAGGATCAGCGGCGTACTGATGCCGCCTTCATGAACGAAGTGCTTGTACAGGCGCCAGGGCGTGTTGCAAGCGTTCGCCCAGCCGGAACCGTAGCTGAAAAGGCTTCCGGGGCCGCCCATGCGAGCCACGTCGGCGCCTCGGTGGAGGACGTTCGGCGCCGGGAGTTCCAAGGTTGATGCCGGTGCCCGGCTTGGGCGCTGCGACGGGCCGGAGATCGAAGCCAAACGGCTCCCACTCGGCACAGGCGCCGTTGTCGCTGAGTAAAATGATTAGCGTGTTCTCGACCTCATGATGTTCTCTCAGGTCGGCAAGGATGCGACCGATATTGCGATCCATCCCGGCGACCATGCCAGCGTAAACGGCCATGCGCTGCGCGAGATCAATCCGACGGTCGGCGGGCAGCGAGTCCCAGGGCGGATTCTTGCCGTCTTGGGTCAGCGATCCGAGCCGGCGGGCGACCTCGCGATCGGGTATCATGCTGCGCGGCGTGAGCGGCTCGTTCTCCGACAGCAAGCCGATTTGCTTTTGTCGTGCCAATCTCTGGCGGCGAATCTCATCCCAACCTTGGGCGTAAACTCCGGAATAGCCCTTCATGTCATCAGTACGAGATTGCAAAGGGAAATGCGGCGTTTGATAGGCGACATAGAGGAACCAGGGCGATTGCCGCGCATCCGCGCGGGGGCGGCGAAAGGTTTTCAGAAAGTCCAGCGCGCTATCCGTAAGCGCATCCGTGGCGAAATACTTCCCCGGCTCGTAGCGGGGCTGCGGCCGATCGGCTGGCAGCCGCGTCATCATCCGCGGTTCCCAGGAATCGACGGCGTAACCGCGCGCGAAGCCGTAGAACTCATCGAAGCCGCGCTCGGTCGGCGGCTGATGATCGCCGACGTGCCATTTGCCGGCCATCGCCGTGCGGTATCCGGCCGTCTTGAGCACTTGGGCGATCGTCACGCATTGTGGCTGAAGCGAACCGCGATAACCGGGCAGCCCTTCGTCCGCCGTCATCGCGCCGATGCCGGCCTGATGCGGGTATAGTCCCGTCAGCAACGACGCGCGCGATGGGCAGCACCGCGAGCAATTGTAGAACTGCGTGAGCCGAAGGCCGTGCGCGGCCAAGGCATCCAGGTTGGGCGTTTTGATTTCTCCTCCATAGCAGCCGAGGTCCGAGTAGCCGAGATCGTCGGCCAGTAGGAGAAGGATGTTGGGCGGGGCCGGTTTCGTTGCTTCAGTCCAGGCAAGCGCGGCGGGCGGCGTCAGGAATACCGCGGCGATGACAACGGCGACATTGGCTCGGTACATTCCAATTATCAGCCGCCCGCGGGCCGTTTCAGGTCGAAGTTGAACTCCTGGACGCCGCGGGCAGTCTCGATCGACGCATTGTTGCCCTGTGCATTGGCTGGCACCTCATCGCCGGCTTCCTGGACTGGCGGGGGGCCGCGTTTGGCCATCTCGGCCATTTCCGCGTGCGATTTGGGAAAATGAAACTGCTTGGAACTTGTGATCATCACTACCTTCGTACCGGGAGGCACGTTGTCAATCGTGTATTTGCCCGACTCGATTGGCGCGCTCATCGCGACGCCTTGCCTGCCCGGCGGCGCGAAGGTGATCTGGCCGCGCTGGATGGCCGTGCCTTCATAAGTGACCTTGCCGTGGATCGAGGAGCTTGATTGCCGGCAGCCCGAAAGCGCCGGCACGAATAGAATGACGAAAGTCAAATGTCGAAAGAATGACGAATGGCCAAATGACGAAGGATGAGCTTCGATATTCGACATTTGGATTTCCTTCGACATTTGAATTTCGACCTTCGACATTTGCGTTGGGCTAGGGCAACTGAAACACTTCCGCGCCGGCGCGAGTGCCGAGCGCGCGCCAGACGTAGGTGTCGATTTGGTCGCTGAAAAAGCCCACCGAACCGTCAACCATGGAAGCATTGACACCGCCCGCGTGCATGCTGCGAGCGCCGGAATAGGCGTTGGTCGCGCCATTACTCCCCTGCGGAGACGGAGTGAGCGAAATACAAGGCGCCCGGTATGTAGAATCGCCAACGTCTTGAGGGCAGGGGCCGCAGACATGATCGGCGCCGGTGGAATTGGGCGTCAAAGTTGCCGAAAACAGGCCTCCACCCATGTTTCCGTACCACGCTTCGCCGATCGGACCTCCCCAGGTGTTGTTCGGTTCGGTACGGCAGATCAGCCCTTCGGACAAGAGGATCGTCTTCGACGTGCCATCGGTCACCTGATTCAACCGATTGCCGGCCTTGAACACGGAGCCCGCGGCGTCGAAGTTCTGGTCCTTGCGAACCCCCAAGGCGCCGACTCCCCACACCTGTACTGGATCGCTGGCGAGGTCCGACGGCTTATTGCCGTACATATCTCCGCTTCCGGTACAACCCCGGTAACTACTGCGATAATAACTCCATCCCGGACTAGCCAATTCGTTCCCAACTCGGTTGGAATTGTCCGAAGGACAATAAAAGCCGACGAGGAAGGTTTTCCTGGCCATTTGCAGTCGCGAATCGTCACCCATCGGGCCATTCGGCCCGTTCCACGTTTCTCCCATCCCGCGGTTGCCAGGGAAGCCCGTAAACCCGCCCTTGGTCAACGTAAAGAAGTTGTCATAAACCGACTTCTGTTCGATGTACGGCAAGACGAGCTCGGTCCAGGTGTAGGTGTCCCAGTTGTCGTACTTACGGCCAAAAGGCAAAATGTCGCCGGCCGTGGAGACGAAATTGCTGACGCCCAAGCCGAGCTGTTTAATGTTGTTTATGCAACTGGCCCGCCGTCCCGCTTCCCGCGCCGCATTGATGGCGGGCAACAGTAGTCCGATAAGTATTCCGATGATCGCGATGACGACGAGGAGTTCCACGAGCGTAAAGCCGAAGGTCTTGGGTCTTGGGCCTTGGGTCTTGGCTCTTGGCTTCTGGCTCTTAGTCCCAAGACCTAAGACCCAAGACCTAAGACCTGGAAGCATGAAACCGGATGCCTCCAATAATGAGGCATCCTTTGCGAGATTGAAATGTGTGTTGAACATGGCCTTCATCCTTGAGTCGTTTTTCCGCTCCCGGCGCGCCGGGATTGGTCTCGCGGCTCTATTTTCTAACACCTAGTTTGAGTCTAAATGCTCACACTCTCTCTCAATACTACACGTTTTTCCGATGGTGGGACAAGCCCCATCCACCCAACATCGAGGCGTCGCCGACGGTCAAGCTCAGCCCGTCGGCGACGGCCTCGATCTAGGTAAGCGTCCGTGCTCGAAAGGCATTGTCGTCTTTGTATCTAGGATTCGTGCTTTTAATCCGGCTGCGCCTGCGGACCGCTATCGCCGCCGCCGCGGCGGCCGCCGCGAGCAAGCCCAGCGTGCCCGGTTCCGGCACTACCGTGGCAGCCGTGGGCTGCGGCACGATGGCAGCCGAAAACGCCATCGCATTTCCGACCGTCAGGTTCCCTCCATCTGGCAGCGACTGGCTGGTTGTTGCGATCAACGTTGCGCCGGTGACCGTCGTATTGCCCAGATAAGTGTTGGTGCCCGACAAGGTTAACTGCCCATTGCCCGTGACAAACAGCCCGCCGGTGCCACCGCCGTCTTGGAACGACTGGGCGACGGCAACGGTATTGCCGTTGGTATCGAACGTGGTCGTGCCGGAGTCGAGCGTGGCGAGTGTCAGGCCGGAAATAAAGTTCGTTGTCGCACCACCCGCGGCTTGCAGCGTCCCGCCGCCGAGGTGCAACGTCGCGGTATCCGCGGCATTGCTGAGCGCGATTTTCGTGGTGGAGAGTTCGCCGCCGGTGAGATCGATTGTGCCGTTGTGAGTTGCGTTAATACCCATCAGAATCTGGTTGAACTGAGCCGTCCCGTCGGCAATACTCAGCGTGCCGTCGGAGCTCTCGCCGACGAACGCGGAGCTCGCGCTATCGACGAGCAAGCCGCCGGTCAAGGAGAAAACGCCCGTGCCGCCCGATCCGACGGTGATGTGATTATTGGCAATATGCAGGAGCGTACCGCCGCTCACATTGAAATTACCGCTGCCGCCAGCTCGTCCCACGGCAAGCCAACTGTTGGTGATCAGCACGCCGCTGCCGCTGAGGTTATAAGTCCCAAGCGTGGTGGCGTCGCCGGTTTCCGGCACGAGGAGCTGGTTGCCGACGTTCACGGTGCCGCCGCTCTGGTTGAACGTGCCCTGGGCGCCGTTGCCCGTGGCAACGTCGAAATTGCCGTTGGTTTTCTGCGTGAGCGAGCCGCCGGACATATTCACCAGACCCGTCGCGCCGAAGCGGCCGACGACGAACCAATTGCCGACCGTGAGCGCGCCTGCCGAGAGATTCAGCGTGCCATTCCCTTGGGGGCTGGTGGGACTGGCCTGGTTGCCGATCCACATTTCGGCCGCATTCGAGGTCACGGTGCCGCCGGTGATGTTCAAAGTCCCGGACGTGGCAAGGGTGCCCAAGCCGATGTTGCTATCGCCCACAGAGAAAGCATTGTTGGCGCTGGGCGACGTGCTCAATACGACGTTGCCGCCAATGTTGACTAACCCGCTGCCGCCGCCGCCGCCGACGACGAACCGGCCCAGTACGGTCATCAACGCGTTGCCGCTAACATTGAGCGTGCCGGAACCCGCTTCGCCGATTCGGGCATTTCCATAGTCGAAGAGAACGCTATTGGAGCCGCTGAGGTTGTAGATCGCGTTAGCTCCCGCATTGATACCCAGCCGCAGCCAATTCGCGTTGCTAGGCGAGCCGACGGTCACGGTGCCGCCGGTCTGGTTGAAGAAACCGGTTCCTGAATCGGTGCGGATGTCTCCCACGCTTAGCGAGCCGGCACTAATGTTGTACGTGCCCGTGCTCGCGCTGCTCAACCCGACGTAAAGCTCGTAACCGTTGCCGGCAGGTTCAAATACCGAGCCGCCCGTCTGGTTGACGATGCCTTGTCCCGTGCCGTTCTTGCCGACGTAGAGCGAACCGTTGACGGTCGCCTGGCCGCCATTGACGTTGAGCGTGCCGCTTGAGCCGTCCAGGTCACCGACGTTCAGGAAGGTGTAGGCGGTCAGCGTGCCGCCGTTCAATGTATAAATTGCATTGCCCGCGCGGGCGATCGAGGCATAAGCCAGACCGGCGCTGGAATTTCCAAGCGACACTACCGAATTGTCGTTTTGTGTAAGGGAGCCATAGCTGCCGGCCGAATCGGCGATGCTAAAAGCGCCCGATCCGTTTACATTAAGCACGCTGTTTCCGCTGAGACTCACGCTGGCCGTTCCAGACGAACCGGCAATGAAACTTCCGTTAATGGCCTGGATGAGGCCGCCGGTGGCATTCAGCGTTGCCGAAGAGCCGCTGGCAAAAGCAATGGAGATCGACGTGCCGGATAAAGTGCCTCCGTTCACGGCCGCGGATGCCGAATCGCCGCTGGCCGGCCCGCCGATATAGGTGGCGTTGATGCCGGACGCGTCGCCGACAGCGCCGCTCGCGCCAATGGTCAGGCTGCCGCCGTGCAGATCGGTCTCGCCCGTTAGTTTGTTCGGAGTATTGATGGTGACGGAGCCGCTGCCCGACATCAACAGCCCCGCCGCACCGGTCAAATAGCCGGGCCCGGAGAATGAGTAGGAACTGGCGGCCAACGTCAAGCTGACGTTCATCGCGCCGACGGCAAAGGTCGAGGAGACGGTGATATTGCCGTGCGCCGCGCTAAGTCGGTGAAGGAGACGTTGTCGAGGTTGAAGAACTTGTCTACGGCAGACGCGTCGGTATTAAACCAGTTATTGGTGGTCATGTCCCAGGTCGTGCTGTTCGTGCCCAGCCAGATCAAATTGGCGGGCGTGGCGGCGCTCACGTCGAGCAAGATCGCATTCGCGCTGCTCGACGTATCGAGAGAGTACGTCTGCCGGCTGAGCGGCAATCCGGTCAAGGTGAGATTGGTCAGCGCCGAGGACGACCCGTAATTCAACAGATCGTAAGACCCCGACTGCAGGCTGCCGTTGAGAAGGTTCGAAATGTTGAACTTCACGTTGGCAAGGCTCACGTTGCCGGTAACGTTGATCTGGTCGTTGCCGGACGAAGAACTGTTCGAGAGCTTGAAGGACAAGACTCCTCCATTGCTCGTCAGGGCCGCGGGCGAGATCGTACCCACTTGGGTCGGGGAGAGGATCGTGTAGCCGGGGGCCAGCGTGGCGCTGGAAGCCAGTGTTACGCTCGGTGTCGCCCCGTCGCCGCCGAAGGCCGCGCCCGAGGCGACCGTGATGCTGTTGGTGCTCGAGGTGTTGAAACCGCCAGTGACCAGAAGGGTGCCGCCGGAAACCTGCGTCGGCCCCAAGAACGAACTTTGCCCATTGCTGGCGTTAAAAGCCAGAACACCGGCGCCCATCTTAATCAAACCGCCGTCGTTGCCGACGTTAGAGAAATTGGGCGCGAAAGGAACGAGAGCCTGTATGTTGTTTCCATTCGTGTCGATGACGGCGGCCAGCGTTCCGATGCTGACGGTGAGTGCGCCGCCGGCATTGCCGATAATTCCGCCATTGCCGGAAATCTGCAACGTGCCGCCGCCGAAATTCAACGTGCCGTTGCCGCCGACGCTGCTTATCGAGCTGGCTTGGAACAGGCCGTTGTTCAAGAACAGCGATCCGCTCGCTCCCAGCGCATTGCCGAGTACGAGCCCGCCGGTGTTGATCACGCGACCGTTGTTCATGTTGATGGTGCCGCTGCTGCTGCCCCCCGCGCCAACATAGATGGACGGGTCTACTGTCGAAAGCGTGCCCCCGTTGATATTGAGCGTTCCCACGCCGCTGCCGCTGCCGATATAGATGCCGCTTCCCGCGTTGTTCTGCGGATTCGTCAGGCTGACGAGGCCGCCGTTGATCGTGAAAGTGCCCATGCCATTTTCGCCGATATTCAGGCGGAGATTGGAGTTTTGGTTTCCGCCGGCGCTCGTGGCCGAGTTAGTCAACACGCCGCCGTTGACGATGTAATTGCCGACGGCGGACGCATTGATGCCAAGCCGAATAAAGCCCGTCGCCTGGGCATAACCGGCGTTGACGGTGAAGTTTCCGGCGCCGCTGTCATTGCGGATGTCCCACGAGGTAAGCGATCCGCCGTTAATCGTGAGATTGCCCGTCGAACCGGCGGCGTCGCCGATGAAAAAGTTAGCGTTGCCGGAGTTGATATAGGCGGTGTCCGTGCTGCTGTTGCCGAGGACGACGGTGCCTACCTGGCCGCCGCCGCCACTTTGCGTTACTCCCAGGTGAATTTCAGAATTCTTGCTGTCGAACATGGCGCCGTTGAGCACATTGAGAATGCCGGTCGTGACGCCGCCGGCGGCGGCAGAATTGGTCCAGCCGATTTCAACGTGTGAGCCGTTGTTCTGGTGCAGGTTGTCAGCGATGACCACGGTGCCGGGGCCAGTGGCCGTGAAGGTCGAAGTCGACGTGTTGCTGGCCGTCGAAGAGAAAAGCCGGCCGATTTCGAACCAACTGCCGACGTTCAAGGTTCCATTGCTCACGGTAACGTTGCCCGCGCCGCCATTGTTGCCGGTGTAGAACTCGCCCGTGAGAACGTTGCTGCCGCTGAGAGACAGTGTCGTGTTGATGGCGACATTGCCCGATCCATTGATATAGGTTCCGCCGGCGTTATTATTTGACGGCTGGGAGTTGAGCGAGACCAATCCGTTGCCGCCACCGAGGACCAGCGTGCCGTTGTTATTCGTGACGGCGCCGCTTATGGACTCACCGTTGCCGCCAACCTGCAACGAACCCGACGAGATCGTGAGCGCGCCGCCGATCACGCCGCCGCCGGTATAGCCATTATTCGTGACGCCGGCCGCGTTGCCCATCAGTTTGACCAATTGCCCTGCTCCCGGGTTGCTGTTCAGGGTCGTGCCTGGTGCGGACGCGAAGCCGCCGGAAGGCAAGGCGGCGCTTGCGGTCAGCACGATCGTGCCTTGGTCTAGAAAGGTCGGGCCGGTGGCGGTGCAGCTCGCCGAGATCGTCAGCGTGCCGGGACCCAGCTTCGTGATGCCAGTTGCGGTATTCGCAGCGTTGTTGTCGACAAAGGGCATCGCCAGAGTCAGGTTGCGGCTTCCCATGACCCAAAATGGGTCGTCTTCCACGTTTGGTCCCGTAAATGTCGAGCCATTGGTGGAACTGATAGTGAAATCACCGCTGCCCTGGAGAATCACGCCCGCGCGACACTTGAACTGATTGGCGCCTGCGTTGAGCGTCAGAGTTCCCGCGGAAGCGGAATTGATCGTCAGCGAACCGACGACGTCGGTGCCGACGTTTGTGTAGTTGAGTGATGCAGTGAGAGCATAGTTGGTGATATTGTTGACAGCGCCTGATGTTAGCATGGCTGTCGTCGCAGTCGGTGAAATGACGCCACTGACCACTCGGGCAAACTGGTAGTTGTCGATGCCGCCGGTGACGCTATCGAGTACGCCGAAACCACCGAATTGGCGGCCGGCGATCAACGTGTTGATTTGCGAGTCATTGCCGGTCGTCGTCGTAATGACACCGCCGTTTTGCACCGTAAAAAGCACGAAGGCGCCGCTTGTTCCAGAATTCGAAGTGATGAGTGAGGGTGCGATGGCGCCAAGGTTCAGTGTGCCGCCGGTGACCGTGATGTTCGCCAAACCGCTCGTGGCTGAAAGCTTGACGCCACCAAGCGTTTGTTGGTTCGTTGAACCGCCAGTCATCCCGAGCGAGTTGGCGGCGCCGATTGTCCCGGGGACGCCAAAGCTAACGGGAGCCCCGGAGGGCAAGATGTTCGACGCCGGCGCGCCGGCTTGCGTGAAGTCGAGCGAGAGCATGCCGCCTGTGATGGACGTGGTGCCGGAATAGTTGTTCGCGCCGCCCAGCGTCAGCGCACCGGGCCCGTTCTTGACGATTCCGGAACTGCCGGCGATCACCGAGTTGATGGTGCCCCCGCTGGCATTGACGGTGACGGTCGGCGTGCTGCCGCTAAGCGTCAACGTGCTGCCGCTGAGCGTATAGGCCTGATCCTGAAAAGTTACGCCGCCGGCATTGACTCCCAGGGGATCCAACGTCACGGAGTATGCGTTCGTGTGACCGCTGGAAAAGCCGAACTGCGCGGTGTCGGTGCCGTCGGGCCAGAACTGATACGCCGATGAACTATTCCACCAGTTCGGGCTTGAGAGGCTCCATGTGCCGCTGCCGTCCGTCGGACCGCCTGCGCTTGCGGTTCCATTGTCCCATGTGTAAACGTCGGCGAGGGCCGACTGCGCCGCAAAAACCGTTGTCACGATTGCTGCCGCGGCGAAACAGGCAGCCGCACTGATGCGTGGAGTTGTCATGGTCCGGCGTGCGAAACGTCCCAAGGTGTTAACGCGCTGAGTCTTCATTGTGTTCTATCCCAAAAAACTGTGTGAACGATCAGACTTTCTATGACCGATCTAAACTGGTGAAATTGTCAACCTACTCTTTACGATTCTTGCCTGCGTCCTTGCTTTGCGTCATCTGGCCGCGCGGCGCTTCGGGGCCTGCGACGGATGCTCCTAAACTTCCGTTGGGCCGGCACATCAGCAATCCAACGTCAATGTACTGGCCGCCCGTTGTGTTGCGGCAGTGGACCGCGATCGTATTCCGGCCCCGATGCAAGGTCTTGATGGCGCCGGCATCCAACGGCAGTTGCAGGTAACGCGTCACGAAGCCTTCGACGCTCTTGACCTGCTTTCCGTTGATGTAAATCTCGGCGTCCTCGTCGTGGTGCAATTCCAAAAATAGCCGGCCGTCGGCGGGAACGTCCCCCATATCAAAGGACTTGCGGAGCCAGATTTCTGGATTGTCCCACACGGTGCGGACAACGGCGCCAGGCGTGATGTCGGTGCCAAACCCGCCGGGAGCGGATTTCCATCGACTGTCATCAAAGCCGTCGCCCGTCCAATTGTTGCCGGGGTCGTCGGTAGTAAACCGCCATGTCTGTGGCGTTTCCTTGCTTGAAGGGACAAGCGTTTGCACCTTGGCAGCGGCGTTCGAGGCGGCGTCCGGGTCGCCCAGTGCCTCTTTGGATCTGGCCCAGTGTTTTCCCAAGCCGTAGGCATGGATCGAGCGGATGACGTTCCGGCGGGACCTTGGGCCGCCGATCGTAGGTAAGGTAGCCGTTGACCTCGCCTTCCACGTCGTAAAGCTGCACATAGGAAAAGCCCGCACAATCCGGCTCGCTCATCAGACCTACGATCACGTCGCTATAAAGATCGAGGAAAGCGTCTTCATTGGGAACTTTGGTCGAACCGTATTCTTCCCACCGCCACTGGTGATTGACGGCAAGCGGCGGGTAGCCATCGATGCGCCACAGCCCGACCTCGCTAATCACGACCGGTTGGCCCTGGTGCCAAAAGCCGCGGCTGAAAGCCGGCAGTCCGGGCTCGAGCATGTAATTGCCGTTGCGTGCGATGGATCGCCGCCAATTCGCCCACCACGCGCGGAAGTCCGGGGCATTGGTGTGCAGGTCGGTGATGTCGGTCTTCGTGTGGCCCCAGCCGCTGTTGTCCAACACCGGCCGGGTCGGATCGAGGCGGCGGGTTTCGTCATAGATGCGGGTCTTGCTGCTATTCAGGTTCGGATCGCGGCCCTGTTCGTTGAGCGGCACCCAGGTGATGATCGAGGGATGGTTGATGTCGCGCTCGACTCGCGGCCGCCACTGGCGCAGGAAGCCGTCGCAATCGCTGATGTCGCAACCCCAGTCGGCCATCTCGGCCCAAACCGTCAGTCCCAGGCGATCGCACCAATAAAGGAAGCGCGGTTCGGGCACAATCTGATGCTTGCGGATGCTGTTCAGTCCGTAGCGCTTCGCCCAGAGCACATCCTCGCGCTGGAAGTCATCGCTGGGAGGCGTATAAAGGCCGGTCGGATTGTAGCCTTGATCCAGGGCCGAAATCAGAAAAAACGGCTTGCCGTTGAGCAAGTATTGCCCGTTGCGGACCTCGATCTTGCGGAAACCGAGATACGATTTCACGTGGTCGATTTCCCGGCCTTTGTCATCGACGAGCCGCAAATCGAGATCGTAGAGGTTGGGCGAATCCGGCGTCCATGCGGCCGGATAAGGAACGCGAAGCGCCACGCCACTTGCTTTTTCCTTGGCGATCGCCCCCCGAACCTTGGCCAATGACTCGCCGTCGCGCGTTATCTCGGCATCGAGGTGGAAGCCGGCCGCCGGTCCATCCACGTGTACATCCAAAGCGACCGCGCCTGTATCGACATCGGGAATAATTGTCCAGTCGCGAGCGTAGGTCGCACCCACGCCCTCCAGCCAGACCGTCTGCCAGATTCCTGTGACGCGCGAGTAAATGCATCCGCTGGAATGCAATTCGGCGCTTTGCTTGCCGCGCGGCTTCGCCTCGGTGGGGTCGTCTTCGACGCGGACGACGAGGCGGTTGCCCGCAGGCTTGACGATGCTTGTCGCATCAAATTCGAACGGATCGTAGCCGCCTTCGTGCGACCCCAGGCACTGCCCGTTCAGCCATACCTCGGAGCGGTAGTCAACCGCGCCGAAATGCAGCAGCAAGCGCCGTCCCCGAAGCACGTCGGGCAGATCGAAATTTCGAGCATACCAGCAGCGCGGATGAATTCCTTCGTCGTGGACGCCGCTGAGCACGCTTTCCGGCGGGAAAGGAACGACGATCTGTTGACCGCCCAGCTTTTCTTTTAACTGCCACTTTTCATGCTGGCCAACGCCCTCGCGATCGAAGGCAAACTCCCAGACACCGTTGAGATTCTGCCAATCGCTCCGATACTTGTCGGGACGCGGGTGCTCCGGACGTGGTACCGCGCCGAGTTCTTTGATGATCGAGTCGACCGATCGGGAGGCAGGAGCGGTTGCCGCAGCGCCCTCCGTATTGCTCGCGTCGGACGACGGGCTCGACCCGCCGTTCACGGCGGCAAAGGGACCTCCCCGGTGACGTGCAATCGCGGCAATGCCATACATATTGGCGGCGGACCAGTTCAAGCCGAGTCCTTGCGTTTTGCCCTTGGGATAGGTCGGCAGGCGGCCAAGCTTAACCGCTCCGCCGTCTGGCACGGGAAGCCACCAAACCGAAAACACGCTGCTGACTACCTTTCCCGCACCGAGCGACAGCTTGGAGAAATCGTGGGCCGCGAGCGGGCCCTCCTCCATCCCGATCTTCCAGCCGGTCGCTTGAAAGTTTTCCCGCACCCAGTCGGGCGCCATCACCCGATCGTCCGTAAAAATGTACAAGTCGGCCGGACAGGCAAACTGGAGCGTAAGCTGGTAATCTTGCCGCAGCTTGTCGTTATTGAATGTCTTCACGTAATCCGCGCCGCGAAGCCCGTCGGGCAGATTGCCTGTTTCTGACGCACCGGCGGAGAAGTTCCGCCAGCGGCAAGGCCGATCGACGTAGGCCTGGGCGCCATCTTCCAGTCCGCCATGGACGATCTCGTAGTATTGCGCACTTTCCGGAAGCCTGATGTCGTCGGCCACGGAGGCGATTACCGGCGGATAGGCCGCTTGCGCATGTACGGTGTGGGGAAACGTCTCGTTGCTGATGGCCGGCAGCCGTGCCAGTTCGCCGCGAGGATTCACGCAAACTGCCTCGCCAGCGGTCAAGCGGCGACTTCAATTGAGGCATGGAGCGGGGAGCGGGGAGCGGGGAGTCAGACGCCCTGCTCCCGGAGTAGTCGATATCCACCTGGCCCTCGAATACGGCAATTTCTTCGCGGCCGGAGCGATCGATCCGCAGGCCGAAGTTCGTGCCTAGATCGACGACCTTTCCTTGCGGCGTAACAATTGAAAATCCATGCGCATTCTTGCCCACGCGGGCCGTGATCTTGCCGGAAAACGCTTGTGCCTGAAGCGGGCCAAGGATGCGAACGCGGGCAGGACCCTCCACGACCATCTCCGCGCCAACGTCAAAACTGATCTCCACGCGGCCAGCCTCCAAGTTGACGTCCTGGCCGGGAGCCAGTCGGTCAGTATCGGTCAAACGCAACTCGTTATTGGCCCAGCGCACGCCGGAAAGGCGGCCAATTCGGGCAACGCTGCCAGCACCCTCGATGCGCCGACTTGATTGCGCAAGGGAGGAGTTCGTGCGATCGGGCGACCCTGCTTGCGCATCATCTTTCGAACCGGAGTTGGAGTGCAGGCCGTGAATGAGCAAGACCACGGCGACCGCCAGCGCGACGGAGATGTAGAACAAATCTCGAATGCCGAATGTCGAAAGAAGACCGAATGACGAATGACGAAGGTCTCGAGCTTTTTGCTTTGAATTTGTTTCGACATTCGACATTCGACATTTGACAGTCGACAGTCCACACTCCCCCTCTCTGCCTATCGCCTCGCTGGCGGCTGCGGCCGCTTCCACGACTTGCTCCAAGAGCTGTGATTCCCTCACGAAATCGGCGCCCTCGAACCGCTCGGCCAAGGCATGCATTGACGCGAAGCGGACATAATGCCGCATGCACTCGCGATCCGCGGTGATAAGCTGCTCCAGCCGATCCGCGCGTTCCGAAGTCAATTCGCCGAGGCAGAATTCTTCCAGTAATTCGGCAAGTTCCGGCGGCACAGGAGCGAGACGGTTCATCTTTGCTCCTCGCGGGAAAGTGTGCGACGAATGCAGTCGTAGAGTGCCCGCCGACAACGTCTGAGGACCGATTTGATCGTGTTCACCGACCGGCCAAGCTGGGCGGCCACCGACGCGACCGTCATTTCCGTTCCGTAGCAGCGCTGAACCACCTCGCGGTCCTCGGACCGCAGCTTGGTCAGGCAATTCCGCAATGCATCTTGCACGGAGCCTAGTTCATCCGCCATTGCCTCCGCCTCGGAGGCAATCTGCCGCACGGCTTCCTCACTGAAGAAGCGTTTCTGACGCGCATTGCGGCGATGATAGTGCAGCACCTTGTTCCGGGCAAAGCCATAGGCCCATGCCAGGAAGCTGCTTTCCGTCTGAAATGCGGCGAAATCCGACCAGAGCGCCATCACGGTTTCTTGGAAAACGTCTTCGGCATCTGCCCGAATCGGGATCTGCGCCCGGATATAGGCGTATACGCGCGGCTGAGCTTGCAACAGCTGTCCGACAAACTCCTGCGATATTCGCGTTGACTCCACCACGATCGAACCCCAGACCCAGAAAAAGACGCACCATCTGATTATTTCCCGTAGCGGGTCAAAAGGGTGACGAAAAACTCAAAAACGGTTAAAAACATACCGTTTGGCGTTAAAGCAGGGGGTTGGGGGAGTAGGAAATGGGGCTGTTCCTTGCCCTGCAATCGCTTTACTTCAAGTGCGGTCGCACTTCCGAGACGAGGATCTTGTAGCCCTCCGGATTGAAGTGCAAACGGTCCTTGCGGAACAGTTCCGTTCGCGGCTTGCCGTCGTTGCCCAGAGTGCTCCTGCAGGCGTCGATATAGTCGAGGTTCTTGCCCTGATCGACGTACTCTTTGATGAACTGGTTAGCCTTCGCCTCACGGTCGACATTCGCCCAGCGCAAGGGCGTGGCGTTGATCGGCAAGTAGGCAATCCGCACTTCAGGCAGCTTCGCTCGGACTTTCTCCACAAACGCTCGAAAATCGTCCCGGACTTGCTCCGGCGTTATACCGGCGGCGATGTCGTTTCCGCCGGCGCGAAAGACGATCAACCGCGGCTGGTAGGGGATCGCAATCCGGTCCGCGTAGTACGTGCAGTCCGCGGCATGACAGCCGCCGAAACCGCGATTGATGACTTTATACTCGGGAAAATCCTGAGCGAGAGTCGTCCAGAACCGGATCGTGGACGAGCCAATAAACAGCACCGCCCCGTGCGGCGGCGGATTGGCCCGATCGGCGGCTTCGAATTTCTGAATCTCCGTTTCCCATTTCTTGCTGTCCCAATCCTTGGCCGCCGCGATCCGAGAAACGGCGCAGGCCAAGAGTAGCAAAAGGAAAGACTTGATAACAGGATGCTTCATGTGCATATTCTACTCTCCACAGGTTTTGGCCAGTTCGCGTAAAAACGTGATGGCCTCGTCAATGTCTGATGCTTCCACTCCTCGTTGGCGGCCGTTGCGATCGCAGCGGGCGAGCAGTTTGAGCGTCTCAAAATCTTCGGATGCTTCCAATCGACGCCGCGCACGTGCGCACCAGCGTGCCGTCGAGCAAGTCTTGCCCTTCCATGTGATGTTCTATGAGCCACGCGGTTCGCGGCGTGATCTGGTCGCCGAGGGCCTCAAGGCCGGCTGTGACGTGGTCGTGCCGGTCAATCGCCTTGCCCACGTCGTGAAGCAGCGCGGCTAACAAAAACTCCTCGTCGTACGGCAGTTCATCGCAGGCCAAGTCGAACACCTGGAGACTATGATACAGCGCATCGCCCTCGGGGTGGTATTTTGGGCTTTCCTTGACGTTTTCCAACGGCAAGAGCAGCATTTCGTAAATCTGGAACCGATCGACTTGGCTCTCGGCCTCCAAAACACCTTGGTCGAGAACTACGTCAGGATACTCGCGGGCCAAAAACTGCTCAAGCTCGGCGATGCTCGCCCTTTCGATCGCCTTGCCGGTGACCGAGCTTTTGAAGACGTAATGAGCCTTATCGCGGGCATAGATGGTCAGCTCGAAGGGAAAGCGGTCGTCGATGTGGATATGGACGAATACTCGCTCCTCGCCTTGCTTGCGGACTTTCTTCCGCTCAACATCGTAGTTCAGCCCTTGCTCATCGAGAACCGACGCGACCGCTTCCAGGCTGTCG
This sequence comes from uncultured Planctomycetia bacterium, assembly GCA_963775975.1. Lineage (GTDB taxonomy): Bacteria > Planctomycetota > Planctomycetia > Pirellulales > Thermoguttaceae > JANXQG01. Next base: position 1,022,238 of record CAVZKX010000001.1, read on the forward strand.
GAGAAGAGGTGCAAGTCGATATCGGAACCGCGGCGGACGTGGCCGGTGAGCGTGCTGCCGATGAGCCGTGGGCGGAAGTTTTTCAGCACCCGCATCATGCGCAGGGCTTCCAGGCGCATGTCGCGGAGGTTCTCCGTTCGCCGATCGCCTTCCTGGAGTTGTGCCCAGACGCGGATATGCTCGCGAATTTCCCGATTGCTGGGCAGGTCGCGCGGCTTAAAGTCGCCGCGAGTAATGCGGCGGGCCGCTTTGAGTTTCGCGCGATAGTATTCGCTTTCTTCGCGCTCGTACATCAGCCGGGCGGCCTCAAAGGCCACCTGGCGACGGATTTTTTCGCTCGACATCCTTGGGCGCCGTACATAAGCGGCGCGCGGGGGAGAAGGAAGGGTTGTTACGCTAACAAGAGACTACATTTGAGCATACAGGAGAAATGGCGAAAGGGCAAGTGAGCTAAGTACTCGGTACTCAGTACCCAGTATTCAGTACGGAACATTGTCTTCCCGCGGCGGGCCTTTCGCGCGCGGATGCCTCTCGACTTCCTCCTCGACCTTCGGCCGAAACATCTCCGGCCGCTGCTGCGCGGTAACCCGCTCGTAACGCTGCCAGCACTCCTCCGACCAGCTAAGCGTCTTGTGGATATGCTTCACGCCGGAGCCTGGCTTGACCATCGAGCGGATGAACGCGATCATCATCTTGCGAATTTCGGTGCCTTCCTGAAACAGCGAGGCGAATGCGTCTTTGGTGATGTACTCCCGGTCGTAGGCGGCGCGTAGGTGCGACTGGGTTGCATTCGAGCTGCCGTTCGCGTAGCCCAGGAACTGAACAAATTCGCCTTGTGTCCCCCGACCGAAACCTTCGGCGATGTTCGCGCCGACGGATTCCCAGGAATCGTTGATTTGGTCTACGAGGCGCCGATCGCTAACGAATAGCGCTCGTTTCGTAAGTTGGAAGATCGCCTTTGACCATTGCCGCGCCCGCTGCCAGAAGAGAAGCTCGGTAAAGTTCTGAGCGCCGGCCATGTGAGGTTGCTTTGGAAAGGATGGCCTACTGTATTTACGACCAGGACTTTGTGCCGCGTACCTTGGTACTGAGTACTGAGTACTGAGTACTGAGTACTGAGTACTCGGCCGTCAACCTCGCTACCTCAACTTCAAAATCGCCCCCGTATCCGCGCTTGTCGCCATCCCGGCATACCGCGCCAACCAGCCGGTGGTAAATCGCGGCTGCATTGGCTTGAAATGTATCGCCCGCGTGGCTAATTCCTCATCGCTGAGCCGCACGCGGAGCGAATGTGCGGGAATGTCGATCTCGATAATGTCGCCGTCTTGAACTAGTCCGATCGCGCCACCGGCGGCCGCCTCCGGACTGACGTGGCCAATGCACGCGCCGGCTGTGCCGCCGGAGAATCGGCCGTCGGTGACGAGCGCCACGCTGTCGGCCAGGCCGACGCCCTTGATGGCTGTTGTCGGCGCGAGCATCTCCTGCATTCCCGGCCCGCCGCGAGGGCCTTCATAACGGATCACCACCACATCACCCGCTTTAACGCGGCCGTTGACGATGCCCGCATAGGCGTCGGTTTCCGACTCGAAAACCACCGCCGGGCCGCTTAGCTTGAGCATGCTCTCCTTCACGCCCGCCGTCTTCACTACCGAGCCGCGCGGCGCGAGATTGCCGAACAGAATCGCCAGGCCGCCCTCGTCGCTGTAGGCGTTTTCGACTTCGCGGATGCAGTCGTAGGGATCAAAACCGAGCTGCTCATTCGACAAATCGCGGACCGTTTTCGTCTCGCGTTCGACGACCATGCCGCGGTTCGTGCGGGAACCGCCGCGCATCACGGCGGCCAATTCCAGCGCTACCTCGACAACGCCACCCGCACGGATGTCGTACTCGTCGATGTTCTCGCCCAGCGTCTTGCCGGTCACCGTGGGGCAATCGAGATTCAAGAGATCGGGCCGGCCGCGACGGACCGCGCCGAGAATCGTATGGACGCCGCCGGCATTATGGACATTCTCCACGTGGTAGCTGCTGCTGGGCGCCACCTTACAGACGTTCGCTGTGCGGCGGCTGAGTGTATTGATCCGCTCGATGTCGTAGGGCACGCCCGCCTCGCGCGCGATGGCCAGGATGTGCAGTACCGTGTTCGTGCTTCCGCCCATCGCCATGTCCAAGATCATCGAGTTGTCGACCGATTCGACTGTGACGATCTCGCGGGGCAGCAGGCCGTGGCCGGCGCCTTCTTGTCGAATTCCTTGACCATGGTTACGATCCGCTCGGCCGCCGCTTTGAACAACACCTTGCGGTCGTTGCTCGTGGCGAGCAGCGTGCCATTGGTTGGAAGCGCAATCCCCAGCGCCTCGCAGAGGCAATTCATGCTGTTGGCCGTGAACATGCCGGAGCACGAGCCGCACGTCGGGCAGCCGGCCTTTTCCAGGGCAAGAAGTTCCTCGGCCGACATATGCCCGCTCTGCTTGGCCGCCGCGCCAATGAACACATCGACCAGATCGACCGTCTTGCCGTCGGCCGTTTTGCCCGCCTCCATTGGCCCGCCACTGACGAAGACCGTGGGGATGTTGCAGCGCATCGCGCCCATGAGCATCCCCGGCACGATCTTATCGCAATTCGGGATGCAGACCATTCCGTCAAAACAGTGGGCGTTGACTACCGTCTCCACGGAGTCCGCGATGATCTCGCGGCTGGGCAACGAGTACTTCATGCCCGTGTGGCCCATGGCGATGCCATCGTCCACGCCGATCGTATTGAAGACAAATGGCACGCCGCCCGCGGCGCGAATGCACTCCTTGACGAGCACGCCGACCTTGTCGAGATGGACGTGGCCGGGAATGATGTCGGTATAGCTATTGCAAACGGCGATGAACGGCTTGCGAAAATCGTCGTCGGTCACGCCGGTGGCGCGGAGCAGGCTGCGGTGCGGAGCGCGTGAGTCGCCTAGTTTGATAATGTCGGAGCGCATAGTACAAGTACTCGAAGTTGTGCAAGGTAACGATTCACTCTATTCTAATAACTTACCTTTCGTATGAGTAGGGACCGATTGCAGACTGTTTGTTTCCAGCCTATTCTGGATGGTTTCGTCATCCGCCAACTTTGCCGCATCGCATCCATGCTTCCGACGTTCATTTACTTTGACTTGGGAAAAGTCTTGCTTGATTTCAGCTTCGAGCGGATGTGCCGGCAAATGGCCGAGGCAGCGGGCATCCAACCTCAGCAGGTAAAGAACGTGCTTTTAGCCGAACTACAGGCCGATTACGAGGCCGGCAAGCTCGACAGCCGCGGGTTTTACGAGCAATTCTGCCGCGCAACCAGTACACGCCCTGCAGATGACGCTTTCTTCGCAGCGTGCAACGGGATCTTTACGCCGATCACGTCGATGCTGCCGGTCGTTGCCCAGCTTTATCAGGCGGGCTACCGACTCGGCGTGCTCTCCAATACGTGCGAGTGCCATTGGAACTATTGCCTGCGGCGATATGGAATGCTGCGAGATTTTTTCTCGGTGCATGCCTTGAGCTTCGAAATCGGCGCGATGAAACCGTCGGCGGCCATCTTTTGCCGCGCGGCCGAAATGGCCGGCTGCCGGCCGGATGAGATTTTTTATACGGATGACATACCGGGCCACGTGGCCGGGCGCGGAGCGCAGGACTGGATGCAGTGGTGTATACTTCAACCGCGGAACTGGTTAAGGAACTGCGGGCCCGCGGCGTTAAGTTCAATTACTGAAGCAGACGCTATCGGAGCAATACCCATCATGCCAGAACATTTCTCCGCCACGGTGAATCGACTAGTTTTATCCGCTCTGCTCTGCGTGGCGATCGCTTTATCGCCAGCGGCCCTCAGCGCCGCCGACCCGGTTATCGCCAAACCCTCGTCCGATGCCCCGGTAACCGTTGCCGATAATGGCGGCACTTGGACGCTCGATAATGGCATCCTCCGGGCGACGATCAACAAGCGCAGCGGCAACCTGATGCTCGCTTGTTTATCGCGGCGTCAACACGATGGGCGGCGGGCGGATACTGGGAGCAGACGCCGCAAAACGCGCCGCGATTGACGCAGACCGTCACCATCGACCCGGCGACAAACGGCGGCGCGCGGGCGGAAGTCGCCATCAAAGGCGTCACCGGCGGCACGGCGATGCTCACGCCCGGCGCGCCGGGCGGCGGGACGCGCTGCGACATCGAAGTCCGCTACGCCCTGGGCCGCGGCGAGAGCGGCATTTACGCCTACGCGATCTTTTCCCACCCGCCGGCATACGCCGCGATGGGCGTGGGCGAAAGCCGCTATCATTACGAAGCTCAACAAGCTCTTCGACTGGCTCTCGCGTTGATGCCGATCGCAACTTGCTCGAGTGTACGCCGCGGGACTGGGGCACCGGCATCGTCATCCACGCCAAGGAGCAACGCGATCCTGACCGCACGGGCATCTACAAAAACTCCGTCGAGCACAAATACAGTTACAACGCCGTGCAGTACAAGGTTCCGGCCTTCGGTTGGTCGAGCACCAAGGAGCATGTCGGCGTCTGGTTCATCAACCCGACGATCGAGTACCTCAGCGGCGGCGCGTCGAAGCAGGAATTGGTCTGCCATTTCGACGACAACAACAACCCGGACCCGATCATTCTCGACTACTGGCGCGGCACGCATTACGGCGGCGGCGCGAGCTGCAACATCGCTGCCGGCGAGAACTGGAGCAAGGTCATCGGCCCGATCTTTGTTTATTGCAACGCCTTGTCCAAGCCCGAAACACCATCGCAAGGCCGACCTCGATCACGCTGGCAGCCACCGCGGGCAATCCGACCGTTCCGCCGGCATGGAAAGACAAACGCCACCGCGCTTGTGGCAGGATGCACTCGAGCCAGGCCAAAACCGAAAAAGCCCGTTGGCCGTACGACTGGGTCAACGGCGTCGACTATCCGCACAAAGACGGAGCGCGGGACCGTGACCGGCCAACTCGTACTCGATGATCCGCAGGCGCCACGAGGCCGGCTGCCGAATCTGACGTCGGCCTGGCCCACCCCGATTACGCCGGCGGAATGTGGTCGCGCGGCCGCAGGCGGCTTCGGCGGTGGCGAGCTGGAACCAGGTAGACTGGGCGCACGACGCGAAGTACTATCAGTTCTGGAACGACGGCACCGACGACGGGCGATTCACGATTACGAACGTCCGCCCCGGTAGCGTACACATTGCACGCATTCGCCGATGGCGTGCTTGGCGAATTCGCCCAGGCCGACATCACCGTTTCGCGGCCGGCAAGACGCTCGATCTGGGCAAGTTGAGTGGAAGCCCGTTCGCTATGGCAAGCAGATTTGGGAGATCGGTTACCCGAACCGCACTGGCGACAAATTCTACAAGGGTGACGGCGAGAACTATTGGCTCTGGGGCTGGTGCGTGCGCTACGGTGAGTTGTTTCCGCACGACATCACCTACACCATCGGCAAGAGCGATTACCGCAGGGACTGGTTCTTCGAGCAAGTGCCGCACGAATTGTCCGACGCCTGGAAGAACGCTTCCGCCAAGGATCCCGCTCAATCAGCCGTTCGGCTGGGTAAGCACGGCCGAGCCCGGCGACGAACTGTGGCGGAAGATCAGCCGCGGCCGGGCGACCACCTGGACCATCAAGTTCAACATGAACCAAGCCCCGCAGCGGCCAGGCCACGCTCCGCATCGCCCTGGCCGGCGCCGACGGCGCGGCGGCCTCGCCGTGGCGGTCAACGGACACGACGCCGGCACGCTCCATCCCGTGCCGACCAACGCCCTGCGTTACAACACGAACAAGAGCGTCTGGCAGGAACTCAAACTGCCCTTCGACGCCGCATGGCTGAAATCGGGCGAGAACGAAATGTGGCTCACGGTCCCGGCCGGCGAAGTCACTTCGCGGCGTCGTTTACGACTATTTGCGATTGGAACTTGACGAAGGCGCGGTGACCAAGTCAATACAGTGATTGGCATCATTGCGCTGCAGCCGTAGCATCCGTGGGCTGAACTTCCTCATGAAGGATGAAAACGCTTTTTTTGCCCTTCGATGCGACGCTCGGTCACATCTGCATGCTAAGCGCCGCAATTGCTAAACCTGCTAACAGCAGTAGCACGAATGCCGCAACGGTGGAAATCCCGATGGCGATATCGCTCTTTCGGAAATCTTTCCTCAACAATAGCACCATTCCAAGTAGGAAACTCACGCCAGAAAATGCGAGCATTCCGAACCTGGCGGCTTCGTCCCACGATCGGAAGAACGTCGCATGCGGTCTCCGCATGAAGATCGCAGCAAATACTAAGGACGCAGCTACTAGTGTTACGATGTGAAGAATTAGTAGAAGTTTTCTCATGATGACAGGATCAAGCCAAAAGTATTCTTGAAGCTGCCTACTCATCGTACCATTCGATTGCCTCACGCAAAGTCGCCAAGCTCGCAAAGACGGCAAAGGATGACAGGAACATGGCTGACAGGAATATGCCACCGAGGGAGGAGCCGTTTCCTCATTTTTTTAACAATCACTTTTCTGTCCTTTCCTTTGCGAGCTTTGCGCCTTTGCGCGAGCATTTGCCGAGTCTGTCAGCCCGCTCGCGAAACGCGCCTCAAAGCGCCTCAATTCGTCTCACAGATGCGGTTTTCCCGCGGAAATCGTGGGTTTTGCCGAGTCGCCGAAAGTCTCAAACGATGCCAAAACGATGCAAAACAGCGTCAAACCAGTCTCAAAAGTCTCAGTTTTGAGACTCCGCACGCAAGCGGTCGCGGTCGGCAATTCGCCGCAGCGCCACGGCCTGGGCGGTCGCGAAGATTGCCAGCACCGCCGAGGACGGTTCCGGGACGGAGGTTGTCGAGTTGTCGCCGGCGATGGCTGGAGCCGGCACGACCGGCGCCGCGGCAAACAAGGAGGGATTGCCGACCGTCAAGCTCGTCACGTCGGCGGACGCTGGAAGCTCTCTGAATTGGAAAAACCCGCGAAGTCAAACCCACGAGAAAAAACCGGGCCGAAACACGAAGAAAGTTGCCTCGGCCGTGGCTATGCTTTTCTACTTCATAGAGATCGTACGGGCCAGCGGATTAATCACATGCTCGATGACGTGGCTGTCCAGCATGTCTTCACAGATGGTGCGCAGATGTTGAACGGTCTCGACGTATGTTCGTTCGGCGGCCAGGCTTCCATATTGCCGCGCCGTTACATAGACGCTCAACTGGTCCTCGGGAAAGTCGCCCGTGCGGACCTGGTAGGCATTGGTGCGGGTTTCCATGCTGACGCGAAATTGGACGCGGCACTCTTCGTCCAGCGCGATCGTGATCGACGGCTCGCAGTTGATTACCGAGGAGCCTGGAACTTCCAGGATGCGCTCCAGCGCCGTGCCGATGCCGAGTGCTTCGGCGATCAGTTCGTTATGGTTGCCGCGATAGGTGAAATCGAACCCGTAAAGCAGATCGAGCGCCTCGCAGTCCAGCGGGCTGACGGAAAGCATGTACGGCGCCAAGTCGAGGACCAGTTCGTGCTGCTTCATAGCGTCGTCAACCGACGTCGGATTGACGAACCCGGAACAGACGCGGCGCGGCTCGATTGTACTCCAGCGGTAGTTACCTCCGTCTTTGTCCTCCTCGAGGATAAAATCACCCCTGTCGCGCGAGTAGAAGTTCCTCATCGTGGGGAAGGTCTTTTGCACGCGCTCGAAGAAATGGAGCACGGTCTCCCGGCTGGCCGGCAGATCCATTTCCGTGCTGAGATTCATGTTGACGTAGAAGTCATCGCTCAACGAGCCGTAGCGATTCATCCAACCGGTTCCTTTCCACCGCAAGGCCTAGCAATCGGCGGCGCAGATCCGCTGCCAGGTTGTCGCCCCGCCGCACAGTAGTATAGAATCTAGGTGCGGAGGATGAAAGTCTACCATTTTCCTGCACTGGTGGTTTTACACTTTGTCATAAACGGAGTAGTGGGGCGATCGCGATGAAAGATATTGAGGACAAAACACTTTTGGTCTTCCCGAGCCAGCTAGGCTGGATTGCGGTCCTATGCAACGCATCAGCCGCCGGGCAATTGACGTTCGGCCATTCGTCGGCGGCCGCGGCAACGATAGTGATTGGCGGCGACTTGACGCCGGCTCGCAAGCTATTGCCCTGGCAGAGCGAATTGGTCGAGTTGATGAAGGCCTATGCCGAAGGCGATCCGGTAGATTTAAGTCGAATTCCCATCGATCTCGGCCGCGTAAGCCGCTTCCGGGCACAGGTTCTCAATACATGCCGCAAAATACCCTATGGCGGAACGGTTAGCTATGGAGAATTGGCGGAAATGGTCGGCGCGGCAGGCGCGGCGAGGGCGGTAGGGACCTGCATGGCCCGAAATCCGCTTCCGTTGATTGTGCCTTGCCATCGAGTAACTCGTGCAGGGGGTGAGATTGGCCCGTATTCGGCTGCCGGGGGAACGAAAACGAAGAATCGCTTACTGGCAATGGAGGCGCTGTACGCCGCCGCGTCGTGCGTTTAATCGTTGAATCGCGGCTCAGAGGAGCAGACGTTGGTTGGCGTTAACGACGTGTAGTTCGTATTTATGGCGAGAAAGAAATCCGCTTTGATTGCTCGACAATTTGGCCCCGGTTGGGCTAGACTATGAGAAGAGGTTCGGTATACTTGCGCCTCCTGCCAATTTAACCGACGACACATTTGGTAAAGCTGTGCCTCAGACGGTTCTCGAACGAGTATCTCAACCAAGCGTGAACGCAATGGTTCCAGACGCCTGCGATGTGGAAAGTTATACGGATGGAACGGTCTTGGTGCGCGTTCATTCATGCGACTCCCGCGGCCGCAATCTGCCCGATGCCGTGTTTACTTTTCGCTTCGGCGATCCGCAGTACGGCTTTTGGGCCGCACGTGCGGTTCCGGCCAATCAATCGACGGCGAGCGCACGCTGAACTACGCGTTTGCAAGTTCTACGCTTGGATCGGCTCGGCAATTTCTCGTGCGCCCCGCGGGTCGGTGGCGCGGATGATTTCGTTGATTCCGGTCTGATTAAATCCTTTGTACCCGTCGTCGCGCTGCAGGATCTCAAGGTGCGATCCGAGCGCTCCGTGGTCGCGAAATCGATCGGCTTGCTCTTTCGTTATCGCGCCCAGTGTCAGGGCGGCATCCGCCCGGCGCGATTCGACTTTCCACGGCTCGGCCTCGGTAAAGGCCTGCTTGAGAAAAGAGAAATCGGTGAATGGCGACATGACGCGAAATCCGGCTTGCTCGATCTGCTTCCGCGCGGCTTCAAAGTCGAAGCGGCATTCCAGGTGATGCATGCCTGCCTCAAGAAACGCCTCGCCATGCAAAAGGCACCATAAGCCAACCGTCCCGAACTCGGGCCGGCGCGGAAGCGTTGCATGAGCGAAATCATCCACAACCTCGTCCGCGGACAGGTCAACGTCAGCAAAGATCACAACCTGGCTTTCCTCTTGCTCAAGCACTTGCGCTCCCCAGCCCGCGGCACGGCCGGCATAGAATCGTTCACGGCAATCGAAGGCCAACAACTCCAGAATGGCGATCAGCCGGCAAAAATGCTCGCGGCCGCTGCGATAGGTGTGATGATCGTGGTTTGCCCAGCCTAGGCCAAGAGCGTCCTGGCGCGACTTTTGGAATTGGGCGGCGCGGTTGCGGCCGGTCCAATAATACCGCTCCGCTGCGAAAAAAAGGTCGGAGGCGCGACCAGTGCCGACCGCAGCGACCGCGGCTTCTACCAACTCCCGTGCGGCGGCAAAGCCCTGCTCCGCATCCTCAAAAAGTCGCGGTCGGCGCTGGAACGCTTCGCCGAAATGAATCACGGCATCGATCTGGTCTTCACTCTGATCCTTCAATTCCCAGCCGCGGTATCCATGACGCTCGACTGCCCAATACTCCGCGCCGTCTTGGGCCGCGACGCGGGCCTTCCGCAGTGGCCGAAGCGGTCGCCCTTCAATCGTCGCATGATTTTCCAGTCCCTGCGCGGCGAGAAAATCGGCCACTGACTCGACGCGGATCGCCAAACGAGAGCAGCGCTGGTCATGCAACATCACGTCGGGAAAAAGCCCCGCGGGATGCCGCCAAGTCATGTCGGCCTCGCGGCGCACGAACCCAGCTTGCTCCAGCCGCGCTTGCAAGCTACCATCGGCCGGCAAAGCGATATGGTCAACCCAATCGATGAGCCGCGTGCCGCTCTCATTGCTCAAGCGATCGGCGAATCGGGCAAGGTCTCGGCTGTCGTTCACAAACTTGGTTAGCGTTTCATGCACCAGCGCGGCCGCTTCCGGCTGCGGCTGCCATAGAAATGATTGCAGGTTTTGGTCAGTTGATGTTGTCATGCTATGATTTTGACAGAAAACCAATTACAATTATAGAGTAACTTGCGATGGTGGCCATGCATAAAATACTTCTTCTCGGCGCGGGCAAAATCGGCGAAATGATTGCCACGCTGCTTACGGCGACGGGCGACTATGAGCTTCGCGTGGGCGATATTGACTCGCTCGCCTTGGAACGTCTGCGGCGGTCGGTCGACGTGCCGACGATGTTGTTGGATGCGGACGATCCAGCCGGCCTCAGTGCCGCGATCGAAGGCTGCCAAAGTGTGATTTCTGCCCTCTCGTTCCGCTCGAATCGGGCCGTTGCCCAGGCTGCGCTCGCCACTGGAGCAAGCTACTTCGACCTGACAGAAGACATTGAAACGGCCGCAGCCATTCGGGAATTCGCAGCCATGGCCCGGCCGGGACAGATCTTCATGCCCCAATGCGGCTTGGCGCCGGGCTTCATTTCGGTGCTCGCCAACGACCTCACTCGCAAGTTCGAGACGTTGGACGCGGTCCACATGCGCGTCGGCGCGCTGCCGGAATTCCCCTCCAACGCGCTGAATTACAATCTCACCTGGTCTACGGACGGTTTGATCAACGAATACTGCAATCCGTGCCAGGCAATCCACGAAGGCCGCATGATTGATGCTTTGCCTTTGGACGGCCTTGAATCGTTTTCGCTGGACGGCGTACATTACGAAGCATTTAATACCTCCGGCGGCTTGGGCACGCTTTGCGAAACGCTGTCGGGCAAGGTCCGCGAGCTCAATTATCGGACAGTCCGCTATCGAGGCCACCGCGATTTGATGGCGTTTTTGCTGCAAGACCTGCGAATGGGTGAGCGGCGCGAGATGCTCAAAGAGATATTGGAGCGCGCAGTGCCGATCACGCTTCAGGATGTAGTTGTCATATTCTGCAACGTCACCGGCCAGCAGGAGGGCCGCTTCACGCAATGGAGCGACGCGCGGAAGATCTACAGCCAATCGATTGGCGGCCGCACGTGGAGCGCGATCCAGGTGACGACTGCCGCTGGAGTCTGCGCGGCGCTCGATATGCACGTGGCGGGCTGCCTGCCGCCGAGCGGTTTCGTCAGGCAGGAACAGATCGACTTCACGCTATTTGTTCACAATCGCTTCGGTCGCTACTACGACGGGCGGATAACCACTCGGTACAGCGCGGCAATCCGCGGTCCCGGCGCACAGGGACGGATCGGTGAAGGGGAAGCATCGCATGACCAGCCCGATACGCTCGATTCTCGATCGGCTTGATATCCCGCCAGCCCCGGCGGCGGTCGCGATCGGAGGCCAATGGCGTTCCGGCCACGGCGGCTCGCTGGAAGTCCATTCGCCAATCGATGGCTCGCTTCTGGCCGCGTTTCCCGCCGCCGATAAGTCCGATTCGGCCGGCGTCGTGCAAGCGGCCGCGGAGGCATTTTCCTGTTGGAGGATGGTGCCTGCTCCGCGGCGCGGCGAATTGGTCCGCCGGCTAGGCGACGAGTTTCGTCGCCGCAAATCCGATCTGGCCGCGCTGATTAGCTGGGAAGTCGGAAAGATCACCCAGGAAGCGCTGGGCGAAGTCCAGGAAGTGATCGACGTCTGCGAATTCGCCGTCGGACTCAGCCGGCAACTTTATGGATTGACCATCGCCAGCGAGCGGCCGCGGCACCGTCTGATGGAACAATGGCATCCACTGGGACCGATCGGCGTGATTTCGGCGTTCAATTTTCCGGTTGCCGTCTGGGCGTGGAACGCCATGCTGGCGTTGGTCTGCGGCGACGCCGTAGTCTGGAAGCCGTCGGAGAAGGCCCCGCTCTCCGCGATGGCGTGCCATGCGATCGCAGCGGGCGTGATGGAGGAAATGCCCGACGCACCGCGTGGGCTACTGGGCCTCGTCATAGGCCGAAGCGACGTGGGTCAGGCTCTTGCCGATTGCGAAACATTGCCGCTGATTTCGGCGACGGGATCCGTGCGTATGGGCCGCTCCGTGGCGCAAACGGCCGCGGCTCGATTGGGCCGGACGTTGCTCGAACTTGGCGGCAACAACGCCATGATCGTCGCGCCAAGTGCCAATCTGGAATTGGCCGTGCGATCAATTGTTTTTTCCGCCGTCGGCACAGCCGGCCAGCGCTGCACGACGCTCCGCCGCTTGATCGTCCACGAGAGCATTGCCGCCGAGACGTTTCGCCGCCTGCTAGACATCTACCCGCGGTTGCCTATCGGCAATCCGCTGGATGACGGCGTGCTCATCGGTCCCTTGATCGATCGCGCGGCGGCCGACGCGATGGATGCGGCGCTGGACCAGGCGCGGCGGCAGGGCGGCACGGTTCACGGCGGCCGCCGCGTGACGGACGGCGTCCCGCGCGGAGGCGCTTACGTCCGCCCGGCCATCGTCGAGATTTCTCCATCGGCCCCAATCGTTCAGGAAGAAACGTTTGCGCCGATTCTTTATTTCATGACGTTTCGCGACACGGACGAGGCGATTGCAATCAACAATTCCGTCTCCCAGGGGCTGGCTTCAGCGATCTTCACACAGGACGTGGGGGAAGCCGAGCTTTTTTGTTCGCCGGCCGGTTCGGACTGCGGCATAGCAAATGTGAACATCGGCACCAGCGGCGCGGAAATTGGCGGCGCGTTCGGCGGCGAGAAGGCAACCGGCGGCGGTCGCGAGTCGGGTTCCGACGCCTGGAAAGCCTACATGCGCCGCGCGACGAACACGGTCAACTACTCCGGCGACTTGCCACTGGCGCAAGGCATTCGATTTGAGTGGTGATCAAATCACTGAATCGTGCCCTTTGCGGAATCGCCGATACGGAATCGCCGCCAGGGCGATGGCCACGACCGCTGCCTGGAGCCGCCGGTCGTTCAATCGCGCGGCGGCGGACAGGTCGTGCAGGAAGTCCGCGACATGCGACAATACTCGATCGTGAATTTGTCCCGTGCTAGTTTTGGCGTCGGTTTCGCTCGCGGTCATTTGAGTTGACGGCAATGCGCTGCCAATCAGCCGATTGTTTGCGGATGGCGCTATCGCGCCAATTAGAGGCGGCGATGGCTCCTGCGCGGCGCAAAGGTAGTTTTCCCGTCGCCGGCCGGCGGCGCAAAATCGCGCAAGGTTGAGGCCGAAGGAATGCCGCCGCTATCTGGTCGCAGGTTCGGCATCGGCCAGACGGTCGCCGGATGGAACTTCAAGTCGGCGGGCGGATCCTCTGGCGCCGGTCCGTCCCCGTACGACAGCACGGGCGAGACCGCCACGTCGAACGCCTGCGACGAGCCGCGCAATCCATCGAGTTTCACCGCCGGCAAGGCGCCAGTCGCGCCGGACAACGGCCGAAGAGCCGCGTCACCTCCAGCGTTCGACGCGCCGTCGCCCGACGTCGCAGCGGAGGCAAGCAGAGTCATTGTCGGCTGATTCGATATCGGCGTGAGGTCCACCAGTCCGCCCTCGTCGGCGGCATGGGCGCTCAGCAGGTCGGGCGAAAGCAGGAGCTGAACAGGCTTTTTTGCGGGCAACTGATCAGCACCGGAACTGCTCCACGAAGAAGACGGATTGTTTTGATAGCCGGAATCGCTGCCGCTATTGCCCGATCCGGAGGGGCCAACGTCGACCCAACCACTCTGGTCGCCACAGTTGGCGCTCGACGCGGCGGCCGGCGCGGACGCGGCAGTGCCGACGGCAGGCGATATCGCCGTGCTGGCGGCGGCCGGTGCTGCCACCTGCGTCGTCGTTACGCTTCCGGCGCTCGGTACGGCCTTCGGCCACGCCGCCGCGCTGACGGCGGTCGATGCATTGGTCGGCCAGGCCGTCGTGTTGTCGATAGCCGGTGCGGCCGTCGGCCAAAGCGCCGCGTTGTCGACGGCTGATGTCGCAATTGGCCAAGTCGCCGTGTTGTAGCTAGCCGGCGTTGGAGTTGGCGCTACCGTCGGCCACGTCGTCGCATAGTCAACGGCCGATGCGGCTGTCGGCCAGTCCGGCGTGCCGGCGACGACCGACAGCAGCCAGCGATATTCCAGTTGCTCCATCGTCAAGCGACGATGCCTGCCGTCCCGCGGCAGCGTCATCCGCCGTGGATGGATCTTCACGATGACGAGGTGGTTACCGCTCATTTGGCAGCAGTCTCCGTCAATAGTTTCTTCCGTTCCGAGTTGGCCTCGGTGGCTTCTTGCAGCCGTCCGGCGGCGCGAAGGACGCGGCCGAGATTCCAATAGTGCTTGCTCAAAAGCTCGCGATAGGCTGTGACGTCCGCGGCATGGCGATAGGCGAAAAGTTGCTGATCGATCGCTTGCCGATATGCAGTGACCGCTTCACCGGGCTTCTTTAGCTGCTCCAGCATCATACCGCAGTTATTGAGCACGCCCGCCAAGCTGCTGTGGTAATTCAGTTCGTCGGGATAGTCCTTAACAAGTTTTTCCAGGATGTCGCGGGCCTGCCGGAAATATTCGCCGGCGTGGCTCGCATCGCCCGACTCGCTGAAGGCGCGGCCCAAGTTATTGTGACTCACAGCCAGATCCCGGCGAAACTGCACGACGGCCGGCGCCTTGCGCACCAACTGTTCTTGTGTTGCGATCGCCTCGCGGTAGGCGGTTTTCGAAAGGTCGCGGCGGCCGAGGTGCGCATCGAGGGCACCGAGGTTGTTGTAACTTAGCGCCAAGTCCCTGGCATATCCCAAGTCCTTGGGATGTTCGCTGGCGAGTCGCTTCTGGATGTCGATCGCCGCCCGATAGCACCGTTCGGACTCCTCGCCTTTGCTAAGGCTGAGAGCGTAGGCCAGGTTGTTGTAGCCCACGGCGAGGCCGGATTGGTAGGATGTTTCGTCCGGATAACGCCGGACGAGATCCTCCTCGATATGTAGCGATTGACCGAACGCGTCGGCCGCCTTGGCCAAGTCGCCGGTCTGCTGTTCCAGCAAGCCGAGATTGCCGTAGGTCAGGGCGAGATCACTGCTGAATTGCGGCTCGCCTTCATGTTCGGCAGCGAGCCGCCCCTGCGTGGCGATGGCGTCGCGGTAGGCGGCGCGGGCTTCCGCCGAGTTGCCCATCTGCGACAACAGCCAACCGATGTTGTTCTGGCAGACGGCTACCTCGGCCGAATGCCGGCTGTCCGCCGGCTGTTCGGCTGCCATTTGCTTGAAGAGCGCCTCGGCGCGGCGGTAGGCGGCAAGGGCCTGCCGCGCGCCGCCGAGCTCCTCGCGAATGGCGCCCATCTTGAAGTAGGTCGTCGCCAGATCGGCCCGCAGCGAAGGGTCTTCATCGGCTTGTTTGATGAAATCCTGATAATAGCTTAGCGTCTCGCCTAACACACCCTGCCGCAGCGGCTCGGCGCCGGGCAACGCGGCGAGTTGTTCTGCATGGCGGATTCCGAAGCGGTCGACAACCTGCCGCGCCTGGCGGAAGTATTTTTCCGCCTTCGCGAAGTTGTCCTCGGACTTCTTCAGCGCCTCCTCCGTATGACCTTGCGCGCGAACGATCATGCATACAGCCACGATCAGGCCTGCGACCATCGTGGCGGCGACGGCCGCCGACGCACGGACCGCCTTGCGATGTCGTCGGCCCCATTTGGCGATGCGGCCCGCCAATGTCGGCCGCCGCGCGAATGTCGGCATCCCTTCCCGGAACCGCCGCAAATCGTCGGCCAACTCCTGCGCGGTCGCATATCTCTCCTCGCGATTCTTGGAGATGGCCTTCAGGACAATGTTTTCCAGGTCAAGCGGGATCGACGCATTGATCCGCCGTGGGCGGGTCGGCTCGTGCTCTACGATCCGGCCAATCATCTCTTGGCGGTCGCCGCCCTCGAAGGCGGCCCGAAGCGTGAGCAATTCGTAGAGCGTGACGCCCAGCGAGTAGACGTTGGTGCGGGGGTCGATGAGGCTCGACTTTCCTCCGGCCTGCTCGGGGCTCATGTATTGCAGCGTTCCCAGCACGTCGCCGGTCTTCGTCAGTCCTGCCTCTTCGGGCAATCGGGCCAAGCCGAAATCGGTGACCCAAAGTTTTCCACGAACGTCCAATAAGAGGTTTGACGGCTTGACGTCGCGGTGGATGATGCCGTACTGGTGGGCGTGGTGCAACGCTTCGGCGGCCTGGACGCCGAGATCGGCAACGGTGCGGAAGTAGTCGCGGCTATTGATCGCCAACGCCGCGGAAATTGCCGAGCCCGTGTCGGCTTGACGTATCGCCTCCGGCAAGCGAGTCACTGAGGACGATCCCGGCGGCGTGGACGATTCCGCCAGGTCGCGGAGTTCGCGAATCGCCTGGTCCACGGCCTGCCCTTCGATGTATTTCATCGAATAATAGTGAACGCCGCGCTCGCAACCGACGGCGTAGATCGGCACGATATTGGGATGGTTCAACTGGGCAGCCGCTTGGGCTTCGTGGTTGAAGCGGGCGATCTGTTTTTGATCCAACAGCGCGGCGAACGGCAGGACCTTCAAGGCGACTTTGCGGCCCAGCGAGATTTGCCGCGCCTCATAGACCACACCCATTCCGCCGCGTGAGATTTCGGCCAGGATGCGATAATCGCCGAGACATTTTTCGGCAGGTTCCAGGGGCGCCAAATGTTCGCTCGCACCATTCGATGCGACGGCGGCATGATGCAACGAGTGGAGGCCCGCCAGACAGGCACGCAAGGGACCGGCAATCGTGGGATGCGCCGCGATCAACGCCTCCTCGTCCGCCAACTGGCCGCGTTCCAGTTCCACCAGATGGCCTTCCAGCGCGCTGGCCAGCCGCTCTTGCTCGTCGGGCGTTAAGGCGTCAATGGGCGCAGTATTTGGGGGCTGCCCCGATTTTGGCGGCAGCAATAACGGGATTGCTCCCTCGGCCATTGCGGAATCTGTCTGCGGTGCCGCGTTCATGCCAGCCCCCGATTTTCCAGAATGCGCTGCATGTGACCGATTGCCCGTACCCACAGAATCCGCACAGCGCCCGGCGAGCGGCGCATGTGTTCGCCGACTTCGGCGAAGGAAAGCCCCTTAAAGTGCCGCAAGACGAGCACCTCGCGGTAGTCGGGCGGAAGCTCGGCTAGTTGGTCGACGAGAATGTGCGCGGCCTCGCGGCTGCCGACGATCGCGCTCGGTGAGGCGGCCCGGTCGGCCAGGATTCCCATCAGCGACGTCGACGACCGCGAAGCCCCTTGCATGGCGTCCAGCGATACCTCGCGGCGAACCGCCCGCTTCGCGGCGTCCAAATGCCTCTCCGTCATGCGCAGAATGTTGTTCGCCAGGATTTGCCGCAACCAACCCAGGAACTCTGCTTTCGTCCGGCCCCGAAACTGAGGAAAATCGCGATAGGCGTCCAGCAGCGTGTCCTGCACCACGTCCGAAGGGCTACACCGCGATCGCAGGCGTCCATCTAGCCGCACTACCGCCACTGTGCGCAGATAATTCCCATAGAGCTGCAAGAGTTCATTGAGACTCTCAGCCCGACCGGATTTCGCTGAGGCCAAAAGCCCCTCTACATCGTCCTGTTCGACAGGAGTCATTCGCGCACTCCCCGAGTATCTTTAATAGGCCGAATCGCAAACGATTTGTTACACGGAAATTCCCCCCTAGGAGAGACTAATCTAGACCAGAAGCTTGGCTGGCTGCGTCGGCTGTTCAGCCTGCAAGGTCAATTGTTTCCTCGGCAGCTTGGCTGGTCAACTAGGCGCCGGTTCTAAAGTTACCTCAATTTGCACGAGCGCCCTCGTGACGACGCTCTGCGTCGTCACGATGCGGTTGGCCGCTCTGCGGCCAGGAGGGCCTAAGTCTCGATTGGATATAGAGTTACGTGGCCGCAGAGCGGCCATCAGTTCGTTCCCACGCAGAGCGTGGGAACGAGAAATACAAGGTACTTCTAGATTCCCATTGGCCAGTTTTTCAAACGCGAACATTTTTCGTGGGAAAAAACTGGCCTTCCGTCACTGTAGCGGAGTTGGTGTAATCTGGCGACCATGAATATTCGTGCTTTTCTCGCAATATCGTTGGCGATTTGCTGTATTACGGGCACTGGCTGGGCCCAGGACGTTCCGCCTCCTCCCGCGGCGCCGGATGTAGGGCCAGCCTTGCCCGCGCCGCCAGGAGAAATGCCTTCCGCCGCGCCATCCGCGCAGGGGCAGTACGCCGCGCCGCCTGCGCAAGGACAATATGTCGCGCCGCCCAGCGGATACGCGCCACAGGGACAAGTTTATCAGCAGCAGCCATATGTGGGACCTACGGACGTGCCGCCTGGCACCTATGGGCCACCGCCGGGCACCGTAATGGTCGTGCCGCAGCCTTATCCCTACCCCTACCCGTATGGCCCACGCGGTCCCCGGCCACTGGTCCTCGTGCCCGCTCCGCCGCTGGCGTCGTCGCAGTGGAGCGTGGCGATCGATGCCTTGTTCCTGGAGCGCGATTCCGGCGGCGGCATCCCGCTGGGCTATTCGGTTTACAATCCCGCATCCGGCCTGCCGCCCCAGGTGCCGACCGACAATCTCTATAGCGACGACGCCCTCTTTCCCTTGGAGGCGGGCGTCCGCCTGGAGATCAGCCATCAATTTACGGATTACTTTTCCGTTTCGGCGACCTATTGGGGCTTGCAGCAATGGTCGGTCGGCAACACGATCTATGGCGACCCGGTCAACGACACCGTGCTCGCGTTTTCGCCTTACTTGCAACTGCCTAGCCTGCTCCTCGGCCTGGACAACTCGCTCAGCTACACCTACGCCAGCCAGGTCGAAAACGTGGAAGTGAACGCCGCCTTCCGCCTCAATAGAGATAACTCCTATTGGCATCTCGACTGGCTGTGGGGCGCTCGCTTCATCAATCTGTCCGATCAATTCACGCTTACCGGGATCGACGAGTTGAACAGCGCCCAGGAGGATCTCAAGTACACGACGAGCAATAATCTCGTTGGCGTGCAAACGGGACTGGAGTTCGTGCATGGCTGGGGACGCTTCCAGTGGGAGACCGGCATCAAGGCTGGCCTGATGGTCAACATCTATAAGCAGCACGGCACTGACACGGCCAGCGATCCCGGCGGCGTGCCCGCCGGCTTTGTGCCGGGCGACGTATCCGCCAACGGCAGCGCGATGGCCGGCTTGTTCGAGGTCACGGTTGCCGCGCGGTGGCGGATCACCGACGAACTCTGGCTCCGGCTCGGCTACCAGTTCTACGACATCACCGGCGTGGCCCTCGCGCCGCGGCAGCTCAACGGTTTCGGCCACGGCGGCAACGTGGCCCTCGACGGGCTTTCGATTGGATTGCTGTATGGGTGGTAGCGCTGGAGTCCCGCCTTTAGGCGGCGCGTGTCATCGTGGCGGGGAATCGCGAAAAGGCGAAAGGGCGAAAACGCGAAGAGGTCAATTGCCATGCCTGTATTCGCGCTTTCGTACTTTTGCGATTTCGCGATCAATGAACTCGACAGATTTCGGTTCAGGGCGAAAAACCGCTTGAAACCCGCCCCAATTCGACTATAATGGCGGCAGTCGATTGATCCTTTCATTCAAGCGAGCTATCCCACCGCGAGGCAGCGTTTAGTGCGCGTGGCCGTGTATCGGGTCAGTCTTCCTTGAAGGGTCTCGCATGAAGTATTCTGGATATGCACTTGCCTTGACTTTTGCTTTTTGCGCGAGCAGAGCCGACTCGCAAACTTTCACGACGTTGTTGTCATTCACTGGCACTGGTGGCACGGCAAGCGGAGCGGCTCCTTACGGAAGCTTGACGGTAAGCGGCACGTCGCTGTTTGGAATGACAGTACTCGGCGGCGTCAATCGCGACGGCAATATCTTCAGCGTTGGCACGGATGGCACAAACTTCCAAAACCTTCTTTCCTTCACGGGAACTGGCGGCGCGGCAATCGGCGCAAATCCTTACGGCAGCTTGACGCTCACCGGCACGACGCTTTACGGCATGACGAGCGGGGGCGGCACCAGCGGCTACGGCAACGTATTCAGCGTCGGAACGAGCGGCGCGAATTACCAAAATCTTCTTTCGTTAACAGGAAATGGCGGCGCGGCGATCGGTCGATACCCACGAGGCAACTTGACGCTCAGCGGCACCACGCTTTACGGAATGTCATACCAGGGCGGCTTCAACGGCTACGGCAACGTCTTTAGTGTCGGCGGCAACGGTACGAATTACCAAAACCTTATTTCCTTCGTAGGATCTGTCGACCCGGCGAGCGGCCAGGAGCCATTCGGCAGCTTGACACTCAGCGGCACGATGCTTTACGGCATGTCGTACGTGGGCGGCGCGAATCATTTAGGCAACGCTTTCAGCATTGGCACCAACGGCACGAATTACCAGAATCGTCTTTCCTTCACCGGCACCAGCGGCGCGGCAAGCGGTCAGTATCCGAACGGCAACCTGACGCTCAGCGGAACAACGCTCTACGGCATGACTTACCAGGGCGGCGCGAACGGCTTCGGCAATGTCTTCAGCGTCGGCACGGATGGCACAGGTTACCACAACCTACTTTCCTTCACGGGAACTGGCGGCGCGGCAAGCGGCGCCAATCCAGAAGGCAGCTTGACGCTCAGCGGGACGACGTTGTATGGCTTGGCGTATCAGGGCGGAGCCAAGAATAAGGGCGCTATTTTCAGTGTCGGCATCGACGGCTCTGGGTATCACAGCCTCTTCAGTTTCACCGGCAGCGCCGACGGCGGTTTTCCTTTGGGAGATTTAACACTGAGCAGCGGCACGCTCTTTGGAATGACTAACGCAGGCGGGATAAACAATAACGGGACCGTGTTCGCCCTCACGTTGCCCACGCCCGAGCCGGGCACGCTCGCGCTCGCCGGGTCTGCCGCGGCAGCGCTTGTGGCTTATCGCTGGCGGCGGCGGCGATGCTGACGCGCTGATATTAAACACGAAGGCACGAAGAGCACGAAGAAAAAGCAGAAATCTTCGTGTCCTTCGTGCCTTCGTGTTTAATCTTGCTAATAACGTCCGGCCGGCGCGGCCGGGTCTGTGCGGCGGGCTGTGCGGTCGGCGGTCGGAGCTTCCGTTGGCGGCATGACGAGCTTCATGCCGGGCGTGAGGTAATCGTAGTCTTTTCCAAGCGACTCGCGGTTGAGTTGATAGATGTCCGCCCAGCGGGAAACCTTGCCGAGCTCGTTGCGGGCGATGCTCCAGAGCGTATCTCCCTCTTGGACGACGTACGTCCGCCCGCCGGAGTAGGCGGCAAGCGTGGCCGTGCCCGCGGCGCGGTTCCGCACGGCGTCGCGATGATTCGCGCGGGGCAGAAATCGGGATAGTCCTTCTCCAACTGGGTCACCGGCGGCGTGGTTATTAGGAGGCCGGGCGCGAGCCGGTCGGGCCGTGCCGCCTTGCCGCGATTGGCCTCGGCCAGGGCCTTAAAGTACGCGCCGCTGCCGTAGACCCGCTGCGAGATGGTCCAATAACTATCGTTCGGCAGGACTTCGTACATGCCGTCGGCCCGCAACGGGTTCGGCGGCACGGCCGGCTGTTGAAACTCCTCGCGCCGCGCGGCGTCGGCGCGGGCATATCCAGGACCCGGATAGCCGGCGGCGCTGTTGTCTGAAACCTGTGCGGCGGCAGCCGATTCATTGCCGAAGCGCGAATTGCGGGCGGTGTTATTTGCGGCCGGGTAGGTCGGTTGTCCGTAGTTGGGCTGGGTTGGCGGCAATTGGTTGGGCATCGGTTCTTTGCGCGGCAATGCAGCAGCGCCGGACCGGCGATTCTCGACCGAATCGACCTCGCCCCGTCCGCCGATCGAATAGTCAGGGTGCGGCTGGGTTTCGCTGCGTACGGCGCCGAAAGGTGCGCGGTTTTCGAATGCTGCGCCGTGTTCCTCTCGTGCATGACCATCGGGCTGCCGGGCCGCCTCACCGGAAACGTCGCCGCTGACTTGGATCACCATCGGCTTCGCATTGCTGACATCGGCTCGACTGCTTGCCGGCACGGCATAGCGATCGTCCGACGCCTCCGGCGAGAGCTTTGCCGGCTCACCGGTTGCCTTGTGTTCGTCCTCATGTCGATCGTGCTTCGCGAGGCTGGGAGGCGCGGCCGCTTCGATGTCTTTCACGCCAGTTTCAGGCGCGATCGGAGCGGGCGCGGAGTCGGCGAACGTGGGCCGGCGGGCCTCGACTTCCTTAGCTTGATGCTCGTTTCGCGGTTCCTCCAAACGCGCGACCAACGTGTCGGACTGAGCGGCCGGCCGCATCAATCGCCGCACGGTGACGGACACGAGAATGACCGCGAGCAAGAGCAGCACCGACAGACCAACCACGATTTCCCGATTCCGCTTGACCTTCATTTCCGTGTCTCCATACGTCCGTGCAGGGATTTTTCTTGGCGCGGGATAATAATCGCTCCGCCGAATGATGTAAACGCCAACAGCGCTTCAATTTCGCTGGGAGATGCGAAGTTTTGCGCTCCGAGAACGCGGATTCGCGGCGATTTCCTCATCGGAGGGGATGGCGGGCTTTCGCGCGAGTGCCGCCAAACGCGGATCGTCGCGAAAGGCTTCCTTGACCCGGCGATCTTCGAGCGAATGAAAGCTGATCACGGCCAGCCGTCCGCCCGGCCGCAGGCAATCGGGCAGCCGGCGAAGGGCGATTTCCAGCGACTTCAGCTCATCGTTGACGGCAATTCGCAGGGCCTGGAAGGTCCTGGTCGCCGGGTCGATCCGCTCGTGCCGGGAGCGGGGAACGCAGCGCCGCACTAGTTCGGCCAGTTCGGCGGACGTTTCGATCGGCCTGTCGTGTCGCCGCTCGACGATCGCGCGGGCGATCCGCCGGCTATGGCGTTCTTCGCCATAGAGGTAAATCAAGTCAGCCAGATGCTCCGCACTGAGCCGCTCTAGCAGTCGCCAGGCCGGTTTGCCCTGCATCGGATTAAACCGCAGATCCAGCGGGCCGGTGGACGAAAAGCTGAACCCCCGCTCTTCGTCCGCCAATTGATCGCTGGAAAGGCCGAGATCGAGCACGATGCCGTCAACCGCTTCAATCTCAAGTTCGCCAAGCACTTCGGGCAAGTCGCAAAAGTTGGCCTGCACCGCCGTTACGGGCAGGCCGGCAAAGTGCTGGCGTGCCGCATCGACCGCTGCGGGATCGCGGTCCAGTGAGATCAGCCGGCCGCCGGGCCGCACCGCTTCGGCCAATGCCCGGCTGTGGCCGCCGCCGCCTAGCGTGCCATCGACGACGATCGCGCCCGGCCGGGCGCAAGGCCGGCGAGCACCTCGGCGAGCATTACCGGCGAATGGACTGAGGTTGGAACTGACATAGTTCCATCGTAGGTTTGATTTGCCGCGAGCGAAAGCCCGACCGGCTCGTATCATTTCCACCAGCAGCGGCCAAAAACCGGCATGATTTAAATGAAACGCTCACTCCGCGACAGAACCTACCTAGCGGGCGGTATGTCCTTTCACGTACCCCAGGCGAATAATGTTATTAGAAACGAACAAAAATAGGGCCTGTCTGCGTAGTATCCAAGGGCATTGAGGAGGCAGACATGGAGGAATACGAACCTGGATCTATACGTACCTACCTAATGCAGATGGGCGACATCCCTCTGCTCAACCGGCAGCAAGAATTGGAAACCGCGCGGCGAATCGCCCGCACTCGGCACAATCTGCGGCTTGCCATCTTGGCGAACGACTACGTTTTGCAATCGGCGCTTTGCGTCGTGGACGATGTCCTGACGGGCCGTTTGCGGTTGGAGCAGGCCGTCGACGTTTCGCTCACCGATCCTAGTCTTTCTGGCGGGCTCTTGCGGCGAATCGAAGCCAACCGCCGCACGCTGGAACACCTGTTGCGCAAGGACCGTCACGATTTTCGCGCTGTCGGCAGCCGAAATCTCTCGGCAAGCGAACGCCGCCGTACGCTGCGCCGCTTGGCACTGCGGCGGCGGCGCGCCGCTCGCCTTGTCGAGGAGCTTGGCTTGCGGATGCAGCGATTGCAAAACTCCCATCAAAAACTTCGTGAGATCAGCCGGCAAATGGCAGACCTTGCCGGGCATATCGGCCGTCCGGGCGACAAGGCTCATGGCGACGTGATCACAGGACTGCCCCTGGAGCAATTGCGCGCCGACCTTCGCCGCCTGCGGCGAATGACGCTCGATACGCCACGGCATCTGAAGCGGCGGCTCGCGCGCATCGAACAACTTGACCGGCTCCATGAAGCGGCCCGCCGCGATCTGGTGACCGGCAACTTGCGGCTCGTAGTTTCCATCGCCAAACGCTACCGCAATCGCGGGCTGAGTTTCCTCGACTTGATCCAAGAAGGCAACACGGGGCTGATGCGGGCGGTCGACAAGTTCGAGCATGCCCGCGGCTTCCGCTTTTCCACTTACGCGACGTGGTGGATTCGCCAGGCAATCAGCCGCGCCATCGCCGACCAGAGCCGCACGATCCGCGTGCCCGTGCACATGATCGAGAAAATGGGCAAGGTTCGCGACATCAATCGCGATCTGGTCCACAACGAAGGACGAGAGCCGACCTTGGAGGAAATTGCCCAACTCAGCGGGCTCACCATGGACGACACGCAACGGGCCTTGAAAATGAGCCGCCAGCCGCTCTCGCTCGATCAGCCCGTAGGCCATCAGGACGAGAACTTCCTCGGCGATCTGCTTTACGACCATCGCGAGCACGATCCGCTGGCCGGCATGAACGCGGCCATGCTCAAGTCAAGCATCGCCGATGTGCTGCAAATGCTCGATTACCGCGAACGGGAAATCCTCCGCCTGCGGTACGGGCTGACCGACGGCTATGCGTACACACTTCAGGAGATAGGGCGGATCTTTTCTGTCACCCGCGAGCGCGTACGCCAGATCGAGCAGGAGGCAATACGCAAGCTCCAGCATCCCGGCCCGACACGGAAGCTGGCCGCCTTCGTCGATCACGGCCTGCCCGCTCTCGGCTCGACGAATCTTGGCGCCGGGGCTCCGGCGATGATGTAGGGGGCGATTAACCGCACGGCAGCCTACTCGGAGTCAATCTATCGCAAGCCACGATAGTCGAGAAGAACGACTCGACCAGACGCGACGATCCAACTGCTGCCGCCGGAACTGTCGCAGGCCCACTGAGAAAATGTGGTGACGGTCTGATCCGGCATGCGGACGCGCTGCGGGCGATCCCACATACGCGAATTGACAGAGCGCAAAGTCTTGATTTCCGCATACTGGACCGATTGATTCGGGGCCAGGAATTACTCGAATACGACAAATTCGATGAATTTGTCCGAAAACGAGGCAATCGCGCCTATAATACGCGGACCACTTCTCGTGCTGGGTATCTGCTAATATGCCTCTCACGTTCAACGACCGCGTCCAGAATTCGCATGGCCTCGCTGCGGAAACCCGCGTCGAGGAGTTTGTACGTCTTTTGACGGGCAATGAGCGGTATCTTAAAAGCTATATCCTCTCGCTAGTGCCTAACTTGGCCGATGCCGAGCAGATCGCCCAGGAAACGAGCCTGAAGCTGTGGGAACAATTCGGACGGTACGACCCCTGTGAGGGCGACTTTTCGGCATGGGCACGCTCGATCGCACACTACCAGGTCTTGACCTTCCGAAAGAAGCTGTGCCGCGAGCGGATCGTTTTCAGTTCCGAAGTGGTGGAAATGTTGGCCGATCGAGCGGCGGTGCGAGCGAGCGAGCTGGCCGGGCGGCAGGAAGCCTTGATCGACTGCCTGCAGAAACTGCCCGACCACGCCCGCGAGTTGATCCGCCTCTACTACGTGTTGGGCATGAAACTCCGCGAGGCGGCTGAGGCGCTGGCGCAGTGCAGCGGCCACAGAAAAGGCTATCGTTCGCATCCGCCAAGTCCTGCGAAGCTGCATCAACGCCAGATTACAGAGAGACGCAGACCAATGACCGGCCGCAACGCTCCGCCGCAGAAACTGTTCGTCGAACTTCAGGGCTTGATCGATGCTGCGCACCGGGGCGTCACCCGGACCGATCAAATGAGGCGGTTGGAAGAGTTGCTGCGCGATCCGGAGGCGCGCGACCTTTATTTGGAGTTGGTGTGGGAATCGGACGTACTGGCCACTTGGGCCAAGGTGTCCGAGCAAGAGCGGCTCGCGACGGTGCGGCGGGCGCCGCGCGCGACAGTCCTCGGGTTTCTGCACTCGTCGTTGCGCCTCACTGGGCGGACGCTGGCACGCAATCCCGTGGCGGCGGCTTTGCTCGCGGTAGTCGCGGCTGTGCCTTTGGCCGCTTGGTACGCATCCGCGCCGCCGCCAGCGCAAGTTGCCACACAAGAAGACGGCAAACGTACCGCGCCCCCGATAAGGATCGTACCGAACCTGGCGTCGGACGACGAGGCGGAAGCGGACGAAGAAGACGCTAACGAAGAATCGCCGCCGCTTTCGCCCGCCAAGTGCCGCGTTGTCGATCCCGTCGCGCGTCTCACTCGAACGATTGATTGCAAATTTGCGGGTGGCCCCGACGCGCCGGAAGCGGGCGACGATCTGGCGCCGGGGAAAACCTGGTTCTTAGGAGTGGTTTGGCCGAAATCGTTTTTCAAAGCGGCGCAAGGATGATTTTGCAAGGCCCGGCGAAACTGACGGTCCACACCCGTGCGCGCGCGTTCTTGAACCGCGGCAAGTGTGCCGTCACCGTTGAAAACCCCTCGGCTCGCGGCTTTGAGGTCCACGCACCGGGCATGAAGTATACCGATCTCGGCACCGAGTTCGGCGTCGCGGTGGCAGATAGCGGCGCCCAGGAGGCTCATGTATTCCGCGGAAAGGTGCAGGCGGAGCAGGGGTATGAAAGGGAGAAAGGGAGAGGGGGAGAAGAGGAGACGGGGAGAAAAGGAGAAAGGGAGCATTTGAAGTCTCCTGCTCTTGTTCTTACCGCCCAGCAGGCCGTCCGCGTGGCGATGTCTTACCCGGCGGGCAAGCCGGTCAAACCAATCGAGTTCATCGCGGCGAATGCCAACGAGTTCGTCCGGAGGCTGCCGGCGGCAACGGCCCTGGACTTGGTGGACATCGTGGCCGGCGGCAACGGCCTTTCCGCGCGTCGCAACCGTGAAATCAATCCTACGAACGGCCGCTTCGGCGACGAGTCGGGCGGCCACGACAACATCGTTCCCAGCCAGGGGACCGTGTTCCAGGCGGACCACCAGTACCATCTTGTGCCGGGCTGCCAATTCGTCGACGGGGTGTTCGTCGTGCATGGCGGCAAGGGAGCGGTGCAACTGGACTCCGCCGGGCACAGCTTCGCAAACTTTCCCCGCAATGATGGTAAAACCGCCAATATGATTCAGGCAGCCGGCGCGACTCCGCCCGCGCGAGCGCGTGGTTTACCGCCAAGCAAAACAACTTGCCGCAACTGGGCGGCGTGGATTACTCATCCATCGGGCACGCCGTGCTGGCGGTGCGCAGCAACAAGGGGATCACCTTCGACCTGGCGGCGATCCGCGCGGCGCACCCCGGCTATCGTTTGACGTCGTTTACGGCCGTGGCCGGCAACGCGTGCCGCGAGAGCAACCCGCCGCGTCCGGGCAGTTTCTGGGTTTTTGTCGACGGCCAGCTCCGGCTTCAGCGGCCCGACGTGGCTGCCAACAGCGGCCCAATTCCGCTGGAAGTCCCCTTGCAGCCGGCCGACCGCTGCCTCACGCTTGTCGTCACGACCGCCGTGGCCGATGGAGTCTGGAATGGGGCAATGTTCGGCGACCCGAAACTCACGGTGGCGGCGATCGAAAGGTCCCCGGCGGACGCCAACAAGGCTGAATAATACATCAACAACGAGGCACTCTTACATGAACATCCGTAAACAGCGGGCGCGTTCGTTCGTCCTACCGGCGTCGGCAATCGCGGGCGCGGTTTCCTTGGCGTGTCTTTTGGAGGCGCCGGCCGGCGCTGCCACCTTTACGTGGAGCGGCGCGTAACGTCGCCGCCGACCTTAATTGGTCCGACAGTCTCAATTGGAGTCCCAACGGTTTCACAAGCGGAAACTCGGTCTTCTTCAACAATACGGGCGGCACCAGCTCTCTTACCGCGGGCACGACGAGCATCGTCGATCAAAGCGTCACGATCAGCTCGCTGACTTTTGCCAATACGGGCACGACCACGAACTCCTACCAGAACCTCGTCATCGGCAGCACCGGCGGCAGCACCACGCTGACAGTCAGCGGCGGAGTGACCTTCGGCTTGTTAAGCAGCTCGAACGCCAACATCCAGACCAACGTAAGCATTTCGGGAACCGGCGCTTTGGTGGTCAGCAGCACGTCCGCGAATTTGGTCGTTGGTTTGAGCAGCAGCACCGCCACCTCCTTCAACGACACGGTCGATATGAGCGGACTGAGCAGTTTCACCTTTAGCGGCTCAAATTTTGACGTGGCGCGTGGACTGGGACTGGCGGTTCGCGCGCGACGGCGGGCATCCTGAGCTTGGCCCAAACGAGCTCCATCACTTCCAGCGCGACGATCGATATCGGCGACAATGGCGCCGCGACGAACGGCGCAAACATCACCAGCATGCTCGCTTTGGGCACTGGCACCAACACGATCAACGCCAACCAGTTCAACGTTGGCCGCACCAAGGCGAACGGCAGCGTCGTCTTCAATCCGACCGCCGGCTCGGCTGCCGGTTTGACAATCCGTGGGAGCGCCGGCGGCAACAGCCGCGTAACGACGATTAGTATCGGCGACCACCTTGCGGCCGCGGCCACAAACGCTGTCGGCACCATGGATTTCTCCCTTGGGCAGGTCAACGCCAGGATCGCCACGCTGTTCATTGGAACTTGCGACAACACCGGAAGCACGGGCGATGGCATAGGCACGTTCACCATCGGTCCCAATCCGAACAGCGTGGTTGACGTAAACACGATGAATCTTGCCACCGTCGGAAGCGGCCGTACGACCGCCACCGTGAACATAGAAGGGGGAACGTTCGCTTTCGGAACTATCCCCGCGGCTCTGGGCAACGCCATCATCTCCTTCAGCGGCGGCATCACGATCTGCTCGAACACCGCCAGCAGCACGGAGGCGGCGCCCTTCAACTTGGGCAACAACTTCGCCGATTCCACCGTGACCTTCGGCAACCCAGGTCTCGGCTATACCGGCTCGATGACCTTCAACGGCCCAGGCACCCTTGTCGGCAGCACGACGTTCCAGGTGAACGTGCCCACCACAATCAATGGCAGCCTTGCCGATGGCGGATTGGGGACCGCATTGACTATGGCCGGGCCGGGGCTGCTGATCCTCGGCGGCAGCGCCAGCACCTACGTCGGCGGCACGACCGTCTCTGGCGGGACGTTGCAACTCGGCAGTGCCAATGGGCTGGGCTCCTCCTTTGGCAGCCTGGGCGTCACCGGCGGCGTGTTGGACCTCAACGGCAATAGCCCTACGGTCAATGCGGTCACGCTGGCCGGCGGCAGCATCGTCAATAGCGGTTCCGCTGCTTCTTTGACTGCCTCGAGCTACACGCTTGTCAGTGGCACCGCCAGCGCGTCGCTGGGCGGCGCCGCCGCGGCGGTCGCGATGAACGGGCCGGGACTCGTCCTGCTCTCCGGCTCCAACAACTACGCCGGCGGCGCAACCGTCTCCGGCGGCACGCTGCAACTGGGCAACCCCAACGCGCTGGGCAGCTCCAGCGGCAGTTTGCAGGTCTCCGGTGGCGTGTTGGACCTGGGCGGCCAAACAGTCACAACGAGTGGACTGGGGGGTAACGGCGGCTCGATCACCAGCACTGCGAATGGCGGTGTCCTCATCCTCACACCGACAGTTCCAGCGACCTACTCGGGAACGATCACCGGCAAAGCCGGGATAACGCTCAATGCGCCGGGCAATACCCAAACACTCGCCGGGCCCAATAACTACACCGGCCCGACGACTGTCAGCGCCGGCACGTTGGCCTTGAACGCCCCTGGAACACTCGGCAACGGCCTTACCACGGTCGCGCCGGGCGCGACGTTGGACGTTTCGGCCTACAATCCGGGCGGCTACAGCTTCACTAGCGGCACGCTCACTGCGGGACCGACTCCGCCCAGCGGGACTGACGTCAACGGCACGCTGAACGTGACCGTGCGCAGCTCAACGTTGCCGGCGGCACGGGCAGCACGATGACTATCAACGGCAATTTGTCCCTCAGCGGCGGCACCGTCTCCTTGGCCCAGGGCAGCAGCCTGGTGATGGCCGCCGGAGGCAACCTGTCGCTGGCAGGCATCGACGTTATCGCCCCGACCGCCCAATTGGCGAACGGCACCTTTACCCTGTTCACGTATGGCAACCTGTCGGCGGGCGGCACAGCGGATCTCGCCATGGGCGGACTTTTCGGCAGCAGTCCGCGGCAGAACTTTACCTTTGGCACATCCGGCGGGACGGCGATAACCCTGACCGTCGCCGGCTTCACCGGCAATCTGAGATGGCTGGGCGGCAGCAATCAGACATGGGACACCGGCGTGTCGAAGAGTTGGTACAACCTCTCCACCAGCGCGGCCGACTTCTTCTTCGGCGGCGACAACGTGACCTTTAATGACACGCCCGGCACGGCCACGACCGTCACCATAAGCGGCAACGTCGCGCCGAGCACCCTGACGGTGACCAACACCAATGTCGCGTACAATTTCAGCGGGACGGGTTCGATCATCGGCAGCACCTCGCTGGTCATGACCGGCCCAGGCGCGCTGACGATCAACACGAACAACGGCTATACGGGCGGGACGTTGCTGGGCGGCGGCCTGTTGAATCTCGGCAATTCCGGTGCGCTGGGAAGTGGCACGTTGACCATCTCCGGCGGTTCGATCGACAACACCAGCGGCGCAGCCCTGACGCTCGCCAACAATATTCCGCAGAACTGGAACAGCAATTTTACTTTCCGCGGCAGCAATCCACTGAACTTGGGAACGGGCCCCGTAGCGCTAGGGACTTCGGCGACCGTGACGCTCGGCGGCAGCGGCGCGCTGACGTTGGCCGGTCCGATTAGCGATGGCGGCAACAACTACTCGCTGACCGTCACCGGGCCGGGGGCGCTGGTCTTGGCCGCCAGCAACAGCTATGGTGGCGGGACCAACCTCAACAGCGGCCTGCTCGTCATCAACAACAACGCCGCCTTGAGCTCCGGCTCGCTGACCATCAGCGGCGGCAGCATCGACAGCACCTCCGGCGGCGTCACCCTGGCTGGCAACACGCAAAACTGGAACGCCAGCTTCGCCTTCTTGGGATCACAGGGCCTCAATCTCGGCCCGGGCGCGGTCACGCTCGGCTCCAGCCTAACCGTGACCGTCGCCGCCAACACTCTCACCGTGAGTGGTGCGATCAGCGACAACGGCAGCGGCTACGCGCTGACGAAAAACGGTTCGGGCACGCTGAACCTCAGCGCTCTGAACTCCTATGGTGGCGATACGATGATCGTTATGGGCACGCTCCAATTGGGCACGACGGGCGCCATCCCTAACGGCTCCGGCGCGGGCAACGTCCGTTTCACCAGCGCCGCAAATTCGGCCGTACTGGACCTCAACGGCAACGATACGACTGTCAACGGTCTTTCGCAGCCCACGCAGTCGACCACGAACCTCGTAGTGAATAACCTCTCCGGCACCAATACTCTCACTGTGGGCAACAACGATGCCACAAGCACCTTCGCGGGCGTCCTGGAGAATAATACGGGCAGCGGCGGAGTGCTCGGCTTGGCAAAGACGGGCGCGGGCGTCCTAACGCTCGGCGGGACGAACCTCTATACCGGTCCCACTACGATCGGCGGCGGCACGCTCGCCCTGGCCCCCGGCAGCGGCCTTTCTAGCGCGACGAGCGTCACCTTTTCCGGCAATGCGCTGCTGAGTCTCGGCGCCAACAACCAGGCGATCACCGGCCTGGCGCTGGCCGACAGCTTTACGGGCACCATAACGGGCAGCGGCAGCATGACGGTGAACGCGACCGGAAATATGCTCATCGGCGGGGCGGACCCCACCAGCGCCGACCAGACGCAAACCTTGGTGATGACGAACCTCGGTGCCTTCACCTTCAGCGGTTCCAGCCGCATCTTCGACGTAGGCGCGGAGTACACGGGCACGGCCTTGACGAGCACCGGCGCGGGCACCCTGTGGCTGGCCGCCAGCAATACGATCACGGCCAACCTCTTCGGCGTCGCCAGCCGCGGCAGCCAGGACACGGCCAACGGCAACGTTTCGACCGGACTCGTCTACCTTGGGCAGGCCAATGCGATCCACGCGAACGCGATCCAGGTGGGCACCAACAACAACACCAACCAGCGGACGAGCGTGGCCGGCACGCTCGTATTCGCTCCGGGCAGCGTCAATCCCACGCTGACCATCGACGGCACTAGCAGCGGCACGCGCAGCCGCGCCGAAGTCAATGTCGGCGTCCTCGGGGAGACGACCTTCTCGCAGTATGCCACGGGCACGATCGACCTGCTTACGGGCGTCACGGGAACCAGCGTGATTAACGGCTACGTCGACCAGATGGTCCTGGGCAACCACACGCGGTACAACAACACCTTCCCCGCCACTGGCACGTTCAACATGGGCGGCGGGACCTTGGACGCCCGCGGAATCACGATCGGCGAGATGTCCGCGGGAACCATTGACGGCGCGAGCGCCGCCGGCACGTTCTCGCTCAATGGCGGCACGGTGCTCGCGGGCACGATCACGATGGGGCTCATCGCCGCGGGCCAAACCGAACCGGCCGGCGGCACGCTCAACCTCAACAGCGGCCTGCTTAGCGCCAACACGATCACTAGCGGGTCGGGCAGCGCCGCGCTCGAACTGGACGTCCGGCACGATCGCCAACTACGATCCGATCTACGGCCTCGGCGGCGACGCAGTCGAGAGCGGCCTGACAGTCAGCATTCCCACGCTGAACCTGGCCGGCACCGGCACGGACAATTTCTGGATCGATGCCGGACAGAACGGTGCGGTCAGCTCGCTCATCAGCGGCAGCGGAGCGCTCGCCAGCATTGGACCGGGCACGCTCACCCTGAGCGGCACGAGTAACACCTTCACGGGCGGCCTCTACGTGTCCAACGGCAGCGTGGTATTGACTAACAACGAGGCGCTTGCCGACGGAGAGAGCTTGACCGTCGGCAACCCCTCCTTATTTGCCCCCGCCGCGCCGGTGCCGTCGGCCTCGGTCGTGCCGGAGCCAGGCACACTGGCGATTCTGGCCGCCATGCTTGCCGGCGCGGCGGCATGCCGATGGCGAGGCGCCCGCGCAGCGAGTCGGCGAAAGCAGCCATAATGTGCAAGCGCACGTTTACCTTGGTGGAACTCCTGGTCGTGATCGCGATCATCGGTATCCTCATCGCCTTGCTGCTGCCGGCGATCAACGCCGCGCGGGAGTCGGGGCGAAGATCGCAATGCGGCAACAACCAGAAGCAGCTCGGCCTCGGCTTCGTCACTTACGAAGGAGCGCTGGGGACTTTTCCGCCCGGCCGCAGCGGCTACGACGGCTCGGGCGCCCCGAACAATAACAATGTGCCCTGCGCCGCGCGGTCCGGCACGAGCGGTTTCGTGTACATCTTGCCGTATATCGAACTTAACGACATCTATAAGACGTTCATGCCTTTCGCCAAGGGGGCGTTGTTTCCGACCTGCAGCGACGCGACGACGACGGGATGGGAAACGCCGCAAATCGCCGCCGTGCTGCAGCGGCGGCTGGGCACTTTCGTCTGCCCCAGCGACACTTCCCAACCGGCGTACAACGGCTACCCGACTTCGTCCTACGCCATGATGATGGGCACGCTCGGCCCCGGACCTCCCCAAGGCTACAGCGAAACCGCCAAACAACAGAACACGGGCATGTTCGTTTATGTCCACGCTCGCAAGGCAAATCAGGTGAAGGACGGAATGAGCCATACCATCTTCCTCGGCGAAACGATGGTCAGCGATCAGGACGCCTCCTCGAACAATTGGGCCCGTGCGACGCGTTTTCAGTCGGGCATGCGATCGGCGTTCAATCCCATCAACACGCTGCCGGGGCAAGGGGTGACTTCCACCGACGAAAACAACATCACCTTCAACGGCGCATTCGGCAGCCGCCATCCCGGCGGGGCCAATTTCTGTTTCGGCGACGGGCACGTCCTCTTCATTCCCGACAGCGTCGACATGCCGACCTACCAGGCGATGTCGACCATCGCCGGCGGCGAGAATCTGACGTACTCGCCCTGAACCGGGAGGGTGCTGGTGGATTTGCCCATTTCGGCGGCTTCCTGCGCCAGAAGGCCGTCTTTCTGCACGAGCTAAAGGTCAATGACCTTTGCGCCGTCCCGGTCATAATCCACGCGTCCGAAGTAGCGAGGCTTGCCGTCGACCTTTTTGCACCAGTAGCCGCGGGGGGTGCCGGGTGAGCGGAACGTCAGGATGGGGTCTGTTGCTGCGGCGTGCCTTGTCGGAGGTACGTTTTGTGGTAGACTTGGACATTCGGCTCTTTTTGAGATTCTGGCCCGGCGGTTGTACAAACGGTTGTACTTATTCCGCAATGAGTTGTATCCGATTGGTGCGAATCATCAAAAAAAGCCGAGAAACATGTGTTTTGGAGAGGTGGCAGAGTGGTCGAATGCGCGGGTTTGCTAAATCCGTGACTTCCTATAAGGGGGTCCGAGGGTTCGAATCCCTCCCTCTCCGCTCTTTAGAAAAACGCTTTTCGTAAGTCATTGTACGGAAAGCACTTACGAAAGGCGCTTTTCGTTTGTCCCAGTCACGGGGCAAATGGAGGCCGTTTTTGCTATGGCGACCACCGATTTGCACCGATCGTTCGCATCAGGATTCTCACCTTTCCCGCGCCGTTGCAGACGCCGATTTCAATTGTTTTTTGAGCAGGACTGGTTTGCTCCCCGGTCTTGGCCTGCCCGTTCGCGGCCGGGGTTACAAAGGTGATTTGCTCCATCTTCGCTAAGGCATCCTTGCGGCCGAGGTGCCGGGAGTGCTCGACCATCTTGCTGTCGGCATGGCCGACCCACTCGCGGATCTCGCCTTCCGAGGCACCGCCCAAAGAGCACTGGCTGACGAAGAAATGCCGGAAGCTATGCAGCCTCCCGTGTTCGAAGCCAATCTCGCCCTCGGGCGTCGGGAAGGTGTCCTTCAGCTTCTTAATCACGTCGCGGATGAAGACGGTGAGGACGTTCCGCGGACGGAGCTGGCCGCCGCATGGCGCATGGAATACGCGGCCGTTCGGCTCTCGCTTCAATTTGCCGAGCACCAGGCGGAGTCGCGGGTGGATGGGGATTCTGCCCATCCTCCGCGCGCAAGCGGTCACGAAATGCTTCGGATGCGATATCGCCAGTATCAGGCTGTGGAGTGGTCGTCGATATCGGCCGTCGCGACTTCCACCGGCCCAAGGTTGGCACGGCATGTGGAAGAAGCCACTGTACTGTGTATCAGGGCGAAGTGGCTCTTGCCGGCTTCCCCGAGTGTCTGTGCGTTCGTTGTTGGAAACCTCGGGTTTTACGGCTCTCCGGCGATTTGAATCTCGAAATGGCATTCTCGGAGTTAGCTCGGTTGGAAAAGTGCCGGGCGGCAACTAATCTTCGGCCTTGCCAGAAAACGCTGAGTAGTTTATCCGATGTGCCGGGGGAGAGGGTGGATCGGCGTGAGCGTTCGGACCGGCACGTCGGATAAACGTGCGATGAACTTAACCGCGGGCTATGGGAGTTGAATGTCGCGGAGGAGTGGCTGGTGGGAATTCACGAGGCGGGATACGGCGATGGCGGGGTTGCGATCGTGGCGGCAGTGATGATGGTACTGGGCGGTGGTAGAAGCGGGATCGCGAGTGTGGCGGCAACGGGACTGGAATTGATCGACGAGAGTGGAATCGGCGCGCAGTGGATGCGTAGCGGCGTCTGGTCCGTAAAAAACGTAGCGCGGGGAATGGCCATGTTGGTGGGGCAGAATTAGGAGGTATCAACGCCGGTTGCGTTGGTGGCGTGGCGGGCGAGGAAGTGCGGGCATCGCGGCATGCACGGCGGAATCGCCGGTACGACGTCGATGATGACCAAGCTGCGACGTTTGCAGATCGGGCATGTCGCAGGCGATAGGCACGATGCGTCTTCCGCGGGGAGTTGCGCTGGTTCGGCGGGTTGCGTCGGCAGATTCGGAGCGCCGAGAAGTCGCCGACACTGGTCGAGTCGTTGATTACGATCACGGTTTGATAAGAAACCGTAATAGCGGATGCGTACAAAACCGTTGGGGAGCGTGTGCATCAAGAAGCGGCGGATGAACTCGCTGCTGGCCAGCTTCATGACTTTGGTCTGTTGGCTATCCGCGTAATCCTTGTACTGAAAGCTTACTTGACCGTCACGCAACTCGATGAGCCGCTGGTTCGAGATGGCCACACGGTGGGTGTAACGGGCCAGGTACTTGAGCACCCGTCGCGGGCCACCAAAAGGTCGCTTGGCGTAGACGATCCAATCCTTTTTCACGGCTGTATCAAGTTGGCGTTGCCAAGCGGCAGGTTGGACCAGGGATGCCAGCTTGCCGTGGAAGTGAAGTTTGCCGCTTCGATAGGCGCGTTTCAGGAAGTCGATGAATTTCCCGCGAAAGACACGGCTGAGGATCCGCACCGGGAGGAAGAAGAGTTTCTTTGTCCGCCGGCTTTGCCGGCACGGAACCCAGTGGGAGCGGCCGGGAGCCAGCCCGCCTCCGGTCACCACGCAATGAACGTGGGGGTGGTGCATCAGATTCTGGCCCCAGGTGTGGAGCACCGCCAAAAGGCCAATTTCGGCGCCGAGATGTTTGGGATTGGCCGCCACCTCCTGGAGCGTCTCTGCCGCCGCCCGAAAGAGGACGCCGTACACAAGGCGTTTGTTCTGGAGTGCCAGGGGACGGATTTCTTCGGGCAAGGTAAAGACCACGTGGAAATACGGGATCGGCAGCAACTCGGCTTGCCGTGCCTCCAGCCAGGCTGCGCGGGCTGTCGCCTGGCACTTCGGACAGTGGCGATTGCGGCAGGAGTTGTACTGGATCCTCTGGTGCCCGCATTCGTCGCAGCGTTGCACATGCCCGCCCAGTTCCGCGGTCCGGCAACGGATGATCGCGGTCAGGACTCGCCGTTGTTCAGGCCTCAGCGTATGACCATACTGGGCGACGAAGCGGGATTGGCCATCACGGAACACGTCCGCGACTTCGAGACCGTTTCGCATCAGGCTACTTCGTCCTGCGGCGGTGGAGTCGGTCCTTTCACATCGTTCGCGGCCTTGGGGGCTTCGAGCAGATTCATCATGCTGGGAGCTTCCCGTAACTCTTCCAACGAGATGTGCGTGTAGACACACGTCGTCTGGATCCGCTCGTGGCCAAGCATCTGCTGGATCACGCGCAGGTTGGTGCCAGCTTCCAGCAAGTGCGTGGCGAACGTGTGCCGCAAGGTATGCATGCTGACCCGCTTGGTGATGCCCGCCTTGCGGCATGCCCTCTTGAGGAGTTGGCCGGGCGTGGCGAGGTCGTAAGGCTTGTCCGGCGCTGCGCCGGGAAACAGTAGGGTCTTCGGACGATAGGCCTTCCAGTACTTCCTCAACAGACTGAGCAATCCGGGCGTCAGCCGCGCATAACGGTCCTTCTTTCCCTTGCCTTGGCGAATCCGGATGGCCATCCGCTCGCTGTCGAGATCCTCGATGCGGAGGTTGATGATTTCCGAAAGCCTGAGCCCAGCGTCATAAGCCACCATGAACAGGGCTTTCTGCTTGAGGTTCGTCACCGCCGCAAAAAGCCGCTGCACTTCCTCCCGGCTCAGGACGACGGGAAGCCGATGCTCGCGTTTGGGACGCGGTAGCTTCTCCAGACAGTCCGGACGACCCAGCGTGTCCGTGTAAAGATGCCGAAGAGCATTGCGCACTACGACGCCGGTGCCGCGTGCCACGCCCCGCTCGATCATGTGAATGAGATAACTGCGGACATCTTCCTGGCTCAACTGGTCGGGTGAGCGCCCAAAGTGCCTGGCAAATCTGGCCACGGCATGAACGTAGACCTTGATGGTCTTGGGCGAGAAGTTCTTCAGACGCAGATCTTCGATGTAACGCTGTCTGAGCGGAGTCATCGTGCCGCCTTTCTGCACGCGGTATTGCGTAACAGAAACTTGGCATACAAATCGACGAGGCGCAAATCGGAATAATCGCTACATGCGCGCTAGGTGGCCCCGATCAACGGTAGGGCACAGTCACGAGGAACGGCATGCCAACCCACCGCGCAGCGGTTTAGTTCAACGAACCTATTTTGATATGGCAATCGGCATGTCTATAATTGCGCTGATAAGTCGCTCGCCTGCCAAGAACCGCTCGGAAAGTGAAGGCCTTCTCAACCGATGTCATCGACAGCCACAGAAACGAAGCATGCGAACCGCCATTGCTCTAGCAATCCGACTGCCAATCCTTAGTGTTTTGCCGGCATGGGCCCAACGCGACGCTTCCGGGGACGATTCCCAGTGGGCCGCCTCGAATATTGCCGGTCGGCTCCAACAACCAACGGAAGCCGCCCTATGCGGCAATCGTTGACGCACTGCTGCATCCGAATCCTGACCTGCCAGGACCACGTTCCCGTCTGCCAAGTCCAGCCTGGCATCATCATGACCGATATGACCGCCGCTGGCTGGTCCAAGGACGACGGCGTAGCGGCGTATGACGCGGCGGTTCAGCGCCGCTTGCACACGTCGGAAGAGGTGGGCAAGGACCTGGCGGTACTCGTGCATGGCGATTTTCCCTATTCGACGGGCCAAGTCGTGATGGTTGACGGCGGACTAACTTTGCCGCGTTTTGGACAAGTCGAGGGCTGACGTCCGGGCTTTATGCGGCAAATGCGAAAAATGTCGCCTAAAGGTACGACTCCAGCAAGTTTTTCTCCGCCCGCGTTACATTTTGCCGGTCTCGCGCAGATACTAGAGAGGAAGCCTCTCTTTTCTGCCTGGTACTGGGGTGCTAAACAAGCACATGAGCCCGCGCGACGTTGAGAAATTGACATTGTATTGGACCGCGGCACAGCGGGCGGTCTCGGCGTTTCTTCGTACACTCTTGCCGGACCCGGATCAGTGCCAGGACGTGCTGCAGCAGGTCGCCGTCGTAGTGGTTCGAAAATTTCATGAATTCGATCGCTCGCGCTCGTTCAACGCCTGGGTGATCGGCATCGCCAAACAGGAAGTCCTGGCATTTCGCCGGCGGCAGCACACCGATCGACTCGTGTTTAGCGACGCCATGGTGGAGCGCATCGCGGAGACGTATCAATGCGTCCTGGCCGACAAAGTCTCAGATGTGGCCGACGCCTTGGAGCACTGCGTGCAGAAGTTGGCGGGACGTGCCCGAACGGTGATCGGACTCCATTATTCCGAGGACATGAAGACAATTGAGATCGCTCAACGGCTGCAAATGGAGCACGGCGCTGTGCGGATGTTGCTTTCGCGGGCACGCACGGTCCTCCGCGAGTGCATCGAGCGGCAATTGGGAGGGAGTGTTAGATGCCCATGAGCCCGGCCGATCTGATTCAAGGCTACCTGGAAAACGAGCTTTCAGAGGAGGCCAGCGCGGTCTTGCAGCACTGGCTGGAGGAAGAGCCGGGGCACCTGGACCAACTGATCATGGAGGCTTTTCTCGACAGTCAGTTGCGCAGCGTCCTCGGCGAAAGCAAGGTCCGCAAGGATATGCTCTCGCTGGTTTGCGCCGGGGACGCGGCCGCATCGCCAGTGACGGCCGGCGTCGACGCGCTTCGCATTGCCCGGTCCGACACTGCCCGGCGTGGCAGCGCGGCCGATGTTAGACGGTACTTTCCTTCGATTGCGGCGGTCGTTGCGGTTGTCGCGTTGTTGGCGGCGTGCCTTGTTGTGGTCGTCGGCACGATCGCGCGGCGGCCAGGCGCGGGGCAAGTCATGGCGCAGCCGAAAGCGAAGTCGCCATCCGCGGCGCCCGCGCCTTCAGCCGACGGCCCGGTCGCGGAACTGAACCGCGTCGTGGGAGTGCGGTGGTCGGGCAATGCGATCGAGCCCGGCCAGCACTTGGCCGTCGGCCAGTCGCTAGCTCTCGATGCCGGCGTGCTGGAATTGACATTTGACATAGGCGCCCGGGTGGTGGTTCAGGGGCCGGCGGCGGTGAAGCTGGAATCGGCCACAAGCTTGTTGTTGGAAAAAGGCAAGCTCAGCGCTGAAATAACCGATGTTCGCGCGCACGGCTTTCGCGTCAATACGCCGAGCGAGTCGATCATCGACCAGGGGACGGAATTTGGCGTGGAAGTCACGCCTCAAGGCAGCAGTCGCGTACATGTGTTCAAGGGAGCAGTCGATATTGCCTCGTCCGGTTCCCGTCAGGCAGCCGAGTCGCGGCGACTGCTGGAGAATAGCGGCGCGCGGGTCGAAGAGGGAAGCCGCGCCATGACCCTGCTACAGGATACGGGCGAATCGTTCATTCGCCGCGTGGAAGACGCCGGTCGCGATCGGCACGTCGTGGCCTACTGGCGCTTCGAGGACCGGCCCGTGGGGGCCATCGTGCCCGATACCGGCGGCAACGTGCATCAAGTTTGCGCCTCAGTCGATTCTTCATTCAACGGCAACGATCTTTACACTTACATTCCCGAGAGCCGACCCACCTTTTCCGACCGCGTGCCCGGCGGCGCAGTCCCGCAGAGCGGATACTTCAACCGATCGTGTCTGGACACCTATTCGGTGCCGTCTTACCAAGGCTACGGCCGTGATGTTTACACGCACTCGGCATTCAGCCACGCGGCCCCCATCGACATC
Source organism: uncultured Planctomycetia bacterium (assembly GCA_963775975.1). Lineage (GTDB taxonomy): Bacteria > Planctomycetota > Planctomycetia > Pirellulales > Thermoguttaceae > JANXQG01. The sequence continues at coordinate 1,063,098 of CAVZKX010000001.1, forward strand.
CAGAGAATCACGCCGCTGGAATGGACGATCGAGGCCTCGGTCTCTCCGCACCGCGTCGAGGGGGAGGGCTTTCCGCAGACTTTTGTCGGCCGCGATGCCACCTACGCACCACACGAATTGGAAGATGCCCCGCGTTTGGCGCTGCAAATCAACGCCCAACAGCGATTCGCCATCCGCTTTGCCGACGTTCAAGGACGGTTCCACGAGGCAGTGGCCGAGAAGGTTCCCGTCGAATTCGACCATTGGTACCACTTAGCAGCCGCGAGCGACGGCCGGCGGTTGCGGTTGTACGTCGATTGCCTGGACGGTCGCGGCTATCAAGAATGCGCGTCCAGTGCCCTGCCCGACGACGGCCGCACTGCGCTAGCCAAGGGGGAAGACATCGGTGAGTGGACCATTGGCCGCGGACACGTCGGCAAGGTGCCGGGCGAATGGTTCCACGGCTTGATCGACGAGGTCCGTATCAGCGACGTGGCACGAAAGCCGGAGGAGCTTCTCTTCAGCCTGCGGGCCAGCGAGACGGCTGCGATCTCGCCAGCGACGAAGAAATGAGATTTTGATATCTGATTTATTTAACTGGGAGTGTGACATGAAAACTTTTCGACATTGTGTCTTGTTTAACGAGCCGAGGGGACATTTTACGAAAGCTCGACTTATCGTTCTGTTCGCCGCAATGAGCATCATTGCCGTTGGCAGTCCTGTGTGGGCAGATTGGACCGGCACCAACAGCACCGCTTGGAACGATCAGGGCAACTGGGGTGGCACGTTCCCTACTGGCGATGCGAACATCTACACCAACTCGCCCAACATCGCCACCATCACGGCCAATAGCCTTTTTACACCAAACGATATCGTTATTGGCGGCGGTGCGCAGATCAAACATATCGCCGGAAGCTTGTCGACCGGCGGTGGCTGGTCCTCCGTCGGCATCTACGGCAATACCGGCATCTACAACTTGGCCGACACCGGCGGAACTGGCGGCACTTTTACGGGTTACGGCCTGGGCTCGGGCAGTCTCACGCTAGGCGGCCTTCTGGATCTCGGCGGCGTCAACCAGGGGTTTGGTTCTACTAGTGGTAATGGCACGTTCAACATGAATACCACGGGCGTCTTGACCATCCAGGGTGGCGGCGGTTATCCGGGGACATCGTTGGCTGTCGGGAACCATGGCGCCACCGGCGTCTTTAACTTGGACAACGGCACGATCACAGCCACTAGCGCTGATATCTGGATAGGCAACGGCATCGAAAGCGGTGTGCCAGGCACTGGAACGCTGAACATGTCCGGCGGCCTTGTCAACGCACCGTCGATGTATGTCGGGCAGGGGGGCGGCCTCGGCGTCGTCAATCTCGTCGGCGGTACCGTGACCCTGACGGGAAACGCGGTCTTCGGCAGTGGCGGCACGGGCGCCACGGCAACGTCCAGCGGCACGCTCAGCATGTCAGGCGGCGTGCTTAATGTGGCCGGGAACCTGGCGTTCGGGCAAGTCTCGTACTATCCCGGCGCCTATAGCAACCCAACTCTAGGCAGCCAGACCGGCGGCACTGGTGTGATGAACCTCACCGGCGGAACGGTCAATGCTAATTACGTTGCCTTTGGCTACAACCTCGACTTTGACTATGACCGCAGTTCCGGTACGGGCACGATTGGCGCCGGCGCAGTGCTGAATTCCAACACGTGGGTTAACGTCGGCGAGGCGGGCAGCGGCGTCGCCGGACTATTAACGATCAACGGAACTCTCAACGTCAATACGGCCAATGCCGGCGGCGGCCTTTCGGTGGCCCGCGGCGAAACCGTGCAGGGAACTGTGACGATCAATCCTGGCGCAATGGTCAGAATTGAGAACAACGGACAGATCGTCTTCGCCAGGGGTCAGCTCTACAGCGGCGAAACCGGCGTCATCAACCAAAACGGCGGAAGCGTGGTTTTCTACAGCGACGCCGGCACGACCGTGGGCGGGACTGGCTTCTTGAACATGATGGGCAACCAGAATTACGGCGGCAACTACACCTACAACCTCAACGGCGGAACCCTCCAGGTCCCGCAGATCGGCTGCACCCCCAACAACGGGTACAGCACCGCGACGTTCAACTTCAACGGCGGAGTGCTCAAGGCGACCGGCAACCAAAGCGCGTTCTTCAACTTCGCTAGTGTGGGGAACAGCTTCATTCAAGTCCAAAGCGGAGGGGCCATTATCGACGACAGCGGCTTCAGCATCGGCATCGGCCAAAACCTCAATGGCTCTCCCGGCGACGGCGGATTGACCGTGCTCGGCGGCGGCATCCTGACCCTGACCGGCAATAATTCCTACACAGGCGGGACGACGATCAACGGCGGCACCTTGAACATCAATGCCGACGCGGCCCTGGGCGCGGCGCCCGGTTCGCCCACCGCGAACGTCACCTTCGCACATAATGCCACGCTGCAGTTCGGCGCTGAAGCCCTTTCGCTCAACGCCAACCGGACGATCGTCCTGGGCGGCAATACGGTCACGTTGGACACTAACGGCTTTTTGCAGGAAAACATTGTTGGGTCGATTACCAACGGGGCAGGGCCGGGCTCAATCGTGGTTGCGGGCAACGGCGTTATGGCGTTGTACGGCTCGAGCGACTACACGGGCGCGACGACGGTCAACATCGGCACATTGAAGTTGGCTGCCGGCACGCTCGGCGCAACGGCGGTCAGCATCGGCCCGAGTGGCGCTCTGGCCGCCTCCGGCACCGCCAGCATCGGCGGGAACGTGGCCACTACAGGGGCGGGCGCTGGAATCAATATGCAAGGCGGCGGCGCCGGCGTGCTCTCGATCGCCGGCAACATGAACTTGGCTGCCAGTTCGATCCTCAGCTTCCAGCTCGGTACTTCAGCCGGCGCCAGCGACCTGATCGCCGTCACCGGCTCGCTGTCGGCGGCAGGCGGTCACGAGGTCGTCAACATCTCGTCGCCTAGCATCGCAACCGGCAGCTACACACTCCTAACGGCCGGCGGCGGCGGCCTGACCGCTGGCGGGACCGACTTCACTCTCGGTTCCGTGCCCAATCTGCGCGGCACGTTCGCCTTGAACACCTCGACCACTGCGGCACTGGTCCTCAGCGTGGCGGCCAACCCCACTCCCGCGACGGCCTACTGGTCGGGCGCTATCGGCGGCAATTTCAACTGGAACGGAGGCTCCGGTAACCATACGAACTGGAGCACGGACATTTCGGGCTCCGCGGACACCGCGCAGATTCCAGGTCTGATTACCGATGTCTATTTTACGGCCAACACAGCGGTCGCAAGTTCGGGAAGCACCTTGACCACGGCGCTGGACCTCAATTATTCGATCAATAGCTTGACGTTTGCCGTTTCCGGCGGCACTGGCGGAATCACTTCCGTGGTCGTCAATCCCAACGGACACACGCTGACCATGGGGACCGGCGGCGTGACGTTGGACGTTTCGTCGACTGCCAGCGGCACGATTGGCAGCGGGGCGGTCCAGTTATTGACCACGAGCCAGAGTTGGGCAAATAACAATTCCGGCCTCGGTTTGACAGTCAATGCGACTGTCGCACCCGTGGCAAGTATTGGCGCGACAACGTTGACCTTCAGCGGCACTGGCGAAGGCGGGATCGTGCTGAATGGTTCGTTGCAAAATAACACATCCTCGCCCCTGTCGCTGATTTTCAATCAGGCCGGCGTGACGCAGCTCAATGGCTCCAATACCTTCACGAGCGGCGTGACGATCAGCGGCGGCACAGTGCAAATAGGTAACTCCGCGGCATTGAACGCGACCAGCCCCAATGCGGTCACCTTCGGTTCCGGCTCCTACATCGGCGCTGACTTGCAGCTTAATGGCAAGAACGTCACCGTAGCGGCGCTGAACGCCAACGACGGCACTGTGACAGCGACCGTGGAAAATGGCGCTGCCACGCCCGCCACCTTGACCGTGAGCAACACGGCAAGCAGCAGTTACAACGGTGTTCTGCAAGACGGCACGAGCTCCAGCCTTACGCTCACCAAAGCCGCAACGGGGACTCTCTACCTGACCGGATACGCGGCAAACACCTACACCGGCGGAACCAATTTGAACGACGGCGTTCTGAACTTCTTGTCGGGAACATTGCCCGTTTCCGGCATCGGTTTCCACGGCGGGACTCTGCAATGGGCCAGTGGCAACGCGGACGACGTTTCCGCGGGCCTTTCGCCCATCGCCGCGGGGCAAGCCGCCATTCTCGATACCCATGGCAACTATGTTTCGTTTGCATCTTCGCTTAGCGGCAGCGGCGGCTTGACTAAGACCGGCGGCGGTGCGCTGACGCTCTTGAACAGCAATAGCTACTCCGGCGCGACGACCGTCAACGGCGGCACGCTGCAGATCGACAGCGGCGGCAGTACCGCCACGCCGGGCAGCGGAAATATCGTCATCGGCAGCGGGGGAAACGTGGCGTTGGACCGCAGCGACAGCTATTTGCTGAACAACAGCATCAGCGGCGCCGGGACGTTGTACCAGATTGGCTCGGGCACGGTGACTCTCGCCGGAAACAACACCGGCGTGGGAATTACCGCCAGCAATGGAGTGGTGACTCTCGCCGGGAACGGGAACAGCAGCTTGGGACGTCTTGTCGTGACCGGCAACGGAGTGCTGAACATAGCCGGCAGCGCGTCGACGACCAAAGACCTAGAACGTCGCCACGCAGAACGGCGACTCGGCCGTGGTGAACATTCTGCCCGGAAGCGTGTTCAACAGCGCCTACGTCGCGGTGGGCGCGGTGTCCGGAGGCACGGGCACGATGAATATGACCGGCGGCACGGTCAATACCAACGGTAACGGATTCGCGGTCGGCGCCACCGCCGGCGCCGTCGGCATCATAAACATGAGTGGCGGCGTGCTCAACGTGTCGAGCACTGGCGCGGGGAACGCGCCTTTCCTGACAATTGGCGTGAACTACCCCAGCGGCAACGCCGTCGGCACGTTCAACATGACCAGCGGCTCGGTTCATGTGGCCGGCGGCTTGTCGATCGGCACGTTCACCGATAATCAAGGCACGCTGAGCGTCAGCGGCGGCACTATACAAGTCGACCAGGCACTCAATGTCGGCTCCGACGGCACGGGCACCATGACGCTCTCCGGAGGGGTGGTGATCGCCGGTCGCGCGACTATGGGAGAGTACGGAACGGGGAACGGCACCCTAAACCTGCAGGGCGGCCTGCTGGAAACGGGCGAAGTTTCTGCCTACACTGGCTCGGGCGTTTTCAACTTCTCCGGCGGAACACTGAAGAACGGCTCCGCCGGCTATCTGCACGTTTACATGCCCGTCAATCTTAGCGGTCCGGGCACCGTGGTCCTCCAGCCCAGCACAACGGGCGAGTTTTACTCGGCGGCGCCGATTAGCGGCGGCGGCAGCCTCTTTAAGCTGGGGGGCGGCACGTTGACCCTTGGCGGCAGCAATACTTACACCGGCGGCACGAATGTTTTCGCCGGAGAGTTGATCGTAACCTCGCCCCAGGGAATCCAAGACGGCAGCAATCTTTTCGTTGGCTCCGCCGGATCCTTCTTCGCGCCACCGGCGCCGTCGCTCGCACATGGAGCGAGCATTGGATCCGCCGCGCCCGGAGTTGCCGCCGTGCCCGAACCGGGCACGCTGGCCCTGCTAACGGCAGGCGCCGCGGCAACACTCGCGGCCCAGCTGCGGCGGAAGCGGCGCGGATTGCACCGCAACAACAACTAACGGCGACAACGCGGGAGCAAATCAGGGACCCATTATTCATCGTATTCGAGCGGACGACGAGGCGATTGCCGATGTTTCGAGCTTGACCATCGGCAACGCCTCGGCGTTCGGGAGATATCGATCCCAGTCACTTCATTTATGGCTCATCGCAGACATCGAGTTGGCACACGCTACGCTCGTGCTGGACACCGCGTGCTGGGATTTGAGGCGCTTGAATCGCGGCGTCTCTTGTCGGCATATAACTGGCAGAGCGTACCAATCGGCGGCGGCGGGTTCGTGACCGGGATTATCTATAGCCCCACGGTGCCCAATCTGGTCTACGCCAGGACAGACGTCGGCGGTGCGTACCGCTGGGACCAGAGCGTGGGCCGATGGTCGCCGCTGTTCGACTCCCTTCCGTACAATGATCCGGTACTCTTGGCGGGCAACGGCGTTGAGAGCATGGCCATCGATCCCAACAATGCGACCCGCGTCTATGCCGCGGTCGGCATCTACACTTGGCAGGGCCAGAGCGCCATCTTCCGTTCGTCGGATGAGGGACAGACCTGGCAGCGCACCAATCTGCCCTTCGGATTGGGAGGTAACCAGGATGGCCGCTCTGACGGCGAGCGGCTGATGGTCGATCCCAACGACAGCGCCATCCTGTTCCTGGGCACGAACCAGAACGGGTTGTGGAAAAGCACCGATTACGGCGTCACCTGGAACCAGGTGACCAGTTTTCCGGTCACCACGACCAGCAATGGCGTGGGGGTCAACTTCGTGCAATTCATCAAGAGCAGCGGCGCCGCTGGCTCGCCTATGCCCACTGTCTATGTCGGGGTTTCTCAGACCGGCAACAACCTCTACCGCAGCACCGATGGCGGGGCAACCTGGCAAAATGTCTCTAATCCGGCCCTCGACGCGACCCAAATGCCGCAGCACGCGGCATTGGATTCCGACGGAAGCATGTACGTGACGTTCGGCAATTCACCCGGGCCGGGCGGCATGGGGAATTCCAACGGCACTCTCGATGGATCAGTCTGGAAACTACAGACGAATACGGGAGCCTGGACTAACGTCACACCCAATACGTACGGTCAGGGCGGGTTCAGCGGGGTCTCGGTGGATGCCGAGCATCCGGGCACCCTGGTGATAACAACCCTGGACCGCTGGTGGCCCGCCGACGACATTTATCGCTCGACGAATGGCGGCGCCTCGTGGACCTCGCTGCGCAATACGGACAACAATCCCTGGCCTCAAGGATGGACCGACACGATCCAGTGGGACGGGGGCTCGGGCGGAATAGGTTGGCCGGGGAATATCCAGATCGATCCGTTCAATTCCAATCACGCGATGGTCGCTTACGGCGGCGGCATCATGGGCACTTTCGACCTGGCCAACGCCGATTCGGGCTTGGCTACGCAATGGGGCGCCTTCGTCAATAACCTCGAGGAAGTGGCGACAACCGCACTGGTCAGCCCCGCCAGCGGAGCGCCGCTGCTGACCGCCGCGGGCGATGTCGGCGGATATCGCTACACGGACCCATCCACTCTCGGTACCGAATACACCGTCATGTCCGGCACGAACCAGGACATCGACTATGCCGAAAGCAACCCCAACTTGCTGGTCCGATGCGGCGACGCATCGCCTTACATCGTATATTCGACCGACAACGGAGTGACCTGGACCGCGTTCTCCTCGCTGCCCTCAGGAACCATCACCGGCGGCGGCAAGTTGGCACTTTCGGCCGATGGCTCTCGAATGGTTTGGGATCCTTCCGGCAGCGCCGTCATGTCAAATGCAACGTGGAACGGCAGCAGTTGGAGCAGTTGGACGACCTCCTCCTGGAGCGGATCGGCGGATGTCAACCCGATATCGGACCGCGTCAACTCGAACTACTTCTATGTTCTCGACGGACAAAAGGTGTATGCCAGCAGTGATGGCGGGGCAACGTGGACGCTCAAGACATCGTCCGCGCCCTACGGAACTCTGCAGGCCAACTACACTGCGGAAGGCGATCTCTGGATTACCGCCGGCAGTGGCGGCTTGTGGCATTCGACGGACCATGGCGCCACTTGGACCCAAGTGGCCAACTCCACGGTGACCAACGCCATTGACCTCAGCTTCGGCAAAGCGGCGACCGGCAAGACCTATCCGGCCATCTACCTCGGCGGCAGCGCCAACGGCACGACCGGCCTCTTCCGCAGCGATGATGGCGGGACAACATGGGTAAGCATCAGCGATGCGCAGGACCAGGTGGTGGGCGCCCTGGCGGGCGACAAGAATGTGTATGGCCGGGTGTACGTGGCCGCTCGCGGTCTGCTTGTGGGCGAGATCCAGTCCACCGCTCCGTCGGTCGCGACCGCCGCTACCTTCACCCCGGCCACCGGGAGCTCGGCGAGCCTCAGCGTGCTGGGTTCGGATGCCGGTGGCGAGGCCAACCTGACCTATACCTGGCGCGCGACGAACTGGCCCCCCTGTGCGACCCACCCCAGCTTCTCGGTCAACGGAACCAACGCGGCGAAGAACACCACCGTCACGTTCTCTCAGGCCGGCTATTACAGCTTTCAGGTCACCATTAAGAATGCCCAGGGAAACTTCATCGACAGTTCCGTCGGCGTGACGGTGAATTCAGCCCAGGTTCTGACCAGCATCGCGGTAAGCCCGTCCAGTTCGTCCGTCGCCATCGGCGTCGCGCGACAGTTCACGGCTGCGGCTTACGACCAGTTCGGTCAGCCGATGGCGGAGCAGCCGGCCTTTAGCTGGAGCGTAGTCTCCGGCGGTGGATCGATCAACAGTTCGGGTCTGTACACGGCCCCCGGCGCGGCCGGTTCGGCCACCGTGCAGGCAAGTTGCGGTGCGATCAGTGGTTCGGCCGCCGTGACCATAAGTGCGCTCTCCACGCCGACGGTAGCGATGCCCGCGGCCGCTCTGCCGGGCACGGTGACCGGGATGGCTGCGAGCCTGACGGTGCTAGGAGCGGACGTGAGTTGCGGAGAAGCAGGGCTCACTTACACCTGGTCGGCCACGGGTCCCGCGTCCGTAAGCTTCACTGTCAGCGGGACCAATGCCGCCAAGTTCACCGAGGCTGCTTTCAGCAAGCCCGGCACCTACACGATCCAGGTCGCGATCGCTAATGGCGGCGGGCGTTCCGTGACTAGTTCGGTGACCGTGCCCGTCTCGATTGGCACGTTTGGCGGCACCGATGCGGATATCGGCTCGCCGAGTCCGGCGGGGTCGACGAGCTATGATTCCAGCACCAACACGTACTCGGTTTCCGGCGGCAGCGGCAACAGCGGCATCGGAGGCGCCTCCGACCAGTTCCACTTCTTTTCCAAGAGCGTCTCCGGCGACGCAACGCTCATCGCTCGCGTTGCCAGTTTGCAGAACACCAATTCCTACGCAAAAGCGGGCGTGATGTTCCGCGATAGCACTGCCGCCAATGCGAAGTTCGTCTCGATGGTGATCACGCGCAATTGGTCCTTCAACTTGCAGTGGCGCAGCAGCACGGGAGGAAACAGCAGCACCACCGAGCTCGGCTGGTCCTTCCAGCCTCCGGAATGGGTGAAGCTGGTCCGCACTGGCAACAGCTTTACCGCCTTCTATGCCACGACCTCCGGCACTCCGGCCTCCACGGACTGGACCCAAGTCGGCACCGCGGAGCCGGTTACAATGAACGCCAGCGCCCAGGCTGGACTGGCAGTAACCAGCAATGTCAACGGCACTCTATGTACCGGCAGCTTCAGCGGAGCCCTGGTTTACCAGGCCACAACTCCGACGGTCGCGACACCCGCGGCGGCCGCGCCGGGCTCTCTCACCGGCACGACTACGGCCCTGAGCGTGCTGGGCGCCGACGCCAACGGGGAATCCGGTTTGTCGTATACATGGAGTCGCCTTAAGTGTTCCAACCGGCGCAACGGTGACGTTTACCGCCAATGGGACCAACGCCGCTAAGAACACCGCTGCGACATTCAGTATGCCAGGCCTATACAGCCTGATGGCCACGATCACCAATCTCGCCGGCAACAGCGTGACGAGCACCGTGAGCGTCACAGTGATCCAGACCGCGGCCAGCATCGTTGTCAGCCCTGTCGGCGCAACGGTTGCCCCCAACGGGCAGAAACAGTTTTCGGCTACGGTTTACGACCAGTTCGGCACGGCGTTCTCGCCGTCGGGCATCGTTTGGTCCAGTTCCAACAGCAGTTTGGGCTCAATTAATGCTTCGACGGGGCTTTTCACCGCCGGCAACCTGCAAGGCGCAACCGCGCTGACTGCCACCGTCGGCACGGTCAGCGGTTCCGCCATGGTCGCAGTTACCACGCTGCCCGCGCCGAGCGCCTGGTATCCCCTCGACAATAGTACGACCGCAACCGACGCGTCGGGCAACGGCCGCGCGGGCACGCTCGTGGGCTACCCAAGCTGGACAACGGGCGAGTCCGGCGGGGCCATGACCTTCAACGGTGCGTCGCAATACGTTACCGTGCCCGCCCTGAACCTCAATAGCAACACAGTCACCATCAGCGGCTGGATCAAGCGCAACGGCGTTCCCAGCGACTATACGGGCGTGGTCGTCTATCGCAACGGCAGCGGGACCGCGTCCGGGATCAGCCTGCGGTCCAGCGGCGCGCTCTCGTATAGCTGGAACGACAGCTCCTCGACCTATAGTTGGTCGTCGGGGCTGACCGTTCCCGATGGCGTGTGGACGTTTGTGGCGCTGGTCATCACCGCCAGCAAAGCCACGATGTATATGCAGCCGGCGGGCGCGGCCATGCAGTCGGCCGTCAACAACGTGTCCCATGCTGCCCAGGCGTTCAGCGGCATCAGCTACCTTGGCCAGGATCCGCTGGGCAGCCGTTTTTTCAATGGGAGTCTGGACGACGTGCGGGTCTACAACTCCAGCCTCTCCGCGGCGCAAATCGGCCAACTTTCCGACTCCTACTTCCCGCCCACGGTCAGCACTCCCGCGACCGCCAGTCCGGTAATGGTGACGGGCACGACGACGGCGCTTTCGGTGCAGGGCGCGTCGAGCGTCAATCTGCCGCTGACGTATACGTGGTCCACGATCGGCACTCCGCCCGCGCCGGTCACGTTCAGCGTCAACGGAACGAATGCCGCCAAATCGACGGTTGCCACGTTCAGCAAGGCGGGCACGTATGCGCTGGGCGTGACGATTGTCGACACTTATGGACAGTTTGTAACCAGCAGCGTCAACGTGACGGCCAGCCAGACACCGACGAGCATCACCGTCGTCTTGGCCGCAAACCAACTGGCCACGACCGGCACGGAGCAGTTTTCCGCCACCGCCTACGACCAATTCAATAATCCAATGGTCAATCAGCCAATCTTCACTTGGAGCGTCGTTGGCAGCGGACTGATCGACTCCAGCGGTAACTATCAGCCACCGTATGCAACTATAGCCGGATCACCCATCGTCCGCGCGATGTCCGGCGGTGTGACCGGACAGACGACGGCGACCTATCCCGGCGTTGCCCAATGGAACGCTGCCGGAGGTGGTTCGTGGGCCGGCAGCAGTTGGAGCGGCACGGTCTCGGCCGCCGCGGTTTCGCCGCCAGGGCTCCGCGCCGTCGCAGGCGACTACGCCCATTTCGCCACATCCGGCGGCAGCATCTCACTGGCCGGTGTCAACCCGAGTCTTGCGGGCATTTCCTTCACGAGCTCCAGCAGCTATACGCTCTCCGGCGGGACGATGACGCTCGGCAATGGAACGAATCCGGCTGCGATCAGCGTGTCCATCGGCAACCATGCGATCGCGACGCCAATTACGCTGCAAAGCAACCTCAGTGTCACGGTGTCGGCCAACAGCTTATTGACGATTTCAGGCGGCATCAATGGCAACGGCGAGTCGCTGATTCTCAACGGGCCGGGCAAGTTGGTCCTGGACGGAAACAATAACTTTAGCAGCGCGACGGTCCTGTCCGGCACGCTTGCCGTCGCCAACCCGAACGCCTTGCCGAACGGCTCAAACCTCGCCGTCGGCGCGAATATTGGCAGCTTGTTCGCCGCGGCGACGGCCGCGCCAGCGCGAGTCTTCCGACAAGGACGGCGATCGCACCGATTGCCGCGCCAGGAGCTAATGGGCAAGGGGCGAACGCGGCCGGCGGAGGTCCTTCACCGCCATCGCGCGGGGCGAGCCTCATGGCCACGTCCGTTTCGGCCGCAACGAACCGTCTCAGCGGCGCCTCGCCGGCTACGGATGACTTGCACACCTGGCGCGCAGCCCAAGCAGCGGTAATCGCGGCCGACTTCGCTCGACGCTCCGCCGCGGACGTAACTTGGTTCAGATATGTACAATCTGCGGTGACGTCCGCCGGTCAGAAAGACAGTCGCTCGACTGCCTTAAAGGCCCTGGACGTCGTGCTGGCCGGCTATTCTCAAGAATGATCTGACGTTTCCAGTAACAGAATCCACCTACACCGGCCACATCAACCGCTAATCCCACAGCGGCGAGCGCGCCGCCCACGGAGCGAGGGCTGATCGGCTCGCGGTACAATCAGACGGCGAATGGTACGATCATCACGTGGGTCACGAAGCCCTCGTAACCTTGCAGCGCGATCATTAGCGTCGTCACGTCAACGCACGTCCCTACTATTGCGTCTTCGGCGAGCATGGATATGTCACGGCAGCCGGTCCCTTCCGTGTTGACCTGCGACCTTATTCGGAACCCGTACGTATTCCGGGACATCCCGAAAAATCACCTTATTCCGAACCGTGCTTTAACCTTCCATCAAACGTTGCCACCGAGCAATTCGGAAAAGAAGCGACACCCCCGCTTGGAAAGGGCCGCAGTGCGGTGCCATTAACCCAAGCTCAATTGCGAATATTTCGAATTATGCAGAGTTCCTAGCCGGCGCTGGCATCGGGTAGTCGGCACGTCCCGGCCATCTCCCAAGGAACGGGCAGTACCGCTTGAATCAACGTTCCCGCGCTCGGTGTGCTGTGGATTGTCAGCCGTCCGCCGAGGATCCGTGCCCTATAATACATCCCCTCCAAGCCGAAGTGGCCCTTTTCAACGGACCCTGGATCGAATCCGACGCCCCAGTCTTGAACTTCCAGCAGCACATCCAGCCCTTCTCGTATCAGGGTTACTGCTACTCTCTCACTCTGGCTATACTTGCAGGCGTTAGTCAAAGCTTCCTGAATCATGCGGTAAAGGCAGCGCACTAGGGGTGACGGCAGCGAATCGATGTTGAGCGTGCAATGGAACTCGATCTTCGGGCCACCGCGTTTTCGGTGCTCGTCGATCAGTTGAGAGATCGCCGATACCAGTCCAATTTCGTCGATAAAAGACGACCGTGAAGTGCGAATCAGGCGGTGCGCCTCGACGTGGGCTTGGCGAACAAGCTCCACGCCGGTATGGTAGGCCTTTTCAGCACCCTCGGAAAGGCTTGATCGCAACGATTCATGGAGCTGAAAGTGGATGTCGGCCGCTGCAAGAAGCTGCGCTAGCCCGTCATGGACCTCGTAGCACATCGTTTGCCGGTCATGGTCGCATACGTGCAGCATTTGCCGTAAAGTGTCTTCGGCCTGCTTACGCTCCGTGATATCTTCGACAACGCCTTGAGCAAAAACGACCTTGCCGTTCGGATCATGCAACGCGCTGGTCGTAGTCCGGGCCCAAAACGTCGTGCCATTTTTTGCGCCGGTAGCGCTTTTCATTCGTGAAGCCGGGGATCTCGCCCGTGAACAGGCGCTGGGTCACGGGAGCGTATTTTTCCCGATCTTCGTCGTGGATAAAATCCGTGACACGTTGCCCGATCAGCTCGTGTCGGGGATAGCCAATCATGCGGCACATGGCATGGTTGACCGCTGTGATGATCCGATCACCGCTGCCAATTACCATGCCCACCGGGGCTTCCTCAAAGGCAACTCGGAATTGCTTGTCTCTTAGCGGCAAAGCTTCCAATGCCTGTTTCCGCGCAGTACCCCCTGACGTTGTCCTTACCGGGTTGATGCTGTCGCCTTCGACAGCTTTCCGATCTTGTTCGTCCTCACTGTCGTTCATGGTTACCCGATTTTCGCGATAAAATGTCCCGTTGCTCCTCGCCCGGAACCCTATGATACGGCGGCGGTTTTAAAAAACCAAAAACCGGCCCCGTGCGGACGCCCATTTGCGCGCGACAACCAGTACGTCGGCGTGCCGGTGTCCGCTTGCGTTTGGAGCTAGAGATGCGACACATCTCTGGCAATTTCGCCGGAGCCGATGCGGCAGGAGGTGGCGCACACCTCCGCGAGCTATGCGGCATGAAAAAATCGGCAATCGGTTGATTTTCCCAGCAACTCATCCCTTTGCCAACTCTTCCTATCAAACCACCGTTCTTCGCGACGGGTCAGCAGGAAATCCTGGCGGCTGTGCGCATCCGTCAGCTTTGCCTATTCGATTCAAAGCGGTGGGCAGCCTGGTTCGGCGATGGAGTTGGGGCTGGCGATTGATTGACGGTTACGGATTGCGGATTCCCGCGAGCGGTTCAAAACTGTCTCTGCACAAGTTCCAGTTCGCTGCGGCATATCTCGCTGAAACTCTTCAAGGGGTCCACGCCGTGCAGGGTCTCGTCGCGGATCTGCTCCGGAGTAAGATTCGGCTTAGAGTAGGCTTCAATGATGTGTTTCAAGACCGCTTCGGCAGCCGCCAAGACCCGCGGCGGCGAGCAAAGCCGAATACGGCTTAAGAGCGCGTAGGCCGGTATAATATTCTTTGGGTTAATGACGTTGTTCTCCAAGGCGTCGATCAGGAGCCGCGCGCTCTCGCTGATAAAATCGGAATACAGAGCCTCTCGGCGGGCAATCTGATTGGCCAACAAGTCTCGCCGATCGTGAAATCGCTGCGTCATCAAAGAGCCCGCAAAGGTTCCCGTCGCACCCACGATTGGGCCGGCAATTGCGGACATCGCGGCGATCAATGTTGAATCCATGATTGACCTCCGGAAAAGGTTTTTAGGCCGGTGCGGCGGTTCGGCTTCGCATCAGCAGCACCGTTATCAGCAAACCAATCGAGCCCACCATAAGGCTCAAGAAACGCAGCCCGCTCTGAATGCCGTGGGCCACGGCCTCTTCTTTTACCATCGCGCCTAGCACGGTGGACGTCAAGCGGGGCAGATCGGGCGCCTCGACGCCATGCTGGCGATAATAGTCGGCGATGCGAGCCGATGCGGCCTCGACTTCGGGACGGTTTTCGCGCAGGTTCATCCGCTGGGCATCGAAGGCCCGGTCGGACCAGGCGGAAACGACGGTGCCTGTCATGGTTGGGATGATCACGATCGGCACGATAAGCGCGACGATCGCCAGGGCGCCGGCATAGAGGGCATCGCGGCGATCCAGTCCCTCCACTTCGTCTTGCAGAAAGACGGGCGGAAAGAGCCCCATGAACAGCCCCCAGCAACCGATCATCAAGGCGACTTCTCCCTTGCTGGTGAAATTGTCGACGTACGATATCCACCACAGACAGCCTGCACAGCCGACGACGCCGATCAAGAGCCAGACGTGCCGTAACGCCCAAGGGTGAAACCAAGTGGTTAGGATCGTCGAAGTCATCATCGTCAGCGAGGCCGGGGCCAGAATCCAGCCAGTCACGTCACGGGGGTAAGTCGCGGAGATCAAGGCAGTAGTTGGCCATCACGGTCAATACGGCCAAAAGCTGCAACAGCAAGAGCATGCGGACGGACATTGCGAGCACGTAACTGCGGACTCTCAGCATGCGGCGGAAGTGCTCGTTCACCGAAAGCCCCGCGCCGACCCAGACAGCAAGGACCGCGAACGAAAGCAAAGTTCCGACGGCGATTGCCGTAAAGGCATTGGATGTCCAACCGCCCCACTTCCGATACCAGCCAAAGGTGAAAGCCATCAATACGATCGATGTCGCCAATAGCGTGACCGCCATCCAATCGACCCGCAACGGCATGGGCTGCGGCGGTCGGTCGGGCTTGATGCAGCGCAGCACCAGGGGGAACGCCAAACAGGCCAGCGGCACGTTCACCCAAAAGATCCAGCGCCAGGAAAGCTCCTCGTTTACCAGCGCGGTCAACAGCGGCGTGGTGGGACGCGTCGCATAGGCGACAACGCCATAGAAGCCGATGGCGATGATCACCGCGCTGCCGAACTGGCGATAGAGCAGGGCGCGGCATAGCACAATCACCATCCCTTTGCCTACTCCTTCCACCAACTTCGCCACGACGAGAGTTTCCAGATCTGTCGCCGCCCCGCAGAGAAAGTTTCCTACTGCAAACCAGCCGAGCCCAACCAGCAAGGTGTTCCGCGCCATAGCGGGCCATGGCCCAGATGCCCGCGAAGATTCCGTAGATGACCGCCACGCCCCAGGCGACATTGGTCCAGATCATGCTGTAGTGCTCCGCGCCGATGCCCAGGCGGATCAGGTCGTCGGAAACGTCGGTCAATACGAGCGTCTGATAGACCGTGAACAGAATAGGAACGACGGCCACGGCCGCCAGCCAGGGCACGCCGCCGGCCGCGGCCTGCGGCTTGTCTCGGGGAGGCGGGGCTGGCGCTATCGCGACTTGGGTCAACCCCTTACTCCTTCGCTTGGTTAAAGTGTTCTTCGATGTTGGCCATTTCGCGGGCAGTCTGCTCGGCCCAGCGCGGATCGCCCGGACCGTGGCCGATTACGGCTTTCACCGAAAGACCGGCCCGCAATTGCGGCCAGCGTTCATCTTTTTCGATCGCGATTCGCAGGGACACCCGCTGCACGACCTTGGTGAACTCGCCGGCGACGACGTTCCGCGGCACCAGAGCGAACTGGGCCCCGGTCGATTTGTCGAGCCAGACGACCCGACCGTGAAATGGCTCGGCGAAGGCGTCGATCGTCAGTTCCACTGGGTTGCCCGGCGCTACGCCGCGAAGTCGCGTTTCTTCCAGATTGGCGGTAACGTAGAGTAGATCGGGGTTGTACATGCTCAGGATCGGCACGCCCGCCGAGGCAAAATCGCCGAGATGCCGATAGCGCTTGACCACGATGCCCGGGCAAGGGCGCGGATCTGCGTGTACTTGAGCTCGTGCTCGGCTGCTGCGAGAATGGTTCGGGCTTCGGCCACAGCGACTTTCTTGAGTTCGGTAAGCAACTCGACTTCGCGGATCTCGTCGTTGCCGGTTTCGGCCAGCTCGACGCCCTTGCTCGCTTTCTGCGTCGCCTTCTCGGCCGCTTCCACGGTTCGTTTCGCCACGTCGATTTGTGTTCGCTCGGCGTGCGCCTTGGCGAGCTTCGTGGCAGCCAGTTTTCTTGCGCCTCCGCGGCGTCGCGGGCCTGGGTCGCTTCTTGGGCCTTGCGGAGAGGCACGGCTTCCTCCTTCTGAAGATTGGTGAACCGCGTGTACTCCTGCTGCGCCAGCAACAAGCTTGCCGTCGCGGCTTCCAGCCCGGCCTGTGCCTCTTCGATGCCGTGATCGACCTCCACATTGGTGAGCGTCAGACCGCCTTGGGCTCGGGCTTCATCCGCCTTCGCCGCGGCAAGGGTTCGGCGGGCGATCTCGATTTGAAGCGGGATTTCCAGCCGCAGCCGGGCCAGTGCGGCCTCTTGCCGTTTGAGTTCGGCTTCGGCTGCATCGACCTTGCGTCGAGCCAGATTCACCTGGTCGCGGTAGGGCTCCGAGTCGATTTCCACCAGCAACTGATCCTTCTCGACGCGATCGTTCTCCTCGACAAAGAAGGAGACGAGATGCCCCGACACCGCCTGCGGCGCCACGTTGATGATATGCGCCTCAACAAAGGCGTCCTCCGTGACTGAATGGCTCGCACCGTACGACCACCAAACGAGGAAAAGTACCAACACCAGCGCAATCGCGCCAGCAGGCCCCCAATCTTGATGAGGCGGACGCGCGATGCTGGCGGTGGGCTCGTCGGCGGACTGGATGCGGGTGGCGCGGGCGGGGCAGTCGCTGACGAGTTGGTTGTCGTGCTCACGGACGTGCTCCAAAATCCAACATTTCAATCCGAATGCACCTAATAATAGCCCTGATTGTCGCGTGTAGTGCTTACCTTGCCGGCATAGCGTCGGGAGATGAAGACAAAGTAGGAGGCGGCCAAGATGAAAGCAATCGGCCACCAGGCGAGCGCCGCTAGCAATGTATCGGGACTCGACGCGGCGCCGTAAGCGGTGATGGAATTCTCCGCACGTGACGTGGAATGGAGCATCACCGGAAAAATCGCGGCGCCGCCGGTTCCCAGCAGCCCCGCAATCAAAAACGTCGATCCGACAAACGCTCTCCGTTCCAGTCCCTTTCGAATGCCGGTGGCTAGCGCGAGGGCTGAGCATGCCACGACAAACACTCCTAGCGAGACTAAAGGCTTGCCGGCCGCGCTGCGAACGATATCCGGACGGACATACCAGGTTTCCAGGGAAACGACCGCTCCCAGCGGAAGCAGCATGGGCCAGAGAATTCGGGCGAACGACGCGCTGCGGTCGTGTACCGGGCCCACTGTCTTCAACGTCAAGTAGACCGCTCCGTGGGCAGCGAGCATCACGACGGCAAGGACGGCAACGGAAACTGTATACCAATCGAGCAGACCCACATTTCCGCGAACGCCGAAGTGTGTAAAAAAGGCCATGGCAAAGTTGCCGTGATCGTCCAAAGGAACTCCCCTCGCCACGTTTCCGCCGGCGGCGCCAAACAGGACAGCAAGCAGCAAACTGGAGACGACGAAGACGAAATCCCAAAACCCCTGCCAAAGCAGGTCGTTGATGTGGCCGCCGAACTCGATGGAAATGCCCCGCAAGATGAGACACCACAAAATCAAGAATACGCGCCAGGTAATAGCCCGCAAAAGCCGACGCCAGCACGGAGGGAAAAACGGCAAACAACGTGCCACCAAAGCCGAGCAGCCACACTTCGTGCCACGACCAGAGCGGCCCGATTGCCGCAATGACTTGCCGCCGCTCGGCGGGCGTTTTTGCCACGAGCCAGTGGAGCATGCCCGCGCAAAGTTGCGGCCGTCCAGCACCACATACGTGATGAGCATGAAGCTGACAATCGCGTACCAGGTTCCGATCATACTGCCGGCTCCGATCCAAGTCCGAATGAGCGCTCAGCGTCAGGTCCATGAACAATCTCGCGGCCTACGAGAGCCACAAAGAGCAGGCCGACTACGAAGTAGAGTCCGCAAAAGCCGATGAGCGTGAAGATGGCGTCGCCGTTGCTCACGAGCTTGCTGTAGCCGTCCCGTGTGTGAAAGAGCCCGTAGACTAGCCACGGTTGACGTCCTAATTCCGCGGTCATCCATCCCAAGGTGTTGGCGATGTAGGGAAAGGGGAAAGCCAGCATCAGCACCCAAAGAAGCCACTTGCTGGATTCCAGCCGGCCGCGAAAGCGCTGCACAATGGCGAAGAACATGATCGCGATGAAGAGCGTGCCCAAAGTGATCATAATGTGAAACGAATAGTATAAAAGCTCGATGTTGTCGGGCCAAGCGCTCTCGGGATATTCGTCGAGTCCATGCACGTAACTCTGAAATGTGCCATAGGCGAGAAAACTGAGCGCACCGGGCACCACAATGGGGTTGTCGAGACGCCGCATCTTGATGTTCGGCTGTCCTATAACCGCGACGCCAGCCATTTCGCCGCCGACGAATCTGCCCTCCATAGCCGCAAGAGTCACGGGCTGGTAACGGCCGACCATTTTGGCCTGCTGGTCGCCGCTCGGAAAAGCCGCCAAAAGCGATGCAACAAGGCCGGCGAGCGTGCCGGCCCGCAGATAGAGTGCTGCCTGCTCGCGATGAATCCCGCGCAAGGCATAAAAAGCGCCAGCGCCGCGACGACGAATGCGCCGGTGACAGCAGCGGCGGTCTGGTTGTGAAAGAATTGGACAAAGCCCCAACGGTTCACCAAATAGTCGCGGAGACTGGCGACGCCAAGCGTGCCGTCAGCCGAGATTTCATATCCGACCGGATGCTGCATGAAGGCGTTGGTCACCAGGATGAAGTATCCGGACAGCCAACTGCCGAGAGCGACGGCGACCGCGGCCATAAAATGATAGCGCGGCCCCAGTCGCTTTTCGCCCCAAATCAGCACACCCACAAAAGCGCTCTCCAGGAAAAAGGCGAACATGCCTTCCATCGCCAGCGTCTGCCCGATGACCCCGCCAGCGTACTTGGAGAACGCGGACCAATTGGTGCCGAACTGAAACTCCATGGGAATTCCGGTAACGACGCCGACGCCGAAATTAAGTCCAAAGATCTTGGCCCAAAACCGGGCGGCCCGCGCGTACTCTTCATCGCCCGTCCGGAGCGCCTGCCACTTCCAATAGACGATGAACCATGCCAGCCCCATCGTAAGCTGTGGGAAGAGATAGTGGTAGGTTATCGTAAAGGCGAACTGCAGGCGGTGCCAAAACGCAGGATCGTATACGAGTGAGTTCATTATTTCTGCTCCTGACATTCGGCCATGCAATGTCCGCTAGCGGTGAGCCATTGCCGTTTCCAACGGTGCGGGCACGGGCTTGCTGGCAGTCTTCGCATCATCATTCCTAGGTTGAATTATGATTCTGGCCGCTCGGTCGTGAGTCAAGGCTGACCAGCTCCAGTTCCAGAGCACTTCGATGCGGTTACGCACTCCACTCAGGAGAGTCAGGTGAACGCCAAGCCAGGCGAAATAGGCTAATGGGCCCTGCAGGGTCTTCTGATTGGGAAACTCTACCACAGCGGCGCCTCGCCCGATAGTCGCCATGAAGCCCTTATCCCAGTACTTAAATGGCTGGGTCGGATCACCGTGTACGCGGCAGGCGATTTGCCGCCCGACGTGCTGTCCGGATTGCATCGCCACCGAACCGAGCTGCGGCAAAACTTTGCCGTCCGACGCAACCTCACCCATATCGCCAACCACGAAGATCTCAGGGTGGTCGGGGACGCTGAGGTCGGGATTGAGTTTGATTCGGCCGCCGCGTTCTTGCGGCAAACCCATCCCATCCGCCAGAGGGTTGGCTCTCACGCCCGCCGCCCAGATCAGCGTATGGGCCTTGATTTCCTCTCCCGACTTTAGCCGCACGAAGC
Organism: uncultured Planctomycetia bacterium; assembly: GCA_963775975.1. Lineage (GTDB taxonomy): Bacteria > Planctomycetota > Planctomycetia > Pirellulales > Thermoguttaceae > JANXQG01. The sequence continues at coordinate 1,083,791 of CAVZKX010000001.1, forward strand.
CGGCGCCAACTTCGGCGACGGCTTCTCCAAGCCGCACTTCGACTCGACGCTGCTCAAGTTCTTCTTTGGCGTACGCTCGCAGGTTCTCTTTGAAGGGGGCGAGGACCTCTTTCCCCATCTCGATAACGATGATCCGTGCCTTTTCCGTGGCGAGCTGATGGTAATCTTGGGGCAGCAGGTTGTAGAACAGGTCGGCAAGTGCCCCCGCCGTTTCGACACCCGTAGGGCCCGCGCCGACGATTACGAACGTGAGTTCGCCATCTTGAATTAAACTTGGGTTGCCGTCCGCGGATTCGAATCGGTCCAGGACCTGGTTGCGGAGCTTGACCGCATCCATCAGCGTGTAGAGGGGAAAGGCATGTTCGGCGGCGCCGGGAGTGTTGAAGTAATTGACCTTGGCTCCCCCGGCCAGCACGAGATAATCGTAAGCGGCCTGGTTGCCGTCCTCCAGATGGATCGTACGGCCCGCGACGTCAATGCCGCTCACCGTGGCCATTCGAAACGTGACATTCTCCTGGCGGCGAAACATGCCGCGGACCGTGCGCTGAACGTCTTCGGCGTTTAGCAAAGAACTTGCTACCTGGTAAAGCAAGGGCTGAAACGTGTGGTAGTTGTTTCGGTCGATCAACGTCACGTCGACCGGCACATGGGCCAACTGCTCGGCCACTTCCAATCCGCCGAACCCTGCTCCGACAATGGCAACGCGTGGTCTGTTATTCATTTTTTGTTCTCCCTTCAAATCGTTCAAATCAGCCGACGGAGCGTTTCTGCCCCGCCCAATAACGGTCGCGCAGAACCCTCTTTAGTATCTTGCCCGAGGCGCTCTTGGGCAACTCGTGTTCCAAAAATTCGATGCGGCGCGGAACCTTGTAGTTGGCCAGGGAATGCCGGCAGTGGGCGATCAAATCGTCCGCACTGAGAGCCTTTCCGGGCTTCAGGACCACGCAAGCCATCACCAGCTCGCCCCATTGAGGATCGGGTACGCCGAAAACTGCCGCCTCGCGAACGGCGGGATGATCGTAGAGCGCCGCTTCGACTTCGGCCGAGTAGACGTTTTCACCGCCCGTGACTATCATGTCCTTTAGGCGGTCAAGTACGTAGAAGTAGCCGTCCTTGTCCTGGTAGCCGATGTCTCCCGAGCGAAAGAACCCATCACGGAACGCGCGCTGGGTCTCGTTCGGATTATTCCAGTAGCAGTGCATCACGTTCTCGCCGCGAGCGACCAATTCGCCCCGAATACCGGCCGCGACCTCCTTTCCCGATTCGTCGACGACCCGAACATCGATCCCAGGGCACGGTCGACCGCAAGACAAGAGTCGCTCTTCGGTGTGCTCATGGTCTTGGAGTCCGGTGAGGAAACCAGTTTCGCTTAGCCCATATATCTGCAAGAGTTTGATATCGGGCAGAATTTGCCGCACCCGATGAATCAGGTCCGGAGCGATCGGCGAGCCGCCGTAGCCTATGTGCCCCAGGCTCGTTAAGTCGTGTTTATTGAGGTCCACGTATTGCGTCAGCAGGCTTAGCATCGTCGGTACCAGCACAGTATGTGTGACCCGTTCACGTTCCACGGTCTCGCAGAAGGTTTTCGGGCTGAACTTGGGGATCGAGACCTGGGAGGATCCGAAAGCCGCCGAACCGAACATAAAGGGAAAATCGGCGATGTGAAAGATGGGCGCGGCATGCAGGTAGACGGCCCCTTCTTGAAAAGCCGCCCAGTAATTGACGTGATTCATGTTCGCCAGAATATTTGCGTGGGTCAGTGCGACGCCCTTGGGATCACCGGTTGTGCCGCTGGTATAGTATAGACGAGCGCCAGAACTGCTTCAGGGTTGTAGATCGGCTCGGGAAACGAACCAGATTCAACATCGAGCGGTTGTTCGTCGAGGACCACCTGCCACTCCACCTGCACGTTCGGTACCGCCATAGAAGAATGACGAATCATGCCTCGCGCGCCGGCGTTTGCGAGCACGCGATCGATTTCCTTTGCCGTGAGCCGAGTATTCAAAGGCACCGCGATCACCCCGAGCCAGGCACAAGCAAAAACGAGCTCGATGTAGTCAGATTCATTCGGTAGCAGAAGAGCCAACCGGTCCCGAGCTGCAAAGCCTTGCTTCTTTAAGGATGCGGCGATGCGGCCAACACGATCATGAAGCTCCCGAAACGTCGAGCGTCGTCCGGCGGAAGCCAGCGCTGTCCGTTCGGAATAGAATCGCGCGGCCCGGCCAAGAGCATGGGTGTGCATCATAGGATTTGCTCCACGCTCGTCGCGAACGCCGTGGCCGCGAAACTGACGGCAGTAGCGTCATCCGCGGCGCTCTGATTTGCCGCAGCGTCGGATTCCATGCGATATCGCGCTAGATCGGCGACCGTAATCATCAGGAGGCTGTGCCGCCGGCAGAACTGGATAAGGTCGGGCACGCGTGCCATCGTGCCGTCGTCGTTGACGATCTCGCAAATCACGCCGGCAGGACAGAATCCGGCCAGGCTGGCCAGGTCTACCGCGGCCTCGGTGTGGCCTCGGCGCTCCAGAACACCGCCAGCGCGGTGCGCAGCGGGAAGACGTGTCCCGGCATCGCAAAATCTTCGCTAGAGTTGCTGCTCTCGATGGCCGCTTTGATCGTTTGGGCGCGGTCGTTGGCGGAGATGCCCGTCGTTACGCTGCGGTTCTTCACATCGATCGAGACAGTGAACGCGGTGCCGCCTAACGCATCATTTGTTGGCAACATCGGGGCCAGCCCTAGTTCGTCGATCCTTTGGCCAGTCATCGCCAAACAAATCAGGCCCCGTCCGTGGGTCGCCATAAAATTGACCGCTTCCGGTGTGATGGCTTCCGCCGCAATCATCAGATCGCCTTCGTTCTCCCGCTCCTTGTCGTCGACGACAACAATGATCCGTCCGGCTCGAAGTTCATGGATGGCATCTTCGATACGCGCGAATCCCGGCCGTTGGTTGGCTCGCTCCGCATCATGCCAGCGGCCTCGTCGGCCAAGACTAAGCGCGTGCCCCATCTTTTCTTTCTTGCGCAAAGGTAAGCAAACGAATACGGGTTCGGTGCGGCCTCACAGGGAACCCGCGCGGCGATTTCGATGCCGGCGCTCTCCAAGGCGTGCGCTTTTTGCGAATTATTCGTCAAAAGTCGAACACGACGGACGCCCAGGCTTCGCACGATGGCTGCAGAAAGGCGAAAGTCGCGACCATCGGCCGGGAAGCCAAGGGCATGATTTGCCTGGACTGTGTCAAGGCCCGCGTCTTGAAGCGCGTAGGCCCTTAACTTCGCCATCAGTCCAATGCCGCGACCTTCCTGATATTCGTAGATCACGAGCCCGCGCCCTTCCTTCGCAATCGCTTGCATGGCAATTTCTAACTGCTCGTTGCAATCGCAGCGCAGCGAGCCAAACACCTCGCCGGTGAGGCACTGCGAATGGATGCGCAAGAGCGGAGCGCCCTCGATAACATCTCCCAGAACCAATGCCAGCGCAGTCTCGGTCCGTCGCGTGCCGTTGACGATTTCGCGCTCGAATCCCAGCATTTGAAACACGCCCCACTTGGTTGGCATTCGGGTGGAGACGATCTGTCGAATGTGGCCGATTTGTGCGTTTGGAAACATGTTGGTCCTCTACTTTGTCGCGGTCAGACGGCCCCGGCCTGTGTTTCCTTTGCCGATTGTTCGCCGTTCTGGCCATCTCCATACAGCGCGCCGAGGCGCTGATGAGCCAAAGCGAGCGCCGGCGGGAGATCCATCCTGCCCGCGACCACCTCGATGTAGATGGCCGAGTCGCCGGTGGACGCTCGGGCCAGCGCGGCATCGAGTTCACCAAGCGTAGTGACTTTCGCCGTGAACCAGCCCTGGCAGCCCAGCGCGGCGGGAAGCGCGTGATAGTTCCAAGGGGCGAGGTCGTTGTAGATCCAATCCGGATTCGCCTCGATGCCCGCTCGATCATGTAGCCATCGTTGTTGAGCACGAATATGATTGGCTTTAAGCCGTTGCGGCCCATGGTGCCGATTTCGGCGGCGGTGAGTTGGAGTGAGCCCTCTCCAGTGAACAGCACGGTCCGTCGAGATCGGTCGGCGAGCGCGATACCGAGCGTGGCTCCGGTGGCCCATCCGATTGAGCCCCAGAGCGTCTGGCCATGTATCTCCGCACCGTCCGGCAGCGGGAGCGGCGTGATCCCCGAGCTGGTGCTGCCGGTCTCAATGACGATCTGATCGGACGGTTGCAAAAAGTCTCGATATCGGGGGTACAGCTCCGCTGCGGTGATAGGGTCGCTCGGCTTGCCGCCTGGTTTCGCCGGGGCCTTTCTGGTCGGGGCAGTGTATCCGAAGTTCTTCCAGACCGAGGCGGCCAGCAATTTGAAGAAATCGCCCATCCGCACGGGGTTGTAGATTCGATCGCCGATGCGGACGTGGTCGACGTCGATGGTCACGAGCCGCTGGGGCGAGATTCGGCTGGAGTAAGCAGCCGTGTTGTAGTCGTTGAAACTGACGCCTCCTGCGTCGATGATCAGGTCGGCGCCCTCAACCGCTTCGAGGACTGCCGGGGACGAACCGACGCCCGCGTACATCCCGATGAATTGTGGATGGGCCTCCGACAGGACGCCTTTGTCCATAGCCATGGCGGCGAACGGGCAACCCAGTGCCTCGATCAGTGCTCGGAGCTCGTCCTGTAGTTTGAACCGTGAGACCGTGTAGGCAGGAAGTATCACCATTGACCTTGCGGCATTGATTCGCTCTCTGATTGCCGCCACGGCATCGGCCAGATCGGGACCGCTCGCGGGCTTCGGGTACGGGACCGGGTTGGAGGCCGCGACCGGCATGATGGCGTAGTCGGAGGCGACGAGGATGTAGGCCGGCCGGCTTTCCGCCCGCGCCGTCGCGATCAGTCGCTCCATCTCGTGGACACAGTTGTCTGGAGTGATCACTGCCGAGACGCACGCCGCCTGCGCCGAGATGTTCGCAAAGTTTTGGAACTCGCCGTCGCCAAGTGTGTGGTGGATGATTTTGTGGACCCGCTGTTGGCGCATCGTCGGCATGCCGACAAGGTGAAAAATGCACGACCGCTCGGCCTTGGCGCCCATCACTCCGTTAAGCGCGGACAACTCGCCGACGGCGTATGTGGTCACGAGCATCGAACAACCCCGCACGCGGGCGTAACCGTCGGCCGCGTACGCCGCGTCCAGCTCGTTGGAACAGCCTATCCAGCGAATCGCTTCGCTTCGCGCGACGGCATCGCAGAGCTTGAATGCAAAATCGCCAGCGACGCCGAAGCAGTCGGTAATCCCCTCACGTGCGAGCCGCCCAACAATGTAGTCAGCGACAGTTAATTGCGTATTCATCGGATTTCTCCAGTCAACGTAAGAACTTTCTGCGAGAGCGAGCTATTGTGCCGTCGCAATCGCCTTTGGTCTGGCAAACTGTGGCGGCCGTTTCTCAATAAATGCGGTGAACGCTTCCTTTGCCTCCGCCGATCGCACTCTCGAGGCGAATTCGTCGTTCTCGGCTTTCATGGCCTCGACGATCCGCTCGCGGGCAGAACGCTTCATCAGTCGCTTGCAGGCCTGTAGTGCGACAGGCGGTTTTGCCGCCAGCTTTTCTGCCGTTTCCGCGGCTGTTGCGAGTAGTGCGTCGTCGGGGACCACGCGGGTAACTAGCCCCATTTCGGCCGCATGTCTTGCATCAAAGGGCAGGCCCAACATAATCAATTCGGCGGCGCGGAGGTGTCCGGCGCGGGCCGGCAACGACCAACTCGATCCGAATTCCGGTACCAGGCCGAGATTGACAAAGGGCAATTGGAACCTGGCAGTCTCACCCGCGTAGACGAAATCGCAATGCGTCAGCAAAGTGGTTCCGCCTCCGATCGCCACACCTTTCACGGCGGCGATGATTGGCTTGTCGAGGTTAGCTATCGCGCTGGCAAGCCGAGCTTGCGGACTCTCGCCCGGTCCTGGCGGGTTTCTCAAGAAATCTTCGATACCGTTGCCGGCGGAGAATGAATCTCCGGCCGCATCCCACAGCACGACGCGCACGCGCTCGTCCTTGGCCGCATTGTCAAAGACATCCGCCAGGGCTACGTACATGCTCGAAGTCATCGCATTCTTTTTGGCGGGCCGATTCAACGTCACTCGTGAAATGGCCCCGCAGCGTTCGCTTAGAATGTCGCTCATCGCGCACCTCCCATTACCGGCTGCCTTTGATGTTCTTTCGCGGAGCCATTCGTGAGGAAACTGGCGATCTGCTGCGGTTCGAAGCCTAGCTCGCGAAGTATTTCTTCGTTGTGTTCGCCAATCGCCGGGGCGCGCTTGGCGGGCACCTTGGCCACGCCATGAACTTGAATCGGACTGCTGATCGTCGAAGTGAGTGTTCCGCCCGCTCCTTCAAGCGGCACAATGATGTCATTTGCGCGAAGCTGCGGATCGTTTATGACTTCTGTGGGCGTCTGCACGATGCCGAACGGAATGTGCGCCTGCGAAAAGACCTCGCTCCAATGCGAAAGCGGCTGCGTTCGAAAGAGGTTATCGAGGATTTCCGCCAGCGCCGCGGAATTCGCGCCCTGCTTGGCTGGGTCGGCGAAGCGAGCGTCGGTCAGCAGGTCATCGCGGCCGATTCCTTTCGCCAATCCGGGCCAGTGGTCGGGCGTAGTGACGATCAAGAACCAGTGTTCGTCGGCGGTCTGATACACGTTGAACGTCGCATTCGGCGGATTTTTGCGATCGTGCAGAGGGAAGAACTTGGCGTCGCAGAGCGCCCCCTGGATGGCAATGCCTGCCGACCATGTGCCGTTGGCTAGCAGCGATGTCGTCACATAGGAGCCTTTGCCGGTCCGCTCGCGGCGGTAAAGTCCAGTGACGATCGCGGAATAAAGGGCGACCGCCGTCGTGTGATCTCCGCTGCCGGCCAGGGGCAAGGTGGGCGGCGCGCCGGCATCTCGCATGAGCGACAGCAGTCCACTGCGAGCCCAGAACGAGGTGATATCGAAGCCGGGCAGATTCGCGTCCGGCCCCTTGTCGCCATAGCCGGTGAGGTCGGCGTAAATCAGGCGCGGGTTCCAGGCCGCGACATCTCCGTACTCCAAATGCAGCTTTTTCCGCGCGGGATGCGGAGTATTGACGATCAACACGTCCGCCCATTTGACGAGCCGTTCAAGAACGCCCGTCGCTTGAGGCGATTTGAGGTCCAACGCCAGTCCCCGCTTGTTGCGGTTGTCGAGATGCCAGGGATAGTTCTCCTTAGCGCGGGGCTGAGGCGGAACCTTGTAGATAATCCGCTGAAGATCGCCCGATGGCGGCTCGACCTTGATCACATCCGCGCCGAAATCGGACAAGATCACCGCGGCGCCTGGACCTGCGATGAAGCTGGCAAAGTCCACTACTTTCAATCCCGAAAAGATATTGTCGCTTGTCATGACGATTTCCTTTGCTGTTTTATTTGGCCCAAGCCGCTACCGCCCTTGGAACTGCGGCTTGCGTTTTTCGAGGAAGGCGGACGTGCCTTCCTTCTTGTCTTCCGTTCCGGCACACAGCCCGAATAGAGATGCTTCGAGGGACAGGCCCTCGGTTATCGTCGTTTCCAAGCCGTTGTTCACGGCTTCCAGCGAGTACTTCACGGCCAGCGGAGCATTGGAAAAAATCTGCTCCAAAATCGCCTCAGCGCGCGCGATCAACTGGGGGGCGGGGACCACTTCATTCACCAGTCCGATGCGATAAGCCTCTTGAGCGCTGATGATTTCGCCGGATAGAATGAGGTGAAGCGCGCGGCCTTTGCCAACCAGACGCGGCAGGCGCTGTGTTCCACCGCCGCCGGGAATGACGCCCAGCTTTACTTCCGGCTGTCCGAACTTGGCATTTTCCACGGCGACGCGAATCGTGCAAGCCATGGCCGTTTCGCAGCCGCCGCCCAGCGCGAAGCCGTTGATTGCGGCAATGACGGGTTTGCCGAGGTTTTCGATGAGGTTGAGCACCTTCTGTCCAAAGGCACTCGACTGTTCGGCCTCAACCGCGCTGACCTGCGCCAGTTCGCCGATGTCGGCGCCGGCGATGAAGGCTTTATCGCCGGCGCCCGTCAAGATGGCGCCGCGAACGGCTTCATCCTCGCGGACGTCTTCAAAAGCGGCCCGCAAGTCCTCCCAAGTGGCCCGGTTCAGTGCATTGAGCACCTTGGGGCGGTTCAAGGTCACGTAGGCGATATTGCCCTTCTTTTCGTACAAGAGGTTCACAAAGGTTGGCTCGGCGGCGACGGTACTCATGAGATTTCTCCAGTTCGACTTAGTGAGGTTCCGGGTATTCAAATAAAGGCACTCAGGCCCGTGACGGCCTTGCCGACGATCAGGTTTTGCATTTGGAATGTGCCCTCGTAGGAATAGAGGGCTTCGGCATCGGTAAAGAAGCGCGCGACATTGTAGTCGGCCACGATGCCGTTGCCGCCCAACAGTTCGCGAGCCCAGGCGACCGTCTCGCGGCACTTGGAGGTGGCGAACGCCTTAGCCAGCGCGGCGTGAGCGTCCGACAACTTGCCTTCGGCATATAACTGTGCTTGGCGTGCTATCAGGCACTGCGAGGCCGTAATGTTGGCGATCATTTTGGCCAATAGGTCTTGCACCAACTGGAACGAGCCGATCGGCTTTCCGAACTGCAGGCGCTCCTGGCAATACTTGAGTGCGGCCTCGTAGGCGCCCATCGCGCATCCCGTCGCCATCCAAGCCACAGCGTAGCGTGTCATCTTCAGCACCTTCGCCGTGTCGCGGAACGAGTTGCCCCCTTGGAGGCGATTCGCTTCCGGAAGCCGAACATCCTTCATTGTGATGTGGCCATTCTGGACGACCTTCAGTGCAATTTTGTGCTCGATCTTATCGACCGTGAAACCAGGGGTCGTCTTGTTCTCGACGATGAAGCCTTTGACCTGGTTATCGCCGAGATCTGCGCCCAAATAATGGAAACGTCGCACCACGTGGCGTTGCCGATCCACCGTTTCTCGCCATTAAGAATCCAGGTGTCGCCCTCGCGCTTCGCGGTCGTTGTCAGTCCGCCGGAGGCGCCGGAACCCACCAGCGGCTCGGTCAGGCCGAAGCAGCCGATTTTTTCGAAACGCGCCATCGGCGGCAGCCACTTCTGTTTCTGCTCTTCCGATCCGTCGATGTAAATGGAGCCCATTGCCAGGCCGTTGTGTACACCGACAAACGTCGAAAACGACGGGTCAACGCGTGCGATCTCCATTTGCACAAAGCCTAAGAGCGCCAAGCTTCCACCCGCGCAGCCGTAGCCCTTCATTCCGATCCCGCCGATGCCAAGTTCCTTCACGGCCGGCAGCAGGTCGAACGGAAACGAGTCCTCGGTCCAGTACTTCGTGATGACCGGCGCGACCTTGGCTTCCATAAAGGCGCGCACTTTCTTCACGACCGCAACCTCCTCGGCGGGCAGGGTCTCAATCATCTCGTAGAAGTCGCTGTTGGGCGGCGGAAGCGGCTTTGATTTCGGCGGGACTTTCTTAACGATTGGCTTTTGCTCTGCGGCTAAAGCTGCGGTCGCCATTGTGGTTCTCCCTTTCACTTGGTCTTGTGGAATGGTTTACTTGAAAAGAGTCGATTCTCAAACAGAGTTTGCAGTTGTGCCGTTCTTTGCACGCACACGGAGAAGGCCAAGCAACTGCCGGTTCTCTTCCTCCGCGAGCTGGTCCACGGATCGACCTCCGGCTTCGCGCACTACGCCTTCAACAATCGTCTGCTTCAGTTCCGGCGTGACATCGGGAGTTCCGAGCGTCTTGATCATCCCGACCAGCGGATCCATGAGGTGATCCATGAAGTGTTTAATGCCGCCTGCGCCGCCACCGAGATGCCATTGCAAGCTCGGCCCCATGACTCCCCAGCGCAGCCCTGGGCCGTAGCTCACAGCAACGTCTGCATCCTCGACGCTGAGCACATCCTGCTGAATCAAGCTCATGATCTCGCGGTAGAGAGCGGCTTGCAGCCGGTTGCCCACGTGACCGGGCAGTTCTTTCTTCAAATAGACTGGCTTTTTCCCGATCGCCGCATAAAACGCCATCGCTTGCCGGACGGCGTCGGGCGATGTCTTCGTTCCTCCGACCACTTCGACCAATGGAATGATGTGCGGAGGATTGAACGGATGCCCGATGACGATCCGTTCGGGGTGTTTGCATTTGCTTTGCATCACGCTTGGCGTAATGCCCGACGAACTCGACGCTATCAGCGAATCGACGGGAGTCGTCTCGTCCATATCGGCAAACAGCTTGATTTTGAAATCGGGACGCTCCGGTCCGTTCTCTTGAACGAAGTCCGCCTTGGATAGTGCCTCGCGCATATCCGTCGTGAAAGCGAGCCGCTCGCGCGATGCTCCCGTCGAAAGACCCAGATTGGTCAGGTCCGTCCACGCTTCGTCAACGTATTTGCGCAAATTGGCCTCCGCATTGGGTGCGGGGTCGGTGGCGACAACATCCAATCCTCGGGCAAGATACTGGGCCGCCCAACTTGCCCCGATGACGCCAGTGCCGACGATAGCGACGCGACGAATAGGTTTGTCATATGACATGTCGATTACTCCTGTGTGAGAGTTTTGGTGTGTACAATGTTCATGAATCAATATCTGTTCCGCCGTTCCTACTGACTGACCGACAGCGCCTCCACATAGGCGATTCCCGTGAGGTTGCCCTCGGCGACGAGCACGGTTCGGCGGTTCGTGCCGTCGAGATTTGCGCTGTAGACACTGCCGGCGAGATCGGTGATGAACATGCGACCGCCTTTGTGATCCAAGGCCAGGCCGATGCCTTCCATCAGGTGATCGAACACGATTTCGGGCACTTGCCGCTTGCCCGATTTCGCATCGAGCGGCGCGCGGCTGACCGTGTTTCCGCGCGGCGGGTCGCCGCGGTCTGTCCAGTACAAGGTGCGCGTGGACGGATCGATATCGAGGTCGATCGGCTCGGGCAGGCAATCATAGAGCAGTTCGATATCCTGCCGATTTGCGGCCGTTTGTCGCGAAGGGATGTCGATATTGGCGCGGAAGATTCGACCTTGGCCCGCGTTGTCTCCGCCTTTCTGCGACCAGTAGATCATCCCGGCGACCGGATCGACGGCGATGCCCACGCACCACTTCGTCGGATCCGGCCCCGGTCGAGAATCGCCCTCACTCGTGTCCACCAACGTCTCGATGTTGGAACCGTCGAGATTGACTCGCATCACGCGCATGCCCTCGCGATCGCACCAATAGAGTTTTCCGGATGTCTTTTCCATCTGGAGCTGCTTCGGAGTGAACGTTGCTCCTGGAGGAACGATGGTTGTCACGTTTCGACCGTCGAGATCCGAGCGGAGAATGGAGCCGTCGTTCGCGCTGGGATTTCCCATGTTAGTCCAGTAGAGATGGCCGGCAACTTTATCGACGACCAACCCGTCCGGCAACTTTCTGCCTTCCACGGCGATCGTCTTCAGGTCAGAGCCGTCTGTATTGGCAGACAGCACTCTCCCGGCCGACAGGTCAAGGAAATAAATGCGGCCGCCGACGGCGTCTTCCCTGTCCTCCTTGCGCGTGTTCGACGATTTTGTGAGTGTTTTGTTCATCGTGTTCGATCCTGCAGTTTGGCTGATTAAAGGGCCTAGAAACTTAATCACTGTAAAACTAAGCGGAAGGCGGGGACACGGCTCATAATTCCGGTCGTTAGGCCGAGCCCGAAGTGTCGGGCGAACCGCGCGGCGCACCATCGGGCGTACCATGTTCCGCGCGGTTCGCCATTTCTTCCGCTGCGTCGTTTGCGTTTTGCCTCGTCAACCATTTGACAATCTCGTTTCGGGGTTGCTGCTTAATGCTTGGAAGTCGTTTAGGCGTCCCTTCATTCGCTTCATCTCCTCTGAGCGTAGAGGGTAGTCAATAGTTCTTCCCTGCGAAGCTCTTCAAGTAAGCGACGGGCGGCAACGAGCTTCCCGTTCAGTCCAATCGTCTTGTGCAAATGTTGAATCGCTTCGATTGGTCGTTGCCTCGATAGTTCGACCGCCAGGTTGTAGTGAGTCGCTGCCGACTGCGGATCGAAAGAATGTGTCAGACGCTGGCCGCGCGCGTCCCCGAGCATCTTACCCCGCTCCGGAACGCTCAACGGCCGTCGGCGATCTCGCCGACAAGCTGCGGGATATTGTGGCCGGCACGCGGCTTGATGAAGCCACCGTCGTCCTGGCACAACTTGAACCGATGGCGAATGAACTCGTCAAGCAGGCAGACGAAATCACCATCGAGGCCTTGCGCCGCCAAGCTGACGGTGTGGGCGAACACTCTGGCCAATCACATTGACAGCAATCTGGCCTTCAGACTTTCAACTTGCACAGCGATCATTTCTGCGCACCGAATGATCGGGGATTCATCGGCGTATGGTAATTCACGCCGGCTACTGGCCTGTCTTGAATTGCCTGCTGTAAGGCGACCAGTGCATCGCTGCAAAGCAGTGACGTTTTCCACTTCTGCGTCAACGATATGGCCAGCGAACGGACGTTCGTGTTCTCTCGCGACAAGGCCAGAATGCGAGCTTTAACTTCACGGAAACTGGCGAAGCCCGTCTCCACGGCCGCGAGTTCCGCGCCGCCCTTCAAGAGCGGCAGCTTGGCCAAAGCGTCGAGGTTTTCGCGGACGTTGTGCTCCTCTTTGGCCATCTGGCCTTCTATCTCGTCCATCTTCTGGTCGCTCTCTTCCGCAATGTGCGGCGGGAACAAGACCTGATAGTTGACGGCAGAACGCATCGTAGTCGGCAACCTCCGATGCTTCATGTTGCGCCCATGTCCTTTGTTCTTTAGCATGTTCGAATCGTGCATTTTGCAGACGACATCGGGCAAAATGCAATTTGTCCCGGGCTGGCCCATACGCAAGATTTGCACAAGTCCTTCGCTTGTATGCAATTAGGATTTGAAGCGCGGACGGCATGGTGATTGCTTGGGGTTTCCACCTTACTGGGCGATGGTCCAACCAAGGCGCGATCGTATTCGTGTGCAGAAGGTGCTATTTCGGTGGTGATGCTTGCTTACTGGGTAATCGGTGGTGCCGTCGGCGGAGCCGCAGTGATCCTAGTGATCTCGTGGCGCATGGTCAGTCCGATGTCCCCGATAGCCGAGGAGCTGAAGGCCATTCCCGAAGTGCAAAAGGTGTACGGGGAGGGATATGAGATCTGGTACTATCATTCCCCACTCAATGCACGCTATGAACGGTGGGTCCTGGAGGCCAGGAAGCGCCGTCGCGCTAAGGCACACCTTTCCGCCGATTTCATAGAAGCCAGACAGTGCCTCTACATCGCGAACGTGTGTGTCGACCAGGGACACGGAAACAAAGGATTGGCCACAGCCATGTTGCTCTGCGCGACGCGGCTGACGCAATGTCGGGCGCTCACCACGTCCGGACGGACCAACCAAGGGGCCAAGTTTTTTGCGAAGAACAGGTTGCGCTTGAGCCGCCACGGCGTTGAGCTGCACGACCATGCCGTGATCTGTGAACGCCAGCCATGAGTTTATTAACACTCTTCGGCCTGATCGCAGTGGTCTTGATGCTCGTTTGCTATGGGCTGGAGGATCGTCATTGCGGCTACATCCTCGGTTTCGCGGTAGCTTGCAGTTTGGGATCTGTATACGGCATTTTGCAAGGCGCTTGGCCATTTGGGCTGGTCGAGGGTGTGTGGTCGCTCGTCGCCCTTCGGCGATGGTGGAAAAAAAGGAGACACTAAGTCTTAAGTTGCTCTACTCCTGAAAAGACAAGAGTGCTGCCGACCGAGCCGACGCTGCTTCACGCATTGGCTAACTGCGGATACCTCATTTGGAACTGTGCGGGACACCCTCATTGCGGCTATCAGGCTGCTCGACCTCGCATGGAGGACGGAGCGTGCGTACAGTGGCACGCAACCACTCGGTTCGGAACCAACCGCGCAGGGATTTCAGCCAATTTGCGTGCTTCTTCGGTTGCAATGTGCCGACCTTCGCCCGGTTGTGTGCAGCGACGCCTGCGGACAATCTCAACCCCGGATCGGACATCTCAAGACAAGTCGAGAGCGGAACCGTGTCGCATTGCTTACGAACGCCGTCGTAGCGACCTCCGCATAGTTCGATGATATAGGGCGACGATTTCATGATGGTTGACTAAAACTGCTTCCTTTCCGGTCCGCTGACCATAACAGAGTGGCAAGACTCGAAACTCCTGACACGCTCGTAGCGATGCACTGCGCGTGCCAAATACGCAGATAGCGTGTAAGTCGAGTCGCCGTCGGTGCTTTCGTGTTATGGGCTAGCTCAAGATCTCAAAAAAATCGTGCAAATTGCCCGTTGGGGTTTCAATTTGCACGAAAGAACATTACGACTTCGGGTCTGCTCAGGCCATACAGCCGATCAATTACTTGGTTCGCGTCTGGCGCTGAGTAGGAAGTCAGTGGCAGCCCGGACGGCCGATGCCCATTAGCTGATTGGACTGGGATTGTTGGGAAAAGGTCAAGCGTCTTCAGCGCGGAAGGAGTTCGAGGCCGCCCTGCAAGCGCAGCTCTCGCACCTGGGCGCACGGGGCATGTTGGCAGCCGCTAAGAAGGAGCCGGTCTCGCCCTGAACCGAGTTGAATGGCCGGCCTCGTGCTATTCCACAGGACGTTCGCCAGGGTACACTTAAGTCCATGAACATTGAGCCTGCATTCGTGAAGAATCATCAGACAGTACGGGCGTGAGACATGGAACGGCAGATTCGGTCGATCGACGGCAACCGGCGCATGGCCGCGATCCAAGCTCCCGCTATTCCCCTGGTCGCCGACCTGATCCGGGCCAATCCCGGAACGATATCGCTGGGCCAGGGTGTTGTCGGCTATGGCCCGCCGCCGCAGGCCATTCAACGCATCCGCGACTTTTTGGCCGATCCGCATAACCACAAATACCAGGCCGTGCATGGCATCCCCGAATTGCTCGCCCTGTTGCACAAGAAGCTCAACGAGGAGAATGGAATCGAGATTGGAACGGATCGCGCACTAGTAGTCACGGCCGGCGGCAACATGGCTTTCATGAACGCGGTGCTGGCGATCGTCGATCCGGGCGATGAGGTGATCATCACCTCGCCCTACTACTTCAATCATGAGATGGCCATCATGATCGCCGATGCTCGGCCCGTGGCCGTGCCCACCGACGAACAGTACCAACTTCGCCTCGACGCCATGGAAGCCGCCATCTCGCCGCGGACCCGAGCCATCGTCACGATTTCGCCAAACAACCCGACCGGGGCCGTATATCCCGAAACTCATCTGCGCGGTGAATGAACTCTGCCGCCGTCGTGGCATCTACCACATTAACGACGAAGCCTATGAGTACTTTACGTGGGACGGCAACAGGCATTTCTCGCCGGCCTCGATCCCCGGCAGCGAGGGGCATACCATCAGTCTTTACTCGCTATCGAAAAGTTACGCGCTAGCCAGTTGGCGCGTCGGCTATATGGTTGTGCCGCGCTCGCTGTTCGAGCCCATTCGCAAGATTCAGGATACGAACCTGATTTGCCCGCCAGTGATTTCGCAATGGGCGGCCGTGGGCGCGCTGGAGGCTGGCAGGAAGTACTGCCTCGATCGAATCGAGTCGATAGGCGCCGTACGACAAGCAGTCGTTGCGGAGTTGAACGCGGCGAGCGATGTGTGCAGCGTGCCGGCGGCGTCGGGGGCCTTTTACGTTCTGCTAAACGTCAGGTCGCAGATCGATTCAATGCGGTTGGTGGAACGCCTCGTTCGCGAGCATCGCGTCGCGGTTATGCCTGGCTCAACGTTCGGCGTCGTCGATCGCTGCGCGGTGCGGGTATCTTACGGTCCGCTGGATCGGGAAGCAGCCTGCGAGGGGATCGCACGACTCGTCGGCGGTCTTCGCGCCATTTTGAAAGGATGAGGAATCCATGCGGCTGGCATGCTGCCAACTCGACATTGTCTGGGAAAACAAGCTGGCGAACTACCGTCGCGCGGCGGCGTTGGTGGCCGAAGCCGCGTTGCCGCCGGGCACGTTGCTGCTCTTGCCCGAGATGTTCGCGACGGGCTTTACGATGAACGCCACGCTCGTGGCCGAGCCGGTCGATGGCCCCACCGCGACCTTCCTTGCCGATCTGGCCAGACGACACGGGATCTTCGTTCAAGGCGGAATGGTAGTGCGCGGACCGGGCGATGCGCGGCCGCGCAACGAGGCTATCGTATTCGATCCCGAGGGCCGGCCCTTAGCCCGTTACGCCAAGATGCACCTGTTTACGCCTGCTGGCGAGGTCATCCATTACCAGGCCGGCGAGTCGCAAGTTGTCTTTCGCTGGCAAGAGGCCGTCGTCGCGCCGGCGATTTGCTATGACCTGCGTTTTCCCGAGTTGTTCCGGCGGGCGGTCAAGGATCGGGCACAGGTGCTATCGATCATCGCCTGCTGGCCGCGGCCGCGCGAGGAGCACTGGCTTGTTCTGCTGCGCGCTCGGGCGATCGAGAATCAAAGTTTCGTGGCAGCGGTGAATCGTTGTGGGCTTGATCCCACGGGACTGCCCTACGGCGGCCGCAGCCAGATAATTGACCCGTTCGGCATAGTTTTGGCGGATGCCGGAGGACAGGAATGCGTGATTCAGGTTGAAATCGATCTGGCGGAGCAAGCGAGATATCGGCGCGAGTTCCCCGCGCTGAACGATGCGAAACTTATTGTCTAATCGCGTTTCGATAGGACCGCGACCTTATTTAAGGGAAACATGACGGCCGAATGTACATCCGCGGCAAAATGAACCTTTACTGTATTGGGGCAACGTCACACTAGAAGTGCTTGCACACTACCGCTCGTTTCACTCCGCCTTTTGCGATTCAACTCGATACATGTGTGTTTTTGTGCGCAGGAATAGCGATTTGCCCGAGACGGCCGGAGATGCCATGCATCCGTCTTCCAGCGTATTGGTGGCTAGCAATTCAAAATTGCGACCGGGCTTGATCACCGTGAACTTTCCGTCCTGACTACAGAAATATATGCGGCCGTCCGCGAAGATCGGCGAGGCGGCAAAGTGACCGCCAATCCGCTGATTCCAAACTTCGCGGCCGGAAGTAATCTCCAGACAACTGAGTATGCCTCCGTCGCTGACCATGTAGAGTAGGTCGCCCACCGTCAAGGGCGACGCAAGCCTGGAAACCACTTTGCTTTTGTTCTTCCACACCACGTTTGAGCTAGTAACGTCGCCACTGCCGCCGGGCTTGACTGCCCATAGTTCGGTGCGCCCCATGCCGGTTACAAACATGATCAAGCCCTGTGCAAATACGGGCCGTGGCGCGGAGGTATGGCTGCCGTGGTAGATTTTCCAGAGCTCGCGGCCGGATCGAGGATCATAGCCAAAAATGGTCTTGGAACCAGAACTGATCATCATCGGTTTGCCGCCAATATCGATGATGATCGGCGTGCTAAAAGCTTTTCGAAGGTCACCGTGCGACACCGGTTTGCCGTCGGCGCCTAGATCGCCCCAGTTGGTAGTGCGATCGGTTTTCCATACGGTCTGCCCGGTCCGTTTGTCTAAGGCCGCCACGTACTGCACGTCGACGCCGTCCATGCTCAAGATGAGCAGATTCTCAAACAAGAGAAGCGACGAGGCTGGGCCGCGAAAGTGCCGGCAAGGCAAGTCCGTCCGCTGCCAAAGAGTTTCTCCGCTGGCCGTGTCGAGACAGGCCGTACCGTAGCTGCCAAAATGGATATAGACCCGACCGGCCTCGATTGCCGGCGACGGTGAGGCATAACAGTTAACGTCGTTTCCCAAAGGCTCTGGCTTGTCGGCATGAAAAATTTTCTTATTGAAGCGCACCTTGCCGCTCTGAGCATCGAGGCAGAGCACGTAGAAATCGTGTCCTTCCTCGTCTGCGGTGGTCAGCCACACTTGGCCGCCGAGCACCACGGGCGTGGACCAGCCGAGACCCGGAATAGGCGTCTTCCAAACCACATTCTCAGTCTCGCTCCAACGCAGCGGCAAACCGGCAGGCGGGGCGTCTTCGCTGGCGGAAATGTGGCCGTTGCTATAAGGACCGCGGAACTCTGGCCAATCCGATGCCTGTGTGGCACAGGGATACAGCCACAGCAAGGCTATCAGTTGTAAAGCGAATCGCCTCGCCCGTAGTCTTTTCTGCAAGTGTTTATTCACAGCGTACTGACCTCTTACTCTGCATCGTGTCCTGAACACCGGAACTCTTGGTCAAGAGCCCGTACGTCCTTCGCAGAAAAGCCCTTCTCCTGTCAGGCTTCCCGATTTAACGGCTCTATCAGAACCGGTCAAATGGCACGACGGACACGGTCCTAGTATCGGTTTTGATAGAGACTCTAAAACAGTGTATGGTCGGGGAGGCGATGATTCAATGTCCGCAAGGTCATCCAAACGACGCTGGCGCTGGCTTTTAGGCAACCAGTTGGGCGGCTACCGCCAAGCTTGGATCGAGTGGAACGTCGTATAGAGCGAACTCTTTTTCGTCATTCCAATCGTACGAGTTGATGACGCAATCGGGCGACTAGGCAGGAAAATGCCGGCTGCCGTGGCAGAGCAAGGCTTAATGAAACGCGAGGTGTCAGCGGAATCCACCAACACAGCGCCGGCCCTGGGTCATAACCGGCATCTTGGGTAGAATGCGTTTTACTAGCTTTTGTTTACTGCCACAGCAGCCGGAACAGAATCGAAATCTGTATTACGTCCGTCGTTGCGCTCTCTCGCTACGACCCTCATCCCCCTACTTCGTCCCGCCAATGGACCTGCGGCCAAAAGCAAAGCCTGCCATGCCCAGCGCCGCGAGCAACAGTCCAATCGTCCCCGGTTCCGGCACGGGCGCCAGGGCCGGCGAGGCCGCAAGCACCTGCTCCGACACTGGTACCACGGCCGCAAACGCCGCAGGATTGTTGCCGACATTGAGGTTTGATCCGTCAGCAAGCGCCTCGGTGTTGGCGACCAGCATCGTGCCGTCTTTCACGATCACCCCACCAGCGAACCCGTTGCTGCCGGCCAGCACCAGCGTGCCGGGGCCGTTCAGCGTGATCGGGCTGCTGCCTGTCAAAGCGCCGTCGATCGTCAACTGCGCGCCGGCGGAGGGATTGATCGTCGTGCTGCTGGCGAGGTTCAGCGTCGTGGTGGTGTCGAACGTTGAGGTGCCGCTGAGAACGGTCACGGAGGCCGTGCCGGTCGCTGCGGCTCCGCCTTGCAGCGTCAGGCTGCCGCCGGTGAAAGTGTAGTTGGTCGCACCCAACGCCAAGCTCTGCAGGTTCGGGTTGGTGGGGGCGAGAGCGATCGCGGTCTGCGTGCCGGAGCCGCTGAAGGTCGCCGAGTCGACGCCGTTGCCGCGGCTGCCATCGCCCGGCACGCCGGAGGGATTGCTCGGATTTACGGCGTCGGTCCAATTGCCGCTGCTGCCCCAAGAGCTAGTCGTGCCGACCCAGATGCCGCTACCGCTGAATGACGCGGCGGCGCCGATGACCTCGATCGACCCGCCGGTGTACTGCAACGTGTAGCCAGCGGAAAGGGGCGAGCCGTTGTTATCGATGATGCCGAACATGCCCGATTCGGAGCCGCTGTAGGTCATCAACAACTGTGGAGCCGAGATCGCGCCATTGAAGTTGATCGCGCTGCTGGCGGCGAGGGTGATATCACCCGCGATCGAGAGCGGGTAGGCCAGGGCCATGTTCAGCGCACCAGCGAGCCGGACGAGCCGACTGACAAGCCGCCGATGCCCGCCAGCCCGGCGGCGGTGGTGTCCAGCGTGCCGCCGTTGACGGTTGCGGCGCCCGCGCCTAGAGCGGAAGTATTGGCCGCCTGGAGCACTCCGCTGAGAATCGTCGTGCCACCGCTGTACGTGTTGCTGCCGGCCAGTAACTGGGTGCCGTTGCCATTGAGAACCAAGGCAATCGCGCCGTTGCTGCCGCCGCTAAGGATCGACCCCCCGTAACTGGTTGAGGTGCCGGTGGGGCTGAGGGTCAGGATCGCCGTGGCCGAGGTGTTGCTGTTGATGATGCTCCCGCCGCCACCGGCATAGTCGCTCAAGGAGGCGACCTGCTGCGTGGCGCCGTTGAGGTCGAACGCGCCGCCGCCGATCTGCAGGGCCGTCGTGCTCGGCAGTGTCGACACGCCCGAGGTTGCAGGGGGGACGATCTCGATGGCGGCGAACCCGTTTTTGTTATTGCTCGAGAAGGCGGTCAACGTCTGGCTGGCGCCGGTCAGGCCGGAGAAGACGATGTAGTTGCCGTTGGGATGGGTCGAGGAATCGGTGTTGGTGATCGCCAGGTAGCCCACGAAACTATTGCTGCCGCTATTCACGTTGGTCGTGTAGTAGTACGTGGGGCCTCCGGTGAGGCCGCAGGACGTTGAAATCGCTTGGCTTCCGCTCATGTAGGCGTAGATGCTGTAGTTCGCATAGGGAATGCCGCTGAGCGTTATGTTAACGTTGCCGTTAAAGTTTTGCGTGAAGCAGTCCATCAAGACGGCGTCCTGGCTCGACGGGACGCCGCTGAAGGCCTGCCCGCCGCCGCCCGTCCAAGTCATCGACCCGCCGCTGCTGGAACCGTTGTTGTACTTGAGCGACAAGCTGCTGTTGAAGGTGGAACAGTTGTTCCAGCCCGACATCGGCACAACGCCGGCAAGGCCGGTCACATTGTCGGTCCCCGTAGCCGAGTAGAAATTGGCGCCGATGGTGCTGCTGGGGACGTTGAACGATCCCAGCGTGAGCTTCCCGCCGGCAATGATCGTGGGACCGGAATAGGAAGAATTGACCGGACTGGCCAAGGTGAGGACGCCGGCACCGACCTTGGTGAGGCCGCCAGCGCCGCTGAGGGTTCCGCTATACGTCGTGCTCTGGGCGTTGTTGCCGACGGTGAGCGCGACGGGCTCCGAGGCGGCAGTCGCGAGGTTGATGGTGCCGTTGCCCGTCAGTCCGCCGAGCGTCGGTTGGGTGATGCCGGCGGCGAAGCCGAGCGCACCGCCCGAAGCGTTGACCGTCACGGTGCTGTTCTGTACGGCCTGCGCATGCGCCAGCGTGAGTGTTCCGCCGTTGACGGTCGTCGCGCCGGTGTACGTGTTTGCCGCCCCCAGAGCGAGCGTGCCGGCGCCGGCCAGCCTCAAGCCGCTCGGCACCGTTTGATTGATGCTCCCCAGGACCTGCAACGCGGCGCCCGCCGAGGCAGTGACGCTCAAATTGCCGTTAAGCAGCATGGTGGACGAGATCGTATGGCTGCCGCTTCGCGCGGTTATTGTGGAAGTGCCGGCGGTAACGCCCATGTTGATCGTTCCACCGCTGAATTGGTATCCGGTGGAATTGACGCCGTCGCCCAGCACCAGCGCGTCGGCCGGACGACTTGCGGTCAAGGTGACCGGGACCGTGCTCACGCCGGCGCTGCCGGGGAAGGTCAGCGTGCCGTAGGTGGGCACGTCGCCGCTCGTCCAGTTGCTCCCGGTGCCCCAGGTGCCGCCGCTGGAATTGATGCTCGCCCAGGTGCCGCCATTCACGACGGAGGTGATTGTGAGGACCTCGGCAGTCCCGCTGGAATCGCCCAGCCCCAGGCTATAGGAATGCCCGTTGACCGCCAGGGTCGTGCTCGACAGTGAGAAGCCGCTGTTCAGCCCACTGGCGGCGGTAATCAACGTGTAGTCGCCCGATATCAGGCTGCTAACGCCCAGCGCCGCGGCGACGTTGATGGTGTTCGTGTTGCTCGGCGTGAGGACGCCGCTGGTGAAGGCGAGGCGATCGCTGGTGTTTAAGCTGCTGCCCAACTCGAAGTCGAGCGTGGCGCCCGCCAGTGTGCCGCCACTGGTGAAGTTCAGGGTGTTCGTGTAGCCGTCGATCATGTCGAGCGTTGCGCCGGAGTTCAACGACAGCGACGCGCCGCCGGTCACCGAATTGCCGCTGGAGTTGTTGGATTGGCCCAGTGTGGCTGAGCTGGCGACACTCACCGCCGTGTTGCCCAGCGATCCGCCCGGTCCCAACCGCAGCGCGCCGGAATTGATCGTCGTAGCGCCGCTGTGGGTGTTGGGGCCGGTAAGCAAAAGCAGTCCGGTACCGGCTTTCCTCAGCCCAAGTACACCGCCGCTGCCGTTGGCGAGAGTGCCAGCGAAGGTGCTGCTGGAATTATCAAGGCCGACGGTGAGCGTGTTGGACCCCGACGAGTTGATGATCTGGCCCAGTACGGCCCCGCCGCTGCCGGAGAGGGTGTTGACGCCCAGGTCGTAACCGCCCAGGTCGAGCACGCCGGCCGTTGCGCCGCCGTTGAGCGTGAGGTTGCCGGTCGGGACTGCGCCTGCGGCGGCTTGCTGCAGGGTGCCGCTGTTGACGGTTGTGCCGCCGCTGTAACTGTTGCTTGCGCCAAGCACCAGCGTACCGGCGCCCGCCAGGCTCAACGTCCTGTTGCTGCCGGGCACGGCCTCGCTGATGCTTCCCAGCGCATAGAGGCTGCCGCCGACCGAGGCGCTGACGGCCAAGTTGCCGTTGAGCTGCATCGCGGAAGAGATCGTGTGGCTGCCGCTGAGGACGCCGATAGTGGAATTGACCGTGTTGGCGCCGAGGTTGATCGTCCCGCCGCTGAACTGGTAGGCGGTGGAATTGACGCCGTCGCCGAGCAGCAGGCCATCGGCCGGTTCAAGCTGCGTCAAGCTGACCGGCACGGTGGCGACGCCACCGCTGCCGGGGAACGTCAACGTGCCGCTGCTGGGCACGGTGTTGCCCTGCCAGTTGGACGGGGTGTCCCATGCGCCGCCGAGGGAATTGATGCTCGCCCAGGTGCCGCCGCTGGAAACAAAATTCGCGACCGTGAGCACCTCCGCAGTCGGCGTGGAGCTATTTAGCGACAAGCTAAACGTGGTGCCGCTGACTACGAGGATCGGATTCGACAGCGAAAAGTTGGTGTTGAGTCCGCCCCCCGGAGCGTTGATGAGCGTGTAGTTGCCCAGCGCCGGGCTGCTGGATAGGGCGGCGACGTTGATGTAGTTCGTGCCGCTCATCGAGGCGACGCCGGTGAAATCGAGCTGATCGCTGTTGGCGGTGCCGCTGCCGAGTTCGAACTTCAGCGTGGCCCCTGCCAGTGTGCCGCCGCTGGTGAAGTTCAGTGCGTTGGTGAAGCCGTCGGTCAGGTCGAGTACCGCGCCGGAGGCCAGCGCGAGCGACGCTCCGCCGGCTACCGTATTGCCGCTGGTGTTGTAGGAGAGTCCGAAGGTTCCGCCGTTGACGCTGACGGCCGTATTGCCCAGCGATCCGCCCGGTCCCAGCCGCAGCGCGCCGGCGTTGATTGTGGTAGCGCCGCTGTGGGTGTTGGGGCCGGTAAGCAAAAACGCTCCCGTGCCGCTCTTCCTCAGTGCTAGCACGCCGCCGCCGTCGGCCAGGATGCCGGCGAAGGTGCTGCTGGCATTGTTTTGGCCGACATTGAGGGTGTTGGCTCCGGTCGAGTTGACGACTTGGCCGAGCACGGCCCCGCCGCTGCCGTTGAGGGTGTTTATGCCCAGGTCGTAGCCGCCCAAGTCGAGTACGCCGGCCGTCGCGCCGCCGTTCAGGACGACGCTGGTTGCCGGAACCGCGCCGGCGGCGCCTTGCTGCAGCGTCCCGGCGCTGATCGTTGTGCTGCCGGCGTAGGTATTGCTGCCCGTAAGCGTCAAGGCATTTGCTCCAAGCTTGACGAGGCCCGACGGGCCGCTGGTGATATTTCCGGCGTAGATGGCGCTCGCGTTGGCTGTGTCGATGCCCAGCAAGGCGCCGGCATTCCAGGTCACCGCTGCACCTTGGCCGCCGGTGCCGCCGATCAGGCCCGGCAGCGTGCCGCTGCCGGAACCGGTCAAACTGTACCCGCTGCCGCCCACGGCCACGGCCAGGACCGCGCTGCTAGCAACGCTCACCGCGCCTGTGCTAGGCATGCCCTTGGGAATGCTGAATTCCAGCGTTCCCTGGTTGATAGTCGTGCCGCCGGTGTAGGAGTCGGTGGTTGATAGTAGCATCAGTCCGGGGCCGGTTTTGAAGAGGCTGGCGACGCCGCCTCCCTCTTTGCTCGATCCGTTGGTAAGGCCAACGCCCACGCTCAGGTCGGTGCCGCCGCTGTTCGAGGTGACGTTGAATGAGGTGGCGGTCGCCAGGCTGATGCCGTTGAAGCTCGCGATTGCGCCGGCGACGATCGTCGAAGGGGCAGTGACGCTCACGCTGCCGCCACCAAAATAGAAGGACTGCGTCGAGTCGCCGCTGTCGCCGGCGAGCGTGGTGAGGGTGCCGCCACCGAGCGCCACGGGGCCCAGGATGTTGTACTTGGTGGAGGCGGCAATAACGTTTCCGCCGGAATTGATGATGATCGCGAACGCGGGAATCGCCGTCGCGCTGGTGGCGCCGGCAGCGTTGTTATTTTGAGCGCCGAATTGCAGCACTCCGCCGTTGATCGTCACTGTCCGGCCGGCGGTCGTCGGATTGCCCAGGCCGCTCTGACCGGCAGTGGCGGATCCGAAATTATAGATGACATCCGCGACCGTGCCGCCGCTGATGATCACATTGCCCGTGAAGTTGTTCGAGCCGTTTCCCGACGAACTGCCAAGCGAGAGCAGGCCAGGGCCCATCATGTTCAGGCCGCCCGTGCCGGTGAGGACGCCCTGGAGATAGGCGGTCGCGCTCGCGTTGACCGTGACTGGGACCGACGGGAGGTTCAGGCCCAAGGCACCGGCGCCGAAGTTAACGTTGACAGTGTAATTACCGGAGTTGAATGCGAGGCCGCCCACGTTAAAAGTTGAGTTTTGCAGGCCCACAATATAAGAACCAGTGCCGCCAGCCCCAAAGAAGGCCGTGTCGGTGCCCGATGTCGCCGTCCACGCGATGTCGCTCGTCCCGGTGGCCCAGTCCACGGTGCCGGTTCCGGGGTTTGCGCCGGCGTCCGATCCGGTGTGATTCTTGCTAGGATCCCAGGTATACGTGGCGGCGTGGGCCGTGGCGGCAGCTAGGGCCGCGAGTATAACTGCCGCGCCGAGGGCACAGCGGGAAACAAGCATGATGGGCTTAGACTGAACGTGCATGACAATCTCCAAAAGCAAAAAGGTGCCGAAATCGGTCGGAATCGTGCTGTGCTCTGCGCGCGGCGGCGAGTTAGTCCCCAGGCAAAAACGCTACTATCCTGGCTAAGCGACGCTTAGCCAGCCCCAGTTCTCTGTCGCTCCAGTTCAATTTCGTAAGAGAAGGTGTTTTGCCGTCGCGCGGCGACGTCTTCAGTTACCACTCCAGCTCGCCGCAGACGGCAAAGGGAGCGAAACTTCCCGAGGACACGCAGGAGATGACAAGCTCGGAGAAACATCTCCGACGTGTTCCCAGGTTCCACCGTTACTCAAACACGACTAGCTTTTCCAAATGTCGACAAGTACAGGTACGATAAGGTCGGCCTTGGCAAGGCTAGCGGAAGTAAATGTCGCGCGGTAAAAAGACGCGGACAATCAACTAGCCAAATTGGGGGAAAGCTAGGTTTTTTCGCTTTTAAAGATTTCTCTCCCCCGCGACTGGGTAAGCGTAATTCCGCAATGGAACAATTGCGCACATGTTCTTGCGGTTGGATTTACTCGATGTCTGTGCCAGAGCAAACCGCCCAATTTCTAACGGAGTTCGCGGCCTGCGAGCGCCGGCTCTATGCCTATGTTCGTTGCCAAGTGCAAACGACCCAAGACGCCGACGACGTTTACCAGGAAGTCAGCGCGGTGCTATGGTCTCACTTTCATGAGTTCCGGCCGGGCAGCCACTTTTTTTCCTGGGCCTGCGAGATCGCCAGACGTCAGGTGTTGGCCCATCATCGCCATCGGCGACGCATGGCAATGCTGCTGGGCAGCGAATTACTGGACCAAATTGCCGTCGAGATGGAAGCGGCCAGCAAGTCGGCCGATCGTCGGTTCGACGCCCTTTCGGAGTGTGTGAAGAACCTGCCCCCTTATTCGACCTACGTGTTACGGCAACGCTACCATGACGCCAAGAGCACGGCTCAGATAGCCGACGAGCTGAAATGCTCGGTTTCGGCGGTACAGAAGACGCTCGCGCGGGTGTACAAGGCACTCTACAATTGCATTGAAGCGGTCCTATCAGCGAAGGAAACAAATTGATGAACTACCATAACGCTGCCCGGGATGAACTGTTCGAGTTGGCGAGCGCCCTCGGCGACGGGGATTTCACGCCCCAGCAGGCCGACCGCCTGCGCGTTCTGCTGACCGCGGATGGCGATCTGCTGCCAGTCTATGTGCGAACGCTCCTGTTGCAGGCGCTGTTGCATGGAAAAGCCGGTCGTCCGCGCCCAGGGATGGAAGAAGGGAAGACCGGCATACTGCGGTTGGACGCCGCGGCAAGCGTGGATGGCCGAGTCTCACACGACGCCGATGGCTTGCCTCTGCCCGCTCGACAGGCGCCGCCGACGATTTGCCGAACCGCCGCCGACAAGACGCCAAGCGGAAGTGCGGGCAAATGGTGGCGCCGTTTAGATCGCCTGAGCTGGGTCGCGGCTTCGACGCTTGTCGTCGCGCTCGTTCTTTTCGCAGGATGGCGCGTAATGCATGCGGATCGTGGGAACGTGGGGAGCAAACAGCCGGACCTCGCCCGGGCCGGTGGTCCTCACCTGCCGCAAGAACGGCAGGACAGCTTCGCTGCAGGGACGGCCGAGACGAGTCGTCCGATCGCACAGAAAGAACGGCCGAGCGTTGCCTATTGGACCGCGAGCGACGATTGCCGGCTGCTGACGCCCGTGGACGGCGCCACCCGCGGTTCGCTGCGGCCCGGGCAGCGACTCGCGCTGGCTTCGGGCAGCGCGAAAATCCGCTTCGAAAGCGGCGCCGAAGTGAAACTGAGCGGATCGGCGAACCTCGAGATCAATTCGGCCAACAAGTGCTCCTTGTCGATCGGACAATTGTCAGCCCGTGCGGAATCACCGCAATCGCACGGTTTTACGGTCGTTTTGCCGACGGCCAAGATCGTCGATCTGGGAACGGCCTTTGACATCGTGGCCTGGGCCGACGGGCACAGCCAGGTTCATGTTTCGGAAGGGGCCGTCGAGGTCCGTATGACGAATGCCCAGACAGTTCATCGTTTGCAAGCGGGGCAAGACATGGGAATCGAGCCTGGCAGTCCCGCGGTCACCGCCCGCATCGAGTCAGGCAACGGCACGCCGGCCTTCAAGTTTCCGACGATCGAGCCGCCTTCGGACCAGGATTATGCCGATGCCTTGCAGGGCCGCGTCATGTTGCGCGTCGTGCAGGGTTCGTTGGACGTCAAGAGTGGTCCCGCGACGGTCCTCAACGATGGACACGCGCAGCAGCACGCCGATTCGCCGCAGGAGTCGCTCTTTTTCGCCAAGGAAACGCCAGAGCGAATCCTCATGGATCTCGGCAAGGCGGTTTCCGTCTCCAAGGTCAATACCTACAGTTGGCAAAAGAGCCGCGCGGGGCAGCAATTCGTTCTTTATGGCGCGACCGGTCCGGCCGCCCCGCCGACGAAAGGCGAGCTTTCGCCGCGCGACTGGCGACTGATCGCGCGAGTGAATACCGAGAAGGCTCTCGGATTGCCCCGCGACATCGACTCTCCGGTCCAGCAGGGCGTTTCCATCACGGCGGCCGGCGGCCCGATCGGCCGTTACCGTTATCTGCTCTGGGATCTTCAGCCCACGCCGCCGGAGCGCAAGCCCGTCGACAACGTGTTCTATGGCGAATTCGACGTGTATGCTGCGCCCGAGGCCGGTGCGCCGAGCATTGAGATCACGTCCGTCCCGAGCGATCCTCCGAGCAAGTACCTCTGCGCGGAAGCCATGCGCGGAGCGGTAACCGGCGGAAACAGCCGGGAGCAGAAGATCGTGATCTATGCACTTGGCGGCGATGCGTGGTGGGTCCAGCCTTACGACATCATGCGGGACACGAAGTTTGGCGAGGACGGCAAATGGGAGACCCTCACTCACGGCGGCACGGAGTTTGCCGCTTTGCTGGTGAAGTCGTTCTATCAGCCGCAAGCCAAGTTGGACGCGCTTCCGAAGATTGGCGGCGACGTTCTCGCCGTGGCAAAGAAGACGCCCGATAACAATCAGAAGGCTCGGGTGGCGGATGCCGCCGAAGCTGGGAAGCTGGTTATCGTCAAGGCAGTCTACGGCGGCTTTGCCAGCGGCCCTTCCGCGGACGTGACGGAGAAAATCAAGGGAATGATCAAGGACGGCAGATTGTCGGTGGTCGTCAACACGGCAAACCTCGGCGATCCTGCCCCCAAAACCGGCAAAAAACTCATCGTCGACTACACCTTCGGTGGCCGGGCGAGATTGAAAACGGCGTTCGACAACCAAACGCTCACCATCTCCAAGACCGGCGAGTAGTGTTCCTTCGATGCATTTCGCTTGCAAGCTATGCAGGGCGTGGCGCGGGTATTGTCCCGCGCGCCACGCCCGCTTGCTTGTCTTGGGGGGACGCGGCATCATAACATGACGACGATAATCGGCTGCAACAGTCCGGTTGAATTGGAGGAGCCGCGATGACCAGAGAATCCACCTTGGCTGCGCTCTTGCTCGCCTTCGGCGCCGTCGCCGTCGCCCCGTGCGGGCCCAATTCGACATCGGCCCTGCAGGGGGCAGACCGGGCTGCTTATCCTCCCCGAGAGCGTCCCCTCAATGCCAATTGGCGTTTCTGGCGCGGCGATGCTGTCGGCGCGGAGCTGCCGCAGTTCGACGACGCCACCTGGCGCCGCGTGGACCTGCCGCACGATTGGTCCATCGAGGATCTCCCGCCGCGCGATCGCGACCCGCTTTTCGCTACCGTCACACTGACACCGGGCGAGTGGCGGTTTTCATCCGGCGACGATCCGGCGCGGTCGAAGCCGGATTTCGATGACGCCGCTTGGAGGACCGTCCATTTGCCGCAGTCGTGGGATCAACACGGTCAGGCCAACGGCGGCAAATCTCTCGGTTGGTATCGCCGGCATTTCACTGTTCCCAAGTCCGCGGCGGGAAAAACCGTGCTCATTGAAATAGGTGTCATCAACGGGCAGAACTGGACCTACGTGGATGGGGTAAAGGTGCAGGAGACCGGCGATGACTATTGGTCCAATAACTCGGTCATGACCCGCTCGATTGAATTGTCGCCGGCTCAGGCCACGCCCGGCGATCACGTCGTCGCCGTGAAAATCAAGGGACCGCCGCGCGGCGGATTCTCGCCCCCATTTCAGTCATATCGGCAAGCGGCAATCACATCGGCGAGCGGCGTTTCGAAGCCTGCCGGCCCGTCACCCTGCGATCCGGGGCGAAGCGCGGGAAACATCAACACCGGTTATGCTGTCGGCGGCATCGGCTGGTACCGGCAACACTTCACGGTGGGGGCCTCGGATGAAGGCAAGCAGGTGCGCGTAGTGTTTGATGGCAGCTACATGGAAACCACAGTGTGGCTCAACGGCTTCGCGGTGGGCAGCAATCACTATGGATATTCTCCCTTCGGCTTGGATCTCACGCGGCGGCTCAAACCGGCTGGCGAGGAGAATCTATTGGCGGTAAAAGTCGTTAACCAAGGCTCTAACAGCCGCTGGTATTCCGGCTCGGGTCTCTTTCGACCGGTGTATCTGGAGGTCACGAGTCCCTTGCGAGTTGCGTCTTGGGGGCTGGCCGTCCGTACCGCGGAGATCGGCGCCGACCGGGCCCGTGTCAACGTGGGCGTGGAACTTCTCAACGCCGATGAGGTGACCGACGCCACAGTCCGCGTCGCACTGCTGGATGGATTCGGGAAAGCCGTCGCCAGCGGAGAAACAACTTGTACCGCTACCCGCACAGGCACAACCGCCGAGTTGAGTCTGGCCGTGGCCAACCCCCGTTTGTGGTCGCCCGCCTCGCCCGCACTCTATCGTGCGGAAGTCACCGTGTTGGCCGGCGGCAAGACCGTGGATGTGACCGGCACCAATTTCGGCATTCGCCGGCTTGAATGGAATGCCCAGCGCGGACTGCTGCTCAACGGAGAAGCGATCAAGCTTCGCGGCGGCTGCATCCATCACGATCACGGTCCATTGGGCTCCGCCTCCTTTTGCGCGGCCGAACAGCGGCGTGTGGCGATTCTCAAGGCGGCCGGTTACAACGCCATTCGCTCGAGCCACAACATGCCGGCCGCCATCTTCCTCGAGACCTGCGATCGCGCCGGCATGCTGGTGATCGATGAAGCATTCGACATGTGGAATCAATCCAAGACCCCGCGGGACTACTCCCGCTTCTTCCCAACGGATTGGCAACGGGATATCGACGCCATGGTGCGCCGCGACCGCAATCATCCTTGCGTCGTGATGTGGTCTATCGGCAACGAAATCCCCGAGCGTTTTGCGGCCTCCGGCGCGGCCACGGCAAAGAAACTGGCCGATCACATCCGGACCATCGATTCCAGCCGGCCCATCACCGCAGCCTTCAACAACGTTAGCGAAAAAGCGGACCCCTTTCTCTCCACGCTGAACATCAGCGGCTACAATTATTGCCCGGACTCGTTCGTGGCCGACCACCGCCGGCAGCCGCAAAGAGTCATGTTGACCACGGAGTCGTTTCCGCGCGACTGCTTCACCTACTGGAACTGCGTCGAGCGGCTGCCCTACGTGGTGGGCGACTTTGTCTGGACGGCCTGGGATTATCGCGGTGAGTCCGGCATCGGCCACACCATCCCCGAGGGCAAAACCAGTTCGTATCTGCTGGGCTGGCCCTACTGCAATGCCTTCTGCGGAGATTTCAACGTCTGCGGATTCGTCAAACCTCAGGGACTGTATCGCCAGGTTCTCTGGGATGCCCGCCGGGTGGCGATCGTCGTGGATGCGTTGCCGCCGGGCCACCACACGACGCCGGATTTCTGGGGCTGGCGTGACGAGTTGGCCAACTGGACCTGGCCCGGCATGGAGGGACAAACCCGCACGGTTCGCGTTTACGCCAAGGGCGACCGCGTCCGGCTCAAGCTCAACGGCACGGAAGTTGGCACGCAGGCCATCGACAGGCAATGCACCGCGTCGTTCTCGGTGGTTTACGCGCCCGGAGAACTCGCGGCCGAAGTTTTGACTGGCGGCAAGGTCGTGGCCAAGGAGCGATTGGTTACTGCCGGTGCGCCTGCGGCGCTCAAGCTGACGGCGGAAGAGTCAACCATCCCCATAGGCACGGACCACGTCGCGTTCATCCTGGTCGAGGCCGTTGATGACAAGGGCCTCGCGATGCCCATCGCAACGAACAAAGTCCGCGTTTCCGTGGCGGGTGCGGGCACATTGGCCGGATTTGGCAATGGCGACCCGTGCAACACCGCTAGCGTCCAACAAACGGAACAACTGCTATGGCGCGGCCGGGCATTACTGGTCATTCGATCGGATAACCGTGGCGGGACGATCGCAATCCAGGCGGCAGCCGACGGGCTGAAAACCGCTCAGATTTCAATCTCTGCTCAATAGAAAGGCTTTCCGTGGTCCTCCGAAACTTCTTTGTCGCGGCCTTGGGTCTCGCCGCGTTTGCCTCGACAGCCCCGGGTTTTGCCGCAACGGCGGACGGCCAATTCATCAAGGGCGCCGACCTCTCGTTGCTCCAGTACATCCAGGACCACGGCGTGAAGTACAAGGAAGCCGATCACGTCAAGGACCCGCTCTTGATCTTCAAGGACCATGGTTTCAATTATGTCCGCCTGCGGCTCTTCGTCGCGCCCGACGGCCGGGACGGCCAGGTCAACACGCTCCCCTACACGTTGCGGCTGGCCAAGCGCATCAAGCAGGCGGGCCTGAAGCTGCACTTGGACCTGCATTATTCGGACGGCTGGGCCGATCCGGTGCACCAAATCATGCCCGCCGAATGGAAGGGCCTTTCCCACGTGCAACTTGTGGATCGCGTGTTGGTTTACACGCGCGAAACCCTGGCTTCATTCCGCCGCGAGGGCTGCCTGCCCGACATGGTTGAGGTCGGCAACGAAATCGCCAACGGCATGTTGTGGCCAGATGCAGGCCCGCTCGCGGACCCGGCCAAGTGGAATGACTCGGCCCAGCCCTATCTTAACAATGAGGCGGCCAAGTCGTTCCCTGACGCCAAGTGGGACCGCCTCACCGATCTCCTCAAAGCCGGTATCCGCGGCGTCCGCGACAACGACCCCAAAGGCGCAGTCAAGATCATGATCCACATCGACAAGGGCGGCAGCAAGAACACGGGCCGTTGGTTCTTCGACAACCTACAGCGGCGGAACGTGGCTTTCGACGTGATCGGGCTCTCCTACTATCCATTCTGGCACGGGACTTTGGACGACCTCCGCCAGAACCTCGCCTCCCTCTCCAAGACTTATTCCAGGGAC
Organism: uncultured Planctomycetia bacterium; assembly: GCA_963775975.1. Classification (GTDB taxonomy): domain Bacteria; phylum Planctomycetota; class Planctomycetia; order Pirellulales; family Thermoguttaceae; genus JANXQG01. Next base: position 1,116,018 of record CAVZKX010000001.1, read on the forward strand.
ATCGTCGTGGCAGAAACCGGCTATGACGCCACGGGCGGCACCCAGGACAAGCTCCCGTATCCTCGCACTCCCGCGGGCCAGAAGGCATTTCTCGACGAGTTGATTCGCGTTGTGGCCGCCACGCCGGATGGACGCGGCAAGGGCGTGATCTACTGGCAGCCGGAATGGATCGCGGGCGGGAAATGGGACGGGCCCTCCTGGTCCGGCCAATGGGAAAATCGCGCCTTGTTCGATAATTCCGGCAACATGCGCCCCGCCTTGGAGGCTTTGCACAAGTAGCGTGCGATGAGCTAGTTCGACCGGCGGGGTTCTCGAGGCGCCGGCTACTCCGTGACCTTGATCGGCAGATTACCCGTTGCCGCGCCGTCGTGCGCGTTCCGCACATAGCAATACAGCCGGTAGACGCCGCGACCGTCCGGCATCCTGAGAGTCACCGCCTGCTGCCCGTTGCGGTGGATGGCCTGGGGAAACGAGCGGGTCGGGTCGGCGCTGGAGTTGTCGACCGTGAGACCCGGTTGATCCAAGCAGAGCTTCCACTCGATCCGCAGCCTATCGCCCTTGGGATCGCTGGCCTTGACCCGCGCGGTGACGGTTGCCCCTCGCCCTACTTGGTCCTCGCTTGTCAGTGATAGTTTCTCTATCACCGGGCAAGGATGCTCCGGCGGTTTGCCGGACCAGAATTCCTGCATCGTGTCGGCGGAAGCCAGACGGCTGTCATCGGGAAGCAACATGCCAAACCAGGTGGGCGTCGCCTCGACCTTCCAACCCCAAATGAACGCGTAGGAACCGAGGCAGAGGTCCGAAGCGCCGAGGACCGACTTCTCGTAGGTCGTGCGATAATACCGGGCCTTTTCCGTGCTGGTTGGCTCCACAGGTATGCCGAAGGCGTTTCGCCCAATCTCCCAAGTGCCGGGCGGGCCGAATTCGGTGATGATAAACGGTTTCTTGCCGCCCGCAGCATGATATCGAGCGGCCAGCGACGGGCCGCCGCCGTAGGTGTTGATGCCGATCGCGTCGATGCTGGGGCAATATTGGTGGATCTTCTGCACCTTCTTGTCGCCAATCTCCGCGATGACAGTCATCACCGGATGCTGGGGGTCGATCTCGTGGACCATCTTGGCAAGGTCCTCGATACTCTTCCAGAGTTGCGGGGTGTTATTGCCGGAGTTCTCCATCTCATTGCCGAGGCCCCACATCAACAGCGCCGGATGGTCCTTGTAACGCAAGACGGCTTGCCGAACTTGCTCCTTTTGCTTCTGGACGCTGGCGGGCTCGTCATAGTTGAATCCGTGTTCCTTGTGCCCCAGCCACACGCCGAGAGCGACCCTCAGCCCCAACCGCTGGGCCTCGTCGAGTTCTTTTTGCGTCGTGGGGCCAACACCCCAGGTGCGGAAGGAGTTTCCGCTGCATTGTGCCAGCAGCGATTTCGAACCTCCGCCTCCGGCGCCGCGAATGTAAAAAGGAGCGCCGTTGACCTGCAACTGGCTCTTGCCGCCCAATTGCACGATCTTGACCGACGACGCTTGCGGAGGCAGTGCTGATTGCCCTTGGGCGGCACACGTGAGCGATGCCAGCGCGGCGAGCGCCGCCAGCGCCGATAATCCGAGAGTTCTCTGACGAGCGTTCACGTTTAGCCTTCCTCAAGAGCGTGACTTATTCTATCCCATCGGGTTCGGCCTTTTCTACAGGCTCCAACCTTGGCGATACGGAGGCGAGTCAACGAGGACGTTGGCCTCGGGAGAGTTGGTGAAGCGGGCCTGCTCGGCATTCCATTCCAGTTTCGTCCCCAGCATTTTGATGGCGATGACACCTAGCAAGGCGATTTCGGTCAATGGACCGCCGTAGGAGAAGTCGGCGCCGGCCTTTTGTCCTTCTCGAATGGCGCGTGCCCAGTCCTGCTCGTGCCCGCCGCGGGGAACGCGCGGCAGGGTTGTGGCCGGCCGTTTATAGGCGCGCATGGCGGATTCCGGAATGATCCGCACGTCGCCGGCGCCGTGCGAGCCGTAGGTAATCACACCTTTGTCGCCGTAGACGACCGCGCCCGTCTGGATTGGCATGCGACTCGGCTCTAGTTCCTTTGGCCGCGGAATCGGTTCGTTGCCGCCGTACCAAACCAGCGTGACCGGCCCGCGCTTGCCCTTGGCCGGAAACGTAAACGTGACCTTGTCACCGCGGGGAAAGACGTTGGCTTGCGTTTTTGGGTCGTAGTGCTTCGCCTTCGCCACGATCGTGTCCGGCGCGCCAAGATCCAATGCCCAGAACACCGGATCGATGACGTGACACGCCCAGTCGCCCAGCGTGCCATCGCCAAAGGGCGTCCAGCCGCGCCACTTGAAGGGATGATACGCCGGATTATACGGACGCTGGGCAACCGGACCGAGCCACACGTCCCAATCCAGTTGCGACGGCTGAGGCACGGCCTTTTTGATATCTGCAAGGCTATCCATGCCCGAGTTCACCGCATTAGCGCCGGCATGAATCGTATGCACGTTGCCGATCGCGCCGTCCCAGATCCACTCGCAAAACATGCGAATCGTGTTGGAAGAGTGCCCCTGGTTGCCCAACTGCGTGACCACCTTGTGCTCGGCGGCGGCCTTCATCAGCGCCCGCACCTCGCCGATCGAGTGTGCCAGCGGCTTCTCGCAGTAGACGTGCTTGCCGCGGCGGATGGCCGCCATCGCCACCACGGCATGTGTGTGGTCGGGGGTGGCAACAATCACCGCGTCGATCGACTTCTCCATCTGGTCGAACATCTTGCGGAAGTCCTGAAATTGCCGGGCGGCAGCGTATCGTTTGCGGAAATCAGGAGCCGCCGCCGCGTCGACGTCGCACATGGCCACGATGTTATTGTTCTCCGCAAGGGCATCGCAGTCTTTGCAGCCCGGCCAGCCCAAACCGACGACCGCAATATTCAGCCGGTCACTGGGCGGAGCTTGGCCGCTGCCGGCGATCGCATGCCGGGGCACGATACTCGCCGTGGCCGCTGCGGCGGCCCCGGCCTTCAAGAACGCGCGGCGAGTTAAAGGCGTTTTGTGCATAGTCATCTCTTCATGAAAGTTCATTTCTGGGCGGCGTGTAGGAAACCTGGGGCCACGCATCGCGCGGGTCGTCATAGCCGCCTCACCCACACGCTGCGATATCGCACTGGGTTGCCGTGGTCCTGGAGGTAGAGCGGGCCCTTGTCGGCCTTGCCGTTCAGCGGCGCGGAACGCGTCGGCTGACCATCCACGGGAACATGGTCCTGAATGAGCACGCCATTCTGGAGCACGGTGAACGATCCCGGCTGGACCTTGCCATTCGGGAGGCGCTTGGGGGCGTGGAAAATAATGTCGTACGTTTGCCATTCGCCCGGCTTGCGGCAGACGTTGACCAACGGCGCGTTGTGCTCGTAGAAGGCCCCGCATTGCCCGTTGGGGTAAGTCGGGTTGTTGTAGCTGTCGAGGACTTGGATCTCGTAGCGGCCCATGAGGTAGACGCCGCTATTGCCGCGACCCTGGCCGCTGCCTTTTACGGCCGACGGTGAAGCCCACTCGACGTGGACTTGGCAGTCGCCGAATTCTTCTTTCGACAGCAGTCCGCCGAACGGCGTGGTTTCCATGACACCGTCCGCCAGCTTCCATTTCGGCTCCGCGCTGTGCTCGCCGCGAAACTTCGACAAGTCCTTTCCGTCGAACAGAACGATAGCGTCCGACGGTGGCCCGCCCGGCGGACCCGGATCGATTACCGGCGGCGCCTGATCCTGCTTGGCGCGATCCGCGGCAGAGGCCGCGAAGGCCAGGCCTGCCAGAAGTAAACAGGCGAGGCTCGCGCTTGCGAACCACATCTTTGAACGAACGTGTATTTTCATGGCATTTTTCCCGTGCTCGTGGATTTGAGGCTACTTCGCCTTCTCGTACTGCTTGGCAATCTCATCGGCCGAGAGCGCTCGGTCGTAAATCTTCACCTCGCCGATAACTCCCGTGAAGCAGCGGTCGGGCTGATCGCTGTTATTGCCAATGTACAGCGGCCGGTCGTTGGCGTCGAGCGTGTTTGGGCAGTCCTGGTTCGAGGCGACCTTCGCGCCGTCGACGTAGAGGGTCGCTTGGGAGCCGTCGTAGGTGGCGACGACAAAATACCATTTGTCCGCCTCGGGCGCCGTTTTGCCGGAGAGATCGTATCCGCCGCCGTTGAGCCCAAGGTCGAAGGAGTGGTTGTCGCGGTTCAAGTGCAGCCGATAAGCGTTATCTCCCTTGGCAAGGATGGCTTCCCAATCCTTGAAGTTCGGCGACGTGTGCTTGACCCATGCCTCGATGGTGATTGCGCCGGTCAGATTCAAGGCGTCGGCATTTGGAACTTCGATGTAGCTATCCTTGCCGCTCAGTTCGATCGCCTTCCCCTTCCTGCCTTCCACCCACTTTGCATTGACCAGCTTGCCGTCGTTCTTGCCGGCGGAATCCTTGGCCGTTTCGCCCGAACCCTCGTCGAACTTCCAGCAGGCCACCGGCCCTTTTTCCTTATCGGCGGCCGGTTTGGCAGGCTCGTCGGCCGCAGCCGCCCATTGCAAACAAGTCAAGGCGAGCGCCACAAACAACAACCATTTTGAACAACGCATTGCTAGTCCTCCGGTTAAGTCAGGCTTGCGATAAGTCCTTCTTTCGTTTGCTACAAGCCTGAAGCGCAAGCGAAGAGTAACGTCAAGACAAGTTCCGCTCTGTCTACGGCCGGAACTCGGTGATGGTATGCCGCTCGGCGGGCTTGGCCACACGCTCGCCCAGTTCATTAACGATGTGCGTTATCTCGCTGCCGGGCTTGCCATCGAGCCAGACGGTCGTCAGGTGGTGGAACTTGACGCCGGGCACTGTCGGGGCCTCTATGGCGGTGTTGGCCTTCACGGCCGCGTCGCGGAAAAAGCAGTAGATGCCGATGCCCCAGGCCTCATGGCTGGTCACCTTATCGGCCACTTTGTAGGAGGCAAAACCGTTGGTCTTGCCGTCGCCGCTCATCCACGACGCCTGGTCGGGCACCTCATAAGGCATCTCCGACTGATACATGTACACTCGGCCGCCATTGCCGTTCCAGAGCGTCTGGTATTCCTCGTGGTGCTCGTTGAAGAGCCCATAGATCGTGACGTTGTTGCCGTTGACGACCAAGCCGTTTTTCGTCGGGTTGGCGGTCCAACCGACGTCTTTGCCATGGTCGGCGCGCCAGATCCAGATATGATCGACAACGACGTTGTTGCTGTTGATCGTGACGCCGATGTCGTTCCTGGCCGGCCCGGAGCCCGCGGTGCGGACGCACAAGTCATAGAGAAATGTTGGATTGGCCGCGTGGTCCGCGGCGCTGCCGCCAGGGCCGACTTCCAAGAGGCAGGGCGAATTAACCGCTCCGGCGTCGAGGATGAACCCGGCAATCTTTACGCCATCGAACGTCCGCCACCGCGATCGCCGGCTGACCCTTGGTAGGCACGAGCGTCGGCCAGCCAAGCCCGAAGAGGATCGTATCAGCCTTGCCGACCTTCAGCGTGTCATCGAGTTTGTAGACGCCCGGCGTGAAAAGGATGTTTTTGCCCTCGGCGAGAGCGGCGTTGAGTTCAGCCGCGCTCGCCGTGGCCGGCTGCGCGATATAGAACTGATCGAGGGGGATCGACGTGCCCTTGGTGGGACCGTTGGCCCACGTCACCCCGCGGGTGTTGGTCTCCAGCGCCGGAACAAAGACGCAATACTTGCCAGCGTCATCCATATACAAGTAGGGCTTTTCGCGAATGATGGGCGTTTTGTCGATGATCGTGTAGGGCGGGTCAGGGAACGTGGCCGGCGGAGTGTTCTCGCAGCCCACGAAAACCATGTTCCAAACGGCGTTGCTCCAACTGCCCCATTTGCTGTTGCGCGACAGCCACTGTTGCTGCGAGGCGGGAACGAGTTTGCCGTCCACGATCGAATCCGCAAGGAACCCCCCGCTGGCATATCCGACGTTCCCTTTCGAGCCCCAGTCAAAAAGCTGCAGTTCGCCCTTCACGTGCAGGCGCCGCAGGGGGGATGCCTGAGAGACGGCGATCCGCGTAATGCCTTTGTTGTTCTTCCACGCCACGTTGGACGACGGAATGATGGTCAGATTCTCCAGCGTCCGCCAAAAGTTGTCCAAGGCCTTGCCGTCGGCCCATTTCGCATTGACCGTCAGGGCACCGTCGATTTGCACGTCGTCGGGGTTCCGTCCCAGGCCGGCCACGTGGGTGTAGAAACCGACGTTGAAGTCGACGTTATACTTGCCCGGCTTGAAGAGCAGTGCATACCGTTCGGAGCCGAACTGATTGGATTCCATTTTCTTGAAAATATCGTTCGCCAAGTGCTCCACATCGCTGGCCGGCATGCTCGGATCGAACACGTAGACGTTGGGGCCGAAGATCGTGGTGTTTGCCGCGGAAACGGGTTCCGCTAGGGCGGCCGCGGGCGCAATGACGCACAGGGTCGCCGCTGCGGCCAAAGCGATAGACGTTGATATAAGTCCCTTGTTCATGATTTAATTCCTAGCGGGTGATGATTACCTTTACGATGATTACGGTTAACAGAGAGGGTCTACTTCTCGTACTTTTTTAGATCGTCCCGCGTCGCGGCCGGGGCCGGCACAACAAGAATCAGCACGAAGCTTATGGAAATGGCGAGAGTCTTCATCGATCTCCGGTGCCGTTACCAGGCGGGGATAGCGTTCGAAGATCCCAGGTGCGAATCGAACGTATCTGTGTGAAGGATGGCTTAGTTAAATGCGCAACAGCCGCTCGGCGGAGCTTCGCATAGCCGTCGGAGGGATAAGGACCGCGAAATCATCGAAAACTACCATTCACCCCTCCTGTGACTAAAAAAACGTCCTCATTTTTACGCAATATGCCATATGATAAGCTAAGGCTTTGTCGCCTGCGGAGATTCTCAGGCGAGAGCACTTCGGTTCGCTGCGACGCACCGAACGTGCGCCGGCGTGCTCCTGTCCATCTGGGTCCGGAATTGGCAAAGGCCAAATCGAAGCGTGGCCATAGCCTTGTGCCCTTGGCACGAACGGCCAATATTCTGTCAAGAAGAGCGTACTATGAGACCTTCCGTTATGACTCACCCGTCGGAGGCCGATGTCCGCGCCGTGCAGCGTCTGGCCGAAGGACGAAGCCGCATTCTCGCCGAACTACGCAAGAACATCGTCGGCATGGACGAAGTGATCGACCAGTTGCTAATCGCGGTTTTCGCCCGCGGGCACTGCCTTCTGGTGGGCGTGCCGGGTTTGGCGAAAACGCTCCTCGTGAGCACGCTGGCCGAAAGCCTCTCGCTTTCCTTTCGCCGCATTCAGTTTACGCCCGACTTGATGCCGTCGGACATCACCGGCACGGAAATCTTGCAGGACGACCCGGAAACCGGCAAGCGGCGGTTCATGTTCGCCAAGGGGCCGGTCTTCGCCCACATAATTCTGGCCGACGAAATCAACCGCACGCCGCCAAAAACGCAGGCCGCCTTGCTGGAGGCAATGCAGGAGCGAAAGGTCTCCGCGGCGGGCGAGGACTATCACTTGGATGAGCCGTTCTTCGTGCTCGCCACCCAAAACCCCATCGAGCAGGAAGGGACTTACCCATTGCCCGAAGCCCAGCTCGACCGATTTCTCTTCAACGTCATGGTCAATTATCCGTCGTACCAGGAGGAAATCGACATCATGCGGCGGGCGGCAGGCGTGGCGGGCGAGAAGCTGACCGAGGTGCTGGACCGCGACGAAATTCTGGAGATGCAGGCGCTGATCCGTCGCGTGCCGGTGGCGGACCATGTTTATCACTACGCGGCGCATCTTGTCCGCGCCACCCGTCCGGAAGAACCCAAGGCCCCCGACTTCACCCGCGAATGGATCTCCTACGGCGCGGGGCCGCGGGCGAGCATCTTCCTGGTCCTGGCGGGCAAGTCTCGCGCGATCTTGCAGGGGCGGTACTGGGTTTCCATCGAAGACATTCAGTCCGTCGCCATGCCGATCTTGCGGCACCGCATCATCCCCAACTTCGCGGCCCAATCCGAAGGCATCGATTCGGCCAAGATCATCGAGCGGCTGCTGGCGGCGGTGCCGTCGGACGAGCGGATTTACGATGCCGTGGCCAAGGCCAAATAAAGCGGAACCCACTTTGTGTCTCGAAACGCCCCGCAAACGCTGCGCTACCTCACTCCCGCGGTTCTCGAGAAAATCGGGAACCTGGAACTGGCGGTGCGCCACGTCGTCGAGGGCCTGCGTGTCGGCAACCACAAGAGCCCCCTCCGCGGCTTCAGCACCGAGTTCGTGCAGCACCGCGGCTACGTGCCGGGCGACAGCCTGCGCCATCTTGACTGGCGGGTTTACGGGCGGACCGAGCGCTACTACCTGAAGCTCTACGAGGCGGAGACGAATTTCGACGCAAATTTGCTCGTCGATGCCAGCGCCTCAATGCGGTACGGCTCCAACGGCAGCAGCAAGCTCGAGTACGCCAAGTACTTGGCGGCCAGCCTCGCCTATTTAATCGTCCGCCAGCGCGATTCGGTGGGGCTGGGCGTCTTCGACTCCGAGCTGCGCAGCTACATCCGACCGAAATGCTCGATCAGCGTCATTCGCGATATCGCCCGCGAGTTGGAGCAGGCTCGCCCACAGCAGCGGACCGACATTGCGGGCATCCTGCATGAGATGGCGGTGCGGCTGCCGCGTCGCGGCATGGTGATGATTTTCTCCGACCTGCTAGATGCGGGCGACGATTTTATCAAGGGCCTGGACCACCTGCGCTTCCGCGGCCACAACGTGGCGGTCTTTCAGATCCTTGACCCCGACGAGCTGCACTTCCCTTTCCACGGCACGTGCCGTTTCCACGGCCTGGAAGATTCCAGCGACGTGGTCACCCAGCCCGACCGCATTCGCGCCGCGTACCTTGACGAGCTGCAGAAGTTGTTACTGAAGATTCGCCGCGCGTGTCAGCGGCGGCAGTCGGATTACGTGCTCGCCGACACCTCGTGGGACCTGGCCGAGGTGCTCATGGCTTACCTGCTCGACACGCAGCGGAGGGCGATGCGATGAGAAGGCAGGGAGCATGGAGCGGGGAGCATGGAGCAGCGAGCGGGGAGCAGAACGCCTGCCGCTGCGCCCTGCCCTCTGCTCCCTGCCTTCTTCTCCCTGCTCCGTGCTCCGTGCTCCCTGCCCCTGGCTCCCTATGTTTTTCCTGAATTCCATCCAGTTTTGGGGCGCGATGGCGGCGGCCGGCGTGGCCGTACCGATTGCCATCCACCTCTTCAGCCGCTATCGCTCGCGCGTAGTCCAGTGGGCGGCGATGGAGTTGCTGCGCCGTGCGCTGGTCGTTCGCGCCCGCCGCGTTCGACTGGAAGACCTCGTGCTGCTGATGCTCCGCTGCCTGGCAATCCTGATCCTTGCGCTGGCCTTGGCCCGGCCCGCCGCACAGGGATTGGGCCGCATCGGCGAAGCGAACGTCGGCGTGGTGATCGCCTTGGATTCGTCGTTCAGCATGGGCCACAACCCTTCCGGCCAAAGCCGCTACGATGCGGCGCGGGAACGGATCCGCGAAATCCTCGCCACGCTCACCGCGGGCGACCAGGTGACGGTCGTGCAGTTGGGCGAGCGCGCCCGCGTGCGGCTGAAGAACGTCGGCCGGTACGACGAGCGGCTGCAAGACTTCCTTGCGGCCTCCGGCCTGCTGTCCGAATCGCTCAACCTCGAGGCCTGCATGCCCGAGCTGCGCCGAGTGGTTGCCGATCTGAAAACAGCTAAGAAGGAATGTTATCTTGTCAGCGACGCACAACAAACGTCATGGAGCCCGCTCTCAGCGAGCGTCCGCGACGCGATCCAGGGCATGGCCGCGAGTTGCGATGTAGTTTTCGTGCCCGCCGGAGGCGAGAACTATGAGAACCTGGCGGTCACGCGGCTGGCCCTCGCCTCCGGCGTGCTCCGCAAAGGGATGCAGGTTCGTTACGTCGTCGACGTAGAAAATAACGGCCGCCATGCCGCGTCGGCCATCCCGGTCAAGTTGCTGATTGGCAATCGCGTGGCGGCGGAGCAGACGATCGAGCGGCTGGAACCTGACGAGACCGCCAGCGTCAGCCTGCTGGCCGATTGCCGCGAGGAAGGCTCTATCGCGGTCACCGCCCAGATCGGCGGCAACGATCCATTGCCGGTAGACAACCGGCGATACGCCGTCACCGCGATCCGCAACAAAATCAAAATCCTTTGCGTGGAGACGAAGCCGGTAGCCGACGAGAAGCTAAACGAGTCCTTTTATCTCTATAGCCTGCTCGTCGCCTGCGCGGCGGAAAACAGAGGACAAAACAGCGGAGAAAAGAACGGGCCGGTGCAGTGGAAGACAGTAGCCGCCTCGGTGCTGCAAGCTTCCGATCTGGAGGGCGTGGATGTGGCGATTCTCACGAATATCGGCGACGTCTCCCCGCGCAGGCAGTCGCTTTGAGCCAGTTCGTCGCCCGTGGCGGCGGCCTGATGATGTTTGCCGGCAATGAGGTCGATTACCGCCGCGCGAACGCAGAGTTCCGGGATGCTGAAGGACACGAAATCCTGCCCGCCAGCCTCGGCGAACCGGTCGGGCAATCGCGCGAGTCGGCCGGCACACACCACGGCGGAAGCGCTTTCCGCGGCTGGGGGCTCGCCCCCGGCCTTCCTGATCATCCGATAACAGGTTTCGCGAGCACGCTTGCGCACGAGCTTTGGGATACCGTGCATATTCAGCGCTATCTCCGGGCGACCCCGCTTGCCGGCGCGCGGGTGCTCTTGAATCTGACGAACGACGATCCCTTTCTCATCGAACGACCGTTCGGTCGCGGCTTCGTGGTTCTCTGTACGACGACCGCCAACTCCGAGTGGGCCGACGAGCTCGCCAACCATCCGATTTTCGCGATCTTGATGAATCAGGTGGTAATGTATCTTACCCGTCAGTCGTCCTTTGACGCGACGACCGTTGGGCAGGACATGACCTGTCGCCTGCCCGGCGGCAGCGCGCCCGACGATTGCCGAGTGACCGGTCCCGATGGCCGCGAAGTGCGCTTTCGCACGGCGACCGCACAGGAGGGGCAAGCCGACTTGATCTTCGCCGCGGAACTGCCGGGCATTTACTCGGTCAACACCGGCAAGACGCAAGTGAAGCTGGCGGCCAATGTCGATCCGGGAGAATCGCACGTCGCCGTTATCCGCGGCCGCGCGCTGGCCACGGCGTTGGCCGGGCTGCCGCTGCGCGTAATCGAGCCGGGCCAAGGCGTCCGCGAGACGGAAAGCGAAACGCGAAATGGCAGGGAGATTTGGCGATACTTGCTCGGCTTGGTGCTCCTCGTGCTAGTGGTCGAAGCCCTGCTGGGACGCTGGTTCAGCCGCCGGCTTTCGGGGGAGGGCAGGGAGCACGGAGCAGGGAGCCAGACTGCTTTCTCCCCGCTCCCTGCTCCCCGCTCCTTGCCTCCGCGCCACAGAAAGGGAGTGAACGAAGGTGTCTGACTTGCTCCACCGACTCCTGAGCGCCGCGCCCGAGCTGAAGCTCACACACATAGCCCTGCGCGGCCCCTGGCCGGCGTGGAGTCTTCTGCCGCTGCTGATCGCGGGCGGGGCCTTCGCCTGCGTTCTTTATTGGCGGGAAGGGAGGCTGAGCCCCATTCGCCGCGTTGTGCTGGCGGTCCTCCGCACGCTGGTTTACGCGATACCGCTGTTCATGCTCTTCCGCCCCGTCGCCGTTTTGGAAAAGACTACGACTCTGCGCCGCAATCTCTTGGTGATGTGCGACGCGTCCGAGAGCATGAAGTTCAAGGATCAACGGACCGACGCCACTCAAATTGGCGAGGCAGCACTGGCAATGGGCAAGGCCAACTTTGCGATGCCGCTCACCCAAGCGGCTCTCGCCCGCGCCGAATCGACGGCTGGTGCGACCGCGCGTCTGCTGAAACAGTTGCGTTGGCCCGAGGCGCTGGAATCGCAGACGGCGTCGCTGGCAGCGGCCGAAGCGATATTGACCGCGGCCGCGAACGACAAATCAGGGAATGCCGATGCGCCGGCCCCGCCAAGCGGACTCGTCGATCGCATTGAAGGCACGGTCGCCGCCGCACGCGCCGCTGCCGCCGAGGTCGCCACGCTGAACAAGTCCGGCGAAGACAATCCGCCGCGCTGCGCAAAAATCCAGGCCGCCGAGGAAGACATCGTGCAGAGGCTGGCAGCGCTGCGGACAGAGCTCGCCCGCGCAGTCGCTCGCTGCTCCGGCGCAACTGACAGCCGACGCGGCGAGCGTTTCCCGGCTCGAGCTCGTGCAGAGTCTCCTTACCAAGTCGGCGTGCAATCCACTTGCGGACGTGGCCGACCGGTTCGACGTCCATTGGCTCACTTTCGGCGACCAACTGACGGAATTAGATGGCCAGGCACAAATCGACCAGGTCCTTGCCGTGGTCGCGCCGACCGAGCCCGCCACCAAGGCCGAGCTTTTCGCGAAGGCGGCCGCGCGGTATGGCAACCAGCCGATTGCCGGCATCGTGACGTTCACCGATGGTGCTTTCAACGACGAAAAGCTCGATCCCCGTTCGGTCGCCGACAAGCTGGGCGATAAGGGCATTCCGCTCTACACGGTGGGCATCGGCCTTTCGTCCCCCAAGGACGTCGATCTGCGCTCGCTGATGGTGCAAACGGCGTTCTCCCCCAAGGACAAGATCAACGCCCGCGTCCGCGTGACGGGCAATGGCTACGACGGCATCGCAACCGAACTGCGTCTGCTCTTGGACGGCCGCGTGCTGGCTCGGCAGCGCATCGAGTTGAGCACGTCGCCGCAGTTCATCGATATTCCCTTCGAAGTGCCGGAGCTCAAGTCCGGCCCGGTGGAACTGGAGATTGTCGCCCCCGAACAGCCGGGCGAGCTTTCCATCGCTAACAACCGCGTCCATCAGTTGGTGAAGATTCTTGGACAGAAGATCAATGTGCTTTACATCGAAGGCCGGCCGCGCTGGGAATACCGCTATCTGCGGACGATCCTGCTGCGCGATCACCGCCTGAGCGTGAAATTCCTGCTCACCGAGGGAGACAAGGAGTTGCCGGCGGCGTCGCCCAACGAATACCTGGCCAAGTTCCCTGAGACGGCGCGAGAGGCCTTCAAGTACGATCTGATCATCCTCGGCGATGTGCCTTCCTCGTTTTTTAACGAGCAGCAGTTGACGCAACTGAAAGACCTCGTGCAGCAGCGCGGCGGGGCACTGTTGATGCTCGCCGGCAGCCGCTTTGCGCCGGGCAGCTACCGCGGCACGCCGCTGGCCGATCTGCTGCCCGTCAGAATCGGCGAGGACTACGTGCCCGTCAAGCCGGAGGAATATCCGGCCCTTACGGCGGCGGGCAAACGTTCCTTCGCTATGCTCGCGCCGAGCGACACGGCGAACGACGAAATATGGTCGCTGGTGCGGCCGCTGGACCGCCTGCCGCGCATCGACGGCCTCAAACCCGGCGCCGTCGCGCTGGCCGAACTACCCGCGGGCAAGGACCGCCACGAGCCTTACCCACTCATCGGCTGGCAGCGCGTGGGGACGGGCAAGACGATGTACATCGGCGTCGACGAGCTTTGGCGGCTGCGCTACAAGACCGGCGACCTTTACCACGCCACCTTCTGGAACCGCGCGATTCAGTTCATGGCCCTTTCCCGCCTGCTGGGAGAAAACAAACGCATCCGGCTGGAAACGGATGTCGACGAAGGTCATCCCTGCCGGCCCGGCCAGCGCGTGCGGGTGCAAGGCAATGTGCTCGATGAGAATCTTCAGCCGGTCACGGCCAAAGAATATCGCGTGACGGTGGAGCGGAAGACAGGGAGCACAGAGGTCAGAGGTCAGAAGTCAGAGATCGGACCTCCGACCTCTGACCTCCGACCTCTTGTTCTGTCCGCCGTGGCCGGTTCGCCGGGATTGTTCCAGGCATCGTTTGTGCCGACTGCCGAAGGGGACTACCTGATCCAGGCCCCGCCGGAAGATCGTCCTTCGGCGACCTCCGCGGCGTTCAAGGTCTCCGCGCCCAATCTAGAGGGAATGGAGCCTGGCGCGCAGCACGCCCATTTGCGGCAAATGGCCGAGCGCAGCGGCGGCCAGTATTTCTCCATAGCCGATTGGCCGGCGTTGTCCGGCTTCCTTGACGACCATCCGCGAACGATCGTGGAACCGAGGGAAATTGATTTGTGGGACCACTCGGCTCTTTACGTCCTGTTTGTGATATTTGCCGGCAGCGAGTGGCTGCTGCGGCGGAGGTCGTATTTGGTATGATAATGTTAGACCTCGCCACGATCGACAAAGTGGAACCCGCGGCCGAGGCCCCGGACGTCCAGCGTCGCCTGCGTGCGGCGTGGCGCCGGCAGCGGCGGTTCGTTTTAACGCGAGGTATCTGTTATCTCGCGCTGGCTTCCTGCGCGGTGGCAGCGGCCGCGTTTGTACTCGACTGGCGACTGGAGCTATCGCCCACGGGACGCGGGATGCTGCTCGGAGCCGCGGCGGCCGTGTTGCTCGCGGTCGGCTATGCGGCGTGGTGGCGGCGACGGCAGGCGTTCGATGCCGCCCGCATTGCCATTCAAATCGAATCGCTCTACCCGCAGCTCCACAGCGCGCTGGTTTCGCACGTGCAGCTTCACGACCGGACGAACCGCAGCGAGGAAGGCTCGCCCGCCATGATCCGGGAGTTGAGTCGCCGTGCTGACGCAGAATCGAAGGCGGTCGACTTCAGCCGAATCATCGACTTCCGCCGTCTGCGCCGCCCAGCCGCCGCATGTCTGGCGGCGCTGGCGGTCATCGCCGCATGGAGCGCCTGGCGGCCGGACCTGGTCGCGGTCTTCGCAGCGCGGATGACACGCCCGGCGACGAACGTCCCTTATCCCACCCGCACCTTGCTGGAGCCGCTGACGGCTGATTGCGACGTGAAAGACGGCGACAGCGTCGAGTTGAAAGTCCGCGCCAGTGGCCAGATTCCCGAAGAAGGGCTGCTCGCGATCTACCCGGCTGACGGGCCGATGCAGAGCATTCGCATCTCGCCAGCCGAGGCTCGCGACTTCGCCCATGCCTTCGAGGCGGTGCATCGGGACTTCAACTACGTTTTTCGCGTGGGCGACGCGGTGACGCGCCCCGCCGCGGTGCGCGTGTTCACTGACCCGGTCGTCCAACCGAAGTTGGAAATCCATTATCCCGCCTACACCCGCCGCCCCGTTGAGATCGTCGATTCGCTCACGGCCGATGTCCTCGAAGGCTCGCAAGTCGTCTGGCGGCTGGCGGTCGACCGGCCGGTGCAGGCGGCGACGATTCACATCTTGGGCCAAAAACAGCCGTTGAAACTGGACGTTTCCGCCGACGGCCGTGCGGTTCAAGGCAGCCTGACACCGGCGCGAACCTTGACCTATCGGCTGGCGTGGACCGACCGCGGACACGGGGCGGACGGGCTAAGCGGCCTGGACTTCCAACCGCCCGCTCGCTACATATTGAAGGTACATCCCGACCTGCCGCCGCGGGTGAGCCTCCTTTCCCCCACGGGCGATGCGATCGCCACGGTGAATAAGAAGTCGAATATTGTCTTTGACGCGAGCGACGATTTTGGTTTGAGTGCGGCGCGGATCGTATACGCGGTTGAAAATGGCGACGGCGAAACGCAGGAGTCGTATGTCAACATTCCGCTTCCCGCTCGCGAGCCGCTGGAAGTTTCCCACGGCAACTTTCGCTGGACGCTGCGGCAATCGATCCCCGGCCTCTCCGTTGGCGACACGGTGCGGTATGGAGTCGAGGTGCAAGATAACCGGCCCAAAGTTCCCGGCGTGGCCCGCAGCGAGATGCGGCGCGTAAAAATCGCCTCGCTCGAAGAGTATGGCGCGTGGGTGAAGGAACGGCTGGAGGCGAATTTGGGCAGCGTGAAACAGATTCGCGATGAGGAGCAGCAGTCGAAGGAAGCGGTCGACAAGCTGCGGCAGAAATAGGCGGCGTCGCTACGCGCGACGAGATCGAAGGCATGAATTGGACCAATAGGAGGATTCGATGCGACAGAAAATGATCTTGCCGGTTGTGGTGGTCTCGCTCGTGCTTGCCGGCGTCGGCCGGGTCACTGGCGCGGAGCCGGTTGCCGCGGACACGAACAAGGCGACGATAGCCGCCAACGACGCGGCGCGCGAATCCCAGCGCCAAGCTCGGCTGGGCGACGATATGGTCCGCATCGTCGGCGATCTCAAGGAAGTCATGGATGATGCCCGGTCCAACGACTTGTTTACGCAGGCTGGCGGCCCGATGCTCGACGGCATGCAGAAGTCGCTAGGCGACACCGAGCGCGACGACGTTCGTCCGGCGGCCGCCAACCTCCGCGCGGCCGGCGAATTGCCGCGGGAGAATCGGCCGCGCATCGATTCGGCCCACGTCGAAATCGTGGCGGCGATCGACGAGTTGGACAAGCTCTTGCGGAAGTTCCACACGTTGCAGTCCGAGGAGCAAATCGCGGCGGCCGTCCAAGAGGTGGTTGACGAGCAGAACGAGGTCACGCAACAGAGCATCGAGCTTGGCAAACAGCAGTTGCACAAAAAGAAGACGTCCGCCAAGGAGGCCGACAAGGAGGCCGCGGAGCAGGAAAAAGTCGCCCATTCGGCTTCCGATCTGGCGAAGCTCTTTGAGGAGATGAAAAAGGAAGATTTCGCCCCGGAATTCCGCGCGAAGCTGCAAAACGCCGAAGACTTAATGAAACAGCATGAAATCGTGCCGCAGTTGGAACAGGCGGCGGCCAACCTGCACAAAAAAGAAGTTCTGCCCGCGGTGGCAAAACAAGAAAAAGCCCTTGCCAATCTCCAGGAACTGTCCAAGATGTTCAGCGATCCGGAGGAGGCGGCGCTGATCAGTGCGGAGCAGGCCCAAGAAACCGCCGAAGCGCTCGGAGATCTGCTGGCCGAGCAAAGGAAATTGCGCGAGCAGACGCAAAAGGCATCGTCCTCGAAGTTTCCGGCCGTGCGCCGGAAGCGCGATTGACGCAGTTGAATCTCATGCACAAGCTGCAAGCGATCGGCGGGCTGGACGCGCCGCAGGAGGCCCAGCCGCCGGAAGCGCAGCCGCTGGTGGCATCAGCCGATGAGGCGGCGGCTGCCATGAAGCAGGCCGCTGATTCGCTCGACAAGGAGGAACAAAAACCGGCCGTCGCGGAAATGCAGCAGGCCGAGGCAGCGCTCGCCAAGGCCCAACAAGCCGCCCAAGCTCTCGCCGACGCCGCGGGCAAAGGGCAAGGTCGGGGCAAGGGGCAAGGTCGGGGCAAGGGGCAAGGCCACGGCCAAGGAAAGGGCAAGGGTCAAGGAAAAGGTAAGGGCGGCGGCAAGAGCGCCGGCGGTCGCGGAACCGCGCCGAATCAGGCCACGCCCAGACAATTTACTGCCGAGGGTGTTGAGGGCAAGGCGCCGAAGAAAGACCGTGCCACTTGGCAGTCGCTCGACTCCCAGGACCGTCGTAATATGAACGAGAACTTCGCTCGCGAGCTGCCGCCGGAGTATCGCGAGCTGCTGAAAGCCTACTATGAATATCTGTCCAAACAATAACGCCTCGCCCCGGCGCCTGCTTGGGGCCACGCCATTCATGCGCATCATTCTGACGATAATCTTCTTCGTCGCATTGACGGTTTTGCCGCGTCCTATCGTGGCCGAAAATCCGCCGTCGAAGGACCCGCTGGCGGATGGCGGCCCGCGCGTCTCCGTGGCCGAGCTCACTCCCCAGGCCGAGCAAGCGATCCGCAAGGGGCTCGAATACCTTTCGACCAACGCCAAACCCGACGGCGGCTGGGGCGACGGCCACCGTACTGCCTCGACCGCGCTGGCACTCATGGCCTTCATGGTTAAAGGTCACTTCCCCGACCGTCCGCCCTACGGGCGCAAATGACTAGGGGACTCGAGTACCTCGTCAAGCACAAGAACGGCGATGGCTATCTCGGCAGCAGCATGTACGAGCATGGGCTAGCGACGCTAGCGCTCTCGGAAATCTGGGGCATGAGCCGCCGCGAGGATGTCGGCGGCACGCTCAAAGCCGCGGTGACCGTTATCCTCCGCGCACAGAACCACGAGGGTGGTTGGCGCTACCAGCCGAAGCCGAACGATGCCGACCTTTCGGTCACCGCGGTGCAGGTCGTGGCCCTGGTCTCGGCAAAAGAGGCCGGCATCGTCGTGCCCGACCAGACGATCCAGAAGGCCCTGGCGTACGTCCACAGTCACCGTAACGCCAAGTCGGGCGGTTTCGGCTACTGGAGCGGCAATGACCCGACGTTTTCCTGTACGGCCGGCGGCTCGTTGGTCCTGACGATGTGCGGCCAGCGGAACTCCAAGGAAGTTGAGTCCGGGCTGAACTATCTCATGAAACAACCGGAAAGCGTCTTCGAGCGCGGCGACAACAACCAATGGTATTTTTACGGCCACTACTACGCGGCGCAAGTGATGTTCCAGGCGGGCGACGAGCGTTATCAACGTTGGTATCCGCGGATTCGCGATGCGGTTCTGCAGAAGCAGCAGCCCAATGGCAGTTGGTCCGATCCTCACGGCATAGGCACCCAAATGGCCGTTCTGGTGCTGGGGATTCCTTACCGCTACCTGCCGATTTATCAAAGGTAGCGAACCCCATACAGCAACTTGGGACTGGGATCAGTGGATCGAGGAAAAATGGCGATTTTCCCCCCCGATGACCTGGGAAATGTCCGCATTTTCGTTCGCGGCGGCGTTTACTAGTTGCGAGGCTCGTTCAGTCGGAGTCTACCTGGGAATACGATGTCGAGATTTTTCCGAGCTTGCCATTCTTATCGTGCCGCCATGCAAGGTTGGCGAAACTCCCACCAAGGGAGCGGAAATAGGGGTCGCCGATGACGCGCTACGAAAAAGCAAGCATCGTTCTCGCGGTTATCGCCTGCTTCGGATTGAGTGGTTGCTCGGGATCCTCGCCGCCCAGGGTGCAACCCGAAGTGCCGGACGCCGACGCGGCCAACAAGGCCATGGAGCTTTACGACACGAACCACGATGGCTTCTTGGACAGCAGCGAACTGGAAAAGGTTCCCGGATTGAAGGCGGCGCTAGCGGAAATTGACGCGAATCATGACGGTAAGATTTCCAAGCAGGAGATTGCCGATCGGATCAGATCGTGGGCCGATTCGCGGGCCGGACGAGTGCCAATGCGTTTCCGCGTCACGCACAACGGGAGTCCGCTCGTAGCCGCCAAGGTGGTTTTGGTTCCCGAAAAATTCCTCGGCGGAACTCTGAAGTCCGGATCGGGGACGACGTCCGAAACGGGAACGGCGATCATCTCCGCGCCGAACCCGGTAAACCCAAAGATCGGCGGAGTTTCGCCCGGTTTTTACAGCGTGGAGATCGGCAAGGACGGTGAATCGATCCCGGCGCGGTACAACACGGCTACAACGTTGGGCACGGAGGCGTGCAGCGAGCAAAATCGGGCCGGTTTGACCTTTGACCTCAACTACTAGGGCTTGTGAAAGTCATGTCAGTGTCTTACGGGAAAATCCAGCGTAATATCAACCCGCGACCCGCTTTTACCCTTGTGGAGTTGTTGGTCGTGATTGCGATCATCGGCATCCTCATCGCCCTGTTGCTGCCGGCGATACAGTCGGCGCGGGAGTCGGGACGCCGCGTCACCTGTTCGAACAATGTCCGCCAGATGGCCCTAGCGTGCCTGGCATGTGAGTCGGAAATTCGCTACTTTCCCAGCGGCGGGTGGGGTTGGCAGTGGGCCGGCGACCCCGATCGCGGCTACGGCGCCGGACAGCCCGGCGGTTGGCATTTCAACATTCTTCCCTTTATGGAGTACAAGGGCCTGCACGACATGGGCGCGGGGCAAAGTTCCGCGCAGAAGATGGCGGCGGGCCTCGTACAAAGCGAGACTTGCGTTCCCACGTTCATTTGCCCTACCCGCCACGCCGTGAAGACCTATACCCGCGATCATACCACCCCCTTCCTCAATATCAACGACCCCGAGCCGAGACCTGTCGGACGGAGCGACTACGCCGCCAACGCCGGCAGCGGATTTTTCTGACGCAGGCCCGGGCAACACTAACTCGCCCATCAGTTCCAAGTTCAACTGGTCCACGGCGCCGGGGACCCTCAGCTCGACCTCGGAGCCTGCGACGGGAGTGATCTTTCGCGCCATGCGCCTTGCCCCTGGAAAAGATTACCGACGGTTCGTCGAAAACCTATTTGCTCGGCGAACGCTATCTCTGTCCCGACTGTTATGATCCAACTGGGATAACTTCATGTTGGGATAACGATCAAGGCTGGGACATGGGCTACGACTACGACACGAACCGCGGCACCGCGGAGCCCCCCCTTCGCGACACTCCGGGGATCAGCGGGTCCATGACGATTTTTGGCAGTGCGCACCCGGCGGGGTTCAACATGGCGTTTTGCGACGGCAATGTACACTTAATGAATTTCAGCATCGACACGACAATCCACTTGCACCTCGGCCACCGCTCCGACGGGTTGCCGCTCGCCAACACGTCGTGGGCCGACTGACCTTATTCTCGCCTGCGAGCTGGCGGATAATCTTCCAGGCCGCTAAACCGCGCAATCGAATCGTCGTCACCCGGAGAATTCCATGATCGTCAAACTCCTTCCTGTCCTGCTTTCCGTGTTTGCCAGCGTCGCGGCGGCCAACGATTTCATGTATCCGCCGGCGCCCGCGGCGGAAAAGGCCATCCAGATTGACGGCCACGGGTTCGTTATCAATGGCCGGCGGACTTACATTGCCTCCGGCAGCATCCATTACGCCCGCGTGCCGCGCGAAATGTGGCGAGACCGCCTGCTGCGGCTCAAGCGGGCCGGCTTCAACTGCGTCGAAACGTACGCCTTTTGGAACTTCCACGAGCCGCGGGAAGACCAATGGGACTTCGCCGGGGACCAAGACATCGGCGCCTTTCTCGATACGGCAAGGCAAGTCGGTCTCTATGCTATTGTCCGCGTGGGGCCATATGTCTGCGCCGAGTGGGACTCGGGCGGTTTTCCCGTATGGCTGAAGTTCAAGCCGCCGATGAAGGTCCGCACCGCCGACCCCGAGTATCTCAAGTGGAACGACCACTGGTACGATAAAATTTTGCCGATCGTCGCCGCCCATCAGCTTCACAAGGGCGGAAACGTGATCATGGTGCAGTTGGAAAACGAGCATCCCGACGGCTGGGGCACGGTCGAGGACAAGCCCTATTTTGACCACCTACGGCAGAAGGCCGTTGCGCTGGGCGTTGAAGTTCCGTACTTCTTCAGCGGGCTGAACCACGCGAAGGGTCCCTGGCCGCAAAGCATGGCCGACCGCACCACGCCCTGGTTCACCACCGAGTTCTGGTCCGGCTGGTTCGACCTCCACGGCAATCTGCCCAAGAGCCGGTTCCACGAGGTGGAACGCGACAACTGGCGAATCCTCGCGCATGGCGGCGCGGGACACAATTTCTATATGCTGCACGGCGGATCGAACTTCGAGGCCTTCGGCGACGGCGGCGAATCGAGCTACGACTATGGCGCGGCGATCGGCCAGTGCGGCGACCTGCGGCCAATCTACTACCGCATGAAACGGGCGAACCAGTTCGCGCGGCTTCTGCCGGCGATGCGCCAAAGCGGGGCGAAGATCGAGTTCGACGTCAACAGCGCCAAGTCGTTCGCCAATGCGCCGGTCGCGGAGGGCATAAAACTCGTCTCCTGCTCGGCGCGAATCCTTGCCGCCGCTACCCAGGGCAAAACGACTACGCTTGTCGTCTATGGACCGTCCGGCGAATCGGGCAAGCTCGACTTCGGCGACAAACAGTTGTCCGTGACATTCCCGGAAAACGGCCCGCTGGAGCAAGAGATCACAACCGCCGGACGCCGCGTCCGCGTCGTGGCCGTAAACAGAGTGTTGGCGGACCGCACGTGGATTGTCGGCCACTATGTGATTTGCGGGCCGTCCTTCGTTAGTGAATGCTCCGACTCCGGCGATGGCAACGAGCGCCTTACGCTTCAAATCGATCGGCCGTACGGCCAACCGTCCTGCGGCAAGGTGATCATTTACGGCGAGAGCGTCCAGCACTTGAAGGTCAATTCCGACAACAGCGTCGACGCCGCGCCTGCGCCGCAATTGGCGAACTGGCAGATGCGTCTTTCGCCTGAAGCCGCGGCCGACTTCGACGATTCCGCCTGGAAGTCCTCGGACGATCCGCAACCGATGGGCGCCGATGGCGACAACAGTGCCTTCGCCTGGTATCGCGCCGCCGTCAATGTCAAGACAGCCGGCCCCGGCACGTTCGTTCCGGCGCACAGCGCCGACAATATGGTGGTGCTCGTAAATGGCCACGCCTATGACAAGAAGGCGCAATTCGACGCCGGCCACAACACAATCGCGGTTCTCGTTTCCCACCGCGGCAGACCCAAGGCGTTCGGCTACATGGGCACGATCGACGACCTGGACCGCAAGGGCCTGTTCGGTCCCGTTCAGCTTGATCTCGGCAGCGAAAAACTCGACGTGAAAGGCTGGAAGATGCGCGGCGGCGCCGGCCGCACGGAAGGCGAATGGCAAGCACTTGGCGCGACAGGCGGTATGCCAAGTTTCTATCGCGCCACATTCCAAGACAAGCCCGTCCCTGGCCGCGCGATCTGTCTGGCAACCAAATTGCTCGGCCGCGGCACAGCATGGCTCAACGGGCACAACTTGGGCCGCTATCCGGATCGCATCCCCTGCCTCGGCATGTACCTGCCCGAATGTTGGCTCAAAGACGGCGAGAACGTGCTGGTGGTCTTCGACGAGACAGGCGCCTCGCCCACGGATGTCAAGCTGGTAATCGAAAAGGCGGCCAGCCGTGAGGTCATCAAGGTCTCCGAGCCGTGCGATGCCCAGGTGGCGATGGTCCTGCCTAAGGATGAGCCGGATGCGGCCGCGCCGGACTTCGCCGCGAAGGACAACGTGGCCTTGAGAAAGCCGGTCGTCGCCTCATCAAGCGAGCCGGACAAACCGCCCCAGGGGGCCAACGACGGCGACCCGGAGACCCGCTGGTGCACCGTCAACGGGACCACGCCGCAGTGGTGGCGGGTCGACCTGGGCAAGCCCTACAACCTCACGGGTTGCGAGATCCTTTGGGAGAACGACGGCGCAAAATATCAGTACATGGTCGAAGGCTCGCCAGACCTCAAGGACTGGTCCGTGCTCAGCGACCAGCGCCAGACGCAGTGCGTATCCCAGTTGCAAAAGCTCGCGTTTCACGCCGCCGCGGTGCGCTACTTTCGCATTACGGTGACGAGCTCGCCCTGGAATGCCTGGCCCAGCATATGCGAAGTCAAGGTTACCGCGGAGGAAAGCAAGCCTTAGCAGCCATTCTTCGGGTGCGCGGTGGCAAAACAGGCCCGTGGTCAGGTGAAACGAGCAAGCCGAACGGCTTTCCTTGTCAGAGGGAGCGAGGCTTTCACGCCACAACATTCCCCCCCGGTGGCTATGGAATCGTCGGCATTTTTCTGCGAGGCGGCATTTACAATCAGGACGCTGGTTTAGTCCGAACTAATCCGCCCCTGGGAACGCGGCGGAGATGTTTATCCGAGCTTGTCATTTTCGTCGTGCCGCCAGGTAAAGATTGCCACGTTTTCCCGCCATTTGCGGCAGGAAAAGAAACATTGTACGTTGCCGCCATGGGGCAGAGATGGCGGCAAGAGGTTGGCTGGTAGGGCAAAGAATCGGACTTAGCTATTTGAGAATTGGCCGGGCTTCCTCCCGCTAGTGCGGGCGGAAGTCGCCGCGAGGCTAAGCGGATAATTCTCGCCTGGGAAGGATTGGGTCATGGGTGCAGGCTATTTGTTCCCGCAACGGGTCAAGTGGTTCCGTCTGGCTGTCGCCGCGCTTCTGGCATCGCGACCATTGCCATTTCCCGCCATTTATCCTGTAAGCGATTTTCCTTTCCGCACTCGGCGTCACTCGTCAGGCTGTGTCGGGCTTTCACGATTCTTAGCTCCCGTCCGTATCACTCGCAAGTCCGCAGTCAAAGCCAAGTAAACGCGTATTCCCGGAGACTTCCATGCAAAGCCTAATCAAGCACGTCACGTTCATTTCCCGCTGTGCCTTTCACGCGGCAATTATTCTCGCGGCCCTCGCCGCGGCCACGGCCCGCGCCGATACCTACACCTGGGACCCCGACGGGACCCTTGTCGATGACAACGGCAACTGGCAGACCTTGGGGCCCAACAACTGGTGGAATGGCATCAGCGACACCCAATGGCCCTCGGCAAGCACGGACACGGCCGTGTTTGGCTCCGGCGGCAATGGAAGCTATACGGTCACGATCAGCGGCCAGAACGTTGCCGTGGGCGGTATGGTATTCAACTCCGGTGCTTACACGATTAGAACCAATTTCTACCCGATTAGTCTGAGCGCCTCGATGGTCCCGGTCGTTGTCAACAACGGCGCCACCCCCTTTATCAATGTCCAGCTCACTGGCACGGGCGGTCTGAGCGTGTCCGGCGGGTCGCTCGCGCTGGGTTCAGGAGACAACTTTACAGGCAACGTCGTCGTCAGTGGCGGGACCCTCTTGGCGCTGGGCAACTCATTCCCCAACAGCGGCCAGACTGCGTTGGGGAACCCCTCGACTGCCGGGCGGACGGTGACGATCGACAGTGGCGGGGTGCTCCAATTGGATAGCGGGGCCAGTAACGCCTTTGGCGGCACGTCACAATCGCCTGTGGTCACCACCATCATCAATCCTGGCGGCCAGGTCGTCGGCGGCCAAGGCCAGATCAACTACCTGGGCCCAGTTTCGCTCGGCGGCGGCACGCTCACGACGATGGATGGGCCGAGTAGTGCCAACGGCAGTACGCGTCAGTCCTTTTCGCTAGGCGGCGGCAGCGTGAGCGTAACCGCGCCTTCCGTAATCGCCCCGAGCAGTCAGAGCTCGAGTCAAAACGGCCTCAACCTGGCTAGCACGACGACGTTCAACGTTATCTCGAACAGCGGCAGCGTCGATCTGGTCGTAAACACTAGCCTTTACGACACCCCCAGGGGCGCATTCGGTTTTCCTAGCGGCAGTCCAGCGAGCCTCGTGAAGACGGGCCCTGGCTTCATGCAGCTAAACGCCCCCGGTTACTACAGCGGCGGCACGAGGGTCACTGCCGGCACCCTGCAAATGAACAACGGCGCTGCCCTGGGATCCTCTAGCGGAGCGTTGACCGCCAACGGCGGTGTGCTCGACCTCAACGGCAATAGCCTCACGGTCGGCCAATTTTCCGGCGCGGCCGGCACGATATTGACAAGCTCGGGCGGTGTCACACTGACCGCCAACATGCCCTCGGGGTCGACCACTACCTTCGGCGGCACGCTCTCCGACGGCCAGGGCCAACTCGCCCTGACCCTTGGCGGGAGCGGCGAGCTGAACCTTGCCGGCAACAACACTTACACCGGCGCCACGAATGTCGGGGGCGGAACGCTCTATCTCACCGGGAGCGCCGCTGCCACGCCCATCACCATCGCCAGCGGCGCGGCGCTGGGCGGCTGGGGCGCGGCGCCTGCCGCGGCGGTCAACGTGAACGACGGCGGCATCCTCGATTTCACCTCCAATAATGCGGCGGGCACTTCGCTGAGACTGTCGTCCTTGATCTTCAATGGCGGCGCTACCTTCAATCTCAGCGACTCCGGCGGCCAATACAACTCCCTGCCGGCGGTGAACGTCGGCGCGCTCGTCACCTCTTCGCCCATCAACGTGAATGTCACCAATCTGCCGATGGGCAGCGGCACCGTGGAGATTATCCAGTACAGCAGCGGCGGCGGCTCCGGGGCCTTTAATCTGGCCTTTCCGGTCAGCAGCGGCACCGCCAACTACAGCCTGATAGACACCGGAAGCTTCATCGATTTGCTCTATACAACGACCAGCGCGACCGCCGGCGCGCTTTACTGGACGGGTACCGGCGACGGCAGGTGGAACACGACCAGCCCTCACGCTTGGGCCGCGGCGAACGGCAGCTCGACCACCTACCAGGACGGCAACGACGTGCTCTTCGACAACCGCGGCAGCGCCGGCACGACGGTGAGCGTCAACGCCGCGAATGTCACGCCTGCCTCGGTCACCTTCAGCAATTCCGGCGCGGTGAGCTATAGCCTGACGGGCAGCTTCGGCATCGCCGGCAGCACGAGCGTCACCGTCAACGGCGGCGGCCTGGTGACGTTCAACAACAACAATACCTACACCGGCCCTACGACAATCACCGCCGGCACGCTGGCCATCGGCGGTGGCGGTGCGCTGGGCGGCGGCAACTACGCCGGGGCGGTCAACAACGCCGGGCTGCTGAAATACAATAGCACGGCCAGCCAGACCTTCAGCGGCCCGATCAGCGGTGGCGGCACCTTGGCCCAGAACGGCCCGGGGACCGTAATTCTGGCCGGCAGCAACAGCTATACCGGCCCCACTGCCATCAATGGCGGCGTGCTGAACCTCGCCGCGGCCGAGAACCCCGGCGTCGCCGGACCGCTGGGCGTCGGCGGCACGATTGGCTTCGGCGGCGGCACGCTGCAATACTCCGCCTCTAACCAGTACGACTACTCCAGCCGCTTCAGCACCGCGGCCGGCCAAAATTTCCGCGTCGACACCAACAACCAGAGCGTCACCTGGGCCGGGTCCTTGACCAGCAACGGCGGCACGCTGAGCAAGCTGGGCAACGGCACGTTGACCGTGGCCGGCGCCAGCAATTCCTACAGCGGGCCGACGATCGTCGCCGCCGGCACGCTGATGTTGGGAACGATTCCTGCCAACGCCCCCAGCTCCGCCATCGGCGCCAACTATACCTATCAATATAGTAGCTCGTTCAACGTGAGCGGCACCGCCGGCGCGCCGGGAGGGGTGATGTCTGGCTGGAACAATTTCTCCAGCAACAGCTCAATGCTTACGTACAACACCGGTACGCCTAGCGGTGCGACGGTAACCATCTTCGGCGGCACTTTTCCCAGCTCAGCGAACGTCTTCGGCGGCGGCAGCTCGGACCAGAACCGCCAGTTAATGGACTTCTTTAACAGCGCCTTTGGAGGCCCCGTCAGCGTAGCGCTTAGCGGCATCCCATACACCGGCAACTATAGCATCTACGCCTACCTTACCGGGAAGCGGGATGACCTTCACCAAAGCTCCGTCAGCCTTAACAGCACGACATATTACTATACGCCGTACACGACGGCCGACGGCAGCACATTTGTCGGCTATGTACCGATTACCAATAGCAGTTCGTCGAGCTATCCCCAAGGTAATTACGCCGTCTTTTCCGGCTTGAGCGGCACCGACCAAACTTTGACGTTCACGTCCAACGATAATGAGGAGGGGCTTGCGGCCATCGAGATCGTGCCCAACAGCACGACCACGACCACGCTGCCCAGCACGACAGCCTTGCAGATGGGGAGCGGCGTCTTCGACCTCAACGGCGGCAACCAGCAGGTGGCCTCGGTGAGCGACTATGCCGGCGGCGGCGGCAGCATCATCAACAGCAACACCGACGCTCTGGCCACCCTCACCCTCAGTCCCACGGGGACCACGACCACCTACAGCGGGTCGATCCTCAGCGGCGGCACAAACGGCGCCATCAGCCTGGTCGTCAACGGCAACGGCACACAGGTCCTGTCCGGCACCAACACCTACAACGGCGGCACGTGGGTGGAGGCCGGCACACTGATCGCGACGAACAACGAAGCCATCGCCGACGGGAGCAACCTGAACGTCGGAAACGGCTTGGCGGCGTTCGGCGGCGCAGTCCCGATGCAGACGCCGGTGGCGACTCCCGCAACAGTGGCGGCGGCAGTACCCGAGCCGGGCACCCTCGCCCTGTTTTCGATCGGCGCGATTGCAGCCCTGGCGGCAGCCTGGCGGCGGCACCGCTATGCGACACCGTGAATCTCGATGGCGAGGCGACTGCCGACGTTACGAGCTTGGACGTTGGCGGTCCCTCGCTTCGAGCCGGCGGGGCTCCAGCGCCCGAACCGGGCACTTGGGCCATTTGTCGGAAGTTGTTCTTTCGGTCGGCCGTTCGGCTTTCCCGAACTTGCATCCGCCGCCACGCCGCAAGCGGGCACCCGGGGGATTTGTTTTTCCTGATTTAAGATTTAATCTGTGACCCTTAGTTGGACTGGAGTTCATTATGGAACGTGCGCCCCTTGATTGTTTGCGGTGCCTTGCAAAGCCCATCGCCCACACGCTGAGTGCCGTCGTACTCGGACTGGGCCTGCTCTTTTCGGCGACTGCAAACGGCCAGGGCTCCTCGTTCTACGACAGTTGGGCTGGCCAAGTGGGAAGCGGTCCCGGTACCGCTTGGGGCATTGAGAACGCCACCGATCCTAACAACGGCAACGTTCACTATACCAACATCACGCCCTCGCAATCTAGCGCGTCGAATCCGACGACACTCCAGGTCATCAACGATCCGACCTCGCCCACGGGCCGGGCACTGCAAATGACGATCGTCCCGGGCGCTAACGGCGTTTACAATTCCTCCGAGATCTCCACCAGGCTGGGAGGGTCACCGGGAAACAACATTGAATACGGGCATATCGAGGCCTCCATCAAGGTCGCCGGCGGTCCGGGCACCGGGGCCGACTCTGTATGGCCCGCCTTCTGGATGCTGGGCGACAACATTTCCAGCGTCGGCTGGCCCCGATGCGGCGAGGTCGACATCATGGAGACCAAGGGTAGCAACGAGACTACGAACTACATGACGCTCCACGGTCCCGTACCTCCGGGCAACGGCGATTACAACGGGAGCTCCGGGGTCGGCGGCACATACACCTTGCCCAACGGGGCAAATATGTACAGCAGTTACAACACCTACGCCATGGACTGGTCGCCGAACCGGATCACGTGGTCGTTCGATGGCGTTCCTTGCCTTACCGAGACGCCGACCTCGTCGAACTTCGTGAGCGCCGGCGGGAACTGGGTCTTCAACGGCCATCCCTTCTATTTGATCTTCGACATCTGCCAGGGCGGCCCGTTTGCTGGGGGCAGCGCCCTCACGCAGCCCTTGAACATGGACATCGCCTATGTCAGCGTCACCACATCGGCTTCCGCGGCTTCTTCCTACTGGTGGAACACCGGCAGCGGAACCTGGGGGACCGCATCGAACTGGTGGACCGCCTCCGGCGGCTCGACCGCCGTCAGCCCGCCTGGCGCGACGAACGACGCCGTCTTCAACGGCAGCGGCGTGAACGGCCCCGCGACCGTCTATCTCGCCGGGAGCACATCGGTGCAGGGGCTGGTTTTTTCCAACACCGGGGCAACGACGCTGCAGAGCGCCGGCGCCGCCGCCAGCCCGCTCAGCATCGGCTCGGACGGCGTTATCGTGAATGCTGGGGCCGGCGCGGTCACGCTGGGCAACGCCGGCAGCCCGATGCCCATAACCGTCAACGGCGGCCAGAGCTGGATCAACAATTCGGGTAATCCGTTGACTGTGGTGAACAACATTTCCCTCGGCGGCAACACGCTGGCTTTTGCCGGCAGCGGCGCATTCTCCCTCACCGGCACGATGGATTTAAGCAACGGTGGCCTGCAGAACAACGGCGCCGGCGTCACGACGCTCAGCGGCGCCAATGCCGCCAACTCCGCCACGGTGCTTGCAATCAACTCCGGCACGCTGGCCATTAGCGGGGCCGGCCAGCTAGGCGCTGGCAACTACGCCGGGACCGTAAGCAACTACGGCACGTTGAACTACAGCAGCTCGGCGAACCAGACGTTCGGCGGCCAGATTAGCGGCGGCGGCGGGCTGGCGCAGAACGGTCCGGGCGCCGTGACCGTGGCCGGCAACAACACCTACACCGGCCCTACCGCCATCAACGGCGGCGTGCTCAACCTCGCCGCGGCCGAAAACATCGGCGCCAAGGGGCCGCTGGGCGTCGGCGGCACGATCAGCTTCGGCGGCGGCACGCTGCAATACTCCGCCTCCAACCAGAGCGACTATTCCCTCCGCTTCAGCACCTCGGCCAGCCAGCAGTACCGCGTCGACACCAACGGGCAGAACGTCGCCTGGGGCGCGTCCTTGACCAGCCGCAGCGGCTCGCTGACCAAGTTCGGCAACGGCACCCTGACCTTGACCGGCGGCAGCAACACCTACAGCGGGCCGACCGTCATTGCCGGCGGCAAACTGCTGTTGGGAACGGTTACCGCCGCCGGCAGCGGCGCCGTCGGCGCCGAGTTCGTCTCCAGCGCCGGTTATAACACGTATCCCGTGACTGGCATCGCCGTGCGCCGGGCGGAGTGACGGCAGGTTGGAACAACGTCAACAGCAGCGGCGCGTCGTTAAAGTATAACAACGGCTCGGTCAGCAACTTGACCGTCAGCTTCACCGGAGGCCAGTACTTCGGCACCGGCTTTGCCTTCGGCGGCAGCCAGGCGAACCAGGACGCCCAATTGATGAACACGTTTCTGCAGACCTGGGCCGGCAACGTGGCCGTGACGCTCAATAACATTCCGTATTCAAATTACAGCATCTATGCGTATCTTAGCAGCGGAACCGGTAGCAACCAGACCTCCGTTAGCTGCGGAACCACGACCTACTACTACACGACCGACACGGTCGACGCCAGCGGCGGCTTTGCCGGGTACTTGCCGATCAGCAACACCAACTCTTCGAGCCATCCCAACGGTAATTACGCCGTCTTCTCCAACCTTAGCGGCTCTAGCCAGACGTTGACAAGCTATCTAAGCGGTTTTAACGGCGGGTTTGCGGGCGTCGAGGTGGTGCCTAGTGCCAACATCGGCCTCTTGGCCGCGCTGCCCAGCACAACGCCCCTGCAGATCGGCGGCGGCGTCTTCGATTTAGGCGGCGCGACTCAGCAGGTCGCCTCCTTGAGCGACTATTCCGGCGGCGGCGGCAGCATCATCAACAGCAACACCGCCACTACGTCCATCCTCGCCATCAGTCCCACGGGAACCACGAGTAGCTTCAGCGGCACGATTCTCAGTGGCGGCAGCAACGGCGCTCTCTCCGTCGTACTCAACGGCAACGGCGGCCAGTTCCTCACGGGCAACAATACCTACACCGGGGCCACGACGATCACCGCGGGCACGCTGACCATCGGCGGCGGCGGCGTGCTGGGCGGCGGCAACTACTCCGGGGCCATCAGCAACGCCGGCCTGTTGAATTACAGTAGCACGGCTAACCAAACCTTCAGCGGCCCGATCAGCGGCGGCGGCACTCTGGCCCAAAACGGCGCGGGCAAATTGACCCTCGGCGGCAACAACACGTTTACGAGCCCCATCTCCGTGAACGCCGGAACGCTCTATCTCACCGGCAGCGCCGCCAGCACGGCCATCAAGGTGGCCAGCGGCGCGGCGCTGGGTGGGTGGGGCCCGGCGCCTGCCGCCGCCGCCAACGTGAACAGCGGCGGCATTCTCGACTTCACCCCGAATAATACGGCGGGCACTTCGCTAACGCTGTCGTCATTGACCTTCAATGGCGGCGCCACCATCAATCTCAGCGACTCCGGCGGCCAATACAACTCCCTGCCCGCCCTCAGCGTCACCACGCTCGCCACCAGCTCGTCGCCCATCAACGTGTATGTCACCAATCTGCCCACGGGCAGCGGCACGCTGGAGATCGCTCATTACAGCGGCTCAATCGGCGGGTCAGGCTTCGGGGCCTTTAATCTGGTTTCCCCGGTCAGCAGCGGCAGCAATACTTATACCTTGGTGAACGTCGGCGGTTACATCGAGCTAGCGTACTCAAGCGGTACGTCCGGCTCGCCGAGCGGCCCGTTCCATTGGACGGGCACGGGCGACGGCAACTGGAATGCGACTAGCGCCGGCGACTGGGCCACGAACATCGGAGGAGCGGCCACTTACCAGAACGGCAACGACGTGCTCTTCGACAATCGCGGCAGCGCCGGCACGACGGTGAACGTCAACGCCGCCAATGTTACCCCTGCCTCGGTCACCTTCAGCAATTCCGGCGCGGTGAGCTATAGCCTGACGGGCAGCTTCGGCATCGCCGGCAGCACGAGCGTCACTGTCAACGGCGGCGGCCTGGTGACGTTCAACAACAACAATACCTACACCGGCCCCACGACAATCACCGCCGGCACGCTGGCCATCGGCGGCGCGGGCGTGCTGGGCGGCGGCAACTACGCCGGTGCCGTCAACAACGCCGGGCTGCTGAAATACAATAGCACGGCCAACCAGACCATCAGCGGCCCGATCAGCGGCGGCGGCAGCTTGGCGCAGAACGGACCGGGCGCCGTGGCCCTCGCCGGCAGCAATACGTACACCGGCCCGACCGCCATCAATGGCGGCGTACTGAGCCTCGCCGCGGCCGAGAACCCCGGCGTCGCCGGACCGCTGGGCGTCGGCGGCACGATCGGCTTCGGCGGCGGCACGCTGCAATACTCCGCCTCCAACCAGTACGACTATTCCAGCCGCTTCAGCACCGCGGCCGGCCAGAACTTCCGCGTCGACACCAACGGCCAGAGCGCCACCTGGGCCGGGTCCCTGACCGGCAACGGCGGCACGCTGAGCAAGCTCGGCAACGGTACGTTGACCGTGGCCGGCACCAGCAATTCCTACAGCGGGCCGACGATCGTCGCCGGCGGCAAGTTGATATTGGCAACGATTGCCGGCGGTGGAAGCCCCAGCACCACTATCGGCGTGAAGTTCAAGACTGGGAACTATGGAAGTAATTACCCCGTGACCGGCACCGCGGGCGCTGTGCCGATGGCCAATTGGAACAATGTCGTTTCGAGCGGGGGCGCGGGCAGCAGTGCGATTACTACCAGCACCAGCGCCAGTGGCGGCATAATCAACTTCTCCACGACCTCCTTCCCCGGGACAAAGGACATCTACGGCGGCTCGGCGCCCAGCCAGGACGCCCAGCTAATGAACGCTTATATGTATGGCTTCAACGGCACGACCACCACAACTCTTACCGGTATCCCCTACTCGAACTACAGCATTTACGTCTATTTCACCGGAGGCTCGAACCTCCCGATCTCGGCCGGCCTCGGCGGTACTAGTTACTATTTTACGACCAACGAGGCCAGCGGCTTTACCGGTTACTTGCAGGTCACCAACACCAGTTCGTCCAGCCATCCCAGCGGCAATTACGCGATCTTTTCCGGCCTGATGGGTTCCAGCCAGACGCTCACTTCGCTCTCGAACAATAGCAGCAATGGGCTCGCGGCCATCGAGGTGGTGCCGACTGGCGGCGGCGGCGCAAGCGTGGCCACGCTCCCCAGCACGACAGCCTTGCAGATGGGGAGCGGCGTCTTCGACTTGGACGGCGGCAGCCAGCAGGTGGCCTCCGTGAGCGACTATGCCGGCGGCGGCGGCAGCATTATCAGCAGCAATACTTCCGCTCTGTCCATACTCACCCTCAGTCCCACGGGAACCACGACCACTTACAGCGGGTCGATCCTCAGCGGCGGCACGAACGGCGCCGTCAGCCTGGTCCTCAACGGCAACGGCACACAGGTCCTGTCCGGCACCAACACCTACAGCGGCGGCACGTGGGTGCAGGCCGGCACGCTGATCGCGACGAACAACGAAGCCATCGTCGACGGGAGCAACTTGAACGTCGGCAGCGG
This sequence comes from uncultured Planctomycetia bacterium, assembly GCA_963775975.1. Classification (GTDB taxonomy): domain Bacteria; phylum Planctomycetota; class Planctomycetia; order Pirellulales; family Thermoguttaceae; genus JANXQG01. The sequence continues at coordinate 1,149,515 of CAVZKX010000001.1, forward strand.
CTTGGCAGCTTTTGGCAGCGCGGCCCCGATAGCGGCGGCGGCGACTCCCGCAACGATGACGACGGTGCCGGAACCGGGCACCCTCGGCCTGTTTTCCATCGGCGCGATTGCAGCCCTGGCTGCGGCCGGGCGGCGGCGCCGCTATGCGACACCGTGAATCTCGGATGGTGAGGAGACTGCCGAATTCACGCGGTTGGACATCGGCGGTCCCTCGCTGCCGGCAATATGGACTGTTGCATGGGATCTGCCTCCTGGAACTGCGCGTTGCCTGAATCTGCCAGGCTGGCTTTCCAACACGGTTCCAAGGAGGCCGGTGGCTTTCTTGAGGCCGAAAAAAAGATTTTGAGATTTTTCGGCAAAAATTGCGCGGAAGTTTTCTATCTCTATAGGCCCCTGGGACGGTGCGTGGAGATTGCGTGCCCTGCGGGTATATCTAGGCCGTCCATATTGGTGGGAAGCGATCCGCGTTTCGGACTCCCATGTTGAGCGAACAACAAACCGCCGAATTTGTCCGATTGCTCACGGCAACCCAGGCGGATCTCTATATGTTCATTCGCTCACTCATATTTAGTAATGACGATGCGGCTGATATTCTAGGGGAGTCGAACCTGGCTATCTGGGCCCAGCGCGACCGGTTCGCGATCGGAACGAATTTTCGAGCCTGGACCTTTCAAATCGTGCGCTTGCGGGTTCTGCAATGGCGGCAGCGTCACCAGCGCGAAATGGCCGTTTTCTCCACGCCGCTGTTCGACGAATTGGCCGACTACGCGGAAAGCCACGCGGAGCCCGAAAGCCACCGCTTGGAGGATCTGCGCCACTGCATGAAGAAGCTCTCACCCGAGGATTGTGCACTGATTGAGCGGCGCTACCATGCCGGCAGTTCCGCGGAAAAGATCGCCGCGGACATCGGGCGGACGGCGCAGTGGGTCTACAAGGCGGTCTATCGTATTCGGGCGGCGTTGACGCGGTGCATCGCAAGGCAGATGGCCCTGCGTTACAAGGAGGCCTTGCCATGAGCGGCGATCGTCACGAGTTGTTCGACCTTATTGCCCTGGCCTGCGACAACGACCTGAAGCCGGACCAGCTCGCCCGATTGGAGGAATTGCTGCACGGCGACGAGGAAGCCCAGCAACTTTACCTGGGCTACCTGCGGACCGATGCGGCCCTGCGTTGGGAATTCGGCGATGCGGCGGAGGCTATTCGGCGGACGGCTGCCGACATTCCTTGGGAGGCGTCCGGCCCATGGCGCGGCAGCCGCGCAGCGTCGCCCGTCCTTGGCTTCCTCGGCGCCATTGGCCGGCAGGGCTGGGGCTACGTCGCCGATCGCGCGACATTCTTCGTCGCGATCTCCGCGCTGCTGCTGCTTTCGCTAAGCTGGATCGCTCTGCGTCTCCATCCGGACCATGGCCAAGTCGCGGCAAGCAACGAGCAGGAAGCCCGCGGAGCATCTTCGCAACATGGCGTCAAAGAGGCGGAGACGCCGAGAAAACCTGTGCCGGCGTCGCGCGGCTCGTCGCGACGACGACCTGCCGCTGGACCAGCGCCCGGACTGTCCTTGCTCCGGGGGCGGAGCTGTCGGCTGGTCAAAGATTGGGGCTTGCCTCGGGGACCGCGGAAATCGTGTTTCATTGCGGCGCCGCCGTCCGAGTCGAAGGGCCGGCCATTTTTGAGGTCGTTTCGGACGCAGAAATGCAAATGGATATCGGCAAGGCGTCGGCACGAGTGGATACGCCGGCGGCCAAGGGCTTCGCCATCCGCATGAGGACCCTGGAGGCGGTCGATCTGGGCACGGAGTTTGTTGCTCTGGCCGCCCCGGACGGGCACTGCCAGGTCAGCGTTGCCAAGGGGCGGGTGGAAGTCAGTCTGCCTGGTGCTGCCAATTCAAAGCGGACGGTGCGGGCCGGCGAGGCCGTCCTGGTTGAGCCGGGTACGCCTTCCATCATCACGCGTATCGAGCCGGGCGATGGCACCGCGGCCTTTAAGTTCCCGACTATCGAGCCGCCTTCGGATAAAGACTTTGCCGACGCCTCGCAGAGCCACGCGAGCATTCGCGTCCTCCGCGGCAAGCCCCACGTCAACAGCGGGCCGATCGGCGCACTCCTCGACGGTCATGCACAGTCCACCGCCGACTCACCGGCCCAATCGTTTTTCTTCCCGGACAACACATCGGGCATGATACTCCTCAATCTGGGCCGTAGCGTCAACATCCGAAAAGTGAATACCTACAGTTGGCACCGGGACCACGATCGCCCTGCCATCCGGGTTCGGGCGACCCAGAATTATCTTCTTTATGGATCGAATGATCCCGAGCCGCCAAGCGTGGACCACGGAATCGGCAACGGTTGGACGCGGATCGCGCGGGTGAACACGGACGAGTTCTTTGGCATGCCTGAGGCTGAAGCTCGGCCCGCTCAGCAGGGAGTTTCCATTTCGGCTGGCCAGGGCTCCATCGGCCAATATCGCTATTTGCTCTGGGACGTACGGCCGACACGCTCGAACACAGAAACCGAGCCATGCACTGATAACACGTTCTATGGAGAATTCGATGTTTACGCGGAGTAGTGCGAAGAGAATACGGATGCCGATTCGACCCACGACACCTATTCCATGCATCTGGCTTTGCTTATTGCTGCTGACGGTTCCCTCTGCGGCAATGGCCGAAGGTCCGGACGTGTCGAAGCTCAAGACCTTCGGCACGATGGGCAAGGACATGCGGCCGCTCAAGGGCGATACTGAGGCCGAACTGTTTCGCTACCAAGGAAAAGGCTGCCTGACGCATATGTGGTTTGGCGGTGATTGGAAGGACTGCGATAAGACCCGCCTCCGCATCTACGTGGACGGCGAGGACAAGCCCTCGATCGACATGCAGCTCTTCCTGGGCCACGGCATTGGGTTTGGGGATGGTGCGGCGCCGTGGGGGACGGCGCGGATCGGGAAAACGGGCGCCGGGACTAACGTCTATAACACCTACCGGATTCCCTTCGGCAAAAACATTCGGGTGACCGCGCAGCGCGCCTACCGCGCCCGATGCGCCTAGCTTCTGGTGGATCATTCACGGCACCGAGAACCTGCCAGTCACCTTGGGTGGCGTCATCCTGCCTGAGGCAGCGCGACTCAAGCTCTACAAGCTGGAGGACTATACCGCCAAGCCGCTGGAAGAATTCAACCTTTGCGACGTCAAAGGCTCGGGCGCTCTGTACGAGGTGACCATGGCGGCCAAGGGATTGCGGAAGAGCGAGAACGACCATTGGAAGGACCTCAGCTACCTGGAAGCCTGCATGCGGGCCTACATCGGCGAGGCGAAGGAGCCGCTCATGCTTTCCTCAGGGTTGGAAGACTACTTCTCGGGCACCTACTATTTCAACCGCGGTCGATACGCCACGCCCGTCGCCGGCCTGACGCACTTCAAGCCCGACGAGAACGAGTTCTCGGCGTATCGATTCCACGAGGACGACCCCGTGTTCTTCCACAACGGCCTGCGTTTGACATGCCGATGCGGAGAGAAGATCGACGGCCGGATGTTTGTCGAGGGGCCTCCGCCCCCGACGCGATACACCACCTATACCTGGCTATATCAGTGGTAATCATTTTTTCACTTTGAGCTTTATGAAGACTTTTCGCAATCACAATTTTTCAACCTTCTGGGAAGAAATCATGAACGTTCGTCACATCGTTTTGGCTGCCGGCTTCGTGGCCGGTCTGGTTACCACCGTTCTCACCAATGAGGCCCGTGCAACCGATTACACCTGGGACGGCCAAGGAATCGGCGCCCTTCCGACGCCGGCGGCGCCTGGGACACTGGCGCCAATTGGTACGACGGCACGTCCGACACCTCATGGAGCGATGGCAACGGCGCCGTCTTCGGCGCGGTCGACGGCACGGCGGGCACGGTCACGATCGGAAACGTCGTCACGCCCACGAGCATCACTTTCAATCCGCCCGGCAGCGGAAGCTACACGATCGGCGGCGGCTCGATCATTTTGCCTAGCGGCTCCACGCCCATCAACGTGAACAATACGGCGGCCACTATCGCCTCGCAATTGACCGATCCAGGAATGGGAAGCGGCGGACTGACGTTGGGCGGGAACGGCTATTTGGCGCTTTCCGGCCCCAACACCTACAGCGGCGTCACGACGATCAGCGGCGGCACGCTCAATAGCCAAAACGGCTCCGGCGGGGCGTGGACCAGCCTCGGCAGCGGCAGCATTGTGAACAACGGAACGCTACTCCTCAGCCTCGTGGGGGCAAACTACGGCAACGACGGTGTATTCAACCAAGTTATCTCTGGCAGCGGCACTACCGTCATTCAAGAAACCGGCGGCAGCGTCTACTGGGTCGATCTCGGGCCGAGCGCTCAGCTTTCGGCCGCGGGCGACGTAGTTGTCAATACCGGGCTGCAAATCAACCAAGGGCCGCAGACGATTGGCGCACTTAACGGAAGCGGCTATATTTTTGACAGTGGTAGCAGCGTCACTCTGACTGTGGGAAGCAATGGTCATAGCGGCACATACTCCGGCGGCGCTTATGGCCCGATCAACCTGGTCAAGACCGGTAGCGGAATTCAAGTTCTGACCAGCGGGAATAACCTTTCCGGGAGCACGACGGTCAGCGGCGGCACGGTTTATGCGAACCCCGGCAACAACCCTTCCAATTACGCACCATTCAGCTATACCAGCGGTATCATGGTCAACAGCGGCGCGACCTTAGAGGCCAGCGCCAACGGTCTGTTCGGTTCTGACGGTACTCAGGCGCAGCCGATTACGGTAAATGCCGGGGGAACGGCAATCGCAGACACCGGAGCCCAGGTCACTGTCGGACTTCTCACGCTCAATGGCGGCACGTTGGCAGGCGACTATAACGGTTCGCCCTCAGGTTCTTGGCGTTTCGGCAGGGCCGCCGTCAAGCAACTGGCCGTTACCGACAACTCGACCGTGACGGCGACAGGGATTTCTATGTACAACGGTGCCACTATTAACGTGTCGTCGGGCAAGACGCTGCAATTTAACGGCACAATCGTTGATACAACTAATGGGCCGAGCTCGCTGATCACGGCCGGACCCGGCACGATAGTGCTCAATGCGGCAAACACCTACACCGGCGCCACGACGGTCAACACCGGAACGCTCGCGCTGGGGGCCTCCAACGCGATCAGTAATGCTTCCACCATCACAGTCAACAGCTCCGGCACGCTGGATGTCTCCGCGGCAACGGGCTACACTGTCCCCAGCGGCAAGACGATCACCGTGAACGGCGCCACCGTAGGAAGCTTGGTCGTTGCCCAGGGGGCAATCTTAACGGGCAGCGGCTCGTTGTTGGCGAACGCGGGAGGTCAGACCGCCTCGATCAACGGCCAGATCATTCCGGGCACAGACGGCTCGGGCACCCTGGCCGTGGGCAACATCGCCAACCCCATGGGCCTGCACCTCGGTAGCACTTCCGCCTACCAATGGGGCCTCAGCACCACGGCTTCCGGCCTGATCAATGTGCAAGGCACGGTGACGGACGACGTGGGCGCCACGATCCAACTCGACAATCTTGGCGGCAATCCCACGGGGCATAGTTACACGCTCCTTACTTGGACCGGCCCCGCGCCGGCTCATATTCCCTCAATTTACATCGCGTCGCCGACCGGCACCGTCCATTGGACCGGCGGCGGATCGCCGCCGCCAAACTGGGATACCGGTAACAATTGGGATCTGTACGCCTTTTCGGGCGGGTCGATCAACATTGTCGGCTCCAGCTTTGTGCTCAGCGGAGTCATTGGGGCAAACTCGAGTCCCTACGCAACGTCCAACGTGGTCATCGCGCCCTCCGGCGGTGGCGCGGTGACCGGGCCGGCAAGTCCTGCCACCGTCAACTCGTTGAGCCTTGGCAACGGCACCGACCACACCAGCCTGGCCATCCAGGCAGGCGGCCCGTTGACGGTCACGACTACCGCGACACTGAATAATAATACCACCCTCTCCGGCCCCGGAACCCTCAGCGCCGCAGTCCTGAACGTCACCGCCGGAACCGCTACGTTAAGCGGCGGGATCACCGTTGCCGCGCCCATCGCGACGCTCAGCAACAACACCACCCTGATCGGGTCGGGGGTCGTGAGCACCACGAGCCTGAGTGTTCCCAGCGGCGGCACGGCCTATGTAAACGGCATCACCGTGCAGGCATCATCCGCCAGTACGTCGATCATCAGCGGCAACTTGGCCCTGCAGGCGAACGGTCTGAAGATCGACACCAACAATCATACCGTCACGCTCGGCCAATCCCTGGGCCATGACCCTTCGGTCGGCACAGACGGCGGGCTGACAAAGCTAGGCTTGGGCACGCTCCAGTTGAACGCCACGCAGGCTTACAACGGCCCCACCGTCGTCGCCAACGGCACGCTGATGCTTGGGTCGTACGTTGGCCCCCTCAATTTCATCGGCGTCAAGTTCTCGAACAACTCCACGCAGTACAACGTGACCGGGACCGCCGGCGCGCCAGGCGGCGTGATGCCGGGCTGGAACAACGTAAACTCACAGTACGCAAACATTATTCAGAGCGCTAGTTTGGTCTCCGGCTCCGCGTCGTTGAACTACAGCAACAGCACGTCCAGCTCCGCGGTGGTCATCTACTCTTACACCGGCGCCTTCTCTCAATACGGATTCAACAACGGCAACGCCTTCGCTGGCAATAATTCGAGCCCGGACGCCAAGTTGATGGACTACTATTCCGCGCAGTGGAATGGCACCCTAGGGGCAACGCTTACCAACATCCCCTATCCGAACTACAGCATTTATGCCTATCTGGGTGCCAAGTATCCAACTGATTACCAGTACGGCCATTCCGCTCAGACGGTGGTTAGCGGCCCGGGTGCGACGTACTACGCGACGGCCAATGTCACCAATGACGCAGTCAACTTCGTCGGATATCAGGCGATAACCAACACCGACTCATCGAGCTATCCCATGGGCAATTACGTTGTCTTTTCCGGCCTCAGCGGTGGGAGCCAGACGGTGACATGCACCACTGGCGGCTATGATCAGGAGTTTGCGGCCATCGAAGTGGTGCCCCTGCTCCCCACGCTGCCCAGCACGACAGCCTTGCAAATGGGGAGCGGCGTCTTCGACCTCAACGGCGGGAGCCAGCAGGTGGCCTCCGTGAGCGACTATGCCGGCGGCGGCGGCAGCATCATCAACAACAACACCGCCGCCTTGGCCGTTCTGACCATCAGTCCCACGGGGACCACGACCACCTACAGTGGGTCGATCCTCAGCGTCACGGGCGGCAGCAGCGGCGATATCTCTCTGGTCCTGAACGGCGACGGCACACAGGTTCTGTCCGGCGCCAATACCTACGCCGGCGGCACGACGATCGACCTGGGCGTGCTGCAAGTCGGCAATACCTCGGCCCTCGGCGCGGGCGCCGTGGCCGTCAATGGCGGCACGTTGGATTTGGGCGGCTATGGCGTGACCGTGCCAAGCTTCAGCGGGGCGGCGGGCACCGTCACGACCAGCGCGACCGGCCTCGCCACCCTCACGGTCAATCAAGCGGGAACGACCTCGTTCAACGGCACGATCAGCGCCGGCAGTGGAAAGTTGGCGCTCGCCATGACGGGCGGCGGCACGTTGTATCTCAGCGGCGCCAATACCTATAGCGGCGGCACGAACATCAAGGCCGGCGTCCTGCAATTCACCCAGACGATTGCCATGTCGCCCAGCGGCACGGTCGCTGTCTCCGGCGGGGCGGTCTTGGCGGTCAACGCGGGTGGCCCTGGCGAGTTTGACAACGGCACGTCGGGCATGGGATCGATCGGCGGACTGGTGGCCGGGACCGGCGGCCAGGGAGCGCCTGTGACCTGGGCCGCGGGCGCCATTCTGGTTATCGACCCGAGCAATGCTCCGGGCGGCCTGACCTACCCAGGTATTATCGCCGACAGCGTCAACGGCTCGCTCGGTTTGGCCAAGCTGGGCGGCAACACGCTGACGCTCACCGCCAGCAACACCTATTCTGGCGGCACGACGATTTCGGGCGGCACGCTGCAGTTGGGCACCGGCGCCGCCGGACAGGACGGCTCGCTCGCGAACACCGGCGGCGTGACCGACAACGCCGCGCTGGTCTTCGACTTAGCGGGCAGCCAGACGGCTGCTATGGGGATCAGCGGCAGCGGGTCGTTGACGATGGCAGGCAGCGGCACGCTGGTCCTCAGCGGCACGAACATCTACACCGGCGGGACGACGGTTGAGGGCGGCACGTTGATCGCTGCCAACAACGAGGCGATCGAAGACGGGAGCAACTTGTACGTCGGCAACAACTTGTCGGCTTTTGGCGACGTGGTCCCGACGGCGGTGGTGCCATCCGCAACAATGACGGCGTTGCCGGAACCGGGTACCCTCGGCCTGCTTTCGATCGGAGCGATTGTCGTACTGGCTGCGGCCCGGCGTCGCAGCCGGCACGGGGCACTGTAAATCTCGATGGCGAGGAGACTGCCGGCGTGCGAGCTTGGACGTCGGCGGTCCCTCGCTGAACGAGTGTGAGGCGGCGGGCTTTCCCGAGCTTGGATTTGCCTGCCCCTATATGACGTGCTGAGTGCTCCGTGAAGGTACGGAGCACTCGGCACGCGTCTGGCTGCCGTGGCAGAACGTACGCAAGTGGAGACGCATTCTCACCCCCGTGCCGGTTACACCCAAGGCCGGCACCCGTCGAGCGTCCCGGTCTCGACACATCGCGTTTCCTGAGCTTGCGTCTGCTACGGCGGCCGCTATATTGCGGTTACGCACCGATGGAAAACCTTCATCCAGGAAGCCGTGACCACTTCGAATGTAAAAAGGTTCCATAACGATGCACCTTTGTTTCGCTCTTTTGTCATTGAAGTTTGCGCGATTGCGTTGCTTTGTGGCTGTATCGTCCCCGTCCACGCCACGACCCCGATCAGCATTGCTGTGACGGAAGTCGCCCCCGGCGTCTATCGCGTTCGTGCGGGAGAGCCGGAGGCACTCGTGCCGTCGATGGTCCGCCAGCCGGCAGCCAGCGAAGGCTTGGCGGCCATGCCCCGCACGACGGAGCCGGTCTTGATCCATGGAATCAAAGTCTGGAAAATGAATCGCGGCGTGCGGATCGAATTGCCACTCAATAGCCGCGAGGTCATCTACGGCCTCGGCATGCAGTGCAAGCACCTGGAGCAGAACGGCTGGCGGCGGATGCTCTTCGCAGCCTCCGGCGATGACGACGGCAAGGGCATGAGCCATGCGCCGGTGCCCTTCTACGTCAGCACGGCCGGCTATGGCGTGCTCGTGGACAGCGCCCGCTATCTGATGTTCTCTGTCGGAGAGAAACAGCGTGTGCGGAACTTGTCCGAGTTGGGGCAAGCCCACGGCCACCAGAAGTCTGCCACGAACCTGGCGGAACTCTACGGACCGGAGAAGCGGGATGCGACTTCGGTCTATGTCGACGTGCCGGCGGTGCGCGGCGTGGATATTTATGTCTTCGCCGGGCCGGGCATGGGGCAGGCCGTGGCCCGCTATAACCTGTACTCCGGCGGCGGCTGCCTGCCGCCTCTGTCCGCGCTGGGGCCCGGCTACATCTGCGGCACGATGCTCGACGCCAAGGCCATTTGCGCCATGGGCGAGCAGCTCAGGCGCGACCGTATTCCCATAACGTCTCTCGGCCTGGAGCCGGGCTGGCAGACGCATGCCTATTCGAGTTCCTACAAGTGGAGCGCGGAGAAATTCCCTGCCGATTTTGCCGACACGCTTCGCCGCCAGGGCTACGACCTGAACTTGTGGTGCCAAGCGTACATCGACCCCGAGTCGCCCTTGTTCCCGCTTCTACGAGGGCGCTACGGCGATTTCGAGGTGTGGCACGGCGTGGTGCCCGATTTCGTCGACCCGGCAGTGCGCCAGACGTATGCCGACTTCCTCCGCAGGAATTTCATCCGCAAGGGGATCGCGGGCTTCAAACTCGACGAGGTCGACGGCTCGGGCAACCACGGCGGCTGCAATCAGGAATGGCAGTTTCCGGAGTTCACCGCCTTCCCCAGCGGCGCCGACGGCGACCAGATGCACAATCTGCTCGGCCGCCTCGGAGCCCAAGCGATCGGCGATGCCTTTCACCGGGAGAACCGGCGGACTCTGGGCCTCGTCCGCGCCAGCCAGGCATGGGCGGCCCCGGTGCCGATGGCAATCTACAGCGACGAGTACGACTTTCCCGATTACATCCGCTACAACCTCAGTGCCGGCCTCCAGGGATTGCTTTGGACGCCAGAGGTGCGCAATGCCGGCAACCAGCGCGACTGGGCCTTGCGCGTGGGCGCGGCTGCCTTCTCGGCGCGGATGCTCTACAACGGCTGGCAGTTTCCCCACTTCCCCTGGCAGCAGCCAAACCTCGCGGACAACGAGCGGAAAAAACTCCTGCCGGACGACAACCCCTACCGTAAGATCACGCAGCACTTCAACCGCCTGCGGATGATGCTCGTGCCCTATCTCTACCAGGCGTACGGCGACTATCACCGCAAGGGAATCTCGCCGGTGCGGCCGCTCGTGGCCGACTGGCCGCGGGACAGTAACACCTGGCACGTCGACGACGAGTGGATGCTGGTGCAAACTTGCTCGTTGCCCCGCTGACCAATGCCAATTCCTTCAACACGTACAGTTGCCAGGTGCTGGACGATGCAAAACGATACCAGCCCCTGAACGGTCCTTGCCAAATTTCGGCCGGCGGCACCCGGGCACAAAGCAAAAGATTCTGGGCGCCGGGTTGCGAGTCGATCGAACTCGCCATGGAATTTGACGGCCTGGGCATCAAGGGTGCGCGAACTCCCTTGGAACTCCAGGCCGGGCCTTGTACCTTGCGATTTGACTATCGGGCCGACGCCGGTAGTGCGGGAATCCGCCTCTGGACACCCGATGGCAAGGAAATCAGCGAGTTCCATGTCGATGAGCTTCCGGCCGCCGCGGGCTGGCAAGCCGGCATCGTGCGGGCCGCGCTCCCCACGGCCGGAACGTACTGGCTTTACATCGGCAAGGCTCACGAATCCTCGGGGGCGCGGCGTATTGCCTTCCGGAATGTCACGGTGATCCAAAGGCCGCCGCACCAGGATTCTCAGACCGCCTGGAGCCGCGAGGTCTATCTGCCCGAGGGCACGTGGCACGATTTCTGGACGGGGAAAAATTTGCCGGGTGGTCAACACTTTGTTGTCGCGGCGACGCCTGAGCGTCCTCCGGTGTTTGTCCGTGAAAACGCGTTGATTCCGCTGGCTGAGCCGCTGTTCGGGATCGACGAAAAAACCGTCTTCAAGATCCACTTGGCCGCATACAGAGACGCTTCCCGGCCATGCCAACTGCTGGAGGATGACGGGCAGACCTTCGATTTCGAGAAGGGGAAGTGGGCGACGCTGACCGTAAAGCCCGACGGCACGGTTGATCGTCCTGATCACGGTCAGCCGCAGCGCTACCGAATCGCCGGCAAGGCGGAACTGCCGGAGATTCTGTTGCATAAACTGCTTGGGACCGGCGCGCTTCGCGATCAATTCATCAACGATTGTCCCTGGCCCGACGACAAAGGCGTCCACATTAATGCCCATGGCGGCGGTATCCTTTAGCATGAGGGCGACTACTGGAAAGCATTTTCCATAACTTGCACGAAACGGGCTGCAGCATGTTACCATTCCGCAAGGCCAAGATCCAGATTTTCAGTATCGTTTTGATCCTTCTGGCCTATCGGGCGTGTGCGGCCGCAGGTCCGCAGATTGTCATTCCGCGCATTGAGGAAATGCCCAATCTGCCGCAGCCTTTCAAGATTCGCGATTGGCAAAAGACTGCACGCGATTACGACGCATTTGTTTTCGACTTGAAAGGCCACGACGGGCGTCCGCCGCTAGTCTGGATCGACAAGGCGCACCGGAACTGCACGGAAGATGCCTTCGGGCTGTATACGTCGGCGTGGGAGCACCGCGGAGGTCCGGACAGTCGCGGCGGTGAATTCCACGAGGCCATCAACACGATTCCCGCCGTGCTCGGCGCTACGCTCGTCGGCATCGACAAGAGCAACCAGCACGGCCGCAATTGGGTGAGCATGTGCCGGGTGTATTTCAACTCTGGTCGCGGCTGGGATATTTGCGCCAACTCCACCACGCCTCAGCCCGGGCCTGACGGTCGCGAGGCGGCCTGTGAATTCTGGTATCACCTTTATCCAAATGTCCTGTTCTTCCAATTGGCTTCCCGGTACCCCGACACGCCCGGCTTCGACGAGCTGCTGCGCAAGGCATCGGACCAGATGTATCGAGCCACGAAGGCACTCAAGGATGCGCCGCGCGGCTTCCATTACTCGTGGATCAATTTTTCGTCGATGGAACCGATCTACAATGGCCGCTTCGCGCAGCCCGATGCCAGCGCCGGCTTCGGCTGGCTTCAATATGCAGCCTATTGCAAGTTTCACGATCGCAAGTACCTTGAGGGGGCCGACTGGGCGATTGAAGCCTTGGTCTCCGAGGCGAAGAACCCATACTACGAGTGCCTGCTTCCCTTCGGCGCCTACACGGCCGCCCGCATGAACGCTGAGCACTTTCGCAATTACGACGTCGCCAAACTGGTGAATTGGTGTTTTGCCGGCCAGACTTCGGCTCGTGGCGATTGGGGGGCCGTAGTCGGTCGCTGGGCGCGTACGACGTCTCAGGTTTGATTGGCGCGCCGGATCGAGTCTTTCTCATGAACACCTTCGACACGGCTTCGGCGCTGGTGCCGCTGGTCCGCTACGACCCGCGTTTCGCCCGGGCCGTGGGCAAGTGGATGCTCAACGCGGCCAACGCAGCCCGATTGCTCTATCCCGACGAGATGCCGGCGAAATATCAGGCTGCGGAGGACTTGAAAGACACCGTGAAGAGTGTGATTGCCTACGAGGCCATCTCTCCGAATCGCAACGGTCAGCCGATCTTTGCCGACCGCGATGATTGGGGGCCGGAAACGCGCGGCCGGATTTCGCAATTCAGTCTGTACGGCTCATCGCACGTGGGCATCTTCGGCGCGATCATTCATCGCACGAGCGTTGAGAAGATCCTTATGCTCGATTGCCTGGCCACCGACTTTTTCCGTGACACGGCCTATCCGACCTACTTGCTTTTCAATCCCTGCGCAGACGGCAAGGACGTCCAGATCGATCTTGGGCCGAAGCGAGTCGACCTTTACGACGCTGTATCGCAGCGCGTGATTGCCAAGAACGTCTGCGGCGCGACATTGCTGCGGCTCCCGGAAGATTCCGCTGTGGTTCTGGTCCTAACCCCGCCTGGCGGCAAAATCACACATCAAGGTTCGAAACGAGTGATCGATGGCGTCGTCATCGATTATCACGTGCATTAGTAAGAAGAGCTTTTGAACGCTACCGCCGCCCTGCCGGTCACGACCGGCAAACCGACCGTCGACATCGCCCAACGATTTGCCGAAAACCCGATCCTTCGGCCCGGCGATATTCGTCCAAGCACGCCGGGCATGAAGATCGAATGCCTGCTCAACCCGGGCGCGTTTCATTTCGAGGGTAAGACCTGGCTTCTGCTTCGCGTGGCCGAGCGCCCCGAACAGAAGCCGGGCAAGACCTCGTTTCCGATGCTCAATAGCAAAGGCGTGCTGGAGATCCTGGAGTTCGACAACTCGGACCCGCTTCTGGACCTTTCCGATCCGCGGGTGATCTCCTACGCCGGGCAGGATTACTTGACCACGCTGTCGCACCTTCGACTGGTTGCGAGCGACGACGGCGTCCATTTTCGCGAAACGCCTGCTCCGCCCCTGTTCGGGCAGGGCGAACTCGAGACGTACGGCATCGAGGACTGTCGGGTGGTTGAAATTGACGGCAGCTACTACCTCACGTTCACCCAGGTATCGCAACACGGTGTGGGCGTGGGCTTACGCAGCACTCGCGATTGGCAGGAGTTCCGTTCGTACGGCATGATCTTTCCGCCGCACAACAAGGATTGTGCGATTTTTCCAGAGAAGATCGGCGGCTTGTACTATGCCTTGCACCGGCCGAGCAGTCCGGACCTGGGCGGCAACTATATATGGATCGCCGAGTCGCCGGACCTTGTGCATTGGGGCAATCATCGCTGCATCGCCCACAGCCGCAAGGGGATGTGGGACAGTGCGAGGGTCGGCGCTGCGCTGCGCCCATCCGGACGGAGCGAGGCTGGCTGGAAATCTACCATGGCGCGACCGTCAACCCGACGCGATATTGCCTGGGGGCTTTGCTCTTGGATCTCGACGAGCCGTGGAAAGTGCTGGCCCGGTCCCACGATCCGATCATGGAGCCGATTGCCGATTATGAAAAGGTCGGCTTCTTCGGGAAGGTGGTCTTCACCAACGCACATCTGGTCGACGGCGACAACGTCACCATCTATTATGGGGCTTCCGACAGCGTGATCTGCGGGGCACGGTGCTCGATCGAGAAAATCCTCCGCACGCTGGCGTAGCAAGGCAAGAGCTATGAAAAAGTGTCTCCGCGAATACCGGCTGTTCCGAGACCGTCAGCTGGCTGCACTTCGAAAACTCTGGTAACGCGAGCATAGGCTAAACGCTCAGCGGCAGCGGCAACAACATGTTGACATTGGACAATTCGGGCAGCGGGGCGACGATCACGGTCACCGGCGGCAGGCATAACATCGACGTGCCGGTCGTTCTAGCCGACAATCTCGTGGTGACGACCGGCGGTTCGAATTCCTGGATGCTCCACTTCGGTCCATCCAGCATCATCATGGACAATGGCGGCGGCTACTCGTTGACCATGAACGGCAGCGGCGACACCTTGATTTTGAGTGGCAGCAACAGCTATCGCGGCGGGACGAATGTCAAGGCCGGCGGGTTAATCGTCGCAAGCAATAACGCCCTGCCCAACGGGACGAGTCTCACCGTTGGCGCGACGTTGCTCTTCGGTTCCTAGCTGGTGGGCACGCCTGCGGCATCAGCCATTGCGCCGGTGCCGGAGTTCGGAACCCTGTCGCTGCTCGCCGCCGGCACGGTTGCCGCGGCATTTGGCGCCGACCGCCTGAAGAGCATCCGTTGCTTGGCAAGCGTGGGAAACCGTGCCTGACGGCTGGATAGCGCTTGATCGATCCAGCGAATATGACGTACACCGAGGCGCGGCCGGCGGTTTGAGCTTGAACCGTCGGCAGCGCGTTGTGCGTTTCTTGGCTCTTGGAGTTCAAGTCGTTTGGTCGAGTTCTACGAGACCCGCCAAGATCTGCGTTAAATGGCGGGTTGTCGCTGCGCCTGACACCACACTAGGCGCGGTTTTTCTGATAGAATACTGGTCTCGTCGGGTGCGCCGATTGCGAAGGCACCCGCCGCCGTACAAATTCGGCCCGAACTGGTGGGACTCGATTCATTCGGCCCACATTACGCAAAGAGTCCCAGGAGTCCTTGCGATGTCTCAAGTCGACTTTTTCAGTTGCAGAAACGGCAATCATGTTTTGCGCGGTGGCAGTCATCGCGGCACTGTCGCTGAACTCGACAAGGGCAAAAGCGGCCCTGACAATCGTTCCGCAGTATGACTCGACCGTCACGAGCAGCTCAGACGCTTCCAACTTTGAAGCTTCGTTTCAAGCCGCCTGCAACGTCTTGAGCAGCGACTTCTCCAGCAACATCACGGTGTATTTGAAGGTGACTTACGACGGGAACTTCTTCGGCGCGGATGCGGGCCCGTCGTCGTACGACCAGGTCTCCTATCCGACGCTGTTGACGGCCATGAGCAACAACGTGTTGTCGCCCGACCAGGCGACGGCCGTAGCCAACTTGAGCAATTTCGGCGCTCCGACGTCGGCGACAGTCGATTTGTCGCCTGCGCAGGCACTGGCCTTGGGCTTGAAGTCGGCTTCCGACTACGGAACCAACGCGATGGGAACCGTCCAATTCGGCGGCCCCGGTTATGCGACTTGGAACTGGGTAAGCAATCGAACGCAAAGCCCCAACGGCGGAGACTTTGTCGGCGTGGCGTTACACGAAATTACCCACGCGCTGGGGCGAATCCCGGTACTTGGTAACAACCAGTACAGCCTGCTGGACCTCTATCGATACCAAATCGGCGCCAATCCTCCTACCCGCGTTCTCTCCGGCTCCGCCCCGCCAAATACCATGGCGTCGATCGACGGCGTCAACTCCTTGGGCAACTTCAGCACTGCGAGCGACATATCGGATTGGGACAGCTCTCGCGCCAATGATGCGTTCAACGCATTCTTCAGCACGGGTCAACTGCTCAATATGACGACCCAAGACGTGACACTGATGAACATTCTCGGGTTCGCCCCGCCGCATCAGACTCTCTATTTCAACCCCGCCGGCAATTTTCAGGGCAGCGGCACTTGGGACTATAACAACACCGCCACCTGGTCCAACGGCGTTGGAAACGTCACTTGGTCCGACACTGCGGGCATCGGAGCAGCCGTCTTTCAGGGAACGCCTGGCCCGTACACGGCAACGGTCAACGGGAACGTTACCGCCAACATGCTCCAGTTCGCAGCCGCGGGCTACACGATTACCGGCGGAACGATCACGATGGCTGGGTTCGCGCCTTCGGTCTCTTTTTCCGGCCAGTACACTGCGACGGTCAATTCCTCGCTCACGGGCACCAGCGGGCTGAGGCTCGCCCTCGCGTACGGCAATAGCACGGTCCTCAATCTGGGCGGAAACAACACATTTTCCGGTACCGGTGGCGTGAATTTCACTGGCGCTACTGGCACGGTGAAGCTTGGGTCGGCGACCGCCTTGGGCATGGGAAACAGCCTTATCATGAGCGCCTCCAGCGGCGGCTACTTCGCTCTCATCGAGCTCGAGGGCAACACCCAGACGATTGGCAATCTCACAGGCGACGTCAATAGCTATATCGACAACGGACTGGCCAGCACGGCCAGTGTACTCACAGTAATTGAGAACGGCAACACGACCTTCGCCGGCACGCTGCGAGACGCCCCCAGCGCGGGAAATGGCACGCTTGCGCTGACAGTCTCCGGCAACGGCGTACTGACACTGGGAGGAACGAACTCTTATTCCGGCAACACAACTGTCAGCGGTGGCACGCTGCAATTGACCAAGGGCGGACAATACGGCACCGTGCAGAATTCGGCAATCATCGTGGGAAGCGCCGGCGAACTTGACCTGAACGCGCCCGATGCGCTGGGCTACGCGAACAGCAACTCCTTGACGGTCACCGGCGTTGTTGACAAGGTCAACAACCAGTCGGAAACACTCTACCGGCCGATCACGCTTTCCGGCGGCACGATGACCTCCGTCGGCGGCTTCAACAATAGCAACAGCGGCAACGGCGCCTGGAATTTCTTTGGCAACTACATCCAGACCGCCAGCAACACCGCCAACTACATCGCGGGCGCCGGGGCATTCAGCCTGCGCGCGAACAATTGCTACTTCAACCTCGGCACCAACAGCACGCTCAACGTTTCCGTGCCGATTATCCAGAACAGCAACAGTTCCAATACGCCATTGAACCTGCAGGGGGCCGGCACGATGGTCCTTTCCGCGGCAAACATCTATCCCGGCGCGACGAACATCGGCAGTGGCACGCTCCAAATCTTCGGCACGGGATCGCTGGGCAGCGGCAATTACTCCGCGGCCATCGCCAACAGCGGTGCGCTGGTCTTCAACACTTCGACCGCGCAGACGCTTGGCGGAATCATTTCCGGGCCGGGAAACCTGGTCCAGTTTGGTCCCGGAATACTAACGCTTTCCGCTGCGGATACCTATTACGGCTCGACGACCGTCAGCAGCGGCGTCTTACTTCTCAACTCGGGCACCTTGAGCGTTGCCAGTCCGATTTTTGTCGCCAACGGCGCGACCTTCGGTGGCGTAGGGAGCGCGGGCACCGTCAGCGTCGCCCCCGGCGGCACGGTCCAAGGATGCAGCGTCAACGGCACGGGCAGCCTCGCGCTTGGAGCGATCAACTACAGCGGCACGGGCGGACTGTTCTTCGCTGGCGTTTCCAATTATGCGGCAACTCCCGCCGTTTCGCTGGGCGATATCGGGTTGAGCAGCAGCGGGGCCATTACCGTCACTGTCGGAAACCTGATCGGCACGCCAACGGGCGTTTACCAATTGGTCAACTATAGCGGCACGATCGGCGGCAGCGGCACCAGTGCGATCCAACTCGCGACGCTGCCTAACCGCGCTACGGGAAGCCTTTCCTTCCCGCCCGGACAAATCGACTTAACAATCAACGCCACCACCGATTTCCTGCATTGGTCCGGCGCCGTCAACACAACATGGGACACTTTGACGCCGAATTGGAAACTGGACTCCGACGGCGGCACAACGGCGTATATCGACACTCCCGGCGACGCGATTGTATTTGATGACGGCGCGGGCTCGCAAAGCGCCCTGACCATTGCTTCCACTGTCCATCCCAGCAGCATGACGGTCAGCAACACGGCAGTCAACTACACCTTCAGTGGTGCGCCGATCGCTGGCGTCACGTCGCTGCTAAAGAACGGGCCGGGCAGTCTCACGCTCTCAAGCAGCAATTCCTACTTTGGCGGCACGTTCGTTAACGGCGGTGTGCTCACCGCCAGCACGGCAATGTCGCTAGGGAGCGGTCCGTTAACCGTCAGCAGCGGTACTCTTAAAATCCTCGGTGCCCAAGCGGTCAGTTCCGTGGTCGTAAGCGGCGGTCTGTCGATCATCAACGATCCTGGTGCGCTCGGTTCCGGTCCGCTTACGATTTCCGGCGGGAGCCTGGACAACCAAAGCGGTTCACCGATCGCGCTGAGCGGGAACAACGTCCAACAGTGGAACGGCAGTTTTACCTACCTTGGCGCTAATCCTTTGAACATGGGAAGCGGCGCCGTCACAATGAACAGTTCGCCCACCTTAACGATTAATGCAGGGACGCTTGCCGTGGGCGGCGCCGTGTCGGGCACGGGCAGTTTGACGCTGATCGGGTCGGGCATGTTCGTTATGACCGGGAGCAGCACGTATGCCGGCGGCACAACGCTTTCCGGCGGTACGCTGCAGATCGGCAATGGCGCGACCAACGGCGCTTTCAGCTCCGGCGCCTACAGCGTCAGTTCCGCCACAAGGCTCTACCTGAACTATGCCACCGCGGTCCCCGGCGGGACGGGCACGTGGTCGAACCAGCTCACAGGTAATGGAACGCTGGAACTTAACTCCGCGCAGGCCGTCAACGGCACTGCCAACTGGGGGCCGAATTCCGCGGCATCCACTGTATTCGTGCCCGGCTTCACCGGCACGTTGCAACTCGACAACGGCCGACTCGACTCGTCGACAGCCGGTTTGGGTGGACTGAGCAGCATCATTGTCAAGAGCGGAGGCCAATTCATGGCCTGGTCCGGCACCTACAGCCAGTCGGCCAGCATCGCCGGCGCGGGCTGGGGCGATACTGGTTATCCCGGCGCACTGCGACTGGCCAATAACACGGGTACTTGGACCGGGCCGATCACTCTGACCGCCAATGCGACGATCTTGTCGCAAGGCGGCGCCAGCTTCACGCTCGCCGGTCCGATTGGCGGCGCCTATCAGGCCAATTTCGACGCCCAGGCCGGCGCAACCTTGACCCTGACTCCGTCGGCCGCCGGCCTGGACTCCTACACTTCGACTATGATTTCCGATTCCGGTGTAGTCGTCGCGGGCAACCAATACGCTTTCAGCACGGGGCCGCTCGTGATGAACAATGGCACCCTGAAACTCAACGGCAATAACTTGACGTTCGCCGACCTCACTGGCACTGGCGTCATCCAAAACGGCAGTGCCGCAAGTCGCGGCCCAGATCTCCATTGGCGCCGACAACAGCTCGACCACGTACGGCGGCACGTTCGCCAACGGCAGCACGATGCCGCTAACGGTTGCGAAGGTCGGAACGGGCGTGTTGACGCTGACCGGCAATAGCCCGTTAACCGGCGTAACGACGGTGAGCGCGGGCACGCTGCGAATGGGCGACGGGACCGTCAATAACGGCAGCGTCGCTAGCAACATCACGAACAATGCAGTGGTGACGTTTGCCACGCCGTTCGGCCAGGCCTACGGCGGCGTGATCAGCGGCAGCGGTGCGCTGAACAAGACGGGCACGGGCACGCTCTACCTCACAAATAATCAAACCTATACCGGGCAGACAGTTATTTCGTCGGGAACGATCAGGCTCGTGCGCTGAGCGGCTTCGGCGCAAACGGCACCGGTTACACGGTCAACAGCACAGGTGTCACGAGCACGCCGGTCACTGCGAACGTATTGAAGCTGACTGACGGCGCCGGTAGCGAGGCCCGCAGCGCGTTCTACGATTGGCGCGCTTCGCCCACCAGCGGATTCACTGCGAGCTTCACATACTCACCCAACAGCGGCACGGGCACGGCCGATGGAATCGTCTTCATGCTCCAAAACGATCCCCGGGGCACCAGCGCCCTGGGCGGCAACGGCGGCGGATTTGGATATGCCAACAACAACGGCGGTACGCCGATTGCCAACAGTGCCGCGATCGACTTCAATCTCTATAACAACGTGAATCAAACTGCCTACGATTCCGGAGGGGTGCTCAGCGCTGCAACGTCGATCGGGGGCGGCATCAGCCTCCACAACGGCGATCCGATCAACGTCACAGTGACCTACAATGCGCAGACACAGGTCATGGCCTGGAGCATGACCGACGCTTCGAATGCCAGTCTGTCGTTTAGCACTTCGCAGGGCGGCGTCAATCTGCAAACCGTGCTCGGCGGGACGAACGCCTACATCGGGTTTTCGGGCGCAACCGGCGGCGCGGTCTCGACACAGACGATCAGCAACTTCACCTACAAACCGTCCGTCGCAGCCAGCAACATCTTGCCGCCTACGACCTCGACAACGCTAGCTGCGGGTGCTACGCTCGATCTCTACGGCGCCAACCAATCGCTCGGCTCGCTCGTCGGCGCGGGCACGGCGACGAATTCCTATGCGGGCACTGCCTCTACACTGACCGTGGGCGCCGACAACACGTCACAAGCGTTTTCCGGAATGTTCAGCGACGGAAACGGCCAGCTCGTAGTCGCGAAGGTCGGAACGGGAGTATTCACGCTGACCGGCAATAGCCCGGTCTTCAGCGGCATGACAGTGAGCGCGGGTACGCTGCGACTGGGCGACGGCGCCGCCAATAACGGCGGCGTCACCAGCAACATCACGAACCGTGCCGTGCTGGCATTTGCCACGCCGTTCGGCCAGGCCTACAGCGGCGTTATCAGCGGCAGCGGCGCGCTGACCAAGTCGGGAACCGGCACGCTCTACCTCACGAACAATCAAGCCTATACCGGGCCGACGATTATTTCGGCGGGAACGGTCAAACTTGGCACGCTGGGCGGCTTCGGCGGAAACGGCGCCGGTTACACGCTGAACAGCACAGGTATTACGAGCTCGGCGGTCTCGGCTAACGTACTGAAGCTGACTGATGGCGGCGGCAATGAGGCCCGCAGCGCGTTCTACAACTGGCGAATATCGCCAACCAGCGGATTCACCGCTAGCTTCACGTACGCGCCCAACAGCGGCACCGGCACAGCCGACGGAATCGCCTTCATGCTCCAAAACGATCCGCGCGGCACCAGCGCCCTAGGCGGCGGCGGCGGCGCACTTGGATATGCCGGCGGTACGCCGATTGCCAACAGTGCCGCGATCGACTTGAAACTCTATAGCAACGTGAACCAAACCGCCTACGATTCGGGAGGATCGCTCAGCGCTCAAACGTCGATCGGAGGCGGCATTAGCCTGCACAACGGCGATCCGATCAACGTCATGGTTACCTACAACGCGCAGACGCAGGTCCTGGCCTGGAGCATGACCGACGCGTCGAATGCCAGCCTTAAATTCAGCACGTCGCAGGGCGGCGTCAATCTGCAAACCGTGCTCGGCGGGACGAACGCCTACATCGGGTTTTCGGGCGCAACCGGCGGCGCGGTCTCGACGCAGACGATCAGCAACTTCACCTACACGCCTTCCGTCCTTGCCAGCAACATTTTGCCGGCCACGACTACAACGACGCTGGCTGCGGGCGCGACGCTCGATCTGAACGGCGTCAGCCAATCTCTCGGCTCTCTCTCCGGCGCGGGCACCGTGACGAATTCCAATGCGGGTACCGTCATTGCATTGACCGTAGGCGCCGACGGCACGTCACAGACGTTTTCCGGATTGCTCAGCAACGGAAACGGCCAGCTTTCGGTCGCGAAGATCGGAAGCGGGAATTGGACCGTCATCGGCGCGAACGCGTACTCCGGCACGACAACCGTTGCCGGCGGCACGCTGCAGCTTGGCACAGGCATCGGTGGCCAGGACGGCTCGATCTCCAATACGAACAGCGCGATCGACAATGCCGCCATCGCCTTCGATATCGCGGGCACCCAAACCGTCGCGTATGCCATCAGCGGCAGCGGATCGTTGGCGAAGTCAGGTTCCGGGAGGTTGATACTTAGCGGGACCAACACGTATAGCGGCGGGACGTTCGTGAGCAGCGGCAAGCTGATCGTGACCAGCAATAAGGCGCTTGCCGACGGGTCGAACCTGACTGTCGGCGACCCCTCGCTGTTCCTGGCCCCGGTGGTGCCTTCACGGGCGGAATCGCCCGGGACGGCGCCCGTTCCCGAGCCCGGAACGCTGGCGCTGCTCACCGCGACCGTTTGCGGCGCGGCCGTTTATCGACGCCTGCGATTAAGGCGGACGAAGCGATAACCTCCACTTTCAAAGCAGAACCGATTTCACCGGTTGTCACGGCAGGCTTTCCCGAGCTTGAGTCTGCCATGGCGGCTGTACTTTTTGTAGCCGGCGGTCGGATCCTCGCAAAAACTCATCCCCATTTCGAGAAGCGTTGAAAAAGGACCGTTTCTCGGGAAGACCGCGTGACATCCCGGTGACCGCCGCGCGCAGCGACAACCGATTCGGACGAGCAAGGCGACAGCGAGCGTCGCGCCAGTTAATTGCGCACGTCTTTTGACGTCGGCAAATCCCCGTGTGGTAATCGTCTTTGGACGTTTTTATTCCCTTCCGACCGGTAGGGAATAAAAACGTCCGAAGGCGATCGCCGAAAGGAGACTCCCATTTTTCAGATAACGTGAGCCATCAACTGGTGCGACGGTCGCTGCCGCCATCGTCGCCTGAGTGCATAGCAATATAGCGATAGAGAGTCGACTTGGACATCTTCAGCCTGTGCAAATGTCGTCAAGGCTGATCGTCTTGTCCCGGTAGAGCTTCTTGGCGAGGAACACCTTCGGTTCACTTGCTTTCATTGGCGGCCGCCCTCCTTTTCGACCACGAGCCCGAACGGCAGCGATTCCTGCCTTTGTCCGCTCTTGAATGAGCCTCCGCTCGAACTGTGCAAGGGACGAGAAGATGTGGAAGATAAGCTCGCCTGAGGGTGTCGTTGTATCGATAGCACCGTCGCAAATTGATCGAAAGCCAACTCCCAACTCCTTCAGGCGATCGATCATGGTTACCAAATGACGAACTGAGCGACCAAGTCGGTCCAACCGCCAGACGAGCAAGACATCGCCGGGACGGAGATGCTTGAAGCATATATCAAGTCCCGCTCGATCTTGCGATGCGCCAGAGGCCGTATCGGTGAAGATCAGTTCTCTAGCGACACCGCATTTTTCCAACGCATCAAGCTGAAGATCGAGGTCCTGGCTGCCCTGCTTACACGGGCGTATCTGACGAGACGAGCGTCGGGAGGAGATGGAATCATCGCGCTGACTCCGCTGCCGAACCAAGTTGCGCGTCACTATAGATAAGACAGACAGGATCGGTCGGGGGTTCGCGCAGCATTCAGCCGAATTTCCCGAGATACGGTAAGCGTCCGGGCTGTCCGTGGCGGTCTTGTGGTAGAAGCCGGCTACCGGGCGTGGGCGCGGCGATGAGCGCGACGGGCTCGAGTGCGAATGGCCCTGGCTCGGGATTCATCGAGCCGGTGGTTGAGAACGGCTTCGGGATGGGTTGCCGCCCAGCGATCAGGCAGCATTTCCTCCAGTCGCGGATCGTCCGCATGCAGGCGGAGAAGAAGTTCGCGTACGTAAGACCATGGTTCGATACGGTGACGCTTTGCGCCGGCCAGGATCGTGCAGAGCACGGCTGCCCGCGGCCCCGCATTTTCACTGCCGAGGAAGAGCCAGTTCTTCCTGCCGATGGCCTGGTGCCGTAGCGTCCGCTCGCTCAGGTTGTTGTCGATGGTCAGGCGGCCGTCTTCGGTGTAGTGTCGCAGAGCTTCCCATTGGTTTCGGGCGTAGTTGACCGCCTTGGCTAGACTACTCTTGGGCAGCGCGGTCCTGGTCAGCCCCGTCAAGTAGGCACCGAGCTTGTCCAACACCGGGATGGCTTCCGCAGTACGAAGCTGGCGGCGAGCTTCGGGCGACCAGGTGCATGCGCGGTCTTCGATGTCGTACAGTTGCCGAATCCATTCCAGCACTTGATGTGCTTCGCGCGGATAACTCTTCACCGCATCGAAGAACTTCCGCCGCGCATGCGCCCAGCAGGCCACTTCCCGAATGGCTGACTGGGAACCAAGATAGATCGCGTCGTAACCGGCGAAGGCGTCGGCATGCAGGGAGCCTGTAAATCCTTGCAGAAAGTTGGCCGGTCCATCGCGACTGCGGCTGGTGGTATAGTCATAAACGCTGTAGGGCTGCTCATGACCGATGTAGGTCCAGAAACGTCCTTGAAAACTCCCCTCAGATCCGCCCAGGACCGTGACGGACGTGTCGTCGGTCCACATGACGGACGACTGGAGAACCCGCTCCCGTTGCAACTCGTAGAGCGGCCGAAACAATCCTGCTGCGTACTTCACCCAGTCACAGAGCGTGCTGCGGGCAAGATAGACGCCCGCGCGGGCCAGGATGTCTTCCAGACGGTAGAGCGGTAGATGGTCGCCGAACTTGCTGACCAACACCTCGGCAACCAGCCCCGGCCCGGCGATGCCACCAGGAATCGGCCGTTGCGGAAGCGGTGCTGCACAGACTCCCGCCTTGCAGCAGCGGCAAGCGTATTTAGGACGGACATGGATGTGGGCTTCCAGCTTTGCCGGCTGGAGTTCCAATTCGCGAGTGATGTCCTCCCCGATGCGGTCCAGGGGCCGACCGCAGCCGGAGCAGGTCTTCTCCTCAACTGACAAGTCGTGTTCATGGCGGATCTGGGGCAACTTGTCCCAGTCGATCTCTCGCCGCTTGCGCTGCCGGCAATGGCCACGCACTTCCACGGTTTCGTCTGGCGATCCCGGTTGCGGAGGATCGCTTGGGGCCGGCAAGTCCGCATCCAAGGCGAACAAGTGGCCTTGCCCTTGATCGTCCGGCAAGCGTTCCCGCCGACGGCCATAGGCCCAACGCTTGTACCACGCCAGCTCTTCGAGCGTAGCGGCATGCTCTTGTTGCAGGTCCCTGTAGGAAGCAGCCGTTTCGCTCAGCACGCGGTTGAGTTCCACAACCTGCTTCTCGGACCCCGCCATGCGACGTTCAAGTTCAGTGGCCTGCTTGAAAGCCGCCAGCAAGAGGCGCTGGCATTCGGCGAGATCGTTGGGAAGAAAGTCGGCACCATCCATGTTGCCGAGTATTGTAACAACTCATGCGAACAAGAAAAGCCCTCTTCTTCCTTTTTCTTCAACCGGTACGGCGATACCTCCGCCGCCGGCGCCCCGTTCGCAGATCCAAGCCGCCGAGCAATTGGACCAGTTGGGCATAGTCCAACTCGACCCCTTCGTTCGTGTCAAAAGGCTTCACGATCGGAAAGGTGCCACGCTCCAGTCGCTTGTACCAGATGCAGAAGCCGTCCTGATCCCAAAAGAGGATCTTGAGGCGATCGCGCGTGCGATTGAGAAAGAGAAACAGATGGCCCGACAACGGGTCCTGTCCAAAGATCTCCTGCACGCGCCCCATGAGGCGATCGAAACTGTAATGCATATCGGTGGGCGTGGTGCAGAGGAAGATTCGCACATCGGAGTAGTCGTTCATGGCTGGGACGCCTTCCAGGGACGCAAGGCGCCAACCGCGCGGATCACGTCTACGAGGACCACTTGGCCGACCCCCAATGGCAACCGCACCACACCGCCGTTGGGCAATTCGATTTCCACCGGAGAGGCTTTGAGAGAGATCGGCACGAACACCGCACCGCCGGACTCGATGCGCTCTACGTGACTCGCCCTCTTCGACCATCTCCTCGGGAAGGCCATCCTTGAGCCGTTCCAGCCAACGATAGTACGTCGACTTCGCGATCCCTTCGCTGAGGCAGAACTCATCCACGGACAAACCGCTGGCCTTGTAGCTTTCTAACCGCTCCTGCCAGTCCAGATACTCATCCAAACCACTCGCCGGCCGCCCCATATCATGTCTCCCTGAAGGAACAAACTCTACGCCTCCAGCCTAACACGCCTGACAAGTATGGACGAAACGGACGCTTACCAAATCGGTCGATTCTTGAGAACTCCGGAAAACATTTGAGTACTTGCGACATTTCGATTGTCGGCCAACAGTAGAACCGACAACTGTAGCACACCCCAAGCTCAGGAAGCCTGCCAAGGTAGCCGGTGAAATGGGCTCTGCACTGAGGCGGAGGCTATTGACCACTCGATGACTCCGCGGACAGCCGCCCTAGCCACTTCTAAACGCCAAACCGTTACGCAGTTTGATTGTTTCCCGCGAGCTTACCCTGGCCATGAGGAGACGTCGCGAAGCAGCCCCGGGTGTTCCTCAATCCAATAGGAAGTCGAGCTGCCGCTCGCCAGGCTTGACCTCGCGGACTAGCGTCGAGGCAGTGTTGTACTTTTCTGGCACGATCGGCTCCAGGATGTCCATCATGGGGCTCTTCGGGTCGCCCTCGCTGGCGTGCCGCTGGCCCGTCTTGCGGTATCCGGAAATCTGCACCTTGTAGTTGCCGGCCGAGATCTGTGCCGAGTATTTGCCGTCAATGATCTTGGCGGCCGCCGTGGGCCCGTGGCCGTCTGCCGGCAGAAAGCTGATCGTGCCGATGTTGATAGGTTTGCCGGCCAACGCGACCTTGCCTTCGATGGCCGAGTATCTTGATCCGCAGCCGCCGCAGCACAGGATCGCCGGCGCCAGCAGAAGGCAACTCGTCCCGAGGGTTGTTCGCCGGTGCATTACTTCAATACGCATTGTTGGGAACGACGGTGCCCAAGCTCTTCGCACTGAGCGATCGCCAGGAATCGATATCGATCAAGTCGCTGATGAAGTGAGCGGAACCATCGCAGAAGACCGTATTCACGCCGCCCGTGTGCTTGCTCCGCGCCGCGACGTAAATCGCGCCGCCCGACTGACAGGGAGCAGGGAAGTCGGGCGACGCGCCTTTGCACGTCGTCGTGTCGATGCCCGAGTTGGGCGTATACATGCTCATGAATTGCGAGCAGCCTCCATCGGTATTGAAGATATCGCCGCGGAAGTCGAAGTCCGCATCAGCCGCTTGGAGGACCTCGGCCATCATCATGCAGTGTGCCAAGCCCTTGGTGATCTCTGCAACCTTGGTTTTGTGATTGGGGGCAAACGACCCGATCATCCGCCCGGTTGGCTGCGTTTGGTAGAAATCGGCAAAGCCCCAATCGACGACGTAGTTTCCCCGGCGACGGCCGCCGTAATCATCGGCGGCCCAGATGCCCTTGCGATCGTCGGGACAGTAATAGATTGGATTGGAGTAACCCGTCAAGGGCAGGTTTTTCTGAGAATAAAAGGTATAGAGGAAATTATACTGTTTGAAAAGATAGGCCTGTTCAAAGTAGGGCCATATGTTGATCACGAACGAATAGCGCTGGTACGCGCCATTTCCGCCGATCGTGCCGCTGGGGTTAACAAAGCCGGGGCCCGCCGTGCCGAAGACGACGCCCTCGCTGAAAGCCCCATGGTCTTGTTCGTACGCCAAGTGGGCCAGACCCCATTGTCTGAGGTTGTTGATGCACTGCGAGCGTCGCCCGGCCTCGCGGGCGGCGTTGATCGCCGGCAAGAGCAGGCCGATGAGGATTCCGATAATGGCAATCACGACCAATAGTTCCACGAGCGTAAACGCGCGCCTGGACATAACGGCATCCTTTCTTAATTGTGTCAGCGGTCCCATGGGCGGTTTGTTTGCAGTGCTCCGAGCCCAGTAATCAGCACCTGGCACTCGGCAAACGGTATTCCGCTTCTGGCCGTTAACACTTGTTTCTAAGAATTGGCCCATTTCTTCCTCCTTCGGATCTTCCAGCCTGCGGCCATCGCACCGGCGGCCAACAGCGCCAGCGTGCCCGGCTCCGGCACCGCGGTGACTGCAGCCGAGGCCACGGGCGCGGGCACCACGGCGGCGGGCAACAGCGCCAACAGCGAGGTGTCGCCTATGGCCAAGCTCGACCCGTCGGCGACCGCCTCGTTGTTGGTCAGGATCAAGGTGCCGTTGCCGGAAACCATAGTCCCGCCGGTATAAGTATTCGTGCCGCTGAGAACCAGCGTACCGCTGCCGGTTACCGCCAGGGCGACTTGACCGGAACCGTCGTTGATCGTGCCGCTAAAAGTGCCCGAACTCAAATTCGATCCGCTAACCGTGAGCTTGGCGAGATTGCCGCTGGTATTGGTCACCGTGCCCGCGCCGGAGAGCGAGCCGACCGTCTGCTTGGCGCCGAAAAGATCGAGCGACCCGCTGGAAATCGACAGTGCGGTCGTTGCCGGCAGGATGTTGTTGCCGAGGCCAGCCGTCGCCGTAAAGCTGAAGTTGCTGATGGTCTGCGTGGCCGTTACGCCGCCGGTCGCGGCAGTGAAACCGACGAAGGCCGAACTGCCGCCGAGGGTCGCGGCCAGACTGCCGACCGAGTAAGTCGCGCTGTATGAGTTCGTGCTGAACGTATCAAGGACCGTTTCCACGAATTGATTCGAGCCGTCGTAGCTCAAGGTGACCTGGATCGGGTTGCCAAGCGTCGGGTCCACCGGAGTGATCGCCGTAAATGTGCCGACGGTGCCGCCGGTGGCGTACGTGGTACCAATTGGGTTGCCGCCGCCTGTAAAGATGTTGAACTGGACTGCGGCACTCGGCGTTATGCCGGTGTATCCTAGTCCGCCGCCGCTACCACCCAGCGCGGCAAGGCGATTCGGGGAGTTTTGCAGCACGAAGGTGATCCCATCGGCGAGATTTGCGCCCGCAGCCACCTGGTAGACAAAGCTTGTCGTGAACGACGATGCGATGTTCATCGGCGCGTTGAAGAAGGCGCTGCGGGCCTCACCTGCGCCGCCATCGGTCAGGGTCAGCACATTGCCGCTGAACGGCGTGGTGGTGATCCCCAGGCTGTTGACAGTATAGTCAGCACCGTTGTTGTTGAAACTGGTCGTCAAGCCGGCGCCCAATTGAACGACGCCGGCGTTGATGGCAGTGGGACCGGTGTATGTGTGGTTGGCGCCGAGAATCAACGTGCCTGGACCGTTCTTCGTGAACGCACCGCTGCCGCTGATCACGCCGCCAAAGACCTGATTGAGCGGGTTGGCGACGACGAGCGAAGCATTGTTGCTGATGTTGCCCGCCACGTTGCCGTTGTTCGCGACTCCGTCGCCGAGCTGCAGCGAGCCTGCACTGACCGTGGTAACGCCGGAGTACAAATTGTTGGCATTCAGCGTTAGCGCTCCGCGCCGATCTTGGTCAAGCCGCCGCGGTTGGAGCCCGCCAAGGCGCCGCTGAACGACGCGCTTAGCCCGTTGGTATCGATGGCAATCGGGCCGGTGCTGTTGACGATTGAACTGGAGTAGTCGTTGCCGATGCTGGCGGCGGCGTACTGGAGCGTGCCGCCGCGGAAGGTGACGGCGCCGCCCGCGGGAATTGCTCCGGCACTGGCCAGGTTGAGCGTGCCGCTGTTTACGTTAGTTGCGCCGAGATAGGCATTGTTGCCGGCGAGGAACAGCGTGCCGGCGCCGCTCTTGGTAAGGCCGCCGGAATTGGACGCGTCCAGGACGCCGCCGTAAGTCAAGTTTAGAGAGTTCGTGTCGATGGCGATCGCCCCGGTGCTGTTCTTAATCTGATTGCTGTAATCCAGCGTATTGCTGGCGGTGTGCTGCAGCGCGCCGCCCGCGAAGGTAATGGTGCCGCCGGAGGGAATTGCCGTGGTGCTATACAGCCCCAACTCGCCGCTTCGGATGAAGGTGCTGCCGCCGTAGGTGTTGTTGCCGCTAAGTGCTACAACGCCCGACGTGCCGCCGGCGATCGAGAGGGCGCCGGTGCCGCTGATGTTAGCGGCCACGGGGAAGGTAAAGTTCTGCGAGTTCAGAGTGCCTGTGCCCGCGGTGCCTGCCGAAAGCCCAATCTGACGGCTGGCGCTCACGGACGAGAGGCTGCTGGCCGCCTGCAAGGTGCCGTTGCCGGCGAAAGTTATCGTATTGCCCGCACCGAGAACGGCGTCGGCTATGATGGCCAACGTGCCTGTATTGATCACTGTCCCGCCCCCGTAGCTGTTGGCCGTGTTGGCCAATGTTACAAGACCGCCGCCATTCGTGCCGTCGATGCCCTTAACGAGCGCGCCGGGGCCGTAAATGGGGCCGGAAATGAACAGGCTATTCGGGTTCCCACCGTTGTACGCGTCGACGCCGCCGTTGGAGGCCAGGTCAATTGAACCGGTGAGAATCGTCGATTGCGCGCCGCCCGCGGCGCCGTCGGCAAAGATGGCCGCCTTTGTCCCCGTTCCTCCCGATGAAATCTGCGCGCCGCCGATCGTATTGAGCACGAAATTGTTGCTGACGGTCACGGAGCCGGCATACGCGCCGGTATTCGCCCAGATCATGAGGAAGCCGCTATTGCTGATCGTGATCGTACCGGTCCCCGCGTAAGCCGAATTGGTGTTCGAGCCAATCAACCGGGCGGAGGCGTTGCTGACGTTCAGGCCGCCGCTGAACGTATTGTTGGGATTGGTGAAATCGAAGTCGTAGCCGCTCGTCCCGCCGAGCGAACTCACCGAGAAGGCGAGAGGGTTGGCCCCGTCGGCAAGTAGACTTGCGATCGTCATGTTGTTGCTCGTGGCCGAAAGGCTGATCGTGCTGGCGAGCGAACCGTAGTTAGTCACCGTGCCGCCGGCCGCGAACGACGAGCTCTGGCTGAATGACCTGCTGAATCCGTTTACGTCGAGCGTTCCGCCGGTCAGGTTCAAGGGCGAATTGGCGGGAATGCCGGCTGCGATCCCCAATTGCAATAATCCGCCCGCGACTCTCGTCGTGCCGCCGTAGGCATTGCTGGCATTGAGGATCAACGTGCCAAGTCCGAGTTTTGTGAAGCCGCCCGAGTTGGAGGAGTCCAACACGCCGGCGAAAGTCAGGTTCTGGCCGTTCGTATCGATGGAGATCGGACCGCTGCTGTTGACAATGCCATAGGGGGCGCTGGAGTAATCGACGGTGTTGGACGAGGAATACTGCAAAGCACCGCCGAGGAACGTGAGGTTGCTGCCGGAGGGAATTGCGCCGGGATCGCCTAGATTGAGCGTGCCGCCGGCGATGTACGTGGTGCCGACATAGGCATTGCTGGTCTGGAAGTACAACGTGCCGGCGCCGAGCTTCGCAAACCCGCCGACGTTGGAACTGTCCAACGGGTTGGCAAAATTGATGGCTATGCCATTGGTGTCGATTGCAACGGGACCGGTGCTGTTGAAGATGCTGCCGGAATAGTCAACTAGGATGTTTGGGTTGTTGACGGTGAACTTTAGTGCGCCGCCGCCGAAGGTGATGAGGCCCGGAATCGATTGGAAACTGTCCGGGGCCAATTCGCCGCCATTGATGAACGTCCCGCCGCCGTAGCTGTTCGCGCCGCCGCTGAGAGTCAACGTCCCGCTGCCGATCTTGGTCAATGATCCGCCTGCACCGAGGCCAGTGCCATTGGCGAGCACGCCGGTAAAGGTCGAATTCTGGTTGTTCGCGCCCACGGATAGGGCGACGGGGTGTTTCGCGGCGCCAGTGCCATTGTTGGCGAGAGTGAGGAGGGACCCGCCGCCGCCAAGACCGCCGATCGTGAAGGCGTTGGAAGTAACCGATTTGTCGAAGACAAGGCCGTTGCCGTCGATCAGCGTGGGGCCGAGCAACGCGCCGGAGTTGGCCAGAATGAGACTGGCGTAATGGCTATTGTTTAGCGTCACCGTGACGCTGCCGGTGAAGGTATTGACTCCGCTAAGGAACTCGCCCGAGCCCTGAGTGCCGGTGAGAAGCAGGCTCAAGGGCCCGGCGCCGTTGGTGATCGTGCCGCTAAAGGTGCTTATGCCGGTTGCGGTCGAGTTAAGGGTCAGTGTCGCGCCGAAGGCGGCGCTATTGGTCACCGTGCCGCTGCCGCTGAGGTCCGTCACCTGCTGGCTGCCGCCGTTCAAATCAAACGTCGCGCCGCTGTTGACCACAAGGGACGTGGAGGGCAGTTGGCCCGTCTGACCCCGGTAGAGGCTCAACACCTGGGCGGGAGTCAGATTTCCGCTGTAAATGCTCGATTCGTCCAGGTAACCGTTCAAGAAGCCACTGCTGCTATTGTAATTGGCGCCGCCTGCCCTCTGCGCACCTTGGGAGAGCGTCTCGCCCGATGTGATGAACAGCGGCGTGCCGGCGGTAGTAAACCCGCCGGTTGAAACCTGGTTGCCGTTGAGGAAGTAAGTGTAGCCAGCCGAGCTCGCTTCAAGAGTGACCATGTTCCAGCCGGTCAGGGAGCCGGACAAAGTGTAGTTGGCGGCCGTGTTAAGCCAAGTACCCGCGCCATTGCCAATGTCGGCATGCAGTGCATAGACGCCGGCAGACGGCTGATAATACTGGAGGTCGAAGGTGTTGTCGCCGCCGTTGCGCGTGCTGAATAGGGCAGGCCCGGCGCCGGTGCCGAAGACGGGCTGCACGTTGAAGTTCACCCAGGTCGAAACCGTGTAGGCATTCAGGGCCAAGGCCGCGTTATAGGGCACTGAAGTGAACTGGCTAATGCCGTCCAGGGAGAGCGCCGACGAGAATTGGCCGGCGGTGAAGGTCGCTGGTCCGTTCTGAAGCGTGGCATTCAGGCCGTTGCCGCTGGCGTCGTTCGTGTTGTTATCGAAGGGGTAACGGGCGACAACGCCCGCGACTACCGCCGGAGCCGGCCCCAGTTTCAGGATGCCGGCACTCACGAGCGTCGGGCCTCCATAGCTGTTGACGGCATTCAAGGCAAGCGTGCCGCCGCCTTTCTTGGTCAAACCGCCAACGCCGGCAAGCGACTGTGTGATCGAGATATTGTTGGCCAGCGTGTCGATCGTCGCACCGCCCGCATTGACGTGAATGTTGGCGGAGGACATTGCACCCAGGAAAACAGTGCTCGAGGCATTGGCCTGCAGAGCGCCGCCGTTGAAGTTGAGGGACGTGTTTGCGCCGCCGTTCCAAGCAGGTGTCTGCAGCACGCCGCCGCTGAGATTGATCGTATTGGCTCCCGTGGCCGCGTTGAACGCCGTTTGAGCGACCACTGATCCGCCCGTAACATTCAGCGTGGCGCCGTTCAGGTTCACTGTGGGAAGCGAGCTGTTTCCACTGAGCGTCAAGACCCCGCTGGGCAGCGTCAAACTGCCGCCGCCGGAGATCGAACCGGTGTAAACGCTCGTACCGGTGAGGCTGAGGGCCGTGTTGTTGAGCGTGACGCTGCCGCTTCCAGCCCCCGAGTCGTTCAAGCTGGCCAGCGTCTGGCTCGCGGCGGTGAAATTGACCGTGCCGTTGGCGACCAAGTTCGTGGTGCTGGGCACGCTTCCGTTCATATTAAGCGTCGCACCGATGGCGACCGTTAGTCCGCCGCTGCCCGAGATGCCCGGCGTGTTGATCGTGGTAATGCCCGCCCCGCCGATCGTGAGCAGATTGCCGCCGTTGTTAATGCCGCCGGTGAGCGTGAGCTGGCCCGAGTTTGTGGCGATTGTGGCGGGACCGCTGAGCGATACGGCGCCGGAGTAACTATTCGTGCCGCTGACGCTATTCAGCGCGCCGGCGGGACTGCCCGCAAACCCGCTGCCGTTAAGCGACAAGGGCGCTCCCAGAGCAATGTTCCCTTGCATCTGCAGCGCGCCGCCGGAAGCGACTAAAACGCCGCCCGAGCTTCCCAGCGCGGCGCTATTGCTGATATTGAGGATGCCGGCGTTGATTGCCACCTGGCCTTGGAACGAATTCGGGCTTTGCAGGTTGACCGTTCCGCTGCCGCTGAGGGTGATGCCCGTCGCGCCCGCGATGCCGGCGGTGCCGCTGGCATTGCTGAGTGTGTAATTGAGGGCATTGTTGTTGAAGACGATTGCATTCGGCTGAACGCCCGCCGCCTGGACCACGACGTTCGCATTGCTCACCGCGAGGGTGCCGCTGCTGGTGGGAAACGTGTCCGAGAAAGTAACGTTGGACCCGTCTTGATAGGCGCTTGCCGCGGTGCTGCTTAGTCCGACAAGGGACCAATTGGTCGTGGCCGGATTGGTATCCCAGCTCGAACTGGCGGTCCCCGTCCAACGCAAGTCGTTGATGGCCACGTACAGGTCGATCTGATTACTCGGAGTGAAGAACTGATAGGTCTTGCCCGAGGGCGCGTTAAACGTGGTGAGGGCGTTGAACCCGCTCAAACTGCCCGAGTAAGAGAACAGTTCGTAAAAACCACCGGTGCCCGAAAACCCCAGACCGCCGGCGCCGCTGTTGTTGTTGAGGATCAAGTTCAGCCCGCTGGAGGCCAGCGTGAGATTCCCCTGGACGTTGATCAACCCGCCGGTGCCCAGGCTGCCAAGACTAGTGCCGGGCGTGCCGAGGTAGTAGGCCACGTTGGCTCCCATGGCCACGCTAAGATCGTTGGCCACCGTGAGCGTGCCGATGCCCGTACCGGTCGCAGCGCCCGTGCCCGACTGAATAGTGGCGCCCGACGGCACCGTGACCGAGCCCAAGACGGTTCCCGAGCCGCGCAAGGTCTGGCCGCCGGCCAGCGTGATGCCGCTACCGCTGGCCAGTCCGTTGACGTTTAAGGTACCCGCGGAGTTGACGGTGACGGGCGACGAGGCGGCGATATTGTTGCCGCTAGAGTTGGAAAGGAGCAGCGTGCCGGCGGCGACCGTGGTGGCCCCGCTGTAGCCGTTGCTTCCGGTAAGCGTCAATGACCCGCTGCCGATCTGATAGACGGACCCTGTGCCGTTGATGGTGGTGGCCCAGGTTACGGCGTCAGATCGATTTGAGGCCAGCACTCCATTGTTGCTGATCGTGTTGGAACCTGCGCTGAGGATGGAGCCGGCAGTTGCGCCGTTGCCGACGACGAGCGCGCCGCCGTTGATAAAGGTCCCGCCGGCGTAACTATTATTGGCCGCGAGCGTGAGCGTTCCGCTGCCGAGTTGGTACAAGGGCCCCGCGCCGGAGATCGCCCCGCCGTAGGTCTGGTTGCTGCTGGTGTTGACGGCCAGGACGCCGCTGTTGGAAATAGTCCCAGTGTAATTGCCGCCGCCGAGGACCCCCGCGCCGCCGATTTGCAGCGTGCCGCCGGAGATGCTCGTCGCGCCGGAGTAGTTGTTGGCGCCGCTTAGCGTGAACATGCCCGCGCCGTTCTTCGTCAGCGCCCCGCCTGCGTTCACGCTGGCGCCGCCGGTGTCGGTGATGTTGCCCGCAAAGGTCGTGGTGAGGCCGTCCGAGCCGACGCCCAAGGTGGCGCCGCCGAGCCGCACGAAACTGCCGGCGGCGCCCGACAGGGACGCCACGCTCTGGTTTACGCCGGATAGATCCAAACCGGCCCCCGACGCGCTAATGCTCAGATCCGTGGTGCTGGGCAATACCGCGTAATTGGCGGGCGTCCCAAAAAACTGATTGTTCAGCGCGGTGCTGGTTGCGGTGATCTGGTCGGCGGTCAACACCGTATTGTAGGCCACGACGGCCGCGATGCTGCCGTTGAAATCATCGTTATTGCTGGCGCCGCCGATGCACGAACTCGCGCCGCCGTTAAGGTTGCCGGTGTTCGGGCCGTTGTCCGATTGGAGCGCGCCGTTGACGTAAAATTGTTCTCCCCCGGTCGGGACTTGAAGGTAAGTCACGGCAACGACCTGGCCGCTAAGAGTGACGGCGCCGCCGCCGGTGGTTGAGTTGAGGAGATGTGTCGTGTTCTGCCGGAGGAGACCCAATTGGGCAGCGCCCGAATCTACTTCTTGCCGGAACTCGACGTTGGCGCCGTTCGCGCTGGACCCGACAAGCGCCCCGGAGACTTGAGTGAGGTTGTTCGGTTTCATCACAACGAAGATCGTTCCAGTGTTGCTCGATACCGAGAAGGAATCGTTCAAATACGAGGCGCCGTTGAACATCAGGGTCGGACTGCCGTTGAAGCCGGAAGTCGAATAGGTGACGGTCCCCGCGCCCGCGGTCGTGTTATTCCCGTTGCCGCTCAAGTCCTGGACGGCGGTTATCGTGCCGCCGTTGGCAATCCCGCCGACGGCCGCGGCATTCAGATAGAGCTTGCTTCCCGGGGTAACGGCGGCGATCCCCGGCGCCAGTCGAAGCGTGCCGCCGTTGATCGTCGTAGCTCCGGAATACGTGTTGGTGCCGCTCAGCAAGAGCGTTCCCGTTCCCGATTTGTTCAGCGCGCCGCTGCCGCTGATAACGCCCGCATAGAGCTGAGTGGCAGCCGCGTTGTATTTGAGGGTGGAGTTGTTGACGATGCTTGACGCGGCGAAACTTCCATCGTTGCCGGACGTGCCGTTGCCGATCTGCAGCGTG
The DNA here is from genome assembly GCA_963775975.1 of uncultured Planctomycetia bacterium. Classification (GTDB taxonomy): domain Bacteria; phylum Planctomycetota; class Planctomycetia; order Pirellulales; family Thermoguttaceae; genus JANXQG01. The sequence continues at coordinate 1,186,113 of CAVZKX010000001.1, forward strand.
CCGGCGCTGACCGTCGCGGGGCCGCTGAAGCTGTTGATGCCGGTGAGGGTGGTGAGGCCGCTGCCCTTCAGGTACACCGCGCCGCTGCCGGAGATCACGGAGGAGACGGTCAGGCCGCTGTCGCTGCGGTTGAAGACTAAAGTGTCGTTGTTCGCCACGCTTCCGGTTCCGAACGTGCCGCTATTGCCGCCGTTGCCGACCTGGAGCGTGCCGGCGGTGATCGTAGTCCCGCCTGTGTAGGTATTGCTTCCGGCGAGGACCTGGGTGCCGGGGCCGTTAAGCGTCAGCGCGGTTGTTCCGCTGCCGTTTTGGATCACGCCGCTGAACGTGGACGGACCGGCGGGGATGATCGTCAGGTTTACCGTGCCAGTCGCGCTGTTAGTCAGCGTGCCGCCAGCGCCGGGAGTTGCGTCGGAGATAGAACTAACAGTCGTAACGGTCGGAGTCGCCGCTTTGAGGTCCAGCGTGGCCCCGCTGGCAACCGTCAGGGCAGTTCCGGCCGGGAGCGTACTGGTGGTTAAAGCTACGCTATCTATAAGCGAGATAAAGTTGCTGTTCCCCGCATTATATCCTTCGAAGGCTACTTCGTAGTTGCCCGCGGTGGGCACAGCAAAGGAATAACTGTAGGGATTCCATGCCGTTCTGCTGGCCGGAATGAACGAGCCTAGTGTGGTGCCGCCGGCCCCGCTGCTGGAGTTGAAATAGACGAAAACGGGCGCCGGGGTGCCGTTGCCCGCATTGGAAAAACATGATTGGAAGCTGATCGTGTAGGTGCCGGACGAGGGGAAGCTGAGGGTCTGATAGGCCATCGCGATGGTGCTGTCGTAATATTGCAGCCCGGCACACAGGGAGCCGCTCGTTTCGGCCGGGACGCCCCACCCTCCGTTGCCGGCAACAATTCCTGCGTGGTTCTGGAAAGTCCAACTCGAGTTGACCGGTGTCCAGGGAGTATTGGCCGCCGAGCCCGCGTAGTCGATGGCGCGATAGTTGTTATTGTTGCCGAAGTTCCCTCCTCCGTTTGCCCTGGCGTTATCGAAGCCGAAGTCGCTCACGGTGGCATTGAAGGCGCCCGCTTGCAACGTGCCGGCCGAGGCGATCGTTGGGCCGGTGTACGTATTGATCGCGCCAAAGATCAAGTTGCCGTTGCCGGCTTTTGTCAGCCCGCTGCTGCCGCCGATCGGCGCAGCGATCGTGCCGATGCCGGCGTTTACCGTGACGGTGGGCGTGGCGCCGCCTAGCGTCAGCGTGCTGGTGCCGGTGAGTGTATAGGCCTGGTTCTGGAAAGTGACGCCGCCCGCGGTTACTCCGGCGGGATCCAGAGTCACCGCGTAGGCCGTCGTGCCGCCGCTGCCGCTGCCGAACTGTGCCGCGTAGGAGGAGGTGTTGGGCCAGAGGACATTGCTGCTGCCGGTCCACCAGTTACTTCCAGTGAGGCTCCATGTGCCGCTGCCATCGTTCGGCCCGCCTGCGACGGTGGCATCCCAGTTGTAAACGGTTTGCGCCGCGGCCGGCGTCGCCAAAACAGCCAACGTCAGCCCTAAAACAACGATCAATCCCAGAACTCGAAATAGTCTTGCCGCGTACATTGCGAAAGCTCCCTAAATGATGTAATCCAGTTGTCAGCAGAATAGATGTAAAACCAGTAGTTGGTTTGTAGTTCTCGGCCTGAGGCTCGGGACTCCCAAGCTCATGAGTCCCAAGCCCCACTCCCAAAGACCAAGTTTTTCAGGACTCAAACCTCATATTCTTCAAATTCTTAGCTTCTCCTCCGACTTACTTTCCCGTCTTGGGTTTCAGCAGTTGTGCCAAGCCCTTCAGTTCCACGCATAGCGCCATCGGGGATGCCGATGGTGTTGGGTGACCCGGCGAAGTACCGTCCCCGTTTTCTATCACGATCTCCAGCGTGTTGATGCCCGGAACAAATCCCCCTTCAATTTCCAAAGGTAGCCACCTCCGAAACACCTCTTCGTCTCGATTGACCGATGGGACGGACACGTCCTTCCCGTTTATGCGGATTCCCACCACAAAATTGTCGACTGACGTTCTGGCCTTCAATGCGGGCCGTGGAAGCATCGAAACCGGCCAGATCGAAATGCGTGACAAACGTCCAGCGACAGCCGGCCGGCATATTGTCTTTCGACTTGGAATTGGAGATCCATTGGGCCCTGTCGGGGTTGTCGGGCACGTAACTCTGGTCCGGCACGGCAACCACCGCCGCTTGCGGCTTGAAGTTCAGATCCGAGCTGACCGCAGTGATCTCCCAATGCGGATCGGGCGCACCGCGATCAAGGCCCAAACCCGTGCCGAACAAGGGGATCGGGTCGAGCATCACGCGAACGAACCGCTTTTCGTCGGCCGCCATCTGCACCATCGCCGCGCCAGGCGAGGCGAGTCTGATAGCTTGGTGAGCGGTGAGAAGCATGGAGCGGGGAGCGGGGACCGGGGAGCTGTGACGTGGGCGTTCGGAATTCGCGCCCTGGCTTCGGCCCGCTGCGCCCGCCTCCCGGCTTCCGGCTTCGTCCGCCTGCACCTTGCCGCGGAAAACGTGGACCTCCTGCTCGCCGGTCTCGGCGACCAGCACGCCGAACTCCGTGCCCAAATCCGTATACTTCATGCCGGGCGTGTTGATCGCAAACCCGCGGGCCAACGGGTGCTCGACCGTAACTGAACACTTACCGCTATTCAAGATTGCACTTGCGCGGGAGCGGACCACGAGTGTTGCCGGGCCTTGCAAGATCGTCTGCGCGCCGTCAGCAAAGATGATCTCGGCCAGCCCGGACTTGAGCACCAACTCGCGGCCGGCAGCGAGGTCTTCACCGACTTGGGGAGCAGGTATTTCACCGGCCCACGTACATCCCACGGAGCGGGCAAGGCGCGCGACAGGGCCAAACTCATCAGGTGAAGGCGGTGTGCGCTTGACCCGCGGGAGCGAAGAGTTTGTCACGCCAGGCCCTTCAACGGGCAATCTGAGGCTGTCAACCCTCGCCACGATGGCCACTGTCACGCTCGCGACTATGCCGGCAAAAATGAAAGTGAAAATCCAAACAAGCGCCAGCGGGTAACGCAAGTCGCGGCCGGAGCGATTCAGGGCGTGGAGAAAGCCGCGCACGGGCGAGAACGAGCGTGGTCTGCGCCGCAGGGGAGTGACCTTGCTCGCGTTTTCCTCCGAGGACTCGCGCGCGGACGGGCGCACTGCGCAACCGAGCGAATTCGCTAAGGATGGCAGGCCCAAATCAGCGACCATTTCCTCCAACGCCGCACTGCCGTCGGCGTACTCGACAAGCGCCGCGTCCAAATTCAACAATTCGAGAAAATCCCGCCGCAACGGCCCATTCCGCCTTAGAGCCGCCGCGAGCGCTTTCACCTCCTCGGCGCCAAGCTGCCCATCGGCGTAGCGTTGGATTTGCGTCAGCCAATAAGCCCGGTCGTTCACGAGATTGCCTCCTGCACTGCCCGCTGCATACATTTCAATAGCTCAACACGGATCCGATAGAGCCATTGGTAGAATCCGCTGAGAGAACGGCCGCTCCTCTGGGCGACCTTCCGAATCCCGTGTTTGTCGGAGTACGCCGCCAGCAGCAACTCGCGCTGCGGTGCGGCCAGTTTCTTTAGACAGCGCCCAGCGCCTCACGTTGCGCGTCTAAGGCATCATCGCAAGTTAGGGCTTCGCTGGCTAAAAGCGTTATTACATCCTCGTCGAAGACATGGCGATCGCGGGCTTTGTCGCGGCGCCAAGCGAGGACTTCGTATCGCACTACACCAAATGCCCAACGGCGAAAATCATCACCACCAATAGTGGGGGTGAATTTCCGCCAGAGTGCGACGGCCACCTCTTGCATCACGTCGTTGGCGTCTTCTCGCAATGGGACAAGGCAGCGCACGAATGCGCGGATTCTGGGCTCATTAGCCGCGTAGAGCCTCACGAAGCTTTCCTGTCGCTGACAATCTTGACCCACTTGCAGACGAGCCTCCCTGTTATACACTCCGCGGAACGCATCAATTTAACTCTTTTGCCCGGAAGCTTCTCCGCCGTGCTAGGCAATTGACGCTATTGAATCGGCTGACTTGCTGCTCAAGCAGCGGGGCTACGCCTTTGTATGGCAGATAGCGGCCGAAGGCGGTTGCCGAGGAGTCATGCCGGCTTTGGGTTCACCAGCGCTGGAGTTAGTAAAGCATCTTCAGTATCGAAGATCAAAATTCAAACTGTGTATCTTCATTGTGGAAGAATCTCGTATTGCCGGTTCCGTTCCGTGCCAAAACGGATTAGATTGCCGACGATGGTGCAGTTGATCTCAGTCCGCGGCGCGGCGGTCAACTCAATTTTGCACGCTTTGCCGGGCCAGGGACTCTCTATTGTGCATCGCCGACCTGCTTCGCTAGTGATATCGATATAGGCGACCCGGCCATTTCTGTATTCACTACTGACGAGGAAGGCGCCATAGGCCCGCAGATTCTTGAAAGAGGCATCTCGGCCCTTAATCCACACGGGGAATAGCCGGAGTACATCGTCATGACTTTGCAAAAGCATGGAGTTGACTGCCTCGATGGCCCCAACATATTCCAGGCCATGCACCGGCGGGACGATCGTCAGATTGTCTCGCAGCCGTACGTGGTCGCCCCGGTCGTCGTAGGGCTGCTCGCCGCGGAGTAGTCGTTTCAAGTTCTCCATCACTTTATCCGCCGGATATCCGGACCGCACGGCCTGGGTGTAGATCTTGGGGAAACAGTTGGCCTGGAACCAGGATGCTTTCCTATCGTCTGGGTTCAGTGCCGCCACCGTATTGCGGGCGATCGCCAATAGATTGGGATCCGAACCCAAGCTGATCGCTTCGGACGGGAATACATGCATCAGAACGTCGCTATTGTCTCCCGGGCCGCCCAAGCTCATTCGCTTCCGATTTTCGGCTTCCATGAAAACCGTCTTGCCATTGAATGTCGTTGTTGGGAACGCGCTCATGTGGTCGACGTAACTTCGCCATTTCTTCTTCTGCGCGTTCGTGATATGGATCATTTCGCCGCCGGACATTTTGCCTTCCAGGACGTCGCTTGTGCGCAGGAGGAATTTGAACAACGTGGTCAGATGCCCCAGATCATTGATGGCGTTGTTGTCTTTCTGGCCCTCGCGAGCGCCGCTATTGAGAACGATCCAGCGTGAATTGGCCTCGTCCCAGACGAGGTTGTCTTCCCAGAACAGCACAAGCTCCTTTAAGAGTGGCCAAGTCTTTTCGACGAGGAACTTCTCGTCCTGCGTGTAGTTGTAGTGGTTCATGAAGTTGAGTGCCGCCAGAGCCGCGTTGCCCTTCATGTTAAGTGTCCTGGTGTCCGTAAAGCCGCCCCAGGCATGGGCATTGACGCTAAACAAGACACCTCTTGTGCCATTTTCGCGGGCCAGCCGCCGTCCCTCCGGTATGAGTTTCAAGATGACGTCGTAGTAGGGCATAGCCAACTCGGCACGATTGCTGGAGTACACGCCCCACCACGGCGCCTCGAAGTTGTAGTCGAGGGTGTATTTGTTCGACCAACAGATAGGCCCGTGCAGATGCCATGGCCCTGCCAGTCCGGGCGCAATAAAACCTTCACGACTGGAACAGCCCAAGACATACAAGGCGCCGTAATAGAACTTTTCCAACTCTTCGTCGTTGATCGCGATCGACGATTTCGACCAATACTTCTTCCACCATTCTCGGTGCGCGACATGGAGATCATCGAGTTTCCGAGCCGTGACCGCTGCCGCGAACTCCTTGGCCTTCTCGATATGTTTCACCGCGTTGTGCCCTCCGGCGACGACGGTAACAATTCGCACCGTTTTACCCTCCGGCAGCGCGAAGCAAGCGAGCGAAGAATCCTTGCCGTTGGTCGAGCATTCCGGCTTAATGCCCATGACGCGAGTGGCCACAGCGACCTTCGAAACAAAAGGCTGCTTGGTCGTTCCGATCGTGCCATTCATCTCGCGAGTCGACCAAATCACGCCATTCTCTGCGCCCGCTTGACTCGTTGAACGGTCCGTGTGCGACCACAAGCGGAGACTGATATTGACGGGTGCCGCTGGCTTAGTCCAAAGTTCCGTCACCAAGACATTGTCGCCATCGGCAGTCCATGAACGCATCTTAACGGTTGCCTGATGGAGCGGTATGACGGACCGCACCTCGGCTTTGTACAGATCCTGCTCCTGCCGGTACTTTGAACCCTCGGCAGGCAACTCATTCGCAGTCGCATCCTTGAACGAAATCGTCAAGCCGCCAACTCCTCTTGCGGATTGGCTCAAGTCGCTCTTCGATAGGTAGAAAGTCTGTTCGGTCGCGATCCCACCCACCGCCACCGCCATATCGCCGTTGCCCATGAGGGGCCCATCGGGAATCCGGTAGGCATGGATACTGGGGTCGAGGGAGCCGACGGTATTGGGCGGCCGGGTGTAGACGCCGACATATTTCGGCACGGGAGCCTGAAGATCGACCGCAATCTCTACGGCCCCGGCTTCCATCGGCGCCAGCAGCGCTGCAGCCTGTGCAACAACACATGTCCATGTAAGATTCATGGCGTCTTCTCGTCGAGTTCCAAGCGGAGGTAGTCGTACAGGACGCCGTCGGTCCAGGTGCGAGCGTGCTTAATCAGTTCGATTGTATTCGAACCCGCCTTGAGCAACGATGCATCGAATTTCAGGTTCCGTTCGGTCAGGGCGTCGCAACGGATCCCGTCGCGGTGCATGACACCGGACTCAGGCAACTCGCCGGTGCCGCCGATAGACTGCCCGTTGACTGCGACATCGACTGGACCGCCGCGGGCGCCGCAAATCGCCAGCCGCAACGTCGCGGCGCCTCGGGGCACGCGGTCCAGGTCAAAACGGATCCGCCAAGTTGTGTTCTTCCAGCCGCCCTTGCCATCGGGCCGCGGAGGCTGGGCGTAATTCCAATCGCGCCGCCAGTCACTCTTGCCAATGACGAAATCAACGTCATTGGGGAATTCTTGGGGATAGAGGTTGTAGAGCCCCCACTGCCAGTAATGGTCGCCGTGGCGGAATTCCTCGGCGCTGCGATTGGGGATGCCGATCTCCCAAAGCTGCCGGCCGTAGCGCACCGGGGTCCACGTCAACTCGCCAAGGTCAACGGTCTTGCCCGCTTCCACGCGAACCTCGGCATGGCTGAAATCGCCGAGAACACCATTGGTAAACGCATAGAGCGTGTAGTCGCCGGGCCGCGCGTTGCGGATCGTGAATCGTCCGTCCGCGTCAGCGCGAGACCAGTACTGGTAGTGTTTGCCGTCGGTCTGCCAGTCGATGGTGATCGCGCCGCGCTTTGCAAAAACGGCCTCATAGGGCGCCTGAGCCAAACCGACCCATGCATGCGCCGCGCTGGCGCTCGATGCTTGCGGATCGCGAATCACTAGCCGGCCTGTTACGCTTCCTCGCTGCCCGGAATGCTCGTAGCCAGGCGCGTCGGCCCACGCATAGGGCCATTCCTTCTGCTCCTGGGCGGCGCGGACGAGCGCCTCTTGCCACATGGCTCGCGAACTTTCACCCTCATTGCAATAAAAGAGAAAGGGACCAATGATTTTTTGCCAGCGTTCATTGGCCTTGATCTGGATCGGTCGTCCGCCGTAGTGCGGGCTGTGCCAGATGAAGAGCAGAGCGGGATCGGCCGGCAACGCGGGTTTCCCGTCGATATGGCCGCCGTAATCGACCATGACCGGCGAGCCATTGATATACTCGATGCTCGGATTGACGATGAACAGGCCGACGTTGCTCTTCGTGCTGCTCCAGCCCCAGGCAGGCGTTTGTGAGTACAGCGCGTTGTAGTCGTATTTGTGTTCGACCTGACCCTTGCGAATGCCCGTATTGAGGCGGCGAGCTTCCAAAAGATTGAGTTGCGTACCGTTGACCCAGTCCTCGGCACTGGCCATGTGCCTTTGCCGTCTGCTATCCACCGATAGGAAGTCGAAGACATTGGGGTTCAACTTCAGGCAGACAGTACTGGCTTCGATGTCGAAGGCTGGGTAGTGCGGGTCGTGGCTGGCGATGGTCCATCCATAGAGGCCCGAGTCGCCGCGGCGCAGCGTGTAGCGGATCTCGATGTCCAGCGGCACCGCTTTAGGCTGGCCGCGATAAGGGAAGTGAACGGCGATCTCGCCCAGCACGCCGCCGTTCTTCGAAGGATCTTGGCTGATGCGGAGAACGGAAGGGACCGGCTTGAGTTCCGTGCTTTTCTGGCACGGAGTGCTGCCATAGATGTTCCAGTAGCCCCCGCCGCGGCTCAGCAACTCTAAGCCGTGGAATTGCAGCGAGAGAAGGTTGCCATTGGTCTTCTTGACCGTGGCCGAGAGGATGCCGTTCGCCAGGGTGGCCGTTTCGGCGTCCTGGCTCAGGGTCACGGCCGGACGCGGGTCTGCCGCATGCACGCACGTGGCCGTGGCCGTCATGACAAGGATCCCACCGACCAAATAATGATTCCAGGTTGTCGGGCTCATGACTTTCAAGTTATCCAGCCACATACTGGGAGCAAATGAACTATTGTAGTGGTCGCAAAAGGACTTGTAACGCCGGTAAAAGTTGCTATTTATTGGCGTTTCAGAAATTGGTTCGTTTTCTGATGCTTAGGCCGTTAGTCTCATCCACCCCGCACTTTTTCCGCTATGTCACTCCTGAATTGGCATAGCGCAATTCAAAGCACTGGAAAGCCGTGAAAACTGCGGTTTCCGGGCAAGTCGGCCCCCAAGCCGCCCCGCCAATAGCTTGCGGTACCAATGCTCGTGGAAGCCAAAAAAGACGTAAGGTTGGAACCCGATTTTTTCGCCCTGGGTCGAGATTAGACAACCTTCGTTGCACATTTCTTCTTGTGCAAGGGGTAGCCGATCGCCGCAAATAGCGATCCAATCGCGAGTAGCGCCAAACTGCCGGGCTCGGGAACGACGGTGATCGGCGATGAGAGAGCATAAAGCGGCCACGGAATGGAATTACTAAGCGTCTGGCCAGTAATCCAACTCGTGGAAGTCTGGTCACTGAACCCCCATTCCGGATTCGCGGAACCGAGCGGATTCAAGGAATTTCCGGAGGCATCGGAGCCCGTCCAAATTTCGTCGATCGGCGGCGCATTTCCGTACTCGTCATACTGAATCGTGGACAGTAGACTCGCGCCCGAATATAGGTTTCGGTTTGAAACCTTAATTCCATGCGTATTGTAAATGGGGATTCCCGCGGATGACGGAGCATTGTCCTTGGCATCGTTGGGCGATGCTCCCGTGGAAGCCACGGCGTGCCACGTAACGCCGGCTGGAAGGAGCGAGCTCAGTGTGCCGGCGGAAGACGATACGAAGTTGTTGTAAAAACCAAGCGACCCGCTAGAGACGTCGGTCTAAGTGGAAGTGGCAAAGATTATTTCATACTGCGAGCCGGCCGGGAGATTCGGCAAAGTAACTGTTGCCAAGAGATGTTTTGAAGTTCCGGTGACGACGGCCGTCCCAAGCACGGCGAGCATTACGACCTTGTTGCTATATCCAGCGAGCGACATGATTTCCCTCCAGGTGAAGAACGAACTATCAAAATCAAGACTATTCCAACCCCGCCAAGCGCGAGCGTCGATGGCTCGGGAACAGCGGCCGTGATCGACAGAACTGGACGGAGGCTGGTTGTTACAAACGAACGAGAGTTGAAGAGGTAGCTTACATTTGCATCCGCGGGCGCTAGTTCCAATGATGTGACATTGCCGGCCGCTATGTCGTTCAGTATTCCTGAAGACGGCGACAGCGCGTACGTCGCCGAGACGCCGGAAGCGCCGTTCAGAGGACTGTCGAAGAAGAACGAGCCTAGCGATTGATCATTCGCCCCAAGGAACGACGGCAACGTAGCGAAGGTGACGCCGTCGGTCGTTGGAACGCCCGGCGTACCGGTTCCTTCGGGCCAGGTGTTGTTCTGCATCCACATGGCCGCTACATTGCCGCTGCGCTGCGCGTTGAAAATCGCATTGTTCACCGACGCGGAGGTGAGTTTCAAGCTAATGCCCGTCACAGACCAATTGCCGGCGCCGAACTGAGTGTCGAACGAGGCCTTAGCCGCCGAAGTTGCGAACTTAAGCACACTTTCAAATGTTCCAGTGCTGGACGCGCTGCCCGACACTTCCAACGCCCCTGCCCCGCCGAAGTTCGAGTTGGCGCTGCTGGAATCGACAAGGGCATCCGCGGTGGGCGGTGTGAGATTGACGGTCAATGAAGCAGCGCGGGTCGTCGCAGTACAGAACACGAGTAAGCAAATAGCCATGCTGCAGAAGCAGATTGATCGGAAAAAGGCACTCATTCGATTGATCCTTGCTGAATATATCGCTGGTACAACGTCAAAAGGGGTGACACGTAATGTCCAGCAGCGCGTTCGGACGCGCGAAACATGTGGATCAATCGCAGTCCGGCGCAAGTGACCATACTTCCGCCATCCCCCTAAAGGCCGAATCTTACGACGAGCCGTTACGGAAAACCACACTTGCTCCCCCGATGCTCCCCAGCAAAACTGCCGCAAGTAGGTCGATTTCGAACTGGCCACTTCAAAACAGGGCAGAGCATGCCGAAGCAACTAAAGTAACCCACCCGTAATTGGGGTTTTGCATCGCCATTTGCTTCAGCGCTGATTCCATAACTCTTTGTCAAATAAGGACTTGCGATAACCAGCCTTTGCTCGCTATTCTTTTCCCTCGTGGATTAGCTATACTAGATTCGTTGAATGAGTTCTATGGTCGCTGCGGCGGAGGTGGTTTCCGTCGCAACTTGAATGACTGAATCAGACATCCCGGTAGTTAGTTCCAAGGAACTGCTAACGCTCTTCGGCGCCTGCGATCAGCATGTGCGCAGAATCCGCGAGGCACTGTCGGTCTCAATCTCTGCGCACGATGGGCAAATCCACGTGCAGGGCGAAGATAAAGCCGTGGCTAGCGCGACGCAAGTGCTTGAGGAACTTCAGGCCCAAGCCCATCGCAATGGCGACGTGGCGCCCGAAGACGTCAGCCGCGTGCTGGCCGGTGTTCAGCAGGGCGAAACGACGACTCCCGCGCGGCCGTTGACGGTCTTTACGAGCGGGCGGCAAGTACGTGCCCGCACACAGGGCCAGGCCCGCTATGTCGAGGCCATCGCCCAGCACGATGTGGTGCTCTGCCACGGGCCGGCGGGCACCGGTAAAACCTATCTGGCGGTGGCGACCGCGGTGGCGGCCTTGCGAGCGGAAAAGGTCCGAAAGCTCGTGCTTGTGCGGCCGGCGGTCGAAGCGGGCGAAAGCCTCGGATTCCTGCCGGGCGACCTGCAAGCCAAAATCAATCCCTACCTGCGGCCGCTGATGGACGCCCTGCACGAAATGATGGACTACGAGCAGATCGTCCGCTACCGCGAGCAGGACCTGATCGAGGTCATCCCGTTGGCTTACATGCGCGGACGAACGTTGAACGATGCTTTCATCATCCTCGATGAGGCGCAGAACACGACCGTCTCGCAGATGAAGATGTTCCTTACGCGGATGGGCACCGGTTCGCGAATCGTCGCCTCGGGCGATACGACGCAGATCGACCTGCCCGAGCACTGCAAGAGCGGCCTGGTCGACGCCTTGGATCGCTTGCAGGGTATCGAGGGCGTGGCCTGCGTGACGCTCGGCCGCGGCGACATCGTTCGGCATCCACTGGTGCAGAAGATCGTGAACGCTTACGAGCACGGGGCGGCGAAAAGGCATTAAACTATGGCCAACGGCGGTCAACGAAAAACGAGGTCCGAACGCGTCGCGGCGCTGGAACTGCCTCCTGGCCGATTGGAGCGCGTATGGCTAGGTATATGCCATCGCGACGTGGTCTCGCGGATGGCGCTGGCATTGGCCGCAGCGGCGGCCGTGTGCATCATCATTCAGGCATGGGATCCGCCGCTGCACTGGCATACGGGCATGGTGCCCACGCGATTCATTACGGCGCGGGTCAGCTTCAACGAGGACAAACCCGAACAGACGGCACAGAAAAAACGGTTGGCGCGGGAAGAAACCAAGGCCATATTCATCCAGGACGTAAAGCCTCTGGAGCAACTGCGGGCCGATCTGCGGAATACTGTCGCCGAGCTCACGAAGGCCGACACGCTGACGGAAAAGACGGCCCCGATATGGAAGGAATTCTATTCACCGCAGCCGCAACCCCCGCAGCCGCCGGCAGACGCGGCAACAAAGACGCCAGCGCCGCAAGCGGACCTGGCCGCCTTTCAGGAATTTCGCAAGGCGATGTCTGGCAAAGAAAACCTCGATCGACTCGATCGCGCGGTCGCCGACGCTTTTGCCCCATTCGAGCATCGCGGTCTGCTGGTCGACTTGACGAAGAACCTCGAGGGCTACAACAAGAAGACGATCCTGGTCTATCCGGCGGGGCATGCAGATGATCTCCGGGAAGTCGAGGTAAGGTACGTCACGCCCGATCCCAAAGAGTTCCGGCAGACTTTAACCGACGGGCTCGGCTCGCGGACAATCGCCGACAAGGTGTATTCGTGGCTCGAACCGCGGCTCCTGCACGCCTCGAAGCTGAGCACGTTTACTCTGGACGTCAAGGCGAGCCAGGCGTCGCAGGAGGAAAACGCCGCCAAGGTCGAGCCGGTAGTAATTCCGCACGAAGCGGGCAAGCCGCTGGTCGCGGCGCGCGAGTCGATCGACAAGTCGAAGCTCGATTTGCTTGAATTGGAACGCGCGGCGTATTTGGAAAAGCGGACGTTTCCGGAGCGCGCCAGCCGCTGCGCCTCGGTCCTGCTCGTCGTCTTCGCCATGTTTACGCTTTGCGGCATGTATATGCGCTACTGGCAGCGAGGCGTGCAGGCCGGCCTCGATCGGCTGGCGGGCGCGCTCGGCCTCGCCGTGGCCACCGTGTTTCTCGCCATCGCGGTCGATCCCTATCGCGCGGAGCTCGCCGCAGTGATTCTCTTCGGCATGATCATAGCGATCGCCTATCGCCAGGAATTGGCGCTATTGTTTTCGGGCGTGGTCTCTTGGATCGTCGTCCTGGCGCTGGGCGGCGACTTGCCGATGTTCCTGCTTTTGTTCGGCACGACGGCTGCCGCGGCGCTGAACCTGTGGCGCGTCCGCAGCCGCAGCAAGCTGGTTTATGTCGGCTTGTTTGCCGGCGGCGTGGCCGCGCTTTTGGACTTGGCCACGAAGCTGATCGACAACCAACCGATGAATTGGTCGCTGTTCCGCGACGCCGGCCACCAGTTCGGCTGGGCATTAGCCGCCGGCTTTATCATGACCGGGCTCTTGCCCTTCGTGGAACGGCTCTTCGGCGTGCTTACCGACCTGAGCCTTTTGGAACTTGGCGACATTACCCATCCGCTGCTGCAAGAGCTCGTCCGCCGCGCGCCGAGCACTTATAACCATTCAATCACAGTCGGCTCGATCGCCGAAGCGGCCGCCGAGGCCATCGGCGCCCGTGGGCTGATTTGCCGCATTGGGGCCTACTTTCACGACATCGGCAAGATGCTCAAGCCAGGCTACTTCGTGGAGAACCAGGGCAAGGAAGGCAACCGCCATGATGGACTCGTGCCCGCCATGAGCACGCTCGTGATTATCGCCCACATCAAGGACGGCGCGGACCTTGCCCGGCAGCATCACCTGCCGCAACCGATCATCGACATGATCGAACAGCACCACGGCACGATGCTCATGGAGTACTTTCTCGACCGCGCGCACACGCAGCAAGCGGCCGATCCCAACGGCAGCGAGATCGACGAAAACCTCTTCCGATACCCCGGCCCCAAGCCGCAATCCAAGGAGGCGGCGGTGCTGATGCTCGCCGATGCCGTGGAAAGCGCGAGCCGGACGCTTGTCGATCCGACGCCAGGCCGTATTGAGGGCCTCGTCGGCGATTTGGCCCAGCGGAGGCTGCAAGCCGGCCAATTCGACGAGAGCGGCCTGACGCTGCGCGAGTTGGGCACGATCGAGCGGAGTCTTGCCATGTCGGTCGCCTCCATCTATCATGGACGGCTAAAGTACCCCGAGCAACGCACGGCATGAAGAAAGCCACTACGCGCGATGTGGGGCAGGTTGCCAACCTGCGGAGTCGACGGCAGATTGGCAATCTGCCCCACGCCAGCCGCGGCGCAATCACCGTCCCGATCGCCGACCGGCAAGGTCATGTGAAAGTGGACCGGCGGCTGCTGCGTCGGGCTGTCCAGCGCGTGCTCCGCATGGCCGGCGTCAGTAAGGCCGCAATCAGCGTGGCGATTGTCGACGACGATATGATTTCAAGGCTCAATTGGAAATTCCTTCGCCATCGCGGCCCGGCCGATGTATTGAGCTTTCCGCTGGACGACTGTGGGTGTCTGGAGGGTGAAGTGATCGCCAGCGCGGAGATGGCCGAACGCTGCGCACCGCGATACGGTTGGACGGCGCACGACGAACTGTTGCTTTACGTCGTTCATGGCACACTGCATCTCGTGGGCCACGACGATCGCACGGCGCGGCAACAGGCCGAGATGCAGCAGAAGGAAACTGATGTGTTGCAGAAACTTGGAATCGCGAGACGATGACGTTACTTTGGAGTGCGACGGCTTGCCGTCGCTTTTTCATGACGGCAGGCGGCACGGACGGGTTTTCTACGAAACGAACCGGTACGCGTTTTGAAAGGCGTCGGCAAGCCGTCGCAGTCCAAAGATGAGCATCGCCGCCCTACTCTGGTTGTCCGCGATCTTGCTTGGCGTCACCTGTTTTTCGGCGCTGTCGGCCCGTACGCTATCCGAATTCTCGCCCGCGGAGCTACAGGAGATTTGCCGGCGGCACGGCAAGCCCGATCGGCTGGGCCACGTGTTAAACTGGCGTGAGCGCGTCAGCCTGGCGATGCAATCGCTGCGGACGGTGGCGATGGCCGCAGCCGCCGCGGCCGGCGGATTGGCAGCCTGGCAATATGGCCGAGAACATGAATCGGTCGCAGGCACATGGGCCATGGCTTTGATTGGGGGACTGCTCGGCTTTCTCGCCGCCAACGTCTGGCTGCCCTGGAGCTTCGCCCGGCTCTGGGCGGATCACTTTCTATTCTTCGTCTGGCCGCTGCTTTGGGGATTGAGCCTCGTTCTAGCGCCGTTGTCGCTTGCGGCGCGGGTGGTCGATGTCGCCTTGCACCGCGTGGCAGGGCGCGACCAGCCGGCCCCCGATGAAGATTCGTTCGAGGAAGACATTCGCACGATCGTTTCCGAAGGCCATCGCGAAGGGCTTCTTGAAGAAGAGGCCCGTGAAATGATCGAGGGGGTGATGGAATTGAGCGACGTCAACGTCTCGCAGATCATGACGCCGCGGACCGACATGATTTCCATTCCCGCCGCAAGCTCGTGGGACGAGATGCTCCAGCAGGCAATCAACGCCGGACATACGCGAATCCCCGTCTACGGCCGCAACCGGGACGACATCCTGGGCATCCTGCTTACGAAGGACCTGCTGCCGGAATTAGCCCGCGAGCCGGAGAAGCGCATCGAACCGTGGACCAAGCTGCTGCGGCAGCCGATCTTCGTGCCCGAGACGAAGCCGGTCGATGCCCTGTTGCAGGAATTGCAGCGGGGCCGCAGCCACATGGTCGTCGTGCTGGACGAGTACGGCGGCGTCTCGGGCCTGGTGACGATCGAAGACGTGCTCGAAGAGATTGTAGGCGAGATCGTTGACGAACACGACGCATCCCACGTCGAGGGCCTGCGCGAGCTTTCGCCCGGCGTCTGTGAGGCGATGGGCCGCGTTCACATCGATGAAATCAACGAGCGGCTGGGGCTGGAACTGCCCGAGGACGCGGACTACGACACGATCGGCGGGTTCGTCTTCAACGAGCTGGGCCACATTCCCACCGCCGGCGAGGACCTGACCTGGCGAAACGTCCGCATCACGGTGCTGGACGCCACGCGGCGGCGGATCGAACGGGTGCGAATCGAGGTCCTCAATACGGCCGGCTTGCCTACCTCTTAGGGTTACGTAAGAATAACTGCGCCGATCTTAGCGGCCTTTGCTCGCGAGGCGGCACGTCAAAACAAGGAACATCGCCATGTCACGTCGCGGATTGATTTTTTTCGCATTTTTGGCCGCCGGGCTTGGCTTCACGCGGCCCGCGCAGGCTGCCGCGCCCAAGGTGAACGATCAGGCCGGGTTTTTCTCGAAATCGGCCATCGACCAAGCGACGGCGAAGCTGCAGGAGATCCGCAACCGCTATAAGGTCGAGGTGGTCGTGGAGACTTTCCCCTCGGTCCCGCAGGACATGCGTGCCCGTTTCGACCTGGCGAAAACAGAGGCGGAGAAAAACCGCTTCTTTCAGCGCTGGGCGGAGATTCGCGCTTCGGACGAATTCGTCAAAGGCATCTACGTCCTAATCTGCAAGAGCCCGGGGCATTTGCAGATCGAACCGGATGAGTCGGTGCGCCGCAAGGCGTTCACGCTGCAAGATCGTGATGCGCTTGTGCCGCGCGTGCTGTCACTATTGAAATCGAAGCAAAACGATGCCGCGCTAGAGAAAATCGTTGGAACGATTAGTACGACTGTGGCGGCCAACGAAGCGCCTGTCCGCGGCCAGCAGCCAACGCCGACACAAGTGCCCGGCGGCCTGCCGCGACAAGTAAACAACTTCACGTCGGGCATAGGTGGATGGCTCTGCGTGGCTGTGGTGGCGATCCTCGTCATCTGGATGATCATGGGGCTCATCCGCGCCTTTAGCGGCCGCGGCGCCGGCGGCTATGGCGGCGGACCGGGCGGCATGCCGGGAGGGATGCCGGGCGGTTATGGACAGGGCGGATACGGGCCCGGTTATGGCGGTGGCGGCGGCGGGTTCCTTAGCTCGATGATCGGCGGCATGTTCGGCGCAGCGGCCGGCAATTGGATGTATGACTCGTTCTTCCGCGGCGAAGGTCATGGCTCGTCCTGGGGCGATTCTTCCCAGACCAACTATGGTTCGCAGTCGGGCCAAGATTCATTGCCCGCCGACCAAGCGGGGGCGGGCGTCTACGGCGACGATTCCGGCACGGGAGGTGGGAGCTTTGACGACGACAGTAGCGGCGGCGGTGGAAGCTTCGATAGCGGGAGTGATGGCGGCGGAGGAAGCGACTACGGGGGCGGCGGCGATTACGGCGGAGGCGGCGACTTTGGCGGAGGAGGAGATTTCGGTGGCGGAGGAGGAGACTTTGGCGGCGGCGGCGGGGATTTCTGACGCTACAACTCCAACCCCGGCAGAGACTTCTGCTGCGCTGGCCGCGCCAGGTCCTCATAACTCCGCCGATAACCCTCGCCCAAGTGCATCATTACTTCCAGCAGAAGCAGATCGGCCCGGGTCATGACGTGCCGGCCGCTACGGGCGCCGAGGCCCTGAATCATTTCCGCCACGACGGTCAGGTGCAGCTCGGCCGTCTGTCGCGCGGAGATTCCACCAGCAACCAAGAGCCGCGCCAGCCGCCGCAACTCGTCGGCCAGATTGCCAGACCCCATGATGACATATATCCGCAAAAGTTCGCGGTAATGGGCGATTAATTCGGCGGGTAATGGCATATTGTGGGGCAGGTTGTTAAGCTGCCTGGAATTTGGCAGATTCGCAATCTGCCCCACGGCGCGAAACCCTTCGACCGCCGCGCACTGTTCCTCGAGGAGCCGCCGGGCGTCGTCTTGCTCGCGCTCGAGACGCGTTTTCTCGGTGTGCCGATGGCGGCGATTCTCTTGGACCAGTTGCCGCTTCTGGACCGCCAGCGCAACGACCCAAATCAGATGCCGCGTCGTGCAAGCGTCAACGCACACATAGCCGTCGGCGCCGGCCTCGTAGCAGAGCACGGCCATTTCGGCCTCGGCCGGCGTGCCCAGCACGACGATCGGCTCTTCGGCCCCGCCGGTGCGATAGCCTTCGATCAGATCCAAGGCGTCAAGTTCGCCCGGCTCATGGCTGACGAGAACGGCGTCGTAGACTTCCTCGCGGAGCCGCTCCACCCCGGCCGCCTGGCCGGTGACTTCTTCAAGCAGGATTTCGGCCGCGCTGTCGGCCGCAAAGGCTTCGGCCAGCCACGCGCCCGCGCGGCTGACGGTGGAGATATAGAGAACCTTCAGGCGGCCTTGCATGCCGTTAAAAAGGGCATCGCCGCCTGGAATCGAAGATTTTTGCTCGCTTGTCGCCGGCATCGTGAACCTGTGGTGTTTGCGCGGCGAAAAGTACCATCGACTTGGGTTTAAGTCAAGGCGAATGCGATTGAGAACGGAGACAGTCTCCAGTAATGCATCAGGAACGCGAACCCTACTTCGCGCGGAACGACGGATAACGCCGCTCAATCAAGTCCAAGTCGGCCTTTGCCATCTGCGCCAAAGGGACCGGCACGTCCTGCGGCCGGCTGTGCTTCATGTTCAAGCGATTCATGAGGCTCCAATTGCGGGCGTTGTGGCCGGGCGACGGGTCTGGCGGCTCGCGCGCGGGCAGGTCGTAGCGGGTGAAATCGATCACCGTCTCTGGCCCGTTGGCCTTCCAGTCGCGCAAAGCGCCAGGCGGAACTCCCGATTCATGAACCAGCGGATTTCCCGATTGGCGTCCGATCCGCCGATTCCGCTGCCCCGCTCCTCGAAGCGGTAATCGAAAGAATTGTCGCGGTACTGCCGCCGCCAGGCCTCGCCAAATTCGCCCTGGGTGATGAGTTTCGCTTCCGGCCAACGGCGGCGGATATCGCTCAGCCAGCGAACGAGCGCGTCCATGTCCTGCGGGCCCCGCCGGCGGCGGCCGCCGAGCAACGAGAGCTCCCAACAATCCGCCACCCAGGCAAAGCGGTTCAACTCGAAGCCGCGATCGAAGTGCAAGGCTGTCGTATGCACCATCTCTTGGACGCCTCGATCGGGACCGTGGGCGAAGATTGTCTCGATCGGCCCGACGCCCATCCGGCTATTGAATCCGCCGGCGAAACCGGCCCGGCGCGCGGCAAGGAAGTCGCAAGTCCAGCCGTCGAGATTCACACAGTCGATGAAGTCCGACTTGCCTTGCGCCGGCTTGCAAAAATGCTCCGTGGAAGGATAGTACGGATAACAGACCGAGCCATCGCCGTCGCCATTGTCGATCGAGTATTGGCTCCAGATATTTCCCTGGCAGACGTGGATGCCTTCCTTCTCGGCTAAATACTTGAGGCTTGCCGCATCGAGAAAACCAGCCACCACGCTCCGCGGCCGGTATCCGCCGCCGACCATTTCCGAGACCCTTTGCAGGGCCTCGTGCAGGTCCCGCCGCGTCTGCTCCCGCGAATTGTGCATTGGTTGAAAAAAGCCGCCGGGAATGAAGGTGATTTCGTCGCCGTGCTGGGAATGACATTCGATGGCGTAATCGCGAATCGCCTTGTAGTTCGGCCGAGCGTCTGAGAGAGTGCGCGCAACTGAACGCCCAAGTGATTTTGCCGCCGGGCCATCCGCGCTCGACCGACTTACGAAACAAGGCGGCAACTTCGGGAGTGTGAATCGCGCCTTCATCCTGCCCCGCCGTGCGATCGCGCGAGACCTCGATCTGATTGACGCGCACCACCGTGTTGAAAGTGAGGAAGCGGTTGCCGAGCAAGGCCTGTGGCTGCTCCGCGGCGGTTTGGGCGGCCGTCGCGGGCTTTCCGGCGCACAGCAAATAGGCCGCGGCGGATACTGCGATGAACTTTCGGCGGGAGCAAACGATTTCGTTGCAATGATTCATGCTTTTTCACCTGGTTTGCTTCTAGTACTGATCGATCTTCCCGTATTGCGTTTTCCTATGCAAGTCAAGTACTGCACCCGATGCCGCTATTGCCGTCGGAAGTCCGCGGCCACTTTCATTGCTCCGCCGAAACCTTGCTGGCCCTCCAAGCGAGGGGACGATTCTCGCGATTTTTTTCCCGTTGTTGCGAGTAACGTTTGGGGAGAGTATTCTAATAGCTATGAAGGTGATGCGAAGTTAAGGGGGCGGCCTGTTTTGCGCCGTTTTCAGTTGTCGGTTATCCAGAGGACTCGATCATGGCACGTCGTTCAGGGTTGATCATTGCGATCGCAAGCGTGGCCTTGCTGGCCACGTCCGAAGGCGCTTGGGCATGCCGGTGCATGAATCGGCTAATGAACAGTTGCGGCTGCCGATGCAGCGGCTGCTGGGTTTCGTCATGCCAGCCATGCTGCGAAGCGGCCGCTTGCTGCGATCCATGCGGGCAAGTTGCGCCGGCGGCCGCGAGTCCGGCCGTTGCTCCGGCGGAAAACAAAGCCGCTCCGGCGGCGCCGCCGATGCCCGCGCCGCCTCTCATCGCTCCGCAGGCTTCTCAAGCACAGCCCGATGTCATGCGGGATTTGAAACCGCTGCCGGCCGCTCCGGCGCCGAAGCCGATCACTGAGCCGGCTGCGCCAAGTCTGCCGCCGATTGCAGCGCCGAAGGAAGTTGAAATTCCTGCGGAACCACGGTCGGTTGCTAAACCGGAAATGCCGCCCGTGCTTCCACTGGCCAAACCGGCCGAAAAGCCGCCGATTGCTGAACCTGCTCCGGCCAACGCCGCCCCGAAACCAGCGGCACCTGACGAATTGCCGCTGCCGAAGCCGGCCGCGAAGCCTGCCGATGCCAAGCCACCCATTCCCGAAAAGAAGGACGATCCCTTCGGTATTCGTAATGACGTTAAGTCGCTACGTCAATGGACGGATGCCAGCGGCAAGTACCGCATTGAAGCCCGCTTCGTGAGCTATCAGGATGGTACAGTGCGTTTGCAGAAGGCTGACGGCCGGTATTACCGCATCAAGTTGGATCGGCTTTGCGCGGCCGACAAGGACTTTGTGTTGCACCAAGACGGGGTTCTGTTCGCGGCTGAGTAGCGGCGAGCGGGCCTTAGGTTTTTGGCCTTTGGTCTTGGTATGAGTTTTGGCGTCGATCAACGGCTTGTATCGCGCCGATGCATGGGAAACTTCATTTGTCGTCATTACGACACCCGCTGATCGGGCTATTCTAATGCGGGCCGAGTTCTGCCGTTGTCCGCTTCCGACTGAAATCTTCATTTTTTAATACCTTGAATGGCACCATCCGCGCAACACATAATAGAGGGCGGGAAGTAAGACTTTTCAAATTGGGGGCTGGGTTGTGGCTGCGCCACATCAAACCGACGGGCTAACTCGTATCGGCAACGAGGAATTCGTTCGCTTGCTTGGCTTGAGCCAGGGGCGGGTGTTTTCGTTCGTGATTACGCTTTTGCCCGACTGGACCGAGGCGGAAGAAGTCGTTGCGCGGACGAGCGTGGTGCTTTGGAAGAAGTTGGACGAGTTTATTCCCGCGAGCCAGCATTGTATTGATGATTTCGTACGCTGGGCGTGCGGAATCGCCTATCGCCAGACGCTGGCCTATCTTCGCGAACGGCGGCGAAATCACTTGACGCTGAGCCTTGACGTGTTGGATCAAATTGTCCAAGAGCGGCTTAACCAGGATCAGCTCCTGGAGGAGCGTCGCCGCGCACTTCGCGGCTGCCTGGAAAAACTGCCCGATTCGGACCGTCAGATCATCGATTCCTATTATTGCAGCACGCGGAAGACGGCCGGTGAAGTCGGCACCGAACTGGGCCGCCCCAAGAATACGATCCTGAAGGCGCTTATTCGCATCCGCCGCGCTTTGCATCGCTGTATCGACCGCTGCGTCTCCCGCGGCGAGAGTTGGCCCTTTCTTTCTGGGGAGCACGGTGGGGAGCACGCTGGAGAGCAACTATGATTCCGGAAAGATCGAGCCTGGAACTATTCGAGCTTCTCGCCCTATGGTGCGATGGCACAATCGACCAAGCCGGGCAGCGGCGACTTGAGGAACGATTGGCGTCCGACGCGGCAGCGCGTCAACATTATATTGAGTATCTGGACATGCACGCCCGGCTCTACTGGGATCGGCGCTCACCGGCGCTCGCCGCGTCGCTTTTAACGGCGTTTGAAACTCATGAAGTGGATATGGCTTCGATCTGCCGCTCGCGAGCGGATGCGGTGCAGGCCCGCCGCGCACGCGAGCGGAATAGTCCGATTCCATCGCTAATACGTCGAGAGTCATTAATCCGCATCGGGGCCGGAATCGCCGCGGTTGCGCTGCTGGCATTGGCGATTGCCTGGGGGATGCATCGGGACTGGACTCTTTTGGCAACGAGCGAGGGCGGTGTGTCAAAACCAGGCGCCGGGATCGGGCGCCGGAGTCCGCCTGAAAGCGCTGTTATGTCCGCTCCGCTTGCTGAGTCAACCGCGCCGGCTGTCGCCGAATTGAGCCGGCTTGTCGACGCTCACTGGTCAGATTCGCATTGTTCATTTACGCCGGGTGAAAAACTGCGCGCAGGCCAAATCCTGCGGCTCGCAAGCGGCGTGGCGGAAATTCGCTTTAGCGTCGGCGTGCGAATGGTCGTCCAGGCACCGGCCATGTTGGAAATCGAGTCGGCCAAAAGTGCCCGGCTGGAGCGCGGAAAGTTGAGCGCGGAAATCACGACGGTCGCCGCGCGCGGCTTCCAGATCAAGACGCCGGAAAGCACATTCGTCGATCAAGGCACCGAATTCGGCGTGGAAGTATCGCCCGACGGCAATAGCCGCGTCCACGTTTTCAAGGGCGAAGTCGACGTGCAACAAGCGGCAGCTTCCGGGCAGGTCCCGGGATCGGAAGCCCCGGTGCCGCAACGTTTGTTGGCTACGAGCGAGGCCTGGCTGGAGAAGGATTCGAAGTCGATGACGCTCCTCGAAGACACCGGCGATTCGTTCATTCGCACGGTCGAGCAATATGAAAAACCGGCCAGCGGCCGCGACCGCCACGTGGTCGCCTATTGGCGCTTCGAAGATCGGCCGCTGGGCGTTGTCATTCCCAATACCCGCAACAACCGCCGCTCGGTTCGGGCGACCTTGGATTCCTCCTACAATGGCAACGACCTTTTCGCCTACAGCGACCAGACGCATCCTAGCATGTCGGACGACGTGCCGGCGGCCGTCATTCCCGGCAGCAAGGAGCCCAATCGCGGTTGCCTGGACAATTCCGAACCGCCGGCGCATATCTCGCGAGATCTGTATACGCACTCGGCCTTTAGCCATGCCTCGCCGCAGGATATTCAGGCGATCACGCCCGAGCAGTGGACGATCGAGGCCTCGATCAAGCCTGCTCGATTGCAGTCAGGGGCGCAGACCTTTATTGGTCGCGACGGCAATGAACCGGGCGCGGCGGTTGTCGTGCCTGCGCGGCTGGTTTTTCAGATCGATTGCAAGGACCGTTTCAAGATCGGCTATGTTGACGTACAGCAGCGGTGGCACGAGGCGATTGCCGAGCAAGTCGCAGTGGAAGTTGGCCATTGGTACCACGTGGCGGCCACCAGCGATGGCAAAACATTGAAACTATTTGTTGACGTATTGGATGGGCGCGGCTACCAACTCGCAGCGGCAACTGGGTTGCCTCGCGACGGCTCGTCGGCGCTCAGCAGGGGTACTGACGGCGCGGAGTGGAGTCTTGGCCGGGGCAAGATCAAGAATCACGTCGCTGAAAACTTCCGCGGATGGATCGACGAGGTGCGGTTCAGCGACGTTGCTCGAGACCCGTCCGAATTTGTGTTCGCTCAGGACGCCGGATTTCAGGAGCACCGGGCTCCGGTCCGGTAGGCCGCCCGAGGGCGGGTAGTTACGGCTTTTCAATTTTAAACCTGGTAAATGTGGGGAGTGTTGTCATGCGTCGTTGCATCTTGTTGACGTTCTGCGCAACTGTTGCGTGCTTTTCAATTGTGTCACAACTGTTTGCCACCGACGGTACGTGGACTACCGCGACTACCGGGGGAACCTGGAGCGATCCGTCGAACTGGTCCGGCGGCAACGTGGCCGACGGCGCCGACGCCACGGCCGACTTCAGCACGCTGGATATAACCGCCAACAATACGGTGAACATGGACGCGGCTCATACGCTCGGCTACCTGAAGTTTGCCGACACCAATCCAAACTTCAATTGGACGATCAACTCCAATCCCGCCGGCAACGCCTTGACGCTGCAAACGACTGTCGCCAACACCACGCCTACGATCACCGTCGCGAACCAGACGGCCACCATAGGGACCACCGTGGCGGGCACGCAAGGGTTCATCAAGAACGGGGCGGGCAATCTCATATTGGCCACGTCGGCCGACACCTGGACGGGCAACGCCATCGTGAATCAAGGCACGCTCACAATCAATGCTGGTCAGGCGGCTGGCATAGGCATCGTACTGAACAACGGAGCTACGCTAGCGGGAAACCAGGCGCTTAGCAACGCC
Organism: uncultured Planctomycetia bacterium; assembly: GCA_963775975.1. Classification (GTDB taxonomy): domain Bacteria; phylum Planctomycetota; class Planctomycetia; order Pirellulales; family Thermoguttaceae; genus JANXQG01. The sequence continues at coordinate 1,210,296 of CAVZKX010000001.1, forward strand.
AGCTACGTCCAAGTCGTATCCGGCACGTCGACCGTTTCCATGCTGGGAGGCAGCAACACGGTCAGCGAGCTGTTCTCGGGCAATGGCACGATCAATTGGGGGGTGGGCGCGGTCAATAACGTTTCTTTCGGCACGCTCGTGCAAAGCATGTTCGGCAACTTTGGCGGAACGGTCGCCTGGGGCACCAACAACAACGGGGTGCGAATTGTGCAATCGACGGGCACCAGCTCGTCCATCGATCCCTTCGCCACGCTTGACTTCGGCACCGGCGCCGGCGGTGTGTTCACTCGCAACGGGACCGAAACCGTCGTGCTCGGCGCGGTAACCTCCTCGGGAACAGCAAGCGGGCTGCTGGCCCCCAGTACTAACGGCGGCGGCAGCCTGAGCTATGTGGTAGGAAGCGCGAATAGCGACACCACGTTTGCCGGCAGGATCACCGGCGTCTCGACTGTCGCTTCCGTATTGTTTACGAAGGTCGGCATCGGCACCATGACCGTGACCGGCGCAGCCGCCTATACCAACAGCGGCGCTTACAATATTAACGGCGGCGCGCTGAAGGTCGATTACACGAATAGCCCAACGGGCGTGCTGAACGCGACCTCTCCCTTGAACTTCACCGGTGGAAAGCTCTATCTTCGCGCCAAGAGCGGCGCCGCTTCGACGCAATCGATCGGCAATGTCACGCTCAACGCCGGCGGCGGCAGCGTGATTCTCGACGGCAATGGCGGCAGTCTGACGCTCAACGTCCTGGCGCTGCCGAACTTCGGTTCCACTCCAGCCAGTTCCCTGAATATCTCTACGCAGGGGACAACAACGCTCACGACGACAACTAACAAGCTGGCGGACGGAAGTTACAGTGCCCGCATCACCTACGGCACCGACTGGGCAACCACCAGTTCCAGCACCTCGCCGTTCATCATTTCGGCGTACAATGCTTACACGGCGGCGCCCACATCCGGCAGCGACGCCACCAACGATCTTCTGACCGATGGCATGGTGCTCACCGGCAGCTACACGACGAACCAGTTGAAGATCGCCACGACGCAGAACGGTCAGACGTTCGACCTGGGCTCTACAAATTCCGTCACGCTTACCGCCGGCGGATTGCTCTTCGCCGGCTCAAACGATTATCAAGTGACCAACGGCACACTCCAGACCGGCCTCTCTTCAGGCAACGATCTCATCCTGCACCAACTCGGATCGGGCAAGCTAACCATCGGCGCGATCATCACTAACGGGACGACCACTTCGATCCTCACGAAGACAGGTTCCGGCACGTTGGTCCTCGGCGGCAGCAATACGTACACAGGTATAACGTGGCTCGAGGGCGGCGTGACCAGCATCAGCGCCAACGGCAATCTTGGCGATCCGGGCACGGGGCGCAGATTAATATGACCGGCGGCACGCTCCAGGCAACGGGCACCTTCGCCCTCGATAACGGCGGCCTCAACATGCGAAATGTCGCCCTCTACGGCGGTGGCGGCACGTTCGACGTCACCGCGAGCAACGCGCTGACTGTCAGCGGCGTCATCAGCAATGTGAATATCAGCAACCTCGGGCCGCTGGTCAAGACCGGTCCCGGCATGCTCGTTCTCAACGGCGCGAACACGTATACCGGCGCGACGATCATTCGCGGCGGAGTTCTCAGCACCGCGTCGCTGGCCAATGGCAATTCCACCAGCGGCATCGGAAACTCGCCGAGTACGGCCCCGGCGCTGGTACTCGACGGCGGAACCTTGCAGTATACGGGTGCCGGCGTGAGCACTGACCGCTCGTTCGTCCTCACGACCAACGGCGGCGGCATCGACGCCTCCGGCTCCGGCCCCTTGGTATTCTCGACCTCCTCCAACGTGATGCTAGTTCCTCCGCCCATCGTCGCCAGCGGACCGCTGGCCGGCACCGGAGCCCGGGCGATTACACTCACTGGTACAAACACCAACCAGAACGTGTTCGCCGGCCAAATCGTCGACGGCACGGGCGGCGCCACAAGCCTCGTCAAGAACGGCGCCGGCTGGTGGACGCTCACCAACAACAACACCTATTCGGGCAGCACGACCGTCAACGGCGGCACGCTGACTCTGAGTGCCGCCACCAACAACAACATCGCCTCGTCGACGCTCATCAACGTCGGCGCAAGCGGTCTCTTGGACCTCAGCGGATTGAACAGCTCAACGCTGGTTCTGGCCGGCGGCCAAACCATCACCGGTCCGGGGCTCGTCAGCGGTTCGATCACCGCCTCGGCCCTGGCGGGTATTCAGCCCGGCACGGTCGCCTCCGGCCTGGCAGGCACGGGCGCGAGCAACATCTCTGGCGGTCTGGCGCTCCTGGGCAACTCCAGCCTGAACTTCGGCCTGAACGGTTCCAATGGAACCGCCAATACGATCAACGTGGGCGGAACGCTGACGCTGCCGGGTTCCGGCACGGCGGTAAGCGTCGCCCTTTATTCGCCCAACGGCGCCGTGCCATTCACGCCAGGCGCCGGCACGACCATCTACGATCTCATCCAGTACGGCTCGCTCAGCGGCTTGCTGTCGGAGTTGAGCGTCTCCAACCCTAATTCCGCCTTCTCCTATAGTTTCGGTACGACAACGGTCGGCGGCGCTAATTACGTCGACTTGTCGATCACACAGCTCGCCGTGGCCGGGGTTTGGGCCACGAACGGCCCGGGCAACTGGTCGAATGCCGCCAACTGGACCGGCGGCGTGCCGCAGAATGCGGGCGATTCGGCCACTTTCTCCAGCGCCATCACCTCGTCGGCCACGGTCACGCTCGATCAACCCGAAACGGTCGGTTCAGTGACGTTCACCAACACGGCCAGTTACGTCGTTTCAGGCACGAACACGCTGACTCTCAGCAGCACGGCCGGCGCGTCAATTAAAAGCACGCTCGGCAGCCACACGATCGCCGCGCCGGTCAACCTGGCGTTCAATACGGCCGCCAACGTTTCCAACGGGGCAACATTGACGCTCTCCGGCCCCCTCGGCGGCGCTGGCGCCCTGACGTTCAACGGCGGCGGCACGCTTGTGCTTTCCGGCAGCAACAACTACGGACCGACGGCCGGGACTGTCGGAACCACGATCAATGCCGGCTTGGTGCAGGTGGGCAACAGCGCCTCCTTCTCCACGGGCGACGTTAGCGTCGCGGGCAACGCCACGATACAAGCCGTTGCAAACGGCCTCTCCTTGGCGAACAACTTCATCATCGCCGGCAGCGCCACCGCCACGCTCGACACGCAAGGCAATACGCTCACCGTGGGCGGAGTAATTAGCGAGTCGGCCGTCTCCGGTTCGCTTAGCAAGAACGGCAGCGGCACGCTCATTCTCACGGCGTCGAACTCCTACAGTGGCGCCACAAGGATCAACGCGGGCACGCTCCAATTGGACACCGGCGGCTCGAACGTATACATCGCCGGGCCGATCGTGAACAACGGCACGCTGGTCCTTGACCGTGGCGACATGGGATTGGCGCTGCCCGGCGTCATCAGCGGCAGCGGCAACCTCACCCAGGTCAGCACGGGCATGTCGACGCTCGCGGGCGCCAACACGTTCACCGGCCCCACGGTCATCAGCGCGGGCACGCTTATGCTCGCCAACAACCTGGCCCTGCAAAACAGCACGCTCAACTACAACAACCCCAACGGCACGTTAAGTTTCGGAACGCTGGCAGCCGCCTCGGTGGGCGGATTGACCGGCTCACTATCGCTGGCCCTGCAAAACACCAATAGCGCGGCGGTCGCGCTGACCGTCGGCGGCAACGGCCAGACGACCACCTACTCGGGCAATTTCAGCGGTCCGGGCAGCCTGACGTGGATCGGCCCAGGTTCGTTCACGCTCACCGGCAGCAACAACATCGCTGGTGCGCTGCAAATGAGCCAAAACAACGGCGTTGCGGGTGGCGGCAATCTGATCCTGCCAACCGGCTCGCTCACCGTTTCTTCAATCATCAGTTACGGCAGCGGTGGCGCAAACCTCATCACCGTGAGCGGCGCGTCGCTCAATGTGAGCGGCGTGTCAACTTTCAACGCCGGCAATGGCGCCAGCAACGGCAATGGCGGACTGCTCGTCAGTAGCGGGCTTGTAAATCTAACCGGAGGGCTTAACATTGCGACGGACAACAGGACGGCCAACTCAATCGTGCAAATCACGGGCGGCACGGTCAATTCGGGCACGATCACCATCGGACGGACCGGTCAGAACGTCGGGACGCTGCCGACGGCGGGCTCGACAACGCAGGGTCTATATGTGAGCGGCGGCGTGCTGAACGTGACCGGCAGCATCAACGTTGGCAACACCAACGCCGCGACAAACTCTACGGTCAACTTCCGCATGGATGGCGGCACTGTCAGCGTAAGTGGTCCCATCGGCATTGGCCTGAACAATGGCGGTCGATGGTCGATCGTAGATGTCAACGGCGGCAGCCTCGTCGACACCGACACGACCTCCGGCATTACGATGGACAGTTACGCCCAGTTCGGCAGCCAGGACGAGTTCCTGGTCCGCGCGGGTACCGCGTCGGTCCAGATGATCACGATGGGACAGGGCGGCATCGCGGGCGTGGGCGTTGTGAACCTTCTCGGTGGAAACCTCTATATTGGCGCGCAAGGCATTGTCGTTGATCCGAGCGGTGTTTTCACTGCGACTATCGATTTGGCGAGTGGGACGCTAGGCGCCACGGCACCGTGGGCGACCACCGTGCCAATCTCGCTCACTGGTGGTTCTGCAGCCGGTGCCACCGTGCAAACTGCCGACATGTTCGGCAGCGGCAACTCGATCTCCTTCAGCGGGGCCATATCGGGCACGGGCGGGATGACCATTACTGGTACGGGAGGCGTGACACTGAACTATGCCGGAAACAGCTACTCCGGCAACACCGTGATCAACGCCGGAAGCCTTGTGGCGGGGGCCGCCAACACGCTGTCGCCCTATTCGACCATCGTGTTGAACAACGGACTGTTGGATCCGTCCGTCGGGCCGCAGTCGATTGCCGGGCTCACACTCAACGGCGGCTCGGTCAATCTCAATTCGGCCATCACGCTGAGCACGTTGACCATGTCGGCCACCGGCTCCTACACGCTTGCCGCCGGAGCGTCGGGAAGCCTGACATTCAACAGCGGCTTCGGCACGGCTGCCGTGATTGCCGCCACCGGCGGATCGCAGTCGCTCATCGCGCCCACTACGCTGACAAGCAACCAGACGAATATCTCGGTCACGGGGTCGGGCGGCCTGAACATTTCCGACAGCCTCATCGACGGGACGGGCGGCTTCTCGGCCGTGACCTTCTCCAGCAGCGACGGAAGCGGCCTGCTGGTCCTGAGCGGCTCCAATAATTTCAGCGGCGGCTTTACGGTTCTGAGCGGGACCGCCATTGTTGCAACCCCGGCATCCTTGGCCGACGGCTCGAACCTCAACGTCGGTCCGGACAGCACCATGCTTGCCCCGATCATTCCATTCGCCATCGCGCCGACGAGTTCTGCGCCAGCGTCCGTGCCGGAACCAGCGACCATCGCCCTTTTGTGCCTGGGCCTGTTAAGCGGTGGGATTTGCCTTCGTGTTCGCGCGCGCAAGATTTTACGGAGCATATGAAGTCGCTTTTTCGAGCCTTAAGTTGTCTCGCGGCGGATGTCGTTTCAGAGCTTGGGAAACGGCATCCGCTGCTTCTTACTTCCTTGGAAAGTCTTGTTATGCTCCTGGCGGCGACGCGCGCCTCCGCCACGCCGACCGTTCAGACGCTCTCCGATAGCCACGGCACTTATTACCTGGTAAACAACGGCACGCTGTCGAATTTTCAGCTTTATTCAACCGGCGCGCTGGCCGGAAAAATCACCTCAATCGATTTCGACGGGCAGCAGATGGTCGGGTCGAAGGACTTCTATTACGACATCCAAGGCAGTCCGAACATCTACCTGGGCGCGGGCGAGACCTACAGCTTTACGACCGGCTCGAACTATATCGACATCACGGCCTTCCATCCCGCGAACGCCACGGAGCCGTTGGACGTGACCTGGCATTGGATTCTCCGCGACGGCGACGCCGGATACTCCTCCTATCTCACATACCATCACACCACGGCGATGGCCGACTGGCAAAGCAGCGAGAACCGGCTAGGCGCGCAGTTCTATAACGGCAACTTGTTCCACTATACTTCGGTGACCGACAACTTCTGGGGCTATCAGGCCGCCGGCGACGCCGACCGCGGCCAGGGGCGTATCATCACCGCCGAAACGTCCGACATGCGCGGCATCCCCTCCGAATACATCAAAAACTACGAAACGAAGTACGACTGGCGATCGACATACGCGCAGGCCGGCGGTGTTACAGGCATCGTTACCGCGGTCAACGACACGCTTTCCACCAAGCCCTTCGTCGCCAACGATTTCGGCGCCTGGACGATCGTCAACCCCCGCAGCTACGAAGACTGGAACGCCGGGCCAACCCATCCCCAGACCCCGGTCGCCGACGGCGCGTCGATCATCCCCTCGCCGCCGGGCAGCCATTTCGGCGGCCCGGGCATGGTGATGACCGGGAACCAGGATCAGGTCTATGGGCCGATCTTCAATTACTTCAACGTGGGCTCCAATCTCCCCGCCCTGCGCAACGACGCCAAACAATATGCGTCGTCCGCGGCGACCGGCAGCTACAATCTGAACGCCTTTTACGACTCGATCAACTTGCCGTATTACGCGACCACCGCCCAGCGAGGGACGGTTACCGGCGATGTGCGCATCGCCGACGGCCAGTCGATGACGGGCGCTACCGTCATTCTTTCGGCATTCGACTCCGCGCAGTACGCCGCCGACCCGATTTCCCAGGAATACCAGCGCCGCGCGAAGGGATACAACTATTGGATCGCCGCCAATCCGGACGGCACCTTTTCGATTCCCGACGTCCGCCCGGGCACTTATCGCGTCACCGTCATCAAGCCGGGGAATTATCGCGAAGGCACCTGGGACAATATTACCGTCAGCGCGGGCAGCACGACCAACGTCGGCAACCTCGCCTGGCAGCCGGACATCAGCGGCAAGGGACAGTGGCAGATCGGCACATTCGACCGCACCGCCGGCGAGTTCCACGACGGCAACAATTACAACAACTGGCTCGGCACCTTCGACGAGACCAAGGAATTCCCAAACGGCGTCAATTACACGGTCAACCCCGCAAACCCGTTCAACGACACCGCGAACTGGCGTGCCAACTGGCCGTTGTACCAGGAAAATGGGACGCTCGACTTCTTTCACGTCAACTTCAACCTAGCCTCTCTTCCGGCCTCCGGATCGACCGTCACCTTCACCGTAGCCGTCGCCGCCCAGGAGTTCATCAACAGCCTGGGCTTCGCGCTCAACGGCAGCGGCACGCAGCAGTACGCCGGCTTCGATCACACGGCCGACAATGCGCCTTCCACCTACCGCAGCGGCGACACTTCCAGCAGCGTCTTGTACCGCAAGATCAAGTTCACCGTCGGCGCCAACGGAGCGCTGAGCAACGGCGGTAACGGTTACGGTTCGCTGGTCGTCGGCGGCAACTCGCTGCAATTGCATATTGTGGGTGGAAACATGCAGTATGACGCCGTGCGGATGGACATCCAGAATCCGGGCACGTTCTCCGTCGCGCAGTTCAGCGGCAGCGCCGGCAACTGGTCCACCGCGGCGAATTGGCGGACGCAGCCCTATGGTTATACCGGCATCGTCAAATCGGGAACGAGCGGCGATGTCTACAGCACCTCGACGACGTTCGCCGACGGCGCGACGAACACGGCCCCCATCAACAACGCGGGCGGGCAAAGTTATTTCGACGCCATTCTGTGCGGCGGGACGTTGACGCTTGACTCCAGTGTCTCGGTCCAGAAGCTCAGCTTGCTGAAAGGCGTCCTCAGCGCAAGCGTCGGGTCGCCGGTGCTTACGGCCAGCGACGCGATGGTGTTGGGCGGCATCAACTTTAGCGGCAGCGGCACGATCAACGCTCTCTCCGCAACGACTGTCAACTTCGCCAATACGATCTCCGGCGGGGCCAAGGTCAATTCGCTCGGTCCAGTCACGTGGGTTGACGGTCTGGCTGGTGTGACTGTTACCGGCCCCGGCACGCAGTGGAACACGCCTGGACTTTCCTTCGGACAAAGCGGTCCAAGCTCGCTGACGGTCAGCGCTGGCGGCCTGGTTACTACGGGCACGGGAGCATTGGTTATCGGCCCGCAAGGTGTCATCTCCGTCACCAGCGGGACGCTCACCACCTCGGGCATCAACAATGCCGGGAGCTTTACTTCCAGCGCGCCGATCGTCGCCATCGGAACAGGGCTTTTGAACTCCGGCACGGCCGCAATGAACGGCTTCGTGTCCGGAACGAGCGTTACCAACACGAGTGGTTCGCTGCTGCTCTCCGGCACCAATACCTACACTGGCGCAACGACGATCAGCGGCGGCCTGGTTCAATTTGCGGCCGCGTCGAGCATCGGCGGCAGCGGAACGAGCGTCACGGTCACCAGTGGCGGCGCCGTGTCGTTTGCGCCCGGCATCGCGAATCCGGCCTTTCTCGCTCGACTCAATCCGGCATCGAATGGCAGCCTGGCGCTGACGACGGCCGATTCCGCCACGGCATTGAACATCACTTCCGGTGCGTTGGCCTCCTTTACTAGCATGTCGCTCGGCGCGGCGGGCAATGCGACCTATAGCGGCGTTTACACGCCCAGCGGCGGTGTCTACCGACTCGGCGGCGGTAACGGCGCACTCGCGTACACGCCGGTCATCAGCGGCGCGGCCTCGCTGGTAATCGGCAACTCGGGCAGCACGGGCGTGGTCGTCGTCAACAATGCCAATAGTTTCACGGGCACGACGACGATTAAGGGAAGCATCCTCGCCGTTTCCGCCCTTGCCAACGGCGGCGCAACTCTGCGCTGGGAAGCTCCACCAGCGCCGCTGCAAACCTTATGATCGACGGCGGCACGCTTCAGGCCACGGGCGCGGCTGTTACAAATCGCCTCTTTACCGTCGCTTCCAATGGCGCCACTCTCACCGACGCCGGCGGCTCCATGAATTGGACCAATCCAGGACCGCTTGCTTTCAGCGGCGCGGGCAACCGCACGATCGCGCTGACGGGCAGCAGTACGGCCGACTCCTTCTCGCCTCTCATCGGCGATCCGCCATCCGGCATTACGTCGCTGACGAAGGACGGTCCCGGCACGTGGTCGCTCAATTCCGCGCAAACTTATAGCGGCGACACGCTGATTCTCAACGGCACGCTCAAACTCGGAACAAGCAATGCCCTGCCCTTCAGCGCGGGCAAAGGAAACCTCGTCATTGCAATATCCGGAGGCGTGGATATGAACGGCAAGGATTTGACCGTCAACGCACTGAACGATGGCCCTGTGCCGACAGGCGGATCGGCCGGCCCGAATGGCAACGGCGGTGGTGTGCTCAGCAATTCCAGCGGCGTGCATTCGCTGACCGTCGGCAACGGCAATGCCGGCGGCACCTTCTCGGGCGTCGTCGGCGGCGGGATCAACCTCGTCAAGGCCGGCGCGGGGCTGCAAGTGCTCTCCGGCGACAACACCTATACAGGCACGACGACGATCAACGGCGGCTCGCTCCAGGTGGGCGTCGGCGGCACGCCCAGCTCGTTCGGTCCGGGCGACGGCGGCTTCCGCGGCATGTTGGGCAGCGGCAACGTCATCAACAACGCCACGCTCGTCTTCAACCGCGGCTACTATACGACGGCGGCGAACGTCATTAGCGGCAGCGGCACTCTGAAGCAGATCGCCAATGCCGAACTCGTGCCGGGCACGGCCAACACCTACACCGGTCCCACGCTCATCGGCGGCGGCATCGCCAATATCGGACTCGGCGGCGCGAGCGACGGCACGGGCCTGCCCTACTCGGGCGATTGCTCGCTCAATGCCGCGGTGCTGGCCAATGGCGGCGCGGCCAGCAGCATCGGCGCGTTGACCAGCGCCGCCTCGAATGTGATCCTTGATGGCGGCACGCTCTACTACAGCAGCACGACATCCACGAGCACGAACCGCCTCTTCACTGTGTCGCAAAACGGCGGCGCGATCTACGCCAGCGGCGGGCTGACGTTCTCCAATCCCGGCGCCATTGCCATGAGCGGCTCGGGCGACCGCGCCTTGAGCCTCGGCGGCGATTCGACAACCTCCTCCACGTTGGATTGCGACATTGGCGATCCGCCGCTGGGCGGCAAGACGACGCTCGTCAAGGACCGCTCTGCCAACTGGATCATCGGCCCCACGTCGTCGCTCACCTACAGCGGCGACACGCATCTCTACATGGGCACGCTCACGCTCGGCAGCGGCGTCGTTCTGCCGTACGGGCCCGGCAAGGGTAATGTCGTCTTCGACACGAGCACCGATTTCTCCAGCGTCTATCCTGCCACGCTCGACCTCAAGGGCAACGACGAGAACATCAACGGCCTGTCGGGCGGACTGCCGGACTATTCCTTCGTGACCAACAGCTCCGGCACGCACACGCTCACGCTCGGCAACGCCGACACGACGGCCAAGTTCGACGGCGTGATCAGCGGCGGCATCAACCTGGTGAAGGTGGGTAGCGGGAGCGAAACCCTCACCGCCGCATGCACTTATACGGGCGCAACGACCGTCAGCGGCGGGGCGCTCGTCTTCTCCGGCACGGCGGCAATCGGCGGCTCGGGCAAGAATGTGACGATCGCCAACGGCGCGATGCTCGCCGCCCCGGCCACGACCATCAGCCAGTCGTTTCTCAATCGCCTGGTCACCGCGTCGTCCGGCGTAATGGCCTTGACCACCAGCGAGACCGACAATCTCGATTTCTCCTCCTCCGGCGCGAACCTGCCGAACGTGAGCCTGGGGGCGGTCGGCGCGGTCACGTATAGCGGCGTGCTCACGCCTTCCGGCACGACGTATCAGCTTGGCGGCGGCGGAGGGACGCTCACGATGACCAGTCCGCTGACCGGCGGCCGATCGCTGGTGATTGGCGGCGTCGGCAGCGGTGCGAACTCCGCCGGAAGCGTGGTCCTCGCGGCCACGAATACCTATACCGGCAACACGACCGTCTCCGCCGGCGCAGTCGTATTCAATTCGGCGCTCGCCGTCGGCGGCAGCGGGGCCAGCGTATTCGTGGCTCCCGGCGCGGCGGCCGCGGCCGGATATCCAATCGACCAGGCGTTCCTTTCGCGCATCGCCACGTCGTCCAGCGGAGTAGTCGCTCTCGCGGCGAACAGTTCCAACAATCTCAACTTGAGTAGCAGCGGGGCAAACTTGCCATTTGTTTCCGTCGGCGCGGTCGGCGCGGCGACCTTTAGCGGCGTCCTCACGCCCAGCGGCAGCGGCTATCGTTTTGGCGGCGGCGGCGGTGCGCTTTCGATCAACAATGCGGTGGCGCTTGCTGGCACGTACTCAGTCACGGTGGGACTCGGGACTGTGCTGCCTGTCGCCGCCGCGAATCCGCTCACGCTCAATGTCGCCGCCGCCCAAAGTTATAGCAGCAGCACGACGATTCGCGCCGGCGGCACTATGATCGGCGTCATGGCCAATGGCGGCCTGCCGAGCGCGGTCGGCGCCTCGTCCAACGCGGCATCCAATCTCATTTTCGACGGCGGGGCGCTCGTAATACAGGGCAATACCGATCGCCTCTTTACGTTGACGGCCAACGGCGGCACAATCACCACCGGCGGCGCGTACGGTTTCAGCAACACGGGCCCGATCGTACTGCCAAGCGGGGCCAGCGTCACGCTGACGCTCAATGGCACCGACACGAATCACGATGGCATGAGTCCGGCGATGGCCAATCCGTCGGGCGGAACGCTCTCCGTCGTGAAGAATGGGAGCGGCAAATGGACGTTCAACGTCACCGGCAATAAGACCTACAGCGGCGACACGCACATCATGGCCGGCACGCTGGAAGAGCTGGCATCCAATGCCTTTTCGGCCAACAGCAACATGGTGATCGACTCGGGCGCTTCGATGGAGCTTCACAACAACTCGGCGGCAATCAACGGCCTTTCGGGGGCGGGCACGATGCAAGACAGCTTCGCATCCGCCGGGCACACGCTGACGCTCGGCGCGGCGGGCGGCAGCGGCACGTTCACGGGCGCGCTCAACGGCTTCGCGCTGCTTAATCTTGTCAAGACCGGGACCGGCACGCAGGTCTTGGGCGGCGCCGGCAGCGTCGCGCAAGTCACCGTCGGCCCGACGGCGGGCGATATGGCCGTCTTGACCGTCATCGCGGGCGGTTCGCTCAACGCCGCCACGACCACCGCGCCCTCGCTGCAAGTGGCCACGGTTTCCGGTGGCACGGGTACGCTGAACATCACGGGCGGCACGCTGACGACCGCCAGCGAACTCTGGATCTCGACCACGAACGGCGCGCGCGGCGTCGTGAACATGAGCGGCGGCGCGGCGCAGATTGGAAGCTGGCTTTCCGTGGGCCGCGGCGGCAACGACGGCACGCTCAATGTCAGCGGCGGCTCGCTCGTCGTGCTCACCAACAATCTCACGCTGGCCTCCTTCGCCGGCAACCGCGGCACGCTGAATGTCTCCGGCGGCACGGTGAACGCCGTCAGTTCGATCAACGTCGGGGAAAGCGGCAGCGGCGCGATGACCCTCTCCGGCTCGGGAATGGCGATCAGCGGCGCCGCGCTCTACGTCGGCAAAAACGCCGGCTCGTCGGGCACGTTGCAACTCAACGGCGGCACGCTTGCCGCTCCCAGTATTACTAGCGGTGGCACAGGCACGGTCTACTTCAACGGCGGCACACTGGCCGCTAGCGCCTCGTCGAGCAACTTCTTGAATGTGACCGCCGCGTATGTTCAGTCCGGCGGGGCGGCGATCAATGCCGGCGGCAACAGCATCTCGATCGCCCAGCCGCTGCTCCACTATTCGGCTGGCACGGCCGCCGACGGCGGCCTGTCGTTTGCCAATGGTATGCTGATTCTCACTCGCACGAACACGTACACCGGCCCCACCATGATCGGCAGCGGGACCCTGCAATTGGGCAACGGCCAGTTCGGCAAGGACGGCTCGATCGCCGGCACCAGCGGCGTCACTGACAATACGGCTCTGATCTACGACCTGGCCGGCAGCCAGACGGCCGGCTATTCGATTGGCGGCAGCGGCAGCCTGACAATGCTCGGCGCGGGCACGCTCGCGCTCAGCGGCATGAGCAGCTACCTGGGCGGCACGACAGTCGCCGGCGGCACGCTGATCTTGACGAACAACGAGGCGATTGCCGACGGAACGAGCTTGACCGTCGGCAATCCCTCGCTGTTTGCGTCGGCACCGGTTGTGCCGGCTCCAGCCATCGCCGCCGACAATTCGGCAACCTCCGTCCCCGAACCGTCCTCGGCGGCACTCGCAATCTTCGCGACCGCCCTGGCCGTGTTCCTGCAGCGGATCGCCGCCTCGAGCCGCTCCCGGACGGAGTCTCAAAACTGTAGAAGCCGTCCGCGAGCGTGGGCGGCTTTTCGAGGAAAGCGGTGCGACATGCCGAATAGCCCGAATCCGCCAGTTATGCCAATAACTATGTCGGGGGGTGAATTCGCCCGCCAAAAATGCAAGCTATCTTTGACTAGGGTTGCAAATGCGCAAATCTAGGAGCCGCCTCAAATGGCAAAGGCAAAACCGAATCGCTCGCTGCGAAAAAAACTGATTGCTGATATTCAAGTGCAAGGGGCACTGATCGTTCGCGTGGTCATTTATTGGCTGTTATGCCTCTTGGCCATCGGCACTCTCCTGCTGCTGTGGCGCATTGTTGTCAGGCCGCTTAGTCCGTTCGATCAGCAATTGCACGATCTGTGGTCGCTTTATCGGCCGGCTGCGGTGGTTTCGCTTTTGCTGCTGCCGATCATAGTGCTCGACATGCTGCGGCTAACGAACCGATTTGCCGGGCCGCTATTTCGTTTGCGCGGCACGATGCGCAATCTCGCGCACGGCAAAGCGGTGGCCCCAGTCCTGTTTCGCCGGGATGACTTCTGGCAGGATTTTGCTCGCGACTTCAATATCGTCGCGGCGCGGTTGCAGCGATCCGAACCGGTTGCAAGCGGCTTATTTGAGGAATCAGCGGACGGCGAGGAACTAGCCGAGCCTGTGGGAAGCCGGTAGCCTAGCGTTGGGTTCGGCGAAAACGCGGCGAAATTGCTTTAGAGCCGAAATCTCGGCCGTATAAGGGGCGTTCCGCCCCTTTTTACAAGCGGCAGGATACTGCTTACACGGTTTTCAGATAGACAGTTATCCCCCATTCTCGTGACCCAGGCGGCCTCTGCCCAGGCTTCCATCGCCTAGACAGCCCGTAGCGAATTCAGTTATAATCATCGGGTCGGTTCGTTTTGCCTACCCTCTTGGTACAAAGGCTGTCACCATCATGCCACTTTTCGAAATCGAAACTCCATCGCATATCATCATCACTTGGGCAGACGACGAGCAATCGGCCGTCGGTGTTGTCCAAGAAAACTATCCCAAAGAGGATCCCGTCCGCATTACCAAGCGTCCCCGCGACACATGGGTTATTTCCAAGGCCGCGTTGGGAATCAACGGCAGCGCCGACCCTTGCTCAACCGCACGCGATTGCCTTTCCAAGGCTGAAGGCGATAAGCTGCACGCCATTCGCCTTTACATGCACCATACCGGCACCGATTTGGAACATGCTCGAAAGGCCATCGAGTCGAACATGGTCATGGGTTGGTAGTCGCGCCGGAGTTCCGCCTTCAGGCGGTCCCCTTTGACAAGGGAGTGAGCCAAACGTGGATCGCGACGCTCTTTTCGCGGCACTCCGGCCCTTTGGCCAGGAGCATTTGCTGGATTTCTGGGACCAATTGAGCGATGCCGGGCGGGAGTCGCTCGCACGGCAAATTCAAGGCGTCGATTTCCGCCTCATCCAAAAGCTGCACGCGCAGGGGCAAGATCAGAGCAACTTCCGCGAACTGGCCTTGCGCCGGGCCGCCTGCCGGGTTTCGTCTGGACGCCGCCAAAAATCGCTTCTCGGCCGATGACGCTCGTGCGCGCGGGCGGCAGGCATTGGCCGCCGGCCAGGTTGGCGTGATTCTCGTCGCCGGCGGGCAAGGAACTCGACTCGGTTTCGACCACCCCAAGGGCATGTTCAGGATCGGCCCGGTTTCTGGCCGAACGCTTTTCCAGATTCACGTCGAAAAGCTGCTGGCTACGGTGGGGCGCTTCGGCGTGCGGATTCCGCTCTACTTGATGACCAGTCCGGCAACGCACGATGAGACAGTCAAGTACTTGAATGCGAACGATCGTTTCGGGCTGCCGGTAGAAGACTTACACGTATTCTGTCAAGGCACGATGCCGGCCGTCGATGCCGCCACCGGGCGCGTGCTGCTGGAAGCGGTGGATCGCCTGGCGCTGAGCCCCAACGGGCACGGCGGCATGTTGGCGGCCTTCGCCACGAGCGGTGCGATGGCGGATGCCCAGCGCCGCGGCATCAGCCAGTTGTTCTACTTCCAGGTCGATAATCCGCTCGTCGAGATCGCCGGCCCGGAGTATATCGGCTATCATGTCCTCTCCGATTCGGAGATGACCACGCAAGTGATCGCCAAACGCGATCCGCTGGAAAAAGTCGGCAACGTGGTCAGCGCCGACGGCCGCTCGCTGGTCATCGAGTATAGCGACTTGCCCGACGACATTGCCCGGCTGACGAATGCCGACGGCTCGTTGAAGATTTGGGCCGGCAGCATCGCGGTACACGTCTTCGATCTTGCCTTCCTGCGGCGCATGGCCGGCCAGCTCGATTCGCAATCGGGCGAATTCCCTTTCCACATCGCCAACAAGAAGGTTGCCTACATCGACCCATCGGGCAAGCGCGTCGAGCCGGCGAAGCCCAACGCGATCAAGTTCGAGCGGTTCATCTTCGACCTGATGCCGGCCGCGCGGAATGCAATCGTCGTCGAGGTCGATCCAGCCAAGGCCTTCGCGCCGCTGAAGAACGCCTCCGGCGCCGCGGCCGACACGCCGGAGTCGGTGAAGGCCCAGATGGTCGCCTTGCATCGCGAATGGCTCTCGGCCGCCGGTGCGGAAGTGGGCGATGCGGCCGTGGAAATCAGCCCGTGGTTTGCGCTGGATGCCGAGGAATTGCGCGGAAAGGTGCGGGTTGGAACGAAGTTCACTGAGCCGACATATCTGAAGTAGATAGTCGCCGATTACCCTGATGAGAATCGCAGCAGCCATTATCGCCGGCGGGAAAGCGACACGGCTGGGAGGGATTTCCAAGGGAATGTTAGCCGTTGCCGGCGGAACATCCATCATCAAGTGCCTGCTCGAACAAATCGCCGCGGCGGGGATTGCCGAAGTGGTTATTTCCGCCAACGACTTTGTTCCCTACGTGGAATTGAATCCGCCGGCAATAGCCGATCGGCATACGGGAATCGGTCCGTTGGGAGGAATTGAAGCTGTCCTGGCGGAACTCGCGTTGCGTTGCGATTGCGTGCTTTTGCTTCCGTGCGACTTGCCCAACATCACCGCCCAAGAGATACTAAGGCTAGTGCGTTCGTACGAGGAAGCACCCGGACGCGTCGCCGTCGCCCACACCACCGAAGACGATCACCCGCTTTGCGCAGTCGTGCCAGTGACCGTGTTGGGCGACGTGCGTGCTGCCATAGCCGCGGGTTCGTACGGCGTGGGGCGACTGTGGCGGTCGCTCGGTGCGCGTCGGGTGGAAATCGCGGATGACTCTCGGATGATAAACCTCAATACGCCGGACGACCTCCGCGCGTGGCGGGATTTGTAGCGGAAAGGAATTGATTTGCCAGACTTGACGCACGTTGACACCGAAGGCCGCGCGCACATGGTGGATGTCGGCCAAAAAAAGCCGCAGCGACGCCTTGCCCGAGCCAGCGGTACGATCCGCCTCGCGCGAGAAACGTGCGCGTTAATTCGCGAGAATCGCATTACCAAGGGCAACGTGCTGACGGTCGCCCAGATTGCCGGCATTCAGGCCGCCAAGCGGACAGGCGAACTGATCCCGCTCTGCCATCCGCTCGGCTTGGACCACGTTGACGTGGTCCTGGAACTGGGCGACGACCGCGTTACCGCCACCGGCGAAGCATCGTGTAGTGGCCGGACAGGCGTTGAGATGGAGGCCCTGACCGCCGTGAGCGTCGCCCTGCTGACGATCTACGACATGTGCAAGTCAGTGGACAAACAGATGCAAATCGGCTCCATCGCGCTAGTGGAAAAGGTCAAGTTTGATGACGAAGGATGAGCGGACGGCCGAATCTGCGCTGGGGATGCGCTGTCTCGTCATCACGCTCAGCGACCGCGCGGCGCGGGGCGACTACGCCGATCGCTCCGGGCCGAGGATTCGCGAGTTTTTGGAAGAGTTTTTTGCCACGCGAGGCGGCGCCGCGACGATCGAGCAGCGCCTTTTGCCGGACGATGCCGAACAGCTTCGTGGCGAGATAGTCCAAGGCATTCAGCAAGGCGTTGACGTGATTGTCACCACCGGCGGCACTGGCGTCGGGCCGCGCGACATCACGCCCGACACCGTCGCGCCCCTCTGCGATAGGCTCATTCCCGGCATAATGGAACATATCCGCGCGAAGTTCGGCAGCGGTAATCCGCGGGCACGGCTAAGCCGCGCGATTGCCGGAGTCGCCGGAAAAACGCAGGTTTATACGGTGCCCGGCAGCGTGCGTGCGGTGGAAGAATACATGCCCGAAATCCTTGCCACGCTGGAACATATCGCCGACGTGCTTCGCGGCGAGGACGCCCATACGTCGCCTTTCGCTCCGCGAAAGTAGCGTTACTTTCGCGGAGCGAAAGACGACAATTATCGTTCGCCAATTCCGAAGGCATACAAGTGATCAATCCCGAAGAAGCCCTGGAACTCGTCATCCGCACGGCGGAGCCACTGCCGCCTATTGACATTGCCTTGGACGATGCGCTGGGATTGGTGCTGGCCGACGATATCCTGGCCGATCGCGATTATCCGCCATTTCCGCGCTCGATGATGGACGGTTTCGCGGTCCGCTTGGCCGATGCCGGTAAGACGATACCGATCGTCGGCGAGGTGCCGGCCGGGTCGGTCTGGTCGGGCGAAATTACCGATGGAAGCTGCGTTGAGATTCTCACCGGTGCTCCCTCCCCACTCGGCGCGGAGGCGGTCGTCGCGAAGGAAAACGTCCAGCGGCTTGAAAACCAAGTGAAGTTGCCCGCGGTCATCTCGGCCGGGCAGAACATCGCTCCCCAGGGCAGCGATTGCCGCCAGGGTCAGCGAGCGTTGGCTGCTGGGCAAGTTGTCACCAGCATGGCGGTCGGGGCGATGGCGGCATTCGGCCGGACATCGGTCCGCGTCGTACCGCGGCCGTCGCTGGCGATCATAACAACCGGCGAAGAGCTTGTCCCCGCGGGACAACCGCTGCGGCCCGGTCAAATTCGCAATTCGAATGGTCCCATGCTGGCGGCGCTTGTATGCGAACTCGGTCTCGCGCCGCCGCGACAGTTACTTGTGGCCGATCGATTAGATGCGACCTTGAAGGCATTGGAGGAATGCGCGAGCGCGGACATTATTGTCGTTTCCGGGGGCGTCTCGGTCGGCATGTATGATTTTGTGCCCCGGTGCTCGAGCAATTCGGCGCGGAAACGGTTTTTCACGGCGTCCATCAGAAGCCGGGTAAGCCGATTCTTTTCGCACGGCGCGGGCGCCAATTGATCTTCGGGCTACCGGGCAACCCGCTCTCATGCCATTTCGGCTTTCATCGCTATGTGGCGGCAGGCGTACGAAAGTTGTGCGGCAGGGACGGATGCTCTTCCGTATTTCTAGGCGAGTTGGCTGGGGACATCGAGATCAAGGGTGCCCGCGTCAGCTTTCTGCCAGCCTGTGCTTCCCGGGCGAACGATTCAGCAAACGGATGGTACGTAGAAATCTTGGCGGGCGCCAGTTCCGCCGATATATTCCAGAGCTGCGGCGCGAATTGCTACGCGGAGTTTCCCGCTATTGCCCGCGTCTATAATGCCGGCGAGAAAGTTTCGTTTACTTGGTTATTGGCGCGCTGATTCACTACTCGTCCAACCGTATGCGGCGGCCTTCGTGCTGCGATTGCCGCGCCTTCTCGACGATGAGCAGGGCCTTGTAAGAATCTTCCAAGTCGGTCGTCCGCCGCACGAGACTTGTTACCGATCGATAGAATTGCGTAAGAAGCTGCTCGCCCACCGGCCGCTCGCTGTCCAGCGACTCCTGGTGGCGGCCCGCTTCGTCGAACCAGACGAGCGTCGAGGGCAGATCGACAAAGGCGATCCCCCGTTCACACGAGACTTGCAATCCTGCGAGTGGCCGGTAGGTGATCGCCTCCTGCCAGTGCGCGGGCACGTAGCGCCCGCTGCTGATCTGGGCGACCGAGCCGCTTCCGGGAGCGCTGGGATCGGAGAAGTCGAGGCTCATCATCTGGTAGTCTTCCTCGCCTTGCTTGCAGTTACTGGGGTGCATCACGCCATTCACCGCCGTGGCCTCGCGGTCGACCACGTAGCGGCACCAGTCGACCAATTCCACGAGGAAGCGGCTGCTGGCGGGACGGACGCAGCGGTGCGCGGATTGGTTTGCCGGCGTGTCGGCAACGCTCCGCTGGTGGCAGAAGAGCAACTTCGGGCTGCCCAGCCGAGTGGCGATGAGCTCCTTCAGCCGCAACGTGGCCGGCGCATACCGGCGGGTGAACTCGGCCATGTAGGCAACGCCGGCCTGCTCGACGCGGGCCTTGATTCGCACGGCGTCGCTCAATCCCAACTCCATGCCGCCCGCGCAGTAAACCGCCTTGCCCGCTTCACAGGCAGCCAGCACCGGCAGGGCGCCAAACCACTGTTGGGCCAGGACAAAAATAACGTCGACATCTTCGCGCTGCGCGAGCACCCGAAAGCCGTCGACGGCAGTCGCGCCAAATTCGTTTGCCACTTGTTGGGCACGATGACCCACTTGGTCGCAAACCGCCCGAAGTTCGAATCGGTCGGAAAGCATCCGCAGTGCCGGGGCATGACGTTGATGCCAATGATCTCCCAGCCCAATTAAACCAACGCGAAGCTTCATGCGATCCTAAGCCGGTCACTAAGGAATTGAGAAGATCCAACAATACGACGGGCGACTGCCTGACACATCCAGACAAAACAGCCACAACCCATGATTTTATGTATGTGAGCAGCAAAACTCCACAATAGCGGCTCTGTGGCCGAGTTGCAACTACCGCACATCGGGGGCCACGGCTTGCGCTCACAAAAAAAAACCAAGAGGGGCAATGAAATTACCCAAATTATTTTCTCTGCAGATGTTGTGCAAGCCCCTTGAACTGTCAAGGATCGCCGGTAAATTAGGTCCATCGTTTTACCGCCACGCCCACACGGGAGTTGCGGTTTTTTGTTGAACGGAGTGTGATTGTCTGCGACTAGGAGCGAAGCGAGCGCGGCCGTTGGCCTGTGACAGTTTCGTTTCCAGTCCCAGCGAAAATGAGGAGAAAAGTGCATGAATAGCCTTGTGATGATCGCGATAGCGAGCGCCGCCCTCGGCGCGGACAGCGGCGAGACCTACGCCGACGCCCATCAAACGACGATGAAGACCGGCAAGCCGATGCTCGTCATGGTGAGCACGGAGTGGTGCCCAGCGTGTCAGGTGATGAAGCGGCGGATTCTGCCCGTCATTCGCGAGCGGGGCCTGTTGAGGCGAGTCGCCTTCGCCTCGGTGAACCCGGATCACGACGCGCAGTTGTCGCAGCAACTGATCGGCCGCGGACCGATTCCGCAGCTTGTCATGTTCCGCAACACGCCGCGCGGCTGGGTCCGCCGTGTGATGGTTGGCAGCCAATCGGTGGAAAACGTCGAGCAATTCATCAATCAAGGCATCGCTGTGGACGAAGACGAAGCCAAGTCTGTCGACCCGACCGAAAAGGCCAAGGCCACCATCGAGGCCAAACCGGCCGATGAGCCGCGAGAACAGCCGAAGGCGTAGTGGGCGACCGCAGTGCAACGAAAACAGGGAGAAGGGGCGAGCCGTTCCTTCTCCCTTTTTTCATGCGCCGCGGCTCAGTGGGCACTCGTCGGCGCTGTTGTCCGTGTTGCAATGTCGAACGCCAAAGCACGAATTACAGTTCGGCATTCCTGCGCTGCTCAAGGCGCGACACTTGACAGCGCCACGGCAGCCGCCGAGAATCAGCGTGGCGAGGTCGCGGCCCCGGCGTCCGGATAGCAATGAGTGAGGCGATTTCGCGAATACCCATCGAACTTCAGGAGCGTGACGATGAGAATGCAGTGCGTCTATTGGATGCTGTTCGCCGGCTTTTTGGCGGTCGTCCCTTGCCGCCGAGCGGCGGCAGAGAACTGGCCGGCTTGGCGGGGGCCGCGCCAAGATGGCATCAGCCACGAGGAAAATGTGCCGACCGATTGGGACGTTGCGCATGCCGTTTGGAAGACGGCCCTGCCCGGCAAGGGACACGCGTCGCCGGCCATTTGGGGCGACCGCATCGTCACCGTCACTGCTCTACCAGACCAAAAGGACCGCATCCTTCTCTGTCTGGATCGAGCGTCGGGCAAAATCCTCTGGCAGCAGACGGTTGTGAATGGCCCGCTGGAGCACATCCATGAAGAAAACAGCTACGCTTCCGGCACGCCCTCCACCGACGGCGAGCGGGTCTACGTCGTTTTCCGCGTCGGCGACGACATCGTCGTGGCGGCCCACAACCTGTCCGACGGCAAACAACTCTGGCTCGTGCGGCCTGGCACGCACAAAGGTGAATGGGGCTTCAGCAACACGCCCGTGCTGTACAAGAACATGGTCATCGTCGATGGCGACAGCAAGGGCGATTCGTTCCTGACGGCTCTGAGCCGCGACGACGGACACACGATCTGGCGGGTCAAGCGCACGCATGAAGGCATAAGCTACAGCGCTCCACTGATCCGCGAGATGGCCGGCCGCATGCAGTTGGTGCAATGCGGCGACCGCCGCGTGACCGGCTTCGACCCGGATACGGGCAAGGAGCTGTGGACCGTGGATGGGCCTTCGCAGGAGTTCGTTGCCACGCCGTTCTACGACGAGAAGACCAAGCTCGTCTTCGTCAGCAGCAGTTGGCCCGAACGACATATTCTGGCGATCCGCCCGGACGGCAGCGGCAACGTGACGGATACGAATGTCGTCTGGCGGGACAAGGACGGAGCGCCGTACATTGTCTCGTTCCTCGTCGTCGACGACCTCTTTTACAGCATCAACGTGCAAGGCACGATGTATTGCTACGAAGCGGCGACGGGCAAGAATGTTTGGCACGAGAAGCTCGGCCGGCACCACGCCTCGCCGGTACTCGTCGGTGGTTTGATCTATGCGATCAACGACAAGGGCCAGATCAATGTGATCAAGCCCGGCAGGACGTTCGACCGCGTCGCTCAATTTGAAATGGGCGAGCAGTGCTACGCCTCGCCGGCGATCAGCAACGGCCAGGTTTTCTTGCGCGGCTTCGAGCATCTTTTTTGCATCGGCAAGCCGAGCAAGTGAGGAAGAAAATGATGACGGTTACTTTCGTTCCTGGCTCGCCGCGTCCAACTTCTCGTTCCCACGCTCCGCGTGGGAACGCACTGGATGGCCGCTCCGCGGCCTGGCTTCCTGAAAGCAGCGGAAGCAACCATATTCATGGAACTTGGCCGCAGAGCGGCCGCGTCGCCCGTGGCGACGCGGAGCGCCGTCACGAGGGTGTTCGCGCGTTGTCGCTGGTCACGGCCTGCCTGATGTTTTGGTGCACGACGGCTTCCGCAGCGGACGCTCCAACCTTTCCCGCCGTCAAGGACCTACCGGTCCGCGCGGCGATGCCCGATCCGCTGATCGGCGACGACGGCAAGAAGATCACCACGTCCGAACAATGGCAAAAGCGCCGCGAGCAGATCAAGCAAATCCTCGAATACTACGCGCTGGGCCACCGCCCGCCGCCGCCCGGCAACGTCGTCGGGCACGAACTCCAGTCGAAGAAGCTATTGGACGGAAAGGTGACTTTCCGCCTTGTCCACTTGGCATTTGGTCCCGAAGAAAAGCTCGGGTTCGACGTGGCGATCTTCATCCCTGCGGAGACGGATACATTGAGAGCGCCATTTCCGACCATTGTGCAGCCCTCGTTCTTTCCCACGCCGGGCACGACGCCCGTTTGGGCCTTGCCGCCGCGCGCGGGCGGCCGCAACTCGGCAACCGGTTTCGGGCTTGACGCTATCGCCAAGCAATATGCCGAGCCGCTCCGCCGCGGCTACGCCATCGCAACCTTCTATTACCAGCAGGCCGGCGCGGACAAGCCCGATTACCGGCAGAGCGGTTTCTTCGCGGCGTATCCGGATTACGATTGGGGTGATCTGGCGGCCTGGTCTTGGGCCATGTCGCGATGCGTCGATTACTTGGAAACGCGGCCCTTCGCCGACAAGACGAAATTCATCGCCCTAGGCCATTCGCGTTTGGGCAAGACGACGCTCGTTGCCGGGGCGTTCGACGATCGCTTCGCCCTCACCGCGCCGGCCGGCTCGGGCTGCGGCGGCACGGGCGCCTACCGCTTCAACGGCAAGGGCCGCGGCGGCAATGAGGGCCTTGAAGATGCGACGAAAAACTTCCCGCAATGGTTCGGCCCGCACCTGCGTGAGTTCTCCGGTCAAGTGGAAAAGCTGCCCTTCGATCAGAACTGGCTGATCGCCCTCATTGCACCGCGGCTATTCATCGCAGCCGACGGTCTGGACGACCAGGCGGCCAATGGCAAGGCGCTGGCCCATTGCTATCTGGCCGCCAAGCCGGTGTACGAGTTCCTCGGCGTGCCAGATCACATCGGCATCAACTTCCGCGCCGGCCGGCACATGCTCGCGCCGGACGACTGGAAGGCGGTCTTGGATTTTTCGGACAAATACTTGCGAAAAATGGATGTAGAGCGGCGGTTTGACAAGTTGCCGCCGATGGAGCAGTTGCATTAGGCATTCAATCCGCCATTACGCACCTTCCTTTGGCCCACTCGCGAAGCGCATCGACGCGCTCGCGCATCACGACCGCTAACGGGCGCGTCGATTGAATTGCACAAAGAAGGTGCTCGGTGGTCATTTCGCCCTTCTCGGCATAGGCCGTGAAGAGGCCGGAGATGACAACTTGCTCGATTTCCGCGCCGGTGAAGTTCTCCATTGCTGTGACCAGCCGCGGTATATCAAAGGCCGCCTTGTCCCGGCCCCGTTTACGAAGATGAATTGAGAGAATTGCCTCGCGCTGTTGTGCTCCCGGAAGATCGACGAAGAAGATCTCGTCGAAACGGCCCTTCCGCATCAATTCCGGCGGCAGGCGCTCGATGTCGTTGGCCGTGGCGATGATGAAGATCGGGCGGCGGTGGTCCTGCATCCAGGTGAGCATCGTGCCAAAAATCCGCTGCGAAAGCCCGCCATCGGCCGAGTCGGCGCTGGCCGACGCGAACGCCTTCTCGATTTCGTCGACCCAGAAGACGACCGGCGACATGGCCTCGGCCTGCTCGAGCGCCTCGCGGAGCCGGGCCTCGGTCTCGCCCACAAACCTCTGATAGAGCGCGCCGGGGTCCATGCGCACCAGCGGCATCTTCCAGGCCGAGGCGACCACCTTGGCGCAGAGGCTCTTGCCGCAGCCCTGCACGCCCAAGAGCAATATGCCCCTCGGCGGCTCCAGGCCGAAGTCCTGGCCCTTGCCCGAAAAGCCGCCGTGGCGAAGATTGAGCCATTTCTTCAGCGTGTGCAGACCGCCGATCTCGTCGGGCGATACATCGACGAGAATCGACTCGAGACAGCCGGTCGTCGCCAGCCGTGTCCGCTTGGCCTCGACCAGCCGCGGCAGATCGGAATGGTCGAGGACGAAATCTTCGTAGAGCACCTCGGAAAGGGCGCGGATGATCTCCTCGGTGGTCAGGCCGCGCAAGGTCTGCACGACGGTTTCCAAGTCGCTCTTGTTGAGCTTCGATTCGACCTTCTTCAGGCTCCGCTGCTGCGCCTCCTGATACGTCTTTTTCACCAGCGCGAGGATTTCCTCTTCGTCCGGCCAGCCGATATCCAGCGGCAGGCTGAGCCGCCGCATCTCGATCGGCGGCGACGAGCCATCGACAAGGATGACGGTCCACAGCCGCGAGGGCGGCGAGAAGTAGAGATCGCGGACGTAGCGGAGAATCTGCGGGTCCTTGGCGTGCTGGCCCAGGTCTTTGAAGAGGAAGAGGGCCGGATTCGACGAGTCCTTGACGTAGCGGAGCGCGGCTGCCGGCTTGCCGGGGTCGGCCAGCACTTGAGCGGCCCCCGGCGCGAGCAGGCCATCGGTGAGCGACCACTCGGAGACGTGCAAACCCATTTGTTGAGCCGCGTCGCGGACGAGGCGAACCGCGCCGCGTCTCATCGGGCGTGGCAATCGAGATGATCGGATTGCCCGCGGCGATGAGGAGTTTGAGCGTATCGGGCTTCATGGGAGCGATCTTAGGGCCGAATGGTGATGCACCTCTGGTAGTTTAATGGGGCAAAAGGCAGTCGGATAGGGATTTTAGTCGAACTTAGGATATGGACGGAGCCAACTTTCCGTGGGGCAGGTTGCCAACCTGCCGTTCACCGGCAGGTTAGGAAACCTGCCCCACGACACCCCCATTAAGCCGGGCTGTAATAATCCGAAGTGGATTTTTCGGGAAATATTGCCAAATGCTTGCAATTCTGGCGCTTTTAATGATAATAAAGTCTTGAAGCACTGGGGTGGACGTGCGCTCGCACTGGACGCGCGTTCTCGCCCGTGATTCGCAGTAATTATCGATATCCACAGTGCGTAACCTGACCACGAGGCAGCGTTTCACAACTAGGGTTTGCGGGAGGCCACCATGAAGGGTCCGGTAGCATGCGCGCTTTGCGCGGTCGTGTTCGGATGCGTGGGTATCACGATAGTTGATGAGTCTCCCGCCGTGGGATCGACCCTCAATCTTGCCCAGCAGAATCCGGATTTGTATGCCGGGTTTCTTTCCGCGCAATATAGTCCCACCTCGGGAAGCACCGGCAATTTCACGGCGACCGGTTGGCCGCTCTCATTCAATATCTCCGGCAGCAACACGCCCGACTATCCAACGATTAACGGCGGCACATACACGCTAAGCGCCTCGGTTTCTCAAACCGGCACACCGCTTTCCGGTTTGCTGAATGTCACGGGCACTATTCCGGGCTTTGCAACCAGCGGAACACTGCTGAAAGGCACACTCTCGCAGTTCGGCTACGCTCCCGGCGGGGGAGACATATTCGAGTTTATATTCAATGTGACGGGCGGCGACTTGGCGCCGTATTACAACGGCACAACAGGTGTTATTTTGGCCGCCACAGGTTCAGGATTCACCGGCGCCTTAACATCGAGCTTCGCGACGGACCCATCCCAGGCCGCGTCCGATAACTTTATGCTAAATACCGTTCCCGAGCCATCAAGCGTGTGGTTGTTCGTGAGCATGCTGATGTTCGGGATGCCGGCACTGATATCTCACCGATTCCATCGTCGCAGGGCGTTGGCAAGGCTGACGGTCTAGCACTTGTAGCGGCGATTTCGACATATTGCTGGCCGCGTGGCATCGTTAAACGAGTGATGATTTAAGCGCTGTTTGGAGCGGCTTGAATTACGTCACCGCGCGACTCGATCCACATACTTCTTGCCCCTTTCTCCGGCACGATCGGCCCATCCGCATCGCATCTAATCGCACGTTCACTATCTCCCAGTTTGTGAATGTGGGTCGTCGGCGAAAAATGACGGGGACTTTAGGCGCCGGAAGATTGACATGCAGGGCGCATTTAATTAAGATGCGTAGATTGAGATGAGTGTGCGTAAAGCATGGTATGGGCAACATGCGCAAGGATGCTCGGCTGGCCGCTGGGTCTAGCTAGTCGCTACAGTTTGCTGGCGACCATGTTCCTTCTCATCGAGCAGAAGCATCTTGAGGCACATCATGTTTTTTCGGTCGCTCGGCAGTTATTTTCTTGGCAAGGGTCGCCGCCGCAAAAGTACGAAGTCGAAACTCCCAGCGCGACAAAGGCGTCTGGCGGTTGAATCTCTGGAGGAAAGGCGGCTACTTACGCTGATTGGCATCACTCCCAATCCGCCCCTGATCGCCTACGACAGCACCGGGCAATTCCATTACAGCGCGACACTGCATACGTTTGACATGACCGCGTCGCCGCTCGCGCTGCAAGTAACCCCGGCATCGGCGCCGATTCCGATCAGTGGGCGCGCGACATCGAGATCCACGCCCTGGTCGACAACTCCGGCAACCTCATCAGCGGCAACGGCGTTCCCAACGACTTCTTCGTGGCAGGCACGGTAACAGTTAGCGGCCACACTTACACGGGAACCGCGCTGAATCCTCTGCTGACCGGGCACATCCTTCAATTCGGTTCGCAGTACAATCCCGGCACGAGCACGGCACAATTCGATTATCGTTTTGAACTCACTGGCGGCCTGTTCACTGGCGCCGGTCCGCTGCAGTCGTCGTTTGCCGGCCAAGATATCGGCGTGACGATGACGAGCGAACATTCGAACACTTTCACCGGCAGCTTCCAAACCGACTTCAACGGTGGCGCGAAGGGCAACGTCGGGCCGATCGCTCCCTTGCCGGTCGCCCTTTACGGCTACAAGTTCAATGACCTTAATGACAACGGCGCCGACAACTCCGAACCACGGCTTGCCAATTGGACGATCAATCTGACCGGTACCGACGACCTGGGCAATCCGGTGTCGGCGTCGACCGTTACCGTCGCCAACGGCGGGTATTCGTTCACCGGCCTGGTGCCGGGCACGTATACGGTGACCGAAGTGCAGCAAAACGGCTGGACGCAGACCACCGGTGGAACGACGGTCACCTTGACCAGCGGGCAGGTGGCGGTGGCCCTCAGCGGCGAAGCGGGCATGCTGCCGCCGGGCGGAATGCAAGTCGTTACTCCGCTTTTGGCTTTCGGCAACTTCAATCCGAAGGCGATCGTGATCGGCATGGACAAGAGCCCGGCGACGCCCCAGTCATTCAACGTTTTCGACCCAATATCTGGCAATTCGAAGCTGTCGGCGCCCGTTGTTCCTTACGGCAACACTTTCCAGGGCGGCGTGCGCGTGGCCACGGGCGATTTGAATGCCAACGGCTTTGATGACATCGTCACCGCGCCAGGCCGCGGCGCCTCGCCGCCAGTAGTCAACGTTTACGACCAGTTTGGCAATTTGCTGACGTCGTTCGCGGCTTATCCTCCTTCCGTCAACGGCGGTTTGCAGGTCGCTGTGGCCGATTTGAATGGCGACGGCGTGCAAGACATCGTCACGTTGCCAAGCTGGGGGCCGGCTGAAGTTCGCGTCTTCTACAACATGGGCGCCATCGGCGGGGCCCCTGTATTCAGCACGACGCCGTCCTTGGATTTCCTGGCGTTTCCGTCGTCGTTCATCGGCGGCGCGGTCGTGGCCGCATCGAGCGAAGGAACGATGTCCAACGGCTTGCCGCAGATTATCGTTGGCAGCGGCGCCGGCATGGCGGCAACCGTCGAGGTCTTTAACGCTAACAGCGTCGGATCGACGCCGCCGGCGATTCTGGCGACTCCCGCAGCGACCTTCAAGCCCTTCAGCACTCTTACGCCGCCACTGCAAGGCGGAGTTTCGCTCGCCGTGGCGCAGCTCACCTCAGTTCCAAACCAGAGCATAGTCGTCGGCGCGGGGACGGGCGGGCAGTCGCTTGTGAACATCTGGGGTTGGAACGGATCGTCCTACGCGGCCCTTTCGGCCAGCGGCGTCGCCGGGTTTCCCGCATTTCCTGGCACAAGCTCCAACGCGCCGGTCCAGGTTGCGACCATTAACGACCCGAATGGAGTCACGAGCGCGATTGTGGCGGTGCAAGGGGCGGGCGCGACCGCGACGAATGTGCATCAGCTTAATATCACGAGCATTGCGCCGCTCGTGCTATCATCGCCCATTGTGAGCCCGGTTCCATTTTCCGGGCCGAGCACGATTGCCGTAATCAACAACGTTCAGCCGCAAATTGTGCCTCAACCCGTGCCCAAGCCCGCGGCAGCCGCCACGACAACCGCGAAACCCGCGGCCACTGCACCGGCCCTAACGGCAACCACTGCCGCCGCAGCGACAGCTAAGCCTGCGACAACCACAACGACGACAACTGTCGTGACAACAGCCAAGCCTGCGGCAACGACAACGACCACAACCGCGGCGACAACGAAGCCAATTACTACAACTGCCGTAACAGCAGCGAAGCCGGCGACGACGACTGCTACAGTCGCGGCAACGACAGCGAAGACCGCAACGACGGCAGCAGTCAGTTCCGCCGCGGCCATCGTAACGACCACCACGAAATCAACGACCGCGACCACTGTCGCCACGAATGCGCAATTGGCCGCCTATGTTGTCGCGACAACCAAAAAATAGCCGCTTACCATCGGGCCTCAAGCCCGATGTTGGCGCCGTGGATGAACATGCCGCCGTCGGAAGTCAGCGTGTTGCCGCTGGGGTTGACGGCGAAGTTGAAATCGAGTTGATCCGGGGCGAGGGCCAGGCCCTCGATCCACATGACGCTGTAGCCGGCTTTTACCGACCAAACGTCGTTGATGCGGAAGATTCCGGAGAGATTGAACTCGCCCTCGAAGGCCACGTTGTTGGCCTGAACGGAGGTGGCCGGACGAAGCGGGAAGTTGGGAAAGTCGATGACGCTTTGATTCTGGTCCGCGTCGTTCCCGTAAATGCCCGCCTTGCCGGTCAACTCGAAGCCGAAATGATTGACCGTTCTCCGGACGCGTCCGCCGACCTGTCCGCCAAATAGGCGATTGGTGGTGTGGATCGTATAGGCGCCGGTTTCGACGAATGGCGCGGGGAACGACGCCGCGGTGATGTTCAGGTCGGTGCCGATCTCGATGTAGCGAAAGCCGGCGAACCATTCGACGCTGCGGCAAACCGTCGCGTCGCGACCGCGTTTCGAGCAGGAAGCCTCGCTGCACGTGGCCTCACCGCATGTAGCCTCGCCGCAGCCGCCGCACTTGGGCTCTTCACAGCAGCCGCAGCAGCCGCAGCAGCACGGGAAATCCACCTCGAAGCTATTCAGGTAGGATGTATAGTCCGTCTGCACGTGGTCCATGTTGAGGAAGACGTTGCCCACGGGACCGGTGGGGAAGGTGACGACCATGTTCGGATCGGTCTTGTCGAAAGATACCGACGCGCCGTTGCGAAATAGTCCAAAGTAGCTGAATTCCACCGCCCGGCAGTTGCAAAGGTGCAGGCCGAATGTCGCCTCGATGCCGGTGCTATCGGCGAAATTGAGGTCGGAACGTCGATACGAGCGGCGCCCCATTAAGGAAGTCCAACAGTATCGGCTGATTACGGAATCGCGGCGTCTGCTGCATGAAAACGGCTTCCACGTCGGCATAGATGCAAGGGCACGGATTGCAATTCAGGCAGCCGAACAGGCTCTCGCGTCCACACTCGCCGCACGGCGCCGGGCTC
Organism: uncultured Planctomycetia bacterium; assembly: GCA_963775975.1. Classification (GTDB taxonomy): domain Bacteria; phylum Planctomycetota; class Planctomycetia; order Pirellulales; family Thermoguttaceae; genus JANXQG01. The sequence continues at coordinate 1,240,708 of CAVZKX010000001.1, forward strand.
GCGGCCGAGCCGGCGGCCTTGACCGTGGAACTCCCGGCGGGAGCGTCGTCGCTGGCGACCGCTTCTCCGGCGGCATATAGCGTTGAGACCGCGGCGTCCGCATGCGGCAGATCGGCCCCAGCAGCAACGGCATCGCCGGCCGCGAAATAGGCGTCTGATTGCTGCAGTGACGCCGCGTCGGGAGTGACGCTGATGGTGTAACTCGCCGAGTTCGCGTCTCCGCCCGCTATAACGGGCCTCGCCGCAACCGTACCCACAAGGGTGAAAATCGCAACCGCCAAAAGTCTGTGCTTCAGCATTTTAACTCCTCTTGTACGCATAATCCGTATTTCAGGATCGGTGCGAATTTTGGGATTAATCCATATAAACAGTCCGCGCAGGAGCAATCCGAATAAAGCGAAGTCCTTACGTAATAGGCAGAGTCAGCCCATTTTGTAGTTTTGAGGTGGCCAGCCTGACGAATTTTGCACGGCCGAGAGAGAAAAGACTGCCGCACACTGTCGTGGAGCCTGAAAAATGCGCCGAATCCAACTATTCTGCGCAAAATGCTTGACTCGCGGGGTAAATCGATTATGATAACCGTTGGCAAGTTACCTATTGTCCCCATTCGGGTATGGTGCGTAGTCCCAGCGAATCCAAATAACCCCTCGTTCGGTACGGTTATGCCGACCTTGTTGGACCGACAACCTGATGCTCGAAGTCAAGTCCGAGAACGTACTTCTAGTCCGCGGCCCACGCTAATTGCGCCCGATCGCTGGGAGCGACGATTCGCCGATCTGTTGGCTTTCAAAGCAGCGCACGGTCACTGTAACGTGCCTTCCAACTATCAGCCGGATCGGTCGCTGGCGGTATGGGTTTTCAATTGCCGCCGGCAGCGCAAACTGCAAACTCTAAGCGCCGAGCGGATCAAGCGGCTGGACGCGATCGGCTTCGTCTGGGAGGTGCGGGCGCGTCGCTTCGTCGCTCGCGATTGGGATGCAATGGTGGCCCAGTTGGAAACGTTTCGCCGGCACAGCGGGCACTGCAACGTTCCGCATGGTGCGCCGCGCCATCGCGAGTTGTTCGCCTGGCTAAATGGAGTTCGCGGCAGCAAGCGGTCGGGCCGGCTGGCTCCGGAGCGCGCTCGGCAATTGGAAGAACTGGGAATTGTATGGGAGCCGCAACAGGCGCGATGGGAAGCGATGTTCGTGGCGTTGGCCAAATACCAACGGCTTCATGGCGACTGCAACGTGCCCTACGGTTGGCCGGAGAATCCGGTGCTTGCCAAGTGGGTCAAGGGCTTGCGTGCCGCCCAAAGGCGTGGCGACATGGATGCCGAACGTGCGCGCCGGCTCGACTCGATCGGCTTCAATTGGGACCGCGGCGGCGAATCGCGCTGGGATGAAATGTTTGGCGAACTGGCCGACTTCCAGCGGGTGCACGGCCATTGCCGCATCTCCACGCTGTCGGACGATAACCGAGCGCTGGGCGTCTGGGTGCATACGCAGCGGACGTTGGGCAAGCAAGGTCGATTGGATCCCGAGCGCGTTGCCCGGCTCGATGCGATCGGCTTTACCTGGGATCTTCTTCGCGAGCAATGGGACGCGATGTTTGTCGCACTTCAGGATTTCCGCCGCGAGACCGGGCACTGCGATGTTCCGCAGCGATGGTTGCGGAACCGCAAGCTGGGCAATTGGGTCATGGTGCAGCGCGCGGCCTACAAGGCGGACCGGCTCGACGCCGAGCAAATCGAGCGGCTGCGGGCGATTGACTTCCACTTCAGCCTCGTCGGAGATCATCTCCCGGCGACTCAACCCGAAAAACGTCACACGGTGGCTCGTCCCAAGACGCGTCGCGCGGCGTAGTTTCGTCAACGAGCTCTTATGCTTTGCCGACGTTGTGCTTGAATGCACGTTGTCGGTCACCTGATTCATCCGTTCAATGCGCCATTGAGTACACCGAGATAGAACGAGAACAAACGGAAGATCAAGCAGATGATCAGAATGGCTACCAGGCCCCACACGGCAAATCCGGCAAGCATAGTCAGTGTGGAAAGTGCTGCGCGGGCCTGCTCCTGATATTGCCGTGAAAGCAGCGCCATCGATTCCACCAGCTTGCCGCTTTCCTCGCCTACTTGCACGGAATCGAGAAAATCGGCCGGAAAGCAGCCGGCCTCGTAGAACGATTCGTAGATTGAGTTTCCCTCGGCGATCGTCGCGTCGATTGCTTCGGCCGCATCCGTGTAACGCACGCTGCCCGAGTTTCGCAAACTTAATCGCAGGGCCTTGCGCAGGTCCATTCCGGCGTTCATCGTCAAGTGCATCGACCACGCCAGCCGCGATAAGGCGAGGGTCTGCAAGGAAGGACCCAAAACGGGTACGCGAAAGATGGCCCGCTGTAGAGGACGAACGAAGATTAGCCCACGGTTGGCCGCTCGTATGAGAACAAAAAGCAGCGCGGCCGCGACCGCCAGTATTGCCAGATAAATGGTCAAACCGCGCTCGCCGACAAGTCCCAATCCCAAAAAGTCGATCGGCTTGTCGCCCATCCGGCCGATGACGCCGGCCAGCCAGATGAGCAATCCGATAACCGCCAACGCGATGGTCAACTGAATGATAGGCCATGTGATCGCGCCGAGAAAAGTCCGGCGAAGCTGCACCTGATTTTCATAGTGCTCGGCCAGTTGGCCGAAGATCTCGCCCAGGTGACCTGTCTGCTCGCCGACTTCGACCATCTCCCGAAAGAGCGGCGGAAAGTAGTCGCCGGTGGCGTCCACGGCCGCCGTCAGGCTTTCGCCCTGTGCGACGGCGGAACTGACTTCCGCCAGCCGCCGCCGCGCCGCGGCATTCCGCGCCTGCTGGGCCTCCCGCGCCAAAACCTTGCGGATGTCGATGCCGGCCGTCAACGCCGTGGACAGCCGCCGGCAGAGGGCGGCGCGGTTCCGCAACGACATTCGGGCGGAGAACAACATGGCGATAACCCTTTCGTCGCAATGGCGCGCGTTCGACTAAATCAGCGAGTTGCCGCCTCGTGTCTCTTTTACGATGATCTGAATGAGATGTATCTTGCGGAGCAGCGGGCGCGACATGACAAATGGATAAAAGTCGTGCTGGCCCATGCTCCGCGCCAATTCGTTGAGCACCGTGGTCAGTTGCACCCAGGAGTTGATGAGCAGGATGACCCGTTCGGCGTCGGGAGCGGTTGGGTCGTAAAGGTCATCGACCGAAAAAGGCTCGACGGCCGCCTCCACGTCTTCGCCGCGGAGGCCGAAACGCAGCGCCGTGTCGAGGCTGTCGACCACGTGTAAATAGTGCGCCCAACTCTCGGCCCAGTCTTCCCAGGGGTGCGACGAAGCATAGGAACTGATGTAGTTGTCGGCCCAATTGGCCGGCGGGCCTTGCTCGTAATTCTTCTTAAGCGCCGCCGCGTAGTCCTGCCGCTCGTCGCCGAACACTTCGCGGAACTTTTCCAGCCACGGCGTCCCCGCGACCAGGCGGTCCCAATAATAGTGACCGATTTCGTGGCGGAAGTGTCCCAGCAGCGTGCGATACGGCTCGTGCATTTCATGCCGGATCTTTTCCCGCTTTGAATCGTCCGCTTCTTCCACGTTCAGTGTAATCAGTCCGTCGGCGTGGCCCGTGAGGACCCGAGGACCCTCGTCGGGCGAGCGCAGAAAGTCGAACATCACGCCGTGCTCGGGATCCTCGCTCACCTTCGATTTGACCGGCAGACCCAGACTCAGCAATTGCGATACGAGCCGCCGCTTCGCGTTTTCGATCAGCCGCCAGCAGACCGCATTCTCTTCATCGTCGAGACTGGGAATTGTGCGCGTCAGCCGGCAGGAAATGCACTGCGGAATTTTGTCTTCGGCGGAGACGAGCCAATTGCAGCCCGCCGGCGACTCGAAGTTTTTGCAGCGCCGCCACAAACACTTCGCATCGGTATTGCCAGTGAGCCGCCAGGTGTCTGGTTTTGGCCCCGGCTCAATTGCGTGGACCTCTCGCAGATCCGGCTCAAAACCGAGCGGCGACTTGCACCCCAGACACAAGCTATTGCGGAAGTAGACGGGCCGCCCGCAATCGCAACGGTAGACAGATCCCCGGCCCGACGGTTCGTCGGACCGCCACGCTTGCATCAGGCGTTTGGTGATCGACTCAAAAATGCTGATCATAAATGTTTCCGCTCGTAAATGGGCGAAGCACCTTCACTTCATCATGCGCACGAGTTTGCCGCCGCCAGGCGGCAGTTGAAGTTCCAGCCGCGGAGCAGACACGCTCCACGAGCCGGCCTTCGTATCAAACTCTTCTAAACCGTTCGTAGCAACCAGGGCAACTTGTGCCGCGGTTTTATAATCCAGATTGACGACCACCGCATGAGTCATTTTGTCGCTCGTGCCGAACGAGCCAAGCAAATATCCCCGCACGCGCTCCGGCGGCGAGTACGGCAGCGAGGCAATCGGCGGGTCGAATCGCAGCGGCAGCTTCGCCGGCAGCGGAATTGAGCCGGGAGGCGACATGCCGGCATGATATACGCCGATCGATCGCAGCGGCTGAAGTTCCTTGGCGATCGCAACAAACTCACGATTCAGCGGCTTCAAGGCGTGGTAAAGCGGCGTGGGCGTGCCATTCGCTAGGGCAATTCCGCCGGTCATCCCAGGAGTGCAATAGACAAAATAGGAAATGCCCTGTCCGCCATAGGCCAGCGTCGTATAGAGGAGAAAGCGCACTTCATCGGGGCCGGGCACGCGTATATCGGCCGCGTACGAACAGGCTTGCACGATGTTGAGAAACGGCACGCCCGCCTCTTGCGCCGCACGGCTTGCCATCGCCAGGTTGAGAAAGTAATGCGAGTTGTCGCCTCGAACCGTGAACTGGTAGTGGTCGTAGCTCAAGAGCGACGGCTTTACCGTTTCCACGTACTGCCGCAGATAGCTCTGATATGCGGTCGTCACATCGCCTTTCGTGCCAAGCTGTCCGTTGTCGGCATAAGTCGGAAAGAGATTAATGTATGCCAGGTGCGCCGGGTCGCGGGCGCGAAGGTGGCCCACCATCTTGCCCAGCGTGGGAAATGTCGCCGCGCTCGGCTCGTCGATAATAAAGTAGCTGTAAAGCGCCGAACGGTTGCGAACGCGATCGATCAGCGCGTCGAGTTTCACTTGCTGCGAGGGGTTTTTGAGCGTGTCCGGCGATAGCAGTGCGTCGTAAAGCTGGGCCCTCAATCCGTGGCGCTTGGCGACGTCGAGCTCCTTCTCGGTGCACCAGACGAGGTTCCAGCCACCCTCAGCCATCTGCTGCGCCGCGGCGTCCGTCAAAGCCGGTCCCGCCCAGTAGGTGACGATCGGCGTGCCGAGCTTCCAAGAGGCGTCCGGGCCGGCGGCAAACAAATCGGCCGCCGCCAACAGGAAGATATACGCCCCAATCGGCACGAGTCTCCCGATCAACATGTTCCGGTTCCTCAATGTCAGATGTCTTTTAGCAGTATAGCCGTCACGTACATTCGCGGCTACCATTGCCGGGCCGCGAGAACATCAAGCCGAATCATTCGGCGGCTCCGGAAGCTGCATCGCCAGCGCCGCCGCCGGCAAAAAGAGCAAGGAGGACCAAAGAATGGCGAGCCGGTGATCGCCGACCACGGAGAATAGGCCGAAGAACACTGTGGCGCACCCCGCGGCCATACGGCCGATGTTGTAGCAGAATCCCGCGCCGGTAGTCCTTAATAACGTGGGAAATAGCGGAGGCAAATACATCGTGAACAGGGCGAACACTCCCTGACATATCCCGATCGGCACAAACGACAAGACAATGCTCGCGGGGCCCAGCGGCATACCGTAGCCCGCCGCGATCGCCAGAAAATAGAGAACGCACCCGACGGCGATGGCGCGCCGATAGCCGATCCGCCGGGCGACGGCGGCAGCCAAGAAATTGCCGGCGATCGAAGAAATCATCAACACGATCAACGCCTGGCTCACCAGCCTCGTCCGCTCGCCATCGGTCCAACTGGCGAGATCCGGCAGATTCCGCAGATGCTGCGACGCCCAAAACATGTAGGCCCAGTGTGCCGAGAGCGAGAGTGCGCAGACGAGAATTGTGAGCACTGTCGTGCGGCGGATATTGCCTCGAAACTGGTCCAAAACGGCCGGCCGTTCAACCCGCTGACGGCTTAGGGCCTCGCGCCACTCCCGCGGTTCCGGTACCGAGCGGCGAATCCAGACGACAATAAGCGCCGGCAAGATTCCGACGAGAAAGACCCAGCGGGGGGCGAGACCTGATAGCAGGTACCCGGCGATCATGGCCGCGATGACGCCCACGTTGACGCCCGTCTGGAGCACGGCCGCGATCCACGGCCTCCATTGCCGCGGCCACGTCTCACTCAGCAAGGTCGCTCCGATCGCCCATTCTCCGCCGATCCCCAGTGCGGCGAGGAAGCGAAAGATCATGAGGTGCCACCACCGCGCGGCGAAAAACGATGCGCCGGTGAATAGGGCGTAGGTCAGGATCGTGAGTACCAGCGTCCGGCTGCGGCCCATGCGATCGCCGATCCAGCCGAACACTCCTCCGCCAAGGGCCCAGCCAACAAGAAATGCCCCTTGAATTAGAGAACTGTAATAGCCAACTGAATCATCATTCTTCGCGACGTTCAGCAGTTCGGCAACAAACGGTGTGGCGACGAGCGTGTAAAGGTGCAGTTCCAGACCATCGAACGTCCAGCCGAGCCAGGCGGCGATGCCCGACCGCCACTGCTGCGGCGAGAGGTCGCTGAGCCGCTGAACCTCCGGGCCGCCGCTGATCGCAGCGGCATCTGTTTCGTCAATCACGCTCTTGTCCATCGACGTCATCATTCCTTATGGTCGGCCTCTCGTCAACCGCTTTCGACCGACTTGAAATCAAATGCCCAAACAGCTACGTTGCCAACGAGTGGTGCAGGCGTGATAATCGAACTCCGCCGGCTACATTGTTACTCCGGCCTTTCAAGGAATTCTAGAAATGACCAATACACCTCATGCAAATCGCCGCGAGTTCCTGCAAACCGGAGCCGCCCTGGCGGCGGCTGCCGCAGCCGACACACTGGCGGTCGCCAATCGTGCCAATGCGGCCGACCGCACGCCGCCGCGCACGAGCATCGGCATCCAGGTCGGCTCGGCGTCGTTTGTCGACGAAGGCACGGAGAAAGTGCTCGACATTTTCCAGGACCGCGGCGCGATCGATACGATCTACCTGACCACCTTCACCTTTGGCCGCGGACTGGCCGGGCGGCAGATTCCCGGCCAGCCGTTTCCCGATCACGGCGTCCAGGCGTCCGATGAGCGAACCTTCCGCGGCGGCAACTATGCCACGCCGCACGCCGAGTTCTATCGCAAAACCGTCCTGCGGCCGGGCCATGCCCCCGACCACGGCGATCTGGACATCGTCGCCACCGTCGCCCCCGCCGCCAAGAAACGCGGCATGCGGGTCTTCTGCTCGATCGAGGATGTCTTCCGCGCCGACGTACCGGGCGCTAGGGAAACGGCGGAAATTGATCTCGCGGGCAAACGCGCGGGTACGCTGTGCCTCTGCCATCCTGACGTTCCGCGCGTTCTGGACCGCGCTGGCCGCCGACCTGGCGAAGTCGTACGACATCGACGGCATCCTCTTTTTCAACGAACGCAACGGGCCGCTGCTGAACGCCCTTGGCGCCAGTCACGCCCAGAGCATCGCCTCGTCGCGCGTGACGTGCTTCTGCGAACATCATCGCCGCGCCGCCAAGGAGCGAGGCATCGACTTTCAGCGTGCCCGCGAGGGATACCAAAAACTCGACGACTTCGTCCGAGCGGCGCTGCGAGGCCAGCGGCCCGACGACGGCTACTTCGTCGAGTTCTGGCGGCTGCTCGGTGAATGGCCCGAGATTCTCGCCTGGAACCGGCTATTCGACGAAGCCAAGCATCAGGTCGTGGCCGATGTCACGGCCGCGGTCAAAGCGGTGCGGGCCGGATTGCAGGTCGGGTTCCACATCGAGCACGTCAATTCGTTCAATCCGATCTTCCGCGCCACGCGGAGCTACGCCGATCTCGCCGGCAAGGCCGACTTCCTGAAAATCGTCGTTTACAACAATTGCGGCGGCGAACGCTACGCGAACTACATTCGCAACGTCGGCTCGACCGTCTTCCGCGACGTGCCGCGCGACGAACTCTTGCGATTCAACAATCATCTCTTGAACTACGGCGACGAAGCCCCGCTGGAAGAGCTTGCCAAGGCTGGGCTCTCGCCCGATTACGTCTTCCGCGAAACCCGCCGCGCGTTGGCCGGCGTGCATGGCAAATGCAAGGTTTTGCCGGGCATCGACATCGGCATCCCGACCGGCAAGAACAGCCGCAAGGCCTCGCCCGACGACACCTACGCCGCCGTCGCCGCCGCGCTCAGGGCCGGCCCCGAAGGTGTGATCCTCTCGCGCAAGTATTCCGAGATGCAACTCGCCAACCTCTCCGCTGCCGGCCGCGCCGTGCGAGATGCGGCGAAGCGCACGCCGGGCTGATGCCTACCTCGGTGGCCGCCAGCGGTCGTTTTCAGAGCGTCCGTTTTGCCCCAGCGGGGCATTTGACAGTAGCCCAGCGATTTATCGCTGGGATCTAGTTCAGCGAAATCCGCCGAAAGTCCCATAGGGACGACTGAACCTGCGGAGGTGCGCCTCTCAGTCGTCCCTCCGGGACTCCAAATCCTGCAAGCGCTCATTTTCCCAGCAGTGAACTGCTGGGCTACTATCAATGGTCCCTATGGGACCGGTATTGAAGCGAGATGGCGGCTCGCGATCTATGGTATGTTAAACAGATCATTATTGTCCTTCGTAATCAAGAAGAACAGATTCGCCGCGTCAACTCTTTTGGACATCGCCATCACCGAGCCATCAGCCATTGAGACGATCACGACCTCCGGATGCGCTGACGACGGGCCATAGGCCGGAGGCTTGGACCAGCCGGGGTCTTCATACTTGCCCGCATCGGCGCCCGTCGGGCTAAAGTCGTAGGTGAGGAACGTCCGCAGACCGGACCTTGCTACTGCGGAGCCGTCGCCAAATGTGTTGTCGAAACCGAGCGGGGCAAAGAAAGGGTACGCCGGTGCCGGTTTCTCGCCCGTTGGCGAAGATGCCTGCGGCAGGCCGACCATCGTCGTCTCGGGCCCGACCATCCAACGGCTGTTCGTGTCGTCGATCGTCTCCATGATCACGATCGTGTGCGACGTGCCGTCCTTCAGGTCCGCCATCGGCAAGTTCTTATCGCTCGGATAAATCGCGCCGTCGGGATGCATTTTCGCGGTTCCGTAAGGCGGAGTTAGTGTCGGGTCCAAAGCCATCAAGAGGCTGTTTCGCGTCGACGCGCCGACGGCCTTGTAGTTGGTTAATGCAAATTGCGGCGGCGAGGGATTCGGATTCTGGAATATACTATTGCGATTGCTCGGGCAGACCAACTCGCGGAGTGACGTATTCATCGCGGTAACTAGCGCCGGGTTCGCGGCCAACGCGGCATCGATATCGCCATTAGGTAGCTTTTGCGGCAGCGACTTGTAAAGGAAGTCGTATTCCATGTAAGGCAAAAGCTTAACGATGAAGCTATAGCCGCCGACTTTCTTCTCACCTGACGAGGTGGTAACTATTTCCGACGAAGGCGGAAACTGATTGCTGTTGGTGCTGGCATACTCGCTCATCGCCAGCCCTAACCCATGCGCTTTGTTCAGGCACAACCCCATGCGGCTGGCCTGGCGCGGAGTCTGCATCGCCGGAATGAGGATCGCAAGCCCAAGGACGATAATCGCAACGATCACCAGCGTCTCGATGAGCGTGAGGCCCGACCGCCGTCGCGCGTTTGACTTGACTCCCATTTTCCCAGCCTCCCCTCATTCGGAATTATCGCGAGTTCCGGATTGAATGTCCAGCGAACGACTTGCCTTAAAAGGAGAACTGCAAAGTCCGACTGTAGCGAACGCCCTCCGTGGCGTTCCACGGAAATCCGGAACGGCACGGAGGCCGTTCCCTACCGATTTGCCGACTTTCCAGCTCTCCTTCTAGCCACCCTACGAATTTTTTCCACGCTCTCCAATATCCTCCGCGCCCCTGCGAATGACTGCTATGGCAGCAGTCGCCACGCACCATTCTCACACCCCTATAATAAGGAGGGACTTCTCATGATTCGCAAATCGCTCATCGTCGCCGCCGGCATCGTTGTGGCCTCCGTCGTCCTTTTCGGTCGAAATACGCTCGGCTACCTTCGCACCTCGTGGGGCTATGTCCACGACTCGGTGCACAACAGCGTGCCGGTTGGTTTTGAAATCGACCACGCCCGGCAAATGATCCAGGAGATCGCCCCCGAGGTCCGCAAGAATATGACCGTCATCGCCAAGGAAGAAGTCGAGGTCCAGCAGCTTGAGGAGCGAATCGCAAGCCTGGAAACAAAGCTCGCCAAGGACAAGGAGCAGCTCCTGCGGCTGAAGACAGACCTGGCCGCCAACAAGAACATCTATGAGTACGGCGGCCGCACTTACACGGTCGCCGAGGTCAAGACCGACATGGCCAACCGCTTCGACCGCTTCAAGACCTCCGAAGCCACGCTCGGCAGCCTGAAACAGGTCCACGACGCCCGGCTGAAGAGCCTGGCCGCCGCGCGGCAGAAGCTCGAGGGCATGTTGTCGCAGAAGCGTCAGTTGCAAGTCGAGGTCGAAAACCTGGAGGCCCGGAATTCTATGGTGGCCGCCGCCAAAGCAACGAGTAGCTACCAGTTTGACGATAGCCAGCTCGGGCAGGCGAAGGAACTCGTCCAAAGCATCGATACCCGCCTGAAAGTTGACGAGAAACTAGCCGCCGCGGAATGCGAGCCCCAGGGCGAGATTCCCTTGGACAAGGCGACACCGGGCAACATCGTCGACCAGGTAGGCGACTACTTCGGCGAGAAGAAGCCGGACGCGAAGGCGGTAGCGGCGACGGAAAAGAAGTAGAATAGCGGGAAGGTCTTGGGTCTTTGGTATTAGATCTTGGGAACAAGAAATCCAAAGCCCTAAGACCAAAGACCTAAGACCCAAGACCTACGAGGTCGGCGATGCCCAACCCTTGCCCCTTCATGCTCTGGATCGACTCGGTAGGCGGCTACTGGGTCTGCCTGGCCGATGAGTTGATCATCGGTCAGCCGGGCCGGGCCGACATCCCGATCCTGGGCGATATATCGTCGCGGCACGCACGGATTCGCCGCGACAGCGAGGGGTATGTGATCGATGCTCTCCGCGACGTTCGCGTCGCCGGCCGGGCGGTCGAAAAGACGGAGCTGCTGAGTCACGGGAGCCGGATCGAGATCGGACCGAGTGTGAAATTGGAACTGCGGCGGTCGCACCCGCTGAGCCTATCGGCGCGGCTGGATTTCGTCAGCCGGCACCGCACGCACCCGGCGGCCGACGCCGTGCTGCTGCTGGCCGATTCGTGTGTGATGGGGCCGCGGCCGCACAGCCATGTGTTGTGTCGAGATTGGAAGAGAGAGGTCATTTTGTTCCGCTACGACGAGAAGATGTACTGCCACGCAGCGGGGCGTTTCGAGATCGACGGCATCGCGTTCAAAAACCGCGGCCCGTTGCACCCGAACGCCCGCGTGGCAGGCGACGGATTTTCCTTCAGTTTGGAAGCCGTGCGTAGTTAGGTACTCAGATCCATTCATTGTTCCCGCCGGCTCGGGGTCGGTAGGGGCGATGGCGGAAGCTGGGTACAATAATGGGGGCGGCAAACGTAAACGCCGAACAGCCATGACCGCAGAAGGTAACGCCGTGCAAGACCGATTGGGTGAAACCACCGATCATGCGACGATGCTCAGGCAAGATGCCGGACCGCAGGCAAGTCCCCCTCTCCCTCCGGGAGAGGGCCGGGGAGAGGGCGGTAGGAAGTTCATACGTCTATTCCAGCGGCGCGCGTCCGCTCGCCGGCTATACGATCAAGCGCGGCGTCGGCAGCGGCGGCTTTGGCGAAGTATACTACGCCGTCAGCGATGCCGGCAAGGATGTCGCCTTAAAACTCATTCGCCGCAACTTGGAGACCGAGCTTCGCGGCATGAAGCAGTGCCTCAACCTGAAGCATCCCAACCTGCTCAGCCTTTTCGATATCCGCGTCGATGATTCCGGCGACACTTGGATCGTGATGGAGTACATCGCCGGCAAGAGTTTAGAGGCCGTGATGGCCGAGCACCCCAAAGGCCTGCCGCTGAACGAAGCGCTGGCCTGGTTCCGCGGCATTGCCTCCGGCGTGGCCTATTTGCACGATCATGGCATCGTCCACCGCGACCTCAAGCCGGGCAATATATTTTCGGACGAAGGCATCGTGAAGGTCGGCGACTACGGCCTCTCAAAATTCATCTCGTGCAGCCGCCGCAGCGGACATACGGAAAGCATCGGCACCGTGCATTACATGGCGCCCGAAGTGGCCCACGGCCGCTACGGCAAGGAGCTCGATATTTACGCCCTGGGCGCGATCCTTTTCGAACTGCTCACCGGAACCGTCCCGTTTGACGGCGAGAGCATCGGCGAGGTGCTGATGAAGCATCTCACGGCCGAGCCGGACATTTCGCAACTAGCCGAGCCGTATCGCAGTGTTGTAGGCAGGGCGTTGTCAAAGGACCCGGCTAAACGTTTTCCCGCCGTAGGGTTTATGCTGGCGGCCCTGCCCGGCGGAGCCGGTCGCGATCCGTTGGCGGGATTCGCAAGCTCGGTCCATCCGACATCCGTCGCGAGCCCGATTCCGCCCGCGGCCGCCATTCCTCAAGCGATTCCTGGCGCCAGGCCGGCGGCTGCATTTTCGCCCGGAAGTTTCGGCAGCGATTCCGACCAGGAGCCGATCGCCCGTGCGGTGCGGCAGGGCCTCGCGCAAATGCGCCACGCCTGGCGAACCGCCGACTTGCCGCAGTGGCTGCGTGTCTTGATTGTGGTGGGCGGAGTCCTGCTACTGCTGGGAACGATTCATCTTTGGGTTCCGATGGTCTTCTTCTTGCTAATAGCGTATGGCGGGTATCGTGCCGTGCGCTGGTTTTACCGGCTGGTAATCTCGCCTGCGCCGATGAGGCCGTTACTACGGCCGACGATGGCCATGCCGCCGGCCGCGGCGCCGCGGGCACCGAGCCAGCCGCCTTCGCCGGTATTCGTCGTGAAGCCGCCGTTGCTTCGGGCCCGTGAAGTGGTCGGCTCGCTCTTGATCTCGGCGGCCGTCACCGCGGTCGTGTGCGGTGTCGCGGTGCTGATCGCCGCACACAGCAACGAATTCACCGTGCAGCCGGGCCAGTGCGCTTGGCTCTTCCTCGTGAGCCTCATCGGCTCGTGGGGCGTTCTCGTGGCCGGCAAGTTCTGGGAAGGGAGCGAAGGCGAGCCGATGCTCCGCCGCTTCCTGCTGATGACGATCGGCCTCGGCCTCGGCCTTGCGGCCTGCGCCGCGGCCGACGCCTTCCACGTCGGCCTGCCAAACGACGCGACTCTTACAAGGCATACCCCCTTGCCCTCGGGCCTGAGGCTAGCGGCCGATTTTTATAACGGCGGACAACCGCTGGTGATGGCTCACATGGCCGCGTTCGCCGCCTTGTTGGCGCTGGTCCGCTGGTGGCGGCAGAGCGATCCGCTGCGGCCCGCGCGGCTCAGCCTCGTCTCGCTGATTATCACCGTGATCGCCGCGCACATCGTGGCGAGTGTCCTGCAATTTCCTGAACCGTGGCTCATGATGGTCGCCGGCTGCATGTCGGTCTCCGTGCAATTGGCCAGCCCGTGGGTGCCGACGTATGCGCGATTGCGACCGCAAAGGAAAAAGGTGATCTAATGGATTCCTCTGCCGGTATTGGGATTTCCTGGCTTGGCATCGTCCTTATCGTTTTCGTGGTCTACATGATTGTGAAGGCCCTGGCGAACTCGCGCTCGCGGCCCTTCGTAATCGGGCTGCTGTTACTTGGCGCCGTCGCGTTTGTCTTCGTCGGGCTTGTCAGCGTGAGGCAGGTGCGGATGGTGGAGTCGCAACAGGCGCGCGTGGCGGAAGAATATCAAAGAGCAATTACAATTTCTACTCCGCCTCAGCCGCCCGGCTATCCTTCTTCAACGATTCCAGTTCCGCCGCCGCCGGGCTATTCTGCCGCGCGCTCGGCGGAATCGACTCGGCCGCGAAGGTCAAAAGCCTCTGCCTCGGCGACGAAGGTGGCCAAGGCTGACAACTCCTCCAAGGCGGTTAAGTCGGATGCCGCGGAGAAACCGACCAAGCCGGCGACGCCGCCAAAAGATGATTCGGATGACGACGCCCGACCACGCCCCAAGTGGGTCAACGCCGAGCCGAGAAAGCAGGGCGACGTCTGGCTCATGACGCGGCACACGGAGCCTAATTCGACCGAGTTGGAGTGCGATCGAGAAGTGCCTAGGGCCTTGCAAAGTGCCGTCGCGGAGTACACCGATCTCCTGCTCGGCAATGGCCAAGCCAGGAACATGCGTCTGGCGGATATTGACGTTGGGAAGTTGGAACGCGACCGCTGGGTGGAAAAGCGGACGATCGAACGTCGGCGGCGAGGACAAAAACATGTACACGCTGCACCTCCTGTTCGGCTTCGACAAAGAAATGGAAGAGAAGATCATTAATCTGGCCGATAGCGCGGTCGTCAATCGGCGTCTCGAACGCGCTGGCATCGCGCTAGGCGGCGTGCTCGGCCTCCTGGCGCTTGTCTGGGGCGGCCTGAGCATGGCGGGAGGTCGGCAAGACGTGAACCCCATCCAAGCTGCAGCCGCGCCCGTGGCGGTCAAGGCCCGCGCGTGGCGGATCTTCACGATGGTCTCGGTCGCCTGTCTGGTGGCAGTAATCGTCGCGCTTGCCACGCTGTTTGGTTATCTCTAGTGGAAGTTCGCGACCTGCTATGTTATGCTGATGGCAAATGCCAGACAGCACCGAAGTCCTGCTTATCGACCGAATCCGCGGCGGTTCGCCCGACGCCTGGGGCGATCTGATCGCGCGCTATGAAGGCCGCCTGCTCGGCTATGTTGCGCGCCGCGTTGCAGACCGCTCCGTCGCCGAGGACCTCGTTCAGGAAACATTCATCGGTTTCCTCACCAGCCTGCCGAACTACGATGCCGCCCAATCGCTGGAAGGCTACCTATTCTCCATCGCCGCGCACAAGCTGACGGATCTCATGCGACGCGAGGGGCGCCGCCCGACCTTGCCGCTGGCGGGCGACGACAGCAGCGGTGATTGGCAGCCGGCCGATCGCGGCCGCCGCGTGAGCAGTCTTGCCCGCAGCCGCGAGCGGCACGGCCTGGAAGAGACCGCACTCGTAGCAGCTCTGCGCGAGTTGGTGGCCCATTGGCGCCGCCGCGGCCAGTGGGAGAGGCTGGAATGTATGGAGCTGCTCTGGGTCCGCGGCTGGTCGAACAAGGAAGTCGCCGCCCGGCTGGGCCTGAGCGAGCAGACGGTGGCCAATTTCAAGTTCGAGACGGTCGCCCGATTGCAGGCCGCTGTCCGCGGCCAAGGACTGCCCGAAGAAGTTTTTCCGGAGTTGTATGAGCAGTAACCTGTAGGGAACGGCCTCCGTGCCGTTCCAGATAACGGAACGCCGCGGAGGGCGTTCCCTACAGTACGGAGTTCCGCCATGACCAGTCACCGCATTGCCGATCTTGAAGCCTATCTCGACGAGGCCCTGCCGACCGAGGAGATGACGAGGATCGAATTGGCCCTCCGCACCGATCCGAAATTAGCGGAGTGGCTTGCCGAAATCATCGCCCGGCGCGACAGCGGCTTGGTATCGCTGGGAGCGATCTGGCGGCGGCATCGCTTGAGTTGCCCCGCGCGGCAGGAGCTCGGCTCCTATTTGCTAGGCGTGCTGCCGGAAGAGGCTGCGCAGTATCTCGAGTTCCACCTCGATGTCGCCGGCTGCCGCTATTGCCAGGCGAATCTCTCCGACTTGAAAGAGCAGCAAGCCGATCCGCACTCGGCGGCGCAGGAGCGGCGACGGAAGTATTTTCAGTCCAGTGCGGGGCGGCTGAGGCAGGGATAAAGAAGGGGAGAAGAGGAGAAAGGGAGAGTTCGCAGTTCTCCCTTTCTCCTCTGCTTGCCGCCAACTACCTACCGTCCCTCACCCGGCGCACCGCCGGCGGCCCACTCAATGGCAGCGTGAACTGATAGTCGGGCGTTTGCAGTTGAAGCTGCGGCTGACCGGCGGGCGGCAGTATCGGGCCGGTGGGCGACTGTCCCGACGGCTGGACCGTCAACGGGCCGAAGCTGAGCCGCGGCACGTTGTTCGACTGTCCAGGAGGCGAATAAAGGTTGGTTGGATTAGTGCCCGGCGGATTGGTGCCGGACGGGGACTGCAAACCCTGGATGCCCTTGCTCACCTTCTGTTCGAGCCGCTGCAAATCGCTGCCGACCTTGCTCTTATCGACCGAAACGTTGATGTTCACCTTGTTCGTCTGCGGATCCGCTGCCGACCGGCTGAACGTAAACCAGCCGAGAAAGTAACCGACCACCAGCACGCCGGCCAAAAGCGTGAATGCGGCTCGCAACAAGCTGAACATCGCGTACTTCCTTTGCTTCGCGGAAAATGAACGAATTTCACGCGGATATTCCCAAAAAGCAAAGTGCGGTACAAGGGCAGTTTGGCGCGATATTGCGTGGGGCAGGTTGCCAACCTGCCTAAAAATCCCAGCAGATTGGCAATCTGCCCCACAAAACCGTTCACTTGACCCGCGTCAAAAAGTCCTCCAACCCTAGTAATAACTGTGCAACGCCCAGCGAGGCCCGCGACATCAACTCCATGTTCACGCGTAGCGTTTCCTCGGCGGCTCGCGTGTAATCTTCGCGGCCGGCAAGTCGAGATAGCCGCAAAAGCGCCGTCACCGCCAGGCCGGTGCTGCTCGGCACGGGCGAATCGACAACATCCTTTCTCCGCGAGATGAGCGGCTCGTGGTCGTTGGCGATGTAAAAGAATCCGCCGTCTTTCGCGTCTCGGAACCGCGCCAGCATCGCGTCGGCCAGCCGGACCGCCTCATCCAGCCAGCGGCCGCCCTCACCCCCTGCCCCTCTCCCGGAAGGAGAGGGGGGCATGGATTCGTCGAGCGTGATGAGCGCATTGCAGAGGCTGGCGTGGTCATCGAGAAAGGCCTTATGCCGCGCCTGACCGCGCGCCAGCAATGCAGCATGCGGCCCTCGCCGTCGCACAGCTCCTTAAGCAGAAAATCGGCCGCTGCCGCCGCGGCGTTTGCGTAGCGCGGTTCATCCAGCGCCGCCCCCGCCTTCGCCAGCGCGTCAATCATCAGGCCATTCCAGCTTACGAGCACCTTGTCGTCGCGGCCCGGCCGCACGCGCTTCGATCGGGCTTCCAGCAACTTCGCGCGATCGTCCGCCAACTCGGCCTCTAATTCCGCCGCGTCGCGGCCGAGCATTTTGGCGCAAACGGCGACCGGTTTAGATAAATTCAGGATGTTGCTGCCCTCGAAATTGCCGGCGGCGGATACGTCGTACACCTTAGAGAACGCGGCCGCCCGGTCGTGGCCGAGCACCGCCTCGATTTCTGCCGGCGTCCAGACGTAGAATTTGCCTTCCTCGCCCTCGCTGTCGGCGTCCTCGGCGGCGTAAAAGCCGCCGTACGGATCGGTCATGTCTCGGAGCACGTAATCTAACGTCTCGCGGACGACGCGGCGGTAGTCGTCCCGCCCGGTCGCCTGCCAGGCGGCCAGATAGCAGTCGGCCAGCATGGCATTGTCGTAGAGCATTTTCTCGAAGTGCGGCACGAGCCACCGATCGTCGACGCTGTAGCGGTGAAAGCCGCCGCCCAATTGATCGTAGATGCCGCCCGCGGCCATGCGATCGAGCGTCACGGTGACCATTTCCAACAAGTCCTCGCGCTTCGATTGATGCCACCGCGCCAAGAGCAGCTTCAACTCGATGGCGTGTGGAAACTTCGGCGCGCCTCCAAAGCCTCCATAGCGCGCGTCGAATGTCTGAAGCATGGCGGCCTCGGCCGTTTCCAACGGGCTCGCCGTCAATTCGGCCGTCTTGTCGCCGGGCACATGCTGCCGCTGTAAGAATTCCACCGCCTGATCCGCCTGCTCGAGGACCTCCTCGCGGCGGTCGCGCCACGCGGCTGCAACGGCGGGCACGATTTCGATAAAGCCCGGCATCCCGCCGCGGGCGTTCTTCGGCCAATACGTGCCGCCGAAAAAGGGCTTCTTCTCGGGCGTGAGGAAGACCGACATCGGCCAGCCGCCGTGGCCGGTCATCGCCTGCACGGCTTCCATATAAACCTGGTCGAGATCGGGCCGCTCCTCGCGATCGACCTTTATTGCAACGAAATCACGGTTCAAGAGCTCGGCCACGCCGGCGTCTTCAAAACTCTCATGGGCCATCACGTGGCACCAATGGCAGGCCGAGTAGCCGATGGAAAGGAAGATCGGCTTCTGCTCTGCCTGTGCGCAGGCCCAGCGCCTCCGGGCCCCAAGGTTCCCAAGCGACCGGGTTTTCCGCGTGTTGAAGCAGATACGGGCTGATCTCGCCGGATAATTTGTTCATGTGGGCATTGTGTCCGAGTAGGGTGGGCCGAGCGCAGCGAGCCCCACCAACGCTCGCGCGAGGCGGTGGGACTCGTTGCACTCGGCCCACCCTACCTTTACTTCGCGGCAGCCTTCTTCTTCGCCGGCTTCTTCGGCTCTGGCGCCGGCTCCGCGGCGGGCGGCTGATCGATGTCCAACGGGCCTTTCACACGAAGTACGACCGTGGAGGAGATCGGGTCGGGGGCTATTTCAGGGAGATGGACGACTACATCCAGTTTCTTCAAACCAACGACGCGGCTCCTGCCGATGCCAGCAAAGATCGAGAACGTCTCTAAATGCGTTTTCGCTGGATCAACCAACAAATACGCGCTCTCAACGTCAATCTGACCAGGCACAATCAACTTCCCATCCTTCGGCCAATCAAACACATGCAGATAAAGCGTCGTCCCCTTCTCATCCACCTTCTTCGTACACCGCCCCCAGGCCAGCGGCTGAGTGAAGGGCGTGGCCGTCGTGCCGTAGATCGCTTCACCATTGACCTTCATCCACTTGCCGATTTCCGCCAGCCGCTCGATGCTCGGCTCGGGAATCTCGCCCTCGGAGGTCGGCCCCACGTTCAGAAGATAATTGCCGCCCTTGCTGGCGATGTCGATCAAATTGTGCAGTAGCGTCGCCTCGGACTTCCAGTTGTGGTCGTTTTTCTTGAAACCCCACGTGCCGTTCATCGTCATGCACGTTTCCCAGTCGCGATCCTTGTAGCCTTGCGGCGGAATGTGCTGTTCGGGCGTTTCCGTGTCGCCCTTGTAGCCGCCGCCGAGGCGATTGTTCCAGATGATGCCCGGCTGCAAGCTCAAGAGCGGCAGGATCATCTCCGCCCGCTCTTTCGTCATGTCCTTCGGCGTGTCGAACCAAAGAACCGAGACCTTTCCATAGTTGGTGAGAATCTCGCGGATCTCCGGCACGGCGATTTCCTTGATGTATTTGGTCATGTCGCCGTCCTGGGCTGGGTCCCAGTGCCCGCCGACGGCCGCGCCGCCCGGATGGTGCCAGTCCTGCGCCTGCGAATAGTAGAAGCCGAGCTTGATGCCTTGCTTCTCGCAGGCCGCCGCCAATTCCTTCAGCGGGTCGCGCTTGAAGGGCGTGGCGTCGTAAATGTTGTAGGGACTCGTCTTGCTGTGGAACATGGCGAAGCCGTCGT
Source organism: uncultured Planctomycetia bacterium (assembly GCA_963775975.1). Taxonomy (GTDB): domain Bacteria; phylum Planctomycetota; class Planctomycetia; order Pirellulales; family Thermoguttaceae; genus JANXQG01. Next base: position 1,260,379 of record CAVZKX010000001.1, read on the forward strand.
GGTGCTTCGACGTGATGACGATGTACTTCATGCCCGCGTTTTTGGCGATCTCGACCCAACGGTCGGCGTCGAACTTGACCGGATTGAATTCCTTCGTGTACTCCGCGTATCGGGCGACGGGAATCTTGGCGTCGTGCATGATCCACTCGCCGATGTGAGCATACGGCTTGCCCTCGTAGACGCCGGCCGGGACAGAATAGACGCCCCAGTGAATAAACATGCCGAACTTGGCCTCCCGCCACCACTTCATGCGTGCGTCGCGCTCGGCTTTGGTTTCCGCCGGCAGCGCGGAAGGCGAAGGCGCGGGCGGCGCGGCGGCGGCAAAGGATGCGAAAGAAATGGCCCAAAGCAACGCAGCGGCAACGATCGGCTTGAACATGAGCGACTCCTGGTCCACGATTACCCGGTAGGAAAGTGACACGGCGACACGATCCCAAGCAGCATAAAGGCGCCGGAGCGATTTGGCAAGCATACGGAGGCGGCTGTAGGATGGACCTCCGAGTCCGTCCCATTTTTCGCGGACGGACTCAGAGGTCCATCCTACGGATTCAGCGCATTCTGGGCAATCGCCACGCAACCGGCATTTCCCGCCGCCCGCGTACCGCACCGCCGCGGCAGCGGCAGTTGATGCGCGGCGCGAGCGGCCGATTTCTTTCCACGACATCCGCGCCGGGGCCGAAAAGGAAATGGAAATTCGCCGCCAAAGCGCGAGGCTTCTTGAACGGCCGGCATGTCCGCCGCTCGCGACCCCTGTCCAGCAGGCGGCCCAGCGGCTCTTGGAAGCCGGAGTAGGCAATGTTCATGGTGCTATTGCAAGGTGTGGTTGCCGCAGGCCCTTCCGCGGTCTTATCATTCCGGCGGTGCGAAACAACTCACCGCGCCGCAGCCGCCTCCGGCAGTTGTTCTCGTTTGAACGCTGCCGTTGACTTGCGTCATGCGATGTGATCGTCCGCGCACTGTCGCTGCCCGTCATTTCCATTATAACGCCGAGTTGCCGTCGGCAAGCGAAATGGCGGGGGACGATTTGTGGAGAGTGTGCGGAAGGTGTGCGAATCTCGGATGCTTGACAGCCCCTGGGAGGTTTGGGACAATGCTGCATAACCGCACTACATCCAAAACGGAGTCAGAATCATGGCCAAGTCAGAAGGCGTCAACAAATCCCAATCGATCCGCGACTACTATAAGGCACATCCCAAGGCGAAAACGTCGGAAGTCGTCGAAGCCTTGGCGAAGGATCGAATCTCGGTGAGTGCCAATCTTGTCACGACGGTCAAATCAAAGCACAACACGCGGCGGCGAGCGGTGAAGAAGGTTGTCGCTAAAGGAGGTGTGGGCGTCCCGGAACTCAAGGCCGCGTTGGCCCTGATCAAGCTCACCGGAAGCCTCAAGGCCGCGACCCAAGCACTGGCGGTCGCTCAGGAAATCAGGGATATCGTGTAGGCAGAATTCCTATCACGGGCCATCTTTCGCGCTGACGGCCACGATCCGAGAAGTACCAAGCCCACGCAACAACCCGCCGAAATGGGGGTGTTGGCGCGTTGGCTGAATTAAGCCCTTGGTCGAATCGCGCAACGTCCTTGCGACTGCCCCATTTCCTTTGCTTGCTTTACCCAGGCTGCCCAATTAAGATCAATGAAGGACCGCTAGGGCCGCCCGGGAACCGAATTTGATTCGTTTCCGCAGCCCTTTCGGACTCTATCTGGACCCGAGAAAGTCTTTTCAGGAGATCAGCGATGTTGTCGCGTGGCCCGATTTTGAGAAGGGTAATTTGGATGTCGGCCGCGGCCGCAATGTTGGCGGCGCCGAGACTTGTCATGGCGCAAGGCGGCGTGGCCGTTGATGCCGAGGGCGTGGTGCGTCTCAAGTCGACCGCCGATCAGACCGGCCAGCTTAGCAAGCAGCAGCAGGCGGCCATCCGCGCGGGCCTGAATACCAAGGCCGCTAAGAAAAGTGCGATACGCTACATCTCGCTGAAGGCACTTGAGCAGGATATTAAGGCACACAACGGTGCGCTCACTGACGAGATGCGCTATCTCGCCGGACTACTCCGCATTCGCTACGTTTTCTTCTATCCCGATAGCGGCGACATCGTCATCGCCGGCCCGGCCGAAGGCTGGACCACCGATGCGAACGACCGCGCGGTCGGCATCTCCAGCGGACGCCCCGTCATTCGCCTAGAGGACCTCTGCACGGCCTTGCGGGCGTTTCCGCCCAGCGGAAAAACGACGCGCTTGATCGGCTGCTCGATCGACCCGACGCAAGAAGGCCTGAAGGCTTATGAACAATTCGTCCGCAGCGTTGGCTCGAGCCTCGACCCGCGCGACACGCAGCGGGTGGAAATGGTCGCCGAGGGAATGCGGAACTCGAAGGGCCTGCAGAGCATCAGCGTGAACGGCATCTCGCCCAAGACGCACTATGCGATGGTGATGGTCGAGGCGGATTATCGCATGAAAATGATCGGCATCGGCCTGGAGAAACCGCCCGTGAAGCTCGTCAGCTTCGTCGATCGGGCGAACGCCGCGCAGCTCGGCAGCCAGGGTCTCGCCCGCTGGTTCTTCACGCCCAATTATGAGTGCGTCCGCACTTCGGCGGACGGCCAGGCGATGGAGTTGGTGGGCGACGGCGTGAAGGTCGTGGGCGAGGAGGAACTGGTGGGCCTTAACGGCCAGCGAGCGGCCACCGCACGCGGAAACAGCGCCAGCAAAGCCTTCACGCAGGCCTTCACCAAGGTCTATTCGGAACTGGCGGACCGCTCGCCGGTCTACGCCGAATTACGGAACATGATCGACCTGGCGGTCGCGGCCGCGTATATCCAGCAGCACGATTTCTACGGCAAAGGCAACTGGAAGGCCGACGTGCTCGATGACGAGAGCACGATTGCCACCGAAGTTTACAACCCGCCGAAGCAAGTCGCCACCGTGGTAAATGTGATCCGCAAGGGCAACACCCTGTCGATGCCAAACGGCGGCGTGGAAATCAACCCACTGATGGCCTTACGCCCGAGAAGGTGATGGAAGACAAGGACAGCAAAGTCGCCCAGGCGCATTCAAAGGCAAAGATCGAGCTTCCCAAGGGCCGCTGGTGGTGGGACTGATTCTCAAATCCCCTCCTTCCTCTCCCGCGCTTGCTGCGAGCTTGCAAGCGCGGGGAGGAGTGGGGAAAGGGACGCCTTGTGAGCCAAGCCGTTGCAGCAGGTGTTTCGGAGCCGCGGAAGCAAAACTGATTGCTCAGTGAAAAAGTCGACGCTCGGGAAGCGTCCAAATCATTCTGGATTACGGCTGTTCTAGTATTCGGAAGCTGCCTTGTTCCACATGCTTCGTATCAAACGCAGCTTCCGCTCCACGGTGCGGGCGGTGGATTGCATCTGAGAAGCGATTTCTGCGTTTGAATGTCCTTCCATTTTCCAGATAGCAAGACGCCGCAAATTGTCGTCGGGCAGGCTGTCGAGCAAGCGGTCGCACTGCTCCGCCATTTCCGCGGCGAACTGTGGAGTTGGTTCGCGCGAGAGGATTTGGTCGACCGCCGCCTCCTCGCCATCGGAAGCATCGCTATCGGTAAGCCCGGCGCGGCGGCCTCCGCGCTTCTGGCGGCCTTCGTCGCGGACCAGATGAAGCGACTTGTGTGCGGTAATCACTATGAGCAGCCGCCAGAGATCGTTGCGGTCGCTTAGACGCGGATACTCTCCGGCTTCTATTCTGCGGAGCGCGCTATGCATCGCGCTGAGCGCCACGTCTTCCTCATCGACGGCTCGACTACGGCGGCCGCGCAGTTTTTGAGCGGCAAACCGAACGATTTGCGCAAAGTACTTCTCCCAAAGATGTTGTGCCGCCTCGCGGTTGCCTTGTTGCAACTCGGCGATCCAGTGCGTTATCGATTTTTCGTCCGACATTGTGCGCCCCACGAAGGCAACCGGCATTGTGCAGCGGCGATTATACCGAGTGTGGCACGGAGTTCGCAGGGATTTGACGGATCGTGCGGCCGTGCGTGGCCGTTATTTGGGTTCTGGCAGTGAAATATCTGCCCACGAGTCGCGAGAATTCATAAGTAGTCCGCCCTGCGACGGATCTTTCATTAAACCATCAATCTGAGGTTTCGTTAAGAAAGCGCGTCCTGGGTCGTTTTCAAAATCTTCGAGTATTCCAAAGCGCCAGTTGTAAGCTTCCTGTAGCCTGCGACTCAACCCGCCAGCGTCTTTCGCTCCTCCCGTATAGTATGGTGACCCGTGAACCGCATTCGGATCGTCGTAAAAATAATCGGCAAACGTATCGCCTCCTTCGTAGATGGTATTGATCCCCTCGTACCCAGTGCGCTGTGCTGACTTAGTGTCGGTATTTTTAATATAGATCCAATCTCCCGGGATCATATTGTCTGGAGGAACATTGAATTGCCGGACTAGGTAATTCCGGTGATCAAGCGACTGTGGTGGAAGTGCATGGCTGCCCCCTACATGGCCCACCGGTTCCCCATCGGCCAGGGAATCGAGATACTCTGCCATTCTAATATCTTTTTTGACAGCGCGGCAATAATCAAAAATTCCCTGCATGATGCAGAGTTTTGTTGCGGACCGACAGCCCAGTGAATATTCAAAAGCGCCGGTAAAGGCATCTTGAACCGCCTCGTGTGGCGAGACCCCTTTAGGAATAAACGCGTCTTCGGGCGCTCCCCAAAATGCCGGGTTGAATTTTGCAGGCAAACTTTCCAAAACAAGTGTGCCATCTGGTTGGATAACCCATTTCTCAGGAAACTTCCACCGCCCTTGCGCCACCTTAGCCCACTTCACGATGTTCTGCCGAATACCAATGTGATCTTTGAGCGCTTCGATAGAGCACTGTGGTCCGGTCAGCACATATTCACGTCCGTGCTGCATGAGGGCTGCGAGAATTTCTTTTCGAGAAACAATCTCACCCTTATGCCCGTCCGGAAAATTCGTTATTTCGGGGTTGATTCTAAAGACGAGTTCCCCATGAGAATCTCTGCGAGTCGCCATGTCCAAAGTGGATGTATCCGTCTGCGGCGTGTTCAGGGAAAAGAGCAATCCCCCGAAGAAGACTCACTTTTTCGAATCATTTCCGGAGGGAAATCAAGACTCGCAACAAAATCAGACATGTCACGTTCAATTTTCTTACGCGCTTCAGGTGAGCATTCAAACCGCACGCCGCCAAAGGCAACGTGTTCGATCTGTGGGCCGCCCACAAACGCTTGGACATCGCCGCCGCGGCGCAATCCACGGCCCAGACCTTCGCCACCAACTTGACTCGGTCGAACGTCCCGGCTACAGAGACGAGGAACCCGTGACGATTCCCCAGTCACCCCACTAACTTCCCAATCCCGGCCTTCCAGTTCACGGTGAACCGAGACAACGGCGGCGCTGCCGCCGAACCACGGCAATATGAATTTGTCGATTAACGGCTGCGCCTGGAAGAGCAAAAACGAGCTGATCAGCGTCGCGGCGCAGAATACGAGTTCAGCGAATCGCATGGGCGATTTTGGACGCGAATGCGATGGTTCAGTTGCAGTTCTTTCGATCGTTGTCACGAATGGCGAGCTCCGGTGGTTTGAAGATTGGCTGTTCCTTGAAGGAAGTCCCTTTCGATGTCCCAGCCCGACAAGCCAATTTCCAAAAACAGCGTGTCGTCAAACTTTGAGTGCCCGATCGCGCATACTCAGGTTTTTCTTGCGCGATCAATGTCGGGCATCCGACAGAAACGGAGCAATCTCTGAAGTCACAGATGAATTGGCGCTGGTAATCTCGACCCGAACTTCAGTATCGTGGTCGATGTCTTTTCGCTGCTTCTCGTTGCCTGCTCAGGCCGAGTCACGCGAAAGCCGGCGGCTAGTTGCCTACCGCGACTCTTGAATGCCCCATCCGGGGTATCTTTGATAGCTTTGACTTTATTCCTCGTCGGTGTAAGATACTTTCGACGAACAATTCTCGGCCTGTGATCGTAGCTATCCATTGGTAGATCAGGCACAAAAACGCGGTGCGTCACGCCAACTGCGGCGACAGCCCAAAGGGCCGACCAACCACCGCCCGTGAGAGCCTGCGCATACGCCTTTTCGAATTGGTAAGGCCCGATAATGAGCCAGCCTGAAAAGCCCAGCCCTACTGATTCGCACTTGTCTGTCGCGGTTGAACTTGATCGCATCTGCGACGAGTTTGAGCAGACATGGCGGAAAAAGGCCGCATTTGGAAAGCGTCCCCGCATTGACGCGTTCGTCGAGAGGGTGCGGCCTTCACAACGCAACAAGTTGCTGTGCGAGTTGCTGGCAATGGAACTGGAACTTCGGCAAGAGAGAGGGGACTTTCTGTGGCCGCAAGAGTATTACCGCCGGTTCCCGGAAGCTGCGCAACGAGATCGAATCGATATTCCAGCGCGTGGTAAAGCGAAATCGTCTTGGCGACTATGAACTGCACGGCGAGCTCGGCCACGGCGCCATGGGCCTCGTCTACAAGGCCCGGCAAATCAACTTGAACCAAACCGTGGCGCTGAAAGTGCTTTCGGAAAGGTATCTTAATGAACCGCAGGCCATCGCCCGCTTCAAACGGGAGATGCAATCGATCGGCGGTCTTGAACATCCAAATATCGTTCGCGCCTACAATGCCGGCGAGGCCGGCGGTGCGCATTTCTTGGCGATGGAGTATGTCGAAGGCATCGACCTCCAACACCTTGTCAGGCCAAACGCGACGACAAACCGGCCATTGAGCGTGGGAGCGGCTTGCGAGGCAATTCGTCAATTGGCACTAGGGCTTCAGCACGCCCATAAACATGGAATCGTTCACCGCGACGTTAAGCCGGCCAACTCGATGTTGAGCCGCACGGGCGTCGTCAAGTTGCTCGACTTGGGATTAGCGAAACTGCACGCCGAACGAACTTCTCCGGAGCAAGATACGGACGGGTTGACGCAAACCGGCATCACGATGGGCACGATTGACTATATGGCGCCCGAGCAATGGGATGATCCCGGCGGCGTGGACATCCGGGCCGACATTTACAGCCTGGGTTGCACGCTGTATTTCTTACTTGCCGGCAAGGCGCCTTATCGCAACACGGCTAGCGAAAGCAACCGAAAGAAGATCATGGCACACATCGCGGGCCCGATTCCGTCGCTGGCCGCGGCTTGCCCCGATTGTCCGCCGGAGTTGCAGGAGGTGTTCGAGCGAATGCTGGCGAAATCGCAGGCGGACCGCTTTCAAACGCCGGCGGAAGTCGCCAAGGCGATGGCGCCCTTCGCTGCGATGCGAGACCTTGCTCAGTTGGCAGCCTCGCTGGACCGCGGCGATCAATCGACTGCCGACTCCGAGCCGGCGATCAAGAGTTCGGAGATCGAGACCGGCGAGACGGCCCTTCCTCCCTGGCGGACGCCGACGCCGGTTTCCGGCTTGCAGCAGCAGCGGCAACGGCGTCTGCGACTCTCAATTCTGGCGGCCGCGGTCACGGCAGCCGTCGTGCTTTTGGCGGTGGCGGCTTTCCTCTATAATCGTTGGCGTTCCCGGCCGCCGCCTTTCGCCGCGCATCAGAACAACTTGCTGCTTCTACCGGGGCTCACCGGCAATTGGTGGTTCGACGAGATGCCGTGGTACACACCTTTCGTCCGACAAGCCATGGCCGATGCAATTGCCCGCAGCGACGATCCCAGTTCGTTTCTTGGCGGGAAATCCGAGTTCTACTTCGACACCAATACCATCGCGGTGCAGAAGAAATTGAGGGAAATTGTCGAGAAGAGCTGCGATTCGCTCTCAAAACCGCAACAGCAATTGCTGAAAACGCTAAAGGACATTTCCGACTCCGATCGTACCGACGCGGAACTCGCGATTAAGCTCGAAAAGGCGATCGAGCGGTTCGAAAACGACCATAAGGGATCGCAATGGCCGGCAGTCGATCGTCATACCCTGGCCTGCCTGCAGCACAAGCTTTCCACGATCCACTTATATGGCGCGGCCGGCGGAAGCAGCAACCAGAGACACGCCGAAGATGCCAAGAAAAACTACGACCTGGCGTACGGACAATACGCTGCCGAAAGTGGTCTGTGGCGGCTTTGCTGCGAAGACTCCGCGCTGCTTTATTCGTCGCAACTGGACGACTACGCCAAGGACGGGAAAGCTCGCTTCGGCGACGCGATCCGTGGCGACAACGTACCGCCGCTGTTCAAGGCGGCGACTCTTATCGATCAAGGCGGCGAGGCCGCGACTCACGCGCATTCCGGCGAAGAATATGACTTGCAAGCATTTGACGAAGCCGAGAAAATCCTGCAGCTAATCCAAAATGAAAACAGTTCTTTCGAGAACCATCCGTTGGTCGCGATTGTCTATACCAGCCGCGCTTGGGTCCTCATGGATCAATGGAAGATCGAAGACGCACGAAAGGAATTTGAGAAAGCCAAATCGATCTTGGAGACAAACCGCAAGAGAAATCCAGCCCTCAACGTCGAGTATTACCACACCCGCCACGGCCTGGCAATCGCTTCACGATATCAAGGCAATTTAGCAAATGTGGGCTCCGAGTTCAGCGAACTCGTCGGCGATACGTACTCCGGCGGCAAGAGCAAAGGCGACATTATGACGACGCACGATTCGATCACGGACTCGGACGGGCGGCAGCACTATAAGCGCGACCTTACCGAACGCTGGGCGAATTCCCGCGGAGCGCTGGGCCGATTGCCAGCTTTACGGCGGCGCGACTTCGGGCAGCGCCGTCGGTCTGCACTCCGACGAGGCCTGCATGCTGTACAAACTCGCCCGCGACGCGGAGCCGGATCCAGGCGGTCGGTTCGTCATGAATTGCAAGTTCTGTATCGTTATGGCCCTCAATGGCCGCGTGGCAGACGCCGCCAAGACCTACTCCGCCGAGGTGGCCTCTGTGAATGACAAAGACATCATCGGAGACGACCGAGAACGGGCAATACTCGCGCACAGCTTCTCGCGGCCGTATTGATGCTCAAGGACCCAAAGCAGAGCGGGGAAGGTTTGAAGGAGTTGCGAAGTTTTCTCGGTCAATTCCATACATCAAACTACTATGATGCCAATCGCCGCGAAACGCTGGAGATGCAGCTTCTTGCGTCCGAATTGCTGCTTAGCACGGAACTTCAAGCGGCGGATGCCAAGACCGTCCAGGAGGACGTCAACTATCTCATGCGCTTGCTGGACGCATACAAAAACAAAACGCAAGATAGAATAAAACCGTTCCTGCGTCGCTACTACGAATTGGCCATACGAGCGGTCGGCAAGGACCAGCCGACCCAGATGGCCGAGCGTTTGCTCGAATTACGCGCAAGCAGTCTCGATCGGCCAACTGTGCAGACAACGCGAGTCGTTTTTCACTTTGCCGCCAACGATGAGGAAGATCCAAACGAGGATTATGCGATTGTCTGCGCCCTAGGCAGCTCGGCCAAGCTCGTTCCGTTGAATCTCACCCGAAAAATGGTGCAGCAGGCGCGCAATCTAGACAAACCGCTGTCGCTGCCCGACGAGTTGTTGAAGCCGATCGAAGCGGAGCAAAAGGCGGGGCGGAAGACCGTGATCTCTTGGGAAGATGCCGACTGCTTCTTCGACAAAAAAGCGAATGGGCTGACGAAAGAGGACTGGTGCCCGTTTGACCACCAACTTGGCTACGAAACACTCCGCCCGCGCAAGCGGTGACAGATACTGAAAAATCGTGGCGAGAAAGCGCGCAGGTCACATTGACCTAATCAGAAACGCGGGCGCGGTCAGTCTCCCAATACCACTTTCGCCACCCACCGCCCAGCGTCGTTCGTTGGCTGCTTTTCGCGGCAGTATTCCAGCAGCTTGCTGTCGCTACAGCCCGCTTCCGCCAGCGCGTCGGCCAGTTTCGGCAGTGTCTGGGCCGTATCGTCCGCCAGCACTTGTTGGGCGACGTTCTTGACCTTATCCGTCCGCCACTTCTTATCGAACTGGCTGTACGACTCCGAGATCGCATTAGATATTTGAAGCTCCGGCTTCCAGTCTTCGAGGATCGCACCTTCGATCGGGCAGATGCTGAGGCAGGCCCCGCAGTCGATGCACGTCGATGCGTCGATGTAAACGAACTTGGTGCCCTTGTCGTTCGTCTTGCCGTCCACCCAATGAATACATTCGACCGGGCAAACGGCGATGCAATCACCGAGCCCTTCGCACGTGTGGCTGACAATCGTATAGGAAAGTGCCATGATTCTGCCTCCTCGCTTACTTAACTGCCGCCGCGCCGGCAGTCGCCACAGCGTGGTCGTTCTCCACGGTGTTGCCAGAAACGCCAATTGCGCCCATCAGCTCTCCCGCTGCATTGAGAATCGGAACGCCGCCGGGAAACGTAATCAACCCTCCGTTGGAGTGCTCGATGCCGAACAGCGATCCGCCCGGCTGGGAGAGCTTGCCGATCTCGCCGGTCGGCATGTCAAAAAACCGGGCCGTGCGGGCCTTGCGAATGGAAATGTCGATCGAACCGAGCCAGGCTCCGTCCATGCGGGCGAAACCCTTCAGGTTCGCTCCGGCATCCACGACGGCGATGTTCATTTTCACGCCGAGTTGTTGTGCCTTGGCATACGCGGCTTCAACAGCGATCTTCGATTGGGCGAGCGAAATATCGGGCATTCCGGTAAGGTCCCAGTAGGATGAGTTCAAAAGCGGAGTTGGTAATTTGCTTCGCATTATATTCGCCGGCACCAGAGGCTGGAAGTCGCCCCGCCTGCCGATTCTTCTCCGCTGAGGCAGAATAACAGGTAATAGGTCAATTTGAAATCCGCCCCACCGGCAGTAGGGTACGTCTGTCGACTATCGGGGTGCTTCATCAGGACGGTTTCGGGTTACAATGGAAGCCATCATGGGTCTCTTCGACGATGGACCACTTGGCCCCTGGCCAGAACACTTTGCATATAAAGGAGAGCCAGGTTGCGGATTCTATTTCGTTGGTTTTATCTTGTTCCTAGCTGCTGTACTTATTCTGTCACACTTCTTTTTTAATTGAATGTTGCGGGTCTCTTGGTAGTAGTTCAATTTGAACTGGAATTGTCCCCTACCAAATAATAGGGTTGCAGTCGAGAAATTCCGTGTTACAATAAAATCGCTTTGATAGCTCGCGCCTGGCGTTCTTTCCCCACCCCTGCGGACTCCCCGCAATAGCGAGGTCGATTAGCATTGGACAAAGCTAGCAGCCGTGCATCCGTTGACCTTCCTTTCCGCGCCCTGCTCTGGGCTGTGGCGCTCGCGTTGTCCGCTCAAATCGGGCTGTCGGCCGAGGTTCAGAAACTGAGCTTCAATCGCGACATCCGCCCCATCCTGGCCGAAAACTGCTTTGCCTGCCACGGTCCCGATAGCGCCGCCCGTAAAGCCGATCTGCGACTGGACAAGCGCGAAGTGGCCGTCAAGGCGGGGGCCATCGTGCCGGGCAAGCCGGACGAGAGCGAAATGATCCATCGCGTCCTTTCCGACGACAAGGACGAAATGATGCCGCCGGCTTCGCTCCACCGGCAGCTCAAGCCGGCTCAGAAGGAAAAGCTGAAGGCGTGGATCGCTTCCGGAGCCGAGTATCAACAGCTTTGGTCATTTATCGCGCCGGTGCGGCCCACCTTGCCGCCGGTCAAAAACTCGGCCTGGGTCCGAAATCCAATGGATCGCTTCGTGCTGGCTGGACTGGAGCGGGAAGGCTTGCAACCCGCCGCGGAGGCCGACCGCCGCACGCTCGCCCGTCGCGTCAGCCTCGATCTGACCGGGCTGCCGCCGACGCCAGAGACTGTTGAAGCATTTGTCAACGACCGCTCGCCAAACGCTTACGAGAAGTTGGTCGATCAATTGCTTGCTTCGCCGCATTGGGGCGAGCACCGCGCGCGATACTGGCTCGATGCCGCGCGCTATGCGGACACTAACGGCATCCATATCGACGCCTACCGCGAGATCTGGTCCTATCGCGATTGGGTAATCGAAGCTTTTAACCGGAACATGCCCTTCGATCAATTCACCGTCGAACAACTGGCCGGCGACCTATTGCCGCAGGCGACGGACGAACAGAAGATCGCCACCGGCTTCAATCGCTGCAACATCACAACCGGCGAAGGCGGCGCGATCGACGAGGAATACCGCGTGTTCTATGCCCGAGACCGTACGGAAACCACTTCGCGCGTATGGATGGGCCTCACAGCCGGCTGCGCGGTTTGCCACGATCACAAGTTCGATCCGTTGCCGCAGAAGGAGTTTTATAGCCTGACGGCGTTTTTCAACAATACGCCGCAGCCGGCCCTGGACGGCAATATGAAAGACTCGCCGCCGGTGATCTTCGTGCCGGGCACGGCCGAGGACCGCAAGCTTTGGCACACGCTCGAAGGCCAGGTGACCGACATCAAGACGAAGATTGACGCGCGCAAAGTCCGCGCACGTCGAATTCAACAAATGGCTTGCCGGACCGGCAAAGAAAACGCTTGCCGCCAAGGCGCCCGAGGACGGACTTCGCTTTCTCGCCCCCTTCAGCGAAGGCAAGGGCCGTGAGGTGGCGATCACGGTTGACGCGAAGCCCCGCAAGGTGGAGCTAGCCTCCGACGCCGCCTGGAGCCCGGGCGAGATTTCCGACAAAGCCCTCACCGCCAAAGCCAAAACGCCCTTGGAAATCGCCGAGGCGGGCGACCTCGATAGCCAGCAGCAGTTTTCCTACGGCGCCTGGATCAAATTGCCGGGCGACGTGGGCTTCGGCGCGGTGATGGCCCGCATGGATGACACCAATAACTATCGCGGCTGGGACCTGTGGATGCAAAATAACCGGCCCGCCGCGCATCTCGTCAATCATTGGCCCGACAACGCCATCAAAATCGTTTCGCGCGCCGCCATTAAACCGGGCACATGGCATCACGTGATGATCACCTACGACGGCTCGAGGCAAGCGGCCGGAGCACACATCTATATTGACGGCAAGCAGCAGAAGGTCGTCGTGGAGAGCGATAGCCTCAGGGACACCATGCGGACGCGCGTGCCGTTGAAGATTGCAGGGCGGAACACGACGGCGCACATCACCGGCGTCGCCCTGCAAGACGTGCGGATTTACAATCGCAAATTGTCGGATGGCGAAATCCAGCACCTTGGCTCCGCCGCGCGGTTGGCCGCGATTGTGGCAAAGCCGGCGAAGAAGCGCAATCGCTCGGAAATCGACGAGCTGCTCGACTACTGGCTCCAGCATGAAGACAAGAGCTACGCAGCGCTTGCCGCCGAGTTGGTGTCGGCCGAACGGGAAGAGGCGGAGGTCCGCCTCCGCGGCACCGTGGCCCATGTGATGTCCGAAAAGCCCGGCCCCGAAACCGCCTACGTGCTCTATCGTGGCGAATATGACAAGCGCCGCGAACAGGTCTCTGCGGCAACGCCCTCGTTCCTGCCTCCCATGCCGCCCGACTATCCGCACAATCGCCTCGGCTTCGCCCGTTGGCTCCTGCTACCGGAGCACCCGCTTACCGCGCGGGTTGCGGTCAACCGCTTCTGGCAGGAGCTGTTCGGCGTCGGACTGGTGAAGACCTCCGAAGATTTCGGCGTCAACGGCGAGATTCCGCCCAACCAGGAACTGTTGGACTGGCTTGCGGTTGACTTCCGCGAGTCGGGCTGGGACATCAAGCGGTTCTACCGCATGATGGTCATGTCGGCCGCCTATCGCCAGTCGGCCGCTGCCACGCCGGAGAAGCTTGAGCGCGATCCGCAGGACCGCCTGATCTCGCGCGGCCCGCGCTTCCGCATGGACGCCGAAATGGTCCGCGACTACGCCCTGGCCGCCAGCGGATTGCTGACCGATAAGATCGGCGGTCCGAGCGTGCGGCCTTATCAGCCGCCAGGCGTTTGGGAAGCGGTGGCAATGCCCGAGAGCAACACGCGGCTTTACCGAATGGACAGCGGCGACAAGCTCTATCGGCGCAGCATGTACACATTCTGGAAACGGGCAGCGCCGCCCGCCTCGATGGATGTTTTCAACGCGCCGACGCGGGAGTCATGCACCGTCCGCCGCGAGCGGACGAACACTCCGCTTCAGGCCCTGGTGACGCTCAACGATCCGCAGTTCGTCGAGGCCGCCCGGCATTTGGCGGAAACGGCGCTCGAGCATGGCGGCGTTCAGAGTACAAGCCGCCTCGACTTCACCGCGCGGCAGCTCGTTGCCCGGTCATTGCGCCCTCAGGAGGAGGATATTATGCTGGCGAGCCTTGACCGGTTGCTCGCGCATTTCGAGGCACATCCGGACGATGCCAAAGAGTTGCTCAAATTCGGCCAATCGCCGGTCGATCCGAAGCTCGACCCGCCCACGCTCGCTGCCTGGACGATGCTCACGAACGAAATGATGAATCTGGACGAGGTTCTGAACAAGTAGCGTATTGCCTTTCGCTACGCGAGAGCGGGCGGTAGCGCGGTCCGAGCGCCGAAAGTTCCCCGTTGATTGCCGCCCAGGCCACCGCTCGTAGTGCCTTTGCGTGAGTCTCGTGCGCTAGGGCGACGTGTTTTCTTATCAGAACTTGAGGTCATTCGTCCGCTGGGCTATAATGATGGCTCGGCTTATTCGATCTACCTTTTCGCGTGGCGGCAGACGCACGTTCGCCCATGAAGACGAGCCATTCGCCTTGCCCTTTGTCGGCTATCCGCCGCAGCCGGGTACCCGAGTGGCGCCGCGGACTCTTCGCGATCTCCGTGCTGGCAATGACCGCATGGATCTTGCCCGCTTCGCTGCGGGCCGCTACGTATTCCTGGACCGTGCCGTCCGGCGACTGGTCGATCGCCACGAACTGGTCGGGCGGCGTGCCGACCGGCGGCGGTTCAGCTTTCATCTCCAACGGCGGTACGGCGTCAATCTCCCAAGCGGGTGAAACTTGCAATACGCTCTCGCTCGGCGATGCCGCAGGCAGCACGGGCTTCGTGCAGATGACCGCGGGCAGTCTCTCGGTGAATCAATTATTGCTGGTCGGCAATTCGGGATCAGGCACTTTCACGCAGACCGGCGGAACCAACAGCCTCAACGGCACTTCTTACCTCGGCTACGCAGTAGGTGGCTACGGCACGTACAGTCTCAGCGGCAGCGGCCTGTTGACGGCGTCCGTCGAAAACGTGGGCACTTCCGGCACGGGCAGTTTCACACAATCTAGCGGGACGAACAGCATTAGCAATTCCTTATACCTTAGCAACGGCACCGGCGGCTATGGTACATACACCCTCAACGGCAGCGGTCTGTTGACGGCACCCGACGAGATCGCGGGCTATTCCGGCGCGGGCAGCTTCACACAGTCCGGCGGAACCAATGGCGTCGGTGACACGTTGGCACTTGGCTTTCTCGCCAGTGGCTACGGAACGTACAATCTAACCGGCAGCGGTCTGTTGACGGCCCCCAGCGAATACGTGGGCACTTCCGGTACGGGTAGCTTCTCGCAGACCGGCGGGAGGAACAGCGTCAGCAGCGAACTGTACCTTAGCAACGGCACCGGCGGCTATGGTACCTACACCCTCAACGGCGGCGGCCTGTTGACGGCGCCCATCGAGTATGTGGGCTATTCCAGCACGGGCAGCTTCACGCAGACCGGCGGAACCAACAGCCTCAACGGCACTTCTTACCTCGGCTACGCAGTAGGTGGCTACGGCACGTACAGTCTCAGCGGCAGCGGCCTGTTGACGGCGTCCGTCGAAAACGTGGGCACTTCCGGCACGGGCAGTTTCACACAATCTAGCGGGACGAACAGCATTAGCAATTCCTTATACCTTAGTAATGGCACCGGCGGCTATGGTACATACACCCTCAACGGCAGCGGTCTGTTGACGGCGCCCGGCGAAATCGCGGGCTATTCCGGCGCGGGCAGCTTCACGCAGTCTGGCGGAGCCAATGGCGTCAGTGACACGTTGGCACTTGGCTTTCTCGCCAGTGGCTACGGAACGTACAATCTAACCGGCAGCGGTCTGTTGACGGCCCCCAGCGAATACGTGGGCACTTCCGGTACGGGTAGCTTCTCGCAGACCGGCGGGACTAATTCGGCCGTGTCGCTCCACATCGGATACTTCGCCGGCAGCGGCGGTACGTACAACCTTAATGGCGGTTTGTTGGCTGTCCGTGCAGGCATTTTTCCTGGCCTCGGCAGTGCAATCTTCAACTTCGGCGGTGGCACCCTGGGTGCTATCGGCAATTGGTCGACATCCATGAACTTGAACCTGACAGGTTCCAGCGGCGGACAAACCGTCGACGCTTCCGGCGGGAACATCAGCCTGTTCGGCGCCGTGAGCGGTTCCGGCGGCTTGAACAAAGTCGGCGATGGAACGCTGACGCTCAGCGGCAACAACACCTATAGCGGCGGCACCACCCTCGCCGCCGGGGAGTTGAGCATCTCCGCCAGCAACAATCTAGGCGCAGCGAGCGGCCAGCTCGTATTCAACGGCGGGATCTTGCAGATCACCGGAAACACCGTCAACAGCATGGGCAGCCGCACGGTGAACTGGTCCAGTTTCAACGGCGGCTTCGACATCGCCAGCGCGGCCAACGTGTTTACCGTCAGCAATGTCATCAGCGGCACGGGGGCCCTCAGCAAGCTGGGACCAGGCACGCTGCTCCTGACCAGTTCGAACACTTACACCGGCAGCACGACCATCGGCGGAGGCACACTTGCGCTCGATTTCAGCCAGCCCGGCGCACGACCGTCAACATCATCAACAATGCGACGAATTCCTCATCCTTAGTCGTGGCCGGCGGTGTCTTGGCCATCCAGGGCAAGGCCAACATGTCTAACAGCCAAAGCTTCAATGGATTGGCGGTCAATCCGGGCGTTTCGGCCGTCGCCCTGACATCTGGCACGTTGAACATTCTGCTTTTGAGCCTGGGAGGCATCACCCGCAGTCCTGGCGGCACTGTCGATTTCATCTTGCCCGCCGGCGCACAAACCGCCAACAACGGCATCACAACCACGACCCCGAATAATGTGGCGGGCATCCTCGGCGGCTATGCGACGGTCTCCGAGTCTGATTGGGCAAGCTCAGCGGGAACGAACGGGCTCGCGGGGGATATCACCGTCTACAATGGCTACACGAATGGCGATCTGGGGACTCTCGCGTCGAACGCCACCTTGAACCTCAAGCCGACGGGGCCGCAGACCGCGGTGACTACTACCAAGTCATTCAACTCGCTCAACCTGACCGGAACGGTGGGCGTGACGATAAGCGGTTCGGGGTCGCTTACGCTGAAAAGCGGCGGACTCATCGGCAATACATCAGGAATCATCACCGGCGGGACGCTGGCCGGTTCTACGAACGGGGAACTGATCGTCATTACGCCCGTCGACCTGACGATTGCCAGCACGATCTCGGCCACGTCGCTTACTAAGGCGGGGTCGCGCACGTTGACGCTCACCGGCGCGAACGGCAACGCGGGCACGACGCTGGTTGCCAACGGCACACTGCTGCTTTCCAATTCCAACGCCGCTCAGAATCAGACGGTCAACGTGGCGGTGGACAACGGCCTACAGTTCGCCGGCAGCATCGGAACGTTCAACGTGGGATCAATTGCGGGAGGCGGGGCGTTGGCATTGACCGATACGGGCGGGAGTTCGGTGACAGTCGTCGCCGGCGGCAACAACGCCAGCACGACCTATAGCGGAGTGATCAGCGGGGCGGGCACGCTGGAGCACAGCGGCAGCGGCACCTTGGTGCTGGCAGCCTCCAATACCTTTAGCGGCGGCCTGATTTTGGAGTCGAACCAGACCGTTCTCGGCGCCACCGGGGCTTCCGGCAGCGGATCGATCACTTTCGACGGCACTTCGACGATCACCGTCACCGTGAACATGACTATCCCCAATCCGTTCGTCTCCAACAATGGCGCGACGGGCACGATCAATACGGCAAATTACACGGTCACACTCAGCGGCCCGATCTCCGGCACTGGCGGCATGAACAAGACCGGTGGCGGAACGGCGGTGCTCACCAACTCCAATTCGATCTCAGGACCCACCGCCGTCAACCAGGGCAAGCTGCAGCTCGGCAACTCGGCGGCATTACCGAACAGCACGGTCGGCATCAATCCCGACAACGGCCTGACATTCAGTTCAAGCATCGGCACATTCAACGTCGGCGGCTTATCAGGCAATGGCTCGCTCGCATTGGCCGACACCGCCGGCGTGCCGGTGAACATCATCGTCGGCGGCAACAACCAGAACACGACATTCGGCGGCGCGATTAGCGGCAGCGGCTCACTGACCAAGGTTGGCAGCGGCTCGATCGAATTGACCGGCAACAACAGCCAGTGGACCGGCGGGCTGGTGATCGACCCCAGCGTAGTGGCCTTCAACTCCGACGCCGCCTTCGGCGCGCCGACGAACCCTATCACGTTCATCGGCGGCGGCGGAACGCTGCAAGCCAGCGACAGCGGCGACATCTCGTTGACGGCGGGCCGCCTTATTACCATCAATGCCGGCGCCACGGCCGCCTTTGACCCGCAGGGCAACACGCTCGCCATCGCCGGCCCGATAACGGGCGGCGGCACATTGGCGGTGACCGGCAGCGGCACGGTGGTATTGAGCAATTTGAACACCTATTCCGGCGGAATGTTCATCAACGGCGGCGCGCTGGAGGCGACCTCCTCGGCGACGCTGCCCGGCGCATTCACGCCGGGCAAAGTCCGCGTCGGCGGCGGGGCGTCGCTCGTTCTGGCCGTGGGCGGATCGCAGCAGTGGACGGCAGCCGGCGTGAACCTGCTTTTGTCGGAAAGCGGGCTATTTCAACCCGGCGCCAGTTTCGGCCTCGAAACCAGCGACGGCAGTTTCGATATCGGCTCGATCAATCCCGGCGGCATCGCGCTGGCGATTCCCGCGGGAAACACGCTAGACGTAGGCGGAAACTCTGATGCCACCTACAGCGGCCAGATCACCGGCAGCGGCTCTTTGACCAAGATCGGTTCCGGTATTGTTGTGTTGACCAGCACGAACGACTACCGCGGCGGCACCGAAGTGCTCGACGGCACATTGCTCTTTGCCTCAGAAAGCGCCTTGCGCGACGGAACGGACCTGACCGTCGGAAATCAGTCGCCGTTCGCTGCGATAGTACCCGCTTCAGTACCCGCTTCGTGCGGAAACGATCGATTACTGAGCACATTGGCCGCCCCGGTCGCCGTGCCCGAACCGGGGCCGCAGGCATTAGTCATCGCGGCTTTGGTACTATTCTCTGCCTGGCAGTGCCATAATAAGAAGCGGCCTTGCCCGTCCTCGCGCGACCAGGGTAAATGTTCTACAAGCCCCGGCCTCTTCCCACCCATCGCAGGGCATTGAGAATCAATCGATTCTGCGACTCGCTGCCAAAAGTAGATGAAAGCTGCTTGTTCGGCTTGCTGTCGAAATCCATGTCGTTGTGGCCCATGTTGAAATAGACCATGCGGTATTTGGTGTTGGTCCAGACGACCGGATAGTAGCCGCTGTGCCAGATTTCATGCGGTTTCGGCCCGGTGCCGAGCGGAAAACTCGCCGGATCGATGGAAAGCAGGATCTTGATGTCGCCGTTCTTCCTCAGATCGGCGGTCCACCTGTACCATTCGTTGGGCGCCGACTTGAAAGTCTCCGGCAGGCCCTTGGCGACCGGATGCGACTTGTCCTCAATTTTCAAAATGGCCAACGTCGGCTTCCAAGTGTTGCTGGCGTATGAGCCGGCCCCGAGGAACTCCTTGTGGTACCAGTCCCAGTTCTGTGGAACTTCGGATGGAGTCGCGCGAAGCCGGCGAAGTGGAATCCTATCCATCCGCCGCCCTTCTCCATGTACTTCCGGAAGGCGGCCCGCTGCGCTGGCCCCTCCGGCCGCGTGTCGAGGAAGAGAACGACCTGGTATCGGGCGAGAAAGTCCAGGTTCAGCTTGCTCCAATCGTCGGTCGCTTCGTAGGAAAAGTTGTGCTCGGCGGCCATCTTTGGAAACCAGCGATTCGCCTCGTTCACGAAACTGATGTGCGGCGGCTCCCGCTTGGCGGTATAGAAAGCAAGCACTCGGAAATCGGGCGCCGCGCCGTAAGCGCGCTGGCTGAATGCGCCGGAACAAGCCAGCAAGATGCCAAGCATGAAAAACGCCGCGCACGACATTATCGTGCGTATCGATCGGGAATATACAAGCATGGTTTCACGTCACTTTCCCGCGGCCCACACGATCGCATTCCGCAAGATCGTGGTGTAGGCCTTATTGTCAAGCAGATCGGGCCCGTGGCCCATGAAGATATAGACGTTTCGCGCTTTCACATGCGGGTTGGTCCAAATGACCGGATGGTCACCCATTTTGATCGCGGTGTTGGGCGAATAGGTCGATTCGTCCACGCTGGCCAGCACATGCACGGCGCTCCGCGGGCTGCGGTCGTAAGTGTACCATTCTTCGCGAGCGATGACGAAAGTGCCGGGCACGCCTTTCATGCAAGGATGCGACTTGTCTTCCACGCGGACCGTGCCGGCGACAAAGGTGGAAATGTAATTCCGATACTTGATCCCGCCCAGGAATTCGGAGAACCAGGGCCACATCTTTTGGCCGTCGAAATCGCCCAAGAGCGAGGCATGATGCAGCCCGACCCAGCCGCCCTTGCCCTTCTCAATGTACGACTTGAAGGCGGCCTTGGCCTCGGGCTTCCAACCGTACGGCACGTAGTCCAACTGCAGCACGACTTGGTATTTGGCAAGGCAGGCCTCCGTGATCGGTGCCGTGTCGGTGATAAAGTCGACTTCAAAGCGCTTCTCTTCGCCACATTTCTTCAGCCAGGGCTTTGCCGCCGTGGTGAAAGCAATATGGTGGCCGCCCGTCTCCGCCAGAGCCAGCACGCGGAAGTCCGGTTCGGCCGCGGGAAGCGCGGAAGCGTGGAGAGCCGCAGCGACAGCGGTCATACAGGTGAAGATCCAAGACAAAACCGGCTGATTCTTTATGACGTGTTTCATCTCACTTCCGCTGTCCGACGCAGTAAATGTTCTTCATTCCCTCAAGAAACAACCGCCCGTGGGCGACGGCCGCGGATGGATGGTTGGCGTCGCCGAGGTCGTTGACTGCGAGGACGTGGAACTCCGGTCCAGACTGGATCACGTAGCTCTTCCCCGCGCTGGCGAAATAGATGCGTCCGTTGCCGTCGGCCACGGGGCTGGCCCAGGTCGATGAGATTCCGCTCAGTTTCTCGGAATAAATCTGCTTGCCGGTGGCCGCATCCCAGCATTTCAGTATGTCCGGTTTGTGCAGGCGGTAGACGCGCGAGTCGACGATGATCGGCGAGCAAATCGCCTCGGGAATGTTCGGCCCGTCCCAGCGGATACGGGTTGCCGAGAACGTCGCCCGTGCCGCCCGGTTCGACGGCCACGCCCTTGCCTCCGCGCCCGCTATCGAAGTAGACGATTCCCGATCCGAATGCCGGCGAAGCGGCGTCGCCCGCTCCTCGGCACCACCACAGCAGTTTGCCGCTGGCCGGGTCGAGACTCCGCAGGGCATTGTTTTTCTCGCCCATCCCCGAAGCCAGCACGAGCATCTGCGGCCGGTCTTCAACGTCGATGATGACCGGCGTACTGTGGCCGAATCCCATGCCCGGCAGCTTCTGCCGCCATTTCTCAGAACCGTCGGCCTTGTCGAAGGCGATCACTTGGGAATCCTCCGCCTTGGCCATCGCGCAAAACTGTAGCACCGTGTCGTTGTAAAGGACCGGGCTGCTGCCGACTGTCACGTCGAAGGTATGCGGCGCAATTTCTTTCCGCCACGCAATCTTGCCTTGGAAATCGAGGGCCGCGATCACCGACGAGCCAAAGACGCAGTAGACGAGCTTGCCGTCGGTGACGGGCGTCGGGCCGGCGTAGCCGCCGCCGGCGCCGCTGCGAAAGTCGTCCCGAAGCCAGGGACCGGGCGGGACAGTCGTATCCCACAGGAGCTTTCCGTCAGCCGTGCGGTAGCAGGCGACATGATGCTCGGGCATCACGCTTTCATCGGCCTTGCCGCCGCCCGGCCATTTTACCGTGCAGACAAAAACCGCATCGCCCCAGACAATCGGGCTGGCATGGCCCGAGCCGACGAGCGGGCTAGTCCAGAGGACATTTTCATGCGCCGCCCCGCCCCAGCGGACCGGCAGATCCTTCTCGTCGCTATAGCCCAGCCCGGTCGGGCCGCGAAATTGCGGCCAGTTCTCGTCGCCCCTTGCCGACAGCAGATTGGAAAGAAGGCAAAGAGTAAGAATTGTTGCTCGCATAGTACGGGTTAACCCAATGCCGAAATCTGTGCTGAACCAAGGCCAGTCATGTCAACTTAACGCAGTTTTTCTGGTTGTCAACTGAACTGTCAATGTATCAGGTTTTGCAGCATGAGGGGCTTGTGTAAAGTAGGTTAAAGCGTTATAATAAACCCGGACGTGATCTCAAGCTGAAAGCGATTCTCATGATAAACGAGACTCCTTCTCGCCGCGGTTTCCTCGACCTCACCGTTCGCACATTGGGAGGCGCGGCGGCCGCTTCGCTGCTCGCTGCCCGCCCTCGTGAAAGCTTCGCTTCCGCGGCCCCGCCTTCCGCGCCCGGTCCGCACTTCCCCGCCAAGGCCAAGCATGTCATCTATCTGCACATGGTCGGCGGTCCCTCGCAGATGGATCTCTACGACTACAAGCCGAAGATGGACGCCATGTACGACAAGGACCTGCCGGATTCCATCCGCCAGGGCCAGCGGCTGACGACCATGACCAGCGGGCAGGCGCGGTTCCCGATCGCGCCGTCGAAGTATAAGTTCAAGCAGCACGGCCAGTGCGGGATGTGGGTCGGCGAGCTGCTGCCGAACACGGCCAAGGTTGTCGACGAGATGTGCTTCATCCGCAGCATGAACACCGACGCCATCAATCACGAGCCGGCCATCACCTTTGCCCAGACGGGCAACCAGGTTTCCGGCAAGCCCTGCCTCGGCTCATGGGTCTCGTATGCGCTCGGCACGCTCAACCAGAACCTGCCCGCCTTCGTCGTCATGGTCGCCCAGTCGACGAACCGCGAGCAGCTTCAGGCCATTTCCGCCAAGCTTTGGACCAGCGGCTTTCTGCCGGGCGAGCACGCCGGCGTTGCCTTCCGCACGCAGGGCGACCCGATCCTTTATATCAACAATCCGCCCGGCGTCTCGACGAACGTCCGCCGCATGACGCTCGATGGCATCCGCTCGCTCAACGAACTTGAGTTCCACGAGTTGAACGACCCGGACACGATTACGCGGACCAAGCAATACGAGCTCGCCCTGCGGATGCAGGACAGCGTGCCAGAGTTGGTCGATCTCGGCAAGGAGCCGAAGACGACCTGGCAGCTTTACGGCGAAGACGCCAAGAAGCCGGGCACGTTCGCCAACGCCGCTTTGCAAGCCCGGCGGATGGTCGAGCGCGGCGTCCGCTTCGTGCAGATCTACCACAACAACTGGGACGAACACCTCAACATGTCCGGCCGGCTGCCCTTTCAGTGCAAGGACGTCGATCAGGCCTGCTACGGGCTGATCACCGACCTCAAGCAGCGCGGCATGTTGAAGGACACGCTCATCATCTGGGGCGGCGAGTTCGGCCGCACGATCTATTCGCAAGGCGGTCTCTCGCACGAGAACTACGGCCGCGACCACCATCCCCGCTGCTACACGATGTGGATGTGCGGCGGCGGCGCGAAGGCGGGCGAAATCTACGGCGAGACCGACGATTTTTCCTATAACATCGTCAAGAACCCGGTAAAGGTCCACGACTTCCACGCCACGATCCTGCACCTCCTCGGCTTCGACCACGAGCGGCTGACCTTCAAATATCAGGGCCTCGACCAAAAGCTGACCGGCGTCGAGCCGTCGAGGGTGGTGAAGGAATTGCTGGCGTAAAGTACTCATCACGCTCCGCCGTGATGTACGTACGACTTCATCACGGCGGAGCGTGATGAGTACATAAAACAATGCCGATCTACCTTCCTCCCATCCCCCGGCGTTCGTTCCTCAAGGGCGCATTGGCTGCCGGAGCCGCCGCATTGCTGGGCCGTGAGGCGCTAGCCGAAGCACCGAAGAAAGACCCAAATCGCTGGGCGCTGATCTCCGACATCCACGTCAGTTCGCGCCGCGAAGACAAGCACGCCGACGTCAAGCCGGCAGAAACATTCGCCGCGACCGTCAAGCAGGTGCTCGCGCTCGATCCGCTCCCGGCCACGGCGATTATCACCGGCGATCTGGCCGCACTCACCGGCGAACCGGGCGACTACAAGCTGGTCAAGGAACTTTTTCTACCGCTACGCGCTGCCGGCATCCCGCTGCACCTCGTGTTGGGCAACCACGACCACCGCGAGCATTTTTGGGCCGCATTCCCCGAAGCCAAACCGGCCGGGACTGTTGCCGATCGCCAGACTGCGATCGTCGAGACACCGTTGGCCAACTGGTTCCTCATGGATTCGCTGCTCGCGACGAAGCTCTCGCCGGGCGCGCTCGGCAAGGAACAGTTGGCGTGGCTCGCCAAAGAACTTGATGCCCGCAAGGACAAGCCGGCATTGTTGGTCGCCCATCATCAACTCGACCTCTATGGCGGCCTGCTGGACTATTTTGCCCTGCTGGAACGTCGCCGCCCCGCGGCGTCAGGCGAAGGCCTATTTCCACGGCCACACGCACTGCTGGAAGGTCGACCGGCAGAAGGAAATCCACACCATCAACGTGCCCGCCACGGCCTGGCTCTTTGACCCCAAGCAACCGCGCGGCTGGCTCGACCTCTGCCTCGAGAAGAACGGCGCGACGGTCGTCATGAACGCGCTCGACAAGAAGCATCCCAAGCAGGGCGAGAAGGTTGTATTAAAGTGGCGGGCGTAGGCGACCGTAGCGGACCACGCGCATACAAACCCGACGCGTGAGCGCGTGAGATTGAACGCCATTTAGGCATCGATTCCTCGCCGATCGGATGGACCTAGAAAACTTGCTCGCATCGAAGTAGTAGCAAATGTCCGACCTCATACGCCCCGATAATCAGTATCCATACTCGCTTCGCGCTGTCACGCCCCCGATTACGTCGCGTGACGATCCGGTTTTGTGGACGCTGAAAGGCCACTCTGGCTCCGTTGTGGCCGTTGCAGTGACGCCAGACAGCCAACGCGCGATCTCTGCGTCGTGCGACTCGACCCTCAAAGTCTGGGATTTGACTCTCGGTCGCCTGGAACGCACGCTGCAGGGCCACTCCTACGCTGTCCGGTCCGTCGCACTAACTCCGGATGGACTGCGCGCGATTTCCGTCTCTTTCGATGGAACGCTAAAGGTGTGGGAACTTGCCAGCGGCCGGATTGAGCGAACGCTAGATGTCGATACCGTTGAAGTTTGGTCGGTAGCTCTCACGCCAGATGGCAAGCGCGCTATTTCTGCATCAGGTGAAGGCGCGCTGAAAGTCTGGAGCTTGACCAACGGATCGCTTGAACGATCACTCGATGCGCACAATGACTACATTTGGTCACTTGCGGTGACACCAGACGGCCAACGTGTGATTTCTGCCTCGGCTGACAACACTCTGAAAATTTGGGAACTTGCGAACGGCCGATTGGAACGCACTCTCGAGGGTCATGACGACGGTGTCCGGTCAGTGGCGATTTCTCCTGATGGGCGACGCGCGGTTTCTGCCTCGCACGATCGCACATTGAAGGTATGGGACTTGGCCAGCGGCCAGTTGGAGCGGACGCTGGAAGGTCATTCCGTTACCGTCATGACAGTGACGGTTATGCCGGACGGTAGGCACGCAATATCCGGCTCAGTCGACCGAACGCAGAAAGTATGGGATTATCTCGGGGGCCGCCTAGTGCGGACGTTGTACGGTCATGCCGACGGAATTTGGTCAGTGGCAGTGACGCAAGATGGCCGCCGCGCGGTCTCAGCGTCCGAGGACGATACATTGAGAGTATGGGACCTTACAAGCCATCCGCCGGACCCATCGTTGTACGGCCATACCGACCGAGTTCGGTCGATTGTTGTAACGCCAGACGGATTGTACGCCATCTCGGGCTCAAACGATTGGAAGCTAAAGATGTGGGACATTGACACCGGTCGAGTAATTCGGACAATCGATGCGCATTATGACTGGGTCACGTCAGTAGTGGTGACGCCTAACGGTCGCAGCATTATCTCGGCCTCCGCTAACGGCACGGTCAAGGTTTGGGAATTCGCGAGCGGTCGGATGGTTCGCAAATTCGAACACGATGCCTCAATCCAATCGGTCGCGGTGACGCCAGATGGGCGGCTCGCCATTGCAGCCACGGCGGACGGTGACCTGGCAGTATGGAATTTGAAAAGCGGCGAGTTGGAGCAGATGCTAAGGGGCTCGACTACCGAAGCATGGTCTGTGGCGGTGACTCCAGATGGGCGAAGCGTGATCTCAGGTTCGCTAGATGGAGCACTGCGGGTTTGGGATATTGCCAGCGGTCGGCTGAATCAAACGCTTGAGGGGCATACCGAAGGAGTCACGTCTTTGGCCATAATGCCTGAGGGCAAGCGAGTGATTTCGGGCTCGTGGGACCGCACATTGAGGATTTGGGATTTAGCTCGTGGTCAGTCGACGGGGACACTTGAAGGACATCTCGACGGGGTCTGGTCCGTGGCAGTCATTGGAGACGGCCAACACGTAGTTTCGGCATCTCAAGACCGCACAATAAAGGTGTGGGACCTTACACTCATGCGAAATGTGGCATCCTACGAGTCGGACAGTCACATGCTCTCTTGTGCTGTGGCTCCATACGGGCGAACTATCGTGGCCGGTGACGCGCGCGGTAGTGTTCATCTGCTGAATCTCATTGAAGGGACAGGTAGTTAAAACCGGCGGCGGCGAGGAAGGGGAGTCGGAGAGGCTCGCGGACCCGATTAACCCGAGCTAAAGCTCGGGCCTAAGATCGGCTAAAGCCGAAAAAGGGGCATGAATGCCCCTAGATTGTCGGCTAGCAATTCAGGCAGCCCACCGGTACCAAAGTCGCGCCCGCCGCATCGGACAGATCCCACGCGATCGGCGCGATACGAGGGCGCGGATGAATTGGAGCCAGTTTCCGTGACTCTCATGGTCCTTATCCGCGCCCATCCGCGAAATCCGCGGTCAAATCGCTTCCGCTTCCGGGAATAATCCGCGGAACTCTTGACGAACAGCAGTGTTTATATATGCTAACATATGGTGATGCAGTGCGAGCAAAACCACGAAATACACCGAATACACGAAAGGAGCGCGGCGCAAGTGTACGGCCGCCAAGTTTATCTTTCTTTCGTCCATTTTCCTTTCTGTTTTTCGCATGGATCGCCCAACGGCAGACGTGAGAGAGGGAAAGGAAGATCGGGGAAACGAATATGCGGGGGCGCCCTGGGTTAGGCGGGAGATTTCTACTTTCAACTCTACTAACGCGCACGAACGGATTCCCCGCGATTGGCACGATAGTTGCTATCTTCTGTGTACTGGTGTCTACATAACCAGAAATGGCAGTCCGGACTGGAAATGGCGAATGACAGATGTCCCAATACATTCCCTCTCGCTGGCGCTTCGGGCTTGTATGCGGCTAGCGCGCCGGCCACGCACCAGTGTTGCTCAGATTCACAAGCGAGGCGGAACAAAATACTTTTCCGCGGACAAAATCCGACAAAAAACGACACGAGGCCGTTTCGCTGCGGAATTCGTCCCTGTGAAAAAGCCTCACCCCGAGCGTTGCGGGGTCAAAGGGGGCGAAAAACCGGGGAAAACCAGGAAAAACCGCCGAGAACGCGCTTTTTTTCGAGGAGTTGAAACCGAGTTCAGACCTATGATTCGAACCGCGGATTACACGGATAGCCTTGGAAGTCATCGAGAACTCATCCGCGACCATCTGCATTATCCGCGGTGAAAAATGCGTGACTGCCCGACGCACCATGTTTACCCAGTTTGACAGCCCGAAGCACCATCGCAGAATGAACGTAAGATGATAACTGATAACAAGTTACGCCCCCGCTCGCGCCAAGCACCACGCGTCGCGAAACATGCGAGGCGGTGCGTAAAGGAAGACGTTTAGCCACGGATTGAACACAGATGAAACACGGATGGCGTCCGTGTTCAATCCGTGTTTCATCCGTGGCTAACTTTCCCGGTGCTGCGAGACGGACGGCAGGGCGGAGCGGCACGCATTGCGACATACCAGAAATGGCAGCCGGATGCCTTGCAACATCCCGGAGGAGGACAATATACTTACGGACTTACGCCCACGACGCAATTGTCCGTCCTTTGTACCGACGGCCGCCGTGGACGAATCTCAGCGGTGGGACTCGCTGCGCTCGGCCCACCCTACAGGAAGTACTCCAATCCATGCTCAAAGTTCATCTCCCCGACGGAACCATTAAGGAATACGACCGCCGCGTGCGGCCGATCGACATTGCTATGGAAATCGGCCCGCGGCTGGCCAAGGCGACGATCGCCGCGGAGGTTGACGGAGTCATCGTCGGCGCGGATACGTATCTGCCCGAAGAAGGTGAGGTCCACCTGAAGCTGATCACAACCCGCGACGCCGCGGCATTGAACGTCATGCGGCACTCCTGCGCCCACGTCATGGCCCGCGCCGTGATGCGGCTCCATGAGGGCATCCAACTCGCCTTCGGCCCGACGGTGGAAAACGGCTATTACTATGACTTCCAGACGAAGCGGCCGCTCTCCGAAGAGGATTTCCCGGCGATCGAGGCCGAGATGGCCAAAATCGTCAAGGAAGACGAGCCTTTCGAGCGCGTCGAGATGGACCGCGGCGAGGCGATGCAGTTTTGCCGCGATCTCGGCCAGACGTTCAAGGTCGAGCATCTTGAAACCGGCCTTTCCGATCACGGCCGCGTCTCATTCTATCGGCAGGGCGAGTTCATCGACCTCTGCCGCGGGCCGCACGTGCCCGCCGCCGGCGCGATCGGGGCCTTCAAGTTACTCAGCGTCGCGGGGGCTTATTGGAAAGGCGATTCCAACCGGCAGCAATTGCAGCGGCTCTACGGCACGGCCTGGTTCAAGAAGGAAGACATGGAGGAGTATCTCAAGAAGATCGACGAAGCCAAGCGCCGCGACCATCGCACGCTCGGCAAGCAGCTTGAGCTGTTCACGATCGACCCAATGGTCGGCTCCGGGTTGATCCTCTGGCTGCCCAAGGGCGCGGTCGTTCGCCGGCAGTTGGAAAACTTCCTCTACGACAAGCTGCTGGAAATCGGCTATCAGCCGGTCTACACGCCGCACATCGGCCGCATCGAGCTCTACCAGACCTCGGGCCACTTCCCCTACTACGCCAACAGCCAGTTCCCGCCGCTCTATTTCCATCCGCTGGGCGGCGTCATCCAGGAGCTCTTGCAGCTTTGGGCCAAAGGCGAGATCGACGACGACGGTCTTGCCGCCCGGCTCGAACCGTACATGCACTCCGCGACCCACGCCCGCGTACGGCCGCAAGTGCCGAACTACGATACGCTGCCGTCGTCGAAGGAGAAGGCGGCGGCAATCGAATCGTGGCTGGAGAAGCAGGAGCGGTACCTTTTGAAGCCGATGAACTGCCCGCACCACATCAAGATCTACCAGAGCAAGCCGCGGAGCTACCGCGAGCTGCCGCTGCGGCTGGCCGAGTTCGGCACCGTCTATCGCTTCGAGCAGTCGGGCGAGCTAAATGGCATGACTCGCGTCCGCGGCTTCACGCAGGACGACGCCCACATCTTCTGCACCGAGGAGCAGGTGGCGGGCGAGTTCCGCGGCTGCATCGAAATGACGCAGTACGTCTTGAAGACGCTCGGCCTGACCGACTATCGCGTACGGCTCGGCTTCCGCGATCCGGCCAGCGATAAGTACGTCGGCACGCCCGAAAACTGGCAGCGGGCCGAGACGGCATTGGAGGCCGTTTGCAAGGAAATGGACTTGCCGAACCTCTCGATCGAGCGCGGCGAGGCGGCGTTTTATGGCCCGAAGGCTGATTTTGTCGTCGCCGACTGCATCGGCCGCGAGTGGCAGCTTGGCACGGTGCAGTTGGACTACAACCTGCCCAGCCCGCAGCGCTTTGGCCTTGAATACATCGGTGCGGACAACCGCCCGCACCAGCCGGTGATGATCCACCGCGCGCCGTTCGGTTCGTTCGAGCGGTTCGTCGGCATGTTGATCGAGCACTTCGCCGGTGCGTTCCCCTTGTGGCTCGCGCCGGAGCAGGCCCGCGTGATGGTCGTCAGCCAGAAGGTCGAGGAGTATGGCCGGCAGGTCGAAGCCAAGTTGCGGCAGGCAGGATTTCGCGTGACCGGCGACTATCGGGCGGAAAAGGTCGGCTCGAAGATTCGCGACGCCCAATTGGAGCTCGTGCCTTACATGTTCGTCCTCGGCGGCCGCGAAGCCGAAGCCGGCCAGGTCGCCCTCCGCGACCGTCTCGAAGGCGACCTCGGCACGATGCCGCTGGACGCTGCCATCGAACGGCTTAAAGCCGAGGTTGCGGCCCGGACGATCCGGCAAGTTGTTAAAGGCTCGGCGGGAATAGGCGGAAGGCAGGAGGGAAATGAGTATTGATGTAGGGTGGGACAAGCAAGTCCTGCGAACGAAGGCCCACGAGGGTCAAGACCTGCCACGATACCGCAGTTGTTCCCTTATGGCGAATCCCGCCTCGGACAGACGGATTAGCTTGGTTTGTCCGCGTTGCACAGATTCGATATAGCCCAGTTTTTGCGCGATTTGGAGCCGACCTATAAACCTACTGTGAACCGCATTCGATGCTAGCCCGTTCGGACAAGCTGATTGAATCACATCGGACACCGGCACGAACTCTGCCGTGCAGTAGTGGAGCGCCTCAAGAGCTTCGAGGTTTGCAGATTCGATGTCTAGCCTTTTGGTATTCACGGCAATTTGATTCCCTTCAATTCGAACGAATACTCCTTCGTCGCGATCAGGCCCGGCGTTTCGTAGACGAAAGACATTTTCTCGGGCGACTGGTCCTTGTCCAAGGCAAACACATAGCCCATGCCAAGTTCCTTAGGCGTTCGCGAGGTCGTTTCCATCGAGTCGGGCTCGACCGGCTTGCCGTCGGCGCCTTTCAAGTAAGCTTTGTTCTGCAAGGCCCAGTTGCGGTGCGATTCGAGGGCGTCACCCGCGCTGTCGAATTGAAGCTGCACGCCGACATCCCAAGTGTCGCCGCGTTTGCGGAAGTCGGTGATCGCGACCGTGGCGGCGGCGATCTTCGCTTGCTGCTTGCCCTTGAGCAGATTGCTGAAGGAGAACTTTTCGACCTTGCCAAGCATCATCACGCGGAGCGTGCCTTTCAGCGAGGAGATCTCCTTCGCGCCTGTGGCGGGCATCGCCATCGGAACGACCAGTTCCAGTGCCGAGCTGCCGTGGCGGGGCAGCGGCGTTTCGGGCTCGCTCTCCGGATTGTCGACCGCCAACGCCGCGCCGGTCGAGTCGACGGCTTTCACGTCGGCCATCCGCTGCTTCACGGCGATCGGGTGCAACCGCGGCTCCCAGGCCACTTCGAGCGTAATGTGAAAGATCGGCGGCGAGGTGCCACGAAGCTCGCGCAGCGCGTTCACCCGCACCGGCTCGATCCGCAGCGGCCCGACGACCGTTGCCCTGCCGACCCGAGGCAGATCGAGCGGGCCACGAGGAACGAGTTGCAACGCGCCCGGCTGGCCGTATGGGTAAACCGACATCTGCGCCTGATCGAGCACTTGGTCCAGCGCGGTCCAGAATGGCGTTTTGTCGAAATCGGCCTTGATCTCCGGATCGATCGGCGGGACTCCGGCCGGCTGCGGCAGCGGAGAGAGGTTGTTGCCCGTCTGCTTCTGGATCTCCGCCAGCGCTTGCGAAAGCCTCATGCGGCCATGAAGCGTGACGATCGACCCATTCACGCTCGCCTGGGCCAAGTCGTCCTGGAGTTTTCCGCGGACGCGACGCAGCGCCTGCCTCACCTCTTCATCAGTTTCGGACTCCGCAGTAGGCAGATAGTCGAGCGCCGCCGGGCCGAGCTTGATCAACTGTTCTTCGGCGCTCAGGCGCACCGCCTTATGCTCGTCGCCCAGCTTGTTTCGGACAAGGTCCAGCACCTGCGACTTTAATGTATCGCTTGCCGGGTCGGCGGCGATCAGGCAGCTTGCAAGTAGGATTGAGCAGAGCATGAAAGTAGGTCCTTTCTGCCGGAAAGGACTAATTTGATCGACCTCGTGTTGGAATACGGCGTTCTCAAACGAGAAGCAAGCGCATTAGTTCCACTCGGCAAGTGGAACCTACATTATAATCGCTACCGAGCCGGGCGATTATCGGCCGTCAGATTCGGCTTTTTTGCAGAGTCACCTGCCATGGCCGCATCGCCCGAAAGGAACGTGTACCAGCCGAGCCGCCGGCAGATTGGCGATGCCGCCTCGTAGCGCTCGAATTCGTGCTTGGGGCCAACGTCACAGGCGACATCGACCACCTCCAACTTGCCGCCAGCGGAACTTGACGGGCCAACGCGGCCTACCGCCTCCGGACCGCCCCGCCCATAGAGGCGCGAATAGTACTTCAGCACGCGGTCGCCACAATTCTCGGTAACCAGAATCTGTTGGACCGCCAGGGGCGCCAACCCGCCGCCGGCCGACGGTTCGAACCAGCCGCAGTCCACCGCGGCTGCCAGCAGCATTACGCGGATGGGCCGCAAGCCGGTGCTCCTCCATGTCTCCAAGCTCGTGGGCGGAAGCACGCGGCCGCCCGCGGCACCGCCCGCCAGCAATTCGAGCGCGCCACTCGCCGCGCGACAGCCAAGGCTGAAGCCGATCAGGCTCAGCGGTTCGCCACGCGGCATGCCGGTCAGCGCGCGAGCAAGATAGTACGCTTCGACGTCGCTGCGGCAGACTTTCATTTGAATATCGGGGCGGATACCTCGGACCACCCGCGACGAGCGATCCGCCGGCCACGACCAGACGACCAACCGAAAGGAACGGCCACACCCAACCTGCTGCAGCAAGTTGCGAACTTCGTTGCCGTGCTGAACTGCCGAATCGGGATCGGTGCCATAGCCGTGGACGAGCACAACAGTTGGCAGAGAAGGGTCGGCCGAGGCTTGGAATCCGGCCAGATCCGATGCATTCCATTGGCCGCAACGGGACGTGTCCGCCAACCGCCAGTATCTAATCTGCGCCGTTCCAGCTTCCAAATCGCCGCAGCCCGGCGCGCACCGGGTATCGACCAACCACACCTGTGAAGCGGGCGCGGCAGCAGGCGGCGTCCCGGCGGGGGCGCGTGCCGTGATGCAGAGGGTGATCAAGACCGTTATTCCTAAGACGGTACCAGTCCATCCATTCGTCAAGTTCGGCGCGAAGCGGTTTATCGCGCGAAGCGAGATACGCGAGTCAAACGGCACGACGCGCAGCGCGATGGACTCACAATCGCGGGAATTGATTCTGGCGGAGTAAAGACCGAACATTCTGGAACCTTCGTTCCCCACGAAATTGCCGCTTTGCGAAGAAATCTTTTGCCAACTCTACCCCATATTTAAGCGCGCCGTCGGAAAAAAGCAATCCCCGTGCGGCAGAAAAAGCACGGCGTCGCGGTTGCACATCATCGATCTTGGTGTAGAGTTTTCATGTTGAAGACCTGAAGAAATCCGGAATTGGTTTGGAAGGGAACGAATCATGCGTAAGCTATTCGCCTTGGCGGTGGTGTTGATCCTGACAGCTTCGATGTCCGGTTGCGAGTCTTGTTCGCTGTTTCACGGCGAGCGGGCCCGCCCGTATCCGACTTGTGTGCCCGGCTGCGAATCGCCGTGCGCCGCTCCGTGCGGGCAAGGCTGTGCGCCGGCTTACGCGCCAGTCGGCGGCTGCCCGTCGTGTGCTCCCACGGTCGGTGCCGTTTCAACAACCACATCCATGCCGGGCAGCGGCGAAGTTTTGCCTGGACCACAGACCTGATTGCCGTCGATGCAACGTAGCCGGCAAACTCTGCGTGCCGGCAAAAGGTTTGTCCGTGTCGGTTTCGCCATCCTGAACGGGGCCGACGCGGACGAATCGTTTTCTTGGCGGTACAATGAAGGCATGTCCGCCACTCCTGACAATCCTGCCACGCTCGATCTCATCGCCACCAGCGCCTTTGGCCTGGAGGCTGTTGTCGCGCGGGAACTTCAAGGGTTGGGCTACGAAGGAAAAATCATTCAGCCCGGCCGCATCCTCTTTCGCGGTGGCGAAGCAGATATTTGCCGGACGAACCTCTGGCTCCGCGCCGCCGACCGTGTGCTCGTGCGGCTAGGATGCTTTGACGCCTCGGATTTCGGCCAGCTTTTCGACGGCACTCGAGCATTGCCATGGGAAGAGTGGCTGCCGGCCGACGCCGAATTCCCAGTGACGGGCCGATCGGTCAAGTCGCAGCTTTCCAGCGTGCCGGCCTGCCAGAAGATCGTGAAGAAGGCCGTCGTCGAACGGCTCAAAGTGGCTTACGGCGCGGAGTGGTTCGCCGAGACTGGTCCAAAATACTCGCTGGAAGTCGCCTTGCTCGATAACCTGGCCACGCTCACGATCGATACCAGCGGTCCTGGGCTGCACAAGCGCGGCTACCGACCGCTGACCGGCAATGCGCCGCTGAAGGAAACGATGGCTGCGGCGATGGTCATGCTCAGCGTCTGGCGGCCGGATCGCCCGTTGATCGACCCATTCTGCGGCTCCGGCACGATCCCCATTGAGGCGGCGCTCATCGGCCGCAACATCGCGCCGGGCCTCGGCCGCACGTTTCTTGCGGAGTCGTGGCCGCGGCTGCCTGCCGCCTTGTGGGAAGCCGCCCGGCAAGAGGCCCGTGCGGCAGCGCTGCCCGAATTGCCGTCGCGGATTATCGGGACAGATGTTGACGAAGGCGTGCTTGGCCTCGCTCGGTTTCATGCCGAGAAAGCGGGCGTGGCGGCCGATATCCATTTCCAACAACGGCCGTTTCAGGATCTTACGAGCAAGCGGGAATCCGGTTGCGTGATATGCAACCCGCCTTACGGCGAACGGCTTGGCGAATCGGCCGAGGCCCACGCATTGCACCGGGCCATGCCCGATGTCTTCCGCCGGCTGCCGACTTGGTCGTTCTTCATTCTTACGGCCCTCTCGGACTTCGAGGCCGTGATCGGCCAGCAGGCGACGCGGCGCAGGAAGCTCTACAACGGGCGGATTGAATGCACGTACTACCAGTTTTTGGGACCGAAGCCGAGGAGAAGGGAGAAATCCGAAGGTCGAATGACGAATGTCGAAACAAGTCCGAATTCCGAAATCCAAATAGCGGAAACCTCTTCAGACGTTCGTCATTCGTCATTTGAATTTGATTCGACATTCGAAATTCGTCATTCAAATGTGACGCAGTCCGCGGCCGTTTCTCCGTCTCCCCGCCAGGTCTTCGGCGGCCTGTCCGCAAAAGCCCACGAACAAGCCGAGATTTTTCGCGCCCGCCTGACGAAGAGGGCTCGCCATCTCCGCCGCTGGCCCAAGCAGGGCATCACCTGCTACCGGCTCTACGAACAGGACATCCCCGAAGTGCCGCTGGTGGTCGATCGTTACGAAGATTGCCTGCACATCGCCGAGTTTGCCCGGCCTACGGAGCATACGCCGGCCGAACATGCCGATTGGCTCGATCTGATGCTGCGCACGGCGGCGGAAGCGACCGAAGTGCCGATCGATAACGTCTTCCTCAAACGCAGAGAGCGGCAGCGGGGCGCGGCGCAATATGAGCGGCTGGAAGCCGAGCAGCGAACGATCACCGCCCACGAAGGCGGCTTGCTCTTCGAGATCAATCTTTCGAACTATCTCGACACAGGGCTGTTTCTGGACCATCGCATCACGCGCGGCATGGTCCGCGAGGCGGCTGCCGGCAAGCGGTTCCTCAATCTCTTTGCCTACACCGGTTCGTTCAGTGTCTATGCGGCTGCGGGCGGCGCGGTTGAGACGGTTACCGTTGATCTCTCGAATACCTACGTCGATTGGGCGAAGCGGAATATGACTCTCAATGGTTTTACAGGGCCCGACCATGAGTTTGTCCGTGACGACGCCATGCATTTTCTTGAAAGTCGCCGCGGCCGCGCCTCATTTGACCTGGCCGTGGTCGACGCCCCCACGTTTTCCAACAGCAAGGCTCTGGAAGACTATTGGGACATCCAGCGGAACCATGCCGCGCTCCTGAACTGTCTGGGCGGATTGATGTCGCCCGGTGGAGCGATCTTTTTCTCTACCAACTTCCGCCGCTTCAAGCTGGCGGAAGCGGAACTTGGCGGCTTTACAATTCGCGAGATCAGCCGTCAGACCGTCCCGCCCGATTTCCGCAATCGGCGGATACATCGGTGCTGGCGGATGGTAAAGCAAAACTAACCAGGGCTGAACTACGAGGCACTATGCGTGACGCCGCGGTCCAACTATCCGGCAGGCCACTTCGCTCGACGAATCCGTCGAGCAACGGCCGCACCGCAAACGGCCGCGGTAAGCAAGGCCAACGCGCCCGGCTCCGGCACGGGCGAAACCGGCGGCGAGGCGGCCGACTGTTCGCCGTTAATTGCCGCGGCGCGAATCACCGGGGCGGGAAACTGACCGGCGATGCCGACGGTCAAATTCGTTCCGTCGGCAATCGCCCCGATGTTGGTTGCGATCAGCGTTCCGTCCTCGACAAAAGTGCCAGCGCTGTATGTATTATTGGTGCCGGAGAGCGTCAGTGTGCCTCCGTCCAAAGTCAGGGCGATCGCTCCGGCCCCGTCTTTAATCCTGCCGGAGAAGGTTTGCGCCGAACCGTCGCCGCCGGTCGTGAGTGTGCCCGTCGACATTGGGAAAGAGTTCGTCACCGTGCCGGCGCCGGAAAGATCGCCGAGCGTTTGGCTGGCGCCGAACAGGTCGAGGGCGCCGCTACTGGAAATATACAGCGCGGTCGTCGACGGCAAATTGCCGTTGGAAACGGCACTTAGATAATTGAAGTTGGTGATGGTCTGCGTGGAGTCATTGTAGCCGTTGGCGCCCGTGAAGCCGATAAAGCCAGCCGTGCCGCCGGTGATACTTGACAGATTGACATTCGCTTGCGACTGGCTGAAGGTCAACGATTTGCCGGCGTCGGTCCCGCTCCACGAGAGGACATTCGTCAGCGAATTGTAGCTCACCGTCATCGTGATCGGGTCGCCGATCGTGTAACTGTTCCCGCCGAATATCGGTATGTCGGTAGTGACCCCGCCGTTGGTATTGAAGCCGGTCGCCGCGCCCGTGGTCGTGTAAGTCAGGCCATTGACCGCGTGGCCCTGGAAGACGTCATAAACGATCTCGGCGCTGGGCGCGATCGGCGGGCCGGCGGCATACTGGCCGTTCGTTGTCTGCTCAGGGTCGTAGCCCACGCCGAACCCGCGGCCGGCGCCGCTCAAGGACTTGCCTCCGCTGGCGGCGACGACGAACGCGAAGCCGTTGTTGTAGTTCGACGTGGCCGCGAAGTTGAGCCCGCCCGGATACGATGGCGTGTAGGTAAACGTGGCGACGAACGAGTTAGTGAGGGGCACCGCCGTATTGTACCATGCGCTGCGGGCTTCGCCGCTTCCGTAACTGCCGCCGCTAGTATTGGTCAACGAGCCGTCGGTGAGATTGAGCGAACCGCCGGTCACCGGCGTACGGTTGAAGCCGTAGTTGTAAGAGTAGCTGTTGAACGACCATGTGCCGTTTCCGGTGCCCGTGGTTGCGATTGCTGCCGTGCTTCCGGTAGAAAAGACCCCGAACCCCGTGCCGCCGCTGGTGTCGGCGCCAAAATTGGACACGGTAATGGGGATCCCAAGCTGGACCGTTCCGGCGTTGATGGTCGTGGGGCCGTTGTAGGTATGCGTGGCGCCAAGCTGCAAAGTACCGGTTCCGTTCTTGATCAAGGAGCCGCCGCCGCTGATCGCGCCCGTGTAGGACTGCAGGGCCGGATTGGCGAACACAAGCGTGGAGTTATTGAGGATGTCGCCCGTCATGCCGCTGTTTTTCGTCGTTCCATTGCCCAGTTGCAGGGTGCCGCCGCTAATAGTTGTACCGCCCGAGAAAAAGTTGTTCGAGGCAGTAAGCGTCAAGCTGCCGGACCCTGTTTTGACCAATCCCAGCATTCCATTACCGTCCAATAGCGCGCCGGAAAAGGTTTGCGACGTATTGTCGCCGGCCGTCAGGATGGAAAGCGAAGTGGCGCTGTTGTTCGTTACCGTCCCCGCGCCTGCCAGCGAGCCGACGGTTTGGCTATTGCTGGCCAAGTCCAAGGTGGCGCCCGCGGCGACCGAAAGGGCCGTCGTGACGGGCAGGACATTCGTGTACGCCCCTGCGTTGGAACTATAGCTGAAGTTGGAGATTCTCTGCGTGGAGTTTGCCCCGCCGGTGGCGCCGGAAAAGCCCACGTATGCGCTGCTTCCTACGGTCGAGGCTAAATTGCCCACCGTAAATATAGTGGCATATGAGCTGCCCGCCGTGTTGTCCGCCAAACTGACGATGAGGTTATTCGAGCCGTCATACGAGATGTTTACCTGGATTGGATTGCCGCCGTCCAGATTGACGGAAGTGCTGGGCGTGAACGAATTCGTCGTCGAAACACTCGTAACCAGCGTGCCCCCTGAAAGCTGATAGAGAGACGATCCGCCGGATTGCCCGCCCGTGTAAACATTGATGCCGACACCCGCGCTCGGAACTATGCCCGGCGTGTTCAGGCTGGCGCTGTTAGTGTACCCCAACGCCAGGCCCGCGCCGCCCAGGGCGGTGAGGCCCTGGCTTTGCAACATGAATACCACGCCATCGGCGCCATTCTTGAACACATCCTGGTAGACGAAGCTCGCGTTGAACGGTCCGACGGCGACGGGGGTATTGGCGAACGCGCTCCGGGCCGAGGTGCCGAGTCCGGTCTGGGTGAGCGTGAGCACGCCGCCGGTCAGCGGAGTAGTCGTGTAAGCGGCCCCGTTCGAATTGAACTGCCAAGAGCCGTTGTTACCGGTAAAACTGCCGCCCGTGGTATTGCCGCCGAAGCCGACGATTTCATTGCCCAGTTGTACCGTGCCTGCGTTGATAACCGTTGGGCCGCCGTATGTATTCATCCCGGTCATGGCGAGTGTGCCGCTGCCGGCCTTGGTCAGGCCATTTCCTCCACTGAGCGAGCCCGGAAAGTTCGAGTTGGCGTTATTCGCGCCCACGGTGAGGACCGTTGTTCCCAGGTTGAGATTGCCCGTGCCCGACAGCCCGCCTACGCTTGCCGCGGAGACGCTGAAGACGATATTGGTATTAGCTGTGGCATTGATGGTGCTGTTCTTCAAGGCCCCGGTATTGGCGACCACGAGCGTACCGCTGTTGACAGTGGT
This sequence comes from uncultured Planctomycetia bacterium, assembly GCA_963775975.1. Lineage (GTDB taxonomy): Bacteria > Planctomycetota > Planctomycetia > Pirellulales > Thermoguttaceae > JANXQG01. The sequence continues at coordinate 1,299,544 of CAVZKX010000001.1, forward strand.
TGCCCCGGAGAAGCTGTTGGAGCTCGAAAGCCAGAGGGTGCCGGCGCCCGTCTTGGTCAGCCCGCCGGGGCCGGTCAGATTCCCGGAGTAAGTCGAGTTGGCGTTGTTGTTGCCCACGGAAAGCGTAACCGCCGCCAATGCGGTATTGCTGAGCGCCAGTGTGCCCGGGCCGGTCAGTCCGCCGAGCGTTGCCGCAGTTAGCGATCCGAAGCTTAGGGTTCCGCTGCCGCTGGTATCGAGCGTGCTGTTCTGCAGGGCCAGAGGATTGCCTAAGGCAAGCGTGCCGGCGGTAATCGCCGTGCCGCCCGTGTAGGTGTCACTGTTGGCGAGCGTGGTCACGCCGCCGCCCGTTTGGAGCAGACTGCCCGCCCCGCCGATGCTCGGGGTAAAGGTCTGGGAATCGGTATGATTGAAGACCAGGAGCGTGTTGGCGGCGGCCAGGTTTACCCCGCTCGAGCCGTTGATCGAGGCCCCGTTCCCGAGACTGAGCGTGCCGCCGTTGACCGTGGTCTGGCCCGTGTAGTTGCTGCTGCCTCCGAGCGCAATCACGCCGGCGCCGTTCTGGGTGAATCCGTAATTCAATCCATTGTCGCCGATGGGGCCGCCCAGGGTCAGGGTACTGCCGCTGAGATTGACCGAGGCGGTACTGCCGCCCAAGGTTACCGCCCCCGCGCCAAGGTTCAATGGATTACTGCCGGGGAAGACAAAACCGGCGTTCCAAGCAATGGGGTAGTTGGGCAAGACGAGCGGGCCCCCGCTCGTGTTGTCGATGCTGCCGCCGTTGATCGTGAAAGTGCCATATATGCCCCCAGTCGTCGGCCCTCCCAGCGCAGCCGAATTGGCAATTTTGAGCCGCCCGGCGTTGATCGTCGTGCCGCCGGTATAACTGTTGGAAGTAGCGATAGTCACGGCGCCGCTGCCGTTCATGGTCAGGCCCGTATAGCCCGAGATGCCGGACGTTCCCGTCAGCGTGTAGCTCAGCGTATTATTGTTGAAGGTGACGCTAGCGGGAGATACGTTGCCGGAGATGCTGACGGTAGTGGTTCCTGCCGCGCTATCGCTAAAGACCACGGTTTGGTTGGACGAAAAGTTGGCGGTGCCGCCGCCGGACGACAGCCAGTTCGTTGGCGACTGCGAGCCGGCAGCCCAGACGCCGCTGCCGGTGCCGGACCAGATGAGAAAGTTGTAGCCCGAGTAATTCAGGTTGAGATAGTTGCCGCTGATGCTGAGGCTGACACTGCCGCCGCCGGTAATGGACTGGGCATTGAAATGTGCGCCGTTTAACGACGAAATACCGGAGCCCGCATAGAGCAGAGGAATCGAGCCCGAGCCGCTGAGCGCGCCGTTTAGGTAAAAAGTGACCTTCGTAGGCGCCGCACACGTCAAGTTGCCAATCACATCGACGGCCGGCACGGTTGTAGCATCGCTGATCGTGGGGATGATGATCGAGACCACGTCGGTGGAGAGGCCGGTATCCAAGCCGCCCAGGGTCAGGCTGCCGGCGCCGCCGGAGCCGGGAGCGAGGGTGCCCTTGGTGCTCGCGAACTTGGCGGTCGCCGAACTGGCGGTGCCCGTGCCGCCCAGGACCGAAGCCAAGCCGACCGAAATGGAGGACGTGGTATCCGTGTTGTTGATCAGCAGCGTGCCGCCGCTGATCGTGGTCGTGCCGGTATATGCGGCCGCGCCATTAAGGGCCAGCAATCCCGCCCCGGTGAGCGTCAGACCCGAGTTGCCGTTGCCAGCGATTGCCGAGCCTATGGTCGCAGTACCCGCTGTGACATTGACGGCGCCGCCGTTCAAAGTAAGGGTATTTCCGGTGACCAGATATCCGTTGGTGCCGAAAAACAAGTTATTCGCCGTGATGGGGTTCACGAGCGTGACCGTGCCCGGCGTGCCGCCGAAGTACGCGTCGCTGCCGGACACCCAGGGGCCGTCGCCACCATTCCACCAGCTTGCGGCATCCCAGACACCGCTGCCGCCGACGGCTGTGCCGCCGGTCGTGCTGGGGTCCCAACTCAGGGCCGCGGCATGCGCGACCGAACCAAGCGGTCCGAGCAGGAAAAAGAGTCCCACTACCGCCAAATGTCGCATGTTGAATATTGAATGTCGAAGCTTCGTCATTTGACTTTTGATATTCGGCCCTTCCAGATTTTGTGGCCCCTCCGCGGAGCGGAAAAAGGCATGTTCTGCGTTGATGTTCATCTCTACAACCCTCCGTTGTATTGATAGCTCGAATAAAAAGCCTGCGACCCGCAAGCGGGTGCCCCGCGGCTTGCAACTCGGAGGCAAGGCCGATGGTCGGCAAGTTTTCGATCGCAGCGGCCCCCGGTAGGGAGCCACCGCGATGGGCCAAGCTAGATTCCTTCGGTGACCGCGGCCTTCGACCGTCGGCGAAGTCGGCGATAAACCGCCGCGCCTGAAAGGGCCGTCAACATCAGCGACAGGGTCCCTGCTTCCGGCACCGCGGATACGGCTTGCGAGTTCGCGCTTGCTGTCTCTGACCCTCCGCCAGGAACGATCGGGCTGCCGAAGGCGCCTACTCCATCGCCGACGCTGAGGTTCGTGCCGTCCTCGATGGCCAAGCTGCTGGTCGCGATCAGCGTACCTCCTCCAGTGACCGTCGTGCCGCCGCTGTAATTGTTGGTGCCGCTGAGGGTCAACGTGCCCCCGACCACGGTCAAAGCCAGAGTGCTCGCTCCGTCTTGAATCGAGCCGGAGAAAGTCTGCGATGTATTGTCGTTGCCGACGGTCAGTGTGGCAGGCGAAGGAGCAGGTGTATAGCTGTTTGTTACGACGCCGGCGCCCGATAGGTCGCCGACCGTCTGATTGACGCCGTAAAGATCGAGGGTGCCGCCCGCGGCGATAAATAGCGGAGTAGTCGACGGCAAGACGTTGCTCTGACTGGGGGAAAGTGCCGCAAAACTGAAATTGCTGATGAGCTGCGTAGAGCCGAACTGACCACTGGCGCCGGAGAACCCGAAGTAGGCCGCCGAGCCGCCCGTGATCGATTGCAAATTGACCCCCGTTTGCGAGTAACTAAAAATGCCGAAATTGTCCTGGGCATTACCGCTCAGGACGGGATCGGTCCCGCTCCAGGTAAGGGTTTGCGTCAGGGTATTGTAGCTCACCGACATATTGATCGGGTCGCCATTAAGGTTAGTATATGTACTAGCAGTTCCGCCAAAGACGGGGAGTCCGGCAGTTGGATATCCAGTGCCGCCGCCGGTTGTTTGTGTTCCTCCGTTCGTGTTGTAGCCGGTGGCCGGACCCTGGACCTGGATCGGAACGCCATTGAATTCACTACTGTAGGAGAACAGGTCGTAGTTGATCTCGGCGCTCTTGCCGATCGGGGAGGTGAGGTTGTTACCGCCCTCGGGATTGGTCCCGACGCCCCAGCCGCGGCCGGGGCCGCCAATCGCCGCCGTGCCACGGCTGTCGTTCTGCATAATGAACGAGAAGCCGTTGTCGTAGTTATAGAGTCCGGCGTTGGCGGTGCTGGACGATGCCGTGTAGGTAAACACTACATTGAACGACGTGTTTACGGGCAGCTGCGTATTGTAGAACGCGCTGCGGGAACCCTTATAGCCCCAAGTCTGCGAGGAGTTGGTTGCAGTGCCGTCGGTCAGGTCAAGCGTGCCGCCGGTTACGGGTGTATAGTTGGCGTTGCCATTCCCGTAACCGCCGTTGGTATTTAAGGTCCAAGTGCCGTTGGTTGGGTGAACCACAAATTGATTTGTTCCACCCGTAGTTTGAACGCCGTTGGCCGTGCCGCTGCCGGTGTTGGCGCCGAAACCAACCACCGTATTGAACTGGGCGAGTTGGACGACTCCGGCGTTGATGACCGTGGGGCCGGAATACGTACTGTTGTTGGTGAGCTGCACAGTACCCGGGCCGTTCTTAGTCAACGCACCGCTGCCGCTGATCACGCCCTGGTAGGTCTGGGCCAAGGGATTGGCGAAAATGAGCGCGGAATTGTTAACCAAAGCGGTATTGCCGACCAAACCGCCATTATTCACGGCGCCGTCGCCCAGTTGCAGCGTGCCGCCGCCGTTGACAGTTGTAGCGCCCGTATAGGTATTGGGGCCCGTGTAGAGCATCGAGCCGGCGCCCTGCAGGGTAACACGTCCGCTAGTACCGGAAATCGTGCCGTCGAAAGTGCTGCTGCCCGCGTTTCCGACCGTCAAGAGGCCGTTGCCCAACACGACCTTGCTTCCCAGCCCGTCGGTGGACGAGAGCGATGGGATCGACTGCGTCGTGTTGGTCATGTTGAAGGTCGAGCCGTTGCTGATGGTCACGGCCGAGTTGGGAGACATGATGTTGTTGTGTGAAAGGGCCTGCAGGGAACCGCCGGTGATGAAAGTCGCGCCGGAGTAGCTGCTGCCCACCGCGCCGGAGAGAGTCGCGCCCCGGTGCCGGTCTTGGTTACACTGCCGGGGCCGCTCAACACTCCGGTGTATGTGGTGTTCAGGTTATTGCCACCCACGTTTAGCGCGACAGTCTCCGCGGCAACAGTTGTCAGAGCCAGACTGCCCGCGCCCGACAAACCACCCAAGGTGGGCGACGTAATGCCGGTCGCGAAGCTCAAGGCGCCGGAGGCGCCGATGCTCACGGTGCTGGGCTGAACCGCCAGCGGGTCAGCCAGGTTGAGCGTGCCCCCGGTGATGGTCGTCGTCCCGGCATAGGTATTGGGAACGGCGAGGGTCAGCGTGCCGCTGCCGAGCTTGGTTAGGCCGCCCGTGCCGCTCAAGCTGGTATTTAACGTCACGTTGTTGCCGTTCGTATCCAGCGAGGCCACTTTGCCGCTGGCGATGGGCACGATGCCGCCCGACACGTCTTCCGTATTGCCCACGGCCCATTGCAGCGTGCCGCCGTTAAAAGTGATGTTCGGCGGGCTGGTGGTGAACGGCAAGGAAGAGGGCACGAAGTTGAGCACGCCGGCGGTTAGCGTCGTGCCTCCGGTATAGGTGTTTGTGCCGCTGAGCACCTCCGTGCCGGTGCCCGCCTTCACGATTCTCGTCGTGCCGCTGGTGTTCTGGATCGTGCCCGAGAACGTCCCGCTGCCGTTGCCGTTCCCGAATGTCAAGGTCGGTATGGCGCCGAACGCGCCGGCGACGTTGTCGATCGTGCCGCCGCCATTAAGTGCGCCGACCGAGGCGTTGTCGCCGTTCATATCGAAAAGGGCGCCGGTAGCGACGGTCAGGCCGCCCGTGTTTGAGCCTACGGTCGCCAAGGCGCTTGCCAGTTGCAGCGTGCCGCCGAGAACGGTGGTGCCGCCGTTGTAGGTATTGGCGCCCATGAGCTGTGTGAAACCGTTGCCCTGGACAGTCAAGCCGTTGCCGCTGGGGAGGCTGGAGATCGACGAACTGATGACCAAATCGGCGGGCGAGGCAGCGCTGCCGTGGGTGACGTTGAGCACGGTATTCGCGACCAGGCTGACCTGCGTGGCGGAGATGAGCGCCGGATTGCCGGAGCCGTCGGAAGTGACGCTGAGCGTGCCTCCAAGCGAGTAGTTGCCATTGCCATCGCCGTTGCCGGCGTCGGAGGCCAGGGTGCCGCCCGTCATGGTGACGTTATAAAGCGGCACGCGGACGCCGGCATTGGCGAATACCAATCCGCCGGAATTGACGGCCAGGTTCGTATAGCTGCCGCTGGTACCCAGGGCGTTGGAGGCGTTCAGGAGCAACGCTGCCCCGCCGTTTACGGTAACGGTCGCGCCGGCGCGAGAGTGCCCGCGGGCCCGCCGAAGCTCAATTCCAGCGAGCCGCTGTTGACCGTCGTGCTGCCCGTGTACGTGTTGCTGTTGGTGAGATTTAGCAGTCCCGCCCCACTCTGGGTCATGCTGCCGGACCCGCTGATCGAGGCCGGGAAGGTCTGAGAATCGTTGTGGTTGAAGAGCAAGAGCGTGTTGGCGGCGAGCACCACGTTGCTGGTGCTGCCGATGGAGGCCCCGCCGCCGCCGTTGCCGACCTGGAGCGTGCCGCCGTTGACTACGGTCGGGCCCAGATAAGTGCTGCTGCCCGTCAAAAGGAGCAAGCCCGCCCCGCTCTGGGTGAATCCGAATCCCTGTCCGAGGTCGCCGATGGCGCCGTCAATCTCCAGCGTGCTGCCGCTGACATTCACCGCAGCAGCGCTGCTGGTGAGAGTCACGGCTCCGTTGCCAAGGTTCAGGGGATTGCTGCCGACAAAGGTGAAGCCGCCATTCCAATTGATCGGGTAGTTGTCTGTGGTCAGTGAGCCGCCGGTGACGTTGTCGATCGAGCCGCCGTTGATGGCAAAGGCTGCGCTGTTTATCACGTAATTGGCCGCCGAGCCCAGGGCGAACTGATTACCGATGTTCAAGAGACCGGCATTGATCGTGGTCCCGCCGTAGTACGTGTTGGCGTTCAAGATCGTCACTGATCCGCTGCCGTTCATGGTCATGACGGCGGCGTTCTCGATGGCGTTGGCGCCGGAGATTGTATAGCCCAGGACGTTGTTGTTGAAAGTCATGCTGGCGGGGTCGACGCTTCCCGTCCCGTTGAGGCTCACAACCGTATGGCCCGAGCCGGCGGTGTCGTCAAAGACCGCGGCGTCGTTGATCTGAAAGTTGGTGGGCGTGTTGTTGTCGGTTCCGCTGGAGGCGAGCTTCCAGTTCTGGGGCGATTGATTGATGGTGTTGTCCCAGACGCCGTTCCCGGCGCCCGTCCAGATGGGATATTTAACACTGAACTGCAGGTCGATGTAGCCCGGATCGGCGGAAAGCGGCAGGAAACTGTAGACGGCCCGGCTGCTGGCGCCCGGGATGTTGACCGTCAAGTTATTCGAGGCCGAGAGACTTGCTAGGAACCCGAGGTTGCTCGAGCCGGTATACGCCAGGAGGCGAGCAGTCCGCGGCACCGTGTTGAAGAACGCCGCGCCGCCGAGGTAGACTTGGATCCCGTACTGGCTGATGGTCTGGGCCGAGAGTGCGTTGGAGCCGGTCACCGTAATGGCCGGCACCCCGGTATTGTTCGTCGACGAATACTGAAGAATACTGTTGACGTAGATGTTGGCGTTGTTCTCCAGCAGCAGCCCGGCAACCGTCAAGCTGCCAGTGCCGCTCTGCCCTCCTTCGATGCTGCCGCCGTCTTGAATATCGACGGCTGCTGAGGCGGCCGTGCCTCTGCCGCCCAGAAAAGCCCCTGAGGCGACGGTGACCGTTGGGCTGGAAATGGCGCCGTTAAGATAGAGATTGCCGAAGTTGACCGTAATGGGGCCGGTGAAGCCGCTGGCCGGCCCCGAAAGCGTCGCCGTCCCGCCGCCGTTTTGATAGATGGAGCCCGAGCCGCTCAGCGTGTTGGCCATGTTGTAGAAGGCATCGCTGCGCATCAAGACCAACGAACCGTTATTTACCACCGGTCCGGACCCGAGCGAGCCGGTGTTGCCGCTGTTGCCCACTTGCAGCGTGCCGTTGTTGATGAACGTTCCGCCGGTGTAGCTGTTGTTGAGCGCCAACGTCGTCAATCCGCTGCCGTCCTGCGAGACGGTGCCGCTGGCGATGGCGTAGGGGAAAACAGCGGCCGAATCACTGCGGTTGAAACTCAACCAAGCATTGCTCATTGTGAAGCCCCCGCCTCCGAGCGAACCGGTCGCGCCGCCGCTGCCTAGTTGCAGTGTGCCGCCGTTAACCGTATTGGCGCCCGAATTGGTGTTGCTGCCGGCGAGCGTCCACATCCCGCCGCCTGTCTTGTAAACGGACAAGGTTCCGGCGCCGTCTTGCAGCAGGCCGGAGAAAGTCTGTGAGGAATTATCGCCGCCGACCGTAAGCGTCGGCGCGGTGACAACGGAATTGGTGACCGTGCCCGCGCCCGCTAGCGAACCTATTGTCTCGGAGATGCCGAGATTCAGCGTGGCGCCGGCGGCCACGGTCACCGCCGATGCGCTGGGGAGGGTGGAATTCGGTGATAGAACCGGGTTATTATACAAGGCAGCGACTTGCGCAGCCGAAAGGGCGCCGCTGAAGATGTCGACTTGGCTGATCGTGCCGTTGAACATCGAAGCGGTCCCAAAGGTGGTGGCTGCTAAGGATTGTGCTCCGACCGAAGCGCTTGTGCCCGTGGCGAATAGTTGGGGAACGCCGGAATAAGTGCCGCTCCCGCCCGGTGCCAATGCTCCGTTGACGTAGATCGAGTACCCGCTCGAAGTAACCGCCAGCGTGATCATGTTCCAGCCCGAGCTAAGCGAGACGGTCGTGTTGGCCGCCGAGGTCAAAAATGAGCTCCCGTTGCTGATGTCGGAGTGCAAGCCGCCATTGTTTATCTGGATGTCGAGACCATTGGTTGAGCCGTTGCGGGTGCTGAACAGCGCGGTCCCGCCGGCGCTCGCCGTAGTCGAGCTGCCGGTCAAAGCACTTCTCCCACAATGACACGGTGAAAGCGCCCGATAAATTCAGGCTTGGGCTGGGCTTGATGACTTCGTATTGAGTGGCTGCGCTGCCGCCGAGGCTGATGGACTGGGCCGTGGGCAGAACTCCCGCGGCATAAATTGGCGTGGTGCTAATTGGCGTGGTGCCCGAGAGGGCGAACGCGTTGTTGTTGTTTCCGGAAAAGTCGGCGGTGCTGCCGTAAAAGCCGAGTTGCATCGCCGCCGGCACCACGGCGACCACGGAGAGCGTTCCGCCCTGGACGACCGTGGGGCCCGTGTAGGCCTGGCTAGCGGCAAGCAAAACATTGCCTGGGCCATTAAAGACCACCGTGCCGCTGCCGGAAATCTGACTTGCCAGGGTCTGAGTGCCCGCGTTGGCGAAGACCAGCGTGGAATTATTGTTGACGACGATGCCGTTGCTGGTCACGCTGGCCGCGTTCGGGGCAGTGGCCGGATTGCCTAGTTGCAGCGTGCCGCCGCTAACGGTTGTTAGCCCAGTATAGTTGTACGGGCCGGTGAGGGCCAAGCTCCCCGTGCCGACCTTCGTGAGGGCCGTAACGGCAGTGGCGCCACCATTGGTTATCAATCCGCCAAAGGTCGTGTTGGTACCAAGCGCGCCGACGGAGAAGGTGCTCGTCGTGGCGGCCGCAACGTTGCTGACGGTGCCCGTTGTTCCGCTAAGCGCACCCATGCTGACCGTGCCACCCCCGGCGATGTTGGCATTGAATCCCTGGCCGTTGGCCACCCACGTAGCATTAGGGCTGCCTGCCCCGGAGGACGAGAATATGGTCGAGATGCCCGTGGATTGCCAGGTTCCCATGAACCCGCTATTATCTGTACCGCTCAGCGTAACGGTTTCAGCGCCAGGAGTTCCGATCGTGCTTACCGTCCCCGCCCCTGACAGATTGCCGCTGAGTGTCGGAGAGTTGGTGCCGTTATTGCGATAGCCGACATAGCTGGTCGTGCCAACGTCGACCGTTACGGGGCCGGAATAATTCATAGCCACGCCCTGCGTCGTAAGGCTGCCGCCACTGAGTTCGATCGGGTTCGTGAAAATGGAAGGATTGGTGCTGCCAGTGTCTGCCGACAGGCCGCCGTTGGGCCCGACAATCACATTCGCGGCATTTCCCATCAGGTGAGTTGCGGCGCTTCGAAGCTGGACTTGGGCGTTCGTGATAGTGATATTGCCTGTGAAATTCTGGCTGGCATCATTGGTCGTGGTGGAAAAGTAGTCTGCATTGCCGAAAACGTACGAGTTGTTGGAAAACGTGAGATTACCCGACCCCGAAAGCGAGCCAGCCAGGGAGATGTAACTCGAGTTTGTGGAGATGGTGCCGCCGCCGCTGAGCACGGTGATGTTGAAATTGTTTGACAAGGCGTTGCTGGAATTACTGAGGCCGGTCGTGCTTGCGCCGGTGTAGATCAATTGCCCGCCGTTGAACGTCAGGCTTTGACCGGACGCGTCGGCAGGGCCTTTGCCGAGGGCCGAAGCGCTCGTGCCGCCGGTAGAGAGGCTGTTCACGCTGATCGCTCCGCCGTTGATCGTCACGCCGCCGTTGAAGGTGCTGGCGCCCGACAAGGTCTGCGTGCCGGTGCCGATCTTAATAAGGCTGGCGCCGATGCCACTCAGGGCGCCGAGTAGGCCGCGGCCGCGCTGTTGTTGCCCACGGTCAAGGCGACCGCGCTGCCGCCGGTGTCGGTCAAGGCGATGGGCGCGGTGCCCCCGAGGCCGCCGAACGTGAAGATCCCGCCGCCCAACGGGTCGAAGACGATCGCGGCAGTCCCGACGGGCGCGACGGTGCTGTTTTGAACGGCCAGGCTGTGTTGGAGATCGAGCGTGCCGGAAGTCACGCTGGTAACGCCGGAGTGAGTATTCGCCGCCGCCAGGTAGACGGTCGCGGAACCGGCGTTGACCGTGAGACCGTAGCCCGCGCCGCTGTCGCTGATCGAACCGTTGAAGACGACATTTCCAGTCGCAGTATTGATGGCCTGCGTTCCCAGCAGTCCGATGTTCATGTTGAACGTTTGCGCGGACGTGCTGCCGTTACTGATCGGGCCGCTGAGCTGAATGCTATTTCCGCTCAGGACGAACGGCCCCGCCGTGGAGTTGAAGCTCACGCTGGCGGCGTTGAAATTCGTGTTGTCATTGGTGTTGCTAAGGCCCGTGGTGCCCGCGAAACCCAGCGCCTGCCCGCTAGTGGGCGCCACCGACAAGCTCCAATTGTTCGAGTCGCTCCAATTCGAATTACCCGGCGTGTCGGCGCCGTTCCAGTAGTTCCCGCCGCTGATCGTGATGCTCAGTACGCCGGCGCTGGCGTTGAAAGTGTAGGAGTTCAGCCCCGCCACCGGGTTGGCGATGGTGGAAAAGGTGCCGGCGCCCTGAATCGAGCCGACGTAGTTCATGAGCGTGTAGGTGCCCTGGTCCACGATGGGGACGATGCCGTCGACTTGGTAGAGCCCGATGCTTCCGCCGCTGATGGTCAGTCCGTTGCTGCCGGACACGTTGATGACGTCTCCCGTTCCACTGAGGGTGAGATCCATGTTCACCAGGCTGCCGTTATTGAGCGTCAAACCGCTCGTGTTAAGGGTGCGGGTGAGGCCGGAACTGGTCGTGAACACGGTGGCTCCGGCGCCGGCGGCCATCGTTCCATTGACAGTGAAACTGCCCGTCCCCGTCAGAGTCTGGCCGGAGGCGGGAGCCAATGAGTAGCCCGGCTGGGCCGAGACGTTCGAACGTGGCGCCGTTGGCCATCGCAATCAATGGGCTATTGTTGATGGAACCGGCCGACCCCAAGCCCAGTGTGCCGGCGCTGCCGATCGTCGTGATGCCCGTATAGGTGTTGACCCCGGAGAGAGAGGTCGCGCCGTTCGAGGTGAGCGTCGAAGTGCCGGCGACGATGCCGGTAGAGCCTTCCGTGAACGTGCCGCTGGGACCAACGGTGATTGCTGTCGCGCCGCCGCTGCCGATCGTGCCCGTGACGTTCAGGGTGCCGCCGCTGATCGTCGTGGCACCTGTGTAGGTGCTCACACCAGACAAGGTCTGCGTACCGCTGCCGCTGACGGCCAGCGAGGTAGTCCTCGAGCCGTTGCGGATGACGCCGGCGAAGTTAGTCGTATTGCCGTTGGTCATCGCCAAGGTCAGCGTGGAATTCGCCGCGCCATTACTGGTGACCGTGCCGCCCGATAACGCGCCGCTGGAGAGCAGCCCGGCAATCGTGGCGTTTTTACCGCCCAAGTCGAGCGTGGCGCCGTTGGACGACGTACTGATCGTAACGGTCGTGGTGGCGGGCAGGGCTGAGTTGGAATTCAGCAGGACGATGCCGGAATTGATCGCCGTGGTCCCCAGGTAGCTGTTCGTCCCGCTGAGTTCCAGGGTGCCCTGGGAATTCGTGAAATACAACGACTCGGAGCGGCGGCCCGCAGGGATGCTGCCCAGGTAATCCTTGATCATTCCGCCGGGCCCGCTGATGTTGCCCGTAATGTTCAAAACGTCGGTCGAGCTAGTAGTGTTGCAGACGATGATCGAGGCGGTGCTCGCCAGCGTAATTTTATTGTTCAGTACGCCGGTGTAGGCTCCACCCGAATGCCCGAGGGACAACAGTGCCCCGCTGTAGCCGCCGGTCTCGCCCGTCCCGCTGAGTGAGATGATCGAGTTGGCGCTTGTCATGGTGAAGGTCGTGGTGCCAGTATTGCCGTTGAAGAGTTCGTACTGACCGCCGCTGTTGACCGTTATGTTGGTAAGTCTCTGCGTGCTATTAGTATCCTGCAGAAATGTCCCATTGTTCACGATAATACCGCCGTCCCAGCCCTGAGCGGCACGGGTGCCGCCGGTGGGGCTAACAGCGTTAAGGCCGTTTCCGTAGGGCCAGAATTGTCCGGGACCATTTAAGGTGAGCGTGCCCGACCCGGCATCGTTGGAATACTTGCCCCAGTTAACGTTCGCAGTGGTAACGTTGACCGTCCCCCCGCCGCTATTCATGGTGAAAGGATATCCGCTGGTGGCGGCGCTAGTCGTACCTAGGTAATCAAAGGCGCCGCCGCCAAAATACATCGGAGTTAGATTCGTGTGCAAGGCATTAAAAGTCGAAATCGAGACGCTTCCGCCGTTCATAGCCAGACCGCCCGTGATACCGGTCGCCGTAACGTTACCCCAATTATTCTGGCCGCTGGTGAGCGTCATATTGCCGTTGCCCACCTTGGTCAGGGTGCCGGCGAGGCCGTGGAACCAGCAATCGGCGCTCCACGTGGCGTTGTTACCGCCGACCTGCAGGTTGATGCCATTACCGCTCGGATCAAGCATGTTCACCATGCTGTTGGCGTTGCCGGTTACTTGGGCGATGTTGAAGGTGGGAACCCCCGCGCCAAAGCCGATGGCAATAGGGAAATTAGTGGTGCTGGTCTCGGTCAGCGTGATCACACTATTCGCTAGGGCGTTGGCGCTATTGAGCTGAATCCCAGGGCTAGCCACTGTTAGCGGTGACGGACCGATGGTCACGGCGCCGGTGTAAGCGTTCGAGCCATAGAGGACCAGGGGGTTGCTGGAGTTATTGACTATCGTGAGGGCTTGGTTACCGGTGAGCCAATTGCCGGTCGGGCTCGACGCTGTTCCGAGCGTCAAGGTCCCGGCCCCGGCGTTAAGGGTAATGGTGAGCGGCTTGGCAACGCTCATTGTGGAGGCAAGCGTTACGGCGCCGGTGCCGGTCATCAAGATGGATGGATTGGTCGCGCTGCTGGAGGTAAAGCTGAGCACGTTGCTGGCGACCGCGCTCGAGAGCGTGCCGCCAGTGTTGCCGGCGAAGGTTAAGATATTCACGGGCATGGTTCCCGCAATATCATTGGTGGACGTCCAAGCCGTGACGCCATTGTCGCCAAAGAAGAACGAGTTGGTGGCGGAAATGAGGGGTGCGGAGCCGCCCCAGTTTGGGCCAGAACTCCAACTGCCGGAATTTACTCCCCAAGTAAAGGTGTCCGCTTGGACCATGTTTGCGAAAACGGAAACGAAAATGCAGGAAGCAACAACGGCTAACGCACGGCGCATAACAACCCTCCGGTAAAAGAAGCACCAACTACTTATATTTCAAAGCCGGCAAAGCCAAACCCCCGAGCCTTGGCTTTCAAACCGCTTTGATACTACCAAGGATTGAGACTTTTTGCAAGCATTTTGTCGTTTTTTGCCAAATAACACATACAAAGTCGCCCGCTGAACCCCCATGTGGAATATCCCTCTTTATTGTCGGGAGCGTCAGTCGACAGAAAGGCATTCATTAGGACTATACTGAGGGGCCGACAGTTGGCCGGATGCCAATATCCACATAGGAAACCGCCCGCCGCGAAAGGGTATGCGCCAATGAATCGGTTCACGGGAAACAGTGTCATCTTCCTGGCCGCCCTGCTGATGGCGTTGCTGTCCGAATTGCAGGCGGCCGAGCCCGCGGCAAAGCCTAATATCGTGATCTTGGTGGCCGATCAGTGGCGCGCCACGGCGACCGGCTACGCGGGCGACCCGAACGTCAAGACCCCGGCCCTCGATCGGTTGGCCGCCAAGGGCATCCGATTTTGCAATGCGGTTTCGGTCTGCCCGGTCTGCACGCCGTTCCGCGCGGCCCTGATGACCGGCCGTTGGCCGACCACCACGGGCATGTTTCTCAACGACCTCTATCTGCCCGAGCGCGAACTGTGTATGGCCCAAATTCTCAAACAGGCCGGCTACACGACGGGCTATATCGGCAAGTGGCATCTCGACGGACATGGCCGCGAAAGCTACATTCCGCCGGAGCGCCGCAAGGGCTTCGATTATTGGAAGGCCGCGGAATGCGACCACAATTACAACCACTCCCATTACTACTCCGGCTCGTCGGAGGAAAAGAAATACTGGGACGGCTACGACGCTTTCGCCCAGACCAAGGACGCGCGGGAATTTATCCGGCAACATGCCAAGCAGGGCCAGCCGTTTGTGCTGATGGTATCCTACGGACCTCCGCATTTCCCGTACGCCACCGCCCCGCAAGCCTACAGGGATCTTTATCCCGCCGACAAGATCCGCTTGCCGCCGAACGTGCCGGAAGCGATGCGGAAAAGAGCGCAGCGGGAGGCCCAGGGCTATTATGCCCACTGTACGGCCGTGGACAAATGCGTGTCGGACGTGCTTAGTACACTGAGCGAAACGGGGCTGGATGGGAAGACCATCGTGGTTTTCACGTCGGACCACGGGGAAATGATGGGATCGCACGGAGACCCGCCCACGATGAAGCAGCAGCCGTGGGACGAGGCGGCGCACGTGCCGCTGCTGTTGCGCTATCCGGCCGCGCACGGCCACAAGGGGCGAGCGGTTCAGACAGCATTGACTACGCCCGACATCCTGCCGACCTTGCTCGGCCTGGCAGGCGTGGCCATTCCGGCCACGATCGAGGGTGAAGACCTTTCCGGCATCGTTCGCGGCGGCCCAGAGGAACCGGATCGCGCCGCGCTTTACATGGGCGTTGCGCCGTTTGCCGGCAGCGGCTTCAACAAGGAGTATCGCGCGATTCGTACTGCCCAATATACTTACGTCCGCGGTCTCGAGGGACCTTGGCTGTTGTTTGACGATAAGAACGACCCGTATCAACTGAAGAATCTCGTCAAGGTGCCCGAATATGCAGCGCTCCGCGGGCAATTGGACGATCGCCTGCAAGCCGCCGTGCGGAAGATCGGCGACCCGTTCCGTCCCGCCGCGTATTACATCGAGCAGTGGGGATTGAAGGTTGCCCCCGGCAAAAGCATCTCTTACGCTCCGGGCGCCCCGCCCCAAACGCCGCAACGACAATAAGCGAAACCTAATCATGTTAATCGTCGAATCCTATCCGATCGCCGTGGCGATGTGCATTACCACGATGCTCTGCTGGGGGTCGTGGGCGAACACGCAGAAACTCGCCAGCAAGGAGTGGCGGTTCCAGCTTTTCTATTGGGACTACGCGATCGGCGTGCTCCTCTTGGCCCTCATCCTCGCATTCACGATCGGCAGCACGGGCACCGGTGGACGCGCGTTTCTGGCCGACCTCAAGCAAGCAGATGGCCAATGGCTCTGGTCGGCGCTGTTGGGCGGGATCATCTTCAACCTCTCGAACATCCTGCTTGTGGCAGCGATCGATATCGCGGGCCTCGCCGTGGCCTTTCCCATCGGCGTTGGCCTGGCTCTGGTGCTGGGCGTCATTACGACGTACCTCAAGAGCCCCGCGGGCAATGTGCCCATGCTCGCGGCCGGCGTCGGCGGCATCATGGTCGCCATCATCTTGGACGCCCTGGCGTACCGACAATTGGCCACCGGCAATCGCCGCACGCCCGTCAAGGGCATCGTCATCTCGGTGATCGCCGGTCTTCTCATGGGCTGGTTCTACAGCTTCGTGGCTCAGTCGATGGGCCAAATCGATCCCTCGACGAAGACGCTCGAAGCCGGCAAGCTCAGTCCTTACACGGCCATCGTGTTTTTCTCGGCCGGTTTGCTCCTTTCGAACTTCGTTTGGAACAGCGTTATGATGGTCAAGCCGCTTTCCGGCGCGCAGGTGCCGTTTGGAGACTACTTCACCAAGGGCAGCCTCCGGCTCCATGCGATCGGCATCCTGGGCGGCATGATCTGGAGCCTCGGCATGAGCTTCAGCATCATTGCTTCGACCGCGGCCGGCCCGGCGTTGTCGTATGGGCTGGGCCAAGGAGCAACGATGGTCGGCGCCCTCTGGGGTGTGTTCGTCTGGAAGGAATTCAAAGGGGCTTCGCCGGGCACAATAAACCTCTTGGCCGCCATGTTCGTGTTCTACGTGATCGGCCTGGGAACTCTCATTGCGTCCAAACTCTAGGCCAATAATCTTACGGGGTCCGCCAGGGAATGGCGCCGGCGATGAGCCGGATTCGGCCGAACGAGCTTGGCGGGAAGCATTCTCGCGCAAAGCGCAAAGCTCGCAAAGGAATTGACAGAAACATGATTGGAGGGGACATGAGCGGACGCTCGGAGCCTCGCGAGCATTTTTTGCGATCCATCATTTTGTCTACTCCTTCATACTTTGCGAGCCTTGCGCCTTAGCGTGAGTCCTCTACCGCTGACGGAAAAACTTTCTCGCGACCGGCAACACGATGAATTCGCTTGTTTTCTCGGAGTTTTGCAAGACGGGGCGAAAACAGGAAGAACACAGGACGGAGATGGAACGGACACAGAACGAACATACGATGAAGATTGGATTACTTCTTTTGACCGTCTGTTTGTCCGGCGGCACGACTTTTATTTTGGGGGCCAATCGCATTGCAGAGTGTGCTGTATTCCCGCGGAAAACGGCATGTGTTAATGACGGCGTCGGCCGAAATCTATATAGAACACGCATAGAAACGTCATAGAAAGTGCATAGAAATGGCATAGCAACAGCATAGAAACCCATAGGAACACGTGTGATCATGCGTTGTCAACGAGTACTACTTGGGGAGTTAGGGATTTGGGGATATTGAACATCGAGCCTTGTACAATGAACATTGAACCTTGAACATTTGAGTTTCATCCTTCATCCTTCCTCCTTTCTTTGGCCGCACAGCATACCACAGTTTGGAGATGGTGTTAACAAATGTAATGAAAAGTTGATACAAAACGTCGCTAAAGCCTTTGCCGGGCGGGATTTGCGACGAGGAATTATGTTCGCAAAAACTGGCGCGGAACTCTTGTGGAATCGCCATCCGTCGCCGTAAACTATTGCTGGCCAAGGGGTTGGGGAATCTGACCCCAAGAACGGCTTTCGGACGGTTGGAAATGGTGCGCTGAGATTATCAGCGCCGCCTTGCGGCCATGAAACTTCTGTCCGGACTTCGCTTCTTATTCTGATAAATTACTTGACCTTGCTAACAGAGTTGGTACAATGGCGGGTTGCACTTTGCCAAACCGCAATGCGGTGTGCAATCTGTCTTCCATCTCTTGACGATGGCGGAATCTGGCTGAGAAAGAAAAGCCGAGGTGAATGTGAAGTTCTAGTCTCGAAAGACCTCATTTTCAGAGGAGCATTTCCGTGACCAAATTCTCGACCTGCTCTCGCTTTGCGATCTTCTTCGCTATTGCCTGCCGTGCCGCGTCGGCCTCCGGTGAGGGTGTCTTAACGCCGGATCCGGCAAATGGGAATCCCCACAGCGTAGGACCAATAAACAACTTCACCGACTACCTGATTCCCGATCCGGCGGTATATCGCTCGCCGGCCGTCGGTTGCCCCTGGCTTATTCCCGCTGCACAAGCGGCCGCACAACCATACAACAACGCGACCAACGTTTGGGACTTCAGCTATGCGGCCTCGTTCAGCGGTACCTTTAACATGACGCAGTACGCCGCAACCAACGACGGCTCAGACGGCGGAGCGGATTTCAACATAGACTACACCCCTGGGGCCATGGACCCGTCGGGCAGCAATGTCCGCTGGATGCAAGTCATCGACACAAATCTGCCTTCTACGCGAGGCACGACCTATGGGGTCGTAGGTACCGGCGGGACCGGCAACCACATCCCCGTGGGAACGACCGCGTATCTCGATAACGCAGGCCCGGACGCCGCCAGTGGCAATCCTCCCGTCGACCCGTACTATGGATGGCTGTCTGTCACCGACACCTCGGACATCACTACGTCCGCATTCGCTAACTCCACGCATTTCTCCGATGCGCCCTTTCTCCCCCTCGTCGATGGCCGCAATTGGGAGGCGCAAACATTTGTCACGACGGAAACCGATTCCGTGTCCGGAGGTACGACTACCCACAACGTAACGATTTACGGCGGAGTCTGGTGGGGATTCCACCAGGTGGAAATCCATCCAGTCGCCACGTGGATTGGACCCGATCACGGACTCTGGAGCAACCCGTCAAACTGGTCGGCTGGAGCGTCTAACGGAGTGCCTAACGGTGACGGCGCGACCGCCATATTCAATGCCCCGAGCACCGGCACGGTTCCAGTCGCGGTCGACATTCCAGTAACGCTCGGAACGCTGTTCCTTGGCTCGGGCATTCCCAGCGGCGGCTATGCGCTGAGCGGGGCAAGCAGCAACATACTGACGTTTAGCAACGCCGCTCAAGAAGCTCCGGCCATGATCTCGGGCATCAGTCCCGGCGCAATGTCCATCAATGTGCCGGTGGTCTTGACCTCCGCCCTAGTCGTGAATTACAGCGGCCCAGGCCCGTGGCAATTGACCTTCGGCACGGCCAGCAGCATCGTCGAACCCGACCCCGACAGCGTCGCGGACCCCAGCAGCGGGCATTCCTTGACCTTGAACGCCAGCAGCGGCACATTGATTCTGAGCGGTTCAGGAGGCTATACGGGCGGCACGATCGTGAATGCAGGCACGCTGGTGGTGAGTAACCACGACGCGATTGCCGATGGCACGAGTCTGGCCCTCGGTGCAAACGTGGAAACAATCTTCGGCGGCACCTCGCTCCCCTCGGCGGTTTCCCCTGCGGCCGTCCCAGAGCCTTCCGCCATAGCCCTGCTCTTCGCCGCTGCGGTCAGCTTTGCCGCGCACGCTTGGGGACGGAGAAAGCAATTGAATTTCCGCATCTCATTTCGATTCGGGAATCAGTATGCGGAGAGTCCAGAGACCGCGGAATCGCGACTGGCTCCGCACTTTCCCGTTGGACCTTGATTGCTTGGGGCTCGCTACAACCTGCCGTTCGCGGAGAAGTGAACATGAAAGCGCTTTCGCTGCTGGTGGGCGCGTGCATTGCGCTGATTGTCGTTGAGGTCGCAACTTTTGCGGACGACCGACTTGAACGACGAGAGAAGGTTTGCCAGGAGGCGCTGGATTTGACTCCATTCCTCTTCAAGGACAAGGAGGCAGACGCCGAGTATTCGCTGAAGCAAGTTGCCGGGCATTCCTCGGTCCAAATGCTTTCGTCCCCATCAGGAAAAGCGACGTTCAAATTCGTCCGCAATGGCAAGGTGGTTCTGACCCTTGAAGGAAGTCTGCAATCCGTTTTCCGAATCCAAAAGAATGCTCTCTTTTTTGCCCACTTTACTCCGACTAGAACGGGTTGCGAGGTTGCCGCGTACGATCTAGCCAGCGGCAAGGAAATCTGGCGTACGAAGCTGGAAGGCTTAGGAAGAATCGGACATGAGCAGTACCGTAATCGGGTGACGATAGATTTGTCGGGCGGGGACGGCAAGGAAGACGGAGTAGTTACCGTCACCGGCAAGGAAACTTACGGGGATTATCGCGAAGTCCTCGACCAAAAAACCGGCAAACAATTGGCGCATCGAGTATACAGGCGAAGCAGTTAATGCGAAGTGAGCAAAGGCGACAACGCGACATCCGCCTTCAAATTCACGTGCGCAAGCGGGCCGGCCCCAAACCTGGACAATCAGCGTCGGAAGCCGCTAGTCTGGCGGTTTTCCGGCATTTTGAGTTACGAGTCGGTAATCTCAGAACCGGCCACGCTGCATCAACCCCCATGTTGGCAAATTCCAAAACACCATAAAATGCTTGCCTTGCCCGATGGTCCGCGGTATGATCGTGCCGACTCCAAGCGACATTTGTAACATGCCGACCCGAGACGTGAGTGGCGCTTCGAGATTCACCATCGAAGGCCAACGGCTATGTCTTACTATCGTTGCGGGCGTGCTTGGATCGGAATGGGCTTATTGGCAACTTTCGCCTTTCCGGTAATGATTGTGGTGGGGCTTGTTTCCACCGCGCACGCACAGTTGCAGGTCTATGAACCGTTCAACTATACGGTAGGTACGAATGTCAACGGTTTGACCCCCGCAGGCGGCGCGTTCGGCTTTTCAGGGAACTGGAACGCGATCAGTACAGTCACCGCCAACGATTTTCTTATCGAAGGCCCCGCCAGTAATGCCATCTGGAACGGCACGCTGGTTTCGATTCCTTCGCAGGGCAACTTTGCGGGCAGTCCCGCCACGCCGGGTTTCAATGGCCAGAACGGCAACAATCCCGACCATTTGTACGCGGCATGTCAACTGGCGTCCAGCGTCACCTCGACGTTCACCGCCGGCAATACGATCTGGATATCCTACGCGGCCTGCACGAATTTCAATGCCAATGGCAACTATTACGGCCCAGCCTTCGCGCTGGGCAGCGGCACTCTGTGCGAGCCGAATTATGCGCCGGGAATCAACACCGGGGACGCCATCGGCATTGGCCTTACCGACAACTCGACGGGCACGGGCCTCGGTCACTACATCGGTGCCGCATCCTGGAGTTCAAGCGGCGTCAACAATAAATTCTCGAATACGCAATTCACTACCACTTCTACGCCCGATATCTACGTTGCCGAGATCAACTGGGGAACCCAAGGCGGCACGCTTTCCGTGGCCGCGTTTCCGGATGGCGCCGCTATCTCGCAGGCGGGCTTCGTCGCGGCGGTCTCCAACTCGGCGACGGGATCAATCAGGACCTTCACCCTCACCGACGCATCGGATGCGGCGTTGAATTACGTCTCCTGGGGAGGCACCCGCTACAATGTCGACGAGTTGCGGATTGCCCAGGACTTCAGCAACGCGATCGGCGTCGGAAATTACTGGGCGCCAGGCGCAGGCGGGGGCGGCACGGGCACATGGAGTTTAACGGGAACTAACTGGGCCGCCAGCGCGAGTACTACTAAGGGAACGGGCCGTCAGGACACCACGCGGACCCTGCTTTTCCAAGGCTCGGCGGGCACGGTGGCCATCGATTGCTCCGGCGGCCAGGTTTCGGCCGCCGAGGGTCTTTCGTTTGGGACTGACGGCTACATCGTCGTGGGAAAGACCTCGACCGATAGTCTCAGCCTCAGTGGGACGAGTGCCGCTGCCAACGCCCTTGCGATCGACGCAGGGACAACTATCATGAATGTCTGGTTGACCGGCGGCAATGGAATGACCAAGTTGGGCACCGGCACGCTCGTGCTGGGTAACTCGGCCACCTACAGCGGCAACACGACCGTCAGCGGCGGCACTTTGGACCTCCAAGGCGCCGTCACCCTCAACGCCTTCGCTTCGAATACCTATATCGGCTCCGGCGCGGTGTTCCAGACGGATGCCACCGGCGTGGGCGGGCAGCATATCAACGGGAGCACCGGTTCCGCGCCCGCGCTGGGCCATGCCGCGAACATGGGCTTGTCCGGCAATGGCACTTGGGCAATCACCGGCGGCACAAGCGACGTGCTGGACATCGGCCATGTCTCGGCGCGGACCGTCACGATCAGCCTGGGCACCGCCGGCACGCCCGGCAGCGGCCTGATCGACATCGCGGGCGGGGCGCTGGTCAACGGCGGCAATCAGGCCGCCAATTGGTCGTCGAACTATGCCTCGATGTACATTGCCGCCGGCGCGGCGTTCGACGTTCTGGGACGGCAACCCCGTGCAGATCGACGCGCTCAACGGCAGCGGCGCGGTGACCGACGGCAGCAATACGGCGCGGGTTACCGCTTTGACCGTGGGAATCAACGGCGGCAGCGGCACGTTTAGCGGCGCGATTGGCGGCGGGGGAGGGAGCGGCGCCGGCTATAACCTGCTTTCCTTGACTAAAAGCGGCAGCGGAACTGAAGTTCTTGCCGGCGCGAGCACCTACAGCGGCGGCACGACGATCACCCACGGCGTGCTGCAATTCGCGAAGACCTCCGCGATGCCCTCCGCGGGGACGGTGAGCGTGACCGTCGGCGCGACCTTGGCGATCAACGTGGGCGGCGCTGGCGAGTTTACCAGCGGCACGTCCGGCGCCGGTTCCATCGGCGGCCTGCTGGCCGGCATCGGCGGGCAGGGCGGCCGCGTAACCTGGTCCGGCGCGTTCCTTGGCATTGACACCAGCAACGCCGGCGGAGGCGTGACTTACTCCGGCGTGATCTCGGATCCCGGCGGGGACTCGGGCCTCGCGAAGTTGGGCGGCAACTCGCTGACGATCACCGCTAACAACACCTACACCGGCTATACCGTCGTCAGCGGCGGGACGCTGCAAATGCCTTCGGGCCAGTTGCAATCGACAAGTATCTTCGTCGACGGCGGCACGTTCGCGCAAAGCGGCGGCAACAACACCACGCAGCAGGGCGCCGACGACGAGGTGTTTGTCGGATACGGTGGCCTGTACAATCTCAGCGGCAGCGGGTTGCTCACCGCGCCCCAAGAGACCGTCGGTTACTCTTCCAGCGGCACGTTCACGCAAAGCGGCGGCACCAACAACGTGAGCGGCTTTCCCTTTGATACCCAGGCTGGCTTGAGCATCGGCTTGGCTGGCCCCGGCCTGTACACCCTCAGCGGCAGCGGATACCTCAATGCGACTATCGAGTTCGTGGGCGGCGGTTCAACCGGCTTCGACGGCGGCAGTTCAAGCGGCACGCTCGCGCAAAGCGGCGGCAACAACGCGACGAACACCTTGGATGTCGGCGACGACGGCCCCGGCCTGTACAACCTCAGCGGCAGCGGGTTGCTCACCGCGGACCTCGAGGGCGTGGGAAATAACGGTTCGAGCGGCACTTTCACGCAAAGCGGCGGCACTAACATTGTGTTGTCCGTCTTATTTGCATCCTTGACCGTCGGTAAAGGCGGTCCCGGCTTGTACATCCTTAGCGGCAGCGGGTTGCTCACCGCGCCCGCTGAGTACGTGGGCGCCTTGAGTTCGAGTGGCACTTTCACGCAAAGCGGCGGCACCAACAACGTGACCAACCTCGTGCTCGGTCAATCCGACTCCGGCAGCGGCACCTACAATCTGAATGGCGGCCTGCTGCTGGTCGGCAGCGGTGGCATTACCCAGGGGACCGGCAGTGCCGCATTCAATTTTGGCGGCGGCACGCTCGCGGCAACCGCTCCCTGGTCCTCGACGCTGAACATGACGCTCACCGGCAACGGAGGCAATGCCACGGTCGACACGACCGGCGGCGACATCGGCTTGGCCGGTGTTCTCAGCGGCAGCGGCGGATTGAACAAGACCGGTCCGGGAACGCTGACTTTGTCGGCAACCAACACCTACAGCGGCGATACCGCCATCAGCGGCGGCACGCTGCAACTACCATCGGGCCAATTGATGTCCGGCAATGTCCTTGTCGGCAGCGGCGGAACCGGCAGCATGCTGCAGTCGGGCGGAACGAATGCCGTCGCCAGCAACCTAAACGTGGGGCAGGATACGGCCGGTTCTTACAAACTCAGCGGCGGACTGGTCATCGCGGCCACCGAGCTTGTCGGAACCTACGGCAGCGGCAGCTTCACGCAGACGGGCGGAACTAATTCGGCGACTTCCATTCTCGTCGTGGGCTTCGACGGCCCCAGTCCCGCTTCCTACAACCTCGGCGGCGGATTCCTCACCGCGTTCAACGAGCAGGTTGGATACTACACGAACGGGAGTTTCAGCCAAAGCGGCGGCACAAACGTCCTGACAGGCACTTTGATTGTAAGCAACTCAAGCTCCTATGACCTCAGCGGCGGCCTGCTGCGCCTCAACGGTCTCAGCCAAGGGTCTGGCTCTGCAAGTTTCCATTTCAGCGGCGGAACGCTCCGGGCCGACGCGGGCTTTTCCAGCAGCTTCCCCATTCAGTTCACCGGCAGCGGCGCGAGCACCTTCGACACCAGCGGCAACACGGTGACCCTCTCGGGTGTCCTCTCCGGCAGCGGCGGCCTGCGGAAAATCGGCGCGGGAGTGTTGGTCCTCGACGGCGCCAACAGCTACCGCGGCGGTACGATAGTCCTGGCCGGCACGCTGGTCATAGATTCCGCCAGCGCGCTGGCCGACGGATCGAGCTTGACCGTCGGCCAGAATGCGTCGTTGCTCTTCGCGACGCCCTTGCCCGAGCCCACGTTGTCGGCCATGTCCTCGAAAGCGGTCGCCGTGCCGGAACCAGGAACGTTTACGTTGCTGGCCATTGCCGCGATTGCTGGATTGGGCGTTGGGGGTCGACGCGTGACTGCTCGCCGTTGAGAATAAACTTACCACTTTGAGAAAATCATGAAAACCACAAATCTCATCATCTTGTCCATTGCACTAATTGCCGGCTCGTTGGCCGGCGCTGCCCGCGCGGAAACGGGTTTGCTCCTGGTCTGCAATAAGGGCGACCGGACGCTTTCGGTCATCAATCCCGAGACGGGCGGGCAAATTGCCGTCGTCAACGAGGACGGCGTCACAGGTCATGAGTGTGTGGCCTCCGCCGATGGGCGCTTGGCGTTTGTTCCCATTTACGGCAACTCCGGCGTTGGGCATCCGGGAACCGACGGGCAACTCATCCGCGCGATCGACATCGACCGCCACGCGATTGTCGGCACCGTGAAGTTCCCGAAAGGCGTCCGCCCGCATTGCGCCGTCATCGGCCCAAAGGACGAGTTGCTCTATGTCACCACGGAACTGGAAAACGCCATCACCGTCATCGATCCGAAAAGCTTGGCGATACTTTATACGATCCCCACCGGCCAGATTGAATCGCACATGCTCGCCATCACAAGCGACGGGAAGTTTGGCTATACGGCGAACGTCAAGCCGGGCACGGTGTCGGTCATTGACTTGAAGGCCAGAAAAGTCTTGAAAGTGATTCCTGTCTCCAAGACCACGCAGCGGATTTGCATATCGCATGATGATCGATGGGTCTTTACGGCCGACCAGACCAAGCCGCAAATGGCGGTGATCGACGCCAAAACGAATCAAGTCGCCCGCTGGATTGAATTGCCGGGCGTGGGATACGGCGCGGCGGCAAGTCCGGACAATCAATGGCTCGTCGTCGCCATGTCCGGCATTCGGAAGGCCGCCTTGGTCGATTTGAAAACAATGAAACTCGCCGGCACGGTTGACCTGCCAAAGAATCCGCAGGAGGTTTTGATTCGACCCGACGGCAAGGTGGCCTATGTATCCTGCGATGCGTCAAAGAAAGTCGCCGCGATCGATATGAAGACTTTCAA
Source organism: uncultured Planctomycetia bacterium (assembly GCA_963775975.1). Classification (GTDB taxonomy): domain Bacteria; phylum Planctomycetota; class Planctomycetia; order Pirellulales; family Thermoguttaceae; genus JANXQG01. The sequence continues at coordinate 1,324,772 of CAVZKX010000001.1, forward strand.
GGTGGAAAAGCTCATTGACGCCGGCAGCGGCGCCGACGGACTGGCCTGGGCGGTCCGGCCGTAGGCCGCCGCTCATGGTGGAACCGGCTGATGGTTAGAGGGGCAACGGAAGGGTCGAATGTCGAAATGCAAATGTCGAAACAAATCCGAAGTCCGAAGCACGAACCGCTTCTAGTCATTCGTCATTTGCTTTTCGTCATTCTTTCGACATTCGTCATTCGGCATTTCTGCTTCCGGCCCGCTGGGTCGCGGTCCGCGGGCTATCAAACGGCGGCGGTAAAAAAGACGGCTGAGACTTGAAAGATGAAGAATGCGAATTGCAAATTGGGCGGCTTGACGGGTTGGTTGCCGCCCTACTAAAATCGTTTACAGTTTCCCGCTACGCGAGCTTTATCGACTTCCTCTGACAGGAGAACCGGACATGACGAGTTGCCAACAGCACTGGTTCGTTGTTGGGGCCATCGCAGTCTGCGCGTCGTTCCTGAATTTGGAAAGCCAATGCCGCGCCGATGATGCGAGCCCGGCTAATGCACGTGCGGAATCACCGCAAAGCGCTCGTCAACCAGATAAAGCAGCTTCGCCGACCGAGTCGAGGGCGGCGGCCGAAGCGACTCAGGCCATAGACGGTTTGAAGCTGGTCGCGCGTACTGACCTGATATACGTCTGGAAGCACGAAAAGGCAGCCGAAAAGCCGCCGACAGACAGGAAAAAGCAACGAGGGTCCGGCAAGCCCGCTCGAAAAGAGAGACCGAAAGAGGCGGCTGCGCAGGCTCCATACGCGCAAGGGAAAGGACTGTTCCAGGTTCTGAGGAATGGTAAACCCCCGAAGGACGGATTCTTCGACGTCGGTGGAAAGCCGGTCGCTCCCGAGTGGGAGTCAAGCGACAACGCCGTCCTAAAAGTTGTGAAGAGCCGGGAGTCGGGCGAACCGTACTTTGTCATTCTCGCCGCCGGCAAAACGACCGTCACCGCCAGAGTTGGTAGTTGGTCGGACAAGGCCGAACTGACTGTCGCGGAGGGCCCGTTCACACAATCGGAGGAGCAGGGAATGAACGCGCACAAGCTGACAGAGGCACTCGGCTACCCCGCGAAAAAGTACGGGTTTCGGCGTAACGCCAACCCACGCTCGCCCGCCGGTTTTGAAGTTGCTCCGAAGGGGCTATTGGAGCTTCACTGGAACCCGATGGATTCCTTTTCATACCACGGTCCCAACCAGGCCGAGTTCTGGGAGTACGAGAAATGGCCGCGCTGCCTTATCCCTGTCGGCGGCTCCGGGCCGGTAACGCGTCCGGCGACTCCCGGGGAACCGAAGGCCGTGCAGAAGCGCGCGGAGCAACGCGAGGACTGATAACAGCTCCCATCGGCAAGAAGGACTGACGCCAGCTCTACCGCCGCGGCTACTCCGGCCCCTCGGGTGTCGCGCGGACCGACCGCGATCTTCCCGCGGCGTTCGCCGGGTGATAAGATTAGCAAATTCTTACCGAACCCGAAAACTAGAAAGAAGTACAAATGACTGACACAATGCAAGTACGCCGACAGGCCGAGGAGTTTCGCTCCGAGATCGCAAGACTGCCCGAACCAACGCGCTCGAGCCTCCCGCCGAAAGAAGCGGGCGAACGTTACAACAATCTCTGGAGGGACGTTCTCCGAGCGCGGCTCGAGTTTTGTTGGCGAATGCCGGAGAAAGCGAGGATTTCAGCGGCCGCAACGGGTAACATTTGCACTTTCACTCTCTGGTCGCGCCTCGACGCGCTCCTTGCGAGACTCATCGACTTGTTGGATTATTGAACTGCCGGTCTCAAGCGGCGGACGACGGAGGCCAAAAGGGGGACATCACTTCCGACGATGATAGCTGGTAACGTATGTTGGTATGCATTCCACGTTAGACTATCTGAGATGTCCCGTCTTCGGACCCGAGAATGGAGTGCGGGTCGGGATGAAGGGCGATCAGGGCTTACTCTTCTTGGCGGGAGGCAAGATTTGCCGCTCGGCCCAGCGGAGTACGGCAGCGGCCAGGCGGACTGCGCGGCGGTGTTTTCGCGCGTTCACCGCGCTATAGAAATCGGGATACCGCATTACCGCCGCATAGTCTGTAAGTTCGTCCGCCGCCGCAACGTATTTGGGAACATTCAGGCCGTTCGTCTTGAGCAGATCGAGCAGCTTCTTGAGATCGTGGACATAAGGAAACGTCTGGCCGCGATGAATAAAAACCGCCTTCACCGCCTTCTCCGCGCACTGCTGCGCGTGGAAACAAAGGTCTTCAAGGTAGGCGTCCGCTATTGAAGCCTGCGAGCATGCGAGATCACTTCTTGCGCGGTTTAACCACTCGCGGGGATCGTTTGGCGCGAAGCAGCTTCGGACTCATAGACGACCTTTCCTTCCTTCAGAGCAGGGCAAATGACGAGGCAATGTTCATCGCGGTAACGCTCCACGTCCCCCGTGCTGGCCAAAACAACGTCCACCGCCGCCGCGCCGGAAAGTCGGCGGCGGATTCGTCCCAACCACCACCAGTAGTCGAACTTGCCTCTCTTGATCACAAGCAAATCGTAGTCGCTGTCCGGCCCCATCTCGCCGCGCACCGCCGAACCGAACAACACGATTTTCTCGGGCTTCGCCGCCTCTGTTATCTCGCGGACAATGGTCGCCAATATCGCCGGATCAGGCTTCCCGTTTCGCTTCTTTGGCTTGAGGCTGTGCATGTCAAGTTCCTTACCTTCCCCAGCAAATTATACCATGTCTTTATTTGTCAGGCAGCGGCTTGTCGGCCTCGAAAAAGCGTATCGCTGTGTTCGTATTAGAGCTTCAACCGGATGCCGCGGTAGTTCAGCACGGCCGTCAGCGCCAGCAGCGCAACCGCCCAGGCGGCGCAGCGAAAGATGTACCACGCAAGACCCGGCTGCGCGTCAAAATGGATCAATCCAAACGGCGACGGCAGCATTTCGGAGAGCAGATAGGCGAGCAGCACGTTTTGGCCCGCCACACTGAACGGCTTGGAGATGTTTTTGGCGGGCTGGACTACGTCAGATAGGAAATAAAATCCCAGCCACAAGAGGGCGGTGATGGCGCACGACCAGAGGCACCACGAGGGCGTCGCGTCATTTTTGCTGATGCCATAAAGGCCGTTCAGCAACAGCGCACCCGCCGCCGAGCCGAGCGCGAACAGCAGCGTGAACCGCGCACGAGCCCAAACGCTGGCGGTGTCCGTCGTGACGAGGATGGTCGCCAGCAGCACACCGCCGACAACGATGGCGGCATGCGCGCCGATTTCACCGATGCCAAGAATACTCTCCAGCCAGCAGCCGTCGAAGAGGCCTTCTTTGTCCGCCGGATAGAGGCAAAACAATAGCGCCATGCACCCCAAGAGCGCGGTGCGGTGATTGCGGAAGACGAGATACACGCTGGCGGCAACCAGATACGCCCAGCCGATGATGCCCAGGATGCCATACCAGCTTGTATTGAGGTGAAAAGGATGGAAGGAAAGGACGGGCTTGCCGTGGCGACCGTGGAAAGTCAGGGCGCAATAAAGCATTCCCACAAAACCTAGCCCGCGCAAACAGATGCTGAAAATCCGCCAGAACCGAGCCGCAGCGGCGCCGGCCTTGGGCGGAGAAATGGTGATGAAGGCGAAGATCGCGGAGAGAAACATCTCGTAGCCCCACCGCGTCGGCGACCAGCCGGGCGTGTCATACGAGGCGGATTCGCCGTTGACCATCAGGATTCCGATGGCGAGAAGTGCGAGCGAGCGGAGGATGACGTGGCCGTAGGTTTTCCAGATCGCCTCGCCCTTGCTGAGGCGTCCGCCGAGCGCGAACGGGATCGACATGCCGACGATGAATAAGAATCCCGGAAATACCAGATCGACAAAGGTCATGCCGCTGCCGTGCCTGTGACGGTCGCTGAAATGCACCATCCAGTTCGGCACGACTTTCTTCGGCGCACCGGCGAGGTCGTTCACGAAGATCATGGTGAACATCACGAACCCGCGCAGGGCGTCGATGGAAGTAATGCGGCCCGATTTGGGTGCGACGGTCGCCGGTTCTGTGGACATCCTTACTTTTCCGATAGGACTACTGATAACTGGATCCAATTTTATTGGGTTTCAGGATACCAATGTCGGGTGACATGGGGCAGGTTGCTAACCTGCCAAAGCAGATTGGCAATCTGCTCCACGGCATTACATTCCTGAAACTTAATAGTAACGGTCTATGAATAATCCGGGCTAGGGCGCCTTCTTCAAGCCTTCCCATTTCACGACCCACGATCCATCATCGGGAAACCCAGGGGCGTTGCGATCCGGAGCGCCATCCCAGCCGGCGGCCATCATGGCGACCGCATACAGCAAGCCGCCGTTGCCGGGCAAATACCAGCCGCCGTTGAGGCCGCGAACGTCGTAGCTGTTCTTCGGGCTGTCCTTGAGCAGCGCGTCGACGGCGAGTCGCGGCTCGCCGACCCGCGCGGCGGCCATGGCCATCCAAGGGAAATCCCAGCCCCAGCAGCGGTTCCAGTTCCACGTTTCCCAGACCCTGAGCACGGTGCGGTGGGCCGTCGCCGCGTCCACGCCTTCGTTCGGAGGCAGCATGCCGAGGACGCCGACCGGATCGGGATGTTCCCATGCCCGCTTGATGTAAGTGTCGTGCCACTCGGCGGAATGAACGAAGAGACCATCGACCACCGGCAGGGCGCAAGATTCTTGCGCACCTCGTCCCAATGCGGGTCGTGCGCCAGCCCGAGCCGCTCGCGCCATCGCTCGGCGGCATCGAGGCCCCAGCGCCAGTAGGCGAGGTCGAAGACCGTGTCGCGCGTGATGCCTTGCTCACTGGGCGGCATCACCGGCGCGAGCGAATAGAGGCCGGTCTTGGCGTCGCGCTTGGCATAGTCGGCCATAAACTCGGCCGTGCCGAAGACTACGTCGCGCCATTTGTCCAACGTCGCGCGCGTCGGGTTGCGGCGATAGTCCAACTCCGCGAAGAAGATCGGGTGCGGTTCCTTCCAGAGCAGCACGCGATTGCCGCGCCACGGAGAGCTGCGTCCTTCCGGGCCGACGCATTTCGGCCATTCAAGCCCCTTGTGGCCGCCTTCCTCCGCCAGCGCGCAGGCGCCGGGCAGGAAGCGCTGGTAGCAGCCGAGCGCGCGGGCGGCGCGTTCCCAGCGGTCCCAGAGCGCGAAATGCGCCAGATGCCACCAGACCATCTCCATGTGGAACCGCCCGCCCCACATAGCGGAACCGAACAGACCGGTTTCGGCAGGCGGCCAACTGCCCGACGACTGCGCCGCGGTGAGATATTGCGAGAGCACCACGCGCCGTTCCAGTTCGCGCAGCGCGGATCCTTGCTGCCGGACAGATCGATCGCGCCGCCCGTGCTCCAGAAGGTTTTCCAGGCCCGTGAACTTTCATCGAACACTTTTCCCACGTCGGGAAACTCCGCCGTGACCGGCGCGGCGGCGAAGGCGCAGACGAAGTCGAGCCGGTTCGTGCCGACGCTGGAAAGCCTGAAGGCGTGCGGCGCACCGGCCGGCGCCGCGAGTTGCGCCCCTGCGGACCACGCCAGGCGGACATGGTAGGACGCTTCATCCACCTTGCGGTCAAAGTCGGCTACGCGCTGGCCATGCAGCGTGAGCTTCGTCGTGTGCAATTCCGGTTGCGACCAGTCGCCGAGCCACGGTTCCTCTTTCGTCCAGGCATAGGGGAAGTCGAGGGTCACCAGGAGCTCGCCGCGCACCAAAAGCGGCGATTCGATCCGCACTGCGACGGCATCGTTCTTCGGATCCGCGCACGTCTCGACGCGCACCGGCTGGCCCGCGATTTCGAATTGCGATGTCTGTATGCCGCTCCATAGATCGAGCGTGCGTTTCACCGCCGTGATTTCCTTCTTCGTCACCGCGCTGCCGTCGCCGTGGCACAAACGCAGCCGGCCGAGGTTCAGCGGGCGGAGGTCGTCCTTCCCTGGGAACGTGTGCCAGCCCCAGTGTGCCAATGCGTTGCCCGCGAACGTCTGTAGGCCGGTCGCATCGGCGGTGAAGCAGAACTCGCCGTTGCCCAACGGTAACGTCGTCGCCAGCGAGTTGCACTCGATGTTGTGCCGCGTGACCAGCGCGTGACGGTCAATCGGTGCAGCGTCTTCCTTGACCGCTAACGACGTAGGAGTGAATTCCTGGATGCACAGCGCCTCGCCGTCCTTAGCTCCGCGGGCACACAGCGTGCCCAGGCATGTGCCAATCACGATCAGGGAAAAGAAAGTGCATTTCAGCATGTCGTCTCCAATGCTGATGGGAAATCTGATTCTGCGAAACCGATCATAGCATGGACGCTGAGTGCGGTTAAGAGCCCGCGGCAAGTTGTACAGTTCATTGCCTGAACGAACGGGACTCGCTACGATAGGAATGACTTGGGCGAAGGATTTGGCCGGCCGCAAGCTTACAAGGGAGGTTCCAGATGAAGACCAACATGCAAGCATTCATTGCGGCGATGATCGTAATCGGCTTGGCAGCGAGCGTTTGGGCGATTGAGGCGGCAGCGGCGGGTGGGATTCGGACTTGGACATTGACGACGGATGACACCGAGCTGACCTTGGCGGCGACGGACCATGCGATGAGCATCGTCGGCCTGCGCAACCCGGCGCAGAATTGGAACTGGACCGCCGCGCTGTCCCGTGTGCCTATGCCTGGGATCAAGACTACGAAGGCAGGCCAGACGGCGGCCTGGGAATATCGAGACGCGACTGAAGACAATAAGAGCGGCCATCAGGTGACCTTGCGATTCACCTCCGCCGATCCCGCGCTGGAATTGAAATCGGTGTGGCGGGCACGGCCGGGACCGGGGCCCGTGGAAAATGAGGTGTATGTCGAAAACAAATCAAACGAGAAGATCGTTTTCCCGCCGACAGCGGCGGCGACGGTCAATTTAGCAGCCGACGGCCCCGTGACGCTGCACCGTGCCCGCAAGACGAACGTAGGGGTTGGCGAAGTGCTGCAGGACGTGATCGGCGCGCGCGCGAACTTCGCAGCCGACACCTCCATCATTCCGTTCATTCTGCTGGGCGCGGCGCTAAGCATGGCGCCTACATGGGATTCGAATGGGAACTGGGCGGATTCCAGGTGACTTCGGCGGCGAAGCCCCAGGAATTCACGGTGTCCGCGTTTCCTATTTCGGAGTATGTGACGCGCGCCCCTGGAACCGTCTTCGCGGTGCCGGCGGTGTATTATGGAACCTATCAGGGTGACCTGGATGACGGCGGCAATCGGTTCAAACGCTGGTTTTGGAATTACAAGATCACGCGCAGTTTGCACGACAACAAGAACGAGCCGTGGAGCGAGGTCTGCATGCAGGACCTGGCGTCGCCCGGCGGAAGCTCGAGCGTCGTTGGAACGATGCCGCAAACCGCCTACGATCATCTTGCCGCCACGGGTGTGGAATGCGTCAAAATGGACTTCTGGGACGGTTCCGGCAAATGCTGGTACACCGACCGGGATTGAAATTTCCACCCTGAGAACTGGCCTTACGGATTCGATTATGCCGCCAAGGCGCACAAGGCCGGTCTGAAGGCGTCGCTTTACATGGGCGGGACGTACAAGGACGCCGACTTGACGACGATCGCAGGGCGGGACGCGGAACTTGCGGCCGTGCTGGCGCGGTACGACAAAGGCTGGTTCGATATGTGGCGGACCGATCTCTACACCGCGCCCAAGGAACCGATGCCCCAGACCTACGAAGGCGTCGCCAACTTCCTTTTTATACAGGACCGGCTGATCGCAAGCCGGCCTGGCTATCGCTACGAGAACTGCTGCAACGGCGGCACGTACAAGGGATTTGCGATCTGCCGACGGATGACGTATTGCACGATGAATGATGACGACCACACGCCTTGGAAAACCCGTTCAACCTATTATTCCAACTCGTTTGCAATCAACCCGGTGCAGTTGAAATCCGACGTCGGCGCGGGGCCAGACGTTAAGACGAATCTCCGCACCGCGATCATGGGGCCGATCCTGACATGGGCATTCGACACGCCGGAATATCGCCGGCACATCGCGCTCTACAAGGAGAAGCAGCGTCCGATTTTGCGCGGGGCGAATGTCTACCATATTCTGCCCATGGCCGACGGCGTGAATTGGGATGGACTGCAATTCTTCAATCCCGATATCAAGAAAGGTTCGGTCTTCTTGTTCAAGCCGGGCACGGATGTTCCGGCGAAGAAAGTGATTCATCTCAAGGGATTGGAACCAAGTGGCGTATACACGCTGACCTTCGAGGATCGGAAGGATCTCAACTGTGTGCGTAGCGGCCTCCAACTCATGACGGGTGGGATTCTCGTGACGGGAATGACCGGTGCCAATGCCTCGGAAATCATCTGGATCGAGGAAACGTCCAAGGTGCAAGTTACGCCGTAGCCTGACCGCTGAGGGCGCCGGAATGGCGTCATTGTCGAGCCAAGTGGCTTGACGAATCGGCCTTGGTCGCGGAAAATAGTTGGCCAATAAGAAATGTGTACTTTAATGACCGGCAATTTGATCCTCCGCGCGAGTAAAAGGCTCAGACAACGTGTTTTGCGATCGCTTCTGGTCTTTTTGCTGACCGTCAATCACTTGGTTGTCGCCTTGGGAATACCGATTCCCGCGCCAGAACTGGCGACGGGGCGAAAAGGCGGCGAACCGTTTCCCTGTATCAATTGTCCCTGCGGGTGCCGCACCGCGGACCAATGCTGGCGGCATTGCTGCTGCTTTACTCTGTCGCAACGACTGGCCTGGGCGAAGGACCACGGAGTAACGCCGCCAAGCGACGTCGTCGAAGCGGCCCGGGACGAGGCCGCCCGCGAAAGCGGAAGTCGTGCGGCCGATGATTGCGACCATTGCCAGCCATGCTGCGGACATTGCAGGAAAGCGGCCGCGGTCCGGACCGCGGAAACCTCCCGTTCAGAACCAGGGGGACCTGGATACGTCGTCGCGATCAAGGCCCTGGAGTGTCAAAACGGGCCGCTGAGCAACTTGAAGACATTGCCCGCAGTTCTTCCCTCGCCGGCCGACTTCGTCGCGAAACCCTTGCTGCCATTGTGCATGCTCACAATTCCCGGTCCCATGCTTAGGGCAATCTTTACGGACGTGCCGGTTCCTCCTCCGCGCGGCTGATTCGTGACGCTCAATTCCGTGTAGCGAATCATTCTTGAAATAGTGAGGAGATCTTATGCGACCCCATCGCTGCGCTCCCAGTGCGCATGCCGGTCGTCGTGGAGGCCGCGCCTGCGAGGCGTTCACGCTCGTGGAGTTGCTTGTGGTCATCGCAATCGTGGGCGCGCTCGTTGCGCTGCTCTTGCCGGCCATTCAAGCAGCGCGGCGCTCGGCGCGGACGACGAAGTGCCTCAACAACCTGCACCAAATCGGCGTGGGAATGGCAATGTTCACGAATATCGACGGGCACTTCCCCTGGACGTATCATGCCGGCGCTACGGCTTCGTGGATCGATACGATGGCCCCTTATATGGAAAACACCGATCAAGTGCGGCTTTGCCCCGATGATCCGATGGGGCAGAGGCGTGTCGTGGCCAACGCAAGCGGTATTCGCGGCACGAGCTACGTCATCAACGAGTACGTGGCGTATGTTACGGCGGATGGTCACTCATGCCTCAACATTAATCTACTCAAATCGACGCACACGCTTCCCGTGCTCTTCGAGGGAGCGAATTACGGGCGGACCGTCGAAGACGATCACGTTCATACGTCAACCTGGTACGCGCCGGCCGACGTCCGGCAAGGCACGGTTCTCAACGTGATGACCGCGGAGATCAATCCAACCCAGCACGTCACGTGTGCAAATTATCTCTATGCGGACGGACATGCGGAAACGGTTTCTTACGACACCTTTCTGAGCTGGGTCCAAACGGATATCGCGGCCGGCACGAATTTCGCCCGACCGCGGAAATAACGAACTTTTTTTCACGAGAATCCTTTTATGCGAAAACTTTACCTATTCATTCTGGCGGTATCTTTTGTCATTGCTGAAGGCTCGGCCTTCGGGCATGGGTTCGAGATTGCGGTCAACTCCGCCTCCAACCCCGCGGCCTTGAGCGTTTCTTCCGAAGCCGCGTTATTCAACAACCAATTCGTAGCGACGTCGCCCGTGGACGGGTTGTCGCCCGACAATATGTTCATCGAGGAATTCGACGCTTCCCCGACTTCCGGCACGCCGGGAAGCTATTACGCTGTGCTAGACGGCGGCCCGGTGATGAGCGGTTCCTACCCCGCGTACACTGCAACTTTCAATGTCGTCAGCCCCCTTTACTATTCCGACGGCATTGGCAGCGGCGTCAACCAAAGCGGGCCAGTCGCGGCCCAGCCGGCAGGCGCTGAAACAATTATGAACATGTATGACGTTTGGGCGGGAAACCCCGATCCCGTCAACGAACCGCACCCCGGCGCCGGTTATGGCAATACGGTCATAAGCGGCACGACCTCATTCGCGCCGGGTTTCAGCGTTTCGCTCTATGATCCCCATGAGATCGAGCATGATCTGTACTTGTCTTCGACATCGTCGCAAACCTACGGCGAGTTTGGCTTCGCATACACAGTCACGATACATTTTCCGGATACTGGCGCAACGCTTACGACGCTCCCGCTTGTCGCTGTTTACGCCCTTACCGATGGGAGCCTGGGCGACTTCGCGGACAATGCCGGCATATCGCAGCAGAATGCGGCGAGCGTCGCCATCTTTCAGGCAGCCAGTCGCCACGAACCGCCGAGTTGGTCATCGGCTATCGGCGGAAGTTGGAACAATCTCTCCAATTGGGCGACTTGGCCAGGCAACGGCATTCAAGGCAGTGCTCCATTTGGCGCTGGGGTGCAAGCGGCGATCGACGCGGCGACGACAACTTCCCAGACAATCACGCTCGACGGTCCGCAGACAATCGGCACGTTGATTTTCGGAAACTCGGCTAGCAACTCCGCCGGCTACACGCTCGCTCCCGGCGCGTCCGGCACGCTTACGTTGACGAACCTGACCGCCGGCGCTCGGGTCTTGGTCACCGGCGGAAGCCATTCCATCAGCGCGTGACTCGACTCTCGCCGATAACTTGACAATCACACCAACCGCTGGCGCGACATTGGTCATTTCCGGTAATCTGAGCGAATCAACGGCAGGAGAGTCGCTCACGCTTGCGGGGCCTGGAACCCTCATACTCAGCGGCAGCAATACTTACACGGGCGGAACGAACGTCGCCGCCGGCACACTGGAAATCCTTGCTAGCTCGGCCTTGCTCGACGGGTCGGATTTGACCGTGGGCAGTTCTTCAGCGTTTGCCTCAGCGAGTCCAATCGTCGAGGCCATATCACCGGTGCCGGAGCCGAGTGCCCTGACGTTATTGCTCGCGTGCGGAGCACTCATCGCGATTTATCGCACGGGTCGCTGACCATCTCGACTGCGAACTCCATCGCGGAGGTAGTCTATCGCGGTTCGGTCAACGCGAATCGGCGCTACCGCGACGCCGTGACGCTGCGGCGAGGAATGGAAGATCGCTCTGCCGAGCGATTTCGGCATTGTGCGCAAGTAGCGTTATCCGTCGGTTAGCTCTGACCGGAACGCTCACCGTTGAGGCGGCGTATTGAGACGACTCATTCGTCGATCAGCACTTTTTTCGCCGGCTTGAGGTGCGCGGCGTCGAGTTTGTCCAGCGACCAGAGCAGCCCGCGCGTTACGAGATCGAGGTAGCGGGCGTCGCCCACCGTATCGTTGTTGTGTCCCAGCGTGGTGCAGAAAACGCGCGACTTGCCGGCATACGTGTTCGTCCACACGGTAACGAAATCCTGCCGATCTTGCTTTCCGCGAGCCAGGGCGTGCGCCGTATCGAGGAGGTGGCCGGCGCTGTTATTGTAAAGCTCTTCGTTGATCGTGGTCCAGTCCGCCAGGTGCGCGGAGATGGGGCTCTCGTGATCGATGTAGGAGACGGCGATCGGCGCCTGGCGTCCGTGGCCCGTCGACGGCAAGCCGGTGAACTCGAACCACGGCGTGACCTCCTTCGGCCAGCCTTGGCTGCGATAGCAGTGCATTCCGCAATGCACAACGACCCCCGGCAGGCCCTCGCGGTGCGGCTTCAAGATGCGGTCGATGATCTTGAGGTCCTTGACGTCCGCGGTACATTCGTCGTGAACGACGACGTCAAAGCCCTTGGCCCAGTCGTCGCTGGCATAGATCGGGTTGACGTGCTTTGTTCCCGTGTCCGGATCGTAAGCGATTTTCCACTCGACGTTCGCCCGCGCGGAGATTCCTTTCGTAAGAATGTCCTTCTGATGCTTGTAGTCATGGCAGCATCCGCCGGCGACAAGCAACGCGCGTATCGGCTGACTTTCATCCGCGGCCCACGCCGCGGAATTGAACGTCGCAGGTGCGGCCGCCCAGGAAAGAATAAATAGTACAAGTGAAGACAGGCGAATGTTGCGAATGGACATGGAAAGGACTCCTTCCGCCAAAGGACTCGGCGGGCGAAATAGGTGAGGCGATGTGTGGCAATACGTAGCGAGACCTGATTGTAATCGGGGCCGGACCACTACGCCACATATGCTCCTGGCGAGGGGTCCATCGGATGGGCAGCAGATAATTAACGAATTTCTTGCCAAGGGTTCGTCGAAGGGTTATGATGTAAGTCCGGCCACTGGGTTATAAGGCGATCCCACCTCTTTCGTCAGGCGGCGCATGTCGCGCTGCCGCCCGCGGGCCAATCCCACCTATTTTTCGTAAGGAGTGTCTCATGCTACGAGCCACGATGTGTCTCGCTCTGGCCGCATTGCTCGGCCTCGGAACTGCCAACGCGGCAGACCAACCATCCTCAGCCGGTCCCGTCAAATCGCCGGCGATTGTTCAAAAGGCGCCTGTCAAGAAGGCGGCCAAAACCGCGAAGTCCACGAAACCGGCTGCCACGAAGAAGGCGGTCGCGAAGACTGGCCCGGCCAAGAAGGCAAAGGCCAAGCCGGCCGCGAAGAAGTCCGTCTCAGCCGCCAAGAAGGCCAAGAATGCGAACGCGAATCCGCTCGCCGCGGCTCGCAACAATCTCACAGCCGCCCAAGGGAACGTGGCCAAAGCCGAAGGCCAATTACGCCAGGCGAGGAGTCAGGTCGCAGCGGCCCGCACGCGCTATCAGGCCGCCGTCGCAGCCGATAAGCTCGCCAAACACAAAGCACTGGTCGCCGCCCAACAGAAGAAGCAGGCCGAGGCGAAGAAGCGCGCTCTAGCGGCGAACGCCGCCAAGAATGCTGCCGTGGCGAAGCACGCAAAAGAACTCGCCGCTGCCAAGCGAGCGAAGCAAATCGCCGCGGCCAAGAAGGCCGCCGCGGATAAGCAGGCCAAGCAAATCGCTGCCGCCAAGAAGGCCGCCGAGGCCAAACGGGCAAAGCAGATTGCCGACGCCAAGAAAGCAGCCGCGGCAAAACACGCCAAGGAACTGGCCACTGCCAAGAAGGCAGCCGCCGCGAAACACGCCAGGGAGATAGCCGCGGCGAAGAAGGCTGCTAACCAGAAGACGGCCGCTGATAAGGCGCGTCTGGCCAAGAAAAAGTCGCCCGGCAAGCCGGTGAAGAAAGCCGTTCCGGCGCCGAAGTCCGGCGCCGCCAAGAAGGCTGCCCCGGCCAAGAAGCCGGCCGAGTAAATCGAACGGCTGCATTCGCTAGCGGAGCGCGGCCCCCTGACGAAGTCAGGGGGCCGTGTTCGTTTGCGACTCCGAGCGCGCCGGCACTCGGAAAAGTTAATGCTTCCTTGTCGCTTGTTGGATCTGCCGCTCAAGCTGCTGGATCTGCCACTCAGTATTATTAAACCGCGCGGGCCAGGTCTTCGCACGGAGTTGCCGCACGGTTTCCGCGGCAGCATCCCACTGTTTTTCGTGAATCTGCGCCGCGGCGAGGCGCAAGAGGCCGGTCGGTTCCAGGGCGCGGAGGCGGATGACATCCTGCCACTGGTCAAGGGCTTCGGCCCAGCGGTTCTGGCTCTCGCGGACCTCGGCCAGCATGGTGTGGCTCTCCGCTTCCGAGGCGAGCACTTCGACGATCGAGGTGTAAGCCCGTTCCGTCTCGCGGTCCTCATGAAGCTTTGTCAGCCGCACGCCCAAGTCCTTATATAGAGCGAGGTCGCGCGGGGCGAATTGTATCTTCGCCAAAAGTTCACGAATCGCGCCGCGCTGGTCGTTGAGCCCGTCAAATGCGGCGATCAGTGCATCGTAGATTTCGCCATCGTTGGGCTGCAGCTCTTGAGCCAGGCGCAGTTGAACGACCGCCTTGTCGTACTGCCCGCGTTTGTTATAGACCTGCCCCAGCGCCTTGCGGACGAAGGCGTTGTCGATTCCCGTCTTGGCGACTTGTGCGTCCAGGTCGGCGACATAGGCGTCGAGCTTCTCGCAGCTTTGCAGTATATTTCGCAGCGCCTCAAGTGCCTGGGCGCGGTTCGGCACGTTGTTGCCCCAACTGACGACCGCCCCGTTGGCGGCCTCGACCGCCTCGGGCATTCGCTTCAAGCCGGCCAGCGCCTGGGCCTCGCCGCCGTAGTAGCCGGAAAGCGTGCCGTCGCCGATGCCGCGGTTCGCGGCCGTTCGCTCGTGCAGCGGTATCAGTTCCTCGTAATACTTGACCGACTGCTCGAAAAGCTGGTTCTGCAGGCAGCTTCCGGCGAGCATCGCCATCGGGCCCTCGTTCCAGCGGTCCTTCTGGTGGAAGTAGTCGTCGGACTGCTTGAGCAAGCCGAGCAGATCGTCGCGGCGATTGGTGCGGAAGTACGAGTACATAAGCAGCCGGCGGTATTCAAGGTTGTCGGGATGAGCCTCGACGAGCGCTTGCAGGATGCCGATCGACTCGCCGATGCAGTTTTGCGAGTGCAAGAGGTTGGCCAGCTTCCATTGGCCGCCTTCATCCAACAGATGGTCGTCGTTTGCAGTCTTGAGGATTTCGATGCTCCGGTCGTAGCGGTGCAGTCCCTCGGACATGTAGTCGGCTACGTTGACGACGACCGCGGCATTGTTCTTGTTTTGCGCATAAATCTCCTCCGTGAAGCGGAGGAAATCGTCCTTTCGCTCGGCCCAAAATTCGCCCGGATAGCCTTCGGAAACAATCGTCATGCTGTAAGTGCGGCGGATCAAAAGCTCGTTGCGGAGATAATCGAGCACCAGCTTCAAGAGCCGATCGGAGAGGTCCTTGTCGAACGTTTTGGCCTCTTGGGCCTCGCGCCGCCAGTTGTTCAACCGCGCGAGGTAAGAGTTCCAGAAGTTCTGCTTGATCTTCAGCCACTGCGGACGCTGCTCATAGCGGTCCAGCAGGAAGGCGATGCCGTCGGCCGGGCCGCATACTTGATGCACCCGCTCGCACAGGTCGTTGACGAGGTTTTCGTATTGCTGCACTTGATGCGCAAGCAACGGCGGCAGCGTCTTGAAAGCGAACGTCCTGGCATCCGTACTGACGCCGGCAAGATTACGAGCGTGGGCCGTCTCATAAAGCGAGCTGACGAGCGTAATCAGCCGGGCGTCGAACGGCGAGTCGCCCGAAGGCAATTGGCCGAGGATGCGCGATTGCACGGCGCGGTACAGTTCCGCTTCCTTGAGATCGCCCACCTGTCCCCCATTGCGCAGGGCGCTGAGATGCACTTCGAGCACGCGGGCTTCGAGATTGCGGCGGTTCTGAATCCTCTCCGCCTGCTGGCGCTCGTGCTCCAGGCGCTTTACCGCAGCGGTATATTGGCCGGCTTGGTCGAGGTAGGAGATGTAATCTTGGAAGATTTGTTGCTCGCACAAGGGTTTCCGATCAGCCCTCACCCCCTGCCCCTCTCCCAAAGGGAGAGGGGGGCTTATGGCGTAGCGGTCGACTTCCGATTGCAGCAGGTCGAGCGCCGGCTGGCGGCGGTCATAGCTCCAAAGGGCTCTGGCCCAGGCGCAAGCCATGTCCAAACGCTGCTGCATATTTGGCTTTGCATCGTTGTAGAACGCTTCTAACTGCCGTAGTTGCTCGGCGGCCAGCTTTTCTTGGGGAATTCTGCCCAGCGCGGCGAGGTAATCGGCCATCAGCCGCTCTTCGCCCGGCGACCATTGCCGTTTGAAAGCCCTCTCTAGGGCGGCGACCGCTTTGTTGACGTGCGGCCCCGGCTGGTTGCGAAGCTCGGCCGCGCGGCGCTCGGTCATTGCCTCCAGCAGATCGAACGCGCGGCGATCGACGTCGGTTGTCGCCTTCTTGCGAAGTTCGGCGATCTGTTCAACAAGCGAATCAACGGCCGCTTCCTCGCGGATTTCGTCGATCACCCCGCGGGCCGATTGCAAGTAAGGATAGATCTGCCCGGCGGTGTGGCCGGGAATGCTTTCGGCCAGGCACGAGAGGAGGCGGAAGTCGCGGCACGCCTTATACAATTCGCGGAGTTGATAGCTGATGTATTGCTGCGGATTGGCCGATTTCGACAGCAGCGCCCGGTAGGCCAGCACGACCTCGTCGTCCAAATGCGCGGGTAATTGCCCCTGGTTGTTGAACCACGGCTGCGACTTCGCGCTAATCCACTGGTTGAGCCGCCATTCTTCGGCGGTCTTGTAGATTTCGACCTTGGCCGAGTCATGTTCCGTGCGGCGGTTCACGGCCTGATACCAGTCGGCGAGCACCCGCCACTCGGCGGGTCCGAGTTCGTCGGCGGCCGATACGGCTTCGAATCGGGCGATCGCCTCCTTCAGGTTGCCCTCCTCGGCCAACAGGTAGCCGAGCGCGACGCGCCAACGGTTGTCCGCATCGCCGGCCTTGATCCAATCGCCCAGCGCTTTCTCCAGATCCTTGGGCTTATCGAGCGCGATGAGCAGCGAGAACTTCAAGAACTTCCACTGCTGGTTTTCGCTTTGCGCGGCCAGTTCCCGTGCGATGTTCTGATTGAGATACTCCAGCGTGCGCCGGACCAGTTCGGCCGGCGCGGTCTTGCGGGCTGTCAGATCCATGAGCGTCATCAGATAGCGGTTTCGCAGCAGGGCGTCCAACTCCGCCCGCAGGACAACCGCGTCTTCCGGATTCTCCCCGATCTTCGGCAGCCGCGCGTCGAGCACTTTCCAGCACGTTTCCGCGGCCTTATCAAGATTGCGGTCCAGGAGCACATCGAGATACATTCGCTCGGCGGCGATCCAGGTGGCCAACTCGCCGCGGTGCTTCGCTTCCTCGCTGGCCAGCCGCGCGGCGAATTCCTCGCGGGTCTGCCGCAGTTGATCGGCCTGCTTCTTGCGAAGCTCGGTGCGGGTGAGCTTCTCGGCGTGCGTGATCGTTTTGGTCTTTACCTCGTTGCGGGCCTGCAACATGCGGTCGGTCATTTGATGCAGCGCGCGGATCTGCTCCAGAAGCTGCCGCTCGGGCGTTTGACCGCCGCCCAACTGCCCGAGCAGATCGAAAGCCTCGTTCTCATACTTTTCCGACCAGGGCTGATTGAGCAAGGTCTGGAACAACTGGGAAATGTAGCCCGGCCGATACTTCTGCGGCGCTTCGTGCGAAAGCTGCCGCAGATAGGCCATGTGCTCGTCCGCACTGGCAGCGAAGGAGAGAATGTTCGCGACCGTCTGAGCGAGGCGGTTCTTCAACTCGGTCCCCTCGCCCTCCGGGAGAGGGTTAGGGTGAGGGGATGTTGGCGGCGTCTCAGCCCTCACCCCCTGCCCCTCTCCCAGAGGGAGAGGGGAGTTGCTGTACCGCTTCCACAGCCGCCGGGCGTATGCCTTCCATTCAGCTTTCGTCACCAGCGCATCGTTGTAGTGCAGCCAGTTGATGAATCGCTCGATCTCTTCCAGCGTGAGGCGGTCGGAGTTTTCGGCAAAGATCTTGGCCAGGGCCAAACGGAGCTTCTGGTTGCCTTCGGTCTGCTGGAACCGCCAATCGTTGATGATCTGTTCGGCGATTGAATACTGTGTCTTGTGCCGGCAGAAGAAAACGGCCGTCTCGATAAGCCGATTCTGCCAGCGCTGGTCGATGCGATAGGCGCTGTAGAAGTTGTAATTATTCTGGCACTGATTGAAGATCCAAGTGAAGGCCGCTTGCAGCCGGGCGACGGCCGCCGGCGAAACGTCCTCGCGGCGACCTTCGCGGAACCAGCGGTCCATTCAGCGCGTTCGCCTCCTCGAATCGGTCGGTATAGTAAAGCGCGTCGAGGTACTGGTTGTAAGGGTTCGAGCTTTCGGGGTTCTGCTCGATCCAGCGGGCGAGATAGGTCGCCAATTCCTCATACCGCTCTTGGGAGCGGAGCGATTGGCAGTAATTGTCGCGGAACTGGTTGACTTCCGACGGCTGCCAAAACGCGTCGCCGGAAAGAATGTGGTCGATCCACTTCCGCTCCGCCTCGTACTCCTGGCAGTTTTGCAAATTCTGTATGTAGGTCACCTGGACGCCATAATCGCGGGGCGAGCCTTCGGCAAGTTCCTGGTAGATCGCCGTCGCTTCGCTGCCGCGGCCGGCGTTGGACAGGTAACCGGCACGTTGCTGCTTCCAGGCGCGCGGCGAATGCAGATGCGCCGGCTGCCGCTCGAAGACCGGCCGCAGCGCGTCCAGAAGCGCGAGCATCTCGTTGGCTTCCAGGATGCCGTTGGCCTGCCCGAGGAGATAGTTGGCAAGGTAGAGCGAGTCGGTCCCCTCTCCCTCTGGGAGAGGGCTAGGATGAGGGTGGCCCGCACTGCTCTTCTCGTTCCCCGTCACCGGCGCAGCCCTCACCCCCTGCCCCTCTCCCAAAGGGAGAGGGGAGAGCTTGCTCGCCTCTTGCAGGAAGAGTCCCTTTAATTCTTCGTTCCGCCGGGCAGACCTCAGCACCGCGTAGCGCAGCCAGCGGACGCCCGGCTTGCCGGCGGCGAGCTTTTCGGCCGCCGCCAGATGCTCCATCGCGCGGGTCCATTGTCCACTTCTGGCGAAGTGCATGAGTAACGTGATCTGGTCGTCAAACGTCGCCTTGCCGGATTCCAAAGCCTTCTTCGCCGCAAGTACAGTTTCGGCCGGGTCGCGGAGGAACTGCACGAGCTCGCGGCCAGCACGCTCCTTGGCCATCGACTGCGAGTACTGTTCGTTATCGAGCCGGGCGAACTTGCGGCTAGTTACATTTGTTGTCCGGCCCTTTTCGTCAAGCGACTTGACGGTCGTCGCCCACCACGCTCCGGCGACTTCCACGAAATCGCCGAATTGCTGCGTTGTCGTCGTTTTTCCTTGGTAGCGGCTTTCGATCGAGAGCACGACATTTCGTTTGGTATCGACGAGTACGCGGCATTCGCTCTTGCCGTCGTCGCGCGAGCGGAAGACAAGCAGCGTTTGACCATCGGCCGGATGCCGGATCGTCACGTTGAAGCTGGATAACGAAGACTCCAGCGACGAATGGATGTAGCCGTCGAAATTGATCGGTGGAGAATTGAGTTCCGCCGCGACCGCCTTCCGCGCGCGGCCAAGCTGAAACGAGCGGTTGAAGATCTCTTGCTCTTTCCCGTCGCACCAATGAACCGTGGTCTGGCCGCCGTCGGAAGCCGCGCGGACGAGCCATGAGCCGGCGCTGGACAGCACGCTATTATCAAAGTGCGAAGTCAGATTGCCGGAATTCGCATCGAAATAATCCTGAAGCGTATCGATCCGCAATCCGCCGTCCTTGAGGGCAAATTGGTCGGTCCGCAGCAGGTTCTTGGAAATCGCCAGGGCTTCCGCCGGCCAATCGGGTTTGGCCGCCGGCCGCTCTGCGCCGGCCGGCGCGGGCAGCAGCGAGCCGAAAAGGCTGTTCAACCAATTCTCCACTTCGCCATTGGTGCCGTACGGGTCGTAAATGTAGCGCTGTCTTCTCTCATGCTCGGCATAAGCGAAGAAGACGCTCGGCCCGCGCACCGAAGAGTAGGGATAGCCGAGCGCACCGGCGCTGCTTAAGCCGCCTCGTCCGCCAAATCCACCGCCCCCGCCCCCGGGCAATTGCAGCCCGGGCATTGCGGCATCTTCCAAATACATCTCTCCGCTAAGACTCTTGGTGCGCTCGGCATAATCGAGTTTTTCATCGCTTTCTTCGACGGACAACTCTGCTTTCTTTCCGGATACCGCGAGTCCCTCCTTATCGGCCAAGTCGCCCAAGTCGCTTTGATCCCATCCGCTGCCGTCGCGTGAGAGCATCTCATGCACTGCGCCCGATTCCGGGCGGTTCACGTCCTGGCCGCTCTCGCTGAGCTCGTCAAAAGCGGGAATTGCGCTCTTATCCACACCGAGTCCGTTTCGAAAGTGGAACGACAAGTCGCCGCCGCTGACAGCCGTTGGGCTGGAATACGAATCGTGGAGGCTAGACAAGCCCCAATAGTCAGAGGACGCCCCGCCGCCCATGCCGCCCATGCCTCCCAAGCGACGATCCCATTGGTTTGCGTTCTGGAACGCGGCCATGTTGCGGCCCAGTCCGCTGAACTGCCGCAAGACGCCCATCCTGAGGCCGATCCGCCAATTTCCGGCCCGTTTCATCTGCTGTTGCTTAAGCTCGAAATCGGCGTTCGCCAGGCCTTCGTCGAAAAACTTCTCGCCGTCGCGCATCGTGAAGCTGCGTTTCACCTTGAAGCGCTCGCGGTCCGCGTCGCTCTCCAGGACCAGGAGCGACGTATACGGCGTGATGATGTGATACTCTTCGGAGAGGGCGATGATGTCATCCTTGATCGTCGGCGTCGCGCCTTGTTCGAGCAGATAATCGAGGTGCATCCGCGCCCAGAGCCGCGGGATGAACGAGTTGCCCTGCTCGGCGTCCGCGAGCGAGACGGCCTTCTCGAAGCGGACGTTCTGATCGCCTTGCTTGCCGGTGACGATGATCTCGCCAGCCTGCTCCTTGCCCTGCGGCAAGTAGCGGCCAAGAATGATCTGCTGCGCCCCGCCGGGCAGGTTGGGCAACTGCTCGGGATAGACGCGGGCCACGCGGAGTCCGTCGAATTCCACTTTGAGATCCCGCAGCCCCGGCCTCGTGATTTCCTTCAGCAGGTCGAGAGCGACCACGCGCGGGCCTTGTTCGCCAGTGACCTGCCGCATCGAGCCGCCGCCCAGCGAGCCGATCGCCTTCAGAACGCCCGACTCGAACGTGCTGCCGACGGATACGGCATGGCAGACGAGCTTCTTGTCGCGGCCTTCTCGTCATAAAGGCGACGGAGCTGCGCGGCCGACGGCGACCGGATCGGCGTCGCCGACCGTGGAGATGCCGTCGCCGATGTAGACGATGCACGTGTTCCTGCCTGCACGGTCAAAGACCTGCGAGAACGCCTTGTCCAGATCGGTCCAGCCGAGCGACGCGCGGCGGTCGAGGAACTTGCGAATGGCTTCGACGTTCTTCGCCTCCGCGGAAACCGCCGTCTCGAAGACCCAGTCGCAGTCCACGTCGCAGCAGGCAAGGTTGACGGTGTCGCGCGGCGTCAGCGAGCAAGCACCGCGGCGATGAACGCGGCCTGTTGTTTTCTGTTGGCCAGCATCCATCGAAGCCGACGTATCGGCCAGCAGGATCAGATCCAGCGACTTCTGTCGGTGAGCAGGTCGCGATCGTCCTCGGTCAGTTCAGCGGGCGGCGCGACAAGCAGCATGAAATAGCCGTCGTCGCCGCGGCGGTGCGGAATGAGCGTCAATTCCGACTGTTTCCCTTGCAATTCCGCTACGACCTCGAAATCGCGCGTCGGCGTGTATTCCTGCGCGGCGAACTCGACGTGGGCGGAGTGCTCGGTCTCGGCCGTTCGCACCGTGTGCGTCGGCGACGATACGTTCTTCAGCGGCACGGCCGAGTTGATCTTCACGTCGATGGACAGCTCGCGCAAGCGGGTGCTGCTTGAGCAGTTCGCTTTGCAGGGCGTAACTGTAGCGGAAGGAATTGCCGGTCCGCGGCAGCACCTGCGTGTAGATGATCTTGATGCGCTTCTCGGAGTGGGCCGGAATCGGGATAGACGCGGGCCTTGAAGAGATTGCCGCCCTTCCATTCCAAAAGGCCCGGATCGCGCTGTTCGCTCCGAATGATCTCGTAGATTTCGCGTGCCCGCTGCTTCTCGACGATGTCGGCCTCGACCAGTTCGTTGCCGATCCACATGCCGAAGCCGGAGATCGACGCGTCCTGCGGCAGCGGAAAGTAGAAGACGCCTTCCAGCGGAACGGGAGATCGGTCATGTTGACGAACGACTCTTCGACCGTGGTCCGGGCGATCTGATCGCGGATATCGACCGTTACCTTGTGATAGCCGACGGTCAGCGGCACGTTGCGGCCGTCGACCTTCGCGACCAGCGAGCCGATCGACTCCTGTGTCTCCTTGCCGAGAAAACCCTTGAGCCACTTGGGGTCGTCTTTGACGACCGCGAGCCGATCGTTCTGGATGCGATAGACGCCCGTGGTTTTGACGGTCATCTTTTCATCGCCGGGGCCGAGAAGTTCGACCGTGCTGGCCGACGGAAGGCTCAATTGAATTTCGCCTTCATAGAGGCGGACTTTCTTCGGGCCATCGAGTTCGACGAGCGTGCCGGGGCCGGCGACGACCTGTGCCTTGCCCGCAAGCCGAGCGGCCACGGCATTCGCTCCGCGAATGTCGGTCCGCAGCCAGTCGCCCGGCCGGAGCAGGATATTGCCGCAGACGGGCGTCCAGCGCTCGGCCATCACGGGCTTGATGGAGACCATGCCCTGCACGTCGCTGATCTTGCCGATGCGGCCGTCTTCAGTGAGCGTGTCGCCCACGGCGAACAAGTCCTCATTGACCGATTGATTGACATCGAGCACCGTGAGCGTGACGGCCGGCGTCGTCTTGCCGTCGCGATCGACGAGCGTTTCCAGCGAATAAAGCAATTGTGTAGCCCGATCGACGCGGGCTTCGACCTTTATCGGCCGGCCGTCATCCGTGATTAGATAGCGGTATAAATCATAGCGCTTGCCGCCGACCGATTCGGCGGTGGGCCGGGCGGTCGCGGCGAGCAGCAAGCCGCGTGCTTTGGATGAATCCAAACCCAGAAGCGGCAGCAAGTCCAACGATTTGTTATCGGCTCGGTAATAAGGCGACTCTCCTTGCGCGGCGCGATTCGCCTTCTCGTCGATCCGCCAGAGCTTGTCTCCGTGAGCGATGTCATACTTGCCGTCGGCGTGATTGACGCGCAGCTCGCCGGCCTTGGCGGACCAGGCTTCAGTCGTCGTGGGACGGTCGGCATGTGCGATGCGCAGGTGCAGCGATTTGGCCGACACCGTTTTAGCCAATACGGTGGCCAACGTCGCCGTGTCGCCGCCGGAGCTAGTGGTCGCGAACCAACTGACGGTCAAAACAATTGCCGCGGCGGCGGCTGCCAAGGTGCGCCAAACATAGATGAACATTTTCGATTTCCTTGCTGCGGGAGTTCGTTCGCTTGCTTTAGATTGTGCAGATTCAAACGCCGCCGTTGATTCCGCGCGGAGCCGGGCGAGAAACCGCTCGTTGGGCGGTACGGGCGGCTGCTGCGCGGAGCGAAGCAATTCTGCAAGCCGCGTTTCGTCCCAGTTGTGATTTGGATTCGTCATCGCACGCGCTCCTCGCTGTCCGAGGAATAAGCGGAGGTTTTCACAAATAGTTCGCGAAATGCCTGTCGGGCCCTGGCAAGCTTTGAGCGGATGGCGACTGGGGTCGCCCGTTCCGCGGTGGCCAACTGCTCGACGCTCGCCCCGTCGATGTACTTGGCCACGAGCAGCGTTTCGTAGTCGGCGGGCAGCGCGGTGAGCGTCGCCCGGACCAGTCCGGACAATTCCGCCGCCTGCATCGCCGCGCCAGGGTCGTACTGCTGGTCTTCCAGCCAAAGCATGAGTCGTCCGGCCGCGGCAGCGCCATCGGGACCGGGCGTCGGGCGTTCGTGCCGCTTCTGCTTGCGGAAGTACAACGCGACCTTGTTCCGGGCGATGCCGCCGAGCCACATTCCTAGCGAGCCGCGAGCGGAATCATATCGCCGCGCCGCTCCGGCCGCCGCCATGAACGTCTCCTGAACGACATCGCCAATCTCGGCGTGCCGCGGGCCGAGCCATCGTGCTACCGACTGCCAAATCGACGGGGAAAACTCATCATAGAGCGCGTGCCAGGCCTCCGACTTGCCATCGCGCAAGCCGAGCGCAATTTCGCGTTCTCGCTGATCATCCATCGTCGAAGGGGAGCCGGAGCTTGGTGTGCGATCTTTTGCCGCGACCAAGCTAGTACATTAGACTATTTGCGCATTAGACGCCAAATGTGTCGCAAAGTTCCGGCCGAATACCAAGATTCCGGGCTTAGAGGGCGTTATACGGCAGCGTGAAGAGCTGATCGGCTTCCTTGAGGTTGCCGTTTTTGAGGCCTTCGGTGAACCAGTGAACGCGCTGCTTCGAAGTGCCGTGGGTGAATTGCTCCGGCACGACGTAACCCTGGGCCTGCTTTTGCAGCCGGTCGTCGCCGATCGCCTGGGCGGCCGTGATCGCGTTTTCCACGTCGCCCTGTTCTAGAATATGCCATTTCTGATCGGCATAATGAGCCCAAACGCCAGCGAGAAAATCGGCCTGTAATTCCAACCGCACGGAGAGCTGCTTCTGCGTCTCGTCCGGCCACTTCCGACGCTTCGATTCGATGCTGATGCCCAGCAAGTTCTGCACGTGATGGCCGACTTCGTGCGCCACGACGTAGGCATTGGCGAAGTCGCCGCCGGCGTGGAAGCGGTTCTTCAGTTCGTCATAGAATTCGAGATCGATGTAAACCTTTTCGTCGCCCGGACAATAGAACGGCCCGACCGCCGATTCCGCCAAGCCGCAGGCCGATTTAACGCGGCCTGTGAAGAGCACGAGTTTTGGCTTGACGTAGGTCGGATGCCGCGGCACCTGGGTCTGAAACAGATCGGTCCAGACTTGTTCGGTTTGGAAGAGGACGTGCTTGACGAATGAGACCTTGCGGGCCTCTTCGGGACTGTCTTGCCGCTGGGCGTGTGGGCCCGCCGGCGCCCCTTGATTTTGCTGCTGCTGAATCAGTGCTCGCGGATCGAAGCCGAACAACAGCCCAAGCACAACGATAATGATCGACCCGCGCCGCCCAAGGCCATGCCTACGGGCAAACCCCGCTGGTCCTCGACATTTTCACTTTCACCGCCTTCTTGCCATCGCATATATCGTCATCCGTTTTGCAGCCCGATTCTATCCATGTGGACATTGTAGCCAAGTTCGTATGAATGGCAAAGCTGATCTCACCGCGACCGGCCTGGTTGCATCGCCATCGCATTGTCCATCACACGACTGTCGGACGGAGCATTGGCTCGGCTTTTCCGCGCTCAAAGCTCAAATGGCACCGCGTATGCACAAATCTTAGAGAAGCAATGAACAATTCAATGGCTTGTTGCGATGCGGGCGCGAAAACCGAAGATTCCCGGCGTTGCACTTACTCAAAAGGAGAAAGAAAATGAAAACCATGCACACCATTTCAGCCGCGATTGCGGCTATTGTGCTTTTTGCTTATTCCGCGAGTGCTGCGGAAGTCGTCGTTCAGCCGGGAGTTGGCGTGAGTGTTAATGCCGCAGGCGTCAACGTGACGGCGCCGACCGCGCCAGACTGGCGGTACAAGTACCAAGGCAATCGCTGGTGGTACTACACGCCTGAAAACCGCTGGATGTATTACACCGAACCGGGCGGATGGGTTTATTATCAGCCGGGCTACACGACCTACTACGGGAGTACGGACGTTCCATCCACGACATACTACTCGGCACCCGCGTACAGTTACTATTCCTATCCGACCTTAGGGGCTTACTGGGGTTATCCCCGGTACTATGGAACCTACGGCCGATATTACGGCTCCGGTTGGCGTGGCCGCGGTTACGGCTGGGGACGGCGGTGGTAAACATCGCTACGCACTTCCAATCAAAATTCCGGCCGCAAACACCAGCAATCCTCCCCCAAACACCTGGATAATGGTAGGCACGAACGGGCTATCCATGTAGTGGTTGCGAATCCAGGCGATGGCGATCAGTTCGACTCCCACTACGAGCATAGCCACGGTCGTCGCCAGCCAAAAGTGCGGTATCAGATAGGGCAAAGCGTGTCCGATTGCCCCGGCGAACGTCATCAGCGCACAAACCACTCCGCGAACATAGGGCCGGCCGCGGCCCGTGAGGCTGCCATCGTCCGAAAGAGCTTCGGCAAAACCCATGCTAATCGCGGCGCCGACGGCCGCGGCAAGTCCCACGAGGAATGTTGACCAAGTGGCTTGGTGCTCGCTCGTTAGCAGACCGTTTTCTAACGCCTTTCGCGCGGCAAAGGCTGCACAGAACAGCGGCGCGAGCGTCGATACCGATCCATCCATCAGCCCGACCAAGCCGGGCTGAATGACCTGCATGACATAAAGCTGCCGCGCGACGCGGGCCTCGGCGTCATGCTCGTCTTCCGGTTGGCCTTCGGGGGCCAAGGTTGACGAACGGGCCTCGTGGTGCCGCTCCTCCTCGGCCAGATCGCCCAGCAGTTGCCGCGTCTCCGCATCGGTCACCAGGGCCGCCGCTTTACTGTAGTAGCGGCCCGTCTCAAGTTCCATCAAGGCGACATAACGCCGAATGCGGGCGACGTCCCAAGGCTGGATGGAGGAGATCGGATCGCGGCGGACAAAACCCTTGATGTCATCGCGATGCAGGAGCGGAATCTCCTCGCCAAACTTCTTGCGGAAGAGCTCGACGAGCCGGTGCCGATGGCCGTCCTCCTCGACGCGCATTTCGTCCAACTCGGCAGCCGCTTTGGGATAATTCGGCGCAAGAGCCGGGCGAACTCCTGAAGTATCCGAGCGTCCTCTTCTTCCAGAGAAATAGCCAGCGCAAGGACCTCAGGCGGCGAAAGTTGTTTGAAGGAACGTTTCATAGGTACTATAGCCTACCCAAATTCGCCGGACGGACCAGAGGTTCAGCGGCGATTTTTTGCTAGAATTGCTGCATCAAATCATGCCACAAAGTGATCCTGACAGCCGCGACCTCGTTAAATCAGTCGCGGCACGCGCCATCGGCCGCGGGTTTATCGCATTTGCGGTGTTCTTTCTCGCGATGGCCGCCTCGATGTTCCTGGCTGCCGGAAAACTCGACTGGACGCCCGGCTGGCTATTCTTGCTCGTCTACTTAGTTTTAACGGCCACAGCTATCGCGTATCTCTGGCAGACGAACCCCGATGTTCTCGTTGCCCGCAGCCAATTCCACTGGCGCGACCAAACGCCCGCTCACAAGTTAATCTTCGTCTTGCTCATCATTCTCTTCATGGCGATCTTCCCTGTTGCCGGATTGGACAATGGCCGGCTTGGCTGCTCGGTCGTGCCGCCTTGGCTCATGCTCGCGGGCTACCTGCTCGTGCTGATCGGCCACGGCGGCGTAACGTGGGCAATGAAGGCGAACAAGTTCGCCGAGCCCAGCGTCAGCATCCAGTCAGACCGCGGCCACCATGTCATCGATACCGGCCCCTATTCGCTCGTGCGGCATCCGTTCTACGCCGCCACGCTATTCCTTTGCCTCGGCACGCCCTTGACGCTGTGCTCATACTGGGCATTCGTTCCTTCCGGGCTAGCCTATATGTTGCTCGTCGTGCGGACGGCGATGGAGGACCGGCTGTTGCAAAACGAGCTGGCGGGATACAAAGAGTACGCCGCGCGAGTCCGGTACCGGCTGGTGCCGGGCATGTGGTGAATGGAACGCGATTTCGGCCAGGAAGCGCGGGTGAAAGCGGTGCCGCGCTAAGGCGCGATGCTAATAACTTAGTCACCTTGATACTTAGAGCCGGACCCCATTGCACCGCTAACCGCGTCCCCTTTCGACGCCGTTTAAATGAGCACCTACCGTCGCAGCAACGGCTCTCGGCGGTAGTCGATCGGCAGGGAACGTAGCGTGTGGGGCCAGCAATACTCTTCGAGCTTCGCATCGCCCCGGCGGCGAGCGACCATTCGAAGGTAGCAGAGATGCCGGCCCGCATCGGCTTCGAGCGCCTTGATCTCCGTGGCGTTGTCTGGCGACACGGCGCGCTGCCAGTCGAGCCAGAGACGGCAGCCGTCTGGCAACGTATCGGCCACTTCGACATCGACGATGCCTGTCCGCTGCCAAAGCTGCCGTCACCAATCGACCGAATGGACCGCCCAGAAGTCCTGGTTCCAGAACTCGCGAAGGTGCTCGGGAATGGGGCCATCGAGTTCCCGCACCAACCCGGCGCCGGCGATGCCGATTTGGCCGCCGGCTTCTACGAATTGCGCGAGGTAGTTCAGGTACAAATCGTCGGTCCCGAAATACGGATAGGCGTCCAAGCTGATGATGGCGTCGAAGAAACCGGCCGCGAAGGGCAGCGATCGGGCGTCGGCATGGATGGGAAACACGCCGTCTTCAACGCCGGCGTCGCGGATTCGCAGGACGTTCTCGGAGGCGCTGAACCACAGATCGGTGGCCCAAACTTGCAGGCCGAATTCGCGTCGCAGAAACACCGATGACATCGCGCGTCCGCAGCCGAGATCCAGCACCCTCATACCCGGCTTGAGTTCCATCTTGGCGGCCAGCCACTCGGCCAAATGGAGCGTATTGGCGCCGCCGTTACTGACGCTCGCCAGGATCCATTCTGGATTGTATTTCCAGGAACGGGGAAAACGCTCGGATATCGGTTGTGTATCTGCCTGATGAGATGCGTCGTTCATCGGTAGTGTCCACAAGGCCCCGTACGCGGTCGGCACATTTTGAGGTCGGAAAAAGGGAGAGAGGTCCAATTATTCGTGTTTTCTCGCTCTGCCGCAAGGCCCGCCGGCTAGCCAATGAACGACCCGACGGCATCAACCGCGGTTCTTCATGGCCGCGCGGCTTCTCCTTCGGATTATTGACAAGGGCGAGCGAGCCTGCTAGCTTCTGGGCAGAAAGAAGATGATTTCGGCCTAGGGCGAGCTGCTTGCCTACTCGGCGCCAGGGCGAAATAAACTTTTCTGGTTTCCTTTTTTCCCCGTGCGGCCCAAAATCCTGGCCATCGCCGAAGTCCTTATCCGCCAAGACTTTACGTCGCCGCGCGGTCGTTTTTGCGCTGCCCGCGAGTCCGTCTGGCTGGACATAAGCCGCCGCCGTTAAGAGCTTGCCGGATAAGGACTTACGTATGTTTTGTATCACGAATACATTACACTTGTTGACAACAGTTGTCACCTGTGGTATGCTGAGCGGGACGAAGTAGATGGCTAGTCGTGGATAGCGGTCAGTGAATAGTGGGTAGTGCATGAAGGATGAGAGTTTCAGCCACGGATTGAACGGCGATCAAACACGGAAGGGGACTGTGTTCAATGCGTATTCCTCCGCGGCTCACTTCCGGCCTTCGTGTGCTTCGTGCATTTGGTGGTTTCCATATTGCCAGGTTGCCCGACTCACTTGCTCCTCGCTCGACGCGCCCGGCGCTGCGCAACACCCACAACTTATGAGGGGACAAATGATGCGTATCGAAACTCCGCCGCAAAGCATTTGCCCGCAGCAGTTTACGACGACCCGCGCCGCGCACAACGACGGCAAGAAATGCGAAGGCGTTGCGCATTGCGCAGCCGGCCAAGCGCCAAACCGTCCCCGCCGCCTTTGTAGTAATCAGATATAAACACCCGACAAGTAGCGTATATTAAAAACCCTTCCTGAGGCATTCCTGAGTGCTTCCTGAGTCGATCCTGAGTTATTCCTGGCTTTTTCACATGGCGACAACCGGTTGAAAACACGGCATTGCGAGAGGATGTGGCCAAAGAGAAACGGAGCCGATAAAAACACCACGACACGACTGCCAGAATTGGCACGCCCGGCGGCCAACGAAGCAAACCTGGCGGTCCGGCTGTTACGGAACGTGCCGGTTAGATATAAAGGGTACGCGGCCGCGCATGTTACCGACTGATTTTGATCGTAGGGAGACTAAACTGATAATGCCCTTCAAAGCCATAGTTTTCGATCTCGATGGCACGCTGCTCGACACGCTCGAGGACCTTGCCGATTCCACGAACGCGGCCCTGGCGGCGATGGGGTTGCCCGAGCATCCGGTTGACGCGTACCGCTATTTCGTCGGCGATGGCTTGGAAAACCTCGTCCGCCGCACGATGGGATCGCGGGCGGGCGATCCGGCGGAGGTCGCCCGTGGCGTCGAGCTGGCGCGTCGCGAATACGCCCGCCGCTGGGCAGACAAGTCTAAGCCATACGCTGGCGTCCCCGAGCTGCTCGATGAGTTGACGGCGCGCGGCATCCCGATGGCGATCTTCTCGAACAAGCCCGACGAGTTTACCCAACTCTGCGTGACGCGCTTATTGCCGTCGTGGCGTTTTGCGGCGGTCCGAGGCGCGACGGCTGAGTTCCCAAAAAAGCCCGATCCGGCGGGCGCGCTCGCCGTCGCGACGAAGCTCGGCGTGGCCCCGGCCGACGTTCTCTATCTGGGCGATACGAATACCGACATGCGCACGGCCATCGCGGCCGGCATGTATCCGGTCGGCGCGCTATGGGGCTTTCGCACGGCCGACGAGTTGCGCGATGCCGGCGCGGCAGTGCTAGTGAAGTCCCCGATGGATTTGCTCGCTGTGCTCGGCTAGAATTTCCGACCAAACCTTAACCACCAACGACAGTCCGAAAGGCCATTGATTATGGGAAGTCACGTTTACCAGAAGATTCAAATTGTAGGCACTTCCAGCGTATCGCTCAGCGACGCCGTTGCGGAGGCGGTCTCCAAGGCCACAAGCATTATCAAAGACGCCTGCTGGTTCGAGATCATCGAGCAGCGCGGCGCGATCGCCGACGGCAAGGTTCAGCAGTTTCAGGTGACGATTTCTGTGGGTGGTAAAATCGATTGAGCAATGTAGCAGGCACGCTCCGCGTGCCGTCCGCCAGACAAGTACGCCATATGCGGAAAAACTGTGGAACCAGTTCGCCACATCGAAGCTCGACGCGCAAGCGAGGCCGGCGCAGTATGCAAGCCTCGCTTGCGCGTCGGGCTTCGATAGCCCGCAGCGGCAAGCTCGACTTGTCGGAGACGGGCCCGGTTTTGAGTCGGCGGTTTGCGATGCCTCTTAAATGCGATGATAATGGAGTGTATAGCATCATTACCGGGCCATCGCGAAAGCGCGAAGGGACGAAAACGCGAAATGTTGCAGAAAAAGGAAGAGATCACTGGTTGGCGGCTCGTGTTTCGCGGCGCTCGCCCGTTTCGTGCTTTCGCACCTTCGCGTTTTCGCGATCCCTTGAGGCAGTGGCCGTATTGCCGCCCGGTATTGCTGCTACAGACTCTGATAATGGTGATATTTCGTATTAGGGGCCCTCGGGCAGTCGGCCTTGGAAAAAGCAACGTTAATAGACAAACTCTGACAACCTATCTGGCCGCGGTGCTCTGCACCGCGGCTTTATCCACGGCGGCGCGGGCGGGAACGGTGAATATCGACCTTGTGCCCGTCGGCGATGTCATGAATCTCGCGGACACCGCAACCGGCTATGGCGCGGTGTCTTATGCCTACAGCATGGGAAAGTACGACGTGACCACTTCACAGTACACGACATTCCTTAATTCAGTGGCCACGTTAGCGGACCCGTATAGCCTATACAACAGCAAAATGGCTACGGACCTTCCCACGTTGGGAATCACGCGAACTAGCACGACGGCCGGATTTACTTATGCCCTAAAAGGCAACGGGAACGTGCCGGCTTTCGATGTCACTTGGGCGTCGGCCGCGCGGTTTTGCAACTGGCTGGCAAACGCTCAGCCAACAGGGCCTGAAGGGCAAGGGACGACAGAGACCGGTTCCTACACCCTCAATGGAAGCACCGGCAGTGCCGCGCTAATGGCCGTGACTCGCAGTACCACTGCGTCCTGGGTATAGCCAACGGATAACGAATGGTACAAGGCTGCATATTACGTCGGGGGCGGGACGAATTCCGACTACTGGATTTATCCGACGCAAAGCAACTCTCAGCCAAGCGACGTGTTGTCGGCGACGGGGACTAACAATGCCAATTATGACAACTTCGGCGTGTTCACCGATCCGATGAATTTCTTAACACCTGTCGGAACATTCGCCGCATCCCCCGGGCCATACGGTACGTACGACCAGGCCGGCGATATATGGCAGTTCGAGGAGACTCAAGTACTTGGCGGTGCGTACCGTGAAACACGCGGCGGATCATTTGAAAGTTCCGCGGTCTTCCGGTCGGACGTATTTAGCGAGCAGACGGTGGACGCTTCTGGTGTAACTATTGGTTTTCGCGTTGCTTACGTCCCGGAGCCCAGCACGGTGGCGTCGCTAGTCACCGCGATGCTGATCGGGTTGTTATCGTTCGCACTCCTCCGCATACGGATTCGTCCGCTTCTCGATGCCGACCGTGGTCGTCGAGCCGTGGCCGGGAAGCAGGACGGTGTCGTCGGGCAGATCGAAGACCTTCGCCCGGATGCCCTCGGTCAGTTGGTCCATGTCGCCATCGTAGAAATCAGTCCGGCCGACGCTGCCTTGAAAGATCACATCACCCACGAAAACCAAAGAGGGAGTATTTTGCGTCCAGACAAAAATCACATGGCCGGACGAATGACCGGGCACCTCCCGGACTTCGAGGTCGAAACCGGCCGCGGAAACCTGGTCGCCTTGGCTCACGGTCCTGTCGGCCGGAGGGCTGGTTATCGCCCGACCGTAGCGGGCCGAAAGGTTCAGTTCGGCGTCGGTCAGCTTGCGGGCGTCGCCAAGGCCAATGATCAACGGGCAATCGGGCCAACGCCGCTTCAGGGCGTCATTTCCGGCGATATGGTCGCTATGCCCGTGCGTGTTCAAAATGGCCGCCGGCACGATTTGATGCTCGTCGAGAAAACCGAGAATCTGCTCCGGCTGGTAGCCCGGATCGATCACGAGGCAGTCGCCGCGGCCTTTAAGCCAGATGATATAGGTATTTTCGTCAAAGGGGGCGGAAACTATCCGGGCGACGTTAAAAAGGGCATCTTCCACAAACTGGCCTCCCAATGATTTCGCAATTGTGATAAACTATGCGGCCTATTCTGGCGCGGTCCGCCGCGCCGGCAAGTCGAAGCACAGAACTTCTTCCGCGGGCCAAAACATTGTAATTCCGCTGCCCGGAAGTTGCGATAAGGTCGAAGAGGACCGTGCTGGTATATAAAAATAACAAGGCGGGCGACGCAGACTGTTCTCCCCTGCGCCGGACCCGCGGACGCGCCGAACTCCAAGGAGGGTTTTGTCGATGTTCAACGGATCGAATAGCCGCGGCTGCATGGCAGCCATTTTCGCCAGTTTTTCGTTGTTGGCGGCCGCCAATGCCCAGGATCAGCCCGCCCAGAGCGCTGCGCAAATCCCGGTTGCCGCGGCAAACGAGCACCCGCTGATGCCCGCCTTGCGCTGGGCTCGCGAGGGGCTGCCCGGGATCGAGAGGATTCAGGATTACACGGCCACCGTCATGAAGAAGGAGCGCATCGGCTCCAAGCTGGGCGAGGACCAGTACATGGCGATCAAGGTCCGACATAAGCCGTTTAGCGTCTATTCGATCTTCCTCGCACCGGCCGCGGAAAAGGGCAAGGAGTGCCTCTATATCGAAGGCGCGAACAACGGCAAGATGTGGGCCCACGGCACCGGCATGCAATACAAGATGTTTGGCACCGTTTCCCTCGATCCCGACGGCAACGTGGCCATGCAGAACCAGCGCTATCCGCTGAACACAAATCGGCATCCTCAACCTCACGCGGCGTCTTATCGACGTGGCCAGCGAGGATGTGAAGTACGGCGAATGCGAAGTCAAGTACTTCAAGGGCGCGAAGATCAATGACCGCACCTGCACCTGCATCCAGGTCACGCATCCTGTTCCGCGGAAGAACTTCCTCTTCAACGTGGCCCGGATTTTTGTTGACGACAGCCTGAACGTCCCGGTCCGTTACGAAGCCTACGACTGGCCGAAGACGGCCGGCGCGCAGCCGGAACTGATCGAGGAGTACACTTACCTCAACCTGAAGGTCAACGTCGGCCTGACCGATGCGGACTTCGACCGCAACAATCCGGCGTACCGCTTGAAGTAGGCGCCATTGTGGGGCAGGTTTCCAACCTGCCAAGCAGATTGGCAATCTGCTCCACAGAATAGACTCGCAATATACTATTGGGGACGGCGGAACTTTCCGCCGTCCCCGCTTTATGCGCTTAGGAAGATGTTCCTCGAAAACTCACTGATCTTCATTCCGACAAACTACGCCAATGACAATTGGTCGCCTGCGGGGATCGCGCTGGAGGACGTCCACTTCGCGGCGGCAGATGGCACGAAGCTCCACGGCTGGTTCGCGCCCCGCGAAAACCCTACGGCGATTATCCTCTACTGTCATGGCAATGCGGGCAACGTCACCCATCGCATCGACGTCATTCGCGCGCTCCACGACCGCGTGGGCGCTGCGGTGTTCGTCTTCGATTATCGCGGCTACGGCCGCAGCGAGGGCACGCCGGACGAGCAAGGCGTGCTGGCCGATGCCCGCGCCGCGCGCGCGTGGCTGGCCAAGCGGACGGGCGTGGCGCCCGAGCGGATCGTGCTCATGGGCGAATCGCTAGGCGGAGCGGTTGCCGTCGATTTGGCCGTCGAGGGCGCACGGGCACTTGTTCTGGAGCACACGTTTAGTTCGATGCCCGACGTGGCCGCGCATCATTATCCGTGGGTTCCAGTACGGCTGCTGATGAAGACGCAATTCGACTCGGCGGCCAAGATTTGCCGCTATCGCGGCCCGCTACTTCAGAGCCACGGCGACCGCGACTCGATCGTGCCGATCGCATTGGGCCGCCGGTTATTTGACGCGGCGAACGAGCCGAAGCAGTTTTTCCTGACCGAAGGCGGCGACCACAACGACCCGCCTCCGCCGGGATACTACGAGAAACTCCGCGCGTTTCTTGAACATGCCGAGTAGTCATGTCGCCGCGAATGCCGTGGAGCAGATTGCCAATCTGCTTTGGCAGGTTAGCAACCTGCCCCACGTAATCACGCACGCCGCACCAAGCGGCGGGACATCCACAACATCGCTCCGGCGGCAAGCAGCAATAGCAGTGAGCCAGGTTCGGGAGCCGGATAGATCGTCAAGTCGGGCGTTTTCGTCTCCTTCTCGACTGGAACGCATGAATCGTCGCCGCGGATTTCCGCTTCAATCCAATCGTGGAAGGCGGATACGCGAGTATGCCCCGAGAAATTCCCGTAGATCGATCGCGGCGCGCCGAAATCCGATCCAATGAATGAATTGACACCGGCCAAGTACGTGCCCGTTGGCGTGTTAATGAAGAGGCCGCCGCCGCTGTCGCCCGGGGCAATCAAACCGCCGAGCGGCACGGATCGCTGGCCGGTTAACGAAAAGATGCTGGGCGGCTGCGGGCTCTGGAAGTCCGCTAGCAAAAGGCGCCTGTTTTCGATCTCGGTGATAACATTCTGCGCCGCTCGCTTGGCGCCGTCGCACTTGATGTCGCCGAATGTGCCCGTGCCCGTCTTGCCAAAGCCGACCACGGTGTCGGCGTGGTTCAGTTCGCCCGTGCCGGTATAAAGCTGTGCCGGCGTGATGTTGTCAACCGGCTTCGTCAGATGGGCGAGCCCGATGTCACAGCCGGACCAGAGATCTTTGTTCCAACCGGGATACGGCACTGTGCGGTCAACTTGATAGATCTGGCCGCCGATCGAAAACGTGAGCGACTTGGCGTTGTCAACCACGTGAGCTGCAGTTAGCACCCAGTCGGGCGCTACCAATGTGCCGGACGCCAAGAATCCAGCCGTCGATGTCTTGCCCGTGATGCGGCCTACGCTTTCAAACGGCGAACTGCTTCCCAGGGCGCGATACAGCAAATCGTTTTGATCGTCCTGCACAACGATTGCCATCGCTGGCCGGACAAACAATGCTGCCAGCACGGCTAAGCCAAAAACGGTGGTCCAAGAGCGTTTTAGCATCCGACACTTCCACAATCGTGCAACAACCCAGCAGCGGACCAACGACGACACCGAAAGACCAAACGGGAATAACTCGACTGCCGTAGTACGGATTTCGGCGGGAAATCCCAGCGATTCCCATCCATCCAACCTATCACGATCCGCAAAAACTGTCAATGATTTGCCATTTGCCCGCGAAATAGGCTCGCCGCATCTCTAAAAAATCCCCCCGTTAGAGTCGGTGGAGGACCGCGATATAAGGCCCCCGGCCCGCGCCGCTTCCGTGCGGCGCGGGGCCGGGCATTTGCGGAAGCCCGTTGGTGAAGGCAACGGACGGCTCCGCCTCCGACGCGCCGGAGAAATCCGTTCTCCGCTTCTGCGGCAACACGTTGCATCGGAGGTCAATGCCATGCCGCCGGTAAGTGGCCAAAACTCACCGGCGACCGTGTTGCCAGCAGCTCGCGCGCTCAGTTTTCATCTATATTGTGGGGCAGGTTGCCAATCTGCCGCAGTACTGGCAGATTGGCAATCTGCCCCACGGCGTTAGTCAGTTGTCACGTTGCTTCACCGAGCGCCGACTCAGCAATTTCATCGAAATGGGTCTGCTTTTCGGCCACATATTGCTGCCAGACTTCCGCAGCCCAAATCTCCAAATGGTCCTGTACTCCAACTAATACAACGTCCTTTTGCAGTTTCGCCAAAGCCGCCAGTTCCGATGGAATCCGTACTCTCCCTTGCCGGTCCAACTCCACGAATTGTGCCTGCCCGTAGAACAGCCGGCTGAACGCCCGAACGTCCTGTCGCGTCGGCGGGCTCAGGGCAAGCCGTTTTCCAAGTTCCTGAAACGACTCCTCGGTATAAAGGGTAAGCGATTGGTCCGTACCAGGCGTCATGTAAAGACCCTTTCCTGCCGAACATGCCAATGCGTCGCGAACGTGGGCCGGTATTGCAATACGCTGCTTTTCGTCCAATACCCGGTTGAATGTTCCCGTCAGTAGCATCTTTCCCACTTCTCACCACCATAACCCACAACAACCCAAGAATACCCACTTCTGCCCGTCCGTCAAGCACGCTTTTCTGCCGCAGAATATGCGACGAATTGCTCCCTGTCGTCGTATATTCAATGCACGATTCGACTTCCGGCGACGGTCTTGCTCGAAGCAAGCGGAGAAGTTTTTTTGCGCGGCTGGTTCGGCCTGCCAGAAGTTGCCGCGAGAAGATTTTCGTAGCCATCTCGTGCTCGTGATAAGTACATTTTGTACAGTAAGTAATACTGGAACTGCCCCTACACCGTCTGGCGGACGGCGCATATACTCAATTGATTCGATTTGCGAAACGGATATGAATGACCAGCGAAATCGACCAGTACGACT
Organism: uncultured Planctomycetia bacterium; assembly: GCA_963775975.1. Lineage (GTDB taxonomy): Bacteria > Planctomycetota > Planctomycetia > Pirellulales > Thermoguttaceae > JANXQG01. The sequence goes on from CAVZKX010000001.1 coordinate 1,361,940, forward strand.
ATGAATTACCGCGGCATCTGATCGCTCAGCACCCGGTCGTATCGCGGGTTGACGCTCGACTCTTGGTCGTCGATCGCGGCCGGCAAACGTTGGCCCATCACTACGTCCGCGATCTGCCGGAGTTGCTGTCTCCCGGCGACTGCCTTGTCCTCAACGATACCCAGGTCGTTCCCGCCCGACTGCTCGGCCGCCGCGAAAGAACGGGCGGGCACTGGGAGGGCCTGTTCCTCGAAGTTGGCGAGGGCGGCATGTGGCGGATTCTTTGCAAGGCCCGCGGCCATCTCGTGGCCGGCGAATGGATTTGCCTGTCAAACGCGCACGGGGAGGATGACATCCGTATTCAACTGGCCGCCAAACAGCCGGACGCAAGCTGGATCGTCTGCCCTGAGAGCGATGAAGAGACGTTCGCTTTACTGGAGCGAGTCGGCCGAGTTCCGCTGCCGCAATACATACGCAAAGGCGAAATGGAAGAGGCTGATCGACGACAGTATCAAACGGTCTACGCCCGTTGGCCGGGAGCCGTGGCCGCGCCGACCGCCGGGCTGCATTTCAGCGAGTCGCTCCTCCGCCGTTTGCAGGATGACCGGATTGTGATCTGTCCATTGACGCTGCATACCGGCGCGGGCACGTTTCGGCCGATCGGCACGCCGACGCTCGCCGCGCACCCCATGCACTCCGAATGGGGCACTATCGGCCAGGAAGCAGTCGATCGAATATCGCAATGCCGGCAGAACGGCGGGCGGGTTGTGGCGGTGGGAACGACATCGGTCCGCCTCTTGGAAACCGCCGCCGCGGATGGTACGCTCAAGCAGTTCTCCGGCCACACCGACTTGTTTATCCGCCCGCCGTTTGAGTTCCGCATCGTTGATGCCCTGATGACGAACTTTCACCTGCCGCGAACGACGCTGCTGGTACTTGTCCGCACATTCGGCGGCGACGACCTCATCATGCGAGCCTACGAAGAGGCGGTCCGCGAGAGCTATCGTTTTTTCAGTTACGGCGACGCCATGTTGATATTGTAGGGAACGAACTCCGTGCCGTTCCAATGTCATTAGGAGACCATCTTGCCCGATACTACGATCGAACGCATCCTCGTCGTGCCCACCGAGCTTTTTCATCGCTTGGGCTACTTCCAAGGCTTCTCGCCGCGGATGGACCGCTACCTGGGCGAACTGTTCAGCCCTGCGAATATCTCTTTCCGCCCGCGGCCGGACATGGAGAACGACCCGAGCTTCAAGCAGTTGATCCCCTACGTGATCTTCCGGCACCGCACCGCCGACGGCGATTCAGTGTTCCAATACGCTCGTGGCGGCGGCCAGGGCGAAAAGCGCCTTCACCGAAAGCGAAGCGTCGGCATCGGCGGGCACATTTCGGCCGTCGATGTCGGTGCCGACGGCAGCGGCGATCCCTATGAGGAAGGCATGCGCCGCGAATTGGACGAGGAGGTTTCAATCGACACGCCCTACGCCTCGCGCTGCGTCGGCTTGATTAATGATGACGAAACGGAAGTCGGTCGGGTACATTTGGGCGTCGTGCATTTGGTTGATGTCGATCGGCCTGCAGTCCATCCTCGCGAGAGCGAGATCATCGACTGCGGGTTTCGCCCAGTAAAGGAGATTCTTGCCGACATGGACGGCTTTGAGACCTGGTCGCAGATTTGCATGAAGGCGTTGTTTGCTTAACCTGCCCATCTATCTCGACAACCACGCCACGACCCGCGTCGATCCGCGTGTGGTCGAGGCGATGCTGCCGTATTTCACTGAGACTTACGGCAACGCCGGCAGCGCGAGGCATGCCTTTGGCGCGGCGGCCAAGGACGCCGTAGAGGATGGCCGCGCGCGAATCGCCGCCGCCATCGGCGCCAGGACGAACGAAATCATCTGGACGAGCGGCGCCACGGAAAGCAATAACCTGGCGATCCGCGGCGTGGCCGAAAAACATGCCGCCCGCGGGCGACACATAATTAGCGCGGCCACGGAACATCCGGCCGTGCTCGATCCGCTCGCAGCGCTCGCCCGTCGAGGCTATGAGATCACGCTTCTGCCTGTAATCCCCGCCCATGATCCGCGAGCTGGCCTGATCGAAGTCGAGCGACTGGCCGCGGCAATCCGCAAGGATACAATCCTCGTCTCGATCATGCTGGCGAATAACGAGATCGGGGCCATCCAGCCGCTGGCGGAGATCGGCCGGCTCTGCAAGCAGCGCGACGTCCTGCTACATTCCGACGGTACGCAGGCCGTCGGCAAGATTCCTGTCGATGTCCAGTCGCTAGGCGTCGATCTGATGAGTTTCACGGCGCACAAGATTTACGGACCCAAAGGTGTCGGCGCGCTCTACGTGCGTAGTCGCGGGCCGCGCGTCCGCCTGGAGCCGCAGATCGACGGCGGCGGGCAGGAGGGCGGCCTGCGGAGCGGTACAGCCAACGTGCCCGGCATCGCTGGCTTCGCGCGGGCGCTGGAACTTTGCTCGGCCGAACTGTCCGGCGAAGGAGTACGCCTTGCCGGCTTGCGCGATCGACTCTACGCGGGACTGACGGCCGGGCTTGGTGACGTTTCGCTTAACGGCCCCTCGCTCGATCTGGCCGGCGTGCGGCTGCCGGGCAATTTGAACGTCAGCTTCGGCCTCGTGGAGGGCGAAGCGGTGATGCTCCGAATGCGGGAGGTTGCCCTGAGCAGCGGAAGTGCCTGCACTTCCGCGCAGCCCGAACCGAGCCACGTTCTCCGCGCCTTGGGACTTCCAAAGGACGCCGTCCGCGGCAGCCTGCGTTTCGGCCTGGGCCGTTTTACGACGACGGAGGAAATCGACTTCACCATCTCCCGCGCCGTGGAGAGCGTAACCGCCTTACGCGTGATGAGCAGTATGTCGTGAGGGTCGCAAGGCCGTGCGCGAGAAATACCGGCCGTTATTGTAGAAGAAATACGTCGTTCGTCGAAACGCTGAGCGACTCGATTGCGATGGATCGCACTTCTTTGCCCGGCCCGAACGATGCAATTTGCCGATACTCGGCCGCGCTGGGATTGGCGTATTGCGTGATTTGCCGCGAATTGGCGTCCACGAGCCAAACTTCAGGAATGCTCATCCGGGCGTACCGTGGCAGCTTCTCGTCGCGGTCATATTCCAAGGTTTTGTCGGAGACTTCGATGATCAACAACACGTCGCCGGGGCCCGGAAGTTCGTCTTTGTAATAATCCTCCCGCAGCCGCAGGACCACTAGATCGGGCTGCGGTTCGGTAAAATCATTTAGGATAACTGGGTTCTGCACGCTGACGATTGCTCGGCCAGACAGTTTTGACATTAAGAGAGCGTTAAGTCGATTCACAATGGCGGCATGAACGGAGCCAATTGGAGACATTTCTCGTACCTCGCCATCAATCAGTTCCACGCGCTCCTCGGCCGCAAGAATGCCCGTTTGAACCATCCTGGCAAAGTCGCTGACGGTGAATTGATGGCGCTGGATTACTACGGACATCGCACTTGCTCCCGTCGGACGTATAATCGCCGCGAGGCTACTGTTTTGGCAAATACGGGCGAGAGGACTTGAACCTCCACTCCTTGCGGAACCAGATCCTAAGTCGGACTAAAGGACTAACGAATCAGATTCGCCCGCGTCGGAACCTCTTGATTCGTTTTAGTTTACGTCTACAATCGTTTTTGTGTGCTACGGGTCGTTTTAGTTCGATTTTACCCAATTTGACGTTTCGCGTAGCACGAAACGTAGCACGAAAGCCAATCCGTAAGGCACTAGACCAAAGATCAAGAGCCTCCGCAATGGTCTCTATTTTCCCCTTCTCGGAACCAAAAATCAAGGCGCGAAAACCGCCCGCCGGCAACGATCCGAACGCACGCGATTATCACAAAGATGCGAAGACGCCCGGCCTGCAAGTGTGCGTCACGGGCACCGGTTCAAAGACCTACTACTTCGTCCGCCGCATCGACGGCCGCCCAACACGCGTGCGGCTCGGGACGACGATCGAGCTATCCGTGGATGGCGCCCGCAAGGCCGCGGCGAAGATGGCCGGCAAAGTTGCCTCCGGCGAGAACCCGCACGCGGAACGGCGACAGAAGCGCAAGGAGCCAACGCTAAAGGAGCTATACGCTGAATGGATGATCTACGCCCGCACCCGGCCGGAGAAACCGAAGGGCCCAAAGAGCCTCTATAACGACAAGCTGAACTTTGAGACGCACTGCAAGCCGCTGGCCGCGCGCCGGCTGGGCGCGGTCCGCAAGGGCGACATCGAGAAGCTGCACCGCGGCATTGGCGAGAGGTGCGGCCACTATGCGGCCAATCGCACGGTCGCCCTGCTCAAGGCCATGTACTACCACGCGATCCGCTCCGATGACATCGCGTACAACGGCATCAATCCATGTTGCGGAGTCAGGAAATACGAAGAGCCGTCGCGCGACCGATTCTTGCAGCAAGACGAGGCCGAAGCGTTTTTCAAGGCCCTCTATGCGGAGGAGGACGTGTTCCGCGACTTCTTCTTGATTTCATTACTAACGGGAGCCCGCAAGTCCAACGTGCTGAGCATGAAGTGGGAAGACGTGAAGCTAGACGGCGGCTACTGGCGCATCCCAACGACCAAGAATCGGAGCGTGGTGGTGGTGCCACTCGTCCCGGCCGCTGTCTCGGTTCTGGAAAGCCGTCGGGCAATCGCCGGCGGCAGCCCGTGGGTCTTCCCCGGACATCGCCGCGGGGACCATCTTCACTCGCCCAAGCACGCCTGGGAACGAGTGCTTGCGGCCGCCAAGCTCGACAATCTGCGGATGCACGACCTGCGGCGGACTCTCGGCAGTTGGATGACCATGCAAAACGTGTCGTTGACCATCGTCGGCAAGGCGCTGGGGCACAGGAGCCCACAAGCAACAGCGGTGTACGCACGATTGGCGATGGATCCCACGCGGCAAGGCATGGCCGCGGCAACGACCGCCCTGCTCGGCGCCGCGAAGCGGACGAACCTTTTGACCATCGACGTGGAAGCAACGGAGGTTAAAAATGTCGAAGCCAAAGCCTGATGATGGCCTACACGAATTGCGAGAGGATACACTTCGCCGTCTGCTAGCGATCCGCCGCGAACAAGCAGGATTGAGGGCTCGATGGGCGACGGTGCAGGCCCTCCGCGGAACGGTGCCCTTACCTGCAGCGCACGAGAATACCCCTGGACTGATAATGGCGATGGACAAGGACCAAGAGCAAATTATCCAGTCGTATTTCGCCGTGAAGGCCCAAGCCGACACAGTAAATGCGGCCACTGAGGCGAAGGTGGCGCCAGAGATGGCAACGCTGCGGAAGATCAAGACCGCGCGGTCTGAAAAGAAGAAAGAGAAGAAGGAAAAGGACTACGCCAACTACAACATGTGGGTTGCGGCGAACAGTAACAAATACCGCTCTCTTACAGCGGCTCGCAAGGCAGCGTCCAAACAATTCGACGTAAGTTACGACACCATTCTTCGTGCTCAACGTGCCCGGTAGCGCGGTGGCAAATTGTCAATTTGCCACTGGATAGAATCTCTCTGTGCCCTGTAGTATAGGTAGTGTCCTATACATTGCAGTCCACTGGAGATGAATCATGTCTACATCGCCGGCCGTTGACTTCTTGCCTCGCGAGGAGGCGGCGGAGTACATCCGCATATCGCCGAAAACACTGGCGTTCTGGGCTCATTCGGGCAAGCACCGCGACGAGCTACCATTCGCCCGCATCGGCAAACGTGCGTATTATCGGCGAGCTGATCTGGACCGCTGGCTCGAGTCCCGTTTTGCACCGGCCACGAAATGAGGCGATGCCATGAACACGGATGCTCGCAGCGGCAAGATGCCGACCCCCTGGTCCCGTGCTCCGCGCTGTCCGGTCTGCGGCAAAGCTGACTGCCTCGTCAGCGAACCGAGCGACCCGGCACCAGTCTCGGGTGGAAGGAGACAAGCCGCAGAATTTCTGGCTCGAAAAGTGGAGCCAGCTTGCCCGCGAACAGGGCACACGGGTGCTTTCCGACCTTCGCGGCGGCGTGGCCAAGGCAATCGAAGCCCTCGGACGAGGCTTCATCGCCCATCCGCGCAATGATTGGCTCCGCCAGCAGCTTCAGGACGGGCACCTCGACAAGCAGGAGTATTACCGCCAGGTCTTGCGGATCGTCTACCGGCTGCTTTTCCTCTTCGTGGCCGAGGATCGCGGGCTTTTGCACGGGCCGGACGCCGACGCGGCTGCCTGCGAGCTGTACGACACCCACTACTCCACTCGCCGCCTCCGGGAATTGGCCGACCAGATCCGCGGCTCTAAGCATGCCGACCTTTGGCATTCCTTATCGCTGGTATTCGACGCCCTAGGCCGTGCCGAGGGCTGCCCGCAACTGGGCCTGCCTGCCCTGGGATCGTTCCTGTGGCGACATTCAAGTACGAGCGCCCTGCTCGGCCCAGCGCGAAAGGGTGCCGAGCCGGTCGAGTACCCGGCGTACATTACCAATGACGATCTGCTCTCCGCCGTGCGGGCGCTGGCGCTCATTGAGCAGGACAAAGCCCGTCGCTCGGTCGATTATCGCAATTTGGGCTCCGAGGAGCTTGGTTCCGTCTACGAATCGTTACTGGAACTCCACCCGACCGTGAATATCCCTGGCCGGAGCTTCGCGCTGGACATTGCGTTCGGACACGAGCGAAAGACCACGGGTTCCTACTACACCCCCGACTCCCTGGTCCAATGCCTCTTGGATTCGACCCTGGAGCCGGTCGTCGCGGATCGCATCAAGGGCAAGAAGGCCGACGAAGCAGCCAAGGCTATCCTCGAATTGAAGGTCTGCGATCCGGCTTGCGGCAGCGGGCATTTTCTGATCGCCGCTGCCTACAGGCTGGCGAGGCACTTGGCTCGGATCCGCTCGGGGGAAACGGAACCGAGTCCAGCCGATTACCAGCATGCACTGCGCGACATAATCAGCCATTGCATCTACGGCGTGGACATCAATCCCATGGCCGTTGAACTCTGCAAAGTCAGCCTCTGGATGGAAGCGATGGAGCCGGGTACGGGATGCTTATCAACAAGTTAATTGGGACAAACCATTCGACGAGTTCGATGCGGCCAAAGCCCGAGACAGTGATGCAAGCTAGCGAGGCGAAGCATGCAGGTTACCTTCTTTGGCAGCTTCCATCAGAAGCAGCCGCCTGTCATCGTCGGCAGCGGCTGCGTTGTCAAAAGCCTGGAGGCGGCGCTCCGGGCGTTCCACGACGCCAAGGACTTCCGCGAAGCCGTGTTGCGGGCCGTGAACCTGGGCGACGACGCCGACACGACCGGGGCCGTCTGCGGCCAGCTTGCCGGGGCGTACTGGGGCGAGTCGGGGATTCCGGTAGAATGGCAGGATGGACTAGCGCGGAAGGACATGATCGAGAAGGCCCTGCAAGGGCTGCTGGGAGCGACAGAATGAGCAAGTTGGGGCCAGGCTTCGCACATAGAATTGTGCTCGGTTCAGCGTTGTTTGGCATAGCCATATGCGGCATGGGGGCTGTGGGCGGCAGTGGCGACCAATTTGCGAGAGCGACAACTCCATCCGCCAAACCGAATGAAGCACATATCACCACGACCGGCGTTCTGCCAGAAGGCAACAACGGCATCGGCGCAAGTACCGCGGCGATGTAGGCATCGCCAGCGACACAGCGGTCATTTTCGCCGACGACTTCGAGAGCTACGCCAAGCCAGCAGACCTGGGCAAGCGCTGGGATTCGGTCTAGCAGAAGCAGTACGCGGGAATCGCCAAGGCGCCTGCCAACGTGTTTCGCGGCCGACAGTCGCTTGAGTTCACTCTGCCGCAGCAGGGGGCGGAGTTGAGCGATGCGGTGGACAAGGTGCTTAAACCCGAGCGCGACCTTCTTTTCCTGCGCTACTACTCGAAGTACGAGTCGCCCTACGACGTGGTGGGATCGAGCCACAACGGGGCTAGCATCTCGGCCCATTACTACCGCGACGGCCAGGCCACTCCCGGCATACCGGCCAACGGGAGGAACAAGTTTCTGGTCAACCTGGAAACGTGGCGCGGCGAGGCAAAAACGCCGTCGCCCGGCAATCTCAATGTCTACGTCTACCAACCCGGCCAGCGCAGCCAGTGGGGCGATCACTTCTTCCCTACGGGTCTGGTCATGCCCAACACGAGCCTGGCTTTCGATTTCGGGCCGTCGTTCGTGAAGCACCCCGATGTAATGCCGCGTCTCGATCACTGGCACTGCTACGAGTTCATGGTCAAGGCAAACACGCCGGGCAGCGCCGGTGGCCGCGGAAAACATGACGGACGGATCGCGGTCTGGTTCGACGGGAAGCTTGTGGCGGATTTCATGCACCTGCGTTTGCGTGACGTGGGAAACTTAAAGATTGACCGTTTCGGCCTCTGTTTCCATATCAAGTCCAACCCCAACGGCGCGTCGCGGAAGTGGTATGACAACGTGGTTGCGGCGACATCGTACATCGGCCCCATGGCACCGTAAGTGTGCTATGTCCGGCTTCGACAAACGCAGGTTGGCCACAGCAATGGTTCAGCCGAGGCAACGGTATGGCAACAAAATCAACTGTCTTCAAGCCCACGGTTCTCGCCGGATTCGTCCAGCGCGGTCACCGCGCACGCAATAAACGGCCAAGGCGACAGAAAGCGCCCTTGACGATCGCGCAGATCCTCGCCTGGGCCGACGCCCACCACGAGCGAACGGGCAGGTGGCCGAATGCGCAGGTTGGACCAGTCCACGAACAACCGTCAGAGACGTGGAGCGGAATCCAGGCGTCCCTCATCGCCGGTTATCGAGGGTTCCCTGGCGGCACCACGCTTGCGCAGGTTCTGATGAAACATCGCGGCGTGCGAAATCGCAGCAACTTGCCGAGACTGACCATCCGAAAGATCCTGGCGTGGGCCGACGCCTACCACGAGCGAACGGGCCGGTGGCCCACCCTACGAACCGGGGCTGTCGAAGGATCGGGCGGCGAGACCTGGTTCCGAATCGGCGTGGCGTTGCGACACGGCTTGCGTGGCCTTCCGGGCGGTTGGACGCTGGGCCGATTCTTGCAGCACCACCGACACGCACGAGACCGGCTCAACCGTCCTCCGCTGACAATCGGCACAGTCCTGAAATGGGCCGATGCCCATTCTCGCCGCACCGGCAAATGGCCCAAGGTCAACTCCGGTCCCGTAGCCGAATCGCGAGGTGATACATGGAGAGCAATTGATTACGCGCTCGCGCAAGGTGATCGCGGTCTCCCTGGCGGGCTAACCCTATACCGATTCTTGACCAAGTACCGAAGTGGCCACGGGTGACCTTGAGGTATAATCCTGTGACGATTCGACCTTATGATGATCCAGACGAGCCAAAGGTCGTGGCCCTCTGGCGGAAGATCTGGCCTGACAGCGCGCCGCACAACGATCCGATTGCGGTAATCCGGCAGAAGCAGGCGGCGGAGCGTGATCTGTTGTTCGTGGCCGAAGTCGCTGGCGAAGTCGTGGGCACGCTGATGGCCGGATACGACGGCCACCGCGGCTGGCTCTAACAGTTGCGGTCGAGTGCGCGCAACGGGGCACGGTCTGGACGCATATCCAGCCTAGCTCGCGCACCCACCCCTGGGGATATGCCGGCGTCCTTGTATAATGGGCGAAGGGAGATCCCGTATGGAACTTACGATGCCACGAATCCACGTAATCGAGAAACTTCGCTATATTACGAGGTTCGACAACGACGAGTGGGAGAGCGGCTTTTGGAGAATCACTCCAGAGACAGCGGCAGCCCTAGTCAATGGGCAGATGTTCTTCCACAGCGGCCAGCGGGAACCCTCGCATTTTGGAGGTATGATCCTTGATTTCCGAGTCGCAAACCAAACGGAAATCGCGAGAGATGCAGGATTTGAGGGTCGCATTGTCTTCAGGCTTAAATGTTCCAACGACTACAAGGGAGTAAAGGCTGAAAAGGGAGGATGGGCTTTAGAGAAGAAGATCGTTCTCTAGCCGCCCTGTGCCGTCTTCCTGTCGTGGCATGCCTTGCACAGCGCCTACCAGTTCGTCCGGTCCCAAAAGAGCTTCTGGTCGCCTTTGTGCGGTCGCCTAACCCTATACCGATTTTTGACCAAGTACCGAGGTGGCCACGAGTGACATGGTTGAATTGGCCCTGCAAGTGCTGCTGGCGAGGGGGCCGCAATGACGACTTTGCTGTAGCACTCGCGGTCGCAAAGAACTTTGGCCGCCTGCGCAACAAGCCGAGAGTTGAGTATCGCGACATTTCCAACCTGCGAGCGAAGCAATGTTTAAGCTGAATCTCGACATGGAGTTGTTCTTTCTTCCACCGATGGTGGACAACGGCAGGGGCATATGTCTGACGCGGACGTTCGAGCTTCCTTTCCCGCCAACTGCTAATGTGCTTTTGTCAGGGGTCGCTTTGAATGGAACACCCGTGCCTCTCGGCTACGTGCTCTCACTGACCGCGGTCAGCACGCTGATCATCGGCTGCACGACGCCGGCGGAGGTCGATGAGAATGCTCAGATCGCCCGACAGTTCACTGAGTTCACCACCGAGCAGATGCAGGAACTTGAGGACCGAACTCGACCTAACGCCGAGGAGTTCAGTTACTTCAAGCGGCCGGCATCGATCTTTTCCCGGTCGTGATCATCGGGCAGCTCACCGCATCATCACCTGGAAACTCCCACGCATCCATGTTAGCATGGCGGGGATTCCTGTCGCTCAAAAAGGGAAAGCAAAATGAAACAGCTCATCGGATCTCTGCTTATTGTCCTGCTGGTCTTCGCCTTCTTGACCAGTGATGGTGTTGCTTTGGATCGCGATTTGCAGGTCGATATCCGCCGCATTTCGCTCGAAGGTAAAGAGGGGGTGCCGGCACCCGTGGCTGAGCCGGGCAAGGACGGCATTGACCGTATCCACAAAGTGGAGACGCCCGCGTTGGAACTATTCCCAACGACGAAGAAGCCGTCACGGGGCACTATCATGGTTTGTCCCGGCGGCGGTTACAGCATCCTCGCGATCAACCACGAGGGTTACTTTGTTGCCAAGAAGCTGAACGAGTTCGGCTTCGATGTCGCGATTTTGCTATATCATGTCAACGCCGGCATGGAAACCCGCGAGTTGGCAATCACCGACGCGAAAGCAGCTCTCAAGCTGCTGCAAAAGCGAGGCGGCGAATTTGGGCTCAGTACGAGGAAGGTCGGCGTGATGGGCTTCTCGGCCGGCGGGCATCTTGCGGCGAGGCTGACGCATGCGATGACGATGACCGCGCCGCCGGATTTCGTGGTGTTGATGTATCCAGCCTACCTGGAGAAGGACGGCAAGGTGCTTGATGACGTAGCTCCGGTGAAAACCCCCGCCTTTGTCTTTGTCGCAGGGGACGACAAGCTCGCTCCGAGTTCAATCGCGTATGCCCGAGCATGCCAGGAGGCCAAGATCCCTTGCGATTTCACCAAGACGGAGCATGGCGGCCACGGATTCGGCCTCAAGCCGGATCTGCCACCGGACGTGAAGAACTGGCCCGACAAGCTGCGTGCCTTTCTGGACGGTTTGAAGTGAGGCGTGCCCCGATTACCGCCATGATAGCCTTGCAGCGGAGTTGGCACTTCGAATGGCGATGGTGATTCGCTGACGGCCACGAAAGGCTATCGAGAAGACCGAGTCACGGCTGATTTCCGAAGTAAGTTAGGCTGGACGAAGCGCCGGACGGGCGGCAGCCCAATCCGCACAAGCCCATAGATTATGAATCTCTCCCCCGAAGACCGCGCCGATCCGGAGGAGGCCGTGAGGAGCCTGGAGAAGCCGGGCTTCGCCCCCAAGCTGATCGACATTATCGGCCTGCCGCTGGACAAGGCGATGGCGGCCCTGCCGCACAACTGGAAGCACGTTGTCCAAGGGGCGACCCACAAGGCGCTAATGTCGGCCCTGGAACTGGCGATGCTCACGATGCAGAGCCCTGAGAAGAAACCGGCGTCCAACTTCCTGCACAAGCTGTTCGTGGCCGCCAGCGGCGCAGGCGGCGGTGCCCTGGGGCTGGTCTCGCTGCCGGTCGAGTTGCCCTTCTCCACCTGCCTGATTCTTCGCTCCGTCGCCGACATCGCCCGCAGCGAAGGCGAAGAGATCCGCAGCGTGCCCGCGAAGCTGGCCTGCCTGGAAGTCCTGGCCCTCGGCGGGCGGGCCACAAGCGACGTTCAGACGGGCTATTTCGCCATCCGCGGCGTGCTGGCGCACGAGGTCTCCGAAGCGGCCAAGTTCATCGCCCAGAAGGGACTTGTCGAGGGCGCTCCGCCCATCGCCCGGCTCATCGCGACCGTCGCCGCCCGATTCGGGACTGTCGTGTCGGAAAAAGTGGCGGCGCAGTCAGTGCCGGTCATCGGCGCGGTCGGCGGCGCGCTGATCAACACGTTATTCATGGACCATTTCCAGAATATGGCCCGTGGGCATTTCACCGTCCGCCGCCTGGAACGCAGCTACGGAGCGGCGGAGATTGAAGCCTGCTATCAGGAAGTCCAGATGCGGATTGCAACGAAGAAATGACTGGGGCACTGGCGAAACCATGAAGCCCGCCGCGGCAATCGACCTCTCGCCCGCCACAAGCCGCTTGCTTGACCACTCTGTCTGGGCATTGTAGACTGCCCCGCATTACGACACTGTTGCCAAGCGAACTTCGGACACCGAATGAGAACAACACGACGCAAGCTGCTGGTGGTTGTGGCGGCAGCGGTCTTTGTACTTGCCCAGCAGGTTGGTGCACAGCAGCCGGATACGCCGAAAAGCGTTGCGGAACCAGCGTCCTGTCTGGCCGACGTTTCCAAGCTGCTCATGCAACGCTGGCCTCGAAACCGCACCATCAACATCGTCTGCCACGGTCACAGCGTGCCAGCGGGCTACTTCAAGACGCCGATCGTCGATACGTTTAGCGCCTGCTGAAACGAGCAGTTGGCACCGCCTCTACCTAACGCGCAATAATTCGACCAATTCAGTTGCGGTCTTGGCGGACGCGGCTTTGATCTGACCTTGGGTTAGCGTGCCGGTTTTCAAGTAGTGGTTCCAAGCTTCTGTCGCCAGTCGTACGGCTTCATCAGTAGGCGCAAACTCGGCGAGCGGCTTGGCCATGGTCCAAAAGAAATCCCGGCCACCAAGATTGACCCCCGTAGTTAGCAGTTCGATTTCTTGGCCGTATGGGCAGCCCAGCATGGATCCCATGCGGGGCCTCATCGCCATTTGTTCGTCCCACGTCGTAGTCTTGGACATGATGATGTTTTGCCACGGCTTGGTCGGGATGTCTGCATGCAGAGACGACGGATCAAAAGTAAGCCATCGGCCGTTCTCGAAGAACTCGACGACTCGGTGCATTTCCAGTTGCTGCGAGACAGGAGGAATGACCGCGATGGTCCGGCAAGCGATTCCTTTGCATCGCATCAGGGCCGAGGCGAGATTGGCGTTGGCGGTACATATGCCACTTTCTCCACTTCGGAGAATCCCCAAGGCATCAAGAGAGCGGGGCTGCTCGTTTCTCTTCATTTCTCGGATGTGCCGCTGAATGACCCCGGCGAACTCGCTGACCTTGCCCGTGTTTGGCCACGTATCCTTTGCAAGTTTCACGATCTCGTCTGCTTGCGATTGGATACACGGAGTTGCAGCGCAATACGAATCAGGGGGCGTGGTGTTCGCAGTAATGTTCCCGGATGCAAGCAGAATCACTGAGCACCACCTGATCTGAACGTCCCGGCTGTTGCCCGCCAAGCGGACACTTGCAACGACATTGCAGTCCTCGCTCCTACGAAGGCGAAACTCGGTCACGGCTTCAGGCGGAGTAACGCTGATGAAGTAGCAAATGGGCACTTGGCCGTCCGCCAACTGCGGTATCGGAAGGAGGACCTCCTGGGAATCGCCCGACGACACCTTGACATGGGTTCCTCCGACTGCACCCGCAAGCCCACTGTGCTTCATCACCCGTGCGGGGGCAGACTCGATGCTCTTTTTCAGCTCGACTTGGAGCCTGGGAAGCCCTTCCTGCCGGATTGCAACTCCCTGAGAGATCTTCGGGGTGACGTCGGATGAGGACTCCCTCGCGAATAATCCGACCAAAGCTCCAGCGAATCCGATGAAAAGGCCCAGCGAGACAATTACGTAACTGACCAACTTCGTCTTCACTGGATCTAACTCCCCAAATGCAAGCCGCAGATTCTCGAATCAAGGCTATTTTATCCGACGCTGCCAACGGACAATAAACGGTATAATCCGTTCAAGGCAGGCAGGCCGCTTCTAAGTATAGCGGTGGCCAAACAATGGCTGCAAGCGCCATCGCCTGGTGCTCCGATTGCCAGGGGCGCATCCTACTGCGGCGTTCACCTTACGATAGGTCGCAAAGCTGGCGATTTATTGACGGTAACGCTAGTGAGCGCACACGATGCGATTGAGCTTCGGGCGTTGATCGTCGCTTCGCCCGCATCTTGACACGCCCTCTCCCAGTGGTATCATCGCGGTATCACTCCTGGGCCATGTCGAGACGAGGAGGAGCGGCGCCATGTCAACTTCCAGCGAGAGTTCTCCCGCCACCGCCAAGCCGCCTTATTGCGGTGCGCAGATGCTCCGCGATCCGCTCTACAACAAAGGTGCCGCCTTCACGCCGCAAGAGCGCGAGCGGTTCCACCTCCACGGCCTTATCCCCTCGACGACCCTCACGATCCAGCAGCAGGTCGCCCTGGAGTTGGAACACTTGCGGGCCAAGGGCGACGACCTGGAAAAGTTCATCGGCCTGTCCGTCCTACAGGACCGCAACGAGACGCTCTTCTATCGCCTGCTCGTCGAGAACCTAGTCGAATTGCTGCCGATCGTCTACACGCCCACCGTCGGCCGGGCGTGCCAGTTCTACAGCCATATCTTCCGCCGCCCGCGCGGGCTTTGGATCACGCCCGACGATGTGGACCGCATCCCCACTTTGCTTCGCAACGCCCGGCAGTCGGATGTCCGCTTGATCGTGGCCACTGACAACGAGCGGATTCTGGGCCTGGGCGACCAGGGCGCGGGCGGCATGGGCATCCCCGTCGGCAAGCTGTCGCTCTATAGCGCGGCCGCGGGCATACATCCCGCGCAGTGCCTGCCTGTCAGCCTCGATCTGGGCACGAATAACACCGAGCTGCTCAGCGATCCCTATTATCTGGGCTACCGGCAGCGCCGGCTCACGGGCGAGCCGTACTGGAAGGTGCTCGATGCCTTCGTCGCCGCGGTGAAGGACGTCTTCCCCCGCTGCCTTGTTCAGTGGGAAGATTTTCTCAAGAACACGGCGTTCGCGGTCCTCGATCGCTATCACCGGCAAATCCCCAGCTTCAACGACGACATCCAGGGCACAGCGGCCGTGGGCGTGGCCGGCATCCTCGCCGCGCTGCGGATCACAAAACAAAAACTCTCCGAACAGCGGATCGTTTACGCGGGAGCGGGCGCGGCCGGCGTTGGCATCGGGCGGCTCGTGGCTATGGCGATGCAGGAAGAGTCAGACGATCAGGCCAAAATCCACTCCGCGCAGGTCTTTGCCGATTCTCACGGCCTGCTTCGCCAGGGCGTGCCGATCAGCGATCCGCACAAGCGGCCTTTCGCCCTGGACGACGCCGCGATGGCAAAGTACGGCTTCAGCAAGGATGCCTCCGGCGATCTCCTGGAAATCGTTCGCCGCGTCCGGCCCACCGTCTTGGTCGGCACGACGGCAACGGCCGGCACGTTCACCGAGCCGATCATTCGTGAAATGGCCCGGCACGTCGAGCGGCCGGTCGTGCTCCCCTTGAGCAATCCAACGTCGAAGGCCGAATGCACGCCGGCGGAAGCGATCGGCTGGAGCGACGGCCGGGCGATCGTCGCCACGGGCACCGCCTTCGATCCCGTCCGCCGCGAAGGCCGCACGCACGTCATCGGCCAGGCGAACAACGTCTTCATTTTCCCCGGCATGGGATTAGGCTGCATCCTCTCGGGCGTACACGCAGTGACCGATGCGATGTTCCTCGCCGCCGCGCATCGGCTCGCCGATTGCGTGGGGCAAGACCGGCTCGATTCGGGGGCCATCTATCCCAACCAGAACGAACTCCGCCGCGTCGCCGTCGAAGTCGCGACGGTCGTTATAATGCAAGTGCAGCGGCAAGGGGACTGTACGCTCGAAGGCCGCGAAACGATTGCCGAACGGGTCCGCAACGCGATGTGGTTCCCGGAGTATCCGAACTACACTTGATTGTGGCATAATAGGCGGCTGGTCGGCGGCGAGGCTGGCTTCAGGCTGCCGAACGGTTCCCGCTACTGGCAGATCGATGCGTCGCGGGACGGACACGTGGTTATAGCAACGGCCGGTTCGCAGGCGATGGCATGGTGGGAGTGTTGCCGGCTGGCTGGCGTCGTAGTTGGCTCATTGCGGTTCGACAACAGCGCGTCTTACTCGTAATTCCTCCTTGACCGCTTCCCACTGCAATGTGCGCCGCAACTCATTCGGGCGGCTTCGGAACCAACCGGCCACGAGAAGCGTTATTTCTACATCTTCCCGCGCTGTCTGCGCGGCCAACGATTTCCCGCTACCGTAGATCTCTTCGATCACGGCGAGACATTGATCGGCGGTTTGGCATTCGCGGGGCTCGTCGACGGCGGCAACGACCTGGCCGCGACAGATCAAGTACAATGTGCTCCCGCTATCTCGACTTGGCATCGGATAGATGAAGTTGTACTCCCGCTGCGCCGTGCGGAGCCGATCAAGCTGTTCGTGCAGCTTACCCAGGGCTTCCCATCGGTCCCGGTAGACGGCGGCCTCCTCGAACCGCTGGCCTGACGCTGCCGTCCTCATCGCTTCTTCCAACTGCGTTAGAACGAGTGATTCCTTGCCGCGCAGGAATTGCTTCACCCTTCTGACTCGCGCGTTATATTCGGCGCGCGAGCAGCGCATAGCACATGGGGCGAGGCAGATCCCCAAGTCATGCCGAGCGCACATCGCCGCGTTGTCCGTGTCGAACATCTCGCGCTGTTCGGCAAAACGCATCGGCACTTGCTGTCCGCATGTCCGCAACTGAAAGAAATCATTTAGCGCGTGTACGGCTTGCCTACAGTCATTCGCGACCGGGAGCTTGCTGCGAAGTATGCCGAGAACTGGCGGCTGCACGCCGGGCACTCAAAGCAGTATCAAGGGAAAGGGCAGGAAGCGGAAAAGTCGAGTGGACGCGCAGAGAGAACTGGTGCGGGCGAGAGGGCTCGATCGCCAGCATCGCCAGCGGCGGGCGGCTACGTGGCTTCGAAGCGGTCGCAAGTGTTCCACCGCGCGGACTGCAAAGGCGCGGCGAATATCTCGCCGCAGAACGTCGTTCACTATGCGACTCGCGACGAAGCTGTAGCGGCCGGGAAGCAACCCGCGCATGACTGCAATCCGTAGGGTGTGAAACGTAGGAGCCCGCATTTGGGAACGGTAAATCCAACCGAAACGCCGGCTTTTTTCGTTGGCGGATTCCCTGCCTGAATACTTCTCACGGAAGGGGGTGGTATTGAAATCAGAATTATTCGGACCATAATAGCGGGTGGCGTAGCGAGTCCCTTCCAGCAGTCTCGACCACGAGGCAGCGTCGTATCCTAAGCCGCAGGCCGTAGCGATAGCTCTAAAAAGAGCGTCTTGCTTCGTGCCGTTCTTGGCCGGATACGTTCCCCCGTTCTCCTCGAGGAGAAGTCCGATGTTTTGTAAGACGATGGTGCGTGGTTTGTTGGAGGCGGTTTTAGTGGCGGCAATGCTTGCCGGCACGGCGATGGCAGATGCTACCCTGCCCAAAGGTTTGCCGCAAGGCTCGCAGTACCAGATTTTGTTTATAACAAGTGACGGAACATCCGCGTCGAGTTCGAACATCGCGACCTACAATAGTTTCGTAACGGCTGAGGCAAACCAAAGCCCGACACTCCGCGCCTTGGGCGTGAATTGGACCGCAGTTTGCTCTACCACAACATTCAGCGCCAGTAACGCCACCAATACGACCAATGTGCCAATCTACGACACAAAAGGTGATTTGCTGGAACCGAGTTTTGGTGCTCTAATGACAAGTTCGAGTTTCCGAGGGCCAGAGTATACGCAGAACGGAACAGAGAAATCTGGGTACGTTTGGACCGGTGATGTGCTGGCGAATAATTCGCTCGGCAGCAAGTCTCCGTCCGGCCCACTAGGGTCCCCGTATCCCGTTTGGGGATTCGATTACGCCGAACTTGGAGGTTCGGGAGACGCCACTCAAGAGTGGCTTTGCCAGGACGCTGGGGGTTCCAATGGCTATCACGATCCCTTTTACGCCATCTCTTCCCCCGTTACCATCGTCCCAGAACCCTCCACGCTCGCCCTCCTCATCGCGGGTGCTGTCGGTTTGCTGGCCCTCGCTTGGCGCCGAAAGCGGATGGCGTAGTGCTGCCGCTGCCGCATTGCCTATCGTGCCGACAACCGGAGGCCGCACGTAGACCGCTCGGAAGCAACCTGGAAGCAAGCAGGGGGCGAGAATGAGCCATCAAGACCCTTTTGCCGGGCGCTCGACGACGTGCATCGCTTGCGGCCGTGACCCCGGCTTGAAGCACTGGCACGATCGAGGCAATTTGCTCTGCTGGCCGTGCTGGCTGCGGGTTGAGTACCATGTTCAGCGTCTAGGCGGCAGCGCACGACAGGTAATTGACATTTGTCATCGGTTTCGCGCCGGGCAGTCAGAGCCGATGTTGGCAGCCGAGATTGTCGTTCTTGTGGCGATTGAGATGATCGTGGAAAGGGTGTAGCGGGTGGCCGATGCGGACGGGCTACGCTCCTGGCAGCCGTTGCCGCGCTAGTCATCGCGACCGAGTTGCCGCGCATCTGCGTCTTGCGAGCGCAAGACTCAGCACACCGCCTGCAAGCGCCAACGTGATGCTACCGGGCTCTGGCACACTTGCAACGCGGAAACCGACGTCGGTGTTCTCGTGCGTCGGATTGTAACTAGGGCGGGACGCCGAGACCAGGGCGATGGAGGAATTGGCCCAACACCCGCCACGCACACCAAGCGGAGAACTGGTAACATCTGGGTTCAAGTCATTCCACTGAAAAACATCGCCGCCCTGGTCGAACGTGCCATAGGGGCCGGGTGAACCGCTGTACGCGCCCACGTCCGTAAGATAATTCTGGCTCGAAGAGAAACTCGTCGATTGAGTCAAAGCAAAGCCGTTGTTTCCATTAATATTGGCCGAATTGGTGCCTCCCGGAGGCGCATCGCCCGACGGCGCGCTATTGCTCTTGGTCGGGTAAGTCCAGTATTTATTGGAACCGGCAATCGTTGGATCATAGTAGGCGGCCTTATACCACTCGTTCTCGTCCGGTAAGTACCAGTAGATGCCGCTGCTGGCCGCAGCCCAGGCGTCGCGTTGCGCCGTCGTGGGCACCGTAACCGTGCCCGAATTGCTTCCGCCGCTCGTGATCGTGTACGCGCCGCTTTCCGTATTCCCGGTCCCCAGCCAATTCACGAAACGCACCGCGTCATACCAGGAGACGTAGGTCACCGGCCGTTGGCCGTCGCCAATCACCGCATAGCTGTACGAACCCGATAGGCCACTGCGGCTGATCCCCGCCACGTTCAAGTCCGTTCCCAGCTTCGTATTGTAGAGGCCGTAAGTGTCGGTGGCGGCCACGCTATTGAGAAAGGCCGTGTACTGCGTGAGCGTCACGTCGTCTGTGCCGATGTTGTAGGTGTAGCCCACCGCGCCAAAGTTCGAGCCAGTGTTGGTGTCGGCGGCGTTACCGGCATTGCCCACTTGGACCGTGGGCATCGGGATGGTGCTCGCTTTCGCACTAAACGCGGAAGCCATCATTACCGCGGCAAGCAGTCCTTGCATTATTCGACTTCGAAGCCTTCGCCGTCCGATGCCAAGCAACCCAATCGCACCCACGAGTATCAGCGCGATACTGCCGGGTTCAGGGACCGCGACGCTACTTGCAACACGGAAGCCAATGTCGGCGGCCTCAGCGAGTGGGTAGCCGTAGCCGCGGCCCGAGGACGCCAGGACGGTCGCGCCAACGTCGATGAACGACCCGCCACGCAATCCGCGGTAACCGTTGCCAAAGTTGTTCGCCTCATTCCATTGGTTGAGGTCCCCGCCCATATCGTCCGTGCCGTAGGGCCCTGGCGAGTCGGAAAATGTACCAACCGGAGTTAATAAATTCGTTGGATCGGTGTAGGTGCTGTTTATAATGTAATTGGCGTCGTTCGTTTCAGAGTGCGCCAACGCCAGCGAGTTGTCAGGTGCCGTGTTGCTCTTTGTGGGATAGGTCCAGTAGCCGGCGTTGGTCCCGCCACTCTTGTAATACGCGGCTTTGTACCATTCGTTTTCCGAGGGAAGGAAATAGTGCGCCGCGCCGCTGCCGCTGTGCGCGGGCGAGGCCACGGCCATTAGCGCCGCCCAAGTCGTCCCGCCGCTGAGCTGGTATGCGCCCGTCTCCGTTGTGCCATTCCCCTCCGCGCCAGTCGGCTGGCCATTTTGCAGCCAGTTGCAAAAACGGGCCGCATCGCCCCATGTCTCGCAGTAAACCGGCATATTCGCAGCTTGTGGATTAGAACCGCTAACAGAGTAGGTATAGCTGCCCGGACTGCCGCTTTGTGTGATGCAGAAGGGAAAGCTGCCGCCACCGCCTAGCATGTTCGAGTTGTAGCAGCCATAGGAATCGCTGGCGGCGACTGCGTTGAGGAACTGGCAATACTGGCCAAGTGTCACGTCGTACTTGCCCATTTCAAACCTGTAATTGACCGACCCGTAGCCAGTTGTGTAATCGTACATTACCACTGTGTCGGCACGGTTACCCGGATCGCCCACGGTGACGAATTGCAAGCTCGTCTGCCCGGTGGGCATGTTGAACACGTCGGCGCGTGCGACGCTTGTTGACAGAAGTGTGATCGCGGCGATGAGTGCGAGTCGGTGTCTACAACGCCGCCATACGAAAGCCGCGGCTAACATTGCGCCGACAAGCGCGAGCGTGCCCGGCTCGGGTGTCGGCAAGGCGAGCGCGAAAACGGTGCCGTCGCCGTAGGCGCCGCCAAATTCGGTCGTGCCGTATAATGTGTTGCCACTTAGGGTCAAACCGGCGACGGGACTAAAGCCGTTGCTGTTGTTGAAGGAGGCCAGTACCGTGGGTGTGCCGCCGCTCACCGGCAGGCTAAAAATCGTCCCGCCGCCACCGAACTGGCTGTAAGTGCCGCCCTGCAACGTCGTCCCATAAAAAGTGTCGCCGATGAGCGTCAAGTCGGACTCGGGGTACTTGCCGTCGCTCCCGTTGAACGAGGCCAGCACCGTGGGAGTGCCGCCACTCACCGGAACGCTGAACACCACGCCGTCACCATAGGCGCCACCCTCTTCCGCCGTTCCATACATCGTATTGCCGATAAGCGTCAAAACGGCTCGAGGAAGGCTGCCGTTGCTGCCACTGAATGACGTCAGTACGGTGGGAGCGCCGCCGCTCAACGGAACGCTGAACACCGTGCCGTCGCTATTGGCGCCGCCGATATTGGTCGTCCCATACAACGTACTGCCGCTGAGCGTCAAGCCGGCAAAGGGCCACGTGCCGTTGGTCCCGCTGAACGAGACGATGGCTGCGGGAGTCCCGCCGGACAGGGGAAGGCTGAAGACCGTGCCGTAACCTCCCGAGCTGCTTCCAAAGGCGCCGCCCTCGCTAGCCGTTCCATACAGGGTGTTACCACTCAGCGTTAAACCGGCAACGGGGAATATGCCATTGCTTCCGTTGAATGCCCCCAGCACCGTGGGATTGCCGCCACCTAGGGGAACGCTGAAAACTGTGCCGCCCCCGTTGCCGCTCGCTGTGTAGACCGTTGTTCCATATAGCTTGTTTCCGCTGACCGTCAATCCGGCTTGGGGATTGGAGCCGTTGGGACCATTGAACGAAGCCAAGACAGTTAGACTTCCGCCGCCCGCGGGCAGGCTGAATACCGTGCCGTTACCGCTTTGCGGGTGTCCGTTGTAACCCGCGCCGCCATAGTAGGTCGTGCCATAAAGCATACTTCCGCTGAGCGTCAACCCGGCCTCGGGAAAGTAGCCATCGCTGCCGCTGAAGGAGTAGAGAGTAGTAAGCGTCTGCGCGTGAACGTGTGGTGTGAGCAGGCCGAGCACCAGCGAGATGCTCACGCACGAAGGCAATGCTGCCGCCATCGAACCCATTACAATCGTCTTGCCGAACATGATTTGCTTTCTCACGAAGGTGAAACTGACTTGACGCTCTCTGGCCTGTTGCCCAAGCGCCGCAAGGCAAGCTCCGTCGCGAGAAGAAGGGGCGTGGCTTTCGAGGCCGAGGCAGCTATGCGAGAGAAGGTATCCAGCGGTCCGCTATTGAAGCGGACCGGTCGAAGCGACTAATGCGGGATACTGAAACGCTGCCTGCTAGGTATCTTGTGACGGTGGCTCGGCACGGAAGTTTGGCCGAGGCACCCTTAAGGAACAGCCCCCATCAATGGCTTAGGCGTAAGGGCGCGTCAAGTCGGGACGTTTTCGTGGCAACTGCTCCGGGTTATGCATCGCCTGTGGCCGTGACCGCGACTGGAAACACTGGCACGATCGAGGCGACTTGCTGTGCTGGCCGTGCTGGCTGCGGATGGAATACCATGTCCAGCGTTTAGGCGGTAGCGCACGACAGGTAATCGACATTTGTCATCGGTTTCGCGCCGGGCAATCTGAGCCGATGTTGGCAGCCGAGAATGTAGTTCTTGTGGCGATCGGGATGATCGAGGAGAGGGTGTAGCGGGTGGCAGCGTGTCGCGGATTCCCCTCCTGGCAGCCGGATTGACACCGGTCATCCCGACCGACGTGCCGCGCATCTTCGTCTTGCGAGCGCGAGAACAAATGCTCCGCCGGCAATCGCCAACGCGATGCTGCCGGGCTCTGGGACCGCTACGCTGCTTGCGACGCGGAAACCACCGTTGGCGCTTGGTGTCGAGGGCTGGGCTCCGCCTCGGGCGATGGACGAGAAGCCGATCGATCTCGTGCCGAACCCGCCTCCGTCAGCACCGCGCATTGAGTTGATAATCGATTCATTCCACTGGAACACATCCCCTGCTTGATCAAAAGTCCCATAAGGACCCGGCGAAAGGATGAACGTCCCAACCCGAGTCAGGAGGTTCGTCGGGTCGGTTAAATTACTAATGCGGTAATTAGCATCATTTGATTCGACGGTCGCCAGTGCGAGGGAGTTGTCCGGCTCCGTATTGCTCTGCGTGGGATACATCCAGTAGCCGGCATTAGTACCGCCACCTATGTAATACGCGGCTTTGTGCCACTCGTCTTCCGTCGGAAGAAAATACCGCGGGGCACCGCTCCCATTGTGGGAAGGCGATGCCACAGCCAACAGATTCCCGTTCAGCAGATAGGCTCCTGTTTCCGTTGTGCCATTGTCCTCGGCCCCGCTCGGTTGGCCGTTTTGCAGCCAATTACAGAAGCGGACTGCGTCACCCCAAGTGACATAGCTCGCGGGCATGTCACCCACGCTCGCGTCGCTCCCTGTCACTGCATAGGTGAGACTTCCCGGGCTTCCATTGCGACTAATTCCGAACGGAAATATCCCGCTACCCATACCAGCGCTATACAAGCCATTAGTGTCGTCCGCGGCCACGGCATTGAGGAACTGAGTATATTGTGCTAGCGTTACATCAAACTTGCCTATCTGGTAGTTATAGCTGACTGCGCCGTTCCCTTTTGTATCGGCCACATTCCCCGGATCGCCCACGGTGACGAATTGCAGGCTCGTCTGCCCGGCGGGCATGTTGAACACGTCGGCGCGGGCGATGCTTGCTGGCAGCAGCGCGATCGCGGCGATGATTGCGAGTCGCCGTCTACAGCGCCGCCATACGAAAGCCGCCGCGAACATTGCGCCAACTAGCAACAGCGTGCCCGGTTCAGGCGTTGGTGTCGGCAGGACGAGAGCGAAAACAGTGCCATCGTTGTACGCGCCACCTGATTCGGTCGTGCCGTACAATGTGTTGCCGCTCAGGGTCAAGCCAGCAGTGGCCAACGCGCCGTCGCTGCCGGTAAACGAGGCAAGTACGCTCAGGCTGCCGCCGGTTATAGGAAGGCTAAACACCGCGTTTGTCGCCGTTCCATAGAGTGTGGTGCCACTCAAAGTCAAACCACCCACAGGGTACTCGCCATTGCTTCCGTTGAAGTAGGCCAGTACCGTTGGGCTGCCGCCGGTTACCGGAAGGCTGAAGACCGTGCCGTAGCCGGTAACATAGTTACCGCCTATGAAACCTATGCCACCGTGAGCAGTCGTGCCATATAAAGTCGTGCCGCTCAGCACCAAGGTTCCGTCAGGCGTGGACCCGTGGTTGCCGTCGAACTTGGCTAATAGCGTCGGAGTGCCACCATTCACGGGAATGCTAAACACTGTTCCGTAACCGGCGCCACCGCGGTTGGCTGTTCCATACAACTTGCCGCCGCTGAGCGTCGCACCAGCATATAGCACGCTACCATTAGTGCCGTTGAGCGACGCCAGTATCGTAAGGCTTCCGCCGCTTGTGGGAATGCTGAAAACCTGTCCGTTGCCGCCACCCCCGTCAGTCCCATACAAAATGCCGCCACTGCGTGCCATGTCAGACAAAGGGGAGCTTACGTTCGAAGCGAGCACGGAGGGAGTTCCGCCAGTTATAGGGAGGCTGAAGACCATGCCTTGGCTACTATTTCCTGGTCCGACGGTAGCAGTCCCATACAGCGTAGATCCGCTAATCGTCAATCCTCCGATGGGCAATTTGCCGTTGCTGCCGTTGAAAAAGCATAGCGCGTTTGGACTTCCGCCAGTCACAGGAAGACTAAACACCACGCCGTCGCCGCTGTAGGGGCTTCCGCTGTATCCTACGCCGCCATAGTTCGTAGTTCCATACAGCGTGGTTCCACTGAGTGTTAAGTCGGCAAGCGGGTCCTGGCCGTTACTGCCGTCAAACGAGGCTAGTGTTGTAAGCGTCTGCGCATGAGCACCGGTAGAAATCCAACCCAGAGCGATTAAGATGCCTGCCAATACTCGTGGTACTAACATCGAACGTCGCACGATCAACCTTCGGAACATTATCTGCCTCTTTGATACAGTGATCGTGAAAATGAATAGGAGCATCGCGGCCCCCGCGGCCCCAAGCAGCGCCAGCGTCCCTGGCTCCGGCACGACGCTGATCGTCCCTGTCGCATACAACTGACTTGTGTTCCAACTCAGGCCGCTGCTCAAAGAGGGCAGATCGAGTTGGTCGAAGCTCCCGCTCGTGCGGCCATTGAAAATCTGAAAACTATCGCCCGCCGAGGGCGCAAATCCGTCAATTAGACTGACATCGAGCGTTCCGTCGAGCGTCGCTTGCCCGGAAATGTCGAGTTGATCGTAGCCGCTGCCGGAAGTGGTCCCGGCAAGCTCCATGATCAGCGTGCTCGTGGAATCCAGCAAAAGATTTTGTACCGATACGGCATTCGGACTGTTGCTCGGCTGGTAGCTTGCCTGGTATTCAACGTTCCCCGTCGTGCTGCCTGCCCCTTTAACAAATTGCGTAAACGTCAGTTCCTGGCCGCTGCCGGTTGGGCCATTAGCGACACCGTTGTTGATAAAATTGCCGTTGATCTCGGCGCCGCCCGTGGCGGTCAAGACCTTTGTGGCGTCGACCGAAGATGGGTTGCCAAGCTGGATGCCGTTGAGCGCAGTGAGGCTGCCGCCTGGGCCGATCGTCGTCTGGCTGCCAAGAATGGCCGGATCAGCCGAAAAGATGACCACGGCATTGCCGCCGACGTTGAGGGTCCCTCCCACGCCGGGCGAGCCTCCCATGTTGAACTGTCCGGGCTGGGACGACGCGCCGATCGTCAGGTCGTTGGTTGCAATAAGGGTTCCGTTGCCAGCGATTGAGCGCTTGATGCTGACCGCAGCGTTCAAGGTCCCGCCAGTTGCAAGCATAACGCCTTGACCAACATGGTTTAATCCGAAGGGAAGAATAAGTGTACCATGCGCGACTGAGACTGCGCCCGTGGCAGTAGACGTGTCGGCAGCGGGCAGCGTCACCGACCCGCCACCCGTAACGCCCAGGTTGCCGCTGCCGCTCATTGAGCCAGCGAATGTGCCCGCGCTCGTCTGGCTGAAGACGAGCAACCCATTGTCGGCGATCGCGCCTTGCAGGCTGGCGGTATTGCCTTGGAGCGTGCCAGCTACGACCGTCGTGCCGCCAGTGTACGAGTTTCTGGCGCCCAGCACGACCGTACCCGCGCCACTCGTGGTCAGCCCGCCGCTGCCGCTAATCGGGCCAGAAATCGAAAGCGCATTAGCCGAATTTGCAACACTCACGACCGCGCTTGTGACCAAGGTGACCGGTGCAGAAATTGAATGGCTCCCCGCACTATCGGTCAGCACGGCGCTTGTCGTGCCGCCGTTGAGTTGCATCGTGCCTCCGCTCCCCGTCGCAAGCGTATAGCTGGCGGCCGAGTTACTGAACGTAAGAGCCTGCAAGAAAGGGCTTGCGCCATCGAGCGTAACCGTGGCTGTCCCCGATGCGACAGATCCGCCGAGTGTAGCGCTGTCAGGAAAGTTTGGGGAGAAGCCCGGCGATCCGAAGCCAGCGCCGCCCCAGTTCGTGCCGAACGTGTTCGTCAAAGTGCCCCAGGAGCCGCTGCCGCTCGCGGACCAAGTTACCTGGCCACTGTAGACCGGCGTATAAGCAACGAGGATCTCGCCGTTTGCGCCAGGTTCCCCGTTATAGACGAATCCAAGTCCGTTATAGTAGTAGCTGCCAGCGCCACCACCGCCGCCGGGAAAGGTGCCGCTTTGCTGAATGGTCGTGCTTTCGTATCCTCCGCTGCCGCCTGGGCCGTAACCAGAGCCTCCGTGGCCCGCGGCGGCGGTCGTCCCATTCCCGCCTTGGCCGCCTGACCCGCTTGGGCCAGCGGACCCACCGCCGCCGCCACCGCCGGGGTTGTTTCCGGTCCCGCCGGCGCCGCCCGAATAGCCCGTTCCGGCGCTTAGCGTGCCGCCGCTGCCGCCGGCATTGGTGCTGTAGCTGTATCCACCGCCGCCGCCACCAGCAAAAATGTCTTGGGTACCGCCATAATTCCAGATTGTGTTCCCGCCGGTAACACCGGTTCCGCTGCCAAGCAATAGGCCGTTTCCGCCGGCCCCACCAGCGCCAACGTAATAGCTGTATGCTCCGGCAACGAGCGGCGTTGCATACGTTTTGGCAGAGTAAGCACCGCCCCCCCGCCCCCGCCGCCGTAGTAGAAGGTGTTGTTGTAGCCGCTACCACCGCCACCGCCTCCGGCCCAACATTGGATGGTCACGTTGGTCCAATCGTAGCCCGGCGGGATCATGGCGCTGCCGGCCCCTGTCGTTGTCAGTGAGAGACCGGCTCCGCGAGCCGACAAGACTGGCACGGCCAAATAAAGTGTGCAGAAGTATGCCGCAGATATTGAAATTTGTTTTAACAGATTGCCGAACATGGCGCGCTCTCAGGATGGGCGCTACACCGCCACAAACGTGAACGACCGCGCCAATTCTGTGGCAGTTCAATTGCGCGAAAGAGAAGGCGAGCGCGATTCAAGAAAAAGAAATAGCAGGCAAACCTTCTCGTCGGCGAATTGACTGTCCGCTTTGACGGCGGTACTCGTCCCCGTTCATCACGGGACGCTGCCTGCTATGGGTGTGAAAAACTCAACGGCTCAATTGTAATTGCTGCCAGAGCGGGCCGCAAGCGTATACAATTGCCCCTCGCCCGGTGGTAAGTTGATTGCGTCGTAGTAGTGTTGACGTATGGCTGGCGTGGTGGAACGAGACACAGTATAAATGCGGTGCTGTTCCCAGAGCAAAAGGAGTTTGCAATGCGTCGTCTGAGGACTTTCCGAGAAGAACCTGGCCCACTACGCCACGCGAGATGAGGCCATTCAAGCGGGCAAGAGGCCGTGCGGGGAGTGCAAGCCATGAAACCAACGCCAAAGCCAGCACCGTCCATGCAAATCAGCCGGCGGCGGTTCTTCAATGGGGTAGCCGTGTCGAGCTTGATGCCGGCCGCCTGTTCCCTGGGTGGCGCTTGCGTGGCGCTCGGAGTTGACCTGGCCCTGGCATCCGACCGGAGCGTTCGCAAAGACTGGTTGGCACGCTGGGAGAGGAACATTCTCAACGACGTGCGCAACCGCTATTGCGACCGAGAGATGGGAGAAGAGATCGGCTGGCTCGTCAGTCCGTTCCTGAACGCTTTTTACTACGGCTACCTGGCCACGCACGACGGCGTGTGGGTGGACAGGCTTGTGGATTGGGCCGACGCTTGGATCAAACGCGGGGTGAAGGAACCTGACGGATACCTTGGCTGGCCAAAAGCCGACGGTGCCAGCACCAGCGTCATGCCGGACCTATACACTGACAATTTGCTCGGCGAGGCAATGGGACTGCGGCCCGTGGTCTTGATGGCCGACGCGATCTTGAAGGAGCCGGCGCTCAAGGGGAAGCACGGGCAGAAGGCGAACGGATACATCCGCCTGGCCGAGCAGGTCTTCGAGAAGTGGGACCGGCGGGGCTGCTGGCGCGAAGTGAAAGCCGGCGGCCTGTGGGTGGTTCCCTCGTTCGGCATCGACCGGCAAACAGGCCGCTGGACAGAGGGCTACCAGCGCCGTGGCGCGGACGGCTTCTCCCTCCCGGCCAACAAGCAGAACTTCGTCGCACTGTGGCTGCTGGCGATGTACGAGGTGACGAAGAAGACTGTGTACCGCCAGCGGGCAGAGCAGTGGTGGCGGCTGATGAAGTCTCGGATGCGCCGGCGCGACAAGTATTTCGTTTGGAACTACTGGGACCCGGCCGGATCGTGGGACTACAAGCCGGATGGCTCGCCGAAGCACTGGGTCGGCGTGCATCCCAACGGCGGCTACTACGCGATCGACGTGGAGGGCATCGTGACGGCTTACGAGCACGATCTGATGTTCGGCAAGGAGGACCTCACGCGGCTTGTGGCCACCAACCGGGATTTCATGTGGAACCACAAGATCCAGGGGGCCAAGTTCCAGCGGATCGACGGGGGCGAACCGGACCAGCGATGGAAAGATTCGCCTGGCGTACTTTGGACGGCGCTCGTGCCACACGACGATACGTTGCGGCAGGTGTTCGAGGCCAACCACAAACCGGATAGTTGGGGCGGCCTAGCCACGACCCCGTGGTACTTTGCACACCAGCAGAGATAAAAATGGCGACCTCGCCGAGGATTCCTCGGCTGCCAACCACATCTCCCGTCAAGGCAATTCCGACCATTAAGATGTCGTGGGCGTGCAATCCATAGGATAAGTTAGCTATGGGATTGGACGTTTACGGCCGCAATCCGGATTCAGATGCCGGGAAGTATTTTCGCGCCAACGTCTGGTCGTGGCGCCCGATCCATGCACTGATCATCGAGCTTTGCTCGGACTTGCTGGACGAGGACCAGTTGCCGCTTGCCGGAGGTCAGCAGGGCGAAACTGACTGGATGACCCGACCAGACGGGCGCGACGTCCAGTATCCGCACGGCTTTGGGCTCGTTTGCGGAGTGTGGACCATCTCGGGTCGGGTCCGCCGCTGAGGCGGACAGGGATTTGAAGAGAAGAACCACCACGAAGATCAACATCTTCGCGCCGAGAGAGTAATTCATGGATCGGCCTCCTTTCTGTCGGTGGGGACGAACTCCATTATCATTTGCGGCGATGGTACGTCAAGTGTCAGGCCATGCCGTTCTCGCCCAGCACGACGTTCAGCTTGCCGCCCGACGCGATCTTCTCCTGGATTTCCAGCTCCCGGAACCGCTTCAGCGTCCGGTTGCCTTACAGCACCTTAGTCGTGATGGACTGACTGCTCGTGCCACCCGGAAAAAACGAGAGGCAGGGAGAGTTTTCAAATGAAATCGTTTGTTAATGTCATCCCAACAGATTCATTGCTCAACGTTGCCCACCATTCCAATTGAGATTTGACCGCAAACTGATCTTGAACCACTTCCCTGAATATGGTAACCCCTGTGTTGCAACTCAGAATCTACAGGAGTTGCTGCCGGAAGACTCGCTCCCGACAAAAAACGGAGAGAACGCTTTAATCAGGAGGTTTCACCATGTTGGTTCTAAGCCGCAAGCGTGGAGAGTCGATCACCATTGGCGATAGCGTGACTGTCACTGTCCTGTCTGTTCAAGGTGACCGTGTAAAGGTCGGGATTGTGGCTCCTGCCGATGTACCCGTCCATCGGCAGGAAATCCATGAGCGGATCGAAGGCTGCTCGCCTGCATTGGCTTATGCCGAATATATTTAGGGCGGCAGCAGTTCGCAGTCCCATACGAAGGACCTACCCGAGAACTGGATTAGGTCTGGTCTCGGATAGGCTCTAAAAAACCAATCTTATTCAACTGCATGGGCAACAACGCCGGTTGGATGGAGTCGCGTGCTATCACTGCAAGCGTTTTCGGAACTGCAGCCGCAGATCGAAGTCCACTTGCCGTGGCTCTGAAAACGGCGATAATCCATCGCTTCGGCCTAGGTCGTTCCTTTCACCGCTTCCCACTCCTCTTTACAAGGATTCCGTAAGCCATGAGAACATTCTTTCAGGGCAAAGGTGAGAGCGTTGTCATCAATGGAGACGTCAGCGTGACGGTCCTCGAAATCGACGGCGACGAAGTGACGTTGGCAATCGACGCTCCCGAGTGGATGGAGATCGACGGAAGCGAAGCGAGCCTTCGAGAAGATGAAGTGGAAGAGTGGAGTCCGTTACCGCCTCGGTGACGAGCTGCAAGCCAAAAGAAAAAGCCCTGGCATTGGACCAGGGCTTGAGTCGCCATTTCTCGATGCACGACGCTCAATACGGAATGACGTCCATTGCCGCTTCCGTGACCGTCATCGCATCGGCCAGGTCCTTGAACTTCTTCGTGCCACCAGCTTCCTTGATGACTTCCAGCATCTCGTGCAACTGCTGAACGCCGCCGAGCTTTCTAACGGCGTGCGCGACCTTCTTAACCAGGTCCAAGGTAATCGTGCCGTTCGGCGTCGTGGCCTTCTCTGCAACTGCCACCGCAGGGGCCGCAACACTGACCTTGGCTTTCTTCTTAGCCTTCCCGGCCTTTTTGAGCGTGCCCTTGATGTTGCTGACGTGTGACGTTGTAATCTTGATTCGTTGCTTGGCCAGTGCCGCGACGATTTCCTTCGGGCCAGCTCCCGGATGAGCGGCCAGGTATTCACTGACGGCCGCGGTCGTTTCGCCTCTAAGTTGCTTCGCCATTTCTGTTTCTCCAATTCAGGGTTGCGACTCGATGGACAATTATTGCGGGTGTATTTCCTGGGCAATCTGTTAGTTGCTTACCCGGTCACACAAAGACCTTGGCAGGCACTCCAAGCTCCACCCTCGCCTGGGACCAGTCCGATTCCTGATGGCCGTGAGTGCCACCGGCTTGATGCCAGATGGCTTCGGCCCTCGACCTTACAGCAACATACAGTTCGTCGTGAACGCTCTTGCCAGTTGGGTCTTTCTGAAGAAGGGTACGTACCGTGATTCGCTGCTTTTCCATAGAATCGGAGCACACGGCGTCGGACACCTTCGGACACTCACACACGGCTTGGGTCATGTTGACTGCTTGTTTCTTAGCCATTTCAATATCTCCGTTTTGGGTTGCGACTCGATGCACAATTATTAGCCGTAGAATCGGCGGAACAATCCACAAGCCTACGCCAAAGTCCCCATTCCGTGACAAGCCAGGTTCGGGATATGCTGATTGAGCGGCCAGGCAGGGCTGTTTGGCGACTGCCGTGCTAGACGAATCCTTGTTATACTTCGTGGACCATGACCGCCCTCGGGAACCGACTGTGCCCATCGCATCGCTAACGATCCGAGAAGAACTAGGTGAGATCGTTGCCTTCCTTGGCGTTATCTGGGGCGTGTTTGTAGTCAGCCGGTTCGTTCCAGGACTCGACAATTATGGCGTGGTTCCCCGCACGTGGCGAGGACTGGCAGGGATTCCAGCCATGCCGTTCTGCATAAGGATCTGCATCACATCCTGGGCAACACGATTCCGCTGTTCATCCGCTTGGCCCTTCTGGCTGGCTCAAGTGCGCAACCGTGGCAGGTCGTTGTCGAGCTTGTTCTGCTGGGCGGATTTCTGCTGTGGCTTTTTGGGCGGTCGGGAGTCCACATCGGCGCAAGTGGCCTGGTCTTCGCGTTAATTGCATTCTTGATTGTCTCCGGCGTTCGGGAACAACGACTCATCTCATTGGCGATCGCTGTCGTCGTAGGATTCGTCTTCGGCGGAACTCTGATTTCCGGCGTCCTGCCTCGGTTTAAGTCCTACATCTCCTGGGAGGGACATCTCTGTTCTGCCGTAGCCGGTGGAATCGTGGCTTTTGCGTTGACGAGCTAGGGCTGAACGATGTAGTTGGCTACGTCGCCTCGAAGCAGTCGCAGATCTTCTACCAGCCGGATTGCAAGTCGGCCGCGAAGATCTCAGAGACGAACCTAGTCCATTACGCCACGCGAGATGAGGCCATTCAGGCGGGCAAGAAGCCATGTCACGAGTGCAATCCGCAGTAGTTAAAGACTGCCTTCCGATGAAGATCCGATTTGAGGCCGACGACTTGCAGCGCTCGATTCGATTCACTGACCACAAGCGGCTCGTGGCTTGCAATATGGGCGCACAATCAAGCCGTGATCACGGCAGTACTGGGACTTTTTGCCGCGGGTCAGTCAACCTGCGAACCGGTGGAAATCCGTCGCAGTCGCTCTTCCTACTTAATGTTGACCGTTAAGCTCGTTAGCCGATTGATCTTTTTGGCGCGGTGCCTTCGTTTCTAGTGACCAAAGCTCGTACCGCAAGTCGATAGTGCTGCTGACGGCCTTCACCATTGTGTTACGGCCCTTAGCCTTGCCCAACGAACGGGTGAATTTCATCGAAGCGGAAGGAGTTCTGTCATGGCAATCGTCTATTGTCAACTTTATTCGGGGGACGAACTGCTGTCCGACCGGCTTCTGGTCTCCGTCGAGCGGGAAGCCGGGTCCAACGAGAATAGCGCGGGATTGCACATTTAGGGTTCCAAACGACCAATTGACAACGATCCGGGCAGACAAAGCAATGCGACTGGAGTTTTCGGAGAGCATTGCACGACGATTGAAGATCGCGGACGGCAACTCGCTGCATATTGTTACCCACAAGATTCACGATCGCGTCGCCCACTTCAGTGAGGTTCGCGCTTCATAGTGACAGGCTGCGGCTAACCGTCGCTCTGGACAATCTATCGCAAGCACTGAATCGGTTTCACGTGAGCTGTTGGCCCTACCGGACCTACGGCGCCGGAATACCGGTTATTTCACGCTGCCCGCCGAACCGCCGCCGAACCTGATCGGCGCGGGCTGAATGTCAAGATTGCCGGATTGTGCTCTGGCATTGCTCTGCTGCGGACCGCCCTCCGCCGCCACGCAAGAGGGGCTAGAGCAACAGCGCCAACTGCGAGCAAGGCCAGTGCGCTCGGCTCGGGCGCGATGTTGTACATCCGCACGCCGCTGGGTGTGGAAAGGAACAACTCGGAACCATCGGCACTTGCAGCCATCTGGCCGTTGTCAAAAGGGCTCTGTGTGCCGGCTGTCTCCCCAATGCTCGATGCGGATATCTGACTCCATGTGTTCGTGTTCCAGGCGTCGATTTGATTCTGCGATGAATCGACCGCAAACAAGAGGTCAGCCGTGGGATCGAATATCAATCCGCCATCGAGGTTTGGCAACGTCGCCACAGAGTTCATCTGATTGTCGAAGACCATGACTTGGTTGAGCAAAGAGCCGCCGTCCATAGCAACCAGCGAACCGTTATTATTGACCGCCCCCTGTGCCGAGTCCTGATAGGTAGCCAAGTAACCTGTGTAACCGAAAGAGTTCGCCGAGGTAGAGTAGATTAGCGGCTGAGACCAGTCTTCACCTGGCTGAATGAACAAGAGCTGGCTGCGGTCCGCACCGCGGTATATCCGCGTGCCTACCGACACATATGTGCCGCCGGCCGGCTGGGGCTGCCGGTTTGCGATCGTGCCGGCGGTGAGGTTGATCTGCCACAGGTACTCCCAGTTGCCCGTAAAAGCGGTGGCTGCGCCGGCGAAGGCGGTGCTGTTGGAAGTGACTTTCACGTCCACGGCGCCGACCTGGGGGAAACTGATGGGCGTAGTGAGGTTAGTCACGGCGCCGGTATTAAGATTCACCTTGTGGATAATCGCCTGGGAGTTGGACCCCGACGTGTCCGCCACGTAGAGCCAGTTCCCGTCCGGCGTGATGTCGCCGCCGGCAAGCGAAGTCCCGACGCTGAAGGGCGCCAGCAGTGTCTGGTGCTGCACGTCGTAGCGCTGGACCAGTCCAACCGCTGTGGTGATATAAAGGTAATCCCGCTGAGGATCGAAAATCAAGTCGCGGTGGTCGGTGACGGGGATGAGCGTGCTAGTCTGCAGGAGCGAGCTGGACTGAGTGGACGTACTGTCTTGGGCGAACGCCTTTGGGCCGCCGAAGTCCGCTAGGACGTAGAACGCCAACAACAACGATGCAACGCCAAGGGATCGTTTTACAGGCATCATGGGACTTCGCTTTTCCCTTAAGGTTGGAGCATGCGGACAAGCCTGCCTTGTACAGCCGCGTCAAAGCGTACAAACAACGGCAGCTATTGTAGTCGCCGTACTTCTTTTGCGGAAGTTATCGCCTTTTGACCGTTTCCATCGTTTCCGTGGAAGGCGGGGCATGCAAGAGTTGGCTCCATTATGAAACGGTGGGTGCAAAGCCGTAATCGAAGTCTGCCGTACATTTCGTCACGGCAAAGTCGACGCCGTAACTTCGAGCTCCGCGACGATCTCGCCGCATTGAGGCTGCTGGAGGACGACCGGTGAGCGGACGACGATCTCCGCTGGCCAACCGCGCTGTACATCCGCTGTTGGGTTCGAGCCGCAGTAATTCCAGGCAACTGTTCGCCCCCGCACAATTTCCGGCGAAACACTCCGCCATCCGACAAAGTATCCTGCTCCGGACGCTTGACCTCCATACCCGGCGTAGCCATGATGAGGGCTGTTCTCCAAGGGTGCCCCGGCCGCTTTTGTGCTGGGCCACCATCACAAGATACCTAGCAGGCAGCGTTTAGTATCCCGCAATTAGTCGCTTCGACCGGTCCGCTTCCAGGCGGACTGCCGGATACCTTCTCTCGCATTGCTGCATCGGCCCCGAAAGCCAATCCCCATGTCGTGATGGAGCTCGCCTTGCGGCGCTAGAGCAACACGCCTGTCAGCCGCGCCGTTTAGTCGGCTTGGGATGCAACATGCACATGGAACCAATTCAACAGTCTGCTTTGCTGAGGTCCGCACGTCCGGCCCGCCCAGATCGGTCGCGCCCGGCCTGGCTCGCTCGGCTAGTCGTCGTTGCCATTTTGATCGGGCTTTCGGCGGCAGCAAATGGTGCCAACTACTCGTGGCAAGTTCAGTCGGGCGATTGGTCGGTAGCATCAAACTGGGGCGCGACCACGCTGAGCAACTTCGACGCAGCCTACATCGTCAACGGTGGAACGGCAATCGTGACTGCCACGACGCCAACGTGCGGCTCACTTGCGCTGGGCGGAAGCGGCGCGGGCACGGTGCAAATGTCCGGCGGGAAGCTTGTAGTAAATGATGCCGAGTATGTTGGTAATTCTGGAATCGGGGGCTTCACACAGTCGGGCGGGACCAACAGCATCTTTCTCGGCAATACGGGCCGCCTTCATCTTAGTTACAATACCGGCGCCGCCGGCGGGTACAACCTGAGCGGCAACGGCCTTCTGTCCTCCTACTACGAGTACTTGGGCTACTCCGGCACGGCGACCCTCACTCAGTCCGGCGGGACCAACAGCGTCGCCGGAACCTTTGCAACCATTTATCTCGCCTATGCACCGGGCAGCAGAGGCACATACAACCTTAGCGCCGGCTATTAGTCCGCCCCCTCGGAATCAATCGGCAACGTTCTGAAGACGTTCAAGAAACAATGAGGAAGTGCTCAACTCGAGTACGTATTGTACTTTCACTTGGAGGACAAGCAAGAGTCCATTCAGGACGCCATGAAGTCGCCGTCAGCCACGAGGCGGGCTATTGCCTGCGCCGATTTGACCTGAAGAAGTATCGACTTGCCGCAGCGCCAATGAGCGAGGCCAAAAGCGCGGCTGTCCCCGGCTCCGGCACGGGAGTTGGCCGGGATGATGCCTGATCGCCGCCGGGCACGACGGGCGCGGGGAAGCCGAAGATCGTCGCGGCGTTGGCGCCGACGGTCAGGTTCGATCCGTCCAGCAGGCCGAACCGGGAAGTCACGATCAGCTTGCCGGTCACAACGTCCGTGCCGCCGCTATAAGTGTTTGTGCCGCTTAAAATCAAATTCGCCGTTCCAGTCTTTTTCAAGGCCATGCCGCTCCCGCTGATCGAACCGGAGTCGGTGATGTTCTTCGACCCGGTGTCGAACGAGATGATGTTCGAATTGAAGGCCCCGTTGCCGGGCACGAGTTGAATGTTCAGGCCGATGGCTTGGTTCGTGCCGCTCTGATTGAGTACGTCGCCGGACAACTGGATGGAATTGCCCGTCAGGTTGTAAGCGGGCGCCTGGCTATCAAAGAAGATGCCGTAGAACAGGGAACCGCTGGCAAGGTCATTGTTGTTGGCGGTATGTCCTCCGGAAGTCAAAGGGCCGAAGCGGAGCCAGTGCCCGGCGGAAGCGCTGGTGCCGCTGAAGTTGGCGGCCGTGGACCAGTTGTTGTTTCCGCCGCCGCCATTCCAGATGAGCGTCGTCGGTGCCGCGACGTAGGTATAGCCCTCGTCGTCGAAAATCGAATAGCCGGTGGAGGAGCTGACGGCCATCCGGCCCGCAGCGATGGAGCCGGTGAGCGCTTTCTCCCAGGTGCCTCCTAAGGGATCTTGCCAGCGGAAGAGCCAGCTTGGTCCGCTGTTCGAACCGCACGTCAATTGCAGCACGCTCGTATCGTTGATGGCCAGCGCGGACGAGTTGCTGCCCTTGAAGGTCATGCCGGTCAGTTGACCGCTGGACTGCACAAGCGTCAGGACCGAGTTGCTGGAGATCGTGATCGAGTTGCTAACGGCGCTACTCTGGGCGGCGAGAGGGACATGGCTGCCGCCGCCGACGAAGAGGTTGGTCGTCACGACCGCGCCCGGGTTGACGACATTAACCGGCTGACTGTCAAACCAGCCCAAGTAGACATTGGGAGTAGTGACGGTATAGCCGTTCATGTTGAGAGTCGAGTAGTTGTCCCGCACGTCCATCGCACTGCTTAGCGATGCCGGCGCCCCGAGATTCAATCTGCTCCCGCCTCCGACTTGTGCCGTGTTGCTGACGCTGCCTGCCAAGGTCGTTGTCGCCAGCGCACTGTTGGAGAGAAAGAGCGAGGAGACGGTGCTATTCAGCGTGGAGGTGCCTCCCTCGAGAGAGAAACTCGTCACCGCGTCGGAGGCGTTGAGGTTAAAGGCGATGTAGCCGACTTGAAGGTTGGGGGTCGTGATCGGGCCGCGGTTGAGCACGTTGACCGGCTGGTTGTCGAACCAGCCGAAATAGATATTCTGAGCGTTGAGCGGAAAGCCGGCCATGTTGAGCGTCGATCCCGAGTCCCGCTCGTCGAAACCGCCGCTAAGAGTCATCGAAGATCCGAGCGTCAGCAAGCTGCCGCTGAATAGACGCACGTTGGCTGTAACATTTCCCGAAGTGCTTGTAGTCGCCTGCGCACTACCGCTTAGATACAACGAAGTCACCGAGACACCGCTGTTAAGCGCGGTCGTGCCGCCATTCAACTCGAAGGTCGTCACCGCGTCGGCGGGAATCAAATTGAATGGCGAGTAACCAACTTCAAGATCGGCAGTGGTAATCGGGCCGCGATTAATAACGTTGACTGGTTGGCCATCGAGCCAGCCGAATAGGACTGAACTTGCGGTAAGCCGATTGCCGGCCATGTTGAGCGTCGAGTAGTTGTCGCGCGCGTCAAACGAACTGGTCAGCGTCATTGAACTTCCGAGAGTCAGTCGGCTGCCGCTGAAAAGACGCACGCTGGAAGTAACATTGCCCGACGTGCTCGTGGTCGCCTGCGCGCTAGACGACAACCACAACGAAGATACCGAGACACCGCTGCTCAGCGACGTGGTGCCCCCGTTCAACTCAAAGAGGGTTACGGCGTCGGAGGTCGTCAAATTGAGCGCCGAGTAACCAACTTCAAGATCGGGAGTGGTAATCGGGCCGCGATTGAGCACGTTGGTCGGCTGGCCGCCAAACCAGCCGAACATGACCAAATTGGCGGTAAGCCGATTGCCGGCCATGTTAAAAGTCGAGCCGGCATCCCGCGAGTCGAAGCTGTTGGCCAGTGACATCGAGTTTCCCAACGTTAGAAAGCTGCCGCCGAAAACACGCACGCTGGAAGTAACATTGCCCGACGTGCTCGTGGTCGCCTGCGCGCTAGACGACAACCACAATGAAGATACCGTGACACCGCTGTTAAGCGATGTGGTGCCGCCGTTCAACTCAAAGAGTGTTACGGCGTCGGAGGTCGTCAAATTGAGCGACGAGTAACCAACTTCAAGATCGGGAGTGGTAATCGGGCCGCGATTGAGCACGTTGGTCGGCTGGCCGCCAAACCAGCCGAACATGACCAAATTGGCGGTAAGCCGATTGCCGGCCATGTTAAAAGTCGAGCCGGCATCCCGCGAGTCGAAGCTGTTGGCCAGTGACATCGAGTTTCCCAACGTTAGAAAGCTGCCGCCGAAAACACGCACGCTGGAGGTAACATTGCCCGACGTGCTCGTGGTCGCCTGCGCGCTAGACGACAACCACAACGAAGATACCGTGACACCGCTGTTAAGCGATGTGGTGCCCGACTGCACTTCGAATGTCGTTACCACGTCGGACGAAGTCAAATTGAGCGCCAAGCGGCCAACCTCAAGGTCGGGGGTCGTAATCTGGCCTCGATTGAGCACAGTCACCGGTTGTCCGTCGAACCAGCCGAACAAGACCGTATTGGCGGAGACCCGGTAGCCGGCCATGTTCAGCGTCGTTCCGTTGTCGCGCAAGTCGAGATTGCTGGTTAACCCCATTGATGCGCCGAGCGTCAGCGCGCCGCCGTTGGTCACCAAGACGCTACTGCTCACGTTTCCGGACG
This sequence comes from uncultured Planctomycetia bacterium, assembly GCA_963775975.1. GTDB lineage: Bacteria > Planctomycetota > Planctomycetia > Pirellulales > Thermoguttaceae > JANXQG01. The sequence goes on from CAVZKX010000001.1 coordinate 1,401,031, forward strand.
CGGCCGTCGCGCTGCTGCCGGCGGTGCTGATTGAAAGGTTCGATACAGTGTCCGACGCGCCCAAGTTGAACGCGCCGCTTGCAATATTGAGATTGCCGACGGCAACTGGGCCGCGATTAATCACCGAGACCGGTTGGCCATCGAACCATCCCACGTAAGCGTTGACCGCGGAAAGTCCATAGCCGGCCATGTTGAGCGTTGTCCCGTTGTCGCGCAAATCGAGATTGGTCGTAAGCGCCATCGACGCGCCAAGCGTCAGCGTGCTGCCGCTGAAAACGTTCGCGGTCTGGCCGATATTTGCGGTCGCGGCGGTCGTCAAATGGGACGAATTGGAGAGCGTCACCGTGGAGGTGACCGCATCGCTGGCGACGAGTGCGAGTGAATTGCCGGAATACACATTGAGGCTCGGCGTAGTAAAGTAGCCGCCACCATGCACGATTGCCGCGCTGCCGCCGCTTTGCCCCAAGTTGAAGCCTGAGTTAACGCTCAAGTGATTGCCAGCCAGGTTTAGCGTGCCACTCATCGACGCATTGCCGTAGCCGACATAGAGATTATTCACGGACTGCGCTGCTCCTAGTGTGACAGCCGCCGTGCCGGCCGAACCAGCCGGATAGGTGCTGCCGATATAGGCATTGTCCGCACCGGCGGGCACGCCCGACGACGGCGTCCAAGTCAACGCGTTGCCCCAATTGCCGCTGGCCGAGACGGCCCCGTAGTCCGTCGCTATTGCCCAATGCGCACAATTTGTCGCCAGAACGAACACTGCCGTCTGAAAAAGGCGATAGGATCGCGGAAATCCATGAATCGTGCCCATTAGCACTCCTCAAGAGTCAGTTTAACGTGCGCAAATCCGGCACCCCCTATTCAATTCAGTGCGGATCAGCCCAAAATTCGGAAGCGAGAGCCAAGTTTATGCTCGCTGGGCCAACGAGTCAAGCAATCGGCGCGAGTTTGAAATGACGGTGCTTTCGTTACTTCGCCTTCCGCAGCGCCTGATCCAATTCGGCGATTACGTCATGTGGATGCTCCGCGCCCACGCACAGCCGCACCATGTTGGGAGGAATGTGGGCCAGCTCCCGGCCCATTTCGCCCTGCTGTTGATGCGTGGAAATCGTCGGGATCGTGGCCACGCTCTTGATCCGGCCCAGGTCGGTCGCCCGCCAGATCCGCTGCAAGGCGTCGAAGATACGTTGCTCACGCTGTTAGCGGGAAGAGTGCGGATCTCCATCAACAAGCGTCCAGAAGTGGAGTTGTTGATCCACTGCCCCCCAAGCCCGGCTGACCGAGTCTGGCGCATACCTATTGAGCGGCGCAACAACGCAGGCCGCGCTCATGACCGTGGCAGCGCCCCCACACAGCGGCAACGGCGCGGCACGGTACTTCCTCCCCTCCGTAGACGAATGGTACAAGGCTGCTTACTACAAGAGCGGAGGCACCAACGCGGGATACTGGACGTATCCCACGCAGAGCAATACCGCGCCGGACAACTCTTTGGCCCTGGCAACCAGCGAATCGAATGACACGAACTACTACATCAACAATTACGCCGACCCGACGAACCTTTTGACGCCAGTCGGGACGTTCGCTGCCTCGCCCGGTCCTTACGGAACCTTCGACCAGGGCGAAGATTCGTTCCAATGGAACGAGGCCAACCTTTTTTCGAACACGTATCGTGTTGCTCGCGGCGGGTCGTTCAACAACCTCTCGAACATCCTGTCGTCCCCCATCCGCGGCACCGGCTACCCCGCGGCCCAGTACGACAGATATGGTTTCCGTGTTGCAAGCAGCGTAGCGGTCCCTGAGCCCGACAGCGTTTCATTATTGCTCGCCGGCGGTCTGTGCCTGCTGGGCGTTACTTGGCAAATTAAGATGCGTAGTCCTTCCCGATTGATTGGCGCACTTAATGGTCTTAGCACTATGAGCCTGCGTCTTGATTTGCGTTCTCGCAACATCTTGAAACAGTGCAGCAATGTATTAGTGATTCTGCTTGCAGGCGTTAGCACGATGAGTGCTCATGCGTTCGGAAGTGAAATCGTGCTCACACAGACTGGGACGGGCTCGGGAAGAATCGGTACGACGGCATTTACCAACGCAAACTTTACCATAACGGCGACTGCAAACACTAATGATCGCCTCACCGCGGGAATCGGCATTTATTATGAAGACCACGACGAGGCTTCAATTGCCATCGACGGCTTGGGAGACTATCAGTTTCTCTCGGGAACACGAACGTTCGTGAACCAGGGCAGCGGACAGGTCGGTTTTTCACGGGCCGGGGCTAGCGGTTACGATTTGTTTTCCAATCTGAACAATTCAGCCTTCCATAATTGGGCCATGATCACTTCGGTCGGACCGGTCACCGGATTTGCCAATCTGAAGCAGTGGGGTTCTGGTTACCCGCCAGTCGAGACAACTGGCGGCCAATTGATCTTCAATGACCAATCGACCATCTCAACTTTTCAGGCCACAGTTAGCCCGCTACCTGAACCGTCAACACTAGCCCTCCTCGGCGTCGGAGCCTTCGGCCTGGTTATCTGCGGTCTGCGACGGCGAAGGCGTCCGGTCTAGCCGAGTGCCGCGTTTCGCGATGCCGAGGGCTAAATAGAAGGCCCGATGGCCTGCCGCCTCCACGCGGCGGCAAACATCAGGCGTCGTGGTGTCTCATCGCCCGCCCAGCGCTGCAATCGTCGCCGGCCACGATCGGATTTCGCCGCCAGCGTCCCGCTCTGCCATTGCGGGAAAATCATCGGCCGCGTTGCTCTGCCAGATAATCTTTGCCGGGTACTTGCAACCCCACGCAAGGGAAATAAACTGATATTGGGTGCCGGTGCCACGAAACGCGGCGTCGGCCATGCCCAGTTTTGTAGATTTGAGGTTTTTTCTGGAGACGTATGGAAAGATAACGCCGGCCGTGTGCCGGCATTGACGACAATTTGATCGACGCGCGTAGCGTCCAACTGCTTCCAGCAAAACGACTAACCTGAGCGAAAGCTCTTGAAGATTAGAAGCAGCCTCTGGACCGCGCCCCGTGAGAACGGGGCGTCGGCCATGCTGTTCTAATCTGCCCTTTAGTCGGGGTTGCTGGAGCGGTATCGGACGGCGCCCTTTTTTCATCGGTGTGCGTTTGAGGTCCAGTTCTAACCCACGGGCAAGTTGCCCGGAGGCAGCGTTGTGTGCGGCAGCCATTGCTGATTGTCAGCAGCGGCAAACGATGCGTTCTTCGAGCGGTCTGCATTCTGCGGATCGGCTCTTTCCAGTTTTCGTGCGCGATCATCGCGCAGTTTCGTTTGTTCTGGGCGATTCGTTGCCCGCAACTTGAAAGGCAGGTGTGTGATGCGAGGGAAGGTTTTGATGGCTTTAGTTTTGGCCGCGTCGGCTTGCTCGGTAGCTGAAGCGCAGCTTGTGCTATCGTTGACGACGGCAGCGGCCGGCACCGTGACAATCCCCGCGGGCTATGATTGGACCAACGTGACCGTGCAGTGTTGGGGCGGCGGGGGAGGGGGCGGCGGGGACGCCTACGGCGGAGGCGGCGGCGCTTACTCCGGCAAGGCGTATACAACGCCGCTCGTCGCGGGGCCGTATAGCTATTATGTCGGCGCTGGCGGACTGGGCGGTACCACTATCAGTGTTCCCGGTGTTGGCAGCAGCGGTGGAAGCACTGTTTGGAACTACGGCGGCGCTGACGACATTGTCGCTGGCGGCGGCGGCGGCGGTGGCAACAACACTGGCTACGGCGGCAATGGTGTCGGAGGCACGGTCGGCGCCGGAACGGGCTTTTCGGGCGGTGGCGGTGGCGCATACTACGCTAATGCCTACAACGGCAATTTATCCTACTTCGGCGCCGGCGGCGGCGGTGCCGGGGGCCCAGGGGGGCCCGGCGGCCAAGGCGGGGACGGGACGAGCAGCAGCGGTGGGAGCGGGGGCACTGGCTCCGCTCCGGGTGGAAGCGGCGGCAGCGGCGGCGGTGGCAACATGAATTTCGGCAGCCCTGGGGCCAACGGGAGCTTTCCGGGCGGCGGCGGTGGCGGCAGCAGCGGCCCCGGCAACTACTACGGCGGCCAGGGCGGCAACGGCGAAATCGTTGTCACCTACACGCAGGTTTACTGCGGCCAGGTGGCCTGGTCGGCCAGCGGCGGCGGTTCCTGGGGTACGCTGACGACCAGCTTCGGCACGAATTGGGGCGGCACCGGCTACGGCTCGCCGGGCCTCAGTACGACCTTCCCCGACAGTGCCGCGCTCGGCAGCTCCGTCCCGTCGGGCACGGCTACCGTGACCTTGGATGGAGCAAGCCCCTACCTAGCCGCCCTTACGATTAGCAACTCAGCCGCCAGCTACACGCTCGCCGCCGGCAGCGGGGGCACGCTGCAAATGAACGGGGGCGCGACAGCCGCAGCGCTCACCGACAGTGCAGGCAGCCATATGATTTCCGCTCCGGTAGCCCTGGACACAAGCGCGGTTGTGACCGTGGCAAATCCGGCAAGCACGCTCACGATTTCCGGCCCCATCAGCGGCAGCGGCGGACTGACGAAAGGCGGCGCGGGCACGGTCGTTCTGACGGCAAACAACACTTTCGCCGGCGGCATGACGATTTCCGCGGGAACGCTGGCCTTGGGCGGCGCCGGCACGGCCGACAATCTGATGGGCAACGTGACAAACAACAGCACGCTGGTATTCAACCTCACCGGCAACCAGTTCTTCTCGGCTAACATTAGCGGGCCCGGCAGCATCGTTGCCAACGGCCCCGGCACTCTCGTATTGCGGGGCACCGTTTCCGCCGGACAAATCGCTGTGAACCAGGCCGAGATCGCCGCGGCGGCGGGGTCCATGGTCAGCGGCAACCTAATGGTCGGCGCATCCGCCAACTTTACAAACAACGGCAGCACCGACTACTTTGGCAATCTGACGAACGGCGGCATCTTCGCCGGCAATGCCCAGGTCAGTGGCAGCTTTTCTAATTCGCCCACGGGCACGGTGCGGATCGCCCCCGGCCAGTCGCTCTTCCTCCAGGGGGCATTTTCCCAGAGCAACGCCGGGCTGATCCAACTGATCGGCACGGCGTCGGCCCAGGCCCAGTTCGAGTCGGCTGGCCCGCTGAGCAACGCCGCGGGCACCGGCCTTATCACCGGGCAGAACGCGACCGTCAACTTCGACAGCGGCCTGACCAACCAGGGTTCGGTCGCATTCAGCTACGGCATCAGCAATGTCTCGGGCTCGATCGCCAACGCGCCAGGTGGCAACATTACCGTCACGGGCGGTGCCGGCGTGACATTCTACGGCGACGTGGGCCAGAACGGTACGCTGGTCGTGGCCACCGTGGGTGGCATTCAGAGCAGCGCAGTCTTTCTCGGTTCCTTCAGCGGCAGCGGCGGCTTCACGGGCGGCGGTGACGTGTTTATCGACGGCAATCTTCGCCCCAGCGATCCCGTCGCAGTGACCTTCGGGGGCAACGCCTACCTGGCCAACTCGACCGACACCGTGATGCAATTGGGCGGCACCGTAGCGGGAAGCGGCTACGACCAGATCAACTGCACCGGGCAGTTGGCGCTGGCAGGCGCACTGGACGTGGAGTTGATCGACGGATTTCAGCCGCGGGCGGGCGAGGCCTTCGACCTGTTCAACGGCGGCTTGTCGGGGGAGTTCAGCCAACTTTCGCTGCCGGCTCTGAGCGACGGTTTGAGTTGGAACACGAGCAATCTCGACACGACCGGACAGATTAGCGTGGTCCCCGAGCCTTCCACGCTCGCGTTGCTTGCCGCCGGGGCGGTTGGGGTGCTGAAGCTGTCGCGGCGGCAACGCCGAAAATCTCGGTACGCACATTCGCGCAATGACGGCACGCCGGTGACCTTGCGATTTCCCTCATCGGGAGCTTGTGCGGCACGGCGCGCCGCATAGCCGTAACGCGGCTGATGCGGTAGAATCCTGACAATCGAGGGTCGCTACCCGGAATCTTGGTCCCACCGGCGGACCCGGTCTCCCGCCTTCCGACTCCGGCCGGCGGGACCATTTTGTAAAGGGCAGGACTATGGTTGACTTCGATTCGCTTGTCCGTTGCCGGAACGCGGCGATTGGCTGTAACGAAGCGGCGAAAAGCGGGGCGGCGTTTTTTCAAAATGAGCCCTCTAACCCTGAATTTCTCCCCTTTCCGCTCGACCAAACCGCGTCTACGTGCAATTGGCTGGCCGAGGTTGAAAGGTCTCTTCGCGAATGGAACGACGCAGCCTACCCAATTGGTTCGTACCAACCTGGAGCCGATAGCCCGCTTGCGGAGATTCAGCGGGCTGCCGTGTCGCTTGAACGCCACTCGTTCCCTATCGGAAGCTCGACGTACTTGACGGCCCACGAGGCCGCAGCGGCTCGCGCCAGGGTCCTGCAAGAGTGCCTCAGCGGACAGCGGTCGGAATTGCCCGACGGCGCGAGCTTGGATTTGTTCGGCGAAATCCAAAGGGAGTTTCTCAAGGCCGTCGAGGGCAAACTTCCGGCGGCCCCCGGCGATCCCCAGGCCCCGGCGGCGGTTCCCGGACCGGCAGCGGCCGGTTATGTTGACCTGCTGAAAGGGGATTCGGCCGAAGTGGTTGGTTACCAACCCCCGGCAGTCCCCGCCGTAGTCGAGCCGTGCCCGAGAGCCATGCGCGCGTATTGGGCAACGCAAGCCGGTTTGCGACAAAAGGACATAGCGGAAGAGCTCGGGGTAACGCAGGGCCAAGTCTCCAAGTTGGTGTCGAAAGTCAGGGATTGGGTGGCGGCGGGAAACGTAATACCTGAGATCCCCAAGACCGAGCCCCTCGACGGCCAGCCTGTAGCGATCGACCCCGCCAAGCTGGACTTGGGCCCACGTTCTGACCACCGCACTCCACACCAAGCCGAGAAGTTGGCCGGCATTCTAGGGCACGACGGGGAGGAATAATCCCCGTTTTCTGCCCTCATTATTCCGCCGTAAGTCATTGCTGTCTGTCAGTATGCGCTCGTTATTCCAGTCACTTTGGAATAACTCCCGGGCAATGAGGGGAGGAATGTTTTTTCCGCCCCTGACCCAAGGGAGCGCAGATTATGAGCGAGCTAGTGACGGCGGCCGAAATGGCGGCAAGACTTCGGATCAAGCCCACCACGTTGCGAGAGTGGGCGCGCGAGGGCCGAGTTCCGTCCATCCGCATTACACCGAAAGTGATTCGTTTCGACGCCGAGGCCGTGATTCTTTCCCTCTCCGCGCAGAAGCCGACGACGGCAGGGAGTTGCAATGAGAATCCCTCGTAATCAGTCCGACCCGACCACCACCCCACCCCTCGGCTCCGTCTCTACCGGCGAGATAATGCCGGCCCGCGAGTTCTGCCGCCGCATGGGCCTGCACCGCAAGGCATGGGATGCTTTGCGGAAACGAGGCTTTCCCGTGATTGTGGCCGGAAGGCAACGGATCGTGGACGGGAAGGCTGCCGCTGAGTTCTTCGAAGGGCTCGCGCACGTGAACATCAACCTACATTTCATGATCCTCCGCGCCACACGCATGGAGCGTAAGGCTGGCATGAGATTCCTCACATACAGGTGTTCTGTCGACGTGCGCCTCTTGGGGGCTTTGCGTGTTGGTTCGAAGGATCCTCGACGCAGAATGGATGCTCCGCAGCATGCGCTGGTAATAATAGGGAACCGAAAGCTTGCATGGAAGCGAAATAAGGCTGAGTAATGAATATGGATGCTTCTGATTCCGGCATGATGCCGCCGAACGAGGTTGGTTTTGAGCGCTCACTCATCGCTGCCGTGCTCGCCAAAGGAACCATCAATGCCGACGTGACGCTTCAGTCGAGCGAGTTCTATGATCAGCGGCATGGTTTCATTTGGCAGGCCGCTATCGAGATTCAGGCAGAGCATGGCAACATCGAAGTGGCGATGTTGAATGAGTCTCTGACACGTCACCCAAGCTGGAAAAAAGACGGCTTTGACGCCGCTTTTGTGCTTGAATTTGCGGGTATTCCGGGCACTGTTCACCAGAGCTATCATGCCGACAAGATCCGCGATGCCAGCAAGCGCCGGCAAATGTTGGAGCTTTCGCGGCGTCTGACTTCAGTATGCTACAACGGATTTGACTCCGGCGACATTAACGGGCTCCTCGGTGAGGCCGCGGTGGTCATCAAGGGCCAAGAGAAGCGCAAGGAGGGGCTTCCGACTATTGAAGACTCCGCGACATTTCTGGCGGAGAAGCTACCACTTCCCCCGGAGCTAGTGCAGGGACTTTTGCACCAAGGAAGCAAATTATGTCTCGGTGGGTCAAGCAAATCGTTCACGACGTGGACGCTCCAATATCTGGCCATTGCCGTCGCCTATGGATTGCCTTGGCTCGGGCTCGCGACCAAGCCGGGACGTGTCCTGCTGATCGACCTCGAGCTGCAGAAAGCATTCCTGCAGCGCCGGTTATCGAAGATTATGGACGCGTTGGGCGTGAAGCCAGACCCCGATCGGCTGCTCATCTTGCCGCTCCGTGGGCACGCCGCTGGCCATGATGAGGTTATTCCCAGGATCATAGCGGAGACCAAAGGCAAATCACTGAGCATGATCCTGCTGGATCCGGTCTACAAGCTCTATGCCCCTGGCGCCAATGAGAACGCGGCCGGGGACATGGCCCAACTCTTCAACAACATCGAAAAGCTGGGGAACGCGACTGGCGCGGCCACCGTTTGGCGTGGCCACTATAGCAAGGGCAACCAGGCCGGCAAGGAATCGATTGACAGGGTCTCTGGCAGCGGCGTCTCGGCTCGCGATCCGGACTCGATCGTGAACCTCGCGGCCCACCAAGAGCCTGGGTGCTTCACCTTCGAAGCAACCCGCCGTCGGCATGTCCGGCGTGCTCCGCGTCGAGAAGCTCGACGTGGGCGTGATGATCCTCGACGTGCGGCAGGTCTGGGGCCGCGTCGATGTGCTGGTTGAGCCGTGCGCCGGCAGCGGCCAACAATGGGTCAGCAGCGAGCGCGTGACACTGGATGCGCCCAGCGTCAGAGTCTGCTGTAGATAGCCGTGGCCGAAGCTAGCCTTTCCCTCAAAGATGAGCGGTTGCCCTTTGCGATACGCGTGCAGGGATTGTGGGGTTTGCAGCCGGAAGGTGAGTTGCGGAGGCTCGAGTCGTGGCACATCCACCGCCCCGCGAATCGCCTTGACGAGTTCAGCGTCGCTGCCGAAGACCCGTACCCACATCTGGTACGTCTGGCCCTTCCATTCAAACTCGTGCATGTCCCCCGGAGGCTGCTCTGATCGACCCGACCAAACCTGGATCGAGACGTAGACGAACGGCCTCGACCGGTCCTTCGGCATGGCGGACCCTTTGCCCGGGGGCAGCGCGTTCCTCTCGAATACGAGGGAAGCTGACCTCGGCCGCTCCTTGTCGTCCCGTTCTAGGACCGGCTTGGCCTCGGACACCCCGTGGAGTAAGTCATGCTTGCGCTCCAGCGCCACGAGCTGCTCGCACGCCTTGTGGAACACCTTTTCGGGGTCACGAAACTCTGCCGCGGAAGCGGGAGTCGCATCGGCCCCTGGTGCCCGCTCCGTTATACAGGCCAGGGCGGTCACTACGAGTGCAACCTGACGCAACCGCTTCATCATTAACTCCTTCCACCGGGCTGTACATGTATTCGACCGCCGAAGTGCGGTAGAACTCTATCGCATTCTTGCAGCCAGTATGTAAGCGTCCGTTTCGTCCATACTTGTCAGGCGTGTTAGGCTGGAGGCGTAGAGTTTGTTCCTTCAGGGAGACATGATATGGGGCGGCCGGCGAGTGGTTTGGATGAGTATCTGGACTGGCAGGAGCGGTTAGAAAGCTACAAGGCCAGCGGTTTGTCCGTGGATGAGTTCTGCCTCAGCGAAGGGATCGCGAAGTCGACGTACTATCGTTGGCTGGAACGGCTCAAGGATGGCCTTCCCGAGGAGATGGTCGAAGAGGGCGAGTCACGTAAGCGCATCGAGTCCGGCGGTGCGGTGTTCGTGCCGATCTCTCTCAAAGCCTCTCCGGTGGAAATCGAATTGCCCAACGGCGGTGTGGTGCGGTTGCCATTGGGGGTCGGCCAAGTGGTCCTCGTAGACGTGATCCGCGCGGTTGGCGCCTTGCGTCCCTGGAAGGCGTCCCAGCCATGAACGACTACTCCGATGTGCGAATCTTCCTCTGCACCACGCCCACCGATATGCATTACAGTTTCGATCGCCTCATGGGGCGCGTGCAGGAGATCTTTGGACAGGACCCGTTGTCGGGCCATCTGTTTCTCTTTCTCAATCGCACGCGCGATCGCCTCAAGATCCTCTTTTGGGATCAGGACGGCTTCTGCATCTGGTACAAGCGACTGGAGCGTGGCACCTTTCCGATCGTGAAGCCTTTTGACACGAACGAAGGGGTCGAGTTGGACTATGCCCAACTGGTCCAATTGCTCGGCGGCTTGGATCTGCGAACGGGGCGCCGGCGGCGGAGGTATCGCCGTACCGGTTGAAGAAAAAGGAAGAAGAGGGCTTTTCTTGTTCGCATGAGTTGTTACAATACTCGGCAACATGGATGGTGCCGACTTTCTTCCCAACGATCTCGCCGAATGCCAGCGCCTCTTGCTGGCGGCTTTCAAGCAGGCCACTGAACTTGAACGTCGCATGGCGGGGTCCGAGAAGCAGGTTGTGGAACTCAACCGCGTGCTGAGCGAAACGGCTGCTTCCTACAGGGACCTGCAACAAGAGCATGCCGCTACGCTCGAAGAGCTGGCGTGGTACAAGCGTTGGGCCTATGGCCGTCGGCGGGAACGCTTGCCGGACGATCAAGGGCAAGGCCACTTGTTCGCCTTGGATGCGGACTTGCCGGCCCCAAGCGATCCTCCGCAACCGGGATCGCCAGACGAAACCGTGGAAGTGCGTGGCCATTGCCGGCAGCGCAAGCGGCGAGAGATCGACTGGGACAAGTTGCCCCAGATCCGCCATGAACACGACTTGTCAGTTGAGGAGAAGACCTGCTCCGGCTGCGGTCGGCCCCTGGACCGCATCGGGGAGGACATCACTCGCGAATTGGAACTCCAGCCGGCAAAGCTGGAAGCCCACATCCATGTCCGTCCTAAATACGCTTGCCGCTGCTGCAAGGCGGGAGTCTGTGCAGCACCGCTTCCGCAACGGCCGATTCCTGGTGGCATCGCCGGGCCGGGGCTGGTTGCCGAGGTGTTGGTCAGCAAGTTCGGCGACCATCTACCGCTCTACCGTCTGGAAGACATCCTGGCCCGCGCGGGCGTCTATCTTGCCCGCAGCACGCTCTGTGACTGGGTGAAGTACGCAGCAGGATTGTTTCGGCCGCTCTACGAGTTGCAACGGGAGCGGGTTCTCCAGTCGTCCGTCATGTGGACCGACGACACGTCCGTCACGGTCCTGGGCGGATCTGAGGGGAGTTTTCAAGGACGTTTCTGGACCTACATCGGTCATGAGCAGCCCTACAGCGTTTATGACTATACCACCAGCCGCAGTCGCGATGGACCGGCCAACTTTCTGCAAGGATTTACAGGCTCCCTGCATGCCGACGCCTTCGCCGGTTACGACGCGATCTATCTTGGTTCCCAGTCAGCCATTCGGGAAGTGGCCTGCTGGTGCATGCGCGGCGGAAGTTCTTCGATGCGGTGAAGAGTTATCCGCGCGAAGCACATCAAGTGCTGGAATGGATTCGGCAACTGTACGACATCGAAGACCGCGCATGCACCTGGTCGCCCGAAGCTCGCCGCCAGCTTCGTACTGCGGAAGCCATCCCGGTGTTGGACAAGCTCGGTGCCTACTTGACGGGGCTGACCAGGACCGCGCTGCCCAAGAGTAGTCTAGCCAAGGCGGTCAACTACGCCCGAAACCAATGGGAAGCTCTGCGACACTACACCGAAGACGGCCGCCTGACCATCGACAACAACCTGAGCGAGCGGACGCTACGGCACCAGGCCATCGGCAGGAAGAACTGGCTCTTCCTCGGCAGTGAAAATGCGGGGCCGCGGGCAGCCGTGCTCTGCACGATCCTGGCCGGCGCAAAGCGTCACCGTATCGAACCATGGTCTTACGTACGCGAACTTCTTCTCCGCCTGCATGCGGACGATCCGCGACTGGAGGAAATGCTGCCTGATCGCTGGGCGGCAACCCATCCCGAAGCCGTTCTCAACCACCGGCTCGATGAATCCCGAGCCAGGGCCATTCGCACTCGAGCCCGTCGCGCTCATCGCCGCGCCCACGCCCGGTAGCCGGCTTCTACCACAAGACCGCCACGGACAGCCCGGACGCTTACGCCAGTATGGAGTTGTCAATCGTGATACATCCTGATACGTCATATTGGGCAATCGGTTTCTACCGCCAAAACGGAGGCAGGCATTCACGATTCCAATATCGTTTGGTTGATCGTACGTCCCACCGGCTTTTGCAGCCGAGGGTGTCGCTTCTTGTCCAGATTGCTCGACGGCAACGTTTGATGGAAGATTAAAACACGTTCCGAAAAAGGGGTGGTTTCTCGGTGCGTGTCACGCGCGACGGCTTCTTGGGACTCTCAGCCGATTGTCGCTGGTTCCACGCCTCATAGCTCGCGGAGGTGTGTCAGACGAATGTCGCTAGCTTAAGAAATTCGACCACAACGGGTCGTAGCGGCCTTGGTGTGCCATCGCAAGCTGTTGTAGGCTCGGCGAGAGTTTCACGCTTAAGCTAGTGCCATTCGTGTGTCAGACCGAAGCGAGTTGGGATTGGTGGATTTTTCGTGGAATCGTTGCGACCCAGATCACGCTCATATCCCCCAAAGGTACATGTGTGTAAGCGTCCGTTTCGTCCATACTTGTCAGGCGTGTTAGGCTGGAGGCGTAGAGTTTGTTCCTTCAGGGAGACATGATATGGGGCGGCCGGCGAGTGGTTTGGATGAGTATCTGGACTGGCAGGAGCGGTTAGAAAGCTACAAGGCCAGCGGTTTGTCCGTGGATGAGTTCTGCCTCAGCGAAGGGATCGCGAAGTCGACGTACTATCGTTGGCTGGAACGGCTCAAGGATGGCCTTCCCGAGGAGATGGTCGAAGAGGGCGAGTCACGTAAGCGCATCGAGTCCGGCGGTGCGGTGTTCGTGCCGATCTCTCTCAAAGCCTCTCCGGTGGAAATCGAATTGCCCAACGGCGGTGTGGTGCGGTTGCCATTGGGGGTCGGCCAAGTGGTCCTCGTAGACGTGATCCGCGCGGTTGGCGCCTTGCGTCCCTGGAAGGCGTCCCAGCCATGAACGACTACTCCGATGTGCGAATCTTCCTCTGCACCACGCCCACCGATATGCATTACAGTTTCGATCGCCTCATGGGGCGCGTGCAGGAGATCTTTGGACAGGACCCGTTGTCGGGCCATCTGTTTCTCTTTCTCAATCGCACGCGCGATCGCCTCAAGATCCTCTTTTGGGATCAGGACGGCTTCTGCATCTGGTACAAGCGACTGGAGCGTGGCACCTTTCCGATCGTGAAGCCTTTTGACACGAACGAAGGGGTCGAGTTGGACTATGCCCAACTGGTCCAATTGCTCGGCGGCTTGGATCTGCGAACGGGGCGCCGGCGGCGGAGGTATCGCCGTACCGGTTGAAGAAAAAGGAAGAAGAGGGCTTTTCTTGTTCGCATGAGTTGTTACAATACTCGGCAACATGGATGGTGCCGACTTTCTTCCCAACGATCTCGCCGAATGCCAGCGCCTCTTGCTGGCGGCTTTCAAGCAGGCCACTGAACTTGAACGTCGCATGGCGGGGTCCGAGAAGCAGGTTGTGGAACTCAACCGCGTGCTGAGCGAAACGGCTGCTTCCTACAGGGACCTGCAACAAGAGCATGCCGCTACGCTCGAAGAGCTGGCGTGGTACAAGCGTTGGGCCTATGGCCGTCGGCGGGAACGCTTGCCGGACGATCAAGGGCAAGGCCACTTGTTCGCCTTGGATGCGGACTTGCCGGCCCCAAGCGATCCTCCGCAACCGGGATCGCCAGACGAAACCGTGGAAGTGCGTGGCCATTGCCGGCAGCGCAAGCGGCGAGAGATCGACTGGGACAAGTTGCCCCAGATCCGCCATGAACACGACTTGTCAGTTGAGGAGAAGACCTGCTCCGGCTGCGGTCGGCCCCTGGACCGCATCGGGGAGGACATCACTCGCGAATTGGAACTCCAGCCGGCAAAGCTGGAAGCCCACATCCATGTCCGTCCTAAATACGCTTGCCGCTGCTGCAAGGCGGGAGTCTGTGCAGCACCGCTTCCGCAACGGCCGATTCCTGGTGGCATCGCCGGGCCGGGGCTGGTTGCCGAGGTGTTGGTCAGCAAGTTCGGCGACCATCTACCGCTCTACCGTCTGGAAGACATCCTGGCCCGCGCGGGCGTCTATCTTGCCCGCAGCACGCTCTGTGACTGGGTGAAGTACGCAGCAGGATTGTTTCGGCCGCTCTACGAGTTGCAACGGGAGCGGGTTCTCCAGTCGTCCGTCATGTGGACCGACGACACGTCCGTCACGGTCCTGGGCGGATCTGAGGGGAGTTTTCAAGGACGTTTCTGGACCTACATCGGTCATGAGCAGCCCTACAGCGTTTATGACTATACCACCAGCCGCAGTCGCGATGGACCGGCCAACTTTCTGCAAGGATTTACAGGCTCCCTGCATGCCGACGCCTTCGCCGGTTACGACGCGATCTATCTTGGTTCCCAGTCAGCCATTCGGGAAGTGGCCTGCTGGCGCATGCGCGGCGGAAGTTCTTCGATGCGGTGAAGAGTTATCCGCGCGAAGCACATCAAGTGCTGGAATGGATTCGGCAACTGTACGACATCGAAGACCGCGCATGCACCTGGTCGCCCGAAGCTCGCCGCCAGCTTCGTACTGCGGAAGCCATCCCGGTGTTGGACAAGCTCGGTGCCTACTTGACGGGGCTGACCAGGACCGCGCTGCCCAAGAGTAGTCTAGCCAAGGCGGTCAACTACGCCCGAAACCAATGGGAAGCTCTGCGACACTACACCGAAGACGGCCGCCTGACCATCGACAACAACCTGAGCGAGCGGACGCTACGGCACCAGGCCATCGGCAGGAAGAACTGGCTCTTCCTCGGCAGTGAAAATGCGGGGCCGCGGGCAGCCGTGCTCTGCACGATCCTGGCCGGCGCAAAGCGTCACCGTATCGAACCATGGTCTTACGTACGCGAACTTCTTCTCCGCCTGCATGCGGACGATCCGCGACTGGAGGAAATGCTGCCTGATCGCTGGGCGGCAACCCATCCCGAAGCCGTTCTCAACCACCGGCTCGATGAATCCCGAGCCAGGGCCATTCGCACTCGAGCCCGTCGCGCTCATCGCCGCGCCCACGCCCGGTAGCCGGCTTCTACCACAAGACCGCCACGGACAGCCCGGACGCTTACCATGTGTCTTCGTTGTTGGAAACCTCGATCCTGACGGCGATGCGGCACTTTGATTTACGATATGGCGGTCTCGGAATATTGTGGTTGGACAATCAGGGCAGCGAGATTCAACCGGCTCAGCGTCAAGAAACGAAGGTTAGATGGAACGTCAGAGAACCGCGGAACCGACCTTCCCAGCCCTGGGAAAATGGCATCGAGCTTCCGGTCGAGCGGGAAACTCGTCACCCAAAACTCGTCACCCACTTGCGGCAGCGTTTGCGCCCGCCTATGCTGCCAGAGGTCGAAATCACGTTACAGCGATTAAGTTAGGGGCATATGCGCATGCCAGACATCGATCCACGAATGCGCACCATCGTCGCGAGCCTTAAGTCGGCACATCGTCAATGGCGCAAACGAACGGGTTGGGGACTTGGAGTCGGGCTGATTGTTGGCATTGTCGTCGGGCTCGGCACATGGTTTGCGCAAGCACCGAGAGATCGCGACACGAGCCTGTTCGGTGGCGTTGTTGCCTTGGGGGTAGGTGCCTTTCTCATCGTTGGCATGCTCCCGCGCATGTTCCTCCCTAAGCCCGAAACCAAGTGTCCACAGTGTGGGCATGACTGGCAGCGCAGCGATCCAGAGGATTGGCTCACATGGGAATGCTGCCCTGGCTGTGGATTGAAGTTGAGTGATGGCATCGACGGGCGGGAGAAGCCCTAACCAAAGCATCCACCGGAGCGGCCGATCCGGTGGGTTCTGAACTGGAGCGTCAACTTGGCGGCCGTCCGGTGATGCGTGTCGTTGGGCGTCGCCCCGCTGTCGCATTAAGTCATATCTTTTCTCGGATGTGTCGGAATACCACCGGTTGATGACACACGTTATTTGACAGCGGCCGATTTCTTCAAGGTATTCGTAATCGGACGTTTCGATTGGCGTCCGGGCGCGACCCGCGTCACTCCGTGCTTCCGAAGTTCCAAGAACCGTTACTTTCCGACACGGTTCGATCAAACGAACGATTTCTGGCACGCGAAAACTCGGCGATTTGGCTCCTGTCGGCCGCGCATGGCCCAGTTCTGCCCTGCTGGTAGCGGAGTGTTTTTTATTTCGTCTGCGATTCGGTTGCCATCCCCGATTCCTCACCGTATAATCACCCGCCTAGTAGAGCGGTCGCGGACTCAGACGCGGCTCCGCCAATAGTTGATTCACAGTCGTCGGACGACTAGATGAAGGGCAGTTCGGCTTCGCCGGGCGGCTCGTTGAAGAGTAAGCCGACGTGGTCGAATACCTGTGGGTGTTCAGCCACGTCGGCTTTTTTTATGCCCGGTTATACCTAGTTGTGGGCGTTGGCCTTGTCTTTGAAAGCGGAGCCCATGGGCGAAGTCACCAGGATTCTCTGTGCGGTCGAGCAGGGTAATTCGCAGGCGGCTGAGCAATTGCTGTCACTGGTCTATGACGAACTGCGCCGGCTGGCGGCGCAAAAAATGGCCCAGGAAAAGCCGGGACAAACGCTCAGCGCCACGGGATTGCTGCATGAGGCGTATCTGCGGCTATTCGGCCAGCCGCTGAACGACGGGCGCGAGCCGCGGCGGTGGGACAACCGAATGGCACTAGCTTTGGCGATGTTCTCAGGTGGCAGCCGATTTTGTCGAAGTGACCGAACCTAACGTATCTATACATACGTATAAGTGTTGAGGACTGGTCACGGAGGCCAGCAGAGCACATTCCGGCGAGGCGGCCACTTTGACCGAGGGCATGGAAGTGGGCCCGGGCATCGCTGCCTGGGAATAAGTCCTGTCTGCATCGCGCCCTAATCATACGGCTGGAATCGCCGTCAACCGACGAGTGGTTCCATGGAGAGCTTGGATGCGGTACGTACCCGCTTTGCGCGTAATGAAGGGCTTCCTTTCGCGGATACCCTGACGGAGTCCAGCATCCAAGAGGTGCTCAACGAGCATGGCGTGACGTTTCGGGACCGCGTATTCAGCCCCGTGACAACGATCTGGGGCTTTCTGAGTCAGGTCCTCAGCGAGGACCACAGTTGCCGCGACACCGTGTCGCGAATCATTGCCCATCGCGCCGCCAATGGCATGGCGGTGTGCTCGCCCAATACGGCCAGCTACTGTACCGCGCGAAGTCGCATTCCCACCCTTGTTCTCTCCACTTTGGCAAAGCGATCCGCGGAAGATTCTGGACGCCAGCGTGGATGATCGGTGGAAATGGAACGGCCGCTCGGTGTTCATTCTCGACGGATCGAGTGTTTCGATGCCGGATACACCTGAGAATCAAGCGATGTATCCGCAGCCGCCCAATCAAAAAAAACCGGGGCTCGGCTTTCCCCTGGCGCGGATCACGGTGCTGCTCTCCCTTTCAACCGGCGCTTGTCACGACTTGGCCATCGCGCCATACGCCGGCAAGGGCACCGGCGAAAAGACTCTCTTCCGGCGCATGTATGATACGCTCAAACCCGGTGATGTGGTGCTTGCCGATGCCTTGTTCGATGATTATTTCATCGCCTGCGATTTGCACAATCGCGGCATCGATCTGGTTATCCATGCGCACTTCGATCGAACAGGAAGTCGGGTAGCGGAAAGCAGATTGGATGGCGATGTACTCGTTTGGCAGCGCCCCCAGAAGCCACTCAGAATGACGGGAGAACAATACCGAGGCTATCCCGAGCAACTTCTGATGCGTGAGGTAACGGTGGATGCTCGCGACAAAAACAATCGCGTCCAACAGTTCAAAGTCGTCACCACGATTATCACGCCGTCGATCGATGGCCAGCAGATCGGCGCCTTGTATGAGCACCGCTGGGAAGGAGAAGTCAATATCCGCTCGATCAAGTGCACGTTGCAGATGGACATCCTGCGTTGCAAGACACCCGACATGGTTCACAAAGAGATCTGGACTCACCTGCTGGCGTACAACTTGCTCCGCACGGTCATGGCCGTGGCCGCGAACGAGAACGACATCGAACCGCGCCAGGTGAGCTTCAAAGGAGCCAAGCAAGCCGTGATTGCATTTGCACCAAAGCTTGAAGCTGCCCGGCCTGAGGATCGCGGGCGGTTGATTGATGCGCTGCTGTCGACCCTTGTTTACCATCGAGTCGGCGACCGCCCCGGACGCTGGGAACCGCGAGCGCGCAAACGACGCCCGAAGAAATTCACGAGGCTCATGCAACCTCGACACATCGCCAAACTGCCGAACAATCGATCGAAATGGTTCTAGTGCGCTTTGAACAGTCCTCACCAGCACATAATGAGTCATCTGTTTCCGTCGATGCATCGGTGTCGCAATGCCCAATGGCATGGTCACCGGTCGCGCTTGCTCTCAAACAACATGCTCAGGCACGCCGCACGAGTCGGATCGTAATACGATGGAGCCATCGCTACGGCCAATGCTCACCTGCCGTCATCGGCCAACGGACCGCCCAGACCCTAAGCTAGTGCCATTCGTGGGACAACCGTGGACATTTCTTTTCTGCCGCCGCCGAGGCCATGCGGCGGATCTTGATTGAGAACGCGCGACGAAAGAAGCGATTGAAACACGGCGGCGGACGGCGACAAGTTGTTTTGCAAGAGGACGATCTTGCCATCCACGACTCGCCCGAAGCGCTGCTCGCCTTGGACGAGGCGCTGGAAAAGTTAGCGCGAGAAGATTCGGCTGCCGCACAATTGGTGAAGCTTCGTGTGTTTACCGGCTTGTCGATTGACCAGGCGGCCGAAGCGCTCCGTTGCTCGCGCGCAACCGCTTATCGGCATTGGAGTTATGCGCGGGCATGGCTCCGTTGCGAATTGAGCGGCAAGAGCGATCCTGCGGAGATCTGAAAAATCGACCGGATTTTGTGCGATAAACGGACGCGGACGTCGCATGATGATGTGAAGATATAAACACAAGGGCAACCGCTGTGATAGTCGAAGCGAACCAAGTCAAATCGATTTTCCTCGCCGCCGCCGAGAAACCATCCGCTGAGCGGGCGGCGTTTTTGGATGAGGCCGCTGCCGGGGATGCTGACCTTCGCTGCGCGTCGAAGCCTTGCTAAGGGCGCATGACGACCCGCATAGTTTCCTGGACAAAGCCGGCGCGCAGTTCGCAACGGTCGCGCACATTGCGCCCGCGGCCGAGCAGGCCGGCGCGCTGATCGGTCCCTATAAACTCCTGGAGCAGATCGGTGAAGGCGGCATGGGCGTGGTCTATATGGCCGACCAGCAAGCGCCGGTCCGCCGCCGCGTGGCGCTGAAGATCATCAAGGCGGGCATGGATACGCGGCAGGTGATTGCCCGCTTTGAGGCCGAGCGTCAGGCATTGGCGCTGATGGACCACTCGAATATCGCCCGCGTGTTGGATGCCGGAGCGACCGAAGCGGGCCGGCCATATTTCGTGATGGAATTGGTCCGCGGCATCCCGATCACCGACTACTGTGATAAAAACAATTTACCCGTCCAAGAGCGGCTGGAATTATTCGTCCAGGTTTGCCATGCGGTGCAGCATGCGCATCAGAAGGGGATTATTCACCGCGACATCAAGCCGTCCAATGTGCTCGTCACACTGAATGATGGCCGGGCGGTGCCGAAGGTCATCGATTTCGGTGTGGCCAAGGCAACCAACCAGCGGCTCACCGAGAAGACCCTTTTTACGGCGTTTGCCCAAATGGTCGGCAGTCCGCTGTACATGAGTCCCGAACAAGCGGAAATGTCCAGCCTCGACATCGACACGCGCAGCGACATTTATTCGCTAGGCGTGTTGCTGTACGAACTGCTGACTGGGACGACGCCCTTCAGTCAAGAGCGACTGCGCTTGGCGGCCTATGGGGAAATGGTCCGGATCATTCAAGAGGAGGAACCTCCTAAGCCCAGCACGCGGATCAGCACGCTTGGAGCTGCGCACACCGCCACGGCGGCACATCGGCAGATCGATGCCCATCGGCTTGGCCAGCTCGTGCGCGGGGATTTGGACTGGATTGTCATGAAGTCGTTGGAAAAGGATCGCACCAGGCGTTATGATACGGCTAACGATTTCGCCGCCGACATAGTGCGTCATCTCGGCAATCAGCCGGTCGCGGCGTGTCCTCCGGGCGCTGCCTATCGCCTCCGCAAGTTTGTTCGCCGCAACCGACTGACAGTCGCGGCAGCAAGTGCCCTGATCCTCACTCTGATCACGGGGATTGCTGGCAGCACTCTCGGTCTCCTGCGGGCGCGCGACGCCGAGTCGACCGTCAGGCAGCAGAACGGTGTCGTCACCAGCGAACGCGACCATGCCGTCCGCGCCGAATCCGAGGCGCAGGCGCAACGGCAAAAGGCCGAGGCGGAAGCACGTCTGGCGCTGTTCCGGCTGGCGGACAATTACACTTCGCGCGGCCTCGAAGACGGCAATTCGACGTGGAACGCGCGGGCAGCTCTTTGGTTCGCCAATGCGGCCGTCATCTCACGCGACGATCCCGAGCGCGTCCAGGCCGACCTGATCCGGGTACACAACGGGCTGCGAGGTCAATGGACGCCTGTGGCCGCCGTGGGGCCGACTGACGACGGCGACAACCAGTTATCGTTCGAGCCGGAGGATTCCCGATACTTGATGACTTTCAAACAACGCGGAATTATCGATGCGCCGCCGCGGATTTGGGATTTGGCATCCGAGCAGCCGCTCCGTCCAGCGAGCGCATTTGATCCACCCAGCGATGCGGTCTGGGCGTCTGGCGGGCAGGTGCTGCTGGCCAGTCCCGGGGGGCAGGTGGCACTGGCGTCTATGCCGGACCTGAAGATCTTGCGCCAATGGGATGCCGGCGGCCGCGTCAATCACGTTGCCGCCGACATGGATGGGCGGTTCGTGGCGGCCGCCAGCGGGAAAAAACTATTGATATGGGAAGTATCCGGCAAGGCCGACCCGGCGATCGTTGAGCATCCTGCGGAAATCGCCTATGTTGGCTTTTCTCCGACGGGATCGCAGGTCGTTACCGCCACCGACAACGAGGCCAAGGCACGCCTCTTCTCCATCGAGTCCATCGCTTCGGGAGCGCCTCAGCTTCGAAAGGTTCTTGGGCCCGTGACGCACTTGTTCCGAGGAACGGGGGCGGCCGCCACAGACTACTTCACGAAACCACCTATCTTTGCGGATCAGGGGCGGGTGCTGGTAACGATCCAGGAGAACGGAAGCGATAAGCAACGGCCAGGTCAGATTAAGTGGTATGACACGGCGTCCGGCGCGGAACTGGCCACCACGGCAAGCGACCACTTTTCTGAACCTCGTGCCGTGGCCGCGTCGCTCGATGGCGGCATGATCGCCGTGGGAAGCGCAATGTACAATGCGAAAACAAGACGAGAGATCCAGGCGTTTGGCAACACGATCAGCATGGCCTTCGGGCCAAGCGGCAGACTTTTTGCCAATGCGGACGCCGGCGTTGAGGTCTACCAAATCGAACCGGGAAAACAGAAGTCCCGCCCGTTCCCAATTCTAAATAAGGGAGCCCAACCGGCTTTCTCCAAGGATAGGAAATACATGGCAATTCTCGACACCGGCGGCGTCGTCCAGGTGTTCCGAATACCCTCAAGTTCGCCGAATGCGCCGCTAAGCCATAGGGTTTACCTCGACGGCAGGCTTACCTGGGCGGCGTTTTCGCGCGACGGGCAATATACGGCCCCGATCGGCAACACGGCGGGAACAACGACGGTCCATACTATCCAGGTGTGCGCGACGGCGACTGGAAGCCCTGCCGGCAAGGCATTGGCACTGGATGCCAATCTGATCGGCGCCGACTTCTCCCCGGACGGTTTGCTGATTGCCGCCGTCACGGGCAGGCATGGCGACCCAAGGCTGCTGCGAATCTGGAACTGGCAGACGGGGACCTTGGCCAGCGCGCCCTTCCCCTTGGACGCGGAGCCGGTTTCGCTTTGCTTTGCGCCGAACGGCAGGGCCGTTGCGGTGCATGACATGAATGGGACGGCGATTTTGGTCGATCCGGCCACGGGCAAGGAGCTGCTTCGCGTTCAGTGCCGGGCAACCCGCGTGGATAAGGCATCGTATCCCTGGATGACAGGGCGCGGCACGATTGCTTTCAGCCGCGACGGTCGGACATTTTTTACGTGGGGCTCACCGGTGGTTCAGGCGTGGGATCGGGCCACCGGCCGGGAGTGCTTTGCGGTCAAGCATCGGAAGGACTGCTGGGCCTTCGCGGAATCTTCAGACGGGCGAATCCTGGCGACTGCAAGTTACGATCACAACCTGTGTCTCTGGGACTCTGTCAATGGCAAAGAACTGCTTCCGCCGATCGAACACCCGGCTCAACTGCTAACGGTTACGTTTAGTCCCGATGGGCGGCTGGTGGCCACAGCATGCGAGGACGGGCAGACCCGGGTGTGGGAAGTGGCGACGGGAAGACTGGCTTATGCGATGTCTCCCGGAGGCTGGCCGATGGACGCGCGTTTTACTCCCGATGGCCGTTTCTTGGTCAGCGCCGGCGCCAGCGGCCTGCAAATGTGGGATAGCAAGACCGGCTATGCCATCGCAAAACGGATCGACACGGCGACCGGCGCATTTCCTCAAGTGGACATTGCGCCGGACGGGCATTGGGGACTCATATCGGGTTCCGCTAATTTCTTCGTGGTAGCTAATTTCCAGGCACTCACGGGTGCCGCCAAGAGCACACCGGAAGAGGCCCTGCTCTGGGCCGAGCTGCTTTCCAACTCGAGGATTAACGGCGCAACGGTCGTCAATCTGTCGAATACCGAATGGCTCGAGCGCTGGCGACAATACCGTCGCCAGCATCCTGAATTCCGTCCGATGGAGGGACCGGCGACGCCGTAGGTGAATTGGTGGGTCTTCGCCGACCATGCTGCGCACTGCGCCCGCCGACCCTACTCGGTCTTCGAATAGGGTCTTACGAGGATTTGGCAAAAGAATCTGTTTCCGGTGAGAAATACCGCTGCGCACGTCGCATGTAGCTGCGGAGCGGGGCGTCTCGTTCTGTCGTCGTGATCCGATCAAACAGGAGCAACTACCTTGAACGTTAATAACAATCATTGCGCTGAGCTTGTCCACGAGTGCAGGAGTAATCCCAACTTGGGCAGGCGCGGCCTCTTGACAGGCCTGCTGGTCAATACTTCAGTCTGCCCGTGCGAAAGGGCAGAATTTACACCTGAGGATTAAACAACTATGGCCAGCTCGGCGACGGCACGATTATCGCCGACTATACGCTCGAGTAGATCGACCCGGTGGACCGGCATGACATCACCGAAGTCGCCGCCGGGGGGTTCTCCAGCTACGCCCTGTCGAGTGATGGCGGCCTGTCGGTCTGGGGCTCCAACGGATCCGGCGAACTGGTTTAGGCAGCTTCGAGGACCACTATCTTACGCTCCGTCACCTACTGCCTCCAAGCGGCTATCTTTTCACATCCATCGACGCCAGCAACGATGGCTACGGCGCCGTGGCGACGGTCGCGACCATGCCCGAACCGGGAACGCTGGCACTGTTGATCGCTGGAACGGCACTGCTGGCGGTGTTTCGCAAGCTGCGTTATCGCTCGGATCGCGATCGGACAGGATTTGGCGGTCGAGTTTCCCGACAACTCGTACGTTTTTCAACACTTCCGATCTAACCACCCCTTTCTCGGAACATGTTTTAATCTTTCATCAAACGTTGCCGTTGTGCAATCTGGGAAGGATGCGACACCCCCGGTTGGAAAAGGTTGGTGGGAAGTGCCATCAGCCCAAGTTATTTCGAGATTGCCTGGCCAATCACTCGCGTGCTACCGCGACAGCCTTCAGGAGGGGCGCTCTGGGCTTGGTGGTATTGGTTCTTGCGCAACGGTCGTCGTTGTGTCCATTTCGGCATGCAACCCGGCGGTTAATCTGGCAGAGAGTTAGGTGGCGGCTGGCCGAGCGAGCCGCTATACTCAAGGCACCCCAAGACGGCTTCATTTGTGTGGTGCCGAATGAACGAAGTCACCCGCATCCTGTCCGCCCTTGACCAAGGCGATTCTCAAGCTGCCGAGCAACTCTTGCCGCTCGTCTACAGCGAATTGCGCCGCCTTGCCGCGCAGCGGATGGCAGAAGAAAAGCCCGGACAAACGCTCCAGGCGACCGCGCTGGTCCACGAAGCTTATCTGCGGCTGGTCGGTGGGGACGGCGCCCAACATTGGAACTGTCGCGGGCACTTTTTTGCCGCGGCCGCCGAGGCGATGCGGCGAATCCTGATCGATAGCGCCCGTCGTAAACGCCGAGTCAAACATGGCGGCGACCGTAATCGAATTGACCTGGATCAGGACTGTACTGCCGCCGACGCCGTCTCGGACGATCTGTTGGCTGTAGATGAAGCCCTGGCCAAACTGGCCGCCGAGGAACCGGTTAAGGCGGAGTTGGTCAAGCTCCGGTATTTCGCCGGCCTGACATTGGAGCAGGCCGCCGACGTATTGCATCTCTCTCCCGCAACCGCAAAGCGGTATTGGGCTTACGCGCGGGCTTGGCTCTACCAAGCAATCGCCGAGGACGGATCGCCGAAATAAAGCGGAAGTATTTCCGAATTCCGTGAGCCGTGCGGGGCCAAAAACTCGCACTGTGTAATAGAGGCACTTCCTGACGCGCCCTGACGGCGCTAGTGAAGTGCCCAGTCTTGGCTGACTTGCAGTTACACTATCGGCACTTACTCTCGGGGAAACTGAGCTGTGAAGCGATTAACAATTTCTGGAAAAACACTGTTGGCAGTATTCGGAATCTGCTTGTGGCTTTTGAGCCATCTTGCAGTCGCAGGAGATCTCTTCGTGGCGGACTGGGGATCTGGCAACATCTACAAGTTCACGCCAACTGGAACCCGATCTACGTTTGCCAGCGGATTGGCAGGGCCAAACGGCTTGACATTCGACGGCAGCGGCGATCTGTTCGAGGCCGACTCTAATTCTAACAACATTTACGAATTCACGCCAACTGGGACGCGTTCCACGTTCGCAAGTGGGTTGAGCTTTCCACGAGACTTGGCATTCGACCGTAGCGGCAATCTCTTCGAGTCGGACGTTCATTCTGGAGACATTTACGAATTCACGCCAGGCGGAGTTCGATCTACCTTCGCCAGCGGGTTGAACAGCCCAGAAGGCTTGGCATTCGACGGCAGAGGCAATCTCTTTGAGACCGACGCTTCTTCTGGTAACATTTACGAATTCACGCCAAGTGGAACCCGATCAACGTTTGTCAGCGGATTGGTGGCGCCAGGCGGCTTGGCATTCGACGGCAGCGGCAATCTCTACGTGTCGAGCGTCAATCTCGGCACTATCTACGAATTCACGCCCGCTGGGAGTCAATCTACCTTTGGTTCGTCCGGTTCCTCCGGACTATTGGCATTCGACAGCAGTGGCAATCTCTTCGATGGGGATGCCGGCGGTAGCATCTACGAGTTCACGCCGAGTGGGACTCGATCCACTTTCGCAAGTGGATTGGTCAACCCAGCAGGTTTGGCATTCGCACCAACGCCGACGCCGGAACCTTCAACCCTGGTCCTCTTCGCCGTCGGTGCCATCGTTCTTGTTGGCTACTCAACGAAAAGAAATATGTCGACCAAGGCGATGATCCGAGGTTTGTTGTCAGCGGCGCGATTCCGTCCTCTGTTCGCTCGGGGCGCCGCTCATATCGCGTTGTCGACTATCGTCCTGGCATTAGGTCAGACTGCCAGGGCCGGCAACATCAAATATAACATCGTAAACTATCCTCTCTCGCAGTCTGATACCTTGCTTGGAGGGACGGTCAGGCTCTCCGGCACGCTGATTACGAATGGCACGATCGGTGAATTGAGTTCGTCCGACGTGATCGGCGGGTCGTTGACTTATGTCGATGGGGCGGCAAACGTGCATGTACTGCCGTTCTCTAGCGCGACAGACCCCTACGATTTCACTTTCGGTGACGTGAGTTTCCATGTCCCGTTTCTGGTAGCCACGGCCAACAAATTGTCAATTCCGCTTGGAGGCGGAGGGACAATCGAGTTCGGGGGCCCTCGAGGGGTTCCGTTACCCTATGCAGTTTTGCAGTACAGTAACGACGAACCTGAGGACGCTGGGCTGGTGACTTACTTTGGGGAATACTTTCCCATCGAAACTTTAAGCAGCCCAGGCGATTCCAGTTTCTCGGGCAGTGCAGTTCATGATAATCCCAATGCGGGGGCTGGAAGTATCTTTGGATCGAACTCATGGGTTATCGCGAATGGCGGCACGGCGGTCCCCGAACCCTCGTCGTTTCTTTTGGCTGCCACGTCAGGCGTAGCATTTTTTTTGCTCTTCACTAGGAGGGCCCGCTAATGATTCGCCATCCTTTTGCACAGCCGCTCGGCCGTCAGGCGGCATCGGCTGCAAATCCGCCTGGCCGCTTGGTTCTGCCAATGACTGTGGGCACTCGGCTCTGCCCTCACATTCCGGCGCAAGGCAGGGAGAACGCGATCATGTTCAGTCGTTGCCGAGACATCTACCGTTGCCTTGTCCCGGTTTTCGCGTGGTTCGCGCTGCTCGCCGTTGGTCCGGCGAACACAACCGCCCTAGATACCGGTGCCGTTGGTAGCGGTGATTGGAGCAATCCGGCGACATGGACCAACGGCGTCCCCGGAGCCGGCGACAACGCGTACATTGGAAATAACTATCCGGGTTACACGGTCACCCTGAGCCAGGATTCGTCCGCCGACGGGGTTTATCTGGGCAATGGGTATGGCAGATCAGGCACGCTGGACCTGGGTGGCTTCACCCTGACGGCGGGAAGTCTCTTTCTCGGCGGCTACGGCGTCGGCGGCGTCGGAGCGATTCAGCGCACGGGCGGCGGAACCCTATCGATCAGCGGCCAAATCATTGTTAGCGGCGGCAGCCTTTCTTTGGCGGCGCGCGACACGGCATCCAGCATCTACACGTTGGTGGACGGGGGGGCCTCGGTCACGACCTCGGCGACTGGCAACGTGACTGGCAGGGCGTACATAGACATGGGTAGCACGCTCAACCTGGGGGCCAACCTGATGCTGTCCAGCGAGTTGGACATGTACGGCACGCTCAACGCCAACGGCTATAACATTTCCGCACCGACCGTGAACCTCGACTATCCCCCCTCCACCAATCTCGGAACCATCACCGCCACTGACCTGACCGTCAACTCGTCAACGTTCAATCTGACGGCCACCGACAATGTCACCAACCTGTACCTTGACAACGCGACCAGCACCTTCCAGACCGGGGCCAGTGTCCAGACACTGGGCGTTTTCGGGAATACCATCGCCGCCACCTCGGCCACGGGCAACGCGACCGTAAACGTCTACGTGTACCACGGCAGTACCCTCAACTTGGGGGCCGATCTGGCGCTTTCCAGCGAATTGTATCTGCAGGGCACGCTCAACGCCAACGGATATGGCATCAACGCCCCGAATGTTTACCTCGGCGAAAGCGGTGGATCGGCTACCCTCAACAACCGCGGGCCAATCTTTTCCGCCAACCTGGTCGTCTCCTCGGCGAACAGTCCGGCCCTGGCGACATTCAACTTGACCGGCGCCGACAGCGTGGCCAACTTCACACTCGACAACGTCAGAACGACCTTCCCGCCAAATGTGACCATATTGAACCTTTCGCTGAACACCGTGTCGACCGGATCGACTGCCGCCACGTCGTCCAGCGGCAACATCGCCAACAGCGCCGTGGTCGGCCCTGGCAGCACGCTGAACTTGGGGGCCGACCTGAATATGTACAGCTATCTCGATGTGCAGGGTAATTTCAATGCCAACGGCCACGCGGTCAGTGTTAGCAATTCGGCCATCTACCTCGGCTACAACGGCGGGCCGGCCGTAGTGAATAGCAATCGCGGCGTCTTTACGACGCCCAACCTATTCGTTTCCTCACAGGATAGCCCGGACTTGGAAACGTTCAACCTGATCCCCGGCGACAATGTGACCAACTTCGTGCTTGTGGGCGTGGGCACCACCATCCCATCCGGGGCGAGCGTGCAAAACCTGTACCTGCACTCCAGCGGGTTTGTTAGGAATCCTACTCACTCGACCGCTTCAACATCGACAAACGCCAATGTCACCGCCTCGGTTTACCTTGATCCCGGCAACACGTTGAACTTAGGGGCGGATCTGATCATATCTGGCAACGCCGACGTGCGCGGCACGATCAACGCGAACGGGCACGCCATCAGAGTACATTCGCTCTCGGGTAATGGCGGAACAATCAATGATGAAAGCGCTCCTGGCAGCTCCCCAACGATGTTGACAGTGGCCCAGGGTACGACGACGACTTTCGGAGGCACGATCCGTGATGGCTTGAACGGCCAGCAGCTTGCGTTGACGATGAGCGGCCTCGGCACACTGATCCTCAGCGGCAGCAATACTTACAGCGGCGGAACGACAGTGATCGGCGGCACGCTTATTCTGAACAATAATGGAGCCATCGCCGACGGGTCGAGCTTGACCGTCGGCAACGCCGCGCTGTTTGCTCCGGTGATTCCAAGCGCCTCGGCGGTCACGCCGGTGACGGAGCCGGGAACCCTGGCCTCGACCGCCGTGCCCGAACCTTCCACGTTGCCGCTATGTCTGATCGCGCTGGGCGCTCTGCCCCTGATGGCCTGGCGAAGAAATCGCACTATAATGCGTGGGCTAATCGATCATCCGCGGACTGCCTGGGGAGCCTGACCATGGCCGCCAACTTATCCGACGCCGAGTCTATTTTTAGCGCCGCGATCGATCTGGCCACGCCGGAGGAATGTGGGGCGTATGTGCAGAGCGCGTGTGGCGGAAACGAGGCGCTCAGGCAGCGCGTCGAAAACCTTCTCCAGGCCCATTTTCGTGCCGGCAACTTTCTTGAGCCGCCTGCAACCACGTTCCGCCCGGCAGGCGATCAGCCGATGCTGGAAGGGCCCGGCACGGTCATCGGATCGTACAAGTTGTTGCAGCAGATCGGCGAAGGGGGCATGGGCGTCGTCTTCCTGGCCGAGCAGAGCCGGCCAGTGCAACGCAAGGTGGCCCTGAAGATCATCAAGCCGGGCATGGACACTCGCCAGGTGATCGCCCGATTTGCCGCGGAGCAACAGGCCCTGGCCCTGATGGACCATCCCAATATCGCCCGGGTGTTCGACGCGGGGGCGACGGAGAGTGGCCGACCTTACTTTGTCATGGAATTGGTCAAAGGCGTGCCCATCACCGAATACTGCGACCAGCAACGCCTGACGCCGCAGCAGCGGCTGGACCTGTTCATTCCGATCTGTCACGCACTGCAGCACGCCCACCAGAAAGGGATTATCCACCGCGACCTGAAGCCGTCAAATGTTATGGTCGCTCTGTACGATGGCCGGCCGGTGCCCAAGGTGATCGACTTTGGCGTGGCGAAGGCCACCGGATCGAAGCTCACCGAGCGCACGCTGTTCACCGAGTTCGGCCAGGTGGTGGGGACGCTGGAGTACATGTCCCCCGAGCAGGCGGAACTGAATCAACTCGACGTTCGATACGCGCAGCGACATCTATTCGCTGGGTGTGCTCTTGTACGAACTTCTCACCGGCACGACACCTCTGGAGAAGCAGCGGCTCAAAGCAGTGGCGTTCTTGGAATTGTTGCGGGTCATCCGCGAGGCGGAACCACCCAAGCCCAGCACGCGGCTCTCGACGACGGAGGGCTTACCGTCGATCGCGGCCAATCGAAGTCTGGAGCCGAAAAAGCTGAGCGGAATGATGCGGGGTGATCTCGATTGGATCGTGATGAAGGCCTTGGAAAAAGAACGATCGCGTCGTTACGAAACGGCCAATGCGCTTAGCCGCGACTTGCAACGATTTTTGGCGGATGAGCCGGTGGAGGCTTCTCCGCCTTCCACGACACACCGAGTGAAGAAATTTGTCCGCCGGAATAAACGGACCGTGGCGGCCGCGACCGCCGTGGTAGCCGCGTTGATTGCCGGCGTGATTGGCACCAGTCTGGGCTTGCTTCAGGCCCAGCGGCAACGGGCCGGGGCCATGGCAGCACGCGACGACGCGGATCGCGCTGCACAGCAAACCCGGCGGCAATTGGCAGCCGCAACGCTTCAGCGGGCACTGGCCCTGTGCGAAAAGGGTGCGATCGGCGCGGTGTCCTATGGCTGGGCCGCAGTCTCGAACTGGCGCACGAGGCGGGCGCCGACGACGTGGAGCAAGATTGTCGCTGGAACTTGGCCGCTTGGACTTGCCATCTCGATCACCTGCAGTTCGTCCTGCCGCATCCCGACGCGGTGCTGGCCGTGGCGCTCAGTGCCGATGGTCAGACCGTGGCCAGCGGATGCAAAGACGGCAAGCTGCGCTTGTGGAAATGCGCGACGGGCGAGTCTCTCGCTGAACCGCTGGACCACAAAAGCGCCGTGACGGCCCTGGCCTTTCACCCTCAGCAACCGCTGATCCTGGCAGGTTGCGACGACGGCACGGTCACGTTGTGGGACCTGAAAACGCGCACTCGCCGTGGACCGGTCTTGCATCATGACGGGCCCGTGTCCAGCGTCGCTTTCAGCCCCGACGGCGAATCTATTTTGACCGGCAGTTTCGACGGCACAGCCAAGCTGTGGAAGACCGGCACGGGGGAAATGATCGGCCGGCCGCTCGATCAAAAAGACGCCCGGTTTCCTTCCTGGACGAAAGGCGTCGTCGCAGCGTTCAGCCCGGACGGCCGGTCTGTCGTCACGTCGGGCGGCGATAGCGGGAAGGTCAAGTTCTGGGATGCGCGGACGGCGGAATATAAAAACCGTTCTTTCGGCGTACGAGGATCGGTAGTCCTCAGCATTTCTTGGCGCCCGAAAAGCAATTCAATTCTGTTGGGGCTGAGTAAAGGCGGAGTGGCGGCGCAAATAGACGCCGAATCGGGCCGGCAAATCGGGCTAAGTCTTATGCACCTGGGATCCGTGGAATCCGTGGCCTACAGCGCCGACGGTCGGACAATAGTCACGGGAGCCGGGGATCACTTTGTGCGGTTGTGGGATACCGCGCCGGAACATCTACTGGGGCTGATGCTGCATCAAAGTACTGTAGAATCGGTCGCCGTAAGCGCCGATGGGCAGACGATTGTTAGCGGTAGTGAGGATGCGACCGTTCGGATTTGGAAACGAGCCAGGGGCAACCTGATCCGCACCATCCGTAGCGTCACCGGGATGCGTGCGGCGACGTTTAGCCCCGACGGACGCGCGGTAATGCTGGGCGTCTTCAGCGACGGGGCAAAGATTTGGAATGTCGCCAGCGGCGAAATCGAGCAATCGTTCAAGAATACGGCGCCCAACGATGAGGTCGAGGGGGTGGCCTTCGGTCCGGATGGCAAAACCGTGTTCACCGAGCATTCGACCCTCCAAGTTGTCAAATGGTGGGACCGTTCCACCGGGAAACTACTGGGCAGCACCCCACCCCAGGGCGACAGGCTTCAGCAGATGGCGCTGAGCCCAGACCGCGCAACCATCTTCACAAGGACAGACTTCAGTGCTCGACTATGGAGCGCCGCCACGGGACAGCCGATTGGTTCCCCATTGCACTTTCGGGACCGCGTCCTCGGGCAGGCTTTTCATCCCGACGGCATGACAGTGATCATCAGCAGCGCCGACGGGACCACCCGCCTCTGGTCTGCCGTCTCCAGCGATTCGCTCGGTCGGGCGACAAGGCATACCAACGAGATTACAGCCCTGGCCTATAGCCCCGACGGTCGAATGATTTTGGCCGCCGAGGGCTTCAATTCCGCCCAGCTATTTGACGCGAGTAGTTGGCGGCCGCTCAAGGCCCCTTTGGAACAGGACGCCACGGTACGATGCGTCGGTTTCTCCCCCTATGGTAATGTGATCTTGACAGGTTGCTCCGATGGCACGGGTCAATTGTGGAACGCCGCGACATGCCGGCCGGTCGGACGCGCGTTGCGTCACGACGCCGCGGTCAACGTCATCACGTGCAGCCCCGACGGTAAGACGGTGCTGACCGCCTCGAACGATGGCACCGCTAAATTGTGGTGGATGCCGGAACCGCTCCACGGAAGCATCGAAGAAGTGGCGAGCAGAGTCCACTTGAGCACCGGAATGCGACTCGACGAGAACAACGTCGTAAACGCGCTTGATTTCGAACACTGGCTGGCTGCCCAAAGGAAGCTATCGTGCAAACCGGATTTCACGGCAGCCACGCCGGATCAAAAGCTGATCACTACCGTTGACGACCCCGCGTTCGTTCAATGGATGCGAAGCGTCGCCGCCTTGCCTGCCGACAAACAGGTGGAAGCCGTCGTCCAAAAACTGCAGGAATTAAATCCTGGTTTCGGCCGGACGGAGACTCAAATAATCGAGAGTGGCGCAATTACGGAGCTGCGTTTCCGAACAGACTATGTGGCCGACATTTCACCCGTGCGCACGTTGGCAGGATTGAAGAAGCTGAAATGCAGCGGCCCCTATTCAGCTACGGGAGTCTTGTCCGACCTGTCGCCGCTCAAAGGGATGCGTCTGACCTCACTTGATTGCGGTTGGAGCCAAGTGTCCGACCTGTCGCCGCTCAAAGGGATGCCGATGACGGATCTGCAATGTTGTGGCACACATGTGTCCGACTTGTCGGCGATTCGAGGGATGCCGCTGATGCTGCTGAATTGCGGATTGACAGAGGTGTCCGATCTGTCGCCACTCAAAGGGATGCCCATAACCTTCCTGAATTGTGGTACGACACGCGTCTCGGACCTGTCACCGTTGAAGGGTATGAAGCTCACCAAGCTGTATTGCGACAACACGATCGTTTCCGATCTCTCGCCGCTCAAGGGTATGCCGCTGACGACCCTACTTTGCCACAACATGCCGGTGTCTGACCTTTCACCGCTCAAAGGACTTCCGCTGGCGACGCTCGAGTGCCACAGAACGCAGGTGACTGATCTTTCACCGCTGCAAGGGATGCGCCTGACGAAGCTGGATTGCGGGTGGACGCATGCTTCCGATCTGTCGCCCTTGAAAGGGATGCCTCTCGCGGACCTGGCTTGCGGCTCCACGCTCGTATCCGATCTGTCGCCGCTTGACGGGATGCGGCTCACGACGCTCCACTGTGGTAGTACAAGGGTATCAGACTTGTCGCCGATAAGAGGGATGCCCTTGTCGTCGCTCGAATTGCAGGACACGCAAGTTTCCGACCTGTTACCGCTGCAGGGGATGAACTTGAGAGAAGTTTGGCTCACGCCCAAAAACATCACAAAAGGGATCGAAATAATTCGCCGGATGAAGAGCCTCAATAAAATCAGCATTGGTTTTGGCGGTAACGAGTCGTTCCGGCCCGACGAGTTCTGGAAGAAGTACGACGCCGGGGAGTTCGGCAAGCCGCACTCCGCGGCTGCCACGCCAGGTCACTAACCGATCACGGCGTACAACGACCCCAGGTCATTCGATGACTGGTGAGAATCGACTGAAAGTCCCAAGTACCCGGTAAGCGTCCGGGCTGTCCGTGGCGGTCTTGTGGTAGAAGCCGGCTACCGGGCGTGGGCGCGGCGATGAGCGCGACGGGCTCGAGTGCGAATGGCCCTGGCTCGGGATTCATCGAGCCGGTGGTTGAGAACGGCTTCGGGATGGGTTGCCGCCCAGCGATCAGGCAGCATTTCCTCCAGTCGCGGATCGTCCGCATGCAGGCGGAGAAGAAGTTCGCGTACGTAAGACCATGGTTCGATACGGTGACGCTTTGCGCCGGCCAGGATCGTGCAGAGCACGGCTGCCCGCGGCCCCGCATTTTCACTGCCGAGGAAGAGCCAGTTCTTCCTGCCGATGGCCTGGTGCCGTAGCGTCCGCTCGCTCAGGTTGTTGTCGATGGTCAGGCGGCCGTCTTCGGTGTAGTGTCGCAGAGCTTCCCATTGGTTTCGGGCGTAGTTGACCGCCTTGGCTAGACTACTCTTGGGCAGCGCGGTCCTGGTCAGCCCCGTCAAGTAGGCACCGAGCTTGTCCAACACCGGGATGGCTTCCGCAGTACGAAGCTGGCGGCGAGCTTCGGGCGACCAGGTGCATGCGCGGTCTTCGATGTCGTACAGTTGCCGAATCCATTCCAGCACTTGATGTGCTTCGCGCGGATAACTCTTCACCGCATCGAAGAACTTCCGCCGCGCATGCACCAGCAGGCCACTTCCCGAATGGCTGACTGGGAACCAAGATAGATCGCGTCGTAACCGGCGAAGGCGTCGGCATGCAGGGAGCCTGTAAATCCTTGCAGAAAGTTGGCCGGTCCATCGCGACTGCGGCTGGTGGTATAGTCATAAACGCTGTAGGGCTGCTCATGACCGATGTAGGTCCAGAAACGTCCTTGAAAACTCCCCTCAGATCCGCCCAGGACCGTGACGGACGTGTCGTCGGTCCACATGACGGACGACTGGAGAACCCGCTCCCGTTGCAACTCGTAGAGCGGCCGAAACAATCCTGCTGCGTACTTCACCCAGTCACAGAGCGTGCTGCGGGCAAGATAGACGCCCGCGCGGGCCAGGATGTCTTCCAGACGGTAGAGCGGTAGATGGTCGCCGAACTTGCTGACCAACACCTCGGCAACCAGCCCCGGCCCGGCGATGCCACCAGGAATCGGCCGTTGCGGAAGCGGTGCTGCACAGACTCCCGCCTTGCAGCAGCGGCAAGCGTATTTAGGACGGACATGGATGTGGGCTTCCAGCTTTGCCGGCTGGAGTTCCAATTCGCGAGTGATGTCCTCCCCGATGCGGTCCAGGGGCCGACCGCAGCCGGAGCAGGTCTTCTCCTCAACTGACAAGTCGTGTTCATGGCGGATCTGGGGCAACTTGTCCCAGTCGATCTCTCGCCGCTTGCGCTGCCGGCAATGGCCACGCACTTCCACGGTTTCGTCTGGCGATCCCGGTTGCGGAGGATCGCTTGGGGCCGGCAAGTCCGCATCCAAGGCGAACAAGTGGCCTTGCCCTTGATCGTCCGGCAAGCGTTCCCGCCGACGGCCATAGGCCCAACGCTTGTACCACGCCAGCTCTTCGAGCGTAGCGGCATGCTCTTGTTGCAGGTCCCTGTAGGAAGCAGCCGTTTCGCTCAGCACGCGGTTGAGTTCCACAACCTGCTTCTCGGACCCCGCCATGCGACGTTCAAGTTCAGTGGCCTGCTTGAAAGCCGCCAGCAAGAGGCGCTGGCATTCGGCGAGATCGTTGGGAAGAAAGTCGGCACCATCCATGTTGCCGAGTATTGTAACAACTCATGCGAACAAGAAAAGCCCTCTTCTTCCTTTTTCTTCAACCGGTACGGCGATACCTCCGCCGCCGGCGCCCCGTTCGCAGATCCAAGCCGCCGAGCAATTGGACCAGTTGGGCATAGTCCAACTCGACCCCTTCGTTCGTGTCAAAAGGCTTCACGATCGGAAAGGTGCCACGCTCCAGTCGCTTGTACCAGATGCAGAAGCCGTCCTGATCCCAAAAGAGGATCTTGAGGCGATCGCGCGTGCGATTGAGAAAGAGAAACAGATGGCCCGACAACGGGTCCTGTCCAAAGATCTCCTGCATGCGCCCCATGAGGCGATCGAAACTGTAATGCATATCGGTGGGCGTGGTGCAGAGGAAGATTCGCACATCGGAGTAGTCGTTCATGGCTGGGACGCCTTCCAGGGACGCAAGGCGCCAACCGCGCGGATCACGTCTACGAGGACCACTTGGCCGACCCCCAATGGCAACCGCACCACACCGCCGTTGGGCAATTCGATTTCCACCGGAGAGGCTTTGAGAGAGATCGGCACGAACACCGCACCGCCGGACTCGATGCGCTTACGTGACTCGCCCTCTTCGACCATCTCCTCGGGAAGGCCATCCTTGAGCCGTTCCAGCCAACGATAGTACGTCGACTTCGCGATCCCTTCGCTGAGGCAGAACTCATCCACGGACAAACCGCTGGCCTTGTAGCTTTCTAACCGCTCCTGCCAGTCCAGATACTCATCCAAACCACTCGCCGGCCGCCCCATATCATGTCTCCCTGAAGGAACAAACTCTACGCCTCCAGCCTAACACGCCTGACAAGTATGGACGAAACGGACGCTTACAGTACCCGTGGCGAGTGGGACACGTCAGAAATCGACCGATTTTTCGGAACGCCGTCAGCCCTCTGAACCTGCGTCGGTCACATCAACCGCCGCCTCGAAAAGGTAAGCCGCCCGAATGTCGAAAACAGTTGGTTTTCTGATGCTCATCAGCCGCGTCGCAGCCGTCTGGGATCTTACCGGCTGAACTGCTCCGAGACCGCCATCTCGTAATTCAAAGCCCTGGAAAGCCGTCAAATCTGCGGTTTCCAATAACGAAGGCACAGATACCTGCAGGGGGCGGCGACAAGCGGCTCGGCCGATCACTCGCGGGCTCAATGCTCATGGACGCCAAAAAACGTAAAGTTGGAACCAGGTTTCTTCACCCTGAGGAGTGTTCGCTATGTTGATCCCGAGAACCGTGCTCAGGACGATAACCGCCTGTTGCGACAGCGGAAGCACGCGCTATGCCTTGGTTGGCGCATTCATCCGTCGTCCCCGCCCCAATCGAAAGCCGGTTTCCGGCCCGATCGCCGTCTCCACGGAAGGCGCAGGCCGCCGCGAGGAGCAATCCTGAAAAAGGAGCCGTGGACCGGCCCCATTGGACGCTGGAGGACTGGCAGCGAAACTTTGCGAGCGGATACGAGCTGCGTCTGCCCGTGGAAGACCAAGCCTGATCCTTGTGTCTCCACGACAAGGCGCACGCTAACGCTCGGAGATATGCGTCAGCCTCGACTATCCGAACCGAAAGCTCCTCGAAAGCGAAAGTCCAGGCATGCCATTGCTGAACAGGACAAGTCCAGATGGTCGGCCGAGCAATGGCGCGAGCTTTGGGAAGAGTACTCAGGCGGACAAATGAGCCTTGGCCGAAAACCAAAAGGGCGCGATTTCCGTGCTGACTTCCTCGCCTGTGACGTCGTCAGCCTGGCGATGATGAAGGCCGGCTAATTGCACACGGTCCAGAGCATGTGTCGGAAACTCGTGCAGGCGAAAACATTAGCATCTGTCCCAAGCTTTACGCCGCGGCTCCTCGGCGTTGGGTTCCACTTTCAGCCAATCCGTGAAGCGAACTGAGTGGTTTGACTCGGAGCGTTTTCATGCGACTGTCTTACCGCGGGAAGTGTCCACGTTGTTTTTTGCATCCGTCAACAGAGTTCTCTCGCGTCCGTAGCACCTGCGTAGCACGGCGTTATTCCGCTCTTTCCGGTAGTGCAGTAGACAAAAGAAAAAGCCTTGCCTAACTACTTGTTACACAAGGCTTTATGTCGAGTGCGGGCGAGAGGACTTGAACCTCCACTCCTTGCGGAACCAGATCCTAAGTCTGGCGCGTCTGCCAATTTCGCCACGCCCGCGTACCTTGTTGTTGAGTCTACCATGCCGTTTTGCCGGCGGCAAGGCGCTGCTTGATTGGACACGTATTGCCCGCGGTACGTTCATGTTATACTGGCCGTTTTCACTTCGAGGAGTTGTTCCATGACGATGCCGCGGCGGCCGATTGCACCGGATGGACCGGAGTTTTCCCGTGTGATCTTCGGGACGTGGCGGTTGCTTCGAGACCAGCCGACGCCGCAGGACATCAACCGCCGCCTTCATGCCTGCCTGGAGCTAGGCATCACGACGATCGATACGGCGGAAATCTACGGTGTCTACGAAGTCGAGCAAGCGCTCGGCGCGGCCTTGGCTCTTTCGCCCGACTTGCGCGACAAGCTGGAAATCGTCACAAAAGCTGGCATCTACATTCCGTGCAAGTATCATCCCGAGCGGCGCACCGCGCACTATAACGCCAGCGGCGAGCGGATGGTCAAGAGCCTGGAGAAATCGTTGCGGTTCTTGGGCACGGACCGTGTCGAATTGCTGCTCGTGCATCGGCCCGACTGGCTCACCCGCGCGGACGACACGGCCGCCGGCTTGAACGCGCTCGTTCGCGGTGGAAAGATCCGCGCGGCGGGCGTTTCAAACTACACGGTCGCGCAGTTCGAATTGTTGGCCAGCCGGATGGAACGGCCGCTGGCGACCAATCAGCTCGAATTCCACTTGCTGCACATGGACCCGATCTACGACGGCACGTTTTCCCAATGCGAGAAAGAGGGCATATTACCGATGGCTTGGAGCCCGATGGCGGGAGGGCGTTTGTTCGATCCGGCCAACGACGCGGCCCGGCGGATCGCCGACGCGGCTCGCGGAATGGCCTCGCGATACGGCGGTGCGAGCCTGGAGCAACTCGCCTACGCCTGGATTCTGGCGCATCCGGCGCGGCCGCTGCCGATCATCGGCTCCAACCGCCCGGAGCGGATTCGTAGCGCGGCGGCAGCCGCCGAAATCGTGCTTCAGCGCGAAGACTGGTATGCGCTCTGGGAGGCGGCACAAGGGCGGAAAGTGCCGTAAGCGTGCTCCAAAGTCATATTCCTCTTGACAGGGCAGCCACGTTTGACTATTCACACGGCTCGCTCGACTGGCGGATTGTCAACTCGCCGGTCGGCGCTCTCGCCCACCCTACAAATCGAATTGGGAGAAACGCAGTCATGCAGTCCAGACTTTCGCCCGTCGTACTATCAATCACTGCGTCAATGCTTGTGGCCGCCGGCGCGGCGTATGGGCAAGGGATCGCTCCTCAGCCGACGAGCCGCGAGGTGGAGGTCGTCGATTCTTCATCGCAGGTGCTTGGCGAAGTCATGGCGATTCCCGCAAAGAGCATTCCGGCGGGGCTTTTGCAGAAGGCGGAAGGCGTCGTTATCATTCCGGACATGATCAAAGGCGGATTCATCGTAGGAGTTCGCCGCGGCCGCGGCGTTGTGGTCACTCGCGATGAATCCGGCAAATGGAAGCCGCCGATGTTCGTCACAATAACCGGCGCGAGCGTCGGCTGGCAGGCCGGGATTCAGGGCACGGATCTGGTTCTCGTCTTCCGCACGAAGAACAGCTTGCAGAACTTGATGCGCGGCAAGTTTACGATCGGGGCCAATGCGTCAGCGGCTGCGGGACCGGTGGGCCGCGACGCGCAAGCGGCGACGGATGCGGCGCTCAAGGCCGAGATTCTTTCCTATTCACGGAGCCGCGGCCTGTTCGCTGGCATCGCGCTGGACGGCGCTGTGCTGAGCGTCGACCAGGCTGCGACCAACTCGTATTACTATCCACCTGGCAATTTCAGCCATCCAGGCCCCGTGCCTGTCTCGGCCGCCCGATTGCAGGAGCAGCTTGCTAAATACACGGCCAGCCCGGTCCCTGCCAATGCAGCAGCCGTCGGGCCGACCCCCGTCACGGTTGCGCCCGCTGCACCGGCTCCATCAGCATCGACCGATCTTCCAACCATTCGTGGGCAGCTTATCACTTCCTCTCGGCAGCTTTCGGCCGTACTCGACCCGACGTGGCGGGCGTATCTCGCCCTGCCCGCCGAGGTTTATTCGGGCGACCGGTGGCCATCGGCCGAGTCGCTGCGCGTCTCGCAGGAGCACTTTGCCAAGGTCGCTGGCGATTCCCGTTTTCAGAACCTAGCGCAGCATCCCGAGTTCCGCTCGACATGGTCGCTGCTCCGCCAATACGCCGCAGCCGCTCCGCAGCCGCCGTCGCAACCGCTGGTGCTGCCGCCACCGCCGCGATAAAAAGCTTCCTCGGGGCAAGTCATACAAGCCCGACGTGCAAGCGAGGTGGGTTGTTTTTCCCCGCTCGCTCGCGCGTGGGCCTCAATTTACTGTCACCGCCTACCACTTCGCGTGAGTTGTAGAGCCGCCGCGCAACGCGTAATATGATAAGGGCGTGGCGATCGCGCTCTTAGAGAGGCCAAGACGACCGCCGGCCGCGCGAGGAGGCGCTATGCTGGAGTACAGGTTGCAGCAAATTCATTTCCGGATGGTTCTTTTCGCCCTGGTTCTTGCCGCGGTACCGGTCGCGCTCGGCCAAAATGCGGCCGAGCCGCACAAGCCGCTGGCGATGCGCGATATCGCCCGCATGAGGCACGACCGCTTGCCCGTCAAGACAATCATTCAAAGGGCGACCGAGCAAGGCATCGACTTCAAAGTCACGCCGGGCATTGAAAAGCAGCTCGACCGCTTGGGCTTCGACGCCGACCAGATCGATGCATTGCGGCAGGTATCCGCGCCCCGTGATAAGCCCGCGGCCGGCGACGCCGAAAAGGCGCCTGCGATTGTGCCGGGCGAAGGCCTGCCCGGCAGTGACTGGCAGCGAAACTTCGTCCTCGATCGTGTTACCAAGATCGCCAAGCTGAGCGGCCTCGGCCTGCAGCCACTCGCCACTCGGCACCTCACTCTCTGGGCGGAGAAAGAAGCCCAGGACCGCTTCGCGCCCGACTTCAAAAAAATCGAGAATTACCTCGAGGGCAAGTGCAAGGAGCCGTTGCGGTCGGGCTTAGACAATCGCACGGCCCATATCGTGCTCTTGAAGACCCATTACGAATTCGAAAAGTGGGTTACGGCGATGCATGACGAAATGCCGGACGCGTTCAAAGTGGCCGGCGCGCCGGGCGTCACGACCGACATGAAGGAAGAAGTCGTGAAGTGGTCGAGTTTTTATACCAGGAACATTGCCGTTCTCTGTTTGACCGGGCAGCAAGACGAGTGGGTTCACCGCTTGGCCGCCGCGGACATCGGCTACATGAACTTCGTCCAGCAGGTGGAACCGCGGCGGCACGATCCGCTGGCGACTGGTTTTGCCAACGTTGTCGAGGCGCTGATCTTCAAAGAACCGGGCGTGATGATGTTCAGCAACGCATACCACAACGAAAACCGCGATTTGGGTAAAAATGACCGGGGTTGGCTGCGTCTCGTTCAGGATCGCATACGAAGGAAGAAAGTATCGGGCGTGCGGGCCTTGCTATCGATGGACACCACGAACATGCTTCTGCCGCACTACGCCGAGGCATGGACGCTCGTCGGCGTGTTGTCAAAGCAGCCGGAAAAGTTCGGCAAGCTGGTCCTTTCGCTGCGCGAAGAGAAGGACTCGCTTAAGGCGGTGGAGGATGTATATGGGTGGGACGAAAAGAAACTTGAGGCCGAGTGGTACAAGGGCGTGCTTGCGCAGAGATAGCTGGAAAACAGCAGTGTTGGCCGAGTGCAACGAGTCGCACCACGAAGCAGAATCGGCCGAATTCGGTGGGACTCGCTGCGCTCGGCCCACCCTACGATCTAAGGAGCGGCATTGATGAGAACGAGTGGTTTTAAAGCAGATGCATTACGTGCATTGATCACTTTGATCGCCGTCATTACTTGGCCGCTGGCCGGCTGGTCGATGACGCGCGACGAGGCTGTCGGTTTGTGCCGTAACTACCTCGCTGCCGACCGCGCATCGCAACGGCAACGCATCCTGAAGCAGTTGGCCGTTTATAGCGGCCCGGTCGATCCGGTCATCGAGCGGTTGACCGCCCGAACCTACAAGCCGGTCAAGCCGGGCCTACTTGCGGCGGAACATTTTTCCACGGACGACCTGCGGTCGAAACACCCCGACGATCTGCTCTACTTCTTAGTTCCTCCAGGCTATCAGCCCGACAAGGCCACGGGCCTGATCATTTTTATGCACGGCGGCGGAGCGACGACGTCGCCGCGCGTCGCTGGCGCCGCGCTTTCAAACCCGAGGCAGTCGCCTGCGAGCAGCGCGTCGGCCGACCTTTTCTCCACCACCGGCATGATCACCGTCGGTCCGTCGTCGCCCAACAAGCCGTCGTACCGCCGCTGGTGCCTGGAGGAAGCGGACGACTACATCACCGACACGATCCTGGAATGCAAGGCCCGCTTCCACATCGATCCCGACCGCGTGTTTCTTGTCGGCCACTCGATGGGCGGGTTCGGGGCGTATCATATGGCCCTGCGAATGCCCGATCGCTTTGCAGCTATCGTGGTCCACAGCGGTTCGTGGAGCTACGGCTACTGGCCCGCGGTCCGCGGCACGCCGCTGTGCTTCGTCAACGGCGTCCACGACGCGCGGCCGGGCGTCCGCAATCATACCACCGACGTAGACTTCGGGCGGCTCACTGATCAACTCCTCGCTCGCGAGCACTTGGACCACGTTTACTTCGAGCACAACGGTGCCCACGGCTTTCCCGAGGGTCGGAAGTACGTTTTCGACTACTTGAAAAAGGAGGCGAACCGACGCCGCGATCCCTATTACGATCACATCGGCCTGGCGAGCCCGAACGGCTTCCGTGAAACGTACACTTACCCCCTGGTCGACAATCGTTGGCTCTC
Source organism: uncultured Planctomycetia bacterium (assembly GCA_963775975.1). GTDB lineage: Bacteria > Planctomycetota > Planctomycetia > Pirellulales > Thermoguttaceae > JANXQG01. The sequence goes on from CAVZKX010000001.1 coordinate 1,443,498, forward strand.
GTTGGAAAAGTCGACGACCGGGCGAATCGAGTACGACGAATTGATTCCGCACGACATCAATAGTTTTACCACCTGGCGGTTGGAGTACCGCCGGGTCGCGCTCGGCGGGGCATCGATCGACGCGATCAATCGCCACAATAACACGATTGAAGTCGCGACGCAGAACGTGGCGCGGTTCACGATCTGGCTTCATCCTCGCATGGTGGACGTTGCGCGGCCGGTCACGATCATGGTGGACGGAAAGGCGCGGTTTCAGGGCCCGCTCAATCCGTCGCTGGCCACGGCAATGGAATCGTACCACCGGCGGCAGGATTGGGGCCTGATCTATCCGATGAAGGTCGTCATCGACCTTCAGAAGCCATGAACGCGTTGATCCTCGTCGATATTCAAAACGACTTTTGCCCCGGCGGAGCGCTTGCCGTGCCGGAGGGCGATGCGATCGTGCCGATCGTCAATCGCCTTCAGGCGGGCTACGACCTCGTCGTGGCCACGCAAGACTGGCACCCGGCGAACCACGGGAGCTTCGCCGCCAATCATCCGGGCCGTGCGGTCGGCGAGCAGATCGAACTCGCCGGTCTGCCGCAGATTCTCTGGCCCGTGCACTGCGTGCAAGAAACGCCCGGCGCGGCGTTCCATCCGGCCCTGAACCTCGACCGCATCGCGCGTGTCTTTCGCAAGGGCACCGATCCGACGATCGACAGCTACAGCGGCTTCTTCGACAACGGCCATCGCGCGGCGACCGGGCTAGGCGATTATCTGCGCGAGCGGCAAGTTGCGGAAGTGCATGTCTGCGGACTAGCGACCGACTACTGTGTGAAGTACACGGCGCTGGACGCGATCTCGCTTGGCTTCCGCGTGGCGTTGCTGGACGATGCTGCCCGTGGCGTAGAATTACGTCCCGGCGATATGCAGCGCGCCGTTGAGGAAATGCGGCAACATGGAGTAAGAGTTATTTGACGGACGACTTGGTACAAATCGACGGCTCGCAAGGCGAAGGCGGCGGACAGATGGTCCGCTCGTCGCTCGCATTGGCGCTGGTAACGGGACGCAGCGTCGAGATCAGGAATATCCGTGCCAAGCGAAAAAAGCCGGGATTGATGGAGCAGCATCTTACAGCCGTCCGCGCCGCGGCCGAGGTCGGACAGGCAGAAATCGAGGGCGATTCGCTAGGTTCGACGCGACTTCGCTTCCGGCCGGGCGACGTTTGCGGTGGCAACTACGCGTTCAAAGTTCGCACCGCGGGCAGCGCGACGCTCGTATTCCAAACCGTGCTGCCAGCATTGCTTGCCTCGCCGAAAGAATCGCACCTCTCCCTGGAGGGCGGCACACATAACTCGATGGCCCCGCCGTTCGATTTTCTGGCCAACGTGTTTCTGCCGCTGGTGAACCGAATCGGGCCGGCGGTCACAATGTGCTTGGAACGCCCCGGTTTTTATCCTGCCGGCGGCGGGCGGTTTTCGGCCGCGATTCGGCCCGCGCCATTGGGTCGATTGGAGCTGACGGAGCGCGGAACTCTGCTCGAACATCGAGTCCGCGTCTTACTCTCGCGCCTGCCAAGGCATATTGCCGATCGTCAGTGCGATTCAATTGCCAAGGCGACCGGTTGGGATTTGCAGTCGATGCAGTACGATAATGTTCTGGGCGGAAAAGGTCCCGGCAACGTCGTTATGATCGAACTCGAATCGGAGCACGTGACGGAAGTCTTCACCGGCTTCGGCCGGTTGGGCGTTCGCGCCGAAGAAGTTGCCGCCGAATGCCTGCGCGAGGCAAAGGAGTATCTGGCCGCGGAAGTGCCCGTCGGTCCGCAACTGGCGGATCAGCTACTCTTGCCGCTGGGCATCGCGGCGTATCGAAAGACCGGCGGTGGCGTGTTTCGTACGATGCCGCTGACTGAGCACTCCAAGACGCACATCGATATCCTGCGCCGCTTCCTGGAAATCGACATCACCGTGCGAGAGAGCGCCGCGAATAGCGTAGTCGTAGAAGTCGGCTGAGAAGATAGGCGCAAAAAAAACCCGGCTGCCGCGGCAGATCCAAGCTCCTGAAACGCAAGTGCCAGTCTGGGGGTGCTCTGGCACGACCGGCTCTGGGTATAGCCGGATGGGGTATAGAACGCGTTCCAATCCTGTTGGCCTGCCACGACAGCCGGTTAATCATTCTACGACTAATCGTGCCCGAAGGTTCAACTAGCGAAACGCTCCAATGTTCGCAAACGCCGCAGTTGCACCCAGGGAATTGCCGCCGAAAACCAATCCGACGGCAACTACCCCGTAATAGTATACTTGTTTGTTTGATTTGGCAAGTCTTTTGTCGCCAGTCAGGCATGGGAAATAAAGTTGTGGCAGCCGAATTTCGCGACCCAACGAAATTTATGAAATTCACTGACATCAACATTCTCGCCTGCCCTATTTTGCATGAGTTCCCGCTCCATGCAAGCGTTTTTAATAGAATTTGCCAATAATGCCCTCCGGGGGCGACGACTCAATTCCGAAACCGTAAGATGGATGCTTTCCCGCCGGTTGTCACAGGAAACGAAGCGTACCGTTGGAAAACCGCCGACCCTTCATCGAAACTCGCGGCCTTTGCCGCCACTACCGCGTTGGGCCAGCGGAGATTCACGCCCTGCGCGAGGTGAATCTACAGATCGAGCAGGGCCAATTCGTAGCTGTCCTGGGTGTTAGCGGTTCCGGAAAATCGACATTGCTCCATATTCTAGGAGGGCTCGATACGCCGGATGACGGGGCGGTTTGGGTCCAGCAGCAGGAATTGACCGCCTTGGACCGCCACGAGCGGACGCTCTACCGCCGTTCCAACATCGGGTTTATCTTTCAATCCTATTATTTGGTCGCCAACTTAACGGCCTTGGAAAACGTCGCCATGGCGCTTACGTTTCAGGGTGTATACGGCGCTGAAAGAACCCGCTTGGCACAGGAATCCCTGGAGCGTGTCGGGCTCGCCCAACGGGCCGCGCACCGCCCCACTGAACTTAGCGGCGGCGAGCAACAGCGGGTGGCAATTGCCCGCGCGATCGTCCACCGCCCGCGGTTGCTGCTTGCCGATGAACCGACCGGCAATCTCGACCGCGCAACCGCGGCGGATGTCATGAAACTGATTCGCGAAATCCACGATCAGCTTGGGGCGACCGTGGTCATGGTGACGCACGACGAAGAGATGGCCGGGCGCGTTGCCGACCGCGTACTCCGGCTCCGCGATGGCCGCTTGCTCCCGGAAGGAGACGCGGGTCCATGAGAACGTTGGAAATCGCCGGGCTGGCGGTGCAGGGATTGCGGCGGTCGCCCTTGCGCGTAACACTCACCACGCTGGGCGTTACGTTCGCCGCAGGCGTGCTGGTGACGATGGTCGCCCTCTCGCTGGGCGTGCAGCGGCAAGTGGAAACGCCTTTCCGCGCGCTTTCGCTTTTGAACAATATCGAGGTCCGACCGGAAGATCGCCACGGCACGAATCGGCCGCCGCCGCTGAACGACGACGCACTGACCGAGATGGAAAAACTGCCGGGCGTGGCCGCGGCCTACCCCGACGCCCACGTCAAGAACATCCACCTCCGCTACGGAGGCAAAGAGACGACCGCCATCGGCCTGGCCCTGCCGAGCGAAGTGGCCCTGTTGGGCATTTCCCACGAAATCCTTCTCGCCGGTCGTTTGTTCGACGAGTCCGCCGGGCATGAGGCGATCGTGGGCATCGAAATCGTCTCAGCGCTGGGGCTGAAATCGCCCGACGCGGCGATCGGCAAGGAAATCACCGTCGAGGCGGCGGAAATGGCGGTCGCGGGAAGCAACCAAATCAAGTTCACAAGTAAGGAATTCACCGTGAAAATCGTCGGCGTCTATCAGGCGCCGGCCATCATGGGCGCACGGGCACAAAACGGCATTTTTCTGCCCATCGAATTGATGAAACAACTCCGCGGCATGTACATGGAGTCGGCCTGGAACATCGTTCAGTCCGGCGGCGACCCCAAGGCCGCGGGCTACGGCAGCGCCACGGTGCGGGTCCGCGATCCTAACGACTTGGACAAGGTCGAAAAGCAAATCAAGGCGATGGGTTTTCATACCAAGACGATGCTCGCACGGCTGGAAGACATGCAGCGTTTCTTCCTCGGCATCCGCCTCCTGTTGACCGTGGTGGGCGGAATCGCACTGACGATCGCCGCGCTGGGCATCGCCAATACGCTGCTGATGGCCGTGCTGGAGCGGTTTCAGGAGATCGGCCTTTGTAAGGCGATCGGGGCTTCCGACGGCGATCTGTTCGTGCTCTTTCTCACGGAGGCGGCGATTATCGGCTTTCTGGGCGGCGTGAGCGGCATCGCGCTGGGCTGGCTCGTGTCGTGGGGCATGGAGGCGCTGGCCACGCTCTACGCGCATCGGCAGGGCATCACCGGCGAACTGGACCTCTTCGCCTTCCCCTTGTGGCTTTTGGCGGCTTCGATGGCGTTTGCGATCGTGGTGAGCATGTTGGCCGGCATCTATCCGGCGCTGCGCGCCGCGCGGGTCGATCCGATCCGAGCTTTGCGGTCGCATTGACGAGACGAAAGGGCTTACCCGCGTCCTCCACGAGACCCGTGCCGTCGCCCGTAGATCGCAGCCGTCGCAGCAATTCCGGCGATCAACAATCCGAGCGTTGCGGGCTCGGGAACGGGGGTGAGCATGGGCGAACCTGCGGTCGATTGAGCAGTATCAAACCATACAGGCGAGAGCGAGCTGACGTTGAGCTCGCCGGCATTGAACTTACTCAAAGAGGAACGAGCGTCAGCCGTCGCACCACGGGCGGCGATCACGGGACTTGGGAGCGGCGTGCCGAAGAATGCCGGGTCGCCGACTGTCGAGTTAGAGCCATCCGGAACCGCCTCATTGTTCGCCAAGACCAACTTCCCTCCAGTGACAAACGTACCGCCCGTGTATGTATTGGTTCCAACTAGAATCAGCTTGCCCGAGGTCATTACCAAGGAAGTCTGGCCTGCGCCGTCCTGGATCAAGCCGTTGAATGTGGTCGTGCCGGACTGGGAGACTGTCAAGGCAACCGAGCCACCCGCGCTGTTTGTAATCGTCCCTGCCGTGCCGCCACTCAAGGCGGCCACGGCAATGCTCATCCCGGACAAATCAAGCGTGCCGCCATTGATCGCGAGGCCGCCGCCTCCCAGGGCGCCGGGATCGCCGATTTGCAATGACCCGCTAGTGATGCTGGTTCCTCCCGTGTAAGCATTGGCGACTCCGAGCTTCAGCGAGCCGCCCCCGCCGGTATCTTGATAAATCAGCCCTCCGGAACCAGAGATCGTCGCGCCTAGGATGACCGTGTAGCCCGACGTGTCAAACGTCAAGTAGCCGCTTGTCAGGGTGAAAGGCACGGTGGTCTGCCAACCGCTGGCCGCTTGGATCTCCCCTCCGCTTGCATTGAACTGAACGCCGCCGTATCCGGCCTGCAAGCCAGATCCTGCCAACACAAGCAAACCGCCGGTCAGATTGTAAATCCCGGCGCCAACGGCGTAGTTACTCAAGAATAGGCCACCCGCCACCAAGTTGGTCCCGCCTGATTGGATCATCGTTCCACTACCCTGGTCTCCAAGCACTTCGAACTGGGCGGACAGCAGCCCGCTCCCGCTTAGGACATAGGTCCCAGCGCCCGAGGCGTTTTGACCGATTAGAATATTGCCGCCCACCATGTTCGTTCCGCCCGTTTGAGTAAAAGTCGCAATCGAGGGCAGGGCGAGTGCGCTGGTCGTTCCGTATCCGAGCGCTATGTAGTTCGGCGCCAGCAAGCCGCTGCCGCTCAAAGTATAGGACCCACTAGCACCGGTGGAGCTCGCTATGAAGACGCCTGCACTTGCGGAAACCGTGCCGCCCGACTGGTTAAAGCTGCCGGGCGCCGAGTCGCCAATGTCCAACTCGTCCGTCCCAGATGTCCCCAAGACCAGACCGTTGGTCAAGGTATATGACCCTGGAGCAGAATAGCCGACAGCCAGTAGGGTGAAGCCCTGGGCTGCCGCTCCGGCGGGCGTTCCGAAGGTATTTGTCCCGCCCGATTGTATAAATGTGCCGTTGCCCGAAGAACCGATAAGCTGGATCTCATTCGTCGTGAAAGAACCGCCGTTCAAGTTGCACGTCCCGCTACTGCCGGCCAAGTCGCCGACCGCGGCGACGTTTACGTGTACCGATCCGCTCGTCTGAGTAAAGCTGCCGTTTGCGCTCACACCGACATTCAATTGGCAAGTCGACGAGTTGATCTGCCCGCCCGACAGCGTGTAATTGCCGGCGCTGCTGTAGGCGATACTCAAGGCGATGCTGGGCGCGATGACTCCTCCGGATTGCGTGAAACTTCCTTGGCCCAGGTTACCGATCCGTATACGCACTGGCGCGAGAGTTCCGCCGCTGAGAGTGTAACTGCCGCTGCTGCTCGCCGAGTTATAACCGAGCCACAAAACAGAAGCCGAATTGGAGGAAGAGTTGACGCCGCCGGATTGCACGAAATTGCCCGTGTTGTTGAAGCCGACGTATTCCGTGGGAGACGCCAACGTTCCGCCGGTCATCGCGACCGTGCCATTGTCGGCCGTTGTAGTACCCGTAAGGCTGTTGACGCCGTAAACCTGAAGCGTGCCCCCACCGACCATTTTTAGACTGCCGGCATCGGAAATCGCACCGCCGAAGGAAACGTTGCCGCTGCCGCCAACGGTCAGTGTATAGCTGCCGGTATCGACGTTTCCCTGGATCGAAAGCAGGCTTCCTGAGTTATTTAACCATGACTGGCTGGCTCCCACGACGAGTGGTGCATTGTCAGTGAGCGGACCCGCCCCGGAATCCATTTCGATCCCGGTGAAGGCGTTGCCGTTAATCGAAGTCGACTTGATTGTCAGCGAGCTTCCGTTGATGGTGACGATTCCCGCGCCGGTGCTCCAGACTCCGCCGATCGAAAAAGGCGCAGCAAGGTTTGGCTCAAATTGGTACGAACCGGCCTTGAACAAGCCGGTATCCGTGGCAGTGGGCACGGTCCCGCCCCAGTTGGCGGCGGTACCCCAATTCGAACCGACATTGCCCCAGGTGTAGACGTGTTGCGCCCGAATCGGCGACGCAACGAAGGCGAGAGCGACAACCAGCGCAATCGCGTCGCAGCGGCACATGCATCGACGCGAGATTGTGCGAACCATTTTGCCACCCGATAGAATTAAGACAAGAATCACTATGATTCTAACTAGCGCAGGCACTATGTCAACAAAAACGTACGCGATGGAGCGGCGAAATGTCGCCTGAGTGACGTTTTCGTACTGCTGCTGAACGCGGCCAAGCCGCATTTAATGTCCGCGCGTCTAACGAGCCTTCTGTCCGATTGAAATCCCCAGCGTATTGGCTACCGGGCGTTCTCTTCCATCGCTGGGATGATTCAAGATTACCATTTGATGCGTCTTGGGATCGCGGATGGACAAGAGCGAACTTCCGCCGCCATCCAAGTTGATCGCCTGCTCGGCCCCCTGGGCAACAAACTCGTCGGCGAGTTCCGTGAGCGACATGCCCGTCGCCACTCCTTTCTTACGCCCGTCCACCACGACCAGGATTAGCGTGTTGCCGTGGTCCTTGATTCCCACGGCTGTGCGGGGATGTGGACCCTTGATGAAGCCGGGACTTTGAGAAACCGGCGCAACGTTCTTGCCGCCGCGAACCAAGGTATCGTGCCCGGCGATGGCCTGTCTTGCCTCCCGCGGCGGTTCCTTTCCGATCGCGATCGACGCTCTCCCGCGTACATCGATCACCAACATCGGCGCGTCCTTCCTGGCTTTCGACCAGACCACGCCATCAGTTTCGGCGACTCCTGTCACTTTGGCCATGGTCGAAGCCTTGAACTGCGACAGGGCGGCTTGCCCTTCGGCGTCTTTGCCCTGGAAATGCTGGAAGAAATCACCGTTGATGACTACATCGAACTTCTCGCGATCGGCAATCTTGGTGGGCGGCATCAAGGTCGTCTGCCACCGGCCGTCCCCATCGGGATCCGCTCCGCCGCGTGCGACCCGTACGACGGTGCCCGCTTGGGTCAGATCAACGATAGCTACATAGATTCGCTGGGGCGGATTGGTCTTTGCCTCATAGCTATAAGTCATGCCAGTGTACGGCCGGCGTGGGAGTTCACCAGCATAGGCACCGAGCGCATAGATGAATATCAGTGAAGCGGCGACTTTGCGTCCGACCGCTATCGTCTCAACGCTACATCGTTTCACAAGACACCCACCGTTCATGCACATGGCCGCAAGCTGCACAACGAATGTCGATGTTCATCCAGCCAAACCCCTCCTGCCAGTTCGTCTCATCGAGGAATCCATCGGATTCACCGATGGCAAACTCCTTGTCTTCGCTGACGACAAGGACATCTACCTCGTGCTTGTTCTTACCGCACGCCTTGCACGGCCACCCAACCAGAGCAGGACGGGGGCGAAGATGGCCGCCGAGTTCCTCACGGCATACGAAGCCATTCCATCCGTGGAAGTCCGTATCCAAAAGCAGATGCTCACTGCCGCAGCCAGCACACTTGGCGACCACCAGAAAGAAAAAGCCGCCGTCGATTTCGGCGGTACAAGGTATGATTTCACCATTCCAATCGTGAGTTGCCCCAGTATGCTGCATCTCAAACGTATCGCAGCCACAGAGGCACTTGACATGCCCTGCATATTGATGCTTTTCGGCTTTCGCAGGCTCCGCCACCGTGCAAGTTCTCAGATGCTCTGGGGTTGGAATCATTTCGGTCTTCTCCGCAAGAATAACGGGGGCAGAGGCTATAAAACGGCAGATCACTGGTTTTTCGAATGTACGGATAAGCATTGTCGTTGAAATCAGTGATATCTTCTCATTTTCCGGCGCGGCCAACGCCTGGTACACGGCGAAAGAAGCAAAGTCGTCGTCAATGGGCCAGCCAATTCTCCTGGGGAAGATCAAGAACCGCTTGAAAATCCATGTCGGTAGTTAGCAGGGTCAAGCCATAGCGCAAGGTAACAGCAGCAATCAAGGAATCAACTGTCTCCAATTGCCTGCCGCGCGACGCAGCGCCAATTGCAATTCCGCAGCAGACTCGGCATCCCTTTCGTCGGGCACATAGCAAGGCATGGCTGGCCTGAGCCGCTGCCACTCGCTCCGGTTCAGCACGGAGCGCGGCAGAATGCTGATGCCGAACAACGTCTCCGTGAGGACGGGCACGCATATTGCGAATGTGTCGCCTTCGTCGAGTCGGTGAAGAATCCGGTCGCGCAGCGGGTGTCCGAGCGTGACCAGCGGCGAAGCGTGATTTGTGTCCAGCAGGTAGTCGGCCATCAGAAGCTATGCGCGTCCTTCGGCGATATCATTGGCGCGGGTCATCGCCTTGATGTGCGATTCGGCGTCAGCCCATTCATGCTCCCAGGCGGCTAGATTGAAGTGTGGATCGTGCGGCGCGTTTCTTAGTGCCGAAGCGAGGGAGCCAGTGGCTGGGACAAGGCTTTTCGGATTCGGCGGCGTGGCTCGTATCCTTGCCACGATCTCCTCCGCCGTGGGCGCTGCCGACTCCGCTTCCGCCGCGTTGGCTAGAATATCCTGCGCCAATTCTTCGAGCGAACGGCGCTGCGACTCCGCCGCGCGCTGTAGCTGCGCTCGGACTTCATCGGGCAGTGTAATCGTAATTGACATTTTGGGACCACCTGTTTTCCCGGAGTGCTACTGAACAAACACCACTCTCTATTCTACTACAAATGCTTTCACCCCTTCCACCCCGGCCCTCGTACAAAACGCCCGGGTTTCGCCCCCGTGTGCTCTCCATCCTTGAGCACTTGAGTGCCGTTCACGAAGACGTGGACCATTCCGGTGGCGTATTGGTGAGGTTTCTCGTACGTGGCGTGGTCTTGAATCTTCGCCGGATCGAACACGACTACATCGGCGAAGTAATTCTCCTTGAGCCGGCCGCGACGGTCGATCCGCATGTTTTCTGCCGGCAAGGCGGCGAGCTTTCGGACCGCCTCCTGGAGGGTGATCACCTTTTCGTCGCGGACGTACTTGGCCAAGAGGCGCGCGAAGCTGCCGTAGGCCCGCGGATGCACGCTCGATTTCAGAAAAACGCCCTCCGGCGCCAACGACTCGGAATCGGAACAGAAGCTCACCCACGGCAGCGCGATCTTTCTGCGCAAGTGCTCTTCAGACTGCGTGAAGTAAATCGTCCCGATTGGGTTTTGATCCTCGACGATCAGGTCCATGACAGTCTCTTCCGGCGACTTGCCACGCATCTTCGCGATTTCGGCCAGCGTCTTGCCCGTCAGCGGCTTCAGCTTCTCGCTCTTGAAGCCGACGAGCAAGATTCCGCTGGGCGAGCCGGGCTGCAAAAACATGTTCTCCCAGTCAGGGCTTGAGACGTGCATCGCGGCGACGATCCGAGCGCGCGTGGCCGGATCTTTCAAACGCTTGAGACATGCATCGAATCCGCCATCCTCCACCCACGGCGGCATGGTGGAATCCAATCCGGTCGCGCCGGCCGCGTACATGTAGGTGTCGGCGGTGATGTGAAGCCCTTCGGAGCGGGCTTTCTCGACCATCGCGATCACCGTTTCCATTTTCGGCCAGTTCTCCCGGCCGGCGGTCTTCAAGTGAAAGATTTCGGCGCGAATGTTGGCCGCGCGGGCGATGGTCAGCAGCTCCTGGACGGCCTCGACAATATCAGTGCCTTCGCTGCGCATGTGGGAAACGTACATCCCGTCGTACTCGGACGCGGCCTTCGCTAGCGCGATAACTTCGTCGGTCTTGGCGAAACTGCCCGGCGGATAGATGAGCGCGGATGCCACGCCCATCGCCCCTTCCCGCATGGCCTGCCGAACCAGGTCTTGCATCCTTCTCAGCTCGCTGGCTGTGGGCGGCCGGTTGTCGTTGCCGATCACGCATTTTCGCGGCGTGGCCGCGCCGATGAACGATGCCACGTTCGCGGAAACTCCGCGGCGCTCGAGATATTCCAGGAATTCGCCGAGCGTGTTCCACGCGATCGGGTACTTGATGTCGCGCTGGAACCTGACCATCTCCTTTTTCATGCGGTCGTTGACCGGGCCCATCGATTCGCCTTCGCCCATCACTTCCAGCGTGACTCCCTGGCGAATATCGCTTTGCGATTTCCCGTCCTGGATGAACGTCTCATTGGACTGGCACATCATATTGATGAAGCCGGGCGCGACCGCGAGGCCCACTGCACGGAGTTCCGTCTTTCCGCGGTCCGCCGAAAGATCGCCGATGGCCGCGATTTTGTCGCCGCGAAGGGCCACATCGCCCACGAAGGGCGGCTTGCCGCTGCCGTCATAGATCGTTCCGCCGCGGATGATGACGTCGTATTCCGCAGACCAGGCACGCCCGGCCGAGAACATTGCAAAGGCCGCGATGGCCGCTCCGAGGATTGAATGCCGAAACAAAAACCGCATGGATGGCTCCAGTTGCGAAATGCCAGTCGATGGCAGGGATGGTTAACGCTGTCCTACTCTAGCACAGTGCCGCGCCGCGTCAATAACCGTTCTTGGAAGAGGGTTTTGACAGCAAGTTCATGGTGGCTATAATTGGGCACGAAAGGACACAGTCTTGGCCGGCAATAGTACGCAGATTTGGACCTGGCTTACTCCTCCGCTGGCGGTCGGCTTGCTGCTGGTGGCGCTCGCGCTGGGCGTGGGAACGTTGCTCGCCGCGCTGTGCGGCGCGGCCCTGATCGGAACGGTCCTCGTCGCGGTCCACCATGCGGAAGTCGTCGCGCATCGCGTGGGAGAGCCTTTCGGCACGCTGGTCCTCGCCCTGGCGGTGACCGGGATCGAAGCCGCGCTCATCCTTTCCATGATGATGGCCGGCAAAGGCGATGAAATGGCCGCCTTGCCGCGAGATTCAATATACGCTGCCGTGATGATCATCTGCAACGGCGTGGTGGGCTTGTGCATCCTGTTGGGCGGCCTGGCGCATCGCGAGCAGACTTTTCGCGTCGAAGGGGCAGGCGGCGGGCTTGCCGCGCTGTTCGTCATGGCGTCGCTTACGCTCGTCTTGCCGGCAGTCACGACCACCACGCCCGGCGGAACGTATAGCAGATCACAACTCGAGTTTGTCGCGGTAGCATCGGCCGCGCTCTGGGCGATTTACATCTTCGTGCAGACCGTTCGCCATCGCGACTATTTCATTCCCGCCGCTGATGCTGCCAACCCGGATACGCATGCCGAGCCGCCGACTGACCGCGCAGCCTGGACAAGCTTCGGACTGCTTTTGGTCTCGCTCGTAGCGGTCGTGGGCCTGGCCAAGATGCTCTCGCCGAGCATCGAGCAGGCGGTCGCGGCAGCCCGCGCGCCTAGGAGCGTGGTTGGAATCGTCATCGCCGCGCTCGTCCTTTTGCCGGAAACGTGGGCCGCAGTTCGCGCCGCACGGGCGAACCGGCTTCAGACGAGCATGAATTTGGCGGTCGGCTCCGCGCTGGCCTGCATCGGCCTGACGGTGCCGGTCGTCGTCGTCGCATCGTTGGCCCTCGGCCTGCCGCTGGTTCTGGGACTGGACCACAAGGACATGGCGATGCTCGCGATAACGTTCCTGGTGAGCGCCGTCACGCTCGGCACTGGCCGCACCTACATGATGCAGGGAGCGGTGCATCTGGTGCTGTTCGCCGCGTTCCTGTTCCTGGCCTTTGTGCCGTGAGGCCTTGCCACAGTTTTGTGGTCAACTTTTGCCGGGAACTTCGTGACCGCCGCGAGCGTCTAACTGGGTGACGTTTGAAACCAGTTCGCGGCCTGCCTGCGGCTCACGGCGGACCCGCAAGTATGAATCCTCCCTCGATAAGGAGTTCCATGCACATGAAAGCCTTAACAGCATTCGCATGCCTGTTGGCCCTTCCCGCGATTGCGGTCCTCGCCGCGGATAAGCCGATCCCCAACCGGCTTATCGACTATAACGGCTTCTTGAAAGGGGCCGCGGAAGTCGCCCAACTGCGGGCGAAACACAGGGTTTCGCAGGATGATTTTATCCACATGACCGGGGAGCAGGGCACAATCGTGCTGGACGCCCGAAGCGACGACAAGTTTGCGTTGCTGCACGTCAAGGGAGCACGACATCTTTCGTTTCCGGACATCACGGCCGACGAACTGGCCAAGGTAATTCCCGACAAGTCGTCCCGCGTGTTGATTTATTGCAACAACAATTTTCTCAACGAGCAAAGGGCGTTTGCCAGCAAAGCTCCCACGGCTTCGTTAAACATCCACACCTTCAACACGCTTTACAGTTACGGCTACCGCAACGTGTACGAGCTTGGCCCGTTGGTTGATGTCAAAAAGACGAAGCTGACATTGGAGGGAACGCTGAGTTCGGCCAAATAAACACATCGCTTGCCAGGTGGGGTCTACTCCGGTAGAATCAACCGCTCGATTCGGAACAATCTTCGGCAATTGCCCAAAACCACTCGGAGGTAAAAGGATGTGCGCTCTCAACCGTATTCATCGAACGTCACTCTGGCCGGTTCTGACTCTGGCTTGCGGATTGCTTGCAAGCGTTCCTGTATCGCACGGAGAAGATGCAGCAGCCGAGAAATCCGTCGCCAAAGGCGCGTAAGGAGAAAAAGGCCGATGACACCATGCAAAAAGCGCTGCAGGATGCCCAGTCAGCTTATGAAAAAGAGCAGCGCGATTTGAAAGACCGGCTCGAGAAGGACCCGGCATGGCAGCCCTCGCATGAAAATGTCGCCGTTATCAAGCCGGGTAAGGGTCCCATCGAAAGCTTCTGCCGGAATAAGGATGGTAATCTGCTGATTTGTTGCAGCGGCGAACAACCATCTCTTCTGGGCGGTCTCTTGGGCGGCAACGCAAGTGCTCGCCACGGCGAGATCGCCGTATTCAGTCCCGAGGGCAAGAGTATCGCCGAATGGAAAATGCCGTTTCCCACGCAAGCCATTTGTCTCGGCAGTGACGGCGTGATCTACGTGGCCGGCGGCGGCAAGATTGCCAAGTTGGACGAAAGCGGCAAGATCATCGCCCAGGTCGATACGCCGAACTCCCGCGAACTGCCAGCAGTGCCCGAACTGAAGAAGGAGCCGAAGAAGGAAGGCCTCGAAGCTGAAGCCGCGGAGGCGGCCAAGAAAGAAAAAATCGCCAGTCTGACCAAGGAACTTCAGCAGGCGCAAAAGGATTACATGAAGGTCGTCACCGATGGGCAAAAGGAGCTCAAGCCCAACGACGACGAATCGATGCAAGCATTCCAGGAGAAGCTCAAAGCCCCAATGGAGAAACTGCAAGCGACTCAGCAGCAGTATCAGGAAGCAATTATGACTCCGGAGATGCGGGTGGCCCAGGCGCGGGCGACGCGTGAACGGATGGCGACGATCACCGGCATCGCCGTCACCGATCGCGATCTATTCGTTTGTTGCGCGCAGACCAAGGGTTTTGGATACACGGTTTGGCGCACCGACCATGACTTTGCCAACGCCAAGAAGATTGTCGAGAATCTGGCGGGCTGTTGCAGCCAAATGGACATTCAGGCCCACGGCGGCGATCTGTGGGTGGCGCACAACTCGCGGCACAAGGTCGAGCATTACAGCCGCGAGGGAAAGAAGCTCGGCTCGTTCGGCAAGACGGACCGCGCCGCCGCGGACGGATTTGGCGGCTGCTGCGAGCCGAAGAACCTTCGCTTTGGCGCGGCCGACGTCGTCTTGTGCTGCGAATCGGGTCCGCCCACCTGTGTGAAGCGATACAGCGTGGCGGGCAAGTTCCTGGGCGTGAGCCTCGTGGCGCCGTGGAACTCCGGCTGTGTCCGCGTGACGACGGAATACGACGCCGAGCATGACCGCTACTTCGTACTCAACAGCGGCGAGCAGCAGATCCACGTCTTTGCCAAGAAGGCGGCCACGGAAGCGCCCCCAGCGACGACCGCGCTCAAGCCCGGCAAAGAAGTAAATTGATTTGAAAATCCAGTCGATCTCGAAGCAAGGATAACCAAAATGCGATACGTGACCGCCGCCGCGTTGTTCGCGGCTATTGCAATGAGCGTTGCCGTTCCGTCGATTGCCCAAGAGCGGCCCGCGCTGACGGTGCTCGTCATGGACCCGCTGGCGCTGCCGCTTTCGTGCCCGTGTGTCAAAGGCCACGCCCAGCGGCTGTACGACAAACTCGGCGCACACTTGGAGAAGCAGCTTGGCCAGCCCGTGAAGGTGCTTTTTTCGGACGACCTTTCCAAGGTGCTCCGCACAGAGACGAAGGATATCGACGTGATCATCGGCAAGCGATCGGTCGTGCGGTTCGATTCCAAGATCAACAAGCTTGACGTCCGCCCGGCGATGATGCTCACCGGCCAGGATGGAAAGACGACGGTCACCGGGCTGATTGTCGTGCGCAAAGTTGATCCGGCGAAGACGCTCGCAGACTTGAAGGGTTACACGGTCTTCTTTGGACCGCCCGACTGCGACGAAAAGTTCAAGGCGGCCGGCGAAGCATTGAAGAAGGCGGGAATTGAACTGCCGGCCAAGATTGAGACCCGGCCCGGTTGCAGCGATTCAGTCGTCGAGATGCTGGAACATCCGGAGAAACCGACGGCGTCGGTGATTTCCAGTTATGCGGCGGCGCTTCTGGAAGGTTGCGGCACAATCGAAAAAGGTTCGATCCGCATCATTGGCGAAACCGAACCGGTGCCCTTTGTCACGGTCTTCTTCAGCGCCCGTGTCGACGAAAACCGCGGCCGGGAGATTTGCCGTGCGTTGGCGGCGGTGAAGGATCAGCCGGAGCTGATGACGGCGATGGAGACTTCGATCGGGTTTATTGACATGCCCGCCGAAAGCAAACAAAAGGCTCGTATGGCAACTGCCGCCAAAGACCCGACCGCAAAAAAAAACTAGCGGTCAACCATGAAGACGAGTGGCCCGGATTTCGCGGTCCGGGCCGTAACGGCGTCGTCGCACACTTGCCCGCGCGGCTGCCGAGCAAGCTTAAGACCGTCTGGTCGAAGGATCTCAACAGCCGCGGGCTGGCGGGCATCGCTGCCACGAGCCGATATGTACTCGTCGCCGACCGCACGGCGACCGATTCCGGCGATCTCTTCCGCTGCCTCGATGCAGCGACGGGAAATGACGTTTGGCAGTTGACATATCCGACGATCGGCACGACGAAGGACTACGGCAACATTCCCCGCGCGACGCCTTTGGTGCTAGGCGGGAAGGTGTTCACGCTCGGCTGCCTGGGCGATCTGAATTGCGTCGATTTGGTTAGCGGAAAGATCCGCTGGTCGAAACATCTCGTGCGCGACTTCGCCGCCCGCGTGCCGACGTGGGGATACTGCTCCTCGCCGCTAGCAGTGGACGGCAAGTTGATCGTCAACCCCGGCGCCAAGCAGGCCGCGGTCGTGGCCCTGGACTGCGAGACCGGCAAGGAAGTATGGCGCTCGGCCGGGCTGCCGCCGGCATATGCATCGTTCGTCGTGGGGACATTCGGTGGCGTGCGGCAAATCGTCGGATACGACGAGAAGTCGCTGGGCGGCTGGGACCTGGCAACCGGCAAGCGGATCTGGACGCTGGTGCCGCCGTTGCCAGGCGATTTTAACGTGCCATCGCCGATCGACGCCGGCGGCAAGCTGATAGTGGCCAGCGAGAACAACGGCACACGGCTCTACAACTTCGACGCCGAGGGCCGCATCAAGACGACGCCGGCAGCAAGCAACGGCGACCTCGTGCCCGACATGAGCACGCCGGTGCTTGTCGGCAATAAGCTGTTCGGCTGCTGCGGCTCACTTTATCGCCTTGATGTATCGAAGAGTTTGGCCACGCATTGGAACGGCGAGGACGACGCGCTAGCAAACTACGCCAGCGTGATCGCCGCAGCCGATCGAGTGCTTGTCGCCACCAACCACGGCGAGCTGCTGCTCGTGGACGCGGCGGCCGACAAATTCACGATACTTTCGCGGTTGCGTGTCTTTCCTGAAGATAGCGAAATGCTTTCGCACCCTGCGATCGTGGGCAAGCGGCTTTATCTTCGCGACATGGCCAAGATTGTCTGCATCGATTTGAGCGGCAAATGATCGCTACTTCGGCCGCTCCGGCGGCTTGAACGGATTGCCGGTCGACTTCGACGGTTCGGCCGGGCGCTCTTTCAATGCGGGCATCGCCTGCTTGTCCAGCTTCCGCTGCTGACGAAGTTCCTTGGCGCGCCTCTGCTCGCGGGCGAATTCGCGGCCATCGCGGTACCAGATGACAAAATCGCGGACGGCGAGAACCGCCATAACCAGCAGGAAGACGGCGATTATGAGAGGTACTACGAAAAGCCAAGGGGACATGCTGCCTCCTAATCAGGATCATAGGCCAGCACCGGAGCCAGCCACTTTTCGGCCTCTTTCACCTTCCAGCCCTTGCGGCGAGCGTAGTCCTCCACTTGGTCCCGCGTGATGCGGTCGATGGCGAAGTAACGCGCATCGGGATGGGCGAAATACCAGCCGCTCACCGATCCGGCCGGCATCATCATGTAGCTCTCGGTGAGCGTGATGCAAGCTTGCCGCTCCGCGCCTAAGAGATCGAAGAGCGTCCGCTTCTCTGTATGGTCCGGCAGCGACGGATAACCGGGCGCAGGGCGGATGCCGCGATACTTCTCCTCGATCATGTCGGCGACCGACAGGTTTTCGACTTCCCCATAGCCCCAATCGTGGCGGGCGATTTCGTGCAGCCGCTCGGCAAAAGCCTCGGCCAGGCGATCGGCGAAAACTTTGGCCATGATCGCGTTGTAATCGTCGTGGTCGGCCTCGCAGCGGCGGACCAGCTCGTCCGTGCCGAGGCCGCCGGTGACCGCGAACCCGCCCAGGTAATCCTTACGGCCGCTCTCCGGCGGGGCGATGAAGTCGGCGTTGCAATAGAAGGACTTTCGCGTCTCGCTCTGCCACTGCTGCCGCAGATGGTGCAGGCGGACCTTTTGTTCGCGGCGCGTGTCGTCCTCGAAGAGAAGAATGTCGTCGCCGTCGGATGCCGCCGGCCAGAATCCGTAAACGCCCGACGCACGGAGCCAGCGGTTGGCGATGATCTCATCGAGGAACCGCCGGGCGTCGTCGTAGAGCTTGCGTGCCTCGGGACCGCGCTGGGGATGGTCGAGAATCTCCGGGAACTTGCCCCGCATCTCCCAGGCGGCGAAGAACTGCGCCCAGTCGAAGTACGGTACGAGCTGTTCAAGCGGATAATCCGTCAGCGTCCGAACGCCCAGGAACGAGGGCGTGGGGATGTCGATCGTGGCCCAATCGGTCGGGAAGCGGCCCTCGACCGCCTCGCGGTAGGAAACGAGCTTGAGATCGTGCTTCCGCCGATGGGCGGCGACCATTTCCGTCTGCAACGCGCGGTTCTCGGCGTCGAACTGCGGGCGTTTTTCCGCCGAGAGCAGCCGCTCGCAGACCGGCACGCAGCGCGAGGCGTCCTTCACGTGGACGACTTCGCGGGAATAGGCCGGCGCGATCTTCACGGCGGTGTGGCGGGGACTGGTCGTTGCGCCGCCGATCAACAGCGGCACATCCATGCCCAGCCGCTGCATCTCGTGGGCGACGTGAACCATCTCCTCAAGGCTCGGCGTGATCAACCCGCTAAGGCCGATGATGTTCGCGTGCTCGTCGCGGGCGGTTTGCAGGATCTTCTCGCAGGGCACCATCACGCCGAGATCGACAATCTTGTAGTTGTTGCAGCCCAGCACGATGCCGACGATGTTCTTGCCGATATCGTGGACGTCGCCCTTGACAGTGGCCATGACGATGGTACCGCGGGTCGACGATTCGGCGACCGCGCGGCTGACGCCTGCGGCCTTCTTTTCCGCCTCCATAAACGGCATAAGGTAGGCGACCGCCTTCTTCATCACACGGGCGCTTTTCACGACCTGCGGCAGGAACATCTTGCCGTCGCCGAAGAGGTCGCCGACGACCTGGATGCCGGCCATGAGCGGGCCTTCGATGATCTCCAGGCCAGTGAGGTATATCTGCCGCGCCTCTTCCACATCGGCGTCGATGTAGTCGACGATGCCGTTGACGAGCGAGTGTTTGAGCCGCTCTTGGACCGTGCCGTGCCGCCAGGCCGGATCCGCCTTGTCTTCCTGTGCGGCTTTTCCTTCAAGAGTTGCGCCGTGGGTGATGAGCCGTTCGGTGGCGTCGGGGCGGCGGTCGAAAATCACGTCCTCGACCCGCTCGCGCAGTGTCGGCTCGATCTCTTCGTAGACGGCCAACTGCCCGGCGTTGACGATGCCCATGTCCAAGCCGGCGTGGATTGCATGGTAGAGAAATGCCGCGTTGAACGCTTCGCGGACCGTGTCGTTGCCGCGAAACGCGAACGAGACGTTGCTCACGCCTCCGGAAATCTTAACGTCCGGCAGCAACTCCTTGATTTTCCGCGCGGCCTCGATGAAGTGTACGCCGTACTTTGCGTGCTCCTCCATGCCCGTGCCGATGGCCAGGATATTCGGGTCGAAGATGATGTCGGACGGCTTCATGCCGGCCTTTTCCGTGAGCAGTTTATAGGCCCGCTTGGCGATGCGGGTTTTGTCCTCGACCGTGACGGCCTGTCCTTGCTCATCGAACATCATCACAACACACGCCGCGCCGTATTTTCGCACCAGCCGAGCGTGATCAAGAAACTCGGCCTCGCCTTCCTTGAGGCTGATGGAGTTGACGATCGATTTGCCCTGTACGCATTTCAGCCCCGCTTCCAGCACCGGCCAACTGGAGCTGTCGATCATCACGGGCACGCGGGCGATGTCCGGCTCCGCGGCGATGAGGTTGAGGAACTCGGTCATCACCTTGGGGCCGTCGAGCAGGCCCTCGTCCATGTTGACGTCGATGATGTTCGCCCCGCCCTCGACCTGCTGCCGGGCGACGGAAACCGCCTCGCCCAGGTTGCCATCGCGGACCAGTCGGGCGAACCGTTTTGAGCCGGAGACGTTCGTCCGCTCGCCGATCATCGTAAAGGTGCTGTCTGGGAAGATCACGAAAGGCTCGAGCCCGCTGTAGATCGAATCGTGGCTTGCGGAAGGCGGGCGGCGCGGCGGCTTGCCCTGCATGGCATTGGCAATCGCCCGGATGTGGTCGGGCGTGCTTCCGCAACAGCCGCCGACGATGTTCACCCAGCCGTTGGCGGCGAACTCGCCCAGCGTGGCAGCCATTTGCGCCGGCTTCTCGTCGTAACCGCCAAACTCGTTAGGCAGCCCGGCATTAGGGTGGCAGCTTGTAAACCGCGGGCAACGCTGCGACAGTTCCTCGACGTAGGGCCGCATGAGCGCGGGGCCAAGCGCGCAGTTGATGCCCACGCTGAGCAGGTCGGCATGTTCGATCGAGGCAAGGAAGGCGGCGAGTGTCTGCCCGGAGAGTGTCCGCCCGCTGAGGTCGGTAATCGTCACCGAGACCATTACCGGCAGCTTGATTTGCCGCCTGGTGAAGAGGTCGTCGATGGCGAAGAGGCAGGCCTTGAGATTGAGCGTGTCGAAGACCGTCTCGGCCAGCAGAATATCGGCGCCGCCATCAACGAGGGCCTCAGCCTGCTCGTAATACGACGCCACGAGGCCGTCAAAAGTCACCGCCCGATAGCCAGGGTTATTCACGTCGGGCGAGAGCGAGGCCGTGCGGTTTGTCGGGCCGATGGAGCCGGCGATGAAGGGACCTGCTCGGCTCCCCTCTCCCTTTGGGAGAGGGGCTGGGGGTGAGGGCTTCCCTCTCGCAGCTCTGTATTCTTCCACCGCCTCCTTCGCACACTTCGCGGCCGCAAGGTTTATCGCCCGGACCTGATCGACCAGGTCGTAGTCGGCCATCGAGACACTGTTGGCATTGAACGTGTTGGTGCATAGGATGTCCGCCCCGGCATCCAGGTAGCCACGGTGGATGCCGACAATGGCTTCGGGCTGTGTGATCGAGAGCAGATCATTGCAGCCCTTCAGGTCGCGATGATGGGCGGCGAACTGCGCGCCGCGGTACTCGGCCTCGCCAAAGCGGAACTGCTGGATCATCGTGCCCATCGCGCCGTCGAGGATGGCAATCCGCCGAGAGAGGATCTGGCGAAGCTGTTCTTGGGCAGGAATATAGGGTAAGTCGCTCATTCGCGGAAACGGGCGGCGTGCCTCTTCTGGAATTCCCAAGTAGACGCTGGCCAGGGAGCCGGCTCCGCCGGCGGCAAACCGGTCTCGGCGCGGCTTCGCTGGATGACGGCAGCCGCCTTGCAGGCTGATTGGAGGATTGCGCCTCGCTCGTCCATACTGAGCGCGCGCAAGTGCGCAATGTCGTCGGCCTTGAGCGCCGAGTGAGCAGCGACTAGTCGCTGCATCGCTTCCGCCGCTTGGCGGTTAATCCCAGTAGTTTGCTCCATGTTGTTAGATTCTACGTCAGTAAAGCAACATTTTCCAGTCCAAATGACTTCCCATGCGGGTGCAAACTTACTCCAGCACAATCACAGTATCGATCTTGTCTGGCGCCGCGGCCGGCACGTCGATTCTTAGCGACTTGGCTTTTTGAATCTCCTTGCCCGTTAATACTTCAGCTTTACCGACCGATGGCGCTAATCCCGTGTCGACAGATGAACGCAAGGTAATCGTGCCGCTACCAATTTCCCAAAGTACGGACAAGGGTTTCTTTTCGCGGTCGCACAGGAGCCAGGCTTTCTTTATATCCTTTGGAACGCCCGTTACGCGAAGATTGCCGTTCTCCGGCCAATCAAACACATGCAAATAAATCTTCTCTCCCTTGGTCGTCGAGCGTCCCCACACCGGCTTCCCAATCGTGCTGGCCGTCGTGCCGTAGATGCTCTCGCCGTTGACTTTCATCCAATCGCCGATCGCCTTCAGCCGCTCGACGCTCGGCTCGGGGATCAGTCCTTCGGAAGTCGGGCCGACGTTCAAGAGAAGATTGCCGCCCTTGCTGGAGCAATCGACCAGGATGTGAATCAAGTCTTTTGTCGATTTGAAGTTGTGGTCATTCTTGTTGTAGCCCCAATGGTCGTTCATCGTCATGCACGATTCCCAATAGACGCCGGGACCAAATCCGTTCGGCGGCACGTTCTGTTCGGGAGTGCCGTAGTCGCCCGCGCCTTTGCCCTTGTCCATTCCTTTCATGCCAGCGCGGGCCTTGCCGACGCGATTGTTGACGATGATGTCCGGCTGCAAGCCGCGAACGTAAGCGTAGAGATCCTCGCCGCGCTCGGGCGTCCAGGGCGATTCCCATTCGCCGTCAAACCAGAGGATGCCTGGATGATAATTGGTGATGATCTCCTTTAGCTGCCGCTTCAGGTAGGCCGTGTAGCGGTCCATGTTGGGCTTCCCGGTCGCCTTGTCGTTCCACGCCCGCCGCGTTCCCCAGTCCGGATGATGCCAGTCCATGATCGAATAATAGACGCAGAACTTGATGCCCGCATCGCGGCACGCCTCGGAAAGCTCCTTGAGCGGGTCGCGCTGGAAGGGTGTGCTCTTGATGCACCAATCGGTCTCTTGCGAGGGGAACATGCCGAAGCCGTCGTGATGCTTGCTCGTGATCACGATGTATTTCACGCCGGCCCCCTTGGCGGTGGCCACCCACTGCTTGGCATCGAACTTCACCGGATTGAACTGCTGGGCGAACTTCTCATACTGCGAAACGGGCATGTGCGTCTCTTCCATGAACCACTCGCCCAAATTCTTGCGCTCTTTCCACTCGCCCGCCGGCACCGAATAGACGCCCCAGTGGATGAACATGCCGAAGCGGGCCTCGGCGAACCATTTCATGCGCGCGGCCTTCTGCTCGGGCGTTTCCCTCGGCGGTTCCGCGGCCGCGAGCCGAGCCGCGGGCATCGCGCATGCAACGGCCAATGATCCGATCAGGGCGATGCGGTGCAAACAGGGGATTAACATGATTTTTTCTTGATGTCAGGCTGGTATTTCAAATTTCAGGGAAAAGGCCATTATATCGCGATTTTACCCTCCTGGTAGAAGCTACATTTGCGCATTTTTATCTGCCTTATGCGTGACTTTTTGTTTGCGGAATCCCCCTAATCAAATAGGCGGGTCGGCAAGCCAGTAAGGGGCTGTTGTACACGTTGGATGGAATAGTTGAGGTGATGATGGTTTGGAACGTGCGGAAATACACTCCGCCAAAAAACAGGAAAGGACCGGGGGCTCACCTGGGAGCACCAGGAGTGGCGCCCTTTTTGAGTGCCTGCCCGGCTTTCTTCGACGTTTAACCGCATGGGAATGTCCTATTGAAGCATCAGAGTCTCAAACAAAACCGATCCTGGGGCAGCGTCAGTCGTGCCATTTGATCGGTTTTGAGAGAATCCCTAAATACATTTCGGAAAAACGCCGCGGTTCGAAGGTGAGGCATGCGTAGTGCGTCACCGATTGCCCTAGGACCCCGGTATCCACGACTCGCCCCCAAGGCGAGTCGTGTTTTTTCTTGAAGCAGAAAATCGCTTCAGATTCCCTCGCCATTGTCGAATGTCGTCCGGTCCACGGCAAAAACCTTCGCGCTGCGCGGCGAAACGAAGACGTTGCTATCCAGCCCGACCTGCAAGGCGCGGTATCGCTCCTGCGGCAACTCGGCCTGGAGCAGCTCGCCCGACGCGGCGCGCAATTCGAGCCGCACGCCGGGACCGGCCGAGTGGACCCGTGTGATCACCGCGGGAAAGGCTGGATGGCCGTTGCGGTGCGTCTCGATCTCCAGATCGTGCGGGCGGACGAAGACTCGGACCTTGCGTTCAGTGGCAAGCGCTGGATGCGGCACCTCGACCGCGACGGCCGCAAAATGAACCTTGCCGCCCTCCAATCGCCCATGAAACGTATTCACGTGGCCGAGGAAATTCATCACGAATGCTGTCTTCGGATTGTGGAACACTTCGTCGGGCGTGCCGATCTGCTCGACCTGGCCATCGTTCATCACTAGCACACGGTCCGCAAGCTCCATCGCCTCGTCCTGGTCGTGGGTCACGAAGACGCTCGTCAGATGGATCTCGTCGTGCAGACGGCGGAGCCACTGCCGCAACTCCTGCCGCACCCGCGCGTCCAGTGCGCCGAACGGCTCATCCAACAGCAGAACCTTGGGCTCGATGGCAAGTGCCCTGGCCAGCGCCACGCGCTGCCTCTGGCCGCCGGAAAGCTGGTGGGGATAGCGATTCGCCTGGACGTCCAATTGCACGAGCTTCAGCAGCTCGAACACCTTGGCGCGGATATGCTCTTTCGCGGGCCGTTGCGAGCGCGGCCGCACCCGCAGGCCAAAGGCTACGTTCTCGAAGACCGACATGTGGCGGAACAACGCATAGTGTTGGAAGACGAAGCCGACTTGGCGGCTGCCGACATCGCGGCCCGCCACGTCCTGATCGTGGAACTTGATCGGCCCGCTGCCGGCGTCGGACTGTTCCAGGCCGGCGATGATCCGCAAAAGCGTTGTCTTGCCCGATCCGGACGGCCCGAGCAAGGCTAGCAGCTCGCCGGCGCGGACCGTGAGGCTGACATCCTTGAGGGCCGCGAACGTGCCAAACGTCTTGCTGATGTTTTTGACTTCAATGCTCATGTTTTACTCCTTTGGATCGATCTCGGTCCCTACTCGCCACTCAACGAACGTTTTCGCCGCCAATGTCACCAATCCCAGCAATGCCAACAGCGAAGCGACGGCAAACGCCGCTGAGTAGCTGCCCGAATCGTTGTAGAGTGTTGCCACTTCCAACGGCAGCGTATTCGTCACGCCGCTCACATGCGCCGTAACGACTGATACCGCGCCGAACTCGCCCATCGCTCGAGCATTGCACAGTATGACTCCATACAGCAGCCCCCACTTCGCATTGGGGAGCGTGATGCGCCAGAAGGTTCGCCAGCCGTTTGCGCCAACACGCGGGCGGCCTGCTCTTCCTCGGTTCCTTGCGCTTCCATGAGCGGGATCAACTCCCGCGCTACAAAGGGAACGGTTACGAACATCGTGGCGATGATGATGCCGGGCACCGCGAAGATAATGCGGATTCCGTTGGCGGCCAGCCAGGGGCCGAAGTAGCCATGCGTCGGACTGAATAGCAGAACAAACAGCAGGCCAGCGATCACCGGCGACACCGAAAACGGCAGATCGATAAGCGTTATTAGCAGATTCTTGCCCAGGAATTGGAACTTCGCGATCGACCACCCTGCCGCAAGGCCGAAAATGGTGCCCAGCGGCACCGAAACCGCGGCGGCCAGCAGCGTCAGATAGATCGCGTGCAGGGCGTCGGGCGTAGCTAGTGCGGAAAAGTAGGCCCTTACGCCGTTTTCCAGTGCCGATGCAAAAACGAGTGCCAACGGCATAGCGAGGAACAGGCCGAGAAAGATCAGCGCAACGGCAATCAACGTGGCGCGAAGCCAGAAAGGTTCACCGACACGAGAGGCAGCGCGATTATGTAATACGGCAGTCGTCAGTGAGCCGGCAGCGGCAGGCATGGCTTGATTCCTTGTGTCGAATCCTCAAATCTCAGATTTCAAATCTCAGATGCAACGTGCGCATCACGCATCACCCGATATGTCTCCGACTCCACCATTGAATCAAGTTCACGGTCAAAAGCAGCACGAACGACGCTGCGAGCATCACGACGCCTAGCGCGGTGGCGCCGGCGTAGTCGTATTGTTCGAGCTTGGAAATGATATGCATCGGGACGATCTGAGCTTGTCCGGCCGACGTGCCCGCGATGAACACCACCGAACCGTACTCGCCCAGTGCCCGCGCGAAAGCGAGCGAGAAACCGGTTAAAAGCGCGGGCAAGACGGCCGGCAGGATGACGCGGCGGAACGTTTGCAAGCGGCCCGCGCCGAGACTTGCGGCCGCTTCTTCCAATTGCGGATCGAGGTCTTCCAGCGCCGGTTGGAGCGTCCGCACCACGAACGGCAAACCAATGAACGTCAACACAATCACGACGCCTAGATAGGTGTAAGAAACTTCGACCCCCGCGGGCAGCAAGCGGCCGATCCAGCCGCTGCGGGCATAAAGGCGCCAAGCGCGATGCCCGAAACGGCCGTCGGCAAGGCAAACGGCAAGTCCACTATGGCCTCGATCAATCGCTTGCCCGGGAAGGCATAACGCACGAGGACCCAGGCCACAAGGAAGCCGAACACGGCATTGACGAGTGCGCCTGCCAGCGAGGCACCCAGGCTCAGGCGATATGAGGCCATGATCTCCGGCGTAGTAACCGCGGCAGCAAACCGCGACCAGCCCATGCTCGTCGTCTTGAGTACAAGTCCGCCAAGCGGTATCAGAACCAGCATCGAAAGGTAAAAGAGCGTGAAACCCATCGTCAGGTCGAAGCCCGTCAGCACGCTCGGTTTCTTGAGTTGCAAAAGCATGACCGCATCCTTGCTAGCGTTTTGCCTGATAGATCTCGTCGAAAACACCCTTGTCGCTGAAGTGGGTCTTCTGCGCCTTCTGCCACCCTCCGAAGACATCGTCAACGGTGAACAGTTTCAAATCGGCAAAAGGTTTGATCAGGTTCGCATCGACCGCCGCGCGATCGCTTGGCCGGTAGAAGTTCTTCGCGGCGATTGCCTGGCCTTCGGCGGAGTAGAGATACTTCAAGTATTCCTCGGCCACCTCGCGCGTGCCCAGACGGTCGACATTCGCATCGACCACCGCAACGGGCGGCTCGGCCAGGATACTGATGCTCGGCGTGACCACGTCAAATTTCCCTGCCCCCTCGCCGGCCGTTTCCTGGAGGGCTTCGTTCTCCCAAGCGATGAGCACGTCGCCCTGCTGCTTGCGAACGAAGGTGATGGTCGCGTCGCGGGCGCCGCTGTCAAGGATTTTTACGTGTTGATAGAGGTCGCGGACGAACTCTTTAGCCTTTTCTTGCGCCGCTTCGACTGCGGCGGACTGCTTGGGATCGTTCAGTTTATCGAGGCCCCCCAGTTCACGATTGAGAGCGAAACCCCATGCCGCCATGTAATTCCAACGTGCTCCGCCCGATGTCTTCGGATGCGGCGTAATCACCTCGACGCCCGGCTTTACCAGATCGCTCCAATCGTGGATGCCCTTCGGATTGCCCTTGCGCACCAGGAAAAGGATCGTCGAGATGTAGGGGCAATTGTTGTGCGGGAGCTTCCGCGCACCAGTCTGCCAATCCTTGGCTAGCAAACCATGCTCGGCGATGGCGTCGATGTCATACGCCAAGGCGAGCGTCACGACCGAAGCGTCCGATCCATCGATCACGCTGCGGGCCTGCTTGCCGGAGCCGCCATGGGACGCGTGGATCGCAACCGTCTGATGGGCCGTCTCTTGCCAATGCCGAGCAAACGCAGCGTTGAATTCCTTGTAAAGCTCGCGAGTTGGATCGTAGGAGACATTAAGTATCTCCAGGCCGCCACTGGAGTCCGACGGCGGATTGCATCCGGTGAGTCCCGACATGCAAATCACCGCCAAAATGACGCCGGCGACATTGCAATTCCTGGCATTTAACATCGGCTTCTTGCTTGCCATAGTATTTCTTTCCGTTTGGTCCCAATTTCGCTATTTGCTTGCAGTGCAACGATTATGCCAAGAGATTTTTTCAATGATTCTAGCAGATACGGTGACTTTTCGTCCGAAATACGTTAGAATCCGTTGCATACACCAGATCAAGCCCGTGCAGTACGATAGATAACCGCTTTTAGTGATGGATAACTATGGATAAATATCGCGATCTAATGATGGATGTTTGGCGGGAAGCTTGCCGACATATCGAGATTTCGCAGTCCACCGAGACGATTGCAGGCCTCCTTGCCGAGAGCTTGCCAATTGAAAAGATCTTCGTGCGCCGCGTCGATCCGGCGCGGCATTGCATCGAATCGGTCGCCATCGGGCAAACAAGGAAGAACGGACCGCCCGGCGACCTGCGGAGCGAATGTCAGCCCAATCAAATGGCGGCAATCCTCGACTGGTGCCGTCGCGGTAAAGTGCTCCATTGCCACGAGCGCGGCTCAGAGCCGGTATTGGCCGTCGTTCCGCCCAAGCCGATCAAGTCCGATGTGCTCGTGGGACCGCTTGCGCTCAGCGATGATCGCTTCGGCGTTTTGGTGCTGGTCGCGGAGTTTGGCGCAGCTTTTCAGCCGGAGCACGTCGATTTGATGCAGGTGCTCTTGGAGCCCTTCGCAGTCGCATTGGAGAACGACCGCCGAGTTGCCGAAATGGCCGTGCTGCGCGAAACGGCCGAAGCAGATAAACGCTCGCTCTTGAAGCGGCTTGGGCCGCGAGAACCTGGGCGACACGATCGTCGGCATCGGCAGTGGGCTCCGCGGCGTGATGGAACGGATCGAGCTCGTTTCCAAGTCGAACGTGCCGGTGCTCATTTTTGGCGAGACAGGTTCCGGCAAGGAGGTTGTCGCCCGTGCTATCCACAGCGGCTCGCCGCGCGCCGAGCGACCGTTCATCCGCGTTAACTGCGGCGCGATCCCACACGAACTGATCGACTCGCAGCTTTTCGGGCATGAGAAAGGCGCGTTTACCGGCGCCACCGAGACGCGGCAGGGCTGGTTTGAGCGAGCCGATGGCGGGACGCTGCTCTTGGACGAGCTGGGCGAACTGCCGCTGGCCGCGCAGGTTCGTCTGCTGCGGATACTTCAAGACGGCTGGCTCGAGCGCGTGGGCGGACAAAAGCCGATCAGCGTCGACGTGCGAATCATCGCCGCCACGCATCGCGATCTGCCCGCAATGGTGGCTGCCGGACAGTTTCGGGAAGACCTTTGGTATCGCCTGGCCGTGTTTCCCATCGTCATTCCGCCCCTGCGGGAACGCCGCGAGGACATTCCCGAACTCGCCCGGCATTTTGCGAAGCGCGCCGCGACGCGTTTCGGGCTTTATCCGGTCGAGCCGACGCAGGACGACATCGGGATGCTTGAGGCGTACGCCTGGCCGGGCAACGTGCGTGAACTGGCCACGGTAATCGATCGGGCGGCTATTCTCGGCGATGGAAAGCTCCTGGAAGTGGCCAAGTCACTTGGTGTGCCGTCATTGCCGGTGGCGGCAAAGCCCGCCGCCGCCGAATTAACGCCTCCGCCGAAGCCGAGAACCGCCGCGGAAGTCGTCCCCTTAGATGAAGTCATTCGCCGGCACATCGAGGCTACGCTGACCGCTACCGACGGGCGTATCGAAGGACTTCGCGGTGCCGCAAAGCTGCTCAAGATCAATCCACATACGCTGCGAGGAAGGATGCGCAAGCTCAAGATCGAATGGAAGACCTTCCGCGCGGGCTAATGGCTTGGCCCGACCTTCCCGGAAGACCGACAATTCGCAGGGTCAATCCCCATGAATGGACGGCGAGTTTTTCTAATTAGAACGTAAATATGTCCCGATACAATCGAGCATTTGAAGGATCAACAGTACCATGAACGTTAAGACCATTTCGCCATCACAGTTTGCGGAGCTTTGCCGTGCGGGACGGACTGAGCTAATCGACGTTCGCACGCCGGATGAGTTTCGCGAGGTCCACGTTGAGAACGCGCGGAACGTACCGCTCGATCAGCTCGAACCGGATTCATTGCTGAAAGCTCGCGACGAGGCGGATCTCGAGCCGTTCTACCTGATTTGCAAAAGCGGAGCGCGAAAGCGCGCAGGCTTGCGAGAAATTCATCACGGCCGGGTTCGAGAATGTGATCAGTGTCGAAGGTGGAACGACCGCCTGTGTAGCCGCGGGACTGCCCGTCATCCGCGGTAAGAAGACGATGTCGCTTGAGCGGCAGGTGCGCATCGCCGCCGGCTCGCTCGTACTCGCGGGTGTGATTGGCTCGTTGTGGTACTGGCCGTTGATAGGTTTATCGGCTTTCGTAGGAGCCGGGCTCGTCTTCGCCGGTGTGACGGACACTTGCGGAATGGGCATGATTCTGGCCCGTATGCCGTGGAATAAATAGCTGCTAGCATTGTGCCAAGCGCGGCGAGCATTAGCAAAGCCGCATTGGAACCGCCTCTTTGCCCCTTGCTTTCCGCTCTTCGCTCAAAGCTCAGTACTGGAATCCTATCGTGAAACTCATCATCATCGGCGGCGTGGCAGGCGGAGCCTCAGCGGCGGCGCGTGCGCGGCGCTTGTCGGAAGAGGCCGAAATCATTCTCTTCGAACGCGGCGCGGACGTCTCGTTCGCCAATTGCGGGTTGCCGTATTATCTCGGCGGTGCGATTCCGCAACGCGAAAAGCTGCTCGTGACGACAGCAAAGCGGTTGCACGAGCGCTTCAACATCGATGTCCGCACGCTGACCTCGGTTGATTCGATCGACCGCGCGGCGAAGAAAGTTCGCCTCCGCGAAATTGTTACCGGTCGCGAGTACGAAGAAAGCTACGACAAGCTGATTCTCTCGCCAGGCGCTGCTCCCGTCCGGCCGCCGCTGCCGGGCATCGATTTGCCTGGCATCCATACGCTGCGGAACTCTGCAGGATGCGGACGCAATCAAAGTCCGAATCGACCAGGGCGTTCGCCATGCGGTCGTCATCGGCGCCGGTTTTATCGGGCTGGAGATGGCCGAAAACCTCGTGCGCCCGCGGCATCGCCACGACGGTCGTTGAACTGCAAGACCAGATCCTGCCTCCGTTGGACAAGGAGATGACGACGCCCCTTGCCGAAGCGCTGGCCGCGCACGGCGTGACGGTGCTCTTGGGCGATTCGGCCGCGAGCTTCGAGCAGGCGGCCGACGGACTTTCGGTGCAGCTCAAGTCTGGACAGCAAATCCACGCGCAATTGGTGATCGTGGGCGTCGGAGTTCGCTCGGAAAACAAATTGGCGGTTGACGCGGGGCTCGCGGTCGGGGAGCGGGGCGGTATCTGCGTCGACGATCATTTAATGACAAGCGACCCGGACATTTATGCCGTTGGCGATGCAATCGAAGTTGGCGACTTCACTTCGGGCGATCCGATCCAAATTCCGCTGGCCGGGCCGGCCAACCGACAGGGCCGCATCGCCGCGGACAACATCTTCGGCCGTGCGGTCCGCTATCGCGGCACTCAGGGTACGGCCATCGTCGGCCTCTTCGGCCGCGCGGCGGCGATCACCGGCGCGGCGGAGAAAACCTTGCGGCGGACAAATCGGCCTTACCGCAAGGTCTACGTCCATCCCGCGAATCATGCGGGATACTATCCCGGCGCCGAAGCAATGTCGCTCAAGGTGCTCTTCGATCCCGCCTCTGGCCGCATCCTCGGCGCGCAGGCCGTCGGCGGTGCGGGCGTCGATAAGCGGATCGACGTGTTGGCTGTCGCCATCCAGGCTGGCATGACCGTCTTCGACTTGGAGGAAATGGAGCTCGCCTATGCGCCGCAATTCGGCTCGGCAAAGGACCCAGTCAACATGGCTGGTTTCGTCGCTGCCGGGCTGCTGCGCGGCGACCATCCGCAAGCGGACGTTGAAGCTGTTCTCGCGCAGCCGCCGGAAAATCGGCCGCTGCTCCTTGACGTTCCGCACGGCACAAGAGTTCGCCCAGGGCCACATTCCCGGCGCGGTGAACCTGCCCGTTGATGAGCTGCGCCAGCGCCTGAACGAAGCGCCGCGCGACCGCGACATCGCGGTCTATTGCCAGGTCGGCCAGCGCGGCTATTTGGCGACGCGGGTTCTCATGCAGGCAGGCTGCTCCGTCGTGAATCTCGGTGGCGGGTATAAGACATATAAACTATGGAATCCGGGCTCGTAGCAATAACAAGCTGCGTTGGCCGGCTGAATCGGCGGCGCGGAACCGATTGTAAACGTCTACTGAATGGACAGCGATCGGGCCGCATCCACCAACCGGTCGATTTCCGCCACGGTATTGTAGATCGAGAATGATGGCCGCACGGTCGATTCAAGGCCAAAACGCCTCAGCGACGGCTGGGCACAATGGTGCCCGGCACGGACTTATGGCGGCCGGCCGTTCATCGGCTTCGATTTCCGCTCTTAGATTCCTGGATCAAATCGCCAGTTCCAGAACCAATACCAGTAGTCCTCGATGAGTTGCGAGTTGGCATTCTCGCCAGCGACTTCCAGGTCGATGAGCGGGACTTCAATGGCCTCGCCGTTGTGCAGCGCCGTGCATAGAAGGCCGGCATCGTCGAGTTGGGCCAAAGCCGCCGGGGGCAGCAGTCCGATTACCCAAACGGACGCCGTCCACGGCCGCAGCGGGCGACTCTCCTCGGGACAGTGCGCCTCGAAGGGAAAAACCAAGTACTCGCTCAGATAATCGTAGTATCGCACCAGCCACGTCACCGAGACGCGGGGCAACGCGCCGCCCGGCTTTCGCAACGCGGCAAGTATGCGCCCTTCCTGGCTCAATGAGCGTAACGGCAATATTGAGGCCGCGTTGTCGCTCAACAACCTGTTCCTTGGATAAACTTCTCTCTCGGTCATCGTCATAACGAACATCCTTTTCAGTTTCTTGGTATCGCTCGCCAATGACGCAAATCGCAGGCCACAATAGGGAAAATCCGTGTGAAGCGGCTTCTTAGCGAATTCTGTGCTGTCGCTTTGGATTTCGCCATCACTGCCAACAGTCGCCCGTCAAACTTGCTGGCTAATCCGCTTGCAGCATCGGTGCAAGCCGCCCGCATGATTTACCTGAGTGGAACAGTTTACCAAATTCCAGTTTCCGCAGGGTGGATCAGCCCATTGCGGCCAAGGTGGCACGTTGATTGCTTTATGGCTCTTCTGCCGCGAACGGCTTTGCGGCCGACAGTCAAAGTTTGCCGGATGTTCCGAACGTACAGCCGTTTTGGGCCCGCCGGCCGGTCTTCGGCTGCCGTTTATTCCATTTATCCTGCTTGTGCGATGTGCAACGATTCGATCAGATCGAAGGATACGAACAGTCGTATCGAAAGCTGGCGAAAATAGCCGCGAGACATTGCGCCGTGCAAGGATTGCGATAGTGTGTTTTCAGGGAGGAAGAAGCAATGGCTAATTCGACTTTTGCCAGGGTTCCGCGGTTCATTTTTTCGGCGGTGCTGTCGATCGCGACGGCTGCCGTTGGCGGCACTGCCAAAGGCGACGACGCCCGGGACGTTCAGATCGCCGATCTCCAGCGCCAAGTCGACGAACTTGGCATAATGGTCCGCCAGATGCACGACGAGCGAAGCCCGGTGCTAGTTCCCGCGACTGCCGATCCAGCGCCACCGGCCCAATCCGAGGATGTGCCGCCGTATCCAACCACCGCCGCCGGAGTTCCCACTGTTAGTTCGTCAGTGCCACCCCGCCCGACCGAGCGGCAGGGCATCCACACCGGCGGATTTCCCTTGGCGGGCTGGAATGAAGGCTTTTACTTGCGATCGGATGACAAATCGTATGAGCTTCATATCACGGGCCAGCTCCAAGCCGATTTCCGCGGCTATCCCGAAGACGTTGACACGGCGACTACCCCGGACACTTTTCTCATCCGCCGTGCGCGTGTGGGCGTCGAGGCGACGGTGCTGAAGTATTATGAATTCCGCGTCCTTCCGGATTTCGCCGGCAGCAATTTTTCCAAGTCGATCACCGATGCGTATCTGAACATCCATTATTGGGACGGCCTTCAAGTGGAGCTTGGCAAGTTCAAACAGCCCTTCAGCTATGAACAACTGATCCAGGACCGCTACACGCCCTTCATGGAGCGGTCGATGATTGACCAGGTAGTGCCGCAGCGCGACGAGGGCGTGATGGTTCATGGCCGCAAGATGTTTGCCGACCACTTTGACTACGCTATCGCAATTTCCAACGGCGACCAGAACGACAGCACGATCGACAGCAATAATCAAAAGGACGTCAATACGCGGATGGTCGTGCGGCCTTTCAACGACCCAGACTTCGATCTTTTGCGCGGGCTGCAATTCGGCTGCTCCTACGGCGTCGGCATTGAGGGCCTGGCATCAGGCGGCTCCGTGGCGGTCGTTCCGAGCACGCTGACCACGCCCTCGACTTTCCAATGGTTCGCGTACAATAGCCTTGTGGCGGCCGACGGTGTCCGAACGCGAGTCAGCCCGGAGCTGGAGTATTTCCACGGCTCTTTCGGCTTCGCGACCCAGTACTTCGAGATGGACCAACAATTGCATGCGCAGGAGTTGGTCGGCCGGCCTATTGTCAAAGTGCATACTGACGGTTTCTACGTTATGGCGAGCTATCTGCTGACCGGCGAGAAGCGCGTCGACTACACGCAGCAAATCGATCCGATCACTCCGTTTTCCCCTTATTCGCCGATTTGCAATCCGGCGCATGGGAAATCCTTTGGCGCGTTTCGCGGCTGGATTTGAGCCCAAACGCGCTGACCCTGACGCCCGCCACCGGTCTCTATAGCCGCGAGGCGACGGAAAGCACGGTCGGCGTCAACTGGTACATGAACAAGTGGATTCGCACGCAGTTCAATTGGGAGCACGCGTGGTTTGCCGAGCCCGTAAGGATCGGGAATGAACCGTTTCCGCTCCACACGGAAGACGCCCTGTACGCGCGGTTCCAGATCATTTTTTAAGCGGCACGAAGTTACCAAACTGGCAAGTTTTAACGGAGTTGCGGATTCTGCGTCCGAAAGGGTTGCGGGATATGACGATTGTGCGGATCGCGTCGCCGGCTTTGTCGCTGTTTCCGACGGCAATAGCACACTGCTAACAACCCTCCTTCACGTATCCAACGATAAAGGAAGTAGATTCCGCAGTGCCCGCACGTGAGGCGCTTGCGCCATAACCTGCGGGACCGTTGCGGGTCGCATTGGGCGAATCCAAGTAAGAATCGGCAGGAGGACTCGCAATGACACGATGGATCATGGCTGGGTTGTTGGCGGCGATCAGTTTGGCGGTGTCCAAGAGTCCCCTGGCGGCGCAGGAGAGCTCCGTCGGACAATCGTTCGATTCCCTTTCCGCGCGCTTGGAGCAGCAAGATCAAGAGATCCGGCAAATGCAGGCACGGCTCGACGAGATGCAACGGCAACAAGTGACGCCGGCAATACCTGCAGCCTACGGTACGGGCGGAGGCACGGCCGCCGCGGCGCCGAGCGCGCCGAAGGCAGTCGAGGTCGGCTCCGATACCAGCGATGTGAAGGTGGCGTTTAAGAATGGTACGGGACTCTACTTCACGACGCCTAGCGGCGACTTCACCATGCATGCCGGCTTCTGGTTGCAATGGGACAATGTTTGGTGGCGGCAGAATTCTCTCAACCGGCCAACGACGACGCCCGGCGACATCGGCCCCCTGCAGGACGGCGACTTCTTCCGCCGCATCCGGCCCTTCGTCGAAGGCACGTTTTATGAAACTTGCGAATACCGATTCAATATCGCGCTGGAAAACAACCAGTTCGCCACGTCCGGGCTCGACGAATTCTGGGTCGGCGTGAACAAGATTCCCGTGATTGGCACCGTACGGGGTGGCCACGTCAAGAACTGCCTTGGGCTGGAAGGCGACATGGCCAGTTCCAGCCGCACGATGACGTTCATGGAGCGGTCGCTCTACTCGCAAGCGATCGAACTCGACCAGAACTTCGTTACCGGCCTCTGGTTCGGCAACAGTTGGTGCGACGACAGGATCTTCGGATCGTTCGTTCTCTTCCGTCCGGACAACGGCAGCAGCGGCGACTTCTTCGGCACTGGCCAATACGGCTGGAACACCCGCTGGACCTGCTTGCCAATCTACGAGGACGAAGGCCGGCACCTGATGCACTTGGGACTCTCCGGCGGCTGGCGCGATGGCACGAATAACATCGGCGCCGGAACCGCCGCGTCCGACACGATCCGCCTGCGAGCTCGCCCCGAAATGCGCGATGACGATCCAGCCGCCAGCCCGGGGGCGACCACGAACGCGAACGGCGCGGGCGCCGCGGGTCAGTACCTGGCAGACGCCAACGCCAACCGGATTGTCGACGTAGGCAACGTCACGTGCGAGACAGAGTATTTGCTCGGCACGGAATTCCTGTACATCCGCGGACCGTGGTCGTTTCAAGCCGAGTATGGCTGGAACTTTCTCAACAACGCCCAAGTCGGCGCCAAGTCGGTGCAGAACTACGAGTTTAACGGCGGTTACTTGCAGCTTTCTTACATGCTGACGGGCGAGTACCGGCATTATGACAAGAAATGGGGCACGCTGGCCCGCTATTACCTGGGCGGCGATGGGCCGTATGAAAACGCCTTCCTCGTCCGTGATGCGCTGGGCGACTTGTGTTGCGGTCGCGGCGCGTGGGAACTTGCCCTCCGGTACTCCTATGTAGACCTCAATTCGGACCTCGGCTCGACCGACCCGATCCGAGGCGGCATCGCCAACGGCACCACCGTGGCGTTGAACTGGTATCTTAATACGAACTTGAGCGTGATGACCGACTGGAACTACTGCTATCGCTATGACGCAAACCAAGTCTCAGGCAATTTGATGACGACCACTCCGATAGCTAACGGCTCGACGAACGGCTTCGGCACCGAAGTGCAGGTGACGTTCTAAGGGATGTTCCAAACACATCGCGTAAAAAGGAGATCATAGTATGACACGATTTTTGGTTGGACTGATCGGGTCGGCGATCTTTGTCGCCTGCACGTTGGTTGGACAAGCCTCCCTGTGCGGCGACGAGACCGGATGCTGCGAGCAAGGCTGCCCGCAAAACGGCTTACCGGAAGGCTGCGGTTGCGGATGCAACGATCGCTGCCCACGCTGCGGCTGCTGCATGGAGCCCTGCTGCCACATGACTTGCGATACGAAGAAGGAGACGATCCACAAGTACAGCTGCGCCTGCAAGTGGATATGCCTTCCGCCCGTAACGCCGGTTTGCGGATGCGATCGCTGCGACAACGGCAACGGCAATTGCGAGGACTGTGATTGTTGCAAGATCCGTTGCGTGCATAAGCTTGTAATCTGCCCTGTGCCGAAGGAGACTCCGGTCAAGAAGTGTACGGTTCTGTGGACCTGCCCGAAGTGTGGTTACGGTCCTTGCGGCGATGGCTCTGTCGTTCCCGCGACACCGGCGCCGGTCGGGCCGCCTGCGGAGCCTTTGCGCTTGCCGCCTCCGCCGAAAACAACCGACGCGCCGCCCGCGCAACCGCAGGTCGCCAATCGCGGACTGCAAGGATTTTGATGGAAGATCGTAAGCCAACGAGGCCTTCAGCGGCTCATGGTTTCCGGGCGTCGGCCGTTATTGGCTTTACCGCTTCGCCATCGCTGATGTCCGTAAGATCGCCCACGATGACCATCTCGTTGCCCGTTACGTTAACCCAGGCACCGTCGATTCTCATTTTATGGACTTCGGTCCACTGTCCGTTGCCGATGCCAGCATCGACCGACGTTTTCAACGCTTTGCCGTTGTGGACGAGAAAACAATAGGTCTGGTTACCCTGAACTAAAAGAGCGTCCTTCGGAAGCGTGAAAACATCGGGCCGCTCGACCGACATATTGACGTATACGTACATTCCCGGCCGCAGTCCGTTGTAATCTTTCTTCGCCAGGTCGATCTCGGTCCACAACGTTCGCGTCCTCTCGCGGATCGCCCAGGAACAACGCGTAACGGTGGCGGGGATCTCGATGCCGCTTAAGGCGTCAGCGCGGATGGCGGCCTTGGTCTTTCCCGGGACGACGTACGCGGCGAATTGTTCGGGCACGTCGAAAAAGACGCGCAGTTGTTCGACCTGTTCCACGACAAAGAGGGCCGACGGATTCGTTGAAGACTTGTCGCCGGATACTGCCTGCACATAGTCGCCCCGGTTGGCGTTGCGGGCGGTCACGACGCCGTCGTACGGTGCGCGAATCTCCGTGTAATCGAGCATGGCCTTCGACATGCGCTCTTCGGCCTCGGCGACCTTCACTTGAATGCGGGCCTTGAGGAGATTGGCCTCGGCCATGAGACGATCGGCTTCGCGGGCGTTCACCGTCGCCTCGGCCGCTTTCTTAGCGGCCACGCTGCTGGCAAGCTGCTGTTGGGTCTCGGTAAGGATGTCCATGTCGACGACCCTTTCGTCAACCATTCGCTGCAATCGCTGGACCTCGCTCTTCCAGCGCGTGATGTCGGCTTCATACTTGCCGACGTTCGCTTTCGCCTCGGCCACTTCGGCAACCGCATTCTCGACGCTCTTTTGCCCCACGACGATAAGCTGTTTGTCGAGCTCAACCTGCTTCAGCATCTGCTCGCGCTTCTCCTTGAGCTCGGGCACGAAAATCTCGGCGAGCAACTGCCCCTTGGTAACGTTGGCGCCGATATCGACGTAATAGTTCTTGATGAACCCGGAGACCTTGGAGAAGATCGACGTTTGTTCCAGCGCATTGACGAAACCGGCTTGCTCGACGGTGACGGCGAGCATGCGGCGTACGGGATGCACGACTTGCACCGCCGGCGGTCCGCCCACGGGCTTCGCCTCCGACGCCGGGTGATGGCAGCCGCCGAGTACCGCCAAGAGCAGCCCCAGGCAAAGAACGAAAGAACTGGACGTGCGTGGCGACATTAACCTGCTCCTGATCCGGGCGGTGCCTCAATCGGCTCGTCGCCGCCGTGAATTGCGCGCCGTGCATGATGCTCTGGGTCGAAATGACGGCTGTTCGGATCGTCCGGAAAGACCGACGGAGATTTCTTCATCCCGCTTCCCATCACAATAGAAAACATCGCGGGGACGATCAAGAGCGTGGCAAAGGTGGATACAACCAATCCGCCGATGACGGCGCGGCCCAGGGGCGCGGTCATGCCGCTGCCTTCCTCCAAGGCCAGCGCCATGGGCACGGTGCCCAAAACCATGGCGCTGGCCGTCATGAGAATCGGCCGCAGGCGGTCGCGGGCGCCCTCGATGGCGGCTACGTGCGGCGGCGCCCCAGCGCCCAATGGTCGTCCATAAAAGTCGAAAGCAGCACGGAATTGGAAACGGAAACGCCGATGCACATGATCGCGCCCATGAACGATTCGATGTTCAGGCTCGTTCCCGTCATCACGAGGATCGTAGCCACCCCAAGGATCACGCCCGGCACCCCGCCGACCGATACGAGGGCCAGCCGGAACGATTGGAAGTAGCCGGTTAAAAGAACCTGGATCACCAGCACGCTTAGCGCCAGACCGATGGTCAACGAGTTGAACATTTCGCTCATCGGAGCAATCTGGCCGCGGATGTTTACGCGGACGCCGCGGGGCGGATCGCCGGCGGCCGCGATGGCTTGCTGAATGTCCTTCGCCGCGCCGCCTAGGTCATTGCCCTCGACGTTGGCGGTGATGCTCAGATAGCGCTGCATGGCGCTGCGGTCAATCTCGCCCGGCGTGCTTCCTTTGGCGACCTTGGCCACGTCGCGGACCATCAGATTGGTGTCCGAATCGACCTTGTGAATCGGCAGATTTTCAACTTGTTGCGGCTGGTCCATGCGCTGCGTGGGTACCTGGATCTGCACCTGATAATCGACGCCGGTTCGCGGATCGCGCCAATAGTTTTTGACGACGTAACGGCTCGACGACGTGCCGACCAGAAGCGAATCGGTGATGTTCTTGACCGCCACGCCGCTGAGGCCCGCCTTCTGACGGTCAATTTCAATATGCACCGTCGGATAGTCCAACTGCTGATAGAGTTGCACGTCGCGGAGCTCGGATATCGTCTTCATTTCCGCCAGTACCTTCAGCGCGTGCCCGCGGACCGCGTCGCGATCGGGTCCCGTGACGAGGACCTCGACGGGATTGGGCGAGCCGAAACTCATCACCGTGCTGACGATGTCGCCCGGCTCGAAGCCGAACGACATCTGCTTTGCCCGCGCCTCGGCGTCCGCCGCCGAAAAACCGTGCTCCTTCAGATAACCAGCCAACCAAGGTTCGACTTTGTCCGGCAACGCCTTGCGAAGGCGGTCGCGGAGATCGGCGATCGAGACACCGCTGCCTTGCTTGAGCCGCACGCGAAGCACGCCGTCGTCGCTGGCGCGCATGAAGAGCAGAATATTGTTGGTCGCGGTATTCGTCGAACCGAGGCCCGTATAGCCAATCGACATGTCGAGGTTGCCGCGGCTCTCTTCTCCGATAACGTCGAGGATTTTCAAGGCACAGCGCCGCGTAAGCTCGTACTCGGTGCCGGGCGGTGCGCGGAAACGCAGCACGAACTGGCCCGAATCGACCTCGGGAAAGAGTTCCGTGCTCACCTGGCGGCCGACGAACCAGATCATGACAATGCAGCCCACGAGATACGTCCCCACGACGAACCAGCGATGCCGAACCGTTGCTTCGACAATGCGGACGAAGACGGACAAAATGTGATCGAAAAGCGACTTCCGATGTTCCCCTTCCACCAGGGGCTTCACCAGCCGGACGGTGAGCACCGGAACCAGCGTGAAGGAAAGCACGTAGGACGCGATCATCGCAAAGCCCACGGCCAACGTCAACGGCATGAAGAGCGAGCGCACCGGCTCGTTGAGGATAAAAGTTGGAATGAATATCGAAAGGATGCAAAACATCGCCAGCAAGCAGGACGTGTTCGTCGTGGCGCTGGCGAGCTGCGCAGCGCGGGCGATGGAGCGCGTATGCAGCATCTGGGCATGCGTGTTCTCGATCACGACCGTCGCTTGATCGACGAGGATGCCGATCGATAGCGCCAGCCCGCCCAGCGACATGATGTTGATCGTGTTGCCCGTTAGCCAGAGGCCGATCAGCGAACAAATCAGCGACAGCGGAATGCTGATGAGTACCACGATGACGCTGCGAAGGTCGTGGAGAAAGAGCAGAATCATCAAGCCGGTGAGCGCCGCCCCGATCGCGCCTTCAGTGGCCACGCTATTGATGGCCGCTCTCACCGTTGGAGACTCGTCGAATTCGTAGCGGACGTCGACGTTCGGAGGCACCAGCGACTTGAACTTGGGCATCGTGGCCTCAATCTGCCGCACGACCGTCAACGTCGAGGCGGTATCCTTTTTGACGACGGGTATGAAGATCGACTTGCGGCCGTTGACCAGCGCGCAGCCGTAGTTGTTGTCGGTCGTGTCCCGTATCGTGGCCACATCGCGGATGTAGATGTTTTTGCCGAGTTGGAGTGGAATCTTGCCCAACTCCTGCGGATCGGCGACCATCGCGTTGGTGGGAACCAGCGGCGTTTGCGTCTGCGTGTAGAGGCTTCCGGCGGGCGAAACGATGTTGCCCGTTTCCAACGCGGAAACCAGGTTTTCCGGCGTCAGGTTGTGCGCCCGAAGCCGGTCCGGGTCGACGGTAATCACGATCGCCCGGGTGTTGCTGCCGTAAGGCGAAAAGGCGACCGTGCCGGGCACTTCGGCCACAAGTGTGGGGCGGATGCGAAACAGGCCCAGATCGGCCAGCTCGCCCAAAGGCCGATCCGCCTTGCTTTCCAACACGAGGTAGCCGATCGGCACGCTTGCGGCGTCAAAGCGTATCACAAACGGTGGCAGCACGCTCGGCGGCATCTGCCCGCGGGCACGGTTCGTCAGGCTCACCACTTGAGACATGGCGGCTGCCATGTCGGTGCCGGGATAGAACGTCAGCTTAACCTGAACGAAGTTCTGAATATTTTTCGATTCGATCGACTTGATCCCGTCGACGTACTGAAAGTTTTGCTCGTAGACGTTGGTGACGATGCCCTCGATCTGGCTGGGGTCCATGCCGGCATAATTGTTCACGACATAGATTTGCGGCGAGTTGATCGACGGGAAAATATCGACCCGCATCTGCATCAGTGCCAGAGCCCCTCCGCCAACCAGAGCGACGACCACCATCAGGATGGT
Organism: uncultured Planctomycetia bacterium; assembly: GCA_963775975.1. Classification (GTDB taxonomy): domain Bacteria; phylum Planctomycetota; class Planctomycetia; order Pirellulales; family Thermoguttaceae; genus JANXQG01. The sequence continues at coordinate 1,484,995 of CAVZKX010000001.1, forward strand.
GATCGGCCGTCGCATTGCGAATTCAGTTAAGCTCATTGGGAGGGCGCGATCATCGGGGCGAGAAAGATCACTTTAGATATTATAAGTTGTCGCCGCATGGCGCGGGGTGTCGCGCAATGGCTGAAAAATACACCAGTCGCTAAAACCGGAAAAGATAGGTGATTTAGGAAGGCCGCATCGGACGCCCGGCTATTTGGAACATTCAGAATAGTCGTTACCCGATACATCCTAAAGGCTTCGGCCATTTGGCCGATTTACGCTGCTGGAAGTTGAGGGATGCGCTATGCGAAAAACCTTGAGTTATTCCATCAGCGCATGCGTCCTGCTTTACTTGTCAAACGCCCTGGCTGGCGATCCGTACAATCGAATGCCACCCCCCCCAGATGCGCCCTATCCACCCGATCAAATCAGCAGCGTGCCCGAAATCGGGCAAACCTACCCCGGCACCGGCCCGATCCTTGGTCCGGCGGTCGAAACGCCGCTGTTCCAGCCGCCTGCAATTCGGCCTGCGGGGCCCGCGGAGAGCGATTTGCCGCTACCGATTAATTTGGCCACGGCTTTGTATTTGTCAAACGCTCGGCCACTGGTAATTGCCTCGGCACAATGGAGCGTCCAAGAGGCCGCCGCGCAGCTCCGCGGTGCGGAAAGCTTGTGGCTACCCAACCTGAACTTCGGTACCGACGTTTACCGTCATGACGGGCTCGACCAGTCAACCGACGGAACGATGATCTATGACCACAAGACGAACTTTAATCTCGGCGGCGGGGCGTCGCTCGATTTCAACGTGACCGACGCCATCTTTCGTCCCTTGGCCGACCGTCAGGAATTGGCCGTGCGCCAGGCCGATGTGCAGGCGGCGCAAAACGACGCCTTGTTCGCCACCGCGCTCGCGTATTTTGACGTACAGCAGGCCCGCGGAATCCTGGCGGGCGTTCAGGATGCAGTCGCCAAAGGGCGCGAGTTGGTCAAGCGCACTACCGGTCTTGCCCGTGGGCTGGTGGCCGAAGTCGAAGTGAATCGTGCCCGTGCACAACTCTTCGACCTTCAGCAGCAGGAGGCCGCCGCGCGTGCGAGTTGGCGAATTGCCAGCGCCCGCTTGACGCGCGTTCTGCGCCTCAACCCCGGCGCCGTTGTCGTGCCCGCGGAAGTTCCCTATTTGCAAATCACGTTGATCTCGCCGCGCGTCGGCGTGGGCGAACTGATTCCAATAGGCCTGACGAGCCGGCCGGAACTTGCCTCGCAGCGCGCGACCGTGGCCGCGAACTGCGAGCGCGTGCGGCAGGAGGAATATCGCCCGCTGATACCGTCGGTCGTCGCACGAGGACCCGGTCCCGGCGGAGTTGTCGGCGGCGGTTTTTTTGGCGGTGGTCCCGACGCCGGCTCAAAGGTCTATGGAGGCCGATTCGACGCGCAGTTGGGCCTGGTCTGGACGTTGGAAAACCTTGGCGCGGGCAACCGTGCGCGGGTTGACGTGCGAGTCGCCCAGGAGCAGCGCGCTGCTATCGACTTCGCCAACGCACAGGACCAAGTCGCCCAGGATGTTGTGCAGGCCCATGCCATCCTGGAGGCGTCGAGTATCCGGGCGGAACACGCGGCGGCCGCTATCAAGGAGGCGGTCATATCGTATAACGGCACGCTCATCGGCATCGGCGAGACCCGCGGCGCCGGCGGCGTCCTGCAACTCGTCAATCGTCCGCAAGAAGCAGTCGCCGCGCTGATCGAGCTGAATCGAGCCTATGGCGAATACTTTATTGCCGTGAACGACTATAACCGCGCGCAGTTCCAACTCTATCGCGCGCTCGGTTATCCGGCCCGAGTTCTCGCCTGCGACCGTCCCGTCGGCCCGATCAACTTCGTCGACGGTACGCGTCCCGCCGAAATGATGCCCACTACTCCCGTGGCAATGCCGGGCCGATAGCTTGTCGTGTGCAATGCCTGTAGGCGGGAGACTCGTGCAGCATCGCGAGCGATGCGGTGTGGCTATTGGGACGGCAGCCTGAGGTGGCCTCCCGCGGCATGCAAGGCTTCTGATAGAATACGAAGCATGAAAAGGCACCTGTTCCTGGCATGCGTCTGCGTTCTGTCACTGGCTTCGTTCGCGAAGGCCGCGGAGCCGACCTGGAGTCGAGCGGAAGCGGCAGCGTATCTCGATCATCGCGCCCGCACTTGGTTCGACTTCCCTTCCGCTTATCGCGGCACGGGGGCGACCCGCACCTCCTGTCTCTGTTGCCATACGGTGGTTCCATACGCCCTGGTGCGCCACGCTCTAGGCTCCGACGCATCCGCGCCGTCGCCGCTGGAAAGGAAACTCATTGATCAAACCAAGCTTCGAGTCGATAATTGGAGTGACATCGACAAGCCCGCCTTCAAACTTCTCTATGACTTCAACGAGGCAAAGAAGAAGGAGTCGCGTGGGACGGAGGCGGTGCTGAACGTCCTGGTTTTGGCTTCGGCCGCGCGCCAGCGTGGCGAAGCGGCACCCGACGCGAGCCTGAAATCTGCGCTTTCAATCTTGTGGCGAGAGCAAATGGTTGCGGGAAGCGAGAAAGGGTCCTGGGAATGGCTCGATTTTGGCATGGAGCCTTGGGAATCCAAAGGGTCGAGGTACTATGGTGCTTGCTTGGCGGCGGTCGCCGTCGGCACGGCCCCGGGCTACTCGAAAAAAGATGAACCTGACGGCGTCGCTCTGCTTCGCGATTATTTGACGCGCAAGGTCGTCGCTCAGTCGTTGCACAATAAGGCCTGGGCACTGGCTGCATCCGGCCAGATCGAAAACTTGTTGACGCCTGCCGTGCGCAAGGATCTCGTTGATCAGTTGCTGGAAGTACAACGAACTGATGGCGGATGGTGCCTTGCCGCGCTCGGGCCTTATCGCCGTCGCGACGGGTCAGTTGCGGATACTTCGTCCGACGCCTATGCCACTGCCATTGCGATCAATGCGATTCGGCCCTCGATGCCGCCGGGTGATCAGCATGTGGCACGCGGGCTCGCATGGCTTCGCTCCCATCAGGCCGCGGACGGCCGCTGGGTAGCTCTATCTCCGAACGCCGAGCGCAAGCTCGACACGAACGTGGGCCAGTTCATGTCCGACGCCGCCACCGCGTACGCCGTCCTGGCATTGACGAAGTGACTTCACGAAAACGGATCACGTTTTCACTATTGTTACCTTGTCAAGGACGGCAAGGCCTTCACAACGCTCGTGGATAAGGCGCTGAGCGACGGCAAATGGGTCGTGGTCCATAAGATGAAGATAGACGATTCCTGGGCCAAGGTCACTGGCCAGGAAGAGGTAATCGTGGGCGACCTCAGCGAACTGAAAGAAGATTTCGGTTGCTTGTACCGTGGTGCCTACGCTGAAGACATTGCCATCCGCAAAAGGCAAGACAAACTCCAACCGCCAATCGAAACCTAAACCAGCCCATCGTTATTTCCCAGTCCACCCAACGAGTTTGCGGCAGCCACTAAAAAATGTCAACGTTTTTGCTGTGGAAGGTCTGTGGATGGTCTGCGGGGTGCCTTTGCGAAAGAAAGGAAGGTGCGAGGAATTCGGGAATAATCCGCGGAACTTCCGACGAACCACAGTGTTTATATAAGTTAACATATATGCCGCGAGGCTTTTCTTGCTCGATCGCCGGCTGAGGAGAATAGGAAGGAAATTCAAGTTTGAAAAAAGAATACAATCAATCGTGGCCGCTGCGCGGCAATGCCAGGCAAGCATTGCAACCCTTGACGCACCACCCCTTCCGCCAGGGCGAAGCTGGTGCGGTCGAGAGTGGCGTCGCTAAAGCCTTTGCCGTAAATAGGTTACGTCGACAGTCAGCGTGGTGCACCAAGAGCACCAATAGCAAGGGGTGGTGCACGAAGCGATCCCGAGGGCCTTTTGGAACACTAATTATCACATATTAACGATGATAAGAATTGAGAGAAATGCCGGCGACGGCGAGCACGTGGAAACGAGGCCACCAAGACCCAAGATCAACGACCAACCTACTTTGCTACCCCACTCATTTCTGTACTTACACCCGCCAAACGACTTATGCACACCTCGAAAAGTGTCCAGTTTTGTCCAGATTTGTCCAGTTGGGCCAACCAACGGCCCTGCTCCCCGCGCCCTCATCGGTCATCCGGCCGAGCCCTTGCGGCACGGCGCACGGCGCGGCTACAATGCCAGCCGAGCTACGGTTCGCCTCGGTAAGACGTGCAAAGGTTCAAAAATGTTGTCGCGAAATCATATTTCGTTCATCGTTTTGTTCATGTCTATTTGCCTACCGATCCCCGTCGCTCACGCCGCGGGCGCCCGGCTGCCCAACATTGTCATCATCTACATCGACGACATGGGCTACGCCGACATTGGCCCCTTCGGCGCGAAGGGATACGCGACGCCGAATCTGGACAAAATGGCCGCTGAGGGAATGAAATTCACGAGCTTCTATTCGGCCCAGCCGATTTGCTCCGCCAGCCGCGCCGCCTTGATGACAGGCTGTTATGCCAATCGCGTTGGCATTGCCGGCGCGTTGGGTCCACGCGCCCGCATCGGCATTTCGGACAAGGAAATGACCCTCGCCCAGCTTTGCAAGCAGAAGAACTACGCAACGGCCATATTCGGCAAGTGGCACCTGGGCGACGCGCCGCGGTTCCTGCCGACGCGGCACGGCTTCGACGAGTACTATGGCCTGCCCTACTCCAACGACATGTGGCCGGTGAACAATCCCAACTGGCCGCCGCTGCCGCTTATCGAGCAGGAGCGAGTTATCAATCCGGCGGTTGACGACGCGGCACAGAACCAGCTTACTACGCAATACACTGAACATGCAGTGAGCTTCATCGAGCGCAACAAGGACCGGCCCTTTCTCCTTTATGTGCCGCACACGATGGTCCACGTGCCGCTGCACGTCTCCGACAAGTTCCGCGGCAAGACGCCGCGAGGGCTATTTGGCGACTGCGTTGAAGAGATCGATTGGTCTGTCGGTGAGATTCTCGGCGCGATCAAGAAGGCGGGGCTGGACGACGACACTTTCGTCTTCTTCTGCAGCGACAACGGCCCCTGGCTCTGTTACGGTGATAACGCCGGCTCGGCCTATCCCCTTCGCGAGGGCAAGGCAACGACTTGGGACGGCGGCGTCCGCGAGCCGACGCTCATGCGCTGGCCCGGCCACATTCCGGCCGGCAAGTCGTGCGATGCGCCGCTGATGACGATCGACATCTTTCCGACGGTCGCCGGGCTGATCGGCGGCAAACTGCCGGACCACAAGATCGACGGCCTGGACATCATCGACGTGATCACCGGCAAGACGGCAACGTCTCCGCACGAGGTTCTCTATTTCTATTACGGTCAGAATAACCTCGAAGCCCTCCGCAGCGGCAAATGGAAGCTGGAATTGCCGCGGCCATATACGTCGCTCAACGGCCGGCCGGGCGGACACGGCGGAAAACGGGTTCCCTACGACACCTTGAAAGTCCAGTCGCCGGAGCTTTACGACCTGGATACTGATCCGGGCCAAAAGCACAACGTGGCCGACCAATTCCCGGACGTGCTTGAAAAAATGCTGGCTTATGCCGAGCAGGCTCGCGAGGAGCTTGGCGACGGCTTCACCAAACGGGTCGGCACAGGGCGGCGCGAGCCGGGGAGGCTGCCGAACAATGGTCCGGCGAAGCCCGTGGCCAAGCCGGCCAATTGAACCATGTATGAACGATCTCCAATTTCAGTGAACTGAGTTTGAAAGGAAGAAACTATGCGACGCTTGTTGACTCTTGTGGCCCTGGCCTGCTCCGCGATGTTGCTGCCGGCGCCCTGCGCCTCCGCGGACGATGCCCCCGCGAAAATCAAAACACTTATCATCACGGGCGACGATGTCGACGTGCATCATTGGAAAGAGACCACGGCAGCCTTGCGCAAGATCCTGTCGGACACTGGCCGCTTTGACGTTACGGTGAGCGAGGACTTGAAGCCGCTTGAGTCGGCCGACGAATTGAAGGCCTACGATGTGATCGTATTCAATCGCTACAACCGCAAGGCGCCGCTCAGCGATGCCGGCAAGAAGAATCTCTTGGATTTCGTCCACGGCGGCAAGGGCTTTTATGTGGAACATCTGGCCAGCGCCTCATTCAAAGACTGGCCCGAATTCGGCAAACTCTGCGGCCGGCAATGGGTGATGGGCAAGTCCGGCCACGGCCCGCGCGGCCCGTTCTACGCCAAAATCGCCAATGACAAGCATCCCATCTCGGCCGGCCTGAAGGACTTCCGCGCCGACGACGAGCTCTACGCCAAGCTGGAAGGGAAGGAGCGGATCCACGTCCTTGTCGAGGCGCCTTCCGGCTGGAGCAAGAAGACCGAGCCGCTCGTATTCTGGCTGCCCTTCGGCCGCGGCCGCGTGGTTCACTGCACTCTCGGCCACGACGCCAAAGCGATCGAAACGCCCGAAGTAACGACGCTTATCGTCCGCGGAATTGAATGGGCGGCGACAGGAAAAGTCGCCAAATAAGTTATACCGGAGCCTGGATTCCGCCTTATCTACTGGGATCGCGGCATAGCTATGCGCGATTGCTCTTTCCCAGACGGCGGTTTTTGCGGACAATGCCTGCCGTCAGATGGCGACTGAATTCCGCCTAGGATGGCCAAAACATGGCAACGCTCGTGGATGATCGGACTCGCACTCCCCTGGACTTGACCGCTCGACAATCGGGCGACAAATCGCCGGTGCGCGGTGCCTATATGGCCTTGGGTCTGCTGCTGGCGATGAATCTCTTCAACTACATCGACCGCCAGGTGCTGGCGGCGGTAGAGCCGGAAATTCGTCTCTCCATGTTCGGCTCGGACAACGAGGACGATGCGGAGGTGATGTTCAAGTCCGGCTTGCTCGCCTCGGCCTTTCTCGTTTCGTACATGCTAACCGCGCCGATGTTCGGCGCATTGGAGCGGAGCTTTCCACGCTGGAGGCTGATCGCCGTAGGCGTGTTCGTATGGAGCATGGCAACGGGTGCCGGCGGACTGGCCAGCACGTTCGCCGTCCTGCTCATGACGCGCTGCCTGGTCGGCGTCGGCGAAGGCGCCTATGGGCCGCTCGCGCCCTCGATCCTTTCTGACAGCTTTCCAGTTTCCATGCGCGGAAAGATTCTCTCCTTCTTCTATGCGGCAATGCCGGTGGGCGGCGCGCTGGGCTATGTGCTGGGCGAGAGCGTGGCGAAACTGAATCCGATTCGCATTCAGCACGGCATCGAGCGCATTTTCGGAAACGGCCTAGGCGGCTATCTGTGGAAACTTCTTGACCCCACTCACGAAAGCTGGCGCTGGGCGTTCTACATCGTCGTCATCCCCGGCATCATCCTGACCGTTCTCTCGCTCTTGATGCGCGAGGCGCCCGAAACCGGCCGGCGCTGCCGCGGTGCGGCCCAAGCTCACATTGCGAGATTGCCGTACCCTGGCCGCCACTCCCTCGTTCGTGCTCAATACGCTCGGCATGACGGCGATGGCCTTCTCAATGGGCGCGCTTGCCTTCTGGATGCCCGCTTATCTCAAGGGACATCCGGACGCCGGCCTATTCGGCATCGGACCGCGCGCGGTGTTCGGTCCGATAACGGCCCTGGCCGGGCTGGCGGGCACTTTGGTGGGCGGCGCGCTGGGCGACCGGCTACGCGCGAGGCTGCCCGGCTCGTACTTCCTGGTTTCCGGCTGGGGGCTGATCATCAGCGGCGTCTGCGTCGTGGCCTTCGTTTTCATGCCGTTTCCTTGGGCGTGGTGGATGATGTTTGCCGCCGTGTTCTTCATTTTCATCAACACCGGCCCGACGAACGCCATCCTGGCCAACGTGGTCCATCCTGTGATGCGTCCGGCCGGCTTTGCCTTGAATATACTGGTGATGCACGCTTTAGGTGATGTTATTTCGCCGCCGATCATCGGCGCGATCTCGGGCCGCTGGGGAAAGCCGGCCGGCTTCGAGGTGGTGGCCGTGTTTCTAGGCATCGGCGGACTGCTCTGGCTTTGGGGTGCGCGCGCTATTTGAATCGCGATACAGAGCTTGCGGCGCAGCGGCTGCCAGCCTAATGCTGTCGGCTAATTACAAACTCGGCCAGCTCGGCCAATGAATCGCGGGCCTGCGAAGGAGGCAGAACGTCCAATCGCTGCGCGGCAAGCTGGCTGAAGACGTTCGCTTTTTCGTGAGCGTAGGAAATCGCGTCGGTGGAATCCCAATAAGGCCGCAGGATGTCGCGCTGGTGCTCGCCGCAGGCGCGCAGTTCGGCGATCAGTTTATCGCGAACGTCGGGCGGAAGTTGTTCCAGCAGGCGAATAATCGGCAGTGTCGCCTTCTGCTTCAACAGATCGGTGCCCAGCGACTTGCCGACCTGTTTCTCATCGCCCAGCATGTCTAGTAAGTCGTCAGTGATCTGGAAGGCGACGCCCAAGTGCATGCCGTAGTGGTACAACGCGTCTTCGATCTCCGCGTCGGCGTCGGAGAAGTGAGCCCCGATGCGACAGCAGCTTCCGGTCAGCGCGGCAGTCTTGTCGCGAATGATTTCGTAGTACTGGTCCTCGGTGAGCGAGTAATCGCCGCGGCTCTCGATCTGACGGAGCTCGCCTTCACACATGATCCGGCTCGCCTCGTTCAGCTCCCGGCAGGCGAAGACGTCATCCAGGGAACTGGCAATGCACAGGGCGCGGGTGAAGAGGTAATCACCCAAGAGAACGCTCGTTTCGTTGTTCCAGCGGACGTTGACCGTGGCAAGGTGGCGGCGCATGGTCGCCTCGTCGAGCACGTCGTCGTGAATCAGCGTGGCCGTGTGGATCATTTCAACGGCAGCCGCCAGGAGCACATGGGCGGGACCAAAGCCCGCGCAGGCCAGTCCGCTTAGCAAGACCAGTGCCGGCCGCAGGCGCTTGCCGCCGAGGCGAAAGCCGTATTTCACCAGATCGTCGACGAACGGATACTTGCTTCGCAGTTGTTCCCGGAAGACTTCTTCGACCTGATGAAGCCCCGCTTGGATGGGGGCGTACAACGCGGGCAGAATGTGAGTTGACTTGACCCGTTCTTCGGCCGCCTCTCTCATGAATCATTTCCTGTTAGTCGAATAGGCATTCCATATGCTAAGGGGCAACCCTATTGTAATCGTTCGCTCACCTTCGTCGAGTGTGCCAACGACCGATTTCGTGAGAAGCGGCTGGATTATGGTGTTTGAGGGCGGCGAGGCCTAACGGAAATAGCGATTTGGTTGCATCAAACGACAGGAGGTCGGATAGCGAAACTGGAATTTCCTTACCCGTCGCGCGGAGGGTTCCATTCAAGCGGCGCTCGCGACCGACGCTGGCCAAAGATGTGACCGTACCGTCGTTCAAATTGAGATTTGTGGTTTTTAGCAAAGCGACTATAATCCCACTCAAGTCAAACGGCGAGCGCCTTCGCTGCCGGAAATGGAATTCCATACCTCGAACTCCAGGGAGGGAGTCACCATGCGTCCCGCCGCATCCTTTGCCATACTGTTCTCACTTCTTTCCCCCGTTGCTGCGCTCGCTGTAGGCACCGCCCACAGCGAGAACTTCAATGTAATGGCCCCATCCAAAGAGCTTGCTCAGACGGTTGCCGGGAAGGCAGAGAGCTACCGCAAGCTGGCGGCCTTGGAGTGGTTCGGACGGGAACTGCCCGCCGGGAAAGACCGGACGATACTGACGGTTTTCAGCTCCGCGGATGAGGACGAGGGACTATCGTGGCCGATCAACGACCCGCAGCAGAAATGCCACCGGATTTGGATAACCACAACGGCCGAGAAGGCCGGCGGCGAACTGCTTTACCATGAAGTCGTGCATACAGTCCTCGCTTCATTCGTACGTGGCGGCTCGCTGCCGCGTTGGGCGGACGAGGGAATCGCCAGCCAAGTTGACGACGCCATTCGACTTCAATCGCGCGAACAATTGGTCGAAACGTGGGCAAGCCAGGGCCGCCTCCCGCAGTTGCAGTCGCTGTTCACGACTAAGCGAATCACCCACAACGACACCGACGCCTATGCGGCAGCGGCTTCCGTGACCCGGTTTCTCGCCACTCTTGGCGGCAAGCCTAAGGTGGTGGAATTCGCCAAAGCCGGCATGCACGGAGATTGGGACCAGGCCACACGCGACATCTACGGGTTGCATGGCGTGGCCGATCTCCAAACCCGGTGGGAAAACTGGGTTCGCGAGGGAATTGCGCGCAAAACCGCCCGCCCGCCGCGTTGTCCGTGCAGGCGAGCATTTCAACAAGATAACGGACACGCGGCCCGCTGCCCGGCAAACGCGCTACCGCGCCACGACATACGAACCGGTGAGCGGATCGTACAGCCATCGCGGCGGCGTCGTATCCAATGGATTGCGCGACGCGGGAGCGATAATGATCTCCTGGGTATAATTCGGTGCACCGATGGACCAGGTCAAAGCGGCCTCCCCTCGAATTTGCGTCGTGATACTGCCCACGGGCACGGGCACATTCATAACGGAACGAGTATCCACGCGGACCAGCGGTCCTCCGTTGATGACAACGTCTTGAGGCGTGGCCATATCGTTGCGGATGCGCAACATGCCGGACTTGGGCAGGGCGACTGCCGGCTTACCGCTGGCGGCAACCTGGCCGCCTTCGCCGTTGATATATCGTGCGACCTGCCGGTTGAAAACCGCCTGATCATTCACACGTTCCTCTAAATCGTGGATGCGATCCTCTTGCCAGCCGGCGGCGCCTTTCGGGCTGCCGGCGAGTGCGGCCGCTCCGGTCCCGGCGTTCACTTGTTCCCTGAGCTTCTTCACTTCGTCCGCCAAATCCTTGAGGCTCTGATTGAGTTGGCCAATCTGAGCTTGGGTGACAGGCGCGGAACTGGAAGAAGCTAACACGGCCGCGGGAACGGCGGGAATGGCCGGCACGGATCCGCTGCCCGCAAGGCCCGCACTTCCGCTATCTGCCGCCTGCGAGTAAACAAGACTGGTGCAAAGAACAACGCACAAAACGATCGACAACAACGCAACTGGACGAAACATGACAAAGGCTCCCAAAGTACCATGGACTGACTTTGCCCCGCTCCGTGGGTTAAATCGCTGTCGTCTCCGTGCGGCAGTCGCGACGAATGAGCGCTGCGAGACGCTGTAACCGTAATACTAGCTATAACCGGTGCAAGGGTCAAGTATCCCGACTACTCCACCGGACTCAAGAACAGCCCAAACTCCGATATCGCCGGGCAGGCCGCGGCCTTCGTCACGCGGAGGCGGACTTTGCTCGTCGTGACCCTCTTTCCCCGCAGCAATCGCTGGTTGCCGACGCTCGTGGCCGTGGCGAACGGCTTCCAATTGCTGCCATCCCACGCATCGACCGCGATGGCGTCGATCCGCTGGCCCAGCGGCAAATACTCGCGCACGCGAGCGACATTGAACGTTGTCGGCCCGCCAAGATCGAGGACCAGTTCGGGCGTCGTCACTGCGTCGTCGGTCGCCCAATAGCTGTCGGGCTTGCCATCGCAGACATTGCCCGGCACGAACTTCTCGTCGTTGCCGCGGGTGTTCGACGCGGTGGCTGTCGCGCCTCGGGCGAGGTCTTTGGAGAAGGTTTCATTCAAAACCCGGCCCCACTCGCGAAGCGACTTCACGTCGTTTTCGTGAAGCCTTCCGCGTCGGTCCGGCGGAAGATTCAAAATCAGGTTCGCACCGCGGCCGACCGATTCATAGTAAATCTTCAGGAGGTTCTGCGGCGAGCGGACGCGGCCATCCTCGCGGGCGTGGTAGAACCAGCCCGGCCGAATCGAGACATCCACTTCGCCGGGCAGCCAATCCGCGCCATCGCGAAGGCCGCTATTCAGGATTCTTCCGTCGGCCCGGCCGGGCAGCGTGCCGGCGCGCGTCGCTGTCGCCCAGCATGTCTCGCCGGCCGTGCCCGATTCGTTGCCGATCCAGCGAACGTCGGGACCGCCGTCGCTGAACATGCAAGCCATCGGCTGCAAGTCGCGGACGATCTGCCAGGTGTTCTTCCAGTCGTAATAGGTGCGGTTGTCGATGTTCCTCCGCTCGCGAGCGCCGCCGTAATAGCCGTCGCCGCCGTTGGCGCCGTCTAACCAGACTTCGAAGATCGGGCCGTAATTCGTCAGCAGCTCGCGAAGCTGGTTGCGATAGTACGCGATATACTCCGGCCGCGCGTATTCCTTGTGATTGCGGTCCCAAGGCGAGAGATAAACGCCGAACTTCAGCCCATGCCGCCGGCAGGCGTCGGAGATTTCCTTCACCACGTCGCCTTTGCCGTTCTTCCACGGGCTGTTCTTCACGGAATGTTCCGTGTACTTGCTCGGCCAGAGGCAGAAGCCGTCGTGGTGCTTGCAGGTTAGAACGACGCCGCGCAAACCGGCGTCGTGAATCGCACCGACAATCTGCTCGGCATCGAAATCGGTCGGATTGAAAACCGATTCCGGCTCATCGCCTTCGCCCCATTCGCGATCGGTAAAGGTATTCACTGTGAAATGGATAAAGGCGTAGCGCTCCAATTGATGCCATGCCAGTTGCCGCGGCGAGGGGACTGGACCATATGGCTTTGGCGGCTCGGCGGCTGTAAGCGCGGAGCAGTACAGCGAAAGGACCAATATCACACGGCAAGGAACTTTAATCATCGGCACAAAGCGTTGAATTGCAAACGGGTAAACGCGCACCCATCATAACACCGATCGCTCAGTGCGGGTAGTTTACCGTTTCAATGGTTCAGACGACATGCCCTTCTGCCGTGCCGACGGCACGACGACCTTGAGATTTGCCGTGTATTTCTCGATGAGGTTCAAAAGCTTCGTCCGCTGGGGATGATCGGGCTCGATGTCCAACACCATCCGCCACTGGCCGATCGCCTCATTAAGTTTGCGATTCTCTTCATAGGCATTGCCCAACTTCAGGTGCAGTGAAGCGGTAAGCGGGCTTTCGGCAACGGCCTTGCCGAGGAACTCGATGTACTTTTCCAGATTGCCCGCCTCGTTGTATTGATCCGCGACGGACAGAAAGGCATCCACGCGCGTCGCCTTGTAAGCGCCAGGATCAAGCCGGATGGCCTCTTCCAAGAGCGCCAAGTAGCGATCGTATTGGCCGGTGCCGAAGGCCGCTTGCGCATAACAATAATAGAACAAAGCCTTGTCGTCTTTGATGGTCGACTCGATCTTGCCGAACATCTCAGCGGCCTGGGCATAGCGACGGGCGTTGAGATAGATCGTCGCCCGAAGTACGTGGATGTCGGGCCGGTCCTGGAGGCCGTCGGCAATGGCCTTGGCGATCTGGTAGATGGCCGAATTCTCCGGCGCAGCGGAAGACGTCCTTCTGATCGGTCACAGCTTCGACCAAGTACCACGGGCCATCGATCGTGCCCGCCGCGCCCGACTTGATGGTCTGCACGCTAATTGCGCCGAAGTAATTCCGCAGATTAAAGTACGCCGAGCCGAGTTTATAGCGGAGCACCGGACTATCCAGCCCTAGTCGCAATGCCTCGTGGTAGGAGTCGGCGGCCAAGGCAAAGAAATTCCCGGCCAGGTAGATATTGCCGAGTTGGTAATGGTCCGGAGCACTTTGAGGATTGAGCTTGAGGGCCTCTTCGTACGACTTCCGCGCCTGGTCGCGATCGTTGAGGTTGTTCTGGGCCTCAGCCAGCATGTGATACGTGGGGTAATCGTGCCGATACTTCAAGAGCGGATCGAGCACCCGCACCACCTCTTTCCAGCGTTTCGCGGCGGTGTAGAGTTCGCCGAGCATCTGTCCGGCTTCGACGTGGTCCGGCGCCGCCTTGACGATTCCCTCGAGGCTGGCAATGGCTTGATCATCTTTGCCGGCGTATCGGTACGCTCGGGCCAGCGCGAGCTGGTAGCTGGTCTTGGTCTTGTCAGCGGCGACGGCCTTGGCGAGCAACTCGATCGCTTCCGCGGACTTGCCCTGGAACAAGGCTTCGCGGCCCAGGGCGAACCAGTCCTCGGCTCCTGAGGCGGGGGATTTGGCTTCGGACGGCTTCGTGTCATCAGGCTTTGTAACCGATGCGGGCGCAAGGTCAGTCTCCGCGGCCAGCATGGGCCGGCAGGCCACCAGGCTGGCAAGGATGATCGATGCCAAGGTTGTCGTTATACGCATGATGGTTTCTCCGCGGGTTGTTTGTTTCATATTCATTTCTCGTTCCCATGCTCTGCGTGGGAACGCACTTGTTGGCCGCTCCGCGGCCCCGCAACGTGGACGCGGAGCGTCCGTCCAGTGCGTGACGACGCGGAGCGTCGTCACGAGGCTAGATCTCACATCCGGTAGGTCTTGATCCAGCCGATTTGTTCCTTCGCCTTGCCGACCACGGGGCCGTCAGGGAAGTTGTTGACATAGTTGTTGTAGGTATCCATCGCGGCCACCCATTGGCCGAGATGCTCGTAACACTCCGCCACGGCGAACTGGGCCGCGCCCGCGTTCGGGCTGCCGCGGTAGTTGCGAAGGAAAGAATTGTAGGCCTCGATGGCCTGCGCGAACTTGCCTTCCCGCTCGTAGTACTGGGCCAGCTTCCAACTGGCGTCCTGGGCCACTGCCGTGCCGCTGAACTGTCGGACGATCTCCAGCCAGGTTTCCATGGCGGCCTTCGAGTCCTTCAATCGCTGGTCATAGATATTGGCCATTTGCAGCAAAGCGGCATCGGCCTTGTTGCTGCCGGGCAGCTTGGCGGCGGAGGCATAGGAATCGATGGCCTTGCGCAACGCCGCGTTGATCTTGTCCTGACGGTCGGCCAGTTGAGCGGCGGAAAGCGTTTCCACATCCGCCTGGGCTTGCCGGGCGAAGACGGCCGTGTTTGCCATATTGTAGCTCTGCTGGCCGAACGCCCCGGCGGCCTCTTCCAAATCGGCGAGCTTGCCCTGGCCGGAGCTCTTCAGGCCCTTGATGCGTTCGCCGCGGGCGGCTTCCTCGTTTTTCCTGAAATACTGCACCTGCTCATAGGCCCTGCGCTGGGCCTGGTCTTTGGCCACTTCCATGCTCCGCTCCCTCGTAACGGTTGCCAGCGCATCGGCCTCATCCTCGTAGCTTTTGCCGACCTGATACAGCGAAGCGCCCGCCAAGGGACTGGTGGCATAGTCCTTGGCGACGGCCGTGAAGGCCTCACGGGCCTTGACCGTTTCGCCCAGGCTGAGATACGAATTGCCGATCTCGTGCAGCGCGGTGGCCGCTACGTAACTCTCCGGCCAGTTGGTTACCACCTTGCGATATTCGATGATGCCCTTCACCGGGTTGGCCAACTGAGTACGGACGATGGTTGCGATCTGGAACTGGGCGTCAAACGCCTTGCGCTGGCCTTTCTCGTTCACAAGTTCCTGGAATCGAGCGAGGTCCTTGAGAATATCGAGCCGGCGGTTTGCCTCGCCCAGCTTGGCATCCTGCGGATAGGCCGCCACGTAATCGCGGTACGCGGCCATCGCCTCCCGCCATTGGCTGAGATTGATTTTGCACTCGGCGATCGACCACTTGGCCTCTTGCACGCAAGGGCCCTCCTTGTACTCGTCGATCACGCGGCGGTAGGCCTTGATGGCGTCGTCCCACGCCTGATTGGTTTGATGGATCTGGCCGATCGTGGCGAGGGCCGGGCCGGCCTGGGCGTGCCGCGGAAAACTGTCGACGAACGTCTCCAGCACGTTCAGTGCCTCGACCCAGCGTTTCTCGTTCTTCAACGACGCGCCGATCTGGAAGACGGCCTCCTGGCTTGCCGCGTCGCCGCCGCCGCGAATGAAGTTCAATTCGAGATAGGTTTCGGCCGCCTTCAAGGGTCGCTTCAGGTCGCGGCGATAGGTCTCGGCAATTTTGCCGATCGCCTGCTGGGCCAAGGGATTCATGGGGTCCGCGATGGCCAACTCGTTCCAGACCAGCACCGATTCGTCCTCGTAGCCTTGGTTCTCCATCTCCTGCGCGATGCCCCAGAGCATTTGCGCAATTTGCCCGATACGCGGATGGCCGGGGTCCTTGACAGCCAGGCCCCTCAGCTCGCGCGCGGCCCGCACAAGCTGGCCGCGGGCCAGCGTAGGGCTGATGCCGCTGACGGCGCGGGCCTCGGTGAGAAAGCTATTGGCCAGTTCCCATTGGGCCTCTTGCTGCAAGGTCCGCTGCTTGACGAAATCTGCGATGATCTTGTTCAAGTCCTTGCGGGCGGCCGCGAAGCGGGTTGCCACCTCGCCCAAAAGCTCTTGCCGCGTCAGCGATTTGCCGATCGGCTTGGCGGCCCAGGCGAGACGGTCGCGGGCGGCATTTAGACGAAGCTCGGGAAGCTGCGGATCGCGAGGGCTTTCGGCGAGGAAGCGGGCGGCCAGGTCGGCCGAGCGTTCCCATTCGGTCTGGCCCCGCCAGAAACCGATCATGACCACGATCTCGCCGCGGGCCTGCTCCGCCGTGGGAGCATCGGCGTTTTTCTTTCGCACTTCCTGGAAGATCGTATAGGCGGCGTCGATGCTCTTTTCCAGCCGTGTCAGTTCGGCGGCGCTTAGCGGCGCCGCCGCGGCAGGGGCCTGCTGCGCGCTCTGTGCCTGCGGCTGATTTGCGACCACATAGCGCATGTTCTCATTCAACTGCGCAACGCGGGCGCTGCGGGAGTATTCCTGCCGCTGGATCATCGCCAAAAGTTGTGAGTCATGCCGCGCTTGCTCGCTCTGCGGTTGGGATGCGGCCGGCTTCTTTGCGGGAGCACTCGAATCAAGCTTGCTCAGCGAGGCTGCGTCTTTTGCACTGTCAACCTTATCTCCCGACTTGCCGCCTTCATCCAGGGCAAGCACGCCGGCCATTCCTCGCGCGCCGCCGCCGCGCCGAAAGCGCCGTTGCTGCCTCCAAAACCTCCGCCCCCACGCGATATGCGATCATCTGCGCCGGCGACAGGGCCGCTGAGCGGCGGCGTGGCCGGCGAGTCCATAGCCAGTGCGGTGAGCCCGACCTCCGACTTTTCCTCCTCGCCCAATCCGGCCGCGTTCAACTCCATGAGAATCTCACGGGCATGAGCCGGCATGGCGCGGCCAAGCTCACAGACTCCACGTGCGAAATCCAACCGCTCCGGGCGGCGAATCTTCAACTCCGAGGCGGCCAGATCGGCATAGATGCCTTCGGCTACTTCCCAGGAGTCGATCTTCGCATATTCGATTGCAACGCCAGTGATCCTTCGCAAGATGTCGCTGCTAAGAACGCTATTCGGATGGGCCGCTAGGAACGCCTTGTGGGCCATTATCGCCGCGGCGAACTCGTCGCTCAGTTTGGCCGGCGGCGGGCCGTCCGGCTTGCGGTCGGCCATCTGCTTGGCCAATGCCTTCGCGGCGCGCTTGTCCAACGCGCTCGCGGCCAACGCGCTGGCCGACTCGGCAGCGCTCGGCTGGTTGCCGGCGGACTGCGCCAGCGGCTTTACGCCGGCGGCGAACTTGGCGAAATCGCCATAAACTTCCGCGGCCACATCGAACGCGCCGTACTGCTCGAAAGTCCGCCCGATGCCGAGTGCCTGGTCGACAGCCTCCGAAGCCAGCGGGCTAGCGGGATGGTCGCCGATCCACTTGGTCCAGGCGGCAAGCACTTCTTTGAACTCGGGAGTCAGGGCGATTTTCTCGCTGCCCTCGAATTGCTTCAATCGACGGGCAAGGTCCCGCTCGGCCTTCTCTTCCTGAAAGCGAAGCAATTGAATCTCGGCGTACTGATCTGCCGCTTCCACGGCTTGCGGCGGCCGCGCTTTCAAGGCCGCTTCCGCGATGTCGTCGTATTCCAGCCCGCGATAATGGCCGATAATCGCGTCGCTGACTCGGCGGATTTGTTGCAGCCGGATACTCTCCGGCGGCAAACCGGCTTGCATCGCATAGAGGCCCAAGAGGGCCTGCTTGAGCACCGGATCGAGCTGGCGGGGGACGGTCAGGCCGGCCCGCAACACCCGCTGGTCGCGGCGGAACACCCGTTCCACGGAAAGCCGTACGACAGCCAGTTCGGCGTCGCGGGTGCTCGCCGCCGGCAGGGCCTTTTGCAGGGCCGCGAAGGCTGCCTCGGCAACCGGCCAATGGTCGCCATCAATCCACGGCTGCAGGTGCTCGGCCAATCGCTGCACCGCAAAATCCGCCCGACCTGCTTGGGATGCCACCAGCTTCGCCAAAGCATCGAGTAGGTCGTTCTGAACATCGGAAACCTCGCCGTTCTTTTCGCCGTGGCCCGCCTCGATGTTCTTTCTGAACTGCTGTCGGGCATAGGCGTCCAGAAGCGCGACGCGGGCCGTCAGGGCGTCGGGCCACTGCGGGCTCTTCGGCGAAAGCGCCTCGACAAGCCGGCGATCAATGTCCAGGGCCAGTCGCCAAGACTCGGGCCGCCCCAGCGACTGGTATTCCTGGACCATACCATTCACCGCGCCGACAGTGGCGGCGATGGCTTGCGGATCGCCGTCGGCCTTGATCGCCGGCAAGGCAATCGCCATCATCCAAGCGTCGGGGGCACGGAGGGCGGCGATCTGATCGGGCCACGGCAGTCCGCTGCTGAATGCCCGCACTTCGCCCGCCAACTGCACGTCGAGCATCCACGGTGCGGAAGCCGGATCGTCCTGGCGGACCGCTGCCAGGGCAGCGACGGCCGCGGCAAGATCGGCGGGCAGCTTGGCCGGGTCGGCCTTGAATAGCCGTCCCTGTTGCGCGTCGTTGCGCAATTCTTCGATGGCGATTTCCTTGAGTTGTGCATAGAGACTCAGCCGCACGGCGACGCGCGATGGCCGCGGCAGCGGCGAGGCCAGCAGCTTGCGAAAGCCCTCGGCCGCCGCGGCATACGCCTTGTTCGCGGCGTAGCGCGTCGCCAGATGCTGTGATAGCCGCAGTGCTACGGCCGCCTTTTCTTCGCTGCGCGTCCGGCTCTTGATTATTTCGTCCGCCGCTGATAGCGCGGCGAGGTCAAGATCACTGAGGGTCGAGTCGGGCCGCGGTTGCGCCGCCTGATCGGAAAGCGTCAAATAGGAGGTAAGTAGTTCGCCTCGGGCTTCGTCGGCCTGCGAATGATTCGGATGATCGGCCAGCCACTTTGACAGCGCGGCGATACGCTCGACACTTACGCCTTGGCTCAGTTCCCAATGGATTAGCTCCCATTGCGCAGAAGCAGAGGCAGCATTGTCTCCTTGAGTGGCGAGTTGCTTGAGAATCGCCAATCCCTCAGCGGCGATCGGGCCGCCCATGCCGAGCTTGGCTTCACCCACGAGCAACTTAATCTTGATCGAGTCGGCCTGTTTGGGATAGAGCGTCTGAATACTCTCAAGGATCTTCAATGCCTCGGCGGGCTGATTGCCGCGGATTGACAAATCTGCCTGGAGGCTGAGAATGCTGGCTCGCTGGGCGTTGCTCAACGCCTTGTTGTCTTCGAGCAAGCTGCGGCATTCGACAGCGGCCACCGCATCGAGTCGGTCGGTCAAAAGAGACTCAACATAGCGAATGCGCGAGTCGACGTCCTTCCGCCGCGACTGGAGCATTTCCAGCATCTGTTTGGCAAACGATTCCTTAGGGGCTAGGACCAGCGTGCGGTTCCAGGCAGCCATCGCCTCATCCAGCTCGCCAAGCTGATAATGGGCCTTTCCCAGGAGCAAGTAGATGTCCGGATTGTTTGGGCCGGTCTCCGCAGCCTTTTTTGCCAAGTCGCGGGCCTCGCTAAACCGGCCCTGATCATACGCAGTTCGAGCCTGTTGGAGCGCCTGTTGGGAGTTGGTTAGGGTCTGGCCAAGCGATTGGGGCATCGATCCGGCCGCTCCCATGACCGCCATCGCCGCCAAAAGCACGACAAGCGTAAGCCGTTTCATCAGAGTGTTCCTCACATGCATAGTAGCGCTGAAATGCACCTTCGAGCCATTGGACGTTTTTCGCCCCAAGGAAGTTCCCAAGATAAATAGGAATCGTCCTAACAAAATCATCTTGCGGTATAAGGAATCGGCTGTAGGGAACGCCCTCCGTGGCGTTCCGCCGCTCGGAACGTCACGGAGGGCGTCCCTACAGGCTCAGCAAATCCAAGATTAGCACCGCGAAACTTAGGCGGATTTCAGCAATCGGGCCGGATTGTGCCGGAACGCATGTTTCGCCACCGACCACCAGCTCGGTTGACTCAGCGAATGGTACGGCGAATCGACCGGTAGATGGCTGCTTAGATAATCGTGCGCGGCGGGCAGGTTGTGATAGGGGAGCGAAGAAAACATGTGATGCAGCGCGTGATACCGGATGGAGAACGGGCAGAAGAGCCACACGCCCCAATCGGGCTCGGTGTAGTTGCACGAATCGAGAATGTGATCGTGAAACGAGATTTCGCCTCCCTCGCTCGCCAAGTGATGATCGCCCAGCAGGCGCATCTGGTTCAGCGCAAGAACGCCGACCCCCAGCGAGTAAAGCAGCGGTAAGCGAGTCCATTCGGTCCAACCGAGAAAGACGGGGATCAACATCATGGCTGCCCGAAGCGAGCAGAGCAACTCGACAATCGTCACCACACGGCGGTCGAACGGGTTCACGTTCCGCTCGTAACGCCAATTGAGCGTCAGCGCGCAGCCGCGGCGGAGCACAAACTCGCGCAGCTTGGGTGACAGGAATGTGAGCGGCGCGAGCAAAAACCGCACGAACACGAGCAATGGGAAAACGGCGATTTCGATGGCATACCGCAACGCGCCCCACATCCCGCCGTCGCGAGGCAAAAAGTTCACTACATATTCCGGATCCTCGCGCGTGCCATAGTGCTTGCAATTGTGATGGTCGCGGTGGTGACGCGTGAAGAACGGCGAGGGCGATAGCGTGACGACGCCCACCAGCAGGTTCCACGTGATCTTGAACGCCCGCATCTCACGATGGCCAAGATGGCATACCTCATGCACGAGCGAGCCCAAGCGGTAAAGCCAGAAAATGGCGATCGGATAGGCCGCGATTTGCCACAGCGAGCCCAAGGGCGCCAGCAAGAATACGCTGCCCGCACCGTAAGCGAGCACGAGGCTCAGCAGGAAGTCTGTCCAATATCGACGCGGGCTTACCTGGAAATAGTTGACCCCGGAGTTCTGCAGCACGCGCCGCGCCGAGGCAATCCATTCGATTTCGTTTGCCATCCTTGCCTTTCAGCGCATCGTGTCGATCCAAGACATTCTGCAGATCGAGAGTCCATTATAGCGAAAGTCGCAAACCTGGGAATAGCTCTTCGCTTCGTGAATCGGTGACACGAAATCACCAAAGGCGCGAGAAAAAGCCAGCTTGCGAGACTTCCGCAAGCTGGCTTGACCTTTAGTGGCGGGGGCAGGATTTGAACCTACGACCTCGAGGTTATGAGCCTCGCGAGCTACCGGGCTGCTCCACCCCGCGTCAATTTGTTGCCGGAGCCAATAGGAGATTCGCTCAGGACGTATCAATTCTACCATTATTTCGGCTGGTGTCGAGGGGTAGTCCAACATTTTTCTTCGGCAGACGCGCGTGCCGCCTTTTCCACCAAATGGGGACGATTCCAGCAAAAACCGGGACTCTAAGTGCTCGCTTTCAGATTTCCTGCCCCTCCCACTGCCCTGCCGCCGCCCGATCAGGTTGACCGAGCGATGGTTTCGGCGGTGGCGGCGGCGCACCGGGCGATGCGGGAACGAAAGGCGGGTCAAGCCTTCGGGACCTATCAGGCCGCCGTGGCGTTGCGGATGGCGCTGCGTGTAGTGCAGCGGAGGGTTCCATCGCTGGCGAGGCATAAACCGGCTTGTAGATATAGCTCAGCCGGCCGGTCCATATCTTCACGTGGCCGATCGGCTGCCGCACGAAGCCGTAATAGGGCGTTCCCCAGATATCGCCCGGCACGCGCGGCCAGGACTGAAAGGCGGGCTGAGTGTTGTAGTAGGTAATGCCCGACGATGGATTGGCGTAGACATCGGCCAGCGTAGGGCCAACATAAACCTTTGGCCGAATCGGGCCGTACGACTCCGGCCGCACGGGGCGATACTTGTCCTCGGGATCGGACCAGGTGTTCTCGATCTGAATCTGTTCTTCCAGCATGAGCTGGCGGCCGATCTTCGCGCGGCGTTCGGCTTCGGCATCCCAATAGGCATCGCGACCGGCCTGGAGCGAATCGTAGGTCTCGCCCGGATGGATGACCTCCTGCTGAGCAAGCGACCATCGGGCCGAGCCGACGACGAAGAGAACCGACGCTCCACATAGAGCGAGTGTTCCGCCACGCATGATAGGTTCCTTTCCCCAACGAAGTCCGTTTATCGCCTAGTATAACTCTATGGCTTCCGGGGCGATTCGGCAACCCGCGCCTTCCCTTGTTCCCACGCTCTGCGTGGGAACGAGAACTCTGCCCGCTCTGCGGCGATGCCACAATTGCACCGGACCGCGGAGCGGTCAACACTGCGTTCCCACGCGGAGCGTGGGAACGAGGGTCCCGCTCGGCAAGCGGGACCTACATAATCTCCTCCAAGCCGGCGGGAGTCGTGCCGTTCTCGCGCCATTGCCTGACCGCCTCATACGCCACCAAGGCGGCCGATACGGAGAGGTTCAAGCTGCGGACTTTGTCGCGCATCGGAATCCGCAGGCATTGCTCCGCGTTTTCCTTTCGCAGCAGTTCGGGCAGGCCCTTCGACTCGCTGCCGAAGACGAGGACTTCGCCCGGCTGATAGCGCGGCTCGGTAAAATGCCGCCGCGCGGTCTTCGTGAGAAACCAAAACGTCCTGCCCGGCAGCCGCGCGACGAGCGTGGGCCAATCGTCGACGACCTCCCAATCGAGATGCTCCCAGTAGTCCAGGCCGGCCCGGCGAACGTGTTTGCTATCGACTAGGAACCCGAGCGGCCGAACCATCCAGAGCTTGGCCCCGAGCGCGACGCACGTGCGGCCGACATTCCCGGCGTTGAAGGGGATTTCCGGCTGATAAAGGACGACATGGAGAACGGGTTCGGGCATGGGAGGCATAGTTGCGGCAAAGGTTGGCGTAATCATAACCCGAAGCGTGAGCGTGGGAAGGGATGGAGGGTTGAGGGTTGACGCCTCAATTCTTCGGCAATCGACTCACGAGCGGCGGTGACCGATCGCTCTTATCGCAAAGTCTCAACTTTGAGACTTTTTAGACTGGTTTGTCGCCTTTTTGGACTGTTTGACGCGATTTGAGACTGCGAAAATGCTTGTCGTTCCCTCGAATTCCTCGGGAAAACCGCGTGTGTGAGACGATTTGAGGCGCTTTGAGGCGCTTTTCCATTCATTGGTTATTATTCCCGCTGAAGCGAGAGCTTAGTGACAGGGGCAGGGCATTGTGGATGTGGAGCAGTTCGTTCACCGCGGGGGCCACTGGGTATGCGGATAGCGGCCGGACGGCACAATGCCGCCCAATCCGCAGTCAGTATACCGATGTTCATATCGTATGTCAACAGATGAATACGGATTTTATTAGAATGGATTGTGGTGCTTGGTGAGCCAGTTCCCTCTCCCTTCGGGAGAGGGCTAGGCTGACGGCGTTTCGCGGCAGGGATCGTCTCGATCCAAGGGCTCGCAGGTTCCCAATCACAGCCGATGCGTCTCGCGATCTCCCCGTACTACACGGATGATCTCGACAACACCGCTCAACCGCCGATAGAAGATCACGTAGCCTCCCACGAGCGTCTAGCGAATGTCGCTGCCGAGGTCCGGCCGGCTTTCGCCGAGATCGGGATGGCTCTTCAAGAGCTTGCATTTCGCCTTGATTTTTGCCACCCAGCGCCGTGCCGCGTCAGGTTTATCTCGCGCGATGAAGGCGGCGATCGCCTTGAGATCGTCGCGCGAATCGCGCGAGTATCGCAGTCGAGGCATGGAATCTACCTTCCACGGTTCTCGGCTTCGACGGCAGCGATCGTGGCGTTCAATTCCGCGAAAGCGGCATCCTCCTCAAGCCAATCGCCCTCGTCTAGCTGCTTGATGCCGTGAGCAATGTCGGCGCGAAGTTGCTTCCGCGTGACGAGCAAGCGCACGCTTTCGGCGATGGCGGCTTCCTCTGACTCGAAGCGGCCCTCGGAGACGAGGTCCTTTATGAACTGGTCCAGGTCTTGCGGCAGATCAAGATTCATGGCATTTCTTCCGTGTCGCGGTCGAGGAGTGTCGCATTGCATTATACACTGCCCGCGGGAACAAATGAATCGAAGCCCGACGCGCAAGCGAGAGGGGAAACAGTCCCCCCGCTCGCTTGCGCGTCGGGCTTCGATGCCGCAGCGGGAAATCAGCTCAATTGGACCCGTGGAGGGTAACGGTCGCGCAAATCAGCCCGCGTACTTGCCGCCGCGCGTCCGCCGGGCGAGGCCGAGCGTTACGATGGCCTGCAAGAGTTCGTCGACGGTTTCGGCCGGGGCGCGGGCGAAGCGCTGGGCCAGTTCGGCGGCGGTGGCGGGAGCGCGGGTATTGAAGAGGGAATCGCTCAGATTACAATGGATAGCAACGATTCGCTTCCATTCCAGCAGTCTCTACCACGAGGCAGCGTCGTATCCTAAGCCGCAGGCCGTAGCGATAGCTTTCAAAAGAGCATCTTGCTTCGTGCCGTTCTTGGCCGGATACGTTCCCCCGTTCTCTTCGAGGAGAAGTCCAATGATTTGTAAAACGATTGTTCGTGGATTGTTGGCGGCAATTATAGTTGCCCCTGCCCTGTCGACGGAGACTAGCCGTGCGGCGTCCAACTCGTCTCTTTACGAATCAGATAGTTTCTCAAACAACGTCTTCACTTTTACGCCGAGCGGTTCTCAGTCAACCTTCGTCAGCGGGTTTCAACCGACCGGCTTGGCGTTCGATCGTGACGGCAATCTTTTCGTGGCGGACTACAACGGCACTTACACTAACCCTGGATATATCTACAAAATCACGCCGAGCGGAAGTCGATCAACGTTTGCCAGCGGATTGCATGGACCTCAAGGTCTGGCATTTGACAGCAGCGGGAATCTATTTGAGGTGGACAGCAATGTTTTCGGGAACGGCACTATCAATGAGTTTACCCCGAGCGGTGTTCAATCGACTTTCGCCTCTGGATTGAGTGATCCGATTGCGTTGGCACTCGGCAGCAGCGGCAACCTTTTCGTGACCAACTATTTCACCGGCGTAATCAACGAGTTTACGCCGGGCGGCGTTGTATCGACTTTCGCAAGCGGGTTGAGCTATCCGCAGGCGCTGGCTTTTGATGCCAATGGAAACTTGTTCGAGGCGGACGGGGGCTCGGGCAATATCTACGAGTTCACACCGTTGGGCGCTCGATCCACGTTCGCCAGCGGCTTCGTTGGCGGGTTTAACACCGGGCCGAGCGCACTGGCGTTTGACATTGACGGCAATCTTTTCGTTGGCGATATCAATTCCGAAAGCATCTATAAGTATGCACAAAATGGTACCCGAACTCTGTTTGCAAGTGGTTTAGACGTTCCAGATTATTTGGCCTTCGCACCGAGTGCGGTTCCCGAACCCTCCGCGCTCGTTCTCTTCATCGCCGGTGCTGCCTGTTTGCCGGCCTTCGCTTGGAGGAGAACGCGTCTTACAACCCCTAGAGTGTAAGTATGAGCACGCCAAGACCTACAGGTGAATGTGATGGCTGCCACGCTTCGCCCAGGAAGCTAACAAAAATCGAAAGCGGGCAATCGATTTGTCAACGATGCCTGCAAGAGATTCGTGGACCAACAAGACCAAAACACATGGCTTCTCGCGAGGAGATAAAGTCCCTCAGAAGCAAAGGCATTGAAGTCTCGGCGGACTTGACTAAGAGCGAGTATAAGCGTCTCGCTCAGGAGGTCGATCTTATTCCAAAACAATATCGGGACGAGGAACTGTTCCGCATCTATGAGCGTTATGCGGGGCTAAAAGGGTGGCAGACTGATCGAGAATCGATTCTTACGCATATCTGTAACTGGAAGCAGTACCAAGACCAAGCCGTGGAAATGGCGATTAAGTTCCACGAATCAGGCATCGATCAAACTCTCAGTGGTTACGATGCCGCGGTTAGGTTTGCGGTCGGTTCGGATCGGATACTGCAATTGGGAACGTCGATTGTTCAGTCCGAGTACCGAAACGATGACGGGACAAATCGACAAGAAATCATTGAGCGTTGTCATCAATTCGAGCAATTGACACTAACCCATTTGCCGGGCACAAGCGGCGACTGTAATCGGATTAAGGTGTGTCGCGCGAACGGAGAGCAGCTCGGGTTTCTTTCAAAGTCGACCGCCGCTGCTATATTGGATCGGGCAAAGCGAGGTTACGTGCATTGTGCGTACTTTTGGAAGGAAAAGAACCGCCTTATCATTGCCGTAGCTGACCCGGGGGTAGCGACGGGTGAAATATTGGACTATGCAAAACGTTGGATTTTCACAAAGACGTAGTCGAGGGCGAAACGGGGTATCTAGACGCCGACGCCGCAAGCATTGACGCTTGACCTGTCCTCCGGTCTGACGCAAAAGCCGATTTTCGAGCGCGGGTCGTGGGGACTCTGGCAGACTGCGAATTGCCGGTGCGCGTTATGAAGGAGAACGGTTGGGCCGTTGGCCCGAACGGTCGCGAAGAGTGACACGATCACCGGGGCGTTGCCCTTCGCTGGGCGAATTGACGCCCCTTCGGGACTCACGAGGGATACCTCATGCGCGGCCCTCCGGTTTGACGTGAAAACCGATTTTTGTGCGCGGTGGAGCGGGCGGGGGTTCCATGAGACTGC
Organism: uncultured Planctomycetia bacterium; assembly: GCA_963775975.1. Lineage (GTDB taxonomy): Bacteria > Planctomycetota > Planctomycetia > Pirellulales > Thermoguttaceae > JANXQG01. Next base: position 1,511,592 of record CAVZKX010000001.1, read on the forward strand.
GGATGGCAGCCACTAGCGTTTGGAGGTCAGAGTCGTGCACGGCGACCTTCCGCTCCAACTCCACCATTTTGCCCGCCAACTCCTTGTGCGAGGAGAGCCATTCCCGCAATTTGACAAACGCCCTGACTACGTAGAGGCTTACATCGATGGCACGGGGAGTATTCAAAACGCTGGCCGCCATGATTGCGCCGTGTTCGGTAAAGGCAAAGGGCAGGGTACGGGAGAATCGGAGCTTCGCGAGGTGGTCACAATTTGTGACCACCTCCTGTTTCTCCATCGCGGTCAGTTCGAAGCGAAAATCGACAGGAAATCGCTCCAAGTTACGTTTAATGGCCTGATTAAGCGCCTTGGTGGTAGTGCCGTAAAGCTCGGCCAGATCGGCGTCGAGAAGTACCCTTTGCTTGCGAAGGAGCAGAATGCACGGCTCAATTTGATCCACCACGACGATACGGGTTTTTCGCTTCGCGGTCATTTCACAGCCTGCGTCAAACGGTTATTGATCTTGATCATGGTCGCGACGATCAGGACATGGGCGGTTTGTCCGGCATCTAAGCTGCGTTTGTAGGACGATTGTCGCTTTGCAATTGGGAATTGCACCGCGGCCTCGATTCTACCCAGGTTTGAGGTCCGCTAGCAAGGCTGGCAGCCGAGCACCAGGGCGTTGCCCATTGCTGGGCGAATTGACGCCCCTTTGGGACTCACGTGCTTGGCGGGAGATCGCGGAGAACCAGCTATAAGGGCTTTCGTAGTGAGTTGATTACACGGCGATAGATGGCATTTTCGTCTTGCCATGCTAGAATTGGTACGGAAAGCATTCGATTTACAGTGAGGCGAATCGAGGAATAGTATGACGGTAAGCATCATGCCCGTGCCCGGCGAGGAAGGGCAGCTTTCATTTCATGCGGTGTCCGGCGGCAAGTCGTCGCTCGGCAGGACGCGCGGCGAGGCGCTTGACGCCATTTCCGCGCAGTTGTCCGACGAGCAGGACGGCACTCTGGTTGTCGTGCAGAGTTTCAAACCGGATCGGTATTTTAGCGCGGAGCAACAACGCCGCCTGGCGGAATTGCTGGAACGTCGATCCACGGCCGGGAAGCAGGGCCGCGAACTGCCGGATTCCGAGCAAGTCGAGTTGGACGCGCTCGTTGAAGCGGAAGTCCGCGCCGCCGGTCAGCGGGCGGCAGCTCTTGCCGAGGAGTCGGGTCGATGAACCCGCAATATATTTCATCGATCCACCGACACTAGCCCGGGCCGGCAGGGAGGCCGGAACCGGCACGCTGGATATTCCCCATGCGGCCCGGGTCAAGTAGATTCTACCCATGCGAAGCGACTTGCTATTTATTTCGCGTCCTGCATCAAGTCGTGCAGCCTCGTCAGGGCTTGATCGGTTTCCGCCCGATGATCCTGCCATTGCAAAGTCTCGGCGGATTTCGTTTTCGAGAGTTCCGACTTGACGCGATCGCGGGCCTGCTTCAGCTCATCAATTTTCAGATCGGCGGCCTTCTTCGCGTCGCCTTGCAGGTCTTTCGATTGCTTGCCGAGCAAGTCGATTCGCTCGTCGGCATCCTTGATCCGCGCCTCGGCGTTGGTGACGTAGGCGTCACGATCCTTTTCGACCTTGAACTTCTCTTGCGTCTTGGCCGCGTTCTCCTCGGCCGCGCGAGTTTTCTCGTCCTGCTTTTGAATCTTTTCGGCCTGCTGGTCACGCGTCTTTTGGAGTTCTTCCTCCGTGTTGAGGACCGGTTTCATCACCTCATGGCGCGATTCCTCCACTTTCTGCTGCTTGGCGGCAAGCTCCTTTTGCGCGTCTTCGCGGGCCTGCTCCGACTTTCGCTCTTCCGCGCGAGCCTTATCTTGTGCGGCGGCCACGTCTTTCTGGGTCGTGTTCTGATCGCAGCCCGCCAAAGCCAGGGCCATGAATCCCGCCGCCAATAACGATGTTCCTGTTCCAAGTGTGCATTTCCACATGGTTAAACCCTTTCGGTGTGAAAACAAGTGTTAATCAATCCCAAGTCCACTAAAGTAAGGGGAGCAGCAATTCCCGCGCCGGCTGTTTGCCCTGTTCAATTATTCCAGAGCGAATATGAACGAGTTGCCACATTCGCCGCGGCCGGTTGCTGGTAAAGTGCCGGCTTGATCGATGGCATGCCAGGCTGGCGTAAATATAGCCAGGCGAGAAGTTTATGGGGCGACGGGACCAAAATCAGCTGCTATGCCCACGCACCGCGGATTGGCCGCTTGGAATTGCATCGTTCTTTGCAAACCAGGCGCAACCCTTCGAGAGGTTGTATTGTCAAGGGCGGCGCCTGCGGATTGCCTCACTCCCAACTCCTATGTTTCTCCATGATTATTGACAATGCCGACGGAAGTTGTCATGTTTTATAGATGCCGCGATGATGTCGCCTTTCGCTCCGCGAAAGTAGCGGTGCTTTCGCGGAGCGAAAGGCGACATTGCACCACGAGATTCAAATTGCATCCGATGACTTTCATTCGCATCTCCGCCACATTGCTAGTTTTCTTCGTGGCAAGTGGTGCGCAAGCCGCTGACAAGCCTGAGAAGAAATCTCGCCCGACGCTCACGCCCGACGAGCGGGCGAAGGTCAACAAGCTGCTCACCGAGTATCGTGGCGCAGGCGGCGACGCGGAGAAGAAGCAGGCGGTGATGGAAAAGGTGCTGGAAATCGGCCCCGCCGCCGCGCATTTGATGCTTGCCGCAGTGAACCGCGACTTGCAGCCCAAGATCAAAAAATACAACGCAAAGTTCCAGGCAGCCGCCGTCGCCGCCTCCAAGCGCAAGACAGGCAAGGTCGATCTCAACGAAGTCATCGAGCTGCGGAAGACCGTGCTCGATCTGCAAAAGCTGGGCGACGGATTCACGCACGAGATCATTACCGAGAAGGCCGATCCCGCGATGGCCAAGCTCCGCGCGGCATTTATACTCGGCCGCGCGGACATTTTGGATAAGTCGAAGGACCTTCAGGCCGATCGAAAGAAGCTTGCCGATCTGGGCCGGCTCTGGGAACGATGCCAGATTCAGATGCCTGATGAGAACGCGGGCGAGTCAAAAACCGCGCCGCCGACGTTCGAGCAATTCTTGCAGGATGAGGAAAACCTGGCCGTCTCGCTGGCCGCGCCGCTCGACCCGAGAACGCGTGCCGTGCTGGCGATGAACGCCAAGCTAGCCGAAAAAATCGATCCCGAAGAAGCACGGGCGATTCTGGAACTGAACCTTACGCGGAACCTGCTTGGGCTGCCCGCGCTGATGATCGACTTGAACCTCTGCGCGGCGGCGCGAGACCACTCCAGCGACATGGAAAAGCAGGGCTTCTTTTCGCATGACTCGCCAGTGGAGGGCAAGAAAACCCCTTGGGACCGAGCCAAGCGTTTCGGCACGACCGCCAGCGCCGAGAACATCTACAAAGGTTCGACCAGCGGCAAGGGTGCGAATGACGGCTGGTTCCACAGCCCGGGGCACCATCGCAACCAGATGGGCAATCACACGAGGGTTGGCGTCGGCCGCAGCGGCGGGCTTTTCACGCAAATGTTCGGCAAGTGACGGCGGGCGATCGCATGACGGAAGGAAACCGGGCATGGAAGTGGTGGATGACCGGCGTCCTCTTTTTGGCTACCGTGCTGACTTATCTCGACCGCCAGACGCTGGCCATCTGCGAAAAGATGGTCCGCGATGAGTTCCATCTCAACGACGAGCAGTATGGCCAATTGCTGGCTGCTTTTCGCTGGGCATACGCCTTGATGCAAGTTCCCGCCGGGCTGATGGCGGATCGCTTGCCCTTGCGGACGACGTTCGGCCTGGCGGTGGGACTGTGGTCGCTGGCCGGCGCGGCGGCCGCGGCGGTTTTTCGTTTTCCGCTGCTGATGGCAACGCGGTCGGTGCTGGGCACGGGCGAGACGTTCAATTGGCCTTGCGCGTCGCGGATCGTGGCCAACATGTTTCCGCCCAGCGACCGCAGCCTGGCGAGCGGCATTTTTAATAGCGGCGCGGCGCTCGGCGCACTGATCGCGCCGGCGGTGATCGGCAGCATTGCATACCTTTTTGGTTGGCGGGCGGCGTTCGTGACGATGGGCGCGCTGGGCGGCGCGTGGCTCGTTCTCTGGTTCACGGTTACCAGTCGTGGCAGTGCAGGCCATGCGGCAGTGAAATCCAAGATCGATTTCGACACGCGCGGCCACTGGTGCTTTGCGGCCGCGTTCCTGATCGTCGGCGCAGGTCTGCCGGCCGCGGTGATACTGCTGGGGCCGCGGCTCATCGCGCCGCTGCAATTGTCAATCCATGAAGTGGCGGAAGCCGTGTTTTCCGTCCGCGGGGCGATGGTAGCGGGGGTTCTACTCGCCGCCGCGATTGCCGCGTCGCTCGTTCGCTGGCGCACGAAAGCCGTCGCCTTCTGGATGCTGCTGGTCGTCAGCGTGACGGTCACGCCTTGCTGGTATTTCGTGAACGAATGGCTAATCAAATCGCTGCGCGAGGATCGCGGATTGGACGAGGTAAAGATCGGCGGCATGGTCGGCACGCTCGTCATCCTCACGATCATCATGCTCACGGCCGACCTGGGCAACTTCGCCTGCGGCGGGGTCATTAAACAACTCGTCCGCCGCGGCCGGTCGCTCCGCGCCGCACGGGGTGCAGTCATGATCACCGCCGCGTGCCTCATCGCTCCCGTGAGCCTCGTCAGTTACGTCGATAACCTGGTTCTCGCCACGATCATGTTCGCCCTTGCCGTGTTCGGGCTGGCGTCGATCATCGCCGGGTTCACGGCCTGCCAGCAGGACCTGTCCTTCAAGCGCGTCGGCCTGATGTCGGGCGTCGTCGGGACGTGCGCGAACATCGTTTCCGCAATCGCCAACCCCAAGATCGGCGCCTACCACGATCAGACGCACAGCTACGGGCTTCTGTTCATGCTGCTGGGCACCGTGCCGATTGTGAGCGTGGCCGCGATTTTGGTGTTCGATGCGATCGTGCACGGCGAGGAAGCATCTGCCCGCCATTGAGCTCATAGGGTGGTGTCGAGCGCAGCGATGACTCGCCACCTTCAGCAGTTTTTGGTGGGTCTTCGTCGGACTCGACCACACCCTACAGTTTCCGACTACTTGCTTGAATCGGCCGCCCAGACGGCACGTATCGCCTCTTCATCACCAAATCCTTTCGGACATGCCGCGCTCGGATTGTTGGCAAAGTACCAGCGGATGTCCGACGACGTGCACGTGCGGCTGCCGGGCATTTGCAGATAGCCGTTTGGGTCGGTCCTTCGCACCCAATCCGAAGCATATTGCAGCCACTTGGCGCGATATGCCTTATCCTGGTGCGCATACCAGGTGATCTCGTCATAGCCCCAGATCCAGATGCCGCCCGCGCCGGGCTTGCCGGGCGAACGGCTAGCGCCGTAGTTGTCAAGTTCCACGAGATAAGGCAAGTGGTCGCACTTCCAGCCGCTGAATGTCAGGCCGCCCTTGCTGCGGTTGTAGATTCCGTCGGAGTGGCCAAGTTCCAAGACGGCATCCTGCGCGCGAGCCGGGTTTTCCTTGATCCTGAGCGGGAAGGCATGAAAATCGAGCAGTAGTTTGTCGCCATGCAGCAACCCGCCGCTGGGCGTGTGGCCGTTCAAGAGGACCATGTGCCGGCGGGCGTGTTTGGCCGCATAAGCGCGCACGAGTGTGAGCAGGCGGTCCCACTGGGCGTTGTCGCGATCGCGGCGATTCATGATTTCCACTTGGCCGAAGTGGATCGCTTCAAAGCCCGCGTCGATATACGACGCCGCCTGATAGTAGAACCAGAGTTGCGTTTCCTGTCGGCTCACGTCGGGCACCTGGCCGCGGCCCATCGGCCGCCGCTGGCCCGGCGGATAGATGATGTCTTCGTAAACGAAATTTCGTTTTTCGACGGGCAGGCCGAATGCGGTGAAAACCCAAGCCGGGATTTCGATCTGGCCGACGCGCGGCCCGACCGTTTCAAAGACACAGGCCTCGAGAATCATTTCCTGATCGGCGGCGCGAGCCTTCGGAACTTGTTTTTTGGCGCGGTCGATGTTGGCCAAAAAGTCATTCTCCGCGCCCCACAGGCAAAGGCTCCGCCCGGCATATTTCACGCCGACGTTTTTCAACATGCGGATGTTGTCGTCCAGGTCGCCGCGGCCGTTGAAAACGCCTTCCACGGAAATCGAGCGTGCGAGGTAGTGTTCCAGCACTTGGCGCGAGATCGTGCCGTCGAATTGGTATTTGTTCGAAGGCTCGGCGGCTGGGGCCAGATGGACGGCGAGCAGGCTCCCGGCGAGAAGACATGCTTTGAACACGTAGCAGATACACATAAAAAGCTCACTAAGAATTAACAAGAACCGCTAGTTTAGCCCCGGCGCATGCGCCGGTATACTGGGTGTGCACGCTGGAGTTCCGCCTTTAGGCGGTTTTGCCGGCCAAAGCCGGTACTCCAGCGGAACAGGATAACCTATCATGAATGCCAAACTCAACTTTCAAGCCATACTTCTTCTATCAATCTCTTGGCCGGCGGCCCTCTCGGCTTACGCCAAAGACTCGGCCTACAACCCGCTCACACTATCGTCCGCGAACACTTCCCCGCCGCTGGATCTGACCGTCACGGACAAATCGCGGGATCGCGAGATCCCGATCCGCGTCTATCTGCCGGCCGGAAAAGGCCCGGCCCCGGTCGTGCTCTTCAGCCACGGGCTGGGCGGCTCGCGCGAAGGTTCGGCATTTCTAGGAAAACATTGGTCCGCGCGGGGCTATGTCTGCGTCTTTCTTCAGCATCCGGGCAGCGACACGTCGATTTGGAAGGACAAGCCGCAGGCCGATCGCGTGGCCGCTTTGAAGAAGGCCGTCAACTTGGAGAACTTTCTGCTCCGCGCGAAGGACGTGCCCGCCGTGCTCGATCAGTTGGAGAAATGGAACAAGGATAAAAGCATCCAACTCGCCGGGCGGCTCGATATGGAGCATGTAGGCATGTCGGGCCATTCGTTCGGCGCGATCACGACGCAGGCGGTCAGCGGGCAGATTTCACCGGGCGGCACGGTCGACTTCACCGACCCGCGAATCAAGGCGGCCATCGTTTTCAGCCCAAGCGCGCCGACCACTGGCACGGCGAAGGAGGCTTTCGCCGAGGTGAAAATCCCCTGGATGCTGATGACTGGTACGAAAGACGTTGTGCCGCTCATTAGCAAGGCGGACATAAAGTCGCGGCTGAGCGTTTATCCGGCGCTGCCGCCCGGCGGGAAGTATGAGTTGGTGTTGGACAATGCGGAACATTCGGTCTTTACCGACCGCCCGCTGCCGACCGACACCGAGCAGCGGAACCCGAACCATCACCGCGTGATCCTTGCCTTGAGCACCGCTTTTTGGGACGCCAATCTCCGCGGCAACGCGGCCGCGAAGGCGTGGCTGGACGGCGACGGGCCCAAGACGGTCTTGGAGAAAAACGACCGCTGGCAACGGAAATAAATACTCGATGCACGAGCGGTTGACGGGTGCCGCAGGCCCAACTAGAATCGTGCAAGTATCGGGCATCTTGCCCGCACAGTTCGACCGATGTGGCGTATCATTCGCCCGGAGGCAGCGTTAGGCAACTGGTTTCGCGTTTCCGACCGTTTCGGAAGCGTGTCAGTCGCCTGCTCATTCTACTATAGCTTTTGACTTGGCGGCGGTTTTTCCCGAAATCCGCCGCCCGGCAATTCTGGCTTTGAGCGCCTCATCTTGAATCCCAGCGCGTTTTCGTGGCTGATCGTCGGCCGCCGTGCATGTGGTTCTTTCGTGGCCCCTCTCGGCACATTAACCGAAATCGCACATCATGATTCAATCCAATATCAAAACTTGTCACATCCTTGCCATCATCTCGGCGCTTGGCGCAGCATCAATGGCTAAAGCTGCCGTTACCCCGATCACTTACGCCGGACCGGATAGCGGCCTGTGGAGCGCTTCTTCCAATTGGTCGCCGGCGGTCGTCCCGGCCAATAGCGGCAGCAACAGCTATTCCGTCGCGATCGCCGCGCACTCCGTCGTTTTCAACATTTCCGGCACGACATCGATAAACGACCTGACGCTTTCCAACAACCTGACACTCAACCCTGGCTGCTCGCTTTCGGCCAGTGGGCAGATTGCGCTCACGACGGCAACGGTCACGTGCAATGGCGGAAACTTCACGGCCGGCGGTCCGGCCGCCGCCGCCGCGGACCTCAGCGTCGTCGCCAATAATGGAGCGAAGCTGGCCTTGCCCGTGCTGACCCAAATCGCCGACAGCAGCTATCCATTCGGCTCGATGCAGGCCAACGGCGCGAGCAGCCTGCTCTCGCTGCCGCAGGTGACGACGATCACGTTCAACAACATTTTCACCGGAGTTCAGGCGAGCGCCGGCGGCAAGGTCGATCTGCATAGTTTGCTTTCCATAACCAGCACCACCGTCAATTCGATAGGAATGACCGCTAATGGCGGCACGATCGATGTCTCCAATTTGGCGGTCGGCACGACCAACAGCGCCTCCATCAGCCTCTGGGTTTCCAATTCCGGCACGGTGCTTTGGGGCAGCCCGACAAGCCTCCATTTGATCGACCTTACGGTAACCGGCGCTGGCAACATGATTGACGTCAGCCATGTCACGTCTGCCACGGACTTCAACGTCAATGCGTCTGGCGGCGCTCAAGTCGCGCTGCCGCTTCTGACTCAAATCGCCGACAGCAGCTATCCGTTCGGATCGATGCAGGCCAACGGCGCGGGCAGCATGCTCTCGCTGCCGCAGGTGACGACGATCACGTTCAACAACATTTTCACCGGCGTTCAGGCGAGCGGCGGCGGCAAGGTCGATCTGCACGGTTTGCTTTCCATAACCAGCACCACCGTCAATTCGATAGGAATGACCGCCAATGGCGGCACGATCGATGTCTCCAATTTGGCGGTCGGCACGACCAACAGCGCCTCCATCAGCCTCTCCGTTTCCAATTCCGGCACGGTGTTTTGGGGCAGCCCGACAAGCCTCCATTTGATCGACCTTACGGTAACCGGCACGGCCAATACGATTGACGTCAGCCATGTCGCCACCGCCACGGACTTCAACGTCAATGCGTCTGGCGGCGCTCATGTCGCGCTGCCGCTTCTGACCCAAATCGCCGACAGCAACTATCCGTTTGGCTCGATGCAGGCTAACGGCACGGGCAGCATGCTCTCGCTGCCGCAGGTGACGACGATCACGTTCAACAACATTTTCACCGGCGTTCAGGCGAGCGCCGGCGGCAACGTCGATCTGCACAGTTTGCTCACCGTAACCAGCACCACCGTCAATTCGATGGACGTCAACGCCAATGGCGGCACGATCGACCTACCGAACTTGGCGGTCGGGATGAGCAACAGCGCTGCCATGGACTTTTCGCTTTCCAATTCCGGGGTCGTCAGTTGGGGCAGCCCGACAAGCCTCCACTTGATCGGGCTGACGGTGACAGGCACCGGCAATACGATTGACGTGAGCCATGTCACTGCCGCCAGGGACTTCAGCGCTTCGGCGTCTGGCGGAGCCCAGGTCGCGCTGCCGCTGCTGACGCAAATTGCCAACAGCAGTTATCCCTTTGGCTCGCTGCAAGCCAGCGGCACCGGCAGCGTATTGGACTTATCGCACGTGACGACGATCGCGATCAACAGCATATTCACGAGCGTACAAGCCAATGCCGGAGGCCTGGTAAACCTTCACAACTTGCTCTCCGTGACCAGCACGGGCAATTTCACGATGGGCCTGAATGCGACAGGCGGGACAATCGACATTTCCAGCCTCGGCCGGCTTCTCGGTTCGGTGCAGGTCAGCGGCGGCGGCGCGGTCCTGCTGAGCGGCAGCGGCTCTATGAGCGGCCGCCTCACGGTGAGCGGCGGCAGCAGCGCCGGCACGCAAGGTCTCCTGGAGTTTTCCGGCGCGATGGGCACAATGGAATTCACCGATTCGCTGGTTGGCGACACCGACCTGCTTGTCGGCGGCGGAACTGCCGGCAATCCGGCGATTCTTGATTTCCGCTTGGGCAACGCGGCAGACCGCTTTCTGCTGGACGCCGGCAAGCTCGTGGTAAATCCCGGCGGAGCAACCATTCTCATCACGCCTGAACCGGGCATTGCGGCGGGCACCTATGACCTGATCGATTTCAGAAGCGGCCAGGCGAGCGGACTTGCCAATTTGGTTCTAGGGACGACTAGCCTGCCCGGCTATTCGCTCGCCCTGCAATCGACACCAAGTGCCGAGCAGCTTGTGGTGACCGCCGTGCCGGAGCCAGCGGCGCTAGCACTGTTGGCCGGCTTGATGGGCGGCATAGCCGTTTTCTCGCGTCGCTCACTCCGCCGGCTTAAGTAGGACGTAATCCAGTCCGAACATATATTGCTTCTGGGCCTTGGGATTCGCGCCGATGACCGTGGCCGAAAGCTCGTTTGCACTCTTGCGCAATTCAAACACGCCCAAGGGAACCTCGCCGGTTTGAATCACGCCGTCGTGATAGAAGTCGATCGGGCTGCCCGCCTTTTGACCGTTGACCGCAAGCTGGATGATGCCGTAATCGACGGCTTTGATGAAGCGGCCGAAAACGCGGTACTTGCCCGGCTTGCGCACGTTAAACTCCAGCCGCAGCTCGTCGCCCGGTTTCTGGCCGCCAAGCCACCAGAGGTGTCGGCCACCGCTGTCGCCGTCCCAGTCCTGCGGCCCGGGCGTGCCGGTCGATTTCACGATTCGCATCGCCTCGCCCTCGATCGCGCCGGCCACGTGCGGCACTTCATACTTCGGCATCGGCCGCACGACGAGCTGCTCCGGCTTGATCGGCGGAAACGTGTCCGTCGCGCCGGGCAGGGCGTACCAATAGGCGGTCACTGCCATGTTCACCTTGCAATCCTTCCAGTGCCAAAGCTCCATGTCGAACTTGAAGTCCTTGGTGAAGGGGATGCGGTCGAGGATGTGGAAGCGGTTGAGGCTCGTGCGGCCATAGCTGCCGGGCCCGTCGCAGCGGGACTGGCTGTGGTAGGCGTGTGTGAAAAGTTTTGGATTGCCCCAGCCATAGCCGTAGTAGTCCTCCGTGCCGGTGCCAAAGTGGCTGGGAAAAGTCTCGCCATCAACGTAGATTTTTTCGTCGCCCTCGCCCCACCAGTCCTTGGCCGGGTTGTCGATGGAGAAGGCGACGCCGCCAAAGACGCCCTTGCCCTTGGCGGTAAGATAGTTCCAATCGCGCATCGGGCGCGTCGGGACGTCGAATTCGGATTTCCACTTGGCGTGGAAGTACATGGCGCGGTCGGTCCAGTGATAAGGAACCGTTTCGACGATGCCGTTGAAAAGGGCTGCCGTGCGACTATGATTTACTAGGCGTATTTCCGTAGAACGCCGGAATGGCATGACCCAGTTGCAATAGATAGCGCCATTGCTTTCGACCCCGAGCGGAACCGAGCGAAATGGGTTGATTCCGGGTGCCGCCCCGAAGAAGTCGCCTAATGGCGCCTCCACCATTTGATGACCGTCGAAATCAATCTGCAGGACAGTCTCCCTCAGGACGGCGTCTATATCGGCATTCGGATGAACCACAACGTGCCAGTTTGCAACTGCTCTTTCGCCGGTTCCTTTGTAGTTTGACTGTGTAAAGGTTGACATTGGACGTAAGTCCTTTTGTTGGTAGTCTTTCCGTCGAATGGATTTCACGGAAAGGAGGTCGCCATGGACCGGCGATTTGTGGTGCGGTATCAGGAACTGATGGCTGACGCTGAGGTCAAACCCCAGGCGTTGGATGGTGTGCAGAGTCGACTGAAGGAGTTTGTTCAACCGTTCGCGGCGAGCTTGAAATATGCGGCACAACGCGACCATCTGGAGGAGTACGTGACAGGTTTGGTGTCCAACGTGAAACGCAAGAACATCGAGTCGATCGCTTACTTGTACGAGCACGATCGGCAGCCGCTGCAGAAGTTCATCGGTCAGAACCCGTGGGAGTGGAAACCCATGATCGACGAGTTGGCCAGACAAATCGGTGAAGCGCTGGGCGAAGCCGACGGCGTGCTGGTGTTCGATCCCTCGGGCGTGCTCAAACAAGGCAAGGCGTCGGTGGGCGTGGCGCGGCAATGGTGTGGCCGCGCCGGCAAGGTGGACAACTGCCAGGTGGGCGTTTACTTGGGCTACGTCACACGCAAGGAACATGCCTTGGTCGACACGCGACTCTATCTGCCGGAGGAGTGGACCAAGGACAAAAAGCGTTGCCGGCGGGCGAGAGTTCCCAAAGAGATTCGCTTCCGCACGCGGCACGAACTGGCGCTTGAAATGCTTCGCCAGCATCGCGGCGTGTTGCCGCATCGCTGGGTGACGGGGGACGACGAAATGGGCCGAAACTGCCCGTTTCGCGAACAATTGCGGACGTTGGGCGAGCAGTACCTGTTGGCCGTCCCGTCCAACACGCAGGTCCGCGACCTGGACGCGACTCCGCCGCCGTACCAAGGTTCTGGCCGACTGCCCAAGGTTCCTTTCCAACGTGCGGAGAACTGGATGAAGACGGTGAAGAGTTGGACGCAGATCGAGATTCGGCCGGGCGAGAGGGGACCGCTGGTGGTCGAGGCCGTGAAGGCGCGTGTGCAGACCAAGCTCGGGCATCGCAACGGTCCGGAGGAAACGCTGGTGGTCTTTCGCGAACGGCAAGGCGACGGGACGTTCAAGCACGATTACTGCTTGTCCAACGCGCCCTTCGACACGCCGCTGAACGAGTTTGCGCGGGTCCTGAACGCAGAGCGTCGCATCGAGGAATGTCTTCGCCGCGCCAAGGGCGAAGCCGGCTTGGCGCAGTACCAAGTTCGTACCTGGCAGGGATGGCATCACCATCAGACACTCACCTTGTTGGCCACATGGTTCCTGACGCAAGAGAAGCGGCGAGGGGGAAAAAAAGGCGCCGTGCCTCTCGCTACAAGAGGTTCGTTGGATCATTGGGCAATTGCTGCATGAGGAACTGCAATCAAACACATTAAAGCATCTCTGCGACCGCGCCACGCGGCTCAACCGTCGCAAAGAACAAGCCCGCTTCTTCTACTGGAAGAAGCGCAAACGCTTACCACCACGCAAGATACATCTACGGATCTGACTTACACAGTCAAAGTAGATGACTTCGTTCTTTCCGGGAGAGATAGTTTTGTAAAAGCTGTCGACTGCAACATCTTTTGGCGCATTCTCGCCAAACAGGAACAATGGATTGGAAAGAGGTGACACAATCTCCGGGCAATTCAAATTGTTCGCCACCCAAGAAAGTCCCTTCCGCAGCGTCGTTTCAAGTTGTTCGTCCGTAAACGTCTTCACCTCCGTCCCCTTCGGATATGTCCGATACCCGACGTGATAATACTGCCCACCTCGGTCGCAAGTCACCTTGCAGCTCTTGGCGTAAGGAATCGGAAAGTAGAGATTCCAGCCCATGCTCAGGTCGACGGCGATCGGCGGCGGCAGCAGCGGATGCTTGCCGCCCAGGAGATCGGCCATCGCATATTCCAGCGCCGGCTTTTCGTTGCCGTCGAGATAGATCCGCAGCGTGCCGCCGGGATTGGGCGACCAGATCCGTGTGATCGCGCCGGGGCCAGGCATGTCGGCCATCACGTATTCCTTATGGCCGTTGCGGTCTTCGACACGGAGGTAGTTGCCGCAATCGTTGTTGGCGAACCAGGTTTTCGGATCGGCCGGCGTGGTCGAGGCGCGATCGTAGGAGGAGAACTGCTTGGCGATGAACGGCGGATCGGGAAACTCGGCCATTTTCGTCAGGTTCGTCATGTCGTCCAAAAGGCTCGACATGGAAATCTCCGCCGCGGGCAAGCAATGGGCGGGGGAATTGACCATAAGCAACACCGCCAGAACGGCAAGTCGCACGAGGCGTATGTTCAACATGGTGAAGGCTCCCGAAAATGATTGGAACGAACTGCGCAATACCGGCGATTGTAGAGCGTGGCCGATTGGCTCACAATCCACCGCAGTTTTATGACCGAAATATGGTTGACAGAAAAATGGCTTGTTGGCGGATTTCGTTTTCAGCGCATGAGGACCCGTCACCGCGCTCGGCCGATCGAATCGCGGCGCAATGGGGAAATACGAGCGTCAAGGTCGCCTACTTTCGCTTCGATCCTTTCCTTTTTAGATTATTGGATTGTCGCAGTCTAATGAGATAACCAAGAGCGGCAAAATGAGCCCCACCGAACGGGAAACCCTCGAGCATCTCGTGTCCGAGCATCATGCACGGCTCAGCCGGCTGGCGATACGCATAACGGGCGACCTCGAGCCGGCAGAGGAGATCATGCAGGAGGCGCTACTGCGGATCGTGAATGGCTGGAGTGGCTTTCGCGGGCAGTCCGCGTTCCCGACATGGGCGACGCGTATATTGTTGAATGTTTTTCACGACTGGCTGGCGAAGTGCCGCCCCGCCGAGCCGCTGACCGACGTCTCCGACCCGCGGCAAGGAGCTCGTGATCGTCCTCACACCGCACATCATCCGCGCGGAGGACGCGAAGAAGACAGGGCAGTGACCTCGTCCCGCTCTGCCGTTTCTCCCATTGCCTCGTCAGGTTGGCGTGACACGTTCCGCCGATGCCGGGCTGACGACGCTTTGTGTCCTGGCGACGGCCGGCATCGCAAGTATGGATTGATTCATGCCGCCCGACGATGCTCTCCTCTTTCGGCAATCTGAATGTCGGCTGCTGACGAGGCATTCTCGTGGGCTCTCATGGCCCATTCTGCAAGGCCCTTTGGCACCGCACTTCCGCGCTCGACCACGAAGTATTTGTTGAGGCCCTTGTACATCGTCCCGGGCAGGGAAGGGCCAAGTTCCTCAGCCTCGCATTCCTCGGGCAAAGCCAATCCAACGATCAACCGCTTGCTGCTTTTCAGCCAGATCGCGGCGTACACGGGGCTTTGTGAAGCCGAGTGGATGGTGAACTTGACGTAGGTGGTCATTAGCTCGCTGTCAGCATCAGGGGAAACCGCCAAGAGCAACCTCGAAATCTGCATGAATTGCCCGCGAAGCGATTCCCACGCTGGTCCGCTCACCTTGGCAATCGTGTGCTGCGACATTTCGCCCATGTGTTCCTTCGGTGAAAGTTGCCCCGCCGATGTGCGGGCCATCGGCGGGGCGTCTTATGGACAGCGTCACATCCTGCTAGCTGCTCCAAATGGAAAACTGGCCGGCATCCGTACCGCCAGAGCGATGATCATACTATGGATCGCGGCGGCAACCTATACGTCGAGTAGGGCAGCGGTGCTATCACTGATGGCAAGGTTCGATAATGCTTGCACAACCCACGCGGCGGAAGAGAACGTAGTCCTTGTCCCGTCAATCCTTCGTCGGGTCGATCGTCACGTGCTGTTGCTTGGCGTTTCGCCCGTCTCGTTGCACGATTTCGTAGAGCAAATCGGCCTTTTCGCCCGGCTTCACGGTCGCCGTGTACTCGACGGTGCGGAAGTCGTGGTTCTTTGCCGCCAAGCTGCTGCGGAAGACGACGTCGCCCAGCAGGGTGCGGCGAATTTCCAACTCGATCGGCTTCTTGGTGTAGTTGCGGACGCGCTGGGCGAAAAGTGTGTGGTCGTCCCAGCCGGCGACCGTGCTGTTGACGCGGACTTGAGCGCCCGGCTGATCGACGCGTTGGAAGATGTTCGCATTGCCGACATGCATCCAGATATTGTCGCGCCACGTTTTCAGCTTGACCAGCTCGAAGATCACCTCGGGGTCGACGCCGAGGTTCAATTCGATCTTGTCGCCTATCGGCACGTACTTGATTGGTTGCGCGGCGAGATAGCCTAGGCCGTCGCGATGGCCCCCCTCACCCCCTGCCCCTCTCCCGGAAGGAGAGGGGAGCGATTCGCCGTTGTCGCGGAAGAGGCGAAACGTGCCGTCGGGCAACGGTGTCGTGCCGAGCTTGGAATCCTTGTCGTTGGTCACGATATACAACCGCACGAGTTGCTCGCCATATTCGGCCGGACGATAGCGGTACTGTATCTTGACCGGCACCTTGGTGGCCTCGAAGCTGCGGAGCCGCTTCGCCCAGCCGTTGGGGATCGTTTCCGTGCCCTCGATCGTGTAGATGAAATACTCGCTGAGGCCCTCTTTGATGACTTCCTTCGGAGCCGCAAGTTCGTCCTCTTCCGCCCTGTCGTTGTAGCCGCGTTTCTTGTCCTTGTCATACCTGGCATGAGAAAGGTCGCGCAGCGCCTTGTAGCGCAGCTCCTTCTTCGCCTCTGCCTTCAATTCGCCCATCTCCTTTTCCATGCCGTGGGCCAGTTGGGTGATCTTTTCCACCAAATTGACGCGGCCGACGACCAGGCGGACCTGGGCTTTCTCGTATTCCTCGCCCGACTGATTGTCGACGCGGACGAAGCTTTCCAGGCCGAGTTGCGTTTCGTCGCGGTCGGCAATGCCGACGTAATCGGCCGACCAGTGAATGCCGCTAGTGAAGTAGGTAATCTCGATCCGGGCCTCGCCGTCCAACTCGCTCTCGACGTTCCAATAAAGCATCGCCGGCTTGGCGTGGGGGAAGGTTGTGTCCAAGAGCGTCAGCTTGTCGGGATGCGTGAGGAAGCGGAGTTCGACCGAGGTGGGATCGATGAGCGTGTTGGCCCAACTGAATTGAAGCGGATTCGTGCCCGGCTTGAACGTCACCTTGCGGGTTTCGCGGACGAGCGTCAGGTCCTCGGAGTTGTAGATCGTGAGTTGCACCGTGTCGCGGGTGGGGACCGTGGAGAGGTCGATGTTTTCGGCGCGGGCGATGACCGAAAGCGAAACGGCAGCCAAAGCAACTTGAGCCACGGATGAAACACGGATGAAACATGGATTATAAAGCATGGAATTGTCTTTGATGCTAATTTGTTTGTCCGTGTTCAATCTGAGTTCAATCCGTGGCTAAACTCAACCTCACTCAACTGCCTTGCGCTCAATTGTCACATTGTTCTGCTTGGCATTGTGGCCCTGCCGCTGCACAATTTCGTACAGCAGGTCAGAGCGCTGGCCCGGTTTGACCGTGGCCGTGTATTGGACCGTGCGGTAGTCGTGGTTCTTCGCATCCAACTCGCTGCGGAAAACGATGTGACCGTCGAAACTGCGGCGAACCTCCAGGTCGATCGGCTTCTTCGTGTAGTTCCGCACTCGCTGGGCGAACAGCGTGTGGTCATCCCAGCCGGCGACCGAGCTGTTGACCTCGATCTGAATGCCCGGCTGATCCGCGCGGCGGAAAATGTTCGTGCCGTTGACCTGCATCCAGATGTCATCGCGGTGAGTCTTAAGCTTGATAAGCTCGAAAATCACTTCCGGATCGACGCCCAGATTGAGTTCGATCTTGTCTCCGATCGGGACGTATTTGACATTTTGTGCGGTAAGGTAGCTCAGCCCGTCGCTGTTATTCTGGCGAAATACGCGCACGGTGCCGTCGGGCATTGGCGTCGTGCCGAGTTTCGACTTCTTATCGTTGGTGAGGATGTACATCCGCACCAATTGGTCGCCATATTCTTCGGGGCGATAGCGATACTGGATTTTGACGGGCACCTTGGCGGCCTCCAGGCTCCGCATCCGCTTCGACCAGCCGTTGCGGATCGTTTCGGTGCCTTCAATCGTGTAAATGAAGTACTCGCCGAGACCCTCTTTGGCGACTTCCTTCGGCTGTTCCGCGGGGGGCGCGGGGGCAGCCGCCCGCGGGCATCGCCATCGGCGCCTCCATCGCTTTGCGCAGCACTTCGCCGCGGAAGCGGGTCTTGGCCGCGTCATCAAGCTGCGCCACCTGCTCCGGCGTGATGCGGGCGAGCTCGGCGATCTTCTGCACGAGATTGATCCGCCCCACGACCAGGCGGACCTGAGCGTCTTCGTACTCCTCGCCCGAGTTGTTGGCCACCCGCACGAAGCCTTCAAGACCCAGGTTCGATTCTTCCGGATTGGCGATGGCGATGTAATCGGCCGACCATCCAATGCCGCTGGTGAAGTAAGTGATTTCAATCGTCGCTTCGCCATCGATTTCGCTCTGCACGTTCCAATAGAGCATTTGCGGCTTGGCGTGGGGGAACGTGGTGTCCAATACCGTGAGCTTGTCGCCATTGGTGAGGAAGCGGAGCTCGACCGAAGTCGGGTCGATGAGCGTATTGGCCCAACTGAACTGCAGCGGATTCGCGCCCGGCTTGAAGGTGACTTTGCGGGTTTCGCGGACGAGCGTCAGGTCCTCGGAGTTGTAAATCGTCAACTGCACGGTATTGCGATTGGGCACCGTGGAGAGGTCGATGTTTTCGGCCTTGAGCGCGCTTGCGGCTAGAAGGACGGCGGCCAACGATAAAGAGGGTTTCATAGGTTTAACTTTCGTTCGCTTGTAATAGACCGACTACGTTGTATCCGGCACACTCCGTGTGCCGCCACGGTCGGCACACGGAGTGTGCCGGATACATTGTTACCACTCGTTCTTAATAATCAGATGCAGCTTCTCGACAACCTTTTCCGCCTTGCCGTCGGCCCCGCGAGGCTTGAGCGGAACGTGAAACAGCAGTTGTTCGAACGTGCTCTTCTCTTTGTCAGGCTTGCCCTCGAATGTCGTCGACTTGCCCAACTCCCACTGCACGTCACGGCCGGTATCGCCGGCGACCTCATTTCGGATCGCGCGGACGTTCTCGGAAATGTCCAGCACCGTTCCCTTGTCCTTGAAATTCTCGATCTCGAACTTCACGACGACTTCGCGGTTGTAAAGATTGCCGGCGATCCGCTTCACGTCGTTGCGGTCGATCGTGCGCTTGACGACGATGTCCTGGGCGACGCCGACGTAGAGCCGCATCTCGTCGTCCAGCGGCGTGAACTTGCCCCAGTCTTCGCCGATGAACGCCGTGCCGCCATGGCCGTCCTCCTGGAAGATGCGGACCTTGCCATATTGCAGCGGCGCGGCGCCCAAGTGATTGGCCTTGTCGTTCTTCAAGACGTAGTGCATCGGCACGAGCAATTTGTTCTGCGGCCGGTCGAGGTAGCCGAATGCCTGCGGATCGCAGGTGTAAGTCTTCTTGACGGGCACTTCGCTGAACTTCTCGGCGAGCATTTCCTTGGTTTCGTTCAAGCCGATCGGCTTGTGAAATCGCTGCCCGAAGCCGGCCCAGAGACCCGTCGATCCATACGATTCGTTGGCCAGGTTCTGAATCCGCATATACTCCGAGAGGACGAGCGACTTCTCGTCGTTGGCGGCCACAGCGCGGTAGTTAAAGCTCTTAGTCATATTGCCCAGCAGATAGCTGATCCGCACGCGCGCCGATCCGGAGCCGCTGGACGAGACTTGCCAGACGAGCGAGGCTTCGTTGGGCGGATAGCTGACGGAGAGGACTTTGACATCCAGCGGCGCCTTTTCGCTCGCCTTGTCGCCATTGATTCCCCCCAGCACGCGGAAGACGATCGTGCCGGGATCGATTTGCGTATTCGCCCAGGAGAAATCGACCTGGTTGACGCCCCGCACCAGCGGCACGATCCGCTCTTCTTCTACGAGCGTCGCATTGGGATTGTCGAGCTGGATTTCAACCCGTTCCCGCACCGGCAGCGTTATGAGCTTGATCCTAGCGAAGGCCGTTGTCGGCAAGGCGACGAGCATGACGGCCAGCCAATGGAAGTAAAATCGCGATCGCATGGCAAAACTCCAGGGTGGAAGAGCTACTCTTTTCAAGAATAGGTCATAAAGTCGGTACGCCGAGCCCAAACGGAGGGGCACCAAAAGGCCTTTTTGCGGACTTCGCAAGCATAGACGAATGCCGAGGCGGGAAAGTTCCCGCCGGGCGAGCTTTACTTTCGGAACCTGTGGCTCCTCATCCGTCCTTAGCAGGGGCCCCGTCGCTCGCCCTATCCACAAGATCCCTCGTCTTCTTGCAAGCTTCGCGGGCGACCGTGAGCGCGTCTTGCTTCCAATAGTCGTGATTGAAGATTTCCAGCGAGAGATAACCTTCGTAACGAATCGCGAGGAGATCGCGGACCAGACCGATGATCGGCGCGCCGCCGTCGCCGGGATAGACGCGGTCGGCGTCGGTCGCCTTTTCGCGCGACAGCCCGGCTGGATAGTCGTTCATGTGCAGCACATGCAGCGCCGCGCCGTTGAAGACGCGGATGCCGGCGAAGTCCGATCCGCCTTTGAAGATATGAAACACGTCCAGCAGTCCGCAAGCCTGCGGATGGGCCGCTTCCACAAGCACGTAGGCGACCTGGCTCATCCGCGACAAGGTCTTCGATCCGCCCCACATTTCCAGTTCGGGCACGATGCCCAGCGGCACGCTCAGCTCCAGCAGTTTGCGGTAGCGGTCGGCGACGCGGCGGAGATCGAGCTCCACGTTGTACGCGCCCTTCGGGGGCGCGGCCATGCGGACGCCGCCAATCGAAGCTACCAGTTCCGCATCGCGCTTCCACTGCTCTAATCCGGCGGCGCGGCGGCTATCATCATCGTTGATCCAATCGGCGAATCCGATCGCGCTGGGCACGACCAGGCCCAGGTCCGCGATTCGCTTCTTCAAATCGGCCGGCTTGCCGCCCGTGGAAACGTAGTGCGTGATCTCCTCGACCCACGGTTCAATCGCCTGATAGCCGGCCTTGGCCGCGATTTCCACTTCCTCGGGCAGGGAGAGCTTCTGCCCGCGAATCGTGGCCATATTCAAGCTCAACCCGATGCGCGGCTTGGCCGGCGATTGCGCCGGCTCCGCGCGAAGCTGTGCGGCGGCAAGTACGCCGACGCCGACGGCGCCGCACTGCGCCAACATTGCGCGGCGGCTCTTGGAATCCTGATTAATGCGATGGCTCATGAACTTATCTCCGTGGGAAACTTCCGCTTCCAGTGTAACGTGGCAATTCTCGGATTCAAGTGGCCTAAGACGCAAAGAGCATGGCGAGCCGTGATTTGCTTTCCCAGCACTTTGACGAAGCGAGTCCGCGACATGCGCCCCGTTGCCGGCTGTTCCCGAGAGGCCTGTTGGCAAAACCTGGGCGGGAAGGGAGGGGGCCAGCGAAATGGCAACAGCAGTTGTAAGGTGCGGCTCCGAATCGGGCGCCGTCACGCAGAGCGTGATGAATACGGTGCTGTGCCGCCCTCGCCCATTGGCGCGGCCTCTACTTCATCGTACTCATCCGGATCGTTGTCGATCCCTTCGTCATGTTCGTCGTGGGCTTCCGGCTCGTCATCCGCATCGTCATCAAACGAGTCATGCGCGTCGTCGAGGTCTTCTTCCTCTTCGTCGTCCTCTGCCGAGACGACCGCCGTTGTCACTCGGGCATCCGACTGATGACGCTCCGCGGTCGGGGCGAGCATGATCTTGTTAGTCCGTTTCGCTTCGGCCGGCGGCGCGGCGATTGCGGTCACGCCGCCGCTACCGCTCATCTCGGCCCATTGCTCGAGCGTGATGATCACTTCGCGGGCCTGCGAGCCGTTGTACTGCCCAACGATGCCGTCTTCGGCCATGAAGTCGACAAGCCGGGCGGCGCGGCCGTAGCCGATGCCCAAGGCGCGCTGCAAGAGCGAGACGCTGCCGCGGCCCTCGCGGACTACGATGTCGATCGCCGCTTCGTAAAGCTCGTCGCGGTCGGCGAACTTCTTCATGCCGCCCGCCGCTTCGCCTTCGGCCGGCGTGGCCTTTAACTGCACGAGTTCCTTGACGAACTGCGGCTCGGTCGTGGCCACGGAGTCGATCACGCGATTGATTTCGTCGTCGCTGAGATACGTGCCCTGGCCGCGAATGAGCGTGCTCGTGCCCGGCCAGAGGAAGAGCATGTCGCCGTTGCCCAACAGCTTGTCCGCGCCCATTTCGTCGAGCACGACGCGGCTATCGGTGCGGCTGGCGACCTGGAAGCAAATCCGCGCCGGCAGGTTCGACTTGATCAGGCCCGTGATAACGTCCACGGTCGGCTTTTGCGTGGCCAGCACGAGGTGGATGCCGACCGCTCGGCTCTTCTGGGCGAGGCGGATGATGTGCGTCTCGACCTCCTTGGCGGAGGTCATCATCAGGTCGGCCAACTCGTCGGCAATGATCACGATATACGGCATGTGATTCGGGATCTGCCGCCGCTCCTCGTCGTTCTCAGGGCGGATCCGCTCCATCAACTCCTCTTCGCCAAGCTGATTGTAGCCGGCCAGATGCCGCACGCCCGCCCGCGCGAGCAGGTGATACCGCTCCTCCATCTTGTCCACCGCCCAGGCGAGGATCGCCTCGGCCTTCTTCATGTCGGTCACGACGGGGTGCATCAGGTGCGGCAGCGACTTGTAGGGGCTAAGCTCGACCATCTTGGGGTCGATCATCAGCATCCGCACTTCGTCAGGCCGGCGGGTCATTACCATCGACGTGATGATCGAGTTCAAGCAAACGCTCTTGCCCGTGCCGGTGCGGCCGGCGATCAAAAGGTGCGGCAGCGTGGATAGGTCGACCGTCATCGCGTTGCCAGAGACGTCCTTGCCGAGGTAGACCGGGATGCGCATCTTCTGGGCCTTGCCGTTGGCTTCCTCGATGACCTCGCGGAGGCGGACGATTTGCCGCGTGGCGTTGGGCACTTCGATGCCGACGGTGTTCTTGCCGGGTATCGGCGCGACAATGCGGACGCTCGGCACGCGCAGGGCGATCGCCAGGTCGTCGGCGAGGCTGGTGATCTTGCTCAGCCGCAGCCCGGCCTCCAGTTCGATCTCGAACTGGGCGATCACCGGGCCGGTCTGGATCTCCACGACGCGGATGTTAAAGCCGAAATCCTTGAACGTCTGTTCGAGAATCTTGGCCTTGCGGCGGACGTTCTTTTTCCTGATCCTCGAAGTTGAACGACTCGCTGGCCAGCAGCAGTTCGATGCTCGGCAGCTCGTAGTCGGCGGCGTTTTGCGGCGGCTCGTCGAGTTGCAATTCCTCGGGCCTAGCCGTCTTCGGTTTGCGGATGCGGAGCAGCGAGCCGAGTCCGCCGCCCTTTTCTTCGGCGGCCGCCTCTTCTGGTTTCGACGCGGCAGCGTCTTCGGCTTTCGCTTCGGTCTTGGCGGGTGCTTGCACCAAGGGTTCGACGGTTACGGCAGCCGGCTTCGCTTCCTCGGTCTTCTGCCCCTTCACGCGGACGGCTAGGACCTTTCCGCCTTTGGCAGCGTTTTCATCCGGTGTGTAGCCATCGAGGTCCGAGCGCCGCTTGAGATGCCGCGCGGCCGCCGCGCCAACTTGCATCATGCCTTGGCCGATGCCTTGGGCCGGCTTGCCGACGATCCAGGCCATGATTTGAATCAACAGATAATCGGTGGAAAGCAACAGGCCGCCGAGGATCAAACTAATCGTGAGTATGTAGGAGCCGACGCTGGCGAAGTTGAGTTCCAGCAGGCCGCGGCCCGCCGCGCCCAGGTATCCGCCCGCGCCGATCACCGGTCCCGGCGAAAATTGCGGCACGGCCATCGCCAAGAATGTCGTAAATCCGGCCAGCGAGATCAGCCAACCGACGAGCCGAACGATCGGCTGCGTCATCGGCCGCCGCGCAAGGAGCATGGCATCAAGCAGACCGAGCGAAAACACCAAATAGTACGCGCCAAGCCCCAATCCTGTAAACAA
The DNA here is from genome assembly GCA_963775975.1 of uncultured Planctomycetia bacterium. Classification (GTDB taxonomy): domain Bacteria; phylum Planctomycetota; class Planctomycetia; order Pirellulales; family Thermoguttaceae; genus JANXQG01. The sequence continues at coordinate 1,535,101 of CAVZKX010000001.1, forward strand.
AAACCTGCTAGCCATCGCGCCCGACCGGCCGCAGACGTTTAGGACCTCCGCGCGCTCGGGGTAGACGAGCTTGCTGGGCGGGTCGCCCGCGTCGTAGCTCACGAGCGCAGCCGCCAAGAAAACGACCAGCGCAAGCAGGCCGAGGGCCACCAGGTCCTTTTTCAGGTCGCGATGTTCGAGCATGTGACGCGCATACCGGAGGTACGTGGGTCCGCGGCGATTTCTCGCCGGCGGAACCTGGGCGCATCCATGCCCAAAAGCTATTCCTAGATTGTCGCCTATAGTATCGTCACCGCTGTGTTAACAAAGTCAATAAGAAATCGCGCGGCGGAAGATGTGGCAGGAGCGGAGCGGATGGAATAAACGGTAAGTGCGATACAGGCGAAACAGCGATTAGAATAATTCCGTCCGATGTCAGTCCCGGCCCATTTTCTCTCCCTGCTTAACGCGCGAACAAGTTGCCCCAAAAATCGCTCCGGCAGCGAGGCCCATATGGCTGAAAAACAAGCCCATTACGATCGGAACTACCACAGCCGCATGAAGCCATCCAGCTTTTTCCATATCAGACCAGCGGAAGTCATACAAATAAAGAAACAGACCGACAAAAACTCCGGCAATGAAGCCTAGAAGTGCGTATCTGCGAAAACAATCAGCCGGCGCTTTGTGCATAGCTGCCTCGCGGTGAATCGCACGATTGTTCCATTTTTGCTCCTCGAGCAATTCAGTCAATACAAATTTCGCTAGTCGGCATTGAACACTTCGTCGACAATGACGGAGAACTCCGGCATCAAGACCGACACAGCCGTCTGTCCGCGGCGGTAAGCGCCAGCCTCGACATAGCCGTCCCCTTGAAGGCGAAGAACGGTGATAACCTCGCTTTGCGGATTGACGATCCAATATTCCGGAACGCGGGCTTCGGCATAATCGTCGCGTTTGTCAACCAAATCGCGCTCCGGCTTATCCTCGCTGACCACTTCCAACGCCAAGTCGGCCCCAAGCCAAAAGCGGTTCTGCCGGCGCTCGTCCTTCGCTGAGAGCAGCAACATGAGATCGGGCTCGCGGAATTTCCTAGTCCGAATCCGCAGACGCACCGCCGCAAAAAGCACCTTGCCGCCCCTCGGCTCTATGAATTGCCTGAATGCGAGATACAAAAAAGCCAAAATGCACTGATGCTTGTCGGTAGGCATGGGCAGCACTTCAAGAAAGCCGTCGGTAAACTCGATCAGCCGGTTGTCGTGATCGGTCAGAGCGAGATAAAGCTCTTCGCTCCACTGGCCTTGAGGCGGAACGATGTCCTCGAGAAGATCTTTCCACTGCTGGAAAGCAGGGACTTCAGCCGAGAGTGTTAGGGCTGTGGCCATTGGCATTGCCTCGTGAATCGCCGACAATTAAGTCTTTGGAAGATTATAGTCTGACCGGCCGTTGCTTGCAATCCGCCCAAACACTGCCCTGCGCGGAGTCTCCCATGCCCACCATTCGTGAAGCCCTTGCCCAGGCCGTTGCATTGCATCAAGCCGGGCAGTTGCCGCAGGCCGAGCAGATTTATCGCCAGGTCCTCGCGGCCGATCCACGAAGCGCCGATGCCTGGCACTTGCTCGGTGTCATGCACTCACAGATCAATCGGCATGATCTGGCAGTCGAACTCATTCGCCAAGCGATCGAGATCAATCCGAATCAGGCAGTGTTCCACGCGAATCTCGGGGCCGCGTATCAAAAGCTCAAGAGGTCGGACGAAGGTATTGCCTGCTTCCGCCGCGCATTGGAGTTGAACCCCAACTACGCCGAGGCGCACAGCAATCTCGGTGTCGCGCTCTTAAGCCGCGGCGAGCCGGCCGCCGCCGAAGCCAGTTTCCGCCGCGCGCTTGCCTTGAATTCAAGCTACGCCGAGGCGCATGGCAACTTGGGCAACGCATTGCTGGCCCTAAAACGGCCCAATGAGGCATTAGCATCTCATCAAGCGGCCGTGCGGCTGAAGCCAAACTATGCCGAGGCCCATCACGGCATCGGGGCTGCATTGGAAGCGCTCGGCCGATTAGAAGACGCTGCGACCGCCTATCGCCGCACGCTCGCGCTCAACGACAACGCGCCGCGAACGCACAATAGTCTGGGCGTGGTTCTTAAGAAACTGAAGAAGCTCGACGAGGCGGTTGCAAGTTACCGTCGCGCGTTGGAATTGCAAGCGAACTACCCCGAGGCCCAGACGAATCTTGGCAATGCCTTGTTAGAGCAGGGCAAGCTCGACGAAGCCATCGCCTGCCACCAGCGGGCGATTGAACTGAAGCCCGACTTTGCCGAAGCCATGAATAACCTCGGCATTGCCTTGAAGGAAAAATCCCAACTGCCACAGGCGATCGCGTGTTTCCAGCGGGCCGCGGTGCTTGCGCCCGATCGTGCGGAGACGCCGCACAATCTCGGCGCCGCCTTGGAGGAACAAGGCAACCTAGACGAGGCCATCGCCTGCTACCGCCGCGCACTCGATCTCGATCCCAATTATGCCGACGCCCACAATAGCCTCGGTATCGGCATGCAAGAGCAGGGGCACGCCGCCGCGGCAATCGCCTGTTACCAACGGGCACTCGAGTTGCGGCCCGATATGCCGGAGGCCCACAGCAATCTCGGCAACGTCCTTCGCGACGACGGCCAGATCACCGCGGCCGTGGAATGCTATCAACGGGCATTGAAACTAAAGCCCGACATGCACGAGGCCCACAACAACCTGGGCAACGCCTACAAGGATCAGGGCCGCCTCGACGAGGCGCTCGCCTGTTATCGGCGGGCGCTGGAAATCAAGCCCGACTTCGCCGACGCTCACAGCAACCTGGTTTTTGTGATGCAGTATCGTCCGGGCATCACGCTGACGGAGTTGGCCGCAGTACACGCCGAATTCGATCGACAGCAGGCGGCGCCAGTAGGTCCCCCTTGCCGAGCGGAACCAATCCGCGACGAGATAACGGAAAGCGCGGAAGCTGCGGACCAAGGCGGCCACATTGGTCCCTTCCGGCAGAAGGGACCTACCGCCCGCCTGCGGCTCGGTTTCGTCTCGCCCGACTTCTGTCAGCATCCCGTCGGCTATTTCCTGATCCGCACGCTGGAAAATCTCGATCGCGAAGCGGCGGAAATCGTTTGCTATAGCGACCGCATCGGCAGCGACCGCATGACGGCGCGCTTTCAGGCAGTGTCCACGACGTGGCGCGACGGGCTCGGCTGGAACCACGAGCGGCTCGCCGCGCAGATTCGCGACGATCGCATCGACGTGCTTTTCGACCTTGCGGGGCATACGGCGCGAAATCGCATGTTGACGTTCGCTCGCAAGCCTGCGCCGTTGCAAATCACTTGGATCGGCTACGAGGGCACGACAGGACTGTCGGCGATCGACTATCTCGCGGCCGATCGAATCATACTGCCCGACGAAGCCCAGCGCTTTTGCACGGAGAAGGTGCTGCGGTTGCCGGACTGCTATCTCACTTTCGATCCGCCGGAAGAAGCGCCGCTGGTCGGCCCGCTGCCGGCGGGGCGAGCGGGCTACGTGACGTTTGCAAGCTGTAATAACCTTGCAAAGATAAACCAAGAGGTCGTCGCCACTTGGGCGGAAATTCTTCGCCGCGTCGCGGGGGCCAAGCTGCTCTTGAAGTACCGCGGGTTGGAAGACGCCGGCTTGCGGACACGCTACGTTGACCTTTTCGCCAAGCATGGTATCCCGGCCGAGCGGCTCATCATTGAGGGTTGGTCGCCGCTGGGCGATCTGCTGGCCGCGCACAACCGCGCGGATATCGCCTTGGACCCTTTTCCGTTTGCCGGCGGCGTGACAACCTGCAATGCGCTTTGGATGGGCGTGCCGGTTGTTACTTGGCCGGGCGAAACGTTCGCCGGCCGCCATTCGCTGAGCTACCTGACCAACATTGGGATAACCGAGACAATTGCCGCCAGCCGGGAGGAATACATCGCCATTGCCGCGTCGCTTGCCGGCGACATCCCGCGGCTGGATGCACTGCGGGCCGGCCTACGCGAGCGGATGGCCGCGTCGCCGCTATGCGATGGGAAGCGGTTCGCAAAAAACTGGATCGAGTTGATCGCCGCGGCATCGAAACGATGATCCGATTACGCATCCAATGCTAACGCACATCTAACCGTTTACTAACAAATCTCCGCTAGGATTCAACCGCGATCGTCCTAGGAATGGCCACTGTTCACCGCGTGGGAACGTAAAGCCGTCCCGTTAGTAACGCCCTACGCGGGGGTTGCGTAAAACCCGAGATTGGGCCAAAATTATAACCGGTGAAGGAGATACAAATGAAGACTTTTGGAGCCGTTCGGAGTAGGATTTTTGCCGCATTAGGGTGCATCGCCGCCGTTGCTGCCGTCAGTGTGACGGCCAAAGCCGAACCCTTGAAGGACTACGAAAAGACCGTGGAGGTTTCCGGTACCGTGATCGGCATTGGTTCGGATACCCTGGCCAATTTGATGAATTTCTGGTCCGAAGCGTTCAAAAAGTTGCATCCCAATGTGACCTTCCAGATCGAGTCGAAAGGATCGGCCACCGCCCCGCCGGCCCTGACCGCCGGCAAGTCGATGCTGGGGCCGATGTCGCGGGCAATGGAGCCGGCCGAGGAGGACGCATTCGAGGCAAAGCACGGCTTCAAACCGACCCGATACGACGTCGCATTGGACTGCGTCTCGGTTTGGGTCAACAAAGACAATCCCGTTAAAGGCTTCACCCTGGCACAATTGGATTCAATCTTCTCGAAGACGCGGAAGAGCGGCTACTCCGACGTTACCACTTGGGGACAGGCAGGAGTCTCGGATGCCGGCTGGGCCGATCAGCGGATCAGTCTCTACGGCCGAAACTCGGAGAGCGGCACGTATAAGTTCTTCAAAGAGAAAGTGCTCAGCAAAACCGGCGATTACAAGGACTCGGTAAAGACGCAGCCCGGTTCAGCGGGCGTAGTCCAGGCTGTCGGAACGGACCGTTTCGGAATAGGTTACTCGGGCATCGGATACCGCACGTCGGACGTTCCGCGCCGTGCCGCTGGCCAAAACGGAAAACGATAAACCGGTCGAGCCCACGTTCGAGAACGCCTTGAACAAGACCTATCCGCTGGGTCGTGCGTTGTACATTTACGTCTCGAAGAAGCCGGGCGAGCCGCTGCCGCCCGTCGTCAAGGAGTTTCTCAAGTTTGTGCTTTCGAAGCAAGGACAGGAGATTGTCGTCAAGGACGGCTTTGGCCAATTGCCCGACAAGATGATCGAGAAGAACGTCAAGGCGCTCGAGTGATGCAGCCACACCTATGCCGAAGACGCAACGGGAAACGCTCAGTCGCGTGAAGATCTATGACCGGCTCGCGCGCTGGGTGGTAACGCTTGGCGGCGCGGTGGTGATCGTGAGCGTGCTCGGCATCCTGGTGTTGATCGTCCTGACGGCGCTGCCGCTGTTTTACTCCGCCCACGCGCAACTTTTAGCTGAAACGGCTTTGCCGAAGTACGTCAATGCCGAGGGCGTTCTTGCGTTGGGCGTCCACGCCGCGGCCGATGATAGCAGCTTAGTCGCGTATGTTGCCGACCGCTCGGGCAAGTTCCGTTTTATCGATTTGCATAATCAAGCGGTGATCGAGGAGGCCGACGCTGCAACGGGCCCAGTCGGTGACGCGGCCGCGAAACCGAAACAGACCTCGCGAACCTTGCTAGGCGCGACGCCCTGCGGCCCTGAAACCTTCACGTTGCGCTGGTCAGACGGCGTAGTCTCGCTCGTCCGGCTGAACACTACGACGACGACGCCCAAGTTCTCGCTCGAAACCGTCGCCACGCTGCCGCCGGACAAACTCGGCGTGCCGGAACAGGCTATCATGTATCGCACGGGCGAAGACGAGGCCCGCTCGGCCGCTCTCTATGGCGGGCAAAAAATCGTCGTCACGCGCCAAACGGCCGACCTTTCCGGCGACAAAACCGAGACGAAAATCGTTCTCGATCCGGAACTTCCCGGCGCGGTGACCGCGATCGCACTGAGCCACGATGGCAAATGGCTTTATGCGGGCACCGCGGGCGGTTCGCTGCTGTGGTGGGAACTGGGCGACGATAAATGGATCGATCACAACGTCGCGCCGCCTTCCCGCGACAAAACGCCCATCACGTCGCTCGCGCTGATGCTGGGCGATATTACGCTCGTCGCCGGCGACGCGGCGGGCAACGTCACCAACTGGTTCTTTGTCAATGCCGTGACCGATCCGCCCCAGCAGGCGGGCGGCGGCGCTTCGAAGGCGCGGCCCGGCGGCATGGTCAAGGAAGCCAAGAAACTCACGTATATCCGCGCGCTTGAGCCGCAGCACGCGGCGATCGACGCGATTATTCCTTCGCCGCGAAATCGCGCCTGTTGATCGGCGACCGCGACGGCCAAACCTCGATGGACTACACCACGAGCGAGCGCCGTTTGCTGACGATTGACGGCGTATCGCGCACGGCCTTCGGCAATCGCGGCGACATCTTCGTCGGGCTCGCGGGCGATCGCATCAAGGCGTGGCGAGTCGAGGGTAGCCTATGGGGAGTCTTCAAGTCCCAGCTTTATCCTGAAGTGAGCTGGGAAAGCCTTTGCGGCCGCGTTTGGTACGAGGGCCATGCCGCGCCCGATTTCTCCTGGCAGCCGCAAGGCAGCGAAGAATCGGAACCGAAGTTCAGCCTCGTCCCGCTCATCTTCGGCACGCTCAAAGGAACATTCTATGCCATGTTGCTGGCCGGCCCTTTGGCGCTGGGCGCAGCGGCCTACGTCAGTCACTTCACGTCGCCGCGAGTCCGCGCGTGGGTCAAGCCGGCGATCGAGATGATGGCGGCCGTGCCATCGGTCGTGCTGGGGTTCCTTGTCGGACTTTGGTTCGCTCCGCTGCTGAGCAACTGGCTGCTCGCCTTCTTTCTGGCGCTGGTGGCGGTTCCCGCCTGGTTTGTGATCTCCCTCCTGCTGTGGCAAGTGCTGCGCAATTCGCCCGGCGCCGAGAAGCGGGTTCGCGGGCGGGAGTTTTTCATTACCGCGATTTGGATTTTCGCGGGACTGGCCACGGCGGCCCTACTTTCCGGTCCAATGGAGCAGCGTTTTTTTGGCGGCGACGTGGCCCACTGGATGTCCACGCGGCTTGGCATCGTCTACGATCAGCGCAACAGCATCTTGATCGCTTTCGGCGTCGGCTTCATGGTGATCCCGATGATTTTCTCGCTCTCGGAGGACGCTTTGTCGAGCGTGCCGCACAACATGACGGCCGCCTCACTGGCGCTAGGGGCGAGCCGTTGGCAAACCCTGCGTCGCGTCATACTGCCCTCCGCAAGCCCCGGCATCTTCGCCGCGGTGATGATCGGCTTCGGCCGCGCGGTCGGCGAGACGATGGTGTTTTTAATGGCAACCGGCAATACGCCGATCGTGGATATGAGCCCCTTCAACGGCATGCGCACGCTCTCGGCGAACATCGCCGAAGAGATTCCCGGCGCGCCGTTGGGCGGCACGCTCTATCGCACGCTGTTCCTCTGCGCCGTGATCTTGTTCATCTTGACGTTCTTCCTTAATACGTGCGCCGAGTTCGTTCGTCAACGGTTGCGCAAACGCTACGGCCAGTTCTAGCTCCATGACCAATCAACTCACCACGATTGCGAAGCCGCCGCCAGTCCCGCGCCGCAAGCCGAAAGGCGAGAGGTTCTGGAGCCGCGGCGAGCCGATGGTCTGGGTTGCCGCCGGCACGCTCGCCGCGATCCTGCTGTCAGCATTCGTCCTCATGTTCGTGGTGCTGGTCAACGGGCTAAGCTACTTCTGGCCCGCCCCGCTGGAAGAGCTGCATTTGGCCGACGGCAGCCGCCTTCTCGGCCGCCGCACGGCGAGCATCGGCGGCGCCGGCCCCAGCGACAGCTTTGCCTTTCGCACGGCCAACAAGGGTTTTGACACGGCGACGCAGGCCATTCGCCGCATCAAACGCGACGAGGTCGTCTCCTCCGCCTTCCCGCCGGACGCGCTCGCCGTCGAGCGGCTGGAGAACAGCGATTTCTATGGCACGCTGGTCGATGTGCAGCTTTCCGATGTCGAAATTCCTCCAGCGGCCGACGCACTAGCGCGGCTGCAGTCGGCGCTGCAAGCGATTGCAAGCCGGCGGGCCGAGAAACTCGATCCATTGCTGGCGGAAATCTCGGCCGTCAGCGCCCGCCGTGAGACCGTGCAAAGCGCTCAACTCAGGTTGGAATACGAAAGACAATCGTCGCAGGACCTTTCGCCCGATCGCGCGGCCGCTCTGCAAGGCAAAATAGATCAATTGCAGGGCCGACTCGCCGAGCTGGACGCCGACAGCAAGCGGCTCGTCGGCCAGCGGTTCGCTCTCGAAGCTCGGCTGCGGAAGAACGTCGCCCAATTCCACGACAGCCAGGGAATCGTCCGGCAGATCGCGCTGGTCGATATTATCCGCGTCTATCAGCCCAACGAGATGGGTTTTTTCAGCAAGCTCGGCCATTACTTCGCGAAAGTCTGGGAATTGCTCTCCACGCCGCCGCGCGAGTCGAACACCGAGGGCGGAGTGCTGCCGGCGCTCTTCGGCACTGTCTCGCTGATCTTCCTCATGGCGATCTTCTGCTTTCCCTTGGGCGTGCTCGCCGGAATTTATCTCGGCGAATACGCCCAGGACGGCGCGCTGGTCCGGCTGGTGCGGATTGGCGTGAATAATCTGGCCGGCATCCCGTCGATCGTTTACGGTATCTTCGGCGTCGGCTTCTTCATCAATTTCCTCGGCGCGTGGATCGATCAGCGGTTCTACGCCTTCCATCTTACCAAAGGGCCCGTCTTCGGCACGGGCGGAATCCTCTGGGCCGCGCTGACGCTCGGCCTCTTGACCGTGCCCGTGGTGATCGTGGCCACCGAGGAGGCGATCCGCGTCATTCCCCGCGGCATCCGCGAAGGTTCCTACGCCTTGGGCGCGACGAAGTTCCAAACGCTCTTCCGCGTCCTCTTGCCGCTCTCTTCGCCGGGCATCCTGACCGGCTTCATCCTCGCCATGGCCCGTGCGGCCGGCGAGGTCGCGCCGCTGATGCTTACGGGCGTGGTCAATTCGGCGGCCACGCTGCCGGTGGATCGCACATTTCCCTATTTTCACTTGGAGCGGCAGTTCATGCACCTCGGCTACCAGCTTTATTCGGTTGCCTTCCAATCGCCCGACGCCGAGGCCGCGCGGCCGTTGGTTTACGTGATCGCGCTGCTCTTGGTCCTCATCGTGCTCGTGTTGAGCGGCCTGGCGATCGTCCTCCGCAACCGCATGCGCAAGACATTGCAACTCCGCACGATTTGATGCTATCATGAAGCTCACGATGGACGACCCCGCACCCGCCCCGCCGGAAGTTCGCAAGCCCGAGCCGGCCCCGCGCGCCGCGAGTATAAGCTTGCCCGAACCCGCTGCGCCTGCGGCCGCGTCGGAGCCGATCGTGCAAGTCGATGACTTGTCGCTCTCCTACGGCGAAAGTCCGGCCCTGAAGAACGTCACGCTGGACATTCCACGCCACCAGGTCACGGCCCTGATCGGCCCTTCGGGTTGCGGCAAGTCGACCTTGCTCCGCTGCCTCAACCGCATGAACGACCTGATCGACAACGTCCGCACCACCGGCAGCATCCGCGTCGATGGCGACGAAATCCTTGATCGCGGCACCGACGTGATCGAGCTCCGCCGCAAGATCGGCATGGTCTTCCAGAAGCCGACGCCCTTTGCCAAGACAATCTACGAAAACGTGGCCTATGGCCTCCGCATTGTGGGCATTCGCGACCGCCGCACGCTGGACGAGGCGGTGGAAAAAAGCCTCCGCCGCGCGGCCTTGTGGGACGAAGTCAAGGACCGCCTTAAGCAATCCGCCTTGGGGCTCTCCGGCGGGCAGCACCAGCGGCTCTGCATCGCCCGCGCGGTGGCGGTGCGCCCCGAGATCATCCTCATGGACGAGCCCTGCTCGGCGCTCGACCCGCGCTCGACGACCCGCGTCGAGGACCTCATCGGCGAGCTTCGCGGCGAATACACGATCATCATCGTCACGCACAACATGCAGCAGGCCGCTCGCGTTTCCGACCACACGGCCTTTCTCTACGAAGGCGTGCTAATCGAGTTCCGGCCCACGCAGGAGCTGTTTACTTGCCCGGCGAAGAAGGAGACGGAGGACTATCTGACGGGGCGGTTCGGGTAGCGGCCGCAAATATCTCACGCAAAGGCGCAAAGCTCGCAAAGAGCGATCGAGTTTAAACGGCGGACACCTTTTGTTGGCCCCGGAAGGTTGTAAACTGACACTTGATGGGGACAAGGCTAATTTACGAAATTCGGGAGAAAGGTCAATGAAACTCACGGGTATCAAGGGTGCATTCGCAGGCGCAATAATTGTCAGTCTGCTTTTTTGGTGGGCGACTCGGAACTTCTCGCCACTAACGCAGGCTATATGTATTCCGCTCGGCTTTGCGATTGGCTTTTCTGTCGCGCTAGTATTTTTGTGGATCGACAAGCGGCGCAAGCCTCCCGACACCAACGATATGCTGGCGGGGATGATGGGACCACGGAAGCCCAAGTCGCCACAGCGGTAGACTCACGCCCTGTCAGTCGAGATCAGAGACAAAGAAAGTAGCCGATCCGATGGTCTCTGGCCATGCTATGGTTTGCGGCGCGACGCTTCTCCCCATCGAAAAGAAGGAATCTCACGCCAAGGCGCAATGCTCGCGAAGGCGAGAAAAGAACAAAGACAGGAATATGAGTTGACAGGAAAGGGCACAGCTATATTCCTGTCAACCCATATTCCTGTCATTCCTCCTTTGCGAGCTTTGCGCCTTGGCGTGAGTCTTGCCCGGTCGCGCGTTCGCTTCGCCGAACGCCCGCTCTCACGCCCCATTAAACGCGTTCCGCAACACCGCCAGGCTCCGTGGCACGGCTATTTTCGCCGCCTCCTTGCCTTCGAACTCCAGCGAAATCCGCCCGCGGTAATTGTGCTTCTTAAGCATTCGCGCGATGCGGGCGTAGTCGAGGTCGATCTCGTACCAGACGCCGCCGCCGTAATACGTTTTGGCGTGGACGTGCGTCGCCAGCGGTGCGATTGCTTCCAACGATTCATAGACGTTGTCGCGGAAATTGCCCATGTCGAGCGTCACGCCGAACCAGGGCGACGCGATCGCCTTGTGGATCCGCAGCACGCCTTCGGGCAAGCGTGCCAGGCCCCAGTGGTTTTCCAGACCCAAGACGACGCCGCACTTCTCCGCCGTCGGCAGGCACTTTTCGAAACCCTCGATGATCCACGGAAAACCGTCTTCGTCCTTGTAGCCCGCGAGCGGCGGTTCGATGCCGCGGTGGGCCATCAGGTCATTAAAATCCTTGCTCGTGCCCCAGCGACCGGTGTTGATCCGCATGTGCGGGATGCCGAGCGCGTAGGCCAGTTCGATGCTCGCGCAGGTGATCTCGACGTTCTTTTTGCGAAGCTCGGCGTCGGGCGAGAGGAATGTCTGATGCGTGGAAAGGCCGTAGAGGCATAAGCCTGCCGCCATCGCCTGCCGCTTGAGCTGCTGCAAGTAGGCGTTGTCCTTGCGGTGCATTTGGGCCTCTAAAATTTCCACGCCGTCAAAACCCATCTCGCCCGCCATCGCGATGCAGTCCTCAATCTTGACCGGATGTGCGTCGTCGAAGTGCCAGAACGAGTAAGTGGAAACGCCGATCGGGTTGCCGGGCCGGGCGCCGGAAGGTGGATCAGCGGCGGGAGCGGTTGCGGCTGACGTAGTATTTGCGGCCAGCGCCACAGCCGGCAGAGCGGCGGCGGCGGTCGAATGGAGCAGAAAGTCGCGGCGTTTCATGGGGTGTCTCCCGGATAGTACGTGTTGTCGATGCCCTGATTGTAAACGGCGTTAGGCGGGAATTCCATTCCGCCTCGCAGTGGCAGCCAGAAAAGGTTCCGGATTTCCCCCCGGCAAAGTTTCGCCAGGCAGACGGACTTGCGCGGCATACACATTCGCGGCCCGAATTACGCGAGCCACGGGCCGAATTCCATTTGCACGCGCACCGATGTGGCGCACAATTCTGGTGGACTGACATCATGATAAGGGAACTGCAAAATCAATCAGGAGAATTACTGCCCAGAAAGGAGATCAGCGGCATGAAACGAATATGTTTTTTAACGCTCTTGCTGATGCCGGTGCTCGCCGGCGGGTGCAAGTTGTGTTACTCATGGCAATTAGGTCGAGATCGGCCTCCGGATGCGGCGCCGGCGATGTGCGCTCCCCCCTGCGAATCGTCGTGCTCACCTGGCTGTCCGTGCAGCGGCTAAGGCCGCGAGCGGAAGGCAAAAGAACGAGCGGCCCATGCTCCCTCTAGGGCCGCTTACGCCGGCCGATCTACACCTGGGCTGACGCGGAGCGATGGACCCTCGCACCGTGTCAGCCCGAAGTTTTTTCTTGGTCATTCTATCCGGCACACTCCGTGTGCCGTCTCGCAGCGGCACACGGAGTGTGCCGGATACAATTATACTTGTGAAATGCCCGAGATCGCCGTCCGGCCGCAAGAGCAATTGCTGATCGACGCGCTGGCCGCGCCGGACCTGCCTCCGCCCAGCCGGATGCTTTGTACTTCGCAGGGCCGGGCCCAACTGGCGGCGGCCGCGGCGCGGCAGTTCCCAGACGGCCAAGTCGTCTGTCATTTTCTCGACCTCTATCGAGCCGGCCTGGCCCGCGAACATCTTGCCGACAGTCCTGGCAATCTGACAATCGCCTGCTCAGCCGACTTCCCGCCGGACATCGTCGAACTTGCCGCCTTGCCGATGAGTGCCCAAGGCGAGGCCGAGTTGACCCGCGAGCTGCTCGAGCAGGCCCACGAACGGTTGGCTCTGGGCGGATTGCTGCTCGCGAGCACCGACAATCCGCGCGATCGCTGGCTGCATGGCGAGATGCAAACCTTGTTTGCCACGGTGAGCCGCCGCGAGCATCCCGCGGGCACTGTCTATACGGCGCGGAAGGCCGGCCCGCTGGCGCGGCGGCGGGATTTTTCTTGCGAGCTCGCCTTCCGCGACCGCGGCCCGCTGATCCACTTCCGCACTCGGCCGGGCGTCTTTTCCCATCGTAAGATCGATCCGGGAGCGAGGCAACTTATGGCCGCAATGGAGATTCGCGCGGGGGACCGTGTGCTGGATATCGGTTGTGGTAGCGGCGTGGTCGCCTTGGCAGCGGCCGTCCGCGCGGAAGGCGCATCCGTGCTGGCAATCGACTCAAATGCAAGAGCGATCGAGTGTACGCTCTGGTCTGCCGCCCGCAACAATTTGACAAATGTTTCCGTCGAGCATACCGCGACGGGACCGAGCGGTAAAACTGAATCGTTTGATGTGGCGGTTGCCAATCCTCCCTACTTTGCCGGCTTTCGCATCGCTCGGTTCTTCTTGGAAACGGCCCGCGCCGCCCTTCGTTCCGGCGGGCGAATCTACGTCGTCAACAAGCAGCCGGAGTGGTACGCTGAGAACATGCCGGAGTGGTTTGACAATGTGACGGTCCAGCAGTCAAAAAACTACTGGATCGCGCGAGGGGCTCGCTAAAGTCGCCTTTCGCTCCGCGAAAGCCGCGCAACTTTCGCGGAGCGAAAGGCGACAATCTGCCGTGCTACGCGACCATTTCGTATTCGACGCGGCTGGCGCTATGCTCGAAGTCGAAACCGGCGGCTTCCAAGGCATCGTGAAACTCTTCGGGCGTAATCCGCTGGTTTTCCAGCGAGACCAGACCCCAAAAGACCGTGAAGCCGCTGTTCACGTGCAGGCCCATGCCGACCTGGCGGACGCGAAGTTGCGGATTGAGCCGGGCAGCCAAGTGCTTGAAGGCGAGAAACTCGTTGTCATCGCGCACCGAAAAAGCCTTGGGGACCTCGATCGTCGTTTCCATGACATCTCCCTGATTTACAGACATAAGCGATTTATGGCATTCTATCAATTCCATGAAGAACGTCAATCCACTTCGGCTGCCATTATCTGGGCGCGTACCTCTTCGAGGTCGTTTTCGAGCTGGCCTTCCGCCGCCAAGGCTCGCTCTTGATTTACGACGCGGGCAGGACGAGTGTGACGCGGTGAGAAACGTTTTCTGTCCTCACCGCGGTCCCGGGATGTCGCGGCGATTGAATATCACCACTGCCACCAGGTAGCTTGCCAACCCCAAGCCGATCAGCGTCAAATTGTAACGCAAGGCGACGTGGCCAGCCGGATCGGTGGCGAGGATCAGTTCCTGTGGCTCGAACGGCGTGAGAAAGGAAAGGTAGAAGAGCCACTTGCCATCGGCCCACATCCGCGCGACGAGCTTGATCACGATCTCCACGATGTAGAACCCGCCGGAGATTGCAAACGCCATCCAGCGATCGCGAAGGCCCGCGGAAATCATCGTCGTAATTCCGGTGAAGCAGAACGTCATGCAAGCCAGATTGACAGCGCCAGGCAGAAAGCCGCCGAGGACCACCGGTGGATCGAGGTGTACCGAGGCCAAGCCTAGACGCGTGCCCAGCAGGACGGCTGCCGAAAGCAGCGCGGCCCCAGCCGCGGAAACAGTGGCCGGAACGAGTACCACACTCACGCGCCAGATCGGCAGCGTGAGTATGAGGTCCATCGTGCCGCGGGAGATTTCGCCGGTGATCGAGTCCGATCCGCGCCCAGCGCCCAGCCGACGCAAACCAAGAGCGTGACCACGTCGATGTAGAGGATGCTCAACTGGCCAAGCGGCGTGGCGAGCATTTCCAGCGGCACGCCCAGCAGCGGTTGCACAAAGCCGGGCAGCAACTTCAAGATGATCCCCATGCCGCCCGGCGGGAAGCGGCTCATCAGCCAGACAAAGAGCCAGGCGAAGAGCGTCAGCAGGACGAACGATACGATGAATTGCCGCCAGGCGTCGGAAATCGCTTTGGTCCAAAGGGCACGGTTCATAGGAAAACAGGTCGCGCGTTTTAACTGTAGGGAATGCCCTCCGTGGCGTTCCGCAGTTCGGAACGCCACGGAGGGCGTTCCCTACAACTATGCGGCAAGTTACCATAGATGGGAGCATTTGCCCAGTTCGCCTGAGAGGTTTTTCGCCATGTGCCCAACCTTGACCTGTCTTGCGCTTGCCTTCGTGGGAAACGTCGATCTCGGTTATCAGCCCGCGCCTGATGGAAGAAGCTTGGAATTGATCGTTCAGATCGATCCGACCGCATTTCGGACGGTGCAACCGGGCGACCCGATCGGCCAAGCGGTAACGCGCGAAATGCAGCAAAATCTACAGTCGTATCGAGTGAGCATGATTACAGTTGCCGTCGGGAACGGGCCGCCGCCGCGCAAACTGCCGCAACCATCAGCCGCGAGGTCATTGGAGCCGAACCGCGGCGCGTTGGTCGCGCCGGCGACCGCGCCAAGCGTGCCGGCCAACCCGCTGCCGTCTTCGCCAGTCATGCGCGCGACCGCCGAGACGCCAATCGGAGCGAACGGGGGACCCTCGTTGGGACCGCCCGTTAGCGATCCAGGGACGGTGCGTGTATCCGCGCCGACGGGTAAGCCGTACGCGCCGACAACGACCAACGAGCAGACGCAAGGCGCGGCCGACACTCGGGCCGGTTCGACTCTTGCTCCCGGCAATCAGGTCGCCAACACGCCTTACCCGGACCTCGATCCGGCTGATGGCGGCAAGTCGGCGACTGGCGGTTTTAACGGCAAAGAACTCACTCTTTATCTATTCATCATCGGCCTCGCCGCCTCCAACGGCTACGTCGGCTGGCTGTTCTATGACGCGCGGCAGCGCTATATCGGATTGCTGTCGAGAAAGTTTGCAGCCGCAAGTTAGCAACTCCGCGAGCGGCTATAGTATGAGTTCATCCTCCCTCAGTAAAATGTCTGCCATGACGACGATCAATCGAAACGAACAGAATGACGCGCCAAGTTCCACGTGCTGCCCCGGCAGCAATTGCGGCATCGAGCGCCGCGACTTCATCGCCGCGCTTGCGGTCGGCGCCGCCTCGGCGCTGGCTGGAATGCCCGTTATGGCGGGGCCCTTTGAGGCTGCCGAACAGGAACGGCTCATTCCGGCCGATAAGAAGCTTCATCCGCAGTGGGTCAAATCGCTCACGGCCCGCGGCGGCCGCGAGGTCTATCGCGGCAAAGAGTTGGAGAAGATCGGCATGCCGATTGGCGGGCTTTGCGCCGGCCAACTCTACTTGGGCGGCGACGGCAAGCTCTGGCACTGGGACATTTTTAATAAACATTTTGGTACAGGCGACGGCAACTACGCCCATCCGCCGCAGCCCAGCTCGCCGCTGGAGCAAGGTTTCGCCGTCGAGGTCGAGGCCGGCGATCAAAAGCATGTCCATGCGCTTGATCATCGCGGCTTCGCGGACATCAGCTTCTGCGGGGAGTATCCGATCGGCTTCGTGGAATATCGTGATTCGCAAGTGCCGATCTCGGTTTCACTGGAGGCTTTTTCGCCGTTCATCCCGCTCGACACTCTCGCTTCCAGCCTGCCGGCGACGGTGATGCGATTTACCGTGAAGAACACGGGCAATGCGAAGGCAACCGTGCAACTGGCAGGCTGGCTGGAGAACGCTGTCGGTCTTTACACCGTGCCCGGCGATGCGGCCCCGCGGCGGAACACGGTCGAGCGCAAGCCGGGCGTGCTGATGATCTCCAGCGACATGGTCCAGCCGGCCGTGGAGGGTTCGACTCGTCCCGACATCAACTTCGAAGACTTTCAAAAGCCGACCTACGCCGGTTGGACCGTGGCCGGCGACGCCTTCGGCAAGGGGCCGATCCTCAAAAGCCAGATCCCCGCATATCAGGGCGATGTGGGCACGAAGGGGCCGCGCGTGGTCAACACCCACGCCTCCGCGCCGGGCGGTTCAGTGGGAGAACGCGACAGCCACACCGGTACGCTCACCAGCCGGCCGTTTAACATCGAGCGCCATTTCATCACCTTCTGGATCGGCGGTGGCAGCCACGCCGGCAAGACGTGTATCAATCTGCTCGTGGATGGCAAGGTCGCGAAAACGGCGACCGGACACGACGACAACCGCATGAGACGCGAGGCCTTCGACGTTCGTTCGCTGCAAGGCAAGTCCGCGCGGCTGGAAATTGTCGATAAGGCGACGGGACCCTGGGGCAACATCGGCGTAGGGCCAATCGTGTTCACCGATCACCGACCCAACCTCGGCGAAGATCACGACCGCGGGACGCTCGCCCTTGCGCTCGTGGAATCCGGCGACGCCGACCAGGCGACACCGGGGCTGGACGAAGGCACGCTGCCGGCCGCCGCGTTCGCGCCTCACACGCAACCGCACGCCAGTCAGCCCGCAGGAAGAAAATTGATCGGCGCCATCGTACGAAAGATGACGCTGGAGGCCGGGCAGGAGGCGACGGGCACGTTCGTCATCGCGTGGCATTTCCCGCGTTTGCGACTGAAAGACGGCGGCCGGTTCTACGCCATGCGGTTTCGCGATGCTGCCGCGGTGGCCGAATACTTAGCCGCGAACTTCGAGCATCTTCATTCCCAAACCCGTCTTTGGCACGATACCTGGTACGATTCTACGCTGCCCTACTGGTTCCTCGATCGCACGATGCTCAATACGTCGATCTTGGCGACCTCGACCGCGCACCGCTTCGCTAACGGGCGGTTCTACGGCTGGGAAGGCGTCGGTTGTTGCGATGGGACGTGCACGCACGTCTGGCACTACGCCCACGCCGTCGCCCGACTCTTCCCCGAGCTGGAGCGCGACCTCCGCCGCCGCACCGACTTCGCCGCCGCGCAGGATACGAAAACCGGCGTGATCAACTTTCGCGGCGACCATGACGGATTGGCCGTCGATGGGCAGGCCGGCTGCATCCTGCGCGCCTACCGCGAGCACCAGATGTCCGCCGATGGCCGGATGCTTAAGGAGCTTTGGCCGCGGATCAAGTTGGCGATGGATTGCTTGATTCGCATGGACCGCGGCGAGGGGCTTTTGGAAGGCTCGCAGCACAACACGCTCGATCAGCCTTGGTTCGGCAAGGTGTCCTGGCTAAGTTCGCTTTACCTGGCCGCACTGCGGGCGTGCGAGGAAATGGCCCAGGAAGTCGGTGATTTGGCCTACGCCGCAAGGGTCCGCGAAATCTTCGTCCGCGGTAAGGCAAGCCTCGACCGCGAGCTGTTCAACGGTGAATACTACGTTCACATTCCCGATAAGGCCCACGAGCACAGCGTCGGCTCGCACGACGGCTGCGAGGTCGATCAGGTCTTTGGGCAAAGCTGGGCCTGGCAAGTCAGTCTGGGACGCATCCTGCCGGCTGGTCGCGTGAAGCAGGCCCTCGCTTCGCTCTGGAAATACAACTTCGCGCCGGACGTGGGGCCGTTCCGCAAGGCGCATGCGCCCGGCCGCTGGTACGCGATGGCCGGCGAGGCCGGCTTGATCATGTGTACCTGGCCGCGCGGCGAGGGCAATCGCGTACGGCAAGGTTTCGACTATTACTTCAACGAGTGCATGAACGGTTTTGAGTATCAAGTCGCCGGCCACATGATTTGCGAAGGGATGGTTGAAGAGGGATTGGCCATTGCGCGGGCGGTCCACGACCGTTATCACCCGGCGCGGCGCAATCCCTGGAACGAAGTTGAGTGCGGCGATCATTACGCACGGTCGATGGCCAGCTACGGAGTCTATTTGGCCGCCTGCGGCTATGAGCACCACGGCCCGAAGCGGTATCTCGCCTTCGCACCGCGGCTTACGCCGGAGAATTTTCGCGCGGCGTTCACCACGGCCGAGGGTTGGGGGACGTTCGCGCAGAAAGATGAACACGGCGTACGAAAGGTCCGCGTCGCGCTGAAGTGGGGCAGGCTCGCACTAAAGTCGCTTGCGTTGCACGCTGTCCCCGGCGCCAAGCCGCAGACCGCAACCGTCACTCTACAAAACAAAGCGATTGAAGCACGCGTAGCGATGGAGAATGACGGACTCGCGCGAATAACTTTTGCCGCGGAGATTACGATTCAAGCTGGCGATGAATTGATAGTTGAGCTGACGTGAGCGGCTCCGGCACATCGCGCACCGCCGCGACTCGATCCGATCCCCAGCGCGATATCTCTGATCGCTCGATTCCATAATTCGGCAGGGTAAGACTTACGATAGCGATCACCACGCAGATGAGCGCGAGAATAAGCAAAACGCCCATCTCGACCCAGAACATCGGATTATTTCGCGTGCCTTCCGACAGGCGTTCCCAAAAGCCGCGCGGCTTCCGCTTGGCCATAACTTTAGCGAGCGCGGCGACGGCGGCGGCATCCGGCTCGGGCGGAAGATTGGCCAGGGAGCCAGAGTCCGCCAACGAGGCAGGCTCATCGCCGTCCGGCGAAAGCGACGGCACGTTGATAAGTCCCACTTCAGCCGACTTCGCGGATGCGTCGGCCGCCAGCTTGGCGGCCGCGTCGTTACTCTCGCGACGATCATCCGGTTGGGGAGCTACCGGCGCTGTTCCCTTATTTCCGGACTTTGAATGATGTGTGCCGGCACCAGGCAACTTCATTGAAAGAGTCGGCGGCGACGGCGAATCTTCGATCGGAGCAAGATCTAAATCGACTGCAGTCGACGGCGGCCCGACATCGGATCCATCTCCGCCCTCGCGCTGCCGCGATCGGAGCGCCGCGGACTTGAATACCGCGAGCCGCGACGACTGCCCGCACGTTTCGTCCTGCACCCAGGTTTGCAGATTCGATGCCAGTTCCTCGGCTGAACTGAAGCGGCGATCGGGCAATTTGGCGGTCATCCGCTCGATGATTCTGATTAGATCGTAGGGAACGTCCGGACGCGAGGCTTCAATCGGCTGCAGCGATTCCTTGCAATGCGCCGCCAGAATCTCGGGCATCGTTTTCTTTATGTAGGGACGCCGGCCGACGAGCAGGAAGTAAAACGTGAGGCCAAGACTATATATGTCGGCGCGGCCGTCCAGATCGGGACGATTGAGGATCTGCTCGGGCGCGATGTAGTCCGGCGTGCCGCTGACCCAGTTGCCGGCCTGCGCGGTTTCCGACGGCCCCTGCGCGAGCCGGGCAAGTCCCAAGTCGAGAATCTTCAAAACGCCTTTGCCGTCAACGAGCAAATTGGCCGGCTTGATGTCGCGATGGATGAAGCCTGCCTGGTGCGCGCTGGCCAGTCCCACGGCCGCCTGGCGAATGAAATCGGCGGCGCGCTGGTAGTCCATGACGCCTTCTTTTTCGACCATCCGCTGGAGGTCCTGGCCTTCCACGTATTCCATTACCAGGTAGTGGAGCTCGCTGCCGGTGGATGTGTCGCGGTTGAAGTCATAGGCTCGGACGATGTTGGGATGATCGAACGCAGCGATAGCGATGGCCTCGACCTTAAAGCGCGCAATGAGATCGGGGTCTTTCTTGTACTTTTGTGCGAGGAGCTTTATCGCGCACTTGCGGCGCATCATCACATGCTCGGCGAGAAATACGTGACCCATCGCGCCTTGACCCAACGGCCTCATAAGCACATAGGGACCTAGATGGAAGCCGCGATGCTTGCCCTTCAACAGCATTTCGGCTTGCCAAGCCGTCAAGACCTCGCGCTTCACGAAAGCATCAGCAAGGGAGGCGGCATCGGTGGGATTGATGCCGGCGGCGCGCATTTCATCCAGCGCCTTGACGAGATTCTCCTCGGTCATCAGGCCGCTCGTGCGCAGCGTGGCAAGAAAGTCGTCGATAGATGATGGATTTGCCATTTCGCCCCCCCGCCAGAACGACAGCTCCGAAACTCCACTCGGAACAGCGCGTCCTTCGGGATCACGAGTTCGGCCGGGCAGCCTTACTCACCTTTAATCTTACCCCGACTTGGTATTTTTCGCAATCCCCCCGTGAGACTAAGCAAGTTATAAATGTGCAGTTTCCAGGTCCTGAATTTGCCGCGGCCGGGAGCGAGGCATCATAGCCGCATTGCCATTAATTGCGTAGACTATCTCGGCGTAGTCAAAACCATGCTTGAGAAAAAGGATTAGCGACTTTTGCCGACACTTTGGCGGTAGCCGCTCGCCGACGCCCGTCAGATAGCCGCCGATCGGGCTTGGCTTGTGATACTAAGGACCATCCCATGCATTCCCTGGCTGTCACGCTCTGTTCCCTTTCGCTATTAGCTGCACCTACGAAGCAAATGCCCCAAATCCCCGAACTAAAGTTTGAAAAGTACACCCTGCCC
This sequence comes from uncultured Planctomycetia bacterium, assembly GCA_963775975.1. GTDB lineage: Bacteria > Planctomycetota > Planctomycetia > Pirellulales > Thermoguttaceae > JANXQG01. The sequence goes on from CAVZKX010000001.1 coordinate 1,556,253, forward strand.
AATGGCCTGCAAGTGATCCTGCACGAGGACCATTCGACGCCGATTGTTTGCGTCAACGTATGGTACCACGTCGGCTCCAAGGACGAACGGCCGGGCCGCACCGGTTTTGCCCATCTGTTCGAGCACATGATGTTCCAAGGTTCAAAGCACTACGACAAGGTGTACTTCGGGCCGATACAAACCGTCGGAGGGCAACTCAACGGCTCGACGGCCATGGACCGCACGAACTATTGGGAGACCGTGCCCTCGAACTATCTCGAGCTTGCCCTGTGGATGGAATCGGACCGCATGGGCTTTTTGCTACCCGCGATGACCCAGGCCAAGTTGAATAACCAACGGGACGTGGTGAAAAACGAGCGCCGGCAGAGCTACGAGAACCGTCCTTACGGGCTGGTGCACGAGACGATGCTCGCCGCCATGTATCCGGCCGACCATCCTTACAGTTGGCCGACGATCGGCTCGATGAAGGACATCACCGAGGCTTCGCGCGCCGACATCGCCGATTTCTTCCGCCGCTACTACCATCCGGCCAACGCCAGCTTATGCGTCGCCGGCGACATCGATCCGGCCGAGGCGAAACGACTGGTGGAGAAGTACTTTGGCCCCATACCGGCCGGTCCTAAAGTCACGCATCCCAAGCCGTCGACGCCCGAACTGAACGAGGAAAAGCGGATCAAGATGACAGATCGCGTGGGGCTGGCCCGCGTCTACTACGCCTGGCCGACGCCGCCGCACTTTACCGCGGACGACGCGGCCTTGGAACTGCTTGGCCACGTGCTAGGCGGGGGCAAGACCTCGCGGCTGCATCGCGCGCTGGTGCGAGAAAAACAGATCGCCCAGGACGTGCAGGCCTATCAGGACGGCCAGGAATTGACGAGCGACTTTGGCATCGTCGCATCGGTCCGGCCCGGCCACACGATCGCCGAAGTTGAGGCGGCAATCGCCGAGGAGATCGCCCGCATCAAGTCGGAGCCGCCCACGGCCGCCGAAATGGAGCGGGCGATCAATACGCTTGAAGCCCGCACGATTCGCTCGCTGGAACCAGTGGGCGGCTTCGGCGGCCGGGCCGATCAATTGAATCTTTACAACACCCTCACGGGCGATCCGGGCTACCTGGTCAAGGATTTTGCTCGGTATGCCGAAATCGGCGCGGCCACGGTGCAACAAATGGCGCAAAAGTATCTTGGTGCCGGCCGCGTCGTCGTCGAAGTAACGCCGGGCAGCGAGATAGCGATCGAACCGAACCCGCTCGTCGCGGCCGATGCCGCTCGCGCGGAGATGGCGAAGAAACTCGAGCCTTTGCCGACATTCTCGCCACAACTGGCCGCCGAAGGCGCGGGACGCGAATCATTGCCGGAAGGCGCGGCGGAACCGAAGTTCACGCTGCCGCCTATTCAACGCACGAAACTCTCCAATGGAATGCAAGTGCTGTTGGTCGAGAAGCACGAGTTGCCGGTCGTCAACCTGCATGTTGTGTTTCCCACTGGCCGCGCCGACGATCCCGCGTCGAGGCCGGGATTAGCCGATCTACTGGCGGCCATGTGGGACGAAGGCACCGCGAAGCGGACCGCTGACGAGATCGCCGAGCAACTCGGCGACGTAGGCGCCACGCTCAGTGTTTCCGCGGACTGGGACTCAACCGGCGTGCGGCTTTTTTCACTCAAGCGTCATTTGCCGCAGGCGCTGGATGTCCTCTTCGACATGCTCCGCGAGCCAACCTTTCCGGAACATGAACTGCATCGCCAGCAGCAGGCGGCCCTTGCGCGGTTATCGCAAGTCCGCAATGAGCCGACCGCGCTGGCCTCGATGGCAGTTACCCAATCGCTCTACGGCAGCGAACATCCCTACGGCCATCCGCAGTGGGGCAATGCCGATGTTATCAAGTCGGTTTCGCGTCACGAGTTGGAAGTAGCCTACCGCACGTTGCGCCCATGCGACGCCGCGATAATCGCTGTAGGCGATATCACGATGGCCCAGCTTACCCAGCGAGTGGAGCCGGCGCTGGGCGATTGGCAGCCCTCGGCGACAGCCTCGCGCGGCGGCTACGCGCCGCCCGCACAAAGGCCGACCAGACTCGTGCTGATCGACAAGCCCCACGCGGCACAATCGGTAATCCAAGTGGCCCTGCTCGGTTCCTGCCGCAACACGCCCGACTACTTTCCGCAAAGTGTGATGAACACGGTCTTCGGCGGACAGTTTTCCAGCCGCTTGAACATGAACCTGCGCGAACGCAAGGGATATACCTACGGCGCCCGCAGCACTTGGGATTGGCGTGTCCGCGCCGAGGGGCTTTTCGTTGCCACGTCGAGCGTGCAGACCAATGTCACAGCCGCGGCTCTGGCTGAATTCCTCAAGGAGCTGACGGACATGGCCGGCGCGCGGCCCGTGGACGCCAAGGAGCTCGACTTCTGCAAGAAGTATGTCACGCGCGGCTACACGGCCAGCTTTGAAACGCCGTCGCACGTAGCCGCGCAGTTGGAAACGCTGCTGGCCTACCAACTGCCCGACAACTATTTCAATACCGTCGTGCCGGGCATCCAGGCCGTGACCGCGGACGACGTTACGCGCGTGGCGAAGAAGTATCTGGCCCTGGACCGGCTGGCGATCGTAGTCGTCGGCGATCGGGCGAAGATCGAGCCGGAGTTGCGGAAGCTGCCCGCCGGCAAGGACTTGAAGGTCTATCGCTTCGACGATGCGTTTAAGCTGCAGGCGGCCGAGTGAGAACACGTTGTCGAAAAAACGAAACAGTGTATCGCTCGATGGCGCACGCATGTCGCTCCCACAGCCCCTGAACTCATGCGTAAAAGCCGCAAAACAGTTTCCGAAATGGCTGTTCGCGACTATCCGTTGGGATTGTCCAATAATCCCTGCAAGCGCATTGCCATCAAAGGCGGCAGACGCGCGGGCCACGTCGCGTCAATGAGCCCCGCATGAATCATATCCAATAGGTGGACGCGGTCTTTCAGCCGCCACGAGGTGAGCTTCATACGCACTAGCGCAGGCAGTGTTGCAACTTGGAATTCGGCGGCCCTCTCCGATTCGTCAACTTTAGGGCAGGCAAACTCGTCCGTGGGATGGACCTTTTCGCCGGCCATGAGCACGTGCAAACCGCCGCTGGGCTTGCCTTGAGGTCCATCGAGGAAGACATCCTCGCCGATTACCTTCTGGTAGACAAACCCGGCCGCTTCCAGCGCCGATCGCGCGGCGGGCAGATCGGCGCGGCGGACCATGAGATCGACATCGCGGGTGGTGCGGACTGCTTCCTCATCTACGCGCACGACCCACTCCGCGACGGCGTTGCCGCCGACCACGGCATAAGTTACGCCGGCGCCATCAAGCGCCTTAGTCGCCCTGCGGAGCCGCTCCTTGACCCTCTCCGCCGCCATAAGGGCTCGCTCCCAGCCGATAACATCGGATTCGGACATATGTTATCTCACTTCCGGCTCAATTATAGCCTTTAGAGCCTGTTTCTGGTACGATTTAAAGAATACTAGAGATATCCCGCAATGCCGCTTCTCGATCATTTTCATCCGCCCGTCAGCGAACACCGCAGTTGGGAAGGTTTTCACGGCCTTTGGGCGGCTGCATTGGTGGAAAAGCTCAATCGCGACGTTCTCGGCGAAGACTACTACGCCGACATGCAAGTGCATATCGGCAGCCAAGTGGAAATCGACGTGGCCACGATTGAAGAGCGCAGCGACGGAGCCGAACGAGGCGGCGCGGCGACCGCAACGGCGCCCGTTTGGACTCCGCCCGCTACGAACCTTATTCTTCCGACCATATTCCCCGACGACATTGAAGTCCAGGTCTTCGCTACGGTCACCGGCAATTCGCTGGTGGGCGCTATCGAGTTGGCAAGTCCCGGAAACAAAGATCGTCCGGAGGCTCGTCGGGCTTTTGCGGCAAAATGCGTCGCTTACCTCACGCGCGGCATCGGCCTGATCGTCGTGGACATCGTTACCAATCGATTAGCCAATCTGCACAACGAGATCGTGCAACTATTCGGCCGCGGCGAACCCTATTTGCTTGCTCCCTCAGCGGCGACCTATGCGGTGGCCTACCGGCCCTCGCGACAGCCGGCAGGGGACCAGATCGAGTTGTGGCCGAAGCCTCTGGCCATAGGCCAGCCGCTGCCCGTGCTGCCGTTGGCCCTGCGCAACGCGATGACATTGCCCGTTGATCTCGAAGAAACCTACGAGGAAGCCCGGCGGCGAAGCCGATTGAGGTAGCTGTCGTCTGCATGATGATATGAGTTAATACCTGTATTGTTCCGTAATCAGAAATACGCCCTTGATCCCCTCGAAAATCGCCCTGACGCTTTTTCGCCCCCAAACATATTGTCTATCGGGAAACAACGACCTCATACGCCAGGAATAGCCCAATCCCTAAACCCGGAAGGCTCGTCATCGTCATGATAAGTGAATACGTAATCGCTTTCCTATACGCCAGATGGCCTAATGGGTCGCTACATCACATAGCCGTAGCGGTCGCCAGCGAGTAGACGACGCTCGACGGACAAGTTTTTTGCGGTATAATGTTAAGGACGCCTACCCGATTGCCCTGCCCCTCGCGCACGGCGGGCGAGGGGAGTTATGTTAGTGCTTGGGACCGTGCAAATCATGACAAACATTACCATCCCGCTTTCTGACGACCGGGCGGCCCAGTTGCTAGTCTGGGCGGAACAGGCCGGCCTTTCTCCCGAGGAGTTCTTGCGTCGCCGCGTCGAGCAACTTTTGGAACGGCCCGACGCGCAGTTCGACCAGGCTGCGGAATATGTCTTTGAAAAGAACGAAGAGCTATACCGGCGGTTAGCATGACCCGGTTTTCGAGCGCCGGTCCGACGGTCGTTACGCTCGCGCTGCTAATGCCGAGTCGCGAGCGACCTTCGCCTCGCACTGGTCGGCCTGCGCCCGGTGTGCCTGAGCGGCCGCAAGCAACTGCTCGTCCTCAATATTCCAAATCTCTTGGTCCGCCCAGCCGGCAACATTGGCAACAAGCTGGCCGAACCGCCAATCCGGATACCGCCGCGATAACTCGGCCAGCGCGAGCATTAACTCGGACTGTTGATGATTGTTCATGGTAAAGCCTCTTTCACTTTCGGAACTCGCGTTACATCAAGCTTCGGCAGATCTTGAATGACTTCCGCGAAAACAAGCGTTCCCGGACAAAACTTCGCTGCGCGAGTTGCTCGGGTCACTCCGTCATTGATTCGCATATGGCCGCCTTGTCCACGAATGATTTGCAATGGCGGCATACCTTCCAGCGAGGTGCTAAACTTCGCAATTTGCCGGGCCAGCTTTCCGGGGTCCGCGCCTTGCGGCCGGCTCGGCGGCAAGTGTAACTCGCCGGGGTCGACTGCAATTAGTTCAGACATGTGACAACACGCTTAACAGTTAATTATACCACGTGGGAGTTAAAGATAATCCGCGAACAACTCTCGGCTCGGCCGAGGCAGGACGATTTCGGCGACCAACATCCCGCGCTCGCGGGCCTCGTCGGCAGCGGCATCGACGCCGGCGCGAACGTCGGAGACGGTGCCGGTCATCAAGAGCAGGCCTTTGCCACCCAGGGCCATCGCCACGTGGATGCGAAAGAGCGTCACCCGCGCGGCCTTGGCGGCCCGATCGGCCGCGGCCAGGATGCTTACGCCGCTGAAGGTCTCGATCACGCCCAGCGCGCCGGCCTCTTCGGGCTGTAACGCCACCGATTGCCCCAAGGCCGGGAAAACTGCGTCATGAACGTTCGCGATCATCAGCTCGTCGATCACCGCGCTGGAGCCGACTTTCACGCCCGCCGCGATCGATGCCTCGACGTCGCTGACCGAGCCGCCGACCACGACGAGGTACTTGCCCGAACAGATCGTGCGGGCGATGATCTGATTGACCTTGCCCGCCTTGAGCATTTCGTCCTGGGCCATGTAGCCGAGGCCCACGCTGGAGAACTCGATTGCACCGATCGCTTTGCCGCTTGACATAGTGTTTGTCCAATGTATTCGGCACACTCCGTGTGCCGCTGTTCGTCGGCACACGGAGTGTGCCGGATACATTTACTTTTGTATCCAAATTACGCCGCCGCTGATGGAAGTCACGGTGCCGTCGATCGAGGCATGGACCGGCGCGCCCATCGCCGGTTTGCCGTTGTTCATCGGCGGACGGCCGATCACTTGTCCCTTATTCACGCGATCGCCGGTGCTCACGACCGGTTCGCACGGCGCGCCGATGTGCTGCTTGAGCTTGATGCCGACCTTATTCGTCGCCAGCAATTCCGGCAGCAGCGGCCCGACGTTGCGGAACTGCCGCAGGCCAAGTTTTGTCATCAGCCGCGTCATCGGGGCCTTGCGGTTCCGTAGGTGCGTCTCCGCCCGTTTGGTGTCGAAGGGCGGGTTTTCGTACTTCTTCTTCTCCGTCGCCAGCCGCCGCTTGTTTTGCGTGCAGACCTCCTTGGGGTCGAGGTCCTCGGGGCACGAATAGAGGCTGCACAGGTTACACTCGCAGCAATAGTTCGTGCCGATCGTGTTCGCCTCGCCCACCATGTTGAAGCCCAGGCTCCGCATCGCGCGGTGCGGCTCGATCGGATGGCCCAGCAGCCAGCGGGGGCAAAGCTCGGTGCAAAAGCTGCACTGGTCGCACGCGCTCTGGCCGATCCGCGCGACCTGCTTCCAAGTCTGCTTGCGGCGACGGATGAGAACATGATCGTCGGGCAAAACGATCACGCCGCCAGTCGTTTTATCGACCAGCGCGTCGTGATCGGCCTGAAGGGCGCCCATCATCACGCCGCCGACCATGTAATTCGCGTCGGGCACGGTCGCGCCGCCGGCCGCGGCCACGCATTGCGAGAGCGTTACGCCGATCGGCACGCGAAGCGTCACTGGCTCGGCAACCGCGCCGGCGATGGTGAGAAACTTCTCGGTTACCGGCTGGGTCGCCGCGGCGGCCACGTTGACCGCCGTCTCGACGTTCATCACTACGGCGTTCACGGCCAAGGGGATGCCGCCCGGCGGAATGAGGCGGCCCAAGGCGTCATAGACCAGGATGAACTCATCGCCCGCCGGATAGGCGTCGCGCAACGGGCAGACCTCCATGTTTGCTGGCAGCCGCGCGCGGCAAAGCTCGATGACGTTCCTCGTACTTATTCTTGATGCCGACGATGGCGCGGTCCGCGCCGACCAGTTGCATGGCAATTGCCAGGCCCTCGATATTGGCGTCGAGATAATCGCGGAGGACTTCCTTGTCTTTATGGAGCAGCGGCTCGCATTCGGCCGCGTTGAGGAGCACGGTATCGGCCTTGCCGGCCAATTTGACATGCGTCGGAAAGCCGGCGCCGCCGGCGCCCACGACGCCCGCCTCGGCGATCATCTCCAGAGTTACATTCGGCATTTAAACGACCGGTCGCTGCGTAGGGTGGCACACTTAGAGAATCTGCATAGTATATAGCGTGTTCAACGTTGTCAATGCCGTCAAGGCGCAACTTCGGCAACTGCAAATTGGGGACGCCACATCGCTTCCTTCTAAGAAACCAACTCCGCCCCCGCGCTGACATGAATAGGATGTGCAGACGACACATAAATGGCCAGCGACTTTCGCCACATCTTGACATTCCGATGTTCGGATGTCATCCTGAAAGAGTGATGCCGACGCGACCGCTTCCAAGGAGATTCGCAATGTTGTTTGATTTCAGGATGTCCCGCCATGTCTGCGCGTGGCTGCTGGCGGGACTGATTGCAACGGCCGGTTGCTCGTCGGAGCCTGACAAGGGGACAGGGTCGTCGGGCAGTGGAGCGACCGCATCGAGTGGCAAGCCGGCGGTCGGCGGCGAAGTCCCCTCGGCCGGAACGAGTTCATCCGGGCTGACATTCCCATCCGAGGGCAAGCCGCCGGAATTCGCCGCGCCGGACACGCCGCCTCCCATCGCGCCGCCGGAAGGCGGCGCGGCGAGAGTGACTCCCGCGCCGGACTCGCAGTCCATCACTGCTCCGCCTGACATAATGCCGCCCGCACCGGCCAGTTCAGGGTCCGCCAAGCCTACGACCGCTCCGCCGGCACGGCAGCCGGGCGATCCGATATTTGCGCCGCCCGAGGTGCCGAAGTAATTAGCAACGGATTGCTCATCGCCTATGCATTCGTCGGCTGCGTCTACTGGCTGTGGATGCTCGTCGGCACGATTCGCGTCGTGCGGTCTGTGCCTCGGTTAGCACGGGCGTCGGCACCGCAGCCGCACTTGTGGCCGCGGCTTTCCGTGATCATACCCGCGTGCAACGAGGCGGCCTCGCTCGAATCGGCCCTCACGTCGGTCCTGCGGCAAGACTATCCCGACCTGGAGATAATCCTCATCGACGACCGCTCCACGGACGGCACCGCGGAGATCGTCGATCGCATGGCCGCGGCCGATCCGCGGATTACCGCGATTCATGTCGAGCAACTGCCCGATGGATGGCTGGGCAAGGTCCATGCCCTGGACCTGGGCGCGCGGAAAGCCGGCGGTTCTTGGCTTTTGTTCACTGATGCCGACGTTCACATGGAACAAGGTGCGTTGCGGCGTGCGATTGCCTATGTCGAGCATCATGACTTCGACCACATGGCGGCGTTTCCGGAAATGTGGCCGAGCTCGCTGCCGGTAGACGCTTGCATCGCGCTATTCAGCCGCGGCTTCGTCGTCGCCGCGCGGCTTTGGGGAGTATCCGATCCTAAGTCCGACGCCTTTGCCGGCATCGGCGCGTTCAACCTCGTCCGTCGCGCGGCGCTGGAGCGAACGGAAGGCTTCAACTGGCTGCGGTTGGAAGTGGGCGACGACATGGCCTTGGGCATGATGCTCAAAGAGTCCGGCGCCCGCTCGGTCCTGGTCAACGCGCGCGGGCTGCTCGGCCTCTATTGGTATCGCACGGTGACCGAAATGGCCCATGGCGCGGAAAAGGCCTATTCGTCGGTCGGACGCTGCCGCTTCGCCCTCATTGTCGCTTTAAGCGCGGTGCTTGTGGCGATGGAATGGTCGCCGCTGGTCGCATTGATCGGCTGGCATATTCCCGGTCTGCGTTGGGCAGGCGCGGCAATGCTGGCGGCCGCGGTCGGTTGTCACGCTATCCTTGCGCGCTGGTCGAAAGCGCGGCTGCTGCCGGGCTTGTTCTTCGCCCCTGCCGCTTTGCTGGCAGCGGGCATCATGCTTCGCAGCGGCTGGCTCGGGTTCCGCCGCGGCGGAGTCGTCTGGCGCGGCACACTTTACGGCAAGAACGAACTGCGAGCCGGACGGCGGTTGAGGCTGCCGTAGGACTGCCATCGAAGCCCGACGCGCGAGCGAGCGGTCCACCTTGCCCACTCGCTTGCGCTTCGGGCTTCAATTCGGCAAATCAAGACTGTATACTGATGCGCTTTCAAAATGCCTTTAGGAACGAACCACATGGAACGAACGCTGATCCTGTTGAAACCTGACTGCATCCAGCGCCGCCTTGCCGGCCGCGTGATCGCGCGGCTGGAGGACAAGGGCCTCAACATCGTCGCCCTGAAGATGCTCCGCGTCACGCCCGAGCTAGCCAAGCGGCATTACGCCGAGCACGTCAGCAAGGGCTGGTATCCGAGCCTGGAATCCTTTATTACTTCTGGGCCGATTTGGGCGCTGATTGCCGAGGGGCCGGAGGCGATCCGCGTGGTTCGAGACATCGTCGGCGCGACGAACGGCCGCAACGCTGCTCCCGGTACCGTCCGCGGGGATTACAGTTCTAGCCGGCAGATGAATCTCGTTCATGCCTCCGACGGCCCCGAGGCGGCCCAGCGGGAGATGCAAATCTTTTTTCGCCCTGAAGAAATCTGCGAATCGACGCCGGTGTTGCGGGATTGGACGCTGGCGGGGGATGAGCGGTAGTTTATAGCTTTCCCGCCGGCGTTTCCGCGCGGAGTTGCGCGATCATGTCGTCTGTTGCCGCTGCTACAGCTTCCTGCCAGCGCGAAGCGCCGTAGCGCTCCTTATATTGCTTGAGCGAATGGGCGAAGATGATGCCACGAGAGTTGTTGATAATCGCGCCGCGTCCATTGGCATCAAAGGCCGCCGCTACGTCCGCCGCCGTGCCGCCTTGACTGCCGAAGCCGGGCACGAGGAACGAGGTGTGCTGCATAACCGCTCGCAACTCGGCGAGCTGGGCCGGATACGTCGCCCCAACGACCGCGCCTACCGCCCCATACTCGTTGTCGCCTACGCTCTGCACGGCCAACCGTTCGACGAACTCGGCCACGTGGCGGTAAATTGGACGGCTGTCGGCGGCCAGGTCCTGGATCATCCGTCCGCCGGGGTTGGAAGTTTTGACCAGCACGAAGATCCCGGCCATTCTCGCGGCGGCCACGTCCAAAAAGGGCCGCAAACTGTCGTCGCCCAGATACGGGCTGACGGTAAGGGCATCCGCGCCCCAGGGACTTTCGCGGCCCAGCCAGCCGTGGGCATAGGCCGTGGCGGTTGAGCCGATGTCGTTCCGCTTGCCGTCAAGAATGACCAGCAAGCCGCGCTCCTGGGCGTATTGGATGACACGTCCCAGAACTATCATGCCGGCCGGGCCGAGCTCCTCAAAAAAGGCCGCTTGCGGTTTTACTGCGGGCGCGCGCTCGGCGACCACGTCAATAATATCGCGACAGAACCGCTCATAGGCGGCGGCGATCTTCTCTGGCCGCGCCATGTCGTCCGCTGCAAGCAGTCCGGCGGGCAGCATGTCTGCCCTGGGATCGAGTCCCACGAGCACGGGATTGCGACGGCGAACCACAGCCGCTACCAATCGATCGGGAAATGCAAGCATGATGGCAATAGATTAACGTTCGCATAAGCACTTGCATAGGCTTCTGCGCTGCCGCGAGAATGGAATTATGGCCAAGAAGTACGAGCTCCGCCGCCGCGAACGAAAGGATTCGCTTGCCCGGGAGAAGGTTCCGCGCGTTCCGCCGCGAGCCGGGCGAGAGTCGGAAGCCAAAGCGGATTTGCCGGCTGAGCGGCCTGGGCATAGAGCCAGTCGAGGAGTCGTCATTGCCATTTGCAGCTTGCTGGTGCTGAGCACGGTGCTCGTTTTCGTGCAGACCAGCGGACACGACTTCGTCAACTGCGACGACAACGAGTACGTCTACGAAAACGCCGCCATCCAGCGCGGTCTGACCGCCAAATGCGCATGGTGGGCGATCACCGAGGCGCATTCCGCCAACTGGCACCCGCTCACCTGGATGTCCCACGCGCTCGATTGGCAGCTCCTCGGCAAATGGGACCCGGAACTGGACCGCTACGTCAAAACCGAGAAGTCGCCCGGCGGGCATCACCTGGTCAATTTGTCACTGCACGCGCTTTGCGCCGTGCTGCTGTTCCTTACCTTGCAAGCGATGACCGGCGCGACCTGGCCCAGCGCGGCGGTGGCGGCGCTTTTCGCCGTCCACCCGCAGCACGTGGAGTCGGTCGCCTGGGCTTCCAGCCGCAAGGACACCTTGAGTGGCTTGTTCTTCATTCTCACTCTCGCCGCGTATCGGGCATACGCGGTGCGTCCGTTCGCTTGGTGGCGATATGCGTTAGTAGTCGTCAGTTTTATGTTGGGTCTGGCGTCCAAGCCAATGCTGGTGACGGTGCCGTTCGTCTTGCTGCTGCTGGACTATTGGCCGCTCGGGCGGTTGCCGGCGACCTCTTCGTCTTCCAAAGCTTATCTGCGGATCGTGCTGGAAAAGCTGCCGCTTCTGGCTCTCTCGGTCGGCTCCTGTTACCTGACGACATGGGCGCAAGGAACCGTAGGGGCGTTCAAGCCGCTGGACTTTCGATATCGACTAGGGAACGCCATTATTTCCTATGCGGCCTTTCTTGCGCAGATGTTCTGGCCCAGTTCGATGATTGTGCAGTACGTACATGCCGGACCGAACGTCCTGAAGAAGACCGTGTTGAACACGCCATTGCTCGGCGAAGTAGAGCCGGCATGGTGGCACTTTCTGATCGAGCAATGGTTCCTGGCTGCTGTGATGCTGCTCGCCATTACGATCTTTGTCGTTTGGTTCGGCTTGCGGCGGCGCTACTTGTTCGTCGGCTGGTTCTGGTACATCGGGATGCTCGTGCCGGCGATCGGGCTCGTGCAAGTAGGCGCGCAAGCACGTGCGGACCGCTATACCTATCTGACCGAGATCGGCCTCTATATCATGATCGCCTGGAGCGTGAAAGACATTGTCCAACATCTGCGCGGCTTGAGGCAAGTCTGCGCGATCACCGCCGTCATAGTCATCGCCTCGCTGACTATCGTGGCATGGATGCAGACCACGCATTGGCGCAACAGCCTCGCGCTGTGGGAACATGCGGTCGCCTGCCAGCCCGAAAACGACTTCGCCCAGAACTCTTATGGCGATGCACTGAATGCCGCTGGACGAAGCGACGAGGCCAACAAACACTACCGCGTGTCGTTGACGATAAACCCGAAATACATGACTCCGTACACCAACCTGGCAGGAAACTTATACAAGCAAGGCAAGCCCAAGGAAGCCCTGGAAGCGTGCGACGAAGCCTTGGCGATTGATCCTCACGAAGCCAAAGTCCATTTTCTCAAGGCGGTCGCGCTTTACGGCGCGCACCAAATCGACCCTTCGGTACCAATCGACGCGGCGATTCAAGAGTTTCGCGTCGCGCTGGATGAGTTTCGCGTCGCCACGGAAAACAACCCCAAATCCCAGAGTACTCGTGCCGACTTCGCCGACACCCACGCCGACCTGGGGGTACTCTTGAAGGAACACAAGCAGTTCGACGAGGCGCGAAAGGAATGTCTTGCCGCGCTGGAGCTCAAGCCGGAATCGATCGAAGCGCATCGGACACTAGGCGACATTCTTTTGGCCCAGGGCAACGCGGCTGGCGCCGAGGAGCAATTCAGCAGCGCGCTGAAATACAAGCCGGAAGACAGCATAAGCCGCCAAGGACTGGGCGACGCGCTTTGGAAGCAAGGCAAGAAACATGAGGCGGCCGAGCAGTACAAGCGGATCGATTTTCAACCACAAAACCTGGCAACCGGGCTTGCGGACTTGCGCAAAGTGCTTGGCGACCGGGAGCAGCCGGCAAATACCGATGCCGTGGACCTCGCCCGACGGCTCTGTGAGCGAACAGACTATAAGAACATCTTCGCATTGGAACTGCTCGCCGGGGCCTACGCCGCCACGGGCGACTTCGCGCAAGCCGAGGCCGCGATCCGCAAGGCCCTGGAGACGCCGCTTGGGCAGCAGCCAAGTAACGCCGCCGTGCTGCGTCAGCGAATCGAGTTCTACCAGGCGCACAAGAATGTCCCGATTCCGCCCTCGAAGCTGTAGCGCTACGGTTCGGCGGCTGTTCGTTCGTGCGGCAAAGTTCGCCGGTAAAGATTGGTCTCAGTAATTACTGCGTCGACGCGGACGTCATGCGGCCGTACGGGCACGGCATCGAAAAGCTGGCATTCGAACGCAACGGCCGCCAGCAATGCGTCGGGCCGTGCGTGTTTCAAGAGTCCGTCGAAGTAGCCTTTGCCGTAGCCCAACCGGCCGCCCTGCCGATCGAACGCCAATCCGGGAATGACAAACAAGTCGATTTCATCGACGCCGACGCGGCGGTCCTCGCGCCCGCGGAGTTCAGGCCTGGGTTCGAGGATGCCGAGCGTTCGCGGCGACAGGTCGGAGAAATCACTGAAACGAAACAGCTCAAGGCGATCCGCCTCGCAATAAGGCACGATCACTTGCTTGCCGTCCGCCAGCATCCGCGCGAGGAAATCATGCGTGGCGACCTCCGTGCGAAAGCTGACGTAGCAGAGAACCGTTCGCGCCGCGGCGTATTGCGGCAAGGCGGTCAAGCGGTCGATGATGAGCCGGCTTTTGCCCGAACCGTCCTCCAAGTGCAGCCGCCGCAAATGGGCCGTCGCCCGCAGATGATGCTTTTCTTGATACGGGTCGGGCGGCGCCATAAGAATTTCGATCGGACGTGAACGTGGGGCAGGTTTCCAACCTGCCCCACCGCGGTCTATTGCCGCGCGGCCACTTTGTGCGCCGCGGGGAGCGCGGCTTCCGACGAGCGGCCGATGTAGCGGATGCTGCTGGCCTCGCCGCGGAAGCCGACAACGCTGCGGTCGACGTCGATCTGTCGGGCGAGGATCTGCCCGGCGTCGATGTCGAAGCGAACGCTGCCGGAAGTCTCGTATTGCACGACCTGGGCCTCCACGGCCGGGTCCATGATCGGCGTCATGAATTGCGTCGAAACGGAAATCGTCGCCACGCCGGTCTTCACGCTTTCCAGCTTAAACGTCTGCATGGTCTTGAAGCGCCGTGTCGTGCCGTCGGAAAGCGGCACGTCGAGATTGTTAAGGCTCGTCCAATGGCTGCCGACGGCCACCGCATGATCCGGCAATTGGATCGTGATCTCTCCCTGTCCGGCCACGGCGGCCTTGACGAAGTTTTGCTTCCGCTCGACGAGCTTGCCTTGGGAATCGATCGTCACCACCGCCAGCGGCACGTTGACCGCGCGGGCGACGTCCTCAAAACCCTTGGGGGCAATCGGATCGGTCAGACTGTTGTAGTGGACTTCGTCGCGTCCGGTCAGGCGATGTCGCATGTCGACCGATTCGACCATGTGGTCAAAGACGATCTGACCGTTGGGCTTGACTTCATGTACGCGCCACACCTTGACCGAACTGGTCGTGGTCTCGGCGGTCTGCGCGGTGCCTGATATCGAAGTGTGGATCTGGCTACGATGGACCACGGTCCAGCGGAGGGCATCGCCGGCGCGGAATTTGTAGCGAAGGAGATACTCGTGCGGCTTTTCCCACTTGTCGTAAGGGTGGACATCCGCCGGCTGAGCCACTTCCATTCCCTCAAGTTCATGGTCTTGGCCGAAGGCCGCCTTTCCCATGGCGAGACATGCCAAAACACATGCGACTCCTGCAACCGTGCGGGTCTTCATGTTCGAGTCCTTTCAATTTTGTATCCGGCACACTCCGTGTGCCGATAGTTCAGCGGCACACGGAGTGTGCCGGATACATTACACGCACTTTCCGCCGTTCCTTTGCGGGAACTGTCCGCCCCAATTCAGCTTCTCGCGCAACGTGCGATAGTAGCTGTGGCCGTGGGGGGCAACGAGCTTGAACCGCACCGGAGCGCGGGTGACGCGGATGCGATCCCCGCGCTCCAACGAGCAAAGCACCCTCCCATCGACAACGGCCGAAGTGTCTTCGTACGCATCGACGATCTCCATTTCATAAACCCGGTCCGCCGAATCGACCACCGGCCGGTTCGTCAGCGTGTGCGGATTCAACGGCGTAATCACTACCGCGTCCAAAGTTTTCCGCAAGATCGGCCCGCCGGCTGAAAGGCTATAAGCTGTCGATCCGACGGGCGTGCTCACGATCAGGCCGTCGCCACTATACGTAGTTACCAATTCCGAGTCAACGTAGAGATGGATGTTCATCAGCAGAAACGGCGGCCCAGCGCGGACGGCAATTTCGTTCAGGCCCATTTGGTGGAATTTGGTCTCGCCGCCGCGGATGACCGAGCAATCGAGCATCAGATGTTCGACGATTTGCAGGCGGCCCGCACAAAGCTCGCTTAAGATCTGTGGCACTTCATCGGGACAAACGTCCGCCAAAAAACCCAGCTTGCCCAAATTGACCGCGATGACCGGCAGTTGCCGCTGCCGCATTTGATGGGCAGCGCGGAGAATCGAACCGTCGCCGCCGAAGACAATTGCCAAATCGGCGTCGAAACCGGAAATGTCGTTTTGGCCGCTGAAGTCCTCGGCAACGATCTCGACGTGTTTCACGATGAGCGGCCGTACACGCTCGATCTCGCTCAGGAAATGTTCCCGCTCGCCGGAGCTAAGCAGCACCGCGCGCAACTTTCGCGGCGAAGAGCCCGTGGTTGCGGCATTTGTGGGCATGGCGATTATGGCACAACCGTTCCAGTGGCTCGCCGTAAGGAGGAGGTATCCAATCCGGCCAGGCGACGGCATGTGTCGGCAATCGCATCGCTGTTGAGGCCGAGGTCGGCCAGCAATTCGGACCGCTCCGCATGTTCGATGTACTGGTCGGGAATTCCGAGCCGGCGTATGTGGCTGGTCTCCAAGCCGGCGTCGTTGGCAGCCTCCAGCACGGCGCTGCCGAAACCGCCCATCAGACAGCCTTCTTCGACTGTGAGCACAAACGGCTGCTCGCGGACCGCTTGCAGAATCGTCCGCGTGTCCAGCGGCTTGACAAAACGGGCATTAATGACTGCAATTTCGACGCCTTCGCCCGAGAGTTTTTCGGCCGCCTTTATACAATCGGCCAAGGGAGTGCCGCAGGCGATAATTACGCCATCGGGACCGGGGCGGACGAGCTCCGCTACGCCCGACTCGATCGGCGCCGGTTCGCGCGCGACACAGATCGCGTTGGCTTTCGGATAACGAATTGCCGTGGGATGCTCATGGTCCAGAGCCCAAGGAATCATGAGCTCCAGATCGTGCTGATCGCCGGGGGCCATCACGACCAGGTTGGGAAAGACGCGCAGATAGCCGATGTCGAACACGCCGTGGTGCGTCGGGCCGTCGGGACCGACTACACCGGCTCGGTCCAGTAGCATCGTCACCGGCAAGTCCTGGAGCGAAACCTCCTGGAATATCTGGTCGTAGGCCCGTTGCAGGAACGTGCTATAGATATCGACCACCGGCCGCAGCCCGCCCTTGGCCATACCGGCCGCCATAGCGACCGCGTGCGACTCGGCGATTCCTACATCGAAGAAACGGTCGGGAAATTGGTCGCGAACAGGCTCCAACATGTTGCCCTGGCACATGGCGGCCGTTATTACGACCGCCCGCGATCCTTCGCGGCGCATTTCTTTCAGCAACGTGTCGCGGACGACCGCGGTATAGGGGCGCGACGCGCTGCTTCTTGAACGCGATCGAGCCATTGCTGTTGGAAAACGGCGCGGGCGTATGGAAGCAAACGGGGTCTTCCACCGCGGGATCGAATCCATGTCCCTTTTCTGAGACGACGTGAAGGAGAACTGGGCCGTCCGCCTGCCGGGCCCGGTTCAGGTAGGTCTGCAACTGCCGAATGTTATGACCATCGACTGGGCCGTGATAGTTGAAGCCAAGCTCCTGGAAGAGCATGCCGCCGACCAGCCCGGCCTTAGCCGCGTCTTTGACACTTTGCAAGAAGCGTTCGACCGGATCGCCGATGACCGGCAAGCTGGCGATCATCTTCTGCACTTCGGTCTTGATGCTCGTGTAGAGCGCGTTGGAGCGGACGCGATCCAGCGACTCGGCCAGCCCGCCCACGCGGGGGCAGATCGACATTTTGTTGTCGTTGAGCACGACGATGATCTTCTGCTTCAATCCGCCGGCATGGCTCAGCGCTTCCAGGACGATGCCGGAGCTGAAAGCCCCGTCACCGACGACGGCCACGGCATGGCGGTCCTCGTCGGGCCGCAGCATGGCGTCGGCGGCTTTCATGCCCACGATGCAGCTTGCGGCACAACCGGCATGGCCGGTGAGGAACAGGTCGTAGGGGCTCTCCGCCGGATTGGGATATCCCATAGGGCCGCCGCGGAGGCGGATGTTCTTGAAGTCGGCGTAGCGGCCGGTTACCAGCTTGTGTGGATAGATCTGATGGCCAGTGTCCCAAATCAGGCGGTCGCGGCTGAAGTCGAAGCAGGTGTGTAAAGCGAGCGTCAACTCAATCACGCCCAAATTCGACGCGAAGTGGGCCGTCCGCTGAGAAGCCAGACCATAGAGGACTTCGCGGATTTCGGCGGCCAAATCAGTCAACTCCTGCAGCGACAGCCGCTGCAAATCATGGGGGGAGTTGATTGTGGAAAGAATCTTGTCCATCAGCGGTCTCTCTCCAGAACATAGTGAGCGAGCGTGAGCAATCCTTCCGCGTCGGTCCCGAACGGCCCGATCGCGGCGCACGCTTCGTCGATCAATTG
Source organism: uncultured Planctomycetia bacterium (assembly GCA_963775975.1). Lineage (GTDB taxonomy): Bacteria > Planctomycetota > Planctomycetia > Pirellulales > Thermoguttaceae > JANXQG01. Next base: position 1,574,150 of record CAVZKX010000001.1, read on the forward strand.
TGAGGCATAGGCCGCGCTGGGGTCAACTCCCATTAAAGCCGGGTACGTCATCTTGCCCTGTCGGGCGTCCTTGCCGACTCGTTTGCCCATCCCTTCGTCGCTGCCGCGAACGTCCAAGAGATCGTCGGTGACTTGAAATGCCAGACCGAGCCGCCGGCCATATTCATCCAGAGCCCGCAATTGCTCGGCAGACGCTCCGGCGGTCATTCCGCCCAGCCGAAGCGAAACGCGGATCATCGCGGCTGTTTTTCGGGCGTGGATTGATTCGAGGTGTTGAAGGTCGTTATGTACGTCAGGCTTTCTAGCCTGACTTGATTCGGCAGTCAGGCTGGAAAGCCTGACGTACGAGTCGGCAAGGATGTCGTCGGCCTGCCCTCCTACCAATTGACACGGTCCGGCGGCCTCGGCCAGCGCGGTGCAACATGCTCCGGCGATGCTCGCCGGCCGCACGTGCTCCGCCAAAACCTGAAACGCCAGGCTCAACAAAGCATCTCCCGCGAGGATTGCCATCGCTTCGCCGTAGACTTTATGGCAAGTCGGTCTCCCGCGGCGGAGGTCATCGTCATCCATGGCCGGAAGATCGTCGTGGATGAGCGAGTACGCGTGAACCATTTCCACGGCGCAGGCTGCCGGCATGGCGGCCGTAAGATCCCCACCGCAGGTCTCCGCTGCCAGCAACACAAGCATCGGCCGCATCCGCTTGCCGGGCGCGAGAAGGCTATATCGCATCGCATCGCCCAACGGCGCCGGGCAGCCGGGCGGAAGACAGCTATATTCTCGCAACGCGGCGTCGATTTTCAGAGCCAGGCGACTGACGAGCGGCTCGAACGAGGACGTGAGGGTCTGAGGCATAGAACCGTATTTTACGGGAAAGTGAAAGAAACGTCCACTGATACCGCTTTGGTACTAGTTTCCGCCGCACAGCAGGCTCTTTCCTTGAATTCTGGCCTACGGAGTGCCCGGCTCAATCGCGCGGCGGCCGCGCGGCCCGGTCCTTTCACGTTGCTGAGGAGCCGGTCCCTGGACCGTGGCGTTGACTTCCAAGGAGAAGCTGGCGGCGTCTTCCATCGGATTCAAAACGGGGTTTCCCTCAGAATCCATCCCTGTTAGCACCGCGATTTTGCGTTCCGCGCGCTGAAGCATCTCGTACGCGTTACGGAGCAGCCCGACGCCCTCTTCGTACCGTCCCATCGCCTCGTCAAGGCCGATCTTGCCATCTTCCAAGAGGTGGACAATTTCCTCCAGCCGGGCGAGGGTCTGCTCAAAATTGAAGGCGGCCGAATCGGCGCGGCTTGATTCTGGCGAATTATTGCTATCGGGGGACGACGCCATGAGGGTTTCTCCTTGAACTCGCTATTCTACCAGTCTTGATCCGCAACCTCATAAGGGTCCTCTTCGTGCAGCTTTCGGGCCTTTTGCCGCAGGCCCGTCAGAATCTGGCGCTGCCGCTCGTCAAGTGAGATGTCCATGAGTTTCGCAAGCACTTTCAGCGCCTGCGCCGGTCGCCGTTCCCGAATTAGAGCTTCGCCCAGCGCCATTCGCAGGGAAATCGAGTTACTTGTATACCGCGCCAAGTGCTCAGCCATCAACGGAATAGCGTCGGCCAAAAGTCCCGCCTTACGAAGTGCGACGATCAAGCCGAAAAGTTCCGCGTCCGGCAGCGACCAGTCGGGCAACTCGATTCGTACGCGGCGATAAACTTCCGCCGCCGCCTTGGGATTACCCGCGCCGATCTGCTCGCGTACCCATTGTTGGGTTTCGCCCGCGCGTTTTCTGGTCCGCTCCTGCTTCCGCTGCTGGTACTCTATGGAATTCAATATCTCGGCGTCGCGTTCTTCTCGCGTCATCTTATGGCGGCCCTTGGCGACCGAGAAAATGTCCCAGTTCTCGCAATCGACTCGCTTCGTTTTGACCATCCAGATAGCAACGGCGAATCCGAGTGCAGCGCCAAAGGCGTGCAACATCGCGCTTGACAAGATCGCGCCCGACAAAGCGATATCCAGCGCCTGCAGGCCAAGAAAAATCACTACGAAAACTTTGACGCGGACATCGATATATTTGATCTGATAGTGAAATCCAAATGCGAAGACGAGGACGCATTGCAATGAATTCTCCGGAGCCCATATGAAGCACATGGCCATAAAACCGCTGATGATCGCCGACGCGCCCAGGATGTGATGAACTGGCCCGAAAAGCATGAGCACCTGTTCCAGAGCGCTCTGGACAATTCCTAAACCTAGGTAAATCGTCAGCGTCCTCCACCACCCGAGTTTTCCCTCCACGATCAATCCAAACGCCCACAGGAAAATCATGTTGCCGGCAATATGCCAGAAGCCCTCGTGGTCGAAATTGGAGGTCAGCCATTCCAGCGGATGCAGCCCGCTGCCGGTCTGAAGGGCGAGCCATTCCATAAGCCCTGGGTTGGTCATTTCCAGCACGAAGACCAGCACGTTCACGACGATCATGGCGACCGTCGTGTACGGCCAGTAGTAGATCGGTGCATCGGTACCGTATGGGAAGAACATGGCAAGTCAGGTCAGTATACTTGAATTGGTCGTAGCAATTCTATGGATACCGCGGTAAACAAGCGGCCGGCAAGCTCGAGAACCGCTAGGGGCTGGAAGCAAGTGCCAACCGCCCTCTTGCCGATGCTAAGAAGTATGGTCAAGAAATCCCCACTCCTGTTTATTGTGCCGCTCGTGGCCGCCGTCGGCGGTCCGTTGGCTTACTTCAAGTTCGTCGACCACGGCCAAGCTCCGGCGGCCGCAACCGCTGCCAATATCGCCATGGGCGAACCAGGCCATGAGCCGGGGATTGCTGGCAGCGTTTCTGGAAGCTGCGCTGGCAATCAGCGGCAGCCCTGCCGCACCGCGCATGGACTTCAAGGTCCATGATACCAGCAGCGTCTTTAACTTCGAGGTCACGCCCGAATGGATCCTCGCCCGATGGCCAAGCGTCTCGACGGGGCTGGCGCAGCTCCAATTGGAAGGTTACCGTGTTCCGCTAGTCACCGGCACGACGCAACAGGACTTGGCCGGGGCGTTGACCTACTACTTCGACGCCAAGCAAAGGCTGCAGCGGATCGACTTCGTGGGCTTCTCCAGCGATCCTCGACCCTTGATCAGCCTGTTATCCGACCGATTCCACCTGACTCGACGGCTGGCCAACGACCCAGGCCTGGTTGTTTATGAGGCGGCGCCGGTAGGTCACGGGCCGGTGAGCGGACTACAGGTCCGTATCGCCCCGTTGCAGCCCGGCGAATCGTTTCGGCGGTACGAGATCGATTTGTCTTTGGCAAGGATCGAAGAGTAGGGTGGCGTCGAGCGCGGCGAAGACCCATCAAACACATTACTCTTTACGACGCTCCGCGTGGTAACGCTTGTAGCGGATGCTCAGCGTCCATTGAAGATCATGGCCGCGGAGCGGCCGACTAGTGCGTTCCCACGCAGAGCGTGGGTACGAGTGTGAAGCCACCCTACACCCCAGCCGCCGCCGGTCCGTCGTCCAGATCCCGCCAGACCATCGTTCGCCGGGCATAGGGCTCAATCCGCAGCACCGTCTCGCCGTTTTGAAAGATGCGGACTGTGCCGTTGCTTTGGCTGACCGTGATCGCCACCGCGTTGGTCGCGCGGCTGATGGCCGCCGCCGCCCAATGCCGGGCGCCGAGGCCCTTGGAGAGCGTCACGTCGGCGGCTGAGCAATCGAGATAGCGGCAAGTGGCCTCGACCGTCCCATCCGGCGAGACGATGATCGCCCCGTCCATCTGGGCGATTTCCTTGATCCCTTCGCGGACCCGCGGATCGTTCAGATTTCGCTCCTTGCGGCTATAACCCTTGACGGGATCAAAGCCGGCCGGGCGGCTGGATGCCATGACTTTGCGGGAGTCGCCGACGACGAAAAGCGTGCCCACCGGCTTGCCCTCGCGCCCTTCGCGGCCGATTTCGATGGCCAGATCGACGACGATTTTGAGCGTGTCCAGGGGCACGCAAGTCTCTAGTTGGCGGAGATCGCGGCCGGTAAGGCGATTGAGGTGCTCGTCCAAATTGATCACGCTCAGGCTGTCGATCGCGTCGGCATCGAACCCGCTATATAGCGCAACCACGGCCGATCCGGGGGCCAAAATGTCGTCCGCCACCGCTTCCAGGACCGCTTGCGTGAGCTTTTCATTGGGTGGATTATCGGGCATTTCCAGGCGGATCGGCTCCAGTCCCGCCTCCTTGGCGCCCTTGAGCTGCTCGAACGTGTCGGCGGCGACGAGGAGCTTGGCTTTGGGGGCCATGTTTCGTACCCGCGGCCAATCGGCAGTCCCCTCGACTAGGAGCAGAATCGCGTCAATGCCGACCGTCTTCGTCAGGTCGACTGCCATCGACATGAGATTCCTGAACTGATCGGTCAGACGCAAGGTTTGCATGACTTTGGAAACGGTCTCGTCGCGGTTTTCCGTAGCGATATGAAGCGGGGCGCGCCGCCCGGCTGCCCCGGATGGACCACATGCCATCGCCCGCCGATCACTGCCCTGCCAATTGGTCCCAAGACTGCCCGTTTCGCCGGACCCAGTGCGGCGGCCGTCCGCTCGGCGAACGCGACATCCATGTTCACGAGGGCGGTCATGTCCACAGTGCCACCTTATCCTACGGGTTCTTTTACAAAGAGGCAACGCCAACGGCGGTATTAACGAGACGATTGCGCCGCTCAGCCTAGGGTGCGGTCGAGTGCAGCGAAGCCCCATCTCTCAAGAGTAGAATTTCGCGGGTCTTCACGGTGCTCGACGCCGCCCTACACTTTCCATCGACAGGCGTGTGAGAGAAGTGAGTCGAAAACAGCGATTTCCGCTGGTCGAGAGCTTGCAGCGAACCACCGCGCGGCCGCTCTAGCGATACCACAGGTATTTCTGCGCCGAAGAACGGTCGTCATGAGCATCGCCGGTCTTCACGTACTGCCGCCAGCGATCGACGTCCGTGCCCAGATCCTTGCCGGTCGAAGCTTGCAGCGAGACCACGGCGCAATACTGCATGGCGGGATCGGTTTCGTTCAAGAGAGCGCCTCAGCGCCCGAACCGCCATCGGATCGTGACACTGTCCCATGGCCCGCGCGGCGGCCATGCGGACATCCTTATCGCTGTCGCTGGCCATCACGTCCGCGAGCACTTGCGCCGCCTCGGCATCGGGCCGGCGTCCCCAAAGATCGCAGACCAGCTTGCGAACGTCGGCGTCGGTGTCCTTCACCGCAACATGTAGAACCGCCGTGGCTGTCGGGCCTCCATAGGCCGCCAAGGTACGGAGGATTTCGCCGCGGAGGATCGAATCAGGTTCCTTGCGAATCTGCTGCGCCAGGTCACGGCAAATTGCTTCCCGCTGGACCGGATCGGTCGTCGCGGGGGCCTTCCGCGCCAATTCCTGTAGGCTCTTGATCCTCTCGGTGGGAGAGGCCACGCCCGGTAGTTTCGTCGGCGGCGTGCCCAAGCCGGTCCACATGGGCATCTTTTCATCGCAGCCCGAGACGGCCAACGCCAGCAGGCCGAGGACGAAAACGGAGATGTCGCCGTGTCGCTTGCCGGGCATTTGCGTTATTTCCCACAGAAAGGCGGATATAATTGGGCGGACTATAACATCGCCCCGTCACGCGGCCAAGAGGAATTCTCAGCGAATTTCTCGATTTTTTGTGGCTTACGGCCATTCAAAGCCGGTTCGGGAAAGCGATATACTTCTTATATGAAACCTGCAAGAATCATCAATCGAGGTCGCGGCCCTGAGATTGAGGGAACGCGGATTACGGTTTACGACATCTGGGATTATGCACAAGAGCACTGGCACTGCGATGCCATTGCGCTACGGTTGCGCTTGTCGTCGGCCCAGGTAAACGCCGCGCTTGAGTATATCGACCAGCACAAGCAGGAGGTGCTGGCGGGATATGAGCGAATCCTGGAGCGCGAGCGCCGCGGGAATCCGCCGGAAGTGCAAGCCAAGCTCGACGCGATCCATGAAGATTTCCAGGCTCTGGTAGCACAACAGCGAGCAAAGGAGGGCGCAGGGCTGCATGATTCGACTAATGGCAGATAACAACGCCGAAGGTCAGGTCGAAATTCTGCTGCGCGTGCTTTCCGGTGAGTTGTGGCCTTCATTATGGAATGAAATGGAAACGACCGTTGTCACGTTCGAGGATCTTCATCTGCCTCGTGAGGCGAGCGATGCGGACTTATGGCGGAGATGTCAAGGCGAGCAGGTTATTCTGATCACGAACAATCGCAACGCCGACGATCCCGATTCACTGGAATCGATCATCCGCGCGGAGAATCGGCCCGATTACCTTCCGGTGTTCACTCTCGCCAAGCCGAGACGAATCGAGGTTGATCGAGACTATGCCGAGGCAGCCGCTTTGCGCCTCCTGGAGTACCTTTCGCGTCTTGACGGGATTCGCGGTACAGGACGACTTTTCTTGCCGTAGCATTCTGCAGTTGGTCTCTATTGTATAATGAAGACGCAGACGAGAAAGCATTGTGGCAGCCGAATGTACCAAGTAGAAATCCTCACTGCCGAGCCGCCAGGGGGAGTTTTCAGTAACTACGACTCTCGCCGCCCGCTGCTTATTGCTGAGGGGGCCGCGCACCCATTGGGTCATGCTTGGTCCCGCCTACCGAATAGCGTCAAACCGAAATTTCCACATTTGAGGAAGGCTGTCTGTTGCGGTCCAGCATGGGTAGACGAAAAGGTCCTGTTTTCGCCAAATGAGGTGCTGCAACTTTGGGGCGAGTTCAACCAACTACTCGCGCTTTGTAGGTTCGAAGTGCATGAGCACGGGCTTGACCCCAAAAGGTTCATGGAGTACTGGAGAAGCGGTGAACGGGAGGACTGGTGGCAGGAGGAATTGGAGGAGACTGATATGCTATTACGACGAGCAATCGAGGCGAACGCGTGGGTCTTTATTTGGCATTAGTGGACCCGCTAAGGTATGCTGGAATCATGCGTAAAACGATAGCATCTGCCCGACGCAACTGCCTCGCCCTGCTTATTCTCGGGCTTTGTGCTCCGTTCGCTCGCGGCATGGACCACGTGACATTCCGTCGCGGCGGCGACCTTTTCTACGTCGATGGCCGCATTGAATTGCAGGATCAGGAGGGCGGTGTACTCTTCCTTGGCCGCGACGGACTCATCTGGCGGATCGTTTCGAAGGAGATCGTCAAGCGGACTGGCGACGAGGCTCCATTCCGCTCCTATCCGAAGGAAGAGTTAGTCAAACGGGCGCTGGCCGACTTGCCCAAAGGCTTCAGTGTCTACCAGACCGAGCACTACATGATTTGCTACAACGGCACACAGGCCTATGCTCAATGGTGCGGATCGTTATTCGAACGGCTTTTCATGGCCTTTCGCAATTCGTGGACACGCCAAGGCTTCGAACTGGCGAAACCGGAGTTTCCGCTCGTGGCCGTTGTTTTTGCGGATAAGGCGTCCTACGTCAGATACTCCGAGAAGACGCTTGGCGACGCGGCCGAATCGATCTTCGGCTACTATGAACCGGAGACGACCAACCGCATCATCATGTACGACCTGACAGATCTCGGCGTTGCCGCGGCGCCGCAGAGGCGAATGGGGCCTGCTACGCGAATCGCGCAGTTCCTCGCCAGTCCCAACGCGCCGGGAGCCGTTTCCACGATCGTCCACGAAGCAACCCACCAGATTGCCTTTAATAGCGGCCTTCACCAGCGGCTGAGCGATTGCCCTAAATGGTTCAGCGAGGGCATCGCCATGTATTGCGAAACGCCCGACCTGCGCGGCAAGCAGGGCTGGGCCGGCATCGGCGCCGTGAACCGCACCCGACTCGATCAATTCCGGCAATTCCTGCAACAGCGGCGGCCGGTCAAGTCGCTGAAGTCGCTGATCGAAAACGACGAACGGCTCATCGACACGAAGCAAGTCCTCGATGCCTATGCCGAATCTTGGGCCTTGACCTATTTTCTCATCCACAAACATTCGAAAGAGTACATCGCATACTTAAAAGACCTCTCACGCAAGCAGCCGCTGGAGATCGACGGCAAAGTGAAGCGGCTAGCGGAATTCGAGAAGCGCTTTGGCCCAATTGACACGCTGGAAACCGAGTTCGTCAATTACATGGAGAGAATGCGGTAGGTCCCTTCTGCCGGACGGGACCAAAGTTGCGTCGCTTTCGAAAAAAGACGACACCTATCCCGGGTTTGGCGCATCAAAGTCCCGCTCGGCAAGCGGGACCTACTCACCCCGCCGTCAACTGCCGCTCCACCTGACGGATGGCCTCGTCGATCTTCCACGTTTGCTCGTGCAGCGAAATCGGTTCATCGTAAACCATCCAATGATCGACTCGCTTCTGCGCGGAAATCACCGTGCTATGGCTGCGGCGGCCGAAGAATTCGCCAATCTCGCTCAGCGCCGCGCGAGTGTGCTTCCGCGCCAGCCACATGGCCAGCATCCGCGGCTGGCTCACGCGGCGGCTCTTGTCAGAGGATTGCAGCGACTGCGACTCCAGGCCGAAGAGCGTGCAGATCGCCTTCTCGATATCGCCTAGTCGGACCACTCGGCTATTCTGCCGAACCATCTCGCCGAGGGCCTCTTCGGCAAGTTCCAAGCTGATCTTCCGGTCGGTCGCTTCGCTCATCGCCTGCAAGCGGCAAATCGCTCCGGAAAGTTCGCGGGCGTGTCCGGTAAACTGCGTGGCGACATACCGCTGCACGTCGGCGGAGAGCTCTACGCCAAGGCGGCGGCACATACTCGCCACGATTCCCAGCCGCGTTGAAAACTCCGGCGGTTCGATACGGCAGACCATGCCGCTGCTCAGCCGCGTGACCAATTCCGGCATGAAGTCCTTAAACTCCGCCGGCGGCCGGTCCGCGGCGATGACGAGTTGCCGCCCCTCGCGGAGCAGCGTTTCCACCGTATGCATCATTTCGACCTGCGTGGCTCGCTTGCCGGCGAGAAAATGCAAGTCATCGAGAATCAGCACTCGGACGCCGCGATGCTTGCGGCGAAAGACGGGCAGCCCGCCGCCGCGCAGCGCTTCAAGGAACTGGCTCGTGAACTGTTCGGCGGAAAGATAAACGGTCGTCGTGCCCCTGCCAGCCTTTCGCTCAGCCGACCAGATGCCTTCCAAAAGATGCGTTTTACCGACGCTTGTCGGTCCGTGAACAAACAGCGGCGTGACTTTGCCGGGGTTGCGAACGACCATTTCGGCCGAATACAAGGCTAGTTTGTTGCACGGCCCCGCGATAAAAGACGACAGCGAAGCGAACTTCCGCGGCGCGAAAAGCGCGGCATGTGAATCCTGGTGAGCCGAGTCGCCGAGTCGCGATCCGCCAACCGCGCAAACCTCTCGCTCGCGCTTGCCATGCCCGTTCAGCGAAACCATGCCGCCACTTCCTGATGCTGTCACCGCGCAATCGGGTTTCTGAATTTCTGGCGCCGTTGGCGCCCGTTCGGATCGCTGCTGTTCATTCTCGTCCTGACTCTCGTCCCGGCTCGTATCCTGACTCTCGACTGCGAACTCCATCCGAGGAGAGCAACCCAGAACCGACTTCGCGGCCGCTTCGATGTCCGATCGGAAGTTTAATCGAATCCAATCCAACAGGAACGAGTTCGGTGCCGCGATCCGCAGGACCTGACCGTCCCAGGCGACGTGCGTGCGCGGCCCGAACCAGAGTTCGAATCGTTCTTTTCCGACCCTGTCGGCGAGCGCAGCGCGCAGCGCGGACACGATGTCCTTATCGTCCTTGGTCAATTCCATTCACCCCAACGCGCGCCTTTCCGACAATCCGCACCCGCGGCACACTCGTTCCCGGGCCGAAACGACGGCGCGCGATGATTGCAAGTCTTCGCGCCGATCGTTACGAACTGAAACGGCAGTGTGTCGTTCTACTTGCTACGGTCAGAATTGACTCAAACCGCAAGCAACATAAACTGGTGCCGGAATGCCGGAAAGGCGCCCTGGCTGTGCGACGGCCAATGCCGCCGTTAGTTCCTGTGATGCCCGCTGCCGCAACCGCTCAACCGGTATTTCCCGGTGTTGTCGGCTGCCGCATCGGGCTACCAAACACGTCACTCGATTGCCTGATTGTAGCGATGCCAGCATTGCTGTCAAAGGCTTTTGGCGATTGCTCGCCGGAGAAAAAGAATTCGACTGTCGGTCGCGACGTATTCAGCGAAAAACACGATCCTAACAAAATCCGCGCCGCAATTTTCTCACGTCGGGGAGTTCGATGTGTCGTGGATAACCTGTTTAGCCGCTCCGTGCCCGGCGCGCACGTTAGCCGGAAACCTGCCGAAAAGTGGCCGATCTCACGTCTTGGCGACTCACGGCATGACGCGAATGAAAACCGATTTGCGGTCCCATGCTTGAAATCCGGCGGCCGCGTACATTCTGAGCGCCGGCTCGTTCGCGGCATCCACCGCCAGCACGAGCCGCTGCCGCCGCGCTACCGCGGCCTGCCAAAGCGCATGACGTACGACAATCGTGCCCAAGCCCTGCCGCCGTGCGGCCGGCACAAGGCCCATGTAAATCAACTCTCGCGTATTGAAGTGATCGTGGTCGGCGGTGATCAGACAGCCAACGTCCTCGCCCCGATGGCGAACTACAAGCCACCCTTGTGAATCAGGCTTGCCTGTGGCACGGTAACCTAGCAGCACATCTTCGATCGATCGCAAGCCGTTCACCGCGGGACAGTCGCGAGTTTCAATGTAGGTGGCCTCAACCAATTTCGCGGCCCGCTGCTCATGATCTCGCGCGATTGACAGAAACTCGATGTCCGTCGCGAGTGGAACTGCGGGGAAGTCGCGGTCCAGGCAAACCAGGTAAAGCAGATCGGAAAAATGACGGAACCCTGATAGCCGGAAAACATCGGCAACTTCCCCCACATCGGTCGGAAGCAGGGTCTGAATTATGCATAGATTCGCTGCGGCGAGTGCATTCAATGCGATATCCATCAGTTTGCTAGCTGTCTCCCGCGATTCGCCGGCAATGAGCCGCGGAGGCCAGAACAACGCACTTCGGCCGGGCTGCAATTGCGCCAGCAACGACCCGGCAAGAATTCCATTTTGAAACGCGCCCCAAACGCGGACGATAGCCGGAAAGCTGGATCGTTCCGCCTCGCAAATCGCGTCGGCTTGCAACTGGTACTGGGCCTCCTCCAACTCTCGCAGAGCCAGCCGCATGCCCGATTCCTGCTCGCTAGAAGAAAGTTCCCTGATTTCCGGTGTGGAATCCCCCATTTGCTTGTCGCTCTATCGCCCGGCGCAGGGTTAGTAATCGCGGCCGGGCCGAAAGGTATAATTCTCATGGACCAATGACGAATTATCGGCCATCCTACGCGACATTCAATCCCGATGTAAAGGAACACAAGATGAAATTACCAATTACAAGTGTGCTGGCTTTGCTCGTGACCGCCGGCGGCATCTGCGTGCCTGCAGCGGCCCAAAACGTGCTCGGACGTTTGGAATCGGACATTCGCCAGGCCAATGCCCAACCGGCGGCGACCGCGACGGTCGCCCCGAAGGTCTATTTGGGCGCAATCGCGCTGGACGAAGCGGGCGGCGGTGTGCGGATCACCAGCATCCGCAGCGGCGGCCCGGCGCAACAAGCCGGCCTGCAGGCGCAGGACCTCGTCGTCGGCGCGGCGAGCAAACCGATTCAACTTCTACGCGAGTTAACCGCAATCCTGGGCGGCATGAATCCGGGCGACAAGGTCCCGTTGGAAGTAGTCCGAGGCACGCGGCGGATGCGCATTGAAGTCACTTTGGGAGCACCGCCCGCCGCTCCGCAAATGCCCGGTCAGCCGACTCCGCCGCCAAGTGGACTTGGCGCTGGGCGGACGGAAGCCATCCCGCCGCCGCCCGGCGAATTGCCTCTGCCCACGCCGGCTGATGGCCCTGCGCTAAACGTCCCCGCGCCGCCCGTTGCGCCGCCACAGCCCACCGAGCTGAATAGCCCTCAATCGCAAATCGAAGAGCTTCGCCATCGCGTCGACCAGTTGGAACATCGCGTGCAGGAACTGGAAAAGGCATTGGCCGAAACGCGCAAGAAATAAGCGCTATTCCATCTCTTGCACCAACCGCCGCGGCGCGCCGATGTCCAGCACGTGAACGCGGCCGGTATAGCGGTTGGCTCCCGGCGCAAGAAAGCCGTTTTTCATTGCGATAAACGTACATGTGTCGTCGGCGCGGATCGTGTGTCGGGCGGCCGCGCCGGTATCGCAATCCAATCCGCTCGGCAAATCGACCGCCAAGCGGCTAGCCTTCGCAGCGTTGATCTGATCGATCACGGCATCGAGCGGCGGGCGAGGTTCGCCGCGCGCGCCGGTGCCCAACAAGGCATCTACCACCCAATCCGCGCCCGCAAGATGCCCTTCCAATCGTGCGGCGTCATGGCGGCTGCCGAGCAGATCAATCGGTATGCCGCACTTTCCTAGGATCGAATAGTTCACTCCGGCGTCGCCCGTCAATTCGGCTTCCTCGGCCCATATAAGTACGTGGACTCGATGCCCCCGCAAATCGAGATGCCGGGCGATCACAAAGCCGTCGCCCGCGTTGTTTCCTTTGCCGCAGCAAACGACGACTCGCCCCGGCGGGCGGCCAAACTCAGTCTCGGCGAGCCGGCACAAAACATCGGCAACGCCGCGGCCGGCATTTTCCATGAGCACGAGGCCGGACATGCCATACTCCTGGATCGCGCGGCGATCGACCTCGCCGGATTGATCTCGGGTAATTGTGGGCGGCATGATGTGGTGGGTTAAGCTTCACGCGTGCTAGGCAAATTGACGACGGTAGGGTAGAATACAACAAGTTCAACAAGAAGCAAAGCGGCCGACTAAAGGTACTCGATTCCATGCCGATCTACGAATACACTTGCAAGGATTGTGGCAGCGATTTCGAACTGCTGATCCGCGGCGAAGAGAAACCTATTTGCCCGACGTGCGGCAAGCGGCATGTAACGAAGTCGTTCAGTGTTGCCGCGGCGCATTCGGCGAGCGCGGCCAAGGAGCTTCCGTGTGCGCCAACCGGCTGCGGCATGGGCCAATGCGGCGGCGGCATGTGCGGGATGGGCGACTGACGCCAAGCTCACGCCTCGGCCGGCTGCCGCCAAAGCTGACGAACGAATTTGGCGATGGACGTCAGGGGACGGTCGTAAATATCGAAAATGAGAATCGTCGCGCCGGCAACTTCCAGTCGCAACGCCGGCATCACGCCCGAATGGTCCGCAATCACGAACGATCCGGGTTTGACATTTCCTAAGCGCACATCGCGCAGCTCGTCCCAGCGCATATGTCCGCGCATATTCCCTTGAATCATGGCGAGCCCCGATGGACTGATTACGAGGCTCGATTCCCGCCAACGCGGCACCATTCTCGCGAGCAACCCTGAGGACTTCGTGGCGGTAAGTATACCGAGCAGGCAAATGAAACCCAGCATGATCCCGAAGCCCAACCAGACGAAGCCCTCGTTCCCTTTTGCCGGATTGAAGAAGACGAATGGGGCGACGCACCAGAAGACCGCCGCCAGCGATAAAAGTCCAAAGCAGCGCAACTGCCGCGGATTGCCCACCCGGCCGATATTGGCTGATCGCGCCCGAAACGTCCAAACGCGGTCTTCGCCGAAGGCCGCGATTTCTTTGGCCACGTGCTCGCGCATGTCCCCATTCACGTCGCGCGAACCGGAAGTCATCGTGCTGCTCGACAGTGCGCGATAGAGAGTGTCGAGCCGCACGTTGAGTTTCACTGGAATCGTGACGATTCCGCCCGAATACACAAGCACAATGGGCCGCCAGATGAACTCTTGCTCCGGTTCCTGCGGCCGTCCCGCGAGAGATAGCGATTGAATCGTGTCGTAGGGAATCGTCGCTTCAGGAATCGTAAGGACGAGCGCGTCGTCCTCCAACCGGCCGGCGAACCGGGGCTGGCGAAAAAAGAATAAGCCCCATGCCAACGTAAGCGGGGGAACCGCGGAAATGTACCAATGCAGGTTGTGTTGCGAGACCCCGACCCCGATCAGCGCGAGCCCCAACAAACCCGAAACGAGCGCCATGACGGGAAAGCGATCGATCGACGCGATTTCGCCTGGTTCGTCCATCGGATCGGTCCTATCTTTGCAACATCATGACGGCCGCGTTGTGCAGGAAATGCAGCACGATCGGCAGCGCTAGCCCTCCACTGTAAACGCGGGCGTAGCCAAGCCCTATGCCAAGCACAATGAGCATCGGGATACTCAATGGCACGAACAAATGCAACATTCCGAACATAACGGCGCTGAGGATCACGGCGGCATGCATTCCCACCACGGTGCGCAACCCGCCTAGCGCCAAATAACGAAAGTACAATTCTTCAATGATCGCCGGTTGAATGCAAATGGCCAAGATCCACCCGGGAAGCAGATCCGGGTCTTTGAAGACGTTCGATTCGACCGGATCAACTCCCGCGATCGAGCGAAGAAACCAATGGTAAGCAAAGTTCATGGCCAACAATCCCGCAAACACGGGCAGGAACGCTAACCATGCGAGCGCCTTATCGGAGATCGACTTGCGGGGAAGAACACCGCGGGGCCGAATGTATGCCAGCGCGCCGAGGACAACTACTGCGTCGATGCCTTCCATCACGAGCGTTGCTGTCAACTCGTCTTTCGGAGCCGGACCGGCCCCGGCCGGCCTGTCGAGCGCCACGCGCACTGCCAATGCGAGAACGACCGAAAGCGCCAGCAGAATTCCGTAGACTACGAGTATCGGAAAAAGCGAGTTCCCCGGCACGGAGGTTATCGCGGCCGACTGCACACGGGGCGAATCGCTGGCAACGGCTGCCGCGCAATACGGGCACTTCGGCAAGCCGGCATCAACCGATTTGCCGCAACGCCAGCACGCTCGTTTCGGCGGAGCTTCCATAGCGTCCGCTGAAAGCTCATCCGGCTCCCCAAGCGACATCAGTGAACGTCCCACGGTTTTTGCGCGGTGATCGGCACCGCATCCGGATTGGTGGCTGGCTCAGTTGCCCTCTCACTCTCGTAGGCTATTGCCGACTGGAGCGACTTGACCAAAGCGGCGATAATAATAATCTTGAAAATAACTCCTTGGACTAGAGTCTCCCAGTTTATCATGGCGAAGACCGCAGTCGCTCCGACATAAAGAACGAGTCCCGCAATGGTAATTGGTACCGGATACTTATTGACAATCAAGCCGAGAACGATGAAGACGACTCCCAAAGCCGCAGCGCCGCCGTTAATCAATCGAGTCAGCGCAATCGCATGTTCCTGTATTTCAGCAAGCTTGTGGCGATCGACAATCTTTCCTTGCTGCTGGACCTTCTGAACCTCCTTGTCCAGCGCTTCCTTGACTTGACTCTCAGCAAGTGCCATGAAGACTAAATTGGCGATCACAGTCAGAATGCCCACCCCAAGGAGAATTCCGCGGGCTGATTTCAGTTGGTTTTTTCGAGCACATTGAGTTAGACTTCCCAATCCGGAGCTGCCAAGCGATGACATACGTCAGTCCTTAATAAGGGTGCCGATCGAAAAGAACGAGCCGCAGACGTGAATTCTGCCACACTGAGCGGTGGATTGTCAACTCCCGGATCGCTCTTCGCCAATACTAACGGGAAAGGCACACGAGGTTAAAGCGCCGGAATCGTTCCCAAAAACAGGCCTTCGTTGATCGCCCCGCGGACGCTGAGCGGGAAGGGATCGAAGTAGTACGGCGCGCAACTGCCGGGCCGATACGTGCCGAGATCGTAGATGCATTCGTTGGGCGGATAGACGCCCATGTAATACGGCACGAGCGGCACCGTGGCGAAGAATTTCACCGCCGAAAGCGTCGTCTGCGTGACCGGGCCAAATGTGTGGCCGTACCGCTCCAATTGATCGTCGTCGAAGTAAATCGGCTTGTGGTATGTGGCCGCGGCGACCCACGAAAACGTGGTTCGCTCCCAGTGCCGCGGCTCGAGCCGCTCCTCGCCTAGCGAACACTCCGGGGGCATTGCCAGCCGAAGGCCGGTTTCGGGGCTGGTAATGTCGCGGTCCTTGATACTGATATCTGCTGTTATGTTGCGGATCGATTTCAAATCCCGTGCCGACTTGCAATTCCCCAAGTCCTTCTGAAGGTCAACGTCAGAGCCCTCAATCGTCACGGTGCTATCCGCCGGCGGCGTTACGGGCACTTCGATTTTTTGCGAGCGAATCCCTTCATTGTGCAGTTCTGGCGTCGAAGGCACGGGCAGCATGGCCGTCTTGACCGGTTCCAAGGGAAGCTGGCCCGATGTTTGAACGACTGCCGAATCGACGACCTTCGGAACAGGCGCGGTTCGGAAAGCTCCTCGCCAAGCGATCCGATCGCCGGGCAGTTGCGGCGCGGGCGATGGCTTCGCTTGAGCCGTGACCTCGTGCGGCGCTGCCGGCTCGCTGCTCCACTTATTGACAGCAAAGCCCTTTTTTCCCAGTTCCAACATTGCACTGCGCTGGACTGGCTGAGCGGAAATAGCAGCGGGCGGAGATAATGTCTCGACGGCATCCGACGCCGCGCCAAATTGGCTGACATCGGGCCTTGAGGGCATCGCCGACGGCGGCCGAGTAGCAACGGTGTCTCCAATATGCACCGGGGCCGGAGGCGGCTCGTCAGCTTGCACTTCCCTAGCGAAGGCGAGGGCAATTAAGATCGCGGATAGCGCAAGGTAGGGTGGATGAAGCACAGTAACCACCGCGCGATGGTGCGTTGCGCGAACCGCCCGAACCGCGTTATAACTCTTATCCAGAGATCGACGGCGTGAGAAACCCACCGTCGTTCGCGCGGTTCGCTCCATGCACCCAACGTTAACGTCCGTGCCGTGCTCACAGCGCTTCGCCGCCGTGATACTCGGTACTGTAGTTTGGTGCTTCCTGCGTAATGGCAATGTCATGAGGATGGCTCTCCCGTACACTTGCTGGCGAGACCCTGAGGAAGCGCGAATCCTTGCGCAACTCCTCGATCGTGCGGGTCCCGCAATATCCCATTCCAGCCCGCAACCCGCCGACGAGCTGATACACAAACGGTCCCAATGGTCCCTTAAAGGGTACGCGTCCTTCGACGCCTTCGGGCACGAGTTTTTCTGTCCCGCGGCCGTTGCCGCTTTGGCGATAGCGCTCGCTCGACCCTTGCGCCATCGCGCCTAGCGATCCCATGCCGCGATAAACTTTAAACGTCCGTCCCTGGTAGAGAATCCTCGCACCGGGGCTTTCTTCCAAACCGGCAAACAGGCCGCCGATCATAATCACATGGGCCCCAGCGGCGATGGCCTTGGTGATGTCGCCCGAATAACGGATTCCGCCATCGGCAATCAGCGGAACGCCCGCTTCTTGAGTAACTTTAGCTGCCTCCATGATGGCTGTGATCTGCGGCACGCCAACGCCGGAAATGACGCGGGTCGTGCAAATCGAACCGGGCCCAATGCCAATCTTCACGGCATCGGCCCCAGCATCGATCAGGTCCCGCGCCGCCTCACTCGTCGCGATGTTTCCGGCGATAACGTCGATATTCCAATCCTTCTTAAGCTTGCGGACCGTTTCCAATACATTGGCCGAATGACCGTGGGCACTATCCACAACGAGCACGTCGACGCCTTTCTCGATCAGGCAGGCGGCACGTTGGTAATCTTGCACGCCGACGGCGGCCCCCGCACGCAGCCTGCCTTGCCCATCCTTGCAGGCCTTCGGAAAGCGCCGCATCATGTCAACGTCTTTGATCGTTATTAGTCCCGTCAACCTAAAAGATTCGTCAACCAGCAAAAGCTTCTCCACCTTTTTTGCCATCAAAATCTTCTCAGCTTCCTCAAGCGTTACAGTCCCCGTCGCAGTGACCAGATTTTCCCGCTTGGTCATAATGCTGGCGATGGGGATTTCCAGGTTTTCTTGGAAGCGAAGGTCGCGGCGCGTAAGAATCCCCACGAGGCTGCCGTCCGGCTGTGTGATCGGAAGACCGGAAACGTGAGAAGTGGGCCATTACGTCCCGTGCGTGGGCAAGGGTCGCGTCCGGAGGGAGCGTCGCCGGGTTGCGGATAATGCCGTTGGCACTTCGCTTCACCTTGACCACCTCTTCCGCCTGGCGTTCGATGGAGAGGTTCTTATGGATAACCCCAATCCCCCCTTCTTGAGCAAGAGCGATGGCCATGTCGCTCTCGGTCACGCTGTCCATTGGCGAACTGAGCAGCGGGATGTTCAAGCGAATCCGCCTCGTCAACTGGGTGGTGACATCGACCTCGCCCGGCAAAACCTCACTGTAGCGGGGTTCAAGGAGAACATCGTCGAACGTCAGGCCGAAGTTTTCACTGATCTTATTGAGCATCGAGAGTCCGATCCGTGGGGAAAACTAGGTGGAATCGGTCATTATTGCCCTCGGAAGCGAAAAAGGAAAGATGGTGGCAGAGGTCGAAATGATTGATAAAGCCGGCATGGTATAATTTGGCGATAGTGAATGGCGGACGCCGCGAAGGACCAAAGTCATGGCAATGTACATTGAAAACCCGGAGTTGGAGGAAGACCTCAAGTCGCGGCGGCAGGCTTGGGGTGCCGATGGACACGATGAGGTCTGGGAAGGGGTCTATTTCATGTCGCCGTTAGCTGACAACGACCATCAGGATTGGGTCTACGAGTTCTCAACGGTACTCGGCGAAGCCGTTAAAAAGCGCGGCCTTGGCAAGGTCTATCCGGGCGTGAACCTCGCCGGTTCGGCGGAGAATTGGGAATACGACTACCGAGTGCCCGACGTAGCCGTCTTCTTGAACGACACGGCCGCCGAGAACCACGACACTTTTTGGACCGGCGCGGCCGATTTCCTCGTGGAGATTACCAGTCCTCGCGACCGCGCCTACGATAAGCTCCCGTTCTACTCGCGCCTCGGCGTGCGGGAAGTATTGATCTTGAATCGGCAAAAAATGGGCGCTCGAACTCTACGAGCGCCGCGAAGGTGAACTGCGAAAGTCGGGCGAGTCAACGCTCTCGGGCAGCGACGTACTTTCCAGCCAGGTTCTATCGCTGACGTTTCGATTGATTCCCGGCAATGCGCGACCGCAGGTTGAGGTCCGGTACGCGACGAGCGGCGAACGTTGGGTGATCTGACCTAACTGGCCGGGGGAATCGAGACGATTCGCTAGTCGTCGTACGAATTCTGTTTGGGGTTACAAACGTAAAGGATGTATCCTATGACGGCGAACCGAAATAACTTGAACCGCAGCATAGATGCGGCCACAAAACGAACCGTTCGTCAGCGATGCGGATTTGGTTGCGTAATCTGCGGAAGTGGAATCATACAGTATCACCATTTCGATCCGCCATTTGCCGAAGCTACTCGGCATGATCCATCTGGCATCACGCTTCTTTGCGGGCGATGTCATGATCGGGCCGAGCGTGGAATAATCAGTGTTGCACAAGTGTCGGAAGCAAATCTTTCTCCATGGTGTAAGCAGTCGGGCTATTCTAGGGATCTTCTGTTCATTGGTGACGGCAATATCCCCGTTCGATTTGGATCTTCCCGCGTACGAGCAGCAACGGTTGTAATGTTCGACGACAACGTGATTTTTGGGCTGTCGAGGCCAGAAGAATTGAGAGGACCTCTTAGGCTAAACGCCGTAATTACCGATGAAGGGGAAGCCGAACTGCTGCGAATTGTCGACAGCGAATGGCAGATTGGGATCGAGCGGTACGACATCCGCACAGCGGGCGATACTCTGACGGTCAATGACGCGCCGGGCGATATTGTCTTAGAAATGAGCTTGGCCGCTGGGGCTGAGATTCAAATCCGTAGGCTCCGTATGAAGTACCGTGGGTTTTCGATCGCCGCCGATAATTCAAGTTTTACGTTGGTTGCTCCCGATGGCGCGACGTTTAAGCACGTTAGCGATGTCATCGCAGACGTTGGCATCTGGATGAAATCAACCGGGCACGCACTGATCGGCGCAGGAGCCAATGGGGGCGCGGCAGTGCGTGTCGGCGGGAGAATGCATTAGGCGCTTTGAAGAATGAGACGTAATTGATATGCTGGGTAGGTCAAATTAAATCAGAGCCAGATTTGAACAGGATTATCGGCTGCACCCGGCTTCGCACTTCATCCCCCCTTATACGCCCGCTTCAGCTCGGCGATATCGAGCTTCTTCATCGTCATCATCGCGGTAAAAGCCCGCTGCGCGGCGGGTTTGTCGGGGCTGGTGATCATTTCGATCAGCACCCTGGGCGTGATCTGCCAGGTCACGCCAAACTTGTCGGTCAGCCAGCCGCACGCGTGTACTTGACCGCCCGCGGTGAGTTCGCTCCATAGCCGGTCGACCTCCTCCTGCGTCTGGCAATTGACCACGAAAGATATGGCCCCCGAAAACTGGTACTCCGGCCCGCCATTCAGCGCGACGAACTCCACGCCGTCCAACACGAACTCAACCGTCATCACCGAGCCCGGCCTGCCGGGCGATCCCTCGAGGAATTTGTTGATCTTCTCGATGCGGGAGTTCTTGAAGACGGAAACGTAGAACCTCGCCGCGTCCTCGGCCTGACCGTTGAACCAGAAAAAGGGCGTGATGTTCTGCATGGGACATCCTCCCGGGAAATGAAATGCAATGAAAGGATATGCGAGCGCCCGCTGGTTTGCTAGTTCGTCGTCCGCCGCCCCCGCACGGCGCGCTTGCGGCCGAAGAGGCCGGTCCGTTCCTTCTCGGGCCGCGTGCCGTAGCTGACGATGTCGAGCTCGCTATGACGGATGAGCCGCCCGGCGGCGTCCGTTTCCTTGGTCTTCTGCGAGACGACTCCGCCCGGCACGTCGGGCGACGACATGGCGAGAGTAGTCACCGTGCCCTTGGACGATTTCTGCACGGTCTTGATGCAGGAGACGTTTTTGATTTCCGTCAGCACTCGCTGCGGCATGTCCAGCGCAATGACCTCGGAGAGCGTCTCATTGACAACCTTATTGGCGGTATCCGTCGTCTTGCTTTCGCGGCGCAGAATGAAGGGCGCGAGCGTGTCCGAGTACCAGAGGCCGACCGCGGTCCGGCCGGAGGCGGTGCTGATATCGATCTGCTGGCTTCGGCAGTCGATCTTTCGGTCTTCGATGGTCAACTCGGCAGTGGTCGATGGCTGCAGCTTCACCTCGCCGCCGCATATTTCGCCATGAAAACCTTGCTTGACCGTCTTGGGCAAGCCATCGAACTGCTTGCCGGCAATCTCCACCCCGACCTCGACCTCAAGCACGATACATTCACCCTCAAGTTTGGTCAGCGAGGTCTTGGTTTCGGTGACGTTCGTGCCGACCACGCGGCCACTGTCGTCGAGCGTTTCCGTGGAGACGCGGACGAGCTTCCATGACCCGCTCGGAAAGCGGGCCCAGGCATTGTGCCGCGCGGAGACTCCGGTATCCTGTCCGTCGCTTTGCCTTGGCAGGAGCGACGAAAGGATCAACAGCGTCAGGAGCCAGCCCGACAAGCGAAGCAAGACTTTTGATCTCCAAAGTGGCGTTGGGAACGAACGAGCGAATTAAGCGCCCCCAACAGTTTAACCCGACTGAATGTGCTAGAGAACCGTTAAATTGCCAACAAAAGCGTCAAAATCAACTATTTTGGCTCGACAACCGCCGGTTGTAGGGGTTAGATAAACGTTCCGGACCGTTTTTTGCCGTCCACGATGGTGATGGAGGGCCGGCATTTGTTGGTTCCCAGCGCGGATTAGTCCCGCTCGGCAAGCCGGACCTACTTGTCGGCGGACTGCGCCGGGTAGTGCATCGCTTCGGACGCGGTAGGGAAGCTATCTTGTTGCACTCGATTGCGAAATTGGGCTTCCTTGCGGCCAGGAATGAGCGCGTCGGCCAAACCGCCAGACGAGTTCGACGAGCCGGCGCTGCCGCAGCAGCCGGCTAAAGTCAACAAAACGGCCGCAAATGGCCACAGCGACGGCAGCCACCGGCAGAAACTCGATCGCTCGTCCTTCACGTGCAAGTCTCCGTGCTAAAAAGAGGGACGTTCACCGCCGATGAATTCGGCGGGCGACCGCGGCTTCGGCGGCTGCGAGCCGTAGGGGCTCCACGAGCCGCTCTTGTTCTGCGAGACGCCGCCCGTGCTGGACATATTGTTCGACGAATTGTTCGCAGATTGACACCCCGCGCTAAACAATATCAGTGCGCAGCACAAGAACAGCCCGCAGCGAATCCGGCTTGCAATTGATATCACGGCACAACTCACGGAATGCGAGGAATTGAAGAAAAGGGAAACGTGGCCGCGGAGTTTCGCAAATACTGGCCGGCGCGTCCAGAGGGAAATCATGCGAATTTGCTCGATGTGAGCAAAACGAAATTAACCGCGGGTTTCGCGGAGAGCGCGGATGTTTGCCAGCAAGCCCAGAGGAAATGTCGTGCCAGCATGACCCCATCCGCGCAATCCGCGGTTTATTTTTCGATGCGGCCAAACAGCCTCAGGCTCTTATCTTTGCACACCGCCTTGCGGCGACGGCGATCGGGCAATGCTCTCCTCGGCCGGGTTCAGCGCGGATCAACGATGCCACGCATTGCGGCATATCGTTCCCGTGTGCGTCGAGATCGAAGCGATACGCAGGCGGCTCGACGGTGCGGTCGCGGAGGATTCGCATTCGCACCAGCGGCTTCGTCGGGCCGGCGGCAAGCCGGAATGCGAGCTGCGCTTGAACTCCTTGCGGATCGCGCGCCGGATTCCGGCCGATGTCCGCCTTGACATTTTCTAGCACCTGGACGTCGTTGCCCTCGCGGAGAGCCCAAGCGTCGGCCGTCATGCGAACTTCGACTTCCGGCCGGCCGATCTGGCATTCCAAGCTGCGGCGCAAAGTTTGCTTCAGGCGCGGCCACGCGGACGCCGCCGATTCGACTTGTCGCGCTTCAACTACAATCGCAGGGCGGCTGCGGCCGTGTGAATCGGGCATCGAGGTCCATGTAACTTCTAGCTCGCCGCAGCGGAGCAACTCCCGGCCGGTCTCGGGATCGGCGAGCTTTAGCCCCGTGTAGCGCACCACCCCCGGCAAAGTGTTCGACATCGAATCAAATGAGACCGCGAGCCCCATTTCCGCGCTCAACCGGGCCTCCTCGGCCTGGCGGTTCCAAGGCAAGCGCCGTGCGATGCTCCAACCACCTACCCCGAGCGTCGGCAATACGCAGAGGCCCATGAAGAGGGTCACGCAGATCTGGCGTCGAGTGCTGTCGTGAAGGCGGAACATCCGTGTTCGTCCTGTAGGTCCCTCCTGCCGGGAGGGACTATTACGCTTTCAGACTTGATCCGGCTTCGTGCCGTCGAATGGCGACGACCGCAATGGTCCCTTCCGGCAGAAGGGACCTACTCGTTCAACTTCTTCCTGGCCATTGCGTAAAACAAATCCAACCGCTGCTTGATTTCTTCCAAGTTGTCGCCGCCGAACTTATCCACGACGGCGCAGGCTACCTCGAAGGCGACGACGTTCTCCAGGATGCAACTCGCTGCAGCGATGGCACACACGTCACTCCGTTCGTACGACGCTATCTCGGATTGTTTGGTTTGCAAGTTGACCGACTCCAGCGGCTTGGCCAGCGTGCTGATCGGCTTCATTGCTACGCGGAGCACGAGCGGCTGCGAATTGGTCATGCCGGCTTCCAAACCGCCGGCGTTGTTGTGAGTTCGCGTGAAGCCGAGCGAGCGGGTTTGAACCTGCGCCGCATCGAACTGGATCGGATCGTGGACCTGTGAGCCGGGCCGCCGTGCGGCCTCAAATCCCATGCCGATCTCGACGCCCTTCATCGCCTGCACGGCCATCACGACCTGGGCGAGCCGGCCGTCGAGCTTTTTGTCCCATTGAGTGTGCGTTCCCAGGCCGTAAGGCACTCCTTCGACGCGAATCTCCACGATGCCGCCGAGCGTGTCGCCGGCCCGTTTGGTGCGGTCGATCAGGTCCGAGAGCTCACCGTCGCGTTCCTTGTCGAGCGAGTACATGATGCTGGCGTCGCGGTTGGCTCGCTGCTCAACAAGTGTGCCAGCCTTTGGCGGAATCGCCATCTCGCCCACCTGCACCACATAGGCGAAGGCCGTGATGCCAAGCGGGCCGAGAAGCTGCTTTGCCAACGCCCCGGCGGCCACTCGAACGGCCGTCTCTCTCGCGCTGGCGCGCTCCAGGATCGCGCGGACTGACGTAAGATACTTGATCGAGCCGCTCAGATCGCCGTGACCAGGCCGAGGCCGATCGAGATCCTTCATTTCGTTGATCTTGAAATCCTTGTTCGGCACCAGCAAGGCGATCGGGCTGCCAAGGGTCGTGCCGCGCCAGATGCCGGAAAGTATATCGACCTGATCGGTTTCGATCTTCTGCCGCCCGCCGCGGCCATATCCGCCCTGGCGTCGCGCAAGTTCGGCGTTAATTTCTTCGACGTTGAGTTCGACTCCGGCGGGGAAACCGTCGACCAGGGCAAGCAATGCCCGGCCGTGCGACTCACCGGCGGTAAGGTAGCGTAACATGTTGGCAATTCAGGGGTTGCGGCTATACGATGGTGCCGATTCCGGGAAATGAAGCACCGAATTCTACCTAGATTTACGGGCGATGGATAGGGCGGTTTTCTTGGCGCTTGCGGCCAGACGAATGCAAGCCGACTTCGTATAATCGGTGCGTGCGCAAACGGAGACCCAGAATGAAGTCAAGCGTCAATCTATTTCTGATATTCCTGTTGCCGCTGTTCACGGCTGTTTTCTTGTTCGGTACGGTTTGCGGTGCGCCGCCGAAGCAGCCGCCGGTTGAGATTGTAGCGGACCGTACCCTCGGCCCGGCCGCGAGGCACGGTATGGAGAAGTTGCTCAGCGCCCTGCACGATAAGGGCGTGACCGACGAGAAGTCGGCCGCGGCTGACACGTTCCTCATTGTTGCCGGATTGGCCGCTGGCGATGGCGCAGCCGCGCGGTTGCTCAAGTCAGAGAAAATCCCGCCGCCGGAAGCTTCCGAAGCGCTCGTCATTCGCAAGATCCAATACCATGACAAGCCGGCCTGGCTCCTCGCCGGCGCGGATGACCGAGGGCTGATGTATGCCGAACTTGATGTCGCCGACCGCATTGGCTGGGCGGAAGACGGCCGTGCGCCGCTGAGCGAGTTGCGGGAAACGGCTGAAAAGCCCGATGCTCCTGAGCGGGCAATCTCCATCTACACCATGAACCGGGCCTATTGGGAAAGCCGCTTCTATGACGAGAAATACTGGACGCGCTACCTCGACCTGCTCGCCCAGAACCGCTTCGACTCGCTGGTTGTGATCTTCGGTTACGAGAACGGCGGCTTTCTCGCCCCGTGCTATCCCTACTTCTTCGACGTGCCCGAGTTCCCCGACGTGCGGATGGTCGGCATCACGCCACAGGAGCAAGAGCAGAATATTAAAGCGCTGAAGCGGCTTATCAAGATGGCTCACGATCGCGGCATCCGCTTCACCGTCGGCATCTGGGACCATATCTATCGCGGCGGCGTGCAGGCCGGCGGTGTTACCGGGGCACAGCGGGCGCTCTCGCAGCCAACGCCCGGTCTTGTTTGGGGCGTAACGACGGAGAACCTTCTCCCTTACACGACCGCCGCGCTGACGAAGTTCGTTCGTATCGTGCCGGAAGTCGATGCCATCCAGTTTCGCATGCACGACGAGTCGGGCCTGAAGGCTGGCGAGCAGCGGACGTTCTGGCAAGCGATGTTTAAAGTGATGAAAGAGCACGCGCCGCAGATGCGTTTCGACGCCCGTGCCAAGGGCCTGCCGGACGCGGTGATCGATGACGGCTTGGCGATGGGCGTCAACTTGCGGATTACGACGAAGTATTGGATGGAGCAGATGGGCATGCCGTTCCATCCCACGCACATCAATCGCGAGGACCAGTTCAACCGCCGGCATGGCTACGCCGACATGCTCCGTTACCCGCAGCGTTACAAGATGCACTGGCGGCTGTGGAACGGCGGGACGTCGCGGGTGCTGCTCTGGGGCGATCCCGAATACGCCCGGCGGTTCGTCGACAGCACGCATCTCTACGACGGCGACGGTTTCGAGGTCAATGAGCCGCTCGCCACGAAGATGGAGGCCCAGCCGCACGATGCGAAGCCGTTTGAATTGCTTAATCCCAAATACCGCTACTACGACTACGAGTTTGAGCGCTACTGGCACTTCTTCCAGGTCTTTGGCCGCATCGGTTACAATCCGCAGACGCCCGAGGAGGTGTTTGAGCGCGAATTCCAGCGGCGCTTCGGCAAGGACGCCGGCCCGGCCCTCGAAAAGGCATTGCACCGCGCAAGCTGGATTCTGCCGCGAATCGTCGCGGCATGTTATCCTTATAGCTACTTTCCCATGACCCGCGGCTGGGCAGAGAAACAGCGGCTTGGCGACCTGCCGACCTATGCCAAGGCCGAAGGCAGCGATACCGAGCAATTCGCCAGCTTCGACGAGGAGGCAAAGAACCTCATCGAAGGCATCGAGACCGCCAAGACGCGGCCTGGCGAAACGAGCCGCTGGTTGGCGAGAGCCGCGAACGACATCCTTGCCAACGTCGCGGAAGCGGAGAAACGGATCGGCGCCCGTCGCAGCAAGGAGTTCGACTCGACGATCACCGATCTGAAGATCCTGGCAAATCTGGCACTATTCCATTCCAAGAGGATTCCGGCAGCGGTAAATTATCGGCTTTTCATTCGCACCGACGATCTCAACGCGCTCAGTAATGCGGTCGACTGTGAGGAACGTGCGTGCCTAACATGGCGTGAACTGGTCGTCGCAGCGGGCGATGTCTATGCCGAGGATCTGAAAATGGGCGTCCGCAGCGCCGAGCTGTGCGGCCACTGGAAAGACGAACTGGCCGCGCTGAAACGGGGGTTGGGGCCGCTGGTTGACAAACTTGTGAATATCCGGTCGACAGGCGCT
Organism: uncultured Planctomycetia bacterium; assembly: GCA_963775975.1. GTDB lineage: Bacteria > Planctomycetota > Planctomycetia > Pirellulales > Thermoguttaceae > JANXQG01. Next base: position 1,601,003 of record CAVZKX010000001.1, read on the forward strand.
GGGCCGGCTGGCGCCGTTCGCGTGGCGCCGCGATACTCGGTCGCGCTTGCCGCTGATCACGATCCGCCGACCGTCGCCCACAAATCGGTCACCACCGCTGCGGCCGGCAAGCCGTTGATGATCTCCGCCATCGTCAGCGATCCGTCGGGCGTCAAATGGGTCCACCTCCGCTATCGCAGCGTGAACCAGTACGAAGAATACCGAACGCTGCCGATGGCTGCGACCGGTGAGAAGGACCGCTACCAAGCCGTAATACCGGCCGATCACATCGCGGCAAAATACGACCTGATGTACTTCATCGAAGTCATGGACAACCACGGCAACGGCAAGATCTATCCCGATATGGAGCGCGAAACGCCTTACGTTGTTGTCCGCCTGACGCGGTAACCAGCCGCGTGACCGCGCAGACTCAATTCACATTCATTTCCAGGAAAGACACGTGATGAAATATCGACCGCTAGGCCGCACGGGATGGAATGTTTCGGAAATCAGTTTCGGCGCGTGGGCGATTGGTGGCGCCTGGGGCGAGGTTTCCGACGACGAATCATTGCGGGCGTTGCATGCCGCCGTGGACGCCGGTGTCAACTTCATCGACACGGCTGATGCCTACGGCGACGGCCGCAGCGAGCGGCTGATCGCGCGGCTGAGGAAGGAGCGCAAAGAAGAAATCATCGTCGCGACCAAAGCGGGGCGGAAGCTGCCCCGGCAGACCGTCGAGGGCTACAGCCGCGAGAACCTCTCGCGCTGGGTTGACGACAGTCTGCGGAACCTCGCCGTGGATGCACTCGACCTTCTGCAACTGCATTGTCCGCCGACCGATCTCTACTATCAGCCCGATGTATTCGGCATCCTCGACGACCTCGTACGGGCGGGTAAACTGCGTCACTATGGCGTGAGCGTCCAGCGCGTGGAGGAGGCCATTAAGGCGATCGAGTATTCCGGCGTGCAAAGCGTGCAGATCATCTTTAACTGCTTCCGTCAGCGCCCTGCCGAGGTGTTCTTTCCGCTGGCGAAGGAGCGAAAGGTCGGGATTCTCGCCCGCGTGCCGCTGGCTAGCGGGATGCTCACGGGCAAGCTACACGACGATTCAAAGTTCGCGGCGGACGATCACCGCAACTTCAATCGCCACGGAGAAAAGTTTGACGTCGGCGAAACCTTTTCGGGCGTGGACTACGATGCCGGACTTCACGCGGCGGAGCAGATTCGCGGGCTGCTGCCGCAAGGCGTGTCAATGTCGCAATTCGCGCTGAGGTGGATTCTCATGTTCGATGCCGTGAGCTGCGCGATCCCAGGCGGCAAACGACCTGACCAAGTGCATGAGAACTGCCGCGCATCGGATCTGCCGCCGCTCGACCGCGAGGCAATGGCGGCGGTCGAGCGAATCTACAACGAGAGCATTCGGTCCAGCGTACATTACCGCTGGTAAAGGCTTGCTTCCATTACTCCGCGGGAAGTTATCGGAAGAGCATATCGTATCCAACAACGAATATCCCCGCGTCGATCATCGCGTGGCTGAGCCACGGGCCAAGGAGCGATCCGCTGCGGTGATAGATCACAGCCCAGGCCGCGCCGCCGATGGCGACGCATAACGAAAAGAGGATCGCCGGCGCCGTTAGTGCGCCGAAGAAACTGCCCAGCAGGAGCACGTGGTGCGCGGTAAAGCCCACGGCCGAAATGGTGACCGCGGCCGCGACCGGCACGTAGCGCCGCAGGCCGCCGAACACGAACCACCGCCAATAGTATTCTTCCAAGAGCGAGTGAAGCAACGAGAGCAGCACGCCGCCCGCAATGAAGCGAGCAGGCGTGCCCATGCCGAAGCGGCGTGCTTCGAGCTTGATCACATGACTGTATTGGGCAAGATATTCTTCCGGCTTGAGCCAGAGAAAATAAAGCAGCAGCATGCCGGCCACGACGGCAGCGCCAAGAAGCAGACCGGCCTTTACGCCCGCGATTCGGGCCAGCGGCAGACGCACGCTTTGCCGGCATACGATGGCCAGCCAAACGACCGGCAATGCGAATTGGATGACCTTCGCCGCAGTGTAAATCGCCTGCGTAACGGCCGATTCGTGCGCGGAAAAGACAATCAAATAGCACCACGCCGCCGCGAAAGGGAAGAGTGCGGCGAACGCCAGGACGGCGATGTCGGCACGTGGCAATTGTCGATCAATCGTGTCGTTTGCACTCATCGCGGCAACTCCTCCTTCAATCAAGGCGAGGGCCGTCCGGCAATATAACGCAGCCAAGAAACTACCGCACGCTGCCATTCCCACCTGAAATGACAGCGTGCGGCGCGGTTCGTGGATTATCCGTAATCCACTACTTGATAAACAGCATCTCCTGATAGGTCGGCAGCGGCCAGTGGTCGTCGGCCACGATGCCCTCCAACTCGTCGGCCGCCTTGCGGACCGCGGCCATAGCGGGCACGATCTTGCAGCAGTAATGCTTCGCCTCGTCGAGGAGGCTGCTGCCGCCGCCGTGGTGGCCGGCAATCTTCTCTAATTCGGCCGTCTTATCCTGCAACTCCTTCACCATCGCGGTCACCTTGTCGAGCGTATCCGTGTCGAACGTATAGCCGACCGCCTTCAGGTTCGCGCAGGTTAGGGCCAACTCGCTCTGGTAGCGAATCGCCGCAGGGAAGATCATTGTCCTGGACATCTCGATTGTCTGCTTGACCTCAACATTCACCGACTTGATGTATTGCTCGAGGTAGATGTCCATGCGGCTCTCCACCTCGCGCTTGCTCAAGACGTTGTACTTCTCGAACAGTTCGATGACCTCCGGCGTCCGCAGCGTGGGCAGCGAATCGACGGTCGTCTTGAAGTTCGGCAGGCCGCGCTTGGCCGCTTCCTGCTGCCAGGCCTCGACGTAGCCGTCGCCGTTGTAAACGATTGCGCCGTGCTTGTCGTAGATGTCCTTGAGCAGCGTCTGGACGGCGCCGGCCAGTTTCGACGAATCGCCGCCGACGGCTTTTTCGAGCGCCGTCGCACAGTAATCGATCGACTCGGCGATGATGGTGTTCATGGCCACCAGCGGGCCGGCGATCGACTGGGCGGACCCGACCGCGCGGAATTCGAAGCGGTTGCCGGTGAAGGCGAAGGGGCTCGTTCGGTTGCGGTCGCCGGCGTCCTTGGGCAGCGGCGGCAGCACGTCGACGCCGACGGTCAGCGAGCCCTTGCCCTTGGACGACTTCGCGCCGCCCGCCTTGATCTGCTCGAAGATGTCGGTCAATTGCTCGCCGAGGAAGATCGAAATGATCGCCGGCGGGGCCTCGTTCGCGCCCAGGCGGTGATCGTTGCCCGCATGGGCCACGACGGCGCGGAGCAAAGCCGCGTACTTGTGTACCGCGCGAATCACCGCGGCGCAAAAGACTAGGAACTGCATATTGGCATGCGGCGTATGGCCGGGGTCCAGCAAGTTGCCCTGGCTGGAACTGCCCATCGACCAGTTGACGTGCTTGCCGGAACCGTTGACACCGGCGAAAGGCTTCTCGTGCAGCAGGCAGGCCATGCCGTACTTCTCGGCCACGCGGCGGAGCGTGATCATGATAAGCTGCTGGTGGTCGGTGGCGATATTGGCCGTCTCGAACACCGGCGCGACTTCATATTGTGCCGGCGCGACTTCGTTGTGGCGGGTCTTGATGGGAATGCCCAGCTTGAACAGATCGCGCTCGCACTCCAGCATGAAGGCCAGCACGCGCTCCGGAATCGCGCCGAAGTAATGGTCCTCGAACTCCTGCCCCTTGGGCGGCTTGGCGCCGAAGAGCGTGCGGCCCGTAGTGTAAAGGTCCGGCCGCGCGAAGTAAAAGTTGCGGTCGATGAGGAAGTACTCTTGCTCCGGCCCGGCGGTGGATGAAACCAATGCGCCATCGTGATGCCCGAAGAGCTTCAAAATCCGCTGGGCCTGCGTGTTCAATGCTTGCATCGAACGCAAGCAGCGGGGTCTTCTTGTCCAGCGCCTCGCCGGTCCAGGATACGAATGCCGTGGGAATGCAGAGCGTCGTGCCGTTGGGGTTCTCAAGGATGTACGCCGGGCTGGTCACGTCCCAGGCCGTGTAGCCGCGGGCCTCGAAGGTCGCGCGGATGCCGCCGGAGGGAAAGCTCGAAGCGTCCGGCTCGCCCTGGATCAACGCGCTGCCGGAGAACTCGGCCACCGCGCCGCCATTGCCGTCGGGAGAGAGAAAGCTGTCGTGCTTCTCGGCGGTGAGGCCGGTCAGCGGATAGAAGACGTGGGCGTAGTGCGTGGCGCCCTTTTCGATCGCCCAGGCCTTGATGGCGGAGGCGACCGTATCGGCCACTGAGGTATCGAGCTTCTCGCCCCTCTCGATCGTCTTTTTCAAGGAGCGAAAGACTTGTTTCGGCAGCCGCTTTTGCATCTCGGTCATGCCGAAAACGTTCGAGCCGTAAAGTTCGCCGGAGGGCGTCTCGGCGAAGTTCAAGGGCGGCGAAATTGGCTTGTATTTGGTGACGGCATCAATCGCATTCAGGCGTGACGAACTTCCACTCATACGCTTATTCCATTATGTTTCTGTATTAGAGAATCGAAAAACGGCACATTCGCAAATAGTGTACCCGATGCCCATTGAATGTAAAGTAGCCCGAGCAAAAGCGTGATGGTTTTCGCGGCCATGCGACATTATTGGGAAGCGATTGCACAGTTTTTGTGCACATGGATGAATACTAGTCTGCGGGGCGGCGTTTCGTTGGTACGCCTCTTGGTTCTGTTCATGGGCTCGCTGGGCATAGTTGCTGTCGGTGAAATTGACTGAGTTCGACGGGGCTCTTTTCATTTGCGCACCGCCTCGCGGATTTCTTGGTTGTGGTGCGCAAATGGCTAGCGGATGTAACTTGTTTCTGCGAAAAGACTTGCGACCTGAAAGCGACCCTCTCCTTGAGACCACCCCTTGCTATGCGTGGTGCGCAGAACAGGTTTGACCGCCGATGACACGGATTTCGCCGATTAAGTGATCGGGCTAGGAAACCACGAAATACCCGAAGCACACGAAAAGCGGGTTTTGCCACGGATGAAACATGGAGACACACGGAATCGATCCGTGTTTCATCAGTGTTCAATCTGTGGCTCAATTCTCTGTCTTTCGTCGTTTGTACTTCATCTACGATTGGCGTTAATGAGTGTTAATTGGCGTTCCGCCAGACCGCTTCGGCGGCTGCTCACGCACCGCCTCGCGGTTTTGCGGCGGTGGTGCGGGAACCTGTCGGTTCACGCAAGTTGTTGTCAGGTAACATCTTGCGCTCGCGTCGCGGTGGTGCATAACGTTTTTGGCCTTCGGTCTTGGTGCTTAGTCCAAAACCCAACCACTTATCCATCGTGTCGCATTTTGTCGCGGTTTGACCGCGGAAAGTGTTTTTTCGCTGCCGACTCGCCGGCGCGGTGCTTCGGTTTTCGTTCAACGTTCGGCATTGAACATTGTGCATTGAACATTGGTCCCCCGGTCATTCCTTCGCCGCCTGCCATTTTGGCAGTGGGATTGGCTTGTCGGTTTTGTCCGTTAGCGGCGATGTGCCCCGCCCTCGCGAAATTCGGCCGGTGGGGCGCATCGCCGGCTGCCGCTGTAAGTCTAATGTAGACACTAGTTTACATCCAATTGCATCGCGGGTGTCGTCGGCCCCTCCGCACGCAGGCTTTGGGGCACATCGCGCAGCCGACGCGTCCGGCCGACTGCCATTTCTTTCTTTGTTAACACAAGTAGACATGAGATAGCAACAATCGTGCCAATTGCGCGGGATAATCAACTTGGGCACGAAACGAGGGGCATTCATGCCCCTTCCCGGCTGTAGCCGATTTTAGGCCCGCAGCTTTAGCTCGGGTCGATGGGGCTCACAACGCGCTAACACCCCACCGTCGCTGCCGCCGCCGGAGGCGGCGGCAGCAACGGTGGGGGTATGGCGGACGCTTCGCCCAGTCCAACCCGTGCTGAAGCAGCGGGCCTAAAACGCTGGCGCGGAAATGGCCGTAAACGGCCATCGTTCCAGCCTCGACCCGCACAACGACTATCCGCGAGCCGGGTTTTCCATTCGCACGTAGTATGCCTGAAACCTTCGCATGGAGGGGCAGTATTGCAACTGGATTTGCCCGGATTACAATGAACGGCGACGTTTCGCGTCCATTCCAGCAGTCTCTATCACGAGGCAGCGTCGTATCCTAAGTCGCAGCCCGTAGCGATTGCTCTCAAACGAGCATCTTGCTTCGTGCCGTTCTTGGCCGGATACGTTCCCCTTGTGTGTTGTCAGTGGAGAACGCTATGCACCCAAACTCATGTTTTCAGAAAGGTAGGTCTCAAATGCGATACCTAACCGCAGCGTCGTCGGTCGTTCTCTTGTTGTCGGTTGTTGCCAGCAATGCGTGGGCCAATTTAACTTACAATCTGGTGAGTTACCCGGCCTATCAAATCGACCTCCGCACAGGATTGTCTGATACATTGACGGGTAGCATTACGACCGATGGCGCTATGGGGCAGTTGAACTTGAATGACATTCTGTCATTCTCATTTACGTCTGTTGGTACTTACGCCGTTGCCGGTTCATCAAATGTCGCTGGTTCTGGCGTTCAATTCCAGACTGGCATTGGGCCTTTTGCGACCTCAACGCAGCTTATGTTATCGCCTTCAAATGAATCACTATTCTTACTTGGTAGCCCTGCTGACGGAGGAGATGGTGGGAACGGGTATCTAGTTTGGAATGATTCGAGTCCATTTTGGAATGGTTGGGATTACTCCTGTAAATCAAGTTTTGAGGGCCTTAATCTTTGGGAGGATCCAGCTTCTGCACAAGATCCTCAGATTCCTCCGTCGCCTTGGGTAATTGCTCAGGTTGTACCCGAACCCTCCACCCTCTCCCTCCTCATCGCCGGTGCTGCCGGTTTGCTGGCCTTCGCTTCGAGGAGTTATTCCAATGCTTCTTGCTGACTTCTGGACATGGTTCGGGACCGTTGGTCAATGGGTCGCCGGTATCGGCTCGCTCAGTACGCTGCTCTATCTCGTATTCAAGGACTGTTTCAAACGGCCGTGCTTGATATTAAGTTTTGACCACGATAAGGACGTAAGAACACAAATTAACACGGTTGGCCTCGATAGTCCTGATAGGTTGTCGCGTTGGTTGCGGATCAGGGTGCGGAACAAGGTTGGGCGGAGAGTTGCCAAGAACTGTAGGGGGTTCCTAATTGGAATCGAACGCATTGGGGAAGACGGCAAGCGGCTAAACGTCTTCCCAAACGACAGTAGGCAATTGGAATGGACCCACATGCCAGCGGAGACCCTAAGCCTCGACTTGCTTCCCGGCGTTGTGCATCAGCTAGATGTCGTCGGCACTGTAGATGGCTACACGGGAGTACGGGTAACAGCCAGGCCCTCATACGCACTTCAAGAGAAAGGCAAGTACCTACTAATGGTTCAGGTATCTGCCGAAGACACGGAACCCCAGAGCATCACAATACCAATCGAATGGAATGGACAGTGGGACAGTTTGACGGCCATTCCGCCTGAACAAGTTCCCCTTGCTACCTGATTGGGTACATGGGTCCAGGAAAGTGTCTAAATGCTAGCTAAGCAGGGCGGAAGCAAGGTGTTGCCCCTGCCGGACTTCCGCTCCCTTCCCGGTCTCTCCCTAGTCAGAATTGTTGTCAGATTTCTTCTCTGGGGGAAAGGCACCCTCAACGCGCTTCTTAGGCTCGTCGATATCTACTTCATCGCCTCGATCCGCCGTTCAATTTCTTCCGGCGAAACATCCTCGACGTGCGTCGCGATCGTCCATTGATGGCCGAAGGGGTCTTTCAAACTGCCGGAGCGGTCGCCGTAGAATTGGTCCGTGAGCGGTCGCATGACCGTTCCGCCGGCGGCTACGGCTCGCGCGAAGCGGGCGTCGACATTCTCGACGTAGAGAAGAATGGCACTTGTCGCCCCGCCGAGCGACGCGGGACCGAGGGCGCCCATTTCGGGGTGCTCGTCGGCAAGCATGATCCGCGCATTGCCGATCTGGATCTCGGCGTGCCCGATCCGGCCGGCCGGGTCCGCCATGCGGAACAATTCGACGGCGTCGAAGGCCTTCTTGTAGAAGTCGAGCGCCTGGGCCGCGCCCTTGATATAGAGGTAGGGGGTGACCGCGGTATAACCGTCGGGAATTGGTTTAACGGACATTGAATGTCTTCCTCTCTTAAAACTCGTATTGTGACGCCACCTCGGGGCCTGTCCCCGCGGAGCGATGCTTGGCCACTACTGTCGCGTTGTAGACCTGATTTCTCGCCTCTCGTCGCCGTGCGCCCGGCCGGAGGCCGGGCGGCACGGCGACGAGAGGCGAGGCGGTCCGAATTTCAGTTGGGTAGTGGTCAAACATCGCTCCGCCGACACGGGGTCGGTGGGGGCGAGCCAGATTTCCCTATCCGCCCTTATACACCTGCTGCATCAGCACATTCTTCTTCGAACGTCACCGGCCCGTCGCTTGTATCATTGCGAATGATCTCGGCCATCATGTGGAACTTGGCGTCGATGTCGTCGGCGTAATGCACCAAGAGCGCCTCGGGCGTCATCGGCGGCTTGGGCGAGCCCCATTCGGGCAGCCGCTGATGGGAGATGATTAGGTGCTCCAGCCGCAAGAGCGTATCGGGCGGCAAGGGACAGACCGCCGCCGCTTCGCGGACGATGTCGCGGCCTTGCAGGATGTGGCCGATCAGGCGCGCCGCTCGCCGTGTAGACCGCGCCATCGGGCCGCTGCTCCAACTCGCGGAGCTTGCCGATGTCGTGCAAGATCGCGCCCGCCACCGCCATCGATTTGTCAAGCGGCGGCCGCATGTTGTCGTAATAGTCCGCGTATTTGTCGACGAGGAAGATAACAGTCTTCGTCACGCTCAGCGTATGCTCCAGCCAGCCGGCGACGAAGGCGTGATGGTTGTGGCGGGCGGCGGGAATCTTTAAGAGTTCGCCGTGGTTGTCGCCAAGTATTTTCTCCACCAACGCCCGTAGCGGCGCATCGGTGATCCGCTCGCGGACGATCGCCTGCATCTCGTCGAACATCGCCTTTGGCTCGAATCGCGAAACCGGCTGGCAGCTCGTCGGGTCGAAGCCATCGGCCGCGTCGGCATCGCAGACCTCGCGAATCTTGCGGATGTCCAATTGCGGGCCATAGTTCGTCTCGCGATAGATGGCGCGGACCTTGTAGAAGGCGCCTGGCGTCCACTTGTCGCGGCAATCGACCGCCCAGGGCGAATTGTCCCATATCGGGAAGGCCACCTCGCGCCCGCCATCGCGAAAGCCGACGCGAAAATAGGGCTTTCCCTCGCGCGTATTGAGTTGCTCCTTGGCGGTCATGAGCAGGAACATGTCGGCCTCCTGGCCGGGCACGATGGCAGACAGGGCGATAATGGGCATGGCGGAAGGCATGGGGTGCGACTCGAATAGGCTTGGGGAGTCTGAGCGGGAGGCCATAAATAGTGATTTTATCGCAAACGTGTTGTCGTAGAAGCGGCGTCCCGCCGCTTTTCCCAAGCGGCAAGATGCCGCTTCTACTTTCCAAGCGGCAAGATGCAGCTTCTACGGTTTTCGGATCCGCCCTAACTTGCCCTTGTTTTTTGTGTATAATGAAATCCTGCCCGTTTAGCACACCTAGACCGCTCGGAGGGCCAACGCCATGCCCCGCGCCTCCGTTTCCCCCCATATAATTACGCACGCTTCGCTTGCGCTGGCGGCAGCGATCGCCTTGACCGTCGTCGCGGCGATCGGGGCAGATCTGTCGAAAAAGCCCGGCAAAACCCGAAGCGGCCAGGTAATCTATCGGCAGGAGTGTGCCGCCTGCCACGGCGCCGCCGGAGAGGGCACGATCGACAGCTTTCCGCGTCCGCTGGCCGGCGATAAGTCGCTCGGCCAGCTCACGCAATATATCGAGAAATCGATGCCCGAGGACGATCCGGGCAGTTGCGTCGGCGCGGATGCGAAGAACGTGGCGGCATTCGTTTACGACTCGTTTTACTCGGCCGTCGCTCGTGCCCGCAACAAGCCGCCGCGCGTGGAACTGGCCCGCGTAACTGTCAACCAGTACGTCAACCTGGTTGCCGATCTCGTGGGCAATGCTCACGTCGATTCGTCGAGCGACGCCCCGCGCGGCCTTCGGGCATTCTACACCGCGCGGCACCGTGTCAAAGATCAGGTCCACGACGACCCACAGGTGAAGCAGGTCGATTCGTGCATCAACTTCGATTTCGGCGAGAAGGGGCCGCTGGACGGCAAGATCGCCACGGAAGAATACCAAATCCATTGGCGCGGCGCCTTGTTCGCGCCGGAGACGGGCGATTACGACTTCGATCTCGACACCACGGGCGGCGGCCGGCTATTTCTTAACAACGAACACCGCCCGCTCATCGACGCTTGGGTCAAGTCGGGCGGCGCGAGCGAGCATCGCGCGACGATCCGCCTGCTCGGCGGGCGGACCTATCCGATGCACGTTGACTATGTGAAAGGAAAGAAGGAAGCGGCCCGCGTCGCGCTGAAATGGAAGCCGCCTCACGCAGCGGAGGAGGTCGTGCCGGAACGTTGCTTGTCGCAGCAAGACGTGCCGGAAGTTTTCGTCCTTGAAACGCCCTTGCCCGCGGATGACCGCAGCGCCGGCTACGAACGCGGCACGTCGGTCTCCAAGCAGTGGGAGCAAGCCATCACCGACGCCGCGATCGAAGTGGCGGGCTACGTCTCGGCTCGCTATCGGCGCATGCCGGGCCTGGCCGACGAAAAGCCCGGCAAGGACGAAAAGACACGCGACTTCTGCCGGCATTTTGTCGAGCGGGCCTTCCGCCGTCCGCTGACGGACGCACAGCGGCAGCTTTATATCGATCGGCGATTCCAAGGCGCGCCCGATCTCGACACGGCCGTCCGCCGCGTCATCTTGTTTACGCTCATCTCGCCGCGTTTCCTTTACGTTTCGACCGACAGTGTACCGCAGGCCACGGCGAGCCGGCTCGCGCTGGAAATGTGGGATTCCCTGCCCGACGACACGCTACGGCAGGCAGCGGCGGCAGGCAAGCTCTCCACGGACGAGCAAATCCGCGCGCAGGCCCGGCGGATGCTGGCGGACCCGCGCGCGAAGACCAAGCTGCGGCTCTTCTTCCTGCAATGGATGAAGGTGGAAACGCCGCCGGAACTGTCCAAAGACCCGAAGACGTTCAAAGCCTTTGACGCGGCCATCGCCACTGATCTGCGAACGTCGCTGAAAATGTTTGTGGAGAACGTGATGTGGGATAAGGCGTCCGACTTCCGCCAATTGTTGCTCGCCAACTACACCTATATGAACGACCGTCTGGCGAACTACTACGGGCAAGAGCTGCCCGGCGGCGACGATGGTCCAAAGACGGACTTTCAGAAGGTAGTATTCGAGCCGGGGCAACGAGCGGGCATCCTGTCGCATCCCTATTTAATGGCCGTCTTCGCGCATCCGGCCGACACTTCGCCAATCCTGCGCGGCGTGTTTATCTCCCGAGGCGTTCTTGGACTGGCATTGCGTCCGCCGCCGGAGGCCATCGCCCCGCTGGCCGCGGAGTTGCAACCGTCAATGACGACGCGCGAGCGCGTCGAGCTTCAGACGCGGCCAGAAGCCTGTCAGTCGTGTCATGCGACGATCAATCCGCTGGGCTTTGCCCTGGAGCGATTCGACGCCTCCGGCCGCCTGAGGCAAGAGGAGAAAGGCCGGCCGATCAACGCCGCCGGGGCCTACCGGACGCGCGACGGCAAGCAAGTGCGGTTCGCCGGGCCGCGCGAACTGGCCGAGTTTCTCGCCAACAGCGATGAAGTCCATCAGGCGTTCCTGGAACAATTGTTTCGTTATCTTGTCAAGCAGCCGGTCCAAGCGTATGGGCCGAAGACGTTGACCGACATCAAACACGCCTTCGCCGCGAAGGAGTACAATATGCAGGACTTGGTTGTTGAAATTGCTGCGCACACAGTGACCATGAAAGGAACCAACCCGTGACACGTTTTATTACTCGCCGCGAAATCCTCCGCAAACTGGGTGTCGGTTCGGCCGTGCTGCCTTTGGTTTGGAACCTGCCGAGCCTGTGCGACGGCGCTCCGGCGCCGCACACTCGCAAGCAGCGGCTGGTCATCATGTTCAGCCCCAATGGCGTCATCCCGCACAACTTCTGGCCGGACAAGGAGGGCGAACTGGAGTCGTTCAAACCGAGCCTAGAGCCGCTGGAGCCGTTCCGCAGGAAAACGCTCATCCTGCACGGTGTATGCGACAAAATCCGCGGTGATGGCGACAACCACATGCGCGGGATCGGATGCCTCTTGACCGGCGTCGAACTGCTGCCGGGCAACATTCAGGGCGGATCGGACACGCCCGCCGGCTGGGCGAACGGTCGCTCGATCGACCAAGAGATCACGAACTATTTGCAGGGCAATCCGGCAACGCACACCCGCTTCGGCTCGTTGGAGTTCGGCGTACTGGTGCCCAATCGGGCCGACACCTGGACGCGGATGGTCTATACGGCCGCCAACCGGCCGCTGGCGCCGATCAGCAGTCCCTATCAGATGTTCAACCGCCTCTACGGCCGCGTCAAGGACCGCGAAAGCCTGAAGAGCGTGATGGACGATCTTCAGGACGAGCTCAAGAGCGTCAGCCGGCGGCTGAGCGCCGAGGACCGACAGTTGCTCGCCGAACATGCCACGTTCGTCCGCGATATGGAGCAGGACCTTCGCGGCCCGCAGTCGGCGGCGGACGAGCACGCCGTACCGCCGTTGGAACAGGGCATAAAAGAAGACAACGACCAGATGCCGCGGCTGACGCGCCTGCAAATCGATTTAATGATCAACGCCTTTCGCGGCGATTTCGCCCGCGTCGCCTCGCTGCAGCTTACCAATTCCGTTGGCCAGGCGCGGATGCACTGGTTGGACATTCCCGAAGACCATCACGATCTTTCTCACAAGCCGGACAACGATAAGTCCGCGGTGGACAAGCTAACGCGGATCAACCGCTGGTACTGCGAGCAATTGGCCTACCTCGCCAAGCGGCTGGCCGAAACGCCCGAGCCGGGCGGCGGCGGCAACATGCTGGACAACACGCTCATCGTCTGGACGAACGAGCTCGGCAAGGGCAACTCGCATACGCTGGACGACATCCCTTGGGTGCTCGTCGGCGGCGGGCTTGATTACCGCATGGGCCGCTCGCTCCAGTTCAAAAAAGTGCCGCACAACCGGCTGCTCATGGCCCTGGCCCACGGTATGGGCCACGAGATCAAGACGTTCGGCAATTCTAACTATTGCAAGGACGGAGCGCTGACGGGACTGACGTAGGTCCCGCTTGCCGAGCGGGACTGATTTGCGCCAAGTCTCGTCAAAGCAGAAATGTACGAGCGTTTTACTTACCGCTGTCGAAAGGTCATGCAACTGGCTAACCAGGAGGCGCAGCGATTCAATCACGAATATATCGGCACCGAGCACATCCTCCTCGGCCTGATAAGGGAAGGCAGCGGCGTGGCCGCCAACGTGCTAAAGCACTTGGAGGTCGATCTCCACAAGATTCGCTTCGATCTCGAAATGCTCATCCACAGCGAGCCCGACAAGGTCTCCATGGGCAAGCTCCCGCAGACGCCGTGCGCCAAGAGAGTCATTGAATACGCGATGGAGGAAGCGCGGACTCTCGACCACGATTATGTCGGGACCGAACACATGTTGCTCGGTTTGCTCCGCGAAAACGAGGCTGCCCTGGTGCTATTGAATCTTGGTGTGCCACTGGATAAGGTTCGCGCGGAGATTCAAGCGACCCTGCAAGGATGGTCTGAGCCGGAAGGAAGGAACGAGTATTCTGGCCTCAGCCGTATTCATTGGCCTAAAAGTCGCTCAAAGACCGTCGAGACACCACCCGCAGCATGTCCAAAATGCGGTGCCCCGCACCTTGTCCGTGTCTTATGGAAGCGCGCCTACCTAATAAGTCAACAAGACCAGGACGATATTAATGCGGGAAAGGCGATCCTCGGTTCCTGTACTGATATGGCGGGATCGCACTGGGTGTGATTGCATTGTTGGCCCGCATGGTCAGACGTTCACAAATATGCGACGGAAGATTACCAATTGCAACGTGCCAAAGAAGAAGCTGTGGCTTCACTCGATTTCGAAGCGGCAAGAACCTGCTTGGATGCACAGCGCGACTTGCGGCGGCAATATGACCCGATCGTGGAGACGTTGCTGAGGAACCGGTGATGCTATGGAGAGTGGCGAATTCCGCGTTTCGCACATTTGCCTAACCTAGCGCGCTCTAGCGTGATCGTGCTCGCCACTGCCGCTTATCGAAGTTTCGGGAGCGAAACGGTATCCGCCCGCTTGCTTCAATTGATCCTGGAATTGACGGTAATACGCCACGACCTTGTGCACGTCGTGTTCGCAGCGGCGGGAGATTTCGTGTCGGACCTGCCGGATTTCGGCAATAACTTCGTCAGGCGTCGGCTGTGTCTCCTCCAACGTAGTTCAAGGGTGTCGTGATCAGCGGCATCGGCAGCCCCAACTCGCGATTCACCGCCTGGATATGCTCTATTTTATTCGAATTGGCAAGGTGGCGGCAATTCCAGGTCAGCAAGACATCCATTTGGTAGTGAGAAGCAAGTGCCAAATGGAGCGCGTCGCCGCCGGGATCGTTTGGCATAGCCCGCCTTTCAATATAGGTCGCCACGATTCGATCTATTTCGTCGTTGATTTCCAGGAGTTTCAAGTTTGCGACGAGCGCTAAGCGTTCCTCCGTTTTCTCGCTCGAACCTTGTTGTAACTCGAGGAAGTCGGCTGGACTGGTAAACAGGTCAAATTGTGGCGAGAATTCGGTCCACCATTGCCGAGTCCAATGCATGCGGGCAACTGATTCCGCGTCGGTTCGCAGCGTGTTATAGAAACTCGGGATGGTGGTTTCGATATGAATCTTCTGTGTCACGGTCGCGCCGAAAACGAGATTGCTTAAAATGGCTCGCTGCTGAGAATAGCAGGTCCGCGGAGCATGAGCAAGCTGTACAGCCGCGCAAGCGAAGTCCGGAACACGACCTCACGGCCGGCAAACTCCTCATATCCGCGCGCATCGTCAAGCGACCGTCCCTTCTGGCCGATTCTTGACGATATGCCGATCATTCCCAAGAAGCCCCTCCGCCCCCGCCCGCCGGCCGCGGCGACGATCTCGAAGTCATATCTCGAATCGTTCGTCGCCTACGTGGCGGGCGAGTGCCATTTGGCTGAGAACTCCGTGGCCGCTTACCGGCGAGACACGAAGCGGTTCTTTCAATGGCTTCAGGCCCGGCCGGTGACGGCGCTTACGATCCGCGACCTGGCCGACTACGTCGCCTGGCTGCACGAGCAGAAGCTCAATCCCACGAGCATCGCCCGGCATATCGCCTCGCTCAAGGTCTTCTTCCGCTATTTGCAGCTTGAGGGCGTGCTCGTGGAAAGCCCGGCGGAGCTCCTGGGCAGCCAGAAGCTTTGGGAACGCGTACCGAAGGTGCTCACAACCGCGCAGGTGACGCGGATGTTTGAGATGCCCCGATCGGGCGACCACTGCTGGCGGCGCGACCGCGCGCTCTTGGAACTTCTCTATGCCACCGGCTGCCGGGCGTCAGAACTGTCGCATTTGAAGCTCAATGATTTGCATCTGGACGAAGGCTACTGCATCTGCCGCGGCAAGGGAGACAAGCAGCGGATGGTGCCGCTGGGCGCAAAGGCTGCCGCGGCGGTGAAGATGTATCTGGAAAAGGAGCGCGGGCCGCTGGCGGCGCAAGTATCCAATTCGCCCGACTGGGTCCTGCTCTCCTATCGCGGACGGCGGCTGCGGCGGGAGCGGATATGGGAACTGCTGAAGCGCTACGCCCTGCGGGCCGGCGCGCCGCCAGAAATTGGTCCCCACACGATGCGGCACAGCTTCGCCACTCACATGCTGGCCGGCGGCGCCGATCTCCGCCAGGTGCAGGAAATGCTCGGCCACGCCAGCATTGCCACGACGCAGATCTACACGCACGTCGATCCGGCGCGACTCAAGGCTGTACACGCCAAGTTCCATCCCAGGGGATAGGTCTTTGGTCTTAGGTCTTAGGGCTTAGGGCCCGGCCAAATCCCCAAGTCCCAAGTCCAAAGACCAAAGACCAAAATCAAACTTCCATTCCACAATTCGTGAATCGCAAGGCACCCTACAAAAACGTCTTCACGGCCGTGTCGTCGAGCTTCTTTTCAAGTTCCCTCTGCGCCTTGATAAGCGGCTGAAGCGCCGCACCGACTTCGGACTCCAAGGGCTTGGCGGGTTTGCCGAAAAGCTCTTCGGGAAGATTGACCGCGTCCTCCCTCTCTTGCTTGAGTTTGTCGGTGAGCTCCTTGAACTTCTTCATATCGATCCGCTCGTTCAGTTCATCACCCATCCGCTTGTACGTCTCCGCGCGGCGCAAGTACGCCAGCGTGGCGTTGGGCTGGAGTTCGATTGTCGCCGTAAACTCCTTGATCGCCTCGTTCGGCCGGTTCGCGTTGCTGAAATAGACGCCGCGATAAAAATGGGCCACTGCCGATTTGGGATCTTCGGCAATGGCGGCGGTGAAGTCGGCAACTCCTTGGTCCGGACGGCCGCTATTAGCGTATGCCAGTCCGCGGAGGACGAGTATCGCCGGCAAGTGGTGGTTGGCTTCAAGCGCCTTGGTCGCGTTCTCGATGCAATTCTGCCGCATCTGGTATTCCGCATCGACCGCGGCGGTGTATTCGCGCGTGTTTCGTCCATTCGGCTGCCTCTGCAGGTTCACCACCTTGGCGTGCTCCCTGGCGGCTAAAGCGGAATAGGTCGTGGTCAGCCCGCGATACGCCTTGGTGTAGGTTCGCGTCAGCGCCTCGCCAAAGTCCTTGATGGCTTCCGCGTACTTCTGCTGGGAGCGATAGACCAGGCCACGCCCGTAGTAACCTTCCGGCCGCGACTGGTCGATATCGATGGCCGCGTTGCAGTCGGCCAGCGCGCGGCATAGTCCTCGCCCCGCGCGCGGTTCAAGGCGCGCCGGACCAGCGCGTCGGCCAGCGCCGGATCCAAGGCTATCGCCGCCGTATACTCGTCGAATGCCTTCTTGCCGGCGTGCGCGCCATCGTAAAGAGCGCCGCGCAGTTCGTGAACGACGGCGATCGACTTCTTCACGCGGCGCAGTTCTTCCGCGTCTCCTTTGAACTTCGCAGCCAAGGCGGCCGCCGTGCGGCAGTCGTCGGCCGCCTTGTCGCAGGCGGCGACGTCGGCCAGCGTGGGCATCTCGGCCGACTTCTCCGCGCGGGCTTTCGCGCGAACGACGTACGCCTCCAGGCGCGTTGCATCAAGGGCAATTGCCGCATTGCAATCCTCCACCGCCTTGTCGAAGTCCTCCTTCGCGAGGAAGCCTCGCGCCCTTGCGATCCGCGCAGCGACGAACTTGGGGTCAGTTTCCAACGCCTTGGAGCAATCGTCGATTGCCGCCTGATAATCGCCCAGCGCGAGCATGATTTCCGCCCGGCGCACGAAACCGGCCGTGTCGCGGCCGTTGAGCTTCAGGACTTTGTCAAAATCCTTCACCGCGCTGTCCAACCGTTTTCGGGACTGCTCACCGTCCGGGTCGGCCTCGGCCATTTGCTGGTAGAGCATCCCCCGCGCGGCGAGGACGTCGGCGCGCTCGGGATTTTGATCGAGCGCCTTAGAAAAGTCACCGAGCGCCTTGGCCAGTTCGTTTTGGCTCGTCTCCGCCTGGGCGCGGGTGATGTAGGCGTCGGCCAGCTTGGCATTGATCTTCAAGGCGGCGTTGCAATCTTCAATCGCCTTGTCGAGCTTGCCAAGTCCTACGTACGCCCGCGCGCGGCATTCGCGGGCATGAGCCGAATCGGGGTCCTTCGCGACCGCATCGTCGAAGCGGCCAAGGGCCTCATTGAAATCGCCGCCGGCAAGTGACTTTTCGCCCTCGGAAATGATCTCGGCGGCCGATTTGCCGTCGGCCGGCGTGGCCGATGACGTCCCGCCGCAACCTGCGAGTACCAACGGCGCAGCGGCCAGGAGCCAGTAAAAGTTTCGATGGAGTTGTCTCATTCGACAATTATACTTTATCGGCGGGGCAATCGCGGTGGTCTGGTTCGGTCGTATGGGAAATGACGACCCTTACGTCAACAGCCACGACACGACCTCAACCAGGCCGTCGTGGTCGTGCGTGGGCGCGATGCGGTCGGCCGCGGCGATCACTTCGGGCACGGCGTTGCCCATCGCCACGCCCATTCCGGCGGCGCGAATCATGGGGATGTCGTTGACGTCATCTCCCACGGCACAGATTTCGTCGTCTGCGATGCCCCAACCGGCCGCCAGGCGGCGGATGGCCGACCACTTGGTCACGCCCGCGGGTGCGATTTCGCACATGAAGCCGCCATATTTTGGGGGGTGGAGCACGTGCGTGGTGAGCTTGCCCGGCAGCGCGGCCTGCAAGCACCGCTCGACCGCCAGCATTTCCTCGCGGGTTCCCATCGTGAATCCGGCGAAAATCTCCGGCGGCGGCGCGGCAATAAAATCGGGCCACGTCCGCCCGCAGCCGGCATTCAAGGCCAGGTACTCGGCCAGATAGCGGTTCTCGCGCAGCTCGGGCGGCTGATAGAAGTCAAACCCTTCGGCGAACGTGTCGCCATTGACCAAACCGTCGTAGCCGGCGCGATCGAGCGTCATCAGAAGATCGCAAAGCAGCTTTCGATCGATTTCGGTCTTGAAGATCGTCTCGTGCGTAGCCGGGTCTTTCACCAGCGCCCCGCTCGCAGTGACCAGCGGCACGCCGATCTTCAGCGGCTCGACGAAATGCAGCGTGTGGCTATAGCGGCGGCCGGTCGCCAAAACAACGTGGATACCGGCTTCCATCGCACGGCGGAGCGCTGCTTGCGTGGCGGGCGTCAGTTCGTCGCTGCTATTGACGAGTGTGCCGTCAACGTCGATGGCCAGGAGCCGGTAGCGGGGCATGGTGGAATTTCTCGTCACAGCCATTTCTCTCGCCACGGTGTGTGAACGAACCGTGCGGCTTCGGGGGCGTTGCGGGCTTCCATTTTCTCGCCGTCCCAGTCGAGGTTCTTCTGCGCGCGAAGCGCCACGATGCCGGAAAGGCCGATCTCGGTGAGCTTGCCGCCGATGTCGAAGTCGGAGAACGTCTTACCCTGGCCGCGGCAGGCGTCGACGAACTCATGGTCGTGTCCCTTCACGCGCGGCAGGCTCTCGGGAATGTCCTTTGTCGCCGGGTGGTGCAGCACGTCCTTCAGCCGCGGCTCGCCGGCGAGGCGGATCAGTCCGCGGTCATTCCAGTGGCCGGTGGAGATGCAGCCCTTCTCTCCAATAATCATTAGTCCGGCGTTCGTATCTTGGTCGGCATCGACCAGTGGCTGGAGAATCGTGGCCGCTGGGCGGCGCTCGCCTTGCCAATAGATCGTCACCGGGGCCAGTTCGCCGCGGGCGGGGAAGTGATACTCGACCGCGGCCTTTCCAGGCGCCAGCCTGCCGTCTACCACGTTGGTGACGAGCCGCTCGGGATAGCCCAGGTCCAACGCCCGCAGCGGCAGATTGATCGCGTGGCACCAGAAATCGGCCAGGCCGCCGTTGCCGAAATCGAACCAACTCCGCCACGTCCGGGGATGATAAGCCCTATTAAATGGGCGCTTGGCGGACGGCCCGACCCAGAGGTCCCAATTGAAACCTGCGGGAATGGGGTCTTCGCCCCGCGCATTGCCTTCGTTGGCCCTGACGCCGATGCCCCAATGATGGATTTCGGGGATTTGGCCCAGCGCCGGCGCGGATGATCTCGACGCAGCGACGCAAGGAGGCACTCGCACTGCCCTGGTTGCCCAACTGCGTGATGACCTTGCTCGCGCGGGCAAGCTCGCGAAGCTCGCGGGCCTCGGCCACGCTGTGCGTCAGCGGCTTCTCGCAGTAGACATGCTTGCCGGCTTTCATGAACGCCTTACAAAGCGGGGCGTGCCAGTGGTCGGGCGTGGCGATCAGCACGGCGTCGAAGCTGGCCGAGTCGTCCAACAGCTTGCGGTAATCTTCGTAAGCCTTGGCCGACTTTGTCGCCTTGCCGCCTGCCCGGCGGGTTTGTGCCAACTGTGCGGCGTCGGGATCGCAAAGGGCCACGACATTCACGCCGCAGCCGATCATGCCCCGCATGTCACCGGTCCCTTGGCTGCCGCAGCCCACCACGGCGAGATTCAAGCGGTCATTCGCGGCCGTTGAGGCAGGGTCAGCGCCGAGCAGCACGAGCGGACCACCCAGCGCCGCTGCGCCCAGTGCAGAACCGGCAGCTAGGAAGTTGCGCCGTGAGAGTTTGGTCGAGGAACTGTTGTGCGGGGAGGATGGTTTTCGTTGCATAGGATCACGTGGCGGGAGGGCGAATGGCAGGGAGGGACGACGCGCATGATTTTACTCGATGCACCCATGTAAATCTACGGTTTCGTGCGATAGAATAAGGCAACAAAGAGCCTATCCGAAAACCGCTTGTAGGGTGGTGTCGAGCGCAGCGAAGACGCACCACTGGCGTTGAAAACTGGTGGGTCTTCGTCGAACTCGACCACACCCTACATTCAACCGCACAACATGACATCTCTTGAATCCCCAAAATACCGCACCGGCCCGCAATCGCGCTGGTCAACGCTTTCGGTTCACGCTGGCGAGGACCGCGAGGCGAAACCGCGCGGGGCGGTGACCGATCCGATCTTCTGCACGTCGACCTACGCTTTCACCGATACGCAAGCCCTATTGGATTTCATCGTCCAAAAGCAGCCCCGCGAGGAATACGCCCGATACGGCAACCCGACCGAGAAAACCGCCGAGCGCAAGCTGGCCATCCTCGACGCTGCCGAAGACTGCGTGCTCTATTCGACGGGCATGGCAGCGGTCTTCGGGCTGTTCATGGCCAAACTGAGCGCGGGCGATGAACTGGTGCTCTTCGACGAGCTCTATCAGCGGACCCGCGAGCTTTGCGAGGACGAGCTCAGCCGCTTCGGCATCGTCACGCGGATCGTGCCCACGGGCGATTTCGAGGAACTTGAAGCAGCGATCACGCCTGCCACGCGGCTCCTGTTCTGCGAATCGCTGACTAATCCGCACTTGAGCGCCATCGACCTAGAACGCTTCGCCGCCGTGGGCCGAAAGCGCGGCATCGACACGGCCGTGGACGCTACGATGGCTTCGCCCTACAACCTTCGTCCGCTGGAGTTCGGCATCGACTATGTGCTGCATTCATGTACGAAGTATCTTTCCGGGCACAACGACGTTCTGGCCGGATCCGTTGCCGGCGCGAAGGCGAAGATGGACCCGCTGCGGAAGTTTCGCGGCTACGCGGGCATGAACAACGCCCCGCAGGCCGAGTACCTGCTGCTCCGCGGGCTTAAAACGTTTGAGCTCCGCATGGAGCGGCACAACGCCAACGGCCAGGCAGTGGCCGAGTTCCTCGCCGCGCATCGGCGGATCGAGCGGGTCTACTATCCGGGCCTGCCGAGCCATCCGAATTACGAACTCGTAAGGCGGACGATGCGGGGCTGCGCCGGCGTCGTCACTTTTACCGTGAAAGACGCCGATTGGCGGGCGACCGCGAACGTGGTCGATAAGCTTCGTGTACCGCAGATTGCCGCGAGCCTCGGCGGCGTCGAATCGCTCGTCGAGCAGCCGCTCATCCTGAGCTACTACGAGTTCACGCCCGAGCGGCGGGCCGAGCTGCACATCCCCGACAATATGGTGCGGCTCTCATGCGGCATCGAGAACTCGGAAGACATTATCGCGGATTTGAAGCAAGCGCTGGAGACGTGAGGACCAAGGTTGAATGTTCAATGTACAATGTTCAAGCCTGAACTTCATTCGCTGCTCATTGAAAATTGAACATTGATCATTGAACATTTTTCCTTCTCACCTCAACCTTCGCAATTGGCTCCACGGCCTGTCGGTCGGCTGCGGGTCGGGCGGTTCCGGCTTATCGTGCCGCGAGACCTTCACCGGAACGCCCTTTGCCCAGGTTATGGCTCCGGAGCACTGCGGACAGCGAGCGACCTCCACGTCCAACCGCGTGGCGCAGTACGGACACGACAACGAATCGTGTCCGCCCAGTAGCCAGCCTAGCCGCAAGATCGAAGGCTCCGATGCGGGCTCGTTCCAGCGGATTGGGCGGTTGCAATGTTGGCAAATCTGGCCGCGGCCGTCCAACTTGCCCGCGCAGTGCGGACACGATGGCCGGCCGTCGAGGGCAAAGGCGGCCAAGAGGCCGATTGGCCCGAAAAAGAAGCCCAGCACTGCGCCCGGCAGCGCGGCCTGCCGCGCATGGCCGACGATCCCGGCCGCGATCGCGGAACTAAGCCAGATGAACCAAATCCAGACCCAAGCGTAGCCAAGCATTGGCGACGGTCCATTTCGGGGCGAGCCGTTTGCAATATAGACCTTCATCCTAACCTGGATGCGTGATTTCAGCAATGGGCGCGTCGCGGTTGTCGGCAGAGATGCGCGCCCCGCCAGAGACAGGGAATTAGAGCACATTCCATCGCTCACGACGGCGTATCCGCAATGCCGTAGGTACCCCTTCAGCCAGATGGTACAATGGCTTCGCGCGCTGGGATCTTCTTGTAACGCGCCACGGATATATAAAAGTAAGGGGAGAACTTCGGCGTGGGTAATTCAACCGAGCGCGAAGCTGTAGACATTCATGCCGACCCCGCCGATGCTTGGGTGCGGTCGGTATTGAGCCAAGATGCCCCACGGGTGGGGGCTTGGTTGCGCGTGCGCTACTCCATCCTTACCGCCGAAGACGTGGAAGATATTATCGTCATGGCCTCGATTCGCCTTTGGAGGTACCGCGATAACTTCGATGCGGCAAGAGGCTCATCGCGAACCTGGTTCGCACGTATTGCCGATAACGTGGCCCGTCGTCTCATTGAAAGTGGATGGGCAAGGACTAGGTCGCTCGAAGTTCCGCTTGGCAAACTGCTTGATTCGGCGGTGCCCGATAACCGTCCTTGCGCCGATGCCGCGGCGGAAAGCTCTCAGGCAGATCGAATCGCCCAGGCGCTCGATCGCCTTCCAGAAGCGTATCGGACCATCCTCCTGGCCGACGCCTGTGCCGCGGGCCGCGTCGCTTCGACCGACTTCCTCTCGCAGGAGCTCGAGCTTCCCGCCGGAACGGTGCGCGTTTATAGACATCGGGCAGTGATTGCCTTGCGAAAGTTGCTTTCAGAATCGGGCTCCGTAATCCCATGAGCGAACCGATGCAGAACGATTCCGAAATGAACGAGCACCGCCGCCTTGTCGATCAAATCGCTCGACTGACCGGTCCGCGAGACTTGGCCGAAGTGAGCAATGCCAAATTGGAGGCGATGCTCGACTCCTTTTCGGACGCGCCAAGTTCGCCGGAGGAGACTGAGCGGCTTATGGCACGGTTTTGGACCGAACAGTCGCAGCCGCCCGTCGCGCCGCTTGCCGTGCCGATTGAAAATCTTCCTGCGTCGCCTTTGCCAACCACTTCGCCAGTCCTTGGTTTCCTGGGCAGCATGACCAACTCCGGCGGTTCGACGCCGGTGTTTTGGACGCTTCTCGTCTCGGTAGTGGGAACGTTGCTGACGTTGACGATGGTGGTTGTCCTGGCGATCAATGGAATTCGCGTACGAATTGATGGGCCAAACGCCGGCGCGAGCGCGTCGGGCGAAGTTGGCAAGCTAAATATTGTGCCGAGCGACAATCGAACCGCCGTGCCTGACGAGTCGGCGGCAGGTGATTCGAGGTCGCAACCCGCGTCAGTTCCATTCGGCCACGCGACAGTCGCCCGCGTAACCAAGTTGGCTGCGGTCGAATGGTCAAGAAAAGACGGTGGCTTGGCCGAATGGGCTCGTGTCGAGGAGGGCCAGGAGATCGGATTGAAATCGGGCATGGCCGAACTGACCTTCGATTGCGGGGCCCAGATGGTCGTGCGAGGCCCCGCAAAGTTGACCGTGCTCGGACCGCTCAAAGTCAAAGTAGCCAGCGGCCGCTTCACGACCCGCGTTGGCAAGGACGCCCGGGGATTCACGCTCGTCACTCCGTCCGGCCGGGTCATCGACCTGGGCACTGAGTTCGGTTTGATGCTCGATGACCGCGGTGGCATGTCGGTTGCCGTATTCGAGGGAATCGTCGATATCGAGTACGCGAACTCGAAACAGAAAGCGCCGGCATCGCGGCGCTTGGTCGCGGGCGAGGGGGTTCGCGTCGGCAGCGAAGGCCAGTTAAAGCGCCTCGTGGCGATCGATAGCGATACGTTCCCCCGCTTGGACAAGCCCGCTCCGCTGCCGCAAGCCCGCCGCGTGATCGACGCCGTCAGCGACAACGTCCGCTTGCCCGATAGCGCTCAGTTTTACGAGATCGTTCCCGGCGGATTGCAGGAAGGCGCGAGGGCCTACGTCGATCGCCTTCATGAATGGAACGGCGTGACGGCCGAGGGAATTCCCAGGGAACTCGTCGGAGCGGACTACATCCAGATGTTCAATAACGACAAATTTCGGACCGACTTCCGGCTCGACGTCAAGCTGGCTTGTCCCGCGGACCTGTATGTTTTCATCGATGATCGCGTGCAGGTGCCCGAATGGGTCGCTCGGCAATTTGAGCCGACGGGCTGGAAGATCGGTATGCACGAAACGCCGAAGCCCAGAGTGGCGACTCGGCGTCAGCCGCCCGACGCGGCTGACTTTGATTCGGCCAAGCGGATCGACAACACCTTTTCCGTGTGGCGGCTTTTCGTCGCTCGTGACCAGACGGTCGAATTGGGACCCAGTCGGAAATATGACCCAAAGCGAATCAGGCCGCTGGGACCTTGGAGCCAGACAAGCATGTATGGAATTGCCGCCGTGCCGCGGCGGGATGCCGGCGCCGGACAAACACCTCCGGTCAACCCTTGAGTGCGGCTTTTTTCGGACCTAGTTTTCTTCTCTTTGAAATTGACTCATCTCGAACCTGGGAGTTTCCACGATGACTGCGTGTGTTGCAACTCAATTGACACTTGTAAGAACTTCATTGCTGCGGTTTGCAATCCTGCTTGGCTCGCTTACGCTGCTGCTCGGATCGGCGTCACCGCTGTGGGCACAAAGCGGAACCTGGGCCGTAAACGCCACCGGGGCATGGAGCAACGTGAACATTTGGTCGGGCAGCTCCGCGTATGCCTCCGGGGCCGATCAGACCGCGAATTTCAGCGTGCTCACCGGGAACACGGCGGTCAGTGACGACCTGGCCACAAACACGATCGGCAATCTGGTCTTCGGCACAGGCGCGGCAACGCTCAGCCCCGCCGTCGCGGGCTACGCGCTCACGCTGCAAACAACCGTTCCCGGCACGACGCCGACGATCACCGTTGGCGGCAACACGACGACGATGAGCTTGGCCCTCGCCGGCTCACAAGGTTTTGTCCTGAACGGCGGAGGAAATCTGACTTTCCCCACGGCAGCTTCCCTTCCGACCGGCCCCGTGGTCATCAATGCGGGCGCCCTCCAATTCTCAGGCACACTCACAACAGCCACTACCTTTGTGGTGAACAATGGGGCCACGCTCAACCTTGGCACAAACGCCAACATTGGCGGCACCAACTTTCCAGTCAGCGTCATTAACATAAGCAGCGTCGGAAATCCGACCGCCACACTCGGCGGCAGCGGATTCAACGATGGCACCACCGCTAACCGGATGCAAAACTTGCTGAGCGGCAACGGCAACGTCAACTGGGGCCTTAGTAACCTCAACACGATCAACGGCAACCTTTGGCAGAGCTACGGCGGAATTGTGAACTGGGGCAGCAATATCAATGGCTTCCGCGCCAGCTCGGGCAACATTACCATTAATGCCCAATTCGCGGAAATCAATCTGGGAACGGCAACCGCCAGCTTGAGCGATAAATCCGGCAATACCGCCACTCTGTTTGTCGGCGCCCTTGCCGGCGGGCCGGCGACTTCCCTGCAATCGACTGTGACTACGATTTCAGGCATGGCCAATTTGTCGACGTCGTGGTCGGGGGCCACGGCAGGCCCGTTCACCAAAATCGGCACCGGCACGTTGACTGTCGCACCGACGACGGCGTGGACGACGGCGTCCGTCGCCGTAAACGGAGGGACCATGCAACTCAATTACGCGAACTCGCCCAGCGGTGTTCTGGCATCGACTACCACGGCAACCTTCACCGGCGGGACGCTTTATCTCTTGGGGAATTCGTCCGGCACCAGCTCGCAAACGCTGCGCAACGTAACCGTAGCCTCCGGGGACGGACAGATCGCGGTCAATGCCAACGGCGGCAGCGGCACGACATTGAACCTGGGCGGGATCACCGCCACCGCAGTCGGCGGCGGCTTGAACTTCAACGCCATGCCCGGCGCGGTCGCCATCACCACCACTAGCAGCGCCCTGGTCGACGGCACCTACGGCGGCCGCCTTACTTATACCGACTCCACCGGCAACACCGACTTCGTCGCGGCGGTCACGTCCGTCGGTTCAACGTCCACGCTCGGGCGCTACTCGAGCTATAGCACGTTCACGGGAACGACCGAGTCCGGCACGTCGAACTACGCTCTCGTGGGCGACGGCGCCCTTGGCTTGTCGGAAACCACGAACCTCCTGAAGATTTCCACCAACGGTCCCGGACAGTCGCTAAGCGGCAATTTCACGCTGACGCTTTCCGGCGCCTTACTGTTTACCGGCTCGAACAACTATTCCATCAACTCGACCGGGCTAAATAGCATGTTTTGGACGTCCGCCGGAAGCGCGAACGCCGACATTCTCATCCACAACTACGGCACGGGCAGCTTGACAATTGCCGCCAAAATGAACAACAATAACGGCACCGCGACGCTTACCTTGGACGGCACAGGCACAACCATCCTGACAAACACCGCCAGCTCCTACAATGGTTCTACCTACATCAACGGTGCGACCCTCTCCACCAGCTCCGCTTTAGTCTTGGGCGGCACGAACAATAGCACGGCGCTGCAGATGTTCGGCGGCACTTTCCAGGCCACACAGTCGTTCAGTCTAAATAACGGCACGACGAACCACAACGTCACCATCGGCGGAGGCGGCGGTACCTTCGACGTCACGCCCGGCAACACGCTTACGATCGCCGGAACGGTCGCCAACGTCAACACCAGCAACGTCGGCCCGCTTGTGAAGATCGATTCCGGCACGTTAGTCCTCTCCAACACGAACACGTATACCGGCGCAACCATCATTAGCGGTGGCGTGCTCAGCGTTACCAGCCTGGCCAACGGCCTGGTCACTAGCGGCATCGGAGCGTCTTCCGCCGCTGCGCCAGCCCTGGTTTTCAACGGCGGCGTCTTGCAGTATACCGGCACGGGCGCGAGCACCGACCGCTCCTTCGTGCTCACCAACAACGGCGGCGGCATCGACGCCTCGGGCATGGGCCCGCTTACTTTTTCGGCCACCTCCAGCGCCATGATTGTTTCCGCACCCATCGTCGCCACCGGCCCCTTGGCAGGCAGCGGGCCGCGCCTATTTACCCTCACGGGCACAAACACGGGACTCAACAACTTTGCCGGGCAGATCGTCGACGGGACCGGCGGGGCGACTAGCCTGAATAAATCGGGCCTGGGACAATGGGTATTGTCCAACGTCAATACGTACTCGGGCAGCACCACGGTCACCGCCGGCACGTTATCGTTGGCCAGCCCATTCAGTACAAACAACATCGCTTCGTCGACGCCTATAAACGTTGCCGCGAGCAGCGTGCTTAACGTCGCGGGACTCGCCAACGGCACGCTGGCCCTGGCCGCCAATCAAACGCTTACCGGGGCCGGCACGGTCACCGGTTCGCTGACCGCCCCGGCCCTTTCCACGATCAGCCCCGGCACGGTTGCGTCGGGCAATGGCGGGATAGGCACGCTCGCAATCTCCGGCGGCCTGTCGCTTTTCGGCAATTCCACCGTGAATTTCGGGCTCGACGGCTCCAACGGCACGGCCAACCTCGTCAGCGTGGTCGGGGCACTGGCCCTGCCCGGGTCGGGCTCGCCGGTAAATGTGAATTTGTATATACCCAATACCTCTTCGCAATTCGTTCCGGCTAGCGGCACAACGACCTACGACCTCTTCCAGTTCGGGTCCCTCACCGGGTCTTTGTCGGAATTGAGCGTGGCCAATGGAATCGGGGCCTATCAGTACTCGTTCGGGACGGTGGCAATCGGCGGCGCGGACTACGTTCAGCTATCCGCCACGCTGGTCAACGTTGTCGCCACGTGGAGCAACACGGGCGCGGGCAACTGGTCCAACTCAAGCAACTGGTCCGGCGGCGTGCCCCAGGTCGCGGGCGACTCGGCCATCTTCTCCAGCGCCATCACCTCGTCCGCATCGGTCACCCTCGACCAGGCGGAGTCCGTAGGCTCTGTATCGTTCAGTAATACGAACAGCTACACGATCTCCGGCACGAACACGCTGACGCTCAGCAGCCCATCGGGGGCCTCGCTCAGCGATAACCTCGGCAGCCATACGATCGCGGCGCCGCTGAACCTGGCGGTGAATACGGGGGCGTCCGTCGCCAACGGCGGCGTGCTGACGATTTCGGGGGCCGTGAGCGGAACGGGCAGCCTGACCAAGAGCGGTAACGGCACGCTCGTGCTCGCCAACAGCAATGGCTATGGCCCGTCGGCCGGCTCGGTCGGCACGACGCTTAACACCGGAATCCTGCGGGTCGGCAACAACGCGGCCCTGTCCACCGGCGACGTAAGCGTCGCCGGCAACAGCACCCTGCAGGCCGGGGCCAACGGTCTCGTCTTGAACAATAATGTTATCATCGCGCAGGGCATTACGGCCACCGTCGATACCCAAGGCAATACGCTCACGCTTGCCGGCCTGGTCAGTGAATCGATGCCTACAGGATCGCTCGCGGTGACCGGAGGGGGAACGCTGATTTTGACCAATTCCAACACCTATACCGGCCAAACGACTATTACCTCGGCCACGCTTCAGTTGGACAACGGCGGATCGACCGGCTACATAGGCGGGTCGATTCTCGATAACGGCACACTGGCGCTGGGCCGCGGCGATACGGGGCTTCTGCTCTCTAGCGTCATCAGCGGCAGCGGCAATCTCGCGCAGATCGGCGCGGGTGTGAGCACGCTGAACGCCGCGAATACCTTCAACGGCAACACGACGATCAGCGCCGGCACGCTGCAACTCGCCAATCCGCTGGCCTTGCAAAACAGCATGCTCGTTCTCAACAACCCGAACGGCACGCTCGGCTTCGGCCCACTCACGGCCGCCACGCTGGGCGGGCTTTCCGGCAGCGCGAGTCTAGCCCTGCTGAATTCCTCCGCCGCGCCCGTCGCCTTGACGGTGGGCAATAACGGTTTACCCACCACCTACTCCGGAGGATTGTCGGACGCGGGCGCCGGCGCCTCGTTGACCACGATAGACGCCGGCATATTCACGCTGGCGGGTTCCAGCAGCATTGGCGGCGCAACAAACGTCAACGCCGGCGCACTCGTAATCGCCGCCAACGGCGTTCTCAGTACCTCGGCGGCAAACGCCGCCAATGTCGCAACTCTCAGCGTAGCCGGCGGAACGCTCAACTCCAGCGCCGCCGCGACGATTGGCACGCGCAATGTGGGCGGCGGCGTGTTTTCCATGTCTTCCGGCGCGGCCAATTTCGACGGAGGAGTTGCGCTTTCTAACGCCGACGGCGGGCTGATCAGCATATCCGGCGGAAGCCTTTCCGCACTCTCGATTACCCTCCCCCGCACGTCCAACCCGGGCGCTCCCAGCGCCGTGGGAGTTCCGCCCACGATTCCAACAACCACGGGCCTCTATATTTCCGGCGGCACGGCAACGATCGGCACGCTGACGATCGCCAACGGCAACTCTTCCGCCACGGCCCGAATCGACGGTGGGAACGTGACCGTCACCGGCGAAGCCCTGATCGGCAACAATACCACCGGCGGCCGCTGGAGCTACCTGCAGGTGAACGGCGGGTCGTTCACCTCCACGGATGCGACCAACGGCATTGTGATTGGCCAAGTGAACTCCGGAACTGCTATCAACGCGGAGCTTTACTTGAGCGGTGGGACCACGAACGCCCAGATCATCAACTTCGGCACCGCGTCCGACTCGACTGGCGGGACGGCGAATTTGGCGCTCCGCAGCGCGACCCTTTATGTGGGCAGCGGCGGACTGGTGCAGCCCAACGGGGCGCTCCTCACCAATATCTTTCTTGGCAACGGCGTCCTCGGGGCCACCTCGACCTGGTCCACAGCGATGAACATCTCGTTGGTCGGCAACGCCACGACGGGCACTACGATCCGGGCGGCGGACCCTTCCGGCAACCCGCAGAATATCGCCCTTAACGGCATCCTTTCCGGCAGCGGCGCGCTGACCAAGACGGGCGGCGGCCTGCTGACGGTTTCCAACAACACCTACACAGGCAACACAACTGTGTCCGCCGGCACGCTCGCGCTCATTATCAACGTTCCGTCGTCCCCCCTCATTACTGTCGCGGCCGGCGCCATTCTTGACGCCAGCGGCCTGGGCGGCGCCACGCTGGCCCTGGGGACCTCGCAAACGCTCAGCGGCGCGGGCGTCGTCAACGGCTCGGTAACCACTTCGGCCCAGTCCGCCATCAACCCCGGCACGGTTACCGCGGGCCTGGCCGGCACCGGCGCGCTCACCATTACGGGTGATCTCTCGCTGGTAGGCGGTTCCAGGGTGAATTTCGGGCTCAGCAGCTCGAATAGCGCGGCCAACGTCGTCAACGTGGGCGGGATGCTGACGCTGCCCTTCTCAGACCCGGCCGTCAATATCAATCTCTACGTGCCCAACACGTCGACGCCCTTCGTGCCGGCCAACGGCGCGGTCTACGATCTCTTCCAGTTCAGCTCGCTCAACGGCTCGTTGTCCGAGTTGGCCGTAGCCAACGCCAGCGGCTTGTTCACCTACTCGTTCGGCACGGCGGCGGTCGGCGCGGCGGACTACGTTCAATTGTCCATCACGCAAGGTAGCATTTGGACCAAGAATGGCTCAGGCAATTGGTCGAGTCCCGGCAACTGGTCCGCCGCCGTGCCGCAGAATCCCGGCGACACGGCCGTCTTCTCAAGCGCAATCACCTCGTCCGCCACGGTCACTCTCGACCAGCCGGAGTCCGTGGGTTCGGTGGCCTTCAGCAACACGAACAGCTACACAATTTCCGGCACGAACACGCTGACCCTCAGCAGCACGTCGGGCGGGGGCTTGCTCAGCGTCGCGCTGGGCAGCCATACGATCGGCGTGCCGCTGAACCTGGCAGTGAATAGTGTGTCGTCCGTGGCGAATGGCGGCGTACTGACCCTTTCCGGCCAGGTCAGCGGTCCGGGGACGCTGACCACCAGCAACGGCAACGGCACCCTCGTTCTTTCGAACAGCAACGGCTATGGCCCGGCGGCCGGCTCGATCGGCACGACGCTCAACATCGGCACGGTGCGGGTTGGCAATAACGCATCGCTTTCCACCGGCGACGTGAGCGTGGCCGGCAACGCCACCGTCCAAGCTGGGGCCAACGGGTTGGTCCTGGCCAACAACTTCATCATCGCGTCGGGCGCGACGGCTACATTCGACACGCAAGGCAACACGCTCACTCTGCCGGGGCTGATCAGCGAATCGTTTCCGGCGGGCTCGCTCGCGGTGATCGGGACCGGAACGCTGATTTTGACCAATGCCAACACCTACAGCGGCACAACGACCATTACGTCGGCCACGCTGCAACTGGACAACGGCGGAAACAACGGATACGTGGGCGGGCCGATTGTCAACAACGGCGCGTTGGCGTTGGACCGCGGCGACACCAATCTTTTGCTCTCTAGCGTCATCAGCGGCAGCGGCAGTCTCGCGCAGATCGGCTCGGGAATGAGCACCTTGAACGCCGCGAACACGTTCAGCGGCAATACAACGATCAGTGCGGGAACATTGCAGTTGGACAATTCGCTGGCCCTGCAAAACAGCACGCTCGTCTACAACAACCAGGGAGGCGTTCTCAATTTCGTCGGCGGGCTGACTGCGGCCACGCTGGGGGGCCTCAGCGGCAGCCAGAGTCTGCCCCTGCTGGATACCAACGGCGGGGCCATCGCCTTGACCGTGGGCAGCACCGCCACCAACCAGTCCACGACCTACTCCGGCGCATTGTCGGACGCAGGCGCGGGCTCGTCGCTGATCAAAATCGGCAGCGGGACGTTTACGCTGACGGGCAGCAGCAACCTCACCGGTGGACTGCAAATGAGCCTGAACAACGGCGTCGCCGGCGGAGGCAACTTGGTGCTCCCCGCGGGATCGTCGCTTAGCGTCGCTTCCATCATCAGCTACGGCACAGGACAGCAAAACTTGATCAACGTCAGCGGCGGCACTCTCAACGTGAGCGGCGCGTCGACTTTCAACGCCGG
Source organism: uncultured Planctomycetia bacterium (assembly GCA_963775975.1). GTDB lineage: Bacteria > Planctomycetota > Planctomycetia > Pirellulales > Thermoguttaceae > JANXQG01. The sequence continues at coordinate 1,633,362 of CAVZKX010000001.1, forward strand.
TTCCGGCGCCGCCCAGAACGGCAACGGCGGCCTGCTCGTTTCCATCGGCCTGGCCAATCTCACGGGCGGTCTCAATATCTCGCTGGACAATTCGACCGCGGCCGCCAATTGCATCGCGAAGATCACCGGCGGCACCGTGAACTCCGGCACGATCACCATTGGGCGCAATGCCACGGCTAGCTATACGACGGCGAATTTTCCGACAACCGGCCCTGGCCCGACCACCGGCTTGACGAACGCTGGACTCTACGTCACCGGCGGCGCCTTGACCGTGAGCGGGAGCATCAACATTGGCAATCCGAATACGTCGACGAACTCCACGGCCAATTTCCGAATGGACGGCGGCACGATCAATGTCAGCGGTCCAATTCAAATCGGCCTGAACAACACCGGCCGCTGGTCGATCGTCGACGTCAACGGTGGGAGCCTCATCGATTCGGACACCACTAGCGGCATCCAAATCGGCAATCCGTCCGCCGGAAATGCCGAGTTCCTGATCCGCGCGGGTGTCGCCGACGTGCAGTTGGTCACGTTCGGCCAAGGCGTCGTGGCCGACACAGTCACCCTGAACCTTGCCGGCGGGCAATTGTATGTCGGCTCGGGGGGCATGGTGCTGGGCTCCGTCTCTGCAAATGCCGGAATCTTCCTCGGCGGCGGCACCTTGGGCGCCACCGCGCCCTGGTCCAGCTCAATGCCCATGTCGCTCATTGGCAGCGCCACGGTCCGGCCGGCCGATCCCATCGGCAACCCGCAGAGCATCTCGCTGAGCGGCAACCTTTCCGGGAACGGCTCGCTGACCGTGGTTGGAGGCGGCACGCTGACCCTCAGCGGCACGAATACCTACACGGGCGGCACGATCGTCAATGGCGGTGAGCTGATCCTGACTTCTGCCATGTCGGTTCTGGATGGGAGCAAACTGACGGTTGGCAACCCGGGGGCTTTTCCTGCGCCAATCATTCCCTCGCCGGCGGTGAGCAGTGAGCCGGCTGCAGGCGCCTCTGTTGCGCCGGTGCCGGAGCCGGGTGCGCTCGCCTTGCTCGCCGCAGGCGCAGCGGCGGCCTGCTTGTGGAAGAGAACGCGGAGAGCGGGGAGCAGAAGTTAGAATGATGAAGGTCGCTCTGATTATCCAGGTGATCGGCCTGGCGTGCTGGTCTTCATTAGTTTTTGCGGAGTTGCCGGCGTTTCCCGGGGCGATGGGCTTCGGCGCCTTCGCTACCGGCGGCCGCGGCGGCGAGATTTATCACGTCACCAATCTCGACGATCGCGGTCCCGGATCGTTCCGTGACGCCGTGAGCAAGGGACACCGCGTCGTGGTCTTCGACGTGGGCGGGTACATCGAACTCAAGCGCGCGGTGTCCGTAGCCAGCAACATCACCATTCTCGGCCAGAGCGCGCCGGGCGATGGCATCGCGACGAAAAACTATGAGGTTTCCTTTTCGAACTCCCGCAATGTGATCGTGCGCTATATTCGCTTCCGCCAGGGCCTCACCCCAAAACAGGAAAAGAAGTATGCCGTCGGCGTCGGCGGCGCGGAGAACATGATTTTTGATCACGTCTCCGTCGAGTTCGGGCGGTGGGACTGCATCGGCATGAGCAAGTCGAAAGACATCACCGTTCAATACTGCATCATCGGGCCCGGAATCGGGCCGCAATGCTTTGGCTGCCTCTGCGAGAGCGATAATGTGACTTTCTCCCACAACCTATGGATCAGCAACAAAAGCCGCAGCCCCAAATCCAAGGGTATCGGGGAGTACGTGAACAATGTCGTCTACAATTGGGGCGTTTGCGGCTACGTCGGCGGGCATTCCGCTGGCGGCCATTCGGCGGATATCGTCAACAACTACTTCATCAAGGGACCGAATTCGAATAGTCGCTTCGCCGGCGAGTTCAAAGCGACCGATCACATTTTCCAAAAGGGCAACTTGATTGATATGAACTGCGACGGCAAGCTCAATGGCGTGCTGGCCAAGGCGGAGGACTTCGGCGCGGGCGATAACGCACCGACCTTCGCCCAAGCCAGTTCGATTCAGGCACGCATACCCGTGACGCTCGACACGGCTGAAGCAGCCTATGAGAAAGTCGTCGCCGGGGCTGGTTGCTCGCTGCACCGCGATTCCGTGGACGCTCGCCTCATTGCCGATCTGCAATCGCTGGGCACAAAAGGTTCGATCATTCACGATCCTGCCGAGATGGGCGGCTTCGGCGAAATAAGTAGCGGCCCGCCGCCGGCGAGCGGCGCGCACGATTGTCTCCCCGATGCGTGGAAAAAAGCGCACTGCATCAGCCCGCTTGCCGCCAATGCCGCGCAAGGCGATTTCAACCACGATGGCTACATGAACATCGAGAAGTATCTCAATCAACTGGTGTCCGGCGGCCGATAGGAGGCCAGTTACGACGCTCGCTTGAGACCTTCCCATCGCAGGGTCCAAGTGCCGTCGCTGGAAAATCGCGGCGCATTGCAATTTGGTGCGCCGACCCATCCGAGAGATATAATCGCGTGCGGCGTGCGGCAACCCCCCCGCAGACCGCTCTCCGGCCGTTTAGTAAGTCACCGATCGCGGTCGTCCAGCCACATTCGAGGATCGGCGGGCGGGGCAACGTAGACGCGCTTGGGCGGCTCCTGCCAGGCGTGCGGATGCGCCTCTTGCAATCCGGAATTCACCGGCGCGAGCGTAATCGCCAGGCCGACCACCAGGGCCAGAACGCATAGCGCGGTTCCCAGCACGGCCCACCGCAAGCTCGACCGCCCGCCGAAAACCGCGGTTAGCAAGGCGACGAGGCCGATCACCAATCCCGTGCCGGCCAGCGGTATTCCAAGGATCGGCAGGAAGAAGAGCAGCAGTCCTACCGCGCCCAGCACGCACGAGGCCACACCGGGCCAAAGGACAAGTTTGCGATTAGCGAGTGTTGTGGTCATCTTTCGGGGGCCATGTCAGTGTCCCGGCAGGTTGGGGATGATATCGCGGGTGGCGTAGTCACTGAAGGTCAGCACGAGCATGACGACCGCGAACCAGAAAATCGTAACCACGATGACCGCCTTCGTTTGCGCGCGGCTCCGCAGGGCGTGCATGAAAAACAGGATCACCAGCGCCGCCTTGATGACCGCAATCACCAGGCCGCCCAGCAGGTGTCCTATCGCGGGCTCCTCGATAAAGGACAAGGCGACCGTAAGGATGGTGAGGGCCACCAGGACCAGGTCAATCACAACATACGTCATTGGGGAAAGGCTGCGCTCGGTCATAATGTTCAATGGAGCAAGTGGTAGTGCGTGCTCTGCAAATACAGCATCGGCAACAGGAAAATCCACACGATATCCACAAAATGCCAATAGAGCGCCGTGACGTCGACCGGCGAATAATAGTTGGACGAGAAAAAACCACGCCGGGCAAGGACCAGCAGGATGAGCATGGCCACCATGCCGAGGGTCACGTGCAGGGCGTGAATCACAGTCATGATCCAGTAGAACAAGAGGAACAGTTCGACGTGCGGCACTTGGTCGGGCCGCAGCCCATGCCTCGAGACCCACTCCTCCGGATCGAATCGCCAGCCCGGTATCAGCATGTCGCGATAGTCGATGTAGTACTCCGCGGCCTTCAGGCAGAGGAAACAGAGGCCCAGCAGGATCGTGATGCCGAGGCAGAGCACGATGCCATTGCGCCGCCCGTGCTGCGCATAATGCACTGCCAGGACGGCCGTCAAGCTGCTGATGAGGAGCACGATCGTATTGATGCCGCCGATCTGCCAGCAGAGCTGCGCGCTGGCGGTCTCGAACTCTAGCGGATATTTATAGCGGTAGACCGCGAGGCCGACGAACAGCGAGCCGAAGAACATGACCTCCGTGGCCAGAAAGACCCACATGCCCAGCACGGCCGAGTGGTGCTGCTGGTCGAGGTCGCGGAATTGCTCCTCCAGCGCCCCGCGGACCAGCGCCGTGTCCTTGAGGTTCTCGCGATCGTCGGCGGTGAGGAACGCGTTTTCAAGGCTCATTCTGGGCTTTCTGCAAATGGTACTGATAAGGCGGATGGACTACGACCGGCGCGACCTCGAAATTGTCCTTGGGCGGCGGCGACTCGGTCTGCCATTCCAGGCCGGTGGCGTGCCATGGATTTCGCCCGGCCGGTTTGCCGAACCAGAGCGAGGGAATCAAGTAGCACAAGGGCAAGATGTAACCGATGCCGAGGATCGAGGCGCCGGCGGTGGAGAGCACGTTCCAGACTTGGAACTCGGGGGCGTAGCTGTGCAAGCGGCGGACCATGCCGTTATAGCCCAGCACGAATTGCGGCAGGAAGGTGAGAAAGAAGCCGACGAAGATAATGACCGCCGCCACCTGCGACCAGCGCTCGTTGTACATGCGGCCGGTTATCTTGGGCCACCAGTAATGCAGCCCGGCCATGTAGCCGAGCACCATACCGCCGACCATGATGAAGTGAAAGTGCGCGACGACGAAGTAGGAGTCGTGGACGTGGACGTCGATGCCCAGCGTGGCCAGCATCAGCCCAGTCAGCCCGCCGAAAGTGAAGAGCGCCACGAACCCGAGGGCGTAGAGCATGGGCGCTTCGAAGCTGATCGACGCCTTGTAAAGCGTGGCCGTCCAGTTAAAGACCTTGATCGCCGAGGGCACGGCCACCAGGAACGTCAAGCTGGAAAAGACCAGGGCCCCATACATCGATATTCCGGCCACGAACATGTGGTGCGCCCAGACGAAGAACCCCAGGCTGGCGATGCCCATGCTGGAATAGGCCACGAAGTGGTAGCCGTAGAGTTGCTTGCGGGCGAAACAGGGAATGACCTCGCTCACGACGCCCATGCCGGGCAGAATCATGATGTAGACGGCAGGGTGCGAATAGAACCAGAACAGGTGCTGGAACAACAGCGGATCGCCTCCCAATGCCGGGTCAAATATGCCCATGTGCCACAATCGCTCGACAATGACCAGGATCAGCGACATAGCGAGCACCGGCACCGCCAGGAGGAAGATGAAACTGGTGGCATAGATCGTCCAGACGAAAATCGGCAGTCGGAACCAGGTCATGCCCGGGGCCCGCAGCCAATGCGTGCTGACGACGAAATTCAGCCCGGTAAAGAGCGACGAAAAGCCGGCGATCACCACGCCGGTCATGGTCAGCGCGACGTTGTAGTGCGAGGCCTCGGAGCTATAAGGCGTGTAGAAGGTCCAACCGGTGTCGACGCCGCCCGCCAAAATCGCCACGAGCGTCCAGGCGGCGCCGATCATGTACAGGTACCAGCTCAAGAGGTTGATCCGCGGAAACGCCAGGTCCTTGGCCCCGATCATCAGCGGCAGCAGGAAGTTGCCCAGCACGGCCGGTATCACGGGCACGAGGAAAAAGAAAACCATGATCACGCCGTGGAGCGTGAAGAGCTTGTTGTACGTGTCGGCGTTGAGCAGGCGGCCGTCGGGCGTGAGCAGATTCAGGCGGTCGATGCCGATGGCCAGCGCGCCGATAAAGAACATGACCGTGATCGGTATCAGATAGAGAATGGCGATCCGCTTGTGGTCGGTGGTCAAGAGCCAGGAAGAGATCGTGTGCGCTGCGTTGAGGTAGTTCTTGCGTTCCAGCGCGTCGGGAGCGGCGGGCGGCAATGGCAGGCTCGGGGCGATGGTGCTCATGTCGGGCTAATCCTTTGTGCTGATTGGCGGCGTCGTTTTAGGCGGTGGATAGCTTTCCACGCGGTCGGGCGTCTCGCCCCGCTTGAGCGACTTTGATGTAGGCGATTAGCTGGATGATCTCTTCCTCGCTTACCTGACCCTTGAACGTCGGCATGATGTTCTCGAAGCCGGCGACGATCTTGGCGCTGGGATAGAGGACCGACTCGCGAATGTAGCTCTCGTCGGCCGTCACCACGCTGCCGTCGTTCAGGGCGACCGGCCGGCCGAAGAGGCTCTCCAAGACGGGCGCGCGAGCCGCCGCATCGGCACTGTGGCAACTGTCGCAGCGATATTTGAGGAACACCTTTCGGCCCTGCAAGCCAAGCGAGCCCTCGGCGTTGAGGTGCAGCCAGTCCTGGTATTCCTGCGGCGGCATGGCGATGACTTCGCCTTTCATGTCCGCATGGTTCGTGCCACAGTATTGCGAGCAGAACAGATGGTAGGTGCCCGCGCGCGTCGGCTGGAACCAAACCGAAGTATAGCGCTCCGGCAAGACGTCCATGTGGATGCGGAAATCGGGAACGAACAGACTGTGGATGACGTCTTCGGAGGTCATAAGCAGCTTAATCGGTTGCCCCACGGGAACGTGCAGCGCGTCGATCTCCCGCTGCCCCTCGGGATGCTGGAACTTCCACATCCACTGCTTGCCGACGACGTAAACGGTCTGGGCGTTGTCCGGCGCGCGGAAGGCGCCGAAGTAGACGATAGCTCCCCAGACAAACATCGTGGCGAAAAAAACCAGCGGCGTCAGCGTCCAGAACCATTCCAACACTTGGGAGGAACGGGTTTCCGACGGCACGCCGATGTCGCCGGGCCGCCGGCGGTAGCGGACGCAGAACAGGATCATCAGGACCGCCATCATCAGGCCGACGATGCCGCAGATGACACACAGATAGAGAAACAGCAGGTCGATTTGCGGGGCCGTACTGGAGGCCTGATAGGGATATAAGGCGATGTCGGCAATCATGGCTGGCCTCCAGCGGGCAAAGCGGAGGCGTGGGGCAGGTTGCCAACCTGCCTTGTTTCGGCAGATTGGCAATCTGCCCCACGGCCACCCACGTACCCGGTATTGACCTCGAAACACTGAACACGCGGCTTCCACTTCAGAAGAAACCACACCATGCCGACGAGCGCGATGACCGTGAGCACGCCACCGGCGCGGACGATGTTCAATACGTTGGCGGTATACTTGCCCAGCGACGGGTCGTAGTGAAAGCAATACAGCAGTATGTCCTCGGCGGGCGATCCGACATTGCCGCCCGATGCCTCGACGAGGCCCAGCCGCAGATCGCGGGCCAGATATTGAATGCCGAAGAAATAACGGGATATCTTGCCCGCCGGCGTGACGACGATGACTCCGCTGGCATGAATGTATTGGTCCTTGGCCTTGTCGTAGACATAGCGAAAGCCCACGGCGGCGGCCAGGCGGCGGATCGGCTCGGCCCGGCCGGTGAGGAAGTGCCATGCCTCGGCAGCGCCGGGCTTGCCGAGTTTCGTTATGTAGTTTGCCTTCTTGGCCGCCGCCAACTGCGGCGTTTCGCGGGGATCGAAGCTTACCGTGACGACCTGATAATCTGTGCCGGGCGTCAGCGGCATGTCGCGCATCGCTACGGCCAGCCCATTGAGCACCAAGGTGCAAAGCATGGGACAGCGATAATAGGCCAGCACCAGGATCACCGGCTTTTTGCCGAAATAGTCGCCGAGCTTGACCGTCTGGCCAGTCTCATCTTTGAATTCAAGGTCCAGCGGCACCTGCTCGTCGAGACGCTGGTCGATGCCCACGTCGCGGAGAACAGGCGGCGCATCGGCGGCGGGCGTTGCAGCGGCGATGAAAAGACAAAGATTGAAAAATGCAAATTGCAAAATGAAAATTGAAAATTTACAAGTTACCTCATGACGACGCTCCGCGTCGTCATGCGCGAGGCAGACGCTCCGCGTCAACGCTACGAGGCCGCGGAGCGGCCGACACATGCGTTCCCACGCGGAGCGTGGGAACGAGATAAATTCACAATCCCTTAATTCTCTGATCATGGTGGTCCTCCAGGTAACATGCGGCCGGAGTTCGAGCCGCCGGCGTGGACGGCCTTGGCTTCCTCGGCCGGCGGTTCCTTGCGAACGGGCAGTCGTGTGACGATTTCCTTCATCGCCTGCTCGATGGGAATATGAACGAACCCTTTTTCGTCCGTCGGTCCCAAGCTATGTAATTGCCGTTCCATTTCGACGAGCCGGTCGTAGTAACTTTGACCCGGCTGGTCCGCCATGCGGTCGATCTGATCGAGCCGAGGCGGTCGCGGCAGCGGACTCGCTCCGTTGGGCGCGAAGGGATAGGGCGAGGCCTTGTCCTGGGCTTCGGTCCGTTTTACCGCATGGAAGAAATACCAATCGATGGCGAACATGATTGCAAAGACACAGCCCGTCGCGATGAGCAGCGCCAAAATCGGCTTGAGGTGGATATCTTTCTCTTCGTAGGGCGAGTCGAGGTGCTCCGCGCGGTCGTCGGCTTGGCGGATGTCGTGCTCGTTACTCATGGGCCATCACCTCCTCGTTCGCTGCTTCCTCCGCGGCCGCCTCTTCCTCGTCGTCCAGGCGGCGCAGGTGAATGGCCGCGGCCCGCATCGGATCCCCCGCAACGATTAACGGCCGGGCGTGCAATTGCCGCAAGAAGTACGACAGCCAAATCCCGCCCAGCGCGACCGGCATGAGAAAATCCATCCATTGCGCGAGAATGTGCGATTGATTACTCGCGGCGCCGCCGTCAAAGGACGGCGTGATCTCGTAGTACAAGAATAGCAACTGCATGGCGAGCAATAGCCCGGCGGTCGCGGCCAGGCGGCTGCTATTGCGCTTCACCGTTCGCACGAGCAGCAGGAAGAAAGGGACCACAAAGTGCAGCAGCACGATGAGCCAAATCACCAACAGCCAGCCGTCGCCCATGCGGGGAAGATAATACACGATGTCCGAAGGCAGGTTGGCGATCCATATCAGCATGAATTGGAACCAGGCCATGTATGCCCAGGCGATTAGGAACGTCAGCATAAGGCTGCCGAGATCGCCGACGGCTTTGGGCGAGACCAGGCCGGCCAGCGGCGGCGCCGCAGCGCAGTGATTAAGCACGATCACGGCCGCGCACAGTGCGGAAAGCAATTGTCCCAGCGCAAAGAGCGGTCCCCAGATGCTCGAATGAAACGCCGGCAGGATCGACATGGCCCAATCGACAGCGGCAAAGTGCAAGGTGACGCCGTATATCACCGCGCCGAAGGCGCTAAGCTGCTCGCACTTCCACGGCAGCCGCGCGTCTGCCCGTTCGTCCTGCCGCCGCGACCATGCGGCGAGGAAGTAGGCCATGATGTTCCACGCGAGGGAATAACCTACCGCGCGAAGCCAGAACAAGTGGGGCGTGAGATAAAACGATTCATGCTGAAGCTGCCGGTTGGCCGCCACCGCCTCTGGCTGCGCGAAGGGGTAGAGGTAGCGGATTCCCAGCGCGATGGGCAGGAACATCAACGTCACCAGCGGCAGTGTCCGCATTTCCGCTTCCAAGATGCGGCGGACCAAGAAGCCCCAAGCCCCGCCCGTCAAATGATAAATCATGAGCACGGCCATCGAGCCCAGCGCCAAGCCGAAGAAAAAGAGCCATGCCGGCAGGTAGGCGCGGAGAAACATAGCGGGATCGGCGGACCCGCCGGCCAAGCACAACGCCAGCGCGACCCCGCCGATTACGAGCGATAGCCACGTCAAGCGGCCGGCATTTTCGTTTTGGCTGAGCTGGTCGGCGATCGTCATGGCGATTTCGCTCCGGATGCGGGCGTAGGATGGACCTCCGAGTCCGTCGGGGAGCGGCTTTTGCGGTCGTAGGGTGCGACAAGCGAGCTTGCGAGCGCAGGCCCACCTGGAAGCTGCAATGGTGGGCCTGCGCTCGCTGCGCGGTCTGGTCCCACCCTACTTTTCTCGGCTGCCTCCGGCCAGTGCTGGCTGGCTTGCAGCGCCTTGACGTAAGCCACGATCGCCCAGCGGTCCCGGACAGGGATCTGGGAGGCGTAGGACGGCATGGAGCCGTAGCCCTCGCTGATCACGGCGAAGAAGTGCCCTACCGGCGCACGTCGGAGGCGCTCGATGTGATAGGACGGCGGCTGGGTGTATCCCCGTTCGACGATCCTGCCGTAGCCAGTCCCCAGCGGATCGTGACACACGACGCAGTAGATCATGAAGCGGTTGTAGCCGTGCTCGATGACCTTTTCGGTAATGGGGATGGGAAACTCGTCCACGAACGGGGCGTATAGTTTCTTTTCGTCAATGGGCGTAAGTTTATCGCCGGGCCCCTTGGGTGTGTTGGGCTGCAACGCAGCCTTCATTTCCTCCGGCGTGAGCCCGGTGTCGGGGTCCTGGTCTCCGGACGCCACCGGACGGCGTCCCGTCCAAAACGCGGTGTCGGCCTTCAGATATCCGCGGGGCACCGTCCCCGGCACGAGCGGCCGCGCCGAACGGCCGTCGGCGAAAAAGTCGCATTCGTCCAATGGCTTGTAGCTTGGCTGCTCGGCCATTTGTTGTTGACAGCCAGCAACGGCCAAAAGGAAAACGAAGGCAATCAGCGGTATTGCCTGCCGGGGGATGGCCAGCGAGTGGGCACGCGGATTAAACATGCGCCTCCCCCTTGGCCTCGTCACTCTCCGCGATCGGCTCGGAATCATGCTTTGGCACAACAATGACTTTGCCTTCCGGCCCTAGCGAGGCCAGGAATGCGGCCGTGGCCGCGAGCTCGAATTGTGGATCGGTCGCCTCGATGCAGAGGAAATAACGGTCCTGGCTCGAACGGGCGAATTGCGGCACGTTGAAAACCGGATGGTGCGGATGCGGCAATCCATTGAGAAACAACATTCCCAGGAAGGCGCCGAAGGACGCGATCAGTATCATGATCTCGAAGGCAATCGGAATGAAAACGGGCCAACTATTGACCGGCCGCCCGCCGACGTTCCAGGGATAATTAATGGCCATCGAGTAATACTGCATAAAGAAGCCCACGCTCACGCCGACCAAACCGCACAGGAGCACGACGGTGGGAATGTGCGTCGACCTCACGTCCAGCTCGGCCGCAAGACCCTCGACCGGATGCGGCGTGTAAGCGTCCATCGTGCGATAGCCCTCTTTCCGAGCGCGACGCGCGGCAGCGAGGACGTCGGGAGCGGTCAGGAACTCCACCATTAATCCATACACTGCCCCCTTCATATTCGGTTCTGTCATCGTCCCACCTCCGGCCCGTGCGACCGGGCAGCAAGGCCCGCGTTTCCGACATCGACAGAATGGGCAGAAAGCGGGCGAAGAGCAAAAAGGCAACCATGAATACTCCCAGCGAGCCAACGTAGGTCAGAATGTCCCAGATCGTCGGCTGGAACATGCCCCACGAGGAAGGCAAGTAATCGCGGCTCAGGCTCGTCGTGATAATCATGAACCGCTCCAGCCACATGCCGATCAGCACGATCGTGGAAACGATGAAAAGCACGGTCTCGCTGCGCCGCAGCGGCTTGATCCACAGAATTTGCGGCACGATTGTATTGCAGGTGAAAAGCGTCCACGTTACATAGGCATATTGGCCGAAACCGGTTAGGCGGAAGAAATAGGTGTAATGCTCGACGGCCTCGCCGGCGTACCAGGAAAGGAACTGTTCGCTCAGGTATCCGTAGGAAGTAATCAAGCTGGTGGCCAACACCAGCTTGCCCATCACGTCGAGATGGTTGATGGTAATGAAGTCCTTGAGATGGTAAAAGTGCCGGATAGGAATGCACAGGATGATGACCATGGCGAAGCCGGAAAAAATGGCCCCGGCGACGAAATACGGCGGGAAGACCGTCTCGTGCCAGGCGGGCATGACGGAAATGGCAAAATCAGAGCTGACCACCGAGTGAACCGAAATTACCAGCGGCGTCGCCAGCCCGCCTAACAGCAGATAGGCCATCTCGTAGCGGTGCCAATGCCGGGCCGAGTTGCGCCATCCCATTGCAAGGGCGCCGTAAAACACCCGGGCCATGCGGCCGGTCGCGCGATCGCGGAGCGTCGCGAGGTCCGGAATCATGCCCATGTACCAGAATAGCAGCGACACGGTGAAATAGGTGCTCACGGCGAACACGTCCCAAACCAGCGCGCTGCGGAACTGCGGCCAGAGCGACATCGTATTCGGATAGGGCAGAAGCCAATAGAAGAACCACGGCCGGCCGAGGTGCAAGAGCGGAAACATCCCCGCGCACATCACGGCGAAAATGGTCATGGCCTCGGCAATGCGGTTAATCGAGGTCCGCCATTTCTGGTGCATCAACAGAAGGAAGGCCGAGATCAGCGTGCCGGCGTGCCCGATGCCGATCCACCATACGAAATCGGTGATGGCGAACGACCAGCCGACCGGGATATTGATTCCCCAAATACCAACGCCCATATAGAGCAAGTAAGCCACTGCGATGAGAAAGACGGACACAATCACTTGGCCGAGTCCGAACATACCCAGCCAGCCCTTGCCCGTCGGACGCTTGAGCACCAGGTCGCTGACCGCCTCAGTCACAGTCCGCAGATCGTGGCCGACGGGCACGTAGTTTGGTGCCGCAAGAGCGGCTTGCTCGCCCGCTCCATCATTGCCCGCTTGTGCCGATGCGTTGGTCGCCATCTCACGAGCCTCCGAGTTCAGGATTGGCCAATATAGTGTTGGGATTGCGCAACTCCGCCAGATAGGTCGTTCGCGGTCGCGTGTTCACGTCGGCCAAAAGCGCGTAGTTCAAGGGCGAGTCCTTGCTTTGCTTGACTTTGCTCTCGGGATCGTTGATGTCGCCGAAGACTATCGCCTGCGCGGGACAGGCGGCCTGGCAAGCGGTGAGGACTTCGCCGTCCGCGACCGGCCGCTTTTCTTTCTCGGCGTCGAATTCGGCGCGGCGTATCCGCTGTACGCAATAAGTGCACTTCTCCATAACGCCGCGCGAGCGGACGGTCACCTCCGGGTTGTACTGCAAACGGCGGCTGGACGTGTCGAAGTCGGAGTATGCCAGGAAGTTGAATCGCCGCACTTTGTACGGACAGTTGTTCGAGCAGAACCGCGTACCAACACAACGCTGATAGACCTGCTCGTTCAGACCTTCAGCGCTGTGTACGGTGGCTGCCACGGGACAGACGTACTCGCAGGGCGCGTTCTCGCAGTGCATGCATGGCACGGGCTGGAAAAAGACTTCTCGGATGTCGTCCGGATTGCCGGATAGGTAGCGATCAATGCGGAGCCAGTGCATCTCGCGACCGGCCGCGACTTGCTCCTTGCCGACGACGGGGATGTTGTTCTCGGCCTGGCATGCGACCACGCAAGCATTGCAACCGATACAGCTCGTTAAATCGATGGACATGCCCCATTTATGCTTGGGAGGCTCGTAGTCGTACTTCTGGTAGAGCGTGACGCCGTCGGCGGACGCTTGCCCTTGTTCGCGCAGCTTTTCGCGCTCCGGCTCGGAAGCGAACTCTGGATTGGCACGGTATTCCGCGAGCGTAGCCGCGCGAACCGGCGCGCGGTTCTCCATCGTCTGATGCTCTTGCGTGCAGGCAACCAGTTCCGTGCCGGAAGTCTTTTGCACGGTCAGCCCGGCGGCAAACCAGGGACTTTCCGCGGTCCGCAGCGTGTAGGCATCGAAGCCCACTTGCTGCTCTTGACTTCCGCCGACACGTCCGGCGCGCTCGCGGCCATTGCCCAGATAGACGCTGATCGTGCCGTCCGCATGGCCCGGCATGATCCACGCCGGCGCCGAAAGCGACTGTCCGCCGCACTTCAATTCGACGACGGGCATGTAATATCCGCCATGTTCGCCGCCATGCGCGTAGCTACCCTGTTCCACGCCGATCTGCCGGGCGGTCGCCGCACTCATGAGGGCTGCGTTTCCCCAGGTCAGCTTGGTGAGCGGCTTGGGCAACTCCTGCAGCCATCCGTTGTTGGCCCACGCGCCGTCGTAGATTGTCGGATCGGGAAGGAATACGAGTTCCAATCCCGCTGCGTCACCTGCCGGTTTTGCACGCGCGTCGGCCGCCGATTGCAGATCTTTCTCCCAACCCTCCTTAAGCTTCACCGGTAAGGACTTCAGCGCGGTGCCGGCGATGACGCCATTGTGCAGGGCCGCGCGCCACGATCGCTCGAAACCTCCGTCCTCCGGGCGAGACGCCAACTCTTTCCGCCAGTGCTCGCGAATAATCTGCCTGCCGGGAACCATCTGCGAGTTGGTTAATAGCGCCATCACCTCGTGGGCGGAGCGTCCCTCATAGAGCGGCGCGATGAGCGGTTGCACGATCGACGCTGTACCGTCGTAGGCCCGCGAATCGCTCCACAATTCCAGATAGTGGGCTTCCGGCAGATGCCACTGGCATAGATAGGAAGTCTCGTCCAGGAAGAGGCTGTGATGGATTCTGAGCGGGACCGATTCAAGACGCCGTGCAAACTCGAGATCCGCCGGCGCATTGTACACCGGATTCCCGCCCAGGATTACCAGTAGTTCGACCTGCTTCTTGTCAATGTCATTAACTAAATCCCGCAGCGATTGCGTGCGGTTGCCGGGCCGAGCGTCGATCGGCGCGGTGTAATTCACGGTCTGCCCAACGTTGCCCAGCCGTTCGTTCAATGCGTGCGCCAGCAAATGGACTGCCGCCGGCTGCCGGTCACCGGCCAGGACCAGCGACCGTCCGCGATGTAATTCCAGATCCTTGGCAACCGCGGCGATCCATTTTTCGTGCCAACCGGCGGGTCCCGTCGCGCCGGGAGCAGCGGCGATTCCCAGCTTGGCGGCGATGGCCCTGGCCAGAGTTTCGATCTCACTGCACCGCAACGGCAGGCGGTGATCGGCCTTGGCGCCGGTGCAACTCAGTGCCGCCTCAGCAACATAGAGCCGGTTCATTTCCGCCTGTTCGGCATCCTTCTCGCTCGTGCGGACTCGCCGCCGCGCTATGAAGTCGGCCGCGTACGCGAGATGCCCCGCGCCGAATTGCAAGAAATCGGCATCCAACGAAAGCACCACGTCCGCCTTGCTGAAATCGTATACCGCGTTGACGGGCTCGCCAAAAGCCATTTGCATTCCCTGCCACGAGGCATCGCGATGCAGCGGTTCCCAAACGTGCCATTTGGCCTCGGGCAAGTCTTTGAGCAGGTCGCCCATCTGCCCGGCGAGCGTCGGCGACACAACGGTCTCCGTGAGAAGTCGCAGTCCAGCGCCGTGCCGCTCGCGCTGCTTTCGCATGGCATCACTGATCGCTGCCGCGAAATCGTCCCACGTGCGAGTCTGGCCAAGGCAGGTCACGGTCTTGGCCCGGTCGGGATCGTAAAGCGTCAATACCGAAGCCTGATGATAAATGTCGGTAGCGCCGCGGCTGGCTGGATGGTCGGGATTGCCCTCGATCTTCGTGGGGCGTCCCTCGTGGCTTTCCACGAGCAGGCCGACACCTGCGCCCGCGTGGGTCATGGTCGTGGCGAAAAAAAGCGGTCGGCCCGGCACGACCTCTTCCGGCGGACGAGCGTACGGAACCAGATCGACGGACGGCGCGGGCTGCACGCTGCAGCCGTTCAAGCCGGCCAGGGCCAGCGATGCGCCCATCAACGTCAGGAACTTGCGGCGGCTGAGCGAGTCGGGCCACACATCGGCCTGCTGGGGAAACTCGCCGCGCATCAACTCCTGAAAGGCCTCGCTGCCGGCCATTTCCTCCAGGCTGCGCCAGTACCGCGGGCCTTGCGAGTTGCCCAAGCGGTCTTGGATAGCCGTCAATTGTGAAGCGAGGTTCTTTCGGCTGTTCATTTTATTCGCGGCGCACCGTTCATGGGTCGATGACGTTTAACGATGGCAAATCGAACAACTGGTAATCTGGTTGGGATCCTTGATGTCGTACTCCGCGACGAGCTTTCGCCCTAAGGCGAGTTGATCGGCCGGCGGCTGGTAGTTCATATTGAAAACTTCCTCGCGGGGACGGACGTGCCGTTCAGGATTGCGGTGGCATTCCAGGCACCACTCCATCAACAGCGTCGGCACCTGGTAGGTGAAGGGCATCTCGTCGATTCGCCCGTGACACGAGGAGCAACCGACACCCTTCTGAACGTGGACGCTGTGGTCGAAGTAGACGAAGCCGGGCAGGTTGTAGACGCGATGCCAGCGAAGCGGCTCGTCGGTGCGATAGCTTTCGCGAACCGGCTCGAGCATGTCGCTGCCGACCCACATCTGCGAATGGCAGTTCATGCAGGTCTTCGTGGGCGGAATACCGGCGAAGGCAGAGTTTTCCACGGAGATATGGCAGTAGCGGCAATCGATGCCCAGCACGCCGACATGGTGCTCGTGGCTGAAGGGCACCGGCTGCATGCGCGACAAACCGGTGCCCGTGCCATACGAGGACCGAGTATAGATCAGGCCCGCCCACAAGAGCACGACCAGCGATAGGAGGCCGCCTAGCACGGCGGCTTTAGCGAGAATGTTCGAACTGGCGGGGAACACCTGTGGCATTTTCGCGTTCGCTCCGTCGCCAATGGGTGCTTGATCGTTGCAAGCGGTTAATTCTTACCGCAGAAGCTTTCGCGACAATCCTGAGAAAGGACCAGAATTGCCTAGTTGGTTTCACTACGTCGGAGATCGCGGGTGAGCGCTATAATTGCGAACCCGGACACGCGATGAACGAATTGCGCGGCGCGAGGAAGCTCCCATGCGCATGCACCTGGTTCGCCGGTATAGAATTTGCAAGCACATCACACCATTCATCCACTATTTATTTTTGGCCGCCGGGACAATGTCTGTTTCGATGCGCCTTGCACAACTGGTAGGCCAAAGGCGATGAGGTGCAATTCTTATGAGTCTGACCGAGTATCGCCGCAAACGAAACTTCAATCTTACAAGGGAACCTCGCGGCGGCCGCGTGGGACGGCGCGGGACTCTAACTTTTACGATCCAAAAGCACGCCGCGTCGCACTTGCATTACGACTTCCGCCTAGAACTCGACGGCGTGTTGAAGAGTTGGGCCATTCCGAAAGGCCCCTCGCTTGATCCCGCCACCAAACGCCTTGCGATGGCGGTCGAGGACCACCCCATTGAATATGGCGAGTTCGAAGGCATCATTCCGCAAGGAGAATACGGCGGCGGGACGGTGATGTTATGGGATCGTGGAACCTGGGAGCCGGCCGCCGATCCTCGCGAAGGAATGAAAAACGGCAGCCTCAAGTTTACTCTCCGCGGCGAGAAGCTTCAGGGCGGATGGATGCTTGTCCGAAAAGGCGGTCGGCGCGGCGGCTCGGATGAGCGTCATTGGTTCTTGTTCAAAGAGCGCGACCAATTCGCGAAGCCGGCATTCGACGTCGTGGCCAAGAAGCCGCTTAGCGTGACGACGGGGCGCGATCTTGATGAAATAGCATCGCAGGCGAGCCGCATATGGGGTCGAGACGGCGAGATTTCTCACAATGGCCGCGTCGACAAAAAGGCGGCAGTGAAAAAGACGACACGCTCTGCGCAGCATGTTGACCGCCGCACTCGCCGCAATACCGCCAAGCGGAAGGCCGCGCTGCGCGGCGAGAAAGTCGCGTCGAATGGCCAGGAAACCGAACTCAAACGCCTACTCAAGAATGCAGGCGCAAAAAAGGACCCATGATGCGCTCGCCATCCGTCGAGTTAGCGACTCTAGCAAAGAGTGCGCCAGGAGGCGACGACTGGATGCATGAAATCAAGTTTGACGGCTACCGCATGCTGGCGAGAATCGAACGCGGCAAACCTCGGCTCGTAAGCAGGAATGGCAAGGACTGGACGGTCAAGTTTCCTTCCTTAATTGATCCGCTGTCCGAGCTATCCGTAGCCAACGCGATTCTGGACGGCGAGGTCGTCGTCATGCAGCCCGATGGAACAACGAGTTTTCAGGCCCTGCAGAAGGCCTTTCAGACGCATCGTCCGGCTTTTCTGTATTACTTATTCGACGTGCTGTATCTCAATGGCTATGACACGCGACCGCTGCCGATTGATGTTCGAAAGGAACTGCTGAGAGTCCTCGTCCCAAGGGAAGAGAACAACGTTCTCAAGTTCAGCGATCATGTGATCGGGAATGGAGAGAAAGTTTTCGCCGAGGCCGCGCGCCTGCATCTGGAGGGAGTTATCTCTAAACGCATGGGCAGTCCTTACGTCGGCGCACGGGGGACGGACTGGTTAAAGGTCAAATGCTCACTGAGAGAGGAATTTGTAATCGGCGGGTTCACTCGATCAAAGGGTTCGCGGAACGGTTTTGGCGCCTTGGCCCTGGGCTATTTTGACGGCGCTCACAAACTGAGGTACGCCGGCCGCGTCGGCACGGGATTCGATGAAAAGACGCTTGCGATGCTCCATCAAAAGCTGCTCAAGCTTGTTCAATCCAAGTCGCCGTTTGCCGATCTCTCCGGAACCACCGGTCAGGCCCGCGATGTCACGTGGGTGAAACCAAGTTTGGTCGCGCAGATCGAGTTTTCTCAATGGACTGACGGTCGTCAACTCCGTCATCCTTCGTTTCAAGGATTGCGTGAAGATAAAAAGGCCAGCGAGGTCGTGCGCGAAGATCCGATTGAAGCGGCGGCGATCGAATTAGAGGGAAATACGAGGATGGCGAAAAACAATGCGCGACGCTCCAACTCAGACGAAAAACGCATCCAGCCGGCGCGCGCCGACGGTTCCGTGGAAGTTGCCGGCGTGCGCCTGTCGCATCCCGATAAAGTGCTCTATCCAAAGGACGACTTCACCAAGCTCGACTTGGCGAATTACTACGAGCAAGTCGCGGATTGGATGCTGCCGCACGTAAAAAACCGCCTCTTATCTCTCGTTCGGTGTCCCGCGGGGAGCGGGCAAAAGTGCTTTTTTCAAAAGCATCCGGGCGAGGGCGCGCGCCTGATTCGCTGCGTCGCTTTCCAGTCGAGGAAAAAGAGAAGCTCGAAGAATACCTGACTGTGGACAATCTTCCGGGACTGATTTCACTGGTCCAAATGGGCGTCCTCGAAATCCATCTTTGGGGTTCGCAGGCCGATCAGTTCGAAAAGCCGGACCGCCTAATTTTCGATTTGGATCCTGATCCCGCGGTGGACTGGCCGCATGTAGTGACGGCCGCCAAGGAGGTCCGACTCTTGCTTGAAAACCTTGGGCTAACATCTTTCCTAAAAACCACCGGTGGAAAAGGCCTGCATATCGCGGTTCCGGTAACTCGCCGTCTCGGCTGGGCGGAGACCAAGGCCTTCTGCCGGTCAGTCGCGGATTTCATGGTCGCAGCGGCGCCGGATAAATACATCGCCACGATGAGTAAGGCGGCGCGAAAGGCAAAATCTTCGTTGATTATTTGCGCAACGATCGGGGTGCGACCTCGGTGGCGCCCTACTCGAGCCGTGCTAAGCCCGGTGCACCGGTCAGCGTCCCGCTCTCGTGGGAGGAGTTGAGCCCTAAAATGACCTCCGACTATTTCAACATTGAGAACCTGGCGACCAGAATCGCCAAACTGAAAACGGATCCCTGGGCGGAAATGTCAAAAACCAAACAGTCCATCACGGCGGCGATGGTGCGACGGCTGGCGACTCGCTAGGCTATTTTTTGAAACAAGGGAGTCTATGAAATGGCTGCTGAAAACAAATCGACGCATCGACATACCGGCTCGCGCTCCAAGTTTCGGGCTAGTTGGCGCGGCCAACTCAAGTTCGGTCTTGTCTCCTTCGAGGTGCAGGCCGTGAATGCGGAAATCAAAGAAAATGCGGAGGTGCATTTTCATATGCTTCACGAGCCGGACCACGAACGAATTCACTTTGCGAAGATGTGCCCTAAACATGGCGAGGTCCCCAACGACGAAATCATCGAAGGGTACGAATACGGGAAGGGAAAATACGTGGAGTTTGAGAAAGAGGAACTCGACGCGCTCCGCACGGAGAAGGAAAAGGCGCTCACGATCGACGCGTTTATAAGCCCGAGCGAACTCGATCCGATCTACTTCGATGGCAGAATGTATTATCTCATTCCCTCTGGTGCGAGCGCGAGCGAGCCCTACACGCTCATCGAGTCCGCCATGGAGAAAAAGAAACGCTGGGGAATTGGTCAGGTCGTCTTTTCGGGCCGCGAGCAGTTGGCCCTCGTTCGGCCGCTGGAAGGCGTGCTCACAATGGCCATGCTCAACTATGATGCCGAGATCCGCAAGCCGACGGAAATCAAGAAAGAATTCACCCGCGCACACACGACCTCGCGAAAGCTACGCGCTGGCGGAGGAATTGGTCGGTAAATGGCAAGAAAAGGCATTCGACTTCGGCGCCTACAAGGATCGCTACCGGGAAAAGGTCAAGCAGGCGATCGAAGCCAAGGAGAAGGGCATCGAAGTCTCGCCGCCCGAAGAAGAGGAGCCGGAGGTCATTAATCTGATGGACGCCTTACAGCGCAGCATTGCCAGCACACGAGGCCGCAGCGATAGGGCCTCGACGGCGCGCACCAAGGCAAAACGCCATGAAACAAACGGCCACGCAAAAAAGAGCAAGCGCATCTCCCAATCGCGGCACCGCGCCTAGCGGGTGAAAGTCATCGTCGGACGACGGCACGCCTGAGCAATGCGCGGATCAAAGCGACTCTCGGACGCTACAGGAATCGGATGAAATGGCGAAGTCACGAGCGAATCTTTATGGCAACGTCCCGGATAAGTCGCCAGTCGCTCTCGTCTTGATCGATGTCATCAACGATCTTAGCTTTCAAGGAGCCCGGGGCCTGCTGCGCCAAATAGGACGGATGGCAGAACGACTCGCTTCATTAAAAGCGCGGGCTGAGAGGCATAAATGCGCCGTGATCTACGTGAACGACAATTTCGGCAAGTGGCGTTCGGATTTCAAGACTTTAGTCGAACATTGCCGGAAACCGGCGTCCGCGGGTCGAGAGCTTGCCGATCTCCTCCGTCCCAGCGAGCGAGACTATTTCGTTTTGAAGCCCGCCCATTCAGGCTTTTATTCCACAGCGCTTGACTTGCTGCTTAAGCATCTTGAAAGCAAGACGCTCATCCTTACGGGAATAGCGACGAATAGCTGTGTGCTGTTTACGGCCAACGACGCATTTCTGCGGGGGTATGAGATATGCATTCCCAGCGACTGCGTTGCCGCGAATTCGCAACGGCTTTCCAAGCAAGCATTGAAGCAAATGCAAACCGTCCTGAAGGCGGAGATTCGCAAATCGACCTCCCTGCCATGGAGAAAGTGGCTTCGCACAATCTAAACCAAACGACTCGACCAATTCGCCCCTGTTAGGCCATCACGCAGTGGATGGGGCGTTAATGATGGACCGAGCTACTGGCAAAGAGGTTGAGCATTGCCTGATTGAAAGCAGGAATATCGCTCGGCTGGCGGCTAGTCACCCAATTGTCATCCTCGACGACTTCTTGATCGAGCCACTTTCCCCCTGCGTTATGGATGTCATCCCGAATTGTCCAGTAGCTCGTAAGCGTTCGTCCTTGGACAAGTCCTGCCGAGATAAGTAGCCAAGGCGCGTGACAAATCGCCGCGATCGGCTTTCCGACTTTGTCCATGGCTTGGAGGAACGCCTGCACTTCCGGCACGTTCCGTAGTGCGTCGGCGTTGATCGCGCCGCCGGGCAAGTGGACCGCGTCGAATTCGTCGGGATCGAGGCCCTCGACAGTACAATCGACGGGAACTGTCGATGCCTTTTCCATATGCCTCACACCCTGTACGGGATCTGTTTTAAGCGCAGCGATTGTTATGTTCGCCCCGGCCCCTTTAAGCGCCGTCACCGGCTCGATTAGTTCGCTTTCTTCAAAACCATCGGTTGCGAGCACAGCAATGCGAAAGTGAGATAAATCGTTCATTTGAGTCTCCTTATTTATTCTCGGTTTGCAGCTATACCTGAGCAAACCACGTTCCTTGGCACCGAACTACATGGTTCGTTCACGAAGGCCTGATTGCAAACTGATACGTCGCCGCTTCACCGCGGTTCATATCGGTTCGGTTATTGCCTAGCCGCCTTGAGCGGCAGAAAGCCAACCTGAGATGAACTGGGTCAGGACGGAATATTTTTTGCGCGACACACTATGAGCTCCCTGTTGGCGATCGGCGCCGCCTTGGGTCGGCCGCGACGGCTCGGGCCCACCGGAACAAAGCTACCTCGAATCCACTTAGGCTTTTGAATTGGCACAATAGCTGCTTGGCAACTCTATAAGCCTCAATCTTCAAGTCGATCCCGAACCTCAAAGGAGCGCCGGCACAATGAAACGCCACACCGCTAAGCGCTGGAGCCGGGAGGTAAAGACCGACTCGACCCACCCGCCAAAGAAGCTGTTCACCAAGGACGCCCGAACCATCGCCCGCACGATGGCCGACAAAAAGGTCAGTCCGAAAGGCCTTGGTTCTGGTATCCGGATGATCCAATTCTTCATCAACCGTGCCGGCAAAAAGCTTCCCCTGGAACAAAAGAAGGAGTTGGAGAAGGCAAAGCGGATTCTGCGCGAGAGGGCTGTTCGCCGCGATTAGAGGTCATCCGCGAAGCGAGGAACCTGGCATGGCAAGTCAGTTAAAGCGAAACGAGTCGGCGGCGCGCGGCGCGCGCGGATCGCGCGCAAGAGGTAAAAAGCGCCGTGCGGCAATTGACAAACGGTCGCGCCCTTTTTGCCAAATCGATTCACGACACTCGAAAACGGCTAAAGAGGGGTCGTGCGGCGCTGCGCCTGGTCCGCGCGGCCATAGGGTCAGGGCGTTACCACCGTGAAAACGCCGCGCTCCGCGACGCAGCGCGGCCTCTTACCGAAGTCCGGGATGCCGACGCGCTCGCGACCACGATCGAAAAGTTTGTCGCCAATGGGGACTTAGACCATGCGAGCTCGGCTGCGATCTCGCAATGGATTCGGGACCGGCAGCGCGATGTGCGGCAACGCGTACGTGCGGAAAACTCCGTTACACCGGCCCGCAAATCGCTGCAAGCGGCGCTGAAACGCATCAAGAAGGCGCCAACCAAGCATGATGGCTGGTCCGTCCTGGAGACCGGACTGGCTCGCGTCTACCGCTCCGCCCGCGAGGCATTCGCCGAGACCAAAACACATCCCACGACGCAGAACTTCCACGAATGGCGAAAACAAACCAAGTATCTCCGCTACCAACTGGAAATGATGCAACTGATATGGCCGGCGGCGCTAAAAGGGATGGCGAACGAGTTTCATCAACTCGCCGATCTGCTCGGCGACGAGCACGATTTGGTGGTGCTCCGCGAACGCTTGCGTCAAGAAACGTCGGCGCATTCCGGACCACCTGCGCTCGAGGCCCTTGTCGAGCGCATCGACAGGCGTCAACGCGAACTGGAAGACGAGGCACTAATGCTCGGCCAACGGCTCTACGCCGACAAGCCGAAGCTATTCACGCGGCAGCTTCGCCGCCATTGGCGGAAATGGCGAGGCTAACAACGAATCCGAACGGTAGAACGGTCCGAATGAAATTAGTCCCGCTGATTCGCAGAGTTTTTTCATTTGCGGGAAGGGAACTTCACTCATCGCCGATCCATACAGCTTATTCGGGCCGGCCGCAATTGGCAGTCGGCGGGCCGGGGATCGAACCGCGTTGGACCACCAGCCGGAAGGATGGCGTAGGAACGGCCCGGGAGCGTTCGAGTCGCGTATGGTTCGCCATCAGCCGCGGCATCGTCGGGGAGGTGTACTATCCGCGCATCGATCGCGCGGCAGTGAAGGAAATGGGAATGGTCGTCACGGATGGAAATGATTTCTTTTCCGACGAACGCTCGGACACGCACAGCGAAGTCTCCTGGCTGGAAAGCGGCGTGCCGGGCTTCAGGCTGCAAAACGTTTGCCGTCAAGGCCGTTATGCGATCGAAAAAAGCGTGGTTACCGACCCCTGGCGGAATGTTCTGCTGCAGCAAACTAAATTCCGCGCAACGCAAGAAAGTACCGCCGGCTACCAGTTCTATGTCGTGCTCGCCCCGCATTTGGGCGACAAGGGGCGGGGCAATTCCGCCCGGCTTTTCGACTATAAGGGGATTCCCATGCTGGCGGCAGAGTGCGACGGAGTCGCGTTGGCGCTGTCCTGCTCGCTTCCTTGGAAGCGGCGCACGGTGGGATTCATGGGGCGATCCGATGGCTGGCAAGAACTTCGCGAGCATCGTCGTCTGCGCCACGAATACGAAATCGCGGAGCACGGCAATGTGGCCTTGACCGGTGAAATAGATATTTCCCAGTCGACGGATTTCCTCCTCGCCGTGGGCTTTGGACGCAACGCCAGCGAAGCCGGACACCGTGCGCGGGCCAGCCTGCAAGCGGGATTCGAGACCTGCTGCGGCGAATACGCGCGGGAGTGGGTCGCGTGGCAAACATCCCTGGATGTTATCTCCACAGCCAGCTATGAAGACGCCGCCGCGCTTCGCATCGACAAAGCCGTCTTGGCGACCCATGAGTCGAAGGATTTTCCCGGGGGCGTAATCGCCAGCCTATCGCTGCCTTGGGGCGAAATCCATGGCGACAACGACATCGGCGGCTATCATCTCGCTTGGAATCGCGACGCTTACGAGAGCGGCAGCGCTCTTTTGGCCGCAGGCGCGCGGGACGAAGTCAAACGCGCGTTGGACTTCTTTGTGGTGACGCAAGAGGCCGACGGCCATTGGCCGCAAAATATGTGGCTGGACGGCACGGAATTCGGGAAACACATTCAACTGGACGAAATCGCCGCGCCCATTCTGCTGTTCGATCTTGCGAATCGAAACGGCGTTCTGGCCGCGAACGACGGACGGCGACTCTGGCCGATGCTTCGACAAGCGGCGAATTATATGGCCACCCACGGCCCCTCGACGCCGCAAGACCGGTGGGAGGAGGAAGGGGGGCTGACACCTTACACGATCGCAACAACCATCGCGGCGCTGCTCATCGCGGCGGAACAGGCCGACGCCAACCGCGAACCGGCGATTGCCGCCCAATTTCGCTCCATAGCCGACGCGTGGAACGCATCGATCGAACAGTGGCTGTATTTCACCGATACCGAGCTGGCCCGCAAACTGGGAGTCGATGGCTACTACGTGCGTCTCGTTCCCGCGTCGCGGGCAGACAGTACGATGCCGGCCGGCGACGAACGCATCAAGATCCCCAACGCGCCCGGCGGCGCGGCATGGTATCCCGCGTCGGCGATCGTCTGCGTTGACGCGCTCGCACTGGTCCGCTTCGGCCTCCGCGCCGCCGACGATCCCCGGATTATGAGTACGGTGCGAGTCATCGACGCGGTCTTGAAGGTGGAAACGCCGAGCGGCCCCTGCTGGCGCCGCTACAGCCACGACGGCTACGGTGAGCACGAGGACGGAAGCCCCTTCGACGGAACAGGCATAGGCCGCGCATGGCCGTTGTTTACCGGCGAGAGAGCACACTTCGAGTTGGCGGCGGGAAGGGAAACCGCGGCCCGGAGTCTTTTGCAGGGGATGCAAGCCATGGCCGGCGATACTGGGCTTTTGCCCGAGCAAATATGGGATGCGGTGGCGATTCCGCACATGGACCTCTATCCCGGTCGGCCTAGCGGCTCGGCGCGGCCGTTGGTGTGGGCACACGCGGAGCATCTCAAATTGATGCGTTCGCTCCAGGATGGCCGCGTTTTCGATATGCCGCCGCAAACCGTTTCGCGATACCTTAAAGGCGAGGACAAAGATGCAGGAATCTCCCACGATTGAAGGCATGGAGATCGCGGTTTATCGCGTTCCCACAGATGAGCCGGAGTCGGACGGCACTCTTTGCTGGGACCACACGGATGCGGTCGTCGTCCAGGTTGTGGCGGGCGGAATGAATGGACTCGGCTGGACTTATGCCGCGCCGGCGACCGCGGAAATAATCGCGGACATCCTGCGGAAAGTGGTGATTGGACAGCCGGCGATGGCGATTGAAGGGGCATGGGCCGCCATGTATCGCAGCCTGCGGAATGCCGGAACCGCAGGCGCCGGATCGATGGCCATCGCAGCCGTCGATATTGCCCTCTGGGATCTCAAGGCGAAGCTGTTGGGGGTTTCCCTAGTTGATCTCTTTGGTCCGGTCCGGGACGCCGTTGAAATCTACGGCAGCGGCGGGTTTACGAGCTATTCGCCGGAGCGGCTTTGCCATCAGCTAGCACATTGGGCATCGGAAGGCATCACGCGCGTGAAAATGAAAGTCGGCCGAGATGCCGCGGCCGACAGCGACCGGGTGCAAGCGGCAAGAATCGCCATTGGACCGGCGATCGAACTCTTCGTCGACGCCAATGGGGCCTACTCCCGCAAGCAGGCTTTGGCGATTGCCCGGCAATTCGCCTTGTGCGGCGTGAGTTGGTTCGAGGAGCCTTGTTCGAGTAACGACCTCGGCGGATTGCGTTTCCTGCGCGACCGAGGCCCGGCGAGAATCGACATTGCCGCCGGAGAATACGGGGACCGAACGGAGTATTTTCTGCGGATGTTACAGGCCGGGGCCGTCGATTGCCTGCAAGCCGACGTAACGCGGTGCGGAGGATACAGCGGTTTTCTTAAGGTTGGTTCCCTGTGCGATGCCTTCGAGATTCCCCTCTCGGCGCACTGCGCGCCGCAATTGCACGCCCATATCGGTTGCGCCGTCTCGCGACTGCGGCACGTGGAGTATTTTCACGACCATACTCGCATCGAACAGATGCTCTTTGATGGGACGCTGGCGCCAATCGAGGGCAAGCTGCGACCCGATCGGCTGCGGCCGGGCCACGGCATGGAATTGAAGACCTCGGACGCAAGTGCATATAGGGTAGGAGGAGTGGTCTAGGGTTACCACGTCTACGGCTTGCCGTGCGGCACGAGTCCCTGCACCATGCCCTTGAGTGCCTGTTTGATGATGCCGCCTTCACTGGGATCGCCGCGAAGAATCGTTTCGGTGAAATTCTTTGCCTGCGTCCAGGTAATGTGGGGCGGAATGGTGGGAGTGTCGGGGTCGGTAATCGCCTCGACAACCACGGGCCGGTTGGCCGACAGGGCCCGGTCCCAGGCGTCGGCAAGGGCTTCCGGCTCTTCCACGCGGATGCCCTGCAGCCCGATCGACTCGGCAAAGGCGGCATAGGGAAAATCGGGCAACTCCTGGCTGGCCACGAAGCGGATGTCGCCCATCATGATCCGCTGTTCCCAGGTGACCTGGTTCAGGTCACGGTTATTCAACACGAGCGTGATCCAGCGAGGGTCGCTCCACTCGCGCCAGTATTTGGCGACGGTGATGCAGGCGTTTAGTCCGTTCATTTGCATCGCGCCGTCGCCGGTCAACGCGATGCACACGCGATCGGGGAAGCAGAATTTTGCGCCGACTGCATAGGGCACCGCCGCGCCCATTGAGGCCAGGTTGCCGCTGCCGCTGGCCAACATGCCGGGGCGGATTTTGAGGTCGCGTGCGTACCAGTTCGCGCTCGTGCCGCTGTCGGCCGCGAGGATGCAGCGGTCCGGCAGCTTAGGGCTCAATTCCCAGAAAACGCGTTCCGGGTTCAATAAGTCATTGTTGCCGTCGGTCATGGCGCGGGCCTCGATCAACTTCCACCATTCCCGCACGTTTTCCATGACCTTCTCTTGCCAACTGCGGTCGCTCTTGGGCATGAGCCGCGGCAAGAGCGCGGCAAGGGTTTGCTTCGCGTCTCCTTTGAGATTGACGTCCATCGGATAGCGCAGACTCAACATGCGGCCGTCAACGTCAATCTGCACTGCTTTTGCCTGGCCGGCCTTGGGATAGAACTCGGCGTAGGGAAAACTGCTGCCGACGACGAGCAGCGTATCGCATTCCTGCATGAGGTCCCAGCTTGGCTTGCTTCCCAGGAGGCCGATATGCCCCGTGCAAAACGGTACCTCTTCGGACATCACCGCTTTGCCCAGCCAACTTTTGGCCACGCCCGCGCCGAGCACTTCCGCAACTTCCTCGACTTCGTCTTGCGCTCCCATTGCGCCGCGCCGACGAGCATGGCGACCTTTTGGCCGGCGTTGAGGATGTCCGCCGCGGCGGCCAGATCGTCCGCGTGGGGCACCATGAAAGGAACCGGACAGCCGATGCCGGAGAGCGCGAAGTCGTGCCGTTGGGGCGGGTCTGGCTCCGCCGTTTCTTCCTGAATGTCTTTGGGAAAGATGACGCACGTCACCGTGTGCTGGTCCAACGCGATGCGCATCGCCCGGTCGATGCAGTGTCGCACGGCGGCCGCGCTCATCGCAGTGACGCAGTATTCGCTCGCCACGTCCTTGAACAGGGATTGCAGGTCGACTTCCTGCTGGTACTGGCTGCCGATCGCGGTCGTGGCCGACTGCCCCACAATCGCCACCAGCGGCTGATGGTCCATCTTGGCGTCGTAGAGCCCATTGAGAAGATGAATCGCACCCGGGCCGCTGGTGGCCATGCAAACGCCGGCCGTGCCGGTGAACTTGGCATGCGCCGAGGCCATGAAGGCGGCAAGTTCTTCGTGCCGGGCCTGGATGAAGCGCGGCGTATCGCCGTTCTTGCGCTGGCCCGCGAGAAGGCCGTTGATGCCGTCGCCTGGAAAGGCGTAAATGCGCTCGACACCCCACTGCGTTAAGCGCTGCATGACGTACTGACCGACGCTAATGGACATGGTGGAGCTCCTTCTTTTTCAGTTGTGTTGCAAGATAAACCGCGCCGCCCGCCGCGGCGCCTAGAAAGCCAGCCCAAAGCGCGCCGCGATGTTTTGTCGCCCACAATTGGGGGCTGAAGTTATGCGACAGTTCGTCGAACTCGCCGTGCGAGCCATGATCGCCCGGCAGAGGCTGCCAGAAGTTGTCCGGTTGGCTGGGGTCGGCCGGTTCCGGCAGCATCGACCCGTCCCAGGCGGCGTGGGCCAGGTAGTGGTCCAGCAGGCCGGGAATCACTTTTTCCCCCAGCGTCGCTTCGACTGTCGTATAGCCGACCATGACTTCGCGGCGGTCGGTTTCAAGGGCAAATAGAATCGCATCGGCGGCGACCTCCGGCTGATAAATCGTGCCCGTGGGCCGCGGCTTGTTCGGCATCTTGTTCTTTGTCCAAGTGAATTGCGTAGTATTCAGGGCCGGCATGTTCACCATCGTGAGGCGGACGGCGCTATTCTCGTGAATCAACTCGCTGCGGACCGACTCGGTAAAACCTTCGATGGCGTGTTTACTGGCACAGTAGGCGCTTTGCAGCGGAATCGAACGGTAGGCCAGCGCCGAACCAACCTGGATGATCACGCCGCGATTGCGGGGCCGCATCTGCTTGAGCGCGCAGCGCGTGCCGTGGACGGCGCCTAAGAAGGTTACTTCGACGATATGGTGAAACTCGTTCGGCGTCATTTCTTCAAAGGGACTATACATCGACACCATCGCATTGTTGATCCAAAAATCGGCCGGCCCGAATGCCTCTTCCGCCGCTCGTGCGGCGGCCTCGACCTCATCGAATTTGCTGACGTCGGTGGGGATGGCGAGCGCCTTTCCTCCGCGGTCCTCGACTTCGCGCTTGGCGGCTTCCAACGCGTCGCGTCCCCGCGCGAGCAGGGCGATTTTCGCGCCGCGCTTGGCCAGGAGCCGCGCGGTCGCCCGACCTACACCTCCCGAAGCCCCGGTAATTACTACTACGCTATTCTCGTCAACGCGCATGACCGATTAACACCTTTTCATAAGACTGTGAATGAGCTCCTCGCGATAGACGCCAGAGCATGAATCCGCCGGCCGCCACTGCCGCGCCGGCAAGCAGCGCCGCTTTTGCCATGCCCAGACGCATCGCGCGGCGGCGGGCCGATATGATTTCCGCTTCCGGCAAGCTTCCCGTGGGCGTGCTTTCTGCGTGGCGGCCAAGTTGCAGCACCTGGGCGACGTGCAACGCGGCGCGATACGTCTGCTGCTCGATCTGCTCGCGGCAACTGAATCCATCGGCAACGATAAGCTCCTCGCGCGCCGCGCGCCGTACTTCCGGCAGCAAAACGCGCTCCCCGGCCGCCACGCCCACCTCGTAGTGGCCGCCCTCTTTTTCATAACCGAAAGCGCCAGCCATGCCGCAGCAACCGGTTTCGGGATGTCTCTGTTCCAGCCCCATCTTGTCGAAGAGTTCTTTTTCCGCGAAGAGCTTGCCAAACTCCTTGTCGTTCAGGGTGTCGAGCGCTTTTTGGTGACAATGCCCGTGGACTAGGGCTTTTCTATGGAGTGTTGGCGGCCTGTAATGCGACGCTTGGCTGCGCAGAAAGTCGCTGAGAGTAAACGTCAAACCCTTTAGACGGCGTGCATCTTCGCTATTCGGAAGCATGTTCGTCAGCTCGTCCTGGAACGCCGACCAGCAGCTTGGCTCCAATACCACCATCGGCACGCCGGCGCGGTAGTAAGGGCGGAGCTTGTCCAATAGATCGAGCCACCACCGCCGGGCCATGTCCAGAAAACCATAGTCATAGAGCGGCCGCCCGCAACACATGTCGGCAATCGGCACCTCGACGCGGAAACCGGCGTCTTCGAGCACCTCGGTGGCCGCTATTGCGATATCGGGATGGAAGAAATTGGTAAAAGTATCAGCGAACAACACGACCGGCGGCCCGAACCACTGCGGAT
This sequence comes from uncultured Planctomycetia bacterium, assembly GCA_963775975.1. Classification (GTDB taxonomy): domain Bacteria; phylum Planctomycetota; class Planctomycetia; order Pirellulales; family Thermoguttaceae; genus JANXQG01. Next base: position 1,663,533 of record CAVZKX010000001.1, read on the forward strand.
TAGTGCGCGTGCGATGCCATTGTGTGAACGTCCGCGGCGCGAACGCCGGAATCCGCCGCCGCGGATGAGCCCCCGCGATGAGTTTCGCAATGCGGCTCAAGCCGGGCAATTGGGTGAATAAATTCGCCAGCGACGGAGCAACGGATGCAAGCCGCGCCCAGATGTGTATCCAGCCGAAGGCGTAGGCGTGCCGCGGCCGAAGCCGCCCTTCGTAATAATGAGAGAGGAATTCCGCCTTGTAGGTCGCCATATCGACGTTCACCGGGCAGTCGCCTTTGCAGCCTTTACAGGAAAAACACAAATCGAGGGCGTCTTTGACTTCTTCGCTCTTCCAGCCGCGCGTGACGACTTCGCCATTGAGCATTTCGAAGAGCATCCGCGCCCGGCCGCGGGTTGAGTCCTTCTCCTCGCGCGTCACCATGTAGGACGGGCACATGGTCCCTCCCTTTTCTCGCCGGCAGACGCCCACGCCTACGCAGCGCAGGGCCGCGCGGGCGAAGCTGTGTTTATCGGATGTAAAGGAGAAGTGGGTCTTGAGCTGCGGCGGGTTGTAATCCGCGCCAAGGCGCAGATTCTCGGTTATGCCGTAGGCGGGGCCGTCGAGGTTCACCGTCTTGCCGGGATTCATGCGATTGCCGGGATCCCAAATCCGCTTGAATTCCTTGAACGCCTCGAACAACTCCGGACCGAAAATCTTCGGCAGAAACTGTCCGCGGGCCTGGCCGTCGCCGTGCTCGCCCGAGGCGACGCCGCCGAATTTGATAACCAGTTCGACCGCTTCGTCCATGAAGGCCTTGTACTTTTCGATGCCCGGCCGCGTGTAAAGATCGAACGGCACGCGGCAATGGACGCAACCCTGGCCGATATGGCCATAGAGCGAGGGGTGATAATCAAACTTGTCGAACAGCGCACGGAGTTCGCGGAGGTATTGCGGCACGATATCCACCGGCACGGCGGAATCTTCCCAGCCCGGCCAGCTATCGGGCTGGCCTTCGACCCAAGCCGTACTGCCCAGCGCACCCTCCCGCACGGCCCAGATCATTTCCTCTTGCTTCGGATCATCATAAAGCTTCGTGTCGACGGGCGCTCGGCGGCCGAGCTGTTTGACCCGCGCTATCATTTGCCGCGCTTGCTCGTCGGTTTCGGCCCGCGAATCGCCGCCGAATTCCACGAGAAGGAAGGCCGGTCCCTCCGGCAGGATGGCAAGGCTGGCGTTCTCGTCGCCTTTCTTCTTGACGTATTCAAAGAGCAATTCGTCGATGCCTTCGCAGGCGGAGGGCTTGAATTTCAAGACTTCCTCGCCGCATTCCGCGACGGTAAAGATGTCCTTGAAACCGAGCATCGCAACGGTCCGGGCTTTGGGCGCTGGAATTAGGTGCAGTGTGGCTTCCAGAATCGTTACTAGCGTCGATTCCGACCCGACCAGAGCCCTCGCGATATGAAAGCCGTTTTCGGGCAGAAGATCGTCGAGATTATAGCCCGAGACGCGGCGTTCCAATCGTGGAAAGCGCCGGCGAATCAGATTGCCGTAGCGCATAACAAGGTCGTGAAGCGCGGCATAGATTTCTCCCTCGCGACCGCCGCGCTGCATCATCGCCTCAACTTTTTCGGGCGGCGCGGCGCCGACCGTCATTCGCGTGCCGTCGTAAAGCAGGATCTCAAGCGAGTGCGTGTTGTCGCTCATGCGCACGCCTAGGCCGTGGTTCTTGCTGATCAGCGAATGGCTGCCGCAGGAATTATTGCCGAGCATTCCGCCGATCGTGCAGCGGCTGTGCGTGGCCGGATCGGGACCGAAAGAAAGCCCCGCTTGCTGCTTGGCCACCTCGCGGAAATGATCCAGCACGCATCCCGGCTGAACGACGCCGAGGCGTTGGTCGGCGTCGATTCGCACGACTTCGTGCATGTACTTGGATAAATCGACCACCACGGCAACATTGCAGCATTGGCCCGCCAGACTGCTGCCCGCCCCGCGTGCCAGCACCGGTGCTTCATGTTCTCGGGCCAGACGAATTATGGTCTCCACGTCTTGCGCGGTTTTCGGAATGACGACGCCGATCGGCACTTGGCGATAGTTCGATCCGTCGGTCGCATAGAGTGCCCTTGACCCCGCGTCAAATCGGACCTCGCCTTCGATTTGGCGTTTGAGCGAAGCCTCCAGCGATCTTACGACGTTCCGCGGAAAGCGCCGTGCGGGAGTCGTCCGACATTTGGCGTTGCAAGCGCCGCGATTCCCGGGTCCGCGAGGTAGTTAAAATGCTCATATTAGAATCACCAATGCCTGCATCCCTGTGCTGCCGCTGAGGGCGGCGGACCTATGATTCGCCATCCGACAAGCCGTACGCGCGGCGTTCTGCCTGAACATTTGGGGCGCAGTTGACGCACCGTGTTCAAATGCGAAAGTGAAGGCAGTGCCGCGGCAAATCGATGTCGAAGGATTGGGCTCACTCATTATGACGCGTAACATTGCAACCAGCGTGCCGCGCTCCGCGTTGAAAAACATCTAGGCACCGAAATTGCTAATGGAAACCGTGCATAGGCGATCCGCCAGTTGTGAGAAACAAATGACAAGCGCGCACGCAGAAGACGAAAAGGCAGTTGGGCATCGCTGCTGGGCAATTGCCGACGGCTACATTCCAGCTTGGAGCAACGGCCCGGAGCCGGAAATGGCAAGCCACGACGCGCTCTGCTTCCTGAATACATCCAGCATGGACGCCCACGTCGAGATCATGGTGTACTTCAGTCAGCGAGCACCGACGGGCCCCTACCGAATCGTCGTTCCCGCGCAAAGAACCAAGCACGTTCGCTTCAACGCTTTCACCGATCCGGAGCCGATACCCGTGGGAACTGAGTACGCCAGTGTGATCCGGTCCGATGTGCCCCTCGTCGTGCAGCACACGCGCCTCGATTCCCGTCAATCCGAAAACGCTTTATTCAGCACGATCGCATATGCCGAGTGAGGCGTATCCTTGGTCCGTCGCCACGCGGCCAATTTCTCCTATTGTCATTTCGCAGTGTCCAGCCGGCTGTCTCAATGTATAACTTCATGCCGCTAACAGCGAAAATCCTCAGACGGCGACCGCGCGGCATTCGGCTTTTCGCGCCGGAGGCTGTTCTCTTTGGATTTAGGTTTTGCGAAGCCGCTTCCTCGACGGCACAATGATCGACGTGCGAATCTCGCTATTCTATGGACAAGCCACACAGAGATGCATCAAGCGCACGGGACGCAAAGCCGCAAGCCGCATGGAAGGCCGGTCTTACACTTGCTTGGATTCGTGCATTGCTCGCGGCAGCAACGCCGCAGTCCGCACGGGCACGGTCTTCTCGCAGAGAAGCAACTTGGGATTCATCGTGCCCGACGCGTCCGGCGTCAATGCCGCGTCAAATTAGTTAGGACTGTCTTGCATTGACCGAATCACAAGGCTGCCGACTGATATTTCTTCGGCGCCTTCGCGCGAGCGGGCCACGACGTGGCCCGCTGCGTCGACAATTCCGCCGGTGCCTAAGTTCGTCGTATAGCCGGCCGAGCCGCAGAACACCGTTCCGGTCCGATCGACCCAAGCCGATGGAATACCGGTTCGTTTGGCTGAATCGATATTGATATCCGAGAGATCGTGCTCGCTATTGTAGGGACTTAGGATGTAGTCAACCTTGCCGCGCAGAGCATCGACGTTTGCGGGCACCATGTTTTCATAGCAAATCAAGACCGCGAACCGCCCAAAGCGGGTGCGGTAAACTTCGATCGGGCCGCCGGGAATCATCTGCGACGGCTCGTCTCGATAAGGCCGATCATGGTCGACCCACAGACTGTGCTTGTAATGCCGGCCGAGCAGCTTGCCGGAGTCGTAGATCGCGGCGACATTGCGAACACGGGTATCGCCGGGCACTTTTTCCAGATAGCAAACGACTAGTATACATTTTCCATCGGCGGATAGCTTGCGAAATTTTGCAAGATGCGGGCTTGTTTCACTGTCTTCCCCGAAAGCGGAAAGCGGCTTGCCGCAATAACCGCCCGCGAACGCCTCCGGGAGAATAATGATGTCCGGCTTGTCCATCAGGCTGATCTCAACCAGGCGCACGGCCCGCTCGTAATTGGCGTCGAACATGCCATCGACGGTGGCAACCGAGATCGCAGCGATCTTGACCTTTCCAGGCCTCGATTCCGCGCTCGGTCTCCCCGATGCGGTAGTTTTATGAACAGCAGCGTTCGGCTCTGCCGCCGACACGTTCGATGCGACGAAAAGCAGGCAAAAGAAAAGTTGCGATCGATATCTCGGCGGTAAGAACATTTGCGATGGTTCCCAAGGAATTGCTAGGAAAGTTCAAGTCTATAGCGCGGCCGGTTGCGCGGCAAATGATTTTCGAGCGAGCTTGCTTTCATCCAGCGGCAAGAATTGGTAACCATCTCGCTTGAGTATCGGAACGAGCCGCAATATCACTTCAGCGGTTCGATTTGCGTGCGCCTGTCTGGCGTCATGCGCGCTGTCGTGGAAGAGCACGATCCCTCGGCGTGCTCGGCGAATTTCGTTCAGTTGCCGCTCAAGACATTCATCCACCGAACGGTGCTCCTCCCAGTACTTCCAGTCCTCACCGATAATGTCCCAAATGACGGGTCCAAGATAGTCGTCAAACCGGCCACTTGCGCGGAGCGCGCTTGCAACAATCGAGGACGGGAAATCCTGGGGACCATCGGGGCGCGATTTTTGCCGCCAACTGCCATAAGGTGGACGCAGAAGAATCGGGCGGCGCACGAACGGTCGAATGATTTCATCTGCGCGGGACACTTCGGCCACGATATCGCCGCCGCCAAGGGCAAGGTCGACGAGCCCGGCGTGGCTCCATGTGTGGTTGCCAATTCGATGTCCCCATGCTTCGAGCCGCCGAAGGAGTTCTGGTTGCTCGGCAGCCGGCCTGCCGATCATAAAAAAGGTCGCCGAGGCGGCCTCTTCGTGAAGAAATCGGCCTATTTCCTCGGTTTTTGGGCCGGGACCGTCGTCGAAGGTCAGCGCAAGCGACTTATCGCAAAATCCGGCTCCGCAAAGGTCATCGTCAACCAGCAAGAGTGCGTCTCCTATGTCGTCGTCGGCAAGTCGCACCGCTTTTCATTCGAAAGGCCGGCGCGGCTTGATCGCGCCCGACGCTGCCACTCTTCCAAAAGGCAATAGGAACGATCCAGCTCGGCCGGGACTGCGCGTCGCATGCGCCAAAGTACTGCAATTCGCACTGCCGCGGCGGCGAAGTTTCGCAAAACATCCAAGTCATATAGCCTTGCCAACCGCCAAGTCCGCCGCAGCGCGCTCCCGGCCGGGCGGCGAAGCCATGCGAAGCAAAGATCGTTTCGCAAGACCTGTCGCCGTCGCTGCCGGTGATCGCGACAAGGCGATGGAAAATGATGCAGGCACAGTTCGGGCGAATAACAGAGCTGCCATCCAAGCTCCAGCAACTCGGCAGCCAGCCAGTCTTCTTCTCCGCCAATCCCCAAATCGGCCCGGAACCCGCCCGCTTCCAGAAATGCGATGCGCCGCACGACCGACGCGCCGGCCAGGAACCCGACGAGCGGATAGCCGGGGTAGTCGAGTTGTCGCGGCAATGGTCCGGCGGTGATCTCATGGCAAATCGGATCTGCCCGGCCTTCGGGCTCGATAATTACCTGCCCCATCACCAATGCCGTCTGCTTATGGCTGTCGAGAATTTCGACGGCCCGCCGGAGCGAACCGGCTTGCCACCACGCGTCATCGTCGCAGAACGCGACATAGTCCGTAGAAGTCGCCTCGACGCCGAGGTTTCTCGCCTTGGCGCCCAGGTTCGCACCGGCATGAATCACGCGTACTCGCGGAAAGTCGCGCTGAACCTGGGCCACGCTTTCTTTCGAGCCATTGTTGACGACCACGATCGGCGGGCGTTCCGGAAGGTCCGAAAGAAAGCGTAGCGTGCGAAGCAATTCGCCGCTTCGATTCCAAGTAATTATTACGACCGCGATGCGATCGACGGCATCGTCCGGCATGGAACGTCACTCCGCTTGTCCAAATGCTTCCTGGACCGCTGCGGGGCTGTCGAATTCCTGGTCCGGCAGTAAGTCGATGCAGTCGAGCACTTCCTCTTCCGCATCGTTAGCTTCTGCCGCCGCGCGGAGGTCGGCCTTTCGCGCGGGGTAATCCACGCCTCGCAGCCGCTCTTGAAGCTGGATGGGACTCAGTGCCTTCGTTTGCTTTGACATGATGACATGATCCTTAGTTAAAGTTGGGTTTGCAACTACAACACTTGCGCGCTCGACAACGTCGGCTTTGCGCGACGACTGAATGGTCTGCGACCGACTGATGTTTCCAATCCATATTCCGAAAAAATCCCCTTGTTTGGTAGCCGGAGAAGCTGTTAGAGTTGATACATACAACACATGGAGTGGCCGGCTTAGCCGGGAGCGGTAATGGAAATAACTGCCCGGCGGCACTTGTCTTTTTTGTGCGGATTGCAAAGTCGACCATTGACTTCTCCCCCGCATCGAAGATCGGCCCTTTCGCGATAACTCTTAGGATGGATCTCGAAATGCGACCACAGGGCTTGCTTCGCAGTCTTCGCCTTTCGGTCATTGAGGGCGGCTTGGCGACTGCAATGGGTTCGTTGTTTTCGGGCGTGTTCCTGGTGGGCTTTGCGCTCGCTATGGGCGCCAGCCGCACGCAAATCGGAATTCTCTTCACGCTGCCCTCGCTCTGCGCATTCGCGCAATTGCTGGGAAGCTTTTGGATCGAGCGCGGCTGCAGCAGCCGGCGGATTTGCCTGGCGACATCGGCCGCAAGCCGATTGTTGTACATTCCTCTGCTTCTAGTTCCACTTTTCGCGCCGGGCATCAGTGCCGGCGGCAAGGTTTGGTGCATCATTGGGATTTTCGCGGCGAGCGACTTTCTCGCCGGCGTAGGCGGCGTCGCTTGGTTATCGTGGACTAAGCGCCTCGTACCGAACCGAATCTGCATTACGTTTTTCGGGCGGCGCAATCTAGTCAGCACCGGCCTTTCTTTCGCCATTTGCTTGTTGGGCGGCGCGGCCGTCGAGAGGGTTAATGCGATCGCCGGCGGAGAATTGTCCGGCTTCCTTTTCGCGTTCGCGCTGGCGATGGCGTGTGGAATCGTGGGCTGGTTGATCTTGCGCGCATACCCGAGGGTCGACAAACAGCCGTGGCGGCAGAGCGCACTCCATTTCTGCAATCGCTGGCAGCTCCGCTGAAGGAAGTGAATTTTCGCCGGATCATCGCGTTTTACTCCGCGTGGAACATGGCGGTCGCAGTCGCCGCGCCGTTTGTTATTGTTTTTTTACGAGAACGACTCGCTCTTTCCTTGCAATCGATCGTAGCGCTGGGAACCATCGGCAGCGTGGCAGGGCTGGTCGCCAACAACTTCTGGACCCGCTTGGCACAACGCTTCGGCATGAAACCCATCGTCCTGGTTGCCACGATCGGCGACGCCCTGTTTCCGCTGCTCATGGCTTTTGTCGATGTTCGCTGGCTGTGGATGCTCATTCCGGTCCATCTTGCAGGGGCATTCGGCGCGCCAATGAGCTTCAGCGCCGATGCGTTCCTGCTTAAACTTTCTCCCACCCGGGGAGCCACGCCATATATGGCCGTGCTCCGCACCGCGGTGGGACTGGCAACGGCCGCGGGGGCCATTGCCGCCGGAATGTTGGCCGACGTTTTTCCCGCCGCCTCGGTCGACCGCGGCCCTTTCGCTCTCGACGCGCTAAGGCTCATTCTTTTGATTTCTTTCCTAGGCCGCCTGGCGAGCCTCTGGTTCTTGGCCGGTGTCTATGAACGCAACGCCCGACCGGTGCGCGAATTGCTGGGCTCGCTGATTCCACAAAGGCGCGCGGCCGCCGTGCCCGCAATATTGCCGTTGGCTACCGGCCTCGCGGTTCCGGTCGCCGCGCAGTCCTTGTTGTTGCCCGCCGGCCATGCCGACGCCGGGTAAGCAGGGCCAGCAACCCGGCATCGCGGTTCGTCACTTTTTACGACAGCGCGGAATCGCCATGCTCCGCGCAGCCGCCAATAAACCGAGAGCAGGGGAATGATCGCCGATGTCACTAGCATTTCCATGATGTGGGACGGCGCGCGTGAAGTTCCGCGCAGGCGGCAAACGGCGAAGCGCATGGTGATCGTCACCCAGCCCGCCATTGCCGCGATCGCTGCCAGGTGCCATCCGGCGGCCGCGGCGAGAATTGCCCCCGACAGGCTTGCGGCAGCCGCATAATAACTGCGAGGGAAGCAAGGGACGCGCCGCCGAAATAGATCCGGATGTTTGCGGAACAGCAAGGCGTCGTAGTAACCTTTGTGCTGCTGGCGCAGGCTGACGCCCCACGGCGCGGGGCGGATAGGGTGAATGACCACCGCGCGTTCCGCGCGCACGATCTTCATCCCTCGTTCCAGCAAACTGAATTGTACGTCGCTGTCTTCCCGCCAGGCAATGCAAAAGCGCTCGTCGAATCCGCCGACGTGCCTGAGGGCATTGCGCCGGCAAAAGCAGTTTGCGGTAATGAATTCGGCTTCGCCGAGGCCGGCGGCGTCTCGCTCGTAATCGCTAGGGTCCTTCCGAAGCGGAACGATCGTCCGACCCGTTGCGGCATCGGCCTTATGAAGCTGGAGCGCGGCCAAGCCTTCCGCCAGCCAATTCGGTTGCGGCAGGCAATCATCATCCGTAAAGGCAATCATGGCGCCGCGCGCCGCGCGCCATCCGACGTTCCGCGCACCAGCCGGTCCCTGAGTCCGCGGCACTGGTAGATAGCGCAACTTCGGACCGTCAACGGGCTGCATTGCTTCCACGAGTGCCCGCGTCGATTCGCTAGGCCCATCGTCCGCGACGATAATCTCAAAGCCGTTCGGCCTGCAGCTCTGCACGAGCAGCCGTTCCAGGCAGCGGCGCAACAAGTCGTCGCGCCGATAGGTGGGCACTACGACAGACATCATGGTCGTTTCTCCAGCATGAAAGAGCCGATCACCAGGGCATCCAGCGGCGAGGTCCAATAGGACTCCACCGCGTCGCGGGGAGTGCAAACGATCGGTTCGCCGCGCGTGTTAAAAGACGTGTTTACGAGTACGGGAACGCCGGTTCGGCGTTTGAATGCTTGAAGCAGATCGTAATAAATTGGATTCTGGCAGCGGTTAATCGTCTGTATCCGGGCAGTGCCGTCCACGTGGCGCACGGCGGGAATGAGATGCGCCTTTTCCGGCCGAACGTCGTAGACGAAGAGCATAAACGGCGACGACTGCGCGCCGTGAAACCATTCGGCGGCGTCCTCTTCGAGAACCACCGGAGCAACGGGACGAAAGTCCTCGCGGTCCTTAATGTCGTTCAAGCGCGACTGCATTCCGGCGTGCATCGGCGACGCGAGGATCGACCTCGACCCGAGTGCCCGCGGACCGAATTCCATGCGCGTCTGATGCCAGCCGATTACCTTATCACGGGCCAGCAAATCGGCGGCGGTTTCGGTTACGGAGTCCAGTCTTCGGTAGGCGATGCCCGTCCAGAGAAGAAACTCTTCGATTTCTCGATCGTTGAACGCCGGTCCCAGAAAGGCGTGGTCCATCCGATAGCGCCTCGGCTCGCCCTTGCGCTCGCGGGCGTCGATCCACAAGGCAGCGCCCAAGGCGGTGCCGGCGTCGCCCGCCGCCGGCTGCACCCAGATTCTCTTGAACGGTCCCCAATCGCGCAAGCGGGCGTTCAACACGCAATTCAGCGCGACACCGCCGGCCAAGGTCAAGTTCTCCTCGCTCGTCTCGCGATGCAGCCAAGCTGAAAGTTCGATGACCGCTTCCTCGACGGCCGCTTGCAGCGAATGGGCTATGTCGTAATGCCGCTGTTTGAGTTCGCCGCCGCGCAGCCGTGCCGGTCCGAATCGTTCCTCCAGTTTTCGCGGCTCGATGCGATAGCGGCCATTATCTTCGAGGCGAATGATATCGCGAAAGTGCGACGCGTACGACGGCGCGCCAAATGAAGCCAGCGCCATCACCTTGTATTCATCCGAGGAACGCAGAAAACCCAAATACTCCGTTACCTCTTCATAAAGAAGCCCGAGCGAATGCGGCATGTTCACGGCGCCGAACAGCTCCATTTGGGAACCGTCGCCGCGGCCATAACTGGTGGTCGCTCGCTCGCCGCGGCCATCGAGCGTCATGATTGCCGCGCGATCGAAGGGCGAGGCCAGAAATGCGCTGGCGGCATGTGCCACGTGATGTTCCACGAAGTGCCAGCAGTAAGGGCCGTCCGCGCGGCGCCGCGGAATCGTTCGCCAAGATGGTGCGGCGCGCCGTCGGCCAGGAAGCCCGGCGCATTGACGATCGAACTCAGGAACAGCGGATCCCAGGGCGATTCGCCGTCGCTGCCGCAAGCCTTGCCCGGCTGCAGCGGCAGAGGAATGCTCTCCGCGTGCGCGGCGCCGTTGAGCAATAAACCGGGCGCGAACGAATAGGCCACGTGGTCAACATCGACGAGCCGGATTCCGGCTTCTTGCAAGCAGAAGTCGATGGCATGGAAGGGAAGCTCGTAGGTGCTGAAGGGCACCGGTCGCTTGCCATGCTTGACGTGCGTGAATCGCTCTTCTTCGGCCGCCGCTACGACCATGCCATCGCGAACCAGACAAGCGGCTGGATCGTGAAATGCGGCGTTAATTCCCAATGTGTACACGGTTGTTGTCCTTCCTAGGAACGATTTCGTTTACGGATGATTTGTCCGACCTCGAAGCTTGCCGCGCGCGCTGGCAAGCCGACTGCTCGTAAAGTTCCACCACCGCGCCGACCACGGCCGCCGGTTCAATTCCCCGCAAACAACGGTGGTGCCCTTGTGGGCAAAGGCTCTTATAGCAATACTTGCACGGAACATCGCATGAAAGCACGCGATGGGGCACAAGCCAAGGCGCGTGCTGCGGATTGGTGAGCGCGTAAAGATCGACGACCGGAGTGCCGACGGCTGCCGCAACATGCACGGGTCCGGAGTTGTTCGACAACAGGAGCGGCGCCATCGACAGCAGGGCAGCAAGTTCGGCCAGGTCGAACAGCCCAGCAAGCGAAATGGCGCCGGCGCCGACGTTGCCCGCCGCTTGTTCCGCCAGTTGCATTTCCTCGCGCGATCCGGAAAGCACGATCTGAAAACCATGCCGGATTGTGATTTCCCGCACGACGCGCGCGAACAACTCGGGCGGGTAGCGGCGCGACGCCGCCGACGCGCCGGGATGAACGACAATCCAAGGCCGCGACATATCCAGCCTCCGGTGTTCGAGCGTGCGGCGGACGCGGAGAAATGCGCATCCGGGAACCGCCATCCTGAGCCGCTCGTCGTCGATTTTGCACCCCACCGCCGCGGCCAGGTCCAACTGGCGCCGAACCTCGTGCCGAATGCAGGATTGCGGCTCGTCTTCGGCTACCCAGTCGGTTAATAACTGATAAGGATTCTCGCGGCAACGGGCAAGCCGCAGGGGGATCCCTGCCAAATAGCAGCACAGCGCCGCCGGAAGCGGGTTTTGGCTATATACGGCGAAGATCACCGCCGCGTCGAACGACGCGTCGCGAAGCCGGCCGATGAGGTCCATGTCTTGCGACGCGGTGTGATTGGCCGGCGTGGACTTCATCCACGGCGCTTCGTAAGCAATGCATCGATCGACGTCCGGCAGCAAACCATCCAACGCGCCGCCCGCCGGCGAGGTGAGCAGCGTCACCTGCCGCCCCGCGGCGCCGCGCTTCAAGGCGCGGATCGCCGGCGTCGACATCAGGACGTCGCCGAGCGAGTCGAGTCTAACGCAAAGCAGCCGACGGGCCGACTGCCACGCCTTGACGTTCATACGGAGATCCTCGGTCAAAAGAGGTTACTTTCTTCTCTGGGCCGTAGGCCTGGCAGATGTGCTTGATAATCCTTGTCGTCGAGCGGTCGAAGGCAAAGGGTATGATTTTTACCGTGCCGCCAAGGCGCTCGACCAAATCGGCTTCCGGCAGGGTTTCGCGCGAATAATCGCCGCCCTTGACGAAAACGTCGGGCCGCACGGCTTCAATCAGTCGGTGCGGCACGTCTTCATCGAAGGATACGACGTGGTCCACGCCAGCCAGCGCCGCAAGCATGCTCATGCGATCGGCGAGTGAATTGATCGGCCGGTTCGGACCTTTCAGGCGACGGATGCTGTCGTCCGAATTGACGCCGACAACGAGCACGTCGCCCAGATGCCGAGCCTGGCTGAGATACGCGACGTGGCCGCGATGCAAGATGTCGAAGCATCCGTTAGTCAGCACGATCCTCCGCTTGGCGCGGCGATATTCGTCGAGGATGGGCAGCAGCCGTCGCAGGCTGCTTTGCGGGAGTTGCGTGCCGATCAGATAGTCGCGCAATTCTTCCTGTGCACAGGTGGCCGTATGCGGCTTGGCCACGGCAACCGCCGCCGCGGCCGAAGCTATCTCGGCCGCCGCGGGAGTCGGAAACTTAAGAGCCAAGGACGAGGCAAACGCGCTCAAGAATGTATCACCCGCGCCGGTCGCGCGATTCTGCGGCGCCGCCTGGGCGTAGGTTCGATAGGGCGGTCGCCCGCGCTCGAAAATCAACGCGCCTTCGCAATCCAGCGTCACGGCGACCACGCGGCTACAGGTGGTTTCCAGAATGCGATGTCCCTCCGAAGCTAGCAAGTCGGCGCGGCGCTGGCCGCTGGACGAGGCCGCCAATCCGAGCAACGAGAGTGTTTGGCGATAGTTCGGCTTGCAGGCCGTCATGGCCGCGCAACGATAGGCGGCAAGATTTTTGGCATCCACGACGAGCACGCGGGGAAACCGGCACTGAAGCGCCGCGAGACGTTCGATCGTGGCGGGCGTCGCGACGCCGTATCCGTAATCGGAAACGACGACTAGGTCGGCCTGGCGGTACGCCGCCTCGAGCCGTCGCAGAATGAGCCGCTGCTCTATTGCCGAAGCCGCAGCGGTGGTTCCCTGGTCGAAACGAACGACAAGATGATCGTCGCAAAGAACCCGCGCCTTGTGCAGCGTGCTGCGCTCGGGGCTTATGATCATGGATTGCGTGCGAACTCCTTTCTGCGTCAACAATTCTTGCAAGCGCCGACCCGCGCAGTCGTCCGCACTGAGCGCCAACAACGTCGTCTGTAAGCCGAGTGCCGCTAGATTCGCGGCGCAGTTGGCGGCCCCGCCTGGCATGTCGGTTCCTGTGGAAACGTCAACGATTGGAACGGGCGCCTCTTGGCAGAGCCTTTGGCTCGATCCGCTGAAATAGCTGTCCAGCATCGCGTCGCCAATCACCAGCGCGCGAAGCCGGCCGAGCGCGTCCCACATGGTAGGCGGAAGTGAAATCATGCATAGGTCTCCGCGAGACAGGTGTTGTCGCCTTTATGTGAATCCGCCGCCAGAATTTCCCGCGCCGCATCGAGAAGATTGCCGGCCGTAATATCGGGCACTCGCCACAAGGATCGCCGCCAGACTGTTTCGCCGCCGGAATCGACGAGCACGGAGCGGCAGCCCGCTCGATGGCCCGCTTCGACATCGTCCAAGAGATCGCCGACAAACCAGGAACGCTCCAAATCGAGGTGCAATGCGCTGCGCGGCCGCGAAAATCATCCCCGGTTCCGGCTTGCGGCAGACGCATTCCGCCGAATATTCCCGCACAACGCCGTCTGGAGCGTGCGGACAAAAATAAAAGCCTGCCAGCGGCACGCCCTCGGCAGCGGCGAGGCGGCGCAGCCCCGCTTCCAGGCGGCGAAGGTCGGCAATGCTGAAGTAGCCCCGGGCGATGCCCGCCTGGTTCGTGACGACGACGATCGCAAAACCATGACCGTGCAGCAGACGAAGGGCCTCGCCCGCGTGGGGAACAAGTTTCAGCCGCGAGCAGTCCACGTTGTAGGGTACGTTTTCCACGAGTGTGCCGTCCTTGTCGAAGAAGACAGCCGGCTTGAGGATTTCGGTAGTTCTCATGATTTCATCCGCCTTATTTTGCCGCATCCATCCTGACCGCCGGTCCGGTCGCTGCCAGGCCGATCGCGCCCACCGGCGGACACAACGTTTGACCCCGCGGCGCGGTGCCGCGTTGCTCCAGCACCTCCCGGTAGACGGCCGCGATTTGCTCCGCTACGCGCTGCCAAGTGAAGAGCAGATTGACGCGCCGCACGGCCGCCGCGCGCATGCGATCGAGGACTTCGGGCCCTGAAAAGCACTGCGCCAAGCGATCGCCGACGCCCTGGGCATCGCGCGGCGGAACAAGGTAGCCTGTCAGGCCGTTGCAGACCGTGTACTTGATGCCGCCCACGTCGGAACCGATCACCGGCGTGCCGCAGGCCATCGCTTCCACGGGCGTAATTCCGAACGGCTCATACCAGGGCGTGGTTACAAAGATATCGGCCGCGCTATAGTAATAGCGGAGCATTTGTCGTCCGCGGCGGCCGGTGAATGTAACGCGATCACCGATTTCGTGATCGTCGGCGACTTGCATCAGGCGGCCAATCTCCGGAGTCAGCCGCGGATCGGGGTCGTCGGATTCTCCGCCGACGATTAGCATCCTGGCTTCGATGCCGTGGCCGCGAACCAACTGGGCGAAGCCTTCGATGGCGGTGTCGATTCCCTTGCGCGGCACCATGCGGCCGACATGCACGACTAGCCGCTCGTCCGCGTCGAAACGCAAGTACGCTCGGGCCGCGGCGCGGCCCATCGGCCAGAACTCGTCGTCGTCGAACCCGCACGGCACCACGCGAATGCGGGCCGGCGAGGCGTCGTAAAGCCGTTCTTGATCTTGTCGATCCTGGGGACACTCGGCAATGATGGCGTCCGCTTCGTCCATCACGCGTTTTTCGATGTCGATGCGCTCCGGCGGAAACCGGTCCACGCTGCCTTGATGGAGCAAGCGGATCCGTCCCAGAGCATGAAAGGTAACAACGAATGGAATGCCATGCCGCTTCTTAAGTTCCGCGGCGACCAGGCCCGACATGAAAAAATTCGCGTGGATTATATCGTACCCTCCCCGCAGGCGGAGAAAGCGCGACATCCAGGCTGCGAAGTCGCCCATCATCGGCAGCATATCTTCCTTGGCCACGAAATGCAGCGGCCCGGCATCGACATGCACGACGCGCAGACCGCCGCCACGATCGCAAATGGCAGGCAGCGATGCGTCGTCGCGGCGTACGAATACGTCCACGGAATGCCCCATTTCCGCGAGCCGGCGGCCGATCTGGGCGACGTAAACGTTCTGTCCCCCGCTATCGATTCCGCCCAGGGCGCTCAGCGGCGAGGCGTGTTCACTGATCAAAGCAATACGTCGCAGCATTCTGATTCTCTTTCCAGTTGTGTGTTTTCCGTTCGTTCCAGAAATTGTGCCAACACCGTATTCCAGCGCTTGACGAAGCGCCGCAAACCGAAGCGCCGGCGAGCGTATCGTCGAGCATTGTTGCCAAGGGTCATTGCCAGTTGAGGTTCGTCGAGGAGCCGCTGCATGCGCGGCAACAAACGCTTCAAGCTCGTGTCCACATAGCCGGTCACGCCGTTGACAACCGCGGTCGCCATCTCGGTAGTGGCCAGGCCCACGACCGGCATGCCGAGCATCATCGCCTCGCAAACGGCCAAACCCAGACTGGTGTACCGGATGGGATTGAAAAAAAACCTGTACCGTGCTTCAAATGCGGCCAATTGCGTCGGTTTGACTTCGCCGATGCCGCCAAGAGGTTCGCTGTGCATGCCGACCAAATCGAGCGGAACGTGCCGGCGCGTTCGCTCGAACAGATCAGGGCCAAGGCGCGGTCCGCGGGCTCCCAGGTCATTGATAACGACAATTCCACGAGGAATTTGGCCCGTGTATCGAATGTCGTCCGGCTGAGGAACCCCGTGCTCGATAACTCGCGTCGGCGTGTCGCCGCTATCCCACATGAGGGCATTAAAGGCAGTCACGTGAATCAACAGGCCGCGCGATTGCTGAAACCAGTGCGACTGTCCCGTGGGCCGTTCCAAAGGAGGATCGTGCTCGAGGTAGAGCTGCGGCAGTCGCCGTTGTCTGGGCGAAAGGATTTCGTGGCGGTCGCAAAGATAATTGTCGCGATGTTGGAAGAGAATACAATCGACTTCTAAATCTCGGACCTCGCCGGCCGGCACGTCGCGGACATTCGCGCCGAAGGGAAACGTCGTACCGCGGCCTCCATAGCCCGGAGTGCCGTCGTTGCGCGTCGGCAAGTAGAAATCGTGGCCGGTGTGCGACAAGTACCAGAGGTAATTGCCGTGAATGTGCCAAGTCAGGATTCGCAATCGCCTGTCGAGTCGCATTGAGATTGTCCTCAGATCTGATATGCGGGCAATGCACGGAACCTTGCCGGTTCGTGTTTCGAATGGGATTCATCGTGCCAGGTGTTGCCGCGTAACAATTTCATAGCGAAGTCGCCCACCTCGGCCGCGCTTAACTCATTCGCACAGGCGAAGCCGATCGGGCAGATCACATGCTCGCACGGACGGCAGGGAACCGGCGCCGACACAACTTGATGCAGCGCCTCCGTCCAGCGGCGCCCACCGGTTTGCGTCGGAGCCGAGAACCAAGACAACACTTTGCACCTTGAGGGCGGCGGCAAGGTGCGAAATCCCCGTATCGTTGGTCAGCAGCAAGCGGCTGCCTTCCAGCAGGGCCGCCAACATGCCAAGCGACGTTTGGCCCGTCAAATCGAGCGCCATCGAGTGCATTTCGCGGCGTATGGCCTCCGCTAGCGGAGCTTCACTCGATGAGCCGGTGATGACGATCCGGAATCCCTCCCGCGCTATGCGGTCGGCGACTTCCGCGAAGCACCGCGGCAACCAGCGGCGGCTTTCGAAGCGCGCCCCCGGATGGATGCATACATAAGGCTGGTGGAACCATTCATCACCGCCAGTAAGCGCCGCCAGGGGGATGTGGTCCTCGTCCGTGATGGTAAATTCCAAATCCTCATCGAGATCGGTCGCTCCCAGGAATTCCATCAAACGAAGATGCCGTCGAACCTCCGGCTCGTCGGCGGGATAGGGCAAGAATGTCGCGGCGTCGGGGCAATAAGCGTCTGGCAAGTAATATCCCGCCGCGCGACTCGCGGCAAACAGCATCATCAGCGGATTGATGATCGTGCCGTCGCCATGAAGCTGAACAATCCAATCGGCTTTTTGCGATTGCATGTCGCGGATGAATTCCACGGTCTCCGCCGCCCTCCAATCTCTCTCGGGCAGACCAGGGAAGCCCGGAAACTCGATGAAGGAGTCGATGTATTTCGGAAATCGCGCCGCGAACGCTCGCGCCCACGGCAAACCAATGAGGGCGATCTCAGCTTGGGGACACATGTGCCGCAAGGCTCGCAACGCCGGCACCGCGCAAAGCATGTCACCGAGCATCAATGCTCGAAACACCAGAATCTTTTCCGGTCGGGAATCGGGCAATCTTCTTACTGTTTGCATCTTACGTCTTTCGGACGGAGTTAACTTCTGTCGGTGCTGAAGCAAAACTCGTTCCGGGACGAACCACAGATCGAAGAAGAACCGTCCATTCCCCTCAATCGCGTGAAGGCGTCGCATGCAAATAGCGATTTCCGAAAGGAATCCGTAGCGGGATTCGCTGACGACTCATTGAACACCGTGGCAGCAAGTACTCCATTAGGGACGATTGACCTGCCAGGGATTCGCCCACGTGAGACCACAAGATGAAAGGCAAGAAATAAAAAAACGGCAGCAAGTTTCGGAATAAACTCGCCGCCGCATGGCCTCGAGGGTCAATACCGGCTGCCACCGGCAACGGCAGTCTCTCGGGATGTCGTAATGTCGCTCGCGCCGGCCTGCTTGCAAATCGCCTCGGCGCGGTCCACCTCATCGCCGTTTTCCGAATGCACGGCAATCAGGCAGCTTCCGCTACGAATCTTGCCCTCGTACTTTTTAGCCTCGAATTCCGGCATTCCCATTCCAATCAAGGCCCCGGCCACTCCGCCGATTGCGCCGCCCACGGTAGCACCGCTCAATGCGGCCATGATCGGACCGGCTGCAATAAATGGACCGAGGCCCGGTATGGCTAAGGTGCCGACTCCCGCGAGCCAGCCGATTACGCCGCCCAATATGGCTCCGCTTCCGGCGCCCGTGGCGGCGCCCTCGGGCGCCTTGGTGTTGTGCTCATGGGCAAAATCGCGCGTGCCTTCCTTGTCAGCGGTCAGCACCGAAATATCGTTGCCCGAAAAGCCGGCCCCTTGCAGATTGCGAATGATCGCGTCGGCTTGGGGGAGGCTGGTAATGCAAAAAACTGCTCTCGACATGATCGCGTTCCTTTTATTGAGGTATTTGGTTTGAACTTTTGGAGCTACTTGCGGGAAATTTCCAGTCGAACGCTCAGTTCCGCAAATCACGGGCCAAATAGTTTTCCGATGCGGAGAATCAAGGCGCCGATCACCTTCGAACGTCGCGGCAGCATTCTTTCCAACTGTCCGCGGTCCTTGGTCTATGTATCGACAATTTCCGAGGTGCGATTTGACGCTCAGCGGCGGGACGCTGTATGGGATGACTCCTTTAGGTGCCGAGAACAACGATGGCAGCCCGACGGATTGGAAGCGACGACTCCGCGTTTGCGCCTTGCCCAAGAGCGTCGATATGGCGCGCCCCTTGCACTGTTTTCGTCCCGAATTTCCGATTCTTCGCTCACGCGAGAAATTGTCGTTCTTACATTTCGAAAGGAGGAGAGAGCCATGACAAGGTCGAGCAACCGTAAGGGACGCCTGCTGCGATTTGAGTTCATGGAAAGCCGCACTTTTCCGAGTGTAGTTCTCTCAGCGGTCGCGGTGGCGCCGCCGGCAGTGGCAGCGGCAAGCAACATCGCAATTGCGGCCAATCTTTCGCCGGCAGTCCGTGCGGCGGCCGGCGCAATTCTCATCAGCCCGGCTTTTACGAACCCAGCGGGCAATAACGCTGGACCCAATGCGCCCGCAACCACCGGTAATCTGCCCAACATTGTCGGAAGCCAGGGCCTTTTCAGCCCCGTGGCCGCGAGCGCGGACCTGACGGCCGAAACCACTTTTCCGGCCATCGGTAGCAGCTCCGCAAGCGCTGTTGGTGCGGTATACGGGACCCAGCAGACGAACTTAAATTCTCAGGATTTACTTTCGTTGACTGCGTGGCTCATTTTGAACTTGTAGGGCGCACCAGCAGCTTGACTACCTTCTCAACCCGCCTAGTGCTGAGCTTCCCGCAGCTCCTGGTCTGGTAGAGCCAGCGGTTTTGGGGGTGCGCGGGGGTGTGCGGAGGCGCTCCGTTGGCCGCCAAGCCATTTTGCCGAGCCAGGAAGCGCCGATACGCACCATTGGGGCCGTCCCACGGCCGGAAGTAGTGCAGCTTGCCTGCGATCTTTTTTGCCCAGCGGCCCGTCCTAGGCGGGTAGAGTGGAAAATCGGTCCACGGCTTGATTGGTCGCACAGATAGAGTATGCTTAGAGTTAGCCGCTGGATCTCTTCCGATTTTTGAATTAGGCGTAGTCGTCGGATGCCAGGGGTAGTGGCGGGTGTCAGAGCAGGTGTCAACAACGGGCGTCGGGGGTAGTTTGAGGCGTAGTTTTTGACACCCGCAAGAAACGTTGCAAACTTGTTGCGACGGAAAGTCAATGGAGTGTAGGACTTAGGGGGCGCTCTGGAGGGTAAGCGAATGGCTAGCGGCCACACTGGAAATGTGGTGCCCCGCAAGGGGTTGTGGGTTCGAGTCCCATGCCCTCCGCTTCTGTAACTAGTTTCACTTCAACGGCTTCCGTCGATGATTCGGCGGGGGCCGGTCGATTGTTGCCAGAAGTGTTGCCAGCTTCCCAATCCCGATCGAAAAGCATATCCCCGACGGAGTCGCAATCGTTCGTTGGGTAGTACTTCAACGTTGTGGCAATCTCGCGGTCGCCCGGTCCCGGCGCTTTTCTCCGACAAAACCAGCATGTGGACCCACACGGTGGCGGTTGACGGCGTATGCACAACTCGAGGATTGCACAGCGACTTGGGCTCCAGCCGAGTTCGTCGCTGAAACCACGGGCCGCGAGAACTGGCACGGTGCGACCGGTTCGCAAGGAACGCCGTTTCCCATCTGCCATTACTCGCTTCCCATCAAACTTCCACAGTCACATCCTCCAGCGCCTGCGCCTGGCAGAGCAGGATGATGTTCTTGCGGCGATCGTTGTCGTCCAGAGCGTCTTGCGTCTCCATCCTGACCGAACCGGACATCATCCGGCACTTGCAGGTTCCGCAAATGCCCGCGCGGCATTCCGATTCCACGCCAAGGCCTAACTCTTCGGCCAACGCCAGGATGGGCCGGCCGCCGGCGATTTTTGCCATCTTGTTCGATCGCGAGAAGGTCACCGTGAATTCGCCTGCGCCGTTCGAGGCCGCGCCTTCCTCGAGCGGCGATGCCGGTTTCAAGCCGAACGACTCCTTGCGGATGTTCTGTTCGGCGACTCCCAACTGCCGCAGAAGATCGCCGGTCGCCGTGAGCATTTCCGTCGGCCCGCACATGTAGACCGGAACATTCGTCAGGTCGGGAACCATGCTCGTGAGGAGTTTCGCGTCAATCCGTCCGGTGGCCCCGGTCCAATTTGTGCCCTCGGCGCGTGAGAGGGTCAGCGTGAGATGCAGATTAGGAAAGCGGCGCGAAAGGGCATCAAGCTCCTCGCGGAAAATGATATCTCGTGCCGTTTTGCAGGAATAGACCATATCGATCCGCCCGGCCCATTTCTGATCGGTCAGATAGCGCAGGATCGACATCAGCGGCGTTATTCCGACGCCGGCGGCCAACAGTACGATGCGGTTCGCGTCTGCGCCGGTGAACGTGAACTTTCCGCCCGGCGCGGCGATCGTCAAGAGGTCGCCTTCCTGCACCGTATCGTGCATGTGCCGCGAGACCAGCCCCTGCTCCTCCCGCTTGATGGTGACCTCGCAATAACCGGGCCGAGAAGGGGTGGAGGCGATCGTATAGGACCGCGAGACCGGCTTGCCGCCGATCTCGAGTGAGAATGTCAGATATTGTCCAGGCAGATAGGCGAACGGGAAGCCGCTTCCGTTGGGGGGAACCAGGCGAAACGTCTTCACGTTCGGGGTTACCTGCACAATCCGCTCGACACGGAGCTGCCCCTTCCAGCGGCCGCCGCCAAGCGACGCCGACGACGATCCTTCTGATTGAAGAGACGCTCTTTTCAACCGCCGCACGGAAAAACCCACGGCTCGATATCCCAGCAGGATTGCCACGACGCTGCCATAAGCGACCGGCAGGCGGATGTCCGATTTGACTTGCATGTAGAAATGCACGACGCCGGCAATTGCCGCAACGTAGGCGAGTCGATGGAGGGCCTGCCAGCGTTTCGGGCCCATCCACTTGATCATGTAGTTGAAGGACGTGGCGGCCAGCGGCGCCATGGCCAACAGTCCCACGGAACCGACGATCAAATAGGGACGCTTCACCATTTCGGACAAAGTGTCCCGCACATTCAATACGCGGTCGAAAACGAAGAAGATCAAGAAGTGCGCTAGCGCGTAAAAGAAGGCGTACAAGCCCAGAGTTCGCCGAAAATGGAAGAGCCAGTTCAGCCCCGTGATCTTGCGCAAGGGCGTCACTAGCAGCGATAAGCAAAGGAAGATCAGCGCGAGGATGCCTGTCGTCAGTTCGGCGTAGTTGACGGGGTTTGCGCCGGCCTGACCGTGATACGCATCCCACAGCAGGAGCGCTGCCGGCACCAACCCGTTGATCAACAGAACAAATTTCGCAAAGCCTATGTTTTTCATCTCCGCACGCTTTCTATTCCAACCATTTGCTGATTCAGAAGAACGTGTCCAAATTCATGCCCGCGTAGAGACCGGCAACCTGCTCTCCGTATCCGTTGAACATCAGTGTCGCACGCCGCCCACTCTCGCCAATCCGCTGCTCGGTCGCCTGGCTCCAGCGGGGATGGTCATGCCGAGGATTGACGTTGGCGTAGAACCCGTACTCGCTTGGGGCGCGCATGTTCCAGGTTGTCGGGGGCTGTTTGTCCACGAGGGTGATTTTCACGATCGACTTGACGCCCTTGAACCCGTACTTCCAAGGCACTACCAACCGCAAGGGCGCGCCGTCCTGGGGCGGCAACGCCCGACCGTACAGGCCCGACGCTAGAATCGTTAGCGGGTGCATCGCTTCATCCAAACGCAATCCCTCCACGTAGGGCCATTCCAAGACGCTCGTATTCTGTCCCGGCATCCGCTGCGGATCGAGCAATGTCTGCATGGCTACGTACTTGGCGCTGCCGAGGGGTTCGACGCGTGCCAGCAGTCGCGACAGCGAGTAGCCGGCCCACGGGATCACCATCGACCATGCCTCCACGCAGCGCATGCGGTAGACGCGCTCTTCCGCCGGCGCTATCTTCAACAGGTCGTCCAGATCGAACACTCGCGGTTTGCTCACCAACCCGCCGACCTCGACCTTCCAACCGGCGGTCTGGAAGTTGGCCGCCGCCGTGGCGACGCCGTCCTTATCGGTGGAAAACTCGTAGAAGTTGTTGTAGTGCGTGATGTCCTGCAGGGATGTCTCGGCTTCGTCCGTGTGGAAGCCCGAGTTTGCCGGCGCCGTGGTCTTAGCGACCTCGATCTCGGGGGTGTCGACCTCCGTTGTCGATGGCGCAGTGAACCGGCGGTAAACCCAGCCAGTCGCCACCGTACTGGCCGCGAGCACGCCCGCCTTCATAAAATTGC
Organism: uncultured Planctomycetia bacterium; assembly: GCA_963775975.1. Classification (GTDB taxonomy): domain Bacteria; phylum Planctomycetota; class Planctomycetia; order Pirellulales; family Thermoguttaceae; genus JANXQG01. Next base: position 1,686,201 of record CAVZKX010000001.1, read on the forward strand.
GTCGATTGAAGTAGACGCTTGCGGGCGTGATCTCGCTACTGAGCGGGTCTGACGTTGTTTTCATGGCATCCTCAGTTTTCTCCTTCGACTTGAAAGTCAGTCTTTCTCCTCGACCAGTTGTTTGATGTGGGCGAGCATCTGTTTGTCCCCGTCGGCGCCCTTCCATCGCAATTCGCCGGTCCACCAGTAGCGGACGTTGCCGTGCCGGTCGATCAAGTACACCGCCGGCCAAATCGAATTACTCCAGGCCTTCCACGTTTCGGCGTGGATGTCCATAGCAATTGGGAACTTCAATTCGCGCTGCTTGACGGCCCGTTGCAGGCCGTCAAATTGATGTTCGGCGTCCGTTTCCGGCGTGTGAATGCCGACGATCACAACCTTGTCGCGCGGCAACTCGTCGTACCAGGTCTTGTAGACCGGCAGGTTGTGAATGCAGTTGATGCATCCGAAGGTCCAAAAGTGCAAGACCACGACTTTGCCGCTGAGGTCGGCTAGCTTGATCGGCCGCGAATTCACCCAGCCATCAATGCCGGTGATCTCCGGGGCCTTCACGCCGATCTGGCGAACCTGGCTGAAATCGAGCGCGGGCCCGATCAACTCTGGCAATAGCAGGCGTTGTTTGTCGGTCAGGCCGGCCATGGCCTGTTTTTCCACTTCAGCCACTTTGTCCGAGGGACTGGATCGATCAAGGGAGTCAAGCGACTCGGCAATCTGCTCCTTTTGAGATTCGGTCAAGGCAAGCCGATCGGCGAGCCGCGAGTCCTTCAGGGCCCATACGCCTTGCGACCTCCAGAGCAACTGTTGCAGACGCTCTTGCTGCTCGGGTCGCAAGGCGGCACGAAGCTCCCCCGCGAACTTCTTCCGCAGCGCCGGAACTTCTCCGGCGCTCCGCTGGGCTGTTGCTTCGCGCAACCTCCACAGCGGTTCGTCGATCTCGGCCACGGCCGCATCGACCGCCGCGGCCTGCCGAGCGTCGAGCTTCAATTCCAACTGAATCGTTGGCGATCGAACCAGCGTTACGAGTAACCTCGTCTTCGCCGCGGTGGAATCGCTTGAGTCAGCCCCAAGCGTGACCGCGCCGCGAAGTGTCAAGAATGCCAGAGCGAGCGGGAGCGGTAACTTGATCCGGTCCATCGAGCGAACCACCCACGAGTCTTTCGTACCAAAACATACCATCGCGAAGTCTCCAATTCTTACGTGTATTTCGACGATGCCCGTGACGGCCTACTTATGGTCCATCTTATCATCGGACATCTTGCCGTCCATCATCTTGCTCTCAGTCGTTTTGCCTTCGGCCATCTTGCCATCCATCATTTTGCTGTCGGACATTTTGCCATCGTTCATCTTGTTGTCGGACATTTTGCCGTCGGTCATCCTGATGTCTGACATCTTGCCGTCGGTCATCTTGCCATCCGACATCTTGCTGTCGGTCATCTTGCCGTCTGACATTTTGCTATCCGTCATCTTGCTATCCGACGAGCCGCAACCAACGAACGACGCGCTGACGGCGACACCCACTACTGCTCCAAAAACAAACTGGAAAACCTTGCTCATGATTCTAACCTTTATCTAATCGATGCCGAGGATGGAGTTTTTGAATCGATCGTGCCCTCGATCTCGGCGACGCGAGGAAACGATCAAAATACACCTCATTACGGTTAAGGCTGCGGTACCCGCAGCAACTCGGTCACGAACGCCGAACACTCGCCAAGGGGTACTCCCAGTCGGACAAAACTGCAGAGCAGCTTCGTGCCCGCGTCGTCCGCATAGGTCAACTCGGCCAGATCGAGTACGACTCGGTCCGACCGGCTTTTCGCCAGAGCGTACGCGCCGCCCAATTCTTCAATCCACGGCGCCAGCAGCTTGCCCTCTAACTTGAGGATGGTCTGCGAATCACTGTGAATCGCGGTGATCCTGAGCATGGGAGGCATCTAATCGTTGGGGCCTGACTGAAGCGGTCGTCATCAAAAGCAACATCGGTGCCATAGCATGACGGATTTCGAAACGCAAGACATAAGTCGTTGTCAACAAAGGAATTGGGTCAGAAAGCATATATTTCGGCAAAGACACGGCTCACGAACGGAACCCGAGCGTCTCACGTCATTTCGTGACCAGTACGAAATACCGTGAGTCCCCCTCCTCAATTCGTTTGGTTCCAACGAAGTGCCGAGTCGTTTGCGCGGGGTGGGATAGGCGGACCTGCCAAAACCCCGTCGTTCAGCCGCCAATTGTTCGCGCCTTCTTGCTCGAACAAGACTTGCGGGGTAGAATTTCCCACCAGTCAGAGGTTAGTTCTGCATACGGATGCGAATGACGCGATGGTGTGCGGCAGCGTTTCTGAGCTTCCGCTGATGCTCGTGACACCCACGAGACGTGACAGGAGCAGGAGAATGGTTCAGACTATTTCACGAATAGCGTTCGGTCTGCTGTTGGTCATGGCGCCGTTCTCTGCGTCAGCTCAGGTTGGTCGGGTCTTTATCTCGGCAGAGGCGTATGCCGGCATGTCCCGCGTCATATACGTCGGAAAAATCGTTGAGCTTCAGCGGATTGATTACAAGAAGCCGCTGACGTTTACGCAAAGTATTGGCAAGCCGTATCGGCTCGTCTTTGAAGTCGGTGAAACAATTCGGGGAGAGAAACTCAAACGACTTGAACTTGTGCTTTCTCTACAGACCACGATCTACCTGGAATACATGCGCGACCACGCCCTGGAGATTATGCTCGTGGGAGGGCCGACTCTCATTGAGGAGAAGATTGGCATCGAAGAACACGGGAAGCGCGTGGACGGCGACTCGTACCAGTTCCGCGTCCTTGATCCGGTCCAGTCGCCTAACTCGCGTGTGGAAAAGGCGGTCGCGTCTCAGATCAACACGGATTACGATTCCGGTCGGATGTTTACTGCCGAGTTGGAAGTCGTCGTCGGCAGCAAAGAAATTCTGAAGCACGTCCGTGACTTTGCCAAGAAGCATCCGGAAAGGCTCTCGACCGTCGAGCTGAGAGTACCGAACGAGGTCGGGGAACTGTGCGGTTACTCGAACGCATACTGCATGATCACCCTGCCTATCTGCCCTGAAACGAAAGTAACGTTGGAGACGGTCAAGGCGGATCCAGGGCCGATCCTGCGCCGCATTAAGCCGCGCGTTGAGCAGCATTATAACCGTCTGGCGGCCGAGGCGGTGCAAGCCAATCGGGCGAGGCTGGCAGCCGACGCTGACAAGGCGCTTGCCGTGTTTTCGACGGATGGCCGCAAGTGAGCGGGGTGCGAAGTGCGCTCGCGCGATCTCGTTATTCAACGTGCTGGAAAGTCGCGGCCCTACGAAATGTCGCCGGACTCGCGTGAGATACCGAGTTTCTTCATGCGACTGCGGAGCGTGTTAGGATGCAGGGCTAGAATAGAGGCCGCGCCGTCGGGACCGCTGATCCGCCAGTTCGTTTGCTTCAGAACGGCCAGTATGTGGTTGCGATCGACGGTCTCCAGCTTGGCCACGGTCTCCCGGTCGGAAATTGAAGTGCGTTCGGTAACGGCATCCGGCTTCGGCGAAGCGATCGAAGCGAGCAGCAATTCCGGCCCGATTTCAAGAACTCGGCCGGTGGCGAGAATCGTTGCCCGTTCGATGACGTTCTGCAACTCGCGAATGTTTCCCGGCCAGGGATACGCCTGCATGCGCTCGATGGTTTCAGGGCCGATGCCGTCGATCGGCTTTCCAATCTGCGTAGAGTACTTGTTCAACATGTAATGAGCCAATAGCGGGATATCCTCCTTCCGGTTGCGCAACGGCGGAAGCTCGATGGGAAAGACGTTCAAGCGGTAGAACAGGTCTTCACGGAATGTCTTCTCGCGAACGGCGCTGGCCAGATCCCGGTTGGTGGCCGCGATCACGCGCACGTCGACCTGCTGCGGCATTCGTCCGCCGAGTCGGTCGAATTCGCGCTCCTGTAGGACTCGCAGCAGTTTCGCTTGAATGTCCAACGACAGCTCGCCGACTTCATCCAGAAAAATCGTTCCTCCGTCGGCCAATTCGAAACGGCCGACGCGCCGGGCGATAGCGCCGGTGAAGGCCCCTTTTTCATGGCCGAACAACTCGCTTTCTACCAGTCCTGATGGCAGCGCCGCACAATTGACCTTAATCAGCGGCTGATCGCGACGCTTGCTGATAGAGTGAATTGCTCGGGCAATCAGTTCTTTCCCCGTGCCCGTCTGGCCGGTGATCAGTACGGATGCGTCGGTGGGAGCAACCCGCCGCACGTTCTCCAACACCGCCGCGAGCGCCGGCGTGCGGCCCACGATCTCCTGGAAGTCGCGCGACGCATTGATCTCTTCCTGCAAATACTGGTTCTGCTGCTGCAAGCGGGCACTTTCCCGCTCCGCCAGGACACGGGCGGTAATATCGATTATCATCGTCCGCGTATGCTTTCCGTCCGGCTCCGGTCGCGACCAGAACTGCACCCACACGGGCCGGCCGTCGTCCTTGCGGCGAAGTTCTAATTCGACAAGCTCGCTTTCCTTGCCGTGGCGGATGTCCTCAAACGCGGCGCGAAGACGCTCTTGATTATCAGGAGTAGTAGCAACCAGCGACAGGCCGACTGTGCCGGGAACGTCCTCGTCACGCAGGCCAAGGAGCTTCATCGCCGCGCGGTTGACGCGGACAAAGCGCGTCTCCGTGTCTTCAAAGACGTAGGGAATCGGCGCCTCGTCGAACAAATCGCGGTAGCGTTTTTCGCTTTCCATGAGCATCTGCTCCATGCGGAGGCGATTGAGCTCGGCGGCGGCTCGGCTGGCAAAGATCCGGAAAATGAGCAGCTTTTTCGGCTGCATAGGCATTGGCCGCTCATCGAACACAGCCAAGTGTCCCAGTACTTGGCCCTCCGAATCCACCAGCGGCACGCCCAGGTAACTCTGAATCCCCAGGTCGATGAGGCCTTTGTCCTGTGGGAATCGCTCTTGCACACTGGCAGGATGGTGGCACAGCGTGCCGGCAACTACCTCCTCGCAAGGTGTTCCTGCCAGGTTGAATTCGATGTTCGCGGCGATGTGGTGTTTGGTCCAATAGGCCAACGTGCGCACCCGCTTGCGCGCGTGAGCGAATTCCGCCACGAAGGCATATTGCACGTGGATGGCCGTCGCTAGGTGCTCGACGAGCGATTGGAAAAACGCCTCGCCCGTGCTTTCCGCGGTTCCCTCAACAATTTCGCGGAGCGCATTGATATCACCCGAGGTGAACTCGGACTCCCCATCATTTTCCTTAACCGGACTCGATGACATGACATTAACTGCTGAGTGTCCGCGACTACCGCCATGGGGAGCGGTCCTCCGTCCCGATTAGGTGATTATAGGGTCCAACTCCGATGGGAGCAATTTCGGCGAAGGCAGCCGCGCCCGCCGCCGTCCTCAAGCGGATCCGCACCAGCCAATGAACGGACGGCGCTGTGTAGCGCCGTCTTGTGGCAGGATCATGTGCTCTTATACGGGGTGCCGATTTGCTCAAGCAACGTGGCAAATCTAGCTGGTCCACGGTTTAGTTTCGCGAAGCCGTGCAGCAGAAAACCAACCCCAACGACGAGCCGAAGTGGAAGCAGCGTCCACACATTGGGAAGGTTCAGTTTCCAAAACGATTTCCAAGTGATCAATTCAAATGCTTCTTACCAATGCATCGGCCGTTTTCCGAGCCTGTTCTGTCGCCGCCGACGTACAAAAAACGCCTTGAATCTTAGGTCAGCTCACCTCACCTCATTAGGGGAACCGCGTCTACGACCGTGCCCTCAGGCACGTCGTCGCCGGAATGCACCACAACGGTCTCGCCGGGCCGAAGTCCGCCGACCACTTCAATCTCGTCGCCGAAGTCGCGGCCTAGTTCCACATTGCGGTAGTGGATGGCATGCCGGTCGTCCAACACGCCCACCCGCCGCGGGCCGTCGCGGACGACGATGGCCGCCGATGGAATTCGCACCGACGGGTTCACGCGGCGGAAGACGAACTTCACCATAAGGTACATGCCGGGCCGCAAAGCGTCGTTCGGGTTAGGGACCTGGACCTCGGTCAAGAGCGTGCGCGTGTTCGGTTCGAGGGCGTCGGCGGTGCGCGTCACCTTGCCGGCGAATTGTCGTGTGGGATCGTCGCGCTGATAGACGATTGCATCCTGCCCGACCTTGATCCCCGTGGCGAAGGACTGAGGCACGTTGACGAAGATACGGAGGACGTCGGTCCGCATAACATGGAACAGTTCCCTCGTCGTGCTGTTGGCCGATAACAAGTCGCCCGGATCGATGTTCCGCGCGGTGACGACGCCCTGGAAGGGGGCAACAATCTTTTCGAACGATTGCAGGTCGGTGAGTTGCTGGACGGTGGCCTGATTGGTGCCAATGCTCGCCTCGGCGGCCGCCACACTCGCCTTGGAGGTGGCAAGCGCGGCCCGCTCTTGGTCGACATCCTGTTGCGACACCGCGCCGGGCGTCATGCGGTTCACCGCCAGCGAGCGGTCAAGGGTGACCTGGGCGAAAACCTCGTTTGCCTGGTTCAAGCGGAGATTGGCTTGAGCCTGCACCAGATTCGCCTTTGCCTGGGCCAATTGATCGTCGAGGTCGGGGGCGGAAAGATCCGCCAGGAGTTGCCCGGCCTTGACGCGGTCGCCAATGTCCACCAGGCGCGTCTTGACGTAGCCGGTCGCCCGCGGATAAAGAGCGGCCTCCAGCAGCGGCAAGGCGGTGCCCGGCAGGACGCGCTCGTTGTCCGCCGGCGAGGCGCTGGCGACTGCTACTGTAACCAGCGGCGGCCGGCTCGCGACCGCCGACGCCTGAGCGGCCAGCGCCCGTTGTTGCCGCAGGCGCGACGTTGTTCCTGCAAACAAAACGACGGCGAGGGCGACGACGGCCAGGCCGCCAAGCGCGATCGTGCTTCGCCTGATGCGCGACGGCGTCTGGTGCGCGACGGGCGGTGGGGTGGGAGCAAGCGGACGAATTGCCGTGGAAACCATATTTACTGGCATAGCGTTCATATTTTGCCCTCCGGAAAGAAATTGCTCCTATCGGGATGTGCAAGACCGGCTGAGACGCTTTCGACCGGGGTCGGCGATTCGGATTCGCCGTCATCGGTCGGCTCCGCCTTCGGTGGCCGGCGGCGGAGCAGGCTGTACATCACCGGCACGAAGAACAGGGTGAAAACGGTGGCGACCAGCAGGCCGCCGATGACGGCCCGGCCGAGCGGGGCGTTCTGCTCGCCGCCTTCGCCCAGGCCCAGCGACATCGGCAGCATGCCGATGATCATCGCCAGCGCGGTCATCAGCACCGGCCGCAGCCGGGTCGCCCCGGCCGCCAGGGCGGCGCTGCGGGCGTCGTGCCCGTCGCGCCGCTGGTCGTTGGCGAAGGTGACCATCAGGATGCTGTTGGCCGTCGCCACGCCGATGCACATGATCGCCCCCATCAGGGCCGGCACGCTGATCGTCGTCTGCGTGCACGAACAGCATCCAGAGGATGCCGGCCAGCGCCCCGGGCAGGGCCGTCAGGATGATGAACGGGTCGAGCCAGCACTGGAAGTTGACCACCATCAGGAAGTAGACCAGCAGCACGGCGAACACCAGCCCGGGGCCAGCCCGGCGAACGAGCTGTTCATGCTCTCGACCTGGCCGCGGATGACGATCGTGCTGCCCCGCGGCAGCTCCGGCCGGACCGCGTCGATGGCTTTCTGCACGTCCGGCCGCGCGCCGCCAGGTCGCCGCCCTGCACGTTGGCGTAGACGTCGAAGACCGGCTGCACGTTGTAGTGGTTGACGTTCGCCGGCGAGACGGTGCGGCGCAGGTCCACCAGGTTGCTCAGCAGCTGCGGCGGCGCCGGCGTGGTCACGCCGTCGAGCGTCTGCGTTCGGCGGCAGCCGCCGTCGTTTGGCCGTTGATGATCGGCGTGTTCAGCAGGGTGTCCACCGAGTGGATGCGATACTCCGGCGTCTGCACGGCCACGCGGTAGTTGACGCGGTTCGGTCGGGTTGACCCAGAAGTTCGGCGCCACCTGGCTCGTCGAGCTGAGCGACACCAGCACGCTGCCGGCCACGTCCTGCTGCGTCAGTCCCAGCTCCGACGCCATGATCCGGTCCACGTCCAGGCGCAGGTCCGGCCGGTCGGTGATCTGGTGGAGGTGGACGTCGGCGATGCCGGGAACCTTGGCGATCTCCCTGCGGAGCTTCTGGGCGACCGCGAGGTTGCCGGCCCGGTTGACGCCGACCACCTGCACGTCGATCGGGCGCGGGCAGGCCGAAGTTGAGGATCTGGCTGGTGATGTCGGCCGGCTGGAAGAAGAAGGTGCACTGCGGGAACCGCCGCGGCAGCTCGGTCCGCAGCCGGGCGACATAGTCCGCCGTCGGCCGGTGGTCCGGCTTGAGCGACGACGAGGATCTCGCCGTCGGCGTCGCTGACCGTGCCGTTGTCGACGTAGGCCATGATCGTGAACGACTGCGTCAGCCCCATGTTGTCGAGGATCATCGCCCGCTCGCTGTCGGGCACGACCTCGCGGATGACGTCCTCGACCTGGCCGAAGATCCGCTCCGTCTCCTCGATGCGCGTGCCGGCCGGCGCCCGGACGTGCAGCCGGAACTGGCCGGCGTCGACGGCGGGGAAGAAGTCTGGCCGATCCGCGGGAACAGCAGCCAGCGAGCCCAAGGCGAAGCCGAGCAGGCCGGCCACCGTCGCAAGCGCGATGATCCAGCGCCCAGCCGAGCAGCGCCTGGTAGGCCGAGCCGCAGCCGCTCGAACTGGCGGTTGAACGCCATGGTGGAACCGCCAGATCGGCCCGCCGCCGTGTCGATGCCTCGCCATTGTGTCCTCCTGCGGCGTACAGGCTCGACTTCCGGCGGCAGCAGGTACAGCACCATCGTCGGCACCAGCGTGCGCGACAGGAGGTACGAGGCCAGCATGGCGAAGACGACCGCCAGCGCCAGCGGCGTGAACAGGTAGGCGGCCGGCCCGGTCAGGAACACCACCGGCACGAAGACGATGCAGATGGCCAGCGTCGAGACGAACGCCGGCACGGCGATCTGGGCGGCCCCGTCGAGGATCGCCCGGCGGATCGGCTTCTTCATGGCCGATGTTGCGGTGGACGTTCTCGATCTCCACCGTGGCGTCGTCCACCAGGATGCCGACCGCCAGCGCCATGCCGCCCAGCGTCATCGTGTTGAGCGACTGGCCCAGCGCCCACAGGACGATGATCGAGGTGAGGATCGACAGCGGGATCGAGATGGCGACGATCAGCGTGCTCCGCCACGAGCCGAGGAACAGCAGGATCATCAGCGCGGTCAGCCCGGCGGCGATCGCCCCTTCCTTGAGCACGCCCTCGACGGCCGCCCGGACGAAGACCGACTGGTCGAAGAGCAGTTCCATCTTCAAGTTCCGGCGGGAGCTGCGCCTGGATGTCGCGGCAGGGCATCGCGGACCCGCTGGACCACGTCCAGCGTCGAAGCGCCCTTCGCCCTTGAGGATGGTCATGAGCACCGCCCGGCGGCCGTCGCGGCGGACGACGTTGGTCTGCACCGCGTAGCCCATCGCGGACGTGGGCCACGTCCTTGACGTAGATCGGGACGCCGTTGACCGATCTTGACGGGGATGTCGTTGAACGCCGTCGATCAAGTCCGGGCTGCTGTTGAGCTTGACGTTGTACTCCGTGCTGCCGATCTTGGCCGTGCCGGCCGGGATGATCAGGTTCTGATTGCCGATGGCGGTGCTGACATCGCTGGGCGACAGGCCGCGGGCGTAGAGCTCGTCGAGGTCGAGATCGACCATGATCTGCCGCTGCTTGCCGCCCCAGGGCTGCGGCACCCGCGCGCCCTGCACGGTGCCCAGCTGCTGGATGATGAAGTTCGCGGCGTAGTCGAAAATCTGCTGTTCGGTCAGCGTGTCGCTGCTGACGGCGATCTGCAGCGATGGGCACGCTGGTCGCGCTGTAGCGGACGATGTACGGCGGCGTGATGCCCGGCGGCATGATCTTCAGCAGCGTCTGGCAGGTGGCCGTCACCTGCGCCTCGGCCTCGGCCATCTTGGCGCCGGGCTGAAAGTAGATGCGGATCACGCCGACGCCATCCAGCGACTGACTCTCGATGTGCTCGATGTCGTTGACCGACGCCGTCAGCACGCGCTCATTGATGAAGATGATGCGGCTCTCGATCTCGTCGGCCGGCATCCCGGTGTACTGCCAGACCACGCTGACGACCGGGATGTCGATGTTCGGGAAAGATGTCCGTCGACATGCGGTAGATGCTCACCGCGCCGAAAACGGCGATCAACATGGCTGCCACCACGAAGGTGTAGGTGCGGCGCAATGCTAGGCGGACGATCCACATGGCTCGTTACCCTTCGGAGTTCTCGTTTCACTTGCCGGACATGAATCGTTGGAAGCGGGGCCAAACGCCATGCCGCTGATAGTTAAGGGCCATCAAACGCGCGGCTACCAAGTCTTCCGCGCGACGCTCCTCGTCGGTTGGCCGAGTTCGATGTTGGGCCGGACTGGCCGCCCAGCCTTTGCTCGCGTGGGCCGTGCGGGGCCACGGCGTCATGTCTCGCCGCTGCCGGTTGGCGAGTTCGGATTTGATGGCGTGCAGCAGGAATTCCCGCCGGGAAACTTCCGGATGTCGCTGGAAAAAATCCGCCAACCAAGCGGCGACGAGTTGCGGCGTCTCTTGGTCGGCTGCCGGAGTGCAAGGATCGTTTTCGTAACTTCGGGTCAACATTTTCGAGGTCCCTTTCCAAATGGATTCGCTAAGGCTGCCCTTCCCCGGAAGCAATCGCCGTTCCGTTTAAGGCTGCACCGACACTGAGGCCTGATTCATCGAGCCAGCGGTTGTAGAGGTCGGCGGCCTTGTCGAGAGATGGCACTTTTCTAGCCGCTCAGACACCTTTCGTGCCATGCGTCAACGTCAGTTCTCAATTTCGTCGTCGGCTTCTACCGACTGCGCAATTCGCAGGCCCAGATCGCGCAGTCTTTGCCGCAGCGTTTTTCGCGCGACTCCCAGCAACCGCGCAGCCTGATATTGGTTGCCGCCGGTGTATTGCAGAATACGAGAGAGCAACACGCGGTCAACTTGGCGGTGCGTCTCGGCGTATATATCCTGAGCGTCCGGCCCAAGCTGCTGGCGAATGATCGCCTCAAGGTCGAAGGTGGTGTCCACGGCCGCCGTTGCGGACGAATCGTCGAGTGTGCCGGCAAGGTCCGGCAAGAAAGCCGGCACCAGGAGGGAACCGCTCGCCCGCAGCAACGCCTGTTTGAGGACGCTTTGCAACTCGCGGACGTTGCCCGGCCACGGATAGCCGCCGAGTTTTTCGAGCGTCTCGGGGGCGGCGTCCTGCACTTCGCGCCCCAGCTCGCGGCTGAAGCGCCGCAAGTAGTGCTGCACCAAGAGCGGCAGATCGCCGCTGCGCTCGCGCAGCGGAGGCAGATGAATCGTAAAGACGCCCAACCGATAATAGAGGTCGGGCCGAAACTTTCCTTCTTCTGACCAGGTTTTCAAGTCGCGATGTGTGGCGGTGATTATCCGCACGTCGGTCCGCACGGTCTCGTTGCCGCCGACGCGTTCGAACGCCTGTTCCTGCAACAGGCGCAAAAGCTTGCCCTGAAGCGCCGGCGGCATATCGCCAATCTCGTCAAGAAATAGCGTGCCGCCGTTGCATTGCTCGAACTTTCCGATGCGGCGGCGGTCAGCGCCGGTGAATGCGCCTTTCTCGTGGCCGAAAAACTCGCTTTCCAACAGGTTCTCGGGAATCGCGGCACAATTCAGCGCCAGAAACGGCGCCTTCGCTCGCGGACCATGTTGGTAAATCGCCCGTGCGATCAACTCCTTTCCCGTGCCGCTTTCGCCGGTGATCAGGACGGGCACGTTCTGGGCCGCGACGCGGCCGATGGCTTTGTAGACCTCGCGCATGGCGGGACACGATCCGACGATCATCCCATCCGCATCGGCGTTCGGCGTTTCCTCCGCGAGGACCGCCGGCTCGCGCATTCGCCGGGCCACGTCGAGCGCTTCCTCAACCACTTGCCGCAACTGGCGCAAGTCCAATGGTTTGAACAGGTAGTCGTAGGCCCCCTGCTTCATCGCCTCGATGGCCATGTCGGCCGTCTTGGCTAAGGTGACAAAAATCACGGGTATCCGCCCATCCATCTCCCGAATTTGCCGGTGAACATCCAGCCCGGACTGGTCGGGCAGGCGGAGGTCAAGGAGAATAACGTCGGGCGGCGCGACTCGCACGCGTGCGATCCCGTCGCCGCCCGTCGCAGCCACGTCGACACGATAGCCGGGCTCGGGGAACGATTGACTTATTTGGTCGGCAATCAGGTCCGGATCGTCGTCGATGAGCAGCAAGCGCGGCATTGGTAAGGGTCCCCATTTAGTCTGAGGTTATTGCGACGGTATAGAATTGTCGCGGTGGCGGGTCGATCTGTCCAGCCGGCAAAGCAGGCCCGGAGATCTCTATGAGCGATACATCCCGCAAGCAACTGATCGCCTACGGCGTGGCCGTGCTCGCCACTGGCCTCTCGGTGGTGCTGCGCGGGCCGCTGGAATCGTTTCTCGGCCACGACAAGCCGCTGATGACCTTCGTCCCGGCGGTCATCCTCAGCGCCTATCTGGGCGGCTGGGGGCCGGGACTCACGGCGACACTGCTCAGTGTCGCGGCCGCCGATTATTTGTTCATCGCGCCCCTCCACTCGTTTGCGGCCAAGTCTCCTGCTGAGATTTACGGCATGGTGTTGTTCGTGCTGACCGGCGGATTCATCAGCGCGGTGACTGAAGCCTTGCACCGGTCTCGTTTGCGCGAAACCGAGAAGCGCTGGCGGAGCCTGACGGAGGCCCTGCCGCAGCTTGTTTGGTCCGCAACGCCCGACGGCGCGTGCGACTATTTCAGCAGCCAATGGACGAAGCACACCGGCGTTGCGGAGGCGAATCTGCTGCGCTGGAGCTGGATGGAATCGCTGCACCCCGACGATCGCGAGCCGACGCGGATCTTTTGGCTGAAGGCGGTGAATGGCTCCCGTACCTACGACGTGGAATACCGCATCCGCCGCCACGACGGAGAATATCGCTGGTTCAAGACGCGCGGAACACCGATCCGCGACGCGAGCGGCAACATCATCAAATGGTTTGGGACATGCACGGAAATCACCGAGCTGCGGCAGGCAAAAGAGGCGGCCGAAGCGGCCAACCGCGCCAAGGACGAGTTCCTGGCCAACGTCAGCCACGAGATTCGCACGCCCATGAACGCCATCCTCGGCATGACGGAACTCGCCCTGGACACGGAACTGACCGAGAACCAGCGACAATGCCTGAAGACCGTCAAGTCCGCTGCTGACAACCTGCTGAGCATCATCAACGACCTGCTCGATTTCGCCAAGATCGAGGCCGGAAAACTGGCGTTGGACCGCGCCGAGTTCTCCCTCCGCGCAGCCGTCGGCGACACGCTGGGGGCATTGTCTCTGCGGGCATTCAAGAAGGGGGCTGGAATTGATTTACCAGGTTCATCCGGACGTGCCCGACGCCCTGATTGGCGACGCGGGAAGACTGCGGCAGGTCCTGCTGAACCTGGTGAGCAACGCCATCAAGTTCACCCACGAGGGCGAGGTGGAGGTGCGCGTGGAACTTGCCGGCTGGGAGGACGGAAGTCAGAGGTCGGAGGTCGGCCTCCGTTTCCTCGTGCGAGACACCGGTATCGGCATCCCGCGCGACAAGCAGGATCGCATTTTCCGGGCGTTCGAACAGGAGGACACCTCGACGACGCGAAAGTACGGCGGGACGGGATTGGGCTTGACGATTGCCGCGCGGCTGACGGCGCTGTTGGGCGGGGAAATCAAAGTGCAAAGCGAGCCCGGCCGCGGCAGCACCTTCACCTTCACGGCGCGCTTCGACCGGCAGCCTCATCCGGCCGAGCAAAGCTTTTCCGCCGCCCGTCGTCCTTCGCGACATGCCAATGCCGATCGTCAATGACAACCGCAAGCTGCGGATCCTCGTGGCGGAAGACAACGAGTTCAACTCGCAGCATTTCGAGCAACTGCTTGTCCGCCGCGGCCATCAGGTGCGGCTGGCAAATGATGGTCTGGAGGCCCTTTCCATCTCTGCCGAGGAGGAGTTCGATATTCTGCTTCTTGACGTCCACATGCCGGTTTTGGATGGCTTTCAGGTTGCCAAGGCTATTCGCCAGCGCGAGTCCCGGACCTCCGGGACGGGCGGTCACCTGCCGATTATCGCCTTGACGGCCCGATCGCGGAAGGAGGATCGCGAGCAATGCCTGGCGGCCGGCATGGACGACTTTCTGGCCAAGCCTGTCCAGGCGGTCGACCTGTGGGCGGCGATCGAGCGGAACGTTGCCCCGGCGCCGTCGGACGAACGGGCGAAGACGGGTTTGCTCGACCGGCAGGTGATTTTTGCCGCATGTGGCGGCGATGCGGCCATCCTGGAGAAGATTTCGCAGACGTTCCGCGCTCGGCTGCCCGGTCATATTGAAGCAATGCAAGACGCCGTTCGCGAGGGTGACGCATCGCGCCTGCGCGAGGCGGCCCATAAGCTCTGCGGAATGGTGTCGGCCTTTTCCAGCAAGGCCGGCCGATTGGCATCGGAGTTGGAAGACCGCGCGGCGCTAGGACAACTGGATTCGTGTCGTAATCTCGCCGAACAACTCGCGGCAATGGCTGGCGAAATCGTGCCGCTTGTAGAAAAACTGTCCTTCGATGATTTGCGCGATTGATTTTGTGCAAATCGAGCGGCGGTCGCGGCGCAAAGGGAACAAACGTCTCCGGTTGGGGAGAAGTTTACCACCCTTTCCGCGAGCCTGTAGGGTCGGACCAGCAAGTGTCAAACGAGCGCCGGCCCACCGGAATCCGCGATTGGTGGGCTGGCGCTCGCTCGAAGCGATCTTGTCCCACCCTACACGGGATTTTCAGCCGATTCGGCACGCAGGCTGCATTGCTACCTCAGCCAGAAGGGCGCATGTCCGCATGCCGTGCCAAACGAAACATCATCAACACGTGAATGAGGTGAAAGAGCCATGAATATCAAACAATTAGGAAACTCCGATTTGTTCATTACCCCGATCGGTTTCGGCGCTTGGGCCATTGGCGGCTCGGGTTGGGAATTCGCCTGGGGATCGCAAGACGATCGCGACTCCATCGCCGCCATCCACGAGGCGTTGGACGCGGGCGTCAACTGGATCGACAACGGTCTCGGCCACTCCGAGGAGGTCGTCGCACGTGCCCTCGAAGGCGTCCATAAACGGCCTTATGTCTTCACCAAGTGCAGCCTGGTCTGGAACGAGCACCGCGAAATCGGCCACAGCCTTAAGGCCGCGTCGATCCGCCGCGAGTGCGAGGCCAGCCTTCGTCGGCTGCGCGTAGAAACCATCGACCTGTATCAAGTCCACTGGCCCGATCCCGATGACGACATCGAAGAGGGCTGGGCGACGTTGGCTGCGCTGAAGCAGGAGGGCAAGGTTCGTTACATCGGCGTATCGAACTTCAATGTTTCCCAGATGCAGCGGGCGGCGGAGATCGCCCCGATCACCTCGCTTCAGCCGCGATACTCGCTCCTGCACCGCGAGGTCGAAGAAGAAGTTTTGCCGTATGCCGCCGAGCACAATATCGGCGTAATCGCTTATTCGCCGATGGCCTCCGGGCTGCTGACGGGCACCATGACCCGCGAGCGGATCGACCGCTTGCCCGAGGACGACTGGCGGAAGCATCATCCCGATTACCAAGAACCCCGCCTCTCCCACAACCTTCAGTTGGTGAGCCTGCTGCGGACGATCGGCAAGCGGCAGGGCTATACGCCGGCTGAAGTCGCGGTTGCCTGGGTGCTGCGCAATCGCGCGGTAACCGGAGCAATCGTCGGCGCGCGTCGGCCTGGACAGGTGCGGGGCGTAGCCGGGGCTGCCGATTTGCGGCTCAGCCCGCGCGACGCGGCCGAACTAGAAACTTTCTTGATGAAGGAGGAGGCCATGACGGCGTAAGCCGAACGTGACAACAATGAACACATCAAGAGCCAGATTGAAAGTCGGATTCGTCGGACTCGGGCACATGGGCTGCGCAATGGCCGTACGCTTGCTCGAAGCCTGAGCGGCTGGGCCTTGTCCGGCGTACGATTGTGATGCCGCTTTCGGTTGCAGTCTAATGTGCCGAAATGTGTTCGCCTTTCTCGGCCACCGAGCGCTTCATCAGCAGTACCAGAACGACTAGCGCCGCCGAAAGGATGGCACACACCCAGAAGATATCGAAGAAGGCCATTGACGCAGCCTGCTGCTGGCGGAGGTTGTCGAGCGACTGGACCGCCAACTGCTGCGACCGGACCGCGTCGCCGGTCCACGGCTGGTAGAACTCGCGGGTCTGCTCTAGAAACGACTGAACATGGGAGTTCAGCGGACCGAGGTTCTCGCCCAAGCGGGAGAGGTGGAATTGTTGGCGCGGTTCCTGGATGGTGTTGGCCATTGAGGTGCCGACGCTGCCGCCTTCGGTGCGGAGCAGGCTGAACAGTCCGACCGCCGCCCCGCGGAGGTGCATGGGAATGTACTTGTACGCGGCCACGCTGGCCGGGGCGAAGATCAGGCCGAGACCCAGGGTCAGCACCATCCGCGGCCCAACCACCTGCCAGAAGCTGATCTGAAGGTTCATCCGCGTCATCCAGTAGTTGCCGACCGCCATGAACGCCAGACCAATGGCAATCATCCAGCGGGCGTCAAACTGCCGGCCCAGCAGGATTCCGGCGACCACCATGGCCGCCATCGAGGAGACGCCCGAAGGGGACATCGCTAGCCCGGAGACCAGGGCGTCGTAGCCATAAAGCGCCTGGAGCATACTCGGCAGCGCCATGCTTGCACAGTACACGACGGCGAAGGCACAGAAGAAGATGACGCAGCACACGGCGAAATTACGCTCGCCGAGAACGCGGAAGTCGATGATCGGACTGGCCGTCCGCATCTCGCGGACGATCAGCAAGACTAGTCCCACCGCGAACAGGATCATGAGCGTCTGTACGCGCCCGAAGGGGTCGCCCAGCCAGTCCCATTCGCGCCCCTTGCTGAGCACTGATTTCCCAGCAGCACATGACCAGCACCAGCAATCCCAGGCCGATGCTGTCGAAATTCAGCGGCTGGCGGCTGAGTTCAGCCCGTTCCTGCTTGAGGTAGGCGGGGTCGTCGACCACGGCGTACGCGCCGACCAGTGCCACGAGGCCCATCGGGACGTTCACCAGGAAAATCCACCGCCAGGTGTAATCGACGCAGAGCCAACCGCCCAGCGTCGGCCCGACGACCGGCGCGATGATGGCAGCCAGTCCGAACAACGTCATTGCCGTACCTTGCTTCTCGGGCGGGAAGGAGTCCATCAGGATTCCCTGGCTGCACGGCTGCAGCCCGCCGCCGGACAGACCCTGGATCACCCGGAACAAAATCATCTGCGGCAGGCTGGTGGCGAAGCCGCACATCGCCGAGGAAAGGGTGAAGATGCCGACCGACATCAGGAAATAGTTGCGGCGGCCAAGGTGCGCCGATAGCCAGCCGGTGATCGGCAGGACGATGGCATTGGCGGCCAGGTAGCTGGTGATAATCCACTCGGCGTCGCTCTGAGCGGCGGACAGGCCGCCGGCCATGTACCTCAGGGCCACGTTCGCCACCGTGGTGTCCAAGATTTCCATGAACGTGGGCACGACGACGATGCCGGCGACGAGCCAGGGGCTGACCGCCGATCGAGTGACTGCGCTGGGGTTTAATGCTATGGTGCTCATGATAGGTTCTCCGTTTAACGGGTGAAGGGTGGCTTATGTCTCGCCCTTCATCGTTCATCCCTTGCTCGCTTGCAAAATGTTCCCTGCGTGCGGCCCCGTAGGCGGTTCTTTGTAGTACACGTAGGGCGTCACCGTTGCTCCGACGAACAACGGTGTCTTCTCCGGGTCATAGTCGATCAGCTCAACTCGAACCGGCAGCCGCTGGACGATCTTAACGAAGTTGCCTGTGGCGTTCTGCGCCGGTAGCAACGAGAGCGTCTGGCCAGTCCCCATCGTGAAGCCGGTGATGCGGCCCTCGAACTCCCGGCGGCCGCAGTACATGTCGACCTCGCACCGTACCCGTTGGCCGATGCGGAGATCGGCCAGTTGCGTCTCCTTGAAATTCGCGTCGATCCAGATTTCTTTGATCGAACGGACGGCCATCAGGCTTTGCCCTGCCTGGACGTTCGTCCCGGGGTTCACGTTCCGTCCGACCACCACGCCGTCGATCTCGCTGACGACGTCGCAATAGCGGAGGTTCAACTCGGCCAGTTCCATGTCGTGCCTAGACTGCTCCAGTGCGGCCTTAGCCTGGAGCACAAAAGGCGCCTTGGGCACCAAGTCATGAAGAATCTGGTCGATGTTCCCTTTCTTGTCGAGCTTGCGAAACTCTTCCAGGGCCTTGTTGGGCGTCAGATCGATGGACTTCAGCGGCAATCCAAGTTGAGTCACCGTGAGCACGCAATCGCTCAACGCCGCTCGGACCGTCGAAAAGGTCTGGTTCAGATCCGGCGGGACGTCGCTAAGACTCTTGCCCTTGTCAGGTTGCGGCGCGAGGCCGAGGGCCACCCGAGTCTGGGCGATAGCCTCCTGTGCCTGGACGACGGTGGCTGCCGCGACCCGCTCGGACTGTTCGCGAAGGTCGCATTCCTCAACGCTGATGGCAGCGGTTGGCAACAACGCCTTGGCGCGCTTGAGATCGGCCTCGGCTCGGCTGAGAATCGCCTCGTGACTCCGCAGCGCGGCCACCTGGGACCGCAAAAGTGCGACCTGGGCATCGACCTGTTCGGACGCGTTCTGCAGCTTCCAGCGCTCGGCGCCGAGTTGCGCCTGCCAAGCCCCGCGCCTTCGATTCAGCCGCCACCAGGTTCGTCTCTGCCTGGCGAACGGCGTCGCGCTTCAGCGCCAACTGAACCTGGTAAGGTTCCTTGTCGAGCTGAACGAGCACATCGCCCTTCTTCACGCGCTGGTTGTCCTCGACCAGCACTTTCATCACTTGTCCCTGTACGCGCGGGGCCACAAGCGTCACGTGACCGTTGACGTAAGCGTCCTCGGTGCTCACCGTGTTCAGCGCCGTGCTTACCAAGGGAGCTAGAAAGCAGCCGGCCGCCGCCAGCCCGACCACGGCGCCGGCCGACAGCAGCCACTTACGGTAGCGGTGCGCGGGCGGCACAGTGACGGGCGGGATAGTGACGGGCGGCCGGGTCTGGGCGGCGTCAAGTGGGGCTTCTGTCGGCGCTATCGACTTGCCGGGATGCGGCAGTACTTCGACCGGCGCGGCCGTGGCGCTGTTTTCGCCGTGTGCAAGTGGGCGGTCGGCGGGAACGGAGGCCGATCCGTTGGAAATACGCGAGCCTTGAGAATTCTTACTGGTTATCGTCTTCACGATGGAACTCCTCTGTAGGATTGGTGGAGAATGTTTACCTTGGATATGACTTGTTTTCACGTTCGGTTTTCACTTTTCGCGGCGACGGCGCCTGATCAAGTTTTGCCCAAACTTCTTCGCGATAAACGGCAAGGTCTTCCGGGGCGGAGATGCCCAGCCGCACCGCTTTGCCCTTGATCGACAGAACGGTGACAGCCACCTTCAGATTCGGCACCACGACGCGTTCGCCAAGTTTACGACTGAGTACGAGCATGAGAATTCCTCCGGGGTTTGGTCGTTGGGGCGATTTCGCTGCCGCGGGGAAGGGGCGATCGCGCGATCTCGGCCACGATTTCTTTGGTCATGCAGTCGGCGGCAATGAACTCGGCGCCTTGCCGGTGCATGTCCGTCAGGCAGGACTTGCCCGCCGAGTCGATGAAAGTCACTCCCGTCAGGTCGACGTGGCGAACCAGGTCGGGCGGCAGGGCGAGAGAGCCTTGCCAGCATTTCTCCAGTTCCCGCAGCCACGGTCCGCTCAACTTTCCTTCGAGGCGGATCATAAGAACGCGAGCACCGATTTCGATTGTGATTCTCAACATGGCTTGTCCACTCCTCTCGCCGCGACGCGGCGGATCAATTCTGTCCTTGCAAGAGTTCCTTCCGGCAGGCCGTGCTGAACTCCTTGAGCGTATCGATTTCATCGACGTCGTGGTCCTCGATGGCCGTGCGAAACTGCTCGGCCGTCAGATTGGGCCGTCCATACATTTCGACGATGCGGCGGCAACAAGCCTCTCCCTGGCGGACAACCTCTTCCCCGGACATCAGCCGCATGCAACTCAGGATCCCGTACAGGGCCACAAGCTGATCCGGCTGGTCCAGGGAATGGGCCAAGGAGTCAATGGTCAGGCGCGAAGCCTCCGTGATGAAGTCTTTGTATAAGGTCTCGCGCTCGCGCAGCTTCCATTCCGAATGGACGCGAGCGGTTTCCGTGCGTTGTGAAATCCAAGTCGCGGCCAGCGAGGCAGCACCGCCTGCTAAGGAGCCGACTGCCGCGGCCGTCGCGGCAACTACCGTTGGGTTCATCATGGTTTGCCGCCCTCACTCGCATGTTGGTAAAGTGCCGGCAGTGCTCGGACATGTGGACTCCGGCAACCTGCGCGGTAAGGCGAGTTGACGGCCGCCGGTTCGCGGACGTCATAGGCTGCGGCATCCGTTCGGCGGAGGCGTTCAACTTCTTCGCCGTCAAGACTGAGCTTGACGATGTCTGGCTGAAACAAGAGCTCAAAAGTCCAGTCGATCATGATGCGTACGCGCCGCCGCCAACCGGGCATTTGCAACAAGTAGTACAAGCGGCGGAAAAACCATGCCATGACGCCGCGGACACGCAACTTGATGAACTTTCCGAAGGCCTGGCTGTGGCCCAGTGATCCCATCATCCCCAAAGTGCTGTAAACGAACGGCCGGGGAGACCGCCCGCGAAGCACGCCTTCAATATTGCGCGCCAGCACGTCGCCCTCTCGCATGGCGTGCTGCGCGAGGTTTGGGTACGCGTGGCCATCTGGTGCGGGAACGGCCGCACAATCGCCGAGGGCCCAGACCTCCGGGTGACTCTTGCAGCGCATGGTTCCTTCGACCACGATGCGGCCGCGCCGATCTTTCTCGACGGGCAACTCGGCCACAACCGGGTTGGGCACAAGACCGGCTGCCAGGACGATGGTTTTCGCTTCGATGATTTCGCCCGCTAATTCGACCTTGCCCGGCATGATCGCTTGCACTTTCGCTCCGGTTCGGATTTCGGCGCCGCGGCGTTTACGGAGAACGTCGGCGCCGTAGACAGCCAGCTTCGGGTCGATCTCCGGCATGATTTGGTCGCCGCCCTGGAGAAGGACGAAGCGGACGTCATCGCGATTCATCTGCTTGTATAAGGGCTCAATAGCGCGGACGAAGGCGGTTAGTTCGCCAAACAGTTCCACGCCGACCAGTCCGCCGCCGATGATTATGAAAGTGAGCTGCTGCCGCTTTCGCGCGAGGTCGGTTTCGACATCGGCCCGCTCGAACCGCTCGATGATGTGATTGCGCAGCAGCAGGGCATCGGCAAGCGTTTTGAAGGAGAATGCATGCTCGGAACCGGGGATCATTTTGCGGTTCGTCATTCCGCCCAGCGCGATGACAAGTTGGTCGTAAGACAGTTCTTGCGACTCGCTCTCGGCAGCCAAGTGGACGACGCGACGCTCGAGGTCAATATCTCGGACCTCGGCTTCGACGAAACGTGTCCGCCGCAAGAACGCTCGGATCGGGACGGAGCAATTCCGGGCGTCGAGCGCGCCGGAACAGACCTCGAACAACAGCGGGGTCATGAGGATAAAGTTATCCCGGCTTACGAGAACGATTTCGACATCGTGCCGGCCCTTGCAACGCCGCTCAAGGTGGTGCGCGGTGGCAACTCCGCCGAATCCGCCGCCGAGGATCACAATCCTGGTTTTCGACGGCTGCTGGGCAGCGGGATGATTTGCTTGTGACAAAGGCATGTCGGGTCTCCGGGCAGTGAGCTATGAGCCGTGAGCAATGAGCCATGAGCAGCACATAGCTCATAGCTCATAGCTTCTTTACAACTTGGATCGCCTATAAAGCTAAGGCTGTGCCGAAGACGCTAGCGGCGGCGCTTCGTGCCGTAAGTTGAGCGCCGGCAAGAACTTGCGTCTGGGACTGGACGAAATGGCCTTTCGAACGGCGAGAAAGTGTCAACGACGGTGCGCCAGCGGGCGCGCGCTAGCGCCAATGGGCGCGCGCTACTCGGGTCGAGAGATGCGGAGCTTCTTCACCTCTTGCATTTCGCACTGCTCGAACGTATGAATAGATAGACCAAACGGAAACGAGAACCACGATACGAGCCGGCCGAAAGGGAATCGAATGCCTGAAATATCGAGGTTCTACGGGCTTCGAATCACGATGAACTACAACGAACACCTACCTCCGCATTTTCACGTGGAGTATGCCGAATACGAGGCGCAAGTTGGCATCGCGACCGGCGAAGTCATTAACGGCAGTTTGCCGCGCCGCGCAGCGCGCTATGGTGAACGAATGGACTGCTCTTCACCGTGCCGAACTTGAAGAAGACTGGAGATTGCGAGGCATGATGCAACCGCTGAACAAAATCGAGGGATTAGAATGAGACCGCGACTTAAATCGATGCGAACTAATGGCGATTTCAAGATCGCGTTCACTTACGAAGACGGCTTGGTCGCCGAACTTGATTTCAAGAGCCATATCGAGGACATGCACGGCCCGATTGCCGAGCCTCTCGCCGACGAACGTTTTTTCGCCCAGGCATTCATCGATCACGGCGTCCTCACGTGGTCCAACGGATTCGATATCTGCCCCGACGTGCTACGGTTTTGGTGTGAGAACGGGCGCGTTTCCACGGAGGAAGAAACCAATGCACACTTTGCCAATCTCGCGACAGCGTGAATCACTTTTCCCCGCCCACTTTTTCCCATTTTTTGTCCCGTGGTTTTCACATTTCGCTCGGAGACATAACCGATGGCAAAAAGCAAGATGATTGCGAAGAAGAAAATTCAGGAGCAGATAGAACATTTGCGAAGAAATCTTGAAAATGCGGAAAGATACCTCGAAAGGGGCGAAAATGTTGAAAGTGTTTCCTTTCTTCATTTTGCCGACTGGCGGGGCAACAGTGGGCATCCCGATTGGATTCGAAATAAAATGATTCCAACTACCAAGAGAGCAATCGCCAGGAAAGAAGATATATTAGAAAGAATGAACCATTTGGATTCGCAAGCAGAACTTGCACACGACCAACGCTTCATCGTGGAGGAAGGGGAACGCTAATGGTCGCTAATCAAGGCTAACTCAGACAACGATTAGCGTTGGTTAGTGTTCCCAAAAGCTTCCCCCATTGTCCGCCATTTTCCTTTCTCTCATTTTTCTGTCCCTTTATTCTATCTGTCGAATAGAAAGGGGGCGCTATTCGGGTCGAGAGATGCCGAGCTTCTTCATCTTCCAGTATAACATCGAACGCTTCATTCCCAGGCGGGCCGCGGCCCCCTTGGGCCCGCCCACCACCCAGCCCGTCTCGACGAGGGCACCGAGGATGTGCTCCCGCTCGGCGTCGGCCAGGGTTAGAGCAGAGGTCGGAGGTCGGAGGTCAGAGGTCGGAACGTCATCTTCGGAACCTGACCTCTGATCTCCGACCACTGACTCCTGTGCTCCGATCTCCAAGTCGCCCAATGGGATCTGAAGCGACTTGCTGGGCGACAGGATGACCGCGCGCTCGATGACGTTTTGAAGCTCTCGGATGTTGCCCGGCCATTCGTAGCGAACTAGGGCATCCATCGTCGCGGACGGGATGGTCTCGATCCGGCGGCCCATCCGCCGGGCGAACCGCTGGGTAAAATGGCGGACCAGCGGCGGGATGTCGTCAGTGCGCTCGCGAAGCGGCGGCAATACGAGCGGGAATACGTTCAGGCGGTAGTAAAGGTCACTGCGGAAGCCCCCTTCTGCAACCAGCGCAGCCAGGTCACGGTTCGTGGCCGCTACCAGACGCACGTCCACCTTGATTGTCTTCGTGCTGCCCAGACGCTCGAACTCCTGTTCCTGCAGTACGCGGAGCAGCTTGGGCTGCAGCTCGGGCGGGATGTCGCCCACTTCGTCGAGGAACAGCGTCCCGTGGTGCGCCAGCTCGAAACGGCCGATCTTCTGGCTGATGGCGCCGGTGAAGGCGCCCTTCTCATGGCCGAACAACTCGCTTTCCAAAAGGCCCGTGGGGATGGCCGCGCAGTTGAGCTTGACGAAGGTCCGCTCTCGGCGCGGGCTCAAGTCATGAAGTGCACGGGCGATAAGTTCCTTGCCCGTCCCCGTTTCGCCACGAATGAGCACCGTCGAGCCGGTGGGAGCGACCGTCTCGACCTGCTTGAGGACTTGGCACAAGGCGGCGCTTTGCCCGACGATATCCTCGAAGTTGTGATCGGTGCGGGCCTCTTCCTCCAGGTAGGCTTTTTCCTTGGCGAGTTGGTCCTTCAACGCCTCGATCTCCTGGAAGGCCAAAGCATTATCGATGGCCACGGCCACCTGATTGGCAACGAGCTGCAAGAAGCCGACGTCCGCCGTATCGTAGGCGGATGCCTTTCTGCATACGAATACCAGCGTACCTAGTCGCCGCCGCGCGGTGGTCAGCGGAAGCCAACAAAAGCTCTGAACTCCAAACGGCTGGATGTGGTCCAGGAACCCGGGCCAGCGCGCCAATTCGGCCACGCTGGACGTGATCAGCGGCTGCTGCTCCTGCCACACAAATCCGGCCGGGTCGTCTTCAACAGGAAAAACTAGCACAGGTTGTTTTGGGCTGGGCTCGGACGCCTCCAGCAGGTGCAGTCGCATGGTATTGCTCGCTGCATCGTGCAGGACCAGGGCGAGGCCATCGAACTGCACTACCTGATGGAGGCGGCCGGCCAACTCGGGGAATAACTTGGACAGATTGTGGTGCGCGACGATCGTTTCCGAAACGGCCAGTAAGGCTCGGTAAGCATCCGAAGCGGTAATCGCCTGCCCGTCGAAGCGATCGCTGCTCATTATGAGAACCCTGATCAGTAACTAATCCCGAAACCATTAGGCGGGCAACCCCTGCAACACCTCCGAGTGTCGAAGTCGCCTGCACAACGCACATTTTACCACTTTTCAGCCGTAGCGAGCATTACGTCAGACAATGTTAGGGGCTCGCGCAAATCGGTGTGACAAACTGAAGGGCAATGGAAGCCCAAAAAGCGACATTGCGAGGACTAAAGGGGTTGTGAGTTCGAATCTCATGCCCTCCGCTTTTGTAATCCGCGTCAATTATTGTGGCGCGCAGCGGGGACTCGGGCACAGTTACCAGCCCAAGTCAAAACTCAGCCCCGTAGCCGCTGAACTCCTCGTACGGCTTCTCGGAAAAGTCGCGGAAGCGGGTGTACATCGAGCTCCATTGAAGCTTGACATCGCCGGTCGGACCGTTGCGCTGCTTGGCCAAGATCAAGAGCCCCTGCCCGGCGATGCCCAGTTCTTCGGCTTTTTCCTTGGTATGGTAATATTCTTCACGGTGAACAAACATGACCACGTCGGCGTCTTGTTCGATCGCACCCGACTCGCGCAAATGGCTCAGCCGCGGCCGATGCTCCTCGCGACCGCTCGCCTCCACTTGCCGGTTCAACTGGGCGAGCACCATGATCGGAATTTGCAGCTCTCGGGCGAGGGCCTTCAGCCGCCGCGCCATCTTGGCGACTTGCTCCTGACGCGGATCGCGCGGGTCGTCCGGCTGAATGAGCTGTAGGTAGTCGATCACCACCAGGCCGAGATTTTCCCGCCGCTTGAGCCGCCGGGCGCAGGCCGCGATCTCCGTCACGGTGCGGCTGGGCGTGTCGTCAATGAAAAGCGGCGACTGCGAGAGCTTGCCCGCAGCCTCCATCAGCTTCTCGCGCTCCGGTGCCGATATGAATCCGCTGCGGAACTTGCTGCCGTCGATGCTTCCTTGCGAACACAAGAGCCGCTGGGCCAGCTCCAGCCGCGACATTTCCAGGCTCACGAAGAGCACTGGCACGCGCGACACGATGGCAACGTTCTCCGCAATGTTTGTTGCCAGGGCCGTCTTGCCCATGCTCGGCCGCGCGGCCAGCACGATGAACTCCGACGGATGCAGGCCGCCGGTCAGGTTATCCAGATCGGCGAAATGCGTGGCGACGGCGTCGCCCGTGCCCTTGGCCAATCGGGCGTCGATACGGTCGAAAGCCTCGAGCAGCAGGTCCTGGATGTGCGTAATGCGGTCGTTGCTCCGCCGGTCGTAGACGCTGAAGATCTTTTCCTCAGCGTCGCCAACCAGATGCCTAGGTTCGCGGCCAGGGTCCCAGGCGTCGCGGAGGATTTCCGTGGCGGCGTGGATCAGCTCGCGGACAGTGGCCTTGTCGCGGACGATTTGCGCATAGTGCGGCGCGTTATGCGCGTAGGGAACCGACTGTGCCACTTCGGCCAGATAGGCCGCGCCGCCGATCGCCTCGTACTCCCCAGCTTGCTTCAGCCGCTCGAGCAAAAGAGTGAGATCCACCCGCTTGCCTTCGTCGTGCAGCGCGAAGATGTGCCGATAAAGCCGCTGGTTCGCGTCGGCGTAAAAATCCTCGCTGCGCAGCAGCAACGCGACCTCGTCGCAAAGCTGCGGGTCCAGAAGCAAGCTGCCCACCACGCCTCGCTCCGCGTCGAGGCTTTGCGGCGGCAAGCGGTCGAGGATTTCCGAGTTTACCCGCGGCGCCGAGCGGGCCCGTTCTACTCCATTAGTATCGGCCATGATCGTCCGTGTTTTGAGTCAAGAAAAAGCCGCGGCACTCCGTCGGCCGGGCACGAAGAAGAGAGTCTATCATAAGGCGATGCCGCCGAGAAGGCAATCAACCGCGAGTGGGGGGACCGCCGCCACCTCTATGTTTAACGTTAGCCAGTGCTATCGCTTTCACGCGCCGATTCGATTTCATTGGCCAGCGCCGATATTGTTGTGTTTTCGGACAGCTCGCTCATTTCCGGGTCGGTCCGTCAACTTATCCAGGGCGAGCTCATCGCAAATGGATCGCAGCATTTGCATGCTCTTGGTCACTTCCTGCTCCGTGAGCATGCTGATTTGTAAGTGCAGGTGCGACCATTGCTCGGCGCGGCGCATCTGGTGTTTCTGGTTTACCGGTACGAATGTGATGAGGAAGATGAACTCGACGCCGACGATCAAAAGAGAGCAGCGGAAACGGGTAGGGGTCGAAGGGCGGCTGCCCTGCGATCGTACCGGTGTTCACGGCTATCCAGGCAGCGACCAATAAGAGCTCGACAAGGATGAAACGGAGGCTGCCGAACAATCGGGCCACGGCCCCGCCGACGCGCTCGGCTCCGGATTGCTGCGAAAGCAATTGCTGCTCGAGCTGGGCGATGGCCGCGATATTCCGCCTGGCCGTCGGGGCGACGGATGACTGGGATGACGTTGCAATCGTCATATCACCATCGTTCGTTTGGGAACGACCCCCGAATGCGAGTGCGATCGCTGTTCCCCAGCAGAGCTGGGCACCGCGCGCCGGCCTACGGCCGGCGCGCCGTCGCGCCGGCCCAGCGCTCATCTAGCGGCTCACCGCGAATGGAACGTCAGCGCAATCAGCACGCCAGCGAATATGCCGACACCAAAACACACGAGCATCGCCTCTCCCGGCCGATTCCGCACGAAACGCTCGGCTTCCTCATATCCCGTGTTCATCTGGTCGGCAGCTTGCCTGGCCGTATGCTGCATGCCATCCGAAGCGTGCTTTGCAAAGTCGCGTACTGCTCCGGACGCCGTGCCAATTGCCGAGGCGGCGCTCTCGGACGTTTCCTTTAAATTCGAGGCTGACATGTCCTAAATCCTTTTTTTAAAGTTGCGTCGGCCGAATAATTATCTCGGGCAGCAGGGCCGACGGCTGCTGCGGAGTGTTGTAATGGACGCGGGTAGCCGGTCATCGCGGAAGGCTCTTACTGAGGAACTTTCTTAGCCAACTGGCTTGCATTTACACCTCAGGCATGTGCGTGGCTTGGCACGGCAGCCTCGCCGCCGGTAGTGATGTCCTGCGCGCCTGCGTGCTCGAAAATCTCTTTGGCGCGCTTCGTCTCGTCGCTATCGTCGGAGTGTACAGAAATCAGGCAACTTCCCGTTTTCACCTTTCCCTCGTACTTTTTGGCCTCGAACTCAGGAATGCCCATTCCGATGAGCGCCCCGGTGAGGCCGCCGACTGTTCCTCCGACCGCCGCACCGCCTAAAGCGGCCATGATGGGACCTGCGGCAATGAAAGGACCCACGCCGGGAATTGCCAATGCTCCGATCCCGGTCAACCAGCCCAACGCGCCGCCCACAGCAGCACCGGTGCCCGCGCCGGTTGCGGCGCCTTCCGGGGCCTTGGTATGATGCTCGTGTGCGAAGTCCTTCGTGCCGCTCTTGTCGGCCATCAAAACAGAGATATCATCGCTCAAGAAACCAGCAGTCTTCAAATTGCCAACGATGGTGTCGGTTTGCAAACGGGTTGCTGTGCAAAAAACGGATGTAGACATGATTTGCTCCTATTAAAAGCGATTAAGGGAACGTGTTGATTGGGTTGGTCTCGCTCACCGAGCGGCGCGAGGCATTTTATTTTCCTAACATCTTGGCGACGACAAAGATGACGATGGCCCCAACAATGCCGCCTCCACCGAGCAGATAGATCAAGGAGTAGCCGGCTGCCGCAAGAGGTAACAGAGTTTCAGCAAAAAGTTCCATTTCGTACCTCCGAAGTCTGGAACTGCGCTCGGAGTTATTCGTTATTTACATCCAACTGGCTGACGACATTTGCGTCGCCCGCAACGGCGCGTGCGATTTCCTCGATCTTCGTTTTCTCCGCGGCCGTCTTCACCGGTCCCCGCAACGTCACCTTGCCATCTTGAGTGATGATTTTGACGTTTTGAGCGTTCATCGACATCTTTGAATCGACGACCTGCTTGCGAATATCCGCCGTGATGGCAATATCCGCTTTATTTTCCTTTTGATCAAACGGAGTCTTTGCGGCGCTGTCACGGTCGCGAACGTTGACCCCACTGTTCGTGCGATCCGCGGGTTCCGTGACCGGCGCGGGATGCTCCTCCGTAACGACGCGATCCCCCGTGCTGGCCGCAGGCCTCTCGACCGTCGATCCGCTCGTAGTCGCCGGTGGATTACTATCGCCACATCCAAGGCATATTGCAAAGAATATTCCGAACAAAGTAAATCTCATGGTTTTTCCTTTCTGAAGCTGTTGCCTTTCGTTCTAATCCAGATAGCAAAGACCATTCCGATGACAATAAAACGGACGGATTCTGTTGTTCTTGCCGCGGATTTGCGGAAATCGTGACAGTGATAGCACGATCAACATGAGTTTGCGCCGCAATAGGTACTATGCTGCTCGCCGATGCCGCCGCCAAACGGCGAGTGCGCCGGGATTGCCTAGTTCTTCAATGAGCAGATCGAGCGTTTTGGCACCATCGCGGTCGTCATCGGCCAAAGGCCGATCGCCACTTGCACACGCCAGACCGGCATGTTTTGTTGGGACCGCCGGACTTGAGCAAAGCGGGTTTTAATGAGGAGGTCAACGATCAATCTACTGACCTCACAGCCCAAAAAGGCCTAGACAAAGAAAACTCGCTAGCCTATCAGCCGCTTTAGCAGCGCATCGAGCGAGACCATCGCGATGCGGGTAATCCTGTCGGACGTGGCGAACGGCAGGTAAAGACGCCCGTTGTGGATCATTGCTCCGCACGAATAGGCCACATTGGGCACATAACCGTCGCGTTCCTCTTCCGTCGGCGTGATGAGCGGCTCGTCGAGGCGGCCGATGACCTTCAAGGGATCGTTCAGATCCAGGAGCATGGCGCCGATGCCGTAGCTGCGCATAGGGCCTACGCCGTGGGTCAGCAGCAGCCAGCCTTCCGCGGTCTCCAAAGGCGAGCCGCAGTTGCCGATTTGCACGAACTCCCACGGTCGCCGCGGCACTTGCATCAGCTCGGCCGTCTCCCAGAAATGAACGATGTCCGAGTACATGATGAAAAGGTTCTCGCCGTCGATGCGGGAACACATCACGTAGTGTCCGTTGATTCGCCGCGGGAAAAGGGCCATGCCCTTATTCAGCGCGCAGGCGCCGTTGATCGTATGCACGCCGACGCGGAGGAAGTCGCGGGTCTCGATCAGTTCCGGGAGCACGCGGAAACCATCGTAGGCTGAGCAGGTACCGTAATACGTGACCGTGCCGTCGTCATCCACGAAGCGCACCATGCGTAGGTCTTCGATGCCGTGGCTTTCATTGCTGGTCTGGGGAAAAATGACCACTTCTGAGGCATCCGCATCCCGCGGCAACTCCAACTGGTAGTTCGAATGCGCCAGCCAGCGGATGTGCTGCAGTGATTCCTCCAGTGCAGCCTTTTCGATGTTCGCGGATTGCGATTGGACGATCGCCTCGTCGAGTTGCGTTGAAGTGAAGGTGTCGCCAAGACGGACCAAGACGAGATCCACCACGCCATCGTGAACGCCGATGTCGTTGAGTTTGCGGCGGAACAAGGGCTTGTCGTATTGCTTGTCGGGAACAACGCGGACGGGCTGCGCATGGCGTCCACACGGGTCAACGTGGACCTGATGGTCCGAAGTGATCACGCCGGTGCGAAAGACGATCGACGATACATGCCCCTCGCCCGTGGCGCGGAGACTCATGATGAACCGCACCGCGCCGTCGGGAAGGTTGCGCTGATTATGGTGCGGTACAATTGAGGGATTAAACAATGCCGCCGACTCGATCGAATACTCCGCGGTCAAGTAGGAGCCGATCAACAGCCGCCGATTGCGCGAGAGATCGTCCGACACGCCGAGCGCCGCCATGCCCGTGCGGTAGTTTTCCTCGAACGCCGCGGCGATGTCGCCGTGCCGGGCACGGAACTTCACGAACACCTCGTCCAGCAAGCGATCGACCTGCCCGCCGCTCAGGCCGCCGATGTGCTCGGCGACGTTGCGGATCCTTGTTTCCCCGCCCGGATCGAAGAACCGCGTAATTACGCGACGAATGTCGCTGGCCAAGGTGACAGGCAGGCGCTGCACGCGCAAAGCACGCTGGCGGCCATCGCGGTTGCCTGATCGAGGCACAGGATTTCGGGTGGGGGCGTTGGTCAAGCCGTTCTCCGTTCATTCCAAAGCGGCGCTTGGCCTGCCCATCTGCCGCAGCCAGCGGAAATGGGAAACGAGACCCGCGCGGAAGGTCTCGTGCGCCGAGTACTTCAGTCCGAATTCTCGGCAGGTCTCCTCGACCAGCGGCGCTAGGGCCGCGTAATGGACATGGCAGATGCGGGGAAAAAGGTGGTGCTCGATCTGGAAATTCAGCGCCCCGATATACCACGAGAGCAGTCGATTGCGGCGGGCGAAATCGACAGTCGATTCGACCTGGTGCGCGGCCCAGCCCGTCGGCATTCGGCCTGTGTCCGATCGCGGCAGAGGAAAAGCGGCCTCCTCCGCGCAATGCGCCAACTGAAAGACGACACTTAGCGCCGTGCCCTGAACCAGCGATGCCGCGAGGTAGAACAGCAATACGGCCCACAGCGGGTGCAAGAGCAGCGGAAGCGCCAGCGCCAGCGAAAAGAACAGCGTTTTTCCGCCAAGCAACACAGCCAGATTCCAACTCTTGGGTCGCGCGAACCGGCGTCCGCCGACCCGCCCGGTGACCAAATCGCGGAAGTCATCGTAAAGCTGCCACTTCATGGGCAGAAAACCGTAAAGCATCCACAAGTAATAGTGCTGGAATTTGTGGAACGGCAGCCGCCGCTGGTGTGGCGAGAGCCGGCCAAGGATGCCGAGGTCGATATCGTCGTCATGGCCCATGATGTTCGCGTAGTTGTGATGCAGCACGTTGTGCTTCCGCGCCCAGAAATATGAGCTTCCTCCTAGCAGATCAAGGGAGCTCGCCATGAGCCGATTGATCCAAGCGCGGTCCGAGTAGGCCTGGTGCCCACCATCGTGCTGGATATTGAACCCGACCGCGGCCATCGCCAAGCCTAGCGACACGACCAGCGGCAAAGCCAACCACCACGTTGTGGCGAAGAACACCAGAAGCGTGTAGGACGCGGCGAGCCAGCTCAAAATAACCGCGGTTTTGACATACATTCGCGGGCAATCGCGGGGCTTCCGCCCGACGCTCGCAAAATACTGATCGACGCGGCGTCGAACCGCATGGTTGAATTCGTCTTCCCTTGCGAACATCAAGCGATCAGGAATCGCCGGAGGGAGCGGTTTGTCTAGTTTGATAGCGCCATCATTTTGTATTGTTGTCAGGATGGTTGGGACCTTTGCTTATTCAAATGGAATATTGTCTCGGCGGTACTGAGTGCTTGGCGCGGGGCAGGCGCGAAGATACGCAAGTAGATCAGAGAGCCGGGCTGTTGCCAAGGCCAGACAGGTGTCCGCCCCGCCATAATAAAGTCGAATCTCGCCGCTGGGCTCGTCAAGAACCCAGCCGCAAGGAAATACCACACCGTTGACGTCGCCCACCCGCTCGTAGCCCCGCTCGGGCCCAAGGACCCATTCGTCGCTGCGGCGAATGACCGGGCGGGGATCGTCCAGGTCGAGCAGTGCCAGGCCCAACCGGTACAGACAGCCTCCAGCCGTCACCCGCACACCGTGGTAAAGAACCAACCAGCCCTCGGCGGTTTCGAGGGGCGGCGGACCCAGGCCGATTTTGCCGGCGTCCCACCATGCGCCATGCCGCGCGTGCATAAGGACCTTATGCTCTCCCCAATGGACCAGATCGGGTGAAAACGAGATCCAGATGTTTGCCCCGGCCTGGCCGCTGGCGACCGGTCGATGGAGCATCGCATAGCGATTCCCGAAGCGGCGGGGAAAGACCGCGGCGTCCTTGTTCTCCGGCGGCATGACGGCGCCGATGCGCTTGAACGTGCTGAAGTCCGTCGTCTCGGCCAACGACACCAGCGGCCCGTTGGGCGAGTAGGCCGTGTAGGCGATGACCCAAGAACCACGGTCCTCGATCCAAGTCACACGGGGGTCTTCAATTCCCCACGCCTCTTCGGCGTGGTTTTCCGGATCGGCGGCGAAACTCGCCTTGGAGTCGATTCGCCAGTTCGACACGCCATTCTTGCTCCGCGCCACCGTCAGATGCGAATGACCGCGGCGGTCCTCGACGCGAACCAAGAGCACCGTCTCATCGTTCACTTGGCACGCGCCGGCGTTGAAGACCGTATGTGCCGGATAAGGCCAGCTTCGGGCTGTGAAGATGGGATTGTCCGCGTGGCGATGGAACAATTCCATGCAGCCAGGATAGATCTGCGATTCACGATTCAACACGATTTCCATGAATAGCAACTTCTTTGGCGCTTTAGGCGAGCTCCGAGGCCGGCAATCGCATCCCATGCGTTGTCCTATATAATTGCAGCGGTCCCGTATTGTTGATTTCTGTCGCCAAATAGGCGAGGGTCGATTCCGCCCCCTGGTTGAGATTCACGCCGGATGCCTCGAGACCGTCGCGACATGCGCCGGACGCGACGTCGATAAGTGGTCTGTGCAGACTATTGCGGCCGTGGAACCAGGCATGCGCCCGGCGGAAGGCAGCCAGATGTTCCTCGCCGCCAAGCAATTCCAAGGCAGCTAGCGCGGCCTCGGCCATTGTGGCCGCTTCCACGGGCTGTTGATCGTAGAGCGCCTTTTCCTCTCCGCGAGGGTACCAACCCTCGTTCCCAATAGGCCAAAAGACGCCATTGGCGGTTGTCTGCCGGTCGAGAAAATCAAACGAGGCCTGCGCAATGTCGCGGAAGTCCTCCTCCTGCGGCCACCGCTTTGCAGCGATAAACAGCGCGTGCGGCAGCACCGCGTTCGCATAGGTCATGCGGGATTCGAACCATTGCCAATCCGGCCGCACCGCGCGCTTGTAGCATTCGACCAGCCGCCGTGCGGCCGACCAGGCCACGGCTTCCAGCGGTTCGATCGCGTCCGCGCCCGCATTCCACAGGTGTCCGTACGCCAGGATCACATAGGCTTGCGCCCGAAGGCTTCGCAAGTCGGCAAGCGTCGGCAAAACCGCGTCGATCAGTTCGCGGGCCAGTGCACGGTGGCCGGCGGGCAAATCGCTGCCAAGCACTTCCGCCAAGGCGCGGACCGCCTGACCCTGACAATCACCACAGCCCTCCGCATCGAGCCAACGCCGCTCGTAGCTGAGAAAATTGTGGAATCCCCGGCCGACGCCACGGGCAAATTCCAGGAAACTCAGGTAGGTGGTGATACGCGCGAAGATCCGCTCATCAGGATGCCGGCTCCAGAGCCGAACGCAGAGCCGCAAGGCCCGCGCGTTGTCGTCGGTCGTATAACCGCTTTCGCGCCGCGGGACGCCGTAAATCGCATGTTGGATCAACCCGGTCGAGTCGGTCATGCGGTCGAGGTGCTTCAGGGAGATTCCGTCAGCGGCGTGCATTAGATGCTCCCTGGAATTAGTTGGCGCATCGCGGGTGTTCCGTGGCGCAATAGGGCAATTTTCGCCGCATCGGCGGAACTGACTTGAGTAAACAAGTCCAGATATTTCAAGCCGACGCAGGGCCAGAACATGTGCCTTGCATACCGATAGGCATTTCTTCGCGTTTCGATCTGGAACGCTGGATCGCCAAAGAAGCGCAGCGTGGCGTCCGCCATGGCGCCGCTGTCGCCGAATGGCACGAGCAGACCGCGCCCATTCGCCAGGACCTCCTTGGCATACAGGTAAGGGGTGCTGACCACGGCGCCGCCGGCTGCCAAGGCATACGCCAGAGTACCGCTGGCGATCTGGTCTTCGCCCGGGTACGGGGTGACGTAGACATCACAGGCTCGCAAATGCGCCAACAGGTCGGCCAGGCTGAGGTATTTATTTACGAACTGCACATGTCCGCCGACGCCCAGCGATTGGGCCATTTCCACAAGGCTTTCCCGGTAGACCTCGCCCTCGTGACGCTTGACCTGCGGGTGAGTGACGCCCACGATCAGGTAAATTGCATCGGGCCAGGCGGCGACGATCCGGGGCATGGCCTGGATCATGTATTCCAACCCCTTGCCTCGATTGATGAGTCCGAAGGTGCAAATCACCCGCCGGCCCACCAGGCCGAGCCGGACCTTATCCGCGCCGTCGCGCTCATAGGAGACCTTGGGCACGCCGTGGGGAATCACCTGCACCTTCGCGCCGGCGACATGGTACACGCGCTCCAAGAGCTGCGCGGCAACCTCGGTCATCACGACAATGCCCCGGCTGCGGTCGGCCAACTCTTGAATGATGCGCCGCGGCAGCGGGTCCGGCCGCGTGAGGAGCGTGTGCAAAGTGGTGACGATGGGCTTGCTGCAATCGCGCACGAAATCCCGCACGCTCTTGCCCCAGTCACCCGGATAGAGCCCGAACTCGTGCTGCAAACTCACCACGTCGTAAGGGCCGTCGTTCACCACCTCGGCGGCCAGTTTGTAAGCGTGCTCGCAGCTATTATCGATCGTGTGGACCACGCGCGGATCGTCGTAGCTCAGCGACGGAGTTTTCTGGATTGCCGCAATCGACGACACCGATCGATTCGCCGCCATGTCGACGGCGTCGGCCGAGTCTTTAGTGAATGTCGCCAGACCACAGGCTTCCGGCGGATAAGTCGATACAAAAATGGTTCGAACGGATTTCAAATGGTGCCTTTTGGATTGTTGTTCCGGTGCTGCGCGCTGGGAAGCAGCCGCATTCGGTCCACGACGCGCTGCACTCCCGCGACGCCCCTGATCGCGCGAAGCGCCATCGGCCGTTGGTGTTCGTACTGAATCGACCCCGAGACCGTGACCTGACCGTTGGTGCTGACCACTGTAATTTGAGACGGTGCCCGAATTCCGGCTCCAGAAAGCTTCTCCTTGACCTTTTGGGAAATGACGTTGTCCTTGACTTTTTCTTGATGCATCATGATCAGACCGCCTCCGTAATCTTCGTCATCGACAATTCCAGTGCATCGGCCAGCAACCGGAGTTCCGCCGCCGCCGAGGCAAATCGATCTCCCATGCCGCGGCGGCATTTCAATGTCCTCGGCCCCGTTCCAGTCTGGCCGATATCGACGATCGTTTGCACCAGGCTCCGATAGCGCTGCATTTCCAACGCGGCGCCGCCATCGGCCGCGGTTGGTTCCTGAAGATAGGAGGTCGTGGCAGCGAGGCTCCACGGCGCCGCGGGCACTTTGCCTCCGGTAAAGACAAATACGGAAAACCAATTGGTCAGATCGAAGAGGACCGACCGATTCGTCCGCAGTTCGAACACGATCGCCGCGAGTGCGTCGCGGTATTTTGGCGATATGGCAAGCATGCTGTTCTCCTTCATTGCGGCGGCAATTGATCAAGCGGGTTCGGGCATCAATTCCACTTCGGAAATGCCGCCGAGCAATTTCCAGAATGAAGAATGGCACATTTGCGATCCGTACGGCACTGCAAAGACGCACGCGGGAAAGAACTCGTCTTCATTCATCGCCTCGGCGCTCTTGAATACGAAGGATCGACTAAGGCGATCAATAAGCCACCGGGCGTTCTTGACGCCGTCGACCTTGACCTTGCAGCCGCTATTCAAAGGACGCAGCCATACACGAAACCTGTTCATGATTTGTCTTCCGTTAACAGGACAGACCGTCCATTGCTCGCATCGGTCAAGAACAAAAAAAGCCGACGTGGCGGGAAACCGGAAGGTATTCCGCCACGTCGGCTTACTCTTCAACGCGCCCCGAGGCCAATCAGGCCGCCTTGCGCCTTATTTAGTCATCCGACAATTTCGTTCGAGAGTCAGTCTCCCTCAACAGTGCTATTATAGGCCACTAGGGAACAAAGGCAAATGGGGGCCTGATTCGTTTTGCTACATTTGGCGAGGTTATTCTCGGTTGGGCCGCTTTGGTCAATTACTCCGTTTGCCGGCAAAATAATCCATTACCGGCGGAATAGCGCGCGAAACAACATCCTGGGCGATCCCGATGATCGCGCCAATCGCCATGCTTCGCAATTGCTGCCGGGATGAACTCTTCAAACCCGATTCATAGGCTGCCGCAATTGCGGCGACTGTCGCCGCGGATTGGATTGCAGGCTCCGAGGTGTCTTGCCCCGCGCTCTGTGCCAAGGGGTTTGGCGGCGATGCCGTCGCGAGCGATTGCCCGGTCTTCTTCGATCGGCCGAGGAATTCAGCCGCTAAGTAGCCCAAGACGACGGACCCGCCCAGCGCCAGCCAGGGATGCCGCTCGACATGGCGCGGGACATCGAGGACGTTGCTTAGGGAATGCACCGTGCCTTGAACGGCCTCGGTCACGGTTTCGACCGTTTCTTGGACGGCCTCGACTGTTTCCTGGACGGTATCCACCGTGGCGTTCACCGCGGCGCTGGTAGATTGAACCGTCCGCGAGACTTGATGCTCCAGGGACTCGAGCTTGTCGCATAACTGCGAGCGGGTCTCGTCCATTTGCTCTCGGATCATCTCGGCAGTGTCATTCATGCTGTGTGCTCCTGAAGAAGTTCCGTGAGGGGGTTCTGGAACGAGTGGATCGAACTGAATTTTACGCGGCCGATGTAAAGCACCAGCGCGCCGGCGACCGCCAACACCGCCGCCACGAAGGCGTGACATGCCCAGAGCGGGAGCCACGCTGTATCGGCGTTGCGCGGCATAGAGATCCAGTGCAGCAGGTGGACCAGGCCGAGACAGAACACCGCTGCGCCGAGAAACAAGACCACCGCACCGCTGGCAAAAACCGCCGCGGCGATTGCACTCTGGCGGATTTCGTCCTCGATTTCCCGCCGCGTCAACTGGAATTGCTGTTCGACGAGGTGCTGAAGATCGCCAAGGATGCCGCTCACTAAAGACGCGGCTGTTTGGTCCGGCCGAGCCGCGGAGACTGTCCCGATTTGCGTTTCA
Source organism: uncultured Planctomycetia bacterium (assembly GCA_963775975.1). GTDB lineage: Bacteria > Planctomycetota > Planctomycetia > Pirellulales > Thermoguttaceae > JANXQG01. The sequence goes on from CAVZKX010000001.1 coordinate 1,724,005, forward strand.
ACGAAAAGCGGACCATCTCCGTTAGTGCGATCTTTGACATCGTTGAACATCATTTAACCCTTCAGTTTGCGGCACATGTACCAGCCCAAGCCGATCCCGATGCAAACCGCTGGGATGGGGTTCCGACGGATCAATTGGGCGATGTTCTCGGCAATACCGCTGAGCTTGGCGTCCTCGATGTATTTTCCACCGTCCTTGACGGATTGGGCAACCGCTTGCGACGCGCTTCCCAGCGCACCCGTTTGCGGCCCCATCTTGCCAAGCCTGTCGCCCAGACTCTGGATGCCGGCGCCCGCGCTGGCGATCAGTTCGTCGGCTTTTGTTCCAACGTCGCCGGCCGCCTGGCCGGCCATCGTGCCAAGCGCTGAGGCGGCATGATGGGCCATATCGCCCGCGCATACAGCCGCCTCTTTGGCGTTGTCGGCGGCCTGGGCCCACTCCGGACTGTTGTTTGAGATCCTTGTTGTATTCGACATTAGTCAATTCCTTTGTGTAAGTACTAGGTTCCGTGTGCTTCGTTGTTCAAAAATCAACCTGAAATACCGCGCCTTCCAAACCCATGCCCCACAAATGACAACACCGCGAGGACCAGGAAGATGAAGAACAGTATCCTCGCCCCTGCCCACGAGAGGCTTGCCACGCCTCCAAAGCCGAGGAAGGCCGCAACCAAAGCAATGACGAGAAACATAATAGCAAGTCGCAACATGATAAATTCTCCCTTTACGCAAACGCGATCAAGAAACGAAAAAAGCCGACGTGGCTGAACACCCGCAGGTATTCGACCACGTCGGCTTACTCACTAACGAGCCCCTCGGTACGGCCCGGGGTGCTCTCCAACTAGTCATCCGACAACTTCGCGGAAGGGCCGCTCAAACGTGCCGCGACTCTTCCAACAAATCCATTATACGCCGCACGCGGGCAAAGGCAAGGGGTATTTATCTTCCGATCACATTTGGTATCAAGCGTCATCCCGTGATAGCGATTGTGCAGGCTTCCGGCTCAGCCGCTAACTCTGCCGGCGGCAACTGCGGTTGGATCACGAGTCGGACCTTTTCAACCGCTTCCGCCAACGTCGTGACGACGTGCGTTGCCAGGCCGGTCCCCATGCGCGTTATCGCCTTGCTCAGATCGCCCTGTGCGTCCCACAATCCCACCACCACGGGCACTTGCCGACATCGGCTGCGAACGAGCTTGCACAGGTGGCGGGCATGCATCACCGCGGCAGGAGGCGTGGCAGAAATGCAGACGACATCGGGAGTTTGCCGTTGCAGAAGTTCAAGCACCTCGTTAGCCGTGGCCGTAAACGAGACGGACTGCACGAGGCATTCGCCCGTCGCCAACAATTGCGCCAGCATTATGGCGGCGATCTCGTCCGCCTCATCGCGAGCGGGCAGGCAGAGGATGTGCGGCCGCCTGCCTTCGCTGCCTACTATCGCCTCTTTTGTCTCGCCTTCTCTCGCCTGCTTTTCCTGCTGGTCCTCATCCATGTCGTGTATCATTTCTTTCAGGCTTTGCAAGATGAGCTTGTGCCTTGCCTCGTCCAACTCGCCCCGATGCCAGTCGGTTTCAGCCAAAGCCAAGGCCGGGATGACCAGCGTATCGTAGACCTCTGTCAGCGGCCTGTTCTCAAGTTCAGCGTCGATCACTTCGCCGGCCTCTTCTTGATCTCCGGCCAGAAGCCTCTGATAGACCCGCCGCTTGGGCTCGAATACCGGTTCATTCCCAAGCAGAATGTGTAAGAAAGCGAGTTGGGGAACGTGCTTGCCGATCACCAATAGGCAGACCGTCAAAGGTGTCGCGAGCAGCAGTCCCACGATTCCCCATAACCATGTCCAAAAGACCGCCGCCACCAGGACCGCGACCGCTGAAACGCCAGTGCCCTTGCCGTAAAGCCAGGGTTCCAAGACGTTTCCGCAGACGAGTTCCAGGACCACGAACAGCGCGAGAGTGAGGCAGGGCGCCAGCCAACCCGTCGAGATCGCCATCGACAGGCAGATCGGCGCCGCTGCGGCAATCCACGTGCCGATGTAGGGAACGAACCGCAACGTGGCCGCCAAGATTCCCCAAAGAATGGCGTTGGGGATTCCGATCACGAAGAGCCCGAAGCCGATGGCTATGCCGAAAGCCGCGTTTATGAGAAACAGCATCGTGAGGTATCGGCTGACCCGCGTGGCAGCGTCTCCCAGGACCTTCGTGGTTACGGACGCTTGCGATTTTCCCGCCAGCCGGATGAAACGATCGCGCAAGTCCTCGCGCCGAACCAGGAAGAAAATCACAAGTATGACGACGATGCCGACCAGCCCTAGGATTTCGACGATTGTGCCGAAGGTTTGACCCAGGATTTGCAGCGGGCTCAGCGGCAGGGAGAGCACCCGAACCGAGTAGGGGCGATCGTCGGTCCCCGCCGGCGCTGTGGCCTGAGCGGCGTTGGGCAAGATTCTGTTCACCGTCCTCGGCCGATCTCGTTGCCTTTCTCAATGCGGTGATGAAGTAGTCATTCACCACATGGAGTTTCGCCTGAAGATTCGCCTGATATTCAGGCATTTTGGGCGCCAGGGCGGTCATTTGCACGGCCGCTGTCCAGGCCGCGATGCCCAGCACCGCAAAACCCAGGAATGCCGTGAGCAAGACCGCCGGGATACGGCCCAGATGGCGGCGCTCGAGCCAATCGCACACCGGACTGAGCAGGAAACTCAGCAGCACGGCGAGCGTCAAGGGGACCAGTACCCCCTTGGCCAGGTAAAGGGCCGCAACGACCACCGTGCTGGCTCCTAATACCCACGCGAACTTGACAAACTGATCCAGGGGCGCCATGTGTCTATCTCCTCTCAGCCGCGGGCGTCAGGTGGTCTGACCGGCCGCAGCAGCTTGGATCCGTTCCCACACCTCGGCGCGGTGGACGGGCACATCGGGATCGACCTCGAACCCCAGCTTCACTTTGGCGCCGCAAATCTCCAGCACTTTGACTTTGAACAGGCGATGAAAACCGTCCGAACCGCCTATGACAACCGCTTCCTGATTTTTCCTCGACAAGACTAACATGGCAAAACATCCTTTTTTTCGGACTGAACATCCGATCCATTCCCGCTCCAACTGTCCGCAGGCACTCCCTGAGCGAGCAAGAATACCTGCACCATCGTGCCGGTCGTGAAGACCTGCACCACGGTGCCCATTTTCGTTTCCACTTCCGTGGTCGCGTCGCGGACCTCGACCCCGGTGATCCGCTTGATCTCTTGCCGCAACTCGTTGGCTGAGTTGGTAAACAACTGGCGGTGAAACTCTTGTACGCGGGCAGCTCCCTCGGGGCTTTGCGCCAACGCCTTCTCGGCAGGCGACAAGGCCCCGTGCAGCGTGATCAACAGGGTTTCGCCACTGAGAACGACGGCCACCGACTGGGGTTTGTGGCCCGTTCGCTGCTGCTGACAAGCGATAGCCGCTTGGGCAATCTGCTGCGCCACGCTTGGATCAAGGCTCACCATGGAAATTCACCCTCCTCAAAGGCGGTGGCGGTCAAGAACGAAAAAAGCCGACGTGGCCGAACACCCGGAAGTATTCGACCACGTCGGCTTACTCGTCCACGAGCCTCTCGGCACCGCCGAGTTGCTCTTTATCTAGTCATCCGACCAATTGGCTGGAAGGCCGCGATCCAATGCGCCGCCGCTCCTCCACCATTTTCATTGTATATCCGCGATAGGCAAATACAAGGGGCCTTTTGCCTTATTTCCGAATTTGGTAGGATTTCTGATCGGTATCACGTTCGAGAGTCTGATGTATATCGATTGCGGTCATGCGACGCAGGCCCTCGTTTGCCACATTCCACGGAAGAACCGGGATGAAAACCCAGGGAGAGATTGAAGCCGCGATTTGTGCGGGGGTTACGCGCTTCGAACAGGACTACATGGGCCGCGGTCCAAAGGATATTCACACCCATCTGCTCGGCGACCTTCTCGTGGTCCGCCTGCAAGGCGTTTTGACGGCGGCCGAGCAACAACTCGTCAAGTCGCTTTCGGCCGAGAAGGGACGCGACTTGCTCAAGCAAGTGCGGACCCATCTGATCGAAACGGCCCGTCCAGTCATGGAAGCGATGGTCACTGGAATCACCGGTGTGGCGGTATTGAGCCTGCATCACGACATCAGCACAACTACCGGCGAGGAGGTTGTGCTCTTCACGCTTGCCAAGTCACCGATTCTCCGCGACATGAAAAAGAAGTAGTGTCTTAGAGCCACAAGAGGCCGCGATTATGAAACGAAGTGCTATTCTGGCGCTCCCCGTCATCCTGATCACCGCCTGTGTCGGGCTGAATGCCATCGCGCGGCACGCCCGAGCGGAAGATACGGGGCAGGCGGACCCTGCCGCCGCCGCGAAGAAGTTTCTGGCCACGCTCGACGAGGCCCAGCGCGGCAAAGCCGTGTTCGATTTCCACGACGACGCTCAGCGGAAGCGGTGGTCGAACCTTCCAACGGGCATCGTTCGGCGTGCGGGACTGCGGATGGGCGACCTTACGAAGCCGCAGCGTGAAGCGGCTATGGCCGTTCTGGCGGCAGCGCTCAGCAAGCAGGGCTACGAGAAAGTCCTGGCGATCGTCCAGGGCGACGAGATGTTGCGAACGAATGGGGGCGGTGGCGGCGGGCGCGGCGGACCTGGAGGTCCTGGCGGACGGGGTGGTCCCGGCGGCGGTGGTCCTGGCGGAAGGGGCGGCGGACCCGGCTTCGGCCGCGACAACTACTACATTTCCTTTCTCGGCCAGCCGTCGGAAAAGGAGCCGTGGATGATTCAGTTCGGTGGACATCACTTGGGATTGAACATCACGCTGGTCGGACGCCAAGGCACCCTCGCGCCAAGCCACACTGGCGCGCAGCCGGCAGCCTATGAATTCGAGGGCAAGACGGTGCGGCCCCTCGGACACGAGGCGGACAAGGCGCGCGCCCTGCTCGACGCGCTTGACGAAAAACAGCGAAAACAAGCTGTTCTCGGCTATCAGGTGCGCGACCTGGCGCTCGGGCCCGGCCGCGATGGTCGGACAATCGAGCCGGAGGGTGTCAAAGGATCGGCTCTGACCGAAAAGCAGCGCGAGGTGATGCTCGACGTCGCCGCCGAATGGACCGGCATCATGAGCGACGAAATCGCCAAGGCAAAACTGGATGAGATGAAAAAGAACCTGGCGGAAACCTGGTTCGCATGGAGCGGCCCTACCGAAAAGGGCAGCGCCGCTTACTTCCGCGTCCAAGGGCCGACGGTCGTCATCGAATACGCCCCGCAACGCGGCAGTAATGGCAGCCACATTCACACGATTTATCGAGACCCGACGAACGACTACGGCCGTGCACTGATCAAGAAATGAAATCGCGACTTGCTCTAGCCACTGCGCTCGCGTTGTGGACGGCATCGTCCGCTTCGGCGCACCGCTTGGATGAGTATCTTCAGGCTGCCGTGCTCAACATGGAGCGCGAGCGTGTTGAAATCGACATGCACCTGACGCCGGGCGTCGAAGTGTTCGACAAGGTACTGGCCGCAATGGATGCCGCGGGAGACGACGCGATTTCTGCTGCCAAGCAACGGGCGTACGCGGAAAAGCTCGCGAGCGACCTGACGCTTTCGATCGACGGCGTCCGTGTGCCGCTCGTGCTTCGCTCTTGCGCGTTTCCGGACGTGGCCGACATGCGGCAAGGAGTCGGCGAGATCGCGTTGGAGTTCGAGGCGCGGATTCCGCCCGGCGGCTCGCGCCGCACGCTGGTCTTCGAGAATCATCATCTGCCCGCTATTTCCATCTATCTGGCGAATTGCCTCGTGCCGGCGGATCCGGGCATTCGCATAACGGCCCAGCATCGGAACTATGTGCAATCGAAATATCGAGTCGATTACGAACAGGCAGAACTTCCTGCCGCCTCATCGCCCGGCCAGTCGCCGCCGCCTGCGAGTTGGATAGAGCGGACGGGCAGCGAATCGCTATTCGTGGCGTATTTCTATCAGGGCGTTCGGCACATTCTTACGGGCTACGACCACCTGCTGTTCGTCACGGCGCTGGTGCTGGCGGCGACGACGCTTTGGGATTTGATCAAGGTTGTCGCCACGTTTACGCTCGCCCATACGATCACGCTCGCGCTGGCCGCAATGAACCTGATCCACTTGCCCGCATGGGTCGTCGAGCCGCTCATCGCCGCGAGCATCGTTTTTGTAGCCCTGCAAAACGTCTTTTGGCCGAGACGGGCGAAAGGTTGGAGCCGTCTGGGCGCGGCATTTTTCTTCGGGTTGTTTCACGGCCTCGGCTTCGCGGGCGGGCTGTTGGACGCGATGCGCGAGCTGCAAGGCGGCACCATGTTCCTGTCCATCGCGGCCTTCAGTATTGGCGTGGAAGCAGGGCATCAGATGGTCGTGCTGCCGACGTTCGCGCTCTTGAAGGCAATCCGCGGCGCATGTTCAGACGTTGTGCAGCGGACGCGGCTATCGATGGCGATTCAACGCATCGGTTCGGCCGGGATCGCCGTGGCGGGCGTATACTATTTCATCGCCGCGGTGTTTTCGACGTAAAGCCCGCCCGCAGACTTGTAGGGTGTGGTCGAGTCCGACGAAGACCCACCGGAAATCGCGAATCAATGGTGGGTCTTCGCTGCGCTCGACACCACCCTACGCGGTTTTCGGGCCGTTTGTAACCGGTCTACGCCTATGGTACATTGCCTAGCCGCTATTCACTTTTATTCCTCGTCTCCTGATACGGTGCCATCATGGACATCATCAAATCAACCCGCGACTACGAAGCTTGGCTCGCCGCCCGGCTGACGCTTATTCCGGACGATATCAAGCTAAAGCATCAGCACATGGCAGAAGGGCCATTTCCTTTTCTTCGGGCGACCTTTTACCGCTGGGCGCAAACCTGGCCGGAAGTCTGTCCCGGAGCGGCCGCGGCACCGGTCGTGATGGCCGTGGGTGACGTGCACGTGGAAAATTTCGGCACCTGGCGCGATGCCGAAGGCCGGCTCATCTGGGGGCTCAATGATTTCGACGAGGCCTGCCCGATGCCGTACACGATTGACCTCGTGCGCCTGGCCACCAGCGCCCTTATGGCGATCGACGGCAATCATCTTTCGCTCGATCCGGACGTCGCTTGCAAAGCTTTGATCAAAGGCTACGGCGAGGCGATTTCCGACGGTGGCGGCCCGTTTGTGTTGGCCGAAAACTATCGCGTGCTCCGCGAATGGGCAGTCGCGCGGCTCAAAGACCCGTGCGCCTTTTGGGAGCGATTCGAAAGCGCGACCGAGCTGAAGGATGTGCCGCAGGAAGTCCACGACGTGCTGCGGCGCTACCTGCCCGATCCGAGCTTGAGCTATCGCGTCTTCCATCGCATCGCCGGGCTGGGCAGCCTCGGCCGGCAGAGGTTCGTCGCCGTGGCCCAGTGGCACGGCGGCAGCATCGCGCGGGAGGCCAAGGCTCTCGTGCCGTCCGCGTGGCTCTGGCAACAGGCGAACGCAAGCGACGAGCTGCATTATGAGCAAGTGCTCACGACTTCCGTGCGAATGGTCGATCCGTGGGCCCACTTGGCTGGAAAGTGGATCGTTCGCCGGCTCTCGCCCGATTGCCGGCGGATCGAACTGGAGAGCCTGCCCGATGACGCCAACGAATTGAAGCTGCTCGCCGCGATGGGCCGGGAAACCGCCAACATCCATATCTGCAACGGCGAAGCGGCCAGAAAGGCGATTGGCGAAGACTTGGCAAAGCGCCCCAAAAAGTGGCTCTGCAAGGCTGCTCGGTCGATGGTCGATTCCGTTTGTGCGGATTGGAAACAGTGGCGAAAGATCTCGCGGTTGACAAGCAGCACACAGGCCGTTTCACCGAGCACCGTGGTCGATTCGAAATGAGCCGCCGAAGTTAGCTATCGGCTTCTATTCGGCGTGTCGCTTCTGCTCGAGCAGCCATTCATATAGCTTCGGATCGTTGTACGCTTCGGTCCAAGAGTCGTGACCGGCATTCGGATAGACGGTGAACTTCACCGTCCCGCCGGCGGCTTTCAGAGCGTTCACCATCGCTTCGCCGCGGGCAACCGGCACGACTGGGTCCTTCCCGCCGTGAAAGACCCACGCCGGAACTTTCGGCAGGAGCATCGTCGTGATCGGTTCGCCGCCGCCGCAGATGGGCACGATTGCGGCGAAGCGTTTGGGCGAATGGGCGGCCAGCGACCAAGTGCCGAATCCGCCCATGCTCAGGCCAGTGACGTAAACGCGATCCTTATCGATCTTCTGCTTCTCGACGATTTCGTCCAGCAAGGCGGAGAGCTCGGTCGGTTCCCACCAGCGGCCGGCCGGGCACTGCGGCGAGACGAGCACAAAAGGAAATTCCTTGCCTTGCGCGACCAACTTGGGCGGGCCATGCTTCTTGACCATATCGAGGTTATCGCCGCGTTCGCCCGCACCATGCAAAAAGAGTACCAGTGGCCACACTTTTTTCGAGGCATAGTCCTTGGGCAAGTAAAGCAGATAATGCAGCCGTACTTTCAAATCGCGATTGAGCTCTTGCGCGGTCTGCGTGCCAACGGTAGAGACCGAATTCTGTGGTGAATCGGCGGCAAGGCTCGCGCGGCATGTAAGGAAAATCAGTGTCGCAGCCAAACCGATTGTTGTTCGAGTTGTTTTCATCAAAATCTTTCGCTGAATTTATTCTTTGGGGGCTTGTCAGTTTGGTGGACAAGTGATAGAGTATATATGGTTGGCCAGCCGGCAGGAAGGGCCGATACACCCGGTTCAATCGCTTGCTCGATATGAAACATGGGCAGCAGGTAACCAAGGTCGGCGTATCGCCTCTCCCTCGAAAAACATAAACGTTTGAAGAAGCCCGCCTCTTAGGTGCGGGTTTCTTCGTTTCTTGGGCCGCGGTTTAGGCGGCCAGTTGTGGGCGATGCGGCTGCCGATGCCGGCGATGGACATTTTCTTTCCGCAGGTCTGCGATCACGAGATTCAAGGGAAGCCCGACTTCGCCGCGCGGCTCTATCGAAGCGGTCGATCGCTGCGACGCCATCGTAGCGATCCTCGACCGCCCCGATTCCGGGTCCGTCGAGGCGGTGAACCGCCAATGTACGTCAGGCTTTCCAGCCTGACCTTATTTCAAGTCAGGCTGGAAAGCCTGACGTACGGCCAGCTTCTCTTCCGCCGCGCTCTGTCGCGAATAGACCGGCAGTAACCGCCAGGGATCATCGCGGCGGCCGCGGCAGTAGTCGCGATAAGCCAGCCGGACAACGTTCGCCGCCGTCGGCTGCCACAATTCGGGCGTCACAACTTCGATTCCCGCGGGAAAGGGCTCGGTCCACTTCTTCAGCACCGAACCGGAGACCGCGAAGCCCGGCGGCAGGCTCGCCAGCCAATCGGCCGTCGGCAAGAGCCGATTCGGGCCAAGTGGTTTAAATCCATCCGCAGCCACGCGCTGGAAATCTTGCGCCACGACATCGCCCCGCTGCGCATCGATGGCGACCGATAGCTTTTCAACGTCCGGAGGCGCGGCAGCGGCAATCACTTCGAGAGTGCTGATGCCTAGCACTTCGGCCTTCGTTGCATAGGCGAAGACCTTGGCCGTCGCCGCTCCGACGCGGAGCCCGGTGAACGATCCGGGACCCGTGGTTACGGCAACCATCCCCACATCGCGCGGCCGCCAACCGACTTGGCTCAACAGGACGTGAATGGCCGGCGCAAGCGATTGGCCGCTGCGTTGCGTCGGCTCTAACTCGATTTCCGCCAAGACCTTATCATCGATCGCCGCGGCCACGCCGCCCGTCAATCCGCTGGTTTCGAGGGCCAAAATGCGGAGCATGGCAGTTCTCAGGGTTATTTTGGCGCAAGAGGGCGGAAGTCCCGGCTTTAACCGGAAAATCCGCCTAAATCCGGAACTCCAGCGCCTTCGTCCACCCACCCTCGACTTGCACGTTCTCTTATGTAAGAATATAGTGTTTGCCACCTCTCACGGCTAGCACCCGGATAGCGAAGGTTGATCGAGCGTGAAACGAGCCCTGATTAGCGATATTCATAGCAACCTCGAGGCCCTGCAGGCCGTCCTCGCCGACATCCGCAGTCAGGGCATTTCGGAGATTTACTGCCTGGGCGACCTCGTGGGATACGGCCCCAACCCGTGCGAATGCATCGACCTGGTCATGCAGTGCAAGGTTTGCCTGCTGGGCAATCACGATCAGGGCGCGCTCTTTGATCCCGAGGGTTTCAACTCCGGCGCCGAGCGAGCAATTTTCTGGACTCGCTCCCAACTGGAGGATGGCGTCGGCACGGCCACGGAACGGCAGAAGCGATGGGACTTCCTCGGCGAGTTGCCCCGCAACTTTCAAGAGGAGAATCTCCTTTTCGTGCATGGCTCGGCGCGGAATCCGCTCAACGAATACGTCTTTCCCGAAGACATCTACAACAAGCGGAAGCTGGAAAAAATCTTCGCCATGATCCCCCGCTACTGTTTCCAGGGCCACACCCACGTGCCGGGCGTCTTCAGCGAGAACTTCCAGTTCGTCAGCCCCGAAGAGATCAACCACGAATACCGCCTGGGCGACGAAAAGGTGATGATCAACGTCGGCTCCGTCGGCCAGCCTCGCGATGGCAACTCCAAGGCGTGCTACGTCGTGCTGGAGGACAACCTCCTGCGCTTCCGCCGCGTCGAGTATCCCTTCGAGCAAACGATCGCCAAGATCTACGACATCCCCGACCTGGACAATTTCCTCGGCGACCGGCTCCGCGACGGGCGGTAGTGCATCCGGCACACTCCGTGTGCCGCTTGGGGTACCCGCTCGCGGGTCGCGGCATACGGAGTGTGCCGGATACAATAAGAAAGCTTCCGAATGCAAGAACGTTCCTCGTCTACTCCCTCGCTGGGCAACATCCTGGCGTTCGCCGTCATTTTCATCGCGGCGATGGTGGTCTATCCCATGATCATGGCGAAGTTCAATCCGCCGCCGCCCCAGGCCGCCAATGCGCCCGGCCCCGAGGAAAAAAAGGGAGACGAAAAGAAAGACAACGAGAAGAAAGACGTCAAAGCTGCCGCGCCGAAGCAGCCTAAGCCTAGCGATGAACCGGTCGATCAGACGGTTCAAGCCAATGCGGCCAAACCGGACGCGGCGAAAAAGCCCGCGCCAAAGGACGACGACCAGCGCCGTTGGATAACGATCGGTTCCGTCGATCCGGACCTGAAGGCAAACCCGTACCGCATGGGCGTGACGTTCAGCCGCGTGGGCGGATCGCTCGTCCGGCTGGAACTTAGCAGCGAGCACTACCGCGATTTGGACGATCGCAGCGGCTATCTCGGCCATTTGGTCATGGACAGCAGTGACAAAGTTCCGGGATGTCTCGTCCAGGTCGTCGTCCCGGGCACTCCGGCCGACAAGGCGGGCATCAAGCCGGGCGATCGCATCATGGCGGCCACCTACCGCGGTACGAAAAGCGTCATCGGAGATGTGGATGGCCTGGAGGCCGTGCTTCGCCTGACGGAACCGAAAAGCAACATCGAGCTTACCGTCCGCCGCGGCGATGCGCAGAACAAGGCTTCGCCAAATACGAAGGACGAGCAAGTGACGGTCTCTTTGATCCGCCGTCCTTTGGAAGTGATTCGGCCCGAAAGAAAATTGCCCAATCTCGACTTCATCCGCAACGGCCCGACCGACGCGATCGACCCCGAGGCGAATTGTCCGCGGCCATTTTTGACTACCTTTCAGCAGATCGATGACGATAAGCTCCGTGCCGACGAGGATCCAGATGCCAAGTTCGAGAAAGAGCTTGTGCGGGAACTTCCCGGCATCAAGCTTCGCGATGCCCTTTGGACGATCGAAAGCCAGCGGACGAACGCGGCCACCAAAGTCGTCTTCAGTTGCGAGGTGCCCGAGCGGCATCTCAAGGTCACCAAGACTTATGAACTGGCGAAGGTCGCGGACAATGGAGCGGCCGGCGATGATGATCAGGCTTACCACCTCACGATGAGCCTGGCGATCACCAACCTCGACACGAAGAAGCACGAGGTGGCCTACCGCCAGGACGGCCCCAACGGCCTGCCGGCGGAAGGCACCTGGTATGTATCCTACAAGATCAACCGGAACTGGGGTTCGACGGAAGGCCTGCGCGACGTCGTTTACGAATTGTCCGATAGCGACGTCGGCGTCGTCACCTGCTCGGAGCTTTCCGAGAAGACCGAAAAGACGGAGAAGTATCGCCGCGAGATCGGCGAAGCGACGCAGTTCGCCGAGCACCACCCCTGGTTTTTCGGCGTCGATGCGCAGTACTTTTCCGTGGCCATGATACCCGATCGCGAGTCGACCGCGCCGAACATCGAGCGCGCCATCGCGCTCCGCGTAGGCGATATCCAAACGGAGAGGCTGACGCTCACCAACACCTCGTTTCGCCTCATCGGCAAGACGGTGACCATCGAGCCGGGCAAGACTTCGGAAGCGCAGCGCTACGAGATCTTCGCCGGACCGAAGCGGCCGGACTTGCTCGATAGCTACAAGCTCGATGCTGATGGAAAACACTCGCTTTACGGACTGATTTACTACGGCCTGGCCGTCTTTCGCGTAGTGGCCGTGCCCATGACGCACGTGCTGGACTTCTTCTCTTCGCTGGTCCACAACTACGGCCTTGCGATCATCATGCTGACCGTCGTCGTGCGGCTGTGCATGTTTCCCCTGAGCCGCAAGCAGGCCTTGAACGCGCAGAAAATGCAAAAGCTGCAGCCGGAGATCAAGGCGATCCAGCAGAAATACAAAAAGGACGCGGAAGGGGCCCGCAAGGCCCAGATGGAGCTCTTCAGCAAACACAATTACCATCCGGCGCAGGGCTGTTTGCCGATGTTCATACAACTGCCGATCTTCATGGGCCTTTATCGGGCGTTGCAGGTCAACGTCGAGCTCCGCGACGCCCCGCTGATCCCGTCGGCTTGGGTCCGCTGGTGCTCCAACCTTGCCGCGCCAGACATGTTTTTCGACTGGAGCCGCTACATGCCCGCGGGCGTCAATAACGGCATCGGTTTTAGGGGGATACCGCTCATCGGCCCGATGCTGGGCTTGGGTCCTTATCTCAACCTTCTGCCGATCATCACGGTCGCGCTCTATCTCATCCAGCAGAAGGTGATGATGCCGCCGGCCGCCGACGAGCAGACCGCCGCGCAGCAAAAGATGATGAAGTACATGATGATCTTCGTGGGGCTGATGTTCTATAAGGTGGCGGCGGGCCTGTGCATCTATTTCATCGCCACGACCATTTGGAGCCTTGCCGAACGGCGTTTCGTGCCCAAGGCCGCCGCGGCGGGCAACGGGGGTGACGACTGCGACGCGGTCGACGTGAAGACGAAGGTGGTAAGGCAGCCGCGGCTCACGGACTCGGAGCGCGAAGCTATCCGGCGGGAGAAGCGAAAGAAATAGGGCGAGCATAGATCTTGAGTTTAGGACTTAGGCTTTGGGTCTTCGGCGCGGGCCGATTTGCGCACCGCCTTCGCGATTTTCGGTTGCTGGTGCGCATGCGAACTGTCGCCGCAACTCCTGGCTGCACAAGCATTTAGGCGGCGAAAAACTCGTTCGCTTCCACGCCACCCAGAGGTAGGTGTGGTGCGCAAATCGCATTTTGGACTATCGAAGCCCAAGCTTGCAAGCGAGCGGACGTTTGTCTCCCCTCGCCTTCCGGGAGAGGGCCGGCTGATGCACCGCGCCGCGTTCTGGACCGAGTATTTTCTTTGTATTTTCTTCATCGCGTGGTTCCCCGTGTTTTCCGGCCTTTTCACCGCCTTTTCAGCCCATTTCGCATGCAGAAACTGCGCAGGAGGCGGGTACGACGGCAGTAGAAGCCGAGTAGAACGCAAGTAGGATTCGACGAGGAGTCGAGTAGGACTGGAGTGGGAACCCGTCCTATGGGGAGTCGCGGCCGGGTTTGTGCACCACCCGGCAGCCATCCCACGCTTGTGTTAATATAACATATCATGTGTATACATCACTCCGCACATCGGTTCGTTGCGAAGGCCGCGGATTATTCCCGGTCCCGTGCAGGTTGTTCCCGCGCCCCGGCAAACCGCAAGCGGTTCAACTCTAAAGCCCAGGAAAAGAATATCGGCGAAAGGAAGATTAACCACCAAGAGCACGAAGGACACAAAGAAGACTGCTTTTCTTTGTGCTCTTTGTGGCCTTCGTGGTTAAAGCCTGGCCGATTTCATGACGAGTATGATGTTCGAGAACCTCGCGGAACGTGAGGGACACGATCACCTTTCTGGTGCGCTTAAAAAACGGGGTGTCCGCAGTGCGGGCAAGGTGGGGCAAGCCTTGACGTTTCTCGTTGCAAGCCGGGCAAGCCACAAGCGTCGTTTGCGATTCCCTAGGGCGCCTTTTCCGTCAGCAGGTCGAAGTCTTCGAGAAACTCGAATGGCAGCTCGAACTCTTGATCGTCGATTCTCACGTTCGCCTTGCCGGTGCGATAATAATCCACCCAGATCACTCGCGTGGGATCGGAACCCGTGATGACGACGCTCCGCGACATCTTGGTTTCCACGCCGTACGTCTTACTTTCCGATTTCTCGATCCCGGCCTTCAGCGCGCCCTCAACTTCGCCCCACCAGGCCGACACCTTCCCGCGGACCTCGCCCCCGGCCTTCCAGCCCGTGGATACCGTGGCGCTGTGTTGTATCGTGACGGAGTCTTCCACCGTTTTCTGCGAGTTGGGGGAAAGCCGAATCGTAGGCCCCGTTTTGGTTACAACCTTCTTGAGTTCGCGGTCCAAATTCAGCGCTAGGATCGTTACCTTGGGGGACAACCACTTTTCCTTTATTTTTGCGGTGAGCATGCGGACATTTTGTCGTGCGTCGTCCAGAGTGGGGTCAATCCGAATGGCCTCCTGATAGTCCGCCAACGCCGCATAGAGCTTGTTCTTTCCTTCGTAACAGTGCCCCCGCGCCAGGTAGGCGGATGCCAGTTTGGCGTCGAAACGAATGGCCGCATTACAATCCTCCATGGCCTTGTCGAGTTCTCCCTTGCGGTGATATTCCGAACCCCGAATGCTGTATGCGGAAGCGTATTTGGGATCAAGTCGAATGGCCTCATTACAGTCTTTCATAATCTTGCCGCTGCTGTCAGCGATTATGGCGTCCAGCCCCGGCTGTTCGGCCTTGAGCTCAACCACGCGCTTGTCCTTATCGTCTATGGACTGAAGAACGGTCAGAATCATACTCGCTAGCTGGGCCTTGTCTCGCCGCCCAACCTGGGCCGAAGCGCGTGCCAAGTAGTCGGACGCCTTCGGGTCGAGACGAATTGCTTCGTCAAAGTCTTCAATGGCATTGTCGAATTCTTTCTTGCTTTGGTAGACCGTACCCCGAAGGCTGTATGCGGAAGCACATTTGCGGTCGCTGCGGATAGCGCTACTCAAGTGTTCGAGCGCCTTGTCGTAGTCCTTTTGGTTAATGGCTTCGATTCCACGCTCCAGCTCTCCCGCAGGCGTAACGGCGGGCAGCAGCAAGACAAATACGAAGACCGCAATCCTATGAGTCATTACCTTCTCTCCTTGGGGTTTTCCGAGGTTTAGGTTATTGGTTCTCCACTAGCGCACTCGTGCGGGGAAAGAGGTGACGTTCGAAACCTTCAGCCTCCCGTTCCAGCGCGTACCAGCCGATTCTAGTGGCCGAACTCTAGGCCGGTCAAGTGCCCGATTGGCCTTTAGCCAGCTCCACCTGTCCTTTTTCCCGCCTCCGTTTGACAGGGCTGCGACCGCAACCCAGCCGACCGGAAGCAGCAAGGCCGAATGACGAATGTCGCAAGAATGACGAAAAACGAATGTCCAATTTCAAAATGTTCAATGATCATTGGACATTGTACCTTGTACATTGCTTTCTTATGCCGCCTCACACCTTATTCATCAACTTATTCGCCAGCCGCTCGAGCGCCTGGCTGGCGTCCGCCTGGCCGAGTTGGGCCTGTATCAGGCTGAGTCCCGAGCGGTCGGCCAGCGACTGGCGGAGCGCGGCGTCGAATTGGCCTTCGGTCTTCGCCTCATAGCCCTTGCCGCCGCCCAAGACCTCCGGCAAGCGCGAGTAGCGCCAAGGGACAATATCGTTGAAGGCGTGCTTGCCGCTGTGAAGCTGGCGCTCGGTGCCGTAGCCGCCGTTGTCCAAGACGATGATGATCGGCGCGAAGTTGTGGCGGACGATTGTGGAGAGTTCCATGCCGGTCATCTGGAATGCGCCGTCGCCCACGAGCACGATCGGCCGCAGTTCCGGCCGCGCCACCATTACGCCGAGAGCCGCGGGCACCGCAAAGCCCATCGAGCAGTAATAGGCCGGCGCGAGGAATTCCGTCTGCTGCTGGATCACCAGGTCGCTGGATGAGAACAGGGCGTCGCCGATGTCGGCCACGACGCAGATCGAGTCGTTCATCGATTGGTTGAGCCGCGCGATCATGCGGCGGATCGTGAGCGGGGCGTCCGCATCGAGACGGAATTCATCGACGCTCGTGCCCTGCTTTGTCGGCGGGGTCCGCTTGGGGGCTTTGATGCCGGCCTTGATCAGTCCGTCCAGGAAGTCGGGCAGCATCACGGCCTCGTATTGATGGCGGCTGATGCGCAGTTTTTCGCTCGTGGCGTCGATGCAACGGGCCGTGTCGAGATTGGCCGTATAGATGCCGAGGTTGATGTCGGTCATGAAGGCGCCGAGCAGGATCACGCAATCGCTCGATTCGACGAACCGAGTAACCTCCTCGCGCCCCATCGCGCCTTCATAGAGCCCTACGAAAAGCGGGTGCCGCTCGCTGACCACGCTCTTGCCCAGCAGCGTGCTGGCAATGGGAATTCCGGCCCCTTCGGCGAAGGCCAGCAGCTTCTCTTGCAGGCCGAAGCGATGGATTTCCACGCCGGCGATGATCACCGGCTTCTTTGCGGCAGCGATCCGCGCGGCAGCCTCGGCGACCGCCTCGGCCAGAGAGCCCGGATCGCTCTCCATTGGCAAGGCGATCGTGGTCTGCGGGGCGTCGGGCATGACGTTGATCAGGTCGCGCGGCAGTTCGATATAGCCCGGCCGTTTGTAACGCCAGACGTGATCCAACACGCGATCGATGCGGCGGAAGGCCACGTTGGGATCGGTAAGTTGGGCGTCGGCCCCGCACAGCCGGCGGAAGACCTCGGCCTGCGTGTTAAAATCCTTGACTTTGTGATGCAAGAGCGGGTTATGGATTCGCTCGCCCAAGCCCGGCGAGCCGCTGATGACGACGACGGGCGACTTCTCCGCGTAGGCGCCGGCGATCGAATTGCACAGGCTCAAGCCGCCGACGCAATACGTCACGCACACGGCGCCGATGCCGTTGATGCGGGCGTAGGCGTCGGCCGCGAAACCCGCGCAGTCCTCGCGCGTGCAGGCGATGAGCCGTAGCGGGCTCTTTTCCATCATGTCGTAAAAAGCCAAGACGTAATCGCCCGGTATGCCAAAGACATCGCGAACGCCGTATTCGCGGAGGCGGCGAATGAGGTATTGGCCAATCGATTCGGTCGGAGCAGTGGTTGCCATAGCGGGACCTTAACGTACTTTTCAATAGCTCGCGATTTATGATACACTGGCAGATTCATCCCGGACAACCCCGCGACCGCCGCAATAATGCCCGCAATGCCCGCCGATTTTCGCAGCGATACGATAACCCGCCCCACGTCCGCGATGCGCGCCGCGATGGCCGCCGCCGCGGTGGGCGATGACGTTTTTGGCGACGACCCGACCGTCAACGAACTCCAGCAGCGGCTCGCGGAGATGCTTGGCAAAGAAGCGGCGCTGTTCGTTCCCTCCGGCACGATGTCGAACCTCATCGGCGTGCGGCTGCATTGCCGGCCGGGCGACGCCTTGATCTGCGAGGCCGAGTCGCACGTCTTCTATTACGAGCAAGGCGGCTACGCGCAGATCAATGGCACGGCAGTCTGGCCGCTGCTGGGAAAAGGCGGCGTGCTCGAAATCGAGCAGCTTGAGACCGTGCCGATTCGCGAGGACCCGCACTCTCCTCGTGTGAAGCTGCTGTGCCTGGAGAACACGCACAACCGCGGCGGCGGTCGCATCCAGCCTTACGAGAATGTCGAGTCGCTTTGCGCCTGGGCCAGCTCGCACGGCCTGCGGACGCACTTGGACGGCGCGCGGCTCTGGAACGCAGCGGTCGCCTCGGGCATCCCGCTGGCACGATGGGCGCGGCACTTCGACACGGTCAACGTCTGCTTCAGCAAGGGACTCGGCGCGCCGGTCGGCTCGGCGCTGGGGGGGCCGGCCGAATTGATCCGCGAGGCGGTGCGGCACCGCAAGCTGGTCGGCGGCGGCATGAGGCAGGCCGGCATCCTCGCGGCCGCGGCGCTCTATGCCCTGGACAACCACATGGAGCGCCTGGCGGAAGACCACGCCAATGCGCGGAAGCTGGCCGACGGCCTGCGGCAGATACCGGGAGTGCGCGTCGATGTGCCGGACACGAATCTCGTCTATTTCCAAATCACAGTGGGGCCGCTGAAGGCGGCGGAGTTGAACTCACGGCTCTGCGCCCACGGTGTCTTGATGCACGTCACGGGCCCCTATGCGCTCCGCGCCGTGACGCATATGGATGTCGATGCGTCGGACGTACAGCTCGCGATTGAAGCCGTTGCGGCGGAGTTGAAATAGATGCGAATTGCTCCTCTCGCATGCTGCGAGAGGCGCCGGAGGTGAGGGCGTGACGACTATGAACCCGCGTGACATGTTTCGCGTCCGCTTGATATTGATCTTCGTCGTCATCGCTCTGGCGGCCAGCGGCATAACGGCATTCGCCTTGCCGCCCGAGGTGCGACTTTTGAAACAGTGGTTCGGGCCGGGAACTACGATTGGCGAGAAGTTTCCGGGACTGGCCGAATGGCTGGTCAAGGTCGGCGACGGGCTAGAAGCGACCGACCGCAATTGGCCTTTCATGGCCTACGGCACCGATTGGCTGGCCTTCGCGCACCTCGTGATCGCGATCGTGTTCATCGGCCCGATTGGCGACCCGGTGAAAAACGTTTGGGTGGTCGAGTTCGGCATGATCGCCTGCCTGGCCGTCATTCCGCTTGCGCTGATCTGCGGCTCGATTCGCGGCATTCCGTGGTTCTGGCGAATGATCGATTGTTCGTTCGGCGTGTTTGGGGTGATACCACTGGGTATTGTGTGGCGGATGATTCGCAAGGGCGAACGATGTACCTGAACTCGATAACACACAGCAACGGCACTCATGGAATGTACAAACGCCCAGTCCCGCGAAAGTTCTCCAAGTCCGTTAGATATTCAAGCAATTTCACGGCGGCGGCTTGCGGGTAGTCTCGGTCCCTAAGCAATCGCTTGGAATCGCTAATCGTGAGGACCGGCAAGCTCTTGACGGTACCATGATTCCTTACAGTCATTTCCAAGGAATCGACGCCGTCGGCGTTGCGATTCCCGGTGACGAGCACGATTCCAAGGTCCTGGCACAACTGCCAAACCTCGCTGTCGCTCGTGTTTTGAGGCAGCCGCAGCCGCTCGAATGAATCGACTTGGCAGGCCAGGGACGCCCAGACGTCAGCCCATTCAGGTGACGTGCAGATATGGAGGAGCGCCTCAACCTGTCCCTCGACGTCGTGGTCAGCCAAGATCCTCAACTTCACCGCGCTGCTCCCCTTGCGCTTTCCGACTGCGAAGTTCCTGTACAAACGCAACGAACTTCTGGTGGCTTGCGTCCAGCTTGCCCTGAACCTCCAGCGGGTACTTGTAGTTGCGGTGTCGGTCGAGGATGCGCTGATACTCTGCCTCAACCTCCTCACGATGCGCTTCGATGTAGTCGATGGCAGCCTGGATGTCTTGCGACGACAAGCGAAAGAGCAAGGCGATGCTCTCGCGATTCCAGTCCGGGTCGTTCAAGTAGTCCATGACATCGTAGACGGTGATCCGCGAGCCGGCGATCTGCGGCCCGCGTCCGTTATTGACGATCTGCGGCATTCGTTCGCGCGAAGACGGCGCGGGAGCTTGAACAACGACTTGAACTTCCGTATTCTCAGGCAAATCGCAAGTCGCGGTCGGAACAAACACGCCGTTACGAAAGATTGCGTTCACGGTTGTTTCCATTATCGAACCTCGCCAATTCGGTGCCTTCGTCTATCTCATTTCAATCATAACCTTCGCCGGATAAAATGGCAATCTCGACGCTCCAAGCTAGCGGCGGACATGATTTTTGAAACTTTCGGTCGCCGTTGTCAAGCCGCGGCGAGCGGCATACAATCCGTACTTCATGCCGCTGCTCCACATCGAACCGCTGCCGCGCCGCGCGACCAAGCCGGAAATCCTCGAGTTCCTCGATCGCACGGGCGGGCTCGATCGGCGGCGCGTGGGACGGATCGAATTGCGCGGACCGGCGGCGGTGATCGAAGTGCCCGACGGATGGGAAGCACGATTATTGAAGGCGCTGGACGGGCAGATGTTCGGCGACCGACGCGTGCGGGCGCGGATTGCGGCCGACCGCGCAGCGACAGCATCAGGACCCGAAGACCATTTTGGCCGCCTCCTGCGGCTCCTGGATCTTGAAAGCCGCGAGGAGGCTCAGCGCGCCGCACAGCGAATGCGACGGCTCACGCCTGTCGAGGCGGAAAAGAGCGGCAACAGCCTGATCGATCTTGCCGTTGCCGATGAAAACGCCGGGCTTGGCGGCCGCTACATCGTTGATTTTGTCCGCCGAACACGTTCGACGCTCCCTTGGACACGGTTGGACGTGGGCAGTCCTGTAGTCCTCTCGCCAAATAAGGACCGCGCCGAGGTTTCCTATCGTGGCGTCATCTGCCAGCGGAGCGAAACCTCGATCTCGGTTGCACTGGACGGCTTGCCTGATGAATTGGGCGACTATGATGCATGGCGAATGGACTCGGCGTTCGACGAAATCGCCACCCAGCGGCAGCGGGCCGCGCTGGAGCAGGCCCGCGTGCTCCGCGGCGACCGCAATGCGATCCTGCGCGATGTACTTTTGGGCGAGCGGCAGCCGGAATTCGGCGTCGATCCGGCAGTCGGCCCTTTGGATCGCTCGCTCAACGAGTCGCAAATTGATGCGGTCCAGTTCGCCCTTTCCGCCCGCGATGTGGGCCTGATCCACGGGCCGCCCGGCACCGGCAAGACGACGACCGTCGTCGAGGTGATCCGTCAGGCGATCCGCCGCGGACGAAAGGTGCTGGCCTGCGCGCCGAGCAACATGGCGGTCGATAACGTTTTCCAAAGGCTGCTGGCGTTCGGCGAGAGGGCGATTCGCCTCGGCCACCCGGCCCGCGTGCTGCCGGAGCTGCGCGAGCATACGCTCGATCTGCTAGTGGAGGAACATCGGGATGTTAAGCTCGCGCGCAAACTGGTCAAACAGGCGATGAGCCTATTTCGCGAGGCAGGCAAGCATCGCCGCGCCGCGCCCAAGCCGGGCGAGCGAAGGCAGCTTCGCGACGACGCCCGATCTCTCCTGGCGGATGCGAGGAAGATGGAACAGCAAGCGGCGGAGAGCATAATCGATTCCGCCAAAGTGATCTGTGCGACAACGACCGGCATCGATAGCCAACTTCTCGGCCCCCGGCGTTTCGATCTCGTGGTGATCGACGAGGCCTGCCAGAGCACCGAGCCGGGCTGTTGGATTCCGCTACTTCGCGGCGACCGGCTGGTGCTCGCCGGCGATCATTGCCAGTTGCCGCCCACTGTTGTCAGCCAGGAGGCTGCGGCTGAAGGATTCGGCACGAGCCTTTTCGAGCGGCTCATCAACCGCTATGGGCCGGACATTGCCCGGCGGTTGACGGTGCAGTATCGCATGAACCGGTCGATCATGGAGTTCGCCTCGCGCGAGCTATACGACGGGCAGCTTCAGGCCCACGAATCGGTTCGCGAGCATCGGCTTTGCGATCTGCCGGAC
This sequence comes from uncultured Planctomycetia bacterium, assembly GCA_963775975.1. Taxonomy (GTDB): domain Bacteria; phylum Planctomycetota; class Planctomycetia; order Pirellulales; family Thermoguttaceae; genus JANXQG01. The sequence continues at coordinate 1,745,865 of CAVZKX010000001.1, forward strand.
GTGGCCGCGTCGCGCCTCACCGAATGGCCCGTCGAATTCATCGATACGGCCGGGGCGAGCTACGACGAAGAGCTCGAGCCCGACGGCGAAAGCCGCCTGAATCGGCAGGAGGCGGAAGTCGTCGCCCGCAAGGTTCGCGAACTGCTCGATGCGGGAATCGCCGCGCGGGACATCGCGGTCATTACGGCCTACGGAGCGCAGGTCCGCTTGCTCCGCGAAATGCTCGAAGTGCCGGGCCTGGAGATCGACACCGTCGACGGTTTTCAGGGCCGCGAAAAGGAGGCTGTCGTCATCTCGCTCGTGCGGAGCAACGCCAACGGCGAGATCGGCTTCTTGGGCGACATCCGCCGCATGAACGTCGCCATGACCCGCGCGCGGCGGAAGCTGCTCTTGATCGGCGATAGCGCCACGCTCGGCGGGCATCCATTCTATTCGCGGCTGTTGGAGTACTGCGAAGGGCTGGGCGCGTATGGGACGGTATGGGAGATGTGACGTGGGGCAGATTGCCAATCTGCCGCGTTTCTGGAAGGTTGGCAACCTGCCCCACGTTGAGCCGGCACTATCTATACTTCTTCAACGCCGCGAGCACCCTCTCGATGTCTGCCGGCAGCGGCACTTCGATTTCCATCGTGTGGCCACTCCGCGGATGCACAAACCGTAATCGTTGGGCGTGCAGTGCCTGACGATTGAGCAAAACAGTTGTGTCGGAAGCGTCGCCGCTCAGCTCGCCGCGGGTCAACTCGGCGCGGTGCCCATAGGCGCGATCGCAGAGAACAGGCAGGCCGATGTGCGCCAGGTGAACGCGGATCTGGTGCGTGCGGCCCGTCTTCGGCATTGCTTGCACCGCGGCGAAACCGCGAAATTGCCCCACGACTCGATAAAATGTCTGCGCGGTCCGGCCCTCTTCCGCGCCGCGCACGGTCGTCATCTTCTCGCGATGCACGGGATGCACGGCGATCGCGCGGTCGATGATATCGCTGTCCAGCTCGGGCGTGCCGGCGACGAGGGCGAAATACTCCTTCTCGATCGAGCGCGATTGGAACTGCGCGGCAAGTTGGTGATGGGCCTGATCGTGCCGCGCGACGAGGATCGCGCCGCTCGTGTCGCGGTCGAGGCGATGCACGATGCCCGGCCGCAACGGGCCGCCGCTGCCACTGAGGCTCGGGCCAAAGTGGTGCTGCAGGGCGCTGACGAGCGTGCCGGACCAATGCCCGCGCGCGGGATGCACGACCATGCCCGGCGGCTTGTTGACGACCACCAGGTCTTCGTCCTCGAAAAGAATTTCCAACTCGATCGCTTCGGGACGCGGCGACTGCCGGGGGATTTCCGGGAGCACGATCCGCACGCGCTGCCCGGCGCGGACGCGGTAGGCCGGCTTGCCGCTACGATCGTCGATTCGCACTCCGCCCCAGGAGATGACGCGGCGCAGGTGGCCGCGGCTGTAGTTATGGAAGTGGAGCGTGAGCAGCGCGTCCAGCCGCTGACCGGCCTCATCCTCCGCGACGATGAACTCCACCGGTTCGTCGGAGAGCGTCGGATAGCGCGGAACGTTGGTCACAAGAAGTACGTCAGGCTTTCCAGCCTGACTTCCCGCTCTGGTCAGGCTGGAAAGCCTGACGTACAGTTCACTTACTTCGCCGGCGGCGCGGCCGACGTGGCGGGCACCGGCGACGCGGCTGCCGTCGGCTTGGGTGCCTCCGCCTTGGGCGTTTCGGCCTTGGGCGCCGCCCCGCTACCGGAAGACTTGGGAGCAGTTGACGCCGTGCCGGAACTGCCCTCGCCCGGCCTGACGGGCGTCGTCAGCGGCGGCATGTCGGGGTTCTCCGGCAGCGTCATGCTCTCTGCTTTGCCGCTCGGCCCGGCCGCGGACTTCTCCGCTTCCTTCTTGGTCTTCGGCTTGTATTCTGCGACGGCCTTGTAGAACTCCGCGGTTTCCGGCTTGCCGAGCTGTTCAAGCCGCTGGTCGGCAACCGCCTTGTACGTGCCTTGCGGGAATTCTTTGTTCAATTCCTGATATGCGGCTGTCGCCTCCGGGAGCTTGCCCTCGGATTCCAAAATCCGTGCCTTGCCAAACATCGCCTGTTCGCGGGCCATCGGACCTACTGAAGCGGCGAGCGTCTTTTCATAACAAACTGTTCCATTGTTCAGAAAGTTTGTCGCCGCTCCTTTGTCGCTCAAAACCTGATTCGTGCCCAGGAACAGGCACGAATCGGCAGTAAGGACCTGTGCCCATTCTCCTGCCGGTGTGCCGGCGTAGGCCTCGCTTTGTTTCGCCATCAAGCCAGCGTACGCCGGAAATACATAGACAGGATTCATTTGGGCCATCGGATATTGGAAGATCGCTTGCGGAATCTCAACAGCGTTCCACGCTTCGACCGCTTGGCTCTCGGAATGGCCATGCCAGATTTGCCACGCAACTACGCCGACGATCAGCAGCAACACGACGCCGAGAATCGAAATTCGATACGGCAATACGCTTTGATAGGAACGTACCGCCCATTCCGCAAGGTCGTTGTGCTGGAGCTCGTGCCGGCGTTCACTCTTCATGGTTCTTCGCTAATGCAAGTTTGTTTCTGGCGGAAACCCTCAAGTATAGAGCCACCAAGGGAGGGGCGTCAAGCGGGACTGGCCCCCTTTCCGCAATCCAATCCGTGCCGTACCATCCATCGCATGAACCTAAACCCGCCGCAATTGGAAGCAGTGAAAACGCTGTCTGGACCGCTCTTGGTCCTGGCGGGGGCGGGGACGGGCAAGACGCGGGTGGTCACCTATCGCATCGCTGAGCTGATCCGCCATCGCACCGCGGCGGATCGTATTCTGGCGGTCACGTTCACGAACAAGGCGGCCGACGAAATGCAGGAGCGGACCTCCCAATTGCTGGGCGGTAAAAGTGCCAAGAAACTGCCCAAGCAGCCGGAGATCTCTACCTTTCATTCGCTTTGCGTTCGCATCCTGCGGCGGAACATTACCCACCTCGGCTACCCGGCCGGATATGGCATCTGCGACCGCGGCGACCAGGAAAGTATCGCCCGCACCGTGCTCCGCGAAATCAAGGTGACCGAAGGCCAACTCAAGCCGGGCGATCTGCTTTACCTGATCGGCCGCTGGAAGAACAACTCGATTCGGCCCGACGAGGCGGTCGCCGCCGCCCAGACCGACAAGGAGCACCTGGCCGCGTCGGCCTATCGCCGTTATCAACGGGCACTCAAAGCGGCGGGCACGGTCGATTTCGACGATCTGCTGCTCTTGACGGAAGAGCTTTTCACGCGGTTTCCTAAAATCCGCGGCGCGGAGGCCGACCGCTTCGATCACCTTCTGGTCGACGAATATCAGGACACCAACGGCACGCAGTATCGTATCGTCAAAGCCCTTGCTGCCGCCCACCGCAACCTGTGCGTGGTGGGCGACGATGACCAGTCGATCTACGGCTGGCGCGGCGCGGAGGTAACGCACATCCTCAATTTCGCCCGCGATTGGCCTGATGCCAAGGTCGTCCGCCTTGAGGACAACTATCGCTCCACGCGCGAGATCATCGCTTGGGCGAACCAGCTCATCGGTTTCAATCGCAAGCGCCACTCGAAGGTGCTGCGGGCTGGCATCGACGGCGAGACACCGCGTATCTTGCAGCTTGAGGACGAAGCGGTCGAGGCCCGCACCGTGGTCAACGAGATCGCCGGACGGGTCGCCGCACATAAATTGACGGAACACAAGCTGAACTACAGCAGTTTCGCTATCCTCTGCCGCACCAACGAGCAGCCCCGCGCGTTCGAGATGGAACTTCGCCGGGCGAAAGTGCCCTACGTGCTCGTCGGCGGCATGTCGTTCTACGACCGCAAAGAAGTCCGCGACCTGATGGCCTATTTGAAGACGCTCGCCAATCCGCGCGACGAAGTCTCGCTGCTGCGGATTATCAATACACCGCCCCGCGGAATCGGCCAGGCGGCCGTGAAGAACATGCTCGAAAAGGCGACGACCGCGGGTCGGCCGTTGTGGGACGTGATGGGCGAGTCGGGCGTCGACTCCGTCGTGAGATTCAGTGGAATGATCGAGCGCTTTCGCCGCCTCGCGGAGCAGGATCCGCTCGTGGAAGTCGCGCGGAACTTGATCCATGAGATCGGCTACAAGCAGGAACTGGCGAGGCTTTATCCGGATGGCTCAGACCAGGAAAGCCGCTGGTCGGCCGTGGAGGAAGTCGTGAACGCCATCGGCAGCTACGCCAAGCGGGCGAAGGAACCGACGATCGCGGGTTATTTGCAGGATATCGCCCTGACGACGAGCGAACAGGACCGCGACAAGGAATCGAAACTCGAGCGCGACGCCGTCGTGCTCATGACCTTGCACGCGGCCAAAGGGCTTGAGTTCCGCGAGGTTTACATGGTCGGCATCGAAGAAGGCACGCTGCCGCACGCGCGAAGCGTCGCGGCGGTTGATGCGGCGGCGATCGACGAAGAGCGGCGGCTGTGCTACGTCGGCGTGACCCGCGCCCAGCGGCGGCTGACGCTGACGCTCGCGCTGAGCCGGCAGAAATGGGGCAAGCCGCGGGCGACGATCCCCAGTCGCTTCCTCTATGAAATCACCGGGCAGACGAAAAATCCGAACTACCTCGCCGCGCGGCAACAGCGGCGGCCAAACAAGTTTGCCAAGGCCCCGCCGCCGAAAGGGAAAATGTCCGCCCGGCCGGCAATGAAGCCGCCGCGGATGTAGAGTCGAACCAGTTTTGCGACATCGAAGCCCGACGCGCAAGCGAGGCTTGTATACGTCGCCAGCCTCGCTTGCGCGTCGGGCTTCGATAGACCACAGCTTTGGCGTAGCTTGCTCACTACGGCCCGCGCGGAGTTCTACCTCGCCGTAAACTTGTAGCTGCCCGACTGCACTTCGTAGACCGCTTCGCCATTCTCCGCGCGGACGAACTGCACGCCCTCCGCCTCGGCGGCCGGCTTGCCCGACTCATGCACCGCCTCCGCCGTGGTTGCCGGCACATAAACCGTCGCCGTCGTATTCGCGGGAATGGTAACGTCCAGCGAGAACTCCTTGTCCTTAATCTTCCACGACGATGCGATCGGGCCGTGGATCGAGCGCAGGCTCGCTGCGCCCAGGTCAAGCCGCCGCCGACGTGCGGATGGATGATGATGTGCTTGTAGCCCGGCTGGTCGGAGTCGAGCCCGATGCCGGCGAGCGATTCAAAGAGCCACTGTCCGCACGAGCCCAGCGAGTAGTGATTGAAAGAATTCATGCCGGGGTTCTGAAAGCCTTTGTCGGGCGTCCAGCCGTCCCATCGCTCCCAGATCGTGGTTGCTCCATGCTTCACGGAAAAGAGCCACGAGGGAAACGTGTCCTGCATGAGCAGTCCGAAGGCCGTGTCGAGTTTGCCGGCTCGCGTGAGTTCGGGCAGGAGGTAGCTCACGCCCACGAAGCCGGTCGAGAGGTGCCCATTCTTCGCGCGGATGTCGTCCGTCAAGTACTGCACGGCCTTGCCGCGCAGTTCGTCCGGCAGCAGGTTGAACTTCAGCGCCATCACGTAGCAGCATTGGGTATTGCCCTGAATGCGGCCGTCGGGCTTAACGTAGCGCTTGATGAATGCCGCCTTGATGTCGCGGAAAAGCTGCTCATACTTCTCCGCCTCCGCGGTCTTGCCCACGGCGCGGTACGATCGCGCGAGGAGGTCCGTCGAATAGGCGAAGTAGGCGGTGCCGATGAGGTCCTTGGGCGTGTCCGCGCCGATGGAGAGCCAGTCGCCGTAATCGCCGCCGCGGTCGCGGTCGCGTATCAGGCCGTCGCTGTGCACGCGGCACCACTCGATCCAGCGTGTCATGGCGGGCAGGTGTTGTTCAAGGATGCGGCGGTCGCCGTACGCCTGGTAGATCGTCCAGGGGCAGATCACGCCGGCATCGGCCCAGGCGGGCGTGCCCTTGCCGCCCATCGTGTTGGGGCTGACGTCGCCATACGCGCCCTCGGGCGATTGGCCGTCGTCCACATCGACGAGCCATTTCGTAAAGAAGGCCGCCACGTCGGCGTTCATCGTGGCCGTGCGGACGAAGACCTGCGCGTCGCCCATCCAGCCCAGCCGCTCGTCGCGCTGCGGGCAATCGGTGGGAACGCTGAGGTAATTTCCTCGCTGGCCCCATTGGATGTTCGACTCAAGCTGATTGAGCCGCGGATCGGAGCAGGAGAACTCGCCCGCGCGGGGCGTATCGGTGCCGAGGACGATGCCCGTCACGGCATCTAATGCGGGCTTCTCCTTGAGGCCCGTCAGTTCCACGTAGCGGAAGCCGTGGAAGGTAAACATGGGCTGCCAAGTTTCTGTACTCGAGCCATTGCAGACGTACGTATCGACCGACGGTGCGCCGCGAAGATTAGTCGTGTAGATAGTGCCGTCAGGATTGAGCATCTCGGCATGGCGGATCGTGATCTTGGTGCCCTTGGGCGCATCGATAGTCAGCCGCACGACACCTACCATATTTTGACCCATGTCAAACGTCCAGCAGCCCGGTTTCGGCTCGGTAAGCGCTTTCGGCTTCAACTTGGCTAGCTCGCGCACGGGCTGCATGACTTGGGACTCGATCTTTCGTGGCGGTTCGTCGCGGACGACCGCGTTCGGCCAGGTTGAGTCGTCGAATCTCACAATAGTGGAGCCCAGCATTGGCCATTGCTTACTTTCGTCGAATGACTCGCCAAGAAAGAAGTCGGCAGAGATAGTCCGACTTGCATACGCCTTCCAACTCGCGTCGGTAACGATCCGTTCAACCGTGCCGTCGGTGTATGCAATTTCCAATTGCGCCAGAAGCGCGGGCGTTGTGCCGAAAAAATGATAGCCGCCATTGCCAATATGCCCGGAGTACCAACCATCACCCAAAGCCGAGGCGATGACATTATCGCCCCGGCCAAGCAACGAAATCACGTCGTAAACTTGATAGCGAACCCGTTTGCGATAATCGGTCCAATCGGGCGCAAGCACGTGATCGCCGACGCGGTGGCCGTTGATTCGGACCTCGTAGAGCCCCAAGGCAGTAATGAAGAGCCTGGCCGAAGCAACAGGTTTATCGGCTTTACTGAAAGTTTTGCAGAGAATCGGCACGGGTTGTGTCGTTGCGGCCGACGCCTGATTTCTCCAGACTCCTTGCCCAAAGCGAGCGACCTCGAATGCGCTTTTCCAATTGGCGTCGTCGAAGCCCGATGCGCTCCAGCCCTTGTCCGCTTTGGCTGATGTCTTCCAACTTCGGTCGCTGACGATAGTTTGTGCCGGCTTGCCCGGCATTTGCATCGTGATCTTCGCACAGACACCTGCCTGCGAGGCCAGATTCTTGGCCGCGACGGCGATTATGTTCTCGCCGGTTTTTAAGTGCGGTAGGAGGTCGTAGCTCGTCGGGTGCTTCCAGCCGTCGGGCGCGTCGGCGTGCGCGATCTCGTGGCCGTTGACGAAGAGCGTGTACTCGTCGTCAACCGTTACAAGGATGCTCGCTCGGCTCGGCTTTTCCGCGCCTGGCACGATTACGTGACAGCGGAAGTAACGATCGCCGACCGGCGCCGTTTTGGTCAGATCGACGCCCGGCTCCGGACACCAGATCCACTTTGCACCTCGGAGCGATCCGGTCTCTGTGCTGCTGGGCGATCCGGCTTCGATCCATTTAGCGGACCAATCGTCGGGATTCAAGAGGCCCATCTGCCAATGTGCCGGCTTGCTCCAGCCGCTCGGCTTACCATCGCGATCCCACGTCATGACTTTCCAGTAGCACTCCTGCCGCGAGGCGAGCGGATTGCCGCCGCAGGCGATCTGCGCGGTTTCGTCGGACGCAACCTTGCCGCTGTCCCAGAGATCGCCGCCGTCTCGCTCCAATATGGCCGTCGTGGACGCCACGAGCACGCGGTAAGCCGTCTGCCGCTGGCCGCGCTCGGCCGATTCCACGATCCAGCTCAGCCGCGGCCGGACGGCATCGATTCCCAATGGGTCGTGCAGATACTCGCAACGCAAATCGGCGACGTGAATCGCTTGACCACGGGCCGTGCCCGATCCGATAAACAAACAAACCAGAACCACGATTGAGAGCCGTGACATTGCTGCACCCCAGGAATCTTGAATAACGCAATATTGCGGAAAATGCCATCATAATCCCGTCGGGCGCGGCTTTCAATGGAATTGGGCCTGAGCAATTGGGACTATGGCGGTTACTACGGCCGCCGCCTCCGCACTCGGCTTCCCAATACCGACAAAGGCGCTTATACTTGTGCAAATACTGCTCGTGCCGCCGCGTCTTTCGCTGCGCGGCGGAACTGTTGGAAACTAGGACTCCACACTTTTGGGCCAAAGAGGCCCTTCGTACGATTTATGAGTGAACCGCAATCCGCCGATCATTGGGCCGCCATCGCGGGAGATTTAGCGCCGAACCGGCGCCAGAAAAACCGCAGCCGTCGCCCGCCGCTTCCGAAACTGCTGTAGAGGGGGCAACGGCCGCTGCACCGCCGCCAATTTTTCAGCCGCCAGCCAAGACGGTACGGCCTTCCAAGCGACCCGCGCAACCAGCGGGTTGGGACCAATTGGCGGGCGACTTCGGGATCGCGCCGCCCCCGCCGCCGGCTTCCGCCTCGCGGCGCGTGCCGGAGCCAGCCGAGGCGAGACCGTCGTGGCCAACGCCGGTATCATCGGACGTTGAAGAAAGCATGGCGCCCGCCGAGTTTGCCGCGGAGATTGAGGCGGAGCTTTCGGCTTGGGATGAAATCGATCCGACCGCCATGGAGCCGCAGGCGTTCGAACCGCAAGAGGCACTGGACTTCATGGACGAGACAGCCGACGAGTTCGAAGGGAGTTCCGGCGATCATGCCGACGTAGCTTCCAGCGAGGTGCGACCGCAGGAGCGCGAGGAGCGTGGCGGACGCCGCCGCCGTCGTCGCGGGCGAGGGAGGAATCGCGGGACCGCCGAGAGCGGCGAACAACCGTCTGCCGAACCGGACCAGGCGAATGCTGCCGACGATGATTTTGGCGAAGGACTGGATTTTGAGCCCCCCGAAGCGGCCGAAGAAACGACGCCACAATCCGATCGCGGCGAAAGACGCCCGCGCGGCCGCCGTCGCGGACGCGGCGGCGAGAGAGGCCGCGGCCGTGAGGAGCCTCTCGCCGCGGAAAGTGAGTTTGCCGCTGAAGCGCCGGATGAGTTCGGCGATATCGACGAAGACGAGACGATCGATGCCGACGCGGAAGGCACCGGCGATTTTGAAGCCGATGAAGAGCTTGACGATGGCGGCGAGTCGCCGCGGATCGGCTTCCGCAACATTCCCACCTGGCATGACGCGATCGGCGTGATGATCTCCAAGAATATGGAATCGCGAGCCAGGAATCCCGGCGGCTCGCGCGGTCACGGCGGACGTAGCGGACGGGGTGGACGCGGCGGAGGGGGTCGTGGACGCGATCGCCGGCCGGATCGGCGCTAATCCTCGTTCCTACGCTCCGCGTACGAACGCGCCTGCCGGACGCTCCGCGTCCACCACAGGCCGCGGAGCGGCCACACAATCCGTTCCCATGCAGAGCGTGGGAACGAGTACAAAATATGCCTGCCGCCCCGACAGCCACGGCGGCGTCCGATCGGCTACAACAACTGGTCGGACGCATTGAAGCGCTGCCGGACTTCGCGGAAGTCGTCGAGAGTCTGCAAGCGGGGCACGCGGCGACGCTGGACGGAGTCTGGGGCTCATCCTGCGCGCTCATCGCTGCCGCGCTCGATTCGAGCCGCGCCGGCTGTGCTGGTGATTGTCTGTCCTCGGTTGGACGACGTTCATGGCCTGATCGGCGATCTGAGCATTTTTTCGGCTGCGAAGCCGGTGCGGTTTCCGGTCTCAGAATCGCTCAATGCCGAGAGGATGGCGCAGGACGAGGCCATCGGCGATCGTGTTCGGGTACTCAAATCGCTGATGAGGCCGGATCCTCCGAGAGTGCTCGTCACGAGCATCCCCGCGTTGTTGCAACCGGTGCCCAGCCCGCGCGGCTCGCCGAGCAAACGCGCACTTTTCGAGTAGGCGAGCCGCTTTCGCTGGACGAAATCGGGCGGTGGCTCGTGAGCAATGGCTACCAGAATACGAGCGCCGTCGAACTGCCCGGCGAGTTCGCCCGTCGCGGGGGAATCATCGATGTCTTTGCTCCCGACTGGTTCCAACCCGTGCGGATTGAGCTTTTTGGCGATGAGATCGAGTCGATCCGTCCGTTCGAAGTGGAAAGCCAGCGGAGCCGCGAGCGGCTGGAGTCGGTCGCTGTGACGGCGGTTTTCGACAATCAAGAAAGGGGGAAAGGGAGAAGGGGAGAAAGGGAGTTACGCGAAGATGATGTCTCCCCTTCTCCCCTTCCCCCTTTCTCCCCTGCTGCCAACCCATCGGATCAACCAGCCCATCTCGCCGACTACCTTCCGCCGCAAAGCTGGTTCCTCCTGATCGAGCCGGGCGAGTTGGAGAGTGAAGGTCGCCAGTATCTTGAACGCTTAGCGCGGCCGCAGGACTTTCATACCGTGGCCGACGTGATCCGCCGGGTGACGGCGTTTCCTTCAGTTACCGCGGCGGCGATCGCCACGGGGTCGCTGGAAACAACTTGCCGCCTGCCGATCGAGTCGGTGGAACGTTTCAGCGGGCACATCGACAAGGTTCGCGACGAACTGGACGACGCCGGCCGCGGGCAGGAGGTATTCCTCATCTGCCAGACTGAGGCCGAAATCCGCCGCTTGGGCGAAGTCTTCGGCTCAACGCATGTCGCCCGCGAAGGCCGCTTGCATTTTTCCAGCGGCACTCTGCAAAGCGGCTTCCGGCTTGTGCCGGACCGCATCGCGGTCTTGAGCAGCGGGGAACTCTTTCGCCGCGCCGACGTGGCGCGACCAGCCGCGGCGCGGCGTCGTCTCGGCCGCGCGATCGATAGTTTCCTCGAATTGCACGACGGCGATCTCGTCGTGCATCTCAGCCACGGCATCGCCCGTTATCGCGGCATGAAACTCCTGGAGAAAAATGGCCAAGTCGAAGAGCACCTGGAGCTGGAGTTTCACGCCAAAACGAAACTCTACGTGCCGGCATCGAAGATCGGCCTGGTGCAGAAGTACGTCGGCGGCGCGAAGAGCCGCCCTACCCTCGCGCGGCTCGGTGGCCGGCTCTGGGACAAGCAAAAGAAGCGCGTCGAGGCGGCCGTCACTGATATGGCCGCCGACATGCTCGAATTGCAAGCTTTGCGAGCATCGCGGCCGGGAATCAGCTTCCGCGTGGAGACCGAGTGGCAACACGAGTTCGATGCCTCGTTCCCTTTCAAGGAAACGCCCGACCAGTTGACCTCGCTGGACGCGATCAAGCGGGACATGCACGCCCCGCGGCCGATGGACCGCCTGCTCTGCGGCGACGTGGGCTACGGCAAAACCGAGGTCGCCATGCGGGCCGCGTTCAAGGCGATCGATTCGGGCTATCAGGTCGCTGTGCTCGTGCCGACGACCGTGCTGGCGGAGCAGCACCTGCGGACTTTTTCCGCGCGAATGGCCGAGTTTCCCTTCGCCATCGCCGCGCTCTCGCGCTTCGCCTCGCGGCGGCAGCAAAGCGAGATTATCGAGAAGCTGGCCGGCGGCTCGATCGACATCGTCATCGGTACGCACCGGCTCGCGCAGGCGGACGTCAACTTCCACAACCTCGGCTTGGTGATCATTGACGAGGAGCAGCGCTTCGGCGTGGAAGTCAAGGAGAAGCTGAAAATGATGCGGCAGTCAGTCGACGTGCTGACGATGACCGCCACGCCGATTCCGCGGACGCTGCACATGGGCCTCATCGGCGCCCGCGATATCTCCAACCTGGAGACGCCGCCCGAAGACCGCTTGGCGGTCGAGACGCGGGTGCGCGCGCTTCAGCGAGGAGTTGATTCGCCCGGCCGTGCTGCGGGAATTGAACCGGCAAGGGCAGATTTACTTCGTCCACAACCGCGTGAAGGACATTCAGCTCTTGGCCGCGCGGCTGCGGCAGATCGTGCCCGAAGCCCGCATCGGCATCGCGCATGGACAGATGGACGAGCACGGATTGGAGCGAGTGATGTTGGATTTCGTCGCCCGGCGTTTCGATCTCTTGCTCGCCACGACGATCATCGAGAGCGGTCTCGATATCCCCAACGCGAATACGATCTTCATCAACGAGGCGGATAAGTACGGCCTGGCCGACTTGCACCAGCTTCGCGGCCGCGTGGGCCGCTATATCCACCGCGCCTATTGCTATCTGCTGCTCGATCCGAACAAGCACTTGACTTCCACCTCGGCCCGGCGGCTGAAGGCGATCGAGGAGTTCAGCCAGATGGGCGCGGGCTTTGCCATCGCTATGCGCGACCTGGAAATTCGCGGGGCGGGCAACATCCTGGGCACGGAGCAGAGCGGCCACATCGCCGTGGTGGGCTACGAGCTTTATTGTTCGCTTTTGGAGCAGGCGGTCCACAGCCTCAAGCGTCAGCCGCTCAAACAGCCGATCGAGGTCGAAATCGATCTGCCGGGCGAGGGCCACATTCCGCGGAGTTATGTGCCCGACATGCGACTGAAGATCGACCTCTACCGCCGCCTGGCGCGGATTGCCGGCGCCGAGGAGCTTCGCGATCTGCGCTGCGAGCTTCAAGACCGTTTTGGCACGCCGCCACCACTCGTCGAGCACTTGCTCTGGCTGGCCGAACTGCGGGTTTCGGCCCATCGTTGGCGGATCGAATCGATCCACGTCGAACCGCCGTATGCCGTCTTCCACTATCGGTCGGGCAGGCTGATCCGAGAGCTTGCTGCCAAGAGTGGGGGCAAACTGCGTGTCGTCGACAATCAAAGCGCCTATCTTCCGCTTGCGGGCGATGTCCATGACGCCCAATCGGTCCGCGAACAGGTCAAATCGCTGTTGCAACTGGAACCGACCGATGCCTATAATCCGCGCGTTTAACACGGAGCCGGCGGCAACGGCTTAAACGAATCGCGCTCGGCCATCCTTCGGAACGCTCATCGTGCTACATCGGCGAATTAATCCGGCCTGCAGGGTGCTGATTGCGGCATTATGCTTAACGCATCTCGCGGTCGCGTCAGCCCAAGATTCCTTTCCCCAAGTTCCGCCGGGCTATCCCAACGGCCAGTATCCTGGTGGGCAGTATCCCAGCGGCCAGCGACCCGCAAGCGGGTACCCCGGCGGAAACAGTTATCCACCGGGCGGATATGGCCGCGGCCCCAACATGCCGACGCAGCCGACTCAACAGACCGCGACCTTTGGCGGCCCTGCGTCGCCCGATGCGCCCAACGGGCCGCCCGTGCAGGAAGTAAGGTTGCCGGGGCCGAATAATCAGCCGGGGCCACCGTTCAACGCCGCAGTGCCCGCTTCGTATCTCGGGCCGGCCGGTATAGGCCAGCCAATGATGCCCCAGGCTCGTCCGGCACGGCTCTGTGAAATGGCGCAAATCATTGCTCGTGTCGGCAACGACGTCGTGCTCACGGGCGACCTGCTCGGCGGCATCGACGACATGATGTCCCGCGCTAAGGGCCGCATGACCGCGGCGCAAGCCGCCCAGCAGCGGGCGGCGCTGGTGAAGGAAGTAACCGACGGCATTCGCGAATACGCCGCGCACGTCAACGCCGGCGATCCCGATCCGGCCAAGGGCATGTCCGATTCACATCGCATGTTGCTCTACCAGATGGTTCGCCAGCAGGTCGACGTGAAGCTGATTTACCAGGACTTTCGCAAAACGGTCCCCAAGGAGGGCCTGGCGCATATCGAAGAGAGCGTCAACGGGCATTTCGACAATACGCAAGTCAAGATCCTGATGAAGCGGGAAAACGTCGTCTCCCGAGCCGATCTGGAGTCCGCGCTACAAGCCAAGGGCAGTTCGCTCGATCGCGAGCGGAAGGTTTTTCAGGAGCAGTTTATTGCCCAGCAGTGGGCTCAGCAGCAGATCAAGCCCGACGGCGAAGAAATCACGCACCAAGACATGCTCGACTGGTATCAGGCCCACATCAAGGAATTCGAGCAGCAGCCGCGCGTTCGCTGGGAGGAGCTTGCTGTTACGTTCGCCAAGCATCCCAACCACGACGAAGCCTGGGCGGTTTTGGGAGAGATGGGCAATCGCGTGATTGCCGGCGCACCGCTGGCCGACGTGGCTCGCGCCAGTTCCGAAGGCACTACCGCGGCGCAGGGCGGCAAGTGGGACTGGACCCACCGCGACAGCCTCGACGCCAAAACGATCAACGACGCGCTCTTCAACCAGCCGGTCGGGGTGCTCAGTCAGCGTTTGGAATCCAGCGACGGCTACCACATCGTCCGTGTCGTCGAACGGCAGGAGTTGACTCGCACCAGCTTCTTGGACGCTCAGAAGGACGTCAAAGAGAAGATCCAGAAGGAGCGGTTCGAGAAGAAGTACAAGGAATATGTCGAGGAACTACGGAAGAAGATTCCCATCTGGACGGTCTTCGACGCCTCTCTCGCGCCGGCGCACAACCCGGACGACGACGACCGCTACGCGACTCACTGATCGCGATTCGTGGTTGGTTGTCAATGCTGACCGATTTGGCGTATAATCTCCATTTTGGTCGGTCTCTCATTCTGGTTAAGTTAGGCGTATGAATATCAACTTCTCGCGTCGTAGTTTTTTGAAGTCGCTGACCGCCGTGGCCGCGGCGACCGGCCTGCCAGGCTGGTACGTCGATGAATGTCTGGCGGCCCCGCCAACTTCCACGAAGGACCCGCTGCGCTTGGGCCTGATCGGCTGCGGCGGACAGGGCCGCGGCGACGCCGGCAACGCATCGCGGTTCGGCAAGTTTGTCGCCGTGTGCGATGTTGATGCGGCTCACTTGGCAGATGCGAAGAAGCAGTTCCCCGGCACCGAGGGCTACTCCGACTTCCGCAAGCTCTTGGACCGCAAGGACATCGACGCGGTGATCTGCGGCACGGTCGATCACTGGCATACGCTTGTTTCTATCGCCACTATGAAGGCCGGCAAGGACATCTACTGCGAAAAGCCGCTTACCCTCACCATCGACGAGGGCAAGCATCTCGTCAAAGTGCAGAAGGATACTGGCCGCATCTTGCAGACCGGCACACAACAGCGGAGCGACGTCTATTTCCGACTCGCCTGCGATCTCGTTCGCAATGAGCGAATCGGCAAGCTCAAAAAGGTCGAGGTCTGGCTGCCGGCCGGCCTGCGGCAAGGGCCTTTCGCCAAGCGGCCGGTGCCGAGCGGGTTCGACTACGAATTCTGGATGGGCCAGACGCCGACGGTCGATTACGTCAAGGAGCGGACGCATTTTAGCTTCCGCTACTGGTGGGAATATTCGGGCGGCACGATGACGGACTGGGGCGCGCATCACAACGACATCGCGCTTTGGGCGATCGATCCGCCCGAAGGCGGCCCGGTGAGCGTCGAGGGCAAGCAGCTTATTGAGATGATCCCCGGCGGCTTCACTGCGGCCAGCGAGTACCAAGTCCGCTATACCTACGCCAACGGCGTCGTTCACAATTGCCGCAGCACAGTCGGCAGCGAATGGAACGGCAGCGTTAAAGATGCCAGCAAGCAGCAGCATGGCATCAAATTCATCGGCAGCGACGGCTGGATTTGGGTCACCCGCGGCGAAATCAAAGCCAGCGATCGCGATCTTTTAACCCAAAAACTGCCCGCCAGCGCGAAGCGGGTCTATGAAAGCCGCGACCACATGGGTAATTTCGTCGACTGCGTGCGCACGTGCAAGCCGACGATCTGCCCCGCCGAAGTCGGGCACCGCAGTGCGAGCATGTGTCACCTCGGCGTGACGTCGATCCGCTTGGGCCGCAAGCTGCAATGGGACCCGCGAAAGGAAGAGTACGTCGGCGATGCGGAGGCAAATAGCTACGTTTCACGGCCGATGCGGAAGCCGTATGATTACACGATGATTTGAGCGGAAGGGTCGCACCGGCGGGTACGAGTGGTTAGAATGCGGAACATTTCTTGTGTATAATAAGTCGAGGCAGTTTAAATTGCTAACGCCGCATTTAGAAAGGAGACGGTATGGTCGTCAATTTGCCGCATGATATGGATCAGTTCGTCAAGGATCTCGTACTAAATGGCCAATTCTTATCCGAAGAGGCCGTCATCACCGAGAGTCTTCGCCTGTTCAAGTCGCACGAACAATTGCGATCGGACGTTGCAAAGGGATTCAAGCAGATTGACGAAGGGAATTGGATCGACGGGGAGGTCATGTTCGACGAATTGCATGCCATGATCGACACCATTGAAGCCGAGAAGAGCCGAAGCTAAGGATGCCTCGCCTGCGATATTCTCAAGACGCCCGCGCGGATTTGCGACAGATCGGCCGGTATATCGCACAAGACAAGCCCGACGCGGTGCGCACAGTGGATCGAGAAGATCAGATCGAAGTGCGATTTCGCGGCGAGCAATTCGGACCTTGGCGAGGCGCGTCCCGACTTGGGCGAGGATGTGAGGTTCACGCTTGTGGGCAGCTACGTCATCTTCTATCGCTGCTCGGACGACGTAGTGGAGATTTCGCGCGTAATCCGAGGCGACCGCGACATTCGGCGACTGTGATCGCGGTGGGCCACGAATGTAGCGAAACAAACTCGGCGGCGGACAAGGGCTTATTAAACGCCGTACAGTTCGCCGTATTTTTCCTTCAAATGCTCCACCAACGGGGCGGACGACAATTCCTGCCCGGTCACCCGCTTAACGAGCTCCGCCGACGTATACCGTTGTCCATGGCGATGAATCTTCTCGCGCAGCCATTCCCGCAACGGGCGGAACTCGCCTCGGGCGAACTGAGCGTGCGAGGCCGCCGAGCTCGCGGTCGGCCGTGGCGAAGAATTGGGCCGCGTAGAGATTGCCCAGCGAGTACGTGGGGAAATAGCCCACCAAGCCCGCACTCCAGTGAACGTCCTGCATCACGCCGTCGGCGTCGGTCTCGGAAGCAAGGCCGAGGTACTGACGGTACTTTTCGTGCCAAGCCGCCGGAGCGTCGGCTGCCGCAAGATCGCCGGAAAGCAGTGCCTGCTCCAGCTCGAAGCGGATGAGGATGTGCAGGTTGTACGTCGCTTCGTCGGCCTCGATGCGGATCAGCGACGGGCGAACGTCGTTGATGGCGAAGTAGAACGCGTCGAGCGTCGGTGCCGCCGAGCGCCGAAGGGAACTTGGCCTGTGCCGCCGGATAAAAATGCCGCCAGAACGCCCGGCTGCGGCCCACCAGGTTCTCCCACATCCGCGACTGCGATTCGTGGATGCCGAGCGAAATGGCCTCGCCCAGCGGCAGGCCGAACTGATCGGGCGGCAGGCCCTGCTCGTAAATGCCGTGCCCCGCCTCGTGCAACGTGCCGAAGAAGGCCGCGTTGAAGAAGTTCTTGTCGTAGCGCGTCGTGATGCGGCAGTCGTGCGGCCCGAGCGTCGTGCAGAACGGATGCGCCGTGACGTCAATCCGCCCGCGGTCGAACTCGAAACCGATCGCCGCGGCCGCCGCCTTGCCGAAGGTTTCCTGCGCGTCCACGGGAAACTCGCGAGCCAAGAGCGAAACGTCCGGGCGGCGCTTGCTTGCAGCGATGGCCGACACGAGCGGCACGAGCTTCTCGCGAAGGTCGGCCAGCACGCGGGCGACGTTCGAGGTGATCTCCTCCGGCTCGTAATCGTCCAGGAGGGCGTCGTAGCGGCAAGTCTTGTAACCCAGGGCGTCGGCCTGCTGCCGCTTGAGCTCGAAGGTCTTCGCGAGCCAAGGCAGAAAATGAGCGAAGTTATTCTCCCGCCGGGCTTTTTCCCAGGCACTTTGCCCAAGCACGGACGTTCGCGTCAGTTCTTCGACGAGGCTTTGCGGCAGCTTGGTTTTCTTATCGACCTGCCGCTTGATGCGCCGGATCGTGACGGCCCGTTCGCTATCCTTTTCCGCGGCCAGCGGCCCCGCCGCCAACTCGGCCACTTTGGCCACGAAAGCCTCGTCGGTCCAGCGCTGGTGGGTCAAACCAGAGAGAAGCGTCGTCTGCTCGGCGCGGTACTCGGCGTTGGCCGAGGGCATCTTCGTCCGCTCGTCCCAATCCAAGACCGGCGCCGGTGGTGGCAAGCAGACACGTTTGGCGAACGTGCTTGCAAACGTCATCGAAGAGCGAGGCGGCATTGTCGGGCATGGGCGGTCCTTTCACGGTATGAAAAGACACCAGCCTAGCGAAGTCCGAGGTCCTTTTCAACATCTCGCGACTGCGAAGATAGCCCGCTGCCGTCCCGATCGGCCTCCCCGCTCCGCATCCGCCGCGCCTGGCTGGCAAGTCCCGGCGCGCCGGAGGCGCTGGAGGCGGTTTTCGGCATGGCCTGTTCGCTGGCGCAACCGGCCAGCATCGCAAAGCCGATGAGTCCCGAAACTGCCAGCCGGCGAATCTGCCAATTGAAAAACATAGTATCCGCACTCTCCGGGCGATATGAAATCGCTGCCAGAATTTCGCACAAACGCGGTTTTTCGTCCATAGCAATTCCATGTTCTCTACGATGCGACCCCTTGACCGGAATCGCCGCTATGGGGAAATTGGCTCGTACAGACCCGCGAACGAGCCGATCAACCCACAAGGAACCGTGCCATGCTCGACGTTCTCGTAGTTGCCCCGCACCCGGACGATGCCGAGCTCGGCATGGCCGGCGCGATCATGAAATTCAAGGACGATGGTTGGCGGGTCGGCATCCTCGACTTGTCCAACGGCGAGCCTACGCCATACGGCACGCCGGAAATCCGTGCCCGAGAAACGGCCGCGGCCACCGCCGTGCTGGGCATCGACTGGCGCGAGAACCTGGGTCTGCCCAACCGCAGCCTGGAAGCGACGCTCGACGCCCGCGCCAAGCTCGCGGCCGTCTTTCGCCGCGAGCGGCCGCGGTGGATCTTCGCACCCTATTGGGTTGACGCCCATCCGGACCACGTCGCCGCAACCGAGCTTGTCGAAGCCGCGCGGTTCTGGTCAAAGCTAACCAAGACCGACATGCCCGGCGAGCCGCACCATCCCGAGCGGATCTTCTATTACTACTGCGTCCATCTGCGGATCATACCCCAGCCGGCGTTCATCCTGGACGTCAGCCGCTATTGGCCGCGGAAGCAAGCGGCGATGGAATGTTACCGCAGCCAGCTTATCGAAGGCCGCCCCACAACTCCGCCGACCTTCATCGACCGCCAGCGCGACCTAGCCTCAACCTGGGGCTGGGCGATCGGCGCTCAATACGGCGAGGCGTTTGCCAGCCGCGAGCCGATCGGCCTGACAACGTTGACAACGCTGAAGTAGCGGAAAGCCTCGTTCCTACGCTCTGCGTAGGAACGTAGCGTGTGGCCGCTCCGCGGCCTAGGCGTCGACGCAGAGCGTCCGAAAAGCGCGTTACGACGCGGAGCGTCGTAACGAGGGGAGGAGAATGTTACTTCGGCGGCAAGGCCGACGAGGGCGCGTTCTGGACCGTTGCAGTCGCGGTCGCCGCCGAGACATACCGCCGTAGCCACTCGTGCGTGGCGCGGAACTCGACGCGATTCGCCAGCACGACATAACGCGGATCGCGAGACACGCCCTCGAACCGGTCCAGCGCCGGTTGCAGCGTTGCCGTGTTGGGCGGGCGGTCGCCGGCGTAAACATCGGACGGCAGAACGAGATAGTTCCGCCAATTGGGATCGAGGATCGTGTGCAGCCTGAGCGAGGCGGCTGCGAGCTGTTGACGCGTCGCCTGTACGTCGGCCAATGTCGGCGCAGCCGGTGTCGGCACATTGACGGCGGGCGCGAGCCCTCCTGCGAGCGGGCGGTTCGCCGGCGGCGCGGTCGAACCTGGCGAGAGGGCCTCGCCGGGCGTGCCCGCATAGTAGCCCACCAATCGCATCAGGGCGATCGCCGACGGCGGCACGGGCACTTGCCGCGACGGATCGGTGACGTCGGTGCCTTGATAAAAGGCCGCGTTGGCCGTGTGATCGACCGAAAGCACGGAGCCATCGAGCGACACACCGGCGAACAGTCCGCGGCTGCGGGAGTAGGTATAGATTTCCGAGCGCAGCTCGGCGTCGGTGGCGGCGGCTGCTTCGCGTCCCACCGGGCCTGCGGCGGCGGCGGCGTCCGCGCCGAGCGTGAACTTGCCGCGCATCAGTCCGTCTACGCTGCCGCGGGTTTTGAAGACGAGAATGATGTCGGTGACTTGCAGGCCGATTTGCCAGCCAAAACTTCCGCCCGCGAGCGTGACGAAGGCGGGTGGCCGCCAGAAGCCGCGTTCGTCGCGGACCATGGCGATGCCGCGTCCATAGCGTGCGCCGACGACGAAGCCGCCTTTGACGAGGTCCGGAACAATGACGATGCCCTGCGCGTTGGCCAGGAGAGACGCCGGGATTCCGTTGGCCGGAATGGCCATGATTTCGGAGATGACTTCCCGCGCGTCATTGACGACGACGTTTTCGCGATTCTGGGCAAAAGCTCGCGCGTTGCCAAGAATTGCGAGCGCTGCCAGGAAGATACTTGTTTTCAGAGTGTTTTGCATAGCGGGGCCGGATTGTAGCCACGCCGCAATCGCGAGGCAACGGCAGTTTCGGACCATTTGCATCGCAGATTCCTGGTAAAAACCGTCGACCATCAGGACAATGCCGGAACTTTCTCCTTTAGCACGTTGCCCGGACTGCACCGCCGTGATAAGTTAATACCATGCCACGCCCGCCACGCATCGACTTTGTTGACCCTCTCTATGTCGTCACCAGCCGCGGCGAGGGGAGATAAACAGCCGTGACCTACTGTGTGGGCATCAAGCTCGACGCCGGACTGATTTTTGCGTCGGACTCGCGTACCCATGCAGAAGTCGACAATTTTGCGAGATTTTGCAAGATGACCGTCTTCGAGCGCGCCGGAGACCGGGTCATCGTTCTGTTGAGTTCGGGCAACCTGGCCGGGACACAGGCCGTCATCAGCTTGCTACAGCAGCGAGGCGCGAAGGACGACGTGCCCAACCTGTGGAGCGCTGCGTCGCTCTTCGATGCCGCGATGGTGGTTTCGGACGCAATGAGGGACATCGACCGCCGCGACGGCGAGCACCTGAAGAAGAACAATGGCGGCTTCAACGCGTCATTCATACTCGGCGGCCAGATCAAGGACGAGGCGCCGCGCCTTTTCCGAATCTATGCGGAAGGCAACTTCATCGAGGCATGCGTGGAGACGCCCTATCTACAGACCGGTGAAACCAAGTACGGAAAGCCAGTCATCGATCGCGTACTTACCCGCTCAACTTCAATGAACGACGCGGCAAAATGCGTCCTCGTTTCGTTCGATTCAACGATGCGCAGCAATTTGTCCGTCGGAATGCCGATCGATCTGATCTGTTATGAACGGGACAGTCTTGAAGTGCGAATGCGTCGCCGCTTCGAGGAGGAGGACCCGTTTTTCACAGCGCTCAGCAAACAATGGAGTGAAGGCCTTCGGCAGGCGTTCGGCCGACTGCCGAACCTGGACTGGTAGGGCGATAACATGCTGGCGAGTGCCACCGCGCTGGATGGACGCGATGCGGACAGGGAGTCCGGCAACCGATGGCCTATCGTGATAACCTGTGAGCACGGCGGCAACCGGGTTCCCAAATTGTATCGCGAGTTGTTTCATGGCCAGCGGCGGCTGTTGGAATCCCACCGCGGCTACGATCCCGGCGGCTGGTCATGGCAAGAGCGCTGGCAACCGCATTTGCAGCGCCGCTGGTGGTCTCCACGGTAAGTCGTCTGCTCGTTGACCTGAATCGATCCGTCGGCCATCCGCGTCTCCATATCGAAGCGATCCGCAAAGCGCCTGCCGCTGTCCGGCAGCAGATATTGAAGGATTATTACCAGCCTTATCGGGAGCAAGCCGAGCGCATGGTCAGGCGTGCGGTCGCGGGCGTCGGATTCGTGATCCACGTCTCTTCCCACAGCTTTACGCCCGAACTCGACGGCAAGGTGCGGAACGCCGATATCGGACTGCTCTATGACCCGGCTCGACAGCGCGAACAGGTTCTGTGCGAGACTTGGCAGGCAGCTCTCAAAACTTGTGCGCCTGATCTCACCGTCCGCCGCAATTATCCGTATGCCGGCAAAGGCGATGGCCTGACCCTCTGGTTTCGCCGGCATTTGCCGCCCGACACCTACGTCGGAATCGAGTTGGAGGTCAACCAGAAGCACGTTTTCACGGCGGGTCGACCGTGGACCGCCATGCGCAAGGTGATCATCGAATCGCTACGCAGGGCGCTAGCGAACCGGAACGGAATTTGCTGCTAAGCCGGCTTTACAGTTAGGACTGCAAATCGAGCCGCTAGAGCATGGCCCCGAACTGTGCTGGCGGCCGGAAGGAACGCACTATGAAGATTCGAATTGGTTACGAACTGATTTATGACTGCCCTCAGCCGACTCCGATGATCGTGACGTTGAGCGTTCACTATACGCGCGTCTCCGACCTCATTATTCCCGACCACCTTATCGCTGAACCGCATGTCCCGTTCACTGCCTACCGCGACAGCTTTGGCAACTGGTGCAACCGTATCGTCGCGCCGCAGGGCCAGCTCCGGCTATCCACGGATGCGCTCGTAAAGGACACGGGCCAGCCCGATCTGGTCGTGCCGCAGGCGCGGCAGACGCCGGTGGACGAGCTGCCCGACGATGCCCTGTTGTTTCTATTGGGAAGCCGATATTGCGAGACCGATCTGCTTTCCCAGACGGCTTGGGGCCTCTTCGGCCAATCGCCCACGGGATGGAGCCGCGTCCAGGCCATCTGCGATTTCGTTCATCGTCATATCACCTTCGGTTACCAGTATGCCCGCGCCACGAGGACGGCCTGGGAGGCTTACCAGGAAAAGACCGGCGTCTGCCGCGATTTCACGCACCTCGCCGTTGCCTTCTGTCGCTGTATGAACATCCCCGCGCGTTATTGCACCGGTTACCTGGGCGACATCGGCGTGCCGCCGAATGATAGCCCGATGGATTTCTCCGCCTGGTTTGAGGCCCATCTTGACGGCCGTTGGTATACCTTCGACGCTCGCCACAATACCCCGCGTATCGGACGCGTGTTGATTGCACGCGGCCGCGACGCCGCCGACGCCGCCATCAGCCACACCTTCGGTCCCTGCACCCTGAAGAGTTTCAAGGTTCGGACAGACGAGGAGCGATGATTGACGCGGTTGAGAGGCAGCTGAAGTTAAAAAGCCTCCGTGTGCCACATTTGGCACTCGTGGTGAAGAACGTGAAGGCGGCGCCATCCCTTTCTGCGGTCGTCAAAACGTAAACTGGAACCCTTGCAAGAAGGCGACGCCGCTCCGCGCCGAGTTGAGCTGCGCGATGTAGCCGTCGTTTTCCAGGATGACGACCGTGTAGCTCTGCAATGGTTGCGCCCACTGAAAGGCGACCTTGATCAGCCCGCGGCGCTCGGTGCGCTGCTCCGGCGCCGTGCCGGTCGAGAGCGGATAGAACTCGCCGTAGTCCAAGGACACGTCCCAGCGGCCCTCGGCGTAGTCCAGGTCGACGTAATAGCCGACGCCCGCCAAGGGAACGCCTTGCTGCCCGGAACTCTCGTCGCGATAGTAGATGCTTTTGATCCAGTAGATTTGCATGGGATCGAAGCCCGGCCGACCGAAGCCGTACTGGTCGTAAATGCACTCGGCGGAAAGCGTCCAGGCCTTCTGGCGGAGCATCATGTCGATGCCGTAATAGGTGCCGAACTCTTTGGTGATCTCCGATCCGTCTCCGTCCTGCTTTTTCGCCGAGGCGCCGACGGCCCAGCATTCGGACTCCAGACCAATTCGCGCCACCAGGGCTTTCGAGGAGTTCGTATCCAGGTCGTCGCCGCCGTTCGCCAGGGCGATGTCCGTCGTGAAATAGCCCGACTTGTAGTGAGCCAGGACGCCCGTCTCGCGATTTTGGATCACCTCCGTGCGGATGTACGGCTGGTCCATTGCCTGGTTCGTGGAGAGATAAGGGTTCGTGTAAATCGGATAGTAAGCACGGCCGAACGGAGTCTCGAATTTGCCGATTTTGAACGACCAATCGCCGTAATTGGTCACGAGCGCCAGCTTTCCAATTTCGAACTGATTTACCTGGAAGTCCGCAGCATACGATCGGCGCTCAGGGTTGTCCAACAAGGGGTTACGTTCGTAGGGCTGATTGATCCAGAACTCGCTATCGACGATGAACTCGAAGTCGCCGCAGCGATAGCGGAGCCGGGGCGTGAGATCGGCCTCGGCGCCGAAGGTTTCCTCCATGCCGGTCCAGTTGACCCGCTGGTCGTTGCGATAATAGCCGCGGACGACGACGTTGCCCTCCAAGTGGTCGAGCAGTCGCGCGGCGGAGCTCGGCCCAGCCGGCACGAGTGGCGGACATGGTGCTCCTTGGATGTACTCGCCGGGCGGAGGCATGTCGCCGATCGGCGGCAGCGGTTGCTGCGCGGTCGGATAGGATTGGGCCGGAATTCCAGGGGGCGACTGCGGCGTTATCGGCGCGGAGGAAATTGGCGGCATTGCTGCTGGCCCGGTCGGATAAGGATAGGGCGGATACGCATCCGGCGGATAGGATTGCTGCGGTACGGCAGCCACTCGTGGATAGCCTGTCGCCCGCTGATCGGCGTTCAGCGGCGGCAGCGGATCGATTTCCCCGTTCACATTGGCACGACGGGACTGGAAGGGATCCACCGTCGGTTCAGCAGCCCATTGCGCGGTCGCCCGCGCAGGCGAGCGCGACCATGATCGCCAGGATCGCGACGCGCAGACCGCTGGACCACGCCGGCGGCATCGGCGTTCGCGTATTAGTTGGCAAGCCATCGAACATGCTTGGTTCGGCCGGGGCCAAGTGACGGAAAACTAAGTTGACTTCGGCATTTAGGGGCGCACTTCTTGCAGAATCGGCAAAGGCCCGTACTTTAGCACTGTTTACGTATGCGACAAGGTCAGAAACAGACTCGCCAAAATGCCTAGAACACCCTTTTTATTTGGCCAAGGAGGCCGTTTTGACGAGAGCGGCCTCCCACGATGCGGCAGGCCAGAGAATCATCGTGCCGTCGAGACTGCCGCTGAGGATGCTTTGCCCGTCCTTGGAGCAGGCCACGGCCGTAACATCCCTGGAGTGGCCTTTGAGCGTCAACAGCTCGCCGGCGTCCGTTTTGCCGGCTTCCACTCTCAGTTCCCAGAGTTTTGCCGTGGCGTCGCGGCTGCCGGTTATGGCCCGCTTGCCGTCGATGGAGAAACAGACAGAGGTGACGGCGGCGGTGTGGCCTTGGAGTTGCAGGATCGGCGCGCCGCTGGCCGCGTCCCAAAGGATCGCTCGATTGTCTTCGCCCGCGGTGAGCACGCGCTTGCCGTCGGGAGAGAACTCTGCCCGCAGGACGGCTTGCGTATGAGGATGGATGCGCGGTCCGGCGGCGTCGGCTTTGTTGCCGCCCTGCGGTCCGCCGAGCGTGACGAGGACTTTTCCGGTAATTACATCCCAGATTTTCGCCGTTCGATCTTGCGAAGCAGTGACCAAGCGCCGGGAATCCGCGTCGAATGCAACACTGGTAACGGGACCGTGATGGCCGTCCGCGCCGTTGAAGCGAGCGAGCAGATTGCCGTTGTTGGCGTTCCACAGGATCGCCTCGTTGTCGCGGCCTGCCGTTGCGACGAGTTCCGGCGCGGCGGAAGCGCTCGGCGAGAAAGCAGCGTCGTTGACGTACCCTGCGTGGCCGATGAGCTTCACTTCCGCGCGCGGGCCGACGATGTTCCAGATGCGGGCCGTATTGTCCCAACTGCTGGTGACTACGCGGAGGCCATCGGGCGAGAAGCGGGCGGAGGCCACCGCGCCCTGGGGAATGAACGCCATGCTCTCCTGGCCGGACTTCGCGCCGAACAGGCGGACCTCGTTGCCGATAACCGTCAAGAGCGATGCGCCGTTGGGCGCGTAGATCGTTTGCCACGCCAGGGCGCTCGCTTCGCGAAACTGGTGAAGGGGCGAGTCGGCGCCGCCCGTGCCCGGCAACTGCTTGAAGGTCTTCAAGTCCCAATGGCGAATCTCGCTCACTGCTTCGGCCGCTGCTTGTACGCCGCTTGCGGGAAGGTCCTTTGCCTGAGACGCGACGGTGCTCGTCGTGACCGCGGCGGAACCGTCCGGCGAAAATGCCACCGAGGTTACTGTCTCGCCCGGCACGCCGAAGTCGCCCAATTGTCGCGCCGCAGCGACGTCCCACATCCGTACCCGGCCGTCGTCGCTGCTGGTCAGGGCTCGGCTGCCGTCGGGCGAAACGGCGAGCGAAGTCACGGCGGCAGGGTGGGCAAGCGCCAGCGCGGTCAATTCCCGGCCGGTTTCCGCATCCCATTGAGCCACAGTGCGATCGCTGCTGGCAGTGAGAAGCCGCTTGCCGCTCGGCAAGAAACAGGCTGCGATCACGCCGCGCGAATGCCGCTGCGCTTCCCACAACAGCTTTAGGGTTGAGCCTTGTTTGATATCGGAAATATCCCAGAGCCGGCAGTGGCCGAATTCGTCGCCTGTGAAGAGCAAACGCCCGTCCGGCGAAAACGCGGCCGCGGTGACCTCGGCATGGTGGTCGGGCGACTCGGCAAGCCGATTTCCACGGGCGTCCCAAACGAGGGCGGTGCGCCGATCGCTGCCGGTGGCGATGTGCATGCCGTCTCGCGAGATGGCCGCCGCCGCACTGACGCCGGTGCCTTCCAATGTTTGCACTTGCATGCCGGTCGAGAACGTCCCAAATCCGTGCGGTGTTGTCGACCGCCGCGGTGAGGAACCGCGCGCCGTCGGGGAAAAAGACCGCCGTGGCGGCAAGGTAATGATGCCCCTGCTGGAACTCGCCCAGCAGCTTGCCGTTGCCGCGGTCCCAAAGCCGGGCGGTGCGGTCGCGGCTGGCACTCAAGATTTTTCGGCCGTCCGGCGAGAACGATACGCCAAGTACGGAATCATCGTGCGCGTGAACGATGTCGGCCCCCAAGACCAACTCCTCGCGGTAGCCTTGCAGGTCCCAAATCTTGACGTGTCCATCGTGTCCGCCGGAAATCAAGAGGCTCTTGACGAACGGCAAGTCTTTGTTGGCGTGCTGTCCCGGGAAGGGAATCATGGCGACCGCGCGCACACGGCCGGCGTGCCCGCGCAGCGTCTCACGAAGTTTCCGGTTCTTGAGGTCCCACAAGCGCACCGTGTTATCGTGGCTGGCGGTCACGAGCGTTTCGCCGTCCGCGGAGAATTGCAGGGAGTCGATCGGCGCCGTGTGACCCTCCAGCGCGGCGTCGAACGTGCTCTTGGTGGCAGCGCCTTTAGCATCGGCAACCGGCTTCCAGAGCAGCACTCTGCCGTCATAACCTGCGCTGGCGACCTGATTGCCATCGGGCGAGAACGAGGCCGCGTAAACCGGCCCGGTGTGCCCGAGGAAGGCAAGCGCAGGAGCAAGGTTGCGATGAATGCGGTCCGTTTTTCGTTCGCGATCGTCCCAGACCATCACGGAACCATCCTGGCAGGCCGTCACAATGCGGTTCTCGTCGGGCGAGAAGGCCGCCGAGCAGACCCACCACTCGTGGCCGCGGAGCAGGCGCAGCTCGGCGCCCGTGGCTGCGTCCCAAATCCGGGCGGTGTTATCATAGGAGCCGCTCAAAAGCTCCCCGCCGTCCGCCGAATAGACGAGGCTCAAAACCGCGTCGCGATGCCCGGCAAGCGATTTTTCCAATTCGCCGGTGGCGGCATTATAAACCTTGATATATCCTGGCCGGGCATTTGTGCCGGCCGCCAGATGCCGGCCGTCAGGCGAAAACGCGAGGGCAAATACGCAGTCGCCGCCCGTGTGGATCTCCAGGAGCTTCCGGCCCGAGGCGGCGTCCCAAATCCGCGCCGTTCCACCCCAGCCGGCGCTGGCGAAGCGAGTGCCATCTTGGGTAAATGCCAAGGCCTCGACGGGGTCGACGGCGTCGATCGTGCGGCTGCCTTGTGTGCAAAGATAGCGGAGGCGACCCCATTCCCAGTTTCGCAAGGCCGACGGACATTCCTCCAAAAGCGCCAAGGCGCGATCGAAGGCGTTGTCGTCGATTTTGGCCGCCGCCAGGCCGATGCGGGCGATATACGCGCCGTATTCTTCCTTTTGCGTGGCCTTGTTAGCCTTCTCTTCGTTTTGCTTCGCGATTTGCGTCTGCGCTTCGGCGATGCCGCGCTGTTGAACGGCCACTTGCTTCTGGGCCAGAGCGTCGGCCTTGGCGACGTTTGCCTTCTCTTCATTTACTTTAGCGATCTTGGTTTGTGCCTCGGCAATTCCGCGCTGCTGAACTGCCACCTGCTTCTGAGCCAGAGCGTCGGCTTTGGCTATATTGGCCTTCTCCTCGTTTTGTGTGGCGATTTCCTTTTCGTGCTCGGCCACCTTCTTTTGAGCAACCGCCTCTTTCTTTTGTTCGAGGGCGTCATTTTTTGCAGCCTCGGCGATATTCCGTTGGTTGTTGACCAGAAAGAAGGCGACGGTGACGACTGCGAAGACCGTAATGACCAAAGCCACTCCCACGCGGCGGGCCGTCTTAAGCCGGCGCACTCGCGCGCTGAGTTCTTCTTTTCCGTCGCGAAGCCGCTTCAGGAGCGGCGCGTGCGTTTCTTTCTTCGGGTCCAGCAACTTGGCGCCAAGATCGAAGTCGCCATTGTTCAGCGCCAACCCGGCATAGGACAAGGTCGATTCTTCGATGCCTTGCGCGGCCCGCGGGTTGCTTTCCCAAAGTCGCCAGCGCCTCTTGGAAGCCGAACAAAGCACGGGCATAGTATTCGTATTCCTGCCCGGCGTTCGCCCGCAGCAGGTCTTCCTCGTGCGCATCGACAAGGAAATGCTCTCGGCGTGCGAACAATACTGACGGTATGCCTCTTGCAAGTCCGTGACGGTGGGATAGCGGTCGTCCGGGTTGGTGGACATCGCCTTCAGCGCAATATCGACCAGCTCGCCCGACTTGTCCGTCGGCTGGATCACATTCCGCGCGGCGGCCATCAGGCAGGCGGCCACAGAAGTGCTGGTGTGCGGTCGCTTGCCGGTGACGACTTCGAAGAGAATGGCTCCCAAGAGATAGACGTCGCTGCCGAAGCCGATCCGTTCCATCGGCCCGACGGCCATCTCCGGCGCCATGTAGGCGGGGGTGCCCGCCATGCCCGCCTTCGCCGCCGCGGGCGAGCCGACCGTGAGCGCCAATCCCCAGTCCATCACCAGCACTTCGCCGAAGCCGCCCAGCATTATGTTTTCGGGCTTCAGGTCGCGGTGAATGATGCCGCGGGAATGGGCGAATGCGACGGCGTCGCAGACCTTCATCCAGATTTCCAGATTCTCCTGCACGGTCTTCTGGCCAATCACCTTGTCCCAAGGCGTGCCCTTGACGTGCTTCATCGAGTAGAAGAGTGTGCCCGATTCGTCCTTCCCCAGATCGTAGACCGGTACGATGTTCGGGTGCTCCAAGTCGCCCGTCACGGTCGCTTCGGTAACGAACTTTTGCCGCGATTCGGCTTTGACGGCCTCGGACGGCTTGATCTTCTTGACGGCCACGACGCGGTCGATCGACGACTGCCGAGCGGACATGACCACGCCCATGCCGCCTTCGCCGAGCTTGGAGAGAACCTCGTAGTCTGCCTTTCCGCTGGGCAGATCGGCCGCCTCAGTAATTGCGCGCGGCGGGATGATGCGCCGCTCATCTTCTTCCATGGCAGCGCCGCCGGTCTTGAGCGAGGTCTGGGGAGTTGCCGACGAATCGACCTTTCCGGACCACATCATCGAGACATGGCGGACGAGATCGGGCGGAACACTCCCGCTATCGATCGTCGCGGCGATGCGGCGCAGATCGTTCTCAGTCAATGGCGCGTCCGGCGCGAAGGCCGCCGTCGCGCCCAATGCGATTGTGGCTTCTATGCGTCCCTTGCTGGCGCCTTCGGACGCGGGAGGCGTAGACGGCGCCTCGGGGATTCCAACTGTGGCGGCCCCTCGGGCTTCATCTCCACCCGCAGTATCACTTTGCGACCCCGGAATTTGAATCGTGCCGGCCTGAAGCGTTTGAGCCGACCGGTCGATGACGCCGGGTTCTTTCTCGTTCTCGGACTTTTGCGACGGCTCGCTAGAAGATTTAGCCATCTTCCAAGTCTTGTCTCCGGCGCGCGATGACTCATCCGGCTTGGCCGGAACGGCCGCCAGGGAATGGCCGCATGACGGGCAGCGCCCGCGATCGAGATCCGCCTGTGTTAGATTCGCTTGGCAAGCGTCGCAGTTATTCATTTTGTGCCCTTCCGCGTTCGGGCCAGCCAGGCCATGCGCCGCAGTTTTTTCGGTTGATTTTCCCCAAGCGCTTGATCGACGCGGCTTGCCCAGTCAGCATCGGCGGGTTTTGCCGCACGGCTGCCGATAACAGCGACCGCGGCCGCCGCGGCAATCGAAGCCCGATGCGCGAGAAAGCAGTGACTTCCCCTCTCGCTGGCGCTTCGGGCTTCAATCGTGCGGCCGATGGCCGCTTGCGATTCCGGCACGATGATGGGCGTTGCGTCCTTCGCTGGGCTCGCGGCGCCGTGAGGCGCGGGGGCTCTCGGCGCCTCGGGCGTCTTCTGGTCGGAACTTCCTTGCGGCAGCGGATTGGAGCTTGGACCAGGCTCATGCACGGGATCGCCGAGCGTGTGTCCCGACTTGTAGACTTCCATCAATAGGCGGCGTCCGATGACCGTGTTGCCGGTGGAGCTGTATTCAGTCAGGTAAACGGCGTAGCGGCCATTGCGATACGCTCCCTGTTTGAGCTTTGCCAGCAGCTCGTTCAATTTTTCGGGCACGTCAGTGAGAATGACCTCCTTCTCAGGATTGCCGTCGGGATCGAGCTTCACAATCTCGATCATCCTTCGCTCCGTGGCGATCTTTTCCTCGCGCGGGTTGAATTCGTCCGTGGCGTTGACGGACTGCACCGGCGGTGTGCTTGCGACCGCGGGCACGGAAGCGATCTCTCGCGGCGCGACCGCGACCGGCGGGGCAAAAGGCGCCGGCGTCGGCACGCCAACGAGTCCCGTGGTGACCGGGACCGTGGTTGATGTTTGGACTGCATTCAGGCTGTTGGCCGATGGCGGCGCGCCGGTCGCAATGTTTCCATCCATGATTGGGTCGCTAAGAACGATCGAACCAGTGTTTACAAGTTTCACCACCGCCGTGAGGCTGGAGCGGCCGAGGCTGGAGACGAAATTGATGTCGTAGGTGTGCGAAATGGCGAACGTAATGCCGTTTGCCGGGGCGGCGGGCAAAAACGACGGCAAGACGGCGGCCGTGTTGTCGTAGGTCCAAATGCCGGGCGAGCCGGGAACACTGGTCATCGTCGCCACCGTGCCGTAGCCGACAAAGGAGCCGAACCCCGGCGATGGGCGAGCGGTCGCCAGCGACTGCGTGTCCGACATTGTCACGCTGCCGTCGTTCCACAAGACTTCGATGTTGTAGTTCTGGCCCAACTCCGTGTAACCGCTCGGCGCGCCGGTGAAGCCGATATAGCCGTATACGGTTTGGGTGAGGTTCGATGGAAAGACTTGTTCTTGCTGCGGCGTCGTTTGCAGGACGAAAAGCACGGGCGGGTCGCTTGAGGCGGCGCCGGTAACCGTGTTGATGCTTTTGCCTAGAGCAATGGTGACGCCTTGGTTCACGACCGACGTAACACTCCGCAGCGGACCATTCGCGCCGACGTTGTCTGCGAAAAGGATCTTGCCGTTCGCGCTGATCGTCAGCGCCGCGGGCGGCGTTCCCGAATCGACAGTGCTGTCCATCGTGACATTGCCGCCGCTGGTGGTGACGAGCACCGTGTCCGATAACAACTTAACCGAGCCGTTGTAGATCTGCCCGCCGCTGGTTTTAATGCTGGGACTAGTTGTCGTGCTATCGGCGACATTGATGAACGTCGTGCCGTCCAAGGTAAGCATTCCAGCAGTGACGCCCGGTTGATTGACGGGGCCTGCCGTCATGTCGAAGTGAATTGAGCCGCTTGGGTGCGCGGCATCGGCCGACAGGGTCGTCAAGGGAGACGTTCCGCCGACGACCCCGCCAAACACTAGTGAACCGGCCGATTCGACGTTCAGTACAAAGGCGCCGTCCACAGTTTGTGCGAAACGGATGTCGCCCGCAGCCGTGCTCGTGAGCGCTGTATTGGCTAACATTTGGACCGGGCCGTTGTAGGTCTGGTCGCCGCTGGTTTTCACGCTCGGTTTGCCGGTCGTGCTATTGGCGATATTGAAGAACGTCGTTCCGCCAAGCGTGATAGATCCCGCTGAAATGCCGGCCGCGTTTCCTGGGTTAATCGCCATATTGAAGTGGACTGATCCGCTCGGGTGCGCGGCGTCGGCCGACAGGCTCGTCAAGGGCGCTGTGCCGCCGACGAGTCCGCTAAAAAACTGTGAACCGGCCGATTCGACATTCAGTGCAAAGGCGCCGTCTACGGTTTGTGCGAAACGGATATCGCCCGCCGCCGTGCTGGCGAGCGCCGTATCGGCCAGCAATTCGACCGGGCCGTTATAGGTCTGGTCGCCGCTTGTCAGCACCGCGGTGCCCGACGCGACATCGAACAGGATTTGGCCTAGCGGCGTGATTTCGACGCTGCCGCCCGAAATCCTGGCGAGGACGGAAATGTTGCCATTTGCGGTCAGCTTGATCGAACCATTTCCGGTCGATAGCCCCGTGCTATTGACCGTCGCGATCGACAGGTTTGCGGCATTATGGTACGCGACGTTCCCAGTCGTGTTGCCGGCCAGGTCCCTGACGAGATTGTCGGCATTGGTGAGCGTAAAATCGGCGCTGCCCAACAGTTCAAGACCGGTGGCGACAATTTTACCGAGGCTACTTTCGAAGACCGATCCGCTGCCGGAGAGTGTGACATTGCCCGATGGTGCCGTTACAGTCCCCGCGAGGTTCATCGATCCATCATTGCTTAGGCGAATATTTCCGCCGTCGACTTGCTTGACGCCGGTGACAAGCAAAGTCGGCGTACTGTCACCGAAATCGAAGTCGCCGCCGCCGGAATTCGTGCCGTTAAGCGACTGAACCGAATTCGGCCCGGCCAATTCCGTGCCGCCGACGGAGACGGTCGTCAGTGTGGAACCATCGATCTCGCCTCCGCTTTCAGTAATCTGCCCCGCGGCCGTGAGGGCGATGCTGCCGCCTTCGAGAATCGCATTGACTGCGATACCGCCATCGGCGGTCAACTCGATTGACTTGTTCGGCGCCGTCAGGCCGACAGTATTCACCGTCGCGATCGACAAGTCTCCGGCATTGTGGTAGACGACGTTTCCCGTCGTATTGCCGGCAAGGTTCGTCACGAGGTTGTGGGTATTGGCAAGGGTAAAGTCGGCGCTGCCCAAAAGTTCAAGCCCGGTGCCAGCGATCTTGCCGAGCCCGCTTTCAGTTACCGATCCGGTGGCGGAAAGGGTGATATTTCCAGAGCCGGTGGCCACAGGCCCCTCGATGCTCATCGATCCGGAATTGCTTAAGCGAATGAATCCGTCGTCAACTTGATTGACACCGAGGACTACTAGAGTCGGCGTGCCGTCGCCGAAATCGAAGTCGCCGCCGCCGGAGTTCGTACCGTTAAGCGACTGGACCGAATTCGGCCCGGTGAGTTCCGTGCCGCCGACGGATTCGGTTGTCAGCATAGAACCATCGATCGCGCCTCCGATTTCAGTGATTTGTGCCGCCGCCGTCAGGTCAATGGTGCTGCCGGCAAGAATCGCATTGACTGCTATGCCGCCATCCGCGGTCAAATCGATCGACTTGTTCAACGCCCTCAGGCCGACCGTATTGACCGTGTCGATCGAAAGACTTCCGGCGTTATGGTATGCGACGCTTCCGGTAGTGTTTCCGGCAAGCTTTGCTACGAGGTTGTTGCTGTCAGTAAGTGTAAAGGCGGCATTGCCCAGCAATTCCAGGCCGGCGGCGACAATGTTACCGAGATTATCTTGGGTAACCGTTCCGCTGCCGGCGAGAGTGACATCTCCCGTCCCGGCGGACACTGTCCCAACGATATTGATCGATCCGGCATTGCTAATACCAGCATTTCCGCCGCCCTTTTCCGAGATGCCGATAACAAGCAAACTCGCCGTATTGTCGCTGAATTCGAAGTCTCCTGCGATGTTGTTCGAGCTGCTGATAAACTGGACCGTGTTAGGTCCGCCAAGTTCCGTTCCGCCGACAGCGTGGGTTTCCAGCCCATCGCTGTCGATCGCGCCGCCGCTTTCGGTCAGTGATCCTCCGGACGCAAGAAACACGCTGCCCGGCCCGGCGGACAAAAGCCCCGTTATGCTTATCGCGCCGCCGGGGTTGTCGATCCTGATGTTTCCGCCGCCGCTCTCTGCGATGCCCGCGGCAGTCAATAATAGGGAGTTGTCAATCAGATAGACGTCACCATTGGTCGTGTTTACGGCTTGAAACGACGCTACCACATTATTGCCGGTAAGCTGGGTGCCGGTTGCGGAGCCGGTCGTCAAGCCGGCGGCGGAGAGTGCGCCTCCGCCAGTTTCGACAATTCCGCCAGTCGCGGCGTTGACCGTGACATCGCCGGCCATATTGATAGGCGCCGCGATGTTCACGCTGTTGCCGGCGTCCAGTTCCAGTCCGCCCGAGCCTTTGTTTGTGATGGTCGAGTTGACGAAGACCGAGCCCGCCGCGTCCAAGGTCAAAGTGGCGGATGAATTCCACAAAATGGCGCTGTTGACTGCGATGTCTCCTGCCTCGCCGCCGGTGATACCCGTAGTAATCGTGACGTTGGTGCCCGCATTTAATTCGTTGACGATATCGGCGCTGCTTACGGTAGCGCCAGTCGCGATCGGTGTATAAACTCCGGCGGCAAAACTGCCTGACGTTGTGCTGCCGGGCGTAATCGTCACGTTCCACGGATCGAGCAGCCAGGTTCCCGCAGCGCCATGCTCGGCCGAGGCAGTTATATGGGCAGACGAAACGTCTAGGCTCATACCGCTGGAAGTTTCAACAAATCCGCCGTTGCCGCTTGTGCCGCCGACGGCGCTGAGGCGACCTTGTACGACCGTCGCATCATTGGACCAGACGACGATGCGGCCTCCATCGCCGTTGTTAAGAGCATTGGCCGCCACTTGAACGCTTGGGCCGACGTACGCGAAGGACGCATCGCGAACTTCCGGATTCGCTCCATGCGAATCTCCGCCTACGAGCACCGTGCCTCCGCCTCCAGCGCCCGAGGCATCGACACGGGCTTGGCCGACGAGATCGACCTGATTGCCGAGCAGTTCGACAGTGCCGCCTCGCGCACCGGCGGCAGGATTCGATACGTCGATCGTACCGTAGTCCGTCAGTGTTCCCTGCGGGCCGGCGTCGAGCGCGACGCTGCCACCGCGACTTGTCAATGTTCCATCGAATCGGACCGACCCGCCGTAAACCGTCAGATTGCCGCCGTCAAGATTGCTCGTGCCGCCAATCGCAACCGTGTCGCCTGGGGCAGCGTACACCGTGAGGTTTAACGGTGAGTGCCACTGGATGTTTTCGATGCTGATCGCGGCCGCGGAGTCTGCCCGATTTTCGCGCGCGTTGATGGTAAACGTGAACGAATCCTGCTGCCCGTCAGCGACAATTTCAATCGTGTCCGCCTTACCCAGGCTTGCGGCGGCGATTTGCTTGCCGTCGACAGCGATATCGAGCTGGTTGCCTTGGTGAGTCAGCGCGATGCTCTCGCCGTGGTTGGCGGCACTTGGCTGGCCCGCGTTGACCACAAGTACGCCCGCCAAGGCAGTTAGCGGCGTCGCCTGGGCGTTCAGCACGCAGCGGTCCTCAAGCCGGCGAATGAAGAGCTGCGGAACGAGATCCACATGCGGCCGCCGCGAGGAATTACTGGCGAGCAGGCGGCCCAGCTTCCGCGAAAGCTGTGATACGTAGGCTAAGAACCCCGAGGCGTGCATCTTGAATTAGCTTGAAGGAGACAACGCCAGCAATAATTGGCGACCCCGCAGCCCCCGAGCGGCATTAGTACACAGCGAACTGCGAATGACTTCTATTCTGCTCGCCCTGGCAGGGGATGTCAACCTTAGCACCAGCCGTACTGGGGGTGTTTCGAGTGCGCGGGAGGCCCGCATTGACCAATTTGAGTCGGGACATCCGCTTCGCGCGTCTATGGCCGACAGGGGGTTAAGGCGGAAAGACCTACCAGCTTGCCATGATAGTGTTCGTGTTACGTAAACTGGCAAGAGCGTATTGGTTGTTCCGCTAGAAGTAATCAAAACGAAAGTAGCAGGCCGAAATAATCAACGAGCAATGAGTTGGTTTTAGGAGCCGCACACAGATGAAGAATCTCAAATCTTGCCACCTAGCGCGATCAGCAGCCGCGCTTGTCGGATTCGGACTCGTGGCGATGTTCGGTTCTTACGCCGGAGCCCAATCCGTGCCCGCCGGCGCGATCGCCCCGGAACCTTCGCCTTCCAGTCAATCGCCGCCAGCCGCTGTACGTGTTCCCGACGCGCCAAGAGAGGCCGGCGAGGCACGATTGGACGCGATGGGCCCCACTGACAATTGCGCGGAAATGCGACCGATCACCGCGGTGAGCACGAATATCGGTGTGAAGACCGCTGGCAATGAGCGCCCGGAGGACGTTCGGCGCGGTTTGCCATCCGGCCCAGAACGAACCGCCCTACTCGATGACCGCCCGGGCGTGGTCGCCGGTTTGCTACTTCTGGGAGGCTCCGGTGCTCGCTTACGGCCCGCTCTACTTTGAAGAAACTAACTTGGAGCGCTATGGCTACTCAGAGAAGTATCTCCGCGGCGTGCAGCCGTTGGTTTCTAGCGCCCATTTCTTCGGCACGGTGGCTGCCACGCCTTATTTGCTCGTGGCGGAGCCTCCGCACGAGTGCGTTTACACGCTGGGCGAGTATCGGCCGGGGAGTTGCGTTCCATTCCAGTGGAACTACCCGTACTTTTCGCCGTGTGCGGGATGGTGCGACGATGAAAAGTAAGCGCCGTCAGAATGCAATGAGGTTTATGAATCGAGACGTTGTTACCTCTGGATTGCCTTTACCAGCGGAGCGTAAGATTTTGACGCAGCGCTCGCTGGAGCCGCGCGAATAGTGATTGCGGCGCGACGAAGAACTTGACCTCTCCGCGGCTGCCTGCCACGACGACCACTGGCTGCCGCGATAGCCGCACGCGGACCTGGTACGTAACAGAGGCCGGCCGAGGTCCGGACGAAGGGACTCGATCCTGAAGCACGGAGCTTGGAGCCCGATTGCCCGCTGCTTGCTCCCCGCTCCCCGCTCCGCGCCCGTTCAAGTCGCGGCTGGCGATTTCCACGACGCGGCCCTCATGGACCTCGCCGGGCAGCGAATCGATCCGCACGTGAGCGAGTTGCCCCACTTGGAT
The DNA here is from genome assembly GCA_963775975.1 of uncultured Planctomycetia bacterium. GTDB lineage: Bacteria > Planctomycetota > Planctomycetia > Pirellulales > Thermoguttaceae > JANXQG01. The sequence continues at coordinate 1,783,134 of CAVZKX010000001.1, forward strand.
CAAAGCGACGGAGTCTTGATCGACCAGCGCGATTGCCTCCACCGGTTGGGCCGAACCGATCATGCAGACTAGCGTGCCCGGCTCGATCTGGCAGCCGCGGTTCTGCTGCTCCAAGGGCGACCCGCTCCAAGCGGACAATTGTCCGGGCGATTGGGCAGGCGCGGGGACGTTGCCCGGCGGCAGAACCGTTCCTTGCACCGGCGCGGAGGACGAGCCTTTGCTCGTCGAGTTTTCGCTGCCGCAGCCGTTCGTCAAGGTCCTTGAGGGCCGACTCAGCGGTCGGAATCAGTGCGGCCGCGGTCGGATCGAGGGCCTGCCGAGCGCTGAGGATCGCGGCATGGCGGGATTGCTGATCTCGTTTGCCCGTTAGTTCGGTGACTTCGCGGCGAATATCGAGATTGACCAACCGCGCCACTTCCTGGCCTTTCACGACTTGATCGCCCGCGCGGAGCGAGGTTGTCAACGTGCCGGCCACGACGGCGTAAACCGGATGGGCGTTTTCGGGCTCGATAACCAGGGGCGACATGACACGGCATGGCCATGGTATGAAGGCAATGAAAGCCAATGCCGCTGCCCAGAAACCGCTAAACACCAGCATTCGCAGTCCCGTCGCGCCAGATCGAGTCAGCCGTTGATTGCTAAAAAAAGCGGCGCCTTGCCAGATCGGCGGCAGTAACATGCCGGCCAGCACGATCACGCCAACGGCATCGCCCAACACGGCCACGCCCCAGGCGTCAGAAACTCGATGCACGATCCAAAGAATCGCGCAGACGGCAAGGCAGCGATAGGCCAATGAGGCAAGCCCATAAAGTCCCAGCATGAACTGCCCGCGTGCGGGCAACATCCCAGCGCGCCGAGACCGGATGCCGAGAAAGACAAAGGCCGCGGCATGAGCCAAAACGGTCCGCGATTGCTCGGCAAGGTTCGGCACTTCCACAAGGTCCGCGAGAACGTAGTAGCCGTCATAACGCATTAATGGATTGCCGTTGAATAGCAGTGTGCTCACCGAACAGACCACCATCACGTTGAACGACAGGGCATGAATCAACCCCGGCGGGCTGTAGCACCACAAGAGCGCCGCCAACGCGGCTAGAACAATCTCGACGATAATCCCCGCCGCCGACACGGCGATTCGCCGCCATTTGTTAGAAAAGGTCCATGCATCGGAAACGTCGCAGTAGAGGCACGGCGTAAAAACGAGCAGCATTAGACCCAGTTCGCGGCATTGGCCGCCAAGGCGAATGCAGGTCAAGGCATGGCCCAATTCGTGCAGGACTTTGGCCGCTGCTAGGGTGACGGCCAGCCACACGAGATTGCCGGGCGTTATGAATTGGCGGACCTCCGTTCGCATGGCCGACAAGCTCGGCGCGCGGACTGCCACAGCCGCCACGGCCGATAGCACTACCAACAGCGTCAGCATCAAGAACCCTCGCGAGTACATCCAGCCGCATCGAGCTGCGAGCCATTTGAGCAGCGGCTGTGGATCGATCCCGCGGAATCGCATCGCCAAAATGTTTGCCCCGCCGGCGAGCCAACGTCGCTTGCGGTTGATGCCGGAACGCTTTAGCAACTGTTCGCCTTGTCCGGGGGCGTCGGAGAGGACGAGGCCACATTCGTGCAAGCGGCCCAAAAACGCGTGGATCGTCACCAGGGGAAGTCGATAGGGCGCGAAGTCGCTTTTCAAAGCGGGCCTTGATCGTTGTGAGGCCGCTGCTGCCGTCAAGCATTTCCAAGATCGCGTGCTCTTCGTCGCGGAGGTGGAAGTATTGCAATGACACCGGATCTTTGACGAGCCAATAGCGTTGCCGCCCATACTCCTGCGGCACGATAGTCAAGTCGGGCCGCCGCCGCAGACGAAGCGGCCGATCGCCGGCAACATCGCGCGGAGGGCGGCGAGGCATTATCCAAACGGTCGTCGGGAGCGGATGTTGCGTTCATTTTCCAGTTGTGGGGCAGGTTTCCAACCTGCCGTTCCTCATCGCGGAATTTCCAATTGCATTTTTGCTCGCATCCCCGGTCTCAATCGCAATCCCTCATTATCGATTTCCACCCGCAAATGGACCTGTGCATTGACTGGATCGATTTCCGGATCGACGAAGACGATCTTTCCCGCGAACTCGGCTCCCGCCGCGCCGCGACCGGGCAAATCGACGATCAGTTTGACTTTGAGGCCGTCGAGTTTTGGCGAAACGTATTGAGAGCTGAGAAACCCTTCGGCGCGGAGGTGGTCCAGGCGGACGATGCGGACAATGGAATCGCCCGGCTTGACCCATTCACCGCAGTGCCGCGAAACTTGGACGACCACGCCGCCCAGGGGAGCTGTGACCTTACGGCGGCTAACAGCCTGTTGAGCGGCTTGGTAGTCGGTCATTTTGATTTGGCGCGTGTAACCGGCGATTTTGTACTCGTGCTCGGCCTGCTCGATCTCGACTTTGCTCTTGTCGACCAGCAGACGCAGATGATCCATCTCCGAGGCTGAAATGCTCTTGGCATAACGGTCCAAGGCTTCGCTCGAACGCCGCAACTCGGCCTCGACGACTTCTCGCGACTTCTTCGCGAAGCGGACGCCCACGTCGTTCTCGGCATTTGCCTTGGCAACGTCCATTTCGATCTTCGCTCGGTCCGCCGCGATCCGCGCTTCGTCGTCTTCAATTTGGGCGATGCAAGCCCCCCGCTCTACCATTTGTCCCTCGCGCACGTTGACCGCCGCCAGCACGCCCGCCTCGCGGGCCGGCACTTCGACTTGCTCATCGATGCGGATCAGCATGGAAGAGACTTCGATGACTTCCGTGGCAGTCGCGGCGCGCGCGGCGGACGTGCGGTCGACGATGAATCAGCGGCGGCCGCCTCACCGGAGATTAGGGCAACGGATAGCAGCATTGTTATGAGCATTGGTAGCTTCCTAATTAACCTAAAAAAACATCCACGTTCGGACCGTGTCGTAGAGATCGTGCAGCCAGACATAGCCCAGGCTGCGGCGACCGCATTGGATGTAGGCCCTCACGCCGGCTCCGGCCGTGCATTGCCCCGCGGTGGAGCGATTGAATGCGACGGTGGCCTCCACGTACGAGCTCTCCGATGGCGACGTTTCGCTCCGCATCCCCAGTCGGGCAAGCGTGCCCGAAAAGCTCTCTCGCGGGTTCATCACCGGCAGACAGGCAACCGGCAAGGGGTCGTCAGGGCGCGCTTCCTGAGCAGACAAAACATGGCCCGCCTGGCGATCGGGAATACGGAGTTCCACTTTCCACGGGCCGGACAGATCGCCTACCGTAAGCAAGATCTGGCCGCGAGTCACCGGCCGGTCGTCGAGCAACTGGTGGACGTTCCACGTCAGCACCTCGCCATCGATCGGGCTCCGCACCTCGCACTCGGATTGTTTGGCCTTGAGGACCTCGTATTGCGCCTGCAAGCTGCGTATCGCTTCGCGGAGTTCTTCCTCTTCGGCCGTCGCCTGGCCATAGCGGCGGCGTTGATCGTCGCTGTCGCGGGGGGCCTGGAGGCGCTCGGCCTCAAGCGCAATCAGTTTTTGCTGGGCGGTTTGCAATTCGCCAAACGCCTGCTTGAACTCCAAATCCAACTGCGGCCGCCGCAGCACGGCCAAAAGATCGCCGGCGCGGACGTGCTGGCCGTGTTCGACACAAAGGCTGCTCACCGTGCCATCGGCGCGAGCGAATACATCGCGGAGTTGCGTCGGTTGCAGATTGCCTTCCGCCACAACGGTAAAGTCGGCCTTAATTAGCAGCGCGGCGGCAACGATCGCCGCGGCGACGCCGGCCGCCAGCGCGAGCTTGAGCCACGAACCGATGGCCGCCAATCCTCGCAAGCGGCGCAGGATCGACGAAAACGGAAGGCTGTCCAGTTCCAAGCAATTCCCGAGCGCCGACTCGATGTGCGCGCTCGCTTCGGCAACCGTTGTCTTTTCGCTCTCGGCGAATGTGCCGAAGAACTTCTCCACAGTAAGAATAGCGATGGGGAGAATGGCGCCGGGCGGCTCGGTCGCGGGCCTTTGCGGTCCAATCGGCACGATTCCCGCAGAGCGTGCGTGGGATTCGTCCAAGTAGTCGCCGAGCAGCTTCTCCAATTCGGGCGCGTGATCGCTCGATTCCGATGGAAACCAAAGCGGCTCGCCAGTTTTGGCCGTGGCGTTACACAACTTTTCCAAACGACGAGCCAGTTCCGATCTGCGGTTCGGCGTGTCCACGCCGCTGACTGCCATAAGGCGATATCCGCGGCTCCGCCGCACGATGAGACTCACTCGATCGCAATTCAGCAATCGCCGCCCTTCGTTGACAATCGTATAAGCGGTTTGCCGCAGATCAAGGCTCGCGTGAACTCGCCGGGCGAAGTCGTTAAAACATGCCCACTCCCGCGCCGTTTGTTTGACCTGCCGCAACTGGCAATTACGATCGAACTCGGCCACGAATTCGCAGACGACTTCGAGGAACTCAAGGTAACCGCGCTCGGCGCTAGGTCCCCCGCCAGGCCGCTGGAACAACTCAATCGCGCCGGCCGGCGTCCCATCGACGCGCCAAGGAAAGAGTATGAGCAGTGCGTTTGTCGGATTGGCTGTTGGGTCGCCGGCCGAAGGCTTCCTATGAGGCGGAATCAGTTGCGGCCGGCCGGATGCCATAACGCGCTCGATCACGCCACCATGGCCTGCCGCTTCGTCCCGCTCGCCATCTGACAAAGCCACGGGAGAGTTTACTTCGCACCTTCGTTGCAGTTTGCCGCCAGCATCTCGCGTCCAGATCGCGCCCCCTTCGGCGGCCAGGGCGGAAATGACTCGTTCCAGAAGCGCGGAATAGAACCGGGCAGGCGACTCCTCCGACTTCGCCAGCTTGGCAATTGTCTCGATCACGGCGTCGAGGTCGTGCCAAGTAGCGTCGTTTGATGGAATTTCGGTTGCCGCGGGACGACTTGCCATGCTGTAGTATACTGCCAGCCAAAATGGTTGGCTAATTCGTCGAGCGTTTGCCAGCGCATTGCAAACGCGGCAATTTGATCTGTCAAAATGCCAATTTGCAGGGTGAGAAGCTGCACAATCTGTAACGATCGTCCCAATTATACCGGGCCGAATATGCCGTCTGTGCCTGAAATTATGGAAACTCTGGGAAGATGAGTTAGACAAAGATGACCGAGTCTATCGAACAACATTATAAGGCAGGCAAGTCCGATTGTTATGGTAGTGAGGCTAGTAATGATTAAGTCATGTGCCATCTTCGGATGCTGCTGCGGGGCGATCTGCCTGGCCGTTGTGGGTTGCGCTTTACCCGAGACTAATAGTCCGGGCGCGGGCTCGACTGTCGAGACGACTGCCCACTATCAGGCCGTTGCCACGCAGATCGAGTATCCGACCGTGCCGCCGTGCGACGAGGGCCTTGTCGATACTCCGCCTCCGCGGACGATCCGCGATCTTGCCCACGTTCAATTCCGCGATATGACTCTCGAAGAGACCATTCGCACCGCGCTATGCAACTCGCGCGTGCTGCTGGACCTGGGCGGCACGATCCTCCGCACGCCGGATAGCGTGCAGACCAATTACAGCATCGCCGTCACGGAGACCGATCCGCAGTACGGCCCCGAAGCGGCCCTCAGCGCGTTTGACGCCCAGTTCGCGACCAGCCTCTATTCCAACAAGACCAATCAACAATACAACAACTTGGCACTTGGCACGAACGGCCTGCTCATCCAGAACTATGACCAGTGGGATACGAGCATCACCAAGCGCAGCGCGACGGGCGGGCAGTTCACGATCCGAAGCACCGTCGATTATACCCGCGACACGAACGCCGCCGACATTTTTCCCGATGGGGCCTTTGACACGAACATCCAAGGCGAAATCCGACAGCCGCTGCTGCAAGGAGCGGGCGTGGAATTCAACCGCATCGCCGGCCCGGGAGCGAAGCCGGGGAATTACAACGGCGTGCTCATCGCCCGCATCCGCACAGACATCAGCGCCGCCGATTTTGAAGCCGGCCTGCGGGATTTTGTCGCCAACGTCGAAAACGCCTATTGGGACTTGTACTTTTCGTACCGCGATCTGGACGTCAAGATCCAAGCCCGCGATGAAGCCTTGGAGACTTGGCGTCGCGTGCGGGCCTTGAACCTCGCCGGCGGCGGCGCCCGCAAAGGCGGCGAGGCCGACAGAGAAGCGCAAGCCCGCGAACAGTATTTCCGCTTCCAGGCCGACGTGGAGAATGCGCTGATGGGCTATCCCGAGGAAGGGACTCGGACGTTCAACGGCACCCAGCCCGGAACCTTTCGCGCGCTGCCGGGTGTGCAGCTTGCCGAACGCCGCCTGCGGCTTCTGATGGGCTTGCCCGCAACCGGCGAGCAGATGCTCCGCCCTGCCGAGGAGCCGACGATGGCCCCGGTCGCGTTCGATTGGTGCTCACTGACCGTCGAGGCCATCTTCCGTCGCGAAGAGCTTCGCCGCCAGCGCTGGCTCGTCAAGTCGCGGGAAATGGAACTGGTGGCCTCGCGGAACTTCCTCAAGCCGAACCTGGACCTGGATGCTCGTTACGGAATGCGCGGTTTTGGACACGATTTGACCGACAGCCAGCCGGGTAGCCAAAGCGCCTACTCGAATCTCTTTACGGCCGATCACCAGGAGTGGCAAGCCGGGGTGGAGTTCTCCATGCCGCTCGGTTTTCGCGAAGGGAACGTGGCCGTGCGCAACGCCGAACTTCGCCTCAGCCAGGCCCGTACTGTGTTGCGTGAAGGCGAACGGACGGTCATCAGCGAGCTGAGCGAATCGGTGGCGGAGGTCGATCGTTCCTACGCACTTTTGCAGACAGATATCTATCGGACGAAAGCCGCCAAGGACCAGCTTGCCGCCCTCGAGGCGGTATACCAGGCCAAGCAGGAAGGCTTCTTCGAGGTGCTTGACGCCCAGCGGAGGCTTTCGGAAGCGATCAGCCATTATTATCAGTCGCGCGTGCAATATGCCTTGGCGATTCGCAACGTCCACTACCAAAAAGGCTCGTTGCTGGATTATTGCGACGTCGGGCTGGCGGAAGGCGCGTGGCCAGACAAGGCCTATCGCGACGCCGCCCGCCGCGCCGACCATCGCGGACACGAGAAGTCGATCGACTACGCGTTTGCGCAACCGCCCGTGGTAAGTATGGGAAGCGAGGCGCAAATACTGGCCCGCCCGGCGTCGAGCGGACCCGCGCCCGCACAGCAACCCCAGCAAACGCCTCCGGCGAGCATTCCTGAACCCATACCGAGTCCTGTACTCCCGGCCTCGCCGGGCCCCGGCGCGCTCTTACTGCCGCCGCAGCCGGTGGATTCCGCCTCGATCGGCGCCATGTAAACGGGCGACGGATGGCGAAGTATCCCGGCGAGGACGATCACGCCCGCCATGGCAAGCCGGGATTGCGCAATTTCAATGTTTTTTTGCGCGTTATTGGCTTGCGGCGATTTTTTTGATCGCTAAACTGAAGGTGGGTGTTTGATGGTCTACGCTTTTGACCCAATCGCCCCCTGGGCACTTATCGTGATATCCGCTTACGGCCGTCTCGCAGCGGCGGAGATTGGAACTTATGACAACGATCACATTTGCAAATCTTGGAAGGCAAACTCGTGGCTCCTTGCGACGCGGCTTTACGCTGGTCGAACTGCTTGTCGTGATCACCATCATCGGCATCCTCATCGGACTCTTGCTTCCCGCCGTGCAAAGCGCTCGTGAGTCCGGGCGCCGCACGCAGTGCGCCAACAACGTCAAGCAGATCGGCCTGGGCATGTTGCAACACGTGACCGCCCACGAATTCTATCCCAGCGGCGGATGGGGCTGGCTCTGGATGGGCGATCCCGACCGCGGATGCAATGAGAACCAGCCGGGAAGTTTTATTTACAATACATTTCCCTTCATGGAATTGAATACGTTGCATGATTTGGGCACCGACGGCAACTCCACGTCGACTTCCTTCTCCACCACAAAGTTGAAGGGCAATTCCCAGGCGGCCCAGACGACGGTGGCGGGATTCAATTGCCCTTCTCGCCGCGCGTTGGCGCTTTATCCCTGCGTAGTCTACGTGAATCAGGGAGTGCAGGTATATAATTGCGACGTTTCCGGCTGGGGACAGGGATCGAAGACCAATCGCTCGGATTACGCGGCCAACGGCGGCACCAATGTTGTGATCTGGAGCCGCGGCCCTACGCCCGATCAGGCAGCCGCGGGCAGCGGGTTCCTCGACCCGTCCATCACAAACACCATCAACGGCATCTGCTATCAACGCAGCACAGTCCGACCTGAAGAGGTCACCGACGGTGCAAGCACCACGTATTTGGTTGGAGAGAAGTACCACAATCCCACCGACTACGCGACTGGGCTGGACTTCGGCGACGACCATTCGATCCAGGCCGCCGACGACCTCGACCGGCACTGCTGGAGCGACAAGCCGCCCATGCGCGATACGCCCAATTTTGTCGACTTTACACGTTGGGGAAGCGCGCATCTGGAAGGTTTTAACGTGGCGATGTGCGACGGTTCCGTGCATTTAATCACGTTCACGATCGATCCGACGGTTCACTGGAACCTCGGCGCGCGAAATGACGGCCAGACGATCAACGCTTCCGTATATTGAACGGGGAAAAAGTCCGTGATTCATGCTCCCTGCTCCGTGCTTTAAACAACTTCCCATTGCCCATGAAATCGCGCCGCTCCCTTCCAATCGCCATTTTGCTTGCTCTTGCCGGCTGTTCCAATCGGGCGGCGCCGGTCACGTCGGAGCCCATTGATTCCAACGCTGCGCGGAAAGCAATCGAGTTATACGACGCGAACAAGGACGGGTTTCTTGACGAGAAGGAGCTCCAGAGCGCGCCGGGGCTGAAGTCCGCTTCGAAGCAACTCGACAAAAGCGGCAAGATAACCGAAGCCGAAATCGCGGCGCGGATCGAGTCGTGGCGGCGAACTGGAGCGGGCCGTTTGGGCATCGCTTGCAAGGTTACACGCAAGGGCAAACCCGTGGCGGGCGCGCAGGTGAACTTCGTTCCCGAGCCGTTTCTCGGCGCCGGTCTTCAGGGAGGCGGCGGAGTCACGAATCCGCAGGGGATTGCAAACATAAATGGCACTTCGGGCCTGCCGGGCATGTCGTCAGGCTTCTACCGCGTGGAAATAACCAAGGCCGGCGAAGACGTTCCGGCGAAGTACAACCGCGAAACCGAACTGGGGGAAGAGGTGTCTATCGACGCCGGTGGAGTCGGCGGCGATATCGGCAGCATCACTTTCAATTTGCAGTATTGACGGGTAGCTCATGAATTTCAAACAGCTTGAAGTCTGGTTCGTCACCGGCAGCCAGCACCTTTACGGCGAGGCGGCGTTAAAGCAGGTCGCCGAGAATAGCCGGCAAGTGGTCGAAGGGCTCAACGCGGCTGGCCGCCTGCCGATGTGCGTCGTTGCCAAGCCGATCGTCACCACGCCGCAGGCGATCCTCGAACGTCTGTCGCGAGGCCAACGCGGCGCCCAACTGCGCGGGCCTCGTGCTCTGGATGCACACCTTCTCGCCCGCCAAGATGTGGATCGCCGGGCTGACTGCCTTGCAGAAGCCGTTCGTCCATCTGCACACGCAGTTCAATCGCGACCTGCCGTGGGCGACGATCGACATGGACTTCATGAACCTGAACCAGGCCGCCCACGGCGACCGCGAGTTCGGCTTCATCTGCTCGCGGATGAAAAAGCCGCGAAAGGTCGTGGTCGGGCACTGGCAGGACGCGGAAGTCCAGGACCGCATCGCCGCCTGGATGCGCGCCGCCGCCGGCGCGGCCGAAATCCGCAGCCTCAAGGTCGCGCGCCTCGGCGACAACATGCGCCAAGTGGCCGTCACCGAGGGCGACAAGGTCGAGGCCCAAATGCGACTGGGCGTCGAGGTCAATGGCTACGGCATCAGCGAGCTGGCCAAGCGCATGGCCGAAGTCTCCGACGCCGAGGTCGATCGCCTAGTGGGCAAGTACGAACACGAGTATACCTTGGCCGCCAGTCTCAAGAGCGGCGGCGATCATCGGGCCTCGCTGAACTATGCCGCCCGGCTCGAGCTGGGCCTGCGGCATCTTCTCGACAGCGGCGGCTTCAGGGCCTTCACCGACACTTTTGAGGACCTGCACGGCCTGATGCAGCTTCCGGGCCTCGCCGTGCAGCGGCTGATGGCAGATGGCTACGGTTTCGGCGCCGAAGGCGATTGGAAAACGGCCGCCTTGGGCCGCGCGATGAAGGTCATGGCCCAAGGTCTACCGGGCGGCACCTCGTTCATGGAGGACTACACCTATCATCTCGATCCGGCCGCGCCTCTGGTGCTGGGCGCCCACATGCTGGAAATCTGCTGCTCCTTGGCGGCGGAAAAGCCTTCCTGCGAGATTCACCCTTTGGGTATCGGCGGCAAGTCCGACCCCGTTCGGCTGGTCTTCACCGCGCCGCCCGGTCCGGCGGTGAACGCGGCGATTATCGACCTGGGCAACCGCTTCCGACTCTTGATGAACGAGGTTGATATTGTCGCGCCGCCGCAGCCCTTGCCGAAGTTGCCGGTCGCCCGGGCAGTCTGGAAGCCGCGGCCCGACCTGAAGACGGCGGCAGCCGCCTGGATCTATGCCGGCGGTCCGCACCACACGGTCCTAAGCCAGGCCGTGACTGCCGAGCAAATCGAAGACTTTGCCGAAATCCTGGACATCGAGCTCGTGACGATTGACGATCAGAGTCGATTACGCGATATTAAGAACGAGCTGCGCTGGAACGCGGCGGCGCTGTAGGGAACGGCCTCCGTGCCGTTCCGGATGTTGTCGACGCCGCGGAGCGAATCAAAGAACGCCGCGGAGGGCGTTCCCTACTGACTTCCTGGGACAATTCTCTTCTAAAACACGAGGAAACTCATGCAACCTCTGGACTGGGTAATGATCGGCGGCTATTTCGCCCTTTTGATGGGCGTGGTCTGGTGGGTTGTATCCAAGAGCAAGGACACGGCGGCAGACTACTTTCTGGCTGGCCGCAACTTAAGCTGGTGGATTGTGGGAGCCTCGATATTCGCCTCCAACATTGGCTCGGAGCACGTCGTCGGCCTCGCTGGCTCCGGGACGAAAGACGGAGTGGCGATGGCCCATTACGAGCTGCACGCCTGGTGCTTACTGGTGTTGGCGTGGGTCTTCGTCCCGTTTTACGCTCGGTCAATGGTATTCACCATGCCGGAGTTCCTGGAGAAACGGTTTTCGGTCGGTTCACGCTACGTGCTCTCGATCGTGTCGCTTATCACGTTTGTCGTATCGAAGATTGCGGTGGGAATTTTTGCGGGTGGGATCGTCTTCTCCGTGTTGCTTCCGGATTTGCATATCGGCGAGAATATCGACAGCTTTTGGATCGGCTCGGTATTGGTAATAGTTTTGACCGGGCTTTATACGGTCTTAGGAGGCATGCGCGCCGTCGCGTACAACGACGCCATCCAGACGGTCGTCCTGATTATCGGGTCTGCCACACTGACCATCTACGGACTCTGGAAACTGGGACACGGCAGCCTGGTCGAGGGCTGGTCTCAGGTGCGGGCAATTTGCGGACCTACCGATATGCTCAACCTTTGGAAGCCGCTAGTTCCAAAGGGCGTGGAAGGAACTTGGGCGCCGGTGCTCGACAAAGACGCCGCGGGCCACGTCGTTCGCGGGGCGTGGTATTTCAACTATGACGGCCATTTTCCGTGGCTAGGCATGGCGATCTGCGCGCCGGTCATTGGGCTGTGGTATTGGTGTACCGACCAATACATAGTGCAGCGCGCCTTGGGAGCGCCGGATGAACGCACCGCGCGCCGCGGCAGTATCTTCGCCGGATTCCTCAAGCTGTTTCCCGTGTATTTGTTTATCATCCCCGGACTGATTTGCTTTGCTCTCGTCAAGACGCACAATGTACCCGCCGAAAGCAAGCTGAACAAGATCGTCCAAGCCGAACACTACCAGGACAAGCAAGCGCAGGAGAAGGCGGAAAAAGAGGCCAAGGATGCCCGCCAGGAGTCATTCCCACTCATGGTCAAGGACTTGCTGCCGATGGGATTGCGCGGTATCGTCGTAGCGGGATTGCTCTCGGCCTTGATGGGCTCGTTGGCGGGTGTCTTCAATGCCTGTTCGACGCTCTTCACGGTGGACCTTTACGAGAAGCTGCGGCCGCAGGCAACGCAGCACCAGATCGTTCGCGTGGGCCGCATCGCCACTGGCGTGATGGTAGCCGTCGCATTGGCTTGGATTCCAGTCGTCAAAGGCGCCAACAGTCTCTACGAGTATTTGCAAAGCATCCAGGGTTATCTGGCGCCGCCGATTTTTGTGGTCTTCTTCCTGGGCGTTTTCTTCAAGCGCCTGAACGCCAAGGGCTGCCTCTGGGCAATGATCGTCGGTTTTGTCCTCGGCGTCTTTCGCATGTTGGTGGACACTCCGATGACGCTCGGGATCGAGAAATTTCCTGCTTCAATTCAATCGCTGTACGAGCCCGGCACATTTCTCTGGATCGTTCACAATATCTACTTCCAGTACTTCAGCATCCTGATTACGATCATCTCCGCGATTGTGATGGTCGCGGTAAGTCTTGCGAGCACGCCGCCGTCGGAAGTGCAAATCAAGAGCCTTACCTTCGGCACGGCTACCGAAGAGGACAAGCGAAAGACGCGGGAAAGCTGGAGCGCGATTGAAGTCGTTGCCTCCTGCGTCGTCCTAGCGGCGATTATTGGAGCGTATTTGTACTTCCGCGGGTGAAGTGCAAGCGGAAAGCCCATCCCGATAATGACTGCTTTGCAACCAAGCTGAGCGCCGCGCTGCCAGCATGATATTGACAAGCGCGCCTCGTCCTCGGAGTTCAATCGCTTGCTCGACTTCCCCGTAGCCGCGGGTGGCACGCTATTTGCGAATATGCATCGAAAAAGAGTCTTGAAGCCTGAAATTGGCCAAGGGAGTATTATGGAATCATGCAGATTACCAACCCCCTTTGGCATAAAGAGGCCGTTATCTATCAACTGCACCTCCGCGCTTTTTGCGATGGCAACGACGATGGGATCGGTGACTTTCGCGGGCTGACTAGCAAGCTGGACTACCTTCAAGAACTGGGTGTAAATGCCCTCTGGCTTCTGCCCTTCTATCCGTCGCCGTGGCGGGACGACGGCTACGACATCGCGGATTATCACAACGTCCATCCGATGTACGGCACGCTGCACGATTTCCGCACCTTCTTGCGCGAGGCGCATGACCGCGGGCTGCGCGTCATTACGGAGCTCGTGCTCAACCACACGTCCGACGACCATCCGTGGTTCCGCCGCGCCCGGACGGCCAAGCCCGGCAGCCGCTGGCGGGATTATTACGTGTGGAGCGACACGCCGGACCGCTACAAGGACGCGCGGATCATCTTCCGCGACTTCGAGCAATCGAATTGGGCTTGGGACCCTGTGGCGAAAGCGTACTACTGGCACCGCTTCTACCGCCACCAGCCCGATTTGAACTTCGACAATCCCGAAGTTCGCGAGGCCCTGTTGCAGATCATGGATTACTGGTTTGCCATGGGAGTGGACGGGATGCGGCTTGACGCCGTGCCGTATCTCTTCGAGCGCGAAGGGACAAATTGCGAGAATCTGCCGGAAACGCACGGCTTTCTGAAGGAATTGCGGGCTCACATCGATGCGCGGTTCCAGGGCCGCATGCTCCTGGCCGAAGCGAACCAGTGGCCGGAGGACGCGGTAAGCTACTTCGGCAACGGCGACGAGTGTCACTGCGCGTTCCACTTTCCCTTGATGCCGCGGCTGTTTATCGCCGTGCAGATGGAGGATCGTTTTCCGATCGTCGATACGCTGGCCCAGACGCCGCCCATTCCCGATATCTGCCAATGGATGCTTTTCCTGCGCAATCACGACGAGTTGACGCTGGAGATGGTGACTGAGGCAGAGCGCGATTATATGTATCGCGTCTACGCCCGCGATCCCCGTGCAAGAATTAACCTTGGCATTCGCCGGCGTCTGGCGCCGCTGATGGGAAACAACCGCCGCAAGATCGAGTTGCTGAACGCCTTATTGCTCTCTTTGCCGGGCGCGCCGATCATCTACTACGGCGACGAGCTAGGGATGGGCGACAACATCTACCTCGGCGATCGCAACGCCGTCCGTACGCCGATGCAGTGGAATGCCAACCGCAACGCGGGCTTCTCCAATGCCGGTCCGCAGCAGCTATTTCTGCCGGTGGTCGTCGATTACGAGTACCACTACGAAACCGTGAACGTTGAAACGCAGCACAACAATCCTAACTCGCTTTTGTCCTGGATGAAACGGCTGATCGCGCTGCGGCATTCTTCAACCGCGCTGGGACAAGGCTCGATCGAAATGCTTTATCCGAAAAACGACCGCGTGTTGGCGTTCATTCGTCGGGCGGGCGACGAGCGCGTGCTGGTGGCTGCGAACCTTTCCGCCGTCCCGCAATACTCCGAATTGGATTTGTCGTCGTTGGAAGGGCAAGTGCCCGTGGAACTTTTCGGGCAAGGCGAGTTTCCCCGCATCGGCAAAGAGCCGTATATGCTGATGTTCGGTGCCCACGCTTTTTACTGGTTCGCTTTGAAGCAGGCAGTCGCAAATCAGAGATCAGAGAGCGGAGATCAGAGATCCGACCTCCGGCCTCCGACCACCGATCTCTCTTTGCGATTACCCGCATTGGAAGTGCATGGCGATTGGGAGGAGGTATTTGAAGCGCCGGCGTGCCGGAAGCTGGAGCGGCTGCTGCCTGCCTTTCTTCGTTCTCGCCAATGGTTTGGCGGCAAGTCGCGGACGATCCGCACGGTCGAGGTAGGGGACGTCCTGCCTATCCGCTCGCCGAAGGTCAATGCGGCGGTCAGCGTGGCCCTGCTGCGAGTGGAGTACGCGGACGGCGAGCCGGAGGGATACCTGTTGCCGATCGCCTTTGGCGATGAGGAGCGCGTGCGTCCTCTGAAGCGTCGGGCGCGGGTGCGATCATTTGCCGCCTGGAGGTCGAGAAAGGAGGGGCCCACAGCCGCGGCGCGCTGTACGACGCCTTCGGCGAGGAAGAGTTTAGCCGTTGCCTTTTGGAAATGACAGCTTCGCGCCGCCGCTTCCGCGGGAAGAAGGGCACCCTCTCCGGGCGGCCGTCTCGAGCCTTCCGCCGCATGCGGCACCAGGTCAATGGGCAGATGAAAATCGTCGTTACCAAAACGGAGCAAAGCAATAGCACACTTCTCCTTCGGCGATCAATTCCTGTTGAAACTCTTTCGCCGGCTGGAAGAGGGCGTGAATCCCGAATTGGAGATCGAGGCCTTTCTCACCGATAATCTGGCCTTTCCGCACGCCCCGCCGTTGGCCGGATCGATTGAGTATGCCATGCCCGGGCGAACGCCGATCACAATCGGCGTGCTGGAAGGGTTCGTCCCGAACAAGGGCGACGCCTGGGCGTATTCCTTGGAGGCCGTCGAGAATTACTTTGAGAAGGTGTTGGCGCAACAACCGTTGCCTGACGTTTCGGCGGAGCTCCTTCCGAGCTTGCCGCTTGTTCAATTGGCCACGGAAAAGCCGCCAAACCAAGTGGAAGCGATGTTCGGGCCGTACTTGCAGTCCGTGGCCCTGCTCGGCCGGCGAACGGCCGAGTTGCACATCGCGCTGGCGTCCGAGTCTGACCTGCCGCATTTCGGCCAGGAACCGTTTTCACAGTTGTACCAGCGGTCGCTCTATCAGGCGGTCCGCAATCTTGCCTCGCGGACTATGAGGACGCTACGCCTCAATCTGGGACGTATGCCCGAGGAAGTCGAAAGGCAGGGCGCGGCGGTCCTGCGCGGGAAGGCGAGATTGTCGACCGCTTGCGGCGGATCGTCCACCTGAAGATCGACGCCACGCGGATCCGCTGCCACGGCGACTACCACCTGGGTCAAGTGTTGTACACGGGAAATGATTTTGTGATCGTCGACTTCGAGGGCGAGCCGACGCGTTCGATCAGCGAGCGTCAACTCCGCGCCTCGCCTTTCCGCGACGTCGCCGGGATGCTGCGCTCGTTCGACTACGTTTGTTTCTCGGCGCTGGCCGATCGCGTCAGCGGCATGGTGCTTGGGCCGGAAGAGTCGGCGCGGCTGCGCGGTTGGATGCGGTTTTGGACGAGTTGGACTAGCGGCGAATTCCTTAAATCGTATCTCGCGGTATCCAAGGGGCAGCCGTTTATTCCGCGGGAACCGGAAAGCATACAACTGCTGCTAGACCTCTATCTGTTGGAAAAATCGCTCAACGAGCTTGCCTATGAATTGAACAACCGCCCGGAATGGGCGAGGATTCCGCTGCACGGAATGCTTGAAGTGTTGGAGGCGCCGGTGTTCTCGGTTACGGCTTAACGCAACATGTTGCTCGCCAGCATTTCGCACCGCCGACGCGACCAAGACTTGGCGGCAAGCACTACTGCCGCGGCAAACACGAGGGCTACAGTGCCCGGTTCGGGCACTGGCGCGACGGCGCTTGTAGCCGCCGGAACGATCGGAGCAGGCGAAAACGCACTTGGATCGCCAACGGTCAGATTCGATCCGTCTTCCAGCCCGTCTACCGATGTAACTACCATCGTACCGCCGGAAACCGTTGCGCCGCCGCTGAAGTCGTTCGCACCGCTGAGCACGAGTTCGCCGTCGCCACTGAAATTCAAGCCGTAGCTGGTGCCGCTCTCGGTGATTGCGCCGGAAATCGTCAATAGGCTGCCCGATCCGGCGCTCACGCTAAGGTTGCTCTTCATTGTGATCGGCGCTGCGATCTCGTTCGTGCCGCTCGTGCTGCTGATATCTGCTGGCCCGGCGGTATTCGATAAAGTCATTCCGCTTGAATTGACTGAACCGATGAGATAGCTCGCTCCGTCGCTGGGGCTGAAAGTGAGGCCGGCCAGATTGACCGGCATGTCTAGGTTCACGTTTGCCGTACCGGCAGTCAAGACCACGCCGAAGGCGGCGGTGTCCTGAGGAGCACCGGGGATGTTGCCGCCCGACCAGTTCGCGGGCGAGCTCCAGTTGCCGCCGCCGTTAGTGGCCCACTGGCCGGTAATCGGCGCGGAGGTCGTTGAGAACGTCAAGTCGATGGTGCCCGACGTATAGAGGCCCGACGTGTCCCAAGTGTATCGCGAGGGCAAATGACTAGTAACCTGACTGAATGTTCCGCTCGGCGTGACGCCCGTCCAGTCAAACAATTGAATGCTCTGGCTGAGCAGGCTGGTGGGATCAACGCCGGGGGCCTGCAGATCGAGCGTGCCGTTGAGCGAGACGGGGATTCCTGGATCGAAGGACATCGTCGAGCTCCACTTCGGCTCGGTCAATACGATTTGCAGCGTACCGCCGGCGGCGACCGTCATTCCGCCGGCGACATGGATCGGAAGCGGTGATTGGGGGCCAGTGTAGTCGCGGATCGGCAACAAGGAATTGCTGCCGCTGAGGTTCAACCCTTGAATCGTTCCGTCGGGCAGAATGGTGTTGGTGGTGGTTGTGCCGCCGGCGCTGAAGTCTGTTGCTCCCCGCAGGTCCGCGGCGCTGAAATTGGCGCCGCTAGTGGTTGCGCCCGTGAAGACGGCGTCTTGGAGGTTGGCGAATCTCAGATTCGCATTGGCGAGTATCGCGCCATCGAGGGCTGCGCCGGTCATGTTGGCGTTGGAAAAGTTGGCGCCGGTCAATGGCGAGTTGGAAAACACCGCGTTGGTCAAGCCCTGCCCGGCGTAGTTGCCGCCGCTGAGATCGATACCCGCCAGCGAAATACCTTGAAGGTTTAGCGCGTGATAGCTGGCGGTGGTGTATAGCTGCGAGTTCGTGAGACCTGTCGCGCCGCTGAAATTGGCGCCGACGATGGTCGCGCCCGTCATATTGACGTTTGTCAATTCCGCGCCCGCGAGCGAGGCGGACGTCAGGTTCGCGCCTGAAAGAGTGCCGTTGGTGAGGATGGCGTTCGTGAGCGCCGCACCGGTCAGATCCTGGTTCGAAAAGTCCCAACCAGTAAGGTCGTTATTGGTCAACTTAATCCCTGGCAGACTATGTGCCTGGTAGCCGGCGGTACTGTAAAGCTGAGATGAAGAGAGGTCCGTAGTGCCGAAGTTCGTGTCGACCACGTTGGCCCCGGTTAAGTTCGCGCCGGATAGCGTGGCTCCCGCTAGGACGGTGCCCGTCAAATTGGCGTTGGCGAAGGTTCCCGAGGTTAGGTTGGCGCTACCAAATACGGCGTCGCTCAAGTCTTGGCCGGCGAAATTCCATGCGCTTAAATTGCCGCTCAAAGTGATTTCCGCAAGGTTTCCATTCTGGTAGCTGGCGGTGGCGTAAAGCTGCGACTTGGAGAGGTTCGACTGGCCAAAGTTTACGCCATCCACGATAGCGCCGGCAAAAGTGGCGTTTGTCAACGTCGAAGAGAACAGACTGGCGAAGGACAGATCGGCACCGCTCAAGTTTGCATTCGTCAACGCCGACGAGGACATAATGGCAAACGACAGATTTGCACCGGTCAAGTTTGCATTCGTCAACGTGCCAGAAGTAAGATCCGCGCGATTCAAGTTGGCGTTGGTCAAAGTGGCGCTAGTGGCAATGGCGGTGACCAGCGTGGCGTTCGACATGGTGGCGCTGGTCAAGTCGGCGCCGATCAAATACGCCTTGGTGAGGTTCAAGTTCGCGAGGTTGGCGCTGGGCATGGCGTTTACGCCGGCGCCGCCAATACAAGCCGTGGTCGATTGCGTAATGCTGCCGCCGGTAACCTTCCACTGAAAGATCGTGGCTCGGGCGTGCGAGGCCGCCAAAAGCAGCGGCAAGGCTGCCAAAACTGCACCGCCGCGCACCATTAAACATCTGAACATCAACTTCTTACCTCCGAGCGGGCTGCCCTTTCAGCCCGTGCATATTTTGCGAGCAACTCTTAATTTAACACATACGTCGGCATTTGTCCATCAATCGGGGTCGCAACGGCCATTGGCTGGTTTGGAATCTGGTAACACCGCCGCGAGAATTTGCGCTTTTGGCAGGCTACATTTTTTCGGGGCCGCAACCCTGAAATTCGCCGTGTTTTCATTGGTTTTTGCCTGTGAAAAAGACAGGAACCAGACAGGAAGCACTCAGGATCGACTCAGGATTACTTCTTATGGCGGTTTACCTTCACGCGTGATGGAGCATTAGGATGGTCGGCAGGTGACCCATGGCCGGCAGCTCGCGAGCATTCTTCCGCGGCCATCTTTCCGTCTCTCGCTCTCGACCAAGCGGGGCCTGCGCGTTTGCGCGGAATTTTTTGGAAGCTGCATTGTTCGTCCTCCTTTTCCTTGTTCCATGACGGGGCGAGCGACGAGCGCTGGCCGGAGGTCGCAGAAACTTGCGCAATGCGCAACGCCTTCGCGTTTTCTTGCCGGTGTTGCGCGCCGCGCTGTGGTCGCAACACCATGCAGGCAAAGCCTTTACGCTAGAGGTTCCGCACGCGCCGCCTGCCCCTCACAAGTTGTGGGTGTTGCGCAAGTCTCTCGGACTTGTCGATTTTGGGCCATGCCGACTTCCGGCTTTCCCATCTTCTCTTTTCACTATCCACTAACCACAATCCACTTTCATCGCCTCGGTTTTCCGCCACTATAGCACATTTCTTATTATGTGTCAACACTTGCAATGAAATGATGATACAAAACGTCGCTAAAGCATTGCCTGGAACCGACTTGCGCCGCCGTTTGATTGCTCGCGCGTTTCCCCCTGCGCGGGTGGAGCGGCGTGGTCGCGTTGACGTAACCTATTGCCGTGAACGGGGTTCGGCGTCGGGCGACAGTTTCGGCAAATTGTGGCGAGAAAATCGCCGCAGAAAAAATATTTTGGCCGCTGCTGCGGCGCTGCGGAAAGCAGAGATGCCTCCAAGCGCCGGTTAGAGATGCCGGATTCGTATATTGCGGAAAGCGACCGGCCCGTGGTCCCCTTGAAGCAGAACTGGGCCCTGGTCATGTTCCTTGTCGTGCCAGGCTGCTCCGGTCGGGTACGCAACCTCCTGGTTCTCTTGAACCACGACGCCGTTCAATTCCACGCGATCAAATTTGGCGTTGGCGACCTTCTTGCCTGATGAGTCAAACTGAGGGGCGCGGAAAACGATTTTCAGCGTTTGCCATTCGCCCGGCGCACGACAGACATTTTTCTTCGGCGGGACGCCGTCATCAATGGTATGATAGCGCGGAGTTTGTTCACCTCGGGGGTAGATGCCGCCACAATCCGAGCCGGTGACCTTTTTCTTCTTATAGGAGTCGAAGATCTGGATTTCGTAGCAGCCGTTCAATTTGACGCCGGAATTCGAGCCCTTCGGAATCATAAACTCGAGTTCGACTTCGCAATCGCGGTACTGCTCCTTGGTGCGAAGATTGGAACCGCCAGCGCCGCCAGCGCCTACCAGAATCCCCTTGCCCTCCGTCGCACTCAGCTTCCGAGGGTTCGCCGGATCGAGCTTTACTTCACCGCCGACCTTCCACTTATTCTGTGGACTTTGGAATAAAGCCAGATCGTTGGAAACCAATGTCCAAGCCGACTCGTCGGCGCGGCTGACGGAGGTAAGCAGTACGTTTGCAATCGCGGAAATTGAGAACCAAGCGAGGATTGCAAGCCAGTGCCTGGTGGCGGACCGAGCAAGTAGGTTCATGTTGGTAAGAGTCAAGGATTTAAGGGATGGGTACGCCGGCTGGTACGTTTGCAGTGCAGAGTCACACGGTATCAGTTTCGCCCGCACAAATCAACAATCCCGAGTTTCGGGTAGTGTCCTAATTGTGTGTTGCTGGAGGCTGGCGCTGTTTGTCGCTTGAGCGGTAGCCATCAATAATACTGCCTACAAGGACGAACAAAATCCCGGAGATGTACAGCAACGTAGAATGTTCCGTCAAGATCGGCCACGCCAGGATATTATCAGGTAGTTGAAGCGTCCCCCAGATACAACCCCATAAAAACCAGCTTGCAATTCCGACGTTTGACATCCGTGGCCCTTTTCCGCCTCTTCCCCATCGCAGTTTGGCTCGCCATCGTGGACGCATCGCGGCTACAATCGGTATCGCCCCGACGAGAAACGTCAAACAAGCAAAGAACAACGCCCAAGCTGGCGGCGGTTTACCGCCTCCTCCTCCGCCGTGCGCAAGCAAAAGAATCCAGGCCATGCTCACTTGCCTCGCTACGCTTACGCCTTTTGTCGCTAGCGCACCGTCACTGCGGTGAAAAACTCATCGAAGTTCCAAAGGTGGTCAGTCGGCCCGGCCATCATGACGGCGGCCGGCCGTAGCTTGCTGGTCTTGCCCGGCTTGCGGGTCCGCCACACGAAATTATAATACGCGGCGAATGTGGCGAAAGCCGCCTCTAGGTTTCGCCGCTTCAAGGCATGAAAGCGGGGGACGAGACGAACGTTCGCCGCCGCCTACCGCTTTGCTACGGCCGGGCTGTTCTCGAAGAGGTCGCCCGATTGGTCGGGCTTTCAGCCCTACATCGTCATGGTGGCATTATATCCAGGCCGTTGGCCTGCGCTGGTATAAGGTCGCACCTTCGGTGCTGTGCAGCAACCGTCGGCACGACGATTTGAGACGGGCCAAAGGCCCAACACCGTACCAGCCTGCGGCACCGCCGCAGGACCGCAGCCCCCATCCATGGCGCAAGGGCCAAAGCCCCGGTTTATTTTTGCCGCGATACGGCGGCAGGTGCCGGGTGTGACGCTGCGTGGACCGCGGCAGAGCCTGATGCCCGCGCTGCAACAGCCCCGCTACTGCTTCGCCACGGCAGGGCTGTTCTGGAAGAGGTCGCGGTCGGGCCATTGCGATGTGGCATCGATCGCCCGGCGGAGCTGTTCGACCAGCCGGGTCACGGCCGGAATTTGGCCGTCCGGCGTGCCGTCGGAGTTCAAGAGCAAGACCCAGTCGACGTCCTTGCCGCAGTGTTCGACGTACGTGCGGACCCCGGCCGCGCTGCCGCCTTTGTGATATTCAAGGCCGTCGCCGCTATCGCGAACGAAGTCCCAGCCCAGGCCGACGTGCGAGCCGGTGGTGCGCTTTCTCAGAGGCGGCGGGGGCATGGCGAACATCTCTTGACGGGCGTTTGCCGAGAGCAGCGGGTTGCCGCCGCCGGTGCTCGCGGCCGCGGCGAAACGGGCCAGGTCGACGACCGTCGATAGCCAACTGCCCGCCGGCGCGGCGATCGCCTCATGGCCGCCGGGCATTTCCGTTCCGTCGCCGTGGTAGCGATGGGCTTCATGCGCGGAATAGGCCGGGACAAGCGGCTCCAGCCGCATGTTGTTGATGCCCAGCGGAGCGAGGACATGCTCGCGGACATAGCTCTCGTAGGGCTGCCGGGCAACATGCTCGATGACCCGCTTGGCAAGGAAATAGGAGAAGTTCGAGTAATGGCTAGCAGTGCCGGGCGCGAAGTCCAACGGCTGGCTCAGGCCGTAACGCGTCACCACGTCCGCGGTAAGCGGGCTTTTTTCGCCGGTCAGCCGGGCGATCTTTTTCGTTTGGCCCAGGATATCGCCGTGCAGTTTTGCGTTCCATCCGCCGGTGTGGAGCAAAAGCTGCCGCACGGTGATTTTTTCCACTTGCGGGTCCACCGCGGCGCGGCCCACGGGGCGGGGCTTGTCCAAGAGCGTGTACACGCAAGCGTCCAGCGATAGCTTTTCCTGATCGACCAGCCGCAAGGCAGCCACAGCGGTAATCGTCTTGGTGATGCTGGCGGTCGAAAAGAGAGTGTCAATCGAGACCGGCTCCTTTGTTTTTATATTGGCCACGCCATAGCCGCGGGCGACCACCAGCTTGCCGTCCTTGACGATGGCCAGCGCCCCGCCGGGAATGTGCCGGGCCTTCAAGGCGTCGTTCACAATTTGGTCGAGGGCAGGCGTGCCCTCACCGAGCTTTGGGGGGCCGATGGTGACTGGAAGCGCGGGTTTGGCGGACGATCGCGGCGCCGCTTTAGCTCCGAATGGCGGAGCCGCCATCGCGATAGTTGACGCGGCGAAAACTGACACCGCCAATAGCGCGGCGGCAACCATCGTCCCAATCGCGGGCAGTCTAAAATGCATAGGTATCCTTACTGGCTATCCTTACTCTGTCAGGTTGAATCCTTTTCGCCGCTGCTCGGTATACGCGTTCAGGGCGCTCTCGATCACGGGATGGGACGTCGCCGCCGGCTGAAAATCGTTGACCTCCACCAACTTGCCTTCCAGGGCCTTGTAGTCCTGAAAGAACCGCCGCAGCATATTCAGCCGCGGAAGCGGCAGGTCGCCGACTTCATTGTAGACCGCGTAGATTGGGTCGTCGGGGCATATCGCCACGATCTTGTGGTCGCGCTTGCCGCTATCCAACATCGTCATCAGGCCGATCGCGCGAGCCTTGAGGATCGTCAGCGGATCGACTGCTTCCTGGCACAAGACCAACACGTCCAGCGGGTCGCCATCCTCGGCAAGCGTCTGCGGAATGAATCCGTAATTGGCCGGATAATAGACGGCCGAATACAACATGCGGTCGACCTTGAGCAGTCCGGTCGGTTTGTCCAATTCATACTTGACCGTGGAACCCATGGGGATCTCGATCACGGCGGCAAACTCGCTCGGCAGATTGCGGCCGGGCGTCACGTCGTGCCAAGGATGCGTCATTCACATAGTCCCTTCGGTTTCAATCTCATTACCTTGATCTTACCAGCATGGGCCGGGGCGAGCAAGTTAGCGATCGATAAAGTCCTGCGCGGAAGGCGCGATTACGAAACTTTTCTTGCGATGGAATTGGCATCACAAGTTAATTCTCAAGCATAGCTTGCATTCGCTGCACAATTTAGTGGCAGCGCAGTTCGCTTCGCATTGCAAAAGTGTCGCGCATGCCGTGTTTGCAGGCACTTTGCGCGACCGACATGGCGCGAGTTCGTCCAGCGAATTGTTGGCCCGGCCCGATTGGGGTAGAATCGCAAATTGTGGAAGTTCTAACTCGCCGTCGCGCGTAAAAAATCACCTATGACCTTCATCATGGTCGATATCGAAGCGGACGGCCCGATACCGGGCGACTATTCGATGGTCTCGTTCGGGGGCCATCGTCGTGGAAGCTGCGCTCGATCGGACGTTCTACGGCAAGCTGCGGCCAATCTCCGATAAATTGATTCCCGATGCGCTAGCCGTGAGCGGCTTCACGCGAGAGGAGACCTTGGCCTTCGACGATCCGCGTGCCGTCATGGAGCAGTTTGGCGATTGGCTCCGCCTCGTAAGCAAGGGCCAGCCGAAATTCATTTCAGACAACAACGGTTTCGATTGGCAGTTCATCAACTGGTATTTCCATCACTTCCTGGGCGGCAACCCGTTCGGCTTCAGTTCGACGAACCTGGGCTCGCTTTACAAGGGCGTGGTCAAGGATATGCACGTAAACTTCAAGCACCTGCGAAAGACACGGCACACGCACAATCCGGGGGACGACGCCCGCGGCAACGCCGAGGCACTACTGGAGATTAAAGAAAAGTTCGGGTTGAGGATTGGATTGAAATGACGAGCGGTTGGCTTTCACCCGCCGCCGCGTTTGAAGAACTGCACGGCGCGTTCGTGCTTCTTGCGCGAGCAAGTGTGGGAAATGTCCCGAGATTCCTGC
The DNA here is from genome assembly GCA_963775975.1 of uncultured Planctomycetia bacterium. Lineage (GTDB taxonomy): Bacteria > Planctomycetota > Planctomycetia > Pirellulales > Thermoguttaceae > JANXQG01. The sequence continues at coordinate 1,807,677 of CAVZKX010000001.1, forward strand.
GTTTGCCGGTCTTGGGGTTGAGTTTTCTTGAGTAGAGCCGGTACTCGCCCGATTTCAGTTTCCGGATCATAATTCACTTCGCTTTACGTGCTGGGGAATTCGTGGCGCTGCTCGATTCAAGCGCCGCGTGCGTCGTGCTGTGAAGTAGACTCTCCAAGAACGAGCGGCTGGCAATGTATTCGTCAGAGGGCATGGTTCCGATTTGCGCCTTGAGGGCTGCAAACAAGACGCCGATATTCTCACGTACGCGGGTCTGGTCATTAAAGCTCAATTGCCCGTCCCGCACCCAGTTCACCGCGGAGTCATGGATTGCCGATCGTTGCTGGTCGAATCGTGCGGCCTTAAAAAAGGCCGGCCAGCGCAGATCGCCGGTCACCGGATCGATCTGGTTAGTGGTCAAAGTGCGAGGTGCGGCCGCGTGCGCGCGGCGGGCAATTTCCGCCGCGTCCGGTGCTTTTCCGCGCTCATTGTCGCGGGCATTGCGGCCGGCATCGCGGGCCGCATAGTAGGCATGAACTTTTTCCATCGCATTATTCATCGCGCGGCTTTCCGCTTCCGTGGCTTTGACAGCAGCGGCCGAGGTGGCCTGATTATATTGCCCGGTCGCATTCGTCACACTGGCCTCGCCCTTCAGCGCCGTGCTGGCGGGGGTCTCAGGCGGACCGCCATCCGAGCCATCGTCGCCGATGCCACCGTCGAATGCGGCTGGCGAAAACGCAGCCGCGTTCGTCAAATTCGGCGTTGAATTAAATGGAACCGCCGATCCATCAACGGCCTGATTAATCAGGCCGCTGCCGCCAAATGGACCCAGAGTGCCATTAGTATTGAACGACCCCATACCATCACCTTGAAAAGTACTATTGAACATCGAATCGGACGATCCGCTGCCAAATGGACCGTTGAAGGAGCGGCTTACACTCGTATCGACCGAAGTGGACTGTGGCGGTGGTGCCAAGCCGTTTACATTAAATGTTGGAACTCCATTCACCGGCCGGGCTAAAGTAAGTCCGGTCAAGCCATTGTTGTTACTGGATGTGGTGTTCACCTGAGATGAATCGATTGGTCCGTTGACCGAGCGCGTTACCGTCGTGTCAACCGAACTGGTCTGCTGTGGCGTTGCGAGGCCATTTACGTTAAAGGTGGGAACCCCATTCACCGATCGGGCCATGGTAACTCCCGGCGAGCCATTGTTGACTGTCGTGTTCACCCTCGAATTGAATGAGCGGGTTGACGGGACGCCGTTGAACGAACGGCTCGCTCGGAACGAACGTGTGGCTGTTGCCCGGACCCCGCCATGCGAAGGGACTACGACCGCAGACTCCGCAATTACGGGAAGAAGAACGCTTAACACAACAATGATTATTCGAAATGTGGATTTCATCGGAGCTCCTCAGATAGTGCTGGCGTCGAATCGGTCTGCCCGCTGTGGAGTCTCGCATATCGCGTGCCAAGAGTGATGCCTGCGGCGGGTGACGTTGAATCGTGAACTAGGCTAGTGGGCAAAGAGATTCGGCCGTGCTCTTGCCATTCCGCCGCTGATGTTCGGTCTGCCAATCGGCTCGCAAAACGCCCAGCGGGGCTGGAATTAGTCGCCGGTGAATGCATAGTCGCCTTAGCTCGCTGGCAGAGTGCGATCGCCGTGCCCGGCCTCAGCGCGACAATCGGAACGCGGCATTGACCAGGCCGACATGGGAAAACGCCTGGGGAAAGTTGCCGACAAAAAGTCGCGCCGCCGGGTCGTACTCCTCGGACAGCAGTCCGACATCGTTGCGCAGATCGAGAAGCCGCTGGAAGATGCCTCCCGCTTCTTCCTGGCGACCGAGCAAACAAAGGCAATCGGCCAGCCAGAATGTACAGGCCAGGAATGAGCCCTCGCCTGACGGAAGGCCGTCCACATCCGGATGCGTGGGGTAGCGCAACACAAGCCCGTCTTGCATCAGTTCCCGCTGGATGGCTTCGATCGTGCCTTTGATGCGCGGATCGTCGGCCGGCAGGAATCCGACCAAGGGCATCATGAGGAGACTCGCGTCGACATCCTGGCTGCCGTAGTATTGCATGAAGGCGCCGCGGCGAGCATCGTACCCTTGCCGGCAAACCTCATCGTGGATTTCCTTTCGCCAGGCGCGCCAGCGATCGAGGGGAGCCTCAAGCCGGTCGAGTTCCGCGCTCTTGATAGCGCGATCGACGGCGGTCCAGGCCATGACTTTCGAGTGCGTAAAGTGCCGCCGCGGTCCGCGAACCTCCCAAATTCCCTCGTCGGGGTCCCGCCAGACCGATTCAAGGTGGTCGAGCATCGCCAATTGCAAGCGCCACGAGTTCTCGTCGGCGGTCAGGCCGGCGCGGCGGCCGAGATAGAGCGCGTCCATAACCTCGCCGAAAACGTCGAGCTGAAACTGCTTGTGCGCGGCATTGCCGATCCGCACGGGGCGCGAGTTTTCATAACCGGGCAGCCATTCCAATTCGAACTCTTGGAGCCGCCGTTCGCCGGCCAGCCCGTACATGATGTTCAGTTGTGAAGGAGTGCCGGCGACCGCGCGCAGCAGCCACTCCCGCCACGCCTGGGCTTCCTCAAGGTATCCGCCGTTGATCAGCGTTTCGAGAGTGAAGGTGGCGTCCCGCACCCAGCAGTAGCGATAGTCCCAGTTGCGAACGCCGCCGATCCGTTCGGGCAGCGACGTTGTCACCGAGGCGAGCACTCCTCCCGTTGGATCATAGGTCATGGCCTTCAGCGTGATAAGCGATCGCAGCACCGCGTCGCGCCACGGTCCCTGATAGCGGCAGCGCGCCGACCATTCCTGCCACCAGTCTTGCGTGAGCCCGATTGCCTGCTTCGCATCGATGCACTCCGGCGACGGCTCGTGGAACGGATGCCATATCATCACAAAGGGCACTTGCTGGCCCGCCGAAACAGAAAACTCAGCCGTCGTCGTCAAGTTCTCGCCGCGCATCGGCACGTCGGTATAGAGCAGAAGGCTATCGGCCCCGGCCACGGCGCCGAGTCCTCCCGCGATGCGGCGGACCCAAGGCACGATCGAGCCGTAATCGAAACGTATCACCAGTTGCATGCGCATGGGAACCGTTCCACGCCGGCCGACGACCATCCGCACGAGATTGGGTTCTTGGCTTCGCGGCGGCATACAGTCGACTAATGTGACCGCGCCGTCGTCTGTCTCGAAATCGGTCTCCAGAATCAGCGTATCCTCGCGGTAACGCCGGCTGACGCGGCGAATGTCACCACATGGGCACAAGAGCCATCGGCCGTGTTCGGGAGTGCCCAAGAGCGCGGCAAAGCAAGCAGGCGAATCGAAGCGCGGCAGGCAGAGCCAATCGATCGAGCCGTCGCGGCCTACGAGTGCCGCCGTGTGGCAGTCGCCGATCAAGGCGTAATCTTCGATTTTCAAGGACATCGAGGATCATCCTGGGGCATCAGTGGAAATGATCTGCGGCCGCGCGTTCACTCCGTCGCTATCGGGTTGTGCCAGCCACATTCGGGCAGGTGAGATTGTTCGACCTCGCGCGGTCCCCAAGTTCCGGGCTCGTAGGCATAAACAGGTGTCGCGTCGCCAAGCACGGCATCCACAATTCGCCACGATTGCTCGACGGCGTCTTCGCGCGCGAAGAGCGTGGGATCGCCTTTCGCCGCCGCGCCGAAGAGGCGTTCGTAAGGCTCCATCTCGTCGGGCTCTTGATGATGGGCTACCAATTCGATCAGTTCGCCGACCATAGTTTCGCCCGCCTTTTTGACGTTGGTCCCCAAGGCCAGCACCGTTTCGGGCGAGAGGCGGAAGCGATAATAGTTGGCCGGCGGCGGCTTCACTTCGTCGAGCACCGGCCGCTGCGCTTGCTTGAAGCGGATCATCACCTCGGTCGCGGTGACCGGGAGACATTTGCCCGCGCGTACGAAGAACGGCACACCGGCCCAGCGGGGCAGGTCAATTGTGAACTTGATGGCAGCGAATGTTTCGACATTCGAGTCGGCCGCTACGCCCTTCTCTTGTCGGTACCCGCGGAATTGGCCGCGGACGACATCGGCCGGCGTGAGCGTGCGCACCGCCTGAAGAAGCTTGGCCCGTTCGTCGCGGATTGCGTCATGATCGCTGCCGCATGGACATTCCATAGCAAGGCAGGCGACGACTTGAAGCATGTGATTCTGCACCACGTCGCGGATCGCTCCGACTTCATCGTACATCTTGCCGCGGTCTTGAACGCCGAAGGACTCGGCCATTGTGATTTGAACGCTTTCCAAATGGTCACCGTTCCAACTCGCCTCGACGAGCGGATTGGCAAAGCGAAAATACATCAGATTCAGGACCGGCTCCTTGCCGAGATAGTGGTCGATGCGGAATATTGCCGGTTCACCGAAGAAGCGATGGAGTGTGCCGTTTAACTCCTGCGCCGATGCGAGGTCGCGGCCGAATGGCTTTTCCACAATGACGCGGGCGTTTTTGGTGCAGCCGGCCGCGGCAAGACCTTCGGCGACCGTCTCGAACATGCTTGGCGGTATCGCCAGGTAATGCAGCGGGCGCTCGGCGGCTCCGAGCGCGCTGCGCAGTCGGCCAAACGTAGCCGCATCCTTATAGTCACCGTCAATGTACTCTAGCCGTGAACAGAATGTGGCGAACGCCGCGGGGTCGAGTTTGCTGTGGGTCTGGATGCTATCCTTCGCTCTGGCCTTGAATTGTTCGAGGTCCCACCCAGACTTGGCCACCCCGATCACCGGCATATTAAGATGCCCGCGGCGGACCATGGATTGCAGCGCCGGAAAAATCTTCTTGAACGCCAAATCGCCGCTCGCCCCGAAAAAAACGAGCGCGTCCGAATGAGATGTTTCCATCGCGATCTCCGAGCATCAAGCTGAGCGTCTACCGGCGCAAGTTCGAGCACTGCGCGTCGGACTTGGCCATTATATGCACGGAGCGGGCGAGGGAGAAAGGCTGGGGGGCGAGGGCTGAGGGGAGACGGAAAAGCTGCGGCGGTCTGTTTTTCCGCCTTCAGCCTTCTGACTTCTGCCCTGCCAACGAACGCTAGGTCGCACTTCGCCGACTGTGACAGCGCGGAAAAGGCAATTGCGAAGCGCTGGCATTCGGTTCGATGCCTTGCTATATTGGGGGGGCCGTCCCGGCGGAAGTTAGCTAACGATCACGCAGCGTTCCCGCGGGCCAGGGCGAATTACCATATGCACGTTCGGAATCTCATCCTGGCTGCCTCGCTCATGGCGTTAGACCGTGGTCCCGCGCTCGCCACATTCACTCCCCCTAACCTTGCTCCTGGCTCGCAGTATCAGCTGATCTTTGTAACTAACGACTCGACCTACGCATCGAACAGCGACATTTCCTATTACAACACGTTTGTAACCAACGAGGCTTTACAGAATACTTCTCTTCCTGCTACCACTTGGAATGCGATTGGATCGACGTCCGCGGTCGCTGCTGTTAACAATGCTCCCGCCTACGCCAATGTTCCGGTATACAACATGCTTGGCAAAGAGGTGTGCGACGGTAATGTAAACTCCCTCTATTCGACCATTTCCTTTGACAACTTCATCTACTACGACCAGTTCGGGAACAGCCATACTTCGCATACCGAGTGGACGGGGTCAACCGTATCCGGGCAGATAAATAGCCCGTACTACTTGGGCTCATCGAATAACTTCACAATGACAGGTTCGGACTACAACGCCGGCCAGTGGCTGGACACGAACACGGTGGGATTTAACGGCACGCCGGGTTTTGACGGGAAACAACAGTTACCGCTTTATGCGTTGAGTGCGCCGATAACCGTGCCGACGCCCGAGCCGGGAACCCTCGCGCTCGTCGGCACCGGCGCGGCCGCGCTGGTGGCGTATCGCTGGCGGCGGCGAATGCGACGGTAGCCGCGAAGCGGCGGCAGTCAATAGCCAGGGGCGAAAGCCCCTGGGAACCGGCCCCCGACCGCAGATAGCCGCGGAGCGGCGGCAGAAAACCTTTCGCCCCTGCGGGGCTTGTTGGCTGATTGCGCCACGCGTTCCAGGGGCTCGCGCCCCTGGCTATTCCCTAACGTCCCTCCGGGACTGAGACGCACCCAAATCGCTGTCTTGTTCCCCCTCCGGGCCGCCCGCCCTCCGCGCGGGATTCCTCCCCGCGTGCGTTTGAATCTTCCCCACGACCGGCGCAAAACCGCACTCGCCGCACCGCTACAACCGGATCGGGGCGGGAAAGGCCGAATGACGAATGTCGAAATAATGACGAAATCCAAATGACGAAACGCGTCGCCCGATTCGACATTCGAGCTTTGAATTTCTTGAAGCGAATCCCAAACAGTCGTGACACTGCTATCAAAAGTCTCACGCAAAGGCGCAAAGACGCAACGAGGACGCTGCGGAGACTCTTGCTTTGCGACGTAGCGGCTTGGCGTGAGACATATTTCTTTGCCCCGCTTTGCCCACTTCTCCTCCTGCCTTCCGCTCTTTTGCCAGCCTCGCCGCACGCCACTAGGGAAAACCACTAGGGAAAAATACTAAGGGTTTAGAATTGCAGCGCATCGCTCCGGCTGGCGATAATAGGGTTCAGCAAGCGGCCACACTTCCAACCAACTACCAAGCCTCGGAGAACAAAAAGGGACTTGCCATGAGCACACCACAAGAACGAGACGACCAGCATTTCCCAAAAGCGCCGGGCGAGTTCTGTATTCGGTTAATGTCCCGGCGGGGGGAGAGCATGCAATACCGCTCGGCTGGCTCGGAGAGGCTATGCGTCGCGTGGGCGGCCGGGATGCGGGCGAAGGCCGCTTTGCGTTCACTTCGGTACGGCACGCGCTGGCGGTGCTCGACGTGCTGTGCGAGCGCTTTGGGCCGTGCTTCGAGGCGGCGGATGGGGCGGGGGGCGGAAAGTGATTAGTGATTAGGGATTAGTGGAAGTGCGAAGTCGCGAGCACCTGCCGCCATTTCCCCCTCGTCACTCCTCACCCATTCACCCACCAATCCCTAATCCCAAATCCCTGCTGCTCACTGCTCACTCCGCGTCGTCTCCACGGCCACCTTGACATGCTCGGGACTGACTTCCAGGATCACGACTTCCGTCGTGGCGTTGATGCGGATCCGCTCGCCCGCGCGGCGCTCGAAGACGAGCATCATGCCCCCGCCTTGACCGGTGGCGTAATGTGCGCGGGCCTTTCCCTGCACGGTAGGCACGCCGTTTTGGACCTCGCAATCGATGCGGCCGTGTGTCGACTCCGCCGCGCGTTTGCCCGGCCGCGGCGGCTTGGCCAGCTTGGCCCCCGGCGGCGCGGTCGCTTTTCGCCGCCGCGCCGCGCCGTCGCCGCCGGGCGCGGAGTGCTTTCCATCAGACGGTTCGGGCATGAACGGCGTGCTCTTGGTTGTTGATGATGCGGTCGTAGATTTCCTGGCGATGCACGGAGACGTTCCGCGGCCCTTGGATGCCGATTTTTACCTGGCCCTTGCGGACCTCCAGGACACGGACCTCGATGTTGTCGGCGATGCAGATAGATTCTCCCTGTTTGCGCGTTAAGAGCAGCATGATTGTCTCCTCAATCAAGATTTCGCGGGAAGGCCGAGCGGATTTCGCCGCGGACGGTCGGAAGGGTAAAAAAGCCTTGCGTCGAAAGACGTTTTCGAACGTTTTTCGCAGCAATCAATGTTCGGCGATCGCCGGCTCGGATACAATTCCCGCGGCTGACCAATCCGCCGTAGTTAATTTCGCTAGGGGGTGCGGCGGCGAAATCCAACACCCGCCCTCGCTTTCGGCGGCGAACCCTGCGGGATATAATGGGCCGGCGGCGATTCCATTCCGGCCGGAAGGAAAATGTCCCGAGAGACAATTCGCTGCGCTGAAATTTTGCAGCGGCGGCGAAACGAAGAACTCTTCAGCCTTAAACTGCTAGATGGAGATGCAAGCGATGCCAACCAAAGTCTTGATCGTCGACGACCATCCCGCCGTTCGCGAAGGCCTGGCGGCGCGAATTTCCGCCGAGCCCGACCTGGAAGTCTGCGGCGAAGCCACCGATATTCCCCAGGCCGTCGAGTTGGCCGCAGCCACCGGGCCCGACGTGGCGATCGTCGATATTCAACTGAAAAGCGGCAACGGCCTCGACCTCATCGACCGGCTCAAGGCATTGGACAAGCCGATTCGCGTGCTGGTCTGGTCGATGTTTCGCGATGACATCTACGCGATGCGGGCGCTGCGCGCCGGGCGCTGGGCTACATCAACAAAGAGTGCGCCACGAGCCGCATCATGGACGCCATACGCTGCGTTCGAGAGGGCAAGATTTATCTTGCGGAAGATACCGCGCAGCACATGCTGTCCCACGGGTTCAGCGCGGACGGCAACGGCAAGGCCGCGGGCGTGGGCGCGCTTTCCAACCGCGAGTTGGAAGTGTTCCGCATGATCGGTCAGGGCATGGCCGCTTCGCAGATCGCCAGCTCGCTGCACCGCAGCAGCCATACCGTGGAAGCCCACCGCCAGGCGATCAAGCGGAAACTCGGCCTGAAGACGGCCGCCGAACTGAACCGCGCCGCGGTGCAGTGGATGTTGGAAAGCGGCTGAGGCCGGGGATAGCGACCAATGGGAAGCGCGGACAAGCTTTCGGTGACGGACTCCCGCTTGAAAAAGACGGACGAGCCCGCCGCTCCCCCGGCGAACGCCACGCCGCGCCGCGCCCGCCGGGCCGGCCCTTATGTCGTCGGCATCGGCGCATCGGCGGGCGGGCTGGAGGCCTTCGAGCGCTTCTTCTCGCGCTTGCCGCCGACGACCGGAATGGTCTTCGTCCTGGTCCAGCATCTCGAGCCCACGCATAAGGGCATGATGCCGGAGCTCCTTGCGCGGCACACCGCGATGCCGGTCGTCCAGGCCGAAGACGGGATGCAAGTCGAGCCGAACGGCGTTTATGTGATCCCGCCGGGCACCGACCTGGCCATCCTGCACGGCAGGCTCCAGGTGCTCGAACCGTCCGTGCCAAGGGGCTTCAGGACGCCGATCGATTTCTTCTTCCGGCACCTGGCCGTAGACCAGAGAGAAAGGGCCGTCGGCATTATTCTCTCCGGGATGGGGAGCGACGGCGCGCTGGGCCTGCGGGCCATCAAGGAACACCTCGGCATGGCGATGGTGCAGGACCCCGCCTCGGCAAAGTACGACGGCATGCCCCGCAGCGCCATCGGCACTGGCATGGCCGACTACGTGGCCGCGGCGGAAGAGTTGCCCGGCAAGCTGATGCAGTACGTCAGCCATCTGCCGTCCGCCATCGCGAAGCGCGCCGCGGACGAGGAAGCGCCATCCAGCGGATTGGAAAAGATCTTCGTGCTCTTGCGGGCTTACGGCGGGAACGACTTCTCCTGCTACAAAAAGAGCACGATCGACCGGCGGATCGAGCGCCGCATGAGCGTCCACCAATTCAACAGCTTGCCGCGCTACGTCCGCTTCCTGCAAGAGAACCCGCAAGAAGTCGAGCTGCTGCACAAGGAACTGCTGATCGGAGTGACCAGCTTTTTCCGCGATGCGGAAATGTTCGATTTTCTCCGGGAGAAGGCCCTTCCCCATTTGCTGGAAAGCCGGCCGCCGAAACGCACGATCCGCATGTGGAACCCGGGCTGCTCCACCGGCGAGGAGACTTACTCGCTGGCCATCACGCTCAAGGAGTGCCTGGAAGGCTTGGCCAACGAGCCGCCGCGGCGAAATGCGGCCATTCAGATTTTCGCCACCGACATCGACCAGGACGCTATCGACAAGTCCCGCCGGGGAAGATTTCCCGCGGGCATCGCCAGCGACGTTTCCCCCGAGCGGCTGGAGCGCTACTTCCAACGCGAGGACGAGGGCTATCGGATCAAGAAAGAGCTTAGCGTTCTGGTTGTCTTCGCGGCGCAGAACATCCTTGTCGATCCGCCGTTCACGAAGGTGGATGTTCTTTGCTGCCGCAACCTCTTGATCTACTTGAACGTCGAGACGCAAAAGAAGCTCCTGCCGCTCATGCATTTCGCCTTGAACCCCGGCGGGCTGCTGGTCTTGGGCTCCGCGGAAAGCGCCGGCGGCTTCGGCCACCTGTTCTCGCCGCTGGACAAGAAGTGGAAGGTCTACCAGCGCATCGAGTCGACGACGCGGCCCGGCATCGATATGCCCGCCTGCGTCCCGCAGCGGGAACGTGTGCGCAGCGGCGCTGCCGGCAATCTCATCGAAAAGGGCAAGGAAACAGACATGGACATTCTCTACACGGCGCAGCGGGCGATCTTGGACCGCTACGGCCCTCCCTCCGTCGTGGTCAATGCCGAGGGCGATATCGTCTACATCGGCGGACGCACGGGAAAGTATCTGGAACCCGCGTCGGGCAAGGTCAACAACAATGTCTTCGCCATGGCCCGCGAGGGGCTGCGCGACGAGCTCGGGGCGGCCATTCACAACGCCGCCACGCGAAAGGCGCCCTACACGGCCAAGGGCGTGAAGGTAAAATCCGACGGCGAATTCACGACCGTCAATCTCATCGTCAGGCCGCTTGACGATCCGGCCGCTTCGCGAGGGCTGCTGATGGTCGTGTTCGAGGAGACGGCGGCCGAGGAGGCCCCGCGCGCAGCCGCGAAGGAGCCACCGCCGCCCGGCCAGACGGTTCCGCCGCATGAACTGGAAGAGGAGCTCAGCCACACTCGCGAGCGCCTGCAGAGCACCGTCGAAGAGATGCAGACCGCGCAGGAGGAGCTCCGCGCCACGAACGAAGAGCTGCAGTCCAACAACGAGGAACTGCAGAGCACCAACGAGGAACTCAACAGTTCCAAGGAGGAATTGCAGTCGCTCAATGAGGAACTGCAGACCGTCAACGCCGAATTGCAGGCCAAGATGAGCGAGCTGTCGCGCTCCAACAGCGACATGAAGAACCTCTTGAACGGCATCGAGATCGCCACCATTTTTCTGGACAACAACCTTTGTGTCAAGCGCTTCACGGCCGAAGCCGACCGGATCGTCAACCTCGTCGCCGGCGACGTGGGGCGTCCGCTGGGCCACTTCGCCACGAACCTGAAGTACGGCCGCCTGGTCGAGGACGCCGCGGCGGTGCTCGACCGGCTGACGCCCAAAGAGGCGCAGGTCGAGGCCAAGGACGGCCGCTGGTACAATATGCGCATTCTGCTCTACCGCAGCGCGGACAACGCGATCGAAGGCGTGGTGATGACGTTCGCCGATATTACCGTAATCAAACGCTTGGAAGAATCGTCGCAGGCGGCGCGCGAGTACGCCGAGAACATCATCTCCACGATCCGCGAGCCGCTGGTGGTGCTGGACGACGAGTTGCGGATCGTCTCCGCCAGCAGTTCCTTCTACGAGACGTTCCAGGTGACGCCCGCCGAGACGGAACGCCGCATGATCTACGACGTGGGCCGCAAACAGTGGGACATTCCCAGCTTGCGGCAGCTCCTGGGCGACATCCTTGCCAAGGACACGCGGTTTCACGATTTCCGGGTCGAGCATAATTTCCCCGGCATCGGACACAAGGTTCTCATGCTCAATGCGCGGCGAATGGCCGAAAGAGACGGGCACTCGCCGCTGATTTTGCTGGCGATGCAAGAAGTCACCCAGTTGCCCGCGGCGGCGAAATAGCTTAATAATTATTTTAGAGGAATGGCTTATTGATCGTAGCGAATGAGCCGTGGGGCAGTTTGCCAACCTGCCTGTTCTCCGGCAGATTGGCAATCTACCCCACGGCCTTCGGCTCATTTTCAATGAAAAGATCGATAAACAGCTTAAGGTGAAGCGATGAACTCAGCAACATCCAGCGCATCGGAAGCGGCCGAGTCTCGCCGCCAGGCGGAAGAGCGCTTGCGGGCGAGCGGGCCCAATGCGTCTGACGTTATGTCAGCGGCCGAAGCGCGATCGCTGGTCCACGAGTTGCAGGTTCATCAGATCGAACTGGAGATGCAGAATGAGGAGCTGCAATGCGCTCGCCTGGAGGCCGACGAGGCGAGGGAGAAGTACTACGAACTTTTCGATTTCGCCCCCACGGGGCATTTCCTCTGGGACCAGGATGGCCGGATTCTGGAACTCAATCTGGCCGGCGCCGCGCTCCTGGCCCTGGACCGCAGCGCGGCGAGGCTGAAGCGGTTTGGGCAGTTCGTGGCGGCCGACTTCCGCGGCGAGTTCGCCGATTTCCTTACGCTCGTGTTGGCAACCGATGCCAAGCAAACCTGCGAGATCAAACTCCACGCGAACGGCTCGTCGGTCTGGGTGCTAGTCGAGGGGATCGCGGCGGAAGGCCAGTTCGGCGCGCCGAGACGCTGCCGCGCTGCCGTCGTCGACATCACCCAGCAGAAACGCGCCGACGAGCTGGCAATTGCCAACCGGGAACTTCAGGCCGCCCAGCGCCGAGCTGAAGTATTTCGCGATCGTTATATCGATCTTTACGACCAAGCCCCCTTGGGCTATGTAACCCTCGACGAAGAAGGCTTCATTCAAGAGATCAATCTGGCTGGCGCCGCGATGCTGGGCAGAGAACGCGCGGAACTGACGGGCTACGAATTCGCCGAGCATGTCGTTCCAGCCGATCGGACCGCCTTCCAGGAGCACGTTCGACAGTGCTGCGGCGAGCATCGCGAGGCGACCACCGAACTGGGCCTTATAACAAGCGAAGGCCAATCGATCACGGTCCAGATTCATAGCATTCCCGTCGGGTCCGACGAGCGCGAAGGCGTGTTTGCCAAAACGGCGATCACCGATATCAGCGAGCGCAAGCGGGCAGAGGAGGCGGTGCGGGAGAGCGTAAGCCGATATCGCTCGCTGTTTGAGAACATGCTGGACGGCTTTATCTATTGCCGGATGCTTTTTGACGAAAGCGGCCGGCCGGACGATGTCCTCCTGTTGGAAGTGAACCATGCCTTCGAAAAACTGACCGGTTTGCAAGATGTCATCGGCAAGCGCGCCACCGAGATCATTCCGCAAATCAAGAATACCAATCCCGAGTTGTTCGAGAACTGCGCCCGTGTCGTACTGACCGGCAAGCCGGAGGCGTTCGACGTTGATTTCACGCCTCTGGACAAATGGTTTTCGCTCTCGGTGTACAGCCAGTCCGACGGGTATTTTGTCGTCGTGTTCGACGACATTACGCAGCGCGTCCGCTCGATGGAATCTCTGGAGCAAAACGCGCGGTCGGCGCAGGCCGCCAATGAATTGAAGAGCCGGTTCCTGGCCAACGTGAGCCACGAATTGCGCACACCGATGAATGCCATTCTTGGCATGATCGACGTGGCGCTGCCCAAGGCCATCGACCCACTCGTCCAGGACTGCCTGGAAACGGCCAAAGGTTCCGCCGACCTGTTGCTTACTCTCCTCAACGATCTTCTGGACTCCGCCAAGATCGAGTCCGGCAAGCTGGAACTGAAGGCCGCGCCGTTCAGCCTTCGCCGCATGCTGGACCAACTGACCAGCGTACTGGCGCTCCAGGTCAGCGAGAAGGAACTGGACTTCCATTGCCGCTGCTCGGACGAGTTGCCCGATGGGTTCGTCGGCGACCGCACGCGCTTGCAGCAAGTCCTATTCAATTTGGCGGGCAATGCTGTCAAGTTTACCGAGCACGGCGAGGTGGAGGTCAGTGTCCGGGGAGCGAAAGTGCCCGAGGGCGGGGAAAGCGTCGAGCTCGAATTCGCCGTCCGCGATACCGGCATCGGCATCTCGCCCGCCGAACAGCAGCGGCTTTTCCGGCCCTTCGTCCAGGTCGATGCCTCGACGATGCGGCACTTTGGCGGCACAGGGCTGGGGCTTTCCATATGCAAGGCGTTAGTGGAATTGATGGGCGGACGCATCTGGGTGGAAAGCGAAAGGGGCCGCGGAAGCACGTTCCATTTTACCGTTGCCTTGCCTTTGACCAAGGAGCCGCCGGCGGAAGACGAAGCTGCTGTCTGCCTTCCCGCCGCGGAGCATTGCGCCATTGCGCATCCTGATGGCGGAGGACAACCTGGCCAATCAAAAGCTGGTCGATTATGTGCTCCGCGGCCGCGGCCACCAAGTGGAGATAGCCGGGGAAGGCGCGGAGGCAGTCTATTTGAGCGAACGCAACTTTTATGATGTGATCCTGATGGACGTGCAGATGCCGAACATGGATGGCATGGAGGCCACCGCCGCCATTCGCCGGCGCGAAGGGCGAGGGCCGCCACGTGCCGATCATCGCCATGACGGCCCATGCGATGCAGAGCGACCGCGAGCGTTGTCTGTCGGCCGGCATGGACGCCTATTTGGTGAAGCCGGTCAACGGCCGGGCGTTGATTGGCCTGATCGAGAGCATGGCAGAGGGGAAGCCCATCGATACGTCAGTAATTGATCGGGCGGCGCGTGAGACCGATGTAGCCGCAGCCCACGGCTTACCGAACGAGCGCACGGCCGTCTTTGACGCTGAAAAGGCGCTCCAGCGGTGCTTTGATAGCCGTGAGATGCTGGGCACGATGGTCCAAAATTTCTTCGCCGATGTGGACGGCCTCTTGGCTCAAATGCGGCGAGCGCTGGAAAACGGCGATATCTCGGAGGTCGGCCGGCTGGGACACAGCCTGAAGGGGACGCTGGTCTATCTAGGAGCGGATTCGGCCGCGGAGGTTGCAACGCTTGTGGAACGATTCACCCCTGCCGCGGCGGAAGAGGCGGTCGAAGCGCTGGAACACCGCTGTATCGCCTTGAAAGCCGCCTTGCGCGCATCCGCTTGCGGCTGCCGCCGCGCCCAGCGCCACGCATAGAGACAAATGATGGGCGATATCCAAGCTGATCCTGCTCGACCATCCCATAGCGCTGAGTGGCTGTCGCGGCGGCGTTTTTTGGGACAAGCAGGCGGCGGACTGGCAGCCGCGTCCGGGCATCAATTGATCGCCGCCGAGCCCGCGCAAAGTCCGGCGCGCGAGCGACAGTCTGCCGCGGCGGCCGCCGCCCCATTGATCTGGGGCAATCTGCTGCACTTGAGCTACAACATGTGGTGTGACCGGGTCGTCGAGCAATTGCCGGGCATGAGCAAAGCGCGAACCGAGATCAATTGCTGCCGGCCTTACTTGCGGTGCGACGACCGCCTTTGGCACGATCTCACCGCGCGGATGGCGGAGGCCGGGCTAAACCTTCTGTTGATCGATCTCGGCGATGGCGTGCGTTACGATAGCCATCCCGAGATTGCCGTGACGGGTGCTTGGACGCCCGAAAGGCTCGGCAAGGAGTTGGACCGGCTGCGGAAACTCGGTTTGGAGCCGATTCCGAAGCTCAATTTTTCCACGTCCCACGACGTTTGGCTCGGCCCCTACCGCCGCCAGGTCTCGACACCGGCCTACTACAAAGTTTGCCGCGAGCTGATCGCCGAAGTGGCGAGGCTGTTCGACAAGCCGCGGTTTTTCCATCTGGGCTACGACGAGGAGACGGCCGGAAATCAGGTGAACAATGACTACGTCGTAGTGCGGCAGCATGAATTATGGTGGCACGACTTCGAGTTCTTCGTCGCCGAGGTCCAGCGAAACGGCATGAGGCCGTGGATCTGGTCGGACTACGCTTGGAAACATCGCGACGAGTACCTCCAGCGCATGCCCAAGTGCGTGCTGCAAAGCAACTGGTATTACGGAGCAACATTACCCGAAAGCGCGACGGCCGTAAAGCTCTACGGCGACTTGGAGCGGCATGAGTTCGATCAAGTGCCGACCGGCTCGAATTTTGAAAATCCGCAAAACTTTGGCGAGACGGTGAAGTACGGTCGGCGAGTCGTCGCGCACGAGCGATTGAAGGGTTTCTTGCAGACGCCCTGGCGGCCGACTTTGGAGCGGTTTCGCCGCGAGCATTTAGAGGCTATCCAGCAAGTTGCGGCCGCGATGAAGTTTTAGTGCCAGCTTGCCCACCAACTTGCGAGGCGGCGCGGCGGCGATTATGCTGGCAGGTTCTGTCGCGTAAGTTTGGGAACCCCATCGCAGCTCAGAAGGGTATCAATGACGAAAAAGCTCACTCGCCGCGCGTTTACGGAAGCAGGGACCGCCGCGGCTTTGTCATTCGGCAGCCTGGCCTTTGCGGAACCGAGTTCGGCACAATCGCCCGGCCAGGCGATCAAGGTCGGCCTGATCGGCCTAGACACTTCGCACGTGCCCGATATCCTCCAAGCACTCGGCCGCGCGAAGCCGGGGGGGCCCTTGGACGGCATAAAGATCGTCGCCGCCTATCCCGGCGGTACGCGCGACAATCCACATAGCTGGGGCCGCGTAAAGATGTACACCGAATCGACGCGCAAGGCCGGCGTGGAAATTGTCGATTCGATCGACGCCCTGCTGAAAAAAGGTCGATGCGGTGATTCTGACAAGCGTGGACGGTCGAGCGCACCTCGAGCAAGTGAAGCCCGTCATCGCGGCTGGCAAGCCGGTCTATATCGACAAGCCGCTCGCCGGCACGCTGGCGGATGCCGTGGCCATCATGAGGCTGGCCGAGAAGAGCCGCGTTCCCTGCTTTTCTAGTTCCTCCTTGCGCTATAGCCAGGACATCATCGCCTTGGCCGATCCGGCCAAAATCGGCAAAGTGCTCGGATGCGAGACACACAGTCCGTGTACTCTTGAGGAGCACCACCCCGATTTTTATTGGTACGGCATCCACGGCGTGGAAATCCTTTATACGATCATGGGCGCCGGGTGCCAGTCGGTCAGCCGCGTACATACGCCCGGCACGGACGTTGCGGTGGGCGTGTGGAAGGACGGCCGCATCGGCAGCTTTCGCGGGCTGCGCGCGGGGAAGCCCGACTACGGCGCGACGGTTTACGGCAGCAAGGCCAACACGTGCGGCGGAAAGTACAACGGCCACGAGCCGCTCGTCGTCGAGATCGTCAAGTTCTTCAAGACCGGCAAGTCGCCGGTGCCTGCCGAGGAGACGCTGGAACTATACGCTTTCATGGAAGCGGCCGACGAGAGCAAGCGCCAAGGCGGGCGGCCGGCGTCGATACAAAGCGTCATGGAAAAGGCCCAGGCCGCAGCGGGATAGGTGCTTCGTGGAGAATCTGCTTGGCAGGTTAGAAACCTGCCCCACTATTGCCGCACTTGCACCGCGAGAACGCGGGATTTAGACTGTTATGAACCCACCAAGAGCACGCTTCAATGTCGGCTTCCAAAAAAATCTCCCGCCGCCAAGCCATCGCGCGAGTCGCCGGGGCGGCCGCGGCCGGCTTCGCGCTCCCTCAATTCGTTAAGGGCCTATCGCCATCGCCCAACGCCCAAATCGGCGTGGGCATCATCGGTTGCGGACGGCGAAACGGGCAACTGGCCATCGGCAAAGGCGGACAGGCGCGCCGCCCACTCACGCGCGGATCATTGCCGTGGCCGATCTCAACCTCAAACGGGCCGAAGGCTGGGCGAAGAACTACAAATGCGATTCCTACCAGGACTACCGCCATGTGTTGGACCGCAAGGACGTGGAGGTCGTCGTCTACGCCACGCCGGAGCATTGGCACTATCTGCCTTGCATCCACGCCTGCCAGGCCGGCAAGGACATGTACGGCGAGCAGCCGCTGAGCCACACGATCCGCGAAGGGCGGCGGATGGTCGAGGCCGTCCGCAAGTACGGCCGCGTATTTCAGGTCGGCGAGATGCAGCGCTCCAACGCGGCCACGCGCAAGGCCGTCGAGCTGATCCGCAACGGGCGAATCGGCAAGATTCAAAAGATCATCGGCTACAACTATCCCAGCGCGTGGGAGTGTGACTTTCCTCCGCAGCCGATCCCCGAATGGCTCGATTGGGACCGCTGGTGCGGGCAGAACGAGGTCGTGCCCTTTCATTACGACATCTACCTCTCACGCATCGCTTACGAGCGCGAGCCGCCCTATTACACGTACCCCGCCGAGAAATATGCCGTTGGTCCCGGCTGGATGTCGGTTCGGGCCTATTCGGGCGGCGAGTTGCCGAACTGGGGCTGTCACGGGCTGAGCATGGTCCATTGGGCGCTCGATATGGACCATAGCGGCCCCACGGAGATTTGGGTCGATCCGCCCGTGAAGATGGAAGAGATGATATATCGTTTCCCGGAAAAGCGCGATCGCGGCGACGCCGCCTGTTCGCGGACGATCATCCACTACAAGTACGCCAACGGCGTGGAACTTGAGCTTAGCTCGATCGACCCCAAACTGGGCGGCGGCGCGACGTTTATCGGCGAGAAAGGCAGCATCACAATCTTCCGCGAGGGCTATGAGTGCGATCCAGTCGGGCTGGACCAGGACCCACTGCCGCAGGATGCAGTTCGCGTCTACCACAGCGACAACCACATGGAGAACTTTTACGGCTGCGTGGTCTCGCGCAAGGACCCAATCATGTGCATCGAGGCCGCCCACAGCGTGGCCACACTATGCCACCTCGGCAACATCGCCCGGCGGCTCGGGCGACGGTTGAAGTGGGATGCCGAAAAGGAGATTTTTCCAGGCGACGACGAGGCGAACACGTATGTTGATTGCCCGAAGCGGAAGGGGTTTGAGTTGCCGGAGAAGGTATAGCTTCGCATACCGCAAAGCGGTAAAACCCCAAAGCCCACGGGTCGCGCAGCGCACCCTGGGTTGCAAATGTCGATTTTCCTCGCCCGCACCGCGAAGCGGTGCAACAATCCTTCGCACACAAATGCAACTATGACGCAACGCCTTCCTGTATGTGCGTTACTGGCCGCATTGCTCGCTGAGCAGTGCGCAACGGCAATCGCGCAATCCTCGATCCGCTACCTTACCTTGGACGCCCCACCGGGCATGTCGCAGGCCGTGATAGTCCAAGGCACGCCGCTAGTTCACACGCGGGAGATTCTTCCGTTGGACCACGAAGGCAAGATCGTGGGCGAAGGCTCGGCCGATCGACAGATCGAGCAGGCGCTGGACAACTTGGCGGCCGTACTTAAGGATTCCGGAACTGGCATGAACCAGCTCGTCCGTCTCAATGTTTACGCCCTCTCTAGGGCGGGCGTCACTAGCTTTCACGAGCACCTGCGGAAGCGGCTTGACCCGAGGGCCCGGCCGGCAATCACTTCGGTGTTGACGCCTCTTCCTGATCGGAAAGCGCTAGTCGCCGTCGACGCGGTCGCCGCGGTTGCCGATCGCGGCAAGACGACTGAGTTCATTCGCTGTCCGGCCGTAGCGGGACATGATGGCTGTGCCGATGCGGCCGTGCTGCCGCGCGGGGGCATCGCGTATCTTTCCGGCCAGCCAGACGAAGGCGCGGTGGCGGAGTCCGCCGTCGCGCGCTCGATGGCCGGGCTGACGAAGACGATGGGGCACCTAAAGCTCTCACCCAAGGACGTGGTCCAAATAAAGGTCTTCCTGCGGCCGATGACTTCCGCCGACGAAGTCATCGCTGAGTTGCGGAAGTTCTTCCCCGATCAACTGCTGCCGCCGGTCGTCTTCGTGGAATGGCTCGCTGCGGTGCCGGTGGAGATCGAGATGATCGCCCAGCTTCCGCCCTCAGACAAGCCAACCGATGACGTAGTCTATTACACGCCGCCGGAAGTGCGGCCGTCGAACACGTTCAGTAAGGCAACCCTGCTGCGCGGCGACACGCAAATATACCTCTCCGGCCTATACGCGCGTGCGCCCAGCCGCGGCGAGCCGCAGGCCGTTTACCTCTTCGATCAGTTGCAAGACGTGCTAAAGAAATCGGGCAGCGACGTGCGTCACTTGGTCAAGGCATCCTACTACGTGAGCGACGACGACGCCGCCCGATGGATCGACCGCCTGCGTCCGCGAGTTTACGACCCGTCGCGCCCGCCGGCGGCATCGAAGGTGATGGTCCACGGCGTCGGCATGACCCAGCGGACGATGACCGTGGATATGATTGCCGTGCCGACGGGGAAGTAGCGACGGGCGACGTATGCCAGGTGCATTATGAAAGACCAAATCATTTATCAATTAAATCCTATACTCGACGATCCAAGGTACGAGGGGTTTGACTTCGCTGACCAGAAGAAAGGAGCGAAGATCCTTGATAGTTTTAAGCCCGAGCGAGAATTGCGACGCAAATGGCGTCCGGCGCGACTGGCACCGACTTGGAAACCATTCAATGCCATTGGTCGCGTCAGGGCTTTTAATGACTTTCCATGCATTTGGCTTGGAGAGATTCCGGCGTTTAGTCAGCGCGCAGTTGATAGTCTTCGCGACATCCTTGAGGCCAATGGCGAGTTGTTGCCTTTTAAATCAGGTTCCCGCACGTACTATGCTTACCATATCACGACGGTCGTGAGCGCCCTTGATGTAAGGCATTCGAAGGTGTCGGCTTTTGACGATGGGTGGATATTTCACGTCAGCCGATACGAAATTCTTCCCCGACAAACTTCGGGGGCTTGAAGTTTTTTGCC
Organism: uncultured Planctomycetia bacterium; assembly: GCA_963775975.1. Taxonomy (GTDB): domain Bacteria; phylum Planctomycetota; class Planctomycetia; order Pirellulales; family Thermoguttaceae; genus JANXQG01. The sequence continues at coordinate 1,827,950 of CAVZKX010000001.1, forward strand.
TTCAGGAGTACCGGCAGGGGGCATACGTGATTGATAGCTTCGTTCGGCGCGTACAGGATGCCGAATTGAAGGGCTTTGATTTTGTGCGAATTTGGCCGCTCCCGTCAGGCACTAACTACGTGAGTCTGCACAAACGCAAGGAGCGGAAACGTGAGAGAGCCGAATTGCCTCGTGGCAAGACTCTAAAGGGAAACAGCCTGTTGATCGGGCTGGCGCTCAAAGCCGCCACAGCAACGAAAACAGAGCAGCGGCACATTGACCGACTGATGAATGAACTCGACAAGTTGCTAGTCGACACGGTCTCGAAGGCGCCGGCGGTGGGGAACCTGGAGGGACATGAGTACAAGCAGCGCGAGTGTCGGCTGTCGCTCAATGGTCCCGACGCCGACGTGCTGCTCAAGAAGTTGCGGCCTTGGCTGAAGGCATTGGATTGGCCGAACGGCTTCAAAGTGCTCAAGCGTTACGGCGAGTACTATCAGGAGGATGCTCGGACTGTCCCTGTCAGGAGCCTGGGGCGCAAGAAATCGAAGTAGGGACTTCTAATCTGAAGGTATTACGATGAGCCGAGAGATAAATCGACGCAAATTCGTCGCCGCCACCGCGGCGGCCGGTGTGGGGCTAGCGATTACAGGCACCAGCTCCGCGGCGGACAAGCCCGCCTTGCTTGGCGGTGCGCCGGTGCATACCGGCGGTTGGCCTTCGTGGCCGGAATGGCGGCAGTCGTGGGAGCCGCAAATCCTGGAAGTGCTGCGGAGCGGGCAGTGGTATCGCGGCGGCGGGGGCGGAAAGGTGCCCGAGTTCGAGGCCGCCTATGCCAAATTGCTCGGCGCAAGCGCTGCCTGGCCACGGCCAGCGGCACGACCTCGCTGATCACCGCCCTGCACGTTGCGGGCGTCGATGCGGGCGACGAGGTCATCTGCTCGCCTTTCACGTTCATCGCCACCTACAACGCCATCCTGGCGAACAAGGCCCTGCCGGTCTTCGCCGACACCGATCCGGCCAGCATGACGATGGACCCGGCCACGATCGAGCGGTGCATCACCGACCGCACGCGGGCCATCGTGCCGGTCCACATCTACGGCATGCCCTGCGATATGGAACCGATCAACGCCATCGCCAAGCGGCGCGGGTTGGCGGTGGTTGAGGACGCCTGCCAGGCGTGGCTGGCCGAATATCGCGGACGCAAGTGCGGCACGCTCGGCGACCTGGGCTGCTTCAGCTTCCAAAATTCCAAGCACCTTCCCGCGGGCGAAGGCGGCGCTATTACCGGCAATAGCGACGAGCTCGTGGACCGCTGCTTTGCCTATCATAACTGCGGCCAACCCACCGGCACGTTCCGCGGCAAGGGCTTGTTCACTCGCGGCTGCAACTTTCGCATGCAGCATTTCCAAGCCGCCATGCTCGTGCAGCAGATCGACAAGTTGGTCGCGGAGACCGCGGTCCGTCGCGCGAATGCTGATTACTTGTGCGAGCAATTGAAGACGATCTCCGGCATCGCTTCCGCAAGGCTGCCCGAAGGCGGCCGCGCGGTTTGGCACCTGTTTCCCATGCGGTATGATGCCGGGCAGTTCCACGGCCTGCCGCGGCACAAGTTCATTAATGCGCTGGCGGCCGAGGGCATCCCCGCGCACGGCGTCTATGGCGAACAGTATTTCGACGGCCTTTTGGACGAAGCGATTGCCTCGCGCGGCTTCCGCCGATTGTGGCCGGCCGAGCGGCTCAAGGCATACCGAGAAAGTTTTCACGAACTGAAGGGCAACCGGCAAGTCTGCACAACAACCATCGCGGTGCCCCAAACCGCGCTCCTGGCCGAGCGCCGCGCGATGGACGATATTGTTGAGGCGATTCGCAAGGTGCAGGCCCATTCCGAAGCACTGGCGAAGGTGTAAAGCGTGGGGCAGGTTGCCAACCTGCCATAAAGACGGCAGGTTGGCAACCTGCCCCACAGTAAAGGAAGAACCATGACCGATTCGAATCCCCTCTCGCGCCGTCAGTTCGTGGCCGCGGCTTCGGCCGGCCTGGTCCTGGCCAATTCCGCCGACGCGCCGGCCGAATCGCCCAGCAAGCTGGCCATCGAAGGAGGCGAGAAGGCCGTCAAAACACCTGCGGCACATGCGCCGCGCTGGGGCGAGCCGGAGCGCCGCCAGCTTGAGACGATGCTGCGGCAGAACTCGCTCTTCTATTGGCAGGGTCCGCAAACGAAGCTCTTGACCGAACGCTTCCAGGCCATCCTGCCGCTGAAATACGTGCAGACCTGCTCGTCGGGCACGGCCGCGCTGCACATCGCGGTCGGGGCGGCCGGCATCGGGCCCGGCGACGAGGTGATCACTTCTCCGGTGACCGACATTGGCAGCGTGATCGGCGTGCTTTATCAACAGGGCGTGCCCGTCTTCGCCGATCTCGGCCGTGGCACCTACAATCTTGACGTGGAAGACGTAAAGCGCCGTATCACTCCCAAGACGAAGGCCATCATCGCCGTCCACCTGACGGGCAACCCGTGCGACCTTGAATCGCTGAAAAAGCTGGCGGACGAGCATAACCTGATTCTGATCGAGGATTGTGCCCAGGCCTGGGGCGCGCGGTATCGCGGCAAGCCGATCGGCAGCGTCGGGCACATCGCCTGCTTCTCGCTACAAGACTCCAAGCACATCACCTGCGGCGACGGCGGCGTGGTCGCCAGCAACGACGAGCGCTTCGGCAAGCTGCTGCAGCGCTTCGGCGACAAGGGTGGCGACCGGCACAACTGGGGCGGCGTGCCCGTCTTTGCCACCAACTACCGCATGAGCGAGCCGCAAGCCGCCGTCGCCGCCGCGCAGTTGCCGCGGTTGGAAGGCATCGCTTCCAAGCGCGCCCAACTGGGCAACTTGCTCACCGAGAAGATCGGCAAACTGCCCGGCATCATCCCGCACGAAGTGCATCCCGAGGACCGCGCGGTCTATTGGTTCTACATGTTCCGCATGGAGCACGGCAAGTTCCGCGGCGGGCGGTCCGAGATGGTCCACGCACTCGTGGCCGAGGCGCGCCGGTGATTGGCGGCTATATCAAGGTGCCGCTCTACCGCGAGCCGGTCTTCCAGCAGCACGCCTTCTTCGCCGGGCGATGGCCGTTGAAGGAAATGGGCCTGACGAGCATGGATTTCACGCGCCACAAATGCCCGGAGGCGGAGGACATCCTGGCCACCGGCATCCGCGTGATGCTCAACGAGCACATGAGCGATGAGTACGTTCTCAGCGTGGCGGCGGCGATTGAAAAGGTAGTTCGGCATTATGCAGTTTGAGCGGCAGGAAAGTCCAGATTCATTTCCGCGCAGAGTGATTCTCATCTCCCGTTTCCTTGAGAACCTTCCGACACGCGGCGATCACTGTCTCCTCCACGTCCTCCGCGAACGGGCCGGGCAGGCCGTAGTAGATCATGCTGGTCACCGGCTCGTAGCCGCCGCCCTTGAGCACAGCCAGCGACGGAATGTAACACCGCACCTCGTTCGAGTAGCCCGTCACGATCAGGTTTTCCTTGGAAAACTCGCGCTTTAGCCGCAGGCCGTACTCCACCGTGGCCTCGCCTGAAAGGGCCAAAAGAGTAAGGTCATCGCCGAACCGAATCGCCTGCACGGGATAAGGCAGCGAGCGCATCGGGCGGCCGGCGTCGTAATCGGCCAGCATGATCCGCGCGGGACTGCTTGAACTTGTCGGTGCTTGCGGCCTCTTTGACGAAGGTCACCCGATCGTGCGGCGCGAACTTTAGTTCCGTTACTTCGCAGGCCGTGCGGATCGGGCCATGTACCGCGCGAAGCTCGCCGCCGAGCACGCGGCGGACTTCGTCGGCGAGCGTCTTGCCGTGCAGTTCGGCCAGTTCGATCGTGCCGCGCGGATTGGGATTTTGATCGCCGCCGCAGAGCATCGCGAACATGGCAATTGTGCCCGGCAGAGCCTTTTCCAACTCAGCTTCGGCAAAACCGGCATAGTCGCCGCTGATGCGGTAATTATTCGCGCCGAGCGTCGTGTTGTGACAGGCGTAGGCAAAGAGCACGGCGCGCAGCTTGCCGTCGGGGGAAGAAATCCTGAGCACCGGCACGTCGTGATCGACTGGCCCGGCGGGGTTGACGCCGATTTGTACGCTGCCTTTGGCCGCCTGGCGGCGATTGATGGTGAAGCCGGCGCTGCCGTGACCGATTGAGATTTTCGCCGCCGCGCGATCGGCCATCGCCATATCTACCGCGCGGATGATGTCTTCCGCGAGCTGCTTGCGGTACTGAATAACGCGATCTTTTTCATCGGGCGAAAGAAAGTACATGGCGCTCAAGTTGGGCCAGACGACAGGGCCGGAGTGCGTGTGCGAGGCATTGAGCAAGATCTGCGAACGCTCCAAACCATACTTAATTGTGAGCCGCGTGGCGACTTCTTCGAACAACTCGTGCGGCAGGCCGACCAGGTCAGTTGTGATCAGCACCATGCGTCCACTGCTGGAGTCTTCGATGACTAGCGACTTGGCCCAGATGTCTTGGAGAACGCCGTCCGACGGACGTTTCCGCGCGGCGTAGCCGGAGAGCCAAATCGGATTCTTGGGCGTGATGTTCGCGCGACCGACGCCGGCCTGTAGGGAACGCTCTCCGCGGCGTTCCGTCCCTTCCGGAACGGGACGGAGCCCGTTCCCTAAAGGCTCCAACAGGCGCTTCATCGCCGCCATGAGGATCGGCTCCGCCCGCGCATCGACATTGCTGGCCTTGGGGCTCGTTTCGTATCCGCCTTGTCCATAGGCCGCGGCCGTGCCAATATAGTCAGGCCCGTATTCGCCGTAAGCGGCCATCGCCACGTGCAGATCGCGGCGCATCGCCTTAGCGGCAAGCTGATACTCGACGAACAGCTCGCCCGGCATGTGCAGCACGCGGACCGTATCGACGCGCAGGCAAGCAAGCTCGATGGCGCGGCCCGTCTCGGCGCGCTTCAGCCAGGCAAGCTGATCGGGCTCGGCAATCGGGCCGCGGGCGGGCTGCGTCTTGATGGCTGCGACGAGTTTTGCCTCTTCCAAATGCGACGCAACTGGCAGGCGCACGGGCACGGTCTGCCAACCAAGCTGATTTGCTGCCAGCGGATGCCGCTCGGTCGCCTCCCAGGCTCGCTTCATTCCATCCGCCAGCCGCAGCGCGAGTGTCATGCGGTTTTCCTTGGCGCCGTCGTTGTACTTGCCCGCGCCGATGTTGCCGCCCGCGCCGTTGAAGTGGACGTGCAGCGCCTCCGGCACGGCCTGACCGCGAATGAATCGGGCGATGCCGGGGAAATCGGGGCTGGGCACGCCCGTGCGATAGTAGCTCTGCGGGTGGCAGGCGTAGTAGCCGAGCACGGCCAGCGGCCGGTCGCCGTTCCAGAAGGATAAGAGCGACACCTGCGGATCGATCGTGCCTTCCGGCTCGGCCCGCAGCGCGGGGTCCTTCGTGGCCGTGAAGCGCTCCGCCCGAACGCGGCCGTCGGGCCCTAAAATGCGGCGGTTTGATGCGATTTCTTTCACGTCGGCCTCGCCCCAGCCATAGTGCGTCACCGGCTGAGCCGACTTTAGCGCCTGCGCGGAGGGCATCGGCCGCGCGGCGAATGACCTGCCGCTGAAAAGTCCCCTCGTAGCGGCCGTATTTCGTCACCTTCAAATCATGAACAATCCGCTCGGCGGTGAAGTCGCATTCCGGGGCGTCGTGCTGGTGCAAGGTATGCACCGCCACGCGGTCGCGCGTGGTGCCCGCTGCCTCGGCCAGCGCGTCGCAAAAGGCGTCGTGCCCTTCGTTGGCGATACCGAGCCAGTCCACCGCGCAGAGCACGATTGGCCTGTCCGCGCCAAGCAGTACAATGCCACGGCAGCGCAAGGTCATTTCGTCCAGCCGCTTGACCGGATCGTAGGCCATCTCCGATCCGACGGGCGGCGTAGCATCGACGTTCGAAGACAGCCAGCTTGACCGCTGGTTCGGACGCCTGCAGCCCAGCCGGCAAAGCAAGCAGGGCGACGACAGAGAGGACGAACACTTTCATCGAGCATTTCCTATTTGGCAGCGCCGGGCACCAGTTCTACAATTGCGGAAATACCCAAGCGCGGAACGATGAACGCCACTGTACCACCCTGCGAATCGGCGTGGAAGTCGGCCGGCAGATTGCCCGAAGTACCCTTCTCGTCGGCCGTGATCGCGCGAACGGTGCAGGCGGTGCGGAACGGGACGCGGACGGTCAACTGGACGTTTTCGGCCGGGCGGACTTCGTCCTCGAAGGACGAGCGGCGGATGACATTCAGATTCAACAGATGGACTAGCGTTTTTTGCGTTAAGTCGCGGACGACCGCTCGGACGGTGGCCGGCCCACGGACAGTCACCGCTGGAGCGCCGATCTGCGCGCGGATCTGGTTCAACCAGTCGCCGCCATCGGCCGCGATCACCGCACCGCCGGCGCGGGGGAAAGTTTCGGCGATCGCTTTCTCCTTGAGGGTCAGGACGGACAAGCTCTCAACGAGCAAGACTCTTGCCGCTTGCAGCCGAGGCAATTGGAAGTCGTCTTCGCACACGACTTCATATTGCAAGTTTGCGCGAGAAAGTTCCGCCGCGAGAGCCGAGGCCTTGCAAACGTCGCCATCAATCCAACCGCGTGCCGGTAGGAAGAGGATCAGATCGCGGCGCGGCTGCGCGGCGGCCAGCAATTGCCGGTGCTGGCGAAGCAAGTCCACTTCCGGCCGCACGGCGTCGATCATCTTCCCGCGGACGCTTTCCGGCCAGGTGGGCCATAGCAGATAACTAGCCCCATGGGCAGCCGCCTCGGCCATCGCCAGCCGCGTCAGATGCGGCGGCGTGTGGTAATCGGCCTCGGCAATCGTGCAGACCACTAGCAGCTTGCCGTGAACGATCGCGCGAACCTGCTCGCAGGTCGGGCCATATTCGATCGTGCGGCCATCGGGCAAGGCCCGCGGCTGGCTCACCATGTCCTCGATCGTCACGAAATCCTCATTCTCGCTCATGGCGTGGATGTCCATGCCCGACTCGCGGCACTGCTTGTAAAGGACATCGGGCGAATTGAGGCTGTTGTTGGCCGTGAGCAGGGCGTCGGGGCGCAGCGATTTCGCGTAGGCCCGCATATCGGCGAAGAAGTCGGCGGCAATCGTCGTGCGGAACTCCATGAACTCCTTCGGCCGGGCTTCAGCCGTTTTCCGCATCGCCGGCAATGAAGCATCGGCGATCGCGATACTCCGCGGCGCAGGAACCGGGCGAACCGCTCCATGCAGTGCGGGCAGTAGCATCCCTGGCGATGCACGACTGGATTGTCGAAGAACACGCCGTCGTGCCCGGCCTCCAACTGCTCGTGGATCATGTATCGCTCATAGGTCCGCCAATCTGGGTTGTTCATGCAGGCCGGCTGGTACGCGCCGCCGTACCACGAGGGAAGCGGGCGGCCGTTGCGGTCCTGCTGACGCCATTCCGACGGCGGCGTATGAAAGCGGGCACGGAAAGCCGGATCCCAATGGGCATCGAATTTTGGCAAGTCGACGATGGAGGTCGCGCAGAGATAGCCGATGACGAGGTGAATCCCCTGCGACTTGGCTTCGCGCACGTAGGCGGCGGCCGATCGACGCTGCTTGGCCCACCGGACAGATTCGGGCAACCCGCTGTAGCCCTCGCCGCCAAGGCCGGTAGCATAAAGGATCGTCGCGCCGCACGCGGCCGCTGCCTTGGCTTGATAGGCGATTTCTCCCAAATGGTCGAATGCTGGGAAGGCGGCGCCTGGCAGCAAGTCGGCCCGATCGACGGCATTCTCACCATCGCTCATGCCGAGAGCCCGATCGAGAAACGCATAGGCTTCCTTCCGAATATCCGGCGGGAAGTCGTGCGCCGCGTCGGGATAGCGGACTACGAATTGATCGGCCGCGTCCAACAGTTTGAAGACATCGCGGGCCTTCGCTTCCGCCTTGCGAACGCCGGCCGCGGCAAAGTTGTCATCCCGCAGCGGCGAGTTGGAAAAGAAAGCGCGAGGGGCGATCGCCGCCGCGACCTCATCGAAATCGAAGGGAGCGCGGCCGAGATCGAGGCCGTAGACCGTTCGCAGCCGCGGCATATAGCGTTCGCCGGCCCAACCCTCGATATTGCCGCCGCGGTAGTCGGCGAATGTCGTCCAGCCACAACTTGAGACGACGGCCTTGACTCGCGTATCGAAAGCCGCCAGGAACATGGCGTTGTGCCCGCCCAGCGAATGCCCGATGACGCCGATACGCCGGGGATCGACTTCGGAAAGACCGCAAAGCAGATCGATGCCGCGCATGTGATTGACGATGCCCTTCATGCTTCCCGAGGCGTACTTGCTATTGCTGAAATCGTAGTGATACTCACCGAGCGACGGATAGTCGGGGGCGAGGACGACGTATCCGCGGCGGGCAAGCTCCAGGGCGTAATGCAGATTCGCCGCGCCGCCCCCAGAATCCTTGGAGACGCCGGCCGGCTCGCTTTTGCCAAGCGGCGTGGTCTGGTGCAGGGCGAGGACCGCGGCGCGGCGTCCAGATCGGCTTTGCGGAATGAAAAGGTAGGCCGGGACGCGGTCGCCTTCGTCCGATGCATAAGAAAGCTTCAGCCGCGTGAAGCCATCGCCCGCGTACTGCTCGCTGACTTGCACGTCCAAGGGAGGCAGCTTCGTGCGATCGGGCAGCGGGCCCATCGCCGCCTCCATTCCTTGCAAGATTTGCCGTCGCCGGATGGACCAATCTTCGAGAGTCTTGACCGGTTGCTCTCGTCCTTGCGGATCGCGGTAAGACAGAAGCTGAGGGCGGCTTGGCGTGGGCTGCGCCCCGGGTTGCTCCGCAATGGCCGTTCCAGCGGCAGGCAGAATCACCAACAGGACGGCCGCGCGGCTGAGATTTCTTATGACTTGCATTTTGATTCCGCCAGTCAAATGTGGCGTCAGTCTCGATCGTAACCGCGCGATTGTACGTCGCCGTCCGTGTCGCGTGCCACCGGCTGCTCGACGAATCCCGTCGGAGTTTCTTCGCCGGTTGCAATTTGGCCGGGCGCGGGATGATGTCTTTCGCTCTCTAAAGCAACTTGGGCCTTGGGCGGTGATCGTGCAAAAACCCTAGAAGTAGAAGTGTCAATGAAAACGCGAATCCTCCTTACCGTTACCTTACTCACACTTTTCAGTTCCACAGTCTTCGCACAAAAGAAGGTCGGCTGGGTCACCGCCTATTGGGCCGGCTGGGCGAAAACCTCGCCCGAGGACGTGGCTTGGAAGAGCTACACGCATCTTTGCATTTTCTCGGCGACGCCGGATGGCCGGGGCGGATGCAAGCTCGCGATGGGTTGGAACGACGCGCGCGTCAAGGCGGCGGTCGCGGAAGGACATCGCAACCATGTTAAGGTGCTCTTGTGCGTAGGCGGCGGAGGCGTAGGCCGTGGTTTTGTCCGCTGCACGGCAGACGCCGCCACGAGAGCCATTTTCATCCAGAACATCATCAAGCTGATGAAGAAATACGACTTCGACGGCGTGGACATGGACTGGGAAGAGTTGGAAGGCAAGTATGCCGAGTACGTAGCCCTGCACAAGGAGCTGCGGGCGGAGCTCGACAAGATCACGCCTCGCCCATTGCTCACCGCGGCCATTGCCAACTGGATGTTCAACCGCACAACCGCCGAGATCCATCCCTATATGGACCAATTGAACAACATGTCGTACTGGACGCGCGCCGTCAAAAACGGCGCGGTGAACGTGACCGACATCGCCAAAGACATGCAAGGCTTGGTCGATAAGGGCGTTCCGAAGGCAAAACTCGGCGTCGGCATCGGGCTCGATTATGAGGAACACCGCCCGGAGGTGGACTGCGATCCGCGGGCATGTACCGCCAAGTGCCGCTTTGCCATCGACAAGGGGTATGGCGGCGTGATGATCTGGGCCATCGAAAAGGACGCGAAGAAGTCCGGCGGCAAGCAGCCCTGTCACGACGCGATCTTTCCTTTTAAGGCAACTGACGACGGAACGCGGTCTGGCAAGGGTGACCACAAGACCAGCGTGGAGCCGGAAGTCGGCACTGAGGCCAATCGGATGGTCGAAATCGCCTTCACTGCCAGCCGGGATTACGGCAATCCCTTCCATGACGTCACATTGGACGTCTCATTTGAAACGCCTCAGGGTCACACGCTCAAAGTGCCCGCTTTCTGGGACGGCGGTCGTGTCTGGAAGGTACGTTACGCATCGACCGTGCTCGGCAATCATCGCTGGCGGAGCGTCTGCTCGGTAGCGGCGGACGGCGGGCTCAATGGCGTCACGGGCACGGTGATCATTGAGCCTTATCGTGGCGAGAACCCTCTGTATCTGCACGGCCCGCTGCGCGTCGCCGCAGACCATAGACACTTCGAGCACGCCGACGGCACGCCATTTTTCTGGCTGGCAGATACATGGTGGATGGGACTCTGCCAGCGGCTTCACTGGCCGCAGGAGTTTCAGCAGCTCGCCGCCGACCGCAAGGCCAAAGGCTTCAATGCGATCCAAATCGTTGCCGGACTTTATCCCGACATGCCGGCCTTCGATCCGCGCGCCAACGAGGCCGGATTTCCTTGGGAAAAGGACTATGCGCGTATTCGGCCCGAATACTTTGACAAGGCGGACCAGCGGATCTTTTACCTTGTCGATCAGGGCTTTGTGCCCTGCGTTGTGGGCGCGTGGGGATTTCATTTGCCGTGGCTGGGCGTGGAGCGTATGAAAGAACACTGGCGTTATCTGATCGCTCGTTACGGCGCGTTGCCGGTGGTGTGGTGCGCGGCGGGCGAAGGCGCCATGCCGTTTTACGGATCGCCGCGTGCCGCCGAGGACGCCGCCTTCCAGAAGAAAGGCTGGACCGAGGTGATCCGCTCGATCCGCGCCACCGACCCCTTTCATCGCCTGATCACGCTCCATCCCACGCAGGCGGCGCGGGACAACGTAACCGATCCGACGGTCCTCGACTTCGACATGCATCAGACGGGCCACGCGTCGGAAAACGAGATCGGCAAGATGGCGCGGCAAATGCGCTCGGCCTACGAGGCGCCGCCCAAGATGCCGGTGATCGCCGGCGAATCGAGCTACGACGGCCTCGATTTCAAGGACTGGGGCGGCGGCGTGCTTTCCAGCGATGCCTCGCGGCAGATGTTCTGGACGGGACTGATGCAAAACGGAGCCGCCGGCGGTACGTATGGCGCAAACGGTGTATGGCAGGTCAACCGCCGCAGTGCGCCGTATGGCCTCTCTCCGCACGGACGAAGCTGGGGAAGCATCCCGTGGGAAGAAGCCATCGAGCGGCCCGGCTCGACTCAAGTAGGCTTCGCCAAGAAGTTCTTCGCTCACTATCCCTGGTCCCATCTGGAGCCCCGGCCGGCCATTGCGGAGTGGGCCGACAGCCAACCTGCCGGGGACAATATACAGCCCTGGGCCGTGGGAGCTGCCGACAACCTGCTGATCGTCTACGTCCCCCGTCCGCGTCCAATCAAGGTACGACAGTTGCCACCGAATGCCGCGTATACGGCGAATCTCTTTGATCCGGTTGCCGGGCAATCGTCGTTCTTGGGGGAAATCAAGACCGACGAGCGCGGCGGCTGGAACTGCTCGCAGCCTGGTTACAAGCACGATTGGGTGGTTGTCTTGGAGAAGCAGAAAGCAACAACACGAAAATCACGTTGATGAAATGTCCCCTTCGCGAATCAATCAACGCGGAATCATTGTGAACTAAGTTGGGATCGTTTGCATCAGATGCACCAACTCCGCGGCAGCGCAGTTCAAAACGTTCATTTCTCTCGAGTGCGCCATATTGATCATCAGTAGATTGTGTTTGAAGATTGCCGCCGCCGCTTTTTCTGAAAGCGCGTGAAGGTACTTGACAATACCAACAACCGTCAAGAAACTGAACTCCTTCGCGCCGCAGTTGGGGGCTCCCGGCCGAAACGACGAAAGTACGGGTCCCGTGAATCGGAATGCCGATCGTCAGAAAGGGCACGCTGGCGGCATGTCGCCTTTGCTGTTTGTCGTATCGCTGTTTGCAATCTGTGTGGTGGCCGGATTCTTCGGTTCTCTCGTCGGCTTGGGCGGCGGGATCATCGTCGTTCCTGCCTTGACGTTGATCTACGGCATCGACATTCGATACGCAATTGGCGCATCGATCATCGGCGTGATCGCCACATCATGCGGCGCCGCGGCGGCCAACGTGCGGGGCGGGATGATCAACCTTCGCACCGCCATGTTCCTGGAGATCGGTACGACCACCGGTGCGATCAGCGGCGCCCTTCTTGCCGGCGTCCTTGGCGGCTCGGGATTGTACTTGATCTTCGGAGTCGTGCTGGCGGTCTCGGCCGTGGCGATGCTGTGGCGAGCCCACGATTCCTTGTCGCCGGTCCCGCCCGACCGCTGGGCCGATCGCCTGCATTTGCACGGCAGCTATTTTGATCAGTCCGAGCAGCGCGAGGTCAACTATCGCATCACGCACTCCAGGATCGGCCTCTTATTGATGTACCTGGCGGGCGCCATCAGCGGCATGTTGGGGATTGGCTCGGGGGTTTTGAAGGTCCTGGCTATGGACCTGGCGATGCGGTTTCCCATGAAGGCCTCGACGGCAACGAGCAATTTCATGATCGGCGTAACCGCGGCGGCCAGCGCGGGCGTGTATTTCGCCCGCGGTGATGTCGACCCCGTCATCGCCGCCCCCGTGGCCTTGGGCGTCATGGCGGGCGCTTCGCTGGGGCCGCTTGTGCTCGCCAGGATCGGCAATCGCATGCTGCGATTTGTGTTCGTCGCCATCTTGCTTTTCGTGTCTCTGCAAATGATCTGGAAGGGGCTGCGCCAATGTTAGACGAGAATGCAACGCCTGCCGCCGACGCCGCGAAAGTCATGAAGCTTGTCGAGTTGCACATCAGTTGGGTGTTGCTCGGCGGCGTCGTGATAAGCATGGCAACGGTGCTCGCGGGACTGGTGCTGACATTCGTGCAACATCTGGAGTTCCTTCGCTCGGCGGCCGATTTTCATCGACTAGCTAGCCCGGGCGCGGCGTTTCCGCACACCTTGGGACAGGTTTTTCAGGGGGTGGCGTCGGGTTCAGGGCTTGCTATCACGGTCTTGGGCTTGGGCCTTTTGGTGGCCACGCCAATTCTCCGCGTCATTATTTCCTTGGCCGGATTTGCCACGCAGCGCGACTACATTTATACGACGTTCACGGCTGTTGTGCTGATCGTGCTTGTGATTTCCTTCTTTCTGGGAAAAGTCGAATGATGCTTCCTGAGGCTATGAAACACGTTGTGGTTGTCGGAGGTGGATTCAGCGGGGCAGTGACCGCAGTCAATTTGGCGCGGCTCACCGACGCTCCTCTAAAAGTTACGGTCCTCAATACGGGCCAGCCGCTGGGCCGCGGCTTGGCGTATGGCACGCGCCGGCCCGAGCACCTGCTGAACGTCGTTGCGCGAAATATGTCGGCCCTCGCCGATCAGCCCGATCATTTCGTCGAATGGCTGGGCACGCGATCCGACTTCGCATCCTTCTCGACGCCCGAGTTGAGGGAGCAATTCGTGCCCCGCCGCATTTACGGCGATTATTTGCAGTCCCTTTTTCTCTGGTATAGTCGCGTTTTGGCCGACGGCAAGAAGGTCCGCATTGAAAAGCATGACGTGGAGGTGGTGGACATCGTCCCAGCGGCGGGATGCATGACCGTGGTGGCAAGCGGAGGCCTGACATGGGATGCCGACAAGATCGTCCTTGCGACCGGCAACCAACTGCCCACCGAATTGCCGGGCTGCGCGCTGGATCACCCGCGTTATATCCGCGATCCGTGGAACGGTTGGGAAGAACGGCTGCCGGATCGTCGCCAGGACGTGATTATTCTGGGCACCGGCCTGACGATGGTTCGACGCCTTCTTGACGCTCGACGCTTTGAATTGGGAGGGCAAGATCCACGCCGTTTCGCGGAACGGGTTACTGCCGCAGTCGCATTTCAAAAGTCCCGACTATCCAGCTTTTCCGGAAGGTGACCCGTCGCATCTGCGTCTTGACGAGATGCTGGCGTTGTTGGACGTCCACTGCAAGCGGATTCGTGAACTGGGTCTCAATTCCGCGCTCCTGATCGATAAACTGCGGCCCTATACCCAGCGACTTTGGCAAAACTTCAGCTTGGCCGACAAGCGTTGCTTCCTGCAAAAATTTCGCACGCGGTGGAACGTTGTGCGGCATCGCATTCCGGAGACTGTTCACCGCCGCCTGACCGCCGCCCTGGAGGCGGGCCGCATGGAGATCGTCAAAGGAAGTGTGCAAGCACTAGCCGCCACGGAGGACGGATTTGCGGACGGACTTGAGGTGAAGGTCAGCGACAGCGCCGGCAATGTGAGGCTGCTGCGGGGCGGCGCCGTGCTCAACTGTACCGGCCCGACCGATGGCTACGCGGATGGCAGATCGTGCCTATTCCGCAATCTCCTTGAGCGCGGGCTGGTCGCGCCCGACGAACTGAAACTGGGCATCCAAGCCGCGGCGGATTTTGTCGTACTGGAGCAAGGCGGCGGCCGGTCCAAACACCTGCTCGCACTCGGCCCGCCGCTCAAGGGGGTGTTATGGGAGAGCGTGGCAGTGCCGGAATTGCGGAATCAGGCATTTCGGGTCGCAGAAATCATTGTCGCCCAACTGCGGGTGAAGCGGGCCGAAGTTCACGAAGTTGCCGAGACCTACTCGGATGTGATAGAGTACAGCATTTGAGGCACCGTGCGACGCAAGTTGGAGCTTGTTTCGTGATGGGAATTAGGTCGAACGCGGTCGTCCAGAAGCTTGGGAGCCAGAGGCGTCTTTGATTCCGTGGGAATTGCTTGACAGCTCGCCCGTTGCCGGCAGCGATGAAGTTCTTCGGCTCTACAACCGAGGCGAAGAGTTTTCCATTCGGCTGAATCGTTGCGAGCTGATGAACAGCCGCGTGCATGGCTCGGAGGATGCTCTGGCCGAGTTTGCCTGCGCAAGAATCGCCAATCGTTCCCATCCTCGTGTCCTAATCGGAGGATTGGGAATGGGGTATACCGCGGCCGCCGCACTGCATCGACTTAGCGCCGATGGCAAGTTGGTAGTGGCCGAATTGGTGCCGGCGGTAGTGGAGTGGAATAGGGGACCGCTTGCAGATCTTGCTGGTCGTCCCCTTGAGGATGACCGGGTTACGGTTTGCGAGGCCGATATCGCGCAGATTCTGAGGTCGGAGCACGGCACCTACGACGCCATTTTGCTCGACGTAGATAATGGCCCTGAGGGCCTGACCAGCAAAAGCAACAACTGGCTTTATTCGCGAGCCGGACTGGAAGCAGCCTTTAAGACACTTCGGCCTATGGGCGTGTTAGCCGTATGGTCGGCCAGTCCCGATCGGGCCTTCGCGCAGCGTCTACGCGAAACCGGATTCGAGGTTGAAGAGATGCTGGTCCGATCGCGCGGTTCCCGCAAGGGATCGCGACATACCCTTTGGTTTGCCGTGCGCGGTCGCGGGCGCGCTACGTCCGACTGATCTATTCTGCGGCCGGCGTTCCAATTACTTGCTGACGGTTGGCCCGCCGCTCAAGGGGTGTTATGGGAGAAAGGATGACACTTTAGCATCGTTATTGGGCGGTCGGCGGATACATAACGAATTTGACCGCGGATTTCGCAGATGGGCGCGGATAAACGGCAATTGAGCCATCACACTAACCAAATACATCCGCGTTATCCGTGATATCCGCGGTTCGTTGCATGTTTGCACCCAGTTTTGTTGCTAAAGTGTCGAAAGAATTCATTTTTTCGACAAGGCCGTTGACAAATGTAGTCGTTACGGCTACAATCTGAAATTATCCCGCATGAAGCCATAACGATGGAGAAATCTGATGTCCGATTCGAGCGATCAAAAGGACCTGTCCCCAGCCGAGTGGAAGGTCATGAGAATCGTGTGGGACTTGCAGAAAGGGATGGCCCGCGAGGTCTATACCATCGCGGGCAAAGCCTACGGTTGGGCGCCGCCGACGGTGAAGACGCTGCTGAAAAGGCTGGTAGACAAGGGCTATCTCACCACCACGGAGGTCGGGAATGGGTTTGTCTATCGGCCGGCGCAATCGGCGCTGGCGATTCTCCGCAACGCCGCCGACACGCTTTTGGAACATGCCGCCGGCACGGTTACGGGCCCGTTGCTGGCACACATGGTCGAATCCAGTTCCCTGGGAGAAGAAGACCTCCGCGCGCTCGAAAGGCTGATTGAAGAGAAGAAAAAGTCGCTCGGCCGTCGTCGAGGCGGCGGCGAAACCCGGCGGTCATCCAGCAAAAAGGAGCAATAGTCATGTTCAGTGCGATCATCGACCGGTGCAATGCGTTCGCACAATCCTGGGCGTCGTGGGTCGGCATGTCGATCATCGATGCGGCCATCGTGCTGGCGATCGTTTCGCTTGTGTGGTGGGCCATTCGCCGCAAAGCGCCGCCGCAATTGGGATACTTGCTGTTCTTGCTGGTTCCCTTGAAGCTTTTTATTCTGCTCTACGTTTCCATCCCGGATCGTTTCTTCTCCTGGGCGCCGCGGATGGCGGCCAGCAGCATTGGTAATGATGCGACGGCGATCGCGCCGCCGTTCGCCGTGCTGCCCGGTGAAAAGAACATGATGTTTCCGCGGGAAAGGTCGTTCGACTTGCCCGCCCGTGCGGAATTCAAGTCGGCCGGCGATGATCGAGGGGCTTTACCAAAAGGCCATTTGCAGCAGCCCGCGCCATTGAATGTCGCTCGGCGCGCTGCGCTTTCGCTTTTCGCATGGCTCATGTTCGCTTGGGTGCTGGGCATCTTCGCGTTGCTGGCTCGCTTGGCCCTTGCGCAAATCCGCTTTCACCGCGGCATCTTGCGCGATGCAAAAACCGTGAATCCAATCGAGTTGCCAATCGATTTTGCGGGACTGCTCAACCGCATGCTCATCGGGCGGCAAATCCGCATTGTTGAAAGCGACCGGCTTTCATCGCCCGTCGTTTGGGGAATGTTTCGGCCCGTGCTGATTCTACCGGCCGGCTTTGCCGAGTCGATGTCCTCGAAACGATTGGAATGGGTGCTTTTGCACGAATTGGCGCACGTCAAGCGCCGCGATTTAATTGTGAATTGTCTTCAACGGGCGGCGGGCATCCTGCATTTCATTAACCCTTCGATCTGGATTGCCAACCGCGCGATCAATCGGCTGCGGGAGTACGCCTGCGACGACATGGCGTCGGCTTACGGCAACGTCTCCGCAGGTGGAATCGGGCGAGGCCTTTTTGAGCGTCATGCGCTACGCCGCGGCGCACGAGCACTTTGGCGACACGCGTCTCGAAGGCGCGCTGGGCATGTTCGAACTCTCCGGGCGGGCTTCGTGCTTCAATCGCATGAAGCGACTCCTGGATACCAATCGGCGGTTAAGCGTGAGAATCCGCTGGGGATCGCTGTGCCTGCTCTTGCTGACCGCGGCGTTGGCGCTGCCTCAAATGCGCGCCGCGGCACCGCAAGGGGCCGTGAAGAGCGCAAATCCTCCCGCCACTTCGGCGAACTCTCCCAAATCGTCGGCGGCAATCGCCGCAATGGAAGTGGAAGCAAAAGTCGGCCAACCATTTGCATTAACAGTGCTCGACGCCGAGGGAAAGCCCGTGCCGCAGGCGACGGTCGAGTTCCGCACCGACGCCAAGCTTACCGTGGAGCAGGTCCAGCGCGGTAAACTCAAAGAGGAAAAGCCCCGCCCGCGCGGCTCGAGTCGTTCAGGAAGAATTCTCATTCAAACCGACGCTGCTGGCCGCATCGACTTGAATATGCCGCCCGCGCCGAAGGAGTTCGAGATTTTCATTCAAATATCCGGTTATGGCCCCTTCTGTGCGAAATGGAGTTCCACGAAACATCCCAATCCGATTCCGCCACAGTTCAACGCGAATTTGGATGCCGGCTGGTCGGTCGGCGGGGTGCTGGTGGACGATCAAGGAAAACCGATCCGGGCGCAAAGATCAGAATATCCATCAAGTTCAAGAAACCGGCCGAGGACAGGAGCGAGCTTTATATTGGGACAACGCCCGTGACCGACGCGGAAGGTAAATGGCGATTCGATAGCGTGCCGGCGTCCGTTAACGAATTCAGCGTCGAGATCACTCATCCGGATTTCAAGGCAACTCGCGTCAGACTGTCGCGAAGCCAGTTCGGCATTGCGGCAGCCGGCAAACCGGCCGCGAAAATCATGATGCAGCGCGGCTTGATCGTTGTGGGCAAAGTGGTTGATGACGCGGGAAAGCCGATCGCCAATGCCGAGATACGCACGAAATTCGTGAACGACATACGCGAAGCGAAGACGAATGAAAAGGGAGAGTATCGACTGATCGGCTGCGAACCGGCAATGGCGAGGCTGGTGGTGTCGGCCAAGGGCCGCGCGACCGATATGAAGGAGGTCCGCGTCGGCCCGGATATTGAGCCGGTGAATTTTACGATGCAGCCCGGCGGCAAAGTGCGCATTCGGATTTTGGACGAAAAGGGGAATCCGGCGGCCAGGACCCGCATCTTCTTCCAACACTGGCGCGGGCAAGTCGAGTATTTTGAATTCGACCACGTCGATCAATACTCCGACAAGAATGGCATCTGGCAGTGGAACGAAGCCCCGCTGGACGAATTCCAGGCCGATATTTGCCTGCCCGGCGGCATGCAATTGGTGAATCGGCCGCTGAAAGCCCGGGAGGAAGAATATGTGTTTCGAGGTTATCCTCCCTTGGCGATAACGGGGAAGGTCATCGATTCGGAAAGCAAAGCGCCCATCAAATCGTTTCGGGTGATACGTGGAATTCGAGGCTACACCGAAACGCATGTCGATTGGATCAGAGACGAAAGCTACATGGCCAAAGATGGACGATATCTGGTACAGTTCGATCGCGAGTATCTCGCCCATCTCGTGCGGATCGAGGCCGATGGCTATCTACCGGCCGTTTCCCGCAATATCAAAAGCGATGAAGGAAAGGTGCAGCTCGACTTCGCGCTGAAAAAGGGCAGAGACCTAGCGGCGACTGTCTTGACCCCCGCCGGCAAGCCGGCTGCCGGGGCCAAGATCGCGCTGGGCGTGGCCGGTTCGCAGATCAACATCATGAACGGGAACATCGACGACGGCTCGACCAATGCGGCCCGGCAGGAAACGGACGCCGCCGGCGTCTTCCGCCTTACTCCGCAAAACGATGCCTTTCAACTGGTCATCACGCACGCCGCTGGCTTCTACTCCCTCAAATCGGCCGAAAAGGAGATTCCAAGCAGAATTGTTCTTACGCCTTGGGCGAGAGTCGAGGGAACCTTTCGCGTGGGACCAAGAGCCATGCCCAACGTGAGCATCATCATCAATTCCGGCGGCATCGAATCCTACGGGGAGACCGCGCCGCACATTTTCACGGACCACAAAGCAACCACGGGCCCGGACGGAAAGTTTTCGTTCGATCGGGTCTTCCCCGGCCAAGGAAGAATTGGCCGCGAGATCTTCTTGATGGTGACTGACGGCGCGACGGAAGTCACTTCATCGGTGAAGATTTCTGCGACTTTTACCGCCGGCGAAACGACGCACGTCGATCTCGGCGGCCGCGGACGTCCGGTCGTCGGCAAGTTGACGGCCCCGGCGGGATTTAAAGAGAAGGTGTTGTGGAACTTCGCGCTGATTGATGTCCAGACCCCAAGGCTCCAACTGCCCATTCCGGCCGGGGTTGAGAAGGACACGCCGAAGTACAAGGAATGGCAAAACGCCTACCGCGCTTATCAACAGACGCTCGCGGAGAGCCCCTATATTTCGGCCACCGTGGGCCGCGACGGTTCGTTCCGCATCGACGATGTACCGTCGGGCGATTACGCCCTGAGCGTTCGATTCAATGATCATCCGGCAGGCCATTTGCTGGACTATCGTTTTACTGTTCCGTTGATCGAAGGCAACCAGGTTGGCCAATTACTGGACTTGGGAGAGCTTAAGCTTGAAAACGAGTAGCGCACACTACGCCTACTGACGATTCGCAAAACCTCCCAACTACATGCTATCGCCGATCGGACGCCCCCCATGAGTGTGGTTTGGCGTGCGGCACGGGCGGCTGGGGAATCCGTTATTTCGGGTCGCGGAAAATCATCGTGGGCCAAACGGGCGTGCAGCCGATGCTTGCGAAGTTGCAAGGTCCCACTACATTGTGATAGATTAAAGACTCCGTAAGCCATACAAGAATCGGTTTGGAATGGCCGCGGCCGAAAGCCTTGGTAAACTGATTCACAGCGCGGCCGCCAGGTCGCGCTCCCGCCAGTTCGCTCCCGCCCTACAAATAGTCGCTAAAATGCCCTTACGCGTCTTGTCGCTTTTGGCTGTCGCGCTTTCTGCCGGAGTGTGGGCGGTATTTGCGGCAGATCCGGCCAAGTCGCCTGTCAAGGCGCCACAATCGTTCGATACAGCGATGAGGCCGTTCCTCAAGCATTACTGCATGGAATGTCATAGCGGAGACGATGCTCAGCGAGGCGTGCAGTTTGATAAGAATCTCACAGAGGCGGCCGTGCCACACGATGCGGAAAAGTGGCGGAACGTGCTTAACATGCTCCGTACCCGCAAGATGCCGCCCGAGGACAGCCTTCGCCCGAAGGAAGAGCAGTACGCCGCCGCGACCTCCTGGCTCCAAGCTGCGCTCGACCAGGCCGATCGGAACTCCCCTCCCAATCCGGGACGAGTGACGATCCGGAGACTGAACCGCGCGGAATACACGAACACTGTCCGCGATCTGCTGGGCGTCGAATTCAATGCCGCGGCCGATTTTCCCGCCGACGACGTCGGCTATGGGTTTGACAACATCGGCGACGTGCTCACGTTGCCGCCGCTGCTAATGGAAAAGTATCTATCGGCCGCCGAACAGATTGCCGCGAAGGCCGACCTTCTGCCGAAGCGCGGGAATCCACTTGACGACGATGCCATCGCGAAGATCGTCCGCCGCCTTGCCACACGGGCATACCGCCGCCCGATCAGCGACCCGGAGCTTGCACGGCTGATGAAAATCATAGTGGCCGCTCGGGTGCGAGGCGAAAGCACTGAAGCTGCCGTGCAAATCGTGCTCGAAGCCATCCTGGTCTCGCCCAAGTTTCTCTTCCGCATAGAGCTAGACTCCAATGCCGCCGGCGCGACGGCGATCCGCGCGCTCAATGAGTACGAATTGGCGTCGCGACTCTCTTATTTCCTCTGGAGCAGCATGCCCGATGACGAGCTTTTCGAGCTGGCGGCTCGCAACAAGCTCCGCGAAAACCTCGATCGCCAGGTGCAGCGGATGCTTCGCGATTCGAAGGCCAAGGCTCTGGTGCAAAACTTCGCCGGGCAATGGCTGCAACTGCGCAACCTCGATCTCGCCTCGCCCGACAAAGGGCGATTTCCGGCTTTCAACGACGAGTTGCGTCGGGCGATGCGAACCGAGTCGGAGATGTTCTTTGAGACGATCGTGCGCGAGGATCGAAGCGTATTGGATTTGTTGGACGCCGATTTCACTTTTCTCAACGAGCGACTCGCACGGCTCTATGGGATTGAGGGCGTAAAGGGAGACAACTTCCGTCGCGTATCGCTTCCGGCCGGTGAAGGCAAAGACGGCGGACAAGTCCGCGGCGGAATACTCACCCAGGCCGCAATGCTCACGGTGACGTCGAATCCCACGCGGACCTCGCCGGTGAAACGCGGCAAGTGGATTCTGGTGAACATCCTTGGCACGCCGCCCCCCGACCCGCCTCCCGGTGTGCCAGCCCTTAAGGAGGGGCGTCGTGCGATGTTAGCCGGAACGGTGCGACAGCGCATGGAGCAGCACCGCAGCGACCCGAATTGTGCCGTGTGCCACAAGGAAATGGATGCTTTGGGCTTCGCCTTGGAGAATTTCGATCCCGTCGGCGCTTGGCGGACCAAGGACGGCCGCTACCCGATCGATGCCGCGGCGCAGTTGCCCGACGGCCGGTCCGTCGATGGCCCGCAGGGATTGAAGGAGGTGCTTCGGGGCGGCAAGGAGTCATTCACCCGCTGCCTGACTAGCAAACTACTAACCTATGCCCTCGGCCGTGGTGTAGAATCGTACGATCGGCCGGCGATCGACGCCATCGTCGCCGCGGCGGAGGCCCATGACTACAAGTTTTCGACTATCATAATGGGTATTGTCCACAGCGACGCCTTTCAGAAGCGTCGCGGCGAAACCAAGGAGTGAGCCATGAGCATGAATTGGCAGATTTCCAGACGAACCGTCCTGCGGGGCATCGGCGCGGCGATTAGCTTGCCGTGGCTGGAATCGGCCATGCCCCAGCTACGCGCTCGCGGCGGACGGCAAGCGGGCGCCGCGGCGGATGGCCTTCTTCTCGGTTCCCAACGGCATGCACATGCCCGATTGGCAGCCGAAAAGCGAGGGCAAGCTCGACGAGTTGCCGGCGATTCTCGCGCCGCTGGAGCCGCTTAAGTCGAGCCTTACCGTGCTCAGCGGGCTGACGCTCGACGGTGGGCGGGCAAAATACGACGGACCCGGCGATCACGCCCGTTCGGCCGCGTCGTTCCTCACCGGGGCCCACCCCAAAAAAACCGACGGCAAGGACATCCACAACGGGATTTCCGTCGATCAAGTTGCGGCGGAGAAGATCGGCTACCAGACCCGCTTTGCTTCGCTCGAATTGGGCTGCGAGCGCGGCGCGCAGGCCGGCAACTGCGACTCGGGATACAGTTGTGCCTATTCGTCGAACATCTCATGGCGCACACCGACCTCGGCGCTCGCCCATGAGGTCAACCCGCGGGCTGTGTTCGACCGCCTCTTTGGCCCGGTCAACGAGTCGGCCGACGAGCGCTCGGCGCGCGCAACAAGATCGTCGCCGCAAGAGCATTCTGGATTTTGCGGCCGAGGACGCCGCCGACCTGCGGCGCAACTCGATCTGAGCGACGGCCGCAAACTTGACGAGTATCTTTATGCCGTGCGGGAGATCGAGCGTCGCTTGCAGAAGACCGAAGTCAAGCCGGTTTCGGTTTCGGCAGCGCGCGGCCAGGCGAATCGACCCGCGAATTTGCGGAACGCGCCCGTCTTTTGATGGATATGGTCGTGCTGGCCTTTCAGACCGATTCCACGCGGATCGTGACTTTCATGGTCGCGAACGAAGGCAGCAACCACAGCTACCCCGAGATTGGCGTACATAGCAGCCATCACGAGTTATCGCACCACGGCGGCGATCCGGAGAAGCAGGCCAACATCAGCAAAATAAATCGCTACCACGTCGGCCTCTTCGGCGAATTCCTGAAGAAGCTCCGCGACGCGAAGGAAGGCAACGAATCGCTGCTGGATAACTCGATGATCATGTACGGCAGTGGACTCTGCGACGGCGACCGCCATAACCACGAAAACCTGCCGATCATGCTGGCCGGCCACGGTGGTGGAACCATCCCCGGCGGACGCCACCTGCGCTTTCCGCGCGAGACTCCCTTGACCAACCTTTACCTGGCGATGCTCGACCGTATGGGCGTCAAGGTGCCGAAGTTCAGCGATAGCACCGGGAAGCTTGAGGTGTAGCGATTCGGCTTTCGGCGGCACGGAGCGATCTGCTACCGCTTTAGGCCGGGAAAACGGCGCTTTGGCTCGCGCTCCGCGGGTTCCAGTTCGACGCCCTTGGATAGCACCAACATCGCGGCGCCCGCGATGAATGGGGTCGCGTCGGTCAAACCCATCGAGACACGCTGACGCGGATCGATGCGGTGAGCGCTTTCTTGGGCCGGTTTAATGTTTTGCCCTGCACGCTGGCCCTGCGCGGCTGCGGGCTGGCTTGCATTGCCGATCGGGAACACGACCGGAAGGGGCAATTCATCGCTTGTAGGTGCACCGACGGCTACTTCCATGTCGCAGAACTGCGCAACGCCGCTTTCCGAGGCAAAGTCCGTATTGGCTTGGCCCATCTTGCCGTCATTCGCGTCGGCCGTCTCCGACGCCGCGCTGGCTTGCGCCGCGTCGGTCAAATCGATCGCGCCGCCTACCGTGGCATCAAGCGAAGTTTGCGAAATCGCATTCCGCATATCCGGCCCGTGCGCGACAGTCATTAACGACTTGCCGGCGGATTTCAAATCGGCCCCAGCCTGCCCGGCTGATTTGTGAGCGCCCGGTGCTACACCGATCGCGACCGGTCCACTATCGATATTGCCAAGACTTGCCTCGTCAAGGACGACAAAACCGCCTTCGGCGGATCTCGCCGCGGAAGCATCCGCGACGCTGTCGCCGAGGTTGCCCAAGTACTGAACGGAATTCGCCGCCGCGCCCAAGTTATTCTCGGCAGACACACTTTCGGATGCAGGGGACGTTTCATAACTAGCCGGCGTGGCGGCAGATGCCGCGTCCTCTATCGCCAGAATGTCATCCTTAGACGGTTGTGCAACAACGGAGTCGGCCATTCGAGTCGCGGCCTCGGCGGGCAGCGACGAGACGTGCGGGGCAGGCGGATATACTCCATAGCTGCCGTCCGAATCAGGCTGCGGCGCCTTGTAAACGTCCGTGGCCGGCGGGCCAGAAGTCGAATTGCCGGATTTTATGCCGCCGCCCGCCTGCGTATGGCCGATGTTGATAGTCTCCGTAATTGTAAAGGCCTCCAATGACTTCGCATCGCCCACAGTGAGCGAAATGGAGAGCGTCAAAGAGTCTGGGCCGACGGTCTCGGAGAAACCCGCAACAATTCGCGTGTCTACCGCGCCCTGCCCGGCGTCGGGATAGCCCGAGGCTCCGGGATGCGGGTTGCCGACGAATGCGGGCGGCCCGAAATCAGGCCGCGGCGCCGGATGAAAGGGGGAGGCCGACAGCAAGCTGCGGCGCTCCAAGCACTCGAACGTGAGACTTCTTCGCTCGTTGGTCATGCGGCGCTTCCCTGAATGATGCTGTCGTCCGTGTAGTGCCATGTCAGGTCTCCTGCTAAACGATCAGAAGATAAGTGCGAGAAAATCGGGGCGGTTTTTGATCGCGGTGAACGATTTGGTCCAGTCAATGTTCGGTTTCGGCTTCCAGCCTGCGGAAATCGCCTGTCTGAGCGTCTCCACGGCGCGGTCGCTGTAATCGGCCGCAATCGGGCCATGCTTGCTTTTGACCATGCGGCTGTCCGCGGCGACGGCAAGCTCCTCCGCGACCGAGAAGAGTTGATCGGGGTCGCTCGGCCAGAGGTTGCGTCGCGCCAGCGATGTTTGCAGCGCTTCGTCCACGCGCCCGGCCTCTCGAAGCATGCGCGCGTAGTTTATATAGTGCCTGCTCAGGAACACGCGGTACCTGGTAGTATCAGGCGACTGCGACATCGCCTGCCTTTGGTGCTCGACGGCCTGCCCGTATGCCGTGAGGGCGTCCTCCGGACGCTTTTCTCCTTCGAGCACAAAACCAAGGTTATTGTACATGCCGCCCAGCGTGCTACGCAACTCGACATCATGGGAATCTTCCTTGACGAGGGTTTCCTGCAATTCCAGCGCACGTCGAAAAGACGTTCTCGGCACCCATTGAATCGTTATGTTTGGCTTGTTCCAGGCCCAAATTGTTGTAGCCGATCGCCAAAAAGCCGCGGTTCGACTTTTTCGCAGGCACCCCCCGAACGGCCTCGGTCTGCATTTCGATGGCCTTAGCGTACGAGTCGGCCGCGTCGGCGGAATTGCCCGCAATCGATTGCGCGCGCCCGAGATTGTTGTACGTCACAGCCAGATCACCGCGGTACAAGGGGTCGCCGTTCCCCAAGTCGGCGGCCTTTTTCAGCAAGCCGGCGGCTCTTTCATAATACGGGATCGCTTTCTCGGGATGAGCATCGACGTAAAGCGATCCCATGCCATTGAGCGTGGCAGAGAGGTTTCGCAGGAGATCGGCATTATTCGGAGCGGCGGCGAGCAATGGCTCTTGAATCTGCAATGCCTGGCCGAACTCGCCCGTCGCACCCTCGAGGTTGCCCGTGTCGCGGTATAGCGTGGCGAGGTTAGATCGCGTCGTTGCCAGGTCGCTCAAAACTTGTTCCTTGTTCGCCGTGCGATCGCGGATTGCCTCTTGTAATTTGATCGCGTTAAGAAATGCCTCTCGCGACTCATCGGTTTTGCCGGCTTTTTCCAAGACTATGCCGAAGTGATTCAAACAAACGGCCAGCCGAGAGTCGCATTCCGTGTTGCCGCGGTCCTCATCGGCCAGCGCCCGATAAATGGCTACCGCCTCCCTGTCGGCGACGACGGCTTCCTCATTTGATCCCAACTCCGCGGAAAGCCTGCCGATCATGTCGTAGGTCGCGGCGAGATTACCACGCATTTCAGGCTTGTCCTTTGCATGATTGACAAAATCGCGCATGTAGATCAACGAATTCCGCAGCAGGTCTTCGCGCGTCGCAGCCGCGCCGGGCAACTTTGCGAGCCGCTTTGCATAACGCAGACTAAAGCTTGCAAGGGCATCCTGCGCCTCGCGGAAGTTGTTGTCGACCAACGTGTAGTTGTTATCTGCGTTCCTTTGCTTCAGGCGGAAATAAAGAAACCCACCCGTCCCAAGGCCAAGCACGGCCAACAAGCAGACCGCGCCGGCCATGACGACAATCTCGCGGTGTCGCTGGGCCCAGCGGATTGCGCGGTCGAGCAGCGTCGGTGGATGGGCAACGATCGGCTTGCCATCGAGAACGCGTTGCAAGTCGTCGGCAAATTCGTCGGCCGTGGCGTAGCGGTCGTCGCGGCGCTTCGCCATGCCCTTCATGATCACCGTCTGCAGGTCCAGCGGCACCTTCGGTTGCAGCTGCTTCAGTGGACGCGGGTCATGCCGCTCGATCTGCCGCAAAAGGGCCTGTCCCGCCTCGCCGGGAATCGCCGGCTCCAGGGTCAACAGTTCATACAACGTCGAGCCTAGCGAGTAGATATCGGTGCGGTGGTCGACCAGCGCCATTTGACCGGCCGCCTGCTCCGGGCTCATGTAGCGCATCGTGCCGACGATGTCGCCGGTCCGCGTCAACGTGGCGTCGGTGTTGCGGCGGGCGAGGCCGAAATCGGTGACCCAGACCTTTCCGTTTCCGTCTAATAGCAGATTGGATGGCTTGATGTCTCGGTGGACGATGCCGCTTTCATGGGCGGCGTGCAGTGCGCGGGCCGCGTCGACCGCAAGATGAACGACGCCGCGGATATACGCGCTGCTGCCCGCCGGCTGCGAGGTCAGGGCCGAGCGCAGCGTTGAGATGCCGCCGACCGACGGGCCGTATGGCTTCGTGCGGTCCGCGCTGGCGGGCAGGCGCCGCTCGCGCATTTCGGAGATGACCCGATCCAGCGGCTGCCCGTCGATGAACTGCATCGCGTAGTAATGGACGCCGCGTTCCACGCCGACCGCAAATACCGACACGATGTTCGGATGGTTCAATTGCCCCGCGGCCTGAGCCTCATGCTTGAAACGGGCGATCTGTCGGCTGTCCAGCACGGCCGCGAAAGGAAGCACCTTCAAGGCGACACGGCGGCCGAGCGAGATCTGCTCGGCTTCATAGACGACGCCCATGCCGCCGCGGCCAATCTCCCGCAACAGCCGAAAATCGCCCAGCCGTTTGTCATCTCCCAAAGGCGGATGGGTTTCCTCGTTTCGCTCATCGAGTTGCTCCGCGGCGGGCCGCTGGAAGCCGGCCGCCATGTCATGCAACTCATCCAGGCTCTGGAAATATGCCTGTAGCGGCGCGGCGAGATCGGGGTTCGCGTCGACCAAGCCCTCGCGCGCCGGCGGCAAGCCGTGCTCCAACTGCGAAAGGTAGCCGTCCAACAGTTCGGTCAGGCGATCCCTCTGCTCGGGCGTCAGGTGCCATCGCGCGCCGGGCTCAACGCTTAGTTCCAGTGAATCATTCATACACGACTCCCCTCTCCCTCTGGGAGAGGGGCCGGGGGTGAGGGCCGCCTCTTAATCCAAGGGCTGATAAATCAGCTTGAACTTCTCGATCGCCCGCAGCCAGAGCATGCGGACGGCGCCGGGCTTGCGATCCATGCGGTCGGCGACTTCCTCGAACGACAGCCCCTGCAAATTGCGGAGCACGATTACGTCGCGATACTGCGGCGGAAGCCGGGCGAGCTGGTCGGCCAGCGCCACCGCCCGCTCGCGCTGATGCATCGGCGCGCTGGGCGACGGCCCCCGGTCGGCTATCATCTGTGTGAAGCTATATGCCGAGCGGTCAAGGACCGCGCCCACATGCTCCACAGAGACCTCGCGCCGCATGTCGCGGATTTTGGCGCGGAGATGAGTCTCAACGACATGGTGCAGGCAATTGATCAGGATTTGCCGCAGCCACGCCAGCAATTCCCGCTCGCTGGTGCCGCGAAAATCACCGAAATCGCAGTGCGCCGCCAGCATCGCGTCTTGGACTAGGTCCGAGGGGTTCACCCGCCTCCGCAACCGCCGGTCGAGCTGCGTTGTCGCCAGGATCGTCAAATAGTTCCGGTAAATTTGCAGAAGTTGGCCTAGAGCGCTGGCGTGTCCGTGTCGGGCAAGCTCCATCAACTCTGGGACTGGCAAGTCTTCGACGCACGCCTCGGCAACATTTTCGCTGCTCATTCCACTTCTCCGGACCTGGGAACCGACCATGCTGGTCTCCTCCAGACAATACTAAAGTTGATCATAAGCTGGGGCAAGTACTTCAACAATTCTCATCCATCTCCCCCAATTCCTCGGCAGCCTCTTATAGCCTTAAAGTTGTATGTGTGAGACTTCGGGATGGAGAGGTAGTCTAGTCAGGAATTTCCTTGTATGCAGATTCGCGTGTCCTAAAAGGACGATTTCTCGCAGGAATTGTCACACGTTTATCGCCGCTTGATCCCCGTTCAAGCGGACCGGCCAAGTGAATTCCGAACCAGAAATCGAGCTTCGAGCTTGGGAGACGCCTGTTTTGACTTAGCCAGACTCCGAGTGGAGCGGTAGAAGAAGGACGATCGAAAGCGAGCGGCTTTCTAGAGTCAGTGCGCCGTGCCGGCCTTTTGGGGAATTGCGGCTGAAGGAATCGAGTGGCATTCCGCCAGGCAGCCGATGGAAAGCCGCATTGGCAGTCCGGCGCGCTTCAGGCTAGCGGGCGCACCAGTTATTTCGCGACAGCGTAGAAATGGTCAATACGCTTGAACTGTTCGTCGATTGCCGCTGCTGGAACGGCGCAGCGTATGTGCAGCGTCTCTACGCGGCAGAGCGTCGTAAACAAGGGTCGGGCAGTCGAGCGGACAGGAGTTGCCCTATTTCGGAGCTCCGTCCTCACTACTGCCCGCCTGCATTCAAGCCGACGGCCGACGATAGTGCTGGTAGGCGAGAAGGACTTCGTAGAGATCCATCGAGATGCCCACTTCGTCCTCGGCAAAATCCCGCAGCCAGGTGCGGTCCGAGCGAACGGCGTCGGACAACAGGGGCAAGATTTCCGTAAGGGGTACGTTCACCGTTTCGCGGATCTTGCCGTCGGCAACGCGGATGTTGGACGATTCCTCGTGCGGTCCGTAGTAAACGCGGAGATGACTGGTACGCATGAATTGCAAATCCTTTGCGGCTTGGGGACTTCCTTGTAGGCGCCGGCGTAACTCGGCCCCCTGCTGGGTTATCGGCCGAACTGCCGTGCGATGTGCGTTGCCGCCCCTCTCGTGCCACTTATATCGGCAGGAGGTACCTTGCGGGTTTGATCTATTTGAGGGAAAATATCGTTTTTGACCACTATCGCCCCTGCGACAATGGTAATTGATAAGCGGAACTTCTTGAACTTGCGGAGTTTCCTGTTAACCTAGGCATTTTGAGCCAATGGCTCGACTCGCCCTTTTGACCGCTTCGACGAAGCAGTCGTATCACTTTTCGTAGGTCTTTATGGCCAGTACGGTAACAATCGATTTGCGTCACGTGGCACGCGGCCTCGACTTTCCTCTTCGCCAGGTCCAGGCGGTGGTGGAACTTTTGGACGAAGGCAACACGGTCCCATTCATCACCCGCTACCGCAAGGACCAGACGGGCGGGCTCGACGAGGAGCAGATTCGCGAGATCCAAGATCGGCTGAGCAAGATGCGGATGCTAGCGGATCGCAAGCAGACGGTGCTGCGGTCGATCGACGCCCAGGGCAAGCTGACCGAAAAGCTGGCCAAGCAGATTCTCGGCGCCACCACGACCAAGCGATTGGAAGACCTCTATCTTCCATTCAAGCCGAAGAAGCAAACGCTCGCCACCTTGGCGCGGACCCGCGGCCTGGAGGAACTGGCCACGGAGATTCTGGAAGCGGCCCCTTCGGCGCTCGACCTCGACGCGCGGTCGCGCGACTACGCCAATCCCGACAGACAGGTTCCTTCCGGGGCCGACGCTTTGCTCGGCGCGGGGCATATCCTGGCTGAGCAATTCAGTGAACGTGCGGACCTGCGGCAGCGCCTGCGGGAGATTCTGCAAAAGTCCGGAAAGATTGTCACTGCGCAGATCGTTTCGGATTCTCCGCCGCCAGCCCCCGAATCCCCTCCGGAAGAATCGCCGGTCGCCGATGCCTCGTTTAACCCAGAGCCATCGGCGACGGAGCGGAATGAGCCAGAGCCGCAATCTGCCGACGCGCACGCGGCGCCGTCGGTCGAACTAGCCGGAGCAGAATCGGCCGCCGTTCAGGTCGCCGAAGTCGCGTCGGAGCGAGATTCTGCTCCGACCCAAGCTGAAGAGACATCCGCTATCGCAATTGAAGATGCGATCGCGGCGGCGCCATCAACAGAGGCAGTGAGCGAAACCGCTAGCGGAGACACGACCGAACCGGCCGTGGATGCCGCGTCCACAGCCGCCGAACCGCCTGCCGACGCTTCAACCCCCGCCGCAGCAGCGGTTGACGCTGCTCCCCCGCTCGCTTCGGCCGCGCGCCGCGTCCGCGATCGCGAGCGGGCCAAGGCGCAAAAGCAGGCTAAGAAAGAAGCTAAAAAACGCAAGCTGGACGAACGCCGCATCAAGGCCTTCCGCGACTACTTCAACTACGCCGAAGACATTAAGAAAATTCCTCCGCACCGCGTCTTGGCCATCAATCGGGCGGAACGGGCAAAAGTCCTGCGTGTGAAGATCGATTGCGATGTGGAGGCAATGAGCGCCGCTCTGGAGGAAATGCTCGTTCCGCCCGGCCATCCGCACGCCGACTTCCTTCGCGGCGCGGCACGCGACGCGCTCAACCGTCTTATCCTGCCGGCGCTGGAGCGCGAGGCCCGCCGCGAGCTGACCGATCGCGCCGAATCCCATGCCGTTAGCGTCTTCGCCCGCAATCTCCGCAATCTGCTCTTGCAGCCGCCGGTCCACAATCGCCGCGTGCTGGCGGTCGATCCCGGCTTCAAGAGCGGCTGCAAACTGGCGGCGCTCGACCAGTTCGGCAATCTGCTCGGGCATGACGTGATAATGCTTATCGGCAGCAAACCCGAACGCAAGGAGGAAGCCAAACAAAAGGCGATTAGCTTTGTTCGCCAGCACGAGTTGACCGTCGTGGCCATCGGCAATGGCACGGCCTGCCGTGAGACCGAGGAGTTCTTTGCCGAGTTGCTCAGCGGCGACTTAAAGGAGCAGGGCGTGGCTTACGTGATCGTCAATGAGGCCGGCGCAAGCGTCTACTCCACGAGCCAGTTGGGCCGCGAAGAATTGCCCGAATATGACGCCACGCTCCGCGGCGCGGTTTCCATCGGCCGCCGGTTGCTGGACCCGCTCAGCGAACTCGTTAAGATTGAACCGGCCAACATCGGCGTCGGCCTTTACCAGCACGACGTGAAGTCGAAGCACCTCGAAGCATCGCTGGACGAAGTGGTCGAATCGTGCGTGAACTACGTGGGCGTTGACGTGAACACTGCCAGTCCCGCGCTGTTGCGATACGTGTCCGGGATGAATCAACTGACCGCGCGGCGGGTCTATGAGTATCGCCGCGAGCATGGTCCCTTCCGCAGTCGCGAGCAGCTTCGCGAGGTGGCCGGCTTCGGCGATGCGACGTTCGTGCAAGCGGCTGGGTTCCTTAAAATCGCCGGCGGAGAGAACCCGCTGGACGCGACGTGGATCCATCCGGAAAGCTACCCCGTCGCCGATAAAGTGATGGACCACTTCCAGTGCAAGGCGACGGATCTTGCCGACAAGGAAGCGGCCGCGGCCTTGGCAAAGCGCGTGGCGGAAGTCAAGCTCGAGGAGCTGGCGAAGCACGTCGCTGAGAGCCTGGCGAAACACGTTGCGGAAAAGCCCGCGGCCGAACGATATCCGCTATTCCCCGACGAGCCGACGAGTCCGCCGCCGGCCGATCGCGAAACCGCAAGCGAGGTTTCAACCGACCCGGCGCCGGACGCTGAAGCTTCTAAAGCCGAACTTTCTGAAAGCTCGTCATCTCAATTCGATGCGTCGGCGTGCGACACATCCGATGGCGATGCACAAGCGGCTGTCGCTCCCGCCGCGCGCGCGAGCCGTCCATTGGCACGTTAACGCTCCGCGACATTCTAGCGCAGCTCGCGCGGCCCGGCCGCGATCCGCGCGAAGACTTGCCTCCGCCGGTCTTCAAGCAAGGCATCATCAAGTTAGAAGACCTCACGGCCGGAATGGAATTGACCGGCACGGTGCTCAACGTCGTCGATTTTGGCTGCTTCGTCGATATCGGCATGCACGACAGCGGACTGGTGCATGTCAGCCGACTCGCGGACCGCTTCATCCGCGATCCACACGAAGTCGTGACAGTGGGCGATGTCGTACACGTCTGGGTGATGGAGGTCGATAAGGAGCGCCGCCGGGTGTCGTTGACCATGGTCCGGCCCGGCTCGGAACGGCCGCGGCGTCCACAGCGTGCCGAAGGCGGCGCGGATCAGGCTCCAGGCGAAGACGGCCAGCGCGCGCCGGGCCGCCGGGGCGATCGTCCACCGCGCCCGGGGCAAGACCGCCGCGGCGGCCGTCCCCAGGTCCAGCAAGGCGGACAACCGGCACAGCAGCAAGGCGATCGTCCGCCGCAAGGAACCCGGCCGCAAGGCGGTCGACCGCAGGGCCGGCCCGATCAAGGCCGTCGTCCGCAACCTGCCGGTTCGCAAGGTCGCCCCGGCGGACAGGGCCACGGCGACCGTCGCGGTCCTCCCTCCCGCGGATCGCGCTACGAGGACCGTGGTCCGAGCCGCCCCCGCGAGTTCAAGCCAAAGCCCGGCCCGCTCACGCCCATCAGCGACGCCATGAAGAAAGGCAAGGAGCCGATGCGGACGTTCGGCGACCTGATGCAGTTCTTCGGCGCCACGGACGAAAAGAAGAAGCCGCCAGAGAAGGAGAAGGAAGGCGACAAGAAGCCGAAGCCGATCGCGTCCGAGCCGCCGGCTGAAGAAACATCGGCCGAGCCGGCGTCACCGGCAAACAAGCCTGAAGCGCAAGCGAAGGTCATTGAGCCAGCAGTTTCAAACGAACCCGGAGCTTCAACGACCGCCCCATCTCAAGCGGAAACGGTAGCGAGTGGCAGGGACGTTTCACCTCATTCGCCGCCGTCTAGCATACCGGAATCTGATCCTCCCGCCGTGGATTGATCGGCGACCTTTGTTCCTTCGCGCTTTGAATTTGATTCGACATTCGATATTTGCATTTAATATCTCTCCCTCATGGAATTCCAAGACAGACTCGAGCGTGCGATTGAGCGCGGCCGTCGCCAGAGCAGCGACCGGGCCGAAGAGGAGGCCCAGCGCGCACTCACGGAAAAGGAACTGCAGCGACTGCATTCGCAGGCCCGGCTGGAGCTTTGCGAGCACATCGAGCGCTGCCTCGGGCAATTGGCCGACCGTTTCCCCGGCTTCCGCTTCGAGACGATCGTCGACCCGCGCGGCTGGGGAGCCGTGCTCAGCCGCGACGACCTCCGCCTCGAGCGCGGGCAGCGCCGCACGAGCTGCTTCAGCCGGCTGGAAATGCTCATCACCCCGGCCACGGCATCGCAGATACTGGAGCTTTCCGCGAAGGGAACCGTCTGCAACCGCGAGATTTTCAGCCGTACGCAATACCAACGCCTCACCGAACTCGACTTGCCGGTCTTCTCGAACCTGATCGACCTCTGGGTGCTGGAATTCGCCGAGCGCTACGCGGCGCAGTAGGTCCCACTTGCCGAGTGGGATTCGCTGCGCTCGGCCAACTCTACTACGCCGTCTATGGTAAAGTGGTGGGACCAATTCGCGACATCGAAGCCCGACGCGCAAGCGAGGCTTTTATACGGCGCCGGCCTCGCTTGCGCGTCGGGCTTCGATAGCCCACAGTTTTGTCGTAGTTGGTTCATTACACACTCGCTTGCGCGTCGGGCTTTGACGCAGCCAGTTCACCCGTTTGAACTTCGGCCGCACGCAGATCGCCCCGCGCGTGCAGAGTAAGATGAATAATCTCCGGCGGGCAGTTTAGCCGTAGCGGCACCTCGCCGGAAACGCCGCGGCTGACGTTGAGTATTGTCGGCGGAACGTGGAACAGCCCGGAAGCGTATTGCACGCCTTGCATGCTCGGCGAAAGGATCGGCCCGATGAACGGCAGCCGGATTTGGCCGCCATGCGTGTGGCCGGCAAGCATCAGGTCGGCGTCCGCCTGGCGGGCCCATTGAAGCTGGTCCGGCGAATGGGCGAGGATTAGCCGGAAGGGAAGCTCGCTCCGCGGCGGGAACGTGCGCGGATCGGCGGCGGGCGTGAACCACGGCAGCTCATTGCCCGCCAGCAAGAATGGCTGACCGCGGACTTCGACCGACAGCCAGCGTCCGCCGACGTAGATCAATCCGCAGTCGTCCAGCAGACGAGCCATCCGCTTCCAATCGAAGCGAAGATCGTGGTTGCCGAAGATATAGTAAACGCCGTAACGCGCCCGCAGGCGGCCGAGCGTGTCCGGAATCCAATCAATGCAAACGTTGTTGTCGGTGATGTCGCCCGTGACGGCGATGATGTCCGGCTCCAGGGCATTGCTCATCCGCGCCATCTCCTCGAAGAACGGCTTGCCGACGTGGCCCGTGTAATGGAGATCGGAAATATGCACGATCGCGAGTCCGTCCAGCGCGGCCGGCAGGCGAGGAACGTCGAGGCCGCGTTCCGTCAAGTCAAGGTCGAGGCACTCGTTGCCGGGAAGACGGACAAGGGCATGGTGCGGACGATCGGGCGAGTGCAATATGTTGCGGGTATTGAGACGGCGTCGGCGATGAAAGCGGAGCACGGCGCTGACGTCGTACGACAGCTCCCGCCGCACGTGCGCGGCCAGCACGTACGCGGCCGCCAGCCAGCAAACGACCAGGTAGCAAGCCAGCGCGGCCATGCCCAGTGAGATGCGCCCGGCGCGGCCGCGAATACGCGCCACGGCATGAGCGATTCCGGCGGAATCCAAAACAGCCAAACAGCTACCACCGGCGGAGGCACGAACAAGAGGAAGAATTCAATCTTGTCGAGCTTGCTCACCAGCGCGTGCGACCACCCGGAGGCGTGCGTGCGATTGACGCCGCCGGCCCAAATAGCGGCATGGCCAGCCGCCGCGACAAGAAGGAGAACGACCGCGATCACGTCGCTGCCACCGCTTTAGGCTCGTTGATATAGTGTTCCACGGCGCCGATAAGCTGGTCCAGTCGGAACGGCTTGTAGAGGATTGCCCACGCCGGCAGGCCGGCCTTCCGCGCGTTGACGATCGAGTGCTTCGGATCGTAGCCGAACTCGGTCATCAGGACCAACGGCAGCGGTTCGACCAACTGCTGCATTTTGACCATCAGCTCATAACCGTTCATGTCGGGCAGCCGGATGTCGGCGACGATCACGTCGTAGGGGTCGGCGGACGCCGCACGAACCATGCACAGCGCCTCGCCGCCGTCGTGGGCCGTTTCAACCTCGCAACGGTAGCGGTCCAGAAGGGCATGAGCTGCGCCGCGCACGCTGCCATCGGCATCGACAAAAAGCACGCGCCGGTCTCGAAGCACCGGGCGGTCCTCTACCTGCGCCGTCACCGGATGCGCCTTGGCGGGCGTCATCGTCTGCCCGACCTTTTGAATCACCTGCTTAATGTCGCGGGCATTGCGGAGGATGCGTTGCAAACGTTCGACCACTTCCGGCTCATGGCCGATATAGCGCTCCATGACGTTGACGGCCTCGTTGAGGATCTCGTCGATCGGCAGCGCCACGGCGCTGTGAATGGCTTCGACGCTCTCGGCGGCCGTGCTGGCTTTTTCGGCAACGAGCAACTCAAGAGTATTCAGCGCGGCGGCCACGTCGCGGCTGAAGATTTCCAGGAACTGGAGGTCGCTTTCGCTGAACGCCCGCGGCTCCATGCTCTCGACGTTGAATGTGCCGATGACTTCGTCGTGCAGCAAGAGCGGCACGGTGAGCGAGCTCTTGGCCCCGCGAACGCCTTCCAGGAAGAGCGGGTCCTCCGTCGTGTCCTCGCAGAGATAGCTCTTTCCGGTCGCAGCCACGAATCCCGTCACGCCGTTGCCCTGCGGCAGGGCGAAGAGGTCGCGCCGCGCCGCGTCGGCGTCCAGACCCTCGGCCAGCAGCGGTTCGAGGCGATTCGTCTTGCGATCGAGCAAGCGGATTTCGGCGACCTCGAAGTGCAGCAGGTCTTTCGTGAAATGGATAATGTTCGACTTCAAGAGCTCGATCCTGTCGCGGATCGGCATCTGGAAGACTTCTTCGGGCGTGAGGTCTGCAAGCTCCATGCCGGCCTGGTGGATCGCGGCCAGCTTCTGCTGCTGCTGGACTTCGTGGGTCACGTCGCGGACGGTGATGATCAGGTGCTTGGCGGGGCCTTCCAGTTCGCGGACCGGCGCGGCCTGGACCTGGAAGTAGCGATTGTCTTGGCTGCGGAGCGTGGAGTTTGTGCCCTGGCCTGTCGCCAGTGCGGTGTGAAAGGGGCAGAAATCGGGGCCAAGGATTTCGGGGCTGCCCAGCGCCGCATAGAAGTTGACGCCCGCGACCGACTCGCGGCCGCTCCACTGCCGCATGCGGGAGTTGCCCCAGATGATCGTGTTGTCGCTTTCCAGCAGAGCGACACCATCGGGCATTCCTTCGAGAATCTGCTCGTTCTGCAAGAGCTTGCCGATCTCGAACGCCTCTTGAAAGTACTTCGCAGTGACGAACACGCCCGCAAAGCGCTCGCGGGAAAGCATGGCCAGCGCCCGGATCGGGTTCTGGATGGCCACGATGTCGTGCGACTCGGAAGCCGCGGAGAGCATTTCCTCCGCGCTCTTACACGAATCACCGACAAGCAGCAGTTTGGGCTTTTCCAACAAGGTGTTCATACTCCGAATAACCCATACCCTCTCGCATTTGATTATACGTGGTCTTTGCTCCGCAAACAACCACTAGGGGCGCTCCCGTATTGCCCAGCGCCCAGAAGTGGAATCGGCTCCTCCGAACCGGTAAATTGACTACTAACTGTGTAAATCTCCCGGTTTTACGCGCGTCGGGCCGCGCGGCGCGGTTGCCGCTGCTACGAACGACAAATCGTGACCGCAAGCGAACGACCGAAACGGCTTGTCCAAGCCGAAAATACAGTGCGAAACGACGCCGATTGCCGCCGAATCGAAGTACTTGCGCTGTGTTGGCTGAAGCCCGATAAAAACCGCGACGATGGTATTGAAAAGAGTCGTCTCGTAGCGCCTCGGGAGTAGAAATCATGTGGCGGGCAATGTTTCTTGGAATTGGCATCTACTTAATGATCGCCGGCGCCGAATGTCTGGCGGTGGAGCGCGTCGTCTGGCGCGGCGGCGCCGAGCCCGCCCCGTCGGTCATGTCCTTCACTTCGCCCGCTCCCAAGAAGGACATCGCCCCGGAACCTTGGCTGCCCTGGTGCCTCTTATCAACCGGCGCAGTTGTCTGTCTTTACTCCTTTACGATACCCAAGCGAATGGGCACCAAGTGACGTTGGCGGCGGTTGTCGCGGCGCACACGAACTATTACGCAACTATTACATAGCCGCGGCCGCGCTCTAAAAACCCCGAATTTCCCGGCGAATACCGCGGTTTCCTGACCTTCTTCGGCCCGCTGCCGTAGCCATTGGCAATCAACGACATGTCGTCTCGCTTGACGCACTTTGCCGATTACTGACAATTGACTTTGTTCGTGGAGCAGATTGCTAATCTGCCAGCGTGGAGCAGATTGCTAATCTGCTATGACAAGGCAGGTTGGTAATCTGCCCCACGGCAGTGATGAACCAAATTGCGACTTTAAGTAAACCCTACAAACCATTGTGCCCATGATGCCCGACGAAACAAACACAATAGTAGATTCCAATGTTGCCCTGCTCGATCCGCCCACATCGGCGGAGGCGGCCGCAGTTGCGCAAATGCGCAAGCCGAAAGATGTTGCGGCCGAACGCGAGATGATTCGCGAATGGTCCAATGGCCTCGATTGGCCCGTCGTCGGCTGGCTGGTCGTGTTGCACGTCGGTGCGCTGGCCGCGCCGTTTTGCTTCACGTGGATCGGGCTGCTCGCATTCTGCGTTCTTTCCTGGATGACCGGCGGCCTCGGGATTTGCCTCGGCTACCATCGCTTGTTGACCCACGGCAGTTTCCAGACCTACAACTGGGTCCGCCGCGCGTTCGGCCTGATGGGCACGCTCGCCGGCGAAGGTCCGCCGATCACTTGGGTCGCCGTACACCGCAAGCACCATCGCTTCAGCGACGAGCCGGGCGATCCCCATTCGCCGCACGACGGCGGCTGGTGGAGTCACATTCTCTGGCTCTTCCCGCGTCCCAAGGACCCGCAGTGGCAAGAGATGCATACGACCTATGCGAAAGATTTGCAGAAGGACGGCTTCTTCCGGCTCTTGGACAAGACCTTCCTGCTTTGGCACATCGCACTTGGCGCGGTGTTGTTCGCAATAGGTTGGGGCTGCTGGGACCTGCGCACGGGCACGTCGCTGCTCGTCTGGGGCCTCTTCCTGCGACTGGTTTACGTGCTGCACATTACATGGCTCGTCAACTCGGCCTCGCACATGTGGGGTTACCGCAATTACGAAACGAAGGACGACAGCCGCAACCTCTGGTGGGTCGGCCTCTTGGCCTTCGGCGAAGGCTGGCACAACAACCACCACGCCTTCCCCGCCCGCGCCGCGCACGGGCACCGCTGGTGGGAGTTCGACGTAACCTATCTGGCGATCCGCGTCATGGAGAAAGTCGGCCTGGCGTGGAAAGTGGTTCGCCCGAAGAAGTAACGTACAACTTCCCCTCGCCCTTCGGGAGAGGGCTAGGGAGAGGCCAGATTCATAGCTCCCCTCTCCTTCCGGGAGAGGGGCAGGGGGTGAGGGCGGGTCCTCGTACTCATCACGCTCCGTCGTGATGCAATCTCCCTCGGCTGATAAACGGCCATAAACGCGCGTTCACGCTCGTTTCCGGGTTCTGCCAATAGTCGGCTGGGCGCTTACCGTCAACGCTTTTCCGGTTTTCCCAATCGTCTCGCGTAAGGTGAACTGGGACTATGCCCGGGATGCAGAGGCCAGCCATCGTATCGCGTCACGAAGTCCCAGCGCTGTTGCGGCAACCTCCACTTCACCGGGTTCTGCTCGATGTAGGTAATTGTCCGGCGGATGTCGTCGGGATGGTCGAGGAAGACTTTCCAACCGGGTCCACCCCACAGCGGATGATCGACGGCGCGGTTCCCGCAAGTGCGAAGCCGCAAGCGGCTGGCGGCCTGGAAATCTTCGATCATCTCCTCGGCTTGCTTTTTGTGCTTGCGGATCAAGAGATGCACGTGGTCCGGCATGATCGCGCAGGCGTAGCACGTATAGGGGTGCTCGCGGATCACCTCCGCGAATGCGCCGGCGACGGCATTGACATCATCGGCCGAGAGCCGCTGGATAGGAAATCTCAAAACTTCTTCGGCGCGCTCGCGGAATTGCCTCACGACCCGCCCGGCCGGCTGGGATCGGTTTGCGGCCATAGTGCAGTTCTCCGAGTTCGGCGATCACGTCGCTGGCGATGCACCGGGACATGCTTCCACGCGGGTCGTTGGGGAGCCAGAATCCGTAGGCGGTCCACGTAAGGTGATAGGCGATGACGATCGGCTTTTGCATAATCGCTTACCGGCTGTGTGTTCCCAGCCGCTTGCGGCTTCGCACTAGTCCATCGCGCCCGCTTGCGGTTTCGCATATACTAACAAAGATTCCGCTGCCGCGGCAATTAGATCCCTATTTCCAACGCGCCGCTCGCGGCTTCGCAACTCCCTCGGTGCGAAGCGAAAGGTCTTGCTCCGATAGCCGATCATGCTCGCTCCAAATTCAACCGCAAGAGCCGTTCCAACAACTCCTCATCGCTCATCCCCGCATCCCAGCCATAGGCGGCGAAGACGGCGTCGTCGAGCTTCTTGTGCGCCAGGTCGAGCCACGCGGGGCGCTCATTGTAGAGATTGGTGAGCGTCCGCTTCTTCAGGCTGGCGGCCGAGTCGGCATCTCTCGGCACGATCCGTGGCCAGCGGACGGTACCGACAAACAAGTCCCCCTCTCCCTCCGGGAGAGGGCCGGGGAGAGGGTGGGTGGAACTTGCGCGACGGCTTCCTACTTTCTGAATCGTTGCCGGATCAACGTACCGCGACCACGGCCCGTCCAGCGAACCGGGAAACTCCAAAACCTCCGTCTTCGTCCACTCCGGCGGATTCAGCCACCGCGAGCGAAGCTCGTCCAGTTCCTTCGCCGCTGCCGCGATGGCCGCTTCTTGGTCGGGTGTCGGTTCGGGGAATGGGAAGGTCTCGAAACATGTGGTGGGAGTATACCGATCGCCGCTCTCCTTTTCACGAAGTTGGGTGCCGCGTGAGAAAGCCCAGGCGCGGTGGATTCGCGAATGAAGCACGCCTGAGAAAAAATCATCGGATCGTGCGAAGACGATTACCACGTTGGCCGGCAGGCACACTGTTGGCAGCCAAGTAAACATCCGATGCTTTGCCACCATGCACGTCGCGATGTAGCGGGTGTGCCGTTCAAACGCCATTCGCATCTCAACCCTTGGCCGCTCGTGTAGCCACCGAGAATCAATTGTCGTACGGGACGCCGCCCGCTGTGGCTTAACTTTGGCCTCGATGTAAGCAAACGGCGAATCGTAAAGACATGCAATCTCCATGGTAGCGACCATTCCGAAATCAATGATCCACATGTTACGGGAGCGACTTGTAATGTCCAGTCCGTTCATCCACGGGACGACAACGTCGGAATTGGGTCGCCCGTTCGGATTCGGGGCGTGGAGCATTTCGGTTGCGATTGAGTCCGGAATGTCAAACGGCCCGCCCTTCGTGTCCCCCATGAACGAAATCCCTGCGTTGCAGCCGAGTCGGCGCGCCTCAGCTAGGTTAACATCGGCCGTCAAATTGGAGTTAATACATGAAACACCGCTGTCATCGAGCATGCGGTTCGATTCAGCGCCGTTATCAAATCCGGCCATCGAAATATGCACAGTAGCCCCATCCAGAATCCACTCCCGATCACTTACCGCAAAGAATATGTCACCCGACTCCTTAATCCGTTCCAACACCTTTCGGTTCGCCCCGCCGCGAATCCCTTGCGTAGCCAGCAAGCCGGCGCGGTGGCATTTACCCAGCTTTATTTGCGCCCGCGCCCGCTCGAACCAGTAGCAGCAAAGATCGGCCTCGCGCGGCACGCGTTCTCCCCAGAGCTTGAACATCGCATCAACATATTCATCGCCAAGGTTCTTCCGCAGCAGCTTTCCACCCAAGAACGGCGGGTTCCCCACGATAAACTCCGCCTCCGGCCACTCCGGCTCCTTCGGATGCTCCGGGTCGCTCAGGTCCAAGATCGCGTCCATCTGCCGCACCGATTCGATCGGCGTCAGCACCGGATGGTCGGGCATCTTGAAGCCGTTGTAGTGCATCCATTGCAAATAGCCGTTCCAAATCACCACCTGGGCAAGCTGCTGCGCGTAAGGATTGATCTCCAGCCCGGAAAGCTGCGTGGGGTTCACGCGCGGAAACGCCGCCAGGCCCCGGTCGGCCGCGTAGGTGATGACCTCTTTCTCCAGGTCCAAGAGCACGTGGATCGCCACGTAAAGGAAATTGCCCGACCCGCAGGCTGGGTCCAAGACGCGGACGTGGGCGAGGCGTTCGAGGAAGTCGAGAATCGCGCGGTCGAAGGCGCGGCGGGCGGGGGATTCTTTCATGGTGGGTCTGCACTGCGCTTGACCCACCCTACTTTGCTTCACGACTTTCGGCCACAAGTCGGCTTCGCATTTTTCTTTTACCGCGGTCAATTCGCGCTGAAGCGGGGCGAGGAGCACGGGCTTCAGGAGCGTTTCGATATCGCCGCGATGCGTGTAATGGGCGCCGATCTGCGAGCGCTTGGCCGGATCGAGCGTCCGCTCGAAAAGAGTGCCGAAGATGGAAGGCTCGACCGCCGCCCAGTCGTACTGGTTGATGTTCGCCAGCGTGTTGATTTCCTGCTGCGTCAGCGGCAGGACCTCGGCGTCGTCGAAAAGCCCGCCATTGAACCAGAGGATCAGGTCGCTGCCGTAGATGCCGCCCGTCCGCATCGCCTCGAAGAGCGCACCGAGCAGTTTTGGCAGCATGGCGGGGTTGGCCTTGCCGGTGTCCAGCAGCTTGGCGAAGAGGCCCGGCGGCAAGAGCGCGGTGTCCTCGCCGAACATGCAGAACATGAGCTTCATGAGGAAATGGGCGGCGCGGAGCGGCTCGATCCCCTTCTGCCGCAGGCCGTCGGCCAGCTTGGCGAAGCGTTCCGCCGCCTCGACGGTCATCGCCTCGCTGGTGATGCCCGGCTTGAGCGAT
The DNA here is from genome assembly GCA_963775975.1 of uncultured Planctomycetia bacterium. Lineage (GTDB taxonomy): Bacteria > Planctomycetota > Planctomycetia > Pirellulales > Thermoguttaceae > JANXQG01. The sequence goes on from CAVZKX010000001.1 coordinate 1,870,562, forward strand.
TGCGGATCGGTGAAAACGCGGCGGAGGATGTCGAGATTGGCCCCGTCGGCCAGCCCGGCCAGATTGAATGCGTGGACCTGCTTGGCGGTGCCGGTGAAGTTGGTATGGACTTCGAAGCGGTCCATGTCGCAGACGACCAAGAGCGGCGGGTTTTCCAGGGCCTCGCGGTAGCGGAGCAGTTGGGCGTAGGCCGTTTTGAGGTCCTTGTGCCGGCCCTTGTACTCCCAGCCGAAATGGTCGCGCATCCAGAACGTCCGCCCAGCCCTGGGCGTCGTCGCTGGTCTGCACGCCTTTCTCGAACGTATACCAGGTTCCCTCGGGATCGGCCGCGGCCGGCTTGGGCTGGCCCAGGAGGTCGCACAGGTCGAGAAAATGCTGCTGGCAGGCCGATCGCTCGCTAAGCGTCACGCGCTGCCACTTGCTGATGAATTGCTGCGGGGCCATGGAGGCCCATTGTAGTGGGACTAACTTGGACACGCCAGCCGAGGGCCGGAAGTGTGACAGGCGCGTTTTTCCCGCGACCGGCCCAAAAAAAGGCGGAGTTGCGATATGTCATAAATGACCCCGAAAACTCTTTAAGTCCTTGTCCGCCAAGGAGTTCGGAACAATCCGAAAAGAATTCTTCTATAATCGCATAGCGCATCTAGCAATATATATATGGATATGTGTACAAGAGTTGAGAGTTGAGAGTTGAGAGTGGAGGGGAAGAAAGGATGAGGGCGGAAGGATCAAGGATGAAAGGCACATGCTCAATGTTCACAATCCCTAAATCTCTAAATCCCCAAACCCCCCAACCGCTAAACATTGGTCGCTGCTAACACAAGGCAACACGTGATCCTATGCGTTTCTATGACGTTTCTATGCAGTTTCTATGCGATTCCTATGACGTTTCTATGCAGTTTCTACATAGGTTTCCGGCGCTTTTGCCTTAAACGCAGGCCGTTTTCCGCGGGAATTGCCGGCACCCAGGCCTTCAAACAAAAAAATTGCGGGCACTCGCCGCTGCCATCCCGGACTTGCCGCTTCCCAGCCGAGTCAAAGCAGTTTCAAAGCGAAATCAAAGCAATTCCAAAGATGATTTCCGTTAAACACATGGCGTTCGCAGCGGGAAAAACTCGGTTGCATGATTTTCACTGTTTTCAGTCATTTCGCGCTCGGCAATTGGTGCCTGCGAGCCCAATTGCACCGCGCTTGCCCAGCTTGCCACAAGATCGGGAGGACGGAAGTGGCGGCTAACATGTTATCGCATAATAAGTTAAGTCAACACAGATGCCATGCACCGCCGCGCTGTAACACCGCGAGGCGGTGCTTTTGTACCGAAAGCGCGCACCAAAACCGGGCGGTTCCTGAGTCGTTTCTGAGTCCATTCTGTCTTGTAAAACCCCAAGAAAGCAGGCAAAAAACCACGACTTCGAAAGCGTAAGATATATCTCGCCATTGCAGCCCGCGCCACGATCTAACGCCGCCAAGACAGAAGGGATTGACAGGAAAATGGACGACAGGAATATGCATGCACATGAGTTGCCGCGTCCTCATATTTCTGCCAGTATTTCTCCGTCATTTCCTTTGCGAGCTTTGCGCCTTGGCGCGAGCATTTTTTCGTTCGGCGATCGTTCGTTTGTGTTATTTGGCAAGCTTGACATCCTACCCCCACGGAGGTTACCCCAGTCATTTCCAGAGCGATGGAGAAAGTTCGGGGATACACGGTTTTTTTCCGGTCGTTCCAATTTCGCGCATTATGCCCCGTCTTTGGCCTGTAACGCGTGGAGGGCGTCCGGCGCTCGCGGAAATCCGCTGTTTTCTCCGTCAGACTCGTCACAGCCGGCAGGCCGACCGCGCCGGTTGAAGGTCTTCCCTTTGGCGGCCGAATGCTTATGATAGTAGGACCAATTTTCAAAGGAGTAACACGATCAAGTTCATCTGAATGGGAGAATAATCACCATGTTGCGTGTAATTACTGCGGCGTTTATACTGAGTGCGGTTTTCGTGTTTACGGCCCCCAGCGCGGCCTCTGCGGCCGAGACGGGCTGGCTTCCGGTGATCGTCGCCCGCGGCGATTTGAAGCAAGAGATCGAGTCGACGCCGATGGTCGACCGCCCGAACCGGCCGTTCCACTTTTACGGCAACACGGTGCGGCGCAGGTATTATCGAGGCGCTGCGACGCCGCGTGCCGAGAACGTCAGAGGCGGCGCGGCCACGGTGGCCCAACCGAACCAGAATTGATGAAAAGCATCGTTCCCGTAGAGTTATATGACCTCGTCCGGCAAGGCCAGCCGATCGAGTTGATCGACGTCCGCACGCCGGAAGAGTATCAGGAAGTTCATGCCGAGTTGGCCAGCAGTGTGCCGTTGGACACGATCGACCTGGCCGCGGTCATGCGAAGCCGCGCGAAGCCGGGCGAGCCACTGTATATGATCTGTCGCAGCGGCGGCCGATCGGGGAAGGCGTGTGAGCAGTTCATCGCCGCGGGCTTTCCCAACGTCGTGAATGTCGAGGGCGGCACGGCCGCTTGGTTGGAATCGAATCTGCCCGTCATTTGGGGCGAACCGATTGCGATCCAGTCGGGCGGCTGCGGTTCGCCCGGCTGCGGCTGCCAATCGAAGCGCGGTTGATCGCATGGCCGCAGCGACTTTCCCCGATATGGGCCTGCCGCAGGCCGCCGCCGCATGGCCATTGGACCCGGCGATAACGATGCTGAACCATGGCTCGTTCGGGGCCTGCCCGGAGTTCGTGCTCCAGCGGCAGCGTGAGCTTCGCTCGCGAATGGAAGCCCGGCCCGTGCAGTTTCTCGTCCGCGGGATGCAGGAACTGCTCGATGCCTCGCGCGTACGGCTGGCCGAATTGGTCGGCGCGGACCCGCAGGACCTGGTCTTCGTGTCCAACGCGACTGCGGGCGTCAACAGCGTGCTGCGGTCGCTTGAGTTCCGCGAGGGCGACGAGATCCTCGTTACCAATCACGGCTACAACGCTTGCAACAATGTCGCCCGCTATGTTGCCGAGCGAAGCAGCGCGCGGGTCGTCGTCGCGGAGATAGCAGTGCCGGTGGAGTCGGCGGAGCAGGTTGTCGCGTCGGTGCTCGCGCGCGTGACCGAGCGGACGCGGATCGCGATGCTGGACCATATCAGCAGTCCGTCGGCGGTAATATTTCCGATTGAGGAATTGGTGCGGCGATTGGAGGAGCGTGGCGTGGAGACGCTGATCGACGGTGCGCATGCGCCGGGCATGATCGCGATTGATCTGCGGCGGATCGGCGCAACCTATTACACGGGAAATTGTCACAAGTGGCTATGCGCCCCGCGGCCAGCCGGCTTCTTGCACGTTCGCCGCGACCAACAAGAGCGGATCGTGCCGCCGGTTATCAGCCACGGCTACAACCGACCGCGTGCCGGCTATAGCCGCTTTCAGGATTTGTTCGACTGGCCGGGCACGCTTGATCCGACGGCCTGGATCTGCGTGGGTGCGGCGATCGAGTTCCTTGACGGGCTATTGCCCGGCGGCATGGCGGCGCTATTGCAGCGGAACCACGAATATGCCATGGCCGCCCGGTCGCTGTTCATCGCAGAACTGGCCGCGCGACCGCTTTGTCCGCCAGAGATGCTCGGCTCGATGGCGGCAGTGGAGTTGGGCAATGATCCGAATCCGCCAACCGAACCGATCGATCAGCACCGACTTAACCGGGAGCTGTTCGAACGCTTTCAGATTGAAGCACCCGTTTACTTCTTCCCGGCATCGCCGCGGGTCGTGCTGCGAGTCTCGGCGCAGGCTTACAACGAGCCAGGACAGTATACGCGGCTTGTCGAAGCGGTGCGGCAGTTGTGGATGTAAGTTACACCTTCTCCGGCACGACATACGGAGCACGATACTCGCCCGTCAGCATCTTGTCCGCCTCCGCATCGCCGACGAAGCGTTCCGCCTTCGGATCGATCGTGAGCGTGCGGCCCATACGGTAGTTCGTCTTGCCAAGATCGACGCCAGCCGATTTGAGATTCTTCTTGATCACATCGAACGATTCGGCAATCTGCGGATTGCTCATTCCATCCGGTTCCTGGCTGAAGGGAACTTCCTTGCCCAGGCGATAAGAGATATTGGCCAGGTGGCAAAGCGCGGCGGAGTAGTGGCCGCGGAAGATCGGAGCGTTGACCTCTTGCGGGGCATGGTTGCGGACGCAGTGGATGAAGCTGCCGAACGCCCCGCCGGGCGTGAGATGCACCGGCTCGACCGTAACGTCATGCGCCTTCGCGCTGCCTTTGGGATGGAACTTCCCGTCCAGCACCATGCCTTCGCTGGTGTAGAACTCGTTGGAAACCTTTTGGGGCCATCCGATGTCGCCGTTGGCATTTCGCTTCTCGACCAGGCCGCGGACTTCGATGACCACGGTAACGTCGCCGAACTCGTAGACGGCCAACTGCATGTTCGGCGTCTGGCCTTGATCTTCATACGCCAGCCGTCCGCCGAGACTCCAGACCCGCGTGGGCAGCGTGGCGTCAGGCCCGAGGGACCAATGGGCCACGTCGCACTGGTGCACGCCTTGGTTGCCGATCTCGCCGTTGCCGAAATCCCAGTTCCAGTGCCAGTTGTAATGTACGAGGTTGCGATTGAACGGCCGCATCTTCGATGGCCCGACCCAGTGATCAAAGTCCAGTGTTGCGGGCGCGGCTTCATCGGGCTTGACACCGATGCTCCAGCGCGGCTTGCAGACGTAGGCTTTGCTGACTTGCAGTTTGCCCCATTTGCCGGCGTTCAAGGCGGCGATCTCGGCCGCCCGCTTGTTCTCGCTTCGCTGCTGGGTGCCATGCTGCACGACGACGCCATACTTTGCCGCCGCCTCGATGCATTTGCGGCCCTCGAACATGGTGTGGCTGCACGGCTTCTCCACGTAGACATGCTTGCCTGCTTGGCAGCCCCAGATCGTGAGCAGCGAGTGCCAATGGTTGGGAGTTGCGATGGAAATTGCGTCGAGGTCCTTATCGTCCAGAGCCTTGCGAAGATCGGAGACGCATTTCGGCTTGTTTCCGGCGACCCTCTCAATGCTCGGCAATCGCTTAGCGAAGAGCGTGCTATCGGGATCGACGAGATACGCGATCTCGACGCCCTTCATCTTGGCGTATTCGCTGATGTGGTTGCCTCCGCGGCCGTTGATTCCGCAGATCGCGACGCGGATCTTCTCGTTGGCGCCTACGACCTTGGCGGAAGATTTTGTGCCGGCGACTATGAAGCCGGCGTTGATTCCGCCGGCGGCGGCAAGTTGAACGAAACGGCGACGGGTGAGACGGGTCATGGCATGAGTCCCCAGGGGTTAGACGTGGTTTCCGCAGAATGAAGGGCTTCGGCCCCTATTATCGCAGTTAAAACGGCGATTGCAACTGCTAAGCCGCCTGGTATCCATAGCCCGGCTTCAATCATGCCAGCGTCCCAAAAACTCTCTACAATGGTGGCAACCAAAAATGCGCCGGCAACCTGCCGCAAATGGCTCCGCCGGCGCTGGAAAAATAAGCCCTGCAGCTCGATCAGCATTGCAATGAAGATTGCCCGGACAAAAAGGACCTACTTGGAAATGTTCTCGCCACCGGCAGCCGGCTGTCAGCCGCAGCCTGGCATGCGGATCGAGCGGCTCGTCGCGCCAACGGTCGAGGCCTACCACTTGCTCTACAATGGCGTCGGCCGGGCGTATCATTGGACCGACCGCAATCGGATGGCGGACGACGAGTTGCGCGACATCATCCAGAACGGGGCCGTGGAAATCGACGTGCTTTACGTCAACGATGAGCCGGCGGGCTACGTGGAGCTCGATTGCCGCGTCGCAGGTGAGGTGCAAATAGCCTACTTCGGCCTCTTTCCCGCGTACGTCGGCCGAGGAATGGGGAGGTCATTCTTAGCGTGGGCGCTCGACCGCGCGTGGTCGTTCCAGCCGCGGCGGGTATGCGTTCATACGTGCGACCTGGACCATCCGATGGCGCTGCGGAACTACTTGCTGGCAGGCTTCGCCGTTTACGACGAAAAGCTGATTGAGCAGGTGCTTGCCGACGACTAGAACGTATTCCCATCCGCTGCTTCCCACCTTTTGTGAGGATTGCTAAAATATACAGCCGCTTTTTTTAGTTTTCACTAAAAAACGTCGCCTTTCGCTTGCGTTGCGATGGCCTTTCCGTTACAATTGCACTCTGGGTTATGCGCATTATCTAGGCTTCTCGAGTCCGCAATTTTGGGCTATCTCATTCCGATGCAGGAGGAGTTTGTGAACGGCAATTGGTTCTCATCGAAACCGCGCACAGAAAAGAGCCATCGCGGGAAAAAGGCGGCGCGAAACAGCGGCCGCGGTTTGACATGTGGCCGCCGGCTGACGGTCGAACTCCTGGAGCACCGCAACTTGCTGAGCGCAACGGTCGGCACCTCCTTCGGTGGACTGGACCAAAGCTACACGGGCTGGGGACCGCTGGACCCCAACGGCGCGGTCAATTCCAACTTTGTCTGCCAGATTATCAACACCAATCTGGGGGTCTTCTCCAAGAGCGGCCAGCTTATTTACCAAAAGCCCTTTAGTCAGCTTGCCGCCTGGACAAAGAACGACCCCTACGGCTCGATCGACCCCTACGTCGTCTTCGATCCCCTGGCCCAACGGTGGGTCTTCACGGCCGGCCTGACGGAAGTGTATTTTGCCGTTTCCAACACGGCCGATCCGACTCAAGGCTGGGGCGAGTTCCACACGATCGACATGCTCAATGCGACGGACGGAGGACGCTTTGGCTACAATGCCGATGCCTATGTTCTCACTTGGCCCGGCACGAACGATACGGTCACGATCCAAAAATCGTCGGTGTTGGACCAGAACAACAGCACGTTCACGTCGTACGTCTCCAATCGGCCGGGCGGAGCCCCCTTCCTTATGGAGGACTCCCAGCCGGGCGACCCGATCTGGCTCAATAACGGCACGTCGTTCATCAAGATGACGAACGAGCTCAGCGCCACGCCGACGTTCACGACCTATACGCTCTCCGGCGTGACGATCGGCAGCTCGAAGACGGCTGAGATGCGGAACAACAAAGTCATCCTCTGCAACGAGTTCGGCACGCTCAATTGGAACCTGGTGGACATGTCCACGGTTAACAACACCAACCACACTATCAACGTCGTGCAAAGCGGCACGATCACGCCGCCGGGTGGCTATTCGCCCGAATACTCCTTCAGCTCGATCGACGCTAACGGCAACATCGGCATCAACTACCTCGGCACCAACGGCACCGCTGAAGCAATGTTCGTCACCGGCCGTACGCCCTCCGATCCCGCCGGGACGATGCAGCCGAGCGTGATGGTCGCGCACGGCACGCGGACGAGCAACCGCATCGGAGACTACGGAAGCATTTTCGTCGATCCGAACAACAACACGTTCTGGTCGTTCAACAATCCGGACAACAACTCGTCCTACACGAACATCACCAACTTCAGCGTGACGAGCACCGTGCCGGTCACGCCACTTGCGCCGGTCACAGGTCTCTCCGCCACATCGACGGACAGCACGATGGTAAATGTGCAATGGAACGCTGTAACCGGCGCGACGAGCTACAACGTCCTCCGCACGAGCGACGGAATGACATTTACGACCGTGGCGACCGGCCTTACGGGCACGAGCTATGTCGATTCGCCTGGCGGGACCATCACGAATTACACCTACGACGTGATGGCCTTCAACTCCTCGACCGACAGTACCGCGCCGAGCCTTGTTACCGCGTCGGCGTCGACTGCCGCGCCGACGGTCAACGGCGCCCTTACCGTCCCAACTGCCCTGGCCGCGAGCCTGCCGGCGTCGGGCACGGGCGTATTGCTCTCCTGGAACACCGTTGCCGGCGGAAATGGCTATTTCATCTGGCGATCCAGCAATAACAGTACCTGGACGCTGATCGCCACGATCACGGCGGCCAGCACGATTTCGTATACCGATTCCGCCACGACTGCCGCGCAGTTGTGCTACTACCGCATTAGCAGCCGCAACTCCAGTGGCCAACAGTCGAATTCTTCGGCTTCGGTATCGATCGCCAGCCGTCCCGGCACTCCGGGCGGCATCGTCGCCAACCCGATGAGCCGCGCACAAATCCAACTGAAGTGGAACGCCGTTCCCTCGGCAACCGGTTTCACGATCTACCGCTCGACGGACGGGACGAACTATACGGCTATCGGCACCTCGCCCGCCAATTTCGATAGTTTCACCGATACCGGGCTGAATACCGACACGAAGTACTATTACCAAGTCGTCGCCACCAGCAGCGTCGGGACGAATTCCTCGGTTACTTCGATCACGAGCGCGACGCAGTTGCCAAATGTCAATGGGCTGTTCTTCACGGTGAAGGCGTCCACTCAGATGTCGTTTCAATGGACCGCGGTCGCTGGGGCAACCGGCTATCAGATCCAGCGATCGACCGATGGCACCAATTTTGCGACGCTGACGACGATAAGTGCGACTAATTACAACGACGCGACCGTCTCACCCGTCAATTCGTATTACTATCGCATCTACGCAGTCGATTCGGTGACGGGCGGATCGAGCCTGGCATCGGCGGTGATTTTCGCCGCCACGCCAAGCAACGTCTCGCTGCCGGGGCTCTGGCAAGCCCAGGATCTCGGCAGCCCGGTGGCCGGCGCGACGGGTTACACTTCGAGCACCGGCACATTCAAGGTTGTCAGCCAAGGGAGCGACATCGGCGGCACGTCCGACCAGTTCCGCTTCACGTACGTGCCGCTCAGTGGTGACGGCTATATCGTCGCCCGACTGGCATCGCAGCAGAACACGGGAAACTTCACCAAGGCGGGCGTGATGATCCGCGCGACGCTCGATGCACTATCGGCGAATGCGGCAACCTTCATCTCCTACACGCAAGGGGCCCAGTTCCAATACCGAACGACGTCGGGCGGCGGCACAACTGGCGCGGCATTTACCGCGGAAACTCCGCTCGATCCGCCGACTATACCGGTGCCACTGCCCAGCGGCACAGACGAAGTCGCGGACACGCCCGAAGGCTTTGATCCAGGCGATCTCGATCTGACGCTGCCCGACGGCACGCAGACGATCATTCCCGATAACAACGAGGCGGCCGTCGTCGCGGCTCCTTATTGGCTTGAGATCAGCCGCAGCGGCAACATATTTACGTCTTCGGCATCGACCGACGGTGTCACCTGGACGGTGCTCGGCACGCAGACAATTACCATGCCGACCACCGTCTATATGGGCTTGGCGGCCGACAGCAACAACGGAAGCCTGCTCAATGTTTCGACGTTCGACAACATTTCGATGTTCTCGACCGGGGACACTGCGCCGATATGGATCACGCCGGCGACCGCTTCTTCCGGCACGGTGACCGGCACGAGCGTCAATCTTACCGCCTTGGCAACGGACTCGGACAGCGAGTCGAGTCTTACCTACACATGGGCCGCCACATCGCAGCCTGCCGGAGCCACCGCGCCGACCTACAGCGTCAACGGAACGAACGCCGCGAAGAATACCACTGCCACGTTCAGCCAGGCCGGATCGTACACCTTCCAGGTCACAGCCACCGATACCTACGGCCTGAGTTCGACCAGCAAAGTCACCGTGACGGTGAACCAAACGCAATCCGGGATTTCGGTTTTTCCGCAACTGTCCGTCTTGCTGCCCTCGCAGACGTACCAGTTCGGTGCCTCGGCGGTCGACCAGTTTGGCAAGCCGATGCCCGGCACGCCCGCAGTCACGTGGAGCGTAACGGCCGGAGCCGGCTCAGTCTCGGCCACGGGCCTTTACACGGCCCCGTCATCGAATACCACGGCCACGGTTACGGCCACGGCTTCCGGCGGCGGTGCTACGGGCAACGCCACCGCGCAGGTCGTTAAACCGGCCGGCTACTGGAAGCTCGACGACGGTTCGGGCTTGAATGCCGCGGACTCCAGCGGCAGCGGGCATCCGGGAACGCTCGTCGGCGGGGCCACGTGGACGACCGGCCAGGTTGGCGCCGGTGCTGTCTCTCTGGATGGCACCACCGGCGCGGTCAGCGTGCCCGCGCTCAATCTCAATAGCAACACGGTCACCATGAGCGCTTGGGTGAAGCGCAATGGCACGCAGAGCAATTACGCCGGCATTATCTTCTATCGCAATGGCACGGGGACCGCCTCCGGGCTCGATATCATTAGTTCCGGCGAACTGCATTATCACTGGAACGATACAAACTACAATTACGCCTCGGGCCTGATCGTGCCCGATGGCGTCTGGACCTTCGTGGCGCTGGTGGTAACGGCGAACAATGCGACGTTTTACATGCAGCCTTTTGGCGCGGCGATGCAGTCGGCGGTCAACACGGCAACCAATGCCACGCAGTCGTTCAGCGGCACGAGCTACATCGGCCAGGACTCGACTGGCGGCCGATTTTTCAAGGGCACGATCGACGATGCCCGGATCTACAACACTTCGCTCAGCGCGAGCGCCGTCGCCGCACTTGCCAATCTGCTACCAACGGTCGCTGCTGTGGCCGCCGCGACACCGAGCCCTGTGACTGGAACAACCGCGACATTGTCCGTGTTGGGCGCGGACAACGCGGGCGAATCGACCCTCACTTATACTTGGGCCGCTACGACAGTGCCCAACGGCGCAGCGCAGCCGACCTACAGCGACAACGCCACGAACTCGGCGAAGAACACGACGGTCAGCTTCAGCAAAGCCGGCAGTTACACGTTCACTGTCACCATCGCCGACTCGTCGGGCCTTTCGACGACCAGTAGCGTGAGCGTCACCGTCAACCAGACTCCGACGGTCGTCGTCGCTCCGAATCCGCTGAATATTGCCGCCAACGGCACGCAGACGTTTTCAGCGGGCAGTCGCGATCAATTCGGCGCGGCGATGAGCCTCTCCGGTTGGATTTGGTCGGCCTCCGCCGGGAATATCGATCCATCGACCGGCGCATACACCGCGCCGGCCAGCCACGCCAACGCGACGATCACGGCCACCAGCGGCGCGTACTCCGGCACGGCCATGGTTATCGTCGCCAACACGGCGCCCACCGTAGCTACGCCGGCTGCCGCTTCGCCCTCGCCGGTCACCGGTACGACGACCAATCTTTCTGTCGTAGGCAACGACGATGACGGCGAGGCGAACCTCACGTACACGTGGGTCGCCACCGTGCTGCCCGGCGGAGCCGCCGCGCCACTGTTCAGCGCCAACGGCAGCAATGCCGCAAAGAACACTACGGCCACCTTCAGCAAGGCCGGCAGCTACACGTTCACCGTGACGATCACCGACCAGGGCGGCATGACGGCGACCAGCAGCGTCAACGTCACAGTCAATCAAACATTCACTCGGATTGCGGTCAGTCCTGCGTATGCCACGCTGGCTTCGCACGGTGTGCAGGCCTTCACCGCGACCGCATACGATCAGTTCAGCAACGCGTTGACATCGCAGCCGACGTTCACGTGGACGACTACGGCTGGATCGATCACGTCGGGCGGAGCATACACCGCTCCTTACGGAACCTCGTCAGCAAATGTCACCGCCACGAACGGCGCCATAAGCGGCACAGCCGTTGCCAGTACGACGGACACTTCGCCGACGGTTGCCACGCCGGCCGCTTCGTCAGCCAACCCCGTAACCGGCAAAACCACAACCTTCACGGTGTTGGGAGCAGATGCCGACGGCGGCGGTGAAGCGAACTTGATGTACAATTGGACCGCGCTGAACACGCCTAGCGGCGCCATCGCGCCAACCTATTCGGTCAACGGCACGAACGCAGCGAAGAACACGGTCGTCACGTTCTACATGGCGGGCAACTATACGTTGCAAGTTACGATCACCGACTTCGGCGGCGCGACGACCGCGTCGCTCGTCAACGTTGCCGTCTACGCGGTCAACGGCGCCTACTTGCAGCGCTGGCTGAACATCGGCGGCGGCACGGCCGTCACCGATCTGACGGGCAACTCAAACTATCCGAACAGTCCGGACCAGGCCGGTACAATCTTCACCTTCGAAGGGCCGACAAACTATGCCGACAACTACGGGCAGCGCGTCCAGGCCCTGCTCATCCCGCCGACGACCGGCAGCTATACATTCTGGATCGCCGCCGACGACACCGCCGAGTTGTGGCTGAGCACCGACGCTACGTCCGGTAACGCCACTAAGATCGCCTACGTTCCTTCCTATACCGGCTCGCGTGCGTGGAACACCTATTCACAACAGAAGTCAATCACGATCAGCCTTGTGGCCGGGCAAAAGTATTACATTCAAGCCTTGATGAAAGAAGGCGGCGGAGGCGACAACCTGGCCGTGGCTTGGCAAGGGCCGGGAATCACGCAGCAAGTGATCGACGGGCAGTATCTCCAGCCCTATTCCACGATTGGCTTGCCGACGGTCGCGGTCGCGGCGGTCGCGACGCCCAATCCGGCCACCGGTACGACTGCCGCGCTTTCGGTTCTCGGCGCGGACGACAATCTGGAGGCGAATCTGCTTTACACCTGGTCGGCCACCGGCCCGGCCACGGTGACTTATAGTACAAACGGCACGAACGCCGCCAAGAACACGACGGCGACGTTCACGAAAGCGGGCGCCTATACGTTTACGGCGACGATCAAGGACATGGACGGATTCACGACGACTAGCGTCGTTAACGTCATGGTGAACCAGACCTTGACTGGCATCGCGGTCAGTCCGACAACGGCCAACCTAGCTTCGCACGCAACTAACCAGTTCTCCGCAGCGGCCTACGATCAGTTCGGAACGGCCCTAAGCGTCCAACCGGCGTTTACCTGGGCGGTAGCGTCGGGCGTCGGCAACATTGACGGTTCGAGCGGGCTTTACACGGCTTCGTATGCTTCCGGGACGGCGACAGTTACGGCGACTAGCGGCGCTGTCACGAGCAATGCTGCGGCGGTGACGGTGACGAATGCGACGCCGACGGTAGCAACTCCCGCTGCCGCCACGCCAAGCCCGGTCAGCGGTGCGACTACAGATCTAAGCGTCTTGGGCGGCGATAGCGACGGCGGCCTCGAGGCCGGCTTGACCTACACGTGGGCCACGACCGGCACTCCGCCAGCCGCGGTGAGTTTCTCGGTCAACGGCACGAACGCCTCCAAGAGCGCGACAGGTACCTTTACCAAGGCCGGCGACTATAGCTTCCAAGTCACAATCACCGATTTCGGCGGATCGTCAATCACCAGCAGCGTCAACGTCACGGTGAACCAGACGGTCACGACGGTTTCCGCCAGTCCTGCATCGGCCAACATAACCGCCGGCGCAACGCAGCAATTCACGGCCGCTGCCTACGATCAGTTCGGAGCGGCGATAACGGGCCAGTCGTTCACCTGGGCCGTCGTCACCGGCGCGGGCGTCATCAACTCGACGGGTCTCTACACGCCGCCTTATGCTCCCGCCTCGGCAACAATTCAGGCTGCGGACAACGGCGTGATGAGCAACACGGCCTCGGTGGGAGTCAGCGGGCAGGCCCAATGGAACGCGTCCGCCAGTGCATCGTGGAGCACTGCCGGAAGTTGGAAGGACTCGATCACCAGCGCGGCCATTGCCGCGCCGGGCACTCGCGGCATCGCGGGCGATACGGTTCTTTTCGCCGCCGCGACCGGCGGCACGGCCAGCCTCGACGGCGCAAGTCCCACGCTATCCGGCATTACGTTCAATAGCTTCTCGACCAGCTACACCATCGTCCGAGGCAGCGGCGGTGCGATCACGCTGCAAGGCGCCGCCGCAATCAATCTACTGGCGGGCAGTCATGCCATTAACACGCCGCTGGTCCTCGCCGGCAATACCGAGTTCGACGAAAGCACGGGAACCATGCTTACGGTCGGCGGGAACATTTCTGGCGGCGGCAGCCTCACCAAGAGCGGCGCGGGCGTGGTCGAGTTGTCCGGGGCCAACACGTTTGGCGGCGGCGCGATCGTCGTTGGCGGCAAGCTCATCGTCGACAACCCTAACTCATTGCCCGACGGCGGCAGCCTGACGATCGGCAGCTCGGGCTACTTTTCCGCGCCGACGGTGGCAAGCCCCGTGGCGGTCGTCTCGCCTCAGGTCGCAAGCACTGCCGCTTCAGTGCCGGCGGCGATTATTCCGCCGGCACCCGACACGCGCGTTTTCGTAAAGGCGACCGTCGCAAGGGCGACCGTCCTGAACCAGGTTAAATCAATGGCGATCGCCCGCACCCGCATTGCCGCCTTGTTTCTGTATCGTGTCGGCCCGCCAAACGCCGATTCAAGCGGCCAGGATTTCAGCGCCGACCGCAGCGCCCGCATTCGCGACGCGATCTTCGTCGAGTACGGCCGCGATTAGGAACCCGCCGTTGCTCGCGGCGGCGTTCATCGGTCGCTCCCTTTCGTTTGGCGATCTGGACGATACATGAGTCCCAACTGGCACGTTGCCGCCACTCCGCCGTTTATTGTTGTTTTGCGGCCGATGTAAAGGATGGCTTGCGACGCCATCTCTGCATCGAAGCCGGCGTCGCCGGCGCGCATGTCGCTGGCCCCGCCAACGGACCAAAGGGGCGAAGGGATTAACGGACTGACTTCGCTGAGGGGCACGTCGTGGTTGACGCGCATCTCCGGTTTGCCGTCCACGTCGATGCCCAGCGAGAAACCAGGCGGCACTGAGTAAAGCGCGGTTTGGAGCTTCGCGCTCATGCTTTCCGAATGTCGCGGCTGAATCCACATCAGGATATGGGCCTTGCTAGCGGGAATCCGCCGAGCCCTGCCGGTATTCAGCGTCGGCAGGCGATCGGGAAAGGTCTGCGGTCCAGTCTCTTTGACTTGCACCCAGAAATCCGCTGGCCCATCGTCGAAGTCGATCGCAAAAACGCGTGTGTCCAAATCCATGATACGTTGCTCGTCGTCGCCTTCCAGGCCCTTGGTGAACTCCTTGGGCAGTTCCGCGAGTACATGGGCCAGTTCCGCGGACGTGGGCGAAACTTTCTTTCCAGGGTGCAGGCCATGAGGTTCGACGCGGGGAGCGGCGGGTGTGCCCTGGAGGGGGGCCGGCGCGGCGGCCTCACTATGATCAGCCGTGCCGAGCACTCCTTTGGCGATCCAAGTTACGCCGCCTAAGTGGGAAGATCCCCCATTCCGCCACTTGAAGCACTTGGCCGTGCAATCGTGGATCGAGAGGACTCCGAAGACGTTTTGCAGTTCCACATTAGGCGGCGAGGAGTACGGAACGGGGAAGTACACAACGCCCTCCTCCCCGAGCCCGGCATCAAACCTGCCCGTCTGCTCGAACGTCTTTGGCGGCAACTCCTGCATCGTCCTCTTGTCGCCGCTCTCGACCGTCGATGGCGCGGACACGGCGGGAGCGGTCATCTCGTCGTGGACCTCACTTTGGTCAGAAGTGGAACGCCGGTCGGGAGTTCTGTAAAAGTACCCAAAGATTATCGCGGCGAGCGTGAATGAGACGATGGAAACCACCAGGCCCGCTTTGCCTGACGCCGTTTTCCGCGCTACAATGCCACACCCCAGCGCCGCGAGCTCCAGCACAAGAGCCAGTGCGCCGCAAAGCACGAAATATGCCTCACCAGGACGAGCGGCACCGTCTACAACGCTTCCTATCAAGGCTAAAATCGCCGGCACCACAAGGCCGCCGATGGAAGTGAAGAGGCTGACACGGCCAATTTCGCCGACGTGGCTCGCGCCGCTTCGCTGTTGGGCCGCGCTGGGCGACTCCACCGCTTTGATAACTCGCGAGTCGCTTGGCGGGCTTTTGAACCTCTTCCACAGCCGCCAATAAATAATGACGACGGCGATGATCACGGCGATCACCATCATGCCGAACAGTGGCGGGAAGAGCGCCATTCGCGCATTTTCGGGTTTGGGCAAAGCCATAATCACCAGCGCCAGCACGCCAAATGCGGCGCAATATCGCGCGATTGCGGGACAAAACATCGCCTCCAGAAGCGCCAGGCGCAGGCCGTAAAGCTTTCCGTCTGAACGGCGGATTTGCCTGATCGCCATCGCCCCCAGCACACTCATTGCCAGCAGCGATACTCCCGAAAAGACGAACATCCCCAGCCAGCCGCACATAAAACTAAGGCTCGGCGTACCCTTCCGGAAGACATCTTCCAAAATGAGCATCTTGAATCCCACTACAAATCCCGGAATGCACGCCAGTGGGCCGGCGACACCTACGAAAGCCGCGATCGCGGCCAACGGCGCGAGCCGGGCGCGGCCGCTGGCTCCTCCACCGCCGCCGCCAATCGCCAGGTGACGATTCCGCACAACAAGAGCAGCCCGCCGGGCAGGAGGAACCAGGCGATTTCGTCCCGATAATAATGCCGCACGATTATTTCGGAATGGTCGGCCTTGACGAGATCATAAATCGACCGGTTCTCCCATTTGCCTGCGCTGCGATCGAACTCCTCGTCGATGCGGCGGATGAACGAATCGTACCCGGAAGACCCGTCGGCATGTACGGGATCGAAGCTCCGGTACCGTTCGCGCGTGAAGGTCGACTCGTTCGGCGGCCGAAAAGCGATAAACTCCAAAACGGCGCCAAGAGTGACCATGCCGACCAGCGTCAAGATGCCCGCCCGTAGCCGCATCCGCCGCTGTGAGCCGGCGGCGACCAAAATGCCGAAGAGGCCAAGCAGCGCCGCGCCGGTGGCAAGTGGCCCGACCCACGAATTCCATGCCCCGACCTCATATCCTTGGACGGTAATCTTGGGCATTTCGACAAGAATACTGTTGGAGTTCATCGCGGCCAGTTTCCATGCGGGCGATTCGAACCAGACATAGTCCCACTGTAGGCAGTCGAACAGCGACGTGAACATGGCGATCGAAAACACCAACAAGTGGCAGCCGATGAGCATCGGCGCGGGCCGGGCGAGCCTGTCCAGCAGCGCATCATTCGCCCGCGGCCACTTCAGTGCGAACAGTCCGCCGACAACCGCCGCCGCCACAAGTGGAAACAACAGGAAGAGGCCAACGACCAGCGGTGGAACTTCTGGCAAATTGAACGGCATCCTACAGCCGTTGGTGGCGATCAACAGCGCTATCCAGGCCGCAACCAATGCAACCACGAGCACCGCGATGAAGCCGCGATCGCCGACTGCACTGGTCGGAGGCCTGGCCACTACTTGGACTGGAGCCGCCGGCCCGCTGCGGATCTGCTCCATGTCGGTCTTCACTTCGCTGGCGTGCTGATAGCGCTGCTCCGGCTTCTTCTCGAGTGCCCGCAATACGACCTCGTCCAACCGCACGTCGATCTCCACCATCTTCGACGGCGGAGCGAAGCGGCCGACGGGCAATTCGCCGGTCAAGAGCTCATAAAAGACAACGCCGAGCGAATAGATGTCCGCCCGGTGGTCGACCGTTTTTGTCCCCTCCATCTGCTCAGGGGCCATGTAGCGAAGCGTGCCCATCACTTGTTGCGTGGCCGTCAGGCCGTGGTCAACCGCCTCCTGTCCGAGCAACTTGGCGAGGCCGAAGTCGGCGATTTTCACCCGTCCGCGCTTGTCGATGAGGATATTTTCCGGCTTGATGTCGCGATGGACGACGCCCTCGTCGTGCGCGAATTGCAGGGCGTCGCAAATCTGCGGCACAATCGCCAGCGCCTGCTTGGCGTCCATCCCGCCGGCTTGGATCGCCTGGCGCAGGTTCACGCCGTCGACGTATTCCATGACAAAATAGAACAGCCCGTCGCCCGTCCTCCCGAAATCATAAACCCCAACGATGTTCGGGTGATTGAGCCGGGCCAAGGCCCGGGCCTCGCGCGTGAAACGTTCAGCAAAGGCCGGATCGCGGCTGACCTCCGGCGGCAGGATTTTCACTGCCACAAGGCGGTCCAATTCCCGCTGCCGGGCTTTGTAGACCGCGCCCATGCCGCCGCGGCCAAGCAGTTCGAGAACTTCCAACTGCGGAAACTTGGTCGCGACTTCCTCGACCATCGGCGGGACGAAGCCCGTGGATGCCGACGATGGCGGTGGCTGGGTGGCCGCAGTGCTCGGATCGACCGGCGGCCGGCTTTCCAGCCCGGCCAGTATTAAGCATTTCGGGCAAAGGCCGGCGGGCGCGCCCTCGGGGATTTCGCCGCCGCACTGGGGGCATAGCTGCGATTCGCTCATAAAAGTTGCCTTTCGTGTCTGGTGCTCTACCCTTCTCTAAAGCAAACGAAGAGAAGTGTGACAACGATTCCCCTGCGGACATGTCCAATTCGGCGGCCAGGGTCGCATTTTTATTTTGGAATCCACTTTGTGGGGATCAGCAGGAAAATAAAACCAAGTCCAGCGAAAGCAAGAAGGCCGTATTGAACGCCATACAGCTTTCCAATTCCTAGACTCGCTGCGATTAGTACTAATGCAAAGCCACAGCCCACGTTTTGTTGGTGACGTTGTTCCAGTGTTTCGTGAGGTTGTTGTCCGATAGACGCCGATGCCTCCGCCGCCGGGCCGCCGCGAATATGCTCCACCTCGGTCTTTACATCGCTGGCGTGCTGATACCGCTTCTCCGGCTCTTTTTCCAGCGCCCGCAACACGACTTCGTCCAACCGCACGTCAATCTCGACTTTCTTCGACGGCGGTGCAAAGCGGCCGACGGGCAATTCGCCAGTTAACAACTCGTAGAAGACCACGCCTAGCGAGTAAATGTCAGCGCGGTGATCGACGCTCTTCGTTCCTTCCATCTGCTCAGGCGCCATGTAGCGCGGCGTGCCCATCACTTGCTGCGTGGCCGTCAGGCCGTGGTCTACCGACTCCTGTCCTAACAGCTTGGCGAGGCCGAAATCGGCGATCTTCACTCGCCCGCGCTTGTCGATTAGGATGTTTTCCGGCTTGATGTCGCGGTGGACGACCCCTTCATCGTGGGCGAATTGCAGGGCTTCGCAAATCTGCGGAACGATCGCCAATGCCTGTGCTGGCTCCATGTGGCCGGCTTGGATTGTCTGGCGCAAGTTGACGCCGTCGACGTATTCCATGATGAAGTAGATCAGACCGTCCGCCGTGCGGCTGATCTCAAGCAGGGCCACGATGTTCGGATGGCTGAGCCGAGCCATCGCGCGGGCCTCGCGGTTGAATCGCTCGGCGAAGGCCGGATCGCGGCTGACCTCCGGCGGCAGGATTTTCACTGCCACAAGGCGGTCCAATTCCCGCTGCCGGGCTTTGTAGACCGCGCCCATGCCGCCGCGGCCAAGCAGTTCGAGAACTTCCAACTGCGGAAACTTGGTCGCGACTTCCTCGACCGTCGGCGGGACGAAGCCCGTGGATGCCGACGATGGCGGTGGCTGGGTGGCCGCAGTGCTCGGATCGACCGGCGGCCGGCTTTCCAGCCCGGCCAGTATTAAGCATTTCGGGCAAAGGCCGGCGGGCGCGCCCTCGGGGATTTCGCCGCCGCACTGGGGGCATAGCTGCGATTCGCTCATGGTCGTATCCTTCGCAACAGGCTGTAGAAGCGGCATCATGCCGCTTGCAAAATGCGGCTGGAAGCCGCATCTACAACGGGCGTCTACCCATTACTAAAGCAAACCGGATGAAATGTGACAAGGATTCTATTCAAACACCGCAAACAAACTCTTTATTTCATCATCGATGTCTCGCGGCTCCGCCACGGTCTGCGACACCTCCTCGCGCAACAGCTCGCGATACCGCTTCCGCAAACGGCTGGCGGCCTGCCGCGCGGCCCCTTCCGAGATGCCCAATTCGGCGGCCGCCGCGGCATACGGCAATCGTTCTTTTCCGCCCGTCAACACTTCCTTGAACCGCTCGAACTGTGCCGCCTTGCCGGCCGCCTCGCACTCCTGTTGCAAACGCCGCATAACGAGCTCCAAGAGCGTCAGCACCCATTGACGCTCAAAGAGACGTTCGGGCGTCATGTCGTGCGCCGGTTCCATCATGAGCCGTGACTCTCCGCTCTCCAAATCGAATGACAAAGCCCGTGTGCCGCCGCCTCGCTTCGCAGCATGGTCCCGATCGCGCCGGTTGGCAAGAAAATTCTTGATGGCGGTGAGGAGAAAGTTGCGAAACCGTCCCCGCTCCGGCGATGCAGCGGCGAGCGTGTTCTTTTCCAGCAGCCGAGCGAAGAAATCTTGCGTCAGGTCCTGAGCTTCGTGAACGTCGGCCGTCCGCCGCCGGACGTAGGCGTAAAGCGGATACCAGTACCGCACGCAAAGCGCCGCCAGGGCGTTCTCGGCCTCGCGATCGGCCCGATTGCCCGCGCGCAGCACGAGGCTCCAGTGTGTCGTTTGGAAGCCGCCCGCCGCGTCCGCGTTTGCTGCCTGGTTCGCCCGCGTGTTCATGCAGGGCATTGTAGCATGAGCATGGCTTAAGCTCCACTTGGCACTCTGCGCATGCGGCAGATCGTCGCGGCCGCACTTTGCCAGGGGCTTGCGTTTCTGGACCAAAAGGCTTCTAATCAGTCGAGACTTATGCGGAGTCTACGACCTTGCCATCAATCTCGCAAAGGAGAATCTATTGACGCCAGACGAAAAGCTGAACCGGCTTGGGGCAGAATTAAAGCGCCTGAAGAGCGAACACCCGAACGGGCATGGTGTCCTGCGACTAGCGAACAGTTGTTTACGTTCATGCTCCAAGTGGAAGTGGGAGCAGCACGGCTGGTCTCTCAGTGACGGCGAGTCGTGCGGAATCATGAATGGAGGCGACGCCGAACAGCGAACGGCTCTGTTGGCGATTCTGAAAGCAAGCATGATCCGGAAGGTCGAATTTGTTCCCGGCGCGGCGACTTTAGATGTTGTTTTGGACGCGTAATCGATATCACACGGCACGGCCTCAATGGAAATGGCTGGCTGGTCTTTGCGGTTGCCGCTAAAATGGGGCGATTAGCACCACTTGCGTATGGCATCGCAATCTGCTATACTGCTGCCAATCAATCGACTTTGAACAGTCGGCAATTCGCAGGCTGGGCAACGTCAACTCATTTTTTCGGAAGTAGTGCAAATGGCTGAAGGCAGCATCAAGAAATTGACGGATAAGGGTTTCGGATTCATTAACACGGGAGGAGCAAAAGACTTGTTCTTCCACTCGAAGAGCCTGCAAGGCGTCACTTTCGACGACCTGCACGAAGGCCAAAAGGTTACGTACACGGAGGGCAGGGGTCCGAAAGGCCCATGTGCCGAGAACGTCACGCCGGTGTAGCCCAGCGGCATGAAGAGCAGCAACATGGTTAAGCGAGACAAACTGGAAACGTTGCTGCGAACGATCACCGACGACGAATTTGGCGCCATCTGGAAGGATACTTACGGTGTCCTTCCAGAAGGCAGCCGTTCGGATTTGGCGAAGGACTTCGTGGCGGAGCAATATGACGGCGAATTGGACGGCTGCATCGCCTTTGCCGAGTCACTTTTGACGAACGCCAATCGCGGATAGAATTGGTGTTTATTGGCGGCATCTAACAACCGCGATACCACTCTATCGTTCGCCGCAAGCCTTCGTCGAGGGTCGTGTCAGCCTGAAAGCCGAACGCGCGGGCTCGCGAAGTGTCGAGACAGCGGCGCGGCTGGCCGTCGGGCTTGGACGCGTCCCATACGAGTCGGCCTTTGAATCCGATTATGCAGCGGATCTTTTCCGCCAGATCGCGAATCGAAATCTCAAATCCGGCGCCTAGATTGACCGGTTCTTGGCCTTCGTACCGCTGGGCCGCCAGGACGAGACCCCGCGCAGCGTCTTCCACAAAGAGAAACTCGCGGCTGGCGCGGCCGGTGCCCCAGACGACCACCTCTTCCTGTCCGCATTGCTGCGCGTCGGCAAATTTGCGAATCAAGGCCGGGATTACGTGTGAGGATTTAGGGTCGTGGTTGTCGCCCGGTCCGTAAAGGTTGACCGGCAGGAGATAGATGCCATTCAATCCGTATTGTTGACGGTAAGCTTGGAGCATCACAAGCAGCGCCTTCTTGGCCACGCCATACGGAGCGTTGGTTTCCTCTGGGTAGCCCTGCCAAAGATCGTCTTCGCGAAAGGGCACCGGCGTAAACTTGGGGTAGGCGCAAATCGTGCCCATCTGGACGAACTTTTTCAGCCCCGCATGACGGGCGTGCTCGATCATGTGCAGGCCCATCGACATATTGGCGTGGAAGAACGCGCCTGGGTTGTCGCGGTTGGCTCCGATACCGCCGACCTTGGCCGCCAAGTGGAAGACGACGGTCGGCCGCATCTGCCGATACATCCGCACCACGTCCTCTTCGCGAGTGAGATCGAACTCGCTGCTGCGGGGCACGAGAATGTGCTCGGCAGGCACGTCCTTGCTCCGTAGCCGAGCGACCAAATGGCGGCCGACGAAGCCGTCCCCGCCCGTTACCACGATCCGTTCTTTTCTCAGGTCGAGCATGTCAAATCATTCAGTGCGCATGAGGTTTCCAGGCGGTCATGCCAAATCAGCATAAGGCAGAAAGTACGCGCTGTCCCTCAAAATTGGGTAGTCGCAAATGTTGGCGATAGGTTCTTCGTTGAATCGGTTGACCCCTTCGCAACCGCGGATAGACCAATTTATCATTGTTTTCGTTAAGACCGGACGATCCGCTAGCCGCCGAGCCAGATGCAATGCAATCAAGGCTAGTTCGGTCAAAACGCAGTGTCAACCGAAAAGGTTCGCTAGTTCCTTAGGCAAAAAGCATGGTCGCGAAGCGTATTTTGCGGTGGATTGGGCAAGGCAAAAAGGGTATACCCTCACGCTTCGCGGATTTTCGTGTTATAATTCCGCTTTTTCCCTTTGCCGCTTCCCGGTCGTATCATTTAGTAAAGCGCGATTAGCTACAAGGTCCCTTCAATTAGGGTTTTCATGGGGATGGATTCGTGAACACGTCATCTGAGTCAGCCGTGGCAGCGGTTCCGGGCATGGACTTCGGGGTCTTAAGCTCGGATTATGTCGAACAACTCTTTGCTTTGTACCAGGGCGACGCGAGCCAGGTGCCGACCGAGTGGCAGAGCTATTTCCGGTCGCTACAAAACGGGCCCGCTCCGATCCAACCAGCGGCAAGCACGCGCTCGGTGCAACCAATTGCCTCGTACTCGCGCGGGTGGAGACGGAGCCGTGGCTGCCGCGCCGTCCGCTGCTTCCGCGCCGGAGCCCAGCGGATTGGTACCTCACCCCGTCGCGCCGGCCTCGGCGTCATCGGCAGCGGCCGGTTCCAATGGCGGAACTAATGGCGCTGCCGTCGGCGGCTTGTCGGCTCCAACTTACGGCAACGCCAACGCCTTAGTGGTGATCCCCGAATCCGAACAAGGAGCCAACCGCGAACAAATCGCGGCGCCTACCAGCGCCGGCCGCACCACTCGCGAACTTCACAACTTCAGCCGCAAGCAGGAATATGTCGACCTCTTGATCCGCAATTACCGCGTGCGCGGGCACTTAATTGCCAAGGTCGATCCGCTGGGCATTCCGCGGCCGATGCCGCCCGAACTAGAACCGGAGTTCTGGGGCCTATCGGAGGCCGACCTCGATCGCCGTTTCTCGACCTATTCGCTGGCGGGGTCGAACGCGCAAACGCTGCGCGACATCATGGAGCGGCTCCGCAATACCTACTGCGGAGCCATCAGCGCACAGTTCATGCACATCGACGACCTGGAAGTCCGGGAATGGCTGCAGACCTCGATGGAGGAAACGCAGAATCGCTTGAAGCTTTCCCGCGAGACCCAGGTCCGGATCCTCTCGAAATTGACGGATGCCGTGATCTTCGAGGAGTTCATTCGCCGCAAGTTCGTCGGCGCGAAGAGTTTTTCGCTGGAAGGCGCGGAAAGCCTCATTCCGCTTTTGGACCTGGCGATCGAGAAGGCGGCTGGGCAAGGCATCGAGTCCATAGTGTTGGCCATGGCCCACCGCGGACGCCTCAACGTTCTCGCCAACATCATCGGCAAGTCGGCCCAGGACATCTTCCGCGAGTTCGAGGATGTCGACCCGGAATTGTACCGCGGCGGCGGCGACGTCAAGTATCACTTGGGTTACTACAACGACTATGTTACGTCAACGGGCGACAAAGTCCACCTGTCACTTTGTTTCAACCCGAGCCACTTGGAGTACGTAAATCCCGTGGCCCTCGGCCTGACCCGCGCCAAACAGGATCGCGCGGCCGACTTCCAGCACGAGCGCAGCATGGCGATCCTGATCCACGGTGACGCGGCCTTCATCGGCGAAGGCATCGTGCAGGAGACGCTCAACTTGAGCCAACTGCCGGGCTACTCCACCGGCGGCACGGTGCACGTGGTGATCAACAACCAGATCGGCTTCACGACGCCGCCCGAGCAGAGCCGATCGACGATCTACGCGACCGATATCGCCAAGATGCTGCAGATACCGATCTTCCACGTCAATGGCGAGCAGCCCGAGGCGGTGGCGCAGGTGATCAATCTGGCGTTGGAGTTCCGGGCAACGTTTCGTCGCGACGTGGTGATCGACATGTACTGCTATCGCCGCTGGGGCCACAACGAGGCCGACGAGCCCGCGTTCACCCAGCCGCTGCTCTACAAGTGGATCGAGAATCACAAGTCGGTCCGCGACGCCTACATGGAGCAGCTTCTGAAGCTCAACGAGATTACGCAGGCCGAGGCTGATGAAATCGCCGCCCGGCGGCGCGAGAATCTCGAATACGCGCTTTCGCTGGCCAAGCGGGAGGACTTCGTACCGAGGCCCAAGGTTCTTGGCGATGTCTGGAAAGGCTATCACGGCGGCCCCGAGCGCCTGGACGACGACGTAGAGACGGGCATACCTCAGCCGGCGCTTAGTTCGATATTGCAGCGACTCACCGAGTTGCCCGAAGGGTTCCATCTCCATCACAAGCTGAAGCGGCTGCTGGAGGCGCGGCGGCAGATGGCGGCCGGCGCGCAGCCGCTGGACTGGGCCGCCGCCGAGGCTTTGGCATACGCATCCTTGGCGATGGACGGCTATCGCGTCCGTCTGTCGGGCCAGGACTCGATACGCGGCACCTTCAGCCATCGCCACGCGGCATACTACGATATTGAAGACGGGCACGCCTACTATCCCTTGAAAAACCTTTCCGGCGAGCAAATGCCGGTGGAGATCATTAACAGCCCGTTGTCCGAGGCGGGCGTGCTGGGCTTCGAGTATGGCTACAGCCTGGGCTATCCCGACGCGCTGGTGCTTTGGGAAGCGCAATTCGGCGATTTCGCGAACGCGGCGCAAGTGATCATCGACCAGTTCATCGTCAGCGCCGAAGAGAAGTGGCGGCACCTCAGCGGCGTCGTACTTTTGCTGCCGCACGGTTTCGAGGGACAGGGACCGGAACATTCCAGCGCCCGCGTCGAGCGGTTCTTGCGGCTGGGCACCGACGAGAACGTGCAAGTCGTCGTGCCGAGCACTCCGGCGCAGTTCTTCCATGTGTTGCGGCGACAAGCGATCAGAAACTGGAAGAAGCCGCTGGTGGTGCTCACGCCCAAGAGCCTGCTTCGGCATCCGGAATGCGTCTCGTCGTTGGAAGACTTGGCGCGCGGCCGATTTCAGCGCGTAATCCCCGATCCGAACTTCATCGACAGTCAACCCAGCCGCGTGTTGTTGTGCAGCGGAAAGATATACTATGAGCTGCTGAAAGAGCGCAACGAACGTCATCCCGACGTGGCGATCATTCGCCTGGAGCAGTACCATCCATTGCCGCAATCGCAGTTGAAAGCCGCTTTGGAATCTTTCGCCGACGAGACGCCCGTCGTCTGGGTGCAGGAAGAACCGCGGAACATGTCGGTCTGGATGACCTTGAAGGTGAAGTTTTGCGACCGGTTGTTCGGTCGATTCCCGTTGACGGAAGTCGCTCGGCCCGAGTCGGCCACGCCCGCCACCGGATCGGCCTGCTGCCACCGCTTGGATCAAAAGGAACTCTGGGCTCGCGCGTTCGGCGAACATTGAAAGTTCGTTTAACCCGGAGCCAGCGGCGACGGTAAACTGAGGGGAACTCCGTCGCCGTTGACTCAGGGTTAAACGATTCTTAGATCGAGCAACGAATATCAAACTATGAAACACGAAATTAAGGTTCCATCGGTAGGGGAATCGATACAGGAAGTTCAGATCGGCCGATGGCTGAAGAGTGAAGGCCAATCGGTCGGCAAAGATGAAAACCTTGTCGAGATCGAAAGCGACAAAGCAACGGTCGATCTGCCCGCGCCGTTCGCGGGCACGATTGCGCAAATCGTTCACAACACGGGCGACACGGTTGCCGTGGGCGCGGTAATAGCTTATTTGGATGACGCTCCGCAAGGCGCTGCGGCTGCGCCGCCCGCCGCCGCTCCGGAAGCCCCCGCCGCGCAGCCTCCGGCCGCCGCGCCGGCTCCTGCGTCTCCTTCGGCTGGGCCTGCATCTACTTCGTCGTCTGCTGCTCCATCGGCTTCAGCTCCTTCGGCTTCTGCGGCTCCATCGACGACGGCGCCAACCTCTTCCACGACAGTCCCGGTCGTCCGCCCGGTTCCGCCGCCGCCAGAGCCTGCTGCGGAGACCGCGCAAGTTGCACCACCGCAGTCCGCGCCGGCCCAGAAGACCGGCGGCTCGCAGTTAGTGCGGTCCGAGGGCAAGCCGGCCGGGCAGGTTTCGGCCTTGCACGGCGCGGCCCCGCGGAGCGAAGAGATCGTGCCGATGAGTCGCATCCGCAAGATGATTGCCGATCGGCTCGTCGAGGTGAAGAACACGACCGCATCGTTGACGACTTGCAAGGAAGTGGACATGTCGGCGGTTATCAAAATGCGGCAGCAGTACAAGGAGAGCTTTCAGGAACGCTACAACGCCAAGCTCGGCTTCATGTCGTTCTTCGTGAAGGCAGCCGTGGAGTCACTCAAGGCATGCCCCGAATTGAACGCCGAGATTCGCGACGGCAACATCGTCTACCGCAACTACTTCGACATCAGCATCGCGGTCGGCGGCGGCAAGGGGCTGGTTGTGCCCGTGATCCGCAACGCCGAACTGCTGAGCTTCGCCGAGATCGAGCAGACGATCGCGGACTTCGGCGCCCGCGCCAAATCGGGACAGTTGAAACCCGACGAGCTCAGCGGCGGCACGTTTACCATAACCAATGGCGGCGTCTACGGCTCGACGCTTTCCACGCCAATCCTCAATCCGCCGCAGAGCGGCATCCTCGGCCTGCACGGCATCGAGGAAAAACCTGTTGTCCGCGACGGCCAAATCGTGATCCGCCCGATCATGTGGATCGCCTTGACCTACGACCATCGGATCGTCGATGGCCGCGAGGCGGTCGGATTCGCGGTGCGGGTCAAGGAGTATATCGAGGAACCGACGCGGCTGCTGTTTGGGTTGTGAGCCGCGCCAATTGACGCATAGCCTTGCAACTGTTAGGCTGTTGCCTTTACTCGATCGGGCGAACCTTCCGGAGAACTGCTGGCAATGGCTCACGACGTGACTTTGATTTTGGGCGACGGAACCGGTCCTGAACTGGCCGAGGCGGCGCGGAAGTGTGTAGATGCCACGGGCGTCAAGATCGCGTGGGACCCGCAGGAAGCGGGGATCGACGTCATGGAGCGGACCGGCACGCCGCTGCCCGAGCAGCTTCTGGCCAGTATCCACCGCACGCGCTGTGCCTTGAAGGCCCCCATCACGACGCCGATCGGCAAGGGTTTCCGCAGCGTCAACGTGCAGCTTCGCCAGGAGTTCGAGCTCTTTGCCTGCGTCCGCCCGTGCAAGACGTTTCCGGGCGTCCGCACGTTCTTCAGCAGTGTGCCGATCGACTTGGTCCTGGTTCGCGAGAACACCGAAGACCTCTATGCGGGCATCGAGTTCGAGGCCGGCGGGGCGAAGACCGTGGAGCTTATCGAGTACATCAACCGGATCTCTCCCGACAAGCAAATCAAGACGCCTGCAAACGCCACCGGCATCTCCATCAAGCCGATCAGCGTGGTGCGCACGGAGCGGATCGTGCGCTATGCATTCGAATATGCCCAGGCCAACGGGCGGAGGAAGGTCACCGCGGTCCACAAGGCCAACATCATGAAGCACACGGACGGCCTGTTTTTGGCCACAGCCCGCAAGGTGGCCGAAGAGTTCCTTGATATCGAGTTCGAGGATCGCATCGT
This sequence comes from uncultured Planctomycetia bacterium, assembly GCA_963775975.1. Lineage (GTDB taxonomy): Bacteria > Planctomycetota > Planctomycetia > Pirellulales > Thermoguttaceae > JANXQG01. The sequence goes on from CAVZKX010000001.1 coordinate 1,898,518, forward strand.
CGACAACATGTGCATGCAGCTCGTGCAGAAGCCCGAGCTTTACGACGTGCTTGTGCTGCCCAACCTGTATGGCGACATTATCAGCGACGTGGCTGCCGGGCTGGTCGGCGGCCTGGGCGTGGCGCCGGGAGCGAATATCGGCGCCAATGGGGCCATTTTCGAGGCTACCCACGGCAGCGCCCCGAAGTACGCAGGGATGAACAAGGTGAATCCCACGGCCTTGATCCTCTCGGCCGCACTGATGTTGCGGCATCTGCACGAGGTTCATGCCGCCGAGCGTCTTGAACGGGCCGTCGCTGCCGTGATCGCCGAAGGGCGTGACGTAACCTACGACCTGAAGCCCAATCGCAACGACCCCACCGCCGTCGGCACGCGCGAAATGGCCCAAGCGGTCTGCCGGAAGCTAAACGCGTCGTAGTTTGGTGCAATTGGAAGTGTTTTGCGCACAGGCAGGTACGACGGCAACTTTACCATTGAGCGGAGTCGCCGCCTATCAGGCTGCTCTTGCAGGCCCATCGGCAGTTTTGCTATGCTTCCCGCCGCTGGCCATCGGCCGCTCGGGAGAGCCCAGACATGGATGCGGGTTTGACACTTCGCTTGCGAAAACGCACGGTTGCGGTGCTTCTACTGACCGCCGCCGCAATGACGATGGTCATATCGCGGCCGGACAAGCCGGGCGAACTGGCCGTCTATATGAAGGCCGCCGGGCGGATTCTGCACGGCGAGCAAATCTACCGGGCGGACGACACCGCGGCCTTCACCTATCCCCCGTTTTTTGTCCTGCCCGCCATGCCGCTCATGCCGCTTGCTCCCATGGCGCGAGCTCGCGTGTGGTGGTTTGTCAATGTGTGCCTAGCGGGCGTCATTCTTTTTCTCATCTCGCGGCTGATTTGGCCAATCGTCGCCCGTGGCGCGGAAAACAACCGCCGGCTCGGCTGGATGCTGGCCTTAGTTGTCGCGGTTTTAGCCGGCCGTTTTTTCATTTCTCCACTGGAATACAAATCGCATGACTTGATCGTGCTTGTCCTTATCGTGCTGGCAGGCTATGCGATGGCACAGCGGAGCGACGGCTGGGCTGGTGTTTGCATCGGACTGGCCGCGGCATGCAAAGCCACGCCGCTTTTGTTTCTGCCCTTGCTGTGCTGGCAAAAACGGTATCGTGCGACGGCGTGCTTCTTGGGTGTGCTGGCCGCGGCCACGCTGTTGCCCGACGTGCTCTTTCCGTCGCCCGACGGACATCTCTGGGTCGTTCATTGGTACGACAAGTTCGTATCGAAAGTCCAAGTAGATTCCCCTGCTCAAGCGGCCGGCGCATGGTCGAGTTGGAACATGCTCAACCAAGGACTGGCGGCGACAATCTATCGGCTTACGACGCCCGTGGAATCGCAGGGCGGAATGATCAATGTGTGCCTGATCCACTTGCAGGAGGCGAGCCGGCAACGACTGACGCTCGCGCTCGAACTGTTGGTGCTCGGATGGCTGGCGTGGTGTACGTGGCCCAGTCGAATGCGGGTGGCCGACCACGAACAGGGCCTCGTCGCGTTGGCGCAAGTGGGCATGGTCGTCTGTGCCATGCTTCTGCTCTCGCCGATGAGCAGCTCGCAGCATTTCGGCGCGCTCATCGTGCCCATCACGGCATGCGCGACCTATTGCTTGTTCTGCCGCCGCGATCCGTTCATTGCGGCGGTACTTCTCCTGGTCTTCGTGTTCGGCACGCTGGCGGCGCGGGACCTTATTGGCCAATACGCGGTCTGGCCGCAGGCGGTCGGTTGCAAAACATGGCTCTCCGCAGCCTTGCTCACGGCAAACGGACGGATGCTGCGGCTGATGCAGAATCGCGACGGGATAGTTTTCTATGCCAGGATAACCTCTGTCGAGGGGAACGAGTACCGAAATCGGTCGCAGGAAGTGCCGAAAACCACAACAACCAGGCAGATTGACCTTTTGCCCACCCCCGTTCCTTGATTACACTCTCCCCGCTTTAGCATCCCACGGCAGACGAGCTCTTGCCGCTCGATGGGCCTTGCGACTGTGTTATTTCCTGCGGATACCGGTCGCGGCGGAAGCTGAAAACCTGGAGTCGCCGCAATGAGGAACGAGAATTGGAAAGCCAGCCTGGCGGGGCTCGTCGTATTGGCGGCCTTAGGGCTGATTTGTCCACTGCTCGCGGCGCGAAGCGTTCCCCTGGTCGATCCCGATGAGGGCCTCCATGCATCGATCGCTCAGGAGATGGCGGAACGCGGCGACTGGGTCGTGCCGCGGCAGTTGCAGGAGCCGTTCCTCGACAAGCCGATTCTCTATTTCTGGGCGATTGCCGCGTCGCTCAAGCTCTTCGGTAATAGCGAAGCCGCGGTTCGATTGCCCGGCTTGATCTTCGGACTGCTGGGCACAATAACCACCGTCGCGGTCGCATGGCGAATAGTGGGTCGGCGCACGGGCCTCGTCGCCGGCGTGTTTTACGCCTCGATGGTCTTGCCTTTGGCGCTGGTGCAGTTGCCGGCGCACGACGTGGCCTTGGTGCCTTGGGTCAACCTGGCCTTGTTGTGTTTCTGGGAGGCGGACCGCGCGGCCTATGCAATGCAATCCCGACGCGCAAGCGAGGGTGCCCTGATTCAGCCTCGCTTGCGCGTCGGGCTTGTATCGGCGTGGACCCTGATTGCCGGATTTGTGCTGGGCCTTGCCATCTTGACCAAGGGACTTGCCGGGATAGCACTCGTCGGCATTGCCTACGGCGGATACCTCATCGTCGCGCGACGTCTTCAATGGGTCCACTGTCTTCGTGGCGGGCTGGCGCTCTTGATCGCGGCGGCCGTCGGATCGTCGTGGTACATCGCGGTGGAACAGGCGAGCCCTGGTTACATTCGGTATTATTTTTTCGAGCGCCACGTGCTCGGCTTTTTTACAAACTCGCAGCCGCACGGCGCAGCGCCATGGTGGTACTACTTCCCAATTCTGCTCGTGGGAGGCCTGCCCTGGATCGGCTATCTCCCGGCGCTAGTGCGCGATACGCTCGATCGGCGGCGGCGAAACGCGCCGCCGATTACGGACGACATCGGCCGCCGGCCCGTGCTTTTGTGCGGCTGCTGGTTCGTCGGCTGCACTTTGTTTCTGACTGCCTCCCACTCGAAGCTGATTACCTATATCTGGCCTGTCTTTCCGGCCGTGGCGATCCTGGCCGCTATCGTTTGGGTGCGAACGGCGGACGGATCGATGTCCGACATCGCACGGAAGTGGGTGGCAGCGGTCGTTTGGTCCACGTGCCTGATTGGACCCGCAGCCTTGCCGGCAACTTTCGCCATTACTCAAGTCGCAGTGCCGACGCGGTTTTCATCGGCGGCGTGGATCGTCGCGATTTGCGCGGGGATCACTTCGCTGGCGCCGCTCTGGGCTTGGCGCGCGGGCCGCACTCATCTCACGGTGGGCTTCGCAGCCGCGACGGTTTGCTGCCAAATGGCCGTGTTGCTGTGCCTCGCATTTCCCCAGACGGCCGGGCGCTTTCTGCGCGAGACCTGGCACTGCATTTTAATAAAACGCGCGAATTGCCTTCACGCATGATGCTCTCCCGGGAGCGCGTCGGCTCGGTCTTGTTCTACCTTGACCCTGATCTGCGGGCGCAATTGCAGCCCGGCCAGATCGCGAACCTGGACGTCGGCGACCCCCTGCCTCAGCCGCCGATGGGCACGAACGAATGGGTCGCGATTCCTGAGCGGCACTTGCCCTCGGTGCGGCGGGATTTTGACTTGGACCAGGTGCCCTTTCAGAAGGTAGACGGCTTCCGGCTATTCAAACGCAGTGACCTCGAACCGCGCGCCTTGGTTGGCCGCGCCGCCTATCCCCAGATGAGATAGTACCGCTGAGATAATACGATCACCATGCTGGTTGCCGAGCCGCCGGAGTTGACCCATATCGTCGCAGCCGCGCCTCGGGGTGGCGAACGGCGCGATGCTTCTTTGAGCCGGCCCTTTTGGCTTTTCGCCGCGGCCCACCTGATCCTCTGGACGCTGGTGCCGGCCGTTGCGCATTTCAACCTTCCGGCCGACACGGTAGAAATGCTCTTCTGCGGGCACGAGTGGCAGCTCGGCTATCCGAAACATCCACCGCTGCCGAGTTGGATCAGCGAAGCGGCGTACGTTGCCTCAAACCATTCGACCTGGTCGCTCTACCTGGTGGCTCAAATTACGGTGGTGCTCAGCTTTTGGGGCGTCTGGCGGCTGGCAAGGGAATTCGTTTCGCCGCCGCTGGCATTGCTTTCCGTGTGCACGCTCGATTGTTGCTACTTTTACACTTACAGCAGTACGGAATACAACAACAACGTCGCCATGTATCCGTGCTGGTCTCTCGGCGTATTGTTCCTGTATTGGGCTGTGCAGCATGGAAGAAGTCGCTACTGGCTGGCGGCAGGAGCGGCACTGGGAGCCGGCCTGCTGGCAAAATACACGACGGCGACCCTGGTTTTTACGATGGTCGGGTTCCTTGCGTTGCACCCCAAAGCGCGCCGCGTCTGGCAAACGAGCGGCCCGTATCTGATGCTCGCGACCGCAATTGTGGTTTTTTCGCCGCATCTCTATTGGGCGATCGTCCACTCCTTTCCGACGATCGAGTACGCGTTGCAACGGATCAACGGCACCAACGATTTGGCTGGCCATCTGTTGTACCCGCTGTGGTTCGCCGCCGATCAACTCGTCGAAGTCTTGCCCATTGCCGTGGTGATAATGATCCTGGCGGGCGGGCGCGTTCGCTGGCGCAGGGCGGCGGGCGCGGCGGTTTCAACGCGATTTCCTGCTGGCGATGGTGGTCGCGCCATTCCTGGTTCAAGTTGCCGTTTCGTCGATTCGCAATACCCATCTTCGTCCGAGCTATGGATCGCAATTGTGGCTGTTCTTTGGTTTGCTCCTGCTGGTTTGCTTCGAAGTCCGGCCGACGGCATACCGATGGAAGCTGACGTCGCTCGGCTGCGTGGCATTCTGCACGGCGTTCATTGTTGCCATGTTTTGCCATGACCGCGCCGTGCCGGGTATTCGACAGTTCGACACGCGGACTAGGTTCTCCGGCCAGGTCCTTGCCGAAGAAGTGCAATCGCTTTGGAGCCGGCGCTTTTCGCAACCGTTAGAGATAGTATCGGGCGAGTGGTGGCTTGCCGGCAACGTCGCCGCCTATGCCGAACACCGACCGCGCGTCTATCCAACGTGCCATCCGGATAGGCTAGAACTTCCCGCGACCTACTGTACCTGGCTTCGAGATTCGGATCTGAATCAGCAAGGCGCGATCATTCTTTGGGACAGCTCGCACGAGCCCGACGGCTTGCCGGACGAGTTGCGTCGGCGGTTTCACATCGCCGAAGTCGTGGAACTGCCGGACGTCCAATTCGACACGAAATCGGAGCCGCGCTCGCCGCGGATTCATGCGGCTATCGTCCCGCCGCAGTACGCGACGGCGTTGGCCAACGAGTAACGTGTAGGATGGACCTCCGAGTCCGTTCATAAGGAAACACGACGGACTCGGAGGTCCATCTTACAAATCAGTCGCCGTCAGGCGTAATTCGCGATCGTGCAATTCGGCGAAGACCGCCCCGGGGAACTGCCGCTTTTGCCGCTCACTGGCGCTAGTCTTCGCATGAAGGAGAACCATATCGGCCAGGGATTCCCATTCGGCATGCCCCATGCCGGCCATCGGCCAGCCTTGTGTGCGCCAAACCTCGATGAGCACTTCGCGGACTAGGTGCCGTGGCTCTGCGGCGAGAATACTCAGGTTCAAAACTACTTCCGCCGCGCTCTGCTTGTGGACGCATTTCGCCGTCACCTCGCCGACGTTGGCATCGATCAGCACTTGCGAATCTCGCGCCAGTTCGCCCAATTGCAGGAGCGCGTCGGTTATCGCGTGGTTGTATTCTTTGGCGAGCAGTGGCAGCAATTCCTTGCGGATGCGATTACGCGTGAAACGCATCTCGCAATTGGATCGGTCAATGCGGCACGGTTGGCCAAGATCTTGCAAATACGCGACCAGTTCCGCGCGGCGGATTTCTAATAACGGCCGCAATAGCGTTGCCGGGCCAAGCGACCGGCGCGGGCCATGCCGCCGAGGCCTCGAATGCCGGTGCCGCGGATGATGCGATGCAATATGGTTTCCGCCTGATCATCGGCCGTGTGCGCCGTGACGACGAATCGCGCCCCCTGCCGTCCTGCCATTGCTTCCAGCGCCGCATAACGGGCTCGACGAGCGGCGGCCTCAATGCCTTGACCCTGTCCGCTCGCCGCGCCGTCGAGTGCCGCAGTGGCCGCTTCGCATGGGATGCCCCGCTCTTGGCAAAGTGCTTCGACGAACTGTTGATCGGCATCCGAATCGGGGCCACGGAGCTTGTGGTTCACGTGTGCGGCAATCAGACGGCCCTCTCCTGGCAAACCGATAGCCTCCAGCCCGCGGAGCAGGGCCACACTATCGCCCCCGCCGGAAACGGCGACGAGGATGGTGAGGTCTTTCCAGTCGTGCGGCGGCCAGGCGGCGGCCAGGTGGGCTTCAAAACGGATGTCCGACGTATCATGTCCCGACGGCATGGCTCGCATCGATAGCTGTAATCATTATGAGGTTGGGTTCCAAATGGCCAAAAATCCAAGTGATTCAAAGACTGGCGGGATGGTACCTAAGCTACTTCGATCTCCAGAATGCCTTTCGATCCGCGAAACAGGCGAGGAAGAGCTTGTCGCATTGCGTCGAAGGCGGCATCATTCAGAGACGAAATGTCTACCGATATAGCGATGTACTGGCGAATTGCTTCCGTCAACTCAACTTCAAGGTGCGAACGAGATAAGCGACAACGGCGAACGCAGTTATGGCGTCCGTTATTCTGATTGTCGAACTCGCAATGTACACCCCAATCTTGGCGAGGATCGTCATTCTCCGATGCGCGGCTCAAGTTTAGGTAATGCCCACTGCCAGCGTCATCCGCACCAATCACGCCACATATCAGCGCCCATTTGTCCGAAAAACCGCCATCATTAGCGCGGAATTCAAGACGCTGTGGCGGTCCCGACTCCGACTCCATCGTGCCTGCACCACCTGAGCCGATTTGAAGCGATCCAAAAAAACTAATCACGTCGCCCGGTTGGTCCTCGTCCACAACAGTGGTGTTGGAACCATCATTCTTTCGTTGGGCGTTTGTCTCGTAAGTCCATCGAATGCGAAAGCGGCCGCCAGTTTCAAAAGCATGCAGCGCTTGTAGGACATACTCTACGATGCCGCGCCTCATTTTGGCAGGCACGCGGTCCCATAAATCGGCCCATTCCTCTCGGATAAATTCGCCGCTCTTCACACGAGCCAGATCTGCTCTATCATCAGATGTCATAACGTCGATTCTTCGAGTAACGGTAAATCATTTTCCTGTCAATTCGATCGCCATTTTACCCCGCACCGGCACCGAACGAAACCACGGCAGCGTATACGCGGGCAAAAAGCTTCGTACTATCTACTCCGCACTGTGTACTGAGTACTCTCATCTACCCGCAACAAGCGTTTTTCGCACCCGACCACCTGTAGCCGAATCGCCATTTTCCGCTATACTATTAGGTTTTCCCGGCAGGAACGCCCATGACCAAAATCGCCAGCGAAAAGGTCCTCGTCCTCGACTTCGGGTCGCAATTTGCCCAGTTGATTGCCCGGCGCATTCGCCAGCAGCAAGTTTATTGTGAGATCGTCCGTCACGACATCTCGGCCGAGCGCGTGCGGGAACTGGCGCCCAAGGGTCTTGTTCTGTCGGGCGGACCATCCAGCGTTTATGAAGCGGTGCGCCGAAATGCGACCCGCAGATTTTTCACCTTGGCGTGCCGGTGCTGGGCATCTGCTACGGCATGCAACTGGCCTGCGACATATTGGGCGGCCGGGTACAAAGCTTCCCCTCGCGGGAATACGGCCGCGCCCATTGCCGGCTGGTGAGCGACGACGAGCTATTTGCCGGCGTACCGGAAGACATGCAAGTCTGGATGAGCCACGGCGACCAGGTCACGCACGTCTCCGACGACTTCCAGCCTCTCGCCGCGACCGACACCTGTCCTATCGCCGCCGTCAAACACCGTTGCCAGCCGGTCTATGGCCTGCAGTTTCATCCCGAAGTGACTCACACGCCGCAGGGACAGTTGATCCTCGGCAATTTTCTCAAGACGATCTGCCAGTGTACCGGTAAATGGAAAATCGGCGATTTCGCTCGCGAGGCGATCGAAACGATCCGCGAGCGCGTCGGCAAAGGCCGCGTGATTTGTGGACTCTCCGGCGGCGTCGATAGCTCGGTCGTCGCGGCCCTGCTGGTGGAGGCGATTGGCCCGCAGGTTTCCTGCATCCTGGTCGATAACGGACTGTTGCGGGCAGGTGAAGCTGAGTCGGTGATTTACGAATTCACGAGTCACTTCAAGACCGATCTGCATGTCGTGCGCGCCGAAGATCGCTTCTTGGCGGCGCTGGACGGCATCGTCGATCCCCAGGAGAAGCGCCGGCGGATCGGCCATACGTTCATCGAGTGCTTTGCCGACGAGGCGGCGCGAATCGAGGGTGCCGAGTTTCTTGCTCAGGGAACGCTCTATCCCGACGTGATCGAGAGCGGCGGCTCGCCCGACGGCCCGGCGGCAACGATCAAGCTGCACCATAATGTCGGCGGCCTGCCGGAAGATCTGGCCTTCACGCTCATCGAGCCGCTCCGCGATCTGTTCAAGGACGAGGTCCGCACGCTTGGCCTGCGGCTCGGCCTGCCGGACGAGATCGTCTGGCGGCATCCGTTCCCCGGGCCGGGGCTGGCGGTGCGATGTCTGGGGCCGATCACCAAATCGCGGCTGGATACGCTTCGCCTGGCCGACGCGATCGTGGTTTCGGAGATCAAGCAAGCGGGGCTCTATCGCCAGACTTCGCAGGTCTTCGCTGTGCTATTGCCGGTGCAAAGTGTCGGCGTGATGGGCGATGCACGGACCTACGCCGACGCCTTGGCCATTCGCGCCGTGGAGACGGAAGACTTCATGACCGCCGACTGGAGCCGATTGCCTTACGACCTCCTAGCCCGCATGTCGACGCGGATCATCAACGAGGTTCCCGGCGTGAATCGCGTGGTATACGATATCAGCTCGAAGCCACCGGCTACGATCGAGTGGGAATAATCTTGGATCGTCGCCTTTCGCTCTGCGAAAGTAACGCTTCTTTCGCGGAGCGAAAGGCGACATACAACTGGAGCCTTTATGTTTGACAACGAAATCAAAATCAACCAGTTCCTAATGCAATACTGTCGGCTGCTGACGGCCGACATCGCCGAGGAGCGGATGGCAGAGCAGCCGCTGCCGGGCGTGAACCATCCGGCATGGATAATCGGCCATTTGGCCATTTCGGCGGAGATGATCGTAGGCCGGCTTGGCGGCGACAAGTTTCTGCCCGCCGAGTGGGCCGAATTGTTCAGGCCTGGCTCGTGTCCGCGCGATGTCCGCGGCGACTATCCAAGCAAGGCTGAACTTCTCAAGACGATGGAGGATGCGTTCGCGCACGCCGCTGAAACGGCTACCGGCGCGTCGTCCGAAGCGTTAGCCACACCCACTCCTAATCCTCGGATGCAGCAGGGATTGCCGACGCTGCGCGAGGTCGCGGCCTTCGTCCTTACTGGCCACTTCGGAATACACCTAGGCCAGCTTTCCATGTGGCGACGCATGACGGGAATGGCGCCGATGTTTTGAAAGGGAAGCGATCGAGTCGCTCCGCTATCCTTCGAACGCTTCGGTTACAGGGAACGCCCCCAGGATTTCCAGCCGCAATGCTTTGCGCAAGAGCGGTCGTTGCGTGTTGCAGTTTGCGTTCAGACGGATGGCCTTCCACTTCGACAAAGAATAGATAGGCCCGATCGCTGCCGGGCAAGGGAAACGACTCGATCCAGGTCAGGTTCAGCCTGTTGCGCTTGAAGACGTTCAAGGCGTCGCACAACGTGCCGGGCCGGTGTTCCATCTGAAATAAGATCGCCGTGCGGTCGTTGCCCGTGCGATCGGGAATCTGCCCGCCGATAACTACGAATCGCGTCACGTTGTGTGGATTGTCTTCAATGCTCTCGGCCAGAACGTCGAGGCCATATTCCACGCCCGCTTGCCGGCTGGCGATGGCCGCCGCGCCCGGCTTCTCGCCGGCCAACTGCGCCGCAGTAGCGGTGCTGGTGACTTCAACTGTTCGGGCAAGCGGAAGGTGTTTGGCAAGCCAATTGCGGCATTGGCTGATCGCCTGTGGTTTGCTGTAGACTTCGCGGATTTGGCCGCGCGGGCACTTGCCCAACAGCATGTGGTGGATGTGCATTTCCACTTGGCCGCAGATACGCACTGGCATCCGGGTGAACATTTCCAACGTATCGGCGATCCGTCCGTCGGTCGAATTCTCCACCGGCACGAGTCCGAAGTCGGCATGTTGCTGTTGGACTTCCTCAAAAACCGCCGCAATGGTGCCCACCGGCACGAACTCGACCGCGCGCCCGAAACGGTGCATGGCGGCGAGATGGCTGTAGCTGTAGACCGGCCCGAGGCAAGCAATTCGCAGCGGATGCACGATGGCGCGGCAGCCGCTAAGCAGTTCGCGGAAGATGGCCTTTACGGTAGAATTGGGAAGCGGACCGACGGTTTCCTCCAGGATTCCGGTGGGAAGATCGTCAAGTCCATCCGAGGTGCTCGTCAATTCGACCGCTCCGCCGCTTTTCACCAATTCGGCCCGCCGTTGGATCAAGGCCACGATCTGGCGGTCGATATCGGTGATCGGCGCCGCGCGGGTCGCATCTTTGCTGGCAATCGATTTCTTTTTGCTTGCGGGTGGTCGGGCCATGGCCGTGCGGTTTGGACTTGAGTTCCCAACCGTTCATGTTTAATTGGGTAAACGACTCCTGTCAATGGGGGCAATCTCGACTCCGCTGCCGGAACCTGATAACATTACAAAGGCTCTATCAGAACCGATCAAATGGCCCGACTGACGCTGTCGGAGGATCGGTTTTGTTTGAGACTCTAAAAAGGGACATCCCGTCACGCAGAGAACACGCTGTGAGCGAGCACGGAAGCAACGAACCTACCATGACGCCCATTTCGCGCATCGATCGCGCGTGCGACGAGTTCGAAAAGGCTTGCCGAGCGGGCAAACCGCCGATGATGGAGGAGTTCCTGCTGCGTGCCGCGCCGGAAGAACGCGACCGCCTGCTGGGCGAATTGCTTGAAATCGAGCTCGACTTCCGCCAACGGTCGCAGTCGTTCGTGCAGGTGGAAGATTACCGCGTCCGCTTTCCGGAAAATGCCGAGCTTGTCGAAACGGTATTCAACCGCGTCATAAAAACCCGCCGGTTGGGCGATTACGAGTTGCGGGAAGAACTTGGCCGCGGCGGCATGGGCGTGGTCTACAAGGCCCGGCAAATCTATCTCAACCAGGAAGTCGCCATCAAAATCCTGCCGCGTCGCTATCTGGACGACACGCAGGCCGTCGGCCGCTTCCTCCGCGAGATGCAGTCGATCGGCGCGCTCAGTCATCCGAACATTGTGCGAGCCTACAACGCCGGCGAGTCGAGCGGAGTCCACTTCCTCGTGATGGAATACGTCGACGGCATCAACTTGCAACGCTTCGTTGGCATCGGGCCGCCGGCGGGCGGCCCCGTGGGCGTCGGCGCGGCGTGTGAAATCATCCGCCAGGCGGCACTGGGACTGCAACATGCCCATGAACATCAGTTGGTGCATCGCGACATCAAGCCGGCCAATTTAATGCTCGCCCGCGACGGGCAGGTCAAGATTCTCGACATGGGCCTGGCCAAGCTCCATGCCGAGACCCGCGAAGTGCGGGCGCAGGATCGCCTCACCCAGCCGGGCATGACGATGGGCACCGTCGACTTCATGGCGCCGGAGCAGTGGGAGAACTCCGCCACGGCCGACATCCGTGCGGATATTTACAGCCTTGGCTGCACGCTCTTCTTCATCCTGGCCGGCAAGCCGCCCTACGGCGAGCCGGTCTTCGACACGAACCGCAAGAAGCTCATGGCCCACGCCGTGGCGCCGATCCCGTCGCTGGCGGCGAATTGCGCCGATGTTCCTGCGGAGCTGGAAGAAGTCTATGAAGAGATGATGGCTAAGAATCCAGAGGGCCGTTTTTCCTCGCCGGCGGAGGTCGCAGAGGCCGTGGCCGAGTTTGCCGACGCCGAAGAACTGGCCGAAGTCATTTCCGCCATGCCTTCGCACGATGTATGCGTGGCCACTGACAATACCGGCGTCGTGGCGCAGCGCGGACACGCCAAGGCGCCATGACGCCGGCTCGCAGCCGCGCCGCCGCTTGCAAAGCCGCTGGGCGAACCGGCAGAGGCTGCGCCGCAACGTGACGATCGGCGTAGCCGCAGGCCTGACAGTGGCGGTGTGCAGCTTGGTGGCTTGGAGCGTGATGCGGCCCCACAATCATCGGCGCGATGACGTTGGGAAGCCAGCAACTTCTGCTTCGGCCAACGTGCCGGGCGCGCCGATTACACGCGAAGCTCTGGCCGCCGAATTGGCCCTTCTGCCCGGCCTTGACGGCAGGTGGTGGTTCGACGATATGCCCTGGCTCACGCCATTTGTGCGGCAGGCGATCGCCGATAAGGTGCTTACAAGCACCGATTTGACCGCTGTGCTGGGCGATCGGCCGCAAGGATACTTGAGCACGAACACGACGAAGGCCCGGCAATGGCTTTGGGACGCGGCCACGCGCTGCCGCGGCAATCTTTCGCTTCGCCAGCAGAATCTGCTCGACCAGTTAAAAGCAATTTCGGATAACCGTTCCGGCGCTACCATCACTTCCACGCAGCCGCTTGAGGACGCCCTCAAACAATTCGTCGACGGGCACACCGGCAACTGGTCGGCGGCCGATCTGCACACCGTTGCGGTACTGCAACAAGCCATCGCACGTGGCGCGACAAACGACCAAGACGCGAAGAAACAATTCGAGCACGCTCTAAGTGCTTATGCCGCGGAATCAAGACGCCCCGGTTCGACTTACGCTCTTTGCGAACTCGACGCGGCCGTGTGCAGTGAAAGCCTTCCGCTGGGAACGGACGACGCGAAGCAACGGATCGATGATTTGTTGGGTACAAACAACCTGCCCGTGCTGTTTCATGTCTACCTGCTCGTCGAGCGAGGCCGCCTTGCTGCCGCGATCGCGACTCCGGGCGACTACGAAGTGCATCGCTTCGATTATGCGCAGAAGCTACTGGATGGTTACCGCTCGAACCGGCCCGCGCACCCGCTGGCCGCATACATTGCCGAAAACTATGCCGCGAGCCTCTTGGACCAATGGAAGGTTGCCGAGGCAGGCAAACAACTCCAGGCGGCGTACCGCATTCGCTTGACGAATAAGGACGAGAACGAACCGCTAACGACGCTTTATATTTTTCAGGACCGGCGGGCGTCGGTCCGTGTGGCCCGCTATCGCGGAGACCTCGACGCGCGGGGGATCGGCAAGGGGCTTGTCGTCGAGTTAAACACCGCCATCGACGAGGCGGAGCGCGGCCGCCGCGCCGGCCGCAAATCGTTGGACGTCCGCGTCCTTGACGAGCAACTGGCCGCCGCCCTCGAAACCTTGGCCGATTGCGAGCTCTATGGCGGAGCGGCCGGAGCCGGCCGAGTCAATCTCGCGCTGGCGGCCGATAACTACGATCAGGCCCGCAAGCACACCGAGGTTATCGACGACATTATCGTGTTAAGTTGCAAACGGGCCATTGTCTGCGCGCTGAATGGCAAGCGAAATGACGCCGAAGATGAAATGACTGCCGTGCAAAGAAAGCTGGAGCAGTCTCACCCGGGAGTTGCAATAGGACCGCGCGCCGGGCTGGCAAAGCAACTGGCCGAGGCCGTGCTCTCCGTCACGGGCGCCGCGCCGGCTGACGGCCGCAAGCTGCTTCGCGCCTTTCTCGATCAGTTCAAGCTCAATCCGGCAGCCCGCGATTCCAGCCGACAGGAGATCGTGGAGATGCAGCTTTTCGCCGCAGAATTGCTGCTCAATTCCGATTTCGATAGCGAGCCTAAGTCGGCGCGAAGAGACTTGAAGCATCTCGATGCGCTGTTGGCGATTTTTCACAGCCGGCCCGAAATCCGGCCCTATCTCCGCCGGTACTACGAGTTGGCCGTCGCGGCATACGATAAGGCCGATCCGAGCAAAATCGACCTCGTGCAGGTAGCCCGTTATTTATTGGACTCCCGGATGGCCGAGCCGAAGCCGGGTACCAAGGCGACACTGGTGCTCTTCAGTTTCACCCCCAAGGAGAACTTTACTCTATTTCAGCCGCAGGATGGTCGACTCGGCAAGCGGTTCGACCTGAAGATAACCCGCGACGATATTAAAGCCGCCAAGGGCAAACCGCTGCACTTGAATGATGATCTGGTCGGGCTAATTAAGAGGGAAGTCGCCGAAGGCCGTGCCGTAGAAGTCTTTTGGAACGATACGGCAAGCCACCCCAGCCAGGACCCCGACGCACTCACGGACGGCGATTGGCCGTTCGACGGGCAACTCGACTTAAAGAAGCTGCGCGAGACAGTTGTACCATCCGCGCGGAAGGACAGTCGATAATTGCATTTTCGGAGAATTCTTATGGCGGCAAAAGAAACGTGGCTGGGACGAGCGGCCCTCTGCATAATAGCGGCGATTGCGTGGGCGGCCGTAAGCATTGCCAGGGCGGCCACGTTGGAAGTCGGATCGGGCAAACCGTTTGCGCGGATCGAGGATGCCAACGCCAAGGCCCAACCGGGCGATGTGATTCTCGTTTATCCTCTGCCGGGCCGACGGCAGTATGAGAAGACGGCCGTTTTCGTGCGGCAGAAGAACCTCACGTTTCGCGGTGTGCCGGCGGACGGAAAGGCGCAGGTGCGCGTCAGCGGTTATAGCTTCGACTACAGCGGCGCGGGCAGCACGCCACGTGCGATATTCCAGTTCAACGCCGGTGCCGATAACTGCATTCTAGAAGGCTTCGAGCTCGTCGGGACGCACAATTCCAGCCATAACGGCGCGGGCGTGCGGATCAATCAGGCGAATCACGTCACGGTCCGCAATTGCTCGATCCACGGCAACGACATGGGCATTATGTCTAACGGCGACGGCACGCTCGCCCGCGCGGTCGATCAGCGCATCGAGCGATGCGAGATCTTTCGCAACGGCGATCCGGCCGAACCGGGCCAGAACCACAATCTATATCTCGGCGGAACGAGCGCGACGCTGCGGTTCTGCGAAGTCCATCACAGCCTGACCGGCCATAATGTAAAGAGCCGAGCCCATTACACGCGAGTCGAATACTGCTACATCCATCATTCGGCCAATCGCGAGTTCGATCTGGTTGACGCCGCCGAGACGACTCGCGCGGAGAGCGACGCTGTGCTGCTGGGGTGCATCATCGCCAAGGACTCAAAATGCCCAGGCAATCACGGCGTGATCCATTTCGGGCAGGACGGCGGGAAGGGGCATAACGGCACACTTTATCTGGCGTTCGATACGATCGTCACGCCGTTCATTTCGCCGGTGGTCGACCTCTCCACGGCCGGCGCGAAAGCTCGGCTTGCAGGAAGCATCGTTTCGTCCGGTGGCCTGAAACAAGCGGGGCAAAAGGTGGCGGCCGTTCGCAATGGGGCCAACATGCAGAACGTCAACGGTATTTCCAACTGGTTCTGCGGAGATTTCTCCGCCGCGGGGACGGACTTGACAGACTCGTCGAACCATTTTGAGCGGCAGCCGGGCGTGCCGTTTATCGACGCCCTGGGCAACAACTATCGACTGACGACGGCTGCCGCGCGGCGCATGACAGTGGCTTCCGCCGCGGCCCTACCGGAATTGCCGAAAGTGCCCGGCATGATTGATGCCGACGCCTTGCCGCCGCTGGCGTGGCAGTACCATCATCCGGCCGGCGGTGATAGGCGCGGCGAGAACGAGCAGACCATCGCCGGCGCCATCGGGCATTGAAAGGGAGCCATGCCGGGAGTTAAACGCGACTTCGCCGCGATTGCCGCCGAGCCGTTGGACGTTTTGGTGATCGGCGGCGGCATTGTCGGCGCGGGCGTGGCTCGCGATGCGGCCATGCGCGGGCTTCGTACCGGGCTCGTCGAGAAGCACGATTTCGCCTCCGGAACGAGCGGCCGCTCCAGCCGTCTGCTGCATGGCGGCATTCGTTATCTTGCTCAAGGCCGGCTCGGTCTGGTTTATGAAGCGAGCCACGAGAAAATGGTGCTGCAGCGCATCGCTCCGCATTTAGCCAAGCCGCTGGCGTTCATCTTTCCCACCTACCGCCATACGCCGTGGACGCGCTGGAAGCTCTCCATCGGCGTGAAGCTTTATGACCTGCTTTGCGGGCGGCACAACCTCGGCCGGTCACAGACGCTTGGCGCGGCCGCGGTTTGCGAATTGTTGCCCGGCATTGTCGATAAAGACCTCACTGGCGCAGTTCGTTACTACGACGGATTCACGAACGATGCCCGGCTTGTGCTTGACACGCTCGGCTCGGCCGCCCGGCACGGGGCGATTGCATTGAACTACGCCGAAATGCATGATGCCGCGAGGGACGGCGCAATATGGCGGTGCAGCGTCCGCGATCTGGCCGGCCGCGCGGAGCTTGAAGTAAAGGCCCGCTCGGTCGTCAATGCTGCCGGGCCGTGGGCGGCCGGAATCCCGCACAGCCGGCTAAGGCTGCGTCTCACCAAGGGTGTGCATTTAGTGATTGACGCTCGGCGGCTGGCGATTCCCGACGCCATTGTGATGACCGCCGGCACGCGAATCCTCTTCGCAATCCCCTGGGGCGAGCGCGTGATTCTCGGCACAACCGACACGGACTATTCCGGCCCGCCCGAAGCCGTGGCGACCGACGAGTCGGACGTGGCCTACATCCTCGAGATCGCCAACCGCAGTTTTCCCGCCGCCGCGCTGACCGCAGCCAACGTCATCGGCACTTGGGCCGGCGTGCGACCGCTGATCGCCACCGGCCACGGCGGTCCCTCGGACATTTCCCGCGCCCACCAGATTCTCATGCCGGAAACGGGCTGGTTCGACGTGGCGGGCGGCAAGTTGACGACCTATCGGCTGATCGCTGAGCAAGTCGTCGATCGGATCGTCGCCCATCAGGGCCGAAAGGCCGGGCCGTGCCGCACCGCGACCGAGCCCTTGTTGCCGGGCGGCGAAAACCCGGCCGGGAGCGGGGTCGGGCCGCCGCCGCACAGCCGAGAATTGGTCGAGCATTTCTGCCGCAACGAATGGGCGGTGCATCTCGACGACGTGATGGTCCGCCGCGCGAGCTGGCACTCATATCTTGGCGCGGCCTCGCCCATCACCGCGCACGTGGCCGAGTGGATGGCGGCGTTCCACGGCTGGGACGCCGCGCGGCTGGCGGAGGAAATCTCTCGCCTGCGGGCGATAGCAGAAGGGGATCTCACGCAAAGGCGCTAAGGCGCAAATGGTTTTGGTTAGCGTCTTTGCGGCTTTGCGCCTTTGCGTGAAAGCCTCTTGTGTTGATATACTGTCCTCTGAAAGTTTCATAAGTGTTCGTGCCGCGGCTGAAAACTCCGGATTATAGTACTGCCGACCCGGTTCCAATAGGAGTCGTTTCGCCGGCGGCGTTCCTAACGACAGGCGCGCCGGCTGCCACCCTCGGTTGACGCCCGCCGAGCCGTGCCCCATAATCCGTGCGGCACATTCACCGGAGGAAAAGTCTCATGGTCGAGCAAGGTTGGCAAAAACTGTTGGCGGGCTTTCCGTGGTTCGAGGGCGAAGGCAATTACCCGATCACGGCCTATAGCGAGTACATGCCGCCGCCGCGCATGGGCCGGAAGGCCTACGGTGACATCGACCACGTGCTCTATCAGGAGGACGATCCGTGCGGCTGGCATGTCACGGAGTACGAAGAGGCCCTCGAGCTTCAGCCGGGCATGGCGATGATCGCCAAGGAGCTCGTCCACATCGCCCGCCGCCTCGGCGCACGCGACGCGGCCCACGGCATCGCCCAAAAGAAGCTGGAAGGCAACCCCTATTGGCCGGAGGACATGCAGGCCGCCGGCGCGCCAAAACATGAGCGGTATGTCATCTTGACGCCGCTGGCACTCTCGAAAACGCAAGACGACAAGGGCCGCGTCCGTTGGACGCTCTTCGGCGGCAGCGAGTGCGGGCCGGGCAAACCGTTCTGGAAGAGTTTTTATACCGCCCCGCGGCGAGAAGTGCCGCGCGAGAGGTCCGAGGATTTCATTCGTCGCCTTCTCACCGCGGCTTATGACGAGAAACCCGCTGCGCCGGCCGATCTCCGCAAGGCAGGTTTTCGCGTCTACACCAATCCGTCTGCCGCGCTGTTGCCATCATGGAAAGAAGATCCGTTGCCCAAGTGGACCGAGCCGTATCGCTGGGAGAAGGGTACGCTCCGCAGCGTCCGGTATCTGCTCACGTTTTGCCCTTGGCAGTTCCTTCCCGCCGCCGTCCGCAAGGCGTATCTGGCGGGCGAATTGCATCTTCTGCCGTTTCCCGGCAGTCTCGTTTTCTTCGGCGCGCAGCCGTATATGAAGCTCCAGCATGAGCTGCCGCTGGCGATGCAAGTGCCGCTCTTGCATTCGCTTTTCCGCCACGAAGCGCCGCATTCGATCCGCATCCCGCAATCCGGCTGGCTGCACGAAAAGCGGCCAAGCGACAGCCACGATCCGCGTTTATACGGCCCCGTCCGCGATACGTTCCGCCGCTCGCACCGCTGGCAGAAGGTTCATCGCCACGAAGACGAGCTGGCGGTAGAAGGCACCGAGGACAAACTGACGCACGTGCTTTTGAGCACCGCGCCGGACGACATCAGCCTTTACAACAAGCCGATGGCCCGTAACTGTCAAATCTGGGACCATAACTACGAGCTTCTTCTGGACGGTCCACGGGCGAAGGCGGCCGAACTTCAGCGCGTTACTAAACAGCTTGAGGCCGGCGGGCTGTTCGGCTATCGAATGCTCTATCCGGCGATGCGCGTCGGTCCCCATGAAATATACTGGCACCGCCCGCTGGTCGCGTTTGCGCCGCGCAAGGACGAAGTGAGCTTGCTTCCTGACGCCCCGCTGGGCTACTTAACCGCCTACAATTTCGAGAAGCCGCGGCTTGATCGGGCGGTGGAACTGTGGCCGCGAATGCTCGACCGGTCGCTGCCGCGCGAGGCGGTGCGGCTTTTCGCGGACATCCACGAGAGCCATCTGGGCGACACGCTGGCGAACATTCGCAAGCTGTTGGACACTTGCAACCTGCTCGGCCGGCCCGTTAGCGATGCGCTCGCCCGGCGGTTGCTCACGCTTCCCAAGCATGAGACGCTGGATGCTTGGTTCAACTCCCTGAGCGCTATTTCAAATGACAGCAAAATTGCCGCGCATTTTGTCGACAAGCTGCGAGAATGTGTCGAACCTGCGGCAGAAATCTCCACGGCTCAATCACGCAAATCGGCGATCTCGCTTACCTTCGAGCGCACCGCCAAGCGCGCCTACGAGAAAGCATATTGGCAGCATATCGAGCAGCTATCGACGGGCAAGTTCATCAACAAGGACAACGCCGACTGCGTGCTCGATGAAAAGACCCTCGCAAAGTTGCACCATCATCACCGCGATTTGGAAGCCCTAGGCGATTATCTGCTCGATTACTACTCGAAAGTCGTCGAGGCGGCCGGCATGACGGATCAGGTCCTCGTCGGCGAATTGCCCTTCCGCTGGGAAACCGACTTCCAATTCAACTGGTCGGGCGGATGGACGCGAAATCAAGAGGGCCAGACCTACGAGCGCGATCTGGTCGTGGTCATTCCCGGCAAGAATCGCCGCCGCGCGATCATCATGGGCGACCATTACGACACGGCCTACATGGAAGATGTCTACGGCTATTTCGATAAAGGCGGCGGCCCGCGAATTTCCGCCGCTGGGGCCGACGACAACCACTCCGCTACCGTCGCTATGATGCTCGGCGCGCCGATCTTCCTCGATCTGGCAAAACAAGGCAAACTGGAGTCGGACATTTGGCTCGTGCATCTTACCGGCGAGGAGTTTCCGTCGGATTGCATGGGCGCGCGGGCGTTGTGCCAGCGCGTCGTCGAAGGAAGCCTCAAGATTCGCCTCACGAACGGCCGCTGGCGGAGCCTCGCGAAGGCCCGCGTCGAAGGCGTGTACGTGATGGACATGATCGCTCATAACAACGACCGCGAGAAGGACGTCTTTCAGATTGCGCCGGGTACGGGGCGGCAATCGATGCGGCTGGCAGAAGTGGCTCACGAGGCGAACGAGACATGGAACGCCTCTACGGAGCATTGGAATCGCCGCAGCGACCGTCGCGGTCTCGCGCGCGGCAAGCGTACGAAGGATGGCCACACAATTCCCGACACGGCCTTGCACCTGGCCTTGAGCGGCGAAGTCCGGCCGCAGTATTTTCGCCGCAGCGCGCTTTACAACACGGATGGCCAAATCTTTTCGGATGCCGGCGTTCCCGTCGTGCTGTTTATGGAGAACTACGATATCAATCGGCAAGGCTATCACGACACGCACGACACGATGGAGAACATCGATCTGGACTACGGTGCGGCCTTGAGCGCGATTTGCATCGAGACCGTGGCACGGGCGGCCAGTTTGAAAGCGAGCGAGTTGTGACCATCCTCTCCCGCGACGAACTAGCCAGCCGCTACCTTGACCAGCTCCCCTACGAGCCGTACAAGGTTCAGGAAGACGCCCTCTTGGCTTGGTTTACCGCTGAGCAGGGCGTACTCGTATGCGCCGACGGGCACCGGCAAGACGCTCATCGCCGAGGCGGCGCTTTTCGAGGCCCTGCATACAGGCCACCGGGCGTACTACACCACGCCGCTCATCGCGCTGACGGAACAAAAGTTCCGCGAGATGCAGGATCGAGCCGTCGAGTGGGGCTTTCAGGCCACCGACGTAGGCCTCGTCACCGGCAATCGCCGCGAGAACCCGTCAGCGCCGGTGCTTGTCGTCGTGGCCGAGATCCTTCTCAACCGCCTTTTGCACCACGAGTTCGATTTTGATAACACGTCGGCCGTGGTAATGGACGAGTTTCATAGCTTCAACGATCCCGAACGCGGCATCGTCTGGGAAATGACACTCGGCCTACTGCCGCCGCATGTACGGCTGCTCTTGCTCTCAGCAACGGTGGGCAATGCGATGGATTTCATCCATTGGCTGCGGCAGAGCCATCAGCGAGTTTTGGAATTGGTCCGGGGAGAAGAGCGCCGCGTGCCATTGAGCTACCACTGGATCGGCGACGAGCTGCTCACCGACCAACTGGAAGACATGGCCCAAGGCGACGCCGAGTCGCGGATGACGCCGGCCCTGGTCTTCTGCTTCAATCGCGACGAATGCTGGAACGTGGCCGAGCAGATCAAAGGCAAGCGGATGCTCAGCGACGGTCAGCAAAAGCGGCTCGACGAGGAACTCGGCAAATATCAATGGTCGCCCGGCGCCGGCGCCAAGCTGCGGCAGCTCTTGATTCGCGGCGTCGGCGTCCATCATGCGGGACTGCTTCCCAAGTACCGCCGCATCGTGGAGCATCTCTTTCAGCACAAGCTCTTGAGCGTGGCTGTCTGCACGGAGACGCTGGCGGCGGGCATCAATCTGCCAGCCCGTAGCGTCGTGCTGCCTTCCATCATGAAAGGCCCGCCGGGCAAGAAGCGGCTGATCGAACCCAGCGCGGCCCATCAGATCTTCGGCCGAGCCGGGCGGCCGCAGTTCGATACGCATGGGCATGTCTACGTGCTGGCCCATGAGGACGACGTGAAGATCGCCCGCTGGCGCGAGCAGTACGATAAGATTCCCGAGGACACGAAAGACCCCGGATTGCTCAGGGCGAAGAAGGCAATGAAGCGGAAGCAGCCGCACCGCCGCGACAACGAGCAGTATTGGAACGAGGCCCAGTTCCAGAAGATCGTTGCCGCCCCGCCCGGCAAGCTCTATAGTCGTGGGCCGCTGCCTTGGCGGTTGCTGGGCTACATGCTGGACGCCTCGCCGGAGATCGATATCATCCGCGGCCTGGTGGGCAAGCGGCTAATGGATTCGATTCATCTCGAAGCGGCCCAGCGCGACCTCGACCGGATGCTGCTTGTGCTGCACAAGGCCGGGTATGTGAAGCTGGAGCCGGAACCGCCGGAGGCAGGGAGCGAGGAGCAGGGAGCGGGGAACCGCGAGCAAGTGGAAGCGGATGCTGAGCGAACGACGCTCGTCAGCAGCACGAGCATGTTACTGCGTACTCAGCACTCAGTACTCAGTACTCCCTTCTCCCCGCTCTCCACTCCAAGCTCCCCGCCCGGGCCGCCGCCCTACCGCCCCGTGCTCGCTCACCCGACCGAGCATCTCGCAAAACTGGCGCTCTTCCGCAGCGTCAATCCGCTCTTCGGCGTCTTCCTTGTGAACCAGTTGGGCATCGCCGATCGCAAAGAGCGGCTCCAGGCATTTGAAGCTGCGCTCGATTTCCCAGGACCGGTGGCGCGTTACGTTCGCGTGCCCAAGCAGGAGTTTCTGCCGCCGGGGCCGCTGGCGACGCTGCGGCTCGACCAGCAGTTGTTGCAGCTTGGGCTGGCGACCGCCGACGAACTCGTGCAGCGGCCGAAGGAGGAAGAGGAGCCGTGGAAACCGCGGCGCAGCTACGACGCCGAGCAGGACGAGGAGCCCAAGTGGGTCCTCAGCGTCGCCGAAAAGCTGCGGCGACTGTTCGACTACGAATATGCGGGCGTCTTCGACCTCCGCACTCGAGCTGTCTGGGCAGCGGGCGAACTGCTCATCGAGTACAACGGCAATTTCGAGAAATACGTCGGCGTCAAGGATATGTCAAAGCAGGAAGGAATCCTCTTCCGCCATCTCTTGCGGTTGATTTTGCTCATGCGCGAGTTCCGCCCGCTCTCGCCGCCTGACCTCGATCCGGCTGCATGGCAATATGATCTCGACGAAGTTGTCGACCAGCTCACCGCAAGCTGCCGGGCTGTCGATCCTGCGAGCACAGATCTGGCGCTGGAAATCGTCGAGGAGGAAGCGGAAGAGGAGAAGGAATTTGGAGCCGGTATACTTGATTGAACTTTTTACCCCGCCATCGACTCAGCTATCAGCTCCGTCAGCAACGAAAAATGCAGCGCCTTGACCATCGCCACAAACCGCTCGGCATCCAGCGGCTTGGGCATGAAATCGACCACGTCGTAACACTCGCCATTCAGGAGCGTGCGGCAGGTGTCGGCCGAGTTCATTACCACGACCGGGATTCGCTTGAACTCGTCGTCCGCCCGCAATTCCGCAAGCACCTCGCAGCCGCTGCGCCTAGGCACGGAAATCTCCAGCATGATCAAATCGGGCCGCGGGGCTTTCGCAAAGATGCCTTCTCGATGCAGGAAGCGGATCGCCTCGTCGCCGTCACGAACGAGACTCACCCGGCAGCGTACGTGTCCTTGGTCCAGAACCAGCATGGCCGCCCGGGCGTCGTTGAGATCGTCCTCGATCAGCAGGATTTCCATCGCCCTGCCGACGATC
Source organism: uncultured Planctomycetia bacterium (assembly GCA_963775975.1). Lineage (GTDB taxonomy): Bacteria > Planctomycetota > Planctomycetia > Pirellulales > Thermoguttaceae > JANXQG01. The sequence continues at coordinate 1,921,995 of CAVZKX010000001.1, forward strand.
GATTGGCCGAATAGGCTTTGTCGCACGGGATCCTCTCAGACGTAGTCGGCGCAAAACAAGAACCCCGCCTAGTTATAAGCGGGGTTCCTGCTGTTAGGGGTGAATCATTGTGTCCAAACAACACACATCCATAGAAGCCTTCGGATTGCATTTCTCGTGCCAAGCGGCCCAGGCCGGTGTGTCGCGCGAGGAGCGCCGAACGTATCTCCTTAAATGGTCTATGTTTGCGGCGACACACTCGCCGGTACGTCACTTCGACTTCGCCTTCCTTGAACAATCGCGTCGCACGAACTGCTTACTTGCTACGCAATTCGCCAGTCGCGGGCTTAGCATTTTCATCCGGCCGGTTGTCGTGGGCAAAAACCGGCAAAAGGCTTATTGACAGACTGAGCCTCGGCTGATACTGTATTTGACTCTCCACGGGGCCGACCGAATAATAAATTGCGTCGAGTCCGGTGTTGTGCATACCAACGGGGGATTAGCTCAGCTGGGAGAGCGTCTGCATGGCATGCAGAAGGTCGCAGGTTCGATCCCTGTATCCTCCACTTCGCAACCCCTTGCAAAACAAGGGGTTGTGTCGTTTCTCGGATTCGACGCCGGTGCCAGGAATGTTGACGTTATGGTGAGAGCCGAATCCGCACGAGTCATCGACGGTCGCCGGGCTCTCCTCAGCGGACTTTTTGCCACGCTGCTAGTCGGAGTTGCGGCGTACTTCGTCCTTGGAATCCTGCCCATCGCAGTCTTCGTTGCCGCATTGATCGGTTTCCCAACCGGTTTCGCCGCCAGCTTTGGACGTAGCCTGATACGAGTTGTTGCCTGGAGTGCCGTCATTTGGGCGGTACTTTCAGCCGCCATTCAGCCCGAACTTCTCATCGATGCCGATTTCGGCGGGCGGACGCAGAATTACTTTTTGGCCCAAGCGGCCCTGTTTCTCACTGTCATCTCGATCGCCGGTCTTTGCGCCGGCTGCTCACACATCGTTTGCCGGGTTATTCCGCCTCGACTTGGCAGGCGGCAACCGTTCCAGGTTTCTCTGGCGGAAGCCCTCATCGTTTTCGTCTTGTTCGCGGGTTGCGTTGCCTTTGCGCCTGGTTCGCTAAACTCGATGCTGTACAGCTTGCACGTCATCGAGCATATGCTTCCCACGGGCCGGTCAAATGAATGCCGCCACAACGCACGACATTGACGATCCCCGGCTCGCGGAGCTGCTGGACGGCTATCTTTCGGAGCTTCATGCCGGACGGCGGCCGGATCGTGTGGCGCTTCTCTGGGAGCATCCGGAATTAGCCGGGCCGCTGAAATGCCTTGAGGCTTTGGATGGGCTCGTGCCGGTCGCGGAGGACGATTTCGTGGCGTTGCCCGATCCGTTCGATGGCAGTTTTCCGCGAGACTTCGGCCCATATCAGCTTATAGCAGAAATCGGCCGTGGCGGGATGGGCGTGGTCTATAAGGCGCGGCAGACGGCAGTTGACCGAATCGTGGCCATGAAAATGATCCTCGCCACTCATTTGGCCTCGCCCGAACACATCCGTCGGTTCCAGGTCGAGGCCTGGGCGGCCGCTCATGTGCGGCACTCGAACATCACGCAAATCTACGACGTCGGGCAGCACCACGGTCAGCACTTCTTCACGTTGGAATACATCGAAGGGGAGAGCCTTGCCCAGCGGATCGCCCGTCGCGACGCGCCTGGACTTTCCTTCGAGGCGGCCGCGCGGCTTATTACCATAGTCGCCCGCGCGGTCGATCACCTGCATGCCAACGGCATTGTGCATCGCGACCTGAAGCCGTCGAATATCCTTTTGGATCGCGACGAGCAGCCATACGTGACCGACTTTGGACTGGCCAAGGTTTTCGTGCCCGGCTCTGAGGCGACGGCCACGGGCGTGATCGCCGGCACGCCCAGCTACATGGCGCCGGAACAGGCATCCGGCCGCAGTGCCGATGTTGGGCCGCCGGCCGACATCTACAGCCTGGGGGCGATCCTTTACGAGCTGCTGACGGGCGAGCCGCCGTTCAAGCAGGAAAGCCCGTTGGACACGCTGCTGGACATCATCGGCCGCGAGCCGCGCTATCCGCGGCAAGTGAATCCGCGCGTGCCGCGGGGGTTGGAGTTGATTTGTCTGAAATGCTTGGCCAAATCGCCCGAGCAACGCTATGCCTCCGCAGCGGCGCTGGCGGACGACCTGGAGCGCTTCGTACGGGCCGAACCGTTGGCGGCGCGGCCGCCTGATATGCTTCAGCAAATCGCGCAATGGGCTCGCCGCCGCCCGGCCCTGGCGTGCCGGCTGGCCGTATTGGCAGTTTTCTACCTCGTCGAGCTGCGCAACTATCATTATGGCGTCGTCAACTGGGTGTTCCATTGGGAAATGACCGGCCTGGTCATTGCATGGGTCACCGTCTCGGTGGTCTGCGAGTGGTTCGTCGAACGCCCGCGGGCGACGTTCGCGGCGCGGTTCGTCTGGGGCGGTCTCGATCAGTTGATTTTCTTGGTGATGCTGTTGTTCGTGGCCGACGGCGCGACGAGCGGGCTGGTGGCGGCCTATCCCTTGCTGATCGCGGGATCGGCCCTGTGGTTCCACGTCCGCTTCGTCAGCTTCATGACAGCGCTTTCTCTGGCATCCTATGGCATCCTGGTGTTGGATTTCTACTTTCGGCGAACGGACTTGCAGAAGCAATTTGACGCAGGCTTAACGCGCCACGTCCTTTTTGCCGTCTCTCTCGTCGTCCTGGGAGCAATCGTCTCCTCGATCGTCAACCGCTTGCGGATGCTGAGCAAGTTCTACGGACGGCAGTTGCCGTGACGGGAAACGAGGCAAGTGCGACGTTGGTCCATTTCGCCTTCTCCGCGTCAATCGCCGGCCGGCGCTTCGAGCCGATAGTTCAGAATCCGCGGGCCGTTGATTTCCTCGGCCCGCAGCCAAAGAGTTTTGCCCAGCAACTTTTTGCCATCCGGCAGGCGATAAGCGAAGTCGCTCTTGCGCCCGGCTGGAGATCGATTTCCGCCGATTGCCGCCGGCGGTCGGGGGAGACGAGGTTGCAGCGAAACCCTACCGCGCGCTTGCCTTGGTTGCTTAGCGTCTGCCGGACCTCCAGGTCGCCCTGTTCGGTGAGCGCGGCGTGGGCGTCCATCGCCACGTCTCCCAGCGTAACTTCGATGGGCCGGTACATCGTGAAATGATCGAAGCGATCCGATTGAATCTCGAACTCCAGCGCGACCATCTGCCGCCCGGCGAGCACATCGTTCGGCAGGACTACTTTTAGCGGCAGCTTCCAGGCCGCGCCGGACTCGATGCGGAATTCGGCTGTCGCCGGCTCGACATGCCAGTTTCGCGGTGGCGTAAACCGCACGCGTCCGCTGACTGCTCGAGGAAAAGTGTTCTTCATCTCCAAAGCAACCGCGGCGTCGGAAAGAGGGACGCTGGGCAGCGATCGCGGTGCGAAAGCTACGTTCAATTGCCATTCGGTAAGCGGGCTGTCCAGGTTAGTGAGAAAGACCGGCAAACGCTGGACTTCGACTAGCGAGCGTGGCGCAGGCGCCTGTGGGCCGACGTCGGGTAGGTAGGATGGACCTCGGAGTCCGTCCGGTTTCCTCATGGCGGACGCGGACGTCCATCCTACTGTCTTCACAACGACTTCGGAACGCACCTTTTCGCCATACGTCGGCCGGCATTCGGTGACACGGCCCCAAAGATCGCGGCAGCGAAGGTCGTTTCCCAGGTAGACAGCTTCTCGACGCGGCACGTCGCCCATCAATACGCCGACGTATTGTCCATTTCCACCAAAGCAATGGATGCGGCTGCGGCCTGCGAGATCGATGTCGCCAACGTACGGCGCGCCGCCGAGCGTCAAGGCGGTTGTCCGCCAGGGCAGGAACAAATTGTTGGGCGAGCCGTCGCGGCCGACCAGTCCGCGCTCGGAGTCAAACGGATGGGCGAAGAAGATGCCTTCGGCTCCGTGAAGTTTTGCGGTAATCAAGCGACCAACGAGGTGAGCAATCCGCTCGTCGTCGCTGTGGCCGGTTTGCGGCAAGACGTCAATTGCTAGCCAGCGCTGGACACCGGCCGCTTTTGTGCCATCAAGCCGAGCGGACAATTCGGCGTCGCTCGTTGTGTCGTCGCAGGGTAGAGTAAGGAATCTCCAAGGACTTTTTGGTTTCGCGGCTGAACGCGCGCGATGAGCCGACAGCACAGTGAGTGTGCCTGCCGCTTTGCCGTCCGCCACAGGCAACGGCGCGGCGAGGCTCCAAGCGAATCCGACGTTCAAATCCTGTCCGACCTGGTCCAACGTGGATTTGGCCCGCGACACAACCGCCGAAAGATCACTGCACGCAGCCCAGCCGGAATCACGATCATCGCCGATCTGCCAGAACCGGATTTCGGTTGCCAACCGCGCAAGGACTGGTTCGGTCGAAGGAAACCAAGTTTTCGGATCGCGGGCAAAAGCCTCGACCGCCAACATATTGTGCTCGGCCTTTCCAGTCGCTACGGATGCTTGTGGTGGCAGCAATTCGCCGATCAGCCGCACGCCGGCGCTTGCAAGCCGGTCATTAAAGCTGATCAGTGGATCGATCTCGTCGGGTTCTTGCTTCTTGGCGAGCGGCACGGGGGAGGGTTTGCCGGTCGACGTCTTGTCAGTCGGCTGGGTGGCGGAATTGGGCTCGACGGAAAATGAACATGCGAAAGGGAACTTGACCGCACGAACGCCCGCTTGGGCCAGAAGGTCGCCGAGCGGCACAAGACCCAGTTTCGTGTCGTTCGGATCGAGACTCCAACCGAATTCGCTGCTTGCCGGCGGCGATTCACGATCGATGATCGCGATGCCTAAAGCTGCGCGGGCGCGAACTCAAGGGAGCTGTCGCCGCTACTAGAAAGCGAGACGACATTTGCCGTGATGCGATAGTATCCAACCGATCCGCTAGAGACTTGCCATGTTGTGCAAGCTGAACTCAATGCACGAGCATCGCTGGTTGCTGTCGCGCCGCCGCTGCCGCCTTTGTTCGTCGCGAATGTGGTTTTCGCAGGAATCGTCAGCAAAGTTTCTGTGTGGCGAGCGAGCATTCGCCCCGCGGCGTTTTCCAGCGTCAGGCGCACCTCACGCTCCGGCGCTGCAGAATCAGCATTGAAACCCGTTACTAGACATGCGACTTCAATTGGTTTGCCGCGGGCAAAGACTCGAAACGGGGCGTCGAGTTTGTACTTCGATACGGAACGCTGGCCGCTGTCTTCAACCGGTCGCGCCGTCAGGACGAGGCGCGGCACGCGGCCAAGCCACAATGCTCCGAACGCCGCCGAGCCGTGGAAGTCCTGCGCTTCGCCGCGCGGCGAGACGTGTATGCCAACAACCAAGGAAGATGCCCAGGCTGGAGGCGTCAGCGGACCAACGCGGACCTTTTGCCAGCCATTTGTTCCGCTGATCGGCGAAGAATTCGGGCTAATCAGCTTTAATCGCGCCGAATCAAGAAACGTCAGAGAAAGCCAAGCCGCGTCATTTTCCAACCCCGATATCTTGATGAAACCTTCCAGAACATAGTCGACGCCCGACTCAAGCGCGATAGTCGTTCCAAATGCCGATGCGGCGCCGCCGTTGAGATCTACGCTTAGGCTGCGGCCACCCGGTGGTGGACGTTCCTCATCGATGCGGAATTGAACATACCGTGGAAAGCCGGGACCGTGCCGCTGCGTCCAACCCGGTGGTAAACGGTAAACTTCCTCGTCGCTGGTCGGTTCAAACTTCCACTCCGCGACCTTTGCTGCACCAGTGTAGTGGTTCCCCGCCGGCTGTTTGGTATTGTTGTCCAATGCTTTGAGGGACGAGTCGGGTGGCACGTCCCTGAGCTTGCCAAGGGCGTGGCTCATTCCGAGGCCCGAGCTTTGCAGATGAATCTCGGGGGCATGCCAGCCCGTTGCAGCCGTCGTTGGCTCGGGCGGCGCCGTCAACGCAAGAAACAAGATGGCGGTCAGCGGCGACATGCCATGTATTCTGAAAAGCAGGGTAAAGTGGGCGGTTTGCGAAGCGGCTATAGGGACTACTTCGTCATTTCGTCCCAAAGTTTGCGCTGCGGATCGGTCAGCAGCTGCAGTGCCTGCTGCCGGGCTTCGCCCAGCAGCAATGTACGCTTCTTCGCAAGTTCCCATCGGTCTCCGCTTCCCCAATACTTTTCCAAATCATTCACGCCTTCCAAGGTTATCTTGTTCAGTCGTCGAATGGCATCCGTCTGGCTAGGGGTTAGTTCAAGCTTTTTGACTATCTCGGGTTGTGCGAACGGCGCGGCGCCCGGCAGCCCAGTAAACTCACCAAGGGCCGTGGGATTGCCGGCTGATCCAGAGTTTTCGGTGCTCGACTGAGACTCAGGCTTGCCACTAGCGGAACCGCTGGAATTTGTCGAACCATGTCTCAAAATCCAGTTTCCAACTTGAGTTTGCCACGCTACAACGGCGCCGATGACCACGACTGCTGCCAGCGACAATGCAAAGCTGGTACGCGATGAAAAGCTCGTCTCTTTCTCGCCGTTTACTGCCGACTCGATTTTCTTTGGTTCGGATGCAGGCTGATCAAACACGTCGGGATCGTCTGTTCGCTCAACTTGCTTGAGCCGCTCCAATCCGATGCGAAATGTAGGGATGTCACCCACCGTTTCGTCGTCTTCGGTCTCATCATCCTCTTCGCGTACGATGTTGAAGACCCGGACCAAGAATTCGGCATCGGGGGTCTTCAATGTGCCGTCGTCTTCGACCCAAAACTGAGGACTGCCCTGCACGACGATATGCATCGTTCCGCCCCGCTCCTCGACGATGGCCGCGGGCAGTTGCTGGGCGCCGATGCTTAACACGCAGGTCGGCTGCGGCCGCGAGGCCCGCTTGGTCGCGGAACTAGGATCTTGAACAGATTCTTCAACGCAAGCTTTCATGAATTATTTCCTCCATAGGGTCTCTCGCTGAATTCTAGCTTATGCGCGATGAAAGAATGGGTTGGCAGCATGGAGTAGTCAAAACGGACTTATTGGACCTATAGGACATAATCCCCGTGTACTGATAGAATGGATTAGACACGCCTTCACCGCCGCAAGAATCACATGCTCCATCGTCCGACATCCCGCCGCCTGTTGGAAATCGCCGTCCTTTTTGTGATTGGGCTGATCTTCCTTCACACGTGGTTCATCGAGGGGATTCCTGTTTCCTGCATGGTCGATGGCGGCTCGATGGCGCCTACTCTGCTGGGCAGCCACGTTGATCTTACCTGTCCGAAATGCCGCTTCGAGTTCGCTTGCGATGCTCGCGGGTTGAACGACGCGAATACGCCTGACCAATCCGCGTTATTCATTTGCCCGAATTGCGCCGCCTCTTTCACACCCGAACTCCGACCTCTCGCTCTCGCTGGCGACCGCGTTTTGATCGACCGATCGGCGTATGAGTTCCGCCGCCCTAGACGATGGGAGGTGGTGGCATTTGAACGTCTCGAGCAAGGCCAAGCGATGGTGGTCAAGCGAGTCGTCGGGTTGCCCGGCGAAAAGATCCAAATTGTCGACGGGCGGATCTTCATTGACGGCAATTTGCCGCGCAAAGATCTGCGTCAGCAGCGAGCCATGCGGATCCTCGTCCACGATGACGAGCACAGCGGACCGCAAGCCCGCTGGCGTCCGCAGGATTTCGGCAGCAATTGGTCGAGGAACGAAGGGAAGCCGGTCCATGCGGAAAGCCCGAACGACGAGATCGGCTGGCTCGTTTATAACCATGCGGACGGTGCGACAAAATACGTGACCGACGAGACCTTTTACAATCGAGGCCGGATGCAGTCGCGCGACGAAGAGATTCACTCGACGCCCGATGTGGCGATGTCGTTTCGATTGCAGGACGTTCACGGCCGCGGCATGATCTGGCTGCAAGCGACCGATGGTCGCGATGAATTCATGGTCCAGGTCGATCCGCGAGAAAAGAAGTTCACTGTTTTGAAGAATCGCAAACCGTTGCCAGGCGGATCGGGCGACGTGCCGGGACCGCTTCGTGGCGAAACGATTGAAGTCTCGCTGATCGACCGTCAATTTCTCCTAGCCATTGGTTCCAAGACATTATTCGCTGCGGCTATCGACACGCCCGGCGAACCGCCACTTTCGCCCCAGCCACTGGCGATAGGCGTACAGGGACTGGGCATGGCAATCGATCATCTTCGGGTTTACCGCGCAATATACTACAGTGAGCCGCCGGGCGTGACCAATAGGTCGTCGCCGGTGTATATGATAGGGCAGGACGAATACTTCGTTTTGGGTGACAACAGCCCCATATCGGAAGATAGCCGGACCTGGACCGAAGACCGCACGGTTCGGCATAAGTCGTTATTGGGCAAGCCCTTTATGGTGATTTATCCGGCCAGCCGGCTTTCGATCGGACCATGGCATATTCAAGTTCCCGATCCGACTCGAATCCGGTATATTCGATAGTTCGTTTAACCAGGAGCCAACGGCGACGGTGGCTAACGGCTGAAATCGCCGTCGCCGCTGGCTCCAGGTTTAACGAATAGCCCCAAACTGAGACGAGCCGCATGAACAAACGCAAGACATCCGAATTGAAGAGAAATCGCTCGGCACGACAGTCCGATCGGACGGCTGACCCCGTCACGACCCAAGCCGAGCATAATTGGCTTTCGTCGGCGGCCACGCGAGAGACGATCGAGTCGGTAATCATTGCCTTCGTTCTGGCGTTTCTCTTCCGCACATTCGAGGCCGAGGCTTTCGTCATCCCCACGGGATCAATGGCGCCGACCCTGATGGGCAAGCACAAGGACGTCGAGTGCCCGATGTGCCACTACCGATACCAGTCGAGCGCGAGCGACAGCCCAGACGACCAACCGGTGCACATTACCAGTACGACGTGTCCGATGTGTCGATTTCAGGCAAACGTCGCACCACAAAATCCGCAAGGGCAGGACTATCAGTCGTTTGACGGCGACCGCATCCTCGTCGCTAAGTTCCCCTTTGAGTTCGCAGATCCCAAGCGGTGGGACGTCGTAGTCTTCAAGTACCCTGGCAATTCCGTGCAGAACTACATCAAGCGGCTGGTCGGCTTGCCGGGCGAAACCATTCGTATCCGCGACGGCGACCTTTGGATACGCGGACCTAACAAGGGCGACGATTTCAGAATCGCGCAAACCGCCGGAAAAAATCCTCGCCATGCTGCAATTGGTATACGACAATGACTTGACGCCGACGATTGCGGGCGAACTGCATTGGCCGGCCCGTTGGACGGCGGAGGATGCCCCGGCTGATTCCAAATGGAAAGACGGCCAAGATGCGAAAAGCTTCGAGACGCAGGGCGGCGGCAGCGCGGAGTCGTGGATCGCTTATCAGCATCGTGTGCCGGCCCGCGATGAAAATCACGATGCGTGGCTTGAAGTCGCGCAAGCCGGCGAGAAGGGCATCAGCAGAATCGACTCGGTCAAAAAGTTAAGTCGCCAGCAGTGGTGCAGCCTGCTGCGCGACAATCCGCCCTTGGCGAAGAATGCTCCGCCGCGATTGATTTCCGATTTCGCGGGCTACAACACGTCATTGCCATCGGGCGATAACGGCATTGGCAATGGCATGCAATGGGTCGGCGATTTGGCGGTCAAGTTCGACGTTCGAATCGCACTCGGCTGCCGGTGACGTCATTGCCGAACTCGTAAAGGGTGGCCGACATTTCCAATGCCGTTTTGATTTGGCTTCCGGCAAAGCCTCCCTGAGCATTAGCGGCACGGAGGCCGAAGCCAAGCATTTTCATCCGACGGCGGAAACGCCGCTAAAAGGCGCGGGTCATCATACGGTGTTGTTTTCCAACGTCGATGACCAAATGCGACTCTGGGTCGATGGCGCACTGATCAAATTTGGCGACGATCAAGGCACGGAGTCGGATGTCGCGACCGCCTTCGATTCCGACAAACTCCCCGATCACATTCCGAAACAGGACGATCTCAAGCCTGTCCGAATAGGCGCCAAATCGGCCGCGGTTCAAGTCAGCCATGTCAAGATATTTCGCGACGTCTATTATATTGCCGTATTCACACGGGGCCCGTATCGCAAACCGGGGCCATTGACCGATTTTAAGATTGTCTCGGATCCAAGCGGCACCCATTGGACGATAGATTCTCCGCCGGATCTCGCCGATCCCACTAACTGGGACCATGACTTTAGTCACGGCGAAAACGGAAACATGGAAACGGTCGACATTCCGCTCAAGCCGAGGGACTCAAGGCATCCCGAAAAAGATCAGTTTCTTGTGCTTGGTGACAACAGTCCGCAAAGCCAGGACGGCCGGCTGTGGGCTTCCGATGAGAGGTGGCGCGAGGGTGAACGCCAGTATTGGGTCGACCGCGAATTGTTCATCGGCAAGGCCTTGTTCATTTACTGGCCGCACGGCTGGAAGATCCCCTACCTGCCCTTACCGTTCAACCCGATCCCCTATTTCCAGAGGATGCATCTGGTGCGCTGAACCGTAGGGTGGTGTCGAGCGCAGCGAAGGCCCACCAAAGAATGTTGAAGAATTGGTGGGTCTTCGCTGCGCTCGACCACACCCTACAAAGCCGACGGAGCGGTTTCCATGCTTGAAGTCCAAGGATTGGTCAAATACTACGGCACGCGGTGCGTCGTCAACGGCGTTGACTTCCGTGTCGATCAGGGCGAGATCGTCGGCCTCCTGGGCCCCAACGGCGCCGGCAAGACGACGAGCTTCCGCATGACCTGCGGCATGATCGAGCCCAACGCAGGCAAAGTCGTCCTCAACAATCTCGACATCACGCGCTGGCCTATGTACCGCCGCGCCCGCGAAGGCGGCATGGGCTACCTCGCCCAGGAGTCGAGCGTCTTCCGCAAACTCACCGTGGAGAAGAATCTGTTGGGAGTGATGGAACTATTGGGCGTCGACCGGCCCACGCGCCACGCGCGCTGCGACCAATTGCTGGAACAGTTCGACATCACGCGGCTGCGGAAGTCGCTCGCCCTCTCGCTTTCCGGCGGTGAGCGGCGGCGGTTGGAAATTGCCCGGGCGCTCGTGTCCGATCCAAAAATCATCCTTCTGGATGAACCCTTTACGGGCATCGATCCGGTGACGATTGCCAGCATCCAGAAGATCATCCAGGGTTTAAAGAAGGACGGCATTGCGATCCTTATTACCGACCACCAGGTCCGCGAGACGATGCAGATTACCGATCGCGTTTACGTTATTCGCTCCGGCGAGGTGCTCAGCCAGGGGCCGCCGGAGGAGGTGCTGAACGACCCCGAGGCCCGCGAGTATTACTTTGGCGAGAACATGGACCTCGGCCACCGCCCTCCGCCCGTTCGACATCCCGGCCAGCCGCGGCGGATCGAGCGGCGGGCGGAGGATGGCAACGATGCGACATAGTGCTCGTATTGCCCGTTTCATCGCCCGTCGGTCGGAATACGCAGCGCTAACGGAATTTTAACCATTCGGCAGATTGACGGCCGATTCCCGCGCCAGTACCATCATTCTCCGTGTCGGCACGGTAAAGAATTCGCTTAAGCAACCCAATCGAGAATCGACCAGAATCATGGTGCTATGGGGAGAGATGGTGCTGTGGGGAGAGCCGCTCACTATTGCGGCAGGCGTCTTTTTGATATTCGCCCTGGGCTTGGCACTAAGTTTTGAATTCGTCAACGGGTTTCACGATACGGCCAATGCCGTGGCGACTGTTATTTACACGCATACGCTCAAGCCGACCTATGCCGTCGTCTGGTCGGGCTGCTGGAATCTGCTGGGCGTCCTCTGGTCCTCCGGCGCGGTCGCCTATAGCATCGTCGCCTTATTGCCGGTGGAACTGGTGCTTCATTCGGGCACAGGCACGGCTTCGCCATGATCTTTGCTTTGCTCATTTCGGCAATCGTTTGGAATGTCGGCACCTGGTACCTCGGACTGCCCGCGTCCAGTTCCCACACGATGATCGGCGCGATTATGGGAGTCGGCGTTGCCAACGCCATGATGTCTGGGAACAATTGGACGAGCGGCATCAATTGGGGCAAGGCGCAAGAAGTCGGCACGGCGCTGTTGCTGTCGCCCGTGGTCGGGTTTCTCGGCGCGGGGGCGTTGTTGCTGACATTGAAGATGCTGGTTCGCCGCAAAGACCTGTACGAGGCACTGATAAGGACTCCCTGCCGCCGCTCTGGATTCGCGGCGTGCTGATGCTCACCTGCACGCTGGTAAGCTTCTTTCACGGCTCGAACGACGGCCAGAAGGGCATGGGCCTGATGATGCTGATCCTCGTCGGACTGGTGCCGGGGGCGTTCGCGCTGAACATGGCCTCCGACTCCGCGCAGTTGAAGTCCACGGCCGTCGAGCTTCGCAAGGTGGCGGACCAGGTGACGTCGCTGGCCAAAGGCGCCACGCTCGGCAAGGAGCAGGCGGTGGCCGAATTGACCCGCTACGACAAGGCGGGCGGCGTCCCCAGCGAGCAAACTTATGCCGCGTTGGTGTTGGAGTCTCAAAGCATCTCCACTCGGATCGAGCAAATCCAAAGCATGGACTCCGTCGCCCGCGATGAGCGGGTGGATTTGCGCACCGATATCTACCTCGTGGCCGAGTGCCTCGGCAAGCTCGTCAAGGGCAAACGGATTGGCGATCCGGCCGTCGCGAAGCAAGTAGAATCTGCCGTCGTCGACTTGAACAAGATCGTGAAGTATATTCCGCTATGGGTCAAGGTCGCGGTCGCCTTGGCGCTGGGCTTGGGCACGATGATCGGCTGGAAGCGGATCGTGGTTACCGTCGGCGAGAAGATCGGCAAATCCCACCTGACGTACGCTCAGGGCGATTTCCGCCGAATTGATGGCTGCCTCGACCATCGGCCTGGCCGACTACTTCGGGCTGCCCGTTAGCACGACACACGTGCTTTCCTCGGGCATCGCGGGCACGATGGCGGCGAACCGGTCGGGACTGCAAAAAGATACATTGATCAGCATCCTCATGGCCTGGGTGCTCACGCTGCCGGTCTGTATTTTCCTCGGCGCGACGCTCTTCGCGACTGGGCTATACATTACACTGCACGTCTTCGGTGTGAGCTAGCGGAGAAATGGCACGGCATCCGCGCTGTCGCCTCATCCCACGATCATCACTACCAGCCGCTTCGGCCCGTGTACGCCGAGGATCAGTTTCTTCTCGATATCCGCCGTCCGGCTGGGACCGGTGATGAGCACGATCTCGCCGCCCGATTCCTGCGGCCGACATGCGGCGGCAATCGGCGGCCAGGCGGCGGGAAGATGCTCAGCAAGTTGATCGAGACGGGCCGCAATAATGCAGACCGGCGGCAGATAGCACATCAAGCGCTCCACGGCCGAGGCACAATGGACTACGCATGAGCCTGTGTCGGCCAATAGTGCATCGGCGGTGATGAGTGCGGCGGGCAACTGCTCGATCCGTTCGGCGGTCCAATCCGCGGAAACCCAGTCGATCCGCTCAGCGGGGATTTGCCCGGTGAGGTCTCGGAGAAGCGGCCGATCCAGACAGCCAAGTCGAGAGTAGCCGCTAGTGTCGATGAGCTCGGCCAGTTGCCGGCGGCCCGCGTCGATTGTCGGGGCTTGAATCGGCTCGCCTTTAAGCATGTTCAACTCGTCGCTGAATTGGGAAATGAGTTCAGACGGCGGACGGCCCATTCGCGGCCAGACCTCGGGCACGGGCGGCTCGCTGACATCGCCGAAACCGGCTGCCGCGGCGTTGGTAAGTCCGCTGCGGATACGCTGCAAGATGACTTCACGGCTAGTCATGCTTCGTCTCCGGTTTCGTGAGTGCCGTTGTTGGTTTTGGGTCAAGTTGCTCCCAAGCCTTATAGACCTTCCATATGTCCTCCGGTTGGACTTCGTTTATCGGATACTGTCCCGAAAAACAAGATTTCCCCGATGTGTGCCAGTACCGATCATCCAGGAAATGCAACGGCGAATACAAGATCATTGGTCCGGTTTGCCATTTGAAATCGTCCACGAATCCTGGCGGAGCCCACTCGTACCACTTTACTCCGGCTAACCCGATCGGCGCGGTTCGTAGCGTCCGTGGATTGAAAGCGCGAAATAGCTGCTGACGTAGATCAGGACCAGCGTGGCGAGAACAACTAATGTCCATCGTCGTAGCTTCGGGTATCTCATGGGATTATGTCATCCGAAGGATTAACGCGACCGCTTGTCCCACCAGCCTCGGAACGATTGCGATGGGACCCGCGGCAGCGCCCGTCCGCGAGTCCACGCGCCCAATTGGCCCGGCTTCCATGGAAGATACTTCGCCAGGCGAACGCCCACGCGGACCGCCCACATCGCCAAGCCGTACCGCCGCGGCCCGCACATGGCCCAGGCCCAAAGTTTCCAAGTCAGCCGGTCCATCGGCGAGTTCATCGGCGACGGCTCATTGACCGCGCGGTTGCGGAGATGGACAAGCTGATGCGGGATGTCAATTTTCACCGGGCAGACCTCGCCGCAGGCCCCGCAGAGCGATGATGCGAAGGGCAGCTTGGCCGCTTTGTCCAGCCCGACGAGGTGCGGCGTGAGCACCGCGCCGATCGGCCCCGGATAGACCCAGCCGTAAGACCATCCGCCCACGCGGCGATAGACCGGGCAAGCGTTCAGGCACGCGCCGCAGCGGATGCAGAACAGCGATTGCCAGGCGTGCGGGTCTTGCAGCACCTTGGTGCGGCCGTTATCCAAAAAGATTACGTATAGCTTCTTGCCCTCCGCCGGGCCGCGGATCAAGTGCGTATAGGTCGTCAGCTTCTGGCCAGTGCCGCTGCGGCCAAGCAGGTTGAGAAACAACGGCAAGTAGTCGATCTTGGGAATGAGCTTCTCGATGCCCACGGTGACCACGTGAATCGGCGGCGTTGCAGTCGAAAGCCCCGCGTTGCCCTCGTTCTCGACGATCACCACGGTCCCCGAGTCGGCCACCGCGAAATTGCAGCCCGACACGCCCATGCCGGCCGATAGGTAATCTGCCCGCAGGCGCTTGCGGGCGATGGCGGTCAACGCCGTGTGCTCGGCTGTGTACGGTTCGCCGAGCTTTTCGTGGAACAACTCGCCAACTTCGCCAGCGGAAAAGTGCATCGCGGGCGTCACGAGGTGAATCGGCCGTTGTTTGGCCAACTGCACGATGTACTCGCCCAAATCGGTCTCGACAGGTCGAATGCCCTCGCCTTCGAGCACGTGGTTCAGCTCCATCTCCTCGGTGACCATCGACTTCGACTTGACCACACTCTTGACGTTGTGCTGCCGGGCGATGTCGAGCACATGACGGTTGGCTTCGGCGGCATCCTGGGCGAAAAGAACCTCAGCGCCGCGAGCCTTCATCTGCGACTCGAATTGCACCAGCAGCTTATCGAGATTAGCGATTGAGTACTTTTTGATCTGGTGTGCCGCCTCGCGCCATTCTTGGAATTGCGGAACCGTCGCCGCCACGGCGGTATTGTTCTTGCTGGAGTAGTCGCAAGTCTTCGTAAGGTTCTGGAACCGAGGCGATGGCTCGAAGAGACCTTGGTTCTCCTCCGTGAGGAATTCGGCGCCGTCAAGGTGGATGGTGTAGTCGGACATGGAAGGCAGATTTCGTTTTCAGCTTGTCAGTTCTTAGCCCGCGGTGGTTACGCCGGCGTCGAGCACCTCGGCCAGGTGCATTGTGCGGATATGCCGCGTGGCCGGATCGCGCTCGAGCATTCCGCCGAGATGCATCAGGCAGCTCACGTCGCCCGAGACGACGACTTCAGCACCGCTGCTGACGATGTGTTCCTTCTTGCTTTGCCCCATCGCCAGCGAAGTGCCCGCGAACTTGACGCTGAACGTGCCGCCGAAGCCGCAACATTCCTCGACGTTCGGCAATTCGCAATAAGTAAGTCCGCGGACCGATTGCAGCAGCTTCAGTGGATGATCGAAAACGCCCAGTTCTCGCCGGCCGTGGCAGCCGATATGCATCGTCACCTTGTGGGGAAATGTTGCGCCCGTATCCGTCACGCCAAGGACATCGACGAGAAACTCGCTGAACTCGAAGACGCGGCGGCCGACCGCCGCGACTTCTTCGCTCGGATCGACGTGCGGAAAAAAGACGCGGCACATCGACGTGCAGGAACCCGAGGGGCAGACGATCCAGCGAAACGACTCGAAGACGTTGCGAAACTGGCGGATCACCGGCCGCGACTCTTCCCAATAGCCCGAATTAAAAGCCGGCTGGCCGCAACAGGTTTGCCCCGCGGGAAAAGCTACCTTGACGCCGAGCCGTTCCAGCACACGGACCATCGCCTTGCCGGCTTCCGGGAAGAACTGGTCCATGTAGCAAGGGATGAAGATCGCGACCGGCTCGCCCGGTTGATAGGGCGGGTCTTCTTGCCTTGGCGCTGGCTTATATTGAAAGGGAGACGTCACGGTAGTGCGTTCAAGGCAAAGGCTTGTGGTTCTGCTTTCGAGTCGTGGGGCAGGTTGCTAACCTGCCTTTCCTCGGCAGATTGGCAATCTGCCCCACGGAAAACACCGTTTATACCAGTTCGTGGGATGACTGTCCAGAATTCGCCGCTTTTCAAGCGGATTCATAGCGATGCTTGCCAACGTGAAGAAACTCAACTAGACTTTAGTGATCGGCTCGCAAGTTACAATTTTTGAGTCTCCAACAAAACCGATCCTGTTGCACCGCCGGTCGTGCCATTTGATCGGTTCTGATGGAAGCTCTTAATGAATCACCCGACAAAAGGAATTGAGCGATGAAAAACTCGATACTAGCAGCGCTTGTCGCGGCAGTAATTGTGGTGGCATCAAATGCAACGGCGCAAACCTACTTCGGCTATATGCCGGCTGTTCCCGCCCCGGTGGCCGGATATTATGCAACCGGACCAGTCGCGATGTACGCGCCGGTGGTTGCGACTGCCTATTACGCGCCGCCGGCGGCATACTATCCGGCCCCGGCGCCGTATTACGTAGCCTCGCCGGTGGCGGTGCCCTATTATGCCGCAGCCCCGGTGGCCGTGGCGCCCGTCTATTATGGCTATGGCCCGGCGGTCGTCGTTCGTCCGAAGGTCTATGTTCGCGGCGAGCCGGTCCGCAACGTATTGCGGGCAGTGACACCGTAACATCCGCGATTCGCTCAGTTCAACGGTGCGTCTTCGCTGCGCTTGACGCCACCCTACGCGCATGGCCAAACGAGAGCGGAGAAGAGCAACCGATGCCGGCCGACGGCGGCCCGCGAGCCGGGGGTGGCTCGACCGTCAATCGCTCCTAGTCACGCTTGCCATTTGCCTGGGCTTGCTCGTCGCGGTCGCGATCGTATTTGCTCAGGCGCTGCGCTTTGACTTCGTCAACTTTGACGACAAGGCTTACCTCTACCAAAACGACTACGTTCGCAAAGGCCTTTCATGGCAAGGATTCGCTTGGGCCTTTGGCAGCTTCTACCAATTCAACTGGCATCCGCTCACGTGGCTCTCCCACATGGCCGATTACCAGGCTTACCCTGTCTGGCCCGGCGGACATCACTTGACCTCGGTTCTGTTGCACGCGGCTACGGTTCTCCTGCTGTTCACCGTCCTGCTGCGGATGACGGGCGAGCGCTGGCCCAGCGCCGGCGTGGCGGCGTTGTTCGCAATTCATCCGCTGCACGTCGAATCGGTGGCCTGGGTGGCGGAACGGAAAGATGTGCTGAGCGGCTTCTTCTTCGTGCTGACCATTGCAGCCTATGCAAGCTATGTCCGCCGGCAGTCGCGCATTCGATACGCGCTGGTCGTGCTCTGCCTCGCCTTGGGACTTTTGGCCAAGCCGATGCTCGTCACATTGCCGTTCGTGCTTTTGCTTCTGGACTACTGGCCGTTGCGGCGATTTGGCAACGATTCACCGGCGCCTTCTGCAGCCGAAATCGTTCCCTACACCGTTTCCTTCCGCCAAGCGGTGGTTGAAAAGGTTCCATTCCTCATTTTGGCGGCAGCGTCCTGCATCGTTACATGGTTGGCTCAGCGTGGTGCCATTAAACCGCTGGACCACTTCCCATTTATGGATCGCGTCGCCAATGCGATTTCGTCATACGGCGGATACCTCTTGCAGTCCATCTGGCCAACGGGACTCGCCGCGCAATACCCTTACGATAGTAATCAGCCGATTTGGAAAGTTGCAACGTCGCTAGGGCTGATCGCGGCAATTTCCGTGGCGGCGATAGTCTGGCGTCGCCGTTTTCCCTATTTGCTGGTCGGCTGGCTTTGGTTTTTAGGCATGTTGGTTCCAGTGATTGGGCTGGTCCAAGTTGGTGATCAGTCGCGAGCCGATCGTTATATGTATTTGCCATTGATCGGCCCGGCATTGGCATTGGCCTGGGGGATCGCGGATTTCGCTCGGACTTCGGCACGCCGCCGGCTTTGCGGCGCTGCATCGGCCGTGGCGCTGGCAGCGTTGACGGTCGCGGCCTGGCGTCAAGCAGACTTCTGGCACGACAGCGAAGCGCTTTGGACGCGAGCATTAAGTTGCACCAGCGGCAATTGGATGGCGCTGAACAATCTTGGCACTTTGTGCATGAATACGAATCGGACGGACCAAGCCGTCGTTTACTTCGAGGCGGCACTGGAGGTCAGGCCGAACCTTGCGCTACGCAAAGCAACCTTGGCGTCGCGCGTGCCGCTCAAAACGACTTCGACGCGGCCTTTACCCACTTTCAAAAGGCGATTGATATCGAGCCCGACAACGCCGAGGCCCAATTGGAGTTTGCCTTGGCATTGGCGAAAGCCGGTCAGCTTGGGCCGGCAATCGCACATTACGAAGAAGCTCTCCGCATTCGCCCCGACTACGCCGAGGCCCACAGTAATTATGCCTTAGCGCTGCAAAACGCCGGCCAACCTGACGCGGCGATCGAGCACTTGCGCAAGGCGCTGAAAATCTGGCCGGACGACGCCGAGGCGTGCAACAATCTTGGCTTCGCCCTTTACCTCAAGGGACAACTCGATGAGGCGATTTTTTATCTTGGGCGGGCGGTGGCCCTGAAACCGGAGTTCGCCGTCGCCCGGCAAAACCTCGCTTTTGTAAAACAGGCTCGCGCGGCTTTCCAGCGCGAAAACGGCGGAGGATTGCCCTATCCTCCGCCGCATTGATCACCTAACACCACGTGGCGTCGAGCGCCCTATAGCGAGTATCCCTTGCGATACACCGGCTGGATAATGGGCTCCAGACCGCTGATGTTCTTGACCTTCAATTCCTTGGGGTCCCACTCGACTTTTTCGCCCTGGCCGGACGCGGCAACCCAGACCGCCAGATTGCCAAGGAGAATCGTCTCGGTAAGCGGGCCGGCATACTCGGCGAAGTTGGACATCGCCAGCTTGCCGCCCTTGATTGCGCGGACCCACTCCGCAAAGTGGCCCGGCGAACGCTCAAACTTTACTTCCGGCAGATCGACCTTGCCGATGACCTCGAAGTTGTCGCAATAGTCGCCGGGCGAGTAGAGCTTGCCTTTGCTGCCGATGAGCAACGCGCCGGAATTGTTGATCCCGCGGCCTTCGAACAAGTCGGTCGGGGGACGCTTGCCGCCATCATGCCAATAGGCCTTTACCGGCCCGCGCGTGTCGGTTGCGGGAAACTGGAACTCAATAACCGACCACTTAGGATAGCTGTCCCGGTTATGTCCCGACGTCTTCGCCTGCACCGAAATCGGATCGCGAAGATCGAGCGCGGCGAATGGCATGTTAAACGTATGGCAGGCCATGTCGCCCAGCGCACCGCAGCCGAAATCCCACCAACCGCGCCACTTGAACGGATGATAAGCTTCCTTGCCATACGGCCGCTCGGGCGCGCCGGCGAGCCAAAGGTCCCAGTTCAAAGACTTGGGCGGCACGGCCGGCGCCGGGCGGTCCTCGCCCTGCGGCCAGATCGGACGGTTTGTCCAAACATGGACTTCCGAAACAGTCCCCAGCGCGCCTGCCTTAGTCAGGGCCGCCGCCTTGCGCAGGCCGCTATTGGCAGTGCCTTGATTGCCCATCATCGTGGCCACGCCATTTTCCTTCGACAATTGCGCGAGCACGCGGGCCTCGTGGATGGAATGCGTCATCGGCTTCTGCACGAAGGCGTGTTTCTTCATCTTCATCGCCATTGAAGCCACCAGGGCATGCGCGTGGTCCGGGATGCTGACCGTGACGGCGTCGATGCTCTTGCCCATCTCGTCGAGCATCTTGCGGAAATCGTTGAATCGCTTGGCCTTGGGAAAGCGCCGGTCGCCGGCATTGTTCACGTTGCGGTCGTCCACGTCGCAAATGGCGACCATATCGCCCGCGCGGCCAGCGTCTTCCGAGTCGCTGCTACCCTTGCCGGTGACGCCGACGCTGGCGAAGGCGATTCGTTCGTTCGGCGACTTGGTCTGCTTGGCTTCCACTCCGCCGGCTACCCAATAGCCCATTCCGGCGGCTGCGGTGGTTGACAAAAATTGACGACGAGACGGCATAATGGAAACTCCGAAAGTTGGAAGGATGTGTGAGGCGGGAAATCGACGCAAGGCAGGACTGCTGGCGCACGATATTGCCAGTATATTGCGGGGAAATCTAAATTAACATCCCCTGAACATACTTTTCGATGATGATTTTTCGAAGTGAACGCATTTACATACCCTAGTGATGATGCGCAGTTCGCAACGACTTCGCGTTTTCTCGTCGGCCGCACTTCGCACCGGTTTGAGACAATCTCAGTGGATAGATTACCTATGACCCCTTTGCGACGCGCCGCCAACCGCGGCCGCCTCGTTATGCAGGACTTCCGGCGGCGCGGTCAGGCCTTGTGCACGGCAGACGGCGAATACGATCTGGCCGGCAGCGCCGACCGTTCCCACGCGCTCAACGTTGACCACCAGGTCGTGGCCGCAGGGATCGCTAATGTCGTGGTGAAAATGCCGCCGGACAAAATCCCGGCGGCCGGCATCGGTGCTACGTAGCCAACGCCGAGCCTCGCCGCGCGTGGCAAATCCTTGCCGCTGCTGGACGCGCTCCAGGCGATAGCTTTCCGGCGCGACGAGCCGCACCGCGATCGTCTGCTCGCGCGGCAGCAGGAACTGCGCACCGCGGCCCACGAATACCGCCGGCCCGCGGCGCACGAGGATGTGGATCATTTTGCGCACCTGGGCCAGGAACTTGTCATGCGTAATAAGGCTGTGGTCCAGCCAGGTGCCGAAAGTATCGAAGATCCAATTACCTTGAGTCTCATCGACCTGGTCGAGCTTCAATCGCGACTCTTCATACCACTTAGCCACGTGGTCGCGAAGGTTGTGGCCATAGTCATTCCAGCCCAGCGTCTTGGCTACCAACTGGGCGACCAACGTGCCGTCAGTACCACTCTCGCGCGAAATCGTGACATACTTGATCGCCCTCGGCGGAAGCCTCTCGGCGGAGCTTTCGCTGATGGCATGGGCAGCCATTTCCTGCACTTTTGACCAGGTCCGCATCTGCCGCTCCGCCGCCGCGGAAAGCCGGACATTTTGAGAGATTGAAGTATTCATGATGCCCTCCCTAATAATTGAGGACTTAATTCAAGGGAGAACAATGTCTCCTTACTTATTGTATGCATCGGTCGCTTAAAAAAGCCAGCCAAGCGGCTAATTCGGCCCCTATTAGCCACCGCATACGGCTAAAGGGGAGGTCAGGACAAAGTCCGGACAAAGTCAGGAACAAGTCAGGAACCGTCCGGTTGTGGTGCGTGCATTCCGCGCAAGTGCACCGCCTCGCGGTTTTGCGTTGCGGTGGTGCACGGCGCGTTCGTTGACGTAAGATATTATGCGATAACATGTTACGGCCCGCCGCCGGCGGCTATAAAGTATGGCAAGCTGGGCAAGCGCGGTGCAATTGGGCTCGTGCACGCACCAGTTGGGAGCGCGAAACGAGTGAAAAAAAGAAAACTTTGCAAACCGAGCTTTTGCCCGCGGCAAACGGCATGTGTTTAACCAAAATCATGTCGGTAATTGCTTTGAAACTGCTTGGAAGTGGCAAGTCCTGGATGGCCGCGAATTTTTTAAATGGCGACTTGGACGTTGGCAAATTCCGCGGAAACCGGCGTGCGTTTAATGCCCAACGGCCTGAAATCTATATAGAAAGTGCATAGAAACGTCATAGGAATCGCATAGAAACCGCATAGGAAGTGCATAGGATTGCATAGAACTCACAATGTATGTTAATTACTGCTAATTAGCGTTTCCTGATGCCCGGCTGCGGCGTCGCTACCGAGTCCACTGCTCCGCGCTCCCTGCTCTCTGCTCATTGAACATTGCATTGAACCTTTCATCCTTCCGCCTTCATCCTTTCTTGCCTCTCCACTCTCAGCACTCAACTCTCAACTCGTGTACACACTCCTATATATATATTGCTAGTTGCGCTATGCGAAAATGGAAGAATTCTTTGCGGATTGTTCCGAACTCCTTGCCGGATAAGGACTTAAAGAATTTTCGTGGTCATTTATGACATACCGCAACTCCGCCGTTTTTTCGCCCGGCGTGTAGGGTGCGGTCGAGTCTGACGAAGAGCCACCATGAATTGTCGCGGATTGGTGGACCATGCGCCACGCTCTGTTCCATCCTATGACACATTTGACGAAAAAAAGGCGCTGCCCTCGATGGCGCGTGTCGATGGCAGACCTAATTGCTGAACGTCCCCTTCGACCTTGCGTCTTATGGCAAGAGATTAAGCCATAATTCAATGCGGGTAGAGTTTCCAACGGTGTGGTCGCGAAGTGTTCACGCCAACGGCGTGTCACTCCGCAGCCCAGGGTCGCACCAGCGCACCCTGGGACTGCAAACCAACGTGTACCTTCCTGCACCGCAACGCGGTGCCACAAGCCGTGTGGCATCGCGTTGTGCAGATTCGCGTTGCGATTCGTACCCAGGCGCGCTGCGCGGCCCTGGGCTTTGGAGTTGAACCGCTTTGCGGTTGGAGATGCCGCAAATCCCTTTACCCAGATATGTTGCTACTTTAATCTCGCGCCATTAGGCGCGGGGCAGAAAAGAAATGGGTCCAGGCGAAGCTACTGGTCCGCGCCCCTGGCTGGACATACCGCCACTCCATACGCTAGCACTTGCACAAGGTTGGCAAGCGAGTGGAGGCCGATTGGACGAACCCTACAAAACCTTGAGGTGCCGGGGACTGAAACATCGACCGTAACGCCCGAGGGAAGAACTAAGTTCTGAACTTCGGGAAACTCGCGGATTTGACCCTCGGACATCATCAGCGGGAAGTGGGAGAATAGCGGCCGATCTCCGGAAACTTTTGCGGCGTCAATCGGCCTTCGCTTTCGCCTTTGCCGAAAGCCGCCGACGGTTGATTTTGGCCGTGGCAGCCATCGCAGTCTGTCGTACACTTCGATCGCGGCTTCCTTGCGCTCGATGCATCAGGTCGAAAGACTTCTCGGTACCAACCTCGCCCAACAGGGTGAGTGCGACGATGCAAATCTCGGTTTTGTCGGTGTCGCCGACGGCGATAAGAGCGTCTTCGGCGGCGCTGCCCATTTCCAAGAGTCCGTCGCTTGCGAGCCGCCCGACGCGAAAGTCGCCAATTCGCGCCGCTAGTGCGGGGGCCGCGCGGGGTCCTTGAATTCGACCAAGGTCTTGATGATGAGTTCGTCGTTGTGAGAGCCTCGCGAGTCGTTGAGCATTTTCACGAGCGTTGGCACTGCGCGCGAGTCTTGCAGCTCGGCCAGGGCTTTGATAACAGGCGTCTCGTCACCGAACTTGTCATTGTTCAACATCTTCAAGAGCACTGGCACGCTGTAAACTCCGGCCCATTTCACCAAGCCGCGGACCGCCTTTTCCATTTCATAGGAGTGTTCGTCCTCCGCCAGAGTTTTAAAGGCCCGAGCGACCTTTTTCTTCGTCTCGGGCGAAGCGGTAGCTGGATCGGCCTTCAGCAAGGCCTCGATGGCCTCCGATTTGTAGAGGATATTTTCGGACAGCGTGCGGCCCGCGAGCTTGTCGAGGTAGGCCGGATCGCTCGGATCGGGCCCCTTGCGCTCGCGCTCACGTGCGTCCTCCTCTTCGGCCCGTTTCTTCCGGCGTTCCTCAAGTTCTTTGTGGATCGAATTCAGGTCTTCTTCTACCGTCGAACGGTCGTCGGCTCCGACGGCGGCGTTACGTTGTGAAGGTGAACGAATAGGCCCGGAGACAAGGGGCCGAGCCGGGATAGGTGTCATCGGACTTCCCATGGCCACGTCCGATGCATCGCCATTTCTCGACCGGTCGGTCGGTCCGTTGGAGGTCGCAGAGTGGTATCCAACGTATGCGACGATAACAAGGATAAGCCCAATGGGAATTGGACCGTACATGATCCCGCAGAACCAGTTATAACTCCACGTCCAACGCATCTGGAAACGCTCGGCCTAGGTGTCGGATTTGAATCACGGAACGAACCACGAACACTATGAGCATAGCAGGCGGGCCCAAAGGTAACAAGCATTCGGCTCCCACAGAAGGAACGGCTAACTCTGGGGACAGCATACGCAATTCTTGACGGAAACCGTGCATTTTGCTACTGGGCATCAGGGTCACCCATAACCGGAAAGGGAAGCAAAAGCAGGGGACATCTTTCGCGCAAATCAGATACCAGGTCTAAAGAGGGGCCGAAACGGGGGATCGAAACAGGGACGCATCCAATCCTGTTCGGCTCGATTATTGCGTCGGCAAGCCGGCGCGGTGGTCATGCTTGCTGCCGCGGGACGTCAATCAAAACTCGCGTCAGCGTCGTACGAAGATGGGCTCCAAGTCGCTGCCGATTGCAGCGCGAGGGCGATGGTTGGATCAGCCGCGTGGTACCAATACGCCCAGTGCGGCCGATGGTGGCGATAGGGCGCGCAACGGTCGAACGATTCGAGCCCGGGCAAGCCGGCACCGAGAAGATCGAGAGCATACAACCCTTCCACCTTACACCGCTTGAGGGCCGCCGAGAGCATGTCGGCCAGCAAGTCGGCATTGGGCTCCAGGGTTTGATAGTCGACCAATCTCATGCGGCGGATGCCATCTTCGCCCTCCTGCCGTTTGAAGATACTGTAGGCGCGCAATTAACGCGCACACCCACTTGTGGGCCGCGTTGCCGTGTAAATCCACAGCCGGCCGCGGCGCAGGGGCACCGTGTAATGCCAGGCGAGCGTCCGCGCGTCGCGCGTCGCGAGGAGCATGTTGGGATTCTGCCGCACCGTCTCGTGCCAGAAGGCATCGAACCGTGCGTCGAACTCGCTCGCAGTCTCGATTTCGATCCCATTGGTCGGGGCTGGCAAGGGCACGGTGCGGAAAAGGTCGAGCGAGCGGAGACAAGCGCCGGCGGGAACCGCGATCAGGCTCGCCAGGGGAACTCGTCTCTTTTGCAAGACTTTCCGCGCAAAGCCTCGATAGCCGGTGATCCAGAAGGAAACCGTCTTCCAATCACCCTGCGGAACCGGCGCGGCATAGCTGCGATGGGCGCTCTCCGCCAGTTGATTGACGGTGTTGCTAATGAACAGGTCGGCGCCGGGCTGATTGTAGAACTCGTCCAGCAGCCAAAGGGCGTAGCCGCGGTAAGCCCGGTCAACGGCCCAGGCCCGGCCGGCGGCGTTGATCAGTTCGCGGCCCTGAAAGTGGTACGAAGTGGGAATGTTCAACAGCGAGCCGACCACCCGACCGGCGCTATCTTCCAACAACCATCCCAGCGGCCAGCGGTCGCCCAACCGCAGCCACAAAGGGTTCTCCAGCCACAGTCTGGACCAGTCGTCGTACGATGGGGACACGGGAAAGTGGGCCATTTCCAGGCGATGAATTTGCTCCCAGTCCTTAAGCCGAATCGTGCGGAGTTCCGGCGGCGTCAACTTGCTGCCGAGGTGCTCCGAATCTAGTGGACGCTGCGCCCCGTGGGCCGCCGCCGCATTGGCGATCGTAGCATTCGCTCTCATCCCCATTCGGCCGCCTTCAACTTTTTTTTCTCGGTGAAATAAAGGGGGAGCGACTTTAGCCCGCGCAGGCCGAGGTTTTCCCGCCAGACAAGCGGCTCGCCGATCAATTCCAGGTGCGTAAACCGGTCCAGCAGCGCACGGAACGCGATATTCCCCTCCAGGCGCGCCAACGGAGCGCCGAAACGAAGGTGCGCGCCGGCGCCGAAAGCCAAGTGGCGATTGTCCGCCCGGTGGAAATCCAACCGGTCGGGATCGGCGAATCGCTCAGGGTCGCGGTTGCCCGCAGCCATGACGGCGTACACTGGCTGCCGCTTGCGGATTTGCTTGCCGCCCAATTCCAGGTCGGCCGGGGCGAGCCGCGCCGTATGCTGGCTTGGACTTTCATGGCGCAACAGCTCTTCGACGGCGACAGGCATTAACGCTGGATCGCTCCGCAACTCGGCCATGCGATCGGGCTCCCGCAACAGCGACAGAATGCCGTTCGTGATCAGATTGGTCGTCGTTTCCAGGCCGCCAACCATGGTCACTATGCAGTTGGCCGAGATCTCCTCGTCGCTCAGGCGGTCGCCGTCGATCTCGGCCGTCATCAGGGCATGGAGCAGCCCAGGCTGCGGACTTTTGCGCTGTTGGCGGATAGCATCGTAAAAATAGGACGTCAGGTTCTCGACGGCGCGGAGCACGCCGCCGAGACGATCCGGATTGTGCTGAAAGTTTCCCAGCATCTCGGCGAACGTCACTGACCACTCCTTGAGTTTTGAGTGGTCATCGACGGGCACGCCGAGTAGTTCTGTCGTCACGATCGCCGGCAGCGGCTCGGCAAAGTCGGCCAGCAAATCGAACTGCTTAGGGGCACCATTCCCAGCGCTGTCGCGGGCGACGATCTCGTCGATGAGCCTGGCCGCGATCTCTTCGATGTGTGTCCGGAGGTCGCGCACACCGCCGGGACTGAACGCCGGGGCGGCGAGCCTCCGCAGCCTGGTGTGCGCCGGAGCATCCATGAACAGCATCTGCTTCACCATAACGCGGGCCACCGGCGTCACTTCCGGCGCGCCAAGGGCCTCGAAGTATTCCGGCCCTGGCGTCCGTGCCGCCGAGAAACGCGTCAAAACCGTAACGACATCTTCGTATCGCGTCACGACCCAAGCATGGATATAAGGGTCCCAGTGGACTGGATCGCACGCCCGCAGCCGCCGATAGAGCGGATAGGGATTGGCCAAGACTTCAGGGTCCATCAGCAAACAAAGGCTGAGCGGGCCGTCGTCATGAGACTCGCCGGCGGCAGCGGTTGGCATGGCTTCAATCTGCACGAGCTATCTCCACCTTCATGTCTTAAGCATTGTCGCTCGTTTAACCAGCGTCGCGGATCTCCGATGGTGAGAATCCTCCGTCGCCGTTGGCTATAGATTGAACGAAACGTTACGAATTGTCAATTTGCCGAATGATCGCAGCTCTTAGGCCGGCAACCGTCGGCGTCGAAAACAACTGCCGTAACGACAATTTGACGCCGAAATGGTCCTTGATCCGCGACAGCAGTTGCACTCCTAGCATCGAATGCCCGCCCACGAGAAAAAAGTCTTCGTCGGCGGCAACGCTTTGCCCCACGAGTGAGGCGACCAATTCCGCGAGCTGCCCTTGGACGCTGGCCGAATCACTCGGCGGCGCCGAGGGGGCGCCCGCAGTCCCGCAATCTGCTCGCGCGTGTCCCGGATGTGTGGCCGGAACGTCACTGCCGGGCAGTACGTTGTCCTGGCTCGGCGGCGGAAGGCCCGCGCGGTCCAATTTACCGTTGGATGTAATCGGCAGATCGGCCAACGAGACGATGGCGGCGGGAACCATGTAATCGGGCAGGCGTGAAGCAAGATACTCCCTGAAGTCGTTTGCCGTCAGCCCTCTTTGCCGCGCATCGGCACTGAGCACGACGTAGGCGATGAGGCTCGGCACATCGCCGATCGTGTGGACGGCCGCGGCGCTGGCTTCGACGCCCGGTAGGCGATTGAGGCACGATACGATTTCCCCCAGCTCGATGCGATAGCCGCGAATCTTCACCTGTTCATCGAGCCGTCCCAGGAAGGCTATTTCTCCGTCCGGCAGCAGTCGCGCGCGGTCGCCCGTGCGATAGAGTCGGACAGGGTCTCCTCCGGCGCAACTGGGCAATGGACAAACCGTGCGGCGGTCAGTTCCGGATCGTTGCGGTAGCCGCGGCCGACCAGGGCGCCAGCCAGGCACAATTCGCCTGCTTCGCCCGGCGAGACCGGCCGTTGATCTTCATCTAGAATTGCGACGACGGTGTTGTCGATCGGCCGGCCGATCGAAGGCCGCTGGTTGTCTTCGCCCGCCACAATGACGCCCGAAGTGGCCACGACGGTACATTCCGTTGGACCGTAATTATTGACTAGCGTAAAAGGCAGCCCGGTCGGCGGCCGGCGGTGCAACGTGTCGGCGCCGGTGAGCAGCGTCCGCAACGCGGTGTCCTTCGGCCAGTTCATCGAGAGCAACTGCTCGGCCATGAGCGTGGGAGCAAACGCGATCGTAATTTTCTCGGCCAGCAGAAAATCGCGGAACGACGTTGGGGAGCGGCACGCTTGATCGTCGGCAAGATGCAAAGTGGCGCCGGCGGCCAGAGATGGCCAAATCTCCCAGGCGGCCGCATCGAAACCCAACCGCGCGACCTGACTGGCACGGTCGGCCGCAGTGACATCGAATGCGCGGCAGTGCCAGTCAATCAGATTCAGCAGGTTCCCTCGGGTGATTTCCACGCCCTTGGGACGCCCCGTGCTACCGGAGGTATAAATCACATATGCCAAGCTGTCGAGCGACGCGCCGTCGTCGGCCGCAGCGCCGGGACACGGGGCATCTGCTCGCAGATCGCGCCCGCTTGCGGGTGCCCGTTCCGCGTCCGAACTGGCCAGCAGCTCCGCAAAGTTCATGGCCTCGCAAGTTGACGAGGCATCCCGGGTACCCGCCTGCGGATTATGGGTCGCCAATCGTTCGATCAAGTCACCTTCGGTGATCAGGAACTCAGCCGACGAGTCCGCCAGGATCTGTTCCAATCGATCCAGTGGCGTGGCGACGTCCAACGGCAAATACGCGGCGCCCGTTTTCAGAACCGCCAATGCTGCCACGATGAAACGCGGCGAACGCTCCAGCAACAAGGCAATGCAACAGTCGCGCCCAAAACCCATCGTCGACAAGCGCGCTGCGACTCGATCTGACTGGGCATTGAGATCGGCCCAACTCAGTGCCTGACCTCCGTACACGACGGCTGGACGTTGGGGGTTTTTAGCCGCGGACTCGCAAATCCGGCTGCAAAGCGGATCGGTCGACAGTTTTCCAACCCGTTGCTCCGGATCGGCCGGACGTTTCTGCACAAGTGTTGTGGACATTCAATGAAGGCTCCTAAACAGAAACAGGATGTTCAGCGCAATATTACCGAGCGAATGTCTCGCAAGTGCGACCCTCTTTTAAAATAACACGAGGGCGCGGGCGTCAGATCGTCGTCATAATGGGGCTGTCATCGGCATGTATAATACCCAGACAGCCCATACAGTCAACACCCGCCGGATTTGTGACACCACCCATTCTTTGCTGGAGCGGGCTATACGCCACTTCCCATGTGCGTAAGCGACTTGATCGACTGCTCGAGGACGATTTGGTATACTAGGTACTATGGGATATTCAGAGAACTACATTTCCGTCCCAATTGTCTTCGGTAGACAATTTTAGCGCCATATTTGGTGCTCTGGGTTACTTTACCCGATCCGGTAAGGTGACTATAAATTACGCGGGCAAAATGCTTGCGCATCTTGTTCATTTTCCCAGGAGGTCTTATTGGCAACTTGTGCGAATCGCTGAAACACTAGTTTGCAATGAGTTTTAAGCTGACTGTGTTCGGCGGATGGATTTCGGCTCATCAACCGAGAGGGGGAAGCTTGATGTGGTTCAGACGGACGGTCGATCGATCGCATCGTGCGCGTATATTCCGCAGTCTTTACAATGCCGACCGCTTTCGCGAAGCAATGAATCGCGAACGTGCCCGTGCCGATCGCTGGGGGCTGCCGCTGGCACTGCTGTCATTTGGCGCGAGCAGCACCGACAGTGAACGGCAAACGCTGGTTCAGGTAGCGAAGCGATTGCAACAACGTATGCGGGCCACCGACGAAGCGGGATGGCTGGATTTCGATAATATCGGCATATTGATGCCGAATACTCCCGGCTGGGCGCATGGACCCTGGCGGATGACATCTGTTCGGCATTTGCAGAGGGAGTGCCCCGGCCAGAATGCCGCGTTTATTGCTATCCTTCAGACTGGTTCGGCGATGGCCACGGACGGCGGAGCGAGGTGCCCGAAGTTTTAGGGCAAGTTCGCTTTGCTCGCGTTTCGGAGCTGGACATGGAGAGCGAGCCGGCGCGTTTCGACCCGACTTCGCATCGAAGAACCGACGAGGCGATGGAGCCGCTTTTCTTTCGGCCGTTACCATTCTGGAAAAGGGCAGTCGACATCGCGGGCTCGGGGCTGTTCCTCGCCGTGCTTGCGCCGTTGTACGTTGTGATTGCCGCTCTGATCAAGATGACGTTCTCGCGGTCGGGTGTTGTTTGGCCAGACCCGTGTCGGTCTCGGCGGGCGACGTTTCACTATGTACAAATTCCGCACGATGGTGGAAAACGCCGAACGTCTCAAAGACGGTTTGCGGGACCTCAATGAACAAGATGGACCGGTCTTCAAAATCTGCAATGATCCGCGCGTCACTCGCTTGGGAGGGATACTGAGGAAGTTCAGCTTGGATGAGTTTCCGCAGATGTGGAACGTATTGATTGGCGATATGTCTCTCGTTGGTCCCCGTCCCCCATTGCCGACGGAAGTGGCCAGCTACGAACCCTGGCAACTCGGACGGCTGTATGTCACGCCTGGCCTGACGTGCCTCTGGCAGGTAAGCGGACGATCGCATCTGTCGTTTAAGCAGTGGATGCGGATGGACCTTCGTTACGTAGCTCGACGTTCGCCTTGGGTCGACGCGAAGTTGCTGGCGGAGACGGTGCCTGCGATCATCAGCGGTCGCGGAGCGTTTTAAGGGGGATGCGCATGGAATTCAACGTCGTTCCCGTTCGGAGCATGACCGTGGCGGCGCCGCACGCGGAGCCTTTCCCTTTGCAGGAGTCGCCGTTGCGCGCCGCTGCGAAACGGCTGGCAATGCGTACCGCCGGAAGGGTGGCGGTCTTGCTGAATCGATTGTTCGGATCGCGAGCGCGTGGACGGACCGGAATCTTGATGTATCACAAGGTCATGCCGTCAATCCTTGGCGTGCCGAGCGCACCGGATAATGTTACGCCGGATCGATTCCGCAATCAGTTGACCGGCCTGCTAAAGCGAGGATTCCGCATCCGGCCGTTGCGAGAACTGCTCCAATGCGATGCGCAAGGAAAGGCCGTCCCGCAGCGAACGATTGCCTTGACGTTCGACGATGGATACCAATCCGTGTATAATCACGCGTGGCCGGTGCTCCGCGAGCTTCAGATCCCTGCCACCGTTTTCCTGGCCACAGCCCACCTGGGCGCGGCGGCGCCCTTTCCGTTCGATCCCTGGGGCATGGCCCACGCGACGGAGCTTCCACTCGCCGCGTTTCGCCCTTTGGCGCTCGACGAGTGTCGTCGGTTGGCTGACGGCGGGCTGATCGAATTCGGCGCGCATACGCATACGCACTGCGACTTCCGCGGCCGACCGGAGCAATTCCGTGAGGATTTGCGGACGTCGGTCAATTTCGTGCGCGAGGCGTTCGTTGCTAACGACGTGATGTTTGCCTTTCCCTACGGTTCGCGCCGCCGCGGCTTTGTCGACGAAAGGTTAGTCGCCTGCGCGAAGCAGACCGGCGTGATTTGCGGGCTGACCACGGAGTGCGAGCTGATCGAGTCCGGTAGCGATCCCTTTCAATGGGGCCGCTTCAACGCCTTTCCTTGGGACTCCGCCGCCACGCTCGCCGCCAAGCTCAACGGCTGGTATTCGTGGATCGCTCGCAGAAATCGCGTCGCCGTGCGCGGCGCAGCTTCGTCAACGCAACGCGTTATCGGTACGATTCAGTCCCCCACTATCAATTAATCAGCGTTCACAGTTGGTCCTCTGGAAGCATGAAACATGGAAACCGAAGCTAAAAGTAAATCGACCATCGCCTTGGCAGCGCGGCGCTGGGCCGGCACAAGTGGAAGTCTTTGCTAGTCTTCATCGCGGTCGTTGCCGCCGTTCTTTGCTTCAATGCGTTCGGACCGCGCAAGTACCGCTCCGAGGGCAAGCTGCTGATTCGCCTGGGGCGGGAAAACTCCGCGTTGGACCCCACGGTAACCCTCGGCCACGAGCAGGTCTTGTCCGTGCCGCCCTTCCGCGACAACGAACTCAATTCCGTGGTGGAAGTCCTTAACAGCCGAGTCCTGGCCGAAAAAGTTGTGGATGCCCTCGGACCCGGCGCGGTTCTAAATACCGATGGCGATGCGGGTGTTTCTCCGGCGGATGCTCCGGCCACCGGCGAGTGGACTCTGGCGACGTTGAAAACCGCCTTGCTATCGTGCGTGACGACACAGGACAGCGATCGGCGACAGCAGGCTGTGCGGCGGCTAACGAGCGGACTGGAGGTCGCGCCGGTCGCGCGGTCCAACGTGATTCACGTCACCTATCAATCCGATTCGCCGGAAGCATCGCAAGAGATCCTGAGCACGCTTATGGACGAATTTCTCGCAGAATACATTAAGCTGCAGCGGCCCGCCGACGGTGCCGCCTTCCTGGAGAAACAAACCGAGCGGATGCAGGTCGAGTTGCGACAAGCCGACAATGCCCTACAGAAACTGAAGAGTGAGACGGAAATCGTCTCACCCGAAACGCGCAGGGCGATCATCGTGAAGCGCGTGGGAAACCTGGAGGACGAGTCCTTGCAAACGTCGAGTGAGTTAGCGGTAGCCCAGGCCACGGCGGCAGAACTTCGCAGCAAGCTCTCCGGAATGCCTGCCACAACGGTCATCGGCGAAACCCATGGCATTGGGGACGAGGGCACCAACCGCATGCGGGACCGCTTTTATGCATTGCAAATTACCGAAAAAGAAGCCAGGGCGAAATTGGATGACTCCCATCCGCGGATGAAGGAAATTCGCGCTCAGGAGGCCGCGGCGCAGGAAATTCTCGATCGCCAGGAGGCGTCACGGACACAAATCACCCGCGCCTGACAAAGCGTACGAAGAACTGAGGCTGCGTTTGGCAAGCCAAGAAGTGTCTCTCGAATCTCTGAAGTCGAAGGCGACCGTCCTGGACGCACAGCTTGCCGACGCGCGGCAGGCGCTGCGTCGTTTTAGCGAGCAGGAGACGCAAATTGCACGTCTGGAACGGGAAAGGGACATTCAGGACGTCCGTTACCGGAAGTTCGCGGCTGTCGCCGAAGAGGCCCGTGTCGATCAGGACTTGCAGACGCAACGCATGTCCAACGTAAGCGTCTTCCAACCGGCCAGCTTCGACCCGACGCTCGTCCAGCCGCGCAAGGCATTGAATCTCGCTGCCGGCATCCTGGTCGGACTACTGGGCGCCTTGGGCATTGCGTTGATCGCCGAATCCCGGGCGCCGCGGCGCGGCCCGGGCACTTCGTCGCGCCCTGGCCGTCCGCCCGCCGCCGGCATCCCACGTGGCGCTGGCGACAAACCGCGAATGACCGTGATCACGACGCCGTAACTGCCATTTCCGACCCAGCCGACAAGTTTATGCCAGTGGAACTCGAAACCCGGAGCGATTGCGCGCTCGGCAATGCGGCCATTGAGCCGATTACCGCGCCGGTTGCTGCGCCGCCGCCGCGCCAGGACGATTCACGCGCGCGGCGCAATGGCCGGCACGCGCTTGCCGCCGCAAGCCAGGGACTGACGGCCGTCGCCGCGCAAGCCATATACAGCGGAACTACCTTTCTTTCCACGGTAATCCTAGGAAGGCTCTGCGACGCCGACAGCTTCGGCGTCTATTATCTGGCGTTCTCGGCGGTGCTTTTCGTGCAGGGCATTCAGGAAAGGTTGGTCTCGACGCCCTACACGGTTTACTGCAATCGCTGTAGCCGCGATGGCCTTGCCCGATACACGGGCAGCATTCTGCTGCACCAAGTCGGCCTGTCGCTGCTGGCGTCAGCCGGTTTTTTGGCGGCGTCAGCCGTGTTTGCACTGAGCGGCGCGATGCGGGAACTTGCACCGGTCATGTGCATGGTCGCCGGCGTGCTCCCTTTGTTGATGCTGCGAAGTTTCTTCCGTCAGATGCTGATAGCCCACCTCGATCTGACGACTGCCGCTATTCTGGACCTCGCCGTCGCGGCCTTCCAATTGACCGGCTTACTGGCGCTTGGCGCCACGGGAGGGTTAACGGCGCTGACGGCGTACCTGATCATGGGCGTGTCCAATGGAATTGCCATCGCGGGTTGGTTCACTTTGGCGCGTCCGGCTCTGTCGTTCAGTCTTTCGCAGGCCGTCGCCGACTGGCGGCGGAATTGGACCTTCGCCAAATGGATCGTGGCCAGCAGTTTGGTAGGCTCGGCAGCCGTGTATGCCATACCTTGGATACTCACTGCGGTTCGCGACACGTCTGCCACTGCACTATTGGGCGCGTGCCTAAGCCTCGTGGGGCTGGCCAACATGGCGATGGCGGGCTTGGATTCCTACCTGACTCCGAAGGCCGCGCGTTCGTTTGCCCAGCACGGCCTGCCTGGCCTGATGGCCGTCTTGTGGAAGAGTTCGCTATTGATCGCGGTTTTGCTTGCTTCGATGGTTGTATTCTTCGCCGTGGCAGGCGGGCCGCTGACGGAGATCGTCTATAAAGGCAAGTATGTCGGGGCGGGCCCGATCGTGACACTCCTGGCGCTGGGAGTGCTGGTCAACAATTTGGGCAACTCCGCCGGTCGCGGATTATGGGTCCTTGACCGTCCCCGCGGAAACCTGCTGCCCGACGCCGCACTGTCGATTGTCACGCTCGCCGTGTTTTTCGCGCTAGTGCATCCATTGGGCGCGCTCGGCGCGGCCATCGCGACTTTGATCGGAAACTTCGTTGGCGCGTTGGCCAGAACATGGTCATTTGCCACGGTTCTAGCCGCGATCCGTTCTACTGAAGAACCGCGGGGGTCGCTATGAACTTTCCATCGCAAATTGACGACCGCGACAAACCTGCCGGTGCGCGGTCGCTCTTGCTCGCAGTGGCCGTCGTCGCCCTCGCATTCTTCCTGGCGGAACACAATCACGACCTCCCGCTAAAGGATTTGCTCGATCCGGACAGCGCGAACGTCGAACTAGCGGCGAGCGAGGGCAGTATTCCAAGACGCATTGGCTTCGGGTTGCTGCTGTTGGGCGGCTTGGGCTGTCTGATAGCCGCCCGCCGGAGACCGTTTCGCATCCGCGGTACTCTTGGCATCGCGCTGGTCGCGTACTGCGGCTGGTCCGTGGCCAGTATGGGCTGGTCGGCGGACGTCCCGCTGACGCTCCGCCGCGTTAGCGTGTTCGCGTGTTTCACCGTCGGCGCTTGCGGCCTCGGCCGCCTCTTCACGCTTCGGCAACTGTGTGTCATCGGCACGTCGGTGGCGGGTCTGTATCTGTTAATCGGCTTCGGCGACGAGTTGTACCAAGGCTTCTTCCAGCCGGGCTCGGCCGATTATCGTTTTACCGGACACGTGCATCCGAACCTGCAAGCATCATTCTGCGCGGTGATGTGCCTCGGCGCGCTGTGCCTGATGGACCGTCCCGGCCGCTTGCGCATGGTGCTCGCGGCATTGGCGGCGCTAGCATTTCTTTTTCTTCTGCTCACGAAATCGAGGACATCAGTCATCGCCCTGTTCGCCGGCTGCGCCGTGATCGCCGCGCAACGGCTTTCGGCTCGTCAGCGTTTGGCCGTCGGGCTTTGCGCGGCGTGGCTAGTCGGCACGGCAGTCCTCGCCGCGAGCATCGGCGGGTTTGACGTTCCCCAAATCGCGGAAAGGACGCTCCTCATCAACCGCACGGATGACGCAATCTCGCTCACCGGGCGCGTGCCCCTGTGGGAACATCTCATAGGAATAGTTGATGACCGTATCCTGATCGGCTTTGGCTACGGCAGTTTTTGGACGCCACAGCACATACATTCCGCTTCGGCTGTCGTAGGTACCGGCATTTCACACGCGCACTGCGCCTATCTCGAGATCGTTCTGAACCTCGGACTCGTGGGGCTCGCGACCTATTTGATCGCAATCGGCGCCGGCCTGCGCGGCGCGCTTGCCGGCTGCCGTGCAAGCGCGGAGGCGGGCATGTTATTTCTCGCGTCGCTACTTGCCTTCGCGGTGGTGCATGCAGTTTCCGAGGCGATGTTCGTGACATCCTCCTTCGTGCCGTTTGTCGCCGCCTGCGGCATGTGGAATCTGGCTCTTCGCGCCGCGGACAGCCGTGTGCCCGTTGCGGCGCGGTGCGCATTAATGCCCGAGTCGACCGATAACGACAGCCCACTGGCGGGAGGCGCAGCGCTATGAGTCGCCCTTTCGTTACCGTCGTCGTCTGCTCCTATAATCGCGCCGATTTCCTGAGACCTGCCCTGGAAAGCCTTGCCGCGCAGCGGACCGAAGGCGTCTTCGATTACGAGGTGCTCGTGGTGAACAATGCCTCGACGGATGCCACGCGAGATGTAATTGAGTTGGCGCGCGCCGGATTTCCCGGATCGCTCCGCACCGTCATTGAGCCGTCGCCGGGAATCTCGTTCTGCCGCAACCGGGGCATCGCGGAATCTCGCGGAGAGTGGATCGCTTTTTTTGACGACGATCAGTTGGCCGATCCGCGCTGGTTGGCTGAACTGGTTGATAGTGCGACGCGGAAGGGCGTTCTTTGCGCGGCCGGCACCCGGGAGCTGGCGCTGCCGGAGGGCACCTTCCGCAACCTCGCGCCCTTCTGTCGCGTGCTTTTGGGCGAGGACTGCGGCGGCACTGCCGGCGACGACCGCTACGGTAAAAAATTCGCCCCGACTACCGGCAACCTGTTGGTCAACCGAACCGTATTCGAGAAAATTGGCGTGTTTGACACGACGCTCACATCCGGCGAAGACACGGATCTCTACAACCGCATGAAAAAGGCGAGAATCCCCGTTTGGTACAACCCGGCGGCCGTCGTCAAGCATGTCATTCCTCCGCACCGCCTGGAAGACGCCTACTTCCTTTGGGCAAGCGCACGCAATGGCTGGAACCGCGCACGGCGCGAGCGGGACCTACTTCCGTTGCCGGGCCGGATCGCGCGGCTCTCGGCGCGGCTTGCCCAGGCGGCTATCGTATTCCTCCCCCGACTTGCGTTGATGAAGCTCCGCGGCGACCGTGAACGAGTCTTGGATGTGCGATGCCTTTTGGCCCGGTCAATGGGCTACACCCGCGGCGCCGCCCACTGGAATGTTCCGCGCTGGTTCAAGCAGCCGATGATGGCGGACCAGTTGGAATTTCGCAGCGAGCGACAACAAATCGGCAAGGCGCAAACCTAATGAAGATCCTTCTCTGCCACAACTTCTATCTCCAACCGGGCGGCGAAGACCAGGTTTTTGCCGACGAGGGCCGACTTCTGGAATCGCGCGGCCACGAGGTGCTTCGCTACACGGCCGATAACCGCGCGATTGCCTCGATGGGCCTGCGCGGCTCGCCTGGCAGACGCTCTGGAATACCCGCTCCTATCGCGAGGTCCGCGAACTGATCCGTCGCGAGCGCCCCGACGTGATGCACTGTACAAACTCATTTCCGCTGCTGTCACCTTCTATTTACTACGCGGCACGAGCGGAGAAAGTGCCCGTCGTGCAATCGCTGCACAACTTCCGCATATTGTGCGCCAATGGCATCCTGCGGGCGTCCGCCTCCGACGGAAGGCCTTGTCCGGTCGGCGGATTCTTCCGCTGCTTGCGGCAAGGTTGTTATCGCGACGACTCCCTTGCCACATTCGTTGTGTTGGCGATGATTCGATATCATCGCTGGAGGCAAACGTGGACCCGCGCCGTCGATCAATACATTGCCCTGACAAATTTCTGCCGCGGAATGTTCGTCGAGCACGGCTTGCCGGCCGCGAAGGTGTCGGTTAAACCCAATTTTGTCTGGAACGATCGCGGTGCCGGCCGCGGCGAGGGTGGTTATGCCGTCTTCGTTGGTCGACTGTCGTGGGAAAAAGGTGTCCAAACTCTTTTGGAATCGTGGCAAAAAAACGCAATCGCTATCCCTCTTAAGATTGTCGGGGACGGTCCGATGGCGCCCGAGGTCCAAAAGGCAGCGGTGACGGGCAACATCGAGTGGCTCGGACGCCGGCCGATCGCCGAGGTATTGAGGATCGTGGGCGATGCGCGTTGTCTGATCTTCCCCTCCATCTGGCACGAAACCTTCGGCCGCACAATCATCGAGGCCTATGCCGCGGGCACGCCCGTGATCGCGGCGTCCATGGGCTCGGCCGCCGAGCTGGTGGACGACGGGCGGACGGGCTACCTCTTTCAAGCTGGCGATCCCGTTGATTTGGCAGCCAAGGTGCGGCAATTTGCCGCTGGCGGCGAAAAGGAAATCGCCATGCGTCAAGCCGTGCGCCGCGAGTTCGAAGACAAGTATACGCCTGACACCAACTATGCACAACTGATGGAAATCTATCGCCGTGCCGGGGCTCGCGCCGGCGCAGACGCTGATTCACCCAGCCGGTCAACTGTGCCGTCGCCACATCTCGCTCCCGCGGCGAACCATGCTTCCAGGCTCCGCGCGACATCCTCGTGATCTGCCGCCAGACGACTATCACAACCACAGCACATCGACAACTTATG
Organism: uncultured Planctomycetia bacterium; assembly: GCA_963775975.1. Taxonomy (GTDB): domain Bacteria; phylum Planctomycetota; class Planctomycetia; order Pirellulales; family Thermoguttaceae; genus JANXQG01. Next base: position 1,960,613 of record CAVZKX010000001.1, read on the forward strand.
ACCAACAAGTATCGCTTCGATCCAATTGCCTGGCCGGAAAAACGCGACCTATTCGGGCTGGGCATCAGCCTGACGACCTACCGCGGCATAGTCCGCGTAGTTCTCGAAGCCGCGCGGCGGCACGAGCCGGCAGTGGTCTCGTTCCATCCAGTGAATGGCGTTGTGGGAACTAGCGCTACGCCCGCGCTGCTGGAGAAGGTCAATCGGTTCGAAGTCGTCGCTCCCGACGGGCAGCCGGTTCGTTGGGCAATTAACTGGCTGCATGGCGCGGGTCTGCCGGACCGCGTTTGCGGTCCCGATTCGATGCTCGCCCTTTGCCGCCGGGCGGCAAAGGTTGGAATATCCGTTTTCTTTTACGGCAGCTCCCGCGAAGTCGTTGGGGACTTGCGAGCGAAACTCCAAGCGCGCATTCCTGCGCTGCGAATCGCGGGAGCCGTTTCCCCGCCTTATCGTCCGCTGACTCAGGAAGAAGACGAGGCGATCGTGGCGGAAATAAATGAAAGCGGTGCGGGAATCGTTTTCGTTGGTCTGGGCTATCCTAAGCAAGACCTTTTTGCCGACGCCCACCGCGATCGCATTCGAGCCGTGCAAGTCTGCGTCGGTGCTGCGTTCGATTTCCATGCCGGCCGATCAGCCCGTGCTCCGCGTTGGATGCAAAAATGCGGACTGGAGTGGTGCCACCGTCTCGTTCAGGAGCCCCGCCGACTGTGGAGGCGGTACTTTGTCACCAATACGATCTTTGTGACGCGGCTTGGACTTGCGCTGGCACGGCGCATCGCCCACCGCGGCCGTTGGGGCGATCTTGTTGAGCCGGAGGTGCGGCAATGACTGTCGGTACTTTTGTTAAGTTTGCTCGGCTCGTCGGGCAAGTGAAGAACCCGATACCGGTATTACGCGACCGGCAGGGCTTGCAGCGGGAGCCTTACTCCGTCCGCTTCTGGAACGGCATGGAGATCGCCATGCGTCCAAAGCGCGGCGATCTCACGGCCTTTCGCGAGACTTGGCTGCAACGCGTCTATCTGGGTCCCAATCTCCGCCTTGCCGCCGGCGACACAGTCATCGACGTCGGTGCCAACATCGGATGTTTCACGCTCTTCGCCGCCAGTTGCGTTGGCCCAAGGGGCCGCGTCATTTCCATCGAGCCCGATGCCGAGACGTTTGGCCGGTTAAAACTCAATATTCAGGCAAACCGCCTGCGCAATGTCATCCCTCTGCGGGCCGCCCTGGCCGGCCGGTCCGGAACCGTGTCGCTGCGGAGCTGTCCGAATGCGCTATTTAGCTCGCTTTACGGACAGGTCGACGGCCGCCATAACGACGGCACGGTCCAAGAAGTGCCCGCAATGACAATCGATCAGATCATGAGCAACGCGGGCGTGGTGTCGTGCAACTTTCTCAAAATGGACTGCGAGGGGGCAGAACACGAGATTGTCGCCGCGATGTCCGTCGAGACGGCTGCTCGGATCGGGCAAATCGGCATGGAATTGCACGACCTTGCCGGAGTCGACAGCGAGGCCACGATCCGCCGTCTCGAGGAGTTTGGCTTTCGCTCCGATCGCCGCGACGCGCTTCATTATTTCTGGCGCTGATGTCTCCGCGCATAGTCGCTAGCCTGCTACCAAGCTGGCAAAGTGGATTGCAAGAACTCAGACAAGTCTCAATTCGGGGAAAGGGTAAGGGCAAGGTCGGTCGGAAACGGCTGAAATCTCCAACCAGTGAACCTCCTTTCCTGAAGATGCCGCAGCATCAGCGCGGCCGAGAGGATCAAAGCCGTGGGATTGACCTTGTTCATCCCCGCGTACTTCGGAGCGCTGCCGTGGGTGCCGGCAAACTTGCAAATGTGCAAAGGCGCGCCGTGGGCGCATAAGTGTGCCAAATTAGCACATGCCGGCCGCGATCGGGATCTCGATCTCTTCCACTCCAGCCAACTTTAATCGCCAACGTACAATTGACAGTGTCCTTGGCCGATGCAAACTGCCCCCGTTGGACCAGGTCCGGCGAATATCCCGCCTACAGCGATTGAGACAAGGTTGGGCGACCAATGTTATAATAAGAGTGGCATGCCATATGCTTGCATATTGCCAGATCGAATTCATTTGCTGATCTGACCACCTAGTCAGATTGCCCGGAGGTGGGCTTTGTATTCTCCCGCAAAAATCGACCTGCTGATCGTCGACGACGACGACGATTTCCGCGCGACGCTGTCGCGGCGATTTGCCCGCCGAGGATATCCCGTGAAGGAGGCGGCGAACGGGCGGCAAGCGGTCGATCTATCGGCGGCGCAGGACTTTCATGTTGCGATCGTCGATCTGATGATGCCCGACATCTCGGGCATTGAGGTGCTGCGGCATCTCAAGCAGTCGCAGCCCGACTGCGAGGTCATACTACTGACGGGGCAAGGCACGATCGAAATCGCCGTCGATGCGATGAAGCAGGGAGCATACGACTTCCTGACGAAGCCTTTTCCGCTCGCGGAACTCGAGATGCTGATCCAGAAGGCTTCGGAGCGGAATCAACTCCGCAAGGAAAATCGGCATCTGGCGGCCGCCCTGGAAAGATCTGAGCCGAAATTCGATATTATCGGCAAGTCGCCCGCGATGCAGGAGGTCTTTCGGCTCATTCAGCGCGCCGGTCCGACCGATAAGTCGATCTTGATCCAGGGGGCAAGCGGGACGGGCAAGGAACTGGTGGCCCGGGCACTCCACCGCACGAGCGACCGGGCCCAAAAACCGTTTATCGCGATCAATTGCGCCGCACTGTCCGAATCGCTGCTGGAGAGCGAGTTGTTCGGCCACGAAAAGGGCGCCTTTACCGGCGCGGTCGCGACAAAACTGGGGCTTTTTGAGGTCGCTGACGGCGGTACGCTGTTCATCGACGAGATCGGCGAGATGCCCGGGTCATTGCAGGCCAAACTCCTGCGCGTACTGGAAGACGGAACATTTCGCCGCGTCGGTTCACACAAGGAAATTCGCGTCGATGTCCGGCTGTTAGCCGCCACGAATCGCAATCTGCAAGAGGAAGTGCGGGAAGGAAGATTCCGTGAGGACTTGTTCTATCGAATCAATGTCATGGGCCTGGAGCTTCCGCGGTTATGCGATCGGGGCGGCGACATCCGCCTGCTCGTGCAGAACTTTCTCGGGGCCGAATGGACAATCGCCGATGACGCGCTCATGGCCCTCGAACGATTTGATTGGCCGGGAAACGTTCGCCAATTGATCAATACGATCGATCGTGCCAAGATTCTTGCCGACGAACACCACATCGCGCTTGCCGATCTTCCGCACGATATCGCGCGGCCCCGCTTTACCGGACCAACACTTGCCCGCTCTCACGATGCCGGCGACCGGTCCGAGGAATGTCTCGCCGACTTCCAGCGGACACACGTAATCTCGATTCTCGATCGAACCGCCGGCAACAAGGCTCGCGCGGCCAAGCTGCTGGGGATCAGCCGCCGGAGTTTGTACCGTCTTATGGAGAAATATCAGATCGGACCGGCCGCGACGATAGGCCCCGAGACGGAGATCCCCGCCTCGCCAGGCAACTGAGAGCCAATCCAAATGTCTACTGGCGTCGGTTAAGCATGATGAAAAAAACGCTTCCCGCCCCGAGTTGCGATTCGGCCCAGACTCGGCCGCCTTCTTTTTCAACCAGGTTTCTCACGAAATAGAGCCCCAGCCCTGAGCCCGGGTTGCCGCGTTGCGGGTTCAAGCGGTGAAACGGAGAGAAAATTCGATCGAGCTCTTCCGGCGGAATGCCTGGGCCATTATCGGCAACCGCGAACGTACAGGTTTCCGGGGTTACCTCCGCGGTAATTTCGATTTTCCCCGCTTCTTTATCGATAAACTTAAGGGCGTTCGATAAGATGTTGTAAAACGCCTCGCGAAGACGGACCCGATTTCCCCAAACGCGCGGCAGACCGCCGACTAATCCAATCTGGATTTTCCGTTTTTCCGCCTCGCGGCCAAGCCGTTCGATGGCCTCCGCGATGACCTGGCCGGTGTTGACTTCGCAGTCGCTTTCCGCCTGCTCGGGCGGTGCGCTAAGTTCGAGGAGTTCGTCAATCATCTCGCTCATTCGATAAGTCCGCTGCTTCGCCATTTCCACCAGGCGGCGAGCCTCGTCCGGCATTTGCGGGCCGAATTCATCGATAGCTTCATCGCAAAGATTGGCAACCGTGGCCAGCGGGGTCTTCAGGTCGTGCGAAGTCAACTGCGCGAACTGCCGCAATTCGGCATTCGCGCGAAACACCATGTCCAGGGCCTGGCGTAGATTCTGCGTTTCCTTGGCCAAATAGGCGTCCAGCGTCAATTCAATGTCAAGAAAGACCGCCTTGACCAGCGACGAAATCTGATCGGCGACGTCACCTGCCGCCGTCGCTCGGTTATTCGCCAATTGCCGCGCGCCGAACTGTAGATATTGGTTGTAAGCGCCCAGGAAGAGGCGCGGGTCTAGGCCGACATGTGCATGCACGTCGCCAACTTTCCGGCGTTGTTCGACGTAGGCGTCGTTGTGATCGGCTTCGAGCATTGACTGCAAGTGCCTTCGCTGCGTCTTCTTGAGGCGTTCGACGAGGACCGGATCGTGAAGAAACCCGGCCGTCTCCGGAAACGCGAACAAGTGCTTGTAGAAAGTCTCGACGAATTCATCCATCGCCTCGTTCATTCGAGGCGCAGATTGCGCAGCCTCTCGCGGTCCTCGCCGGTGATCTCCAGGAACGCCAGCCGCTGAGCGAGGCTGAAACTTGCGGAACGATCAGCCGCGTGGCAATGTCCTGAGAAATCCGTCGGGCAAGATTCGGGCTTCATGATGGGTTACTAAGCCTCCGTTTCGATGCAATGCAGCATCAAATCACGTCCGTTTTCGATCCAGATGTCAGGACTCTCGCATGCCGGGCACGTAACAACGAGTTCTTCAATTTCTCGGCTCGCTCCGCATTGTCTACAACGCGAGTTTGCCAAGGACTCGGTGATTTCGAGCGACGCCCCTTCGACGACCGTGCCGGGCGTCAAGAGTTCGAAGGCGAAACGCAGCGAATCGCAATGAACACCCGATAGCCGCCCGACCGTTACTTCAAGGCGCGTCACGCGGCCATGCTCGCCCGCGCGAAAAAGCTCCTGCTCGACCTGGTTGACCAGCCCTTCAACGATCGAAAGTTCATGCATGATCTCACGGCAAAGCTAATTGATTGCAGTCGGCGCCGCAGATCGGTCGCATTGTTCCAAGCCGCATTGTTTCAGGAGCCAGTCCAGTGCGGGCTCGATACCGTCGTTATTCAGGGCCGCCACTTGAAATATCCTAGCGTCGGGCGCCAGTCGCCGCATGTCGGCCGTAATTCGATCCATGCTGAAATTCGTATGCGGCAGGAGATCCGTTTTCGTCACAAACAAGGCATCGGAACCTTGAAAGATCGCGGGATACTTGACGGCCTTGTCATCGCCCTCGGTCACGCTCAGGACGATGATCCGCAGATGCTCGCCCAGATCGAAGCCGGCGGTGCAGACTAGATTGCCGATGTTCTCGATCAGCAACAGATCGGCCGCGTCCAGGTCGAGTTGTTCAATCGCCGTGGCCACCATCGTCGCGTCGAGATGGCAGGCTCCTTCCGTATTAAGCTGCACGACCGGCACCCCGAGAGCTTCCATGCGCTGGGCGTCAATGGACCCGGCAATGTCGCCTTCGACGACCGCCAGCCGCAATTGGCCTTGAAGCCGTCGGAAGATCGCCTCGATCAAGGTGGTTTTTCCGCTGCCGGGCGAACCAACGACATTGATTCCATAGACCTTGGCCGCATCGAATCGTTTACGGTTCACCGCCGCCAATTGGTCATTGGCTTTCAGGATGCTCTTCGCAGCAATAATCTTCATGGCAGGCGCCTTTCAGACAGCCGAGGACTCCAAGTGTCGGCTTTCGCGGAGCGAAAGGCGACGATACATAATAACGCAATGCAGTACACTCTACGACAAATAATCGTCGGTCAACAGATCCGCGGCAATTGTTCGCCGGTCAACATGCTGACGAGGCGCTCGCCGCCGATACAAGATTGAAGGATCACCATGCCGCGGTGTTCGTCGACAACTTCACCAATTATCGCCGCATTGCGCCCCAGCGGATGGCCTTGCATGACTTCCAGCAATCGGTCGGCCTCGTGGGCCGGAACAACCGCGACGAGCTTGCCTTCGTTGGCAACGTATAGCGGATCGAGGCCCAGCATGGCGCACGCCGCACGGACTTCCGGCCGCACCGGTATCGTGTCTTCGTGAAGCTTGACGCCGACCTTTGAGCCGCCGGCCAGTTCGTTGAGCGAACTGGACAGCCCGCCACGGGTCGGATCGCGCATCCAGCGGATCGCCGGACATTCCGCGAGCATGACGCGCGTTAAACCATGCAGTGACGCGGAATCGCTTTCGAGCATCGTGTCAAACTCAATCCCCTCGCGCACCGACATGATCGCGATTCCATGATCGCCGATCGTGCCGGAAAGCACGATCTTGTCGCCCGGCCGCGCGTTGCGGACGCTAAGGCAGACTCCGTCGGGCAAGATGCCGACCCCGGTTGTCGTGATGAAAATCTGGTCGCCCTTGCCGCGATCGACCACTTTGGTGTCGCCGGTGACGATTGATACGCCCGCTTCGGCGCAGGCGTTTTGCATGGAGGCGACGATTCGGCGCAAGTCGTTCATAGGAAGGCCTTCTTCCAGGATGAACGCGGCGGAAAGATAGAGCGGCGTCGCTCCGCCGACGGCCAAGTCGTTGACAGTCCCGTGAACGGACAAACTGCCGATGTCGCCGCCTGGGAAAAATGGCGGTCGAACCACGAAGGAATCGGTCGTCATCGCGATCCGCTTGCCATCGAAACCGTTTAACACGAGCGCCGCCTGATCCTCCAGGGCCGGCTCAGGACCATATCCAAAGCCGTTGAGGAAGAGCCGCTGTATCAAGTCGGCGCTGAGCGTTCCTCCGCTGCCGTGGCCCAGTAGCACGTGCTCATAGTCTGATTTTGGCAGCGGGCATGAAAAGCGAGCGAAATCAATGCGGGTCGTATCAGACATGAAGTTCGTCTCCCGCATTCAGTGCCGCGGTCGTCGGTTGGCGAAAGCGGCCATAGTTGTAGTAGGCAGCGCAAGCGCCTTCGGAAGACACCATCGTGGCTCCCAGCGGCGATTGGTGCGTGCACTGCTTGCCAAACGCAGGACACTGATGCGGCTTCTTGAGCCCTTGCAGGACGAGCCCGCTGATGCACAATTCCGACTCGCCAACCTGAATGTCTTCGACCCCAAAGAGTTTTTCGGCGTCGAACTCGGCGTAATCGGCCCGCAGCCGATAGCCACTCAACGGAATTGTGCCGATGCCGCGCCATTTGCGATCGCTAATCTCGAACACGGTGTCGAGCAATTGGCGCGCCGGAGGACTTCCTTCGCGGCGAACACCGCGGACGTATTGGTTTGCCACCTCGAAACGGCTTTCTTCGAGCATTTGAACGGCACGATAGACTCCTTCGAGCAGATCGAGCGGCTCGAAGCCGGTCACCACGATTGGCACGCGGAAGCGTGTGGCAAGCGGTTCGTATTCCTCATAGCCCATCACCGCACAAACGTGACCGGCCGCGAGGAATGCCTGAACGCGATTGCCCGGCGACGAAAGGATGGCGGTCATCGCCGGTGGAACCAGCACGTGCGAGACGAGCGCGGAGAAGTTCTTGATTCCGCGGCGTTTCGCCTGCCAGATGGCCATTGCATTGGCGGGCGCGGTCGTCTCAAATCCTACCGCGAAAAAGACCACGGTCCGGCCTGGGTTCGACTCGGCAATCTTGAGGCAATCCAGTGGCGAGTAAACGATCCTCACGTCGCCGGACCCAGGGGGTGCCCCCGCCTTGATCGTCAATAAATCGCTGCGGCTGCCCGGCACGCGTAACATGTCGCCGAAGGAGCAAAAGATCACGTCGGGCCGCGCGGCGATGGCGATCGCCTTGTCGATCAATTCCAATGGCGTCACGCAGACCGGGCAGCCCGGGCCGTGCACCAATTCAATCTGCGGCGGGAGCAGCTCGTCGATGCCGTATTTGACGATCGTATGCGTTTGACCGCCGCAGACTTCCATGATCGTCCAAGGCCGGGTCGTCTCCCGATGAATCGCCTTTCGCAGTTGCGCAGCCGCCTTGGGATCGCGGTACTCGTCCTGGTACTTCACAATGTTGTCCTTTGAGGCAGGGAGCAGGGAGCGGGGAGCAGGGAGTCTGCCATCCTCCCTGCTCCATGCTCCCTGCTCCCTGCCTCTACCCCGCCGCCGGCCGATTCGTCCACGGCCAAGTCATCCAGTTCATTCATCTCGCGCAGATACGAGAAGACTTGCTTAGCTTCCTGCTCGTCAATCACGGAAAGGGCAAAACCGACGTGGACCAGGACATATTCGCCGATTCGTACCTCGGGCACGTATTCCAGGCAGATGCGCTTCGCAACGCCGCCGAAATCCACCTTGCCCATGAGCATTTCATGTTCCTGATAGGTTTCGACGACCTTTCCAGGTATTGCTAGACACATTTCATATAGCTCCTCAAACTGCGGCCACGGCCAATTGTCCGAGGCACAGGCCGCCATCATTGGGCGGCACGACTTGATGACGGTAGACGATGAAACCGCGGCTTGTCAACCGCTCGATGGTCTCCGACGTCAGCAAGGCGTTCATGAAGACTCCGCCGCTCAATACGACTCGCGAGATCCCGTTGCCTTCACGAATGCGTCCGCAAACCGCCTCGATCATTTCGACGATCGTGGTATGAAAACGGCGCGCTATGCGGGAGCGGTCGCACTCGCGCTTGAAGTCATGAACGATCGCTTGAACCAGCAGACGCGAATCGACGACGAAGGCCGGATTGGTGTTGCCCGCAGGCGTTTCTTCCTGAAACTCCACCGGATAGCTGCCGCAAGCTGGCGCCGTCTCTGCGAGCCATTCCAATTCCATTGCCGCCTGCCCGTCGTAGGCCGCCGTCCGCCGAAGGCCGACGAGTGCGGCGACGGCATCGAAGAGGCGGCCGATGCTGGAAGTTTGCGGCGTGTTGACCCGCCGTTGGATCATCGTGCGAACTATGTTCAACGAGCCGGGCGGCACGTGCGCTTCCAACGGCGTCAAAGGACAATCGGCATCGAGAAGGTGCGACGCGGCCATCCGCCACGGTTCAAGGATTGCCTGTTCGCCGCCTGGCATACCCACATACCGCAAATGGCCAGCCCTGCGGAAGCCGTGGTAGTCGCCCACCAAAAACTCTCCACCCCAGATCGCGCCGTCGGTCCCGTAGCCGGTTCCGTCGAAGGTAACGCCGATGACCGTCCCGGTCAATTCATGCTCTGCCATGCAACTCACCATGTGGGCATGATGGTGCTGTACCGCGACTAGCTCGATGTTCGCGGCTTCAGCGCGCTTCTTTGCGTATCGCGTCGACTCATAGTCTGGATGCATGTCGTGTGCGAGACGTTGTGGGCGGACGCCGAACAATCGCTCAAAATGATCGATGTCGCGCTGAAACGCCGTGTAAGCCGCAAAATGCTGCAGGTCGCCCATGTGGTGGCTGATGATTGCATGCCGTCCGCGCCGAGGCAGAACGCTGCCTTAAGTTGCCCGCCCACGGCAAGGGTCGGACGGGAACAATCCATCGGCAGCGGCAACGATTGCGGCGAGTAACCGCGCGATCGCCGGATGGGAAGCTCCGCTCCCGCGACGACGCGCATCACCGAATCGTCGCAGCGCAGATGGATCGGCCGATTGTGGACGAGGAAAACATCGGCAATTCCGTGCAGTCTGGCGATGGCGTCGGCGTCTTCGTAGGCAATCGGTTCGTCGGCCCGATTGCCGCTGGTCATCACTAGCGGCGTGCCTTCCATGCCGCGCAGCAGCAAATGATGCAGCGGCGAATACGGCAGCATGACGCCCAGAAGCGGATTGCCCGGCGCCACGCCGCCCGCAACGCGCGCCTCGGCCCGCTTCCTCAAAAGTACGATCGGCGCCCGCGGCGATTCGAGAAGCTGCCTTTCAAACGGCGAAACTTCGCATAGCATTTCCGCGTCGCGAGTCGTCCGCACCATCAGGGCAAACGGCCGTTCATCGCGGTGCTTGCGGCGTCTCATCTCGGCGACTACCGATTCGTCGGTTGCGTCACAAACCAGATGGTATCCGCCCAGGCCTTTCATCGCTCCGATCCGGCCCGCGCGAATGTCCTGGGCGAACAACTCCAGAGGTTCTGAAGCCGAGATCGGCGCGGCATCTCCGTCCAAGAGCCGCAAGGCGGGGCCGCACGTCTGGCAGCAGGTGGGCTGTGCATGGAACCGCCGGTCGGCCGGGTTTTCATACTCCTGCCGACAAACCGGACAGAGAGAAAAAGCCTCCATCGTGGTTCGAGCACGATCGTACGGACTGCCGATGATAATCGTCAATCGTGGCCCGCAGTTCGTGCAGTTCAGAAACGGGTAGCCATATCGCCGGTTGACCGGATCGAACAATTCGTCGAGGCAATCGCCGCACGTGGCTACGTCCGGCGAAATCAGCACTCTACCTTCAGAATCGATTTCGCTAGCTTCGATCCGAAACTGTCTGTCGCCGAGGGGCGCGACCTCGGACCAGAAAACCCGGTCGATGCGCGCCAGCGGCGGCGGGTTACCTCGTAGCTCGTCGAGGAAGCATTCCAGCGAAGCTCGTTCTCCTTCAACTTCAATGCGGACATTGCCGGTCCGATTCTTGACGAATCCCCGCAAGTCCAGCCGCGAGGCCAAGGCGTGGACGAAAGGCCGAAAGCCGACCCCTTGCACGATTCCATCCACATTGATCGCCCGGCGCTGCATCATGGTTCATGCACCTTGCGCGCTCGCAATACAAGACAAGCGGAAGCGAACAGCGCCTGACGGCTTGCCGCAAATAAAACGCGAGAATACGGCATGAAAGTTAAGCAATTTCCAAGAAGCTGCGGTTCGCAAAACAAGCGAATACTTGATTTGTACACATAATATAGGGTATTTCCGCCTTCCGTCAAAGACTGTGCCGGATCCCAACAACTGAATCCGAACTTCGTGCTTCCGATTTCGGATTTGCTCCATTACACGGCGGATCCCAGTATCGCCTCGATATCCTCGTCCGCTGTGGTGATCGGCTGGATGTTGAACTTCTCCACAAGCACGCTGAGCACCGACGGCGTGATGAACGCCGGAAGGCTCGGGCCCAACCGGATGTTCTTGATGCCCAAATGTAACAGCGAGAGCAACACGGCCACCGCCTTCTGCTCATACCAGCTCAGCACGAATGAGAGCGGGAGGTCGTTGACGCCGCAGTTGAACGCCCCGGCCAGGGCGCCGGCGATCTGGATCGCCGAGTAAGCGTCGTTACATTGGCCGATGTCCAAGAGTCGCGGAATGCCGTCGATGTCGCCGAAATCGTGCTTGTTGAAGCGGTACTTGCCGCATGCGAGCGTGAGAATTACGCAATCATCGGGCAGTTTCTGCGTCAGCTCGGTGAAGTAATTGCGCCCGGCCTTGGCGCCGTCGCAGCCGCCGACGAGGAAGAAGCGGCGAATCTTGCCCTTCTTCACCGCGTCGATCACCTTGTCGGCCACGCTCATCACCGCATTGCGGGCGAAGCCGATGGTAATCGTTTTCTTCGGGGCGTCTTCCTTGAAGCCGGGAGCGGACAAGGCGGCGTCGATGACCGGCTGGAAATTGCGATCGCCAATGTGCCTCACTCCCGGCCATGCCACCAGTCCGCTCGTGAAAATGCGTTCCTGATAGCTGGGCCGAGGCTTCTGGATGCAGTTGGTCGTCATGAGGATAGCGCCGGGGAAGGCGTCGAACTCAGCCATCTGGTTCTGCCATGCGCCGCCGTAGTTGCCCACGAGATGCTTGTACTTCTTTAAGCCCGGATAGGCAAGGCAGGGCAACATCTCGCCGTGCGTGTAGACGTTGACACCCTTGCCTTCGGTCTGCTTGAGCAGTTCTCCGAGGTCTTTGAGGTCGTGTCCGGAGACAAGGATCGCCTTGCCCTTGAGCGGACGGACGTTCACGACCGTCGGCTCGGGATGGCCGTAGGTCTCGGTGTTCGCGCGGTCGAGCATTTCCATGACTTTGAGGTTCAGCTCGCCCGTCTTCAAAACCCAGCCAAGGATGGCGTCGACGTTGGTCGGCCGTCCGGCGAGGAAATCGAGCACCGCGTGGAAGGCGGCGTAGATTTGCGGGTCTTCATAGCCAAGCTGCCGGGCGTGATCGGCATAGGCCGCGGCGCCCTTGAGGCCATAAAGGGTGAGTTCCAGCAACCCAGCGATGTCGGGACCGAGCACGGCCTGGAAAATCGGCACACCCACCTCTTCGCCCTGGCTGACGAGCCCGGCGCGGTCGCGGGCCGGCCGCCACGCGGCGGGACCAGCGAGCTTCTCCTGCGCATGGCCGGCCTTAATGCAGGCGATTTCGTACAGATGGCGGGCCTTGTCCCGCGCCGTTGCGGCCTGCCGCAAATGCTTGACGATGCGGGCGGGATCGAAATCGACGTTCGTCACCGTGGCGAAGAGGCCTTCGAGCATCGAGCGGTCGATCTCGTCATCGCGCACACCGAGCTTGGCGGCCCGATGCGCGTACATCGAAAGGCCCTTGGTGGCGTGAACCAGCAAGTCCTGCAAGGCCGCGGTCTCAGGTTCTTTGCCGCAAACGCCGATCTGCTGGCAGCCCGTGCCTTTGGTGGTCTGCTCGCATTGGTAACAAAACATTAGATATACTCCTGTATTTCTGCTTGTTCAAGTGCGGTTCCCAACAAATGACTCGGCCGCTCGATCTGGCTGTCTTGGCGCGAGAAGGATTGGCGCCGCTTGCGGCCCCGGGCGATCAGCCTTCTCGGCGCACGGCCGAATCCTCATGCCGTAGAACGAACGGTAGACGAACACGACCGAGAGCACGAAAAAGGCCGCGGCGAGGACGTGCGTCAAGCCCGGCCGTCCGTCGTTCACGAGGCCGACGGCCATCTCGACGGCCAAGAGGCCGAATAGCGTGGTGAACTTGATGATCGGGTTCATGGCCACCGAACTGGTGTCCTTGAAGGGGTCGCCGACCGTGTCGCCGACGACGCAGGCGTCGTGCAACTCGGTTCCCTTGGCGCGCATCTCGGTTTCCACGATCTTCTTGGCGTTGTCCCAGGCGCCGCCGGCATTGGCCATGAAGAAGGCTTGATAAAGTCCGAACAGGGCAATGGAAATCAGGTAGCCGACAAAAAAGAACGGCTCGACGCAGGCAAATGCCAACGTGACGAAGAACACAGTCAGGAAGATGTTCCACATCCCTTTTTGGGCATAGAGCGTGCAGATTTCCACCACGCGCTTGCTGTCGGCAGTGGAAGCCTTCTCGGTCGATTCGAGATTGATGTTGGCCTTGATGAACTCGACCGCCGCGTAGGCCCCGGCAACCACGGCTTGCGTCGAGGCCCCGCTGAACCAGTAAATGATCGCGCCGCCGGAAATCAGCCCCAGCAGAAACGGCGGATGCATCAACGACAAGCTCGTCATTTGCTCCGTCAGGCCGTTGGTGAGCGACATGATGATGGAGAAGATCATCGTCGTCGCGCCTACGACCGCCGTGCCGATGAGCACGGGTTTGGTGGTCGCCTTGAAGGTGTTGCCGGCGCCGTCGTTCTCCTCCAGCAGTTCTTTCGAGAGGGGAAAGTTGGGCGTGAAGCCGAAGTCGCGCTTGATCTCCTCCGCCGCGCCGGGCAGCGTCTCGATCATGGAGAGTTCGTAGACCGATTGGGCGTTATCGGTGACAGGGCCATAAGAATCGACGGCGATCGTCACGGGCCCCATGCCGAGGAATCCGAAGGCGACCAGACCAAAGGCGAAGACCGCGGGGGCCTGCATGATATCCCCCACATTGCCGCGGCTGACGAAGTAAGCAACGGACATCAAACCAACGATCGTCATGCCGAGCCAGTAGGCGCTGAAATTGCCGGCCGTCAGCCCGGAGAGGATGTTCAGCGATGCGCCGCCTTCGCGCGACGAGTTGACGATCTCGCGGACGTGCCGCGAGGAGACCGACGTGAAGACCTTCACCACTTCCGGGATGATGGCGCCGGCCAGCGTGCCGCAGGTGATGATCGTGCTCAGCTTCCACCACAACGTTCCATCGCCTAGGTGCGAGATCAAAAGCCAGCTAGTAACATACGTTACCGCGACCGAAATGAGCGACGTGATCCAGACAAGCGAGGTGAGCGGGTGCTCGAAATTGAATTTCGTCGCCTGGCCGTACTTGGCCTTCATGATCATGTCGTTGACGAAGTAGCTCACGGCCGAGGTGATAACCATCATCACGCGCATCGCAAAGATCCAGACGAGCAACTGAACTTGCACCATCGCGCTGGGAACGGCAAGGAGGATGAAGGTGATCAGCGCGACGCCTGTGACGCCGTAGGTCTCGAAGCCGTCGGCCGTGGGGCCGACCGAGTCGCCTGCGTTGTCGCCCGTGCAGTCGGCGATTACGCCCGGATTGCGGGCGTCGTCTTCCTTGATCTTGAAGACGATCTTCATCAGGTCGCTGCCGATGTCGGCGATCTTGGTGAAGATGCCGCCGGCAATGCGGAGCGCCGACGCGCCGAGCGACTCGCCGATGGCGAAGCCGATGAAGCAAGCCCCCGCCAGTTGGCCCGGCACAAAGAGCAAGATACAAAGCATTATGAACAGCTCGACGGAAATCAGCGCCATGCCGATCGACATGCCGGCTTGCAGCGGGATTCCGTAGCAGGGGTAGCCTTTTCCGGCGAGCGACGCGAAGGCGGTGCGGGAGTTGGCATAGGTGTTCATGCGGATGCCGAACCACGCCACGCCGTACGAGCCGGCGATGCCCAGCACGCTGAACGCGAGAATGATGCCGACGCGGTAGGTCTCCATGTGCTTGATAAGGCCGAAATACGCGATGATAATTGCTCCGATCAGGACCCACAGGATGGCGAGAAACCGGCCTTGCGTGATCAGATACGTCTTGCAGGTCTCGTAAATCAGTTCCGAGATTGCGAGCATTGCCCGGTGTACTGGCCTGCGCCGCATTTGGGCGAACATGACCAGCCCAAACAAGAATCCGAAGCCACATATGACCAAGCCGGCCAAAAGCAGCGTATGTCCCGAGAGTCCGGCGAAGTTGACAAGACGGGCGTCATCCAGCGGCGGCAACACAAGATTAGCTTCGCCACCCCGCACGGCCGATTCCGCGGCGCGTACCGTCCCGGCAATCCCCGGCAGCAGCGTCGAAAGCGTCGCCGCCAGAGTGAAGACCACGCGTGGCCCAATTCGTCCAGTTTGCGTTCTCATATGCACTCCGATTATTAGGCTTGTTTTAGGCTTCCCAAAGGCGTGGGCGGGTTTCGTTGGGGAGGCCCCGCAATTGCGCCCCCGTCGTGATTTCCGCTCCGCGGAACGCTTTTGCCACACGAAAACGATTG
The DNA here is from genome assembly GCA_963775975.1 of uncultured Planctomycetia bacterium. Lineage (GTDB taxonomy): Bacteria > Planctomycetota > Planctomycetia > Pirellulales > Thermoguttaceae > JANXQG01. Next base: position 1,976,053 of record CAVZKX010000001.1, read on the forward strand.
GCTAATTCGCCGGGCACAAATGCGTTCGCCTGCGCCGATGCTCGTTCACTCTGCTAATCTGATACCAATCACCATTTCGGATTGCGAGCATACGTAAGTGATCGAAACGGCCACTGTTCACGTAAGAATGGGCGCACGGTTCCGCTCGCATCCTGTGCGATTTCGCACAAGGTCTGACTCGCCGTTCGCGGGGGCTACTGCAAGACATGGTGGCTGGGTTGTAGGACGCCACGACGTTGTTGGCCTACGTACCGTGAGTCGTCGCCATTTGTCGACAAACCACAGCTAGCGGCGCAGAAGTTGCATAGACATTGCTCGAATCGATAAATCGCCCTATTGACCTTATCGATGGTTGAGAGCAATCAGCCGGGAGATCGTTCGATGACCGAATACTCCGCACTTGTCGCGCTCTTCCCTTACGCCGCACAGGCCGAAAGCGCGATCACGAGTCTAAGGCATCTGGGCTTCAATACGAACGACATCTCCGTTTTCGGGCGGATGTGCGCCGGCGACGAAGATGTCATAGGTCTATGCATAAGTGGTGGACATTTCGTGGCATGCGGCGGTTCAGTCATGTTTTGGGAACGCCTTTTGGAATCTCTCGGTGACGGCGGCTTCTTTATCGTGCCCGGCATTGGCCCAATCGCAATTGCCGGCGGATTTGTGAACGATTTCGTGGCTGCGGTCGACAACCACGCGACTTGCGGCGCTCTCACAACATTGGGCGAGGCGATCTGCGGACTGGGCATCGCCAAGGAAAACGTTCTCCGCTATGAAATCGAAATCCGGGGCAACGAGTGCGCGCTAGTGGCGCTAGGCTCACGCGAGCAGGTCAAATTGGCTAAGACCGCCTTGTATTTCCTCGGCATCTCGGACCTTGCGACCGGGACCCACGGCCGCGAACGCGGCGCCCGCCAGGCCTTACAAAAAGTCAGCTAGAGTCGCAAGTATAAGAGGAAGGATAATTTGGATGTTCGCGCGTCGCAACGTGAATGGGGAGTCAAAACCATGTTTGCCACCGCCGAAGAGAATTCGACGTTACTGGAAGCAATAAAAGACCGAGAAGAATATCTACTCATTTATCCGAACACTCCAAACGGCCGCCTGAAAGCCAAGAAGGCGGTCGGAGCGTGGCTTATCGACTGCGAAGTTGATTTCAACCGTCACGACGCGGAGCAAGTTTGGGGAGCGATCGACCGTGGTCGGTTTGACAGCATGCCGTGCCATCCGGTCATACGGCGCCCTTTCAATGGAAACGGAGGACCACGATGAACGACTGGAAACTCTTTTGCGAATTGTCGCTCGTGGCAATGGTGGTGATGTTCGTTGTTTGGTTCGCGGTCGTGTCGGCCGCGTGGAGCCGCTCTCATAGAAGTGGCGGCGGTGGGGAAGGGGTTGGACCAAACCCGACCGAATCTTCAACAACCGTGAGAAACCCGAAGATATAACATACGGCCCGGAATTGAGCGGCGATCTCTGGTTGGTTCCGGGGTTTTTCGCCAAGGAGAGACAAGCAATAACGTCAGATTCCCAACTGCTAGAGCAAGTATTCGAGCAACTGAGATCGACTTCACACGCTATTGCAAGGGGGGTTAACGTAACTGTCACCGACGGCGTTGTGTTGCTTTCCGGAAGCGTCGCGTCCTATGCGGAAAAACGTGCGGCCGCCGAAGCGGCGAGACGCGCGCGGAGCGTCCGGGTGGTCGTTGACGAAATCGAGGTTCGAAGGGTAGCGCGCGGTCTGAAGCGGGACATAGAAATTGCAAACGCCATCGCGCATTTGCTTACGACAGCGCCGGGCGTTCCTGTCACCGTGCAGGCCACGGTCGAAAACGGCTTTGTATCGCTGACCGGCGAGGTGGAGTGGGAGTGCCAGAAGGACATCGCGGCGGCGGCTGTCAGATGCTTGCCAAACGTAGCGTCCGTCGAGAACAAAGTTAACGCCGTGTGACGGGCCGGAGGTGAAAACGTCCGCGAGACCATCCAGCATTAAACTCGCGGTATTCGCTTTAACGTTTGCTATTGGCCAGGACCCTGAAGTTAAGGAGGATTCTCATGTTGGTGTTATCGCGCAGATGCGAAACAGAGATTTACATCGGACAAGACGTCACCATCAAGGTACTGGAGATTCACAAGAGGCAAGTCAGATTGGGAATTGAAGCCCCTAGCGAGTGCTCAATTCGGCGAGGGGAACTCTTGTCAATTCCCGATCGCGGAAAGTCCAGTGCCCCCCAAGTTCCATGCAGGAGCCGGCGAAAGCCACATTGAGCAAAGCCGCAAAACAGGCCAGCGCATCGAGACCGCAAGGAAGCCTGAAGGAGACGCGACAACCTAGGTGCCGCTAGACGCCGCTGCGAAACCTGGAAGGAGGCGTGTAATGTATCGTTCAATTATTGTGCCCCTGGACGGTTCGAAGTTTGCGGAGGCAGCATTGCCAGTTGCTGAGTCGATAGCTCGTCGTTCCGGGGCGTCCCTTGAAATAGTGCGGTCGCATGAGCCTTTCGAGCCTGAACGACCAGCCGATTGCTGGACGCCGCACTATGACCCGGGCGAAGATGCGGCATATCAAGTGCAGGAGCAAGCATACTTGGATACGACTGTGCATACATTAGAGGAGAAGTCGTCGATCTCGGTCAAATCCGCTCTCGTCAGCGGCGCGGTAGTTAGCGGCGTGCTGAAGCGTGCCCGAGCTAGTACCGCCGATTTGATCGTGATGGCGACGCACGCTCGCGGTCCAGTGGGCCGGTTTGTGCTGGGCAGCGTCGCCGATAATCTGTTGCGTCACGCGGCGATTCCGGTGCTGCTCGTACGTTGCGGCGAAGATTCGCAGGCGAGGGCTGTTCCCGAATTCGACCACATTCTCATACCGTTGGACGGGTCCAGGTTGGCAGAGTGCGTGTTGCCACCGGCAATCGCAATTGAACGTCTTACGGAAGCGCGATTCACGTTGCTGCGCGCGTGGAACGCGGCTATCATCCTTATGGCCATTCCGGCGCGAACGATCGAAACCAAGTTCAACATGATGGGAGCGAGCAGCGGATACTCGATGCTAGTCGTTATCTCGAAAGGATTGCGGCACGCTTGCGCTTAGAGTCGCCGCGAGTGGAAAAGGTAGTACTTGAAGGCGAGGCGGCGGGCGCAATTCTGCATGAAGCTTCTACACGAAATGTCGATCTTATTGCAATTGCCACGCACGGCCGCAGCGGCTTGGAACGACTGCTTCTGGGCAGCGTGGCCGACAAGGTCATTCGCAGCACGATGACGCCCGTGCTTGCCTACCGGCCAATAACTATTTGACGCGGCAGACAGTGCTTCTTGTGTCGTCCGCTCAGTCGCAGGCATGTCCGTGAAGAATACTAAAGTCACACTGGCTGTGCTCTGACTCCCACGCATACATAAACAAGCGAAACGGCTCGGACGACGTCATCCCCGCGATGGGGACGGCGATTTTCCGGATCTATTGCTAATCCGCTGTGCGAATCCGCACGCGCGCAGTGCGCGGATCTGATACAGCCGCCCCGGCGTTCTCCATTGTAATTGCTTCACGATTGCATTCCATTAGGCTCTTGCGAGCGATGATCGACAAAACGCCTTCGCATTACGTGCGGCACACCGTTTGCGTTCAACAACGTCTGATGGTGAGTAGTGTCCGATGAGGCCTGTTGACGAAGTTAACGATCAGGCAAATAATGGGCATCAGCGAGCTTTGAGCAATGAGCGAAGAGCATAGGCCATAGCTCAAAGCTCATGCCTCATAGCTCTTGGAGGTCTAGTCATGGCTGCGGTAGTGAAGTTTGAAATGTGCGAGGGGTGCGGTGCGTGCGTGGACATGTGCCCCAGCGGCGCCATCGAGTTGAAAGACGGCAAGGCCGTCGTCGATACCGAGTTATGTGCCGACTGCGCCGCTTGCGTCGATACTTGTCCAACTCAGGCGATCGAGATGAAATAGATCTCGACCTGCCCAAGAAACTCCTTTCACCGATTGTCATCCTGTGAAGGCGACAAGCATGAAGCCCAATACCGGCACGCCGGAACCAGCACACGATTTGTCGCGGACGGAGTCCGTGCGGTCATCAACGATTTGCAAGTCGATGTTCAAGGATGAAAACCCATGATGGCAGAGTCGCTCGCTCACAAGCCCGATGCTGAACATGGCATCTTGCGGGTGCGGCAGCAGCCGCTGGATGTCTTTTTCTCGCCGCGGACCGTGGCCGTCATCGGCGCGACGGAAACGCCCGGCAGCGTGGGCCGCACGGTGCTCTGGAACCTGATCAGCAATCAGTTTGGCGGCACGGTTTTCCCCGTGAACCTGAAGCGGTCCAGCGTGCTTGGCATCAAAGCCTATCCCAACATCGCGGCGGTTCCCGAGGCGGTTGACTTAGCGGTCATTGTCACGCCGGCTGCGATGGTGCCCGACCTTATCGCGGAGTGTGCCGAAGCGGGCGTCAAGGGGGCCATCATCATTTCGGCCGGTTTCAAGGAGATTGGCCCCGCCGGCGCGGAGCTCGAGCGACGCGTCCTGGAGAACGCCCGACGCGGCTCGATGCGCATCATCGGCCCAAATTGTCTCGGGGTAATGAGCCCGCTCTCCGGTTTGAATGCGACGTTCGCGGCGGGGTTCGCCCGCAAGGGCAATGTCGGCTTCCTCAGTCAAAGCGGCGCGCTGATGACCGCCATCTTGGATTGGAGCCTCGAGGCGCACGTGGGCTTCAGCGCGTTTCTCTCCTTGGGCTCGATGTTGGACGTCAGTTGGGGCGACCTCATCGATTACCTGGGCGATGATCCGCAGACGCAGAGCATCGTGATCTACATGGAATCTATCGGCGACGCGCGTTCGTTTCTTTCAGCCGCCCGCGAGGTGGCGCTGCGCAAGCCGGTAATCGTCATCAAGGCCGGACGCACCGAAGCGGCAGCCAAGGCGGCCGCCTCGCATACTGGGTCGCTGACCGGCAGCGACGAGGTCCTGGAAGCCGCCTTTCGCCGTTCCGGCGTGCTGCGGGTGAACTCGATTGTCGATCTCTTTTCGATGGCCGAAGTGCTCTCGAAACAGCCTCGCCCGCGCGGTCCGCGTCTGACCGTCGTCAGCAATGCCGGCGGCCCCGGCGTCCTGGCCACGGATGCCCTCGTGGCCGAAGGGGGCACTCTCACGCAACTCGCCCCGCAAACCGTCGCCGCGCTCGAGCGCCTTCCTACCGCCGCAATGGAGCCACAGCAATCCGATCGACATCCTCGGCGATGCCGGCGCAGACCGTTACGCCAAAACCCTGGAAACTGCCGCCGCCGATCCGGCCAGCGATGGCATGCTGGTGATCTTGACGCCGCAATCGATGACCGACCCCACGGCAACGGCCGAGCAGTTGGCACAATATGCCCATACGACAGGCAAGCCGCTTTTGGCAAGCTGGATGGGCGGGGCGTGCGTCGAGGCGGCCGCAAAAATCCTCAACGAGGCAAACATTCCGACTTTCCCCTACCCGGATACCGCGGCCCGCGCCTTCAGCTATATGTGGCGCTATAGCTACAACATCCGCGGCATTTACGAAACGCCCGAACGGCTGGACGAAGCCGCGAATGAGGTCCCCGACCGCGCTGCGGCCGAGACAATTCTGCAGGCGGTGCGCAGTAGCGGCCGCACCCTGCTCACGGAGTACGAGTCGAAGCAACTGCTCCGCATCTACGGCATCCCCAGCGTCGAGACCCGCATCGCGACGAGTGAAGAAGAGGCCGTGCGGCACGCGGAAGAGATCGGCTTTCCCACCGTATTAAAGCTGCACTCCGAAACAATCACGCATAAGACCGACGTGGGCGGCGTGCTGCTCGATCTCAAGGACGCCGCGGCCGTGCGACGGGCGTTTCAAGCGATCCGTGAATCGGTCACCGCCAAGGCGGGCGCGGAACACTTTCTCGGCGTCACCGTGCAGCCCATGAGCCGGCTGGATGGGTATGAACTGATTTTAGGCAGCAGCATCGACCCCCAGTTCGGGCCCGTGCTGCTCTTCGGCGCGGGCGGGCAATTGGTCGAGGTCTGGAAGGACCGTTCCCTGGCGCTGCCCATGCTCAATTCGACCTTGGCCAGGCGGATGATGGAGCAGACCAAAATCTTCGCCGCCCTGAAAGGCGTCCGCGGCCGCCCGGCGGTGCCGCTGGCTGCCCTCGAGCAACTGCTGGTGCGCTTCAGCCAGCTCGTGGTCGATCAAAAGTGGATCAAAGAGATCGACATCAATCCGCTCATCGCCTCGCCCGAGCGGCTGCTGGCCCTCGATGCCCGCGTGGTCGTGTTCGGCCGGGACGTAGCCGAAAGGGACCTGCCGCGTCCAGCGATCCGCCCCTATCCATCGCAATACGTGGGTGCGTGGCATGCAAAAGACGGCAGCACCATAAAAATTCGTCCGATTCGGCCGGAAGACGAGCCGTTGATGGTGAAATTCCACAAGACGCTCTCGCAGCAGAGCGTTTACATGCGGTACCTCAACACCTTGAAGCTCAGCGAGCGCGTGGCCCACGTGCGTCTGGCGCGATTGTGCTTCATCGACTACGATCGCGAAATGGCGTTGGTGGCCGAAATCGAGTCCCCCGAGGGACGCCAAATCATCGCCGTCGGCCGGCTGATCAAATTCCACGGCAAGAGCAGCGCCGAAATCGCTGTCGTAGTCGCCGATAGCCACCAGCGGCAGGGCATCGGATCGGAACTGCTGCGGCGTCTGATCGAGGTCGGCATCGACGAGCAGCTCTGCCAGATCCACGCCACGACCGCGCTGACGAACGCCGCCATGCGGCATATCTTCACCAAGCTCGGCTTCCACGTCGAACACTCCCGCGAGGATGATGTGCTCAATGCTCGGATCGAGCTGTGGAACGGATGAGACGAGGGCGGAGGGATGCCGATTGAGCCACGAATTTTTTTATCAGCGTTCAATCGGTGTTCAATTGGCGGCTAAAATTCCCGCTCTTTTTTGTTTCGTTCGTGTCTTTCATGGTTGTCCCCGCTGCCCTGTGCGATCTCGCACACTACTGCGGCCAAAAGTGTGCGGTTTGTGCCAAGAGAGGAACGCGCACTTCCGCGTTTCGCACGGCTATCGCCGGTTCCCTGCGCTGCAAGCGCTCATGGCCCGGCGTTTGCTTCATATCGACGCATCGCCACTTCCCCCGCCACAACCGATTCGCTGCGGTGTATGGCTCGACGAATAAAGACAACAAAACGATTCTGAATGGAACGATTCCATGAACCGCACAAGAAAAACGCTCGACGGCAACGAAGCGGTGGCCAGCGTGGCGTATCGCGCCACGGAAGTCATCGCCATTTACCCCATCACGCCTTCCTCCCCCATGGCGGAATGGGCCGGGCAGTGGGCCACGGAAGAACGGCCCAACGCATGGGGCACCGTGCCCAGCGTGGTGGAGATGCAGAGCGAAGGCGGAGCGGCGGGCGCGATCCACGGGGCACTGCAGGCCGGGGCACTGACGACGACCTTCACCTCGTCGCAGGGCCTGTTGCTCATGATCCCCAACATGTACAAGATCGCCGGCGAACTGACGGCCGCCGTGATCCACGTCGCCGCCCGCTCGCTGGCCACGCAGGCGCTCTCCATCTTCTGCGACCATAGCGACGTGATGGCGGCCCGAGCAACCGGGTTTGCTTTTTTGTGCTCGAACTCGGTGCAGGAGGCGATGGATTTTGCCTTGATCGCCCACGCGGCGACGCTGGAAGCCCGCGTGCCCTTCCTGCACTTCTTCGACGGCTTCCGCACCTCGCACGAAGTCATGAAGGTCGAAGCGCTCGGCGACGACGACCTATTGGCGGTGATCGACGGCGAGCAAGTGCGCAAGCATCGCGACCGCGCCCTGACGCCCGACCGGCCCGTGCTCCGCGGGGCCACGCAGAACCCGGACGTCTATTTTCAGGCTCGCGAGTCGGTGAATCCTTATTATTTGGCCTGTCCCGATATCGTGCAGAACACGATGGACCGCTTCGCCGCCGTCACCGGCCGGGCGTACCATCTTTTTGATTATGTGGGCGCGGCCGACGCGGAGCGCGTCATCGTGATCATGGGCTCCGGCAGCGGCGCGGGGGAAGAGGCCGTCGAAGCGCTGGTGAATCGCGGCGAGAAAGTGGGACTATTAAAATGTCGGCTCTATCGGCCCTTCGCGATTGAGCGCTTTTTGCCCGTCCTGCCAGCCACGGTGCGGACGATCGGCGTTCTGGACCGCACCAAGGAACCTGGCGCGATCGGCGAGCCGCTTTATCTGGACATCGTCGCGGCGGTGCAGGAAGGGCTCGGCACGGACCGTTGTCCCTTTCAGCACGCCCCGCGAGTTGTCGGCGGCCGCTACGGCCTGTCATCCAAAGAATTCACGCCGGCGATGGTCAAGGGCGTCTTTGACGAATTGGCCAAGGACCGGCCAAAGAATCACTTCACCGTGGGCATTATCGACGACGTGACGCATACGCACGTCGATTACGATCCGCAGTTCGTCACGGAAGATCGCGAGGCGACGCGGGCCATTTTTTACGGCCTGGGATCCGACGGCACGGTGGGGGCCAACAAGAACTCCATCAAAATCATCGGCGAAGGAACCGAAAATTACGCGCAGGGTTATTTCGTTTACGACTCGAAGAAGTCGGGCTCGATGACGACATCCTACCTGCGTTTTGGGCCGCGGCCCATCCGCTCCACGTACCTGATCACTCGCGGCAATTTTGTGGCCTGCCATCAATTCGGCCTGCTGGAGCGGGCCGACGTGCTGGAGGCCGCCGAACCGGGCGCGACGTTTTTGCTGAACAGTCCTTACGCGGCGGCCCAGGTGTGGGAGCATCTGCCCAAACATGTTCAGGAGCCGATCATCGCAAAGAAGCTTGAGTTCTATGTAATCGACGGCTATAAGATTGCGCAGCAAGCTGGCATGGGTGATCGCATCAACACGATCATGCAAACCTGCTTCTTCGCGATCAGCGGCGTCTTACCTCGCGACGAGGCGATCGAAGCCATCAAGCACGCGATCGCGAAGACCTATGGCAAGCGGGGCCAGGCCGTCGTCGATAAGAACTGCGCCGCGGTCGACGCAACCCTGATGCATCTGGAAAAGGTAGACGTTCCCGCGATCGTCACCAGCACGCGCGGCCAATACGTGCCGGCGGCCAACAGTCCCTCGGAATTCGTTCGCAACTTTACCGCGAAGATCATCGCCGGCAGGGGCGATTTGCTGCCGGTCAGCGCGATGGTTGCGGACGGGACGTATCCCACCGGCACGGCCGCCTGCGAGAAACGGAACATTTCGGACGAGATTCCTGTTTGGGACAGCAACCTTTGCATTCAGTGCGGAAAATGCGTAATGGTTTGCCCGCACGCCGTGATTCGCGGAAAGATCTACGACGCTGCCGCTGCCGCTGAGGCCCCGGCGACGTTCAAGTCGGTGGCGGCCAAGTGGCGCAATTTCCCGGACATGCGCTTCACGCTGCAAGTCGCGCCCGAGGACTGCACGGGCTGCGGTCTGTGCGTGGAGGTCTGTCCGGCCAAGAACAAGACCGAGACCCGCCTCAAGGCCATCAATATGCGGCTTCAGGCTGCGATCCGCGAGCCGGAGGCGGCTAACTGGGATTTCTTCTTGCAGATACCCGATCCGAACCGCCAATTGTTGAACCGCAGCCTCGTCAAGGACGTGCAGCTTTTGACGCCGCTCTTCGAGTTCTCCGGGGCCTGCGCCGGTTGCGGCGAGACGCCCTATTTGAAACTTTTGAGCCAGCTTTTCGGCGATCGCACGGTGATTGCCAACGCAACCGGCTGTTCCTCGATCTACGGCGGCAACCTGCCCACGACGCCCTGGACGACCAATCGCGAAGGACGCGGCCCAGCCTGGTCCAATTCGCTCTTCGAGGACAACGCCGAGTTCGGGCTGGGTATGCGGATCGCCATGGACAAGCATGGCCAGCACGCCCGCGAGCTGCTGTCTCGCTTGGGCTCGACGGTCGGCGACCAGCTCGTGCAAGACATACTCACTGCCGACCAGGCGTCCGAGGCTGGGATCGACGAGCAGCGTAGGCGCATCAAGGCGCTCAGGGAAACCCTCAAGGCCAACGATTCGTCGGACGCCAAAAACCTGCTTGGGCTAGCCGACAGCCTGGTGAAGAAATGCGTCTGGATAGTCGGCGGCGACGGCTGGGCCTATGACATCGACTATGGCGGCCTGGACCATGTGCTGGCCTCGGGCCATAACGTCAACGTCCTCGTGCTGGATACCGAGGTTTATTCGAACACGGGCGGGCAAATGTCCAAGGCCACGCCGCGCGGCGCGGTGGCAAAATTTGCCGCAGGCGGCAAGAACATGCCGAAGAAGGATCTGGCGATGATGGCCATGAATTACCAGGGCGTCTACGTGGCTCGGGTCGCTTTGGGCGCGAATGACTCGCAAACCGTGCGGGCCTTCCAAGAAGCCGAGGCCTATAACGGACCTTCGCTGATCATCGCCTATAGCCATTGCATCGCGCATGGATACGATCTGCTTCATGGCCTCTCCCAACAAAAGGCAGCGGTGCAGTCGGGCTATTGGCCGCTGTTCCGCTACAATCCCGATTTGGCGGCCAAGGGCGAGAACCCGATGCACCTTGATTCCGCCGCGCCAACGTTGCCGCTCAAAAAGTACGCTTACAATGAGGGTCGTTATACCATGCTCGCGCAGGCTAGGCCCGAATTGGCGAGCGAGCTTCTCACCTTGGCGGAAGGCGACGTAGCGCGACGCTGGCGGCTTTATGAGAATATGGCCGCTGTGCCGTGCAATGGGAATGAAAACGAGGTGAAACATGGTTAATCTCACCACAAGCTATTTGGGGCTTTTGCTAAACAATCCCTTGGTCGTTTCGGCCTCGCCCCTCGGCTACGAACTGGCCAATATTCGCGCCATGGAAGACGCCGGCGCGGCGGCGGTGGTGTTGCCGTCGCTGTTTGAAGAGCAGCTCAGCCTTGAGAGCCAACATCTGTCGCGGAATCTCAACCGCGGCGCGGAAAGCTTTGCGGAAGCAACCTCCTATTTCCCCGACCTGGACGATTACAACATCGGGCCGGATCGCTACTTGAAGCTTATACGCGAAGCCAATGCGGCGGTCGACATTCCCATCATCGCCAGCTTGAACGGAAGTTCCCCCGGCGGATGGGTCAAGTTTGCCCGGCAAATGGAACAAGCCGGCGCCAACGCGCTTGAATTGAATATCTATCATCTTCCCATATCGCCACAGGTGACCGGCAGCGAAGTCGAGAAACAGTACTGCGACTTGATCGAGTCCGTCCGGGAGACTGTGCGCATTCCGATCGCCGTCAAGCTCGCACCTTACTTCAGCTCCTTGCCAAATGTGGCTCAAAAGCTGGTTCAAGCCGGCGCGAGCGCTTTGGTGCTGTTTAACCGATTCTACCAGCCCGATTTCGACCTCGAGAGACTGGAGGTTACGCCCTCCTTATCGCTGAGCACTCCGCCGGAACTACTACTTCGACTGCACTGGGTGGCCGTGCTCTTCGGCCAAGTCGAAGTTGATTTGGCAGTTACCGGCGGAGTGCACGCGGGGCAGGACGTGGTCAAGGCGATCATGTCCGGCGCCCGTGCGGTGATGATGACGTCGGCCCTGCTGATGCACGGCATTGGTCATCTGACTCAAGTGGGCCAGGAAATGCTGGATTGGATGGAAGCGCACGAATACGAGTCGATCGGCCAGATGCGGGGAAGCATGAGCCGGCAGTCGGCGGCCAATCCCGAGGCCTTCGAGCGGGCGAACTATATCAAGGTCCTGAGTTCGTACAGTCAAGGTCGCGAATTCGTATAGTTAAGAAGTTGATTCGACAGCCATGACCACGAGGATCAAGCCATGAGTTCCGCGACAACCGTGAAAAGGGACGGTGAGGCAAAACCTGCCACGGCCGGGCATCCCAGTGGCGATAAGCGTTTCAAGCTTCTCGATGCCACAATGAAGCGACTGCTTTATCAGCAGGATGCATTGATCGAGGTGCTGCATTCCGCGCAGGGGCTGTTCGGCTATCTGGAAGACGATGTGCTGCTTTACGCCGCCCGGGCGCTGAAGCTGCCTCCGAGCCGCGTCTACGGCGTGGCGACCTTCTATCATTTCTTTTCCCTGAAACCGCACGGAGCGCATACGTGCGTGGTCTGCCTAGGAACGGCCTGTTATGTCAAGGGCGCCAACGAGTTGTTGGCGGCGCTCGAATCGGAGGGTAAGATCAAGGCCGGCGAGACGACGCCCGATGGCCAGGTGTCCCTGCTGACCGCTCGCTGCATCGGCGCGTGCGGCATCGCCCCGGCAGTGGTCTACGACGGAACGATCGCGGGAAAGCAAGCAGTCGAATCGGCGCTGAATCAGATGAAAGGATGGCTTCGGACTTTGCATCAAACCCAAGACCTAATTATAGAAAGTCCGCAGCATGGAACTTGCTGAACTGCACGAAATCGCCAGGACCGAGAAAGCCAGCCGCAAGGAAGTTCGCATTCGCTGCTGCATGGCGGCCGGCTGCCTATCCGCCAATTCCACCGCCGTCAAGCAAGGTCTCGATAACAGCGTTCGCGAAGCCGGCTTGAGCGACCGGGTCGAAGTCTGCGCCGTGGGCTGCATGAGGCTTTGCAGTCAGGGACCTTTGGTGCAGGTCGATCCTGTGGGGACGCTCTACGAAAAGGTCACTCCCACCGAGGCGCCGGAAATCATAAAAGAAATTCAAGGGGAAAAGGGTTCTGTGAAGCGCGGCGACCCTAATTCGCCCTTCTTCAGCCGCCAAGTCTCCGTGGTCCTGGAAAATAGCGGGCTGATCGAGCCCGATCGAATCGAATCGTACATCGCCGCCGGCGGGTATCTGGCTCTCTACCAGGCCCTGCGGGAACGGACGCCCGCGGACGTGATCGACACGATTACGCGCAGCGGATTGCGCGGCCGCGGCGGCGCCGGCTATCCGGCCGGGCTGAAATGGGGAACCGTAGCGAAGGCCGAAGCGTCCCGCCGATTCGTCGTTTGCAATGCCGACGAAGGCGACCCCGGCGCCTTTATGAATCGCAGCGAACTGGAAAGCGATCCGCACCGCATCCTGGAAGGGATGGCGATCGCCGGCTACGCGGTCGGGGCATCGCAGGCATACATCTACGTTCGCGGCGAATATCCCAACGCGATCACTCGTTTGCAAGCGGCGATCAAGCAAGCAAACCGCCTCGGGCTATTGGGAAGCCGCATTTTCGACTCGCCTTTCGATTTCCGCATCGATTTGCGGATTGGCGCCGGCGCATTCGTCTGCGGCGAGGAAACGGCCCTAATGGCCTCGATCGAGGGAAAACGCGGCCTGCCGCACCCCCGTCCGCCCTATCCGGCCCAAAAAGGTCTGTGGGGCTGTCCGACACTTATCAATAACGTCGAGACCTTCGCCAATGTCGCCCCGATCATCCGCCGCGGTCCGGAGTGGTTTGCAAGCATTGGCACCGAAAAGAGCAAGGGAACCAAGGTCTTTTCCCTGACGGGCAAAGTCAAAAACACGGGCCTGGTCGAAGTGCCGTTAGGGACCACGCTGCATGAGATCGTCGAAATGATCGGCGGCGGTCCTTCGGACGCAAGTCCCATCAAGGCCGTGCAGACCGGCGGTCCCTCGGGCGGCTGCATTCCGGTCTCGCTCTTCGATACACCGGTCGATTACGAATCGCTGGCCCGGCTAGGCTCGATCATGGGATCGGGTGGCATGATCGTCATGGATGAGACGAACAACATGGTGGACGTGGCGCGCTTCTATATGGAATTCTGCATGGACGAATCGTGTGGCAAGTGCGTCCCCTGCCGCGCGGGCACCGTGCAGTTGCATAGTCTATTGACGAAGATCATTGACGGGCGGGCCGACGAAACGGACATGAAGCGGATGGAGTCGCTGTGCGACATGGTGCGCAATACGAGCCTTTGTGGGCTCGGCCAGACGGCCCCGAATCCCGTGCTGAGCACGCTCCGCTATTTCCGTCAGGAGTACGACGCCCTGCTGAGAACCGACGTTAAATGACCAAATATTCAATGTTCAATGAGTCCGATCAATGAACATTGCACTTTGAACATTAGAACATTCCTGCTAACATCGAGGGCCATAACGTGGCGGTAAAAACTCTTACGATCAACGGACAGCAGGTGAGTGCCCGCGAGGATGAGACTATTCTTCAGGTCGCGAAATCGGCCGGCATAGCCATACCGACTCTGTGTCATTTGGAAGGCGTCTCTTCGCATGGCGGTTGCCGGCTTTGCCTCGTAGAAATCGCAGGTTCCACGCGGCTTCAACCGGCTTGTATCGCGACCGTGGAAGAGGGGATGGACGTACAAACCGATTCGGAACGTCTCCGCGCATACCGCCGCACGATCGTCGAATTGCTTTTTGCCGAGGGCAATCACGTTTGTTCCGTCTGCGTGGCGAACGGCAATTGCGAATTGCAAAACATGGCCACCCAGGTGGGCATGGACCACGAAACCTTCGAGTACCAGTACCCAAGGCGCGCGGTCGACATTTCGCATGAGCGCTTTGGCCTCGATCATAATCGCTGCATCCAATGCACGCGCTGCATTCGGGTTTGCGACGAAATCGAGGGAGCCCATACGTTGGACATGGCCGGGCGCGGAGGCGGCTCCAAGGTTATCACCGATCTGAATCAACCTTGGGGAACATCGACGACTTGTACGTCTTGCGGTAAATGCTTCATGGCCTGCCCGACCGGCGCAATCTTTCGCCGGGGTTCGACCGTCGCTGAAATGGAGCGCGATCGATCCAAATTGGTCTTCCTCGTCCAGGCTCGGGAGAAAAAACAATGGAACGTCTGAAACTCGCAACCGTTTGGCTAGGCGGCTGTTCGGGTTGCCACATGTCGTTTCTCGATTTGGACGAATGGCTTATCGACTTGGCCGCCATGGCGGACATCGTCTTTACGCCGCTGGCCGACGTTAAGCAGTACCCCGAGGGCGTCGATGCGGTGCTCGTCGAAGGCGCGGTCGCCAATGAGGAGAACTTGGAGTTCATTCGGAAGGTGCGCGAGCGCAGTCGTATCCTCATCTCGTTCGGCGACTGCGCGATCACCGGCAATGTGACAGCTTTGCGAAATCTAGTGGGACTGCCGATGGAGGTCTTGCGGCGCAGCTATCTGGAACTGCCCGACGTTGACGCTCAGCTTCCCGCCGACGCGGGCATCGTGCCGATTCTGCTCGACCGCGTGCGGCCCGTGCATGAAATCGTGCCTGTTGATTTTTACTTGCCCGGCTGTCCGCCGCCGGCAACGCGAATTCGGGCGGTGCTGGAAAGCGTGCTGGCCGGTGAAACGCCCAGTTTGAGCGGTAAGGATATCCGGTTTGGTTGAAGTGAAGCGAAAGGTACGTCATGACGCAACGAATTCTCATTGATCCTGTCAGCCGCATCGAAGGCCACGCCAAGATTTCGATTTACTTGGACGACGATGGGCAAGTCGAGGACGCTCGCTTCCACGTGACCGAGTTCCGGGGCTTCGAGCGTTTTTGCGTCGGCCGTCCGCTGTGGGAAATGGCGGGCATTACCGCCCGTATTTGCGGTATTTGTCCCGTCAGTCACTTGATCGCTTCGGCTAAGGCCGGCGACAAGATTCTGGCGGTGCAAGTCCCGCCCGGCGGCGTAAAGTTGCGGCGTTTGATGAACCTTTCGCAAATCATCCAGTCGCACGCGCTTAGTTTTTTTCATTTGAGCGCGCCGGATCTGCTCTTTGGAATGGAAAGCGATCCGGCGAAACGCAACGTATTCGGACTGATCGCTGCCGAGCCCGAATTGGCGCGGGGAGGCATTCGACTCCGACAGTTCGGCCAGGAGATCATCGCCGCGCTGGGTGGCCAGAAGATTCACCCGGCCTGGTCGGTTCCCGGCGGCGTGCGTGCGCCGCTCTTGGATGAAGACCGCGCCAAGATTCGGGCACGGCTTCCCGAGGTGGCGCAGACCATTGCGGGCGCCTTGAAGCGTTTCAAGGGCCTGTTGGATGATTTCGAGGAAGAAGTCTGTACGTTTGGCAATTTCCCCACACTCCACCTCGGGCTCGTGACCAAGGAGGGAAACTGGGAGCATTACGACGGGCGTCTCCGTTTCGTGGACGGCAACGGAAACATCGTTGCGGATCAACTCGATCCCTCGGACTACCAGAAATACATTGGGGAGGCTGTTCAACCTTCATCGTTCTTGAAATCGCCCTATTACCGCCCGATCGGCTACCCGAACGGCGTCTACCGTGTCGGACCTCTCGCCCGTTTGAACGTCTGCGAGAAGATGGGCACGCCGCTGGCTGATCGCGAGTTGACGGAATACCGCCAGCGCGGCGGCCGCACCGTAAATGCCTCGTTCTTTTTTCACTATGCCCGGCTCATCGAGATCCAGGCTGCGATCGAGACCATCAACCAGATGTTGGACGACCCGGATTTGCGCAGCGATCAACTGCTGCGAGCCAGCGCGGGCGTCAATGCCTTGGAGGGAGTCGGCGTGAGCGAGGCCCCGCGCGGCACGCTCTTCCACCATTATCAGGTGGATGAGAATGGTTTGATCGTGAAGGTGAATCTTCTAATCGCCACAGGACAAAACAATCTCGCCATGAACCGGGCCGTGGCACAGATCGCGAAGCATTACATTCGCGGACGCGACATACCGGAAGGAACTCTGAATCGCCTTGAGGCGGGCATTCGCGCCTTCGATCCCTGCCTGAGTTGTTCGACGCACGCCGCCGGCATGATGCCGCTGCATGTTCAGGTTGTGGGCCCGGACAATTCCGTCGTAAATGAAATCTGGCGGGATGAGTCATGAAGGACGACACCGCCGGCGACGCGGTCCTGATCATCGGCTATGGCAACACACTTCGCGGCGACGATGGCGTTGGCCGGCGACTGGCCGAGGAACTGGCCGAGCGGAAGTTGCCGCGCATTCGCACGCGCTCTGTCCATCAATTGGTGCCCGAGTTGGCCGAAGATCTGGCCGCTTGCGGTGCGGTCATCTTTATCGACGCCAGCCTTGGCCGCGCTGGTGACTCGGTCACAATGCGCCCCATCGTCGCCGCCGGCCCTATTGCCGCAATCGAACACGTGATGCGTCCGCAAATTGTGCTGGCCTATACCCGCGACCTGTTCGGATCGAGTCCCAAGGCGTGGTGGCTCACGGTTCCGGGCGAGAATTTCGAGGTCGGCGAATCGCTGTCAGCCACGGCCCGGACCGCAGCGGCCGCCGCCCTCACAATGATCGAGCGGTTTATCCAAGAGTATTTGCGTTTACCCGGATAAAGTCTCCTTGGTTTGGATGAACTGGCCAAAACAGTGGGAAGTATGGAAAACATGCATGATCGGCGCAATCGCCGAGGTGCCCGACAACTTCTCTCCGATTCTGCTACAATGCGGTTCGTTCAATTACATCACAATGCAAGGAGATCAAGCGATGGCAACTTTCATCACAACGATCAAGTTCACGGAAATGGGACTTCAAGGAATTCGTGAGACTGGTAAGCGCGCGGCTGCATTTAAGCTGGCTGCCAAGAAGATGGGCGTAAAAGTCACGGCCAGCTATTGGACGCTCGGCTCGTTCGATGGTGTCATCGTCTTCAACGCCCCCGATGTTGAAACGGCAACGGCAGCAATGTTGAGCCTGTCCGCTCAAGGCTATGTGACCACGACGACCACGCGAGCGTATGACGCGAGCGAGATGGAGAAGGTCGTTGAATTGCTGGGGTCCTGAGGATTACCGTTGTGAAAGGAGCGTCTGGATGCGCATCGCGATCGGAGCTAATCATCGGGGGGTTTCGGCTCGAGGCATGATTGTCGAAATGCTCCACGAGCGACGCGACGACGTTGTTGACTGTGGCGTATTCAACGGCATCCCCGTCGATTACGCCGACATCGCCGCGGAAGTCGCCGGCAAGGTGAGCCGCGGCGATGTGGAGCGTGGAATCCTGATCAGTGGAATGGGGTTCGGGATGGTTATTGCAGCGAACAAGTTCCCCGGCGTGCGCGCGGTTTTTTGTTCCGATGAAATTGCCGCCGAAATCAGCCGCGGTCACTGTGACTGCAATGTCCTTTGTCTTTCGGCCGATCTGACTGCCCATGAAATGCTTCGGCGTATCGTCGAAACGTGGCTGGGAGCGCAGTTCGAGGGCGGGCGGCACGCCCGGCGAGTGGAGAAGATTGCCCGTTTGGAAGACGAGAACATGAAGCGGTAGCCCACGTTGTTGATCAGGAACAATTCTAAGCTACCACGCGGCATCGGACGCGGACATCAGCCACTCGTGCATGTCGATTGCCGCAACGCGACCGGCGCCCATGGCTTGGATCACGGTTGCTGGTCCGGTCACGATGTCGCCGCCAGACCAGACGCCAGGCTTGTTGGTCCGCCCATGCGAATCGGCCTGGATGTAGCCGCGGCGATTCCGAGCCAGATCGGGTGTGCTGCCGGTGATGAGCGGATTCGCGCCCAAGCCGATGGCCACGATGACGAGGTCCGTATCGATCGCGAAGTGTGAGTCCGGCACGGCCCGCGGCCGGCGGCGGCCCGAGTCGTCCGGCTCGCCCAATTCCATCCGTTCGCAGTGCAACCGTGCGACGTTGCCCTGATCGTCGCCGTCAAATCCGATCGCGTTTGCCAGCAGTTCAAAAACGACGCCTTCTTGTTCGGCATAATGTACTTCGTCCTCGCACGCCGGTAACTCATCGTGCGAGCGCCGATAGACGATCTTCACTTCGTCGGCTCCCAGCCGTAGCGCAGTCCTTGCGGCATCCATGGCGACGTTGCCGCCACCGACCACGCAGACGTGCGGTCCGCGAACCGCAGGCGTATCGCATTGGGGGAAGTTAGACCGCATGAGGTTGGCACGGGAAAGATACTCGGTTGCCGTATAGATCCGACCGAGGTCTTCGCCGGGAACGTTCAGCCGCATAGGCAACCCTGCCCCGACGCCGATGAAGGCCGCGTCGAATCCTTGTTGCACCAATAAATCTTCGACGGTGATCGACTGTCCGACGACCGTGTTGAGCTGCAAATCGACGCCCAGTTGCACGAGGTTCTCGACTTCCTGCTCGACGATTTTCTTGGGCAGGCGAAACTCGGGTATGCCATACGTCAGCACGCCGCCCGGCTTGTGAAAGGCTTCCATTACGGTCACGGCATGTCCGCGGCGCACCAGGTCGCCGGCCACCGTCAGTCCCGCGGGCCCAGAGCCGATGACGGCGACGCGCTTGCCGGTCGGCGGAGCTTTGGGCGGAAGCTGGGCCGTGCCGCTCAGGCGCTCGTAGTCGGCAACAAAGCGTTCGAGGCGGCCGATGGCCACGGGTTCGAACCTCTTGCCCAACGTGCAATGGCCTTCACACTGGCTCTCTTGCGGACAGACTCGACCACAAACGGCCGGAAGCGCGTTCTTCTCCCTGATCTTCGTCGCGGCGTCGACAATGCGGCCCTCAGCGATCGCATGGATAAAGTCGCGGATGCCGACGCCCACTGGGCAACCAGCCTGGCAAGGCGCCGCCTTGCACTCCATGCAGCGCTCGGCCTCCTGTATCGCCAGCTCCAACGTATAACCCAACGGCACTTCGTCAAAAGTACGCCGCCGCACCGCCGGCTCCAACTCGGGCATGGACGTACGCTTGGGCACAATCGCTTTTTTCTTCACGGCTTGAGACATGGCACGGTGCGTTCACACATTTAGTCGCTTCAGTGTCTTCTCGACGATTTCTTCTGGCGTACCGTGGGCATCGACGTTGATGAGCAGGCCCTGGCGGTGGAAATAGTCAGTCAGCGGCGCGGTGCTTCGCTGATAAGCGGCCATCCGCACCCGAACCGATTCCGCGCGGTCATCCTCGCGCTGCACCAACTGCCCGCCGCAATGATCGCAGACGCCCTCGACCTTAGATGGCCGATCGGTGACGTGAAACACGGCTTTGCAAACGCCACAGGTCCGCCGCCCGCTGAGCCGCGAGACGACCTCCTCGATCGGCAAGGCAAAGTCGATCACTGCGTCGAGCTTCACGTGGAGCTTCGCGAGTATGGCGGCCAGCGCTTCGGCCTGGGCAACGGTGCGGGGAAAGCCGTCGAGCAAAAAGCCGCCGCAGCAGCGCAGGCATTTCATCCGCTCTCGCACCAGATCGACCACCGTCGTATCGGGCACCAATTCGCCGCGCCGCATATAGTCCAGCGCCGCGTTGATCGCCGGGCTGCGTTCGTTTTCCGGCAGGCACTTCGCCGCGCGGAAGACATCGCCTGTAGAAAGCGGACACGTGCCCAGGCGATCGCGGAGCAACTCGGCCTGCGTTCCCTTGCCCACTCCGGCGCGCCCAACAGTACCAAGCGCCACGACCGGGCGGCCTTGGTCGCAGGCAGCATGCATTGGCAAGTAGGGTCCTTGAGCCAGGCGACACGATCGCATTTAACGGCAGCGGCGTCCATGACAAGAATCCTTTTTTGAAGACTGGCCGGTCGTGGCGATCGGACCGTATCTTTGCAATTATAACGATTCCTGCCGCCGCAAGAAGCGCCGAAGCGCAATGCGCGACCGGATCTCGATTTAACGCAATGAAAACATTAAAAAACAAAAGCTTGCTACAAATCGATTGCGATACGCTTGACCTTGACGAGCCCCTGCGGACCAGTCGCCGTATAAGTAAAGGTGCGGCCTGCACGTACGACATGATCGATCCAGGCCATCAGCGTCGAAGGGATGCCGAGGTTATGCATCGGCACGACCATCATCGGGAGGTCGGCGACGGTCAATTCGTCGATCAACGTGGTCGCGACGCACCAGCTTCCCCACGCACCGCCGCACAGGTTCGCGGTGCGTCGTGCGTGCAACGTGTGTCGGCGTAGACTGTTATCATATAACATCTTACGTTCCTACTGCGGTGGCGTTTCGGGCCGGTAAAATGGGTAAACGTGGTGCGTGGTGGGTCTTAGGTCTTCGGTCTTAGTGAGTTATTCAAGACCAAAGACCTAAGGCCCAAGACCCTGTTTGCTGTTGTCGCATTCTGTCGCGAATTGTCCGCGGCGAGAGTTTTCTTGTTGCCTTACAACACGCACCGCGCGCCAAGCACCAGCCACAATGCACCGCCCGCGCGATGTCGCGGGGCTGGTGCTTCGCGCGGTGCTTCGACGTAACATGTTATCGTGTATCATCCTATGTTCATACTACCGTGGTGCTTCAGGTCGATAAACTAGGTAACCTTGGTGCTTCTTGGGTATTGGAGCTCAGGTCCCAGGTTTCAACTCGCAGTGGTGCGCGGCTGGCGGGCGGTGCGTCGCTGGTCCACTCGTCCGCCGACGCTCGTCATTCCCTCGAATAGCCGCGGAGCGGCGGTAGTTAATAGCCAGGGGCGTGAGTCCCTGGGAAACATCCGAATTCGATACCATAGCCGCGGAGCGGCGACACCAAGACGGCAAACTTTCGCCCCTCCGGGGCTACCGACGTGTCGTTGCTGTCACCAGGGGCTTACGCCCCTGGTTATTCTCTTCCGCCGCTCCGCGGCTACGGGCACGGCCGGCGACTAAATCGACAGACCGCAAGCGAGGTGGGGTCATAATCGCATGTCGGCTGCCATTTTGGCGGCCGCGCGCGGCTTACGTCTGCTGCACGCGCGGCCATTGACGGACCCTCCGCGGGAAGGGGTTGGGGCGCATCTCACGCCGCAGCTTGGCCGGCCGCCTGCCATGTATTTTATGTCAACATCAGTTCACAATAGATAGCACGTATCGTGCCAATCGCGTGCAATTTGTCCGGAACGGCGTGTTTTAACTTCAAAGGTCCAGAATCGAGACCTGGGCCAGGCTCGCGGCAATCCCTCATCCCGCCCCGCTCGCTTGCGCTTCGGGCTTGAATCTCCTCGCTCATCGCTTCCTGCGTCGCATTTTACTCCGGCCGAGAGATGTCGAGCTTCTTCATCTTCCAGTGCAAGGTGGAACGCTTCATGCCCAAACGAGAAGCGGCGCCCTTGGGACCGCCGAGGACCCAATTGGTTTCGCTAAGCACGGCGAGGATGTGGGCCCGCTCGGCCTGAGCCAGCTTTTGCCCGGCGTTGCCCTCACCCCCTGCCTCTCTCCCAGAGGGCGAGGGGAGCAAGACGCCCTCACCCCCGGCCCCTCTCCCGCCGCTGAGTACAGCGGTGGGCGAGGGGAGCAATATCCGGCCTTCGGCCGCTGGCTTCTCGCCTCCGTTTTCATCCTTCATCCTTCCGCCTTCATCCTTTATTCCCCCGCCTTCATCCTTTACTCGAAGATCGCCCAACGGCACTTGAAGCGTCGGCCCCGGCGAGAGAATG
Organism: uncultured Planctomycetia bacterium; assembly: GCA_963775975.1. GTDB lineage: Bacteria > Planctomycetota > Planctomycetia > Pirellulales > Thermoguttaceae > JANXQG01. Next base: position 1,998,332 of record CAVZKX010000001.1, read on the forward strand.
ACCGCGCGTTCGATGACGTTCTGCAGCTCTCGCACGTTGCCCGGCCAGGAATAATGCACCATCGCGTCCATGACTTGCGTGGGAATGTTTTCAATTCGCCGCCCCATGCGCCGGGCGTAGCGCTGGGTAAAATGGCGGACCAGCCGCGGGATGTCGTCGCCGCGCTCGCGCAGCGGCGGCAAGGATAGCGGAAAAACATTGAGGCGGTAATAAAGGTCGTTGCGGAAGCGGCCCTCGGAAACCATTTGCCAAAGGTCGCGGTTGGTCGCCGCCACCAGCCGCACGTCCACCTTCAAGGTCTTCGTGCTGCCGAGGCGTTCGAACTCCTGTTCCTGCAGGACGCGGAGGAGCTTGGGCTGAAGTTCCAGCGGGATGTCGCCCACCTCGTCGAGAAAGAGCGTGCCTTGATGGGCCAGCTCAAAGCGGCCGATCTTTTGCGTGATCGCGCCGGTAAAGGCCCCTTTCTCATGGCCGAAAAGCTCGCTTTCCAAAAGGCCGGTGGGGATGGCCGCGCAGTTAAGCTTGACGAAGGTCCGCTGTTTGCGCGGGCTTAGCTCATGGACGGCGCGAGCGATGAGTTCCTTGCCGGTGCCCGTTTCGCCGCAAATGAGGACCGTGGAATCGGTGGGGGCGACGGTCTCGACATTTTTGAGGACCTTTCGCAGCACTTCACTCTCGCCCACGATTTCACCAAAATCGTGCTCGGTGCGGACCTCTTCCTCCAGATAGGCCTTTTCCTTGGCGAGCTTATCCTTGAGCGATTCGATTTCCTGAAAGGCCAGGGCGTTCTCGACGGCCAGGGCTACTTGGTTGGCGACCAACTGCAGGAAGCACGAGTCGCGCGGATCGTAGGCCGCGGGCTGCTTACTGGCGAAGGCAAGCGTGCCCAGCTTGCGCCGCGCCGTGGTCAGCGGAAGCTCGCACATGCTTTCGATTTCATAGGAGCCAATCTCCTTGACGAGCAGCGGCCAACGGCCAATCTCTTCGGCGCTCGATATTATGTTCGGTTGCTGAGTTTCCAAGACAATCCCGGCCGGCGTGCCGTCGATGGGCACGCTCGTCGGCGAAAGCGGTGTAGGATCACAAGCCTCCAGAACGTGCTGGCGGACGGTGTTAGTCGCGACATCGTAGAGGAGCAGCGCCAGATAATCGAAGCTCACCACTTGATGGAGCCGAACGGCCAACTCATGGAACAGTGCGCCGAGATCGTGGTGCAGGGCGATGGCCTCGGAAACCGCCAGCAAGGCGCGGTGCCTGTCGCCGCAGGCCGTCGCATCGGCGGGGGCATCGACGTTAGTCACATTCGCAGCCGTCATCAGAAGCACGCTTGAACCGTTCCACCATCCACCCGCAGGGCGGCCCCGTTGGTCGCGGCGGACAGCGGACTGCAGACGTAAGTCACCAGATTGGCCACCTCTTCGGCCGTAGCGAACCGCTTCAACAGCGAAGATGGGCGGACGTTCTTGAAAAACTCCGTCTCAAACTCGGCAAAAGGTTTGCCGCCGCTAAGCTGACCCGCAAATTCCTCTACGCCGGCGGTACGCGTCGGACCGGGCAACACCGCATTCACTGTGACCGCCGTGCCGGCGCACAATTCGGCCAAGCCGCGCGAAACGGCAAGCTGCGCGGTCTTCGTCATGCCGTAATGGATCATCTCGGCGGGCGTATGGATTGCACTCTCGCTGCTGATGAAAACGATCCGCCCCCAGTTCCGCTCCTTCATGCCGGGCAAATACGCACGGCTCAGGCGCACGCCGCTGAGCACGTTAACCTCGAAAAACCGCCGCCACTCGTCGTCGGTTATATCAGCAAACGGCTTTGGCTCGAAAATGCCAAGGTTGTTCACGAGAATGTCCACGTGCGGGAAACGTTGGAGCAACGCGTCTGCCGCCGCCGTGGAGAGATCGCCCGCGAAGGTTTCAATCTTGGCATCCGGCACGGCCTCGACAATCTGAGCCTTCGCCTCAGCGACTGCTTTCTCCGAACGGCCGTTCACGATGACTCGCGCTCCTTCGCGGGCCAGGCCGGTGGCAATGGCAAATCCAATTCCTTTGGTGGAGCCCGAGACGAGGGCAGTCTTGTCGGCTATTTTTAGGTTCATGGATTAAATGGCATGTATTAAATTGCACCGTGGCGGCGCCGCCTGAATTACCCTGTAACATGCTATCAATTTCAATCAGTATAGGCAGGCGCGCACCATGCGGCAAGTTGAGCTTCTCGCATCACTGTGCAGTGAAGCCGCCGTCCACCAGCAGACTGTGACCGGTCACGAATGACGACTTGCTGGATGAAAGCCAGATGGCCGCGTCGGCGATCTCTTCTGATTTGCCGATCCGCCCGATGGGGTGCATTGCGGTCATTTGCGCGAAACTCAGGACTCTCGCCGGCAAAGCGCTGAAACATATCGGTTTCGATGACCGCCGGCAGAATGGCGTTGACGCGGATGCCTTGTTTGCCGAACTCCAGGGCGGCCGATTTCGTGAGGCCAATGACGGCATGCTTGCTGGCCACGTAGATCTCAGCGCCCGCAAAGGCGATGACGCCCAACGCCGAAGAAGTGTTCACAATGGAGCCGCCGCCCGTCTTGAGCATGGCCGGGATTTCGTACTTCATGCTCAGCCAGACGCCCTTCACGTTGATGTCCATGACACGATCGTAAGTCTCTTCGTCCTGATCGAGAAACGGAGCGGGTTCCTGCTCGATGCCGGCATTGTTGAAAGCAAAGTCGAGCCGGCCAAACTTTTGCATCGTCCGCTGGACGAGTTCCTTGACCTGGGCCGCCTTCGACACATCTGTCATCACGAAAAACCCTTCGCCTCCCTCGGCCCGGAGGAGCCGCACGGTCTCTTCACCCTCGGCCGTTCGTCGGCCGGCAACAACGACCTTGGCTCCTTCCCTCGCAAAAGCGACCGCGGTAGCTCGGCCGATTCCTGAGGTTCCGCCCGTCACTATCGCCACTTTGTTTTGAAACTCGTTCATCTGCGATCTCCTCACTTGAGTTTATTTGTACCGAACGGTATAATGGAAGTGTAGGGAGCCGGCACGGCCGGTCAAGGGCCTAAAAACAGTTTTTTTGAAGGAGGTCGCCGTGCCCTCGGGCCGCATACGACAATTCGACGTGGATGACGCGCTGGACCGCGCGCTGGAGGTCTTCTGGGCACGCGGATACGAAGGCGCCACGCTGCCGGAGTTGACCCGCACCATGGGGATCAACCGCCCTAGCCTCTACGCCGCCTTCGGAAACAAGGAGCAGTTGTTTCGCAAGGCGCTTGAGCGTTACCAAACGGGGCCGGTATCGTTCATGACCGAGGCCGTGCGCAAGCCGACCGCTCGGGCTGTGGCGGAAGCGATTTTCGCGGGATTCGTCAAGATGCAGCGCCACCGCGACAAAGTGCGCGGATGCCTGATTGTGTCCGGGGCACTCGCTTGCGGCAAGGAAGCGGAAACCGTGCGCCGGGAGTTGGCGCGATTGAGGCAGACGATAGTAACGACGTTACGGGCGAGGTTCGAGCGGGCCGTGCAGGACGGCGACCTGCCGGCGGGCACCGCTTGCGCGACGCTTGCGCGGTACATCGCCACGGTGCTGAACGGCCTGGCGGTTCAGTCGGCCAGCGGGGCGACCGGGAAGGAGTTGCGGCGGGTTTCTGCGCTGGCCATGCGAGCCTGGCCGACTTGACCCGTCGCCAGGGGATTACCAGGTCTATCCCTGCGATACCTAATATGCTTGATTCTCCATCCAAGGGCGACGTTGGCGTCTCCCGATCCTGCTTGCTAGATCAAGAGCAAAGTTTATTGGCTATCGTTGTCACGTGGCGACCCTGGAAACGAGCCATGGCAAGCTCCTTCTCGCTCGGCTGGCGTGAGCCATCTGCACCCGCGATGGTCGCCGCCCCCCACGGCGAGCCGCCCTTGACTTCGCTGATGTCGGCCAGTTCGGGACAAGCATACGGCAGCCCGACGTAAATCATGCCGAGGTGCATCAGAGTATTGACGAAGCTGATGATTGTGCTCTCGTTTCCGCCGCCAGTCCCGGTACTGGTAAAAACGCTTGCGACTTTTCCGACAAGTACGCCTTTTACCCAAAGGCCGCCCGTCTGGTCGAGGAAGTTACGCATCTGGGCGGTCATGTTGCCGAACCGGGTTGGCGTGCCAAACAGGATTGCGTCGTAGTCGCCCAATTCGTTTGGCGAGGCAATGGGGGCTGCCTGGTCGAGCTTCACACCATGCTGTTTGGCAATATCGAGCGGCATGGTTTCAGGCACTCGCTTGATCGTGACTTCAACGCCTTTCACCGAGCTTGCCCCCTCTGCGATGGCCGCAGCGAGCTTCTCGACATGGCCGTACATCGAATAGTAGAGAACGAGAACCTTGGTCATAATCGTATCCTTTCTGAAATGGAAGAGAATTGGTCGGTCATGGTTGTATTACGCCAGGTCGAAGAGCATTATCTCTAACGCATCGCTCGCGAGCAAGGAACCCCGTTTTCTCTAAGCGGTCGATAAGGTCATTAATGCGTCCAAGGCTGGACACTTGGTTCGCGGACTTCGTGTCGCTCGGCCATTTTCTATAAGGACAACTGGCATACTTCGTTCTGAGAATGTTGTCCGCCTTCCACGCTCAGTAATTCGACGGGCGACGTGCCAGTTTCAGGCAACAAGACGATGAGCATTTCGTTCTTGAGTACGTCAAACACAGAGGTCACTAAGTCAAAACCGCTTCCGCGCAAATGGACACTTTCGCATGCCAATTGGCGGCCCTGCACTGTTGCATGAAAGAAAGCGGAGCAGCGACCGCCCATGAACGCGACAAACGCCACAGCGGCAAACGGCGTTTCGGGCCATGCCGAGAACTGGTTTTTTACAAGCAGAAACGATATCATGTTCGCTCTGCGTACCACTGTCGCCGGGCTAGCAGCACTGTTTACGGCCATGTGGCTGCAACTCGATGTGCCGCGGTGGGCAATGTGGACGGTCTTCATTATCAGCCCGCCGGTGCATGGAAACGCGGTTCGAAAGACGGTCGCGCGTGTCATCGGCACGTTCATCGGCTGCGTGATGGGCGTTGCAGTCGCGGGCCTGTTTCCGCAGGACCGAATCGGCTTTTATCTAACGTTTTCGGCATGGCTCGGAGCCTGCGCATACTGGGCAACTCTCAAGCGAGGGTTTGTGTCATACGGCGCCAGCCTTGCGGCGTTCACTTCGGCGATTATCTCGGCGGGCGTTTCTTCGGCGCCGCTGGACGTGTTTCCCACCGCACTTTCTCGGGGTTCAGCGACCCTGGTGGGCGTTCTTTTTGCCCTCTTGGCTTCGGGAAGCGCGGCAGTAAGCGACGATGTCCCCAGCGAGCTGGCCGATCGTGTATGCGGCCTGTCGTCCGATGTGCTTGGATGGGCAACAGAGTATCTTGAGCGACATTTGAGTTTGCGCCGAACTCACGAACTCGAGGATGCTCCGTTCACGGCGGACATCTTGAGCTTGGACGATCGCCGGATAAGCGCGATGGCGGAGCGGCCGGCGCTCAACTGGGTTGCGGAATGGATTGTGGGGCTTCCGACGGCGCTCTTATCATTGCAATCCGCGGTGCTTTCCATCGGCCGGGCGATCCGTGCCGGCACGGCTAATTGCATCGACGTTCAACAGACCATGCAGGCCCTGATGGGCGTCCGCGAGATTCTAAAGCCTGGCCCGACGATACTCTTGCCGGCGCTGCGAGAACAGGCTGTTTCCTTATCTCGCCTTCACGATCATTTTAATGAGCCGCAATTGAACGAAGCCACCAAGACGGAGGCGAGCCGGAGAGTTTCAGTTTCAGAATCTGCTATCCCCGCGGCGAAAGAAATCGTTTCCTCGCTCGAATACGTGCTAGCCTCAGTCGAGGCCATGCTTGTGCTCGAAGAACCGAAGGTGACCACGCTGAATTACTATCCCGCGCCGAGATTTTTCGTTCCCCGAGGGCGAGCGACAATAAACCTCTTGCGGACAATCGCCGGAATGCTAGTGGGTTTTGTCATCTGGGATGTTACGGCATGGACCGAGGGCCCGCTGTTCATGGCTAACGTCGCGGTGGCTTTAGTGATATTTGTATCACTCGATGACCCGGTGGCCGGCAATCGAATTAATCTTCTGGGCACGGCCGCCGGAGGCGTAGCGGCAATCGCGGCCAAGTTTATGCTTATGCCGTGGTCCAACGACCCGCTCTGGCTGGCGTTCGTACTGTTCCTGTTGCTCTTTTTTGCCGTCTTCGCGGAGACGAAGGCCAAGTATGCCAGCCTCGGAATCTTTTACATCAATGCAGTGCTCGTTCTGCTTGAACCGACCAATCCTCAGCAGTACGATCTTTCACTGGCGCTGAACAGCCTGGTTGCGCTCATCGCGGCCTATGCGTTCGTTCCGCTGGTATTCATGGCGATCGGCACGCCCAAGATCGGCGCGGAAAGAGTCGATAACTTGTTGAACCAGATGCAGATTCGCCTGCGAGCAATAAAGACCAACCCGCCACTTGTCCGCGCCCAGCAACTGACTTGGGAAACGGAAATGTATGATGCCATGCAGCAACTGGCGGCGTCCACCAACGATCCACACGATCGGGCTCGTGCGGTCGACTATTTGCTCGCCGGGCGGCAGGCGTGTGGTTTGGTTGCTGCGCCTAGCTTAACCGCGATAGTACTCGGTTAGTTTAGAGAGGTTCATTTATGTTCCCGCCGCTCCGCGAGATTGATTGTTTCGGCGTCTTTATGGACCCCGCGGCGTTGATGCTCGGGGTATGTGCGGTGATTTTTCTGATCGCTCGCTGGGCGATGAACCGGTTCGTCGATCTAAATCGCTATGTTTGGCGTCGACCGCTATTTGAGATCGCGTCGTTTGTCGTTTTTTATAGCCTGGCAATACTGATGATGCGCCCGAGATAGTGGCAGGGAGAACTCAAATGGTCGGCAGTAAACCGATTTCGCCGACTGTGGTCAATAAAGGCCGTTCGGTAAAGATCGCCCGCGGATTACGCGTGGCGATCACGGGGACCGTCGCGATTGCGGCAATTGTGTTGGGCATAGCCGCATTTCGGTTTTACGAATACACGCCCTGGACCCGCGATGGGAGAATCAATGTATATGTCGTCGCCACCGCTCCGGAGGTCAGTGGAAGAATAGACGACGTACCTGTGAAAGACAATCAATACGTTCACCAAGGCGACTTGCTTTTTGCAATCGATCCACGGGACTACACGGTCGCCGTCAAGCGAGCGAAAGCCGCATTGGACGCCGCTAAAGCTCAGTTTGCGCAGCAACAAGAGGACTCCCTCCGCCGTAAGAGAATGCCGCCGGGCGCAGTCTCGGTGGAGGAGGCAGATACTTTTGCCACCAACGCCAAAATCCGTGCCGCCGACTTGGAAGCGGCTGAGGCAGCCCTGTACAAAGCCGAAATTGACTTGGAGCGATGCCAGGTCCGCTCACCGGTCGATGGATGGGTGACGAGTCTTACCGTGCGCGTCGGGGACTATGCGACCGCGGGACAGAGGCAGATGAGCGTCGTCGATGCGAACTCCTTTTGGATTAACGGTTACTTCGAGGAAACCCAGTTGCGCAACATTCGGATTGGCGCCGACGCACGTGCGCTGTTGATGGGATATCCCGACTCCAAGCTGGCGGGACACGTCGATAGCATTGGACGCGCGATTGACAATACAGATGCCACCCCTAACTCGGAAGGCCTGCCAAAGGTCAGCCCCGTTTTTACGTGGGTCCGCTTGGCGCAGCGAATTCCGGTGCGAATTCATATTGACGAGGTGCCCGAGAATATCCACCTCGCCGCAGGCGAGACGTGTACTCTGTATATAAACACATCGGCGAATCGATAAGACGTTCGTTGGACACTAATGCGTGCCTACTTGCCGCATTCGCCTCGTTTGAGTATTAAGTCTTGCGCCCACGTTGCAAGGCAGCGCCGACGGCATCCCAAAACTTTTGGCATCTGGCCCTTTCGGCCGCCGGCAATTTGCTTAACTCCTTAGGATCGCGAAGCCCGGCCAGATCGGGATCCGCGCACCAACGCTTTAACGAATCCGTTGCGAGATTACGGTCCGCCGCGGAGCTGTTTTCCAATATAGTGATCTGCCGGGCCAATTCGGCTTGCAACCACCGGCGCGCCTGCTCTCGCCAACGGGCTCGCTCCGCGTCGTTCAAGTTGGCCGCGTCCGCGCCTTTGCCGGCGCCGGCCAAAGCCGCCGCGCGAGCGGCATTGAAGCGGTGGCGAAATCGACGGTCGCCGGCGAGCTCCGGATCCGCCGCGAAGGCATCCGCGTACAACCCAGCCAATGCACAGGTGAGGTTCTTGAATTGACAGACGCCGAGAAGAGCGAGACGCTCGTTATTCTCGCGCGGCTCATATTCTCCTTTCAAAAACTCCGCCGTGTGCGGAAATACCGTGGCCTCGGCCTCTCGCCGCAGCACGTGCCAAATCCATTGGTCGTGGCTGCGGGCTTCGGACATCCGCCAATCGTTTGCGGCAATTTCGGCGGCAAGCATCGCTCGCGCTTCCTGCTCATGTCCAAGGCGATAAGTGGCCATCGCCTTCACGAAGCGCGGGCACGGCCCCATCACCTTGGCGGCGTCGGAATCCATGATCGCGATCGCGCTCTCAAAGTGGCCTTGGCGATACTCCGCCAACCCCTTGACAAAGAGGTAATAGGGATAGATCCACTCTTTTGTCGTCGGCTTGGCGGCCACCGCGATCTCCGCGAGTCTCGTTGCGGTCCGCAATTCTTCCGCCGATGGCGGCATCAACAAAAGCGCACGAGACGTTTTTTCCGCGACAGACGGGTCGCTGGTGTCGCCGAATCGTCGAATCAGGTCTTGCCGGGCATGGCGATATTCATCGTCATGTTCCAGAAATAGACACAACTCGGCATATCCAAACCAGGAATCGTGCTGGCGCGGATTAAGCTCCAGGGCCTTTTTCCACTCCACGCGCACTTCCTCGCCCCGCCCATGCCGAACGAGATCGGCCCGCAGAATGTTTACGACAAAGGCAATGCTCGGCCCGACCTCGTTGAACCGCCGATAGTGTTCGAGCGCCTCATCCGCTTGCCCGGCATCCCTTCACGCGTTGGCCAGATCGAATTGTGCCCACGCGTAGTTCGGATCGGAGTCAATCGCTTTGCGGTAGTACGCCATCGCATCGCCGTTCTGATGCAAGTCCCTGTGGAGGTTGCCCAGATTCGTAAGATTTCTGGCGTAGCTTGGATCAATCTGAAATGCCTGCCGATAGAAACCGAGAGCTTCGTCGTTGCGTTTTTGAAGTCTGAGCGAATCACCCACCGCTGTATATGCCACCACGACTTGCGGCCGGACTGCCAGCGCCGCACGGTAATAGCCGTTGGCTTCGACCGGTGAGTCCGCGAGCAATGTGTCCCCCAGGATCATATTGGCCCAGAAATCGTTGGGGTGGTCTCTTTGCACTCGTTTCAAGAATTCCGTCGCGTCGCCACCGGCAGCCGCCAGCCTCTCTCCCAGCGCCAGCAGAAGCGACACCGAGATTCCGCTCGTGGGAACGGTTTTGGCCAGCTCGGTCAGCGCCGCCCGACTGCGCCAATGTGCCGAGCCACGGATGCGGTTGCCCCAACCCAGCGAGTCGTGGTCGGCTTCTCGCGATATGGTCAGCAGCCAGTCCCGAAGATCTTTGTCCGAGGCGCAGACGGCCCATTCGTCGAGTGCGGCATTGAGCGCGAGGCGCACCGTCGATGCGTTGACGCGGCGAGCGACTTCGTCCGGAGCATCATGCACTTTGGCGAGACCTGATCTCGCGAAGGCCTCGGCGTACCGCCGGTCCGCGGCGGCCTTATAGTAGGCCAGGTTTCCGCCCGTGAGTCGGCTGAGACGGATATTGTCCAATTCGGTTACGAGGTCGAGATTGCGCCGAGCCTGGTCGAGCCGCTCACGCCAATCGCCGAATCCGTTGGCATTGAGCTGTGTGTCCAATTGCTGCAGAGCCAGGCCTGCCTCGGTCCATCGAGCTTGCTCCTGGAGGTGATTAATCTCGCGCAAGTCCGCTTCAATCCCATGTCGCCGATTGGCCTGTTGGACCGCGATCCACAGCAATGTGCCGATCAGGACGGCCATGAACAGAGTGCTGGCCCCAATGAGCGCCGCGACCGCTGGCCGGCGCCTGATCCATTTGCCGATGCGTTCCAAAATGCCGGGGCGCCGGCGCTGATGGGTTCGCCGCGCAAAAAGTGGCGGAGGTCATCGGCCAATGCGACTGCCGATGGATAGCGACGAGAGGGGTCTTTGCCCAGGCATTTCAGACAGATCGTTTCCAGGTTGCGCGGGACCGACGAGTTCAATCGGGAAGGCCGGGCCGGTTCCTCCGTGATGACTTGCCGCTCCGTCTCGGAGTTTGTTTCAGCTCGGAACGGCGGCCGACCGGTAAGCATCTCGTAGAGGATTGCCCCCAGCGCATAAACGTCAATCAACGGTCCGGCGGCGTGCGATTTCCCGCTCGCCTGTTCGGGAGCCATATAGCTGGGCGTGCCAAGTCTAGTGCCGGTTAGCGTGAGGTCATGGTCAACGCCGATCCGCCACGCCAGTCCAAAGTCGGCAATTTTCGGCGTGCCGTCAGCAGTCAACAGGATATTGGCCGGCTTGAGATCGCGATGCACGATGCCATGCCGGTGCGCGAACCCCACCGCGGTCGCCAAAGTGGCAACTAGTTGCGCTGTGCATGGCCGACTGCGGCGCACCGGCAAGCAGCTGAGCCAGGTTTCCGCCATCGAGAAGCTCCATGGTGAAGTACGGACATCGCTCGAATTCTCCCACATCGTGGACCTGAACGATGTTCGGTTGCTGCAATCCAGCCACGGCTTCGGCCTCGCGGATGAAACGCGCAGATTCATGCGGCCTGGCGAAAGCGCCCGACTGCAGCATTTTCAGCGCGATCGGCCGATTTAGCTTTAGGTGGCGGGCCTTGAAGACAACTCCCATGCCGCCGTGGCCGATGACCTCCACGATTTCGTAACCCGGGATTTGCGGCAACTCGCCGCCGTGTGCGGAGACGGTCTTCCGACTGCCGGCAGGCCCGGCGGTCGACGACGGAAATAGGTCTTCGAGCCGGGCTTCAACCCTGAGGGTCTTTTTCCACCGTTTGCGGACCTCCCAGAGCAGTTCGGGATGCTCGGCGCATACGTCTTCGGGTGTGCGATTCGTCTCCAGGATCTCTTGGACGAGTTCAAGAACGCGGTGATCACCTTGCATGGATCCGCTCTCCACTGGCAAACGCGCCGATCGCGAACTGCCAACACGGATTGTGTCATTGGGGATCGGACGGCGCAATTGCCGGTTGAAGGTCGCTCAGTTTTTCGGTCAGAAGCAGAAGTCCGCGCTTCAGCCGCCGCTGCAACGTCTTGGCGGACACGCCCAGCACCTCGGCCGCCTCGGTGTGCGTCAGGTTTTGGATCCTTACCAGGTCAAACGCCTCTCGCTCCTCCTCGGGAAGGCTGTCGATGGCTTCCAGGATACGTCGCGCGTCCGGGCTCAGTTGCGAACCGCTCGACTCGGGGGCCACGATCATGGCTTCTTGCAACTCCAGCGCAGGGGCCTCCTTCTCTAAGCGTCGGGCCAGGTCATTGAGTTCCCACCGCATATGCCGATTCGCCAACGCGAAGAACTGTCGAACGTTCGTCGGCCGGACTTCCCGCAGCGCCTTGAGGAGCCTGTCGACGACCGCACTGAGCATCTCGTCGGTCTGGAGGTTCAATGGCGGCCGGGTGAGCCGCGGGTAGCTCCGATTCAAGAGCGACGCGCAAAGGAGATGGAGCCGGTCGACGGATCGACCAACCAAGGCACGAATCAACGATTCTGGCGGCGCTTCGCCCGGAGCCAAGGCCAATTCGTCCAGATAGCGCTGCACTGCGACAGTCGTTTGGTCGTCATTCATGGGATGTGAACCTCATGAGTCGAACGTCCACCGTTTGTCCCTATTGTAGGGGAGCTGTCACCCATTCGACAATCCCCCATGTCCGTAGCCGGCAGTTTCTCGGCATTGCCGCCGTTTTTCCTCTTGATGCCGGCGATTTGCGACCGGATCCTTTGCACTTGGCTCGAAGTCCACGGTATACGCTCAGTTAAGGTGGAACCTGGCGGGTAAATCATGAACGGAAAATCCAAAAAAGTGCGCGTACCCGATGTGGCCCTGATGAAAGAGCGCGGCGAACGCATTGTCATGTTGACCGCCTATGATGCGACGATAGCCCGCCTGCTCGACCGGGCCGGCGTCGACTTGTTGTTGGTGGGCGACTCGCTTGGGCAAGTGATCCTCGGACTCGACTCGACGGTTCCAGTGACTCTGGATCAAGTTATTCACCACACCCGCGCCGTGACGCGGGGCGCGAATCGAGCCGTCGTCGTGGCCGACATGCCGTTCCTGACCTATCAGGCTTCGACGGAGCAGGCGCTTCGCAACGCGGCAAGGCTCTTTCAGGAAGGCGGTGCCGCCGCTGTGAAGCTGGAAGGCGGACTAGAGATTGCGGACACCGTGCGACGGCTCACTACGGCCGGACTCCCCGTCATGGGCCACGTAGGGCTGACTCCGCAGCACGTGCATCGCCTTGGAGGAATGCGGCAGCAAGCGCGCGACGATGAGGCTGCGCAAGAACTAATCCTCGACGCACTGGCGATCGAAGACAGCGGGGCATTCGCCCTGGTTCTCGAGGGAATTCCAGATGCGGTGGCCGAGGCGGCGACCGCACGGCTGAGTATTCCCACCATTGGCATCGGCGCGGGGCCGCACTGCGACGGCCAGGTGCTCGTCAGCTACGACATGCTAGGGCTTTTCGATACGTTTGTGCCGCCATTCGTAAAGCAGTTCGCCAATCTCGGTGAGTCGATTTTTGATGCCGCCAAGGATTACGTGAACCAGGTGCGTCAAGGAGTGTTCCCTGAATCGGCGATTTCCCTGTCGGCGAAACAAATCCTGGTTCCCGGCCGAGGAGACCCGCGATGCTGCGGACGTACGTAAACGGGAGTGAGGACGGCGTGATCGTCGATCCTGCGGACAACTCGATTGAGCGATTGTTGCGCTACGAGTTTGTGAAACTGTGAGGCTTATACCTCTTAATCTGGCCATATCGGGGGTCGTGCCACGATCCTTGAACCGAGCTGTATTAAGAATCATTGCTGGCACAGTCGATACCACCGCTAAAGGCTGTCGTCACAACTCCTACCGGCGGCTCCCTCGCCATGCTCGACAAACTCCATCGCTGGAGAGCCAAGGAAGTTCAAAGCTCGCGGGTGTTGACGATGGGGATCAGAAAAGCCAAGGCCCGCTTCAACTTGGGGATGCTCGCGCTTCTTGGGCTAATCTGCATGCTGGGTTGCAGCCGCGACTCTCACAGCCTCTTAAAAGGTCCCACCGAGCGGATCCTGCCGCCGCAGGGCGCCACCGCCATTCAAGGTCCCGCGGCGCCGCAACCCCCGGTTCCAGCAGCGGTTGGAGTAAGACAAGTCGCTTACGAACCGGCCCAGCCGCCGACAGATATTCCGGCGCCGACGGAACTTGTTGCCACGCCGCCACAAGACCGACCGATCGGCGGCGAATACAACCAGATTCTAAGCCTGTCCAGCGCGATCGATTTGGCGTTTCGAACGCAGCCGAAGCTGCGAGTGGCGTTGGAAAGCATCCAGCAAGCCCGCGCGAAAGAAGATATCGCCTTTTCGGCTTTCTTGCCCCTTTTGACCGCCGGATATTCGGCAGGAAGGTTCGACTTGAACGTGGGCGGGCCGGGCATTCCTGTCGCGGGGACTCCCTATACTTTCCTTTCGCCCGGAGGCGTACTGCCGGTCGGCCTGAACGTACAGCCCGATTACACCTTGGCGGAAATGAGACTTCAGTGGCTGGTCTGCGACTTCGGACGGCGAATGGGCCATTACAACCAAGCTGGCCTGGCCGCGGACATCGCCGAACTGCAGACCGAACGGGCCTACCAGACGATCGCCAACGAAGTGGCGACGGCGTACTACCAGGTGCTGCGAGTCCGTTCGCTGCATCGCATCGCCACGGAGTCGGTCCGCCGCGCCGGGGATGACGTGGACGTGGCCGAAAAGCTGGCCAAGGGCGGCGTCATCGAGCGCGAGAAGCTGTTGCGGGCCAAGGTCGCATTGGCCCAGGCCCAGCGACTGCTCGACGCCGCCGAGGAGGGCGAGGCCATCGCGGTCGCGGCGCTCAATCTGGCCATCGGACTGAACGCCAGCTCCTCCACCGAGGTGGTCGACACGACGGACATTCCGCCCTTCGGGATGAACCTCGCCGATTGCCTGCAAACGGCCGTGACTTGCCGCCGCGAGTTCCAGGTGGCGCGCAAGTCGGTGGCAGTCGCGCAGGAGGGTTCGCGGGCCGCCCGAGCCGATTTTGCTCCCAAGATCGTGGCCGAAGGCGATCTGTTGAGGTTCGATCAGACCAACGCCGGCGGTCATGCCGGCTTGGGCGTGGGCTTCATCAAACTGGACTGGGGACTGTTCGAGGGAGGCCGGCGGGTTGCGGAACTAAGCGAGGAATGTTCGCGCATTCGCGAAGCAATGGCCCAAACGGATTCGATCGCCGACACCATCGCCTTCGAGGTCAACCAGTCCTACCGGCAGTTGATCACCGCGCGGAAAGGCATCGAACTCTCTCGCCCCGCCGTGGAACAGACCTTGGAAACCTATCGCCTGGTGGTGGCCCGCGCCCGCCAGGGCGATGCGACTCCCTCCGAGCTCACCGACGCCCAGGCGGCCGTGACCCGTGCCCAGCAGGACTATTTCAACTCGATTTACGACTACCTCACAGTCCTTGCAAAGCTGGAGTATGTCATGGGAACAGCGCCGATCGGAGCGACAGCCGGATCGGGCCGGTAGAGTCTGCCAAAACCGCTGCCGGATCGCCCCCAGCGGTATCTGTGCATTCGTCGTTGAAAACCTCAGCTTTCACGGCTTTCCGGCGATTTGTTTGACGAGATGGCGATCACGGAATGGGATTGTCGGGAGAATCAGCCGCGGTGCGGGCGCGTCGGCCATGCCTCAAGAAACGAACCTATTTTCGGAACGTGTTTTAATCTGTCATCAAACATTGCCGGCGAGCAGTTCGGGAAGGATGCGACACCCCCGGTTGGAAAATGCTGGTGGGAGGTGCCATCAATCCAAGGATGCTCGGGACTCTCCCCGCTATGTTCCGTAACAGGGTGGCACAGAGCAATTTGGGGTGGACGGATTGCTACAGGGGAGGAGAAAGCCAAATTCGCGCCCCGAAAATGTAAATAGTCTTGCTTGGAAGAAAGGGCGAGTCTTCGCCGCAATTGCCATCGCCATCGTTCTATAGGCACCGACAACCGGTGCATTTTTTCAATTGAAGGGGTCAAAAATGCTGTCCTGGCCGATGCCCCGAAATCGGGTTGGTTTTGTGCGCCCAGGTTCCAAACGTTTGACGGGTAAGCGTCCGTTTCGTCCATACTTGTCAGGCGTGTTAGGCTGGAGGCGTAGAGTTTGTTCCTTCAGGGAGACATGATATGGGGCGGCCGGCGAGTGGTTTGGATGAGTATCTGGACTGGCAGGAGCGGTTAGAAAGCTACAAGGCCAGCGGTTTGTCCGTGGATGAGTTCTGCCTCAGCGAAGGGATCGCGAAGTCGACGTACTATCGTTGGCTGGAACGGCTCAAGGATGGCCTTCCCGAGGAGATGGTCGAAGAGGGCGAGTCACGTAGCGCATCGAGTCCGGCGGTGCGGTGTTCGTGCCGATCTCTCTCAAAGCCTCTCCGGTGGAAATCGAATTGCCCAACGGCGGTGTGGTGCGGTTGCCATTGGGGGTCGGCCAAGTGGTCCTCGTAGACGTGATCCGCGCGGTTGGCGCCTTGCGTCCCTGGAAGGCGTCCCAGCCATGAACGACTACTCCGATGTGCGAATCTTCCTCTGCACCACGCCCACCGATATGCATTACAGTTTCGATCGCCTCATGGGGCGCGTGCAGGAGATCTTTGGACAGGACCCGTTGTCGGGCCATCTGTTTCTCTTTCTCAATCGCACGCGCGATCGCCTCAAGATCCTCTTTTGGGATCAGGACGGCTTCTGCATCTGGTACAAGCGACTGGAGCGTGGCACCTTTCCGATCGTGAAGCCTTTTGACACGAACGAAGGGGTCGAGTTGGACTATGCCCAACTGGTCCAATTGCTCGGCGGCTTGGATCTGCGAACGGGGCGCCGGCGGCGGAGGTATCGCCGTACCGGTTGAAGAAAAAGGAAGAAGAGGGCTTTTCTTGTTCGCATGAGTTGTTACAATACTCGGCAACATGGATGGTGCCGACTTTCTTCCCAACGATCTCGCCGAATGCCAGCGCCTCTTGCTGGCGGCTTTCAAGCAGGCCACTGAACTTGAACGTCGCATGGCGGGGTCCGAGAAGCAGGTTGTGGAACTCAACCGCGTGCTGAGCGAAACGGCTGCTTCCTACAGGGACCTGCAACAAGAGCATGCCGCTACGCTCGAAGAGCTGGCGTGGTACAAGCGTTGGGCCTATGGCCGTCGGCGGGAACGCTTGCCGGACGATCAAGGGCAAGGCCACTTGTTCGCCTTGGATGCGGACTTGCCGGCCCCAAGCGATCCTCCGCAACCGGGATCGCCAGACGAAACCGTGGAAGTGCGTGGCCATTGCCGGCAGCGCAAGCGGCGAGAGATCGACTGGGACAAGTTGCCCCAGATCCGCCATGAACACGACTTGTCAGTTGAGGAGAAGACCTGCTCCGGCTGCGGTCGGCCCCTGGACCGCATCGGGGAGGACATCACTCGCGAATTGGAACTCCAGCCGGCAAAGCTGGAAGCCCACATCCATGTCCGTCCTAAATACGCTTGCCGCTGCTGCAAGGCGGGAGTCTGTGCAGCACCGCTTCCGCAACGGCCGATTCCTGGTGGCATCGCCGGGCCGGGGCTGGTTGCCGAGGTGTTGGTCAGCAAGTTCGGCGACCATCTACCGCTCTACCGTCTGGAAGACATCCTGGCCCGCGCGGGCGTCTATCTTGCCCGCAGCACGCTCTGTGACTGGGTGAAGTACGCAGCAGGATTGTTTCGGCCGCTCTACGAGTTGCAACGGGAGCGGGTTCTCCAGTCGTCCGTCATGTGGACCGACGACACGTCCGTCACGGTCCTGGGCGGATCTGAGGGGAGTTTTCAAGGACGTTTCTGGACCTACATCGGTCATGAGCAGCCCTACAGCGTTTATGACTATACCACCAGCCGCAGTCGCGATGGACCGGCCAACTTTCTGCAAGGATTTACAGGCTCCCTGCATGCCGACGCCTTCGCCGGTTACGACGCGATCTATCTTGGTTCCCAGTCAGCCATTCGGGAAGTGGCCTGCTGGGCGCATGCGCGGCGGAAGTTCTTCGATGCGGTGAAGAGTTATCCGCGCGAAGCACATCAAGTGCTGGAATGGATTCGGCAACTGTACGACATCGAAGACCGCGCATGCACCTGGTCGCCCGAAGCTCGCCGCCAGCTTCGTACTGCGGAAGCCATCCCGGTGTTGGACAAGCTCGGTGCCTACTTGACGGGGCTGACCAGGACCGCGCTGCCCAAGAGTAGTCTAGCCAAGGCGGTCAACTACGCCCGAAACCAATGGGAAGCTCTGCGACACTACACCGAAGACGGCCGCCTGACCATCGACAACAACCTGAGCGAGCGGACGCTACGGCACCAGGCCATCGGCAGGAAGAACTGGCTCTTCCTCGGCAGTGAAAATGCGGGGCCGCGGGCAGCCGTGCTCTGCACGATCCTGGCCGGCGCAAAGCGTCACCGTATCGAACCATGGTCTTACGTACGCGAACTTCTTCTCCGCCTGCATGCGGACGATCCGCGACTGGAGGAAATGCTGCCTGATCGCTGGGCGGCAACCCATCCCGAAGCCGTTCTCAACCACCGGCTCGATGAATCCCGAGCCAGGGCCATTCGCACTCGAGCCCGTCGCGCTCATCGCCGCGCCCACGCCCGGTAGCCGGCTTCTACCACAAGACCGCCACGGACAGCCCGGACGCTT
>CAVZKX010000002.1:0-3752500 GCA_963775975.1 uncultured Planctomycetia bacterium
AATGGCCCGCCTTGGACATGCTGTGGTGTTTCGGCAGTTGCTCGGGCGTGAAGACATACTTGCAATCGGGCTTGCAGTTGTTCGGATCGCGGTTCGTTTCGTCGAACGCGTAGATAATCAGCGTCCCGTCGACTTTGACCGGCGCATCGCTTTTCGATTCGTAGAACATCATTCCGCGAAACCGCGGACGGCCGGCTGGCCGGCGGTCGTCGCCACGGCGTCGTTCCAATACACGACGACGCGATCCGGCTTGCCGGCCGGCTCTTCGTGGTGAAAGGGCCACGGCGCCCAGCTCTCGCTGCTGTCGGCAGCGCGGCGGCGGCCGTGAACAATGCGGTTATCACAAAGGCATGAATCGAAATTGCTTTGGACATGGTAAGTTCTCTTGTACCCGGCACACTCCGTGTGCCATTGGTCAGCGGCACACGGAGTGTGCCGGATACGTTAGCGATCAAACTGCGGTTGATACTGCACCGGGCCCGCCGGCTGCTGATAAACGGCCGGCTGCGGTGCTCCGGGATTAGGCTGTGCTTGGTAGTAAGCATCGGGCCGCTGATAACCGGCCTGCTCGATCGATTGCTGCCCTCGGGCTGGCGGATAGGCCAAGTCGCCCGCCGGCGCGGGACCGTTGTATCGCTGCCCGGAAATCGGGTCGCCGGGCGAAGGCGCCGTCGTGCCCGAGGAAGGAACGGGCGCCGAGCTTTGCGGCGGCGTCAAGGTTTTCGGAGGAGTTGTCGGTGCCGCCGTCGACGGCAGCGGCGGCACGATCGGCTGATTGCTCGGCTGCGGAACCGCTGCCGGGACCTGCGGCTGGCCCGATGGCGCGGGCACCATTTCCGCCGCGGCGTGATCGCCGGGCAGGACGATCGGCTCGGGCGAATCGGGATACACGACCTTGACGTCGGCGGCGCCCCAGGCGCCGCCCCGCGGATTGAGTCCGGCTTCGCCGTGGATCTTGGTCACGTCGCACAGGCACCAGCTCATCTTCGCCGCTTCTTCCCGTTTCAGGGCTTCGGCGTCAGCCGCCGTGCGGATGATGTGCGGCGTCATGATGATCAGCAGTTCGGTGCGTTCGCACGACGTGCTGTCGAAGCGGAACAAGTTGCCGATCAGCGGCAGGTCTCCCAGCCACGGCACCGAGCGGTGCGAATCGTTCTTCGTCTTGCTGATCAGGCCGCCCAGCACGATCGTCTGGCCGTCCATCGCGCTCACGGTCGATTGCGCGGTCGTCGAGTCGATGATCGGCGAGCGGACGACCTGGCCGGTGGGCGAGCTGAAAATCGGGATGCCCGTCGCCTCCGGTTCCAAGGCCGACTTTTCCGCGTCGATCTGCATGACGACCAGCCCGTCCGGGCTGATGCGCGGCTGTACGCCGAGTATCACGCCGACGTTCTGGAAGGTGACGGTGTTCGATTGGCCGGTAAGGGCGTTATTGCTGACGCTCTGGATCGTCGGCACGCGCTGGCCGATCTGGACGTTGGCCGCCTGGTTGTCCAGCGTCGTAATCTGGGGCCGCTCCAAGACTTCCACTTTATGGTTCTCGGCCAATGCCCGCAGCAGCGCGCTCACGTTCTGGCTTTGCGCGGAGAGGACCAGCCCGCCGTAGCCCAAGCTCGAATTCTGCCGGCCGACGGCGAAGTTCGACAGGCTCTGTGTGGCGACGGCGGGCGGGTTCAGATTGGTCCCCAGGCCGCTATTGCCCAGCCCATTGGCGGTATCGTTGAAATTGAAGCCGGGCGCGTTGTTGGCCGCGATCACCGTCTGCGTCGACGCGCCCGTGGCCGTGGTATTCGTCGTGTACAAAGGATTGCTCAAAATGCTGCGGTCGAAAAGGGTCGAGTCTTGCAGGCCCAGCTCGATGCCGAATTCGTTCGTATCGCCCAGGTCGATCGAGGCGATCAGTACCTGGATCGTGACCATCAAGGGCCGAGCGTCCAACTGTTCGATGATTCCTTTGACCTCGTCGAAGAAGCGCGGCGTGGCGCTGAGCACGAGGCTATTGGTCACCGGTTCGGGCACGATGACCACCTCGCGCTCGAATTCCTCGTAGACGCTCGTCAGTCCCGGCGCCGATTGGTCGAAGGTCCGCTGCGTGGTGAGGTAGGTGTTGAGCGTGTTGGCCACGTCGGTGGCGGGCGAGTTCTTCAGCCGCAGCACGACGCTCTTCCGCGTCCGCACGTCGCCGGCGTCCAGCCTGGTGAGTACCGCCTCGACGACGGCCAGGTCGCCCATCGTGCCCGAGGCGATGATGCTGTTGGTCCGCACGTCGACGGAAAAATTCAACCGCACGACGCTGGTTTCGTTGCCGGCGGTCGTCGTCTGGACGATCTGCCCTAGTGCGCCGGCCGCTCCGCCCGCCCCGCCTTGCCCGGTCGTGGTGGTGGGCAGGCCGAAGAGCCGGTCGAGCATGTTGGTAAGGTCCGTGGCATCGCCGTTTTCGATCTTAAACACCTTGATCTGTGCCTCGGCGGCGGGGATCATGTCGATCTGATGAATCAGCGTTTCGATAAGCTCCATGTCCTCGGTCGGCGCGGTGACCACCAGCGCGTTGGCGCGGGGGTCGGTCGTGATCTTGACGTCGCTGAGGATGCCGGAGTCCAATACTCGGCGGCCGCGCGAATCGACGGTCAGGAAACGGATCATCGCCGCCTGCTGGCCGGAAGTGCCGCCTGTGGGCGCGGCTTGCGGCTGCCCGCCGAACCCTCCGCCTTGCTGTACGACCGGTCCGCCAGTGGCCGCGTTGATCGCCGATTGCAGGATCTGCGCGACGTCCGAAGCCGTCGCGTGCTCGAGCTTGATGATCCGCACCTCTTTTTGCCATTGGCTGTTCGGCGTGTCCAATTTGGCAAGGAGTTCGGCAACCTGCTGCATGTCGCGCGGGCTGGCCTGCACGATCAAGCCGTTGGTGCGGGCATCGACTGTCGCGACAACCACCGGCGACAGCCCTCCGCGAGAGGCGAAGAAGCCCGATATCGCCGCCTGCGCCGTCGCGGCCGTGGCGTACTTGAGTTGGAAGACGCGGAATTGCGCGTCGGGCACCGCCGGCTGGTCGAGCTTCTCGACGAGCATCTCGACCGTCTTCACGTTTTCCGCCCTGCCTACGACCAGCAGCTCGTTGGGCGTTATCACCGGCGTGATGCTCACGTCGCCCTGGCGGGCGAGGTAGACTTCGTTGTAAAGCGAGCGAATCAGCACTGCCAATTGTTCGCAGTCGATCTGCCGCAGGGGAATGATTTTGATCACCGGCTGCGTCAGCGCGGATAGACGTTCCACATTCTCGATGAACTTCTGGATCAAGGCGACGTCCCGCGGATCGCCCTTGATGACCATTACGTTGAGCCCCGGCAGCGTCTCGACCTGGACCGGATTTACCAGTCCGCCGTGACCTTCGCCCGGAGCAATGGAACTCTCGCCCATGCCCGGCGGGAGCGCGGGTCCGGTTGCGGGCGGCGCGACGGCCGTCGGGGCGGCAGGAGCGGCCTCGCCGCCGCGGGCTTGATAATAGGCTAGCTTCGCGGGTGTGCCCGATGAGCTGTCGGAGACGGTGCGGATGGCCGTCGCCGCGCGCTGGATGTCGTCCAAGTGCGCCGTGCGAATCGGCAAGAGGCGGGTATTGCGGTTTTCTTCCGGCGGGCCGTCGAGGATTTCGACCAGGCGTGCCGCGGCGTCGACCGCCGGCCCTGTCCCGGTGATCCTGACCTGCGCGGCGGCCGCGTCGACCGTTAGATCGAGGCTGCCGCTGGCCAGGGAAACGCGGTAGACCCGAGCTCGCTCGCGGGGCGTCGAGACTCGCGTGAGGCGGTCGCGGAGCAACTCGCCTAGCGAGGCCTCAAGCTGGTCGGCGCTGATCCGCCGCAAGGCAACGCTGCGAGCCTGATCGCCCTTGGCGGAGGCCGCGTCGGCATCCGATGCGCCGCCTCTCACATCCGTGCCAACGGCCAGGCGCTTCGCGACCCAAAGCTGGATCGACTGCGGCGCCTGGACGACCACTTGCGAGGTTCGCGAATCGGCCGCGACACGCACGCCTTCCGCGGCGCCCAGCTCATCGCGAAGATGATCCGCGATGGCACTCGCCTGCCCGGCCGGGCAAGTATAGGCCTTGACGACCACGTCGTCCTGGGCGGAGGCGGGCCGATAGACGAGCCACGCTAGCGTTGCCAGCACGGCCAGTCCGCTCAGCGCGAACCAAGATCGCCGAAGACGCAACAACTCCACAATGCGTTGTGTAACCATATTATTCACTTGCACTTACGCGTGTTAATGCGGGAACGTGCCGAGTTGGCTCGTTCCGCCAAAGCGCGGCGGCTGGCGCCGCTAATGTCAGCGCAGAAGGAATAATCGGTAAACTTTGCCTATTTCTACAGAGAAAAGCGAAGATACTCGCTGCGAAGCGACCGTGGCGCAAAAAGACGCGGCGAAGTAAGCCTTTGTCCAACCCCTGGCGCGTCCTCAGGACGAGGCAGAGCGTCCTCGTGACGACGCAGGTTGCCCTCGTGACGACACTCTGCGTCGTCACGATGATGACGGCCGCTCCGCGGCCAGGAAGGCGTAAACTGGTACCGGATATAGACTTACGTTACATGGCCGCAGAGCGGCCATCAGTGCGTTCCCACGCGGAGCGTGGGAACGAGACGGAAGGGGCCCACCGCGCAAAAAGAAGCGCCAGCGGGGGACGCAACTTGTTGCTTCGCTGGCGCTTTGAGTATTGAGTTGGAGTACCGCCTTTAGGCGGCTTGCGTCAAGAAGAATCGGCTAAAGCCGGAACTCCAGCGCTGGCAGCGCTCATCCGCCGCCGCCACGGCCGCCACGACCACCGCCTCCGCCGCCGCGTCCGCCACCACCGCCAAAGCCACCGCCGTTACCGCCGCCGCCACGGCCGCCGAAGCCACCGCCGCCTTGGCCGCCAAATCCGCCGCCGCCTTGGCCACCACCGCCTTGACCGCCGCCAAAACCGCCAAAGCCACCGCCTGGGCCGCCTCCTCCTCCCCCGCCTCGCATCATTTGGAAGAATTGCCCCAGACCGCCTCCAGTGCCTTGGCCGCCAACGCCTCCTCCTCCAACATTATTAAAGCGATTGAAGCCGCCAGCGAAGGGATTATTGCCGCCGCCGAACGGAGAAGTAGTTGTTTGGGTCCCATTGCGGCGTTGCGCCGCTGCCAGCCAGGCCGGATTTGCGGACGCCGAATTATTGGACGACGGGTTACCGCCCGCGTTGATCTGCACGCCTTCACCGGCAAATGCCGTAAGTGCCTGGGCCATGGCGTCGGTGCTTGTGCTTTTCAACTGGAAGGTTACGACGGCCGGCGCCGGTTGCTCGGCCGCACCGATGTCGATTTGCTTGACGAGCGCCTCAACGTCCTCAAACACTGGTTCCGTACTGGTGATGATTACAGAATTGGTGCGCGCGTCGACGCCGATGCCAAGCTGTTTTGCTTCTTCTCGGGTCGTATCTTGTCCGCCGTCAACATTGAAGCCGAATCCGGGAAATCCGCCCATCATGCCGCCCATCATGCCCCCGAAACCGCCGCCGCCGAAACCGCCGCCGCTGTCATCGCCGCCGCGTCCGCCGCGTCCGCCGCCGCGTCCGCCGCGTCCGCCGCCCATCATTCCGCCTCCGCGTCCGCCGCGCCCCTGTCCGCCCGCACCCTGATTGCCCGCCGAGGGAGTTATCAAGCGGTCGGCATAGACTTCCTTCAACTCATCGGCCACCTCTTGCGCCCGCGTATGAATGCACGGAATCATCCGCGCTTTTATGGCTATGGCAGTGCTCTCTTCGCTCTCCTTCGCGTCCAGTGTGTGCGCCATCTCCGTGATCTTCTGTAGATCGGTACGGTTGGATTGGACGAATATAGCATTCAGCCGCACTTCGGGCGTTAAATGGATTGGTCCTGTGGCAAGCGGCTTCGCTGTGCTAGCACTGCCGGAATCGCCGGAACTCTCCGAACTGCCGAGAAATATGGAGTTTAGCTCTTTGGCCAAAGCTTCCGCCTTGGCATACTTCAAATAGATAACCGGCAGCAGCGGGCCGCCAGAACCCCTTGGCACCGAACCCACCACGCGTTCGACTTCTTCCAGCACTGCCGGATCGTCGCAAGACACGACGATGCCGTTCGGAGTTACCTTCACGATCACCGGCGGCGCCTCGTGGCCTTCCGCTGCGGGTGAAG
Organism: uncultured Planctomycetia bacterium; assembly: GCA_963775975.1. Lineage (GTDB taxonomy): Bacteria > Planctomycetota > Planctomycetia > Pirellulales > Thermoguttaceae > JANXQG01. Next base: position 6,168 of record CAVZKX010000002.1, read on the forward strand.
TGGCTTGAACCGTGACCCTCGCCGGCGCTGTGCTCGTGGCAGGCGCGGCCGCCTTGGCCGTTGGCTGTTGTGCGACAAAATGCGTATGACCGGCTCGACGCGACGTCAAACTGTGGCCGCTTGTTCCTGCCGTTCGTGCCGACGAAGTCTTTGCCGCAATATGCGCCGAATGCGTTGAAATGCCGCGCGGCGAGGACTGCGTCGAACGGTTGCCAAGCGGTATCGACGTCTGCGGATTGTTGGCCGGTTGGTCATAAATCGGCCGATTGCTGGGCTTTTGGGGCGTCGTTGGTCCGCTGTCGGGCGCCGCCTTACTGGGCGATGGCCGGTTCAGTTCCGGCGAGCCCTCCGGCGGCGTCACTATTTGCAACTGGTCGGGGCGAAACTTGGCCTTGAGGCGCTCGATCGCCTCTTCCGCCGCTTGGGGGCTCATCGTGAACGTAATCGGCCGGCCGGGCACGTCCAGCCATTTGATGATGTCCACCACGCCAGCGACCCTGTCCGGTTGGCCGGAGACCAGCAAAAGCCGCCCGTTCGAAGCGGCGTCCGAAATGCGGAGGGTACCGTCGGTGGTTACCATTTTGTCTTCCGGAATGTCGAGCAATTGCCGCAAAACTGGCATCACATCGTCCGTGCGAACGTACTTCAGAACGAACGGCCGGAACTTGCCTGAGCCGGATGCGTCTGGATTGTCGATGCGGTCGATCATCGCGCGAATCGCTCGCAGCCGATTCACTTTGTCGGTGACGAACAGTTGCCGCGTCTTAATCAGGGTGACCACGGAGCCCTGCGGACTCAGGAGCTTCTTCACCTCGACTTCAGCCTCTTCCGGCTTCCATTTATCCAAATTAAAGAGCACGTGAACGACCTCAAAATCGGCTTTTCGGTCCAACTCGTCCGGGCTCAACGTCGGCACCAGGATATCGGGAATGGGATCGTCCAGGTTTTGCAGCACCAACATGCGCTCGTGACGCAAAAGTACATAGCCCTCCGTCGCCAACACGCTATTCAGCAGATCGAGGGCTTCGGTCGGCGTGTACTCGCGGGTATCCGTATAGCTGAAACTGCCCGCTGGCTTGGTCTTCATATAGAGTGAAAGATCTGCCTGCCGGGCGAACCAATCGAGAACATCTTTCCAAGGTTGGTCACGGAACTGAAATTTGATCGGCTTCGGCCGGCTGGACACAAGCGGACCTATCGTCGCCGCAGCCGGAGGTGTCGTCAGTGTGCTAGGAGTTTGTGCGGCCGGCGGCAGTTGGTTGGAAGCGGCTGGCGGGGCGGGCGCGACCGCAGCGGGTGCCGGCGCGACGGCGACGGGTGCCGGCGCGACGGCGACGGGTGCCGGCGCGACGGCGACGGGTGCCGGCGCGGCGGCCGGTCCGGTCGTGGGCTTTGGATCCGCCGCAAGTGCCATCGAATGCACTGCGATCGGAAGAGACCCAATTAGCACGCCGAAACGAAGAATTGCCCGCATTATCGTGACTCCTGCCTTGCCCTTTGTGACACACTCAGCCAAGAGCGTGCCTCATTATCATTTTAGTGTACGCAGCCCCGATTTACCACAACAGTAACGGGGGGACGCATCAAAACGACAGTTTGCATCGACGAGTCCTTCCCCCCACATCTACTGGCGTGCCCCCGAAGACTATTCGCGGTAATGAATCGCAAGCCAGACCGTCTTTTCACTCGGATCGGTCCAAGCGACCCGATGCCGCGCATGCGCCGGGATATTGATATATGAACCCCGCCGAAGCTCAAATGTTTCGGGAAAACCTTCGATTTGCAGCCCGGCGCTCCCTTCCAAGACGAAAACCCATTCGTTTTCGTCCTGGTCGTACCAAAAACCGGGCGGCGAGGCATGTCCTTGGGATACAATCCGCTCAATCCGAATGCCGCCGCCCTGGAGGAGCGGCGTGAACAATTCCTCGGCCAAAGCGGACGGAATTTCGTCCAACAGGTTCTTTGCCTCCATTAGCAGCCCGCGGTCAGATTCGCCACCACTAGCTAAACCCGACGCGTTAGAGGGGGCTTATCCTCTCCCGGTAAAGCATATCGTGCTACAATGTCCGGCAATAGAACATCCCTTTGTCGGGCAACCGTCAATCATGCCGAGCCAAATCACCGATCTGCACAAGTTTCGAGCTGACTACCTCCGCAACTTCCAGAGGATTTCGAAGAATACGACGCCCGGCGACGCCCAGTTCCTCCGCATCCTGATCGAATCGTCCCGCGCCCGCTCCGGCTTGGAGATCGGAACGGCGACAGGATTCGGCGCTATGGTAATGGGCCTTGGCTTCGAGCAGACCGGCGGGCGGTTGACGAGCGTCGAATGCGACGGCGGGATGGTGCGGACCGCCCGCGAGCATATCCGCCAAATGCGACTCGAGGATGTCGTGACTTTCGTCGAGGGCGCGGCGCTGGCGGTCATCCCCGGCCTGCAAGACAAGTACGATTTCGTCTTTATCGACGCCTTGAAGGAAGAGTACCTGGCCTACTTCCGGGCGGTCGAGCCAAAGCTCGCGGAGCAAGCAATCGTCGTGGCGGACAATGTGATCAAACACGCCGCCGCGATGAGGGATTTCCTCGATGCCATTCCCGGCGATCCGAAATACCAGTCAGTCATCGTCCAAGCGTCCACTGACAAGGGCGACGGCATGATGGTGATTTATAAGGGATCGGCGAAGAAATAACTGCGACATAGTCGCCTTTCGCTCCGCGAAAGTAACGCAACTTTCGCGGAGCGAAAGGCGACATTAATTGGTCGCCCGTCCTAAAAGGACTATTGACGATGCATGCTATGCTTCCAAAAGTTTTATTCATCCTGGCGAGCCTCTCCAGCCTGTCGCTTCTAGCGGCCGATGCGATTCCCCCATTTCCCGCCGATCCCGATCAGGCTCTCGAACGAACCTGTTTCCAGACGGGCAAGCCCTGGAGCGGATCGGGCAACCTGCGTTCGGATGTAGCGCTCGTCTATGGCATCGATCCGGGATTGCCGGATCGGATCAAAACTTGGCGCGACCGCGGCTACCGCATCCATGTCATGACCGGCGTCGCCTGGGGCAACTACCAAGATTATCTCTATGGCCGTTTCGACGGCGTCAACCATGAGGACGCCGCGCAGACCGAGCGGAGCGGCATCAAGATTGGCCACGGCGGCGACATCTGGTATATTTGCCCGGAAGAGAACTACGGAAAGTTCCTCTGTGTCGGCGTGCAGCGTGCGCTCGATGCCGGCGCGGAAGCCATCCATCTTGAAGAGCCGGAGTTCTGGGTCCGCGGAGGCTACTCGGAAGCCTTCAAACGCGAGTGGAAGGCATATTACCACGAAGATTGGCAGCCGCAGCACACTTCGGTCGACGCCGAGTGGCGATCGTCGAAGCTGAAGTATTATCTCTACCGCCGCGCGCTGCAACAGGTGTTCGATTATGTTCAAGACTTCAACCGCCGCACCGGCAAGCACGTCCGCTGCTACGTGCCGACGCACAGCCTCTTGAATTACGCGCATTGGCACATCGTCAGCCCGGAATCGAGCCTCTCGCGGCTCAACGGCTGCGACGGCTATATCGCCCAAGTCTGGACCGGCACATCGCGGACGCCGAACGTCTACCGCGGAGTGCAGAAGGAACGGACGTTCGAGACGGCGTTTTTGGAATACGGTGTGATGGAGAACCTCGTTCGCGGCACGGGCCGCCGCGTCTGGTATCTCAACGATCCGATCGAGGACAACCCCGGCTACGATTGGAACGACTACCGCACGAACTGGGAGTCAACGCTCGTCGCCTCGCTCTTCCAGCCCGATGTTTGGAACTATGAAGTCGCCCCGTGGCCGGAGCGGATTTTCTCCGGCCGCTATCCGCGGCGGCAAGGCGGGCGGCGGCGCGGGCTTGGACAGGGACAAGGTCAAGGACAGCGTGGGCAACCGATTCCGCCGGCCTATGCCACCGAGTTGCAAGTCGTGATGAACGCTTTGAACGACCTGCATCAATCGCGCGTCGAGTGGGACTGCGGCACGAGCGGCCTCGGCGTGCTGGTGAGCGACGGGCTGATGTTCCAGCGCGGCGAACCGGCGCAGAGCGACGAGCACATGAGTCACATCTATGGAATGGCCCTGCCGCTCTTGAAGCGCGGGATGCCCGTCACGCCGGTGCAACTGGAAAACGTCACGCTGCCGAACTATCTCGACCCGTTCCGCGTGCTGTTTCTGACGTATCAAGGCATGAAGCCGCTCAGCGCCGACGTTCACGCGCCGCTGGTCGAGTGGGTGAAGCGTGGCGGCGAGTTAATCGTTGTCGATGACGATTCCGATCCCTACAATGCGGTCCGCGAATGGTGGAATACGGGCGAGAATCATTTTCATGGCCCGCGGAATCACCTTTTCCAGCTTCTAGGGCTTGTCGACAAGGACTTATTTGCGGACGGGTCGCGGCGTGTGGGCAAGGGAGGCATCACCTGGCTACGTCAGAATCCTGCTGATCTTGCAAACTCCGCCGACGGCGATTTGCGCATTGCGCGAGTCGCCAAGGAAGCAGCCCTTAACGCGAGCATACGGTGGCGCGAGAGGTCTAGCCTGCTACTGCGGCGCGGACCGTATGTCATTGCCGCCGGCCTCGATGAATCGGTGCCTGGCGAGCCGAAAGTATTGAAGGGCCGCTTCATCAATCTCTTCGACCCCGAGCTTCGCGTCCGCCCAAGCGTCACACTCTCGCCCGGCTCTCGTTACTTCTTACTGGAACTTGACGCGTTGCAAAACACCGACCGCCGCGTCCTCGCCGCCGCTTGCAAGGCCCTGCCGGGCAAAGCTGATCGCGACAGCATGACTTTCACCGTGGAGGGCGTGTCGGATACTCCCGCCGTCGTGCTCATCCATACGGACAAGGACTCCTCTTCGATCACATTAGCCGGCGAGGCCGTGACGGATCACACCTATTCCGCGGCCGATCAGCTTTTGTGGGTGCGGTTTGAGAATACCGATGCGCCGCGGGAACTCGTGGTCAAGTTTTGATCTGTATCTACATTAGCCCCTTAAACAATACGGCGGCCAGCGCGATCATCAGCAGCACGATGCCCGCGCAGCCCGCCGGTTTTGGATTGATTCCATGCTTGACCGCCAAGGCTTCCACGGCGTCCTTCGCTTCCTTGAGTCCGCAACCGGACATGCGGCGGAAGAGCCTTACTGCCTCGATCTTATTTCGCTTCCGCATCAAATCGACAATCTGGCCTTCCAAGCTGTTGGGCGAGAGGCTATCGGTGATCGGACTCTTTCGACCGGTTTGCAGTTCCGCCGCCATCGCCTCGAGCGCGCTTTTGGCTTCCGCAATCCCGCTGCCGGTCTGCTCGCGATAGAGCTTGATGGCCGGTATCAATTGCCCGCGCTGGAGGAACGAAGCGAGTTGCGCCTCGAAGCCGTCCGCGCCAGATGCCGCCGCTTCCGCCGCGGGCTGCCCGGCCGCGGCGGGAATGGTTTGTTCGAGCCACGCACCGCAATTCTGGCAGCGGTCGACGCCGATAGAATTGGCGTGGTCGCAGAAACGGCACTTGGGCATGGGCTTGCACCTCCGTTATCAAAAAAGCCTTCCATAACCCGGAGTTACGAAAGGCTTTGCGAGGGGTGAGTGACGGGACTTGAACGCGCGACCCCCAGATCCACAATCAGCGAAAAACACGGGGGCTTCTGATTGATTCATTTCGTAACCGCTTGATACGATTTGGTTTGCTGCTATACTGCTTTCGCCGTGCTACGGTTCGTTTTGGTTCAATTTTGCTCAATTTGACAAAGCGCGTAGCACGAAAGCGTAGCACGAACCGTGCTACGAAAGTCTGATGTCCGACTTTTTGCAGGGGTTGCCATGCCTACAACATTCACGTTTTCTGAGGATCGAATCCGAAAGCTAAAGCCGCCGGCCGGTAAGGACCGCGAGTACCACAAGGACAAGACGTACCCCGGTCTCCAGGTGTGCATCACGTCCGCCGGAACAAAAACCTATTATCTCGTCAAACGAACGGAGGGGCAACCAGTCCGGCACAAGCTGGGGACCGCCGACGAACTATCCGTTGACCAGGCCCGCAAGGCGGCATCGGCCAAGGCCGGCAAGATTGCCTCCGGAGAGAACCCGCAGGCCGAGCGACGACGGCAACGAAGTGAGGCCACCTTACAAGCGTTGTGGGATCACTGGGTGCTGTACGCCACTGTCAACAGAAAACCACGACCCAAGGCGCCGCGTTCCGTGGAAGAGGACAAGCGGAACTGGCGATTGCACTTAGAACGGTGGGCCAACAAAAGACTGGGCAGCATCAAGAGGAGCGATGTACAGAAGCTTCATTCCAGCATCGGAACGAAAAGCGGCGTCTATGCCGCAAACCGCGTACTAGCGCTGCTTCGCGCAATGTACAACGTCGGAAAAGACGAGCAATTCGGCATGGGCTACCGCGGCGACAACCCGGCCGCCGGCGTTAAGATGTTTGAGGAAGTCGCCAGAGATAGGTTTCTGCAAACTGGCGAAATGGAGGCGTTTTTCCAAGCCCTACAGGGCGAGACCGAAATCTTCCGCGACTTCTTCCTTGTCGCTTTGCTGACCGGCGCGCGCAAGAACAACGTCTTGTCGATGCGCTGGACCGAAGTTGACATGGCGGCCGGCTACTGGCGAATCCCAAAAACCAAGGGTGGCACTCCGGTCATCGTCCCGTTGGTCGCGCCAGCGCTGTCGATACTGGACCGACGTCACAAAGCGATTGGCTGCGAGTGGGTCTTTCCGGGCCACCGCCGCGGGACTCATCTTTGCAATCCGGCCAAGGCGTGGGCCCGCGTGCTTAAAGCCGCAAAGCTGGAAAACCTTCGGCCGCACGATCTTCGTCGCTCCCTAGGTTCGCACATGGCCTGCCAAAACGTGAGCATGACGATTATCGGCGGCGTGCTGGGGCATCGGCCCGGCAGCGCAGCCACGGCCATCTACAGCCGCCTTTCTGTCGACCCGCAGCGGCAAGCGATGGACGCGGCCACGACCGCCATGCTCACCGCCGGCAAGCAAACGAAGCTGCTCACGACGATCGACATCCAGGCCACGGAGGGCGATCGATGAGCACTGCAAATGAAAATCGTTTTCACGGCGTCCAGCGCAAACGTGGCGCCTCTCGGAAAAAGCCGTTTGAAGCGTGGTTCAAGTATCGCGGGAAACAGATCTCGCTTGGCTGCTACGAACACGAAAGCAACGCGGCCTGGAACCGGGACTACGCATATTACCTGCTGCATGGCTGCGATCCGCTACGCGATTGGCCGACTGATTCTATGCCAAACTTCTTTCCCGCGAGAAACGAAGAGGGCTCCCCGGGCGTTGTCCAGAGAATCCTCTTCACAGAGGTGGGACTTTGCATGCACCATATTAATTCGCGACATGCGGAATACATGGAGGCTTGTGGTCCAAAATGGCTGGGCAAGGATCCCAAAAAAGACCCTATGCGGGAGCGGTGGAACGAAGACGGAATAAGGATAAAAATACACAGTGTCTAGCCGTATTCTCAGATTGTTCTAAGTCTTTTCGGCGATTCACTTTAGTGCTGTCTGTATGCCTCTTTTTTTGACCGGTTGCAACGACGCGGTTTTGGTCTAATTCGGTACTCTCGGTACGTGCGGCATATTTGCCGCGAGCAAACCCCAAGGAGTACATCATGTCCAAGGCCCCGGAACTTACATCGCCCCTCGCGGCGATGCTCTGCCGCGAAGAGGCCGCCCGTTACATCGGCGTCGCGGTGGCCACAATGGCCGACTGGGCCCACCGCGGAACGCACCGCAAAGCTCTGCCAGTCGCCCGCATCGGCAAACGCGCGTTCTATCGGCGGGCTGATCTGGATCGTTGGCTCGAGTCCCGCTTTGCACCGGCCACGAAATGAGGAGCCTGAAACACTACATGGAAGCCGAGTGCGGCATGAAGCCGCCGAATCGTGACGACGCCGAGCCCGCGGCAGAGAAAAAGCCGTGGTTCCAACAGGTAGGCCCGGCCGAGTTTCAGCTGATCGAGCGAACGGGACTGACCGCGTGGCCGGTGCTCATGGGGCTCCTCTGGTACGCCCGCGGCGGTGATTCGTGCTTCCCGAGCATCGGCAAGCTGGCCGCGTTGCTGGTGCCGCCCGCGCGCACCGTCCGCTTCCAACTCGCGGCGCTCGAATAATCGATCGGGATTAAAGCTGCTCGTGTGGCAATTCGACATGCCGTCGTTTAATAACTCCAAGATCACTCCGCCAGCGGAAGGCAGCTTGCAAGGATACTCCGCCACGCTACCGAAACAGGCTCTGCGCGAGTCAAACCGGCCAGAACCAGATTCCGTGGCATTTTCCCGCATTCGGCACTCTGAAAAGGAAGATGGGGTGGAATTACGTAATTCATGATAGCCCAACGGGGGTGGCGTCGGAGTGCTGTCGACGCGCCCAAACTATGCACATGATGCGCCCATACTGTGCATATGACTCTCCCACACAATGCACATGTCGGCAGTGGCGAAATTGCGCGAAAGCGAAGTTAACCTACGCATTTATGCAGAAATATTGCGTGTATGCGAGGGAAGTGGGGGTGCACTGCGTGGTAATCATTCTAATTATTTGCGAATTCGCGTCATAAATCCTTCTTGTCTTGCGACTTTGCGATCAAATTAAGGCTTGAGACTCTCATGGACGACTCGCGGCACCATATCTGCTGGTTCGCCGTGAGAGGACGGTACATCACATTACGATCCTCGATAGGTGGGCGCAAGTGAGGGGAACGGAGTACGCGCGGACGACGGGGGCCTTGAGGCACCCACGTGTGAGTCTACTGCGAATGTTCACCTGCCGTAGCGATTGATTCCGATTCCAGCCATGTCCGGTCTCGGTTTCCAATATCCCAAATCGGAACCTCGCCTCGCACCGTGACAGACGCTCCACATTCTGGTCATCCGTTCACTAAAGGTTCGGCCATGATTAACCAACCGACAGTTTTTGTGATTGAGCCCGACCATGTCGTACGGGATACGGTCAGTTCGATCGCCCGCGGCTTAGAGCTCCGCTGCGAGCCCTACACCAACGGCCAGGACTTCCTCGCAAGCTTCGATCCGCATCGGCCTGGTTGCCTGGTGCTGGAAGTTCGCATTCCCGGGGTGAATGGACTTGTGATCCAGGAGACGTTGGGTCGCACCTCGGCAGTCCTGCCAATGATCTTCCTGTCCAGTTCGCCGAGCGTTTCTATTGCCATCCATGTCATGCGCGCCGGGGCACTGCATTTCCTGGAGAAGCCGCTTCACGAGCACCAACTTTGGACGGCCATCGACGAGGCGATCGACGTTGATCATAAGCGGCGGCAGGCGAGGTCGCAGCGGGATGAGATCGAGGCGTGTCTGAAACTCCTCACCGATTCCGAGCTTGCTGTCCTGGAGCTGACGGCCAGCGACAAGAACAAGCGGGCGATGGCCGGCGAAATGGATATATCGGTGCGAACGTTGGAGCACTATCGTACGAGGCTGATGCGGAAACTGAAGCTCCATTCATCCACTGCCCTCATGTGTTTTGCCGTCAAGGCGATGCACTACGGTCTGCTTCGCCAGCAGCCCATCCAGCCACGGGGCAACGGTGGCAACGGTTACATCCGGCACGTCGAGGGCTCCCCCTCAATGATCCGCCCGCACAATGGTCGGACGCTGAAAACGGGACTGTCGCGGGGAGGATTACCATGAGCTTTACCCGTAGCGGAAGCGTCAATGCCGTGCGGCACCGGCCGCGGCTGGCCTTTTGGATCGCGGCGGCTGTCCTGGGTGCCCTGGTGGTGGCGACCTACGCCTCGGCCCTTCGCGGGCTTCTGGGGCGCTGGCTATCGGACCCCGACTATGTCCACGGTTTCCTCGTGCCGGTGTTTTCCGGCTTCCTGCTTTGGTATCGCCGGGCGATGCTCCGGGATATCGAATGGAAGGGCAGCCTCTGGGGGCTGCCGCTGCTGGTGATCGCGGCAGCCATGCGTATGGCCTCCTCGTATTACTATTACGATCTGTTGGACCCCGCGTCGCTGGTTCCTTGCCTTGCCGGAGTAACGCTTTTCGTCGGCGGCTGGAAGGTCCTGCGCTGGGCTTGGCCGAGCATCGTGTTTCTGGTCTTCATGGTTCCCTTGCCTGGCTTCATCGCTGGCTTGATGGGTCATCCCCTGCAGCGGTTCGCGACGATTGCCAGCACGTTTGTGATCCAGACGCTGGGTATTCCCGTGGTAGCCGAAGGGAACGTAATCTGCCTATCCGACGGTCAGATCGGCGTTGCGGATGCCTGCAACGGCCTGCGGAACATGATGCTGTTTTTGGCAGTTTGCGTCGGCGTGGCGTTTTTGATTCGGCGGAGCGCGGCAGAAAAGGTCGTCATCATCGTCAGTGCGGCGGGGATCGCCTTGGTCGCAAACCTGGTCCGGATCACGGCCACGGCCATCCTCCATCAGACGGCAAGCCACGCTGCCGCAAACACCTTGTACCACGATTTGGCTGGCTGGTTCATGATGCCGCTGGCCGTCGTCCTGCTGTGGCTGGAACTGGCCTATTTACGCCGCGTTTTTGTCGTCCAGGTTCCCGGCGAGATTTGAAACGGCTTCCTGCACAAGCCAGAAAAACGATCGAGATTCTCCCCAGGCATTGCCCGGGAAGTTAGATGATGGCCGACAACAGGCCGAGAGGCAAGAACCTTAGCAAATGACACGGCATGCAAAAGAACCTGATGAGAGTGTCTCGGTCCCGGGGACGGCACTTGTCGCAACCTTTGGCGATGGGCAAGCGGCGCACAACGGCGCGCTCTCCCTGCCGTTCCCCGGCGGCGAGCGGGAAGAGCCGGACCGCCGCGTCCGGGGTGGCCTCAGCCTCTACCTGCACGCCTTCCGCCGGCGCTGGCCGCTGGCGGTCAGCCTGGGCCTTGCCTGCGCGTTGGCGGCGATGGGCCCCGCCTGGCTCTTGACGACCGACAAGTATACCGCGGTTTCGCTGTTGCAGATTAGCGCGTCCGAGCATTCCATCGTGTTCCAGAACGACCACACGGCAGACAGTTTCGAAATCTATAAGGGCACGCAACAGCAGCTGCTCACCAGCGACGTCGTGCTGATCTCCGCGCTCCGCAAACCTGAAGTCGCCCGCCTTGCGGTCATTCAGAAGGAGGACGATCCGGTCCGCTGGCTAGCCAGGAACCTGCACGTCGAGTATCCCGGCAACGCCGAAATCATGAAGGTCAGCCTGACGGGGAATAACCCGGACGAGGTGGCCGTACTGGTTGGGGCCGTCGTCGAGGCTTACATGAACGGCGCCGGCGACGCCGAACTGCGCGAAAAACGCGCGCACCTAAAAGAGCTGGAAAAACTCTATACCGAAAAATCGGACCTGCTGCGGACCCACCGAACGCAGGTCAAGCAGATTACCGAAGATTTGGGAACTGGAGACCCGGGCGCGCTAAGCTTCAAGCGGCAGATCGCCCAAGAGGAATACGCGGAAGCCAGGAACGAGTTGATCCGTCTGCGGACGGAACTGCAGCGGGCAAAGGACGATCTGCAAATCAAGCAAGTTTGGATTAAGCGGCTCCAAGATGCGGCATCCGCGCCACAGCCGCCCCCGGAACCGGAGCCGCCCGTCGACCGGGACCCGGAGATCGCGAAACTTCTCGAGCAGATCCAGTCTATCGACGACTACGTCGCGGATGTCCGTCAGCGGGTCAAGGATCCGGCCATTTTGCAAAGCCTGATCGACAAATACTTGCGGGCCAAGGCACGCCTGGAGAAGAAGGTCGCTGAGCGGCGGCAGGAATTGGCGGCTCTAGCGAAGCGTATCCGCAGGCCCGAAACGAAAGACCTGACCCCGGAGATCGCGGAATTGAAGGCCCGCATCGCCCTCCTCGACGCCCAGGAAAAGGCTGCCGGCGAGGCTTTCAAGGGCAAACAGCAGGAGATCCTCAAATTCGACGTTTCCTCGATCGACGTTATGACGATGCAGAGCGAATTGGCGGAACTGGAGAGGATCGTCGGGCCAATCGCCGAGAAGCGAGACAAACTCAGCGTGGAGCTCAGCTCGATGCCGCGGATTAGCGTCTTTCAGCCCGCTGAGGCCCCCAAGAGTCCAGACGCCAAATCCCGCATCTCGAACGTGGGATCAGCCGGCGGGGGCAGCTTCTTCGTAATCGTATTCCTGGTGCTCTGGTGGGATGTCCGTAAACAGCGGATCAATTCACTGGCCGACCTGTCCACGGGGATGGGGCTCGATGTCGTCGGTGCCGTGCCGCTATTGCCAGCGCAGGTGCTTCAGAAACGTCGATTGAACAAACGCCACCGTCGCTGGCAGGCGTCCTTGAACCATGCGGTGGACGGCATTGTGGCGCGATTGTTCCTGCGAAAAAACAGCGACGGCGTCCAAGTAGCGTTAGTCACTAGCGCCGCTCAGGCCGAAGGCAAGACAATGCTGGCAGTCAATCTGGCCAAGCGGCTGGCCCGCACCGGAGAGCGAACGCTGCTGGTCGATTTGGACCTGCGGCGCCCGTCGCTGCACCGCATTTTCGGGGTGCCCCGCGGTCCGGGCGTCGGCGAATGCTTGGCCGGGGACCTCGATCCGATCCAGGTCGCCTGCCCGACGGAGATTGAAAACCTCTCCATCATCACAGCGGGATGTCCCGTGACCGATCCGCTTGGGCCGCTATCCAATGGCGTCACGAAGTCGTTCTTCGAGAAGGCCCGTGCGGAATACAAGTTCGTGATCGTCGATGCTAGCCCCATCCTGCCAGTGATCGACGGTCTGCTGGTGAGCCAGCACGCGGACACGGTCATCGTCTCCGTCCGTCGCGACACGAGCGAGGCTCCGCAAGTCCTGCGGGCCTGCGAGAAGCTTTCCGCCTTCGCCGCCGGCAAATTTGTCGTCGTGCTTAACGGCAGCCACGAAGAATCCTACGGCCCTTATCAGGAGCACGTGATTCAGGCCCGCGTCGAAGCCGTCGAGCCCGCGGAAACAGCCCCTGCAGAGGAAATGATCAAGGCGTGATCTCAGGAAGTGACCGAACATGATTACAATCGCTATCGTTAGTTTTGCGTGTGCGGCGTTGCTGGGGGCGGTCCTTACGGTACTGGTGGTCAAGCTTGCGCCCCGCATCGGCCTGGTCGATCATCCTGACCAACACCGCAAGCTGCATACGCAGGCGATTCCGCTGGGCGGCGGCGCGGCGGTCTTCCTGGCGATGGTTATCGTGCTCGGCGGCCTGATCAGCATGGGCAATCCTTGGCGCATGCACATCAATGAAGATTGGGTGAATCTCGCGGGCTCCGCGCTGGCCTGCGCGTGGATCGTCGTGCTGGGGTTGTTGGACGATCGTTTCGGCCTGCGGGGTCGTCAGAAGCTCGCCGGCCAGGTGCTCGCGGCGGCCATGCTCATGGCGTGCGGCGTGCTCATCCGCGGCGTGGGAATCTTCGATATGGAAATTGATCTGGGCTTGTTGACCGTCCCCGTTACGCTCATCTGGCTCACCGGGGCCATCAATTCGGTGAACCTATTGGACGGAATGGACGGAATGGCCACAGTGATCGGCATCATCCTCAGCCTGGCGATCTGCGCCCTGGCCCTGTTGACCCAGCACGCGGCGGTAGCCGTCACTGCGCTGGTCTTTGCCGGTGCCTTGCTTGGCTTCCTGCCCTTCAACCTCTCGCCGGCGAAGATCTATTTAGGAGACGCGGGCAGCATGCTCATCGGCATGATCGTGGGCTGCCTGTCGATTCGCGCGACTGTCAAGGGGGCGGGCACGGTTCTGCTGGCCGCGCCGCTGGCCGTAATGACGATCCCGATTCTCGACTCCTTCGCCGCCATTGTGCGGCGGAAACTGGCGGGGCAAAGCATCTACATGCCCGACCGCGGCCACCTGCACCATCGCTTGCTGGCCCACTTCGGCAATAAGTACAAAGTGCTGGTTTGCGTGGCGATCTGCGCTTCGGTGACCTGCGGCTTCGCGCTGGCTAGCGCGGCGCTGAAGAACGACGCGGTGGCACTGGTCGCCTCTGCTGCGGTGGTGGCCACGCTTGCCGTCACCGGCTGGTTCGGCCGCGGCGAGTGGGTATTGCTGTCATCGCGGTTGTGGCGGATCGTACGGTCGCTCTTCCGTCGGCCCAACAAGCACCGTCCCACGGCTCAGCAGAGCAGCGCTCGCTTTCACGGGACGCGGCAATGGGAGACTCTTTGGGCGACGTTGACCGAATCGGCGGAAAAGCTGTCGCTGGCGTCGATCCATCTTAACGTCAACGCACCGGCGATCGAGGAGGCCTACAGCGCGTCGTGGGAGAGTCCTCGTCGCCGTGACGACGGCAACTACTGGGAGGTCAAGCTGCCGCTGCTCGTTGCCGGCCACGTCGTCGGCTGCCTGGCGCTGGCCGGCGAGAACCACGGTCATTCGAACACCGACACGATCGAGCTGGTGCAAGACATTCTGGATCCCTTTGAGCTCCGCCTCCGCGCCTTTGCGGAAGAACAAATCGTGGCCAAAGTGGGCGAGCGCCGGCCACTGGCAGACCCACCCCACCGGCAGCGCACAAAACTCTCCCCGGCGACGGGGAAATAGCGTGGCGTGCCATTTCTGGCCTCCGAATTCTGACCTCCAACCTCTGGCCTCCGACCAATGGTTACTCGACTTTCTCTAACTGCCGTGATTCTGCTGAGCATGTACGCGGGCGCCTTATGGGTCCGCGATCGGGGCATGCCCACCGAGTCGACTCCATTGGAGATGACGCCGCACGACTTGCCCCTGACCTTGGGAGAATGGACGGGCCAACACGTCACTACGGACTCGGAAGTGTTCAAGGCCACCGGCGCAAAAATGGTGCTGGATCGCAGCTACCGCGATGACCGCGGACATGCAGTCTCGCTTCATATTGCCGTTTTCGATAAGCTGCTGTTTGGCGCGAGCGGCCCCCCTCATCTGCCTGAGGTGTGTTACCCAGGAGCTGGATGGCAGCTAGGAGAGCCCAAGTTCATCGCGCTCGGTGACGCCGGAACAACAGATAACTCGGCAAAACTGATGCCCGCGGAAAAAGGCGGAGAAACCGCTTTAGTCCTTTACTGGTATCAAATCGACGGCAAAGCATACTTTTCGGGAGACACCCAACGACAGATCGTCCACGGATGGAGGGGGCGTCCCACGCGTCCGCCTATCGTCAAGGTGTTGCTGCAAACGAGTGCCGCAAATGCCGACAAGGCCGAGAAGAGTCTCACGTCGTTTGCCACCGAGGTTTTCAAGTGGACACGAGACTTCCATTAGATCCACTCCATGAAGATCTTGCTACTCAATCAATGTTTTTATCCCGATGTTGTCTCCTCGGGCCAACATCTGACCGATCTGGCCGTGGAACTTGCCGCTCGAGGACACGACGTCACCGTCGTCGCCAGCCGCCGCGGCTACGACGACCCCAAGGTGCGCTTTGCCAGGCGTGAAAAATGGAACGGCGTTTCCATCCTTCGCATCGCCAGCCTCGGTCTGGGGAAGCGCTCCAAGTGGCGCCGCGCGCTCGATTTCGCCAGCTTCTGGCTTAGCTGCCTGCTACGCCTCCTCATACTGCCACGCTTCGACGTGGTAGTCGCCATGACCTCGCCCCCGTTGATTTCCTTTCTGGGAGCATTCTTCGCCCGACGAAAGGGGGCGAGGTTCGTATCCTGGGTCATGGACCTCAACCCCGACGAGGCAATTGCCGCCGGCTGGTTGCGGCAACGGTCGCTCTTGGCCAGAACGCTCGAACGCATGCTCCGCTACAGCTTTCGCCGCGCCGATCGCATTGTCGTGCTCGACCGCTTCATGAAGGACCGCATCACGGCCAAGGGCGTCCCCGGCGGCAAGATCGACATCCTCCCCCCCTGGTCGCACGATGAGGCCATCGGCTACGAGGAGCGGGGCCGCCTTCGTTTCCGGGCGAAGCACGGCCTAAGCGAAAATTCGTCGTCATGTATTCCGGCAACCATAGTCCTTGCCACCCCCTGGACACCTTGCTCGAGGCGGCCGCCCGGCTGACGGAATATCCCCAATTCGCCTTCTGTTTTGTGGGCGGCGGCAAGGAGTTCGCCAAGGTTCAGAACTTCGCCAAGCAGCGGCAGTTGAAGAATATTCTTTGCCTGCCCTACCAGCCGCTTGCGGAGCTCTCAGCTTCCCTATCCGCCGCCGACCATCACGTCGTCGTGCTGGGCGACCCGTTCGTCGGCATCGTCCATCCCTGCAAGATTTACAATGTTTTGCGGATCGGCGCCCCGTTCCTGGCCATCGGACCCAAAGACTCTCATCTCACCGATATCCTCGCCCAAAGTGACGTCGCCGAGCAAGGCACGGCCGTCGGTCACGGCGAGGTGGAGCAAGTCGTCGACTGCCTTGAAGAGGCGGCTGCCCATAGCGAATGGCAAACCGCCGGCCGCCGCCATGCCAGCGCCGCACGCTACTCCAAGGCGGTGCTGTTGCCGCGGTTGATCGACTTGCTTACCGGCCAACCGGCCGACTACGCGAGAACACCTGAATTGATCGCCACGGCCGCCAGTCCGGACTTGTCCGCGAATAACCGCACCCTTCAGGAATTGTCGCGGCCTTAAAATCGGCCCCACCCGCGGCGCCGCTCCCCTCCAGCGGCGAACGATACCGTAAGCTATAATTGAAGTTCGTCGCTTTTCCGAAAATGTCTACTCGGAGGATAATACTGGGAGTACAACCCACGAGAACGGAGTGCGCAGCGTTCAGGATTGGGATCAAATCAGAAGTGACGAACGAAAAGTCAACATTTTTGGAACTCGATCCGGCCGCGACAGAGGTCAGTGAACCGAGAACGGAGGTCAGAGATCAGTCCGACGACATCGCCTCCCCTCGCCCTTTGGGAGAGGGGCCGGGGGTGCGGGCCGCCAGTCTCCCCTCGCCTGTCACGGGAGAGGGGCAGGGGGTGAGGGCCGCTCCCAGCTTCGAGCTTATCCTCGAGCCTGGCCGGGCCGACCGCCAATACTGGCGCGACCTCTGGCGCTACCGCGAACTGTTCTACATCCTCGCCTGGCGCGATATCTCCGTCCGCTACAAACAAACCGTCATCGGCGTCGCCTGGGCCTTGCTCCAGCCGCTCATGACCATGCTCATCATGACCATCGTCTTCGGCACGGTGGCCAAACTGCCCTCCGAAGGCGCCGCCCCCTACGCCCTGATGGTCTTCGCGGCCATGCTGCCCTGGCAGTTCTTTTCCAGCGCCCTCTCCTCCGCCAGCCAGAGCCTAGTGAGCAACGCCAACCTGATCTCCAAGGTCTACTTCCCGCGGATGATCGTCCCCGCCAGCGCGGTCATCACCAGTTTTGTCGATTTCCTCGTCTCCTTCCTGATCCTGGTGGGCATGATGGCCTGGTACCGCTTCTGGCCCGACTGGCGGATCCTCACCTTGCCGCTTTTCATGGGCTTGGCCTTCCTGGCCGCCATTGGGCCGGGGCTTTGGATCACCGCCCTGAACGTCAAATACCGCGACTTCCGCTACGTGATTCCCTTTCTCGTACAGTTCGGGCTCTACGCCTCGCCGGTGGCCTACAGCAGCACGGTCATCCGCGAGCGCTTCGGCGATACGTTCTTCCTCGTCTACTCCTTGAACCCCATGGTGGGTGTGATCGACGGCTTTCGCTGGGCAATCCTCGGCGGGCAAGCGCAAATCTACTGGCCCGGCTTCGCCCTCTCGCTGCTCTTCGTCGGCCTATTCCTCGCCCTCGGCGTCTGGCACTTCCGCAAGACGGAAAAGACGTTCGCGGATATAATCTGAAGAGGGGAGTGAGAAGCAAGGAATCACGATCATGGCCACGGTAACAGACATTGGAACGCTGATTGAGCAAAGCCCGGGCGTTTGCGACGGCCGCCTGCGGATCGCTGGCACGGGCGTTTCCGTTCGTCGTATTGTAGGGTTCTACAAACAGGGCTGCACCCCCGAAGAGACAGTTCGCCGTATCGGCCATATCACTTTGGCCCAGGTTTACGCCGCACTGACATACTACCATGCTAACCATGAAACGATGGAGGCCGAGTTTGCCGCGGAGGACGCCCTCTACGATCGCCTTGAACGCGAGCACCGCGATGCGCGGGCCCAGCTTCAAGGGTGACGATTGGTCTCTATCTCGATGAAGACATCATGGACAACGATCTCGTTGAAGCCCTGCGGGCTCGCGGCGTCGACGCGATGACCGTTTCCGAAGCGGGCATGCTGGGTCGCGAAGACCACGAACAATTGACCTATGCCACGGAAAATCGGCGTGCCATCTACAGTTCGAACATCGGACACTTTTGCGCGCTTCACGCCCAAATCCTCGCGGCCGCAGGAAATCACGCCGGAATCGTCCTCTGTCACCAGCAACGTTACACAATCGGCGAGCAGATGCGCCGCCTGCTCCGCCTGATCGCGGCGGTGACCGCGGAAGACATGCAGAACCGCTTGGAATTCCTCGGCAACTGGGGCTGACCTGCTGTAAAATACTGACCGCGAATTACACGAAACACACGAAAGAGTTTTTACGGAAAGATGTTGGACAGAAATATCCCGAATACACTTCATTTTTCTGCCCTCATGATTCTGACTGGTTGCCCGTCGTTTTTCTGTCTAGCTGTTTGACACACCGCTCCCTGTTCCATGACTCCTATCATCAGCGTTGAAAACCTGGGCAAGTGCTACTCGATCCGCCATCAGGCGGGCGGTGGAGCGCCGTACCGCCGGCTGAGCGAAGAGCTCGTCGCCGCCCTCTCCCGTCCGTTCCGAAGGCTCCGCCGGCAGGGAGCAAGGAGCACGGAGCACGAAGTCTCCCCTCTACCTTTGGGAGAGGGGCCGGGGGTGAGGGCCGCCACTCTCCCCTCGCGCATCACAGGAGAGGGGCCGGGGGCAAACGGTCTCCCCTCGCCGTCGGGGGAGGGGTCGGGGGTGAGGGCCTCCTCCGAATCCTTCTGGGCACTCCGCAACGTCTCCTTTGACGTGCAGCAGGGCGAGGTGGTGGGCATCATCGGCCGCAACGGGGCGGGCAAGAGCACACTCTTGAAGATCTTGAGCCGCATCACCGAGCCCACGGAGGGCCGCGTCCGCATCCGCGGTCGCGTCGCCAGCCTGCTGGAGGTCGGCACCGGCTTCCATCCCGAGTTGACCGGCCGCGAGAACGTCTACTTGAACGGCGCCGTGCTGGGCATGTCCCGCGCGGAGATCCGTCGCAAGTTCGACGAGATCGTGGCCTTCGCCGAGGTGGAGAAATTCCTCGACACACCCGTCAAGTACTACTCCAGCGGCATGTACGTCCGGCTGGCGTTTGCAGTGGCGGCACATTTGGAGCCTGAAATTCTGATCGTGGACGAGGTCTTGGCCGTGGGAGATGCCGAGTTTCAGAAGAAGTGCCTGGGAAAGATGGGAGAAGTCGCCCGTGGGGGGAGGACTGTGCTTTTTGTTAGCCACAATCTCGCCGCGGTGCGCAGTCTTTGTCGCAGTGGAATTCTGCTTCAAAAAGGAACGCTGGCTTCAGACGGCACAATCGACGACGTAACCGCCGCTTACATGGAAGACGGCGAACTGCATAACAATAGCCATACCGTAATGATACCACGACCATCGGGGCGGTCCTCGCTCTGGATGGAATCGGTGTCTTTGCTTTGCAATGGAGCGCCAAGTCCGGTATTAGAGACGGGAGACAGAATAAGCTTTGAGGTCGCCTTTCGTTCGAATCAGCCGATTCGACGACCACTTGTTGGCTTTCTGCTCCGCTCGTCCCGCGGAGAAAACGCAGTTAATGCCAACAATATCTTCCTTCCGTCCCCCGACTACCCGAGCGCGGTCACATCCGGAACAATCCGTTGCGATCTGGGCAAGTTACCTTTGATGGCCGGCTCATATTCCGTATCTTTCTGGTTGTGCCGGAGTAAACACGAGTACCATCACGCAGATGATGTATTGCATTTTACGGTTGACGAGAAAGATATCTGGGGCACCGGCCTGCTACCTACAAAGTCATTATCGTGCCTCTGGTGGCCAACACATTTCAGGTTCTTTAGCGAACAACTGACCTGACGTGGTTTTGTCAAGGTTACCTACAACCGCACTACCAGATCAGTAGTTAATAAGCTCCATATCAAAATGGATTTCACGGGGGAGCGACTTGTTACCGAATTGCCGCCGCAGTGGGGTGTTGTAGAGCATTTGCACCGCTACGCATTAGCAATTGAGCTATGTGCCGGCAAGCGGGTGCTGGATATTGCATCTGGCGAGGGATACGGTTCGAACCTACTCGCATCAAGAGCCAGAATTGTGTATGGCGTCGATATATCGGCCGCAGCGATCGCTCATTCAACGTCAAAGTATCGAAAGTCAAACTTGGTTTTTCAGGCGGGGTCGGCAGACAGCATACCTCTGCCCGACGGTTCGGTTGACGTTGTAACTAGTTTTGAAACGATTGAGCACCACGATCGGCATGACGAGATGTTCATTGAATTTCGGCGCATACTCGTACCCGATGGGGTTGTGCTACTATCTAGCCCTGAGAAGTCGATTTACTCACGGAGAGATCCTGATAACAAGTATCATATTAAGGAAATCACGATGCAGGAGTTGAAAGAACTAGTTCATCGGCATTTTAGTTTTGCGTGTTTCTTCGAGCAACGCGCGATTGTTGGAACCCTTCTAAGCGCCGAGGCCGCGCCAATTGCAGGACTTAAGCTATATGACGGCGATTTTACGAGCGTCATGGTGTCAACGACTCGCTGGCCTGACCATTCGTTCTTAAACCGCCCGTTTTTCAACGTGGTATTATGCTCGAACAAGGAAATAGGGCCGACTGCCGTGCCTCACGCATCCTTTTTTAATGCGTCCAGTCTATATGATTGCATTCTCTCGCGTTGCGATAACGAAGCCGCGCGCTCTGAGGTCCTTAACAGCCGTACATACAGGGTCGGCCGGTTAGTGCTTCTACCCTATAGAGCGGTGAAATGGGTTCTCCGCAGGCTGGCGGGTTCGTAATGGCCGCCTTGAAAGGGCATTCTCGCAAAGAAGGTAAGACGTAATTAAAGCCATCTGCTTTTACCTCACGCAGTACCATCCCATTCCGGAGAATGACGAGTGGTGGGGCAAGGGCTTTACCGAGTGGACGAATGTGGCCAAGGCGCGACCGCTCTTCAAAGGCCATTATCAACCGCATCTGCCCGCCGATTTAGGGTTTTACGACCTGCGTCTGCCCGAGGTCCGCGAAGCGCAAGCCGAACTTGCGCGAGAATATGGCATTCATGGGTTTTGCTACTATCATTACTGGTTCAACGGGCGGCGATTGTTGGAACGACCGGTGATGCGGACCTCTAGCGTCAAATGAACAACACCCTCGGCACAAGCGCTTCGTCGCGGCTGAGCCGTCTGCTCGTGCCTCGGTCGTTGCCGGCGTGGCGCAAAGTCAAAGCGGCTGTGATGAAGTGCGTCCGCGCTGCCGGGCTTATGGCCCGCTTTATAAACAAGACGGCGCACCGCGGGTATTGTCCGATATGCGGCAAGCCAACGGTATTCGTGATGGAAGGATCTTGGTTGCGGGATGAGTACCGATGCGCGCGCTGTCGAAGCATTCCCCGCTGGCGCGCCTTGATGCACGTCATCGAGCGATCGTGGCCCAATTGGCGGGAGTTGGCAATTCACGAGTCTTCGCCGGGCGGACCGGTCAGCGACAAGCTGGCGCGGAGTGCGCCGGCTACGTGCCGACGCACTTCTTCCCGGACGCGCCTCGCGGTGAAATACACAACGGTTTCCGCTGCGAAGACCTGCTGGCGCAGACGTTCGCCGACGAGTCGTTCGACCTCGTCGTCACCTCGGACGTTTTCGAACACCTCCCCGACGTTGCGCGTGCAGCGCGGGAAATCATGCGAACACTGAAGCCTGGCGGGGCGCACGTTTTTACGGTGCCCTGGTACCATTGGAAGAAGACGCTTCGGTGCGCCGTGATCGAGGACGGAGTCGTTCGAAACTTGGAAACCCCGGATTTCCACGGCAACCCCATTTCGGAATCTGGCTCGTTGGTCTTCAATGAATGGGGACGGGACCTTCCTTTTTCTCTTGTCCAATGGGCGCAGTGCCGATCGTGGTGGATACGATCCGCGATCGTCGACTTGGAATTGATGGAGAGTTTCGGGACGTGTTCACTCAGGAAAAACCGTCTTTCGCATGACTGCGAATTCGGTACGCGCGATCGCCTTCTACCTGCCCCAATTTCACCCGATTCCCGAAAACGATGAGTGGTGGGGGAAGGGCTTCACGGAATGGACCAATGTGGCCAGAGCGCGACCTCTTTTCAAAGGCCATTACCAACCGCATTTGCCCGCCGATTTGGGGTTTTACGACCTTCGTCTGGCCGAAGTCCGCGAGGCACAAGCGGACATGGCACGCGAATATGGCGTTCACGGCTTCTGCTACTATCATTACTGGTTCAACGGTCGGCGATTGTTGGAACGACCGGTCGACGAGATACTTGCAAGCGGCCAGCCGGATTTCCCGTTTTGTCTCTGCTGGGCCAATGAGAACTGGACGCGGCAGTGGGATGGTCATGACCACGAAATACTGCTGGCCCAAAACTACGGTGACGAGGATGACTTGAATCACATCCGTTGGCTGGCGAGCGCCTTTTCCGATCCCCGCTACATCAGGGTTCGTGGCCGTCCGCTCTTCCTGGTCTACCGTCTCTCGAGGTTGCCCAACCCGGCTCGCACCGTTGAGATCTGGCGAAACGAGGCCCAGCGTCTGGGAGTGGGCGAACTTTTCCTTTGCAATGTGGAGGGGTTCGCAGGGGAGCACGGCGCAGCGCCACGTCTAAATCTAGACGGAGCGGTGGAGTTCGCGCCCGACTGGCAAGCAATGCCGCCGCGAGAGAGGGCAAATTGGTTGACGTACAAACTTGCTCGGCGTCCCCGAACTCAACGCCTGGCAGCAAAGTTGGGGCTGGCGCAACCGTGGTTCGCGCAGCACGCCATCTATTCGTACTCAGGGCTTATGAACAATATGCTGGCAAAGCCCAGTCCGCCGTATCTCCGGTTCCCCTGTGTGACGCCCGCCTGGGACAACTCCGCGCGAAGGAAAGGGGGCGCTGCCATTATCAACGACAGCACTCCCGAGCTGTTCCAGCAATGGCTGGCAGCGGCCACTCAGAAAACGAAAAGCAACCACGCTGACGAGCGGATAGTTTTTATTAACGCGTGGAACGAATGGGCGGAAGGAAATCATTTGGAACCGTGCCAGAAATGGGGACGCGCCTATCTGGAGGCGACGCGGAAGGCCCTCGCGAACGGAAAAAAATGGTTAAATAGTGAACTTGCAGTTTTCGCCAACCGACGTTGATAGCAACGCGATGCGAATTCTCAAATCGCTGCTGAAGTCGCTCCGACCGATTCGACGGCTTGTCACGGAGCGCGACAAACTTCGCATGGAGTTGAATCGTTCAAGCCTCTTTCCTCCCGGGCACTACTACTCGCCGATCCCGGCAATCGAGGATGTTCGTCGGGACGAATTGCGCATTTTCGACCGATCGCTTCGCGACCTCCCAGGAATCGACCTGAATGTTGAGGGTCAGATCGACCTGCTTGATAAACTGAAACAATTCTATGACGAGCAACCGTTTACGGCCGAACCCTCCGCAGGACTGCGGTACTACTTTGAAAACGACCATTTCTCATACGCGGATGGGATCTTCCTTTATTGTATGATTCGTTTCGCTCGACCCAAGCGAATCATAGAAATTGGATCGGGCTTCTCTTCGTTTGTAATGCTCGATACGAACGAGCACTTCTTCGATAATCGTATATTACTTACGTTTATTGAACCTTATGCGGAACGACTTCGCTCGCGCCTGAAGGATAAGGACCTTGCGGTTGCGGAGGTCGTCCAGGAGCGTGTTCAAGAGGTGGAGCTGGCTCGGTTCGACGAACTTCACGCGGGCGACATACTGTTTGTGGATTCATCACATGTTGCAAAAGTCGGCAGCGATGTCAATCATGTTTTGCTTGAGGTCCTCCCACGTCTATCGAAAGGTGTGTTCATCCATTTTCACGATATGTTTTTTCCATTCGAGTATCCGCAGGAATGGATTGAGGAGGGACGCTTTTGGAACGAGGACTATATGGTGCGAGCCTTTCTTCAGTACAATTCGGCGTTCACAATCTCGATCTGGAACGACTTCCTAGGAAAATTTCATCGCGAGAAGCTCAGCAGGAGCATGCCGGTCTGCATAAGAAACACGGGGGGAAGTCTTTGGTTGCAGCGGGCGTGAATCGATTGACATGGTGAGATGCCAGTTACTAGCGCTGATTTCGCCGGTCGCAAATACCCTTCGGTCGCGCCCTTTTTTGGTCGGCAATGATTCCGAACTTGAAACCACGCTCCGAACATTTTCTACAGGCGTTGAGCAGCATACCTGAGCTTTTTCGAGCCGTGCCTGGCTTGGATGCCGCCTTTGGGCGGCACCTCTTGCCAGACTCCGACCGACACTGGGACTGCCCTTGGGCATCTGAATGTCACAAATTTCTATGCAAACGGCGCCCTGGACGACGCGGCGCAGCTTCTCGACCGGTCACGCGACTAGGAATTGGTTCGAAGAATTGCTGGTCCGCGCCGAAGCCCACAATCGACCCTTTTTGGTGAAACGCTGTGCGATTTAGCATCGTTATTCCGGTAATCAAGACAAAACATCTTGCGGAATGCATTGCATCTGCCTTGGATCAAACTTTTTCGGACTACGAGGTCGTCGTCGTCGACGATTGTTCGCCTGATCCAGTGCCTTCGATTGTTAAGGATCTTGAGCATCCGAAACTGCGTTATGTGCGGACGCCCGAGAATCTGGGCGCCGCGGACCCGAGCGCGACCTGGAATTTCGCACTTCAATATGCTGGGGGCGACTATGTTACTTTACTCGGTGATGACGATCGGCTATCGCCCAACTATCTGGAAGAGATGGACCTCCTGATTCAGCGGCACCCTGCGAGTGATGTTTTTCGTTGCAGGCTTGTTTTGATCCGCGCCGACGGAAGCGTTCACCGCATCGGTTTGCCGCTTCCAGACCTGGAAACGTGGGACGAGTGCCTCTACATTCGCAACGCGTACATTCGCGATCAATCGACCTCGGAATTCTGCGTGAGGGCGGTGGCGTCTGCGCGCTCGGGGGATATATTCGGATGCCTATGGCGCTGGGCAGCGACGATCTTACGTGGATATCTCTCTGTCTGCGAACGCCAATGGTATCAACTAATCGGGCATTTGCTTATTGGCGCCGCCACGAAGACAGCATTTCGCATACAGCAGACGGAAAGTCTAACATGAATCAGTGGATGCGGGGATTGCACGCCCGCTTGATCGAGTTAGTCCGCGTGAATCACTGCAGCGCGATCGAAGAACGGCTCTTGATTTCAAGCGTGAATGATCGCTTCGCTGGTTACCGCAAAGGCACGGTGCCAGACAATAGGATTAAGCGAGTTCTTTCCTGCGTGATGTCATTGACCGTTCCGTCGTTTTTCGAAATGTGCTTGAAGCGCGCCTACCGCAAGGTATTGTGCCGGCGGAATTGACGGCCTCCACTCCTTGCGGAATTCGGGCGTTGTTGAGGGGTTCGGAGCAACGGATGTCCAGATTACTATTTCTAACTAACGTTGCGCCCTGGCTTAGCATTGGCGGCGGCGGGCAGCGAACGGACTTGCTGTTGCAGGCGCTGCTTGCAATCGCCGACGTTGACATTTTTTTATGCCCTCTTGGAGACTTTTCAGAGGATAAGGCCGCGAGCCGGCAAGAGGCTGCCAAGAAAGGCGGCCGGCTCGTTGATCTGATGGTCTTGCAAGACAAATTCAAGGCCGTGGAGACTGCCCGTTATCCGAGAATTCTGGCCAAGTTGGCGGGAAGCTACTCGATGCTTCGGTGCCAGTCGGCGTGTTACGAAGCGGACTCCGCCGCGCGGGAAAGGCTTCAAAGGGCAGTCGATGCCGAGCCCTATCAGGCGGTCGTCGCTCGT
The DNA here is from genome assembly GCA_963775975.1 of uncultured Planctomycetia bacterium. GTDB lineage: Bacteria > Planctomycetota > Planctomycetia > Pirellulales > Thermoguttaceae > JANXQG01. Next base: position 32,147 of record CAVZKX010000002.1, read on the forward strand.
TATCCGGTCACCGCGCTGCGAACCGGGTTGGACACGGTTCGCTTCAACGGACTGAGATGCCTGGATGTGGACGACGTTCCGTGGCGTGTCGTTCGCTCGGAAGCCGCCGGCCGCACGAGCCCAAAATGGACAACAAAAGTCCTGGATGAACTGCGGTTCGCAATTGTCCGGCAGGCGACGCGGCGGCGGTTGCTGGCGTTTGACCATCTGTGGGTCGCAAAGGAATCCGACCTCGACATCGGCAGGAACGGGAATGCCTCAGTGCTGCCCAATATTCCCTTCGGGATCGAGGCTGACGCCGCTGGCGGCGAAGCGCGGGGAGACGCGAAGCGGATTGTCATGGTTGGTTCGTTCTGGTACGGACCTAACCGCGACGGACTTTTCTGGTTTCTTCGCAACGTATGGCCGGCAATCAAGGCGAGCGTGCCCGGCTGCGAATTCGTGATCGTCGGCGCAAGTTCGGACGGGCTTTCCTCGCATCCTGAGTTGACGGGGTTGGAGGGAGTCCGAATCCGCGGGCAAGTAGTCAAACTGGCCCCCGAATATGCAGCCGCAAGCCTCGCAGTCGCGCCGATTTTTACGGGAGGCGGCACGAAGATCAAAGTTTTGGAAGCCCTGGCCTACGGGAAACCCTGCGTGGCGACCCCGCACGCCGTAGAAGGGCTTGAGCGTCTCCAGGCATCCGACGGCGGCGTTCTAATCGCGGGCAGCCCGGAAAGCTACGCGGCGCACTGCATTGATTTGCTGAAGAACCCATCAACGGCAAGCATACTAGGACAAAATGGGAAAACGCTTGTCGAGCGATTCTGGAGCAAAGAGACCTTCTTCGACGCGGTCCGAAGGCCCTTGCAGGGAGCGGTGTTGTCGAAACGAACTTGAAAATGCGGGTTGCGCTAATCAGTTTTGAGTATCCGCCATCAGTAGCGGTTGGCGGCATTGGAACCTACGCCTGCCAGGCTGCGAGGATGCTGACAAAAGGCGGCGTCGACGTAGAAGTCTTCTCGGCGGGCGCGCAGGGAACAGGGATTTGCGAGGCATCCTGCGTCCCCGTCCACAGGGTTCCAGCAAAGAATCGCGATGAGTTCTCGGCGCGGATTGCGCCGGTCTTTGTCGCACAGCATCGCTTCAGGCCGTTCGATGTTCTGGAGAGCCCGGAGATCGGGGCGGAGGGCGGCGCGGTGGCCGCGGCCTTGCCGGAAGTTGCCAGAGTGGTGAAGCTGCATACGCCCAACTACCTGATCGGGCGATTCGGCTACGAGCCTCCAACCATGTTCGAACGTCTCCGTTTTTCGCTGGGGGCGTTGCGGCGTGGGCGGATAGCTTATTTGCGGCGGGACCGTTACGATTCCGCAAAGGACAAGGAATGTTCATTTGCGAAGTCGGCGGATGAAATTGCCAGTCTAAGCCGGACCATCGGGACGATCGTGGGGCATGACTGGCGCTTGCCGGCGGATCGCATCAGCATCTTTCCCTTGCCCTTCCTCGCGGACCCGCGGCTCTTAGCGCTTCCGCCCGCCGGCGTTGCCGGGACGGTCGGCTTCCTGGGCCGAATGGAGCCGAGAAAAGGCATCGTCGAGCTCGCACAGGCCATACCGTTGATACTTCGACGGGCGCGAAAGCTGCGCTTTCGTTTCATCGGCCCATCCTGGCCGTTCAAGCAGGGCGACATGCGGAGTTGGATCGAATCCCACTTTTCCGATTGCCGCGGCGCGATGGAGTTTGTCGGGGAATTCGCTTCGGAGGACTTGTCAAAGCACCTGGGTCAATGCGACATTATGCTGCTGCCCAGCCGGTGGGAAAATTTCCCTTCGGCATGCATTGAGTCCATGGCCGCGGGGCGGGCGGTAATTGGGAGCGCTTCGGGCGGCATGGCGGAAATGATCGAACATGGAAAGACGGGGCTTCTGGTTCCTCCCCGAAATCCGAAAGCCGTTGCCGAAGCGGTTCTTTCCCTCGTAAGGAACCCCGCTCAGCTAAGGCTATTCGCCGAGGCCGGACGGAAATCGATCGTGGAACAGCTTTCGCCGGAAAGAGTGTTCCCGTTTCAGATGGCCAGCTATCAGCGGGCCATTACTCGATGCCGCGAGCGAGTTTCCCGTGACGGTTGAAGTCATCATATGCACGCATAATCCACGCAAGGATTATCTCGCGCACTTTAAACGCGTTGCGAAAGCAATCCTTGGCAAACGCTCAATGGGATTTGCTGCTCATCGACAACGCGAGTTCCGTGCCGCTCGATAAATCCGTTGACCTTTCGTGGCATCCGCAAGCGCGATTGATCCGGGAAGACAAGCTGGGGTTGACTCATGCCCGATTGCGGGCGGTACGTGAGGCGCGGGGCGAACTCTTGGTCTTCAGCGACGACGACACGGCGCTCGCTCCCGACTATTTGGCAATCGCAGATCAAAAATTCAAGCTTATGCCCAAACTGGGGGTGGCGGGTGGCCGCTGTCAGCCAGAGTTCGAAGCCCCGCCGGCGGCATGGTTCAGTTCGGACTTGGCTCCGCTGGGATGCCGTGATTTGGGAGATTTGGAGCAATCGGCTGATTGGAGCCCCGATCGCCGGAGAACTTACCCAGCCTGCGCGCGATCGGGGCGGGAATGATCATCCGCCGCGAAGTCCTGGAGTCCTGGGCCGCTCTGGCGAAAAACGACCAGAAGAGACAGGCGCTGGGCCGGAAAGGAGCTGGGTTGTCATCCGGGGAGGACAACGACATTAATCTCGTGGCTCTGACCAACGGCTGCGAGGTGGCCTATTTTCCCGAACTAGAACTGACACATTTGATTTCCGAAAGGCGATTGGAAATGAGTTATTTGAAGCAGCTGGCGTACGCGTCCTCGCGGGATTGGCAGTGCGTCTTGGCTTTGCACGAAATTTCTCCCTGGCCGCCGATTCCACGTTGGACAGTCCCGTTGCGAAAGCTGAAGGCCTGGTTCACTTGTCGCGCTTGGGCCGGCCCAGCGGAGAGGATTCGCTGGGCAGGTGCTTGCGGGCATTTTGATGGGCGAGCTTCCATCCATCAGAGCTAATGTCGCTCAAAGAAACATTTCGCAGGGCGGGTCTTGGCCGAGTGGCTTACCGATTGTGGCATCGGCCTCTGAGCTGCGCGCGAGATGTCATCGCCGCCGGGGGACCGCTTGAAGTGCGCCGGACAGAGCTGGCTCGCCGCGAAATGGAAGCGGCCGCCCGCACCCTGCCCATTTTGCCGGCGGAGGACGAGTCGAAGCCACTGCAATTGCACCTGCTTACGGGCAAACGCTTCTGGTATCAGACGACGTTTTGCCTTTGGACGTTTGCACGCCATTCGGGGCACCAGCTCGCGCCGGTCATTTACGACGACGGCACGTTGACGGCCGAATACTCTGACCCACTCGCTCGCTTATTCCCCGCGGCAAGTTTCCGATCGCAACCAGATATCATAGCCCGGCTGGATGCCGAATTACCAGCAGCAAGATTCCCGTTCCTCCGCGAACGCTGGCAGAACTTTCCGCTGATGCGGAAACTCATCGACATTCACCTCGGCCAAGCGGGTTGGAAATTGTTTATGGACTCCGACCTCCTCTTTTTCCGTCGTCCGCAGTTTCTGCTCGATTGGCTGTCCGAGCCAGTGCGGCCGCTGCATGCACTGGATTGCGAAACCTCCTACGGCTATCCGCTCGCGATCATGGACGAACTAGCCGGCGCACCGGTCGGCGAGTTAGTGAACTCAGGTTTGACCGGTTTGAATAGTTCCACTTTCGATTGGGAGAAGTTGGAATACTGGTGCAAGAAACTCATCGAGCGGCAGGGCACGCACTACTTTCTCGAGCAGGCGTTGACGGCCATGCTGGTCGCGGGGCGCGATTGCTCGATCGCGTCGGCCGCCGATTACGTCACGAAACCTGAGGGCGATGAGGCGCGGGATTGCCGCGCGGTCATGCACCACTACGTCGCGACTTCCAAGAAATGGTATTTCCGGCATTGCTGGCGTTTGGCAACTCGTTAAAGATCGGCGTCGCAACGGCCCTGCAATGAAGGAAACGGTCGCACGCTTTCTCTGGGTTGATGGCAGCCTATCGTCCATGGAGCGGCTCTGCCTCACGAGCTTCCTGGACGTTGGATGCCATGTCGAGCTTTTCGCGTACGGGGTTGTCAGCGGCGTGCCACGCGGTGTGAAGGTAAGGGACGCGAGAGAGATTCTGCCGGAGAACCGCGTTTTTCTCTCGCCAGGGGTTGCCGGCCCTTCCTACGCTAACTTTGCCGACCTGTTTCGCTATACTATGCTTTACCGCTTCGGTGGTTGGTGGTTTGATATGGACTTCGTAGCCCTCAAGCGACCGTGCGCCTCCAGTGAACTGCTCTTCGCGTCCACCTGGGAAAACGAATGGAAGGATTGCGCGAACAACTGTGTCATCTACGCGGAACCGGAAGATCGCTCAATTCGGTTCTTGCGCGACGAAGCCGAGGGCGCCTGAAGAGAGCGGGAAATGACCTTCGGGCAGATCGGTCCATTTCTCGTGCAGCGGCTAGTGAGGGAACGCGGGCTCCAGGGCCATGTTGCCCCCTGGTATCAATTCTGTCCCTACCCCTGGCGGTCGATGAGGCGTGTAGCCTACGATGGTTGGCGCGGCTGGCTGGGAGACCAGGTTCGGTCGGTAAAACACCGGGCACTACAGTGCGGCAAGACAGGATTCAGGGCAGGCTATTTTCGGCGGCAAACGCAAGCTTTGCACCTCCATAGCGAGATTTGGAAGGCGTCTGGGATGGCAAAGGACGGAAGGTACCACCCCTGGTGCCTGTACGAGCGTCTGAAGAGAAGGCACGGCATCAAGTAATGACTCCGCTTGTCAGCATCTGCATGCCCTGTTACCACGCGGAACAATACGTGGCGGCGGCGGTGCAATCGGCCCTGGATCAAACCTGGCCGAACAAGGAAATCATCATCGTGGACGCTGGCTCGACCGACGGCAGCGGACATGCCATTGTGCATCACTATGTCGCCAACACGAAGAAGTGGTATTTTCGCCATTGTTGGCGGAAAGCGGTCGCTTGAAACAGACGCACGCTACGCCTCGTGACCGCCAATCTTCGTCGCGTCTTCCTTCTGTCGATGGCTGGCGCGCAGTGAGCATTGTGCTGGTACTGGGATCTCACTGTGGGGTGACAGACGGTTTTCCGCAGTTTCTATCGCCTGCTGTCCGATGGGCTTTTGACGGAGGCCTTGGAGTTCGTTTCTTTTTCGTCATCAGCGGTTTCTTGATCACGCACTTGTTGCTGCGCGAGCACTCCCAGACCGGTCGGATCAATCTCAGCGGCTTCTATGCACGAAGGGCGCTTCGGATTCTGCCGGTGTACTGGATGTTCTTGCTGGTGGTCCTCGCGCTGCAAATGTTGACGCCATGGCGGCAACTTCCGATTACATGGATTGCGAATCTGACTTTCACGAGCAACTTTCTGCCCGGCAATTGGGTTACCGGGCATTTGTGGTCGCTGGCCGTGGAAGAGCAATTCTATCTGCTTTGGCCCTTGACGCTGTCGCTGATACTGAAGACGCGCGGGCTAATCGGAGTTCGGCGCGTGTTGATGATCCCGATAATTCTTTGCCCGGTCTTTCGCGTAGTCGGTTACACGAAGGTCGCGCCAGCGGTGTTTGGACCGATCTTCGGACTTTTTTCGTTCTTTCTTCAGTGCGACTCGTTGGCGGTGGGATGCGCGCTTGCAACCGCCTTCGATCATGGACATGCGAGAACGGAACTTACGTTGAAAAGGCATCGCATGATATCGCTCTTATCGGCGTTGGCTTTGGTCGTTATCCCCTATGTCCTTACGAAGCTGCTCATATGCGGCCTCTTTACGGTTCCGTTCGGGTACACTGCGCAAGCCGTAGGCATGGCGATCCTTTTGTGGCAAAGCATGACATTTCCTGCTCTGTTTCCCTTCCTTAACTGGAAGCTGATCCGCTGGTTGGGTGTTTTGTCCTATTCCGTATATATATGGCAGCAGCTTTTCTGCTCGCAGCCTGCATGGTTCGGCGGTTCCCATCTATCCTTCATGTCGTTTCCCTGGTACATCCCCGCCGCGCTTGCGACCGCGATCGCTTCCTACTATTGCCTCGAAAAGCCGCTTCTGGGTTTGCGGTCGAAACTGCGGACGGCGCCGTTCGAACGGGGAGCCTCGCTGCCCACGGACAGTGAACCGTGCGAACGCGTGAGCTTGCTGACAGAATGATCAATCCCACGGTGATAAACCCGCTCGTCAGCATTCTGATGCCCTGCTACAACGCCGAGAGGTGCGTGGCGGCGGCGGTGCAATCGGCCCTGGATCAAACCTGGCCGAACAAGGAAATCATCGTCGTCGACGATGGTTCGACCGACGGCAGCGGAGAAATTCTGGAGTCGTTCCGCGGTCGGGGCGTCAAGGTCATCCATCAGGAAAACAAAGGCCAGTGTGCGGCAGCCAACCGAGCTTTCAAGGAATCGAACGGCGACTACATCAAGTTCTTCGATGCCGACGATTTGCTCAAGCCGAAGACAGTCGAGTTGCAGATGACGCGGATTGAGAACTGCGAGACCGCAGTTGCGTCCGCCGAGTGGGGCCGGTTCTACGGCGACGATTTGTCCACCTTCCGGCTCAATCCGCAATCAGTCTGGCGTGACATGGATCCGCTCGACTGGCTCGTGGAGGCGTGGCAGGACGCGCGGCCCATGATGCAGTGCGCCTTGTGGCTGATTCCGCGTGCGGTATTGGAACGGTCTGGGTTATGGGATGAGCGGCTTTCCTTGATCAACGATTTCGAGTTCTTCGCCCGCGTGCTATGCCATGCGTCGGAAGTTCGGTTTGCGCCCGGGCGCGGCTCTATTATCGGTCCGGAATCGGCGGCAGCCTTTCCGGGCGGAAGAGCCGCCGAGCAGTGGAATCGGCCTTTCATTCCTTGATGGACGGAACGTCCCATCTGCTCGCGCGGCGGCAGGATACCCAGGCAAAGTTGGCCTGCGCCAATGTGCTGCAGGACTTTGTTTACACGTATTATCCCGAACACGGCGATTTGAGGAAGAAGATGGCCGAGCGGATTGCGGAGTTGGGCGGCAGCGATTTGCCGCCTTCCGGCCCGCCGCGTTTTGAAAGGCTGAGCAAGGTCGTGGGCTGGAAGGTTGCACGGCGAGTCCAGCGCTGGGCGGGACACTGAACTTTGAATCGCGGTTGTCATCGGCAGCCGCTTATGCCACAACTGCGGTGCGCAGAATCGAAAGTCAATCTTCCTTGGGCATCCTGATTTTCCATCCGAGTGTCGCTCCCTTCGTGCAGCAGGCAGCGCGAGCACTCGAAGAATCGGGCCAGCTTGACCGGCTCGTCGTGGGCGTGCGCGACAATACCGATAGTTTTGCCCAGCAAACCATTTGTCGCTTGGGACGATTGGCGGGACGGAATCTTGACGCGCGGTTTCGCCGCCGTGCAGTGACCGAAGTTCCGGCAAGCAAGGTCGAATCGCATCCCTGGGGCGAACTGTTGCGACTTGCCGTCGCCGAAATTGATGGCGACGGCCGGGCGACGGACATGGTCTGGGAGCGGACCGAAACCGGGTTCGACCGCCGAGTCGCCGCTCAAGTGCATGCGGGACTGACCGGCGTCTATGGTTACGAGCACAGCTCGCTGGCGACCTTCCGGCGGGCGAAGTCCCTGGGCCTGCCGGTAATCTATGACATGCCGGCGCCCGAGACCCAATTTGTTGAGAATCTGCTCCGCGTTGAAATTGACAAATTCCCGGAACTGCAAACCGCCTATCGCCGCCACACGGCCGCCCGCGACGACCGCCGCATCGCCCGTCGCCGCGCGGAGTGGGATTGTGCCGATCTCGTCATGGTGGCGTCGAAATTCACGCGGGAAAGTTTTGTCCGTGCTGGGCTGGATGTCGCCAAAGTGCGGATTGTGCCTTACGGTGCGCCGCCGGTGGCTACTCGGGAACAGGCCTTACGCGCGGCGAGCGAAACAGACTCGCGCGCGACATTCCTATGGGCCGGCACTTTCAGCATCCGCAAAGGGGCGCATTACCTGGTGGAGGCCTGGCGGCGGGGGAGTTTCGGGAAGCATGCCCGCTTGCGGGTCTTCGGCGCGATCACGCTTCCGCCGCGGGTCCTGCAACCGCTGCCGGAAGGAATCGAGTTTTGCGGCTCGGTGTCACGCGACGAGCTCATGGAACACTACCGGCAGGCGGATGCGCTGATCTTTCCCACGCTGTGCGACGGTTTCGGCATGGTAGTCACGGAAGCATGGTCGCGAGGACTGCCCGTGATCACCACCGAGCGCGCAGGGGCCGCTGATTGGCTCGAGCCCAACGGGAATGGTCTGCTGATCCGGGCCGGGGACGCCGAGGCAATCGAGCAGAGTCTCGCATGGGCCGTCAGTCATCGCAGTGAATTGCAGGCCATGCGGGAAGGCGCGCTGTCGACGGCCGCCGCCTGGCAGTGGAGCGATTACCGATCCCGGCTGGTAGAGTTTCTTCGAAATGCCGGCGTGATTGCTGCGCGGCAATGACGAGAATCTTGCACGTCAGATAACCGATCGGTACTAGTCGCGTTTCGTGGACAGGATGACTCAAGGATCTATGTCGGAATCACAACCTCTTTCCGGTTGGCGGCGTTGGTGGCACCTGAAACTCCGCTTTGGACTCTCCAAACTGCCTTTGTTTCCCGTCCGTTACCGCCTGCGGACTTCCGGTCGCCCGGATGTGTTCTTCCGATGGAGTAAGGTGATTCCCTTTATGGACTCGGTTCGTGGTGCATTCGATTTTGAGCTATACGGTTGGGATGTTCGCGAGTTGCGTTTCCTCCGGCGTTTTCTGCGGCCTGGCATGACTTTCATCGATATCGGCGCGCATCATGGCCTTTACGCGGTTTTGGCGGCGCACTGTGTCACCAAACGCGGTCGGGTTCTCGCGTGCGAGCCGTCGCCGTCCATCTACGCCCGATTGCGTTGGCATTGCCGCCTAAATCAAGCCAACGACGTTCTTGCCCTTCAAGTCGCATTGGGCGCCGATGGGGGAATGGCAACGCTTTTTGTGCCCACAAAGGGCCTGGACACGATAAGCAGCTTGCGGTCATCCAACGCAGGCGCAAACGGCATTCGAGGCGTAACTGTTCAACTGACGACATTGGACGAACTGACGAGAAGACACGAAATAAGTTCGTTGGAAGTAATCAAGGTTGACGTTGAGGGCGCCGAAGCCGAAGTCTTGCAGGGGGCAGGCGAAACGCTCGGGAGGTACGCTCCCATCTGGCTGTTCGAGGCATTGGATTGTACCGCCGCTGCGTGGGGTGGGACCGGCCGCGCACTCGTACAACGGTTTGTCGCGCTGGATCACGAAATCTACGAATTCACGGAGCAGGGATGGTTGCAACCGCACCTAGCACGCCATGATTACCCTCTCGATAGCAACTGCAATCTTCTTGCGGTGCCGAAAGTGAAGCGGGAGGTCGTCAAATCGCTCATTACGCCGGCTGAATGATCGCCTCTCCTACCACAAAGGATTGTGAATCCCTGCCTGGCCACCCGGACCATGAGCGGACGATTCGCTCGTATGCGCTGGGGTTCTGGCAGGCCTTCAAGCACAAACCGCTGCACCAGACCTTGAGAATTGTGCGCCGGCGATTTCGGGAAAGGCTTTTGTATTGGGGCTGCGATGCCGACGTTGCGCAGAAGTGTGATGCGCCCGATATTGTCCGTGTGCCAAGGATGCTTCGCCCTCCAAGCTATCATTATCGCGGCTACGGCGGTCCGTGGCTGGAGGAGCATTTCTATCGTGCATGGGGTCGGGGCAAAGAGGGCGCTACGTATTTGCCAGTCTTCTTCGACAGTTTATATTTTCATGCCCAGTGCCATAGCTTCCTGCCGGGCGAATTTGCGATGCGCTATCGCAAGATGTGGAGAATTCTTGATTCCCTCCGCGACTCAACCCGCGCTTACTTTACGCTGTTGGGAATGTACGATTTTCCGATTTGGGAATGGCATTTGTTTCCGCGCAACGTCATCGTGGTGGCTGCAAACGGCTGCGGAGATGTTGCGATTCCCCTTCTTAAAGGAGATCGACCGCTGGTGACCCGCGCGAAGGACATTCAGGTGTCCTTCATGGGTGCGCTGGGCGGTGTCAGCAACTTGCTTAATGTTCGCGAAGAAATGAACCGGGTCTTTGCGGACGTTGCGGTTTTTGGAAAGGGCGATAATTGGCAGGACGTGATGTCGCGCTCGATTTTTTCGCTTTGCCCGCGTGGACAGGGGGCGACCAGCTTTCGGATATATGAGGCGTTGAGCATGACGTCGATTCCAGTATACATCTGGAAGCAGCACCTGTGGTTGCCTTACACGGATGAACTCGAATGGTCCTCGTTCGCGATAGTCGCGGAGGCGTCTCAAATGGTCGACGTCAAAAGCCAAATACTCAATTACAGGCCAAATGATATTCAGGCGATGCAGGCGCGGATTTGCCAACTGTACCCGAAGTATTTCAGCTATGACGGAGTTTGCGACTATATCCGACGCAAAATGCGAGGTGTATCCAGTCGCGAGGCGGCGGAGGCGCTGACCGCAAGGCGTGATCGGTTTTGACCGAATTGAAGAAGGACAACGTGACGATCTGCTTAGTCTCTCCGGGGCACCTGGGATCGAATCCGCGGCTGGTCAAGGAGGCCGATGCACTGGTCGAGGCCGGTTATCGCGTGCATGTCATTTCCGGCGACTCGCATCCACCGGCCCGGTTTCGCGATGCGAGCATTCTCCAGTGGGCGAAATGGACTTCACAGATCGTGAAACTCAAGCCGGGCCGCGCGACTTACCTTCAGCGGAGGTCCATACAGATGGCGTGCCGTTCGCTGTTCGTCGGCGGAATTCGTACAACTGCCATCGTAGCAAGAGCGTATCATGCACTGGCACCGGCGTTGACGGCCGCGGCGAATTCATTTCCGGCCGATCTTTACATCGGGCATTGTCTCGCTGCGCTGTTTGCCGCAGTGGCGGCAGGCCAGCACAACCGGGCAAAGATCGGCTTTGATGCTGAGGACTTCCATTCCGGCGAGGCGGACGATAAGGGACGAGGCAAGTTGGACAACGCCATTGCCGCAGCCTTGGAACGCCAGTTGCTGCCGCGCTGTCATCATTTGACCGCGGCATCGCCGTTAATCGCGGAGGCCTATCACTCACAGTACGGAGTAAATCTGCTGCCGGTGCTCAACGTCTTTCCTCTCAACGAGGCCGTGGAGCCGCAGCCCGAACCGCAAGTCGCGTCGTTCTACTGGTTCTCTCAAACCATCGGGCCAGGCCGTGGACTGGAGGAGTTCATCGGCATACTTCGCTGCATCGACCGCGCAGTGAAGTTGGAAGTGCGCGGTCATGTAAGCGAGTCCTATGAACGGCACTTGCGGGCGGAGGCGAGCGGTTCACAAATCGAATTGCGAGTTTTGGAACCGGATGTTCCGCAAGCGATGGGTGCGCAGCGCGGCCGGATATACCGCGGGGCTGAGCCTGGAATTGCGCCGGCCGCTGAATCGCAACGTATGTCTGACGAACAAGGCGTTTACGTATCTGCTTGCCGGCGTGCCGGTGATCTTGAGCCGCACGCGGGCGCAGGATCGCCTTGCAGCGGAACTGGGCGATGCAGCATTGCTGTTGGACCTGGACGACATGCAGGGTTCGGCGACGAAAGTTACCGACTGGCTGAACAGCCCGACCGTGCGCTGCACGGCACGAAGGGAAGCCTTCAGGCTAGGGCGGGAACGTTTCAACTGGGATATTGAAAAGGGGAAATTTCTGGCGCGGATCGAGGAATGTTTGCCTTGAGGTTGATCGACATTCTCAAGCGACTGCTTCCCCATGAGCTCAGGCAACAACTGAAGCGATCACTTTTCGCCCAACAAGACATGAATACGCGGCTGATGAATCTACGTCGCGCAGATTTCTCACCGTCTGCGGCCGTCGACGGTGGAGCGTATCGCGGCGATTGGACGCGGCTCTTTTGGGGAGTATGGCCGGGACTTCCGAGCTTGATGGTCGAACCGCTGCCGGCACAACTTCAACTGTTGAAGTCGTTGGCAGCGACGACCCGCGGTTCGGCCGTGGTGCCGAAGGCCCTCGGAAGCAAAGAGGGGGAAGTGCCCTTTTGTCCCCAGGAGACGAATAGTGGAATTGTTTCCAAAAGCGATCCCGCGAAGACGATCCTTGTGCCTTGCACAACATTGGACATGGTTTTGGAAGAGGCCGGCGGCATTCAGCCCGACTTGTTGAAACTCGACTTGCAGGGATACGAGCTTGAATCGTTGGCGGGCTGCGAAAAGCGATTGCATCAATTTGAGGTCATCATCCTGGAGGTTTCCGTCTTGCGGATCGGCGATGTGCCGATATTTTCGGAGGTTGATTGCTTCATGAAGGGGCGCGGTTATCGCCTTTATGACCTGCTACCGCAGTATTACCGGCCACGTGACGGCGCATTGTGGCAAATGGATGCATTTTACGTTCGGGAGGACTCCAAGCTTATCGCTTCACGAAGCTGGGATTGATCCCAAAGCCATTGCATCATGCGTATCCTGCTCACCGCCGACCCCGAACTGCCCGTGCCGCCGAAGCTGTACGGCGGCATTGAGCGGATCGTAGACGTGCTGGTGCGGGAATTCCAGCGGCGAGGCCACGAGACGGCCTTAGTGGCGCACCGCGATTCGACCGTCGCCGCGGCGCCCTTCTTTCCTTGGCCCGGCCAGCGCTCGCAAAGCCGCTGGGACACCGTGGGCAATGCTCTGGCACTATGGCGGACGGTGCGGCAGTTCAAGCCTGACCTCGTGCACAGCTTTTCCCGCGCGGCTTATCTGTTCCCCCTGCTGCTGCGAGCGCGTATCGGAGGGCCGGGAGCGAGGAGCAGGGAGCGAGGGGCGGGGAGCGAGGAGCAGGCGAAGGGAGACAGTCACGTGTTCGCTGGGTCGAAAACTGGGACTGTCCCCCGTCCCCGCTTCGTGATGTCCTACCAGCGCAAACCGACCGAGCGGACGGTGGGCCGAGCGGCTAGGCTGGGCGGAAAATCGCTCGTCTTCACCGGTTGCAGCGAGCATATCTGCCGCCAAGGCCGCGCGGGCGGCGGCACCTGGCACGCCATTCCCAATTGCGTCGAGTTGGGCAAGTTCACCTTTCAGCCTTGCGTCCCGCGCAACGCGCCGCTGGTGTTCTTGAGCCGCGTGGAGCGAATCAAAGGGGCACACACGGCGATCGCCGTTGCCCGGCGGACGGGAAGGCGATTGTTGGTCGCCGGCAATCACGCCAACGGTGGGGAGGAAGGCCGCTACTGGGAGACCGAGATCGTTCCTCATCTCGGCAAGGACGGCATCGACTACGTTGGGCCGGTGGACGACGAACAGAAAAACCGATTGCTCGGACAGGCGGCGGCCATGATTGTGCCCATCGAGTGGGATGAGCCGTTTGGCATCGTTTTTGCCGAGGCGTTGGCCTGCGGGACGCCGGTGATTTCGTGCCCGCGCAGCGCGCTGCCCGAGATCGTCCGCGACGGTGTGGACGGATTTCTCGTCCGCGACGTAGAGGAGGCCTGCGCCGCAGTGGCGAAACTTTCGGACATAAGCCGTGCCGACTGCCGCCGCCGGGCGGAAACGGAATTTGGCTCGGAGGTAATTGTGGAAGAATATCTGAATCTATATGACGGGCTGTTGCCCACTGCTGGAAAGACATGACACCGGCCCGGCATAGATTCTCGTTTTGCCACGCTGATGGAAGGCTCGAAGCGTTTGACGAAGCTGCGTCACTAAGAAGCATTTTCGGGGAATACGAATATGTCACCGCTTTAGTCGAGGAATTGGCACAGGCGTTGCCAAGAGAGAGCGTGCACTTTGTAGCCACGTGGGCGGGCAACGGGGTTCCTGCACTCAAACGCGATGAGACGGTTCTGATAACGGTCGGTGACGAGCGCGGACAGGTTCCCGCGGGAACACCCTGCGCGGAGCTTGTTCTGCGGACCGGATCGCCAAAATCTCCACAGTGGCCTTCCTTCCGGCAAGCCCCTCTCTCGTTGTTTCTACTTTCAACCGTAAGAGAATTGCGAAATGCCGGTTTGCGGCTCAGACGCAGGACGAAAGGGATTCCATTGCGAACCCCCAGCCACGTCGAATCCATTCCCATCGGATTTGTCGGCCATCTCGATCTAGAACCTCTGGAATTGACATCGCGAAAATGGGACGTGAGCTTCGCTGGAAGCGTCGGCAGCTATCGCCTCCTCTGTGGCAAGAGGATTCCCGCATGTCCCAAGGCAGCCGCGCGGCTGACCATGGTTGAAGCGGCCAAGAGCATCTCGTCGTCCAGGCCAGATCTGTCGATTCGCGTCATCCATCCGGATTTGGAACCAAAAAGCAACTTGCCGAGGCAAGGCTATCATCAGTTACTGCAACAGACACGGATTAGTCTTTGTCCGCGGGGAAATTTCGGAGAAACCTTCAGGCTTTACGAGTCTGCGCAGCTTGGTTGCACGATTATCTGCGACCCATTGCCGAAGTGTTGGTATTTTAGAGATCATCCCTTTATCGAGGTTCACGACTGGGCACAGCTACCAAAGGTTGTGCTGCGTTTGCTGAACGACGAAGAAGGCCTCCTGCAGAGAAGTAAGGCTGCGCTCGACTGGTGGAAGGCGGTTGCCTGTCCCCGCGCGGTGGCCAGGAGGATTGCTGCAAAGTGGACGGGGACCCCGATAGGCCGCGGAATTCGTTGAAACGCCTTCTTATCATCTCGCCCCATTTCCCGCCCATCAACGCGGCGGACCATCAACGCGTGCGGATGGTGCTGCCGTGGCTGCGTGAGTTCGGCTGGAAGGCAACTGTGTTGGCCGTAGAACCCGAGTTTGTCGAAGGCGTGCGGGACGAGTGTCTGGTCAAGACGTTGCCGGCGGACTTGCGCGTGGTTCGGACCGCTGCGCTTTCAGCCAAGTGGACGCGATGGTTCGGCGTCGGCAGCCTCGCCTATCGCGCCGGGCGCTATTTGAGGCGCTCTGGTGGTGAATTGCTGCGCGGCGAGCACTTCGACATGGTTTTCTTTTCTACTACGGTCTTTCCCACGATGGCGCTCGGGCCGCAGTGGAAGAGCCAGTTTGGAGTGCCTTATGTGCTCGACTTTCAGGATCCGTGGCTGTCGGACTATTATGAGGAACATCCTCAGCAGCGACCGCCCGGCGGAAAGTTGAAGTACCGCTTTTCGCGCTGGCGTGCGAAACGGCTGGAACCGCCTGCTGTTCGCGGGGCGGCGCACATCGTCTCGGTTTCAGCGGCCTATCCGAAGATGTTTAGGAGCCGGTATCCCGAATTGCCGGGCGAACGGTTCACTACGCTGCCGTTTGGCGCTGCGGAAAGCGATTTCACGTTTTTGCAATCGAACAAGGTCTGTCAGGCGGTGTTCAACCCCCACGACGGCAAGCGGCATTGGGTTTACGTAGGGCGCGGCGGGGCCGACATGGCGCTGGCATTGACGGCATTTTTTCAGGCACTCAATCACGCCATCTCCGCGAAGCCGGCGTTGCGGGACAAGCTTCAGGTGCATTTCATCGGCACGGCCTATGCTCCCCAAGGACGCGGCGAGAAGACCGTTGAGCCGCTGGCGGTGAAGGCCGGCCTGAGCGATATCGTCCGCGAAGTAACCGACCGCATTCCCTATTTCGAGGCCTTGCAGTGCCTGCTAGATGCCGACGCCCTGTTCGTGCCCGGCTCGGACGACCCAGGCTATACGGCATCGAAAATTTATCCCTATATCCTGGCGAAGAAGCCGCTATTGGCCGTATTCCATCTGGAAAGTTCGGTGGTGGCCGTTTTGGAGGAGACCAAGTCGGGCACGGCGGTTGGCTTTCGGACAGGCGAAACGGTCGAGACGGTAGCCCAGCGGATCGTAGCCACGGGATGGGTCGCAGACCCGGAGGCTCAGCGACTGGTGACCGATTGGTCGAATTTCGAGCCGTACACCGCGCGGGAAATGACCCGCAAACTGTGCAAAGTGTTTGACGAAGCGGCGATGTGCTGAAAACGTTGTGCGTCTCGCGTTTATCGTTTCGCATCCGATCCAATATTACGTCCCGCTCTATCGGCGGCTGGCAATGCGTAGCGACCTGGAAATAAGGGTTTTCTTTACATGGCACGGTGGGGAAGCGGCACAACACGATCGCGGGTTTGGCAAGAGTTTCGCCTGGGATATCCCGCTCACGGAGGGTTATGCATTCGAGACAGTGCCCAACACGGCGCGGAGGCCCGGCCCGCAGCACTTTTGGGGACTGCAAAACCCGGATTTGGTGCGCCGCGTGCTCGATTGGCAACCTACTGCGATCCACGTCACCGGATATGCGTGGCAATCCCATTTGGCGGCTATCCGCCGCCTTTCACGTGCCCGGCTGCCGGTATTGTTCCGCGGCGACTCACACTTGCTCAACGGCCGTGGCCGGTGGTGGCGATGGCAGGTCAAGCAGGCCCTGCTGCGGGCCGTCTTTCGTTGGCCGGCGGCCTTCTTGTGCGTTGGCCAAGCGAACAAGGATTATTATCGTGCCTTCGGCGTGCCAGAGGCCAAGCTGGTCGATTGTCCTCATAGCGTCGAAACGGAGCGGTTTGCCGAGCCAAATGCGGAACTGGAGCAACAAGCGGCCGCCTGGCGGGCCGAATTGGGGATTGCTGCCGGGCAACAGGTGCTGCTCTTCGCCGGAAAGTTCGAGAACAAGAAGCGACCGCTGCCGTTGATGCGAGCGTTCTTGGAAAGTAACCTGAAGAATGCCGTTTTGCTGCTAGTGGGTGATGGCGAGCACGGGTCGCAAGTCCGCGACTTGGCCGCGCAGCGGCCGGAGCGATTTCGCGTCTTGCCCTTTCAGAATCAGAGTAAAATGCCGCTGGTGTACCGGCTAGGCAATATGCTGGTTTTGCCCTCGGCCTACGGAGAGACCTGGGGGCTGGCGGTGAACGAGGCGATGGCCTGCGGCCGCCCGGCACTGGTGAGCGACCGAGTCGGATGTCATGCCGACGTGGTGCGGCCCGGCATGAACGGGGGAGTGTTTGTCGCGGAGGATTGGGGCGATTTTCAAGAAAAGTTGGCGTCATTGCTACCGACCGACTGGATAGCGCGACGACCGGAAATCCAAGCCTGGGCAAAGAATTGGTCGATCGAGAAAACGGAAGAAATGGTCATCAAAGGGTTATGCGTAGCAAGCCGGTAACGCTCGCCTTTCAGTGGTCGCTGGTCGCCTTCGCCGGGGTGGCGTTGATCTTGGTGGCCCGCCATTGGACTTTCGAGCGGCTAGGCCTGGTCGATTTCTTTCTGTTGCCCTGCCTTGCCGCCATGTGCTTGTGGCCGGGAATCCACTGGTACCGGCGGGGCATGGAGTGGCTGCCGCTGGGAGAACTGTTTGCGGCGTGTCATCTGCTTTACTATGTGTTGCCCTGTTTGAGCGACCAGCAGGGATCGCTCGCATACTCGCAGTCCGTGCAGTCAACGGCCTTGATCGCCACCGGCATTTTTCTCGGCAGCGTCTTGACCGCCTACTGCTTCATCGTATGGAAGCCGCACGATTGGAGTCTGCAATCGGCGATTTGGCTGCGGCGCCCGGTCGTCCCCGGTGCGATGTGGGGGATGCTTGTCTATTGGCTGGCTTGGAACGTCTTGCTGCCAACTGGCTTGCTTCCCAGTTTTGGGACGGCCTACAATATCTTTCTGTCGGCAGCCTCGGCGGCAGGAAGTTTTTCCGCCGTCTACTTGTTATTTCACGTCGGCCAACGGACTATATCGAAGGCGCAAAGCCGGTTGGCCGTCGGCGGACTGGCGCTGGGGTTGGCCCTGACATTCGCCAGTGGATATTTGAACGGGGCAGTGCAATCGTTGCTGTCCGCGCTGCTGGGCTTCACGCTGGGACGCAAGCGAGCACCGGTCATGACGCTCATTTTCTGCACTTCAATTCTAGTCATCTTGCAACTTGGCAAGACAGAGTACCGAGCCATCTATTGGTCCAACAAGCAGGCGGCAATCGATCCGAACGGCAGCGTGTTGCAACGCTATTCAATCTGGCTTGGCGCCGGCTGGAAGAATCTTTGGAGCAATGAAGGCCGCGGTGAGGAGAAGAGCGCCGACGTGACTGCGCGGGCCAATCAACTGACCGTGCTGGAGCGAGCGATCAAGATGGTTCCCGACGAGAAGCCGTTCTTGACTGGCCAGACTTATCTGCAGTTCTTTCACTTGGTCATTCCGCGTATTTTCTGGCCTCAAAAACCGCACGGCACTGAGTCGACCGAGACCCTGGGTATTCACCTCGGCATCCAAACGGAGCGAGAAATCAATTCCAAATCGATATCCGTGGGACCGATTGTGGAAGGCTGGTTAAACTTCGGTTGGTCGGGGGTCGTATTCTCCGGGGTCTTGCTCGGGGTGGTCTTCGGATTGCCCGCGCGGTTATCGAGGTCGCTGATTCCCAGCCAGGTGGGCTGGCTGATCGCCGCCGTATTTCTAAGTTATGCCGGCAACTTGGAACATGCCGTTGCGGAAACACTTTGTTCATTGTTTACGACACTGGTGCCAGCGGTGGTGCTGTTGCTCACAATCTCCCGACCGCCGACGATAACGCGGCGCGTAAATCTAACCGGTTCGGTCGTTCCATGATCTGTTTGTTTCCCGGAATCGGTCCCATTGGCGGCGTTCAGGTTTCTGGCTGGGAGGCCTGGAGGGCGTTTGAAGGCATTGCCGATCGTTGCGCGATCGTCTTCGGGGCCGACCAGACAGGCGAACTCTCGCCGGGTTCAGAAACGGCCATCGTGGCGCAGAACCGGTTCTCGCTGACCAAAGGGAAGGGTGAAGCCAAGGATATGACGTGGCTGTGGCTGGCGGAGGAATATCTATGACCTCGGGTCGGGACGTTGGACGTGATCGGCCCTCTGCGCATAGTTTCCTCATTGCCGCTCATGCTTCCGCAAACGAGCAGTTCGGCGGCGCGTTCAAGGTCGCTACCGAATTGGCCGAATTCCTGGCCGGCCGGGCGCATCGCGTGTTTTATGTGTGCGGCACCGAGGAACGAGCGCCCGTGAATCCGCAAGGAGTCAATGGCGTCGAGCTATGGCGCTATCCGTTCCCAAGGGCAAGATCTCCGCACCCGGCAAATCTGCTGGGGCACGTCCTGGGGGCTTATCGCCTCACGCGGCAGATACTCCGGCAGTCGCCGCCGATTTGCCTGAACGGACACGGGCCGCTGCAATTCCTTGGCGCCTCGCTGGCGGCGGGCAAGGACCGCGTGAGACAGGTCTATACTGTACACTCGCCTTTCGCTGACGAAATTCAGGCAAACCACCCAAGCGGCCAGGCAGGACTGCGACAGCGCATGATGCTGATGGCCGCCCGTTCGATCGAAGGCGTCAATTGCCGCCGGGCCACTACGGTCCATTGTCTTTCGCAATTTACGGCCAGCCGGATTGCGAGGACATACGGCAAAAGCGCGGCGGAAAAAACGGTAGTGGCCCAAGGCTGGGTCGACACGTGCCGCTTTCGGCCGCTTGCTGACGTGCAAGGCGCGCGGGCAGCGCTGGGGCCGGAATGGCAGACCGAGAAACCGGTCTTTCTCACCGTCCGCCGCCTTGAAGCCCGAATGGGAATAGACGCACTGGTAGAGGCGGCTGGAATCCTCGCCGGCCAGGGGTTTGAATTCCGTGTGCTGGTCGGCGGGTCCGGCTCGCTGGAAGGGGACCTCAGGCAACGTGTCCAGCAGTCGGGCCTAAACGGCACGGTGCGTTTCTTGGGGCGGATTTCGGAAGCCAATCTGCCGCTCTGTTTTGCCGCCGCGGACTGCTTCGTCCTGCCGACGCGCGGCCTGGAATGCTTCGGCCTCATCATACTAGAGGCTTATTCCTCTGGGACGCCGGTGATCGGCACGCCGGTCGGAGCGATCCCGGAGCTGCTTGCGCTGCAAGGGGAAGGATGGCTCACCGGGGACACGACGGCCGCGGCGATCGCGGACCGCATGGCGGCGTTTTTGCGGGGTGGCCTCGTCGCCGATCCTCGCCAGCTGTGCGAGCTTGCCGGGCAGTGGCGGGCGGAGTCCGGCCTGGAACGATTGTCGCGCATATTGCTTCCACGCGCGGAGGATCCCCCTCTCCTTCCGGGAGATGGGCAGGCGGTGAGGGCTTCGTGGTGAGAATCCTGCACGCCATTTCATCGCTCGATCCGTCGCGCGGCGGGCCGGGCGAGGTCATTCGCCAGTCCCAGCCCATTCTGGAGCGGATGGGCCACCGCTGCGAAGTCGTCTGTCTGGACCGGCCCGACGCACCCTGGCTGAAGGATCTGCCGATGCCAGCTTATGCGCTGGGGCCCGGGTCGACCCGCTACGCCTTCGCGCCGCGGCTGGCGCCGTGGTTGCGGGCGCATGCCGCGGACTACGACTGCGTGCTGGTCCACGGCCTTTGGCGATACATCGGCTATGCGGTTTGGCGGGCGGTGCGGGCGACGGATACGCCGTACTTTCTTTACACCCACGGCATGCTCGACCCGATCTTTCGCCAAATCTTTCCCTGGAAGCACTGGCAAAAGCGGCTGCATTGGGCGTTGATCGAGCATCGCGTGGCGCGGGACGCCCGCGCAGTGCTATTCACCTGCCAGGAGGAAGCGCGGAAGGCGGCGCTGGCTTTTCGCCCGTACCGCGTCACGCCGGCGATCGCGCCCTGTTGCGTGGCGACACCGCCGCCTCCATGCGGCGGGGTGATGGACGAGTTTTGCCGCCGCTGGCCGGAAGTCCGCGGCAAGCGGGTGCTGTTGTTCTTGGGGCGGCTGCACCGCAAGAAGGGATGCGACCTGTTAATCGAGTCTTTCGGCCGTTTTGCGCAGACGGCGCCGGAATTGCACTTGATAATGGCCGGGCCGGAAGAAGAACGCGAGTGGGTCGCCGGGCTGAAGGTCCGTGCGGAGGAGCTTGGGGTCGCATCGCGAATCACCTGGACGGGCCCGCTGTCGGGCGACCTGAAATGGAGCGCGTTTCGCCTGGCGGAGGCGTTCATTTTGCCCAGCCACCAGGAGAATTTTGGGATTGCGGTCGTTGAAGCGCTGGCGTGCGGAACGCCGGTTCTCGTCAGCAAGGGCGTCGATATATGGACCGAGATTCTGGAGGAAAAGGCGGGCCTGGTCGACGAGGTCGGTGCGGCCGGCATGGCCAACCTGCTTGAACGCTGGTTATCGAACTCGGCGGAAGAGCAGAATGCTATGAAACGGAATGCGTTGCAATGTTATGCGAGCCGGTTTCAGCCCGAAGCGGCCGCTGCGCGGCTGATCGATGTTCTGAGCCGCGGAGAGCACGGAACGCGCGCACATGGTAGGATTATTGAATGTCCTCATGGGTGATCTGAAGACCTTATGAACTATGGCTGCAATCGACGTTAGCGCCAATCGACGGGCGCAGAAATGGACCGCAAGGGAACAGGCCGGCAGGGTGCTTTGGGCGGCGGTCCAACCATTGTTTCGGTTCAGCCCTCGCATTTGCTGGGGCTGGCGGCGGTTCCTGCTGCGCTGCTTCGGAGCTCGCGTCGGTCGCGAGGTCCACGTCTCTCCCAGCGTTCAGATTGCGATACCTTGGAATCTCGAGCTGGGCGATTGGTCGGCGATTGGCTTCGATGCCTTGATTTATTGCCTTGGTCCAATTCGCCTAGGCCGCCGGGTCGTCGTGTCCCACCGCGCCCACTTGTGCGCGGGTACCCACGATTTTCGCGACCCGACGATGCCACTTATAAAGCCGCCCATCGTAATCCACGATGACGCATGGGTCTGTGCGGACGCTTTCATTGGACCCGGCGTGGAAATCGGAGCGGGTGCGGTGGTCGGAGCGAGGAGCGTCGTTGTTAAGGACGTGGATCCCTGGAGAATCGTGGCGGGCAACCCGGCTCGAGATGCCGCGCGCGAGTCATTCATTCGTCGCCCTCCTGTGCCGAGGAGATGCAAATAATGGGATCGTTTCCCGGTGAACGCGCCTAGCCAAAAGATACCCGTTTCCGTCATGGTGCCTGTGAAGAACGAAGCGGGCATTCTTCAGGAGTGCTTCGTGCGCTTAGAGTGGGCGGATGAAGTGTTCGTGGTGGACAGCCAGAGTTTGGATGCCACGTGCGAAATTGCGGAAAGCATGGGGGCGCGTGTCGTACAATTCAAGTTCAACGGCGTATTTCCAAAGAAGAAGAACTGGGCCATCGATAATCTGCCCTTTCGCAACGAGTGGATCTTTATTGTCGACGCCGACGAGCACATTCCGAACGAACTAGTACAAGAGATTGCGGACGCGATCGAACGTGCGGAATTCGACGGCTACTTCGTTAACCGCCGATTCTTCTTCTTGGGGAAATGGATCAAGCATTGCGGGTATTACCCCAGTTGGAACCTCCGCCTTTTCCGGCGGCAGAAAGGACGTTACGAGCGGATCGAAGCCCCGCTGGCAAACTCCGGGGATAACGAAGTCCACGAGCATGTACTTTTGGACGGTCGAGCTGGATACCTGCGCAACGATATGCTTCACTATGCCTATCCGACCATTTCGGTCTGGGTTGAGAAGCATAACCGGTACTCCGAATGGGAGGCGCACACGGCCTCGCAATGGCGCGCAGCCACGGAGGACGAACGCAAGATTGGAATCCGTTTGAGGTGGAAGCGTGCTTTGAAGCGCCAATACCAGAAACTACCGCTACGATTTGTTTTCCGCTTCATTTACGCTTACTTTTTCCGCCGCGGCTTTCTTGACGGAAAACCCGGTTTTATAATGTCTGTTCTCCTGTCCTTTTACGACTTCCTTGCCTGGTCCAAGGCCTACGAACTGAAAGTGAGACAGCGGTCGAGCAGTCCGACGCCAGAGACCGGTACTTCCGGTTGAGAGGGCTTTACGTGACATTATGGCATTGCGACGCCATCTAATTCTGCCGGCCATTTTGTCAGCCATCGCCGGCAGCGTTTGGGCTGGCTACGCCTGGCGGACGCGGCCGCGGCCGACGCCGCCCACGGAGATTTTTCGCGGAGTCACCTACACCTGCGAACAAATCGACACGGCCGACTGTCGCGGCCTGGTCCACATCGTGCAGATAGACCTTACCGCGCCTGGAATTGGCCTTTACTTGACTCCCCTGGATCCCGAGGCGGTCAGTCGCGGCTATCAGTATCGTTTGGCCGATGCAACCGCGGTTCTGCGCCGCAACGATTTGGCGGTCGCTGTCAATGGGGTCTTTTTCTCAGCAGATTCTGGCATGTTCTACCGCACTGGCGATCTAGCGAACGGAATACAGACGGTCATTGCCGACGGAGTGATTAGCCAGGAAGTCGATCACAATAGCTGCCTGCTTTGGTTCGATCCCGATCTCGTCCCACAGATGGAATCAGGAATTGTCGTGAACAAGGCCGCGCTGCACTGCGCTCGTTGGGGGATTGGCGGAGTGGGTGGCGCAGCGATTTGGAAGGGACAAGTGCAAAGGGCCGGACCCGCGCTCGACTTGGACCGCCGCACGGCGATTGGCATCGACTCCGGGCGGCGATTGCTTTGGCTGGCAGTTTTCGAGAACGCCTCTTCGCTAGGCGTGGCGGAAGCACTCAAGCGGCACGGCGTGCAGGACGGCTTTCTGCTCGATGGCGGACATTCGACGACCATAGTGCTGGGGCCCAAAGCGGCTCACGTGCGATCGGGATCACTTATCGGCGGTTCGCGGCCGGTGGCAACGTGCTTTGGAATCAAGGCGCTGCCGCTGTGAGCCGGCTGTCGGCATTCGCTAGGCTAGGCTGCATATTAGCTGACGAAGTTTTCGAAGTACAAGAAACGTGATCTGCGATTCGTTTTCCCCACTCCTTCGGCTATTCCGCCGTCTTGGTGTTCTGGGACCACGAGGCGAGCCTGGACGAGAACTTGGCGGAGTTGTTTGTCGTGGCCGACGACTTTGCCGAACGGCTTGAGCAAGAAGTGGAAGTCTGGTTCACGCTGGTGTAGTGACCACTTGCTGCGCCGGCACAAAAGCTTTTGCACGAAATGGGTTCTCATCGAGGCTCGACACTACAACGCATGCAAGCGGCGTGACAATTCTGGTCCAACATAAATGAGAATCAATCGGATTCGAGAACGATTCGTTAAGTCATGGCCATTGGTCTTGATGATCGGATTGGCGGCGTTTACACAACTGCAGTTCCCGCCGCAATATGACGAGAACTCACACCTAAATTTTACCCACTATATCGCTCAACATCCTACCTGGCATACATTGGTAACCTATGAAGGCTCTGAAAACTATGAGGCGAAGGCTCCGTTCGTCTTTATAGTCGGCGCGGCGGTCGGATCGATAACCAGGTTCACACTACCAGTGATGCGATTCCTGGTCTTCGTATCGGCATTGATCGGGGTCTGCTTTTTCAACCGCGTTGTCCGGCTGATGAACTCCGACGCAATGGACTACCGATCGTCCAGCGTCGTCCTCATTCCGTATTTCCTGATACTTTCGCTAACCTACATGACAGATATGCCAACCTTGGCGCTCATGTATATTTCGTTTTACGGCCTGCTGAGGAGCATAGAGAGAAGCTCTAACAGCTATCTCATTTACAGCATCCTGGCCAGCACCGCCATGCTCTATATCCGAATTGATGCAGCATTTATCATAGCAGGAGTATGTCTGGGTTGTGCCTCGCAAGGGCTGGTGCCTCGACGAATGATTCTTGGCGTCCTCGTCCCGCTCCTGCTTCGTTTGCCGTTAATAATTGTTTGGGGTGGATTGGCTGCTCCGACTGCGCAACTTCGGCCTAACCCGGTACACCTTGTTATCTTACCTGTTAACGCGGTCTTCTCTTTATGCGTGATTGGATTCTATTTCCTTCCGTTTTCGCTTGTCGGCTTGAACCGGCGATTGCGCCCCCGATTACTCTTCAGCGCAATCGGCATATTGCTCCTGTTTTGTTACTTTCCAAACTTCAGCGAGTTGAACCCTGATCATTTTGGTGGAAGTTTGCGCAGCTTCTTACAAGCCGCGATTTCTGCTAGCAGTCCCGTGCGAATTGCCGTGCTTGGCGTCTTACTGATCGCGGGCGTTCAAGTTCTGTTCAGCTCATGCTGTCCGGTCGCGGGAGAGGCTCTAGCGACGCGCGCAATAAAAATCTCTTGTGTCCTGGGAGTCGTCATGCAAGTGGCGCACGGCGATGTGATGTTCGAGCGATATCTCTTCCCGCTGTTCGGGTTCCTTTCCATTTTACTACTCTGGCATCGGAACCATAACAATTCCTTTGCGTGGTACTTTTGGTCGGGCGAAGTGATTATACTGCAGCTAATTCAACTCCGGCAGCATCATGTCATTTAGCTGTTGAAACGTTAGGTATCAGTTCACTGTCGTCGCAGGGTAGCTAAGAAGAGTCATCTCCCCAGCGAAAGTCCAACGACCGTCGCTCCACATGCAACCCAATCCTGGGAAATGCTCTCTAGAGTTTGGAATCAAATAGCGGTTTCCGCGGTTGTCGCGGCTTCGGTTGCGGGCGCAGGTTTGGCTGGTTACGCTTGCTGGACCGACCCGCGCCCTATGCCGCCGACGGAGATCTTTCGCGGCGTCGTCTACTCCTGCGGGAAAATCGACGCGGAGGAATGTCGCGGCCTGGTCCATATCGTTAAGGTCGACCTGGCCGCGCCGGGCATCGGGCTCTACTTGACTCCCCTGGATCCCGAGGCCGTTGAGCAGGGCTACCAATACCGCCTTACCAACGCCGCGACCGTCCTGCGGCGCGAAGGCCTGGCCGTCGTGGTCAATGGAGACTATTTTGCCGCCGATTCGGAGTTGTTCTACAGCAATGGCGACCTGGCCTGCGGCGTGCAGACGATTGTCGCCGACGGCCAGGTAAGCCACGTCGATGCCAAGAGTTATATGCTCTGGTTCGAGCCCGATCTGACGCCGCACATCGAACCGACCTATCCTCCTTCCCAGCGGCTGTTGGAAAAAGTACGCTGGGCCATTGGCGGCTGATGGCTGCCGCTGTGGCAAGGGCAAATACGGCCCGGCATGACCGGCCACAAAATGGACCGCTGCACGGCGGTTGGAATCGATTCCAAACGCCGCCTACTTTGGTTGGCCGTGTTCGAGAACGCCTCATCGCTGGCCGTGGCACAGATGCTCGCGAAGGAGGGTGCCCAGGATGGCTTCCTGCTGGATGGCGGACACTCGACAACCATGGTAATAGGAGACAAGGCTGCCCATGTTCGCCCAGGGACACTTCTCGGCGGCTCGCGGCCCGTTGCAACCGTGCTTGGCATCAGGGCCGATCCACTGTAGACTGCATACAATCGCTAGGAAATGTCGATGAATACTAAACTCAACCTCCGGTTCCTCCTCTTCTCCCTCGGCTGCATCGCCGCGCTAGGTGTCGGGGTCTACTTGCTGAATAGATGGCAGGCGAAGCGAACGGCCGGCATCTTTTTGGCCAAAGCCCGCGAGGCAGAAGGCCAGCGGGATGTTGCCAAGGCCATCGATCTTTATGGAAAATACTTGGTGCTCGATCCGCGGGATGTCGACGCCCTGTCCGAGTGCGGTTCGCTGCTCGCCGACGTTCACGCCTACGGCCCCGCCAGCGAGCGCTTCGAGGCGTCGTTGCGGCGCGATCCCACACGCAGCGACATTCGACGCAAGGCGGTAAAGGCCGATATCGCCATAGGTCGCATCGCCGACGCCAGGGACCACCTTGAGAATTACCTGCTCAAGGAATTCCCCGCCGATGCAGAGCTGCTGGAACTTGACGGATTCTGCCAGGCCAAGGCCGGCGAATACCTTGCCGCCGGCCGATCGTTCGAGGCGGCCGTCGCCCATGATCCGACCCGTTTTGCCGCCTACACGCAATTGGTGGGCATCCTCTCCACACAGGGCGAGGATCTCGACAAGGACCGGAACGAATGGCTGAAAGACTTGCCCAATAAACTTCAGACAACGCTACGGAAGGACAAGGATTGGGCGGTGAAAGCCGGCGATTACTGGACCGATCAACTGGTCGCCGCCAACCCCAAAGACCCGCACGCCTACTTGTTTCGGGGCTATCGGCGGCTAGCGCAAAAGAACTTCGACGCCGCGATTCAAGACGCCGAAGCCGCATTGAAATTGGCCCCCGACGACCCCGCGGAGCTGTTTCTTGCCGCAAACGTCTGCCTTGCACGGAAGCAACTCGACAAGGCCCGGGAATATGGCACACGCGCCGTCCGGGCCGCTCCCAAAGACCCTCGCATATACGACGTCCTTGCGAAAATCGAGTTGGCTGACAATAAGCCGGACGAAGCGATCCATTGGCTGCAAAAGGGGGTCGAGACGGATGCTCCGCCGACTATGTGGCTGAAGCTGGGAAACCTCCAAATTGTCAGGGGCAAGCTTGACGAGGCCCGGCAAACCGCCCGCGACTTGCGGACAAAACCGTTTCCCAAATTGGATGCGGATGCGTCGGCGCCGTCGATTGGGCCTGCTCTCTATGCCGACCTGCTGGAGGCCCAGATCGCGCAAGTCCAGGGACATTGGGCCGACGCAACCCGGCGATTCGGCCCGCTTGGCCAGGAACTGAAGGCAGCGCCCGACTTGGCGAAGCAGGCATTCTATTCGCTGGGCAGAAGCTATGAGCAACTGGCCGATACCGAGCGCGCCCTCAAGGAATTCCAACAGGCCGTCGAAATGGACCCGATGTGGCTTCCCGCCCGCGAAGCCCTCGCCGCCAACCTCGAATCGCTGGGCCGGATCGATGAAGCTTTGGAAGCGCGGACCACGCTGGCAAGGCTCAAAGGCGCCCCAGCGGCGGCCTGGGTCGGCCTCATCCGTTTGTCCATCTTGCAAACGTCGCGGCTTCCTGCCGACCAGCGAGGAGATTGGGGCCGCGCCAGCGGTTTGCTCGACGAGTTCTCCCGCACGGCCCCCAACTCGGCGGCCATACCGCTGCTTCAGGCAGAGCTGCTCGTCGCCAAGGGCCAGCAGGCGGACGCCGAAAAGTTGATTGAAGCCCAAAGAAAAAACAATCCCAAGGAGGTCGCCTTCTGGGTCGCCGAGATCGACTTCGCGATTCGCGATAGCCGCTGGGAACGCGCCACTCAATTGTTAGCGGAAGCGGAGAAGCAGCTCGGCGACAGCCTCGTATTGCGACTGGTCCGCGCAAAGTGCCTAGTGCTCAAAGGCGAGAAAGACGCTGCCGAACAGCTCCGCAAGCTGGCGGAAAAGACCAACGATTTCTCCAAAGCGGACCAGGTGCGGCTCTGGCAATCTCTGGCGTCGGCTTCGCTGGCGGTCAACGACTTCGCGCAGGCCGAGCAACTCTGGCAGCGCGTCATGGCCGAGCTGCCCGGCGACCTCCGCGTCCGCCTGGAGCTCTTCGACATGGCCGCTCAGGCTAGGGATGCCAAGCTGATGGACGCTGCCTTGGAGGAGATCGACCGGATTGAAAGCAGCGGCCCGATCTGGAACTATGCGAAGGCCCTCCGCCTGATCGATTATGGTGGCGCGAAGGGTCCTGCCGCCGCGCCGGCCGCCAACGCGGCAATTCCTCCCACCCTCGACAAACAGCGCCAGGCCGACCTGCAGCAGGCCCTCGACCATCTTGCCCAGGCCCTGCGGTTGCGCCCCGACTGGCCGCGGGCGCTCATGCTCCAAGGACTTGTCTATGAGGAATTGCGGCAGGAGGACTCCGCGTTGTCGAAGTATCGCGAGGCGGTCAAACAGGGCGAGAAGAGCCCCGAAGTCGCCCGCCGCGCGCTCCGCTTGCTCTATAACAAGGGCGAGTATGCCGCCGCCAACGACCTGCTCCACCAAATGGAAGGCCAGCAGGTGCCGTTCACCACCGACCTTTTCCGCGAGCAATCCGGGGTCCTCTACGGCCTGCAAGACGTTTCCGGTGCGCTGGCGGCCGCCGAAAAGGCGGCTAAAGCCTCTAAGGACTATCGCGACTACCTCTGGCTCGGCCAGCTCTACGGCGTTCTCGGCCGCCGCGACGACGCCGAGAAGGCCCTGCGCCAGGCGAATTCGCTGGATGAAAAGGCCCCGGAGACGTGGGTGGCCTTGGTCCGCCTTTACGTCGCCGCCGGCCAGAAGGACAGCGCGGAAAAGGCCCTGGCCGATGCCCGCGCCAAGATTCCCGCCGCCGCCGCTCCGCTCGCCCTGGCCGAGTGCCTGGAGATCCTGGGCAAGGCCGACGATGCCGGCGAGCAATATGCCTTGGCCGTGAAGCAAAAGCCCGACGACCCTGCCATCGTCCGCAGCGTTGCCGTCTATTACATCCGCAAAGGCGAGTTGGCGAAGGCCGCCGAGCAACTTGTCCGGATTGTCGGCGGCCAGATCCAAGCCACTCCTCCGGAGGTGGCCGACGCCCGCGGCGCCTTGGCCCGTGTCCGCGCCGATCAAGGCGGCTATCAGAACCTCTTGGAAGCGGTCCGCCTCGCCAACGAAAACCTGGCGGCCGCGCCGTCCTCTGCCGAAAATCTCCGCCTCAAGGCCCGCCTGCTGGCTGCCACGCCCGAGCCCTCCCGGCGGCGCGAGGCCATCGCCATTTTTGAGAAGCTGGTGGAAGACCCGCGAAACGCCGTCGCCGAAGACCGTTTTCGCCTCGCCCAGCTCTACCTTGCCTCGGGCGACTGGCCGAAGACCCGCGAGCAAATGTTGGCCCTGCTTGCTACCCAGCGCAAACAGCCGCAATACGTTGCCGCCTACGCCCAGGCGCTGCTGGACCACAATGAGCCCGATGCCGCACTCTGGGTCGATAAGCTCGAGCAACTTGACCCCGACAACCCCCGTGCGGCGCAGCTCCGCGCCGAGGTGCAGTATCGCGCGGCCGACATCGACGGGGCCCTGGCCACGCTGGCCAAGTTCGTGAAGAAGGCCCAGGCCGACACGGCGGACCATTGGGCCCGCATGTTGGCGGCCGCCGCCGAATTGGAGGCCCTGGCCGCGCGGCCCGCCAGGCAGGGGCCGGCAAAAACGGGACCGTCCCCTTCGCCATCCGCGGCCGCGGTTGCCCTGCAAAAGGCCGAAGACGGCTATCGCAATTGCGCCGCGGACGATCCCAAACGGGCCCTCGTGCTCGTCGATTTCCTCGCCCGGCAGAAGCGCTGGGACGAGGCGCTGAAGCAAGCGGAATCGGCCTGGAAGTCGGCCGACGTGCCGCAGATCGCCGCCACCTGCGAGCTCCTCATGCGCCAGCCGGCGATCTCCCCCGCCCAGTTGGAGCGCCTAGACGCCATCCTCTCCGCCGCGATTGAGAGGGCCGATACTGAAAAGCACTCCCGCCCTACCGCGCTGCTGCTAGTCTCGGGCAAGCTCCGCGACGCGCAGGGCAAGTATCCTGAAGCCGAGGCCCTCTATCGCGAGGTACTACAGAAAGACGCCGCAAACGTCCCGGCGCTCAACGAGCTGGCCTGGATTTTGGCCCTCCGCGGCCAGAAGCTCGATGAGGCACTGGAATCGATCGACCGCGCGATCAACCTGGCCGGGCCGCAGCCCGCCCTCTTGGACACGCGTGCAAATGTCGAGTTAGCGCTGGGCCAGCCGGAAAAGGCCCTGGCAGACATGCAGACGGTAATCGATGCGCAGCCGGCGGCCAACCGCTACTTCCATCTGGCCCTCGCGCAACGCAAGCTGGGTCGGGCGGCCGAGGCGGCCGAATCTCTCAAGATGGCCCGCGCGATGCAGCTTGCCCCCGAATCGCTGCATCCTCTGGAGCGTCCCGCCTACGACGAGCTTGCCCGTTCGGTGCAATAGCGTGGCATGTGGACAAAACTTGACAAAATTGGACGCTTTTTCGAGTTGCTGTACTTCCACCGGGTTATCAATTTACAGCCACAGATGTTATTGAAGGGATGAATACGATGTACTGTGCCCTGGGCACCTTTTGCTCCGCAGCGCGTACTGAGTACTCCGCACTCTGTACTGTGTGCTCCGCATTATGCACCCGGCACGTTCTACCGCGCCAACCCGCCGGCTTCTGATCGTGCGATAACAAAGCCCCGCGCGGCGAATTGCCCGTGGGGCTTTTTGCTTTCTTGAACGGTCGCTAGGCGACGCCATGCCGCCTATTCGTGCTGGCGACCAGCGAAGGCGGGAGGCGAACATCAGTTATGCTTCGGGGTATTCATGCCAATTGCCATAATGCCAGAATTTCACCGGCGACATCCGCCGGCATTCGCGCCGTGAGGAGGCCGTCATAGTTGGAAGCTCGGCGCAAAAACTAACACGGCCGTCCTTCGCGGACGGCCGTGTCGTGGGTGTTTTCTTAAATTAACAACGCTCGCGCTACCGTCGCCGCCGCCAAACTAAGCCGAACAATAACATACCGGCTATGCCCGATAGCCCCACCCAGCGTGACGGCTCCGGAGTTGTGACACCACCGGGGTTTCCGCCCTGTTCGAATTCGATATAATCCTCAACATCTCCTGTTGTCTGGCCATCGATAATCTGAGCTATCGCCTGCACCCCGCCATTAGTGCCGGTACTGAGCGCGTTTGCGACGATGTTATCCGCGTTAACAAGGTTCGGAAGTCCCCCGATATCGTAAATTTGTGTTTGGTTGGCCTCAAAGGCGCCGTACGCCCACTGGAGCCTGACATTAAACGTCCCCCCGTGATCCAAACCCTGGTTGTAAAGAACACCAGGATTGGCGAGGTCGTTAGCGTTGCCACTAACAGCGGTGATGTGCAGGTTACTTATCTGGCCGCTGGTCAGATTTGACTGTGGGTTCAGGTTAATGCCAAGGAAACCGACGGATAACGCGTGCCCCATATAGGATTGGAAAGCGCCGGCGGTTATCGTCAGTTGAACGGAACCCGACGACAAATCGGTAAACGTCGCCGTTAGCGTAGGGTCGGGTATCGTCAAACCGTTTTGCCCGAACGGTAGGTAGTAAGCCGAAGTGCCGCTCGGGGTGAAGACGAAAGACTGTGTGTCCGCCTTCGCAGCCGCACTCACCAACAGGACTGCGATACAACTGAACGCTGCAAATAAACGTTTCATTCTTAGCACCCTCCTTTTATAACGGCGATTTATAGATGTATAAAAGCCGCCAAACCAATGTTCGTTAAACTCACCAACGCGTTTTTCGTTTCTCGCAATATCGGCCGTCGAATTGTTTGTTGTTTGGACTTCGAGATGGATGCCGTCGGGCCATATTCCAAGTTACGTCGTCATTGTACCACCACAGAGAAGGCAGTCAATTAGTTTCTTCCCGGATTTCGACTAGTCGCAACGGATTGCGAGACAGCGCAGGTTTGGAGGGGTGCCAAGATAGTTCAGGGTGTAGATTGATTCTACATTCTACGGCTAAGAAATCGCCGTGCCGGCCCGTTGTTGTTGGGCGGCCGCGGTCGCCCTACCCCATCTCGCGACGACTGCATTGCCGCGCCGGCAGACGCCTTTCGCGGCTCCGGCACCGCCGCAAATGCCATCGACGCCGAACGACCGAAGGCGTCACGCGGCTGCAAGCGCTTTCTGCTACTTGTTCGGTGCGGGTGTCGATGGCCGCACTCTCCCAACCAATCCGCAGCGGGGTCTGTGGGTTCCCGCTTGGCTGCCCGACCGGCTGCTCGCAGGGCATCCCTATCGGAACGCAGGGCCAGGTACCCGTGCGGTCGTGGGCCGTTCCATAGTTTTCGCCTTACGGTCAACTTGACTTACACGCTGAAACGGGTTGTTCCACCTTGAAGCATCATATACGCACATATAGTACCCCTTAGGCTGTTGGAATCAGGCGGGCGGAAAACGGGCCAACATCCGAGGAATCGGCTCCGAAAACCGCCCTCGCCGGCTTGCCGCAGAAGGCGGCGAGATAGTACGTCTTGCTGGGCAATCTGGCGATTACTTACCCCCTCCCGAGCTGCGCATTTCCGCGAAGTTTTGCGAGTATGTGAAAAGTTGCGCAAAAATCGTTGACGCCGTTTCACTCGGTGGTAGGATGATACACGCGGGAAGAGAGCCCAATGATTTTTGCAAACAAAACTCAGTTCAACCTTAGGAGATGAATAATGCGACGTGCGGTTCCTTTAGCGATGCTTTTGATGGCAGTCAGCGCGAGCACCGTGTTCGCCGACACGAACGTGGGCACTGTTAGTTACACTTTGAACAGCCTCATCTACAACCAGCCAACCGCAAACGGCGTCTTCTGCGGTCCGTACAGTTACGACTTCTCCAATCCGCTGGACAATAATAATCTGGTAACCAATCCGCAGGGTCTACCTAATCCAATAGTTCCGGGCACTTCCCAAGGCTTTTGCCTTGACTACACTCAAGAGGTCACCTTCAATACGTCGTACCCTTCGAACGTCTATTTGCTCGCGCCCGCATCCAATGGTACGGGTAATATCCCTAGCATCCCGCCCAATGACCCGGGAATCGGCAATCTTAATGCCGTCGACGCTAAGGTTGTCGATGCGGTATCCTATTGGGTTGATGTCAAGGGCAACGTAAATGGGCCGATTGCGTGGAACGGAAGCGCCGGGGCAGTCAGTTCGTTGGGCCTCCAGTTGGCTCTGTGGGAGATAATTAACGGTAATGGCAAAGGATTTACGATGCCTACCGACACACAGTTTGGCACGTACAACGGCCATGACCCAATCACCACTGCTGAGGCGGACACGGCACTCAGTTGCGCGACTGACATACTAAATCATTCGCAGAATTATACCTATACTGGCGGTCCGCAGGTATATGCGATTGTCGATCAGGGAGACCAGATTCAAGGACTTGTGTTTGGCGGCGGTCAGACTGGCGACGCGAGTCCGACACCCGAGCCAACCGGCCTCATCGCTCTTGCAAGCTTGGGACTTTGCGCGGTGCCCGTTGGGGCGAGGAAGTGGCGCTTTTGGGCTGGCAAGGTTGCCTAGCATGTCGCTAGGTCCCGACGGTGACCAACTGGAAACTCTCCTGCTCGTATGCGAACCAGCGGCTTGCTGAACGCAGCGAATCGTGGTATGATGCAAAGCAGGGCTCGCTAGCGAGCCCTGCTTTTTGCTTTTCTCGTCAGACAATAACGGATCGCGTGCGGACTTAAACGCGGAATAGGTCAAGAGTTGCGCCGGGAAACGGATTACCCGTTTGGCGCACCGTTTTTTCAGAATCTGCAGTATGGCTACCGATTCTGTCAGCAATATGAGGTTAGGTGGCAGATGTTCTGGTGCGTTCTCGCTGCGAATCGCCTGTCGGCAGGTGAGCCAATTGCTAATTGCAATTCACATCAGTTCGCACATGCGCAACACAAGGCGATGTCTCGCCGCGCGTCAAGCTGTTTCCGATCCGGAAGGGGACTTCATGTTGAGATCCTTGAACCGCGGACCCTTCTCAGCGGCGTAGCACTGACGCCATTGCCGGTGGCAAGCCCTGCGGACAGCAGCGCGGCCGTCCCGCCGCTTCTGGGGATTGCGTCGCCGGGTGGAGCAAGCGAACCGCCGTCGGGCGCGCTTACGCCACAGCAGATTGGTGACGCTTACGGGATTAACCTGCTTAGCCAGGACGGCGCAGGGCAGACCATCGCCATTGTCGACGCCTACGACGATCCAGACCTGGTTAGCAGCAGCAACGCCACCGCTTACGCCACAAGCGACCTGCACAACTTCAACGTCTACTACGGGCTGCCCGATTTCGGTACAACCGGCGGACCGACTTTCACCAAGCTGGACCAAAGCGGCGGGACCAACTACCCGGGCACTGACACAACTGGCAATTGGGAGTCCGAGGAGGCGTTGGACGTGGAATGGGCGCACGCTTTCGCGCCCATGGCCAACATCGTCCTCGTCGAGGCGAACAGCAATATCTTCGCGTCCGGGCTCTTCAAAGCTGCCAACACGGCCCGCAAACTGGCGGGCGTATCGGTAGTTTCCATGAGTTTCTACGGTGGGGAAAATTCTCTTGATACAGCATACGACAGCGTTTACTTTCAGACGCCCAGCGGACACCAGGGCGTGACCTTTGTAGCCTGCTCCGGCGACTACGGTTCACCAGGCGGCTATCCGGCCTATTCGACCAGCGTCTTGGCCGTGGGAGGCACTTCGCTGACGCTGAATGGCAACACGTACGGCGGCGAGACAGGCTGGAGCGGCAGCGGCGGCGGCATCAGCCAGTTCGATGGTCAGCCGAGTTATCAGCAGGGTTTGACTGTGTACAACGGCAATAGCACCATCGATCCTCAGGGCATGCGAACGATTCCCGACGTGGCCTTTGATGCCGATCCGAACACGGGAGTCGCAATCTACGACTCCTACAACGGCGGCTCAAGCCCCTGGTTTCAGTACGGCGGCACGAGCCTGGCCTCGCCCTGCTGGGCCGGTCTGATTGCCCTGGCCGACCAGATGCGGGTTACGGCGGGACTGGGCACGTTGGACGGGCCGTCGCAGACCTTGCCCCGGCTGTACCAGTTGTCCGCCGCGGATTTCCACGATATCACTTCCGGGACGAGCACGGGCAACCCGAATTACTCGGTGGATTTTACCCCAACTACTGGTTCTAGTTACAACCTGGTGACCGGGCTGGGTAGTCCAAAGGCAAATCTGCTCGTGCCAGATTTGGCCCTGGGTAGTCCGCATCCCGACCTTACTTTGACCGCGACCCACGTCGGCAACTTCCGACAGGAGGACGTGGGGGACACTTATACGATCACGGTGAGTAATTCCGGTTCGGGAGCGACGAGCGGTACGGTGAGCCTCGTGGACACGCTGCCCGGGGGCTTGACGGCCACGGACATGAGCGGCCCCGGCTGGACGGTAAACCTGGCCACGCTCACCGCCACCCGTAGCGACGCGATTGCCCCCGGTATCAGCTACCCGGCGTTGACGGTAACGGTCAACGTCGCCGCCACGGCGCCGGCGAGCGTGACAAACACGGCCACGGTGTCCGGCGGCGGCGAGGTAGTGACCCTCAACGACACGGCCAGTGATCCCACCACGATCAATTCGGCGGTCGCGATTAGTCCGGCCACCCTGCCGATCGGCACGGTCAACGTGGCCTACAATCAGACGATTACGGCCAGCGGAGGCACGGGCAGTATAACGCTGGTGGTGAGCAATACCCAGAACGCCATCGCCGGCTTGGTGGTACCTCCCAGCGGAAGCAACACGCTGAGCATCACGGTGGCGCCGACCGCGGCCGGGACCGAGAGCTTCACCGTCACGGCCACCGACACGCTGGGGGCCACGACCTCCGCGAACTACAGCATCACGGTCACTTGTAATCCGCCAATTCTGACGGGGATCGAGTCGTCGGCGCTGACCTACACCGAGGGCATCCCGGCCACGGCAGTCTCTTCGTCACTGGCGGTCAACGATGCCGAAAGTGCGACCCTAATCGGGGCCACGGTCTGGATCAGCGGCAATTACCAAAACGGCGAGGACATACTCTCCTTCGCCAACACGGCCAACATCACGGGAAGTTGGAGCGCGGCTACGGGGACGTTGACCCTCAGCGGCAGCGAAACGCTGGCCAACTACCAGGCGGCACTGCGGGCGGTAACCTACGCCAACAACCGCCTCAATCCCAGCACGGCCATGCGCACTGTGAGCTTCAAAGTCAACGACGGGCAGGCTGACAGCAACGTGTTGACGCGGAACATCGCAGTGCAACTGCTGAATCCGGCGGTTGACAACGTGGTTCTGGGTGGCCCGGTCGCCTCGTCGCTGGTTAACGATTATCCGGCCAACACTATCTTTAGCCAGATCACGTTCAACGGGAATTGCACGCTCTCGGGCAACTCCGCGGTGTTGGACTCGACAATCGTCAATGCACAGGGGAGCAACACGTTGTCGATTCCGCTTGTCTTCGGCGGCGACGCGGTTTTCCAGGTTTCCGCGGGCTCGCTGGCGGTTGAGCGCCCGATCGACACCGCCGGCCATATGTTGACGGTTGACACCGCATATTCCACGACGGCAACCATCAACGGGTCGATCTCCGGGTCGGGCGGCCTGATCAAAAGCGGCGGCGGCAAGCTCGTGCTGTCGGGCACCGGCGGGGGCCTCGGCAATGTGACGGTCCAGAGTGGGACCCTGAAAGTTACGACGGCCAATGCCGTGGCCGACGGCGCGTCGTTAACGGTGGGCGGCAACAGCGGACTGTTTTCGGCAATCGTTCCCGCGCCGGCATCGCAAGCGGCCGCCGCGGTGGGTGTTCCGGCAGTTGTAACCACCGGTGCCCCTAACGCGCGGTCGATCATAGCCCAACGATTTATCGCTGGGATGAAGGTTAACGGAACCCCGGACGCGACGGCAGTCCGCGCAAAGGTCTTTGAGAACCTGGCGGAAAACCTCGCCCGGCGGTCGGCCGCTAGCGTGGATTGGCCGTGGAGGGCTTTCGATGCCCAAGGCCACGGGCGCGATGCGGCGATTCTGGCCCGTGACGCCGTCCTGGCCGAGTATGCCCGCTGAGGCGTTGCCTAATCGACGTTTTTCTTTTCTGGACTACTGACCGTCAGCCGCCCGAATATTCGGAACAGTCCGTCGATTCGACTGTTCCCTGTCCTGCAGGAAGTACCGCGCAGGCAGTTCTCTCTAGGACGGTGGAAAGCTAGTGCCAACATCGGCAGAAGGGCACTCTGTGTGACCTATATTTGCTTGGAGGGCCATGTGGACGGAACCTTGTCCCGTTAAACGGATGCCGAACATTAGCGGTGTCTTGTAGGTCTCCAGCTTGCCGAGGTCGCCATGAGCAGTCGCGTTCACTTCCGCGGTCTTTTCTTTCGCTCGCCGGGGCATAGTTCGCGCGGTCGCACGTCGCACCTTCAGCGAGCTCTGCGGTTTGAGGCGCTTGAGAGGCGGGAACTGTTGTCGGCCGCAGGGCTCACGGAGTCTGCTTCTCACGCGGCCATCGTCATTGCGCCGCAGGCGCTGCCGGCGGCTGCGGTTCCGTTCTTCAGCTTCCACGCGGCGGCAATTAGTCCGACACTGGCGGCCAAGCCTAGGAGCTCAAAAACGCCGGCCGTCGCCAGCAGCGCCACGGCAAATCCATCCGTGGACGGATTTGCCACGCCGGCCGGATCGAGCGTCCCGCCCGGCGGCGCGTTGACGCCCCAACAGATACTCGCTGCTTACGGGATTAACTTGCTTAGCCAAAACGGTGCCGGTCAGACAATCGCTATTGTCGATGCGTACGACGATCCAGGCCTCCTCAGCAGCAGTAACGCCGCCGCCTACGCCACCAGTGATCTGCACTACTTCAATGCCTACTACGGCCTGCCCGATTTCGGCACACCCGGCGGACCGACTTTCACCAAACTGGACCAAACCGGCGGGACCAATTATCCGGGAACTGACACAACCGGCCGGTGGGAGTCCGAGGAGGCGTTGGACGTGGAATGGGCGCATGCCATCGCGCCGATGGCGAATATTGTGCTGATTGAGGCAAATAGTAGCATCTACGCCTCCGGACTCTTCAAGGCTGTCAACACGGCCCGCAATCTGGCGGGCGTATCTGTAGTTTCCATGAGTTTCTATGGTGCAGAAAGTTCTCTTGATTCAGCGTACGACAGCGTTTACTTTCAGACGCCGAACGGACATCAAGGTGTGACCTTTGTAGCCTGTTCAGGCGACGTAGGTTCACCGGGCGGCTATCCAGCCTATTCGACCAATGTCCTAGCCGTGGGCGGCACTTCGCTCTCACTGACCGGCAACAACTACGGCAGCGAGACAGGCTGGAGCGGAAGTGGCGGCGGCATCAGCCAGTACGATAGCCAGCCCAGCTACCAGCTGGGCCTTGTGATTCACAATGGCGGAAGTACAATCAACCCCAACGGCATGCGGACGACTCCCGACGTGGCCTTTGACGCCGATCCGAACACGGGGGTCGCCATCTATGACTCCTACAACGGCGGCTCAAGCCCCTGGTTTCAGTATGGCGGCACAAGCCTTAGCGCCCCCTGCTGGGCAGGGCTGATTGCTCTGGCCGACCAGTTGCGAGTTGCGAACGGGTTGGGGACCTTGGACGGGCCGTCGCAGACCCTACCGCGGTTGTACCAATTACCGGCCGCTGATTTCCACGATATTACCTCCGGCACGAGCACGGGCAGCCCGAACTATTCAGCAGGCACCGGCTATGACCTCGTCACTGGACTCGGAACCCCGGTCGCCAATCTGCTTGTGCCCGATCTGGCTGGAGTTTCCAGCCAGGCCGCCAGCACCACCACGACGGTCGCCGGCAATTACTCTTCGGGATCGACTTATGGGCAGTACGTGACGTATACGGTCACAGTCGCCTCCGCCAGCGGAACGCCGACAGGATCGGTGCAATGGATAATCGACGGGCTGAACGCCGGATCGCCAGTACAACTCAGCAATGGCCAGGCGACCTACTCGCTGACGACACTGACGGCGGGCTCGCATACCTTGACAGCCGATTACACGAGCGACAGTGGCTCCTGGGCAAACAGCAACTCCACGAGCTATTCGCAGACCGTCTCTCCGGCCCCTTTGACAATCACCGCCGTCAATAAGACCAAGTCCTACGGGGCGGCGTTGCCTAGCTTGACGGCCAGCTACAGCGGCTTCGTCAACGGCGACACCTCAGCCAGCCTGACTACGCTGCCCACGCTGAGCACCACGGCCACGGCGGCAAGCTCCGTCTCCGGCGGTCCGTACAGCATCACCGCCAGCAGCGCGGTGGACGCCAACTACACGATCAGCTATGTCATCGGTTCACTCACGGTGACGCCCGTGGCCTTGGCAATCACGGCCAACAACCAGACGAAGGCTTATGGTGCAGCCTTGCCTACGCTGACGGCGGGCTACAGCGGCTTTGTCAACGGCGATACCTCGGCCAGTCTGACCACGCTGCCCACGCTCACAACGACGGCCACGGCGGCAAGCTCGGTCTCCGGCGGGCCGTATGCCATCACTGCCAGCGGCGCGGTGGACCCCAACTACACGATCAGCTACGTCCCCGGCGCGCTCAGCGTGACACCGGTCGCCCTCTCGATCACGGCCAACAACCAGACAAAGGCCTACGGGGCGGCGTTGCCCGCGCTGACGGCGGGCTACAGCGGCTTCGTCAATGGCGATACCGCGGCCAGCCTGACCACGCAGCCCACACTGAGCACGACCGCTACCGCGGCCAGCTCGGTCTCCGGCGGACCATACGCAATCACCGCCAGCGGCGCGGTGGACCCCAACTACACGATTACCTACGTCGCCGGTTCACTCACTGTCACGAAGGTTGGCTTGACGATCACGGCCGCCAACCAGACCAAGGCCTATGGCGCGGCGTTGCCCGCGCTGACCGCCAGCTATAGCGGCTTCGTCAACGGCGACACCTCGGCCAGTCTGACCACGCTGCCCACGCTCGCCACGACGGCCACGGCGGCCAGCTCCGTCTCCGGCGGACCGTACGCCATCACCGCCAGCGGCGCGGTGGACGCCAACTACACAATCAGCTATTTCGCCAGCTCGCTCAGCGTGACGCCGGTTGCCCTCTCGATCATCGCCAACAATCAGACCAAAGCTTATGGGGCCGGGCTGCCTGCCCTGACGGCGAGCTACAGCGGCTTCGTCAATGGCGACACGTCGGCGAGCCTGACCACGCTTCCCACACTGAGCACCACCGCCACCGCGGCCAGTTCGGTATCCGGCGGGCCGTACAGCATCACCGCCAGCGGCGCGGTCGATCCCAACTACACGATCAGCTACGTCGCCGGTTCACTCAGCGTGACATCGGTTGCCCTCTCGATCACCGCCGTCAATAAGACCAAGGTTTATGGGGCGGCGCTGCCTGCGCTGACGGCCACCTACAGCGGTTTTGTTAACGGCGATACCTCGGCGAGCCTCACCACCCTACCCACGCTGAGCACCACGGCCACGGCGGCCAGCTCCGTCTCCGGTGGACCGTACGCCATCACCGCCAGCGGCGCCGTCGACCCCAACTACACGATCAGCTACGTCGCCGGCGCGCTCAGCGTGACACCGGTTGCCTTGACAATCACCGCCGCCAATAAGACCAAGGCCTATGGCGCGGCGTTGCCCGCGCTGACCGCCAGCTATAGCGGCTTCGTCAACGGCGACACCTCGGCCAGTCTGACCACGCTGCCCACACTGAGCACAGCGGCCACGGTGGCCAGCTCGGTATCCGGCGGACCATACGCCATTACCGCCAACGGCGCGGTTGACACCAACTACACAATCAGCTATGTCGCCGGTTCACTCGCGGTGACGCCGGTCGCGCTGACGATCACGGCCGTCAACAAGACCAAGGCCTATGGGGCGGGGCTGCCCGCGCTTACTGCCAACTACAGCGGCTTCGTCAATGGCGATACCTCGGCTAGCCTGACCACGCTACCCACGCTGAGCACCACGGCCACGGTGGCCAGTTCGGTCTCCGGCGGGCCATACGCCATCACCGCCAGCGGCGCGGTGGACGCCAACTACACAATCAGCTACGTCACCGGCGCGCTGACCGTGACACCCATCGCTCTGACGATCACGGCCGCCAACAAGACCAAGTCCTACGGTGCTGCGCTGCCCGTGCTGACGGCCAACTACAACGGCTTCGTCAATGGCGATACCTCGGCCAGCCTCACCACTCTGCCCACACTGAGCACAGCGGCCACGGTGGCCAGCTCGGTATCCGGCGGGCCGTACGCCATCACCGCCAGCGGCGCGGTGGACCCCAACTACACGATCAGCTACGTCGCCGGTTCGCTCAGCGTGACACCGGTTGCCTTGACAATCACCGCCGTCAACAAGACCAAGGCCTACAATGCGGCGCTGCCCACTCTGACCGCCAGCTACAGCGGCTTTGTTAATGGCGATACCTCGGCCAGCCTCACCACGATACCCACGCTGAGCACGACGGCAACAGCCTCCAGCAGCGCGGGCAATTACCCCATCACCGCCAGCGGGGCTGTGGACCCGAACTACTCGATCAGCTACGTCGCCGGCACGCTCACCGTGATGCCGGACGTTCCTCCCGTGCTCGCGGCGATTGAGAGCACGTCGCTGAACTACATTGGTGGCAACCCGGCCATGCCGATCACCAGCGCGATCACCGCTAGCGACATTGACAGCACGACGCTGGCCAGCGCCACCATTTGGATCAGCGGCAATTACCAAAGCGGCGAAGACGTGCTGGCATTCACGAACACCGCAAATATCAGCGGCAGTTGGAACGCGGCCACGGGGACGCTCACTTTGACCGGCAGCGATACGCTGGCCAACTACCAGGCGGCCCTACGGGCGGTGTCTTACCAAGACACCAGCGCCAACCCCAGCATGCGCCATGCGCACGGTGAGTCTCAAGGTCAATGATGGCCTGGACGACAGCAACGTGCTCACGCGAAACGTCACCGTGACGCCGGCCGGAAGCCTGCCTCCGGCCCCGTCGTCCTTGGCCGCCATCGCCGCCTCCTCCGGCCAAATCAACCTGTCGTGGCAGAACAACGCGGCGAACGCGCAGGGCTTCTTGATCGAAAGGCAAACGGGCGCCGGCAGTTGGACGCAGATTGCCACCGTTGCGGCGGGTACGACGAGTTACCAGAACACCGCGCTTCCGGCCAATACGGTCTACTCCTATCGCGTGCGGGCCTACAACGCCGCCGGCGACTCGGCATACTCCAGCCCGGCCAGCGCCGCCACGGCCGCGCAGCCCATCACGGCGCACTTTGAATTCGGCACTTCGGCTTCGCTGCTGCAAAGCGGCTATACGCTCGTCACCAACGGCACGACGTACAGCGCGACGAGCCATTACGGCTGGTCCAGTGGCGTGATCGGCAGCCGCGACCGCGGCACGGGCACAAGCCTGAACATGCACTTGAATTACACAACCGACGGGACCTTCCTCGTCGATGTCCCCAACGGGACCTACCAGGTCAATCTGCTCCTCGGAGACAGCGGACCCTTCCTGCACGACAATATGGGGATTTTCCTGCAGGGCGTCCAGGTCGACAACGTCTCCACGGCCGCCAGCCAGGTGGTAAGCCGCAGCTATACCGTCAACGTGCTCGGCGGCCAGCTCGTCCTTCGGCTCAAAGATCTCGGCGGCGTTGATCCGAACGTGGCCATCGATGCGCTGGATCTGAGCTCGGTCGTCGTGCTGCCCGCCGCGCCTTCCAGCGTGACGGCCAGCGGCGCCTCCGCCAGCCAAATCAACCTTTCCTGGCAGAACAATTACGGCGGCGTGCTGGGGTTCCTCCTGGAGCGGGAAACTGGCACTAGTGGCAATTGGACACAGATCGCCACGTTGGCCACCGGCACAACGACCTACCAGGACACTTCGCTGCAGGCCAACTCCAGCTACTCCTACCGACTGCGGGCCTATAATACAGCCGGCAACTCCCCGTATTCCGCGGTCGCCGCCGGCGCCACGCTAATGCCGGTACCCGACGCCCCGTCGGGCCTCTCCGCCAGCGCGATCTCGGCCAGCCAGATCAACCTCTCTTGGCAGAACAACGCCACGAACGCGCAGGGCGTATTCATCGAACGGCAAACCGGCTCTAGCGGCAGTTGGACGCAGATTGCCAACGTCGCCGCAGGTACGACGAGCTATCAGGACACGTCGTTGGCCGCCAACAGCGCGATTCCTACCTGCGCGGGCTTACAATATCGGTGGCGACTCCGCCTACTCCAACGTCAGCGGCAGCACGACTTTGTTGGCGCCCCCGGCAAGCCCAACGAATCTTGCCGCCAGCGCGGTCTCTGCCAGCCAGATCAATCTCTCCTGGCAGAATAGCGGCAGCAGCACGCAAGGCTTCTTCATCGAACGCGAAACAACCACCGGCGGCACATGGACGCAGATCGCTACGTTGGCCATGGGCACGACGAGCTATCAGGACACTTCACTGGCGAGCAACACGGGCTATTCCTACCGACTACAGGCCTACAACACGGCCGGCACTTCGCCCTATTCCACGGTCGCCACTGGCACCACGCTGATGACGGTCCCTGCCGACCCGTCGGGCCTTTCGGCCAGCGTAGTCTCCGCCAGCCAAATCAACCTTTCCTGGCAAAACAACGCCACGAACGCCCAGGTCGTTTTGATCGAGCGGCAAACCGGCACCAGCGGCACTTGGACGCAGATCGCCACGGTTGCGGCGGGCACGGTCACCTATCAGGACACCTCGCTGGCGGCCAACACGAGCTATTCCTACCGCGTACGGGCCCACAACAACGGCGGCAATTCCGGCTACTCGGCCATCGCCGCCGGCACCACGCTGATGACGGTCCCCGCCGCCCCATCGGGCCTCTCGGCCAGCGTGGTCTCGGCCAGCCAGATCAACCTTTCCTGGCAGAACAACGCCACGAACTCCCAGGGCGTTTTGATCGAGCGGGAAACCGGCACCAGCGGCAACTGGACGCAGATCGCCACCGTCGCGGCGAGCACGACAACCTATCAGGACACCTCGCTGGCGGCCAGCACGAGCTACTCCTATCGCGTGCGGGCCTACAACAACGGCGGCGACTCGACCTATTCCGCCGTCGCCAGCGGCATGACGCTGATGACGGTCCCCGCCGCCCCGTCGGGCCTCTCGGCCAGCGTGGTCTCCGCCAGCCAAATCAACCTCTCCTGGCAGAACAACGCCACGAACGCCCAGGGCGTTTTGATTGAGCGGCAGACCGGCACGAGCGGCACCTGGACGCAGATCGCTTCGGTTGCGGCGGGCGCGACGAGCTATCAAAATACTTCCTTGGTCTCTGGCACAGCCTATTCCTACCGCGTGCGGGCCTATAACAACGGTGGCGACTCGGCCTACACCGCAGTGGCCTCCGCGACGACGCTGACGCCGTCCTTCGCGGCGCATTTCGAGTTCGGTACCTCGGTTTCCCCCGTCCAGAGCGGTTATACGCTCGTCACCAACACCACGGCGTATAGCCCGGCCCTTCATTACGGTTGGTCCAGCGGCGTGATTGGCAGCCGCGACCGCGGCACCGGTCCGGCGGTGAATCTGCACCTGAATTACACACCGGACGGGACGTTTCTCGTCGATCTGCCCAACGGAACGTACCATGTCAACATTCTCCTTGGGGACGCCGGTCCCTACTGGCACGACCAGATG
Source organism: uncultured Planctomycetia bacterium (assembly GCA_963775975.1). Lineage (GTDB taxonomy): Bacteria > Planctomycetota > Planctomycetia > Pirellulales > Thermoguttaceae > JANXQG01. Next base: position 77,097 of record CAVZKX010000002.1, read on the forward strand.
GGGATCTTTCTGCAAGGCGCGCAAGTCGACAACGTCTCGACAACCAATAACCAGGTAGTCAGCCGCAGCTATACGGTGACCGTAACCAGCGGCCAACTGAGTCTGCACCTGAAAGACCTTGGCGGCACTGATCCGAACGTGGCCATCGAGGCCATGGACATCGTAGCGGCCTAGCGAGCGGGCAGGGTAAATCTGGGAACTTATGGCGGCTGCGCAAGCCACGTTGGGTTTTCTGATTGTGCTGGTTTTAATCGAGACCGGCGCCAAGCTGGGCCGATCTTAGGGGAGTGGAACCGCACCGTTCAGTTACCCTCCTCCCTAAGTCATCACCATGTTTGCCAAGAACTACTTGCCGCTCAGCGAGAAGCCCCTGGTGAGCGTCATCTTGCCCACCTATAACCGCAGCGAACTGCTTCCGCAGTCGATCGACAGCGTCCTCAGCCAGTCCTACGCCAATGTCGAGTTGATTGTCGTGGACGACGGCTCCACAGACGACACCGAGGCAGTGGTCCGCGCCTGCTCGCCGGCGATCAGGTACGTCCGCCAGCCGCATACGGGCGTTGCCGCGGCCAGAAACCGCGGACTTATCGAGGCCCGCGGTGAACTAATCGCCTTCCAAGACTCCGACGACCTCTGGCGGCCGGGAAAACTCGACCGACAGGTCGAGCTCATGCAACAACGGCCCAATGCCGGCATGGTCTATACCTCGCACCGCATCACCGACCTGGCGGGGAACGTAATCGGGGGTCGGTGGAAGCAGCTCCACTCGGGGTGCGTGACCGACGCGCTGTTTCAAACCATGTTTGTGATCATGCCGTCCACGGTTGTGCGCCGCACCGTGGTACAGCGCGTCGGCCAGTTTAACACCGCGTTACGGATCAACTCGGATTACGAATATTGGCTACGCGCGAGCCTCGTCACCGAATTCGCGGCAATTGACGAGTCGCTTGTGGACGAACGGCAGTCGCCAAACCGTTTAACGTCCGCCAGGGCCGAGGCCGCGACCTTGCAATACGAGATGCTTGTGAAGTTCTACTGGGACCAAGGTGGACGAGCGGCAATCCGTCCGGAAACCGCGCGACGAGCCTTGGCGAAATCGGCTTGGTCCGCAGCCCGTGCGCTCCGCGACAACGGGCTGCCGGAGGCCGCTTCCGCAATGTTTGCCACGAGCCTGCGACACCAGTACACGTTCCGGGCAGCCTGGGGAGGGTTCCGCCTTGGCTGCCGACGGTTGGTGCACGTCTTGGCGCCGGCGGGCGCCGAGAAGCGGCGGCCAGCCGTGACGCAACCCGGCCGCAAGGCGGCGTGACAGTCACGGTACGTTTTCGGGAGTTCGTGGCCAAATGAAACTCGCACACCTTTGCAATCTGCACCGATACCAGCGCTGCCGCCGGCTCTTCGCCGCGCCGCTGAGGTCGCACCTGGAGATTGCCGCCGCCCGGCGACGGCCTCTCTTGTTGCCCCTTCGGCAGGGAGGCACGTTACGTGTGGACAACCCGAGGCAGGCGCGGAGCCTTCTAGCCTGGGTCCTTGACCGCGCGAATGGTCCGCATCCGCTAGGGGCCGAGGACGACCTGATGCTCTTGGGATTCGGTGCGCACCGACTTGCCCTCCGTCCTCAGGACACCGACTTTTTCACCTTTTCGGAGATCTTCCTCCGCGACACCTACGGCCTGAACTTGCTGCCGTCTTCGTTGGGCGACGTTGTCGATCTGGGCGGCAACATTGGTCTGTTTGCGGTCCGCGTGGCCGAGCGGGCGCGCCGCGTGATCTCGGTAGAGCCTGTGGAGGACAACCTCCGCATCGCCCGCCGCAACCTCGCGCTGGCTGGGGTCGTAGATAAGATCGCACTGCAGCATTACGCCATTTCGCACCTGCCGCAGGTGCAGGTGCGGATTTACCGCAGTTCCGGTAACCACGGTGGACACTCGGTCTCGGCGGAACACGCCGCGCAGTGGGGACTGGATGGATTCGAGGACGTGCCGGCCATCACGCTGGCAGAGCTCTTCGACCGCGAGAAGATCGTCCGATGCGGGCTATTGAAGTGCGACATTGAAGGTGCGGAGTTCGCTCTCGTAGAGACGGCGCCGGACGGAATTCTCGCCCGCATCGACCGCATCGCCATGGAGGTCCATCTGACGACATCACTGTGGCAGCGCAGCCAGCTTGAGGCCCTTCAATCGAAGTTGCGGCGATCGGGTTTTTCAGTCAGCCACGAACCGCTGCAGGACGAGCGGGGACGGCCGCGACAGGTAGTCATGCTTTCCGCTACCAACATCCGGGAGTCGGCGTAACCGTTGCAGCAGAGCGATCGGGGGCATCGGTCCATGCAAATTGCCATTGTCATCGACGATTTCGACGCCGACCGGGGCGGGGCCGGGAGTTGGACCTGCCACTTCGCCGTCGATCTCCTGACACGCGGCTACAGGGTCCACGTGCTTGCTCAGCAGTTCTCCGCCGTCGCGCTCCATTGGCCGATCATCCCTCACCGATTGCCGCGGAATCTCGGCCGCCTCGCACTCGCTGCCGAAGCTGAGCACTGCCTATCGCGGTTGGACGTGGACGTGGTCCATGACATGGGCATCGGTTGGTCATGCGACCTCTTTCACTCGCACGACGGCTCGCGCCTCGCCCAGCGTCGCAGGAAGCTTCTCGCCTTCCCCCCTAAGGTTCGCCCGCTGGCCCGCTGTCTGCAGCGAGTGCTGCCGCGCTACCGCGAGTTCGACCTGCTCGCGGCACGGCAGTTTGACAGCCGCGAGCGAATGTTCGTCGCCCTGTCGGACATGGTCGCGAACGATTACCAACGGCTGCACCACGTCCCCGCAGAACAGATCCGCCTGGTTTACAACGGCGTCGACACGCGGCGTTTTGCGCCCCAGCACCGTGAGAAGCATGCCGCTGCCGTGCGACGGGAGCTGGGCGTCTCGGCGAGCGAAACGCTGGCCTTGTTCGTCGGTCAAGACTTCAAGCGGAAGGGACTGGCGACGGCCGTCGCGCCGTCGCGGAACTGGCTGCCGCCGGCGCCGCTTCGATTGGCGGTAGTTGGCGGGAAGCAGCCTTCGGGGGATGCCAGCGGCGGACCTGCGTATCTGGCCGCCGGACCGGTGATCTACGTCGGATTTGTCCACGATCCCGTGCCCTACTACGCGGCTGCCGACATCTTCGTCTTGCCGAGCCTTTACGACCCGTGCAGCCTGAGCGTTCTGGAGGCGGCCGCCAGCGGCTTGCCGAGCATCACCACGCGCGCCAACGGCGCCGGCGAATTGTTGACTCACGGGGGTGACGGCTTCGTGCTAGATGCCCCGACGGACCACAAGGAATTGGCAGCCCACTTGAAGTTGCTCCTCGATCCGGTCACTCGCGGCACCATGGGGCGTGCCGCACGGGCAATGGCATTGCGGCACACGATGCGTAGTAACTGCGCAGATCGTCGAACTGTACCATGAAATCGCTGAGCGGCGAGGTTATAAAGCGCCACGGCTCTGGCGACAGGCACGGTAGAGGTTACGTTTCGCCTCTTTCATAGAATCGAACGTGAGTCAAACCGACGCGTGTATGACTTGCTTCCCATGCCTTCGCCTTTGCGCCAGTCGCCTTCTATTCGAGGTCCTGCCGCTCTCGTACCTTGCCGGATGACGCAGGGGAAGCGAACCGGAACGGAAACAGTTCTGCGCGGCTGAAGACTCCAGGATGGCTGACGTAAGCGTCGAGAGTCGGTGCTAGCGTCGGACCGTGGCGTCGGTACGAACCCCTGCATGACAATGACCATAAATGCGCCGCTCATGCGACGTCGGACAGCAGAACCACCGCTCCAGGTCCAGGTTATCACGAGGATAGATGGCCATCTTGGCACGCACGAACAGGCCGGGACGAAACGATGTCATCACCTTTGCGAAGCGAGAACGGCGCTTTGTCCGCGGCAAGCCGTCTTCACCGTTCAACAAGTTCATCACGTAACGCACCTGTCGAGCATAACCGAGCCGGCAGAAGTAGCATCTGCCGATCGAACGGAACGAGGTTAGGACGGAATCCGGCTTCTCCCGGATGAACGCGGCGAATCAACGCTGTCACAGCCGCCCATGTGCGGACGAGTTCGAGTATAGTGCCGCCAATCCGCCGTCCTCAAAGCCCCATTGCGCACCTACACAGCACTTCTTCCACGCTCCACTGGCAATTCCTAACCCAGACTGCCAAAACTAGGCGTCAAAACCGGTAACTACTGAAGCATGTGGCAGAACAGGGACGCCTATACATCACACGCGGCGCGGCGCTGGGGGGCCTGCCACACTGGTCGTGCTGAGCTGCCCTGTAGGGCTTACCAGGAGGGAAAGTTTAGCCGAGACGAAGGACGAGTAGAAACACCACCCCATCGGTCTACGAAATGACCCGCTGCACTACTACTCCCTCTCCCAAACTGATGTTTTTTTACGTCTTTTGGGGTGGAGCGAATTGGTTGTCGGCAGCGATTCGCAGCATCGCACCGATGGAGTAAGCTCTACGAGTGTGGAGTACTCTTAACACATGCTGCTAGGAGCTACGAACATGAGTACGACGAACACCACCCAGAAGCCGGCCTTGGACATCGACGCCATTGTGAGCAACAAGGAGGTGCTTGCGGCGATCATGGCGATGGCCGTGGAGAAGGGGCTGATCGCGAAGCCGACGGCGGCGTTCAAACCGGGATGGCACGTGGACGACAAGGGGATGGTTATCCTGGAGTTCTCGGGGAACCCGTTCAGCAAGGCGAACCCGTACATGGCTGGTTCGACGGCGTTGCGGTTTCTGGGTGAGCAGCACCCGATCGGGAAGGAGATCAAGGAGTCCGCGGGCAAGACGGTTGCGACGAGCTACCGCAAGCAGGGAGCGGATGGCAAGTGGAAGTCCATGACCGGGACGGTGGTGTTCCAGTTGGACCCGCCGGCCGCCCCGAAGGAGGACAAGACCACGACGGTGAACGCTGTCGGAGCGGTGGTGAGCGATGCGGACAAGGTGGCCTTGGCGGCTCTGCTGGCGAAGCTGGGGCAGTAGGGGTTGAGCGTGGATAACGACAGGTGATGAACCCGGTGGCACTTCGGTGCTGCCGGGTTTTTTTGTTTCTTGTCGGGGTGTCAACGCGGTTGTCCTATGGGATGACTGCGCTGCTGCCCTGGCGTTTGCTGGCGCTGATGCGCTGGCGCAGAGCGGCGTTTCCCTTGTGAGGAGCAATGCAATGTCCCTGTCCCAGATGGTTTCGCACTTGGTGGCGAAGTGCCAATACAGCGAGAAGCTGGCGCGGAAGCTGTGCCGTTATGCCCGTGAGGGCCAGCCGCCGATGGTTGGCCTGTGCGAGCTGCTGTACCGCAGCGACCGGCGCTATGAGCTGATCTAAGTGTAGTTCACCTGTTGGTTGCCCTGGAGCGGATCAAACACGGCGTCGTTGTCGTGCAGGGTGCTTGCGGCTGGCGTGGTGCTGGCCGCGTTTCTTGGAAAGGAGCTTCTCATGGCTACTGTAGCCTCAATCAATCTCTGGTCGCTGATGAACAGCGTTCGTCACGAGCAGGACGATCACGACAACGTACAGCAGGTCCTCAAGGCCGCTGGCATGGCCCACAACATGACCGAGCTGACGATGGAAGTCACCGATGTTGGCCAGTGGATCATCAGGATTCACGGTGTTGAGGGCGATGCGGACTTTGTGACCTTGACCTACGGAAGGGCTGGTCACGTCTCCGTGGAGGTCACCGAGCGGGATCGGGAAGGCATCGTCATCAGCCGCAAGGTGGCTTGGTGAGCGTCCGAGGCACGCATTGAGCCCAGTACCGTCGTGGTGCTGGGTTCATTGTGTTTCTTGGCTGCGCTTCAGTGCAGTCCAGTGGAGTTTTTTGCGTTAATTTCGGTCGTTTTTCCGCCGCGACCGAAGGGTGATTCCCAGGCGGAGCGTAAGGAGCATTTAACAATGGCTTTCGTGAATATGCTTGAGGCCGAGCTGGCGCTGAAGTGTGGCGAGTTGGTTCATGGTGAAGAGTTCATCGTGGACAGCCAGCCAGGCAAGCGCTGGTACATCGGCGACGACAGGCGCATCCATCGCCTTGTCGAGGAGGAGGAGGTGGCGTCATGAGTGATCTGGAACACAACCTGCGACTGCTGCTTGAGCGATGGCGCATAGCGGCAATCCGGCAGTACGAGGACAGCAGCGATGGCGGCAAAGGCGCATCCTGCCAACTTGACGAGTGCATCGAGGACATCGAGACACTGCTGCTGCCAGCGCCGGAGCCGTGTGACCATAACGAGATGGTGTCCAACGAAGGCGGCCCTGGCTATCCGTACTACGCCTGGAAGTGCGCCAAGTGCGGCCACGTCTACGGCAGTTCCAACAACGAGGAGGCGTCATGACGCAACAGATCGCATCAGCCGAGCTGCGGACATCCCAGCGCGGTGAGACCCAGCGCGTGATCGTGGACCGCAAGTGGGTCCGGACAGCGCGCAAGCACCGCTATGAGACGCTGATTGTCGGCGGCGGCGGGATAATCTACTGCACGCTCATCGACACGACGGACAAGGCAGAGGCCTTCAAGTCGTTTGACGAGATCGTCAAGGATTGGGGAAAGGAGGTGGCTGCATCATGACCATCAGCAACGAACTGGCCAGCGCCGTGCTGGCACTACTGAAACCCAAGCATCCCGGCGGCAGGCCAAAGGGCGTCAAGAACAAGGGGCCCGACAAGCTGGACAAGGCGATCGTGGCCCTGAACATCCGGCGGAGCAGGATGACGCCGGAGCAAGTGCAAGCGTCGGAGCGGCGTGTCCAGCGATTCATGACGAAGAAGTTCAGCGGCAAGGATCTGGCGCTGATGGGCCTGCCGGCGAAGGAGAACGCCGTGTGGCAGTCTTGGCGGCTGCGGAAGGCTCTGGTGAAGCTCGGCATCCCCAAGGCGGAGCTGGACGTTGTGGTTCGCTACAAGCGTTCGGAGGAGCGGCCCGGCATGTCGGACGACCTGCACCGTGCCAAGGGGATCAAGCGGCCGAGTGGCCCGGTAGTGGGCTACAAGATGGAGCAAGAGGAGATCGTGGAGAAGTCTCTGACCGAACGCGACACGCCTGCTACTCTCTTGTTGTGGGGCAATGACGTTACCTCGATCATCTCCAGGGACCATGACGAGGAGATTGGCTGGGAACCCGCCCCCAGGCGGCAGACAGGGCCTGGCCGGCGGAAGCTGGCGCGGGTGGAGCTGCTCCAGGAGTTCACGGTGCATCACGTGAACACGGAGGGACGTGTGAAGGAGATCAAGTGGGTCGGTGCCGGAAGCGGCAAGAACGGATTCGTCCTGCCGACGTTCGAGAATGGCCGGCTGAGCTATGCGGCGGAGCCGACGATCGGCGAGTGCCGAGAGAATCTGCTCAGAAACGGCTCTGGTGAGCCTGTGACGCCAGCGGAGCAGGCGGAAGCGAAGGAGCGTGCAAAGAACCGGAGCGAACTGTACCGACAGCTCGACTGGGTACGCAAGGCGCCGCCGCTGAGGCCGATACGGCGCTTCGACTCATTCAGCCTGGATAGGAGCCCCATGCACAAGGTCAAGGTGGAGTTCCTGCCGCGGAGCGAGGGCGAACAAGTTCAGCCAATCGACCCGACAGGTTGGCCGGAGGTTCAAGAGAGCCTTGCGCTCCACCGATGGCGCAAGCGTGGCTGTCCGTTGCCGGTGATCCAGCCGGTGGTCGATGGCTTCCTTCCTAGACGCCTGGACGTCGCTTTGAGCATGGAGGAGGCCAAGCCGACCAGCGTGGTCTGGAGCGACGATGGCGAGCCACTGCGCGGCACGGACGAATACTGGCGGCGGCGGTTCCGGCTGAAGGAGTGCTGGCCGATGGTCAAGGAACGTGTCAAGGTTCCCGATCGGACGACGGGCTGGCACGTGCTGCCAATCTTAGACCCGCCCTGCGGGTTCGTGAAGCTGTTCTAGCTGGACCTGGTAGTCCGAAGCGTGGTCACTCGCCGTGTGCTTGTGGCCATGCTTCGTATTTCCGTTTCCCTTCAACCAAAGGAGCTTGACATGAGCAAGCAAACAGCGTTGCCGTGGATCGTCTGCACGATGAGTGACAACGACACGGTATTGAGCATCGAACAGGACCGCCGCGCACTGGTCAATGAAGAACCGTCCATTGTGGCCGAAGTTTATCTGTCCGGAGACGGTATCGGCCGAGAAACCGGCAAGGCCAACGCGGAGTTCATCGTCCGCGCCGTGAACTGCCATGACGAGTTGTTGGCGGCGCTTGAGCGCATGGCCAGAGTTTTCAATGCCAAGGAGATTGATCCGTTGATAGCGTTCACAACGATTGAAATGGCTGAGGCTGCTATTGTCAGAGCGAGGGCCCAGTCATGAGCAAGCATACACCAGGACCGTGGATGGCCGTCCATCTTGCAGATAACCACCTTTGGACGGTTGTAACCGACTGGACGAACCTAGAACACGACGTGCCGAGCGGAGAGATAAGGAACATTGGAGCTGGGGTCGCCAATGTGTTTGGCGTCAAGGGCGAATGCGAAGCCAATGCCCGGCTCATCGCGGCCGCGCCGGACTTGCTGGCGGCGCTGAACGAGCTGCTGGAAATCTGCCGCTACAAGTGCAGCCCGCACGACGAGGTCATCCTGCCCAACGGCAGAACGAACCACGAGGCGCTCGTCAATGCCTGCGCCGTGCTGGCCAAAGCGGAGGCCCAGCCATGAGCACAACCATGACAACCCCTGCCTACCGCACCGTGGTAGACGCCAAGGTGGTCCAGCGCACCGTGCCGATCTTAGACGCCGACGGCAATCCCACGGTGGACCGTAACGGCAAGGAGCGCATGATGTTCTTCCGCATCGGCGTGAACGTCTACATGGCGGACGGAAGCTGGTGGCACCGCCACGACAAGCACGGAACATGGACGTTCCACTCGACCGGGTTGGACCGCGACGAGTTCGACGACAGCCTGCTGACTGTCGATCGCAAGGACTCCTACACGCACCGCCGCCTGGTGCGCGACTGGGGCGACAAGCCGGGCTTCCTGCTGGCCCTGTTCGACGGAGTGCAGCTTGCCGAGGAGCTGTACGCTGCCAGACGTGGCTAGGCCCGGTGTTATCCGGTGGAGTTTTTTGCGTTAATTTTGTCGGTTTTCGTTTCCCGTTTCTCTTTCCTCTGTTTTAAGGAGCGTAGCATGTCTCAGCATTGCGATGGTAGTCGTCGTCGCCGTCAACGTGATCCCCAACGTCTGTCGTGGTACGCACTGTGGCACTCCATTCGATACTCGCGCAAGTACGGGTGGCCGCCCATATCGCTGTTCTACGGCGGCCACTGGTTGATCCTCGATCGGTGGTCTGCGGTAGTCCGATACGTTGCCAGTAGTTCACCGCTGCTGGCAATGTACCGTTTTACCGAAATCCTGAGCGAAAGGAAAGAACATGAGCAAGCGATACCGTGAAGCCAAGGTCCGCTGCTACGGCACCGGCGAAAACGGCCCTTTTGCCGAGCTGGATGACGGCCGGCGCGTTTACGGTTTGACCGCGGCCGCGCCGCATCTGCTGGCGGCACTGAAAGACCTTGTTGGCGACATGCCCGACATGCGATGGCAGGGAACAGTCGCTATCTGCCGCCACTGCGGCAGAACCTATCAGGATTATGACGACGCACCGGCCCCGAAGGACGCGACCGAGTGCAGCGACGATTGCCCCGGATATATCGCCCGCGCCGCCATTGTCAAGGCGGAAGGCCAACCCTGATGTGCGCGTAGTCCGATGCGCTGCTTCTCGCTCTCCAGCTTGAGGCACTGCATCGCATTACTCTCCTGTGAGTTGTTTGCGTTTCTTTAGGCGTGGCGACGTTTGCTGCGCCTTTCCCGTTTCACCTGCTTCAAAAGGAGCAATGTATGTCAATGATCGCTAAGCGCATCAGCGCCATCAAGGACTTCGCCGCGGCCAAGAAGGCGGCCGAGTCGATCGTGTCCAACGCCAGCATCAGCGCCGAGGACAAGGCGGCGGTCGAGGCGGCCCTGGCGGAGCACAAGGGCAACCCCGATCGGGTCTCTGCCGTGCAGACCGAGGGCACGGTTGTCGAGGATGGCAGTCCGACCGGCGACAAGCCGGCCAAGGTTGGCCGCGTCTGGGAGGAGAAGATCGGCGGTGTCTCCAAGGAGGAGATCAAGGCCCAGCTGGAGAAGGGCGAGATCGATTTCGACAAGGCGTTGGAGCTGTCCAGCAACAACGACGGCTTCACGATCTTCTGCTCGGCCAAGAGCGGCACAATCTGTCTGAACTTTGGTGGCCGGAATCCGACCAGCATCTGGGAGGAGAATCTGATGTGCCTGCTGAACAACGCCGAGAAGGCCAAGGCGTTGTTGGTTGCGAACCACAAGGCCACGCGAGCCGCCAACGAGGCCGCCAAGGCCGCCAAGTAGGTCAACGAGGCACACGATAGCCTGCCGTCCGTTCGGCAACCGTCCAAAGTAATCGTCGGGCGGCGGACGGCGGGCTGGTGTGGTTCGTTACCGCTTTCACAAGGAGCAAGATTATGTGTTGGCATCGAAGACCCCGCGGCCGCGGAGCGCCGCGTTTGGCTGCGTCGCTACTTGAGAGTCCAGCGCAACATGCTGAAGCACGGGTTCGCAGAAACTTTCTACCGCCGTCGTCACTGGACGGTCGCGCAGCAAATCAATCGCTGCCTGTCCAACATCCGCCGCGCAGAAGCGGAACTGGAGCAGTTGTTGTGCTAACCACTAACTTTCAGATCGGCGATCACGTTCGCCACGAACACAAGGCTCGGCTCGCCTGGGGCATCATCCGTGAGTTTTCAGCCGGCCTTTTCGGCGAACAACGAGCCAGCGTGGAATGGATAGTCGCGTCCGATAATGGGAGCCCGTTCCCGGTTCCGCTCAATACGCTATCTCCAGATGTGTGTGGTGTTGTTGCTGGCTCATTGAAAGCGAAGCGGCACGAAGAGTCCCTGGTACGATCTTACGCAACGAAGGAGGCCGCGTCATGCTGACCGCCAAGCAAATGCAGCCCGTCGTCGGCATGTCCGGTACGCTTCGCGTCGAGAAACTTGACGTTGGCGTGATGATCCTCGACGTGCGGCAGGTCTGGGGCCGCGTCGATGTTCTGGTCGAGCCATGCGCCGGCAGCGGCCAACAATGGGTCAGCAGCGACCGCGTGACACTGGATGCGCCCAGCGTCAGAGTCTGCTGTAGATGCGGCTGCCAGCTCGCTGGCAACGATCTTGACCGATATTGCGACAACGCGGCGTGTGAACTGAACATATAGCGTCTAGCTCCTGCCTCCATCGTCTGGAGGCGGCCGGCGTCGGGCCAAACGACGCCGGCTTACCCTGGTCTGTGGCGCGTCTACAGGGCAGGGTAAGCCGATAAGGCGAGTTTTGTGCGTTATTGCAGCGGCGTTTCGCTGCGACGATCGAACGATTGGCGGACGGCTACGCTTGTGCCTGCGGGCTTGTGACGAGCTTGTCCGCCAATCCTCCGTTCGTTTCGTTTTACCCTCTCAAGGAGCTCTAATAATATGATCCATTCCCGTACTGGCATCGGCGGGATCAGAGTTGGATTCCGTGTCCAACCAACGCCGTATGCCGCCTTCAAGGCTGTTCTCCAGGAGTTCGGCTTCGACAAGCATTGCCCAAACCCCCGCACGGACCAGTCGGCCCTCACGGCCACAGTGGCTGAGAAGCTCGGCGGCCGCAACCGCCTGGTGGCTGGCAAAGGCGGCCGCGGCAAGAAGGACCGCCGGCGTTGAGGTCGTCAACGTCACCCGACAGTCCGACGTTTTCAACGAGTACAACCCCCTGCACATGGCGCAGGTCAAGCGCAACGGCCACGGCCCTGTCGTGATTTTGGACAACTTCGCCGAGGACCATGAGTTGACGGAGGAGTTTCTCCGCACAAAGGCCGTGCTCACCAGCAGCGCGGTCAATTCCTCCCTGCGCGGCATCATTGTCCAAAAGATGTCCGGATTGTCGAGCTTCACTGGCATCTACGTCCCCGAGGCCAACGTGCCTTCCTGGAAGGCGCTGGCCGAGCGGCTGTTCGGTGCCTACGACCGCGACGGCAACCTCATCGCCGAAGGCATCTGCGGCGGCGAGTACGAGGTGGCCACGGTCGATCTGGACGCCGACACGATCCGCTCCATCCGCGCCCGGCTGGCCGCGGAAACCAAAATGGAGGTTGGCAGGATTTCGTGGGACACCCTGAAAGGCACACTCAGTGCCGAGCAGGTGCTAACTCGGTGTGACGATGCGAAGGCGCTACTGGCGAAAATCTCTCTGTACGAGCAGGAGTTCCGGCTGGGTCTGGATGACCTGAAAGAAGCAGCGGAGAAAGCCAATCAGATTGCCGCGGCCGCGCTGTTCAGGGAGTTGTCCGGCAGCGGCGTAGGGGTCTAGCCCGGAGTTTTTCGTTGATTTCCTTTACTGATCCCAAGGAGCTTTATTATGCCGTGTAGATCGCACCCCAACCTCGTCGCCTGGACGGTCGTGCAAACCGGCCGGGTCTGCCCCAAGGTCGAAGGGCCGCCGGGTTGCGGCAAGTCAGCGTCCATCGCCGCCTTTGCTCGGGCCTGCGGCCAGTACATGCACACGCTGGTCGGCAGCCTCTTGCAGCCCACGGACTTCGCGGTACCATTTCCAGACGCGGAAAATCCCGGACGCCTGAAAATGCTCAGCGCGGACTGGGTGCATATCTTCAACACGCTGGAAGGCGGGATGCTCTTCCTGGAGGAGCTGACCCAGTGCGCACCTGCGCAACAGACGCCCATCATGCGGATCATCCAGGAAGGCCGTGTGGGCGACACGGATTTACCACCACGGCTCTGGAAGATTGCCGCCTGCAACCCGCCGGAGTGCGCCGCCAATGGCAGCGAACTGGAGCCCCCTCTGGCCAACCGCATCTGCCACCTCACATGGGAGACGGACTATGAGAGCTGGGAGCGGGCCATGGCAAACGGCGCCGCCTTTGCCCCGCCGCAGTTTTATCCACTTCCCGATACGTGGGAGCAACACCTGCCGAAGTACTCGGCGCTTGTCGCCGCCTTTCACAAGCACCTGCCCGGCCGGCTGGAGAAGTATCCCAGCGAGCGGAGCAAAGTCAGCGGTCCCTGGCCGTCCATTCGCTCTTGGACCAACGGCGCGATCTGCATGGCCGCCTTGGCCGCGATCGACGCCGAGACAGCCCTGCGCTATCGGGCATTGGCCGGCTGCGTGGGCGACGATGTGGCTTTGGAATACCAGTCGTGGGAATCGAACCTTGACCTACCCGACCCCGAGGGATGGCTGGCGTTGGCCGTCGACGCCCGCAGTCAGCGCGTGCCGCTGGAGCCGTCGCTGGAAATCCCCAACCGCGGCGACAAGGTGATGGCGGTCCTGGCCGGCGTGGTGGATCGGGTGAAGAACCATTCGCTGGACGCCGGGACGGGCAAGATCACCGAGCCGCGCTGGCTCGCCGGCATCGACTGCTGCGTGGCCGTGGCCGGGCAATGGCGGGAGCCGGCCATGATGGCGGCGGCCAGCCTCTATGGGCTCGCCCCGCACGCCGGCATGTTCATGAAAGTGCCCAGCGACTTCGCCGCCGAGTGCGCCCAACTCCTGGGCAACATCCGCAACGCCAGCTAAACCATGAACCGAGACGAGCACAAACTGTGCGAGGTCGCCGCGGCCGTCAAGCGGCTGCGGGCTAGCGACACGCCGCGGAAGCGCCGCAACGCGCTCGGTGCGTTTGCCGATGCCGTGAAGGAGTTGCAAGCAAGCGTGGCCGCGGCCTTTCCCAAGCTCCGCGCGGATGGCACGGCGATTGTCAAGCGGAAGGTCAAGGGCGCGCGATGCCCGCTATGCAAGCTGCCGATGCGGTCGTTTGCTATTCTTGTCACCCATATGCACAACAGCCACACGGAATACATGCCAAACGACTGGTCCTGCCCATGCGGCAAGCAGTTTCCAGGTCGAGATTGTCGCGCTAGGCTTGCCCGCCACCTGGCCGGCGTCGGCGATCTCCGGCAGCACTTCCTCCCCTATGTGCTGCAAGAGTTTGCCAGGGAATTGGGCTAGGGGAGTTTTTTGCGTTAATGGTGCGGCAAACTTTTCGCCGTCCTCATCCGGGACCAAAGGAGCTGGACAAGCAATGAGCGGAAACAAGAAGCTGGCGGAGGCCCGCATCCTCGCCGCTAAGCAGGTGCCATACATGCGGGCTGGGCTGATGAGCCTTATGCCCGTCGAGCGGCCCGGTTTGGGCACGATGGCGATGGACCAGTACGGTAGGCTCTACTATGATCCAACCTTCCTGGAGGCACGTAGTCCGAAGCACAACGCTTTCGTCGTGATCCATGAGTATGTGCATTATCACCAGCGGCACGCCCAGCGACAGAAGGCCGTCGTGCAGAGCGATCCAGCCAAACTGGAAGTGTGGCGCGGCACCGTAGAGGGACCGACCAACGAGATTGTCGAGAGCTGCTTCGGCTGGTGTCCGGAGGAGGCCACGACATCCGCGAAGCTGGGACTATCCCGCAACCTGACCGTCGAGGAGGCGTTCACGATCAAGTGGAAAGAGCGCTGCGAGCGCGAGGAAGAGGCTCAGAGGCAACGGCGGCAGGAGCAACAGGAAGAGAACGATCACGCCCAAGAAGAAGATCAAGACGAGCAAGAGCGCGGCGACCAGAAAGCGGAAGCCGGCCAAAATGAAAGCCAAGACGACGATCCCGTCGAAGATGAAAGCGATGAAAGCGGCGCTAATAGCGATGATCCGTGCGGAGATTCGCAAAGAGATCTGCAAAGCGACGGTGTGGGTGAAACAGATGCCGGAGGAGATGATGACCAGCCGGGAGAGGATCGTGAGCCGAGCGAGGTAGGCGATGATCCGCCAGACGGGCAAGGCGAAACCGAAGCACAGGAGCTGGGCGAGAACGGCGGGGCACCTGCGGAGCGCGCCGGCGAAGCGTCTGGTGAAGACAACGGCGGCTCTGGCCAGGGCGATGCCGGGCAAGCTCTGGACCCCAAAGCTCTGAGCCAACTTGCCCAAGACATCGGCGGCTCCGCCTGCGACGGCATCCAGCGCCCCTGGGAATTTGGCCCGCCGGACGAGGAGAACCTCGGCCTGTCGGAGTCCGACCAGGACATGATCGAAGCGACGATCGCCAAAGCTATCGAGGCGCATATTGCCGCCCGTGGCGAGGGCAGCGTCGCAGCCGCCCTCGTAAAGCAGGCCAGCGAACTCTTGCACAAGCCGGTCGATCCGTGCCGTGAGTTGGCCGCGATGACGAAATACGCCATGGACACGATCGCCGGGTTTGGCGAGTTCACTTACGCTCGCCCCAGCAACCGACAGATAGCCGGCGGCTGTCTGCTGCCGTCTAGCGTGAAGCCGATCCCCCGCATTACGCTCATCATCGACTCGTCGGGCTCGATGGGCAGCGACGACACCGCGCTGGCCTTGGAAGTGCTGGGCAGCGTCTTAAAACACCTGCCCTACCCGCGCGGGCTGCGGGTGCTGGTGGGTGGCACCGAAGTCATGGCCGCCAAGAAGGTATTCAGACCCGAGCAGATTCAGATTCTGGACGGCGGTGGAACCGACATCGGATCATTGATCCGCGTGGCTGATCAGGAAAAACCGGCACCCAAGGTCATCCTCTGCGTCACCGACGGCGAGACGCCGTGGTGCCGCGAAGACCAGGTGCAGGCCAAAGTAATGGTCTGTCTCACTCGCAAACCGCGCTGGTGCTCGCCGCCGCCGCAGTGGATGAGAACGGTCAGCCTGCAACCTGAGGATGAGTGACCCCCTGGGAAAGGGATCCGCCGTTGGCGGACCGCGGGAAACCTCAGCCAACTATGCATGGCCCGATCAGGTCAACCCACCTGCCGTATTAAGGCAGTACTCTAGGCAGAGTGTCGGTCCCATCCAGCGATACGACCATGCGTTGACCATCGAGGAGCTTACTGTGGCCATGTGCGGACCCTACCACATCCACAACTCATGTGGGTGCAGCGATGATGGCAACGGCCACCGGATCGTTTCCAGGATCGGTTGCGTCAACAAACTCTGCGATGCCCGTGACAGTCGGCGAGGCAGTGTGTTGTGGGCTGGGAAGAATTGCCAGGGTATTGACACGGCCCAAGGACCGGACTATCCTGTCATTAGGTGACTACCTATTCTTAGTGACACACAAGTCTCGTGCAGCCGGCCTCGGCAATCTCGTTTTGGTCCCTTGTCCGTTTGCGGGTCAACCGAGATCGCGGTGGGACCCGCCAAGTGTACCAGTCTCATGACCGACTTCGGCAAGAAATTCGATCCCGCAGTGCCGCCGCCGCGTCGCCACAAGAGAGATCTTGCGCGGAACGCGCGCCGCCAGCGAGCTCGGCTCCACAATCGCCTGGGGGCTCGATTGTTGGGAACAAGCCTACCGGCCGGCCCGGCCACGCTAATCCACCGGATCGTTGGACGAGACTGTCGTCGCGTCCAAGCCAGCAGGCAGGACGCGGCGTGCTTTGGCAAATCAATCGAAGTCCTCAGGCGCGACGCCGCTGGCTGTTGGCTATGTTCGTGGCAATCTTGGTCCTTGTTCTTGGCCTGCCAGCCTACTGGTACGGGATCAACGTCTTTGCCTTGATCGAAGGCAAGCCGTGGCGCCATGCAGGTGAAAGGCAGGCGCCGGCCGATGAGGCATCGTCGGCCAATTCAGGCTCTCCCGAGTCGAAGCATCCGGACGACGAGTCGGGTGGCAACGAACCAGATAGAAAACCGTCCGAAAACAAAAGCAGCGGAAGCGCGGCCGGGCGAGACGCCAGCCCGGCTGATCTATCTGAACTGCGGAAGACGGTGACTCCGGCTCTCGTGACCATCCGCCGCACTGATAGTCGTTGAGGAACCGGCTTCGTCATCGAAGGTGGACTCGTTGTTACTGCATACCATGTCTGTCCGCTGGGCACGGAGGCGACCGTCCTCTATGACAGCGGCGAGGAAGCCCCGATTACCGGGCATGTGGCTTGCGATGAATTACGCGACGTGGCCATCTTGCGGACGCACTGCGAGGGACACCCGCTGGCTCTCAAGTTAGCGACGACATTGCCGACAAAAGGCACGCTGATCGCGTCATTTAAGCCCGGCGAAGGCGAGATTCAAGGCACGGTGATCGATATCGAAACCCATGAGACTTTGGGTACGGGCACAAAGGTCGAGATGCTGCGAAGCACGCTCAATGCGGTGCCGGGATGGAGCGGCGGTCCGGTCGTGAACACCAAGGGCGAGGTAGTCGGGCTGAACTGTCGATTGGATGGATCGCTTTTCGATGCCAAGGGGTTGAGGATTGCCACTGGAAGCGCGGCTGCGCCTGTCACCGTCGTAAACCGGTTGTTGCAGATAGTGAACCTAAGCGAGAAGATCCGTTCGCAGCCGAGGAAGGCGGAGTACCGCCGGGAGCGCGCGGCGCTGTACGTGGCCAAGGGCGATTATTCCAAGGCGATTGAGGATTACACCGAGTTGCTGAAGCTTCAACCAGAAAATGCTGATATCTATTTTCAGCGTGGCACGGCCTACGCGAAAGACTATCAACCCGACCGTTCCCTCGACGATTTCACACGCGCCATTCAAAGAAAGAGAGATTTCGTCGACGCCTACGTGGTAAGGGCAGCGATCTACGACGGCAAGCATGATCGGGACGAGGCGATCGCCGACTACCAGGCGCTGATAAAACTCCTTACGGAAGAAAAGGCGAGGCCGTTTGAAGCAAAACTCATCGAGAACTATAAAGGCCGCGCCTCGGCACGAGCCGTAATGGGCAAGCTCGACGGGGCGGTCGCCGATCTTACCGAAGTCCTTAATTTGCGTCGCGGCGATGTCGCGGCTCGTGCCATGCGGGCAAAGGTTTATTTCGCACTAGGCCGCAGCGACAAGGCCCTGGCCGACTTCACTGACGCGATCCGTGCGCGACCTGACATTGCGGAGTTACACCGGCAGCGCGGCGTAGTTCACGCCGAAAAAGGTGAGCATGATAAAGCGATTGAAGACCTGTCAGAGGCCATTCGGCTCGATCCCAAGGATGCCGAAGCCTTCTGCACGCGCGGCGCGGTGTACGGCGCTCGCCACGAACAGGACAAGGCAATCGCCGATTTCACTTCCGCGATCCAGCTCGACCCGTCGTTAGCCAGGGCGTACTTCGATCGCGGGTCGGCGTACAAAGCACTTGGCAAGATCGCCGAGTCCGAGCGTGATTTCCAACGAGCACGCGAACTCGACAACAGACGGGAATAGAACGCTTTTTTCGCCCGTCTGTCGGAGTCGCCCGCCCGGCGGCAACCTTATCCGAAACAACTGGAGATCTAACATGGCGAGGCAAGCTAGACAGTCGCGACCGCAGCTTGTGGTCATCTTGGCCGACAACAGCGGCTCCATGGCCGGCGAAAAGGCGCAGGCCGCGACCCAGGGAATCCGCGAAATGCTCATGGAATGTCAGTCGCGCGGGCCGGGCGGGCCCGATCGCTCCTATTTCAAGCTGCTGCTGATCCGCTTCGATCACGAGGCCGTAATCGATCCACTCTGCGACATGACCGCCGTCCGCAATATCAATCCGGACTTGGTCTGTATCGACGGCCGCGGTGGTCAGACCGACATCACCGCAGCACTGGAGTTGACCCTGATGCGGCTGACGCCCTACATGCAGTTGCTCCAGCAGCATCCCGAACGCGCGGAGCACCCGTTGCCGCTGGTCCTGCTATTCTCCGACGGCGAGCACAACGTCGGCTCCGGGCCGGAGAAGGTCGCGGCCGATATCAAGGGCCTGAACTTTGACAGCGAGCCGGTCGTGATTGCCGTGGCGGGCGTTTCGGCGGGGGCCAAAGAGGCTGACGAGGGCACGCTCCGCCAGATCGCATCGCCGGAGTGCTACGTCCATGTTGCCAACGCCCAGTCGCTGGCCGCGTTCATCGCTTCGGTCGGCAGTTCCGGAGCATCACGGGCGATCGACGTGGCCAAGGTCATCAAGCGGATCCAAAGTGGTACATGAGCCAAGGCAAAGAAACCGACCTGCCGACCATCGGGCATCCGGAGTTCGACCGCGTCGTCGCCGACTGCCGCGACTGGCTCGCGCAGCGCGGCGAATTGGCTGTCGGCTCCGGCATCTTCAGACTGCCGGGATTCCGCGGCGGGTTGCACTCCGATTTCGGGCCTTTGAGCCAGGACAAAGGGACCAATCAGGATTATGCGCTGGCTTGGTGGCCGTCGGCCGAAGAGTCCCGCCCGCGGATGGATTTCGCCCTTGCGCTGGGCGACGGCCTGACCACGTCCTTCCGTTCGGAAAGCGCGGCAGCGCTGGCGTGCTGGGTGGCCATCCGCTATCTGGTCGATGGTCGCCGAGCGGCGCAGCCGATTGAACTGGCCAAGTTGGCCTTCAATGAGGCCGGCCTGACAATTGGCCGCTTGGCCGATGATCTGGCCCGCGATCCGCAAACGTCTTGCCCGGAAGGACAGTTCATCTCCACCTGGAAATACATTTTGCAGAAGGGCCGGTTGCTCCAGACCACGTTAACCCTTGCCTGGATCGACCGCGGCAGGTTTTACATCGCCACCGTCGGCGATGGCGAGGTCTCTTGGCGCGATTATCGCGGCCGGCCGGGCGTTTCGCGTGCCGTGGACCGCATCCTCGCCGCGTGTGACTTGAGCAGCCAGCAAGTCTCCGCCCTGGGGCCAACGACCCGCTGCGTGCAAGACTTCGACTGTTGGCACGAGGAAGAAATCGGCGGTCCATTCCTCTGCGCATTTTCGACCGACGGCATTCGGCGCGCCCGCGGTGCAAGTCCGCAATCACTCCTGGATGACATCGAACGCCTGTACGCCAAGGGCGTGGATAACCCGGCCAGGCAGTTCATCGAACAAGCGGTCCGGCAGCGGCCCGGCAGTTTTGACGATAACCTGACCTTGGCGGTCATCCGCGCGGAGTAGACATCCTTGGTACTTGCCGACACGAACATTCTGACGTTGAGCAACACGCAAGCCAAGGAGCTGGCGGGCCGGTTCGTGACCATCGGCGGGGCGACGTACTTTTTCAAGAGCTTCGACTTGGCACATCCCGGGCAGCCTCCCTGGCGTACCGGGGCGGAAGGAAAGGCCTATCCGTTACTGGACAAAGGCCATTCCGTTGCCGCGTATCTGAAGTTCTTTGCCAGGCCGACTTCGAAGCGGCGCTCTCGCACCGCCTGGTTGATCTCCCAGCAAATGCATACCTGGCTGCCTCATTTGGCGGCCGCGCCGGTTCTCTGGACCGACACCCGTCATGGCCTCCGCGGAGAACGAAGCGATTTCCATTTTGCGGCCTATCTGGCCAAGGCCGTGCCCGGTGAGACTTGGCTGGAACTCAAGAGCGGGATATCCGCTGGCGCTACGCGATTCCCCGACGACTTTCGCTGGCGTTGCGTGTTCGACCTGCTCCTGGCGCTAGCCGCGCTGGAGCAGGCCGGGGTGGTGCATGGCGACTTGTCGCCGAACAATGTGGTCGTCGATCTTGCCGCTCGGCCCGATGATCCGGCCATGTATCTGATCGATTTCGACGCCTTCGTCGCGCCCGCCGCCGGAGTAAATCGGGCCGTCACAGTTGCCGAGGGCGGCACCTACGGCACTGAGGGTTACTGCCCGCCGGACCTCGCCATCGCTGCCAACGAGGGCGACGGCGCTGCTGCCCCCTACTCCGACCGTTACGGCCGCGACATGTTGCTGCTGGAATTGTCCTTGATGGGCCACGGCCTGCCGGCAGACGATCCGCTGGCCCATTGGAACCAGGAGCAGTTGCAGCGACAATTTGCCGCCTGGCGGGCCCGCGTCGATCCGGCGCGCATGCGAGCGTTGTCCCATCTCGATCCCGCGGCCGTCTTCCGTCTGGACGAATCCCAACGGCCGGCCTCCGTAGATCTTGCGATCGGGCTGGGCCTAGCGCTACCGCAACGCCGCGTGCTACGGCGGGTGGTGGAACTCCCTCGACCCACGCCCGCGCTGCTGGGCGGCTCGGCGACACAATCGCGGCAGCCAAGACGCGCTCCGGCAGCACGACCAAAGAGCACGGATGAATTGCTGGAATCGCTCGCGAGCCGCGGACCGGAAAGGCATCTTAGCTCTATGACGGATGAGCAAATGAGATTCGGGTGTGTTATGGGTGTCCCCGCAACGATCGTCGTTATCGCGATTGTGATTGCGATCATTGCTGGCTTGGCTTCGTCAAAAACTGATTTGGAGGACCCGCTGAGGGAAGTAGCCGTAGTCGCGTGCGGTGTTGTTGGTATTGGAGTGCCAGTACTTCTTTCGCTCGCTTTCGGTTATTTCATAGTCAACCGCAAATAGTCGGCCGGCACCGAGATGCTGGCGATTTGACCACAACCTGACCTTGGCGGTCGTTGCAACCGTGTAAGAATGTTCGTCGGTTCCGATAACAACCTGCTGGCACTGACCAACATCCGGGCGAAAGCACTGGCGGGCCGGTCGGTGATCATTGGCGGAACGGCGTATCACTTCAAGAGCTATGATACCGAGCATCCCGGCCAGCCTCCTTGGCGTACCGGGGCGGAGGGGAAGGCATATCCTTTGTTAGGCAGCGACAGTGCAATTGCCGCGTACCTCAAGTTCTTCACGCAGCCGACGGCAAAACGGCTCCATCGGACCGCTTGGCTCATCGGGCAGCAGATACACACTTGGATGCCCCATCTTGCTGCGGCTCCATTGCTTTGGACCGACACCGGGCGAGCGGTCATAGGTGGAAGCTCCGATTTATTTCTCGCGGGCTATCTGGCGAAGGCCGTGCCCGGCGAAACATGGCTGGAACTCAAGAGCGGCATTGCTAACGGCAGAGTGTTATTCTCCGACGACCTCCGTCGGCGTTGCGTCAATGATCTGCTTTTGTCTTTGGCCGTACTCGAAAACGCTGATCTGCTGCATGGCGACCTGTCGCCGAATAACTTGGTCATCGATTTGGCTGCTCGGCCTGGCGCCCCGACTGTATACCTAATTGATTTCGACGCCTTTGTTGCGCCGGCCGCCGGAGCAAACCAGGCCGTCACGGTGGCCGAAGGCGGCACGTATGGCACGGATGGTTACTGTCCCCCGGATCTCGCCGCCGCGGCCGCTGATGGCGACGGAGCGGCCGCACCACTCTCCGACCGCTATGGTCGTGACATGCTATTGTTAGAGTTCCTCTTGATGGGTCGCGGCCTCCCGCCCGACGACCCCTTGGCCCATTGGGAAGCGCGCAACTCCGCCGGCACTTCACCGCCTGGAAGGCCCGCAGCGATCCGCGGTATGTGCCGGTGTTGTGTCACCTCGATCCCGCGCTCGTCTTCGATCTGGGTGAATCACAACGGCCCTCGTCGGTGGATCTGGCCCTTGCGCTGGGCCTATCGCTTCCGCAACGGCGCGTGCTGAGGCGGACCGTGGAATTGCCGCGCCCCACACTCGCCGTTCTCGGATCTCAACTCGCAATCTTGGAGCCAGAACGAGCGCCCCGCCCGCCGACCGCTCCGAAACCGGGCTACGCCCGCCGGTTTTCGCGGATGGGACAAGCACTTAAGCCATTCTACGGCCGACAAAAGGCTAAGTGGAAAGTCGGAGATCAAGACTTGCAACTCTTCGTCGCAATCGTAATCGGTACGCTGATCTCGCTTATGATCACTTTTGTCTTGTGTGCGCTAATGACAATTCTGACCGGCTAATTCGACTGAGAATTGTCATCGGACCCGTCTCTTCGGCAGACCGCTTCTGCCGCGATCGAGGTCTGGAGGCCAATGGCAGAGAGCCTGGTCGAGAACATAGAATTCGGCGAGACCGAGCGTGTCTGGGCAAAGTTCTCAGCAGACACCTGCGAGCAGGTGATCAAGACGGCTGGCACCGTCGTTCTACACGGGCAACAGTACCAACTCGCTCTATGAATGGAAACGCGATGCCGAATGGGCTTAGCATCAAGGGATTTTTTTGCGGATAGGGTAGCGACGTTTTTTTCCTTTTGAGAAGGAGCAGTTTCGTGTCAAGGCTTTACGAGGTATATCGTCCTGTGTCCATTGACGATGTAGTAGGCCAGCCGGCCGTCGTTCGAGCAATGAAGGCATTCCTGCTCGAACCTTACCCGACTGCAATGATCTATGTCGGCGGGACTGGGATTGGGAAAACATCCACGGCTATGGCGATGTCGAATGCCCTAGTGGATGAAGGATGGTTTGGCCGTTCCGAGTACTGCGAGATCGGAGCCAACTTCAAGACCGAGAAGGCGGAATACTACTTCGGCCCAGACACGCCATTCCGATACTCCGTCTCGCCGGGCAAATACCATATTTTGCGGATTGAAGAATTGGAACGGCTGCCACAAAACGTCCAAGGGATGCTCAAGGAAGCAATCGAGGACTTCTGCCGTCGCTACCGCCTCATCGTTCTGGCAACCAGCAATGACACGTCGCGGCTGGAGACGGCACTGCTGCACAGATTCAAAGTCTTTGGCTTCGATTCCGGCCAGGGTTTTTACGAGGCCTTTCGCGATTGGCTTGCCGTAGTCTGGCCGATGGAATGCGGCGACCCGCTGCCCGCCGAGTCGGGGCTCTGGGGCCTGGTCGGCGACGGCACTTTCTCTGCACGGCTTGCATTTGATGAAGCGCAGAGCTACTTGATGTCCCGACGCGGCGAGGTCGCCCAGGAAGAGAAAGCGAGGGTGACGGCATGAGCGAAGTCGCCAAGCTGCGTCTTCAACCCGACGGCAGCGTCCTCGTGGAGCTGGACGCCGCCACGGAAGAAGATGAGGCGGTCGCCCTGGCCGTGGCCGAAGCCATGTGCGCCGAGTTCAATCAGATTGGCGACGAAGATGACGATGACGACTTTGCCGACTTCATGCGCCAGCGCGTGGCAGAACCACCGCGGCCACCGCGTCGCGCCAGTCCGGAGCCGGACGGCGCACGGCAGTTGATGTTGCTCGATCATCTGGACGAGTGCCAAGGTCAACAATTATTCTGGGAGTAATCCATGCCCCGACCCGAAAATCTCCGCCTGCGCCTAAAGCTGCTCAGCGATCTCGATCAGCTTGCCGCCCGCCTCGAAGCCGGCGATCAATCGGCCGTGGCGGAAGCCCAGGACCGCCTCTACGGCGTCGCTTTGTGCAATGATCCGATAACACTCGCTCTGGTGATGAAGGCGCTAGCGAAGGTGCTGGCCGACTTCCAGCAGGAGATTGATGCTGGGGGGTGGCGTTTCGATTGACGTTTCGTAATAGTTCGGTGCATTTCGCTGCCGTCCGGCCAGGGCAGCCCGGGTAAAGCCCCAGCAGCCGAAGCTCCAACAGCCTGGGGTCTGGCGGCCATTCAAAGAGATTCGGAGATAAACCATGTTGCAACAGAGTAATGATCCGCCGTTGGTCCCGGTGGGTGGAGAAATAGTCCTCGTTGGCCATCGTTTTCAAGTTATCGCACACTCGATTGATAAGAACGGAAGGCCCGTCGAGGTTCCTGGAAAGCATCTAGGACCTGCACCACGTGAGAAACGAAACAAGCACAGCGGGCAACGGATGGCCGAAGCCCCTGCAATTAACAAGGCAATCGCGCCCAGCTTGCCCGCCGTGCCGCTTAAACCACCGCGACTCCGCAAGGCCCGCCGGTCCCGGCCGCGTGGCAGCTATCATCGCTACCAGCCCAAGCCGCGGCCGATCACGATAGTGAATGAGCCGTGGCGCGCTGGGCAGTGGCTCGCATTGATCGTCGTCCTGGCCCTCATCGTGGCCGGCATCTGGTTCTCCAATCAGGGCAGCGAGGCCAGAAAATGGGAAAAGATCGAAGGGGCCGCGAAGGCGGTGGAAAGGAGGTAGCCAATGGAAGCCATACTCACGGAATCTGGAATCACCGGTCGCCTCACGCGCCTTGAGCTTGTGGCTCAAAGCTTTGAAGAAGAGAGGATTCTTAGGATGCTTGCTGATGGTTTAGTAGCGCACGGCACGCTATTTGAGTTGAGCAAAGATGGCGTTCCTTGCGGCGCCTTCACCTTTGGAAGTTCTCGGCGCGAGGAGGATAATAGTAATGGATAATCACGATGCGTCCCGTGCCTGGGGAATTTGCAGGGCAAGTTCGATAAAATCTGTTGAGAGCTGCAACACGCAGCGCGACATGATCGCCGAGACCTGTAAGCGACTTACGTTGCCCGATCCGACGATATTGGAAGAACCGCCATCGACCTCCGGAAAGATCCCGTTCGTCCGCAGGCCACAGGGAAGTTATCTAATGCGTGTGCTACGACGAGACGACGTGCTTGTCGTTGTCCGCGTCGACCGTCTCGGTAGGTCCATGACCGACGTGTTCGAGACGGTCCAAACACTATGCAATCGCGGAGTCCGTGTGATGATTTTGCGCGGATGGGGAGGGCAAGTAATAGACTTGGGCCGCGCCACCGACAGATTGTTCTTAATGATTTTAGCATGGATGGGGGAAACGGAGAGAAACCTCATCAGTGAGCGCACGCGCGATGGCCTACAATTTCGGCGCGACAACGGTCTGAGCACGGGCAAGTCCTTATTCACGTACATCCAGGCGTTTGACCAGAACGGCCAGGAGATTCTTCGCGGAGAGTACAACAAACTCCTTGGGCATCACCTACGGAATCTCCCCGACCGGCTCTGGCTCGACCAGATAATTGAGCTGCTCGCGCTGACGAAGATCGGCATCCGCGGCAACGCGCTCTACGATTACTGCGAGGAGCGTGCGTTCGTCAACCGCGCCGGCAAGGCGTGGTGGAAGGGCGGAATCTACATCAACCCCAAGGGCAAGCCTTACCGCAACGTGATCCAGACCTTGCTTAAGAAAGTCCGCCGCATGGCCCTGCTGGGCACCTTGCCCGAGGACTACAACGACCGCGTGCTGGCGATCACCGGCGACACGCCGGCCGTGCTGGCGCCGAAGTTCAAGCGCAAGCCCCGCTTGCCGGCGGCCTCGATCAACGGCCGTGCCGACTGGACGCTGGAAGACTGGCAGAACGAATTCGCCGCCGGCTGCCGGCCGCCGCACCAGGAGACTTGAGCTTCCGCCATCGGCCGCATGGAACTCCCATGACCTCGCCCATCAACTGGCAAGCGCCGCAATGTTCCGCCGGTGTTCTCCTTGGATCATAAGAAGTTACGGAGATCGCAACAGCTGTGCTGTCACACAGATTCCACGACGGGTAGCTCTACTTCGATTCGAGTGCCATGGCCTGGTGTACTGTTAATGGTCGCGAAGCCTCCGAACAGCCTTGCTCGCTCGCGGATTCCCATTAGCCCAAACCGAGCCGGATCGACTTTCTCCAGATCGAATCCAATGCCAGCATCTTCAACTTCGATCCGAATCCGGTCTCCAATCTGCGTTAGCCCGACACGAATCTTGTCACTGCGACCGTGGCGGCAAGCGTTCGTGAGCGACTCCTGGACAATACGGAAGATAGTCGTTTCCAGCGGCGGAGCCAAACGCCCAAACTGCACCTGAATGGAACATTCGATCCTTTTCGCCTGGTCGCGCGAGGCCTCGTCGACCAATTCCTCAAGGGCAATCACTAGCCCCGAATCGTCGAGTGCCGTCGGGCGGAGTCCTTGCATTAACTGTCGTGCCTCGGCAATTGCATCTCTCAATAAATGCACGACGCGAATCATACCTTCTCGCGCCGAACAAACGGCTTCCTTTGGTAAACTGCACCCACAGGCGGCCTCCAGGGTCATCAAAGTCGCCGACCATGTGTTGGATGACGCCGTCGTGGATCTCGTACGCTATCACTTGTCTGTGGTCTTCATAAACCTCCAAGAGTTGGCGTAGCACCTGCTGTTCTCGCTGGATCGCTTCCTCCACAGACTTGCGATGTGCGATCTCCTTTCGCAGTTGTTCATTGACCGCAGCCAGTTCCTGAGTTCGCAATTCAACCCGTTTCTCAAGTTGCTGATGCGATTCTCGCAGCAACTTTTCAGCCTCCTTCTGCGCAATCCGTGTTCGCAAGGCCATCATCCCATAAGACAAGTTGCCAGCAAGCTCCTGAAGCAGTACTACTTCGTCCGCGTTGAAGGCATCTGGTTCGGGAGCATAAATGCCAAGGGAACCAAGGACTTTCCCGCCAGCGATCAACGGAAGGCCCACAACCGATCTGAATCCCCGCTTCACAGCAAGGTCGCGCCAAGGCGCGAAATTGGGGTCGGTATGCGTGTCCTTGATGATGCAGGGCGCACCGGTACGGATAGAGGTGCCCACTGGTCCGCGTCCACGTTCAACGTCGGCCCATGTGACATTGACCGCCTGGAGGTAGCCTTCCTCAAAACCAGCTTGGGCGACCGGGTGAACTGTCTTCTGGTCATTCCATTCAGGTCGCCCAACCCAGGCCAAACGATACCCAGCGGTGCCGACGATGATCTGGCAAACTTGGGTCAGCAATTCCGACTCCTCGTGGGCCTGGATGAGAGCCCGACAGCACTGGCTCAGTGCATCCAAAGCCCGCACCGTTTTGCGCATGTTTTTCAGATCATTCAGGTTTTCGCGCTGTTCCACGGGAACCTTACTTGGTTGATAGGATTAGTCGGTCGTGATGATCGACTCTCATTATACACCTACGGCTGTCTACCTCGGCATCGCCGTTTGCATCAACGATGTTGAGCGTCGCGGCCATGTTCTGGGCCGGCTAGCAGGGCAATTTCGACAACAGGTTCCCACCGACCGGCCGTGGAACCCGAACAAAATGGCAGGATCGAGGCCAGCCACGAAGCCATGCCGAAATCAGCCAGAATCAGGCCGGCCGCAGACACCGACTCTCCTTCGCCCCGACGAAACACCTGGCACGCTTCGATTACGTCGCCAACGTCGTGGGCCACGTGCTCCACTCGGTCCCAGCAGGTCGAGGAGAGAAGGTCGCCTTCGTGGTGCCAGTAACGCAGGCTAGGATCTCGGCGGCATCGGTGACGCCGACTGTCAACTGGTGCGAGATTCCCCAATCCGCTGCTCGCCTGCGGTGGCCGGTGATATACTGACGACATGCAGATGCGCGCTTCTTTGACCCTTACCATTCTTCTGGCTGCCTCAACAGTGGTCGCATTACCACCCGTCGACAAATCCTATTCGCCGCTGCCGCAGCCGGTTTCCAGCTTCGGCGCGGTAGCCTGCGATGGCTGGTTGTATGTCTACGGCGGGCACACCGTCAGGACGCACGATTACTCCACCGTCAGCGTCTCGGGCCAGTTCTATCGACTGAATCTCGCCGATCACAAGACCTGGGAGAAACTGCCCGGCGGGCCAGCGCTTCAGGGACTTAATTTGGCGACTTGGCACGACAAAATCTACCGCGTTGGCGGAATGAAACCTACGAACAGGAAAGGCCAGACGGAATCTTTGCAATCCGTCGCCGACTGCGCCTGCTATGACCCAGCCGACGGCAAGTGGTCGGAACTTCCGCCGATGCCCACGCCGCGATCATCCCATGATGTGGTCGTTGCAGGTAACAAGTTGATCGTGGTAGGTGGCTGGAATCTCACCGGCGATTCCGACGACGCCGAATGGATGGACACCGCGCTAGCTCTCGATCTGTCGGCTGCCAACCCGCGCTGGGCGAACGTCAAACAGCCGTTCCAGCGTCGTGCTTTGATTGCCGCCGTTTATCACGACATGGTGTACGTGATCGGCGGATTCAATACCGAAGGCGAAGCGAGTCGCGATGTTGATATTTACGATCCGGCCAAGGGTGAGTGGTCCAAAGGACCCCGGCTTGTCGCTCCCGACGAAAATGGTTTCGGCCCTGCTGCCTGCGTACTGAAGGGCAAGTTATATGTCAGCGTGGCCGATGGGTCGCTTTACCGCTTGAATACTGCTGGCAACGGATGGGACAGAGTTGCCGCGACAACTCCGCGCATCGTCCATCGCCTCGTACCCAATGGATCGCAGGTGGTGATCATTGGCGGCGCGGCCGGCAAAAAGCAGCTTGATTTGATTGAGGCGCTAACTCCGGATTGACGACGGCGGCAAGCGGCGATGCTCTTTTCAGGCACAGCCGACGTCTTCAGGGGGGTTAATAATGTGCGGACGTTTTACGCTAAGATCGCCGGCCAGCATCATTGCCGAACAGTTTTCGGTCTTTGAAGTGCCGGAGCTGCACGCACGCTTCAACATCGCACCGTCGCAATCGGTGCCGGTCGTTCGGCAGTCCGACAGCCGCACCTTGTCGATGCTGCGCTGCGGGCTTGCGGCGATTGGGCGTCGGCGGCTCGAGACGATAGAACAAGACAGGCAAGTACAGGGAAGCGGGCGAGGATCGGCGGCAAGCGGAATCGGCGGAGTGTCACCAGAGCATGTCAAAATGGAAGTGGGTCTACACAGCCCGGCCGAATATAGATCGAGCGAACAGCGATTATAACCCAGGCTTGACCAGCCCGCATTGGACAGCCGGCCAGTCTATCGCGTACAATTGCGTTGTCCAGGGCAGCCGCGAAGCACGCAACTCATCTCACACCGCTTCCGAGGTCTACACGGCGGTACATAATCAAGGAAGTCTCCCATGCGGCGCATGGCCAGATTCGAGCGGCTCGAACCGCGCAATATGCTCACCTCCACTTCGTGGCTCGGCGGCAGCGGGCTATGGGACCAGGCGAGCAACTGGACTAATGGCGTTCCCAACTCAGCGGTCGATGCTAGCATCAATCCGGCGGCGGCTGCCACCATTACCATTCCGCCCGGCGAAACGGTCGCGGCCCATAACCTCGCGCTCGGCGGCAACGCCGCGTTGTCCTTGCTCGCCGGCGGCGATCCGACGAACCCCACGTCGAATGTGATTTCGGGCAATGCGGGCTTTGAATCGCCGTCTACCTCCGGCAACACGACGCGGCCCTCGACTTGGGGCTATTGGGGCTCGTCGTATTTGAGCAGCCAATATGCCTACAGCGGCAATCAGTCCCTCGTCATCAGCGGTGGCAATTCCGGCGTCACTCAGACGTTCAGCATCACGGCCGGCGCGTCGTACACGGCCTCTGTATATGCCATGACACCTGCCGCGAATCGGCTCAGCGGCAGCATTTACGGCGAGGTGCAAGTCTTGTTTTTCGACTCGGGCAACAATCAGATCAGCTCCTACAGCCCGCCGAACCAGATCGACGTATTGGACGGCTCCAGCGCGACCGGCGGGCCGCTTACGGGCAGCGCGGGCAGCGAAGGCTGGAACCATTTCTTCACCACGGTCGTCGCGCCGAGCAATGCCGTCACCGTCCATGTTCAACTGGCAACCTACGCGACAAGCGGCACGTACGGCGGTGCGGTTTACTTCAACGCCATTCAGTTCGGTCCGGCCGCGGCGGGTGGGTCGACGTTAAACGTGAGCAGCATCAACAACAGCGGTTCGCTGACGATCGGCACGACGAACAAGATCAACGTCAGCGGGGGTTTCACGCAAAGCTCGACCGGCACGCTCGACGTACAATTCGGCGGCGCGCCTTCTACAGGTTCTTACGGCTCGCTGACCATCACCAGCGCGGCCGTCCTGGGCGGAACGCTCAAGGCCGATGTAGTAAACAATTACGTTCCCTCGACGACCGATTCATTCACGCCTGTCACGTATGCCAGCGAGACCGGCGGGTTTTCGGCGACGACAATGCCCAGCGGAACGGGCTTCCAGTTCGCCGGAGCAGCGAGCTTCACCAACGTGCTCATTAGCGCCGCGCCGAGCGCGGCGACGGCCATAACGATCAATGCCGGCGCGGTGCTGCATCCCGTGGCGTCCAATCTCTTGGGCATCAACGCAACGTGGTGGGACTCTGCGGCCGTGACCTCCCAAACCCAGCAAATGGCCACCGCCGCGGGGCTGAATAGCTATCGGTTTCCCGGCGGGTCTTCTTCCGACGAGTTCCATTTCAACGTGCAGCATAACTACAGCGATCCCGTGGCGATCACGATCCCGCAATTCGCCCAGTTCATCGCGTCCGCCGGCGGCAGCGGCCTGGTCACGCTCGACTACGGCTCTGGCAGCCCGCAGGAGGCGGCCGCCGAGCTGGCCTACTTGCTCGGTTTGCCGAGCGATCCAACGGCGATCGGCAACGGCCTGGAATGGAATACCAGCACCAGCCAATGGCAAACGGTCAATTGGCAGACTGCCGGTTTTTGGGCCTCGATTCGGGCTGCCTCGCCGCTCGCGCACGACGACGGTTTGAACTTTCTCCGCATCGGCCGCGCGGCGCCGTTTTCCACGATTACAAACTGGGAAGTCGGCAACGAAGAATACGGAAGCTGGGAGACTGACTATCACGGCACCCTTGGCCCGGGCGGCATCAGCACCGGCGCGCAGCACGATCCGGCCACCTACGTCGCGTTTGCCCAGCAGTTCGCCGCGCTGGCGGCGTCGATCGTCAAGGTCGCCGGACTGCCGGGCATTTCCATTGGCATCGACAGCGGTGACCCGGCCGGCGGCGGCTGGACGCAAAGTGTGCTGAGCGACGGCCTGGCCATCGGTTTTGTACCAGCCTTTATTTCCGACCACAGCTACATGCAAGCGCCGGGATCAGAAAGCGATTCGTTCCTGCTCAACAGCACGGTCTCCAACGCCAGCAGCGTCCTCGATTGGTCAACGCGCTATGGCCTCTATCAGATGATGCTCCAGCAGACCCTCGGCAGTCAGGCGTCGGCGGTCAAGGTGCTTGCCACGGAGTTCAATTCGGTCTACTCCAATCCGGGCAAGCAAACGACGAGCCTGGCGAACGGCCTTTTTGTCGCCAATACGCTCGGCAGCCTCTTGGACAGCGGCTATGGCGCTGGCTACATCTGGGACCTTCGCAACGGCTGGGACACCGGCGAGAACAACAGCAATCTGCTCTATGGCTGGCGCAAGGCGGGCGACTACGGCGTCCTCGCTCCGAGCGGACAGAACAACCCGCCCTACGCAAACACTTATATCGCCTATCCCAGCTACTTTGCCGAGCAGCTCGCCTCAAAAATAATCTCGCCCGGCGGGCAGGTCGTTTCGGCCGCCAGCAATTACGGCGATCTGGACGTCTATGCCGTGGTCGAAGCCAGCGGCGATCTCGCCCTGCTTGTGATCAATACCAATCCGGCAGCGGCCGTGACCAATCAATTCAACGTGGCCGGTTTCCAGCCGACGGGCGCAGCGCAAGTTTGGCAATACGGCAAAGCGGAGGACACTGCGCAGAGCTTGACCAGCAACGGCGCGGCCGCGCTGACTCACACTAGCACGACGCTGAGCTTGAGCGGCGCGAACTTCAGCTACACTTTTCCGGCCTACTCGATGACCGTCCTCGATCTCACGGGCCCCCAGACGCTGAGAACCATCGCAATCAGTTTGGCAGCAAACCATTTGGCCACTACAGGCATCGAGCAGTTTACTGCGACGGCATACGATCAGTCCGGCACTCCGATGGCCATTCAGCCGACATTTACGTGGTCGGTCACGGGCGGCGGACAGATCGATAGCGGCGGCAATTATCAGCCGCCCTATATGAGCGGCTCGGCGGTCGTCAAAGCATCCATCGGCACGGTCTTGGCGCAGACGACTGTGACCTATCCTGGCATTGCCCGATGGAGCACGACCGGCGGCTCATGGACCGGCGGAAGTTGGATTGGCTCGGTTTCGACATCGGCCATTTCCCCGCCGGGACTTCGCCCGCTCTTGGGCGATACGAGCCAATTAACCGGCAGCGGCGGGACCATCAATCTCAACGGCGCGAGTCCAAATCTCGCGTCGCTTTCCTTCGCCGGGTCGGGCGGCTACACGATTGCCGCCGGCAGCGGCGGCAGCTTGCTGTTAGACAATGGCCTGGGCCAAACGACGATCGCGGTGTCCGCCGGCAGCAACACGATCGGCGCACCGCTGACGGTTGCAAGCAACCTCGTCGTCTCAGCCGCCGCCAGCACTACGCTGACCGTCAGCGGCGGCGTGAATAGCGGAAGTAATTCGTTGACGCTCAACGGGCCGGGAAAACTAGTCCTCGGCGGCAGTAATACGTTCTACGGCGGCACGACGGTCCTGTCGGGAACACTCGTCGTGAATAGCGCCGCGGCGTTGCCGAACGGCGCGAATCTTTCCGTGGGTGCGAATGCCGGTCTGGCATTTGCGCCGGTTGTCGCGGGCGCACCAACTGCCGCTTCGGTGATTCAATCCACAATACCAGCCCCGCCTGTCGCCAACATGATTACTCGCGACAGGGCGATTTTGGCGGTTCTTCGACAATCGGCAATTCACAATTCGGCCTGGTACGCAGCAAGCCGATTCTGGTTCGCGCCATCTGACGAGAGTCTGGAGCAATATCCCATGCATCGTGCATCGGACGCCATACTTGCAAATCATGGATCGAAATAGTTGGCGGAATTATCTTCAACGATTGCAGTTGAAGGGATGGCGATTGGTCTGCAGAACCACGCTGAGAGAATGCAGCGGCGAGCCCGTATCGCCATAATGCGAGCCATGGCAACGCTTCCCGAAGTCTTGGCGATCGCCACCCAACATCAGCGGGCGGGCCGCCTGCAAGCCGACGAACAGATCTATCGGCAAATCCTCTCCGTCGTGCGACACCTGGCCTAGCTGGCCGATCGCGGCGAGCAGTGGCGTGCTTGCACGGCATCTGGCCGCAGCGGGCGGAATCCAGAGTTCATCTCCGCCGAGAGGCTAGCGCGTCGTGGAGGTCGCGCGGAGGGCGTGGCTGGCAAAACTCGACTGTCCCACTTGGACAGTTGCCGAGGCAACTCCTTGCACTCGCGCCTGCAAGGAGTCAAACCGGATGCGCTTAGGAATTCGGCTGATAGCACCGCTTGCGCCAAGGGACTGAGATCGTGATGGCAATGGTTTGCCATCAAACGCTGAGTAGTTTATCCGATGTGCCGGGGGAGAGGGTGGATCGGCGTGAGCGTTCGGACCGGCACGTCGGATAAACGTGCGATGAACTTAACCGCGGGCTATGGGAGTTGAATGTCGCGGAGGAG
Source organism: uncultured Planctomycetia bacterium (assembly GCA_963775975.1). Taxonomy (GTDB): domain Bacteria; phylum Planctomycetota; class Planctomycetia; order Pirellulales; family Thermoguttaceae; genus JANXQG01. The sequence continues at coordinate 111,007 of CAVZKX010000002.1, forward strand.
TGGCTGGTGGGAATTCACGAGGCGGGATACGGCGATGGCGGGGTTGCGATCGTGGCGGCAGTGATGATGGTACTGGGCGGTGGTAGAAGCGGGATCGCGAGTGTGGCGGCAACGGGACTGGAATTGATCGACGAGAGTGGAATCGGCGCGCAGTGGATGCGTAGCGGCGTCTGGTCCGTAAAAAACGTAGCGCGGGGAATGGCCATGTTGGTGGGGCAGAATTAGGAGGTATCAACGCCGGTTGCGTTGGTGGCGTGGCGGGCGAGGAAGTGCGGGCATCGCGGCATGCACGGCGGAATCGCCGGTACGACGTCGATGATGACCAAGCTGCGACGTTTGCAGATCGGGCATGTCGCAGGCGATAGGCACGATGCGTCTTCCGCGGGGAGTTGCGCTGGTTCGGCGGGTTGCGTCGGCAGATTCGGAGCGCCGAGAAGTCGCCGACACTGGTCGAGTCGTTGATTACGATCACGGTTTGATAAGAAACCGTAATAGCGGATGCGTACAAAACCGTTGGGGAGCGTGTGCATCAAGAAGCGGCGGATGAACTCGCTGCTGGCCAGCTTCATGACTTTGGTCTGTTGGCTATCCGCGTAATCCTTGTACTGAAAGCTTACTTGACCGTCACGCAACTCGATGAGCCGCTGGTTCGAGATGGCCACACGGTGGGTGTAACGGGCCAGGTACTTGAGCACCCGTCGCGGGCCACCAAAAGGTCGCTTGGCGTAGACGATCCAATCCTTTTTCACGGCTGTATCAAGTTGGCGTTGCCAAGCGGCAGGTTGGACCAGGGATGCCAGCTTGCCGTGGAAGTGAAGTTTGCCGCTTCGATAGGCGCGTTTCAGGAAGTCGATGAATTTCCCGCGAAAGACACGGCTGAGGATCCGCACCGGGAGGAAGAAGAGTTTCTTTGTCCGCCGGCTTTGCCGGCACGGAACCCAGTGGGAGCGGCCGGGAGCCAGCCCGCCTCCGGTCACCACGCAATGAACGTGGGGGTGGTGCATCAGATTCTGGCCCCAGGTGTGGAGCACCGCCAAAAGGCCAATTTCGGCGCCGAGATGTTTGGGATTGGCCGCCACCTCCTGGAGCGTCTCTGCCGCCGCCCGAAAGAGGACGCCGTACACAAGGCGTTTGTTCTGGAGTGCCAGGGGACGGATTTCTTCGGGCAAGGTAAAGACCACGTGGAAATACGGGATCGGCAGCAACTCGGCTTGCCGTGCCTCCAGCCAGGCTGCGCGGGCTGTCGCCTGGCACTTCGGACAGTGGCGATTGCGGCAGGAGTTGTACTGGATCCTCTGGTGCCCGCATTCGTCGCAGCGTTGCACATGCCCGCCCAGTTCCGCGGTCCGGCAACGGATGATCGCGGTCAGGACTCGCCGTTGTTCAGGCCTCAGCGTATGACCATACTGGGCGACGAAGCGGGATTGGCCATCACGGAACACGTCCGCGACTTCGAGACCGTTTCGCATCAGGCTACTTCGTCCTGCGGCGGTGGAGTCGGTCCTTTCACATCGTTCGCGGCCTTGGGGGCTTCGAGCAGATTCATCATGCTGGGAGCTTCCCGTAACTCTTCCAACGAGATGTGCGTGTAGACACACGTCGTCTGGATCCGCTCGTGGCCAAGCATCTGCTGGATCACGCGCAGGTTGGTGCCAGCTTCCAGCAAGTGCGTGGCGAACGTGTGCCGCAAGGTATGCATGCTGACCCGCTTGGTGATGCCCGCCTTGCGGCATGCCCTCTTGAGGAGTTGGCCGGGCGTGGCGAGGTCGTAAGGCTTGTCCGGCGCTGCGCCGGGAAACAGTAGGGTCTTCGGACGATAGGCCTTCCAGTACTTCCTCAACAGACTGAGCAATCCGGGCGTCAGCCGCGCATAACGGTCCTTCTTTCCCTTGCCTTGGCGAATCCGGATGGCCATCCGCTCGCTGTCGAGATCCTCGATGCGGAGGTTGATGATTTCCGAAAGCCTGAGCCCAGCGTCATAAGCCACCATGAACAGGGCTTTCTGCTTGAGGTTCGTCACCGCCGCAAAAAGCCGCTGCACTTCCTCCCGGCTCAGGACGACGGGAAGCCGATGCTCGCGTTTGGGACGCGGTAGCTTCTCCAGACAGTCCGGACGACCCAGCGTGTCCGTGTAAAGATGCCGAAGAGCATTGCGCACTACGACGCCGGTGCCGCGTGCCACGCCCCGCTCGATCATGTGAATGAGATAACTGCGGACATCTTCCTGGCTCAACTGGTCGGGTGAGCGCCCAAAGTGCCTGGCAAATCTGGCCACGGCATGAACGTAGACCTTGATGGTCTTGGGCGAGAAGTTCTTCAGACGCAGATCTTCGATGTAACGCTGTCTGAGCGGAGTCATCGTGCCGCCTTTCTGCACGCGGTATTGCGTAACAGAAACTTGGCATACAAATCGACGAGGCGCAAATCGGAATAATCGCTACATGCGCGCTAGGTGGCCCCGATCAACGGTAGGGCACAGTCACGAGGAACGGCATGCCAACCCACCGCGCAGCGGTTTAGTTCAACGGTCGTATTTCGGGACGGTTCACATTCGACAGCTTTGTGACATTTCATGCCCGGACGTGGGCATTCGTCAGTTTTCTCAACCGTATGTGCCCAGCCTCCGCGTGCAAACGCCATGAGCTGGGCCGGCCAATCTGCGCTGTCGGTTATTGGCGCTGGCGCGGCCCGGGCTCCAAGAGGCCCTGGCATCGAATATCTGACGAAGCCGCAACTTCTTGACAGCAATCGACTTTGAGTGCTAAGATCGGCGCGTTGGACGATCAGAATTAACAGTAGATAATTACCCCGGTGCCCTCGCCGCGTACCGCCGTAGGGGGTCTGGGCATCAGAAGGCGGCATCCTGTTTCTTCCCCAGGTCGCCTCCTCGGTAATAGGGCGGGCAACTCAGCGCGCCCTTACCCACCAGGAACATCGGACTCACACGGCCGCCCAAGCCGAGCCCGGGATGCGGGATCGTGCGTATTTCAAAATGCAGGTGCTCCTGGCCTGCGGGCAAGTTGTAAGCGTTTTCCGTGTTGCCAGTCAAGCCGAGCTGGTCCCCGTGTTTGACCTGCTGGCCGCTGGTCACCTTGAATAGGATCAGATGGCCGTAGAACGCGTAGTAGGTCACACTACCACCGTAGCAGAACTTCAAGCAGATCTGCTTTCCGTAGTCGTTGTTGCCGGTGTCGGCAATAAACTCAATCGTTCCGTCGGCAATCGCATAAACCGGCGTGTTGAGTTGCGCCTCCAAATCCCATCCCTGATGGGCTTTCGTTCCTGAGTTGCGAACCATGCCGAAGGTATTGTCCACATTACAATTGTCTCGGATGCGCATGACCCGCAAGGGATTAGTGACCACCGAGATCGACTGATCAGTGCCCGAATCGCGAGCCTGCAGGCGAGCGATATCTCTATCCATTTTAGAACGTCCTTTCGGGTTGGCGGATATCGATCCCGGTGCAATCGGACGAACGCCCGAATTTCTGCGATACTCGCCTTTGGTCTATTCTAGCGCGGCGGGTGCGGCGGACCATAGTGACCGAGCGGAAAAGGGAGGCACTCACTCTCCTAGTCTATTAGAACGCGGCGGGTAACGGCCTCGATTAAGCTAATGGTCCGTCGGAGCAAAGCGCCGCCGATCGAAATTCTTGCGCGGCCGCATCCCCCCACCTCCGCACGCAAACACTACCAGGGGTTCAGCCAGAAATCATTGGATTGATGGCACCTCCCGCCCTGGAGCCGTTCACTGCAGCGCGTGGTTAGGCGTTTTGGTCATTCGAATTCGTCGGATGTCGACTGCCGGCGACACGATCAGTGCGACGTCGACAGTTCGCGGGCTTTTTGTTCCCACTCTCCTGCCACTTTTGCGCTCGCAGGCACACCGAGGCCGTTTCGATAGACGTTCGCAAGATTGAGCATCGCGTCGGCGTTTCCGCAGGCGGCGGCTTTGCGGTAATACTCGATCGCTTGCCTCGAATCAGCCGGCACGCCGCGGCCGTTTGCGAACATGAAGCCGAGATTGTTGGTTGCGGCCGCGTCGCCGAGATCGGCGGCTTGACGATACCAGCGGATAGCTTCCTCGTCGTCCTGTTCGACGCCGCCGCGCCCCGCGGCGTAAGCAAGCCCAAGATTGCTCATCCCGCGCGTCACCCAAATACGCTGCTTGGCGCATCAAATCTTCTCCGCGCACATCGTCCTTCGCCGCACCGCGGCCCTTCAAGTAACGCATGCCCAATTCCGATATGGCCCACACATTTCGCGCCTTGGCTACTTTGGCGAGCCATTTGAACGCCTCAACGTCGTCTTTGTCCGCATCCGCTTTTAACGCCATGAAAATCATCGCGTCAACGTCCCCGGCGTCGGCCGATTTGCGATACCACTGGCGGGCCTTCGTCTCGTTGCGCGGCCCCGTCAGGCCGGCGTCATAAATGGCCGCGGCGGCGAACATGGCCGCCGACTCTCCCGCCTCGGCCGCGGTGAGAGCCCAGCGCAGCGCCTGTTCCCGCTTTTTCTCGTCGGGATGGTCCGCCAGCAGGAGCGCTGCGAACGTCATTCCTTTTATGTCGCCCTTCTCCGCCGCCTTGACCGTCCAAAGACAAGCCCGTGACTCGTCGCGCGTCGTGCCGATGCCCCGAAACAACATGGCGCTGAGCGCGACCATGGCTTGCATGTCGCCGGATTGCGCATGCGTTTCGTTAACCGCCAGCGCCTTGCGCGACCATTCGTCGGCGCGCATGGCGTTGAACGGCACGCCAAGCCCCGCGCGATAGCGGACGGCCGTCGCCAGCATCCCCGCCGGGTCGCCCGCCTCGGCGGATTTACGGAAACACGCGAAGGCCGCGGCCTCGTCGCGATTGACCCCCTCGCCATTAGCGTAAGCCCATCCCAGCTCGTTGATCGCCCCGGTGTCGCCGCTGTCCGCCCTTTTCTGCAAATCCTCAATGACGCGGTTCGCGGGATCAGCGATGCAAATTCCACTCGATAATAGTCCCGCGCAAAGGAGCGCACAGCACCTTTCTGCTAAAACCTTGAGGGGTCGCCGTGCGTTCGTCATTGTCCGCTTTTATGTCCGATTTTACGGCTCGACTGTTCAAGCAACACACCGAAGTCGCCTTGTTTCTTTTTGATCGCAGCCAGCGGGTTGGTATTTGGAGCTGCCGGCGGAATCCTAGTATCGGGAGGCGCCTGCGGGTGAACGCCGTTTCCGTTCTTTAGTCTCAGGACGACATTAATCACTGGATCTTGCGTCGGGTCTCGCGCGTAGTTCTCCGGCTTGCTGTCTCGCGACCTACTATACCACTCGCTCTTCGCAGAGCCGGTGATCGTGTCGTTGCCGGGATCAAAGTCGCCCTCGAAATCACACTCAAAGACTGCGGTGAGCTTTTTTGCGTCAGCAAGCTCTTTATTAGTCGTGCAAAACCAGATTTTGCCTTTCAGGTGCGAACCGGTCACATAGGCTCTTAGAAACGGCCGGCGGGATTGCGGCTGGTCAATGCCACAGGTACATACGCCGTCCTCGTGGCCGTGGCCCATTCCGGCGCCCTCGTCTATATTGGCGCGGCTTACCTCCGCCTCGACTTTCGCCTGCTTCAATTTCTGCTCTGGACCGGTGTTGAGGTCGGAACCGATGATGAAATTGGCCGTCAACAACGGACCCCCGTTTAGAGCCTTGTTGCCGTTAAGGCCCGTCATCGTCACGGCCACCGCCGCCGCAGTTTCGTAGCGGCACCCGGAGAGCAACCATACGCCATTCCACTGGCTGTAATGCGGCGTTTTGTCTTTTCCGCCGCTGTTCGCTCCGCCGCCTTGCCCGAAGAGTGGCGAGACAGAACTACCGAGGAGCAGCAGCGCGGGTAACGCCAGTTTGTAAACCAACCGGGCAAAAAACGTCATTTCGGCTCGCTTTCCACACCGGCGGACGGCTTTTTCGGTTTCGGCGGCTCGTCTGGTGTTGTTGCGCTTGATTTTGGCGCTTCGGCGCCGCGCGTCGTGACTTGCACCGACAGCCGTCCAGGGGCCGGGTGGAAAGTCTCTGGATAAACGTCGGCGCCACTGTTCGACGCACTGATGCTCACGTAGGCATTGCCGCTCATCGTCGCGGTCCACCCGATTGCGGCGCTGCTGGCATCGGGCGGATTCATCGGCATGTCAATTTTCTTCTGGGCGGCCCGCACCTGATCGTCATCGTATAGCGTCAGCGTGTAGCTGGCCTTGATGTTGCCGTTCCCGGCGTGATACCACGGTTTTTGCACTGCCGCCGACGCTATGATCGCATCGCCTTTCTTGACGGCGAATTTATAGAACGAACGTCTCGCCGAGCTTGATGTCGCTCGTGGCCAGCGCCGGCGCCTTCAACTCGGCCGCGGCGTCGAACCCGGCGCCGCCCGCCGCCAGGGAACGGGCGATCGTCGCCCCTGCTTCTCCCGCCGCCACCTCGCCCGAGAGCTTAATCTTCAGCGTGTACGGTGACGGCTTGGGATTCTGCTCACCGTAAAGCTCGACGGGAGCGCTGTCCCCGGCGCCGTGATTATCCGACGCTGCAATCGCGATGTAGGCGGGTCCATCGAGATCGGCGGTCCACGTGGCGCGGAGCGTAGCCGGGTCGCTCGGATTGCCCTCGAGTTCAGTTTTTTCGCGCACCACTTGGACAAGTTCCCGGTTGTAAATCGATATGACGAAAGTCTGATGAATGTTGCTGTTCGACGCTTCGTACGGCGTTTTCTGGATGATGCCGACGGCGCGCAACTCCTGACCTTTGTGCAAATTGACCTGGTAGTATTTCGCTTCCTTCATGGCCAGGCCGCCCTTGTAGTCGCCAGCCGGACTCAGGGGTGCGTCGCCAAAAAAAACGCCGGGCTTCACTGCCACGCCTCCGGCCTCGTATCGCTTCGTCTCGCGCTGTGCGGGCGGAGGGGCGGACGCGACTTTTTCCGCCACGACCTTCTTCAGCGCATCGGAGAGCTCACTGGCCGTTTCCACGGTCAGCAACTTCCCGTGGCCCTTGGCCGCGATATCGGCAAGGCTCGCTTTCTCACCTGGCTCGATGCCGAAACCGATGACGTTGAGGCCAAACTTCACGCCAAATTCCTGGACGAGTTTCGCGGCCACGGCTGCCGGATCACCGTGGCAGTTCTCCGCTCCGTCGGTGACAAGCACGATGGCCGTGACGCCTTTGCTCTTTTTCAATTCCTCGCCAGCGACCGCCAGCGATGCTGCGATGGGTGTCAGGCCGGCGGCCGGGAAGCCGTTGATCTTCAATTTGAGGGCCGCCTTGTTCATTGGCCCCAGCGGCTGGATGACATCAATGTCCTTGCAGGCGCGCTGCTTGTTCGTACCGTAAACAACTAAAGCGACGTTTAGGTCGTTGGGAAGCTTGTCGATGAGTTCGCAGACGCATTTCTTAGCGGACACTACTTTGGTCGTGCCATCTTTCATCTTCGCGTTCATGCTGCCAGAGTAATCCACGATCAGGGCGAGATCGGTGATTTCCGACGTTGCGCTCCCCGTCGCCGAGGCGGCGCTGGCGACTTGCATCGCGGCGATAAGCGCATCACTCGCGCCCGCCTTCTTTAATCGCGCCGTATCGTCCGCACCTAGGACAAAGGCGGTGCCGGAATCCTTCACTTTCTCGATGATTGTCTGCTCGGGGATTTTCAAATCGAGAAGCCGCAACACGTCCTGCTGAGTGAGAGCGGCAGCGGAATCGGCGGCCATAGCCGATTGCCCTGCCATCATGAGAGTCGAAGTGACCAGCGAGAGAATAAGTGTTTTCATCAGAGCCCTTCGGTTCGGAGCCATAGTGTGACCTCATGTAGGGCAAAGACGTATGTGATCATGATTCGATGCCCTGCTCGTGTGATGTGGTTTTCCGCGTCAAGCCTGACTTGGCTTCTTCGCGGCTTGGCAACGCCACTTTCGCGCATCGCCACCCGTCACGAGTGCGAAAAAAAACGACGTGGTCCAATACCCGAAGGCATTGGACCACGTCGGCTTACTCTCCAACGAGCCGGACAGCAAAGCCGAGCTGCTCTTCATTTAGTCGTCCGACGACTGGAAATCAACTTTTGGTGGGACCGCGAATGAGCCCGCGACCGCGCTCCTAAGCAGGTGATTATATGGTGAGGAACCGAGAAGGCAAGTGAATCGCAGACGGAATAAAAAAGGGCACTACCCTGCGAGCAGGCAGAACTGGGCCATGCGCGACTGACGGGAGCCGCAAAGCCGAGTTCTCGCGTTCCAAAAAATAGTTCGATTTCCGGCGCTCGGCTGTCGATTCATGGCAGCACGCATTATTTGCGGTCGGACTATTCCGAGACCGCCATATCGTAATTCAAAGCACTGGAAGGCCGTCAAACCTGCGGTTTCCAATAACGAAGGCACAGATACCTTCAGGGGGCCGCCACACGCCTCTCGGCCGATCGCTCCTTGCCGAGATTAAGAACGCAAGTGAGACGCTGGGGCTCTACGGCAATCCGTTGCAGGCGGGATAGCCCCTTCTTCGAGTGCTTCGGCGGCATACTTGTAGATCCAAGCGGACTAGGTCGGCGTTGCCCTCTCTAGCCTTTACAAGCAACGCCGTCGGACCAGGCACGACCAGCCTTGTTGTCGTGGCTTGGCTCGCCCGAACGCGTAGGATGCATTCTGAAGGCCTGTCCGCTTCATCGTCCGAAGACACCAGACGCGGTCCCGCGCATCGGTCGCAATAGTGTTGCATCACAGTCGCCCGGGGACGCGACCGATTCTTGCCGCTTGTCAACGGTTTATCCTCGCGGCCGTAGCACCCGCGTAGCACGACGCTTTGACCCCACCATCGGCTAATAAAAAATCCTCACGCAACTCATTGCTGCATAAGGACTTAAATGGGTGAGTGACGGGACTTGAACCCGCGACCCCCAGATCCACAATCTGGTGCTCTAACCAACTGAGCTACACCCACCGTGCGGTTCAATCAACCCACAATATAGACCCGGCCAGCCCGACAGTCAACTGGGGAAATAGTCGGCACCTACAGCCTATTTGGAAGCCGATCGTAGGGTGGCGTCGAGCGTAGCGATGACCCACCAATTCGCGATAATAAATGGTGGGTCTTCGTCGGACTCGACCGCACCCTACTGGTTTTCGTATTGGTTCTAATACGGAAACTTCTCATCCAGCGGCGAGGCCGAAAGCTCTGCCAGGAACCCGCCCAGCCGCTCGACGAGCATTTCCATCAGGCGGCAGCCCTTGTCGGCCGTCGCCGCATGAGGGTTGCCGCAGCCGCTGTTGGTCGTCAGGAGATGCCACGGCCGCGAGATGGAAACCCAGCCGCGATTGATCGCCTCGAAACGCGATGCGGCGGCGCGGCCTTCATCGGCAGCCAAGCCGCCGTTGCCGTTGCGCGCGACAAGTTCCGGATGGTAGGCCAGCATCAGCGATGTCTCGATCTCGCCCGCGTGATCGTCGGCCGCGGCGAAAATCTTGTCGTATACGTCCTTGCAGACCATGAACCAGTTGCATAAGAACAACCGCGCGGGCGTCTGCTCGTAGAGCTCGCGGAGCACTGGCTTCAGGTCATTGCCGCCGTGCCCATTCAAAAGCACGACCTTGTGGATGCCGTGCCGTGCGAGCGAATCGACCAGGTCGCCCAGCACGACCGCCAGCGTGGCCGGGTTGAGGTTCATCGCCAAGGGGAACCGCATGAGGTTCGTCTCGGTGCCGTACGGAATCGTCGGCAGGAGCACGACCTTCGCGCCCTTATTCCAGGCGGCCTCGCAAATCTTGTCGCCGATGGCGTCGGCTTGGAAAACATCGGTGCCGTAGGGCAGATGCAGGTTGTGCGGCTCGGTGGCGCCCAACGGCAGCACGGCCACTTCGTAGTCCTGCTCTTTGACGATGCCGTAGTTGATCTCGGCAAGCTTCCAGGGACGCATGGGCAATGTTCGCTACTGTTCTTTGATCTTCATGTACGCCCGATACTGCTTGTCCAACTCGGTGTAGTCCGTGCCGGTCGCATGGGCGAGCAGATCGGGATCTTGATTGCCATCATACGTAGCGGCGAGGCATTTTACCAGTGCATCCCGATAGCGGCCGCCGTCATAATGGACGAGAAAACTGGTCATCGCGGCGATCTGGCTATAGAGCTTGGCGATTTCGGGGTGGGTTTGGATGTCCCGCACGCCCATCCGGACGAGTTTTTCGAAAGGGACGTAAAAATCGTTCTTTGCCAGGTGGTATCGGGCAGCCTCCAATCGCACATCGCCGAGGCCGCCGAGCACAAAGCAATCTCCCTCGCGGCGGAAGGTCTCCATGTACATGGCGATGCCCTCGATCAGCCAGCAATTGGCCTTCTCGCCGGCGTTGACGGCGACAGGCCGCGACTGCTGGAAGAGCTGGTGCGTCGCCTCATGGTACATCGTCCGCTCGCTGTCTTCGCTGCCGGCGTAGAAGTAGGCCGTGCGATTTTCGGGCACATAGAGGCCCATCGAGACATCTGATTTCAGCGCCTGATGGTACTGTTCTTTATTGCGGAAGTAGACGACTTCCATTCGCGGCCGATCCACTTCGCCGGTGCTGCGATCTCCAGCAGTGGCCCGGCCGGCGAGCAAGGCTTCGACGTCGGCCGCCGACGAATAGTAGCCGAGAAAGATCTGCCGCCAGACACGGTTGAGGTTCTCCAGCTTCTCGCCAAGGCTCACCGCCGCTTCGATACTGTGGTTCGTGCGGATGCGATAGTGCTCGGTTTCAATGTCCCAACCGGCGGTGATGTCCGCGTGCAATGCCGCATCGTCGGCGGCATTGATCCAGGCGCTGCCCAGCAATCGCTCGCCGCGGTCATAGCGCGCGACCGAGTACTTATCGAGCCAGCCGAACTTATCGTGCCAGACCATGCCACCGCGGATCATGCGAATCTCGTAAGGCGTGCGCCATTGGTTCTGGTACTTGAGATAGCCCAACACGCGTCGTGCGGCTTCGTGATCGGGATTCGCACGAGCGGCATCGAGCACGAGGCGGTACCCAAGCCACGGCTGCTGACGGCGTGCGCAGCGCTCGGCCAATGCATAAAGCGCATTCGCCTGCTCCTGTCGCAGCTTCGAAAGTCGGCGATGCCATTCCGCCATATCATCGGATTTGCTTTCCGCCGCGCGGAGCGATCCGATTTCGCGCGGCAGCGCAGGCAGCCTAACCGTGTAGCCATCTCGAAGGCCGTCAAGTTCGAGCGTCTTCTCGGCCGCGCCCTCGATGTGTTTTTCGCGGCACCACGCGGCGAGATGGTCCAGCTCAGCGGCGTAACGAGACTTGAGCGTCGTCGCTTCCTTCCCAAGGTCATCCGCCGCGAAACAATGGCTGCCGTCAACCAACACGCAGGCGAGCAAAGCAAAGGCAATCGCCGCTCCCGGCAGCGTAGGATGCTTCAATAGGCGATCGCGATGCAGCTTCATACGGTCAAACAGAGCCAGTTTTACGGCAGCAGTTTCCTCCTTAAGTGTAGCATGGATCGCGGCCGCGAGAAAACCGCGGCGTCCAGCCGTGCTTGTCGATCCTAGTTTCGGCGGTAATAATGCGAAGACAAACTTACTTGAGATTCACGATGAACGACGAACTGATACGCGCCATTGACTTGGCTCTGGATAAGAAATGGGACGCCGCACACAACATCGTGCAGCAATACGATTCCGACCGCACCGCAAGCTGGATTCACGCCGTGCTGCATAAGATCGAAGGCGACCGCGGCAATAGCCTCTATTGGTACCGCCGCGCCGGCAAAGTTGACTTCGTCGACCACGAGCCGACGGCCGAGTTGCAGGCGATCAAAGCGGAAATCGAGCGTTTGTAATTCTCGCGTTCTGCGAATCAGGATGGCAGGCCCGAAATGTCCAATTACCTTCCCCACTCGAGCAAGAAGCTTCAAATACTTCAGCGGCGGGAAATCAGTCTCTTTGCACTCATCAATGCGGATGCGCCGCCCGACAAGATCGTTGCAGCGGCTGAAAAAGTCCGTGAGGCTCGGATCCGTGCGATTGAAGCTGAATATGCATCAGCCGGCGTCGCCACTTTGAAATCATCCATTCGTGACAAGCGAATTGAAATAATACGCGAGTTACCAATCGAAACCATTTTGGCGTACTTTGGCTACGAGTATTGCCCCTCGCAGCATTCCGTTACGTCGTAGCAAATGGAGAAACTCTTATGTCCACCGAAATCACCTGGCTGGGCCACAACGCCTGGTCGATCCAAGCCGGCGAACACCGTTTGCTGCTCGATCCGTTTCTGAACGACAACCCGCTCAGCCCGGTGAAGGCCGACGAGGTCGAGGCCGACTTCATTCTCATCTCCCACGGACACGGCGACCACATCGGCGATGCTGTCTCGGTCGCCGCGCGATGCGGTGCGACGGCCATCGGCATCTTTGAGGTCTGCCAGTGGCTCTCGGCCAAGGGCGTGAAGAGCATCCACGCGATGAATCTTGGCGGCAGCTACGACTTCCCCTTCGGCCGCCTGACGATGACCCTCGCTTTGCATTCCTCCTCGATGCCCGACGGCAGCTACGCCGGCAATCCCTGCGGCTTCGTTCTCGCCCGCGAAGGCAAGAAGGCGTACTTCGCCTGTGACACGGCCTTGTTCTCCGACATGAAACTGATCGGCGCCACGGGGCTCGATCTGGCCGCCTTGCCGATCGGCGACAACTACACGATGGGTCCCGAAGACGCGCTGGAGGCTGTCCGCTTGCTGAAGCCCCGCCGCGTTGTGCCGTGTCACGTCGGCACATGGCCGGTCATCGCGCAAGATGTCGACGCTTGGGCCGGCCGCGTCAAAGCCGAAACCGGCGTTGAGGCGATCGTTCTGAAGGCGGGAGACAAGATTGACCTCTGAACTCCCCGGCGCCTTCAAATATCGCAACTTCCGCCTCTTCTTCTTTGGGCAGAGCATCTCGCTTGTCGGCACGTGGATGCAGCAAGTGGCGATGGGCTGGCTCATCTATCATCGACTGAAAGGCTCGGTGATCCTGCTCGGGCTGTTGGCGTTTTATGGCCAGATTCCCGGCTTCATTCTTTCGCCCATCGCGGGCGTGTATACCGACCGCTGGGACCTGCGGCGCACGATTACCGTCACACAGACGCTGGCCATGCTCCAAGCCGCCATCCTCGGCGTGCTCGTGCTGACGGACACGGTCGCCGTCTGGCATGTCGTCGCGCTCGAGCGTAAGCCTGGGAATCGTCACGGCCTTCGACGTGCCGGCGCGGCAGTCATTTCTAATCCAAATGGTCGAAGGCCGCGAAGATTTACCGAGCGCGATCGGACTCAACTCGTCGATGTTTAACGCCGCGCGGGTCGTGGGACCGGCCATCGCGGGCTTTACGATCAACTTCACGGGCGAAGGCATCTGTTTCCTCTTAAACGCGGCGAGCTATGTGGCCGTGCTGGCGAGTCTCAGGGCGATGCGGCTTGAGCCGCGCAGCGAGACCGCGCCCGCGCGAAACGTGTTCGTCGAACTGGGTGAAGGGTTTCGTTACGTATTCGGCTTCGCGCCGGTCCGCGAAATCCTGATGCTCTTGGTCGTTGTCAATCTGGCGTCGATGCCGCTGACCTCAGTCCTGCTTCCGGTTTTTGCAAAGGTTGAGCTGGCTGGCGATGCGAGAACATTCGGCCTGTTGACCGCCTCGATGGGCGTCGGCGCGTTTCTATGTGCTTTTCGCATGGCCTTCCGCAAGAGCGTCCGCGGCCTGGGCCGGCAGATCGGCTGGGGCGCGGCCTTTTTCGGCCTGGGGCTGATCGCGTTTTCATTTTCGCATCTCGTGTGGCTCTCGATGCTATTGCTAGTGGTCACCGGCTTTTCGCTGATGCTGGAAACCACCGCCAGCAATACGATCGTGCAGACCATCGTCGACGACTCCAAGCGCGGCCGCGTGATGAGTTTTTACGCGATGGCCTTTTTCGGCGTCGGGCCATTCGGAAGTTTGGTCGCTGGCTGGCTCACAAACTATTTCGGCAGCGCCCGCGGGTTACGCAGCTTGCCGGCGCGATGGTCGTGCTAGCCGCCGCCTGGTTTGCATGTCGCTTGCCCGCGCTTCGGGAACAGATCCGGCCGATTTACCGGCGGATCGGCATCCTCCCCGACATTTCCTCCGGCGTGCCGACGGTGGCGGATATTGAGACAGACGAGGAATCGAGCGCAAGCTAATTATGGAGTCTTTCGCACGACTTGCCTTTTCCAACCTTGCATGCGAACAATTCTGCCGGGCAATATTAATCGAAGCATAAGCGAGGGATTCGCGCATCACGACCCGATGCGTAAGCGCGGGAAGGGGCGGTCCTATGCATTGTACGAATCACCAGCCGGCTATTCGTAACGCAACGAACTCAATCTCGTCACTTTCAGCGGCTCTCGCCGTGCTGATGTTCGTCGCGCCGGCAAACGCGGCGCAGGACGTCTTGCCGAACATACCTACGGGAACGATTTCCGTCAGCGTGCAGACGATCGCGACCGGGCTGGGCGCTCCCGGACTACGCAATCAACGAGCCGGGTGATCCCAGCCGGCTTTTCGTCGTCGACCAGAACGGGCTGATTCGCGTCATCCAGAACGGCAGCTTGCTGCCGACGCCCGCGCTCGATCTCCACAGCCTGATCATTGGCGCTTCAAGCTCTTCGGACGAACGCGGCCTGCTGGGCCTGGCGTTCGCTCCCGATTTCAATACGCCCGGCAGCCCCGGCTACCATACGCTTTATACCTATAACAGCCAGGGCAATGGCACTGCTCCGACCTACGCGGTTCCCAACGGCGCGAGCCAGAGCTATAAAAACGTGGTCAACGAGTTTAAGTTGAGCACCAGCGACTCCAATGTGTTCGATCCCACGTCGCGCCGCGAGGTGATCTCGTTCGGCAAGAACGCCAGCAATCACAACGGCGGCACGATCGCCTTCGGTCCCGACGGCTATCTTTACTTGGGAACCGGCGACGGCGGCGACTGGAAACGACATCGGCGCAAGTCATGTCGCCGGCGGCAACGGCCAAAGCTTGTCGGTCGCGCTCGGCAAAATGCTGCGCATCGACCCGATCAATCCAACTCTGACAACCGGCAGCACGAACGCCGTCAGCAGCAACGGCCAATACCGCATCCCCGGCAGCAACCCGTTCCAGGCCGCGGGACAGGCGCCGGAAATCTACGCCTACGGCTTCCGCAACCCCTATCGTTTCTCCTTCGATACCGCGACCGGGCAACTCATCGTCGGCGATGTCGGCCAGAACACGGTCGAGGAAGTCGATAGCGTCGTCCGCGGCGGCAACTTTGGTTGGCCGATGAAGGAGGGCGACTTCCCGTTCAGTCAATCGGACGGCACGGTCGGCACGCGCAGTCCGGGCGTCCCGGCCAATCTGATCGATCCGATTACCGGCACGACCTCGACCGTGGAATATGACCACGGCGACGGAGAGGCCACCATCGGCGGTTTCGTCTATCGCGGCGCCGCCGATCCCGAACTGGCCGGAAAGTACGTTTTTGGCGACGAAAACGGCCGGCTTTTCTATGCTGACCTCACGAGCGGACAGGTCAACTCGCTCGTGCTGCCCAATTCTTCGGCCGGAAATCTGCCCAACGGACTTTCGTTGCACGGCTTTGGGCAAGACGCCAGCGGCAATCTATTCGTCCTGGCCACCACTTCCGCACCCAGCGGGACCGGCGGAGTTGTCATGGAAATTGCCCACACGCCTGCGAGCCTTGTTTGGAGCGGCAGCGTGAACGGCACGTGGGACGTCTACTCGACTGCCAACTTCAACGGGGACACGTCGGGCAAGTTCATCAATACCGACATGGTTACTTTCAGCAGCAGCGGCGCGAACCGCACGATCACCATTGCCGCCGGCGGCGTATCGCCCGGCAGCGTTGTCTTTTCGAACTCGGCCGGCAAGAGCTACTCGATTTCCGGCGGTCCGATCGCGGGGACGACGAGCCTTTCGGTCTCCGGCGGCGGGCTCGTTTTGCTGAGCACTTCCAACACCTACACCGGCGGGACTTTTGTCAGCAGCGGAACGCTTCAAATAACCAATGTCCACGGCCTCGCCGACGGCTCCAACCTGACCATTGGCAACGCCGGGAAGTTTCCCGCGCCGGTAGTGCCGGAAGCTGCCGACGTGGCGAGCGCATCTTCGCCTGCGCCTGTGCCCGAACCGGGCAGCGTCGCGCTTGTGGCGGCCGGCGCAACATATTTCGCCGCACGCGTTTGGCGACGACGAAAATCACGAATTGTCAAAGAACTCGGCTAAAGCCGGAAATCCAGCGCGGGCGGCACTACCCCCGCGCCCGCAAAGTCTTCGCCTGGTTCTCGCCGCCATTGAGCAAAAACAACAGCGGCTGCGGGCGATCGGTCCCTTCGATCCACTGCGAACGCGCCGCCCAGGGTGCGACGGAGAGCACGTTCGTCATGTCCATCCAATATTGCAGCCGGCATGGCTTCAGTCCCCAGACGGCATGAAAATGGTTCGCCGGGGCGTATTGCTTGTACTCGCCCATCGTGGCGTACTTGGGCACGATCCACGTATGCGGCCAAGTCGGCGTCGAAGTATTCGCCACCGCGACGGCCAGCTTCTCGGGCAGATCGACCGTCGTCGCCGCGTCCCAGACCATGCTGAACATGCCGGAGAAGGCGCTATAGGTCAGGCGGCCGGCGATGCAGTCGATCCCGCCGGGCGAGAAGAATGTCACGCTGTTGCCGCCGCCGGGGAAGTAGTACAACACTGAGCCCGGCAGTGAGACGCGCGACATGATCGCCTCGATCGAGTCGCCCGGCCGACCGGCCCAGTCGAAGCTGGCCGAGCCGCTGTTGTCGCCATCGACGATCCCTTTTTGTGCCCAAAGGTCGCCGGGCCCGAACGAGATGCCGAGCTTCTTCGCCAGGTCTTGGATTTCCCACGGTTCCCAAACCTTGCGGAAGTCCATGAAGAGCGTCGGATTGCCGCCGGAGAGCCAGCAGTGGAAAAGCATCGTGAGCAAGCCTTGCGTATCGGCTTCCGTCGAGAACGGTAGCACCGCCTTCTTGCCGTTGTGGTCGAACGTAGAGTTGAAGAGGCTCTCCATCACGTCGGCGATCGGCAGCGGGATGCCGCGTCGGTCGCTGCCCCACTCAAGCTGGTTCATGAACCCGCCGCCGACGGCATTCAACTCGGCCATCAGGTCGCGAATGATCAGGTAGAGGGCGAGCGACTGGTTGAACTTTTCCGCGCCGTCGGGCTGGCTGAGGTCGAGCCGCGCGCCGATGTGCCGGTCGATCCACGCCCGCAAGGCGGCAAGCTCCTTCTTGTCGTACGCGCCCTTGTTCAGCATGTCGGCCAGCAGCTTCATATCCAACCGCGTTACTTCCAGGCCGAAGGTTTGCCGCGTGGGGATGACGTGCGTGAGCGCGGTTTCCATGCCCATCGAGTCGTGGCCAAAGACGACGACGCGACGGCCTTTGAGTCCTGCGTAGGTCACCGCGGCGTAGCACCAATCGATGAGTGCAGCGACGGTCGCGTCGGTCGGCTTGGGATCGTCGCCCGTGTCGGGCCAGGTGCCGACGTTCAGATGCGCCAGCTTGCAGGTCTGTGCGAGCGCACCGTTCAGCGCGTGGGCGTAGACCACGCCCGGCTTGGGGCCGCTGTTGCCGCAGGTGATATTCACCGGGATATCGGCCGGCAGATGGGCGAGCAGGCTGATGAACGTCAGTTGCGGGAAAGCCCAAGTATCCGGGCGCAGATCACCGCATCGACGCCCGCCTCACGGAACTGCCGGCCCACCGTATCGGCCTGCGGCTCGCCATCGACGAGCGTCGGCGACCAGACGACATCGACCGGCCGGCCGTCGGGCGTGCGGACGTTGGCCGCGACCAGATCGGCGATCGTTTTGACGATATTCGCAGCACGCAGCCGCGATTCCGCGTCGATCCGCGGATCGCCCGTGCCGACGACTCCAAAGGTGAACGTTTTGGGTTTAGCATCTGCGGCGGCAAGCTGTCTGGCGGGCATGATGGTTCGACTCGAAAGGCAGTAGGACTCGTACCCAGGAAAATGGCGATTTTAGCAGGTTTTCCAATCTGGGCGGAATGTTTTCGCGCAACCTCGTACGACGATGGCGGTTTGGGGATTTTGGACAGTTAAACTTGTGCTTTGACTTTCATCTTTCTCAGGCGGCGGCATCTTTTAATTGATTTCAAATTCGCGGTTTTTTGCCGTGTTTTCGTCGGTTTTTGCCTTCAGAAAAAGACAGGAACAAGACAGGAAGCACTCAGGATGGACTCAGGGCTACCCCTTGTGGCCGGTCTGTGCATCGGGAAGGTTTTGACGCTTGAGGCAGAGAGCGGAACAAACGA
The DNA here is from genome assembly GCA_963775975.1 of uncultured Planctomycetia bacterium. Lineage (GTDB taxonomy): Bacteria > Planctomycetota > Planctomycetia > Pirellulales > Thermoguttaceae > JANXQG01. The sequence goes on from CAVZKX010000002.1 coordinate 129,329, forward strand.
ACGGCGAGCGCAAATCTGAACCGCGGCAGATCCGCGACATTGAACATTGAACCTCGTACAATGAAGCTTCTGTTTTCATCCTTCATCCTTCCGCCTTCATCCTTTTCAAGCACTATACACGATTCTAAACGTCTGTCAACATGTGTATGAGTTCCGCGCACGTTTTTGAGCTAAAGCTTTTGCCGGGCAGGGTTTGCGACGCTGGCTAAAGTAGCGCGAATTCGCAGTCACTTGGAGGCGGCCACTTAGTATCTCGCCGCAATCCTTTGTGGCATAAGGGCTTGTGAATCGGCGGCGTGGCGCACGCGCTGGGTCATTTTGCATTCCGCTGGCGACGGAATTCCAAAATAGTTCAAGATTTTCGCAGAGTGGGGGTCGCACGGACCGCGGTCGATGCGGTTGCGCAACGAACGCCCCTGCCGTTTCGGAATACAAAAGCCCTCGTGTCGAAGCGCTCTCGTCTTGGATGAATGCTTCAACGCCAATTGGACGTGCCGTCGTTTTCGCGTCCTGCTTAGTCTGACGTAAGCATTTGATTTCGGTTGAGCTGCCCGCGCAGCATTTTTAAGAACATGGATTGGCCGCCGCTACCGGGGACAAAATTCTTTGTAGTGAAATCGCTGTCGCGTAGATCTAGTTCTTCGAAGTACGGAATGAATTCGCGCGTCGTCGGAATTCTTCCCCAATCGTCTTTGGCGAGCTTCGGGTAGACATCAAGGTGCAAGAACTTCATCAGTGCTTTGAAAGCGTTTGAGCGCGGCAACAAGTTTCCGGACGTGCCAAGGTCATTCCACGAGTTCGGCCACTTCTTTTTTACTGCGGAAAAGTAGTTAAATAGAATCTCCGCGATATCTAAATCCCGCTTCTTAATGAATAACCCCCTAAACGGACATTTTCGCAACTCGCCTTCAGATGGAAAATCAAGGTTTTCACCGTCCAAAAGCTTATTGCGATCGACTACCGGATCAAGTGAAATGAAGCGAACGAGCGATTCCACAAACGCCGCCTGAGTCAGCGGCTCATTGCCGCGTCCGGGGGTAGCTGTGCCTAATCGCTTTATTCGATGATAGAGCGGGCTCTTCGGCTCCTTGTCGAGAATGACCGCAGTATTATGGCATGATTTATGAGGGCTGCGAGTTCTCGCCAATTCGGTTAAATCATATGCCAAACTTCGGCTCACTTTCGTTTGGGCGAGATTGACAGTCGCAAAGATGGTCGCCTGTACCGAAATATCTGCGCCGACAAAAATCGCGAGATTTAAGTCGAATTCTTTCACGTCGAACGCGTATTCATAGTTCTCATCCATAAATGCAGCGATTCGATGCTGCCCATCAAGGACTTTGGCAACGCGATCCCACGGAATTTGCTTCTCGCCGTCGCTTTCGTCTGGAGTGTACGGTCGCAGAGTCAACTTTCCGCACGCATTTTTGCCAGGAATGAATTCGGCGCAGTTTTCATCGATTGCCAGAATTATCGCGGTCGGAAAAGACGCGTCGCTGCCTTCTAAATATTTCTTGATCTGCTTAACGCGATTTTCACTTATCGGACGTTGAATCCCTAAGTACCTCTCGACATCGCGCCTCGACGATACCAGTCTCCGAACATCGGCATACGCGATCTGTACCAACTTACGCGCAGGAATCGAAGCCAGGAAGAATTCTCCAAGCGGCTGGACAACTGGAAGCGCACTGAGTTCGATTTCTTGTTCCTTCATGCCTGCTCCTCCCCACTTGCCGCAACTCGCTTGCTAAAAACACTAGCCTGTTCCTTCTCCTCCTCTTCGTCCTGTTCAACTTGTTTGTAGTATTCGGAAACGGGTGGGGAGGATCCGTCTAAAATGATGAAATACCAACATATAAGTCCGAACGCGTAGACAATTAACGTGACCAGATCGGACGAGTATCCCAATATCGTGCGCGATTGTGGCGTGTTGGCGTGCGCCTCAGTGTTTGCATACGCCACCGTCGTCACAATAAAAAACAACACTGACCAAACAAGTACGGCGCCGAATCCGGGCGGAGTGAGCTTTAATCCTGCGACGGATCGTTTGCCAGACAAGAAATACGCCAGGAGTTCGTGATGTCGCTCCCAGAAGAAGTAAAAGATAGGCGTAATGAACGACACCGCATAAATGAACTGGTGCCTCGAAAAGAAAGATGAGAAGAATTTCCTAAAGAATGCGCCGGCCAAACCCTCGTTGAACTAAACCGCTGCGCGGTGGGTTGGCATGCCGTTCCTCGTGACTGTGCCCTACCGTTGATCGGGGCCACCTAGCGCGCATGTAGCGATTATTCCGATTTGCGCCTCGTCGATTTGTATGCCAAGTTTCTGTTACGCAATACCGCGTGCAGAAAGGCGGCACGATGACTCCGCTCAGACAGCGTTACATCGAAGATCTGCGTCTGAAGAACTTCTCGCCCAAGACCATCAAGGTCTACGTTCATGCCGTGGCCAGATTTGCCAGGCACTTTGGCGCTCACCCGACCAGTTGAGCCAGGAAGATGTCCGCAGTTATCTCATTCACATGATCGAGCGGGGCGTGGCACGCGGCACCGGCGTCGTAGTGCGCAATGCTCTTCGGCATCTTTACACGGACACGCTGGGTCGTCCGGACTGTCTGGAGAAGCTACCGCGTCCCAAACGCGAGCATCGGCTTCCCGTCGTCCTGAGCCGGGAGGAAGTGCAGCGGCTTTTTGCGGCGGTGACGAACCTCAAGCAGAAAGCCCTGTTCATGGTGGCTTATGACGCTGGGCTCAGGCTTTCGGAAATCATCAACCTCCGCATCGAGGATCTCGACAGCGAGCGGATGGCCATCCGGATTCGCCAAGGCAAGGGAAAGAAGGACCGTTATGCGCGGCTGACGCCCGGATTGCTCAGTCTGTTGAGGAAGTACTGGAAGGCCTATCGTCCGAAGACCCTACTGTTTCCCGGCGCAGCGCCGGACAAGCCTTACGACCTCGCCACGCCCGGCCAACTCCTCAAGAGGGCATGCCGCAAGGCGGGCATCACCAAGCGGGTCAGCATGCATACCTTGCGGCACACGTTCGCCACGCACTTGCTGGAAGCTGGCACCAACCTGCGCGTGATCCAGCAGATGCTTGGCCACGAGCGGATCCAGACGACGTGTGTCTACACGCACATCTCGTTGGAAGAGTTACGGGAAGCTCCCAGCATGATGAATCTGCTCGAAGCCCCCAAGGCCGCGAACGATGTGAAAGGACCGACTCCACCGCCGCAGGACGAAGTAGCCTGATGCGAAACGGTCTCGAAGTCGCGGACGTGTTCCGTGATGGCCAATCCCGCTTCGTCGCCCAGTATGGTCATACGCTGAGGCCTGAACAACGGCGAGTCCTGACCGCGATCATCCGTTGCCGGACCGCGGAACTGGGCGGGCATGTGCAACGCTGCGACGAATGCGGGCACCAGAGGATCCAGTACAACTCCTGCCGCAATCGCCACTGTCCGAAGTGCCAGGCGACAGCCCGCGCAGCCTGGCTGGAGGCACGGCAAGCCGAGTTGCTGCCGATCCCGTATTTCCACGTGGTCTTTACCTTGCCCGAAGAAATCCGTCCCCTGGCACTCCAGAACAAACGCCTTGTGTACGGCGTCCTCTTTCGGGCGGCGGCAGAGACGCTCCAGGAGGTGGCGGCCAATCCCAAACATCTCGGCGCCGAAATTGGCCTTTTGGCGGTGCTCCACACCTGGGGCCAGAATCTGATGCACCACCCCCACGTTCATTGCGTGGTGACCGGAGGCGGGCTGGCTCCCGGCCGCTCCCACTGGGTTCCGTGCCGGCAAAGCCGGCGGACAAAGAAACTCTTCTTCCTCCCGGTGCGGATCCTCAGCCGTGTCTTTCGCGGGAAATTCATCGACTTCCTGAAACGCGCCTATCGAAGCGGCAAACTTCACTTCCACGGCAAGCTGGCATCCCTGGTCCAACCTGCCGCTTGGCAACGCCAACTTGATACAGCCGTGAAAAAGGATTGGATCGTCTACGCCAAGCGACCTTTTGGTGGCCCGCGACGGGTGCTCAAGTACCTGGCCCGTTACACCCACCGTGTGGCCATCTCGAACCAGCGGCTCATCGAGTTGCGTGACGGTCAAGTAAGCTTTCAGTACAAGGATTACGCGGATAGCCAACAGACCAAAGTCATGAAGCTGGCCAGCAGCGAGTTCATCCGCCGCTTCTTGATGCACACGCTCCCCAACGGTTTTGTACGCATCCGCTATTACGGTTTCTTATCAAACCGTGATCGTAATCAACGACTCGACCAGTGTCGGCGACTTCTCGGCGCTCCGAATCTGCCGACGCAACCCGCCGAACCAGCGCAACTCCCCGCGGAAGACGCATCGTGCCTATCGCCTGCGACATGCCCGATCTGCAAACGTCGCAGCTTGGTCATCATCGACGTCGTACCGGCGATTCCGCCGTGCATGCCGCGATGCCCGCACTTCCTCGCCCGCCACGCCACCAACGCAACCGGCGTTGATACCTCCTAATTCTGCCCCACCAACATGGCCATTCCCCGCGCTACGTTTTTTACGGACCAGACGCCGCTACGCATCCACTGCGCGCCGATTCCACTCTCGTCGATCAATTCCAGTCCCGTTGCCGCCACACTCGCGATCCCGCTTCTACCACCGCCCAGTACCATCATCACTGCCGCCACGATCGCAACCCCGCCATCGCCGTATCCCGCCTCGTGAATTCCCACCAGCCACTCCTCCGCGACATTCAACTCCCATAGCCCGCGGTTAAGTTCATCGCACGTTTATCCGACGTGCCGGTCCGAACGCTCACGCCGATCCACCCTCTCCCCCGGCACATCGGATAAACTACTCAGCGTTATGTCAGACCAACGGCGGTCAAGCTATCGCGCTTCGGTCACATAAACCGCCGCCTCGAAAAGGAAAGCCGCCTGGATACCACAAACCGTTCGTTGAACTAAACCGCTGCGCGGTGGGTTGGCATGCCGTTCCTCGTGACTGTGCCCTACCGTTGATCGGGGCCACCTAGCGCGCATGTAGCGATTATTCCGATTTGCGCCTCGTCGATTTGTATGCCAAGTTTCTGTTACGCAATACCGCGTGCAGAAAGGCGGCACGATGACTCCGCTCAGACAGCGTTACATCGAAGATCTGCGTCTGAAGAACTTCTCGCCCAAGACCATCAAGGTCTACGTTCATGCCGTGGCCAGATTTGCCAGGCACTTTGGGCGCTCACCCGACCAGTTGAGCCAGGAAGATGTCCGCAGTTATCTCATTCACATGATCGAGCGGGGCGTGGCACGCGGCACCGGCGTCGTAGTGCGCAATGCTCTTCGGCATCTTTACACGGACACGCTGGGTCGTCCGGACTGTCTGGAGAAGCTACCGCGTCCCAAACGCGAGCATCGGCTTCCCGTCGTCCTGAGCCGGGAGGAAGTGCAGCGGCTTTTTGCGGCGGTGACGAACCTCAAGCAGAAAGCCCTGTTCATGGTGGCTTATGACGCTGGGCTCAGGCTTTCGGAAATCATCAACCTCCGCATCGAGGATCTCGACAGCGAGCGGATGGCCATCCGGATTCGCCAAGGCAAGGGAAAGAAGGACCGTTATGCGCGGCTGACGCCCGGATTGCTCAGTCTGTTGAGGAAGTACTGGAAGGCCTATCGTCCGAAGACCCTACTGTTTCCCGGCGCAGCGCCGGACAAGCCTTACGACCTCGCCACGCCCGGCCAACTCCTCAAGAGGGCATGCCGCAAGGCGGGCATCACCAAGCGGGTCAGCATGCATACCTTGCGGCACACGTTCGCCACGCACTTGCTGGAAGCTGGCACCAACCTGCGCGTGATCCAGCAGATGCTTGGCCACGAGCGGATCCAGACGACGTGTGTCTACACGCACATCTCGTTGGAAGAGTTACGGGAAGCTCCCAGCATGATGAATCTGCTCGAAGCCCCCAAGGCCGCGAACGATGTGAAAGGACCGACTCCACCGCCGCAGGACGAAGTAGCCTGATGCGAAACGGTCTCGAAGTCGCGGACGTGTTCCGTGATGGCCAATCCCGCTTCGTCGCCCAGTATGGTCATACGCTGAGGCCTGAACAACGGCGAGTCCTGACCGCGATCATCCGTTGCCGGACCGCGGAACTGGGCGGGCATGTGCAACGCTGCGACGAATGCGGGCACCAGAGGATCCAGTACAACTCCTGCCGCAATCGCCACTGTCCGAAGTGCCAGGCGACAGCCCGCGCAGCCTGGCTGGAGGCACGGCAAGCCGAGTTGCTGCCGATCCCGTATTTCCACGTGGTCTTTACCTTGCCCGAAGAAATCCGTCCCCTGGCACTCCAGAACAAACGCCTTGTGTACGGCGTCCTCTTTCGGGCGGCGGCAGAGACGCTCCAGGAGGTGGCGGCCAATCCCAAACATCTCGGCGCCGAAATTGGCCTTTTGGCGGTGCTCCACACCTGGGGCCAGAATCTGATGCACCACCCCCACGTTCATTGCGTGGTGACCGGAGGCGGGCTGGCTCCCGGCCGCTCCCACTGGGTTCCGTGCCGGCAAAGCCGGCGGACAAAGAAACTCTTCTTCCTCCCGGTGCGGATCCTCAGCCGTGTCTTTCGCGGGAAATTCATCGACTTCCTGAAACGCGCCTATCGAAGCGGCAAACTTCACTTCCACGGCAAGCTGGCATCCCTGGTCCAACCTGCCGCTTGGCAACGCCAACTTGATACAGCCGTGAAAAAGGATTGGATCGTCTACGCCAAGCGACCTTTTGGTGGCCCGCGACGGGTGCTCAAGTACCTGGCCCGTTACACCCACCGTGTGGCCATCTCGAACCAGCGGCTCATCGAGTTGCGTGACGGTCAAGTAAGCTTTCAGTACAAGGATTACGCGGATAGCCAACAGACCAAAGTCATGAAGCTGGCCAGCAGCGAGTTCATCCGCCGCTTCTTGATGCACACGCTCCCCAACGGTTTTGTACGCATCCGCTATTACGGTTTCTTATCAAACCGTGATCGTAATCAACGACTCGACCAGTGTCGGCGACTTCTCGGCGCTCCGAATCTGCCGACGCAACCCGCCGAACCAGTGCAACTCCCCGCGGAAGACGCATCGTGCCTATCGCCTGCGACATGCCCGATCTGCAAACGTCGCAGCTTGGTCATCATCGACGTTGTACCGGCGATTCCGCCGTGCATGCCGCGATGCCCGCACTTCCTCGCCCGCCACGCCACCAACGCAACCGGCGTTGATACCTCCTAATTCTGCCCCACCAACATGGCCATTCCCCGCGCTACGTTTTTTACGGACCAGACGCCGCTACGCATCCACTGCGCGCCGATTCCACTCTCGTCGATCAATTCCAGTCCCGTTGCCGCCACACTCGCGATCCCGCTTCTACCACCGCCCAGTACCATCATCACTGCCGCCACGATCGCAACCCCGCCATCGCCGTATCCCGCCTCGTGAATTCCCACCAGCCACTCCTCCGCGACATTCAACTCCCATAGCCCGCGGTTAAGTTCATCGCACGTTTATCCGACGTGCCGGTCCGAACGCTCACGCCGATCCACCCTCTCCCCCGGCACATCGGATAAACTACTCAGCGTTAGCCGGTACCTCGGACAGTACGGCTGCTAGAGCAAGCGGCGCAATGGACATTGCCCATAAGACGAAGAATTTTGGCAAGGCTTTGCGTCTGGCGTCAGACGAATACCAACTGATAGTTTGCCAGAACGGAATAACTACTGTTATTTTCGCTACTTTTGAAAGCATTTCACCACCAGTTCAAAACACTCACGTCGATTATCAGCGCTAGCTGCTATGACGCTCGATCGACGCACCTTTTCATGATCGCCAATGTGCTTGTATAGTTTGCGCACACTTGGGTGATATGCGTTCGTCAATAGCACACACGCGCCCCGATTAACTACAGCCGTTATGCAGTCGCGCAGTCTGATTTGGTCTGCCCAGGAAAACAGGCTCTCATTGTATTTAATGAATCCGTTATTGTCATGCTTTACAGTATATGGCGGGTCTACAAATACGAAGTCTCCGCACGTCGCCTCACTGAGCGTATCGGCGAAATCGCAGGCGCGTAAAGTGGCTTGTGAGAGCAAGCCGGCCACCTCCTCAAAATTGTCCGTTTGGAGAACGACATTCGTCTTTGTTCCAATCGGAACATTGAATGTGCCCTCGCGATTCACGCGATAGAGACCGTTCCAACATGTTCGATTTAGATATATGAGCTGTGCTGCCCTTCTAGCACGACTCCTAAGCTTCTGATTTCGAACTCTGTAGTAGTACTCGGCGCTGTGTAGCCGATGGTGGCGGCGTAGAAGTTTTCGAACGACGTCGGGTTCATCACGTATGGCTTCATATGTCTCAACGAGGCGATGGTTTCGGTCGCTAAGTATAGCTCGTTTCGGCCGCGTCCGAAAGAATACCGCCCCACTACCCAGAAATGGCTCGATATAGCGCGAGTAATTCAGCGCGAAAAACTGCGGATACCGCTCAATTAACCATCGTTTCCCTCCGGCCCACTTTAGGAACGGTTGAAGATCTGAGTGGTTATTTATCGAAACGTTTCCCATAGGTCGAACGGTCCGGTGATCGGCATGTCATGTGGCCGCGGCGTATTTGGCATGACAGCCGATCTGTTTTGTGAGCTTTCTCTTTCCTATTGACGGGCGCGTCTAGCACTGTTGCTGGTCTATCCAACTAGAACGCGGTTGTATCCTCACGCGCATTCGGCTCCATGTCAAGGCGCGGGTCGAAACGGAGATACAGCCAAGTTTGTGCGGCGTTCCCCGGGGCATCGAGACGACGCGGCTACTATCGCAAACAAAGCAGCCGAAACAATGAACAGCCGCGCCCCCTTTCCATCGCCTATTTTTCGGAAAGCTCTTCCGCCAGCCCGATGAGCACACCTTCCGGGCCGCGGATGTAGCAGAGCCGATAGGCGTCTAAATATTGCACAATTTCGCCGACCAGCTTTGCTCCTCGCTTTTGCAGCCGCGTAACCAGCTCGTCGATATCTTTCACGGTGAACATCGCCCGAAGATAGCCGAGAGCATTCACCGGCGCGTTGCGATTATCGGCGACCACGGGCGGCGTAATGAACCGAGATAGTTCGAGCCGGCTATGTCCGTCAGGAGTCACCATCATCGCGATTTCCACTTGCTGGTCCTTTAGCCCGGTGACGCGGCCGGCCCATTCTCCTTCGATTGTGGCACGGCCTTCGAGCGTCAAACCAAGCTCAGTGAAAAATGAGATAGCCTCATCGAGCGACTCGACCACGATGCCGACATTGTCCATGCGGAGTAACTGGTTTTTTGCCATCGTACTATTTTATTTTGGAACAGATCCGTATAGGCAGAGCGTAGGGGATCATGTCTTCTTCGCCTTCCGTGGCTTCGGTGGCGGAGGTTTGAACGATGGCGCCGGAAACTTTCGCACCTCGCGGCGGATTTCCTCTCGCAGCTCATCTTCGCTCGGCAAGAACAGCTTATATCGGCTGGCAAATATCTTTGGCGATTGGTCTTGGCCCAACGTGTACTTGACCACGGCGTCGTTCTTGTCGGTGCAAAGGATCAGGCCCAGCGTCGGGTTGTCACCCTCCGAGAGGCGCTCGCGATCGTAGTAGTTGACATAAAGTTGAAGCTCGCCCAAGTCCTTATGGGTCAACTTGCCCGTCTTGAGATCGATGAGGACGAAGCACTTGAGGATCGTATGGTAGAAGACCAAAGCAATGTAGAAATGATCGCCGTCGAGCGTCAGTCGCTGCTGCCGCGCGACGAAAGCGAAGCCCTTGCCCAGTTCCAAAAGGAACGCTTGGAGATTGTCGAGCAGGGCGGTTTCCAAATCGGATTCGACCAAGCGTGGCGATTCGGGCAAACCCAGGAATTCGATGACGACCGGGTCCTTGAAGACGTTGGCCGGTTGAAGGATTTCTTGGCCCTTCTTGGCCAAACGCATCAGCCCTTTTTTATCCTTGCTCAGGGCCAGTCGTTCGTAGAGCAGGCTGTTGATCTGGCGTTCCAACTCGCGGGCAGACCAGTTGTTGTCGATGGCCTCGATTTCGTAGAACGAGCGGGCTTCGGTTTTCTCGACACGAAGGAGTGTGCGATAGTGGGTCCACGCGAGATTGGGATTGAGTTGGCCGGGCCGCCAAGGTTCATCGTTCGACTTGCGCACGCCGGCTGCGGAAGAAGATTCACCACGCAGCGCGTGTCGAATTTCCGAAGGAGGGGAAGATTTCCGACGCACTGCGTCGGATTTGTCGTGGTCAATGGCGACATCGAATTCGCCACGCAGCGCGTGGCCAATCTCCAAAGGAGGGGGATATTCGCCACGCACTGCGTGGCGAATCCGGCAATGCAATAATCCCTCGTAGGTTAGATAGAAGTCGCGAAAATGCTTCAAATTCTGGATCGAATACCCTTTTCCATAATCGATCTGCAATCGTGTGGAGAGATCCGCCATCAACCGTTCCCCATAATCTGCACGTTTCCGGCCGCGCTGCTGCTCCTCGACAATCTCACGGCCGATCAGCCAATTGGCGACGACCTGAGTCGTGTTGACGGAGCGCGCAACATTGGTCCGCGCCGAGTCGAGAATCTCGCGGATGCGAGAATACACGGCGGCAATTTTCGGAAGATGGTTCACTGTGATTTCCACAAAGTTGGGGCGATTTGAGGCTTCCCGCAAACAGGTCTATGTGATTGTCTCAATAGGTCGTCGTCGCCATCGCATCGTTCAACGCCGACAACTTCGACGGCTTCGCATTGAAACGATGCCTCAAGTCCGAACGATGAACCGAACGAAACAATAAAATTCAGGCTCTCCAATTGACGCTGTCTTATGTCCTCAATTCCTAGCCCGTGCAACACATTCTGATGATTGAAGTCACTCAAGATTGGCTGCATTACACGGGAAAAGCGCAAATTGACAAGGACATGGTTCTGCAATACATAATACCCGTTTTTGTCAACTTCGTTCGTCATCTCAAAGACATGAATGAGCGTCTCGACTGTTGGCCCATCGCCAAGAGTAGTCGCCCGCCGGTCCAGACGAAACCAGATAACTTCAGCGTCATGAAATGATGGCCAGCAACCGAAGATCGACGTCAGCTGCTCGCAGTTCTTGATGTTCGGTTGGTGGTCCATAGTAGCTCAGCATCGTATAGCGCATGTCGCCCGTCAAGTGCCATTCGCAAGGGTCGCCTCGAAACGGCAACAGCCACGGTCGTTCGGCACGCGGCGCCTACTTCCGCTTGCGATGAAACACCCGCTTGGCGGCCTCGATCGCAGGCCCGAGTTTCTCAACCTCGGTGAGCGTGTTGTAGAGATAGAAGCTGGCCCGCGCGGTCGCGCCGATGCCGTAGCGCTTGTGCAGCGGCATGGCGCAGTGGTGTCCGGCGCGGACGGCGATGCCGGAGCGATCGACGACTTCCGCCACGTCGTGGGCGTGGACGCCTTCGACGGTGAAGCTGACGATGCCCGCCTTGTGCTCTGGGCTGGGACCGAGAATCCGCACGCCTTCGATGCTTTCCAGGATCTCGATGGGCGCGGGTGACAAGGATTCGCTCGTGCCGGGCAATGGCGTCCAGCCCCGCGCGGTCGAGATAGTCGATCGCCGCGCTCAGGCCGATGGCCGGTACGATCGGCGGCGTGCCGGCTTCGAACTTCGCCGGCAGTACATTCGGATCGAAGCGGTCCAGCAGCACTCGGCGGATCATGTTGCCTCCGCCTAGAAACGGCGGCATCGACTCCAGGATCTCACGCTTGCCGTAGAGCACGCCGACGCCCGACGGGCCGAGCATTTTGTGCCCGCTGAAGACGAGGAAGTCGCAATCGAGCGCCTGCACGTCGGTCGGCTGGTGCGGCACGCTCTGGGCGCCATCGACGAGCACCACCGCCCCGGCCGCGTGGGCGCGGCGGATGATTTCGGCGACTGGATTGATCGTGCCCAGCACGTTGGAAATGGAGACGAAGGCGACGAGCTTGGTCCGCTCGGTGAGCAGCGTATCGAGCGAGTCGAGTTCCAACAGTCCGTCGTCGCTGATGGGGATGTGTCGCAGCACGGCGCCCGTCCGCTCGGCAAGCTGTTGCCAGGGGACGAGGTTCGAGTGGTGCTCCATCTCGGTGAGCAGGATTTCGTCGCCGGAGTTGATATTGGCATCGCCCCAACTCCGCGCCACGGTGTTAATGCCTGACGTCGAGCCATAAGTGAAAATGCACTGATCGGTCGAGGGTGCATTAATGAACGCACGAACTTTCTCCCGCGCCTCATCGAAAAGTTCGTCAGATTCCACGGCAAGCTGGTGAATGCCGCGATGGACGTTGGCATAGTGCTCTTCGTAACAACTGGTGATCGACCGGATCACCTGACGCGGGTGCTGCGTACTGGCGGCGTTGTCGAAGTAGATCAGCGGCACGCCCGCGCGGACCTCGCGGGCGAGGATGGGAAAATCCGCTCGATAGATCGAGGGGTCCAGCGGCGGGGCTTCGACGAGAGTGTTCATGGTGTTTTCAATGTATTCGGCACACTCCGTGTGCCGCAGTCCATCGGCACACGGAGTGTGCCGGATACATTATGCCTCCTCCACCGGCGAATAGACCGCTTGTTGCAACACCCGCCACGGCAACAGGCAGCATTTCTGGCGGTTAGGCGTCAACCGCGCGCCGAACAGTTCCAGCATGTCGTTGGCGGTGAACTTCTTGACCTCTTCGATAGTTTGCCCATCGAACTTCTCCACGAGCATCGAGGCCGACGCCTGGCTGATGCAGCAGCCGTCGCCGTTGAAATAGACCTCGCGGAGCTTGCCGCCATCGTCGATCTCCAGTTCCATGCGGACGACGTCGCCGCAGAGCGGGTTGTCGTCCTCATGGCTGTGCGTGCAATGTTGACAATGCCCGCGATGGTACGGGTCCTCGTAGTGATCGAGGATATGGTCCTGGTAAAGTTCTTCTTCGTCGGCGGGCATGATCGAAAAACACAAAAATCAAACAGTTTCTACTTTGAAAGTGTAGATTAGCGGGCCGTTTTCGGCAAGGGATGCGAGAAATCGCTGCTATCCGCGCCCTTGACATGTTTTCGCCGGCGGCTTATATTTAACCATTAAGTTAATTAACCTAGCGGTTCAATACCGATGGAAAACCATCTCAGCCTGACGTTCGCGGCGCTCGCCGACCCGACGCGCCGGGCCATTCTCGCCCAGCTTTCCGAGGGCGAGGCCAACGTGTCGGACCTGGCCAAGCCGTTTTTGAAGGAGATGAGCCTGCCCGCGATCACCAAGCACCTCAAGGTCTTGGAAAAAGCGGGGCTGATCACAAGATCACGCGAGGCTCAATGGCGGCCGTGCAAGCTGAACGGCGACGCTCTGAAAGACGCCGCCGATTGGATGGAACAATACCGAGCGTTTTGGGAAGAAAGTTTTGACCGCCTGGAAGCTTATCTAAAAACCGTAACTGCAAAGAAGAACGCGAAAGGAAAGAAACATGCCAACAAAAAGTAAGTCGCGAGAGAACAAATCGAACGAAATCCGAATCACCCGCGTTTACGACGCACCGGTCGCCGCCGTGTGGGATGCATGGACCGATCCCGAACAGGCGGCAAAGTGGTGGGGCCCGCGCGGATTCACGATTACGACCCACGGCAAGGACCTGCGGCCGGGCGGCTTCTGGCGCTACACGATGCACGGCCCCGACGGCACCGATTGGCCGAACACAACGCTCTATCACGAAGTCGAAGAACACAAAAAACTTGTCTACGATCACGGTGGCAGCGACGATCGGCCGCCTATATTCCGCGTGACGGTGCTTTTCTCAGAAACCGACGGCAAGACGACGATGGATATGACCATGACGCTGCCGACGCCCGAGGCCCTTGAAGCGACGCGGGCCATCATCAAGAAGCATAGCGGCAACTCGACCTGGGACCGGCTCGCAGAGTATCTAGAAAAGGAGTCATCCGGCAAGGAGATGTTCGTCATCAACCGCACGTTCGATGCGCCGCTGGACGTGATGTTCCAAATGTGGACGGATCCAAAGCACTTTTCCCAATGGCTGCCGCCGACGGGATTCGAGATGCAGTTCATCCGCTGCGATATCCGGCCCGGTGGAAGCGGCTTCTATTGCATGACGGGTGCCGGAATGTGCGTGAACGGTTCCGACATGAAAATGTACGGCCGCGTCGATTACGAAGAGATCACCAAGCCCAGTCGCATCGTCTACACGCAGCAGTTCTGCGATGAGCACGAGAACCTCGCGCGGCATCCGGCCTCACCGACTTGGCCGGCGACGATGCACACGGTCGTTGAGCTGACGGCCGAAGGACCGGAGCAAACGCGAGTGACCGTGACTTGGGAACCGCACGGCGCGACGACGCGCGAAGAGATCGAAACCTTCGTCAAGGCGCGAAGCGGCATGACGCAAGGCTGGACGGGGTCGTTTGATAAACTGGAGGAGCATTTGGCGAACCAGTCGGGAATATAGTCCTTATGAACGGTGCGCGGGCCACTTTTACCGATCCGAACCATTTCGGTAATATCAACGAAATGGTTCCGTCACAACCCCAACACCTTCGCCGTTACGAACCATTGCAACTCTCCACGGCCGAAGTCGGGCGAGTCGCTCGAGCGAATGGCGGCGATGGCGCCTTTTTTGAAGTTCAGCCAGCCGTCGTCCTGACCGATTAGCAAGGTGGCAATAAACCCAACGTCGGGAGCGTGGCCGACCCAAGCCACTTGCTCGACGCCCGCGGCGTATTCGTCGGTCCACGCGAAGAGCCGTTTCGGGTCGCCGCCGGGCAGCAGATGCTTGCACTCGACGAGCTTGGTCTTGTCGCCCAGCGCGGCGGCGAGGATTTCGGCCGTTTGCCGGCAGCGGAGCATCGGGCTGGTAGCGATCACGCGCGGTTTGAGTCCACGTGGGACGAGGAACTCGACCATTTTCGCGAACCGCTCGCGACCTTCCTCGGTCAAGGGACGAAGCGCGTCATCGGGATACTTCGCCTCGTCGCGTTCTTCGGCCCAGGCGTGTCGGATGATGAAGAGGTCCATTGCTAGCTCCATGTATCACACAATGTATCCGGCACACTTCGTGTGCCGTTGGCAAGCGGCACACGGAGTGTGCCGAATACATTCACTTCGTCCTCCACAGTATTCTATCGTCAATGCCAAGTGCCTGCTGCACGGCGGCGATTTCGGCCTTGAACCGCCGGGCGTCGCCCGGATAGCCGGCCGTCGGTCGCAGTTCCGGCAAGTGCCGAAGCCAGTGTTGATTGAAGGCGTGCATGGCAAGTTCGCGGAGATACTTCGAGGCCATCGAGGCGAGCGCCGTGGGCAAGTGCGATTCGCCCTTGGCCTGGAAGCAAAACTCGATCCGCCGCTCGGCCGGCCCGAACCGATAGACGCTTCGCGCCCGGCCTTCGCTGACGACCTCGATGAACGGGCCGGGGAAACAGTCCATGAGCAAAGGGAGATAATAGTCGCGTCCGCCGTGCTTGTCGCAAAGTACGAAGATGCGATCGTCGGGCAGCCGCTCGATCAATTGCGCCGCAAGCGAGAGCGTCCAACGCGAAAGGGCGGTGCCCTTGGAGTCGCAGTGCGCGGTGGTCTCGTTAAACTCGCGGGGAAAGATCGCAAGGCTGCGCAGTTCGACCAGCCGCACGCCGGCCTGCGCAAACGCTCCGCAGAGGCGGGAATGAAGCCGGTCGAGTTCCGCCGCATCGAAGTCCAGCGGCAGCGGCAAGTCGTTGCAGCCGTCGCACAGCGCCTCGCGACCGGAGTCGCCGTCGGGTCCGGCAAGAAGCGTCCAAACTTCGCGGAATGTGGCCGGCCGCCGGCCCAGCAAGCTCCAGAGGGCCCATAGTCCGCGCTCTAACAGGGCAAGGCCATTGCCAGGCTGGTAGAGAAGCTTCGAGTCGCCAATGGCAACGAATCCGTCCCACCGTCGGCGTTGCTTCCGCGCTGAACGAGGCGCGGCCGGACCACTTTGCGCAGCAATTCGTAGAGATCGTTACCCTGCGCCATCGGGCACTTCCCACACGCTCGCGGAGATCACCAGCGGCCCTAAGTTAGGGCCATATCCGGCTTCGTCGGTGCCGAGGAGATAGGGCATGGAGCATGTAGTAGGTCCCTTCTGCCGGAAGGGACTATTGAGGTTAAATCAACAGGAAAACCCAAACTCTTTCACTCGTTGATACACATTGGTCCCGCTCGGCAAGCGGGACCTACAGCCAGCCTTTCTCGCGATACCATTCTGCCGTCTGCCGCAGGCGCTCTTCCAACGGCTTCGCCACGGTAAACTGCAAATCGCGCTTGGCAGCCGCCGGAGAGCATGTCCAGGACCCGGCGCGGGCCTCGCGGGCTTTGTCGCCGCTGAAGTACCACGGCTGACCCGAGAGCTTCGATACGGCCGTGGCCAACAGCGCTACGGTCCAAACGATGATGGGTCCCGCGGGCAGTACGAGGGTCCTCCGGCGTCCCAAGGCTGCTCCCATCATACGTCCAATTTCCGCAAATGCCAGATCCCGTTCAGCGGCAACGAAATAGCAGCCCTGGGCAGCGGACTCTCCGTCAGCCGGTTTGCGGACGATGCGCCGGCCTCGCTCGGCGGCAAAAATCATCGCCTTGGCCAGGTCGTCCGCATGAACCAGCGAGAGCCAATGCGTCGTCCAACTGGGTACGACATGAACACCGCAACATGCGACTGGTCGAAACATCTCGAAGGTTGCCCTGTCGCCCTCGCCGAAAACCACCGGCGGACGCAGGATCGTGGTCGGCACCGCGTCGGCCCATTTTCGGGCCTCCTGTTCGCCTGCCAGCTTACTGCGGCCATAGTTCGAGACCGGCGCGGGGGGATCGCTTTCTCGTCGCGGCCGCTCCGGTGCCGACGGCCCCATCGCGGCCAACGAGGAAACCGCTAGCAGCACCGGCGGTGTCGCGGCTGCGGCACATGCTCGGGCCACATTGGCAGTCCCTTCGCAATTGACCTGATAGAGATGTTCGACACGCGCCGCCTTTACCAATCCGGCAAGGTGGTAGACCGCGTCTTGCCCGGCCACCGTGCGTGCGAGCGATTCGGCATCGCACACGTCGCCTTCCTCGCGGCGAAAATCGAGCCCGGCGAGGCGGTCCAACGACGACTTCTTCCGCACCAGGCAGGTGACTGCATGGCCTTGTTCGACAAGCGCGCGGATGAGATGAAAACCGATGAAGCCGCTCGCTCCGGTCACTAGAATCTTTGACATGCTTCAAATCGTCACTTTCGCTGGAACAAACATAGTGTCGGAAGCCAATCTCAGCAAGCGGCAGCATGGTGGGCCCCGGCCGGCAGCGGCAAGTTCCGCTCAGAATAGCGGATTTCGCTACCCGTCTGCATTGACCGCCAAAAGTCAAACGGGGTAAGATGTTGGCACTTTAACGCGAGCGAGAATCCATCCATGCACGAAATTGTTATCCGTCCAGTCAAGACTGCCCGGCAACGCAGGCAATTCCTGGAACTTCCTTGGACGATCTACAAGGGCGATCCGAACTGGATTCCACCGCTGCGGCTGGATCAGAAGGAAAATGTCGGCTACATCCACAACCCGTTCTATGATCGGAATCAGATCCAGACGTTTCTCGCCTATCGCGGTAAGGAGGTTGTGGGCCGCATCGGCGCGATCCTGAACCAGGGACATATCAATCGCTACGACGACGAACGCGGGTTCTTCGGCTTTTTCGAGTCGATCGACAGCCAGGAAGTGGCCAACGGGCTGTTTGACGCCGCCCGCGACTGGTTCGCCGACCAGGGCATATTCAAGCTGCGGGGGCCGGTGAACCCCTCCCTGAACGCAACGCTGGGGCTGCTAGTCGACGGCTTCGACTCCCCGCCGACGTTTATGATGACTTACAACCGGCCCTATTACGAGCGACTGATAGAGAATTACGGCCTCCGCAAGACGCAAGATCTGTATGCGTTTTGGGGTCACGTATCGATGCTGCCCAAAGTGGCCGAAAAGCTGGCCCCGATCTGCGAGCAGATCATCGAGCGTTACAACGTCAATGTCCGGCCGCTGGACAAGTCGCGGTTCGTGCAAGAGGTGAAGACTTTTCTCTCGATTTACAACCGCTCGCTGACCAACACTTGGGGCTTTGTGCCGATGTCCGACGCCGAAATCGAGCACGTCGCCAAGGCGATGAAGCCTCTCATCGTGCCCGAATTGGCAATTTTTGTCGATATCGACGGGCGGTCGGTCGGGGCGACGTTCGGGCTATTGGACTATAACCCGCGGATCAAGGAAATTGACGGTCGCCTATTCCCCTTCGGCTTCATTCACCTGTTGCGGAACAAGAGCGGGATTAAGAAAATCCGGCTGATCTCCACCAATGTGCTGCCGGAATACCAGTTGCACGGCCTGGGCCTCGTGCTCATGCACGGCGTCGTGCCCAAAGCCCTGGAATGGGGCATTGAGGAGGCCGAGTTCTCTTGGGTCTTGGAATCAAACAAGTTCTCCCGGGGAGCGCTAGCCAAGGGCGGAGCGAAGATCACCAAGACCTATCGCATCTACGATATCGACTTCGATCCGAACGTAGTTGTGCCCTTGCGGCAGAAAAAACGCCGCGCATTGAATCACGGGCGGTTGGAAATCCGACCCGTTGTCTCCGGCCGCGACCTGAACGACTTCGTTAATTCGGCCTGGTCGATCTACGCCGACGACCCGCAGTGGGTCCCGCCGCTGCTGATCGACCAGAAGGAGTTCCTCAATTCCCGCAAGCACCCATTCTACCTGCATGGGGCCGCGGAGAAGTTCGTTGCCTACCGCGACGGCGTCCCGCGGGGCCGTATCCTGGTCAGCGACGACCCGCGCTACAACGCGGAGCACAGTACCAACCTCGGCTGCTTCGGCTCGTTCGAGTCGGCCGACGATCCCGAGATGGCGCATGGCCTGCTGGATGCCGCCTCGCAATGGCTTCGTGCCCGCGGCCGATCGGCGATCATGGGACCGATCGACTATTCGACAAACTACCCCTGCGGCTTGCTCGTCAAGGGCTTTCATACACCGCCGCGGATCCTCGACAACCATAACCCGCCTTACTACGCTGGACTGATGGAGTCGTGGGGCCTGACGAAAGCAAAAGACCTTTTCAGTTGGTGGTTCGACGATCCCAAGGATATGCGCTCCATGTGGCGCAAGCGGGCGGAACGGATTGACCGCCGCGGCGCGATCACTGTCCGCCACTTCAACATCCGCGATTTTGATAACGAAGTGCAGCGCTGCAACTCCGTCTACAACACCGCGATGGAGCGGAACTGGGGATTCGTCAGCCTCACGGAGGCCGAGTTCCGCTATATGGCCAAGCGGCTGAAGGAGATGGCCGAGCCGCGGATGGTGCTCTTGGCCGAAGTCGATGGTTATCCCGTCGGTTTCTCGATTACTCTGCCCGACTTGAACGAAGCCGCTCGCCCGCTGAATGGCCGGCTATTCCCCTACGGAATGCCCACAAACCTCGTCCGTTTCTTATGGCGGAAAGGCCGCGTAAAGTCCGCCCGCATGATCGTCTTGGACGTGTTGGAAAAATATCGCCGCCGCGGCATTGCCGAAATGCTGATACTGAAGACGCTGGAGTTCGGTAAAAACGTCGCCAAGTATACTGGCGGCGAACTGGGCTGGACGCTGGAGGACAATTACCTCGTGAACCAGACGATCGAGGCCGTCGGGGCGAAAAAGTACAAGATTTACCGGATTTACGATAAGAAGATCGACGAATAACCCCAGTTGCCGCGGCCGGTCGAATACATATAATGACAGTTAGCGGCAATTTTCGGTCCAACACACAACATTCCAGACATTGACAGCAGAGGAGCACCCGTTCATGGGGACCATCCAGGAACTTTCCGAATCGAGTTTTGAAACCGACGTTCTCAATTCCCCGAAGCCGGTGTTGGTCGATTTTTGGGCTCCGTGGTGCGGCCCCTGCCGCCGAATTGCCCCCTTGTTGGAGCAGTTTGCCCAGGAAAACTCCGAGGCGGTCAAGGTCGTGAAGATCAACACCGACGAGAATATGAACCTGGCGACCGGCTACCGCATCGACTCGATCCCGACGTTGATCCTCTTCAAGGACGGTCAAGTCGTCGAGCGTTTCGTCGGTTTCGACAAGTTCCGCCTGCAAGAAGCAATTTCTCAGGTTGCGGGGTAAAGTATCGGCACGCTCCCGTGTGCCGAGGTCTGCGGCATGCGGTGCGTACCGCTACATTGGAAAAAGGCGCGAGCTGTCCCGGTGTGCGCGTAGTTTACAGCCAATCTCCATCGACCGGCAGGACGCGGCCAGCTCAGGCGTTGCGGACTGCCGGTTTGGCATTTGGCGATTCCCGACTTTCTCGAGTCCAAGAAGTATTCTGGACCAAATCGATCCGGGCGTTTGGAGTTTTCTGAATTACGATCGCTCCCTACCGCACGAAATGCCGCAGACCAATGCATCGTTGGCCGAGCGCACGAGTCCCGTGGGTTGTCGCTGGTGCGATCCACGGCGCTCGGGTTCGCCTCGACTCTCGCGTCGGCACGACATCGCGGCAAGTCGCGCGGGAGAATTTCTTTCGCGAATCTCGCCTTGTCGGTCGATTTCGACTTGACTTTTTTTCCAAGCTCGGTAAGAAATTGCTTTAGAGAGAATCGCGCACTGCCGAATGGCACTGAAAACAAGCGCGGCTCTTTCGTCGGGCAAGCATACGAGATGCTGCCCGGCTGGGAAAAGGGGACAGGCACCTTTTGTGCGAAGCACCCGAAGGGCCGTTCCGGCAAAACGTGCCTGTCCCCTTTTCCCAGCCCGCTCAGGTCCAGGAGGTCTGGATCGGCGCCCCTCTTGGAGTTTGAGAGAATGAACGAGTTCGATATTGGCCCTTCGACCGTTTCCCCCATATATAAAACTGGGGAAGTCGACGAAGAGCCTCCAGGTAGTAAAAGCCAGAGCATCGCGTTTCAGCTCCCATCGCTGATCCAACAGCGTCTCTGGCCCCTGGGTCTACCTGAATCGCTCCGGCCTGCCCGTAATATTGAGAGCCCGGAGCCCGTTCCGCCCGCAGTTGTCGCCCGTCCCTCCCGCTCGTCTCCCCGTGCCAAGGCCTTTCGCAAGGCCTTTTACCGCGATGTGACCGACAAGCAGTGGAACGACTGGCGGTGGCAGGCCCGCAGCCGCATCCGCACCCGCCAGCAGATCGAGAAAATGCTCAATCTGTCGGCCGAGGAGATCGAGGGCCTTGATCGGACGGGCTCGATCCTGGCCGTCGCCACGACGCCCTATTACATGAGCCTGATCGCGGCGGACGACGCCAATCAGCCGCTGCGGCGGACAATCATCCCCACTGCCAGCGAGTTTACCCAGGTCCGGGGCGAGTCGGCCGACCCGTTGGGCGAGGACCACGACAGCGCAACGCCCGGGCTAGTGCATCGTTACCCGGACCGAGTTTTGCTCCTGGCCGTCGACTTTTGCACGACCTATTGCCGCTACTGCACCCGTTCGCGGGTGGTTGGAACCGGCGAGCTTGTGGCCAACGAGGCCCGCCTGAAGCAAGCTTTCGAGTATATCCGCAGCCATACCGAGATTCGCGACTGCCTGATCTCGGGCGGCGACCCGCTCTCGCTGGGCGATGACCGCCTCGATTGGATCCTCACGAATCTCCGCTCGATTCCGCACCTGGAGTTCATCCGCATCGGCACCAAAATGCCGGCCGTGCTCCCCATGCGGATCACGCGGGAACTCTGCCGCATGTTGCGGAAGCACCATCCTTTGTGGATGAGCATCCATTTTACGCATCCCGACGAATGTACCCCCGAGGCCTACAAGGCATGTGCCCGGCTGGCCGATTCCGGTATTCCGCTGGGCTCGCAGACGGTGCTGCTGCAAGGCATCAACGACAACGTACCGACCATGAAGTCGCTGATGCACAACATGCTCAAGATGCGCGTGCGGCCGTACTATCTCTACCAGTGCGACCCGATCACCGGCTCGCACCACTTCCGTACCCCGGTGTCGAAGGGGTTGGAGATCATCGACGGGCTTCGCGGGCACACAACTGGCTACGCGGTGCCTACGTTCGTCATCGACGCCCCAGGCGGCGGCGGCAAGATCCCCTTACTGCCGAACTACGTGGTTGGCCGCGACGGTGAAGACCTGGTGCTGCGGAATTTTGAGGGGAATACCTATCGGTATCCCGATCCGGAAGGCGTACCGGCCTGAGAGTGGAATGATCTTTAGCAATTCTGATCGCCGGGGGCAGCGACGAGGAAATGGGGCATTTCGCCCGATTCGTCGTCTTGCCCCCGGCGGCTTGATGCGTATCCGAAATCAAGTCTCTTTTGTAGGACGAAATACGCTCTCCCCCTGTACTCTGCGCTGACAATCCCATAAGATCGCGGGAACTGAAAACTATGTACTGAGTACCGCGTACTTAGCCCATTCATGCTCATCGGCCTGACCTACGACCTCCGCTCCGATTATCTGGCCGCTGGCTACTCGGAGGAGGAAACTGCGGAGTTCGACGGAATCGCAACGATTGACGCGATCGACGCCGCCCTTGGCGAGTGCGGCCACGAGACCGACCGCATCGGCAATGGCCGGCAACTTGTCGAACGCCTGGCCGCCGGCGACCGCTGGGACATGGTGTTCAATATCGCCGAGGGGCTGCATGGGGCTGCCCGCGAGGCGCAGGTGCCGGCTATTCTAGATCTTTACGAGATTCCCTATACGTTTTCCGACCCGCTGGTGACCGCCCTGTGTTTGCACAAGGGACTGACGAAGACGGCGGTGGCTAGGGCCGGCGTGCCAACGACGCCCTTCGCCATCGTCGAGTCGATCGAGGACGTTGAGGCGGTCGATCTGCCGTTTCCGCTCTTTGCCAAGCCGGTAGCCGAAGGCACGGGCAAGGGCATCAACGCAGAATCGAAGATCAAGGACCGCGATGCCCTGCGGCGCATCTGCGAGCGGCTGCTGGCGCGGTGCCGCCAGCCTGTAATAGTCGAGACCTTCCTGTCGGGCCGGGAGTTCACGGTCGGCATTATGGGCACCGGCGAGGAATCGCGGGTGATCGGGAGCATGGAGATTACCCTCTTGCCGGCGGCCGAGGCCGAAGTCTACTCCTACACGAACAAGGCCCGCTGGGAGGAGTTTTGCCAATTGTTCTTCCCCAAGGCGGCAGACGATCCGGAAGTAGCCGAGGCCGAGCGCGTCGCCCTGGCGGCCCATCGGGCGCTGGGCTGCCGCGACGCCTCCCGCGTCGATATTCGCTCCGACATCAGCGGCTGGCCGCACTTCATGGAGATCAATCCGATCGCCGGGCTGCATCCCAAGGATTCGGACCTGCCGATGATTTGCAACTTCTTCGGCATGAGCTACCGCGAGTTGATCGAGCAGATCGTCGCCGGGGCCTGCCAGCGGCTGCCGATAAGAATCCCTGCCGACTCCATGTCGGCCTAATACGGATCGAGCAGCGATGAACATTGTCATACTCCATAACGCGGTCGCCTCACACGAATCGCCCGAAGACCAGGATACGCTGACTCAGGTCGCCGCGATTTCGCGTGCTCTGGGCCGGCTCGGCCATCGGCCGCTTGCGATGCCTTGCACGTTGGACCTTGCCTCGGCGCGGGAGTCGCTGCTGGCCGCCGACGCCGATTTGGTGGTCAATCTCGTCGAATCGCTGGGCGGGAGCGACTCTTTGGCCCATCTCGCTCCCGCTCTGCTGGATTCGATGCGGCTTCCCTACACGGGCAGTCATACCGAGGCCCTCTTCGCGACCAATCACAAACTGATCGCCAAGCGAACGATGCGGCAGGCCGGTCTGCCCACGCCGCGATGGTTGAATGTATCCGGCACACTCCGTGTGCCGTTGCATGAAGTCGGCACACGGAGTGTGCGGGATACATTGCTTGCCCCGCCCTGTATCATCAAATCGGTCTGGGAGCACGGCTCGCGCGGACTGGACGACGAGAACGTGGTCCACGACGGTGATGCTGAGGCTATCCGCGAACGGCTGGCGGAATTCATCGCCCGAACCGGACGTCCTCACTTCGCCGAGGAATTCATCGACGGCCGCGAGTTCAACGTCCCCATGCTCGACGGCCCCGACGGACCCCAAGTCCTGCCGCCGGGCGAGATGGACTTTTCCACCTTCCCCGAGGGCAAGCCGCGGATCATTGGACATCGGGCAAAGTGGCACGAAAGCTCGTTCGAATACAACAACACGCCGCGTAGCTTCGATGTCCGCGAACAGGACCGCGGCCTCGTCGATCAACTGCGGCAATTGTCTTTGGACTGTTGGCGGCTATTCGACCTTCGCGGCTACGTGCGGGTCGATTTCCGCGTCGATCGCGCCGGCCGGCCGTGGATTCTGGAAGTTAATGCCAACCCGTGCCTCTCGCCCGAGGCCGGCTATGCGGCGGCGCTGGATGAAGCGGGCGTTTCCTACGACGAGGCCGTGCGGCGGATCTTGGAAAGTGCCTTGGCGGCGCATGGAACATTGTGCGTTTGATCTTCGGACTTTTTCTGAGTACTGAGTACTGAGTACTTCATCATGTCCCTGACCTTTCGCACCGAACTCGTGCCCGATGACTGCGGCCGCATTCGCGCGATGGTCGAATCGACGGGCGTCTTCAATGCCGTGGAACTCGACACGGCCGTGGAACTGGCCGACGAACGCCTGAGTGAAGGACCGGCAAGCGGCTACTTCTTCGTCTTCGCCGAGTTGGACGGCCAGGTTGTCGGTTATGCCTGCTACGGCCCGATCGCTTTGACTGTCGGCAGCTACGATCTCTACTGGATTGCGGTCGACAAATCGGCCCAGGGGTTGGGCCTGGGCCGGAAGATCATGGACAAAGTGGCTGAAATCATTCACAGCGAAGGCGGGCGAAACATCTACATCGAGACTTCCACCCGGCCCCACTACCAGCCGACGCGGACGTTTTACGAGCGCTGCGGCTGCTCATTGGTGGCGACGCTCGGTGATTTTTACGCGCCGGGCGATGGAAAGGCGATTTATTGCAAGCGGGCGTGATCGTCGTGACGACGCTCCGCGTCGTCACGCACTGTGCGGCCGCTCCGCGGCAACGCAATGCCGCAGAGCGGCAATGAATGCGTTCCCACGCGGAGCGTGGGAACGAGTATGAACTCCAAAACAGCTCCACTTCTGATCATCCTTACGCCGCCCGGCCGCGGCGCGGTCGCCAGCTTGCGGATTGAGGGCGCAGGCGGCCTCGAAATTGTCGCCGGGCTGTTTACTGCTCGAAGCGGTCGCCCCTTGGCAGAAGTTCCATTGCAACAGATCGCCGTCGGCCGCTCGGGCGGCGAGGAAGTCGTCCTCAGCCGAATCGCGGACGACGTGATCGAGCTGCATTGCCACGGCGGATCGTCCGCGGTCGCGCGGCTGGAGGAACTCCTCACCGGCCGCGGTTGCCGCAAGATCTCCTGGCAGGAATGGGCGGCCGGGCAAGAGCCCGATCAGTTTGCTGCGGCTGCCTTGCTCGCCTTGGCCGAGGCGCGCACCGAACGGACCGCCGCCATTCTCCTCGACCAGTATCGTGGCGCGTTGCGGAAGGCAATCGAGCAGATCGAGGCGTCTTTGCAAGCCGGCGACACGGCGTCCGCCGGCCTTCAGGCCGAAGCGCTCTTGGCCCACGCGCCAATGGGCTTGCACTTGGTCCGCCCTTGGCAAGTGGTCGTGGCCGGTCGGCCGAACGTCGGCAAGAGCAGTCTCATCAATGCCATTGCCGGCTATCAGCGGGCGATCGTCTACGATCTGCCCGGGACGACGCGCGACATTGTCGGCATCCAAACCGCGCTGGACGGCTGGCCGGTGGAAATCTTTGACACGGCCGGCCTGCGCGCGGCCGGCGATCCGATCGAGCAGGCCGGCATCGAGCTTGCCGAGGCCAAGATCGCGGCGGCTGACCTGGTTGTCTTGGTCTTTGATTCATCCGCGCCGTGGACCGCCGACGATCAGGACCTGTTCGAATCACACCCTTCGGCGTTGCTCGTGAGCAATAAGGCCGACCTGCCTCCCGTGCCCGGTCCGCATCCGGCAGCCATGAACGTCAGCGCGGCGACATCCGCGGGCGTGGAAGAGGTTTGCCGAGCGATTGCTCATCGTCTCGTTCCCCAACCCCCACCGCCCGGCGCGGCGGTGCCGTTTTTGCCGGAGCATGTGGATCGAGTTCGCCAGTACACCGATGCGATGGTACAATAGAAGTTGTATTAGCGATTAATTATGGCTTGGCGTTTGGATTCAACCCTGACTACTTTCGCTGAAATCGTAGACGCAGCGGAGCACCTATCGAGTGACGAACAGGCTGCCTTGCCGGAACTCCTTCGAGGTCGAATTGCAGCCCGAAGCCGCGCATCGCTCGTTCGGGACGTTGCCGAGGCGCGTGCCGAGTTCCAGAGTGGTTGCCTTCGCGCCGCCTCCGCCACCGCAATAATCGCGGAGGCTCGGAGTGTATCGTGATCTGATTCGCAGTGGTGAATGTCGTTCGTCAAGCATCAAGATTCCCCAACTCCTTCTCGAACTCAGCTATCTCCGACGGTGCCAATTCTAGGTCAAGCCGCGGCTGGCAGCGAAAAACGTCGAGATCGCAGCCAACTTCATACGGAAACTTGCCATTCTTGTCCGGCCAAAAGACCTGCATCGCTTGCAACTCGCCCATACGGCCAATGTGCGTTAGATAGCCCATTGCATAGCCCAGATATAACCGATGCTGTGTCGGATGGACCCGTCGGACACCTATCTTGAATTCGCCTTGAAGAACATCGGGGTACGCTCCCGGTTCGCGAAACGATCCGCCGGCACGGATTGTCGTTACCATCGTTGAAAGAATCCCCTTTGCATTCTTCGGTTCCAGACCAAATAGGATGAACTCGGGATGATTCCACGTTTGCATAAGGCCAATTGTATAGAGAAATCGCGGCGCGCCGTCATAGACGTTGGCAACAAACCAACCACGCTCACGAATGACTTCTGCAATTTCGTCTTCCATGCGTTATCCGTCAGTTCTATTCCGGCTCTTTCCGAGTCTCGCACGTTACCTCGACAAACTCGCCGGGACCGATGGAAAGCAGTGCCGTCAGCGCTGCCGGAATCAGCGGTAGCAAATCTTGCAGTCGGATGCCGCCCGCAACAAGACTGATAACTGCGATCGATCCGGAGGCGAGGTTCTGCTGGTACCGCAAATTCTGATCCGCCGTCAAGAAAACTTCGAACCCTGCTTCCGCCGCTAGTTCGAGGAGTTCTCCGTTCTTCTTGCCCGACCAGCCCATTGACTGCACCGTTTGCACGTCATGGCCGACAAGATGCGTGCGCAAGCGGCGCGGCAAACATTCGTCAAGTAGCACGCGCATGAGCCATCAACGTCTCTTTGGCGTATTCAAGGACGGCAACGGCTTGCGCGCGGCTCACGCCGGGAAAATCACCCAAGAACTCGTCCAACGAATCTCCCGATTCAAGGTATTCGAGAAGATTGCGCACGGGCACCCGCGTTCCAGCGAACACGGGCGTGCCGCCTAGGATATCTGGATCGCTCTGGATCGGCGGAAATGTAGTGGCCATAACTGATCCTCCTGCGCCTCAACCCCCTGATAATATGCAGCCGTCAGGCCATTGTCAAACACTTCAGCTTCGGCGATCCCTGCCAGTGCGATTCAGATTGTGCCTGCCAACATTTTCGCGAACAATTCCCGCTCGACTTTCGTGGAACAAGTAGACCTTCACTTATCATTGATACGGATACCAATGTCATGCCACGCAAACCTGCGGAAGCGACGGAGCGTTATTATTTGGGCCCCTTGCGCTGGAGCCAATTGCCGCCGAACCTGGAAGCCCGTGCCAGGGCCTTGTTTTACAGTTGCGGCCAGTACCTCATTCCGACCTTCGAGCAATGGGAGGCCGGCTTCTGCCGCGAGGAATCGCCGGAGAGCGAGATCCGCGTCTGGGAAGCGATCGACGCCGCCTTCCGCGATTACTTTGCCGGCGAGAAGCCCGCGCCGGAGATGGCCGCCGAAGTGACTTACGACCTGCTTTCCATCTCGCTCGGAATCGAGAAGGACGAGCCGCTCTACAACGAGCTGCGGCAACGATACACGAGCAAGTAGTTGAACGTAGGGTGGCGTCGAGCGCAGCGAAGACCCACCATGTTGAAGTGATTCGGTGGTGGGTCTTCGTCGGACTCGACCGCACCCTACATTTCGGTCAAGGATGTTCGCGAGCGACACGCGGCTTGATCGAGCGAGTGACTCGCTCCAGCACCGGCTCGTCGGCGTCGCGAACGGAAAAGTCCTTCTCCGCCGTGATTGTTACGTCACGCAAAATGACATTCGTGATCCGGCTGTCGGGCAGGCCGACGAAGACGCCGGCATTCCGCGCGCCTTCAATCGTTATATGATCGAGAAGGATGTTGCGGACCGCCGGGACCCGCCGCGGATCGCCCTTGAAGTTCGGCCGGTTGGCGTCGCCGTAGTTGAGTTGGATGATGATCGCCACGCCGACGTTTTTCATCGTGAGGTGGCTGTAGCGAACGTTCTCGACCAGCCCGCCCGCGCCGCGCATCGACTTGATGCGGACGCCGTTGTCCGTGCCGTCAAACGTACAATTGCGGACCAGCATGTTGCGGACGCCGTCAAAAGTCTCCGACCCGATGGAGATGCCGTGGCCGTGCTTGATCGTGTTATTTTCGATGATGATGTTCGCGCCGCCGCCTTTGATCACGATGTCGTCGTCGCCCGTGTCGATGTCGCAATCGTGAATCCACACGCTCGTGTCATGGCCCGGGTCAATGGCGTCGGTGTTCGGCGCGTCGTGCGGCGCGCGGACTTTCACGCGCTCGATTGTTAAATCATTAACGTGCCGCGGCACGAGGTGAAACATCGGCGAATCGGTCAACGTGACGTTGGCCACGAGGAGGCGGTCGCAACCGTCGATGACGACCATGTGCGGGCGGCGGTAAACGACGCGGCTGTGCCCGGCCTTGGCGGCCGCGCGGGCGGCCGCTTCGGACCATTCCCACCAGTGCCGGCCGCTGCCGTCGATCGTGCCCGGGCCGGTGATGGCCACATCATGCAGCGAATTGCCGTGGATCAGAGGCTGCGGAATGCGGTAGGCGGCGTCGGCTTCGGCCTGGCTTTTGAACGTGGACGGATGCGGTAGTCCCTGCTCTTCGAAGGTTTCAACCGCCTTGATGACGGCGCCGGCGTCCAGATGCAGGTCAAGCCGGGAACAGAGCGCGAACGGCGCCGTGCGAAAGACGCCCTTGGGCACGACGAGCCTTCCGCCGCCGGCTTTTTCGACGGCCGCAATCGCCTTCGTGAACGCCGCGGTGTTAATCGTCGTACCGTCGCCAACCGCGCCGAAATCGTTGAGACTAAACTCGCGGTCTGGAATCCGCGGCCGCGCGGGCCGCAAGTTCTCGACGGCGGAAACATCGACCGCGCGGGCGATCGGCGACGAAAGAAGGTAAGAGGTGACGATGGCAAGCAAGCTTAGTCGCATGGCCAATCTCGCTTTCAATGCAACCGCCCCTCACTTCGCTCGCGCTCCAGGAACATCCCTGGTCGCAGAATATGAAGGTCATAGAATGACCGCCCGATCCAAGCTCCAAAGTCAACTTGATCGAGTGTGAGAAGGACATCAGCCCAGGCCAAGGCGCTAAAAAGAATCGGGCGGTCCTTGGCTGGTTCAAAAACCGCCGGACGGTCTAACGTGAGCACATCGTCCATGAGTGTCATTTGCGGCCGCAAATGGGCCCAGTCGCGACTCGCGATCGGCGGCAGGTCCGGCAGATTGTGGAGGACTTCCTCAATTACATACGGAGTTGCTACCAAGACCCAATTACTGGACGGGGCGAGGCGGAAGATTTCCCGCGAAGCGCCTGCGACTGAGCCGCACGCAGCCAAAACGGCGCTGGAGTCGAGGAAGATAGTCACTTGTTCTCGCTTAAGCGGCGCATATCTGCCTCGTCTTGCGCGATCCATGCACGCATCTGCTCGCTAGTGAACCTACGGGCGCAGGGGGTGCCGCCCCAAGCGCGGCGCAGCCGCGCGGCGAGAAACAAGAGTAGCTCTTGCTTCTGCTCCGCCGGAAGCGCGTCGGCAGCTTCTTCGATTTCAGCAAGTGTGCTCATTGTTCTATTATACCTCATTCAATCAGCAGGTGCGCCATCAGCGCCTCACGTCAGGCTCCCTTTCCACCATACTCCTCGTCAAAGAACTCCTCAACCCGGAGGTTAAAGGCTTCGATTTGCCCCCTCGCCCAAATGTCTACCGCCAAGTCTTTTTCTGGATCCTGACTATTTTGACTGTGTAAAGGTTGACATTGGACGTAAGTCCTTTTGTTGGTAGTCTTTCCGTCGAATGGATTTCACGGAAAGGAGGTCGCCATGGACCGGCGATTTGTGGTGCGGTATCAGGAACTGATGGCTGACGCTGAGGTCAAACCCCAGGCGTTGGATGGTGTGCAGAGTCGACTGAAGGAGTTTGTTCAACCGTTCGCGGCGAGCTTGAAATATGCGGCACAACGCGACCATCTGGAGGAGTACGTGACAGGTTTGGTGTCCAACGTGAAACGCAAGAACATCGAGTCGATCGCTTACTTGTACGAGCACGATCGGCAGCCGCTGCAGAAGTTCATCGGTCAGAACCCGTGGGAGTGGAAACCCATGATCGACGAGTTGGCCAGACAAATCGGTGAAGCGCTGGGCGAAGCCGACGGCGTGCTGGTGTTCGATCCCTCGGGCGTGCTCAAACAAGGCAAGGCGTCGGTGGGCGTGGCGCGGCAATGGTGTGGCCGCGCCGGCAAGGTGGACAACTGCCAGGTGGGCGTTTACTTGGGCTACGTCACACGCAAGGAACATGCCTTGGTCGACACGCGACTCTATCTGCCGGAGGAGTGGACCAAGGACAAAAAGCGTTGCCGGCGGGCGAGAGTTCCCAAAGAGATTCGCTTCCGCACGCGGCACGAACTGGCGCTTGAAATGCTTCGCCAGCATCGCGGCGTGTTGCCGCATCGCTGGGTGACGGGGGACGACGAAATGGGCCGAAACTGCCCGTTTCGCGAACAATTGCGGACGTTGGGCGAGCAGTACCTGTTGGCCGTCCCGTCCAACACGCAGGTCCGCGACCTGGACGCGACTCCGCCGCCGTACCAAGGTTCTGGCCGACTGCCCAAGGTTCCTTTCCAACGTGCGGAGAACTGGATGAAGACGGTGAAGAGTTGGACGCAGATCGAGATTCGGCCGGGCGAGAGGGGACCGCTGGTGGTCGAGGCCGTGAAGGCGCGTGTGCAGACCAAGCTCGGGCATCGCAACGGTCCGGAGGAAACGCTGGTGGTCTTTCGCGAACGGCAAGGCGACGGGACGTTCAAGCACGATTACTGCTTGTCCAACGCGCCCTTCGACACGCCGCTGAACGAGTTTGCGCGGGTCCTGAACGCAGAGCGTCGCATCGAGGAATGTCTTCGCCGCGCCAAGGGCGAAGCCGGCTTGGCGCAGTACCAAGTTCGTACCTGGCAGGGATGGCATCACCATCAGACACTCACCTTGTTGGCCACATGGTTCCTGACGCAAGAGAAGCGGCGAGGGGGAAAAAAAGGCGCCGTGCCTCTCGCTACAAGAGGTTCGTTGGATCATTGGGCAATTGCTGCATGAGGAACTGCAATCAAACACATTAAAGCATCTCTGCGACCGCGCCACGCGGCTCAACCGTCGCAAAGAACAAGCCCGCTTCTTCTACTGGAAGAAGCGCAAACGCTTACCACCACGCAAGATACATCTACGGATCTGACTTACACAGTCAAACTATTATCCAGTGCTTCATCGCCTTCAACGAATACAGAACCGCTGGACGAATCTCGCTCCAGATAAATCGCTTTTGCATGTCGATCTTGACCCACGCACATTACACACGCATAAGTGGCGGGTGCAATGGAATAGAATAGGTATCTCTCGGGGTCAATTCCGTTTGCTAGCAAAACACGTCTCCCATCTTCCCAGACGGGAAAGTGGCGTACCATGCACGTTGAGGACAGCAACGAGTACAAGTCCTTTGGATCGGCTCGGTCGAGATAAGGATCGGCTTTCATGCTCATATCCGATACTTGGTCTTGCGCCGCGAAGGCGAACGACGCGCTCGCAATCCAGAAACTTCCGCGTCTTGCTGCGAATTCATTCGCCGTCAAGTCGCCCAAGGATACTCATGTCCCGCACGATACTCACGCCTCAGCAGCCGCGTGGCTTCGGCATCGCCGGTAACCTGCCTCGTCGCCGGATCGTAAGCCAGCGGCCGGCCGAGCTGCATGGAGACGTTCGCCAGGATGCACGAGGCGGTCGAGATGTGTCCCTGCTCGATATCGGCCACGGGCCGGCCGCGGGACTCGATGGCGGCAAGAAAATCCTTCATATGGCCGCGCGTGGCGGGCGCGGCGTGCAGCTCGATCTCCTTCTCGGTCACGTCC
The DNA here is from genome assembly GCA_963775975.1 of uncultured Planctomycetia bacterium. Classification (GTDB taxonomy): domain Bacteria; phylum Planctomycetota; class Planctomycetia; order Pirellulales; family Thermoguttaceae; genus JANXQG01. Next base: position 161,784 of record CAVZKX010000002.1, read on the forward strand.
TCCGGAAACTGCTCGCGCTCGTAAACGCAGTCGCGATGAATGGCCTCGCCTTTTCCTTGCGGGATGAAGTCGTAGCTCATCACGCTGGCCTTGAGAGTCCCCTTATCGCCGAAGAGCGTCAACGCCCAGGGATATTTCGGGTCGGGCGGATCGCCCCAACTGCGATGCTGCCAGGTGACGGTGAGCCCGTCGAAATCGAAGTTGGCCGTCTGCGTATCGCTGATGTTCGACTTGCCGCCCTTGTCGACGAAGATGCCGCCGCTGGACCAGACGCGCTTGGGCCAGCCCAGACCGAGCATCCAGCGCGTCGTATCGAGCATGTGGACGCACATGTCGCCGACGATGCCGTTTCCGTATTCCATAAACGTCCGCCACCAGCGGACGTGCGGCAGGCCGTCGTAGGGCCGCAACGGGGCGGGGCCGGTCCATGTTTCGTAGTCGAAATAGTCCGGCACCGCGGTAACGGGCGGGTTGCCGTTCGCCCGCATGTGATAGTAGCAGCAAATCTCGACGTGGCCGATCTTGCCCAACATGCCGGAGGCGACGATGTTCTTCTTGGCCTCGATCAAGTGGGGCGTGCTCTTGCGCTGCGTGCCGACCTGCACGACGCGGCCGTGCTTGCGCGCCGCCGCGACCATCGCCTCGCCTTCGAGCACGTCGCGGCTGATCGGCTTCTGGCAATAGACATCGGCCCCTGACTCGACGGCCGCGATCATCTGCAGGGCGTGCCAGTGGTCGGGCGTGCCGATGAGGACGATATCGAGATCCTTCTCCTTGAGCATTGCCTGGTAGTCGGTGTAGGTCCGCGGCGTCTTGCCCGACTTCTGCCGCTTGGCCGCCATCTCCGCCGCCCCAGCGAGCTGCCGCCGATCGACATCGCAAAGCGACACGACCTCGACGGGCGCGACCTGGATCAGCCGCCAGAGATCGCTCTTGCCGTACCAGCCGGTCCCGATGAGCCCGACGCGATAGCTTTTCGGCCGATCGGCCCCGGCAACATGCACCGCGAAAGCCGACGCGGCCAGCCCAGCCGCAGTGGTTTTGAGAAAATGACGACGGTTCATGATGGTTCTTCTCCTGGGGCATAGTATGGCTTGCGGCGCGAGGGTGGTCAATCCTTCAGAACACGGATTTGCAGGCCGTATATCGCGCGGTAGAATTGGACTATGAGCACGCAAACTGAAGAACTTATTCGCATTTGTGAATCATTGCCCGAGACGAAGCGTGCGGAGGTCGCCGACTTTGCTAGGTTTCTTCTCGCTCGTCAGGACGATGACAGGTGGGAGGAGTTGATCGAGTCGCCGGAGCAACGTCCCAAGTTGGACGCCTTTCTGCGTGAATCCGCCGCCGAACCGTCGACGCCGTTGGACCATGGCCGCCTGTGATCTCCCTGACGCGACCAAGTTTTTGGCGAGCATACAAGCGGCTCGACCCGCCAGTGCGTGAGGCCGCGCGCCGGGCCTATAAACTCTTTGCCGATAACCCTGACCATCCCTCGCTACGATTCAAGAAACTTGGCGGCTACGACAACGTTTGGTCTGTGAGGATCAACGAGCAGTATCGGGCGGTGGCCGAACGAAGCGGCGACACCGTGGTCTGGGTCTGGATCGGCTCACATAACGATTTCGACAATCTATTTGGCTGAAACCGTATGGATGGATCCTTCAATCCTGGAAAAGTCCGCGTCCGCGCCAACATCGGGCATTTGCCCGAGGTAGGCTTCGAACGTCACGTCGCGCGGTTCTTTGTCGACTTCCAGTGTCACACGAACCTGTTGGCCTTCCGCTAAGGGCGGAAGGTTCGCCCCCACCGGACGGAAGGCGCCGAGCTCGTAAGCGGCGTCAAACACTTGTGTCATTTGAATTACTTCTCCAAGTTTGCGTCCGAACCAAAGACTGCAGTAGGGCAGTGCGTCATTCTTGACGCTGAGATTGGGTTGTCAAGCTAAGGAAATGGGAAAGTGCGCTTGTGAAGCTGACTTATCGTCAAGTAAACCGTCAACCTCCCGCTTAGTCCACAGGAACGGCGACGAGCATTCCGCTTCCGAAGTCCTTCTTTCAACCGGCGTCGTTCACTTGGCTTTTGGTAGTAACCAGGTCGCGTCTTATATAGTTCACGACGCGTCGCAAGTCGCACCTCGGTGCGGAATCGCCGGATCGCTTCCTGAACGGTTTCACCTTCGCGAACCTCGACCTTTACGGTCATGTTCTGCGTCTTTATAGGCTGACGCCATGCCTTCGTAGTAGGAATGACACTTGCTCGGCCGCGAAAACGCAGTCCAGCTACGCATATTCCAAACATAGCGAGCCGGAATCGCCACGTCAAGCGCACCGCGATTTCCGCAGGCCCTGCCACACAGCGGCACCCCTTGCTTCCGTGTCCAAGTCGTTGCAAAATATGACGAGATGGGATTCGCGTCGAAGCCCGCCATCCGCACGTAAAACGAGCCCCTTCCCATGCCACGCATCACCCGCCGCCGATTTCTTTCCAGCACTGCCGCCGCAGCGGCCTTCGCCGCGCCAGGCGCTTCGATTGGGCCGCGAAGCATCCTGCCGCGCGGCCGGACCTAACGATGAAATCCGCCTCGCCATTATCGGCCTCGGCGGCCTCAACATTGCCGGCAGCGTTGGCGGGCGGGGGAGGCAGCTTATCAGAAACTTCCGCAACGTGCCCGGCGTGCGGATCGCCGCGCTTTGCGATTGCGACAGCGCGACACTTGACGACAGCGTCCAGACGTTTGCCAAGCGCGGCGAGAAACCGGCCGCCTATAGTGATATGCGCCGTGTCTTCGACGACCGCTCGATCGACGCGGTGGTCGTGGCTCTGCCCAACTTCTGGCACGCCCTGGCGACGATCTGGGCCTGCCAGGCGGGCAAGGACGTTTACGTCGAGAAACCTTTCGCGTACGACATTTGGGAAGGCCGGCAGGCCGTGGCCGCCGCGAAGAAGTACGGCCGCATCGTGCAGACCGGCTGCCAGGGCCGTTCCAGCGAGGCGCACGGCAAGGCCCGCGAGTTCATCCGCGGCGGCGAACTTGGGCCGATGCGCTACATCCATGCCATCGTCTACCGCGACCGCGGCCCGATGCAAAAGGTCTCCGGCCCCACGCCGCCGCCGGCCACGCTGGACTATGACATGTGGTGCGGACCTTCACCGAAGGGCGAAATCCACCGCAAGCAACTGCATTACGACTGGCACTGGTTCTGGGCGACCGGCAACGGCGAGATCGGCAACAACGGGGCGCACATGGTCAACGTCGGCCGCTGGTTCCTCGGCCAAAATGACCTGCCCCCGCGCACGATCAGCCTCGGCGGGCGGTTCGCCTTTGACGACGGCGGCGAGACGCCCAACACGCAAGTCGCCGTTTGGGACTATCAGCCCGTGCCGATGCTCTGCGAAGTCCGCAATTTAAAGGTGCCCCAGGACGCGGCCGCTCTGGCAAAGTATCGCGGCATCAATCGCGGCGTCGTCGTCGCGTGCGAAGGCGGATATTACGCCGGCGACACGCCCGGCGGGGCTGTGTTCGACACGAAGGACCGCAAGATCAAGGATTTCAACTTCAAGCAGACGCCACAGGCAATCGAGGAGTCGCACGCGGCCAATTTCATCGCCGCCGTCAAGAGCTGCAAGGGCGAGAACCTGCACGCCGACGCCCACGTAGGGCACGTCTCGGCCTCGTGCCTGCATTTGGCCAATGTATCGTACCGCCTGGGCAAGCAAACTTCGGCCGGCGCGATTGCCGATGCGGTTCGCTCGGATGCGGAGGCCCTGGATGCCGTCAATCGTTATGGCGAGCACCTTCGGGCGGCGGGGATCGAACCTGCAAAGTCACCGACTACACTTGGCCCTTCGATTGCATATGACGTTCGCCAGGAACAATTCACGGGGCCGTTCGCGGCCGAGGCAGCCGCGCTATCGCAGCGAAAGTGCCGGGCGCCGTACCTCGTGCCGAGCCTCGTTTGATTATTAGTGGGGCAGGTTGCCAACCTGCCTCTTTTACGGCAGATTGGCAATCTGCCCCACGCGGCGAACCGTTCCCGCCGCCCGTTTTTCCAACCGCTGGCTTGCAAGTGTCTTCGGCCGTTGCTAAGCTGAACCGTATCATGGACACTCCAAACAACATCCCATCTGCTTCCTCGACCGCGAGTCGCAGGAAGTTCCTTTCTACTTCGGCGCTTGGCGCTGGAGCGGCGTTTATTTTGCCCAGCCTCGCGGCTCAGACCGCGCATGCGGCGGGCAGCGACGAAATCAAAGTCGGCCTCATCGGCTGCGGCGCGCGGCACCGGCGCCGCGGCCCAGGCCATCAGCACCAAAGGCCCGGTTAAGCTCTGGGCCATGGCCGACGCCTTCGAGGACCGATTGCAAATCAGCCTCAATCAACTCACGCGCGGCGGAGCCGGCCGCTACGACACCCCGGAAAGCAAAGGCTACGGCAAAAAGATCGACGTGCCGAAGGAGCGGCAGTTCGTCGGGCTTGACGCCTGCAAACAACTGCTGGAAAGCGGCGTCGACGTGGTCGTCATGGGCCAGCCGCCGGGCTTTCGTCCGGAGCATTTCGAGGCCGCCGTCGCGGCCGGCAAAAACGTCTTCATGGAAAAACCGCTGGCGACCGACGCACCCGGCGTGCATCGCATCCTCGCCGCCAACGTCGAGGCCCAGCGCAAAGGGCTGAAGGTCGCCGTCGGCTTGCAGCGCCGCGTCCAGCCGATGTACGTTGAAACAATCAAGAGGCTGCACGACGGCGCAATCGGCAAGCTCGTCTATCTTCGCGTCTATTGGAACGGCGGTCCGCCCGCCAAGAAACCCTTCGCCCGCGGCGACCTCGGCGAATTGGCCTACCAGATGCGCAATTGGTATTTCTTCACCTGGCTCGGCGGCGACCACATCGTCGAGCAGCATATCCACAACCTCAACGTCGGCAATTGGATCATGAATGGGACTCCCGTCGAGGCCCAGGGCATGGGCGGCCGCCAGGTCCGTACCGGCAAGGAATGGGGACAAATCTTCGATCATCACAGCGTCGAATACACCTACGCCGACGGCACGAAGATGCGGAGCGAGTGCCGGCAAATCCCCGGTTGTTGGAGCAGCCAGAGCGAACACGCCGCCGGCATCAAGGGCACGGTCGACCTCCAAGGCGGCAAGACGACGATCCACGTTGCCGGCCAGGCGGCCCAGAGCATAAAGAACACCGGCGCTAGCCCGTACCAAATCGAGCACGACGTGCTCTTCGATGCCATCCGCAACAACAAGCCGTACAACATGGTGGAGCTCGGCGCGATGTCCACCATGACGGCCATCCTGGGCCGCATGGCCACCTATTCCGGCAAGGTCGTCACGTGGGACGAGGCGCTCAATTCGCAGCTTTCGCTCGCGCCCGAGCGGATCGCCTGGGACGCTCCTACTCGCGATTTGCCAGATGCGGAAGGGCGATACCCGGTCGCCATGCCGGGAGTGACGCGGGCGTTTTGAGCCAATGTATCCGGCACACTCCGTGTGCCGTTGAGCAGGCGGCACAAGGAGTGTGCCGGATACGTAAATGAACGACATCGCATTCGGCCTGATCGGCTTCGGCGCTGGGGCGCGCACCACGCGCGCGTGATCGCCGCGGGCAAGGGCATGAAGCTGGTGGCCATCGCCGATATCGACGCCGGCCGCTGCGCGGAGGCTGCCGCGGCGCACCCGCAGGCCGCCATCTTCGCTGACTACTGCGAAATGCTCGCGCAGGCCGATTTGGCCGCCGTCAGCATTGCCCTGCCGTCGCATCTGCACCACGCCGCGAGCCGCGCCTCGCTCGAATCGGGCAAACACCTCTTCCTGGAAAAGCCGATGACGCTTTCCATCGCCGATTGCCGCGATTTGATCGATCTCGCCCGGCAGCGGAACCTCCGCCTCGCGATGGCCCACCAGTTTCGCTACTCTTCACTGTGGGGCAAGATCAAAACCATGATCGACGAAGGCGCGATCGGCGACCCGCAATACGCGCTCATCGAGCTCTGGCGGAATCCCTATCGTCAAGGCGTCGACGGCTGGCGCTACGACCCGGCCCGCGTGGGCGACTGGATCCTTGAAGAGCCGATCCACTTCTTCGACCTGGCTCGCTGGTACTTCGCCGCCGCCGGCGAGCCGATCTCCGTCTACGCCCGCGCCATCGCCCGCGACGCCGCGCGGCCAGAGCTGCAAGACAATTTCACAGCCACCGTGAACTTCCCCGGCGGCCGGTTTGCCGTCATCGCCCAAACGCTCGCCGGCTTTGAGCACCACCACACCGTCAAACTGACCGGCACCACCGGCGCAATCTGGGCCTCATGGAGCGGCGCTGTCGATCGCACGTTCCATCCTACGTTCTCGCTCAAGCATTTCGATGGCACGACGATTCACGACGTACCCATCGCCGGTACGCCGGGCGAAGTTTACGAACTGGCAGTCGCCGTTGAAGATTTTGCCGCGGCGATTCGCACGGGCAATGAGCCGTGCGTAACGGGCGAGGACGGCTTGAAAGCGGTCGAGCTATGCCTCCAAGCCGCCAAAAGCGTCGCTCAAAGTACTTATCACGCTCCGGAGTGAACCGCCGAAAGGGTTCTGTTTAGCCGATGAAACTGAATTGGGATGATAAACTCTCTGAACTCGTTGCAAGCAGGGTGGAGACGCTGCTAGCAGACCCAAACGTACCGGCCCGCTTTCGAGAAGCAGCAAGAATCACAAATGCGCTTCCCGTGTACCCCGACTGGACGTGCGTCCTTTGCATAACGCCAGATGGCGGCGTGCTATGTTATGACGACGACTCAGGAACAATATCCCTTGCGGACGAAAACTGGTCCATCTCGGCAGCCGTATTTGCCACGGATAAATATCCCGAATTGAGCCGCATGCTCCCCGAGCGGCCTCCCGCAGCAAATGACTGCTCGGCTTGTGCGGGCGTCGGTGAGTTCCCGCTTCCAATGGGGCACATAGCGTAAGACCGCTGGCGCGAAGCGGTAGAGTCGTTCCGCCAGAAGACCGGTCTCAATCCCAAGACTCTGTGCGGCGCATGCCACGGCCTAGGATGGGTCGAATGAATGCATCGCCCACAGACGGTGTTACGACACGCATTCCATCATTGTCCGACGTTGGAATGCACATTGACGGCCTCGTTCGCTTCCTCAACCGTCCATCCCTCAAGAAGCCAGCCGCTGAGCAGCGAGAAGACATATTCAACGTCATTATTATTTGGCGTCAGCGGCGAGCGGAATGTGATAACCGGCTCCGGCTCACCGCCCGTTTCTTGCCACAGTCCCCACTCAATGCCATCGATCCCGGCCTGCTCGTCGGAGACAAGGCGGCGCTTGAACGTAGCAAAACGTCCGCTCGCGACACACTCCGTGCGTGCCGTTCCCATCGCGTGTCCAATGAAGCGTGGGAAGGAAACGCTTCGCTCCTTGGCGATGCGCTCAATCGCTCCCAACCAAGATAGTTGTTCCTTGGTATCATTCATCTTCTTCATCTTCGGCGCCTTCTGAGAATTCTACGTTTTCGACCGTTCCTTCAATCAGGTACTCGTCCTCATCAGGCCTGCCCTCGAATACTCGCTTGGAATCGAGCCCGTCAATGCGCACACGCAATACCTTGATTTGACCGCTCAATCCTTCATAGTCACAACATGAATTCGCCGCGGCTTCCGCGAGGCTGCGATCGGTTGACCAGCTCGTGTAGCCGGTTTCTGTCATGCCGATTGAATGCCGGCGCTGCCACTCCGCTCCAATTCGGTCAGGCCTAGGAGGCCGGACTTGACCATTGTTATCGACATCGACCACCTCCACCGATTCGACTGGCACCCCGCGGTATAGCCAAGTGTGCTCCTCCGACAGGTCTAACAAGCTTGGCTCCTCGCTCGAACCGTCTACGATCTATTATACCTTTCGCCGGCCCGCCATCCTACAAAACTCATCAAACTAAGGTCAAGATGCACGCCTTTCGTGGTGAACCTCGCGGCTGCCTCATCGCTTCGCGTCCGCGCCGCGCATCGCATTCTTGACAAGCTCGCCGAAGGCGGTCGGCGTGTAGTTCCAATCCTTGATCAAGCACGGCTTGGCCCCCGTGTGCATGCACCGGCCGATCCAGGACAGTTGGTTCTGATCCGCGAATTCCAGCACCTTGCCCGCGTAGTTGTCCTTGCCGTCACCGAATTCGCCGACGATGACCGGATATTTCGCGGCGAATGATGCGCGAGAGCAAGCGATCGCATAACACCTTCTGATTTTACACGCGAATCAGTCCCGGTTCAACTGCCGCACGTTGAAGCATCGCTCTCCGCCATTAGACTTGACGTTTGTTGCCTGACCCTGCGCCCCTCACCATGCGCCCCCGTGGACGTATTGTTTCCAGCCATCGGACTCGGCTGTTGCTTTGATCACTCGGTTGCGTTCGATTAGGAAGAACTTCATGTAGCGCGCGAGGAAAAGAAAGTCGGCGATGCGGCCAAGCACGCCGAGTGGCGACTGGAAGGTAAACACGTCGCGCATCGTGGTGCCGCTGCCTGCCTTCTCGAAATAGTGATGATGCTCCATGCTGCGAAACGCTCCGCGCAACATAGCGTCGGCGAAGTGAGTTGGACGATCGAATTCCGTGACGCGGACCGTGAGCGACTGCCAGACTCCGAAATGTCTCGCTCGCCAGGTAACCTCCTGGCCAGGGCCGATAAGACCGGATGTGACGCCTGCAATGGCGCGCTCGCCAGTGCTAGATGTCGAGTTGGTGTGGAGGTCGATGCTGCGAGCCAAGTCGAATACGCGCTCAATAGGCGCCGCGATGAAAGTAGCTAGTTCAATGGTTGGCATCGTTGGTTCGGCTTCATACACGGGGTACGCGGGCAACCCCTAACAGCCATCAAACAACATTCGTCTCGATCGCGATATTGCCATGCACCGCCTTGGAGTAGGGGCAGATACCATGCGCGGCCTGGGCCAGTTCCTCCGCGACCGCGCGGTCGAGGCCCGGCAGGCTCACGTCGAGCCGCGCGGAGAGGAAGAACGCGCCGTTGTCGATATTCAGGTGTATCTCGGCGTCAACCGCTGCGTCCGCCGGAAGTTCCTTCTTTTTATGCGCGGCGGCGAGGCCCAGCGCGCCCAGATAGCAGGCCGACCAGGCGACGCCGAAGAGATTCTCGGCCGCCGGATGCGGCTCGGGCAGCCGGACGTCCACAAAGCCGTCGCTGCTTCGCCCGGCGCCCTTGGGGCCGGCGGTGGTGTGGGTCTTGGCGGTAAAGAGAACCTTGGCGCTCATCGAGATTATCCTTTCCAAATTGGGATTCCATCATCCGGTCAGAAGTTATTGAGTAGCTATCGCGCCATTCAGTTTATGCAGACAATCCGGCGAGTCAAGGTTCCCGCGCCGACGCAGCGCCGATGGTAAATAAATCGCATTTTCGTTCCCGACATCTTCCTTTCTTTTCAGAGCCATCAAGCCACGCTCGAACCTCTCGTATTTTCCCGCGGTCAGTGTACAATCCGGTGAAGGAGAAATTGATGAACCCCTTTGTTACCCATCTTGAAGGCGCTATCGACGGCACGCGACTGCCGCCGGGCCAAGTCTACACCCTGCACAACGATCGGCCGATCTGGGTCCGTTACGATTTGCCGGCCATCGCCAAGGCCGTGAGCCGCGATACAATCGTCCGCCGCCCGCCGGGCATCTGGCGCGTGGCGCGAGCTTCTGCCGGTCGAGCACGAGTCGTCGATCGTCACGCTCGGCGAAGGCTCCACGCCGCTCTTAGCCTGTCCGCGCCTGGCCGAAAAAGTCAAACAGAAAAACCTTTGGATCAAAGACGACAGCCAGCTTCCCACCGGCAGCTTCAAGAGCCGTGGGCAGGCCGTCGCCATCAGCATGGCGAAGGAGTTCGGCATCCGCCGCGTGGCCATTCCCACCGCTGGCAACGCGGGCGGCGCGATGGCCGCCTACGCCGCACGGGCCGGCATGGAAGCCTACGTTTTCATGCCCGAAGACACGCCGGCCATCAATCAATTCGAGGCCGTGCTCGCCGGCGCCAAAGTCTTCCTCGTCAATGGCCTGATCACCGACTGCGGCAAGATCGTTCGCGACGGCAAGGAGCCGATGGGCTGGTTCGACATTTCCACGCTCAAGGAGCCCTACCGCATCGAGGGCAAAAAGACGATGGGCCTGGAATTGGCCGAGCAGTTCGGTTGGAAGCTGCCCGACGTGATTCTTTACCCGACCGGCGGCGGCACCGGGCTGATCGGCATGTGGAAGGCATTCGACGAGTTGAAAGCGCTGGGCTGGCTCGAATCGGACAAAATGCCGCGGATGGTTTCCGTGCAAAGCGAAGGCTGCGCGCCGATCACTCGCGCCTTCGAAGCCGGCGAACGCTTCGCCAAGATGTTCGAGGGCGCGGATACGATTGCCAGCGGCATCCGCGTGCCGGCCGCGGTGGGTGATTTCATGATTTTGGACGCCGTTCGCGAAAGCAACGGCACGGCCGTGGCCGTGGAAGAGGGCCGCATCCGCGAGTGGATGCAGCTCGTCGGCCGCAATGAGGGCATCCTGATCTGCCCAGAATCGGCCGCCTGCGTCGGCGCGATCGAATTGCTGCAAGAGCGCGGCTGGCTCAAGCCGGACGACCGCGTAGTTGTCTACAATTGCGGCGCTGCGCAAAAGTATCCGCACTTGATGCCGCCCAAGTTGCCGTTGATCAAAAAGGGCGAGCCGATTGATTGGAAGGCGATGGCAGGGTGAAATGAAAGTACTTAGGACTTAGAACTTAGGACTTGGTATTTAGCCAAGGTCTAAGAACTAAGTACTAAGTACTAAGAACCAAGCACCATGAAACTCGGACTAATCTTCCTCGGCCGCAAGCGGCCGGGATTTGACATGGAGTGGGGAGCTGCCGTCGACGAGCAGGTCCGCCAAGCTGTTCGTCGCCCCGATTGGGACTTCGTTGAACCGGCCGCAAAGGTCGTCGATGAGGCTTCTCTACGCGCCGCGATGCCGGAATTGCGGCAGGCCGACGTTGATGCCGTCGTCCTGCTGCAAACGACGATGTCCGACGGCCGATTGTCGCCCACGCTCGCGCAACTCTGGCCCGATCCGCCCGTCTTTTGGGCGACTCCGGAAAACCCGGAAGGCAACGTCGTTAGCTCTTGTTCGCTCGTCGGCACGCATGTCTGGGCGTCAGCGTTCCGGCACTTGGGCCGAACCTGCGAGACCGTGTACGGGCATCCGCAAGAGGCTGCCACCGTGGCAAGCCTCGGCGAGGCCGTCGCGCGGGCCGCCTGCGTGCGAAAGCTGCGCACGATGCGGATGGCGCTTGTCGGAACAACCGCGCCGGGCTTCGTCACCATGCAAGGCGATTTGTTCACCATGCACCGCGAACTCGGCATTCAAATGCAAACGCACACGCTGGTCGAGTTTGGCGACATCGTCAAAGCGATCGACGATCGCGCGGTCGTGGACGACCTGGCCCGCGTCAAACAGCTCGGCCTCCAGCACAAAGACACGAACGACGAAGATCTGCCGATGGCCTCGCGGCTCTATTTGGCAATGCGCCACTTCTTCGACGTGGAGAACTACGACGCCTTGGCGGTCCGCTGTTGGCCGGAGATGCCAAACATATCCGGCCAGTGGCCTTATCTCGGCATGGCGCGGCTGAGTGAAGAGGGCCTGGCGATTGCCTGCGAAGGCGACGTTGACGGGGCCTTGTCCGCCTGGATCGGCGAGCGGCTCGGCATGGGCCATTACTACCTCACCGATTGGCTAGAACACGACGATTCCACGATCACCTTCTGGCACGGCGGCATGTCGCCGACATCGCTCTCGCCGCCGCCGGGCGAGCCGGGCTGCCCGCGCATCGCGCGGCACTTCAACTCCGGGAAGCCGGCCGTTCTCGATGCGGAACTGACGGCCGACATGCCCGTCACGATCTGGCGGCTCTGGCGATCCGAGGGCAAGTACCGCCTCGCCGTCCGCGAGGGCCGAACGCTCCGCCCCCGCCGTCCGCTGAAGGGCACGAACGCCCTCGTGCAGTTGGCAGACTGCAATCCGCGCGATTGGTTCGAAGATCTATTGCATCATGCGATGCCACACCACGTCTCGATCCACGCTGGGAACCATGCCGACAATCTGCGTCGCTTGGCGCGGCTGCTGGACGTGAGAATTGTCTGATAACTGAGCAGCCAAATTGTTTGTGGCAACCAACTCCCCACCGATCCCGCGTCGGTGGGAGCGATGATTGACAAGCTATTGGCGTGAGAATCGATGCTCGAACCGCTGTACACGTCCGCGAACTGCAAGCCAGCTTACGAGCTTCGCTGGTCGTTAGCTTTGTTCTTTAGTCGCGACCTTCCGTCGCACGCCATTTAGCTGGACGACCTTAAGTCGGTTGTTGAACCCGACGGAGTTCGCATCTTGGAGTGCTGCGCAACGCGCCCGCCTGTGCTTCATTTCCTTCTCAGCACGAAGCCGGCCGTTTCGCCGCCGCAAATTGTTAAATCGGTGAAGGGGCGATTGCAGCATCGCATTCGCGCTACGTGCCCCGATGCCTTCCGGCGGAATTTCTCGCTCAGCAGCGTAGGTGATGTGCGGCAAGACGTTGTGGAAAACTACGTTTCAAATCAATTGGGCCATCACCATATGGCCGACCCTCAAATCCAAGAGCGGCTACGCGGCTACCAGCTCGAGTTTCCCGACGCTGACCTCTCGGTGCCGGTTTTCAGTTCGCACGGCCGATACCTCTACAACCTGCATGTTGTGTTCGCCAACGACGGCCGCTGGCACGAAGTTCGGGAGGACCGGTTGGCAAAGACTCGCGACATGGTGTTGGGGGTAGCGCGCAAGCACGACCATCGCCTCTCACGTGTCGCGATCCTGTCGGACCATGTTCATTTGGTTCTCGGCTGCAAGATTGAGGAATCTCCGTAAGCAGTTGCGTTGACTGATACGCATTTTACTTTGAAACTGCGCGTTTGAGGTAGGGAGCGTTACAGACGGTCTTCATCAGTTCGTGGTCCAGCACGGCACCTCGCCAGGCGTCGATGGCGGCTTCTTCCAATTCTTCGTAGTCCGCGTAGGCTCGATTCGACCAATAGTGGCTTTTGAGGTAGTGCCATAGGTTTCCATCGGGTTGAGCTCGGGGCTGTATTGCCGAAGCTTTAGCAGCGTGATGTTGTCGGGCACCTGGAGCTTGCCGCTGGTGTGGAAGCCGGCGCCATCCCAGAGCATGACGGCATGTTCGTCAGCGGGCAGCGTAGCAGAGAACTCTCGCAAGAACACCTGTACCACCTGCGTATTCAATCGCGGGCTGAGCAGCCCTTCGCCGCGACCTGTTTCTGGACAGACCGCCCCCAATACCCACAAATATTGATATTCGGTCTGCCGCACCGCGGTTCCTTCCGCTCCAGTGCCTCCAGCACCGCCAACGGCTGTTGGTCTCGAACATACATGGCGACCTCCAAAATCTGAGTCGCCACAGTATGATGGGTAAACTGCGCTGGCGCAATCAGAATGCGCAGGATCAAACGAGAATCCGTATTATTTCGATTTTTCAGTGTGTTTATAGGAGTGCTACCGGGGTTGATCGCGGAGCATATGGCTGAGGCGGCGGGTGCGGTCCCGATTATTAGCAAGTGGTTGTTCGTGGTGGTGGCGGGAACTTGTATGGCGGGAGTGCTTTTGCTAGGTTTTGATTGTTACCTGAGAAGTGCCGATAGTACAATTGTCGCGTGCAACGGCAAGCCATGAACGGTCAAGTGCCGTGCGGGGTAAGGCTCTGCTACTCGGCCCGGGCAATCGGCAGAGGGGCAATCGGGGTCAGGCTATAAATCTTAACTGAATATGTTAAGTAATGTTATCTTCGCTCCACAACCTTGCGTTCGACCCCGACGGCAACACCACTTCGAGGACGTTTAATCACGACAACCAGGTGACTTCGCAAACTGGGACGTCCTTTGGCGAGCAACGAGCGCGCTGGAGCGGTTCAATCGGGAGGAAAAGTAATGGCACGTTTCCTAATTATGAGTGCGGACATGAAATGGCTTTGTTGCTTGGCGTCGGCATTGGCGCTGCCGGGAGCGATGTGCGCGGCGGCGATGGCGGGTGACAAACCGGTGGAAAGCAAGCACATGGAGGATGTGGCCCGCGGATATGTCGATGCCTTTTTGCAAGGGAATTCGCAGGTGTTGCTGGACCACGCCGCGCCGGAATTGCGGGCGCTGATGAAAGACGCGGCCTCGGTCAATGCGCTGCGAGAATTCTGTCGGCGATCGGCCCGTTTCGGCCGAGGAGCAGATTTCCATTGAATACACCCGGCTGGTCAAGTCGGCCGCGGGCCAAACGTGGTCGGTCACGGCGATAGTCACGCCCGATGGCACACTGGCGGGATTTCTGATCAGACCGGCCGGAGAAGCGCCGTCGACCTTCCTGGATTACAAGACCAAGGCCCATGCGCGGTTGCCTTTTGCCGGAACGTGGACGGTGTTTTGGGGAGGCCGCAGCATCAAGGACAATTATCACGCCGCCTATCCCGACCAGCGCTTTGCCTATGACATCGTGATGACGAAAGACGGCAAAACGAATCCCGGCAATGCCGCGAAGAACGAAGATTATTATTGCTATGGGCAAACGATTCTTTCGCCGGCCGCGGGCTTGGTCACGGCAGTCACGGACGGGATTGCAGACAACCGGCCGGGCAAGATGAATCCCGCGCACCCGCCCGGCAACCACATCGTGCTCGATTTGGGCAATAGCGAATACATGTTTCTATGTCACTTCCAAAACGGGAGCATCAAAGTGAAGGCGGGAGACCGCGTGACGCGGGGCCAGCCGCTGGGATTGTGCGGCAACAGCGGCAACTCGTCGGAGCCGCACTTGCACATCCACTTGCAAACCACGCCAAAGTTCGGGGCCGCCAAAGGATTGCCACTGCAATTCGAGCATTATGAAGCGGATGGCAAGGCCGTGGATCGGGGCGAGCCGACCAAAGGGCAACAGATTCGGGACGCTGGGGCAGGATAACGTGCGGGGGCGGGCGGGGCCGAGGCCGCCGCATTGTCCCGGAATGCAAGCAGCTTCCCATCGCCGCAAATTCCGATGCACCAACCACCCCATCCACCCCATTCCAAACCTTGCATACCCCGTAGCGGCGCGTTAAAATCGGTTTTGCATCGGTGGGGTCATTTTTCGATAATCGCCTCTTCAATCTTGGGCACCTTTGCTCGGAGGTACGCGATATGCGACCAAAATCCTTCCTGCGCGCGCGGGAACAAGCATTCACGCTCGTGGAGTTGCTGGTGGTGATAGCCATCATCGGTATTTTGATCGGCCTACTGCTTCCTGCGATCAACGCGGCGCACGAGGCGGGACGGCGGGCTCAGTGCCTGAACCAAATTAAGCAGATGGGGCTCGCATGTATGACGCACGAGTCCGCGCACGGTTTCCTGCCGACGGGTGGATGGACCTATTATTGGGTAGGCGATCCCGATCGCGGGTACACCCGCGCACAACCCGGCGGCTGGATGTACAATATCCTGCCGTTCATGGAGTTCAAGTCGGTCCACGACCTTGGCGCGGGCTTGTCGCTGGCCGCAAAAAAGCCCATTTTGGCTCGGGCCGGTGCAACGGTCATTCCGACCATTATTTGCCCGAGCCGGCACCCCGCGAAGCTCTACCCGAATTTCAAGGACACCATGTGCAACGCGGACAATCTATCCCAAGCCGCACACACCGACTACGCGGCGAGCTCCGGCACCAACGATAGTATGGTGCCCAATCCCCTCCTGTCGTGGGCATCTCACAGCGGCAATCCGGCCGACGTGCCCAGAACGTTCTCCCTTCCCCGACATTAGCAAATGCGATGGCGTGATTTTCTCGACCAGCATGACCCGCTTTGTCGACATTACCGACGGCGCGAGTTCGACCTACCTCATTGGCGAGAAGTATCTCGATCCCGATTATTATCTCGACGGCAGTGGTGCGACGGACAACGATCCGTTTACCACCGGCATGGACTGGGACAACTCGCGCTGGGCCGACAGCGGTCCCCTGCAGGACCAACCTGGACTTCAGAATGATTTTGCTTTCGGCAGCGCGCATCCGGGCGCGTTCAACATGGCCACCTGCGACGGGGCCGGCCACCCGGTCGCCTACACAATCAACCCCACCGTGCATGCGCGGCTCTGCGCGCGTAACGACGGGCAAATCGTCGACAAGGCAGTGCTCGGACAGTGAAAGACCGCGATATGAAAGCCACTTGCGCGAGGACGGGTCGTATAGCGGTTTTGACCGCCGCGCTCGGCCTGACGTTCGGCTGCTCGAACTCCCTTCCGCGCATCTATCCCGACAAGCCCGATCCGCATGCCGCCCAGCGTGCCATGGAGCTTTACGACGCCAACAAGGACCGTCTTCTGGACGCCAAGGAGTTGGAAACGGCGCCGGGATTGAAAGCGGCCATGAAGCTCGTCGATAGCAACCATGACGGCAAGATATCGGCCGCCGAGATTTCCGCGCAGGATTCAGGCGTGGGCCGACTCAAAACTTGGTCGGAAGATCGTTACTTGCATTGTCACCCACAATGGCAAGCCGTTGGTCGGCGCCACCGTCAAGTTCGTGCCGGAGAGTTTTCTCGGCAGCGAGTTGAAAACGGCCGAAGGCACGGCGAACGCGCATGGCGCCGCCCGACTGAAGGTTCCGGGGTCGCCCAACCCTGGCGTCTCTCCCGGCTTCTATCGAGTTGAAATCACGAACGAGGGCGAGCGGATCCCGGCGAGGTTCAACACCGAGACCCAGCTCGGCCAGGAGGTAGCCGTTGACGCGACCGGCTTGCCGAACGGCGTGGCCACGATCGATTTGAAATACTGATCTATGACCGACGTTCTCCGCCAGGAAATCGCCGCACACGCCACGACGCTTGTCGTCAAAGTAGGAACACAGGTCTTGTCGCTTGACGACGGCCGGTTGAACTATGCACGCATCGAGCAACTCGCCCGGCAATTGCACGACGTGGTCCGGTCCGGGCGGAAAGTAGTGCTGGTCAGTTCCGGAGCGGTGGGGGCAGGCATGGGGCGGCTGGGCATGACCGCGCGGCCGACCGACCTGCCTCGCCTGCAGGCCGTGGCCGCGATCGGACAAAGTCTTTTGGTCGAGGCCTACGAGCGTGCCCTCTCGCCCCTGGGCCACCACGCCGCACAAGTTCTGCTGACGGCCGAAGACCTGGAGCATCGCTCCCGCTATCTCAACGCGCGAAATACACTGCTGACGCTCATTGAACTGGGGGCGATTCCAATCATCAACGAGAACGATACGGTCTCGGTCGAGGAGTTTCGCACCACGTTCGGCGATAACGACCGCTTGGCGGCCATCGTCACGAACCTGATTCGCGCTCCGCTTCTGGTGCTGCTTTCCGATGTGGAAGGGCTTTGCGACGGCAATCCCAGCGACCCCGGCGTCAAGGTCATCAATACCGTCGAACGGCTCGATAGGTCCGTTTTCGATCTCGTCTGCGAAAGCACGGGCGGACGCGGCAAAGGTGGCATGGCCAGCAAGTTGGAAGCCGCCCGCCTTTGCACCGGCGCGGGCGAGAACGTGATCATCGCCAGCGGACGGGATGCCGAGGTGCTGCCGAAAATCCTCGCCGGCGAAGTGGTGGGCACATTATTCCTGGCCCAAGGACAATCGTTGGCCGCTCGAAAACGATGGATCGGCTTCAGTGTCAAGCCGCGCGGCGTTTTGCAGTTGGATAAAGGAGCGCGGGAAGCCGTTCTGCGCAAGGGACGCAGTTTGCTCGCCGCGGGAGTAATCGAACTCGATGGCCAGTTCGCCAAGGGCGACGTTGTTGCCCTCCGCGGTCCCGACGGGGTGGAAATCGCCCGCGGACTGACGAACTACGGACATGAAGAGCTCTTGAGGATCAAAGGACTGCGGACGAGCCAGATAGCCGGCGTGCTGGGGGAATGCCCGTACGAGGAAGTCATCCACCGCGACAATATGGTGGTGACGGCGATCGGGGAATAAAGAAGTTAGGAGTTAGAATCTAGGAGTTAGGAGATGTGGCAACGACAAGCGAGCAAATTGCATTCTAACTCCTAACTTCTAACTCCTATATTCTGTGAATCCCCGACTTGACAATGTACGGCCGTATATTGTACGATTGTGCATACGCGCGAAGGCTGTGTGTTGATGGCCAAAGGCGAATGGCAAAGGAAATATTCAAAAAGAGGGCAAAATGAAGCCGTTTGATACGCTCACCGAAAAGCAAATGTCCGTGTACGAGTTCATTCGCGACAAGATTCGCTCGCGCGGATACGGCCCAACCGTCCGCGAAATCGGGACGAATTTTGACATCATGTCGCCCAATGGAGTGGTTTGCCACCTCAAGGCCCTGGAGAAGAAGGGGATGATCACCCGCGAGCCGAATATGTCGCGGGCGATCCAACTCGCGGCCGAACCGATCGACGACCGCAGCCTGCCGCTCTATGGGCGGATCGCCGCCGGTCTGCTGCACGAGGCGGTCGAGCAGGACGAACGGGTCGATTTCATGGGCATGTTCGACCCGGCCGACAAGGACCTTTTCGTGCTCGAAGTCCACGGCGAGTCGATGATCGACGACCAGATTGCCGATGGCGACTACGTAGTCGTCCGCAAGCAGCGAACCGCGCGGAAGGGGCAGATCGTCGTCGCCCTAACCGACGAAGGCGAGGCCACGCTCAAGCGCTGGTTCCCCGAAAAAAATCGCATCCGCCTCGAACCCGCCAACTCAAAGATGCGGCCGATCTACGTCCGCGACGCGAAGGTATTGGGCGTGGTCGTGGGAGTGGTGCGGAAGGTGGAGTAGGCGAGGAATTCCCGAGCAGCGTCGACGCCTGCATTCGCTTCATTTGTCGCCATCGCAGAAATCTGCGAAATCGGACTCCAGTCGTATCGTCGCGCGCTAGTGCGACGCTTTCTCTACGCCTTTCGACGGCAGGTGGTCGTCTACTGCATGTGTTCATTCAGCGCGCGAGTCGGAAAAATGACTACGGCGATTGCCCTGAAAACCCGACCAGTTTGATCCGTCGACCGACTAACGAGTTG
Organism: uncultured Planctomycetia bacterium; assembly: GCA_963775975.1. GTDB lineage: Bacteria > Planctomycetota > Planctomycetia > Pirellulales > Thermoguttaceae > JANXQG01. The sequence goes on from CAVZKX010000002.1 coordinate 180,837, forward strand.
GCTCAATCAAAAGAATCCTCCTCTTTCTCCCGATAGACGGCTACGGGGTGCCGCGGGGGTGCTCTCGGGCGGCATCGCATTTGCACCCTTTCCGCGAATACGCAATTTATATTAGTTTGTTGCCCGTTGCGACGGGCACAAAGGTACGTTTCCGTCAGGGCACGGAGCACGCCGTACTTCGATTCGAGCATCTTATGAATACGTCAAGAGTTAACGCTGGTGTTCTTGCGGTCTTCTCGATCTACTTGTTCGTCTCGCAGGGCAACGCCCAGCAGCCGAACGGACAGCATTCCACAAGTGTCAACAGCGAACCGATGGCATCAGGGGCGCCCGATTCGGGCCTTGCTCCGGCATGGACCGGCGAGCCCACCAAGCACCCGCTTGCGGCGGCACTTCGCTGGGCGGAAGAGGCGCTGCCGCGAATGGAGCAACTCGATGGCTACACCGCAACGCTGATCAAGCGAGAGCGAATTGACGGACAACTACGGCCGCGAGAATCTCTCGCCATCAAAGTCCGGCACAAGCCGTTCAGCATTTATGCGAAGTTTCTTGGTCCTCGCGTCATAAAGGGTCAAGAGGCTCTTTATATTGATGGCGCCAACCACGGCAAGATGTGGGCGCACGGCGTCGGCATTCGCGCGCTTACGGGCGCCGTGTCGCTCGATCCAGCCGGGCCGGTGGCAATGCAGGGTGAACGATATCCGCTAACTCAAATCGGTATTCTCAATCTTACGAAACGGCTCATTGAAGTCGTACAAAGCGATATCAAATACGGCGAGTGCACCGTCAAGTTGACTGAACATGCGAAAATCAACGGCCGGCAATGCCGTTGCCTCGAGGTGGTTCATCCGAGGCCGCGCAGCAACTTTGGCTTCCATATCGCGCGGGTATTCATCGATGAAAAACTGAATATACCTATTCGCTATGAGTGCTATTCTTGGCCAAAAGGAGGGGATGATAACCCACCACTAATCGAAGAGTACACATATCTCGATGTGAAACTGAATGCCGGCCTGACCGACGCCGACTTCGACGTCCAGAATCCCCGTTATGGCTTCCGGCCAGAGGTTCGTGAAGCGTCCATAAAAGGCGAACTGCACGACGCTCGCTAATGGCCGCCGTCGCCCTTCTGCGATGAGCCTTGCCTCAATTCAGTGCGGCAGAGCGACTCACTGCCCTATCTTGGAACGCCGCGTGAAGCCCTTTCCAAGCCTTCTTGACCCCCCGTATAATAGTGGGTAAACTGCCGCGTGCAAAGAAGTTAGGGTTATTGAAAGCTAATGGAAGAAATCCTTTCGCAGATATGGGAGGGCCTCGGCGACCTCTTCGGGGGGCTGGGTCGTTTTGTCGAACGATCGCTAACCGGGCTGTTCGGCTCGTCGAACGCCCGATTCGTCCGCAAGCTCCAACCGATGGTCGCTGCCATTGGTGCATTGGAGCCCAAGTATCAGGCGATGACGGACGCCGAGCTCAAAGAGCAGACGCCGATGTTCCGCAAACGCCTGGCCAGCGGTGAATCGCTCGATGACATCCTCGTCGAGGCTTTTGCGGTCTGTCGCGAGGCCGGTCGCCGGCATTTGGGACTGCGGCACTACGACGTGCAGCTCATGGGCGGCATCGTGTTGCATCGCGGTAATATCGCGGAAATGATGACGGGCGAAGGCAAGACTCTCGTGGCTACCTTGCCTGCCTATCTTAACGCCCTGGAAGGTCGCGGCGTCCATGTCGTCACGGTAAACGATTATCTCGCACGGCGCGACATGGAGTGGATGGGCAGGCTCTATATGTCGCTGGGGCTGACCGTGGGCGCGATCCAGAGCAATATGGACCCGGCCGAGCGGCAAAAGGCTTATGCCTGCGACATCACTTACGGCACGAACAACGAGTTCGGCTTTGATTATCTTCGCGACAACATGCGGTATGCCGCACGCGATGACGTCCATTACGATAAGCACATGCAGCAGGTGCAGGGTCCGCTGCACTTCGCCATCATCGACGAAGTTGACAATATTCTGATCGACGAAGCTCGCACGCCGCTGATCATTTCCGGGCAAGCCCACGATGACGTGACGCGGTATTCCAAGGCGGAACGCATCGCGCGGCAGTTGAAGAAGGACATTCACTTCGAAGTCAACGAGAAGGAGCACTCGGCCCATCTCACCGACGAGGGCGTTCGCGCGGCCGAGCAATTGGCCGGAGTGGAGAGTTTCTACACGGCCGGCAACATGGAATGGCCGCACCTGATCGACAACGCCTTGAAGGCCCACTATCTCTACAAGCGCGACGTGAACTATATCGTCAACAACGAAGGCGAAGTCGTGATCGTCGACGAGTTCACCGGACGCCTCATGCCGGGCCGCAACTGGAGCGATGGCCTGCATCAGGCGGTTGAGGCGAAGGAAGGCGTCCGCGTCAAGGAAGAGACGCAGACCATGGCCACGATCACCTTGCAGAACTTCTTCAAGCTCTACAAGAAAATCTGCGGCATGACCGGAACCGCCATGACCGAGGCGAACGAGTTCTGGAAGGTTTACAAGCTCGACGTGATCGCCATTCCCACAAACCGTTCGATGGAGCGGATCAATTTTCCCGACGTCATCTTCCGCACCGACCGAGAGAAGTACGAAGCCATCGCGAACGAAATCGAGCGGATGCACAAGTGGGACATTATCTACTTGAAGAAGGACGATGAAATCGAGGGCAAGATCCTCAAGGAATCCGACGATGCGATCGAGTTCCAGGACCGCGAGTCGCGGCAGAAGCAGACAATCCAGCGAAGCGATATCGACGAGACCGAGCGGGCCGGGCGGCCAATCCTCGTCGGCACGGTCTCAATCGAGCGGAGCGAAATGATCTCCAAAATGCTCGAACAGCGCGGAGTGCCGCACCAAGTGCTCAATGCCAAGCATCACCAGCGCGAGGCTGAGATCATCGCCCAGGCCGGCCGCAAGAATGCCGTGACCATCGCCACGAACATGGCCGGCCGCGGCACGGACATCATTTTGGGCGGCAACCCTGAAGCCATGGCCTGGGCAACGCTTCAGATGAAGTATGCGACGAAGCTCGACGTGCCGCCCGAAGAAATGGACGCCCTCATCCACGAGATCGAGCAGCGCGAGCAGATGAAGCCAGAAGGCCGCGACGTAGCCGCGATGGGCGGATTGCACGTCTTGGGCAGCGAGCGCCACGAGGCCCGCCGCATCGATCTCCAGCTTCGCGGACGCTGCGGCCGGCAGGGCGATCCGGGCAGCAGCCGCTTCTATCTCTCGCTGGAAGACGACCTGATGCGGAAGTTCGGCGGCGAGTGGGTCAAGAACTGGCTCACGCGCCTCGGCATGAAAGACGGCGAGGCGATCGAGAGCAAGATGGTTTCCCGCCGCATCGAGGGCGCGCAGAAGAAAGTCGAAGAGCGGAACTTCGAGATTCGCAAGAACCTGCTTGAATACGACGAAGTCATGGACGAGCAGCGAAAGCGGGTCTATGGTTACCGCCAGCAGATTCTGGAAGGGGCCGACTGCAAGCATCTTGTATTGGATATGATCCGGCAGCAGATCGACGTCCGGCTGAACCAGTTCCTCGCCCGCGACTATGGCACGGAGACCTTCGCCAAGTGGACCGGCAAGGAATTTGGAGTGGACTTCGACGCCCGCAACTTCCGCGGTCTCGACTTTCAGGACGCCCAGCGGTACGCCGTCGACGAGGCGGAGCGGAAGGCCGAGGGCCAAATCATGGACGCGCTAGAGGAGAACCTCCCTACCGACTCTGAAGACAAGGAAGACTGGAACTGGGAAGCCCTCGCCAAGTTTGCCAACACCCGCTGGCATCTGGGAGTTCGCGACCGCGAGCTGAAGCAGGTTGGCCGCGATCAGCTCGACACCTTCCTTTTGGAGAAAGCCCGCGCGGCGATCGACAAAGTAGATCTCGCTCCAGGCAGGGAATTCCTCGAAGCCGAATATGGCCTCCGCGCGGCCTGTAGCTGGGTGAAGAACAAATTCGGCATCGAGATTCCCGTGGAATCGGTGCGCGAAGCGCCGGCGGACGAATTCAAGCGGCTGGTCTATGAGAAGGCGGAGGCTGCCTATCGCGAGAAGGAAATCGAGTATCCGGTGATGGTCGGGCTGTCGCACTTCACCGCTCGCGACGCCAGCGGCCACAAGCGCTACGAGCGCGAGGGCCTCGTCGAATGGGCCCGGCAGCGTTTCCACGTCGATCTCGACCTGGAGGACCTCAAGAATCGCCAGCGCGACGAGATCCGCGACCTGCTCATCGAGCACAGCCGCAATTACCTCGCCACAGCCGTCGATCCGCAGTCCGAAGTGCAATCGCGCTTGAAGCAGGACTTCAACGGCCAGTTACTCACATCGAAGGCACTCGCCGCGGCGTTGGACGATGGTCGGCTAAGGTCACTGGCCGATTGGTTCAAGTGCGATCTGAACTATCCGGTAGCGCCGGAAGCCTTGGCGCGGATGAGCCCGGAGATGCTCGTGAACTTCATGGAACGGGCTGTGGAGGGCAAATACCGCCCGGAGATGCAGAAGCTCGAGCGGGCGTTGCTCTTGAACTTGCTCGATAGCGCCTGGAAAGACCATCTACTGGTGATGGACCACCTCCGCAACAGCGTCGGCCTGCGGGGCTACGCGCAGGTTGATCCCAAGGTCGAGTACAAGAAGGAGGGCATGAAGACCTTCGAGGCGATGTGGGATTCGGTCGGCGAGCGGACGACCGATCTGATTTACCGCATGGAGCAACTCGACGAGAATTTCGTCGGCTCGACCTGGAGCGGCGGCGAAGCCCGGCACGACGCGGCCCCGCCGCCCAGCGATATCGGCGACCAACAGCAAGGGGCAATCGACGGCTCGCAAGGCGACGGCAAGCCGAAGCCGATTCGCAGAACCGAGAAACATGTCGGGCGGAACGATCCTTGCCCTTGCGGCAGCGGGAAGAAATACAAGCAGTGCCATGGGAAAAGGGGCGGATAGTGCCACCTGATGGACCCCGAGATTTGGGCGAAGATTCTGGAGCAACTTGACAAGTTGCTCCTGCCCGAACAGCAGCGAGTCGTGGAGTTTGCCAAGTCGTTATCTCCGGCATGAAGTCGAACGCTTGCCGGGCAATCTCTATCGTTTGATTGAATCGGCGGAGTGACCTCTGCTTGGTTTTTCTAAAGACTGGCTTCGCAGTAAAGCGGGCCGTATCCTTGGCCGATATTCCCTTGACTCAGATACGATACATGCGTATAGTATCTAATGGAAGGAATACTGCTCATGGGTGGGCAATGCCAGCACCTGGAAATCGAGGCCTTGCGCCTCAAGCTTGCTCAATGGAAGGGGGGCGCGTGGCGGCATGCGCTGGCGGACCCCTCCGCGCCCTCGCGCCCGGCGGCCGTGTCGAGCGGCTGCCGGGCGCTGGATCACCTTATGCCCGAAAACGGCTTTCGTCCCGGCACGCTCGTGGAATGGCTGACGAGCGGCCCGGGCGATGGCGCGGCCACGCTCGCCTTTCGTGCGGCTGTCCAGGCCGCGGGCGGCGACGGCCGCGCCGTGGTCGTGGTGGACGCGAGCGGCGAGTTCTATCCTCCGGCGGCCATCGCCTTAGGTCTAGAGCCGTCGCGGCTGATCGTCATCCATCCGGGCAGCCCGGCCGATCACACCTGGGCGTTGGACCAGGCCCTGCGCTGTCCGGCGGTGGCGGTGGCGGTGGCCTGGCCGGATCGTACTCATCACGCTCCGCGTGATGCACACAAGCCTAAGTTCGATGGCCGCGCCTTTCGCCGCTTGCAATTGGCTGCGGAGCAAGGGGGCGGATTGGGGCTTTTGATCCGGCCGTCCGCCGTCCGCGGCGAGCCCTCCTGGGCCGACGTGCGGCTGCTGGTCGAGCCGCTGCGCAGCACCGCGCCCTACGATCGGCCGAGGCGGCTGCGCGTTATCCTCTTGCGCTGTCGTGGCGGTCGGGGCGAAAAAACCATTGAAGTGGAGGTCGATGATGAATCGCATCCTTTGTATCAAACTTGATGATTCCATTGCTTCGGTCGAAACCTTGCAAACCGTCGCCGCGCGCTCAAAGCAGTTCACGCCCCTGGTGGGCATCGACCCGGACGTCTTTCCCCAGAGCGTGCTTTTGGACATCACGCGGGTCCTCGATCTGTTCGGCGGCGAAGCGGCGCTGATCCAGCGGATCATCGGCGAGTTGCGCGGCGAAGGCTGGCAGTTTCGCACCGCCGTGGCCGGGACCTGCGGCGCGGCCTGGGCGCTGGCGGAGTATGGCAGAGAAGGAAGCAGGGGAGAAGGGGAGAAGGGGAGAAAGGGAGAAAAGGACGAACAATCTCCCCTGCTCCCTTTCTCCCCTTCTCCCCTTCTCCCGCTCTCCGCCTTGCCTCTCCCCGCGCTCCGCCTGCCGGAGCCGACCATCGCCTTGCTGCACAGCCTGGGCGTCTGGCGGATCGAGCAGTTGCAAGCCTTGCCGCGGCGCGAACTGTCGTCGCGGTTTGGGCCGGAGTTGCTGGACTGCTTGGACCGCGTGACCGGCCGCCTGCCCGAACCGCTGCCGGCCTGGGACCCTCCGCCGCAATTCGAGGTCCGCTGGTCGGCCGAGTTTCCCACGGCGCGGCGGGAAGCGATCGATGCCGCCCTGGAGCACCTCGTCCGCCGCTTGGCCGCCATGCTCACCCGCGCGAACCGCGGCGCCATGCGGCTGGAATGCCGCTTGACAAGTGTCGCCTTTCGCTCCGCGAAAGAACGCAACTTTCGCGGAGCGAAAGGCGACAATGCGTCGCTGGACGTGGTCGTCGGATTATTCCGCCCCACGGCCTGGGCGAACCACCTTTTGCAATTGCTGCAAGTGCGGCTGGAGTCGCTGCGGCTGCCCGGCCCCATCGAAGCAATTCGTCTTTCTGCCGTCACGGCCCCGCTGGAGTTGCGGCAACAAGAGATGTTTACGGAAAAGGCCCGCGTCCAATCGTATCATCTTTCCGGGCTGATCGACCGGCTCAGCAATCGCCTGGGCCACACCCGCGTCGCGCGGGTGCGATTGATTCCCGAAGCCCAGCCGGAATTGGCCTGCCACTACGCGCCGCTGGTGAGCGTAGGGTGGCGTCGAGCGCAGCGAAGACCCACCAAGGATACAAGAATGGTGGGGCATCGCTGCGCTCGACCACACCCTACGCGCCCGCTGCGGCTGTTGACGGAGCCGTTGCGGCTGCCGGGCGATATCAACGCACCGTTTTCCTTTGCCGTGCGGTTGCATCGCATTGTCCGCCGCATCGGCCCGGAGCGGATCGAAACCGGCTGGTGGCGCGGAGAAACGATAGCCCGCGACTATTATCGCGCCGAGACGTCCACCGGATGCTGGTATTGGATTTTCCGCTGCCTGCCCGGCGGCCCTTGGTTTTTGCACGGAATGTTTGATTGAAAGGAGAGAGAAGTTAGGAGTTAGGAGTTAGAAGTTCGCGGGCTGCATCATTCTAACTCCTAACTTCTAACTCCTAACTTCCATGCCCTACGCCGAACTTCACGCCAAATCGAACTTTTCCTTCCTCGAAGGCGCGTCGCATCCCGAGGAGTTGGTGGAGCGCACCGCCGAGCTTGGTTATGCGGCCGTGGCGGTGACCGACCGCAACAGCCTGGCTGGCGTGGTCCGCGCCCACGTGGCCGCCAAACAGCTTGGCATGAAACTCATCGTGGGTGCGGAGATTACGCCCGACGACGCGCCGCTGCTCGTTCTCTGGCCGACCGATCGCGCCGCCTATGGTCGTCTCGCTCGGCTGATCACTATCGGCCGCCGCCGTGCGGAAAAGGGCGAATGCCGCCTGACGCTGGATGATGTGGCCGGATTGAGTGCGGGATTGATCGCGGGCGTGTGCGGCAGCAGCAGAGAAGGGGAGAAAGGGAGAAAGGGAGACAGGGAGACACAAATCTCCCCCTCTCCCTTTCTCCCCTTCTCCCTTTCTTGCATCCGCGAACTCTTCCCCGGTCGCTGCTACCTCCTGGCCGAACTGCACTATCGCGGGGATGACCAAGCGCGGCTCGATCAACTCGCGGCGCTGGCGCGGGAAGTAAACATGCCACTGGCCGCCGCCGGCGACGTCTATTTCCACGAACCCGCGCGGCAGCCGCTCAGCGACGTGCTCACGGCGGTGCGGCATGGCTGCACGGTGGCCACGGCGGGCGAGTTGCTCTATCCCAACGCCCAGCGCTATCTGCGCCCGCTGAAGGAAATGGCCGCGATCTTTGCGCGTTATCCCGCGACGCTAGAGCGGACTCTGGAAATCGCCGCCCAGGCGACTTTTTCGCTCGACGAGTTGCGTTACGAGTATCCCGAAGAGCTCGCTCCGCCCGGCCAGACGCCCATGCAATATCTGACTCATTTGGCCTGGGAAGGGGCTCGCCAGCGCTATCCGGCCGGCGTGCCGGAGAAGGTGCGCGGGCTGATCGAGCACGAGCTGCGGTTGATCGAAGACCTGCGTTACGAAGCCTATTTTCTCACGGTCTGGGACCTCGTGGTTTTCGCCCGTAGCCGCGGCATCCTCTGCCAGGGCCGCGGCTCGGCGGCCAATTCGGCCGTTTGTTATTGCCTGGGCGTGACCTCGGTCGATCCTGAGCGGATGGACCTCTTGTTCGAGCGGTTCGTGAGCCGCGAGCGAAACGAAGCACCCGACATCGACATCGATTTCGAGCACGAGCGCCGCGAAGAAGTGCTGCAATATCTCTATCAAAAATATGGCCGCGAACGGGCGGGCATGACGGCCGAAGTGATCACCTACCGCCCGCGCTCGGCCGTTCGCGACGTGGGCAAGGCGCTCGGTATGACCGACGAAGCGGTCGATCGCTTGGCGAAGCGGATCGAGCATCGGGAAGAGGTAAGGAATCAGGAGTCAGAAGTTAGAAGTCAGAAGTTAGAAGTCAGAAAGCCAAGCGAAGATTCTCACGATCCGGCGCCGGTGCCGCTCAACTCCACATCCATCCTCGCGGTGCGCTGTCATGAAGCGGGCCTCGACGAGAATTCGCCGCTTTGCCGGCAATTGATCGAACTGGTCTCGCAGCTCATCGGCTTTCCGCGGCACCTCTCGCAGCACACCGGCGGCATGGTCATGACCCGCGGCCCGCTGTGCGAATTGGTGCCGATCGAAAACGCCGCCATGCCGGATCGGACAGTCATCCAATGGAACAAGGACGATCTCGATGAGCTGGGCATCCTCAAGGTCGATTGCCTCGCGCTGGGCATGTTGACCGCGATCCGCAAGTGCTTTGACTTGGTGAAGCGGCACTATGGATTTTTCCATAACAGCAATGTGGGGCAGGTTGCCAACCTGCCACAAGATCGGCAGATTGGCAATCTGCCCCACGGCCCCGACTTGACCCTCGCCAACATCCCCGAAGGCGATGAAGGCGTCTACGAAATGATCCGCCGCGCCGACACGATGGGCGTGTTCCAGATCGAGAGCCGGGCACAGATGAGCATGTTACCGCGATTGAAGCCGCGCTGCTTTTACGATCTCGTGATCGAAGTGGCCATCGTCCGTCCGGGCCCGATCCAAGGGAACATGGTCCATCCTTATCTCCGCCGCCGCAATGGCGAGGAACCGGTCGAGTTTCCCAACGAGGCGATCCGCCATGTGCTGGAAAAGACGCTTGGCGTGCCGCTTTTTCAGGAGCAGGCGATGCGGCTGGCGGTCGAGGCGGCCGGCTTCACGCCAGGCGAGGCCGACCAGCTTCGCCGCGCGATGGGCGCCTGGCGGCGGCCGGGCGTGATCGACCAGTTCCACCGCAAGCTCACCGAAGGGATGCTCGCCCGCGGCTTCACGCCCGACTGGGCGGAGGCCGTGTTTCGCCAGATTCGCGGCTTCGGCGAATACGGTTTTCCCGAATCGCACGCCGCCAGCTTCGCTCTGCTGGTTTACGTTTCCTGCTGGCTGAAGCACCATTACATGGCCGCCTTCACCGCCGCGCTCATCAACAGCCAGCCGCTGGGCTTCTATGCCCCCGCGCAGCTCGTGCGCAATGCTCGCGAGCACGGCGTCGAGGTGCGGCCGGTGGATGTGAACGCCAGCGAGTGGGATTGCACGCTGGAAAGGAGCGGGGAGTGGGAAGTGAGAAGTGGAAAGCGGGAAGTGGAAAGTGCTGCGTATTGCCTTAACTTACCACTCCCCACTTCCCACTCCCCACTTTCCCTCCGCCTCGGCTTCCGCATGCTCCGCGGCCTGCCGCACTTGGCTGGCGAGCGAATCGTCGCCTGCCGCGGCGAAAAGCCGTACACCTCGATCGACGATTTCACTCGCCGCACGCGCTTCGGCCGCGCGGTCATCCTGCGGCTGGCGCGGGCCGGTGTTTTCAGTTCGCTGGAAGCCGATCGCCGCCACTCGCTCTGGGACGCGCTGGCGCAGGACCCCACGCCGCTGCCGCTGTTCGATGCAGCGGAAGAGAACTCGGCGTCTGACAGTGCATCCATCCTTCATCCTTCATCCTTCATCCCTCATCCTTTCCTCCCCGCCATGACGCCTCCCGAACAAGTCCTCGCCGACTACCGCACGACGGGCCTTTCGCTCCTAGCGCATCCGCTCAGCTTCCTCCGCGACGAGTTGGAAAAGCTTCGCGTGATTCCGGCCAGCGGGTTGCGGACGTGGTCCGACGGCAAGTGGGTCCGCGTGGCAGGGCTGGTGCTCGTGCGGCAGCGGCCCTCGACGGCCAAGGGCATAACGTTCGTCACCCTGGAAGACGAGACGGCGACCGCCAACTTGATCATCCGCCCGGAAGTCTGGAAGCGATTTCGCATGATCGCCTTGAACGCCACAGTGCTCATCGCCTCCGGCCCCTTGCAGCGGAAGGAGGAGAATATCCACGTCCTCGTCGCCAAGCTGGAGGATTTTTCGGTCCATCTTGCCGGCATGACCTCGCAATCGCGGGACTTCTGCTAAAACTACGTTGGGCATAGAATACAGCGATGCCCGAACAACTCAAACTCCTCTACGACGGCCGATGCTCGATCTGCCGGCGGGCGACCGAGAGGCTGAAGGCCCGCGATTGCGAGAATCGACTTGCGGCGGATGACATTTCCGCGCCCGGTTTCGATCCAGGCCGCTACGGCCTGACGGCGGAACAAGTGCGAACCGTGATGCACGTCGTCTTGCCCGATGGCCGCGTCCTCAAGGCGATGGACGCAGTACGAGCCGCATATTCGGCCGTCGGTCGCGGATGGCTCGTTGCGCCAACCGCCTGGCCGGGCGTTCGCTGGTTTGCCGATGCCTTCTATCGTTACTTCGCCCGACATCGACTGAAGTTCAGCCGCATCTTTGGACGCGACTGCGACTCGGGAACTTGTTCGATTCATTCGCGCCGCTACAACGGCAAGTAGATGACTCGATCGCGGATTTCATCCGGCGACATCAGTTCAACAATGAGTTGTAGATCGCCGACCAGTTGACCGATAGTTGTGTCCATCTGGTGCGCCTAGACGATACCCGCGAAGTGCCGGCCAACGGCGTTCCATTGCGGCCCAAGCGCGAGAAAATCCTCGTCTTGGGTAAAGACAATTCGGTCCAAATCCGTTGCCCGCTGAAGCAATTGATCGTCTGGGGCTCGATCGTAGCCGTCTTCCCGTGCCATAAGCACATCCACGCCTCGGCGCTGGAGGCCGCGGGGTACTGCGTCTTTGACATGCTGGTCGATATAAAGCGAGAGACTCACGATGGGCTTCGTTCGCGCTTTAGTTTCCTAAGCTTCTCGACAAGCACAGGGTCTTCAAGTTGCGACCGCAGTTCTTCGGCCATCCGCCGCCGGTTCTCGATATCTTGATCGACCTCTTCTCGATGATCGTAATAGTAGCCCAAGGCACAGTGAATTTGGCCCATGCTCAGATAGGGAAACTGCCGCTGAAGTTCATTCGCGTCCCAGCCGTGAGCTAAATGGCTCAGCACGAGTTCCACGACCTTCATTGTCGTGCCCGCCACAATCGGTACGTCCGATGAATTGAGAGAAATGTGAGGATAATCAACGGTCGCCATAATGCAATTCTACCTCACGGTCGCGCCTATGACAACGTCGCGGCAGAAGCAACTTTACCTCCTCGCAACTCCACCGTGCTTGACGTTACTCGCTCCCAAAACTCTCGGCTGTGCGAAACGACGATCATCGCCTGCGGCAAGCCGGTAAGAATCGCGACGAGTCGCTCGGTGGCCTCTTCATCGAGTTCGCCGTTGGGCTCATCAAGGAGCAATACGTCAGGCTGCATCGCCAGCACGGTAGCCAGCGCCACCAGTCGCTTCTCGCCGCCGGAAAGATGATAGGTGATGCGATGCTCGTAGCCGGCCAGTCCCAATGATTCGAGCGTGGATGTGACGATGTGGCGGACTTCGTCGCGCGACTTGCCGAGATTCAATGGGCCGAAGGCGACATCCTCGGCCACGGTGGGGCAAAAGAGCTGGTCGTCGGCGTCCTGGAACAAAAGACCCACGCGGCGGCGGACTTCGTGAAAATCGGCCTCCGTCTGCCGCTCTTGGCCAAAAGCCGCGACTCGTCCGCGCGTCGGACGCAGCAGGCCAACGATAAGTTGCAAAAGCGTCGTCTTGCCGCTGCCATTGGCGCCGACCAACGCCACGCGCTCGCCGCGGCAGAGCGCGAAGTTGCAGCCTGTCAACACGTGCCGCGCCGGATCGTAGGCGAAATCGACATCGTTAAACTCGACGAGCGGCTCGTTCATATCCACTCCATGCCCAAAAGAGCCGCTGCCAGTGCAAACATCGCCGCGCAGAACGGGATGTCGCGGCGGGCAACGAAGGCGAAGTGGTCAAGCATGTGGTATTGGCCGCGAAAGCCGCGGCATTTCATCGCCGCGAGCACCCGCTCGCTGCGATCGAAGCTCCTCACGAGCATCATGCCGATCAGATTGCCGAACGTCCGATAGCTATGCCCGTTCATTTGCGGCCGGAAGCAGCGGACGCGCATCGCCGCCCGCAGCCGGGCGTATTCGCGGCCCAAGACGTCGAAATAGCGGACCATGAACAGGAGCAATTGCACAAGCTTTTGCGGCACATAGAGATGCGCGAGCGCGTGGCCCAGCGTGACAGCATCCATCGTGCCGATCAGCGCCGTCACCGCCAACATGGCCGCATTGGCCTTCAGGACAATTACCGCCGCCAGCCGCAACGATTCGTGGCCGTATGCCGGGAAGGGAATCACTATCGCCAAGGCGGCCAGAAGCAATTCAAGCGGGATCATGCGACGGAGCAAGTCCCCTGGCGAAATCCTGCGCGGCGGCCACCAGCAATAACCCCGCGGCCAAAGCGACAACGAGCGCCGCCAGCGCTTGCGACGCTGCCACGATCACGCTTAAGACCGCCGCGAATACGATTCTTGCGCGGATCGACGGCGTACAGGCAGGAAGCGTCGCGGCGGATCGGGTGCAAAACGTGGGAGAACATAGTGATACGATTGGCCCGGCGTGTATTCAGTACTAAGTACTGAGTACTCAATTCTCCTTCGACAACAAGGGCATAGACTTCCGTTGCCTCGCTTTGAAGTAAAACCCCACGCCGGCCAGCCCAAGGATATAGCCGATGCCGCCCAACATGTCGCGAACGCTCAGCCCGTGTTCCGTTTGATCCGTCTGGTGTGCCATCGGCAATTCGGCGGCGGAGACAGTGGCACTGGCGGCGTGCCCGTCAGCCGTTTCCGCCGTCAGATGATAATCGATCACGCTGGCGGGAATCGTGAAACTGCCCTGGTCGTCGGACTTCGCGCGACCCAGCTCGCGGCCCGATGCGTCGCGTGCGATGATGTCGACCTGCCGCGCCGGGATGTCGCCGGTGAAATAGACGCGGCCCGTTATCGTCGTCCCCTCGGATTGAGCAAAGAGGTTCAGCTTGTGGGCGAGCGCCGGCGCCGGCATGAGGAACAGCAATGGCAATAAGTACTTACCCATCGGCCACCTCTCGTGCCATGCGCACAATCGCCGCGCGCGGAGCACCTCCGGACGAACCTGTCGCAATAGGACTACGACGCTGCCCGTTACCAACCCCTCGATCAATGCCACGGGCAAGTGCGAGGCAAGAAAGACTCCTGCCAAGACCGCGAAAGTACGATGGGTGAACAGCAGAGCTGACGAAGACAACAGCGCGCCGAGAATCACACCCAATGCCCCGGCGGCAAAACCGGCCGCGTAGATGGTTGTCCGCTGCGGGCTGCAAACGACGCCGCGGAACAAGTAATGACAGACTACGCCGGGCAACGCCATTATCACTGTATTAAGCCCCAAGACGGTCGGACCACCGATGCCGAAAAAGGCCAATTGCAGGATCAGCCCGACGAGCACCACGGGAAAGATGGCCCAGCCTAGCACCAGCCCCATCAGGCCGCTGAGAATCAAATGGACGGACGAGCCAAGCAGCGGCACTTGAATGGCCGAGGCGACGAAGAAAGCCGATCCGAGCACGGCCGCCTTGGGAATCTGCTCTTCGTCGAGTCGGTGGAGGCCGACGAACGTGCCGGCGGCGGCTGCGACCGCGCCGGCCGCCAGCACACATTGCCCTGCGGGCGTCGTCAATATGCCTTCGCTGATATGCATCGCAATAATTCCTGGCGGCCCTGCACTGCGTTTGATGCCACCCTACTTCATATCAACCGTTTTCACCCACATCAGCCCGCCTAACTCGGTGTCAACTGGCTTGCCTTCCGGGTTCTTCGTTTTCTCCCCGGCGACCAGCGCGGCGAATCCCCACCAGCCGGCCCGTGGCATTGTGTAGGAGAATACGCCATTGGCATCCGCCTTGACCACTTGCGTCACGAACGCGTCTTTGGGCGGCTTCACTTTCAGCCCTTCGTTGAAATACTCGACTTCGATTCGAGCGAACGGCGCTGGCTTACCATGATAGCGGACGATGCCGCGAAACGAGTTGCCGGTCCACAGGCCATACGGCCGCACGAGCGGCTCGATCTCGACCGGCAGACCGACCAAAGCGTCCCAGCCGTTCTCCGCGCCGAGCGCGCCGATCACGACCTTCGTGTAATGGATGATCATCTTTCCTTCGGCGGCTTCCCAATAGGGTTCGGGCTCGACATAAACGACGTAATCGCCTGGCAATTTCGTTTCCAGCGAGCCGGTGAAAGCCGACTTGCCGTCGATCGTGCGCGGCTTCAGCCGATCGATGAGATCGATGCGCTTTCCGTTTACCAGGGCGCCGATCTGTCGCGGCCGGCCCATGTTCATCGTCGGGCTCTGTTCCATCGGATGCGTAAATCGAAGATCAAGACTGACCGTGCGATTGTCTTGGTCTTCCACGATGTCGGTCGAGGGCAGAAGAACCAGGAAATGAGCTGCGGCAAAGGAGACCGGCAGGAGCAGGATGATTCCTAACAGCACGGTAATGACGATATGCTTCGGCATAGCATGCGACTCGCAGCAGTAATACGGGTGCCGTAATTGTAACACTGAGCCTCGGTCAAGTCGAGTGTGCGGCGAATGCTATTTGGCGGCCGCCATGACAAGCTCGCCTTTCAAAATCCCCTTCAGCCCCTGCAATTTCGCGGCGATCTCTTGCAATTTGGCAGCGGCGCCGCGAAGCACGATCACTTCCAGGCACAGGTCGTGCGTCAGATGGGCGTGCAGCGTGGCGATGACCAATTCCATGTGATCGTGCTGCAAGGCCGTAAGGTGGTCGCGAAGCTGCTGCCGGTGATGGTCATACACCAGCGTCAACGTGCCGGCCACATCTTTCGCATCCGACTCCCAGGCATGCGCGGTCAGCTTGTCGCGGATCAATTGCCGCACCGCCTCGCTCCGCGTGGCGAAATGCTGCTCCGAGCAGTAGCGATCGAACTGCTCCAGCAGATCGTCTTCGAGCGATACGGAAAAACGGACGATTTCGGACATGGTGTTTGTCGTTTAATGTAGTCGGTACACTCCGTGTGCCGGATTGGCAGGCGGCACACGGAGTGTGCCGGATACATTACAGCCACAAGTGCAATCTTCCCTCTAGCATATCGGGCAGCGCGCGTTCGACGTAATGCCGCACCTGATTGGCATGATACCGTGTGCTGAAATGCGTGGCCAGGATGCATTCGTTCTTGAAACGGCTGCGGCGCTCTATGAAATCGTCCAGGTGCATGTGCCCGAACTTGTGGATCTTGTCCTTGCGATGCTTGGGCGAGACGAAGGTCATTTCCATGATCAAAACTTCGGCTTCGTACATCGCTTCGCAGGCGTCCAGGCCGCCGGGGGAGCTATCGCCCAAGTAGGCGACGCGGGGGACGCGGACCTCGGCGGTGACGTCGGTGCCGCCGAGGCGCAGGTCGCGGATCTGATCGCCGGCCAAATGTTGATACTCCGGCTTCAGCTTCCGCCGCCGCTGCCAGACGACGAAACCGATCGACGGCACCGTATGCACGGTGGCCGAAACGGTCACGACCAGCTCGCGTGAGAGTTCGATCTCGTCGCCCGGCCGCGCGGGCAGAAGTTCGCAGGGCAGCCGCCCTCGATCCATCTTGCTGAAGAGCCGCAAAATCTTCTGCACGGGATCGATCGCCGCCTCGGGCAGATAGATCACCGGCGGCTCCATCTTCATCATCCGCCGCCGCGCGATGTAGACCGGCAAGTTGACGATGTGGTCCATGTGCGTATGCGAGACGAACCAGGTGGGCGTGCCCATGAACGACCAGGGCTGCGCGCCGAGATCGAAGCCGAGCTTGAACTCGGGGATCCGCCAATAGGTCTGCACCGCCGCCCGCGAATAGCCCTCGATGGTGATGTCCTTGTGGGCCAGCGTCTTCACCGGCATGTTGTTGATCATGATTCCGGCGTTTCCTCCACAGCCTTTCCGGCCCCTGCAACCGCCGGGCCGTGTTCGTAGTTGTCGACTTCGGATGGGTCGAGCGGCGCGGCTGTTTCCGTGCCGGGCAGGAGCCAGATCTCGCCGAACAGGTCGTTCTGTTCGGCCTGGACGCGGTGGTGGCGGACGAGCTCGAGCATCGCCAGGAACATGCCCACCAGCGCCGACTTGTGGAGCTGCGGGTCGAACAGTTGGCTCAAGGCCAGCCGCCCATGCTCTTCGAGCCGGGCGAGAATCCGCGACATGTGGACGTGGATCGGCGTCTCGTCGTAGACGATGTTCGATGGCCGCGCGGCGACGTTTTCGCGAATGATGCGGCCGAACGCGCTGACGAGGTCCCACAATTCCACTTCGCGAATCGGCTCATCGGCCAGGTTCCGCTCGCGCGGCGGCAGGTCGGGCGAAGTGCGCGGAAAGTGCTGTTGCCAGGCCCGGCTCTGCTCGTCCAAAATGCTGGCGGCGTCGCGGTACTGCTTATATTCCAGCAGACGCCGCACCAATTCCTGCCGCGGATCATCGATCTCCTCCTCGATTTCGTCCGCGCGGGGCAAGACCTGCTGCGACTTGATCTCGATCAGCAAGCTGGCCATCGACAGAAACTCGCCCACCTCGCCCACATCGAGATGTTTCAGGACCTCCAAGTATTGCAAGTATTGATCGGTGATCATCGAGATGGGGATATCGACGATTTCCACCTCGTGCTTGCGAACCAGGTAGAGGAGCAAGTCCAACGGGCCGCGAAAAATGTTGAGATCGACGTTGAATTCCATGATTTGCCGCTCGTGCCGCAAGGCACGGTCGTCCGCGCGAGGTTTTGGCTGTAATTCTAGCGGTTGGGAATAACTCCGACTAGCGGGTGGTAATCGGTGACTGTAGGGAACGGACTCCGTGCCGTTCCATTTGGCCGCGGAACGCCACGGAGGGCGTTCCCTACAGATGGGCTTCGCACATGCCCCACGCACCGCCGACGCGATTTCTTGGTGCTGGTGCATGTGGTGTTTCTAGTTGTAAACTGTTGACATCACATGGCTTATGCGTATGCGCATCGCGTGTCAATCTAGGTAAACATGGTGCGTAGCCTGCCGCGTGGTGCTTCGAGGAGCCGTAGCAAGAGTTCCGGCGGCCCGCGGCGACGGGCCATTGATGAATTGGCTTGCCCGGCGGCGAAAACTTTCTTGGCGGCTGATCATGACGAGTTCTCCTTGTTTTCCGGGGGTTTTTGGAGCTAGATCGTGGGTAGGAGCGGAGCAGGAACCGAGTAGGAAGTCAGTAGGAACCGATTAAGAACCGAGTACGATGCGAGTAGGGCCGTAGTAGGTTGTGTCAAGAAGCTTGGTAAAGGAGGACAACGAGCATGAAGTGAGTTGAAAACCTTTTATGGAACCTTGCGGGTGCAAGCCCGTCCACGAGAGCCTGACCAGCACGTGGAAGCTAGCCTTGCGCGGTGAAGGGCAACCAACATCGTGATACGTAGGCGGCGAGCCCGAAAGCCATGCTATTGAGCCTCGAAAGGGTCCTTGTCGCCGGTGCCTTCGTCGTCCTATTAGCGAGGGCCGTGCAGTCGTTCCACTGGTCATGAACGCAACGACCGGCCGGGGTCTGAGAACATGTGCAAACGGGAATTGAGGTTCCCCAGGAACTTGGGAGCTCCTGTCGTCTCCACGGAAGCATTCCCGGATGGGGATACCGGGCGAACAACCCCAGGCCCACGTCGGCGGCACGCAGCCGTCGCGGGAGCGAAACGTGCGTGATCCCGTGGTACCGCCAAGCGAAGGCAACGAAGCGCGGCGGGAGGGACGGCAGGAAGTCGCAGTGCCTTGATAGTACCGATGAAACGGGGGAACAAACGCCCGTGCGGACCCCGTGGAGGGAAGCGAGGCATCGGGAACATGGAATCGTTGCTGGGACATACGACGGATACCTGGAGATTCGATGTACGTATTACCGAAACAGCAACGGATAGCCCAAGTAGCGAAACCATGATCCGAGGAGCCGTATGGTCTAGTGTGTCCAAGTACGGATTCTGTGGAAGCCCCGGGCGGGCAACCGCCCAGGGCCACCCGGCATTACGGCTTCTAGGCATTTGTTTTTTCGGGGCGCCGGCAACCGGAGGGGAATAGTCGCTTTCGTGCTGATCCTTCATCCTTTGCCGTTCCTCACCGGCTGCCATCTTGGCATGTAAACACAAGTATACATTAGACAACAAGTATCGTGCCAAACGGAAGGAATCCGTGCGCAATTCCGGCCGGCGGCGAATGGAATCGCATCTGTGCGCGTCCCGTAGGGACGATTGATAGTAGCCCAGCAGTTCACTGCTGGGAAATCAACGGTCTGAGAGGCTTGAAGTCCCGTAGGGACGACTGAGAACGTTGATTTGGCCAATTTCAGTCGTCCCTACGGGACTCTCGGCGGGATTTCGCTGACCTTGGACCCAGCGATAAATCGCTGGGCTACCATCAAATGCCCCTCCGGGGCAAGGCGGGCAAAATGCGGTTATTCACGTCGCATCACGGCCTCAGCTTGTGTTTGCTTTTAACAAGAAACGAGCGACGGTGCAGGACCGTCGTCGAGGGACTTGAAACCTGACTCGGGCGGAAAGCTAATCGTCGGGCTCCATCAGGACTCGAATATGGGCTTCCGTACATTCGGCAAGCCCTTCGACATTGTAACCGCCTTCCATGACCGCCACGATCCGGCCATTGCAGTGCTCCCTGGCGAACGCCTTGAGCGCGGGTCAATTCCGCGAACCCTCGCGGCGTCACTTTCATGCGACCCAGTACGTCGTGCTTGTAGGCGTCGAAGCCGGCAGATATCAAGACCAGATCGGGCATGAACTCCTTCGCGGGCAGCAGTTTATCGCGAATGACTCGTTTGTAATGTTCGTCACCAAGTCCGGCCTCCAGTGGCACATTTATCGTGAAACCAACGCCAGGACCTACACCACGTTCCGCAATCGCGCCCGTGTGCGGATAGAAGTGATCCTGGTGGATGTCGAAGAAGAGAACGGTGGGATCGTCGTAGAAGATGGCCTGCGTTCCATTGCCATGGTGGACATCCCAGTCGACGATCAGGATTCTCTCGAGTTGGTGCCGCCGCTGGGCGTAACGTGCCGCGACCGCAACATGGTTAAATAGGCAGAATCCCATAGCACGATCCGGCATCGCATGATGTCCTCCTGGTCGCGCCGTGCAGTATGCATTTCGGACTCGACCCGTGACTACCGCATCGACCGCCGTGAGCACTCCGCCCGTTGCCAGTTGTGCTACTTCATACGATCTCCTGCAAACCGGCGTGTCCAGCGAATCGACGTAGGGGACACCGTTCTTGCATACCGCCTCAACCCGTTTTATGTAATCGGCATCGTGGACTGCGGTCAGCCAGTTGTCCTCGATCGGACGTGGTTCAAGAGCCTGCAGTTGCTCTCGGAGGCCAGTTGCTTCCAGGCGGCGAACGATGGCTGATAGTCGCTGCGGGCGCTCGGGATGATCGGGTCCTGTGTCGTGGAGTAGATACCGGTCATCGTAGACGAAGCCAGTGGGTAATGTGGAAATGATATTACTCCGTTTTCTCTCCGCTATTCCAGCGATTTAATTGCTCATATCGTACCATGAACAGTATACATACCGTGACCGCCCGAAAGCCAACACCGCCTAAAGCCGGAACTCCAACCCCTCCGCCGGAGAGTTCCTGCTAGCTTTTCGCCCATCTGCCGTTGACTCTCCGCCGTCGAACGAGTAATTTTCCCACCCGCCGCCGCAAGCAAGGCATGGATGCCGGAAATCGCGGGCGGGATCTACCTTGGATATGGCCCAAAACAGCTTCCGGCTGTAGGGAACGCCCTCCGCGGCGTTCCAGGCAAACGGAACGCCGCGGAGGGCGTTCCCTACAGTGATCGGGCAAACAACGATGAATTCGACCGTTAATGGACAGGGAAGTCAGCTAGAGACCATTCAGGGCGTGCCGCTTTTGGACCTCGCCCGGCAACACTCGGCGCTGCGGGAGCAGATCATGGCCTCGCTCGGGCGGGTTTGCGACAGCGGCGGATTCGTGCTCGGTCCCGAAGTTACGCAGCTCGAACAAAGCATGGCGAGCTACTGCCAGGCGCGATATGCGATCGCATGCGCGTCGGGCAGCGACGCCCTGCTGCTGGCCTTGATGGCGTTGGAAATCTCGAAGGGCGATGAGGTGATCCTGCCGAGCTTCACGTTCTTTGCCACGGCCAGCGCGGTCACGCGGCTCGGCGCCAAGCCGGTCTTCGCCGATATCAATCCCGATACGTTCAATATCGAACCGGAACACGTGGCGACGCTCGTCACTCCGGCCACGAAGGCGATTATTCCCGTACACCTATTCGGTCAGGCGGTCGATACCGTGGCGCTGGCCAAGATCGCCCGGCCGCATGGCATTGTGCTCGTGGAAGACGCCGCGCAGGCCATCGGCGCGGAAATCCACGGCCGCCGCGCGGGTCGATCGGCGCCGTCGGCTGTTTCAGCTTCTATCCGACAAAAAACTTGGGCGGGGCGGGCGACGGCGGCATGTTGACAACGCAGTCCGACGACCTGGCGGACCGCTTGCGGCTCTTGCGCGGCCACGGCATGCGGCCGCGCTATTACCATTCGTACATCGGCATCAACAGCCGCTTGGATTCGTTCCAGGCGGCGGTGCTCAATGTCAAGTTTCCGTTGTTGGACCAGTGGGTAGCTTTGCGGCAGACGAATGCCGACCGCTACACGGAGCTGTTCACCGCGGCCGGCCTGCACCGCATCCTGGTCCTGCCGAAAACACTGCCCGGCATGAGGCACGTGTGGAACCAGTATGTGATTCGTGTGCCAGTTGGGCGGCGAAGCCAGCTTCGCGATTTTCTGGCCGAGGTAAAAATTGGCACGGAGATCTATTACCCGCTTGGATTGCACGAGCAGCAGTGCTTCCGCTATCTCGGCTATCAGCCCGAGGATCTGCCGGAGACGGCCCGCGCCGCCGAAGAGGTTCTTGCACTGCCGATCTTCCCGGAGCTGCGAGCCGAGGAGCAACAGTTCGTCGTCGAGCGGATCGCCGCATTCTTTGCGGCGCGCGGGGCATCCGCGCCGCGGCTCGGCGGCCATGCCATCCAGCCGCCGAAGTTCCTCACGCGGCAATCGCGGGCGGGCATCAAGAAGGCGTAGCCTAATGTATTAGGCACACTTGGTGTGCCGCATTGCATCGGCACACGGAGTGTGCCGGATACATTCGTTACTCGTCTTCCATGACGCTCTTCTGGACGTATCCGGCGGGCCGCTCGCGCTCGCGGCGGCTGCTGGAGCGCGCGACGATCGCAACTCCGCCGATGAGTCCCAGGATCACGACCACGTAGGGAAGCATGTAGGCCATGCTGTCACCGTCGCCGCTCGCGGCGGTGCCGGCCGGCTGGTTCGCCTGGGCAAAGGCGATGCCGGCGGCCATTAGCCAAACTGCGACCGCCGAGAGGCTCTCGATTAGGGATTTGAGATTTGACATTTCAGATTCGGTTTAATTCTCGTGCTTTCGAGCTTTCCTCCATTGTACTTGCTCAAAGCTGCGAGGGAAATCGGTCACTCGCTTTTCCCTACCAGCTCAAGGGTTGCCCAGAGGCTGGGGTCTTCATCGTAAGGCATGGGCGGCCCGATGCTGAATGTCTGATGGCCCAGTTCGCGGTCGGTCAGGGCGTAGGTGAACCCGATGCGGGGATGCTCCGCCGGCTCAAAGCCGATCATCGCCTCGGCAGGCACGAAACACTCCAGCACGTAGCCGTCGGCGTGGACTCGGCCGACCGCTTTCAACACGCCCGGCGCGACCGGCCGGGCCGGCTCGCGGGCGCGGTTGATCGGCAGCGATTGGCCGAAGGCCTCGTCGAGTTTTTTGCCGCCGCCGCTGGGCAGGAATATAAAGCGATGGCAGAAGCGGCTGGCGCGGTGGACATTGTGGACGTCGCGGGTATCGATCCAGACCTGCAATGCGTCGCTGTCTTCGGCGCGGCTGGAGCGGCACCAGATCGGCTGCTTCTTGCCGCTCACCTTGGCGACGAAAACCAGCCCTGCCTCGCTCCACGCGGCCGACACTTCGGCCACTGCCGGTTCGTCTTCCAATTCGGCCAGACTGATTAGCCGATACGTCTCGTCGAGCCCCGCGCCGGCCGGCTTCCAGAGCGGATGGCGATAGTTGCACGGCGCCGAAAAGCGAAAGAGGAAGCGTTGCGGAAGAAGCGATTCGGACATCGGGTTCAAGACTACTGCGCCACGTCGGCTTGTTCCAAGGCACCGAGAATTACGCTGAATGCGTTGGTCATCGCATCGTAACTGTCGAGCGTGACGTTATAACGCCCATCGGCATTGGAAACGGAGAGGGCACGGCCGTCGGAATAGAGCACGTTGACGATCTGTTGCTGGTGATGAGTGCGCGTATAAACTCCGAACTGGGCGAAGTCCGGCGAAACACTGAATTGCGTGTCCATTACCAATGCGCGTATCGGGTCTCCGTTGCGGTTGGTTCCGAGTCGGTCCAGCCTGATGTGATCCGCCGACATGACATCGACGCCGGACGGATCGAATTGCAGAGTGACGGAGGCGTGGCGGTAGAAGTAACTGCTCTGAGCCTGCTGGATGCCAACCTTTTGCAACTCTGCCTGGGCAATTGCGGATTGGTCGCTGTCGGGGCAGAAGAAGACCTGGGGCGAGCGCTCAACTTCGCTTTGCAGCAACAGGCCCAAGCCGACGGGGCGGCCGCCCATCAGAGTCACGAGCGACGTTGGCGCTCCCGTGGACGGATAGAAATCCGCGGCGGTCATCATGGGCGGGGCTTTGGGGCCGAACGGGATTTTCCCGTCCATCCGTTCGGCATACGTGTTGATCGAGAGGCCAATCTGGTGCAGATTGTTCAGGCACGTGACCCTTCGGGACGTGGCCCGGGCGCTAAAAACCGCCGGCAATAGCAGCGCTACCAAGATGGCGATGATGCCGACAACTACCAGCAACTCGATGAGGGTGAACCCCCGAACTGGTACGCTAGAATTCCGAGTTGCCATGTCTTCCCGCCTTTGGCCGGCCGGTCAATCTGCCCTCCCCTGATTATAGCGTCCTCTTTTTCGATGACCACCTTCTACACGCACCAAATATGCCCAATCCGGCCGCAAGCAGCAACGCCACGGAACTCGGCTCGGGTACCGCCTGTAGACGCACATTTTCGATGTCCCAATAGGGCGCGAGATCTGGCCTACTGGTGCCAGGCTGGATTAACGCGATCCCTATGTTCTGACCGTGCCATGCATCCGTCGGGTTGACTGCCGGCATCGCAAACGTGTAGTCCGTCAAGCTGGTAACATAACCACCCGGGGGGAAAGTAGTTTGGTTCACAACGCTGGTCGTGCCTAGCAGGGTCTGGCTTCCGCCACTCATATAGAACAGCCCGAATTGCATTGCGTCCCCAACCGGCATGTCGCCGTAATAGCCGCTGCCGCCACCAATACCCACGGTGAGTAGATAAGACTTTCCGACCTGATAAGTGGACGACAGTGTTTGGGAAAGTTGCAATCCGGCATTCTCCAACATGTAGCCGCACTGGGACCCAGAGAGATTGGTGATGTATGCGCCGCTCGTGCTATTGTAAAAGACCCCTGTACCGTCGTACCATTGTTCGGCAGTGGCGCCCGCACCGGTCCAATAAGCTGGCGGGGGCGAAACCTGCCAGCCTCCCAGGCCGGCACTTGTGCTCGGCGTGGTAAAGGGGCTAATGGTGGGAGCACTAGGGCTCGAAAAATCGTAGTCGGGGACGGCAACTGACTGCGAAAAAGCTCGCGCGGCGAACAGCAAGACAGCAAACGTGGAAAGCAACAACCTACGAAGCATTACATTTCTCCTTCACTAATGAGACTTCAATGCAGCAAAACTTAAAGGGGTGGGAGCGACCGGTTCGCGTTGTAGGGAATCTCGCGGGACTTCCAGGTGGGGCAACGCGCGATGCTTCGCGATGAAGCATCACTGTTTAGGATAGACGATAGCTGAGAACCTTTCATTACCGGCGATAGTCCAATATAGGAGGTGCTCATATCATAATCGCGCTTGTACATCACGTCAAGCAAACTGGAACCAATGTGAATGAGTGGCTTTCCCTCCTCAATAATTGGTTCCCCTTGACGGCCCGCACGAAACCTGTATATTTGCCTAAGCGAATATGAAAACCAAAACTGCTCCACCGCGAACTAACGCGATTTTTCGGGCGCTTTCCGACCGAACCCGGCTGCGGATTCTCAATCTGCTTCAGGGTGGCGAAATGTGCGTCTGTCATATTGTTTCGGTGTTGGACGTTCCGCAACCGACAGCTTCCAGGCACTTGTCCTATCTCCGTCGCGTTGGATTGGTCTTTGCCAGAAAAGAAGGCTTGTGGATGCACTATCGTTTGACCCCGGCCCGGAGCAAGTCCCATGAAATGTTGCTAGGGTGTCTCGCACAATGCTTTCGTGAGGAATCCATTTTTGCCAAAGATATTGAACGGCTGCGGAGCGGCGTCGCTTCCTGCCAATAATTTTTTTGCCTAATATATTCGCTTATGCGAATACAATTGTGATGGATCGAAAAACCAAAATCCTATTCCTATGCACGGGCAATTCCTGTCGTAGCCAGATGGCGGAAGGTTGGG
Source organism: uncultured Planctomycetia bacterium (assembly GCA_963775975.1). Classification (GTDB taxonomy): domain Bacteria; phylum Planctomycetota; class Planctomycetia; order Pirellulales; family Thermoguttaceae; genus JANXQG01. The sequence goes on from CAVZKX010000002.1 coordinate 206,296, forward strand.
CGCGCGCGCTCAAAGGCGATTCGATTGAAGCGTATTCAGCCGGAATCGAGACGCACGGCCTAAACCCGAACGCTGTCCAGGTCATGGCGGAAGCCGGCGTTGATATCTCTGGCCAACGGTCGAAGAACGTTGCCGAACTGAGCGAAACTGAATTCGACTACGTCGTGACTGTCTGCGGCCACGCTAGCGAAAACTGCCCCGTCTTCCGCGGCAACGCGGAAATCGTGCACGTGGGCTTCGATGACCCGCCGGCATTGTCACTCAACGCGAAGACGGAAGACGAGCGGCTCGGCGCCTATCGCCGCGTACGCGATGAAATCAAGAGTTTCGTAATGGGACTTCCCGAATCACTACAGAAAGGCACGGCGACGTGAAAAAACTATCCTTTCTCGATCGCTTTTTGACGGTGTGGATATTCCTGGCAATGGCAGTCGGAGTAGGCATTGGATACTTCGTGCCGGGCGTCGAATCTGTCATTAACCGTTTTCAAGTCGGAACGACGAATATCCCCATTGCCATTGGGCTGATCCTGATGATGTACCCGCCATTGGCCAAAGTTCGGTATGAAGAGCTTGGCGACGTTTTCAGCAACTGGCGAATCTTATTGTTGTCGTTGATCCAGAATTGGGTGATCGGCCCGATTCTCATGTTCGCCCTCGCTCTCATCTTTCTTCCCGACCATCCCGATTACATGGTGGGGCTGATCATGATCGGCTTGGCGCGTTGCATCGCGATGGTAATCGTCTGGAACGACCTGGCGTGCGGCGACCGAGAATACGCGGCCGGCCTTGTGGCTTTCAACAGCATTTTTCAAGTATTGTTTTACAGCCTTTACGCCTACATCTTCATTACGCTTCTACTGCCCGCGTTCGGTCAGAAGGGAACCGTTGTTAACGTCAGCATGGGCCAAATTGCCCGGAGCGTTGCCATTTATCTGGGAATCCCGTTCGCCGCGGGCATGCTCACTCGATTCGTGCTTGTAAAAGCCAGAGGGCGAGAATGGTATGAGCGGGCGTTTATTCCAAAGATTAGCCCGATTACGCTGATTGCGTTGCTGCTCACCATCGTCGTCATGTTCAGTCTCAAGGGCAATCTAATCGTCCGGATTCCGTTGGATGTCGTACGCATCGCAATCCCGCTCTTAATTTACTTTGCGGTCATGTTCCTTGTCAGCTTCTTTATGGGCCGAAAAATAGGAGCTGGCTACGGCAAGACGGCGACATTGTCGTTCACTGCGGCCAGCAACAATTTTGAATTGGCGATTGCCGTCGCCGTGGCAGTCTTTGGAATCAATTCCGGCGAAGCCTTTGCCGCTGTTATCGGGCCGCTTGTCGAAGTCCCCGCGCTTATTGGCCTGGTGAACGTAGCGCTCTATTTCCAAAGAAGGTATTTCACCGAAGGCGACGTTGCCCAGTCGCTTGCATAGTTCGGCAAGTCGCACTTCGTTTTCTAGCGGCGCAAGCGACCGCGAAGGCCACCGCCAGCAGCGCGAGCGTCCCCGGCTCGGGTACGGTGTTAGCCGCACCGTTGGACGACACATCGGACAAACCCTGAATCGGCGCGGCGAACGCCTGCGACGAATCGAACGCGCCGACGGACAAGGCCGAACCGTCGAGCAGAGCGGTTGGCGAGGTCACGATCAGCGTGCCGGCATTGACGTTCGTTCCGCCGCTATAGTTGTTGCTGCCGCTCAAGATCAGCGTGCCGCCCGTCCCGCTCATCGTCAACGAATATTGGCTGCCGTTGTCAGTGATGCTGCTTGAGGCGCCGAAGGTTAGCGTTCCGCTTCCGCTGACGGACAGGTTTTCGGCCAACACGACTGGGGCGTCGATTTCGTGCGTACCGCTGAGGACGAAAACCGTCGCCCCACTGCCCAAATCGTTCAAGGTTAAGGTGTTGCCGCCCGTGCCGCTGATCGTCACGCTCGCGGCGTTCGAGCTTCCCAGCAAAAGGGCTCCCACGGTTTGCGGGCTGTCCAGCGTAACGCTGATCGGCGAAGCGGATGGGGCGGCAATCACTGCCGTTGCCGCGGCAAAGTTGGGCACGCCGTTCGTCCAGTTGCCTGAATTGCTCCAACTCGTGTTGCCGGCCGCGCCCGACCAGAAAGCCGGAAGAGCACTTGTCAATCGCACATTGTTGATGTCCCAGTAGCCCGTCGTGGTCCCACTATTGGGCTGGATCAGGGCAACGCCAATGTTCTGGCCAGCCCAAGGATCGCTGGCGGATACCGCCGGTATCGCCAAATACCTGTCCGGCAAATGGGAAATATAAGAGCCGGCGGACCCGCTCAAGGCAAGGTCATTCAGTACCGTCGTTGTTCCGACCGTGACCTGATTCCCGCCCGCATCCAAATAGTAAAGGCCGATCTCCATCGGGGTTCCCGGCGGCATGCCCTGGCCGCCACCCTCGATGCCCACCGCAAGCTGGTACGATGTGCCGACCTGGAAAGTATTGGACAGCGTCTGTGATATCTGCAAACCTGGAGTAGAAAACATGAAAGCCGCCTGCTGGTGCGTCGAGGTTCCCCCAGTCGGCACAAGGTTATCGATCCACTTAGCGGGCACGTTCACGAAGACTCCAGCGCTGTCGGTCCAATCCTGGGCCGTGTAGCCGGCGGCAATCCACCAGGCAGGCATCGGCGATTGCACCCAAACCGAGACGCCCGCCCTGGCGAAAGGGGGAAAGTTGGCCACATTAGGACTGGAAAAGTCATAGTTGGGAACCGGAATCGAAACCGGCTGCGAAAAGGCCGGCGAGGCGAGTAGAAAGACGGCGAGCGCGGAAAGCATTGTTCTACGAGCGAGCATTGCATCTCCTTTACTCTGGTCCGGCAAGCCGGCGCGGTGGTTCGCGATTCGGTGGGACGCCGCAACGGCGCTGCGTGCGAATTACCGAACTTTCGCAAGTTGGCCGGCGGCCAAGGCCGCCTTCGAATCATTCCGTACGCTGCTGATCGCTTTCAGGTGGGATTCGCATCTTGAATTTGCTGGTCATTGAGTATGGGCAAGCTGCGGCGGCTTGTCAAGCCGTTGGGGACCGAACACACATTGCGCCGGCGGCGTCGATTCGTTTTCATCCGCCGGGACTACTTTTCTGCGGCGCTTCAAGCCCGAAGGCTGCCGGGGACATCTTCAACTCAATCCATCTCCCGTATATCCTTTTCTTAGTATCGATTTTTCCAAACCAGAACGAAAGCCTGTTATGTCAATATTCGCCAACGGCACTATTGTCGCCCGTGCTTCACTGCTTCCCGCGATTATCGCGTTTTGCTTTGCTCCCATGTCACTCGCCCATGCCAGCACGCCGCTACCGCGGAGCACGCCGGAGGCAAAGGGCATTTCGTCGCGAGCAATTCTGGATTTCGTCCAGGCCGTGGACAAGAACGTCAACACCCTGCACAGTTTCATGATCGTGCGGCATGGCCATGTGATCGCCGAAGGATGGTGGAAGCCCGAAGCGGCCGACAAACCGCACGTGCTCCATTCGCTCAGCAAGAGCTTCAATTCCACCGCCGTCGGGCTAGCGATCCACGACGGCAAATTGAGCCTCGATGATCCGGTGCTAAAATTTTTCTCCGCCGACGCCCCCGCCAACCCGTCCGATAACCTCAAAGCTATGACGGTCCGCGACCTGCTCACCATGTCGTGCGGACATGAGACCGAGCCTAAGGCCGTTCTCGGCGCACCGTCGGTGAAACAGTTCCTCGCCCATCCCGTCCCGCACAAGCCGGGCACGCATTTCCTCTACAACACGATGGGTAGTTACGTCCTCTCGGCGATTGTAACCAAGGTGACCGGGCAGACCGAACTGGAATACCTCAAACCGCGCTTGTTCGAACCGCTAGGCATCGACGATCCGCGCTGGGACAGCAGCCCCGAAGGCAATTCGCTCGGCGGCTATGGCCTTTTCCTCCGCACGGAAGACATCGCCAAGTTCGGTCAGCTTTACCAGCAATAAGGGAAGTGGAACGGCCGCCAAATCGTGCCGCGGGAATGGGTCGAACAGGCGACCAGCAAGCAGGTTTCCAACGACAAGGAAAGTCACAGCAAGATGGGCGGCGACTGGCAGCAAGGCTACGGCTTTCAATTCTGGCGCTGCCGGCACAATTGCTTCCGCGGCGACGGCGCCGCCGGGCAATTCTGCGTGGTAATGCCCGACCAGGATGCGGTAGTCGCCATCACCGCCGAGACGGGCAACATGCAAGGCGAGCTGAACGAGATTTGGGAACATCTGCTGCCGGCCTTTCATGCCGAGCCGCTGCCCGAAGACGCTGCCGGGCAGGAGAAACTGAAAGAGGCGGTTGCGAAACTGGAGGTGCATGCGGAGAAGAAGGGGAAGTAGCTACTTCCCCAACGCCGCCAAATGTTCCCTTAAGAATCCGGCCAAATCGCCGCGCTGAAGGTCATCGGCGGAACGGAACTTCAGCCGCAGAGACGTCCATGCCGGGCTTCTCGCCGTTAACCTCAGCGTCAAACCCTAAGCCGGCGATGCGGCCTTGGGCGAAGCGGCCTTTCGGGCCGATGAGGTGCAAGTAGACGGCGTCGAGCTTCTTCGTCTGCACGGCCGCCCACGCATCTTTCTGTTGCGGAACGAAGACCGGCACGACCTGCTTGTTCTGCCAGAGAATCTTGCCGTAGGGCGCCGTCGCGCTGAGCATTGTGAACAGTTCTTCCAGCACGTCCAGTGGCCACTCCACCTTCGCGCCGGCTACAAATCCCCGCCGGGCGAAATGCCACTTTCGCCCGAGCTGCTTCCAGGGCTGCAAAATGTCGGTCTGGTCCTGGACCTTCTTTGAGAATTTGCCGAAGCCGGCCACCGCCTGATCGACGAACTGCCAGAATTCCGGGCGGTCGATCTCGCCGTGGCCGTGAACGCGGACTTCGACCTCTTGCCAGGGCCCGCTTAACGCTCGAACCTTCACGCGCGGCTCGGTACCGTAGAGCGGCAGTTCGGGCATGTCGTTCAGCGGCTTGAGGTCCAGGCGGCGAACCAGCTCGTCTCGCGAAAACGTGTTCCGCGCGGTGCGGAACTTCATCTTCAAGAGCCACTCCTCGCCCGTGATGGCGTGAAAGAACCAGCCATCGGATTTCTTGTTCGCGCGAATTTCGACGACCGAGCGCGTGTTCCAATCGGTTTCGCTGAATAAGCCCTCACCCCCTGCCCCTCTCCCGGAAGGAGAGGGGAGATTAGAGTTGTCTTGAATGCGATCAATGACCTCGGCCAAAACGCGACCTTCCCAGCGGCAAGGCTTGCCATTGCGGCCGACTCGCGCGACGGTGTGCCAATGGCGGCCGTCGATTTCCCACGGCATCCGCGCGTCCTTACCGACTTCGCTGATGTCGCGGTCGCCCTGCTGCTCGGCTTCGGCGGCGGCGAAGTCGAAGAGCTTTCGCGGCTCGTGCGGCCCGGCAGCTAGGATGGGGATGAGGGCGAGGCCGGTGTGGGACGGCACGACCGAAACGCCCTCACCCCCGGCCCCTCTCCCGGAAGGAGAGGGGAGCAGACTTTTGCCTTTCCGCTTCTTACCCCCCGCTCCCTGCTCCCTGCTCCCTGCCGCATACTCCGCCACCTCCTCCGGCGTGCCCGCGACGACGACATACCCGCCCTCATCGCCCGCTTCCGGCCCCATGTCGATCACCCAGTCGGCCGTCTTGATCACGTCGAGATTGTGCTCGATGACGACGACCGTATTGCCAAGTTCGACGAGGCGATTGAGCACGTCCAGCAGCTTCGCCAGGTCGTCGAAATGCAGGCCGGTGGTGGGCTCGTCCAGAAGGTAGAGCGTGTTGCCAGTATCGGGGCGCGAGAGTTCGGCGGCCAGTTTCACTCGCTGGGCCTCGCCGCCGGAGAGCGTCGGCGCGGGCTGGCCGAGTGTGAGATAATCGAGTCCCACGTCGCAGAGCGTTTGCAGAATGCGGCGGATCTTGGGGATGTTGCGGAAGAGCTGCACGGCCTCGCCGCACGGCATTTCCAGCACCTCGGCTATCGACTTGCCGTGAAATTGGACCGCGAGCGTCTCTTCGTTGTAGCGCTGCCCGCGGCAGGTGTCGCACTCGACCCACACGTCCGGCAGGAAGTGCATCTCAATGCGAAGCTGGCCGTTGCCCTCGCACTTCTCGCAGCGGCCGCCCGGCACGTTGAAGCTGAACCGTCGCGGCTGGTATCCTCGAAGCTTCGCCTCCGGCAGTTGGGCGAAGAGCCCGCGGATAAGGTCGAACGCGCCGGTGAAAGTGGCCGGGTTCGAACTGGGCGTTTGCCCTAGCGGCTGTTGATCGACGCGGATAACCTTGTTGATCTGCTCGATGCCGCGAATCGAATCATGGGCGCCCGGGAATTCCTTCGCGCGATGGAGCGTCCGCGCGAGCGAGGCATAGAGCACATCTTCAATGAGCGAACTTTTTCCGCTGCCGCTCACACCGGTGACGGCGGTGAACGTGCCCAGCGGGATTTGTACGTTAATGTTTTTGAGATTGTTGTGGCGGGCGCCGACGATCTCGATGTATGGCTGAGAAGGGGAGAAGGGGAGAAGGGGAGAAGGGGAGACACTCGCGCGACGCGCTTTCTTATCCCTCTCCCTTTCTCCCTTTCTCCCTTTCTCCCCTTCTTGCTCCCCACCGCGCCGCACTCGCCTCTCCTTAGGCACCGCGATCGCCTTCTTCCCGCTGAGATACGGACCGGTGACGGAGCCGCGGCGCGTGGCAACCTGCTCGGGCGAACCGTGGGCGACGATTTGTCCGCCGAGGCGGCCGGCGCCGGGACCAAAATCGAGAATTTCGGTCGGCGCTGGCAATCACTTCGCGGTCGTGCTCGACCAGCAGCAGCGTATTGCCCAGATCACGAAGCCGTTTCAAGGCGTCCAGCAGGCGGCCGTTGTCGCGGGGGTGCAGGCCGATCGTGGGTTCGTCCAGTACATAGAGCACGCCGCACAGGCCGCTTCCTACTTGGGCCGCCAGGCGGATGCGCTGCATCTCGCCGCCGGAAAGCGTCGGCGCGGGCCGTGCGAGCGAAAGGTAATCGAGGCCGACATCGACGAGAAACTGTGTGCGATTGCAGATTTCGCGGTAGACCTCGCCGGCGATCTTGCGTTCGGTGGCGGTCGGTTTCCAAGCCTGAAGATCTGCCAACAACTTGCCCAGCGGCAGGCGGCAGATTTCGTCCATGGTCCGCCCGCGAAATTGAACGGCCGCTGCGTCGTCGCGCAGCCGGCTGCCGCCACAGACGGTGCAATCTACTTCATCGACTAGATGCTCCAACCGTCCGCGAAAACCGGGCGACACGCGGCTGGCTTCGTCGAGAGCGGGGTAGAGGCCCTTGTATTGGAAACGGAAAGATGTGTAGAATGGGCCTCCGAGCCCGTCCTTCTTCTTCGGAACGGACTCGGAGGTCCGTCCTACTACATCAAACCACTGCTCGCCCGTGCCATGCATAATCAGCCGGCGGTGCTTTCCGCCGAGTTGCTCATAAGGCACATCGATTGGAATACCCGTCGTGCGGGCGAGGCTCTCCAGCATCCGAGCGAATAATCTGTTCGACGCGCCGGGCCACAAGCCGACCGCCCCGTCGGCCAGCGAGAGTTTTGGATCGCGGAGCAGCGCCGCCGGGTTCGTGCCCGTCTGCACACCCAGGCCCTCGCACGCCGGGCACCAGCCCAAGGGACTGTTGAACGAAAAGTTGTGCGGCGAGAGCAGCTCAAAGCTCCGCCCGCACTTGCCGCAGGCGTAGTGCTGGCTGTAAACTTCGACCGGCCACGTCGATTCGGGCACGTCGTCACGCGGCTCGGTCACGTGCAGCACGCCGCGGCCTTTGGCCAGGGCGTTCTCCACGCTGCCGGCGATGCGGCTACGGCCGTCGCGGCGGATAACAACACGGTCGATCACTACTTCGATGCGATGCTTCCGCTTGCGGTCGATCTCGGGCGGCTGGTCGAGCGTACGCGTTTGGCCGTCGATCCGCACACGGACGTAGCCGCCCGCGCGAGCTCTTCCCACAGCGCGTCGTACTTTTCGCCGACTTCGATCTCGAGCGGGGCCATGAGATAGAGCCGCGTGCCGGCCGGATGCTGCATGATCTTGTCGATGATCTCGTCGGCCGTCTGCGTGCCCACCGGCAGGTCGCACACCGGGCAATAGGGCTGCCCGAGCCGCGAAACGATGATCCGCAAATAATCATAGATCTCGGTGACGGTGCCGACCGTGCTCCGCGGCGAGTGGCCGGCGTGCTTCTGCTCGATGGCAATGGCAGGCGAAAGGCCCTCGATGTGGTCCACTCGCGGCTTCTGCATTTTGTCGACGAACTGCCGCGCGTAGGAGCTGAGACTCTCGACATACCGCCGCTGCCCCTCGGCATAGATCGTGTCCATCGCCAGCGAAGTCTTTCCGCTTCCGCTGGGCCCGCAGCACACGGTCATCTGGTCGCGGGGCACTTCAACGTCAATGCCTTTGAGGTTATGCTGCCGCGCGCCGCGGACTTTGATGGAAGTAGCGAGTTGGGCGCGGCGGGGAGGGAGGGGAGAGGAGAGAGGGGAGAGGGGAGACACGGATCCCCCTTCTCCCTTCTCCCTTCCCCCTTCTTTACGTTGACATTCAGCCACCGCTTCAACACCCGACCGGTATGCGAGCACTCCACCGCCGCAACTTCTTCCGGCGTGCCGGCCGCAATGATTCGTCCGCCGCCCACGCCGCCTTCCGGGCCGAGGTCGATGATCCAATCGGCCGTCTTGATGACCTCGGTGTTATGCTCGACCACAAGCACCGTATTGCCCGCCTCGACAAAATCGTGCAGAACCTTCAATAGCAACTGGATGTCGGCGAAGTGCAGGCCGGTCGTCGGCTCGTCCAAGAGATAAAGCGTTCGTCCCGTGCTCTTCTTTACTAGCTCGCGAGCGAGCTTGATCCTCTGGGCCTCGCCGCCGGAAAGTGTCGGCGAAGGCTGTCCAAGCTTGACGTAATCGAGACCAACTTCGTGCAGCGTGCGCAACTTGTCGGCCACCGCCGGGATGTTTTCGAAGTGCGTTAGGGCCTCCTGCACGTCCATCTCAAGCACCTCGGCGATCGACTTGCCCTTGAAGCGTACTTGCAGCGTCTCGCGGTTGAAGCGATGGCCTTCGCACACTGGGCACGTGACCCAAATGTCGGCCAGAAAATCCATCTCCAGCTTCGTCGAGCCGTTGCCCTCGCAGGCCTCGCAGCGGCCGCCGCTGACGTTGAAGCTGAATCGGCCCGGCTCAAAACCCTTGGCCTTGGCCTCGGGAAGCTGCGTGTAAAGGCGGCGGATTTCGTCGAAGACCTTGATGTAGGTGGCCGGATTGGAGCGAGGCGTGCGGCCGATCGGCGACTGGTCGATCGCGATAATCTTGTCGAGGTGTTCGAGCCCTTCGATCTTGTCGTGCTCGCCCGGATTGCCGAGGCCCGCGTTGAGATCGCGGTGCAGGGCTTCGACGATAATATCGTTCACAAGCGAGCTCTTGCCCGAACCGGAAACGCCCGTCACGCAGACGAAAACGCCAAGCGGGATTTCGACGTCGATGTCTTTGAGGTTATTGTGCCGCGCACCTCGGACCACGAGCTGGCCGCGTCCATTGCTTTGGCGGCGACTGCTCGGTACCTCGATACGCCGGCGGCCACAAAGAAAGGCTCCGGTGACGCTCTCCTTGCTGGACGTAACCTCTGCGAACGTGCCCTCGGCGACGACATGCCCGCCGCGAACGCCGGGACCGGGTCCAAAATCGACGATATGATCGGCCGCCCGCATCGTGTCCTCGTCGTGCTCGACGACGACGACTGTGTTGCCTTGATCGCGAAGCTGGGCGAGCGTTTCCAGCAGCTTGTCGTTGTCGCGCGGATGCAATCCGATCGACGGCTCGTCGAGTATATAAAGCACGCCGACGAGGCCGCAGCCGATTTGCCCGGCCAGGCGGATGCGCTGCATCTCGCCGCCGGAAAGGGTCGGCGCGGTGCGATCGAGGGCAAGATACTCCAGCCCGACGTTTTTGAGGAATTGCAGGCGGCTGCGGATTTCCTTGAGGGCTTCGGCGGCGATTGTCGCGCCCGTGGCGTCCAGTTCCAGGGCGGAAAAGAACTCGGCCGCGTCGCTCACGGAAAGACCACAGACGTCGGGCAGTGATTTCTCGGTAGGCTCAGGGATGAGAGTTGAGAGATGAGAGTTGAGGGATGAAGGATCGGAGCCATTGCCCTTCGAGGCTCCCCTCTCTTCCTTCATCTCTTGACTCTCACCTCTCATCTCTCCCCGTGCAAAAAACGCCTTCGCGGCAGTGGTAACCGTCACCGCGCACGCCTGGGCGTTCAGGCGGCGGCCGTCGCAGCGCCCGCAGCGGATGATCCGCATGTACTTTTCCAGTTGCCTCCGTTGCGGGCGGCTGCGCGTGGTGCGATACTGCGCAAGCAGCTTGGGAATAATGCCCTCGAACTTTCCGCCCCATTTGTAGCCCGACGGTCCGCTCCGCCACGTGAAAGTAATGTGTTCGTCGCCCGTGCCCCAGAGCATGGCGTGTTGTGCGCGAGGATCGAGCTCTTCCCAGGCGGTTTCCAGCACGCTGCCCGACGGCAGGCTCAAGTTGCGTTCCAGCGATTCGGCCACGCCGCGGAAGATATGCCGTTTCCAGCGGCCCATTTCTTGCCACTTGCCCAGCAACTCGATGCAACCTTGCTGGAACGACTTGGCAGGAATCGGGAATCAGCCGCGCGGGTCGAACGAATAGATTTCTCCCAACCCGCTGCATTCAGGGCACATGCCTTGCGGGCTATTGAAGCTGAATAACTGCGGACTCGGCGGCTCGAAGCTCTTTTGGCAGTGTGTGCAGGCGTAGTGGGCGGACAGTGTGAAATCAGAGGTCGGAGGTCGGAGATCAGAGGTCGGAGATCGGTCGTCGGACTGAGGGTCGACTTTGATCGCTGACCTCGGACCTCTGACCTCTGGTCTTGTTCGCCTTCACTTACGGTTTCACGACCCTCCTCCGCAACCACCAAGTTCCCCTCCCCCAGCTTCAGCGCCATCTCCACCGCCTCCGCCAGTCGGGTGCGAAGCTTCGGCCCGGCGACGAGACGATCGATGACGACCTCGATGTTGTGCCGCATTTGCCGATCGAGCCGCAGGTCGTCGCTCAGGCGTACAACCTTGCCGTCGACACGGGCGCGGACGAAGCCTTGCTTGAGCAGGTCCTCGAAAAGATCGCGATACTCGCCCTTCTGCCCGCGAATCAGCGGCGCGAGCACCATGAACCGCGTGCCGCTGGGCAGCACCGCAATGCGGTCGATGATCTGTTCGCGAGTTTGCGCGGTGATCGGCCGATGGCATTCCGGGCAATGTCCCTTGCCCACCCGCGCGAAGAGCACGCGGAGGTAATCGTAAATCTCCGTGATCGTGCCGACGGTGGAGCGCGGGTTCGTGCCGCTGGACTTCTGGGAAATGGAAATCGAAGGGCTCAGCCCGGCGATCAGATCGACGTCCGGCTTTGGCATCTGGCCGAGAAACTGCCGGGCGAAGCTCGAAAGGCTCTCCACGTAGCGCCGCTGCCCTTCGGCATAGAGCGTATCGAAGGCCAGCGAGCTTTTGCCGGAGCCGCTGACGCCCGTGAAGCAAATCAGTTGATTTCGCGGCAGAACAAGGTTGACATCGCGAAGATTGTGCTCGCGGGCGCCTTGGATCAGGATGTCGGAATCTGCCATCGCGATGAAAAACCTTGCCGAAACCTTTCATTTTACGGGAAAACCAGCTCGAAGGGCAAGTTCCATCGCAGCCCGGCCTCTTGGTGTCATTGTGCAACACCTGCTAAAGCTGGGGCTTCAGTGCGCCGTCGCATCAATCTGCGTATAGTACGGCAACTTTTCCGCGATCTACACTCGTTAAACCTCGCGCCTAGCGAAAAGATTTCCTAATTTCCCCAAAACATGCCTGCGGAAAACCTTCCACCAAATCCCCAAAACCACCTAATCTGATACCGAGCCTAATGACAATCGCTACAACCGTCCGATTCGTTACCAAAGGAAAAGTCGTTGTAACCCGCACAACCATTACGACGCAAAGAGATCAATTCCGTATTTATCGAGGGGGGAAGCCATGAATACAGTCTGGGACCTTGGGAGAGGAGCCTGCATGCTACTGCTGGGACTCGTCGCGGCAAGCGGGGCGCGAATCCGTGCCGGCGATATTCAGCTTGCCGGGTTCGACAAGTTCACGACTGGTTCGAGTTCCGCATCGGCGGGTGAGGCGACAACAACAGGCCCCTTCCAGGAAGAAGCCCCTGTCTCGAAGGGCATTTCTTCGACATTGCAGATGCCCGAGGACACCTTCTCGGCGCCATGTTGCACCGATATGCCGTGTGGCGACGATTGCTTCATGGGCGCGCCGGGCCGCTTCTGGTTTCAGGGCGAATACATGCTCTGGTGGACCAACGGCGCGCATCTGCCAGCGATGGTTTCCAATCAGACGCCAAACGGCGCCCTGGAGACCGTATTCGGCGACCGCACCATCCGCGACGGAGACCACGATGGCTACCGCATCGATATGGGCATGTGGTTGGACTGCTGTCACTGTTGGGGCGTCGAAGGCGAGTACTTCGATTTCCGCGGCAAGCCCGACAACTACGATAGCGGGCTTTCCAATGGTTACGACAACGGCACATTCTTTCCCATCGTTCGGGCACTCTTCGATCCAAACGCCGACCCCAGGGTGAGCCCGAATCCGCAGATCAGCGGCATCGGGTTTCCGACGCGTTTCGTGGGCCGCGTGACAGTCGATACAAGCGACTACTTCCAGTCGGCCGGGCTTTGGCTTCGGCGCAATCTCCGCGCGGCGGAATGGGCGAGCCAAGACGGCGATGTGCCATGGACCGATTCGTCCGCGCGCACTTTCCGGTTGGACGCCGTCAGCGGATACCGCTTCATGCGATTGATCGACGGGGTCAATGCCCGCGATGACGAAATGGACGTCAACCCGGCCAGCGCGAACCTCTGGACGGAGTACACGAATGTCTACAACTATCGAGCGACGAACAATTTTAACGGCTGGGAGCTCGGGCTCGACGCCGCGATGACCCGCGGCCGCTGGTCGTTGGACGTACTGGCCAAGGCGGCGATCGGCGTGAACAACCAGGATTTCCAATTCTTCAACCTTTATCGCGTCGACCAGAGCGTCGCTCAGACTGGCATCAACCAGCAGACGGCGTCGCAGGAAATCGCGCGAAACGTCTTCTCGTGGATACCCGAATTGAATGTAACCGCCGGCTACCAGGTCATGGAGCACGTGAAGGTTACGATCGGTTACGACCTGGTTTACTGGTCGGCAGTAGTCCGCGCCGCGGACCAGATCGCCGAGCCCACGACCGGCTATCCATATGGTTCATTGACCGGTACCACGCAGGTGCCCAATACGCTCAATCAGTCGTATTTCTGGGCGCAGGGCCTGCGTCTGGGCGGTGAGGTCCGGTTCTAAGCAATTGTTGAAGCCAAGCTGTCATAGCGATAGGAGGCGGTTGGCAAGCCATTCTTGCATCTGTTCGCCGGGCTATGTATTGGCGGCGACACGCCCTAAGTGTTTTGTTGCGACAATTCTGGAAATCGTATCGTCGCGGTCGGCCATCTCATCGCTTTAAAAACATTTAAATCACCGAGGCTAGCAATTAGCCGCCGGCAGCTTTACGCGAAATCGAAAACCAATTGCTTGCCTTGCTTCAAGCAAATGTGTAGACTGACAGGGTAGGCTCCTGGGTTAAGGGTATGGTTGGGGCCGTCGCACCGCTTGATTTCCTGGTCCGTCGAAAAGACTCGCCGGCGTTTCCGTTGCGGTCGATTCTATAAGATTTAGAAGGGAAGGCTGTCATGAGGGACAATCGTCTTTATTACCTGACTGATACTTTGTCTACCATTTTGGAGTGTGCGATGAAAGTCCGGGTTATGGGCTGTCGCGTCGGCGTCGTTTCGACGTTGCGCGGTTCTGCCCGGGCGTTAGTCGTCGCGCTCGTCGCGTTGGGAATGCTGCTCTCCGTTTCATCGGCTTCGGCGGCGAATGTTTACTGGACGAACTCGGGCAGCGACTCTTGGAATAACACGGCGAATTGGAGTACCAGTGCATTGCCCGCGGTCGGTGACATTCCCGAGATTCTTAGCGGCGGCACCGCATTAATCGATAGCGCGGGCACCTACGGGAGCTACGCGGAACTTTACGCCGGCGACTCGAACAGCTTTAACGGCGAAAGCCCTGTCGGCAACATCGTGCAGAGCACGGGGACCACAGTCAATGTGAGCAACTGGTTCGAAGTAGGCCGCATGTACAATTATGGCGGCGGGACGCTCCTGCTCGCCGCGACCAACGTCAGTTCCTACACGATGAACGGGAATGCGGTCGTCAACGCGAGTAACGGCAATACAGGCGCCGAGATCGGCGGCGGCTGGAGCGATGGCTCCGCCTCCACGGGCGTTCTCACGCTCAACGACTCGGCGCAGTTCAATGCCGCCGGCTTCGTGACGCTCGGCCAGTGGAACGCCGGCGGAGCAGGCATCCTCAACGTGCATAACAACGCGCAGTTCAACATGACGGGCAACGGCGGCAACAACAACAACTTCCACATCGGCACGAACGGATCCACGGGCCAGGTCAATGTTGACGGCAACGGGAGCGTCACTGTGAACCGCGACATCATGGTCGGCGACGGCTCGGGCACCACGGGAGGAACGGTCTCGGTATCGGGAAACGGTTCATTCAGCACCCAGACCGGCTGGTTTTTCGTCCGCAACAACGGCGTGCTCAACCAGTCTGGCAACGCGGTGATCAACACCAACGGCGGCCGCCTATTCATCGGGGACGGTTCGGGCAACAACGCCACCTACAATTTACAAGGTGGCACCCTCTACACAGGTGATTTTGGCAACACCGGCGGTAACGGCACCATCAACCAGAGCGGCGGCGTCGCGCAGCTCCGCTACTGGTTCTACATCGGCGCCAACAGCGGCGCAGTGGGAACCTACAATCTTACCGGCGGCACACTCAATATCGGCAAAAACGCCGACGGCACGACCAATGGCGGCATGAATCTCTTTGTCGGCGGGAACGGCTCGGGCGGCCAAGGCGTGATGAACATCAGCAACGGCTTGGTGACCGCGACGGGCACCTTCCACATCGGCGAAGTTGGTTCCGGTACCGTCTCGCAGACCGGCGGAACCATTGATGATGCCAGTGGCGGAGGCGAATTCCAGGTCGGCAACAACGGCGGCGGAAACGGCATCTACAACCTTTCCGGCAGCGGTGTGTTGAACGTAAGCAATTGGTTCGCCGTTGGCCGCAACGGCGCAACCGGCGTGGTCAACATGTCCGGCGGCACGGTTAACAAGACGGGCGGCGGCAATATCATTGTCGGTTCGCTTGGCGGCAATGGCACTTGGAACATGAATGCCGGCCTGATTACCAATACGACCGGGTTGATCCTCGGCGAGAATACCAACACGGGCACGTTTTTTCTCAATGGCGGCATCGTCCAGGCCACCGGCCTGGGGAATTTCGGCGCGGGCGCAACGGGTAATCTGTATTACAACGGCGGAGTGCTCCAGGCGACGGCCGGCAATGCCGCCTATTCCCCGACCACGAACTTTAACAGTTACGTGCAGGCTGGCGGCGCAATCATCGATACCAACGGAAACAACATTCAATACCCCGGCCTAATCTCCACCGACCCGGCCCTCATCGGAACCGATGGCGGCCTGAATAAGCGGGCGCGGGCAAACTCGGCCTGACTGGCAATAACTCCTACAACGGCGCAACCACAGTGAACGCCGGGACGCTCCTGATGACTGGCGTTCCATCGGGTACTGGCGCCATCACAGTGAACTCCGGAGCCGCGTTCAGCACGGATACGATCGTGCCCGCCGTCTCCGTCAGCGCGAGCGGCACGTTTGCCTCTGGCTACACCTTCTCGAACTTGGCGCAGACAGGCACGGCCCAGCCCGCCAGCCTGACCACTGCCAGCGGCGGCATCCTGGCCTTCAAACTTTCCAATAGCACCAATAACGGCAACGATCAGATTGTCGTCGCCGGCAATTTGAGTCTGGCCAATAGCACGGTGATCAACATCTCCTCGCTCTTGAACAATGCATTGGCCTTTGGTAGCTACCCCCTGATTCTCGCACCGAGCAACTCGACCTCAGTCGGTTCCCTGCTCTTGACCGGCCTGCCGATCAGCCGGCAGACGTACTCGACAAGTAGTTCGCTGACCGAGGTCGATCTTAATGTGTCCACCGGCTCGGCTGCCAGCCTGGTGTGGGCGGGAAGTTCTAGTAACAATTTCTGGGACTTGACCGTCACCAAGAATTGGCTCAACACGGGCGCCGGGAACGTGCGAGACTTCTTTTATAATCTCGACAACGTGACGTTCAATGATTCCGGCTCGACTAGCGGCGCGGTAACGCTGAACGGCGTCTTGCAGCCCGGCTCGGTTGCGCTCACCATGACCAACGCCGCCTCGGCCTATTCGTTCTCCGGCACCGGTTCCATCACTGGCAACACTGGCTTGGTGATGAACGGCGTCGGCTCGCTCACGATAAATAACTCCAGTAGCTACACCGGTGAAACGGACATCCACGGCGGCAACCTGATCATCAATTCGGGTGGCTTGCTGGGCGATATCAGCGGCCTCAGCGCGACCTATATCGGCGGCCCAAGCGCCAGCGACTCGGCCACTGTTGCCGTGCATAGCGGCGGCACGCTCTCTGGCAGTTCGATTACACTGGGAAGCGCCGCCGGTTCTACCGGCGCGGGCACCCAAAACGGCGGCCTGATCAACGCGCCCAATGGAACGCTGATGATTGGCGATTCGGGGGCCGGCACTTATACATTGAGCGGCGGAACGATTTCCGCCAGCGCACTGAGTCTGGGCGGATCCATAGGAACCGGCTCCATGACGCAAAACGGCGGCGTCGTCAATCTGGCCAACGCCAGCCAGTTGAGCGTCGGCATCGGCGGATCGGGCAGCTATACGATCGGCGGCAGCGCGGCATTGAACATGGCGGGCAGTGGAGGCTTTTTCCGCGTCGGCGGATTCGATCCGAACGGCATTGGCTCGTTCACTCAAGGCGGCAGCTCGGTGGTCACTCTTGGCAGCAGCGGCAGCGGCCTCAATTTCGCGTCCGTTGCCGCCGGCGGCACCGGCACTTATACGCTCAACAGCGGCACCTTGACCGTCTACACGAGCGGCAATCAATTCAACGTCGGCGATCGCGCCGGCGGACCCGGCCTCATGACCATCAACGGCGGCGCGGCCACAATCTACGGCGGGTTCAACGTGGGGAAGAATGGCGGCTCGCAAGGAACCTTGACGCAAACCGCGGGCGCCCTGAGCATGCCCGACGGCAATCTAGCAATTGCTCTCAACGGCAGTAGCTCGGGCGTCTACAACTTGCAAAACGGCACGATCAGCGCGGGCGATTTGCGCGTCGATGGCGGGACCGGCACCGTCAACCAAAGCGGCGGCACTGTCAACCTTCGCTTCTGGCTCCGCATGGGAATCAACAATGGTTCCGTCGGCACCTATAGTCTCACCAACGGCACGATCAACGCCAACCGCATGAACATCGGCGAGGCCGGCATTGGCAGCATGGTCATCCCCGACGGCCAGGTTACTCTCGCCGGCCCAATCGATGTCGGCGGCACGGACTTCTTCACCAATAATACCACGGGCAGCGGCAGCCTCAGCATTACGGGCAGCAGTTCGGTGATGATTACGACGAACAACAGCCCCAGTCTCAATCTCGGGGTCAACGGCGGGACGGCCAACGTGCTCCTTGGCGACAACGCCAGTTTGATCAACACCTCGACCAGCGGCAACCCCCAATTCGCCATAGGCAATGGCGGCGTCGCCACGCTCACTCAGAGCGGCAACACTACCCTCACTACTGCCGGCGGAGAACTCTGGGTCGGGCAGGGAATCGGCGGAGTCGGCACATTCAACCTCTCCGGCGGAACGGTGAATGTGGGCTTTTGGACCGACTTTGGTCGCGGCGGCGGGTCTGCTGTCGTGAATATGAGTGGCGGTGTGATCAACAAGACCGGCGGCGGCAATTTCAATGTCGCCGACGACGCGGGCGTTGCCTCGCTCACCACTGGCACCTTGAACCAGTCCGGCGGCACCATTACCGACAACAATGAAATGTGGGTCGGCCAGGATACCAACGGCAATGGCGTTTACAATATGGCCGGCGGTCAACTCAACGTGGGGAGTTGGCTCGCCGTCGGCCGATCCGGCGGCATCGGAGTTGTGACGATGACCGGCGGCACGATCAACAAGGTCGGCAGCGGCACTAATATCATTGTTGGTTCCTTGGGTGGAAACGGCACATGGAATATGAATGCCGGTTTGGTCACGAACACGACCGGCCTTGTGATCGGCGAGAATTCCAATGTGGGCAACTTCTACCTCAACGGCGGTACCGTCCAAGCCGACGGAGTCGCTACTTACGGCGGCGCCACGGGCAATCTCTATTTCAATGGCGGTGTCTTGCAGGCCACGGCCGGCACTAGCAACGGCACAAGCAATGGGAATTTCCTGGCCAACACCAACGATTATATCCAGGCGGCGCCGCGCGTATCGATACCAACGGACTTGCGCTCAGCGCTTCCAATTCGATCGTGCCCGATCCCGCGTTGTTCGGCACGGACGGCGGCTTGACCGTGACCGGCGGCGGCACGCTGAGCCTTAGCGGCGTGGATACGTATATGGGCGGCACGCGCGTCGAAAACGCCACGTTGATCGTGACGAATCCGGCAGGTATCCAGGACGGCACGAACCTGTATGTCGGCCCCCCCGGATCGTTCTTCGCGCCGGTCGTGCCGCCCGCCAGCGCCCCTGCCGTAGTATCTGTTCCCGAGCCGGGTACGCTGACTCTGCTGGCCGCCGGCGTTTTCGCAATCGCCGCGGCATTGCGGCGAAAGCGGCGAATCGGCCATTGATTCAAAGTGAACGACGTGGCGATTGCCGGCGGCAAGAGCTTGACCGCCGGCAATCCCACGTGCTTACGCGGCCTCTGTTGCGCCGGCGTCATCGGGCAACGTCGATTTTGGGTCACTCGGACAAGAATTGACCGCAATCTATATATGCGCGATCAGTTCTCATCCCCACGTGCCGTCGCAAGGCCAACCCGCGCTCATCCATAAGGAGGGTGTCGGCGGGTTCTTCGGCAAAATCGTTGCATACTAGCGGCAACGTCGTCTATAATGGAACCTCGGTGTCTTGGGTTAATAAGGGGAATCCGGTGAGCGAGCCGCTGTTTCGAGCGCTCGGGCATCGTCCGCGCAAAGGCACTGAACTTGTTGACATATTTCAGCGATTGGGTCTTAGCGATTAGGAGAATGACTGGTGCATTCATTTTTCCATGTTTCCGTTCGTAGTTTGGTGGCCGTCTTAGCGGCTGCGATTTTCCTGATTACCGTACAGGCCGCGCAGGCCCAGACCTTCTACCTGACTGGCGGGACGGGTGGGGTCGGTGACCCCGGCAACAGCTCGAGTTTTAATAATAGCGGCCTGGTCCCCGCCGGATTCTCGTCGACCGGGGCAACGCCCGGAGTGGCCGCCGTGGCCGGCAATAACTACATCGTCGCGGGATCGAATTTTTCCATCCGCACGCCGGTAGGCAATAGTCCGTTCACGTTTGCCGGTCTTTCCTTGGCATCGCGCCCACCGGCGCGATATACAGCTCGCAGATGACGTTGAAAACCAACGGCACCAATGGTGCTGGCATCGATACGGTTAATCTGATTCTTAACGGCGGCTTTGTCAATGAAGGCAGCAGCAACGGCGTCGCGGCAACGGGCGTGCTGGCGGGCACGATGAGCGTCAACAGCAGTTCGGCGTTGGGGGCCGACGCCAACGAAATCCTGCAGATCAATTCAATCGTCAGCGGCACCGGCGCGCTGCAAATCGGCGGAGGCAGCGTCAATGGCGTCATCATTAACCAGGGCCAGAGCCAAGGTCTCGTGAACTTCACCAATGCCAACACGAATTATTCCGGCGTCATCTCCGTGGGCAGCTTGAGCGGTACCAGCGCCACTGCCGCCAGTTCGGCCAACGCCGGCCTGCAAGGCTCCAACAGCGGCGCGACCAACGTTCTCCAGGCCTTCGGCACCGGCCAGATCAACTTGTACAGCGCCGTAAACTCCATAAGCAGTACGGCCGTTACCGGCTACACCGGGATCACGTCGCTGACGCTGCTGGCCAACGGCAGCGGGAGCGGTCAGACGATCATTACCGGAAGCAGTTCGACGGCGGAAAACAGCCTCAACATCAGCAATAGCGCCACCATCAACCTCAACCATTTTAGCGGCAGCAATACCGGCAGCACCTTTCAATTCAAGAATCTCAGCATCGGCGGAAGCGCGTCAACCACGTCGCTTTTGACGCTGGCAACCACCAGCGGATACGGACTGCAAATCGCCGGCACGACATCCGTCACGGGGCCGGCGGCGATCGTCAACTTCAACTCCGTGCCTTCTGGCCTGGCCAATCTGGGCTCGATCACCAGCAGCTACTCAAACGCCGCAAGTCTCACGCTTTGGCAATCGTCGACTTCCGCCACGACATTTTCGAGTCCCATCACCGACAACGGCGTAAATGCCCTGAGCGTCGCTTTCACGGGCGGCTCGTGGACGCTCGCCAATTCGTCGAACAGCTACATTGGCACGACGGGCATTAATGGCGGCACCTTGAACCTCGGCGTCGCCAACGCCGTGCCCGCGACCAGCACGCTAAGCTTCACGGGGAACTCCGTCTTGAACATGGGACCTTACAGCGAGACGTTGGGCGGGCTCTCGACCACGGTCGGGACGAACGCGCTCGGCACGGCCAGCGTCGTTGGCACCGGCACACTGGCCATATCGAACACCGCCGGCACGTTCCAAATGAACGTCAACACATCAGGAAGCACCACTTTGAATCTGAGCCAAGCGGGCGCTTTTTTGGCCAACGTCAACTTGTTTGTCGTGGGCAACGATTCGGTCACGAGCCCGGCCGGTAGCGCCTTGCTGGTGCTCTCGCCGTCCAACACGATTGTGACTCCCACGCTCTACGTTGCCAACGGCAACAACAACGCCGCCGGCCTGCTTGCAAGTATTGTGCTCGGCGCCTCCAATAACCTCAACGTGGGCAACTTGATCGTGGCCTTCGACAAGGGAAGTAGCACCGCGGGATCTTCCAGTTTGATCTCGTTCAACGGGCAGCCGGCGCGCTGACCCTTGCCGGCTCGAGCGGCGCCGGCAGCCGGGCGGAAGTGACTGTCGCCTGGTCCAACTTCGCCGGCGGAACCGGCGCCAATGCCATCGGTACGATCGACCTGACGGGCGGCACGGTGAATGCCGCTATCGACGCGCTGACCTTGGGTCTGGTGAGCGCGAACCAGGTTAATGTGGGCACGCAGACGAACGGGACGTTCATTTTCACGGCGGGCTCGGTCAATGTAAACAGCCTCCTCGTGGGCGTGACGGCCGCGACCAACACCAATAGCGCCGCCATCGGAGCATTCGGCACCGCCACCATCGGCGGCGGCACGCTCACGGTGAACAACACCTTCGCCCTAGGCGTGAACCAGGGCGGCGCGACCGCGCCAAGCGGCACGTTCAATCTCAATGGCGGCGTGGTCGTGGCTGGTTGCCCCATCCAGGGCGGCGGCGGCACGAGCACGTTCAATTTCAACGGCGGCACGCTGATGGCCGGCACGAGCAGTACGACCTTCATGCAGGGGCTGACTGGCGCCAACGTCGGCAATAGCGGCGCTTTCATCAATCCCAATGGCAACAACATCACGATCGCCCAGCCCTTGCAATCGAGCGGCGGCAGCATCGGCGGCGTGACGGAATCGGGACCCGGCGTCTTGACGCTTGCTGGCAGCAGCACTTACGTTGGTCCGACGACGATCAACGGGGTCGTCAACGCCACGTTCCTTGCCAACGTGAACACGCCCAGCCCCCTCGGCCTGGGATCGGCCGGCGGCTCGCCCGCGGACCTCGTTATCAACGGCGGCACGCTGCAATATACGGGCAGCGTCCCGACGAGCACAAACCGGGTCTTTACCGTCGGCGCGAATGGCGCGACGCTTGACGCCTCGGGCAACGCAAACGGGTCGATGACCGTCGGTAGCGGCGGCGGAGCGATTGCCTTCGCCAACACGGCCGCTCCGGCGACCTTGACGCTTACCGGAAACGGCACGGGAAACGCCGCAGGTATCTTGGCAGCCACGGTGGGCGATAGCAATCCCGGCAACTTCGCCACGACACTCGTCAAGACGGGGACGGGGCAATGGAACCTCAGCGCTGCCAACACATTTACGGGGCCGGTCAACGTGAACGCAGGAGGGCTTTACGTCAACGGCTCGCTCCTCGCCAGCGGCACCGTCAACGTGGCCGCCGGAGCGGCTCTGGGCGGAACGGGCAGTGCCGGCAATACCTTCGCCTCGCCCGGCGGCGGCATCGACGTCAGCGCCAATGGCACAACCACACTGACGCTCACCTCCTTGAATTTCAGCGGCAACGGCACGATCAATATGCCCGCGTTCATGAACACGGGCAGTGTGGCCTTGCAGGCCGGCAGCCTGACACCGGGCGGCGCCGCTGGCTCGGTGCAAATCAACTTCCCCAATGTTGCCGTGCCCAATGGCACGTATCGCTTGATCGGCTACGGCTCGATCGGCGGCAGCGGTTTCTCCGCTTTCTCGGTGGGGCAATCCGGATCGCTCGGTGCCCGCCAGACGACCGCCTTGCTGGACAATCCGGGCGAAATCGATTATCAGGTCAATGGTCAGACGCCTTTCTGGAACGCCTCGCAGACCGATTGGCAAGCCATGAATGCTTGGACGCTCCAGCCATCCAATGTGCAGGCCACATTCATAACCGGCGACAACGATAACTTCACCGACTCGGCGGGCAGCGGTGCGATCGCGGTGACGATCAGTCAAGGCAACGTGGCGCCGATCAGCGTGACCATCAACAATAACGCCGCCTCGTACAGCTTCGGCGGCGCCTACGGCATTATCGACGGCAGCTCGCCTACCTATCTCGTCAAGAGCGGCACGGGATCGCTGACCATCGCCAACACCAACGGCTACAGCGGCGGGACGACCTTCAACGCCGGTTTGGTGACGTTGAACAGCCCGATGGCACTCGGCACGGGATCGCTGGGCGTGAATGGCGGCACGTTGAACGCCAATTTCGCCCAATCCGTCAGCGCCGTCGCGATCGGCGCGGCTGTGCTCAATGCCAACAGCATCGGCGCCTTGGGCAGCGGTCCGCTGACGATCAACGGCGGCACGCTCAGCGCCAATTTCGCCCAGACCGTCAGCAGCGTTACTTTCAATGGCGGTTTACTTAACATCAACGATCCGTCGGCCATCGGCGGCGGGCTGTTGACGATTGCCGGAGGCACGTTGGACAACACCAGCGGCACGGCGGTCGCGCTCGTGACCAGCAATCCGCAGAACTGGAACTCCGATATCGTCTTCAACGGTACGAGCAGCCTTGACATGGGCTCGGGCACGGTCGCGCTGGGGGCCAGCCGCGTGGTAACCGTGCTGGGAAGTAATCTCAGCGTGGGCGGCGTCAGCGGGGCCGGATTTAGCCTCACGAAGGCCGGTTCGGGTACGCTGACGCTTACCGGCGCGAATACCTATAACAGCGGCACGCTCGTCCTCGCCGGGCTGTTGCAAGTAACAGGCGGCAGCAATAGCCTGAGCACGGGTGGGAGCATCACGACCGCCGGCGGCACGCTCGACCTCGGCAGCCTGGGCCAGAGCACGTCGGGGCTCATCTCCTTCCAGGGTGGCGGCGCCCAAAACGGCACCCTGACGGAGACCGCGCTTACAGCCTTCGATGCCCAAAGCGGCGTCATAAACGCAGTCCTGGCCGGCAACGTCGGCTTGAATAAGACGACCACGGGTACCATCGTGCTAGGAGCCTCCAACTTATACACGGGCAAAACGACGATCGGCGCCGGACTTCTACAGTTGTCGGCGCCCAACGGTTATATGCCCCCCGCCTCCGCCATCACGATCACCGGCGGCACGCTTGACTTGGGCACGCAGAGCCAGAGCACGTCCGGCGTTGTAACCTTCCAGGGCGGCGTCGTTCAGAACGGCACACTCACTGAAAGTAATACAGCCAATGCCTTCGCCGCCCAGAGCGGCACGGTCACTGCCATCCTTGCGGGCAGCGTCAGCCTAAACAAGACCACTACCGGCTCCGTGCTGCTGGGCGCAAACAACCTCTATACCGGCAATACCACGGTCAGTGCCGGGCTGCTGCAGATGGCCGGCACGAACGTCTACGCCGGCACGACGACCGTCTCAGGCGGCTCGCTGCAATTGTTGGCAACCAACGCCCTGCCGGCGACGACGTCGCTCGTTTTCAGCGGCAGTCCCACCGTGGACCTGGCCGGCACAACCAGCCAGACGATCGCCGGTCTGACGGCGACGGCCGCGGGTGCCTCGGTAATCCAGAATATCGGCAGTGGCCAGACGATGAACATCGTCAGCGGCAGCACCGGCGCCGTGGTGAACATGGGCAACCTTGCCAGCCAGATCAACGTCTCAATTGCCATGACCGGCTCCGGCACACTCGCATTAACGGCGACCAACGGCTCGTTCCAGATGAACTCGGGCGGGACCGCCGGCCAAGTAACGACGCTCAACCTTTCCGGGTTGAGCAATTTTAACGCCAACGTGAGCGAGTTCGACGTGGGCATCAATCCTGCCGCCACCGGAGCCAACGGCGAGAGTCTGCTGCTCCTGGCGGCAAACAATGCGATCACCGCGCAGAACCTCTTCGTCGGTAAGGGCCCCAACAACCAGGGCGGCACGTTCGCGATTCTCGATCTTGGCGCGTCCAACACGTTCAACGTTGGCAATTTCTATGTCGGCACCGGAAAGCAAGGAGGCGGCGGCGCCACTCCCTCTGTCGTTACCTTCAACGGGCAGCCGGGCACGCTGACCATTGCCGGCTCCAGCGGCCCCGGCAGTCGCGCCAACGTCACGCTTGGCTGGTACAACGTCAACGCTACCGGGAACACCCCCGTGGGCACGATCGACCTTACGGGCGGTACGGTCAACGCGAGCATCGATTCGCTCACCCTCGGCTTGGGAGACGCGGCGAATATCAATAACCAGACTCCGACGGGCACATTTATCTTCAACGCGGGCACGGTCGACGTGAACAACCTGATCGCAGGCGAGACGACGGCGCTCAGCACATCGGCTGTCGGACAGCCCCGCGGCATTTTCACCATCGGCGGCGGCACGTTGACGGTCAACTCGTCCTTTATGCTCGCTGAAAAAATCGGCTCAGCCACCCCCGTCGGCACATTCAATCTCAACGGCGGCGTAGCCCTGGTCAATTGCGACATTCAGGGAGGCGGCGGCACAAGCTTCTTCATCTTCAACGGTGGCAAGCTCGTCTCGGGCAGCAGTAGCACCACCTTCATGCAGAACCTCAGCGTAGCCTTCGTGAACAACGGCGGGGCGATCATCGACACCGCCGGCAACACCGTCACCATCAACCAGAACCTCTTGCAAAACGGCAGCGGCGGCCTTACGAAGCTGGGCGCCGGCATGTTGACTCTGGGCGGCGTGAACACCTACGTCGGCGGAACGACCGTATCCGGCGGAACGCTGCAGCTCGCTCTCGCTAACCCTTCCGGCTTCAGCGCGCCGACCGGCCCCTTGACCATTAACGGCGCCACGCTCGACCTCAACGGCAACAGCCCCACGGTCGGCGCCCTTTCCGGCACCGCCGGCGCTCTGATTACCGACAGCAACATTACGAGCGGCACGTTGACAGTCGGCCAGTCGTCCACGACCACCTACGGCGGTTCGATCGATAATGGACCCAACTCGCCGGCCACGACGGTCGGGCTGCTTCTGACTGGCAGCGGAACATTGTTCCTCAGCGGCACAAACACTTACGGCGGCGGCACGGCGGTCGAAAACGGCACGTTGATCGCCACCAATCCCAGCGCGCTCGCCGACGGCAGCAACCTGTTCGTAGGCGCCGCCGGCTCGTTCTTCGCGCCGGTCGTTCCGGCGGCCCAAATCCCTGCAAGTTCCACCTCGGCGGTTTCGCCAGTGCCCGAACCAGGCACGCTGGCTCTGCTGGCTGCCGGTGCTGTCGCAATGGCCGGGACTCTGCGGCGAAAGAAGCGGAACGGTCCGATTATTTGAAATTGAGCCGGCTGTGCAAACAGCAGCGATAGGGTCTGTTCAACCCTGGCCGCGGCCGCGGCACCCGCACGCAGCGGATTTATCCCTATGAGCGGCGCAGGTTTTTGTCAATCACGGCCAGCAGAATGATGCCGAAGGCGATCAGCCGCACGAGATAGGGCACGACCGAGTTTTCCGTATTTTCGTGCAGCAGTACGATAACCAGGCGGTTGCACGCCAGCATAAGAAAGCCCAGGGCGAAGAGCCCAAAGAGACGGTCGCGGCTTTCCTGCCAAAAACGCAAGAAGAAAAGGGCAGCCACCACAAAGCCCATCGCCACCGCGCCCATGATAAAATCGTGGATCATTGCTTTCGCCGGTCCCGGCGGCTCATTTGGGGTTGGAATTCCATATTAAACCATACAGCAACAACAAGACGGCGACGAGCGCCACGGCGCCCGCGGCAATGTCAGGTCGATATTCGGCAGCAGTACGCGGTCGCCAAAGAGCAGCAGGTTGTCGGCGGCCAGCGACCCAAAGCAGAGGCAACTCCAGAACAGCAGCGCCGCCCGGCTCCTTCGGTAGCCGCGCCACAAGAGCGCGCAGCACAAAAGCGCGGTTCCCGCACACAACAAGTAAACGGCTGCGGCCATCTTAACTTTCCTTTTCTTTGCGCAATTTGAACGCCTCGGCAAATGCCTGAACGGCGGTGGGCCGGGCATATAACAGGTTGATCAACGTAACCGGCCGCTGGCGATCGGAACGTCGCCAATTCCTCCATCAGCCGGGAAAGCTCGTCGGTCTTCGGCCGATAGCGGTAGCGTCGCGGTTCGCCCGACGACGCACAGAGGCCATTCGCTTCCAGCCGGGCGAGTGCGGCGGCGGCCACAGCGGGGGGAAGGTAGAGTTTCGCGCCGAGATCGACGGCGTCCCATTCGGCGGAGGGATCCTTCTGAAGCGCCAACAGGACGCGAAGCTGATCGACCGATTCGACATACGCTTGAACGAACTGATTGATATTCATCGCGCGACTGGCCCCCAGCAGTCTTACTGTACACAGCCGCCGACGAAAGGCAACCGCGAAAATATCCACGCGGCGCGAGCGGCGTGTTGACTTAGGGAGTAGCGCGACCCTTGGTGCGGCACCGGCATCGCGCCGCTGGCGGCCGATGAAAAAAACCCGCAGCCGCCAGGGTGGCGGACGCCGCCATGCCTTGGATTGTAGCGAGTTTGCAAGTTTTTTCGACTGCATGGGCTTTTGAATGCCGCCGGAAACGGGGTCTCGCGTGTGCAAAATACAAACCTATTCTTTAGAGGCCCTGATAGAATCGTTATGGCGCGGCGTTTCTGCTGCGCGTGCGGCAGGAGGGATTCTGCTAGCGCGGGACTGTTCGGGCTGCTTTGGGCTCGGGAGCGACGAATACCGAGACATCGTCAAGAAACTGGACCCATAGGCATGCCCGACGCTGCCATGCTAGCAAGCGCCGCTCAAGCCGGCGCTCCCGCCGCGAGCGACCCGCGTCAACTCGACAATCAGATCGAGAAGATCGAGGAGCAATTGCAAAGCCTTCTTCGCGAAGGACACGCGGAACCTGCTGGCGCATATTGCCGTCGGTGGATGCCAAGCCGGCTTCGGCGCCTACGTTGCCTCCCCTTTCTCCCCCGGCCGCTGCGCCGCGCAACAAGACGACTCGCATCGTTCGGCTGGCGGTTGGTAGCGGATTGCTGATCCTGGCCGCATGGTCGCTCTTTCCGCTCATGTGCGAATTGCACAGCACCAGCGCGCGAGTGAATGCTCCCATCCTTACGCTCCGATCGCCGATCGACGGCAACGTGAAATTCCATTGCCCTGCCACGAGCGGAGCGGAAGCCCGCGCTGGCGCGCCGCTTTTTGAAGTCGAGAATTCGCTGGCAGATGAAGACCGCCTCGATTCGCTGAACGACGAAAAGGCCCTCGTGGAGTCGCGAATTGCCGGCTCCCAGCGGCAACTCGAGAGCCTGATCGACTTGCGAAACCGCCTCTCGGCTTCCGCCGCGGAATGCCGTAAGGCCCGCACCCGCGTACTGCAATTGGAATGCGAAGGCGCCCAAGCGTCGCTTGAAAATGCCCGGGCCGTGAAGAGACAGCGCGACTTCGAGGACGATCAGCTTCGGCAGCTCCAGGGGAGCGGAAGCGTTAGTGCTCAGGATGGCAGCGCCGCGCGATTTGCCGCCGAGGCGGCGGGCCATTCCGTCGTGCAAGCCCAGAAAATCGTCGAAAGGCTCATGGAACAGATCCGCGGTCTTCGCGCCGGCATCGATGCCGATGTCGCCGACAGCGGCAATGACTTGTCCTACTCGACCCAGCGGCTGCACGAGCTCGACTGCCGCATCGAAGAGTCCCGGGCATCGCTGTCGCAGGACGAAGCCAAGCTGGCCCAAATGGACCGGCATATCCGCGCGGCGACCGAGCGGCTGGCTCGCCACGCGCGGTTTGCTACTACCGCGGCGACGGACTCGGTCGTTTGGCGCCGGTACGCCGGCGACGACACGCCGGTCCCGGCTGATAGCCCGCTCTTGGATCTCGTCAATCCTGCCGAAGTCTTCATCGACGCCGTCATTGGCGAGAGCGATTGGAAACGAATCCGGCCCGGCGACGCGGCCCGCGTCCGATTGCCCGGTTCGCGGAAGGAACTAAAGGCCGTCGTGAAACAGATTTTCGGCCACGCGCTTCCCTGGCCGGACGCATGCCTGGCCGCCGCAGCAGTGCCGACGACACAGCAGGAAATTCACGTCATTCTCCGTCTCACTGAACCGCTTGGCAACGACGACGGTGGCAGCGACGGCGGTCTATCGCTTCCCATCGGGCTGCCGGCGGAAGTGACCTTTGTTTCCACGGGCGATGCCCTGAAGAGCCTCTTCGGGCATCGGGGCAACTGACTGCGCGCCGCGCGCTTTGGGGGCCGCCTGCAATGATGGTCAATCTAGCATGGGCAACGAACTTGGCGGTACTCGGCTTTTTCTTGGCCGTCGTTCCGCAGTTGCCTAGAGAGCGAACTTGGGCCAGATCGCTCGTCGTCGCGATTACGCTGGGCTGCTGGGCACGATACTTGTACTGGCGGTACACGTCCACCGCGCCCGCGGAATTCACCTTCGGGACCGGCTCGTTCTTCGTGCTCGCCT
Organism: uncultured Planctomycetia bacterium; assembly: GCA_963775975.1. Lineage (GTDB taxonomy): Bacteria > Planctomycetota > Planctomycetia > Pirellulales > Thermoguttaceae > JANXQG01. The sequence goes on from CAVZKX010000002.1 coordinate 235,631, forward strand.
TGGCGGTCGAGACGCTCATCTGCGTGAGCATGGTCATTTTCCTCGTCACGCTGTGCCGCGCTGCCGACCGTTCGGCCGAAGCCGACCGCTATGAAAAATGGCTGCGTTCCCAGCCGCCGGAAAACCTGCCTGAAGTTGACGTATTTCTCACCACCTACAACGAAGGCCGGGAGTTCGTCGAGCGCGGCATCGTGGCCGCAAAGGCTCTCGACTATCCTCGTTTCAAAGTATGGGTGCTGGACGACGGCCGCCGCGATTGGCTGCGCGATCTCTGCGCAGAGCGCGAGGTCGGATACTTCCGCCGGCCGGACAACAAACACGCCAAGGCGGGAAACGTCAACCACGCTTTCAAGCTCACCAAAGGGGAGTTGTTCGTCGTGTTTGACGCCGACTTCACTCCGCACCGCCGATTCCTATATCGCACGGTGGGCTTCTTCTTCGCCGACCCTCGGGTCACGATCGTGCAGACGCCGCAGCATTTCTTCAATGCCGACGTGTTCCAGCTAAATTTGGGCTTGTCCGACGTAATGCAGGACAACGAGCGCGAGTGGTACGACGCGATCCTGGCTTCCCGCGATGCCTGGGACCGCGCCTTCTGCTGTGGGACGAGCGCCGTTTTCCGCCGCGACGCCCTGGAGAAGCTCGGCGGCATCGCCACCGACTCAATCACCGAAGACATCCTTACCACGGTTCGGATGCTGCCCGACGGCCATGTCACGCGCTATCTCAACGAGCGGCTCAGCCTCGGGCTGGCCCCGGAGAACATCAAAAGCCTGCTGATCCAGCGGCGGCGCTGGGCCCGCGGCTCGATTCAACTGATGTACCTAATGATGCGGCGATTCGCCGCCGGGCTGAAGTTTCGCGATTGGGTGTTCTTCTTCCCGCTCCACTATTTGATGGATTTTCCCTGCCGCATTCTCTTCGCCGTCTTGCCGCTGATTTACCTTTGGACCGGCTATACGCATTTCTACGTGAAATCGACGGCCGAGCTGGCGGCCTACCAGGGACCGGCGCTCTTGGCTTCTTTTTTGCTCGGGCGCTGGCTGATACCGCACGCTCGCGCGCCGCTGCTCTCCGCGGCAACGACGCTGTATCTTTCCGCGCACATCTTCCCCGAGGTTGTCAGCGCGTTGATCAAGCCCTTCGGTCAGCCGTTCCGCGTGACGCCCAAGGGGAAGAGCAACAAGAGCGAAAGCGGCGATCGACCGGCGTTTTGGGGCCTGGTGCTGCTCATCGTTGTCACGATCGGCGGCATCATCGTCGGTTGCCACGCGCCGTGGCGGACCTATAACCAGACGGGCATTATCATTGCCACCTGCTGGTCGCTGTGCAACCTCGTCTTGTTCGGGTTGACGCTGCTGGCCGTGCTCCAACGGGCCTGTCCGCGCCAAGAAGAACGCTTTCCCATCGGATGTTCCGCGACGCTCGACGCCGGAGCGGGAAAGCGGACGTGCAAGGTCGTCAATATGTCGTTGAGCGGCGCGCTGCTGGAAGACGCGGGGGACCTGCGGAACGGTGAAAGGATGACGATGTTTCTCGAGGGCGTCGGCGACCTCCCGGCGATGGTCGTCAGAACGCGGGGAAACCGAACGGGCGTGCAGTTCGTCGATCTCCCCGGGGTTGTTCGCGACAAGTTGATCGTCTACCTCTATACGTCCGGCCTGACCAACCAAGTCCGTGAAATCCGTCCCACGCGCATCTTGTGGCGGCTGTTTACGGGGACGATCGGCGGCGCGGCCTGATAAGCGCGATGCAACCGGCTCGGCTGCGCATTACCGATAGTAACGACCCGTCGGCCGGGCGGCATCTTGGGGAACCGGAGCCGGCTCGGGCAATCGTTCCGCGGGGGCCGGTTGAATCTCGCTCGGCGGCTGTTGCCAGGTCAGAATTCGCGACGGATAGCCGATCGCGTGGTAGAGTCCGAATTGAGCTTTGTTGTATTTGTTGACCGCGACGAAGTATTCCGCGTAGGCCTGGTTCAACTGTTGCAGGGCAGCGACGCCTTCCTGCGGGCGGCTGACGGGCTGAAGCAGATTGCCCGCCCCGCGGACTTCGCTCAGGCCCTTCATCGTGCCGTCCAGCGTGATCCGGGCTTCGCGGACCGCGATCTCCGCGGCGGCGATTTCCCCGCGCGCCGCTTCGGTCGAAGCGTAGGCCTGGACCACTTCATCGGCGACGCGGTCTTGAAGGTTCGCAAGTTCGATCGACGCCCGCTCCTGGTCGGCCGAACGCTCGCGGACCCGCGCCCGATTGCCCGCGCCCATGTTTTGCAGGGTCCATAAAAGTCCCGCGCCCACGTCGGCCTGTCCGGACGAAGTGCTGAAGTTTCCGCCGCGTCCGCCGCCGAATACGCCGCCCATTGTGCTGCCGTCCGGGCCGTTGCCCGTCAGCACGACGCTCGGCAGCAGAGGGCGGATTTTTTCCGCCCGCAGAAGTTCGAGCGTCGCCTCGACGGCCGCCCGCTGCGAAGCCAGCTCCGGCCGATTCATCAGGCCGCAGGGAACGAGGTCGTCTGCCGTGTACTGCGGCGCGATCAGCGTGACTTGCAGGTGCGCCGGTTCTTGCGGCACGACGACCGAGCCGGGCGTCAGCCGCAGCGCCCGCGTCAGCCGCGAGCTGGCGATTTGCCACGCCCCTCGCGCGGCCGCGGATTGGGCCTGCAAATCGGCCGCCAGCACGCGGGCCCGATTGACCTCCATTGTCGGCACGATGCTTCTAGCCAGCGATTCGATCTGCTTGACTAGTGTCCTCGCCCTGGCGGTCGAATCGAGAACTCCGGCCAGCCGGCCGCGGGCCTCTTGCACGTCGAAGTAGCACTGCGCGACCGTCAACTGGCCGTCGTTCAGCGCGGCTTGCACGTCGTAGCGCCTCGCCGACAATTCCTGGCACGCCGCCAGAGGGCGGAAGAGGGCATCGGTCACGCCAAGATGCATCGTCGCGCCTGCGCCGGCGGAATAGGAGCCGAAATCGGCGCGATCCACGATTCCATCGGACCCTTGGTTTGCCCCGTCGAGATGAGAAAAGCCGACGCCGACATTGATGTCCGGCAGCCACAGCGCCCTCGCGCCTTGAAGCTGCGCGGCCGCCTTTTCCACGCTCGTCTGGGCCAATGCAATGACCAGCGGCCGCGCCTGCGAAAGGCAGAGCGCCGTCGGCAGATTGATCGGCAGCACTCGATCGGCGGAATTCGGCGGAGGCGCTTGTATCGCCGCCATCTGCGAATTCTGCGTGTATACCGGAGCGGCCACCGGTCCATCGCTTCGCCACGCGCCGGCCGGTGGGATGTTCTCCGGCATTTCCTGCGCGGACGCAAGTCGTACGAATAACGCGAGGCAAATCAAGGGCGCGGAAAGCGGTCCCGCAAGAGACCTGCCCGGTCGCTTCGTCTTTTTGTATCGAAAGAAAGTCATGTGCCGAAATCGACAAATCTAGCAGTCTTATCGGTAGGGAGGTGCGCCCTTCTGGACGGTTCGCCGCGGCAAGCCAACCGCCGCGAGCGGCGCAAGCGGGTTGTGTCGATTAAGCACGATGTCGCGACAGGTGCTGGCCGGTTTTGGTGCGGGAATTATTGGCTGTCGGGAATGTCACGATTGTATCGATTCTGCCTTTGGCGGCAGGCGATACCGCTTATTCAGGCGTCCGATGTCTGGCAGCTCGCAAAAATAAGCACGTTGCCGTCGGGGTCGCATATCCCCAGCTCGCGGTTTCCCCAAGTCTGATCGGTCGGCGGCAGCTTACAGATTGCGCCGCGCGAAGAGAACTCTGAAAACAGCCGGTCGACATCTTCGACCCAAAGAAATGCGTCCGTGGCTCCGGCCCGTTCTTTCTTAAACGAATGTAGGTGGAGCACGACCCCGTCGCGAACGACACCAAGATAGCACGGATCGCTGAGCTTCGGGTCCGGCCGGTAGGCAAACGTTCTCTGGAATCCCAAAACCCTGCAATAGTAATCCTCTGCCTTCGCTGAGTCGGATACGGCGATGACGGGAATGGCCGATTTGATCATGACTATGTCTCTGGTCGTTTCCAAAATTGACTGCCGACGACCATTATGGTAGCATCAAAAAGATTCAAAGGAAGATCGAGCCGTGACAAAACTGTTGGAAGATGCCTTCTCGAAAGCCCGCGAGTTGCGCGAAGTGGAACAAGACGCGATCGGTGCGCTCGTGCTGCAGGAGATCGCCTCAGGATCCCGCTGGGATGAATTGTTCTCCCATCCGAAGTCCGCGGACTTGCTCTCCAAACTGGCGGACCATGCGATTGCACAGGCCCGTGCGGGCAGCGCCCGCAAGCTCGACGTGAACTATCTATGAACTAGTTCACTGGCCAGACAAGCTGGGGGCCGACAATCGGATTCCGCGCGAATGGCACGATAAGTGCTATCTATTGTAGTCGGCTGTTGACATACAAGAAGTGGCAGTCGCCCGGCCTCGCCGGCCGCGAGATACGCCCCAGCTCGTACGTTCGGAGTGCCGACAAATGCCCGCGATGCGATGTGTTGTAAACTGTTGTATATTCTGGACTTACGGCGACGGCCGACGATGCGCCCCAGCGACCGATTATCGCGGGGGCGGGGCGCATCGCGGCAATCGGCTCCCTACCTAAGACGCGCACGGCTGCCAAAATGGCAGCCGCCAGAAGACCGAGGCCAGAACGACGATGCCTAAAAATTGTGCGGGGTACGAAACAATGACAGGGCGGATGTCAGCGGCGGTCAATTATCCTTCAGTCCCTTTGCGAGCTTCGCGCCTTTGCGCGAGGATTTGTCGAGCTTTCGCCGCGATCGTCGCCCCACTCGCAAAAAGCGCCTCAAAGCGCCTCAAATCGTCTCACGCATGCAGTTTCCCCGCGGAAAACCTCACGTCCGGCCAATGCGGGAAAAGTCTCAAACGATGCCAAAGCGCCGCAAAACGGTGCCAATCAGTCTCAAAAGTCTCACTTTTGAGACTGCCCGGCGGAAGCGCGGCGGCCCGAATCGCCCGTTCCCTCCGCCCGGCTTCTCTGCTATAAATACCCGACTCAAAAAGAACGACCGAGACAAATACCGAGATCAAATTCCCTCACCCTGGCCCTCTCCCGGTGGGAGAGGCGACTAACGCATGCCCCCCCAATACATTTTTGAAATGCACGATGTCGGCAAGCGCTATGGCGAGCGCGTCGTGCTCAATAACATCAACCTCTCCTTCTACTACGGCGCCAAGATCGGCATCGTCGGCGAGAACGGGGCGGGGAAGTCGACGCTGCTGAAAATCATGGCCGGCATCGACAAGGACATTGAGGGCACGGCCTCGCTTACTCGGAACATGCGCGTCCGCTATGTCGCCCAGGAACCGCTGTTGGACCTCGACCGGACCGTCCGCGAGAACCTCCGCACGGCCATGAAGCCGATTCAGGATCTGGTCGATCGCTTCAATGAGATCAGCATGGAGATGGCCGACCCCAAGGCGGACGACGATCTCGACAAGCTCATGGAAGAGATGGGCCGCCTGCAAGAGAAGATCGACGCCTGCGACGGTTGGGAATTGGACCGCATCATGGACATTGCTTCGGATGCCTTGCTGCTCCCGCCCGACGACACGCCTGTGCGGCAGCTTTCCGGCGGTGAGCGGCGGCGGGTGGCGCTTTGCATGGCCTTGCTGGAAAAGCCCGACTTGCTGCTCCTCGACGAGCCGACGAACCACCTTGACGCCGAGACCGTGCAGTGGCTCGAACAGACCCTGCGCGACTATCCCGGCACGGTGATCATCGTCACCCACGACCGCTACTTTTTGGACAATATCACGAAGTGGATACTCGAACTGGAGAATGGCCGCGGCCTGCCTTTCGAGGGCAATTACTCCTCGTGGCTCCAGCAGAAGGCCGAGCTGCTGCGCGTGACGGAAAAGCGCGAGACACAGCGGCAAAGGATTTTGGAGCGCGAACTGTCCTGGATCCGGAACTCGCACGAAGGCCGCCGTCAGAAAAACGAGGCCCGGGTCAAGGCCTACGAGCAGCTTTCCGCCGAGCAGGTGGAGGACGCCAAGAGCGACGCGATAATTCAGATCGCCACCGGGCCGCGGTTGGGCGACAAGGTGCTCACTTTCCACGACGTCAGCAAAGCGTTTATGGCCGACGGCGAGAAACTCAATCTTATGGAGAACTGCTCCTTCGACGTGCCCCGGGGCGGCATCGTCGGCGTCATCGGACCCAACGGCACCGGCAAGACGACGCTCTTCCGCATGGTCATTGGCCAGGAGAAGCCGGACGCCGGGCGGATCGAGCTCGGCCCCAGCGTGCAGCTTTCCTATGTCGATCAGCACCGCGACGCCCTGGACGACAAGCGGACCGTCTTCGAGGAAATCACCGACGGCAAGGACACGATCGACCTGGGCAACATCCAAATGAACTCGCGAGTTTATCTCGCCCGATTCAACTTCCGCGGCCCGTCGCAGCAGAAACAAGTCGGCCAGTGCTCCGGCGGCGAGCGGAACCGCATCCACCTGGCCAAAATGCTCCGCCGTGGCGGGAACCTAGTTCTGCTGGACGAGCCGACGAACGACCTCGACGTAAACACGATGCGCGTGCTGGAGCAGGCCCTCTTGGACTTCCAAGGCTGCGCGATGGTCATCAGCCACGATCGATTCTTCCTCGACCGCATCTGCACACACATCCTCGTCATGGAAGGCAACGGACAGACCCGCTGGTTCGAGGGCAACTTCACGTCCTACGAGAAGATGGTGCTGGCCGAAGACCCGGATCGGCTGGCACATCGGCGCGGGAAGTATCGGAAGTTGGCGCTGCGTTGATCTTTGGAGTGCGATGGCTTGCCATCGCTTTTCAAAACGGCAACAGAATGCGGTCACGGGTTAAGCCACTTATTCATGTCAAATGGACGAGCTATTCGAGTTCGAATCGCGCTTGAGCAGTTTGCTTTCCGCGGCTGGATGCCGAAAGTATGGCGTTAGCGAACTGCATCGCGATACAAGGGAATGTAGGGACGGCATCTATACTGACGACATTGCTCATGGGAACTCGATCGCCGACTCTTTCTTTCATTTCATGATCGCGGAAAACGTGGCCATATTCATATTTTTTGAGGAAACTTTTTCCGCTTTCGTATTTCCCTGTGACGAGTACGAGTTAATAAACGAAACGGGACAATTCGCGATGAGCGATATGAACGCGTGCAAAACTCTTTTGGCCGAAAGATATGGCAAGAAAACACCGGATCTGATAATCCCAAGGGCACTTGCCGAGTTGTGGGTGTCGTCGTAGGTAATCAACAACTTCAAGCAAAGCAAACCGTAATGAAAAGCGGCGGCAAGCCGTCGCACTCCAAAATGCCCGATCGCAGTTGGAAATACCTGTCGAGCCGCGAGATTGCCGACTTTCATGTATTGAAGATTCGACAGGACCGCTACCTGTTCCAGCCGACGCAGAAAGAATGCGATTTCGTCGTTTGCGATTCGACCGACTGGTCGATGGTGATCCCGCTCACTCCGGAAGGACAGATCGTCTTCATTCGCCAGTTTCGCCACGGAGTGCGGGAAGTCGTGCTGGAAATCCCCGGCGGTCTCTTGGAACCGGGCGAGTCGCCCGAACATGCCGCCGTCCGCGAGCTCGCCGAGGAGACGGGCTACGAGTGCGAGTCGATCCGCGTCTTGACCCGCCTGCTGCCGAACCCGTCGACAAACAATGCTACGCTGCACGTCGCCGTGGCCGAAAGCTGCCGCCCATTCGCTCGGCAGAACCTCGACCCGCTGGAACAGATCGAAGTCGTCTTGCGCCCGCTGGCCGAAGTCCCGGCGATGATCGCCTCCGGCGAGCTCTGCCATGCGCAGGTGATTGCGGCGTTTGTGCTGGCAGGATTCGCCTGCAAGTAGGTCCCTTCTGCCGGAAGGGACTATTGTGCCCAGACTGCGTTTCAGCGGGCTGCAACCGCAACAGTCCCTCTCGGCAAGAGGGACCTACCCAAGCAGCGTCTGAAACGCCAACACCGGTGGCTCGGTGCGGCCGTCGATCTTGGCGTCCAGGCCAAGGAAGTGTGGCGTTTCAAGATGGAAGTCGAAGGCCGCCTGATCGGTCCATTGCTCGTAAAAGATAAACAGGCCCGGTTCGTCGTTCGACTCATGGAGGTTGTAACAAATGCAGCCCGGTTCACTGCGGCTCGGGGCTACCATGTCCAGAAGCGCGGCGCGGATGACCGCCTCCTGGCCGGCGAGGGCTTTGACCGTGGCCGTCAGTACAACGGCGCCGTGCGGAAGCTGCGGCGACGGCACAACAGAGGACGATTCTAATGGTTGAGGATTTTGCATGGCTGCTACTTCGTTGTTGTCGTAGTCGGCCCGACCTTGGCCGTCGGCGCCGCCGCGGCCTGCCGCTTGAGCGTGGTCTCGGGAACGTCCGGCTGCACGACGCCATTGACCGTGCGGTCCTTGGAGTGGAGCGATATCGTGTTGTCGTTGACCTTGGTAAGGATGTGCGTGGCGGAGAGCGTGCCGCCGTCGGCCAGCGTGCCGGTGAACTTGATTAGCCAGCGATCGCCGTCGCGGACCCAGACGCTTTCGCCGAAACCGCCATCGCTGTCGAAGGCCCACGAGCGAAAGCTTTCGCCGCGCGGGTCCCAGCCGATGACCTCGGTGCCGCCGCGGAGCATCACCTCCTTGCCTTCGACTTTGAACTTGCGGATCAGAAACGCCTGGTTGGCAGTCCAATCGCAGGTAGTGTGCATCGTGATGCCAACGGGCGTCGTGGCGCTGGCCACACTTGCCCATTCGCCGATCAACCACTGCAAATCCTTAAGGTGATTCGTTTGCGCCGGCATGTGGCAGATGACCTCGCGGGCGCTTTCGATCAGCCAGCGACCGTCGCGCTTGACGAATACGAACGATGCCATCGGCGTGCCGCCGGTGGCGACGGCCGGCTTGACCTCGGCCACGGCGTCGACCAGCGCCAAGCCGTCGTTCACCATGCGAAACCGCTCGACGTGCAGCATGAGCGTAGCCTGTTTGTGGGCGGCAAAGGCTTCCTGGAAGAGCTTTTCGATGCCCTCGCGGCCTTCGGCGCTCGCGCCGCCCGGGCCGATGAACTCGCCCGTCCGCGTCCAGCACGTTGCCAGCATTCGGGCGTCGGAATTGGCGAATGCCGTCTCGACCTGCTTCAAAACGTCAAGGACTTCCTTCCGCTGCGCCGCGGCGGGCGTTGCCAGATCCTGGGCCAAAGCGGCGCGGGGCAGGACGGCCGCGAACAGGGCGGCAAATAGAACATGCGCGGGCGCAACATGGCAAATCTCCGTGAAAAAAGTTCGTTAAGCTCGTGCAGCGGCCTGGCTCCGTTTGACCAGTTCGCTTCCCAGTTGATTCAAAAAGGCTTTGGCTTTATTGTATTGGCCCGTATCGACGCCTTCGCTAAGCTTCCATTGCAAGACTGCCTTCATGTCTTCGACGGCGGCCGCCATTTGTTGGTATTCGTCCTCGTTGGGCGTACTAAGCTTCGGCGGCGTGGCGTGGCGGTAAGGAGCTTCGATGTTCGTCCGCTCGGAAGCAAAACAGGGATCCTGCAGCAGCGTCGGCCACTGAATAATGTCCATATTGGCCGGCGGCGGCCTGTGCGGCGGGCCCAAGCTGCTCCAACCGGCCGCGGCGCGGCCGCCATCGAGTATTCCGCCGATTGCCCCGCGGCCATTTGACGTGGGGCCATTTGCTGCTGGGCAAACTGTTGCTGCTGGTGCTGGAACCACCAATCTTGCGTCTGGGCCTGTTGGCTGGCGATCGCGGCTTCACGAGAATTCGCCTGGTTGGTGAGCGTGTTGCGGATGCCGCTTTGCACGACAAGATTTTGTTGCTGCGCGGCCTGCTGCCCCGCCAAGCGGCTTTGGGACTTCGCATCAATGATGGCCCCTTGCCGATAGTCCGAGCCGGCCAGGGCCGCGCCGCCGTCGAATCCACCGAAGGCACCGTAACCGTAGCCGGGATAGAACTGTGCGGAGACCGGCTCGGCCAGGCAGAGCACGCCCCCCACAAGCAGCAAGGCAAGAACGATGGAACGCTTCATCATCGACCTCCGACAGAGTTCAGCACAGGGTCGCCCGGGGCTGCGGCGATGAGGCGGGAAAATCCGCAACTGCCCGAGCGAATTGATTATATGTCGGGCGAAGACGTTGCAACAAGGGGGTCAATAGAGCGAAGGTTTCATGGCTTACTACTTTGCACCGGCGGCCTTCTGATAACGGTCTTGCAGAGCCAGATTGACTTCCAGCACATTGACCAGAGGAACTCCAACCAACCCGCCCAGGGGCGCGAAGCTTTTCTCCTTGAGCAACTGCTTGATCTCGTCGTGGATCTTCATTTCGTCCGCGTCGGTCGCCTTGTCTCCGACGGCAACCTTTGCCCAGGCCTTGGCGATCGATTGGTTCTCCAGTTGCCACGAGGCGTTTTCCAACGTGATGTGCGGATCGAGGCCGGAACCGGACGCCATGACCGCGTCGCCCGGCACTTTTTGCAAATCGACATCCGGATGCTCGCCCAGCCACAGATCGAAGAAGAGCTTTTGGATGTCGCTGCCCTCTTTAACCGGCCCGACCGTCTTCACGGTCTTGCCGTCTTTCTCATACTCGACGACGCCAGGAAAAGTGCCGGGATGCTCCTTCGAGAAAGCGACAAAATACGGCACCGCAATGCCTTTGGCGAGATCCTCGGGCTTGGGTTCGGAAGTACTATTGTCTTCTTTCCATTTTTTGACCACGTCCGGATTCTTGTCCTCCCATGCGGCTACGTAGTCGGCCTGCGTCTTGTTGGCGGCCACCCAGTCGTGGAGCCAGTTCTGCGCCGAAGTATTGTGCAGATTCGCCCATTGGTCGGCGATGGCCGGCTTGCCGCCGAGCATGTCCTTCTGGAACCACATCTCGATATCGGGGCCGACGGGCTTGCCCTTCTTATCCAGCGGACCGGCGTATTTGACGATTGGCCCGAGCTGCTGGGCGACGCGGTCGCGGAGCAGATAATTGCTTGCGCTCCAGTTCGTGGCCCCGGAGGCAGCGCCGTTGTACGAGGCCGCCGACGGCCGCGGTTGAAAGAACTTCTCATCGTTGAACGGCTGTGCGATCAGCCGCGAGCCGACCACCTTGCCGTCGCGCTCAACGAGGCTGCCTTCCGCCTGACGCGGAAAGAGCACTTTGCCAGCGCCCAAAAGGATGAGCGGATAGGCGATGCAGCAAAGCATCAGGGAAACAACGGTGAGCAGAAGACAAGCACGAAGATTACTTAACATGTTTATTCTCCTTTTTACTCGTTCCCACGCTCCGCGTGGGAACGATCTTGTTGGACGCTCTGCGTCCCTGTCACACGCACATGGCCGCGGAGCGGCCGTATCATGCGTTCCCACGCGGAGCGTGGGAACGAGAGCTACCCTGCCACATGCAAGACCACGAGGACCATATCAATGAGTTTAATGCCGATAAACGGAACGATGACGCCGCCCAGACCCCAAACCAGCAGGTTGCGGCGCAGCAGCGCATCGGCGCCGATCGGCCGGTATTTCACGCCTTTCAGCGCGATCGGAATCAACAGTGGAATGACGATGGCGTTGAAGATCACCGCGGAAAGGATTGCCGACTGGGCCGAGTGCAGATTCATAACGTCCAGCGGCTTCAGCCACGGCAGCGTCGCGGCGAACAATGCCGGGATGATGGCAAAATACTTCGCCAGATCGTTGGCGATGGAAAACGTAGTCAACGAGCCGCGGGTCATGAGCAACTGCTTGCCGATCTCGACCACTTCGATGAGCTTCGTCGGGTCACTGTCGAGATCGACCATGTTGCCCGCCTCCTTGGCGGCCTGCGTGCCGGAGTTCATCGCCACGCCGACGTCGGCCTGGGCCAGAGCAGGGGCGTCATTCGTGCCGTCGCCCATCATGGCGACAAGCTTGCCGCCTTGCTGCTCCTTGCGGATATATGCGAGCTTGGCCTCGGGTGTGGCCTCGGCGATGAAGTCATCCACCCCGGCCTGCTCGGCGATGGCCTTGGCGGTGAGCGGGTTGTCGCCCGTCACCATTACGGTCCGCAGGCCCATGCGGCGGAGCCGCTCGAAACGTTCTGCAATGCCCGGCTTGAGAATGTCCTCCAAAACGACCATGCCAGCCAGCCGGTTGCCTTCGCACACCAAGAGCGGCGTGGCACCCTTGCCCGCCACACTGGCGACGCTTGAATCCACATTGCCCGGCACCGTGCCATTGCGGCTGCGGATGTATTTGAGCATCGAATCGGGCGCGCCTTTGCGGATCTCGCGCCCGTCGGGCAGGTCGATGCCGCTCATGCGGGTCTGGGCCGTGAAAGCGATGAAGCGATGCGCGTCGGGCACCGCGGCCCGGATGCTCTGTTTTCCGCCGACGCCGGTCTGGACATGGTGCAACTCGACGATGCTCTTCCCTTCGGGTGTTTCGTCGGCCGCCGATGCGAGGGCGGCGAGTTGTCCGACGTCGTCGGCGGTCAGCCCGCCGAAGGGCACGAACTGCGTCGCGCGGCGGTTGCCGATGGTGATCGTGCCCGTCTTGTCCAACAGCAGCGTATCGACGTCGCCGGCCACTTCTACCGCCTTGCCGCTTTTGGCGATGATGTTCGCCCGCAGTGCCCGGTCCATGCCGGCGATGCCAATGGCGGCCAAAAGCGCTCCAATCGTGGTGGGAATCAGGCATACCAAGAGCGCGACTAGCGTGGGCACGTCGGTTCCCAGGCTCGCGGTCCGCTGGGCCGCGCCGGTGAAGCCCTGCATATAGGTCTCGACGTTCAAGGCGATCGGCCAGAGCGTCGCCGTAACGATGAGGAAGATCAAGGTGAACGCGGCAAGCACGATGCACAACGCGATCTCGTTGGGCGTGCGCTGTCGAATCGCGCCTTCGACCAGTGCGATCATGCGGTCCAGAAATGATTGGCCTGCGGCGGCGGTGATTTCCACGACAATGCGATCGGAGAGGACGCGGGTTCCGCCGGTCACGCCCGAGCGGTCGCCGCCCGCCTCGCGGATCACGGGGGCCGATTCGCCCGTAATGGCGGACTCGTCAATCGAGGCCACGCCTTCGATGATCTCGCCGTCGTTGGGGATCATCTCGCCCGCAATAACCTCGACAGCGTCGCCCGCCTTCAGGTTCGTTGAGATCGTCTCCTCGAACGTACCATTTTTCGCTCGGCGACGGGCCGGGGTAGCCCGGCGGGTTTTCCGCAGCGCGTCCGCCTGCGCCTTTCCGCGGGCTTCCGCGATTGCCGAGGCGAAGTTCGCGAAGAGCAATGTGGCGACGAGCCAGAAGTCAAGCTGCAAGAGGTACGACAGCGAAGTGGCGCTTGCCGCTCCCAGCATTTTCGCCACCGTGTATACGATTGTAAGCACGGTGCCCACTTCGACTACGAACATCACGGGGTTTTTCCATTGGATGTCGGGCCGCAGCATCGCCAGCGACTGCCAGAAGGCAGTCTTCATGAGCTGCGGGTCGAAGAGGCCCGCCTTACGGCTCTGTCGCCGTTCGAGTTTAAGGTCGTCCGGCGATGGGCCGGTTTTCGGTTCAAGGGTTGCGATAGACATGATTTATCTCGTTTCGCTAATGTATCCGGCACACTCCGTGTGCTGACCTTCCAGCGACACACCGAGTGTGCCGGATACGATTTCAGCCTCCAAAAGGCAATGGTCCAAGGTGTTCGGCCACGGGGCCCAGCGCGGCGACCGGCAGGAACAGCAGCGCGCCGACCAGCAGGATCGTCCCCAAAAGCACGAATCCGAATGTCAGGGTGTCCGTCCGCAAGGTGCCGGCGGTGAAAGGCGTCGGCTTCTTCATGGCGAGGCTTCCCGCCAACGCCAGCGGCGCGATGATCGGTATGAAGCGGCCGATCAACATCACCATCCCGCAGGCGATGTCCATGTAAGGGCTACACGGCGCAGGCGTGCTGGGATTGTCCTCGGGCTTGTTGAAGCCCCAAGTATCGCCCAGCCCCTCGAAGCCCGAGCCGTTGTTCGCGGAGGCCGAACTGAACTCATACATCGTTTCCGCGAAGCCGTGGGCGCCGGGATTGTTCTGCGCCGTGGTGGACCAGCCCATTGCGGCAAAGAGGCCGGTCGGCGCCAGGATCAAAAGCGGGTGAATCAAGAGCGCCAGCGACGCCAACTTCATTTCGCGGGCCTCTACCTTCTTGCCCAAGTATTCAGGGGTGCGGCCGACCATTAGGCCGGCCAGGAACACTCCCACGACCAGGTAAACCAGAAAATTGATCAATCCCACGCCGACGCCTCCCCAGATGCAGTTCAACCACATTCCAGTTAGTGGCGTGATGCCGGCGATCGGGTTCAGGCTGTCGTGCATGCAATTCACGGAACCATTGGAGGTGTTGGTCGTAAGCGCGGCCCACGTGGCGCCGGCCGATGTCCCAAAACGGAGTTCCTTGCCCTCCAAGTTGCCCAGCGATTGATCGACCGGCAGCCCGGTAACCGCGGGAACGTTCAGAGCGCGATGTCCCGAAGGGTCGTTGGGATCGGCAACCTGGTAATTCTGCTCGGCATGTGCAGTCAGCCCAGGATTCGGCGCCAGGGTGTCAAAGGAAATCGCCCACACCAGCGTCGCCAGCGAGAGCACGAGCATCACGCCGAAAATCACCCATGCGTCGCGGAAGCGTTTTAGCATCTTGCCGAAGGTGACCAGGGAAGCCATAGGCAGCAGAAAGATGCCCACGCAGGTCAAGAGGTTGCTGAAGTCGGTCGGATTCTCGAAGGGATGGCACGAGTTCGCGCCGAAATATCCGCCGCCATTCGTGCCGAACTGCTTGACCGCCAGGATCGCCGCCACCGGGCCACGAGCGATTAGCTGCGGCTGCACATGGCCGTCGGCATCCGTTGAAGCCGCTGACGGATCCACGATCGTCGCTGAGGCGTTGCCTTCAAGCGTCATCGGCGTGCCCATGGCCATGAGCACAAGGCCGACAACCACGCACAGCGGCAGGAAGACGTAGACCGTTCCGCGCCACATGTCGAGATAGAAATTGCCCATGTGCTTGTCGCCTCGCAAACCGCGGATAATCGCCACGAGGGCCGCCATGCCGATGATCGGCGAAAGCGCTTGTTTCCAGCAAACAAAGAAAATCTGCGTGAAATACGAAAAATGCACCTCGCCCGAATAATGCTGCTGGTTGGTGTTCGTCAAGAATGAAATCGCGGTATGGAAAATGGTGGTCGCCGCGAGCATCTTTTTGCCGTCGGGATTCAACGGCAGATACGGCTGTAGCGACAACACGGCAAAACCGATGACGAACGTCACGACGTTGAACGCCATAAATGCGAAGGCGTACTGTTTCCAACTCTGCGGGCCGGTGTCAAACTGGGACTCGACCCAACGCAGCCAGGCTGGCAGGCGCAGACGGCCCTCGAAAACCTTGGCCATATAGAGGCCGATTGGGATCGCCAAGGCGAACACCGCCGCGAAAACGAGAATGGGAAGAAGCCAAACTTGCGACATGGGAGTACCCCTTTCCTCAAAGAACTAGAACCATTCCGGACGCAGCAGCGCGGCGGTCAGATATACGAGTAGCAATACCGTTACGACGGCGGTCACAATCGATAGAAACATGGAAATCCTCTCATACTTTGTCGCATGCGCTGACGAACGCCGTCAGCAAGCCGAGCGTCACGACGCCCAAGGCGAATAATGCAGGAAGCCAGGTGGTCAGGTCCATGAAACACGCTCCTTGAGTTCGCAATAGCCAGTCTTCAAGCGATAATCTAGGGCTAAAATCAACCCTGCCACGAGTGGCGGCATTGAAACTGCACCACTCACCCTGCACGCGCCGTGCCGTGTGCGGCGCATTGCCGTAAGTTACAATTAGATTGAGAGTTGCGTCGATCGGCCTGTTTTCGAGAACGTGACCAATTCATGCAGAATGCACGACCCCTCTGGCAAATTGCACGAATGGCTGACCAACTATGAACATCCTCGTAATCGACGACGACGCAAGTCTCCGCCGCACCGTGCGGATGTCGCTGGAGTTGCTCGCGCATCGCGCCACGGAGGCCCGCGACAGCACGCAGGCCTTGGAACTGCTCAGCCGCCGGCCTTTCGATGCGGCGCTGTTGGATCTTCGCCTGGGGGAAGAACTCGGACTGGAGCTTTTGCCGCGGCTGTTGCGTTTGGCGCCCGGACTTCACGTCGTGGTCGTTACGGCGTTTGCCACAATCGAGACGGCCGTCGAGGCGATGCGCCGCGGTGCATTCGATTATCTGCCCAAGCCTTTCACGCCCGATCAACTTCGCCACGCGCTGGATCGCATCCAACAACTGCGGCGACTGCAATCGCACGTCGATGAGTTGGAAGAGCAGATACGCAGCGTTGTGCCCGAGGTCGATCTGCAGACCGACGAGCCGAAGATGCGCGAGGCGCTAGATATCGCCTTCAAGACGGCCGCCAGCGAGGCCACGATTCTCATCCGCGGCGAGAGCGGCACGGGCAAGGGCGTGCTCGCCCGTGCAATCCATGCCCGCAGTCCGCGTTGCGACGCGCCGTTCGTAACGGTCCACTGCCCTAGCCTATCCGCGGAGCTCTTGGAAAGCGAGCTCTTCGGCCACGTGCAGGGGGCATTCACCGGAGCGGTGCGCGACACGATCGGCAAGGTTGCCGTGGCGGAGGGCGGCACGCTATTTCTCGACGAGATCGGCGACCTGCCGCTGGCCTTGCAGCCTAAACTATTACGGCTGCTACAGGAGCGTTGTTACGAGCGCGTCGGGGAGACGCAGACTCGCGCCGGCAACGTCCGCATCCTAGCCGCGACGAACCGCGATCTGGAGGCCGCGATCGCCGCCGGCCGCTTCCGCGAAGACCTCTTCTACCGGCTCAACGTGATCGAAGTGACCGTGCCGCCGCTCCGCCAGCGCCCGGCCGACATCCTGCCGCTTGCCGACCATCTGCTGCGCTTCTTTGCGCGGCAAAACGGCAAGACAATTGTAGGCTTCTGCGAGATGGTGCGGGAGGCAATACGCCATTACTCTTGGCCCGGCAATATCCGCGAGCTGCGGAATGCCGTGGAACGGGCCGCGATCCTCGCCAGCGAAGAACTGATTGCGCCCGGAAATCTGCCCGCACAAGTCATTCGCGGAGACCGTTCCGCTGTTCCGTCGCTCGACTCGATGACTCTCGATCAAGTCGAGGCCGAGCACATCCGCCGCATTCTCGGTTCCACGGACACGATCGAAGAAGCGGCGACGACCTTGGGCATCGATCCCAGCACGCTGTACAGAAAACGCAAGAAATACGGGATTTGATTCTCCATGACCTTCCGCCGCCGCATCATTGCCGCCATGATTCCATTATTCGCCCTGCTCATCCTGCTGGGGGTGACAGGGAGCATCCTCATCAGTCAATTAGGAAATGAGGTCGACAATATCATCCACGAGAACTATGACAGCGTGGTCTACATGCGCAATCTCAACGAAGCCCTGGAACGCATCGACTCTTCCTTTCAGTTTGCCCTCGCAGGGCGGGAGAAGCAATCTCGCGACCAGTACGACTCCAATTGGTCCTCCTATGAAAAGAGCCTTGACCTTCAACAGCACAATGTCACGATCCATCCCCGCGAAGATGAATTGACGGCG
This sequence comes from uncultured Planctomycetia bacterium, assembly GCA_963775975.1. Classification (GTDB taxonomy): domain Bacteria; phylum Planctomycetota; class Planctomycetia; order Pirellulales; family Thermoguttaceae; genus JANXQG01. Next base: position 253,225 of record CAVZKX010000002.1, read on the forward strand.
CGGCTCGCCGACCTCTCGGCGGCCTACCGCAAGCTTGGCGATAAGTTCTTCAAGGAAGCGGTATCCGAGCGAGACGAGCTTTACTTCGGCAAGAATAAGGACAAAGAGGAGGGGCTTTTACACACGTTTCGCCAGATTAAAGACGTTACCGGCGACATCCTTCACCTCAACGAGCAGAACATGCTTGACGTGGACAACGATACCAAGAAGCTCGCCCGGCGGTCGCTGATATGGTATGGCGGCGGCTTGGCTTGTGGAATCGTGCTAGCAGCGTTCCTAATGGCCACCACGATTCGCACGATCGTCGCACCGGTGCGAGCAGTGACCGAATCGGCGGTGGCCATCGGCAGCGGCAATCTCGACCAGGTCGTGCCCTATACGTCCGACGACGAGCTGGGCCAACTCGCCGCGGCGTTTAACACGATGGCGCGGCAACTTCGCGAGTTCCGCCAGTCGCACAAGGCCCAGTTGATCCGCGCAGCAGACGAGCCAGGCGACGATCGACTCGTTTCCCGAACCGGTGCTGGTTGTCGATTGGGAACGCCGCGTGGAGATGGCCAATCCGGCGGCGCGGGCACTATTCGGTTTGCCAGAACGCAGCAACGGCGGCGGTCCATTGCCAGTTTGGGAGCCGCCGGATGTTCTTCGGGAGCCTTTGGCCGCGGCCCTGAAGGAACAGCGTGACTATGTTCCCGAAGGTTTTGACAAGGTGATCGTTCTGCAGCAGGGCGAGGAGTCCCAATCCTTTCTGCCTCGTGTGCTGCCGATCCGCGATGCATCATCTGCCACGCTCGGCGCCGCTGTGCTGCTGGAAAACGTGACGCGTTTCCGCCTGCTGGACGAAGTGAAGACGAACATGGTGGCCACTGTCAGCCACGAACTGAAGACGCCGCTGACAAGCATTCGCCTCGTGCTGCACCTGCTGCTCGAAGAGCAAGCCGGGCCGCTCCAGCCGAAGCAGCTCGAACTTCTGATCGACGCCCGCGACAATGCCGAGCGGCTGCTGACGATGATCAACAATCTGCTCGATCTGGCGCGGCTGGAGCGGGGAGGCAGTCAGCTTTGCCTCGAACTTGAATCCCCGGCCGATCTGCTTCGCGCGGCCTACGAGGCGTTTCGCCCGCGGGCCCACGACCGCGGCGTGGAGTTGGTGCTTGACGACCCGGGCTACATCGACAAAGTGCCGGTCGATAACGATCGCTTGCAGCACGCCTTGCAAAACCTGTTGGACAACGCCCTGGCCCACACGCCCGCAGGCGGCCGAATAACACTCGCCGCAAAAAACTCTGGCGACAGCGTGGTGCTTTCGGTGATCGATACCGGCAGCGGCATCCCGCCCGAATACCTGCCGCATATTTTCGAGCGTCACTTCCGTGTGCCCGGCGACACGACCCAGGGCGGAAGCGGCCTTGGGCTGGCGATCGTCCGCGAGATTGTCGCCGCTCACGGCGGCACGGTCGCCTGCGAGAGCGCGCCGGGCAAGCAAACTGTTTTCCGCATGACGTTGCCGATCAAACGATAAAGGTATGTCCACCGACGCGAGCCAACCATCCCCCGAGCGCTTCCTCGACCTGATCCGCAAACAGCAGCGCGGCAAGCTCAAAATCTATCTCGGCTTTGCCGCCGGCGTGGGCAAGACCTTTGAAATGCTGCAAGAGGGCAACCGCCTCCGCAAGCAGGGCGTCAACGTCGTTATCGGCTACGTAGAACCGCACGCGCGGCCCGAGACCGTCGCCCAGATCGGCGAGTTGGAACAGGTGCCCCGCCGCAAGATCGAATATCACGGAATAACGCTCGATGAAATGGACCTCGAAGCCATCATCGCCCGGCGGCCGACGATTGCGTTGGTCGACGAACTGGCCCACACCAACGCGCCGGGCAGCGTCAATGCCAAGCGCTATCTGGATGTGGAGGAGTTGCTCCGCGCGGGCATCAGTGTCATCACGACGCTCAATATTCAGCATTTGGAGAGCCTGCACGACATCGTCGAGCACGCCACGGGCGTCCGCGTCAAGGAGCGGTTGCCGGACTACGTCGTTACGATGGCTGATCAGATTGTCAACGTCGACCTTTCCGCCGAGGACCTCCGCGAGCGGTTGGAAGCGGGCAAGATCTATCCGCGTGAACGAGTTCCCACGGCGTTGGAAAACTTCTTCACGCCAGAGAAGCTGACGCAACTTCGGGAGCTGGCGATGGAGGAGATCGCCTTCCGCCTCGATCGCGCGCGGCGGGAACGCCGGCAATCGGGCGAGGAATCGCCATCCGGTTCGGAGCGGATCATGGTCTGCCTGAGTTCGCGCAGCCCTCATGCGGCCTCCATGCTCCGCAAGGCGGCCCGCATCGCCGACCGCCTGGGCGCCCCTGGTATGCCCTCTACGTGAAGACTCCGCAGGAATCGATGGATAAGATCGACGCCGCCACGGAGCGCGAGCTGGGCAAGAACCTCGATCTCGCCCGACAGTTGGGCGGCACGGTCCTGGAAGGAAAGGGCAAGGACTTGGTGAGCACGATTGACGTCTTCGCCAAGGAGTACGGTATCACGCACATCATGCTCGGCCGCAGCCGCCAGCCCTGGTACCGCCGCTTGTTCAAGCAATCGGTTGTCGATCGCTTGCAGCAGACCGTCGATGGAGTCGATATGACGGTGCTGGGCAGCAAGGGACCGCTTAACTGATTAGCCCGGCAGCGGTTCGATCGTCACGCCCAGCGGGTGCTCGATTTTCTTCGCGGCATAAAAATCGGCGCCGGCGGAACGGATTTGATCGCGCTTCAACTCGGCCAATTCGCGCGTGCCCGACCAGACGATGCCGCGGCCCTGCTCGTGTACTTGGAGCGTAAGTTGAAAGCATCGTTCCTCAGGATAGCCGAAGACCTTCATCAAGGTCTCCATCACGAATTGAAAAGTGTGATCATCGTCGTTGAAAAGCACGACGGCGTATGGCGGCTGCTTCTTCGGCCTTGTGGACGAAGACGATCGTTTCTGCTCCTGCTCTGTTGCAGGAGGAACTTCAACCGTTGCGGAAGCCTGATTGCTCACGCGAGTTCTCCGCGGGAATCAAATTATTCCATTATACGCGCCGCGGTACGATTGAAGCCAGCGCGGGCCGGCGAAAATCGCCAGCCCGCGCTTCACACTAGCGATTGAATGGTCCGTTTGCCGGTGGTCCCCCGCTCTTCGCGCGGTCGAGATCCGCGCGCATTTGCCGCATTTCCCTGCGCATTTGCTCGATCTGGCTGCGCAGCTCTTGCACGGCCGGATTGTACAATTCCGGATGATAAGCTTTAGTATCGGAGGCCCGGGCCTCTGCCTCCATGTGGCCGATCAGGTCCATGACGTGCTTGGCCTCCGCTTCACAGCCCGCCGCCTTGAGGTTCTCGGCCGCGGCGCGAAGGTGATTCAAGCGGGCCTCACGGTCGCCGCCGCCGGTCGAATACTGCGCCCGAGCGAATGCTTCGCGCTCTTGCATCATGGCTCGCAGGGCCTCCATCTCATTCTGCAGTGCACGGATCAGCTCTTCGTTGCCCTGCTTCTTCGCCGCAGCGATCTTTTCCTGCATTGCCATGTAATGCTCGCGGAGCTTCTGCTGCTCGGCACTAGGGACGTTTAACGAAACAGAGTTGTGCGACTGACTGGCGGCAAATTTGCCGTAAAGCTCTTTGGCCTCATTCTTCAAATGCTCGGCTTCGTCGTGTTTGCCATCGCTTTCCAACTGGGCGATTTTCTGGCCCATCTCCTTGAGCCGAGCCATGATCTTCTCATGTTCAGGATTGCCGGGCGTAACGAACATCACGCGCGAGTCGCCGGCCGCGGCTCCGGACTTGTTCATCATTTCTTTGGCTTCGCGCCGCAGCCGATCGGCGGCGTCGTGATTGCCTTGCTCGTCCAATTGCGCCGCCTTTTCGCGGATCGCCCGGAACTTTGCTTGCATAGCTTCGCGGTCGGCGGACGTCGGCGGCGAGGTCGGATTGTCATCCGCCGAGGCAGTGGAGGGCGAATTGCCCAACATCGCGCAGAACGCGGTCGCCAGCAGCGAGCCCCGCCAGGAAGTCGTAAGAACGCTCATTGTCGTCTCTCCTTGGGTAATAGTGGCCTGGGACGGCGCCCAGGCGGTGCCAATTAAAGCGGCCGCCAGCGCGACAAGCGCGGGCAGCGAGAAATGTACAAACGCCATCCGAGTCCGGCGCGGGGCTTTCCAGGGACGCTGTCGCAAACTCAACAACCGCTCGACGCGGCGGCCAAGGCCGGAGCGAAATTGCCCGCCGCCCAGCGAAAGGCCAAACCGCGGCTGCGGTCGGACGAGCCGCTGGCCCAGCGCGACGAGCGCTTCAGCCAAAACTCGCGGGCCATCGGGCATGATCAGGCTTCCCTCGTCAGCCAGGGCCTCGTGGGCCGCGCGGAGCTGTCGCCGCGACCACCAGACCAGCGGATGCCACCACATTAGCGCGCACAAGACCTGCGAAGCCGCTTGCCAGCCCGCGTCGTGCGCCGCCAAGTGAGCCAATTCGTGGGCCAGAATCGCGTCCTGCTGCTGCCGATCGAATTCTTGCATGAAGTTCGCCGGCAACATTAAGGCCGGGCGCAGCCCGCCAAATACGACCGGCGAAGTGGTCCAACGTGAAGACATGAGGACAACAGGACGCTTAATTCCGAACGTCGTTCGCAAATCCGCGAGGCGCTCACAAAGCTCGGCATCATTCAACACCGAACAGCAGCGGCGAAAGCGGCCGGCCGCAATCCGTCCGCCCATAATCCAACATAGCGTCACTGCCGTTCCCACGATCCATATCGCGGCGAGCCAATTCGTAGAAGCGGCATCTTGCCGCTTAGGAAAGCGGTGGGACGCCGCTTCTACAACGTTGTTTTCCAACGGGCTGTGAGCCGGCGGCGTTTGTAGAACCGATTGTATCCGGACTTCGGCATGTTTGCTGCCGGAAGGCGGTGCCACGAGAAATTCGCTCGACGATTCAGCTTCAGCGAGCATTCGTGGATATCTGTCAGGCAGTCGAGTCGGATTCGTCACCGGTTTTTCACTCGCCGCCCGACTTGCAATCCATTGCGGGCCGAGCCGCGCAACTGCTTCCCCGAATCCCGTTAATTCAAACGCAAGCAACAAGAACATGCTGACCGTGGCGATTCGCCAAACGGCCGCTTGAGCGGCGGCGGAGCGGATTGTCCGGCAAGCAATCGCCGCGATAGCGACAATCACCGCCGCGCCGAGGGATACGGCTACGAAAAGTCCATGAGCCGAAAACCAGTCTGCGATTTGGCTTGCCATGAGCTCACTTTCGCTTCTTGTGCGCGGTGATCAGCGCCTGCAACTGCGCCAGTTCGCCCGGACCGACCTCGCGGTTTTCCAAGAGATGGCTGACCGCATCGGCCAGACTGCCGGCGAAAAGACGGTCCACCAGATCGTCGGCCATGCTGCGGGTGACGTCGGCGGCCGAGACCGCCGGCAGATAAATGAACCGCCGGCCCTCTTCGCGGTGCTCCAGGAGGCCGCGATCCTCCATCTTCCGCAGCATCGTGGCGACTGTGGTGTAGGCCAGCGGCTCGCCGTCGAGCGACTCTTGGACCTCGGCGACGGTAGCTTGGCCCATGTCCCAGAGCACTCGCATGATGCGGAGTTGCAGGTCACCCAGCCGGTATTTTGATTTTGCATTCATCTAGGGCGATCCCTTGCCGGCTACTACGCCTGTAATACTACCAAGGTAGTTTTATCTTGTCAAGGGGCTGAAGAATCCAAAGAAATGCGTCCTCTCGATAAATGATGCTGCGGACCCATCGTCCGCAGTACGGTAAACTTGATAATTGACCGAATTAGGTAACATTACTAGAATTAGAGTATGGTCCAACCTCCCGTCGTCCTTACGGGGAACAACCGGTACCGACTGCCGCTGTTTGAGATTGCCAATGAAAGTCTCCGCGAAAACCGAATATGCGTGCATTGCCATGCTGGAATTGGCCGCGCAGTACGACTCGAGTGAACCGGTGCGGATTCGCAGAATAGCCGAACGACACGGTGTGCCGCCGCGATTTCTGGTACAAATTCTACTGCAATTGAAGGGTGCCGGACTAGTTGCCAGTGTGCGCGGAGCGGCGGGAGGCTACCATCTGGTCAAGCCCCCACAGGACATTTCGCTTGGCGAGGTAATGGAAGTAGTAGAACGCCCGGCGGACGAAAAGAAGGAGCCGGAAAGCAGCGCATCGCCCGACTCACCCGCGGTGAAAGTGCTCATGCGAGCGTGGAAAGAGGTCGGTGAAACGCAGCAGAAGCTGCTCAATTCGATCAGTTTGTCGGATTTGCTTAATCGTGCCAATGCGCAAGAGGAGCGGATGTATCACATTTAAGGTGACGTTTTGGCGGTAAAACAAGGAGGTAGGAATTGATTTGCTCGCTCGGCGGGGCTACAATTCATAGGTTCTGCGGCGTACGAAATCCTTGCCCTCACTGTGCGCACAGCCGCGCAGCAACCCATTAGGGATTCACCTTGCTTGGGCCGGACGTGACAGTCGTGCCCATTTGTGGGAACGGTTCGCCTAAGTTCTGGCCACCAGGAGTAGAAGTCATGCACGCCTCGATTGCGCTCTGTTTGATGTTGGTTGGCGGACCGGTCGCGCAAGATCCGATCCCGATCTAATTGTGGTTCCACTTCGGGACGATCTCACCGCGCTTAATTCCATGCAGGAGTTGGAGTGGAAGACGCGAATCAAGCACGGCTATAAGCTGCCGCGCGTGCCCACGGTCGAGGATGGGAGTTCGATTGCGGGCGATAGTCGAGGCATGGGGCGACGGTACGGGCAGACAACCGATCCCAATGCGCAGTGCAGGCAGCAACAGCAAATGCCATACGCTCCGACCGATCCGGGCTCGATGGGGCAGAACGGCGGTGGGCAGGGATCCGGCCCGATGCCTGCCGTGCCCGGCTCGGGGTTGAGCCAAGGGCAAGGCTATACGCAAGGCAGTTCACCGAATGGCACCGGCCGTTTCGATCCATATCAAAGTGAATCAAATTTCTCGAAGCCGGTCAACAACATGGGCGGCTACGGCGGCGAAACGGCCGCGCCGCGGGCCGCCTATACACCGACTGCTTCGGATACGATATCCGGCATTTTGGGTCGCGCAAACGCCGGCAACTATGGAGTCTCGCCCAACCCGATGCTGAACACTTCGGTAGGCGGCGGCGACAAACCGTTTTCGGGCTACCAGCGGCCGAACGGTTATAGTCCCTGGATGAACCTCTATAACACTCCAACCAACAACGGCACTGTCTCGACGTATACAAACAATGTTCAGCCGCAGTTTCAGCAGCAGCAGTACAATCAAGCAGTGGCGGAACGAATTCAGGGCGTGCAAAACTCAATGGTAAGCCCGCGCGGTGGCGGCACGCCGGGAATGGAAATGCCGGTCAACGGCGCCGGTCTGTCCAATCCATACGGAAGTATCAACTACGTCAATCCAATGGGCCGCTAGGCTGCTATTGGCTGTTCATAGCGAATCACCGGGGAGCCGCAGTTTTTGCGGCTCCTCTGTTTTTGGCGAGCGCTTAATCGTCTTGGACTCCGCAGGTGTGTTTGGTTCCACCAGATTGTCCGGCTCGCTGAGAGTCCGTTTGGCGTAACGAGCAGGGTCCTCGCGAAACGCGGCCAGGTTAGCAGAACTGGCGAATAGGTACAGCCGCCCATGCCAGACCGCCGAATGCTGGATGCTGCCGCTCACGGCGCGGTTTTCCTCCATGGCTAGCACCGCATCGTTGCCGCCATTGGTGGGCGCATATTTTTCCGGTGCCGCGGCAAACTGCCTTTTAGCCGGCTCGCTTGAGAAACGGAACAATTGGCCTTGATAGGCGATTCCTAAATCAGAACGGCCCGCTACCCACTTTTCGTTGTCTCGCAATTCGACGGCACAATAACCTTCGAGGGCGTTGCGCAAGGCCTTCTTCGCACCGGCGTCGCGCTGCTCGAAGCTGGTTTCGACGAGTTTGCGCTCGCGATCAGGATCGTTTTCCGCCCCGAACGTCCGGCTCGCGCCGGTCGGAAGCTCGCGCGGCGTTGGACAATGGCTCGGCATTGTCGGCTGCGACCGCGCCGCGGCGTCGCTGCAGCGCGCCGCTGGGCCCCGTCGGCAGCGGAAGATGAGGTTCGCCCGGCGCCGATGGCGATTCGGGCTTCACAGGAACGCTTTCCGACGGCTTTGCGCCCGGCTTCTCCAAGTCCGGATTCTTCGCCGGCTCTTTCTCGCCCGACTTCGGCGAGACAGGTCCCGGTTCGCCCAGGTTCGGTAAAGGTAGTTCCTTTGGAGTGGACGTTGCTGGCCCGGTTCCGCCCTCGCCGGGAAAAAGGTTCGGCGTGCTTGGAATGCCGGGAATGCTGAGCGTACCATCCGGGCTTGGCGCAATTTGGGTCCGATCGCCGGGTGTCTCGGAGTGCGGCTGCCGCGAGGGAGCTGCCGAACCGCTGCCGCTAGGAAGTATTCCTCCCGGCAATATCGATCCCTCGCCTCCGAGCGGCGGTTTTGTTGGAATTATGCTGCCAGAGGGCAACCTTGTCTCGGGAAGACCGGGCGGCGTTGGCAGCCGTCCCGCTCCGACCGCACGAGGATCGGAGACTTCCGGTCGGTATTGCGTAGGCCACCGCCGCCACCAGGTATCGTTATAGCCATACGTTCCGGGCCGGATGTAACACGAGCCGCTGGAGTTGCAATTTGGACGAATGTCATACGACTGCGCCGTCGCGGCGGCGTGCCACACCAGGCAGAGCGCGGCAGCCGCGAGTGTTTCGAGCGTCAAGCGAACGTGTGTTTTGCTGCTCATAGTAGGCTTTCCGTTGGTTTTTTTGACGCGGCCAGAACGCAAAGACTCCGTTACTACAAACGTCGCGATTTTATCGTATCCCGGCCTAAGCAAATTAAATTCCATTGCGGTTGCGGTTATACCCGCGGCCCATCGTCTGGAAACTGCGAATGGTCGAACTGCCCAGCGAGGCGACGCCCGCGATCCGTTCGATCGGCGCCGTCACCTTCCCGACCACGTTGGCAAATGTCAGCAGCTCGTCCTCGGCTATGAACAGCCGATCGCCGGGCAATAGCTGGTAGTTCGTGTCCGTCTTCGCGCCTTGGGCGATGCCGTCCCAGTCGATGGGCAGGATCTGCTGGCAGCCGAATTGGTGCGGCGCGGGCCGCGCGATCCACATCTTCTTGCTGGAAACCTGCGACAGCCCGTTGATCTGGCTCACCGCGTCCAGCACCGTGTCGTTGCCGGTCACCGGCAGGCGGCGGACGCTGTCGCCCAGCCCGGCGCCTTGCGTGATCACGTAAAAGGTCTTGCTGTTGTAGGCCAGCACGTCGACGGCAACCTGCGGCGAGTCGAGGAACTGTTTCAAGTGGTTCTCGATGGCGATGCGGGCCTCGGTCACCGTCTTGCCGGCGATCGGCACCACGCCATACTGCCGCAGGTTGATCGTGCCGTCCGGGCCGACGAGGTATTGCCCTGTCACCGGCTGGGCTCCAGAAACGCGGGCCAACGTCACGCTCGGGCTGGGGTCGTTGAGGTACTGGCGGAGCCATTTGTCCAAGGCGACTTTGATTTCGTCGATCGTCATGCCGGCCACGCGGACCGAGCCATATTGCGGGCCCAGGTTGACGGTGCCCTCGGCCTCGATCATGAAATAGTTGTCGATCGGCTGGTCCTGCGGCGCGTTGGCGCGGATTTGCAGCACGTCGAAGACTTCGGCGCGATAAGGTGGAAGCGGAATGAGCTTGAGCATTTCGATCGAGACCACGTCGGGCGGTTCGATGCGATAGGCCGGCAGCGAGACCTTGCTCTCTTCCCGGCCGATGGCGATTTCCTCGGGCACTGGCGGCACGACGCGAGCATCATAGGGATTGACGACCGCCTGGCAGCCGGCGAGGGCGGCAAGGGCGACCGCGAGCATCATAACCCGATGCGTAAGCGAGGGATGTATAAAAGCCCGACGCGCAAGCGAGGAGGAGGGGGAAAGCGGGAGAGGAGAAGGGGAGAGGGATTTAGTACTGAGTACTGAGTACTGAAAGCTCGATCCAAAAGCGACACTCGGCCAGCTCGATGGCTGTATAGCCAGCGAAGCTTGGAAAGACTGGTCGAGTGGGTAGCTCTGGTAGTTCATCTTGCCGCTAGCGATGCCGTTAAACTCTGCCTAAACAGTGCAGTCGGAATAATCGGCAAACTTGCGGCCGATCTTTGCCCTGATTCTCCTGCAGGAACAAAAAGGAAACGGATTTTCTGGTTCTTCCCAATGTTTCAGGGAGACCGGGCGAGAAAAAGAGGTAGGGGAAGAAGGAGGGGCTCCCTTTGCGACATGCGGTGATGTAGATTTAAGCCGAACCCTCGCAATCTATTGTTCCCTAACATTTGCAGCACAAGGAGCTTAATGTGTCTGATGTCCAGCCCGAGAGCCAACAAGCGGCCCAACCTCAGCAGCCAGTTCAAGTAGAATTCGACGATTCGAAGGCCCTGGCGTTGTACGCCAATTTTTGCCGTGTGATCGGCACGCCCGAAGAGATGATCATTGATTTCGGGTTGAATCCGCAGTCGCCCTTTGGCGTTCCCACGCAGGCGATCAGCGTATCGCAGCGGATCATTATGAACTACTTTTCCGCGAAGCGGATGCTCCAGGCGTTGGCGATGACGGTCCAGCGACACGAGCAGATGTTCGGCGTACTGGAGACCGACGTTAACCGGCGGGTCCGACCCGGAGCCATGGGCCAGCAGCCGCAGGGCTGATTGAACCGTGAGTCAAATTCGGCAAAAAAACACGAGACCGAAAGCCGGTCGGCCGACAGCGGCGACCGCTTTCTGGTCTCGCGGATTTCCGGGGGATAGCAACGCGAGGAACAATGCTTTCCCCGCCCACAAATTCTAGCTGATCGAATTTGTTCTCACAATCCAGCGGCCATCAGTTGGTCCAGGCGGATTGTTTCGTGATTGCGATTGCCGGCCCGTGCTTTGTTCTGTGCCTCCAGGGACTCCAGATACCAAGCGACGTTCTGCGACTGCCGGCGTTCGGCCGACGTTTCCAGATTTCAACACCGCATCATGCGCGGCGGCGTTCGTCGGCGGACCGAAGGTGAACGCCGGCGAAGTAGACGAAGCGGTAATTGTCTTTGCCGCCAAACTGGGCGCGCTCGGGACGGTCACGGAAGAGCCTGTCACCGGCGATACCGTCGGCCCGGTCGCGTCCATAACGATCGGGCTTCCAAAAGCCGTGCCTGCGGAGGCGCCAACGATCAAGTTTGTTCCGTCGGGAAGCGAACTCGGATGGCTGACGACGAGCGTGCCCAATTTTACGATCGTGACTCCGCCGTAGGTGTTCGTACCTGACAGCGTTACCGTGCCGCCGGTGTCTTTGACCAGGGGTCCCGATCCGGAGAGGTTGGCGCTGGCGGTCCCATCGTTGATCAGATAGGAGCCGGCGGTGATCGGGCCGCCACTGATACTGCCGCCTGCATCAAGACTGAGGGACCCGCCGGTGGAAAAGGCGCCGTTGGAGGCAACGACGAGCGATCCGCCCGATACGCTGGTACTAGCTGCCACCGAGAGGTTTGCCGCCGCGGCGACGGAAACTTGCCCGCCGCCGCTAATCGAAAGCGAATTGGCCGATTGGGTGGAGGTTACTTGGATAATGTAGGGCGTATTGACGATCGCATTGACGTAGCTGACGGGAAACGCCGGGCCCGTGCCCGACCAATGGGAGGCGGTCCAATTGCCGTTGGCGCCGCCATTCCAAGTCAAAGTTGTCAGTCCGGTAATCGTTGCGCTTCCCTGGCTTCCCGCGAACCCGGTCCCACCGCTGTAAACCGCGATAATCGTATTGCTGCCGGGCGACAAACCGCTGAACGACGCCGAAGTCGCCGAGCCGCCCGATACATTGACGGCCGTGCCAATCTGGTTACCCGGAGACACGGAACCGATGTAGAAGGAAACCGTGCCAACGCTTGGACTGCCCGCAATCATCGCCGTGAAAGTCGCGGGTGTGCCTTGCGGCACCGGGCTGGACGGCGTCGACAATACGGCTGCATTTGTGTTGAGCGTCAATGTCGCCGCGTTTGTAGTGGCCGTGTTGACGCTATTCGTGAATACCGCACGGTACTGACGCCCGCTTGCGACGCCGTAACGCTATTGAAGGTCAAGGTTGCCGACGTAGCGCCATTGATATTGCTCCATGAGCCGCCGCCGTTCGTGCTCAATTGCCATTGAACGGTCGGCGTGGGATTGCCGCTGGCGGCGGCCGTGAAGGCCAACAAGCCTCCTATATTGACGCTTTGGCTCGTCGGCTGCGTGGTAATCGCGGGCGCTGTGGCAACGATCAATGCTGATGGACCGCTCGGGGCCGACCCAAGACCGTTCGTGAACACCGCCTCGTAAAGGTTTCCATTGAGGCCGAACGTGGCGCCGGTAATGGTCAACGTGTCCGAAACCGGGCTGCCTGAGGAATTGACCGTACCGGTCCACGTGTAAAGACCGCTATTGGTCAAGGCAGTGAAACTGGCGCCGCTGTTTGTGCTCACGTACCATTGCACCGTCAGGTTGCCGCTGCCGGTTGTGTTGCCGGAGGCTGCGGCGGTAATGGTGGTATTACCACTCGCGTTGACACTCGTGGCAGTTGCGGGCTGAGTCGTTACCTTAGGGTAGGATTGTCCACCGCTGGCGGTGAGGCTCAGCGTGGCCGCTGTGCTCGTGGCAGTGCCGGCGCTATTGGAGAAGACCGCACGGTACAAATTGCCGTTAAGGCCAGTCGTGCTGCTAATCGACAAAGTGAGGGTCGTGGCACCGCTGTAGACGCCGCCGTTGGTTACATTAGTAAACGTGGCCCCCCCGTTCGTGCTCACCTGCCATTGCACAGATTGAGCGGAATTGCCGTTCGGCGCGGCCGTGAAACTCGTCGAATTGCCGGAGGTCACCGTCGCGTTGGACGGCTGAATCGCCACCGTGGGGGCAGAAGCCGACTGATCGACGGCGAAGTTGTCGTACTTAGGGGCGCCGCTGGCGATTGACCGGAACCCGGCATAAACCGACGACGCCGTTCCCATCGCGGTAAGGCCCGTAACATTGTAAGAGACCGGCGCCAAAATTGTCGTAGGAGTGCTGACGCCAGTCGTACCGTAATCGACGAGCGAGAAAGTTCCGGTGAAGCTGCCCGAGGCGATCTCTTGAGTGGTGAAAACAAGCTGGTCCCAGTGGCCGGTTACGATCCCGCTGAGGGTGCCTGTCGTGCCGATCGCCTGAACGCCAGTTCCGGCGGCGTTGACCGTCTGGACCTCGACCTTATTAGAGTTAAGGACACGGGCGGAAATGAAGGCGTATCCGCTATTGAAACCCGACGCGCTGGCCGTGATGAAGCCAAGCTGAAGGTACTTGTCCCCGCCGTTGGAGTTGAAGTCGTTCGGCACGGTGAAGAACTCGGAAATCGTGTGGACCAGCCCGTCCGACAGATTAAAAGTGGTCGGCGTGTAAATCGCGGTCTGGTCGGTTGCGCTTGTAGACGCGACTCCACCGCCGGCCGTTGTGCCCGCCTGGTCGCTAATCCCAGAAGTCGATCCCCAGGTCAAGTTCGTTCCGGGCGGCTGATTGCCCGCGTTGTTCAGGGCGAACTGGGACGTGAAGGTGGTCGAGCCCACGTTATAGTTGACAAAGGCCGTTGATCCAATATAGAACCCGCTGGAAACGGCAGACGTTCAGCGAGGCATCAGTGGCGGTCAACGTATAGTTGCCGTCGTTGGCGATCGAAAGGCTGTTGAAAGTCGCGACGCCATTGACGGCCTGCGCTGTAACCGTCGTACCGCCGCCGACGAACGTGCCGGAACTGAGCGTTAGCGTAACGCTGGAGGTGTCGCCTGTCACCGTGGCGCCGGCGGCATCTTTAACCGCCACGGTTACGGCGGGGCTCAATGTGGCGTTCGCTGCCGTCGCAGCCGGCGGCTGTTGCACGAAGGCGAGAGCCGTTGCTGTGCCGGGATTGACGTTCACGTACGCGGTCGCGCTCGCCGAAGCATAATCCGCGGTGTCGGTGGGCGTAAAGGTGACGGTCAGCGGCTGTAGTTGGCCGACGCCAAGGAGGGTTCCCGCGGGCGGATTGTAGACAAATGTGCCCGGAATACCGGCGGCAGCGTTCAATTGCGTCGCGCTGAGCGGAGTGCTATCGGTGATATTGGCGGGATTTGCCCAGGTAAGGATGGGCGTCGTTTTGACCGTCAATGTCACCGCGTTCGTGGCAACCGTGCCGGCCAGGTTGGTAAAATCCGCCTTGTAGCTGTATTGGTTTTGCGACGTGCTGACATTGGTCAGGGTCAGGGTTGTCGAAGTGGCGCCGCTGATTGGAACGTATCCGGCGCCGTTGTTGGCATTGACATACCACTGCACCGTGGGCGCGGGAGCGCCGCTGGCGGCGGCCGTGAATGTCGCCGTCGTTCCCGAGCCAGCGGTCTGATTCGTCGGCTGAGTCGTTACGGTGGGCGCTGTGATGATATTGAATGTGGCCGCGTTCGTGGTGGCCGTGCCTACGACGCTGGCATTGACGCTGACGCTGAAAACGGCCCGGTATTGATTGTTGTTCAACGATGAATTCACGTTGGTCAACGTCAGGGTCGTCGAGGTGGCGCCATTGATGTTGCTGAAGCTCGCGCCGCCGTTGGTGCTGACTTGCCATTGCACCGTCGGCGCCGGAGAGCCGCTGGCGGCGGCGGTAAAGTTTACCGTGGCTCCCGAGACCGCGAGCTGGTTCGTCGGCTGCGTGGTCACAACGGGCATTATGACGACCGTAACCGGCGCGAAACCGGGGTCGAGGTTGGGATTGGCGTCGGTGGCTACCAGCGTGTAGCTGTCGGGCGTACTGAATACGAGGTTGTTAAAGGTGGCAATGCCGTCAACGGCGTTTGCCGTAACCGAGTTAGAATGGTTGGAGAATTCGCCATGAGTTAGCGTCAACGTGACCGCCGACGTGTCGCCCACGATAATGTTGCCGGAACTGTCTTCGAGCGCGACCACGAAGGGGCCCATTCCGACGCCGGCCACGCCGATGCTCGGCTGCGACAGATAAGCCATTTTGGCGGGCGCCAGATCGACGCCAAAATTATCGAAGTTCAGTGGCGAATTGGCAGGGAAATTGCCACTGGTCGCGGTGCGAAACCCGGCGTACAGGCTTGCCCCCGTGCCGATCGTCATCAAGTTGGAGACGGTGGCTGTAATTGGCGCGGTAACAATTGTGGGGATCGCCGTTCCTAAGGGACCATAATCGAGGAGCGATGCCGTCAGCGCAAAGCTTCCCGAGGCGATTTCCTGCGCTGTGAAAACAAGCTGCAACCAATCGTTCGCGGAAACGCCGGTAGGCAGAATGCGCGAGCCGAGCTCCGTGGCGGAGGCGCCGCCATCGTTATACTGGAAATTGATCGCATCATTTCCATAAATGCGGGCGGAGATGAACGAGTAGTTGCTGTTGAAACCGGCCGTGGAAGATGTAATGAAGCCGATCTGGTTGCGGTCGCTCGTGCCGAGCCCGCTCGCCGCAGTGAGGAATACAGATACCGTATGAGGATTTCCGTCAGACAAATTGAAGTTGGTGGGCGTGTAGACCGCCGTTTCGTCGCTGCTTGTTCCCCCTCCAGTCGTTTGGATGCCGCCGCCAGCCGCGCCGGCCGCCTGGTCGTGGACGCCCGCCGTGGCGACCCAATTTAAAGTTGCGCTGAAGGTTGCCTGCACGTTGGCGGCGAACTGCGCGGAGAAATCGGTCGCTTCGGTATTGAAGTTGACGAAAGCCGTCGAGCCAATGTTGAAGAGGTTCGAAAGTGCCGAAGACAGGCTGCCATCGGTGGCAGTTAGCGTATACGTGCCGTTGTTGGCAATCGCCAAACTGCTGAATGTCGCGATTCCGCCGACGGCCTGCGCGGTGACCGTTGTGCCGCCGCCGACGAACGTGCCGGAACTGAGCGTCAAAGTGACAGTTGATGTGTCGCCCGGCAGCGTCGTGCCGGCTGAATCCTCGACCGCTACGGTCACCGCGGGTGAGATCACCGATGCACTCGGGGCGGAAGTCGGCTGCTGGACGAACGCCAGTTTCGTCGCCGGTCCGTAGACGACGTTGATGTTCGCCGACGCGCCGGCGGTGTTGTAATTGGTGGTGTCCGTCGGAGTGAAGAATACGCCCAGCAACTGGCTTTGACCAACCGGCAGGACAGTCCCAGCGGCGGGAGTGTAAACAAACGTGCCGGGCACGTTGGCCGTGGCATTGAGTTGCGTGGAACTCAGCGCCGTGCCGTCAATAATGTCGGCCGGATTGTTCCAGGTGATCACCGGCGTCGCCGGATCGACGTCGACATCCTGCTGGACGGTCACCGTCGCGTAGTCGGTCGTATCGGTTGGAGTGAACGTCAAACTCAAGGGGAAGTTGTCCCCCGTCGGCGGAACCGTGCCGATGCCGGGCGTGTAAACGAAGTTCCCTGGAACGGCGACTCCATTCACGGTGGCCGTGGCGTTCAATTGCGCGGAACTGAGCGCCTGGCCATACGTCATGTCGGTACTGGGACCGGTCCATGTGATGAGCGGCGTGGCCTTCGCCACGTTGATCAGCACCCGGGCGCTCGCCGAGTCGTAATTCGCCGAATCCGTTGGCGCGAACGTGACAGTCAACGGCTCGTTTTGGCCGACAGGCAAGACCGTGCCCAGCGGCGGAGTGTAGGTAAACGCGCCAGGGAAGTTCGCGAAGTTGGTGACGTATGCGTCCAACTGCGTGCCCGTCAGCGCGGAGCCGTAGACCAGATCGGCGGGCGTGGCCCAGGCGAGCGAGGGCGTCGCCGGTCCAACAACGAAGCGGTCGATCGCCACGTTGCCGCTGGCGACCTTCACCGTGATGGTATGACTGCCGGCCGTGAGCAAGTCGCTGGTGAAAACCGGAGCGATAATCGCGGTCGGGCTAGACAGATCTACCTGGGCCGGATTGTTGCCGTCAATGAAGATTTGTGCGGAGCCGGCAGTCGGCGACTCGACGGCGTAGAGCGTGATCAGAGTGCCGGTGAACGTGACGGTGGCGTTGTCGCCGCCGGTGCTGTCGCTCGTCACGGTTCCGTCGTAGTTGTTGGCCAGCGCAGTCGACGATTGCACCCAGGAACCGGAATAGGCGACCTGCGGAATCATTCCCGTATTGTTGGCGTTGTTGTCGTCGATCGTCGTCAACGCATGAGTCCCGATCACGAACGGATTCGAGATGGCGGACGTCAGGCTCGAGTCTGTAGCGGTGAGGGTATATGTACCCGTCGCGGAGACGACGAGATTGTTGAAGCTGGCAACGCCGTTAATGGCGGCGACGGTGACAGTCGTGCCGCCGCCAAAGAGTGTGCCGGAACCGCCCAGCGTCAACGTCACGTTCGATGAGTCGCCGGTTGCAACGTTGCCGAATCCATCTTCCAGCGATACGGCCACCGACGGATTGACCGCCTCGCCAAGGTAGGTGTTGTTAGGCTGCTGCGTGAAGACGAGCCGCGAGGCGGTCGCCACTATGTTGAAGGAATTGGATTGGGCTTGTTGGAGGCCGCCGTCAGTGGCGACCAGCGTGTAGCTGCCGGTGGCGTTGATGACCAGGCTGTTGAACGTGGCCACGCCGTTCACGCACTGGGCGGCCACGGTTGTGCTGCCGTTGGCGAACGACCCTTGATTGATGGTCAGTATTACCGTCGAGGTGTCCGTGGTTATCGTTCCGCCGGATTGATTTTCAACGGCCACGGTGACCGAGGGGCTGACAGCGAGGCCGGCGGTGGTCTGCGTTGGTTGCTGCAAGAAGCCGAGTTTCGCGGAATTGGCGATAAAAAACGAACTCGAATTCGCGCTCGTTAACATACCGTCGGTCGCCGTCAGCGTATAGTTGCCGGATGCGGTGATCACCAGATTGCTGAATGTCGCCACGCCATTGGAGACAATCGCGGTGGCCGTGTTGCCGCCGCCCGAGAATGTGCCCCCGTTGAGCGTCAACTGCACGGTCGATGAGCTGTCGGCCGTATAAACGTTTCCGAACTGGTCGTCGATGCTCACCGTCACGGCAGGGCTCAGGGCGATGCCGGCGCTGCCGACGGCTGGCGGTTCCTGGCTGAAAATCAGCGCCGACTCTGCCGGCGGCGGAATCGGCGTCGTTCGCGTGCCGCTGGCGGCGTCGGCAGCCGAATCGGTAATCGACACGTTGTCCGATACGGTCGTCGTTCCCGTGGGAATCGACGCGTTCAGGTCGACCGAGAAGACGACCGAGCCGGTGACGCCCGCATTAAGATTGCCGACCGTGAATGTGTATACCGAGCCGGCGCCTCCGCTGCCGGAGACGAGCGTCCAACCGGGGGTGCTATTGGCGAGGTCGGCCGTGGTGTTGGCCTGCACGGTTTCCGTGATGACAACACCCGTCGCATTGACACCGGTGCTGTTGAGGACGCTGCCGGCGTTGGTGTAATTGATGGTGTAGGGAACTACGCCCATTGCCACGGGGACCACGTTGCCGTCGGTCATGGAAATGCTCAGGCTGGCATTGGCCGTGGCTAGCGGCGTGATTTGCACGCGATCGATCGAGATAGTGTTGCTGGCGGCATTGTTGAGGATTGTCAACGTATGCGTGCCGGCGCCCAGGCCGGTAACAGTGTAAGCCGGCACATCGCCGGAACCGAGGCCGTTGGGCGAGCTGTTGGCCGGATTCAACGCCACCGTCTGGGTGCTGCCTCCGTCGATCGAGAAGGTCGCGGTTCCATACGTTGTCAATTCGTTGGCATAGACTATGATCGCCGAGCCGGTGAATTGCAGCGTCGCGTTATCGCCCTGCACGTTGTCGGTGCTGACGGTGCCGTCGAAGGTGCCCATCGTCTGGCTGCCGGTGACGTGCGTCCAGCCCGACCCGACGTAATTGAACTGGTTCATGCCCGCGCCGGCGACCGAGTCGTCCACGATCGTATTGGACGTCAATCCGAACGCCTGGATGCGGTTGGTGCCGACGTAGACATCTCCGTGGGAGACGGCGATGCTGTTGTACTTTCCGAACGGCTTGGCCAGTTCCAAGTAGGCGCTGCTCCAGATTGGCTGCATCGTCAGCGCGTTGTAGGCGTAGAGCACCGGCGCTCCAGTCGAATACGAAGTCGTGTTGTCCGTGCGCTGCTTGCCTTCATCGACGATCCAGTCGATTTCATTCGACGTCCCGTTGCCCGTGATCAGGTTGGAGCCGGGGTTGCTCATCACCGCCGTGTTTTGGGCGACAATCTGCAAGTAGGCGGGCTGCCCCGCCGTATGCACGACCTGGGTCTCGATCAGCGAGGGCGCGACGGGCGTGCTCGAGCCGACGCCCGATTTGCTGGCGCCCGCCCATATGATGTATTGGCTGCCGTCGGGGCCGGTGAATGTCGCGGGAGTGTCGCGGGCCTTGGCAGTGTTGCCCGAAGCGCTCGATTCGTTGTAGGGCAAAAACAGGGCCAGCGGCCCATCTTGCGGCCCCATGGATACGCCCTGGTTGTTGGTCGTCCAATAGGTGCGGTTCCCGGCGCTGCCGAGTTGGTAGAGCGACGCATCCTGATTCGGGTTTTCGGTGCCGGGCGGTCTCTGCGTGAGGCTGGCCGGATAAGACGCCGGACTACTGTTCGGGTTGGCCGTGGGATTGTTCAAGTGGTTGCCGGCATCCATCAGGTAGCCGTTCCCCTGCTTGCCGCCCGTCGCGAGCAGTTCGGTGGTCGTGGAACTGCCTGCTGGCAGGGTGACTAAAATCGGCGATCCGCCGCCCATGTCGCTGTCGATCGTGTCCTGTTTCGGATAGTTCCAGGGGGAGTAGACGCCGGTAAGCACCAGTGTTTGACCGGGTCCCCATTCCAAAACGGAATTGCCCCAAGTCCCCAGGGGATTGCCCGTACCGGGCGGCGCATCGCCCGTGGTTACAAAAACATTGCCGCTGGCGTCGACCGCCGGCCCGCCCGCTCCCCACATGCCGCCATTGGCAATCACGGCGGTGGTGTCGATGGCCGAATAGGAGCTGACGATCGCCGGGGTCTGTCCGTTCAGCGCGCCGTTGGACACTCCAGTCGCCACCGTGGTCATCCAACCGCCGTTGCTGGCGCCATAGCAAGCGAAGTCGACGTACAGAATGCTGCCGTCGGCGCTCAATTTCAAGGCGCCGCGCTGGTCGGCGCCGCTGGACGAAAACACGACGGCGACTTTGATCAGGGCCGTGCTGCTGCTCGTGATGGTGCCGGAAGCGTTTGCATCCGAGTAAGCAAACGTGTTGTTGCCCGTGTTGACGCCGGTAATAGTAAATGTGCCGTCGTACCCGCTGCCCACGCCGACAATCACAACGGTTTGGCCGGTGGAAAACCCACTAGCCGCGGTCGTCGTGATCGTGACGAGGCCGGCCGACACACTGGCGCTGGCGAACGTAGGCGAGGCCAAATAATTCTGGTTGAGTGTGTCCAGCAGCGCCTGCGTGTAAATCAACGGATAGCCGGGCACGAGACTGCCGTCGCTCAGATTGAGGGCGAAGACCTCAAAGTTGTTGCCGCCGTGATTCGGATTGCCGGGGGACGAAAGATAATCCGTCACGGACGCGGTAACGTAAAAGCGGCCGCTCGCCAGGTCGATGACGGGCGTGCCCAAGACGCCGATGCTGTTGCCGTCGACTCCCGCATACGCCGTGCCCAAGTGCGTTTTCCAAAGGACCGTTCCCGGAGCGATGCCCGTAGTCCCGTTTGTATCTTGCGCGGCGATGGCATACACCGATCCGCCGCCGGTGGCGGCGAACACGACCCCCAGCATCTTTCCCATGTAGGCAGCGTTTTGAATGCCGTCGCCCGCGTTGTTAGCGGCATTGCCATTGACGCCGTTGACAGCATCCTTGATCAGAAGGCTATCCATGCTGAGCGGCGTCGCGTAAACCGCGCCATCCAGCGCCGGCGACTGCCACACCTGGCCGAAACTCGAAGCAACATTGGCAGGCGTAAGGACCGTTTCGTTCTGATCGAAGCCAGTGCCGGCGGCATCGCCGTGGAACGCGGTATTGTTCCCAGCGCCCGGCTGCTGGCCGAGCACAACGGTCGACAGAGTGAGCCGTTCTTCGAGGCGCTCGACCCTCAGCACTGCATTGCGGCGAAGCCCGGAACGCCTTTTTGACCGAATGTTGGTTCTGGACGGCGCTGCCGCAAAATTTGATCTCCGAGCCGATGCGCACGACATAGTCGGCTACCCCCAGGGACGAACGGAACAGAAAAAGAAGTTACCAGGTACATTATGTATCCTCGCAACCGGACAATCAAGCACGTCAAAAAGTCACGGATTGTCAAAAAAGAAGCTAAAGGCCCTTTTGGAAAGCCTTTAGCTCAGTATCCCCGACAGGGTTCGAACCTGTAACCTTCGGCTTCGGAGGCCGACGCTCTATCCAATTGAGCTACGGGGACTTAATCGTAACTCCTTTTCAGATATCAACTTATGACGACAATGCTTTCTGCAATTGGCAGAAAATTGCTGATTCTCCAACTAATCTCGGTCGCAAGGCTTGCCGACAACACCCGAATTTTAGCCGGTTCTCTGGTGGGCGCGTAGTAGTCCCTATATCATATCCAAATAAAGAGCACTTTGCCATTGTGCGCGAAGCGTCAACCTTGCTGGTGGCTCTACGAGCACGTCGCTTTGCGTCAGGCGTATTGCCAAATCCAAGGGCAGCGTAGCGTCGAAGAAGGCTCGACGGGACCAGTCAATGGCGTTGTCGAGACGGTGAGCTTCAGGGGAATCGGGATCGAAGTGTTCTATTTCCCATCGAAGAACCTGTCTCGGTGCGGAGGGTTATGTGACCGAAGCGCGATAGCTTGACCGCCGTTGGTCTGACAAAACGCTGAGTAGTTTATCCGATGTGCCGGGGGAGAGGGTGGATCGGCGTGAGCGTTCGGACCGGCACGTCGGATAAACGTGCGATGAACTTAACCGCGGGCTATGGGAGTTGAATGTCGCGGAGGAGTGGCTGGTGGGAATTCACGAGGCGGGATACGGCGATGGCGGGGTTGCGATCGTGGCGGCAGTGATGATGGTACTGGGCGGTGGTAGAAGCGGGATCGCGAGTGTGGCGGCAACGGGACTGGAATTGATCGACGAGAGTGGAATCGGCGCGCAGTGGATGCGTAGCGGCGTCTGGTCCGTAAAAAACGTAGCGCGGGGAATGGCCATGTTGGTGGGGCAGAATTAGGAGGTATCAACGCCGGTTGCGTTGGTGGCGTGGCGGGCGAGGAAGTGCGGGCATCGCGGCATGCACGGCGGAATCGCCGGTACGACGTCGATGATGACCAAGCTGCGACGTTTGCAGATCGGGCATGTCGCAGGCGATAGGCACGATGCGTCTTCCGCGGGGAGTTGCGCTGGTTCGGCGGGTTGCGTCGGCAGATTCGGAGCGCCGAGAAGTCGCCGACACTGGTCGAGTCGTTGATTACGATCACGGTTTGATAAGAAACCGTAATAGCGGATGCGTACAAAACCGTTGGGGAGCGTGTGCATCAAGAAGCGGCGGATGAACTCGCTGCTGGCCAGCTTCATGACTTTGGTCTGTTGGCTATCCGCGTAATCCTTGTACTGAAAGCTTACTTGACCGTCACGCAACTCGATGAGCCGCTGGTTCGAGATGGCCACACGGTGGGTGTAACGGGCCAGGTACTTGAGCACCCGTCGCGGGCCACCAAAAGGTCGCTTGGCGTAGACGATCCAATCCTTTTTCACGGCTGTATCAAGTTGGCGTTGCCAAGCGGCAGGTTGGACCAGGGATGCCAGCTTGCCGTGGAAGTGAAGTTTGCCGCTTCGATAGGCGCGTTTCAGGAAGTCGATGAATTTCCCGCGAAAGACACGGCTGAGGATCCGCACCGGGAGGAAGAAGAGTTTCTTTGTCCGCCGGCTTTGCCGGCACGGAACCCAGTGGGAGCGGCCGGGAGCCAGCCCGCCTCCGGTCACCACGCAATGAACGTGGGGGTGGTGCATCAGATTCTGGCCCCAGGTGTGGAGCACCGCCAAAAGGCCAATTTCGGCGCCGAGATGTTTGGGATTGGCCGCCACCTCCTGGAGCGTCTCTGCCGCCGCCCGAAAGAGGACGCCGTACACAAGGCGTTTGTTCTGGAGTGCCAGGGGACGGATTTCTTCGGGCAAGGTAAAGACCACGTGGAAATACGGGATCGGCAGCAACTCGGCTTGCCGTGCCTCCAGCCAGGCTGCGCGGGCTGTCGCCTGGCACTT
The DNA here is from genome assembly GCA_963775975.1 of uncultured Planctomycetia bacterium. Lineage (GTDB taxonomy): Bacteria > Planctomycetota > Planctomycetia > Pirellulales > Thermoguttaceae > JANXQG01. The sequence continues at coordinate 276,463 of CAVZKX010000002.1, forward strand.
CGGACAGTGGCGATTGCGGCAGGAGTTGTACTGGATCCTCTGGTGCCCGCATTCGTCGCAGCGTTGCACATGCCCGCCCAGTTCCGCGGTCCGGCAACGGATGATCGCGGTCAGGACTCGCCGTTGTTCAGGCCTCAGCGTATGACCATACTGGGCGACGAAGCGGGATTGGCCATCACGGAACACGTCCGCGACTTCGAGACCGTTTCGCATCAGGCTACTTCGTCCTGCGGCGGTGGAGTCGGTCCTTTCACATCGTTCGCGGCCTTGGGGGCTTCGAGCAGATTCATCATGCTGGGAGCTTCCCGTAACTCTTCCAACGAGATGTGCGTGTAGACACACGTCGTCTGGATCCGCTCGTGGCCAAGCATCTGCTGGATCACGCGCAGGTTGGTGCCAGCTTCCAGCAAGTGCGTGGCGAACGTGTGCCGCAAGGTATGCATGCTGACCCGCTTGGTGATGCCCGCCTTGCGGCATGCCCTCTTGAGGAGTTGGCCGGGCGTGGCGAGGTCGTAAGGCTTGTCCGGCGCTGCGCCGGGAAACAGTAGGGTCTTCGGACGATAGGCCTTCCAGTACTTCCTCAACAGACTGAGCAATCCGGGCGTCAGCCGCGCCATAACGGTCCTTCTTTCCCTTGCCTTGGCGAATCCGGATGGCCATCCGCTCGCTGTCGAGATCCTCGATGCGGAGGTTGATGATTTCCGAAAGCCTGAGCCCAGCGTCATAAGCCACCATGAACAGGGCTTTCTGCTTGAGGTTCGTCACCGCCGCAAAAAGCCGCTGCACTTCCTCCCGGCTCAGGACGACGGGAAGCCGATGCTCGCGTTTGGGACGCGGTAGCTTCTCCAGACAGTCCGGACGACCCAGCGTGTCCGTGTAAAGATGCCGAAGAGCATTGCGCACTACGACGCCGGTGCCGCGTGCCACGCCCCGCTCGATCATGTGAATGAGATAACTGCGGACATCTTCCTGGCTCAACTGGTCGGGTGAGCCCAAAGTGCCTGGCAAATCTGGCCACGGCATGAACGTAGACCTTGATGGTCTTGGGCGAGAAGTTCTTCAGACGCAGATCTTCGATGTAACGCTGTCTGAGCGGAGTCATCGTGCCGCCTTTCTGCACGCGGTATTGCGTAACAGAAACTTGGCATACAAATCGACGAGGCGCAAATCGGAATAATCGCTACATGCGCGCTAGGTGGCCCCGATCAACGGTAGGGCACAGTCACGAGGAACGGCATGCCAACCCACCGCGCAGCGGTTTAGTTCAACGGTGGTTATATGGCAAGTGTTGGAAAACGTACGAGTTGTTGGGAAACTCAACCGCCAACTCCTGTCCGACCGCGATTCGAGCGTCAGCGCCGCTTGCGAAACTTCGCCATCAGCGCCGCACCCGCCACCAACAACGCCAGGGTTCCCGGCTCCGGCACGGGGCTACTCGGTGAGGCGGCAACAGCAGGAGCGACCGGCGCCGGAAAGGCGGCAAGCCCGCTGCCGATGTTCAGGTTGGACCCGTCGAGAAGCGCGTATTTGCTGGTAATCCTCAGGACTCCAGCCGCGACGGTCGTCCCGCCGGCGTAAGTATTGGTGCCGCTAAGAACCAGTGTGCCCGCGCCGATCTTTTTCAACCCGCCGTTGCCTGAGAGCGCTCCGGCAAGGGTCAGCGTATTGCCGCTGGTGTCGAACGTGCTTGCTCCGGAAAGCAGCAACGGCAGGCTGCTTGAGAAGCTGCCGCCCGCGCGAAGGGTCCCGCCGCTGAAGTCAAAAGCTGCACTGCCGGAGCCCTTGCTCAGGCTCGATAAGATCAACAAGCCGCCATTGAGATTGTAGGTTCCGCTGCCACCGGGCTGCAATCCGAGGTACATGTCTCTAGTCGAATTGGTGCCGCCCGACTGCGTGAAGCTGCCGCTGCCGGCGAGGCCGATGTACTCGCTGAAGGCGTTAGTAACGCTGCCGCCGCTCAAAACATACGACCCGCCACTGCCGCCGTTATATGCGAGGTACAAGCTGCCGGACAGCGAATTGGTTCCACCCGACTGCGTGAAGCTGCCGCTGCCGGCGTAGCCGAGGTACTCGGTAAACGCAGAAAGCAGGCCGCTGCCGCTGAGGTTGTAGAGACCGCTGGCGCCTACGTTTTGACCGAGGACGAGGCTGCCGGAGCTCGAGTTCACCCCGCCGCTCTGCGAAACGGTCCCGCTGGTGGAATCACCCACGTACTCGGTGGGCGCGGTGAGCGTCCCACCGCTGAGATTGTAGGAACCGCTGCTGCTAGGGGCGAACCTGCCGAGGTCGAATAGGGCCGTCGCCGAATTGACGCCGCCGCTTTGGATGACGCTTCCGTAGGCGCCGTTGTAACCAACGTATTCGTTCGTCGCGGTGAGCCGCCCGCTGCCGCTTAGGCTATATGACCCCGGGGCGCCGCCGCCACATCCCAGATAGATGCCGGTGGATGTCGCGGTACCGCCGTTTTGCGAGAAGCTGCCGCTGCCGTTGAGTCCGATGAAGAACTGGGAAATCGCAAGCAGCCCGCTGCCGCCGAGGCTATAAGAGCCGCTGCCGAAGTAGCCCATGTCGGCATAGTTCGTAACGGTGTGCGTGCCGCCGCTTTGCGCGAAGCCGCCGCTGCCGGAGTTGCCGATGTACTCGTGGTCCGCGGCGAGCGACCCGCCGGTCAGGTTGTAGACGCCGAAGTCGCCTGTGTTGTGACCGATCGACAGGAGCGTGGACACGACATTCGTGCCGCCCGACTGCGCCAGGCTTGCCGTGCCGCCGCCGCCAATGTATTCATTGTTCGCGGGCAGCCGCCCGGAAGGCAATTGGAGCGTGCCCGCGCTGACCGTGGTATCGCCGCCATAGGTGTTGGTTGCGGTGATGACAAGTGTTCCGGCCCCGATTTTGGTCAAACTGCCGGGTCCGCTGAGGATGCCCGAAAACACCGTAGAGTAGTTATTGGCGCCTACGTTCAGCGCCACCGCGGCGGCAGCCGTGTTGCTGAGCCTCAGGTTGCCGGGGCCTTGCAATCCGCCGAAAGTCGCGGCCGTCAGGCCGCCGTAGCTGAGCGATCCGTCGCCGCTGCTATCGAACGTGCTGCCCCACAGCGCGTTGGCATTTGTCAACAGCAGTGTGCCGCTGGAGACCAGCGTCGTGCCCGTATAGCCGTTCGAGGCGGACACGACCAACGTTCCCGCGCCGATTTTCAGGAAACCGCCGGGACCGGAAATGGGGCCGGCCAGGACCAACTGGTAGACTTGCGTGTCGAACGTGCCGTTGCTCCCCGCGGTGCTTAGCATGAAGGGCATGACGGTTGTAAAACTCGTTTGCGCTTGGATCGTCCCGCCGCTGAAATTGAACTTGCCGCTGCCCAGGCCCTGGCTCAAACCCGCCAAGCCGTTGAGTAAACCGCCGGTCAGATTGTAGATTCCAGCACCGCCGGAGCTATCGCCTAAAATGACGAAGGGGGTAAAATTCATCCCGCCGAACTGTGTGAACGTGCCGCTTCCTGACTCACCGATGACCTCGGTGAGGTAACTGAAAACCTGTCCGCTGCCGCCCAGGTTGTAGGCGCCGCTGCTTCCGGGGTTCATAGCCAGGCGGAGACTGCCCATGTTGACATTGTTAAACCCGCCGGACTGTGTAAAGCTGCCTGTCCCGGAATTGCCGACGATCAAATTTGCGACGGTAAGCAGCCCGCTGCCGCCAAGCGTATACGACCCGCTGCCGCCTGCGGCATACCCAACGCTAAGCACGTTGGAGACGGAATTCGTTCCGCCCGACTGAACCACACTCGCGGTGCCTGTGGTCGCGACGTACTCGTTGGCTGCGGGCAACTTGCCGCTGGGTATCAGCAGCGTGCCCGCACTGACCGTGGCGTTGCCTTGGTAGGTGTTAATGTCCGTTACCATCAGCGTGCCCGCGCCGATCTTCTGCAGACCGCCGGGGCCGGAAAGCGGGCCGTCGAGGGTCAGCACCTGGCCGTTACTGTCGAAAGTGCCGTTGCTTCCGCTGGTGGCCAGAGTAATCGGCAGGCTGGTCTCAAAGGTCGTGGCGGCCTGGAACGTTCCACCGCTAAAATTGAACGTAGCGGTGCCTAAGAAATTCCCCAAATCCGCAAGGCTCAACAAACCGCCGTTGAGATTGTAGGTCCCAGCGCCGTAGTATTGGTAGCCAAGCAGGAGGTTGCCGGCCGAATTCGTTCCGCCGGATTGCGTGAAGCTGCCGGTTCCGGAATAGCCGAGGAATTCGGTGCCCGCGGAAAGCAAGCCGCCGCTCTGGTTGTACGTTCCGTTGCCGCTCGTTCCGACCGTCAACGTTGAATTGACCGTACTGGTTCCTCCCGTCTGCGTGAATGTGCCGAAACCATTGGAGGCGAATCCAATGTCCACGCTGGGAGCGGATAGTAGGCCGGCGCCGAGGTTATACGTTCCGGCGCTCAAATAGCTGTCAGCGAGAACCAGATGGGTTGACACGGAATTCGTTCCGCCCGACTGCGTTAAGTTGCCGCCATCTACCTGTCCCCAGCCGAGGTATTCATTAGGCGCGGAAAGCAGGCTGGCGCCGCTCAGGCGATAATATCCCGTGTATCCGGTCGCATCGTAGCCAGCGCCGAGGTACAGATTGGCGGAAACCGTATTGGTTCCGCCCGACTGCACGAAGCTGCCGCCGCCGTTGATGGCGATGAATTCGTCGGCGGATGCCGTAAGGCCGCCCGCGGTCATCTGAACCGTGCCACTGCCGCCGAAATGGTTGCCGCCCAGCTCGAGCGTGTTGCAAGCTGCACCAAACTGAATGTTGGCGGTGCCGCCGTTGAGGATGTACGCGTCATCGCCGAGCCCCGGCACGATGAATCCGCTCCAGTACGGACCGTTCGACCAATCGACGGCCGGGGAGGAAGGTATCCAGGTTCGACTCGCTGCCCACGCGTCGGCAGCGGCCAGCGTGGCGGCGGTTGCCAACACGGTTAGGGCCAAACGCGCCAGAGTCTTGATGAAGGCGATGGTGAAGTGAGTGGCATTCGGCGTTGCGATCGAAGCGCAATGCACCGTTAAGCGCACCGCGGACTTAGTGCCGCGGCGTTCGCGGAGGAGCATTTTCATGTGAAGGATCCCGAAGAGAAAAGTGGGAATCGCTCCGTCCACGCGCAGGATTGCCTGCGGGCAAAAGGAGACGAAACTAGTTCATAGCCAAACTCACGACAACTACACGTCGGCCCCCATTTTGCTCACTGACAACCGGCCGGCGGAATGGGCCCATGAACCGTCGGCAACATCCCAGCCATCATGGACTACGTACTTTACCGCCGTCGAACATTTAATCGCAGTTTTTGCTGGCCGAATCGACGGACCAAGACCATCAGTCCTCCGGCGGCCACAGCGAGCATCGCCAGCGTGCCCGGCTCGGGAACCGGGGTCAGTTCCGCGGCGATGACACCTTCCGGGACGACCGGCGCGGGAAAGGCGGCAAGCCCGCTGCCGACGTTCAGGTTGGACCCGTCGAGAAGCGCGTATTTGCTGGTAATCTTCAGGACTCCTGCCGCGAGGGTCGTCCCGCCGGCATAAGTATTGGTACCGCTGAGAATCAGCGTGCCCGCGCCGATCTTGGTCAGGCTTCCAGTCCCGAAGAGGCTTCCCGAAAGGGTCATCGTATTGCCGCTAGTATCGAACATCCTCGTTTGCAGCGGCAAGCTGACAAGCTGTATCGGCTGGCTGCTGGAAAAGCTAGCGCCGGCCCGGAGGGTGCCGCCGCTAAAATAGAATGCGGCGCTGCCCGAGCCTTGGATCAAACCGGAAAGGCTGAGCAAACCGCCGTTGAGATTGTAGGTTCCCGTGGAACCGGCGCTTTGGGCCAGGATCAGGCTGCCGGCCGAATTGGTTCCGCCCGACTGCGTGAAGCTGCCGCTGCCGGAGTAGCCGATGTATTCCGTCGGAGCGGAAAGGCTGCCGCCAATCAGGCTATAGGTTCTATTCGTTCCTCTGTCGTAAACACCGACGTACAAACCCTCGGACACCGCCTGGGTTCCACCTGACTGCGTGAAGCTGCCGAAATAAATGGCCTCGGAATCCGTGGAAAGCAGGCCGCTGCCGCTGAGATTATACGTGCCGCTAGAGCCGGAGTAGCATCCGAGTTCCAAGAAGAACGTCGAGTTGGTTCCGCCCGACTGCGTGAAGCTGCCGCTGCCGGAGTTGCCGATGTACTCATCAGGTGCGGAAAGCACGCCGCTCCCGCTCAGGTTATAGGTTCCGAAGCTGCCGGCGTTGTTTCCGAGAGTAAGACCGTCAGCAAAGTTCGAAACAGTATTTGTCCCGCCCGACTGCGTGAAGCTGCCGCTGCCGGAGTTGCCGATGTACTCGTCAGGTGCGGAAAGCAGGCCGCTCCCGCTCAGGTTATAGGTCCCGAAGCTGCCGGCGTTGTTCCCGACGGAAAGCCCGGGCGACCCGACAGTGGGGGGCACTGCATTGGTTCCGCCCGATTGCGTGAAGCTGCCGCTGCCGGAGTTGCCGATGTACTCATAAAGTGCGGAGAGCTGGCCGCTTCCGCCCAGGTTGTAGATCCCGCTACTCCCGGCCTGGTTGCCGATGTACAGGGTCGCCACGGAATTCACGCCGCCCGACTGCACCAGGCTTGCCGTGCCGCCACCGCCGACGAATTCATTGTTCCCATTCAGCCGGCCCGAAGGCAATTGCAGGGTGCCCGCGCTGACCGTGGTATCGCCGCCATAGGTGTTGGTTGCGGTGATGACAAGTGTTCCGGCCCCGATCTTCGTCAAGCCTCCACTGCCGGAGAGGACGCCGGCAAGCGTCAAACTGTTGCCGCTGGTATCAAACGTGCTCGTGCCGGTCAGCTGCATCGGGGAAAAGACGGTAAAGCTCGTGCCGGCCTGGAACGTTCCGCCGCTGAAAGTAAACAAGTTAGGGGAACTCGTTCCAAGACCGAGACCGTTGATGTGCAGCAGGCCGCCATTGAGGTGATAGATGCCCGTCGCGCTGGCGCCGTTGCCGAATTCGCCAAGTTCAAGAAAGGCGGTCGAATTGGTGCCGCCGCTTTGCGTGATAGTGCCGGTCCCGGATGATGCCGTGCCCAAGTATTCGCTTGGCGCGGCGAGTGATCCGCCGACGAGATTGTAGGTGCCGACGGAGCCGTTATTGTAGTTCAAGTACAGGCCGTTGGTTATTGAATTAACGCCTCCGTTTTGAGTGATGTTGCCGGCGCCATTCACGCCCACGAATTCGTAGGGCATTAAGAGCGATCCGGCGTTGAGACTATAGTAACCATTGGCGCTGGCGCTGTAATAGCCCAGAGCCAATTGATTCGTACCGGAAACCGTGCCGGCGGTCTGCGTGAAGTTGGCGCTGGCCAAGCCGCCCACGGTCAACGAATTCACCGCGAGCAGGCCGCTGCCGCTAAGGATATACTCGCCGAAGCCGCCCGTGCCGGAGCCGAGATCAAGCTCCTGGCTCACCGAGTTGGTGCCGCCGCTTTGCGTGAAAAGGCCGCTGCCATAGCCCCCAATATACTGGTACGGTGCGCTGACCGACCCGCTGACCAGGGAGTAGGTGCCGGCGGACGAAGCGAGGTACGCGACGTACAAAGTGCTGTTCGCCGTCACGGTGCCGCCGCTTTGTGCGAATTTGCCGGTGCCGCCTGGGTTATTGCCCACGACCAAGGATGGAGTCGCCAACAGACCGTTGCCGCTAAGATTGTAGATTCCGGTTCCGTTGGTTGGCCCGCCCAAGTAGATGTAGTTCGAGACGGAATGCGTGCCGCCGCTTTGTGTGAAAGTGGCGGTATTCCGGTCGCCGACGTGCTCGACGGGCACGATCAACGATCCGCCGGTGAGATTGTAGGAGACGTTGTAGTTCTGGCTGAACACATCCATTTCGTTTGCCACGGAGACGACGCCGTCGTTTTGTACGAAACTTGCGTGGCCGTTGTAACCCATATACAAGTAAGGCGTTGTCACCGCTCCGCCGTTGAGGCTGTACGAGCCGGTGGCATTGATCGAATTTCCGATATACATCGAGGTCACGGCGTTATTCGTCCCGCCCCACTGCTCGATGTAGCCGATCCCCGAGTCGCCGATAAACTCGTTGCCGCCGAAGCCGGCGTACGTCGAAAGATTGGCGTCCAAATAGACGCTGCCGCTGCCGGCCGCTCCCCCGCCGGCCCCCAGCGACAGAAAACCGCAAAAAGCATTACTGTAGACGTTCGCTGTGCCGCCGTTGTTGATATAGGCCCCGTCGAGGACGTTCGGCACGGCCCCGCCGCTCCAGTTCGTGGGCGACGACCAGAGCCAATAGGGCGGCTCCGAGGTCGGCACCCAAAACGGGGTCCCTGCCTTGGCATCGGCCGAAACAAAAATCGCGGCGCTTGCTACGAAAAACATAACTGCGAAACGTGCGGACGAATTCATTTTTCACTCTTTCTGTTGGTGGCGGAAGCCGCCAATGGTTGGGGCGCTTGCCGCATGAGGAAGCTTCTGCGGCGGGAATTGATGTTCCGTAAGGCGCACTACCCGCTCAATTGCGGCGGCACGGGCCTAGTTGTGGGTTTCTGAATAACGTTACCGTGATCTTAAAGCCGATCGGATGTCGGCCAGTCTTGCGGAGTTACTTCTTGTCCTTGTCTTTGCCGGCCTCAAGCCTGGCCAGCAGCTTTTGGAAGTCCGGGCGATCGCGCAGGGCGTCGAAATCCCCGTCCTTTTTCATCTCATCGGCATCCTTAGCGCCGGCGGCGACGGCCTTGTGCAGCCAAGCCATCGCGAGATCGGCCTGCATCTTGGCGAGCCGCGCCGCGTCCGTGGCCAGGACTTTCGGGTCTTCCAGGATCACTGTCGCGCAGACGGCCCGGTAGCAGGCCGCATTGTAGAGGTCGGTGACCTCGCTGCGATTCAAGGCTTCATATTCGGCGGCGAGCGCGAGACAGCCGGCCGCGTCCTTGGCCTTCCGGGACCCGTGGAACCGCGCCATCACCAGGTTTGAGCGGATTTCTTGCTTGTTAGTACCGTCATCCATTTCCAAGGCGCGTTCCCAGGCGGCCGTCGCTTCGACGTGCCGGCCGAGCGCTTCAAGAGCCGTCGCTCTCCCCTCGTTGCTAATACACAAGAATTTCCGGGCCGCGACCAAGCGCGGTTCCTTGACCAATACCCTCTCGAGTCTCGCGATCGCCTTTTGATACCACTCTAGCGATGCTTCCGGCCGGCCGGCTTGTCGGATATGGGTCCCGTAATCGCAACAATTGCCGCCAAGTTCCACGGCATACATCGACAGGGCAGGAAAGTCAGCGGCGAGCTTCTCATGGATGCCCAGGGCCCGGCGATGGGCCGCTTCCGCCTCCACATGCTTCCCTTGATCGTCCAGCAAGTCAGCCATATTGTTAAGGCTTGTTGCCAGCTCGTCGCTGTACTCGGGCATGGTGGGAAAGTCGTTAGCAAGCTTTTCGTTAATCGCCAAGGATTGGCGACAAGCGGCTTCCGCCTCCGCAGGTTTTCCCTGCTTCTCTAGTACGACCCCCAGGTTGTTGTGATTCCCGGCCATTTCCCGGCGGTACGACGGTATGGCGGGGAAGTCGACGGCGAGCTTCGCGTTGATCGTCAGGGCTTGGCGATATGCCGCTTCCGACTCCGCCCACTTCCGTTGATCCAACATGAGGATGCCCAACCTGTTCAGGCTCCGCGCCAGGTCCTCGCGGTACTCCGGCACAGTGGGGAATTCGGCGACGAGCTTCGCCTGCATTGCCAGGGCCTGACGATAAGTCGTTTCCGACTCGGGGCGCTGCCCCAAGTCCGCCAACAAGGTGGCCAGGGACTCGCGGCTCTGGGCAAGATCCTGGCGGTACTCCGGCACGCTGGGAGAGTCAGCGACGAGCTTCTCGCGGATGCCAATTCCCTCGCGAACGGCCTCTTGCGCTTCACGGACCTGCCCTTGATCCCACAGCAGTTGTCCCAGGCCGGCGTAGCACTTGGCAAGGCGCTGGCGGTAAATGGTAACTGCCGGAAAGTCGGCGGCGAGCTTCTCCTGGATGCCTAGCGCCCGTCGTAAGGCCACTTCCGCCTCCCGTCGCTGCCCTTGGTGGCTCAACAAGTTGCCCAGGTTGTTAAGACTCCCGGCAAGGTCACGGCAGTATTCTGGCACGTCGGGAAAGTCGACGGCGAGTTTCTCCTGGATGGCTAGAGCCCGGCGATCGGCCACTTCCGCCTCCGCAGACTTCCCCAGATCACTCAGCACGTTGCCAAGGTTGCCGAGACTCGCGGCCATGTCACGACGGTACGACTGCTTGGCCGGGAATTCGACGGCGAGGCGGGCGAAGATCGCCTCCGTCGCCTCGAAGTCTTGGGCGGCTGCTTCTCTCTCGCCCAGCACGAAACTTAACTGTCCCAGCCGATGATACGCTCGGCCCCTGTTGGCTTCGACCTCCGGAGCGGCGCTCTTCTGCGCGGCGATCCTCTGGAAGAACGGGAGGGCACTCTCCAGTAGCTTCTTGCGAAGCTTGTGGAAGTCCGCTTGCTTCAGTTCCGGGTCGTCGGTGACTGCTCCGAGGTACTTCTCAACCGATTCCTGGGCGATCACGAAGTTGGCCTCGGCAAGTTCCTTGGCCTGCGTCTCCGCCACCACTGCCTTTTCTTTCTCGTCCCGTTCTTGGGCTACTTCGATCAACCGATTTTGCGCCAGTGTCTCGGCCCGTGTAGCCCGGATGGCTAGCCAAGTGCTGACCAACGTGGCGGCGAGCAGCGCCACGGCGATTACGCCGGCCGTTAGCAGCGATACCTTGTGCCGCCGCGCGAACTTTCGCAGCCGGTAGCGCACCGACGGCGGGCATGCCTCCACCGGCTCGTCGGCCAAGTACCGCTGCACGTCGGCGGCGAAGGAGTTGGCCGTTTCGTAGCGGCGGTTGCGGTCCTTCTCCAAGGTTTTCATCACGATCCAGTCCAACTCGCCGCGGACCAGCTTTGTCAGCTTGGCCGGCTCCATTTGCCGTTGGGCCGAGATCGATGCCATCGCCTCGCCCGAATCGCTCAGCCGCGTGCTCGGCTTCGGCGGCTCCTCCTCGCGGATCATACGCAGGATTTCGCCATACGCCGCGTCCTTGAGCCGCTTGTGGGTCAACGGCGTGCTGCCCGCCAGCAATTCGTAGAGCAGCACTCCCAGCGAGAAGATATCACTGCGGGTATCGACGCCCAGGGCGCTCATCTCCGCCTGCTCCGGGCTCATGTACTCCAGCGTGCCGACCATGGTGCCGTACTGTGTGAACAGCGTCCGCTCGGTGAGCCGTTGCTCGGTCGCCTTAGCCACGCCGAAGTCGATCACCTTAGGCACCGGCTTGCAGTCGTAGAGGGTGATCATTACGTTGGACGGCTTGACGTCGCGATGAATGATGCCTTTCTGGTGGGCGTGCTGGATCGCCTGACAGACCGGGATGAACAACTCCAGTCGCTCGCGCGGCGTCAGGTGATTGTCGTCGCAGTATTTAGTGATCGGCACGCCATGGACCAACTCCATGACGAAATAGGGCAGACCCAAGTCGGTCGTTCCGGCGTCAAGGACGCGGGCGATGTTGACATGGTCCATCATGGCCAGGGCCTGCCGCTCGGCCTCGAAGCGGGCGATGACCTGGCGGCTGTCCATGCCGGGCTTGATGACCTTGAGCGCGACCTTGCGTTGCACGGGCTCGTTCTGCTCGGCCATGTAGACCGTGCCCATGCCGCCTTCGCCGATCTGCTGCAAGAGCTTGTAACGGCCAATCACCGTTCCGGGAGGCTGGGCGCTGGGCTGGTCACAGGTAGCGTCTTGATTATCGGCCCCGCCCAGGAACCCGCCTGCATCCCGATGGGCCCGCATCAGCTCATCGACTCGCGTCCGCAAGGCCGTGTCCGACCCGCATGCTTGTGCTAAATAGCGCATCAATTCGTCGGCCCCTTTGCAGTCCAGGGCTTCGAGAAAGATCGCTTTGGCATCGGCATTAACGCCACTCATAGGTTATCTCCAATACTCAATGCCCCGTTTCTGTAGAAAACCGCCAAGAAAGTCGGCGGACCGATTATTCGCCGCTTCGGCCGTCGTCGTGACGCAGGCGGGCATAAAGCCAGGCGCGGGCATAGGCCCATTGCCGCTCGGCAGTCCGCGGTGCAAGCGCAAGGGAGGCGGCGGCATCTTTTAGCGTGAGCCCTGCGAAAAAACGCAAGTTCACGAGCCGGGCCGCGGCAGGGTCTTCCACGGCAAGCTGGCTGAGCGCTTCATCCAGCGCGATTAGTTGTTCGTCATTCGTATCCAAGGCGATTTCGATCCGGTCGAGATCGACGCGGTGGTGCACACCGCCTCGTTTGACACGCTTCTTGTCACGCGCACGATTGATAAGAATCCGTCGCATCGCTTCGGCTGCCGCCGCGAAGAAGTGTCCTCGGCTGTCCCAACTCTGTAGTCTCTGCGCACCCATAAGCCGCAGATAGGCCTCGTGAACCAAGGCCGTGGCCTGGAGAGTCTGACCGGGCGTCTCCTGCGCCAGTTTTTGAGCAGCGAGGCGGCGCAGTTCGTCGTAGACCAGCGGCAAGAGTTGCTCGGCCGCCTGCGGATTGCCCTGCTCGACCGCACAGAGAATCTTGGTGACTTCGCTCATGGGCTCCGCTTTCGAAGACAAGGCCAACACCCACAATTTCGTACAATCGGGCATAAAAAAAGCCGACGTGGCCGAATACCCGCAGGTATTCGGCCACGTCGGCTTACTCTTCAACGAGCCGCCCGGCAAAGCCGAACTGCTCTTCATTTAGTCGTCCGACGACTGTGAATCAACTATTGGCGGAGCCGCGTCTGAGCCCGCGACCGCTCTACTAGGCCGTCGATTATATGGTGAGAAACCGGGGATGGCAAGTGAATCGCAGACGAAATAAGAAATAGCACTCCGCTACCAGTAGGGCAGAACTGGGCCATGCGCGGCTGACAGGAGCCATAACGCCGAGTTTTCGCGTTCCAGAAATCGTTGGATTGATGGCACCTCCCACCGGCCTTTTCCAACCGGGGGTGTCGCTTCCCAGATTGCTCGGCGGCAACGTTTGCCGGCAGATTAAAACACGTTCCGATAATAGGGTGGTTAGATCGGAAGTGTTGAAAAACGTACGAGTTGTCGGGAAACTCGACCGCCAAATCCTGTCCGATCGCGATCCGAGCGATAACGCAGCTTGCGAAACACCGCCAGCAGTGCCGTTCCAGCGATCAACAGTGCCAGCGTTCCCGGTTCGGGCATGGTCGCGACCGTCGCCACGGCGCCGTAGCCATCGTTGCTGGCGTCGATGGATGTGAAAAGATAGCCGCTTGGAGGCAGTAGGTGACGGAGCGTAAGATAGTGGTCCTCGAAGCTGCCTAAACCAGTTCGCCGGATCCGTTGGAGCCCCAGACCCACAGGCCGCCATCACTCGACAGGGCGTAGCTGGAGAACCCCCCGGCGGCGACTTCGGTGATGTCATGCCGGTCCACCGGGTCGATCTACTCGAGCGTATAGTCGGCGATAATCGTGCCGTCGCCGAGCTGGCCATAGTTGTTTAATCCTCAGGTGTAAATTCTGCCCTTTCGCACGGGCAGACTGAAGTATTGACCAGCAGGCCTGTCAAGAGGCCGCGCCTGCCCAAGTTGGGATTACTCCTGCACTCGTGGACAAGCTCAGCGCAATGATTGTTATTAACGTTCAAGGTAGTTGCTCCTGTTTGATCGGATCACGACGACAGAACGAGACGCCCCGCTCCGCAGCTACATGCGACGTGCGCAGCGGTATTTCTCACCGGAAACAGATTCTTTTGCCAAATCCTCGTAAGACCCTATTCGAAGACCGAGTAGGGTCGGCGGGCGCAGTGCGCAGCATGGTCGGCGAAGACCCACCAATTCACCTACGGCGTCGCCGGTCCCTCCATCGGACGGAATTCAGGATGCTGGCGACGGTATTGTCGCCAGCGCTCGAGCCATTCGGTATTCGACAGATTGACGACCGTTGCGCCGTTAATCCTCGAGTTGGAAAGCAGCTCGGCCCAGAGCAGGGCCTCTTCCGGTGTGCTCTTGGCGGCACCCGTGAGTGCCTGGAAATTAGCTACCACGAAGAAATTAGCGGAACCCGATATGAGTCCCCAATGCCCGTCCGGCGCAATGTCCACTTGAGGAAATGCGCCGGTCGCCGTGTCGATCCGTTTTGCGATGGCATAGCCGGTCTTGCTATCCCACATTTGCAGGCCGCTGGCGCCGGCGCTGACCAAGAAACGGCCATCGGGAGTAAAACGCGCGTCCATCGGCCAGCCTCCGGGAGACATCGCATAAGCCAGTCTTCCCGTCGCCACTTCCCACACCCGGGTCTGCCCGTCCTCGCATGCTGTGGCCACCAGCCGCCCATCGGGACTAAACGTAACCGTTAGCAGTTGAGCCGGGTGTTCGATCGGCGGAAGCAGTTCTTTGCCATTGACAGAGTCCCAGAGACACAGGTTGTGATCGTAACTTGCAGTCGCCAGGATTCGCCCGTCTGAAGATTCCGCGAAGGCCCAGCAGTCCTTCCGATGCTTGACCGCAAAGCGCTCCCGGCCGGTGGCCCGATCCCACGCCTGAACCACCGGTGAGCCCCACGTAAAAAATGTCCGACCGTCGCGGCTGAAAGCAATCGTGCCGCGCCCTGTCATCCAGGGATACGATGCCTTATCCACGCGGGTTGCCCGGCACTGAACGCGAAGCAGCTCCTTGCCCGTGGCCGGATCGACCAAAATCGCCGTCCCATTCATGTCATGCACCGCAACGGCCCTGCCGTTGGGCGCAAAGCAAAGCGAAACCGGCTCCGCGTCCAAGGGGAAGGGCGCGCTGGCCAAGGTCCCCGTCTGCCAGTTCCAGATTCGCAGCAGCCTTGGGTCGCCATGCCTGCCCGTGACGGCGGCAATCAGCAAACCGTCCGGGGAGAAGTCGGCGCCGATCAGATTGGCATCCAGTGCCAATGCCTTGCCGGCAGGGCTTCCAGTCGCCGTCGCGCACACCTGGATAGTATGGACCGTCGTTGTTCCCGCCGTGTTGCCGATCGGGGCCGTATATTGCCCGTCGCGCGAAAACGCCGCCCAGGTAAGCCTGCCGTCGAGGTAAACCCTATGGCTTAGCGGCGCATTCGGCGAACTTGAGGGTATTCGGAACACCTGGACGACGCCGCCGGTGTCGAGAATTGCCATGTATTTCCTATCCTTGGAGAAAGCCGGTTGGGCTCCCTTATTTAGAATTGGGAACGGGCGGGACTTCTGTTTTCCCGGTTCGATTTGGTAGACCTCAACGCCGGCGTCCGCATTGGCAAAAAGTCTGCCGCTTGGCCCGAAGGCCATGCTGATCGTGTTGCCAAACGCCTGGATCTCTCGTCTTGTTTTCGCATTGTACATTGCGCTTCCCACGGCGATCATGCCGCCATCGAGCGACGCGGCCACGGCACGAGGTTCAGAAAAGTGGTCGCTTGCCGTGGTGGCCAGTTCCGCGCCGGACGCCGTGTCATACCACTTAATCTGACCTGGCCGTTGCTTATCGCTTCCGTTCTCCTGGATCGTTACCAGCACCCGCCCCTGATCCGCAAAGATAGGTGGTTTCGTGAAGTAGTCTGTGGCGGCCGCCCCCGTTCCTCGGAACAAGTGCGTCACGGGCCCAAGAACCTTTCGAAGCTGAGGCGCTCCCGAAGCGATGGACTCGATGGAGAAGAGGCGTGCCTTGGCCTCGTTGTCGGTGGCGGTAACGACCTGCGATCCCGTCGGAGAAAAGCCAACATAGGCGATTTCCGCAGGATGCTCAACGATCGCCGGGTCGGCCTTGCCGGATACTTCCCATATCAATAGTTTTTTCCCGCTGGCGGCCGCCACGAACCGCCCATCCATGTCGGCGGCAACGTGATTGACGCGGCCGCCGGCATCCCATTGGCGCAAGATCTTCAGGTCCGGCATAGACGCCAGTGCCACCTGCCCCCCGGGACTGGCCAGCAGCACCTGCCCGCCAGACGCCCAGACCGCATCGCTGGGTGGATCAAATGCGCTCGCTGGACGGAGCGGCTGCTCGGATGCCAAATCCCAAATCCGCGGCGGCGCATCGATAATTCCGCGTTGTTTGAAAGTCATCAAGTATCGGGAATCCTCCGGCTCGAACGATAACTGGTTGTCGCCGTCGTCAGTCGGCCCCACGGCGGCCACAGGCGTCCATTGACCTCGCAGCCCGTTGTGTACCCGGATCAGGTCGGCCTGGACGCGCTCGGGATCGTCGCGTGAGATGACGGCCGCATTGGCGAACCAAAGAGCTGCCCGCGCGTTCCACGTCGAATTGCCGTCTTCGAGGCCGCGCGAAGTGTAATTGTCCGCCAGCCGGAACAGCGCCAGACGTGCTTCCGCCTCGGCCTTTTGCCGTTGCGCCTGCGCCTCGGATTCGGCGCGGACGGCATGGTCGCGTTCGCTGGTGACGACACCGTTCTGCTGCCTGACGGTCGACTCGGCGTCGCGCGCCCGCAGGAGACCGAGAGTGCTGCCAGCAATCCCCGTGATCAGAGTGAGGATCAGGGCACTTGCTGCCGCGACTGTCAGTCGGTTGCGGCGAACAAACTTGCGGAGGCGATAGGCAGTGCCCGGAGGACACGCCGCGACCGGCTGATTGCCGAGATGACGCACTATGTCGGCGGCGAAATCGTTAGCCGTATCATAACGCCTGGTGCGATCCTTTTCCAACGACTTCATGACAATCCAGTCCAAATCCCCGCGCACGAGCTGGCCAAGCCGATGGGCATCGATCTGCCGATGTGCCGCCGTGGCGGTGCGCAGCTCCAAGCGTGCTGATCCGCGTGCTGGGCTTAGGAGGTTCCTCCTCTTGAATGATCCGGACCATTTCCCCATAGGCCGCCAAGCGCAGTCGCTCTTGACTGAAGGGCGTCGTCCCAGTCAGCAGTTCGTACAGCAACACGCCTAGCGAATAAATGTCGCTGCGCGTGTCGATGTCGAGGCTGGACATTTCCGCTTGTTCGGGACTCATGTACAGCGGACTGCCGACCATTTGGGCAAACGCCGTAAAAAGGGTCTTCTCGGTGAGCCGCTGGTTGGTTGCCTTGGCCACACCGAAATCGATGACCTTCGGCACCGCCCGGCCATCATTCAGTGTGACGAGCACATTGGACGGCTTGATGTCGCGGTGAATAATCCCCTTCTGATGCGCATGCTGCACCGCATGGCAAACCTGGACGAATAATTCCAGCCGCTCTTGGACGGGTAAATTGTTTTTATCACAGTAGTCGGTGATCGGGATGCCGCGGACCAATTCCATCACGAAATATGGCCGGCCCGCTTCGGTCGCTCCGGCATCCAACACGCGGGCGATATTCGAGTGGTCCATCAGCGCCAATGCCTGACGCTCGGCCTCAAAGCGGGCAATCACCTGCCGCGTATCCATGCCCGCCTTGATGATCTTCAGCGCCACGCGGCGGCGGACCGGCGCTTGCTGGTCGGCCATATAGACCACGCCCATGCCGCCTTCACCGATCTGCTCCAGGAGTTTATAGGGACCGATCAGCGCGCCGGCCTGCTCGGCCGCGGCGCAATGTGCGCGACCGTTGCGAACTGCGCGCCGGCTTTGTCCAGGAAACTATGCGGGTCGTCATGCGCCCTTAGCAAGGCTTCGACGCGCGCGCGAAGGTCAGCATCCCCGGCAGCGGCCTCATCCAAAAACGCCGCCCGCTCAGCGGATGGTTTCTCGGCGGCGGCGAGGAAAATCGATTTGACTTGGTTCGCTTCGACTATCACAGCGGTTGCCCTTGTGTTTATATCTTCACATCATCATGCGACGTCCGCGTCCGTTTATCGCACAAAATCCGGTCGATTTTTCAGATCTCCGCAGGATCGCTCTTGCCGCTCAATTCGCAACGGAGCCATGCCCGCGCATAACTCCAATGCCGATAAGCAGTTGCGCGAGCAACGGAGCGCTTCGGCCGCCTGGTCAATCGACAAGCCGGTAAACACACGAAGCTTCACCAATTGTGCGGCAGCCGAATCTTCTCGCGCGTAACTTTTCCAGCGCCTCGTCCAAGGCGAGCAGCGCTTCGGGCGAGTCGTGGATGGCAAGATCGTCCTCTTGCAAAACAACTTGTCGCCGTCCGCCGCCGTGTTTCAATCGCTTCTTTCGTCGCGCGTTCTCAATCAAGATCCGCCGCATGGCCTCGGCGGCGGCAGAAAAGAAATGTCCACGGTTGTCCCACCGCCGCGGCTCGCGCCCGTCGTTCAGCGGCTGGCCGAATAGCCGCAGATACGCCTCATGCAGCAATCCCGTGGCGCTGAGCGTTTGTCCCGGCTTTTCCTGGGCCATTTTTTGCGCCGCCAACCGGCGCAGTTCGTCATAGACCAGTGACAGCAATTGCTCAGCCGCCTGCGAATTACCCTGCTCGACCGCACAGAGAATCCTGGTGACTTCGCCCATGGGCTCCGCTTTCAAAGACAAGGCCAACGCCCACAACTAGGTATAACCGGGCATAAAAAAAGCCGACGTGGCTGAACACCCACAGGTATTCGACCACGTCGGCTTACTCTTCAACGAGCCGCCCGGCGAAGCCGAACTGCCCTTCATCTAGTCGTCCGACGACTGTGAATCAACTATTGGCGGAGCCGCGTCTGAGTCCGCGACCGCTCTACTAGGCGGGTGATTATACGGTGAGGAATCGGGGATGGCAACCGAATCGCAGACGAAATAAAAAACACTCCGCTACCAGTAGGGCAGAACTGGGCCATGCGCGGCTGACAGGAGCCAAATCGCCGAGTTTTCGCGTGCCAGAAATCGTTCGTTTCTTGACGCTGAGCCGGTTGAATCTCGCTGCCCTGATTGTCCAACCACAATATTCCGAGACCGCCATATCGTAAATCAAAGTGCCGCATCGCCGTCAGGATCGAGGTTTCCAACAACGAAGACACATGTACCTTTGGGGGATATGAGCGTGATCTGGGTCGCAACGATTCCACGAAAAATCCTCCGATCCCAACTCGCTTCGGTTTGACACACCGATGCGTGCTAGAAATGACCTCTTGCTGCGGAGGTGGCGCACGCGTGGCGCACGCCTCCGCGCGCAACAGTGTGCAAGGTGATTGGCATTTGCCTACCGCGCCGTAGATGTCGTCGAACGCGGCAGAAAACTTGGCAGAAAAAGACGACCCAACCCTGCCTAATCGTGCAGAAGATTGCAGGTCGGAAAAGCAAGATTGGTCCGGGAAAATGCGGGAAATCAGAGGATTTCCCATCGGAGTAGCTCATCCCAGTTGAGCTACGGGGACGCGGTCGCAATTCTTTGCCACACTTGACGTTACGACAATGGCCTGCCAGTTCTTTGCAGAAAACTGTCCATACTTTCAGGCTCATTCATCCACCGAACGTTTGGGCATCAGCAGAATTCTAGCGAAGTTTTGGGCGTTTGCCAAGCGACCCGGTCCGCCATTGTCTTACCCCACATGATGTGCGCTCAACAGGCGGGTGTGCTATAAATGACGCATAGGGCGAACAGGTTGATCATCGCCAGTTGAAAGGAGGGTTGTCGCTTGGCTTGCGGCTGGTCAACCCTGTTTTCATCTACTACGACTACTTGATCGTTGTGCAGGCGAATTTCAACCGATAGAATCGTCTTTAAATTGCGCTGACACGCATATCCATCATACGGATCCGGAACTGAATCGTTATCCAATCGCGTCGCAAATTCCATGCTAAAGGACGAGTTGCCCGACGACCTGGTTGCGTTTCTCAAGACGAATCGCTTGCTGACGTACGATGCGGCGACATGCGAGATCGGCGTCTTCACATTGCGGGCTCTGGACGAGGTTCAGGAGATCGAATTTGCCGTGAGGGCCGAGAACGGCGATGCGGTCTCCACCATGCGCGGTCTCAACCTCTTGAAGTCTTGCGAAGACTACGATCCGCGGGGAATGCTCATCTATATCCCTTCACTCCGCAAGTACGGCTCCTACGACGGCGAAAAACGGAGCCTCGTAACTTACCGAGGCATGTCATGGTCCAATTTCCTCGACAATCCGGCGCGGTACATCAACGCCGCATGGATTGAGGATGTGAGAATTGCGGAGGAGACATTCAACGAGAGCGACGCGGACCGTATTGTGGAGGTCTGTTCGGCGGCGAACGCCACAGAGGCGGGATTTCTTTGCTCGGTCCTTGAGGAAGCAGGCATACGCGCGGATGTCGCCGGCGCGACATTGAGCACTGTCACAGGTTTGCTTCCAATGGGCGAAGCTACCGCGCCGCGGATTTGGGTGCGAGAAGGCGATTTGGGACGGGCGCGGGAAATCGTCAATGAAGTGAACAATCGGCGGCGCGAGCCGGGCCCGGTCTCCGCACGAGATGACGATAACGTTGAATTCCCTTGTCAGGAATGTGGCATCCGGCTCACTTTTCCCGCTACGTCGCGGGGGTCGTGGAGACTTGCCCGGCGTGCGGCAACTATGTGGATGTGCCGGATGACCGGCAAGATTCGCTTTTGAGTGATACGAAAAACGCTGACACCAAGATCGCCAAGCGCGCGCCCGCAGAAAACCTATCACTAGCCGCGCTCGCCGAGCGACAGGCGGCGCCCAAAAAGCGACTCCCGTCGGAAACCCTTGGGCCCGAAAAGCGAACAAACACTCAACTCTGGCTTGAAGTGGTTGCGGTCCTGTTCCTTGCCTATGTCCCTTATTTGGTTTCGGCAGTTGCCGACGTTTCGGGCTCGCGTGCGCCTCGCCAGCCACAACCAGTTCCGTATCACTTGTTGCTCTTGCTAATCGATTCGCTGCAAACCTGCTTGCCCGTGCTCGTAATCATCGCCTTGTCGCGAGAGCCGTGGCAATCATTCGGCATCATGCGCCCGAAATGGTTTATCGACGTTGCAGGGGCCTTCGCCATTTCGCTGGCCACTACTGCGGCTTACCGAATCGTCTTAGGACTATTGCCACCTTCCCTTCTTCACAGCTTGACCTCCGCACCGCCCAGACAGTCCGCATATGGAGCGGGAACGCATGGAGTCGCCGAGATCCTTTTACTGGTGGTCGCCCAGAGTACGGTCGGTTTCGCGGAAGAACTCGTGATGCGCGCCTACTTAATCACAAGGTTAGAGCGGCTCATGTCGTCAACGTGGCTCGCCGTCGTAGTCACTACGGCGATGTTTGCGAGTTACCACGTCTACCAAGGCGTCCCGGGCACGATTTCCGCCGCCGTGGTTGGGTTTGTGAACGCCGTCGCATTTTGCTGGTTTCGCCGGCTATGGCCGCTATGCCTTGCGCACGCTGCGCATAACATCTGGATCGGATTAGGATAAGTTCTCAGTGCTTCCGAAACGCAAAATACAAGACCGCCACCACAACCAACGGCACTAGCGCCGCCACGACGTACATCCGCATCTTGTGCCACAAGCCCACCCACGCCACCGGAGGGCGGAGGCGGTCGCAGCGGCCGGTCAGTTGCACTTGCTCCGGGTTGTCGAGTTCCGCTTTCATGGCAGCCGCGTTGGGATAGCGGTCGAACGGCTGCCGCTCCATCGCGTGCAAGATGATCTCCTCGACTTGCGGCGACAGGTCGGGATTGTGCTTCCGCGGCGCAACCGGATCGCCGATCAGCCGGGCGTTCATGATCGCGTAAGGATTGTTGCCCTCGAAGGGCGTCGCGCCGGTCACCATTTCGTAGAGCATTGCGCCTAAGCTGTAGATGTCCGTGCGCGCGTCGCCGCGCTTGCCCTTCACTTGCTCGGGGGCCATGTAATCGGGCGTGCCCATCGAGGCGGAAAAGCCGGCGAAAGTCAAACGCCGCAGGCCTGCCGCCTTGGCGATGCCGAAATCCATGACGCGAATGCTGCCGTCGTCGCAGAGCATGATGTTTTCGGGCTTCAAGTCGCGGTGGATCACGTTTTGCGAATGGAGATATTCCAGCGCCTCGCAAATCCGGCTGGTGATGGCCAGAGCATCCTTGACCGGCATCCGCTCGAGGGTCTGCATCACGCTTCGCAGCTCGCGGCCCTGGAGAAACTCCATGACAATGTAGGGCCGGCTCTTTTCTTCGACGGGAATAATCCGCAGTATGTAAGGATGGCGGAGCTTCTTGCCGATCGATTCCTCGCGTTCAAAGCGGCTGAAGAAGGCGGGGTCGCTCTCGAATTGCATGAAGGGAATCTTCACGGCTACGGTCTCGCCCGTCTTCTGGTCGATGGCCTTGAAGATTGAAGCCATGCCGCTGCGGGCGACGAGCTCCGTGATTTGGAAACGGTCGTCGATCGTTTGGCCGACTTCAACTTCGTGACTCATAGGCTGGGATACCTCGCGGTAGATGGGCAGTCCGCGATAGAGCATCATTTCTTCCACGCGGTCGACGCGGACGACCTGCACGGTGATATTGTCTTCGGTGCCCCGTTTCTCGGCGAGAGCCAGCAGTTGTTTGCAGGCTTCGTCGGGCGTGGCGTGGGTGACGATCTCGCAGAGCTCGTCGTCGGTCATGAATTGGTGGACGCCGTCGGTGCATTGGACGACATAGTCGCCCTGGTTCACACGGACGTTGTAGAGATCGACCTGCACGGTCGGCTCGCGGCCGATGCTGCGCATAAGCATCGAGCGCATTTCGCTGTGGGCGGCCTCGTTGGCCGAGATCAACCCGAGCTTCTGCTGCATGGCGGCGTAGGTGTGGTCGGCGGTGAGCTGCTGCGCCTTGCCGCCTTGCACGAGGTAGGAGCGGGTGTCGCCGACGTGACCGATGGTGACTTCCGTGTTGCGAAAGATGGAGACGATGAGCGTCGTCGCCATGCGGCCCTTGCCGCGCTCTTCCATGCCCTTGTCGTAGACGGCCAGGTTCGCGGCGTTCACGAGGTCCCAAAGGACGTTTCGCGGGGGAACGTTGTCCTTGGCTTCGCGAAAGAGCTTGAGCGAAGTTTCCACGGCCAACTGGCTGGCCACTTCGCCCTTGTCCTGTCCGCCCACGCCGTCGGCGATGACGACGACGGCGCCATGCGTGCGGCGCTGCTCTTCCTCGCCCGGTTCCCAGAAGCCGACGTAATCCTCGTTGTTTTTGCGCACCGGCCCCGGCGAGGAGAGAGAGGCGTAAGTAAGCTCCATGTCGGCCGATGGGCAGTGCCCATTCCTTGACTAAACTCCAATTCTATTATGCGACCGGACGATCCGGAAGCCGTCTATTGCGGGCATCCCTTGATGACGCGCAGCAGGCAGGGAAAAACTTGTAGCGGCCCGTTTCTCGGCGTTTTTAACGAAAATGCTCATTGTGTGCGCACTTCTTGCGCAGCGATGTGGCGGATAATGAACCATTTTGTTCGTTGTCAAACGCGCGATTCGTGCGGATTATACGAGATTCTTGCAATTCGCAAGGCATGGCCTCAGAAGCGTGGCACAGTCTTTGCAATGGCCAGTCGCTGTTCAGATCATGCTCAATATTTGGTCACTGCATGTGTAGTGGTGGTTGGGCGTTCGTTCGCAATATGAAATCACTTAGGGAGGTATTTCATGTCATCAGGCTCCTCGCCCCCGGAAATGAAAAAGACGTTAGGCCTGACCGGCTTGACGATGAACGCCATGGCGCTGATCGCGCCCGGAGCGTTCTTGTGGCTCACCTTTGCAATGCAATCTCAATATGGCAAGCCTACTGCCGGCAGCGATATGTGGATTGGCATTGTCCTTGCTCTAACGCTTTGCCTCGCGACCGCTATTTCCTACGCGGAACTTTCAAAGCTTTATCCCGGCGCTGGTTCTTCTTACTTCTTTGCGGAGCAAGCATTTCTGTCCAAGACCCATGCCTATAAGTTCGCTCGCTTGTCGAAGTTCATCATTGGTTGGGCTAGCCACTTATACTACTGGGTCTATCCGGGTGTGATGGTCGGCGTAACGGCCATTCTAATCGGCTATCTGGCGAATGTTTTCTGGCCCGATACGTTCAATGGGACCGTGCAAAGCCCGACGTTGATGATTGGCTTTTGCGTCATCTTTGCCCTAGGCGTAGCCTATATCGCGTACAATGGCGTGAATGGCTCGACGGGCGTGAATATCGCCATCAACGTGATCCAGATTAGTGCCTTGCTTATCTTCTCGATCATCGCAATTGCTTACCATCTAAGCCACACACGGGAAGTCGAGCCCGGACTGCACGACGTAGTCGGCTACCAGGTTAGCTTCGACAAAAAGAGCGTCCCCGGACTGCATTTAAGCGGTGGTAAACCGGTTCCCTATCAGGTCCTGTCGGAAGACGTGCTAGATGCCAATGGCAAAAAGGTTCCGGACACTTGGCCCGATGGCACGGATAAAAAAACGAACGCCGATGGCAAGCCCGACGACAAGGGCGAGTTGCAATACAAGAGCCAGGATCGCATGGTGAAAAAGGAGGAGACGGGCGACAAGGCCGCGATTCCGTTGCCGGCTACCATCGGCGAGGGCGATCCGTTCCCCGATTACGTGAAAGACAAGGACGGCAAACCGGTGCTAGGCAAGGACGGAAAGATTCAGCCGTTGGGATTTGTGTTGAGTACCGAAAAGTCCGACGCCGTAACCGGCACCGCGGGCGATCCCAAGGATCCGGAGACATTCAATTTTCATACCTCGGCGCTATCGGTTATTTCCCCGCACGGTTATAACTATGCCTTCATCCAGGCCTGTATCGCCATCTTGATCCTCGTCGGCTTCGAGTCGGTAACGTCGATGGGCGAAGAAGCCAAGAACGCTAAGCGGGACATTCCCCGCGCGGTGCTGCTCTCGCTATTGATTCAGGGGGCGTTCTGCTACCTGATCGAGTACTTCGCCGCCAATTACTTCCTTAACAAGGGCTATGGCCTGACCGACGCGGCCAGTTCTGGCGCCCCGATTGGCGACATGATGCTCATCACCGGCACGTGGCTCTTCGGCAGTTCGGACGCCGCGCTGTGGTATATGAAGATTCAGGCGCTCACAGTCTTTCTGGCCCTTATCGGCACGACGCTCTCCTGCATGAACACGGGGGCTCGCGTGACCTACGCCATGGGCCGCGACGACGAAATGGGCTCGCACTTCGGCATGTTGCACGGCAAGAAGTTGACGCCCCACCGGGCCATCTGGACGCTGGCCGTCATTTCCGCGGTGATCGGAGTTCTCACGGTGATCTGGTATCTCTGCGGTCCGGCGGTGCCCGCAACGATGGACTCCGCCTTGACCGATCCGCAAAAGAACAGCATCTGGTATCCCAAGTTCCTGGTCTTTTCCGCGGATTTTGCCGGCAAGATGCCCAATAGCTTGCTTGTCACGACGCTGGTGAGCAACTTTGGCACGTTCATGCTCTATATGCTAACATGTATCGTCGCCATCGTCGCCTTCCGCGAGCACCACATGTTCAACGGATTCAAGCACCTTGTCGTGCCGGTCTTCGGACTGCTGGCGAACCTGGCCTGCATGTTGTTCTACATCATCGGCCCGTTTTCGGTTAACGGCATGAGCAAGATGGAGCCGTTCGTGGCTTTGGGCATTGCCGTGGTGTGGGGTGCTTACGGCGCCTTTTACTTTTCCAGTTCGAGCAAGAAGAAGGGCAAGACCGTGCTGGTTATCAAACCGCCCGAACAGGTGCCCGTGGGCGTTTCCTAAGTGACGCTGTCATACTGCGTCCATCAAGAATAGACGCCGATCGGAACGCCGTGTCCGCCAAGGACGCGGCGTTCCGAGGCGTTTTTCAAGACAAAGGATTGGGGCTTGGAGCGGCACGGAAAAGTCGCTATCCTAGTTTAGCCCTGACGCTCGCGCCGGCACTTTGCGGCCGATGCAACCGTCGGGGCTAAACGGCTGTCGGTAGAAGCGGCGCACGCGCCGCTCGTAAAATGCGGCGAGACGCCGCATCTACGAAACTGGGGTTATCGAACCAAGACGCTTGTGATGGCAAACATTCACTCACTCAAGCGATATATGATCTCTGGCGTCTTGACGGCGGTGTTCGCGGCTGCCTGCTTTCCGGCCGGTGCGGCCGAACCGGCGGTTACTCCTCTGCCGCCCCAGCCCCTGCTTTCTTCCACCACCGTCATCTGGCTGCTCGTGGCCGCAATTGTCGTGATGTTCATGCACATCGGCTTCGCCATGATCGAAACCGGCTTCTGCCGGGCGAAGAACGCATTGAATACGATGGCCATGACGCTCATGATTTTTCCGCTGACTGCGCTGGCCTTTTGGGTCTACGGCTTCGCGATCGGCTGGGGAGATTTCTCCCGCGGCGCCGTCGCGCCTGGTTGGAACGCGACGCTCGTCATGCCCGACGCGGCGCTTGATCGCGGCGTGGGCATCGTGCCGTTGACAAACGGCGATGGCAAGCCGGCCGGCGGCTTCGCCTATGGGCTGGCGGGCGAAAAAGGCTTCTTCCTTTCAGGCATAGATCAGGGAACCGCCGGCGCCGGCGTGCTGGCGTTCTTCTTCTTCACCATGGCCCTGATCGGAAAGGCGGCGCTCATTCCCACCGGCGCTATGCTCGAGCGCTGGCGATGGAAAAACTTCTGCCTCTACGGCCTCTTCATCGTGCTGCCGTTCGCCCTGGCCGCCAACTGGATTTGGGGCGGCGGATGGCTCGCGCGGACAGGGCTCAACTGGGGCCTGGGGCACGGCGTCGTCGATTTTTCCGGGGCCGGCGTGTTGCACGCCCTCGGCGGAACGATCGCGCTGGTCGGAGCTTGGCTCATCGGCCCCCGCACGGGAAAATACCGCAATGGCCGCGCCCAGCCCTTGCCGGGCCACCACGTTCCTATGGTCTTGCTTGGCAGCCTCGTCGTCGCCTTCGGCTGGTTCGCACTGAACGCCGGCTGCGGTTTGGCAGGGACCGATATTTCCATAAGCGGCGTAATCATCAACACGACCTTGGCGGCGACCGGCGGCACGCTGGCCTCGGTCATTATGCTTTCGACAAAAAAGATGAAGCCCGACCCGACGCTAATCTGCAACGGCATGATCGCTGGGCTGGTGGCGATAAGCGGGGCTTGTCCCTTCGTAGACACTTGGGCGGCTGTCGTTATCGGTGCGGCGGCGGGCGCGGTGGTGGTCGTGAGCGTCCTTCTTCTGGAGCGACGGGGCATCGACGATCCGGCCGGCGCGATCTCTGTACACGGCATCGCCGGGCTGTGGGGCTTGCTTTCCGTGGGAATCTTTGCCAACGGCAAGTGCGGCGTACTGTTTAATGGCGTCGAGCGTAGTCGATTTCCCGTCGACGGCGTCCGCGGCCTGCTCTATGGCGACTCCGGCCAGCTCGCCGCCCAGGCAATCGGGGCCGTGGTACTTGTGGCCTTCGGTTTAGTGGTATCATGGTCGTGGTTCCACATCGCCAACCGTTACGTGCCGATGCGAGTCACACGGGATGTGGAACTAGAAGGATTAGACGGTCCGGAGCTTGGAGCGCTGGCGTATCCCGACTTCGCGTTAACGCGGCATACATAATTCTGTCTCAGGTCTTTGGTCTTTGGTCTTAGGAAAACCAAATGCCCAAGACCCAAGACCTAAGACCCAAGACCTAATATGAAAAAAATCGAAGCCATCATCCGCCACTTCAAACTCGACGACGTGAAGGACGCCTTGAACCGCAATGGCATCAAGGGCATGACCGTGACCGAGGTCTCCGGTTTTGGTCGCCAGAAGGGCCACACGGAGATGTACCGCGGCGCGGAATACGTCGTCGATTTCATTCCCAAGATCAAAATCGAAGTGGTCGTGCCGGCCGAAAACGCGTCCACCATCATCGAGACGATTTGCGATACGGCCCGCACCGGCAACGTGGGCGACGGCAAGATTTTTGTCAGCGATCTCACGGATGTCGTGCGGATCCGTACGGGCGAAAAGGGCGAGCCGGCTATCTGAATGTACCCGGCACACTCCGTGTGCCGCTGGAACCGTTGGCACACGGAGTGTGCCGGATACATTACCTTTGCTTCGTCACGACCACCCGCACATCGCCCACATTCGTCCCCGTCGGCCCGGTCTTCAGCAAAGCGCCAAGCGGCGCAAAGAAGTTGTAGGCGTCATTGCGGACGAGGAAGTCTTGCGGCGATAATCCTTGCTCGCGGGCCGCTTGAATAACGCTCGCGTCGAAAAATGCCCCGGCGGCGTCCGTCGGGCCGTCCTCACCGTCGGTGCCGCCGGAAAGAAAGGCGATGTCGCGTCCGCCGTCGTTCCAGAAGACTTCCAAAGCGGCCAAGGCGAGTTGCTGATTCCGCCCGCCGCGGCCGCGACGCGACGCTTCCACCAATCGCACAACCGGTTCGCCGCCACTGATCAGGCAATCGGGCCCCGGCGAATCGCGCATTTGCAAGGCCATCGCAGCCAAGTGCCGGCCGACGTCTTCGGCTTGCCCTTCCGGCTCCTTCGCGCAGATCATCGCATGGGAATATCCCTGCCGCTCGGCCTCCATGCCGGCCGCATCTACGGCCGTTGCATTGTTGCCGATGATGAGATTCGTGACGTGGGGCAGGTTGCCAACCTGCCGTTGAGATGGCAGGTTGGCAACCCGCCCCACACGCGACAACCATTTCACCACAGCCGGCGGAATCTCGGCCTCGCTACGGGCGAATTGTCGCAATATCGCCAACGCCTCCGCAGGCGTCGATTTGTCCTCAACGGTCGGCCCAGACGCGATCAAATCCAGCGTATCGCCCGGCACGTCGGAAATAATGAGCGAAACGAGCCGTCCCGCGCGGCACGCCCGCGCGAGCCCGCCACCCTTGATGCGGCTAAGCTGCTTGCGGACGGTATTGAGCTGCTCAATGTTCGCGCCGCCCTCGCTGAGCAATCGCGTGACTGCCAATTTGTCGTCCAGCGTGATCGCCTCGACTGGTGCCGGCAGCAGAGCCGAACCGCCGCCGGAGAGCAGGCAGAGGCACAAATCGTCCGGCCCGAGCGATGCTACGATCCGCAGAATCTCCTCCGCACCCGCCACGCCTTCCTTTATCGGCTCATTCACGCCCGCCGGCCGAGCCGCATGAAGATGAATATGCTTCAGCGGCCGCAAGCAATCGGATGGCACATTGACCCAGCCGTCGAGTTGCTTTTCGGCTGCAATCCTCGGACTAAGCACTTCCTCCACAGCCGCCGCCATTCCCGCCCCCGCCTTGCCCGCGCCGACGACCGCGATGCGGCGAACGTTCGCGAGCGGGATTTCCTCTTCGCCGATGATAAGCGTGCTGCCATCCACGCGCAACGCCTCACGAACGAGGCGATCCGAGCGAACCGCCGCGAGGCCAGCATGCCAGATGGCCAGGGCATCGGACAATAGGGTGCGAGACATCTCACTCCCCAATCACCTTAATCATCACCCGCTTCGCCCGCCTTCCATCAAACTCCCCATAAAAAATCTGCTCCCACGGGCCGAAATCCAACCGCCCGGCTGTGATCGCCACGACGACCTCGCGGCCCATGATCTGGCGTTTCATGTGGGCGTCGGCGTTGTCTTCGCCGGTGCGGTTGTGGCGATAGCGTTCGGGCGAGGGATCGAAGGGGGCAAGTTCCTCCAGCCATTTCTCGTAATCCTGGTGCAGGCCCGATTCGTTGTCGTTGATGAACACCGAAGCGGTAATATGCATCGCGTTGCAGAGGACGAGTCCTTCATGGACGCCGCTCTTCTTCACCGCCGCTTCGACCTGCGGCGTGATATTCACGAAGCCCAGCCGCTTGGGGACGTTCATCGTCAGGTGTTCGGTGTAGGACTTCATGCGAGCTTCTTAGGATGTTATCGTAGTGCAAGTGTTGCGAACCGCCAAGGCGGGACGGGGGTTGCGAAAGAAAGGGAGAAAGGGAGTGGGGGAGAAGGGGAGAGAGCATTGTAATCTCCCCTTCTCCCTTTCCGCCTTTCTCCCCTTCTCCGGGTGCGCCTTCTCCGCTAGACTAAATCTCATGGCAACCGACACCTGCGATTTCGCCAGCAGCGACAGCGCCCGCTCGGCAACCCCGCTGAAATACGTCCAATATGTGACCTTCCAAGAGCCGCTGGCCCTCGAAGAAGGGGGCTGTTTGCCCAGCGTCCAAGTGGCCTACGAGACTTACGGCACGTTGAGCCCGACGGCGGATAACGCTGTGCTGATTTGCCATGCCCTGTCGGGCGACTCGCACGTCGCCCGACATGACGATGACGATTCGCCCGGCTGGTGGGAGCTGGTCGTCGGGCCGGGCAAGGCGATCGATACCGACCGCTACTTTGTCATCTGCCCCAACCTGCTGGGCGGCTGCCGCGGCACGACAGGCCCGAATTGCACCAATCCTGAAACCGGCAAGCCTTACGGCGCCGAATTCCCCATCATCACCGTCCGCGACATGGTCAACGTGCAGCGGCACTTAGTCGAGCACCTCGGCATCCGCCGCCTGCGGGCCGTAGTGGGCGGTTCGCTAGGCGGTCAACTCGCGTTGACATGGGCCACGCAGTTGCCCGAGCAGGTCGCGGGCACGATCGCCTTGGCCACGTCGCCGCGGCTCACGAGCCAGGCGATGGCTTTTGACGTGGTAGGCCGCAACGCCATTCTTCGCGATCCGGCCTATCAGGACGGCCAATACTACGGCAACGGGCCGGGGCCTTCGGTGGGCCTCTCCATCGCGCGGATGCTCGGCCACATCACCTATCTCTCCCGCGAGGCGATGATCGAGAAATTCGACGCCCATCGCCAGCAGCCGCGGGAGGTGCAGACGAAGTTCGAAACCCGCTTTTCGGTCGGCTCCTACCTGGCGTACCAAGGCAACAAGTTCGTCGAACGCTTCGATGCCAACAGCTATCTCACGTTGACGATGGCCATCGACCTGTTCGACCTGGGCGACTCCCGTGACGAGCTTCGCCACACGCTGGGCACGTCGCAATGCCGCTGGCTCTTGATGAGTTTTACCACCGACTGGCTCTTTCCATCTTTCCAGTCCGAAAAGATGGTTGACGCCTTGATCGCAGAAAACAAGCCCGTGAGTTACTGCAACGTGAAGAGCAACTGCGGGCACGACGCCTTCCTGTTAGCCGACGAGCTGCCGATCTACGGCGAAGCGATGCGGGCCTTCCTAGCGAACCTAGATGTTGACGCGGCGCCTGCCGACGATACCGTGAGCGATACGGCATTGGACGACCTGAGTTGCCAGGACCCGACGAGCATTTTCCACAGCCGCCGCTTGGACTACGACTCGATCGTTGAGCTTGTTCCGCCCGGCGCAAGCGTGTTGGACTTGGGCTGCGGCAACGGCGGCCTCTTGGCCCGGCTCCGCCGCCGCGGCTGCCGCAATATTATGGGCATCGAGTTGGACGAGAAGGCGATTGTGTCATGTATCCGCCGCGGGCTGGACGTGGTGCAGGCCGACCTCGATCATGGGCTTACGCCCTTCGCCGATGGGCAGTTCGATTTCGTCGTCCTCTCGCAGACCTTGCAAGCGGTGATGGACGTCGAGCGCGTGCTCAAGGAAATCCTCCGCGTCGGCCGACGAGGGATCATCAGCTTCCCCAACATCGGCTATTGGAAGCTCCGCAAACATCTTGCCGAGGAGGGCCGCGCCCCGCGTGCGGGCTCGCTCTTGGGATACCAGTGGTACAACTCGCCCAACGTCCGCTTCCTCTCCATTGCCGACTTCGCCGACTTCTGCCGCGACAACGGCATTAAAATTCACCAGCAAATCGCGTTGGACACCGAGGCCGGTTGCAAGGTGGAGGACGATCCGAATTTGAATGCCGATATGGCGATCGTGGTGATTAGCGGATAAATATCATGCCCCAAAATCCTTCCGCCTTCACTGATGCCCTCGCCCGCGGCGTGCTCGTCTTCGACGGCGCGATGGGCACCGAGATATATCGGCATCACGTCTTCACAAACCGCTCGTTTGACGAGCTTTGCGTCTCGGACCCCAGGCTGATCGAGACGATCCACCGCGACTACTGCGACGCGGGGGCCGACGTGCTCACGACGAACACTTTTGGCGCGCAGCGGCCGGGCCTGGAAAAGTACGGCCTGGCCGATAAGGTCCGCGACATCAATTGCGCCGGGCGCGCCTCGCCCGAAAGGTGGCCGACGCTGCCAATCGCCCGGTGCTCGTCGCCGGATCGATCGGCCCCCTGGCCACGCAGCGCGCGGCCGGCGAGGGCGGGTTCGAGGCCGACGAGGTAATCGCCGAACAGGTCGCCGCGCTCTGGGAAGGCGGAGTCGATTTCATCATTTTTGAGACGCAGCCCTCCCGCGCGGCCCTTGAGCAATGTGCCGCCGCCATGAAGTTGCACCGCGACGTGCCCTTCATCCTCTCCTGCATGACCGCCGGCCAGGGCGAATCGGTCGCCGGCGAGCCGATCGAACACCTACTCGCCCCGCTGTCCGACGGCATCCCGCAGCCGATTGGCTGGGGCATCAACTGCGGCGTTGGACCAGACGGCCTCTTGGGCGCGGTCGAAAGGGCGGTCCGCGTGATCAACCAGCCGCTCGTCGTGCAGCCCAACGCGGGCATCCCCAGGGAAGTCGATAACCGGCGCATTTACTTCTGCTCGCCGGAATATCTCACGGAATATGCCAAGCGGTTCGTGAACTTCGGCGCGTCGTGCGTCGGCGGTTGCTGCGGGACGACGCCGGAACATATCCGCGAAATGGCCCGCACGATCAAGCCGCTCAGCCGGCGACGGACGGAGCCGATCATCAAGGCGGTCGCGGCCGTGCCGCTGAAGGAGCCCGCTCCGCTGGCCGAGAAATCCGCGCTCGGCAAGATGCTCGCGGCCGGGCAATGGGTGACGACGGTCGAGCTCGTGCCGCCGCGCGGCTACGATCTCTCCTCCACGGTAAACAAAAGCCGCACGCTCCGCGAGCGCGGCGTCACGGCGATCAACATCCCCGACGGCCCCCGCGCGAGTGCCCGTATCTCGCCGCTGATCACCGCCGAGCGGATTCTGCGCGAGGCCCAGATCGAGCCGATCTTGCATTTCTGCTGCCGCGACCGCAACTTGATCGGGATGCAGGCCGATCTCCTGGCCTGCGCGGCTTGCCATGTGCGGAACATTCTCTTTGTGACCGGCGATCCGCCGAAATTGGGCGACTATCCACATGCCACCGGCGTTTTTGACGCCGATTCAATCGGCATGGCGGCCGTGCAGAAGCGGCTCAACCAGGGCGTCGATCTGGGCGGGCAGTCGATCGATCCGCAGACGTTCGCAGTGATTGGCGTAGGGCTCGACCCTACCGCATTAGACCGCGCGAAAGAGATCGACCGCTTCCGCCAGAAGATCGAATCGGGCGCCGAGTTTGCCATCACGCAGCCCGTCTTCGATCCCGACGCCCTGCTGCGGATGCTGGATGACGTACAGCACCACGGCATCCCGATCGTGGCCGGCATCTGGCCGCTGGTCAGCTACCGCAACGCCCTCTTCATGCGGAACGAGGTGCCGGGCGTGGTCGTGCCAGACTCCGTAATGGAGCGGATGGCCGCGCTAACGACCCGCGAGGACCAGCTCGCCGCCGGCATCCAAATCGCCCGCGAGTCGGTCTCCCGCGTCCGCGACCGCGTCGCCGGCATCCAGGTGAGTGCCCCGATGGGAAATATCGAAACGGCCTGGGCGGTGATTAAGGAGTAGATTATGAGACTACTGCGACCATTTGGAAGATGTCCCGCATGGTCTGGGGCGGGTACAATCGTCAGTAAGCAACCAGTGAGAGGGAAGCGAAATGTTGAGTTATAAAGCGATGTACAAGTTCTTGGACGAGGGCGTGCATGCCCAGGTTCTCGATTTTCCTGGCGCAATTAGCTTTGGGAAGGACCTCGACGAGGCGCGGCGCATGTTGAGTAGCGCCCTGGTCGATATGGCAGAAACGAACTTGGCGCTCGGCGAACCATTGCCGCAGCCCAACCCTTCCGTGACGGATCCGGAGTCCGACATCGAGGAGCCGATCCATCTTCTCTTGTCCGCCGCCACGCACGTTGCCGTGGTGGCCGCAGGGTGAACCGATGAGGCGGCGCGATCTATTGCGGCACTTGCGAGAGCACGGTTGCCAGTTCGTACGCGAGGGCGGCGACCACTCCATCTGGGAGAACCCCGCAAACAACCGCAGAACGGCTATTCCGCGACACAACGAGATCGCAAAGTACACGGCCGTGCGAATCTGCCGACAACTGGGAATCGCCGCCCCGGATTAGCGGAGTGTCGGCAGGCGATGCAGAGGATAGCCAGGTTCCGCCGCGGAAGAGACCGGTCGGTCGAAATGATCGCTTCTCCCTCACTCGACTGGCTGCTTGTTTCAGTATAAGTTTTGCGTAGAATAAGGGCAGCGATGGGAAAGCCAAATCTCCTGTCACCCCTTGGATCATCGAACCAACTTCCCGAATACGTGGAATAAAGGTGCGAAATGAGACGGCTTGCACGTTCTGTTTTTCATGTGTCTTTGGCCGCAATCCTACTGCTAGCGACTGTTTACGCCTCCAACGCCGCGCCGCCCAATGATCCACTCTACGCCTGGCTTGGATCGCGAGAGTCGCTTCGCAGCGCTGCGCGCCTGATCGCCAAGCTGAGGCTTCAGGAGGCGGACGCAGAGCTCAGCCGCCTCGCGCGCGATCTGCCGATGCCGTATCGAAAGCAGGCGAGCGAGGCCATCGAGAAACTTCGGCCGGCAATGAAAACGGACCGCACGCTCGACGCATACCATCGCTACGCGAACCTCGGCGACGTTTGTCGAGACTTGGATGCTCCGCGCGGTGCCGCAGATTTGTATTGGCGTGCAGTTCGCGGACACCCGCAAGATCACAATGATGTCAGCAGTCGGCTCGCGCAGATGTTGATCGCAGTTAAGGCCGACGAGAAAGAGTTTCATGAGCTTGAGAACATCGTTGCAAACGATATCTACAAGCGCGACTTACGCGAAGCCCTGAAGGCAAGGAAAGAGCAATTCGCACGCAGCGATGACGACATCCTCAAAGCCTTCGAACAGCCTGGAATGGCTGGATTTGTGTGCGGAGTATCGCTGGAAGACTTGAATCGGCTCCTGCCGAAGGCCAAGAATAATGCGCAACGGTTGGCAGTTTACTGGCGTACAAGCGGCGAACTGGAATCGCTCGGCGACTTCCAAGGACGCGACGCCTGGGAAGAGAAAATCTTGCGCGAATTCAAGCATGATCCGAACGCTTGTGCGGCAGTGTACTACGACCGTGGCGAGCGCGCGTACCGCGCCAAAGACCGGGCGAAAGCTCTGGAAATGTTCAGGAAGGTCTGCGCGGACTATCGGAGATCCGACGCATGCGGCGAAGCTTGGCGCCAAATCGGAATGATCCTCCGGCGGCAAGGCAAGTACGATGAGGCCATCGCAGCATACCGCCAGCTCATGCCGGATAAGTCGAAGAAGGTCGATGTAGATTGTCTCGAAGCGGGACCGATCGCT
The DNA here is from genome assembly GCA_963775975.1 of uncultured Planctomycetia bacterium. Lineage (GTDB taxonomy): Bacteria > Planctomycetota > Planctomycetia > Pirellulales > Thermoguttaceae > JANXQG01. Next base: position 311,773 of record CAVZKX010000002.1, read on the forward strand.
TGCTGCTATGAGGCCAAGGGCGACTTCACCAGCGCCCTCGAATGGGTCGAGGCCATCGAGACCGCGCACGGGAATCATGGAATTGGTTGTCTCAATTGCTACTATGCCGAGTCTGCGCGCTTGACGCTCTGGAAGGCCGCGCTATTTGACAAGCTCGGTCGCTCCGATGATGCGTTGAAGCTGATCGAGCCGCAGGTTTTTAAAAATGAATGTGATGACGCGGCGTTTCTACTGGTGGATATCTATCACCGCCGCGGCCAACTTGAAAAGCTTGATGAAAAGATCGCCGAGGCAAAAAAGCGAAATGTCGCGTCGAATAAACTGGAATACGCGAAGCATCCCGACCGAGTCGATCCTTCTTACGATGGCGTAACCGATTCGATGAAGGTCGCCAATGCCTACCTTGCCCTGCGGCGCATGATTGACAAGGGCGATGTGGACGGTCTTTTTACGATAATCGAGGGATCGGAGGACAACGCCTTCGGCACGTTTGTGCGGTTCCCGAGCGAGCCCGCGCCCTCTTGGCAAGTAACTAAGACGCTGGCCGCGCTGGACAACCTGGGCGAAAGAGCCGTTCCATTTCTTCGTAAGCAGTTGGACGGGTCGCCAAGAAGCCAGGGTTGGGCTTTCGTCCTCTTGCGCGCAAGAAGGGGGCGGATTTGCTGCCCAAGCTCAAACATGCCTGTGAGGTAATCGACAAATTGAAGCCAACGGACGCAACCGCGCGGCACAAAGGAACGGCAGCGCCGCCGGTGATCGACGAACTTACGCTCTCCAGAGCGCGGCAGGACCTGATCTACGCGCTAGTTCTGCTGGACGCAAAGGATGCGACGGACGTCCTGCATAGTTATTTGACGCGAGACAACGGCGACGACGGATTTGGAGGTGGCCCGGGTGATCCCATGAGCAATTCCGCCGACGACGTACTCAGGAATATTGAAATCGCCAAAGGCGCGGTGAACGACGACGACCCGGACGACTGAGCGCCGTTCGGCCATGAGGGTCTTGACCATGTTGGATGGCAACGCAACGATCCCGGCAGTCCGAATCGCTTGTTCCGACTCCAGCGGCTAATTTCCCACTGCCAGCTTCGATCAAGTCCCGCTCGACGAGTTGGCGACCTGGAGTTCGCAGCCCACGGTCGAGGCTCCGTCGCATACCGCATCGCTTGGCGGAGCGCTGCCGGCGGACGGGTCCGCCGACACGGACAGTCCGGCGTGCTCCAGCACGCGGCGATTGTACTCTTCCCGCGTCATCGCCCCGCGTTTGAATTCGCAGTGCCAGTACCAAACGGGCCACATGGCGTATTGCCCATGTCGATCCTTAATGATCCAGGAATTGCACGGCATTTCGCGCTCGTCGCGATCGCGGTCGAAATCGTAAAAGCGGCAATACCGATCGTATTCCTCGAGGGTCAAATCGTTGAAGTCATCAACCGGCCGCAGCCCGGCCGCAGCCCGGCCGCGACGACCCACCCGCGAACCAAGCGGCGCTTCTCGGCTGCCTTTTCAGCTTCCTTCTGCCGTCGTCGAATCTCCCTCGCCGCTATTTCCAGTCTCTGCAATCGGTTCTTGATCATCATCTTTCGTTTCTCCCAACATGGTTTGTTCCAATTGTGCGATCCGCTCCTCGACCTCCGCCTGGGTGGATATGCGAGCCAGCGAATCCAGTACGCCCCGTGCCGCCATCCGCTTGACCGCCGGGTTCTCGTTGTCCAGCAGCTTGTCGAGCGCCCGCACGGCGCGGAGCGACGTGCGGGCGAGCATTGCCGTCGTGCGGGATATGATCCGCCCGCGGGCCCTCGCTACCTCCCGGCAAAAGCAGTCGTCGCGGAGTCGCCGCTGCACGGTGCGCTCCGAGAAGCCCGCCTTCTCGCCCGCCTTGCGCGTGCTCGCGCCGGCCGCCAGAGCCAGGATCAATTGCAGTTCGTTTCCGTTTTCAGCCACTTGACTTCTCCTTTTGCAAGAGCTACAATGTAGTGTACATATGTAGTAAACAAATGTAATCTTATGCAATCACTAGAGATCTGTCAAGCGTTTGGCGAGAAAGTTCTTGGGCTTGGCCGGCCGGTCATTTGGGGGAGGGCGGCGGGACAAAAATGCTTTTCCACGGACAAAATCCGACAAATTCCGACAGCACCTGTTTTCGCAGCGGAAATAGGCCATGCGAAAAAGTCCGATGGAGCCCGCGGCGGGCACAAAACAGTGTTGAATACGGGAAAAATCGGAGAACAACAGGGAATTTGGGCCGAAAACTCGCCGGCTCGACGGTTTTTGCACCCCGCGATAGAATGGATCAATCCTCGAACCGCACCGCCATGAATCCTACCGCCGCCCCCGAACTCCTTTCCCCCGCCGGCGATTTCGACTGCGCCCGCGCGGCGGTGGAAAACGGCGCGGATGCCGTCTACTTCGGGCTGCGCGTGGGACTGAACGCGCGGAGCAAGGCCAAGAACTTCGCCTTCGAGGAGCTGCCAGAGTTCATGGACTATCTGCACCTGCACGGCGTGCAGGGGTTCGTGACGCTCAACACGCTTGTCTTTCCCAGCGAGTTGGATTTGCTGGAGAGGTCGGTCCGCGCGGTCGTGGAGGCCGGCGTCGATGCGGCCATCGTGCAGGATATCGGCGCAGTCCGGCTGATCCGAGCAATCGCGCCGGATTTCGAACTCCACGCCTCGACGCAGATGTCGATCACCAGCGCCGAGGGCGTGGCGATGGCCGCGCGGCTGGGCATTTCCCGCGTCGTGCTCGCCCGCGAGCTTTCCATCGAGGACGTGCGGCGGATTCATGAACAAACCGCCCTCACCCCGACCCTCTCCCGGAGGGAGAGGGGGATTGAGTTGGAAGTCTTCGTCCACGGGGCGCTCTGCATGAGCTATTCCGGGCAGTGCAACGCCAGCTACGGCATGGGCGGCCGCAGCGCTAACCGCGGGGCCTGCGCCCAGCAGTGCCGGCTGCCTTATGAACTTGTCTGCGACGGCGAGGTCCGCGATCTGCAGGATCGCAAGTATCTGCTCAGCCCTTCGGACCTTTCGGCGCTCGACCTCGTGCCGCAGTTGATCGCCGCGGGCGTGAGTTGCCTGAAGATCGAAGGCCGCATGAAGCCGCCGGAATATGTTGCCGCTGTCACGCAGCAATATCGCCACGCCATCGACGAAGGCATGGCGGGAAAGCTCTCCTCTCCTTCCGGGAGAGGGGCAGGGGGTGAGCGGCTGGTGCTTCTGCCTCCCCTCACCCCGGCCCTCTCCCAGAGGGAGAGGGAGATCGAGTTGGAAAGCCCGTTCTCGCGCGGGCTTTCGCACGGCTGGCTCGCGGGGCGAAATCTCACGATCGTCGACGGCCGCAATTCGGCCAATCGAGGCATCTTGGTTGGCAAGATCGCAGCAGTCCACGGCGATCGCGTGGCGGCAGAGCTTGTCGCCCCCTTACGCCGCGGCGACGGTGTTGCGTTTCCGTCGCCGCTAGGTGAAACGCACGACCAGGGCGGCCGCGTCTACGAAATCTTCGCTCCCAAGCAGCCGGTCAAAGAGGTTGAAAGCGGGCAAGTGGAATTGGCATTCGGCCGCGATGCTGTGGAACTCGACCGCCTTCGGCCTGGGCAGGAAATCTGGAAAACCGACGACCCGCAAATGGACCGCCGCCTGCGGCAGACGTTTTCCAATGGCCCTTCGCGGCGGCGCGTGCCGCTGGATGTGACCATCGAAGCGGCCGTTGGAAAGAAGCTTCGCGTGATCGCCCGATCCAGCACAGGCGCGGCATGTGAGATCGAGTCCGAGAAAGCATTGGAAGAAGCCCAGCGACATCCGCTCACTGAGGAGGTTCTGCGCGAGCAGTTTGGCCGCCTTGGTGCTAGCGTGTACGAGTTACGCGAGCTAGACGCGCGGATCGAAGGCCGGCCGATGGCGCCCTTGAGCGTGTTGGGGCAGTTGCGGCATGAGATGATTCGCTTGCTGGACGAAGCGGCCATCAAGCGGCCCGCGCCGCGACTTTTGGGCCGTCTCCCTCTCCCTCCGGGAGAGGGCCGGGGTGAGGGGGCGGCGAAATGGACATCACTTTCCTCGCTGCCGAATGCCCTCACCCCCTGCCCCTCTCCCAAAGAGAGAGGGGAGATTAGCTGGCACATCCTCTGCCGCGAACTAAAACACGTAGAGGAACTTCTAAGCCTCGGCGCGACGAGAATCATCGGCGACTTCGCCGAGCTGCCGCTTTGTGCCCGAGCAGTGAACATGGCCCGCGAACGTGGCGCGGAGATCTACCTGGCCACGCCGCGAATCCAGAAGCCGGGCGAAGTTGCCCATTTCCAGAAGATCGCTGATGCTCAGCCCGACGGTCTCTTGGTCCGCAACCTGGGCGGCGTGACGTTCTGCGCGGAGCGGAAGATTCCCTTCGTGGCCGACATGACGTTGAACGCTGTCAATCAGTGGACGACGGCGTGGCTGCACGAACTGGGCTCGACGCGTAGCGGCCGCCTACGACGCCGATCGCCGCCGCCTCGTTGAACTGGCCGAGGCCGCGCCTTGGGCGGAACTAGAAGTCGTCGTGCATCAGTACATTCCGCTCTTTCATACGGAGCATTGCATCTTCGACACCGAAGTCGGCCGCCGGCGAATCGATGTACCCGATGCGCCGCTCTTGCTGACGAAGTCAGGCGTCTCGCCGTTGGCGGCGTCGGCCGCTTACTCCACGCTCCCTGCTCCCCGCTCCCAGCCCCTCACGCCCGATGAGGAGGCCCGGCAAGAGCAACGCCGCGCCGCGCCTTGCAGCTTCGCCTGCATGAAGCACGAAGTTCGCCTCCGCGATCGCATGGGCGTGGAGCATCCCTTGCGGTCTGACGCCTGCTGCCGCAATACGCTCTACCACGCCGAACCGCAGAGCTTTTTCGATCAAGTTGAGGAATTGCAGTGGCGCGGCGTACGGCACTTCCGCATCGAGTTGTTGGACCATGTTCCGCGCGGCCTGATCAGGCGGGCGTTGGCGACGGAGCTGCGAACATGAGCGCCCTGCCTCTAAAACAACGCTGGCTTGCCCAGTTTGCGTCGGACCGCGACGAACTGCCCGGAGTGCATCAGCCAGTGCGTGCCCAGCAGCGTCAAGACGGCGGCGGTGTTCGGCGCGTAGTCGCGCATCGCTTCGGGGCTAGGATCTTCAAGTTTGTTGTCGGGCACGGCATCGATCGCGGCCAAGGTTGCCGCTTTGACTTTCTCGGTGAGGTCCATGTAGATCGCCTTGGTGGCGAACTTCTTCGGATCGTCGCACGCGGCCGCTTCCTTCGAGTGGGCTTCGGCGAAGCCGGCCGGCAAAGTCGTGCCCGACTGACCAATCCCGGCGAGCATCTCGTTCGAGCTGCTAATCAAGTGGCCCAACTGCCAGGCCATGTGGTTCATGCCGGGCACGGGCCGCGTCATCAATTCGGCGTCCGTCAAATCCTGGACGTACATATTGTTGAGCCAGTGACACTGCTCGACCTGCCAGCGAATATGATTCTTCAGCGACATCGTGATTTCTCCCTTGGAATATTATTTCGTTTCCGAATGGTCTGCAATCGTATACCGAGTTCGCCGGAATGTCCACCCTCGCAAATGGAGGCACGGGCAATATAATGAGCGACATGGAACCTGACATGGTTGCGGGACGTCCCATCATCGAATACCCGTGCCGATGGGAGTACAAAGCCATCGGCATGGACGAGGCGCTGATGGCGCGGCCATCGTCGAAATCATGGCCGATCTGGAACATGATCTGAGCTTCTCTCGCAATAGCAGCAGCGGGCGGTATTGCTCGATGCTGCTGGTGGTCACCGTCGAAAACGAGGACCACCGCGACTCCATTTTCAACGCCTTGCAGCAGCACCGCGATATACGCATGGTGCTATGACAAAATGACCGACTACCGCATCGAATACGATTCACTGGGCGAGGTCCGCTTGCCCTCCCAAGCTTATTACGGCGCACAAACCCAGCGTGCCGTCGATAACTTTCCTATTTCGGGTCAGACTATTCCCGCCGAATTGATCCATGCTTTCGGCCTGGTGAAGTGGGCAGCCGCAACGGCGAATCGCGATCTGGGCAAGCTCACCGGCACGGGCAAGAATCCGCTAAACGACAAACAGGTCGAAGCCCTCTTGGCCGCCGCGCGCGAAGTGGCGGCGGGCAAGTTGGACGACCAGTTCCCGCTGGACGTCTATCAGACCGGGTCGGGCACTTCGACGAATATGAACGTCAACGAAGTGATCGCCAACCGAGCGATTGAGCTGGTCGGCGGCGACCGGTTGGACGCCAAGAAGTCGATCCATCCCAACGACCACGTGAACATGGGCCAGAGCACGAACGACATGTTCCCGACCACGATCCACGTGGCGGTGGCCGTGGCGATCCAGAATCAGTTCATTCCCGCCTTGCGCGACTGCGGCGCGGCGCTCGCGGCGAAGGCCAAGGAATGGGAGAATGTCCTCAAGATCGGGCGAACACATCTTATCGACGCCACGCCGCTCTCCCTAGGCCAAGAAATCGGCGGCATGGCCCGGCAGTTGGAGCGCTCGGTCGCCCGCGCGGAGCTCGCGGTAAAGGCAATCCTGGAACTGCCCGTCGGTGGTACAGCCGTCGGCAGCGGTATCAATACGCACCCGCAGTTCGCGCGCCGCGTCTGCGAATTGCTGGCCAAGGAAACGGGCATTCCGTTCGTCGAGGCGGTCGATCACTTCGAGGCCAATGCACAGCGCGACGGGCTGGTCGAATCGAGCGGCGAGATCCGCACGATTGCCGCCACGATGTTCGCAGTTGCTAACAACATTCGCTGGCTCAGTTCCGGCCCGCAGACCGGCTACCGCGAGATCACGCTGCCTGACCTTCAGCCCGGTAGCTCGATTATGCCCGGCAAGGTCAATCCCGTGATGTCGGAAAGCCTGATGCAGGTAGCCGCGCGGGCGATCGGCAACGACGCGACGATCGCGCTTTGCGGCGCCGCGGGCGGACAGTTCCAATTGAACATCATGATGCCGGTGATGGGACACACAACTCTGGAAAGCATCCGCATTTTGACGGGCGCCGCACTCGCCTTCACTCGACGCTGCCTGACAGGCATGACGGCGAACGTGGAGATATGCAACGAAGAGGTGGAGCGGAGCCCGGCGATGGCCACGGGCTTGAACGCGTACATCGGCTACGAGCAGGCGGCCAAGCTGGCGAAAGAATCGATCGCCACCGGCAAGACCGTACGTCAGCTTTGCCGCGAGAAGAACATCCTGCCCGAAGATCAGATTGCCCAAGCACTCGATCCCTGGAAGATGACCCGGCCGGGGTGAAATAACGCGAAATCGCCAGGATTTGCCCCCCTCTCGAAGGGCGATAATAGCGGCTTTCTGGCAATACCCGTTATTTTTTCACCATGCCGGCAGGATTTCACTTCCGAATGGCGTTTACTTTACGTACATTAACTATGCATGGTCGTTAATGAGTTGCCGGTCCAAGGCAACTTGACCTGGGTTTTAAAGCTAGAAAGACGACAACGTCCGATGTATCAGCCGGAATTGATGCAGATCGCCGAATCGCTTGCAGGGCTGATCCCGCGCCTGGCTCGGGGCATGGCGTCGCCCGGTAAGCTGGCGGGGCGGTCAAAAGATCTTGCCGATGATTTGCCGCTGGCGCAGCTCCGGCTGTGCGGCGTCCTCAGCGAGGGCCCCCGCGCGATGTCGGCCCTGAGCCGCGAATTGGGCGTTTCGCTCAGCTCCTTGACGCAAATCGCCGACCGCCTGGAACGGGCACGGCTCGTGAAGCGAACTGCCGCGGAAGAAGACCGGCGTGTGCGTTGCTTGCAACTTACCGCCCGCGGCGCGGCGATGATGCGCAAGCGGCGCGACGCCCGGCTGCGCCACAGCCTGGCCGTGCTGGAGCATCTTTCGTCCAGCGAACGCGAGCTCGTACGGACGGCGATGGAAACACTCGTGAGCGCCTGCACTCGCGCGCGGGGCGGTGACGGAGATATGGCAATCGCCGCCGACTCACTCGGAGTGCGACACGCACTCAACGGGAACGGTGCCGGCAAATCAAATGGCAGCGGCCATTCCGCGAACGGCGAATCGAAATCGTCGAATCATCGACGCTTGACCAATCACACCCTGCGAAGCAGCGGTGTTAACAACCTGCGAAGCAGGAAATCGAAAACAAGGACAGCCTAATGAAAGTCTTGCTAACCATCCTCGCGATCGTGGGACTGACGGGAGCGGGTGGATACTACTACATCCATTTCATCAACAAGGAAGGTCAAGCCAACTTTCGCACCGCCAAGGTCGAACGGGGCGAGATGCTGCCGACGATCGGCGCCACCGGCACCATCGAGCCCGAAGAGGTCGTCGATATCGGCGCCAAGTGACCGGCATCATCACGAACTTGTATGTCGATTATGGTTCAAAGGTCGAGGCCGGCCAGAAGCTGGCTCAGATCGACCAGACAAAGTACCTTGCAACCCGTGCTCAAGCCGCGGCCGCGGTAGCCTCGGCAAATGCCACCTTGGATTTGGCGAAGGCTAACGTCGCTAACGCGGACGCCAAGCTGCGCCGCGATGAAAACCTACTGAAGACGACCCCGGCTGCCATGATCCTGTCGGAATACGATCTCGACAAGGCCGCGGACGGCGTGGCAAAGGCCCAGGTGGGCGTGGCGGAGGCGGGCATCAAGCAGGCTGAGGCTCTGCTCCAATCGGCACAGACCGATTTGAATTACACGGAGATCAAATCGCCCGTCAAAGGCATAATCATCGACCGCCGCGTCAACGTGGGGCAGACGCAGGTCTCCGCGCTCAGCGCTTCGAGCCTGTTCCTGTTGGCCAAGGACCTCAGCCGGGTGCAGATTTGGGCATCGGTCAACGAGGCAGATATTGGCCGCATTCACGAAGGCCAAAGCGCGACTTTTACCGTCGACACTTTTCCTGGCGAGACGTTTAGCGGCAAGGTCACCCAGATCCGTCTCAACGCCACGATGACTCAAAACGTGGTGACGTATACGGTTGTCGTCACAACCGAAAACAAGGACATACGTCTTAAACCTTATTTGACCGCCAACGTGAATTTTGAGATCGAGCATCACGACAACGTCCTCAAGGTGCCGAACGCTGCCCTGCGGTGGAAGCCCCGCCCGCAACAGATCGCGCCGGACATCCGCGAAAAAACTCTGGCCGATATGAAGGTTCGCGGCGACAAGTCGAAGAAGGGCCACGATGCCGACAACGGCGACGACGAGTCAAAGGGTGACGAGAAACCCACCGACCCAAAGGCCGCTGGAAAGGACGAAAAAGCCGCGTCGGCAGAGAAGACCGCTTCGCCCGGCGAAATCAAAAACGCGCCGGCCAGTTCGGCCAGCAAGCCCACCGGCACAGCGGCCGAAGACTGGGAGGCCCGCGCGGATGCCAACGCGAAGCATCAAGCCAAGCCGGCTGACACCGGCGCGAAGGCAATGAAAGATGCCGCACAAATAAAGAAACCGGCCGCGCACGCCCCGCCCGGCGCGCCGGTCTCCGCGAAAGACCTGCCCGCGAAGAAGGAGCGTTTTGAAACGGGCTTTGTATGGATGGAGGACGGCAACTTCGTCCGGCCGATCAAGGTCAAGATCATCGCCACCGACGGCACGATGACCGAAGTTCGTGAGGTTCGCGGCACAGACCTCAAAGAAGACATAGAAATCGTCACGGGCGAGAACGTGGCCGTCGAAGGCGACGACACGGTCAACCCCTTCGCGCCGAAGTTGTTCCGCGGCGGCGGCGCGAAGCCGAAGTAAGTTCTTCGACGGTCTTAAACTGAGCATCGTGCGAGCGCAACTATGGAACTCATTCGCCTCAAGAATATCACCAAGACCTACCACTTGGGCGAGATCGACGTTCCCGTGCTCAAGGGTATTTCCTTAAGCATCGGCCGCGGCGAAATGGTCGCGCTGATGGGAGCGTCCGGTTCCGGCAAGACGACACTGATGAACATCCTCGGCTGCCTCGACCGGCCGAGTTCCGGCGAGTACTGGCTCGACGGGGAGGAGATGAGCCTGCTCACGCCCAACGAACGAGCGCTGGTGCGGACCGACAAACTTGGCTTCGTCTTCCAGAGCTTCAATCTCCTGCCGCGGACCAAGGCCCTGTACCAGGTGACCATGCCGCTGGACTATTCGCCAAACCGGCCGCATGCGGCGGTCGCTTTGCAAAGATCGAAGTCGCTGCTCAACCGCGTTGGACTGGCCGACCGCGCCGATCACGAGCCGTCGCAGATGTCGGGCGGACAACAGCAGCGCGTGGCGATCGCCCGTTCACTCGTCAACCAGCCTGCGTTGCTCCTGGCCGACGAGCCGACCGGCAATCTCGATTCGCATACGAGCGTGGAAATCCTCAGGATGTTCCAGCAGCTCAACGCCGAAGGGATTTCCGTGATCCTGGTAACGCACGATCCCAAGGTGGCGACGTACGCGCATCGCACGATCCGCATTGCCGATGGCCTGATCGAAGGAGACGAGACCCGCGTGCCGGATTCGGCCGGCGGCCCGGCATTCACGCCGGCGATCGCACTGGACCATGGCAACAATGGCAACGGTAACGGTAACGGTCTTCACATCAATCGCCATCCTGAAGACAACCGGGCATGGTCCGGCAACGGCAGTGCCGCGAATGGCGGAGAACACGCGGAAAACGGCGGCCCAAGCGATGCCGGATCAACAGCTTCACTCGCGGCAAGTGCGGCGACGGCGATAGCCGTTGCCGAGAGAGTGGCCGCCCAGCCGGTTGCCGTGGTCGCGCCGGCAAAGGCGGAGGGAGCACTCTACGGCGATGAAGGAAAAGTCCCGCAAGGGCTGACGTTGTCCTCGCTGTTGCCGCCCACTTTTCGCACGGCCTTCGGAGCATTGCGGCGGAACAAAATGCGATCGGCGCTCACTGCGTTGGGGGTGATCATCGGCGTAGGTGCGGTGATCGCCATGACCGGAATCGGCGAGGGTTCAAAGTCGGCAATCCAAAAGCAGATCGCCAGTATGGGCGCCGACAATCTGCAAGTTATGCCCGGCGCGGCTGCCAGCGGCGGCGTCAACTTCGGCAGCGGCAGCCGCCCGACGCTTACGCCGGGCGACTCCGACCAATTGGAAGAACTGCCTGCGATCGAGCGCGTGGCGCCCATCGTGCAGTCCCGCGGCCAGTTGGTCTATGGCCACAATAATTGGAACACGCGTTTCATCGTCGGCACGACGCCTGCGTACCTCGACGTCCGCGATTGGAATAACTTGGAAGAAGGCGATACTTTTACCGATCGAGACGTGAACAACGCGAATAAGGTCTGCCTGATCGGGGCGACCTTGAAGCGCGAGCTTTTCGAGGGAGAATCGCCGATCAATAAGGAAATGCGAATCGCCAATGTTTCCTTCCGCGTAATCGGCGTCCTATCGGCCAAGGGCTCCAATATGGTTGGAATGGACCAGGACGACATCGTCGTGGCCCCCTGGACGACGATCAAGTATCGCGTCAACGCCACCTTGAACAACGCCGCGCCCGCGGCCGGCGCGGCGGCCAGCGGCGGCACGTCAAGCACCGTAAACAGCCTGAGCAGTCTCTATCCGCCTGCAACGCCGCTCTACGACGCGGCCTCGACGATCCAGGCCGCCGATACGCCGCAGAATATCTCCTTCGTGACGGTCGACAACATCGTCGTCAAGGCGGCATCGACTCCGCAGATCCCCGAAGCTATTCGCGAGATCAAGAGTCTGCTCCGCCAGCGGCACCACATCCATACGCCGAGCGAGGATGACGACACCCGCGATGATTTCAACGTCCGCGACAACACCGAATTTGTCACCAAGATGGCATCGCAAGCGGCAATCATGGGCGTGTTGCTGCTCATCGTAGCCGCCATCTCGCTTATCGTCGGCGGGGTTGGCATCATGAACATCATGCTCGTTTCCGTCACCGAGCGGACGCGAGAGATCGGTCTCCGTATGGCGGTCGGCGCCCGCAGCTATCATATCATGCGGCAATTCCTCGTCGAGGCAGTTGTGCTTTGCCTGGTCGGCGGCGCCATTGGCGTTTTCCTCGGGTGGGGAACGTCCGTCGCGGTTCATTACATCAAGAACTGGCCCACCAGCGTTTCGCCGCTTGTCGTTTGCATTGCCGTCGCCGTGTCAGCCGGCGTGGGCATCGTCTTCGGCTTCTACCCTGCCTGGAAGGCTTCGAAGCTTGATCCGATCGAAGCGTTGCGGTATGAATAGGCTGGGAGCAGGGAGCTTGGAGCAGGGAGTCTGTGCCGTGATCCCCGCTCCAAGCTGAAAGCCTTGCCGTGTTGGATAGATTCATCGCGTTCCTAACCAACTGGGTTGGCGTGCTTGGTCATTGGGCTTATCTGGTGATCTTTATCACGGTCTCGCTCGAGTCGGCCGCGTTTCTGGGATTCTTCCTTCCCAGTGAGGCGCTGGTTTTTTTTAGCGGCTTTCTCGCGTCGAAAGGGGTTTTGGACTTGAAGGTGCTCATTCCGCTGGTGGCCGTGGCCGCGGTATTGGGCGATAGCGTCGGCTACGAGTTGGGCCACTTATTGAAGAAGGAATGGTTTCTGCGCTACGGCCGCTGGGCAGGCCTCCGCGAGCCGCAGTGGCAGCGGCTGGAGGACTTTTTCGCGCGGCACGGCGGCAAGACGGTCTTCTTCGCCCGATTCTCGGCTTTCTTTCGCATCCTGGTTCCGTTTTTCGCGGGGGCGGCGCGGCTCCGCTACTTGCACTTCCTGAAATGGAACATCGCCGGCGGCATGATCTGGGCGACGGGTTCGGTGCTTATCGGATACTTCGCCGGGAAGAGTTGGCAATTGGTCGAGCGCTGGATCGGCCGAGGGGCACTAGGAATCGCCTTGGCAGTGATCGTCGCACTTCTGGCGATTCGCTACGCTCGGCGAGGCAAAGAAAAAACTTGCGCAAAGGCGCAAAGCTCGCCAAAGGGAGATGAATAGCCCATTGGAAGTAGCAGCGCAGGGATTCGAACCCCGGACACGCGGATTATGATTCGGACCGGGCCGCTCCCTCGGTGCAAAAGCCCCGCGAAAGCCGTGACACCGAATCCCTTGACCACGAGATAACCGGCCAAGGATGATGAGCGGGCAGGGCTTGCCTATCTTCGATTCCGAAGTTCCGGTCTGGGCCAACTATGTCGGGATCTTTAGCAAAACTTGACTTTTCGACATTGCTTGGCCGAATACAGCGGTATTGCTCCAGCTTTCGAGTACCCGATTTTCCAAGGAACCAAGCCATGCGCAAGATCCTTGCCTTCGTCGTCATCGCGTTCTTCTTCATAGCGCCCAGTCCTTCCGACGCGGGATGCTGCGACAAGCTCAAATTGAAGTTGATGCTGAAACCGCCCTTAAAGAAGAAGTTGGAGCAGGCATGTCCTTGTTTGGCCAGCTTGAAGCTGCCTTGCAAGAAAAAGTGAGCTGTCCCCAAGCTCGTAGCATTTTGGCGCAAAAGCGTTAAACCCAATCGGCCTGGTACTCGGGCCGCGCGTATTCCGGCGGCAACGCGGTCCATTTGTCGCGCCCCGCGTAGAGAACGGGCTTGCGGTCGGGATACGCCTTGCGAAACGCGCGGTACATCACACGGAGCCTTTTCGCGCGAGCCCAGTCGACTGGGAGTTTGTTGTGCGGGTAATCCACCAACATCCGTTCGACTTTCCATACGTTCTTCCTCGACAAACGCCAATCGTAACCGGCAAGTTCCTTGTTCAAGTCCACCACCACGAACCCCTTGATGCATCCCTCAAAGTCGATGTACGGATCAAAGTAACTCTTGGCCAGCGCGCGTGCCGTCGGGAAAATCGGCTTGCGTCCATGCAAGCCCGGATCGCGCGAGCGCGCGATCGAGCCCCAGCGGCCGTTCTTGCGATAGACAAATATGACGTGATCGAGCTTGCAAATCGACTCAAAGCTCAGTAGCAGCGGCGGATAGCCATGTTGCTCCAAGATCACGGCCGCCGCCAGCGCCGCCTCCAAACAGTGCGCCGTCCCAAGCCGGACCACGCCCCGAAAACTTCGCAACGTCTCGCCCAGCGGCTTCTCTTCGGTGTTATACGGCAAGTTATTCAAGAATACCTGCACTTTATGCGGCGTGTTCAACCGCCGAATCAACTGCCGCTCTTGGGGCGTGAAAGCGGAGAGTGGCGGAGGTGAAGCAATTTGGTTCATCTAGATCGCGATCTCAGTTTCGATTTCATCGCAGTTGCCCAATTTACGAGCGGCAGCGCCCCTCGGCGGTGGCTACTGCAATATGGACCGCTTACATGTTACCTAACAACTCCGAGGAATTGGTTCGGTTTTTAGTTCGGTTGGGGGGTTGGGCCAGATTCGGCCGGCGGCGAATCGCCGTAACCTTTTGCCACGTAAAGAGTTACAAAATAGCAGCGCAGGGATTCGAACCCCGGACACGCGGATTATGATTCCGCTGCTCTAACCAACTGAGCTACGCTGCCTAAGTGCTTACCTGGAAATGTCTTACAACCGCCGATGCCATCGGCCGACGACCATTGTGGTGTCAGCTCATTGCTCGTCAAGCGAGTTCCTACTCTCCAAGCCTATCAAAAAACGGCCGGCTGGCAAGCCCCTGAAAGAACTGTCCTATCCTGGCCACATCAGCAAAGCGACGCCCGCCGAGGCGATCAGCGCGCCGCCTAGGGCGCGCGGGCTAACCCGTTCGCCATAGAGGTAGATGGAAAACGGCAGGATCATCACGGGAATTGTCGCCAGAATCGTCGTAACCTCGCCTTCGTGGCAACCGGCAAGGGCCACCATGTAGGTCGTCACGCCGAGACAGGGTCCCACGATCGTACCTGCGGCCATCGTGGTCACATCGCGTCGCTGCTTAACGGCCGCGACCATCGCCGGCCATCGGCCAATCAGCGTGACCAGTATCACGTAGCCTACCACGGCCCCGATGACGCGGATCAAAGCGGAGGCTGCCGCGCCGAGCACCACTGAGGAATCGGGCGGCGGAAACTGCGTCGTTCCCTCCTTGGCAAGGACCGTGCCCGCTGCCTGCACTGCGGTGGCCGCCAACGCGAGAGCCAGCCCGTACCGTAACTGACTTACGGTATGAGGATGCCCATTGCCCGCGCGGCGTTCCAACACTACCCATAGTACACCGGCCAGCGTTATGCCCATGCCGATCCACGAGCGCGTGCCGAAGCCGCCGCCCCCGCGAAACGCCCAGGACATCAAAACGGTCATTGGCGGCGTGAGCGAAGTTACCAAAAGCGATAGCCGCGGCCCGATGACCAGGAACGCCTTAAATAGGCAAAGGTCCGAGACGAAGAAGCCCAGAAAGCCGGAGAAGCCAAGCGTCTCCCAGGTGCGGAGGTCGGCGTTTTGAAGAAGCGTCATGCCGCCTGCGGCGTAAAGTACGACCAAGTATAAGGGCACAGCCAACACCAGCCGCAGGAACGACACAGCGAGCGCGCCGACTCGCCGGCCGGCCGACGTCCAGGCCAAGGCCGAGAGCGTCCAAAGCACGGCCGTGACCAGCGCTGCCAGTTCGCCGAATTCGTGCTTGGGCATGCGCTACTACAACCCTTCCACTTCCCACCCCTTGCGATACGCCACGCGGACGTGCTCGTCAGCCCCGGCCAGATTGGCCACTCGCAGATTGGCCGCGTCCCACTCGAGCCGCTTGCCCGGATAGCGCGCTGCGAGCACGCCCAAGAGAACGGTCTCGGTCAACGGGCCAGCGAAATCGAAATTCGCCGAGGCCTTGTCCTTGCCCAGGCAAGCATTGACCCACTGCACGTAGTGGTCCTGGCCCTTCAGCTTAGGATGCTTGTAGGTAAGGAACTTCTCCCTCGGCAGAAGCTGCGGGCCGCCTATGTGCGGCAGGAGCATCGCCCCATCCTCGCCGATGAAGATCGAGCCATTGTCGGGCAGGCGCAAGCCCGCTCCCAGCGGGACAAGCGACTCCGCTGGCTTGTTCACGCTCGGCCGCTTGCCGTCGTACCAGGTCAACATCACCGTTTTGTCCGCCGTGTACTTGGTGCCGGGAAACTCGTAGCGGATTGTTTCCCAAGTAGGGAACATTTCCGCCGTGCAGCCCGGCCCCTCGGCGGTTACTGAGATGGGGCTGGTGAGCGCAAGCGCCGTGAACGGCGGGTCGATAATATGGCAGCCCATGTCGCCCAGCGCACCGCAGCCGAAGTCGAGGAAGCCGCGCCACTTGAACGGAACATACGCTCCGGCCGCAAAGGGGCGCTCGGCGGCCACGCCCAGCCAGAGGTCCCAATGTAGATCCGCCGGCAAGGGGTCGCTGCGGTCCGGCCGCGAGCCGCCTTGCGGCCAGCCCGGCCGGTCCGACCATGCGTGGACTTCCTTGATCTTGCCGATCGCCCCGGCCTGGATGAGCATGGTCGCCATGCGGTATTCGATGCTCGAATGGATCTGGATGCCCATCTGCGTAACGACATTCGCCTTCTTGGCAGCGGCCGTGATCTGCCGGGCCTCGTAGAGCGAATGCGTCATCGGCTTCTGGCAATAGACATGCTTGCCGCGGTGGATGGCCGACATCGTGATCGGGGCGTGCATGTGGTCGGGCGTCGACACGCTCACCGCATCGATCTGCTTGTCGAGGGCGTCCAGCAGCTTGCGGAAATCGTTGAACGTCTTCGCGCCGGGAAAGCGGCCTGACGCCTTTGCCAGGTTTCCCTCGCTAACGTCGCATAGGCCGACCATGTTGATCGGCCCATTGGAAAGGCTCCCAATATCTCCGCCACCTTGCCCGCCGACGCCGATCGACGCGATGTTCAATCGCTCGCTGGGCGGAACGATCCCCATGCCGCCGAGCACGTGGCGGGGAACGATTTCGATGCTCAAGGCGGTGGCGACGGCCGTTTTCAGAAAGCTGCGGCGTTTCATGGCAAGGCGGGTGCTAAGAGGGAGGCGAGGTGGGAAGGAAACGGCTATTGTGGACCGGCGGAAATGGAAAGTCAATCGCGGGCGGCAACGGCTTATACAAGGCTGACGCGCGAGCGAAGGTCCAACGGCCCAACAGTTGATCTATGCGAACTATTGGCCCGTTGGGCCAAGAGCAATCGGGGAACGGCCGTTCGTTCACCAGGGCTACGCCCTTCGCTGAATAAACGTAACGGCCTTCGGCCCGAAGGTCCCTTCCGGCAGAAGGGACCTACTGCCCGGCGGGTCGCGCATGTCGGCTGCCTGAGCGCGACTGGTTTCCGCCACTTCCTTGCCATGCGCCGGGCTGGGACGCGCCGCTGTTTCCGCCGATCGGCACCGAAGGATCGGCATTCGCGCTGCCGTAAGCAGGCGCGATCCCGGCGCCTTGCGCGGGCAGCGCCGCAGTTCCATAGCGGTCGTCGCTCGAATCCGAGTAGCCGGTCGATGGCAGCGGCGCGGAAGGATCAAGCGGTTTGCGATCGGGCTGCCGGGAGTAAGAAGCTGCCGCCGATGGCGCGGATGCGGCATCGGGATATGCTGGCCGCACGACGGTCGCCGAATCCAAGCTCGTGGACCGGTCCGAGAAGGCCGCGCGGGAGGCGGGGCGCAGCGAGTTCTGCGCCCCTCGTCGTCAAGCGGCGCGCGCCACAGGCATACGTCGCCCCGCGCCGGCTCGTGAGCCGCCGTGGCCAGAATCCGGCCGTCCGGCGAGAACCGCAGCGCCTCGATCGTGCCGTTGTGCTTCAAGGTCATCAAGTCTTCGCCCGTCAGCACGTCCCAGAGAATCACGTTGTTGTCGGCGCTGCCGGAGGCCAGCGTGCGGCCGTCGGGCGAGAAGGCGACCATCCAGACCAGCCCTTGGTGCTTCTTCACCACGAAAGGCTTCATCTGTCCTTGCGAATCCAACGGCCAAAGCTCGATCGAGCCGTCCGCGCATCCTACGGCCAGGATTCTACCGTCCGGCGAAAAGGCAACACAATGGCCGCTGCTGCTGCCGAGCTGCGTCGCGCGGGAGGTTCGCGTATCGATGATGCTCACAGTCCGCGATGCCGGGCCAACCGCGGCCGAGAGGCTGCACACGGCCAGCAAATTGCCGTCCGGCGAATAAGCCACACTCACCGGCGTAATGCCCTTGCTGATCGACTTTTGCGGCGTCTTGCCGGTCAGGTCGCAGATTGCCAATTCGCCCGTCTCGAACTTGCTGCGATACTTGCCGGTGCCGACGGCTACCGTGCGGCCGTCGGGCGAGACGGCCATACAACTCACTGCATTATTGAAGGTGGCGACGGTGCCCACTGCCTGGCGAGACTTGAGGTCCCAGACGCGGACTGTCTTATCGATGCTGCCCGTGAGCATCTTGTCGGGCAATTGCAGCGGGGCGACGCAGGTAATCACGCCGCCGTGGCCCTGCTGGCCGGCCGGGTTGCCTTCGCCGCGAAGCACGGCCCGTGGCTTGTAAGTGTCGGCATCCCATAGAAAAAGTCCGCCAGCGCTGGTCGCGGCGGCGAGCGTCTTGCCGTCCTGCGTGTAGCCGACCACATTCGGCACGCCGAGGGCCAGTTCCATGATCGCCAGTTGGCGTGCCGTGTCGATGTGCCAGACGCGAACGCACTTCTCGTCGGCGGCCACGGCCACGCGCTCGCCCAAACGGTCGAAGGCGATGCGCGTGATCGGCCGGCCTTGCGAGGCGATCTGCTTGGGCAGCAGCCGCCGCGAGGCGAAGTCCCAGAGGCGGACATTGCCTTGCATGTCGCCGGAGGCCATGAGCGTGCCGCGGCGGGAAAACGCAATCTGCGTGATTGCCGCCGGATGCGACGCCGGGAACTGCCCCACGATCTTTTGTGTCGCCAGGTCCCATATCTTGATCTTCGCCTTGTCGGCCGCCGCCGGATTCACCGGGTCGCCGTGGCCGCTGACCAGGTAACGGCCATCGGGCGAGAGCGCGATCGTGGTCAGCCCGGCCAATTCGGTCGGGTTGTCCATCTGTCCGACGGGCTGTGCCGTGTTGGCCGGATTCCAGAAGCGGATTTCCGTCGGCCGCCTCTTACTACTGTTGACGGTGATCAAGTAGCGGCTGTCGACCGTGAAGACGGCCTCGACCTTGCCGGGCAAGTCGGGCAGCTTTTGGCGGAGCGCGCCGGTGGCCGGCTCAACGATCAGCGCCGTGCCGGGCACGCGCTCTTCCACGTCGCCCGTCCCCACGGCCAGCATCTGACCGTTGTTGGCATAAGCGACCGAGTAGACCGATCCGACCAGCTTGGGCACGGTGGCCAGCACGCGGGGCGGATCGAGGCTCCAAATTCGTGCCCGCGATTTCACCGTCGATTGCGGCGGCGAGCTTTCGCCGATGACCATATTCCGGCCGTCAGGCGAGAACGCTAGCGCCACACCCGACCGCGACGACGTCTGCAAAGGCAGCGGCCGATTCCCGTCGGCCAGATTCCAATCGGTGAGGAAAGCCTCGTAGCTATCCCCTGCCCCGTCGCACGACCCGGTGCCGATGACCTGGCTGGCGTCGGGCGTGAAGGCGAGACCGCTAACCCAACCATCGACGGGCGTGTCGGTGAGCATGTCGCACGGTTGCCCGCCATCGACGTTCCAGAGGATCACGCTTTGATCGTCGCTGGCCGAGACGACCTTCTGACCATCCGGCGAGAAGGCCGCAGCCTCAACGTCGCCCAGGTGGCCGCGGAAAGTGCGCAAAAGCGAGCCGGCGCTGGACCAAAGGCAGGCCGTCTGATCGCGGCTGGCGGTCAAGATCGACTTGCCGTCGCGCGACCAGACGACGCGAGTGACTTCGTCGTGATGTCCGCGGAGATCGCCGCGAAACTTACCGGTGGCCGGTTCCCAAACTTTCACAACGCCGTCGCGGACCGCCAGTGCCAACGCTAGCGCGGTGCCATCGGGACTGATCGACATCGAGTTGATGCCGTCGCCAAACGCTCGCGTCCCGAGCAAGTTGCCGCTGTTGGCATCCCAAACAAAAAGCGCCCCATCGTGCATCCCGGCAAAAACCAGGCCGCCATCCGCGGACATGGCCAGCGAGAGCGGCCGCGGGTTGTGGAACCGCCGCAACACGCTGCCGTCGGCCGCGTCGCGCACCATGATTTCGCCCGAGTTGTCGCCGCTGACGATGCGCCGCCCGTCGCGACTGATGGCCAGCGAGATGATCGGCGACGTATGATCGGAGACGGGCCGCACGGCGTCCGGTTGACGGATGTTCGCGCCGACAAACAGATCGCGGCCATAGGCGGCGGCCCAGGCGCCGTTGTCGGACACTACGAGCCCGCTTGCGCGGCGGGCGAGTTGATCTTCGACGATCAAGCCGGCGCTCCGCGGCGGCACGCTTCGCTCAAGCTGCACGGCGGACAACTTGTTGCCCAGCGCCGCGTCCCATACGATCAATTGTCCGTCATCGGCCAGCGAGACGATTTGCCGACCGTCAGGCGTGACGACCACCTGCCGCACGATGTCGCTGTGGCCTTTGAGCGTGTTGCTGCCGCTGCTATGAGCGGCGCGCCATAGGTAATACCAGGCGAAGCTGCGATACTTCTGCCGCGCTGGGTCGCTGCGATAAGGCTCCAACAACTGCAAGACCTGGTTCGTGTCGCCGCGGTCCCATGCCTGTTTGGCCAAGCGGATCTGCGTGACATACAGCCGCTGCTCGTTCTCGGCCTGCTGGACCTGACCTTGCTGCTGCAACTGCTGGTTCTGTTGTTGCAACTGTTGGCTGGCCGCCTGGCGACGGCGCATTTCCTCTCGCGCCGTTTGATAGGCCCGAGCATTCTCCTGCGCCACCCGCTGGTTCTGTGCAACTTGATCGTTGGCAGCCTTCAATGCGCGGGCACGCTGCTCGGCGAGGCTCTGCGCGTCTTGATAGTTCTGCTGATACTTGGCGAGCTTGGCTTCGATGTCCTGGCCTATCGCTGGCGCGTCGTCCTTATGCGAGGAGAAATGGGCCATCAGCGAGACGATAATGACAATCGCCGCGACTAAGGCCGTCGAAAGCCCGATCAGAGCCGCCCGATGATGGTCGTAGGGATGCAAATTCGAAGCTGGATAGGCCAATGGATCGCCCGCGGGCGCGGCGGACGTGCTGTCAGTTACCCGTGAGCTGGCGGTCGCCGTGCTCGTCGCCGTCTGCCCATAGGTTGTAGAAGCCGCGTCGTGCTTTGCGCTACCGCCGAAATTCGAAAACGGCCGCCGCACCGATTCCGCGCGATGCGACTGTTCCGAGCGTTCCTTGTGCCGGCGGGCATGTCGTTCCGCGTTGCGGCTAGAGCGATTGTCGTCGCCATCATCCGCGTCGTCGTCATACGATGCGAACTTGGCCGGGTCTCGGACGGGCTCGGCGGAGTCGTCGGCAGACCTCTGGTGGTCGTGATGATGGCGCGAGTGGTCGTGCCTAGAGCGATCGGAAGATTCCGGTCCATCGCCGTCGGACGAATCGCCATCCGCGTGATGACGTGGGCGGTCGTGACGATGCGTCCGCTCGGACGATGCTTCTTCCGATCGATCGTCGTCGCGCTGGTTCTGTTCGTCGGAACTTTCCGACCGATCGTCGTCGGACTCGTTGGAATGCTTCCAATCCTTGGAATTGTGCGCCATGATACTTCCCTCCTGGATACTGACGTGAGGGCATTGTCATCAAAATCGGCAAGCGTGAAAAGATCGAATTTCGGGAGAATCTAGGCAGACTGCCGCTTCTGGCCGCCGGTCGAGCTTTTTCGCCACGATTAGCGTAAGATGGGCAATCTACCGTCACGGACTTGTCGGCTGGACCGGGCAAGGCGGGATGTAGATCTGTGGCGACGCGGTCACAATGGCCGGTTGAGCGGGAACCGCCTGCGCGGCCGCCTGCGAATACGGCCAAAAGATCGCCTCGCCCGGACGAGGTTTGACGCGATCGATCTCCGCGACCGGGTTCTGATACTCCCGCGGCCGCCCGCCGACGATCGGCGGGCCAGGCTCGTTCTCGGGGTAAGGTTCGAAGACGCGAGCGCGATCCTGCTGATGGGCCTCCGTGCCGGGGTGGAAGACGTTCGGCGTAGCAAGACAGCCGCCGCAGACAGGCAACAAGACCGGCAGAGCGATCAGGTAAAGCAAGCCGCGCATGCAAGCATCTCCGCCCCCCGGCGAAGCATTGATAAGGTTGGGAATTGTAGAGATTCCCCGTCGGCAGGGAAAGGGCGATTGGAGGCATGTCATGCTGGCAGTGCTAGCGCTGTAGGGAACGCCCTCCGCGGCGTTCCCACGGCAATGCGGAACGGCACGGAGGCCGCTCCCTACAGGCCGACATAGGAGTCCAGCAGCACCGTGCGGCCCTGCGGCTCCAAGGAGACGCCGCCGAGACACGCCGGCACAAGCGCCGTGCAACCCTTGGTTAATGGCGCCGGATGCGGATCGCCGGCAATGCGGACCGCACCTTCCAACACGCAAACAATATGGAACCGCTGGTCGCCGCCGATCGTTCGCCCTTCGGCAAAGTCCCAGCGATCGATGGTGAACTTGTCGCATTCCACCAAGCGGCTTGCCCAGGGGCGGTCCGTGGGCTGCGGCTTTTGCGGATCGATCGGACCGCGCTGGAAGTCAGTAACCGCCAGCCCTTGCTCGACGTGCAGCGGGCGCGGACGCCCGTCGGGACTCACGCGATTCCAGTCGAAGAGGCGGAACGTCGTATCGCTGGATTGCTGAACTTCGGCCACGAGGAGGCCATCGCCCAGCGCGTGGACGGTGCCGGCGGGAATGAAAAGACAGTCGCCGGGCCGCGGTTGGAAGCAGTGCAGCAGCCGCTCGCACTTGCCCTTCGCGATGGCCGCGGCCAACTGTTGGCGATCGACGCCCGGCCGCAAGCCCGCATAGACTTTGCTCCCCGCTTCCGCGGCCAGAATGATCCAGGCCTCGGTCTTGCCCAGGTCGGGCGGCGTCTGCCGCGCGGCTTGTTCGTCGTTGGGATGAACTTGCACGGAAAGCACTTGCGCGGCGTCGAGAAACTTCACTAAGAGCGGGAAGCGATCTTGCGGCGCGGCGCGGCCCAGCAATTCCTGGCCGCGGCAACGAACCAACTCACCGAGCGACGTGCCGGCCAGTGGGCCTTGATCGACAATGCTCTGGTCCGCGCCATGGTCACAGACCTCCCAGCTCTCCGCGTAATCGCTGCCCGGCCCGATCGCCTTGCCGAGGCACGATTCCAGGCGTCGCCCGCCCCAAATATAACGGCGTACGAGCAGGCGAAAACGAAGCGGGTAAAGTGGAATCATGAAGGGAGTGGGGAGTGATTAGTGGGAAGTGGGCAGTGGAACGGTTGCCTAGTTCGCGCGTTGCAAGTATTATAGAAAGTTTATCCCCCGCCGGAAGTCCTTTCACTCCACACTAACCACTCCACTCTCAACTCTCCCCGCTCCTCCATGCCCCTATCGCGTGCCAAAGACGATCTCTTCGAGAGCAGCACGATGACCTTTGGGCAGCATCTCGAGGAATTGCGGCGGTATCTTTTCAAGGCGATCCTCGGGCTGGCCATTGGCTGCGGGATCGGATTAATTCCGCAGGTTGCCGGCCCGGTCGTGCAGTTTACGACGACGCCCGTCAAAAAGGCGCTGACGAACTACTATCAGGAGAAGGCGAAGGAAGAGGTAACGGCGCGCGCGGGATTGCTTCGCGAGGCGGGCTGCAGCGACGACCAGATCAAGCGCATCAGTGAAATCGTAAGCGACGAACATAAGTCGTTCGCGCTGAAAGAATACTTTCGGCCGCAGTTGTTGGGGCAATTGCGCATGCGGCCCGACGCCCTGCTGCCCGCCGCGGACGGCGCATCATCCGGCGGCGACACAATCAAAATCGTCGAATTCACTGCTATCACCGACGACCCGCGCACCAACATGCAGGCCCTCAACGCCCAGGAGGGGTTCATGATCTACCTCAAGGCGTCGCTTCTGATTGGCGTCGTGCTGTCGAGTCCCTGGGTTTTTTATCAGATCTGGCAGTTCGTCGCCGCGGGGCTCTATCCGCATGAGCGGCGCTACGTCCATATTTTTCTGCCGGTGAGCCTGCTGTTGTTTCTCTCCGGGGCGGCGATCGCCTTCTTCCTGGCCTTCGAGAAGGTGCTCGACTTCCTGCTGCACTTTAACCGCATCATGGGCGTTGACCCCGACCTCCGCATCAACGAGTGGATCAGCTTCGTGCTCTTGCTGCCGCTGGGTTTCGGGATTAGCTTTCAGCTCCCGCTGGTGATGCTCTTCCTGGAGCGCATCGGGCTATTCACAGTGAAATCCTACCTGGCTTCATGGCGGATGGCCGTGCTGGTGATCTTTGTCCTGGCGATGGTGCTGACGCCGACGGGCGATCCGTACACGATGTGCTTGATGGCATGCCCGCTTACGGTGCTCTACTTCGGCGGCGTGGCGCTTTGCAAGTTCTTTCCGCAGACGAAAAGCCGGGCAGCGTAGGTTATGGCCGTGGGGCAGGTTGCCAACCTGCCGGTAATTGGCAGGTTGGCAACCTGCCCCACAATCCTAAATTGCCTCTCCGCCGCGTTCGCCGGTGCGGATACGGATGCAATCTTCAAGCGGCATGACAAAAATCTTGCCGTCGCCGATTTCGCCCGCCGCGCCGCTGCGTCCGCCGCGGAGGATGGCGTCGATCGTCGGTTCGAGGAACTCGTCGTTGACGGCGATCATCAACTGCACCTTGCGAAGCAGGTTCACGGCGAACTCGTGGCCGCGATAAACTTCCGTCTGCCCCCGCTGGCGGCCAAAGCCCTGCACGTCCATGACGGTCAGGCGAAAAACTTCGACGTCGGCCAAGGCCTGCTTGACGGCCTCCAGGCGGTGCGGCTGAATGACGGCAATAATCAGTTTCATGGAATTCCGGCGGTACAAGTGAGTGATGAACCGCTATTCTAGTCCATCGCCCTCGCTCCTTCAACTCTCCAACGGCACATATATTTCCGTGACTAGATCGGTCTCCGGCGTACTGTTTGGATCGTTCAGATAAATCTCGAACAAGGGCGACTTCCGCAGCTTCCGCCCGCTGGCCGGAAGCCAATCGCACATGATCCAGCGATAGGCGTCCGGCAGACCGGCATAGGAGCCGCAATACGTCGCCACGGCATATTCGCCGCCGGCCAGCTCCTGCACTCCAATCGCGCCGCTAGGCTGGAAACTGTCGTCCACGGTGATGCAGGCATCATATCGCAACTCGTTGGCCGGCGTGACATCAGGGCTGTCGTGGCCGACGCCGATATGCAGCGTGGTGCCCGGCCTGATCAAACCGAGCTTGCCCGCCTCGGCCATGAGCGTCTGCCACGCCTTGCCGCATTCCTGATAGGGACCGACATGCCGCACGCAGGCCACCCGCAGCGGTTTGCAATTCTCAAATCGTACTTCCATCACGTTACCTCTTGACTAACAAATTCCGATCACTGCCCGCTAGACCTGGCACGAGCCGGTCGGTAGGTTTGCGGGCGGTAATGTCGTGGCTATAGATCATTGACTTGCCGACGAAGTAGCTGTGGAAGTCGGCGACGATCAGATTGTAAACGGCCCCCACGCCAGCCGGCTCGTTGTGTTGCAATGGCGTCGTGCCTTCCGCGCCGTGGAAGTTCATGCCCGGCTCGATGCCGCTCGCCTTTAGCCAGCCCTTGCCGGAAATCCAGAAGCGATGCCCGGTGCTACAGGTGATGTTTTCGTCCCGAAAGCCAAGCTTGACTAGATCGGCCTTGAAGCGGACGGTCGTGTGCATGACGGGTTTATACGCCAACTCGCCCGTCTCGGCATCCTGCGCCAACACGCGGTCACCGACCTTGATTTTATCGACCGCCACAAGGCCCTTGTCGGTCCAGATGGGAGTGCCCGCGGCAAGACAACTGAAGTGGACCATCTGCTCCATTTGCATCGGCACTGCCACGTAAGAATCGTGCTGTGACCCTACATAAGTCGACGTAAGCGGCTTGTATTCTGGCACATAGACTTCATCGCTCTCCACCCACCATTGCGACCAGGCATCCGGCGACTGCGGATTCGCCTCGCCAGTCGTGTCCTTAAGCAGTTGGCAAACGGCGCTGTTGAAGGCGACTGTTTGGGCGTTAGATAGCGCGATCGCCGCCTGGCTCGCCTGCGCGTCGGCGGCCGCGCGGGCGGCCGCGCCAGCCTGCGCCTCGGCCTCGGCGCGAGCAGGATCAACCGGCGCCAATCCCGACTTTGTCCGGTAAAACGAGTTCGATCCCAAAGCAGCTCTGGCCATGGGCGCTCTTTCTCTTTCGTTTGGTGTCTGCGATCCAACGGGAAGAATCGTTCCGTCCCGAAGGATCGAAGCTTTGCCGCCGTCATCAAACTCCACCAGGGCCTGACGATTGTCCGCTCGCGCCGCGCCAGGAACGATGTTTGAAGCTATTACGCCTGGATTGTACAGGTTATCGAGCATAACCAGTTCATCGCGATCGTGTCCTGAGCGATAAAGCGCCTGTCGATAAAGCAGCCGCCCATCCGGTTCTTGGAACGTCTCAATGCGGCTTTGGATCGGCGAGCGCATAGCGGAGAGCAATTCCGGAATGAAGGTCTCGCGCTCGCGATGCTTTAGCTTCTCGATTGCCGCCTTGCGAACTTCCGGCCACTTGGAAAACAGCGCCTGCCGTGCCAAGGCCAGCGACGCATCTGCCGCTCGCATGTCGGCGAAATGGTTCACACCGACGGAAGCCATCGTTTCGCTATCGCCGCAGAAGACCAATTCTAAGGCAGGAATCGCGGCGGCATCTTGGACCGCGTCAAGCTTCTTGTGAGCCGTGGCGCGGAGACCTGCGCTTCTACTATCCATGCCGGTACGAATGGCGACCACCTTCGATTTCCACTTGTTCAGCGCTGCCACGGCGGCCACTGCCCGCGCTTTGCTTTTAGCGATCTCTTGCGGCGTGAGCCAGACGCCATCGACCAACTCGTAACCGAGCGCTGCACGGGCTTCCTTATTGTCTGGGTCGAGCGACAGGACGTTTCCCAGGTGGGCTCGCCACTCGTCTTTCAGCCCGGCCGTCTTGCACCACTTGGCCAGCGCCAATTGGTCTGCAACCGTATTGCCGTATTTGCCCCGCTTGCTGAGATAGGCGTCGAGCCGGGGCTTATTTCCGATTACGGACGGATCGTCGAACTTCACCCAGTGCTTATCCGCCCAGACTTGGCCGTTGTGCCAATGCGCGGCGGGAAGATCGGGCGATGCTTCCAGGGCGGCATCAAGACGCCCCTGCCGACGCGAGTTTTTGCCTTCGACCTCGGCCTGAAGGGCCTGAGAAACATCGTCCGCGGCGGCACGGCGCGCGGTTGCGGGACTATCAGACGCTGACACCGGCCCGGCGAGCGTAAGCAATAGTGGGAATGTTCCCAGAACGCCCGGCAGGCCCCAACGGAATTGCCTCTTCATGTTCATTCTCCTTTGGGGGTGGCCTAACATCAGGCATTATCAAGCCGCCACAACCGGTTGTCAATCTGATAATATAACGAGCGCCTACCAGAACCGCTTGACGCCGTAAGCATCGAGTTGTTTGTCAACGCTGACGACTCCCAATCCGTCAACAAGCATTGGGCGACTATAAGTCGATCAAACGGGTCTCGATGGTGAATAAGCTTACGCCGCCCGCCTGCGGAACTCGTCGTCGGTTGCGGAGGTCCTGGCGGAATGTCGCCGATTTGGCAGCGTCCGCAGCGCGACGAGAGACGCGGCCAGAATCATAGCGGCAATCGGAAACGTGCCCAACCGATTGAATGCGCTGCCCCAGGGGAACCAGTAGACAATCTGGCCAACAACGAAGAAGCCGTATCCCCCATACGCCGCCGCGCGGAGCCATCGCCGCGCCGGCAAGAGCGCCGACTCCAGCGCGACCCAGGGCATCATCGGCGCGAAGAGGATATACGTGCAATCCTCGGTGGCTGGGCCGAAGAGCAGCATCCACGCGGCGCACAAGCCGAGCATCAGACTCATCCGGCGGCGGTCGTCACCGCCGTCAGCGGTCCCGTAGCGATAACAGACGAGCGCTACGCCCGCGGCCGAAAGAAGCTCCGCGAGTCGGTACTCTAGTAGCGTCCAGTGGATGCCCACGTTCGCCAGGACGAAGCGGATGTCCTGGAACTCCGATGAGTCGCGACCATTGAGACCCCAGCAGAACCAAAGTTCGTACTGCCGGGCGACATAGACCGGACTCTGGAAAGCAAACGGCAACAACAAACCGACAGCCGCCGCCACCGCGAAGGGAATGGCGAACCGCCGCCGGTAAAGTAGAATGGCGACCAGCGGCAAGGCGATGGCGTAGGCCTTTATCAGACAGGCAGCCGCCCACCAAGCGGCCGCCCAGCCTGTGCGGCGCTGGACCAGCGATGCAGCCCCCAGCACAAGCAGCGCGGACAGTAATCCGTTGAACTGGACGTCGATCAGCGATCGCGCGGCCAACGGTGCAAGCAACAAGAGAAAGATCAATCGCTGTTGGAATGTGAGTTTTAAAGTCGCGCCGACGGCGCTCCATCGCCACACGGCGGCCAGGAACGCCGCGAGCGTCGCCGCGCGGAGCACGGCGCTGCCCAGCATATCGGGCATAAAACCGATCGGCGCCAGGAGGACGGCGACCAGCGGGCTATAGCGATAGACTTCCAGCCCCGGCTCGGCCGAATAGAGATCCGCGCCGCCGGCCCAGTTCTGCCCCGCTTGTGCATAGATTTGATAACAGCCGCAATGCCTGGGAAAGCGGATCAAGGCGGCCCGGCCAACCGACAAAATGGCAATCACGGTCCAAGCGGCCAGGGTAATGCGAAACAGATTTCCGAAACGAGCCTCACTGTCCGCGATGTCGCCCGGCGGCCGCCCGGAGCGGCCCGGGAATCGGATGATCACGGCGGTGGGTTCGGGGCGCTCGGTCATGCAATGGCTGCCGGGGGAGTTAATTTGGCGGCATTGTTGACCATTCATCTTGTCGTTGTCAAGGCAGAACCTGAGCCTATCGCGCAAGTTGCAGTAATAATCACCGACGAGTGGGCAGGGGTTAGAGGTTAGTGAAAAGAGATGAGCGATGAGAGCTAGACGATCAAGCCGCGGATTGAATCCCGGCGCGCCGAGATTTTATTGGCGGCGCCGTCCGGTTTTCGTGTACTCCGTGTGTTTCGTGGTTTGCAGGTCCGACCGTCGGGGCCTTGACACGC
This sequence comes from uncultured Planctomycetia bacterium, assembly GCA_963775975.1. Classification (GTDB taxonomy): domain Bacteria; phylum Planctomycetota; class Planctomycetia; order Pirellulales; family Thermoguttaceae; genus JANXQG01. Next base: position 340,866 of record CAVZKX010000002.1, read on the forward strand.
GGGCGGTTATGGTGGGTGCCTTCTGGGTGTATACTGGCTCGCAAAACCCCTGGAAGATAGGGAATTCGTCGCGCATCAATTCGGCAAAAGTTTTTTCGCCCGCAGAGCGCGGAAGAGGAGCCCCAAGGCTTGCCAATCAGCACTAATCCACTATGCAATTGCCGCCTTCCAACCGGCAGCCCGCTGCCGCGTTCGCGCTGCCAGGCATCTATCGGGCGCATTGAGAAACAATCATGCCAGAATCTCCCGCACGACCTTGCCGTACACATCCGTCAAGCGGAAGTCGCGGCCGGCGTAGTGGTAGGTGAGCTTCTCGTGATCGAAGCCCAGCACATGCAGGATCGTCGCCTGAATGTCGTGGACGTGGACCGGGTTCTCGGCGATGTGAAAGCCGAGGTCGTCGGTCTTGCCGTAGGTTACGCCGGGCTTCATGCCGCCGCCGGCCATCCAGATCGTATAGGCCTGCGGATGATGGTCGCGACCGAGCGCGCGGCCCAGCGCGAAGTTGTTTTCGACCATCGGCGTGCGGCCGAACTCGCCGCCCCAGATGACGAGCGTGCTGTCCAAGCAGGCCGCGCTGCTTGAGGTCCTGCACGAGCGCCGCCGAGCCTTGGTCGGTGGCTTTGCAGTTGTTGCGGACATTGCCGGCGACGTCGCTGTGGGCGTCCCAGCCTTCGTGATAGATGTTCACGAAGCGCACGCCCCGCTCGACCATCCGCCGCGCCAGCAGGCACGACCGCGCGAACGACGGCTTGTCGGGATCGCAGCCGTAAAGGTCGAGCGTGGCCTTGCTCTCGCTGTGCAGGTTGGTCAGCTCGGGGGCCGACGTTTGCAGCCGCAGGGCCATTTCGTAGGAGCTGATCCGCGTGGCGATTTCGGGATCGCCGATCGCCGCAAGCCGCTGGCGGTCGAGATTGGTCACCAGTTCGAGCGTCTCGCGCTGGACTTCGGCGTCGCAGCCCGCGGGACTGGTGACGTCGAGGATCGGCGAGCCGCTGATTGCGGAAGCGCACGCCCGCGTAGAGCGTGGGCATGAAACCGCTCGACCAATTGGCCGAGCCGCCGCTGACGCCCGACGCCGGTGCTCATCACGACGAATGCCGGCAGGTCCTTGGCTTCCGCGCCCAGGCCGTAGAGCGCCCACGAGCCCATGCACGGCCGGCCGGGCTGCGAGAAGCCGGAGTTGAAGAAGATCTGCGCGGGAGCGTGATTGAATTGATCGGTGTGGACCGTCTTAATGAGGCAGATGTCGTCGACAACCTTCGCCAGGTGCGGCACCATTTCGGAAAGCTCGGCCCCGCACTGGCCGTGCCGCGCGAATTTGAAGCGCGGCCCGAGCACGGCGGCGTCGGGCCGGATGAAGGCGTAGCGCTGGCCGCCGATGACCGAAGGCGGAAGCGGCTTGCCTTCGATCTTGGCCAGTTCGGGCTTGTAATCGAACAATTCCAACTGGCTCGGCGCCCCGGCCATGAAGAGATGGATTACCGCCTTGGCCTTGCCGGGAAAGTGCGGCTTCTTCGGCGCCAGCGGGTTTGGCATTGCCGCGGCGGACGCGGGACGATCGAGCGCGCCGGTCAAGAGGCCGGCCAAGGCGATCTTGCCAAGGCCGTAGCCGCAGTCGTTAAGAAAGTGGCGGCGGGAAACGCTGGGGCATTGGGGGCAATCGTGCGACATGGCGTCCTCCATTGTATCCGGTACACTCCGTGTGCCGCCGGAAAATGCGGCACACGGAGTGTGCCGGATACGTTATTCCTTCGTAATCATCTCATCCAAATTGTAAACCGCCCGGGCGGTAAGTGTCCAGGCGGCGCGGGCGGCAAGCTCGTCGGGGCTGCCTTTATCGCTGCCGACAAACGGTTTGGCGGCCAGCTTGCCGGACTTGAAACGGTCCAACTGTCGCTGATAAAACTTCGCAAGCGAATCGACCTCCTGGGCGGTCGGCGGTCGCACCAAGGCCCGGCGGAAGAGCTCGGCGACGCGCTCATCGACAGGGCGCTTGTCGGCGGCCAGCCCGTGCGCCGCGGCTTGGGCCGGCTCGAAGAACAACTCGCTATTCATCAGCGTCAGCGACTGCAAAGGCGTGTTCGAGAGGTCGCGGCGCGGGCAGCAGACCTCGCCGCTGGGGGCGTCGAACGTGACGTATGCGGCAAACGGGCTCGACCGCCGCGAGAATGTATACAGGCTGCGCCGGTAGCGGTCCTCGCCCTGACTCGGCACCCATTTCATCGGGGCGTAAGATCCTTCCGTCGAAACCGATGGCGGCTGCGGCGGGAAAACGCTTGGGCCGTACATCTTGCCGGAAAGCAGACTGGCGGCCTCGAGCACGTCGTCGCGGATCAACTCGGCATCGAGTCGAACCCGCGGCCCGCGAGCCAAGAGTCGGTTCTCGGAGTCCTTCTCCAGCAGTTGCGGCGTGACCCGCGACGACTGGCGGTAGGTGGCGCTGGTGACGATCAGCCGCGTGAGCCGCTTCATCGACCAGCCATCGTCCATGAAGCGGACGGCGAGCCAGTCCAAGAGTTCGGGGTGGGTCGGCAGTTCGCCTTGCGTGCCGAAATCGGCCGTCGTGCGGACGATGCCCGCGCCGAAGAGGGCCGCCCAGCGGCGATTGACCGTCACGCGCGCGGTCAGCGGATTGTCGCGCGAGACGAGCCAGCGGGCGAGCGTGAGCCGGTTCCGCGGCGCTCCGGCGGGCAGGCCGGGCAAGAACGACGGCACGCCCCCTTCGACGCGCTTTTCGGGCGAGAGCCATTCCCCGCGATGGTGAATGAATGTCGCCCGCGGATTCTCCGGCGGTCGCTCCTGCATGACGAGCGTCGTCGGATAGCGCGGCTCGGAGCCAAGGAGCTTATCGAGCTCGCCGCGGGCGGCGGCCATTTCCGGCGCCTCGAGGAGGAACTGCGTTTGAAGCTTCTGACGATCGGCGGCCGTGAGCGAGTCGTCCGCCACCGTCAGCAAATGTTCGATGTCGGCCGAGCGTTCGTGGGCCTGGGGATCGGGGGCGGTGGTCACGGCGATTCGGAAGCGTCCCAGCCCGCAGGCAAAGTAGTTGGTGCAGAGCATCTCGATTTCGAACTCGCCCGGCGCGGCGAGCGGCTTGTCGAGCACAAAAACGGCGACGTGCCGCCGCCCTTCGCTACTGCCGATGTCCCAGAACGATTGCAGGTCGCTGTCGATGGCCTTGTCTGCCGTGTTCTTGCCGGAGTGGAACGAATCCAGCGCGCGGGCGATGGGCAGCTTCTTCCCGTCGCGGTGGACCGAGAAATCGGCCAGCATGAAGTCGCCTTCCGAACCCTCGTAGAAAATGCGGCCCGGTCCGTGGGACGGCAGCCGGTCATCGGGCAGAACCTCCAGCCGGATGGCGGTGACGCCGCGAAGGTCGGCGTGGAACTTCAAATGGTAGGTATCGGACTTGGTCTGGTCGCCGCTGACGAAGACCGAATCGTCCGGCTGAACGGTCAACAGCGGCACGCCCGAACGGGCTTCCAGCGGACGAAGGATCGCCCAACTGCCGGCGTGCTTGCGAGCGTCTTCGAGCCATTTCGCGAAGGCTTGGTCCAAAGTAGCAGGCACGCTCCGTGTGCCGTCCGCCGGAAGCGACGTGGTCTTGTTGGAATTCACTTTTGCAGGGGAAGCAGCGGACGGCACGCGAAGCGTGCCTGCTACCTTCGGATACTTTGCCGGCAGCTCCGCAGTGAGCTGCTCGATCCGCTTCTGCCGCTTGGCGCGCTGGGCCGCGATCTCCGGCGTGGGCAAGTCCAGGCTCGGCTCGTCGGCGTTGTCCAGCAGGGCCATGAACTGATAGTACTCGCGATGCGTGATCGGATCGAACTTGTGCGTGTGGCACTGGGCGCACATCATCGTCAACCCCAACCAGGTGGTGCTCGTCGTCGCCACGCGATCGACCGTCGAATAGAAGCGGTACTCCAGCGGATCGATGCCGCCTTCCTCGTTGAGCATCGTGTTGCGGTGAAAGCCCGTGGCCACGCGATCGGAAAGCGATGCGCCCGGCAGCATGTCGCCGGCAAGCTGCTGCATCGTGAATTGGTCGAAGGGCATGTCGTCGTTGATCGCCCGAATGACCCAATCGCGATAAGGCCAGATCGACCGCGTGCGGTCCTTCTCGAAACCGTTCGTGTCGCTGTAGCGAGCCAAGTCAAGCCAGCGGCGTGCCCAGCGCTCGCCATATTGCGGAGAAGCGAGCAGACGATCGACGAAGTGTTCGTAGGCGCGGTCCCAGCCGGCGACCTTGGCTTCCGCCAGCAAGGCATCGACCTCGGCCGGCGTCGGCTGCACGCCGGTGATGTCCAGCGCCGCGCGGCGGAGGAGCGTGTAATGGTCGGCCTCGGGCGACGGCGCGAGTCCGTTTGCTTCGAGCTTGGCGAGAACGAAGCGGTCAATCGGGTTTCGCGCCCAGCCGGCAAGCTTCACGGCCGGCAGCGGAGGCGACTTCGGCGGCACGAACGACCAGTGTGGACGGTATTCGGCGCCGGCGACGATCCATTGGCGAAGCAAGTCCTTTTGCTGCTGCGAAAGTGTGAGGTTCGTCGACTGAGGCGGCATGCGATCCGACTCATCCTTGGCGTTGATCCGGGCGATTAGTTCGCTTTCAGCCGGCTTGCCCGGCACGATGGGGATGCTGCCGGACGCGGTCTCCTTGATGGCGAACGCCCGCGCGTCCAATCGCATATCGGCCTTGCGGGCCTCATCGTCCGGGCCGTGGCATTTATAGCAGTTACGGGAAAGTATCGGGCGAATGTCCTGGTTGAAGTCCGGCCCGGCGGCGCGGGCAGAGATCGCCGGGACCGATATGAGAGACCATATCAACCCGACGCACAAGCAATGGATCAAATTGGGCAAGTGTTGTTGCATTCCTGGCACTTCAGCCTAGCGGATCAATCTATAAATAATAGCGTTTTCACTCGCGTTTCGCCAGTGTGTCGCCCACCTTGACGTGGGGGAAGAAATTTGCGGTTTTCAGAGGAAAACTATTGAACATGGAGTAGCCGGTGCGCGATTGCGTGCCAGCGCTCGATACTGATGCCGTTGTTCTGGTCAAGCGCCAGCGAATGTGACGTTGGTTCGACAGTGAACAGCGGAATAAATCCGACTGAACGTGATTGTATGGAAAGTTTTGAGTGAATTGTGCTCGGATACACGGCGATGGGGCTACAAAGCCACCCGAAGTACGGCGGGTCGGCCGCGCGATCGGGAGCCTCCCAGCGCTGGCACATGTGAACGAAGCTTTGCTGGCTGATTGACGACCAAACCGAAAACGCCATTGGATCTGGATAGCCACGAATTGGAATCTCAATGTGGCCGCGAACGAAGAAGTTTCGTCCGTCCACTACGCATTGATCTGGATTGAGTTCGACTCGCTGCGAGAATTCGCTCTCGGACACAAGAGCACGCCACGGGGCCTCAATTCCGAAACATAGAGGCACGTCGTCGTGTGCAACGCCACAAGTATAACATGTCCAGGGCATTGTCACCAGACCCGCTTGACTCCATACTGATCGAAGATCGAATCTGCGCGTAACGACGGACGACGTCCCGACGAAGGCCTGGGCCGCAAGCAATCGGTCGAAGGGATCGCCATGATGCTGCGGCAGTCCCGCTTGAGCGTCAGCGTACTCAACTGTTATTGGGACGACCGTCAACCCAAGATCGGCAATGGCTCTGTCCATCCACTGACGATAGGGCATCGAAAGAGAAAGCTTCTTCAGACCGACCTTGATGCTGATTTCCCAAATTGTGCCGGCGCTGACAAGCAGTTCGTTAGCCGGGTCGCGAAGCGCCGCCGCGGCGTCAGAAGGCAATCGCGACGGATCGTCGACCGCCCAGATAATGGCATGGGCATCGACGAGTAACCTCATTCCATATACTCCTTAAACTCCTCAAGCGGAGCGTCAAAATCAGGAGCCATATAGAGGACCGTGCCTCGCATCGTGCCGAGCTCGCGAGGCGTTGGCCGCGGCATCAAGTCCGCCGGCAGTAACCTGCGCGACCGGTCGGTCGTTTTCAACGATTAGCACCTCGTCGCCGGGGGTCAGGCCGTGAACCACGTCGTGGAGTTTTAGTTGGGCTTCGTCAATCGACAAACTGATCATCGCAATTTGCTCCAGGTCGTCAATTCCATTATATCATCTGTCGGTTGTTCGGTCGAAACCGGCTTACGCCCGTCCCCGACCATTCCCGCCGCCCTTTCCGGTCATAAGACGAATATTCTCCGCCCCGAGTAACTCCCCAACGCGTGTGCGCATTTCAGGATCATTGGCTAGGCGGAGCTTTGAGCATGGGCATTTGACTTTCCAGCCGTTGTCGAGCCTCAGCACTAGCTCTAACGGAAACTTGCCCGGATAACCGCGGAGGACTTCGTAGAGCATTTCGAGGGTCTTCTCGCCGTGCGTCCGCTCACTCAAAAAGACACGGATGCCAGATGTGTAGCGCGACTCCACTTCGGCGAGAGGAATGACTTCATCGACGATGAAATTGGCCTCCTCGCTGCCGGGCCGCTTGTCGATCGCGCCGCCGAAGACGCAGATCGCGTCGGGCTGAATCAATTCGCCGTACTGCGCGAATTGCTCCGGCCAGCAGATCGTGCGCATGATGCCCTCTGTGTCCTCCAGGTCAAACATCGCGTAGCGGCTGGGCGAGCCCGGCTTGGGGTTCTTCGTGTGCGAGTGCTTGATCGAAGCGATCATGCCGCCGAGCATGACCTTTTCGCGGTGCTTCAAGGCGGCCGCCTCGACTGTCGTGTGCGTGCAATAGGCCATGAGCTTCTTCGCGTGTTCGGCCAGCGGATGGCTCGTCAGGTAGAAACCAAGCACCTCCTTTTCCTTGGCGAGGCGGTCCTTCTGGTCCCACTCGGGCAAGTTGGGAAGGTCCTTGGCAAGCGATTCGGGAGTTTCGTCCTCGTCGTCGGCGAAGAGGCCCTTCTGCCCGCTGCGGCGATCGGCGGCGACCGACGCGCCGCCTTGCAAGGCGCGGTCGATGGCCGCGAACCACTGCGAACGCCGCGCGCCGAGCGTATCGAACGCCCCGGCCTTTACCAGCGATTCGATCGCCGTGCGGTTCACCTGGCCCGGATCGAGCCGCTCGCAAAAATCAAAAATGCTGCGATAGGGCCCGCCGGACTTGCGAGCCTTGACGATCGCGGCCGCCGCGGCGCCGCCGCAGCCCTTGATGGCCGAGAGGGCGTAAAAAACATTGCCTTGATTCACGGCGAACTCGACATCCGAGCGGTTGACGTCGGGCGGCTGAACTTCAATGTTCATCCGTTGGCTGTCCTCGATGTGTTCGACGAGCGAGTCCTTCTTCTTGAAGTTGCGGCCGGGAATGTCGCTGGAAAGCAAGGCCGCCATGAACTCGACCTTGTAATGGGCCTTCAGGTAGGCCGTCATGTAGGCGATGAGAGCGTAAGCGGTCGAATGACTTTTATTGAAGCCGTAGCCGGCGAATTTCTCGATGAGGCTGAAAACCTCTTCGGCCTTCTTCTTCGCCATGCCGTTCTGGTGCGCGCCTGCGATGAACTCCTCGCGGAACTTGGCGATCGTGTCGAGCTTCTTCTTGCTGATCGCCTTGATGCAGCTATAGGCGTTGGCCAGCGCGATGCCGCCGAGGCGATTGAGAATCCGCATCACTTGCTCCTGGTAGACCATCACGCCGTGGGTCTCCTCCAAAACCTCCTTCATCACTTCGTGATCGTAGGCCGCCTGCTTGCGGCCGTGCTTGACCTGAATATAGTCCTCTACCATGCCGCCTTCCAGCGGGCCGGGCCGATAGAGTGCGTTGGTGGCGATGATGTCGCGGAAGTGGTCGGGCTTCATCCGCTGCAAGAGGTCGCGAATGCCGCCGCTCTCCAACTGGAACACGCCCTTCGTCTCGCCGCGGCACAAGAGGGCGAAGGTCTCCCCATCGTCCAGCGGGAAGGCGTAAGGATCGACCTTTTTGCCCGTCGTTTGCTCGATCAGGGCGATCACCTTGGAGAGAATCGTCAGGTTCCTGAGGCCCAGGAAGTCCATCTTCAAGAGGCCGGCTTTCTCGACGTCGCCCATCGACCACTGGGTGATGATTTCTTCCTTGTCCTTCACCCGCTGCAAGGGAACGTACTCGGTCAACGGGCGGTCGCCGATCACCACGCCGGCGGCGTGCGTGCCGACATTCCGCGCCAGACCCTCGATCTTCATCGCCAGCGTCAGAAGTTCGCGGATTTCCGGGTCGTTGTCGAAGACCTTCTTCAAGTCTTCGCTTTTTTCCAGTGCCGACTTGATGGTAATCTTCAATTCATCGGGCACCATCGCCACGACCGTGTCAACACGAGGAATCGGCAGTCCCAGTGCGCGGCCAACGTCGCGAATCGCCGCCTTGGCCGCCATCGTCCCGAAGGTGCCGATCTGCGCGACGCTGTCCTTGCCATATTTTTCCTTAACGTACTGGATCACCTCGCCACGGCGCTGCTGGCAAAAGTCGATGTCGATATCGGGCGCCTCGCGTCGGCTCTCGTCGAGGAACCGTTCGAAGAGCAAGTCGTAATCCAGCGGGCAGACGTGGCTCAGGTAGAGTCCATAGGCCACAAGTGAGCCGACACCCGATCCGCGGGCCGTGGCCGGAATGTCTTGCTGTCGCGAAAACCGCACGAAGTCCCATACGATAAGGAAGTAATTCGCGAAACCAAGCTTGTTGATGACGTAGAGTTCGCGTTCCAGCCGAGCCATTACCTCTTCGGAAAGCTGCCCGTTGACGATCCGCTCCATATTGCCGGCATAGCGCTCCATCAGCCCCGTCGTCACCAATTCGCGGAGATAATCTTCGGACGACTTCTCATCGGGCGGGTTGTAGACGGGAAAGTGCCGCGCTCCGAGGTCAAGGTCGATGTTAATACTGTCGGCAATTTCCTGCGAGCGTTTCACCGCCTCGGCGTGGCCGGTGAAAACGCCATACATCTCTTCCGGGCCGCGAAGATAGAACTCGTTGGTATCCATCTTCATGCGGTTGGTGTCGGTGCGGAACTTGCCGGTATTGACGCAAAGCAGAATATCCTGGGCCTCGGCGTCTTCGCGAAGAATGTAATGGACGTCGCTCGTGGCCACGAGCGGCAGGCCCATGTGATTGGCCAGATCGATCGCGCCTTCCATGGCGATCTTCTGCACTTCGACGCCGTTATCCTGGATTTCGATGAAGTAGCGGTCGCCGAAAACGCGGTGGTACCGGGCGGCCGCCTCGCGCGCCTTTTCCATGCCGGCCGCCCCGCCGCTGAGCAGGCCGCGGCTCAGTTCACTCGAGACGCAGCCGCTTAGGCAGATCAGGCCCTCGCTATGCTGCTCGAGGATTTCCTTGTCGATCCGCGGGCGAAAGTAAAAGCCTTCAAGAAATGCCTTCGAGGAAAGTTTTAAGAGGTTCTGGAAGCCGGTGCGGTCCTTAGCCAAGAGCGTGATATGGTAGCTGGCTTCCTTCGAACCGCTGGCGTCTTGCTTGTGCCGACGGTCGCCCGGCGCGATGTAGGCCTCAATGCCCAAGATCGGGTTGATGCCCATGTCTTTGGCCGCTTTGTAGAACTCCAGCGCACCGTGCAGATTGCCGTGGTCGGTCAGCGCCAGCGAGTTCATGCCCAGCTCTTTGGTCCGCTTCAAAAGGCCGGAGATTTTTCCCGCGCCGTCCAAGAGGCTGTAGTGGCTATGGCAGTGGAGATGGGCGAAAGGCTGGGACATTAGAATTCCTCCGTGCGCAGAAATCGAACCAAGGAATTATAAGATTTCCCGCCGCGATTGACTAACCCCTCGTTTAGATTTCGCCTTTACCGCAGGCCTTTTTCGCGGAGCCATTCATCGGCCAGCTTGACGTCGTCCGCATCTAGCGGAGGATTGGGCTCGGCCTTGTAATCCAGGTCGTCGTAGCTGCCCATTTCGTAGCAGCGATCCACAAGAGGCTGAAGATCGAGACGAACGTCGGAATCGCCGGGACGCAAGGGAATGTCGATCGACGGTAGAGAGCGCAGCAAGGGTACTCGATAGACCTCGAACCATCCGGGACGTCCGCAGCGCCAGACACAGATTCGATACGTCGTGCGATGCGAGTGCGGCACATCGCTGCGACGTATCGCCATCGACCATCGTCCAGTACGGGTCAAATCGATTTCCACCAAGTTGCCGCCGGCGCGCTTTACCTCGCGTTGTTTGAGACGATACTGGTCCCGATCGTCGCCCGGCAACTTGTTCGTGGGGCTGAGGAATTCGATCGTCGTGACGACGCGGTTGCCTGAAGCCGCGTCGACGATTTCAAGGTAACCTTCCGTAAGCGTCTCGTTGAGAAGCGTGATTCGAAGCGGTTTTTCCTCGACTACGGCACTCGCTGTTGTCTCCTGTGGAGGCGCATTAGGCCGCGGATGTTCAACGATGTAGACATCCGGGTAGATGTCGCGAAGCGCGTCGGATTCCTGCTCCAGTACTACGCGCTGCTCGGCTCGAACGCGCAGCGGTCTCGGAAGTCGCTGTTGTAGTTGGTCACGGGCGTATATGATCAGTCCTTCATGTACCTCGCGCCAATATCTTTCAATGTACGGGTCCATCCCCGGAAACGGGCTTTTCATAGGGCATTCCTCGATTCGAGCAGCAGATCAACTGCTATTGTAACCCGAAATGACGCCGCCGTGAATGAAGCGAGTCTCTTGCCCGCAATTCGCTATGGACCAGCGGGCGAAGGCGCCGCCGCAGGGACCATCTTGGCGGCGGTCTTCAGCGCCTCCGATAGGGAGTCGGGCGTCGGCAGCTCGACGGTCAATTGCGTTCCCTCAGCCTTGATCGAAAGGCCCGCCAAGATTTCGTCGCCCAGTTTCGAGAGGACCGGAACGAGCGGCGGCGGGACGAGCGGCGGCGGCTGCTGTTTTAGCGCGGCAAATTGCTGCTTCGCGGCGCCGACGCCCATGTTTCCCATTGCGGCCATGGTCGCCACGGTTTCCGGCTTGCCGCTTGCCGCTTCGCCGTGCAAAAGCGTCTTGCCGCTGAAATCCAATTGCAACGACACGGACTTAAGGTCTTTTGCCATGTTCGCCATGGCGGGATTGTTCATGGCAGCAAGCAGCTCGTCGATCGTCTTGCCGGTCGCCTTCGTCATGCCGTCCCACATCTGCTCCGGGCAGAATTCGATGAGGATATCGTGTTTGAGACTCGCCTTCTGCAACTGTTTCAGCAAGGGCCGCTCGCCTTCATTCTTGGCGAGCATCTTGGCCACGGTGCCCTTGAAGCCGGCGATCAACATGCGGCTGTCGGGCGCGACGGCGGTGACTTCTACACCGGTCGCATCCTTCAGCGTCTTGCACTTTACGCCGTTGATCTCCGTATCCTTCCAATCGGTCGCCAGCGCGGAAAGAATGCCGTCGCCATCGACATCGCTGTTGAATTGAACGATAAGTCCGGCCGAGCCGGCACCCTCGGACTTTTTCGTATGCGCATCCAGCGTGATCACGATGCGATGCACCTTGGCGTCCTTGAGCAGCGCGGCCAGCTTGTCGACGTCCAAGCCTTTCGGCGGATTCTTAAGTTGCTTCAATTGGGAAACGGCGGCAGCCATAGAATCGCCGCCGGCCGCCTGATTCGGCAAGGCCGACTTGAGCGCCTGCACCAGCGTCGATTCGTCGATGCGATCCGGATGGACTACCACCACGGCGTAGAAGTCCGGCGATATATATTGTGTGAGATCGGCGGCGCGGGCCGCCGGCATTCTTCCCAAGGAAACGGAGGCTAGCGCGATCGCCGCGGCCGAAATCACCCGCCATTCTCGTTGCATTCGCATGATTCACCCTTTTGTGCTTGAGGCAATGTTGGACTGAGCATGTACCAGTTTCCTAAGCCGCCGCGCGAAATGCCATAACCCCAACGGGGCATCAATGGTTCCGCGGCCCGTTTAGAATGCGGCATTGAAGTTGATTCACGGCGTCAGAAAATCGTATACTCGCTTCACCCATGTCCCTACCGCTTTCCAGAGTCGTGGCCATCCTGCCGAGGCTTTCGCCTTCGGCCTGGATCAACATCGTCAAGCCGCTGGTGGCTCTGCACGAAGCGGGCCGAATCCGCGCATGGGTTACGCTGGAAGGCCTTGCCGCTGCCCGCGACATCGAGCGCGCTGACGTGCTCGTCTTTTCGCGGAACGTCAATCTGGATCGCGCCGGTCTGCTCCGCGCGGCGGTCCGCCGCGGAGTGCCGGTGATCTACGACCTGGACGACAACTTTTTCGAGATCCCGCCAGAGACGGCTGTCGGCCGCGCATGCGCCCAGCCGCGGCACCTGGCGATGATTAAGGAGTATCTTTCCTCGGCAAGTCTTGTGCGCGTCTACTCGCGGCCGCTCGTGGCGCGAGCGGCCGAGTTCAGTTCCAACGTGGAACTGGTGAGCGGTGCGGTCGATCTTAGCCAGGTACGCGCACCGGGCACACCGCCAAACGGTCCGATAAAAATCATCTATGCCACCAGCCGGCTGGATGATCCGCTGGCCGCGATCTTTCTGCCGGCCTTGCGGCGGTTGTTGGACGAGTCGGCAGGGTGGGTCGAGGCCCATTTCTGGGGACCGCGGCCGCCCCATCACTTGCCCGGCGTGCGGCATCATGCCGTGATCCACAACTACGACCGCTACCTCCAGCGCTTTTCCGCCGCCGGTTTTGAAGTCGGCTTAGCGCCCTTGGCTGACGATATCTTTCATCGCTCGAAGACCAACACCAAGTTCCGCGAGTACGGTGCGTGCCGCATCGCCGGCATCTATTCCGATGTTGACATTTACTCTGATTGCGTGCGGCACGGCGAAACGGGCCTCCTGGTTTCCAACACTACAGATGATTGGTACGGCGCGATACGACGGCTCGTCGATGATTTCGATTTGCGGCGAATGATCCAGCGGCAGGCCCGTGCGGTCGTGGAAGCAAACCATTCCCAAGAGCGATTCGAGGAAACGTTCCTACGGCAAATACAACGGCTGGCGAATGCCCCTTGTGCACCGCGGAAGATCCTCATCGACGCGGCGCACGATGGCCCGCCTCCGCCGCGCATGGCCCGGATTGCCAGAATGTTTCCACGCGCGATCGCCCACATTCGCCGCAATGGCCTCGCGCGCGGTTGGAACACGTTTCGCTGGCTTGGCTCCAGCAGTTGGAGCCTCGCCAGGTTGCAGTCGCGATTGCGAAAATCGGGCTGAAAGAATCGGCCGCAAAAGAACGCAGAGAACGCAAAGTAGTTTTGCGCTCTTTGCGTTCTTTCGCGGCTCAATTCGTTACTGCTTCGCTTTTCCCACCTTGATCAGAACCACGCCGTGCGGCGGGACGCTCGCCTCATAGCCGTCGGCATGTTCGCCCATATCCTTGTGCTGCCAAAGGTCGCGAACCGGCTGAGCGCCTTCGCGCTTCAAGTCGGACCAACGCACCTTGACTTTGGCTTCCTGCAGGCCGCGATTGAAGAGGCCCACGGCCGACGTGCCGTCAAATAGCGGCCGCGCCCAAATCTCCGCGAGGCCGTGCTGCGCGATCCGTCCCGCCGGCTTGCCCAGCGGGTCCTGGTTGATGTCCAACGCCTCGTCGTTGATGAGCAGGGCCAGAGTAAAGGGGTCAATGCTCGACATGTCGCAGCCGATCAAGAGCGGCGAGCTCAGCAGGCACCAGAGCGAGATGTGCGTGAGCTGCTCGTTGGGCTTGAGCTTCGTCGGATGCAGCGATGGCCCCCACCCGACTTTGCCTACCACGAGCATATCCGGATCGTTCCAGTGGCCGGGCCCGGCGTATTTTTCGTGGCCGTTCTGCTTGAAGCCGATGCCCGACATGCTGGACCACGAATCGTTGATGTCGCCGGTGGTCCGCCAGCAGTTGCCGCCTACGTCCGCCCCCCAGGTCCAAACGTCGCCCATGCCGTACTGGCAGAGGCTATAAACAATGTCGCGGCCGCAATCGTCCAGGCCAGCCTGCATGACTTCGTAGGGCTTCATCAGCACTGCTTTGGAGTAGGGCTTGTTTGCCCCGGTTGATCGCGCGACGTTTTCGTAGGAGCACCAGTCGTACTTCAGGTAATCGACGCCCCAGCGGGCGTAAGTGCGGGCGTCCTGGGCTTCGTGCCGGTAGCTTGCCTCGAATCCGTGCGCACGTCTTCGGGCCGGGCGACGAGTAAATGCCCAGCCGCAGGCCCTTGCTGTGTACGTAGTCGGCCAGGGCCCGCATGTCGGGGAACTTCTTGTTCGTCTCGATGTTGCCTTCCTTGTCGCGGCCGCCTTCCCAGCAGTCGTCGATATTCACATACTGGAAGCCGTGGGCAGCCAGCCCGCTCTTGGCCATGGCGTCGGCCGCGGCGCGGACCTTGGCGTCGCTCACCGCGCCGGCCCAACAGTTCCAGGAGTTCCAGCCCATCGGCGGCGTGAGGGCCAGTTTATGCGCGCCGCCGACGATCGAAAGCTCGCGGCTCGACTTGCCGCGGTAGTTCGTCGCTTCCAACGTCACAAGCGTCGTGCCCGGCTGCTTGAGCGATCCGCTTATGATCCCCGTTTCCGCATCGAGCGCAAGTCCGTCGGGCAAACTCTTGGCGGCAAAATGCAGCGGCTTCTCGCCCGTCGCGGGAATGAGGAACAAGAACGCGTGGCCGGGCGTGCTGCCAACAATCCGCGGGCCGTGGATCGCTGGCTCGGCCGCGTCGGCGTGGCTGATGTCGGACGGGACGGTCGCCGTATTAAAGATGGCGAGGGTCTGCGGCCGAGCCGTCGCTTCGGCGGCGAGCACGATCACCGCGCCTGCCCAATCCGCATGGTCATATTCATTGCCGTCGTCCGCATCGCCCACCAGGAGCGTCAATCGCTTCGCGCCGTGCAGGTCGGCCTGGAGACGCTTCGGAGCATCGCCGCCGACCATGCGTCCGCTCTCGGCCACTTTCTTGTTATCGACCAGGACCTCGAACGACACGGAGCCCTTGTGGTCCGTATCGTCATCGACGCCGACCATCGAGACGAATTGCTCCGCCGCCCCGTTCAGCGATATGTTCACCTCGCTCACCGCGTGGGTGCCGACGCCGCGCTTGAAGACCTGGCCGTGAATCGTCAGTGGATGCCGCTCGACCGATCGCCGAGCCCGCGGCTGGCCCCAGCCTTGTTCGAAGTTATTGATATCGAGGCTGTCCAGCCAGATCGCATCGGGCGGAAGCTTGCTGCCGGCGAGCGCGGCCTGATCGAGCTCCGCCGCGCGGACTGACGACAGGCCACAGGCGGACAAGGAGATGACGGCAAATAGACACCAGGTATGGCGGGTGAACATGACAGACTCCCAGGAAATAGAGTGATTCGGCGGCACAAACTGGTCGGATTTCGACAACCATTATAAATCGGTACCATTGTAACGGCAACAATCCCTGCCGCCCGTGTCTGGCAAGATTTCCTGGCAAGCTCCCACAAGCCTGAAGCGCAAGCGAAGGAAAGCCTGCTCCTTCGCTCGCGCTTCAGGCTTGTATATTGCCGCCAGAAAAGGTTATCGCACACCGATATTGGCCGTTGGAGTCAAAGACGGCAATCGCGTCCTGATTGGCGGAGAGGAAATGGAATTATGAAGGTCATTGAAAAATCGGACGCAACGCGCCCGCTCGCTGAGTACGCGGAAGAAATTGCAGCAGGTCCCGTGATATTGACTAGCAGCGGCGACCCCGTCGCAGTACTATTGGCCGTGGAAAACGCCGACCTAGAGACCGTTGCCTTGAGCACGAACCGGAAGTTCCTCGATCTCATCGAGCGTTCACAGGCGCGGATTCGAGATGAAGGCGGAATTTCCAGCGAGGAAATGCGCCGACGCTTCCAGTGACTCGGTCTGCTGCAGGTCGGAAAAGTCGCAAGGTTAAGTCGTCCGGGGACGATGTTCTCCGAATCGGCGCTAAGGAAATCACCATTGACTCGCTTGCCACCGGGTTACTCATGTCCGAGCCGTTTCGCCTCCTTGTAGTCCGCGTCAGCTTTGGCTTGCTCGCCCTTTTCCTTGTAGGCATCGCCACGATCTTTATAGGCTTCCGCATGCTGGGGATCAATGCGGATTGCGTTTGTGAAATCGTCAATTGCCTTGTCGTAATCATCGTTCCAAGAATACATCAGGCCGCGATAGCATAGGAAGGCGGGATTCCGCGGGTCAAGTCGAACGGCCTCGCTGAAATCGACGAGGGCCTTGTCCGGCTCCTTTTTTAGTGCAAGCGACAGACCTCTCGCGCAATAGCCGTATGGATATTTGGGATCAAGGCGAATAACCTCCGTGAAGTCGGTAATTGCCTTGTCAAACTCGCCCATCTGCTTGTAAATGCAGCCTCGGACGACACGCAAATCCGATAATTCGGGCCTGAGACGAATCGCGTCACTGAAGTCTGCGATAGCCTTTTCGCGATCGTCCCTGTCCCAGTAAAGTGCGCCGCGGGTCCAATACGTTCCGGCCCATTTCGGGTCCAGGCGGATCGCCTCCGCGTAGTCTGCAAACGCGCCGTCGATGTCCTTGTTCTTCTCGCGAGCCAAGCCGCGAGCATAGTGTGCCTTGCTCGACTTTGGGTTCAATCGAATAACCTCAGCGGCATCGGCAATTGCCTTAACATATGCACCTTGATCCTTGAAGCGCACGCGCGATCGAGATACGCTTCTTCGCACTTAGGATTGAGTTGGATAGCCCGCGTATATGCGATGATTGCAGCATCAACGTGTCCTGCCTTAGATTCGGCAAGGCCTTTCTCAAAAGCCGCTTTGGCGTTCTCGGTCTTGATATCCGGCTTATCTGTTGCGTCGCCGACAAACCACACCTTGGCCGTCGAGTCGCTCTTCATAAACCGCAACAGCAATTCAGCCACTTTTTGCCGGCCGCTTGGGCTGGGATGCGTCCCATCGGGACCTAAATCTTCCGGCTTCCAGACGAGGTCATCCAACTTGCGGCCCTTCTCGCCGTCCGCCCATAGATATGGCCCCCAGAGCAACAGCGGCGACGTGACCGCGCCGGCCGCGCCCTTGATCTGGTCCTGAATTAGACCACGAACTACGAACGCCGACTCATAAGCGTAAGGCTCCGGGTTCAGTGCCGTCCGAGCGTAGCCAGCGTAGATGCGACTGGAAAGATATGCGAGGCGAAGATTCGGAAACCGCTCGTGGGCCTTGCGGAGGATCGTCAGCATGTGGCCCTTCATTTCCTCGGCGTGCTTCGGATACTCGCCGATCATGCCGGGCTGGATGCGGGCCTGTTTGATCCACGCGACTTGCACTTGCCGCGGCGACACGCCGGCTTGCTGTAGCCGTCGATCGAGCATCGCCCAGGGATCGGCAGCGCCGGGGCGGTTGATCTTATCCGGTTCGGCCCAGGCGCGGGCGTCCATGCCGCCTTGCGCTCCATCAACGATCACGACCTTTGGCGATTTCTCCGCGTCGGCATTTGCCAAGCGCACGCAGACGGAAAACTCCTGCGTCGTGTTCGACATGCCGATGGAGATGAAGCCGATCTTGCCGTTTTTATCCGGCAGACCCGCGGCATCCAGCGGACGAATCGAGTGGGCCGCCTCAAGCGCCGCTTGCAAGTGCTTCTTCGGCGGGACATTCTTGCCTCCGCCGTAAAGGCCGCCGTCCTCTCCCTTGTAATGGTCGTCGGCCGTCATGTCACACAGCGGCTTCAACCCGACTGGCGGTTTCGCCGGCGGCGGGGCGTTGCCTGGTCTCGCCCCCGCCTGAAATGCCTTCACCGCCCGGTCGTGATACGCCTGCTCCTCCGCGGTGAGCTTCTCGCCACGAACAAACTTCTGATGGATTTGCCGGGCCTTTGTCCAGTCGATGGCATCGTTATTCTGCCCAACGGCAATGATAGAAGCAAGGCAAGTCAGGCAAGCGGCTAGGGAGGCGATTCGTATTGAGAAGCGGAGGCGCATGATCGGGCTCCTGGGCGACGGGTCAGTGGATTGAAGCTGGCAACGCGCGGGCAGTTGTATTCTACACGACGGTTAGCTCATTGCAGCGACTAGAATTGCAAGTACGAAGCTTGCAGCCAGAATGGCTGTCGTCCATTGCATGGTTCCCCGCCCGACTGTTCGGCCGATCAGGCCAAATGCGGCAGCGGCGGACCAGGCGCATAGCATGATGCCCGTGACGGCAGTAATCAGGCCAATAACAGTGGGAACGACGGACCCCGTCAGGAACATGCTTTTAACGATCGCCAGCCGTTGTTCAGCCGGGAGCAGGCTCGGATCAACCATGCTGGCGAAGGCGTAAACGTAGAAAACGCCGAAGCCGCCGATTACGGCAAGCAATAAGCCGAGGACGCCGAGGCATGCGCATTGTCGCGCGAGAAGCAAATCTGAGCAGAATTCATCGCGAGGTCTCTGGTCGCTTGCATTCAGCCTCATTCATGCCTTTATCTTAACACATTGCGATACGCATCGCGTCCCCAAGACAATGCCGCGCCGTCGGGAATGGGCAATTTGACCTTTTCCGGCCGGCGCATAAGATCAAACGGGGAAGGATTTGCCCTGACCCAGCTTCTTATGTGCATGGTCCTTTGATTCAGAAAGGGTTTCTACGATGCAAACCGCAAAACAAATCTCTGTTTCGTTGGTGAACAAGCCCGGTCGGTTGGCCGACATGTTGAACGCCTTGGCGAAGGAAAAAGTAAATTTTCGGGCGCTGGCGGTCATGGATTCCGGCACGCGCGGCACGGTCCGTTTCGTGCCCGAGAAGTACGATAGCGCCGTCGAAGTCCTCCAGAGCATCAATGTTCAATACGAAGCAGCCGATGTTTTGCTCGTCGACATGCCCAATCAGTCGGGCGCGTTCCGCAAAATCTGCGAGAAACTCGCCGCCGAACATCTGAACATCGACTACGCCTACAGCTCGTTTGCCAATGGCAAGGGCGTGACGGCGGTGGTCCGCGTAAACGATCTGGCCAAGGCCCAGCGCGTGCTCGGCGAGAATACCGCGGCCGCCCGTGCCCCCCGCCGGCCGGGCCGGCGGCCGACGTTTGCACGGTGACCATGAACCATCTCCCCCAGGGTGCCTGCCGCCAGGCCGACGGCGACGTGCAGTGGCGCGTCTGGGCGCCGAATTGCAAACGCATGTATCTCGTGCTCCAGCATGGCTGCCAGACACAGCGAATTTCCATGCGGCGCGAAGGGCACGTCTTCTTCATTCACCGCAGCCCTGCCAACGACGGCCAGCGCTACTGCTATGCCTTGCCCGACGGTGCGGAACTGCCCGATCCTGCCTCGCGCTGGCAGCCTGACGGAGTACATAAGGCTTCCGCTGTTTGTTCGCCATGTTGCTTCAACTGGAGCGATGCAGCATGGCGCGGCGTACGGCGCGAGGAGCTTGTGATTTACGAGCTGCACGTCGGCACATTCACGCCCGAAGGCACGTTTGCGGCGATCATTCCGCGCTTGGCATCGCTCCGCGAGCTCGGCGTCACGGCCATCGAGATCATGCCGGTGGCCCAGTTTCCCGGCACGCGGAATTGGGGCTACGACGGCGTTCATCCCTATGCGGTGCAGTCGAGCTACGGCGGGCCGCAGGGCTTGCAGGTACTGATCGATGCGGCCCACGGCCACGGCTTGGGCGTCATCCTTGACGTGGTCTACAACCATCTCGGCCCCGAAGGCAATTACCTGGCGCGGTTCGGACCGTATTTCACTGACCGCTACAACACGCCTTGGGGCGCGGCGATCAACTACGATGGCTCCGAGAGCGACGCGGTGCGGCAGTTCGTTTTGGACAACGCCCGGATGTGGGTTCGTGACTTCCACGTGGACGGTCTGCGGCTGGACGCCGTTCAGACGATTTATGACTTCTCTCCGCGGCACATCCTGGCCGATATCGAAACAGCCGCGCACGAAGAGGCCCAGCGGCGGAATGTGCCAGTCCATGTCATCGCCGAGACCGACCAGAACGACGTCCGGCTGCTCCAGCCGCAAGACCGCGGCGGCTACGGCCTGGACGCGGTCTGGTCCGACGACTTGCATCATGCCATTCACGCGCTGCTGACCGGCGAACGGCATAGCTACTACGTCGACTTCGGCGCGGTCGATCATTTGGCCGCGGCGTTCAACGACCCCTTTGTGCGCGACGGCCGCTTCAGCCGCTTCCATCGCCGCCGCCACGGCACGCCGGCGGGCGATATCGACCGCTCGCGATTCGTCGTTTGCATTCAGAATCACGATCAGACGGGCAACCGCCCCCGCGGCGACCGGCTGGCCATGCTGCTTTCGCCGGAGGCGCAGCGGCTGGCCGCCGCGCTAATGTTGATTTCGCCTTGTACGCCGATGCTCTTTATGGGCGAGGAGTATGGCGAGACGCGGCCGTTTCCGTTTTTCTGTTCTTTCGGCGACGCAGGCCTGGTCGAAGCAGTGCGCCGCGGCCGCCGAGCGGAATTCGAGGCTCTGAAACACGAGCCGAACGTCGCATTTCCCGATCCACAAGCGGAGGCGACATTTCAAAACGCTAAACTCGCCTGGGAATGGCCCAATGGCTCGCCGCAAGCCGGAATGCGGCGGCTGTACGCCGCGCTTTTGGCCGCGCGGCGGATGTGGCCCGCGCTGTCGGATCAAAAATGCACGGCAAAGTGTGACGGCGGCACGCTTATAGTAGAACGGGGCATCGGCGGCAATCGAATCGTGGCGGTTACCAATTGCACTTCCGAGTCCCGCGAAATGCCCAAGCTTGATATCGACCCCCGCATGCTGCTTTTGAGCACGGCTGCCGTGGAATTCGGCGGCCGGCGGCTGGAAAGCGACGCCCGGTCTCCAATTTTGCCGTTTGAAATGCGAATAGTCGGATAAGAATTCCGAACCAAACATGCTTGACACACGTACAGTTTACTGTACAATGAACCATGCTTTGAGGAGGAAAGGCAATGAACAACCGTATTTCTTACGTTGAGAATAAGAACAGGGTGCCGGAAGATCGATCCGAACCGCAGCCGATCGGCGCCGTCCTGGCCGAGCTTTTGGCCCAGTATCAGGCACGGTACCCCGAAGCTCGCATCGCCGTTGTTGAAACTTCCGCCGCAGCCATTTGACCGCATAACCATCAAGGAGGATTATCATGCTCGTTCTCAGCCGCAAATTGTGTGAAAGCATCGTGATCGACGGCCACATCAAAGTGACTGTCGTGGAGATTCTAGGGGGCAAGATTCGCCTCGGAATCGAGGCCCCGCGAGAGGTCGCCGTATGGCGCGAGGAGCTCGCCGCCCGATGCGAGAAAAACGAAATAAAGGAGTTGGAGGTGGTTTAAGAACCGGCTTGACGATTGTCGCCTTTCGCTCCGCGAAAGTAACGCCGCTTTCGCGGAGCGAAAGGCGACCATGTGCCCCCGGCGGTCAATATTCAGTCAGCCGGTCGCCGGAGCCAAGACCGCAGCGTTGTCTGCCAGAACAGTGAATTCTGCGGAACCGGGTCGCCGGCGGCGCTGGGCGGATTGAGGCCCTTTTGCAAGGCGAACTGCGAGTCGCCAAGCAAAAACGCCTGGCCTTTTTCAATGCCATTGCCGGCGATCACAACCGGATTGCTGGGCCACGTTGTTCCTCCCGCCATGCCGATCGCTGCGACGGGCCACGCGGAGTGGAACCGCATCAACAGATTTTGACCCGCGGGAAGCTGCGCAGCGTCTGGCGGCACGACAAACTCGTGCGCCATCGCGCCGAGCGGCTCGGTCTCTGGGCTGTTGATCCAAGGCGGCAGCGGCATGGGAGCAATTTGCAGATTGAGTTTTTCCGATAATGGCCGGCTGGGCTCGGCGTTGGGCGAGCCGGCCATGCAAAGGAAATTGCCGCCGCGTTCGACATAAGCATTTACGACGTCGATTTCGTCTCTGGTGAACTGCCGGCCGGGCGCGATCGATATCACCATTTTCGCGCCGGCCAGCCGCGCGGGCGAAAGATCAGGCGCGAGCAATGGCAGATAATTGGACTCGGCCAGTACCCGCATGAATTGGCCAATGCCGTCGTCGCGCCACGGGTCCTTGCCCATCGCCTCCAGATGCGAGCCGTCGACGTAAATCACCGGCCGCTGTCCCGGCTTGGCCGCGGAGGGCAGCAATTGAGTCATCGAGTCGTTCAGCCGTTCGCAAGCAATCACGGCCGTCGCCATGACCAGTACGGCCGCAGCCAATGACAACGGATCGAAGAAGCGGAACAAGAGCACGACCGCGGCCCCAGCCGCTGCAAAGGCAATAAGCTGCCGCCACCAGGCCAGCGGTGTCGTTCCACTATCAGCCAGTGATGCGAGCAACGGCCCGCAAAACGTGTAGGAAAAGGGAAGGCCGTCATTGCTAAGACAAGTAGCGTCACCTAAGGCGACGACGTTGCCTTGGCCAAAATTCCGATGTGCGGCCAACACGAGATCTCCTAGGCGGTTGCCCGGCGCATAAGCAAGGGCTTCGCCGCGAATCGGGTCGCTGCCCAATTCGTTCCAGCACCAGCGGCCGGTGAGCAGCGGCGCGGCCGGCCAGGCGGTCTGAACGCTTGCGGTGCGCTGGATGCTGAAGCAGCCTTGCCCCGGCCGGCCGGTTGCGTTCACCGCATGGGGCGCGGCAAGCAGATTGGATTCCCATCGCTCGGTGAGCGAATTGGCCGTGTCGTCGCGAAACGACATTCCGGTAGGCTCTAGGAGGGCGTTCAGCGCATTATCGCCGACGTCCAGGCGTGTCTCCGGATCGCCCGCAACAATCAGACCGCCGCCGGACTTGACGAAGTTCCAGATGTTCTGCCGGATCTCAATAGATATTTCGCTGGCGGTCGCGCCCGGCTTGGGCGGCGTGCCTGGCGGCAGGACTATGAGCACGCTGGCGTCGCGAAGATCGCCCGCATTGAGATCTTTCGAGACGACAAACTCTCCACCTAGGCTGGCGACCAGCGCCGGCAAAAGACCGTAGCGCGGCGACAGTCCCGGCGATATGTTGCCGGGGTTGCTCGTCGTCCAGTCGATCGTGCCATCGTCGTAGGCCACGACCCGCCGACCCGCGAGGTCCGGCTTGACGGGCGCGACGCCGACAGCCGCCGCGGCAACGACCAGAAGGCCCGCCGGCACGAGACGCAGCCAAACCGCCTGAGGGCGGATCGACCTGGCGTTTTCAAGCGGTTTGTCCACCATGCGGCGATCGCGCCGCTTGACGTTTGCGGCTTCGCGCGTCTTTTCAGTAATCGTCTTCTCAGTGCTCGACTTATCGGGGGCCGTTTCTTCGGACGACACTGGCCAGGACACGGAGCGAAACATGATCACCGCGATGGCCGTCTGCGCGATCATCGCCAGCACCGGCAAATGCCAGGGGAGCATGGCATGCATAGCGTTGCTCCACGTCCAGAGGCCGAGATGCGAGCTATCCGAGGTGACGGCGCGGGTCCGAAGCGGCAGCATTGAGTCAATGTCGTGGCCATAGGCCAACACGACAAGATACACGGTCTGTGCGGCGACGATCGCCAGTCCGGCGGCCACGAGCCGCTTGACGTTTGGCTGCGGCGCCGCTCGGTGCCAGGCGACGGCCAGTGCGGCCATGACGATAAGAAAATCGACGCCGCCGAAACTGGCGCCAATTATCAGCGGCCTTCCGGTCAACGTAGCGGCCCAGTGACCCTCCGCGCGGCCCACGGCGTCGGCCAGCGACCAACCGGAGGCCGTGCCTTCGATGAGGAGTCGCGACATCGCAAGCGTGGCCGAGGCCAGCGCAGTCGGTCCGGCAACTTGCGCGATCATGCCTCGGCGGACAAAGGCCACGCTCGCCAGCAGCATAGCGACGGCCATGATATTGACCGCCGTCAATGCGGACGCGGTCAACAGCACGGCGGCGACAGCGGCGACGGCCAGCGCCCATCGCGCCGCCAACCCACAGCGTTGCAAGGCAATGAGCACGATGCTACTCAAGGCGAGCCAAGTCAACACCTTTTGCAGCGGCGGCGCGATCCAGCCCAACGAACCCGCCGCTAACCAGGTGGCGGCAAGACCGCAGACCAGGATTATCAGCGCCGTCGCCGGCATTGGCGAGTTCGAATTCGACCTTTGCGATGGAATATCCGTTTCGGAATTCATGTCGCCGCTTTGCTATCGTTTCAGCTTTGGACGACGACCGGCAACGGCCGCCGATCGCCTAAGTATGGCGACTTACGGCAAAACTGCAATATGTTCATCTTACGGGTTCACGTTGTCGCCAGTTTTGCGGTGAGCGGTAAATGAAGTGTTTGGGACGATGAGAATTGCCTTCGGCCGGGAGCCGAACCTGATGCAATTGCGCCGAGCGTGCCAGCACCGTGCGCGGTGAGCGCCGGAGCCGCGCGGAGTTCGAGCGGCGCTATTCGGCCGTGCCGGGTGTCAAGAAGGCGGAGTTTATAGAGGGAGGAGTGTACATGCCCTTACCAGAAGGCAGTCAGAGGCAGTTACGAGCAGGCCTTGAAAGTTGGCTCTTGGGATGGTTGTAGCTAGCCCTAAAGCTTAGTAGCCTGTGGTCGAGAAATAATTTCGCGCCGCGATGTCGATGGCTTCCGCATTCGCAATAGGCTGCACCTTGAAAAACTTGCTGTAGATGGAGACTTGCTGCAGCAGGTCGCGGGGATGGCAGAAGCGCGGCTCGCGGCCGGCGCGCTGATAATGCGTCACCAGCAAGTGTTCCAGCGCCGGCTCTTCGAAGGCGAGGCCCATCCGATCGCACGTGCCCTGGAAGAGCGAGCGGAACTGCTCGACCGTCGGGTTCTCGATCTCGATCTTGTAGGGGATGCGGCGGAGAAACGCCTCGTCCACCAGGTCTTTCGGCTCCAGGTTCGTGGAGAAAATAATGAGTTGATCGAAAGGCACCATGAACTTCCGCCCGCTGGCCAGCAGGAGGAAATCGTGCCGTTTCTCCAGCGGCACGATCCAGCGATTGAGCAATTCCGCGGGAGCAATCCGCTGGCGGCCGAAATCGTCGATTACCAGCGTCCCGCAGTTGCTCTTCATTTGCAGCGGCGCTTCGGCCACACCCGTATTCTTATTGACGGTCACTTCCAAGCTATCGAGCGTGAGCTCGCCGCCGACGACAATCGTCGGCCGGCGGATGCGCACCCAGCGGTGGTCCACCTTCTCTTCGTCCAGCAGTTGATCGCCGCGGGCCATGGGGAGCTCTTCGTGGCAGCTTGGATCGTAGAGCCGCACGATCTCGCCCCACACGCTGACGGCCCGCGGAATCCAGATGCTCGATCCGAAGACGGCCGTGATGCGTTCGGCCACGCTCGTCTTGCCATTGCCCGGCTGGCCGTAGAGGAAGAGGCCCTTGCCGGCGGCGATGGCCAAACCGAGGCGGCGGAGCATTTCCCCGCTGAGCGTGAGGTCGGCGAAAGCCCGTTTCAGGTCTTCCGGCTGGGGCTCAAGTTTCGTGAGCGATTGGGCGTCCACGCTCGCGTTGTATTCCGCCAGCGAGACCGGCACCGCGCCGCAATAGGTGCAGTGCGCGCCGTTGTGGCGGAGTTTGGCGGCGCCCAATTCGGTGATTTCGTAGGTGAAGTCGCTCAGCGTCCCAGCGCTCTTGTGTGCCAGTAGTCGCTGGGCCTTCAGGTAGTGCAGGAGCTTCTCGATTACCGTGAAGGGAAGGCCGATTTGCTCGGCGATTTCGGCTCCTGTCATGCTTCCTTGCAACGTCAGGCAGCGCAAGATGATCGCCTCGATCTCGTTTTCGCTGACCCTCGTTTCCGCCAGCGAGCGGGGCGCGATGGGCAAGAAGGCTTCGCTCGCCGGATTTGACCGGCCGGCAGCCGCCGCGGCAACGGTAAGCTCGTCGTCCCGCGCCACGAACCTCGTATGATCGGAATTATCCGCCGGAGCTGGAGAGGCCTTGCGGCGGCCGACGGCGCCCGCATCGTCGGCCAGCTTCGTCAACCGTTCGAACAAACCGTCCAGATCCGCGTCAGCTTTTTGAGAAGCTACGTTCATGCTGTTCCTCTATGTCTTATTCGCAATGGTCGCTACCCAGCAAAGCGTCATTTCTTCGTCAAAGGCGCGGCCGGCCTGCCGGTCCATGTACTCCAGCACATTGCCTTTCCGCGACGCCAGGCGGTGCGGCCGGTTGGCCATTAGGGCAGTGTAGGCGTCGGCAATCGCGCAAAGCCGCGCGTAGGGATGGATTTCCGATCGCACCAGGCCAATGGGATAGCCCAGCCCATCGCACCGCTCATGGTGCCCGTAAACCATCATCAGTTGGCCGAACGTGAGGTCGTCGCGGCGGCACAACTCCAGGAAGCCTTCGGTCGTGTGCTGCCGGACAATCTGCCGCTCGCGGGCACCGAGCTTGTCCGTCTTGTTGAGCACGTGGCGTGGGACGTTCTGCATGCCGATGTCGTGCAGGAGCGCACCCTGTCCGATCTCGAGCAGTTCCTCCTCGTCTGATATGCCCCATTTCTTGGCAAGGAGCAAGCAGTACGTGGCGGTGTTCACCGCGTGGGTAAAATTGCTGTAGTCGTGCGACATGGCCTTCAGCAATTCGCTCACGATCAGCTTCGACTCGCAGACCGTGCGGACCATCTCCCGGCTCAGGCCCTTGGCGACGGTAACAGCCGCTCCGCAATCGCGGCGGGCCAGCGCGTCGGAGAGCACGGCCCGCGCGGCCTCGCGAAGCGCCTGGTATCGGTAAACCGGCGAAAGGGCCTCGTTGGAGATGATGCTGTGGCGCAGGTGCTCGCGATAGTCCTCCGCGTCGACCCCGGAGATATACAGAGTCCGAACGCCGCGCTCGAGAAGCCGTTCGAAGTCCGCCTGTTCCATTGGGTGGCTTCGCTGCCGATAGAGGACCATCTGGCCGGGCTTTTCGCCGGGTAGAAACAAGTCAAATCCCAGCTCGCCGGATGCGCATAAAGTGCCCAAGGCGATGGGCATGGGAGAGATGCATTCGGGTTCGCACTCAGATATTGCGCTCATGGTCCATCGCGTAAGTGGCTTGCCGGCATCTTCTCGCCGATCGTCTACTACGTGAAGCATAGGGCGAAGTTGCCGCACGTTTGCGCAAAAAATATATGCTATTTGAAAGTTTAGCGGCTGTTGTGCGCATCCCTCACGCTTGGCGCAATGCGTACAATCGTCGCCATGAGTGCAGAGCGTCGCGGTGAGTGAATTTCACGTTCGCAGCCGATGGTAATTGGCCCGTGCGCGGAAAAATTCGCCACCCTGCCAATGTGTATGCTAGACAATCTTATGGCTTCAGTGTCCGCCACTTCCGCGAATGCCGTTTGGTTCCTAGTCGGCCCGTTCGACAGCGCCGAGACGCTGCGCCACGTTCCGCTGTATGCGTTTCCGTTTACGATCGGCCGCCGGCAGGACTTGCACCTCTCGCTGTCGTGCAAGACGGTTTCGTCGCTGCACGCGGAGATTTGCGAGGTCGGCAGTTCGCTGGTGCTCCGCGACTTGGGCAGCACGAACGGCACTTACGTCAACGGCCGCCGCCTTTCCGAACCCGTGGCGGTGACCGAAGATGACTTGGTGCAGTTCGCCAATTTGCCCTTCCGCATCCGGATGCAATCGACGCAGGACAGCCCCTGCACGTTGCGGGAAAGCGCCTGCGACCAGGCCCTGGCGCTGGTGCTCTTCGACAAGCTGATGGCCGAACGCACCGTCTCGCCGGCTCTCCAGCCGATCGTCACGCTCAGCGATCGTGCCGTCATCGGCTACGAGGTGCTCGCCGCAGCCGCCTTTTTGGACTGGAATCGCCGCGGGAGATGTTCGGCGTGGCGACGCAGTTGAATTTGCAGGTCGAGTTGAGTTCCATGCTGCGGTGGGAAGGCGTGCTGGTGAGCCAGTCGATGTCGCCGCCGCCTTACCTGTTCCTCAACACGCATCCGCGCGAACTGGCCGACCCGCGGCTTGGCCCATCGCTGGAAAAGCTTCGCGCGAATTGGCCGAGTCAACCGCTGGCGCTGGAAATCCACGAATCGGCCGTCACCGATGTGGTCGAATTGGGCGAGTTGCGGGAACTTCTGCGGCGGCTGGACATCAAGCTAGCCTACGACGATTTCGGCGTGGGCCAATCGCGGCTCAACGAGCTGGCGGAGGTCGCGCCGGACTACGTGAAGTTCGACATGTCGCTGATCCGCGGCATCGACGTCGCCACCGCGCAGCGGCTGCAGGTCACATCGACGCTGGTGCAGATGGTCCGCAATCTGGGCATCGCCGCGCTGGCTGAGGGCGTGGAGACCGAGGGCGAGCACGCCACTTGCGTGCAACTCGGCTTCGATCTCGGCCAGGGTTTTCTCTACGGCCGCCCCGCCCCGCCGCGGGATTTCTGAGCTGCGCCGATCGGGCGACGAATTCTTGAGTTTCGGCTGTGAGTTCCATGCCTTTTCTTGGCCGGCGTGCGTTCTCCTCAAAACCTGTCGCTGGCACACTTGAGAACTAAAGGCCGCCAGCGCGCACGGAGCGTAAATCGTGTTTTCATGGCAAACACGTTACAATGGACGAAACTGCTTGCGGTACAATTTTCACGCAAGATCGCAATGCACGCGAAGAAGCGATTGAAATGATCGAGTGCGTTAATACCTACCTTCGGACGACCGTTTTCTTAGCCGGATTCCTCATCGCGGCGCATGGTGCCGCGGCCGCGGATTTCAACGCGCCGTCGGAGGAGGCGAGCAAGGCCATCTACGATCCACGGCAAAAGAGCGTGATGGACGACTTGGCGTCAGCGGAGGACGTGAAGAGGTTCAACGATTCGCTCGCGGCCGACTGGACGCTTTTCGTCGAGGACCGGGCGCACTCGATCCGGCGGACGAACGGCCTGCCAAAGCGGTGGCTGAACGATCTGGCCGGACATACGCGGACGTTCAAGGGCACGGCGCAGCCGGGCGAGTTTTACGTCTTTCAGCTTGGGGTTTGGGCTGCGAAGGCCGAGGCGGGGCCGATCGAAGTAAAGTACGAAGGCTTACACAGGATAACTTGCTTCAATCTGGGCGGAAACAGTTTTCTTGGATACGAGCTTTATAAGTCAGTTAACGTCGGGAATGGAGAACTGCAAGCGCTATGGTTCGGTATCGATATTCCAAAAGACGCAAAGGACCCAATTCACGGGAAAATCTCGATCTCGGCATCGGGAGTCTCGCAAACAATCGACGTCCATATCGCTGTTGCCGGCGCGGCGCTCGACGACCATGGCGATCGTGACTCGTGGCGACTATCGCGGTTGCGATGGCTCGACTCAAAGATCGGACTAAACGACGACATCATCACGAAGCCGTATCTGCCGATCGTCCGCAACGGAAATACATTAAGCGTGCTCGGCCGCGAATTGGCGTTGGGCGAAGACTGCCTTCCGCGGCAGATACGATCGTCGTTCACAGCCAACAATATGGGCATCGCGACGAAGTCGACACGGAACCTACTGTCCGCCCCGTTCCGCTTCGTGGTCGAAACCGACGCTGGTCCGGTGAAGTTCGCGCTGGCGGACATTACATTCGCTCGCGAACTCAAAGGTGCGGTGGAATGGGCCGCGGTGTCGGAAGCAAAAGACATTCTTCTCGGCATCAAAGGCGTGCTCGAATACGACGGCTTCGCCGATTTTCAATGCTGGGTGGGTCCGCTCCGGAAAACAAAGGTTAAGGACATCCGCCTCGAACTAGATGTCGCGCCGGCGCGGACACTTACTTCATGGGCCTCGGCAAAAAAGGCGGCAAGTGCCCATCGTCTATCGATTGGAAGTGGGACCCCAGCGTCAATCAGGACGGCTTTTGGATCGGCGCAGTCAACGGCGGATTCAAACTACAGCTTTACGGAGGGAACTGGCGGACGCCGCTCATAAACTGCTACTATCATTTCCGCGAGTTGGCGAAGCCCGATTCGTGGGGCACGGGCGGCATCCGGCTGAAGAAGGACTCGAGTGGCACGCACATCGCGGCCTACAGCGGGCCGCGGGAGCTGCGCGCTGGCATTACAAAGTTCAATTTCCGCCTCTTCCTCACGCCCTTCAAACCGCTCAATACCGACGCGCAGTGGGCGCTCCGCTATCAGCACGGCCACGACGACGCCGACTACCGAGATCTGTCCCGCGTCAAGGCGATGGGGGCAAACATTGTCAATATCCATCAAAGCCGCGAGGCGAACCCGACGATCAATTACCCGTATTTCGACGAGTCGATGCCGCTCTTGAAGAAGGCGGTGCAAAGCGGCCACGAAAACGGCGTAAAGGTGAAGATCTATTACACCACGCGCGAGATCACGAACAACCTCAATGAACTCTTCGCCTTCCGAAGTCTCGGCGACGAGATCATCTGCGCGAGTCCGGGCAAGGACGGCATCAAGGCGCACCCCCTCACGAACCCCAAGGGCCCGCACCCGTGGCTCATCGAGCACCTGGGCGAGAGCGGCTACATTCCGGCGTGGCGGGACGTCATGCACGGCCGCTATAACGGAATGTTGGACCTGGCCGTCATCACCACGCCCGACTCGCGGCTGGATAATTTCTACTGCGAGGGCCTGGCCTACACGCTCCGCGAAACCGATTTCGACGGCATCTACATCGACGACACGGCGCTCGGCCGCAAGGGCTTGCAGCGAGCGCATCGCATCTTCGAGGCGGCCGGCAAGACACTCTTGGCCGACATGCACTCGTGGAACCACTGGCACCCGACGGCCGGCAGCACGCCCTCAGCATATTGCTACATGCAAAACTTTCCCTACTACCATCGCATCTGGTTCGGCGAGGGATTCAGCGCCAATCACAATTCGCCGGACTTCATGCTGGTTGAAATGTCGGGCATCCCCTTCGGCCTGATGAGCGAAATGCTCGACGACGCCAATCCCTGGCGGGGCATGGTCTTCGGCATGACCACGCGGCTCGGCTGGTCGGGTAACCCGCGGCCGTTGTGGAAGTTCTGGGACGCGTTCGGCATGAAGGGCACCGTGATGTCCGGCTGGTGGGATGGGAATTGCCCGGTGAAGACGGACAATCGCGACGTGCTGGCCACCGTCTACCGCAAGCCGGGCAAGAGCATCATCGCGCTGGCGAGCTGGGCGAAGGAAAAGGCGGAGGTGAAGCTTGTCGTAGACTGGAAGGCCCTCGGGTTGGATCCCAAGAAGACGACGCTGCGGGCGGCCGCGATTGAAGGCTTTCAGCCGGAAGCGGTCTTTGTGGCGGATGGGCTTATTCCGGTCGAGCCGGGCAAGGGCTGGCTGCTGGTGGCTGAGGAGGCGAAGAAATGACGTTATATCCCGGCCGGTTTCACGCCTCACAATAAAAAGAGACCGCCGGAGGAAACATGTCGCAAGCGAGTCAACAGGAACCCAACGAGGCGAACCGCCCTCGCATCCCGCTCGCCGTGAAGCTGCTTTACTCGGCCTTCGTGGCGGTCATGGTGCCGTATTACCTGCGCTGCTACGGTCCGACGAACTTTCTTTACTACTGCGACGTGGCCGTGCTCATGACTCTGGTGGCCGTGTGGCGCGAGGATTCGCTTTGGGCCTCGATGCCGGCCGTCGGCATCTTGATTCCGCAGGCGGTTTGGATGGTCGATTTCCTGGGCGGCCTCTTGGGGCGACACGTTGTCGGCATGACCGCCTACATGTTCCAATCGAAAATCCCGCTTTTTACACGCGGCATCTCGCTCTTCCATTTCTGGCTACCGCTGTTTCTGATCTGGATCGTCTGGCGGTTGGGCTATGATCGCCGGGCGTTTTGGGCATGGACTGCGCTGGCTTGGGTACTGATGCTGGTCTGCTATTTCCTCATGCCGGCCCCGCCCGCACCGGCCGATAACCCGAATCTGCCGGTGAATATCAACTATGTTTACGGCCTGAGCGACAACGGACCGCAAACGTGGATGCCGCCGTTGGCATACTTCAGCGTTCTGATGATTGGACTGCCGGTATGCGTCTTCCTGCCGACACATTGGCTGCTCAGCCGGGTTTTTGCGAAGCGTGACGACCGTTCGGGTCTGGCGTCGGTCGCTTCGCAAATGAGCAATAACTCGTCAATTTGACGCTCTTTGTGTGCGAAGAACCTTGCCGCTCGCCACGCTGGCCGCGACAATAGAAGGGGCTTGCCGGATTCTGACTGCGGGAGGAATTCAGGTCCGCGATTCATCTCTATCTTTCGGACAATTGGAGGAGATGCCGATGTTGTCCAATATTCTTCGTGCGTGGTTGCGGAAACAAAAACACGCTCGCCGGGCGCGTGCCCAGCCGCTTCATCGAACGACTCGTCTCCGCGTCGAGCCCTTGGAAGATCGGCTGTTGCTGACAAACTTCCCGGTAACAACGACCGCCGACAGCGGTCCGGGCAGTTTGCGGGCAGAACTTGCCCTTGCCGAAGCTTCGTCGGGCGACACGGTGACGTTCAACATCAGCGGCTCCGGCGTGCATATCATCCACTTCACGTCGGCCGATCCGACTTATACCTACACGGCCCTGCCGGTATTTAACTTCCCCGTGACGATCGACGGCACGACTCAGCTCGGCTATTCGGGCAGCCCGGTCATTCAGATCGATGGTTCGATGATCAGCGGTTCGTTTATCGACGGCCTTTACGTTGGCGCCGGCGGTTGTACGATCAAAGGAGTGGACATCACCGGCTTCAGCGGCACGGGAATCGTGCTCGACACGGGCGGCTCGAATACCATCGAGAACAATTACATCGGCGCCGACACCACTGGCGCGACCGCCGACGGCAACGCGGGCGGCGGGATCGCCGTCTATGGATCGCCGAGCAATCAGATCATCGAGAATGTCGTCTCCGGCAACAGTTTCACCGGCGGC
Organism: uncultured Planctomycetia bacterium; assembly: GCA_963775975.1. Taxonomy (GTDB): domain Bacteria; phylum Planctomycetota; class Planctomycetia; order Pirellulales; family Thermoguttaceae; genus JANXQG01. The sequence continues at coordinate 373,555 of CAVZKX010000002.1, forward strand.
TCGCCCAACGGCCAAGCGGCCATTTACATCGCCAATGCGGGCGCCAACGGCAACGTGATCGCGGGCAACTTCGTCGGCACGAACAGCACCGCCACGGCCGCCTTGGCGAACGGCGGCGCGGGAGCTTTCGTGGCGGGCGGTGCGCAGAATACGCGGATCGGCGCCAGCGGCAGCAACGCCGTCAGCGACGCGGCCGCGCGGAACATCATTTCCGGGAACTCGTACAACGGCGTCGTCATCCTGGGAACTTCGTCCGGCGCGAACACGACCGGCACGATCGTGGCCGGCAATTACATCGGCATCGCCGCGGCGGGCACGGCCCTGCCCAACGGCAGCGATGGCGTGGTCATTGAGGGCGGCGCACAGAGCAATCGCGTCGGAGTCAACGGTTCCGACGCGGACGCGGCCGGCGAGAAAAACGTAATCTCGGGCAACATCGGCGTGGGCATAACGCTAGAGGGTCCCGGGACAAGTTCCAATATCGTGGCCGGCAACTTCATCGGCACCAACGTCGCGGGGACCGCCGCATTGCCCAACTACTACGGCGGCATCGACTTTTTCAGCGGCGCCTCGTCAAACCGCATAGGTTTTGACGGCGCGAGCTCGGCCGCCGTCGCCGCGCTGGAACGGAACGTCATCTCCGGCAACGGATCGATCTCGGGCGAGGCCGGCATTTACATCACGAACGCCGGCACGAACACGAACGTCATCGCGGGGAACTACATCGGAGTCGATGCGACCGGCGCGGCCGCGATGCCGAACTCCGGCGCCGGCATCTTTATCGACAGCGGCGCAGAAAACAACCGCATCGGGACCGACGGCAACGGCACGGCCGACGCCTTGGAGGCGAACGTGATATCGGGCAACACGTACGAAGGCGTGGTAATACGCGGCGTCTCTACCGGTACGAACACTACGGGCAACATTGTTGCCGGAAATTTCATCGGCAGCAATGCCGCGGGAACGGCGGCCGTCGCGAATCAGGCCAACGGGGTATCGATTATCGGCGGCGCACAATCCAATCGAATCGGCACGAATGGCAGCGATGCGGATGCCGCCGGCGAGGGCAACATAATCGGCGGAAATGCCCGAAACGGCGTTTCCATTTACGACACCGGCAGCAACTCGAATACTGTGGCCGGAAACTGGATTGGCACCAATAAAACGGCAACGACTTCGTTGCCCAACGGCGAGAATGGCGTCGATATCGCCAATGGAGCGCAAAACAATCAGGTCGGCGGCGGCACGGCGCTCGCCAACGTCATCGAGTTCAACACGCAGGCGGCTATCGCCGTTACCGACGCAGGAACGACCGGTAATACGATTCGCTTCAACAAGATCTACAGCAACGGATTTGGCATCGACCTGGGCGGTACGGGCGTGCAAACGAATCACTCCGGAACCACGACCGGCCCGAATAACTTGCAGAACTATCCGCTCATCACCGGCGGCACGCCCGGCTCGACGACGTTGATTCAAGGCACGCTCAGCGCGGCGGCCTCCACGGCATACACCTTGGATTTCTACGCCAGTGCCAAGCCGGACGTTACGTTTTACGGCCAGGCGCAGCGTTATCTCGGCTCGATGTCGGTCACGACGAACGGCTCCGGCGCGGTAAACTTCACCGCCAGCCTTTCGGCCGCCACATCGGCAGGCGACTGGGTGACAGTGACCGCGACCGATCCATCGGGCAACACGTCCGAGTTCGCTGGCGACCGGCAATTGCCGTATACCTCGTCCGCGCTGAGCACTTCCACCTGGACTCAGCTCGGGCCGTTCGCGACCGCGCAATCGCCCGAGTTTTCCGGTCCCGTCATGGCGGGGCGGATCGAGACGGCCGCGCCCGATCCGACGAACGCCAACGTCATGTATCTCGCGGCCGACGGCGGCGGTGTGTGGAAAACGACCGATTGGCTTTCGGCCTCGCCCACTTGGACGCCGCTGACCGACTCACAATCGAGCACGGTAACGGGAAGCGGCGATTACGAGTTCAAGTCGTTGGTGGTCTGCCCGAGCAATCCTTTGATCATTTACGCGGCAGCAGCCGGTCCAGGCGGCGGCGTCCTTAAATCGACGGACGCCGGCGCGAGCTGGGTCATGATGGGCACTTCCGTCTTCGATCAAGTGGCGTTCGGTTCGCTGATCGTCAATCCGACGAACGCCAGCGTGCTTTACGTCACCGTGCTCTACGGTCCCAATAGCAATTCGGGCGGGGTTTACAAATCGACCGACGGCGGCGCGACTTGGACGAACACCACGGCCTCGATCCATTCCGGCTGGGCGTCGGACGTTCTCGATGGACCCAACGAACTCGTCAATCCTCTATGCCGGTCTGACGCAAGATTCCAATACGGCCACGAATGGCCTCTACAAGACGACGAACGGCGGCACTTCGTGGACCAAGCTTGCTGGCGGCATGGTGACCGGCACGGCCGTTGGTTACAGCATCCGCGTTGTCGTCGCCCCGACTTCCGCCTCGACGCTTTACGCGACGGCATTTGACACCGGACTTGGCAATCTCCCCGCCGGCATGCCGCACCGCTACCGCTCCTTGGATGGCGGCAGCACCTGGACATCGCTGCCGAGCTTGCCGGCGCCGGATGCCGACGAGGCCCGCATTTGGCACATCATGCTCACGGTTAGCCCGACGAACTCGCAAACAATCTACGTGAACGGCGACCACACCGTCTATATAAGCACGAACGGCGGCTCGACGTGGAACTTGATCAACGATTTCGAGGACCCCGTTGGCGGCTATTTTGACGACGGCGGCGACCTGGTCCTCACGGGCGATCACGGCATTTATCGCGTGACTAATATCGGCGGCACGGCCGACTTCGCCAACAAGCAGGGCAACCTCTCGACGAGCGAGTTCTACACGTTGACCCTCGATCCGACGAACGCCAACATCGTCTACGGCTTGGTGCAGGACCAGTTCGCGGTGATCAAATACAACGGCTATCCGGTTTGGAACTCCGCCGGGCAGACGCCGGGCGGCCTCGGCGGCGAAGGCGCGGGCGAAATCGGAAAAATCCTGGTTGACCCCACGTCGCCAAACAAAATCTACCAATATGCGCCGACCGATGCCGACAGTTTCATCCTTAGTTCCACCGACGGCGGCGCGACTTGGGCGGACGCGGGCACCGGCATTCCCACAACATTGGCAGCCTACGGCATAGGCTACAGCGTGCAAAAGGCCTTCGTCATGGACCCGACCAACTCGCAGCGGATGCTGGTGGGCACGGACACAATATACGAGACGACCAACGGCAGCAGCTCATGGTCGGCTATCAGCCCGGTGTTGTCGGCCGGTAATTACGTCACCGCTATCGCCATTGCCCCATCGAGCACAAGTACGGTCTACGCGGCCACGTCCGACGGCAAGATGTTCGTCGGGCAGAAGAGCGGCTCGACATGGACATGGACCGAGAAAGACACCGGCCTTCCCAATGATTTCTTCGACCAGATCGTTTCCATCCAGGTCGATCCCAGCAACGCCAACCGGGCATTCATCGTGCCGGGCCGCTTTCCCACGAATGTCTTCGGCGCGGCGCGAGTCTGGATGACCACAACCGGCGGGACGTCGTGGTTGGAGATAACCGGCAACTTGCCGTCGGAACTGTGGACTAATAGCATCGCCGTCGATTGGCGGCCGTCGACGCCCGTGCTCTACGTCGCTACGGCTCGAGGCGTCTACCAATCAGCGGACTTGGGCACGTATTGGTCGCGGTTTGGCGCGGGCTTGCCGAACTCGCCCGTCACCGACCTGCAAATGGCGACGATCGGCAGCCAGACCATTCTCGCCGCGTCGACCTATGGCCGCGGAGCGTGGGAAATTCAGCTCGGCGCAATCAACCGCGTCTGGAGCGGCGGCAGCGTTTCAACCGCGAATTGGAGCGACACGAACAACTGGGTCGATCATGCCGCGCCGGTCGCGGGCGACAACGTGATATTCCCCTCGGGCGCGAGTCGGCTGATGAACACCAACAACCTGACCGCCGGCACGCAACTCGGCAACATCGTATTCGGCGCGGGTGGTTACACGATCGGCGGCAACGCTATCAACGTCAGCGGCACGGTGGACGGTAGCGCCTCGGCGGGAAATACGGCGTTCAATCTCGCTACGACGCTGACCGGTGCGAGCACGGTTCTGACGGGCAGTGCGGGATCGGACATCACGCTCGGGCAGACAATCAACTCCAACGGCTTTACGTTGTCTGTTGGCGGCGGTGCGGGGCGCGCCGATTTCACCTCAAATATCAGTGGCTCCGGCGCAGTTATCGTGGCCGACGGCGGCGGCACGGCGCGGTTCTCCGGCACGAATAGCTTTGGCGGCGGCACGACCGTTACCGCGGGCGCACTGGTCATCCTCAGCGCGGCTTCGATTCTCAGCGGCTCGAACTTGACCGTCGGCTCCGGCACATCGACCGCTTTCGGCTTGCCATTGCCCGCTCCGATTCTGCCTGAAGCGGCGATCTCCGCGCAGCAATCGACGACGGCTTTCAGCGGCGGAGTAGTAGCAGCCGCCACGACATCGAAAAATCACGATTCTCTTATGGCCGCTGTGCTGCGGTCGCGTGCCGTCGCGGCGGCAAACACTCAACCGGGCGCGAGCAGGGCCGCTTCGCTTTGGCATGCCAGTCCGCGGGCGGTTGATGCGGCGATTGCGCGGCAATTTGGTCGGCCGGCGTGCCTTGACGCCGCGACAGGCCCCTCGTGGCCGGACGATCCGAACCGTCGGAATGGTCTTTCGGCGCGGGCATTGGATGCGTTGATGGCGCGGTACGGGTCGTGATTTCCGTATCGGCCTCTCTCAGCTCGTTTAAAGCTGGCGGAGCAAGGCGGCGATAAGGGAAGTCTGCGGCGCGGGACTGGACAATACGCCTATTCCTGCGGATAGTATATACTCTCAGTTTTCCTGGGTTACTCGGCTACTCTCTGGAGCTTCGGCAAATATGTGCGCATCACCCATCTTAAAGAAGGACAATGTCGCGGCGATTCTCAATCGGGCTTTGGACGCCGGAGAGGGACTCTTGCGGCTGACGCCCACCTGGGTGCCGCGGAGCTTCCTCCATCCCGGCAAGCGAATAAAGCTGGCTCCCACCGATTGGTACGCCCTCGGCACGCATCGCGGCGGCATCGACGAGCGATGGTTCGCCAGCACCACCGAGGCGGCTAACGACAACCGCGCGGCGGACGAGGGCTTGAGCTACTGCTCCTTCGAAGGACAGCGCTTCTTGCTCCGCGACGTCGTGGCTGAGGCGGGCGTTCGGCTCATCGGCAAGGCCATGTTCAAGAAGTACGCCCGCTGGCCCGTCTATTCGAAATTCTTCGACAACATGGGCCCCATCCCGCTCCACATGCACCAGAGCGATGCACACGCCGCGCTCACCGGTCAGCAGGGCAAGCCGGAAAGCTATTACTTCCCGCCGCAGTTGAACGCCGCCGACAACCATTTTGATTACACGTTCTTCGGCCTCGAGCCGGGCACAACGAAAGACGACATCCGCCGCTGCCTGGAAAACTGGAGCAAGGGCGAAAATGGCATCCTCTATTATTCCAAGGCCGCGAAACTCAAGCCGGGCACCGGCTGGATGGTGCCGGCAGGCGTGCTCCACGCGCCCGGCTCGATGTGTACCTACGAGCCACAGTGGGGCTCCGACGTGTTCGGCATGTACCAATCGCTCGTCGAGGGCCGCGAGGTGCCGTGGGCGCTGCTTGGTGAAGGACATGCCGGCCGACAAGCACCGCGATCTCGATTTCATCATCGAGCAGCTCGATTGGGAAAAGAACGTCGATCCGAGCTTCAAGCAGCACTGCTACGTCGAGCCGATCGTCGACAAGGAACGCTCCGGCCAGGGCTATACCGACCGTTGGATCGATTACGGCCACTTCGATGGACAGCAACGCTTCTCGGCCAAGGAATTGACGGTCGAGCCGGGCGCCAAATGCACGCTCCGCGATCCGGGCGCGAGCGGCTGGATTACCGTGCAAGGCAGCGGGCGGATCGGAAAACTCGCGCTGCAAACGCCCGCGATGATCCATTTCGGCGAGGAACCGCTGGACGAAGTCTTCATTTCGCACGATGCCGCCGCGCGGGGCGTCGAAGTCGAGAACACCGGCTGCGAACCGCTCGTCGGATTACGTTATTTCGGGCCGGACGTGCATGGAAATATGCCGAAGATTGGAGATCACTCGCGGCGGTAGCAGCGAGTTGCATCATCGTCGGTAGCAAGGCCTCGCGTATTGAAATAGGTAGCGCGGAGGTATAGCATGTCACTTAGTCTTCCTTTAGCTTTCGGCTAAACTTGATGATCCAATGAACCACCGCATTATTCCACTCAAAAGCGAGGTTGCCGAGTTTTGCCGTCGGCACGGCATTCGCAAGTTATCGCTATTTGGCTCGGTGCTTCGCGAAGATTTTCGCCCGGACAGCGATGTGGACGTGCTGTATGAGTTCCGGCCGGGGCGCGCCGTGGGGTGGGAGATTATCGATATGGAAGAAGAGTTGTCTCAGCTTTTCGGGGGGCACAAAGTCGATATGATCCCGGAGAAATACCTGAATCGGTGGCTTCGGAAACGCATCCTTGATAGCGCGCAGGTGCAGTATGAAGAAGGATGACGCGGTCTACATTGGCCATATGCTGGACACTAGCCGCAGTATTCTCAGCAAGGTCGCCGGCAAGTCGCGTTCCGATTTCGACGCCGATGAGATTCTGCGCCTTGCATTGGCCCATTTGATTCAAACCCTCGGCGAATCGGCGCGCCGCTTGTCGCCGGAGTTTCAGCAAGCCCATCCCGAAGTCCCTTGGAGCAACATTATTGGCATGCGGCACAAGGTGGTACACGACTACATCGACGTCAACTATGACGTCGTCTGGCGCGTCGCGACCGAACGCTTGCGGCCTCTGATCCCCGAATTGGAGAAGTTGGCGCCGCCGGAGCCGCCGCTATGAAAACCGCGCGAAATACGATCCCCTCCCCCTTACAAAAACCGACCGGCCTAATGCGGTTCGCGCATCGTTGTGACTCGATCGGCAAGAACGCCGAGGCCCGCGAGTTTGTCGAATTGGGCATAAAGGTTCGGACAAAGTAGCGCAAAGGAATGAAATGACGACGTTCGAACACCCCAACAACTTCCCCAAACTCCACAACGCCGCCTGGCCGGGCGTCGTCGGCAAGGGGCCAGGGTCCGAGCCGCCGATCGATCTCGATACGATGCTCGACCTGACGGTTGACGCCGAGCATGAGGGCATCCGCTTCGACGGCGTTGACCTCTTTCTCTTTGCGCCGCACGTCGATATCGATTCCAGCGATGACGAAATCCGCCGGCTGGCCGACAGGATTCGCTCGCGGAAGCTGGAAATCGGCACGGTCGTCGCGCCTGTTTGGGGCCCGACCGGCGGCGGTTCCGCGATGGGTGGTCCGGACGATCGGGCAAACTTCCTCACGCAGGTCCGCAAGGGCTGCCGCATCGCCGAGCGGCTGCGCGCCGCTGGCGTGCGGCCCGATGGCGTCGTGCGGATCGATTCGGCCTCGCCCGTCGATCCTTGGTATGAAGATCCGATGGGCAATCAGAAGCGGATCGCCGAAACATTTCGCGAGGCGTGCAACATCGCCCAAGATCATGGCGAGCGGCTGGCCGCCGAAGGCGAAATCTGTTGGGGCGGCATGCACAGTTGGAAGCGGATGCTGCAATTGCTGGAAATGGTCGATCGCCAGCAGACACTCGGCTTCGAGGCCGACATGGCCCATACGCTGCTCTACCTGCTGGGCTACAACGCACCGGAAGACGCCATCCTGCCGGCCAACTTCAATTGGCGCGACGAAGAAAAGTTCGAAGAAGCGTATGTTGAGCTGACCACGGCATTGCGACCTTGGACGATCGACTTCCACGTCGCCCAGAACAACGGCACCGTTCACGGCAGCGGCACGCACGACAAGACCGGCCGTCACTGCCTGCCCGGCGACGCTCAAGGCAAGCTCGACATCCCGCACCATGCCGGCTACTGGCTCCGCGACGAAAAGGACGAGCTTACGAAACGCTGCCGCTATATCTGCTGGGACGGCTGCATGTTCCCCAACGACGTGATGAGGAAGCGCGAGACTTGGGTGAGCATTTTGAAGGCGATGATGGCGGTGAGGGATAAGCACGGGTGGACGGAATGACCAAATGAACAATGTTCAATGTACAATGGCGGAAGAACAGGGAAACGTTCCGGATGAGGGCAAGAAGACGCCGAAATACGACCTTGCCGAACGGACCGCACGGCTTGGAGAGAGCGTGATTTTATGTGCGCGGTCTGTCTCGATCGATCCGTTTACGTCGCCGCTTATCAAGCAACTGGTGCGATCCGCGACCAGCGTTGGCGCGAATTATTGTGAAGCGAACGACGCCGGATCAAAAAAGGAGTTCCTTTACCGAATCAGCATATGCAGCCGTGAGGTCCGCGAGACAAAACACTGGCTGCGGATGCTAGCCGTGGCCTTTCCGCCGTGCAAAGATCGTGCGCGCCTGTTGTGGAAAGAGTCGCACGAACTGAATTTGATTTTCAGCTCGATCCACCGAAAAGGAAAAACGCGTCCCTGAGTCCGTCCGCTCATTGAACATTGTACCTTGAACATTGTACCTTGAACATTGAACATTTATCTGAACTCCCTATGTCCACTCCCCTCCGCATCGCCGTCCTCGGCACCGGCTTCATGGGCCGCGCGCATTCCAACGCCTGGCTGCAAGTCGGCCACTTTTTTCCCATCACGCATAAGCCCGTGCTCCAGGTCTGTTGCGGGCGACAGGACTCCGCAGACAAGACCAAGAAGTTCGCCGAAACCTGGGGCTATCAAGCGGTCGAAAGCGACTGGAAGAAAGTGGTCGCCCGCGACGACGTCGATCTGATCGATATCTGCTTTCCCAATCATCTGCATCGCGACATCGTACTCGCGGCGGCGCGAGAAGGAAAAATGGTCGTCTGCGAGAAGCCGCTGGCGATGAACGCCGCGGAGGGCGAGGAAATGGTCGCGGCCGTGGAGAAGGCCGGCGTGGCGAACATGGTCGCCTTCAACTATCGCCGCGTGCCGGCCATCGCTTTGATCCGGCAGCTCATCGACGAAGGCCGCATCGGCCGGCCGTACCATTACCGCGCGACTTACAACCAGGATTACACGATCTCGCCCGACGTGCCTCAAGGCGGCCGGGCACTCTGGCGGCTGGACGCCCGCGTGGCCGGCTCCGGCGTGACGGGCGACCTCTTGGCCCACTCCATCGACACGGCCGTGTGGCTTAACGGCCCGATCCGCCGCGTCGTGGCCTCGACGGAGACTTTCGTCAAGGAGCGGAAGCACGCCGAATCGGGCCGCGTCGAGCCGGTGACGATCGACGACGCTTGCATGTTCCTGGCCGTCTTCGCCAACGGCTCGATGGGCACGTTCGAGAGCACCCGCTACGCCCGCGGCCGGAAGAATTTTAATACTCTTGAGATCAACGGGGAAAATGGCTCGGCGTACTTCAACCTGGAAGACCCGCACCTGCTGGAATTCTTCCGCTACATCGACCCGGCGACGGGCAAAAAGGTCGAGGACCACCTGACAGGCTGGCAGGAGATCAACGTCACCAACTTCGAGCACCCGTACATGAAAAACTGGTGGGTGCCCGGCTGTACGATCGGCTACGAACACACGTTTACAAATAGTTTTGCCGACTTCCTGGCGAGCCTCGAAGGCGGCCCGAAGTTCGAGCCGACCATGCGGACCGCCCTGGCTACGCAACGGGTCTGCGACGCGGTTCTCGAGAGCGCCAAGAGCAAGCAATGGGTGGAGATTCCGGCGTGACACGCTGGAGTTCCGGCTTTAGCCGGCATTTCGCGGCAACCGCCGCGAATACAAGCCCGACGCGGAAGCGAGTGGGAAAGCAGCTCTTCGCTTGCGCGTCAGGCTTTTGTGCGTACGCTTTGACAGCCAGCACGACCCAACCTAAAATCAAACGGGTCGCCGCAAGCAAACAATGGCATCGCATAGCGCCACCGGAGACTCCATCGTGAACTCGTCCTTTGCCGTGTTATTTTCCCTTGGAGCATTGATTTTCGGCGTGTCTCAGGGAGCCGCAGCAGAGCCGGTGTCCTCACAGGAGACGGCTGCCGCTAAACTTGAGAAGCTCGGCGCGACGGTCGAACGCGACAACGCCAACCTTGGTAGGCCTGTAATTGGAGTAGTCTTCCGCGTCCAATTCAAGAGCGAGGGGTCCATGCCTTCGAACTTGCAGCCGTCGGAGTTAGACTGCTTAGCCCAGTTGGCCGATCTTCAGCGGCTTTACGCCGACGGTGGTGATTTCGGTGACGGCATTCTTGAACGAATTGCGGACCTCACAAAGCTGCGAGCTTTGGGCGTGCGTTTTACTGGCGCGACGGATCAAGGCCTTCGCCATTTGAAGAGGTTGAATGCCCTGGAGGAACTCGACCTGTCATACAATTCCAGAATCAGCGATAAAGGCGTCGTCATCTTGAAGGGGATGACGCACCTTCGCCGCCTTGATCTTAGCTTCGGGAAACTAGGCGATGAATCTGGAGGCATCGGCGATGACTCGGCAAGCATCATTGGGCAACTGACCGCTTTGGAAGACCTTTCGCTTGCCGATACGAGGCTGACGGATGCCGGCATGAAAGACCTCCAAGGACTGAAGAACCTGAAGAGACTCGATCTGATGTTTCTCGATCTTGGGGACAGTGGACTGCAATACATCGACGGGATGCACGGGTTGAAGGGCCTGTACTTGAAAGGGACAAAGATTACCGACGCGGGTTTGGAACACGTCAAGGGCCTTTCCGAACTTGAAGAACTCGTAATCAATGAGACAGCCATTACCAATGCAGGGCTTGCAAAACTTAGCGGGCTGTCCCGTCTGAAATCGCTTGCGATCGGTAAGACAAAAGTAACGGACGCCGGCTTGGCGTACCTACAGCCCTTAAGGCGTCTTAAAAGCCTATCGTTTGATGGATTAAAGGTTGGCGATGCCGGACTCGCAAACTTGGCTACGGTAACCGGTCTCGAACAACTGGATCTATTCGGCCAACCCGTTACCGATGCGGGAATGGCCCACGTTGGCAAGCTGAAGAATCTAAGAAAACTGACGATTGATTCCAAGGCAGTGACGGGCGAAGGCTTGCGGGTCCTTTCAGGCTTGTCCAAACTTGAGGAACTTGGGCTGTTCCAAATGCGCCTGGGCAGCGTTGGCCTATCGCGCCTACCGCAATTGCCGTCGCTCCGGAACCTTCGGCTGCTCGGAACAAACCTGAATGACAGTGACCTCAATTGCGTACAACGGCTGCCCAATCTTCAGTCGCTTGATCTGATCTTCACAGGCATCACCGACACTGGCTTGGCGCGGCTAAAGGCCGCGACGAAACTGGAAACTGTATATCTTCGCAACCCGCCTAACGGTAGCGGCAGCGAACCGCGATTAAAGGTGACCAAAGAGGGGATCCGCGATCTTCAAAACGCCTTGCCAAAGTTGCATATTCGATAGCCGGCCGATTAATTGGGGTCTGAGCGACCCTATTTTTATTCGGCGCGATGTCATGGTTCAGCGCCGATTATTCCAGCGCGGCCGCGGGGCATTTGCGTAGCGAAACGGTTGCAAACTGCCCGTCGTCCCGGCTGCAAGATCGGCAGGCGGGACGCCTGCGCCACGCCGATTAGGCTTTCCGCGGCTTATAGATATCGGTCGCCGTGCCGAAGTAGACTTCGGCGGCGAAGCCGAGGGATTCGCTGAGCGTGGGATGGGGATGGATCGTTTCGGCGACGTCGCGTGCCGAGCAGCCCATCTCGATGGCCAGCACGCTCTCGGCGATGAGGTCGCCCGCTCCCGCGCCGACGATGCCGCAGCCGAGCACCCGCTCGCTGGCCGGGTCGATGAGCCACTTCGTCAGGCCCTCGGTACGGCCGATGGCTTGCGCCCGGCCGCTGGCCGCCCAGGGGAAGATGGCGGTTTCATACTTGACGCCCTTCGCGTGAGCTTCCGTCTCCGTCAGCCCAGCCCAGGCGATCTCGGGATCGGTGAAGACGACGGCCGGAATCGCTCGCGGCGCGAAAGTCACGTTATGCCCGGCAATGGCCTCGACGCAAGAGCGGCCTTCGTGCGTCGCCTTGTGTGCGAGCATCGGCTGGCCGGCTACGTCGCCGATCGCCCAAATCCGCGGCTCGGCGGTGCGGCGCTGCGGATCGACCTGCACGAAGCCCTGTTTGTCGATCTGGACCTTTGTCTTTTCCAGCCCCAGCCCGTCGCTGTTGGGCCGCCGCCCGACGGAGACCAGTACGCGGCTGAATTGCTGGACTTTACGTTCGCCACCGGCAGCCGGCTCGAAGGTAACCTCGATCGCTTTCCCCTTGTCGGCCATCGAGACGACCTTTGTGCTGAGCATGATCTCGGCGTAATCTTTGGCCAGCTTTTTGTGCAGCGGGCGGACCAGATCGCGGTCCGCGCCGGGCAGGAGGCCGTCGGTCAATTCAACGACGCTGACCTTCGAGCCGAGCGCGGCGTAGACCGTGCCCATCTCCAGGCCGATGTAGCCGCCGCCAACCACCAAGAGCGATTCGGGCACGTCGGGCAGTTCCAGCGCGGAGGTGGAGTCCATCACCCGCGGTGTCGGCAGGTTGAAGGCGGGAATCACTGCCGGCCGCGAGCCACTGGCGAGGATGCAATTCTCGAAATGGACGCGATCGTCGGCGAGTGGCGCGTTGCCGACCGGTTGCAGCCGCAGCGTGCTGCCATCCTCGAACGTGCCCTTGGCCTGCACGACAGTGACCTTGCGTTTTCCTGCGACCTGCTTGAGCCCGCCGGTAAGCGTGGCAATAACTTTGTCCTTGCGGGCCCGCATGACATTGATATCGAGCGCTGGCTTGGCGAAGGTGACGCCCCACTCGCTCATGTGGGCCGCTTCGGACATCGCCTTGGCGACGTGCAGCAGGGCCTTCGATGGGATGCAGCCGCGGAGCAGGCAGGTGCCGCCCAGCCGCGGTTCGAGATCGACAAGCGTGACGTTCATGCCCAGGTCGGCCGCTAGAAATGCCGCGGCATAACCGCCGGGCCCGCCGCCGAGTACAACGAGTTGTGTTTCCATGATGTGAAAGGATGAAGGCAGAAGGATGAAGGATGAAGGATGAAGGATGAAGGCGGAAGGATGAAGGATGAAGGCGGAAGGATGAAGGATGAAGGCGGAAGGATGAAGGATGAAGGCGGAAGGATGAAGGATGAAGGATGAAGGCGGAAGGATGAAAACAAGCTAGGCTTTTGGCTTCATCTTTCGCTTCGCGTTTTTTATGCAGGTAACGAGGATGGCAGTCAGTTGGTTGACTTCGTCTTGCAAGGCGGTCAGACGAGATTGAGGAAGAATCTTGGCTTCGGCCAATAGTTCCAGCCAGTAGCCGGATTCTTCCAGTTCCATCAAGCCGCCTTCCACCTTGCTCACGAACTCAGCGGCAGATCGCGGTCTCGCGCCTTCACGATAGTGAGCACCAACGGAAGTACCGCAGCGCAGAATCTGTTTGCCGATTACTTGAGCTTCCACGGATTTGGGCAGTGCCACGTACATGCGAATGATCCGCAATGCAAACGCTTTCGTTCGCAACTTCAGGTCACTCGGCGCCATTCCGCCTTCCGCCTTCATCCTTTAACGTCACGCCAGCAGCAACATGCCGGGCGATTCCAGGTTGCGGATGACTTCGTTGAGGAAGCGGCCGGCCGTGGCGCCATCAACCAGACGATGGTCATAGGACAAACTCAGCGGCATCATCAAGCGGTTCTCGACGCGGTCGTGCTTCTCGCCGCGAACCACCGGCAGCCAGCGCGCTCGGCCGATCAGCAGGACGGCGACCTCAGGGAAGTTGATGATCGGAGTGCTGTATTGACCGCCCACCGCGCCAGGTTGCTGATCGTGAACGTGCCGCCGCGGAGGTCTTCGATGGCGAACTGTCCACCGCGGGCACGCTCGGCGATCGCGGCGAGGGCCTGGGCCATCTGCCCGATCGAAAGGCGGTCAGCACTGCGGACGTTCGGAACGACCAGTCCGCGGGCCGTATCGACGGCGATACCGAGGTTGACGTATTGCTTGTAAACGATCTGCTCGCCGGCCTGATCGAAGACGGCGTTCAAGTTCTCGTGCCGCCGCAGGGCCATCGCCACGGCTCGCATCACGAAGGGCATCATCGTGAGCTTGACTTTCTCGCCCAACTGCGCGGCGGGCACGCTTTGGCGAAGCTTTTCCAACTCGGTGACGTCGGCGTCGTCGAAGTTCGTGACGTGCGGAATGGTGGTGGCCGAACGGACCATCTGCTCGGCGATCGTGCGGCGGATGCGGGAAAGCTTTTCGACGCGGACGGGGCCCCAGGCGTCGGTGGCCGAGCCGTCGGACGAAGTGGCCGGCTGCAATCCCGTGACGACGGGGGCCGGAGCGGCCTGCGTCGGAACGGGTGTAGGATGGACCTCCGAGTCCGTCCGCCGCCAGGGACGGACTCGGAGGTCCGTCCTACATTGGCTGCGGCGGCAATATCCTCGCGCGTGATGCGGCCATGCTTTCCGCTGCCGGCGACCGTGCTGAGATCAACGCCCTGTTCGCGCGCCATCCGCCGCACGGCGGGACCGGCGGGGATTGGACCGGAGCTATGGCTTGTCGCATGAGCAGCAGGTGCGGGAGCTTGCGGCTTGTCAACTGCCGCCACCGGTGCCGGCGGTGTGGGCGCAGCGGCAACCGGTGCAGGTTTCGCTGGCGGTGACTGTGCGGGAGCAGGTTCGGCAGAAGCTTTCGCAGCAGCCGCGGCGGCGGGCTTGGCTTCATCACCGCTGGCAATCGTGGCCACGACCTGACCTACTTTGAGCGTGTCGCCCTTTTTGGCTTGCAGTTTGACGATGCGTCCGGCGTGCGGGCAGGGGATTTCGACGACCGCCTTGTCGGTTTCCAACTCGAACAAGCCGGAGTTGGCCGCGATCTGGTCGCCCTCCTTGACCAGCACGCTCACCACGTCGCCGCTGTGGACATTCTCGCCGAGTTCGGGAAGCTTGAAGTCGATGTTCATGGTTGTCGTCACGCTGGAGCGATCTCGTACCCGCGCCGTGCGCGGCCAAATACCGGCTGCCGTTCCGTGGCCATGTCGCACCGTAGTGGACGCGGGGCGTCCCGCAGTGCGTTCCCACGCGAAGCGTGGGAACGAGGGTGCTTACTTCTTACCTTTAGCGGCGGGTGCCTTGGCAGCGGGCGCTTTGGCGGCAGGAGCCTTGCCAGCGGGCGCTTTGCCCCCTGCGGCGGGAGCGGCGGCGGCTGCGCCTTCGGCACCTTCCTCATCCTCCTTGGCCTTCTTCTTCTTTTTCTTCATCTCCAGCTTGTAAACGCGGACCTTCGGCAGGCCGTAGGGGCTATCGCCTTCCTTCCAGCGTTCCGCGTCCGTCAGCCGCGTGATCCTCTCGCCGCGGGTAAGCACGCTCCGCGCACGGGTCATGCCCGCTCGCACTCGCAGGCTTTTGTCCATGGACATGGTGATCAATCTCCTAACAATCAAAATAAGCGCGCCCGAAGCGACGGCGGCGAATGCTGCAAATCTGGGTATAGACGCTCAAGTATAGAAATCGGCAGGGATGCCTGCAAGGGGGTGGAATGGCGGCATGAGCCGCGCAAGGCCCACCCTATAGGACTATTTATCCCCCTTCTCCAGCAACTCGCTGAGCAGTTTGGCAACCAGCTCTGGATCATCGCTCTGGCGGACGTGCTCGACGCGAGAGTTGGGAATTTTGAGCCTTTCCAGAATCTCAGCCGTCCGCTTCCAAAGCGTGGCGCGCTTCTTGCCCTCGGCAAGGTACAGGTCCGAGACCAGTTCGCTCAGTCGTTGGAGCAGAATCTGGTCCTGGTTCTGGTAGTGGCGACGGATGATTCCTTCTACGTAGGGACTGTGCTTGGCCATGAGAGAGTACGAATCAGCGATTTATCGATGCGTTACAACGTACCGGCATTGTATTGCAAGATCGGTAGTCATGCGGCCATGATTTTAGTCCTTTGCCGCGGGACCGTAAATGCCGGAATTGGAAGTGCATAAAAACCGATTCCGTTTCCGGGAGTAGCCGCTTTCCCCACTACTTGACGGGTCTCATATACGCTAAAATGCACGGAGAGGGCAAAGGAACGTCCTGGTGTCGATTCTTTCCAATGCCAAGCCACCTGGAGCGAATCCTCCAATGGCAACACATCACGCAATCAAGTCCTTTCACCCAAAATTGAGGAGGGTGTCATGTTAGCTCAACGTAGCCGCCGCGGCGCGGCAGCGGGGATTGTCGTCGCGGTCATCTTTCTGCTGCTCATCGCGGGCGGGATCTGGTACTTCGTCAGCAAGCCGTTCCAAACGCACGTCAATCAGGCCATGAACCAGGCCACGCAGTGGACGCCGGAAAACATCAAGAAGGACCCTGAAGGCTATCTGACTTGGGCCGTCGCGCAGGTCGATGTGACGCGCGGCAAACTCCAAGCGGCGCAGCTTGCCCTCACTAAGCAGAAAATCGAAATCTCCAACAAGTTGGAGGAGAAATCGACGCAGAAGTCGCAATGCGAAGCCTTGATGACAGAACTCAAAAAGGCATATACGACGGCGACCGACAAGAATCAGTGGCCCATTAAAGTCGGTGAAACCAGTTTCGACAGCGAGGGCGAACTCAAGCGGAAGATCGTCGAAGCGAACCACTTCCAGGAGAATGCGTCACAACTTGTGGATACCTACACAAAAGCCAAGGGGAAGGTTTCCGATCGGCTGGATGATATCGACGGTCAGTTGACCAAGGTCGAGGAACTGAAGACGAAGCTTGCCACCGACCTGGAAACGGCCAAGGTGAAGCAGACGTTCGAAGGCATCGAAGGCGTCAACGATAACTTCAAGGACATCCAGAACACGAGCGACGCCATGACGAAATTGGACGAACACAATACCAGCGTCAGCGACATGCTCAAGCCGTCGGGCGACGCCAAAGTCAACGATGAGTTCGACAAGATCATGGGCAAGAATAAGCCCGCCGCAGACAAGAAATAGGCTGTGAAGAAATAGGCCGGCGGTGTAAACCTTACCCCGCCTTCGCGCGGCGGACTTCTTCCTGCGGCTCTTCCTCCGCATGGATGCGGAGCGTTGTGCCGGGCGGGAGCCGCCGCTCGGGCGTGATGCCACGCTTCGTCGAGGCCAGAAACGGCAGGAACTCGGCCGCCGGCCCGTCGGGGAACTGCCGGCGAAGCTCCTCGATGACTTCCTTCCACATCAGCCCGGCGCGAAAGATGACGCGATAGGCGTCCTTCAGTCGGGCGATCGAGCGCGTGTCGTAACCGGCCCGCTTCAAGCCCACCTTGTTCAGCCCAACGACATAGCCGCTTTGGCCATCGATGGTCACAAACGGCGGCACGTCGCGGGAGATGTGGGCCAGGCCGCCGACCATCGCCAGCGCGCCGATGCGGGCGAACTGGTGAACGCCGGCCCCGCCCGCCAGGTAGGCTCGCGGGCCGACCGTCACATGCCCGGCAAGCATGACGTTGTTGGTCAGAATCACGTGATCGCCCAGTTGGCAATCGTGAGCCACGTGCGAGTTGCACATCAAAAGGCAATGGTCTCCGATGACCGTGGCATTGCCGGGCTGCATCGCGCGGTGGATGGTCACGTTCTCGCGGATCGTATTATCCGAGCCGACGATGATGTCGCCCACGTTTTCCGGCAGGTGAGCGTGTTGCGGCAGCCCGCCGACGACCGCGCCTTCGAAAAGGTGGTTCCGCTGCCCCAGTATTGCTCCGCGTTTAACCGAGCTACGGCCTTCCAGCACACATCCGGCGCCAACGACGGCACGATCCTCGACAACGGCAAAGGGCCCGATTCGGACCCCTTCTCCAATGGTTGCCGTTGGAGCGACGTAGGCGAGGGGATGAACTTCCATGTCGGGCACCTCGAAAAGGTGGGGGGGCGGATTCTCGCTGCGCGCGGAGACTGGCCCCGCGTAACATGTCATCTGACTGATTTATCGGTCAGAAGGAGTCTGAGGATTTGCCGGATTGCACCGCTCCTTACGAATTCAGCGCATTTTCCGGTCGAAATGCCCGTCGGCCGAGGAGTTTACAGAAAAGATAATACCTGGGCAATGACAATTGTGTAGATTTGGCTACGGAACTGGCGGTAGCTGCGAATTTGCGATAAGACTCTGTAAAATACAACTGGATTGCAGTTATCCGCGGCTTGTTGATTCCTCGATATATCGCTTGCAAAGCGTATCGAATCGAAGCCCGACGCGCAAGCGAGTGGGAAAAAGTCGCCCCACTCGCTTGCGCGTCGGGCTCGAATAGTAGAAGTTTTATGTGGCATCGCCCAGCTTTGCAATTTGGTCCGATGATTACCCGGTTGCGGCCGGTCGCGCCCGCGGTTCGCAAGTTCGGCTGGAGCCTGATCGACTTGGCACTGCCGCCAAGGTGCCTGCATTGCGAAGACGACCTAATGTCGGCAACCGACATCTCGCTTTGTTTGAAGTGTGTGCAACTGATAGCGCCGGAGTTGCCGGAATGCTGTGGACGCTGCGGCGCAGTTTTACCCGATGGACTCAATCCGTCGGGCGGCTGCCCGTCATGTAAGGGTTATCCACTGAAATTCGATGCTGTCTATCCGCTGGGGCGCTACGATGGCGCTATGAAAGAGGTTGTGCTCAAGACCAAACGGCTCTCGTCGGAAGCACTATCGCTCACGGTCGGCCGGCTGTTGGCGGAGCGGCTGCGCGACAAAATCGTCCAATTTGGAGCGGACGTGGTCATCCCAGTTCCCATGCACTGGACTCGTCGCTTTCGCCGCGGCATTAACAGCCCCGAGTTGCTTGCCGATAGCCTGTCGCGGAAGTTAGGCATCCCGGTGCTCGGCACGCTCCGCCGCCGCCGTTATACTAAACCTCAGAAGGACGTCCAGCGGCATGAGCGGTTCAGCAATGTCCGCGACGCGTTCGGGCTGCTACCCTGGCGGCGAAAACGCTTGAAGGACGCGCGAGTTCTACTGGTTGACGATATCCTCACGACCGGCGCGACGTGCAGCGAGGCCGCCAAGTTGCTCAAGCAGGCCGGCGCGGCGGCAGTCGCGGTGGCCGTCGTCGCACGGGCCGACACGAATGCACTACCACGAGCACCGGAGTTCATCCGAATCGGAAAACCCAAATGACGCCCAGATACTTCACATTGAACATTGAACATTGTGATTTGAACATTCGATAATTGTTTCGTCATTCGTCATTCGTGCTTCCCATCTATGCCATCCACAAACACTCCCATCACAATCAAGAAACCCCGTCCGTTCCGCTCGGCGGTGGTTCGCGGTCTGGGCGTGCTCATCCCGCCGCTCTTGACGGTAGCGATTCTCGTTTGGGTGGTCAGCACCACGTGGGTCTACTTGCTGGCGCCGGTCAACGCGGGCGTCCGCGAGGCCATCGTCTGGTCGCTTAGCGGCAATATCCGCGACGGCCTGAAGATCACCGATGACCGCGAGAAGACTGCGGTAGTCGACGGCGTACCCTACAAGCAATGTCCCGACGGTCGCTTCGTGCCAAACGCCGTTTATGAGAAGGTCAAGGACGGGCTGGACAACGAGGCGATGCCCGGCACGGCCAAGGCGATCTACCGGCGTTATGTCGAGCTCAGCTACTTGCGGCCGCTGTACGCGGTCCCCTGTTTCATCTTGATTTTCATCCTGTTGGTCTACCTGCTGGGCAAGTTCATGGCTGCGGGCATTGGCGGCTTCATCATTTATCGCTTCGACCTGGTTATTCAGCGCCTGCCGCTGGTGCGGAGCGTCTACAAGGCGGCCAAGCAGGTGAGCGATTTCTTCTTCAGCGAACGGCAAATCCAGTTCACCCGCGTGATTGCGATTGAGTATCCGCGGGCCGGCATGTGGAGCCTGGCTTTCGTCACCAGCGACGGCCTCAGCGACATCCGCTCCGCCGCCAACGAGCCGGTGCTGGGCGTCTTCATCCCCTCGTCGCCGATGCCGCTTTCCGGCTACGCCCTGGTTGTATTGAAGCGCGACGCGATCGATTTAGACATCACGATCGAAGAAGCGATCCAGTACCTCGTAAGCTGCGGGCTGGTGATGCCGCATAAGGACGTGCAGCGGCTGAAGAGGGCCGAGGGGCAGCAAGCAATCGAGGCGGCGGGGCCGGCGTAGGGCACAGAACAATCATCTGAAAGGCGTACAACTTGCCGAGCACAAGTGGCGCCGGTTCTTTGGGCCTGATGTGCTTGCTGCACAAACGATCTGCGACTAAAATGGTTAATGAAAATGTGCCTAGCCCACTTTTGGACGTTGAAGTTCGCGGCGAGTTTCGGCGTGCGTGGAACGATTCGTTAGCGGACGACCGCGCTTATCGGCACGAAGAGGGAGGATATATAGTCCTGAACGCAGACCTCTCCTATCGCATCGAACGATGGCCAAGCGGGGAGCGTTGCGGCATTGTGCCGCCCGCACTGGAGGTCAAGAATCGATACCGTGGTAGCGAGGTTGTTGCGGCCTTTCACACGCACCCAAATCCATCAATCGACGAGGACGGACGTGAGTGGAAGGAGGGCCCGAGTGAACGTGACCGACGTTGGCACATTCGAAGAGAGTTGCGTGGATTTGTAATAGCTCTGGAATACATCTACGAAATTGACCTCAATGGTACAATAATGGTTGTCGGTAGGCGCGAGGACATGCTATGACAATGCTACTGAATCCGATTCTTGAGGGACTTGAAGTCGCGCGAAGCGCGGCCGCGGACGCTGTCCACTCCGACGACGACGTTATGATGGATGATCGGGCCGATCACTGGGAATTTCGAGTTCGTGCCGCAAGGCGACGGCCTCGGCGGCGGTGCGCGGGTTTCTATCTCGAAGGATGATTTCCGTGTCCTGCGGATTGTTCGCGGGCAGTAATGACAAGCCTAGACGCGTCATGAGCAAGAGGTTGATGGTGCCACAGTGCTTAGCGAGGAGTTGCAAAACCTTTGGAAGAAATACCTTTCGCAGGAGCGTTTGCACGTCCGCATCGAAGTATTGCGTTTGCTGAATGAGTTCATAGAAGAGTTCAATAAGCTGCCGGAGTCGGAACGCCATGCGTGGGCGAGATTACTAGCCGAGCGTATCGCGGACAACAAAGCTTCGATCCCGGTCAGGATGCCGTTATTCCGCGAGGTTCTTTTCCCCGCATTGCTCGCTGGCTACCGAAATGATTTGCCCGGCTGCGCACGTTGGCTTGCGCATTTCGCGAATCAACTCTGTTGTTCTCCCGAGTGTTCGCAACAACTTGCTCCACAAGAGCGAGGCGCCGGACCGTTATTGTATGCCGCGCTGAGGCAGGACCCATGCGACTACCGATCCCGTAGAATGTTGATCGGTTGGCTTGCGCGTGATTTGTCGTACGCGATACACGAGGTTCCTAGCGGGGTGCTCTGGGGAAACATCGGCGCTACCATAGACCAGTGCGATGAAATGCTTAGGGACGTCAACGAACTGGAGAAATTTGCCAAGGCGGAAGATATGCTAACGAAATACCAACTGCTTATCGAAGATTGCCGCTTGCACTTTTCGGCGTACGCGAAGTATCTTGACAATCGAGACCGTTTTGAGAACTACGCTCATTATCTTGCCGACACGCATCGTATTTACGGGCGTACTGCTCGACATCACCCGTTTTTCGTACCCTGAATTTAACGGCAAGAACACATGCTTATTTCCTGGAACTGGCTGAAACAATACGTCCCGCTCAACATGCCGCCCGAGGAACTCGAGCTGCGTCTGATGATGGCAGGGCTCAATCATGAAGAGACGCACAAGGTCGGCGAAGATTTGTGCATCGATCTGGAGGTCACCAGCAATCGGCCCGATTGCCTGGGGCATATCGGCGTCGCCCGCGAGGTGTCGGTGTTATGGGATTGTCAATTGATTATTCCCGCCGCGCGGCCAGCGGAAGGCAAGACGCGCGCGGAGGACCTCGTCCGCGTGCAGATCGATTGCCCGGACCTTTGTCCGCGATACACCGCCCGCGTGATTCACGGCGTTAAGGTCGGGCCAAGTCCGGATTGGCTCGTGAAACGGCTGGCGACTGTCGGCGTCGCGGCGATTAACAACATCGTCGATGTTTCCAACTACGTGATGATGGAATGCGGGCAACCACTGCATACGTTTGACTATGCGAAATTGCAAGGCCCAGGAACAAGCCCTGAAATCATCGTCCGCCGGCCGCTCAACGGCGAGACGATCGAGGCTATCGACCACAAGACGTATCGCCTGGAGCCGGAAATGTGCGTGATTGCCGACGCCTCGCGCGCGGTGGCGATTGCCGGCGTGATGGGCGGCGCGGCGACCGAAGTCAACGAGCAGACCCGCGATGTTCTTCTCGAGGCGGCCGACTTCGATCCGATTTCCGTCCGCAGCACCGCCCGGCATTTGGGCCTGAATAGCGATTCGTCCTATCGATTCGAGCGGCGGGTCGATCCGCAAGGTATCGACTGGGCCAGCCGCCGCTGCGCAGAGTTGATCTTGGAATTGGCCGGCGGCGATTTGGCGGCCGGATCGGTTGACGTCGGTGCGCGGCCGACTACGCGCGAGCCGATCATGCTGCGGCTTTCGCAGATCAAGCGCGTCTTAGGCATCGAGATTGAGCCGGATGTGGTGCGGCGGATACTGACGGCGCTGGGGAGCACTGTGGCAAGAGGGGGGAAGGGGGAAGGGAGAGGGGATATCGCAATTCCCCCTTCTCCCCTCTCCCCTCACCCCTCTCTCACATTCACTCCGCCCTCCTGGCGGCGCGACCTCACTCGCGAGATCGACCTGATCGAAGAAGTCGCCCGCATTCACGGCTACGATAAGATTCCGGAGGATGTAAGCGTGCCGATGGCTGCATCGTCTCGGAAGCGGGATGACCGCGTGGTGGCGAAGATTCGCACCGTACTCATCTCGGCCGGCTTCGACGAGGCGATAACCTTAAGCGCCGTCGATGAACGGTCCGCCCGCGCGGTTGGAGCATGGACACAGGAAGAGCCGCTTCGCAGCCAAACGCCCGTGATTCGCGGTGCCGACCACCTTCGCACGAGCCTTGTTCCCAGCCTGCTAGCGGCGCGGCGGACGAACGAGGCCCTTTCCAATCCGGTGATCGAGCTGTTCGAGATCGCCAAGATTTACCTGCCGAGCGAAGGGCTTCCGGAAGAATGGTGGATGCTCGGGCTGACGAGTGGCCGGCCCTTTTCCGAAGTCCGCGGCATAGTCGAGGCAATCGCCGCCGCGCTCGCGCCCAAGCTGAAACTTACCACCGAAACGGCCGACATGCCGCTCTTGGACCGACAAGCGGGCGTGCGCTGGAATCTCGAAGGCAAGCTCCTCGGCTATGCGGGACAGTTATGTCCCGAAGGCGTGAAGCAGGCTGATCTCCGCGGAACATGCTACGTCGCGGAACTGAAGCTCGCACCGCTCGTGGAGCTTGCGGAATTGGTCCCGCAGTACTCGCCGCTGCCCGCCTACCCAGCAGTCACTCGCGATTTGAATCTCGTGGTTGACGAATCGATACAATGGGCTCAGATCGCCGCCACCGCCCGCACTCACGGCGGAGCGGAGTTGGAAGCAGTCGAGTATCGCGACACCTATCGCGATGCGGATCGCCTCGGCGCGGACAAGAAGAGCCTGCTCTTCAGCATTGTCCTCCGCGGCGCCAGCGGCACGCTTACCAGCCAGCAGGCCGACGCCATCCGCGACTGGATTGTGGCCGAGTGCCGCAGGCATCATGGGGCGGAACTAAGAGCTTAACGTATCCGGCACACTCCGTGTACCGCTGCTCGTCGGCACACGGAGTGTGCCGGATACCTTACCGATAATCCGTCGGCCCCTGCCCCGAAATGAACTTCCGCCAGGCGTCCACGTGCTCCTTGCTGAGGCCGTTCTCGCGAACGATCTCTTCGTCCACCTGCCGATCGCTGTGCGGCACGCGGACGCGGACCTTCAGCCGGCCGTCGGCCTTATAGTGGAAGATCACGTCCACCGGCGATTTGGCGGGCAGTCCCGGCGGGAGGTCGGCCACCGTGCAGCGGCCAATCGTCGTGCAATCGTCGGCCGAAGCGGTTTCACCCTCGACGATCTGCACCAGGATCGAACTCTGGTCCTGCTTGGCCGTCTTGAACTGCCGCACCGCGCTTACCGGCAGCGGCGTGTTGCGCGGTATGACGATGCCGTTGCGCCGGCGTTGCGTCTGCGGGTCGGTGCCTACCACACCGAGGCTGTGCGAATTGACGTTACGGATGCTGAAGTTGGCCGGGCGGCCGTCGAGCTTGGCCAGGATCAGCCCGGCATGCAAAGCCGCGCCATGGGCGACTGCCTCATCGGCGCCGACCGAAGCGTCCGGTTCCTTGCCGCTGATTTCACGGAGCATGGCGCGGACCATCGGCATCCGCGTCGAGCCGCCGACGAGGAGAACGCGCTCCAGGTCAGACCAGTTTAGCCCGGCCGCACGCAAGGCTTGCACGCAAGTGAATCGTGTGCGGTCTAGCAGGTCGAGCGTGACTTCCTCGAAATGCTCGCGGGAGACTTCCACGCGATGCGTGCGGCCGTTGTACTCGGCGAGGATCGGCGCCTTGGGCCGGGCGGAGAGCGTTCGCTTGGCGTCCTCGCATTCCCGCCAAAGCTTGCCCACGGCGGCCGCGTCGGCGCGAAGATCCGCGCCGTGTGTCTGCTGGAAGGCGTCGGCGGCGATGTTCAAGAGCCGCTGGTCCCAGTCGTATCCGCCCAAGGCCACGTCGCCGTCGGTGGCTAGCGCCAAAAACTCGCTGCCGCGAATCTCCATCACGGTGACGTCGAACGTGCCGCCGCCCAAGTCGTAGACCAACACGCGCCGCGGGCGGTCGGTGCTGCCGGCGGCGTTCAAGAATCCTTGCTGAAAGCCGAAGGCCACGGCCGCCGCGGTGGGCTCATTGATGATGTCGAGAACTTCGCAGCCGGCCATGTATCCGGCGTCCTGCGTCGCCTTGCGGCGTACCTCGTCGAAGTAGGCCGGCACGGTGACGACGACCTTTTCGAACGGCCCGATCTGCCCAACCGCGTCGCTACGGAGCTTGTTGAGTATCCACGCCTGGAGCACCTCCGGCGGATACTGCTTTCCCTCCAGCGTGCGATGGTAGGCGCGGTGGCCCATGTCGCGCTTGGCGCACTCGGCCACGTGATCGGCCTCGGTGCTCATGGCCTTCATCGCCTCCTTGCCGACGATGGCGTTGTTGCCTTCCATTAGCACCACGCTGGGAGTGAGGCGGTCGCCCTCGGAGTTCGCCAGCGTAACGGGCTGCCCGCGCTCGTCGAGCCGCGCCACTACGGAATAGGTGGTCCCCAGGTCGATTCCTATCGCGGGTGTGCCGGCTGGCGTCATGGAGACCTTTCGGGTTGCTTCTGTTCGCTTGTTGGCTTGTCGCGGCCGAAGAGGCTGGGAAACACGTCGGGACGGAGATGCGAGATCATCAGATAGCCGACAAAGGCAAAAATGATCATCGTGATGATATGGCCGATGAGCCGCTCCAGCCATAACGGGATGCGGCGGTCCCGCGGCTGCTTTTTGCGTGAGATCAGCGGTACGGCGGGTTCGTCAGGTTTGTTCGCTCCGGCCGTGGCGTCCATAGTAACGGCTTTAGCCGGCGAAGTGACCGCGTTTCCGCCTAAAGGCGGGACTCCAGCGCCGGCCGCCGGTCCCCAATCCGTATTCCCACTCGGCGGCTGCATTTCGAGCACGGCCGTCTCTTGCAAGTCTTTCGCTACACAAGCGAAGACATCGATGCCGCCGGCCGATTCGATCGGCTGCTTCCAGCGCGCGAGACCTTCATTGGAAAGCCCCGTCTCGCGGACCAATTCGAGCCGCGACTGATGATTCGTGCCCGGCACGAGTGCCTCGACCGCCAGCCGGCCGTTCGTGCCATAGCGAAACGTCACGTCCACCGGCCAGCCTTGAGGCAGCCCAGCGGGCAAGTCGCGGATCACCGTGCGGCCGATCGTCACGCACTCGCCGGGTTGCGCGCTCTCGCCTTCCAAAACCTTGATCACGATCGACCGCTGGCCATCGGACTTCGTGGCGAAGCGCTCGATGTGTCGCGCGGGCAGGGCCGTGTTCCGCGGAATCAGCACGATGTTTTTCTTGCGGAGCGTGTCGGTCTCGATGCCTTCCACGCCGAGGCTGTGGGCATTCACGTTCGTGACCTGAAATGTGTTCCGCGCGCCGCCGCTTCGCGCCGCCAAGAGATGGCTGGCATAGAGCGCCGCGCCGCGGGCGACCGCTTCGTCCGGATTGACGGTGCGATCGGGCTGAATGCCCGTGAAATTCTGCAACATGCGGGCGACCATCGGCATCCGCGTCGAACCGCCGACGAGCAATATCCGCTGCAGGTCTTGCCACCTCAACCCCGCGACGGCTAATACCTGTCGTGAGGTGTAGGCCGTGCGTTCCAGCAGGTCGGCCGACATTTCTTCGAACTGTTCGCGAGTGACAGTCGTTTCGGAGGCACAGCCTTGATAATTGATTTGGATAACCGCTCGATTTCGCGCCGTAAGCGTGTGCTTGGCCTCCATCGCGTCGAGATAAAGGCGATTGAGCGTGGCCGCGTGCCGGCGCGGATCGGAGCGGTGCTGCTTGATGAAGGCCTCGGCCGCATAATCGACCAATCGCTGGTCCCAATCGTGGCCGCCGAGCTGCACGTCGCCGTCGGTGGCAAGCGTCTGCACGTTGCCCGCGGTGAGGCGCAGCAGTGTGACGTCAAACGTGCCGCCGCCCAGGTCGTAGACGAGGACGTTGAGTTCTTCCTTTGAGGTGCCATCGGAGCTTAGATACCCCAAAGCCTCTCCGAAGGCAATTGCCGCGGCCGTCGGCTCGTTGACAATGTCCAGCACTCGCAGGCCGGCCATGTCGCCCGCATCGGCGGTCGCCTTGCGGCGCATTTCGTCGAAATAGGCCGGCACGGTGATGACAGTCTGAATGTCGCTCCCCACCGCCGTCCCGCTGCGCAGGAACCCCGCCAAGTCGGCCTTGAGCTTTCGTAGAATGCAGGCCTGGATGACTTCAGGCGGCAGGTAATGCCCGCGGATGGGATGCGAATAGAACGCCGCGCCCATGTCGCGCTTGACCCATTGGGCCACCATGTCGGGATGGGCGGTTATCGCAGTGCGGGCATTCTTGCCGACGACGACTTCCGTCTCGCTGAAGTAAACGACGCTGGGCGTGGTCGTTTCGCCCTCCGCATTTTGGATCATCGCGCTGCGGCCGGAGCCATCGACCCAGGCCATGGCCGAATTGGTCGTTCCCAGGTCGATTCCAATCGGCTTGTCGATGGGCATGGCTGAGAGCGGGGGCGCGGGACGGTTGATAACATTCAATTTTACCTTAATTGTGGCGGGTCTCAAGGCGTAGATAACCGGGCAGTAGACGCTGCTTACCGGACGGAGTAGAGTGGACGGAGAGTTAGAAGCGATTTTTAATGATCTGAAATCTCAGATTTCAAATCTTGAATCTCCGTTGTGAGAACGCCAAGCCCGGAAACTCAAAACCCGCATCTCAATCCGCTTTCGCCTCATGGATCCCACGCAATTCTTCGGCCTCCCTTCGCCTGGCATTGATGCCGCCGATGCCTTGATCTTGCCGTGGCCGCTGGAGAGGACAGTTTCTTACGGCACTGGCACGAAGACTGGCCCGGCGGCGATCATCGCCGCCAGCCCGCAGATCGAGTTTTTCGAGGAAGAGACGCTGGTCGATTTTCAGCAGTCACCGAAGTTGCACGTTCTGCCCGCGATCGCCGTCGATCCGGCCATCCCGGGAGTCAAGTTGCCGGAGCATCTGGCCGCGACCGCGAAGTATATCTCCCAATTCCGCGATCGCTTTCTCCTCACACTTGGTGGCGAACACCTGTTAACGTATGGCGTCGTGACCGGGCTGGCCGCCGACCTGGCAAACGTAACAATTGTGCAAATCGACGCCCATGCCGATCTGGCCGACACGCTAGCCGGCCGCCGCTGGTCGCATGGCACCGTCATGCGGCGGCTGTGGGAGCGCGGCTGCCGGCTTATCCAGGTCGGCATCCGCAGCCTTTCGCGGCCGGAATACGAACTGGTGCAAAGCGGCCCGCGGATTGAGACCTTCTTTGCCCACGAATTGGCGTCGCGGTGGGACGAACTGCTGCAACTGCTTGCCCGGCTGGATGGCTCGGTTTACCTCTCGTTCGATGTTGACGGGCTCGATCCTTCCATCATCCCCAGCACCGGCACGCCGCAGCCGGGCGGCCTGAGCTGGCCGCAGGCGATGGAAGTGGTCCGCGCGGTGATCAATGCCCCGTGCGACTTGCTAGGCGCCGACGTGGTCGAGTTTATCGCGTCTCCAAATCCGCCCGGCTGCGATATTATCGCAGCGCGGCTGGTGACGAAGATTCTCGCCTATTGGGCGATGCGGCAGTAAAAGCCATGTTGGAAACGCTGATCGTGCTGGGCATTGTCGCCGGGGCCGTGCTGGCCGTCGCCATGTACGTCGGCGAGCTCGTGGTGATCGGCTGGATTGTCGATTTCCCCGAGTGGTTGGCCGAGCGGGCTCTCCCGCCCGCCCATGTGCCGCTGGAGTTTGAGCACGTCGGAGAGATTACGATTGTGAAGCTGAGCGACAATATCGCCAGCGCCCGCGAATGCCGATCCGTCCGCCAGCAGCTCGATCGCCTGGTCGCCGAGCATCGTTGCAACCTGATCATTGACTTCTCGTCCATCAAAAAGCTCAGCAGCGGCTTTCGCGACGTGCTGGTCAACGTAATTCGCGCGGCGCGATCGGAAGCCGAGAAGCAGGGCCGTGCTTGCCGCGATCTCGATTTGCCGCCCAGTTCGACATTCCGCATCTTCAGCGACCGCGCCGCCGCGCTCGCGGAAATGGCCCGGCACGCGGGGCACGGATGGGTGGTGCTGTGTGCCGTTCCTACGGGAATCCGGGCCGTTTCCGCCTGAAAAGCTCCCCTCTCCCTTTGGGAAAGGGACAGGGGGTGAGGCCAAATCTGCGAGGAAGGAGTAGTCTCAATCATTTCGCCTATCGAAGCCCGACGCGCAAGCGAGGCCGGCGCTGAATACAAGCCTCGCTTGCGCGTCGGGCTTCGATCTCGCGAACTGGTCCCGCCGTTTTGCCATAGACGGCGTGTTAGCCACACCGCGAAAGATAAGGGGACATTTTCGCGTCAAAACGTGACCTATATTTGCGGAAGAAACTCCGCACCCTGGGGCCGCCGGCCGTGCTCGTTTTGATCGTTATCTTCGGCATGTTGAACGTCTGCCTCGGCTTTGGCTTGGCCATGTACTTTGGCTACGGGCCGCCCGGCTTGGACGGCATTTTCCAGGCCCTCGGCCCAATGCCTGCCGCGCCGTCGAACGAAGCTTCGCCAGTGGCCGTTGGGATGGGGTGCTCTACATTCCGGACGGTGAACCATCCCTCGGCGGCCTCATCGCCGCTGCCGAGCCAACCGAGCCTTTTTCGGAAGAAGGCGTTCTCGGCGACGTTCGCGATTTGACGGATGCTGCGCAATCGGCTATGTCATCTGCCGCGGCGCAGTCGCCGCAGTAGCACGAATCCGAGCACGCCTGCGGCGCTTGCGCCGCCTACGCGCGAGCGTCGTTGGTTCCGGAACGACCGTCAGCACCAGATCGTTGCCGGAAATGGCGAGTGATGCCGTCAGCCCGTCGATCATGCCGCCGGTGTTCGCGCCCAAGCTCCCGCTGATCGAGCCGGCGTCGATGAGCGTATACGCGCCCGGCCCAAATCCGGACAGCGCGGTGAAGTTGAAGTCCGAGAACTGCTGGCCGCTCAAGGTTAGCGCGCCTACCGGCATGGAAACCATGTCGCTATCGGTTGGGATATCGAGCGCATAATCCATCACCGCACCTGAAAGCAGTGTGAGACTGCCGCTGAGTTGCAAGCGGCCCAGCGGATCGCCCGGCGCGAGATGCCCGCCGGCGTTGATCGTCACGCTTGTTAGCTTGCCCGCACCGCCGAGTATGCCGCTGCTATTTACCGTTACTGGACTGACAAGCGATCCATCGACCACCAGTTCTCCCTGACTAATTCTGGTCGCGCCGCTGTAAGTATTCGATCCCGCCAGCGTCAGTAGCCCGCTGCCGATTTTCGTCAAGCTGCCGGAGCCGATGAGAGCGCCGGAAAATGTGGTGCTTCTGGCATTCTTGCCAACAGTAAGTGCCAACGATATAGATGAGGAATTCACGAGGTTAAGCATGCCGGACCCAGTCAGCCCGCCCAATGACGCTGTAGTCAATGAGAAAAAGCTCAAAAGGCCGCTGTCGTCAGTTTCCAATGTGGTATTCTGCAAGGCCAGCGAATTGGTCAGGGCGAGCGTTCCACAACTGATCAACGTCTCGCCCGAATAAGTATTGGGCGCGGTTAAGAACAGTATTCCGCTGCCGGCTTTTGCAAGGTTACCGGGGCCTGATATTAAGCCAGAAAGTACCACCCTGAAACCACCAGTGTCAAGAGTCGATTGGCCTGCACTCGTTCCAAGTGTTAATGGTAGACTAGTGGAAAATGAATTGCTAGCCTGAAGCCGTCCGCCATTAAAGTTAAAGGCAACTGCGCCAGCGACACTTATTGAAGGAACGGCAAGTACGCCACCGTCGAGATTATAAATACAATTGCTTGTAGCGTAGTAGCTTCCAAGCGAAAGCTGATATACGACGTTGTTTGTGCCGCCGGATTGAGTGAAAACACCCGTGCCGCTGTTCGAAAAACTTATATATTCGTAGTTTGCGAAGAGTGCTCCCGAGCCACTTAGCACGTAACTGCTGCTTGCAGACAGCCTTAGAGTTGCGACATTATTTGTCCCACCTGACTGAGTAATTACACCGACTCCATTGCCGAAGGACTCTTGCGATGCGGTAAGGAATCCTATGCCGTTGAGGTTGTAGCTGCCGCGTGAGCCCGAATTGCTTGCAAGGATGATCGATCCAGCCACATTTGTTCCACCAGACTGAATAAATGTGCCGAAGCCGGAATACCCCAATGTCTCACCGGGCGACGAGAGTGACCCGGCGCGTAAGAACGTAGGTGCCGCTTGATTCGGGGTTATAGCCAAGGTAGAACGGGCCGTATCCAGTAACTGGATCCGCGGATCCTGTGAGCCTGTTGAATCCGCCGGATTGAGAGAACGCTCCCGTGCCGGAAGAGCCGACGTAAAACCTGTATTCTAACAAGGACCCGCTCGTGATTTTCGAAATTGAATTCTCCACCGTTACCGCGCCATTTCCCAAATAAACAAAACCCGTTCCGGATACCGAAACACCTCCGTTGAGTTTGATAGACCCGTATGCTCCGGGCCGAATTGTTCCTTGGCAATCAACAAAATCGGTGAGGGTAGCGTTGCCCGTGATTGTCTGTCCGGACGATATCACCAAGGGCGTTCCGACAGTGTGAAAAACGGAAGTCGGCGCTAAGTAGTAATTGCCGAACGCCGCCGCCGGATCGAATCCCGGTGGAACAATAAGTAGCGAATTCGGTCCGATGCTTAGCGACATCGAACCGCTGTTTATCGGCAAGCGCTGCGAGAAGTCGATAATCGCGCTGCCGGTAACATCTAGCAAGCCGGCGCTACCTGTCGCATCGAAAACGCCTTGGCTGACGAACCCGCCGCCAGCCACGATTTGGAGCGTGCCGCCGCCAAACTGATAACGGCCGCTGCTTCCGACCGAAACGATGCCTGCCATGTTTAGGCCACTAACGTGATTGAAAATGCCGCTTCCAGAATATCCAATATACTCAGTTTGCGATTGAAGTATGCTGGAACCACTGAGGGTATAAGTTCCAGTGCCCGAGTTTAATCCAAGATAAAGCGTTCCATTCCAGTAACTGAAAAGATTGTTGGTCCCGCCAGACTGAATAAACGTACCAATTCCGTAAGAGCCAACAACTTCCTCTTCAGCACCGACAAGTCCAGTTCCGTTAAGCAGGTAACTGCCCGTGGAACCTGGACGTAATCCAAGGGTTATGCCGCTCGTGGCGTTATTAGTCCCGCCAGTTTGCGTGAACGTGCCGATTCCATTGAGACCTATGCATTCCGATGTTGTAGAAAGTGTTCCCGTGCCGCTCAGACTATAGCTCCCACTTGAATTGGCGTTGTACCCGAGGTACAAGTTGCCGCCCTGGTAATTTATGTAGTGCGTTCCTCCGGACTGGGTGAACGTGCCGGTGCCGGAATAGCCAACGACGCTCGTATTAGGCATCAGAGTACCCCCCGACATTCCTGAGAGCGCATTATCCAGCGTCAAAGTGCCGCTGCCCAGGTTCACGATTCCCGAACCAGAAATGGATACGCCGCCATTGAGATTGATTGAGCCGTTTGCTGCCGCCGAGATCGTCCCCTGACAATTCACGAGATCGGCAATTGAACCTACACCCGAGAAACCTTGTCCGGCTGCCACCATCAGCGGCGTGCCGACGTTGTGGATCAGCGAGGATGAGTCGATGCTAAAATTTCCGAGCGCAGTCGCTGGATTGAAGCCAGCCGGAAGGAGCAAGAGCGAGTTGGGACCCAAACTTAGAGACATCGAACCAGTATTCAAGAGCTTAGCTTTCGAGAGGTCGAGAATCGCGCTTCCGGAAACGGTTAGCAGCCCGGTGCTGCCAGTTGCGTCGAAAACCCCTTGGTTGACGAGGCTGCCGCCGGCGATTTGCAGCGTGCCGCTGGCAAATCGATAGTTTCCCGCAATTGTGAGATTGGTCATCGAGTTACGGCCGCCCAATTGGGTCATGGCCCCGACGCCGCCCGAGCCGATATACTCGTTTTGCGCGCTGAGTATGCCTGAGCCACTCAGGGAGTAGCTGCCGACACCGGAATCAACGCCAACATAAAGGCCGCCAGTGCTACCATAAGCGCCTACTGCGACGTTATTCGTGCCGCCCGTCTGAATAAATACGCCGGTTCCAGATTCGCCCACGTACTCAGTGCCCGCGGAAAGCAATCCGGAACCACCAAGAGTGTAGGTGCCTGAACCCGAAGTAAAACCGAGTGCAATGCTCAGCGTGACGATGTTCGTTCCGCTAGATTGAGTGAACACGCCGCTGGCACTGTTGCCTACGTCTTCGTATGCCGCAGTGAGTAAAGCTGCGCCGTTAAGGTTATAAGTGCCCAGTGGCCCCGTTTGGTAACCGTTATAAGCGCTGCCGACAATGAGGCCGTAGGTCCCGACGACACTATTTGTTCCGCCAGATTGTGTGAAGGTGCCAGCTCCGCCGACATATTCGTTCTGGGCGAACAGAAATCCCGAGCCACTTAAGTTGTAGCTCCCACTAGAACCCGAGTAATAGCCGAGCCATATATTGCTGGCGCTGTTCGTTCCACCCGAATGAGCGAACGTGCCGCCGCCGTTAAGCCCAACATACTCGGAGGTACAGGATAGCAGTCCCGAGCCGCCAAGGTAATATGCGCCGAGTGATCTCGACGAATCGCCGAGGTATATCCCGCCGTAATAGCCGGGGTTGTTCGTTCCGCCAGTTTGCGTAAAGGTGCCATTGGAAATGTACTCTGCCGATTGTAGGAGCAAGCTGCCGGCAGACATCTGGATTGAACCGGTTTTTGTGCCGCCGACGTAGAGATTGAAGCATGAAGCACCGGCAGAAGTTATGTTCGCGGTTCCGCCATTCTCGACTTCAGCGTTGTCCTTGATAGTCGGCACAGTTCCGCCCCAATTCGAAGCAACTGACCAGTCGCCAGATTGACCTGCCGGGAGGGTCCACGTGACGTCCGCGCGTGCCGATGACGATACAAGAGTAAGGGCTGCTGTAAGACTCATCACCTGGTAAGAGCCCGCAAAACTACGCCACATAGATTCCCTTCCTCGCGATTCGACCGGCCATTTCTTCCCGGCCACATTTCTCCGCTGCTCCGCGTTCCTGCGAAGCGTGGACCGCTACGGTGGCGTTGCGAGTAAGCATAGCGCGTGCCGAAGCTCGGAGAATAGCACAAAGATCGCCATAAGCGGTTGCCGGGCAAAGACTTGCGCAAAGGCGCGGCAAACGCGATTATGGCTCACGAGAAATCTGGATGTAGCGTTTCAATACGCTAGCGAAGCAGAACGAAACAACACGACGATGCCCGCACCTTGGCCCTCTTCCGGAGGATAGGGGATCGTTTGTCGAGCGCGAGACCTTGCACGGGCGTTTACGCTCGTTCTTCGCCGTCAGGCGATAATTCGGCCCGGCATTTATGCCGGGTCGCCAACGGACGCCGGCGAGGCATGAGTCCCGTAAACGGGACTGACAGCGGAGTTTCAATGACTCGCACTCCTCCTACCCGGCATAAATGCCGGGCCTATCAATCGGCTGAAGCCGCAAACGCTCGTGAACGAGCGTGCCCGTTCGGCTGCGCATCACGAATGGCTTTCCGCCCACGCACGCTGAAGGCGTGCCATTCCACAGCCCAGGGTCGCGCCGCGCACCCTGGGTAGCAAACCGCGATAACGAACCGCACCGCAACGCGGTGCCACAGGATTTGTGGCAAGGCGTTGCGGTGCGGGAAAAATCTGTTGGTTCGGAGACCCAGGGTGCGCTACGCGACCCGGGGCTATGGAGTTAAACCGCTTCGCGGTAAGCAGCCGAGACGGCCGCGCCACGCGCCACCCCGCTCATAGGCCAATCGCCGCGGGCAAGAAAAACTTTCGGGGGGTGGTCGAAATCCGTTTTTGACATGGCGCACCGCCGCCGACTCCCAAACCATTGCTGCCAAAGCACTTACGGCGACGGCAGGCGCTTGCGGAGCGATTTCACGGCCAAATGCGCGAACATTTGCCGCCAGCGCAACTCGCTGGCGGATAAAGGCTTAGGGCAAAAAGGCGCACGAAAATTATACACATGTTGACAGACGTTTAGAATAGTGTATATTGAGCGGAAAGGAGTTGGGAGGTGGAGAGTGAGTAGAGCTGGTTTCAAAACCGGTCACCGATATGTGTGGGTTCGAAAAAACACGCATATTCCTCGGCAAAGTATAAGCTGTCACCGCCAGCACCGATCCCTCGAAAGCCAGATTTGAAACCACTTCTAGTGACTTCGTTGTGGAGATGAAGGTTCAATGCACAAGGGTCAATGTTCAATGCGAAAAACGCTCACGTTCTACCCGCGCCTAAATCCCTAAATCCCTAAATCCCGCCAACCATTCCCAATCGTTGCCAAGCTGTCCCAAACGGCCGCCGAGCAGTGCCGATGTCATCCAGAATGAGCCGCGAAACGGCGCAAAGATCGCAAGAGACGAGTGCTATGAAGACAGCCCGACAGAGCTTTTTATTAAAGGGGGCTTTGTGTTCTCTGTGCTCTTTCGTGGCTCAACCGTCGTCATGCCCGCAAGCGTCCCCTCCTATTGGCCGACCGCCGAATGCACCAA
The DNA here is from genome assembly GCA_963775975.1 of uncultured Planctomycetia bacterium. Taxonomy (GTDB): domain Bacteria; phylum Planctomycetota; class Planctomycetia; order Pirellulales; family Thermoguttaceae; genus JANXQG01. The sequence continues at coordinate 408,977 of CAVZKX010000002.1, forward strand.
CCGCCACAAGAAGGATTCCTGAGTCCGTCCTGAGTCCATCCTGACTTCGTTCTGAGTTAACCCTGGGCCAGTCTTGCGTTAATAAAACCCGTGAAAATACGATGAAAACAACGAATTCGAACGCACAAGGAAAAACTCGCCGCAAGCCGGCGAGATGCATGCCAACCGCCGGCGCCGATCGCGGCCGGCGACGCGTTCCGCCGGTGGATCGTCAAATGCTATCTGGCCGGCGGACGGCACGGCGGAGCGTGCCTGCTACCTTGTCACTCCTCCAACTCAAACACCGCCTCGATCTCCACGGCCACGCCCAGGGGCAGCGTGGGGGCGGCGATGGCGCTGCGGGCCGCCGTGCCGGCGTCGGCGCCGAAGATTTGAATGAAGAGTTCGCTGCAACCGTTGATCACCGCGGGCTGATGAATGAAATCCGGCGTGCTGTTGACCACGCCCAGCACCTTCACCACGCGTCGGATGCGGTCCAGGGTGCCGAACTGCTTGCGGAGCGTGGCGAGGATGCCGAGGCCGACCAGCCGCGCCGCTTCATAGCCCGCCTCCACCGTCATATCAGCGCCCAACCGGCCGATTACCAACTCGCCCGAGGGCCGCACGGGCAGATGCCCCGAGGTATAGACCAGCTTGTCGACGATCACCAGCGGCCGATACGCGCCCTTGGGTTCCGGCGGCGAGGGGAGGAGGGTTTTCAGTTCGGAAAGTTTCGCGGCCAGGCGTTCTTCGGCGCTCATGGGGGTGTCCTTGTAGGTCCCTTCTGCCAGAAGGGACTGATTCGCGCCGAGGTGTCGAAGAGCGCAAATCTGTTAATAAGTGTGAGGTGCAATGGTCCCGCTCGGCAAGCGGGACCTACTTCAATCAATAACCCCTCAATCAATGATCTTTGTCAACGGATATTCAACGATGCCGCGGGCGCCGGCGGCCTTCAGGCGGGGAATGATCTTGCGGACCACCGATTCGTCGAGGATCGTGTTCACGCGACCCATTGCTCGTCGGCCAGGTTCGAGACCGTCGGCTGCTGCAAGGCGGGCAGCAGGCTCACGACCTGCTTGAGGTTCTCGCGGGGCACGTTCATCATCAGCCCGACCTTGCCCTCGGCCGCCATCGCGCCGCGGAGCATCATCACGATGTCGTCGATCTTCTGCTTCTTCCAAGGATCGGCGTAGGCGGCGTGGTTGGCGATGAAGCGGGTCGTGCTCTGGCAGCATCTCTTCCAGAATCCGCAGATTGTTCGCCCGCAGGGAGCTGCCGGTCTCGGTGACTTCGACGATGGCGTCGGCCAGCTTGGGCGGCTTGACCTCGGTGGCGCCCCAACTGAACTCGACCTTGGCGGTCACGCCGTGCTTTTGCAGATAGCGCGTCGTCAGGCCGACGACTTCGGTGGCGATCCGCTTGCCTTGCAGGTCCTTGACGCTCTGGATCGGCGAGGTTTCCGGCACGCAGAGCACCCAGCGGACCGGGCGGCGGCTGACCTTCGAGAAAACCAGCTCTGCGACCTCGTGGACGTCCGAGTTGTTCTCCACGATCCAGTCGTAGCCGGTCAGCCCGGCATCGAGCACGCCGTCCTCGACGTAGCGCGACATTTCCTGGGCACGTATCAGCAGGCACTCGATCTCGTCGTCGTCGATCGTGGGATAGTAGCTTCGCGAACTGAACGTGATCTTGTAGCCGGCGCGGCGAAACAGTTCGCCGGTCGCATCCTGCAAGCTGCCCGCGGGGATTCCGAGTTTAAGGATGTTGGACATGGGAAGCAGGTCTTAGGTCTTAGGTCTTGGGTCTTAGGCCAATTCCAAAGACCTAAGACCCAAGACCTAAGCACTCTTTCATTTCTTATACACTTTCGCCGGATCAAAAATGCGTTCGCCTTCTACTACCAGTCCTTCCGGCGTCACGCGGCGGAAGAAGCAACTGCGATAGCCTTCGTGACAGGCCGCGCCGCCCAGTTGCTCGACCTTCAAAAGGATCGTATCGGCGTCGCAATCGACATATATCGACTTGACGAACTGCACGTTGCCGCTCTCTTCGCCTTTACGCCAAAGCTTCTTGCGGCTGCGGCTGTAATAGACGGCCCGGCCGGTCGCCAGCGTCTCGGCGTAGCTTTCAGCGTTCATATAGGCCATCATCAGGACGTCGCCCGTGGCGGCATCTTGCGCGACGGCCGCAACAAGGCCGTCGCCGCGGCCGAAATCGGGCCCTATGGCGGGCGGGGTGGAGTCCGACATAAATGCGGTTCTTCCTGTTGAAACGAAAAGTTACAGCATAGCGGTCAAAGGGGCATTTTCCCAGGGGGAGCGGACGGCCGTGCAGGCGTCAGTTTCGCCGCATCCGCTAAGGACCGCCCAGGCGTCCAAATTTAGATAATGTTGCAGCTTTTCGCAGAACAACTCCGAGACTAACTACGGCGCCAATTATCGGCGCCCCTGGGGAAAGGAACGGCCTTGAAACGATCGCTGACAATTCTACTTCCTGTCCGCAACGCCCAGTCTACGCTGGCAGACACCGTTAGGCGGGTCTTAGACATGGCTGCGGACGTGAGCGAGCGATTCGAGGTCTTGATTATCGACGACGCCTCCTCAGATGCCACGAGCGAGGTGGCCCACGACCTGTGCCGGAACTACCCGCAAATCCGCTTGTTGCGGCATAAGAAGCCGATGGGCGAAGACGCGGCCGTGCGGTCGATCTCCGCCCAAATTCGGGGCGAGGTTGTCTGTGTCCGCGAAGGGCAGCCGTCCGCGTTCGAGTCCGTCTCGTTGAATGCACCGCCGGCGCGGCCGAACTTTTTGGGCCGCGCGCGGACTCTCGCGCGAGAAGGCCTGTAATTAAAACGGTTTTCTAGCAATTCGCAAACATTGCGGCAATGATTTTGTCGCAAAATCTTGGGAAAGTAATCTGACGGCATACGTGGACAAGAATCTGGTCTGTTTCGGCGGTTCTTTTGCTAGGTATATGACTCGCAAGCGGGTATCATTTTGTCATTTTTTTGCGTACCTTGCAAATCGATTTGCATGAAGTTATCATGGATGGTGGAAGGGGAGCATTTTCACGAACGCTCTTCAAAACGTTTCCTTGTCGGGTCTAATTTCGAGTGCTTTCAAGTCATATTCGGGTGACATTACTTGAAGCGCTTTAAGGCGGACTCACAGCTTTCGATTCGGCAATCTTCGAAGGACAAGTAGTGGTCGACGCGGCACAAGTGGACTTGTGGCGTCGATTCACGGAAACACATGTTCGTGACTGGTTGGGGAATAAGAATGTCGAGGTCTCATCGCCATTGAGTTGGCAGTCGTTGACGCATCTCCATCGGTCATGATCGAGTAAGGAACGGTCATGAGCATCGTCGATTACAGTGGAGTCACCGGCGCTCTGGGGAGCGTAACGGTTTCGGTAACGCACGGCGGTTATCATCGTTTGGCCACGGTGCGCCGCTTGCAAGGCGTTTCGCGCCGCACGCTGGCGCGGCGGATGAATGTGGAACTGGCCGAGGTCCGGCGGCAGGAAGACCAGTCCAGCGATCTGCCCTTGAGCGTGCTCTATCAATGGCAAAAGGCGCTCGACGTGCCGCTGGCCGAGTTGCTCGTCGAATCGACCGAGGAGATCTCTCGGCCGCTTATGCATCGGGCACAGTTGGTGCGTTTGATGAAAACGGCCCTGGCCTTGCTCGCTGAGGCCGACGCCAAATCGTCGCGGATGGCGGCCAAGGCCCTGGTCAAGCATCTCGTCGAGGTCATGCCCGAGTTGCGGAACGTGACTGCTTGGAACGCCGTCGGCAAGCGCCGCCGTCGCGACGATGTGGGCGTCGCGGCGCTCCGCAGCCTTTCCGACGACGTCTTCACTGAGTTGATGGAATGAGCGGCAGCGGAACTCTGCTCGAAAAGCACCGCTGGCTCGTCTTCGTGCTGCCGTTTGCCGTCTACATGCTGGCCGGCGCGCTGGAGCCTTCGCACGATTCGCCGGGCGGCAAGCTGCTGGGGCTTTCGATTCCCTACTCGGCATATCCTCTTGTTTATACGGCGAAAATCGCACTGACGCTCGCCGCGATGGCTTTCGTCTTGCCCGGTTATCGGCAGTTTCGTCGGTGGCCGGGTGCGCTGGCAGTGGTTGTGGGAGTGGTGGGAGTCGTCGCGTGGGTCGGTCTTTGCATGGTTTCCGATCTCACGGGCCTGACGGCCGTTTTGAAGGATGCAATGGCGAGAGTCCACCTCTATTCTCCGCGGCCGGCATTCAATCCCTTTGACGCGCATGAGTCGCTGCTTGCGGCTTCGCCCGCATTGAACTGGTTCTTCCTCGGCATCCGCTTCTTCGGCCTGGTGGCCATCGTTCCAGTAATCGAGGAGTTCTTCCTCCGCGGCTTCCTGATGCGGGTAGTGATGAAGGCTGACTGGTGGAAAGTGCCGTTCGGCGCCGTCAATCGAGCCGCTGTGCTCGTTGCTCTCGCATGGCCGCTACTAACTCATCAGCCGGGCGAGTATCTCGCCGGCATTCTTTGGTTCGGCATGGTCACATGGCTGATGGTCCGCACGAAAAACCCGTGGGATTGCGTAGCAGCCCATGCGGTCACCAATCTGTTGCTGGGCATCTACGTCGTGGCTTTCCGCAAGTGGGAGTTGTGGTAGGGCGGCGTCAATCGCAGCGAAGACCCACCAACACCTGCGCCTCGACCGCCGCTTGCATCCGAAAGCATTGGCAGCGTAATTGCAACGCCACTTCGCGATTGCTATGCGTAAGCCTCGGGGTGATAATAGAGACCAAGGGCAGATGCGGCGGCGGTGGCATGAGAGGGCATTCGATGGCTCTTAAAAATTGGTTCTTGTTTTGCACGACTAATCTGACGGTTCTCCTTTCGTTTTCGTGCGGCATAGCTGGGGAGCCGCCACGAACGACCGGCGCGGATCAAGACTTGCCCACGCCGCCACAACAGTCCGCGCCTTGGACCCCGGCAAACACGAAGCTCCCGAAGAACTTCGTCACTGCCGCGAAACATCTGTTCCAAATAGGTCTGGCCGATCCGCGCGGTTGCGAGTATCGAGAGATTGTACCGGAATCGCTTGCCCGGGCGCGGGCTGGAGAACCACCGGGCAATCCAGATGAAAAGATCGTTTGCCGCGGCTGGGTGCTGCCGGCGAATGGGCATCGCAGTCGATTCGCAATAAGTTGGAACGGCGTCGTTTATCGGCTTGCTTCCGTAGGAAAAGTTGTCGATTTGCGGCAAGACGTTTTGGCGTCGCTAAAGGCCCGCGAGAAGGAAAGGCAAGATGCCGCGCCGAAAAAGCCGAACGAAAGCAATCAAGTCTTGTACGGGCCGTCGCCCGCGCGCTTAGTAGCAATGAAGTTCGATCCGTCGATCGGCCCTTTAAGCGCAGCGATCTTGCTGCGCTTTGAACGTGCGGAACTTGCGGAAGCGGTTTGGAACCAATGGAAGCACGGAAAGGCCGACGAGGGCCTTGAAGATCCCTTCCTCGATATTGCCGAGCTTGGATATTCACACTAAACGACGAAGCATGGGACGCGCACGCGTCGGGCGACGATCCGAGCGCGCTTGCCTGCGCAAGGCTGCTTGTACGCGCGTCCGATGCGATTGAAGCCGAGGCGAGAAGACGCCACGTCTGGCCGCCCGAACCTTCCGAAGACAACAAGGCACAACACTATCTTGGTGAAGATGATTTGGTGCGACTCCTGTTGGCTGATCAAGAGCGCCGTGCCCACAACCGCCGGCTGAGTAAGACGCCCCTGTTGAGCGTCAAGTCGTGCGGCAGCGTACTGAAGTTTTGGGATGCGATGGAGAGTGAACTACAGAAATGCCCCGACGGAGCGACGCGAATCGCAAAGCTCATTGAGCACCTCGACGAAGCGTCGGGCAACAATCTTGGCGACGTGCAACGCAATCCGATCGTACAACTGCTTGTCAACGAAGGCGATTCGGCAGTCGAATCGCTCATCCAATGCGTCGCGACCGACACGCGGATGACACGCCTCAGCTACATTCCCAGCGGCAGCGGCTTGGGCGAACCGCGTCATGTCATAGTTGCCGAATTGGCCGATAACGCAGTCGAACGCATCTTGGAAGATGAGTTTTTCCCCTTCATCTCTCGTCTGGGAGGGCACGGGTGGATTGATTCGGACGAAAGCATCCGAGAAACGTACAATCGGTGGAAGCCGTACCGAAAGTTGCCGAAGTACGAAATGTGGTACCGAGTGCTGGCCGACGACAATCGTCCTGATCTGTGGCTCCAAGCTGCGGAATTGATTGTCGGTGAAGAAGGATCGATACGCGCAGAACCTTGGATGTTGCTGGAAGCGCCTTCTCCGCCCTCTGCCGAATCGCAAAAGAAAACCGAATTGCCCGGCGAGCCGTTACGCGACAAGCGATCGCCCAGCGTGGCGGCGCTGATGGCCAAACGGGCGAAGGAGGTTTCTCGGCGGCAAAAGGAGATATGGGACGCCGAACAACAGAGGCTGTCTGACGAATTGACAAGACTCGAAGAAAGCGACAAGCCGCTCGATGCAAAATCTCGTGATCGTCTCATTAAACTGACGAACGAACTGCAACCGCAATTACAGCAAATGAACGAATCGCCCCTTCAGGGATGCAAACTGGCGCTCTGCCTTGGTCACTGGGACCATAAAGCCCCAGCGCCTTTGCTCAAGGAAATGACGCTGCAATGCCGCGGCGAGATCACTCATGGTAGTGAGAGCGCACAAGGCGCGTATTCCCAGATTCGTAGTGAGTTGTACTCGATGGTCGCTCAACTCACAATGGCTCGCGTCGAATGCGGCGACTCGCAGGCGCTTGACGAATATGCGGAATGGGTCCGCGGCGTGGTTCCAAGTGATGCTTTCGATGACGAGGCAATCTTGGCTCCGCTGCGGCTTTATGGCGATAACGAAGTCATCGCGATTGCGGCGGACCGCTTGTTTACCAATGATAATTCACCCTGGAACCCGGTGCGGCGGCTGTCGCACGGCGATTTCGGCTACCTCCGCGGCTCAGCGTTGATCAACAGTTCGTTTCGAAATGAAGTGAGCAAGCTTCTGTCGGACAAACGAACGTCAGGTGTTGCGACCGTTTCGTCGACAAGCGCAGTCGAACTGCGGAGCTCCAATGGCAGCATCGGGACCGTGACGCCGACGATCGGCGATCCACTTCTGCCAGCGACGGGCAGCACGATTGAGTTTCGGCTCTGCGATCTTGGGGCTTATGCCCTGTCTCGACTTGAAGGCGCGCCGCAGTGTGAGCTTTACTGGCCGCAGGAGCGAAGAGATCGCGCGGTTCAAGCGGCTCAAGAATATCTGGCTCGCCACGGCCATCGTTTCTGGGTGCCTGGAGAGCCGTTCGAGGTTGGAAATTCCGAGCCGATACTTCTCGGCAAGGCCTTCTGGCCGCGATGGCTAGATGAACGTGGCGTTCGATTAACCTCTTCGGTGAACAATGGCCAGCCGGCCGATTTCGAAAGCCTTTTTGATCCAGTTCCAGGAATTGTTCGTCCGTTCGAACTGCCGTGCCTGCCGCTCCCCGCGGTCTGGACAAAGCTCAAGAGCGTGCCATATCTACGGGACGATTACTCGCAAGGCACGGAACGAAAGGTCGTCGACTATGACCAACAAGGCATCGTCTGGCAGGCCGAAGAGATCAAAATCAAAGGCGTTTGGAAACGCTTCTACGGGTTCGTAGGGCCGCATTGCATTGCCAACGTGCCAGCGGAAGAGATCGAGTTCCCGAGCGACGATGATTGCTTCTCGCCGGACCTTACGAAACACGCCGGGCCGGCTATCGATGCCGTCATGGTCCCTATGTCCGAGTCAAAGAAGGGCTTAGTGCCTGCGACTAAATGGCCAATTGTCCTTCGACGCGGCAAGCCCATGATCGTCAAGCTGCGCGTGCGGAACCATACCGGCGTTGACCAAGTGCTGCCGCCGCTGGTGGAAGAACGACCCGGCGTAGTCATCCCGCCTGGCGGCTATTCTTGCCATATCGAAATCGACTTCACGCCATACAACTGCTCAGATGAAAGAATTGCCGGCTTGCCCGTGGTGATGGGCTTCTGCGTCGGCTGGGACGAAATGCCTTGGCAATCGGCGCCGCGACGAGCGAGCGCATCGTTCCAATTCCGCAGGCCTGCGGCCCTGCTAAAACCGGCGGAGGAGTTTGATGCGCTCGAGTTCGACCTCGCCGAATTATTCGACATTCAGCGAAGCGGCAGCTACGAAGTCTGGCTGACGTTTACGCCAAACGGCGCAAGTCCGAAGCGAGCGGAGAAAACACACGGGTTTATTTCGTTCCTGATCGCCGACCCGCTGCCGCAAGGGGAGGCAACGAAGCAGTAGTGCCGGATGCACATTCACTGTAGCTTAAGCACGGCGACACGGAATGTCTCCGGTCCCGTGGCCACTAGCCGCAGCCAGCCCGGCTGGGCACAGATTCCTTCCCACGCTTGGTCATCCGGCGATGATGGCTGTGCCATGAAGACGAACCTGGCGTTAGCCTCATCCGCAATCTTGTTGGCCTCTTGTGCATCCTTCTGCTTCGCGGCAGGAAGCGAGCCAAGCGGCTCGGCGCTGCGGAAGCCGACCTCGAGATGCGCGGCTCGCGGCGGCCGCACGGCCTGCCAGTGCCACTTTCCGTCGATCTTCTCGACGCTCGCCTGAAGCTTTTCTGGCAGCCGAAGCCGCGTGGCTGGGTCACCTAAGAGTTCATACATAAGCACCTGGTCGTGCTGAAGTTTCTCGATATGGATTTTTGTTTCCAGGCTGCCCTCGACGTCTCGCAACATCATCTCCGCCATGAAGTCGTGTGCGTGCCGCGCTTCGCGCTCGGTGCGAAGCCAGATCGTCCCCAGCCGGTTTTCATTTCCACGGTTGTCATTTCCAGCGAGGGTGGCCAAAAGTGCCATGCCCGAAAAGTAATTCGGCAGCGGATGCGATTCGGTCGTCGCGCCGATCGTCGCCACGGGGCCGCCCGGCATCAGCAGGAGCGCTTTGGCCTGGCAGGGCGCTCGCCGGTTGAACTTGCCCGACTCGCAAGTGAAAAAGATCAACGGCGGCGCCGGCGGTCCTTTGGCGAACTCGCTCGCCGCGTCGGCCGCCGTATAGAAAACTGGCTTTCCACGGAAGCTCATGGAGAAGAATCCATCGGCGTTGGCGTGGCCCATGAGTACGCCGAAGATTCCTCCTTGTTTCATCTGCCTCGTGAAGCGGGCCGCTTGATCGGTTGGCCAGCCGCAGAACGGATCGCCGGGGGTGCCCGATACGAACCACGGCCGCAGCCACACCGGCCCTTTGGCCTGGAACATCGTCACCCCGAACCCGGAAGCGAAGGCATTGATCGTCGGAGTGTATTCCGGCGAGCCGAGCCAGACGGGCATCTGGAGGTCGGCGGCCGTGGGCGGCTGGGCCTCGAAGGCGAGAATCTTTCGCACGACCAATTCGGCCTCTTCGCGACTCCGCGCGGGGATGCGGCCGACGGAAAAGCTCGGCAACCCGTCGCGGTCGAGGTCGCCCCAGGCGGCGTCCGACGCGAACTCCTTTGCTTGAACGGCTCGCCAGCGGTAGAGCTCCAGGTGTTTGGCGGGCAAGTACCAGTCGGCTGTCTCCTGTCCTGGCTCGTCGTCGCCAACGAGCAAGAGAAAGTCGGGTCGGCGGCCAGCCGCGGCCAAACTCTCGGGAATGGACTTCGTGGAGACGACAACATCGAAGCCGTCGGCGCGGCGTTTTTCGGCCAATGTCTTCAACGGCTCCGCCAAGCTCTGCCGCGCGACGGCCAGCCAAAGCGGCTTGCGGTCTGCCGCGTGGACGCCGATCGCCGTCAACAGCAACGGCAAGAGTAGCAAGATCGACCTGGCTTTACAGTGGTTGGGTCGCATGGCCTTATGACTATTTGGAATAAGGGCCCGCCGCCGCTGCGCCCACACGGCCTTTGTACGTGCCGTTGACGCCAAAGCGAGTGGAATCGACGATGGTCGTGCCGGCGCCTCCGTTCATTGTCCAATAACCGACCAGGCCCGCCTCGGCGCCGGTAAGTTCCCTGTTCATTCGCGCCTGGATCTGATCTTTGCTAAGGGCCGTAGTCCACATCCGCACGTCGTCCAGAGCGCCTTGCAGCCGGAAGTTGCTTTCACATTGGCCCAACTGAAAGGCGTAGTTCACGCGCGGAATCGCCATGCGCATCAAGGACGTGCCGTCCGCCAAGCCGTTGCGATAGAACGTGTATCGGTTCCCGCTCTTGACGACGGCTAGGTGATACCAGCGGCCAATGACCGGAGTCCATGGGTTGGAGCACACCCACATCGCTTCCATGCCTGCCACATCGTAGTGCATGACCGTTGTGTTGGGCCTGCCGTCGTAGCCGTTTACATAAGCGAAAATCCACTTGTTCGTCGCACCGGGGCCTTCGTCTTTGCTGACAAGTGTTGCAAAGGAGCGGCTCGGCAAGGCATCAAACCGCACCCAGGCTTCGATCGTCGCGTTTTTCCCGATGTCGAGATGGTTGTCCGCAGGGCTCCCAAAGTCGATATAGTTGTTGGTTCCGTCAAGGACCACGGCGTTGCCGAGCTTGCCCGGCACGAAGGGATACTGAGCATAGTAGCCCGTTTGCAGGCGCTTCGGGCCCAGCGGCTGCGGATGAGCGGCGGACTCCGTAGCGGCCCAGGCTTTCCATCGCGCGGCAGCAGCGTCGTGGTCCGAGAGCGGCTCCGCTGTGCCTGGAATGCCGGAGACCTGCTGCAAGAGCCAAGCAGCCTCTAGGCGGATGCTCGAATTTCGCGCGTCCAACAGCCGCAGCAGGGCCGCAATCGACGGCCGCGGCCGGCGGTCCAGCAAGGCCCGCGCGGCGGCCAGGCGGATCGCCTCATTCATGTCATCCAGCAGCGGTTCCAGGTCGCGGACGGCGCCGGCCCCGGCCGCGCGCTCCAGGGCCGGGATCGCGGCGACGCGAACCGACTGCCGCGAGTCGCCGATCGCCTGCCGCAGCCGCGGCGCGTCGTCCGGCCCGGCACACGACCAAAGCGCTTCGCGCACCGAGGACTGGAACGTATCGGGCAGCATCGGCAGGAGTTCCAGCAGCAATGGCGTCGCCTCTGGCGTGGGCGACTCCCGCAGCCATTCCAACGACGCCGACAGCAATTCCTCCGCGCGGCCCTGCCGGCGTTCGGCCAGGAGCTTGCGGGCCCGAAAAACCACTTCCGCATCGCTGCTTTCAGCAGCTTCGCGGAGCGCCGAATCGGCCAGCGTCCCCATGCCGGCCAAATGCCGCGTGGCGGCCTCGCGGATCGCCCAGTTATCGTCGCCTAACTCGCGGACAAGCCGCGCAGTCCGCGCGTGGTTCTCGGCGTTGGGCTGCCATTGGCGAAGGACGCTAAGGACGCCGGCCGCAGTGGGCTCGACCTCATATCGTCGGAGCGTCGCGGCGGAGGAGGATTCTTCCGCCGCTGTAGACCAGTCCGACCAACTGGACCATACTGCCAGCGCGGTCGCCGAACAGAGCCATGCTTGCACGATTGCCCTCGGAACGAGAACATGAATCCGTCTCATTCGACCGCTCCTGTTCTGGCCAGGACTGCTTACACTAATGCTTTCCTCAACGCTTCAATTAGCTCCGCATAACCATTCGCTATCGGTATATCTTTCTTTTCGCCGCTTCGCAAGTCCTTCACTTGGCAAACCCCCGCGTCAAACTCGTTCTGCCCGGCAATCAACGCGATACGGAACCCGCGGCGGTCGGCGTACTTGAGCTGCTGCCCCAGCTTCTTCGCCTCGGGATAGACCTCCACACCGATGCCGGCAGCGCGCAAAGCCGCGGCCATTCGTAAGTAGTCATGCAGCCGGGCTTCGTCGAAATACGGTATGAAGACCGGCGCCGGCGTGGCTACTTTTTCCACTAGCCCGAGCTTCTCCAGCGCGGCCAGCAAGCGATCGAGCCCCAACGAGGCGCCGATGCCGGGCAGTTCCTGATTCGTGTAAAGCTCGGCCAGGTTGTCGTACCGTCCGCCGGAACAGATGCTGCCGATCGATGGCAATTCGTTGAGGAACGTCTCGAAGATCGTGCCGGTGTAGTAGTCCAGCCCACGGGCGATGGAAACATCGAGCTTCACACGCGGCTCGCCGACGCCCACCGCGGCCAGGGAGGCGAGCGTTTCGCGGAGCTTGCCAAGACCCGTCTCGCCCGTCGCGTTGCCGGCCACAAGCGGCTCGACCTGCCGCAAGATGTCGTCGTTCGTGCCGCTGATCTCGGCCAGTTTGAGCACCTCGCCGGCCTGCTCCGGCGTCGTGCCGGCTACTGCGACCATTTCTTCGGCAACTTTCTCTGGGCCGATCTTGCCGAGCTTGTCCAGCGCGCGGAGCACCGAGGCCGACCGCTCGACGAGGCCGAGCCGCTCCAAGAGGCCGGTGAGCACTTTGCGGTTGTTGAGGCGGATCGTGAAGTCGCCGATGCCCATCGCGCGGAGCAAATCGTGGATCACCAGGGCGGTCTCGATGTCGGAGGCGGTGGAGCGCGTGCCGATGGTGTCGAAGTCGCACTGCATAAACTCGCGGAAGCGCCCGGCCTGCGGGCGCTCGCCGCGCCAGACGGAGGCGATGTGATAGCGTTTGAAGGGCGTGCCCAGTTCGTTGATATGCTGGGCGGCGAACCGGGCCAGCGGCACCGTGAGATCAAACCGCAGCCCGACCCAGCGCTCGCCTTGGTCCTGGAACTTGTAGATCTGCTTATCGGTCTCGTCGCCGCCCTTGCCAGCGAGGATATCCAGATACTCCAGGGCCGGCGTGTCGATCGGGCTGAACCCATAGGAACGATAGACCCGCCGCGCCGTCTCGATGAGCCGCTCGCGCGGGATCATCGCCTCCGGCAGATAGTCGCGGAAGCCTTGGAGCGTTCTTGGAGCGATTAGCGTCTTATCGGGCATTTTCTATTGGCTCGACCGGTGCGTAGGAATTTTTCGCGCAAAGGCGCAAAGCTCGCAAAGAATCGTGGCGAGCTTTGCGCCATTGCGTGAGATTTTGCTTGCGAGCGATTATAGACAGTTCCATGCGATGGCGAAAGCGAGCATTCCTGCGCAAAAAAGGGTCCAGAACGACTCTGCGTTGTTTCATTCCGGCCCGTCTTTCACCGTTTAGAATTTTCGGCCGCCCGTTGTTGCCATGCCCAGTTGAAGAGCGCACGCGCGTCAGTGTAGCGAGCGTCGCTCGGGCTGGTGCCCAACACAACGACGATTAGGTGGTCGCCGCCCATTGTGCCGCTGGCGACTAGGCAAGCGCCGGCCGCGTTCGTTGTGCCGGTCTTGACGCCGTCGTAGCCCTCTTCGCCCAGAAGCTTGTTCGTGTTGGCCCAGGCGACTTCGCGCGGCTGCCCGTCCTTGCAGGCGACCGCGTACGAGTGCCGCCGCGTGCCCACATACTGCCTAAAGAGCTTGTTCTGCATGGCAGTCCACGTCAGGACGGCCAAATCACGGGCGCTGGCTTGATTGCGGGCGAGGCCGTTGGGATCTAGAAACGACGTTTGCGTTAACTTCAGTTCCTTGGCGCGGCGGTTCATTTCCGTGACGAACAGCTTTACGGGATCTTTCTCCGTTTGATTGCCGGATTTGAAGCGCGGCCCGAAATGCTCGGCAAAGGCGACCGCCGCGTCATTGCCCGACGGCAAAAGCATCCCGTAGAGTAGCTCGCGGACCGGCAATCGTTCGCCCGCGCGGAGGTGCGAGGAACTGCCCGGCACGGCGGCGGCCCGTTCGGAGAAAACGATTTCGTCATCGAGGAGCTTAGGTTCGTCCTGAGCGAGGCTGAGGACGAGGAAAGCGGTCATGATTTTGGTGGTGCTGGCGATGGCCCTCGGTTCGGTCTCTTTGAAGCCCCAGAGAACCTTGCCGGTCTTGCCGTCGGCGATGGCCCAAGCTTTGGCGGAAACGCGAGGCGGAGTGGATTGCTGGGCGGGCTCCTTCGCAAGAGACGAGTCCAACGTGGATAGAGTCAGAATAACGCCAACCAATACCGCAAGATATGGCAGGCAAGCACATCCGGATCTTGTATGTTGGTAAGTCATTGGTAGAGTTCGTTTTGCCCGTTGTTTTGAAGAGCCTGATTCTACCAAATCCGGCGAGGGGCGGTGAAGATATAATGAATCACGCGATTCACCGATACGGCAAGGAGCCTGGAACCCATGTCAGTTCACAATTCGATGGATAGTCGTGGCAGCCGCACGATGCTGAGGTGGGCGGGCACCGTGATCGTATGCACTACGGTGATCCAGTTTTTTGCACGGAGGCCCGGTCCAACACCCTCGCCCCTGCCGCCGACACCGCCAGTTGTTGAACGACAGCCAATCGTTGATAGGGCCAAGTTCTTTGAAAGTGATGTCCAGCCGGCGATTGCCGCCGCAGTCAAGGCGAACCACGAGGCCGCCGATCGTTGCATTCGGCGGCTCGACGACATGTTTGCCAAGCATCGAGAGGGCGTCAAGCCATTCGTCGAAGACCTGACAACCTGGGGGACTCGGCTCCGGGTAATGCGCCGGATGCCATCCGATTGGTGGTATAAAAGGAAGACGGCCGACGAATTCATCAAAGCCAAATTTGAGGAGCACCTGTTTTCGCAGGCATCGTTGGAGGACGGGATTCAGAACGCCCTGGGCGAGTTCCGAAAGGATATCGAAGCCAATAACAACCAATTACTGACGTCAGTAAACGCGGCAGTCTCACGGAGCAACTTGCCAGATACGCCAAGAATTGAGACGGGCGATTTCGCGAGGAGCGTAACGGAATCTCTGCAGAAGTTTGCGACGGACTCGGCCAAGGACAGCATAACTAACCTCGTTATCACGGAGATTGCATCCAACGTCGGCGCGGCGGCCGCCACGAAGCTCACCGTCGAGATTGCCGCACGAGTGGCCGCGGCTGTGGCGGCAACAGCCGCAACCGAAGGGGGCGCGACGGCCGGCGGCGCCGCGCTAGGCGGTGGCGGCGGCTCGACAGTGGGGCCGGTCGGGACCGCGGTCGGATTTGGCGTCGGGCTCGTCGTCGGCGTGGGCGTCGACTGGTGGATGTCGAGCCGTTTCAAGGAGAAGCTCACCAAGCAACTCAATACTATGATCGACGAAACGGAGAAGTCGGTAATCGAAGGAAGGGATGGCCAGCCAGGCCTCCGCGTCTCTCTCGACAAGGCGTGTGAGGCGCTTGGAGGTGCGTACAAACAATCGCTCTACGACCGAATCGTTACAGGAGGCTCGAAATGAAGTATTACCGCGTTCTTCGCACGGCAACGATCAGCCTTATCCTCATGGCATGGACGAGCGCCGCGTTGATCGCTTCGCCGGCCTCAGAACTTGCCGAGGCTTTAGCCCGCTATGCAGAAATGGAAGCGGCTGGCAAAGGGGCTCAAACCTTGGGCAAGGAAGTAAGCGAAGCCGCGATCGCGGGCGTCGCGGAGCAAGTCCTCAAAGACAGCGGCGAGCAAGGCTTGCAAGAGGTCACGAAACTGGCGGCGAAGTTCGGTCCCGATGTGATACACGCGGTCGAGAACACGCCGGCCGTCGCACCGGTGTTGAGGGCATTAGAGACGATGCCGGAAGAACAGTTGCCCAAAGCGATTGCGCCTTGCGGCAGGGCAGCAAGGAAAAGAACTTGCGGAGACAACCGTTCGTTACGGCACCAATGCCCTGCGAGCCGAGGTCGCCCATCCCGGCGTCGGCGGCCGGTTGGTTCGCGCGTTGGGCGAAGACGGGTATGCACTTAGCCGCACCTGCACGACCGATGAGGTGATTGCCTTGGGCCGGCAGATGGATGGTCTCGCAAGCGTGCCCGCTTCGCAGCGGCAAGGTCTTCTGCAATTGATTGCCAACGATAAGGACCGCTTTTTCACCTGGCTAGGCCGCTTTGTCGAAGCGAACCCTGGGAAGTCGATCGCCTCGGCGACATTCCTGGCCGTTTTTCTTCCCAACTCGGAACGCATTTTAGGCGGCGATGAGATTGTTATCGACAAGAATGGAACGCCGGTCGTCGTGCATAAGACCGGCATTGCCGAAGCGCCTCTTCAAAAAGTTACGGAGCCCGTGCATGACGGTCTCGCATGGCTCATGCGCGGCGCGGCCGTGATCCTCGTAAGTGCCGTCGCCGTCTACCTGGCTATAAAGATCCTGGGAGTTTGGCGTCGAGAGAAACGCCGAAACTCCCGGGCTTTATCCGACAAGTGAACTTTCGCGGATGAAGAAGCGTAAGTTCCGACGGCGGCGTCCAACTCACGCCTTGCCCTTCATCGCCTCGTGCAGAATCTTCGACGTGCTCTCGCGCATGATCCGCGGATCGACCGGGCGGCCTTCGAGCAGCGTCTTGCGGACGTCCTTGCCGGAGATGAAGACCGGCTTCTCGTCGGCATGGTTTTCCATCAGATCGACGCGGCCGATCGAGTCGTAGTAGGCCGCGAAGCCGACCTTCACCGGCTGGATCTTCAGGTCGCCCTTGAGCTTGCCGAAGATTTCCTGGGCGTCGAAGTCGCCCCAGATCGCCGTGCCGTCGTGATACGGGGCGTCGGCGTGCTTGCGGCCGATGACGATGTCGGTGAAGCCGAAGTTCTGGCGATAGATCGCCGTGCATCACCGCTTCCTTCGGCCCGCCGTAGAACATCTTGATGTCCAGGCCCAGCAGGATCACGCGGTCGGGCAGCTTCTCGCCGCGGGACCCCAGAGCTTGGCGTCGCTGTCGCCGTCGCCGAGCGCGCGGTTGTCGATGAGGGCCTCGTAGGTGTGCATGCGGACGTCGGCGTCGACGTCGTCGCCCTTGGTCTCGCCGATCAGCGGATTGAGCGCCGCGCCGGCGTTGTGCCCGGCGCGGAGCAGCGTCTCCAGGCCGTAGACCAAGGCGTATTCGTGGGCACGGTGCAGCGGGTTGCGGGTCTGGAAGGCGACGACGCGGTTCCAGCCCTTCGCCGCCAGCAGCTTGCGGACCTCGCGCGGCGAGAGCACGTACTTGCCGAATTGCGGATGCTTGGGCTGCGGCAGGACGCGGATCGTGCCGCCCAGCAGGTGCGTCTTGTCGGCGTCGCCCTTGAGCACCATGTCGGCGCCGGGATGATCGGTGCGCTCGGTGAGATAGACGCTCTTCAAATAGCGGGCCTTGTCCCACGCAAAGACGTCGCTGATGTCCAGCGTGGCGACGATCTCGCCGGCGGTGTTCGTCAGCGCCACTTCCTGGCCCGGCTTGAGCTGCGCGGCCAGTTCGGCCGTGACCGGCAGGGCCAGCGGAATCGTCCAGGCGTAGAGCTTTCCGTCGTGCTCGATAACCGATTCGTCGAGCACGCGATTGTAGGTTTTGGCATCCATCGGGCCGGTGAGCGGGCTTAAGGCCCCGTCGCCAAAGCGATAGACGGTCGAGAGATCGGCGTCGGAGACCGGCACGGCGGTCAACGTTTTTGCACGGGCCGTAAAGCTGGCGATTTGATCGGAGGGCACAGCGCGGCAAACAGGTTCGGCGAGACCTCCGTGGACGGGAACGAGCGACGGCATAGTTATCCTCAGTATGCTTGTGAACAATGTGGATTTAACGAACAGCTAATATACGAGTGCGCACCCGGAATTACAAGACGAGTGCAGCGCCGCGGTCTCACGGAAATGCGCACATGACCGCGCAACTTGACCATCTACGAAACCGCCGCTAGCGAAATGTTAACACTGTTTTGCGGATTTGCTCACAAGGCTTTCATACTCCAAAAATCATCATCGCGAGAATGGGATCAACAAAGTTCGAAAGTGATAGCGACGCAAGATTCTCCAGGAGATGGTCTAACATGATCGCCAGAAAAAGACTGATACTGCCATTTGCATTGACCGCCATCTATCTGCTTTCGGGGCTCTCTGCAAAGGCCGCCGTGGTTGCCGGCCGGCTCAACGTGGTCGAGAACGACACTGGCAACACGTCGGCAAGCGTCACCGTGACTTCGGCGGGCCAGACGGCCGGCTTTTCCGTCCGCTCCGGCAGCAATCGCGGCGACTTCAATGTCGCGTTCGGATCGAGCAACGATACGGCCATGGGCGCCGCGATGAGCGTCTCGCGGCAAATAACTAATGACTGGTCGAGTGTTTCCGGCGAGCTTACAGGGCCGCACGTTCCTGTCTCGGCGATCTATGCCAGCCCCGAGCCAACCGGCACGGGCGTCTCCAATTGGACCATCGGCTCCAACTATACGGTAGCAACGACCGAGACTGGCAGGACAAACAACGAATGGAACGCCAACGCCGCGGTTGCCTGGTTTCCTTTTCAGGAAGGCTGGCTGGGCGGGATGGGCTACAATCGCTCGGGCACGAACGGCGGGGCAAACGATGGCTTTCTGGCGAACTCGAAACTTACGTTGGGAACCAATTTCATCGATCTTGGGGGCGGCAAGTCGACAATTAACTTGACCGGTTTGCCGGCCGGCAATCAGCCGTCCGCCTCCAGCAGCAATGGCATTCTGTTGGTAAACTCGGCCAAAAACGAGAACAACTTTGCCCTGTCGCAATCGAATTCGGACGGCACATTCACGCTTTACGATCACGATGCCCACGTCGATGGCGGCAGCTACGAGCAGGATTACGTCTCGTTCCTCTATGTTCCGAAAAATGCCAGCTACGTCGATCCGACCACCGGCCAGCCGGTTCCGTTGCCCATGGGTCGCATTTGGGGCGATAATAGCGTCACGCTAGGCCAAGGCCCTCTCAACGTTACTCACCCCAGCACCGGCATATATCGTCTGGGAATCACCGGCGCTACCGACCTGAACGGTACCTTGATGGTCACGCCCGAGGGCGGCGTTGGCTTAAACGTCGACAACATCGTGTCGTACAATTGGAACGCCGGCGCGTCGGCATGGGACATCGCCTCACTCGATCTCAACGGCGGCACGACGGGCACTGCCGGCCCCGGCGCGAGCTATCAGAACCTCAGCACGGCGGGGACCGAGGCCGTCGCAAGTTTTGTCTTCATCCCCGACAGCGCCGACGTTTACGATCAGCCATCGGCCTATGGCACTGCGACCTGGAGCGGCTCGGGCGGCGGCAACTGGTTCTTCGATAATTTCACGCCCAGCAGCGGCACGCTCCGCATGATGCCCAATCTGGCCGGTAACGAGGCTGACTTCTCGGCGCGTTGCAGACCGCCGGCACGATTAACGTGATGAACCAGCGGACGATCGGCAAACTGGTGATCGACAACTCGGCCGGCTATACGTTCAGCGGCGGCACCGTCACGCTGAAGAGCTCGACCGGCCCGCTGGTCAGCGTTCTTAGCGGACAGCATGTGATCGCATCGCGGATGGTGCTCGATACGTCGTCCAGCGTCGATACTTCATTGGCGCACAACTGACCATCTCCGGCCCGATCGGCGGCAACAATTCCGCCGGCCTGACCAAACAAGGCGGCGGCACGCTCGTGCTCGCCACTTCCGCCAATAGCCTCACGGGCGGAACGATTATTAACGCCGGCGTGCTGCAACTGGGCGACTCGCGGCGCTAGGCACCAATCGCGCGGTCACGGTCAATGCCGCCGGAACTTTGCGGCTTGCCGGCAACAGCCCAACGATCGGTTCGTTTTCCGGCTCGGGTATCGTGGAGAATGCCAACGCCGCGCCGGCCACTTTGTCCGTGGGGGGCGATAACTCGAGCACGGTTTTTTCGGGCACGATGCAAGACGGCACCGGCGGCGGCGCATTGGCGCTAAACAAGACGGGCACGGGGACATTCAGCCTGGGCGGCACGTATGCAGCCAGCGGGCCGGCAACCGTAAGTTCCGGCGCACTTCAGCTTGCCGGCGGTTTCAATCTGCCTGCAGCGGTTTCAGTAAACAACAGCGCGACGCTGAAAATTTATGACGCCGGTACTCCGGCCACGACGCAATTGGGTTCGGCACTCACCTTCGGCACGACCAGCAGCAGCCTTGCTTCGCTGAACTACCAACTGGACGGCACATGGTCGACTGCCACGCCCTTGCTCAGCGTCAGTGGACTCGTAACGTCCAATGGCACGACGACGGTGAATGTGGGTTCCAGCACAGTGCCGGCAATAGGAACATATCCGCTGCTGCAGCATCCCGGCGGACTGGGCGGAACGTTCGTGCTTGGCAGCCTGCCGGGGCCGCGGTTCACGGCAACTCTCCAGGACGATACGATCAACAATCAACTCGACCTGGTCATCACGGCCGCGGATCGCATCAAGTGGCAAGGCAATCTAAGTAACACATGGGACACTGCTACGACGCCGAACTGGACGCTCGTGTCTGCGGGCTCAGCCGACACCTTTCGGGTGGGCGACAATCCGCTCTTTGACGACACGGCCAGCACAGCTTCGACCGCGATTTCCATACCCAACGACGTCTTTCCCAGCGGCGTGGAGTTCGCCAACAACGCGCTTTCTTTCACGATCAGCGGCGCCGGCCGAATTACGGGCGCGGCCTCGCTGTTGAAGAGCGGCACAGGGCTGCTGAACATCATTAACGACAACGATTTCAGCGGCACAACGACTGTCAACGGCGGAACGGTGCAATTCGGCAACGGCGGTACGAGCGGCTCGGTCGCCGGCAATATCATAAATAACGCGACCTTGGTCTACAACCGTTCCGACAATCCGATTGTGGCAAGCGCCATTAGCGGCTCAGGTTCGCTCGTGCAAAGCGGCGCCGGCGTGCTAACGCTCACCGCGACCAACACCTACAGCGGCGGAACGACCATCAGCGGCGGAACTCTGCAGGTCGGCAATGGAGACGTAAGCGGATCGATCGCAGGCAATGTCGTCAACAACGCGGCACTCGTCTTCAATCGCTCCAACAACTTGACCTACAGCGGCGCGATCAGCGGCCCCGGCACGGTGACCCAAGCGGGCTTTGGAAAGGTTGTCCTCACTGGCAGCAATACCTACACCGGCGGGACCACTATCAGCGCGGGCACACTGCAGGTCGGCAATGGCAGTACTTCGGGCAGCATTGTCGGCGATATCGTCAATCAAGGCGCGCTGGCCTTCAACCGCAGCGACAACATCGTTTTTGGCGGCCTGATTAGCGGCAATGGCGACCTCGTCAAACTTGGCGCAGGCAACTTGACGGTCACCGCGGACAATACGTATCAAGGCAATACGATCATCAACGGCGGCACGCTGATTCTTTCGCGGACGGGCGACTTCAGCTTGCCCGGCGGTATCAGCGGCTCGGGCGCCCTGACGTATCAAGGATCGGGCACGTGGACCGTCAATAGCCAGAACACGATTACCGGCCTGGTAACGTTGCAGAGCGGCACCGTCGCGTTCCCGACCGCCGCGGGTCAGATCGGGTCCGGCTCGGTCGTAGTCCAGCAAAACGCCCTGCTTTCCGTAAATGCCACGCAAAACCTTGGCGGCGCGGCGACGGCACTGGACGGCGGCACGATCTTGCAAACGGGCGACAACATCATCATCAAGAACCCGTTTACCGTAACCGGCAACGGCGGCACGCTCAATACCGGCGCGTTCCAGTTGACCTACTCAAGTGCGATGAGCGGACCGGCCGGAACCACTCTCACGAAGGTCGGTACGGGGGCGCTTTTCTTGAACGTCAGCCAACCGTACGCCGGAAACTGGAACATCGTTGAAGGCAGTCTCATCAATGGCAATAACGACTCGGAGAGCAATACGACCTTCGTCACGCTCTCGCCCTCCGCGACGTTCGATGATTCCTTCGGAAACGGCGAAAACTTTGCCGGGCTGGGCGGCTCGGGGACGGCGATCATTCTTAACACCGGCAGTTTCCTGCTGGTCGGCGACCAGACGAATACGTACTCCGGAAGCATTCGCAATGCGGCTTTTGACACCTTCGGCAGCAGCACCGGCGGAAACCTGAATAAGTCGGGAACCGGCACATTGACCCTGAGCGGGACCGACAGCGACTACGGCGGAAGCACGGGAGTGCTTGCCGGCGCGATCTCCGTCGCGGCCAACGTCATGCCGGGCCAACCAGGCCCGTTGGGCAATTCCGTTAGCCCGATCTATGTCGGCGATACGTCCGGAATCGCCAATGCCGCCTTCTATATCGCCGCCGACGGGCTCACGGTCGGCCGCGACATCACGGTGCAATCGGGCAACACCGGCAAGGCGACCATCGGCAGTCTCATCAATAGCGGCACAGTCCACTACACTGGCGCGATCTTGCTGGGCACCACCGCGCCCAAGGGTGTTTCCATCTTTGCCGATATCGGCGGCACGGTCGAAATCGCCGGCGGCATTCGCGTCAACGGACCGGCGGGCACAGGCTACGTGGTCACGAAGGAAGGCCAGGGCACGATGGTTCTTTCCAGCAGCATGGACCCCGCGGTCGGCGTGACGGTCAATGCGGGAACGCTAACTCTCGCTGCAACTGGTTCGTTTGGCACGAATTCGGTCATTACCCTGGGCAGTTCGCCTGCGACCGCCACCGGCGTGTTGGACGTAACGTCTCAGCCCTCGTTCGCCATCACCTCGGGACAGACGCTCCGCGGGCATGGCGGGCTGGTCAATTCCGTCGTGCCCTTGACGATTCAGGGCTCGATTAGCCCCGGTTCCGACTCGACGATTGGAACTTTGACGCTGAACACCGCCACGCTGGACGCTACGGCAAACAACGTATACCTGTTCTTCCGCCTCGGCACGTCGAGCAACGACATGTTGACGGTCAGCAGCGCCAGCGGCCTGATCATCAATACCGCCGGCACTAGCGCGGCCGTGGTCACGCTCGTGCCCAGCAGCGGCAGCAACAGCGCCGGAACGTATACTTTGATCAACTATTCGGGCGGTCTCGGCGGGACCGGCTTCGGCGGCATGCAACTCAGCAACCGCGTCGTCGGCAATCTGATCAACACGGGCAGTTCGATTGCCGTCAACTTCCAGCAATTCGACTCACCCCGCTGGATCGGAAACAACAGCGGAGATTGGGACGGCGTTACCGTCAATTGGAAGCTGGCGAATCACGGCACGGCGACGAATTACATCGACCAAGTCTACCCGTTGGGCGACTCCGTGTTATTTGACGACGGCGGCGACGTCATGCAGACGGGAATCAACATTCCCACGGTTGTCCAGCCGCGCAGCGTGACAGTCAACAGCTCCTCGCTGAACTACACATTCTCCGGCGTGGGCGGCATCGGGGGTCCGACGGGCCTGCTCAAGCAGGGCAGCGGCACGCTGACTGTCAATACGATCAATAGCTTCATCGGCACGACGACCATCCAGGGTGGAGCCATCGTACTTGGCGCGGGCGGAAAACTGAGCAACGGTCCGACGACAATCGGCAGCGGCGGACTTCTGGCCATCGCCGCCGCGACGAACGTCAGCGCAACCTCGACGATTACGCTCGATGGCGGCACGGTCCAGGCCCTTGCCGATCTGCCCGGCAGCACACCGCTGACCGTCACGGGCAATGGCGGCGTGATCGACACGGGACTGGCCAACCAGGTCACGATCACGACCAACATTAACGATCCCACGCTCGGCAGCACGCTGACCAAGGCCGGCGCCGGGGTGTTGTTCCTCGCGACCGGACAGGGCAATTTCCACGGAAATTGGGACGTAACCGGCGGTACGCTGCGCAACGGCCCGATCGACGGCCAGGGCAACGATACCATCGTAACCGTCGAAGCCGGCGCCACGTTCGACGACTCGTTCGGCGACGGCGAAGGCATGGGCGGCTTGGCCGGCGCCGGCACAGTGGTCATGAGGACGACGAACAATCTCAGCTTCGTTACACCCATCTCGACGACGTTCTCCGGAGCACTCGTAACCGCGCTCAGCGGCAATTTTGCCCCCGGCACAAGCAGCATTACCCAAGGCGGAACGGGGACGTTCACACTGACCGGCACCGACAGCAACTACGGCGGCACGACGACGATCAACGCCGGCGCCATTGCCATCGGGGCCAGCGTTCAGCCGAACGTGACGGGCCCGTTGGGCAGCGGCACTTCGGCCGTCAATCTCGGTAATACCTCCGGCAGCGCAAACGCCGCCTTCTACATCACCAGCGACGGCGTGCAGATGGGCCGCGATGTGCTCGTCCGCAGCGGCAATACCGGCAAAATGACCGTCGGCGGCCTGAATACGAGCGGGACCGCGGAATTCAGCGGAAACGTGCTGCTCGGAAGTTCCGGCGGAAATCCCAAGGGCGTTTCGCTCTACGAGCCCGCGGGCGGCACCGTCGAGTTCTCCGGTGGAGTTCTCGCTTTTGGCAAGACGGGCTCAGGCTATACCGTCACCAAGACCGGCGATGGCACCGTGGTCCTCTCCGGTTCGAACACTTACAACGGCGGCACGATCGTTTCCGACGGTACGTTGATCGTTAGCAATATCGGGGCGATAGCCGACGGGACGAGCTTGACCGTCGGCGACGCCTCGTTTTTCGGCAGTCCAGTGGTTCCAGTCACGGATGTCTCTTCCGCACCCGCAGCGGCCGTGCCGGAACCGGGAACCATCGCGCAGTGCTGGCCACCGCCGCGGCTGCTGCCGCCTTCGCCTTTCGCCGGCGGCTCGCGATGGCGGAACGTTGACCAGGAATGGCCCCGGCATGGAAATAAGCAGGAAAATGCAGACGTTACGTAGATTGAGCGGTTTTACCTTGGTCGAACTGTTGGTCGTGATTGCGATCATCGGCATCTTGATTGCGCTTTTACTTCCGGCCATCCAGGCTGCCCGCGAGTCCGGGCGGCGAACGGCGTGCGCCAACAGCATGAAGCAAATCGGCTTGGCGATGGTGGCCTTCACCGAGGCCAAGGGCTACTTTCCGCCGCCCTACGTTGCCGCGCCTTCGCGATCGATGTTCATCGACATCTTTCCCTTCTGCGAATTCGACTACATCTGCAAGCAATACAACTTCCGCTACGACTGGAACAATCCACTGAACAAGCAGGCCATCGAGATCAATGTTCCGCTGTTGGTATGCGCCAGCGCGCCGGCAAATCGGAACTTTATCACCGACTACGCCCCCTGCAAGCAGATGGCCAGCAACGTCTATACGCCGCTGATCGCGTCCCAGACCATCACTTCGCGGCGCGATTGGCAAGGACTCATGGCCGACCCCAGCAAGGGCCAGAACACGCCGCAAAAGGTTACCGACGGCCTCTCCCACACGATCATGCTCTTTGAGGACAGCGGCCGGCCGACGAGCTATGATACGCATGGCGTCGCGACGACTGGCACGGTCAGTGGCGCCATGTGGGCCGATCGCGACAACGAATTCGACTTCAACGATGCCCCCTGCGACGGGGTCGGGCAACTCATCAACTGCACGAATAACAACGAAGTCTACAGCTTTCACAGGGGCGGCTGCAATTTTCTCTACGGCGACGCCGCCGTGCGGTTCCAGAATACGATGATGAATGTCGACACGCTCGTAGCCCTTTTCACGCGTGCCGCCGGCGACAACGTCAACGGTCCCGACAGCCCGTTCTGACTTTCACTTCGTGCCTTGCGCCAGAAACGCCTCAATCTTCATTTGCACCGGTTGGACTTGCAGGACGATCACGTATTGCGATGCCGGATCCAACTCGATCACACCTGCCGCGGCGCCGACCTTCGGAGCGCCGTCATTCCACGCGGCTTCTGGAACCGCCGCTTTGATTTGGTCGATTACTGCCGCCGGCGGCTGGCCGGCCAGGCGCTTTCCCACGGGATAGAATTCGACCTCCTGCCGGGCTGCCAGGGCAGTTTTCGTGGTGATCTGCAACGAGTTGGCGTCTACCGTGCGCCATCCTAGGCCGAGCGGCTCAAGCAGCCGCGGCAGGACGGTCCCGAGCGGCTGACCCTCGGAGCGGAACTTCGTCGGCGTGTTCTCGTTCATGCCGGCGGCGGCCAGCGCGGGCCGATCGATGAAGATTTCCGTGCCCGGCTGTTTGAACAGGTCCAATACCTCGTGGAGCGGAGTGCCCGTGGGAGCGTTGATGGTCATCGCGCGGCCCAAGACGGCTTTGGCGCGGGTGATTCGCGAGTCCAGGCTGAATATCTTGGGATCGAGATGGCTCTTGGGGGGAAGACCGCGGACGACGCGGAGTTTCTCGCAAAAAACGACGACTTGATAGTGGACGTGTCCCGTCTGCGTGATTCGCAGAATTTCGGGCTCGGCTTCAATCGTTCCGCTCCCTCCCGCTGTCTGCCACGACTGCGGCGCGACGAAGCGCTGGATAAGACCGGCCAGTTCGGCCGCCGCCTGCGGGTTTCCGCGAGTCAGGTCGGAAACCGTGTAGCGGAGGGTTCGCGGCTCCTCACGATATGCCGACGTGCTCGTGAGCAGGACTTGGCCGTTTTCGACAACGCGCGCCAGGTTGCGGGTCGCCGCGATCTTGTCCAGGAGCGTCGCTACGTTGCCATCGGCCGCTTCGACGGTAATCGGATCGCGCAGCGATATGCCCAACTCTTCCAAGGCGTCGGGATCTAAAGTCACCGGCAGCGCGCCGACCGCGGCGACAAGCTGTACGGCATCGCCTAGCGGCATATTCTTCAGGGAAAGTTTCTGGATCGGCTCGTCGAGCTGCGCCTTCAATTTGCGATCCAACGGCGGCGCCGGCTTAGTTTTTGCAACGGGCGGGCGCGGCTTTGCCGGGATCGGCGGCGGCAGAGCTTCTAGCAAGCCCGGCGGCTGCGGATCGAGCGCGGCCATATTGACCTTGTCGCCGCTGCGAACCGATACCAGTTGTTCCAAGATCTCCGGCGCCACGTCCTTGGAAATAAACCGCGCGGAACCGTCGGCCATGCCGACCACCATTCCGCCGGCTTGGCCGCTGCCGAAGCCGTCGGGCCCGTTGACGTAAGGCTGCTGCGTCAGTGCCCGCACGGTCACTCCGCCGCCTTGAGCCCAAGGACCGCACCGCTCTTGAACGCCCAGGATGGCTATCGTGTTCGCGCCGCCGCGAACGAGGTCCTGCATCCGCGTCTGCCGCTCGTAGCCGAAGACGCCCGCGCGAGGATCGTCAGCCGACAGTCCAGCGGCGTCTTCGCCGACGCCTGCCGCGCCGACGTAGTGCGTCACCGGAAAATCGCCGGCGGCCACGGCCGGCCCGAGTGCCGGATTGACGACCTCCGCCAGCGGCCGCTGGGTAACTCGCTGATTTTCTGCGCTTTTCCAGTTGTTGGCAAAGTTCAGATTCCAATCGCTGTGGCCCAAATAGGGAAGCAATTCGGCGATCCAACTCAGCCGCGTCTCGGGGCCGAACATCCGCGCGCTGCCGGCCGCGCCCGCCGGAAACCGCGCGGGATTCTGCACCTTCGCGTAATCGTGAAGTGCCGTCAACAAGCGGCGGTGGTTCGCTTCATCGACCGCGCGGGCGGCGGCCAGCCGGTCGGCGCTCCATGCCGGCTTGCAGTCCAGCATCGAGGCGGTCCAGCCCGGCAGGCCCTGGCCGTTCCAGCCCAGCCGCAGCCAGAGGATCGAGTCGGTCGTTTCGCAGCCGTAGGTGCGCAGCGACGCTTGCAGATCGTCCAGCGACTGTCGGTATTGATCGGCCGACTCCGCGCCGACTTTTTCCGGCGTCACGGTCTTCTTCAGTCCGGCGATATGCTGCGGAAGCGCGTGCAGTGCGGCCTCGATCAACTTGACCATTTCCACGCGGAGCTTTTCGGCCATCGTCTCGCCGGAGCAGACCAGTCCCATCTCGCAACGATGCTCGCCAGCGGTCTGCACGGAAACTCCCATTGCCAGCGGCGTTTCGCACAAGAGTCGCCAGCTCGACTTTCCGTCCGGCCAGACGTTCCAGCCAGTCGGCGGGCAGTTTCCACGAGGCGTTACGCGCGGTCGAGAGGTCGAGCAAGACGACCACTTCGCCCATCGGCGCGAATTTCGTCAGGAGCAATTCCATCTGAGCGCTGGAAAGCTGGGCGTCACCGCCGCGCGCCGCCAGCCGCCGCAATAGGTCCTCGTCGCCGGCGACGATTCGTTTGGCATCAATGGCAACCACCGCATTTCGCCAACCCGCGCCTCGTAGCCGATGCGCGACAAGGCGCGCGGTCAGTTTTACCTCTTCGCCCTTAGGCGCGAACCTGGCCGGATCGAGGCCCTCCTCCAGCTCCAGGACGGCAATGCAGTTCCTAGACGGGTCGCCAAGATCGGTTGACGCCCAGGTCACGCGGCGGATCTGGTCGTGCCGCAAATTGAGTGCGAGGCGCAGCGATTGAACGTCGGCATACGGCTGCCGGCCTTGTGCCAGCGAGTCGACCAAATCGACTTGCGATTGCCGCGCCATGCGCGAGGGATGCAGGTCTAAAATGCAAATCGTGTCCTCTGGCAGCCAGCGTCTATTGATCTGATCGAGCGAAGCCTTCGACGTGGTGAGGTCGGTTGATGATTCCGTGGCCGGCTCGCCGGACTTCGTAACCGCCGGTTGCTGGCGATGGGCAGCGTACCTCCATATTCCGAGCACACCCGCCAGGCCCACAAGCCCCGATAGGACCAACACGGCGAAGCGGCCGATGAACGATTGGGTCAACGCCGAGAGGTAAGTCTGACCTGCCACAGCTTCGGGGACCGTGTACGGCGTGAAGCCCATCCGCACGGCGATGGCTTGCGGGCCTTCTGTGTTGGCCATCGCAAGCGGCGTGGAAGGCGGCGCGGCACCCGCTACCGACGGCTCGGTAGCCACAATCGTCGTGGTCATATCGGCGGCCGCCGCGCTTGAAACGGCCGTCGCCGCAGCCACGGTTTGCACCGGCGGCGGCGTCACACCGGCCTTCGCCGTTGCGGACACCGGCGGTGCGCCCGATACGGTCCTGGTGGTTTTGTCAGACGTCGGGGATACAACGACCGTTTGAGCCTTTGCCGGTGGAGCGGCGGGTTGAGCGGGCGTGGCGACTTCCTCGACCCACCCGTCGGGCGGGGAGATCATCACCATGCTGCCGCACTTGGGACATTCGAGGATTTGCCCTATCGCGCTGCGGCTTCGCACGGCAATGCGGGCGCGGCAAGTCGTGCAGGAGACGGAAAACAGTGCTTTTTCCACGTTGCCTTGCCTCGTTCCGCGCGTCTGCGATCGTTCCAAAACGGGGAACTACGAATCCCCTCGCCGCCTCCGCAATTGTACGGCGCGGGGAGGGGTTTGTCATGCAGTTTCTACGCGGCAACTTCCAGATTGGAACTCTACTCCGGGTATTCCTTCCGCGGCGTGGCGATTTCCTGCATCAGATGTTCGGCAATGTGACTGTGGCGATTGCTGTAGGTGAAATAGATGACCAGCCCGGCTGCCAGCCAAGCGAAGAGGCGAATCCATGTGGCCACGGAGAGGAAGAGCGTCAGCACGATGTTGATCAGGATGCCTGCTGGCGCCACGAGCCAGATTGCTGGGCAGCGGAAAGGACGCTCGGCGGTCGGCCGCTGGATACGAAGGACCCAGACCGCCGCGCAGACCATGGCAAAGGCCATCAGCGTGCCCACGTTGACCATTTCCTCCAGGACGAGAATCGGCGTCAGCGCGGCTGTGAAGCAAATCACGATGCCGGTGAGGATCGTGGCCACGTGCGGCGTGCGGAACTTCGGATGAACCGTGCTGAATAGTTTGGGCAGCAGCCCGTCGCGCGACATGGCCATGAAGATCCGCGCCTGGCTCAGAAAGAGCACCAAGAGCACGCTCGTCATGCCCGCCAGGCCGCCGGCGGCGATCAGGCCGCGCGAGAATTTCAGCCACGCGGTATCCGGAGCGCCGGCTTGAGGGTCGAAGGCCGCTGCAATGGGAGCGTCGGTATTGATGTCGGGATACGGCACCATGCCGGTCACCACCGCGGAGACGGTGATGTACAGCAGCGTACAAACGCCCAGCGAGAGCAGGATGCCGATGGGCAGGTCGCGCTGCGGTCGCACGGCCTCTTCGGCTTGCGTAGAGATGGAGTCGAAGCCGATGAAGGCGAAGAACACGATTGCCGCGCCGAGCATGATGCCCGAGATGCCGTAGGGCATGAAGGGGCTCCGCGTGGCGTCGTCGATGGGCAGCAACCAACGGTTCATGCCCAGCGCGCCGAGCATCCCCCACGATTTTGCCCTGGCCTCCAACTCCTGCTCGGCGACCAAGGGAAGGACTTCTGCCACGACCTTTTTATCGGCTTCATTCTGTGGAAGGCCGGCGCTAAGGGTGGCAAGTTCCGCGACGGCCTTGGCATTATCGCCGCCGGCCTTTTTGAGTTCTTCGATCTCGCTCTTCTTGCGCCCGACATGAAAAGCGGTGGAAACCTCTGCCTGCAGCGCGACTCGGCGACTCTTTAGGTCGGCCAGAGACTTGTCGAACTCGTTCAGTTGTTTCTCGAATTCAGCGGCTCGCTTCCCAGATTTTTCTTGTTCAGCGGCGGCAAGTTCCTTCGCGAGCTTCGCGCGCTCTTGATTCAGATTGGCAACATACTTATCTACTGCCGGCGGGACCACATCTTTCTCTAGGGGAAATGGCCGTTTCGCAACAGGGATGCTCGTCCAATTTGCCGGTTTCACAAACATGCAACCCGCGGCGATCACGAACAGCACAACCCCCAGTTTGATCGCCACAAGAATCGCGTTGGTGCGCGCGCTCTCGCGAATGCCAACCACGAGAATGACGGTAACCGCGATCATGATAATCACAGACGGCAGGTTGATCCAGCCGCCGCTGTACGGGTCCTGCGAAAGAAACGCCGGAACCTCCGGAATGCCCAGCACGGGCAGGAGTTTGTTGAAGTATTTCGTCCAAGCGGAGGCGACCGTGGCGCAGCCCATCGCGTATTCGAGGATCAGGTCCCAGCCGATGATCCAGGCGAAGATTTCGCCCAAGGTGGCGTAGGCATAGGTGTACGCGCTGCCGGCGACGGGAGCCATGGCGGCGAACTCGGCGTAGCACAAGGCGGCCATCGCGCAGCCGAATCCGGCAATGGCATAGGAAAGGATGACGGCCGGGCCGGCGTCCAAGGCGGCGGCGCGGCCGGTCATGACGAAGATGCCCGCACCGATGATGCAGCCGATGCCCATCGCCGTCAGCGACCAAGGCCCCAAGGCGCGGTGCAGGCGCTGGCCGCCATCTCCATCGCCTTGCAATGATTCCAGGCGCTTTCGGGCGAAGATATTGTTCGTGCTCATAGCGGCCTCGATGATCAGGATTGCGGAGAAGTGGCAATTCTAGCAGGAAAAGTTGCAATCGGTCAACTTGCCCTTCAACTCGACAATTCCGTCGCTACCTTCGCGTCCACTCCGGCCGGTGCCCGCAACACCTGATACCACCGCCGCACCGAGTCCAGAACGACCAGGGCCGAAAGCACTAGCATGATGGCCGCCAGGATCGAGACCAGCTTCAAATAGAATGCGTCGGCCGAGCCGGGCGGCATTGCAGCAAGCTCTTTCCACCAGCTCTGGATGCTTTCGATGCCGGCGGTGAACACCGTGGCCACGGCGAACGTTAGCGGAATGCCGGTGCAAAAGGCATAGCGCCGCCGCGGAGCGTGTTCCAAGAGATACGTCGTGCCAACGGACAGGGCGATCGTCGCCAGCAGTTGATTCGCGATGCCCATCATCCGCCACAGCGTGGCAATGTTGCCCGAATAAAGAAGATAGCCCCACAAGCCGCATACGCCCAAGCTCAACGTCACGTTCAGCACCAGGTTAACGCTCCGTTTTCCCGCCAACCGCTCAGGCAGGAACTGCTGGACCGTCTCTTGAAAGATAAACCGCGCCACGCGCGTGCCGGTTTCCAACAGTGTGAGTATGAAGAGCGCCTCGAACATGATGACGAAGTGATACCAGTAGCCCATCAAGCGGCCCATGCCGGGCAGCGCGGAGAAGACCTTGGCCATGCCGACGGCCAGCGTCACCGCCCCGCCCGTCTTTCCCGCCAGGTTGTGCTCGCCAGTGCTTTCCTGAAGCGACTCGAATTCCTTGGTCCGCATGTCAAGCCCGGACGTGCTTTGGACCTCTGCCGCGACGGCCGCGTATTTATCCTGCGCGATGTTGATTTTGAAGTAATCGCCTGGCTCCAGGGCACAGGCCGCAATCAAGGCCGTGACGGAAACAAAACCCTCCAGCAGCATCGCCCCATAGGCCACCGGAAGAATATCGCTTTCCTTGTTGATCATTTTGGGCGTTGTACCGGAACTGATCAGGGCATGAAAGCCGGACAGCGCCCCGCACATGACCACGATGCAGACGAACGGCCAGACGGTGCCCGGCACGACTGGGCCGCCGCCATAAATGAACGGCGTGACGGGCGGCATCTTCAGCGGCGGAGCGGTAAAGAGGATGCCAACCGCCAGCAGTACAATCACGCCGATCTTCATGTAGGAGCTCAGATAATCACGCGGGCAGAGCAAGACCCACACCGGCAGGATCGAGGCAATCGCCGCGTAGACCGGCAGGATGACCGCCAGTTGGGATTGCGTGAACATCAAGTAACCGCGGGCGGCTGATTCATCGACCGGCTTGCCTAGGAATACGCCTAGCAGTACGAGACTCACGCCGATGAGCGAGGCCTCGCCCACGCGGCCCGGCCGAATCTTGTTCATCCAGAGGCCGGTGATCAACGCGGCGGGGATCGTGACGACGATCGTGAACATGCCCCAGGAGCTTTCGCTTAACGCGATCACCACGACTTTGGCCACGCCCGCCAACGTAACGACGATGATGAAAAGCGTCGCCAGCGTTGTCGTCGCGCCGGAAATCGGGCCGAGCAGCCGCCGTGCGATCTTGGGCAGCGAGAGCCCATCGCCGCGCACCGAGGCCAACAGGATCACGAAGTCATGCACCCCGCCTGCCAGGCACGAGCCGATGACAATCCAGGAAAAGCCGGGCAGGAATCCCCACTGCGCCGCGAGCACCGGTCCCACCAGCGGTCCCGGCCCGGCGATGGCCGCAAAGTGGACACCGAAGAGCACCAGCCGCCGCGTCGGCTGATAATCGATGTCGTCGCGCAGCCGGTGCGCGGGCGTGAGCCTTTTGTCATTGAGCACCGCGACCCGCGCCGCCAGAAAGGCCCCGTAAAGCCGATAGGCGACGGCAAATGCCGCTAGAGCGGTGATGACCAGCCAAAGGGAGTTCATGGGGAAAGGCCCTCGATCCTTTATGTTTAGAAACGGACCTTCAGAACCTGCTCAATGGCACGCGCAAAATCGGGATGGCCCAACGTTTTTTCAATAAAGCGGGGTTCAAGGCTGTCTCCGAAATGAAACTTTCGCTTTGGGTTCTTGGGATGCACGCGCCGTGCAAAGTAAATCTGGTGCAAGAAATCCTGGAACAGCCGTTGGGTGTCGCGTGCAAGAGACGCCCAATGTCTTGTCTTTTTGAATGCCACGAGAATACTCTCGCTTACTTCGTCACGATTCCGCCAATGCAAAAGCGATTTCCGACCAGGAGCTTTAATCTGCCCTCTAATGCCGCCGGATTCTCGATCTCATACGCCCAGTGGCTTGCCCTCTATAATCTTAAGCATGAGGTAGTCAACCCGCCGGTCATATTTTCCGGTGAGCTTCTCGTCAAAAATGGACGACTTCCGGAGGCGCTCGCCCTTTCCGGAGGCCGTTCCCCACGCAAAGATAGTGGTTCCAAATTGAACGAAGTAGATCCAGCCTGGACTGGCGCTTTCCTGGACAAATCGAATCCAATCCTGCCATTCCATTATCTCGGAAGAGCGTCTAGAACCGGACTCGAGGAATTGTCGCGCTACGTCAGGAGTCATGGGAACATTGTATCAGATCAACGTCGGCCGTTTCGCGTGGCTCTCCCCGGCGCAACACGGCAAGACCGCCGATGATGCAGAACCGCCAACCTTGCGATTCGCACAGGGCCTGAAGCTCCGCGGCAGCACGAAAGACCTCATTCACGGCCCACAGCCTTCTTGAACCACCGCTGCTGCTCGACCAATTCTGATGTCGGCCGCGGCGCACGCGGTGGAACGCGGTAATCGGCGGGGCCACACAGAAGCGCGATCGCCACCTGCGCGTCAAGGCAGCGGAGTTCTTGCCGCCGCAGGCGTTCCATTACCGGCCCCGCTTCGCGCCATGCCTGCACCCAGCGGCGGCCCATGGCCACCTCTGCCGGCGTCCAGTTCTGAAGACCCGAAGTCTCATCAATCATGCAATTATTCTATGCGTTGGCGCTCAGGGACGCAAGCCACCGTACCTGCCCGACTTGCATCCGCCGCCGCCGCCGGGGACAATCAAGCGTTCACATTCCACAAGACTTGCCGGAACTCATGTCGCCCTGCCGAGCAATGTTTGGCGAATCAATTACTGTCGCAGTGAAGCCTTTCGCTCCGCGAAAGGCGAAATTTGTTTCCATGCCGACCCTTAATCCACGAACTGATAGCCCGATATCGCTGGCCGCGATTTGCATCCTGCTTGCCGCATTGAGCGGCTGCCGACAGCGAGCGGTACAGTCGCAAGCGGTTGCCACGGACACCACAAACAGCCGAACTTCTGCGGAAAAGCCCTTTCACGCGCCGACTGTCGCCGCGCCTTCACCGCCCGCTGCCAAGAAGCAATTCGCCGGCTCCAAAACGTGCTATGACTGCCACACCAAGTTCTACGATCTCTGGGCCACCTCGCGGCATGGCTTGGCCATGCAGGCATACAGCACGGCGTTCGCTAAGAAGGAACTCCGGCCGCAGAAAGACGATGTGGTCATTGGCAAACAGTCGTTCCGCGCGGAGATTGGCGACAAGCAAGGCTGGGTTCGCCAGCGCGACGGCGACAAAGAAACGCACTATCCGATCGCCCACGTGATGGGCGGCAAGAACGCCTACTACTTCCTCACGCAGATGGCCAAGGGCCGCTTGCAGGTTCTGCCCGTGGCTTATGACGTCAAAAAGAAATCGTGGTACGACACGGCCGCCAGCGGCGTGCGGCACTTTCCCGACCGCCACGACGAGGCCCTGCCGTGGACCGATCGCCTCTTTACGTTCAACACGACCTGCTTCGACTGCCACGTGAGCCAACTCGCTACGAACTACGACCTTCCGACCGACACCTATCGCACGACGTGGCGCGAGGCGGGCATCAGTTGCGAAACGTGCCACGGTCCCGGCGGCGAACATATCCAGGCAATGGAAGCCGGCGTCAAAGGCCATACGTCAAAAGACATCAAAATCATTCGCTCGTTGGAGTTCGGCCACGCCCAAATGAACGACATGTGTGCCACCTGCCACGCCAAGCTGGTGCCGCTCTCCACCGATTTCGTCGCCGGCGACCGCTTCTACGATCACTTCGATCTGCTCACGCTGGAACATCCCGACTTCTATCCCGACGGCCGCGACCTGGGGGAGAACTATACCTATACATCCTGGTCGATGAGCCCTTGCCTAAAGTCGGGAAAACTTGATTGCAGCCACTGTCACACGGGCGCTGGGCGGCCGAAGTTTCCGACCGTACGTCAGGCTTTCCAGCCTGACTCGTCGAGCAGTCAGGCTGGAAAGCCTGACGTACAAAACGGCAACCAGTCGTGCACGCCGTGTCACGAAACGATCGTGAAGAACTCGGCCGCCCACAGCCATCACAAAGCCGGCGGCGCGGGCGACTCGTGCATCGCCTGCCACATGCCGATGAGCCAGTTCGCCGCCATGATGCGGACCGACCACTCGATGCGGCCGCCGATGCCCGCGGCGACGCTCGCCTTCAAATCGCCCAACGCCTGCAACCAGTGCCACAAGGACCGCGACGCGGCCTGGGCCGATTCGTTCGTCCGCAAATGGTATCCGCGCGATTACCAGGCCGAGCCGCTCCGCCGTGCCGCGCTCTCGGACGCCGCGCGGAAGGATCAATGGCTGCGGCTGCCGGAAATGCTGGCGGAAATCGAGAAGCCCAAGTGCGATGAAGTCTACCGCAACTCGTTCGTGCGGCTGGTCCGCAATTGCGGCGATCCGCGGAAATGGCCCACGCTGATCGCGGCTTTGAAGGACGATTCGCCGCTAGTACGGGCGAGCGCGGCGAGCGCGTTGGAGGGTTACCTGACCGAGAAGAGCGTGCCGGCACTGCTTCGGGCGGCGGCCGATCCCGTGCGGCTGGTGCGGATTCGCGCCGCCGCCGCGCTCGCGCCCTTGCCGCCGGAACGAATCGGCGATGCCGACGCCCGGCGATCGCTGCGCCGCGCGACGGGCGAGTTCCAAGAGGCGATGGCAGCGCGGCCCGACGATTGGGCCTCTTACGCAAACCTCGGCAGCTTCGAAATGGACCGCGGCGATTTCGAGGCCTCGGTGGCAGCTTACGAAACGGCGCTAAAGCTCGATCCGCACATGGTGGCGCCGATGGTCAGCGCGGCAATGGCCTACGCCAACTTGAAGCAGTTGGACAAGGCCGAGGCATTGCTCCGCCGTGCGCTGAAAGCCGAGCCGGAAAACGCCGCTGCTAACTTCAATTTTGGTTTGTTGCTGGCGGAAACCGGCCACCTCGACGAGGCGGAAAAGGGACTGCGAGCCGCGCTGAAGACCGACCCACAGCTTGCCGCCGCGGCTTACAATCTCGGCGTGATCCTGGGCGAAAAGAAGGACTTCGCCGGCGCGGTGCAGTGGTGCCGCAAGGCCCACGAACTTCGACCCGACGAACTGAAGTATACACAAAGCCTGGCCATCTACTTACAAGCCAACGGCGACAAGGATGCGGTGATCTCGCTTGTGAGACAGGCGATCCGCGACAACCCCAATTACCTTGACGGCTACGAACTGCTGGCCGATATGTACGAGCGCGGCGGCCAGGCAAAAGCGGCTGCCGGCGCGCTTCGCAACGGCCTCAAGCAACCCGGCATCCCGCCCCAAATGCGATCGGAGTGGGAGACCCGTGCGGAGAAACTTGAAGGGCAATAAGCTAAAAGTGCTCGGCGTCGTCCGTCCCGATCAGCTCGGTGATGCGCTTGACGACGATGTCCTTGCGGTCTTTCTCCCGCTGATCGATCCGCTCGCGCAACTGCTTCACTTGCTGTTCGAGCCGCTTCACTTCCAGCGACCGCAATTGCTGACGGACAGCGAAATGTTTGTCCACAATCTCGGTGAGCTTCGCCTTGATCTTGGCCTGCTCGTCCTTGTCGGCCCGCCGGTATTGCTCGGCCTGGTCGCGGGTTTGCCGTTCCAGGTCGCGGTCATCCTGCATGGCCTTGTACAACTCCGGGTCGCGGGTCTTCAGCGACTCGAAATCCAGAGGCGGCCCGAAGCGGCCCGGCGGTTGACCGCCAGCACCATCGGGACCACGTCCATCCGGACCACGCCCATCCAGGCCGCGCGGCGGGCCGTTCTCACCCGGACGACCTGGCCCGAAACCTTCCGGCGGCCCGCGGCGGTCACCTTGCTCGCCGCGTGGTGGGCCGCCGCGGCGCGGATCATCATCCATCGGACCGGGAGGCCCTTGTTCATCGCCGCGTTGCAACCGGGGCCGGCGCGGGCCGTCCGCGCCGCGCTGGCCTGGCGGACCGCCCGGCACAGGACCCTTGTCCCAGCCACTGCCCGAATTGCGCGGCTGGGAATCCTGCGACATGGCAGATGAGGCGATTAATCCCACCAGGGCAAGGCCGCCACAAAACACCAGAGAAAACTTCAGGCTAGACATTGCTTCAACTCCTCTTAATACTCGAAATGGCCGGGAAGAGAAACAAGCCGCCGCAACTAGGCGATTGTTTCATTTCCCGGCCGCAGCCATATTAGGAATTTACGCCAAACAACTCCCGGTCGCAAGTCATCAAACCAAAACGGGGACGTTGACTAGGCTGGTTTCTTCGCGACTCGGAGGGCCTTGGTCCTCATCGTCGGCTTGCGGCGGACCTCGGCGTCCTTGCGGACGACCACCGCTGGGTCCATCGCGCATCTCCGGCGGGCCCGGAGGACCAAATTCACCGCCTTGTGGACCTCGCATACGGCGCGGGCCACGCTGTGGGCCGTCTTTTCCTTGAGGACGTTCGCCCTGGACTCCGCCACGCATCTCAGGCCGATTCGGAGGACCGAAATCGCTGCCATTATCACCACCTTGCGGGCCACGGATGCCACGCTGGCGACCTTGCGACCGATCATAGCCTGGAGCATCGCGCATCTCAGATCGACCAAGAGGGCCGAACTCGCCGCGATCTTCGTCATTTTGCGGGCCGCGAAAACCACGCTGGCCGCCTTGCGGACCACGGCGGCCTTGCGGGCGATCGCCGTCAGGACCATCGCGCAATTCCGGCCGACCCGGAGGCCCAAAATCGCCACGCAGTTCGCCACCGCGCGGGCCCTGCATCCTCTCGCGGCCGCCTTGCGGACTTCGGCGTCCTTGTGGACGATCGCCATCCGGACCACCGCGCATTTCCGGCGGACCAGAAGGGCCGAATTCGCCGCGAATGCCACCGCCGCCAGGGCCGCGCATTCCACGCGGGCCGCCTTGCGGTCCACGGCGTCCTTCCGGTCGCTCGCCGCGCGGGCCATCCCCCATCTCCGGCGGGCCGGGAGGTCCGAAATCGCCTCGCATATCACTGCCGCCTGGACCGCGCATTCCACGCGGGCCACCCTGCGGACCGCGGCGGCCTTGCGGGCGATCGCCTTCCGGACCACCGCGCATTTCCGGCGGACCGGGAGGGCCAAACTCTTCGCCGCGCGGCGGTCGAGCCCTACGCACGCCGCCAAAGGGCCGCTCAGGACCCATCTGTTCAGGCCCCATCCGGCCCGGCCTCATACGCTCCGGCCCCATCCGACCAGGTCCTGGCCCCATTGGGCCGCCTCGGTCCCAGTCATCATCCCATCCGCGGTCGCCGCCCGGCGGCGGGCCGCCTTGGGCCAGCGCCGAGCCGCCGCCGCACATCGCCAGCAGAACGCCGGCCGCAAGCGCCAAAGAAATCCTCGATATAGACATTATTTCAACTCCTGTTAATTAAAGCAGAGGAAAGGAACAGTAGGTCCTTTCTGCCGGAAAGGACAAATTCGGTTTCCTTCGCAACAAGTCATTGCAACTTTGCGCTGACATGAGCCGCATTAGCCCCTCTCGGCAAGAGGGGCCTACAAGGCATCGCTGGACAGGCCGGCCGAGACCTCGTCGATGCGGTACTGCACCATATCGGCGTCGTCGACGCGGTGCTGCCAGGTCTGCCGGACCGAGTCAATCTCCCGCGATACGGCCGTGATCTGCGTGTCGATCGCATCGTCCCAGACGGAATTCTCGGCGGCCTTCGTGCTCGCGATGCTTGGCGCGGGCACGGTCGGTGTAATTGGCCGCGGCTGAATCTGCTGGACCGTCTGGGGTTGATCCGTTGTCGTTTCCTTTTTAACAACCGCCGGGCCGCGGTTGCCGTTCGGCTGGCCGCCGCGGCTTAGCCACCATCCGACGCCTAAGGCGACGCATAGCGCCGCGGCTGCCGCCGCGAATACCGCGACATGCCGGCTACGTTTTGTGGCCGGTTTCCTGAGCGGCTCGCTTTGCTGAATGCCCTTTGGATTCCAGCTTCCGCTCTGTGCTTTGTCGGCCGCTTCCAGTAGGCGGCCGAACGCCAGCCATGCCTCGCGCAGCCCAGCCGCCTCAGGTTCGCTACGCGAAACGTCACGATGACGATCGGAGGTGATCTCTTCCAACATCCGCTCGAGGCGCTCTGCTTCCCAGCGTTCCTTATCCGGTATGTCGTTCATGATTACGTCTCCGCGGTTACGTCTCCACGAGCAGCTTTCGCAAGCTCTCCAGCCCTCGGCGGCAATGGCTCAAGGCGGTGTTAAG
Source organism: uncultured Planctomycetia bacterium (assembly GCA_963775975.1). Taxonomy (GTDB): domain Bacteria; phylum Planctomycetota; class Planctomycetia; order Pirellulales; family Thermoguttaceae; genus JANXQG01. Next base: position 448,553 of record CAVZKX010000002.1, read on the forward strand.
CGGCGTCTTCAGCGTCTCGGCAATCTCTTGAAACTCCATCTGGCCGTAATACCGCAGCAGCAACACCCGCTGCTGCATCGGGGCCAGGCGGTCAAGAGCGGCGTGCAGCAGGCGGACTTGCTCGTTTTGCTCGGCCGCGTGCGACGGGTCCAGCCCGGCACTTGCCGGTTCACAGGCCTTCCAAGTTTCGTCTTCAAGGTTCGTTTGCGGTTCGTTCTTTCTTCCGCGGTCCACGACCAGGCGGTTGGCTATTTGCAGCAAATACGCGCGAGTCTTTCCCTGCTCGGCATAGCGCTCGCGCCCCTGCCACGCGCGGCAAAAGACCTCTTGGCAAAGGTCGTCGGCCACGTCGGCACGCCGCACCAGCGCCAGGAGGAAGCCGCGCACGGCCTTCCCGTGGTCGCGGACCCACTCTTCAAAGCGCTCTTGATACCCTATATGGGGGTCTGCGGCCATCAATATGAACTCCAGCCGCAGGCGAGCCGCCATTTTTATCGCGGCGGTGCGGGGTTCCACCATTGTAAACGAGCATTGCGGCCGTTTATTGCAAGAATATTGACATAGCTGGAAGTTTTTGCGTAGGATTGAGTCGCTGCAAGCATCGCGAAACCGCAAGCGGCAGATCAAGCCAGTTGAGTGGTAAAAACTTGCTCAGTGCACCGACTCGACGCTTGCGGTTTCGCGACACACCAGGAGTTCCGACATAGTCGCCGGCTATCATCTCGTCTGGACCGTTTACGGCTACTGGCTTCCTAACGATCCGCGCGGCAGCATGTCGAGCGAAATCCGCAATCCGCTCTTCGCGGAACTCGGCGATAGTCACTTCGGACGGAAGAAAATCCAGCCGGCCGCGGCGTGCTCCGCGAGTTCCACGACGCGGCGCGGCAAATGCTAAAGCATGAAGTGCTCAGATTCTCCGCCGCCGAAGTGCAAGCGATCGGAAAGTCTTTCGCCGAAGTCATCGGCAAACGAAGCTACACCTGCTATGCCTGTGCGATCATTCCGGATCACATCCATATTCTGATCCGCAAACATCGCGACATGGCCGAAACGATGATCGAATGTTTGCAAGAGAAAAGCCGCGAGAGCGTCCTTCGTCTCGGCGGCCGCTCTGCCGACCATCCAGTCTGGGGCGGGCCCGGCTGGAAAGTCTACTTGGAGACCCGAGACGACATCGCGCGAACCGTCTGCTACATAGAGAACAATCCGCGCAAAGACGGATTGGCACCGCAACTATGGCCGTTTGTCAGGAAGTACGATGGCTGGCTGCCGGGGCAGGTCCGCGTCGTGAGGAGGGGAAGTTCACGATAAAAATCAATCTCGCGCATTTCCCGACTGATCCACGCGACAGTACGACTCGCAGGACTCGCGATTATGCGGAAATCTTCCGTACGTCTCCCGGCAGCGCACGGAGAACCAGTGGATTGGTCTTGAGCAATTCGCACTTGTGCGGAATTCCATCGTCAGGCGCGTACCAAGCGTATTCCGCTTTGGTTATATCCATCGTTGTCGGCACACCGGTCAAAGTGAATTTCCCGTGGCTATCCGATTTGCCATACCCGTAGCTCCGATTTGCGTCCCTCACATAGACTTCTACATTCGAAACGGGCCGATCGCGCTCGTCGGCCAGACGGCCCTCAATACGCTTGGCCGGAACGAGTTCTGCCGGTGGCAAGTCGAACGCCCCGGCACCCTTCGGAACTTCAATCTCGCGATTCCAAGGGCTACCAAATTGCACGTATTCTTGGATTGGTACACCGACAAGTCGTGGGGCTTCACGAAAACGTTCAACCAATTGCTGAAAAACGGCTAGATGTTTTCCACGAGGCCGACGAATAGGCGTGAGTTCGCGCCCGCCACACGGGCCTGTTTTGATAAGTCCACTGCCGATCTTGTCCTAGCAGGTCGTATCAACTCGCGGTAGAATAGAGGGTCGTAGTGGCCAAACACTTGCGCCACCGCCGCAGGGGCGGTGGAAGATTTGCAGGTTGCGAACCTATCCATCTGCCGCGCCCATGTCCGACACCCCGACCGACTCGGTTTCCCTTGCCGATTTCCAGCAACTCATCCGCCGCATGTACCATGAAAAGGACGTCGCCCGCGGCGTGGAGGGCACGTTCATGTGGCTCATGGAAGAGATCGGCGAATTGGCCACGGCCCTGCGCAGTGGTTCGCACGAGGAACGTCTGGGCGAGTTCGCCGACGTGCTCGCCTGGCTGACGACGATCGCCAACGTCGCGGGCGTCGATCTCACCCAGGCCGTGCTGCAAAAGTACGGCGCCGGCTGCCCAGGCTGCGGGCGGTTCGTGTGCAGTTGCCCGGACGCGGGAAAGCCGTGAGGAGCAAACGCACTTGAGGCTCTTTTTTATTCTATGCGTCGGAATGGCGTTTACGGCAACGACTTGTGCGGCCGATCCACCGCAGATCTCGGCCGTTCGCGCCGGCTTTGCTGGGCGCTATAAGGTAGGGCCCAATACGCCGCTGCAAGTGAGCGTGCTAGCCGGAAGCAGCTCGGAAACTGTCCGCGCGCGAGTGACTATCGCCGACAGCGACGGACTGAATTGCACCTTTAACGCGTCGGGGCCGTGCCAACTAGCGGCAGGGCAGGAAACGACCATTCCCCTTTGCGTCCGTTTCGGTCACGAGGCTGGCTCCCTAAGGGTTGAACTATTTGATGGCGAAAAAACGCGCGTGTCGAAGATTATCGTTTCCTCGCCGACGCCCTCACCCGAGCAAATTCTCGAAGCGCTGCGGCCGGGCCAACGGCTCATTGTTTCGATTGGCGCCATGCCCGGCAGCATGGAAGGCGCACTGCCAAGCTCGGAGGGCAAGTCCGCGCGGAACGTGCTCGCGTCGGTCGATGAATTCGCCGACCTGCCGGATTGCTGGCAAGGCTATGAAGGCGTCGACTACGTCATTTTCTCCACCGGCCGCCGAGAGATACTAGCACAGGCCTCGGCGAATCCGTCCCGCATCGAGGCTCTGGACCAATGGGTCCGCATGGGTGGAACACTCGTGCTGGCCGCCGGCAATAATGCCGAGGAAGCACTCGATAAAAAATCGCCTTTAGCGCGGTTCGTGCCTGGACGATTTGACGGACCCGCGCATCTCCACGAGGATCAAGTTCGGACCTTGGAAACGTTGGCCAATGGGCAAAGCCCAATTCCGCCGGCCAAGCAAGGCGAAAAGGTCGACCTGCTTGTCGCCAAGCTTGTCGACGTACACGGCCGTGTCGACGCCCGCGCCAACGACATTCGGCTGGTCATCCGCACGGCCCACGGCCTGGGGCAAATCGTCTTTGTGGCCACCGATCTCGACCACGGCTCGATGCTTGCTTGGAGCGATCGGCCGTTACTCATGGCGGCGCTTCTGGGCTTGCCCGGCAATGAGCGGCCGACCGAGACGAAAAGCGCCGCGGAAAGCTACAGCTACGACGATCTGGCCGGGCAGTTGCGAAGCTCGCTGGAGCTATTCCGCGGCGTGCGGATGGTGCCGTTTTTCGTCGTGGCGACGCTGGTGGCAATCTATATTCTCTTGATTGGCCCCGGCGATTACTTTCTGCTCCGCCGGTTGCGCCGCGGCATGGGATGGACCTGGATCACGTTTCCGGCGATTGTCGTATTGGTTTCTGCCGGCGGCTTTTGGGCCTCGTCGTGGCTCAAGCGCGACGTGACGCGAGTGAACCAGGTTGACCTGATCGACATTGATGCCGACGGAACCGCCCGCGGCGCGAGCTGGTTCAGCCTCTTCAGCCCGCGGTCGACGACGTATGACCTGTCGCTTCGCGGCCGCTTGCCGAATGGAGAAGCGCCAAAGGAACTGACCGCGTCGCTCGGCTGGTTCGGCAAGGCGGGCAGCGGCTTTAACGGAATGTACAATCGAGATTCACAAGACGCCGGCCCGCTGGGCGGCGAGGGCTATTCGATCGAGCCTTCAATGGATTCCGCCCGCGATGTGCCGATCCAAGTCTGGTCGTGCAAGAACTTCGTCTACCGCTGGCTCGGCCGCGCGGGCGACCAAGGCCTGCGTATCTCCTTGAAGGAAGAAGGCCATCAACCGGAAGGCACGATTACAAACGGCTTAAAACTAAATGGTGCCGGAGGAGGCAAAGGCGTGACGCTCTTCCATGCCTACTTGGCCTACGATGGCTCGGCCTACCTGCTGGGCACGATTCGGGCCGGCGAATCGGTTGATATCGGATCGGCCACGCGGCGCGTCAGCCTAAAAACGTTTCTGAGCAGCGAGTCGATCGAGGATACGACAGCGCAAACGGAGAAGCGGGCCTACGACCCCGGCAGTCGCGACGCGGCCTACGTCCTGCGGGCGATGCTCTTTTACGACGCCGCCAGCGGGCAAATGCGCACCCGCATGTCGAGCAATTACCAGAGTTTCACCGATCTCAGCGGCGTATTCCGTACGGACCGCGCGGTACTCGTGGCCATGCCGCCGCAAGAAACAGCCTATCGCGGCGCCGAAGTGCTCAACAAGCGTCAGCCGCTGGCCGGACCGTTAGACAATCACACGATCATTTACCGCTTCGTCGTGCCAGTGGGAAAGCAATAGGCAGGGAGCCGGGAGCATGGAGCAGGGAGTAAGGAGTCACGAGCTTTGAGCTTTGAATGTTTCACGGTTATAATGAGGACCGTACTTCAACTTCGCCGATAACTTCCCGTTCATATCTCTACTCCCTGCTCCTAGCTCCCTGCTCCTCGCTCCCCGCGTCCAGCTCTCATGATCAAAACCCGCGACCTCACCAAAGCCTACGGCGATCATTTTGCTCTGAAGGATCTCACGCTGGATCTCAACGAAGGCGACCTGTTTGGCTATATCGGTCCCAACGGATCGGGCAAGACGACGACGATGCGGATCCTGGCCACGCTCCTGCAGCCGACCTGGGGCGAGGCGAGCGTCTGCGGCTATTCGATCTACACGCAGCCCAAGGAAATCCGCCGGCTTATCGGCTTCATGCCCGACTTCTTCGGCGTCTACGACGACATGAAGGTGATCGAGTACCTGGAGTTTTTCGCCGCCGCCTACCGCATCAAGGGCCACGCGCGGCAGAAGAGTCTGCAACGAGGTACTGGAGTTGGTTAATCTAGGCTTCAAGCGAGACGCCTTGGTGACCGGCCTTTCGCGCGGTCAGACGCAACGCTTGGGCCTGGCCCGCGTGCTCATGCACGATCCCGCGGTGCTGATCCTCGATGAGCCGGCCAGCGGCCTGGACCCGCGGGCACGGATCGACTTTCGCAACCTGCTCATGGAACTCCGCAAGACCGGCAAGACGATTATAGTTTCCAGCCACATCCTGCCGGAGCTATCCGACGTCTGCAACAAGGTGGGCATGATAGAGCACGGCAAGATGATCTTCAGCGGCGATATGGCCGAGCTGATGCGGCTGGTCCGCCCGCGAACGGTGCTGCGGGTCGGCGTGCAGGGCGATCTCGACGCGGCCGGCAAAACTTTGGAGCAGAGCCAGCTCGTGGAGAAGATCGAAGTCAACTCGGGACACTTGCTGGTCACGCTTTGCGAAGACACGACCGACTACAGCGAACTGCCCGCGCTCTTGGTCCAATCCGGGCACCGGCTGACGCTCTTCAAGGAGGATGAAATCAATCTGGAGACGGCGTTCATGGCGCTGACGAAGGGAATTACCGCGTGAGCCAGCAACGTCCGCTGGAGCACTTGAACGTCCTCGCGATGACACCGCGCTGGACCGCAATTACTCACCCTTATTCCTTTCGTTCTGCCGAATCATAGTCTTCTGCTCCTCATACCAGGTGTCCGTGGCCTTGACAGTCGCCAATACAAACTTGCATACAGCGGGTGGAGGACTCTGTGATTGGGAGCCGTAAACGAAGCCCATCATCAACTCCTTGCCGTCAACTTGCTTGAAGCCAAGAGTCAGTTGACAACGCTTTCCCTTCGGCTTCGGATCGGCAAGCGACCGCCCGCAGAATTGCAGCAATTCCGGCGTAACAGTGGAGCACAGCTCATGGAAGCAGCTCGGATCGGTCTTCCCAATGCACATAGTATGCTCTTGATTGTTCTCTGAGCCAGTTCCCAGTCGATTGATGCCTCCATCCGATGCGAGCATCGCGAACAGGACCTGTTCTTCGCCGACACTCAAAGTGACGAGGATTGCCGAAATATCCGACAGTTGAATTGCACGGTCTGTAGCCATTGAGATTACATCTCTGAAATATGGTTTTTCTACTACGCGAATCGAAATTCGGCGATTCAATCGGAACCAATATATGCCGCGGCCCGAGGCGAGCACAAGCCTGCACGTTCGCAATGCATTTGCCGCATTTGCCGCCCCCTCTTGCTTTCGCCCCACTTTTCGCTTCAATAGTTGCATCACCCAAATCGCTCCGGCCTTCCCAGGAATCTCCGCCATGGAAATCCAGCAACTCGTTCGCGAACTGAAAGTTCAAAACAACTCCAAGATCGTGCTCCTGGTCGCCGACGGGCTGGGCGGACTGCCGATGGAGCCGGGCGGGCTGACCGAATTGGAATCGGCCAAGACGCCCCATCTCGATGCGCTGGCGAAGGCCGGCACGCTGGGCTCGTCGATACCGGTTCTGCCCGGCATCACGCCGGGCAGCGGGCCGGGGCACTTGGGGCTGTTCGGCTACGATCCGCTGAAATACCTCATCGGCCGCGGTGCGCTGGAGGCCACCGGCATCGGTTTCAAGCTTACGGCCAAGGATGTGGCCGTACGCTGCAACTTCACGACGCTCGACGCGGCGGGTAACATCGCCGATCGCCGAGCCGGGCGCATCGCGAGCGAGGAGAGCGCCCCCTTGGCCATCAAGCTCCGCGAGGTCAAGATTTCCGGCGTCGAGGTCTTCGTCGAGCCGGTCAAGGAACACCGCTTCTGCGTGGTCTTCCGCGGCGAAGGGTTGGGCGGCAGCGTGGCCGACACCGATCCGCAGAAGACGGGCGTGCCGCCGCTCGATCCTCATCCGCACGATGCGGCCAGCCAAAAAACGGCCCAGATCGCCAAGGAGTTCGTCGCCCAGGCCACGAAGCTGCTGGCGGGGCAGCCGAAGGCCAACGGCCTGACGATGCGCGGCTTCGCCAATGCCCCAGACCTGCCGAGCTACGAGGAGGTTTACGGACTCAAGGCGGCGGCGATTGCCGTTTATCCGATGTACAAAGGGCTCGCCCAGCTCGTCGGTATGGAGCTAGTCGGCAAGCCGACGACGCTCGGCGAAGAGGTCGACGTGCTGGAGAAGGAATGGAATAACTACGATTTCTTCTTCCTGCACTTCAAATACACCGACAGCCGCGGCGAGGACGGCAACTTCGCCGAGAAAGTAAAGATGATCGAGCAGTTCGACGCCATCGTACCGCGCGTGATGGCGCTGAAGCCGACGGTGGTCGCGGCCACCGGCGACCACAGCACGCCCGCCAAGATGAAGAGCCACAGTTGGCATCCCGTGCCGGTGCTGATCGCCGGGCAGAACGTACGCACGGACGCCTGCCAGGCGTTCGGCGAAAGCGAATGCGTCAAGGGCGGCCTCGGGCAGTTTCAGGCGATGTATCTCATGCCGCTGTTGATGGCGCACGCGGATCGGCTGGGTAAGTTTGGCGCATAGGTCCTTTCTGCCGGAAAGGACTATTGTTGTATGCCCTCCGGAAGACGCAACGCTACTTGTGAGGGTTGGCACATTGGTCCCTCTCGGCAAGAGGGACCTACTTCACCAACCGCGCATTGAGCCAATCTGCATGGTCGAGCACGTCGCCCGCCTCGCCGTAGTCAACGACGAGGTCCAATTGCTTTGCGCCGCTGAGATCGACGGAAACCGGCTGCGGCGACATTCCGCCGCGAACGGCCGCGCTGGCGAATTTCATCTTGCCGTCGACAAAGATGCGGAAACCGACGCTCGCCCGGCCGCCGGTCGAGTCGTCGATGCCGATCTCGGCTTGAAATCGCGACCACGGCCGGTCAAGCTTGTAGGACAACCGCGCTGCGCTATGCACGCCGAGGCCCTTCAGATAGAGCCGCCCGCCCGAGCGCAACTGCCCGCCGGTCACGTTGCGGTCGGTGCGATAGGGCCATTTCATTTCAAAGTAAGGCAGGAATCGGTATTCGTCCGGGCGGACGTCGGAGAGGAATACGGCTCGATCGGATTGGGGCATGAGGAAGACGAGGTCTTTGGCCTTGGCTTTCCATGTTGCACCGCCGAGTTCGGTCAATTCCAGTTCGCCGTTATTGAGCGTCATTCTCGCTGCAAGCAGCCGCGTACCGTCGCTAAGCCCTGTCCAGGCCGCGCCGGTTCGCGCTGCGGCCGGCTGCCGCAAGGCCGGGTTGAAAATCACCGCCACGACGCGCTGCATCACCACTTCGACTCGCCCGAGATCGCCTTTGATCGCGAGTTTTTCGCCGGAGAGAGATTCGATCAGGCCGGAAACTTCGTCGCCATTATCGAGAATCGCGCGATCACGGCGGCCCTGGCCCTCGTTTATGCGATCGAGCAAGGCGTCGAGCTCCTGGGCGTTTGGCGGCGCGCGGAAGACAATGCCGGCCAGCGAGTCCAGCGGCAGCTTCAGTGCGCCCAGCAGCCGCGAATTTACCGAAAGACGCGTCTTATCCGCGTCGGTGACGGCCGCGACAAGGCGTCCGCCGTCGGCCAGTACGATGATCGGTCCTTTGCGCAATTCGGTTGGATGCCCCCACTCGACTAGATCGGCCGCAGCCAGCGTCCGCGATTTTTTACGGGCCATTTCGAAAGTGAGCCTCCACTGCGCATCGACATTCGTAAGCTTGGCTTGGAAAGGCTCGCCATCCACCGGTACGGCCAGCGGCGGTTGAGCCGCAGCGGGTGCGTTCAGCGTTGCAGTGGCTGCCGAGATGAATACGCCGGCCGTCAGTATTCTCGCGCAAAGGCGCGAAGGCGAGAAGGCGCGAGAAGGAATGTCGGAGTAGTTGTTCATAGGGCGGCTACCGCTGGAAGATTGGCAACTGGTTTTTCGGCATTTGCAACACGAGCAGGCACATGGCGGTAGCGTACTCGCCGCCGGATGCGCCGGAGGGCCATGCACCGTCGTTTTTTTGTTGCCGGAGGAGGAGTTCGTCCCTCACGGCCGGAAACCATTTCGCCCAGCGGTCGCCGCCGGCCTGCCACATCGCCTGCACGGCGTAGTAGTGGCCGTATTCGAAATACGGTTCGTCGCGCTTCACATCGCCTGGTTCCGGCCGGAACCGATTCAGGTAATCGAGGCCTTTGGTGACTATCGCCGCGTCGGTCCCCGACGTGGTCTGGTAGATTCCTGCGCTATTCAGAGCCACGATGGCGGCCGCCGAGCGGGGAAACGCGCTATCATGGGGATTGCTGAGCTGGTAAACGAAGCCGCCGTCGGGGTTTCGCGATTGTTTCACGTATTCGACGGCGCGTTCAAAGGTCTTCTTGGGCACGGAAATGCCCGCGTTGTGCGCTGCCCGCAGCGCCATTACCTGGCAAACCGTCACCGAGATGTCGGCCTGGGGCTCAATTCTCGCCCCGTAGCGCCAACCGCCTTCGTTGTTTTGCGTGTCGACGATCAACTTGACGGCCAGGCCAAGCTTTTCGCGAAGCTCCTTGCGCGGCGACATGCCGCAGCACTCGGCCAGGAAAAGCGTGGCAAAGCCGTGGCTGTACATCGGTCCCGGCGTTATTGGCGACCGCGGCGTCTCGCAAATGAGACCGTTGGCCTGGGAGTTGGCCAGCAGATAATCGACCGCCCTCTGCACGCGATCGCCATAAGGTCCGCGGCCGGGCGTGCTGCCGCCGGCAAGGAAGGCCATGCCCGAAAGGCCGCAAATCGCGGCGTTGCCGCGCATGGCACCCACGCCGAAGCCGCCGTCGCTGTTTTGTCGAGTGGCCAACCACTTCAGTCCCTGGTCGATTCCTCGTCGAGCGGCAGGAGAAATCATTTTGCCCGCGGATTTTTCCGGGTCCGGCGACTGGGCCGCGGCGACGGCTGGCAAGCAGAGAGACAACATGACAAGCGATGCTTGCAGTTTCATCATGGCCGCTCCACAGTCCGCTTATCCACTGGCGGGTTGAACGATGCCGGCTTATCTTCTGTCGGCTTGCCCGACGACAGGCGGCGGAAGTAGTTTTCGATTTCCCGTTCGTATTCGGGCAGGAAATACTCGCTGGGCCATGCGCGCTTTGTATCGGGCGGGCGCGACTGCAACTCGAGTTTGTATTGTTCATTCATCGCATCAATCGCTGCGCTCGGGCGCGGGCTGCTTCGGCTCGTGCTTGGCATCTGGGTCGCTTTCACCCGCCGGATGGTCGTTGGCGACATTCGTTTTGGGTTGTGCATTGCGGCTGTCGCCGGGATTGCCCGGCTTGTTTCGATTGGCGGCCATCGGCTGGCCGAGGCACTTGCCCGACTTCTTCGCCTCGTCGATGATCTGCTGCAAGTCGGCGACGATTTGCCGCTCGACGTGCTGGGTAATGGCGTCCGTGTTGCCCTGGGCGAGCCGTGTCTGGACGTCGCGCATGCCTTGGATCGCCTGCGAGAGTTTGTCCTTTTGTTGATCTTCGCGCTCGGCCGCGGCGCCGAGTTCCTGATTCAGCTTCTTATCCAAATCTCGAAGCTTGTCATGTTTCGTATTCGCAGCGGCTTTGGCGGAATCGCTCAGCAAAGCGCGGTCGTAGTCGTCGGGAGATTCGGTGGATCTTTGGGGTCGTGTGTCATCCGAACGAGCAAGGGAAGGGGAACCTGCGAACGCGACGAAAAGCGATGTTAGAAGACAACTTTTGAAGCTCAACCGCATTTTAATTCTCCTTACTGGCGTGAGGACTGGAGTTCGGCCCTTCGGCATGCGTTTCCTGTGGACCTTGCAGCCGCAACGCGGCTTCGGCGACGCCGGCTTGCTCTTGGGCAAGATCAGCCTGCCGCTTGCGCAGTTCATCCTGCGGTGCGCGGGCGGAGTCCAAATCGAGCTGCTGCGTGCGGCGATTCAAGTCTTCCTGCCAGAGCTTGAGAAATTTTACCTCGGCGAGCAGGGCTATTCCGCCCGACTTGTCGGAGGGATGTGCGCCACCCGGATTGCCGACCCTGCTGCCATCAACATGATCGCGGTCTGGCACCGCCGGTTCTTTGCTCTCTGGCTCCAGGGCAGCCACCAAAAGCGCCAACCGCGCTATAGCCGCCTGCTCGGCACGTAGCGTTTCGGGACCAGTCTGCTGTTGCTGCAGATGTTCAGCGGCTTGTTGCATTTGGACGGACGCGGACGAAAGGCCCAGGCGAAAGGCGCTTGCCGCGGCGAGCGTCTGTGTGAGTCGGTCCGTTTCATCGCGGAGCAGCGCCTGCTGCCGCGCGAGTTCCAATAGCCCGAAGATTTGAGCGCGGCTCAATGGGCCGGCTCGTTCCAGTGCGGCAAACTCCCGTGTCTCGGCCGTGATCCGCTCTTCTTGATGATGAAGATGTTGGACGGCCTCCGCCAGTCGGGCTTGCTGTTTCACGACAAGATCTATTCTATGATCAGCGATTCTTACATCCAGTAGGCGGCCCACCTCGTCAAGCAATTCCTCCGCTTCCTTCGCATGACGGCTTGCGGTTAGCGGCGACTGCGCGCGGCTAGCTTCCTCCATTTTCTCAGCGGCTTTCTTGGCGGAGTCGGCAGCGTCGCCGGCCCCGAGCCGTTCCAAGCGACGGGCAAAGCGAAGCGTCTCCTGCCGGATTTCCTCTTGCTGCCGAAGCAAAGTTTCAAGCTCGGCCCTATGTCGATCGTTGAGCTCTCCTTCACCGGCCGCCGCGGCCAGCTCTTCCAGCTTTCGGCGGATTCCCTCCTGCCGCTTTCGCAGGCCGTCGACGATTCGCGCGGCGTCGCCGAGTTCGCGAGCCAGCCGCTGGTCTTCCTGCCCGCGATTGTTCGCCAAAATGTCGAGAACGGCTTGCAGGTTTTGCAATATCATCTGATGATCGGCCGGCGCCTGCCCCAGCCCGTTGTCGCGAATCTTGCCGCCTACGCCGAGCATCTCACCGGCGATCACCAGCCGCCGGGACTCGGCCAAGGCTTCGCTGAGCGTGTCGGCGGCCGCCGGTTCATTGGGCCGCAGAAGCGCCACGGTCTGCTCCATTTCCTGTTCGATGCGATTCTGCCGCCGCGCCAACTCGAACTGCTTATCCACAAGAGCCATTAGATCAGCCGTTTCCTGCGGCAAAAGCTCCTTGAGGTCGCGGCCGAGGGTCTGCCGTCCCAATTCGGCGGTCAATCGGGCGAGCTCTTCCTGATCGCGAAGAAGCTGTGAGACCTCTCGCTGGAAACGCCGATAGTCGTCCCACTGCCGAAATTGGGAAAGGACTGCCTCGAGCGATTCGATTACCTGCTGCTGGTGCTCGACGGCACGCGCCAAATGCGTGTCATCCTCGGCATCGCGAGCGTCCGTGCGCGGCGACTGTCGCCGCGACTGCTCGCCTTTGATGGCAACGGTCAATTCATCGCCGATCGAAGAAAAATGCTCGCGTTGGATGCGGTCGAGTTCATCCAACAGGCCCTGCATCCGCCGCACGAAATCGGGATTATCAATGAGATTCGTTTCGAGGTCGGACAAAATGCCCAACGCCTGTGCCGGCACGCCGTCGGCGCGATCGGTGAGGCCGGCTACAATCTCGCGCTGATCGTACTCCGCCGATTGCAAGCGGTCGATCTCGTTCTGTCCCAAGGCGGCCGCCTTTTGAAGTTGAAGCGCTAGAGCACAGACTCGGCCGCGGACATCGCGCTGAAGCTCGAGCAGGCGGGCCAGTTCGGCGAGCACTCTCCGCTGGCGCTCGGCAAGGCGTTCCCGAAATTCTTCCGGCGTGATGATCGTGAACGTTCGCGGCTCGCTACGGCCGGTCTGCGGTCGATAATCGGTTGCCGCGGCATACACCGTTAATTGAGTACGTGGCAGAAGCCGGAGTTCCCGCAGGTCCCATAGGCGATCGATGGTCCGCCGTTCGCCGCCGACTTCGCTCCGCGCATCGCTGCGCATGGCCACCTGTGGCCGGCCTTCGTAAATCAAAAGCGGTGCCTCGGGGCTGACCGTGGCGCCGGATGCGCTGTAGACGAGTGACACTTCCCGCAGGCCGAGATCGTCTCGCGCGTCGATCCGCAGATTGACATGGGCGGACGGAGTAACGAACAAGTCGCCCTTGGGCCGCTCGAACGTCACCGTGGGCGCTGCGTCTGCCTGCACGTGGAATTGCCGGCTTTCTTCGCCGCTGCGCAAGCCATCGCAGTCTTCGAGAGCAATGGCATACGCGGAGGACCTTTCGACCACGAGTCCTAGCGGAAGTTCGGGCGACGACGCACCAAGGCGAAACCTCCGGCCGTCGCCTTCCACACGGCCGGGCAGCTCCCGGCCATTCTCCAGGCGAAGCACCGCCGAGCGAAGCGGCTTGCTGGCTTCGCCCGATAGCTCGACGCGCGATCCGGCCAGGATCGGCGCGGCGGAAGTCGAGTCGCGAGTCTCGCGCGGCCAGTTCGTATAGCCGGGCGGAATAACTTCCACGGAAAGTGCCGTGACCACCGGCGGATCGAGGACCTCGATTGCCATCCAGGGCATCGACTGGTCGTCGCCGCCGCTGACGCGGAAGTCCAGCGGCCTCGTCATGTTTTCGCGCCGCGCAATCATCGCCGGACCCAAGGGGCGCATGGCCTCGCTCTCCTCGCTGGCTTTTCCTTTCGCATCGCGCAATCGATAGTGCACACGGCAGTCCGCCGGCAGCGGTTCGCCGCGCGTGTCAACAACCTCGATTTCCAGCGGTTGGCCGCGGGCGATGCGTTCGATCCGGGTCGCAAGCTGAAGGTGCGTCTTTTGCGGCCATACGCTGCTGCCTAGCGGCAGCACCAGCCGAGCCAGAGCGGTCCGCGCCGCCGCGGGATTGAGCAGCATAAGCCCGGCAGCCAGTAGACAAACCGCCAGACTCGAGAGCGCAGCGCGGAAAGCCGGACGAAAGTTCAGTATCGCGCCAAAGTCAACTTCGTCGCACCGCGCCGCTGCCTGAGCGATCGCCGCGCGGCGCATGGCCGCCGAACCGGCGCAGGCATCGTTTTCGGGCTGCTTGAGAAACTCCACCGCGCTGGCCAGGCGGTCCTTGAGCGAGGGTATGCGAGCTTCGACCTGCATGGCCAGTGCCGTGTCATCGAGCCTTGCCTTGCGAAGCCGACCGAGAAGACGCGATGCCGTCCAAGCGAAGACCGCCAAAATGACCGTGGCGAAGATAAGCAGCACGCCGCGGTCCCGGAAGCGGATGACATAATCGGTCATGCCAAGGCCAAGTGCCAAGGCCAACACGCTTGCCACCGTCGCGCCCAGACCGCGGACCAACGCCAGCCGCAGCGCGCGGCTGCGCAAGTTGCTTAAATGGCGCTCGAGTGGGTGATACGACACGATTCAATTATACCATCCCCGCCCGCTTCCGCAGCAGCCATTCAGTGATCAATAGCACTAGGAACAGCAGCAGCACCGGCCAGCGATTCCAAAGCGGCACGGACGGCAAGTTTTCCACGGGCACCTGGCGGCCGCCCGGCAGGTCGGCCGGCAAGCGAGCGGCATCCTGAAACGCGTAATATTTGCCATTCGTCATTGATGCCGCTTGCTGCATCGCGGCGGCGTCCATCTGAACGCGGGTCAACTCGGTCTCGGGCGGAGCGATGACGAAATCGGCCGCGGGAACATCGGGCGGCAAAGTCGGGGTGATCATCTTGGCATGGTATTCGCCGGGCGGCAGGTTAGATATGACGGCCGCAAATCGTCCTCGATCCGCCGAGCCGACTGCCCGCGAGTCGCGACTGGGTCTCACTTTTTCGGTCTCGCGGCCGGTTTGCAACAAAGCGATCGTCACCCCGGCGTCGTCCAATGGGGCCGTCCGGATATCGGGGAAATAAGCTTGGATGCGGACCGGATCGCCGAGCCGATAGTCCCGGCGATCGGTCGTCAGTTTCACCGATTGACTGTGATCGGCCAGCTTCGAGCGGGCGAGGAAGCGCAGCATTTGCACCCAATAGCGGGCGAAGTAAAGGTCTCCCACGCTCCGCCGCCAACGGTAGGTTTCGTCCGTCGCGTGGAACAGCACTCGGCCGCCGCCGCCTACGTATTGCAGGATTATCAGCGGCAGACGTTTTCCATCCAGCCCAGACCGCGATGGATTCTCCGCCAGCACCCGCGCGGCGGGCTTGAGGTCCGAAACCTCGGCCATCCAATACAACGGCGGCAACTTCTTCCATCGTGATTGCAAGTTCTCCGGCGAGTCTTCCAGTTGCATGGCCGAATCAGCCAGTCCCAACTTTGTCGGCTGGGTGGGAAAGCCGTCGCTCAGGAGCTTGTTTGGTTCGGGCACGCGGACCGCGGCCGGATCAAAGGGCATCAGCCGGGCCAGCGGCGTATTCGCGTAGGCTTTCGGCATAAACTCCGGACCGGCGATCAGCACCAGCGCGTGGCCGTGTTCCGGGCGATCGACATAATCGGCCAGGTTCTCTAGCGCCGCTGGACTCAACAGCGATGGATTCACGTCGCCGAAGATCACCACGTCGTAGTAGGCCAAATCATCAGGCCGAAGGGGATCGTCGGGCCGAACGGAATGGCCGCGTAAGAGGGGAAACGCCGACAGGGATTTCAGTTTGTCGTCTTCGCCGATTTCCTTGTCCGCGTTCTGCAATAGCGTATGCAGCTCAATCGTTGAGTCGCGGCCCAGCATATTCTGCAGTAAGCGATACTCATAGCGGGGCGACCCATCAACCAGCAGAACGCGAATCTTCTCGTCGCTGACACGAAGCGAGCGCGACAACGGCGGACTTATCAACGCGCTCTCATCGGAAGCGCTCGCAGCCTCGCCTTTCGCCGGGTCGCCAGTGCCGGCGCTTTGAGGCGGCTCTTGCTCGGTATTTTGGCCACGGCCGGCATTGCTAGTGGTCGGCTCGATTTCGATCGTGAACGCGAATTGACCTGGCTGTGCCGGCCGATAGGGTATTGTGACCTGCTGCGGCCGTCCGTCGGCGGACACGGCCACGTCTGCGCGTGCGACGATCTCGTTCTTTTTCTCGGCGCCGCCCGTAACGGAGGCATTCCTTTTCACGACAATGCCCACGGTCTTTCCTTGAAATCCATTGGCCGTAAGCCTGAAGCGGAATTGAACCAGATCGTTGACGAAAACCGTGTCCTCGACTTCCAGATCGCTGAGCGTCAGCGATCGCGCGGCATGGTCGCTGCCGATGCCGACGAGAAACATCGGCACGCCCTGATGACGGACGTAAGCGGCGGCGTCCAAGAGGCCCGGCCCCTCGGTGTTGATGCCGTCGCTGGCCACGACAACGGCAGCCGGCGTCGTGCCGCGAAGTTCGTCCATGGCCGCGCGGACTGCCGTGCCCAGCCGCGTGCTGTCGCCGGTGGCTTCGGCCGACTTCAGTTCCGCGACGATTCCCGGCACGTCGTCGCGGCGGCTCTTGCGGAAGTCGCTGAGGAAGTAGAATCGCAGCTTGTGGTCCTCGGCAAGGCCATTGAGGATTGCGCCGCCGTTCTCGGTGAAGAGAGCGCGTGCAAGGTTCCAGCGAGACAGCTTGGCAGATGGGGATAACGCCGTCGTCACGCGGGCTTCGAACGATTTGCGAAGGGAAGCGTCGTCATATCGATCAACGGTATTCATGCTCCTGGTGTCGTCGACGATTACGACGACAAACGGCAGGCCGGTCCGCTGCAGAAGGAGTTGAAGCTGCGCTGCCATCGCTAGAACCAAAGCAATTTGGCACAATCGCAAAGCAGCGAGCATGAGCCGAAAGCCGCGGCTGACTCGGCGACTTTCGCGAAGATAAACGCAGAAGATAATCGCCAGCAATGCGGCGAAAGCCAGCAGCGTTGCCCAAGCCGGCCAAGGCCATTGGCCTTCCAGCCGCCAAGCCGTTCCCATGCCAGGCCTGTCGGCGAGGCCGAACCAGCGCTCCATCCACGTCGGCAGCGACCCGTTCATACTCTGTTATATCCGAGGCGCCAGGCGATAAAGGTTTCCAGCAGCAGCAATCCCGCCACCGCAAACAACAGGTCTACGTGCAATTGCGCTGCCAACGTCTGGCCGAGCGCCGGCAGCGTGCCGCCGGCTTGCCATGCAGTGCGATAATCGATTGGGACGCCAGGAAAAACGTCGTTTTGCAGCTCGTCGGAAGAAATCGAAGTCAGATCGCTCTCGGCCGTTATCAGGTTTACCGCAAAGAGTTGCGGCGGAGCAAGCTGCGGGCTGAACTCCGCCGTGTAAATGCCGCTAATGCGCGTGTCATTGTAACTACCGGTTGCATAATCCCCTTGGACGTTCAGCGGCACAGCGCGGCGATGTCCGTCGGGACGTTCCATAGTTAGAGTCGTCAGCGCGGGAGAAGCTTTGACCGTTGACTCTAGCGTATCGCCGACGGCGACATTCTGTGGCTGCGACTGGCCGGCGAGACACCAGTCGAGAATCTGCCGCACCAGCGGAAGATAAGTGCCCCAAGCGGGCAGCATGGTCCACGAGGTATCGGCGGACGTCGTCATCAGCACAACGCGGCCGCGGCCTGCCGTGCGGGTCATAATCAGCGGGTCGCCGTTGCCCAGCGCCAAGGCGACCTGCGGCGGATTCTGCCTAAATTCCACGTCGCTACGACCTGCGCCGCCGGATGTTGTGGACCCGAGAGGTGTGGCCTTGATGTATTGTTCCACCGGCGAGCTTAGCAAGCCGACCTTTTCCTGGCCGCGGAAGGGCCGCACGATGGGATGCTCGTAGTGGCGCGGATCGAGCCGCGCGGCGGTATTCATTGCGACTTCGCCGAGACGGGCAGGCAGAATCGGCCGCGGCACGTCGGCCAACGTGCGGTTGTAGTTCTCGCCGCGGACGCGATCGCCGAGGAAGAAGACCAGGCTGCCGCCGTGCCGCACGTAGTTGTCCAAGAGCCGGGCTTCGCTGGTAGTGAATTGTGCTACGTTGGAGAGCATGACGCAGTCGAACCCCGCCACGTTTCGTTCCATGATCGCGCTCTCTGCCGCGACGTCGACTTCAAGCGGCGATCGCTCGTTAGATTCGCGGCGCGCCAAGAGGGCGTTGGATAGAGCATAGACTGAAGCCTTGGTTGGGTCGCCCGCGGGACGGCCGTCGATGCATAGCACGCGGACCGCCGGGCGAACGTTTACTACCATATAGCGCCGATTGTCAATTTCCAAGGAATCACCCGCGCGCGGATTTCCACCGCGTGCTCGCCTGGCGTCTCAAAGCGAAAGTTGAACAGAACGGTTGCATCGCCACCGGCCGGGACATCTACGTATTGCTTCCCGGCAGCGCGGCCGTTCACAACGAGATCGACCGTCTGCTTCTTTCGTGCCTCGTGGCCGAAGTCGTGTAGCGTAGTCGACAGATTGACGCTTCGGCCCACGGAAACGAACGGCGCATGCAATTGCAGGTCGGTTATAGCCAGGTTGTCCGCGTCGGGTTGCCCGAGATTAATGACGTGGAGACGCGCGAGTGACGCCAGATCGGCGGCACGGCTGGCGACGTCGGCCCTCGCGGCGCTGCCGGATGCCGGCATCCAGCTTCCGCGCTGCATATCGCTGAAGAAGTATACTTCTGTATGCGCCAATCGCGGGCAGTCGCGGCGGGCAGTTTCGATCAGCTTGCGGACTTCCGACAGCGTCTTCGGAACATCGGCCCCGGTGTGCAGCAATTCCAGGTTCTCGATCTCCCGCCGGATCGGTTCGGATTCAAACGCAGGCGTCGAGACGACGATTCGCGGCGGGTCGGCCATCTGCACCAGCGTGAAGCCGTCGCCCGGTACGGCGTGTGCGACAATCTGCCTGGCCCACTCCTTGGCCTGATCGAAGCGAGTGCGGTCGTTGGACTTGTAGGCCATGGAGTACGAACAGTCGAACACCAAAACGCGGTGCGTATTCCCGCCCGGGTTGAAAATCGCTCCGGCACGCTCAACGTAAGGTTCGGCGACTGCAATGACGACGGTGGCGATTGCCAACGTACGGAGCAACAAGAGCAGGAGCTGCTCGAGCCGGATTCGCCGTGCTCGCCGCTTGACCGCCGCGAGGAGGAAGTCCATTGCGGCCCAGTTCGTCTCTCGGTGTTTTCGACGAGTGAAAAGATGAATTAGCAGCGGCGCGGCCGCCGCCGCCAGCCAGCCGAGCATGGGAAGGTTCTCGAAACCGAAGGCAAGAAGGGGTGGGGCGCGCATGGAAAATGTGCGATGGTTGACGTACTGCGAGCGGCGCCCAGAATCGACGCCATTCATTTATTATATGCCCGATACGGAAAGACTGCTATGTTAAGTTCTTGCGTTGTCGGCGACGCACCTCGTCGTTTCTTACGAGTTGTTCGATTAGCTGTTGAGACATGTGGAATGAAGTTTTCGCGAGTGCAGCGACCATAGTCGGGATGTCTACGAGTTCCTTTTCAGCGGCTAGATCGAGCACGCCGAGCGTGCCCAGCGACAAAAGGCCAAGCCTGCTGGCGATTGCTACGGCCGCTCTGTCGTCGATCAATATAGCGTCGGCGTGGATCTCAAGCGCCAAGGCAATCGCCTCAGATTCGCCTGGCCCAAGGTCATCGAAACTGGTAATTGTTTGCGCCGTGCGAACCTCAAGCCAGACTGGAGGGGCTCCTGCCCACTGGCGGACTTTTTCCGGCGCCTCGGTGTGCTGCATTTCCAGAAGAACCGCCGGCGGCGCAATTACCCTTTCAAAGATACGAGGGAGAACCTCCTCGGCGCCGACAAGGATCAAGTAATTTAGCGGCGACGTGTCCGAGATGACAATCATTTATTGAACAGATTGCGGATAGACGCGATTTGCCGCTCAAATTCCTCGACCGTGATGGAGTCTTCTGTGACGCCATGCTTTTTCAGAACGCCGTCTAACTCCAATCGGCCCAGCCCTAGAGCCGTCGCCAACTTATGATGACTCAGCCTGCCCTGACGATACAACTCGACGAGCGCGGCTTCCTTCGCAATCTCGTCGAGGTTCGATACTTCGTCCCGGAGTTGACGTTCTACTTCCCTCGGTAGCTCGAATGAGATTGCCATAATCATAGATCTCCTTTTTCCAATTCTATCTTTCCTACTTCCTCGACGCCAGATAGCTCGAAAGCACAATCTCCAATGACTGATCGGTACGCACCTGTACGTAATCAATCTGCTGCTGCCGGCAGCCTTGCTTCAGGCGGTGGGCGAACTTGTTCAGCTCGTCGAGATACGCGCTTCGCACGGCGCGCGGGTCAGCGAGCAGTTCCGGCAAGCCTTCCAGGCCGCGGAAGTGCGTCATTTCGTCGAAAGGAAAATCGATCTCGGCCGGATCGAGCACGTGGAACAAAACGACTTCGTGACGGCGGTGGCGAAAGTGCTTCAGCCCGGCGAGGATCGCGTCGACATCGTCCAAAAAGTCGCTGAATACGATAACGATGCCCCGTTTCTTGAAGCGCTCGGCCAGATCGTGCAGGATCGGGCCGGCGGCCGTCTTTCGCCCGCCTGGCGCGGACTCCATGACGTGCAGCAGTTCCTTCATGTGCGAAGGATTGCTGCTCGGCCGCACCAGGGCGCGGATTCTCGCGATCGAACGTCACCAGCCCTACGCTGTCCTGCTGCTGGAGGATCAAATAGGCCAGCGAGGCGGCGGCGCACTTGGCGTATTCCAGCTTGGACATGGCCGCCTGCGGGCTCTGGTACGTCATGCTCTCGCTCGTGTCCAAGAGCAGATTGCAGACGAGGTTCGTTTCCTCCTCGAACTGCTTGAGGCAGTAGCGGTCGCTGCGGCCGAACACCTTCCAGTCGAGATAACGAAGATCGTCGCCCGGCGTATACTCGCGATGTTCGGCGAACTCGACCGAATAGCCGTGAAACGGACTGCGATGCACGCCGGCCACGTAGCCCTCCACGATCAGCCGTGCGCGGAGCGAGAGGCCTTCAAGTCGGGCGAGGATGGCTGGGTCGAGATAGCTGGTCGCGGGAGAAGACACGGATCACCTGCCGCAAGCAAGGAATTGCAAATTGAAAAATGAAAATTGAAAATTGAAAATTGGGCGGCACGCACGGCGTGCATCGTCGCGCAATCGCAACGTCGATTCTTCTCGCACAGCAAACGCCCCGCTCGATCCGCACGCGGCTGCACACTCACTTTGCAATTTGCATTTTTCAATTTTCATTTTGCAATCTCCTTCTTAAACACGCCGCCCGCTCCATCCCCATCCCGCCTCATCGACGATTCGATCAGCCGCCGGACGATCTCATCCGGCTTGATCCCTTCGGCTTCGGCGTTGAAGTTCGTCAGGATGCGGTGTCGCAGCACGGGGCCGGCGACCGCTCGCACGTCCTCGCAGCCGGCGTAGTAGCGTCCTTGCAGCACGGCTCGAGCCTTCGCGCCGAGAATCAAGTATTGGCTCGCCCGCGGGCCGGCGCCCCACTGCACATAGGATCGCACGAAGTCGGGAGCATCGGGCGCCGAACCGCGGGTGCGGCGGACGAGGTCCAGGGCATAGCGGATGACATGATCCGCGACCGGTACGCGGCGGACGATCTTTTGCAGTTCGAGGATTTGCTCTCCGCTGAGCGTGGCGGCGATCGTCGTTTCCACGTCCGCCGTCGTCTGCCGCACGATCTGGAACTCTTCTTCCTCGCTCGGATAATCGACGAGGATGTGAAACATGAAGCGGTCCAACTGGGCCTCGGGCAGCGGATAGGTGCCTTCGTGCTCGATCGGGTTCTGCGTAGCGAGCACGAAGAACGGCTCGGCGAGGCGGTGCCGCGAGCCGCCCGCGGTGATTTGGTGCTCCTGCATCGCCTCCAACAAGGCCGCCTGGGTCTTGGGCGGCGTGCGGTTGATCTCGTCGGCCAGAATCACATTGGCGAAGATCGGTCCCTTGAGGAATTTGAACCCGCGGCTGCCGGAAACCTTGTCCTCCTGGATCACTTCCGTGCCGGTAATGTCTGCCGGCATGAGGTCGGGCGTAAACTGGATGCGGCTGAATTGCAGCCTCAAGGCGTCGGCCAGCGTGCGGATCATGAGCGTCTTGGCCAGACCCGGCACGCCCACCAGCAGGCAATGTCCGCGCGCGAAGATGGCGATGAGCAGCTCTTCGATCACGTGCTGCTGACCCACGATTACTCGACCCAATTGCTCGGTAACGAGTCGATAGGCGTCGTTGAGTTTTTGCACGGCCTGGAGGTCGTTGTCTTGGAGCATGTTTATTCCCTCGTTACGACGCTCCCGCGTCGTAACGCATTTGTCGGACGCTCCGCGTCCATGTTTGGGTCTGATGCGACGGCGTTCATTTTGTTTCGGGGCCGCAGAGCGGCCGTCAGGTGCGTGCCCGCGCGGAGCGTGGGCACGAGTTCCGGCCGCGGTTTCTCCTTCGTGCCGCGGGTGCCAAGCATGACCAACTCGCCGCCAGCAGTGATCAGCAAATGCCCGCCGACCACCGTCAGGTTTCCGCCGCGGACGCCCAGCGGGCCAAGCTCGATTTCTTTTTTCAATCGCGCACTGAGCGGATCGAACACGTAGATATTGTCCCGTGTCGGCCAAAAGACTTGCGTGGACGTGACCACGCCGCGGCCGAAGCCGAGCCGATCGGGACCTTCCGGCCAAACGTGCGCAATGTTGCCGGCCCGCGGGCCATTGATGTTGATCCAGTACAAGCGATGTCCGCCGGCAATCAGGTGATCGCCGCAGACGCCCAGCAGGTCGACGACATCGTCCAGCGGGTCCTGCACCGGGTTTCCGGTCATTTGGTCAGTGTGTCTTCCCGGCCAGAGGATTTGCCCGGTGAAAGCATCAAAGGCGTATACGCGCGGGCTGTCCGCCGGGGCGACATAGAGCCGGCCGCGGTCGAAGAGACAAGGGTTCAAGTCGCGGCTCCAGTGCGGATCCAGTTGCGCAAGATCTCCGCGGCGCGCTCGCGGATAGAGACTCAGCCAGTTGATTCGGCCGGTATCCGCGGCCACGGCTGCCACGGCGCCAAGGTTCGTGTTCACATAGACCGTGCTGCCGGAAAACGTCAGCAGATCGTGCATACATTCCGGCATCTCCGCGCGGCCGGGGTCTCGGCCGCGCAAATAAATCGCCGCCAGCGCATGCGGCCCGTCGTCGTGTCGAAACAGGCGACGTGCGCCTGCGGGCGGATGTCGGCGTGGCGCATGACCACGAACATCCGCGCACCGTTGACGATCGGCGTGCCATCGAATGCCCAGCCATCCTCGGCCGCGGCGCGCCACAGCAGCTTGCCTTCGGCGCGAAGGTCGATGCAGACGATGCTTCCGCCTGAGGTTGCCACGCCCGGCTGCGGGACGGGGTTGACGATAGGCGCGCCCATTCGGGCGTAAAGCCGCCCATCGGCGATCGTCAGCGTATAGCGGGGAGTGCCGAATTCTGAGTCCGGTTCCCGGCGGTGGCGCGGGAACGTCTTCCGCGTGGCGATAGATGGAGGGCCCGCTGTCGCCCCACGCGGGGCGGCCCGATTCGGCACGGAAGCCGAATACTTCGTTTTCATCGGCCACGAAGATCCGGCCTTCATCGACAACCGGATGATAGGCCAGCGGCGCCGTCGGCGATGCGACAATTGCCGGCTGCGCCTCGGCGCCCTCAGCCGCAGGCGAGCCGGGATGCGCAAACTTCGCACGCCATTGAACCATAGCAACGTCGATGACCGCGGAAGCAATCGCGCCGCGCTCGGGCGAGCCGGCGAAGGTGGGCCACTCGGCCATTGGCGTCGGTCGGGGCAACAGCTTGCTTTTATTTAGCAATTCCGCCAGCTCGGCTGTGTAGCGAACCTCGCGTCCTCCAAGGCGGCCACGCGCATCGCCGTGCAGCCGCACGAAGCGAGAAAGCTCGTCGCTCGCTCGTTCGGTCGAACCTTCGAAAACGGAAACCAGAATGAGACGCGCCCGCACGGCGGCCGGATCGAGCGCCGAATCGGGATAACCGGGCCATGTGCTGATTTCACCCGGAGGGATTTGCACCGGCAGAATCCGCTCCCAGCACCAGCGCGCGGCGGAGAAATCGCCTTCTTCCAAGTAGATCTCACCGAGGGCCATCAGTGCCTTGTCGCCGAAACTGCTGGCGAATGCCTCGCGCACCACGTTATTCAGCAGCTTCGCGTCACGGCCGGCTACGCCTTTCTCATACCATTCCTGCGCGACTGGATCAATTCGGCGGCGGTAAAGTTTCAGGGCCTCGGGCGGGAGCGCGGCCAATTGCATTTGGCAGGCATCGCTCAGGTTGACGAAATGTCCCGGCGCGACTTCCAGCAGTTTGCCTTCAGCGCTTTCCATTACTTGACGCAGCGTCTCGACCGCCTCGTCCCACTGCCGCGCTGCGAGACATGCCTTGACCCGCTCCAGACGGGCGAGAACCGTGCCGTCAGCCCGATCGACTTGCACGGACTCAGAGAGCTCGAACTGGCTGCTGGGCCGAGAGCCGCGCAGTTGCGCCGCGGCGGTCTGGGCGACGAGCAAGAATAAGATGCAACTGAGCTTGGCCATTACATTAGTATAAACTGGGTGATGTCTCGATAGGAGACCTGTCCACCCTATAGTTCACAGCGGCAGCCGGCTCGTGCCCCCCTTTCCTCGGTCTATTAGCTGGGCTAGAATCGCCCCATGCAACTCGGGAATCCTTTCGCATGAACGTCCTGATCATCGGCAGCGGTGGCCGGGAACATGCCCTGGCCTGGAAAATCTCGCAAAGCCCAAGGGCGGAACGCGTCTTCGTCGCGCCCGGAAACGCAGGCACGGGCATTGACGCCGAGAATGTGCCGATTGCGATCGACGATTTCCCCGCGCTGATCGCGTTTGCCAAGGATAATAAAGTCGGCTTGACGGTCGTAGGACCAGAAGGACCGCTGGCCGCCGGCATCGTCGATGCTTTCGAGGGGGCCTGCCTGCGGATCTTCGGCCCCAGCCGTGCCGCCGCCGAACTGGAAGGCAGCAAAGTCTTCTGCAAGGATTTGCTCCGCTCGGCTGATATTCCTTCGGCCGACTACCAGGTGTTTCGCGAACCGGCCGAGGCTATCCGCTATTTGAACGAGCGGATCGACGGCCGCATCGTTGTTAAGGCCGATGGACTCGCCGCCGGCAAGGGCGTCGTGGTCTGCTCCGGCCGCGACGAGGCGATCCGCGCGGTCGAGCAGATCGCCATGCAGAAGATATATGGCGCGGCCGGCGACCGCCTCGTGCTGGAAGAGCGGCTCGATGGCGAGGAGGCGAGTGTGCTAGCAATCACCGATGGCAGTACGATCGTCACTTTGCAGCCGGCGCAGGACCATAAAGCGGCTTTCGACCGCGACGTCGGCCCGAACACGGGCGGCATGGGCGCTTATTGCCCCGCACCGCTGGTAAATGACGAAAAGCTGACCTGGATCGAAGGGCACATTCTCGTCCCGGCGGTCCATGCCATGAAGCGCGCGAAGCGTCCGTTCAAAGGCGTGCTCTATGCCGGCATTATGATGACCTATCAAGGGCCGAAGGTGTTGGAGTTCAATTGCCGCTTCGGCGATCCGGAGTGCCAGCCGCTCTTGATGCGATTGAACACCGATCTGCTGGAGCTATTGGACGCGGCGGTTGACGGCCGGCTCGGATCAATTGCCGCCCTTGGAATGGGACCCGCGGCCCGCGGTCTGCGTGGTGATGGCCGCTAAGGGCTACCCCGACCGCTACGACAAGGGGCAGCTCATCCGCGGACTGGTCGACGCCGATAAACTGCCCGACGTGAAGGTCTTTCACGCCGGCACGAAAGTCGACGCAAACGGCGACGTGGTGACGTCCGGCGGCCGCGTGCTCGGCGTCACGGCGCTGGGCGAGTCGATTTCCGTGGCAAAGCTCAACGCCTATCGCGGTGTAAAGCAGATTCGCTGGGACGGCGCCTGGTGCCGCAAGGACATCTCCGACAAGGCATTGTCGCACAGGTAACTTATTGGCTTGCCGACGACAGGGCCTGAGTCCACCTCTTCCCGCCGCCGCTAAATGCAACGCGCAGTTGGCCGTTCGCGCTCCGCGCCTTGCAGTGCAGCGATTCGATCGCGTCGACGGTGGGCTTCTGGTCCAAGACGCGCGTGAAGGACAACTCGCTCCCGTCGAAGCTGATCGAGTCGCCGTGACACGAGCCGCCGATTTTCCCGCCCTTGGCGAATGTGCCTGTGATCTTCCAATCGCCGCCGTCGCGGGATATTGTCCAGGTTTGCACCAATTGCTTGCTGTCGGTGGCGCGCCACGTGCCGACGAAAGCCGCGGCATCTTCTTTGTGTGGCGGTGGTGAACCTCGTGCCGGGCGGTCGCCGCCGCGCGAACTGCCGGTTCCAGCTCGGCTGCTTCGCGAAGGCTTGTTATCGGTGGACGGCCCATCGGATTGCGATGGCGCGGGAGTGTCGGCAGCGGGCATCGTGCCGGCAGTTTCGTCGGAATGATCGGAATTTGCGCGACTCGCGCGGCCGCTGCCGCTTTGGCCTGCGACGATCCCGATTTCGGCTTCAAAATTCTCGGCGCGGCCGCCGCGGCGGCACGTCCTTCGAGCACGTCCTCGGGGCTGCCGGGAATCTCGGCGGGAGCGACGACCGCGATACGGTCGAGTTCCTCGGTTTGCAGCTTGGTCGCGTCAAAGCCGCGGAGCGCGCCGGGACCCTGGAAAGTGAATTTGCCGGCCAGCATCTTGCCGTCGGGCGAGAGCGCGAAACGCTGGAGGTAGTTGCTTTTGTTCTCAAGGCACGTGTAACCCAGCGCTTTGCCCGAACTAGCATCGACGGACACCATTACGTAATGGGCGGAGAATACGAAAGTTCGGCCGTCGGCCGAGAAGGCACCCAGCGCGCGGCCCTGCGGTTTGATGATAAACTCGCACCGCGCTTTTGTGCTATCAGTGTCGATTAGGGCGGCGTAGGTATGGCCGAGGATGCCGAGCGTCTTGCCGTCGGGCGAAAGGCAGATTCCCCAGGCATCGCCGCGGGGATGGATCACCGCCGATTCCTTCGCGTCGGCGACGTTGATGACGTGAACTTCCTTGGGCGCGAGCCAGGCGGCCGTCGTGCCGTCGCGCGATACGGCCACGCCGTCGAGCGATGCACGGAAGTCTTTGGCGTCAGGCTGCTCGTAAAGCATCTTTCGGTTGGCGAGGTTCCAGATGCGAAACTGGCCGGTGGAATACGACTTGCCTTCGGCATTCTTGCGATAATCTCCGCTGCCAGTAGCCAGAACTCGGCCATCGCCCGAAAGCGACAAGCCATAGACCGTCTTTTCGTGCCCGGTAAGGCTCGCCAGCAACTTGCCGTTTATGAGATTGATGACGCTGATGGTCCGTTCCATTCCATAAGTGTCGTTCTTACCAACCATCGCAATCGCCAGGATGCGGCCGTTGGCGGAAATCGCGGCGTGGTCGTGTCCGCCATCGATTTCGCCGCTGAAGAGCGTGCGCAAGAGTTGGCCCGTCGTCGGATCGCGCTCCTGCACGGCGAATTGCGAACCCTCGATCGTTACGCCCGCGATCAATCGCTTGCCGTCGGCCGCGAACTGCAATTCTTGCGCATAGACTTTGTCGATCGTGAACTTCGCCGCCGCCATGGGCGGATCGGGCGGAGGCTCCTGGCTCGCTGCTTTCGGCTTACGCGCGGCGAAAAGCGCGGCCGGCGCCGTCGCCATGAAGATGAGAATGAGAATGAGAATTACCGCCGCCCGTAATCTGCATTTTAGAATCTGCATGAGCATTCTCCCATTCGCAGTGGTACTTGGAAAACGGGGTTACCAGCAGTATATCGCGTGGCGCGGCGGGGTTCCAGAATGGCGGCCGGGGCGTACTTTCGTTACAACCGCTACCCCCGCCCGGCCTTGGCGTAGATTCGCCGCGAACCGCCTCGGACCGCTT
Source organism: uncultured Planctomycetia bacterium (assembly GCA_963775975.1). GTDB lineage: Bacteria > Planctomycetota > Planctomycetia > Pirellulales > Thermoguttaceae > JANXQG01. Next base: position 476,392 of record CAVZKX010000002.1, read on the forward strand.
GTGCGGGCGCACTTCCATCCTCAATAATTCTAACAGGCGCGCGAGAAGTCGGCACGCCACGCCAGGAGGACGGAAGCTTTCCCAGGAATATGGACGCTCGAATACGATTAATCGCCGCCGCGGCCGTAATGCTTGTCGGACTCGGCGTCGCGCTTTGCTTCCGCCTTAAATCCGGCGAAACGGCGCTCACGCTCCCGCCACAGGGCGATTTGGCGGCGGGCGGCAAGCAGCCTGATCCGCGAAGCATGGTTGTCGTGCCAGCGTCGCCGGCCCCTCGACCTTTGACCGTGACCCCAGCAGTGCCACCGCGCACCTCGCCAACGGTCGTCACGCCCAGCGACCAGCCGTCGTCGCCGCCCGAGTTTCCCAAGTGCTACCCGGCCAGCAACCAGATGCCCGGCGCGCGGTGGGGAACATCAATGGCGGACCTGCTGCCCGAGAGGCAGTCCTCGCCGCCCAAGCACAAGATTGTCGATGGCGATACGCTGCCCCTTTTGGCCGAGCGGTATCTCGGTTCGGCGTCGCGGGCAATGGAGATCTTCCAGGCCAACCGCGATGTGCTCTCCGATCCCAACATCCTGCCGCTGCACGGCGTGGAATTGAAGATTCCGAGCAAGGAGCAGTAAGCTGTGAGCTTTAACTCCTAACTTCTGACTTCTGACTTCTGACTTCTCACTCATGCGGTTTCTTCCGCTCTTTCCAGACCCACTCTTTGGCGTCCGGATTGTCGATCAAGCGGGACTTGATGAACTTGGCGATTTTTTCCGGCGCCTTGAGCGAGGGTTCCGAAACGAGCTTCGCTCCCTGCAGCTTGGTCGGGGTTTTTCCTTTGCCGTAGAACCAGAGGGTCATATCCTCAAGCTTGCTGCCTGCGCCGATCTTGGGACGCCCGGCGACGAACAGCTTTTGCAACCGTTCCGCCTCGTTGAAATACAGCGGATTCTCGTCTCCGGCAAGGATCATAATCGGCAGATCGCGGCGGAGATCCGCAAACTGCGGACCGTGCTGGACTTGCGCCGTATTGACGCCGACGACTTTGGTTTGCGGCGAGATCAGCACGAGCGCCTTGAGGAAGTTGCCCAGCTTGAGCGGGCCATAGGTCGCACGGCGATCTTCGTAACCTTCCGCGTCGGCGGCGGCATACGCCAGCGCCAGCGCGGCGCCGTCTTCCACGCCGATGACAACGAGCTTGTCGAGGTTCAATTCCCTTTTGTTGTTCCTCTTCCAAAGCAGTTTCTTCACCGCAAACAAGTCGGCTTGGAGCATGGCGTCGCGGTCCGCCGGCTTCAGTTTCTCGGCCTTGAGCGGTTCTTTCGGGCGCTTGTGCATCTCGCGCAACTGCTTTTGCAGAGCTTCCGACCACTTGGTGCTCTCGCCGTGGCCACGAAGGTCCGGAACGATCACGGCGAAACCGAGATTCTGGCCCTTCTCATCGCTATAAGACTGCAGGTACTCGGCTAGCCCGCCCCCGCGCGTGAAATCGAAACGGTTCGATTTCGGGCCTAGCCCATGAATGATAATGATCGGGATGCTGTCGGCGCCTTTCGAGCCGGGAAAGTAGGTAGCCTTCAATTCCAGGTCGTCGTCCGTGGTCAGGGATATTTCTTCCGGCTTCGGCAACTCGGGCTGCGCGGCGGTCTCGTCCGCTTTTTTGGCGGCCGGTTCGTCTGCGGCCCTTGCGCGGCAGGGACAATAGGCGAACGATAATGCCAGCAGGAACGCCGTCGATACTAGCAGAATATGGCGGGGTATTATCGCATTTGCGCGGCGGAATCCAGGCAGGGCGGAAGACATGGCTACGGGTCCTACATCAAGAGGCGGAAGCATTTGCATTGCTTACGGTCCACGGTGAAACATGCATTCGCCTGTTGCGATGATCCGTTTCGCCGCGGACCGCATGGGGTATCAGGGTAGATCGCCCGGCCGAGGCACCAGGAAACCGCCGGCCAGTCCACCCGCTTCCTTCATCCTACTAGCTCGGAGAATGGCCGTCAACCGCGGCGATTAAAGCGAGCCATCATCTTCCACGGGGTAGCGGTCGTGGGCGTAGAAATAGCGGCCGATGTGATCAGCAAGGACGGCAATGAAATGGTTGCGGAATTCGCCTTCGCTGGTCTCCTGTGCGGGCTTCGGCCCAATCTTCGGATACAGGAATTGCGACGGCTGCTTGTGCCAATCTTCTTCTTTGCTGGCGACGTCATACACATGGATTTTAAGCGCGGCGCATCCCTGGAAGAGCGTCTGGCCCTCATTCACGCGGAACGACTCGATATCAATCACTAGCACCTTCTCGGCCTTGAGTTTTTTGCCGATTTGAATGGGATCCTCCAGCCCCTGTTCATCCATCAGCGCGGTGACCTTCTGCGGCTTGACCAGGTGGATCTTCTTGTTGTTGTCCTTTATCCTCTGAAAGAGGGCTTCGGAGAGCGCGCGGGCCATGCCCGAGTTATTGAGCTCCTCCATCTGCACTGACTTGCAGATGATAGCCACCCGTTTACCCTCCAGCCCCTCATATTCCGCGGCAGTGTCCGTGCCCTTGATGAGCAGCGCGGCGGTTTCAAACACCGTGCATCCCGCCGACGCGGCCGTGAGCAAGCCAAGCGCCGCGAACATTCCGCTCCATCGAATCGAACAGGTGCGACGATCCATCGTGCGTTCCTTTAGGCTGGGGCCTTGAACATTGAACATTGAGCCTTGAACATTAAGCAATAATTGGTTTGCTCTTTGTTCGCTTCTCATTGCTGCATCATTCTCCATATCCATTGACCGGAGGTTACCACGCTCACCAAAAGCGCGATTCCCGCAAACGTCCAATCGCCGGGCAATCCGATCGGCCACCGCCCGCGGATGGCCGAAATCAGCATCCACGGCGCGGCCACCATGCTCAGCATTGCCAGCAGCGCTCCGCCCGCATTGGCGGCTAGCGCCGGCATTACGTTTCCTCGCAGCAGCCAGGCCCAGGACGTCGTCATGCCGCAGGCCGGGCAGGGCCGGTGAAAAATCAGGTAAAACGTACATGGCGGCAGGCCGAGTTGTTCGTGCGTGCCGTGGCCGCGGTCGTCCGGCGACAGCGTCCTAGCCGTCACCAATATGGCCACAAGCGCCGCCGCCATCGCTGCCAGCCCGATGCGCTGGAACCAACGCAACGGACGGCGATCGGTAATGCCGGGAGCGTTCACGCCTGGTCCACTTGCTGGGGGAGGATAGCGAGAGGAAAGCTAGGATGCAAGGCCGAATTCAGCATTTTTCGTTTGAAGACAGTTTCCAGCGTTGAGTCTGCATAACAATGATTATAGTGTCATCTGCGGGGCGGCCTGAAATGTTATAATGGAATCGCAGGATGGGCATCGCGCCGTCCCGCCTATTTCTAGAAGCGTTTCAATCCCCAGCGCGAGCCCTGACCATGCAAGTAACCCTCGAGCAGTTTGGAATCCAGCACCTTAGCCCTCCCGAGCGAATAGAGTTGATCGGCCTCATTTGGGACAGTATTCCGGAGCAGTCCGACACTCAGCCGCCCGAATGGCATTTGCGGGAGTTGGATCGTCGCATATCCGCCGCCGATAAGAGCCCGGAACTCGGCGTGCCCTGGGAGAGCGTACGAGCTAAGCTGTTGGGTGAATCTTGACTTGGCACGTTGATCTACGCCCCGAGGCCATATCGGACATCGAATCGGCTCAGGAACGATATGAAAAAGCACAGCCCGGCGTGGGAAGTGCTTTCGCGCGCCGCGTCACCGAGGCCATTGACCGCGTGGCCGCGCAACCCGAGATATTTGCCTCGTTAGCGCTTGGCGTGCGGTTCTACCGCGTAAAGCGGTTTCCGTACTAGCCGAACCGATGACGCAAGTAAGGCGCCACTACGGAGATCGCCTTAATCCTCTTGCATCTGCATTTTACGGCGTCCGTGTAGTGAATGCCATGCAGTAGGTCCGCGGCGCACTCACTAGGTCTCCTGTAGCCGCTTCGCTTCTGCCTCATCAATAACCACTCGCCGAATCGCCATCGCCCGGCCTGTCTCGGCATCGAAATAGACAATGCTGCCGTTGATCCGAACGTCGTCGTCCGCCACGTCAAAAGGCGTCGGGCGAGAGGTCAGCGTCGTCTCCATCACGCGGTCGATCCGCCGACCTAATATGCTCTCGTGCGGGCCGGTCATGCCCACATCGCACTGAAAAGCGGTGCCGCCGGGCAGGATCCGCTCGTCGGCGGTCGGCACGTGGGTGTGTGTGCCGAGGACCGCGGTGACGCGGCCGTCCAGGTGCCGGCCCATCACTTGCTTGTCGCTGGTCGCCTCGGCGTGAAAGTCCAATAAAATCACGCGGATGTCCGGCGGCAGTCCTGCCAGGATGCGATCGGCTGCGTGAAAGGGGCAATCGACCGGCTGCATGAAAACCCGGCCCAGGAGCGAGAAGATCGCCAAGCGGACGCCATTTTGCCGCGGTGAGAATCGCCACCTGCGCGCCAGGCGCTTCGGGCGGATAGTTGGCCGGCCGCACGATACGGCCGTCGTTTTCCAGGATCGGATAAATCTCCCGCCGCTTGTAGACGTGGTCGCCGAGCGTCATGCCGTCGATGCCCGCGGCCAGCAACTCCTCGAAAATCTGCGGCGTGATGCCCGATCCGCCCGCCGCGTTCTCGGCATTGGCCACGATCAAGTCGATCGCCTGCTCGCGGCGAAAGCCGGCTAGCGCTTGCGTGCAGATTTGCCGCCCTGGCTTGCCGACAATGTCGCCGATGAAGAAGAGACGCATGGGCATAAGGTCTTTGGTTTTTGGTCTTAGGTCTTGGATATGCCTACTGCGTGCCACGCGATTGCGTTCGTTCCTAAGGCCAAAGTCCTAAGACCCAAGCCCTCATCTCGCCACATCCACGTGTCTCGTCTCCCGCACTACCGTTACCTTGATCTCGCCCGGATAGGTGAGCTGCTTCTCGAATGCCTGCACGATGTCGTGGCAAATTTTGGCGGCCGACTCGTCGGTGGTTTCCTTCGAACTGACCAGCACCCGCAACTCGCGGCCGGCTTGAATCGCGTAAGCTTGTTCGACGCCCGGAAAACCGCCGGCGATGCGTTCGAGTTCCTCCATTCGCTTGACGTAGCGTTCCAAGCTTTCGCGGCGGGCGCCGGGCCGGGCGGCGCTGCAGGCATCGGCCGCGGCCACGAGCACCGTGTAGGGATTTCCGATCCGAATGTCGTCGTGGTGGCCGATGGCGGCGTGGACCACTTCCGGCCGCTCTCCGTAGCGCTTCAGCAGCTCCGCGCCGATCTTGGGGTGGCCGCCATCGACCTCGTGGTCGGCCGCCTTGCCGATGTCGTGCAAAAGGCCGCAGCGCCGGGCAAGGGCGCCGTCCATGCCGACTTCCTCGGCCATCATGCCGGCCAAGAACGCCACCTCGACGCTGTGCCGCAGCACGTTCTGGCTGTAGCTCGTGCGGAAGTGCAAACGGCCCAAAAGATCGACCAGTCGCTCGTGCAGATTGTGGATCGCCAGCTCCTGGCAGGCATCCGCGCCAAGCTGCATGATGTGCTTTTCCAGTTCCGCTTGCGTGGCGAGCACGACTTCCTCGATCCGCGCCGGGTGGATGCGGCCGTCGGCGATGAGGTTATTGAGCGCCATCCTGGCGACTTCCCGGCGGACCATATCGAAGCCGCTGACGATGACCACGCCCGGCGTGTCGTCGATGATCAGATCGACCCCGGTTGCTTTCTCGAAAGCGCGGATATTGCGGCCTTCGCGGCCGATGATGCGGCCCTTCATTTCGTCGTTGGGAATGCCCACGGTGCTTGTGGTCGACTCGGCCGTGTGCGGGGCGGCGTAACGCTGCAGCGCGGTGACGATGATTTCGCGGGCCTTCTGCTCGCAGGTTTCCGCCAATTGGCGGTCGTGACGGAGGATCGCGGCGCCCGTCTCCTGCTGAAGTTGAGTATTCAACAACTCCAAGAGCCGCCGCGTCGCCTCGGCATGGTTCAGGCCGCTGAGCTCGTGCAGCGTCTGCCTCTGCATGTCCAGGAGCTTGGTGAGCTCTTCCTTCCGCTGGTTGATGTCCTGGATCTTTTCGGTGAGCTTGCGCTGCGTGGCCTCGACCATTTTTTCTTGTTTTCGAACTTGCTCAGCTTGTTCCTCGAGGGCGTCTTGCCGCTTGTCCAGCAGGCGTTCGCGTTCGTGGAGCTCGCCGCGGATTTTGCGGAGCTCTTTCTCGCTCTCTTCCTGCTGCTTGAGGACCATCTCCTTGAGTTGGAGCTCGCTCTCGCGGCGGCGGTTATCGGCGTCTTGATTGGCCTTGGCGACGATCGCGGCCGCCTCGCTCATGGCGTCCTTGCGCCGCAGGCGGTCGAACAATTTGACGAGAATGAACGCCATCACGGCGCCGATACCGGTGCCAAAAATGGCTACGAGAATGTTGATTTGGGCTGGGGTCACGACAATAGGCCTTCAAGTTATTGGACTTTAGGCGCGAGGCGGACGCTGCTTGTGGAGGCTTTTCTCCGCGGCGCGAAGCAATAGCCGCGCGCCAGGCCGGCCCAGGATGGGTCGGCGAGTCGCGCGAGCCGCCGTCATGTATTGCGCTGGAGTCCTGCCCGGGCACCAATGCGCAGCATTGGTCGGCGGCAATTCCGGCTAAAGCCGGGACTCCAACTGCACTAACTACCGGCAGCCGTTGCGGAAATCGAGAGGTTGGTCGAGCGACCATGTGCTCCGACCCGCGCGGCGCTCGGTCGCGGCGCGCGTTCAGAGCACGACAAGAAACGATTGAAATGAAAGGGCTCGGACAAGTTGGATTGGGCAATGCGGCCACCAATGTGCGCGGCGTAGGCGGGCACAAGCTCCCAGGAAATGCCCGTGGAAAGGCCCACCGCTCCCCATCCCGTCAAGTTCAAGCTTCCAAGACGATACGTCATCCAACCGATACGGTGGCATGTCATCCAGCGGACGCAGCTATGCTGCCGCTCGATCCAGGCCGGCGGAAGCCGCCTGCCAAGATCGCTGCCAAAAGGAAAAGCGGTGCACTCCCGCAAGGCGGACCATCCTGCTTGCAGGACCCGCCGGGCGCGCTGGTGGATGGCGAACATCCACCGAAACAGAATTAAAATCAACCCTGCCACCCGCTTAACCTCACGCGTCGGTTGGTTCTTTCGATCAATTCCAGAACCAGTCGAAAACTCGCAATACGCTATGCTCCGGCGCTGCGGGGCAACTCGCCCCAGGCGCCTTAAGTCATGCTTTGTTGTTTATTCATGTGGAAAGAGCACGAAATCTCATTCTAACCGAACCCTTGCGAAATGCAACATCATCGAGCGAGAGCAAAGCGGCAACGTTTTATGGCGGCAGCGCCGGCCAATATGAGCCTAGCGCGCGAGCGAATGACTGTCTTTCTGCGCGCTCGTGTTTCGTACTTGTAAGGGTTTCGTCAAGGAACCCTGCCGCATACGATTACGGGCGATAAAGCCAATCAGGGCAACGCTTTAGCGAAGGTCTCGCCTTCCTGCCCTTGGCTGATGCATATTCTTCGGCCGACCTCGACTTTAGCCGTGATCCAGCAGTTCAAGCCCGACGCCTAGCCGCGCGTGGACGGCGAGGCCACGATCGTGCTCACCTATTGATCACGATTCGAATGCCAGCGCCGCTTGCGATTCATCGCCAACAGTGCCGCTCCGGCCATCAAAAGCGCAAGCGTGCCGGGCTCGGGAACCGGCGCGACCGCTGAAGCAATTGGAATCACTGGCGCAAACGCCGTGGCGTTCCCGACCGTCAAGCTCGACCCGGCGAGCAATGAAGCCGCCGTCATGACAACCAGGTTGGCGCCGCTGACGGTCGTGCCGCCGGTATAACTGTTCGTGCCGCTGAGGACTAGCGTGCCACCACCGACTTTCGTCAGGCCGCCGCTGCCGCTCACGTTGCCGACGAGGCCAATGCTGCCGCCCGTGGTGTCAACATCTCGATCGTGCCGAAGCCGGCGCTGGAGCCCGAGGACAGCGTGCCGCAAGTTTCGGCAGGCTGGGTGACGGAGGCTCTTCGGCCGCCGGAGATAAAGGCCTCGTCGCCGGCCGTCGGCACAAGGTTTCCGCTCCAATTCGAAGCAATCGACCAATCGCTGGCGGAGGCCTGGAAGGTTCGAATTGCCGCGCAGACTTCGCCGCCGCCAAGCATTACCGCCGTTACCAGTAAAGCCCTTGTTTCACCCCAGTTCTTTACAAAGGCGACGGCGGATTGCCTGGGGCGGGGCGATGCGACGAACGCACAGTATATCGCTACGCGCGCCGCGGACTTTGTCCCGCGGTGCCCGTGGAGGAGCGTTTTCATGGCGGTATCCCGAAAAGAAAGTCGGGAATCGCCCCTTCAACCGCAGGATTGCTTGCGGGCAAAAGAAGACGAGACTAAATCATATCCAAACTCACGCCAAGAACTCTGTGAGCCGATTTTGCCACTATCACAACCCGCCAACGGAGTGGGCCCATAAACCGTCGGCAAAGCAATGACGGCAATTTAGACAGCCATAGCAGTCATTGTCAAGGAATCTGACGTTGAATCTCACGGACGCCATCCTCAACTGAAAAGTCGCCGCCGTGGATTCTGGCTTCGCCGTTTGCGATATAACCCGATCAGCGCCGCGCCCGCCGCCACCAAAGCCAGTGTTCCCGGCTCCGGCACCGGCGTGACCGGCGCGGCTGCTCCCGGCGCGCCGGGACTCGGAATCACGGGGGCGAACGCCAAGGCGTTGCCGACGGTCAAGTTCGATCCGTCGAAAAGCGCCGCCTTGTTGGTCACGATCAACTCGGCGTTGCCGGTAACAACCGTGCCGCCGCTGTAGCTGTTGGTGCCGCTGAGATACAGTGTGCCGCTGTCCGCCAGCGTCAATCCGGTTGTAGCGAAGGGCCCGTCGGCGATCGTGCCGGCGAAGGTGGTGACCTCGCCCGACGACGGGTTCGCTGTTAACGTGCCGCCGGTGTTGCCGCTGTTGGTGATCAAGGCGAATGAGTTGCCAGTCAAAGCGCCCACCGTCGAGCTGGCGCCGTCAAGATCGACAGCGGCGCCGGTGATCGTTAAAGGTCCGCTGCCTAGTTGGCTGGGATCGGCCAATTGCAGCGTGCCACCGCCGGTGACGAACGATGCGCCCGTGTGAGCCGGGTAAGCGCCCTCAACGCTCGTTCCGCCGTAAAGAGCGGTAGTTCCGGAACCGGTAAACGTGATGGCGCCTGTGCCGCTGAGGTTGGCATAGATGGCTACCGTTTGCGCGTTGCCGCTAAGGTCGTTGCTGCTAATTGTTGCGCCCGTTCCAGAAAGGTAGAAATCGAAGGCTTTGCTGCTCGTCGCCCACTGCGCACTATTGTCCAGCGGCTGCAGCGTACCGCCGCTAAAGTTGAAGCCGGAAAAGCCTTGGGGGCTGGCTCCCAACGAAGTCTGTGTCGAAATGGTATTGGCCGCCAGCGTGCCGTTCTCCAAGGTCACGAATCCGATGCCGGAGGCGCCGGTGTCGAGGCTCAATGTCGGAATACTCGCCAATGCCTGCGGGCCATTGATAGTGAAGTAGCCTTGGGTGCTCACGCCGTTGGCAAGCGTGACCTGGGTACCGCTGGTGGCGCTGATGGTGCCTCCGGTCATCGTGTAATAAGCCACGCCGTTGCTCGTTGCAAAATACATTCCGTAACTTCCCGGCCGGTTCAGCGAGATCAGGCCGCCGGTCTGCAGGAGGGTATTCGTCACGAAGCCAGAACTGTTATTGTCGAGCACCAGGGCGTTGCCGCTGACGGAAATCGAGCCCGAGTTGCCCAGCACGACCGTGCTGAAAAGGTGCGGTGTGCTGGTCATCGTGAGTTGGCCGCCGTTGACGGTAACGGGCGCTTCGATGTCCGTCGTGCCGCTGCCGGCGTTCCACGTGGCCGTGTTGTTGAAATTCACCGCCGACGCGAGGGTCCACGCGCTGGACGAACCGTTGGTGAATGAACTGCCGCCGGCCAGGTTGATCGTGCCGCCGCTGATGCCCGTGGTATTGACCACCAGCGAGGAGAGACTGTTTTGGCCCGTTAGCGTCAATGTGCTGGCGCTGTTCTGCACGAGGGCGCCGTGGAGGAGCGCCGAAATGTTGATCGGGACCAGCGTGGTCGGACCGGCGTTGTTGACCTTCAGCGTACCGTTGTTGACGATGTCGCTCGTGTGTGTCAACTGGCCGTCCTGGCCGGCGGCGCCGGTGCCCAGCGCCAGCGTGACGCCGTTGGCGATCGTCGTGGTTCCCGAGTAGGTGTTGGTGTTCGTGAGTGTCAGAGCTCCGCCGGCCACCGTCAGGCCGAGGGTGCCGCCCGAGCCGTTGGTGTTGTCGGCAAGGACGCCGCCGAACGTGGCTACGTCGCCGTTGTTGCCGACGCTGAGAATGGCCTGGCTCGACGGGGAATTGTTCGCGACCTTGGACTGGGAAGTGACGCTCGGCTGAGACAGGCCGTTGACCGCCACGTTGTTGCCGTTGAGGTCAAGCACGGCGGGCTGCACGCTGCCGCTGAAGACGAGGTTTCCAGTGCCGGGGCCGTAAGGCAGCGGATTCATCGTGCCGGCCTGTAGGACGCCCGACGAAATCGTCGTGTCGCCAGTGTAGACGTTGGTGCTGCTGAGATTCAGTACGCCCGAGCCGCCCAGCCCCAAACCATAAGGACCGGAGATCGGGCCGCTGACGGTCAGCGTGCTGCCGCTGACGTTTACTGTCGTCGCGGCGCCGAGCGTCACGGCGCCCGTGCCCAGGTTCAGGGGTGCGGTGCCTAGGAAGGAGAAGCCCGCATTCCAGTTCTGCAAGTTGTTGTTGGCCAGCGTCAGCGGTCCGCCGCTAGTGTTGTCGAGCGATCCGCCGTTGATATTCAAAGCGCCGACGCCAATCGCCGCGGCGTTGCCCAGGTTCAACAGGCCGGCGTTAAGCGTCGTGCCTCCCGAGTAACCGTTCGCGGTGTTGATCGTCAGGGTCCCCGGACCGGTCTTGAGGAGCAACCCGCTGCCATTGATCTGGCCGCCGGCGGCGTTGGAGAACGTGTAGGCGACGTTCGTATTGCTGACGGTGAGCGAACCGGGCAAGACCGTTCCGTTGACGACCACGCTCGCGCTGCCGCCGCCGGGACGGTCGTTGAACGTCACGTTGTCGGCGTTATAGAAGAAATCCGAGGCGCTGGTCCCCAGGTTGTACCAACTCTTTGAGGTCGTCACGTCCCAGTTGCCGCTGCCGGCGACGTTCCACAGGAGATTAGCAGAGGGAGCGCCGGAAACACTCAGCGTTATCGCTCCGTTCGTCGCGCTGAAGACGTACGACTGGCGCGTGCCCGACTGGAAACTGCTGGCCATCTGCAGGTCGGTTATGTTCGGGTCCGCGCCGCTGTACGTGAAGAGCGTATAAGTGCCCGTCGCGATCGAGCCGCCGGTGGGAAAGACCGACGTTATGCTATTGAACGCTACGTCGCCCGTGGTCGTGTTGATGAGATCTCCAGGGGCGTAGAGATATGTCTGATTTCCCGAGCTGAACGTGAGATTGCCGCCGACGGTCAACGTGCCTCCTGTCGGAATGTTGACGGTGGCGCCCTGCAGGGCCAGGCTGCCGTTGATGTCGATGCCTGGCGTGCCGGTCCGGCCGGCAGACAGCGTTCCGCCGCTCGCGCCGAACAACGTCGGCGGCGAGGCGCTGGCGGCGTCGTATGACGAGGTGTCTAGCACCGCGCCGGAGATGATCGTAACATTGCCCGTCCCCAGGTTGCCGGTAGGATATATCAGCGCCAGCGTGCCGGCGCTGATCGAAGTGAGCCCGCCGTAGGTATTGGCCTTCGTCAGGTTGACGAGGCCCGAGGTAGTCTTGGTGAGCGTGGCGCTGGGGCCGGCGAGTACCGCCGATACCGCGCCGCTTTGCAGCGCGAAGCTCGGCGAACCGGTCGCCGTGATGCTGCCGATGCCGATGCTATCGGTAATGGCCCCTCCTGCCAGCGTGACCGTTCCCACAGCCACAGCCTTGCCATTGACGTCCAACGTGCCGCCGTTGACGTTCGCGTTGCCGGTGGTGAACAACGACCCCGTGTTGTTCGCGCCAATTTGGACCGTGCCGCCATTGATATTGACTTGCCCGCTGTAGTTGTAGTTTGCCGAGTCGGTCGCCGCAAAAACCAGCGTGCCGGCGCCGACCGTTGTGAGGCTGCCATTTCCGGTAAGGGTGGCATATAGCGTCATGGTTTCCGCGCTGCCGGAAATGTCTGTCGTATTGAACGTCGCGCCGGTTCCGCTGATCGGCATGGTGAAGTTCATGCTGGGCGTGGGATTTCCAAAGAAGTCGCCCGAAGCGCCGCCGGCGCTGGCGCCGCTGAGGCTGATCGGCTGGATCGTCCCGCCGCTAAAGTTGAAGCCGCCGTTGAGCAGATAGGTATCGAACACCTCGTTGACGATCATCAAGCCCCCTTGCATGTTGACCGTGCCGACCCCAGTGCCGTTGGCGCTAGTATTCGAGTTAATCTCGATCCTGGGCGTTTTGACGAATGCGTTGTCGGTGACGGTAAGTGTCGACGGGCCGGAGTTGTTGCCGAACGAGATGGCAAGGATGGAATTGCTCCCGGTGATAATGTTCAAGCTGCCGCCTGAAATCGTATAATTGCACCCGCCGGAGCCAATGCCTTGGCTCAGATAAATCCCAACGGCGCTTCCCCGGTTGGAATTGACCAGCCCGCCCGTCTGCGTGATATTGCTGGTGCCGGCGGTTCTGTTGAGTTCCATAAAGCTGCTGGTGCTCAATGTACCGCCGTTGGCGATCTGGATGTTGCCGTTTAGGAAGAAAAAATTACCTGCCGTCGTGGCTGACTGACCCGCGAGCACCAAAGTGCCGCTGGACGAGGGGCCAATCCAAGTATTGCCGCTGGCGTTCAGGGTGTAAGGTGATGTAATCGCCACCGTCCCGGAAGTGAGGCCGGCCGCATAAATGCCGCTTGAGCCGAGAGTCAGGTTGCCGCCGGGAGCCGCGGCAATCACGTCGCCCGCGGACCCAGCGCCGAAAAAGACTGTTGCAGCGCTGTCCGACATATTCAGCGTGGCCGTGGCGGCAGATGTGTTGAACAAAGCGACGTTGTTCACCGTCGAGTTCCACGTGGGCCCGGAGGGGTTCCAGGCAGTGGGATCTTCCCAGCTTCCGGAGCTGACGTTCCAACTGTAGGTGGTGACCGCGAAAGCAGACTGGGCCGCGACGGCCACGATCAAACCAATTACCAGTTGAACAATCGCGAATCGGTACTTCTTGCGCCTGAGTGCCGCAGTCCCCATAAGAGTCGAGACGATACCGCCCGACCTACACAATTTCCCCGCGAACATCGGAGTCCTCCCAGTGAAAAGAGCCCTGCATAAGACCGTTTGCGCAAGCAGGCGATTCTCCTCATTATGCCCCTATGCTGCAATAACGTCAACGAAATGGCGGACATTTCCCACAACATATGATTCCATACTTGTGGGGGACTGAGTCGTGAACCCAAGGCGCTTGCCCAATATAATGCGGGAGAACCTTGGCCTAGAAAATCGGAGTGCCCATGATGCGACTTTTGCTTGCAGCTATCGTGACCGTAAGTTCCTCGGCGGCAATCGCACAGGAGCACTCGGCGGGAAAGCCGATCGGCGCGAACCGCGCCGTCAACGGCGGCTTCGAGGAGGGCCCTTGGTCGTTCGATGCCGTCAATGGCTGCCAGGCCACAGGCGGAGTGACCAAAGAACAGGCCCACAGCGGGGCGCAGTCGCTCAAGCTCACCAACAAGTCGACCTATGCGCCGAACGTCTACGGACGCGCCTTCCAAATGCTGATCGGTCTCGAACCTTTCACGACGTACCGCCTCAGTTGCTACGTGAAGGGCAAAAATGTCGGCATCACATGGATCGGCGGTGGACCGGGCTGGTACCATCGCCAACGCTTCCCCGAGGGCACCTACGACTGGAAGTACGTTGAATCGCTCTGGACCACCGCCGCCACTGCCGATAATTACGAGCTCATCATTTGCACCGAAAGCCCGACCGAAGCGGTCTGGATTGACGACGTGAAATTCGAGCCGATCGCCGTCGACCGCGCCAAGCACGACGCGGTAATCGGGGCGTTCAACCAATCGATTGCGGTCCAACTGAAGCACCTGGCCGCCGTGAAGAGCAAAATCGCACTCCTGAGCGGCGCGGAGGAAGAACCGGTCATCCATCTTGGCGTACATGTCGCGCGGCGATTCCTCGATCGCGTGATCTCGCTGCCGCCAACGCAATCGATTGTATGGTCGGCGATGCAGCTTGAAGAGATCGACGCCGTGTTGAACGAAACGGACGCCGAAGTCGAGCGCTTCCGCGCCCGTGGCGGCAAGGTCGCGCCGCGACCGCTGCGGTTCCCGCTGGGCGGACCGGTCGCCATCCGCGACGGCCTGCTGTACACCGATACGCCAGCCGGGAAGGACAGCGGGAAGGGCAGGCCGTGGTTCTTCTACGGCATGGGCCACTTTGGCACGGTCATGACGGACCTGCCGACCTGGCGCAAGATGGGCGCGACCCTCGTGCAGGACGGACGCTGCGGCCCCAGCTCGATGAACAAAGACGGCACGCTCGGCGAAGGCGCCCGAGTCATGCTGGCGGACCTCGACCGCGCGGACATGTACGGCGTGAAGACCGACGTGCTGGCCTCGCCCCACTATTTCCCCGCCTGGGCCGAGGACGCCTCCAATAGCGCCGGACTTCGCGAAGGCGGCGGACTGGGGTTCTTGAATTTCAACATCGATCATCCCGCGGCCAAAGACGCGATCGGGCGATGGTGCGATGTCGCATCCGCGACCCTGAAAGACAAGCCGGCCCTGCTGAGCATCTGTCTCTCGAACGAGCCGGTGTACAACAAATCGGGCATGACGCGCGAGTCGCTCCCGCTTTACCGCCAGTATCTCAGGGAGGTCCACGGCGGCGACATTGCCCGGCTCAATGCGCTCTACGGCACGCACTACAAAAGCTTCGACGGAGTGGTCCCGCCCAGCCACGGGCTAGTTGCGGAAGTCGAAAAAAACCGCGCGTATTACGACTGGACGCGGTTCAACAAGAAGCACTTCTCCGATTGGCACCGCTGGATGGCCGAAATCATCAAGAAGAACTTGCCGCACGTTCCCGTACACGCCAAGATTATGGTCTTCTACAGCCTGGATCGCGACAAGCTTTCGTACGGAGTCGACCCCGAGGAGTTTTGCGACTTCTCGGACATCGCCGGCTGCGACGCCTACGCCCTGCCGGCAGCGGACTTCAAGACCTACGATTGGTTCGGCCACGAATTCTGGTACGACTTGCTGAACAGTTTTCACAACCAGCCGGTATTCAACAGCGAGAACCATATCATCGCCGACGGTGCGCCTCCGGTGCATATTCCAGCGGCGATGACGCGGGCCCAGTTCTGGCAAGACGCGCTGCACCACCAGGCCGCGACGACGACATGGGTATGGGAGAAAGCGGCCGATCCGTCGCTGGCGGGCAGCATCTATTTCCGCCCGGCGAATACTTACGGCGCGGGCCGCGCGTTCATCGACATGAACCGTTTCGCCGACGAGGTGGCGGCGATCAACCGCGCCGGCCCGCGTCGCGCTGCTCTACTCCCAGCCTTCCATCTTCTGGGAAGAGAAGTACGCCGCCGCCATTCGCGACATCTACACGTACTTGAACTTTCTCGGCGAGAAGACGACGTTCGTTAGCGAGAAGATGCTCCGCGAGCGCCGCTTGCCGGCGGGCCTGCGCTGGATCGTCTTGCCGCAGGCGACGCACGTCGAGGATGCCACGGTCGCGGCGCTGGCGGAGTTCATTTCCGGCGGCGGGAAAATCGTCCGCATCGGCGCGGGCAACCTCGCTTTCGATCAGTACCACCGCAAGCGGAACGTGCCAACCGGCCTTATGGACGGCCCGGCGATAACGAAGTTTGAGTCCCAGAAGGAGGCCGGAGGCAGCCAGCAGATCTTGCGGGACACCTTGAAGCCGACAGAACTAATGGACGCCGCCAGCGGAAAATTGGCGTGGAACGTCGAGTATCGGCTGGTCTCGTACCAAGGCGCGACGCTCCTGCCGATCATCAACTTCGCGGCCGGCCCGCTTACGGTGCATTGTCCGGCGATCGCGGGCAAGCGGACGCTCGACCTGCTCAGCGACGACGAGGTGGACCCCGCGGCAATCCGGCTCGAACCGATGGTCCCTCGCCTACTGCATGCGCAATGACGCTTGCCTCGTTCCCACGCTCTGCGTGGGAACGGACTGACGGCCCTCTGCGGCCACGCAACATAGCACTCGATCTAGTCGTAGTTTATGACTTCCGGACCGCGGAGCGGCCGTCATCCTCGTGACGACGCAGAGCGTCGTCACGAGGGCGCGCTACGGGTTGGTCGAGCAGTTACCACGCAAGCGATATAAAGTCAACGCCGGCAACGCTTTAGCGGCTGCCGGTTGCATTCCGGGCCGGCCGTGATTATGATGGAGGGTAGGCAAGTCGGAGGGGTGAATTCCCGCCCCCGCGTGCTTCGCCAACTTTTCACGGAGGACGGGAACGATGAGAGCTTTTCACCATTATTTGCCTGCGTTTTCTGTTTTGTTATTTGCCGCCGGTTGCGGAATGGACGGACCGGCCCCGAGCGAAACGAAACCCGCGCCGCAAGCAGCTGCAACTCCGGACGCCACGCCGAAGACAGACGACAAGCACGCCGACGCAACGCCTGCCGGCAGGCCGCGGCACAACGTGCCCGATACGAAGCCGGCCGTGGCAGCCGCCGAGCCGCAGCCGACTGCCGCGCCTCCTACGCAGCCCGGCATGGTCCGCGAGGCAGCCCACGTCGGCATGGGCGAAAAAGGCCGCGGCTACGGCAAAGGTTACTTGGCCGTGACGCTTGGAGCGTATTGGAGCGTTCAGGAATTGATAACTCTGGATCGGATCAAGCACGACATGCAAATCTATAAGGCGGCGGAAGGGAATTACCCAAAGAATATGGACGAGTTCATGGAGAAGATAATCAAGCCCGCCAACATAAAACTGCCCTTACTTCCCGCTGGACGTCGTTACGTTTACGACCCGAATAGCGAGGACTACTTGATGATCGAAGCGCCTGAGATGGACAGCGGCGAGTCATCCAATGGACATTGACCTTCGTGCGCCCCAAGAGACGCTGCTACTATGAAACTGCACCACGCGACTTCCTTTCTACTCGCCTCACTTCTATTGACCTCCGTTGCTGCCGCCAGCGAAACGAGCTGGATGTTCCAGCAGGGCTATTACACGCACTCTCCCATCACGGGCAAGCGCGTGGCTCAATATGAGCCAGAGAAGCCGTCCTATGTCACGATCGATCCGACCTATCAAGAGAGCGGTTACCGGCACCAGCTTATCCAGAACGGCACCGACTGGCTGAACCTCGTGCAGACCTGGGGCGCGGGCACGGCTATCCGGCCTTACGGCGAGTGGGAGTATCCCTACCGGGCCGGCGCGACGCCGTATGGACCCTGGGGCAATCCGCAAGGTCCTTGGACGCTGCCGTTCGACTCCTGGCAGAACCCCTATGGGCTGAATCGCCAACCGTATTACGGCCCCTGGCGGCCCGGCTATGGCGGGGGCAATCTCGGCGGCGATTTCCATACCCAACCCTTCCCGCAGCAATTGCCAGCCGGCGGCGCGATGGCTATGCCCGGCGGCGGAGGCGTTCCGCCACTGCCAGGTCCGCCCGCGCCGCAAGGGCAGGCGCTGTAGGTTATTCGAGTCGTCGATTTCGAATCGACTGGACAGCCGCGACGCGCTCGGTAAGAATAATGTCGTCGATAGCGTCTATCAAAAGCCTGCGACGGAGGACCCTATGGAAGTCAGCGTAGAGACCGTAATGGAAGCTGCATTGCAACTGCCGGTAAGTGGCCAACTGGAAGTTGCATCGCGGTTGCTCGAAACTATTACGCCGGACGACGGCTTGTTCCACATTGATGATCCGGAATTTCTCGCGGAACTTGATCGCCGTTGCGCCGACGACTGCGAGTGGATTCCGTGGAGCGTCATTCGGGAGGAAAGAGCGTCGTCGGAGCATTAGACGATTTCCGATAGTTGCCGCGCGACAACACCACATTTTGTTGCGCGCGGGCCGAAAGCAGCAGCATGGCGGAACCTTCGGTAATCTTTCACCCTCTCGCGCTTCGGGAGTACCGCAAATCTCGAAATTGGTACGCCGCGAGATCAACCGACGCGGAGGAGAAGTTTGTTCGCGAGGTTGATCAGGCGCTGTGCCGTATTGCGGCGGATCCCGAAGCGTTGCCGCGTGTGGCGGGTGAGAATCGTTACGTCCGCGTGACCGATTTTCCATTCATCCTGGTATTTCGGCGAGCGAACTCTGAATTCGTCAAGTTAATCGCCGTTGCACACACCAGTCGCCGTCCCGGTTACTGGCGCCATCGCCGGTAGCCGATCTCGATGGAACGTAAGGGGAGAATCATGAGGCTAGTTTCGTTTACTGTAGTTCTATTTGCAATCACCACTCACCTCCACGCCGCCGTGCAAACCAAAACCGTCGAATACAAGCAGGGCGATCAGGTCCTCGAAGGCTATCTCGCCTGGGA
The DNA here is from genome assembly GCA_963775975.1 of uncultured Planctomycetia bacterium. Classification (GTDB taxonomy): domain Bacteria; phylum Planctomycetota; class Planctomycetia; order Pirellulales; family Thermoguttaceae; genus JANXQG01. The sequence goes on from CAVZKX010000002.1 coordinate 494,957, forward strand.
CGACGCCACGGCCGGGCCGCGGCCGGGCGTGCTCGTGGTCCACGAATGGACCGGCCTGGGCGACTACGTCAAGATGCGCTGCCGCAAGCTGGCCGAGTTGGGCTACATCGCCTTCGCGGCCGACATCTACGGCAAAGGCGTCCGCCCCGGGCCGTCAGAGGCCGCCACAATCGCCGGCAAGTACAAGAAGGACCAAAAGCTCATGCGCGACCGCGTGACGGCCGGGCTCGACGAACTCCGTGGCAATCCGATGTGCGATCCGAAGCGCATCGCGGCGATCGGCTATTGCTTCGGCGGCACGTGCGTGCTGGAACTCGCACGCAGCGGCGCGGACGTGGCCGGCGTGGTCAGCTTCCACGGCGGCCTATCCACGGCGAAGCCGGCCGATGCCAAGAACATCCGCGGCAAGGTGCTCGTGCTGCACGGCGCGGACGACCCGCACGTGACGCCCAAGGAAGTCGAGGCCTTCGAGGAAGAAATGTGCAACGCCGGCGTCGATTGGCAATTTGTCGCCTATGGCGGCGCGGTCCACGCCTACACCAACCCATCCGCCGGCAACGACAAATCCAAGGGCGCGGCCTACAATGCGGCGGCCGATCGGCGTTCGTGGGAAGCGATGAAGGCGTTCTTTGCGGAAATCTTCAAGTAGGTCCCGCTTGCCGAACGGGACACTATTTCACCGAACATTCCTCGAAGCTTACCCAATCCTTTGCATATTGTTCGAGCCACGTCCTTCCCGCGTCTGAAGCGAGCACCCAAACGCCAGTCGTGCGCGGACTTCGGATCGACACCCAAGAAGATTGGATCACCGTTCCAAGTGGACTTGTCGACGCGTATCTCCAACCTAGCGAGCGGCAGGACGCCGGGGGGCGAGAACTGCATGTCGGCTTTGACGGTGGCGCCGCGGCGAAGCACGACCTCCCAAAGGTCGCCAAGTTCCTCCGACGCCCTCGGCGAGTGTGGCCCGGCAAGATAATCCTCCGGCTCTCCGCTGTCAGGATACTTCGCCGGCGAGGTTGCGCGGTCCCATTTTTCCCAGTGCAGCTCGACGATATGTTCTTTCGTAACGGGGCGGAATTTGAAATCTCCTAACGCCGATTTCGACAACTGCTGGCGAAAGGCGTCGGAGACAACAACGTAAGCCGAAGCCCCAGGAAAGGTTATCGGAGGCATGAACGGCCCGGTTCGGCTGACTCTCAAACGCTCGTCTTCGCGTCGATCGAGGCTATTGAGCGCGTACCCATTGACGAGCACGTCACCGTAGTCGCCCCACGCCTGAAGCCCGCGCACGTGATAGAATCTCACCTTATTCTTGGCCTTTCTTACCTCATTAGCCCGCGGGTCGGTTGCTCTGGCCCCGGTCACGTCCGTAGCGGTCAGCCCCGCAGGTTTTGAACCATCGGGTTGGTTGACGCTAGGCGTAGATGAGACATTGGAATGATCGGAGCAACCCGGACAAGCAACCAGTGCTAACAGTACGACGATGTGCCTTGCTGCCATTCCCTAAACTCTCGGACATTCGACGCTCTTCTTCCGGCTTGCGGCAAATATAGCGTCCACCGCTGGCAATGGCAATTAACGGATAAGTCTCACGACAATATCTCCCGCCGCCGCTTCACATAATCCCACACCACGTACCGATCGAGATCCTTCCCCGCGGTGAAGAACACCCGCCCGGTCGTCGATTCGCTGAGCTTCTAGGCGAACTGCACGTCCTCGCTCGATTGCGACCAGCTTGCAAGCAGGAAGATGTTGATCGTGATCCCCTCGCGGCGGCAGAGTTGGCCCTCGCGCAGCGTCGCCTCTTCCGTCCGCGGATCGGGCGGATAGAGCAGGTAGAGGTCTTTGCCCTCGAAGTGGGCCGTCGGCAGGCCGTCGGTGATGAGGATGATCTGCCGATTCGGCGTGTCCTGCGCCGGCCAGGAATTGCCGGGCCAGCTGCAGGCCGTGCTGGATGTTCGTGAAGTGCGGCGGAATCTGCATCTCGCTGATTCGCTCGGTCGCTCATGTCGGCCTTCAGCCGCACGACCGGATCGTAGATCGTCACCGGCTTGGGCATCAGCGCGGCGATCTCGCCCGAGTGCCGCGGCTTGGCGAAGGTGTACATCTCGATGAATTGCAGGAAGTCGCCGGGATACTCGCTGCGGATCAGGCCGTCGAGCGCCAGGCCCATGCGCTTGACGTTGACGTACAGGCCGTCGTAGCGCATCGAGCCGCTCATGTCCGAGCAGCACGGCCGTGGCGCACTTGGGGTTGTTGCGCGTGCGGTGGATGACGATGTCTTCCGGCTTGCAGCCGCACCGGCAGGCCCGGGCCGCCGCGGAGCATGGCGTTGACGAGCGAGCCGGGGATGTCCATGTTGGCCACCGAGTCGCCGAACTCGTAGGGCTTCGTCTGCTGCATCTCGACCGCGCCTTCGCCGACGATCGGCCCTTGGTGCCGGCCGGTCCGCGACGGCCTGCAGGTTGGCTGAAGATCCGCTCCAGCAGCTTGGCCTGGAACAGCCGATAGGCCTTGGGCGTGAGCTGATAGCCCTGCGCGCGTCTTCTCCAGCCCCTGCTGCTCGGCCATGTCGCGCAGGTACTCCTCGATCTGCTGCTGCAGCTCGTTGAGCTTCTCGATGTCGCCCGGCTCGGCGAACTCGGCCAGCTCCTCCATGTCGATGATGCCGATCTGCGCCGTCTTCGCCGCCTCTTCGAGCTGCTTGAGCAGCTGGTCGATCTCTTCCAGCTCTTCCTTGATCTCCAGCGCCTGCGGCACGGTCATCGGCGTGCGGCCGGTGAACTCGTACTTCGCCGCCAGCTCGTCGACCTGGTACTTGTCGCCCAGCTGGTCGACCAGCTGCACAAGCTGCCGGGCGAACGGGCTCGCTCGTCGCCGGCGCGGTACCAGAGCCGCTCGAGGTCGCGAAGCTGCTCTTCCCGCACGGCCCGGCGGAAGCGCTCGGCCAGCTTGGCCGGCGGCTTCATCGACCGGGCCATGTCGCGAAAGTGCGCGTCGGCCTCCTTCTTGACCTGCTTCGTCTCGTAGGTCTCGAGAATCTTCCGCTTCCGCTCGCGGAGCATCTCCATGAGCGCTTCGAGGCTCGGCCCCAGGCCGGCGATCTGGCTGGGATCGAGCTGGACCGCCCGGGCCAGCTCCTCCTCGGTCAGCTCGCGCATGCTGCCGTAGGCCAGCAGGTGCTCGAACGCCGGCGAGACCAGGTCCGGCGGCGGCTGCGTCGGGCTGGGGAAGTTCGTCGGGGTCGTACTTCTGGTAGGTGTGGATGATGCCGCCGAGGGTCTTTTGGAAACCATTTAGTTCCTCTCGTTCCTACGCTGCGTAGGAACGCATGTTCGACGCTCTGCGTCGTCGCTACGTGCTACTCTCATGCCCACGCGACAGTGTGCCACGCGAGCTACGTTGATTTCATACGTGATCCGCCCGTGCTGCTGCGCCCGCGAGATGCGGTCGGTGGCATACAGCCCGGCCAGCACGAACTCGACGCACGACGCCCGCACCGCCGCGTCGCTCGACGCGTTGACCTCGAACGCCTTGTCCCACGCCGGCGGCACGCGCTTCAGCCGCTCGGCGTAGTGGCCGACGGCAGCATGTCGCCGACCTCGATCTTCACGCCCTTGCCGAAAAGATCTCGGCGATCTCGTCCAGGCCGTGCCGGTCGACGTACTCCTCGAACACGTTGCGGATCGCCTCGGCGACGATCGCGTCGAGCACCTGCCGCTCGGACATCTGGTGGCTGCCCATCATGTCGAGTTCCAGCTTGCCCAGCGACGACGAGTAGAGGTGGCCCAGGTCGCTGATCCGCGGCACGGCCGGCCGCTCGCCGAGGATCGCACGCCGCGCTGCCGGGCACTGGCGACCATCGTGCGGTAGTTGGCGATGCTGAACCGGGCGCTGACGCCCGACTGCTGGTCGACGTACTTCGATCTTCCGCGCGACGATGCTCATCTGCTCGATGATCTCCCGCATGAAGTACGGCACCGACGACCGGGAACTCGCCGCCCAGGTCGACGCTTCGACCTCCTGCTCCATGATCTCGATGCCCAGCTGCCGCTCGCTGCGGATAGTGCGTGTGGATCACCGAGCCGATGCGGTCCTTGAGCTGCGGAATCACCTTGCCGCTGCGGTTGTACGTCGCCGGGTTGGCCGAGAACAGGATCAGCACGTCGATGTCGAACTGGATCGGGTAGCCGCGAATCTGCACGTCGCGCTCTTCGAGGATGTTGAACAGGCCGACCTGCACCAGTTCGTCCAGTTCCGGCAGTTCGTTCATGGCGAAGATGCCGCGGTGCATCCGCGGGATCAGGCCGAAGTGCAGCGCCTCCTCGGCCGACATGCTCGTGCCGCCGGCCAGCTTGGCCGGATCGATCTCGCCGATGATGTCGGCGAACTTCGTGCCCGGCGCGAGCCGTTCGGCATAGCGCTCGTCGCGCGGCCACCAGGCGATCGGCACTTCCGCTTCCGGCTTTTGGGCCACGAGCTTGCTTGCCCACCGACGTGATCGGATGGTAGCGGGTCCTCGTGCACCGGGCAGCCGGGAATGTCGAGATACGGAATCTCGTCGTCGAGAAACCGCGACCAGCAGCCGCATCAGCCGGCTCTTGGCCTGGCCCTTCTCGCCGAGGAAGAGCATGTCGTGCTGGGCGATCAGCGCCGAGGTTGATTTCCGGGATGACGGTGTCTTCGTAGCCGATGATGCCCGGGAAACAGTTCCTCCTGCCGGGCGAGCATCCGCATGAAGTTGTCGTAAATCTCGCGTTTGACACGTTTTGGAGTGCCAGCCGCTCTGCCGCAATTCGTGGACGGTTTTGGGTCTTTCTTGGTTTTTGCTCGTTTTGCTAGCGACGGTTTCCATGAAATTGGTCACTTCCTGTTCTCGAATAACGGGATGAATCCGCGAGTCACGCCGGGGCCTAGCGGGGCAATTCCCGCGCCAAGCTCTACTCTATTGTAGCGCCGCGCGGCCCGGAGTCACAAGAAAAGAAACTCGAATAGGGAAAATATCGCCCCAATGGGCGATTCTGGTGGAGCGGATTCGCGGTCCAGTCTATTCCCGCGGCCAGCCTCGAAGTTTTTGGTTCAACTGCGACTCGGAACGACTCCCAGGCATGAATGCAGTGCAACGAGCAGATCCAGTAATCTTGCCGTCCAGTAAGCCGAGAAAGGCGTGGGCCACCTCAATCAGCCGCCATGTCTCTAAGTCCTCAATGAACTGGCGTCCTTCGATCGCGAACAGGTTAAGAACGTCTTTGCTTAACTCCTTCGGCGCTTTTTCCAACGCTTGCAAAAGAGACTCGACCGCTGATCGCACCACGTTCGCTCCGACCTCCGTTGAAGCGGCTTCCTCCAATCCGTGAGGCACGCAACCACCAAAATCTGGCTTCGACGCGAGCAAGAATTGATCCCGAATACGCTTCGCCGCCGCGTGCATTGGATTAGAATCGTAATCGCCTGGCTCGCGGATGTGTAATGCTAGTAGGCGTAGCGAAACTGCCAATATGCCATCCTGCATCCAAAACCCGTGCTCATCGTCAATTGTTACAAATGTTGTTCCCATAGCGGTCGGACAGAGGATTCCAAAGTGATTATATCAGCCAACATCACGCGTACTTATCCATCCTCCGGATTGCGAGGCGTCGTCAGGATCAACTGATGCAATTCGAGATCGAGCCAATCGCCAAACTTGAAGCCAACTTGTCGGATTGTACCGGCGTGCTGGAAGCCCATGCTTTGATGCATCGCGATGCTCGCTCTGTTTTGGGAGTCGATGCAGCCGATGAGCAGATGATAATCCTGGTGCTGTGCTTCCTCGATTACGCGAGCCAAGAGCCTTTTGCCGATTCCATTTCCTCGATGGGCCGCGGCCACGTAGACCGAATGTTCAACCGAGTATTTGTACGCGGGCCACGCGCGGAAAACGCCATAGCTCGCAAAGCCCATCAATTCGCCGGAATCGGCCACGGCGCCAACTACCGGGAAGTTGCCCTGCCGCTTGGCGGCGAACCAAGCCGCCATCGACTCCGGCGGCCGTGGCTGGTAGTCATAAAGAGCCGTGGAGTTCACAATTGCGTCGTTGAGGATCGCCAGAATGTGGGGCGAATAGGACTCGTCGCATAGAATAATTTGCATGGGATTAGGTTATCAGCCCAGAGGCGCCGACGCCAGATGTTTGGCATCGTATTGACCCAACACAGACCGCATGTAACATTCTTGTGATCGTCGTTCACCGAATTGGTGCAGTGATGCTCTCTACCTGTCAATTATCGAGAATCTGATGCCAAAACGCGCGAGCCAAAATCAGCAGGCCTTTGAGTTCGGAGAGCCCGCGCCGCCAAATGAATCGGCAGCGCGCATTGCTGCGCCCTCGCCCCCGGCCCCTCTCCCGGAAGGAGAGTGGAGATTTCGCGCCCCCGCCAGCCTCGCCGGTCAATCGGTGTGGGTCATCGATTCCCATTCGTTGATCCACCAGGTCTTCCACGCAATTCCGAATATGACCAGTCCGACCGGGCAACCGGTCAACGCTGTCTACGGCTTCACGCGAGACCTATTTAACTTGCTGGAAACGAAACAGCCCGATTTTCTCTTCTGTGCCTTCGATCTGCCGGGAAAGACATTTCGCCACGAGATTTACGAGCAATACAAAGCCGGCCGGGCAGAGATTCACGAGGATCTCCTGCCGCAGTTCGCCTTCGTTCACCGTATGGTCGAGGCGCTCGGCATCCCCTTGCTTGCGTACGAAGGCATGGAGGCCGATGATATCGTTGCCACCGTCGCGCGGATCGTCGACGAACTGGGAGGCGAGTGCTATGTCGTCACGGGCGACAAGGACTGCCGGCAACTGATCACCGATCGCGTCAAAGTCTACAACATCCGCAAGAACGAGATCCTTGATCGCGATTTTCTGCGGCGGGACTGGGGCATCCGGCCCGATCAGGTCGTCGATTATCAGGCCCTCGTCGGCGATTCGACCGACAACGTACCGGGCGTGCCGCTGATTGGACCGAAGGCGGCCCGCGACCTCCTGGAAAAATACGGCACTCTGGAAAACATCCTGGCGCATGCCGACGAAGTCAACGGGGCGGCCAAAAAGGAGAATCTGAAGAAGTATCGCGAGCAGGCCCTGATGAGTCGGGTGCTGGTGAAGCTCGATACGTGCGTGCCGATCGAGATTCCCTGGCGGTCGGCCCGATCAGGTCATGGCGACCCGGCCGCCGCCCGTGCGCTGTTCGAGGAGTTCGGCTTTCGCCGGCTGGCGGAGCAGTTCAATGTATTAGGCACACTCCGTGTGCCGACAGAAGACGGCACACGGAGTGTGCCGGATACATTAAAGCCGGTCTACACGACCATCGACGCGCTTGGGGCGCTGCAATTGCTCATCGCAGAAATGCACAAGCAGCCGTGGATTTCCATCGACACCGAGACGACACACATCTGGCCGCGCTGGGCCGAGATTGTGGGCATTTCGCTTTCGTGGAACGAGAAAGAAGCGTACTACTTGCCGCTCCGCGGTCCGGCCGGCTCGCGGCTGCTTGACGCGCAAACGACGCTCGACGCCTTGCGGCCGGTGCTCGAAGATTCGGCCATCGGCAAGCTCGGACAGAATCTCAAGTACGATCGCATCGTGCTCCGCGGCGCGGGCGTTGAGCTAGTCGGCGAGGCGTTCGATACGATGGTGGCCAGCTACCTCCTTGATGCCGGGCAGCGGAACCACAACCTCGATTACCTCGCCAAGCGGTATCTGCATCACACGACGATCAAGATCGACGAGCTGATCGGCTCGGGCAAGAACCAGAAGCGGATGGACGAAGTGCCGATTCCGCAAATCAGCGACTATGCGGCCGAAGACGCCTGGGTGCCCGTGCGGTTGCAGCCGCTCCTGGCCAAGCGGATGGAACTTGACGAACTCACGCCGCTGTTCCGCGACGTGGAGATGCCGCTGATCGACGTGCTCGTCGAACTGGAGTACAACGGCATCAAGATCGACGTTGCCCGGTTAGACGAGTTGAGCCGCAGTTATGGCGAGCAGATGGTGCGGCTGGAGCAGGAGATACACGCTCTAGCGGGCCGCGAGTTCAATATCAACTCGCCGCGGCAGTTGCAAGACATACTCTTCGTTGAGCAGAAGTTGCCCGTGCTGAAGCGAACGGCAAAGACCGGGCCAAGCACTGACGCTGACGTGCTGGAAGAGCTAGCGCTGAAGCATCCATTGCCGGCGAAGATCGTCGAGTATCGTGAGTATGCCAAGCTCAAGGGGACTTATGTCGATAAGCTGCCCGCGATGGTCAACCCGAAAACAGGCCGCGTCCATGCTTCGTTCAACCAGGTCGTCGCGGCCACGGGGCGGCTGAGCTCGCACGACCCAAACTTGCAGAACATCCCCGTGCGGACCGAGGCCGGGCGAGGGATTCGCTCGGCGTTCGTGCCAGGCGAGGAGGGCTGGACGTTGTTGGCGGCCGACTACTCGCAGGTCGAACTGCGGATATTGGCTCATTACTCGGGCGACGAGCGGCTCTGCCAGGCGTTTCAGCGCGACGAAGACATCCACGCTCTCGTCGCCGCTCAGGTGAATAACGTGCCGATCGAGCAGGTCACTGGCGACATGCGGCGGCAGGCGAAGATCGTGAACTTTGGCACGATCTATGGACAAGGCTCGCTCGCTCTCTCGAAGCAGTTGGGCATCGAGCGGCAGACGGCGGCTCAATTCATCGACAGTTATTTTCAGACGTATCCGGGCATTGAAAAGTTCTTCGTTGACTCGCTCGCCGAATGCCGCCGGCAGGGCTATGTGACGACGATCCTCGGCCGCCGCCGCGCGATCGAAGGCGTCCGGCCCGACGCCGGCCGCTCGCGGAACCTGGCCGAGCGGACGGCAGTGAACACGATCATCCAAGGCTCGGCCGCGGATCTGATGAAACTGGCGATGATCGCCGTCTATCGCCGCTTGAAGCGCGAGCAGCATCCCGCGCGGATGCTCTTGCAGATTCACGACGAGTTGGTTTTCGAGGCGCCGGCGGGCGATGTTGAGTATCTGGCCAAGATGCTGCGCGAAGAGATGTCGAGCGTATATCCGTCGCTCCGCGTGCCGCTCAAGGTCGACGTGAAGGCCGGGCCGAACTGGGCGGAGGCGAGGGAGATTGGATAAAAGTCCTCGGAAATGAGATATACGGTGAGGAAGTACATGTGCGAACAGGGCGAAGATGAAATTGCCGAAGTTTGTCGGATTCGGCACGAGATTTCGGCAGCATGTAATCATGACGTAAATCAATACTTTGCATATCTGCGGTCCGTGCAAGATGAAATGAAGCGTTCGGGCGAGTTTCGGTTTGCGGAAATCGCTGTTCCGGAACCAGTCGAAGCGCCGCCGCTTTCGGACGAAGACCTGATTGCTCTTGCCGTAGAGACATTCGCGCAGCTAGATTGCGAAGAAGAAACCAATGCCACGCAATCCCGAACGAACAGACAGATGAAAACCCTCGGTCTCCTTGGCGGCGTGGCAAGCGGCAAGAGCCTGGTCTCCAGGCAGCTTGCGGCGATGGGCGCATTGATCCTCAATGCCGACCGCGCGGGCCATGAAGCGTTGCGGATGCCGGAGATCGAAGCAGCGGCGCGAGAGCGCTGGGACGATGCGATATTCGACGGCGACGGCCATATTGACCGATCACAACTTGCGAAGATCGTCTTCGCTCCGCCGCCTAATGGACCGCGCGAGCGAAAGTATTTGGAAACCCTGACACACCCTGAAATCGGCCGTCGATTGGCGGCGCAAGTTGAGGAAGGCAAAGACCTTGCGCCGCTTATCGTAGTCGATGCCGCATTGCTTTTTGAGGCCGGATGGGATAAACTTTGTGACTGCACGGTTTTCGTTGACGCCCCGCGCGCGGCGCGTTTGGCGAGGGCCTTGCAACGGGGATGGACGGAAGAGGATTTTACCGCCCGGGAAGGAGCTCAGGATTCGTTGGACTCGAAGCGCGCCCGAGCCGGTTGGATTATTGACAATTCGGGCTCGGTCGAAGATACTGAGGCACAGGTCAAGCGCCTTTGGCAGTCCCTTGTCAGATGACCCAGTCGGTTGACCCAGGCAGTTGAATCTGCCGGTTGATTTCCCGCCTTTGCGAATTCCTCGCGCCGGAACCTCCCCAACTTGACGAACCGTGTTAAGCGGTCGTTGGCCCGTTGCACAGACAACCCGCCGCCGGCGCCTTCCGCGCGTCGGAGAATTGCTCCTCAGGAGTTTGATCGATGCCTACGACACGACAATTCGGTTCGCCACGCGACGAGCGCGATCAACACGAGGACGCGTCCGAAACGCCCGATCCGTTCAACAAGCGCGAAGCGGAGGCGCCGCCGCGCGATCGGCGTCGGTCCGGCCAGCGCGTGCCCGAGCAGCGCCCCTCCGAGCAGCGCCCTTCCGGCCAGCATGATGGAGAGACCAACTATCCTTATTCCTACGACATCGATAACGAGGAACCGCTCTCCATTGCCGAAGAGATTGCTGCCGGCGCCTCGGAATTGCCCGCCGACATCCAAGAACGTTACGAAGAGGCCAAGCAGCCCAGCGACACGCATATTGTCGAGCTGCAGAAAATGTCGATGGCCGAATTGATCGAGGCGGCCCGCGCGGAGAACGTCGTCGACTATGCCGGCAACAAGCGGCAGGAGCTGATCTTCAAAATCCTCAAGGAGCGAGTGAAGCTCAATGGGCTGATGTACGGCGAAGGCACGCTGGAGGTATTGCCCGACGGCTTTGGGTTCCTCCGCAGCCCCGACTATCACTATCTTTCCTGCCCGGATGACATCTATGTCTCGCCCAGCCAGATCCGCCGCTTCGGCTTGAAGACCGGTGCAACGGTTTCCGGCCAGATTCGCCCGCCGAAGGAGAACGAGCGGTACTTCGCCTTGCTGCGCGTGGAGGCGATCAACTTCCAGGACCCGAACTTGGTGGCGAACAAGGTGCCTTTCGACGAGCTTACGCCGCTGCACCCGGATGAGCGGATCCGCATGGAGGTCGCGCCGGACGAAATCAGCATGAGGGTCGTCGACATGATCGTGCCCATCGGCTTCGGGCAGCGCGGGCTGATCGTCAGCCCGCCGCGGGCCGGCAAGACGATCCTCATGCAGAAGATGGCGAAGGCGGCCCTGACCAACTATCCCGACCTTTACGTCTTCATGCTCTTGATCGACGAGCGGCCGGAAGAAGTGACCGACATGGAACGGCAGGTTAAGGGTCCGAACTGCGAAGTCATCAGCTCGACCTTCGACGAATCGGCCGCGCGGCATATCCAGGTCTCCGAGATGGTTCTGGAAAAGTCCAAACGGATGGTCGAGTATGGCTACGACGTGCTGATCTTCCTGGATTCGATCACGCGGCTGGCGCGGGCGTGGAACTCCGAGTGCCCCAGTTCCGGCAAGCTGCTCTCCGGCGGCGTGGACGCCAACGCCTTGCAGCGGCCGAAGCGGTTCTTCGGTTCGGCGCGAAAGGTCGAGGAAGGCGGCTCGCTGACGATCATCGGCACGGCGCTCGTCGATACGGGCAGCCGCATGGACGAGGTGATTTTCGAGGAGTTCAAGGGCACCGGCAACCAGGAGATCGTGCTTGGACCGCAAGCTAGTCGACCGGCGGATTTGGCCGGCGATCGATATCAACAAGAGCGGCACGCGGAAGGAAGAGATGCTGCTTGGACCCGGACGAATACCGGCTGATCTGCGTGCTGCGGCGCGTGCTCAACAGCATGAATCCGCCCGACGCGATGGAATTGCTCGTCAACCAACTGGAGAAGACGAAGTCCAACGCCGAGTTCCTCATGAGCATGAATGCGAAGAGCTGATGGCTACTGTATATGAAGGAACGGCCAAGGGGAGCGACGGACGATATGCGATCGTCGTCGCGCGCTTCAACCAGTCGGTCACGGAGCGATTGCTCGCCGGCGCCGTGGAGACGCTCGTGGCCCGCGGCGTGCCGGAGGATCATATCGACGTCGCCTGGGTTCCCGGCGCGTTCGAGATACCGACAGTGGCCTCGCGGCTTGCCTCGGCCGGTCGGCACGTGGCCATCTTGTGCCTGGGCGCGGTGATTCGCGGCCAGACGACGCACGATCAGTATATCAACCGCGCGGTGAGCCTGGCCTTGGCAAAACTGGGCACGCAGTACAAAATGCCGGTGATGTTCGGCGTGCTCACCTGCGAGTCGCTCGAGCAGGCGATCGCTCGCAGCGGCGGCCGCGAGGCGACGACCGGCAAGGACGACGCCCAGGCCCACGTGGGCAATAAGGGCGTCGATTGCGCCTTGGCGGCGCTGGAAATGGTCGACCTGTTGAGCAAGCTGCCGAAAGCGTAACGCCACATGAGACCACGAACCTTTGCCCGTGAAATTGCCTTCCAGGTCCTCTATCGCGAGGACTTGAACCCGTTCCGGAAGGCAGAGCCGACTGCGCCGAAGGATGCGCTGCTTGGACCAGGGGCGGCAGACGCGCGAGTTGGTGGAATTCGTCAAGCACCTCGCCGCGCTTCGCGATCAGGAAGACGCCCGCGCGGCCGAAGAGGGCGAGTTTTATTCGCAGTGGATTCGCACGCCGGCGCTGGTCGAGTTCTCGCGGCGGCTGATCGAAGGCGTGACCGAGCATCGCGCGGAATTGGACGACAAGATCGCCGCGGCCGCCGAGAATTGGAGCGTCGGCCGCATGGCCGCCACCGACCGCAACCTGCTGCGGCTGGGCTGCTACGAACTGCACTATACGGACACGCCGGTGAAGGTCGTCATCGACGAAGCGGTCGAACTTGCCAAAAGCTTCGGCGGCGGGCAGTCGGCGCAGTTCGTCAACGGAATCCTCGATAAACTGATGCAACGAAAGGAGAAGGAGAAGTGGCGGCGTCAGGAGTTAGAAGGTTGAAGTCAGTCAGCTTCTAACTCCTAACTTCTAACTCCTGACTTCTCGTTCCCAATGGGCTTATTCGACAAACTCAAGCAAGGTCTGAAAAAGACCTGGCAGTCTCTCAATACCGACGTCCGCGACCTTTTCAAGACAGGAAGGGGAGCTGGTCGACGATAAGTTCGTCGAGGAACGTGTTCCATATGCTCGTCAAGACGGACATGGGCGTTGAGGCCGCGCAGGAGATCGCCGACGAGGTCCGCACCAAGCTTCCGCGCCCGCGTCGTCCACAAGCACGAGGTCATTGAACAGATTCAAAGTGAAGCTCAAGGCCATGCTCGCCCAACCAGCCGAGCCGATCCGTTACGCCGTCAGCGGACCGACGGTGATCATGGTCTGCGGCGTGAACGGGGCGGGCAAGACGACCACCATCGCCAAGCTTACGTGCATGTTCCTCGGCGAAGGGAAGAAGGTCGTGCTCGGCGCGGCCGACACCTTCCGCGCCGCCGCCGTCGAGCAGTTGACCATCTGGGCGAAGCGGTTGGGTGCGGAGATCGTCACTGGTGCGTCGGGCAGCGACCCGGCCAGCGTGGCCCATCGCGCGCTCGCCCACGCCTTACAAAACGGCGCGGACGTTTGCATCGTCGATACGGCCGGCCGCTTGCAGACGCAGCAAAGCCTGATGCAAGAACTCACCAAAATCCATCGTGTGCTGGGCAAACAGGTCCCCGAAGCGCCGCACGAAGTGATCCTCGTGCTCGATGCCACAACGGGGCAGAACGGTATCAGCCAAGCCAAGCACTTCACCGAAGCCGTGCGGTGCACCGGGCTAGTGCTTGCCAAACTCGACGGCACGGCAAAAGGCGGTGTCGTGGTCGCTATCCGCAAAACGGTCGGCCTGCCAGTGAAGTACATCGGCGTCGGCGAGAAGGCCGAGGACTTGGCGCTCTTCGAGCCAGACAAATTTGTCGACGCGCTCTTTGAAGACATGGAGTGAACGCGCTGTCGTTTCGCGCCGCTTTGGCCGCTTGATGACCAAGCCGTAGCTGCTCGGACCAATCGATGTTCATGCTCATGTGCGGCCTCTGCAAACGAGCAGCGCGCAAACTGCCGTCTTCTTCGTAGTTCAGCCCTGACTTATCTCGCGACATGAACTTGCCTTGGCTTGGTACGCGCATTGCAGCTTTGAACGCGATGCGTTTCATTTTGTCCCCCACTCCACATTCCTAGAAGGAGATAGTCATGTTTATGCGAAATCGAGGATTTTTTGTGCCGCTGGCATTGCTGGCAGTCGGCGCGATGGCGCTCACGGCTTACGGGCAGGGCCAAACCAGCCCGAACCAGCAACCGGTGCTTTCCGGTCCGATTGTGGCCGGCAAGACCCAGCCCGGTCAGATCCCATCGGGGCAAGCCCAGCCCGGGCAAGTGCAAACGAACCAGCGGCAGCCCTACCAGGCGAATATGCCTGCGACTACGGAGCAAGGCCGGCTCGGGCAGAACGGCAAGCAGGACGTTGATCTTTTCATGGTTCCCTGCCTGATCGACGCCAACAACGGTGAGGTCGCGCTCGCCAATATCGCCACACAGCGGGCGCAGTCCAACGAGGTCAAGGAGTTCGCGCAGCAGATGATTAAGGACCATTCGTCGGGAGCGAAGCAATTCGAGCAACTGCAAGCGAATATGAAGCAGCAACTGCGCCCGCAGAATCCGAACAGCACTCCAGTAGCCGCGGCGCTCTTTGAAATCCGCCAGGAAATCGACCGGCAATGTCTGGCCGACGCCCAGCGTGAATTGGAGCAGTTGAGCGGAAATGACTTCGACCGCTGCTATACCGGCATGCAGGTCGCCGCCCACATGCACTTGGCAGCCGAGTTGACGGTTCTCAAGAACCATGCCACGTCGCCGGAGTTGAAGAAGGCGTTGGAAGACGCTTCCCAGACGGTGGCGCAGCATCTGGATCATGCCAAGAAGATCGTGAAGCAGCTTGAGCAGCAGACCGCGAGCACCGCGACTACGCGCGAACAGCAGCGGTAGCTGGGCAAGCCAGTCGACGTGGACCGCGTTCGCTCCGATTGCCATGCGACCGCGGACAATCGAACGACTCGCCGGTCCACGTCCGACTCTTTGCGCTAGGCCTTCTTTGTCGACGCGTCGTAGATGCTCTGAATCGACTTGTCCAGCATGGCGTTGTACTCGGCATCCGATTGCTGGGCCGTCAGTCCCTCGACCAGTGCCCGCGAAAAGCTTGCCACGATGCCGTGATTCTTCCGCAATAGGTCGTTACCTTCATCGCGAGAATAGCCGCCGGACAAGGCGACGACGCGGAGCACCTTGGGATGCTTGGTGCACTCGAGATAAAGATCGCTTTTCGTCGGCAGCGTGAGCTTGAGCATGACTTGCTGCCCGGCCGGAATCGTCGCCAGCCTTTCCAGGATGCCCGCCTTGAGAAAATCTTCGGCCTTGGCCTTTTCCGGGCAGTGGATGTCGACTTCCGGCTCGACGATCGGGATGAGGCCCTTGGCGAGGATCTGGCAGGCTACGTCGAACTGCTGATCGAGGACCGCGTTCACGCCGGCCGCGTTGGCCTGCAGAACGACCGAACGCATCTTAGTGCCGAAGACGCGCTTGTGCAGGCCCGATCGAGCAGCTCGCCGAGCTTGGGCATCGGCTTCATTACTTGTGCGCCGTCTTTCTCTGCGGCAAGGCCCTGATCGACCTTCACGAACGGCACGACTTTCTTCACGTTCCAAAGGTAGTCGGCCGTCGGCTGGCCTTCGATGTCGCGGTCCATCGTGCCTTCGAAGAGGATCGCACCGAGAATGCGGTCGCCGTTGAATGCCGGGCTGGTGATGATCCGCGCCCGCGTCTCGTGCATGAGCGTGAACATCTCGTCGTCGTTGGACCATGCTCCTTCCTTGATGCCGTACGATTTGAGTGCCTTCGGCGTGCTGCCGCCGCTCTGGTCGAGGGCCGCAATGAAACCGGGCGCTGATTTTATTTTTTCGAGTTGTTGGGGATTGCTCATGTGGGTCACCTGCAATTATTAGTGAATGGGTTGTTATTAATTGGCCCCCATCATACCAAATCCGGCGGCTTTGGCAAAGTAGCCGTTCGCCCTTGTTTCCTCCTTTCCAAGCCTCGCTGTCCCGCGCATCGATTCGAATCCTAAATATGCGAAGCCTCGTCCTGATCGCCGTCCTTGCCCGACGAATCGCGTAAGGCCTGCGACACCTTGAGCCCAACGAGTCCGGCCATGAGTGTTGCAAGGTAAATCTGGCCGGTGATGGCTTCGATCCAGGCCAAGGTTCGGGCCAACGGCGCGACGGGAGTCACATCGCCATACCCGACAGTGGCCAACGTGATGAAGCTGTAGTAGGTGAGAACATTCCGATCAACCGCTTCCCCGCCGTACGGCGATTTCAATGCAACCGACTGGCTGAACGATCCCGGCCACGCCGTCTCGATAGCGGAATAGAACAATGCCCAGATAATGCCCAACAGCAGATATCCACAGACGGCGCCGAAGATCGCGTCGCTGGACGCTTGATTAACAAAGATCGCGCGAAGAATCTGATAGAGGGCAAATGCAAAGACGCAGGCCGCCAATAGATGCGAACCCACCAGGATCGCGCGGCCCGTCGCGCCGCCGAGCCCGTGACCGATCCAGATGCCGCACACGGAGAGCAAGCCGGCGGAGACTGCGGAAATTCGGTGTTCCCTTTGCTCAATGACCAGAAACAAAACGGCGGCGATCAGCAGCGAGAAGAAAACGTCGAACGAGCCTTCGTCGCCGAGCAATCCCGCGGCGAGCGGTTGCGCGACGGCGAGCAGCAGCACGGCGGCGAGCACCGCGGCAAACCGCCAGCGCCGGCGGATAATGACGTGAATGGCAGCGCGGTTCATGGCGGAATAATCAATGATTAACGTTCTTGATTGTCGGCGTCGGAGTCGGAATTGCTATCTTTCGAAACATCAATCATCGGCCCGGAGCTAGAAGCCTCGAACGCTTTCATCGCCGACTTGAGCGTGGGATAGACGTTTTCCGCGCCGATGACCGACATCGTGCCGGTGCGCAGAAGGAAGTTCCGCGCTTCGGTGCGGAAGCCGGCCAGGCCCAGCCGGATGCCCTGGCGGTCGAGTTCGCGGGCCAACTCTTCGAGCGTCTCCGCGCCCGACGTATCGATCGCATTGACGGTGTTCCCGTCAATGATCACCAGTTTCATATCTCCCTGGGCGGCGGCCAACTCCAACACGCGCTTCTTCAAATAGGACGCATTGTAGAAGACGATCGCGGCGCCGAAGCGGTAGAGAAGCAAGCCGGGCGTGGTCGGCGCCACGGGATGATGAGCCCGGTCGTGAAACCCCTTGACGCCCGGCACGCGGACCAAGACGGCGTCCGGCGGGCGAGCGCTGCGTCTCAGAACTAGAAGCAGGGCCAGCGCCACCGCCAGCAGGATGCCCTCGAGCACGTCGAAGGCAATGACGCCGAGGGTCGTGATCATGGCAACGGTGAACTCCGCACGGCTTACGTGCCAAAGCCGGCGGATTTCCGCCACGTCGAACAATCCGATGGCCGCGAAGATCAACACCGCGCCCAGGGCCGCCTTCGGCAAGTAGTGCAAGGGGCCGGTCAGGAAGAGCAGCACGATGGTCATAGCCGCGGCCGCCACCAACCCTGCAAGCTGGCTCTTACCGCCCATGGCGTGGTTCATCGCCGTCCGCGACTCCGTGCCGCTGACGGCGAAGCCCTGAAAGAGGCCGGCGGCGACTTGGCTTGCGCCCAGTGCGGCAAGCTCGCGATCGGCGTCAACTTCATAGCTGTTTTTCGCCGCAAAACTCCGGGCCACGACCATCGCATTGCAGAAACTCACCAGCGCCACGCCCATCGCGCCGGCGAACAGCGGCTGAAGGAATTGGGGGTCGAACTCCGGCCAGGCCAGGCGCGGCAGTCCCGCCGGAACAGGCCCGACGACCTTAACGTCTCGCGACTCAAGATTCATGGTAGTGACGACGGCTATCGCGGCGATAACGGCCAAGAGCGGGCCGGGCCAGCGCGGCAAGAACCGCTTGCTCGCGATCAATACCGCAAGCGAAATCAGCCCGACCGCCAGAGTTGGCGGGTGCGTTTGCGGGACTTTCTTGCAGAACTCGATGAAGCTGGCAATGATGCCGTGCGAAGTCATCGCGAAGCCGAATACCTTGCCGATCTGGCCCAGGAAGATGCTGACGGCCACGCCGTTGAGAAAGCCGACGAGAATCGGCCGCGAAAGAAAATCGGCTAAAAAACCGAGCCGCAGCGAACTGGCGCCGAAACACAAGAGGCCCGTGAAGATGGCTAGAACGACGGACAGCGAAGGCAAGACTTCCGGGTTGCCCGCGGCGAGCGGCGCCAGCGCCGCCCCGATCATGGCGCAAGTGGCGGCATCCGGATTGACGATCAGGTGCCGTGAGGTGCCGAAGACGGCATAGGCCAGCAGCGCCGGAATGGCCGCGTAGAGGCCAACCACAGGCTCAAGCCCGATAATCTCGGCATACGCGATAGCCGTCGGCAGCGCCACGGCCGCCACCGAGACGCCCGCAATTAAATCGTGCTTGAGCCATTCCCGCCGGTACGCTGCCAGCGCTCCGATGCCAGGCGCGAAGCGGTATAGCAGCGCCTTGCGCGGGCGGCTGTCGGAATTGGCTGTACCGTTCATGGTGATGTCGCCTAAGCGTCATGAATGCGATTCCGCAGTGCCTTCGGCGGGAGCCTGCGCCGGCTTGCCCCTCTCGGCGAACTTCATAACAAGCGAGTAAAAGACCGGCGTGAAGAAGAGGCCGAAGACCGTCACGCCGAGCATACCGCTAAATACGGCCACGCCGAGCGCAACGCGCATTTCGGCGCCTGCACCTTTTGCCAGCACCAGCGGCACGACGCCGAGGATGAAGGCGAACGAAGTCATAAGGATCGGCCGCAGGCGCAGTCGGCAGGCCTCGACCGTGGCGTCGAAGCGATTTGCTCCTTGGTCCTGCTTCTGTTTGGCGAACTCGACAATGAGAATGGCGTTCTTCGCCGCCAAGCCGATTAGCACCACGAGACCGATCTGCGTGAAAATGTTGTTGTCCATCTTCATCAGCCAGATGCCTGCAATCGAAGCCAACAAGCACATCGGCACGATGAGAATAATGGAAAGCGGCAGCGACCAGCTTTCATATTGCGCCGCCAACACCAGGAAGACGAAGATCACGGCCAACGGGAAAGCCATCTTGGTGAGAATGTCCTTGCTGGCGATGATCTGCTGCAGCGTGATCTCGGTCCAATCCATCTTCATCGTCGTGGGCAGCGATTCGGCCGCGAGCTGGTCCATGATCGTGATCGCCTGACCCGAGCTGACGCCCGGGGCCATGTTGCCGTTGATTTCGGCGGACGGGTTACTATTGTAGTGGTTGACGATCGCCGGCCCGCTATCGTCGGTCACCTTGATCAAGGTCTCGAGGGGAACACGCTTGCCCTCGGCATTGCGGACCTCCAGGCGGCCGATGTCCTCCTTGCGCAGTCGGAAACGGGCGTCGGCCTGGATATTCACCTGCCAGTTGCGGTTGAAGAGCGTCACGTCGTTGACGTACATGCCGCCGAGATACGCTTGAAGTGTCTGGTTCACGTCGTCCAAGCGAAACCTTTTGGGCCTTCAACTTGTCGCGGTCGATCTGCACGTAAAGTTGCGGCTGGTTAACGGTGAAGCTGCTGAAGAGGCCGATCAGCCGCGGATCGGCGTTGCCCTGGTCCGCCAGGTTCTGCACGCTGCCTTGCAGCGCGCGAAGGCCCGCGCCGCCGAGGTCCTGCACCTGAACCTTGAACCCGCCGGTCGTTCCCAAGCCGTCGATCGCCGGAGCGCCAAACACGGAAATACGGGCTCCGCGGATGCCGGCATACTGTTTGCGCAGCTCCTTGGCGATGGCATCGGCGCTCTTATGTTCCGGATCGCCCTTGCGGTCCTCAAACGGTTCGAGAATCACGAACATGCCCCCCACGTTGCTGATGTTCGTGCCTAACACGGCAGAATAGCCCGGCAGATCGATCGTGTGCCAGACGCCAGGGACCTTCTCCTTATCGTGGGCGATCGCGCTCATCTGCTCGATGATCTTGTCCGTGCGGTCGAGACTCGAGCCGTCGGGCAACTGGGCATTGATCACCAAATAGCCTTTGTCCTGATTGGGAATGAAGCCGACGGGCACCTTTTTGAAGCCAAGATAGGTAAGCCCCATGAAGCCAGCGTAAACTAGCAAGGCGATAAGCGAGATTCGCAGGAAGATCGCCACGCCGTGGCCGTAGAAATTGATCACGCGATCAAACGCCCAGTTGAAAGCGCCGAAGAAAGCGCCCAGCGCGCTGTTCACGATCCCCGCGAGGAACCAGCCGGCCGCCGCCGCGACGGCGAGTGAGCCAAGCTTGACAGCCCAAATCGCCGTCGGACTTGAGACGGCCTCTGCCGCATGTTCGCCATGCTCGCCAGGCAGGTGAACGCCAAACATCGCGGCGACGTAGGACGCGAGCATGAAGTAGCCGATCAAGGCGAGAATCGCGACGACGCCCAGCCGCGGCAAGGCCTCTTTCTTCGCATGTCCATGCCCATCCGCGCCGTGGCCTTCCGCACCGTGACCCGCCGCGCCGTGCCCCTTGAAGAGGATCGCGCACAGCGCCGGGCTGAGCGTGAGCGAATTGAACATCGAAATGACGGTCGAGGCGGCAATCGTCAAAGCGAATTGGCGGAAGAACTGCCCGCTGATGCCGGCCATGAAGGCCGTGGGAACGAACACCGCGCAGAGCACCAGCGCGATGGCGACGACCGGCCCGGAGACTTCGGCCATCGCCATCCGTGCCGCGTCCCGCGCGTTGTGTCCCATCGACAAAAAGCGCTCGACGTTTTCGACCACGACGATCGCGTCGTCCACGACGATGCCGATCGCCAGCACGAGCCCGAAGAGCGAGAGGTTATTGAGCGAGAACCCGAACATCGACATCATGGCAAGCGTGCCGACGAGCGACACGGGCACCGCGATCATGGGCACGATCGTCGCCCGCCAGTCTTGCAGGAAGACGAGCACGACGATGAAGACGAGGATGAAGGCCTCGATAAGCGTTTTGAAGACTTCGTGGATCGATTCGTCGACGAAGACCGTCGTATCGTAATAGATTCCGTAGTCGATGCCGGCAGGAAACTTTTTCTTTAGCTCCTCCATCGTGGCCTTGACCGCCTCGGCCGTCTTGAGCGCGTTGGAGCCAGGCAACTGAAAGACGGCCACGTTAACCGCCGGTTTGCCGTCGAGGTAGCTGTTGACATCGTAGTTTTTCGCGCCGAGTTCAACGCCGTTGGTATATTGGAGGCATTGTGGAAAAAAGTCCTTCGAGGCATAGAGATCGCGGAGGGAACCCTTCTCGTCCTTTTGGCCGGTCTTCACCACAATTCCGCCGAGTTGCTCCAGTTCCGAGCGATCTAGCTGCTTCTTCGTAACGATCGCAACTTGGAGCGGCGCCTTGCTTTCCTCGACTCCCGCGGCCTCCTCGACGCGGACCGCCGTGGCCTGAGTGACCTGCTGGCGAAGAGTTTTGACGACGTCATCGGCGGACACTTTCTGCTCGGTCAGCTTCTTTCGATCCAACGGGATTCGCGTGGCGTACTCCGTATCGCGAACGACGTCCCGCAGATAGACGTTTTGGCCGCCCGATCCGGTCTTCACGATTACGTCGCCGAACTGTTCGGCGTTTTCCAGGCGTCCTTGCGTGTTGATCGTGAGCTGGAAAGGAACATTCGCGCCCTGCGGCACGGGCGACTGGCCGATGCGTCCCGCGGCGACCTGCGTGTTCTGTTCTTTGACGGCCTTGAGCACGTCGCTAACGGTCATGCCGAGCGACGCCAGCTTGTTGGGATCGAGCCAAATCCGCATGCTGTAGTCGCGCGGGCCGAGGAAGGAGACGTCGCCCACGCCCTTCAGCCGGGCCAGTTCGTCCTTGATGCGCGTCAAGGCGAAGTTGCTCAAATGGAGTTGATCGTAACTTGCATCCGGCGAGGTCACGCTAACGACGAGCAGGATCGATGGGGACTTCTTCTTGGTCGTCACGCCTTGCCGCTTGACCTCCTCCGGCAACTTGGCTTCGGCGATGGAAACGCGGTTTTGCACCAGCACTTGTGCCATGTCGAGATTCGTGCCGACTTCGAACGTGACGTCGAGGTACATCTGGCCGTCGTTGGTGCTCTTGGACGTCATGTAGAGCATCCGCTCAACGCCGTTGACTTCCAATTCGATGGGCGTAGCCACGGTGTCGCCCACCGTCTTGGCGTTGGCGCCGGGATAGATGGCCGAGACCTGGACCACCGGCGGCGCGACTTCGGGGTACTGTGCAACCGGCAAGAGAAAGAACGCGACCCCGCCAAGAATGACGAAGACAATCGAAAGCACGGTGGCGAAAATCGGCCGATCGATGAAGAAATTGGAGAACATGAGTGCTGTCCTTGGCTGCTGCTTTAGTTCCGGCGACTCCGGGCAAATAGAGGATGATCGATTCGGATTATGGTGCGGCCGAGGCGACGACCGTCGGCGACTCAGGAACCGGGTCGACAGGATAATTCAACCGCGCGCGCTCCATGCCTTCGCTGATGATCCATGTGTCTGCCTTCAACTCGGGTGTGGTGATCACCCGCATGCCGTCATCGAGCAGACGGCCAAGCTCCACGTTGATGCGCTTGACGTTCTTGTCCGCACCGACGACGAGTACGTATTTCTTGCCTTGGTCGGTGCAAATTGCCTCGTCCGGCACGAGCGTCGACGAGTACTTGTCGCTCGTCGGCATTCGCACGCGGACGCGGGACCCCGGAATGAATAGTCCATTTTTGTTGTCCGTCTCCCCGCGAACTAGAACCGTGCCGGTGCCTTCGGCATACTTGATGTCGGCGAAGACGAGGTGCGCCTCATGCGGATAGCCCTTTTCGGTATCGAGGCCGAAGTTAAAGACGTAGTTTCGCTCGCGGATCGGCTTATCGGCTTGCGACTTGCCCAAGGCCGACTGTTGGTAACGCTGGATGGCTCGTTCGTCAACGTTGAAATCGACGTAGATGGGAGTCACGGAAACGACGGTCGTCATAACTGGCGGGATTCCTGTGGCGGTCACCGTCGCGCCTTCCTGGAAATTGGTCTTGCCAACTTTGCCAGTCAATGGGGCGATGATCTTCGCGTACTTCAGATCGAGTTTGACCCGGTCGGCATCGGCATCCTTCGCCTTGATCTGCGCCGCGTACGAGTTTTCGTCCGCGATAGACTTTTCCAACTCCTGCTGCGACACCGCGTTGGTCTTGATCAATTCCTGGTTCCGTTTGACGACGTTAGCCGCAGCCACTTGCTGGGCTGTCAGGGCCGCGCGCTGCGCCTCGATCTGCGCCAGTTGGGCGCTGAAGGGGTCGGGATCAATGTCGAATAGAGGCGTCTTGCCTTCTTCCACCATGTCGCCGTCTTTGAAGTAGACCTTGGTGATGTAGCCGCTCACGCGCGGACAGACTTCGACGGTCTTAAACGCCTCCAGCCAGCCGTTGTAGTCGTCGTAGTCGGTGAGGCTGCGCGAGACGGGATGTACGACGGTGACCTTGGGCGCCTCCTTGCTCTTGGCGGCCGGGGCGGTGTCGTCGCCGCATCCGGCGACAAACAACGAGGTCATTGCGACGAGGATTGCGTTGTATAGTACGAGAGTTCTTGACATGCGATTGCTCCTCATTCAATGCAGAAAAGGCCGACCGAGTTGTGCCGAACAGGCTGGCGGAAACGGACCATTAACATTATTACGCGAATTGGGCCGTGCCGCCAGTAGGTCCCTTCTGCCGGAAGGGACCAGCAAGGAAGTGCCTCGTTCCCACGCTCTGCGTGGGAACGAGTGGGATTGCCGCTCTGCGGCGATTTCAGCGGCCCAGCCTCAACTTGGCCGCGGAGCGGCCGGAACACATGTTCCCACGCTGAGTGTGGGAACAAGGTGATTCACGGCGGAGCGTTGGGGTATGGACCTACGCCGATTCCGGCAGAAACGTCGGAATATGGACGCCGTGCACTGGCGATGCCGGGCCGCGGACCTGCCCGAAATGCGTCTCGCAGTTCCGGGCGCCCCAGCGGTATAAGGCTTGCACCAGCGGCGTCGCCTGCACCGGCGCAAGCATCACCGGCGTCCGTCCGCGATGGCGGTCGAACTCGGCGGCCGCCAGCGGCAGCATCGCGTCGGCCGAGAGCGCCGCGCCGGGGCCGATCATGTTGCAGCCGCGATACCCGCATGAGACGAGGAACCCTTCGAGTTCCTTTCGCTCATTCCGCAGCACGGACGCGTGCCAGAAACCGTCGCGGTTCGCCAGGAAATACTGAAAGTCTTTTGTCCGCGAGATGCCGGCCACCTCCATCTCCAGCGCGACCATGTCGGGAATGTCGTCGGCCGTTGCGCTGCGAACGCCACGGGCATCTGCAAGTCCGCCGGGCAGTCCTTGCGGCGGCACGGCAAGGAACATGTCTTGAAAAGCAACTTGCGGCACGAAGCCGGCCCGCGTGTAGAGCGAGAAGCTGTCGAGATTCATCGCGCTGGACACGAGCCGCAAGGGCTTTGCTTCCCGCTCGGCCAATTGGATGATATGGTCCAGCAACATGCGCGCAACGCCGCGCCCGAAGTAATTGGGATGTGCATTCATGATGCCCAGCGAAATGTGTGTCGTTCGCGGATGGAAGAAACACGATCCGGCCAATCGGCCCGTCGCGCTATCCACGGCCACGACGCCGCAGCCCGGATCGAGGGCTTCGTAAACGTCAAAGAACACGACGGCGGCTTCCGCGCCGTCGGAAAAGATTGCCGGCCGGCCGTGCGACTGGTACCAGTAATTCGTCGAAACGCAGGTCAGTTCGGCGACTTCCCAGCGATCGGCGGGATGCATGGGGCGGAGGGTCAAAGAGGACATAGGCGTTGCTCCACAACTGCTTGAGTGCGCGTTCCCATGTTATAATGCATTCTCACTCCGCTTCCATCATCCCGCCCGAATCCTGCAAAGGACATCCCATGAGCAAGCATGTCACCCGCCGCCGATTCTTGCACACAGCGGCCGCCGCGGCCGGATCTACCGTTGCCGCCAAGGCATTTGCCGCTCCAGCAATTCTGTCCGAGCGGTCGCCCAACTCGAAGCTGGGCACGGTCGTCATCGGCGTATGGAACCAGGGCAAGCCGTCGGTCGCGGCGGCCTGCACCGAGCGGTTGATTGCCCTGTGCGACAACGACGAAAGTCACACTGCCCAGGCGAAGCAGTTTATCGGCGGGTTGAACTCAGGTGTTAAACTCGCAGATGTCGCCGAGTTCTACGATTATCGCAAGATGTTCGACAAGATCCACAAGGACATTGACGCCGTGTTCATCGCCGTGCCCGATCATCACCATGCGGTGGCCTCGCTCCGCGCCATGCGGCTGGGCAAGCACGTCTATTGCGAAAAGCCGATGGCCCACAGCATCGCCGAAGTGCGGCTCATGATGAAGACTGCCCGCGATTACAAAGTCGTGACGCAGTTGGGCAATCACCACCACAGTTCCGAGAGCGTCCGCCGGCTGTGCGAGTATATTTGGGCCGGGGCCATCGGCAACGTGAAGGAGACGTATAGCTGGGCACGAACCGGCCGCGGCGGCATTGGCGGGCGCGTGCCGGGCGAGCCCGTGCCGCCGGGCCTGCACTGGGACGAATGGATCGGGCCGGCCGCTTACCGCGATTACAATAAGAAACTGCATCCCAAGCTCTGGCGGAGTTGGTGGGAGTTCGGCGACGGCTCGGTCGGCGACTGGGGCTGCCACAACCTCGACGGCGTCTTCATGGCACTGAAGCTTGACGAACGCGTGCCCTCGCGCGTCGAAGCGATCGAACAGATCGGCGGCAGCGACGAGCGCTACCCGCTAGCCAACGCGCTTCGCTGGAGCTTTCCGGCCCGCGGCGAGCAATCGCGCCAGCAGATCCCGTTCGTTTCATCCGCAGTCAAAGTCCATTGGTACGACGGTTTCAAGGGCACGGCCGAGGAACTTGCGAAGCTCGACGAGGAGAACCCCGAGGGCGAGCACAACCGCCCGCCGATCGTCGACGAGATCGAGAAGAAATATGGCCGCAAGCTCACCGACGGCGGCGCGATTTTTATCGGCGACAACGGCATCCTCGCGACGGGCAATTACTGCGAGAGCCCGCGGCTGGTGCCCGAAGCGAAGCAGCGATCGTTCCCCGTGCCGCCCAAGACGCTGCCGCGGGTGAAGAAGGGCCTCACGCACTACACCGACTTCCTCCGCGCCTGCAAAGAAGGCGGTCCCGCGCCAAGCTCGCATTTCGACTACGGCGGCCCGCTCAGCGAGATGGTGCTCCTAGGCTGCCTGGCCGAACGGGCCGGCCTCGGCAAGCATGTCGAGTGGGACGCTATGAAGATAGAAGTTACAAATCTCCCGGAGTTGAACCGGCTGGTGAGAAGGGAGTATCGGAAGGGATGGGAGTTGGAGTGAGCGGCAGTATCCGGCGAACTACTGCTGCACTTCATGTTATCGTGGCGACCTAAGTAATGGCGATCCTAGCGACAGGCGCATAAAAAAGCCCCGCGGGGTTTCCGCGGGGCTTTCATCGCTGCCTTCCAAGCTCGAAAAGGCGCGCAATGGATGATTACTTCCGACGCCGCGCGACGCGGAAGGCGACGATCGCCATGCCGGCGGCCAGCAGGGCGAGTGTGCCAGGCTCGGGAACGGCGGCGACGCTGGCTCCGGCAATTCCGTCGGGCACAATCGGGGCGTGGGTGAACAGTGAGGTCATACTGCCAACGCTTAGATTCGTGCCACTTTCGATACCTGACGTGCTATCGACGACCAACGTGCCGGAATTCACGAATGTCCCGCCGGAATAGCTGTTGCTGTTGTCCAGCGTCACTTGCCCGCTGCCGGTAAGGACGAGGCTCGTGCTACCCGTGATTGGGCCGCCGGTGAGGTCATACGACTTGGCGCCATTGTTGAAGACTACCGCTTGCGGAACCACCCCGCTGCCGGCGATCGACACAACTCCGCCCGAACCAGTGTCGTCGAATGTCACGTGATCCTTGACGCCATACGCGGCAAGGTTTGAATTGAACGACGTCGTAACGCCTAGCGCCGTGAAGTTGGCTACATTGTTTGTGTTCCAAACGTTGCTGCCGGCTGACCCGGTCCAGATGAGTTTCGATGGCGCAATCAGATCGATTTCGCCGCTGGCGGCCGTGCTGCCGGTGCTGCGGAAGGCATAGGCGCTCGCTCCATCGGGCGAAGCCCCAATGCTCAATTGGCTCGTGCTGAACGAGTTGCCCAACATGCCGTAGGTAAACAGCGGGACGATCCCGCTCAGGCCGCCGAGGTCGGTCAGGTTGATCGTCGCGCTGCCGGACGCGGGAAGCGTCAAGACTCCCGTGACCAGCACCTTGCTGCTGCTGGATGTACCGAAGTCAAATTGGCTAGTCGTGCCGCTGCCGATCGTGCCATTGGTCGACACGTAAATGTAACCGGGCGCTTCCCCGACAGCCAAGGAGTTGGCTAAGCCCGGGTGTATAGTTCCGGAGCCGATGACGTTCAAGTTACCGGGAATTGTCGCGAGGCCCTGCAAGGTACCGCCGCTGACCGTCACGTCGCCATTTCCGAGTGGGGTAGTGGATGCGCTGCTAGGTGATAGCAGCAGCAAGCCATTCTTGACCGTTGTTCCACCATTGTAGCCATTCGCGCCGTTGTTTAGCCACAAGGTGTTTGACCCATCTTTGACGAGAGTTAATAGACCGCCGAGTCCGCCGTCGCCGTCGCCGAAGATGCCGCCGTACGGCCTGCTGGGCGACACCGCTCCGCTGACGGTCAAGGTGGCCACGCTAGTCGTACCAGCCGAATTAGGCCCACACACAACCTGAATCTGGTTTGAAAAACCGTTGCCGTACGAATCCGTAGCGGCGGCGGCCCAATAGGAGAGTGAGGCGACGGTCTGGTTGTTCCCGGCGAGGTCAAGTTTCTGCTGGTAGGAGTTGCCGTTGATCGGCGCGAACATGAGATCAGTAGTCGTCGGCAAGGCGTTGGAGGTGCCAAGGTAGACGACCCCGTTAACTCCCTGCGAGAAAATCGTCACGCCACTGTAGGTGTTTTGGCTGTTTAGGTTGATCGTGTTTTGCGCGCCGCCACCGCCGAGTGGGCCTAGCTGCACGTCGCAACTGCCGGAAATTATGCTGTTGATATTCAGCGTGTTCTTTGCACCCGGGTCAATGGTGAACAGCGAGCATGTCGTGCCGTTGCCTAGAAGGAAGCCGCTGCCACTCCCGTTGTCGCCAGCCTGCGTGACGCTCGTCTTATAGAACGTCGCATTGAGGCTGTTCAACTGGATTTGCGGATTGCCGCCGGAGTTGTTGCCGATGTTGATAGTTACCCCACTTGCTCCGCCGGATGCCTGGATGGCTTGTCCGGTGGCCAAGGTAAAGTGGTTCGGCGCCGCAGGGCTAAACATGTTCTGGAACTGAATGGCCCCGGTACCAGAGATGTCGGTGGCAAACTTCAGCGCCAGCGGGTCCGTGACGACCAACTTTCCATTGAGCGTCGTGCCGGCAATGCTGCCAGTGTTGCCCAGCTTCACCGATCCCGATACGGCTGTAGTCGAAGTCTGCGTTGCCATGAACAGGGTCGCGCGCCTGGGCGACCGTCAACAGCCCCTTGGCTGTGAAGTTCTCAGGGATAACAGCCAGAGTGCCTGATTGCACGGTGAACGTGGAACCCGTGCCGGCCGTGACCTTCGTGTCCGTGCCGCCGGTAAAGGCCAACGTGCCTGGGCCGACCGAATTGAACGAGCCGCCGTCGGCGATGTCGAGATTACCGGAGATGGTCGCTGTGCCGGCGGATGCAACAATGGTGCCACCGCCAGAGTTAATCGTGATATTGCGGCTGCTGCTGAAGCCGGAATTCGCAAACTGCAACGTGGCGTTGTTGTCCAACGAAATATTCGACGCGGTCCCGCCTAACGCCAGATCTCCGGCAGCGCCCGTAGCAAGGGTACCGCCGGTGATGATCGTCCCGCCGGAATAACTGTTTGGACTGGCGAGGGTCACCAGCCCTGCGCCACCCTTCACAAGTGAGGTGGTTCCAGCGATTGAACCGCCCGTGACGGTATAGGAGTTGGAGGAATTGCTGAACGTCAGCGACGAGGGAGTAACGGCACTGCCGGTGATAGTAACCACAGAATTGTTGGCCTTTGGCTCGCCGAAAACCACGCTCTTACCGTCGGCGTAAGTCGCCGTCGTCGAGTTGCCCAACACGGTCCAATTCACGGATGTCGTGTCCCAGTTGCCGCTGCTGGTCGCCCATGCCAAGGCTTGGCGATCAACGACCCCCAATCCGCTGACGGCCAGATCGATCTGGTTGCTGTTTTGCGCGTCTTGCACGAAGCCGTAGGTTAAGCCGGCCCTAGTTCCTGAACCGAGCGTGAAGTCCGCGGAGTTGAAGCCAGTCAAGCTGCCGAATGAAAGCAGCGGGTACGAAGTGAACGTCTGGCCCGTAATGTTCACGTTGATGACAATGCTCTTTAAGCTGCCACCGGTGAGATCCAATTGGCCGGTGCCCGATATAAGGTCGGATTGCGTGGTGTTGAAGTCGTAGGTCAAACTTCCTCCGCTGAGGCTGAGACTATTCATCGCCAGCGTGCCGTAGTTGGCGGTGCCGCCGCTTGACAACGTGGCTCCGGCAAACATGCTTGCGCCGCTATTGGATAGACTTACAGCGGTCCCGGAGTAGATCAAGTTTCCGCCACTTTGAAGGGCAAGAGGACCGACGCCCAATGCCGACGATTTGCTTACTGTCACCGTACCCTGGGCGATGGTAGTCGTGCCAGTGTAGGTGTTCGATCCCGACAGCGACAAGCCGCCCGTGCCGAACTTGTACAAAGCCAGATTGCCCGTTATCGAGCCATTGTACGACGAATTGGGCGTTATGCTGCCGTTCACCGTCAGCGTCGCGCTGGAGGAACTGCTATTGGTAAGAAAGGTTGACTTGCCGCCGCCCGCCGTCCCGCTGCCTGACGATAGCGAATTGATTGTCTGGCTGAAACCGTTCACGTCGAGAGTGGCCGAACTTGATTCGAGTGCGCCGAACATCACGTCGCTTTTCGGCGGCAGGGCGGCGGTTGATCCCAACTGGACGAGACCGTTTCCATCGATCAGTGTTGTGCCGGCCCAGGAGTTGCTTCCCGACAAGAAGAGCGTACCGGCGCCGCCATTGCCGTTCGTCGAATTGCTGCCTAACACGACATCTGAACTTCCACTGATATTTCCGGTGAACGCCAGTACGCTGCCCTTACTCGTGCCGCCAAAGCCGACGAGAAAAGCATTGCTCGCGGCCAAGCTGAATGGTTGCGTTACGTCGGTCTTCGTAAAGGGCAAGTTGCCGGAATTCAGGACGATGTTGTTCGAAACGGTGCCGCCCGAGGTAACCACACCGTTTGTGCCTGTCGCGGTCCCACTAGGGGAGTTGCTGAGAACGGGCCAAGCGCTGGTTGACGAGTAGGCAACCAAGATTTGGCCAGACCCGCCGTATACGCCCGTACCGCCGACGCTGTCAAAATTGACGCGCCCAGCATTGGTGATGGCAAGATTGCCGTTAATCGTCCCGCCGCCCTGAAGGCTTGCCCCGTTGGTCCCCCCGAGAGCCAATGTAGTGCCGGCGCCCAACGTCGTGGATCCGGAAAGTTGCACGATTTCCCCGCTCAGCGCAACGGTGCCGGAACCAAGCTGCGTGTAGTTACCAACGCCGAGGAAACGGCCGCTCGTCGAAAACGACAATCCATTGGTATTCAAGACTCCACCGTTCGAGCCAATTCCGAATACCCGGCCCGACGCCAAGCTTGAAGCCAGCAGCAATGTGGAACCGTTATCCAAGATCACGGGCCCGGAACCTGCACCCGTGGACCCCAGGCTCGGATCACCTGAAACCATAAGAGTGCCGCCAGAAATCTGCGTGCCGCCCGTGTAGCTATTTGTGCCCGAAATTGAGACGAGCCCGGCATTGCTCGGTTGGAGGTAAAACGCGCCGGTGCCGCTAATGGCTCCGCCCGTAAATGCGTAGGCCCCGGCGGAATTGGTGTTGCTGATATTGACGCCGCCCGCGATCACTCCGCCCGGCGCCACGCTGATCGTCGACGTGCCGCTAGTGACATTTCCAAACGTGGCGATGCTGCCGTTAGCGAATGATACGGAGCCGGCACTGGTGTTGAGCCACACCGTATTCGACCCGACCGTGTCCCACGAACCGCTGGTGGTATTCCAGGTCAACGCCGGACCGGAAAAATTGGTGCTGGCAGCCAAGGTGCCTGAAAAAGTAAGGTTGTCGAACCGCCAGTTACCGGACGAATTATTGTATTTCACGGTCACGCCGCCACTAGTAGCGGCTGATGCGTAATCGTTCGTGCCGCCTTGCAAGGTCGCGATATGGCCCGTATCATCGAACGCGGAAACCAACCTGACGCCGAGGTGCGGGTCGTTGCTGGTGCCGGGAATGGAACTCAAATCGACGTTGATGGGTGTTTGGCTTGTTCCGCCAAAGTAGTCGTTGGACGTGGCGATGAAGACGTAATCGCTGGTCGAGCCGTAAGCGAGCGTGCCCCCAGTAGTATTCGTGCCAATTGCGGCGGTCCCGATGCTCTGACTAAGATTAGTCCAGCCCGCGGAATTGGAAGTATCCAAGTTGTACTGGAACTGCAGGTCGCGAATGCCCTGCGTCGTCGAGTACCACTCGAAGCTGAAATGAATGTTCGAATAGCCGACGGTGCTGGTATCCAATTCAGCCCCTTGGGAATATTGCGGCGCGCCGATTGCGCTGCCAGAAATAACGTAAGTCGCCCAACCATTCTTGCTCGTACCTGAGAGGGACAATTTGTTTGCGGTGCCGTCAGCGAAGGTAGGGTTGGCTCGTACGCGCCAGAGGTAGTCGTTGATGCCCGTACCGCTGGTTTGGGTGATATCGTCTGCCGGATAATTGCCGCCGTTGTAGCCATTCGACATGCCCAGCGTCAGCGCGGTGCCGATGCCCGTGGTTGGCCGTGGACTGTTGCCTGGATCAGTCGTGAGCGTGCCGCCAGCAGGCGCAAGCCCACCATTCGTGGCGGCGGTGCCGGTACTCGGGGTTGTGCCGTCGAACGACCACTGCGTGATAACTGCCGCCTTGGCCAACTCGCATGAAAATCCTACGACACCAATTACCAACAATGCCTTCTTGATCGTCTTATTCATGACTTCCTCAAAAAATCTATAACTTTGTTCGCCGTATCTTAGCGGAAAACGTCCCGCCATGAATGAGCTAGGCGTTAGACGTGCGTTATTGTTCAGTTAAAACAGCGTTAAGTCACTTCAGATCGAAATTGATCTCGTTCTTGCCCGCAACAACTTCCTTTTGCAACGTTGGAACGATTTCATTCTTGGCTCTCGACTGCTTGAATATCTGTACTGTGTGCTTCCCCACAATCGCGCCATGGTCCTGGCGGAGATAAATCAAGTCGTAGTGCCCGTTCGCGTCCGTCGTGCCATACGAAACGCGCCCCTTATCGGGACGAAACACGATGTCCGCGCTTGCCAGTGGCTTGCCGTGCAAAAGAACGGTGCCTTGCACTTGGCCCATAGGCGGCCGGTCGCTTTGGCCGCATCCAGCAAGCGGCAGAAGCGCGAAGGCAAACATGGCGATCCAATTCGCCCGTGCGCGCGATAATCGTCGGCGGCCGAGCTTGTCGGCGGCCGGCAAATCAATGGGTAGCGAAAAAGAAGGCATCGGCTTTCTGGCGATTCGATTCACCGCGCGGTTCATGAATAGGAAGGGACGTATACGGCGACTAAGGCATCTGCGCCAACTCGCCGTCGGACATCGAGCCGAGCAATGGAAATACCGATTCATTGGTCGCACAGTCGATATTCTCGCTGATGAAATGCACGGAACCGTCGGCCGCTCCGAAAATAGCGCCGCCGGCGTGTTTGCTGCCAGGCGACTCGAAGAAATTGTTGTTCAGTCCGCCAGGATTCTTGTGACCTTGGGAGGGGCCGCTGAAGTCGGTGGCAGTGACAAACAGTGTTGAACAGTTGCCAAAAGCCCAGCCATCGAAGCTTGTCGTCACCCCGTCAGGATCGCCCGGTTGGGGCTTTAATCGTTGCAGCTCACCGATCATGATGGTGTTCGCCGCTCCGTCTGTAATGTCGAACATGCGGGTTTTGTAGTTCGGCCGAAAGATTCCCCGCAGCAAGCGAACATCAGGATAGGGACTTCCGTCCGGGCGGACCGGCTGCGCGTCAGTCCTCGTAAAATCCTCAAATGCGTGATTCTCCGAGCTGACCCCATTCTTCCAACCGTTGACTCGCCCCATGCAGCCCCCGTAATCCGTGCCGCCCGCGGTGGCGTTTTTGCTTAGCATCCAGTCCGCATCGCCGGGCATCAGTTTCGACCGCCGGGACGGGCAGTAAAAACTAGGAATATCGGTCATGGCGATGTCTCCATTTCCCATGACGCTGCGTCGGTAGTCCCATCGCTTGTACAAGTAGTCATATTCCATAAAAGGCAGGATTTCCAGCATCCAGCTTTGGCCGTGCATATTGGCACCCTGCGCGTAATTTGCAGCCTCAGTTCGCGTGTCGAATAGCTGCGGCGCACCATTCAACGTCAGCGTGGCCACAACGCCGGGCGGAAAATACTGCTTCGAGCTTTCATGGGCGAGCAGCGCCAGCCCGAGTTGGTGCTGGTTGTTCTGGCACGCTGCCCGCCGGCCCGCCTCGCGCGCGGCATTAATTGCCGGCAACAAGAGGCCGATCAGAATTCCAATGATGGCGATGACCACCAGGAGTTCCACGAGCGTAAATGCATGTCGTCGATTCATTTTGGCTAACTTTTCGGGTAAGCACTGCGCGGGCATCAACCGATCGCATCACGGATTCCTTGGCGCTTCGGCCGGAAATATACTGGCGTTTACTATGCGCCGCTCCAATTGGCCTGCCCTGTTATCTCCCACAGGAGCAGTGCATTATTGGACGAGATTATTAAGAGACTATTAGCTGCGTATTTTGAGCACGTTAAAACCATGTTATCACTTTCGTTTATGGATAAGATGTGACGCGTGGATAATCTAGGAAAACGAAAAAGCCACTCCCTCGAGAGTGGCTTTTATGTTCACTTCTTACCGAGGCTTCAATGTGAGCGCCGTCGAAGCAGGCGCGCTCCAAATCCGGCGGCGCCCACTGCCAAGAGTGCGAGCGTTGACGGCTCGGGAACGGCAGTGCCGCTGATATTAATGTTGTCATAGCGCCAGTTGCCGGAACTGTTGTTTAGCGGGTTGCCAGCTCCGTTCACACAGTCAGTACCGCTGGAAGCATTCACAACCTCGACGGCGAAGTTTGGATCCCCGCCCGCGCCGGGCAGATTTGCCGTAATCTGGTTGTTCCAGCCAGGGCTTGCCGTACTGAGTTGAACGTAGCTGCCCGAGAGCGTCAAGGCGCTTGTGGTGTTGTTAAACAATGTGCCCTGACTTCCCGCTGAAGAATAGCTGGCATTCACCCAGATGGGATTGGCAACTGTGTCGTCCAATGTGTACTCAATAGCCAAGTTGCGCTCGGCCTGGGTCGTCACATTTACGTCCACTGAAACGGTAATGTTGTTGTATCCGCTGGTGTTTACAGAAAACTCCGCCCCTTGAGTGCCAATTGGTGCCTGGGAATTCCAGCCGTTGGACTGCCCAGCACCTCCGCCGCCGACATTGGTGGGGCCGCGTACTCGCCATCCGTATGAGCCAGCACCCGTTGAGGCACCGGCCGATGCAAGTACGTCGCAGAAGGGGATACTTCCCGGACCTTCGCCATTGTTAAAGGTATACGAGTTGCTCATGCCGAGCTGCGTGCCGCTGCCAGATCCAGTCGTGGCCGCCGGAGTGTTATATGGTGCTGCTATCGCACCGCCTGCGTCAAAACTCCAGGCGGCGATGGTTGCGGCATGGCTTGTAGCTGCAACTAGGCACACAACAGTCGCGACCAATAAGGCCGCCAATTCTGCAAAGTAAATCTTCATACATTCTTCCTTAAAAATGTGCAACTGTGAATGATTAAATCTGAACGAAGCGGCAATTGGACGGTAGACGAAGCAATCCTCATCCATTCGTAGACTTCAGCAGCGGCCAAACTGTCCGCGACGACTAGCACTGGAAGATGCCGTTCTGATCGTGAAGACTTTACCGGCGCAGCGACTCCCGCGTTATCCGATGTCAAGCAGCGTTCAGAACGCATTCCCCCTGGTCGCTCAAAGTAACTGCGACATGGATCGGAATGCTAACGCTGCCTCGTCGTGGGGTTGACGAATAACGAATCCACCGTCAAATCGTCCCGCTAAGCTAGAGGATGATTGTTAGCTGAGTATAAATTGTCCGTTAGAAAGCCAGATTTCTGAAAGTTCGCAACCGTATCTCGTTGTTGACATCGGACGGCAACTATTTGTTCCCTGGCGAACAGCCGGCTGCGCCTGCTCGCCAGCGAGCAGTTTCTCCGGTGCCCAAAGGGCAAGGACGTCGGGCTTCGATGGCTCGTGACGCGAAGGCGGGATTACGGCGTTTCGCCCGCGAACAGGAACGCCGGCCAGAGTTCCTCGCGCACGTAAACATGCACCGAGTTGCTCGGCCGCAAGGAATCTAACCTTTGTCCGTTGTAGTCGTGCAATCGGGCCTCAACTTCGGGCGAATCGAAGTCGCAGGAAATTAGGAGAACGTCCGGCAAGGCGATGCGCCGCAGATCGGTATCCTTTTGCCACTGGTCCGCATCGAGCCAGTAACCGACCGTACTGTGCTGGAACTTTCGCAGATACCACGGCAATGGCCAGTAATTCTCCTTGACGACGACGTGGATGGTCAGCGTGCGGCCATTAGGCATCTGCCGCCGGAGTCGTTCGAGCTGCTCGGTCAATCGCGGCAGGTCCATTGGCGTGTGGGCGTAAACGTAAGGATTCCTCGGATCGGCAACCAGCCGCGGATCAAAATTCAGCCGGTACGCCTGCCAGCCGAGATGCGCGGTCCCGGCGAACAGAACGACCGCCAGCGCGGCCTTTGCCGGCAGACTTGGCATCGCGCTATAGATGGCCTGCGTGCCGATGCCTGCCAAGAGGACCATGCCCAAGAGTATGTTGACCGCGCACCATGGGGTCTTGTAAGTAATGAGGCTATAAAGAACTGTAAGCACTAGCGTGTAAAAGGTTAAGAAAGCGCCCAGGGCAGCAGAGCACGCGGACGGCTTTGCTGCCCCGCGCAGAGAATAGACGCCGCCAACGATCGCCAGCAGTGCTATGAACCCTTCGCTCCAAAAGAACTGCTTGATCGGCCAAAAGGCAAAAAGGATCTGGAAATAGTAGTAGCAAGGCTCAGAGTGGCCAGCGCCCTCGCTGCCGCGGCGAAAATAGTTTCCGTAGGCCAGAATGGATTCCAACGGCGCATGCCAGTTCTTTCCGAAGTTGGAGAATAAGGCCGTGGCCACGATGCATGCGACTGCGATGCCGGCGAGCACGTGAAGGAGTGTTGTCATCAATGTCGCCTTTCGCTCCGCGAAAGGAACCTTCTTTCGCGGAGCGAAAGGCGACACTACCCTGCCCCAAGTCAACCCGGCGGCGACCACGGCTCCCGCGGCGGAAAGAATCCACGTCTCTTTCGTGGCGTGCATCATTCCGATCGATGCTCCTGCGGCGAGAATCCATGCCGAACACCGCGTGCGAACATAACGCCAGCCGCAGCCGAGCGCCGCCAGCGTGAAGAACGCCAGCAGTATTTCCTGGATGTAGTAGCGGCTGTAAAAGACCATCGCGGGCGAAATGGCCATCAACAGCGCCGCCGCCACGACCGCCGTTTTACCCAACCCGTCGGCGAGGAGCAGCAGCAAGCCGATCAGCCCGATGCCGAACAGCGCCGGCACGATGCGGTACTGCACTTCCCGGCTGTCGGCCAGGTCCTTCGCGCCGCCGAGGGCAAGCGAAGGGAGCGTCAGCCAATAGAGGCTTGGGCCATGATGGTCCTTGGCATCGTAGTCATATCGGCCCGTCTCGTAGAGCTGCCCTGTCTTGACGGCCTGATTGGCCTCGTCGGCGTGCATAGGCCGCAGGTCGAGGCGCGACAGGCGCATCGCGGCGGCGATGGCCAGGATGGCCAGCATGGCGGCCGCGAACAGCAGGCGTGCCCGAATCATTTTGCGGGTGTGCCATAGACTTCGACTTCGATGTAATGGTTCTGGTCGTTCGACGTGTTGCCGTTGGAGTGCAGCCGCACGTAGCGCCCGCGAACCGGCCCGCCCTTGGCGTCCTTCACGGCAATGGCCTTGCCTCGATAGTCGTCGATGTACTCCAGGTCCTTGCCCGCGCCGAAGCCCAGGGCGTTGGCATAATCGTTGTTGAAGACGGTTTTCACGCCCTTGCTGAACTCCGGATCGTCGGAAACCTGCACGACGACGCTATGATAGACTCGGCCCTCGGCGTGATAATGCCAGATCACGACGGCGGAAATATCGGCCGCCTTCTCAAAGTCGATCTGCACCCATTGCTTGCCGGGCGCCAGCTCGACAAAGCTGCCGTCGGAACCGTCCTTGTCGCCATCGGTGATCAGCGAGAGCTCGCCGATGATCGGATTCGAATCGCTCGACGTGACTTTCTTCTTCGCCGCCAGATTGGTGCAGCCGGGCGGAACCATGAGCGGCGCCTTCGGCTTCTCCGAGTAAGGCTCCAGCGTTGCGGCGGCTTTGATGTTCTTGGGCGTGCCGATGAACATCGCCTTGGGGATTTCATATTTGAGCGCAACCTGCTTGTCGTCGCCGGCGGCGCGGGCCGGTGCTTGAAGGCATGCGAGAGAGACCGTCATTGCGAACGCGACAATCGAGAAGTGAAGTTTGCACATAAGAATGTCTGGATTGGAATTCAGTTTGGAAGGGCGAGAATCTGGAGACGGTTAAGGTATTTGCCGCCGCGCATCAGTTCATTTACTATAAGGGCGAAAGTACAGCCATGCAAGCCGCCGATGCTGGTAATGCGAAATGGCCGCGGATGCTGCAATCTGAGATTTGAGATTTGAGATTTGAAATCAATACGTAAATCGCCATGCCCAGCCTCGCTCTCTCCGTGATCTTGCCCGCGTTTGATGAGGCGCGTCGGCTGCCGCTCTACCTGGCAGCCATTCGTTCGTACCTCGACGGCGGCGCGGTCGGGCCGTACGAAGCGATCGTAGTGGACGACGGCAGCGGCGACGCCACCGCCGAAGCCGTGAATCGTATCACCGACTGGCCACAACTCCGCCTGCTCCGCCACGCCCGCAATCAAGGAAAGGGGGCGGCCGTGCGGACGGGCATGACCGCGGCGCGGGGCGAACTGCTCCTGTTCGCCGACGCCGATGGGGCCACGCCAATCGAGGAGTGCGCGCGGCTCATGGCTGCCATCGCGGCCGGCGCGGACGTAGCGGTCGGCTCGCGGCTCTTGCCTGACGCGGAAGTCAGCCGCTCGCGGCTCTGGCATCGCGGACTTGCCGGCCACATCTTCGCCGCCGCCGCTCGCCGCCTGCTGGGAATCGACGTGCTGGATACCCAATGCGGTTTCAAAATGTTCCGAGCGCAGCCCGCACGAAAGCTCTTCTCGGCAATGCGCGAGGAGCGTTACCTCTTCGATCTCGAACTCTTGCTGTTGGCGAAGGAGTTTCATTTCAATGTCGTGGAAGTTCCCATTCGCTGGCATGAAGTCTCCGGCGGCCACATGCGGCTGCTCGTCGAACTGCCGCGGATCGTCACCGGTCTTTGGCGGCTGCGTACGCGACGCAAGATTTCGATGGGCTGAGACCCATTGATTCTTGCCGCAGTTCATCTTATCGCAATCCAAGCACTATCCGTAACGAACGATCAAGCCGCACAAGCGCATCGTCGCCGAGCTTGCCGAGACGCTTGATCAAGCGGCTGCGATCAATGGCGCGAATCTGATCGGGCAAGCTGACGCTAGTTGAGGTCAGGCCGCCTTCTGGCGGCTCGATGAGCACTTGATCGTATTCCGCAACATGGTGCGAAGTAAGCGGAACAATGACGACCACCCAGTTGTGCTCGTTGTAAGTATTGCTTGTCACCACCACCGCCGGTCGCGTCTTCTTAACTTCGTGTCCGACCGTTGGATCGAGGGACACCAACCACACTTCGCCGCGTGTTGGCTTAGGATTGCTAACTGGCATTGCGGTCCGCTGCTCCTTCTATTCCTTGCGGTCCCAGACTTCCCGATCGACGTCCTCCCATTCCGCATTGAGTGCCCGCGACGCATCCCGCCGCGCGAGAATTGCGGCCTTCACCTTGTCCTCATCAACCGGCTCTTCATCCGTAATCGGTAGAACCCGCAGCACGGGCGATCCCTTCAGTTCAAGCAAGGAACCATCCGCGTCCAAGGGCAGCGTCAGCACGAACTGCTGAACGCCCTGCGATTGGTCGTCTAAACTAATGTGTTTCACATGATTCTCCTCAAGTTGGCGTGATAGCTTGGGACCGATAACGTGGTTCATGTAGTTGTCGACCCATGCATTATTCTGGTCAAACCGACATTATACTTCAAGCGCGATCCGACGAAGCGTCAAGCTTGTCCAGTGCCTCCACAATCCTCTCCACATCAAACACGCACCCGCCCCACGGGCCGCCGCCGAGCCGCTGCAGCGCTGCCCAGAGGCGCGTGTCGGCCGGCAAGAGCGGATGCCAAGCCTCACTTCCCGCCAATCACGACGGGCAGCGTCAACAGCTCGTCGCTCTCGGGAATGAAACAAGGAATCCTCAGTCTGCGCATGGAAACCGCCAAGTTGCCGATCATGCTCCTGCGGACCAGGTCATCGGTGATATCCTGGTAGAAATTGAGATCGGAAGTTGCCGACAACGTATCGCGCCAGACCGGTTCAGCCCTGCCGGGCAGCATCAGTTCGACGACGAGCGTCCCGTCAACTTCCGTCCCCTGTCGGACGGTGTCTTGAACGCCAGGGTTCCCAGGCGAATATTGACGCAACATCACCGCGCGGCCGGCTTTCTCCGAGAATGTCAGGCGAAAATAGGTCGGACGGTTATCGGCCAATTTCAATCCCTCCTCGGCAAGCCGCAAGGTCAGGCCTTTTCTGAACGGCCACCCCACTCCATCCTTCGTGCCGAGCACGTCGGCGAATTCGAACTTCATGCCCGGCGGGTCGGAGGGACTCAGGAAAGCGGGGCCTTTCGCCTTGATGCAGGCCAGCGACTGGCGAATCTGTTCCCAGGGAACCGGAACGACCCTGATCTTCGACGTATCATCGGGAACCTGGTAGACCAGACGGCCCTGATCGAGCACTTGCGCCCGGAACCCGAGGTCGAATGGCTTGTCGACGTACAAAACAGTCAGGCGCGACTGGCGGTCGACGACCTCGCTGCCGATGAGCCAGGCATCGCGACCGGGGAACCATTGAAACTTACAATCCCAGATGGGATTTTCGTCTTGGATCGGCTCATCGCTCATGAGCTTGCCGCTGTTGCTCCAACAGATCAGGTGGGGCTTGGGCCATTCGGATACGGCCGCCAGTTCCTTGCCGTCGGGCGAAAACTTCACCGATGTCAGCGCCATCAGTCTTATCCGAGAATTGACAAGATCCCCGAACGTCGCGTCGCTGCCTTTTGCGAGACCGCTCGCCCGCCGTGGCGTCGGCCGAGCGGCTGGTTTGGGCGTTTGCGGTTCAGGAGGCTTCGGCGAGGCCATCGTCGCCACGATCTTGCCGGTATCGGTCCGCATCACGACCATCTGGCTGTTCGCCAGAGTCGCAAGGTATTTCCCATCGAGCGTGACGCCGGAATTGGCCGTGGACAGTTTCACCGTTTTTTCCTGCTGCCCCGTTTGGAGGTTCCAAATCTGCAGCTCGCTTACCTGCGGGTTGCCTACCAGCAGACGATCATTGGACAACACGACCAAGTCGATCAACCGCTTCGGGTCGCCGGGTGCCGTGAAGCGGCGTTTGCCAGTCGCCGCGTCGTACACTGTAACGGGATTGTCTGTGGCGTGCTGCGCCTTGCCGGCCACCGCGATCCAGGCTCCATCGGGCGAGATCGCCGCGCGGGCGTCCTTTTGGCGGCCGCCTTCCAGGTCGGCGCGGACTTTACCCACGGCCGTGTCCCAAACCTGGCTGCCGGCCAAAAACACGGTGCAGCCCGGCGGGCCAAAGGTCACCGTTGCCATTCCATCGATGTTCATTTCGATCGCGCGCGTGTTGTTGATATATCCAACATCGCGGAGACTCAGCTTGCTCAAAGGGACGGCAATCTCCTTGCCGTCCTTCTTCTTGAGTACCGCATTACCGTCTTTGACGCCGACCAGTTCGGCTTCGACGGTATAACCGCCCGACCGGGCCTTCCATTCCCTGCCTAACGCCGATGCAACACAGGCGCAATTGATCAGAATTGCAACGAGAATGATCTTCATAGCTTCGATCCTCCTTAGCCAACCAGAAAATGACTAAACCGGCAGATTCTCATTTTACTTGCGGTCGGCAGCGTTGCAAACCGGGCACTAGCGCCGCGAAGACTTATGGCAACTAAGCATTATTAGAGTCTTCAAGCCGCTCAACAATCCTCTCCACATCAAACACGCACCCGCCCCACGGTCCGCCGCCGAGGCGCTGCAGCGCCGCCCAGAGGCGCGTGTCGGCCGGGAGGAGCGGATCGGGCGATAGCTGCGGATGTGGCGACCGCTCGGACAAGACACGCGCACTTTCGTCCGCGTCGAACTCGCGATCGGCATCTCCCACGAGATCCACGCTTCCTTCCAGCTTTATCCGATCGACGACGATGCGGATGCGGTCGCCGTCGCGCACTTTGCCGAGCGGGCCGCCGGCAAGCGCTTCGGGCGATACCATGCCGATGCAGGCGCCCGTGCTCACGCCGGAGAAGCGGGCGTCGGTTATTAGGGACACTTCGCGACCCCACGACAGATACCGCAACGCCGCCGTAAGCTGAAAGACCTCTTCCATGCCGGACCCCATCGGCCCGCGGCCCATGAGCACGATCACGTCGCCGGGCCGAATGGGGCGGTCGCCTTGCCCCTTGATCGCCGCGATGGCATCGACTTCGCGCGTAAAGACACGCGCCGGACCGGTCATGCGAAAGACGCCGTCGGCGCCGACGCTGCGCGGGTCGATCGCCGTGCTCTTGATCACCGAGCCGCCTGGCGCCAGGTTGCCGCGGGGAAAGCACATCGTGCTAGTCATGCCCCGCTCACGGGCGCGCTGGGGCGTCATGATCACCTCGTCCGCATCGACGCCAACGCTTTCCATTAGCCAGCGGCGCACGGCCTGCCGTCGCGGAGAGCTTTCCCACCACGTGAGCACTTCGCCCAGCGATTGGCCGGTGATCGACATGGCGTCGAGTTCCAACAGATTCATGTCGCGCAGCCGCAGCATGACTTCGGGCACGCCGCCGGCCATATAGACGCGGATCGTCGGATGATGCACCGGGCCGTTCGGCAACACGGATACTAGTCGCGGCGTGCGGCGGTTCACGTCGGTCCATTCGTCGATGTTCGGACGTTTTAGCCCGGCCGAGTAGGCGATGGCCGGCAAGTGAATGAGCAGATTCGTCGAGCCGCCGACGGCCGCGAAGACCACCATTGCGTTGCGAATGGAGGCATCCGACAGAATATCGACCAGCGCGATGCCGCGGTCGTCCATTGCCATGAGTGCCTTCGCGCTGCGTCGGGCCATATCGAGCCATATCGGTTGTCCGGAAGGAGCCAGTGCCGAATGAGGAAGTGCCATGCCAAGGGCCTCGGCCACGACCTGCGCCGTTGCGGCCGTGCCGAGGAAATGGCAGCCGCCGCCGCCGGACGCGCAGACGTGGCAGCCGACTTCGGCCGCCTCTTCGAGCGTGATTTCGTGATGCACATAACGCGCACCGATCGACTGGATGCGAGCGGTGTCTTCGCCGATCGTCGGCGGCACCATCACACCGCCCGGCACGAGCACGCATGGTAGCCGCCTGAGTCCGGCCAAGGCCATCATCATCGCCGGCAGGCCTTTGTCGCAGGTGGCTACGCCGAGCACGCCGCGGGAATTTGGGATTGATCGGGCGAGCCGCCTAAAGATCGACGCCGCGTCATTGCGATAGGCCAAGCTATCGTACATGCCGGGCGTGCCCTGCGTGCGGCCGTCGCACGGATCGCTGCAATGCCCGGCGTAGGGCACGCGGCCGTGGCGGCGGATCTCTTCCGCGGCGGCCTTCACGGCCAAGCCGACCTCCCAGTGCCCGGTGTGGTATCCAAGGGCGATTGGCGTGCCGTCGTCGGCGCGGAGGCCGCCCAGTGTGCTGAGCAGCACGTATTGCCGGCCGCCGACTTCCGCCGGGTTCCAGCCCATGCCGGCGTCCTGCGACATGCCAAAGGCATCGCCACTGGGCCGCTCGCGGAGGATCGCGTCGCTCAGCGGCAGCTTCCCTTCGGGGCCGGGGCCGTGCATGGTCACTTCGTAAAGAGTGGCGTCGCCCGAATCGAGCAGTGCGGCGGCGTCAGGGAGCGGTCGATCAATTTTCATAAGCAGGTCCTTTAATAGTGTTGGGTCTGCATTCTACCGCGCACTTTTGATTGTTGTCCTGTTGCGAAGCTGGCGGAGGGACCTCGATTGCTGGATAAAATATTTTTGGCCCGCGTTCTGCCGCAACTTCTCGCACAAACAGCCTGTTTTTCAGGGCGCATGGGCTCCAAACCTATATAGGAATCGCATAGAAACGTCATAGAAAGCGCATAGAAACGACATAGGAATGGGATAGAAACGCATAGAAAGCTGTATTACCATTCGATAACACACTGGCAACAGCGGGCGGCTGGGTAAGCCGCGAAATACGCGAAGGGCACGCAAATCGGCATGGCGCCTTTTTTTGGTAGTCGATGTCGTTTGTTCACCGACGCGGGGTCGGGGGCGGCCAGGCAACGTCAGTGGCTAACATGCCGGCAATAACCATATCCTCGCCGCCTTCTCCTCTCGGCCGCTAATATACCACAATGCCAAGTTATGTCAACACTTGTAATGTGTTGACGATACAAAACGTGCGTAACTTCTTGCCCAGGCTCACGTTAAGTCGCCTCGCGAATGTCCGCGCAAACCTACCGCGCGGGTGGTCACGAACTAGAGCGTCGGCGCAAACCATTGTGCCGCAAGGAGTTGGGGAATCGATGGCAATTTCCGATTTCGCGCGCCGGGCAAATCGCCGAGAAAAGATTTGTTCTGCCGTCCCGAGATACTGTGGGGCCCGAACGGGTCTATGCGTTTCAACGCCACCGGCTCGCGGCCTGTCGATTTAGTCCGTCCCC
Source organism: uncultured Planctomycetia bacterium (assembly GCA_963775975.1). Classification (GTDB taxonomy): domain Bacteria; phylum Planctomycetota; class Planctomycetia; order Pirellulales; family Thermoguttaceae; genus JANXQG01. The sequence continues at coordinate 539,186 of CAVZKX010000002.1, forward strand.
GCTGGACTTGCCCCAGCGGAGCGCGGGATTTGCAACTAGAAACGCGGCCAAACACTCCCCCTTCGCGGTTTTTTCGTCCTTTCCGCGGCCAGGGGCCGCGGAAAGGACGAAAAAACCGCGCACAACTCTTGAAGACTGGCGTAGTGTTCAATCCTTCGCTCTGCCGGGGCAAGCCCGGCAGGGGCGGCAAGGCGCTGTGCGACTAAATCGACAGACCGCAAGCCGGTGGCATCCAAAGGGCGCAGCGGATGCCTTATAATGCAATAACAAATAACGCGGAGCACACTATGTCGGCCATCGGCTTCCTCCTCATCGCGATCATAGTGGCCATGCCTGCAGCATGGCTGGCGTCCGAATTCCAGCATCGACGCTGGCTGCGGATTAGCTCGGGCGTTCTGGCGCTTGGAGTCATGTCGATTTGCATTTGGGCCGTGAGCAGCTTGGCTATGAGGTTCAATTACAACGCCTGGTATGGCGGCGCGACACACGATTTGATTAGAACTTCGGTGCTTCAGATTGAGGACGGGCATCTTGAACGCGTGCTGAAAGTTTGGCGCGGCCTCGACGAGCAGTACCACCCAACCTATGAAAACCGCGCGAATTACAACGTACTGGTGGAGGAAGCGACAAAGCGAATGACGGACGATGTGCCTGCCGAGGCAAGTTTGCATTCGAAGCCCGGCGTCGTGGTCGGAACGAACGGCATACTGCTCTATGAAATCACGTCCGAGCAAGTGGAAGCTATTGCCAAGGAGAACGATCTCGGAGATTCCATTAAGTGGCCGATACTGAATGCCACTGGCGAACCGAACCGGGAAATCCCTGCGCAGATTCGCGAAAAAGCTCGTAAGCATCCGGAATGGCAGATTTCCCAGTCAGGAATTGGCAACTTTCGTATACTGTCCACCACCACGGATAGTATACGTACCGTCTACCTATATCGCCCGGAGGGGAGAGTTTTGGTCGTTTTGTTTGAAGAGGTTGATAAATAGAACTACAACCCCCGTATCTTCCGCGAGAACTGCGGATCATCCGCATAAAGATAAGCGTTGTAGTTGACCTTCGCCGCGGCTTTCGTCTCCTCGAACGTGCCCTTCTTCTCGATCAGCCCTAGCTCGTAGGCCATCTCGGGCGCGTAGCCCGGCAAGAGGACGTGGTAGTTGTAGGGCACTTTGTCGGGCAGAAGATGATTGACGTGGTTGCGAATGTTCGTCGTGCAGTTGTTCGTGATCGAGTTGTAGAACTCCGGCTCGCGGACGAGCTTGTTCACCCGCCCCATGATGTCGACGAACATTTCTTGGGCCTGCCGCGGCGTGGCCTTCGTGCGATAGATATAGGCCTCTTGCTGGAAGCCGGTCGTTTCCTTCCAGATAAAATCATGCTCGTCGGTCAGCACGTACATAATCGTGTATTGGTTGAAGAAGCCGGCGAGGGCGCTGTACGACTGCCCGGTGCGCTTGCGAATCTCGACCGAGCTAATGAAAAAGTCCTTGTCCTCGAAGCCGAAGCTGAGGGCCACGTGGGCGATCGCCGGGTTGTCGTTAAACGGCACGACGATGAGATCGATGGAGGTCAGCTTGCGGAGGTCGTATGTCTTCGTGTAGAGCCGCACGGTGTAGTCGTCCACCGTGCGGTAGTACGAGTTGCGGATGTTGTGGACCGTGACCAGGTCGCCGGCGAATTCGGCCCAAGGCAGCACGGCCTGGTCGGGCGTCCAAGGACCTTCGTTGCTCGGCTCGACGAGCCGCGCGATCGGGCCGTCGGTGGCAAGTTTCGGCGAGGGGAGATACGAGGCGATATCGAGTTTGGAGAATGGATTTCCGTCATTGGAGCTTGGAGCCCTTGCGAACGAAGATGTTGTCGGCCTCGCTTGCGCGTCGGGCTTTGATGCGGGGTCGGACTCGGAGGTCCAACCTACGGGCTGCACCAGGCCGCGAGGATAGCCTTCGGCCGTGATCGGAAGAGGGGGCGGGTCGCGCGATGCGTCGATGCTCGGAGGTTCCGATACGCCCGCACAACCGCCGGCAAGAAATGCTGCAAGGCCGAGAAAGACCGCGCAGCGCGGCCCCTCGGCACCGCTGCCCCCCTTGCGGTGGTGGCTTCCCGAGACGTGCATGGCGGCAAAGTAATCGACCGGCCGATTAAGGGCAAGGGCAGATGCTATTGAATCAGGGGCTAGCATTGGCCCCTATGGTCTTTCTTGAACCGTCTTGCCGCGCCATTGGCCAACTGCTCTCGTTGATTTTTTCCTTACTAGAAGAGAAGAGCCGCAAACAAGGTTTCGCGGTTGCCCGGCACGGCATGTGCGTAATTAGTTAGCGCAAAATCAGCACTTAGCGAGTTGGAGGACAACGATGAATGTTCAATATTGGCTCGCAGCAATAACTTATTTATGCGTACTTACGGGTGCATCAGGCTTCGCACAAGGAGTGCCTGGCGGCGGCGCAGCCAGCGCGGCCGCGGGAGCGGGGAACGCCGCGACCAGCAGCGCGGCAACTGCCGGGGCAAGCAACGCGGGAACCCAGAGCGGAAGTGCGGCGGTAAAGAACGGCGGAGTGACTCCGGCTACTAATAGCGCGGCAGCGAATCAGTCGCCGAACCCGGCGACTTCCAACGTCCAGAATAACGCTCAAGGCAACTCGCAGGCTGCGCAAACCTCTAAGGGAAGACCGCAGGACACGTTCCAAGGAGGGACCCAGGGCACGGTGCAGGGGACCGTGCAAGCCCCCGTCCAAAGCGGCATGTTCGCAACGCCGGGTCAAGCCGGCATGTTTCCGGTTGGTGGTGTCCAGGGCGTAGTCCAAACCCGCGCAAATGCCAATCCAGGTACCGCGCAAGCGAACGCCCAAACCTCAACAGGCACACCGCAAGGAGTCCCGCAAGGCTTGGCGCCCGGAAGCGCTCAGGCCAATGCGCAGACCTACTCGGGCAGGCCGCCCGCTTATATGCAAGGCACGGGGCAAGCTAATCTATCGAACAATCTGAACGGGCAAGGCATCGTGGGCGTCGCTGGAGCTCCGGGCGTTCTATTCATCGATAACCGCCCGGATCAATGGCGGTACCGCTTTGATAACGGCCGTTGGTGGTATTGGTCGCCCGATAACAATTGGATGTGGTATAACGGAAAACAATGGATGAGTTTCCAGCAACCTGGGACGAATGCGGCGACCGCGACCGCGACTCAGGGCGTGCCTACCACGTCTTCCAATGGCAGCTCTGTGGTTCGGAGTTCCGCGAACGGTTATGGCGCATTTCCGCTCAACGGCCCGACGACAAGCGCGGGCACGGCCGGGTCGCATTAATTAACGCTCCCCATATCCGCCTCAGTCGTTAGGGGCGTCGCCGCGATTTTCCGTACGTGGATGCACGGACGAAGGATTGTAATCCGGATTGCGGACAGGCCGTTGCGCGTTGAGGGCGGCCAAATAATTCGTGAGCTGTTCTTTCATTCCGGCCGCTCGAGCGGGCTGCTCGGCCGCCAAGTCCTTGGATTCGCCTAGGTCCTTATCGAGGTGGAACAACTGCGATTGACCGGTCTCCCACCAGTAATGCAGCTTCCAGCCGTCGACGATGATCGTAGTATCGGGCGTACTGTGCTTTTCGAGTTGATAATGCGGCCAGTGGAAAACGAGAAAATCGCGCGGTCGCTTAACAGCCGCTTGCTCATCACCGAGCAGAAGCGACTTCAGCGAGCCGCCTTCGACCGCGGGGGGCCAATTCGCGCGGCCCGCTAGCTCGCAAATTGTCGGCAAGATGTCGTAGCCGACTACCGGCGTACGGTTGCCCTTGCCGGCTTTGATGCCAGGCCCCACGACAATGAACGGCACGCGGATGCCGCCTTCCCACACGGACGCCTTCCAACCGCGAATCGGGCCGTTGATGTTGCCCGGATCGTTGGTGGGAATGCAGCCGTTGTCGGAGGTGTAGATGATGTACGTATTGCCGGCGATGCCGGCGGCATGCACCGCGTCGAGCAATTGCCCGATGCCGGTGTCAAGGTCAAACAGCATGGAACCGTACGGGACATTGACGTGGCGTGCGCCCTTGGGAGCATTGCGGAACCGCGCTCGCGTAGCCGGCAGCGATTGGTTCGCGGCATGCGTGGCATAGTGCGAGACTTGGAGGTAGAAAGGATGCCCGGCCTTTACTTGTGCCTGCATGAACCCGATCGCTCGGCGCGTGATGCCGAAGATTTGCTTTGGATCATTCGGCATGTTGGAGCGAAGGCTGCCTTCTCTATTGCCGGTCGCCCCGTCGGACTCGTCGTAGCCATGATTCTTCGGGCCGCCCCCGGCGAGATGCCACTTGCCGAAATGCGCCGCGCGGTATTCCGGATTATGGGTTTTGAGCAATTGCGGGATGGTTTGATCGCTTGCGCCGAGGCCGGAGAGATGGTGCGGCGGAATGAGCATATTGCCTTCGTAATTGGGTCCGCTATTCCGCTCGATGATGTCGGTAATGTGCAGCGCGGCGGGCGAGCGACCGGTTTGCAGCGCCGCCCGGCTTGGCGAGCAGTTGCAATGCGAGGCATAAGCTTCCGAAAAGCGGATGCCGGCCGCTGCCAATCGCTCGATGTTGGGCGTCCGGAAAAAGTCGCTCTTCGAATCGGGCACGAGCGGATCCATCATCACCGAGGTCGTCCCCCAGCCCTGGTCGTCGGCCAAAATCACGATGAAGTTCGGCGATTCGGCCGCACCCGAAGAGACAATTGCGAGATTAAGCAGTACCGCGAGCGCAAGCTCCAATAAGCTCGCGATTGGCAGCAGGATTCGTGGAAAACTAGACATATATGCATCCGAGGGGACAAGTTGTGATTGCAGTTTAGCTTGACTTAACGGTTGTGTCCCGTCAATACTTAGGCTCACGGCCATGAAACCGAGCTTATCGTTCAGGCATCTGGCCACTACTACACTTCGCGCTGGACGAACCGGATCGAAGCCCGACGCGCAAGCGAGTGGGAACAATGGCCCCTCTCGCTTGCGCTTCGGGCTTCGATTGTCCGCTGCGGAAATGTAACAATTCGACCGGAGACCAGTATAATATGACGGCTTGCACCATGACACGACTTCCTACATTTGGTCTCGTCACAATTGCCTTCCTTGTCGTTGGCGGCGTCGCCGAGGCGGCGGCGAGACCCAACATCCTCATCGTAATCGCCGATGACGCCACGTTTCACGAACTGCCGCTTTTTGGCAGAAAGAATATCGTCACTCCAAATGTCGATCGCCTCGCGTCCGAGGGGATGACGTTCCGCCGGGCTTACGTGAGCATGTCGATGTGCGTGCCGTGCCGCGCGGAGCTCTACACGGGCCTCTATCCCATGCACAGCGGCGTCTGCTGGAACCACATGCCGACGCAGCCCGGTATTCGCAGCATTGTGCAATATCTGTCGGGCATGGGATACCGCGTCGGGCTGGCCGGCAAGATCCACGCCACGCCGCTGGCCGTTTATCCATTCGAGATGGTCGATGGTTTCGAACGGAACTGCGTGGCGCTCACCGCCGATTACGACTGCAAGGGCATCAAAGAGTTCATGGCCCGCGACGCCTCGCAGCCTTTCTGCCTCGTGGTTGCGTCAGTGCTGCCTCACTCGCCGTGGACCGTGGGCGACTGGCAGCATTTTAAGCCGGCGAAATTCGTGTTGCCGCCTTACCTGGTCGATACGCCCGAAACTCGCCGCTCGCTGGCCCGCTACTATGCCGAATACGAAGCGCTCGACAAGCAACTGGGCGACGTATTGGAGACTTTGAAGGAAACCGGGCAGGTAGACAAGACGTTGACGCTCTTTACCTCCGAGCAAGGCGGTCAGTGGCCCGGCTGCAAATGGACGAACTGGGAAGAGGGCCTGCACACCGCGCTAGTGGTCCGCTGGCCGGGCCATGTTGAGCCCGGCAGCCGAACTGACGCCTTGGTTCAGTATGCGGAACGTCCTGCCCACGCTCATCGAAGCGGCCGGCGGCGATCCGCGCGCGGGCAAGTTCGACGGCTCCAGTTTTCTTTCCGTGCTCCAAGGCCGCGCAAAGACGCATCGCAAGCTCGCCTATGCGATGCACAACAATGTGCCCGAAGGCCCACCCTATCCGATCCGCTCGGTCCACGACGGGCGATATCATTACCTTCGTAATCTTTCGCCCGAAAGGTTGTATATTGAGAAGCACGTCATGGCATCGCCCGATGGACCCTATTGGCCTAGCTGGGTCTGGAAGACCGAGGAAGACGCACATGCCTTGCAAATGGTCACCCGGTATATGAGCCGGCCCGCGGAGCAGCTCTACGATGTCGAGAAAGATCCTTACGAGATGACCAACCTTGCGAACGATCCGAGCCACTCCGCCATAAAGGCAACTCTTTCCGTTGAATTGGATCGCTGGATGCATGAGCAGCGTGATCCAGGCGCATCAATGGATACTCACGAGACCTTCAAGGAATACGAAACCAGAGCGATGGGCCGAGCCGCGAAGCCATTGCCGGCGGAGACGAATCGCCCAGCCGCGCGATCTCCTGATGGTCGATGATCGGCCGGTCATTTCGCCCGATAAGCTTTATCATGCGAATAGCGTGCCGAATCTACAAATCGGTTGACAGGACGGCGGCGGCAGATTAAATTGCGGAGAGTGGGAAAGTCTCACATGGGTTCCGCGATTGCGTGACTAAGACCGGGTCACAGCAGCGGCATCAAGGCTGAAGTTAGTTGTCTCGTCCGGCGTTCCGCCCGACGTAGTAAAAAGGTGATTGCGATGACGAATGGATATTTGACATTGCGGACTACTGCGATAGTTCTAGTGCTGGGAGCCATGATCGGCACGACGGCCAATCGCGCCACGGCCACGATTTACACTTGGAATCCAACCGGCACTGGCGGCTGGGGCGGCAACGCTGCTTGGACGCCCACCGGCAGCTTCCCGGACGGAGCCGGACAGGTCGGCTTTTTCAATTCCACGAGTTACACGAACATGCCCAGCATCGGCGGCGGCACCACGAGGACGGCGGCCGTTTGGGACGTCGGCAGCGGCTCGCTGAACTTCACCGGGGCGGGCACACTGACGCTTTCCGCTACGACGCTGAACGGCAACGCGAATACGGGCATCGAGTTGGACAGCGGCGCGGGAAGCCTAAATATCAGTTTTGGAACGCTTAACGTCAGCAACGCCCAGACCTGGATCAACAATTCGGCCCTGGGCGTTCTCAGCATCTCGAGTTCGGTGAACAACAAGGGGAATCTGCTCACGATTACAGGAAGTGGTATCACCGTTCTTTCCGGCACGCTCGCGGGCGCGGGCGGGCTGACGATGAGCGGCACGCAGGGCCTGCTCGCTCTGGCCGGGACCGATACCTATTCCGGCACGACAACAATCAGCGGCGGCACGATCTTGCTCGCCAACTCGCTGGGAATGCAAAACAGCACGTTGGACTACAACGGCTACGGCGGCACGTTGAGCTTTGGCACATTGACCGCCGCGACGCTTGGCGGGCTGAGCGGCTCGCAGTCGCTGGACCTTAACAACGCGTCTAGCGCGCCGGTCTCGCTTACCGTGGGTAATAATAACGCCAGCACGACTTACGGCGGAGTCCTCAGCGGCGGCAGCCTGACGAAGAGCGGGTCGGGCACCTTGACCCTGACAGCCAACGAGACCTTCAATGGCCTGACGGTCGCGGCCGGCACGCTTCTCTTCGGCCCGGCCAGCAGTTTCGGCGGCGGCAACTATGCCGGCAATATCGCCATCACCGCGAGCACGGCCGTGTTGAACTACGGCGGCACGACGGCCATGACCTTAAGCGGCGTCCTCAGTGGCAGCGGCGGACTGACGATGAGCGGAGCTAACGCGAATCTGACCCTGACGGCGAGCGACGCCTATGGCCCAACCAATGTAACCGCGGGCACCCTGACCATCGGTCCGACGGCGACAGTTTTCGATAACCTTTCAAACGGCGGCATGACTGTCAGCGGCTCCAATGCCGTGGTGGACATTCAAGGCAACTACAGCAAGCCGGCCGCCGCCCCGTTGATAGTTTCCAACGGCGGCGTAGTGAATATCAGCGGCGGCACGTTCTCGGCCACCAACGCCACCGGATTGCGAATCGGAGCCAGCGGCACCGGCACACTCAACATGACGTCGGGACTGATGACCGTCAATCTAAACGCGACCTCGGGGAACTTGAATGTCGGCTACGGCGCCACGGGCATTTTCAATCTGACCGGCGGCACACTTAGTCTTACTAACCTCTCCAATCTGAAGATCGGCAACAACGCCAGTGGAAGTGCCGGGACGCTGAACATCGGCGGCAGCGGCGTCCTCATCATGAATAGCTCGGGTGTCCTGCAAATGGGCAATGGCGCCGGCATGTCGGGCGTGATCAATTTGAACTCGGGCGGCCTGCTGCAAACGAACCAGGCGATTTCGATAGGCGGCGGCACGGGCACTCTGAACTTCAACGGCGGCACGCTCGCAGCCACGGCAGGCACCAGCAGCTTCATCGCTGTCACGACGGCGAACGTTCAAAACGGCGGCGCGATCATCGATGACGGCGGCAACATTATTACCGTCGGTCAATCGTTGCTCCAAGGCCCCGGCGGCAGCACAGGCGGCCTCTACAAGACCGGCTCAGGCAGCCTGATTCTCACCAACAGCAGTACTTATATCGGCGCGACGACGCTCAATAGCGGCACATTGCAACTCGGCAGCGGCGCAAGCGGGCAAGACGGCTCGCTGACGAGCAACACGATCGTCAACAACGCGGCGGTGGCGTACAACTTGTTCGGCAATCAGGTCTACTCAGGAGCGATCGGCGGCAGCGGCAGCGTCACCAAGCTCGGCGGCGGCATGTTGACCCTTTCCGGGAGCAACAGTTTCAACGGCCCGACTACGGTCGCCGCCGGCGTACTTTCGTTGCCCGGCACGCTGGCCCACTCGGCCGTGACCGTCCTCAGCGGCGGGACGCTTGCCAGCTTGAACAATTCGGCTGGCGTCATCGGCGGCAGCCTTAATGTCAATGGCAGCGGCGCGCTCGCGATGGGCGATAGCACCAGCTCGCTCGCGGTCGGCGGCGGAGTTACGCTCGGCACCGACGGGCCTGCGTACGGCGCCGGCAACTATGCTACGCTGAACTACACGCTCGGCAATAACGGTCTTGGGGCAGTAAGCCTCGGCCTCAGCGGCAGCCCGACGGGCACGTTGAGCATCGGCTCCGGCGGCGCATACATCAGTCTCAACAACTCGTTCGCGCACAGCAACGGCACTTTGACGCTCTTCAGCTTCGCCTCGCAGACCGGCGCAGGGCAGTTCTCGCTCAGCGCCACCGCGGCCGGCGTGACTTCGCTCGTGGCCGGGAGAGACAATTACACATTGTTGGACAATGCACAATCGCTACAGTTGATCGTCGCGGCAACACCAAATCCGGCCGTGGCCTACTTCAACGGCGCTGTGAGCAGCGCCTGGAATGACGCGAGCAATCCCACGTTGGTCAACTGGTCGTCGAACCTTGCGGGCACGACCGATGCCGGCAATATCCCGGGCGACCGCACCGACGTGATTCTGACCGCGACCAATGGCACGCTCAGCGGCGGGGCCGTGGCAACCACGTTGGGCGGCAATCTCGTGATCAATAGTTTGAATGTCAACTCGGCGGCCGCGAGCAACACGATCAATGCTGACGGCTCCACGCTGACGATCCTCGCCAAGTCGGATAGCAACACCGACACGGGCGGCGGCTACACGGGCAATCCGGCCGGCAACGGCATCGCCGTCGCCGCCGGCGCGGGACCGGTCACCGTCAATGTGCCCGTCGTCCTCGGCAGCAGCCAGACTTGGACAAACGGTTCGGCGAATCTGCTTCAGCTCACCGGCAACGTCAGCGGTTCGGCTTCGAGCAGCACGCAGACGCTTACGCTGGCGAATACTGGAGCGGGCGGCATGACGCTAAGCGGCGCGATCGGCGACGGCGCGACGGGTGGAAGTCTGGCAGTCGTCGTAAATAATAGCGGCTCAGGTATTACACTATTCAACGGCCCAAATACTTATAGCGGCGGCACGACGATCAGCAGCGGCACATTGCAAGCTGTTAGTTTCAACGCGCTGGGAGCGGCGAGCGGCGCGCTGACCGTGAATGGCGGCGTGCTGGACGTCCAAGGAAACAGCTTCACGGTCGGCCGCCTCAGCGGTGTCGCCGGAACGATCACCAACGGTTCCTTCGGCGCGACGCTGACCGTGAATACGACCGTCGGCGTCAGCGGCACATTCGGCGGAAGCATAAATGACGGCGTGGGCACGTTGACGTTGACCAAATCGGGCGCTGGCATCCTCTATCTGACTGGAACCAACGGGTATTCGGGAGGCACGAACGTTTTCGGCGGCACGTTGAATGTCAATTACGACGCGGCCCTCGGCAATCCGGCCGCCTCGATCAGTTTCAACAACGGCACGCTGCAACTCTCCGCCAGCGGCTTCAATTCGAATCGGTCAATCATCCTCACCGGCGGCGGAACCCTCGACATAAACGGTTTCGACAGCACGCTAAACGGCCTCATGAGCGGCACTCGCGCATTCGGCAAGCTCGGCCTGGGAACTTTGACGCTCGCCGGCACCGGTTCGACCTGCGGCCAACTGCTCCTCGACGCGGGAACGACGGTCATACCTGCCGGCGCATCGCTCGCCGACAGCTCGTTCATGAGCGTGCCGCAACTCACCGGCCAGAGCGCCGCGCTCAATGTTGCCGGCTCGCTCACCGACAGCACCGATTTCAACGTCGGCGACCAAACCGGCACTACCGGCACGGTGTACGTCCAAGGTGGCGCCTTTGTCTCTGGAAAGACTCTCTACGTCGGCAAATCGGGCAATTCCGTTGGCTTCATGTTTCAAACCGGCGGCACTGTGCAGATCGGCAGCGCCAATGACAACAAGATCGCCGGCAACACGTCGAACGCCAGTTCCGCCACCTTTGGATACTATGGCATCTCCGCCGGCTCGCTTTCCGTTGCCGGAAACTTCCAGCCGGGCGCGTACGGCACGGGCATCCTCGATCAATCGGGCGGAACGGTTAGCGTCGGCGCGTTCCCATCGGTCGCCCGGCAGCAAGGCAGCTTCGGCATTTACAACTTGGCCGCCGGCGTGCTCAATCAAACCAATGCGGCCGATGCCTTGATCATCGGCGAACAAGGCATCGGCGTGTTGAATGTCGGCAGTTCCGGCATCGCCAACCTGTCCGGCGGACTGCTCATCGGCAATAGCCCGACGGGCAATGGCGAAGTCAATCTCGCGGCCGGCGGTTTCATCGCGGCCAGCCGCGTTTACATGACGTTGGGCGCCAGCACATTCAATTTCAACGGCGGCATCCTTCGCGCCGGCTCATCGTCCACGAGCTTCATGCAAGGGCTGACCAATGCCTACGTTTACGGCGGCGGCGTGATCTTTGACGCGAATGGGAACAATATCACCGTGGGCCAATCGCTGCAAGGCGCCAGCGGCTACGGGCTGAACGGTGGGTCGATCGGCGTTCCCGGCGGCAGCGGCGGTTCGGGCTACCTCGCGCCGCCGGCCGTACAGATCACCGGCGGAAACGGTACTGGTGCAACAGGTTTTGCGATTCTGGACGGCAGCGGGCATGTTGCCGGCGTCGTCATCACCAACCCGGGCCGCGGCTACCAAGCCGGCGACACGTTGACCGCCGCTTTCATCGGCGGCCTCGCCTCCGGCGGCACGACCGGCGCGGCGCCGCTTTCAATAACTTCGAGCAACCTCTCGCCGGACAGCTCGGGCGGCCTGACGTTGATAGGCAGCGGCGCGCTGACCGTCTCCGGTACGAACACGTACGCCGGCCCAACCACGATCAGTTCCGGCACGCTCACAGCCGCCACGCCGGCTTCGCTGCCGGGTTGGTCTGCGCCCGGGAATGTCACGGTGGCCGGCGGCGCGGGCCTGATTGTCCGCACGGGCGACGGCAACAGCGGTTTCAGCGCCCCGCAAATCGACACGATCCTGGGAGTTTCCGGCACGGGCAGCGTCTCCTTCGCGAATTCTAGTTCGACTTTCGGTTTCGATACCACGACTCTGAGCTTGACTTATAGCAGCAATATCGTCGGCAAGAACCTTTCTCTCGCGGTTCTTGGCAGCAATACGCTGACGCTTTCGGGCAGCAACAGCTACACGGGCACGACCACGTTCAGCGGAACGAACGGCACGCTGGTGCTGAGCAACGCCGCCGCCGTTCCAGGGGCGATCGTCTGGCCGAGCAACGGCAACAATCTGGTGCTGAACGTCAACAACGGCGTGTTCACGAACAACATCACCAACGTGCCCGGCAGCGGACGATTTCGTTTGATTGCCGCGCGCCGAACGTGACTTACGCCGGCGTCTCAGGTGGGACGGTGTCCAGCCTCACCGCACACGGCATGTTCTTGAACTCCGATACTTCCGGCAATGTTCAGACGGCGAACACGCTGACGCTCGTGGGCACGATTTCGCTCAGCGGCACGGCGCCCGCCTTTTTGAATGTCAACGGTCCGGTTATTGTCACGGGCGGAGGCCTTTTGGACGTGACGGCCTTCTCCGAACTTGCGATGGGGGCTACCGCCAGCCTGACCGCCGGCACGAACGGAACCGTTTTGCTGGGCAATTCTTACGTCGGAGCGAACAACGCCACGTTCACGGCCGACGGCGGCACGGTCCGACACGCTGGTCCTACGGTGTTCACCTCGTTCGCCAACGCCGGCGAGAATTTCTACATCAACAATGGCGGATTGACTGTCGATACTCAGGGGTTCAATACGACGTATCCCATGAACCTGCTTCGCGGCAACAGCGCGACGAGCATCGGCGGCCTGACCAAGCTGGGCAGCGGCACGCTCACGCTCAGCGGCACCAACACGTATCAAGGAACTACCCTAGTCGAAGCCGGCACACTTATCGCGACCAATAGCATGGCGATCGCCGATGGAACGAACTTAACGGTCGGCAATCCCTCGCAATTCGCGCCCGCTCCCGTGGTGTCGCCCGGCACGGCCGCGGGCAGCGCGATAACCCCGGTGCCCGAACCGGGCACGCTCATGATTCTAGTTGCCGCGTCGATAATTGCACTCTTCGCTCGCCGCCGTTGATTTTCGGCGTATGTTGCTCCAGAGAGAGGCAGCCTGAAGAGTCATAAGCGCGCCTGCGACGGCAGTTCTGCGTTACCGCAAGGTATTACTTCGACATTGGCCAAAACCAGAGGGGGGTTGCCGCAAGGCACACGGCGCGCGAACGATTCCATTGATCGATGTCGTGCTTGTCAGCGTTCGCCATTTCGCGCAGGCATCCAAGGAGGCCCGCTATGCGGCACATAGAGCAACTGGAAGATCGCCGACTGCTCTCGCTCTTGGGCCAGCAGATATTCCCGCCGGACTATCCTTGGAACCAAGACATCAGCAAGGCGCCAATTGCAACCAATTCGGCGGCCATCATCTCGCACATGGGCGGCAACTTGTTCCCGGTTCATCCCGATTGGGGCGAGGATAGCCCTTCCAACGGCGCGGCCGACCTGTACGGCATTCCCTATAACGTCGTCCACGGCAAGACGACCGCCAAGGTGAATGTCATCATCGACAACTATCCGGGCGAGAGCGACAACATGCTGGTGCCGATTCCGGCGGGCGCGGTCATCGAAGGCGATTTCCAGAACGGCCCCAACCCCAATGGCAACCAGAGCAGCGATTCGCACTTGATCGTCTGGGACGAAGATAGCAACACGGCCTATGAGTTGTATCTTGTGACTCGGCCCAGCGATCCGACGCTTCCCAACGGGCACGCACACACCGACGGCAAATGGCACGCCGCCCAGGAAACCGTCTGGCACATGAATACCGACAACTTTCGCACGCTCGGCTACACCTCGGCCGACGCGGCCGGGTTGTCGATCCTCGCCGGTCTGGCGCGGCCCGACGAGGGGCTGCCGGTCGCCCAAGGCGGCCAGGGCGCCATCAACCACGCCCTCCGTTTTACATTGCCCGCCGCCGACGTCACATGGCAGTATGTCTACCCCGGCTCGCACATTGTCAACGGCGCGAACAGCAATAGCTTGCCGATGGGCGGCCGCTTGCGGCTGGCGAACACGATGGCGGTCAATAACTTGATTAACGCCATGCCGCCGGAGTCGAAGATCGTCGCCCAAGCCATGCAGAAATATGGCCTGATTCTGGCGGATATCGGCGGCCCGAGCAGCACGATTTACATTACCGGCGCTTCTGCATCACAGGACGCCAACAACAACATCGCCCATACCTGGGACATGGACAACGACATTCTCGCTAGCAAGGGCCTTGGAGTGCTGACGGCCGCCGACTTCGAGGTCGTCAACCTTACTCCCATTCTGACCAGCCTCAGCGCGACCAGTGGCTCGGCCAACAGCACAATCCTGGTCAACGGCAAGAACTTTTCCGGCGCGGCGGGGCAAATCTCGGTGCTCTTTGGCACCAACGCATCCAACTCCGTCGCATCCAACTCCGTTACCGTGCTCAGCGACACGCAGCTTTCCGTGCTCGTTCCCAGCGGTGTAGGGACGGTGAATGTCACGGTCCAGTCGGGCGTCAACGAAACCGACACCAACAGCAGCAACCCTAATGCCAACGTCAACGCGCCCATCTTCGGCTACGGCACGTCGGCAAGCGTCAATTTCACCTTTATCGGCGGCGCGGGCTGGACCAACGGGGCCGCCACGTTGAAATGGACCGACGCTGCCAACTGGAACCCCAGCGGCGCGCCGGGAGCGAGCACCGACGCGTTCTTTGCGAGCACGGGACTTTCCAGCGGAGTCACCGTTAATCTCAACGGCGCCGAGACCGCCCGCTCGCTGGCGATTCAAGGGGGCACGAACTTCACGCTCGGCGGCAGCGGCAGCCTGACGCTCGCCACGGGCTACCTCACGCGCTCGCCCGGAGCGTCGGGCACGCAGACGATTTCACAACCGACAATTCTCGGCGCCAACGGCATGTTCTACATCGCCGGCACGGGCCAATTGGTCGTTTCTAGTTCAATCAGCGGCGCTTTTTCGCTGGAGAAGCTAAACGCCGGCACGTTGAAGCTATCGGGCACAAATACCTATGGCAAAGGCACGATCGTCGCGGGCGGAACGTTGATCGTGGCTAACTCCAATGCCATCCTGAGCGGATCGGATTTAACGGTAGGCGGCAAAGCCCTATCCATGTTTGGCCCGGTCGTTGTCGCGGGAGCTCAGTCAATCGCAAGCCGAAACGTTAGTGAGGGCAGCACGACCAGCCCATCGGTCCCGGCAGCTTTATCAGCCAATACTGCATCGGCAGAGCCGGCTGCTGCATCGGTCGCGCCTCGCATCGATCGCAATCCGGTATCCAGCGCCATCCATCGCGCCGCGGTCGATCTCGCCTTGCTGCGCGCTGTCAGCGGTTTGAGTGACCTGGACCAGAATCGTCAGCGTGAATTGTCAATCAAGGCTTTGGCAGCGCTATTTGGCAAGTACGGCGGATGACGCAGCCGGTTTCACCGCCCGCGCGACAATTCTGTAGCGCGCCGGAATCTTCGGTTTATCCGTTGCCTTGGCGGGCTGCTGATGGCATTTCTTTACTGCGCCACGATTACTTTATGCTATGTTCTAGTGCCAATCCATGTAGACCGTATGGCGGGGCCAAATAAGTCGAGCCGTCGAGCAGGCTGCTAGCTCGGAAACCTGCCGCGCGATCGGCGCGTTACTTTGCCCAAATCAATGAATTGAATCGCATCGCCAGTTTCGCCACCTCGGCCACCCCCTCATGAATCAAATGCCTGCCGGTAAAGGAGACTTACCCTCGTGAATTGCGCCTTCGCTGACGAACGGTCCATCACCGGCAAGGAGGCCGTGGAGGGCATCGAGTCGCTCACGCACTTTCAGCCGATCTGTTCGATAAAGACGCAGTCGGTATTTGGCGTGGAGGCCCTAGCGCGCGGCATTGATGCCGGCGGAGCCCTGGTTCCGCCCGGCCTCTTGTTTGACGAGGCGGCCAGGCAAGGCGTCACGCGGGAGTGCGAATTGCAGTGCCGGCAGACGGCGATCTCCACGTTCGCCGCGGCAATCGCGGGATGCGATCCGCTCTTGCTGTTCATGAACCTGAATCTGCTGGCGACCGATGGCGAGGACGACGCCGAGAATCTGCTGGAGACGGCGCGGCGCTGGTCCGTGCCGCCCGAGAGCATCGTGATCGAAGTCCTCGAATCGCGCTTCGACGATACGGATCGTCTGGCCGACATTCTAGGCCGGTTTCGCGAGCGTGGCTTTCTGCTCGCCTTGGATGACGTAGGCGCCGGGCACTCGAACCTTGACCGCGTGCCCTTGATTCAGCCGGACGTGCTGAAGGTCGATCGCGAACTCGTGCGTCGACTCGATTTAGACTATCACAAGCAAGGCGTATTCAAGGCATTGGTGTATCTCGGCCGACGCATCGGCGCCCTGGTCGTGGCTGAAGGCATCGAGACCGAAGCGGAGGCCATCGCGGCCCTGGAACTCGGCGCGGACCTTCTGCAAGGCTTCTACATCAGCCGGCCGCAGCCGGCCGACTCGCCATTTCTCGAGCGCGCGGTTACCGCGTCGCAGTCCCTAGCGAAGCGCTTCAAACAAAACATGGTCCGGAAGACGAGCCGGCGACGGCACAAGCACCGGCAGTACAACGTGCTGGTCGAGACTCTGCTCTGCGATTTGACTTGTTCGCCGAGCGTCGATTTTGTCGTCGTTCTAGAACGCGCCGTACAAAAATTCGCCGCCATCGAATGCGCCTATATCCTCGACGAGACGGGCACGCAGATCAGCAAGACCGTTTGCCGCTCCGAGGCGGGGCTCGATCGCGGGCCGAGCATGTTCCAGCCCGCGCCGGTCGGCGCCGACCATTCGCTGAAAGAATACTATTACATGCTCTTGGACGCCGAGCTGCCGAAATACACGACCGATCCTTATGTGTCGCTGGCGACCGGCAATCTCTGCCAGACTATTTCGACCTGCTTTCGCGACGGCTTCAACAACCGCCTCTACGTGCTCTGCATCGACGTGAAAGTGGGCTAGGGCTCAAAACATCGTCGGCTTCGCCTGCCTTGTTGACTGCCGCTTCTTCCCGGTTTAGACTCGGTCTTTTGTGGGAAACCAAGTTTCCTATCACGTATCGCTTATCACCAGCCAGAGCGAAAGGGTGACTCCAATGGAACCGAACAAAGCGCGTGAATTGCCGTCGGAGGTTGTCGAGCTTTACAACGAATATATCCACGGTGTAATGAGCCGCCGCGACTTCCTCGATGCGACCAAGAAGTTCGCCGTCGGCGGGCTGACCGCTGCCGCCATCCTTGAGGCCATGATGCCGAACTACGCCTTGGGAGAACAAGTCCCAAAGGACGATAAACGGCTGAAGACCGAGTACGTCACGGTGCCGTCGCCGCAGGGCAATGGCAGCATCAAGGGCTATCTGGTCCGGCCCGCCAAGGCCGAGGGCAAGCTGCCCGGCGTGTTGGTGGTGCATGAGAATCGCGGTCTCAATCCGCATATCGAAGACATCGCAAGGCGACTGGGGATCGCGAACTTTATCGCCTTCGCGCCGGATGGCCTCACGTCGGTCGGCGGTTATCCGGGCGACGACGACAAAGGCGGCCAGCTCTTCCGCACCGTCAACGGCGGCAAGATGCTCGAAGATTTTGCGGCGTGCGCGGAGTGGCTGAAATCGCGAGCGGACTGCACGGGCAAGATAGGCGTCATCGGCTTCTGCTACGGCGGAGGCGTTGCCAACAAGCTGGCCGTCCGCATGGGCGCCGATCTGGCGGCCGCGGTTCCCTTTTATGGCCAGCCTCCGCTGGCCGCCGATGTTCCCAAGATCAAAGCGGCAATCCTCGTTCAACATGGCGAAAAGGACGCGCGGCTTGCCGGAACCTGGCCGCCGTACGATAAGGAATTGAAAGCCGCCGGCGTCCCTCACGTAGGATACGTCTACCCCGGCGCCGTTCACGGTTTCAACAATGACGCCACCCCCGCCCGCTACAACGAAGCGGCGGCCAAACTGGCCTGGCAACGCACGATCGACTGGTTCAATAAGTATTTGCGAGGTTGATCTGGGGATTCACAATGCCGGATGCGGCCTCGCTCGCCGCGGGCGCTGGTCCTAGCCGTTTCCTTTCGGTGTTCAGCGCATTGGACTGCGTTCGAAATCGGAAAGGGCCGCTCGACGAACTGCCTCTGCTTCTAGCAGTTCGTCGAACGAACTGGCGGCCCCATTTTCAGTTGCCCACTCTACTTGGTTTCAGTCTTTTTTCCAGCGTTCGCCTGGGCTTCGGCCTGCGCGTGATTGTGGCCGGCTTTTCTCATGGACTTAATACGGCCTTCCGCATCGACCAGAAGCACGTCGTCGCCGGATTGGAAAACGTCCAAAACTGCCACGCGGCCGGTGCTGTCGATATATTCGCTGTCTTCCGTGAGCTGGAATGTCTTCTCGACCTGCTTGCCGTTCTCATCGGTCATTTTCACCTCGATGGTGCCCGCTTGGGGATCGACCTTAGTGATCTTCGCCTCGGCCTCCTTGCGAACCTCGGTGACTTTGCCATTCTTCTCCGTAACGCATACGTCGTCGCCGGACTTGAAGGAATCGGCTTTGGCCTTCTTCCCGGCGGCGTTCAGATACTTGATATTGTTCGAGAGTTGCAGTGTCTTTGCCTGTTCCTTGCCATTTTGGTCCATCGTCTCGACCGTCCATGTGTCGTTTTGCGAATCGATCTTGCTGATCGTGGCATGCAGCGACTTGAGGTCTTTGCCGCCGTCCTTGTCCTTGTCGGCCGCCCGAACTCCAGCGAGCGGCAGTGCGAGTAAAATTAGCGAAAAAGTAACCGTACGTAACATGATGTCCTCCTTCGAAGGATTGGCGCCGATTGCCTGTCCTGGCAACATGTCAGGCAGTTCGACCGGCGAATTCGAAAGGAAATCATTTCGCAAATATCGTTCCGCACCAGAGCGCCGAGTAACTCAACGGGAGCCGATTGCCCGAAGGACCGTCGAATGCGCGAATGCTTTAACAAGCGACGCAGCACGTGAGGCTCTTGCGCCGCAAGCGACACAGCGCCGGAGGCACGACTTCTTATTGTGGGCGCGGTTGGATGGTGCGACTTGTAGAGCACCCGGCTGAGCGACGATTAGCCAAGGCGGAAACAGGAGAACCAAGTCGCTCTGCAAGTACGGCCGGCCGAAGCAAGCATTCTGCCGTTGCGATCCGGCCCGCAGCGAGCAAATCCCGTCGGGCGAGAAAGGATCGTGGGCCGGAACTTCGCCGCGGAACGGAAAAGGGACATCGCTGATATTTGAAGCGCCGCAGCAAGGTTCAATGCAAAGAAACAGTAAAAACTAGTGTTCTCCCGTCCTCTCTCGGCGAGCCGATAGTCGGCCTCGGCCTTGCGGAGCCACTCGCGCGTAGCTCCTTGCATATAAGACCTTTCCCTTGGTCAATCACCGGTGCGTGCTTGTATCGACGCCCAGCACCCGATCCTTTCGATGTTGCCCACTTCCCTCACTGAGTGGATTCAGTTCTAGGCCCGGCCCTGTTTCGACGCTCCTTTTCTGTTTTCCGCCCCTATCGCCAATCGTCGAGCACGAACAATTCCGGCCGATCGTAGCCGGGCTCGTTGCGCCGGTGCATCTTCACCCCCTGGATTTCGGTGCGGAAGCCGCGCGCCTTCATCTGGCGATACGCCTCCTCATGACTGAGATTGACCCCGGCCAGCAGGTTCGGCATGCCGGCCGTGATCGCCATCCCCTCGCAGGCATCCAACAGCGCGGCAAAGCGGTCCTCGCCGCCGGACCCCGGCCGCACCGCGCCGAACTTGACGTAAGCCGCAGCCGGCGCCGGCTTCGCTCGCCGGCCCCCAATGGCAGACCGCAAACCCCCAGAGCCGGTCCCGGCCATCCCACAACAGCACCGTGTCGCCAAAGCCGCGCCCGCGACGGTACGGATCTCGCCGCCTAGGTCGAGCCCGTCGTAGAGTTGCGCGGTCAGGCCGCGCACCGCGGCCTCGGCCTCGGCGCGCTCGCCGGCGGATAGTGCCGAGTATCGCATGGCCGTGCCCAATCCCGCTCCCGGCCGGGCCGAACGCCGCATGATCGCGGTCAGAAAGCGCGGGTGAAAGCCGAATTTCCCATAGAGGTGCACGTGCTTGGCGCTGTGGGCGAACGTGAAAAGCCCGGCATGGCTGACGCCCCATTTGTCGAAGGCGCCACAGGCGGCGGCGACCAGCGGCTGGGCGATACCGCTGTCCCATAGGTCCGGCCGGATCGAAAGCGGTCCGAAGAACGCGACGCTGCCCCAGCGAGTCGCAAAGTTCGATCCGGCCAAGGCACCGGCATGGTCGGCGGCGAAGGCGGCGGTGTGCTCGCAACCGAACCGGCCGTAGACGTAATCGAAATCGGTCCAGAAATTGTCGAGATCGGAGACACCGAAAAACGTCCCGAAGGCGCGTCGCACGATGCACTGCGCCTCGGGCAAATCGGGTTCGGCGAGCGGGCGGGTCACAGGCATTTCCGATCCCCCCGGGCAGGCGAAAAGCTGTCCTGATAGGAAATTTGTTTTCCGTTCACTTGCTGATTTTACCCTGAGACCTATGGTGAAACAAGCAGCCAACCGAGGGAGGACGGGCTAGCCCGTCCGGCGTCTGTCGGTGCATCTCAAAACGTCGCCCAGAAGGTGTCCTCGTCCACGTAGGTCAGCTCACGGATTGCAGCGGATGAATCGTCATTGCCCTCCGCGTCGCGGACTGAGGCGTCGGTCGCGGGCGGCGACCGTGGTTGCCAGAGGCCGGAGTGACGCAAGATCTACTCGATTACCTCGCCTTGCGGCGGCTCGATGAAGGCCACGATCTAGACCAGCTCATCAATCGCCTTCCCATTCCGCACGATCATCACCGGGCGGCCGCTGGGCGTGTGGTATTCCTTCGTGATGTCGATGCCCAGCGTCTTGTAGAACGTGGCCGCCACGTCGTCGGGCGAAAACGGGTGAGATCGCTGAAATATGTTCTGTGCTTCATAAAAATCAGTAATATCCCCTTTTCCGTTCCGCGCTCGACAAGCTCGACGCAGAACATCTGAAGCCGGCCAAGAAGGTGCTGATAGAGGAATGACCTGATCGCTGCAAGTCCAACAGCACTCATAGCACATTGCGAGTGCGGGGTTGGCGAAAGCACGGTGCCAAGTGCAGTTCGAGCGAACCGCTAACCGCCCATGCTTCGGTAGCGGTTGATAATAATCGCACTCGCTTGGCGTACAAAACGAATGGCATCACCGCGCAGGCAAGCAAAAAGATCGTGCTCGGCTCGGGCACGGTTTCGGCCGTAGCTTGTGGCGTCAAAGAGATCGCTGCAGCAGGGGCCATCGCTAAGGACGAAAAAGCGCCGACGGTCAGGTTCGAGCCATCGACAACCGCCATGTAGTTCGTAAGGACCAAATTCCCGGCGACAACCGATGTTCCGCCCGTAAAAGTAGCCGTGCCGCTCAACACCAGCGTGCCGCTGCCGGTCTTACTAAGGACGCCGGTGCCTCCCGTGGCGTTCGCCAGGACCCCGCCGTAACTCAGCGTACCGCTGGAAACATCGATCGAGCCAGAACCGCTGCCGCCGACTGGTCCCAGGGCGATGCCGCGGTTGGCGTTGAGAGAGAATGTGTTGTTGGCCGAAAGCGTTCCGCCGCTGAGCACTATGTCACTGGCGGTAGCCGTTGCAGGCGCAGTTCCGAGAGCGGAGTCCGCGCCGATATAGACCGTGCCGCCTTGGATTGTGGTCGTGCCGCTATAGCTGTTCGTCAAGTTCATGGTGAGCGATCCACTGCCCGACTTCGTCAGGCCGGTCGCCCCGGCGATCGACCCGCTGCCAATGAACGTGTAATTGTGCGCGCCGTCGTTGTTGACGGTCACCGAAGCGGGCGTTACCGTGGCGTCGCCGATCTGGACCGTAGTATTTGTCGCGCGATTATCGAAGAGGACGTTGTCGCCTGTTATGTAATTCGTACCTGACCCCGCGAGGACAAGGGTCCAATTGTAATTGGGGCTTTGGTCGGTCAAAGTCCAAAGTCGGTTGCCCGAGCCCGTCCAGTACGGGTTATCGACCGAATACGTGAAGTCAACAAAGCCGGCGTCGTTGGCTAGCGCGACTTTCTGCCGTCCACCGGAGGCAGGAGATCCGACGGTGAAGTTGAAGCCTGAGCCGCCGATCGCGCCTGAGTAGCCGATGACATGCGCGGTCCCGCTGCCCAAAGGCAGTGCACCTAAGACATAGACAGTGACTGCCGTCGGCGAGGTGCTCAACGCGCCGACGCTCATTGCTGGAACGGAACTGTAGTTCGCGGCGTTAGTAAGATAGGCCCCGCCGCGGCCGAGGAAGGTCAATCCGCCAAGGCTAAGCGAACCAGCGCCGTTGTTACCGCCCACGATCCCCGCTCCGGGCAAAAGCGTAGTCGTGGCGTAAATCGCCGATCCCGTACCGGAGAGTTCCGTCGAAGGGGCAATGCTAATGGAACTGGTGGCGTTGCTGCCGTTGAGAACGAGGTCCCCGGCCGCGATCGTGGTGGCTCCCGTGTACGTATTGTTCCCGTTGAGAATCATGTCGCCCGTTGTCGTCACGGCTAATACGCCGCTTCCGCCATCGGAGTTGTTCGCCAGGACTCCCGAAAACACGCTCTGCCCGGTCTTGGTCCCCAATGTCAAAGTGCACGTGCCCGATGAGTTGTTGACGATCATATTGGTTGCCGAGCGCGAGTACTGCTCCAGTGCATTGATCGTCATGTTGAAGCCATGAACGTCCAACATGGCTACATTTGCCGGCGAATCGAAGACGATCGTGGGATTATTCGGTATGGCTCCGGCGACGCCGACTTGCAGCGTGCCTTGACTCACAATCGTTTCGCCGAAATAGTTATTCACGCCGCCGAGAATCATTAGGCCGCCCCCGGTCAAATGGAGCGGTCCGCTGCCATTCCCGTTGGCACTTGACTCGGTGTTGCCCACAAAGTTCAGCACGGAACCGGCGGTCACGATAAACTTGGGGGGTTGAATGTAGTTGAGGTAGATTTTCTGGGCGCTGATCGTCAACGTCCCGCCGCCAGTGACGGTCACGTCGCCGTCCAGGTACCAGCCGCCCCATGTTGAATTGTAGCCATTGCTGGCCAACGTGCCGCCGCTGAGCGTTAGGGGACCGAGATGTGTCGAACCCTGGCTGGTGCCGCTGCCGCCCGTGAGCAATCCGCCGGAATTGATTGTTATCGAACGTTCCCCTGGCCTGTAAAATGGATTCCAGATCGAGTTGTCGTTAAGCGCGTTAACGGTCCCTCCGTTGATAACTAGCCCGCTGGCGTTAATAATCGTTCCCGAGGACGCCACGCTCCCGGTCTTCAGCAGCAGCGTGCCCGAGTTCACCGTCACTTGGCCGGTCAATGGGCTGCTCGGCGCATTAAGTGTGAGCGTGCCGCCGCCGTTCTTGCTCAGCCCTGCGGCGCCGGCCAAAGTCGAGCCAATCGTGCCGCTGCTGGCATTTACGGTGATCGTCGGGCTGCCTCCGGATAGGTTCAGCGTGCCACCGCTGATGAAGGAGGGGGCATCGAAGATGACGCCGTTGGAGTAATCCGTGCCGCTGACGGTCGCTGTCACGCCCGAGGTGGTAAAATCGGCAACGTTTGTCGGGCCGTTGGTTGAGTCCCAAGGCGTGGCCACGGTGGCGCCACTCCAAACCGTGCTAGTAACATTCCATTGCGCGTTGCCAGCGTTCCAAGTCAAAGTCGAAGCAGGCACTAGCGTTGTCAGCACCAGAACGAAACCCGCGGCCGCAATGGCGGCAAACAAATGAACGGGTTTCGCAGCCAACATATCGGTTGCTCCTAGAAGCGTTCCCTCGATTTTAATCACGTCTGGGAGCGTGTCAACCGAATTGCGGTGGTCAATGACCGAATCTAGATGCCATCTGACAATACTACGATCATGATACATGATCATGATAGGAATTCTGATTTCCCTTCACTGCTCTGATTCTACCCTAAGACCTATGGTGAAACAAGCAGCCAGCCGAGGGAGGACGGGCTAGCCCATCCTCCCTCGGCTGGCTTCTTGTTTCCTTCGCTCCGCAAGTTTGGCCGGCGTAAACAAGCGATTCTGCCGTTGCGATTCGGCCGACAGCGAGCAAATCGCCCCGCATGCGCAGACCGGCTCCGAGCCGGCTGCATGCCAGTGGTCGTCAGAACGTTGCCCAGAAGGCCTCGTCCACATACGTCAGCTCGCGGATTGCGGCGGATGAATCGTTACCGCCCTCCGCGTCGTGGACCGAAAATTCCCCGGGCGGCGGGCGCGGCGTCGAGGGCTGCCAGAGTCCGCAATGCCGCAGAATCTTCTCGATGACATCTACTTGCGGCGGCTCGATGAAGGAGACCACCTAGATCAGTTCATCGATGGCCTTGCCGTTGCGCACAATCATCACCGGCCGCCCGCTGGGCGTGTGGTATTCCTTCGTGATGTCGATGCCCAGCGTCTTGTAGAACGTGGCCGCCACGTCGTCGGGCGAGAAGGGGTCGTGCGCGGGCACTTCGCCGCGGGCGTCGGAGCCGCCGACGACCTGCCCGCCGCGAATGCCGCCGCCGGCCATGAGGCAGAACATGGCCCGAGGATAGTGATCGCGCCCGCCGCGGGCGTTGATCTTGGGTGTGCGGCCGAACTCGCCGGTGACGAAGACCGTCGTCGAGTCCAAGAGTCCCTTCTGCTCCAAGGCAAGGAACAGCCCGGAGAGGCCCGAGTCCAAGAGGCGGCAACAGTTGATCCTTGAGCCGCGTGAAGTTCTGGTCGTGGGTGTCCCAGCCGCCGAAGCTGACCGTGACGAAGCGGACGCCCGTCTCCACGAGCCGCGTCGCCAGGAGGCAGCTTTGCGCGAAGGGCGTTTCGTTGAAATGCCGCGTGATGGCCGCCGACTCTTGCGAGAGATCGAACGCCGCGCGGACCTTGGGCGAGCGGATCATGGAAAACGCCCGCTGCGTGAAGCGGTCGAGCCCGGCCAAGATCTTGTCGTCCTTGGCGAGCGAGTCGAAGGCGTGGTCGAAGCGCTTGAGCAGGTCCTGGCGGCGGTCGAGGTCGGCGAGCGTGACGCCGCCGTTGAGCGAGAGGCCGCGAATTTCCAGCTTCTTGCCCGGTTTGGGCGTTTGTCCCGTATTCAGCGGGCCGTATTCGACGCCGAGGAAGCCGGTCGTTTCGTCGCCGCCGGGCACCGCGACAAAGTTCGGCAGATCGGCCGGGCCGGGCAGTTCGCGGCTGATCACCGCGCCGTAGCCCGGATACTCCAGCGAAGGCAGCGGGCGGTTGCCGGTAGTCATATACTTCGTGCCCAGGCGGTGGTCGGCCAGCGAGTGGCTGACGCCGCGGAGGATGGCAAACTTGTCCGAGCATTGGGCCAGCTTCGGCAGGTGCTCGCAGAAGCGGATGCCGGGAATCTTGGTGGAGATTTCGCGGAACTCGCCGCGGTGCGTGTCCGGAGCGGAGGGCTTCATGTCGAACGTGTCGAGGTGGCTCGGCCCGCCGCTGAGGCGAATGAAGATCGCCGCCTTGGCTTTGGCCGGGCGGACCTCGCCCGCTTCGGCGATCTGCAGATACTGGGCCAAGCTCATGCCGACACCGGCCAAGCCGCCGATGCGGATGAAATCACGTCGATTGATGCCGTCGCAGAAGATGGACATGGGAAGACCTTTCAAAGCGAACACGCGGATTGTCGCCTTTCGCTCCGCGAAACGTAGCGCAACTTTCGCGGAGCGAAAGGCGACCTTGCGTCGCGGCCGCTGACTTAATGATTCACAATAAACTCTTTCGTATTGACCATTGCCCAAAGCAGCGTCTTCGCGCCTTCGACCGGGGTCTTGGCTGATGCGAACAACTCGTGGGCCTCTTTGTTTTCATTCAAATCGGGCGGATGGCCGACCGTACGGAGGAAGACCGAGCGGATCAAGGCATCGGTATTCAACGGTTTGGCGGCAATCTGGCCGCCGGGCTTTAGCTGCTGCGCCCGGAACTGCTGTTGTCCGCGGAATTGCTGCGGTCCACCGGCTTGCTGCTGGCGAAGCTGCTGAATCCAGCCGCCGTTGTCGATGCGGCCGCGGAGGTTCGCGTCGTTCAGCAGGAAAATCGTCTGCACCAGCGACGGATCATTCGAGCGCGAACAATCGCACGTCACCATGCGGTCCGGCACGCCGAAGGCGATTAGCAAGTAGCGGTCGCCGCTGCGCTGCATGTCCGGCCCGATCGCGCGATCGATGATCGAACTCCGCATCGACCCCGCTTTATAGTCGTTAGCCGTGACCTCGATCAGCGCGTCGTTGACCACTTCGGCCGGTAGGCGGCGGATGAGGGCGCGGCTGAAGTTACGATTGTCGAGGCGGTTCGTCGGGTTCTCTTTCCAGCTTCGTTGATAGGCGGCCGTGTTGAGGATCGTGCGATTGAGCCACTTCATGTCGTAGTTGTGGGCGACGAAGCCTTGGGCGAGATAATTCAGGAGCGGTCCATTGCTCGGCGGATTCGCCATGCTGTTGTCATCCGGCGGATCGACGATGCCCACGCCGAAATAAGCGGCCCAAACGCGATTGACCCACGCGCGGGCGAAATAGGGATTGTCCTTCCTCCGCAGCCATTCCATCAGTTTGACGCGGGGATCGGGCGTGTCGGCCCATGAGACTTCCTCGCCGCCCAGCAGCTTGGGCGTTACGGTCGGCGCGGAGCCTGCGCCGCCTTTCTTCTGCAACTGCTTGGCGAACTGGGGATTCTTCGCCAACTGCGGATTCCTGGCCAAGCGGGCGGCGACGTTCTTCGATTGCTGCGGATTGGCGACATACAACTCCTGGAAGAAAACCGGTTTGTTGTTATCAATGCGATCATGAATTCCCTGGATGACCGCGCGGCGGTCCTTGGTCGTGCCGAACTTGTTTATGCCCGACTCCGCGCGGAGGTTGTTGGCTTCGGGTCCCGACGGCGGTTTGACGCCGTAATCGACGAGTTGGAAAAACGCCTGGAACTGCTGGAAATCCTTCTGCGTCCATTGGTCGAACGGATGCTTGTGGCACTGTGCGCATTCCAGCCGCAAGCCGAGCATTGCGTAGGTGACGCTGAGCGCCTTCTCCTCCGGCTTGAGCACGTTTCGCCGCGAGAAGAAATAGGGCATCGTCTTGCGGGAGGCGAAGTCCGTTTCGTTGCCCGGCTTCATGTAGGAACCCATCTCAAGGCAATAGTCGGTGAACGACTGGCCCGGCTTGTCGCGGCCGTTGGCCAATAGCAGCCCGGCCATGATCTGGTCGTAAGGCATGTTGTTGGCCACACGGCGGTAGATCCATTCGTACCACTGCCTCGTCTGCTCGCGCTGGAAGAACTGTGTGCCTTGCTGCTGCGGGTTGTCGCCCGTCAGGTCGCAGAGCTTGGTGGTCCACCAGGCGGCGTAGGCAGGCGTTTCCAGCAGTTCGTCGATCTTCTTCGCCCGCTTGTCCGGCGACTGGTCGGCCAGGAAGGTTTCGATCTCGCGGGGCGTGGGGAGCGTGCCGGTCACGTCGAGGCTCGCGCGGCGGAGGAACTCGGCATCGGTGCAGCCGGGCGAGGGCACGATTCCCACCTTGCGGAGCTTGTCCACGATCAGTTTGTCGATCTCGGTCGGCGCGGCGACCTGTGGATAGCGATCGCCGGTCTGGTCGCTCCACGGCAGCATCACCGGCACGGGCGTGATGCCGTTGTCGTAGAAGGCGACGATATGCGAATCGCCGGCGCCTTTGCAAGTAATCAGGCCGTCTTCGTTCACGGTGGCGATGGCGTCGTCGTTGCTGCGGTAGCGGCTGATCGCGGTGACGTCCTCGGATGATCCGTCGGACCAGCTGGCCACGACCTTCAGTTGCCGCGTCTCGCCGGCTTTGGCGAACTTGATCTCGGCGGGCGTGACGATGAGCCGCGCGAACTCGGCATCGCCGGGCTGGACGCCTTTCGCCCCGGAGTCGATCCAGCGGCGGAGCACGTTGTATTGCCAACTATCTTTGGAGAACCGCAGCCCGCCGCCGTGGTCGTCCGGCGAAGTCGGCTTATGGAGGATCAGGCTCTCCGCCGGGTTCTTCACGTTGACTCGCGGCTCCTTGCCGGCGGTCAGGGCGTCGTGATCGGCCTTGAAGTCGTAGCCGAAGAGCGAGAGGCGGAAACCGCCCTGACCCTGAAACGAGCCGTGGCAGGCGCGGGAATTGCAGCCCATGCGGCCCATCATCGGCAGCACATGGCGGCGGAAGTCGGGCGATTCCTGCGGGTGCGGCGCGGCAAATCGGCCCGGCAGCGGCGGAGTGACATCCCCGGCGGAGGCATATTTGCCTGAAATCAGAAGGACAAAGAGTGC
The DNA here is from genome assembly GCA_963775975.1 of uncultured Planctomycetia bacterium. Classification (GTDB taxonomy): domain Bacteria; phylum Planctomycetota; class Planctomycetia; order Pirellulales; family Thermoguttaceae; genus JANXQG01. Next base: position 567,544 of record CAVZKX010000002.1, read on the forward strand.
GGCGAGGCCCCATTTGCCGGCCATTGGTGGTCTCCGTTATGTAGTTAGGTGGGAGCCGGTATTCTATTATAACCCTGCCGGCGATGGGAAGTTTCGATTTTGGCCGGCAGAATTATGGAAAGTGGCCATTGCGCTGAACGATTCACGCGCCTATCCTCTCGGTAGCTTCGGACATGGCAGTTCCATTCTAAAAATACCCTGGCTACCATCTACCATGTTTACTTCACGGCTAAAAAGGAGCAATGCCCATGCTTGCGGAGATTCTCGGCACGATGATGTTGGTCCTGTTTGGCGACGGCGTCGTGGCTGGCGTCTTGCTGAACAAATCCAAAGCCCAAAACTCGGGCTGGATCGTGATTGCGACCGGCTGGGGTTTTGCCGTCATGGTTGGCGTCTATACGTCGAAGGCCCTGGGCGGACTGGGGCTTCTGAATCCGGCCGTGACGTTCGGGGAGATGATTCGCCACGCAGCTTTTCCTGCTGCCGGGGTCGATTTCGCCACCGGTATGCAACTGATCGCCGGCCAATTCATCGGCGCGATCCTCGGCGCTTTCCTCGTCTTCCTGGCTTATTACCCGCACTGGGCCCAGACTTCGGACCAAGGGTTCAAGCTGGGCGTCTTTTGTACCGCGCCGGCCATTCGTGCGCTGCCGTGGAACCTGACTACCGAAGCCATCGGCACGTTCGCGCTGGTCTTCGGCTGCTTCGCCATCTTCGGCAAGAACGTCGGCGACATCCCTTCGGGGCTCGGGCCCTTTCTCGTCGGCGCGCTGGTGTGGGGCATCGGGCTCTCGCTCGGCGGACCGACCGGCTATGCCATCAACCCGGCGTGCGATCTCGGCCCGCGCATACGCGCATTTCCTCCTGCCGATTCCGGGCAAAGGCGGGTCGGATTGGTCGTACGCCTGGGTGCCTGTCGTCGGCCCGCTCATCGGCGCCGCCATAGCCGCGGCACTGGCGGGAGCGCTCAAGATGTGGGGGGCGCAAGTGTAGGCCAACGAAAAAACTGTGGCTCCAGCGACTGCCATTTTTGGTCGAGGCGCGGCGGGAGAAACTCCCTTGTTTCAAGCCAAGTTTTTTGGCCGGCCAAATCGCTAAAAAATGCCGTGTTTTCATCGGTTTGTGCCTGCGAAAAAAGACAGGATCGACTCAGGATCAACTCAGGAACGACTCAGCCGCGGGTTCTAGACTACACCAGTTGTCGGGTGTTTTTTTCTCCGGGCCTGCATTTTGGCAGGAGTGTTATCGCATCGGTTCTCTCATCCTCCCTCCTTGGTTCCACACGGGGAGGCGGGTTGCAAATCGCCAGTCTAGCACAATTCTTATCTTCTGTCAACAGTTGTAATGAAATGAAGATACAAAACGTCGCTAAGTCCTTTGTCGGCTGGACTTGCGGCGCCGGCTTATGTTCGCGCAAACAGGCGAGGAATTCCCGCGAGAACCGATGTTGTCGCCGTAAGTGCTTGCCAGATAAGACCTTAGGAAAATCGGCAGGCCCAGCGGCTTTTGCCGGTGCAAAAACGCGCGTTGAAATAATTCGCAGCCGATGCACGAATGCGCGGATCCAGGTTGCGATAGGTCCTAATGCGTTAAACTGGCGTAGGCCATGCGCACTTTTTCTATCCCGGAGACATCCGGGTGCGCGTCAAATCGGATGAACCTGAAATGATTAGCGCCGACGGTCGCGGGTGTACGCGCCGGCCGCGAAACACGCTCGGGAGAAGACCGCGCTCATGGTTCTACACGCCGCAGGAAGAGCCAGGTGCCGATGCCGAAGCTGGGAAAAACAACCGCAAGAGAAAGGCAGACGTACCAAGTCTGAAGAATCGACTCCTTCCCCCCATACCAAGTTTCACCGTGAACAAGGTACCAGCCGAACGAGATAAGGCTCCAAATTATTACGGGCGTCGCCAGGCCCGAAATGACAGAGAACGTCGGGCTGCGAAGGAACGTCGAGAAAAACCAGGCCATGCAGAAAAAGACCAGGCCAGTTATCGCTGGGTTGGTCAGGCTTTCGCTAATCTCTTTAGGGAACTGCTCGAAATTGGCCGATGCCCAAACGCCCAATATGATTAGCGGATTTATGAGCCAGATCGCAGCCGCGATTGCCGACACTAACAAGAGCTTACCGGCAAGAATCCTCTTCCGTGTAAGTGGCAAATAGATTTGGAATTCCGCCGAACGGTCGGCCCGTTCGCCGGCAATGACGTTGCCGCCGATCACGGCGAGCGCGACTTGGGAAATCACGAAACTATAGACGCTCGTCATAGCAAGAATCCCTCGCCAGTCTTGCAAGAGCGTTTCCCATCCCCGATGGGCCCATTGATATCCCATTGCATACAGCCCAAACAAATGCGGCACGATCATCATTACGACCAAGGCAAAAACGACCACGCGGTTCTGCCGATACTCTTTCCAAAATAGCCAGTTCATGCGGCGCCCCTTTGTCCTTTCACGTAATCCTTGAAAAGTTCCTCAAGGTCCAAATCGTGTATCTCGACGCGCTCGGCGCATTCCAAGCCGCGGACCTGACGCTCCTTGTCGGGCGAGAAGTCGCGGACCGTCGCCAGCCACTCGCGGCCCTGGATGCGCTGCCAGATGGTCCCGTCGGGCGGTTTCTCCGGCCGCGAACCGTCCCGCAGCGTGACCGCGACGCGTTTCGTCGTCGTCAACAAGTGATCGACGTTTCCTTCGACCAGAATCTGCCCTTCGTAAAGAATCGCCAGGCGATCGGTCAGCCGGCGAACGTCGTCGAGCATATGACTGGAGATGACCACGGTATGACCGCGCTCGCATATCGATTGCAGTACGCCGTCCAAAAACTCTTCTCGCCCGATGGGGTCTAGCCCGGAAAGCGGTTCGTCCAGAATCAAGAGCTCCGGCTCGTGCGACACGGCCAGCGTGAGCGCGAGTTTCGTGAGCGTCCCCTTGGAGAGGCTTTTGACCTTTTTCTGCGGATCGAGAGCGAAACGATCGAGCATTTCCCGGCAAGTTGCGTCGTTCCACGTCGGATAGCACGAACGGCAGAAGCCGATGACCTCGCCGACGCGCATCCAGCGATAGATATGATGCAGCTCCGGCACGTAGCCCACCTTTTGTTTCACGAGCGTGGGATTGTCGCTGACATTGATTCCCAGCACGCGAGCCATGCCGGATGTCGGCGCGAGGGTGCCGATCAACATGCGGAGGGTCGTGCTCTTGCCGGCGCCATTGGGGCCCAAGAGCCCGAAGGCGCAGCCGCGGGGGATGCTGAGACGCAAGTTCTTCACCGCGACGGAGCTGCCGAACTGCTTGGTCAAGCCAAGAGTTTCGATGGCGAATTCGCCCGGATGAGGATCAATCATGGCGTTTCTCCCCGGTTCGTTTCTTTTCTGCGGAATCGTTGGCTTCGGTCATCTGCTCAAGCGCCGTGTGGAAGATTTGGCGGATTTGCCTGGTTTTCATGCCGGCGGCAAAGCTGGCGCGGATCGCTTCGTCGAAGGAGCGACGGACGCCGTCGCCGGCATTGAGCTGGGCGGAAGCAGTCCCTTGTTCCGAGACAAAAAGCCCCCGGCCGCGCTGGCTGTAGATCAGCCCTTCGCGCTCCAGTTCGTCGTAGGCCCGCTGGACGGTGTTGGGATTGACCTGAATCTCGACGGCCATCGCGCGGAGCGAAGGCAGCACCTCGCCGGGCCGATAGATGCCGGCCGCGACCGCCGCGCGGATTTCGTCGGCGATCTGGAGGTAGATCGGCACGTGGCTGCGGGGGTCGATTCTCATGCCCAATACCCTAGTGACTTAGATGACTAATGCAGTATAGCGGGATTCTGCCAGGATTGCAAGGGCTCAACGGAGAAAATCTCGCGGTTTTTGCGGCGTCAAGAAATGAAGGATTGAGGCGGTAATCGTTGTTCCGGCGGGAGGCACGAGTGCCGAGGCCGCCGAATTGCGGAAGTATGTGGAGAAGGCCAGCGGGGCGACGCTCGAAATCGTTGCGGAAGATCAACTCGCAAAAGTGAAAAGCGGCGGCCGCGTATTTGTCGGGCCGTGTCTGGCAGCCAAGCGCGTGGTGGACATCAAGTCGCTTCAGCCCGAAGGATTGGAGGCCATCGGCGGCGGCGATGCGGCGGCCCGGGAGCGGGTTCGCCTGGTGGAAACGGGCCTGGAGTACACGAAGAAAACCCGCGATTTGTTGGCCGCAGCGGCCGCCCGTCGCGCCGGCAAATGCACGCGAGACGAATTCAATATATTGAAGGCCGAGACGGATAAGTTTTGCAGCACGCTCTCCGGTGGCTTGGCAGTCCGAGTATCGCACGATGTGCAAAGCTGTCTGCGTTGAGTTGGCGGTTGCTTGAAGCGACTCGGCGACAGTGGTAGCATTACGGCCATGAACGAGTTTCAGGCCAACTGCCCGAAGTGCGGCAAGCCGGTCGCCTTTCATGGCGACTTCGCCATGAGCTCGATCTGCGAGTCGTGCGGCGCGATTGTCGTGCGGCCGGGCTATGGCCAAAGCGTGGGGCAGGTTGCCAACCTGCCAGTATCACAGCAGATTAGCAATCTGCCCGACAGTGATTCGCCGCTGGAATTCGGCATGCGCGGCCGCTATCAGGGACATGACTTCGATATCCGCGGCGTCGTGCGGCTTCAGCACGATGCGGGCGGAATCTGGGACGAATGGTATCTCTTGTTCGACGACGGCCGTTGCGGCTGGCTGGCCGAAGTCCAGCAGCGGCTCTACCTGACCTTCCCGATCGAGTTAAAAGGCGCGGGGAAGATTCCCGGTTTCGACGAACTCAACATCGAGCAGCGATTCCTGCTCCGCACGGGCGACCCGCCGATGAAGGTCGCCGAAAAGGGCACCGGCCGGCCGATCGGCAGCGCGGGGTGAAATCCCTTACGAGCTCAAGCCGCAGGCCGAGTATCGCTATGCCGATCTCTCCGGACCTGGAGGGCGGTTCGCCACGATCGACTACGGCCCCGTGGGGCAGGTTGCCAACCTGCCGGAAGCACGGCAGATTAGCAATCTGCCCCACGACGAGCCGACAGTATACTTTGGGCAGGAGGTCCATCTGGCCGATCTTGAGCTTCCGCATCGGCACGAGGACGTTTCCCACGATCCGCGGCACGTCGAGGCGGCGGAGGCCGACTGTCCGCATTGCCACCGCCGCCTCGCTATCTTCGCTCCGCACAAGACGGTGCGAGTCGGCTGCACGCATTGCGGCGCGATCCTCGACGCGGATGAAGGGCAGTTGCAGTTGGTCCGCCTGGCCGCCACGCCGCCCACGATCCGACTGCCGATCGGCTCGAAGGGACAGCTTAACGCTGTTTCCTACACGGTGATCGGCTACATGAAGCGCTGCCTCATGTCGGACGCCACGACGACTTGGGACGAATATCTGCTATACAACCCGCAGGTCGGCTTTCGCTGGCTCACTTGCAGCGACGATCATTGGAACTTCGTGGAGACGGTCCCGCCCGGCGATGTGGAAGCAGCCGGCGGCACGGCTCGCTACGCGGGCAAGACTTTTAACTGGGAGGAGCAGGACGTCACCTCGACGGTCGCGGTGCTGGGCGAGTTCTATTGGAAGGCCGGCGGTGGCGAACAGGTCTGGACGACCGATTTCGTCCGCCCGCCGGAGGTTCTTTCCCGCGAAATCACGCACGGCGGCCCCGACTCGGGCGAAGTGAGCTGGTCGCATGGGACCTACGTCGCGGTCGATGCGGTCGAGAGGGCATTCGGACTGGCGCGCGCCCTGCCGCGGCCGAACGTCGCCTCACCGAACCAGCCATCGTCAGTTCCGCGGCTATACGCCTGGTGGGCCGTCATGGCGGCGCTTACGCTGGTCGTGGGCATTGTGTTTCAGGCCCGCGCGCGCAACGAGCAGGTCGTATTCATGCAGTGTGACCTGCCCGCGGCGGCGACGGGCGCGGCGGCGACAGGCGGGGGAGATTTCGGTGTGCCGGATGCTAAACCAAGTGGATCGAAGCCCGACGCGCAAGCGAGTGGGAATGACGCCCCCCTCGCTGGCGCGTCGGGCTTTGATGTCAGCGGCTCGGCGAGTCGCAGCAGCGGCGACGAGGGCGCGATCTTTTTCAGCGACCCGTTCCAGGTGCGAGCGCGCGAGAACCTTGAAATCCAGGTTTCTTCCTTGGCCACGAACTTCTGGCTGGGCATCGACGGCGACCTGGTCGACGAGCAGACGGGTGTCGTACAGGAGTTTTCCGTGCCCGTCGAGTATTATCAGGGCGTCGAAGACGGCGAGGCGTGGACCGAGGGTAGCCGCGAGCGGAGCGTTTATCTCTCGTCGCTGCCGGCCGGAAAATACGTGCTGCGGATCGTCGGCCAGCAGGAGCCGCGGAACACGCCGCTCCATTTTGCCATCCGCGTCCGCACGAACGCGCCGCGGATCGAACATTTGTTGTGGGCGCTGGCGGGCGTGTCGATCCTGCCGGCCATCGTGCTCGTCGTGCAATTGTATCGCCGGGCACATGGGAGGGCGAACTGACATGCTCAACTACCCTTACGTCATCGTGGCGGGCGCGGTGCTGGCGTGCTACGCCTATGTCGAGTATTCCGGCTTGGAGTACGGCAACCCGCCGCGGCGTGTGGAGCAGGTGGACAGCCACCGCTCGCCCGGCTGGTCGCACCACGTCACGGCACATCACTTTTATTCCGGTTTTCGAGGAGGCAAGTAATGGATTGGCAAATCATCGTGCGTCAGCTTGTGGAAACGCTTGTATTCAGCGTGGTGGGACTGGCGGTCTGCGCCGCGTTCTTCTTCATCCTGGTGCATATCTGCCCGTTCTCGATCCGCAAGGAGATCGAGCAAGACCAGAATGTTTCGCTGGGCATCATCCTCGGCTCGGCGATCATCGGCATCGCCATCATTATCGCCTCGGCCATGCATGGGTAACATCGTAACCGGCACACTCCGTGTGCCGTTGAGGTGCGGCACACGGAGTGTGCCGGATACATTATGAACCGCGCCCCGGTGCTCTTCCTCAACGTGCTCGTCATGGCCACCTGCGGGCTGGTCTACGAACTGCTGGCCGGCACGCTGGCGAGCTACGTGCTGGGCGATTCGGTCACTCAGTTCTCGCTGGTGATCGGCATCTACCTTTTCGCGATGGGCGTGGGGGCCTGGCTTTCGCGGTTTGTCGATCGCGATCTGGTCCGCCGCTTCGTGGAAATCGAGTTCGGCGTCGCGCTGGCCGGCGGCTGCTCGGCCCCGCTGCTGCTTTTCAGCTTCGCGCGGCTGAGCTTCTTTTCGCTGGTGCTCTACGCGGTCGTCTTCGTGATCGGCGTGCTGGTGGGCTTGGAGCTGCCGCTTCTGATGCGAGTGCTCAAGGACCATCTTGATTTCAAGGAACTGGTCTCGCGGGTGCTGGCGCTGGACTACGTCGGCGCGCTGGCGGCCGCGATCTTGTTTCCCATCTTCTGCGTGCCGCGGCTGGGCCTGACGCGGACCTCGCTCGTCTTCGGCGTGCTCAACGCCCTAGTCGGCCTCTGGGCGACCTGGCTGCTCCGCCCGCTCTTGGAAGGCAGCGTCGTCGGTATGCGAGTCCGCGGATTCGTGGTTCTGGCGATACTCGGCGGCGGACTGTGGAAGGCCGATTATCTTACTTCGATGGCCGAGGCCGATCTCTTTACCGATCCGGTCGTCTACGCCCGCACGACGCCTTATCAGCGGATCGTGATCACCGCTGGGCAGAGCGGCTTTCAGTTGTTCCTGAGCGGCCACCTTCAGTTCCATTCGGCCGACGAATACCGCTATCACGAGGCGCTAGTGCATCCGGCGATGGCCCTGGCTGGCCGGCCGCGGCGAGTGCTGGTGCTGGGCGGCGGCGACGGCCTAGCACTTCGCGAGATTCTCAAGATACCATCGGTGGAAGCGGTCACGCTCGTCGATCTCGATGCGGCGATGACCGGCCTCTCCGATCGCTTTCAACCGCTGGCCGAGCTCAACGGCCGCTCGTTTCACGACCCACGTGTGGAAGTCGTCAACCGCGATGCCATGCTCTGGCTGACGGAGCCGGGCCCGGCTTTCGATGTGGCGATCGTCGATTTCCCCGATCCGCATTCGTTCGCGGTCGGCAAGCTCTACACCACGCGCTTCTACCGCCTCTTGCAGCAGCGGCTCGCGCCGGACGCGGCGGTGGCCGTGCAGTGCACCTCGCCGCTGTTCGCCCGAAAGTCTTACTGGTGCATCATCCGCACGCTGGAAGCGGCCGGCTTTGTCGTGCGGCCCTATCATGCGGCGGTGCCATCGTTCGGCGTCTGGGGCTTTGCCTTAGCGCGGCGGACGAGCTTTGAATTGCCCACGGGCATCCCGGCCGGGCTGAAGTTCATCACGTCCGAATCATTTCCCGCGATGTTCGTTATGCCGGCCGATCTTGGCCCGCTGCCGGTGGAAATCAACCGGCTCGACAACCAGGTGCTGGTGCGGTATCACGATATTGACTGGCGGCGGTGGGATTAGGCCTCACCACGCCATCATCAAACCCGCCACCGGCCCCATATAGATGATATTCTGGTTGTGGCTCACCACGGCGGGACCTTGTTGGATGACGCTCAAGTCCGAGCTGAGGTTTTCCGGCGCCAGGGCGACGTCTTGCATGAAGGTTGCCTGATAGCCGACCCGCGTTGCGCAGTGCGCCGACCAGCGGTAGACGAGCGACACCGTGATGTCCTCGGCGAAGCTCGTGTGGACTTCACTGTCGTCGTTGATAGAGACCGTGGACAGGCCGGCGGCGTTGATGTTTTGGTATTCGCTGATCAAGCGCTCACGATTGCTGAAGATCGCACCTTTCACTTCGGTATCGATCCACCAGCGGTTTTCCACGTAGAATTCGAACAGCGCGCCGATCTGGCCGCCGATCATCTGATTGCCGGTGACGACGTGGAAGTTGTTCGTGCCCGCGCCAGGCACGGTCGAAGTCTGCGTGTTGAACTGGAAGTCCTCGTCGATCTCGGCGAAGCGCACGCCGCCGAGGATCGACATTGTCATTCTGCCCGGCGGGCAGGGCATCTGCCGCCGCACGTTCAATTCCCCGCCCTGGTACGAGGACGTGTACTTGGTCTGGCCAAAGTCGACGAGGTCCACGGCAGTGGGAGCGGTGGCGCTGGCGCCAAAGCCACCGAAGGGCGTGTAGAGGTTGCCCGTGCCCGCCCCGTTGACGCCGAAGCCGTTAGGGTCTGAATTGCGGATCGATTCGTCGCTTTCAGCCGTGTTCACCCGGAAGTAACTTGCTTCGACCTGGAAGCATTCGTCGAGCGTGACGCCGACGAGCAGCCGCCCGGTGGCTTGGAAGTCGTAGGAAAAATCGCCCGTGCTCATAACGATGTTGCCGATCACGCCGTTGGAAAGCAGGTCGGTTCGCTCTTGCGGCTTTCCCTGAATGGCCCCGCCGTCGAATTCGGCATACCAGGCCATCCGCGGCGGCGTGAGATAGTTCTCAAAGTCGTGCTTGGCATCGGGGTCTTCGGTGGCGATGCACGGCGAAGGCCAGCAGGCTGGATTGGCGCGGGCGGCCGGTCCGGGACCGGGCTGGTTCAACGGCTGGTGGTCATCTTGTTGCGCCTGCGCGATTCCCGCCAGGAGGCCCCAGCAAACAATTGCCCCAACGACCCGTTGCATCGCTTTGTAAAACATCGTCATCGCATAGACCCCCTAAAACTCTCCCGCAACGTCGGATTTACCTCCGTACGAACGGCGTTCTGAGGATAGATCGGCGCGATGCAATCCCTAAACTCAGAATAATTGGAAATATCGTCAGAATTTCTCAAAATCTACCCAGCTTAACGCGGCGGCAAGCGGGCGAAACGGCCAAGCGCGTTCGACGTGAGCGTCCGCGGTGGTAAGATGGGCGAAACGGCGATGACTTATTCCTAGTCCATAAGCTTAGCGAGCATCTTCAAAGGAACCTGAGCCATGCTCACCCTTCTCGGCCTCAGCCTCTTCGCCGTCGGCGTTGTCTCGACGAATCCGCCAGACATCTCGGGCAACTGGCAAGGCGAAGACTGGGACCAAGTTACGCTCACCCGAACCGCGCCGGGCGAGTACACGGGCACGTATAGCGACACGGTCGTCAAGGAAAAAGGCCCCGGCAAGATCGAACTGAAGTGGTCGCGCATCGAGCGCCGTTTCAATGGCGCCTGGCGCGAGGGCGACGAGGACCGTTTCGGCGATCTTTCCGTCCGTCTTTCCGGCAATGAAATCCGCGGCGCGCTGACCACAAGCGCGAAATCCAAGATCAATCCCGCCACGCCGCGGCTTGCCGATTTGGTTTGGACTCGCGTAATAATGAAGGGCGACGCAGGTGCGTCGCACGCACACGCCTTGCAATTCAACGGTCAGCACTACGCCAAGCTACAGCCGCCACCGAAATTCACCTCCAGAGATTTCACGATCTCACTCTGATTCAATCCGGTGCGAAGCAGCCATTTTGCGTTTCCTTTCATGCGCGGATTTTCCTATCGCGACCAGCGGGGCGATATCGCTTTCAAACTCAACCGCGATAGCGGCGAGTTGGACTTCCAGGCCCGCACCGCCGACCGCGAGTGGCTCTTCGGCTGGGACGCGCCGGAATCGCGGCTGCGGAGCCCGGTGCGATACGGCCAATGGAACCACGCCGTCGTCACGCGCCGCGGCGATACGTATACGATGTGGATGAACGGTGCGCGGGTCGGCAGCGAGAAGTCGTCCGCCGACATCTCCGACGTTGACAACACGAACCCGTTCACCGTGGGTGGGATCAGGGAGAATAACGGCGTAGTAGATATGTTCCACGGGGCATTGGACGACTTCCGCATCTACCGCCGCTGTTTGTCGGACAAGGAAATCGCCGAACTACACCAGAATGGTGGCAACGAGGCTTTGCGTGACGGCGAAGGCCGGGTGAACATGGGGCCATTGCGAACGGTGACAAGTATATCGCACCCATAATAAGGCCAGGCGAGCGGTCCCTCTTGACGCAATGGGGTGCAGCCCTTACCCTAAAGGATGAGAGTTTGCCCGATCGGAACGGTCTAACGACTGTTCCTGGGTGCGACATTCATGTCACACATCGGCGTTTGGCCGAGCGGATTCTCCCGCGAGGCGTCCGGCCGTTGGGGAATGGTGTAACGGTAGCACGACTGACTCTGGATGATCCTGGGGATTTTTTCTTGCTGAACGGCACAGTTTTAAGTCCTTATCTAGCAACAACTTAGAGATCGCCTTTGGGCTGCCCCCTTTGTAAACCGCCTTTTGTAAACTTTTCTTGTAAACTGTTGGGAAGAGAAAAGGGAAGATTCCCACTCGCGAAAGCAGAGCCGCGAGCATCGTAGTGAAGCCTCGTAAGCGACCCAAAAACTGCCCCGACATCAGTTGTGCCGTCGCCGTGCCCGCCGAGCAGCATCGCCGTCCCTATTCTTGTCAGCCCGACTGCCCTGGCCCGCGCCTCTGCGTAGCAAAACGGTCGGCAAAACGATAGCTCTTTTCGTACCGCCGCCGTTACATTCCCGCCGCGATCTCGCCAATGAAACGGAGGCGAGGTCGAGCATGGAATTTCAAACTGTGATCATAATTCTGGCGGCGATTACGGCTTTGCTGGCCGTGGCCTGGGGCGCAGTTTCCAAGGGGCGATTCCTCGCGGTTGGCCTTGTAGCCTTGGCGGTGGCTGGGCTAGGTGGACTGCTCTCGTACTACGCGGCGATTGAAACCCAATCCGTGCCGTGGGCCGCAGCCTACGGGGTCGTCGCCATCGCTTCGGCAGCGGTAGCGGTTCACCTTGTTGCTGACCAGCAGGTACAGCGATTGAAGTGTAGTCAATTCTTTGATGTGTTCTAATCCCACATCGGCCAACTCTGGACCGCCCAAATACAGCGATTGCAGTTGGGTCAGCCCTTTGAGGTACTTCAGTCCTGTGCCGCTGACCTTGGTTGCGAGCAGGTTCAGCGATTGAAGTCGAGGCAAGCCACTGAGGTTCTCCAGTCCAGCATCGGTCACCTGGGAGTTCGCAAGTTGCAGCGTGTGGAGTTGCGTCATTCCCTTGAGGTGTATTAGCCCTGTGCCCGCAATCTTCGTGTCAGCAAGGTCCAACGATTGAAGTTGCGTCAATCCTTTGAGGTGTAGCAACCCCGCGTCGGTCACCTGGGTGGACCCCAATTGCAGCGATTGAAGTCTTGTCAACACTTTGAGGTGCTCCAGCCCAGCATTGCCGACCTTCGTTCTCCATAGGTCGAGTGATCGGAGGTTGGTCAGCTTCGCAAGGTGTTTCAGCCCCGCATCGGTCACCTTGGTGTCCAACAGATTCAGTGATTGGAGTTGCGTCAATCCAGTGAGGTTCTCCAGTCCAGCATCAGTTACATCCATGAGCGACAGTTGCAATACCTGAAGTCTTGTCAACCCCTTTATGTGCTTCAGGCAAGCATCCGTAAGCCTCCAATTGCCATGAAGGCGCAGCGATTGGAGGTGCGGCAACTTCGTAAGGTGTATCAATCCAGCGTCAGTAACGTCAATGCCGCGCAGGTCCACAGCGATAGCTGGCTTGTCTGGGTTCTTTTCGTCAACGATGACCGATCCGCCCAGTTTCGTTATTTCCGCAATCGCCTTCGCCTGGTCAGCATTCGACTCTGTCGCCCAGCATAGAACAGGGACAAGCAAGAAGCCCATTGTCAGCAGCGGGAATACGATGCGGTTCATGGAATTGTCCTTTCACCTGGACATAGCTGTCCATAGTATAGCCGAGCGAATTGGTCGCGTGGAGTCCCAAGAAAGAAGAAGCCTGTTTATCATACCTGCCCGTTTACTGCCTTGAAAGAACCCGCCTCTTGGCCGACAATAGGGCGACGAGGATCGAGATGGCGGCAAAGCAAGGCAAACTAAAGCTCGGCAAAGGAGCGGGATGGTTCGTTAAACGACGCCTGCTTTGGCTGCCGCAGGTAGATGTCGAAAGAGAAGCCGATTTTTGTCCGCTCCCTGAACTGCTCGAACGCCGCAAACTTTGGCTGGGAATGGTCGTCAGCCACCACGATGGCTCAGTCTTGGCGCAGGAAATCATTGAGAAGCCACCGACCGTCAACGATCTTGCCAACTTGCTTGCAAATTCGATGGAACGTCCCCTTACCGATGATCGCCACGGTCGTCCGAAGAAGTTCTATGTGCGGGACAGTCCCGAATGGGAAGAACTGTTCCCGCACTTAAAGCAACTGAAGATCGAAGTGGTCGTCACCGAGGATTTGCCAAAGTGGACTGAGGCCGTTGCCGAGTTCATCCCGTACATGCAGGCTTGGCGGGCCAAGTATGGAGAGGAAAACACGTTGAGCGAGTCGGAGTTAGGCCGCCACGATGAGTTGCTCGACCTGAAACTCAACGCGATCTTCTTCCCGCCTCACCGCCGCAATCCCAAATAAATGAACAGAGGACGAAATTGAAAAACGACGATTTGCTAGACGCGGCGATGGAACTCCGAGACGACATACGGCGGCCCTAGAGGGGATGTGGTCAATGCGACTTTCCGAAGAAAAGATCAAAGTGGGCATTCTTCACCCTGACCGCGACGTGCGGGACGCGGCAGCAATGTACTTTTCCAAGTCAGTGTGCCGCGACACGTCGATTCTTCCGCTCGCCATCCAAGCCATCGAGAAATATGGCTGGCAACATACTTTCAACTATTCATCTGCCATCGAAGGGCTGCCGCTCTCAGGTGAAACCTTGTCTTGGTCTCTCAAGGAGCTTCAGCAGAACAACTTCCAAGGTGACACGATCTGGCAGGGAACCTTGGCTCGGCTCATTTGCAAGGCGAACGTCGGTCTGTTGGCTCGCCATAAGTCCGAGGTCCTCGAAATCTTGGATAAGGAGGATCGCAATACAATCGACACGCGGCTTGACCTCTTAGATGTGGATGCGGAAACGTGTTGGCGGGAATTGGATGCTTTGTGCCAAGTGGCTAAAAGCACTTGCTCTGATCCTGATGCAACTCGCGGTGATGCGTTGATCGAGGCAATTGCCCGTCACGGCAACGCGGAACGAGTGCTTTCCTTCCTTGCCAAGAAGAACATCGACCTCGACGACTACGGCGAAGTCTGGATGGAAATGTTCATGGTCGGCCTCGCGGGCGAAATGCGATTGGAGGCTGCCGTTCCGCACATTATCGCCAAGATCAACGAAGCCGAGGAACATGCCGACTTGCTGTTTGAGGACGCGGAACAAGCCCTCGTCGAGATAGGAACGGATGCCGCCGTTGAGGGAGCGGCTGCGTTGTTTTCTAGCGACTGGACTCGTCGAATTAGTGCCTGCCAAGTTTTCCAACACATTCATTCCGACCTAGCTGTCGCCAAGGCATTGGAGCAACTTTCGCACGAAAAGGACGCTACGATCAAGGCTTGGCTGGCGCAGGGCCTCACGTCGCAATTCGCCTACGAGGGCATAGAGCAAGTACGCCAAGTGATTCTCGAAGACGACTACGACGAGAGCGTGGGTGACTTGCGGCGTGACTTGATCGTGGCCGCGACCCTGATGGAGGTCGATCTGCCTGAAAAGGAACAATGGCGAGCGGGTATTGAGAAGGACCGTGCCGAGCGGAAAACTCGTTTGCAACCTGAGCCGCCCGAAGAATACGATGAGGAATACGAAGAAGAACCGCTGCTGCCGCCAAAGAGGAAAGTCGGTCGAAATGACCCCTGCCCCTGTGGGTCGGGGAAGAAATTCAAAAAGTGCTGTATCAAGAAGCACGAAGGCGACCTGTTCGGCTGAAGAAGCCTACGTAACTTGCCGCAGGAAAAAGCACTCATGGCGAAGAAACGCAGCCCAAAGAAGGAATCAACGCAGGAAGGGCCATCCAGCGTACAAGATCGGATTCAGGTTCTACTCAACGAATTGACCGATGCCGAGTTGAACATCCTGCGGTACGAGATCGAGAATCCCAATGAGAGGCGTTCGATGGAAAAGTTGGGCAGAATTGCTTCCGCTCGACTGAAGCGGCCAAAAGCCATTAAGGAACTGACGAACATGCTGATTGATTACAATATCGAACCGCTCCGAAGTTGGAGACGCACTACTTGACAGACAAGTACCGCTTGCTGGAGTATTTCTACGAATATTGCATTTGAGGATTCATAATGAAACCTGCCCTGAAGGTGCCGCTTTCGCTGGCAGAGGCCGAGCGGCAACTGATCCTTGATGACCTCGTATACATTGAAGAAGGCTATGCGTCGGTCATTCGGGCCACTCCGACGAATAGCCCGTGCGGTTCGCCTTGGACGACTGGATGGGCTTAATTGGTTGCATTGCTGCCGAGGCCAAACAGTCCAGGGACAAACGGCTGAAGAAGGAATTGAATCGACTTCATGGCAGGATTCGCGGTCTCTTGGAAGACGACAAACCGCCGACTGCACTGAAGATCTATCGCGGCGACGAGGAGCAAGTTTCTGAAGATGCCGTGACCTTGCCTGAGAAGGATTCACCCAAGGTTCAATTCGAGGACTGAAGCCATGAAACATCTACCGATTATTCTAGCTGTTGTCTTGCTGATTCTGGGCAATAACGTCCACGCCCAGCAGCCAAAAAAGCTGATCGAATGGGGGTGGGACGAACCTGACACCAAGTTCATGCGGCAGAACGTGGAGAAGATGGAGCAGTTACCCTTCGACGGCCTGATCTTCCATGTCACTAGCAACAAGGGCGGCAACTTCATCTGGGAAATGTGGGGCAAACGAAAGTTCGAGTTGGCCACGTTCCAGCACGCGATTGACGATTTGAAGGCGACCCCGTTCAAGCGACTTACGGATCGGTTCTTGCGGGTCAACGTCACGCCTGGGAACGTGGATTGGTTTGACGATCAGGCATGGTCAATCGTGCTCAATAATGTCACCGTGGCCGCGACGATCGCCAAGCGAGGCGGCTGCAAGGGCTTCATGTTCGACGTAGAGCAGTACAACGAGCAACTCTTCAATTACAGTAAACAGCAGCATCGTGAAAGCAAGACCTTTGACGAGTATCGTGCAAGAGTCCGCCAGCGGGGACAGGATTGGATGAAGGCCGTCAACGGGCCGTACCCCGATATCACGATGCTCATGACGTTCGCCTATTCGATCACGGGCAATCAAAAGGACCGTGCAAAAGCATCCTACGGCCTGCTGGCGGATTTCATTGACGGGATGCTCGACGCTTGCACGCCGCAGACGAAATTTGTAGACGGCTGGGAAGGTGCCTATAGCTACAAGCAGAAGGAACAATTCGACACGGCTTACGACAGCATCAAGGTGAAGCTGGCTGCTTTGGCTGCTGATCCCGAAAAGTACCGCCGCCATTTTGCGGCGGGCTTCGGCATCTGGATGGACTTTGGATCGAACAAGGGCGGCTGGCACACGGATGAATTGTTCAAGAATTTCTTTTCGCCAGCCCAGTTTGCGAACAGCGTGCGTTGGGGGCTGCAAAGGACAGACGAATACGTCTGGATTTATACGGAGCAGCCTCGGTGGTGGACTATCGAAAAGTTGCCGCCCGTTTATATCGAGGCGTTGAAAGCCGCGAAGATACAGCGGAAGTAGCCGAAAAAGTTTGGTCGCAATGCAAAAAAAACGACAAAGATGCCGTCAGATCGCTTTTCTAACTTGCATTGAGCGGTACGGCATTTGCAGCCTGTAACAGGCAGACCAACATCTTTCCCAATTTTCGCAAAGGAGCAAGAATCATGCGTCTATTGTCATTTAGCGCGCTGGGAAGCGTCGTAGTTTTGTGTTTCATGGCGGTGGGCGTCCAGGGCCAGGAGGGCACGGGCGAACGGATCGGAAAGAAGGCCGATCAAGCGATTGACCAACTTCGTGAAGAAGCGAAGGATGTGGCGGGCCAAATCAAGACAGGATTTGAGAAGGCCCGTGCGTTGGTCGATCGCTTGGGAGTGGAGGGTCGCGTCTACGCCCGACTGCACTGGGACAAAACACTCAATAATGCCGCGATCTCCGTCGATGTAGGCAAGGACGGCACCACCACCCTTCGCGGCACGGTGTCCGACGACAGAGCCAAGGCAAAAGCCGAGCAACTTGCTGGCGATACCGTTGGAGTTCAACGAGTCTTGAACAATTTGGCCGTTGAACCTCCTGCCGCCAAGTGATTTGGTACGTCGATTGTTTGCCGAGGGCGTACAAGACGACTGGCCCTGCCGATGAATCCCGCATTTTCAAGGAGTGTGTGGACTTGGCTGCCAAGTACCCCGATGCCCCGATCTATCATTACGGCCATTATGAGCGTCGTGCCATCGAGCGAGTGGCCGAACGGCATGGCCTCGACTGCAACTCCCTCATTGGGCGGCTGGTCAACGTCAACGGAATTGTCTACGGGAAGGTCTATTTTCCCGCCCGTTCGAACAAGTTGAAAGACCTTGGCGCATCCGTGGGAGCGTCCTGGCCGACTCCGAATCCTTCGGGTATTGAAAGCATCGCGTGGAGATATCGTTGGGGGGATTCGAGACAGGCCGACTACAAAGGCAAGCTGCTCGCCTACAATCAGGCCGACTGCAACGCCCTGCATCTCCTGACCTCGGAGCTACAAGTCCTTTCCACAGAAGCCGACAAGCGGGTGAATGTGGATTTCACGAACAAGCCAAAGCAGATGGCTACGGCGACAGGTGAGGTCATTCACCGTCTTTTCGATGGCATACTCGCTTCCGCCCACGACGAGTACAAGCGAAAGAAGATTGAACTGTCTGGGTTGGTCATTCCGCATAAGCTCGCCTCGCAGTCTGCTCCCGCCAGAAAATGCGTCCGTCCGAAGAAACTCAATAGGCCGTCGAAGACCATCGTTGTGCCAAGAAGAAGACGAGGGTGTAGCAACCATCCCGAAGTCAATCTCCGAAAATCAAAGCAGACTTCATCGCATAAGATGATTGATCTTGTGTTTACCAAGACGGGATGCCGCAAGAGGGTAGTGAAGTACGTTGGGCACATGGCATCTTGCCCCAAATGCACTCATCTTTATAGCCCGCATATTATCGCATCTCTCAGGAGCAGCCTCTAATCCAACCCGTCAGGCTGTCGCCAGCGCAGACAACGTCGACGGCGTTTCTGTCGGCCTCGAAGGCGGGCGTCCCTTGGTCAACGATGTAGAGGACTTCGGGTGTCATGGCCTCGTCACCATTTACGTTCTATTCGGAATTACGATTCCCCGTAGCCAAGCAAGCACGATGACCGCCAAGCCGACAGGAATAAGCCATGTGACGTGATACCACGCACCCACTGCCATCAAGATATAGCCAGCAAAGCGAACTGCCTCGACGGTGCGGGTCATATAGCGTCGGACATATTTTCCGAATGAAGAGTGCTTGTATTTTTCGAGATTCACAAGTCGAATGAGCAGGAATGACGCGATGGGCGGCGGCACAAGGGCAATGAGCAGGGCTGGCAAGAGATGGTTTTGCCAAAGCGGATAAAGGGCTGCGATACCTGTACTCCAATCGACAAAGAGCTTCACGGGATGGATTTGGTGGTATAGGCTCTTCTCTTTGAGAGTCATCGCACACACGCCTATTGAACCAGTTTCTTGCTCATGTTTGCTCCCCATTGCCCCACCCTCTCAATCCACTCGAAAATGCCCGTCATTCTCAATAGCGTCCAAGCATTCGTCGGCGGACAGGCTCGGAAACAGTCTGAACCATTTGTCGTTGTGCCGCATGTAGGAAAGGGCGAAGTTGCCGCCGCCAAGATGCTCCATGCGGGCGAACTTGACCTCGAACGAGGGCGAGATGGCGTCGGGAAAAGGACAGGCGTAGGTCAGACCGAAGTAAAGCGTGCTGCCAATCCACTTCGTCCACACGTCGATAATGTAGTTGAATTCGGGCTTCTTCGGCGGCGGCTGAACGTACTTGGGCTTGAGGATCACCACTAGCTTCTTCGCTTTGGCATCCAGGTCCGCCTTGATCTTCCCAGTGATCGGGGTCTTCGGGATTCGCTGCGTCGAAGGCAGCATCCACGCTTTCGGCAGTCTTGTCTTCTTTGCCATCGGAGTTCTCCTTGAACCTATTCTAAGGGAAGGCGGCAGACGCGAGAATAAGGCCCTGCCACTCATCCTACGCTCGTCGTCCACACCAGTAGCGGCCAATTGTCGCGGCGACCTCGCGGAAATCTGTCCACAGCCATAGATACTGTATGATTAGTTTCCAAGAATTCCTCCACGGCGACAATTGGAAGAAACCGTTGTTGCCCGACTTGACTAAAGCGACAGCCAAGATCGTCCGCAAGGGACAGCAGGCCAATGACGAATTGCGCAGCACGACCACGATCCCCAGCCATCAGAAGCTCATGATGGCCCTGGCACGGGCGGGGACGAGAGGACTAACCCGCGTGGAACTTGGCAGCTTGCTTGATCTTGATGGGCAGGTCTTGGAGGACTTGCTCGCGGCCTTAGTGCGGGCTGCGGAGATTTCAGTGTCCCAACGAACAGACGGCCAACGAGTCTATTTTATTAACGGATCAAGAACGGCCCCAGGACCAAATGCGGACCAGTTCGCCTCGCCTTAAAGAAATGACTTGGAATCGAGGCGAGTTGTGGTACTGATGAACATTGGAGCGCTTTTCTGCCATTCATCGGATAGAAGCAGTCCAAAAGCCCAAGTTAAACGCAACGTGACGCCCGTGGAGGGCTGAATAATAATCAACTGCTCCGCCAGCCCAAGTTTATTATTCGATTAAACGTGAGTGCTTTGGGCAGGCGGTCCATATTTCACCTTCGCAACGGCTGTTTTGACAGCACAGCGACCCATTGCCGCCGCTAAATCGGCCTCGGAAATGTCCACGTCGGCCTGTTTCGTGGCCTTAACGCGCATCCATTCTCGCCCTGCCAAATCTTTCTTGCGAGGATAACCCGTCGCCGACCAAGGAAAATACCCTTTCACAATTTCGTTGGTTTGCAGGTCGTATTCGATAAGCAGAGAACGATACCGCAAAGACGGTCGCCGCCAACCCAACTTCCAGAATAACAGCATCGTACCTTTCCTTTCACACAATTCACAAGCGGGTTTCATGCGCTCTCACTTTCCTTCGCCCCACTAGTTGTCGGGCAACGTCGGCGGGGCATTCCGATTCCCCGTCGGAGCCGTGGGAAGTGACTACTGTTGCAAGGCGATCCTAGCCGCAATATCCTTGGGAACATACGTCCCATTTTTCAAAACGTAACCCCACTTTTTCATCATTTTATTCGCGAATGTTATATATTCCTCTACAGTGCCAACGACCAGAGGCTTTTTAGCTTTGCGCCAAGTATCTTCGGTGAACACCGTAACAACCATCTTCCTCCCGTGTTCAGAGACACGAAGTAACACATAATATTCGTTTATTTTGTATGAACCTTTCTCGTCAATGGCCATTAAACTGATTGCAGTCCCGCTTGCGTCGAACGCGTCGTCCTCGCTGATGTCCCCTACACCGACAATAATCAGACTGTCAATGTGGCGGCAGCATTCATACTTGTCATTCCACCAATCAGCAACAATAGTATTTGCCTGGGCCATTGCGTTGTTGGCGGCGGCGGCGTGCTCTTTGGCTTTGGTGTCCAATTCCGCTATCTTTTCACGAAGTTGATTCCTACAATCCTCGGCAATTATGTCTACTTGTTCCTTTACCTGTCGCGAAATCTCGTCTTTGGTGAGAATCTGTCGCTGATTCTGAGTTGGAGCTTTTGCGTTCTGACCTTCAGTCCAAGCCATAGTGACGGCAAAGTTGAGTTCTTTGGCGATTTCAGCCGCACGGGGAATATCGAACAATTGACGAACCAGTTCCCGCAGCCGCAATTTGGTTTCTTTTCTCATTTTCTACCTCCGAGTATTTGCAAACTAGTAAGCCCGCGAGTGATGGCAGGAGCAGGCATTTCCCCAACTCGTTTATGTCGTTGCGCCGACCGACGCTGAGTGCGGTCGCCCGTTCGACGCAGGCGGTTGTGGATCGTGTGCATAGCTTTCGTGTTGAACCGAACGCCGTGTTTTTTGCACCAAGCAATGACTTCCGACCAACTGTGGAGTGTCGGCAAGGTCGTTTTGCAAAACTTCTGGAACTCGGTGTCATTTCGCTTCAGGAATGTCATGGTGTTCTCCTTCAAGGCAAATAGAAAACCCGCTGACAAACTGGACCGTATTTATGGGCCCTGTCCGACAGCGGGTTGCTTTGCTGCCCACGCGCTAAGCCGTGGGTCAACCCTTCGATTATGTGTGCGTTATGTGCAGTAAACTCTCGTTGGTATGTTGTTGTGTACTGGATTATACCCCGTTGCCGCAGATTGTAAATCAGAATTTGCAAGCTGCTCACAAAAATTCCTGGCTGTGGAAAGTGAGGTACAAACTGATGGCACATCAGCATCATATTGATGGCACACAATACCTGGCTGAACAAACTGATGGCACATCATTTCAATCGCTCCTGTCCCGCGAGGACCGCTTGCAAATCGACGTCGCAACTGACGCAACGACGATTAAGGCGGCGACACGCAATCGCTGTCGTGAAACCGCCCCCGCAAGGATCGACGACCAAATCACTTGGATTGGTGAACTGCCGTACCAAATCTTCGACATCCTTCTTGCTGGCCGCATTCAAACTGAGATCAAGACCCGCGAAGAGTTTCCTCGATGCGACCGACTGCGGTTGCGAAGTTCTGTTAAATCACGACGGTCTTCTTGCCGCTCTTGATCGCGGCATACAAATCAGCGCATGACATGTTGTGTGTTTCACAAAAGTCATTGACGCGGCGGGTAACAGGATAGGAATTGCACATCGAGATGGATGCACCACATACACAGGTGTAGATGCGCTGCAGACTGCCGCTATGCGTGATTGCCACTGGATTCGTACGGCGCATATTCTTCCGAGAAAGTTTCATGTTCTTTCCTTTCAATGTGATAGAGTGATAGGTTTTGGAAACGGACCTACCCTTCACGGAAAGCGCGCAGAACGAGACTGAATCGGTTGACGCCGTGATTTGCTAAGTCGAAGCTGTAGAAGCAGTTAGATGAAACTGGCGAAAGTGTCGGAGAGCGAAAGGTCGGCACGATGGCGAACGAGCAAGAACGTTCTTGGCCGTGGCCACATCTCCGCGTAGCCAGCCGCCATAGCCGAAGGATAGCTACTCCTCAGACACGCTTTCTGATTCGATCACTGCGAAGTGGTACTGAACTTTGCCTTCGCCTTCGTCCACGCGATGCCGCCCCTTTTCCAATTGCAAGGTGAACTTCTGGGCATCGGTTTCGACCACGAAGGTCTCGTTGGCGTGTGCGGTCATGATCACGCCGATGCCCCGCGTGCGGCTCATGCCATTCTCTCTGTCAGCTTCGGGGATCAACGTCTTCATAAGGCCGAGAACGACTGCGCACTGCGCCCATTCTTCGGGACGCAGCCACTCGTTTGGCTGCATCGCCCCGATCAACTGAGGGACTCGGACAGTCTCAAAAGTCTCAAGTTCTACAGCAAGACTTAGCTGCCTCTACTACCATTCGTTGCGGTGATAGCGTTGATGTCATCGCAACCTATGGTGGGCAAATGGCCGAAGTCTTGCTGTAGAACAAGTCTCAGAACAACCCTACACACCCACCACGCCCGCCACGGTCGTTCTTGGCATCGGGCAGGCTCGACGGCGATCAGGGCGGGGATGAGGGTTGGGCCAAGGAGAGGACGGAATCAGGCGGGGGGAAGCGGCGTGACGAAGACCGCCGATTGTTGCGAGATCACGATTGAACTGAGGGCTGCTCGACAGGTTGAACGGAGCTTTGCTCTATGCCGAGTTGTTCCCCCAGCCACTTGATGGCCTGATCGAATTCAGCCCCGTTTTTATACGCGTAGTGGCGGGATGCAACGGTCTGCGGGGCTTCCCCAAGATAATGTTCAACAAAGCGTCCGTAGACAGATTGTTCAAGCAGCGTGCTACCCGTCTTCCTGAAAGCCTTCAGCCCTTTTTTGGCTTCTCCCTTTAGCTTCATTTTCTCCTGAAGTCGGCGGTAGGCGAATTGGACGTTTTGATTGCGCGACAGCTTGCCATTCTCGCTTTCCTGTTCGGTAAGTAGGGGCTTCCCGTTTTCGTTTAACAGAACAATCGTGGGATGATTGCTGCGGTTTTTCTTCATCAGCGTGAAGGTTTCCTGCCAAAGCAAGTAATCGACCCTTGGAACGTTTTCGCTACGGTTTCGGGTCTTGGTGCGTTTGCGGTTGATGCGCCCCCGCTGCCAGTCCACTTCCTCTTGAGTCAGGCTGGAAATATCCTGGGGATACATGCCGCAATTCAGCATTAACAACAGATAAAGGCGGGTACGATTTGTGGCGGCGGCAAGGTGTGCCTTAACCTCTTCCACGGTGAAGGTCACGGGGTCTTTGATCGGCACCGCAATCGCCAATTGTTTGCTGGTCAGGTTGCGGGGAAGGTCGATCAGCCGCTTTTCGTATCTGCTACGGACAAAGGAGCGGGCCACTCCGATGTAGTCCTTGGCCGACGCGGGAGAAAGTTCCTTCTTGGCGACCCTGCCCGAAAGATAAATGAAGTAGCGTTCCCACAGGTCTTCATTCAAGGCTTCGAGGGGGGCGTTGGGGTCTACCCAAGACCTGAAGACGTCCAGCCATTGCTTATTGGACGAGAAACCAGCAATTCTCCCTTTGGCTTGCGCTTGTGCCTTCTTCAATTCGAGATACTGGTCAACATGGCATCTTATCGTGTTCTCGGCGGGTATAGGAGCGGTTCCCTGGTCTTGCCTCTCCACGGTGCGGAAACGGTCCATCCAAACCAGTTCGGCAGCAGCAGCATCTTCAGGCAGCATTTGCCGCAAAGTCCGCTGTCGGGGGTCTTCCTGAATTGCAGACAATGGAAACGGTGGCTTGTCCGAGGCCAGGGCTTCCCGCAGCCAGTCGATCATCCTGTCGGCAACCTGGGCTTCTTCCACGGAGCCAAACTGCCGTTGCCATTGGGCGTAAATCTCATGCCGATGAATGGCTTGCTGGTAGACTTCCTGGATATGAGCAGGGTGGCGTTTGCCTTAGGCCTGCGCAGTGTCTACTTCCCGCTGCTTGGTTTCCCACCATGCGTTCGCGGCTTGGCGGGAGCGGTCTTTGGTGGGCGGGTTGCATTCAAGTTGACGGGGGCTGATCGAATACATCTTGCCCCTGTATTTCTTTAACCACCGCTTTTGCGTCGGGTTCCAGGTCATGTGTTCCTGCGATGGCATTGTCAGGCCCCTGGTGCGGTGTTAGACTTGGATGGCGGTTTACAGAAAGGTTTACAAAAATGGACAGCTATCCCCCCTATTGTACTTTTTGTAAACCGTTTTGTAAACCAAAGGGCCGAAAAACGGGAAGATTGGTTTACAAGCCGTTTTCGTAAGTCCTTATTTGGTAAGACTTTGGGGAATGGTGTAACGGTAGCACGACTGACTCTGGATCAGTTAGTCAAGGTTCAAATCCTTGTTCCCCAGTTACGTAAATCCGTACGTGACAAGGAGTTACGTAAGGCTTTTCTTGTAGGCCGACAGCGGGGTATTGTTCGGGGCTACCCTGGGGCTACCGCAGGTCCTAGAATCCGGCTTTTTCCGTTCTGCGCGAGGTGGACAGGTAGCCCCGCATGACAAGACGCACTACGGCCTACTACGAACATCTGTTTCCGGCCTTCTCGCTTGGTTCATCGCCTTCCGCAGCACTGAGAGACGACGTAATCCACGATTGTAATCCGTGCCTCCGCGGCATCGGCCCGTAGCCGCTCGTGCTCTGCGTGCGTGAGTTGCAAGCCGACACGGGCGGTTCTCTTTGCCTCTTCCGGCATGCGTGGCAGGGAACGCCAATCACGGGCCTTGGCAGTCTTCTCGCGTGGCATCGCGTGGTTGTTGGCCCGTAAAGGTGGCAATACTTTGCCAATCACGGACGGTGCGAAGGCCGTGCGGGGCCGAACCCGGTCGCGAGAAAGGTGTCGTGCTTTGCACCTATTCGAGCATGTCACCGGACTCGATGGTTTGGAGCATGGCCCGTAGATTGTTGCGGTGGGTCTTGGCCAATCTGATGTAGTCGTCGAGCGGGCGCCCGTCGAGCCCTTCGGCTTCGGCGATCGTCTTGGCACGTTGGGCGAAGACCTCGGCCAAGCCGCGGCGGGAAAGCTCCAGCCGGGTGCAGCGGCTCAATAGAGGCTGGGCGTCGTCCAGGTCCTCGAATAGCTTCTCCTGGCCCTCGGCCGTCGTAGTAAAGACCCAGATGACGTGCGGCGGGATCGGCTCAAACATGCAAAGCAGGCGGCGGACGATTGCGGCCCGCAGCCCGTGGGCCTCGTTGACGATGAACGCCCGGCCGTCGAGTCGGCCAAGACAGCGCGACCATTGGGTGCGGTCAATCTCGCGGAGACGGTCAGTCGTCAGATCGCCAGCGTCGATCTCCTCGATGTTAATGGACTCGGCAACTTCCGCGGCGATGAGTCGGGCGATGCTGGTCTTGCCGGTCCCGCTCTGACCGCTGACCCAGTAGGCGCGACCGGCCAGGCCGCGCTTGCGAAGTGCCTCGACTTTGGCAATTACCTTTTCCTGTCCAACCACGTCGGACCAGGTTTGCGGGCGGTGTTGTTCGTGAAGTTGCATGGCTGTTTCTCCCTTGTTTCTGGCTTGTTTATCGGCTAATTGAACTATGTTTACATCAGTTTACAATAAACACGCCATAGAGTCAAGGGGTTGCGTGGCGAAAAGTGATTCGCTATGAATACAGCCGAGCGCTGCTTTGCCATGTCGCATCGAGACGATGGATCAGAAACGCGACGAACTGGTGATGAAATTGCGATCGAAGAAGTTACAACGCCCCGCGAGAATCGGTACGGAACAAGGGCTGGGGCCCCCGGAGCCCCCGGGATGTTTCAGCGGACCCGGTGGAAGCGCCGAACGGGACTCCGTCAATCTCGCTCCCCCGCGTTACTACCAAAACGTTGTTAAGATAGGCAATAAAGGCGGGTTACAAATTGTAGCGCCTCCGGCGGGCCTCGAATGCCTCGGCGCCACCTTCGAGAAGGCTCACAACCGTATCAACGATGTCGTCATTGTCGATTGAGCCGTGTTGACCAACTTTGCCCTTCCGGTCGCTTTCTGCCTCCAATACCACGACCTGCTCAGCGTCACCTCCCACTAGGATGTTCGCGTCGTGGGTGCAGACGATGATCTGCCTCTGTTCTTTGAGCACGGCAAGCACGTTCATTAGTACTGTGCCGATCAACCGCTTATCGACATTGTCCTCCGGTTGGTCGATTACGAGTGGCGTGGTTTGCGCGAGGGCAACCAGAGGAAGCATCGCACTTGAACGCTGACCTGGCGATTTCCGATCTACCGGGTCACCATTCAGCAGAATGGCCTCGTGGTCGTCCCAAGGAGTTTCCTGGAGCTCCAAGATTGCTTCAAAGCGACTCCCATCCTCGGTGAGCATCTCCACATCAGCCGTCTCATGGTGTTCAAACGGCCTGGTCTTGGAAATGCAAAGGCTGCTGTCTTCCGCATCAAAATCGGCGACCGCGCCGACGAGTTCGTCCATGTTGCCGTCAAAAAGCATCCGCGCAAGCGATACAGGTGTTGTGTGCTCTGCGACAAGGGCTCTGACCTTCTTAACTTGATTTCCTCGCGCCCGTAAATGCGGTGCAGTCGGTCTGAAAACTCCGACGTATCACGCCCCGCACGGAACTCGATGGAGACTTTCATATCCTCCGGCAAGAACTCGTTGAGCGTCCGCTCGGTGTTTTCGTTATACCTAGTCCGAATTCCCGCGACTTCGTTCTGTACGCGGACAAGTTGTTCGGCTACAGAGCGTCTTTCCTGAAGGGCTTTCTGTAGTTCTCCCCATGCCCGAAGGTAGGAGTTGCGGATACCCGTCACACGGTCGAGACGGGCCTGCGCATTTCTCCTCAGGTCAGCGATTCTCTGCATCGACGTGTCTTCCGCGAAACGCTCACGGAGCGCCCGCTGAAGTCCTTCCAATGAAGTGTCGACCTGAGCGCGGTGGTCGCTAACCGCTGCCAGGAAAGCTCGAATGCGCTCAACCGACTGCTGAATATAACCCTGGACTTCCGCTTCGGCTGCGACGACCCTCAGCCTCTCCAACTCGCCCTCATTCCACCAGTCTCGTAGGGCCTGCATTCCGCCTTGGAGCAATTGATCTACCTCGCCGCGCAATGTTACGGGAGATAACCGCGCTAGTCTTTCAATTAGTTCATTGGCATTGGTTTCCAGCCGCACAAGCAGTCCGCGTTTCGCGTTTTCAAGGTCAATCGCCGAAAAAAGTTCTTGCACTTCGGGCTTGTTTTGCCGTTCGAAGTCCGCCTGATATTCCTTGAATCGCGCGATTTCCCCACCGCTTTGGGCAAACGCCGCCTTGACTGCTGCAACGCAGGCGCAATCTCTCCGCGGCTTGCCCTTAGCTGATTCCGGATTTCCGCGCACCGCTGGAGCACGGGCAACAGTTCCGGTATAAGCCGGTCCAGCAGGTCGCGTTGTCGCCCATGCTCGCGGCCTAGACTCTCGATCTCGCTCCAACCGTACAGACGCAGCGGAAAGTCACCTGTCGCCTCGACATTGTCGATCTCGAGGGGGTCGCCGTCGAGCGTGAATACCTTCGTGGCATAATCCGCCTTTTCATCAAACGTCGCTTCCAGAATCCGAACGTCGCCCGCACTAGTGCGATAGGCGACCCGAATGATGCTTCCGCAAAGCGTTCCACTTTGGCGGCTTCGGACGCTCTCCGCAAGGGATGAGTCGAGTTCGTCTAACGTTTCGTTGTAACCGAAAACATAACGCAGGCATTCGACAACGGTTGACTTTCCCGAGCCGCGCACGCCAATCACGCAGTTCAGGTTCTCTGCGAGTGCGATTGTCACGTCCTCAAAGAAAGAATCCTCATTCCCCTGGATGCGGATACCGAGAATGCGCGGGCTTGGCGCAGTCGGGAGATTGTTAGGGAAGCGAATACGGGTGTCTGGGAACGACAATGCTTGTTTCAGTCCAGTCAATCCAAGCCGCGTCATCTTGATGTGCGTTACGCGATCCGGCTGGCAGAAATGCTCCACGTTATGCGCGTCGAATGTGAGCAGAGTTGCCAGCGACCGGGTTCTACCGTCCACTTCGGAAACCCAGCGGTAGTGCATTGAGTCCCGCGCAGAATGGACTTCGATTGCGTCCAAACCGGACTCATACAAGTAAGTCTTAAGGTTTTCAGGCACGGCGTTGGCCCGCTCGGTGGCGACGCCGTCGTCACCGCAGATGATAAGCAAATTGTCTTTAGTTTGACTGTGTAAGTCAGATCCGTAGATGTATCTTGCGTGGTGGTAAGCGTTTGCGCTTCTTCCAGTAGAAGAAGCGGGCTTGTTCTTTGCGACGGTTGAGCCGCGTGGCGCGGTCGCAGAGATGCTTTAATGTGTTTGATTGCAGTTCCTCATGCAGCAATTGCCCAATGATCCAACGAACCTCTTGTAGCGAGAGGCACGGCGCCTTTTTTTCCCCCTCGCCGCTTCTCTTGCGTCAGGAACCATGTGGCCAACAAGGTGAGTGTCTGATGGTGATGCCATCCCTGCCAGGTACGAACTTGGTACTGCGCCAAGCCGGCTTCGCCCTTGGCGCGGCGAAGACATTCCTCGATGCGACGCTCTGCGTTCAGGACCCGCGCAAACTCGTTCAGCGGCGTGTCGAAGGGCGCGTTGGACAAGCAGTAATCGTGCTTGAACGTCCCGTCGCCTTGCCGTTCGCGAAAGACCACCAGCGTTTCCTCCGGACCGTTGCGATGCCCGAGCTTGGTCTGCACACGCGCCTTCACGGCCTCGACCACCAGCGGTCCCCTCTCGCCCGGCCGAATCTCGATCTGCGTCCAACTCTTCACCGTCTTCATCCAGTTCTCCGCACGTTGGAAAGGAACCTTGGGCAGTCGGCCAGAACCTTGGTACGGCGGCGGAGTCGCGTCCAGGTCGCGGACCTGCGTGTTGGACGGGACGGCCAACAGGTACTGCTCGCCCAACGTCCGCAATTGTTCGCGAAACGGGCAGTTTCGGCCCATTTCGTCGTCCCCCGTCACCCAGCGATGCGGCAACAC
The DNA here is from genome assembly GCA_963775975.1 of uncultured Planctomycetia bacterium. Classification (GTDB taxonomy): domain Bacteria; phylum Planctomycetota; class Planctomycetia; order Pirellulales; family Thermoguttaceae; genus JANXQG01. The sequence continues at coordinate 596,558 of CAVZKX010000002.1, forward strand.
GCCGCGATGCTGGCGAAGCATTTCAAGCGCCAGTTCGTGCCGCGTGCGGAAGCGAATCTCTTTGGGAACTCTCGCCCGCCGGCAACGCTTTTTGTCCTTGGTCCACTCCTCCGGCAGATAGAGTCGCGTGTCGACCAAGGCATGTTCCTTGCGTGTGACGTAGCCCAAGTAAACGCCCACCTGGCAGTTGTCCACCTTGCCGGCGCGGCCACACCATTGCCGCGCCACGCCCACCGACGCCTTGCCTTGTTTGAGCACGCCCGAGGGATCGAACACCAGCACGCCGTCGGCTTCGCCCAGCGCTTCACCGATTTGTCTGGCCAACTCGTCGATCATGGGTTTCCACTCCCACGGGTTCTGACCGATGAACTTCTGCAGCGGCTGCCGATCGTGCTCGTACAAGTAAGCGATCGACTCGATGTTCTTGCGTTTCACGTTGGACACCAAACCTGTCACGTACTCCTCCAGATGGTCGCGTTGTGCCGCATATTTCAAGCTCGCCGCGAACGGTTGAACAAACTCCTTCAGTCGACTCTGCACACCATCCAACGCCTGGGGTTTGACCTCAGCGTCAGCCATCAGTTCCTGATACCGCACCACAAATCGCCGGTCCATGGCGACCTCCTTTCCGTGAAATCCATTCGACGGAAAGACTACCAACAAAAGGACTTACGTCCAATGTCAACCTTTACACAGTCAAATTAGCCACCTGCCGGAATTTGCACCTGATTCCCTGGTCATTATCGACATGAGCTGCAATGCAGATTCCACGCTCGTTGTGGACTCGCTCCACCCACTCGCGCAGCGTCAGTCCAGTCACGTCCTCCTGACCAGTACGCCGGGCGTCTTCCGGAATATGATTCTGCCCATGCAAAAGCCGCGCGAACTCCTCCTTCGTTGCCCCGTCTGGAAGTATCGTGACAAGATGAATGCGGGCGAAACCGAGCGGGGGCTGAAGACGGAGGTTGACCTCCATCCCGGGAAGGACCATGAACTGGTCGTTGCTTCCGACCCGAGCACTCAAGCGAGCGGCGAAATCGCACCGCATGTGGTCCGTTACGGCAACGCAATCAAGGTGCGGTCGCAATTCGCCGCGGAATTCGTCCAATCCTTGATCGCCATCAAACCGCGTGCGGTGGTTTCTGGCTTCGTCGACTCCGCGACGTCCCCAGTCATGGCTATCAGGCGAGTGAAGGTGGACGGCAACACGACGGAAGCGAGCGGTGCGTTCGCGCAATCCATCAAACTGACAAATCAGCGGCCCGAACATTGCATTGTCCTTTTGGCTCCTCGCCAGAGTGAGAGGTGGTTATTACTGGCTCGTGAAGCCATAAAAAGCCATCTCAGTGACATCGTGAAATCGCCGATGTCCAGGTTAGATTATGCTTTCGCTGACATTAGCATACAGTGGCACCCGCGAGAAGGGGGACCGCCCACACGAGACTTGTCCTCTCACGGTCCGCGAAATCCTCAACGCGCAGATTGCGATGAAGCTGGCGTAGATTGCAAAGCCGGCATTTCCCGCTCCAACATCCGCTATTGCCGTCGCGGTTTCTGCGCGATTGTGAGCAAGATGACTACTCTGCCGTTTTCAGCGTTCTTTCGCGGAATGTAAGAAACGGTACTTTGGCGCGGGCCGATTTAGCTTGCTCAATTCCAAAGCCGGCGCGTCTGCTTTCTTACAAATCGTTGCTGGGCTCGCAGGAATCCGGGGGTTTTGCCGTATGGAATGCACTCGCCGATTTCCGGCAATATTGTTTTGAAACTGGTCCGCGACGTGGGAACGTGCCCTCTACATCAACCCAAGCGCGTTAGTTCATCGTGGTCCGCCGCAGAAATAGACTCGACGTGCCCGGCCCGAAACAGGCAGCAAGCCGCGATAGCGGCGCTTGGGTCGCCCAGGTGCTCCACACGTTCCCAGCATGGCCAGCACACTAGATCGCCCTCGAAATGCCAGTGTTTAAGACCGGGATCTCGGCGGCAAACGATGCACCGTCCGGATCGGTGGCCGAATGGATCCTTTGGGAACGTGCTCATTCCCTGCCCTTGTATGTTTGGGAATCTACGCCAGCTTCATGGCGAGCAATCTCGTCGAGCCATTTTACCGCTTCCTACTCCCGCCTTCGCCGCCGCATCCTCCGCCAGGCGATCGACGCCACCCACCAATGGCCCGACCGCGACCTCTTCGAGAACAGCCCTGCGGTGGCAAAGCAGTAGCCGAGCTCTAGCACAGCGCGGTCATCGCACGCCGTCGCGGTGCTTATTAATACTAACTGCGTCGCTGCGTCCCCGTTTCAACGTCCTGCTGCTCCTCAATCGCGTGATTGACTGTATTGCACGCGCCAGCTAGACTAAATGGGAAACTTGGAGCCAGCACATGAAGATAACGCTCGTCATATTCGTGGCCCTGGTTTTCCCCTCTTCCTTGATGGGCCAGGACTCAGCCGAGAGGCAACCGGCCCACAGTCAGCGCGCCGAGAAACAGCCTGTCCCGAAGGAGGCTGCGCAAGCGCGGGCGGCGAAGCTGATCAAGGAGCTTTATGGCGGCGAGTGGGCTGCCGCCAAGACATCCGCTCAGAAGGAGGACCTGGCAATTAAACTGCTCGATAAGGGAAAAGAGTCAACGGGAGACCCGGGAGGCCAGTTCGCCTTGTTCAAAGTAGCTAGGGACGTGGCGCTCCAGGCCGGCGATTCTCACATAGCGTTCGAGGCAATCGACGCTTTGGCAGATGAATTCACCGTTGACGGTGTCGAAATGAAAACGGCGGCGCTGGCCAAGGTCGTCTCTGTGTCCCAGAGGCCCGACCAGCACATGCAATCCGCCGAGGATGCGATGGCGGCGCTGGATGAGGCCATCAGCCACGATAACTACACGGCAGCGGCGCGCCTCGGCGAATTTGCTCTCGCCGAGGCTGACGAAACGCGCGATAAGGATCTTCGCAGCCGCGCTCGCGGCGTTATCGATGCAGCCAGAAAATCGGCGAGCGCGTTCGAGGTCGCCGAGGCGGCGAAGGCCACGCTCGGCAAGAATCCGCTCGATGCAAAGGCCAACTCAATCGTGGGCCGATACCTTTGCTTCGTCAAGCGCGATTGGAACGGTTTGTCGATGCTCGCCCTCGGCGACGATGAGTCGATGAGGCTTGTTGCGAAGCTGGACCTTGCGGGCACCGCTTCATCAACCGAACAAGTCCGATTGGGCGACGCCTGGTGGGACCTGGCCGAAAAGCAAACCGGCGCCGTAAAGAAGCAATGCAGAGCCAGAGCCGGCCACTGGTATGAAGGCGCCCTGCCGGGCCTATCCGGATTGACGAAGGACAAAGTGCAGAAACGGCTCCAAGCGGAGGCGCCGCCACCGCCGGCAAGGAAGAGCGCTCCGTCACTCTTTCGCATAATCAATCGCAATAGCGGAATGTGCCTTTGCCCCAGGGATGGCGGGACCGGCAAAGCGCAGGACGTGGAACTGTTACAGGTGCCGCTGGCCCCCTTTACGCCGGACCAGGCGTGGAAAGTTGACAAAGTCCAGGGCTACTGTTGGATCGTAAACCTCAAGAGCGACGGTTGCATCGCGGTAGCAAAAGCATCGAAAAACCCCGGCTCGGGAATATGGGTCCCGCCCAAGGACCCCAAGGCGCTCGAACAGCAATGGGAACTGAAGTCTTTGCCCGGCGGTTATTTCGAGATTATCAATCGTAATAGCGGCTATTGCCTCGCTATTCCGGAAGGCAAGAAATCGGCCGGCCAAACGGCGTGTCAGTTTCCCTTCGCTGGAGAACTCGACCAACAGTGGCGAATCGAAGTTGCTCCCGATGAAAGGAAATCGAAGGACTTACGGCGGAGGAAAAGGGGGGACATTAATGATTGATTAGAAATCAGTGATGTCCACTTCTCCGTCGCACATTAGGAGCGAGGGGATATGTCAAGCGGGCGTAAATAGAGGGGATGAGTTCCATTTTGGTGCGAGTAATTGGACGTATTACCTTTTTCACCCGCGCGCTCGCATCGCCGCCGCCAGCGATACGAAACCAGCGCGGCTGCGCCGCAGCCTGCGAGCGTGAGCGTGCTAGGCTCAGGCGTTGGAGTCAGCAAGAAGGCGCGGTATTGCCCGCTCGGATTGATTCCGCTACCGCAGATTTGGCCAGCGTCGTTGACTCCTGTCGCGTCTTCCAGAGTCCAGCCGGAAGACGAAGAAATTAGGCTGTTGAGGTCCGTCATGACAAGGTTCTGATCGAGAAACGCCCGGTTGCCGCTGATGCTGGCGGCTGTACCGACGATCAATCCGCTTTCGTTAATGTCGTTGGCATAGCTGGACGGATAGCCGCTGAGCGCGCCGATAGACCTCATGCTTCCGTTGCTGAAGAGGAAGGCTAAGTAATTGTGATTCCCGGTATTCGATGCCATGCCTACGACTTGTCCTTTGTTGTTGATAGCGTCGGCCTCACTTATATTGCCGCCGAAGGCATCCCCGAGATACTGCATCGTGCCGCCGGTGTCGATGAATCCCTGTTGCACATGGTTGCTCGTCCAATGGCCAACGACCTGCCCGCTGTCGTTGATGCCAAAGGCTGCGCCTTCGTCCCCGCCGGCATTTGCATTGGGGATAACCGGCGGACCTACGACTTGCGGCGTCCCGCCGCTGATAACAATGGAAATCGGGTTCCAGCCGATTTGTTCCTCATCCCAGCCAGCGACTTGTCCCGAACCGTTGATAGCTTTGGCTTCGGCAACGTTGGTGCCGGGGCGCAAAGGCAGAATCTGCATCGATCCGCCGCTATAAAGAAAGAAGCGATCGTATTGCTGGCCGCTGTTCTGGTTGTAGACGTTGCCGACGACTTGCCCGCTGTCGTTAATGGCCGTTGCCATGCTCTTATTCCCGCGCGCGCGCCCACGCCGATACTCTGCATACTGCCCCCAGTGAAAAGAAACGCCTGTACAGCATCGCCGCTCGTCGAATAGCCCACGACTTGCCCGCTGTTGTTTAGTCCGAAGGCGGTGCTGTCCAAGTATCCGGGAATTGTTCCTAGGTCGGTCACCGTGAATCGGATTGGCGTCGTGGAAGATTGTGCGTCTGCGCTGCTGGCGAAAAGAGCGACACTTAGGGCAATCGTGCATGCAAGGTATTTCATGTTAGCCTTTTCGGAAACGGAGCGGAGCAATTTGCACCTTCCGGCCGCATAAGATGCTTCCTTCCGGCTACATAAGTTGACTAGATAACAAATCCAAAAGACTGTCAATGATTTGTCTGCGGAAGCTCTGTGGAGGATCTGCGGAGAGTTTGTGGAAGCTATTCTTCCAGCCGGAGCTGTCTTTTTTCCTGCCGCCGTTTGACAGCGCCGCGTCCGCAACCCAACAAGCTAAACTGCGTCCCGTCGAACGTCGATTCGACTGGCCGCGGCAACGATAGGTGAACGTCCTTATGATTCCAATCGCCCCACCCGCTCGCCAGCACTGACTCCGTCGACTAACGTTATCGGGCTGCCAGGAGGGACGCGTGTGGCCACCCTCTTGGCAGCCAAGATGGTGTGTTTACCGGCTCCGCCAGCCGATGTAGAATGGCGGACATGCCACCGCTCCGCCAACTCTTGATCCCGGCTGCAACCCTGCCGCTGTTCTTACTGGCGGGCTGTGGGGATAGCTCGACAAGAACCGCCGGCTCCTCGGCAACTGTGCCATCAGACAATACGCTACTATCCCAGCGCCTGGCAAAGTGCAAGACCGGGATGAGTTATGACGCGGTAAGGCAGATAATGGGGCATCCCGCCATCGATTCGAAAAGCGGCAACGAGTTTAGGGGGACGTGGCTCGCCGCTCATGATTCCGAGGAGGGACGGGGACTCCGTTACGATAGTATTCAAGAATGACGAACTGGTGGAAGTGATCAAGAAGCAAGGCGCAAGGCCTCGGTCGTCGCGCTGACGCTTGAATCGGCCATGCCGTTCGGAAGGTAATGCGTCATTACTGGTCCCGATCCACAAACCCGGCCATTCGGCAGCACTCGAAACTTGCCACCGGGCGAGGGGCAATTCAAGGCGATTGCAATCCTCTCTGGCAGCAACTACAATTGAGACTATTGATTTTCTCACCCATAGCAGGCAGCGTCCCGTGATGAACGGGGACGAGTACCGCCGTCTAAGCGGACAGCCAATTCGACGACGAGAAGGTTTGCCTGCTAGTTCTGTTTCTCGAATCGCGCTCGCCTTCTTTTTCGCGCGATTGAACTGCTCCTGCTTTCGGCGAGATCGTTTTCGTTTGCTGCCCTTGGCCCCGAAAGCCACGCCCCTCCTGTTCGCGATGGAGCTTGCCTTGCGGTACTTGAGCGGAAAGCTAGAGAAATGTAGTCAATGTGCCGTGGAGGCGTAAACGTGCTCGCGAAAATCTTACAACTCGCAGTTAGCTTTGTTCGCGCGCACAAAGTTTTGCCGCGTTGCCACTCCGTAGTGTCTGGCTTTCGATTTACTTGCCTTGCGATCGCGTTGGCCGCAAGTTCGGTTGCGCAGGGAACACAGTATTACGAATGGCAAGTCGCATCAGGCGACTGGTCCGTCGCATCGAACTGGGGACAGGTGCCTGGGGGGCTTCCCACTTCCAGCGACGAGGCCACTATCGAAAACGATTTCTCGTGCTCGATTACGAAAACCAACGAATTCTGCACTAGGCTCTTTATTGGCAAATTCCAGGGCGGTGGAACGATTCAAATGTCGGATGGCGGGCTCAGCGTCGCACAGTACTTGTATGTTGGCTACGTCAATCCCGGTACCCTTAATCAGACGGGAGGAACTGTTGACGTTGGCGTGAATGCATACATTGGTGAGCTTACGACTGCGACCTACAACCTTGGAGGCGGCCTTCTTCACGTCGGCTCTGATGAATACTTAAACTACTACGGGTCCGGCACAGTAATTCAAACTGGTGGAACCAACAGTAGCGAACGGCTCTATTCATCAATGTACAGCCTGAGCGGAAGCGGCCTGTTATCAGTCGCTTTTGAGGGGCTCGGAGGGAACTTCAATCAGTCAGGTGGAACGAATGCAGTTTCCTACCTTCTTAATCTTTCAGACGGCACCTATAATCTGAGTGGAACGAGCTCATTGTCTGCGCCTACCGAGGAAACCGCCTTCAGTGGCACTACCGCGACTTTCAATCAATCGGGGGGCACAAATTCAGTCGGCATCTTGCAAGTCGGTTTCCAAGCTGGTAGCAGCGGGACCTATAATCAGTTCGCTGGACTCAATTCAGTATCTCAAATTATCTTGGGGATACAGGCCGGTAGTCTAGGAACCTTTAACCTCAGTGGAGGCGTGCTAACCGTTGGGGGAATCACGCAGATGTCGGGAACCGCTAACTTTAACTTTGGCGGAGGGACACTTCAGGCAAGTAGCGGGTTTTCAACAAGTGTGCCTATGACACTTGGAAACAGTGCTGGCGGTGCGATTTTCGATACGTCCAGTTATATTGTTACACTGTCCGGATCACTTTCCGGCGCGGGCGGCCTCACGAAATATGGCGTCGGCACGTTGGCCTTAGAAGCGACTAACTCCTTCAGCGGGAACACGCTTATTTGCGGAGGAACACTTTCCTTGGGTAGCCCACTCGCGCTGCAGCAGAGTACGCTTGAAATTAGTGGGAAGGGCGCGGTGAGCTTCGAGCTTCTGACATCAGCGACGTTAGGCGGACTTTCCGGATCGGGCGCGATTAACCTGAGTAATACCGCGTCTGGCGCGGTAGCCATTATTGTCGGCAACAACAACACCAGCACGATTTACTCCGGCGCGCTCAACGGTCCTGGTAGCTTGACAAAAATCGGTACCGGAACATTTACTTTGGGCGGAAACAACACTTTTACTGGCGGCACGAACATCGTGCAAGGCACATTACAGGTCGGTGCTGGAGGCAGTGGCGAGTGCTTGGCGAGTCCTGCGATTTCGAACAACGGGTCGTTGGTTTTCAATCACGCCGACACGCTTACATACCCGGGATCGATTAGTGGCACTGGCGGCCTGACAAAGACCGGAACCGGCACGTTGATTCTGACCGGTTCCAATGCTTACAGTGGCTCAACTACGATCGCGCAAGGCAAGCTGACTGTCAACGGCATATTGGAGAATTCGACATTGATGGTGAATAGCGGAGGCGTCCTCGCCGGCACAGGTAGCTTATCGAGCGTGACTGTGAACCCCGGTGGCCGTCTCGCACCGGGCGATGCGCCTGGTACGCTCTACGTCAACGGGCCGCTGGTTTTGAGCGCCGGTGCGGTCATGGATTATGAACTAGGATCGCCCGGCAACGCCGACGAAGTATCTATGCTCAATGAACCGCTGACCCTCAACGGGCAGCAATTCTCCGACTTCAGTTTCACAGCGCTGTCCGGCTTCGCGCCCGGCGAGTACACACTCATTGCCGCCGGATCGATCAATGGTAGCTTGGGTCAAAATACCAGCGGCATGGTCGACGGCGTCATGGCGGCCATCGCAATTGATGGCAATGATGTCGTGCTTACCGTCGTGCCTGAGCCTTCCACGCCTGCACTACTTGGAATCGGCGTATCGGGCGTGTGCGGCTTTGCGCTACGACGCCATCGCCTACGACTTGTTGCGATAATCACCGCGATCGCAATCCTGCCATCAAGCCTCGCCCGCGCCGACGTGTTCAACATGCCCGCCGGGCAGACGAGCATAACGATGGTTTCCGTGGGCAATTCGGGCAACGCAGCGGACGCCGCGACGGGCAATCTTTACGGTTCGGTGAGCTACAACTACAACGTCGACGCCTATGACGTGACATTGGGACAGTACGCCGCATTTCTCAACGCCGTGGCCAAGACCGATACCTACGGGCTTTACACCGGTAATGCGCCTGGTGCAATTGGTTACCCTTTCAATATCGCTCGAACCGGCACCGCCGGCAGCTACGTCTACTCAGTGACGGGCTCAAACCCCAACGCGGCGAACATGCCTTTATTCGGGGCGACCTGGGGCGACGCGGCCCGCTTCTGCAACTGGCTGCAAAACGGGCAAGGCACCGCGACGACGGTCGGGCAGGCGTATGCCCTTACAGAGACTGGCGCATACAACCTCAGCGGTGCGACGACCAATGCGCAATTGATCGCCGTGGCTTCGCCGGCACACAGCGGCAGCGGGGCGGCGAACTACTTCCTGCCCTCGGAAGATGAATGGTACAAGGCCGCTTTTTTCGATCCGTTGCTCAGCGGCGGCTCGGGCGGGTATTATACCTATCCAACGCAGAGCAACACCGCGCCTGACAACTCGCTCGCGCTGGCGCATAGTGAGAGCAACGACGCGAACTACAATGTCGGTAGTTACCCAACCGGTCTCACCGATCCGACGAACTTCCTAACGCCCGTGGGCACATTCTCACAGTCCCCGAGCTATTACGGCACCTTCGATCAAGCTGGCGATATATTTGAATGGAACGAATCGGTCATCAATAGTTCTTCGCGTGGCCTTCGCGGCAGCTTTTGGAATGGCAACGCTAGCGGTTTGAAGTCGTCCGCCCACGGCGGCCAGTCGCCGCAGATGGGCGACGGCAGCGATGGTTTCCGCGTCGCGAGTAGCGTACCAGTCCCTGAGCCCGGCAGCGTCGCGCTCTTAATAGCGGGTGCGATGATTGGGCTGGCACTGATCTGGCAGCGCAGAAGATACTGCCGCGCGTCTTTCAAGCCTGCGCCGTAATCAGCCCCAGCGCGGCGAGAACATCGTTCTCCTCGCCGGTGCGCCCTCAGCGTCCCCGGCGCGGAAAAGCCGGCAGGCATCAAACACGACGCCTCGCGATTTGCTGTCGTTACCTAGATGCTCCACGCGCTGCCAACATGGCCAGCACAGTAAATCGCCCATATCGTGCCAATGCCTCAACCCGGCATCGCGCCCACAAGCTATGCAGTTGCGCGAGTGATTGTTGCCGAACGGGTTTTGGGGAAAGACGATCATTAATGACCCTTGCACCTCCGGGGGTGCTCGACGCGAGGCTTACTACAGTCGCATTCGCAGCAGCCGCCACCGCCAGCGATATGCTGCCACCGCCGCCGCAAGCGAGCGCCAGCCTGCCGGGTTCGGGTGTCGGCAACGCGAGCGCAAAAGAAAACGCACGGCTTTCATTGTTTTCTTCTCAGCGGAGTTTTTTGGCAGCAAATGTCAAGAGGCAGAGAACCCCCGTGCCGACTAAAGCAAGCGTGGAAGGCTCCGGTGCCGAGAAGACCTGAATATCATCGACCCATGCCGTCTGGTTCGATAGATAATTGAGATTGTCGATGGAGAGGTGGTTGTTAATCATTTGCATTGAACCAGGGACCTGCTGTCCATCGACATAGAATAGAAAACTCTGTGTTGCGGGAGTGACCAGCAACGAGATTTGCTGCCACTGCATCGGTTTGACGGGGATGCCGGTGTCCTGAAAAGTCGGGCCGTTGAAGACCCCCCAGTCGCCATCGCTACTCACGGTTCCCCAATGCCCAGCAGTGTCCGTAGATAGACCGCCAATGCCGAAACGCTGCCCAAATGGGTCGTTGGCATGGGTGACACGGACATATTGAGTAATCCAAAAAGGCGTGGTCTGGCTGGCAAAAAAACGATACTCGCCAACCTGATTGCCTGAAGTACCAATCATCATGCTGCTGCCGTTGCCTTGCTGAGCGGCGGTGTCGGCGTATGCTATCACGCTGGTCGTGTCACCGCCCGCACCGTTGTTGTGCCATGTACCCCAGAGGTTGCCGTTCCAACCCGCATCGCTCGACCCCTGGTTATTAAGCGGCTGACCAAGCGTGTAGTTGGGCGTATCGAAAGTGCTAACCGCGTTGACTTGACCTCTCACCGTTGTTGGGAGAACGGTGGCGACGCAGAGGAAGCAAAACGCCATTCCGAAGAAACCTCTCATAGTGGACCCTTTCTGGCTACGGGTTTTAAATGCGAAACGCTTCACCCAGAGCTTTCAAACGTGACCTACGTGGTTCCACGCACGACCACGCCAGAGAGTTAATGAAAGAGTGGGCGGGCGTCGAGTCACCGGGCCGAAAGGCCGCGAGGAGAAACAGGCGTTATAAGAAATCGCCGGCAAGCGACCTATAATCCTTGGCCGCCTATGCTTCCATTCCGTGTAACCTGCCGACGAAACGCTGCCTCGTAGTTGGATTACGCTTGCGAAAAACGATCAACTGACAGGCCGCCATTATACTGACCGTTGCGAGGCTATGCAAGCAAATCGCATTTTTTCAAGCCTCCACTTTCTTTTTTCCCGCCGCCGTTTGACAGCACCGTGTTCCCGACTCCGTACGGACTGTGCCACTTAAACAAGCGCTTCGAAGGCCCGCGCGATCAGCAACTCCAACCGCAGTTCCTCGGTGTAGCGCAATCCCACTTAGTGGATCTGCTCAGCGACGTGATATTGGAACCATCTGGAAGAGAGTTCCATGTCCGTGAATCAAAACCATCGTCTTCCCCGCATGTTTGGGCAAGACGAGCCGAAGTCACCCCGCCCAATCCGCGCACATCAACTCGGCCTGCTCCAGCACGGTCTTAGTTGCCTCCTCCTGCAAGTCGGGCGGGTAGCCGTGCTTGCGGAGACTCCGCCGGACCATGACGCGAATCTTGGCGCGGGCGCTTTCCCGCACGGTCCAGTCGATCGTCACGCTCTTGCGGACTTGCGTCACCAACTCGGCCGCGATCACCTTCAGTTCGTCATTGCCCATCGCCTTGACGGCGCTCTCGTTCATCGCCAGGGCGTCGTAGAAGGCAATCTCGTCGTCGTTCAGCCCTTAGTCCTGACCACGGTTAGCTGCCTCCCGCATTTCTTTGGCCAGCCGGATCAGTTCCTCGATGATCTCCTGCGTGGCGATGGCCCGGTTGTGGTAGGCGTTGAGCGTCTTTTTTAGCATTTCCGTTGTACAACGCGTACGGTTGAAAGGGAGGAGTCGGCTTGCTATCCTATGGTGGGGTCGGCGTCCCGGCCTCAACGATCATATTTGCCACCAGGAGTCCGACCGCCGATATTTCGGGTTCGCAAACCCAGCCGCGCTAACCGCGCGGCGATGAATACAACATCGACGACGCGCAAGCGTCCACTGCTTTTCCGCAAAACCGCCAACCTGAGCTTCGGCTCTCGAACAGTAGAAGCAGCATTTGGACCGCGCCCCGAAAGGGGCGTCGGCCATGCTGCCTACTGTGCGCCTTGGCGGGCGCTGCGGAAGCGGTACGGTTCGGCGCCCTTTTTCATGGGAAGTTCACAGTGTCCTACAAACGCAATACCGATCTAACGTCACTCTTGTTTCCCGTCGAAACACGACCAGTGTTCTTGCAAGAGGTGCGAATGGAGAAACCCTTGCTTAAAGAGTCGGAGCAATCCAAGCATTATACACGTTTGCCACATTTCAGCGCGATTGTCGATGTGGAAAGAAACCACACTTTTGCCGTGGTCGCGTCAGGCTACCACTTGGTTCCTAATAAAGAGGCGATCGAGCTTGGCAAGCAGTGCTTCCGACAGGTTTTCAGCCAGGCGTCAGCCGACGACATGGAACTCTTCAACATCATCTCGCCAAAAACCCGATCGTACTGCCATATCGACTTTCTGCACAGGGCTCACGAAGTCCCGGTATTAGGCGGCGATACGTGGTGGCCGTATTTGCGCCTCACGAACAGTTACAACCGCATTCGATCACTCCGTTTTGACCTCGGTTTCTGCCGCGCGATTTGCACGAATGGGATGATTCTCGGCGACAAGAAGATCCGCAGCCTGCGGTTCCCTCACACGCGCGAGCGGATTGGCAAAGCTGACTTCACGGTAGAAATTGGGGAGTTGAAGGAATTCGAAGACAGCTTCGTTAAGCGGATGAAGAAACTCAAGAACTGCCAGGTGCCGCAGAAGAAGATGCTTGCCTTAGTTTGTAAAGCCTTGGCGATTGCCATTTCTCCCGCCGACGTGGCCGACGCGAAAAAGCGGGAACGTCTCCTCGATTTCCGGAATAAGGTGCATAAATTGACCAATCAATACGTCTCGGACCTCGGCCCAAACGCCTACGCCGCTCTGAATGTAATCACAGATTTCGCCAGTAGGCCGGAAGCATACTTTATCCAGACAACAATGATCGACTCCCTTCAGCGGCGAGCGGGCGATTGGGTTTCCGAATTCGTCGAAACGATTTCCGCCCCCAGGTTCGATTTCGCCCAGTATCTTGGAAGCGGCAAGCAGCAAGACGCAATCGAAATGCTACTTGCGATTTGAGTGAGTTTCGCCTGCGTCGCGGTCGTGTATTGGCCGCGCGGCTGGCGACGGTCACGATGCCGCGTCAATCGACCCCGATAGCCACGCCATAGTACCCGAAACGCTCCATCGTGCCCTGCGGGGACCTTTCCATGCGTGTCCCGCATTCGCCTACCGTAACAGGAGCCACCGGCCTGAGGTCGAGGCGTAATCGTCGTCTTGTAAAATCCGTAGGTTCAGCATTCGTCGATTCAGCTTGCTTAAACTCGAATTTCAATTGCCGGGATTTTTTACAATTGGGCGCGGAAGTCGCGCCTTGTTGCGGCCGATAGCCATTGCCCGTAAGATAAGCGTCTCGTGCGGTGGGTCTGCTGCCGAGTTCGAATTGCGAATGCTCGACGCCGGGACCGCGCGATCGCAGATGGTGCCGTAGGCGACCTTGCCCCACTGGTATTGTAAAGGAGGACGTTCGTGATTGGCGGGCCACGGAAGATCAGTGAGGAGACCGTTCGGGCTACGAGCGACCGGGCAGGCGTGCAGGAGATCCGGGCGAGCGGCACCTACCCTGCCGGCTGGCAAAGGCCACGGCGACCACGTTGACTCAACGCACGCGAACTGAAACATCATGCCCAAGCGCACAAGCAAGACCGGCAGCGAACTCTTTATCGTCGACAACAGCGAAGACGACTGGAAGGTCCAACGCTATCTCCACGACTGGTGTCAGCTTTCCAAGGCCATCGACATCGCCACAGGCTATTTCGAGATTGGCGCGCTGCTGGCGCTCCGTGACGAGTGGCAGAAGGTTGATGCAATCCGGATTCTGATGGGCGACGAAGTCTCGATGCGGACCAAGAATGCGTTTGCATCCGGCTTGCGCCAAATCCAGTCGCGGCTCGACCGGAGCATTGAGGCAGAGAAGGAGAAAAACGACTTCCTTACCGGCGTTCCCGCAATTGTCGAGGCGATCCGCCAGGGCAAAATCCAGTGCCGCGTCTACCGGAAAGACAAGTTTCATGCCAAAGCCTATGTCACCCATGCGCGGCAGGAGGTCATTGGGTCGCTCGGCCTTGTCGGTTCCTCGAACTTCACGTATCCCGGCATCACCGAAAACATTGAACTCAACGTGCAAATCAGCGGCACACCCGTGGCCGTGTTGCAAGAATGGTACGAGCAGCACTGGAATGACGCCGAAGACGTTACGGCGGAGATATTGAGGATTATCGAACGGCACGTTCGCGACTACTCGCCATTTGAAGTCTACGTCAAGGCGATTCAAGAGTATTGCCGAGGGCACGAATTGTCGGCCAACGAGTGGGAGCTTGCAGGCGCTCCGCGTGGTTCGCGCATGTACGGCGTATTGGACCAATACCAGAAGGAAGGTTACCAATCGCTGATGAAGGTTGCGCGGCGGCATGGCGGCGCGTTTCTTTGCGACGGCGTCGGCCTGGGCAAGACGTTCATCGGCCTGATGGTCATCGAGCGCCTGATTTTGCACGAGGGCAAACGCGTGGCTCTGTTTGTGCCGAAGACCGGCCGCGTCGATGTCTGGGAGCGGGCGATCCGCGATTACTTGCCGCACATTGGCGGCATCCGCGGCGGTGACTTTAGCAGTCTCGTCGTTTTCAACCACACTGACCTCGGCCGCGGCGGCGACTTTCCCTATCGTTTCGAGCGCATCAAGGAAATGGCTGACGCGATCGTCATCGACGAAGCCCATCACTTCCGCAACCTCGGCCTCCGCCGCGAGCAAAGCGAAGGTAAACCGTCGCGGTATTACCAGCTTTCGGACCTCATCGAAGGGCCGCGGGGGAATAAGGAAATGTTTCTCCTCACCGCGACTCCGATCAACAACAGCCTGCACGATTTCCGCCACATGGCAGAGTTGTTCACACGCGGGCGTGAGGACTTTTTGGCGGCCTATGGCGTCCATTCCATGCGCGGCCACTTCGTCAGCCTGGAAAAGAAATTACTCAGGGAAGTCGCCGAGACGCAGTTCGCCGCGCAGTTGACGATGTTTGACGCGGACAAACTCCTCACGACCGATACCGTCTTCCGGGAGTTGGTTGTGCAGCGCAGCCGGTCGTATGTCCGGCAAAGCCAATTGCAACAGGGCGGCAATGTGGCGACGTTCCCCGACCGCCAGCCGCCGCAGGTGGCCGAGTATTCGGTGAAGAAAACCTACGGCAATCTGCTGGAACTGGTCGATCGCGCCTTCCGCAAGGACAAGCCACTTTTTGTGCTCGGCATCTACTACCCCTTGGCCTATTACGCCGGCGACGACAAGACCGTCGATCCCTTGGAGCAAAACCGACAGAAGCAGGTCTGCGCCTTGATTCGCACCCAATTCCTCAAGCGATTCGAGAGCTCGGCCCACTCATTCGAGCAGTCTTGCAATCGCCTCCTTGTGAAACTGCTGGCTTGGTCGATTAAGCACAGCACGACGCCCGACGAATTGCGGCGGTTAGACCGCTGGAAAGAGCAGAACGCCGAATTGATCGGGTACGTCCATGAGCGGCAACTGGAATTGTTCGGCGACGAGGCCGAAGAGGACGCCGACGAAGACCTCGTCTCGCTGGAAATGCTGGAGGATATCCAGCTTATTGACAACGAAAAATACCATGTCCATGAAATCTTAGAAGACACGCGCGACGACCTGAATCAACTGGCCGCGTTTCTCAACGAACTCAAGCAATTTCAGCCCAAACACGATGACAAGCTCAAAGCGCTGGTCAAGCTGCTGAAGTCCGATCCCGTAATGAAGCGGCACAAAGTGCTGATTTTCACTGAATACGCGGAGACCGCTCGCTACCTAAAGAAGCAGCTTGGGGAGGCCGGCATCGAGGGCGTGGAGCAGATTGACAGCGGCAGCAAGAAGGACCGCGCGGAGATCATTCGCCGGTTTGCGCCATACTACAACGGGGCCACGAGCGGCACGCTGGCTGAGGAAGGCGAAACCGAAATTCGCATCCTCATCTCCACCGACGTTCTTTCCGAAGGTCTCAATCTGCAAGACTGTACGCGGCTGATCAATTACGACCTGCACTGGAACCCCGTGCGGCTCATGCAGCGGATTGGCCGTGTAGATCGCCGCATGAATCCGAGCGTCGAGCGACAATTGCTTTCCGACCATCCGGAGCAAGGACCGTTGCGGGGCGAAATCGCCTTTTGGAATTTCCTTCCGCCCGACGAACTCAACGAATTGCTGCTGCTTTATAATAAAGTCGCGCACAAGACGCTGAAGATTTCCAAAACGCTCGGCATCGAGGGCCGCAAACTGCTACGGCCCGACGACGATTACGAGGCGTTGCGAGAGTTCAATGAAAAATACGAAGGGCAAACGACGACCGACGAAGACATGCGGCTAGAATTGCAACGGCTGCTGGACGGCGACCCGGCGCTTGCCGCCCGGCTGGCCGCCCTGCCGGGCCGCGTATACTCCGGCAAGCGGCATCCCGCGCCGGACACGCAGGCTGTCTTCTTCTGCTATCGACTTCCCCGCCCGGACCATGCAAATCTCACGTCGCCTTCAGGGCAGGGGGCAAGAAGTGACGGCAACGGCGCGCCCGACCTACCCTGGACCGAAGAGGCAGGCGAAACCCGCTGGTATCTCCTTCGCTTGACTGACGAGCAACTCATCGAAGAGCCGTCGGCAATCATCGAAATCATCCGTTCGCTTGCCGAAACACCGCGGCATTGCTCGATTGCGCAGACGACGCTCGCGGCAATTCGCGCAACGGTCGAAAAGCACATCAAAAATACGTGGCTCAAGCGCATGCAGGCCCCAGTCGGCGTCAAGCCGATCTTGAAGGCCTGGATGGAACTCAACTGATTAGCGAGGAAGTACGTCGATGGCTGTCACCCACCTTGGAACATCGCCCAGCCGCATCCAGCAGGCCCTGGAGCGCATCCGCGACCAGCGCTCCTTCTTGCAAGAGTTGCTGATCGATGCCCTGAACTGGACAGTCCCTGAAGAGGCCGAAGCCATTGAAGAAATTTCGTACGGCTGGTCCCAGGCCGAGCTGCGGGCGGCTGACCTGACCAAGCACCTGATCGACGGCTCGACCTGGCAACTTCAGTCGCTGCATAAGAGTCAGCCCTGGGGCATTTTCATTCTCGAATTCAAGAATTCGGACGCCTTCACGACTGGCCGCGGCTTGGCCGGCCCGCTCCGCAAGGTGCTGCGCGGGCTGGTCCCGTCTCGCCGCAAGGATTCCGCCGCCAAGTCGTGGCTCCGCGAGCACCTGCTCTTCATCTGCACGCATCGCTACGAGCACTTTCGCGTCGCCTACTTCAAGTCTCCGCCGGATAAGAAAACGGCCGCCCCGCTGGCCGCCTTCGGCTGGGGTCCGGGCATTCCCAATCGCACGGCCTGCGAAATCAACCTGCCGGAGCTCGTCTGGCCCCACGACCCGCAAGACGGCGAGGCTTGGATCAAGCAATGGGCAGGCGCGTTCGACGTCGAGAAAGTGACGAGGAAATTCTACGGTGAATATAAGTCGGTTTTCGACGAGGTCGAACGGCGCATAAAAACTTCCAGCGGCATCAAAGACGAAGAGGAACTCCGCCTTTTCACGCAGACGCTGTTCAATCGCCTGATGTTTCTGCGGTTTATCGAACGCAAAGGGTGGCTGGAGTTCGAGAGCAGCCAGGACTACCTCGCTGCGCTCATGCGCGCGGGCGGAATCGGCGGCAGAACCGTCTACCAATCTCGCCTCCGCCCACTCTTCTTCCAAGGACTCGCCGTCGAGGGAAAGCAAGAGTCGAAGGCGATTGGCAAGGTTCCCTTTCTTAACGGCGGACTATTCGAGGAAACCGAACTGGACAAGAAGGCCAACGACGTGCCCGATTCGGCCCTGGCGCCGATGCTGGGCCAAACCGGTGCGCTAGGGCTCTTCTACCGCTACAATTTCACCGTCCAGGAATCGACGCCGCTGGACATCGAGGTCGCCGTCGATCCCGAGATGCTCGGCAAGGTGTTTGAGGAGCTCGTCACCGGCCGGCACGAGTCGGGCAGCTACTACACTCCCCGGCCCGTCGTCAGCTTCATGTGCCGCGAAGCGCTCAAGGGCTACCTCGCCGAAGCCACGCAAATCGGGGCCGAGAAGATTGCCGACTTCGTCGACAAGCACGACGTGGCGGGCATCTCGATCGACGGCGCGAAAAAAATCGCCCAGGCGCTCGACGACGTCCGCGCCGTCGACCCCGCCTGCGGCTCGGGCGCCTACCTGCTCGGCCTACTCCACGAGATCGTCGATCTCTACCGCCTCTTGTATTCCGACAAACTCAAGACGAGCAGCCGCGAGTTGCACAAGATCAAGCTCGACATTATCGAAAAAAGCCTCTACGGCGCGGACATCGACCCCTTCGCCACCAACATCGCCATGCTCCGCCTATGGCTGAGCCTGACTGTCGATTCCGATGAGCCACAGGCCCTGCCCAACCTCGACTTCAAGATCGAGACTGGCGACAGCGTCACCGGCCCCAACCCGCAGGAGATGCCGGACCTGCTGCGCGCCAATCTCGTCGCTCGCGCTCGCGAGCTCGCCGGCACCAAGGGCAAGTACCTGCGTGCCCACGGCGACGACAAGCAGTCGCTGCGCAAGCTGATTCACAAGGAGCAGGACGAGATCGCCGACGAGCTTCACAGCCTCTCTCCCGGCGCGATCGACTGGCGGGTGCAGTTCTGCGAAATCTTTTTCTCCCAGCGGGCCGGTTTCGACATCGTCCTGGCCAATCCGCCGTATATCCGCCAGGAACTGATCAAAGCCCTCAAGCCCGCGCTCAAGAGCGTTTATCAGGCTCTCTATTCCGGCACGGCCGACCTTTACGTCTTCTTCTACCTTCGCGGCCTGCAACTGCTCGCGCCTTGCGGCATACTCGTCTACATCTCCAGCAACAAGTGGTTCCGCGCCGGCTACGGCGAAAAGCTTCGCGCCCACGTCGCCAAGACGACCACGGTCGAGACGATCCTTGATTTCCACGACCTGCCCGTCTTCGAGGCCATCGCCTACCCAATGATTTTCGTCGCCAAGAAGCAGCCGCCGTCGGACGAACACACCGCCATCCTCGCCGAACCTCCCGACCTCGATCCGCCGTACCCGGACGTGAAGGAAGTCGTCGCGAAGTACGGGCACGCAATGCCGAACACGGCGCTGGGACGCAACGGGACGTGGCGTCTGCAAGCCCCATTGGTTAACGCACAATCATCACCATTCCAGGAAACGGGCGGCTCACCCTTGCGTGAGTTGCTCGGCAGCGATTTCTTTCGTGGTCTCAGCACCGGCTTGAACGACGCGTTTGTTATTAATGATGAAACGCGACAATCCATTATCAAGAGTGATCCCGCAAGCAAAAAGCTCATCAAACCATACCTTGCAGGAAAAGACGTGAAACGCTGGCGCGTGGAAGATCGAGGGCTGTGGATTATCTATTCGCCTTGGGATCTCGACATTACGAAGTATCCTGGTATCGCGACCCACCTCGGGCAGTTTGAAGCAGAGCTTAAAGCGCGGCCCGAATGTCGGGCGAAGCGGTACAAATGGTGGTGCATGGCACGTTACGGTGCCGAGTATGCCGCCTATTTCGACCTTCCTAAGATTGTTTCAACAAAGGTGTCTATCCGACCAACCTTCACACTCGATAAGGAGGGGCATTATTTGGGTAATACGTCATACTTCGCGACCGTGAGCGACAACGAGGTCGGCCAATTCCTGCTTGGCTTGTTGAACTCCTCGACTTTCTACAAATACGCAGTAGAGACGTTCGTTGGAAAGCAGTCCGGTTGGTACGAAGTACAGCCAGACGGTTTGGAGAAATTTCCCACCCCCGCCGCCTCCGACGCCGACCGATCGGCGATCGCGGCGCTCGCGCAGAAATGCCTCGACGCGCGCGGCGTGGGGTGCGAGGCGTGGGAGAAGGAAATCGACGAGCGCGTGGCGGCGCTGTACGGGCTTGATGCCGCTGATCTCGGCGACAAGTCTAGTCGTCCAGCCGTTATTTATGACACGAAGGGGCATCTGGTTCACCGCGTCATTCCGAAGCTGGCAAATGCAACACCCGGATTTCCCTATTTCTCTCTCGATGCGATCAAAGCGGAGTTGGAGAAGCACCGAGGCGGGGCCAAGCCCGAATCCCTGAATCACTACATGCACGAATTAACCAACGAAGGTGTCGTCTACGACGCGGGGCGAGGTTGGTATTCCACGCTAAGCGAACCGTTGGTGCTGGATCGAGAACCCGTGCGCGAACTGGTGGAGACGCTTGAGAAGCGGTTTCCCTTCCTTGAGTTTTCGTGCTGGTCGACGAAGCAAGTGGCCGCGTATGGACATCATATGCTGGCGCGCTTCACGAGTTTCGTGTATACCGAGCGCGAGGCGATGGAGAGCGTCGCCGACGCGCTGCGTGAGTCCGGCAAGACAGTCTTCGTAGACCCGGGCAAAGCACTCATCGGAAAGAGCGTGAAATTGTCGGATGGCGCGATTATAGTACGTCCGTTGGTCACCCGTGCCCCCACGGATGGCCATTATGCGCTGGCCGAAAAGGTGTTGGTTGACCTGTTCAAGGAGTCGGAAGACCTGAAACTGATGGACTCAGCGGAGTTCGAAAAAATCCTTAAAAACGCCATAAGTGCTTATCGTATATCGATTTCCGCGTTTGTCGCCTATGCGGAAAGGCGGAACGCGACGCTACAGGCATTGGACGAATCAATCAATGCCAAATAATCGAGATTTGTGGCGTTAATTGATTAACAAAAGACCATGATCGACCAGAGATGTTTTACAAAGGAATGGATCGAGGAGCAGGGTCGTATTCTCGGCTGTTCCAACGAGATTCTCTTGGAGAAAGCGATCGTGGCTTTGCAGTTGGTGGGCCACTTGGTCGAAGCCAAACTGCCGTTTCAGTTCAAAGGCGGTACGAGCCTGCTCTTGATTGTCAACCCGATCCGGCGACTTTCAATCGACGCCGACATCGTCACTCAAGCCCCGCACGACGAGTTTGACCGCCTCCTCCAGTCCGTTGCTCGTCTGCCGCCGTTCAACCGCATCGAACACGATCCGGCACGCGACAGGGCATTGCCGCCTAAGAAACACTATCGAGCACACTACCCGTCGAACTTTCCGCCGGAAGACGGGCATGTGTTGCTGGACGTGCTTTTCGAAACGGCGCATGCGGCGAGCCCGACGCTGATCCAAACACCGTTCATCAGGACGCTGCGGGAAGTTCACGCTCAAGTGCCAAGCGCCAACGAGTTGCTCGGCGACAAGCTCACGGCCTTTGCGCCAAAGACGATCGGCATACTTCAAGACCAATTCCCGGATCGCGTGACCGACATCGTCAAGCAGCTATTCGACGTGAGCGTGCTTTTTGACGTTGCGACGGACATCTCCCAAGCGGCCCAGGTTTACGCCGCGATTCATGCCAATCAATGCCGCTACAGGCAAGCGGAATTCACCGTCGAGCATACGCTGCACGATACGATTGCCGCGTGTTTGGGTCTCACATGGTGCGAATTGCGCGGCCCCGAAAAAAACAATCTGATCGGCATGTATCTGAAGGACGGCGTGCACAAACTTCAGGGCCACATCGTCAACGGCCGCTTTGACAGAGATCCATCGCACGTCGCAGCGGGCAAGGCCGCGTGCGCGGCAGCATTGATTCTGAGGCGACCGGAAATCGCACTTGAGTCCGTCCGGTACAAGAATGTGTCGATCGAGGAACTGCGCGATGCAATGATCATCGGCACCTGGGCACCACTTCACAAATTGCGTGGCGGCAATCCGGAAGCATTTTTTTATTGGTGGCAAGCCCAACGACTTCTCGGCCAACCGTGATCATTTCGGGTGTTACGCATTGTCCCGCCGCTTGCAGAATGAGACGAGAGGCCCGCCGCTTCGTCCGGACAGCATCATGGCCAGCGCCGATGGTCCCGACTGCGTTGCCATTCGTTACCCTTGTCGATAAGGTAGGCAATCCGCCGTTCTTCGACGCGCGAGGGGCCGGTTCACAGGTAGTCATCTGCGCCTTATCCAGCCGTTCCTGTGCGATGGCCGGCATGTGCCGCGGAATCAGTCTGAAGTTCTCATTTGCGGACAGGAAAAACCAAACGCTCAGTTTTCAATTTTAGGCGGACCCCAAGTTCACCAAGAGTTTCGCGGAATGCATCTTCAATCTTCGGTATGTCTTTTTCGCGTCCCCATATCGCGTCATGCAACGTTAAGAACGGCACCCCTTGCCGGACAAGCCGCGGGGCTGCATGTTCGATGACAATGATGCTCTCGACACGTTGCAGAACCCGAATTGTTTCGCCATTGCCGAGGCGGTTCAGGAAGCGGCAGAAGGCAAGCACCGATGGGAAGGCCTTATCAAATACGCGCGTGAACGGCGGCCGGTAATCCCCGTGTCTCGCAATGACGTACCGCATATTGCAGATTTTCGCTGCGTCCCGCACAGTGGTGGGAACCGAATGTCGACCGCGCCTTGACCGCCGAGTGGCTTCCGCCATCACATCCACGCCATCGGCTTCACAGAGTCCGACCAAGTATTCGTACAGATCGGGGTGGTCCTCGGTTAGAGCCAGTTCTTCAAAGAGTCGTACGTCGGAGCCTACTGGCGGTGCAGAACCGGAAAGCGCGGCCACAATCCCAGGATATCCGGAGACAGCAAAATCCTCCCGCTCCTCGTGACGGAAGGAACGAATGGACGCTTGTATGTATGATGGCACATTTCGCGCCGATAAAGCGAATAGATTCACGAGCAAGCCGGGGTGCGTGCATCTGATATCCACACCGCCGATCCGCTCTCCATCAAGTCGAAGGTACGGCCGAAGTTCCGTTTTCAGTCCGGTGAACGTAGTGAAAACTCTGCCCGTGTGCGCCACGCTGAAACGATGTCCAATACGGCGGATATCGTCGATCCGCACGGACTGCCTGAGGATGGTATCGGTCTTGAGCTCTTTCAATACGGCTTCTGCTTCGGCAGCGTCTATTGTCAGGCCCGTCAGGATGTCCTTCAGCACCCAATGAACCGGCAGCCACGCCGCCTCCCTGAACTGGGCTTGCTTCTGCCAAATCCGTTCTCTTTCCTCCCGAACCTTCCGAGCGCCAAATCCATAACGAATGAACATCCACTTGTGCTTGTCACGGCCAAACCGACCAGCAAGCCGGTATCCCTTGCACCGCGAACCGACCGCGTAACTCGACGTTTCGACGATTCCGGCCTCACTAAGTGCAGCAAACACACGGGGATAGTGACGCCGCGAAAGTACCCGCCGTAGCAATCCCGAGTGCAACCGAACGTACCCTTCTCCGTCCGGGTCGCCATCGACGCTTTTGCGGATGATCGTGTCGATGAGGTAAGCCGCCGCAAAAAAATGAACAGGCTTTTGAAGTGCCACTGGAAGCACCCGATGCAAATTCAGTCTGGCAGGAAACCTGAACCACAGGCCAGATGATGAACGCGATGACTTGCTTCTCGGTGATTCTGCTATTGCTGGCATGGTTCCACCCTTGAATCGGGCCGACCAGGGCGCGACGGCGGAGAGTAGATCCCCGCAATCGCGCCCAAGATCGCTCGATGAGGGTGATTGCCGTCACCCCGTCGTCCCCGGCAAACTTACTCTATTCTCCACGCAGGCTGTGGCGTTCCGACGCGGCTTGTAAAAAAGCGCGCCGACGGGCGCAATGGATTCAGCTTGCTAAATTGGAATCCCCGCCGCTGGATTCCTTACAATTCTTGCCAGCGATGGTTGCGACCGCTCGGTCCCACGGTTGGGTCGAGTCGGCTTCGAGCGCCATGCGGACAAGGCGGTCAAGGCTGGCGGGGATCGTTGCTTTGGTGGCCAGGGCGCGGCTCTCTTCGCGGATGGGCGCCATCCGCTCGGCTATCAATTTGCTTTCCAACGCGCTGCGGTAAGCGTTTTCCAGGGAGAATCGGCCGGGCACCACCTTCTTGACCCCCGCAGCCATCAGCTTGCTTTCGATCCATTGAATCAACTTGTCCGACGTGAAAGCGTTCAGTTCCACCCGCTGCCCGATCCAGCCGGCGCCGGTCTCTTTGCTGCAAAGGAAGTCCGCCTCTTCCTCTGTCGCCCCGACGATCTCCAGTCGAGCGCGCGGGTCTCTCGCCTTGCCGGCCTTTGTGCGGCCGTAACATACCCGTTCCGATTCCAGCCCCCACTCCTTTGCGTCTTCAAGCCGCAATCCGAAGTCAACGACGTTGATTTCGTTCTTAAACGTATAGCGGCGGGTGTCATTGCGTAACGTGTGGAGAATGTTCAATCCGGCCAAGTCGAAGTCATGTAAGACGAGTAACGGCATCCCATAAGTGCCGCAAAGCTCGTCTGCCAGGTGCCGGCAAGCGGTGACTGATTGGCCTTTTGCACTCAGGATTCCAATATCGAACCGCTCGGCCAATTGTACTTTGCGGAATAGCTCGTCAAATCCCTGTTTTTCGATGTACAAGAGCGCACCGAACAATTCATCCGGGCGGTCTGCGCCGTGGAGGTATCCCCGGACCTCTAATGTTCCAAGCGGTACGCTCCTGCCCGTGTGCGGCTCGTGGAAGTCGCCGCGCGCGTCATAGAGTACGTCCCAGGACGAGGCGGTTTCTGGGTTTTGCCGCTCGTACTCGGGAACCAGGGTTTGCGAGAAGTATTGGGAGTTTAGTCCGGTCTTGCCCGTGATTTCCTGGATAGGACCGCGGGCCTGATAGTAGATTTGTCGGGCCGTTGCCGCGGACAACGTGCCGCTGGCCTGCAAGTATGCAGCTTCCATGACGTGCCACGCCGCATCTTTGACGGAAACCTTGGTCGCCTTTACGAACGCTTCGCGCCGGCTGATCGCCGATCTGGCGTCTCGTTTCTCTCTATCCCGTTGCCTCTTCCATTCGGCCGTGACCCCTTCCACGGCCTTGACGATGATGTCGCCGTCCATGTCGGCGATTGTCACCGTGCTCTTGCCGCGATCGGTAAAGGGGATCCGTGGGTGTGCGACGTGCAATAGGAAGACGACCGGCTCCTGCGCAGTGGCGCATCGCTCGTGGAGCAACGCCGCCAAGCCGTCGCTCCACGTGCTGCTGTAGCCGAGATTGCGAAAAGGATTGACTATGCCAGGAGACCAGTTCACCCCCGTTATTAGCCGCCGCCGGGACGTGTCGTTGCCCTGCAATGCAAAGGCGGCTTCGACGACAATTGGCAAGTCGTCTGCGCCCTCCACGGCGAACTTGCGGTAACGAAACGTCGTCATATCGCCGCCGAATTGTTCCGCGCGGGTCCGCAAGTGGTCCTCCCCGATAATGCCCAATTGCGCCGGCTTGACCGCTTTGCTGTGGGCCTGCATCGACGCGAGTAGACCCGCCAGCGCGTCATGTTGCAATCCTTGGGCGTTGGCAAGCGATGATAGGCCCGTCCTGATCAAGCCGGTTTCCTCCAAGACTGCCCGCTGTTTGGCGGTGCCCGTCAGCCCGCGGAATCCCTTAACGAGCTCCCGGACGGAACGGTCGGCCCCTCGTTCGCGGTCATGCGCCACGTAAGCCGCTACCAGACGTTCGAACTCCTTCGGGCCATACCAGTGCGCGGAAGTCGGCTCACTGGGATGCCACTTGGACCAGTCCGGCACGGTAGCGCACGTGCGGGCATGGTCGCCATGCCAATCGACGGCAAGCGATAAGTGGGGGTTCAGCCAAGCGTAATCGTCGGCAAGTTGTAAGAAACGCTGCTTCGACTCAGTCAAGATTGAGCTTGCCGAATCAGGCCAGTAGACCTTGATCGTAGTTCCGGTTTTTACATTTTCAGCCGGCACGGATTCGCAATTCACCACGGGCTTTTGCTCTAGCCGATCGACGGCAAACTTGATTTCATGACGCTGCCCACCGGCCGATATATCCACCCGGCCGCTATCGCCGTCCAAAACGAACGGCATGGCGAGAATCGTTTTAAGCGCGTTACCCTGCGCACTGCGCGTCGGGCTGACATAGGCTTCACGCGAAGACACCCGGACGGCATAGTCGAGGATGCCGTGGACTGTGCTGGCAGGAATGCCCGGTCCGTTGTCACTGACCGTAATTCCGTCACTATCTACGGTCACGGAGACCTCCGGCACCACGCCGCCTTCTTCGCAGCCGTCCAATGCGTTGTCCAGCAACTCCTTGGCGACTACTAGGCCCCACTCGGCCCGATTGTGCCCGGTCTGTGCGGCAAGTTCCTTCTCGCTGCAAAAGTCGAGCAGGCGGCTTGTCGTAAATGCCACGCGGTCCAATTTGCGATCGGCGGGCTTCGGACGCTTTGGCGTTACGGTTGTACTCAATATAATTCTCCTTTTCTTCAAATCCCCGGTGCTTGCATTTCGTCACACGCGAGGCTCAAGGCAAATTACCTAACAATAACTGGGGCAAAAGCCCCAACTGGGGAACATGAGGCGTTTTGCCGCTAAACGGCACGCCCCCCCTACAGTAGCTAGCTGTCTTGCGCCGGCGGCCTCGGGGAGAGTCGCAGCACGATCTCTTAGTGTTTAAAGCACACTACGCATGTGGCCATTGGGCAATTGGCGGTTGGGCCGTTGCGCGCGCTCACGCGGGACTTGGCACGAAAAAGGGAGCAATTGAAAGCAAATGCACCCTTTTTGGATTCGCCCGGCATTCACTGACACGATGTCAGTAAAGGCGTGGTGGCCCCTCGCGAGCCACAAGCGCCTTGCCCTCGCAAGCGCCCGCGGCCAAGTAGTGGGGCTAAACGGCCGTCTGGTCGCGGCGCCGCGTGCCTTCCTCGACGAGCCGGCGCACGTCGGACAACCGATAGCGCGCGCTGCGTCCCAAATGAACAATGGGCAAGTGTCGGCCATCCATAGCCCACCGTCCCAATGTTTGCGGTCTTAACGAAAGCATTTGCGCAGCCTCGCGCCGAGAGATGAGTTTGTCACTCACAAGAACCTCCGATTGTGTGGAGGTGTAGCGGGCATCGAACCCGCAGGGCCAGCTTGGCAATCAATCGCCGCATCGTGCCGCGAATAACAGGCAACAACTTACCACGAGTACGGCGGACTGTCAAACAACTTCAAGCAGATTGCCGTCAGCGCGCGGCGGCATGACTGGCTGGGGACGTGGCGGGACTGATTGCGACGGAGGCAACCTTGACGGGCTTCTCGGACTTCCGCTCCTTGGCTGCCTCGATAGCCTCTGTGGCCTTCAATACGGCTTCGCGGACTGGATCAAGGGCCAAACGACTGTAGACCGCCGTGGCGGCCGTAGACGTGTGCCCAAGGGCCTTCCCGACGATCGGCAGGCTTGCTCCGGTCGCAGTCATCCATGAACCGGCGGTGCGCCGCAGGTCGTGCATCCGAATGTCTTTTAAGCCGGCATCCGCCAGCAAGGTTTTCCAGGGGCGCGTCAAATCCGTGATGTGCTGACCGTGGCGCCGGCCAGGAAAAACGTACTTGTCTTTCGTCGTGGCCTTGCGGCGCTGGATGATCGTCACTGCTTGCGGCACGAGGGGCACGTTGACCGCCCGTCCATTCTTGTGCTTGTCGCCAGGGATGATCCATACGAGTTGATCGAGGTTCAACTCATCCCATTCCATGCTGACGATGTTCCCTTTCCTCGCGCCGGTCCAAATACACAACTCCAGCGCGTCCGCGCAGGTCGGGCTCTTGATCCGCAGATTGTCCAGCGCGGTAAAGAACGCGGGCAGTTCCTCGGCGCCAAGGAACCGCTCGCGTGACTCCTCCTTGAACCGCTCAATGCCCGTGACGGGGTTTGGCCCGGTGAACCCGACGCGACGGGATAAGGCGAACATTTTGTGCAGCAGGCTGCGAAGGCGGTTGGCCTCGTAGATGCCGGACTTCTTGCCAACGCGGTTGTGCAGCGATTGAATCTCGCCCGTTGTGATCGACGCCAACGCGCGGCTGGACCATCCCAGTAAGTGGCGTTTGTAGCGTTTCTCATCCTCCTGCCATGACCGCTTGCGTGCCTTCGCATGTTGGGTCAGGTAGTGTTCCCATAGTTGGGCCACCGTGACCTTCTTCGCGGCCCGGTCGCGCTTCTCGACGTTTGGGTTGACCCCAAGCGGCATCTTGCCAGCAGCGACGGCGGCGGCGTCTCTTGCGGCCTTTAGCGTGATGGAGCCGACTTGTCCGATGGTATGCCGGACGGGCTTGCCTGCCAGCTTCTTGTAGACGGAGTACGTCTTTGTTCCGGTGGCAGTGACGCGGACGATCAGGCCGGGGGTTGTGGTGTCGTGGTAGACATCCCTCCCCGCGTCTGGCGCCTTTAGCCGTTCAAGACGATCCTCAGTGAATGCGATGCGTTTGCTGGCCATGTTTGGGGGCTCCTTGGGCGACGTGAGTAACGGGAAACATCGGCCCGGTCGTCCTCAACGGCCGGGATGGGTTGCTCGTTACCGCTCATTGCCTCGTCCGTCATGCCTCTTGTAGTGCGGACCATAGCTTCGCTCGTCGTCGTCGCAGCGTTCCTCACGGCAGGATTCACAATTGCAGCGGTCGCCACAGTACATTGCCTCGCAATGGTCGCTACAGAATTGCTGGTCGCGTTCTTCGGGTTGAAACGCCGTGCCGCACTCTTCGCACTCGCGTGTCTCGTCTCGCCATTTATCGGGACAGCCATGCTCATGGCACAAGATACCGATGCTGTCGTTCGTGCGTTTTATGTTCATATTTCGGGACTCCTAGTGCGCTGTCAGTCTGTCTTTCGGGGCTACTCGGGGGCTACCGGAAAGTCCGGGGCTACCGCGGGGCTACCGGAAAATGCAATCACTTTCAACGACGGGTAGCCCCAAGCAACATGCAATAGTATCTGGAAATACAGATGAAAGCAATAGCCGTCAACAAGAATGAGTCAGTTGGTCTAAGCGATTCGGCGTGACTCTGGATCAGTTAGTCAAGGTTCAAATCCTTGTTCCCCAGCTACGGCCTTCTTTTCTTGTCCGAGGAGGACCGCATGTCTGATCCGCAGCACGACCGCAATCTGCTCTTCGGCATTCTCGCCCTACAGATGGACTTCGTCACCCGCGATGCCCTCGTGGCGGCCATGAACGCCTGGGTCCTTGCCAAGGAACGGCCGCTGGGCCAAATCCTGGTCGAACAAAACGGGCTGCGGCAGGCCAATCACAATCTGCTCGCCCCGTTAGTCGAGGCCCATATCCGCCAACACGACAACGATCCCGAGCAGAGCCTGGCATCCCTCAATTTCCTAAGTTCGCTAAGCGACGAACTGCGCCGCATCGCCGATCCACAGTTGCAGGAATCTCTGGCGCACGTCGTCAGCGACCGCGCGGCGGCCGACGCATCCACCATGCCGTTCTCCGTCGGCGCGGCAACTTCCGCCGGCACCCGCTTCCGTATCCTCCGCCCCCATGCCGAAGGCGGGCTAGGCATCGTCTCCGTTGCCCGCGACGAGGAACTCAGCCGAGAGGTGGCCTTGAAGGAGATGAGGGAACGGCTCGTCGGCGATCCGATCAGCCGCACCCGCTTCGTCATGGAGGCAGAGATCACCGGCGGGCTAGAGCATCCCAATATCATCCCGATTTATGGTGTCGGCAAGTACGCCGACGGCCGGCCCTTTTATGCCATGCGCTTCATTCGCGGCGACAATCTCCGCGATGCCTGCCGGCGATTCCACGGCTCTGCCGAACTGCACCGCGACCCCGGCCGCCGGACCATCGAATTCCAAAAACTCCTGCGGCGTTTTCTCGATGTCTGCAACGCCATCGCTTATGCCCACAGCCGCGGCGTGCTGCACCGCGACCTCAAGCCGGGCAATATCATGCTCGGCAAGTATGGCGAGACGCTGCTCGTCGATTGGGGGCTGGCAAAGCTCCTGTCCCGCGGTTCGGACGCGGAGACTTCCGAAGCCCCGATGGCGCCGCCCTCCGCCGGCGAATCGGGCGAGACGATGCAGGGCGCGACGGTCGGCACGCCCGCCTACATGAGCCCCGAACAGGCCGCCGGACGAATCGACCTGCTCGGCCCGGCCACGGATATCTACGGATTGGGCGCGACGCTCTACTATCTCTTGACCAACCGCGCACCCTTGACCGACGAGGACACCGCAGTCGTCCTGCAAAAGGTGCAGCGGGGCGAGTTCGACTCTCCCCGCCGCATCGACGCCGCGATCCCGCCGGCCCTCGAAGCGATCTGCCTGAAGGCGATGGCGTTAAAGCCCGAAGACCGCTACCCAACCGCCCGCGCTCTGGCCGAGGAGATCGAGCACTGGCTAGCCGACGAACCGGTGGCCGCGCTGGCCGAACCCATTTCGCTGCGGACCAAGCGGTGGATGCGCAAGCACCCGGGCCCGGTGGCCGGCCTGGCTGCCTCGCTGCTGGCCGGCATCGCCGGTCTGGCAACGGGCCTTCTCCTTGTCAACGCTGAGCGGGCTCGCACCGAGATGGCGCGGCAGGGCGAGGAAAAGCAACGCAAAGAAGCTCAGCGGCAAGGCAAGGTAGCCGAGGCGCAGCGTGCCGAAGCCGCCCGGCAGCGCGACGAGACCGAGGCGGTCTTGCAGTTCGTCCAGAACCAGGTTTTCAGCGCGGCGCGGCCGGAAAATGAGAAAGGCGGCCTGGGCCACGACGTGACCTTGGCCCGGGCGATTGAGGCCGCGCTGCCCTTCGTGACCGAGGGATTCAAGGGCCGGCCGCTGACCGAGGCCCGGCTGCGGATGACACTGGGAACGTCGTTCCTTTACCTGGGCGAGCCGTTGATCGCCGAAAGGCAATATTCGCGGGCCCGCGAACTGTACGCTGTCAAGCTCGGACCAGACCACCCCGACACGCTCAATAGCATGATGGGCCTCGCGAACAGCTACGCCGCGCTCGGCCGCAATGACGAGGCGCTGGCCCTCCGTGAGGCGACTCTCAAGTTCCACAGGGCCAAGCTCGGACCAGACCACCCCGTCACGCTCAAGAGCATGATGGGCCTCGCGAACAGCTACTTTGCTCTCGGTCGCCACGCCGAAGCGCTGGCCCTCCGTGAGGAGACGCTGAAGTTCCAAAAGACCAAGCTCGGACCAGACCACCCCGACACGCTTGCTAGCATGAACAACCTCGCGAGCAGCTACGCCGCTCTCGGCCGCCACGCCGATGCGCTGGCCCTCGGGAAGGAGACTCTCAAGCTCCACAGGGCCAAGCTCGGACCAGACCACCCCGACACGCTCAAGAGCATGAACAACCTCGCGAACAGCTACTTTTACCTCGGCCGCCACGCCGAGGCGCTGGCCCTCCGTGAGGAGGCGCTGAAGTTCCAAAAGACCAAGCTCGGACCAGACCACCCCGACACGCTTGCTAGCATGAACAACCTCGCGACCAGCTACGCCGCCCTAGGCCGTCACGCCGAGGCGCTGCGGCTGAGTGAGGAGACGCTGAAGCTCCAAAAGGCCAAGCTCGGACCAGACCACCCCGTCACGCTCCGGAGCATGAACAACCTCGCGAACAGCTACTTTGCCCTCGGCCGCCACGCCGAGGCGCTGGCCCTTCAGGAGGAGACGCTTAGGCTCACGAAGGCCAAGCTCGGACCAGACCACCCCGACACGCTTGATAGCATGAACAATCTCGCCAGCAGCTACGAGGACGTCGGCCGCAATTCCCAGGCGCTGGCCCTCCGGGAGGAGACGCTAAAACTCACGAAGGCCAAGCTCGGCCCGGACCACCCCGACACGCTTGGTAGCATGAACAATCTCGCCAGCAGCTACGAGGACGTCGGCCGGAACGCCGAGGCGCTGGCCCTCCTGGAAGAGACGCTCAAGCTCCGCAAGGCCAAGCTCGGCCCAGACCACCCCGACACGCTTTCGAGCATGAATAATCTCGCGAACAGCTACGCCGCCCTCGGCCGCATTGCCGAGGCGCTGGCCCTCCGGGAAGAGACGCTAAAACTCCGGATGGCCAAGCTCGGCCCAGACCACCCCTACACGCTTAGGAGCATGAGCAGCCTCGCAGATAGCTACTTTGCCCTCGGCCGCCACGCCGAGGCGCTGGCCCTCCGTGAGGAGACGCTCAAGCTCCAAAAGGCCAAGCTCGGACCAGACCACCCCGACACGCTCAAGAGCATGAACAACCTCGCGAACAGCTACGAGGACCTCGGCCGCCACGCCGAGGCGCTGGCGCTGCGTGAGGAGACACGCAAGCTCCGGATGGCCAAGCTCGGCCCAATCAACCCCGAAACGCTTGCGGCGCAGACGAATCTGGCGGCAAGTTATCGGCAGGCTGGCCGCGAAGCCGAGGCCCTACCGCTGCTCGAGGATTCATTCCAGCGAATGCTGAAGGTTTTGCCCGCCAACCATCAGCACCTTTTTGTTGCCGCGAATCAACTGACGCAATGCTACGCCGCCCTGGGCCGGACGGCCGACTCCATCGCAACGGTGGACCGGTATCTGCGACAGGTGGAAGGTCGTGAAAACATTCGTCCAAAATGGATCTCCAAACTCATCGGAGCGCGCGAGCGGGCGGCAGCAAAAGCCCACGACGTTGAGGCTTGCGAAGCCACCGTCCAGATGTGGGAAAAGCTCAACCGCACTGACGCGATCGGCCTGTACAACGCGGCGTGCTACCGCGCCGTTTGTGCCGCCGTGATGCGCGACAAGAAGGAAGACCGCGCCGGCGAACAAGCCGACCGGGCGATGGCGTGGCTCAAGAAGGCCGTCGCCGCCGGGTATAAGGACGTAGAACATATGAAAAGGGACCAAGACCTCGACGCGCTGCGCGACCGCGACGATTTTAAGAAGCTCTTCGGGGAGCTAGCGGCGAGAACGAAGTAAGAGGCGCCTCCCGTCCGGGCGATTTATGGCCCTTTCCGCCCATAAGCGGGCGTGCGGCTGCCAAGAGAAGCAGCGGGATCAGTAGGGATTTTCGCATAACGGGTTCCTTATGGGCAGGGATAGCCGAGTGTCGGCCGATGCTAGCTCCGGGGTATTTAGGAAATCGCGAAAAAGCTCGAAGAAAGCTAGAAGGTTGGCTCATCTTGTGCCGCGTGGCGAACATGTAGTACATCTACACGTCGAGCCTCTTCGTCAACGTCATAGAAAATCCGATAATTACGGAACACGATCTCACGCAAAGGTCCTCGCGCCGCGCGGATAGGTCGGACCAATGAGCGGAAAGCTCGATAGGATATTGGCGTGATCGAATATCCCTCGCGCCACGTTATAGGCAGCTCTCGCATTGTGCTTAGCGATGTAGGAGCAGATGCGGTCGAACGTCCGCGAGGGCACCGTCCGACCAAATCAGTTTGAAGTCCATGCGCTGGCCCACGACTCGAGTAACTGTTCGGCTTCATTGCGAGTCTTGCTGCGTCCAGCGGCGATATCTTCGCGTCCGCGCCGAATCGCGGCCATAATCCTCAACTCCTCGGAAATGTCGTCGAGCGAAGCATCTTCGGGAAGTCTCCGTAATGCGTCCATCACAGCTTGCTTATCAGTCATAAGCGATTCCTCTCAATCCCGGCTTTCGCAGCGGCGGTCGAACATTACCGCGGCCCCGATGTTCTACCTGATACGAACATCTGAAATGTGGCCGCCTTTCTTAGATTATTGCATGGGAACACTGCCTAGGTCAATCAGAGAAGGCTACTACCGTAATCTACTCTCCAAGAACCGTTCTTGCTTGACATTGACCCCCTATTCGGCCAAAATTGACGTTTGCGAGCGTATTGGTCGCAATTGCTCCGCCGCTGGGCCGTCAAGTGAACATGGGCAGTCGCAAACTATCGTCACGCGCAGCGGCCACGGTCCTCGTGTTCGTGATGTTGCTCGGCACGGGCACGGCACGGGCCCAGTTCCGCGGTTCGCCGATCACCTTCACTAACAACGGCGGCTGGTGCTGGTTCCAGGATCCGCGCTTGGTCATTGCCAACGGCCAGTTGTTCATCGGCTCGATTGCCGGCATCGCCGGCAATGGCTCCGCGGCCGGCGATGCCGATGTCACCACGTACAATCTGCAAACCAATGTCTCGACCGAAACGCTGCTACACGCGGCCCTCGGCCAGGACGACCACGACTGCGCGGCGTTCGCGGTTCTGCCGGATGGGCGAATCCTGGCGGAGTATGCGACGCACGGCGCGAACAACAATGTCTACTGGCGCATTGGTACAAGCTCCGGCGGCACAACGAGTTGGGGCGGCGAGCAGATTTCGACGGTCAATACGGCCAACGACGGCAACGGCAATACCTACAGCAATCCGTTTTATCTGAGCACGCCGAACGAGGTCGTCAACTTCTCCCGCGCGATCGGCTACGATCCCAATTATTCGGTCTACACCAATCTGACCAATACGGTGCCGACATTCAACTACGGCGGGCACTGGATGTATTGGCAGAACCCGGGCACCGGCCCGTTGACCGGCGGCAACGGCCGACCTTATGTCAAGTATGCGTCCAACGGCATAGATACCGTCTGGTTCGCCACGACGAACGACAGCCCGCAAAACTATACTAACAGTCTTTACGCCGGTTATCTTCAGTTCAGCGGCAGCGGCGCGGGCAGCGTATACACCTCGACGGGCGGAAGCCTGGGCGGCATCAGCACGGGTACCGCGCCGACCGGCAGCGCCAACCCGCCCAGCGGCGGCAACCAGGGCGACATCGTCAGCGGGACAGGCTTTAGTTATCTGCCCACCGATTTCACGCCGATCGTCAAGGCCAACGCCGTCTACAACGGCATCGACCTGACCGGCAAGTACGTCGGCTGGGCCAGCTCGATGCAACTCGACTCCGGCGGCAAGCCGTATATTGGGTTCGTGGTCGTCGACAATCTCACGGGTGGCTACGGCAACAACTTGGAGTACTACTTCGCCCATCTCGTCGGCGGCTCGTGGAAAGTCTCGCGCGTCGGCTACGCCGGATTGCCGCTCTACAACGGGCAGAACCAATACGCTGGCCTGATGGCAGTCGATCCGACGAACCCGAACAATGT
This sequence comes from uncultured Planctomycetia bacterium, assembly GCA_963775975.1. GTDB lineage: Bacteria > Planctomycetota > Planctomycetia > Pirellulales > Thermoguttaceae > JANXQG01. The sequence continues at coordinate 631,665 of CAVZKX010000002.1, forward strand.
TTATATCTCCGCGGACGACAACCCGGTGACCGACGCCGCGCTCGTGGGGCCCGACGGCGTCCAGCATTGGCAGATCCTAGAGGGAACCACGACCGACGCTGGCAACACCTGGAACTGGTCGCAACTTACAAACACTTCATCCGATAACATCCGTCCGGAAGTCGTATCGGGCAGCGGCACGGAGGCGCTGGTCTGGATGCGCGGAAGCTACACGAGCTATACCAACTTCAACACGTCGATGGTGGGCTTCGTGACGACCATCCCTTCCACCTGGACCGGGCCCGGCACGATCTTTGACGCGACGGCCAATTGGTATGGCGGCCTGCCTTCAACCAACGGGGGCGCGGGGCTATTCAATGGAATGCAAAGCGGCAATCTCACGCTTGCGTACACCGGCGGCCTGGCCGGCGCGTCAAGCGACGCCGGCATGAACCTGAGCCTCGGCGCGGGCCAAACCGGCTCGGTGACGATCTATGCGACAACGGCCGGCGGCCTGCGAATCGACAGCATCGCGGTCGCCGCCGGTGCCAGTGGCTTGACGCTTGGCAACGCCGGCAGCACACAATTCACTCTCACCCTCGGCGCTTCGTCCGCCGCGCATCTTTGGACGAACAATTCATCCAACGCGGCGACGATCAATTCCGACGTGCGGTTTCAAACGAGCGGCGGGGCCAACCAAACGCTCATTCTCGACGGATCGGGGAACTGGAACTTCAACAACTCGCTGACGAGCCTTAACTCCGTTCTGAGCTTGTCGGACACTGGAACGGGCATCGCTACGCTATCGGGAAGCAGTTCCGTCGGCAGTGTGTCGGTCGGCGGCGGCACGCTGGCCGTCAACGGCACGCTGGCCGGCGCGAGCACCATTTCCGTCGATGCGGCCACGTTAGCCGGTTCCGGCAGCATTAACGGGAACACCGTCCTTTCCGGCAATGGCACGATCAAACTCTCGGGCGGAACGATCAACGGCACGTTGACATCCCTCGGCGGCAACTGGAACGGCGCAGGCACGGTCACCGGCCTCGTTACTGCAAGCAGCAATGTGCTTATGATCGGCAGCAGCGCAAATTTAACTGCTAAAGGCGGCGTGAGCGTTGCCGCAGGGGCGACCCTCGCCGGCTCGGGGATAATTGGCGGCGCCAGCACGGTGACGCTCAACGCCGGAGCGATCCTCGCGCCGGGAAACAATGCGACTTTCGGCAACGTTGGCACGTTGAACGTGCAAAACATGACGCTCGGCGGAGGAATTGCATATTTTGATCTTTCGGCGACGAGTTCCCTCCCTGGCCTCGGCGTGAACGACCTTGTGCAGGCCTCCGGCAATCTCACGCTTGGTGGAACGACATCGGTTTACGTCAACCTGCTGAATGGAACCGCGCTCGTGACCGGCGGCACCTATATGCTCTTTAACTACCTTGGCGCCGCGCTCGGCTCGGCTGCCTCCAATTCGTTCACCCTGGCTGACCCGGGCCTGTTGGCCGCCCGGCAGACGTACAAGTTCGATACCAGCCACGCGGGTGCGGTCAATCTCGACATCACCGGCGGCGCGGCCAACTTGACCTGGGTGGGCAGTAGCGGCGCCACGTGGGACAATTCGGGCGGCACGACGAACTGGCGCAATGGCGGGGTGCAGCCCGACCGCTTCTATGCGGGAGACATCGTGAGCTTCGTCGACGGCCAAACCGGAGTCGTTACGATCGGCGCGGCGGTGCAGCCCGGCTCGGTCACGGTGGCCGGCAACTATACATTCTCCGGCAGCGGCAAGATCACCGGCGCGACTGCCCTTACGGTGCAAGGCGGCGCGACACTCGTGCTGGCGAACACCAACGACTATACGGGCAATACGACAATGGATCGCGGCACACTGCGGATTTCGGCGGCGGGCGCTATCCCCAGCGGCAGCGGCGCCGGCAATGTGGTCTTCGACAACGCCGCGAACAACGCTGTGTTGGACCTCAATGGCCTGAGCCAAACGATCAATGGCCTCGTGCAATCAAACACATCGACTACCAACCTTGTAGTCAACAATCTGTCCGGCACGAGCACGCTCGCTGTGGGCGGCAACGACGCCAGCAGCACCTTTGCCGGCATCCTGAAAAACAATACGGGCTCGGGCGGCACGCTGGCCCTGACCAAAATCGGCGCCGGCATGTTCACCCTCGCTGGGACGAACGCCTATAGCGGCGCGACGACGATCGGCGGCGGGACACTGGCGCTGAATACGGGAAGCCCTTTGTCCGTCAATACATCACTGGCGTTCACCAACACGACGGGCGCGACAGTTTTCAATTTGAGTGGAAACAACCAGGCGATTGCCGCTGTGACTTTTCCGCTCTCCGGCGCCGCGACCGCCGCAATCAACGGCAGCGGCACGCTGGCGGTCAGCGCCCCGGCCGGCTTCGCCGTCGCGCCGACGGGCAGCGCCGCTTCCTTGACGGTCGACATGAGCCGTTTGGCGACGTTCGTTTACAACAATTCCAGCGGCACCTTCACCACCGGCGGCAGTGCCGACGGCGTGGCTACCGGCGCTGCCGCGGTCCTCAATCTGGCGCAAACGAGCACGATAACCGCGTCCTTTTTCGGCGTCAGTCCGTTCCTTGCCAATTCCAACATCGTCAACACAGGGGTCGTGCTATTGGGGCAATCGAACGCCATCAATGCCAATACGATCTTCGTGGGAGGCGTCAAGAACGTCCGCGACCATTGCTTTTCAGCCCCTGAGCAGTCCCACGCTGCTCATCCGCGGCGCCGCCGGCGGCACTTCGCGCGCCGCCATTATCGTGGCGACCGACGCCAGCGGGCAACAGGGCACGACCGGCACAATCGATCTGACAACCAACGTCGTTGGCCAGAGCACGCTCGACGCCATGATCAGCACGTTGACCGTCGCACAAGACAACGGCAAGAACAGCATGCCCGTCACCGGCGTCTTCAGCATGGCCGGCGGCACCCTTGATGCCCAGACGATCGTCCTTGCCGCGACTTCCGGAACGGGCGGAGGGGCGACAGTTTCCGGAAGTTTCGGCTTGAGCGGGGGCTTGGTGAAGTCGCAGACTCTGACCCTCGCCGACAAACGTGGGCCCAATAGCGCGAGCGCCGCGTTCAACCTCAACGGCGGCACGCTTTCGGCAACCTTGATCCAATCCGGTTCCAGCAGCGCCGTGCGGACGTTCAATTGGTACAACGGCACAATCGCCAACTACAACGGCAGCGCCGGCACGACCGGCCTGACGGTCTCCATTCCCACATTGACGATGGCGGCCAGCGGCACGCACACGCTTTGGGTCGACTCCGGCCAAAACGGCATGATCGGTTCCGCGATCAGCGGCTCCGGGGCGTTGACCAAGGATGGCGACGGCGCGGCGATCCTGTCCGGCACGAACACTTACTCCGGCGGCACGACGGTTGTCGACGGCACGCTGGTCGTTACCTCCGCCAGCGCGATTGTCGACGGAAGCGACCTGTCGGTCGGCTCCGGTCTCTCGAACTTTACGCTGGATGCCGCCGTTGTGCCCGCAATTGTGCCACCCAGCGCCGGATCGACGGCCGTGCCGGAACCGAGCATGTTCGCACTACTCGCGGCTTGCGCGATTGGGCTTTTGTGCCGCGCGGCTCGGGCTCGCAGCGCTTCTTCGCACTGAACCATTGCCACTTCACTCATCGTCGGCTAGGATCATGTTCCGCTTTGGCCGCCTTCAACGCTTTCAGGAGTCCGTGCGTGTTGAATTCCTTTGCTTCTTCGTTTGGCGTATTCCCCGCTTTGCTTGCCGCGGCCCTGCTGACCGGCTGCGGCGATTCGGCGCCAAGACCAACGGGAAGCAGCGGCGCGGCGAGCAGCGGCGAGCCGGCATCTTCGGACGAAAAGCCGGCAGCCGCAAGCGCCGCGCCGCCCAAGCTGGTCGATGCAAACGCTGTGGATCTCCGCTCGCTGCCGCGGTTGGAAAACACCAATTTCACCGTCCTCACGGCCAATCGGCTGGAAGGCACGACCGGCGATTCGGCCACGGCGATCCTCGATCATTACCGCGCTGCGCTGGAAAAGCTCGGTTGGAAGCTTTCCGCCACGCCGGCGAAGGGCCAGGTCACCGAGGACGCGGCTTTGGGCCTGCTGAATAAGGGCGACGACTCGATCGTCCTGTCGATCGTGCCCTACGGCAAGCCGAAGGACAACGAAAGGCCCGCACAGCGGCAGTTCACCGTGGACAACCTCGGCACGTGCGATAGCGGCAAACTGCCCCGCCTGCCCGGCGCGGAGCCGGGCTACGCGAGCAAAATTTCCAGCGTCTATTTCACCGACATGAGGGTCCCGGCGACCGCCGCGAGCGTAAAGAATCTCTTGATCGCCAACGGCTGGCAGCCCTACACCAAGCCTTACGCCAGCCCGACCGTCATTCCCGACCGCGTCCGCGACCAATATCGCAAGGAGGGCAACTCGCTGCGGGTGCTTGTCAGCCCCAAGTCGGGCAAGGAGAACGCGTCGGCCGTCGAGTACATGATCGGCGCGATCGGCCATCAACTTCCGGCGCCGGCCGACGCGACCGACGTGGAATTCGACGACGCAATGTGCCTGATGCGCTGCAGCGTGCCCCGCGACGTCGATCCCGTGGCGAAGTATTATTCGGGCGCGATGGCGGCGCTGGGATTTGAGGTAGGCAATTTCTCGGTGGACCCGAAGAAAACAGTCATCATCTGCAAATCGAAGGGTCAGGACGCAATCGTCGATCTGAATTATGTGGGAATCAACACGCGAGTGGACGTGCGCGGTTATCTTCCGAAGGACCGCAATAAGGCGGACCAGGACGCGACTAAACCGTAAGGCGACAAGATCTCCTTTATTCCTTATCCGAACGCGCTGAGCGCCTGCTGCTCGGTGCCGAGGATTTCGAAGATCTTGCCCAGCTTCGTGGCGTGGAAGATCTCCATGATTTCCGGGCCGACGAGGCAGAGTTTTAGCTTTCCCTGCTTCTCGCTGATCTTCTTCCGCAGCATGAGCATCACACCCAGCATGGCGCTGGAAAGCCCATCGACGCCGGTGAAGTTCAGGAGCACGTTCTTGCAGTCGCCGCGATCGGCCACCTGGAACAGCTCGTCGCCGAACTTCTTGACCGAAGCCTCGTCCAGGATGCGATGCTCGCCGAAGCGAATGACCATCACGCTGCCTTGCTTGCGTACGCCGAGAAAATGGCACAGCGAGCGGCTCTTCTCCGCGTCGCCCGATTCCTCCGGAAGCGGAAACGACCATCCCGATAGCGATGTATTGCAATGCGGGCATTGATTGTGGGCGAAGGGGACAATCTGGCAGCACTTCGGGCAGACGCGTCTGCGCCGCAAGAGCGTGGAGTCGCCCGGCGACTTTGCCTTGCGAGGCTGCGGTTCGTCATCGAGCACGCTGGGCGGGCGCGCTTGCACGGCGCGCGTCGACTGGGCCGATGCAATTTGCGTCTCGGCAAGGTGATGCGGCGCGGGCGGCCCGGCGGAAGCGGGACGCGGCACCGGCCGCGGTGGCCCGAGCACCGTCAACAAATCGTCTTCCGAAACGGGCCCGGCCTTGGGAACGTCGATTCGCGCTTGACAGTTCGGGCATAGACCCGAGCGGCCAGCGAACTCTCGCTTCACGCGCAGAACATGCCCATTAGGACACGTGACCTCGATCGACATACGCCACCTCGTCCAAGACAAGTCGCAAGGCACACCCAGGGGCCAACGATTCGGACAAGCCGTTTCTCTGAAAAGCTACCGTAATACTATCAGCGCGCGGCAATTTGGTCAAGATGCATGTGAGATGCCAATTAAACCGCGCGGGGTACAACTTGCCCCGTGTCAACTGATCCCGTTCCGCAGCCGGCTGACGATCAGCGAGCCGTTATGCCCGCCAAAGCCGAAACTGTTCGACATGGCCACCGCGATCGGCCGCTGCCGTGCCTGATTGGGCGTATAGTCGAGATCGCAGGCCGGGTCGGGCGTCTCGTAGTTGATCGTCGGCGGTATGATGCCGTCGCGAATGGCGAGGATCGAGAAGATCAACTCGACACCGCCGCTGGCGCCCAAGAGATGGCCCAACTGGCTCTTCGTGCTGGAGACACTCAGGTTTTCGGCGTGACAGCCGAAGACCGACTTGATGGCCGATGTTTCAGCCGCGTCTCCCAGCGGCGTACTCGTGCCGTGTGCGTTGATGTAATCGATCTCAGCCAAATTGATGCCCGCGTCCTGCACCGCCAACCGCATCGCGTGCGCCGCGCCGACGCCGTCCTTGTCCGGCTGGGTGATGTGTCCGCCGTCGGCGCTCATGCCGTAGCCGATCAGTTCGGCGTAAATGTTCGCGCCGCGGGCCTTGGCATGTTCCAATTCTTCGATGACCAGTACGCCCGCGCCCTCGCTGAGGACGAAGCCGTCGCGGTCGCGATCGAAAGGACGGCTGGCGCGGGCCGGGTCGTCGTTGCCGCTCGGAAAGCGCCCGCATGGCGGCAAATCCGGCCAGTCCCAGCCGGGTCAGCGCCGCTTCGCTGCCGCCGGTGATCATCACGTCGGCGTCGCCGCACTGGATCGCGCGCAAGGCCTTGCCAATGGAATTGGCCGCGCTGGCGCAGGCCGTGACGATGCACTCGTTCGGTCCCCGCAGGCCCCACTGGATCGAAACCTGCCCACTTGCCGAATTGGCGATGAGTTTCGGGATCGTGAAGGCTGAGACTTTGTCCGGCCCTTTGTGGAGCAGCCGCTCGTGCTGCGTTTCCAGCTCCGTGAGGCCGCCGATGCCCGACCCGATCGTCACGCCGCAGCGGAACGGATCGTACTTGGAGAAGTCGATGCCGGAGTCCTTGACCGCATCGACGGAGGCGACCAGCGCGAATTGCGTAAAGCGGTCGAGCTTCTTTTCGTCGCGGAGCTCGATGTAGCCCGTAACCGACCAGTCGACGACTTCGCCGCCGAAACGGACCCGATAGTTGCTGACGTCAAAATTGCGCAGCGGGCCGATCCCGCTCTCGCCATTGACGACGCGGTTCCAGATATCGCTCACTGTGCGGCCAAGCGAAGTGACCGCTCCCATGCCCGTTACGACGACGCGCCGCTTCATTTAAGATTACGCTGCTAACTTGACGAGGCTTCGCTGCTTGCCACGGCGTTCTTGATGTGATCGACGGCCTGACCGACCGTTTGGATCTTTTCCGCGGCGTCGTCCGGAATGTTGATGTCGAACTCCTCTTCGAGCTCCATCACCAACTCGACCGTATCGAGGCTGTCCGCCCCAAGATCGTTGACGAACGACGTCTCGCGGGTTATCTGGTCCTTGTTCACGCCAAGTTGTTCGGCAACGATATCAATTACACGTTCTTCAACTGAGGCCACCTATGGCTCCTCCTGGTATCGCAGGTTTTTATTGCTTGCGTCGGAAGATGAAACAATCGTCCCCTGCGGCGACGCTTAGTTTCCGGTTTCCGGCCGCATCGAGATTACTGTCTTACGTATCTATTCCGTCACTCAGCCCCAACAGATATAGCCGTTTTCGCCCTCCGTGTCTATATCTCTCTTGCCGCCACGCGGCGAACGGCCCATTATACCGTAAGCCCCCCGTCTACGGTAAGGACCTGTCCGGTGATAAATTCGGCCGCATCGCTCGCCAGAAATAGCACGGCATCCGACACGTCCTGGGGCAGTCCGAGACGTTTCAAGGGAATTTCTTCTTTTATTTTTTCTAGCATTTCCTCTCCCAACTTGGCGGTCATATCCGTGGCAATGAAGCCGGGGGCCACCGCGTTGACCGTCACGCCACGGCTGGCCAATTCGCGGGAGATTGTCCGCGTCAGGCCGATTACGCCCGCCTTGGAGGCCGAATAGTTTACTTGGCCCGGATTGCCCATTAGGCCAGAGACGCTCGCAATATTGATGATCCGGCCGCACTTCGACTTGCACAGCGGCCGTGCGGCGGCGCGGGTGAAGAGGAAGGTGCCCTTGAGGTTGATGTTGAGCACGGCATCCCATTGGTCGTCTTTCATCCGCATGAGCAGGTTGTCGCGAGTGATGCCGGCATTGTTGACGAGGATGTCCAGGCCGCCCCAGAGTTTGACCACTTCGTCGATCACTTCATCGACGCGGGCGGAGTTGGTCACGTCGGCGGCGATTGGTTCGGCCGTGCCGCCGGCGTTGCGGATGCACGAAACAGTCTCCGCGAGCGTCTCGGTATTAATATCGACGCAGGCCACCTTCGCGCCCGCCGCGGCCAAATCGACGGCAAAGCAGCGACCGAGCCCGCGCACCGCGCCCGTCACTAATGCGCGGCGGCCGGATAGATCGACTTGAATTCGTTTTGCGTTCTCAGACATTCAATGACTCCTGTCAAAGGTCTTAGATCTTAGAGTTTAGATCTTAGTAGTTCGTTCTAAGGTCTAAGCACTAAGTTCTAAGCCCTCCCTTCACACATCCATACACCGGCAATCGACCTTTCGATCGATTCGTCGCAGCAGGCCCCGCAATACGCGCCCCGGACCGATTTCATAAAATTGATCGAACCCTTGCGTCAACAAATAGCGCATCGATTCTTCCCAACGGACTGGGCTGACGATCTGCCGCACCATCAATTGGCGGATCTCCTCCGGATCGTCGTGCGGCTGAGCGTCGACATTGAAAATCACCGGGATTTTCGGGGCGCACATGGGTACTTCGGCCAAGGCCTCCCCACAGCGCTGGTCGGCCGGCCGCATGATCTCCGTATGGAACGCCCCGGCCACCGCCAAGGGAACGGCCTTCATCGCGCCCATCTTCGGCGCCAATTCGGCCGCCCGGAGACAGGCGCTGTTCGTGCCCGATACGACGCAAACATCGGGCGCTAACAAGTTGGCGATTTCAAGGATTTCTCCCTGCCGCGCTTGTTGGCAAATGCCTTCGACTTGAACACTTTCAAGGCCGATGATCGTGACCATGCCGCCGGCGGTGGCATCGGCCGCCTCCTGCATCGCCGCGCCACGCCTCTGCACGGTCATGAGGCCCTCTTCGAATTCCATGATGCCGGCGAAGACCATTGCCGTGTATTCGCCCAGGCTCAGTCCGGCCGCCGCCTCGCACGACAACACCACGTCGGGCGATTGCTCGCGGAGCAATTCGAGCGCGGCCAGGCTCGTGACATAGAGCGCCGGCTGGCTGTAGACCGTCGAATCCAACTCCTCGGCTGGGCCCTCGAAACAGAGCTTGGCCAGATCGTAGCCCAGCACGTCGGCGGCGCGGTCATAAAGCCTTCGCGCTGCGGGAAGCGATTCGGCCGCCTTGCGGCCCATGCCCACGGTCTGGGCACCTTGCCCGGAAAACAAAAAGGCGATCTTGCTCATTAGTTCTTAGATCTTAGTGCTTAGATCTTAGTTCTTAGCTCAACCCGAATCTAAGCACCAAGACCTAAGATCTAAGTTCTATTCAACGTCCACGACCTTGCGACCCATGTAATGTCCGCACTTCGGGCAGACCGTATGCGGCGGCACTGCGGAGCTGCATTGCGGACAATAAGTCAAATGCCGCGGCTCTTTTTTATCGTGGTTGGCGCGGCGGCTATTGGTGCGGGCGTTGGAATGTCGTCTCTTTGGAACGGCCATTGTCGAGGCTCCGAATTTTCTGCTTGCCACCAGTCTAGGGGAGCGTTCGTGCGCTCCGCCCTGTCGCACTGCGTTATTCGCCAAGCAGGGGGAAACAGAACATCGTAAAGGCAAACGGTCGCCCTGTCAACCGGTCAAAGGCGGCTGAAATAGGGGCTTCACGTGTTAGCTGGCCGCGTTGAGTTTTACTGCGGGATCATCGGCCACGTGGACCCATGTATGGACGTGAGGTATGCCGCGGAAGTGCCAGATGAACGCTGGACCTTCCAGCCGCCAGAACGTCATACTCGCCTGGCCGCAGATGTCCTTGCTCAAAGAACGCCAAGTGGCATTCATCAATTCCGCCTTGAGCTTTGAGGCATGTCGCCACGCGATCGCGATCTGACTGGCGGTACGGCTCAATGAGCGTGGCGAGCACCGATTGCACGTGGGCCTTCTGGTCTGAGGAGAGGTCTTTGACGGAGATCCCCTCGATCTTCGCGCGGCGCGCCTTTGAACCCGACGGCATTCTCGGCGGGCGGAGTCTTGATGAGGGCCTCTTTCTGTTGGCGGCCGTCGAGCGTTTTGAAGACGCTATTGGCGGCGAGGGCCTGCGGCCAGAAGACATTGTTCGGGTGGCCGGGTTTCTCGTTGAAGCCGCTTGCGGCATGGCCATAGACGATCGGCCCGCCGAAAGCAACATGCTCGGCCGAGTGGCCATCGCAACGCAAGGTAATATGCCGGCCGCTAAGGACGAACTCGAACTTGTCGCTGCCCGGCGTGCCGAAGATGGCGATGCTCAACTGGCCGAAGCCGTCGTCATCGTCCTTCAACTGCTTATCGAGCCGCGCGACCCAATCGGGCTGGATCAGGCCGATGAAAATATCACGGATCAGCCGTTGCTGGTCGGCCGTGTAAAACTCGCTCTCGATAAGCGGCTCGGTGATGTGCCAGTTGGCGGAGATCCGCGAGCGCAGCAGGCCGAGCGCCGTATCGTGATGGTCCCATCCGAAGCAGATCTGCTTGCGCTGTTTCTCGTTGAGCGAGTCGAAGAGCAGTTTAACGAGCGACTCGGATGAACCTTTGGTAGCGCCGGAAACAGGCGCCGCGGCGACGTACGTACTTCCGACGCCAGCCAGCGCCGTGGCGGCGGCCGCCGTTTGCAGGAAGCGGCGGCGGCTAAGTGAATTTGAGAGACGTTGAATCATTTGGAATCAGGAAAGAGTGTGGCATGGGACTGCTCACGAGGGTTGGCGGGGAGGGAGGACATCACCTCATCATACACCCGAGCGACCTCCGAGGCCATCCGCACCCGAGGAAGACCACGCCGAATCTCGTACCGAGCGAATAGGCAATCGAAGCTCAATTGCTGCTGCCGCTGTTCCCGCGGTATGGTACAATTAATCACTTGGAGGACGGTACGATGGCCACCGCTGAAATTGCCCCCGGCGAACGAATAACGGTTCGAGAGCACATGCTGCTTTATGGCGTACCTTGGCATACTTATGTCGAGTTGCGGGACTTGCCGGAAAACTATCATGTCCGCATGAACTACGACCGCGGGACGTTGGAAATCATGTCGCCATCGACAAAACATGAAGGCAACACGTCAATCATTGGACGCCTAATTGAGGTCTGGACCGAGGAACTGAACATCGGCATTCGAAGTCTAGGCCAAACGACGTGCCGCCGCGAGGACATCGAGCGCGGCTTCGAGCCGGACAAGTGCTATTACATCCAGAACGAAGCGCGGATGTGGGACAAGGAGGAACTCGACTTTACGGTCGATCCGCCGCCCGATCTTGCCATCGAAGTGGACATTTCAAGAAGTTCGCTTGATAAATTGTCGATTTATGCTGCTTTTGGCGTGCCCGAAGTCTGGCGTCTGGATCGTCGCAGATTGATCGTGTACGAGTTCGTGGATGGCGAGTACCGTCCGCGCGATTCGAGTGTGTGCTTCCCACAACTTCCACTTGCCGAAGTGCAGCGTGTGGCTGATCAAGTCGGCAAGGTGCCGGAAACGGAACTGATCCGGAACTTTCGCGCGTGGGTAAAGGAAAACTTTGTCCGCGAATAAGCTCTCTGCGGTTCAGAACTTCAACGCCTCGTCATATACCCGCGCGACCTCGGAGGCCATCCGCACGTCGGAAAAACATTCCGCATGACGTAGCAAGGCGGCGGAACTAACCGCCTGCCATGAGACATCGCCCAACACGAAGCGGGCGATCGCATCGGCCAAGGCCGCCGGACGCGACGGCTCGACGAGCAAGCCTTCGACGCCGTCATGAATTGCTTCGGGCACGCCAGACACGGCGCTCGCCACGACCGGCAGCCCGGCCGACATCGCTTCAAGCACCACCATCGGCAGTCCCTCGCCGAACAGGCTCGGCAGAACGAAGAGATCCATGCGGGCCAACTCGCTGTCGATATCGCGGGCGAAGCCGGTCCAGTCGATGGCTGAGTCCAAAAGCAATTGGCCGGCAAGCCGCTTGATCTGCCCCTCATAGTCGGGCGTCTCGAACGAGCCCACCGCCCTCAGCCGCACCGGCAGTCCGCGGGCGCGGAGTTCAGCCAGGGCTTCGAGTAAGACTTCAAGCCCCTTGCGCGGCCGAAACAAAGCGAGCACGCCCATGGTCCAGTCGCGCTTGCTAGTATCGCGCGGCGGCACGGCCTTTCGCGCCGGCACGCCGTTGTGAACAACGTGTACGCCAAAACCTTGCTCGCGAACATATCGGCCCACTGCCTCCGAGACGGCGATGATCGCCTTCGCTCGGCGGAGCACGATCCGCTCGGCGAGGATGTTCATCCAATTTCGAAAGCGGTGCGTCGTGTCGCACGTCGTAAGGCTATGGACGTGATGCACCATCGGCACGCCCGTCCGCCACGAGACCGCCGCGCCAACAAGCGCGGAACGGGCCGTATGTGTGTGGATGATGCGATAGTTTTCGCTGCGGACAATGGCCGAGAGCCGCTTGATGGGCGAAAAATCGGTGCGGCCATTCATCGCGACATTGTAAAGCGGCGCGTCGTTGCCCTTGCGCATGGCCGAGAATTGCCCCGGCTTCAGGCAGGCGAACGCGGCGCGGTAGCCGAAGTTGGGCAACTGCTGGCCCAGCAAGTCTTGGACACGTTCGGCCCCGGCGTAATGTTCGCCGTTGATGATGTGCAGGACGGGGACCGTGGCGACAATTCTGCGCGTGCCCGATGGACCGAGCACGAGCGGCATCGCATCAGCGAGAAGTTGTTCGGTAGTGCTCATGGAAGCGGGAACCTGACTGCGCGTAGCATCTCCGCTTAATGGATAGCTTGCGGCACGGCAAGACAGCGGTGGAAAGCAGCTTTTCGGACCGGCGCGAGCGAAGAGAAATTATCGGTTGGGCCGATTTTGTCGAGATTACGGCAAACAATGTCGTGGGGCAAATTGCCAATCTGCCGGCAGGTTGGCAACCTGCCCCACGATCAATCCTCTTCCTCGCTAATCGCCCCATACTGCCGCAGCTTGCGATAGAGCGTCTTGCGATCGAGGCCGAGCGAGCGTGCCGCGAGCGTGCGGTTGCCTTGCACCGAACTGAGCACATGCAGAATATACTTCCGCTCGACCTCTTCCAAGGGCACAAGCTCGGCCGGGTCGCTGCCGTCGATCACTACGCGCGTGCTTCGGTAATCTCGGATTTTTTCCGGCAGGTCGTCTAGCGTCAGCCGATCAAAGCGGGTCAAGGCAACGGCCCGTTCGATGACGTTCCGCAACTCGCGGACGTTGCCCGGCCACGAGTAGGCGAGCAGTTTTTCACCCACGCCTTCGGAGATTCCCTGCACCTGCTTCTTGGCCCGCGCGGCGCAGACCTCAATGAAATGCTGGGCCAACAGCAGGGCGTCGGCCCCGCGGGCGCGGAGCGGCGGCAGATTGATCTGAATCACGTCGATGCGAAAGTAAAGATCGTTGCGGAAACGGCCCTCCTCGACCGCCGTTTCCAAATCGCGGTTCGTGGCGGCCAGGACGCGGGCATCGAAAGGAATCTCTTTCTCGCCGCCCACCGGCCGCACGCGGCTTTCCTCCAAGGCACGCAGCAGCTTGGCCTGCATGGAAAGCGGCATCTCGCCGATCTCGTCGAGAAAAAGCGTGCCGCCTTCGGCCTGCAGGAACAGTCCGCGGCGGTCCGCACGGGCGTCGGTAAAGGCGCCTTTGACGTGCCCGAAGAGTTCACTCTCTAGAAGTGTGTCCGGCAGCGCGGCGCAGTTCACGGCGACGAACGGCTTCTCACCGCGGCGGCCGCGGCGGTGCAGCGCTTTGGCCACAAGTTCCTTGCCGGTGCCGCTTTCGCCCTTGATGAGCACCGGAGCGTCCGAGTCGGCGATTTGGGCCAACTGGTCGTAGAGCTTGAGCATGGGCGGGCTTTGGCCCAGCAGATCGTCGAAGCGGCCGGCCTGCCGTAGCGTTTCCCGCAGCGAATGGATCTGCTGCTGGAGTTGGCGGCGCTCGACGGCGCGGCGCAAAATCACTTCGAGCAGTTCCATTTCGATCGGCTTAGTGACAAAGTCATAAGCCCCCGCGCGAATGGCGGCGATGGCCGATTCCAGGTTTCCGAACGCGGTCATCACGATCACCGGCATATCGGGCCGCGCGGCCACCAGCCGCCGGCAGAACTCGAGCCCGTCCATGCCCGGCATCCGCAAATCGGTGAGCACGACGTCGAAATCCTCGCGAGTGAAGACCTCGTATGCCTCAGACGCTGAGGCGAATCCGCGAGAATCGAAATTGCGCAGCCGCAAATCGGTCTCCAGCAACTCGCGCATGCCGCGCTCATCGTCGGCGATCAGAATCCGCGGCTTCATGGCTCGCTCCCCACGGGCAGAAAGACAGTAAAGCAGCTCCCTTTTCCGACCTCGCTGGCCACTTCAATCCAGCCGCCATGTTCTTGCACGATGCCGTAGGCGATGGAGAGGCCCAGTCCGGTGCCAGTTCCAACTTCTTTGGTCGTGAAGAACGGCTCGAAGAGTTGCGGCATGTTCTCGGGCGGTATGCCGACGCCCTTGTCGCGAATCTCAATGGCAAAGAATTCCGACGGGGGCGCCCCGCCTTGATCCGGGCGAGTACACGCGCGGCGATCGAGGCGGAACTCCACCGGACCGCCGCTGGGCATCGCCTGGGCCGCGTTGATGCTCAGGTTCGTAAGGACTTGCTGAAGTTGACTGGCGTCAACGTCGGCCATCGCGGCTTCCGGGGGCTCCTCAAAGAGCAGACGAATATGGTGCTTCTCGGCGATTCCATCCAACATGCCGATCGTCTGCCGAACGACGCTCCGCAGATCGACGGGTTGCTTGCGGGACGTGCTGGTGCGGGCGAAATCCAACAACTGCCGGATGATGCGGGTCATCTTGTCGGCCTCTTCGCGGATGGCGGCGGCGCTTTGGGCGACCTCCTCGGCCCCAAGCCTGCCGGAGCCGATCAGCCCTGCGCGGCCGGCGACGACGTTCAGCGGCGTGCCCAACTCGTGCGCGATTCCGGCGGCCAGCCGGCCTACCGTCTTCAAGCGGTCGGCGTGGCGAAGCTGCTCGAGGGCGGCAATCCGCGCAGCGGACTCCTCGCGGAGTTTCCGCTGCGACTCGTCCAGGCTGGCGCACATCTTGTTCAGGTCGTTTGCAAGTTCCTCCAGTTCATCGTGCGAGCGAATGTTAAGCGGCTCTTTGAAGTTGCCCGAGCTTATTAGCCGGGCTTTGGCGATCAGCCGCTGCAACGGCCGGCCGACGAAGCGGAGGCCCAGGAAAATGGCCAAGAGCCCGCTAATCAACGCCATGCCGAAAATGAGCAGCCCGGTCCGCATGATCACGTCGCGCTGGTTTGCCGTTAGCGCGGTCACAGGGTGGGAGAACTCCACTCCACCCTTACGATCGGGACTCAGCGACATGGGCCAGTAAATGACGAGGACGGAGGCGCCGTCGGGCCCCGCGGTTTCCAAGACGCGATGCTCTTGAAGGGCGATGGCGGTCATAAGGTCGGATGTGGCCGCTGGGCGAAACTCCTTCTCGGCGGCATTATCGAACCAGACCCAGCGGACCCCCATCGGCGGCGGCTGTTCGCCGCCAAATCGCTGCAACGACTCACGCAGGCCGATGTCCTGTTTCGCCTTCCAGGCTTCGGTCAGGAGCCGCTCCATAACCGGCTCCATCTCTTCAGCTTCCTCGGCAACCTGGCGATGGAACACATCCGCTTCGCGGTTCATCGCCAAATAACCGTAGACGCCGGCTAGCGCCATGTTGGCCGCCAAAAAGACCAGTGCGAGCTTCATTGCAAGCCGCATGTGATTTTCCTTTCTTGGAGATGTCAATGTATCCGGCACACTCCCGGCGCCGTCGCAGCAGCGGCACACGGAGTGTACCGAATACGTTGGGGCAGTTCGCCCCGCTGGGGCATTTTGCCGCGCCGCTTCCCGCTCCTTCTGCACCCGTGAATCCCATTGTACGAGCGTTTCTCCGCGGATTGTAGCGGCTTCCGCGCATCGCGGGCGTTTGGCACGTCCCGTGCTTTATACCGGTCGCAACGCATTTGACGGGAACCGGGCCGCCAAGCAAACCGCACGGCCCCAAGCGCCGGCCGCATCGTAGCCGCCGGCGCGTTTCCCGACATAACATCCACGCTTTCGTCGTGGAACCGGAAAGAGAAAAGGAGATTCGTATGAACGCTTCGAGAAGTGAGTTTTGGACCAGGCGGCCGGTCCGCGCCGTCGTTTCCTCGGCGGTCTGCGGCCTGGTTGTCGCGGCATCGTTGGCCGGCATGGCGGCCGTTTCGCCGCACGCTGATAAAGACGTGGCGGCAGCAAAGAACGCGGCGGCATCACCAGCGCGGGCCTTGTCGCAAAGTTTCCGCGACGTGGCAAAGGCCCTGCAGCCCGCGGTAGTCATGATCAAGAGCGAGTCGGTCACGCCCGTCAAGCTCGAAGGACAAATGCCCGGCGACGACGATTCGCTTGGCCCATTCGGCAACATGCCCGAACTGCGGAAGTTCTTTAAGAACGTGCCGCGTGAGCAGCAACATCACCAAGGCGGGCTGGGCTCAGGTGTCATTATCGACAAGTCGGGACTGATCCTGACCAACAACCACGTCGTCCGCGACGGGCAGAAGATCACCGTCCGCCTGCACGACGGCCGCGAATACAAGGCAGTTATGGTACATACCGATCCCAAGACCGATTTGGCCGTCCTTCGCATCGAAGGCGCCGATCACCTCACCGCCGCGAAGCTTGGCGACAGCGACCAGGCCGAGGTGGGCGATTGGGTCCTCGCGCTGGGCAATCCCTTCGGACTGGAAGGCACCGTCACCGCCGGCATCGTCGAGCGCCAAGGGCGCGGCATCGGGCTGAACGAACGTGAAAACTTCATTCAGACCGACGCGGCGATTAACCCCGGCAACAGCGGCGGACCGCTCGTCAACCTCGACGGCGAAGTGATCGGCATTAACACGGCTATTTCCTCCAACAGCGGAGGCAGCGAAGGCGTCGGCTTCGCCATTCCGATCAATCTGGCGAAATGGGTTGCCGGGCAACTGACCGCGGGCGAGACCGTGCACCGGGCTCGGATGGGCGTCATGATCCAGCCATTGACCCACGAGCTTGCGCAGCAGTTCGGCCTGACGGCTCGCGAAGGCGTGCTCGTGGCTGGAGTGAGCGACGACAGCCCCGCCGCCAAGGCCGGCTTCAAGCCAGGCGACGTGATTGTTGAGTTTGCCGGCAAGAAAGTCGCGAGCCCGCAGGAACTCCAGGAGATCGTCGAGGAGTCGGCGGTCGGCCGGCAGCAGACGGCGACCGTGCTCCGCGACGGCAAGCGCATGGTGTTGAAGGTAAGCCCCATCGAGGCGACCGGCGACGCCGTGGCGGCCGAAGGCAACCACGCCCCCAATTCCTCCTTGGAGAAACTCGGCATGGAACTTCAAGACCTCACGCCCGAAGTGGCGGCGAAGCTGAAGATCCACGCGGAACACGGCGTCGTGGTGACCGAAGTGCAGCCGGGCAGCGCCGCCGAGAAGGCGGGTCTGACGGGCGGCATGGTCATCGTTGAGGCCAACCGCAAGCCGGTGAAATCGGCGGCCGACCTGGCCAAGATGCTCAACGACAAGTCGTTGGCCAAGGGCGTGTTGCTCTTGATTCGCGGCGAACAAGGCAGCCGCTTTGTGGTCCTGCAAGGATAACCCCCGCTCGCTCGCCTGGGAACGGAACGGAGGCCGTTCCCCTGCGTGCTCCAACATCCCCCCGCGAATCATGCAAACGCTATTTCGTGAAAGGATCGAAATCATGTTGGAAAAGGACCCCTCCGTCGCGACGCAGCCAGATGCCGCCCCGAAGTCATCGGGCGCGTCGCCCGGAGGACCTTTCCAAAAGGACGTCCCGCCCACCGAGCCGGACACTACCGCATCCGTGCCGTACCGGCATTTCACCTTCCAATACCTGCTTGCAGTCATCAAGAAGCCTTCAAACAAGGAATAGCCATGTCTCCCCTCGCTATCGATGAAATGGGAATCTACTTGCGGAAGATCGCCCGCACGCCACTCTTGGATCGCGAAAGCGAGTTGGCGGTTGCCGAGAAGGTCTGCCGCACGCGCCGTGCTTTCCTTACGCCTCTCCTGGCCAACGACTACGCGCTGCGGCTGGTATTGGCCGCGGCTCGCAAGGCCAGCAACCACAAGCTGCGGATCGATTACGTCGTTGACGTGCAAGGTATCGACGCGGCCGCGCGGCGCGAAGCTTTCACTCGCCTGGAGGAAGGCATTCGAGTCCTGAAGCGGACACTAGCGAGAAACCGCCGCGATTTGCGCATCGTCATCGATAGGACGCTGTCGGCCGAGCAGAAGGCGGCGGCTCAACGATCGCTCTTTCGCCGCCGCCGCGCGGCGGCAAGGAAGCTCCAGCAGCTTCAGTTTCAGGTGGTTTTGCTGAAGAAGCCGCTGGCGCGGCTGACGCGGATCGCGGCGGGAATGTCCGCTGCCGTCGCGGAACTCGATCGACCCGGCACGTCACGGGAAAACCTCGTCCGGCGACGGCAAGCCCGCAGCGAATTGCGGCGATTGTCCCGGCGCGTCGGCGCCGGCCCCCGCTGGTTGGATCGCCGTTTGCGCGACGTTCGCCGCCGGGCCGATGAGTATGAGGCCGCCTGCCACGACTTCATGCTGCCCAATTTGCGGCTGGTGGTCTCGGTCGCCAAGCAGTATTCATCGAACAACGAAGACCTCTTGGACCTCGTCCAGGAGGGCAACGTCGGCCTGATGCGGGCGGTCGAGAAGTTCGAGCCCGCGCGGGGGCATCGCTTCTCGACCTACGCGTTCTGGTGGATCCGGCAAACGATTCGCCGCGCCCTGGTGCAGCAGCGCAACGGCTTCCATACCTCTTATGTCATGACGCAGAAGCTCGACAAGATTCAGCGCGCGAGAGACAACTATTTGCAATTGCACGGTTCAACGCCGAACACGGACGACCTGGCCAGCGCCGCCGGCATCGCCGCGGGCGAAGTTGAGCGGTTGATGCGCGTGCAGCGGCAACCGCTTTCCTTCGATGACCCGCCCGGCCGCAAGGGAACGCGGACGCTCGCGGAAATGGTTGCCGATTCGCGGCAAACGTGCTCCGACGATCCTATCGACCAGCACCGTCTGGAGCACCGCATCGAGGACGTCTTGGGCAACCTCGACATCCGCGAGCGGCAAGTGCTACAGATGCGCTACGGGCTTCACGGACAGCAGGCCTTGAGCCTGGGAGACATCGGCAAGGTGATGCGGGTGAGCAAAGAGCGGATCAGGCAGATCGAAGAGAGCGCGATGACGAAGCTCCGCGAGCCGCAGCACGCCGAGCGGTTCGTGCAGTTCCTCCACGAGGCGCCCGACCGACTGATGAACTCCGCCGCCATGCTCCGCGGGTGCAGCCGCGCGTTGACGTAGTTGCCTTGCGGCTAATTGAACATGGCAAAACAAACGTCAGAATGACCCGCAACGTCTGGGGCGTTTACCCTTCCCGCTCCTCGCGGAGCACTTCCAGCAGCCGCTGGCTGATTCTTTGCAGTTGGGATTCATCTTCGATCTTGCGGTTCTCTTGGTCGGTGACGTAGAACACGTCCAGCACCTGGTCGAGATAGGTGCTGATCTTCGCCCGCCAAACCGAGCAGCCGAGCTCGAAGAACGTCCGCGCGACGGCGTAAAGCAAGCCGGTGCGGTCGTAGGCGAAGACGTCGAAGATCGTGTAACGGTCGGACGTGCCGTTGTCGGTCTTGACGCGGACCTGCGGCCGCGCGCCCGGCATCTTCCGCTTGTCGCGCGCCGTCCAGGTGCGGCGGAACGCAGGTTCGATTCCGGCGGGCTGCTTGAGCGATTGCTCGACCGCGCGGCCGATCGTGTCGATCCGCATTGCGGGCGGCTCGCCGGCATAATCCGGATCGTGGACCCAAAAGCGGTCCAGCACGAGGCCGTCGGCCAGCGTGTGTATCTGGGCCGAACGGATTTCCAGCCCTAAGCTGGTCAGCGAGCCGGTGAGCTTGTGAAAGATGCCCGGCGCGACCGCTTCGTTGGTTCCCACCGTGATTTGCAGCGTTGCGGAGGCGGCCTCAAATCGAGCGGTCACCCGCACACCGCCCGGCTCGAGGTTGTGCAGCAGGCGGAGGTCATCGGCTGCCTGCGGTGGGGCAACCGTGCTGAGATAGCCGGAAGTGAGCGCGTCGATGTGCCGGCCGAACCACGCATCGTCGCTCTCGCCGCCAAGCAGCCGGCGGATTTCCTCGCGTTTGCCTTCATAGAGCTGATCGGTCGTCGTGGCGGGGCTGTCGCCGGCAAGCTGCTGCATTGCCCGATGATAAAGGTCGGTGAGCACCTGCGACTTCCAGCCGTCCCAGACATCCGGGCCGACCGCGCCCAGGTCGGCGGCCGTGAGCACATACAGCATTTGCAGCAGCTCCGGCGAGCCGACCTGCACGGCGAAGCGAACGACCACCTCCTCGTCGCTGGTATCGCGGCGCAGCGCGAGGTGGTTCATGCGTAGATGCTTGTGGACGAGAAATTTGATTGTCTCCGTCTCGTGCTGCTTCAGGCCCAGTCGCCAGCCGGCCTCCTCGGCGATCTTCGCGCCGACTTCGCGATGGTCCTCCAACAGGCCCTTGCCCAGATCGTGGATCAAGAGCGCGAGGTGCAGTAGGTGCTTGTCCTTTATTCCGCGATAGACACGGCCCACCGGCCCCGGATCCTGCAGCAGGCCCTCGGAGAACTCGACGGCGCGGATGCAATGTTCATCGACCGTAAACTTGTGATATTGGTTGAACTGCAGCAGGCCACGGGCTCGGGCGAAGTCGGGCAGAAATCGTTCCAGGACCGCCATGTCGTGCAATTCGCGGAGGAAGCTGCCCAGCCGGCCCGGATGCGCCAGCAGCGAAAGGAAATGCCGGCACGCCTCCGGCGGAAGCGCGACGCTAGCGGAATGTGCCGCCGGCAGATGGGCCGCTTGGCGGCGGATGTCTTCCCAGGCGGCGGCAGCGATCGGCACGTCGTGCAGGTTGGCCAGATCGACCATTTCCACGATCGCCGTGAGATTGTCGTGCGATTGCGAACGACCCCGCCTCGTCGTCATCATGCCCACCGGGCCGACCAGGTAGTCCGACTCGACGCGGTGGCCGAAGAGGTGCGTCAGCGCGATATCGAGCCACTGGCGGGTTGTGGCTTTCACCATCAACTTCGTCGCCACATGACTGACGCGGTTCGTGTGCCGGAAGTACTCCTGCATGAAGCGCTCGACCGGCAGCAGCCCGTCGGAGGGCGGGATCTCCACTTTTTCGGGCCCGGCCATCTGTAGTTGTTCGCTACGGCTGAGCACGTCGTTGGCCTGGCTGGCATGAAAGTGCAGCTCATTGCGGAGCCGCAACAGATAGGCGTAGGCCGACTGGATAGCGTCAAAATCCTCGCCGCTGAGAATGCCCGCGTCGCAAAGCTCCCTGAAGTTGGCGACGCCGTAGCGGACGAATCCGATCCAGCGGATCATCGCCAAGTCGCGGAGCGCACCCCGCGAGCGTTTGATATTCGGCTCCAGAAGGAACACGGTCTCGCCATATTGCCGCCGTTCCTCGTTCCGGGCGTCGCGGATGGCGCGGAGCAAGCCCTGGCGCCGCCACGCGACGCGTTGGCGGAAGAGGTGCGTGAAGTTGTCGAAGATGGCTGTGCTGCCCGCTAGCAGTCGCGACTCGATCAACGAAGTGCAAATAGTGGCGTCGCGGGAAGACATGCGGCAGGCCTGCGCCACGGTGCGGACGCTATGGCCCAACTCGAGCCCAACGTCGAACACATCGCGAACCAGGCGCTCGGCCAGAGGGAACAAACGACCCGCGGCGGATGGTCGATGCAAAATCATCAAATCGACGTCGCTATAAGGGGCCACGTCGCGGCGGCCGTAACCGCCGTGGGCCACGATGGCGATGTCGCTCAGCAGGCCCTTGGAACCCGCCTCGCCGAGGTCCTTCAAGGCGTCTTCTAACAGCTCGCCGATCACGGCATCGCGGAGGTTGCTGATCAGCGCGCACAACTCGATCCCGGGGCAGCCGGCGTTGTGCCGGGCCCTAAAGTCTTCGTGGCCTTTTGACAACCGCGCTTTGGCGGCTAACACGTTGGAGCGGAGCATGGGTACTTTTTTATCATGCGCGGGTATGGCCGACTAGTGCATTCCGCTATTTTCCAGCTCAGGATTGACGACTAACGGTCAAACCTACTTGTCTCGCTGCCGGCGATCTTATACAATGGACCGGCGCTTTAGGGCAAGCGCTCGAAAACCGATTGAACAATCGGGCAAAATCGGCCTCTTCTAAGGGAAGCATTTCATACCTCGCTGGTCTGAGCGCTCTTCTCTCTCATTCGCTCTTCATCAGCACATCGGAAAAAGGAGTCTAAGCAATCATGTTGAACAGTCTATTCTCATTCTCGCGCAAGTCGAAGAACCGATCGAAAAAGCCAATGCTCCGCCGAGCGCGATTCGAGCCGCTGGAGAACCGGCAACTCCTGTCGGCGTCTCCCTTGCATGCGAACGATCATAGCCATGCAGCAAGCCTCTCGCTGGTCATCCAGCCGGACGATATCTTCGAGGTAGCCGGCGCGACGCCGCTTACCGGAACCGTGTCACGATCCGGATCGACTACCGCGGCCGCGAGCGTGAGTATCACCATTGCCGACCTCAATAGCGAACTGGTCTCGGACGCGGCGATTCCCGTGACAATTCCCGCGGGGTCTTCCTCAGCGACGTTCCAGCTTCCGCTGGCAAAAGTCGATGCCACGCCGGACGGAACGACCTCGGTCGTGACGTTCACGGCCACCGACACAGCCGGGGTCCTCACTTCGTCATCCGCGAAAGCCGAAGTGATCGATCCGGTTGTCACGGTCAAAATCAAGCCGGGTTATATCATCGAGTCGTCTTCGGCGGCTACGCCCGCCAACATCGCCGGGACCGTGTCGCTCAACACGGGCACGGTTACCGCGGACACGGCAGTGGCGATCGCGGCTGCCGATCCGGGCGGCGAGTTGGCGTCGACGATCACGACCGTGACGATTCCCAAGGGGTCCTCTTCGGCGACATTCCAGATTCCCATCGCGACCGACACTTCCCCGGATGGAAAGGTGGAGACCGTAACCGTCACGCCGGCGCTGGCGGGCTACTTCGCCAAGGCCGGGTCTGCCGAGCTCATCGACCCGCAGGTGAACATCTCTTTGCCAAACTCCATTCTTGAGACCGCGACGAAGACGGGCTACTTGTCGGTCAACACGCCGGCTTCGGCCAATACGAGCGGGTTGACGTTTGCGCTGACCAGCAGCGACAGCGGTGAGTTGAACCTGCCGGCGACGGTCACGATTCCCGCGGGAAAAACATGGGCGTCGTTTACCTTCACGGCGGCGAATGACGACACGGCGTTGGACGGGACGACGGCCGTGACCGTGACGCCCACGATCGCCGGCTACTTCAGCAAGACGGCCACGATTCAAGTAATCGATCCAGAAGTGACGGTCCATCTCCAGCCGGGCACTCTCGTGGAAGCGGCCGGGAATAGCGGAACTGGATATGTGACGGTGAATACCGGACCGGTCGCCGCAGACACGGTGGTCGCCCTTGCCGGCAGCGACGCGGGCGCGGAATTGAGCCTGCCCGCGACCGTGACGATCCCCGCCGGAAGTTCGTCGGCGAAATTCACTTATACGTCGGTCGTCGACACGACGCCCGATGGACCGGTGACCGTGACCGTGACGCCGACACTCGCCGGCTATTTCAGCGAGACTGCCAGCGTACAAGTCGTCGATCCGACGCTCTCGGTGCGGATCGATCCGGGCACGATCAGTGAGGTCGCCGGTGCGCATCCGTCATCGGCATACGGCGTTGTGACGCTCAACACACCGGTTCCTGCGGCGGACACGGCGGGTCTAACGATCAACCTGACGGAGACTGTCGGCGGCGCGGCGAGCACTGAGGTCACGATTCCCGCGACAGTGACAATTCCCGCCGGCAAGCGCTCCGCGACGTTCAAGGTTGCGTCGGTGCCGGACGCCACGGCGGACGGGCCAGTGACTGTGACGGTAACGGCGGCCGACGCGAGCGGCTTTTCCGCCAGCGGCAGCGGGACGGTGACGGTGGTCGATCAGTCGCTGATCCTCGGCGTGGCTATCAATCCACGAACTATCTCCGAGGCTGCCGGCGCGAAGCCGGCCACCGGCTTCGTATTCCTGAATGCGCCTACCCCAACCGCCCTGACGATCAATTTGACCGAGACCGTCGGTGGATCGGCGAGCACGGAGGTCACGATACCGGCGACGGTGACGATCGCCGCCGGCCAGCGTTACGCCAGCTTTACGGTGACGCCGGTTGCGGACGCGACCCCGGATTCGCCCATCACGGTGACGATCACGGCGACCGATCCTAGCGGCAGCGCCGCCAGCGGCAGCGCGAATGTGATGGTAGTAGACAGCCTGCCGTCCAACATAGGGCCAGGAGGACACGACGACGGCGATGACTTCCGCCATGACTTTGCAAGTGCGTTGCATGCGGTGTTTGCAAAGTGGGGCCGCGGCCATTGATGGACCGCTGTAGGGAACGGACTCCGTGCCGTTCTGGGTAAACAGGCCTCGCGGCGTTCCATATAGCGGAACGCCCCGGAGGGCGTTCCCTACAGGGTTGGCGGGTCAGATGGCCCCTTCGCCCGATTCGCCGGTGCGGATGCGGACAACGTCGCAAAGTTGGGAGACGAACATCTTTCCGTCGCCGACCTGGCCGGTCTGCCCCGCGCTTATTATCGTGTCCATGACCATTTGCAGCCTGTCGTCGGACACGACGACCTCGACCTTGATCTTCGGCACGAAATCGACCTCGTATTCCGTGCCGCGGTACATTTCCGTGTGGCCCTTCTGGCGGCCGAAGCCGCGGACCTCCGTGACGGTCATGCCGGCGACGCCGCGTTCGGCCAGGGCCTGCTTGACGTCGTCTAATTTGAAGTGCCGGATAATGGCTTCGACTTTTTTCACGAATACTGCTCCTGTCTAAATGAAAATGTATCCTTCTTCGTCGTGCTGGCTCACGTCCAAGCCCTCGATCTCCGCATCGCGGGAGACACGCAGTCCCATGACGGCGTCCAGCGCCTTGAGAATGACAAACGTGCCCACGGCGGCGAGTATCCAGGTGGCGATCACGGCCACGATCTGGGCTTTCATCACGCCGCCCCCTTCGATGAGGCCGAGCAAATCCTTGGCATGTTCGCCGTTGACGCCGCCCGCGGCACGGGTGGCGAAGACGCCAGTGAGTAGCGCTCCCAGGGTTCCGCCCACGCCGTGTACGCCGAAGGCGTCCAGCGAATCGTCGTAACGGAAGCGGGCCTTCACGACGGTGCAGGCCATGTAGCAGACGCACGAAACGGCCACGCCCATGAAGAGCGCCGGCATCGGCGTGACGTAGCCCGAGGCGGGCGTAATGCATACCAACCCGGCCACCACGCCGGAGCAGGCGCCGAGCAGGCTGGGCTTGCCGCGGAAGATCCACTCCAGCCCGGCCCAGGTCAGTCCGCCGGAGGCGGCGCAGAAGTGCGTGACCATGAAGGCATTGCTGGCCAAGGCGCCTGCGCTGACCGCGCTGCCGGCATTGAAGCCGAACCAACCGACCCAGAGCATCGTCGCACCGACGGCCGTATAGGTCAAATTGTGCGGCGGCATGGCCGTCTTGCCGTAGCCCAGGCGCTTGCCCAGCAACAAGGCGCAGACAAGGGCCGAGACGCCCGAACTGATGTGGACGACCGTTCCGCCCGCGAAGTCCAATGCGCCGTCCGCGAAGATTCCCTTGGCATGTTCGCTGCGGTAGGAAAGGACGCCGCCGCCCCAGACCCAATGGGCCAAGGGGCAATAGATCAACGTTCCCCAAAGGATCATGAAAACGACCATCGTGCTGAACTTCATCCGCTCGGCGAAGGCCCCGCAGATCAAGGCCGGCGTAATGATGAAGAACATGCACTGGAACAACATGTAACTTGCCGTTGGAACCGTGCTGTCCGGCCACATCGGCAACGTCGACTGGCCGTCCTTCCAGACCGGACTGACGCCGTTCATGAATACATGGCGCAAATCGCCAATCCAGGCTCCCTTGCCGCCGAACGAAAGCGAGAAACCGTAAAGCGCCCAGATGACCGTCATCAAACACATGAGAAAAACGCACTGCATCATCACGCTGAGCACGTTCTTCTTGCGGACCAGGCCGCAGTAGAAGAGCGCCAAGCCCGGCCCGGTCATCATTAGCACCAGTGCCGACGAAGTGAGCAGCCAGGCGTTGTCGCCCGTATCGAGCTTGTTGCTTGCGACAGGCGTCGTGGTCTCGGGCGGCGATGTATCGGCCCCAACGGCGACGGAAACCGTGCCCGAAAGCAGGAGCCATCCGAGGAAGGCGAAAAAACAACGACCACGCCCGGCCAACAACATTTTGGCGGTTCCTTGTGGAAGGAGAATAACTTGTACCCAGGTTCCAACAAGATACCTGACCGAACAGATTATTGGAACCCCCCGCTAGCTACTCCTCCCCCGTCAGTTTCTTCACCATCGGCTCAATGGCCTCGGCCCAAATCTGGTAGCCTTTGGCGTTGGGATGCAAGAGGTCGGGCATGATGTCCCGCGACAAATTGCCGTCTTTGTCGAGGAATTTTCGGCCCGATGTCCAGGAAGAAGACATTCTTGCCGTCATCCAGCTTGGCGATCATCTCGTTGGCCTTCGAGTTTACCTGGCGGAGGCGGTCCTTGGTGTTCGGGCCGCGCGGGAAAATCGCCAGGAGCAAGACCTTCGTTTGCGGCAGCTTGGCGCGGAGCTTCTCCACGATGGCCTTGACCCCGGCAGCGATGGCCTGCACGTTGCCGCTGCCTGCGTTGTTCGTACCGATCATCAGCACGGCGAGCTTGGGCTGAATGCCGTCGATATTGCCGTTCTCCAGCCGCCACAAAACGTGCTGCGTCTGGTCGCCGCCGATGCCCAGGTTCACGGCGTTGCGTTTCGCGTAATATTTTTCCCAGACGTCCTTGCCGCCGCCCTCCCAGCCGTGGGTGATCGAGTCGCCGATCATCAAAAGATCGACATTGCCCTTCTTGACGCGCTCGTTCATCGACTTGTGCCGCGGCATCCAACTGGCGTCGTCGCGCGGCGCGGGAGTGGTGCTGGCATAGGCGGGCACATCCTTTGCCACGGCCCGGCCGCAAAGCAAGGCTGATGATATGGCGATGGCCACAACGAACGACGGGAAACAAGTCTTTTTCATGGGAGTCTCCAAAAGAGGTAAGAGATGCAGGGATTACTAGCTCTTCCAAATTGTCTCGGCCTGTCCGGCACGAACATTGACCAGCCGCGCCAGCACGAAAAGCAAGTCGCTCAGTCGATTCAGGTAAATCAGGATTTCCGTCGAAAGCTCCGGACACTGGCGCATGAGGGTGACCAAGTGCCGTTCCGCCCGGCGGCAGACGGCACGGGCGAAGTGCAGCGCGGCTGCTGCTGCGGTCCCGCCGGGCAATATAAAGTTCCGCAGCGGCGGCAACTCGGCCTCGAACTGGTCGATCGCCGCCTCCAGGGACTGCGAATCGGCGGCGGTGATCCGCTCGGTGCAATTGGATGCCGTGCCGAGCCCAGCCGCTTCCGCGCCGAGATCGAAAAGCTTGCTCTGAATCTGGTCCAAGAGCGCATCGACGTCGCCGGACACGCCGGCCGCGCGGGCCATGCCGATCGCTGTGTTCATTTCATCGACGGTGCCGCAGACCTCGGTAACGTCGGCGTCCTTCGGCACGCGAGCCCCGCCGGGCAAGCCGGTTTGGCCTTTGTCGCCGGTCTTGGTGTAGATCTTCATTCGCTATCGAGTGGCTCGATCTTGAGTGGCCCGATAACTTTCAACATTGCGAGCATGAAGTCGAGGGCGGATCCGTGCGCTAGGGTGTTTTGAGAGATTTTAAGGTGTCCGCCGCCGAGGCCGCCGTGGCCAAGCGTGGCATCGAGTCCAATCCAGCGGCCGCCGATGTAGACCTCCGTCCACATGTGGCCGCCGAACGCGTGGATGTTGGGATGGGATTTTTGAACGTAGACAAGCCCTATCGCCACGCGGGCGGGAATCTTCAGTGATCGGGCGAGCGCGGCCAGGTAAACGGCATGCGCCTTGCAGTCGCCCTTGCGTGTTTTGGCGGCCTCGGCCGCGGTGGCGAACGCGCGGCTAAAGAACTCTTCCTCGTTCATACCGCGATGCACATAGGCTTCCAGGGCCACGGCTTGCTTCCACGGGTCCGTCTCCTTGCCGATGGCTTCCTTGGCTTGGGCTGCGATCAGCGGATCATCGCTTTGAATATAGTTGTTCGGCGCGAGGTCGTCGGCAGTCGGTGCGTCAGCGGGAGAGGGCTCGGCTACTTTCGTATCGGGCCGAATCGCGCGAACTGTCACCTCGGCCGTATGCTCGTCGACCCGCTTCACCTCTTGCGAAGGCCCAGCGGAAAAGGCGGCCATAGGATCGCCGCCGTCCAAGTGAATGCGGTATCGGACCCATTTGCAGTCGTGGACATGAAGAATCAGCGTATCGACTTCGACGTTGGTGGCCGCGGTCAGGTCGAAGGTAGCCTCAGTCGGGGCGACCGCCACATCGCGCGGGACGCGGTAGTATGCCGCGCCCAATTGCGCCTGCGTCGATTTCAACACGTCGCCGGACGAGTTGATCCAGATCGCGCTTTTGAGATCTTGGCTCGTGTCTCGAGGATTCAAATCGACGTGCTCGACCATCTCGACTTTCAGTAGTTGCGAGGTGCCCCGCCACAAATCGACGAATTCTTCCTTCTCGGCCGCAAACTCGGTTACGTAGACCTGGCCGTCAAAGTTGAGATGCTTGAGCGTCCGCCGCTCGCCGGGCTTTAGCGGCGCGGCGCGGAGCGAAAGCACCGGGGCGAGGAAACCGCCCGCGTTGCGTGGCCAGTCAAGCGTCTGCCGCACGGTCTTTCCTTGTGACTCGATCTGAAGTTCCATGCGATCACCGACGACCTTGCCGGTCGTGCGAATTGGCGCATCGCCGAGGCCGATGGTAGCTTCAAAGTCGAGCAGGCGACCGTCCGGCGTTTCGGTATCGCGGCAATCAACAACCATTCTAGTATCCTGCCCGCTACGCTTGATGACCATTTGCATTGACTGCGCGGCCTTGACGAGGCTCCGGCCATCTTCGATCGTGTGGGTGACCGTGGTATGGTTGCTGCCAATCCGCTTGCCCTGCATCGTTGCGACTTCCCACTCATCGATCTCCTGCAGCTCGCCGCCGGGCCGATACCAATAGCCCAACAGCATCGCCGCCGGAATGGAGCACGCCAAAATAATGAGCAACACGCGTTTCATATACGACCAGTCTACAGCCATCGTTTAGAAGGGGCTAGTCGCCGTTTGCCGAGTCGGCAAGGACTCGCCAGATGGCATCCGCGGCGCGCGCGGCCAGGAGTTTCCTCGCCTAGCCAAAGCGGCTTCCCTTGACTCGCGAGATTCCGTGGTAAACTTGCCAGAGCAAGGGCACGTGCGACGCGCTGGTCGCGGATTCCTGAAGTGAAAAGCTAAGAAGTGATGCCTTTCATCCACCCCTCGCGGGTTAGTTATATGTGTGATACTGCCGATTTTCCGGTTTGGACGGCATTCCGGCCAGGAAAATCGAACGAACGGGCCAGCTATGCCGCCTTTATCGCCGCGGGTTTCGTAGAACAGAGAAAGTCGTGCGAGAGCGGGCAAGCTTGGGTCGAACCTTAACCTAACATTTTGTGGAGACCTCCCAGCTTCAACTTGGCCGATCCCCTAAGATTTCACCAAGCACTGACCGCCAAGACAACGCAGAGAAAAGTCGATGGGTTTCCTGAAAAAGTTTTTCCGAAATGTATTCCGCGAAGGCTCGATGCCGGTCGGCGCCAGCAGCTTTGAACGCCTCTCCGAGGAGGAGTTGGAAGCGCACCTGGGCGTCGCCAGCTACGGCAATTTCCGCCTGAGCGAAGCAATCCGGCCGTCCTACGATTTGCAGGTCGTGCCGACGCAAGGCTTTCGCCACGATGCCTACCGCGACGAGCAGTCGCGCACCAACGTGCCCGTGCTCATGGCGGCCGTGTCGTCCGAGCGGCTCTTCGAGACGTTCATGGAACTGCTCGATCCGCTGGGCGGGGTGCTGGACGTGGTGCTTGAAACGAGCCATTCCGGGACGCGCAAGGGCACACCGATCTCTATCGCGAGCATATTGACGCTCCGGTGCTCAAGAGCGTCCTCTGGGACTATGAAGAACTTCTCGTGAACGACGGCTGCACCGGCATCGCCGTGCTCAATCCGGGCGTTCCGCTGGAAGTGCAGTTCGACGAGCACAAGCTGCTGATCGTGTACGGCAATCAACTCACTGATTTCGAGTCGATTTATCGCGACCAGGGCATCCGCTGCGATGAGAACCTGAAGTTCATTACCGAGGCCGAGCACGTTCATTCCTCCAGCGACACCTACGCGCAGCAGTTCGACGAACTGAAGACGCGATTGGGCATGGACGGCGGGTATTCAGATTATTGAGCGGAGTTTGATCACGGATTCTTCATCGAATCGCTCGCTGATCGTCGGATTCCTTTCGTCCACGCGTTACCCAATCTTGCGCGTCTTCGCCGCACATAGGCCATGTAGCGATCCCGGCGAAATCCTCCCATCGCGGGCGGTTGTCGGCGGCACGGGATGCAGCAGGCCGCTCGGCGAGGCGGGCGATTAACCGTAGCTGTTCGTCTGGAGACAGCGCGCGAGCCTCGCGCGCTACATGCTCAAAAATCGGGTTCAAATGCATGGTTTTACCGTACAATTGTCCGGCGTGGGCATACACGAACCGGCCTTCACTCAGAAAGGCTGTTGTGTGACTATTTTACACCGCTCACGACCCAGGCGTATCCAAATACGGGTCCTGTCCCATCTGCTGTTGCATCTTCTTCCGCTCTTTCTCGAAATACATCAGCGCCCGGCGCTGGCGGAAGTGACGCCGCTCGACGACCCGCTGCGCGCGGCGATATAGCGGAGCAAGGCGGTCGAAGGACTTGCCTTCCTTCAGCCCGTGGGCCTTGAGGCGGTCGCTCCGCTTGGGGCCGAGGCCGGCGAGCAAGAGATCGTCTTCAAGGGAAAGATACTGGCGGAACGTGCCCGGATCGCCCTGCCGGCCGCAGCGGCCGATCAACTGGCGATCGATGCGCGAAGCATCGTGCATTTCGGTAAGGATGACGTGCAGCCCGCCCAGGTCGGCGATGCCGGGCCCGAGTTTGATGTCGGTGCCGCGGCCCGCCATGTTGGTGGACACCGTGACGCGGCCATTCTCGCCCGCTTTTCGCACGATCTCCGCCTCCTCGGCGACGTGGTTCGCGTTGAGAATCTCGTGCGGCACGTCGCGGGCGGTCAAAAGCCGCGAGACAATGTCCGACTTGTCGATCGACCGCGTGCCGATGAGCACCGGGCGGCGTTTGGCGTACAGTTCGCACACTTCGTCCGCGACCGCAAGCCACTTCGCTTCCTCGTCGCCGAAGACCTGCGTCGGGAGCCGTTGCCGGATGGCCGGCTTGTTCGTGGGAATCGGCACTACGTTGCAGCGATAGATGCGATGCAATTCGGCCGCCGAATCGATCGCGGTGCCGGTCATGCCGGCCAGCTTTTCGTAGCGGAGGAAGAAGTCCTGGATCGTGATCCGCGCCGCCTGCCCGGTTTCCACGGTCACGTCAACGCCTTGCATGGCCTCGACGGCCTGATGCAATCCTTCGCGCCACTTGCGGCCTTCGGCGAGCCGCCCGGTGAACTCGTCGACGATCACGATCTCGCCGTCGCGGACGACGTACTGCCGGTCGAGCTTGTACTCGCGGTCCACGAGCACCGCCCGTTCGATGAAGTGGTACATGTTGACCATGCCCACGGCGTCCAGCACGTCGGGCTTGTCGAGCGTGCGGACCTTTTGCCGCCCTTCGCGAGTAAGCTCGACGGTCTTCTTCTCGTGGTCGAAGTCGTAGTCCTCTTCGTCGACGAACTGGCTGGCCATCTCGGCCGCCCAGGCGTAGGTCGCCACCTCCAGCTTCTGCTCTTCGGTCGGAAGCGCGCTGATGATAAGCGGCGTACGGGCCTCGTCGATAAGGATGCTGTCGGCCTCGTCGACCAGGGCGAAGAAGGCCGGCCCCTGTACGGGCTTTTCGCTCGATTCGTTGCTTATGGCCCAACATGCCGCCCAAGAGGTCGTTTTGGCCCTCGGAAATCCGCCGCAGGAGCAGGCGGTCGCGAAGGAAGTCGAAGCCGAACTCCTTGGCCGTGCCGTAGGTCACGTCGCACTGGTAGTTTTTGCGGCGGTCGTCCTGTGCCATCTGCGTTTCGATGATGCCCACCGTCATGCCCGAGCGCTCGGTAGATCGGGTCCATCCACTCGGCGTCGCGCCGGGCGAGGTAGTCGTTCACCGTGGCCAGGTGGCAGCCCTTGCCCACCAGGGCGTAGAGGTACATGGGCAGCGTGGCGGTGAGCGTCTTGCCTTCGCCGGTCTGCATTTCGGCGATGGAGTGGTGGAACATGGCGATTCCGCCCAGGAGCTGCACGTCGAAGTGCCGCATATTGAGCGTCCGCCGGCCCGCCTCGCGGACCAGGGCATAGGCCTCGACGAGCAATCGTCCGAGCGGCTCGCCGCTTTTCGCCCGATAGCGGAGCGAGAGGCTGCGTTTGCGGAGCTGCTCGTCGCTGAGCTTGATCAGTTCCGGCTCGAGCGCACCGATCCGCGGCACAAGCTGTTTCCAGCGGGATAGGCGCAGCGGGTTGGCCTGCCGGGAAACGGAGGTCATCGGGGAGCCGAGGAAATCGATGAAACTATGCACGCGCGGGCCTGGGAGGGTGAAAGTAGGGGGACTCTCTATTATATCGGACTCGCGATGCTCTAAACTGGCGAATTGGCCGGCTTGGTAGGGTGGCGTCGAGCGCAGCGAAGACCCACAAAGTTCCTTAAGTCTCACGCAAAGCCGTAAAGCTTGCAAAGACCGGGCGAAAAACGCGTTGAGTGCGATTGCGCAGCCGCCGCGCTGCAGGCATTTCTAACTGTCCTTCTATTCGTCTCCTTCCAACTTTGCGGACTTTGCGACTTGGCGCGAGAGTTCGATGGCGCCCTGCACGTACCCTCCTCCCGCGATGCGGGCCGGATAGAATTGGACGCATTTCGATGATTGGCTCGGGCGGAATGCGAAGTGAGATCTCACAAAAGAGCAGTCTGTAGCATCATTGCCCGGTGACAATACGGGCAATATCATCAAAGGATCGCGAAAGCACGAAGGAGCGAAAGCACGAGAGGAGTGAGCGCCGCGAAGTGCGAGCCGCCAGCCAGTGGCCTCTTTCTACTTTCGCAAATTCGCGTTTCGTCCTTTCGCGCTTTCGCGATGGCCAGCTAATGATGCTACCGTCTATAAAACGCCAACCTCATGGCTCGACCCTTCCTCGTCGCGGCCGCGGGCTCTTCGGCCGCACGTCCAACCGCCCGCTAAAAAGATCGTCAACCAGTTTGTAGCCTTCGGGATCATACTTCTTGATGAACTCCGGGCCGGGCTGCATTGGCGGCATCGCGCGCGGCCAGTCGCCGCGGCCGCCGACGTACCAGAGCGCTAGCTCGGCGAGGTATTCGTTTTCGTTGGAGCCGGCGTAGATCGGTTTGCCGTCGGGCGTTTCCCAAAGCTTCTTTTCGCGGGCAGCGCGGTACGTCTTGGTGACGAGCTCTCGAACATTCTGCGAGACGCCGTAGCCGTGGATCGTGTGCGTGAACTCGTGGGACAAAATATCGCGGCCCCGGTAGCGGTCGCCCGGAAGCTTGAGCAGGTTCTCCTCGCCGCAACTGCATACGCGTCCGCCCATGCCGCGGGCCCGTTCATCGAGCGTGATGCGCGGGTTCTCGCGGAGAGGAACTCCTTTCTGGCTGCGGAACTCCGGCAAGTCAGTCTGGGCCTGATCCTTGCCGATGATGTGGACTTCCGAACCGGCACGCAACAAGTTCTGCAAGATCACCGGATTATGCTTCAGCAAATTGTCGACACGTCGCCACGCTTCATAAAATGCCGCGTCCGAGACGACCGCCGCGCCCTTGATCGGCAGGCCGTGATAGTCAAGCCGCTTGGCATAAAAGTCCTTTTCCGGCGGTTCAATCTCCTTGATTGGCAGGTTGCTTATCGTGGCGGCCGTCTTGCCCTCGTCGAACAGAGGCTCAGTGGCGGCGGCCGGAGCGGAAGGCTTGAGGTCCTTATCCGCCGCGAGGCAGGGGGCCAGGTTCGTCCATGCGAGTTCCGCGGCGGCAAGCGTTGCCAGGATTAGTGCTGTGCACCGAGTTTTCATGATTACAGCATAACGGCGGAGCCCTTGGCCCGACAATATGTATTTTCAATCGTTACGTACCAGCGCCGGCGGCGCGGTACAATACCAATGTCCGAATACCCACGTCCCTCGTGTGAGAAAAGGCCTTGGAGCGAAAACAAAGGAACGAACAATGAAGGGTTCATTTGTTTTGGCGTTGCTGCTTGCGTGGCATTGCTCGAACTTGCCCGCGACGGCACAAACTGATAACAAGTCGCTCGAAAATTTGCTGAAGGAATACAACGACGACGATCCGGAGATGCGGTCTCAAGCGGTCGGATCCCTGGTGCAATCTTATTCTGCGAGCCCCGACGCGGTCATGCCCGAGTTGACGAAGCTCTGCCGCGACATCGACATCAACGTGCGGTTCACGGTCGCGACGAAGTTGGGAGAATTGGGCAAGCCGGCGGTGCCTCTTTTGGTTGAGCTTCTCAAGGATCGTCACCGCATCGTTCGTGTCGCCGCGATCAACTCGCTGGGCATGGGCAACGACGCAAAGCAGGCGATTCCTGCGCTGCTCAAGTTCCTGACGGACCATGACGATGAAACGCGTCGAACCGCCGAGGAAGCTCTGCAATCGATGGGCGCAGCGGCGGTGCCATACTACGCGAAGCGGCTAACGGACTCCAGCGCTATGGTCCGCAAGGCCGCAGCCAATGCTTTAGGCAGCAGCGCCAAGGAAGCGAAGGCGGCTGTGCCAGCGCTCATCGACGCGCTGCACGATAAGGACGCAGGCGTTCGCGCAGCGGCCACTACCGCCTTGGCTGCGATCGGGCCAGACGCAAAGTCCGCGGTCCCGGCGCTTCGGGCACTGGTCCGCGACCGTGATCGGAATGTCCGCCCATCCGCCTTCGAAGCATTGCGATGCATGGGCACCGACGGCGCTACGGTCCTGATCGACTTGCTCAAGGACCCTGACGATAACATTCGTGGTTGGGCAGCGACAGAGTTCGGCACGTACCCGGGAATCAAGGATGCACGTGCCGTGCCGATCTTGATCGAGCTTCTCAAGGACAAAGATTCCGATGTCTGTCGCTTTGCCGCCGGTGGGTTGCATAAGGACACACCCGGCGCGGAACGCGCTCTGCCCGCCCTGCTGGCAACGGTGCAGGGTAAGTACCGCTGGGTCGGAGATGATGCCATCAGTGCATTGGGAAGCTTCGGCCCGGCGGCGAAAGAAGGTGTGCCGGCACTCATCGGCTGGGTGACGGACAAGAACGGACAGATTAGGGCGTCGGCGATTTGGGCATTGGGCAGCATTGGGCCCGATGCCAAGGCCGCCATTCCGGCTTTGACGAAACGGATCGAAGAAGTGGACGGGCAATCGCGAGAGGAGCGAGCGGAGGCCGTCGATGCCCTCGTGCGCATCGATACGCGAGGAGAGGCCATTCAGCCTACGCTCACGAAGCTGCTTTCGGACGACGACGAGCGAATCCGCGGCCGCGCCGCCTTGGCTCTGCTCAAGTTCCAGGCGAACTCGAAAGCGGCGATGCCCGCGCTGGTGGAAGCCGCGAATGGCGCCGACGGCAACGCTCGCGAAGCGGCCGGCATCGCGGTCCAGAAGTTCCAAGGCGTGACCGAGGCCGACGTGCCCGTTTTGGCATCGCTGCTGCTCGACGGTCACACAGCCGCCCTAGGACTGCTAGTAAAGGTTGGCCCGGCGGCATATCCGGCGATCGTGAAGGTCGCTTGCGACGAGCAGAAACGCCACAAAGATCGTTGGATCACCGTGGCGCGGCGCTCGGCGGTTTCGGCGCGGCAGGCGTCGGTCCGCTCGCGGCATTATCTCGGGCGGACGACGCGGAGGTTCGGCGGCAGGCCGTGGAGGCGATGGGCCTTATGACTGATAAAGGCAGCGATAGTCTCAAAGGTGGCGATGCCCGGCGGGCTGCTACCGCGGTCGCCCGTGCGTTAACGGACAAAGACCCTCAGGTCCGCATCGCCGCGTTCAACTGGCTGGGCCATCTCGGTCCCGCTCAGCCGGAAGCCGTCGGCGACTTGATCAAGGCGCTCAACGATGACACGCCCGGCGTTCCCGCCGCGGCAGTGAAATGCCTGGGAGAAATGGGTCCCGCGGCGCAGGAATCGATCCCTGTCCTCGCTGCAATGTTGCACAAGCAGTCTGGCGTTTCCGGCTCCGAGCTCGTCGAGGCGTTAGGAAAGATGGGCCCGGCAGCCGTGCCGGTGCTGGTCCCGCTGCTGGACGCCAGCAACCCATCTTACGCCGTGGCGGCTTTGGTGCGAATAGGCCGGCCGGCGCTTCCTGCGCTGCTCGGCGTACTCAATGAGGCGAAGAAGCACCGCGAACACTTTTCCGATATTGCGGCCGTTTTGGCCGAAGTAGCGCCCGCCGAGCAGTTGCTCGCCGCGGCAAAGAACGCTGACCGCTCCGTTCGCGAGCTTGCGGTCTGCTCCTTGGGCGCGAATCGCCGGCAGGCGAAGCAGGCGATTCCCGCCTTGATCGAGGTCTGCGATGATCCAGATGAAATGGTTCGCGGCGCCGCGTCCGAGGCTTTGGCCCGCGTGGGCAGCGACGCGATAACACCGTTGCGATCCGCTGTGGCGAGTCATAGTGCGAAAGTCCGCTCCTCTGCGGCCTACGCGCTTTGTCGTTTTGGACCGGCCGCCGCTTCTGCGGTGCCTGAATTGACGGCGATGCTGAGTAGCAAGGAAGCAGATGATCGTTGCGCCGCCGCGCAAGCGCTGGCCGCGATCGGCGACGCCGCGGCGAATTCAACGCCAGTGCTGGTTGCGGCACTCAAGGCCCCCGACGCCCGGACGTGTTTTTTCGCGGCGTCCGCATTGGCCTCGCTCGGCCGGGAAAAATCGGCGGCGGCCGCAACCCTTTGCGAATTGCTTGAAGACAAAAACTCTGCCTTATGCGATGCCGCAATTAGCGAACTCGGATTTATTGGGCCC
The DNA here is from genome assembly GCA_963775975.1 of uncultured Planctomycetia bacterium. Lineage (GTDB taxonomy): Bacteria > Planctomycetota > Planctomycetia > Pirellulales > Thermoguttaceae > JANXQG01. Next base: position 669,008 of record CAVZKX010000002.1, read on the forward strand.
GAGGCGAAGGCGGCCGCGCCGAAGTTGCTCAAGCTACTCCGCGATCGCGATTTCGACGTCTCCTTTGGGGCAGTGGAGGCGCTGGCTTCGATCGGTATGGAAAAGAAGGCCGTTGCTGCGAGGATCGCGGAATTGCTTCCGAAAAAGGACAGCGGTGGACTAACTGTTCGGCTGGGGGACATTCTCGTGAAATGCGGCAGCGACGCGCAGGTTGCCGTGCCCGCGCTAGTCGATTTGCTCAAGCGGTACGATACGAGGCATGAAAGCGCCGATATTATTGCCGCACTTGGGCCGGTCGCAAAAGCCGCCGCGCCGGCCTTAGCGGAAAACCTGGACCAAGATACCGCGGCGGCGCTGGCTGCAGTCGGCCCCGAGGGTCGATCGGCGATCCCGGTTTTGCTGCGAAAGGTGAACGACGAAGACAGTGGCGTTCGCTTACTTGCGATTCAGACGCTAAAGAAACTCGGACTGAATGCGAAGGAATTGGTTCAACTTTGCACCCGGCTTCTCCGCGACGACGACGAATTCGTTCGCAAGGAAGCCGGAAACGCACTGGTACGGGCCGGACCGCCGCCGCAGGCCGCGGTGACAGTTCTTTCGGAGATGGCTCGCGGCAACGACCGCGAGAAACGACTCTTCACCATCGATATACTGAGACGGCTTCGTCCGCCGGTCAAGGCGGCACTGCCGGTGCTAAAAGCCTTGCAGAAAGACGCGAATCAAGAAGTCGCGCAAGCGGCGACTTCGGCCACGGAGGAGATCGGAGAAGAGTTGGCGCCACCGTAGCTCCGACCACATAAGCTGCACCGCCCAACATTCGCAGTACTCGCTAACGACGAAACTGATCCCGATTCCTGAATAAATCTTCAGGCGGCCGCTCATTGGCAATTCCCCTCCGCGTGCGTTATAATCAGTCATCTTGACTGCCGTGCAATAACCGAGGCATTCGTGGGCGAAACGTCCACGGGATAATTCAAGGATCGGAGGTGCATGATGAGTCGCAACGCTGACCGCGCCCGTCTTTCGTTGACCGTCATTGCGATAGCCCTTGTTGCCGGCTTTCTCATACGCAGCAGTGCGCACGGGGAAAACCCGCCCGTAACACTGGTCGAGCCCCAGTGGCAGCCGCAGAGCGATGCGCAAGGCACGATGTGGATGATCGACCAGCAGGCGAATCTGCAGGTCACTAACGGCCAGTCGATGTTGATGCAGGCGGCGGCGCTCATGGTCAACGGCCAGCAGGTCTCGCCGCAGCGCGTGCAGATGACGCCGGATGGCCACGAGTATGTCTTTGAGGGCGTCACCAACGGTGCTAACGGCGGCGCTCCAATGGTTTACAACAATTTCGGGCAGCCCTATAGCTACACACAGCCGATGCAAAACGGCGGCGGAGGAGTAGTTCAGACCACGCGGCGCATCAAGCTGGACCTTGCCACTTCGACTATTCGATTCGTCGAGTCGTTCCAGAATCCGGCGGCCACTCCGCTTCAGGTGAACGTCATGCTGAACAACTCGATGCGGACCATGGTCCGCTCGGCCGTCTGCGGACCGAGCGGCACTTCGCTGGATGCCGCGACCGGCCAGCCAGTGGCCGGCGCAGCGGTAGGCGGCGCGGCTGTCGCAAACATGGCGTTTCGCCGCTCGTACCGCTCGGCGAACGTCCGCTTGGCCTTGCCAGAGCGCGACTGCGGCATCGCCGTAACCGCCGGGCCTGGCAATTTTCCCGCCGCCTTTTTCTATCTGCCCGGAACGAGATCACTCAAGCCGACGATCGACGTTCGAGAATATGCGCGTGGTTCGCACCTCGTTCAACGTGACCGTGCCCGCACAATCGACGGTTTCCGTCGTCTGGGGACTTTCGCAGTCGAAAGCCGTCATCCAGCCGGACGAGCGGCAAATGAAGGACCAACTCAAGGTCTTTCAGGATCGCAAGTGGCTTGCCGGGCTGCCGGACGCCGTGGTCAAGTCGATCGCTAACTTGCGGCATGAGTCGGCCAGCGGGGCAATGGGGCCGCTCTTGCAGCCGGTGCTGGAACTGGCTGCACGATTCAATATCCAGCGCGGCAAGGACGACATCCTCGTGCAGGACGACCTCGTGCGGCTGAATGGGACCGCGAGCGGCGGCACGATTTCGGTCGCAACCGCGCTCGGCAAAGTCTCGCTGCCGCTGGCCGACGTTGCATTGCTCGCCGGCGGCGGAATTGACCGGCCGATGCGAGTTTATCTTCGCAACGGCGAGGTTTTGCTGGGCCGCATCGAGGCAGCCGACCTCGCTCTGAAGTCGACAAACGGCGGCGACGCCAAGCTGCCGCCGGAGAAAATCAATTTGCTCTTTCTTCATGCCACCGGCGACGATGGCAAAGCTCCTGCCGAGGCCGGGGCTATGCTCCTGACGCACGATGGGCAGCGGTTGCTGGTTGGCGGCGACGCTCGGTTCCATGCCGTCTCGCCATGGGGCGCGTTGGACGTCGGGCTCGGTGAGATCGCCAGCCTGGCGAGCCGCAGCGACCCGCAGCCGCTTTATCAGATGGCGCTTCGCGACGGCAGCAATCTCTTCGTTGTGTTGGAAGGCGAAGGGCCGGCGGTCAAGACGCTCCGCTTCGGTCCGCTGCCGCTGGCGACGGTCGGCCTGCGGCAGCTTTGCTCGCTGAAAATGCCGCCCGTGAAGAAAGCGGAGGACGACGACGCCACGGCGAGCGCGGCCGGCCCGAATTGCCGGCTGATTGGCGACAATGTGCTGGCCGGCGCCCTTGATACGCCGCAGCTCATGGTTTCCACGGCGGGCGGCGTGCTGGGGCTTTCGGTAAGCGGCATCCAAACGGCCCAGCGCTCGGGCGACGCGGCGGCGGGCGGTCGCTTTCAAATCGAGTTGAGTGATGGCCGCCAGGTCGCCGGGACGCTGGCCAATCGCACGGTCTCGATGCAATTCCACGGCAAGACGTGGGAGATTCCGGGCCAGCATCTCGTCGGCATCACGGGCAGGGCGAAGGAAACGGCCGCCCAAGCGACCAAGGAGCCGAAGCCCGCGTCTGGTAAGGAACCCAATAAGAAAGAGAAACCGCTCGGCGATCTGCCGCCGCCGCCCACGACACAACCCACCGCGCCATCCACTGGGCCAATCCCGATGATGCCGCCGTCTACAGGCAACGGCGCCGATCCGTTTGGCGCGGACTCCAGGCCGAAGCCTGTTGCGCCCGCGTCGCCCGTCACCGCGCCGCCGGATGACGATCCTTTTGGACCGTAACGAGAATCCGATTTCCACCAATGATTTCAGTCCCGAAGGGACGCAAGAGAAATAGCCAGGGGCGCGAGCCCCTGGGTTCCGTTTACAAAAGTTCATCAAGCCCCGAAGGGGCGAAAGACATACTGTCGCCGCTCCGCGGCTTTATCCGGATTCGTGTTTTTCCCAGGGGCTCGCGCCCCTGGCTATTGACTGCCGCCGCTCCGCGGCTAGCCAGCGGCCGGAGGAGATTTCGTCATGCACTCGCATTCTCATTATGCCCGCTTCGCCCTCCCTTGCTTGCTCCTGTTTTCGTTCGTTGGCAGTTTGCCGCTTGCGTCTGCCGCCCAGCCTGCCGCGGCGCTTGTGCCGGCGACGTTCACGCCGTTCCATCCCATGACCGACGGCCAGGGCTTCATGTGGGACCTTGACCAGATGGGCCGCGTGATGAACGGTTCCGATTCGTGCTTCAGCCAGTCGTTCACGCTCTTAATCAACAATAGCCAGTTTCAGCCCTCCAGTGCGCTCATGACGGCCAACGGATGTGAACTGGTTTTGCAAGGCAATTCGTACCTGCCGGGCCTGCAGGTCACGCGCCGCTGCCGAGTGGAGGGCAAATCGACCGGGGCGCGATTCGTCGACGTTTTCACCAACGTCGGCGCGACGCCGCTGCAATTCAACGCCCAAATCTTCCTCAGTTGCGGAAATGGCGCGTGGCAGGCCGCGGTCAGCGATTCGGGCAAGGTCAGTCCGACCGGGCTGGACAAGAAAGAGACCGGCATCGTGCTATTCAACCCATCGCAAAACGGCTGCGTTTCCGTGGCCCTCCGCCTGGCCGGGCCGACCGCCGCTGTGCGACCGGCGGTCCAGCCCATGAATAACGGACAACCGACCTTTTTCTCGTATCCGCTCAACGTGCCGCCGCGGAAGTCGGCCGCCATCCTCTACGGAGCGGCCCAATGCAGGCTCACCGAACAGCCCGACGCCAACGGCGTGGCCGCGCGGTTGAAGCCCTTCAGCGGCGCCTCGTGGGTCGAGGACCTGCCGGCCGAAATCCGTCGGGCGGTGGTCAATTTCGGCAGCTTCGGCAGCGATTTTCAATGGGAAGACGTGGGCATCGGCAAGGTGCTCGCGCGGCTGGAGAAGAACACCGGCCCATCCGACATTCTGGCCGTCGGCACGGGCACGCGGCTCAAAGGCACGGCCGCCTGCACGGCCTTCTCGCTGGAAACCCGCTTCGGCACGCTGACGACCTCGCTGGATAAGGTCGTCGCGGTGGCCGGGGCGCGCGACCATAGCGGCCGCGCCGTCGTCCTATTTCGCGACGGCCAGGCCCTGACCGGCAAGCTGCGTGTGGAAAACTTCGTCTTCACGCTCAACTCGGGCGTGCAGATCGAGGCCGCTGGGGACCATCTGGAAAGGCTCTACATGCGGGCATCCTACAGCGGCAGCGGCACGGGGTCTGGCGGCGCTGGGCCGGCGGACCAAGGCGCCATGCTGCAAACCATCGAGGGCGAGCGGCTTGCGCTTGCCGCGACGGGCAAGGAAACGCTGGCCCTCGCGTCGCCGTGGGGACGTTTCGAGTACACTTTGGACGAGTTGGCATGGATCACCGCCATCGCCGAACCGCCCGGCCATCGCGCGGTGCTCCGCGACGGCACGCGGCTGTTCGGCTATCTGTCCGGCGGGCCGTTGAAACTGCCCACACGAAGCTTCGGCGTCCAGGCATTTTCCCCGCAGGAAGTGCAGGCGATACGCGGCTTTCCGGATAAGGAAATGGTCGACGATCCCTTGCAGCGCGGGGAACCCTGCGTGGTCCTGTCGGGCGATAATCTGATCATCGGCCAGATCGATCTACCGGCGCTGCATATCGTGGCGTCCGGCCAAACGATTGCCATTCCGCCGGGCCAGATCCGCAAGTTCCACGCCGCGGACGCCGGGCCGCAAGTCGAACCGACAATCTATGAAATCGAACTGTGGGACGGCAGCAAGGTTGCCGGCAAGCTTGCCGAAGGGATGTTGCCGGTGCGCCATGGCGAGGCTTCGCGGTTGGTGCCCGCGCATGACGTGGTCGAGATTTACGTCCCTTCGCCGATCCTATCGCCGGCAATGAAAAGCAGGATCGCCGCGCTGATTAGCGAGCTTGGCTCCAACGAATTTGCCAAGCGGACTGCGGCGCGGGCAACCTTGGCGGAACTGGGCGCGTTGGCCAAGCCCCAAGTGGAAGACGCCTTCCAGCATACCAGCGACGCCGAAATCCGCCGTTCGGCGCATCTGATTTTGAATGAGATGAATAAGTGACGGTTGTTGGAGTCCCGGCATTAGCCGGATTTGCCGCCTAAAGGCGGGACTCCAGCGCACACTACCTGATCGGCATGTTAACGGAAGTCAAGGTTGTCGAACTGCCGCCGTCGGCCGACGTGGGGATGCGGACGATGCTCGGTCCCGTGTCGAACCCGACGGGGACGATGGCAACTCCGCTGGGCGAGGTTGAACCGCCCTGCGGCCGCCATTGGCCGTCGTGATACTTCATACTGCCGTCCTTGGGAAAGAAGTCCGGCGAATTGTTGGACGGCGCCGGGTTGGAAGGCGCGGGGTTCAGCGGCGCGGGGTTCGATGGCGCAATCGGTGACGGCGTGGTATCAGTCGGCGCTGGCCCGGGCGGTGTTGGCCCCGCGGGCGGTGAAATGGTCGCCGGCGCCGCGGGAGCGGAGGGCGCGGACGGAACAGGCGCGGCGCTGCTCGACGTGCTCGGCGCGGGACTGCTCCACGAGGGCGTCGAGTTGTTGGGCGCGGCGGGAGTTGGAGCGGGACTCCCGTAGCGATCGGCCGGTGCGGGGTAAGTGCTTGGCGGCGGCGACGGCGGGCTGCTCGGCGCGGCGGGCGCCGGCGTGTAGGGAGCGACGCCGCCGGAAGAAAAGCCCGAAGGCGGGGCGACCGGCGGTGGTATTGAGCTCGCGGCCGGCGCCGGAGTGACCGGAATGAAGGGTGCGGAAGGCGCGGTCGAACTGCCGGGATAAGTGGACGCGGGCGCCGGCAAGAGGTTGGGCGGCGCGGAAGGCTGCAGTGTGCCGCCGGGAACGGTCATCGCCGGAGCGCCCGTTGCCGGCGCTGTCATGACCGGCGCGGGGCTATAAGGAACCGTGCCGATCGAGCCGGTTGCCGGCGGCGGAACGGTCGTTCGACCCCAGAACGGATCGACAACTTGCTGGCCTTGGTTCCGGCATCCGCCGAGCGCGATGACGGCGGCAATCGCTAGCGTGAGGCGCTTCATCGGGGGCGAAATCCTTTCCGCATTCCGGAAACCTGTAGGGAAAGCCCTCGGTGGCATTCCGCGAGAACTCTCGGAACGGCGCGGAGGCTGTTCCCTACAGACCGGCGTAGATTAGCGATTTCCCCAAGCTTGTCCAGATCACTTTTCGGCCTTGTAATAGGGATTGGCAATCATCAGCGGCGCTGGGCTTGTTTCGCTGGCCGAATTGGCCGCCTGTGGGCCGCCGGGGGCCTGCTGATTGGCCGATGGCTGGCTGCCGGCCGGCTGGTAAGCTGCGTTCGCCATGGGAAATTGTATCGGCGTCTTGGGCACGATGGCGCCGTCGACGTAGTCGTAGTAGACCGGCGAGTAGACCGAAAAGTACGGCCTACGGCCGATATAGTACTCGTAGTCAGCAGTGCCTCCGCCCGAACCCCATCCCCACCCGCCGCCGCCCCAGCCGCCGCCTCCGTCGCCGAAGCCGCCGCCATTGCCGAATCCGGTGAGGGAGCCGGGGCCCGGTGCGGCCCAAAGGGGACCGAAAATGCCGTTCTCAGCCCGCAAATAGGGCCAGGAATTGGCAAATGCCGGAAGGCCGGATTGAGATTGGTTATGGTTATGGTTATTGGACTGAGAATGGTTGCCCGAATGCCCGTGCGAGTGGCCCGATCCGGCGGCGAAAGTGCTCTGCGTCTGAAATGCCCCGAAACCGATAGCGGCAGCGACGAACCAACGATTGATCAACATGCGTGTGCCTCCAATGAAAGGCTATCTTGATTACCTAAGTTACCAGCATAATTGGGCAACTTAGGTTTGCAAGCGAATTACACGCGGCAAGTAGGTCCCGCTTGCGGAGCGGGACTTTTACGTGGGGCAGATTGCCAATCCGCCTAATAATGGCAGGTTGGCAACCTGCCCCACGGCATAGGCACAGGCGTAACCCGAAGAAATGGCCGGAGATAGTCTGATCCCGTCCGGCAAGAGGACCTACCTGGCACCGGCGTCCTTCGGGGGCGGCAGATCGTCAAGTTCAGGAGTCGGCGGCCGCCGGTCTCCGCCGGGCACATTGGGGAGCTCGAAGATCACCGTTCCCAGCTCGTTATTGGGAATCCGCCGTTCGCAGCCTTGGGCTGCAAGCAGGCTTAACAAGCCGCAAACTATCAGTCCTGGGTAGCGCATGGCTCCTCCGCAACGGACGGGTATACTTCACTTGATTGTACTCGATCTCCGCAGCCTGCGAAAGTTCCCATGAGCCCCGACGAGCTAACGCAAAGCCTGAAGGCTGAGGCCCGGCGACTGGGGTTCGATCTTGCTGGGGCGACGGCCGCGATTCGGCCGCCGCGGCTGACCGCGCTCCACCAGTGGTTAGAGGACGGTTTTGCCGGACAGATGCGCTACATTCCCGATCGGGCTGCGGCCTACGAACACCCCCGACATGTGTTGGACGGAGCCCGCAGTCTGCTCATGCTGGCCGTCGCGTATCGCACCGAGGAGCCGGCCTCGCCCGAGCCCGGCCAAGGAATGATTGCTCGCTATGCCTGGGGCACGGACTACCACGATCTCATCCGCGCGCGGCTGCACGCGCTGGCTGACTACCATCGCAAGTTGACACCCGAGGCGGCGGTGCGCGGCGTTGTCGATACCGCGCCGCTGATGGAACGTGAGTTTGCCGAACTGGCCGGGCTCGGCTGGGTGGGCAAAAACAGCCTCCTCCTGAATCGGCGGCTAGGAAGCTGGTTCTTGCTCGCCGCGCTGCTTACGAGCGAAACATTGGCCTACGACGAGCCGGTGACCGTGGGACACTGCGGCACGTGCCGGGCGTGCATCGACGCCTGCCCGACCGGAGCGATCGTCGAGCCGTATCGCCTCGACGCCCGGCGGTGCATTTCCTATCTGACGATAGAGCTGCGAGAACCGATCGCGGCCGCGCAGCGCGAAGACATCGGACAACGGATCTTCGGCTGCGACATCTGCCAAGACGTTTGCCCTTTCAACCGCCGTGCGCCGACGACCGACGAGCCGGCGTTTCTTCCCCGCACGGGCTCGAATCCGATCGACCTGGCCGAATTGCTCGCGATGGATGAAGCGGCCTTTCGACAACGGTTTCGCGGCAGCCCCTTACTGAGAGCAAAGCGGCGCGGACTGATTTGCCAGGCGGCCTACGCCTTCGGCAATCGGCCCGACGCCAAGGCAATCCCAGCGTTGACCGAGGGTCTCGACGATGCCGATCCGGCGGTTCGCGAGGCGTGTGCTTGGGCACTACGCATGATGCAGGGCCAAGTTGCGGAACTTCACGATCCGTAGTTTTTTTGCCTTATTGTCCTAATTCCCGCTATTTCTCCGTTTCATCGAAAAATCGGTCAAGATTGACCTGCATTTCGCACGATGGTTAATGCGCGTGCCGGCCGGAGGGTCGGGAGGGGCGCGTTGTTTCTCAGCAGCCAAAACGGAGGCTCGATGAAAACAAATAGCAGTCGAAAACAGCCAACGGCCCTCGGCCACGCGTCCAGCTTGCCCATGGAAGGCGTTCTCGACCGCCTTTTCATCTGGTTGGACACTTCGCTCGTGCGGCAAACTGCCGGCGAACTTGCGCGGGAATGTCACATCGCGCTGTGGGAAGCCACCAACGAGCGCGCCGCGCAAATGTCGCGGGACGATGCGCGGGAATACATCCGAGGGATGGCCCCCGAGTTTCTCGTCCACGAAGTGGACCCGGTTCTACAGCGCCGCCGCGTGCGGGAATCGTTGCGGCTAAGAATTCTTGCCGAAGCCACCGAGCAAGTGGTAGAACTCGTGCTCAAAGACGTGCAACGGGCGAAGACGCGACGCATTTCACGCGCGGCATGAGCGGATGACTCGTCCCTTGCTGAACTTCATCTACCGCCGGGCAGCGGGAAGTATGGCTGCGAACCGACGGCGGCTGGAGTTGACGAGTCCGACGGCGGTAATGACGGCGGCGGCTGATAAAATGGCCCGGGCGCTGCGGGTCCAGTCGGCGCAAGTCCCGCGGATGGCGTTGTAATCGGTGCGGGAACGGCGGGCGCCGCCGCGCCGGGCGGAAGTTGAAAGTACGGCTGTGCGCCGATCGGCACTCCTCCAGGCGCGCCTGCCGGCACGACGTAGGCCGGCCGATCCGGCAGATTGTATCGGTAGCCGGGCGTGCCGACACCTTCGCCGGCCGGGGTCCCGCGACGAAGGCTCTCGGCGCGAGCCAGAAGATCTTCCTTGCGCACGACGCCTTGCGGCTGCAACTGGAAGTCCAGCGTTCGCTCGTCATGCAATGTGCCCGGAATCGCGTTTTCCGAAAAGAAATCAAGCGGCGGGACCTCGTACCAAGGCGGCGGCATGGGCTCTTTCACTGTTTTTGTTTCACAGCCGTCTTTGACCAGCCGAATCGTGCGAGTGCCGTAGTAAATCGGTGAGATCGCCACGGGTGTGATGCCGACCTCATGGTCATCGACATACACCAAGGCACCGGGCGGATTGGTGCGGATGAGGACCTTGCGTTCGACGCAGCCGCAAGCCATGATGCAGCCCGCGGCTGCAAGCCAGGCAAGTTGGCTTCTCCGGAAAGTCGTGCCGCATCGACCCATCGTAAACTGGCCCTTGACCGCAACCGCTCCACAACGTGGATGGGGATGAAAAGTTCGCATGAAGAGGGCCGGAGTATAGCCTCTCGCAGACCGCGATTCCAGGGCAATTGTGTGGCCAAAACCAGGCACTCATCGCGAATTGGCCGCCAGCATTCGGACGGACTCGGAGGTCCATCCTACTAAAATACCCCTGGCAGGCTATTTCGCCTATCGTTACCATATAGTTTGAATCCAAATTTGCCGGCGGACGACCGATCCATGTCATCATCTGGGCCATCGCCACAGTCTGACAACGAAAGCTTCCAAGGCCGCTTGGAGGTCGAAAGCCTGTCAGACGTTGGTCTCCGCCGATCGAACAACCAGGATTCGATGGCCGTCGTACTCGCCGCCAGCGGCAACGTTTGGCAGCAGCGGGGTGACCTGCTAGTCGTGGCCGACGGCATGGGAGCGCACGCGGCGGGCGAACTCGCGAGCAAACTCTCCACGGACACCGTGCCGCTTGTCTACCAGAAGCTTGCCGACCGTACGCCGGCCGAAGCGCTATTGGCCGCCTTGGAAGAGGCCAACGCCCAGATCCACAGCCGCGGACAGGCAAGCATCGACTTCAAGGGCATGGGTACCACGACCACGGCGCTGGCCTTGTTGCCCTTCGGCGCATTGGTCGCCCACGTGGGCGACAGCCGGGCCTATCGACTCCGCGGGACGCGGCTAGAGCAGTTGACATTCGATCACAGCCTGGTGTGGGAGATGCGTGCCGCCGGCCTGCCCGACTTCGGACCCAAGAACGTGATTACCCGCTCGCTCGGGCCGGGCGCGGCGGTGAAGGTCGATCTCGAGGGGCCGCACCCGATCGTGCCGGGCGACATCTTTGTGATGTGCAGCGACGGGCTTTCCGGCCAGGTCCGGGACGACGAATTGGGCATGGTGCTGGCAAGCATGCCGCCGGCCGAAGCGGCGCGATCGCTGGTCGACCTGGCGAACATGCGCGGCGGGCCCGATAACATCACAGTGATTGTCGCCAAGGCCGTCGGGCTGTCGTGGTCGCAGTCCTCGACGAACGACATGCCGCGGTCCCGCTCCGTGATCCGTCCGGTCAACCCGAATGTTTGGATCGCGGTGGGGGTGTTGGCGCTGGCGGGCGTCCTGCTGTTGTTGATGCACGAGTGGATTCCGGCGGCGCTCAGCCTCGTTGCCGCGGCGGTGTTCGGCATCGGCGCTTGGGTTTACCGGCAAGGCGGCGAGGTTCAAGGCCCGGCGATGAACGGCAATCGCTTCGGCCGCGGTCCGTACACGGCGATCGTTTGCACGCCGTCTCAGGAGTTCGTCCAACGCCTGGCCGAAACGCTACGTGAACTTCGCGAGGCGGCCGTGCGCGACGAGCTTGCGATTGATGGCGCGGCGTTCAGCGCCATTCTCGATCGCGCTGCCGCCGAGAACCAGGCGGACGACTACGCCCAGGCAGTGCGCTACTATTGCCACGCCATCAGCTTCCTCGTTGCCGAATACAAGCGGCAGGGGAAGTCGCAGAGCGGGATGACGCGGAGGTGAGTGGCCGTTGACTGCTTTCGCCCCACGAACTACGATTGAAATATGAGCACGATAACCATTGATATATCCGATCCTATCTACCACGATTTCGAGGCGTATGCGAAGCGGGTCGATCGAACTCCGCCGGACTTAATCCGTGAAGCGATGGAGCTATTTCGCGACCAACGAATTGCGCCTAAGCGATTGGACGTTCGCGACCTTCCAACGTACTCTGTCGGCGAGGTGCTCAAGCCGCTGTCGTCCGACGATGATCTACTTGGAGAAATGCTGGAAGGAACTATCGAGTGAGCGTCGGAGTGGATACGTCGTGGCTGCTTCAGATAGAACTGCGCGAGCATGCAAGCCACGATGAAGCGCGTGCAATGCTAAATCGTCTTGCTGAGCAAAACGAGAAGTTCGCACGCGGTCCTCAAGTCCTGGACGAATTCGTGCATGTGGCGACTGACGCCAAGCGGTTCCGCACACCACTATCCATGGACGATGCGCTCGACGCCGTGGAGAACTGGTGGAACGCAAAGTCAGTACAACATGTTTTCCCGACAGCGGACAGCGTTCGATTAGGCTGGGAATGGATGAGGAAGTTTCGTCTTGGCCGGAAGCGAGTCCTCGACACGCAGCTTGCCGCCACATTCCATACACAAGGGATCGTTCGCATTCTGACGAGCAACGTGCGGGATTATCAGGTCTTCGGATGCTTTGAGTTGCTCTAGACCCCTCATTGCCGCCGCCACCCCGGCGTACTACAATTCTGTCTTTCGGCCTATCTTGCCCGCGCACGTCCCGCGCCCATGATCGACTTCATCCCCAAGCACCCGTTTCTCATCGGCATCGATTCCGATGGCTGCGTGTTCGATACGATGGAAGTCAAGCACAAGGAGTGCTTCGCCCCCAACGTCATCAAGTACTACGGGCTGGCCGGCGTGAGCAAGTACGCCCGCGAGGCGTGGGACTTCGTCAATCTTTATTCCAAGAGCCGGGGCACGAACCGCTTTCCGGCCTTGATCGAGCAGCTTGATTTGACGGCCGCGCGGCCGGAGGTGCTCGCGCGCGGAGTGAAGATCGAAGTACCGCGATCCTTGCGAGAGTGGGTCGCCCGCGAACCGAAGCTGGGCAATCCGTCGCTGGAAAAGGCCGTTCACGAGACGGGCGATCGCGACTTGCGGCTTTTGCTGGAATGGTCCAAGGCGGTGAACCGCGCAGTGGAAGAGATCGTACACAACGTCCCGCCGTTCTCTTGCGTTCGCCCGTGTCTGGAACAAATGACTGGCCGTGCGGACGTGCTCGTCGTTTCCGCCACGCCGCACGACGCTCTCCGGCGCGAGTGGGACGAACACGATCTCGCCAAATACGTCGTGGCCATTTGCGGCCAGGAAGCCGGCACCAAAAAGGAATGTTTGCAGGCCGCTCGCAATTACCCGCCCTGCCACACGCTGATGGTCGGCGATGCGCCTGGCGATCATAAGGCGGCAGTGGCAAACGGCGCGCTCTTCTTCCCCGTCAACCCCGGCGCGGAAGAAGAAAGCTGGCGGCGGCTGTCGGAAGAAGGCCTTGCGCGTTTCTTCGCAGGCACGTTCGCCGGCAAGTACCAAGAAGAATTGCTCGCCGAGTTCGACAGTTATCTGCCGGAGGAGCCGCCGTGGAAAAGATGAAGCAAGGGAGAAGGGGAGAAAGGGAGAAGGGAAAGATGCGAGTTTCTCCCTTTCTGCCCTGCTCCCTTTCTCCCTTTCTTTCCTGCCCTTACCCTAAAACCAAACCTTGGCAACCATGCCCGACAAATGTGATTTTGGCCTCATCGGCCTCGCCGTGATGGGCGAAAACCTGGCACTGAACGTCGAGAGCCGCGGCTACTCGGTGGCCGTGTTCAACCGCACGACGAGCAAGGTTGACGACTTCATGAACGGCCGCGCGAAAGGCAAGCGCTTCGTCGGCTGCCATAACCTCGAAGAATTCGTCGCCAGCCTCGCCGCGCCCCGCAAGGTGTTGCTCATGGTCAAGGCCGGCCCGGCCGTCGACGAGTTTATCGAGCATCTCTTGCCGCTCCTGTCGCCCGGCGACGTGATCATCGACGGCGGCAATACCTACTATCCCGATACCGAGCGGCGGACGAACTACGTCGAGTCGAAGGGCCTGCTTGTTCATCGGCACGGGCGTTTCGGGCGGCGAGGAAGGCGCTTTGAAGGGCCCCAGCATCATGCCCGGCGGCAGCGAAAAGGCCTGGCCGCTCGTCAAGCCGATCTTCCAGGCGATCGCCGCCAAGGTCGGCCCCAAGGGCGACATCCCCTGCTGCGAATGGGTCGGCCCTCGCGGCGCGGGCCACTACGTTAAAATGGTCCACAACGGCATCGAATACGGCGACATGCAGTTGATCTGCGAGGCCTATTGGATGCTGAAGCAGACGCTCGATCTCTCCAACGACGACCTCTACGAAGTCTTCGACGCCTGGAACCGCACCGAACTGGACAGCTACCTCATCGAAATCACCCGCGACATTCTTCAGCGTCCGCGATCCGGAGACGGGCGGATACCTGGTCGATTGCATCATGGACGCTGCCGGCGCCAAGGGCACCGGCAAGTGGATGAGCCAGCTCGCGCTCGATCTCGGCGTGCCCAGCACACTGGTGACCGAGGCGGTCTACGCGCGAGCACTTTCCGCCATGCGCGACGCGCGGGTCCGGGCGTCGAAAGTGCTCGCCGGGCCAACGGAAAAGTACAAGGGCGACCGCAAGGAATTCATCGAACAGGTCCGCCAGGCGCTCTATGCCTCGAAGATCGTCAGCTACGCGCAGGGCTTCGCGCAGATGAAGGCCGCCGCCGAGGAGCACAAGTGGCCCCTGGACTTCGGCTCGATCGCTCTGTTGTGGCGCGGCGGCTGCATCATTCGCGCAGTCTTCCTGGAGCGGATCAAGGAAGCGTTCGCCGCCGATCCCAAGTTGGAAAACCTGCTCTTGGCGAAATATTTCCAGGAAGCAACTGCAAAGGCCCAGGTGGCCTGGCGGCACGTCATCGCCTCGGCCGTCCATCTCGGCATCCCTACGCCCGCCCTTTCCACCGCGCTGGCCTATTACGACGGCTACCGCGCCGCCCGGCTGCCTGCCAATTTGTTACAGGCGCAGCGCGACTACTTCGGCGCGCATACCTACCAGCGTCTTGATCGGCCGGGCGTGTTTCACAGCGACTGGTTGAGGATGCGAAAGGAACCATGACATGAATGAGATCATTTTTTTGATCGAGGAATCGTCGGATGGCGGCTATGAGGCGAAGGCACTTTCCGCGCCAATTTTTACCGAGGCCGACACGCTAGACGAGCTTCGGGTAATGATCCGCGACGCGGTTGCGTGTCATTTTGAGGAAACGAACCGACCGCAGATTATTCGTTTACATATCGTGCGCGACGAAGTCATCTCGATCTGAACTGCCAAGGGAGCGATACATGTCCAAAGAATTCCTCAGTGAAATGTTTTCTCTCGATGGTCTTTCGGCCGCGATCATCGGCGGAACCGGCGTGCTCGGCTTCGCGCTGACCAAGGGGCTCGCTCAGGCCGGGCGCGCACGTCGTCGTCGCCGGCACCAAGGAAGACGCCTGCAAGGCTCGCGCGGCCGAATTGCAGCAGTTAGGCGCCGCGCCGGCTATTGCCAGGTGGATGTCACCCAGCGGTCGTCGATCGAGAGCCTGCTGGCCGCCACGGTCCGCGAGACCGGCCGCGCCGATATCCTCGTCAACTGTGCCGGCGTGAACGTGGCCAACACGTTCTTGGACGCGAACGACGCCGATTGGGACCGCGTCATGGCCATCAACCTTCGCGCCGTCTTTCAAGGCTGCCAGATTTTCGGCCGGCACATGGTCAATTCGGGCGGCGGATCAATAGTCAACATCGGAAGCGTCACGTCGCACCTGCCGCTGTCGCGGGTCTTTGCCTACTCCGCCTCGAAGGCGGCCGTGCTCAACTTGACGCGCAACGTGGCTCGCGAGTTCGGCCCCTTGGGCGTCCGCGTCAATGCGCTCTGCCCGGGCTTCTTCCCCGCCGAGCAAAACCGTAAAATTTTGGACAAGGAGCGGATTGATAACATCATGCGCGGCACGCCGATGAAGCGTTGCGGCGAGCCGGAAGAACTGGTCGGCGCGCTCTTGCTCATGGTCGCGCCCACTGCCGGCAAGTTCATCACGGGGACGCACATCAACGTCGATGGCGGGTTCACGGCCTGTTGGTTTTAATGGCAAGTAGGTCCCTTCTGCCGGAAGGGACGATAGCGCGTCGCGCGATCGAGTAGCGCGATGCTTGCGACGTGGTTCGGCACAATAGTCCCTCTCGGCAAGAGGGACCTACAACGCGTATGGCCAACTGGGACCGAGACAATTCCTTGAACGACCGCGGCAGCCCGGCGATCCCTGCGCGATGCAAGTCCCCCTTCGCCCTTCTCCCTTCCCCCCTCGTTTCAAGCCAAGCCGTTCAAGATCGGCAATGTGCCCGTCGACTTTCCCGTCGTTCAAGCCGCGCTCAGCGGCTATAGCGACTGGCCGATGCGAGTCATCGCCCGGCGGCTGGGCGCGGGCTATACGCTCGGCGAAGTGCTATTGGACCGCTTCATCGTCCAAGTGAGCATGGGCAGCAAGGCCAAGCGATACATCCACACGACGCTCGAGGAGCACCCGGTCGGCGCGCAGCTCATGGGCGCGGAGCCGGCCGATTTTCCGCCCGCCGCGCTGAAGCTGGCCGAGGCCGGTTTCGATGTGATCGACATCAACTTCGGCTGTCCGGTGAAAAAAGTGCTCGGCCGCTGCCGGGGCGGATTTCTCTTGAGCACGCCGCCGGCGGCGCTGGAGATCGTCGCCCGCGTCCGCGAAGCCCTGCCGCCGCACATCCCGCTTACGCTCAAGATGCGCCGCGGCCTGGACGACAGCCAACAGAGCCGCGACAACTTCTTCACCATCTTCGACGGCGCGTTCGCGCTCGGTGTGGCGGCGATCACCGTCCACGGCCGCACGGTCAAACAGCGCTATGTCGGCCCGAGCAACTGGGACTTCCTCCGCGAGGTCAAGCGGCACGCCGGCGAGCGGATCGTGCTCGGCAGCGGCGACGTCTTCACCGCCGAGGATTGCCTGCGGATGATGGTCGAGACGGGCGTGGACGGCGTGACGGCCGCCCGCGGCGCGATCGGCAATCCGTGGATTTTCCGCCAGGCCCGCGCCCTGGCCGCGGGCCAGCCGTCCGAACATCCGAGCCTGGCCGAGCAGCGCGAAGTCATGCTCGAGCACTATCGCCTGGCGGAGCAGACCTACGGCTACAACCGCACCTGCGGGCACATGCGCAAGTTCGGCATCCTGGGCTCGCGGATGCACCCGCAGCATAAGACCGTCCGCGAGGCGTTCGTGGGCGTGAAGACCCGCGATCAATGGCACGCCGTGGTGGAGGAGTGGTACGGCAAATGACGGCACCGAATAGCGCTGTTTATTTGTGGTACGATGAATAGGTTTCCGGATTTTGTAGACGCGGTGTCTATCAATGCTGGTGCCGGCGAGCAGAGGAGATCCTATATGTTCGGAATAACTGCCTTGATGACCGTCGCGGCGATCGGTGCTGGTGTTGCCGCCGAAGGTGGCGAGGATGACTACGTCGTGGTCACTTATTACGGCTATACTTATCAAGGAAGATTCGAATCGACAATCATGACGAAGGCGCTTGCGCGGACTCCGATTTGGAAGGAATCGTCGCCGAATCCGCCGCTTTGCGCCCAGGCAATGAAACTTGCCGACGCAAAGAGAAGTAAATTGGTCCACGATACACAGGCCGGACATTGGGAGCGGGAGGCCGCGGAGTTGCGTGAAGCGCGGGACGAACACCGGTGGTATTGGCTAGTGCGATATGAGTTCAGCGAAACGGGAACGGGCCCAGTCCCTGAACTTATCCTATTCGTTCTTATGGACGGAACGGTGGTTGAGCCAAAGCTTCGCCGCGATCAGGATATGATGGTCAGTCCGCAAATCGACCATGTTAACAGATCAGGCCGGTTCGTGGGCCCGTCATCCACTGTCGAACTATCCGGCGATGACATAACCGACGAGACCATGTCGCGGTTGAAGGACTGGCCTCAGCTTTCCTTTCTGACGCTCAATAAATGTGCGGTGACCGATAAGGGATTGAAGCACCTCAAGGGCATGACGAAGCTAGAGTGGTTAGACATCGCGAAGTGTAAGATTACGGATGAAGGCCTGGAGGGTCTCGACGGATTGGCAAAGCTCAAACACCTGGGAATTTATGGTGCAAAGGTTACCGACAAGGGGCTCGTCCATCTCAAGGGGTTGGCAAACCTCGAAGACTTGGACATTCAAGATTGTGGACTAATAACTGACGCTAGCTTGGCTCACCTGAAGGGTCTGACTCGCTTAAGAACCGTGTGCTTAGCGAATACCCAAATCACGGGAGCAGGGCTTGATTACCTAAAAGAATTGCGGGACCTTACGTCCGTGGACATGGTCGACGCAAACATCACCGACGAAACGATGGTTCATCTTAGAGGATTGCAGCAAGTCGTCGCCCTGAATTTGAGCGGCAACCCGATAACGGACAAAGGTCTAGATTATTTCAGAGGACCAGGGCTGTTTAAGCAATTAAGGTCCCTGCGGCTCTATGACACCGGCGTCACCGACCATGCGGTGGAAAGGCTCAGGGTAGTCTTGCCGAAGTGCGGGATCCAAAAGTAGCGGCAAATCATTCGTCAACGGCATGCCGTGGTGGAGGACTGGCATCATTGAGGCTTCATCTTCCGCACCGCCTCAACCAGCTTCCCCGGCCCGTGCCGGATGACGTCGCAGGCCGGCAGTTGAAACTCGTCTTCCACCCGCGCACACTCGGCGGCGACCTCGGCCTCGGAATACCTCATGCCGTTGACCGCGATTCCGATCACCCGGCAGGGGTGCATGATGTTCGCCGTCTCCTCGTAATAATCTATCACCTTCCGAAGCGGCGGCAGCGGGACTTCGGGCGACATGCCATGAACCGACTTTCGGCCCATTTCATAGCCGACGATCAGGCCGTGCGGCATCGAGCCGTGGAGCAGGCTCAGCGTGACGCCCGAATAGCGGGGATGAAAGAGGCTGCCTTGCCCTTCCAAGAGAATGACCTCGTGATGCTGGTTGGCGAGGATGAGCTTTTCCACCGCGCCCGCGACGAAGTCGGAGATGACGCGATCGACCGCGCAGCCGCCGCCGGCCACCAACATGCCCGTCTGCCCGGTGGCGACGAAGGCGGCATCGACGCCCGCGCGCTGGAGCCCTTGGGCGACTTCGACGGCCGTCACCATCTTGCCGCAACTGCAATCGTTGGCCACGGTATGGATGCGCAAGCACCCCTCGCGGATGCCGATGCGCTGGGCAACATCGCGCTCGTCGTTGCGGCGGAGATCGACCAGTTTCGCGCCGTGCTTTGCGGCGGCCGCGGCGAAATCGGCGTCTTCGCAAAGGAACTGGTGCAGCCCAGAGACCACGGTCATCCCGCGCCGAGGGCCTCCAGCACGATCGGCCGCCAGTTGGCCGGGATCTTCCCGCCCGGCGGCGCGATGCCCAGAAGCAGCGTGTTGGCCGCCGGGGCGTCAGCCAGCCGGGCGACGACCGGGATCGACCCGCCGACGCCCAGCAGTTCGCCGCTCGTCTTGCCCGCTCCCGCGCGGTCCAGCACGGCCACGACTTCTTCGGGCCGATAGCGGATCACGCACACGGCCGTTTTCGCCGTGATCGCTTCGGTGTAGCCATCAACCAGTATCACCATTCGCCGCGCGTCGGACATTGCAGTTCGCTGCCTCCGGGAGCAAGAAATTGAATCTCGGATAAGGTAAAGGATTCCCGCGCGGTGGGCAAGTGGCGGTGCTTAGAATGTTTGGCTTGGATGCGCGAGAAGCACGGCGCGGTGGGGAACCTAGAATCTAGGAGTTAGAAGTTAGAAGTTAGAAGTCAGAGGCGAATGGGCCACCGCTGCTCGATATTCTAACTCCTAACTTCTGACTTCTGACTTCTGACTTCTCGCCGCTTGGTCCGCCGCTTGCGGCAATATAGCGGCATGCCGGCGGCCGCCAGCAACAGCAATGCCAGCGTGCTCGGCTCCGGAACAGCTTGCGCCGCGGCGCTGCTGACCGGCGCGGGTATGATCGGGCTGAACGCGGTCAAACCCGAACCGACAGAGAGATTCGTCCCGACGCCGGCGGGGTCGATCCAGTTGGCGTTGGTGACAATCAATGTGCCGTTCGTGACCGTCGTTCCACCTATATAGTTATTGATGCCGGTGAGCGTCAGCGTGCCCGTGCCGATCTTTGTCAGGCTGCCGCCGAGGCCGGCGTCGCTCAAGGCGCCGGAGAAGGTCGTGCTGTTACTGTTGTTGCCGACGGTCAGGGCGAGCGGAATCGAACCGCCGCTGCTTGTCAGCGCGAGCATTCCCGACGCGCCTTGCAGGCCGCCGAACATTGCGCTGGCAAGCGTGCCGAAGCTGAGCGTGCCGCTGCCGCTCGTGTCGAAAGTGCTCTTCAACAAGCTGCCCGAGTCGCCCAAAACCAACGCGCCGGCGGCGACGATGGTTGTTCCCGAATAGCTATCGCTCGAGGCGAGCAACATCGTCCCCGCGCCGGCCTTCACCAGCGAGGCGGAGAAAGCGGGGTTTCCGGAGAACTGAAGGGCGCCCTGCAAATCACCGAAATTTCCGGCAACCGTGAGATCGGGATTGGCGCTGATAGTGCCTGCCGTTCCCGTCAGGCCCACATTGAAGGTCGTCGTCAGCGCCATGTTGAAACCTTGGCTGTGCGTGCCGCTATTCGTCATGAGCGAGGGGGCCGTGTTGACCGTCACCGACCCGGCCGAGAGTTGCCAAGTTAAGAAATTGCCGGAGGCGCCGCCGTTGCCGCCGGACAGCGTGCCGCCGCTGAGCGTAATCGGACCCAGCACGTTGTTGATTGTGCCGACGTTGGTTACCAGGCCGCCGCTATTGATCACCAAGGGCGTAACAACGGTGCTGGCGCCGCTGCCGAGGTTGTTGGCAGAAATAAACGCCAAGACGCCGCCGTTGTTGACGGTGATCGTGCGGCTGGCGAGCTGCGTATTGCCCAGCGCTGTGGCCGCCGGATTTGAGCTGTTGGCGTTCCCGTTTGCATCCAGCGTGCCGCTGGACACCAGCACGTTGCCCGAAAAACCGCTGTTCCCCCCCAGCGAAAGAATGCCTGCGCCGACTGCTGTCAAGCCGCCGCTGCCAGAAATCACGCTCGTCAAGGTGATACTGCCGCTGGTGGCATCGAAAGTCGTGCCGCCCGTGTAAGTCAGCGTCAAGGGCACCGAAGACGACCAGGGCGCAGTAGCGCCGACCGTGCCATTGTCAAGGTTGATGTGGGCCGTGTCGTTCGATCCTTGAACCAGGCCGCCGGAGCCAAGGTAGAGCGCGCCGCCACCGGTAAGTACCAGCGTGCTGACGAGCGCATTGGTGCTGACCGCACAGGCGACTTTTCCAAACGATGCGCTGCCGCCGTTAATGTTCAGCGTGCCGTTGCCGGTCCAACCCAAGAAGACCGTGCCATTGGGGACGCTCAGCGAACCGCCTCCGGAAAGATTATAGGTGCTCGTTTCGCCGGAAAACTCTCCGATGGTCAATGACCGATTGCTGTTCGCCGCATCGATTCCATTGATCGCAACGGTGCCGCCCGACTGGTTGAAGGTCCCCGACGATCCGACGGCCAGGGCGCCGAGTCTGACAAATCCGGCCGTGGTGAACGAAGCGCCGGAGGGGACCGTTACCGTGGAGCCAAAGGCGACCAGGAACGGGGCGTTGAAGGCGGTCAAAGTGGTTTGCGAAGCGGGGCCGAAGACAAGCGCGGCCGGATTGCCCTCGGTCGTGCCGACTTGCACCGCCGACGTGCTGTTGGCCAGACTGCCATTGCCGGTCAGTGAAAGCGTGCCCGAGCTGATGAGCGTGGCACCGCTGTAGCTATTGTTGCCGTCCAAAGTCAGCGCGCCCGTGCCGACCTTTACCAGACTACTGCCGGCGCCGCCATCGTTGATCGAGCCGGCGAAGGTAGTAGTGTTATTGTTGCTGCCCACGACAAGCGAAACGAAGCCGAAATTCGCGTTGATCATGCCGAGCGTGCTGGTGGCTGAGCCTTGCAGGCCGCCAAGGGCCGCGCTGGAAAGCGTGCCGAAGCTGAGCGTGCCGGAGCCGCTGGCGTCGAAAGTGCTCAAAGACAAGGCGGCCGTATTGTCGAGGAGCAACGTGCCGGAAATGACGGTAGTCGTGCCCGAGTAGGTGTTCGCGCCGGAAAAGAGCGTGCTACCGGTACTAGAGTCGTTGATCACGATCGACAAGTTCCCGCCCGCTGTGCCGTTGGCGATGGCGGCGCCGATCGTCGTGCCGCCGCCGGCGTCTGCCAGGGTGAGCGTCTGGGTAGCGCCGGTGGCGGCCGTGCCCTGAATGCTGCCGGTGACCGTCAGCGCGCCGGTGGAACTATTCGTCCAAGTCTGGCTATTGCCCAACAGGATGGGAACATTGATGGTGACGGGACCTGCGGCGGCGTCGATCGAGATGCCGTTTCCGGCCGGATTGCCGGTGTAGCCGCTGGAGTTGGTGTTGCTGTCGGCCAGGGCGTTGATCGTGAGCGTCGTCGTGTCTCCCGAGTTGCCGATCGTCGTGCCGGCTGCCGTGGCGTTGATATTCAGGCTGTTGATGACGAAGTTGGCCCCGAGTGTTGTCGCGACGGCGTTGCCGCTTTGCGTGACGGCCGACATGATCACGTCGGTGGGCGTGCCGGGGATGTTGCCGGCATCCTGCGTGGCGTTGAAATCCAACGACCAGTTGCTGCTCGTTGAATTGGAGAGGTCGTTCCATGCGCCGCTCACCGCGCCGGAGAAATAGGCCACGGCCGGGTTCGGCACGCCCGTGATCGCAAGTTGCAGCGAGGTCGGATTCTCCAGGAGCGTGTACAAGTCCCGGCCGACTGTCAGCACCGTCTGGTTGGCCGCGGTTGAACTGAGAGAGAACTGGCCGGTTCCGCTGGTCCCGCCGAACGTCATCAAGGTGTAGTTGCCGAGGACCGACGGACCGCTCACATTGACGAAGGCACCGCCCGAATTGAGCATCACGGTGCCGCCGCCAAGGCTAACGGGCTGGATTCCGCCCGCGCCCAAAGTATAGTTCAGCGTGGCGTAGTTTCCGGCGCTGTAGCTGCCTGTGGAGCTGCCCAGGATCAGTCCGTTGCCAAGCGTCAGCGGCACGGCGCTATTCGCCAGGGCCAGGGCCAAGGTTCCGCTCCCGTTGACGGTCACGCTGCCGCCGATGTAACCGTTGCTGCCGCCCGACAACGTCGCGCCGCCGGCGACCGTGACCGTGGTATTTAGCAACGACCCGCTTACGGCCAGCACTCCGTTTGAGACCGCGGTCGGGCCGTTATACATGTTGCTGCCCGCCAGGGTCAGCGTGCCCGTGCCGATCTTCGTCAGGCTGCCGCCCAATCCGGCGTCGCTGAGCGTGCCGGAGAAGGTCGAGTTATTACTATTGGCGCCGGCAGACAGAGCAATCGGGGCCGAGCCCGCGCCATTGGTCAGTGCGAGCGTGCCCGAGTTGGTCAGGCCGCCGAAGGTCTGCGCTGGAAAGCGTGCCGAAGCTGAGCGTGCCGATGCCGCTGGCGTCGAAAGTGCTCATTGACAAGGCGCCCGGATCGCCCAGGACCAACGCGCCGGCGTTGACCAGGGTCGTGCCGGAGTAGCTGTTACTCGATGCCAACAACATCGTCCCCGCACCGATCTTAACCAGCGATGAAGGGTTCCCGCTGTCCTGAAGGTGGCCCCACACATCACCCAAGTTCGCAGCGACCATAAGATCGGGATTGGCGCTGACGGTGCCGGCCGTCCCTGTCAGACCGACGTTGAAGGTGGTCGTCGTCTTCATGTTGAGGCCCGCGTTCGTTCCGCCGGAGACCGCGATCAGCGAGGGGGCTGTGTTGACCGTCACGGACCCGGCGGTGAGTTGCCAGGTTAGGAAGTTGCCCGATCCGCCGCCGCTGCCGCCGGCGAGCGTCCCGCCATTGAGCGTGACCGGTCCCAAGTTGTTGTTGTCGCCGTCGTCGGTAGTGAGCAGGCCGCCGGCGTTGATCACCAAGGGTGTGGAAACGGTCTGGCCGCCGGCACCGAGAGCGTTGGCGACGATACACTCCAGGACGCCGCCGTTGTTCACGGTGATCGTGCGGCTGGCATTCGTGAGATTGCCTAGTGACGATTTCGACGGGGCGCCGCCAATGTTGGCGCCGGCCTGGAGCGTGCCGCCGGAGACCACGATGCTGCCCGTAAAGTTGCTCGATGGACTGGTTAGCGTCAGGGCGTTCGAACTGATCTTGATCAGGCTGCCGGCCCCGGCAATCGAACCGGACAAGGTGTTACTGCCGACCGTGGTGTCGATCGCCAGCGAACCGGCGGAAATGGTCGTGGCGCCGGTGTAAGTGTTGCTGCCGGTAAGCGTTAACTTTCCGGCTCCCAGTTTGATGAGCGAGCCGGGGCCGGAGATTGTGCCTGGGTAAGTGAAGCTGTCGGTGTGGTTGAAGATCAGCGCCCCGCTGTCGCCGATGGACAAGCTTGGCATTGTCTGGCCGCTGCCGCCGCTGCCGATCTGCAGCGAGCCGGCGGTGATATTCGTCGGCCCGGTGTAGGTGTTCAAACTGCTGGAGATGATCATCAGTCCGGTGGCGGCCGACATGGTGACGCTGCCGACGCTCGGTCCGAGCGGGCCGGAGAGCGAGACGCTGGCGGCGGTAGTGCCGTTGTCGAGGTCTTCCAGGATATTGATTATGCCGCCGCTGGCCCCGATGCTTCCGGTCGATTGATAGGTGCCGTTGCCGCCGCCGCTGTTCGTATCGGTCCGCAAGAAGAGAAGTCTGCGCATTCGAGCTGGAGGACGTGATATTGCCGCCGATGATCACGTTGGTTTGGCTGCTGCCGGCCGTGCCCGCGTAGAGGTCGCCCGCCATGACGATGTTCGTGTTTACCGTGAAGTGGCCTTTGGAAATACTGACGATTGCCGCGCCGCTGGTGTCGCCCCAAGGGTTGATGCCGCCGCCGGTGTTGTCCATCGTAATACTGTAGGGACCGCCGCTGGCGGAGGAGCTGATCGTCCAAGTCGTGCTGCCGGCGCTATTGAAGTAAACGAGGGCACCAACCGTCGGGTTAAGGTCCACAGTGCTCGTAAGAGTGGTGACTTGGCCGTCGAAGACCGTGGCGCCCGCACTGTTCGGGACCGTCGCAGGCGACCAACTTGCGGCGTTGCTCCACTTGCCCGAACTCGTCGAGCCCCACGAGAAGGTCGCGGCCTTGACGGGTGTTGCCAATGCCATTGCGACCCAGACTACCGTCAGCCCGATCACGGAAAAAAGGCCCTGTCGCGGGAAACGGCTTGAATTGCCGACGTGATACGAGTTCATGTGACTCTCCCCAGATGCAAAAAAGGCGATAGCGACCCCCGCGCGCACATGGCGACACCGCAGGTAGAATGCTCCCAGATCAGTTTAGATTAGCCCTACTATGATAATGTTTGCCGGCGTAGAAGGCAAGTTTTTGCAGAAGATCGCATTTCGGACCCGAGACTTCGATTAATACGCTTTCTGCCTTGTGGGAAGATTACAAAAATCTTGCATGCGCGGTGCGCATCTGCTATGATGTTGCCGGACAGAGGACCGGCCTTTCCATTGTGCGATTAACCGCCGGCGTCGGCTCGCCGCCCGCGCCAGCTAAACAATGGAGAGCGTTGAAATGAACAGGCAGCTAACATACGTCGCCATTCTCGGCGTCGTTTTGACCGCTTCCGCGCCGCGGCCGATTATTCCTGGCAAGCCGCATCCGGCGACTGGTCGATCGCTTCGAACTGGGGCGGGACGCTGCCGACATCGGGCGACGTCGCTTACGTCGTCAATGGCGGCACTGCGGCCGTTTCTCAGAACGGCACCTACTTGCTGCTCCTCATCGGTTCCAACGCCGGCGGCGGAAGCATCCAAATGTCCGCTGGATCGCTCTCGGGAACGGTGCAGGCCGTGGGCTACTCTGGTAAAGGAGTTTTCATACAATCCGGCGGGACGAACTCAACTACCGACGATATGTATATCGGAAGCTCAACCGGGGGAACCGGTTCATACAGCTTGAACGGCAACGGCTTGCTGTTAGTTTCAAATACACTGACGGTCGGCGATTCGTCAAGCAGCAGCGGTACAATCAGCCTCAGCCAGAATAGCCGGTTGTCAGCAAAAGCTGAGGAAATCGGCAACTTGGGCACGGGAACTTTCACGCAGTCGGGCGGAACTAACTTATGCATCAGCTTCGGAATTAACATCGGGAGTCTTGGTGCCGCCGGAACGTACAATCTTGATGGCGGGTTATTGGCCTTTTCAAGACCGATCCAATTCGGACGCAACGCCGCATTCAACTTCAACGGCGGGACACTTCAAGCAAGTGGTTCGTTTTCCGCCGCTCTGCCCATGACCCTCGGCGCCAGTGGCGGTGGAGCGACAATCGACACGGCCGGCTACGCCGTAACGCTCTCCGCTCCCCTATCCGGTTCGGGCAGGCTAACAAAAGTTGGTACCGGCGCGCTGACGCTGACCGGCAGCAACACTTACTCTGGCGAGACGGCGATCAACCAGGGCAACCTAATCGTCACCGGTTCGTTGGCCAGTCCGGTAACGGTTGCCAGCGGCGGCGTTTTGAGCGGCACCGGCAGCCTGACCAGCGTGGCGGTCAACGCCGGCGGGCAGCTTGCGCCCGGCGGCGGTGCGCAGGGCGTTTTGCAACTCAGCGGAACTCTCTCGCTTTTGCCCGGCGCGGTGCTGGATTATGAGCTTCGCGCGCGGCAACGAGCGATTTAGTCCTCATGCCCTCCGGCGCGCTGACGCTCACGGGCCAGCAGTTCTCCGACTTCAACTTCACACCGCTGGCCGGCTTCGGGCCGGGCGACTACACGCTCATCGACGCCGCATCGATCAATGGCGGCCTGGGCGCGAACGTGACGGGTGCGGTCGATGGTCTGCCGGCCACGCTCGCCGTGCAAGGCAACAACGTCGTGCTACACGTTGTGCCGGAACCCTCGACGCTAGCGCTGCTTTTGGCGGGATGCATTGGATTTCTGAGGGTTCGCCTCTTCGGGCGATGGCACTCTCGTAATCGCGGGGTTTGAGGGGTATTTTCCACACAATCTAGCTACGTTCATGCTCCCGTTGGCGCTTGTCTCAAACGCCGTTGGCGCCGACATTCAATACACGGTCACTGATCTGGGTAGCTTGGCTGGACTACGCCAATCCCACGAACGACTTCTCCATCGCCTTCGACAACATGGAACTCCGTTTTTACGCCACGCACGACATTAGTTGACGCCCGGCGTTACGTTTCTGATTTCACGGCCGTGCTTCGTCGCGCGCCGAGTTTCTTTCGCATCGCGTGGCTCACTTCATCAGCAAAGCGGTTTAATGCGTCGAGCTGCCGGTTCTTCGTGATATAATGAGCGCGGGCAAATGCTCAACATGTTCTGAAACCGCGGCTCTTCCGATTTCTGAATACGTGATAAATGCAAAACAGTCGTCATGGCGCTTCTGGGCGTGGCCCAGCGAGCTAAAACAGTCGGGCATCGTCGGCATTAACCGTCGCAATGGCGGCTTCGTGCTGCCGCTGAATCCCCGCGCGTTCTACCCTCGCGTCGATGAAAAGCACATTACCAAGCGCATCTGCGCGGCCGCCGGCATCCCCGTGCCCGAAACCTACGCTCTCATCGAAAACAACGGCGACGTGAAGCGGTTTCTTGAGCTGACGGGCGATCGGCCGGAGTTTGTCATCAAGCCGGCGGCCGGCAGCGCAGGCCGCGGGATTGTGGTCGTCGCCCGGCACGATGGTCGCGAGTTCTTCACTTCCAGCGGACAGTGCTACACGCACGCCGATCTGTGCTATCACATCGCCACGGTGCTTTCCGGGCTGTTTTCGCTCCGCGGCCAGCCCGACCTGGCGATCATCGAGCAACGGATCGTTTGCCACGACGTTTTCGCCAAAGTGAGCGAAGGAGGCACGCCCGACATCCGCGTCGTACTTTATCGCTGTGTGCCGGTGATGGCGATGGTCCGCCTGCCGACGCGGGCGTCGCGCGGCA
Source organism: uncultured Planctomycetia bacterium (assembly GCA_963775975.1). Lineage (GTDB taxonomy): Bacteria > Planctomycetota > Planctomycetia > Pirellulales > Thermoguttaceae > JANXQG01. The sequence continues at coordinate 696,755 of CAVZKX010000002.1, forward strand.
AGGCAAATCTGCACCAAGGCGCGGCGGGAGCGGGCGTCGATCTCCACACGGGAATCACCTTCGGCGGCGTATGTATGGACCACACCATCACCGCGCATCCCGACACCGGCCACTCCATCGCCGGCATCCAGGTGCCGTTCTGGAAGGACCTGCTCCACGCCGCGGTAAAGCTGGCCGATGGCCTGGAGTTGGGCTACACGGGCGTTGATTTCGTCGTCGATGCAAACCTCGGCCCAGTCGTCTTGGAGGCGAACGCCCGGCCGGGGCTAAACATCCAAGTCGCCAACCGCCGCGGCCTGGGGCCGCGCCTGGAACACGTCGCCTCGCTCGGCGAAGAACAACTGCACGGCGCCGCCCGCGAGGAGTTGATCGCGCGGCTGGCGGGGATGTGACAGCAGCAGCGTCACCACATGCCTCGCGCCTTCACTCCTGAGAATCACTCGGCAATCAGCATTTTCACACTGCCTAACTCACGGCAGCGAGCGCAGCGTGACCGCCAGCAGGATCTGTGCCGTCGTTTTTCGAGACCTCAATTTTAACGGCGTCCTAACGTTTTGAAGTGCGAGATGGCAATTTTGGGCTACTGTTGCGGAAATGTGCAAGGCAGTCACGAATCGGTACTTGAGCATCGGTCAACGAACGATTTTAGGGATACAAGAAACTGCTTGCACCAAACGAGTTGCGCATCGCGAAATCGCAAGTGTCGTTATCGAGGCGCCTCGATGACCGAATCTTGCTGTATGTCAACCGGTTGTCCGCCAGTTCAATTTGCCGGGGCGGCGATCAAGCCCAAGGATGGGAAGCACGGACCTGACCTATTGACGTTGGTCACTTTTAGAATTCTTTTTATGCACTCCTTGACGGTTCAAAGCCGGGGCTAGAATTCCTCTACACAATCATCGTGAGGGACGGTGATGCGTGACCAGCATGAGAAACGCGAGTTTGTCCAAGACACACTTGGCATATTAATTCTGACGACGCTGTCAGGCGGTGCGCTGCACGGTTATGCCATTGCGAGGCGACCTCTTGTTACGCGTCAGAAACTGTCTACTGGCCGTGTCGTTGCCGCCCAATCCTCGTTCGGATTCCAAAAGCTGCCTCGGCAGTAACCCTTTTCCACAGTTTGGGAGGTTTAGTCATGAGATGCTTTTCATTTCTTCTGGTGATTCTTGCAGTGGCCGGGACGAGTAGCGTGCGTGCCCAGCAGCCTCAGGTTCGCGAGGCGATTCGCGACGCGGCGCGCAACGCGGCGCTTGAACAGCGGGAGCCGGCAAGAGACGCGCGCCGCGAGGCCCGCGACACACGTCGGGACGAGCGACGAGAGTCGCTCAGCGACCCCGAGTCGGTGCGGGCTGCGGTTCGTGAGGCGCTTCGCGATGCGCTTCGCGACGCGGTGCGCAGCGCGGTGATTGAAGAGCGGGAGCCGGCAAGAGACGCACGCCGTGAGGCCCGCGACGCACGTCAGGACGAGCGGCGAGACTTGCTCAGCGACCCCGAGTCGGTGCGGACTGAGGTTCGCGAGGCGCTTCGCGATGCGGCGCGCAACGCGGCGCTTGAACAGCGGGAGCCGGCAAGAGACGCGCGCCGCGAGGCCCGCGACGCACGTCAGGACGAGCGACGAGAGTTGCTCGGCGACTCCGAATCGGTGCGGGCTGAGGTTCGTGAGGCGCTTCGCGATGCGCTTCGCGACGCGGTGCGCAGCGCGGTGATTGAAGAGCGGCAGCCGGCAAGAGATGCACGCATCGACGCGCGAGAGACACGTCGGGATGAGCGACGACAGTCGCTCAGCGATCCCGATTCGGCGCGGGCTGAGATTCGTGAGGCGCTTCGCGACGCGGCGCGCAACGCTTTGGCTGAAGCGCGGGAGCCGACAAGAGACGCGCGCCGCGAGGCGCGTGAGACACGTCGGGACGAGCGACAACAGTCGCTCAGCGATCCCGAGTCCGTGCGGGCAGAGGTTCGTGAAGCGCTTCGTGAGGCGCTTCGCGACGCGGCGCCTCAAGAGCGGTAGCCGGCAACGCATCTAGTTTTTGCAAGTGAGTGCAGCGGCACGACTCGGCCGTTGCCGCAAACGCGCGGCGGCATTTCCACGTGGACCGCGGCCCCTTGGTCTTGGAGGCAAACGCCCGGCCGGCGCTGAACTTCCAAGTCGCAAACCGCTGCGGTCTGGGGCCGCGGCTGGAACACGTCGCCTCGCTCGGCGAGGAGCAACTGCACGGCGCCACCCGCGAGGAGTTGGTCGAGCGGCCGGCGGGGATGTGAAAATAGTCGCGCTCACTCCGCCGTTTGACCGCAAAGCTTCGGATGGCGGCATTTGTATCAAAAATACATCTGCTTGCAGCCCACGGAACCTTATATGTAATTCTTTACATTGGGCAACTTCGCAGCATCGGCGCTGGCAATCCGCCAAGCGGCACGCCGGGGCATCAACGTCGCGAACTGGTCCTGCCGTTTTGCCGTAGGTGGCGTACTATTTCGACCAAGCCAGAACCATCAACTTCACAACTCCGCACGGCGCTCCAGTTGAATAGCGTACCGGAACCCGCCACGCTAGTGCTCTTAGGCTCCGCACTTTTGGCAGTTGGCGTTGCTTTTTTACGTAGGCAAGCACGTCGCCTCAACCTGCCGCGGGGAGTCGATCGAATGTCTGGTTGAGATGTGGCTTCAAACCCTAACGCTAAGCCGCGCAGCGCCAACGCTCTGATATATTAACGTTCAGGTTGCTTGCCAAATCGATCGCGGCCTGTTAGAATGGCGCGTGTGACGATTGGTGTGCTCCCCGCCTGAATTAACCTGCCTACCACCTACCTGATTAAGAGCCACGCCGGTGGCTCTTACACGCCTTCCCAGCCAGCCGCGTAAAGCGGTGGGTTTTTCCGCAATCCGAGGTCCAGCCTCGGGAATGCGTGCGCTGGCTTGAACTTAACCATTTTGCATTGGAGGTCCGATCGATGGGGCTATGCAATTGTTTGGGAAATCCTCTGTCAGCGTCGTCGCGACGCGATTTTCTTGTCGTTGGAGCCGTCGGCGGCCTCGGCTTGGTCCTTGGCGATCTGCTCGCCGGCGAGTCGGCCCAAGCCGCTGCTTCGCCAAATGCGAAGCAGCCCAAGGCCAAGAGCATTCTGCATATCTTTTTGCCCGGCGGAATCGCCCAGCAGGAATCGTTCGATCCCAAGCCATACGCGCCGCTGGAGTACCGCGGCTCGTTGGGCGTGGTCAAGACGAAACTGCCCGGCGAGGTTTTCAGCGAGGCCTGGCATAATACAGCCGATGTGGCCGACAAGCTGTGCGTCGTTCGCTCCATGAGTCACGGCGAGGCGGCTCACGAGCGCGGCACGCACAACATGTTCACGGGCTATAAGCCGAGCCCGGCACTTCAATTCCCCAGCATCGGCAGCGTGATCAGCCACGAACTGGGCATGAGAAACAACCTGCCGGCTTATGTTTGTGTGCCGAACTTGCCCAACCCCTACGCGGGCACCGGCTACCTCAGTTCTTCCTACGGCCCCTTCAGCCTCGGCGCCGATCCGGTGCAAGGCGGATTCCGCGTTCGCGATCTGTCGCTGCCCAACGGCGTTGACGCCGCTCGCTTCGAGCGCCGCCGCACGGCTATGGACGCAGTCAACGCCCACTTCCGTGCGATCGAGAAGGCCGACTCCGTTGCCGCGATGGACACTTTCTATAACCAGGCCTACAGCTTGATCAGTTCGAAAGACGCTCGCGAAGCGTTCAATCTCGCGGCAGAACCGGCGGCGATTCGCGAAGAATACGGCCGCAACGTGGCCGGAGCGCGGCTGCTCATGTGCCGGCGGTTGATCGCGGCGGGCGTGCGCGCCGTTTCCGTTACCTACGGCGGCTGGGACTTTCACAACGACATCGTGCAAGGCACGCGCAACGAGACGCCCCCCTTGGACAAGGCGTTCGCGGCTTTGATTCGCGACCTCGATCGGACCGGCCTCTTGGACAGCACGATCGTGATGCTTTCCAGCGAATTCGGCCGCACGCCCAAGGTGAACGGCACCCGCGGACGCGACCATTGGCCGCGGGTCTTCAGCATCGTTTTGGCCGGCGGCGGGATGGCGCGGGGCAAGATATATGGGGCGTCCAATGCCACCGCGGCTGAACCGGACAGCGACGAAATCGGCCCCGGCGACTTGTTCGCCACGCTGTATCAACAATTGGGAATCGACCACACCAAGCGGCTCCTGGCGCCTGGCGGTCGGCCGATTGACATTATCCGCGAAGGGAAGCCGCGACCGGGATTGCTGGGGTAGGTCCCTCTTGCCGAGAGGGACTATTGCGGTCGCCTGGCACGAAGGCGTTGAGTTTAATAAATAGTCGCCCGAATTAGTCCTTTCCGGCAGAAAGGACCTACTTATGAAGACCTCGATCGTATTCGCCGCCGTCGCCGTTTGGTCGTCTGCTTGCCTAGCCGCCGCACCTGATATTGACCGCTTCACTCCTCGCGGCGCACGGCGCGGCACGGAGGTCGACGTCGTTTTCTCCGGTCCGCGATTGGGCGACGCCAAGGGACTGCTTTTCTACGAGCCCGGCATTACCGTCAAGTCGCTCGACGTGTTGCCGGACAAGCGTGTCAAAGTCCGCTTGTCGCTGGCCGCCGATTGCCGGCTAGGTCCGCACGCGCTGCGGATGCAGACCGCGACCGGCATCAGCAAGCTCGTCACGTTCAGTGTCGGCGCCTTGCCGGAAATTGACGAGATCGAGCCGAACAACGATTTTGCTAAACCGCAAAAAATCAACCTCAACACAACGGTCAACGGCGTCGTGCTCAACGAAGACGTCGATTATTTTTCAGTCGAGGCGAAGAAAGGGCAGCGATTGAGCGCCGAGGTCGAAGGACTGCGGCTTGGCGAATCGTTTTTCGATCCCTACCTGGCGATCATGGACACGAATCGCTTCGTGCTGGCGGCCGCTGACGATACGCCTCTGCTGCGGCAGGACTGCGCTTGTTCCATCATCGTGCCGCGCGATGGGACCTACGTGATCCAGGTCCGCGAAAGCTCGTTCGGCGGCAACGATCGCTGCCACTATCGGCTGCACGTCGGCACGTTTCCGCGTCCGCTGGCCGTTTTTCCCGCCGGCGGCAAGTTCGGCCAGACGCTCGACGTGACCTGCATCGGCGATCCGTCCGGCCCGATGCGGCAAAAGCTTACGCTGCCGCCGGGGCCTGAGCCGGGCTATGCGGTTTGGGCGGAAGATAAACAAGGCATCGCCCCGTCGCCCAATCCGTTTCGCCTCTCGCCCTTGGACAACGTCTTGGAGAAGGAGCCGAACGACGACCCGGCACATGCCACGCCGTTCACTGCCCCAGCCGCGCTCAACGGCGTGATCGAACGGTCTGGCGATCATGACTTTTGGGTCTTCCCCGCGAAGAAGGGCCAGGCGTTCGACGTGCGCGTCTTCGCCCGGCAACTCCGCACGCCGCTAGACAGCGTGATTCACGTCACGCGGATCGGCGGGCAATATATCACCGGCAACGACGACAGCGACGGACCGGATAGCTACTTGCGTTTCACTGCCCCGGAGGACGACCGCTATGTCGTCCAGATCACGGACCAAATGAACCGCGGCGGGCCGGAATACGTTTACCGCATCGAGGTCACACCGGTCGCGCCGCGGCTGGCTATCAACCTGCCGGAGCGGACGCAGTTTGTCGACATTGTCGCGCCGGTTCCTCGCGGCAACCGCATGGCGATTATGCTCGGCGTCCAGCGCGAAGACTTCGGTGGCGATGTCAATTTGGAACTGAACGGACGGCCGGAAAAACTCGAGGCTCAGATTGTGCCCATGTCGGGAGACCTGAATTCGGTCCCGGTTCTGCTCTCTGCTCCCGCGGATGCTCAATCGGCGGCTGCGCTGGTTGACGTGACGGGAAAACATAAAGAAGGCGACCGCACGGTGGAAGGCCGCCTGCTGCAAAAAACGCAGCTCATTCGCGGTGACAATAACCGCGAAATGTGGAGCTATTATAGCAACCGCATGGCGATGGCCGTCACCGAGACCGTGCCGTTCCACGTCGAAATCGTCCAACCCAAAGTGCCGCTCGTGCAGAACGGCGCGATGGAGCTCAAAGTCAAGGCCACGCGCGACAAAGGATTCAAGGCTCCCATTACTATCCGCATGCTATACGATCCGCCGGGCGTCTCCGCGCCCGAATCGACGAACATCCCGGAAGGACAAAACGAGGGAACCATTCCGCTCACTGCCGAGGGTGGAGCGTCGATACGCAAATGGAAGATCGCCGTGCTCGCCGAATCGTCGCTCGGGGACGGGCCGCTAGTCGTTTCCTCGCAATTGGCCGACCTGGAAGTGGCCGAGCCGGTCTTGCGATTCCACTTCCAACCGGCTGTCGTCGAGAAGGGGCAGAAGACCAGCGTCGTGGTGAAAATTGACAAGACGCGCAAGCTCGATTCGCCGGCGACGATCGAATTGCTCGGTCTACCCAACGAAGTGACGACCGAGCTACGGCAAATTGACGACGCGGCGAGCGAAGTTGTCTTCCCTATCGCCACGACGGCAAAATCGCCACAGGGATTGCACAAGACGCTCGTCTGCCGCGCGGTGGTCAAGTCGCAGGGCGAGCCGATCACGCACGTCGTGGGCGGAGGCGAACTGCGTATCCAGGCCCCCTTGCCGCCGAAGACGAATGTAGCTGCAAAGCCCGTGGCAAAGCCCGCCGCGAAATCGCCGCCAAAGCCGGCAGCACCGCGGCCGCTCAGCCGGCTCGAGCAATTGCGGGCGGAAAAGAAAGGGGAGAATCCATGAGCAGCCGCGATTTGCGTGCCTCGAAGGGACGTCAGTTAATCCAGCGAAGGGCGCAGCCCTGGAGTCCCGTCCACCGCGAAGATGGTTATTCGGGCCAACGGCCCAACCGTTCGCCTCAGGAAGGAAAATGGTTGGCCCGTTGGGCCGAATTATTGGGAGACATTTCCTACCGTTTACCAGGGCTGCGCCCTTCGCTGGATAAACGGCTGGGCCTTTGGCCCGCATGCGCATTCGTGCTCGCCCTTTTCGTCTCCACATCTCACGCCGCCACTGCCCGACTCGATCTCTATCCACCCCAGATGGAACTCCGCTCCGGTGCCGACAGACAGCAAGTCGTCGTCGTCGCCACACGGCCCGACGGCGTGACCGAAGATGTCACATCGAAGTCAAAAATCACGGCCGCCGACGCCAAATTGGCCCGAGTCGAGGGTGCCATCGTCCGACCGCTTTCCAATGGCCAAACAACGCTCCGCGCCGACTACGACGGGCAGTCGGCCGCCACCCCGCTCGCCGTCGCCAACGTGGCGTCCGCTCCGCCCATCAGCTTTCGTCATGACGTGATGCCGGTTTTCATGCGCGCCGGGTGCAATACGGGCGCCTGCCACGGGTCGGCCCGCGGCAAGGACGGCTTTCGCCTGTCGCTTTTCGGCTTCGATCCGGAGGGCGACTACTTCCGCCTCACGCGCGAGCTGGGCTATCGACGAGTCAATCTGGCCGTGCCGGAGGAGAGCTTGGTGCTTGAAAAGCCGCTGGGCCTAGTGCCGCATAGCGGCGGGAAACGCTTCGAGCCGGCAAGCGAATACGCCAACACCCTTCGCGGCTGGCTCCACGCCGGCGCGCCGAATGATCCGCCCACGCTGGCAACGGTCGAAAGCATCGAGATCCTCCCGCACGAAATGCTTCTGGAAGGAGCGGGTGCAAAGCAGCAGATGATCGTTCGCGCCAAGTATAGCGACGGCAGCCGGCGCGACGTCACATCACTCGCGGTGTTCTACAGCAACAACGACAACTCGGCCCCCGTCGTTCCCGGCGGACTGGTCACCGCGGCGAACCGGGGCGAGGCCTTCGTGCTCGCCCGATTCGATACGAAGACCGTCGGCAGCCAGGCGATCGTGCTGCCGAAAGGTCTCAATTACACGTCGCCGAAAACGCCGCCGGCCAACTACATTGACGAATTGGTCAACGCCAAGCTCCAGAAGCTCCGCATCCTTCCCAGCGAAATCTGCACCGACGAAGTCTTTCTCCGCCGCGCGACGATCGATATCACGGGTATCTTGCCGACCGATGACGAATACCGCGATTTTCTCGGCGACAAATCCCAAGACAAGCGCGCAAAACTCGTCGATAGCCTCCTTCAGCGCAAGGCATTCGCTGAAATCTGGGCCATGAAATGGGCCGAACTGCTCATGGTCCGCTCGGGCGGCCCGACGAACGTGAGTTACAAGTCGATTTACCTTTACGCCAATTGGCTCACCGAGCAAATCGCCGGCAACGTGCCGCTGGACCAGATCGTTCGCCAGATTCTGGCTTCCAATGGCGGATCGTTCTCCACGCCCGCCACGAACTTCTACCAGATCGAGCGCGAGACGCTGAAGACGGCCGAGAACGTCGCTCAGGTTTTCATGGGCGTTCGCGTGCAATGCTCGCAGTGCCACAACCATCCGTTCGACCGCTGGACGATGAACGATTACTACAGCTTCGCCGCGTTCTTCAGCACAGATCGGCCGCAAGGAAGGCGAGGACCCGCGCGAGATCATCGTCTTCAATTCGGGCGGCGGCGACATTTACCATCCCGTCACCGGCCGCAAGATGGAGCCGAAATTCCTCGGCGGCGCGATGCCCGATTGCCGCGGCAAAGACCGCCGCGCGGTGCTCGCCGACTGGCTCACTGCACCGGACAATCCGTACTTCGCCCCCAGCGTCGCCAACCGGATATGGGCCCATTTCTTCGGCGTGGGCATCGTCGAACCGGTCGATGACAACCGCGTGAGCAATCCGCCCATCAATCCGGAACTGCTCCAGCAACTCGGCCGCAAGTTGGTCGAATACAAGTACGACTTCAAGCGGCTGGTGCGGGACATCTGCCTTTCGCAAGCCTATCAGCGGACGACGCAGACCAATTCCAGCAACGAGGGCGATACGCGGAACTTCGCCCACGCCCGCGTCCGCCGCATCCAAGCCGAAATGCTCCGCGACTGCATCACCGAAGTCAGCGAGGCGAAGGACAAGTTCCGCGGACTGCCGCTGGGGTCCAAGGCGGTGCAGATCGCTGACGGGGCCACTTCGGACTACTTCCTGACGACTTTCGGCCGCTCGACGCGCGAGACGGTCTCCGTCGCCGAAGTCCACACGGAGCCGACGCTTTCCCAGGCCCTCCACTTGCTCAACGGCAAGACCGTGCAGGACAAGATTCGCTCGGGCGGCCTGATTCAGCGCATGCTTGCGGCGAAAAAGAGTCCGGAGGAAATCATCCGCGCGCTTTACATTCGCTGTATCGGCCGCGAGCCGCTGCCGGAGGAAGTCGCCGACTTGAAGAAACTTGTTGACGGCACTCCCAAGCCGGCCGACGCGCTGGAAGACGTGTTTTGGAGCTTGCTGAATTCCCGCGAGTTTTGTTTTAACCATTAGACGCCACGCCATGACTCGTATCGCTTCGCTAGCTTTCCTATCGCTAATTGCAGTCGGCTCCCCAGCCGTTGCCGCGTCGAAAATCACCTTCGAGGACCAGGTCAAGCCGATCTTCCGCGAGCATTGCTGCGTTTGCCACAACCAGGGCAAGGCCACCAACGACCTGGCGCTCGATAGCTACGAGCGCATCCGCAAGGGCGGGGCCAGCGGCGAAGTGATTTCGCCGGGCGATGTCGATGGCTCCTATCTCTTCAAGCTCGTAAGTCACTCGGACGAACCGCACATGCCGCCCGGCGGCGGCAAGATTCCCGCAGAAAAGATCGACATCATACGCCAGTGGATCGCCGGCGGCGCCTTGAAGGACGCTGGCTCGAAGGCCGTCGTCAAGAAGCCGGCCGTCAGCTTGGCCATGACCGCAGGCGCCGCGCGGCCGGCCGGTCCGCCGGTCATGCCCGAGGGCGTTTCCCGCCGCGCAGCGGTCTACACGGCCCGCCCGGCCGCGATCACCGCTTTGGCGGCCGCCCCCTGGGCGCCGCTCGTGGCGATCGGCGGCCAGCGGCAGATTGTCCTCTATAATACTGACTCGTGCGAACTGGCCGGCATCCTTCCGTTCCCCGAAGGCATTCCCTACTCGCTCCACTTCAGCCGCTCCGGCAAGCTGTTGCTGGCCGGCGGTGGCCATGCGGCGTCCAAGGGCTTGGCAGTCGCCTACGACGTTCGCACCGGCAAGCGACTTACGCAGGTGGGCGATGAACTTGACGCCGTCCTCGCTGCCGATATCAGTCCCAGCCAGACGCTCATCGCGCTCGGCGGACCGCAAAAGCTGGTGCGGGTTTTCAACGTGGCCGACGGCGCGGCGACGGTCGAAATCAAGAAGCATACCGATTGGATCACCGCTGTCGAGTTCAGTCCCGACAGCGTTCTGCTGGCTACGGCCGATCGCGCCGGCGGGGTCTGTGTCTGGGAAGCCGGCACCGATCGCGAGTTCCAGGTCCTCGAAGGGCACAAGGCGGCCGTGACCGCCATGAGCTGGCGCGACGATTCCAACGTGCTGGCCACCGCCGGCGAAGACGGCATTATTACGCTCTGGCGGATTGAAAACGGCAAGCGGATCAAGAACATCTCGGCCCACGGCGGCGGCGTCGAGTCGCTACAGTTCCTTCACGACGGGCGGCTCGTTTCCGGCGGCCGCGACCACGTCGTCAAGCTCTGGGACGCCTCCGGCAATCAGGTCCGCCAGTACGAGTGGTGCCCGGAACTGGTGATGAAGGTCGCCGCCACGGACGACGGCAAGCGGCTCATTTCCGGCGACTGGTCGGGCGAGGTCCGGCTCTATTCCGCGGCCGACGGAAAAATCATCTCGCGGCTGGCCGCGAATCCGCCCTCGCTCGATATGCTGCTCAAGGAAACGCAGGCCAAGGCGACGGCTGCCGAGGCCGCTGCCGCAAAAGCTCGCCACGAAGCCGACGCGGCGCAAAAGCTCTACCAGGAAAAGCAACGAGCCGCTCGCGAATTGTCCGCCGTCGCCGATGCCGCGACCAAGGCCGCGAAAAGTCTCGCCGCAGAGAAAACTACCCCAGAAAAAGGTGATAAGAAGTGAAAAGAACTATAAAATCGAGAGCTTGCATCGCAATCTTGTTCAGCCTGACCGCCAGCGTCTATTCGGCGTTTGCCGCCGTCGGCCGAAGAGGTCCGCCTGCCCGCGATCCAAGCTCGCCTGGATATGTTGAAGCCAAGGAACTGCCCGACGGCGCCGTTCCGCCGGCGAATGTGGATGGAAACTTCATCCTCGGTCCGACTCACACGCGTGCTGCCGAGTGCGAAGTGCATCCAGGCGTGCCGCAGGGAACTATTTATAACCTCACGATGAAGTCCACTGACAGCAAGATTTACCCCGGCATCACGCGGGAAGCCAATACGTTCGGCAAGGCCGATCCGGCCAACCCGGCCCGGCTGGTGGTGGCCAGCCATTCGGCTCCGTATACCAGAAAAGTCGCGGTATACGTGCCGCGGCAGTACGTGCCGGGCACGGCCGCGCCTTTCATCGTCGGAGCGGACGGCCCCGATAAACTCCTGTTTACGGTGTTGGACCGTCTGATCGCCCAGCACCGCGTGCCCGCGATGATCGCCATCTCCATCAGCAACGGCGGCGGCGACGCTCAAGGCAGCCAGCGCGGGCTGGAATACGACACCATGTCCGGCCTCTATGCCGAGTTCGTCGAAAAGGAAGTGCTGCCACTAGTCGAGAAAGAGTGCCATGTGAAACTGACCAAGGACCCCGATGGCCGGGCAACGATGGGCTGCAGTTCCGGCGCCGCCTGCGCATTGATCATGGCCTGGTATCGGCCCGATCTCTACCACCGCGTCCTTTCCTATTCGGGCACTTTCGTGAACCAGCAATGGCCCGCCAGCGCCGAGACGCCGCACGGCGCGTGGGAACTTCACGAGCGCCTGATCCCGAACAGCCCTGCCAAGCCGATTCGCATCTGGATGGAAGTCGGCGACCGCGACCTTTACAATCCAAACGTCATGCGCGACAACATGCACGACTGGGTCCTGGCGAACGAGAACATGGCCAAGGTGCTGGCCGCGAAGGGTTATCACTACCAGTTCGCGTTCTCGCGCAACACCGGGCATTGCGAAAGGAGCGTGAAAGAGCAAACGCTGCCCGAAGCGCTGGAATGGCTGTGGCAGGGGTACCGTGCCAAGAACTAGATGATTCACTCCGCCGTCCGCCACCGTATTTCGCATTGCCGAGTTGTCGGGTCTTGCGGCATCTGCCATAGGTAACGAAATCAATCCGTGGAGGCAGAGCGAGTACGCAACGCCGCGAGAAACTCGAGTGGCGAGCAGATTCGGAAATGCGACTCGTAGTCGGTAGACAACTCAAGCAGATCTCGATCGTAGGTCACAAGGTGCGACGAGAGACCGTTCCAGGCACACAAGAGATATGCAATGTCGTCGGCGTCGGCGGGGTACTTGGGCAAATGAAAGAACTCGATTTCCACGGCCTCACCCAAAGCCGAAATCAAAGCGATCAAAGCCACAACATCCGCGCGGTCAACATCCAGTTCCAAAAGCTTTTCCGCATACTCGTAGAGCGTATCCCGTGAATACAGCAATGTGAACTCGCTGGCTTGCCATCGGTCAAGCACTTCCCTGTTGGGGCTGGTTGATTGAGGCGTCCGGTGTGCCGCGACGAGGACATTGGTGTCGAGCACGGCGCGGAAGGCCGGCGAGCTACTCGCCATTCGATAACCTCTCGGTCAGCGAACGCAGCCGAGCAAATAGCACGGCGCGATCTGCCTCGTCGCACCCAAGATTCGATCCTTCCCGGGCCCCTTCATCGACCACCGCGGCAACTTCCGGATTGACCCGTTGCTTCCGCCACTGTTCAAGATCAAACTGATCGTTGATGAATCGCTCCAAGCGCGCGGAGAAATCGGGGATCTGCTCGCGCCTTTGCTTCGGCCTCAGGACTGACGTGAATGGGCATAACCCGCGATCCTCATCGATTGGCTTGATACTTTGATTCTACCTTAGCCGGCAAATCTGTCCAAGCCGCTGGCCGATTTTCATCGTCGCCGACAGAGGGTTTCTTGCCTAAAAACTCGTCCATAAGTCGGTAGCCATTGAGGGTCCGCAAGAAATGGCGGGACTTGCTTGCAAGACGGCATCCGTCCAACTACAATGGCGCACCATATATAGCGGTACTGCTGGTTGTAGCAAAATGAACAAGTACTCACGCGCAGTTCTTCGGACGGTTCTTCTCTATTTGACCGGATGCTGCGCTATTGCCGCGGTTCGGACTGGCGGCCAACTTCAGTTGGACCGACGCTGCCGGGGGCAATTGGAGCAACACGGCCAACTGGACCAGCGACACGGCCACCGCGCTCGGCTATCCGAGTTCGGGCGACGCGGTCGATATTCCGGGCATGTTGACTGGGCCGGTCATCCTCGACATCACGGGATCGGCAAATTCTTTGAGCGTTGACAACCCCGGAACTACCGTTCAGGTTCCGTTTAACGAATCGCTTACCGTGTACAACGGCGTAGTCAACAACGGAACGATTGTGAACTCCGCAAGCATGGGGACAACTTCGCCGCAGTTCTATTTCAACGGCACACAGATTCTTTCGGGCAGCGGCAGCCTCGTACTCACTTCCGATAACTTGTCATCCACGCAAGCGTCCATGCACATTACTGGCAGCTTTACGCAAGCAATGGGCCACACGATTAGCGGCGCAGGTAGGATCGGGGTCCCAGGCGGCGGGTGGCTTATCAACGATGGCACGATTAATGCGAACGTTCCCGGCCAGTTACTGAACGTATCGAGCCTTTCCTCGTTGATTAACTCCGGCACTATGGTGGCGACTAATGCTGGTGACTTGCTAATTGGGCTCACCACGAATTCGGGCGGAATGGTCCTAGCCGCCGGCGGCACAGTTGAACTGTACTCCGCCGGATCTCCCGTCGTTGGCGGCACATTGGCTTCTGATGGTTCCCCAGGCAGCATGATCACGCTGCACACGAGCTTTGCCGGATTGAATGGCGTAACAATCGCGCCCAACGCAGTCGTGAATGTGCCCGTACAAGATACGCTGACTGTCAGCAACGGAATTACCAACAACGGTACAATCTTCGTGTCCGCCGGCACAAACGCGAGTATAAGCCAAGGAAAGCTTTCATTCAGTGACACAGGGATCGTGGCACCTTCGGGAAGCGGGAGCATTGTCCTCGGCGGATTTAACAATGGCGTCAGCGCCGCAACGCTCTCCATAGGCGGATCGCTTTTGCAGACACCAGGAAACAGCATAAGCGGCGCCGGGGTGATTAACGGCTCTCTAATTAATTTGACTGTGTAAGTCAGATCCGTAGATGTATCTTGCGTGGTGGTAAGCGTTTGCGCTTCTTCCAGTAGAAGAAGCGGGCTTGTTCTTTGCGACGGTTGAGCCGCGTGGCGCGGTCGCAGAGATGCTTTAATGTGTTTGATTGCAGTTCCTCATGCAGCAATTGCCCAATGATCCAACGAACCTCTTGTAGCGAGAGGCACGGCGCCTTTTTTTCCCCCTCGCCGCTTCTCTTGCGTCAGGAACCATGTGGCCAACAAGGTGAGTGTCTGATGGTGATGCCATCCCTGCCAGGTACGAACTTGGTACTGCGCCAAGCCGGCTTCGCCCTTGGCGCGGCGAAGACATTCCTCGATGCGACGCTCTGCGTTCAGGACCCGCGCAAACTCGTTCAGCGGCGTGTCGAAGGGCGCGTTGGACAAGCAGTAATCGTGCTTGAACGTCCCGTCGCCTTGCCGTTCGCGAAAGACCACCAGCGTTTCCTCCGGACCGTTGCGATGCCCGAGCTTGGTCTGCACACGCGCCTTCACGGCCTCGACCACCAGCGGTCCCCTCTCGCCCGGCCGAATCTCGATCTGCGTCCAACTCTTCACCGTCTTCATCCAGTTCTCCGCACGTTGGAAAGGAACCTTGGGCAGTCGGCCAGAACCTTGGTACGGCGGCGGAGTCGCGTCCAGGTCGCGGACCTGCGTGTTGGACGGGACGGCCAACAGGTACTGCTCGCCCAACGTCCGCAATTGTTCGCGAAACGGGCAGTTTCGGCCCATTTCGTCGTCCCCCGTCACCCAGCGATGCGGCAACACGCCGCGATGCTGGCGAAGCATTTCAAGCGCCAGTTCGTGCCGCGTGCGGAAGCGAATCTCTTTGGGAACTCTCGCCCGCCGGCAACGCTTTTTGTCCTTGGTCCACTCCTCCGGCAGATAGAGTCGCGTGTCGACCAAGGCATGTTCCTTGCGTGTGACGTAGCCCAAGTAAACGCCCACCTGGCAGTTGTCCACCTTGCCGGCGCGGCCACACCATTGCCGCGCCACGCCCACCGACGCCTTGCCTTGTTTGAGCACGCCCGAGGGATCGAACACCAGCACGCCGTCGGCTTCGCCCAGCGCTTCACCGATTTGTCTGGCCAACTCGTCGATCATGGGTTTCCACTCCCACGGGTTCTGACCGATGAACTTCTGCAGCGGCTGCCGATCGTGCTCGTACAAGTAAGCGATCGACTCGATGTTCTTGCGTTTCACGTTGGACACCAAACCTGTCACGTACTCCTCCAGATGGTCGCGTTGTGCCGCATATTTCAAGCTCGCCGCGAACGGTTGAACAAACTCCTTCAGTCGACTCTGCACACCATCCAACGCCTGGGGTTTGACCTCAGCGTCAGCCATCAGTTCCTGATACCGCACCACAAATCGCCGGTCCATGGCGACCTCCTTTCCGTGAAATCCATTCGACGGAAAGACTACCAACAAAAGGACTTACGTCCAATGTCAACCTTTACACAGTCAAATTAACCAAGGGCTGATCAATGCAAACGTGACGGGTCGGCCGTTGGAAATGGGCAATGCTACGAACACCAATGTATTGGAGGCGACAAATGGCGGCCTCCTGCAACTCGGTGGAACGGTCAACAATGTTGGCGGAACGATTCTCGCATCCGGCGGGACCGTGCAAGTGGCGGGGGCGGCTATTACGGGCGGAACGCTGGCGAGCAGCGGGCAGTCGGCGATCGCACTTCAGCTATTAAGTTCTTTCCCAGTACTAAGCGGCGTAACTCTCGCTCCCGGCAGTTTGGCAGTTGTCCCTGCTGGCACTCAGATCGTGAAGGCCACTATTAGCAACGGGATCACGAACAATGGCACAATTCTTGTCTCGGCGGGCGGCACGGCGACAGGCGCGCTCAACGGTGGTGTGGTTTCTTTTAACGACGCTGGCATGGAGGCGCTTTCGGGTATCGGCAGCATTGTCTTGGCTCCGTACCTAACTAGTTCAAAACCTGCGACGCTGTCCGTGGGTTCTAGTTGCACACTAACGCAGGGTTCCGACCACCTAATAACTGGCGCAGGGAGCATTGGCAGCGTTAGCGGGTCATTGGTTAATCAGGGGCTGATCGACGCTAATGTTTTCGGTCAGTCGCTTATGGCCGCATCCGGCATTGGCCTGACAAACTCCGGCGGTACTCTCGAGGCGACGAATGGCGGTTCCTTGGCTATTCAATCGAACGTAAACAACACCGGCACGATCCTCGCCTTTGGCGGGACGGTAAGAATTACCGGCAACGTCGCGCAGCTTTCCGGCGGCACTTTGACCGGCGGCACATGGATTGCACAAGGCGGTTCGCCGCTGCTTATCACTACAGGGTCCAACATTACCACGAACCAGGCGAATGTAGTGCTCGACGGCGCCGCGTCAACGTTCGCCAAGATCAATTCCTTGGCGAACAACCAAGGCAGCTTCTCGCTCTTGCACGGGCAGACTTTCTCGACCACCGGCAGCCTGACCAACTCCGGCACAATCGACGTCGATGCCGCCAGCAGCCTGACCATTGCCGGATCGTATTCCCCGCTGCCCGGCTCGGTTACGATTGCCGACGGCAAGCTGGTCTACACCGGAACGATGAACGTCTTCGGCACATTGAGCGGTTCGGGCACGGCCGGCGGCGCGGTGAGCGTCGCCACCGGCGGCGTACTCGCGCCCGGAGATTCGCCGGGCACGATCACCGTCGCCGGCAACCTGCTCCTCTCCGATTCTGCCAGCTATGATTGGGAGATCGGCGACGGCAGCTTCGATCTCACCCACGTCACGGGCAATTTGGCTTTCGGCAACGGCGAAACCCTAAACGTTTCCCTTTACGGCTCTTCTATACCGCCGTCGGGCGACTACCCGCTCTTTCTCGTCGATGGCGCGATCGGTACGCAGCCCAATTGGACGATCAACCTGCCCGCCGGCTGGACTTCCGGGGGCATCGCGCAATCGGGCAATGAGATTCTTTTGAGCGACTTGCAACCGGTGCCCGAGCCCTCCGCGATCGCGCTACTGGCGGCCGGAATTGTTGGCATGTTCTTCCGAGCGTGCGGCAAGGCACGACGGAAATAGAATCGCGCCGACAAGAGGTCGCGACTTCTGCCAGGCAAGTAACGATCGACGAAGGCGTCGTTGACTTCCATCGACGGTTGCGAGCCTTGATTCCCACGCGTTTTGGTGCATAATGAAAACTTCCTGCTGTAAGCCACCATTGATTCGTACTATGAAAACACTATTGACATTCGCAATCGTTCTCTTCGCCTGCCTTCGGGGCGGTTCCGCGGCGCTCGGCCAGAAGACAACTCCATCGGTATCCGCTTCCACCGCGCCGCAAGCCGGTCTCAACTACTCTCCGCTCACGGACGAACAAAAGGGCTGGCTTCGGCACGCAAATCGCCATGAGAAACATGGCTGGATCTATCTGCACATCGAAGGCGAGCCGCGCAAGCGCGGCTTCCAACATGGATATTTGCTGGCCGACGAAATCCGCGACGAAATACGACTCACCAAGATCATCTGGAACTACCATACCGGCATGGACTGGCCTTGGCTGGTCAAGAAGGCCAAGACGGTCCTCGGTCCAAAAGTCGATCCCGAGGACCGCGACGAGATGGACGGCATCGTCGAGGGATTGCGGGCGGCCGGCGTTAACTCATCGCTCGAGGAAGTCATCACGCTCAATGCAATCATCGAACTGGAAGATTATTGGTGGCCCGGCGAAAAGAAGAAGTTGTCGAAAACAGATTCCAAGCAAGATCCCCACGAAGCTTGCAGTTCCTTCATCGCCACCGGCGGCATGACCAAGGACGGCGGCGTCGTGCTGGGCCACAACACGATGGGCGGATACCTCGACCCGTTCTCGAATGTGATCCTCGACATCCAGCCCGCCAAGGGGCACCGCATTCTCATGCAGACCACGGCCGGTTGGATCCACAGTGGCACCGATTTCTTCATCACCGACGCCGGGCTGGTTGGCTCAGAGACCACGATCAGCAATTTCGAGGAGTTCGACGCCAAAAAGATTCCCGAGTTCGTCCGCATGCGCCGGGCGATGCAGGACGCTTCTTCGCTCGATGAGTGGTGCAAGATCATGAAGAAAGGCAACAACGGCGGTTACGCCAATGCCTGGCTCATTGGCGATGTGAATACCAAGGAGATCGCCCGGCTTGAGATGGGCTTGAAGTACGTCCGTTTGGAGAAGAAGACTGACGGCTACTTTGTCGGCTCGAACGTCGCCGAGGACCTGAAGATCCTGCGCTTGGAGACCACGGCGCGGGAGACGGACATCCGCGAATCGGACGTCACGCGGCGGGTCCGCTGGAAGCAGCTTATGAAGCAGTATGCCGGGCAAATCGACTTGGATCGCGCGAAGGCATTCGAGGCGGACCACTTCGACACTTTTCTGCAGAAAGAAAGCCCCGGCTACCGCACCCTCTGCATGCACAACGACCTCGACGTGCTAACCACGGCCGAAGGTACGCCCTTCAAGCCCGCCGGAACGTTCGATGCCAAGGTCGTGGATACGCAGATGGCCCGACGGATGTCGTTTGCCGCGCGGTGGGGATCGGCCTGCGGCGCGGCCTTCGACGCCGAGAAGTTCCTCGACGCGCATCCGCAGTTCGATTGGATGCGCGGCAACCTGAAGAGCCGGCCCTCGCAGCCCTGGACAGAGTTCACCGCGGGAGAGCGAGAATAGCGACTCCTTCCGATTCGGCATCGGCCTTCCGTCGTCACCGTGGTATGTTATAATTCCCAGCGACAAGTAACGTCGACAAAAGCAGGATCGCAATGGTCGCCATACAACTCGATCGAGGACGCGAAGACCTCTTGGATATGCTCGCTCGAGCGGAAGGTGCGGAGCCCGCGGAAATCGCGAGACGCGTGCTTGAGGATTTTCTGGACTTCCGCTCACTGCCGAAAGACATAGCCGAGGACTGGTCGGAAGCGTCCGTTCAGTTGACTTCGGAAGTCATGGGGTTGGAGGATTGGGACGAGCAATAGCATGGACCGCGGTGAGGTTTGGTGGGCCGATTTGCCGGCGCCCGTTGGTCGGCGACCCGTATTGATAATCACGCGATCGACGGCAGTTGCCGTCCGGAATCAACTGGTTGTTGCCCAGATCACACGCACCGCACACGGCCTGCCGTGTGAAGTCGCGCTTACGCGAACCGATGGGATGCCGCAGGATTCGTTCGCTAATTGCGACGTGCTCTTGACCGTGCCAAAGTCGCGGCTTATACGGCGAATAACCCTGCTCGACTCGGCCAAAATGAGAGATGTCAATAGCGCTCTAAAGTTCGCGATGGGGATTCCATAAAGAAATGACCAACGGCAACGCGGCTGCATCAAACGTCCTTAAGCGCGAACTCGGCCTTTTAACCTGCATCTTGCTGGTGATCGGCAACATAATCGGCGTGGGCATTTTTACGACGCCGGGCAAGATCGCGCTGGGTCTGCCCACGGCTGGTTGGGTGCTCGCGGCGTGGGCCATCGGCGGCCTTACGACGATCTTCGGGGCGCTCGCCTATGGCGAACTCGGCACCATGTTTCCGCAGGCCGGCGGCGAATACGTTTATCTTAAGGAGGCGTTTGGGCCGCTCGTCGCATTCCTGTACGGGTTCGCTTACTCGCTGGTGACCACCGCGGGAACGATCGCGTTTTTGGCGATCGCAGCAGCAGGGTATCTCGGCATGAACCCTAGCTGGGAGGAGGCCCTGAAGGCGGGAACTTGGGTTCTACCCCTGGAGTCCAAACTGTTTTCCATCTTCGTCGTCGCCGTTCTTACTTTTTTGAATTGCCGTGGCGTAAAGCTGAGCGCCGGCGTCATGGATATATTGACCTCGTCCAAGATCGCCGCGATGCTGCTTCTGGTAGTCCTGGGCTTCGCGATCGGCCACGGAAATTCTGCCCATTTCATGCCGCTTTTTTCCGGCGAGACCAAACCAATTCTCTTCGCGATCGGTGCCGCGCTGGTGCCGATGGCCTACGCCTATTCGGGGTGGAATGCGTCCGTCCTCATGGCGGAGGAAGTCCGTCGGCCGGAGCGAGCCATTCCGCTCTCGCTGATTCTCGGCACACTGTTGGTGACACTGATTTATGTCCTCATGAATGCGGTTTACCTTTACGCCGTCCCGCTCGATAAGATCGTGGGCTCGAAGACCGTCGCCAAGATGGCGGCGAGCAATCTCTTCGGCTCGTGGGCGGAAATCCTGGCCCAAGGTCTAGTGGCGCTTTCCGTTCTAGGCACGCTCAGCGCCACGTTGCTTTCCAACCCGCGGACTGTCTTCGCGATGGGTCGCGACGGGCTTTTTTTCAAGTGGGCTGGGAACATCCACCCCAAGTATAAAACGCCCAACGCGGCGATTTTGCTGGAGGCGATCGTCGGGTGCGCATTCATTGCCTGGGGCAGCTTCGAGCAAATTCTGGATCTCCTCGGCGTGACCTTGGCAGTCATTTGGGCAATGACGGTTTGCTCAATATTTGTTCTTCGCGTCAAGCTTCCCAACCATCCTCGACCATACAAATGTTGGGGCTATCCTGTCGTTCCAGCACTGTACATCGTTGTCTCGCTTTGGATGCTTTATTCGACGTATGTCCGCGATGGGATTGCGGGCATTGCGGGAATCTTCGTGGTACTCGGCGGAATCCCTGTTTATTATCTGATGGTTTGGTACAAGAAGTTGAAAAACCCCCGATAAACGCTCTTGCTTCGCGGTTCGCGACTACCTATACTCTCCGCCGCGAAAGAGTCGGTTCTTCCGCAACTCGGCAAGGAGGCTTTGCCATGAGGTCACGATCAGGTTCGGGGACGTTTTTGGTTTTTGTCGCAATTCTGGCCTCAACCGCGACCTCGGCCAGGGCACAAGCGCCGGCCAACGGGTCCTATCCGCCCAGTGCAGGTTGGCAACCGGCCACGCTCGGTGGCGATCGCGGCGTCGTGCCGGCCGCGGCGACCGTGCCCGCGCCGGCAGGACCGGCTGCCTCGCCCGCCGCGGCGCCCGGCGGCAATCCGTTCCTCGCGCCGCCGACGTTGGTCGCGCGGCGGCCGCTGCATGTTACTGCTGGCAATGGGCAGTTGCCCAATGATCAGGGGCAAGTCTGGCGGGAATACGATATAAGCCCCTACACGGCCCGCGTCATGACCACGAAGCGGCCCGAACAGGCGATCATCGATTGGATCCTCCGCGAAACGGGCTATGAAGTCTGGCACAACGAGCCCTTCGGCATCCTCAGCGCGACGCCGCGGACGCTACGGGTCTACCACACGCCGCAAATGCAGGCCGTGGTGGCGGACATCGTCGATCGCTTCGTCTCCAGCGAGGCCGAGACGCGGACCTTCAGTCTCCGCATCGCCACGATCGACAGCCCTAACTGGCGGGCTACGGCCCATCGCACGTTGCGGCCCATTCCCGTGCAAACGCCGGGCGTCTGCGCGTGGGTGCTCTCGAAGGAAGACGCCGCCGTGCTGTTGAGCACGTTGCAGCACCGCAACGACTATCGTGAACACAGTTCGCCGCACTTGCTGGTGAACAACGGCCAGGCGACGGTGATTTCTGCCCAGCGAGCTCGCCCGTTTGTCCGCGACGTCAATCCGCGGCCCGACGCCTGGCAGGGGTATGAAAACCTGCCCGGCCAGCTTGACGAAGGTTTTTCACTGGAGTTCCAGCCGCTTCTGACTAGCGACCGCCGCGCGGTGGACGCGATGATCAAGTGCCAGATCGATCAGGTGGAAAAGCTCGTGCCGGTGATGCTTGAAGTGCCCACCCAGACCTCGCCGAGGCAGCGGGCGAAGGTCGAAGTGCCGCAGGTCTCGAACTTCCGCTTCGGCGAGCGCTTTCGCTGGCCGGTCGACCAAGTGTTGATTCTCGGCATGGGGATGGTGGCCTTGCCGGTGCCAGTCGATTCGACAGCCACGGTGGCCGGAGTGCCAATCCCATTTCCTACTTCGCCGCCGCGGGCCGATTTGCTGGTGGTCATCGAAAGTAAGGGCCCGTTATCGGAAACGCCCGGCGCCGCGAATGCGGCGATGCCGGCCGCAGCACCGAGGCAGTAGCCGGCCGTCACATCCCTTGTCCCACGCCCACGATCCCGAACGCCCAGCAGAGCCAGGCGATCGGCGCGGACAATAGCAGCGAATCGAGGATGTCCAGCACGCCGCCGAAGCCTGGCATCCATGCGCTGGAATCCTTCACGCCCACGTCGCGCTTCAAGAGCGACTCAGCCAGGTCGCCCACGATGCCGGCGACGCCCATCACCAGCCCGAAGACAAGCCAGCCGAGCGACGTGCCGGGGTTCAAGGCGACGCTGGGCGGTGCGAGTTGCACGATGCCGTGGAAGCTGATCCACGAGCCGGCGCAGGCGAACACGATTGCGCCCATCGCGCCTTCTACCGTCTTGCCTGGGCTGATCGTAGGCGCCATCCGTGTCGTGCCGAAGAGCCGGCCGACCGTATACGCGCCGATGTCGCCCATCTTTACTGAAATGATCCACGCCGCCACCGCGCCGACGCCCCAAAAGATCCGCATCTGCACCGCGAACGTAAGCATCACGCCAACGTAGATCAGCGCGAACACGCCGACCGCGATATTGGCCAACGCCCCGCCCGGCCGCTCGAAGCGCCGCATCTCCGCGACAAAGATCATTATCACGCCCAGCGACAGTGCCCACAGCGCGGAATGACTGCCCGCCCAGATCATTTCGACGTGCGGCATATAGTCGAATTCGCGGGTCGGTTCGAGCGGCTTTTGCAGCAGCGAAATCACATAGAGATTCACCGCTGGCAGCCATTGGGCAAGGACCAGAAGCAAATTGCCGAAGTAAATGGCCGGCGCGGCTGGCTGAAGGTTGGCAGCACGAGCGAGTCGCAAAATCTCTTGTGTGGCCAGCGCGGTCAAAATGAGCACGACTGGAATCAAGGCCACGCCGGGCAGCTTGATCGGCACCTTTTGGATGCCCGCCGGCAAATCGCTCTGGGCGTCCAGCCAGCATAGCCCGATGAGGGCCAGGACAATCGCGGTTCCCAATAAGAGACGCCACTTGAGCATGAAGAGAAATTATCTGCGTGGGTTTGTGCCGGTAGTCCAGAAGCTTTTAACAATATCACACTAGTTTAGCATTCTCGGCAAACAACCGCCATGACCCCATGCCCTTTTCACTATGGCTACGCTCCTTCCGGCACGATACTACGGGGTTGTCATCTCGCCTTTCGCAAGCTCAAGGAGCCGCCAACTGTACGTCGCGATCCGCAGTCGATTGGGCGTGCAGGCCGTGCCAGAGTTCTTGCAACGGCTTCATGTTAACGGATTTCAACTGTCCTGGCGCGTAGGCTGCTTCGCAATAGAGGTCGGCAAGGCACGTCGCGCCTGGCAGGAGCGAGTGCTCGCGCTCGGCGACCGCACGGGCGAATTCGTGCGGAGTTTGTTCCGGTTCGCGCGGGCAGCCGTGCTCGTGGCCCCATGCTTCCAGCACCGCGAAGAGATACCGCACCAATTGATCGGCGGGAAGCTGGCTGGCCATGCCCGCAGTGAACGGATCGACGAAATCGGCAAATTGGCGGGGACGCGGAACATTTTCCGGGCTCGCGGCTGTTTCCGCCTTCCGCAGTCCGGCAAAAAGGCGATTCCACAAGCCGCGCAGTCCGTTCAGAAGGTCGTGGAGCGACGCTATAATCCCCGCGCGATGCCGCCATGCCCAGAAGACCACCAGGCCGGCGATCACGAGATAGAACAGCACCTTTACCAACGGCAGCAGCCAGTCAAATGTCGAGGTAATGTCCGGCGGAGGCGGTGTGTCGGGAGGGCGGTTGCCGGGCTCAGCCCGGGACGGTTCCTCACCCGGCCGATTCTCCGGCTGTTTCTCCGACTTCGATTGGTCGCGATCGTTCTTTGAATCCTGCGGACGGTCGCCGCGCGGCCCGTCGGCGGATGGACGGGCGCGCGACTCGTTGTGCTTTGCTCCGTCATGGGCGGATCGGTCGCCGGCGTCGTTGCTGGGTTGCTGCCTGCTCTTTTCATCCGGGTCCGGCTTGGATGCCTTATCGCTCTTGGATTTGTCGCCGGCCGGTTTATTATTATCTGGTCGTTGACCCTCTTCTTTACCGGTATCCTGCTTGCTTCCCTCTTGCTTTCCGGGTTCTTGCTTGCCCCCCTCCGGCTTGCCGCTGCCAGGTTTGTCACCCTGCTTTCCGCCTGGCTGGGTCTTGTCACTTTGACCGGGCGCCGGCGTGCCCTTCTCGCCCGGTTCGGGCCGGCCCGGCTGGTTGCCTCGAACGCCATCGTTTCCCATGCCGTGCTTCGAGGGATTCTGATCGGGCGAGCCCATTAAGCGCGGAAATTGCGAAATGGCGAGCTCGGCATTCGGGCGCGGCAGCAAGAGCGCGAGCCCCATCACGCCGAAGATCAACGCGCAGCCCAGCGCGATCCACGTGCTCGTCATCAGCATGGGCATCGGCAGCCGCCGCTGGCGGAGGTAGCGGCGGAGCCCCAGAAAGCTGGTTGTCAGCAAAAGCCCGAGACCGCTGGCCACGTAGACCGCCAGGAGGAAAAAAGCGTATCGCCGCCGGCCCGCTTGGTAAACGGGTATCGCCAATTGACCGAGACCGAATAGCGGCAGCGCTGCCAAAGAAAAGTAGACGATCCACACGCCCGGCGCGTGAGGCTTGTCGCGCGGCGCGACCGTCCCGTCTGCGTCTGGGGCAGGCGGGACGCCCGCGACACGGGACGTTTTTTCTCCCAACCCCGCGGCGTCGAGCAATCCTTCGCCAGAACCGGGCTCCGTCTCATCGATCATCGTACAGTCCCAGGTCAACTTGTGGGCGCACCACCAGATGAGCGCGACGAGACCGAAATTGATAATGAAGCTGGCTTGGCCAAGCGGACCCTGGAACTCCACGAAGCGGACAATCGCCAGCATCGTGGCGCCGGCCAGCGGCAGGGCGAACAGGGCCGCCCGTTCCTTGCCGTCCTCGATCGCGATGCGGCCGACGAGCACGGCGGCGAAGATGAAGAGCGAAAGGATGTAATGCAGCCGCCCGGTGAAGTTTCCTTGATAAAAGAGCTCCAAGAGGAAGTACACCAGGCTGCCGACGAGCGTCATGATCAGCGCCGGGCTGACGGCGATGACTAAGTAGTCGGCAAGCGTTTTGTCATACCGTGTGGCCATGACCCATCCTGTATTCGCGGCATACGGTGACGATCGCCTCGCGATTCGGCAGATAGAACGACGGGATTCCCTGGGCGAGCAGCCGCGCGGCGGCCTCGACGAAATCGTCCTCGGCGTAAACGTTGAGCACGACGGTGACGCTCATGCCGCGCCGCGCAGTTCGCCTAGCGCTTCGGCAATTTCCGCCGTCAGCGTCGTCAACACGGCGATCACCGTGGCGTCGTGCGGCATCCGGCAGGCAGCCTCGGCGATCAATTGGGGAAAGCTCAGGCCGTCGGTTAATTCTACGCGGGCCAAGGTTTCGAGGATTCGCAGCAATTGATCGGCGCCGCGGCGCGTGGGAACTACGAGCGGCTGCAAGCGTTCGCTTCTTTCGGCCATCCCTGACCGCGCCGGGCGGCGTCGCGAGTTCGAAGCTCGCCTGTCCAACCCTCTTGACGAATGCGATCGGCCGCATCGCGGCCGTTGGTCACAAGTCCGATCTGATGCCCCATCTCATAGAC
Organism: uncultured Planctomycetia bacterium; assembly: GCA_963775975.1. GTDB lineage: Bacteria > Planctomycetota > Planctomycetia > Pirellulales > Thermoguttaceae > JANXQG01. Next base: position 722,700 of record CAVZKX010000002.1, read on the forward strand.
CGCGTGGGCGATCGAAGCGGCCACGGAGACCGCCAGCTCGGAGCGAACCGGCTCATGCTGCGGCGCGTAGTCGGCCTGATGGAAGTCCAAAAGCAGCGTCGCTCCGGCCACACTCGACGGCTCGTAAACCTTGCATTGCAGCGAGCCGCAGCGGGCGGTCGCCCGCCAATGGACGCGATTCAGCGGATCGCCCGCCTGATAGGCTCGCACGCCGGCAATCCGCGTCGGATCTTCAAAGAGGCGATGAGTCATGCGGATTTCGCCCAGCGGCATCCGCGAAGCCAGGTCGTAGCCTTCCAGCGGAGCGATTTCCGGATAGACCAGCAGGAAGTGCGGCAAGGTCAACATGCGGTAGCGGCGATGGAGGCCGAAGAGGTCGCCCGTCTCGACCATCAGGGGGCCGATCTGATGGTAGCCGCGGCGGTTGCACTGCAATTGATAGAAGAGCGTCGTCTTGCCGCCCGGTCGGAAGGAGAACAATCCCAGCCGGCACCCCATCAGGCCGAGCGATGGCGGCTGAATGTGCATCGCGCGGCGGGGCAACTGGTCCTCGACCAAGGCCCAGGCCACGGGCAGCAGCCCACGGTTCCGCAGCGTCACAACGACCGCCACCTTGTCGCCGACATTCACCGCTACGCGATTGCACTCGCGGGTCGCCTCCAAGTTCGCGGCCCATTGCCGGCTCAGCCAGTGGCTCACGAGCAAGGTCAGCAGTAGGGTGTACATCGCGTAGGCCAGCAGTCCCAATTGGAACGTGATGGCGGTGATCAATAGCAGTGCAACGGCGGCGAACCCTTTCATGATGGACCAGCCTTAAGTACTTCCTTTCATGATAGCACCATTCTATTGCTCCCGCGCACTCCTTTAAGTAGAATAGATCGCAGGATCGACTGCCGGAGTTGCCCGGTGTCGGTGAAGTTCATCGCCGAGAAACTTTCGCTACGAATACTTGGGTGACGCGCAGGTCCGCTCGCGGAGCAATGTGTCCGCGGTGAAGAAATCGGACTGCGGCGGCTTGTGCATCTTGTTCGTTGCGGCCATGCGGTCGCAGGGTGTTCCCGCCCGCGCCTTGGTGGGCCGCTGGGCGATCTCGGCCAGCCACGGCAAACACGGCGATTCGCAGGAACACGTCAAGGCGGAGTTCTTCGCGCAGGGAGTCGGCTGGGTGCCCGTCGATCTCTCGTCGGCCATACTTCACGACAAGACGGCCGAGAAGCTCAAGTACTTCGGCCGCGATCCGGGTGATCATTTGGCTTTCGCCGTGGATACGGACGTACTAATCGACACGCGATACTTCGGTGTCAAGACGATCACATGGCTGCAATCGGCCTGCTACTGGGCGCGGGGAGCGGGGAATTTCGACGGGGAGAAGACCGAGGAGGACTGGAAGGTAGTCGCCGTGCCGCTTCCGAGTCCAAAGTAGGCGGCACGACCCGAATCGCGGTAGTTTAGTCACGGAATCGGACAGCGATTCGTATCCAATGGGTCCGATTGCGTAGACCTTTCCGACGGCATAAAATATAGAGCTTCGGGGGACCGGTGAAAGTCTGGCGTCCCCGGCAGATCGGTTTGCGCGGCCTCCCAAGGTCGGTCGAATCGAATGAAAAGGGCTACGTGGCGAACCGCCATCACCCTAGCCCTCTCCCGCGGGAGAGGAGATATGAGCCGCGCGGCCGACTACTCACTGGAGGGGATTGCACCCGTGGAGCATCTCGATTATTTGCCGGGCACTTTTTTCGGCCCGCTGACGTTGGTGGAAATGGTCCAGCATCGGGCGCGAACTCAGCCCCACGACCTGGCCTTCTGCTACCTCGTTGACGGCGAACTGAAACAGAAGGACCTGACTTACGGGGAACTCGACCGACAGGCCCGCGCGATCGGCGCGTGGTTGATGTCCAAGGGATTGCAGGGCGAGCGGGCGCTGCTGCTCTATCCGGCCGGGTTGGATTTCATTGCCGGCTTTCTGGGATGTCTTTACGCGGGCGTAGTGGCGGTGCCCGTCTATCCGCCCCGCCGCAACCGCTCGATGGAACGCATCCAGGCGATCGCGGACGACGCCGAGGCCAAAGTCGCGCTGACGACCACGGAAGTGCTCGCGCGCGTCGGCGGCCTCATCAACGCCACGCCGCACCTCAAGCAACTCACCTGGCTGGACACTTGCCAGTTGCCCGCCGGGCTCGACGAGCAATGGCAGCATCCGGACATCCACGGCGAGACGCTCGCCTTTTTGCAATACACTTCGGGATCTACGGGCACGCCCAAGGGTGTCATGCTCAACCATGCGAACCTGGTCCATAACTCGGCGCTGATCGCACATGCCTTCGAGCACACGCGCTCGAGCGTGGGCGTCTTCTGGCTGCCGAGCTATCACGACATGGGCCTGATCGGCGGCATCCTGCAGCCGATCTATGTCGGCCGCACGAACGTGCTGATGTCTCCCATGACGTTCCTGCAGAAGCCGTTTCGCTGGCTTTCGGCGATCAGCCGTTTTCGCGCCACGACCAGCGGCGGGCCGAACTTCGCCTATGAGTATTGCGTGGAGAAAATCACGCCCGAACAGCGCGAGCAGCTCGACTTGAGCACCTGGCGGCTGGCCTTCAACGGAGCGGAGCCGGTGCGGGCGGAGACCTTGCGGCGGTTTGCCGAGAAGTTTGCGCCGTGCGGATTCCGCCCGGACGCGTTTTATCCTTGCTTCGGATTGGCCGAGGCGACGCTGATTGTTTCCGGCGGCTTCGTCGCCAGGCCGCCGGTGATTCGCAGCTTTGACGCCACGGCCCTCACGCTGGGCAAGGTGCTAGAGGTTACGCCCGGCCGGGCCGGCGCGCGCGACCTCGTGGGCTGCGGCCAAACGTTGCCGGACCAGAAGATCGTGATTGCGAATCCGCACACCAAGACCGTATGCGCGGCGAACGAAATCGGCGAGATTTGGGTCGGCGGCCCGAGCATGGCGCAGGGCTACTGGAAGCGGCCGGACGTCACCGAGGAGATGTTCCACGCCCATTTGGCCGACACGGGCGACGGTCCTTTCCTGCGCACGGGCGATTTGGGATTCACGCTCGCCGGCGAGCTTTATGTCACGGGACGCCTAAAGGATTTGATCATTCTCCGAGGCGTCAACTACTATCCGCAAGATATCGAGCTGACGGTCTATCGTTGTCATCCGCGCTTGCGAGTCGATAGCGCGGCCGCCTTTGCATTGGAAAAAGACGGCCGCGAACAACTGGTGATCGTGGCCGAGGTCGAACGGCACAAGCAAGGCCAGTTCGCGGAAGTTTTGCATACCATCCGCCGCGCGGTGGCCGGCGAACACGACTTGAACGTCGATGCAATCGTGCTGATCCGCGCCGGGTCGGTGCCGAAGACTTCCAGTGGCAAGATCCAGCGGCACGCTTGCAAACAAGGTTATCTCGATGGCACGCTGGACGTAGTTGGCACGTGGCGCGCCGGCGACGGCGACGAGCCGATGGCGAAGCAGGCTTCGGCAACCGCGGCGCCTACCTTGGCCGAACTGGCGAAAGGGCACGGCGCGTTAGCAACGAACGGGCACTCTGGCGGCGATGGTAGTGCCGGCTTTAGCCGAGGTCGCGACGACTTACTGACTGAAAACGGTACCACGAACGACTCTGCCGGATCGCATTACGCGGAGCAAGGCGAGCATGTTAAGCCCGCAACGGCCGCTCAAAAGAAAAAAGTCGAAGAAATCGTCATTGAGGAAATCCGCCGCGTCGCCAAGGAGCGGGCGAACGGTCTCACGCTCGATACGCCGATCGCCGAGTCGGGCATGGATTCGCTGGAGCGGATGGAAATCCTCTCCACGCTGGAAGAGCGCTTTGGCGGGCGCTTTCCACAGGAAATCCTTATCGATCTGGAAACGACGAATCATGTGATCGGCGCCGTGTTGAAGTATCTCGGCACCGAGCCTCGCGTGGCGACGGGCAGGCCGGCGACGTTAGAAATCCCGCCCGAAGCGTACAGCTTCGATCAGTTCCCCGAGTACAAGCTGCTGCGGCAGCGGCTGGACATGCTTGATGCTTCCGGCCTGGGCAACCCATACTTCGGCGTACACCAGGGGATCACCAACGACCGCACGATCATCGACGGCCGCGAGCTGATCAACTTCGCCAGCTACAACTACATCGGCACGTCGGGCGATCCGGCCGTCACCGCCGCGGCGAAGGCGGCCATCGACCGCTACGGCACGAGTGTCTCGGCAAGCCGCGTCGCTTCTGGAGAGAAGGTGATCCACGGCGAATTGGAACGAGCGATCGCCAAGTTCCTCGGCACCGAAGCGTCTTTGGTCTTTGTCGGCGGACACGCCACGAATGAATCGGTCCTCGGGCATCTCCTCGGCCCGGGCGATTTGATCCTGCACGACGCGCTTGCCCACAATAGCATCGTGCAAGGATCAATCCTTTCCGGCGCTCGGCGGCGGCCCTTTGCGCACAACGATTGGCAAGCGGCCGACCGCTTGCTTGAGCAATACCGCCACGAATACCGCCGTGTACTGATCGCGATCGAAGGCGTCTACAGCATGGACGGGGATTTTCCCGATCTGCCGCGGTTCATCGAGGTCCGCAAGCGGCACAAGGCCCTGCTGATGGTCGACGAAGCCCACTCGATTGGGGTGCTTGGCAGCCACGGCCGCGGCGTCAGCGAGCATTTTCAGATCGACCCGGCCGACGTCGATATCTGGATGGGAACGATGAGCAAGTCGCTGGGAAGCTGCGGCGGCTACATCGCCGGGACCGGTGCGTTAATTGAGTATCTAAAGTACACTGCCCCCGGCTTCGTTTTCAGCGTGGGAATTCCGGCTTCCGGAGCTGCGGCGGCCTTGGCGTCGATCCGCATCATGGAAACACAACCTGAGCGGGTGGCACGGCTACGCCAGAACGCCCAATTGTTCCTCGATTTGGCCAAGGAGCGGGGTCTGGACACCGGCACGAGCCAGAATACGGGCGTTGTCCCGGTGATCGTGGGAAATTCAATCGCCTGCATGAGATTGTCGCGGGCGATGTTCGCGCGGGGCGTGAATGTGCAGCCGATCGTGCATCCGGCGGTGGAAGAAAGCGCCGCCCGATTGCGATTCTTTATTACCGCGCTTCACACGGAGAAGCAGATTCGTTACACTATAGAAGTATTGGCGGAGGAGTTGGAACGGATGCGACTCCCAACGACGGTTCCCGGCGGCGACGAACCGCGGACGAGCAAAGCGTTGTCGTCAAGCAGCCCCGTTACGAGGTGATAGATTGCAAACTGAAGACCAAATTCAACGTACTTGGAGAGCCCTCTTTCGCGGACAAGAAGTCAGCGAGGACCTGTTATCGCGGGCGGAGGCGCTTCTGGATGAGCTTCGCCCTGAAAGCCCCTTGCGGCATCGCTTGGACTGCGAATTGAACGATCTGCGGAAGATCAAGACCAAGAAGCCCGCGCGAAGAAGCAGACGGCTTAGAACGGTTGACCTGTTCTTCGGCAACAGCGCTGGCGACGCGTTTATCCAACAGCCGCCAGCATGAGACGGCTAAAAGCGTCGCCAGTCCCAGCAGCACCGCGGCCGTCGTTTGATGCAGCGTGGTGATGACCGCGTGCAAAGCGGGTTGCAATGCGTCTTGCGATTGCAACTGCTCGGCCGATGGCGACTGAATGGCGGCCGGAGTCCGCATCGTCAGGGATACGCCGCCCAGCATCAATTGCATCACGACGACCGCGATCAGTGCGATGCCGCCGCGGGCTAAGAGGCGGACATGCGGATAAAGCCCCCACAACCGCACACCGAGGGCAACCGCCAAGAGGATCACGAATATCGCGACGGTTACGTGTTCCAGGAGCAAAACTCCCTTCTGCCGCACGAAGGCGCCCAGCAGCGTTTGCAGCATGACGCCGAGCACCAATAGCGCGGCAAGCCTGAAGTCGGTCGAGCTGCACGACGGCTCGTCGCCTTGATCGTTCGGCCGCCGCATCAACAGCGCGGCCACGGCCACCATGCCGGCAAGGACCACATGGGCGAAGAAGCCGTGAACGACGGCCAAGTTGACGTTATTCTCAGTCACTCGCAGCCCGCCCATCACGCCTTGCACGGCCACGCCTATTCCCACGACCCATATCAGCACAAGTGCGCCGCGCGGGCGGCGGCGGATCGTCAGCAGAATGGCCAGCGTGAGCGTCGTCAGTCCGACGACCGAACCGAGCAGTCGGTGGCTATGTTCGTAGAAAACTCCGCCGGTCATTTTGCGTAGCGGGTAAGTGAACATATTGTAGCCGAACGTGCCGGGCCAATCGGGCACGGCCATGCCGGCGCGAAAGCCGGTGACAAGCCCGCCCAGGAAAATCAGTAGCAGCATGGCGAGGCACGCCGTCCAGGCAAAATAGACAGGCCATACGGCAGCAAATGCCGGCTTGGCGGGGGGTTGGACAGTTATCGGGACTTTTCGTATCATAGGAGGGAACGGCTGGCAAAGAGCATCGGACTTGCTGAATTACTATAGTTTAGCCGTTAACCCTGGCTTGCTTCAAGTCGCTCGCCTGCTCGTGGCTCACCGCTCACAGCTTTATGTTCTTCAAGGCCTACCTGGAGCTATCGAAAATCCGTCTCACGGCGATGGTGTTAATCACCGCGGCGGTGGGGTTTATTCTCGGCTCGTCGGGGCCGCTGGATTATGCGCGGCTGGGGTGGACGATTCTCGGCACGGGCCTGGCGGGGGCCGGGGCGAGCGCGCTGAATCAACTTCTGGAAATCCGCCGCGACGCGATGATGCGGCGAACCCGCGGCCGGCCGCTGCCCACCGGGCAGATATCCGCGCTTCACGCGATTCTGTTTGCCGTGGCAACGTCGCTCGGCGGGGTGGCAATCCTCAACGAGTTGGTCAATCCGCTGACGGCCTTTTTGGGGCTCGCCAACATCGTCATCTATGCGATGGTTTATACGCCGCTGAAGCCGCGGACATCGCTCTGCACACTAGTCGGCGCGGTCTGCGGCGCGTTGCCGCCGATCATGGGCTGGACCGCCGCGTGCGGCGAGATCGGCCTAGGCGCGGTGCTTTTGGGCATGATCTTGTTTCTCTGGCAGATTCCGCACTTCCTGGCCCTGGCGTGGCTGCTCCGCGACGACTACGCGAAGGCCGGCTTCCGCATGTTGCCGCTGATCGACCCACTGGGGCACCTGACCTGTTTGATGATCGTGCTCTATTCGCTCGCCTTGCTGCCGCTGGGACTGGCGGTGACCTTCAGCGGAGTGGCCGGATATCCGTTCGCCGCGGCGTCGCTTGCGCTGGGGCTGGCGTTCTTTCTGCTGACGCTGAAACTCCGCCGCATGAAAACGGCCCGCAACGCGCGGCGGGTATTTTTGGCGAGCATCATCTATCTGCCGCTGTTGATGTTGCTCCTGGTTCTCGATCGGCAGCCGCGCGAGCAGATCGATGCAGCGACGATCGCCGACGCAAAGTCCACGGCGGAAGCCAGCTTAGTCGCCACGACAAAGATTGAGAGATAAGGGCTTCTTTTCAGCAAGCGCTTGCGGCGATCCATCGGCCCCCAGTTCGACTTTCTGCTCTCCGATGGTACAATCCCTGAAACAAACCTTAATGGCTTGTTCCAATCGACGAAGGCGCCTGGAGAACGAAATGGCGAAGATAACGCTGACAATCCCTTTGCTCTGCCAGGAGGCGACTGCGTTCGCGCAGATCGAATCGAGTTTTCCGGAGCCGACGCTTTATGGAGTCACGGATGGAAAAGCCATTGGAACGTACCTGGAACACAAGTTCCGCGCCCACCTGGAAGTAAAGTACGGTTTCGCGCCGTCGAATTCAGCAATCGGCATCGACTTTCCGGAACTCAAGGTTGACATGAAGGTTACGGCTTTTACGCAGCCTCAATCGTCGTGTCCCTTCAAATCCGCTCGTCAGAAGATCTGCGGACTTGGATACTCGGTATGGTGTTCGTTTATGAGAAGCATGATGATCCAAAGACGGCCACGGCGGTTTTGAACATCCTGCACACGGTGTTCGTCGAGCAACGCCGCACCGCCGACTACACGATGACAAAGCTGATACTCAAGCATCTGGACGCCGGATGCAATGCCGAGGACTTGATCGGCCTAATGCACGACAAGAACCTGCCCATTGACGACATCGAAGCAAATAAGATCGCTCAGGAATTGCTTAAGGAGACCTGCGAGCAGGGCTATCTGACGATTTCCAACGCCCTGCAATGGCGGCTTCAATATGGTCGCGTTATCGAGGAGGCAGGGAAGGTGGACGGGATTCTGAAACTTAGGTAGCTAACGACTCGATGCCAGCATGCCAACGGCAGAGAAAAAAAAGAAGACCGAGTTCGGCGATTTTCAGACCCCGCCTGCATTGGCGCAGCGCGTGTGTTTGCTATTGGCCGACCGAGGCATCGTACCCGCCGCGCTGCTTGAGCCGACATGCGGATTAGGCAACTTCCTCTTCGCCGGCTTGGACCAATTCAAGAGCGTTCAGAGGGCATTCGCTGCCGAAATAAACTCGGATTACGTTGAGCGAGCACAATGCATGCTCAACCGGCGGCCACAAGCCGGCCACGTGGATGTCGCACAAGGCGATTTCTTTGCCACGGATTGGCAAGCGGTGTTGTGCGAATTGCCCGAACCCATTTTGCTTCTTGGGAATCCGCCGTGGGTCACGAGTTCGCGCTTGGGAGTTCTGGAAAGCAGAAACGTGCCGGAGAAATCTAATTTCCAGAAGCACAACGGACTCGACGCCATTACCGGCAAAAGCAATTTCGATATTTCGGAGTACATGCTCATACGTTTGTTTGAGTTGATGAATGGGCGCACGGGAGCGCTGGCAATGCTTTGCAAATCATCAACCGCGCAAAGTCTTGAGGTACGCATGGAAGAATTGCATTGCATTTGAACGATCCGCAATCTACGGCATCGATGCCGATCTGCATTTTGACGCTGCAGTCGATGCGGTTCTGCTGGTCAGTGAGTTCCGACTGGGCGCCAACGAGCAGCTCGCCAGAGTCTATGGCGGCCTGCACTCGACACTGGAGCATCAATTGATCGGTTACGAAGATGAGACCCTTTTGGGAGATGTCGCTGCCTATCACCGATGGAAACATCTTTGCGGTGACAGCGCGCTGAAATGGCGATCGGGGATTAAGCACGATTGTGCGCAAGTAATGGAATTGCGTCCCGAAGGCGACAAGTATCGCAATGGTCTGGACGAAGTGGTTGATCTTGAAGAGGCATTCCTGTACCCGATGATGAAGAGTTCGGATATCGCAAATGGCCGTATTGAAAGCCGTCACCGCGTAATGCTCGTCACACAGTCCAAGGTCGGGGATGATACTGGCCGCATAGAGAAGGACGCGCCGAAGACCTGGGCGTACTTGGAGATGCACGGCGAACGTTTCAAGAAGCGCGGCAGCTTAATTTATCGCGACCGGCCCAAGTATTCGGTTTTTGGAGTCGGCGGCTACAGCTTCGCGCCTTGGAAGGTAGCCATCAGCGGGTTCTACAAGAGTTTGCGTTTTTTTGCGGTCGGTCCGATCGGCGGCAAGCCGGTTGTTCTCGATGACACATCCTATTTCCTTCCGTGCGAAACCGAAGAGCAGGCAAACTTCCTTGCGGTCCTGCTAAACTCCTCGGCGGCACAGGAGTTTTACCGTGCTTTCGTCTTCTGGGACAACAAGCGCCCGATCACCGTCGAATTGTTGCAACGTCTCGACCTTCTCCGCGGCGACACTCGGACCGCAAAACCGGCAACGGGAGGACGCCGCAAGCCGATTGAAGCGCAGCTTGAACTTTGGCGTGAATAAGGGCGGGCTGCGAGCGATACTCGGCCCACCACCGTGCGGCAGACTCGAGCTTTTCCGCCGCGCGGTCGGTTATCACGATTTCGTAGCTCATCGGCCGGTCGCGAAGCCAAGCTTCCGGCGAATCTCGGCGTCAACTTCTGAAACAGGACGAAACCGGCCGGCCTCCATGTCGGCAATGCCTTCGCGAATGGCCGCCAAATCCTCATTCTGCCGAATGAGAGCCGAGAGTGCGTCTCGCAGGACATCGTCCTCTGAGACATATTCGCCGAAGTTTTCCGCCTCTTGGATGAGCTGGCGAACGTCGGGTGGAAATGCGTATGCCATGTACGGCCTCCTGGCTGATTACTATCTTCACATTAAGAATACAACCACAAAAATCACGCACCACACCACGTCCAGAAAGTGCCAGTAGATGGCCGTGAAGCGGACGCCGGCGCTTTTTTGGTGCCGTACATGCTTCGGTAGGCGTTGACGGTGATGATCACGAGCGGCACGAGGCCGCCTACGACGTGCGCGGCGTGCAGGCCGGTCATTATGTAAAACGTCGTTAAATAAGAACTGCCTATGCCGCCGGCGACCGCGGCCATCTGCTGCCATATCGAATACCAGGCGTACGACTGGAGGCCGAGAAAACCGAGCGCCAAGACGAGCGATGCGACGAGGTTCCGTCGCAGGCCGACCGTGTCGTCGCGCCGCGCGGCAAGCACTGCGCCTTGGATCGTGATGCTCGTGCAGACGATGTCCAGCGTGCTCAGCCAAAGGCTCGACGGTAGTGCCGGAAAATTAGCCGGCGGCCACGGCTGGTGCATATGCCGCATGAACAAATAGAACACCACACTTGCGGCGAAGAGCACCGAGAACCCTGCGATGACCACCACCATGCCGATCTCGCCGGCGTTGATCTGCGGCGGGCTGGTCCCGGATTCCAGGCTACGAGATGAATCGCCGCGAGAATAACCGTCGCTCGGCGGGCGATCGCTCACTTTGTGGGACTCCCCGCCGGACTCCCAAGCGGCTTATGCACGACGGCCTTGCCCTGTCCGCGGATGTCCGACGACTCATAAGCCTTCGAGTCGGTCATTGCGACTCCGATAAAGAGCGTCACGAACATCAGGCAGCCGACGAAGATCATTGAGTTGAAGGGCCGCTCCCAGAGCAAGTGCATGAAGAAGAGCACCACCAGCGACGCCTTGAGCGCGGCGATGGCCAGCGCGAAGTAGAGATTCAGATTGCCCAGGTCGATCTGGGCCACGAGGACCGTCAGCCCGGTGAGCGCGATCAAGGCGGCGAAGACGGCGGCCAACATCCACACGGGCACGACGTGTCCCAGCGCCGAGTGAGCCGCGGCGGGCGCGGAGGCGGAATTTGCAGGTGATGTGTCCATGGCGGCGTTGCCTACGAAATCAGGTAGAGGAGCGGGAAGAGGAAAATCCACACCAGGTCGACCAGGTGCCAATAGAGCCCGACGAAGTCAACGGCGGCGAAGCGATCGGGCCCGAAAATGCCCTGCCGAGCCTTGACGATCAGCCAGCCGATCACGATCATGCCGCCGATGACGTGGATGCCGTGCAGCCCCGTCATGACAAAGTAGATGCCGAAGAAAAGCTGCACGTTGTACGGCTCATCGCCGTGCCAGATCACTTCGTCACGGAGTTGTTTGCGGTCGAGCCAGGTTTTGGAAAGCCCGGTGGGTCCGGTGGCCGCGAATCCGATGGCCGACTTCTCGCCCACGACGACCACGCCTGGCGCCGCAGCGGATGTCGCGGGCGCAGGCTTGGCCTCGACCGCGGGCTTGGCGTCGGCCGCCTTCGCGCCCGCCTTTTCCTGCTCGGCCTTCTCTTGCTCGGCTTTCTTTTTTGCAGCCTCCTCGGCGTTCCAAGCGGGCATGTCGACGCCCTTTGGCGGCTCGGTGGGATTGTAGTGCTGACCAGGCAGCAAAGCTTCTTCCCATTTGGCCTTGTACTCGACGAACTTCACGCAGAGGAAGACCGCCGCGCAGGCGAACGTGATCACGAGCAGCCGAACGAGCAACTTGGTCTGGCCGAGCTGCGCCGCGCGGACGCCCCAGGCCATCGTGAAGCTGCTGAACAGAAGCACAACCGTGTTCAACGCCCCTAATGGCACAGAAAGATAGTGGTGAGCATAGAGGAAAATCTCCGGATGCACCGCCCGCAGCACGGAATAGCCGCAGAACAGGCCCGAGAACATGAGGATCTCGGTCGTGAGGAAGAGCCAGATCCCCAGCTTGCCCGAGTCGTACTGCTGCTCGAGCGACTCGAAGTGGTGAGCCAGATGGGCGGGGTGCTCGTGATGAGCGGCCGGTATTTCTGCGGTTTCGGACATGGGGTGGAAAGGAGTCAGGAGTTAGAAGTCAGGAGTTAGAAGGAATAAATCTGTGATACGATGAAACGGCGGCAAAGGGCGAATTTGAAATCTTGATTTGAAATCGAAAATGCGTCATTCTGACTTCTGTCCCCTGACTTCTGACTTCTTGTTTTTACGCGGGCACTAATTCCTCCGTCTTTCGCTCGAAGCCGCCGGTACCTTCGTCCCACACCAACCCTTCGTGGTCGTAGGGGCGGCCGACGCTGGGAGCCTCTGGGAAATTGTCGTGCGGCGGCGGCGAGGGGCAGGTCCATTCCAGGGTCGAACCGCCCCACGGATTGGCGGGGGCCTTCTTGCCGCGGAACAACGAATGAATCAGGTAGGCCGCGATAAGGAAGAACGCCGTGAACTGGATGAACGCCCCGATCGAGGACATGACGTGCAAATAGCGGAACTCCGGATAATAGACCGCATACCGTCGCGGCATGCCGTGCAGGCCGAGGATGAATTGCGGGAAGAACGTGAGGTTAAAGGCCAGCAGTTCCAGCAGGCAGCAAAAGCGGCCTAGGAACTCGTTGTACATCCGCCCGGTAATCTTCGGCCACCAGTAATGGATGCCGGCGATAAACATAAAGAGCGTGCCGCCGAACATCACGTAATGGAAGTGGGCCACGACGAAATAGGTGTCGTGGACGTGGAAATCGGTGGGCAGCGTGGCCAGCGGCAGGCCCGTCAGCCCGCCGATGCCGAACATGAGAAAAAAGCCCAGGGCATATAGCATTGGCGAGCTCAATACGATCGAACCCTTGTAAAGTGTGGCCAGCCAGTTCCAGACCTTGACCGCCGAGGGAACGGCCACGAGCATCGTCATGAAGCTGAAGATCACATTGGCCGGACCCGACTGGCCGTTGGGAAACATGTGGTGGCCCCAGACCAAAAAGCCGATCAAGGCGATGGCGATGCTGCTCATGGCCACAAAGCGATAGCCGAAAATCTCCCGCCGGCTGAAGGTCGCGATGATTTCGCTCATCACCGCCATGCCGGGCAAAATCATGATGTAAACCGCCGGGTGCGAATAGAACCAGAAGAAGTGCTGAAAGAGCACCGCGTCGCCGCCGTAGGCCGGATCGAAAATGCCGGGATGGAAGAGCCGTTCCGCGATCAACAAGAGCAGCGTGATGGCCAACACAGGCGTTGCCAACACTTGGATCAAGGCCGTGGCGTAAATGCTCCAGCAGAACAACGGCATGCGGAACCAGCTCATGCCCCGAGGGCGGAGCTTGTGGATCGTGACGATGAAATTCAGCCCGGTGAAGATCGAACTGAACCCGAGCGAGACGACCCCGGTTAGGACGCAGATCACCGGCGTGGAGGTCTGGATGCTGTAGGGCGTGTAAAAGGTCCAGCCTGTGTCGACGCCGCCAAAAAGGATCGACGCCAGGGCGAAGACCGCGCCGACGACGAAAAAGTAGTAGCTGAAGAGATTCAGCCGGGGGAAGGCGACGTCCTTGGCGCCCAGCATGATCGGAAGGACGAAGTTGCCCAAAGCGGCGGGGATACCGGGAATGAGCACGAGGAAGACCATGATCGCCCCGTGCATGGTGAAGACTTGATTATAGGTCTTGAAGACGTCGGCGGTTGTGGCCGTCGCGCTCTTGTGGAACAAGAGCCCCGTGGGCACGAGCAACTGCGTGCGAATGATCATGGCGAAGACGCCGGCGAGAAACAGCGCCGTCAGAATCGACACCAGGTACATGATGCCGATCCGCTTGTGGTCGAGCGTGAAGATCCACGACGCGATACCGCGGCTATGCGTAAGATAATTATCGGGCTCTGGATTTCTGGCGATCATTTCTTGTCCTCCTTCGAGGCAGAATCCTTGGCGGTGGGCGCTTCCCCTCCCGTGGACGTCGGCGGCTTTGCGGACTCGCCTGCAGCCAGAGGCGCGGCCTCCGGCGTCTTCATCGCTTGATAGTTATTGCCCACGCTCTTGATGTACTCGGTGATGGCGACCAGCTTCTTTTCCTTGTAGCTCGTCTCTTTGTTGGCCAATATCCTGGCTTTGATCTCCGCTAGATTCGGGGTGCTGCCGGGCGAATCGCTGAAGGCGCTCTCCTGCGACGGCATGACGTTCTGGTACCCCTCAACGATCTTTGCCTCCGGGTGAAGGATTGATTCCACGAGATAGGCATCCCACTTCTCATCCTTATCGCCTTCGGAGAGCGTAAACCCGGGCTCGTTCGAGCTGGCGAATTTCACGTTGGATTTGACAAGCCCTTTCCAGCTTGGCCCGGTGCCGACGCTGCCGTCGACAGTGTGGCATTGGGCGCAGTTGCTCGTGTAAAGCTTCTTGCCGACTTCGACGTAAGGGAGCGGTTTATTCGTGGCGTGGTCGACGAAGATGTTGGCCGCCTCGCGGAGCTTCTTGTCGTAATCCGCTTTGTCGAGCACGTAGGCCTTGGCGTGCATCTCCGAATGGCCGTTGCCGCAGTATTGTGTGCAAAAAACGTGATAGAAGGCTTCCTCGCCCGTCTCCGGGTCCTTGCCGGTCGTCTTTTCGTCCGGTTGGAACCAGAGATAAGTCGTCCGACCCGGCACGGCGTTTCGCTGAACGCGGAAGACGGGGACGTACAAGGCGTGAGAGACGTCCTTGGACGTGAGCCGCAACAGAACGGGCTTGCCAACTTCGAGATAGAGGTCGTCCGCCTCGGCGCCATTGGGGTATTTGAAATTGAAATGCCATTGACTGGCTTCCACATCGACCACCATCGCGCCGTCCGGCGGCGTCTCGAAATCGACGAAGTATCTCAGCCCAAGCACGAAGAACCCGAGCACGATGATCAGCGGAAGGATCGTCCATGTGAGTTCCAGCGGTAAGTTGTGCGTGGGACCGATGCGAAACGATTTGTCCTTGCGCTGGCGATAGATCACCACGAACGCCAGCATGATCGTCATGACCAGGCAAAAGAAAAAGGTCATGACGTATAGCAGGACATAAAAAACGAAGTCGTGTGTCTGCGCGGAATTTGATGCCGGCGTTTCCAGCCAGAAGCTCTTTTCGGCGAACAAAGTAGGAATCATCAGGTTCAAATCTCTGAGTACTCAGTACTAAGTACTTAGCTCCAAGTTCTCTAGTTTCTTTTTCTGGTTCTCGCGATAGACCATCCAGCCGATGCCGGAGGCCAGCAGCAGCAGCGTGGTAATTCCAGTGACGCGCATGATCGCGATTGAGGCCAAGACGTACTTGCCGGACGAAGCGTCAAAATTGTAAAACCCGCATTCCATCGCGAAACCGAACAGACCCGAACTGATCTTGCCTTTCGACGCGTTAATCAACGAGTCGCTTAGCTCCGTTCGATCAAACTGGACGCCTTCCTCGACTCGCGACACGCGGCCCTCGGGCGTACAGATGTAAATGCCCGCTTGGTGAACGTATTGTCCGTCGGGCATCAAGCGATAGCCGAAACCGATCGCATCGCCTAACTCCTTGGCCGAGGCTGGGTCGTTGTTCGTAAGAAAATGCCATCCGGCGGCGGCTTCTGGCTTGCCCAACGATTTAATGTAATTTTCTTTTTTCGCGGCAGCCAGGTCCGACCCTTCTTTAGGATCAAAACTCACGGTGACGACTTCGAATTGCTTGCCCGGCTCAAGGCTAATGCCCCGAAGGGCCGTCGTGAGACCGTTCAGGGAAAGGCTGCACAATTTCGGACAACCGAAATAAACCATCGAAAGAACAACTGGGCGATCCGCATGAAAAAAATCTCCCAACTTGACCGTTTTTCCGGCTTCGTCTTTGAAAGTCAGGCCCAATGGAATCTGGGCATCCGGCTTATTGATGATCTTCGTTCCGGCGCTATCGCCCGTCGTGAAGTCATTGCCGGCGCGAGCGGCGGCGAGCGGGAGCAGCGCGGCAGCGATCAACGCGCCGACCATTCTTGCATTAATTCGAGATAGCACGTTCATTTCGTCTTACTCCACCTTTCCGCTTCCCGCTCCGAATTCCTGCACGATCAATTCCATCGCCCGCGAGATCGGGATGGCGCGGATCTGTTTCTTGGGATCGGCCCAGCCGTAGTTTTCAATTCGCTTCAATTGCTCGGCGGCGATGGCGGCCGGTTCGGACTCGGGCCGCGGCCGCTCGGCAATCACGTCATCTTTCCAATTATAAAACCACGCCTGGAGTAAAACCACCATCAGCACCAGCGATACGCCGCAGAGCCCAAAGAGCACGGTCATCATGCCGACGCCGATGTTGTCCGGCTCGACGTGCGAAGTCTCGCCGCCGTGGGCCGCGTCGTGTTTGTTATCCGGATAACTCATTAGCTCAAACTAGGTGTTATGAAAATTGAGGGATTCTTCCAGCCGCGGATCTTTCACCGGCGCCAACCGAGCGGTGCCCAGCAGCCAGCCGGTGCAGGCCACGAATAGGCCGCCCATCGCCCCGAGCAGTGCCACGTAGGTGATGATCGCCGCCGGCGTCAGCGGGGCCTTCACGCATTCCATGAACTCCTGATGCGCGGGCGACAATTGATACACGGACTGCTGCGAGGCCAACAATGTTTTGAAAATCTCGGGCAACGTCTCGCCCGGAAACAGCTTATCCATTTGGCGGATGTACGTGTTGGGCATGATCAGCCAGAAAATATCGTAGACGTGGGCCGCCAGCAGCCAGACCAGCCAGAAGGCGAGCACGGGCGTGAAGCGTTTGGCGTGCCGCGACATCACTCCGAAAAACGGCAGCACAAAATGGATGAAGATCAGCGCCAACGACACGCCGACCCAGGGTCCGATCTGCCGGGGCATGAAGAATTGCGTCTCTTCCGGAATGTTGGCGTACCAGATGAGCATATACTGGCTGAAGGCGATGTAGGCCCAAAAGATGACGAAGCCCAGCGTCAGCTTGCCCATGTCGTGGTAGTGTTCGACGGTGACCGCGCCGCGCAAGAGGCCCCACGATTGCAGGACTAAGGCGAGCAGCGTGATTGTCGCGAGGCCGCTCAACACGGTGCCCGCAAAGAGGTAAACACCGATCATTGTCGAATACCAGTGCGGGTTAAGGGTCATGATCAAATCGACGGCCGCGCCCGTGAGCGTGAACGCAAACAATATCATGCCGGGCGCGGACAGCCGTTCCATGCTCCGCGACAAGGCGATGTTGCCGGTGCGGTCCTGCAAAATCGAATGACCGCGGAGGTACCAGGCCAGAAAACCCCAGATCACGAAATAGATGATGAATCGGCAGTGGAACGCCTTGGGCGTGGCCCAGACGCGATGGCCGACGGCGGCGCCCATCTCGTTCTCTTCGTCCTTGGGAGCTTCGACGGCGGCGGCCTTCGCTTCGGGGGCTTTCGATTCAGTGAATTTGACTTCAGTGGCTTCCGTTTCGGGCGGATGCTCGTCGGCCCACGGGTAAATCTTGCTCAAGTTCAGCGCGATTGGAATGAACAGCACAGCCAGCAGGAGCACGTTGCCGCTCAGCGCTTCCGCTACGCGGCGGAGCGTGACGCTCCAGCCGCTGCGGGCCAGATGGTGCAGGATCACGAAGAACAGCGAGCCAAGAGTGATCGTCAGATAGAATACGAACGCAGCAAGGTAAGCGTGATAGAAGAGCGTGGGGGCGTGCGGCACATTCGACCCGCAGAACGCGGCAACCGCGCCGCCGGCCACGGCCGCGATGATGCCCGGCACGATCATGCGCATCGCCGCCGGCCCCATTTGGAGCGAGGCGTCGTTCGGATTTAAGCTGGCGTCGTGATGCATGGGTAAAGAACGTAGCTCTCTCTTCTTGTTTACCGGTATTTATCTTTATCCGCGGCCGGCACATCGCCCGGCTTGGCGTCCTGGCTGCGCTGGAGCGCCTTGACATAGGCTACGATGGCCCAGCGATCGAGCACGGAAACCTGCTTGGCGTAGGCCGGCATGCTTCGCGCGCCGTTGGTGATCGTATTGAAGATCTGGCCGACGGGCTGGGCGCGCAAATCGTCGGTATGAAAATCCTTCGGCTTGACCCAGCCGGAAGCATCGCCCTGGGCCTCTTTCATTTGGTCCGCGCGGAGGGCCACGGTGCCGTCGCCGTAGCCGGCCTGGCCGTGGCAGACGGCGCAGTTGATCGTGAATCGCTGGCGGCCGCGCTCGAGCAAGTCCATCGTGACCTTTACGGGAATCTTTTTCACGTAGGCCGGCTTGCCGTCGGCCTCCTCGGTTCCTTGCGTGACCCGCTGATAGGTCGCCTCGTCATTCAGGTCCAACGGCTTGAAGTTGTCGTCGATCATGTGCGGCCGATCGGCGTCGTAGACCATTTCGTTATTGATTTGCAAATCGGTACGGGCGGTCGTGCCAGACACGTGGGGACGCATCGCTCGGCCGTCGGCAAACATGGGGTTGCCGCGCTGCGACTTGAACTTTGCCTGCTTGAATATGTCCTGTTGAGGATGTACCGGCGGCAGCGGCGACGGCTGCGAACGGGCCAAGGCGATCAGCCCGAACGGCACGAGGCCCGCTACGAGGCCGACGATGACGAAGCCGATGATGACTTTGAGATTCATAGTGCGATCGCCCTCCGCGCTGCGATTGCAAATTGCAAAATGAAAATTGAAAAATTGGCAACAACAACCCGAACGCTACAGCCTCGCTGCCTAATTCCGCCTCCAATTTGCAATTTGCAATTTGCAATTTGCATTTTCAATCCCTCACTTCCTCTACCGCCGCCGGCTCCGTCATCAGCAACATCTGCCGCGTCTGCTCCAAAACGAAGCGGCTATCGCCGGCCTCAATGAGGATGAAAAAACCGTCGTCGGTCACGCGGCGAAACCGCGCGGAGTTGAAGGCCGGAAAATAAAACATCGGCAGCTTCGACAAGGCCCAGACGCTGACGAAGGCCGTGATCGCCGAGAGCAATACCGTGAGCTCGAATATAATCGGGATGTTTGCCGGCAAGCTCCAATAGGGCTTGCCGCTGAAGACCAGCGGATAGCTGGACAAGAGACCCGATTGCGGACTGGCCATGCCGGGCGAATTGACGTACCACTGCAAGAGCAAAGCGACCGTCGCGCCGGTCAGGCCCGCGCCGAGCACGAGCCACGGCAGTATCGTTGGCCGCACGCCCATCGCCTTGTCCAGCCCGTGAACCGGATAGGGCGTGCAGCAGTCCCAGCGGCGGAAGCCGGCGTCGCGGATTTTCTCGGCCGCGGCCTTTAGCGCGTGGGCGTCCGGGTATTCCGCGAGCAGTCCCCAGAGCTTGGGTTCCGCGGCGGCCGGCGTTTGGGTTTTGGTTTCCATAGTTTTCGTCCATTGTATCCGGCACACTCCGTGTGCCGTTTTTCAGCGGCACACGGAGTGTGCCGGATACATTAACTCCCCGCGACTTCCAACTCTTTCGTTTGCTTGAGGTGCCCCTGCGCGCTTGCGGCTTCGCCTTTGTGTGCCACGGGCAATACGCCCTTCACCTCGGCGATAGCCACCATCGGCAGATAGCGGCAGAACAAAAGGAACAGCGTCATGAACAGCCCGAAGCTTCCCAGCATCGTCAACACCTCAACGTAGCTTGGTGCATAGGAGCCCCAACTCGAAGGCACGAAGTCGCGATGCAGGCCAATGACGATGATTACGTATCGCTCGAACCACATGCCGATGTTGACAAAAATGCTGACCACGAACAGCGCCCAAATGTTGGTACGAATCTTCTTGAACCAGAGCACGTGGGGGATGACCGTGTTACAGATGACCATCGTCCAACCGGCCCACCACATCGGCCCGAACAGGCGATTGAGAAACTGGAATTGCTCGAACTCATCGCCGCTGTACCAGGCGACGAACCACTCCATCGTGTAGGCATAACCGACCATGCAGGAGGTCACAAGGATAACCTTGGCCATGTTGTCGATGTGCCGCAATGTGATGAGGTTTTTCAGGCCGAACAGCTCCCGCGCGGGCACGGCCAGCGTGACCACCATCGCGAAGCCGCTGAAGATGGCCCCCGCGACGAAGTAGGGCGGAAAATGCGTTGTATGCCAGCCGGGCAACTGCGAAACGGCGAAGTCGAAGCTCACCACGCTATGCACGGAGAGCACCAGCGGCGTCGCCAAGGCGGCCAGAATCATGTAGGCCTTTTCGTAAACGTGCCAGTGGCGATTGCTGCCGCGCCAGCCGAGGGCGAAAATGCCGTAGAGATAAAAAGCCAGTTTCGATTTCGCCCGATCGCGGAGCGTCGCCAGGTCCGGCACCATGCCCAGGTACCAGAACAGGAGCGAGACGGTCATGTAGGTGCTCACCGCGAACACGTCCCACAAGCAGCGGACTGAGGAAGTTCGGCCAGACGGCCATCTGGTTCGGATAAGGGAAGACCCAGTAGATATACCACACGCGGCCGACGTGGATGCCGGGGAACAAGCCCGCGCAGACCACGGCGAAGATCGTCATCGCCTCGGCGAAGCGGTTGATGCCTGTGCGCCACTTCTGGCGGAAAAGAAACAAAATGGCCGAAATCAGGGTGCCGGCGTGCCCGATGCCGACCCAGAAGACGAAGTTCGTAATGTCGAAGGCCCAGCCGACGGGGCGGTTGAGATTCCAGACGCCGACTCCCGTGAAAAACAGATAAAGGACCATCACGCCGAGGATGCCGACAAACGTCAGGGAGATCGCCATGGCGATATACCACGCCTTGGGCGGATGCTTGGCTTCGGCCACGCGGGCCACCGTCTCGGTCACCGCGTGCAGGCTCAGGGCCGTCTCGCCCGTTACCAGGGGGGCGCGATGCCGCGGGTCGTCGGGTGTGTTGTCGATTTCGTGCATAGTACTCAGTACTCGGTACTCGTTCCCACGCTCTGCGTGGGAACGAGCTTTATGGCCGCTCTGCGGCTCCGTAATTCGTCGCGTGGACGCAGAGCGTCCGTGACCCGCAAGCGGGTGCCCCCGTTCCCACGCGGAGCGTGGGAACGAGAATCGCCTATCCTTTCACTTCGTCCGCACTGTTTCTAAGTCTTGCAATGTATTGCGTCCGCGGCTTGGTGTTCAGCGCCTCATCCAACATGGCGTAGGTCCGACCGAGCTGTTGCAACTCGTACGCGCGGCTCGCCGGCCGGCCGTCCTTGCCGTCCTGGTTCAAATCGCCGAAAACGATCGCCTGCGCCGGGCAGGTCTGTTGGCAGGCGGTCTGGATTTCGCCGTCCTTGATCGGGCGGTCGGCCTCGCGCTTGGCTGTGATTCGCACGTTCTCGATCCGCTGAATGCAGTAGGTGCATTTCTCCATCACGCCGCGGCCCCGCACCGTCACGTCCGGGTTCTTCTGCATCTTGATCAACTCGGTCACCGGCTGACGGAAAACCGTGGGCACGTAGTCCTGCTCCATGTTGCCGCCGAGGTTGTAGTTGAAGAAGTTGAACCGCCGCACCTTGTAGGGACAGTTGTTCGAGCAATAGCGGGTGCCGATGCAACGGTTGTAGGTCATCATGTTGATGCCTTCCTGGCTGTGTGTCGTGGCCCCCACCGGGCAGACCGATTCGCAGGGGGCGTTCTCGCATTGCATGCAGGTCACCGGCTGATGGACCGCGACCGCGTTTTCCGGCTCGCCGCGGAAGTAGCGATCGATGCGGATCCAGTGCATCTCACGGCCATGCAATACCTGCTCCTTGCCGACAATGGGAATGTTGTTCTCCGCCTGGCAGGCCGTCACGCATGCCCCGCAGCCCGTGCAGGAAGTCAGGTCGATCGCCATGCCCCATTTGTGCAAGTCGTGGGCGGGCACCTTGCTCTGATCGCCCGAGGCGGGCGACGTGCCATTGAACTTGTGTTCGTCGAAGATCGACTTGTAAGGTTTGGTTTTCTCGCCGGCATATGCCTTGGCCAGCGGCAGCTCCTTGAGCAATTCCGGCACGCGCACCTTGACCGCCTTTTTGCCAACTTCATCGACAATGTGATGGTCCTGTACCGTGGCGAGTTGATACTTGCGGCCAGTCGGCTTGGCTTTCACCATCCGCCAACCGGAATCGGTCGTTGTCCGCAACGGGTAGGCATTGTGGCCCACTTGTCGCTCTGGAGTTCCACCGACGTGCCCGGCGGCCGTGCGGCCGTAGCCCAGCGCGATGCCGATCACGCCTTCGACCATACCGGGCAGAAAGAATACCGGCGCCTCGATCTTCACGTCGCCGGCGGAAAGCTCGATCAGTTCGTCCATCTCGGCGCCGATCTTTTCAGCCGTCTTGGGGCTCATCACGGCCGCGTTGTCCCAGGTGATCCGGGTCATCGGGTCGGGCAGTTCCTGTAGCCAGCCATTGTTGGCGAATCGCCCACCGTGGATCTTGTCGCGGTAGAAGACAAGTTCGCACTCGTCTTTGGCAGAGGCGCTTGCACTACCGGCCTTAGACTGAGCCTTCTCAGCCAGCTTTTCGATCTTCACAGGCTCTGAAGCCGTACCTTCGATCACGCCTTCGGCCAGCAGCTTTTTCCAGCGATATTCCGTGAACGGGCCTTTCATGAGCGATTTGACCGTCTCGCGGACGATGTCGTGCCCGATTTGCGGCTTCTCGTCAACGAACATCGACAGCACTTCGATCGCGCTGCGGCCGTCGAACAGCGGCTCGATCAGCGGTTGCACGATGGTTGCGGTGCCGTCGAAAGTGCGGGCATCGCCCCACGATTCCAAGTAATGCGAGCATGAGACGTGCCAAGTACATAGCTGCGAAGTCTCGTCGTCATGCAGCGAAAGATGGACCGTTTCCTTAACCTTGCCGAGTCCATCGGCGAAGCCCAATTCGGCGGCAGCGCTAAAGGCCGGGTTGCCGCCCAGGATGAGCAGCTTGTCCACCGAGTCCGATTTCATCTTCTTGACGAGCGTGGCCAAGTCTTCCGAATGCGCCGGCCGCTTGCCCTGCGGATCGGGATAGTAAATGACCGTTTTGTTAACATTGCGAAGCTCGTTGTTGATTGCCGCGACCAATGCGTGCACCGCGGCCGGCTGCCGCGGTCCGGCAACGACCACGGAATGTCCAGCATTTTCTTCCAGATCGGTCTTGATGGAGGACAATAATGTATCCGGCACACTCCGTGTGCCGCTTTCGGACGGCACACGGAGTGTGCCGGATACATTCACGCCCAGCGCGGCGGCCAGTGTGCGCGCTACATCTTCGATCTCGCTCGCCCGACACGCTGCGCGATGGTCGGCACAAGCACCCGTGATAGTGTGCAGCGACTCGATCACGTAGAGCCGGTTCATTTCCGTCTGCTTCTCTTTATCGTAGAGCTTGCGGCCGGCGGCAAAATCGCGGGCGTATTTGATCGCCAGCGGCGAGCCGTCGCCGAACAAATCGGCGTCGAGGCTTACGATAACCTTGGCCTCTTTCAAATCGAGCACCGGCAAAACGTCCTGGCCAATGGCCGCCTTCGTACCTTGACGGACGTTGTCGTCGCTGAATGACTCGTATTCGAACCACTCCGCCTTAGAATACTTCTTTAGCAGCTTCTCACGCAACGCCGCGAGGCTCGGCGAACTGCTCGGCTCGCTAAGGATGCAGAATCCGGTGCCGTCGGCGGGAATCGGCCTGACGAACTCCTTTTGAAAATCGTCCCACGAGCTTTCCGCATGCGAGATATCCGGCTTGTCGTTTGGACCATCTCCCTTGCTACTGCGACTCAATGCCTTCTTGCTGACGCCAAAACTCCGATCAGGATCATAAAGCTCCAGCACGCTCGCCTGCGCCGCGGCATCGGCCGCGCCGGCATTGAGCGGATGGCTCGGATTGCCCTCGACTTTGATCGGCCGGCCGTCGTAGCTTGTTACCAACAAACCTTGCGCCACGCCGCCTATTTCAAAAGCCGTCGCGTAGCTCACTGGCGTGCCGGGTGTGCGGTTCTCCGGCCGATGGGCATAAGGGGCGAGCTTTTCTTCCGGGAGGCGGATGCAGCCGGTCGCCGACAGCCCGGCAAGACCGAGCGAAGCGCCCATCGTTTGCAAGAATCGCCGCCGCGATGCATGCAGGGCCTCGACCGCGCCCAGCGCCGGCTGCCGCTCCAGCCCCGCGCGGAATTCGGGCGTATCGGCCAATTGCTCGAGGCTCCGCCAATATTGCGGCATTGTATCAGGCACACTCCGTGTGCCGCTTTCGCTCGGCACACGGGGTGTGCCGGATACATTGGGCGCGTTGCCAATTATGTTGAGCGGCTTCAATGATGGCATGTCACGCAGTCGGTGTTCGTGTTCACGTGGTAGCGGTCCTTGAGTTTCTGACCGTAGGCGGTGCGGTCCTCCTCCGGCGGCTTTCCATAGCATATTCGTTACCTGGTCCTTCGGCCGCAAATAGGGCCGCGGATCGCGGTGGCATTCAACACACCAGCCCATGTTCAGCGGCTTGACGGTTTGGACTCGCTCCATCTGGTCGATGCGGCCGTGGCACTCCACGCAGCCCACTCCGGCGTTGATATGGGCGCTGTGATTGAAATAGACGTAATCGGCCACGTCGTGGACCTTGACCCACGGCACGGGCAGGCCCGTTTTGTTGCTATCGCGGATTGGGGCGAGATTCGGTGAGTTCGCCCAGATATTCGTATGGCAGTTCATGCAAGTTTCGGTGGAAGGCAGGGCCGCCATTCCAGTCTTCTCCACCGTGTTGTGGCAATAGCGGCAGTCCATGCCCAGCTTGCCGACGTGGAGCGCGTGGCTATATGGCACCGGCTGCACGGGGGCGTAACCCACGTTGAGCGTCACGGGATTCGCGCCGTACCACAGCAGCAGACCGGCGTAGAGCGGCCCGGTCGCGAGCAACAACAGCAAGCCCAAAGCCGCTTTGTTTGCCCACTTTGGAAATATGAAAAGCGGTTTGGGGTCCATCTCGAAACGCTAGTTCTCCGGCGGGTAAAAAACCATGTTAATGGGTTTTTCAGATGTCGTCAACGACCGCACGTGTGCAACTGCAAAAAAATCAAAACGGGGGGTAAGAAATTTTCTGCGATGCTATTTTGCTTGTTGCGACTTCAGCAAATCGCGGATCTCCATCAGCAGTTCCTGATCCTTGGTCGGTGGCGGCGGCGGGGCTTCCTGCTTGCTTCGCATGAGGAAGCCGAGAATCTTCACTACAAAAATGAAGAGCACCAGCGCGACCACGATGAAGTTCACGACCTCTCCCAGAAACTGCCCGTATTCCACCACTTTCGTCGTGCCATGCGGCGTCCATTTCCATTGCGTGTAGCCTTGGTCCGAAGGCAGAACCACGCTGATCAGTGGCATGATGATCTTCTCGACTAGCGACTTGACGATGCCGCCGAACGCCGCGCCGATGATCACGCCGACCGCCATGTCGATCACGTTGCCCTTGAGGGCGAACGCCTTGAATTCCTCTGCAAGCGAGAACGCTCTTTTAGCCGGGTCGATCATTGGGATTCCTTCCGCGTTATGGCAAAGCTTCCTCTGCGGCCCAGATGCCGCGGATGACGAAGACTGCCGGGATAGGCACCGGCAATATGGCGGTTCGTGCAAAGTGTGTCAAGTGAACTTGCCATTCGCTAGAATGGTGAGTTTCCGTCAGAGGCAGGAGTTTACAACATGCTTGGGTTCGGCATTATCGGTTGCGGGATGATTTCAAAATTCCACGCCAAGGCGATCGGCGACGTTCGCGGGGCCAAACTGGTCGCCTGCTTCGATCAGTTTCCGGCGGCCGCCGACAAGCTTGGCGAGGCGACCGGCTGCAAGGCCTATCACAAGCTCGACGAAATGCTGGCCGATCCGGCGGTTGACGTCGTCACCATCGGCACACCTAGCGGAGCCCACATGGAGCCGGCCGTGGCCGCCGCGCGGGCGGGCAAACATGTCATCGTCGAGAAGCCGCTGGAAATTACCCTCCGACGCTGCGACGCGATCATCGCTGCCTGCCAGAAGTCGGGCGTCGTGCTTTCCACGGTCTTCCCTTCGCGGTTTCACGACGCGGCTCAAGCAATGAAAAAAGCCGTCGCGGAAGGTCGGTTCGGCCGGCTTACACTGGGCGACGCCTACGTGAAGTGGTATCGCAGCCAGGCCTATTACGATAGCGGCGCATGGCGCGGCACATGGGATCTCGACGGCGGCGGGGCTTTGATGAACCAGGCCATTCACAGCGTCGATCTCTTGACGTGGCTGATGGGGCCAGTGGTCGAAGTCCGCGCGAAGACGGCCCTGATGGCTCACGAGCGGATCGCAGTCGAAGACGTTGCCTTGGCGACCGTCGAGTTCGCCAACGGAGCGCTGGGTGTGATTGAAGCCACCACGGCCGTATACCCCGGCTATTTGAAGCGGATCGAGATCCACGGCACGGAGGGCTCGGCCGTGATCGAGGAAGAGGACCTTGTGAAGTGGGACTTCCTGAAGAAAAAGCCTCGCGACGCGGCCGTGGTGGCGATGATGGCAAAGCACACCAGCGGTGGCGGCGGGGCGGCCGATCCGGCGGCGATCGGGCACCACGCCCATGCGCGGCAGTTTCAAGATGTCGTTAATGCTATCAAAAAGAAAACTGCTCCGTCGGTCGATGGTCTCGGCGGCCGCGCGCCGGTCGAGATAATTCTGGCGATCTACAAATCGGCCGAGACCGGCAAGGCGGTCAAGCTGCCATTGCCGGGCGACCCGAAATTGAAGGCAAGGAAAAAGGGGAAGTAGCCCTATGAACTTTTCAGTTATCTACGGCTTTTTCCGCTCGCCGCGATTCTTGCCCGGCTTTTTTTGGCGGCCTTCGGGCTTTTTCTGCTTGCCGCCGCCGCGGGGCTTGAAGCGCAACGCATCTTGCGCCTCTTCTCGACCCAGCAGGCGAAAATCAAGCTCGCGGCGGATCGGATCGACCCGCGTGACAACGACGCGGAGCCGGTCGCCGAGGCGGTAGCGATTGCCGAACCGCCGGCCGGTGAGCGAATGCGTCGCGCGATCGAAGGTATAAAAATCGTCGGCCAGGCTCTCGGTGCGAATCATCCCTTCGGCCGGCAGTTCGACGCCGGCTACGAAGAGCCCGAAGTTTTCCACGCCGGTCACAAGCGCGTCCATCTCCATGCCGACATGATCGCTCAAATAGGTCAGCAGCTTGACGCGGGTCAGGTCGCGCTCGGCCGCTTCGGCCCGCTGCTCGCGGTCGCTGCAATGCTGGCCAAGGACGACGAGATCGCTCTTGTGCAGCCGCGATTTCTGCTTCCTGATGTAGTCGTCCAGCAGGCGGTGGATATGCAGGTCGGGGTAGCGGCGGATGGGCGAGGTGAAATGGCAGTAGCAGTCGCTCGCCAGGGCGTAGTGGCCTTCTTCCTTGGGACTGTAGACCGCCCGTTGCATCGAGCGGAGGACGGCATAGTTGACGGCGTGCTGCTCGGGCCGGCCAACGACCGTCTTGAGCAACTTCTGCAATTCGAAACGGTCTTGCAGCCCCACGACCGGAACTCCCAATTCGCGGACGAACTCAGTCAAGGCCTTCAATTTGTGTGGGCTAGGCGAGTCGTGGACGCGGCGAAGGAAGGGAATCCCTTGCTCGCGAAATAGTTCGGCCACCGATTCGTTGGCTGCGAGCATGAACTCTTCGATCATCTGGTGGCTCTCGGTATCCTCGACGACGTGCGCCCCGGCCACGCGGCCCTCTTTGTCGAGATCAATCTTCACTTCCGGCATGGTCAGCACGAGCGAGCCGTGGCGGATGCGACGGCGGCGCAACAGCATCGCTAACTCGTGCATTCGGCCGAGTAAGGCGTGGACGGGCGCAGTGAGGTTCAATGTATCCGGCACACTCCGTGTGCCGTTGGCAGGCGGCACACGGAGTGTGCCGGATACATTTAGCCACTCATCCACCTGCTCATACGTCAGCCGCTTCACGCTCTTGATCGCCGCCGAATGAAACTCCGTGTGCGTTCGGACGCCTTCGGGCGAGTAGTCGATGAATGCCGTCTTCGTGTATCGCACGCGGTCCGGCTGAAGGCTCGCCAGACCGTTGGAAATCAGTTCCGGCAGCATCGGCAGCACGCGATCGGGCAGATAGACGCTCGTCGCCCGATTGTGGGCCTCGCGGTCCAGGGCCGTGCGCGGGCGGACGAAATGCGAAACGTCGGCAATGTGAACACCCAGCCGCCAATGCCCGTCATCGAATTTCTCTAGCGAGATCGCATCGTCGTAGTCACGGGCATCGACAGGGTCAATCGTGATGATCGTTTGGCCGGTCAAATCGAGGCGGTCGCCGATCGACTCGTCGAAGCGATCGGCCTCATGCCGGGCATCGTCGAGCGCGTCCTGTGCGAACTCTTCGGGAAGGCCGAACTCGCGAATGATCGAAAGCGTGTCGACACCCGGCTTGCCTTGCGCCCCGAGAACCTCAACAATCACGCCTTCGCCATCGTGAACGGGCGAGGGGAAGCGGACCATCTCGATGACCACTTTGTCGTCCGGCCGAGCGTTCTTCGCGCCGGGTCGCCTACAAAAACCGGCTGCGTGAAGAGCTTGCCGTCGATCTGCACGTAGGCAGAGCCTTCTGACTCGAAATACGCGCCGACGAATCGCCGCGTCTGCCGTTCGATGATTTCGACGACGCGTCCGCGCGGGCCGAGTCGAGCGTCGGCATCGCCGTGGTGAGCCCGCTTGACCTCCTTGACTTCGACGGCCACGACATCGCCGCCGGCTGCATCAAGCGTATACTTGGCCGGGACGAAGATGTCGTCGGCCTTCGGGTCGTCGTTGGCCTTGCGTTCGCCTTCCTCGGGTCCCGTCGGCGTCGGGCGGACGAAGCCGAAGCCTTTTTGCGTGCGATGAAAAACGCCGATGACGCGCGGGCGGGCATGCTCGGAGCGCTTGCGCTTTCGCGTCGGCTCGGGCCAGCGGAACAAGTCCGAAACTCGCTCATTTCTCCCCTCTCCTTCCGGGAGAGGGGCCGGGGGTGAGGGCTGACCTGTTGCTTCGTGTTCTTCGATCGCGGACTGCTGCGAGGGTTTATCGTTTGCGACCGGCCGAACAATATGATTTGAGGCGTAGCTCACCAGCCCTAGCTTGACCATCCGCTTCACCATGCGGCGAACATCGGCCACTTCTTCCTTCGGCAAGCCCAGCCGCTTGGCGATAATCCGCGGCTTGACCGGCTGATAGTCCGGGCGGTTGACGAGATCGGCGATTGCGGATTGGAGTTCGTAGGGGGACATAAAAACAGCGGAGTGTAACCGCCTATTTCTCAAATCTGTTGGGGTCGTATATGGTCAATATTTGGTCGCCCAGAAACTCCGATAATAACTTGTACGTGCCATTCTCTAGTCGAATAACGGTATCACCTTGATGCGTGCGAAGAACCTCTTGTTCCGCGCCGGTTGAGCTAGTTTCGCTGGAGACGAGAATCGAATACCGTGCCCCATTACTGCCAGAAGCATAGAACGTCTCAACATTCTCGTCGATCCATTCTCGCCATTTCTCAATGTCATCTCCAAAATCCTGACCCGTCCAGTATCGCAGTTCCCGTGAGGCTTCTCTTTTGCTGGACTTGCTAAACAACTGATACCACGGTCTACGTTTCAACGCCGCTAAGTAGACTTGATGGGGCTACAGCTTCATCTCTCTGTCATCGACTTGCGTAGTTCTTGGTAATCGGCCGTATTCGCCCCTTTGCCAAAAACTTCAAGGCATCGCCTCAATCGTCACCGCGCCGCCTTCAGCGACTTGTATTCGCAATTCGTGCCCGGCAAGCAGCTCCATGCCGACTAAAGGAAATGCGTTCGTTGCATGGGCATTCACCTGTCGCCACTCGCCATTCCACATGACCTGCACATCGTACCCATCCAACAGCACAATGGCGCCATTGCCCAATTCGAAAGGTTCGGTCGCTGTTAGCTGTAGATCGAGGGCGTTTATTACCGACAGCGGCATGGTGAGCGAGCGATTGAGCCCCGTATCGATGGCCGCGTCGAAAATGAATCGTTCATCGCTCGTATTTCGGATTTCGATTTTAATGACAGCATCACGCTGCGAAGTGACCGTGCCAGTTATCATGTCGCCGCCGGCTTCCAAGACCCGATCCGCGACATATTATGCTTTCCTACCCGCACGATCCAAACTTCCGCATCGGGGTTCTTCTCGCGAACCGGCGAGACGGCATTCTGGACTGTATCTCCCAGCGAATAGAAGCCTGTATCGACGTCAATCGCAACGACTTTGCCGTCGTGCTTGCCTTCCATTTCCGCGCGAATCGGCTCGTAAATCTGGTCGCCGCGCCGGGCGATTTCCTCTCGGGGATAACGATGTTCGGTCATAGGTTCGTTCTACGAGGGTATCGGTTGCTCCAATTGATTCTACATAGGTCTCGTGCGCCGGGCAATTCGGCGAGCCGTGTTGCCACTCACCCCTCCCGCCTCTTCCCCTTAAACAACTTCCGCTCCAAATTGGAGTAATACGCCGTCCACGAACTATCGACGTTCGGATCGTCTCGTAACAGTTGTTGGAAGGAGTTCACTTTGGCGTCTAAATTGTCGAGGCAGTAAAGGGCGACCGCCTCCAGCGTCATCGGCAGCTTGGGGCTGCCGTAGCCGTATTCGCCGTGGTGGCTGATGATCATGTGCTTGAGCCTGAGCGCGGTCTCCGTGGGGAACGCCTCGCCGGAAAGCTTTTCCGACTCGGCGATCTTTCCATCCAACATGCCGACGGCCATCACCAGGTGCCCAATCAATTGGCCTTCGTCGCTATAGCTCAGGTCCTTCTCGTAGCGAAGCTCGTCAATCTTGCCCAGGTCGTGCAGGAACGCGCCCATCAAGAGCAAGTTGCGGTCGATCTGCGGATAGCACGGGCTGACGCGGAGCACGACTTCCATGAGATTGACGACGTGTTCCAAGAGGCCGCCGAGATAGGCGTGGTGGTTTTTCACTCCGGCCGGAGCCTTGCTGAACTTGGCCATCAGGGCCTCGTCCAAGAGAAAACAGTCGGCCAGGTTTCGCAGACAAGGTTCACTGATGCCGCGAAGAATTTCGCCGAAGCGGACGACGAGCTTGTCGACTTCCACCGCCTTCAGCGGGGCGAAGTCGTCCGGATCGACCTCTTTCGGCGAAGCCCGTTCCAAGTGCGTGGCGATCAACTGCACTGCCCCCTGAAACAACTGCGTAGTGCCCTCCACGTGGACGTAGTCGCCATTCTCGAACGCCCGATATACAGAATCCGTGGCATTCCACATTCGCGCGGCGATTCTGCCGGTGCGATCGGAAAGCTCCATCTGCAAATAGAGGTTGCCGTTGCGGTTGGGGCGGAGCTGCTTTTCCGAGACGACGAACACTTGATCGACGATGTCCTGATGACCCAATTGATTGACGAAACGACGCGACACGAGAGGGTCCTTGCAGAGGAGGCGGGAAGTGGAGGGAAACGGTGAATTTTACCGACGCGGGCGATACTCCACAAGGGGTGGAATAACATGCCCCGTTCCCACGCTCTGCGTGGTAACGCGCTGTTGGCCGCTCCGCGGCCCGGTCACAGCATTGCCGCGGAGCGGCCGGAAGCGCGTGACGACGCGGAGCGTCGTCACGAGAGTGCGTTAGCGGTCTTGCCACGTTCCACCATTCGCCCCTACAATGCGAGTTTTCCAATCCGCAAACCCCGCTGCTGCCCATGCTCTGGTCCCGCTCGCTCATCCCGACAATGAAAGAAACGCCCGAAGGGGCCGAGATTCCCAGCCACGTGCTCATGCTCCGCGCGGGGCTGATCAATCAGGTGATGGCCGGGGCCTATACGTATCTGCCGCTAGGGCTGCGGGCACTGAAGAAGGCCGAGCGAATCGTGCGGCGAGGAATGGATGCGGCCGGGGCCGTCGAAATCCTCATGCCCGCACTCACGCCGATCGGCCTCTTCGAGCAGAGCGGACGCATCCAGGCCTTCGGCGACGTGCTCATCAAGTTCGAGGTCAAGCGGCAGAACCGCAAGGTGCACATGGCGCTCGGGCCGACGCACGAAGAGACGATTACCGATCTCGTCTCGCGTCAGGTTTCGAGCTATCGCCAGATGCCGCTGACGATGTACCAGATTCAGACCAAGTTCCGCAACGAAGAACGGCCGCGGTTCGGCGTTCTACGCACGAGCGAATTCGTGATGAAGGACGCCTACAGCTTCGACGCCACCGTCGAGGGCTTGAACAAGAGCTACGACGCGATGTACGGAGCCTACTGCCGGATCTTCAGCGAGTGCGGTCTCGATTACCTGGCGGTCGAGGCCGAGAGCGGGCCGATCGGCGGCGACGCCAGCCACGAGTTCATGGTCCTGGCCGACAACGGCGAAGACACCGTGCTGCACTGCAAGGACTGCGGCTACGCGGCGAATCAGGAGAAGGCCGAAATCGGCATCCGCGAGCGAGCGCCGTCCAAGTTCGCTCCGGAAGACTTGAAGAAGGTGACGACGCCGGGCGCGGCGACGATCGAGCAAGTCACCAAGTTCCTCAAGGTGCTCCGCGCAGCGAATGATCAAGACGCTGATCTTCACGGCCGACGGCAAGCCGATCGCCGTGCTCTTGCGCGGCGATCACGATGCCAACGAGGGCAAGATTCGCCGCGCGGCGGGCGCTGCGAGAATCGAACTTGCCGATCCGGCGGTCATCCTACAAGTGACCGGTGCGCCGGTCGGCTTCGCTGGGCCGGTTGGCTTGAAGCAGCCGATTGCGGTCTACGCCGACCGCGAGATCGAAGGCATCGTCAACGGCATTACCGGCGCCAACGAGGCAGAAACGCACC
Source organism: uncultured Planctomycetia bacterium (assembly GCA_963775975.1). Lineage (GTDB taxonomy): Bacteria > Planctomycetota > Planctomycetia > Pirellulales > Thermoguttaceae > JANXQG01. The sequence goes on from CAVZKX010000002.1 coordinate 755,484, forward strand.
TTACGGGCGTCAATCCCGGCCGCGACTTCCAGCCGACGAAGATCGCCGACCTGCGAAACGCAATGGACGGCGACCCTTGCCCGCGCTGCACGAGCAAGCTGGCCATGCGGCACGCCATCGAGGTCGGCCACGTCTTCAAGCTCGGCACGAAGTATTCGGAATCGCTTGAATGCCCGCTTTCTCGATCAAAACGAGCAGCTTCACCCGATCATCATGGGCTGCTACGGCATCGGCGTGAACCGCATCATCGCCGGCTTGATCGAGACTTCGCACGACGACAACGGCATCATCTGGCCGATGACGCTCGCGCCGTATGAGGTGCTTCTCTCGCCGGTGAAGGTGACTGACCCGGCCACGAAGGAAGCGACCGACCGGCTTTACAGCGAATTGACCGCGGCGGGCATCGATGTGCTCTTGGACGATCGCGATGTCCGCGCCGGCGTCAAGTTCAAGGACGCCGACCTGATCGGCATTCCGCTTCGCATCGTCATCAGCGAACGCGGCTTGAAAGACGGCAAGTTCGAAATGAAATGGCGCTGGGCAAAGGAGGCCGAGTTGATCGACGTGGATGGCGCGAGCCAGCGGATCACGGGCCTCGTTCTCGAGGAACGCAAGGAGAATGCAAAGTTCCGCGGGCGGTAGGAACGAATAATGTGAGCCACGGATGGAACACAGATGAAACACGGATGAAATAAAGGAGTGCGCGGTCGACGAATACAAAGAAGTTTGGAAATCCGTGTTTCATCCATGTTCCATCCGTGGCCAAATTCCTATGCAACTCGCCTTCAGTTCCAACGCCTACCTGAACTACCCGCTCGAAGAGGCCGTCTCGCGGATCGCGGCCATCGGCTACCGCGGCATGGAACTGCTGGCCGACGTGCCGCACGCTTGGCCGGCCGGGCTGCTGCCCGAGCGGCGGCGAGAAATCCGCGCTTGCCTCGACCGGCACGGCATGACGATCTCCAACATCAACGGCTTCATGATGAACGCGGTCGCCGATCCGCGGCAGCCTTACTGGCACCCGTCCTGGATCGAGCCCGACCGTCACTATCGCGCGATCCGCCGCGAGCATACCAAGCGAGCGTTGCAACTGGCCAAGGACCTCGGCACTCCGTCAATCCAAACCGAGCCGGGCGGTCCCCTCGAGCCTGCCCAGTCGTGGCAGGCCGCCGCCAAAATCTTCTACGACGAGATCATGCCCTGCGTCGAGCTGGCCGAAAAGCTGGAAGTCTTCCTCTTGATCGAGCCCGAACCGGGCCTGATGATCGAAAGTTTCGAGCAATATCTCGAGTTCGCGGGCCGCATCAATTCTCCTTGGCTCGGACTGAACTTCGACATCGGCCATGCCTACTGCGTCGGCGAGGACCCGCAGGACTGGATCGCCCGCATGTCGCCGCACACCAGGCATTATCACTTGGAAGACATTTCCGCCTCGCGCGAGCACCAGCATACGATACCGGGCCGCGGCGCGATCGACTTCCCTGCGGTGCTGCGCGAGATTGACAAGAGCGGCTATGCGGGCTGGGTGACCGTCGAGCTCTATCCGTATATCGAGAATCCCGACGAGGCTGCGCGGGAGGCGCGGGAGTTCATTGAACGACTGCAAGCAGCGAGTGTATAATTGAGCTTAGGTAGGGAATGTTCGACTACTCGGGAGGACCAAGATGGCGGTACGCCAGCCCAAATACAGTAGTGAAGAAGCAATTCAACGCGGTGATCAGCTTTACGAGCAGCGGGTCCGTCCCCACGTCAAGGATGAGGACCACGGAAAGTTCGTTTCGATCGACCTCGAATCCGGCGAGTGGGAGATGGATGCGGACCCAATGGCGCCGGGCAAGCGACTTCGCGATCGCATTCCAGATGCGGAGATCTTGACGACGCGCGTCGGCTACGGTTACGCGGTTCGTTTCGGCGGCGCGAGCCTGCGGAGGTAAGCGTGATCTCCGGCAGAGTCGTTGCAAACCAAGGACCATTTGTATCCATAGCCCTGCGCGATGCCGGCGGCAACGAGCATTTACTCTCGGCGATAGTAGATACCGGCTTCACCCATTGGCTTACTCTACCGCGAAGTGTCATCGCCGCTATGGGACTAGGATATAACGAAGACACGGTATCCGTTCTTGCCGACGGGACCCTAAGGGCGTTGCCTTCGTATCATGTTACTGTTATTTGGGACGGCCAGCCGCAAGAAGTCTTCGTCAATGAGCTGGAGTCGGAACCCCTAATCGGCATGCGGCTTCTGAATGGCTTTCGGTTTACGATGGACGCCATGGAGGGTGGCGCTGTTCAAATTGAACACTTATGAAGCCAGTCACCGACGACGACGAAACAGCCTCTCTGCTGCAAAGCTACCTCGAGTTGCTGCGCCTGCCGAACGTCTTCACCGCGGTTGCCGACGTGGCGATGGGCTTCTTCTTCGTACAGGCGACATGGGCGTTCAATAACGATGTTCAACCGCCGACGCTGTTGCCAATCGGCATTTGGACTATTGGGCTGCTCATCGCGGCGTCCGCCTCGCTCTATCTGTCGGGCATGGTGCTCAACGATGTCTTCGATGTCGAGCCGGACCACGAGGAACAGCCCTATCGGCCACTGCCCTCAGGGCGAATCTCGCTCCGCGCCGCCCGGCGGCTGGGATGGAACCTGCTCAGCGCCGGCGTGATGCTTGCCGCGGGAGCAGCCGTGATCGTGTCTCCCCCTGCCAAGGATTTCGTCCAAAACTGGCGGCCGGCGCTCGTGGCCGCGGCGCTGGCGCTGCTGATAATCCTTTACAACGCCTGGCTGAAGCGGACGGCGCTTGGCCCCGTGGCGATGGGCGGCTGCCGCTTGTTGAATGTTCTGTTGGGAATGAGCGTGCTCCACGAAGACTGGCGGACCGAACATTACGTAGTCGCGGCGGGCGTCGGCATTTATATCGCTGGTGTCACCTGGTTCGCCCGCGACGACGCCCGGCGCAGCGACCGCCGCCAACTTGCGGCCGCAGCGCTGGTCATGCTGGCCGGGGTCGTCCTGGTCGGCTCGCTCCCGTGGCTAAGCGCGGAGATCATGCGCAAACTACCAACCGAATCATGGCGCTGGGCCGTCTTGATCGTCGTGCTGGCCGGATTTGTGATTGCGCGGGTCGTGCCGGCGATCGTCCAACCGTCTCCCGGGCCGGTGCGAGCCGCCGTGGGCCGCTCGATCACGGCATTGATCTTCCTGGATGCGGCCGCCTGTTTTGCCGGCGCGGCGCGACCTATGCGATTCTGATCGCCGTGCTAGTCTTGCCTTCGATAGTCGTCAGCCGCTGGGTACAATCGTAGCAATCGTCTATGCTTCTCGGCTATAACACCAACGGCCTGGCGCACCACGACCTGTTCGACGCGGTCGAACTGCTGGCCGACATCGGCTACCGCAGCGTGGCGATCACGATCGACCACACGGCACTGCCACCGGACGGAGCAAGTCATCAACGGCAGCTCGAAAGGTTGCGCGGCCTTCTGGAAGAGCGCGGATGCGCTCCGTAATCGAGACCGGCGCGCGGTACCTGCTCGATCCGCGGCGAAAGCACGAACCGACGCTCATCAGCTCCGACCCGCGCGGACGCTCGGCAAGGATCGAATTCTACAAACACGCCATCGATCTGGCTGCGGCCCTGCAGAGCGATTGCGTCTCGCTCTGGTCGGGCCGAAAGTCGGAGGCCGTTCCGCCCGATGACGCATTGACATGGCTCGCCGAGGGCCTGCGTCAGACGCTCGAGTACGCCGCCGCACGGCACATCACCATCGGGTTCGAGCCTGAACCGGGAATGCTTATCGATACTATGGCCCGCTGGGAGGAACTATTGGCCCAACCGGGCATGGAGGACCTTTGCCTTACCTTGGACGTCGGCCATCTGCACTGCCAGGGCGAAGGCCCGATCGATTCGGCAATCCATCGCTGGGCGCCGCGGCTGGTGAACGTACACATCGAGGACATGCGCGCCATGCGCCACGAGCACCTCATGTTCGGCGAGGGCGAGATCGATTTTCCGCCGGTCCTTCGCGCGTTGGCGAATGTCGGCTACGTCGGCGGCGTCCACGTGGAACTTAGCCGCCACAGCCACGAAGGGCCGATAGCGGCACGAAAGGCGTTTGATTTCCTTAGCAATGCGTTGAAGGGGTTGTAAACTCCATTGCGAGACGCGAAAATGGAACGACAAAGAACTTAGAACTTAGATCTTAGATCCTAGTAAGCTAAGTTCTAAGCACTAAGACCTAAGTTCTATTCCATGTCCGCCATCGACGTCCTCTTTCGCGAACTTCGCACCGCCAAGCGCAAGGCCCTGATGCCGTTCATCACCGCCGGCGACCCCGATCTGCCATTCACTGCCGATCTGCTCCGCACGCTGATCGCTCGAGGTTGCAGTCTCTGTGAGCTGGGTATCCCCTACAGTGACCCGATCGCCGACGGCCCAGTGATCCAGAGTTCCTATACGCGGGCACTCGGCAACAAGGTCAAGCTGTGCGAAATCTTCAACATGCTCGGCGGTGTTATGCCAGACTTGAAGGCGCCTGTGTTGTCGATGGTCAGCTACGCCATCATTTACCGCCAAGGGCTGGAAGCTTACGTGACCGCGGCGCGCAAAGCGGGACTGGCCGGGGCGATCGTGCCCGACCTGCCTGCCGAAGAGTCGGCGGCGCTGGCCGAGGTCTGCCGGCGGCAAGATTTCTCGCTTGTGCAGTTGATCACGCCCACTACGCCGCGCGAGCGGGCGCTCAAGATTGTGGAGCGGGCCACCGGCTTCATTTACTACGTCTCCGTCGTCGGCATCACCGGCGAGCGAAATGAATTGCCGCCGGAGATACTCGACAGCGTGGCTTGGCTGCGAAGCCAGACGCCACTGCCGATTTGTATCGGTTTCGGCATCAGCCGCCCGGAGCATGTGCGAATGCTCGCTCCCGTAGCAGACGGCCTGATCGTGGGCTCGGCAATCGTGCGCCGCGTGGCCGAGGCTGCAACTCGTCCGCGCGATCAAGTGCTTCGAGAGATCGGCGACTACGTGGCCGAATTGATCGCCGCGCTGGGGTAGAGGACGCCTACGGGAACTGCGCAGTTCTCGCCGCCGGCGCGGGTCGAAAGGGCCCGGAAAGTCGCCAGGTCGATGTCGTAACTGATCACGTGCCCGGCGCCGTCGGCGGCAATGAACTGGCTCAAGTTCGGGTGATAGCTCCAGTAGTGATAGTCGTGGTTGCCATCGGGTGCTCCGGGGGAGAGGCCCAGCTCGGTCGACAGGAGGTTGTCGCCTTCGCCGGTGCCGATTATTCTACCATCGGGACCGGTTGTCGATCCGCCATAGCCGCAGTAGGGCCAGCCATATTGCAACACGCTGCAGCCGCGCTCACCCATCATAATTGTGTGCGACAGCCCGTCGCTGACTTTGGCTTGGCTAATGATGCCATTCCACGCGGGCAGGCCGTTCTTCCCGTTGTGAAATATGAGCGTTCCCCTGAGACTAGAGTGAAGGAAAATGCCGTCTTCCGCGCGGTTCGACGTCCCCATGCATCCAAAATAATTGCAGCAGGCATAATCGGCCTCGCCGAAGGGAGCTCCTTTCCAAACATCCGTATTGACCAACACGTCGTCGGGACACTTGTTGTAACTATAGACTTTAACTGCCGGATTATTCTGCGCCGGCTGCGACTTCATAAACTCGAAGCAGTCGCCCGGATATCCGTACCCAATTTCCAACTGCTTGTATATGTCCTTGGACTCCATGAAGGGTAGAACGCGCGCCTGGAACCCCCACCATCCTCCCTGGTTGTTGGGAGGCGGGATGCTGCCGAACGGGGCGTATTCGTTGGTCGGGGCCACATTGCCAACTGGAAACCGTCCATATTCGTCATGGTACGCGTTCAGGGCGATTCCCCACTGCTTCAAATTGTTCGTGCATTGGACCCGCCGCCCGGCTTCTCGCGCCGATTGAACGGCGGGCAGCAGCAAGGCGATAAGCGTACCGATGATCGCAATCACGACCAGAAGCTCGACAAGCGTAAAACCGGGTTTGCTGCGGAATCGCGGCGGCATGGCGGTTATGGAGATTCGGTGATTTAAGTATCGTTAACTGGCCTTGATGGCCGCCTGCTTATTACGGCAATTGCACGTTCTCTCCGCCGGCGCATGTCGAGAGTCCCCGTAAGGTCTGTAGATCTATGTCGTAGGAAATGACGTGGCCGGAACCATCGACGCAAATGAACTGACTCAGGTTCGGGTGATAGCTCCAGAAGTGAAAGTCGTGATTTCCGTCGGGCAGCCCCGGCGAGAGGCCATACTGGGTCGACAGTAGATTGTCGCCGTCGCCATTATTATTGTACAGAGGCGGGTTATTCTCGCCCGCACCGCAGTACGGCCAGCCGAAATACTCCACGCTAACTCCGCGCTCGCCCATGGCAAGCGTATGCGCGGCGCCGTCGGTGACTTGCGTAAGTCTTACCGGAACGTTGATTGTGGAATGCATCAGGATGCCGTCCGTGGGCTTGGGGGAAGGCAGCGGCGAAAAGGCCGGCGGGCGTTGCCACGGAACCGAGCCGTCCACGCCGAGGTAGCTTCCGCAAGCGTAGTAACCGCTTGAAGGGTCGCCGTCGGCGACGTAAGTGGCGCCGGCGAGCGGGTCGTCGGAACATTTGTCGCATGGCAGGATCATCAAGGCAGGATTGTTGTTTGCGGGCAGGCTCTGAATATAATCAAAGCAATCGCTCTGATTCGAATAGCCAGGCTCAATCAACTTATAAATGTTCGTGGCCTCGAGGTAAGGCAGCAGCCGGGCCTGAAAGCCCCACCATCCGCCCGCATAGTTTGTTCCGATGGGGCCTCCGTAATAGTTCGGCGGCTCGACGTTGCCCACTGGAAAGACTCCGTTGCGGGCTTCCTGATAAGCGTTCAGCGCCAAGCCCCACTGTCTGAGATTGTTCAGGCAAGTCATTCGCCGTCCGGTTTCCCTGGCGCTCTGGACGGCGGGCAAGAGCAAAGCGATAAGTGTGCCGATAATCGCAATCACAACCAACAACTCGACGAGCGTGAAGCCCCCTTTGCGGTTCGAGCATCGCCACATGGTCCGACTCTCTTGGTTTACGAGATTGCGGCTGTACCTTGCCACTTCGATCAGTCCTTAAGCGTGAAATCTTGGATGTACTTGCCGTCGTCGTCCACCGTCGCATTCATAACCCATTCGGACTTCGCTGGCGGGCCGACTTTTGTCGCCCATCGTGCGGCCGGTTTGGCGCGCGACGGCCCGGTTTGATCTCGGTGGCCAACACGTCGCACTACCACCTTGGTCGGTCCGGCCATCGGGCCGTTACTGCGATCGAAGCGATACACACCATTTTTCACACTGCCGTTGGCAGCAGGTCGCTTTCCGCTCACGGGCTGAAAACAGATCGCCGCGTCGAACTTCTCGCCGGCGGCGGTTTGCACTGTGCCGTGGACCGGTAATCGGTCGAGACCTCCTCGTCGGCACCCCGTCGAAAGTAGGGCGAGCGACAGACAAAACAACGAGATTAAAGCTCGACGGCTGCACATGGCGACGGTCGTTTGATTAGAGCTTTCTGCAAATCGCGCCAAAAGACTACGAAAAACGAGGCCTGCGCCCGTATAAATGGGGCCGAAGTCCGCCCTACTGGCTATGATACCACCAGTGTAGCACAAATCCACATGCCGCTGATAGCAATTGCACCGCTGCTGCCCTTCAGATCCATTGGGCTGAACGCCAGTAGGACAGAATTGATACAACCACTAGGAGGAGCGGCCATACCCGTTCCGGTCGCGGCAGTCAGCCTACTTCCCGTTATTTCTTTTCCGGCACCTTCTCCACAGGCACCTTGTACTGCTCCGGCCGCTCGCGGAGCACGCGGCGGAGCCAGGCCTCAGGATAGCCGACTTCCGGATAACCGCCGTTGATGTCGCGGACGTAGCCGTCGTTGTATTTGACGATAAGATGCTCCGCCAATTGCCGCCAGCGGGCGACGGTCTGTTCGGCGTGCATCGTCGAGTAATCGGTCAGATAGCGGGTCATCAAGTTCGGACTTGTCTTGCTCAGCTCCAGCGCGGTTTTCTCCACTGCGGGCTGTAGCGCCAGGAAATTTGATTCCAAGTCCTTTTGGCAGGCCTGTATTTCCGGCAGCATCATCGACCATTTCAAGTAGGCGTAGTTGCTGACGAGGTTGAAGGTCCACCAGGCCGAGTCGAGCGTGAACTTGCGGTTGGAGCCGGTGAGGATGCAGTTGGGTACGGACTCGACGCAGCAATAAAACGGCATGTAGCAGTTGGTATACGTGTCATCCACGCCGTACCAATAAACGCCGCCGATCGGATCGGGAAACCACGCGCGCAATTGCGCTACGAAACTGAACGCCGTCTGCTGCGTTGACATCGGCCGCTCCCAAACATAATCAACCCCGTCCACCTTCCACGCAAGCGGACGCCAGCGGTAAGGCAGCCCATACGGTCCGGCGTCGACGCCCTGCGTCATGTCGAACTCGGTCCCTTCGAAGTGGTCTCGCATCAACGCGAAGACGCCCGCGACGTTCAGCTTGGCGTCCGGCGGCAGCGAGAGCGGATAGGGCGCCGCGTCGGGCCCTCCGCCGCGATGGAAATCGGGCGAGAGGTGTTTCGACGGCGCTACCCGCCGCAGGATGCTCCATAACCGGGCATCGCCGATCCGGCGCTGAACGGGAGTTTTCGGGAAATAGGCGTCGCAGAAGCGGAACGGCTGCCCTGACTTGGGATCGTACCAGCCGTGGCTCTCGGCGAAGCTCTGCACGTTCGCGCTATAGAGGCAATTGTCAGGATCGTCGCGGGTGATCTCGCCGATTCGCGCCGTATTGGCGGTGCAGGAGACTTGTCCGTCGGGCACGCGGACAGCCGCCCACACCGCGCCGTGCCCGCCGAGGCCCGTGCCTACCATCTCCAGGATCCAAGCCTCCTGGGTGTCGCCGATGGAGAACGACTCGCCCTCGTCGCCGAAGCTATATTTCTCGGCGAGTTCCGTTATCACCTTGATCGCCTCCCGCGCGGTGCGTGCCCGCTGCAAGGCGTAGATCATCAGCGGCTCGCTATCCACGAGCCCCATCGGGTTGTGCAGTTCTTCGCGTCCGCCGAAGGTCGTCTCTCCGATCGCCAGTTGATGTTCGTTCATGAAGCCCAGCGTCTTATAGGTGTGCCGCACTTGCGGGATCTTTCCCGGCGGACGCTTGTCGTCGGGTCCGCGTGGCGGGATGTCGATCATTTCGCTCGGCTTGTGATCGGCGGCAGGGATGATCGGCAGTTCGTTGTATTGTCCTGCCAGGTCGCAAGCATAGGCGATGATGACCGAGCCGTCAGCCGAGGCCCCTCGGGTGACGAGGATAGTGCTGCAGGCGCGGACACGACTGGCCGTATCCAGCAACACAACGATTGCAACGATAAAAAGGCCGAGTGCGTGGAGCTGACGCGCGTGGCAAAGCATTGTACGCATTGTAACGGTTTCGAGGGGTGGAGTGTTTCGACGATCCGCCATTATAGGGATAGTTCCCGCACGGCTGCTTGTCAAGCAAGCGGCCAGCGGATATCAGTCGTTCTCAAAACCGCGCGATAGTTCTATAATGGCCCAATGCCGATTATCTCCATCGACAATCTGTCAAAATCCTACCGCGTCTTTCAGAAGAAAGAGGGCCTCGGCGCGTCCGTTCGCGGGCTGTTCCACCGCGAGTTCAAGACTGTCGAAGCGGTTCGCGGAATTAATCTGACCGTCGAGGCGGGCGAGTTCGTCGCCTTCCTCGGGCCAAATGGGGCCGGCAAGACGACGACGCTCAAATTGCTCTCCGGGGTGCTCACGCCTACGGGCGGCGCGGCCGCCGTGATGGGCCACGTACCGTGGAAACGTGAAAACGCCTACCGCCGCCGCTTCGCCCTGGTGATGGGCCAGAAAAACCAGCTCTGGTGGGATCTGCCCGCCGCCGAATCGTTCCGCCTGCACCAACATATCTATCGCATTGACCTCGAGCAGTTCGAGAAAACCCGCGATGGACTGGCGGAGATGCTCGATGTCGCCCGGCTGCTCGGCCGGCCGGTCCGCGAGCTTTCGCTGGGCGAGCGGATGAAGATGGAGCTTATCGCCGCGCTGCTCCACGGCCCCGAGGTGCTCTTCCTCGACGAGCCGACGATCGGGCTGGACGTGATTGCCCAGCACAACATCCAGACCTTCCTGCGCGAGTATCAGCAGGAGCGGAACGTGACGATCCTCTTGACCAGCCACTACATGAAAGACGTGATGGCCCTCTGCCGCCGCGTCGTGATCATCGCCCAGGGGCGAATTATTTATAACGGTTCGCTGGACGGGATTCTCGACCGCTTCGGCGGGCAAAAGGTGATCTCGCTGCTGGCGGCCGACGGCCAGATGCCAGGCGACCTGGGCCGCTTCGGCGAGGTGCTTTCGATCGAGCCGCCGCGGGCGAAGTTGCGGGTCGAGCGAGCCCGCGTGACCGAAGTGCTTTCGTCCATCCTTGCGCAACATGCGATCGAGGACGTGAGCGTGGAGGACCCGCCGCTGGAGGAGATTATTGCGAAGGTGTTTAGCGAGAATCGCGAAGAGAAACCTGAATAACAATGTCGTGGGGCAGATTGCCAATCTGCCGTGAGGTGGCAGGTTGGCAACCTGCCCCACGCTTTCACAAATCCCATGCTTTACTACACCATCCTTCGCACTAGCATCGCCGAGCGGCTCGTCTATCGCGTCGATTTCGCGCTGGGCACGCTGATGCGCTTCCTGCCGATCGTCACGCAAATCTTCCTCTGGCAAGCGGTCTTCGCGGGTATGGCAAGCAGCAGCGGCAAATCGTTGCCCACTATGCCCTACACGATGGACCAAATGATCGCCTATTATCTGCTGACAATGGTCGGCCGCGCGTTTTCCTCCATGCCGGGTCTGGCCGGCGGAATCGCCAAGGACATCCGCGACGGCACGATCAAGAAGTATCTGCTGCAGCCGGTCGATATGCTCAGCTTCTTGCTCATGACCAGGATCGCGCACAAGCTGGTCTATTACGCCGTGGCAATTTTTCCGTTCGCCCTGGTCTTTTGGCTCTGCGGCCGCTATTTCGGCGGCTGGCCCGACGCGACCACTTTGCTGGCCTTCATCGCCTCGCTGATCATGAGCTTCGTGCTCGGCTTCTTTATGGAGGCGACGCTCGGCATGATCGGCTTCTGGTTCCTAGAGGTCAATTCGCTCTTGTTCGTTTACATGCTGGCAAGCTTTTTCTTTTCCGGGCAGATGTTCCCGCCGGAAATGATGCCCGGTTTCTGGCCCGCCTTGATGAAGGCGATCCCGCTGCAATATCTGGCTTATTTCCCGGCGTCTGTTTTCCTGCACAAGACGGCCGGCGCCGATTTGGCCCGCGGGCTGGCGGTCGAGGCAATGTGGATCGTGTTTTTCATTTTCGCGTCGCGGACACTGTTTCATTATGGCGTGAAGCGGTACAGTGCGTTCGGGGGATGAGTCTAAAAATCGACCGCAACACGGTGTTGCATTAGCAATGCATAATCGCGAGACGGCGCGAAGCCTTCGTTGTACAAACAAGTCTCCTAACGACCCCATCCAGCTTGCTGGATGGTGAAGGAGGTTGTTCAGCTAGCAATGAAAACAAACAAATCTGGCCCCATCCAGCTCGTCTGGATGGTGAATAAGGTTGCGCAGCTAGCCTCGTAGCCAGGAGGCCTGCTTCACCATCCACCGAGGTGGATGGGGTCGTGTTGAATATGATTCCGCAGTCTTAGCTATTCAACCTTGTTCACCATCCGGCGAGCCGGATGGGGTCTCGAGACGTGTGTAACAACGAAGTGCGAACCCCTAGCCTCCCACAGCGAATACGTCATGCGGGTCGTCAAATTCATCATTTCTTTGCCCAAAGCCGCAAGTCCATGCCAATTCTCGCTTTATGTGCGGCTGAATTGATTCTCAAACGGCCCGTTCTATAATCAGGAGTGGAGGAACTGATGAGAATTGAGCCTATCATTGCCCGTTGCATCTTTGCCGGCTTCGCGCTGGCCGCGGCAGTCACCGCCGGCGGCTACCGTGCGGCTGCGGCCGAGAAGGCGAATGCCGCCCAGGAAATCGATAACAAGGAAGACGCCGCGCGTCCGCGTCGGCAGGGGCAGTGGATCCGCATCCCGCTGCCGATCGACAACAACACTGTAGTCCACGTGATGCAGACCATGCAGCGGGCGATTGCCGCCTCACACGAGGAACGGATCTTCGTCTTGGAGTTCGTTGCGCCGGAGGGGGCCGCCAGCGCCGGCCAAGGCACCCAGTTCGACGATGCCCACAAACTGGCTCGATTTCTTACCAGCGATGAGCTCAACGGCGCGAATACGGTGGCCTACATCCCCCGCGCGATCAAGGGCCACGCCGTGCTCGCGGCGATCGCCTGCGAACGGATAGTGATGGCCTCCACCGCCACGATGGGCGATGCCGGCGCGGACGAAAAGACGATCAGCAAAACTCTTCTGGCCGCCTATGAGGAAATCGCCCGCGCACGCCACACCGTGCCCGTCGCGGTTGCGCTCGGCATGTTGGACAAAGGCCGCCAGGTGCTCAAACTAAAGACCGAGGCGGACGTGCAATACGCCGCGCGGGATGAATTGCCAGAGATCGAGAAGCACCATCGCATTCTTTCCAAAGAGGCGATCAAACAGGCCAATGAGCCTTGGCAATTCACCGGCGCCGAGGCCCGCGAATGGGGCATCGTCCCGCTCCTGGCCGACGACCAAAGCGACCTCATTCGCCAAGAACAGCTTTCGCCCGATATCGTCGCCGGAGATCCTTCCAATGGGCTGGCCTGGAAGCCGATCCGCGTCGAACTTCGCGGCCCGATCAAGCCAGATAAGATCGCGGACATCGAGCGGATCATCCACGATCAGATCGGCAAAGGGGCCAATTTCATTTGCCTATGGATCGATAGCCCTGGCGGCGCGCCGCTGGAAAGCCATGATCTTGCCGACCGTCTCGCCAGGCTGTCCAGCCAGGAAGTTCGCACGGTGGCGTATATCGACAATCAAGCCCTGGCCGACGCCGCGTGGATCGCTTTGGGTTGCGACCAGATCGTGATGCAGCCCCGCGCAATCTTGGGCGGCCCCGGACAATACCAGATGAAGACGGAGAAAGAAATCCTTACCAACCAAGGTGTAGTCCGCGATTTGGCTCACCTCAAGCTCCGTTCCTGGTCGATCTGGGCGGCAATGTTCAATTCGAACCTCGATGTCTTCCGCTGCCACCGGCTCGGCGATGTCGATTACTTTGGCGACGAGGAACTGAAAAGCCGCCAACCACTGCGCGACAAGGGCGAGAAAGGCCCCCTGTGGGAAAAGGGCGAGCGCGTCACCACGCCCGGCCGCGTGCTCGCGCTTACCGGCGAACAAGCCCAAAAATTCGGCGTCGCTGCCGCGGTCGTGGAGAACTTCAGCCAGTTCAAGCATTTTTACCACTTGGAGAACGAGCCCGCGCTGATCGAGCCGGGCTGGGTCGATGCCCTGGCCCACTTCCTCGGCCGCAAGGAAATGGTAGCCGTATTGATCTTCTTAGGCGCGCTGGGCATCTACATCGAGCTGCATGCGCCGGGCACGGGCATCGGCGCCTTCATGGCCATCGTTGCCTTCGCCCTCTTCTTCTGGAGCGGGTTCCTAGACGGCACCGCGGGCTGGCTGGAAATGACGCTCTTCGCCACCGGCTGCATCTGCCTGGCGACGGAGATTTTCGTCCTGCCGGGCTTTATTGTCTTCGGCCTGGGTGGCGGGGCCTTGATACTCACGTCGATCGTCCTCGCCAGCCAAACGTTTCTCTTTCCACAGAATGAATACCAGTTTGCCCAATTACAGGGCTCGCTCTATGCCCTGGCCTTCGCCGTGTGCGGACTAGTCGGAGCGATTTGGGTGCTCAATCATTGGCTGCCCCGCGCTCCGGTTTTGCAGCACGTCTTCCTTTCGCCGCCGGAAGGCGAGGAGGCCGAGATCATCAGCCGCCGCGAGATGCTAGTCGATCTCGACAACCTCATCGGGCAATTCGGCCTGACGACGACCCCGCTCAGCCCGGCCGGCAAGGCCCGCTTCGGCAATCACCTGGTCGACGTAATCTCCACCGGCGATTTCATCGCCCGCGATAGCCGGGTTGAGGTTGCCGAGGTGCACGGCAACCGCGTGGTGGTGCGGGCGGCGGGAGGAGGAAACGCCGGGCAACAAAGTTAGGTGTCAACTTAGTCGCCGGCTCTGGCCGTACCCGCGGAGCGGCGGAAGAAAGTAGCCAGGGGCGCAAGCCCCTGGTTATGAGCGACAACGTTTTGGTAGCCCCGGAGGGGCGAAACTGTCGGGCTCGGTGTCGCCGCTCCGCGGCTATGGCATCGATTTGGAATGTTTTCCAGGGGCTTGCGCCCCTGGCTATTAACTATCGCCGCTCCGCGGCTATACATCGGCTTGAAAAAGGTCGGGGATAGGCGGCTCACCCGGCCAATCTTGCCATCGTCTCCACCAGGCCCTTCACGGCATCGACGCTCTTCTGGAAGGCGGCGCGCTCAGTCGCAGAAAGCGGGATTTCGATGATCCGCTCGACGCCGCCGGTGCCGAGGACCACCGGCACGCCGACGTAATAGCCGCCGACGCCGTATTCCTTGTCGCAATAGGCGGCACAAGGGATGAGCCGCTTCTTGTCGCGGACGATCGCCTCGACCATCTGCGCGGTGGCCGCCGCCGGGGCGTAATAGGCGCTGCCGGTCTTCAGGTAACGAAACGATCTCCGCGCCGCCGTCGCGGGTTCGCTGGATGATTTCCTCCAGCCGCTCGGGCGCGATCAGGTTCGTGACCGGAATGCCGCCCGACGCGAGGAGCAGCTTGCCAGCGGCACCATCGTGTCGCCGTGTCCGCCCAACAGCATCGCCGAAACATCCTCCACGCTCACGCCCAGCTCCATCGCCAGAAACGCGCGAAAGCGGGCCGTGTCGAGCACGCCGGCCTGGCCGATCACGCGCTGTGGCGGGAAGCCGGTCACTTGCAACGCCCGCTGCACCATCGCGTCCAGCGGATTGCTGACGACGATGACCACGGCTTCCGGGCTGCTCGTGCGGATTTCCTGGGCGACCGAGCCGACGATCTTGGCGTTGGTACTGAGCAGATCGTCGCGGCTCATGCCCGGCTTGCGCGGGATGCCGGCGGTGATCACCACGACATCGCTGCCGGCCGTGTCGGCGTAGCTTGTCGTGCCGACGAGGCGCGAGTCGAAATCCATGATCGGCCCGGCCTGGAAGAGGTCCAGGGCCTTGCCCTTGGGCATGTTTTCGGTTTGCGGGATGTCCAAGAGGACGACATCGCCCAGTTCGGCCGCCGCGCACCAATGGGCACAGGTGGCTCCGACGTTGCCCGCTCCGACGATCGTGATTTTTGCTCGCTTCATAGTTGGTTCCGTGTTGTGATTGTACGTCAGGCTTTCTAGCCTGACCGGTCGGATGAGTGAGGCTGGAAAGCCCGACGTACGAGCCGGGAGAATTCCTTGTCCGATTGACGAAGCGACCATAGTAACAGACCGAGGCCGGTTATGGCTAGTGCCAGGATGCCGCCGGCCGTCCAATCGAAGGCATTGGTTTTCAAAACCGGCGCCGGCTTCCAATCGGGCGACGACCCGATGATCAGCGGGGCCGATTGCAAGGCCGACGAAGAGCCAAGATGCTCTGCCCGTTCAGCGGCGGTCATGCTGGTCGGATATTGCCATATTTTGAGGAAGTAGCCCGTCACGTCGATCGCTTGTCTGTACGAAGGCGGCCCGCCCAGCGGCATTCCGCGTGGCAATTCGAGCGTGCAGAACGTTAGCGGGTTGCCTTGCAAGGAGTCGGCCGCAAGGTCGATCTGAAAATAATGGTCGGTGCCGAGTTGGGCTACCGCGGCCGAGTCGTTGATGGGCACGCGGACGGCGCGTCGGGCGACGCCAATCACGTGGAAGAGGCGGCCGCGCGCGGCGGCTGGGTCGCGAAACAGGCTCGCAGCGGTAACCGCATCAAGGGCGGTCGCCGCGCGCTGTCCGGCCGAGTCGGCCGTCCTTGTCAGCGCGAGCAGCCGATAGAACGCGCCGCTGTCCGCGCTATCAAGCGGCGCGTTATCGAGGACTCCATCGAACAGTGAGGCATCGAAGTCGAGGCCACCCAGCGGTCGGTTGGCTCGGCGCTGCATCCGACCAGCCACGGCCACCGGAACCGGCCGGTCCTGCACGCCCGGCACGTACTTTACGAACACCGCATCGACGGCAACTTCATCGTGGGGCAGATTGCCAATCTGCCGATCCGCTGGCCCCTTGGAAACCTGCCCTATGTAGACCACCACGCGGTGCGGCAGCGTCTCGCTTGCCAGCGCATAGCGCCACAACGAATTCTCCACCTGCTCAACCGATTCAACGCGGCCATGAAGTCTCAGCGTCTGGCCGCGCTTATATTTGTCATCGGAAGTTGCGGATGCCGTATCTTGTGCCATCATCCGCCGCAGCACGTCGGCAGGGCAGTCGCGCAAGCGCATCGCAATGCGGCGGACCACCTCAATCTCCTCGTCGGCCATTTGACGGTCGTCTCTGAAGCGGGCGAAATCGCTGTCACCAATCCCGCATGCGCGAAGGTAATCCCCCAGTAAAGGCGCGGGTGGCTGTGCCGACGCAGCACTCGCCAACAGGCCCAACAAGGCGACGACAAGCGGCATTTTACCGTCCAAACATGGCGAAGAAAGCATCCGCGGCCTGGATCGCCGTCGGTTTGCCAGAGTTTGATGATGACGCATCCTGCTCTGCCAACACCGCGACGGCCGACTGAAGATGCGGCCTCAGCCATAAGGGGAGCATGGGGCCACCTTGGTAAGCGACAGCCGGCGGCGTCGATGATGCCAAATGCGGCGCGGCACTGACCGAGACGGTCTGCGCGGTTGAGTGGATAGAGCTCGCGCCGGCCGAAGCCGGGATTCCAACAGATGCAGGCACTGCCGGCGCCGCGGCGAATAGCGACGCGTTGCCAACCGTCAGGCTGCTCCCATCGGCGAGCATCGACGCGTTCTGGATGACCAGCTTGCCGGAGGCGACCGTCGTGCTACTTAGGCCGCTGCTACCCGGCCCGGTGAACATGACTTTGCCCGGACCGATTACAGTGATCGTGTGGCCATTGACCGTGATCAGGCCGGAAACGGTCAGCAGCGTGCCCGCCGCGGCCGAAATTGTCACGTTGCTGTCCAGCACGATCGGTGCGCTGATCGTTTGCGTGCCTGCCGCGACGGTTACCGCGACAGACGACGAACCATTGGCCAGGTGCAGCGCGCCGCCGCTGCCCTCGGCGACTGTGTAGCCGCCGGCGTCGCCAAACGCCAAGCCGGCGAGGCTCGGGCTGGCGCCGTCGAGCGTTACCGTTCCGCCCGTGCCGTTGGCGAAAACCGCGTTGTCGCCGGCTACGGTTCGCGTGCCGGGCGCGGCGTCCGCCGTGCCCGTCGAACTGCTGGTCCACGTTCCCGCGGCATTCCACGAAGTGCTCCCGCCGGAATTCCATTGCGCCGCACCGGGCAGCGACACAGTGACTTTGCCGCTCACCGCGCCGCTGGCGGCGGTAATCGTCGCGCTGCCGGACGTGTAGGGCGGCGTAAACACTCCGCCGGCTGAAATCGCGCCGCCGCCCACAACCGACCAGGTGAATTGCGGCTGCGTCGTCATTGCGCTGCCAAACTGGTCGCTAGCGACGGCTGAAAACGTCATGGTGCCGTCCGCCGCCAGGGGAGTCGCTTGTACGACAACGGAAGTCAATGTCTGGTTTACAGTGACCGTGACAATACTTGTCACCGTCAGGTTGCCAATGTTCGTTGCTGTCGCCGCGATGTTGTATATGCCGGCCTGTGTGAAGGTGGCTGTGGTGTGTTGCGCGGCATTCGTACCGTTAGCGGAAAAACCGACCGCGGCGGGCGGTGTGCCCATCACGGTCCACGTGTACGCGAGCGACGCCGCGCCGGCATCGTCGGCCCCCAGCACGGAAAGCGACGTCGTTGCGTCCGAAACCGAATTTGGCGATGCCGACGCGGCCGTGGCGATAATGGGCGGTTGAACCATCAGGCCGCCGACGGCATTAGCGGAGATCGCCGTGTTGTAAATCCGCACATTGTCGATGGATCCAGTGAAATAGCGTTTACTATTGTTACCGGACGCAGCCCCGCCGACACCCCAATTGCCGTTGGGGCTTATGGCGCCGGTCGAGCTGGTGGACGAGGCAACGAGTGTGCCATCGCGATAGAGCCTCCATGTCGTGCCGTCGTAGGTTCCCGCCAGATGGACCCAGGTTCCCCAGTCGCTGGAAGGAACCGCATAGGTCGCGCCGTGGAACGATCCGCTATTTACGCCGACCTCGTAAAGGCCGGTGCTCGTGATCATCAGGAAGAGATCGTTTGTCGTTCCGGTGCGATGATCGATGATGTACTGGGTGGTCGCGGTCGATGTGGGCTTGACCCAAGCAGAAAGCGTAACCTGGCCGGTGAAGGAAAGCTTCGATGGATTGCCCAGCGAGACTAGAGTGCCGCTGGTGCCGTTGAATTGAAGTGCCGGCGTGCCGTACGTGCCATTAGCGGTTGAGAGCCAATCGCCGTTGGTGGCGACCGTGCCGTTGTCCGCCGTTCCAGCGCCCGAGTCATGCACGGTCGTGCCCGTGCCTTCGTTGAACTTCCACCAGCCGACGGGCGTGGCGACGTTCACCGTGGCCGAGCCGTGCAGGCTGCCGCCGGTAACGGATAGCGTGTCCGAACTACTCCCGGCGGGCGGTGTATACCACGCCGTCGAGCTAACGGCGCCGCTCGTGGCCGACCAGGCGAGCGACGCGGGATTGGTGACATTATTTCCGAACTGATCGAGGCCCGAGACACTGAACAGGCTAGACAACTGGCTTTGCGAATTGGCCGACACAGTAACGCTGTTGGGCGATATGCTTATCGAGGTCAGCGTGGAGTTCACGACGACCGTGACGCTGCTGGTGACCGTCCAATTGTTGGCGTCCGTGATCGTCGCCTGCATGACGTACGTGCCGGCATGACTAAAAGTGGCTGTCGTGTTCTTGGCCGCGTTGGTGCTGTTGATCGTATAGGTTGGCTGCGCCGCCCCGGAAGGCAATGTCGTCGCGGTCCATGTGTAGGTCAAGCTCGCCTCGCCTCCCGCGTCCGCGCCCAAGACTGTAAGGCTCGTCGTAGTACCCATGACGGAACCCGGCGAGCCGGCCGCGGCATTGACGATGGTGGGCGGTTGGTAGGCCAAGATTTGTGCGCTGCCGCTAACTGAGCCGTCGACCGCCGTGACCGAGCCGGCTGTGCCGGCCGAAGTGAACAATCCGCCCGTCGTTATCGAACCGGTCGTCGTCGACCACGTTACGCTCGGCTGGCTGACGAAGGCGGCGCCGAACTGGTCGAAGACCGTGGCCGCGAACTGCTGCGTAGCTCCGGCGGCAATGCCGATCGAGGTAGGCGCGACGGTAATGCTCGTGGCGGTCTGACTGACGGTTATGTTGAAGCTGCTAGTCGTGCTGGCGTTATTGGCATCCGTTATGGTGGCCGTCAATACATACGCGCCCGCCGCGCCAAATGTGGCCGTGGTGTTCTTGGCCGCGTTTGTGCCGTTTACCGTGAATATCGGCGCCGCCGCACCAACCGGCAACGTAGTCGCCGACCAAGTGTAAGTCAGCGTCGATTCGCCGTTGACGTCCCCGCCGAGCACGGAAAGGCTCGTGCTGTTGCCCGTGACCGGGCTCGGAGCGGCGGCCGCTGGAGTAGCAACGCTAGGCGGCGTGCCGACGGTGAATGCCGCTGACGTGGCAGTCAATGCGCTGCCCGATATCGTGTCCGACGCGATCAGAGTGTAGCCGCCGCCCGGGTTGTTGACCGATATATTGCTGAACGTAGCGACGCCGTGAACCGCGGCAACCGTGAGTGTGCCGCTCAATGTGCCACTGCCGGGATTGCTTCCAATCGCCAAGGTGACGTTGCTGTTGTCGCTGGTGACGACGTTGCCGAGCGAGTCCTCCACCAGCACCGTGATCGCCGGCGATATCGCATTCCCCGCCCCCGCCGCGCTCGGCTGCTGGCCGAACGCCAATTGCGTCCCGCCGACGAGCTGCGGTATCACCAGGTTGGCGACTGGACCGCCGCGTCCGGTAGTCATGTCATAGCCTGACGCGGCGACGAAGCCGGGCGTGCTGCCGTAGGGCACCGGACCGGTGCTGCTTTGATTCTCGCTGAGACTTCCGCCCGCGATCACGTCGCGGAAGTCGCCGGAGGCCATTTGGTAGAGCATCGGCAGCGTCTGGCTGGGACCGTCTAGCGATCCGCGGCCGGCGACCGCGCGGCCCTGGTCGGCGACGGCGATCATGCCCGCCCACAACGGACAGGCCAGGCTGGTGCCGCCGTATTGAGCCCACGGGGAGGAACTGCCGAAGTCGTAGCTGTCGTAGATCGGCACACCCGAGTACGGATTGGCATCGGCGGCAACGTCGGGGTAAACGCGATGAGACGTGCTGTAGTTGCTGACGCCCGCCAGGCCGGCTTGCCACGATGGCCGGCTTTCGTACGCACTGATCCCTCCTCCTCCGCCACCGCTCGAACCGCTGCTGGTGCCGCTGCCCCAGACCGTTTCGCCCGTCTGGGTGCCGCTGACCTGGATCGTCGTTCCCCCGATAGCAATCACATTGGGCGAAGTGGCCGGATATTGCGGGGTGACCGTCGTCGTATGTACCGAATCATAGGCGCCGCTATCGCCGGTCGCCGACAAGAACGTCACGCCGGGGTGGTTTGAAGGCGTGGTGAAATAGGTCGTGTCGTCGATGGTTTCGCCGGAGTACTCCGAGCCGCTCCAACTCATGGAAACGACGACGACGCCCGTCGTCCTCGCGGCGGTTTGCACTGCCGTGTAGAGTCCGTTGCCGGCGTCGCTCGCTTCAAAAAGGATGATGTTGGCCTTTGGCGCCATTGCATGAGCCCAATCGACATCCAACGATTCCTCGATCGACCAGCCCGAGCTTCCCGATGCGCTGGGCAGCGTCGTGCCGCCCGTCTGGTTCAGCTTTTGAAAGGTCGGCCCGCCGGAGACATTGAATTGCGGCAGGTTGTAGTTGGCAGAGAAGGCATTCAAGTCGGCGAGCGCGCTGGGATCGTCAAGTGTATCGACGATGGCGATTGTCTCGCCGCTGCCGTCGCCTTGAGTGCCGCCGAACATGATGCCGCCGGTTATTCCGCCGGAACCGTAGCTCCCCAGTCCATACCAGCCGCGCACATCAATAGGCGTAAGGCCGGAGGGCGACGCGCTTCCAGAATCGGGAGTCACAAGGTTATCGGCGCGGAACGCCGGCTGCGCGGCCCAGCCGGCCGGTGTGTGTGGAGAGGCCGAAAGCAGCGACCGCTCCTCTAGCGGCTCGATCCGCAATACGCGCGGCCTTGCCGCGCGGCGAAGCCGCGAGCGTCCACTTCCACGCCGCTGCGCAGCGGATCGCCAAAGGCTAAGAATGCTTATTCCCATGAATGCTCGTAAGCGCGCTGGCTTAGCCCGTGACGCATGCGATTCTCTAAATCGCCTCTCTGATCCGGTCCGCGTTTGACCTAACGCGGACTTGCAGACGGATGCACCGCCGTGGTTTTTGCGCTAGTTGATCGCTTGATTAGTGCAGCCCGAGTTTGCCCGCAGCGGCCGCCTTACTCTAGTATAACCACATCGCCGTTTTACTAGAAGGGGGGTTCCCGCGAAATATGGCCGAGGAAGTTGACATTTTGGCAAAAAACCGGCTATAATTTGGACGTTGAAGCCGAGCTTGTCGCTGCGGTCGGGCATTTCGCGGCTATCGCGGGAGCCGATTCGATAGTCCGACCGCGTCCGCGCTTTGCTTCGGCAGGTGTGCCGTGTCGTGCAAAAAAGGGCGGCGGCCGGCTTGGCTTCGGAGGTTCATCGCTATGGGAATTGCGCGTCGGAATTATCGGGCGTTTACACTGGTTGAGCTTCTGGTGGTGATCGCCATTTTGGGAGTCCTGATGGCCTTGCTTTTCCCAGCGGTCAACGCGGTGCGAGACTCCATGCGGCGCGCCGCGTGCAAGAATAACTTGCGGCAGATCGGCGAGGCGTGCAGTTCCCACTGCACGAAACTCGGCTTCTTCCCGTCCAACGGATGGAATCGCTACTGGACCGGCGATCCCGACCGCGGGTTCGGCGCCACGCAGCCGGGTAGTTGGCTCTACAACATCCTTCCGTTCGTCGGACTAGACACAATTCACGATATTGGCAAGGGTACTACAACGCTCCCTACCGATTCCACGCCTGGCAGCGCCAAGGGCGCGCAGCTTGCGAGCCAGCAGTCGGCTGCCGTTCCGTTTTTCCTTTGCGCTTCGCGCCGAAAGGCGATCTCGTATCCTTTGGGACTGTATGCTCAGAATTTCGGCAAGGCCCGGCTCCCTGTGCAAAACCGACTACGCTGTTAACGGCGGATCGATGCCCTTCGGCACCAATACACTCAACGCGAGTTTACAGCCAATGCCCAGCGGTAATTGCTACGCGGTGTTTCCCAAGTGCACATGGACCTACACAGACCTGTCCAACTTTAATGGCGTCTCGGGCGAGCGAAGCCAGGTCACGGCGGGCCAAATCACCGACGGCCTGAGCTGCGTCATCCTGGCCGGCGAGAAGTACGTCAACTCGGCGCACTATAATGACAGCCAAGACCTGGGCGACACGTACAGCGCCTTTGAAGGCAACGACTATGGCACCGCCCGCTGGATCTACTACTTCCCAAATCCGACCACCACAACCCCGAATGTCGCCGCGCCGATGAAGGACAACACACTAGAAGGTGGCGCGTCGAGTGCGGCCTACTGGTTCGGCAGCCCGCACAGCCAGGGCGCGCACTTCGTCTTCTGCGACGGCTCGGTAAAGTTGATCCCCTACAACATCGATTTCCCCACCTACCAGAGTCTGGCCGTCCGCAATGACGGCACGGTTTCCGAGAATTTCTAAATTGGGTGAGCTGTCGATGCCGCGGCACAAATGCCCCTGACGGGCTGTTTTTCCGCCAGCAATCGAGTATATTGCTGGCTTCTCAGGCTCATATTCGGGTGAGAGCATGAAGGCCGCATACATCGAGAAAACCGGGTCGGTGGAGAACATCATCTACGGCGACTTGCCCAAGCCCAAGGCCGCCGGCTCGTCGGCGCTGGTTCACGTCAAGGCGGTTTCGGTAAATCCCATCGATACTTACATCCGCTCCGGCACGGTCGCCATGAACTTGCCCAAGCCGTTCATTCTCGGCTGCGATCTGGCGGGCGTGGTCGAATCGATTGGGCCGGAGGTCAAACGCCTGAAAGTGGGCGACCGGGTGTGGGCCAGCAACCAGGGGCTGCTGGGCCGGCAAGGGACCTTCGCCCAATTCGCCGCCGTCGATGAAAAATGGCTCTACGCATTGCCCGACGAAATCTCCTTCGAGGATGGCGCGGCGATCGCGCTGGTGAGCATCACCGCGCACCTGGGACTTTTTCACCAGGCCAACCTCCGCGTCGGTGAAAAGGTCTTCGTGCATGGCGGGTCGGGCGGCGTCGGCTCATGCGTCGTGCAGATGGCCCACACGGTCGGGGCGAATGTCATGACCACGGCCGGCAACGAGGAGAAAGTGAACATCTGCAAAAAGCTGGGAGCGGATGTCGTCGTCAACTACAAATCGGGCGATATCGACGAGGCGCTCGAAAGAGTTCGGCCCGGTGGACGTTTGGTTCGAGAGCCTCCGCGATCCCAATCTGGAGCGCGCGGTCAAGAACCTCGCTAAGGGCGGAAGGCTGGTCGTCATGGCGGGCCGCGACGCCAAGCCCATCTTTCCTTTGGGGCCGTTCTACACTCGCGACGCGCGGATGCTCGGCTTCGCCATGTTCAACGCCCCCGCGGACCAGCAGAGAAAATCGGCCGCCGAGATCAACCGCTGGCTCGCCCGCGGCCGCTTGAAACCGCGGATCGACCGCGTGATGAAAATCTCCCAAGCCGCCGAAGCCCACAAGCTGCAGGAGCAAAGCACGCTGGGGAAAAAGGGCGCCGGGCTGGCGGGGAAGATCGTGCTGGTGCCGTGAGGAAGGATGAGAGATGAGGGTAGCGCACGACCGCCGATCTCGTGTCCCTCGACCCTCAACTCTCAACTCTAATTCTTCAATCCAGCCAATCCTCGTCCTTCAACCGCTGCGGCGTGTACTCCTCGGTGACGTAGCTGATGTCCTTGTTGGCGAGCGACTCGACTTCCATCTTGAAGCCGTTGTCGAGCATCTTTTGGATTTCCTTCTGCCACGGTTTCTTGTTGGCGAACCAAGGATAGGCGGCGATCTGTTTTGCCCGCTTGCGGTCGTTATCGTTTAGCGCAATCTTCACGTCGTCGGAAAGGCTGCAGCGTTCGAGATCGATCGACCGCAGGCCGAGGAAGCGGCAATCGGGTATCGCCATCCGCTTCGATTCGTAGGCCAGGTTGATCGAGCCTTGCTTGATGACGCTGTAAATGTAGTATCCCCACGGGTCGTTATCGAGGAGGCAGTAGATCGGCAGCTTGAGTTCGTCGTGCAGGCGGTAGAGCATCCGCCGCACGCCGCGCGGTGGCTGGCCGCCGCCGTGGGTGAGGATGCAGTTGTTCTTTCTCCAGAACTTGTCTTCGTTGAAGCGCTGCCAGACGGCGTCTTTTTCGACGTGCAGCACGAACTTGGCTTCGCACTTCTGGAACTGGATTATCTCCGGCTCGACGATGGAGGGAATGCCATAGCCGCCGCTGCCCATCCGCGAGCAGTCGATGATGTCGCCGCTGTCGTTCAAGACGATGTCGCCGACCATGTCGCCCGCCTTCTTCGCGTAGAGGTGCAGTTCCTCGCGGAGGCTCTCCAGGATTACTTCGCAATCCTCAATGATCGGGTCCGATTCGTCCTGGTTCTCGAAGGTCGGCTCCTTGGTGCCTTTGACGTCGTGCTTGAGCATGTAGTACATGCTTCGCAGGCTGGCGGTCTTGCCGTCGTCGATGAGCCGCTTGACCTGGTTGGCCACGAGCGTAGTCTGCATGTAGGCCTTGGCCTGGGAGATGTTGAAGAGCTGGCGGCTGGTTGGTGTTGCTGCCCATCTCCAGGATTTTCTTCGACTTGTTGAAGCGGATATTGGAGAGGGTCCGCGCCGGAATATCGACGGCCGGGTCGCGTCCCCGCTGGGCGGCGGAGACGACATTGTCGGCCAGGTCGCCGATGCGCTTGAGGGTGCGGGAATCG
This sequence comes from uncultured Planctomycetia bacterium, assembly GCA_963775975.1. GTDB lineage: Bacteria > Planctomycetota > Planctomycetia > Pirellulales > Thermoguttaceae > JANXQG01. Next base: position 780,759 of record CAVZKX010000002.1, read on the forward strand.
CGAAGGTTGAGTTTGGGTTTTTGCTTGGACATAGGTGTTTATGTTAGACGGTCTCGGCGTGTGGTTCTTAGTTCGGATTTACAATTAGAATAGAAAGGGAAACCGGCGTTCCTTCAGTAGCTTGCGGCGAGTTTCTTCGCGGACCGCAAAAACGATCGCAAAATTGACGTCGGATGCACAGACGAATTGCACTCCTGTTGCCGATATCAACCCATTGATTTGCGTAAGAATAGATAGGTCCAGGTAGTCGTCAAGGTACTCGGGCCGAATGCCGCACCGCACTCCGTTTAGCGTGAACGAAACCGTGATCGGTCCTGTCTCCGACTCCCACCTCTCCTCAATGTCGCGTGGGTTGAACTCGTCCTTGGCCAGACGTGACCACTCAGGAATCACTTCGCTGTAAACTCGATTGTATGCACAAACATCGCATTCGGGATCGTCCGTCCATACTCGTTCCCGATCAAGCGAAAGGAGGTAAACATCATCCCAAGGTTTGTTTGGGTCAAGCGCTTTCGACCATTGTTCCTCATATTCTGTGAGTAGGGAATCGGGTGCCTTTGATCGTAAAAGCCCAAGTCCCTGATAGTACCGAACAACGTCTTCCCCTGACATCTGCACGATTGGCAGAAGATTTTCGTGCCTTTTCTTCAACCATCCAAACATGATGTACAGCGATCACCGACCTCGCCGTCCCAATCGGTAGTCGTCAAAATGCTCTACTAAATCTCCAAGGCCGGTATTAATGCGAAAGCCGGCAAGCGGATCGTCATCGCTTGTATTGCACAGCGGCACATCGCTGGGCGCGGATGTGTCCACGGTTACCCGTACTTGCTGGTGTTCGGCAAGGTCGAGGCTCCCAAGCGGCCGAAGCACGCCATTTTCGTATATCGCGTCGACTATCATCGTCATTGAGTTGCTCCCATTCACTTGGCCGTCACTTCGTCGGCAAACGCTTCCTCTCCCTGCCCCACAATAATCACGTTCTTCCCAAAATCCACCTCCTCATCCTCCTCGATCGCTTTCCCGCGGTCGTCGAATCGCAGGTCGGCCTGCATTGTCCGCTTCTTCGCAACTTCCAACAAGCGTTCGTAAAGCTTTGCGCGGTCTGTCTTGTTGATGCCGCTGACGGCGTCGGCCACTTCACCGAGGTAGCGCAGGAAAATCTGCCGCCGCTGGCCTTCGTGCTTCACGCGGTCGCGGCGGCGGAGGAACATGGCTAGTTTTCGCCCCACAGCCTGCAAGGCGAGCCGCATTTCCTTCTGGATTTCAGGATAACTCGCTACCGCCTCCTTCGATTCGCTCGTGAACGGCACCCAGACGCTCGCCATGTGGACCATCAGCGTCACCGGGCCGCTGGGCAAGCCGCCGCGCGATTGGCTCAGCCCATAGGACCGCCAGTTCGTGCCCATCACCGTCTGCGTGATCGCGCAGGCACTCTGCTGAAATTGCAGCGGCACGCGGTTGGCATAGCGAAAGACGCTCATCGACTGGCCTTCGCTCAGGTTCACGTTCCGCATCGCCTCATGCAGTTTCGTGACTTCGTCCTTTTCCAATTTGCCGGGCGATACGCGGGGTTTCATTTCGGCCTCGGCGATGATCTTGTCGGCGCCGTCCATGCCGAGTCCGTCGATGTTCGAAGTGAGAAACTGCCGCAGCGTCCGCGCGTCGCTCGCTTCGAGCATCTCCACGAGCGCCTCGCGCGAGACCTTCTGTGCGGGCGAGACGCCGCCGTAGGCCAGCCCGACCTCGATCAGAAACGGATTGCCGCGGTAGACCGAGGGCTGCCGCGTCTCCGAGCAGTAGAACTCGCCGGGGATCATCTTATGCAGGCCCTTGAGGATCAGGTCCTCGCCAATCGGCACGAGGCAATCGGTGGCCGGCGCGGGGATTTTCGTCTGCTGGATCGCCTGATACATCAGGTCAGCCTCGTGCCGCCCGCACTTCTCCGGCTTGGCGCGGATGCTGATCTTCGCCCCTTCGCAAATCTTCCGCGCGATCGATGGGCTGACGCGCGAGAACGACTGGATGAGGAACTGCCCGACGGTCGGGGCCTTCGTGTCTTTGAGCATCCCGACGAGGCGGCCGAGTTCGACGCCGTAGGGATGCGGCTTGATCTCGCGCGGTTCCGGAGGCAACTGATCGGCGACGCGCGGTCGCTCCCAGGGGCTTGCGTCGGGATCGATGTAATGAAACGTGACGTGCGGATTGGCGATGGCCGTCTGTTCAAGATAGTCGTCAACGCTGCCGCGGCCGCGCTGATACTTTGCCTCCAGCTCGATCGTGACGCGGGTGCCGTGATCGGTCTCGACCCACTCGATGCCATGCTTGGCAATGTCGCGGCGGCCTTTGTCGTTCGGCTCGATGACGACGCCGTCGCCCTTATTGTTCAGAATCTCCGGGCGGTTGCGTTTCGTGTCGATCTGGATTTCGTAGTAGTGAGCGTCAGAGCGCTTGGAAACCTTCGACATGATTTTTACAGGCTTGCCCGTCGTGAGCAGTCCGTACATGCCGGCGGCGGAGATTCCGATGCCCTGCTGCCCGCGGCTCATGCGCATGCGATGGAATTTTGAGCCATAGAGCAGCTTGCCGAAGATCAGCGGGATTTGCTGCCGCACGATGCCGGGGCCGTTGTCCTGCACGCCGACCTTGAAGCGATCGGCCGAGATGCGCTCGATGTGGACCCAGATTTCCGGCAGGATGCCGGCCTCTTCGCAGGCATCCAAGGCGTTATCGACGGCCTCTTTGACGGTAGTGAGGAGGGCCTTGCGGGGATTGTCAAAGCCCAGCAAATGGCGGTTCTTGGCGAAGAACTCGCTGACGGAGATTTCCTTCTGGCTGGCGGCCATCGACTGCGCGGTTGCGCGGCGACGGGTGGAGTGCCCATCGCCATTAGTGGACAGTGCCTCGCCGTCGGATTCGATCAATTCGCCATTCGTGGCGGGTTCAGCGGGTCTAATCATTGCGGGTTGATTTCGGGATTAAGCGTAGGAAGTCGATAACCGCCAAGTCTGGAAATTCGGACAAGCGAAACAGGTTCAATTATAGCGAATTTGCCGGGCTTCTCCAGGTCGATTTTGCCGCCGTTTTCGGCTGAAAATGCGGGTAATTACGGCTGTTCCATAAAGTCTCGATTGCGCTAGCGGCGAGCGACGAAAGCCTACATTGTATCCGGCACACTCCGTGTGCCGCCTGCCAACGGCATATGGAGTGTGCCGGATACAATCACCACTACTAGCGTTCAAGGAATCGAACCATGGCCCATCGAATGATTCACGCGGCCGCGGCCGCCATCGTTGCCACGCTCTGTCTGTCCGCCAACGCCCATGCACAAAACTACGGCCCGCAGGGCTGGACCAGCCCCGAGCCGAACTACTACGCCCAGGTGCCGGGCGAGAACGGCATGACTCAGGCCATGTATCCCTGCCCGCGGCCCACGCCGCCGCTGACCGGCCAGACGCTTATCACTTATCCGCCGCTCGCCCCGCAGAACATGATGTACATCCATTGGACCAGCAACGGCGCACTCTGCAACGGAGGCTTGTGCTGTGGCGGTCTCTGCGGCCGAGGATGCTGCGATGGCCAGTGCGGCGAGGACTGCAACGGCCAGTGCGACGGACAATGCGCTGATGGCTGCAATGATCCGTGCGGACGGTGCTGTGGCCTCTGCCGCCGTGGCTTGTGCTGCCGCCCCGCCGGGACGACCGTCTCCGTGATGTACGGGCATCACTTCCACGTCCTGCCACATCCTTCGCTGCGGAACCAGGCTCCTGGCCTGCACACGCCAGCCGGTGTGAACTGCGGCTTGTAGCACGTGTTCCTGCACGTAGGATATTGCCGAGCTTGCGAAACCCACGAACGGGAATTCCGAGAATCCAAGCACGAATTGCGAAACAAATTCAAATGACAAATGACGAATGTTCCAAAGGACGTTTGGAACATTCCCGCCACTCGTGACGACGCTCCGCGTCGTCGCGGACTTGGCGGCCGCTCTGCGGCCATCCCGGAGGCAGTGTCCATTCGTTGCGGCATCATGGACGCGGAGCGTCCGTCAGTGCGTTCCCACGCGGAGCGTGGGAACGAGGGTGGATTTGTTTCGACATTCGGATTTCGGATTTTCTTTCGAGGCTCTCATACATGAAAACACGTTTAGCGATCGCTCTGCTGTTCTTCGCATCCGCCATCGCGTCGGCGTTGCCGGCCCAGGCGCATATCTTCGGTCGCATTCGCGGCTACCGCGGTGGCGGGTATGGCGCTTCCGATGGGCAAGCGACGACGACGGAAACAGCTTCGGCCGACGGCGCCGCAGTCTCCGCTGGCGGCACTCAAATGCCAGGCCTTGGCGGCTATATGGGCCCGTACTACAACGTCGCCTGGGGCATGCCGCTAACCGTCGTCGTACCGCCGACCGCGCGGTCGCAGACCGATTATTCTTGGGGCGTGCCCAGCGTCCGCGTCTCGCCGATCACCAGCCAATTCCAGTATCAATCTCCGCCGCCGTCGTCGTCATATCAGATGGGCCAATACCCGCCCGCCCCGCCGCAACCGAGCGACACGCAGCAGATCGGCGATTACTACGGCCGCGCCCCGGGGCGGTAGTCGGTAGGGACAACTTCGAATGTCGAAATCCGAATGTCGAATTAAATCCGAATGAACGAAGTACGCATCCGTCTTTAGGAAAATGGTACAATTCGTGTAAGGACCGCCGCCGCGCGGGATCACATCCGCACGTTTTGATCTTTCGTCATTCGGTTTTTGGATTTGTTTCGACATTCGTCATTCTGACTTCCCGCAGAGTGCCCCATGCCCGCTAATTACGTCATCGGCGATCAGCCCGTTCCGGGTGCGGGCTACCGGCTGGCCAAGTTTCTGGGCCGCGGCGGCTTTGGCGAGGTGTGGAAGGCCACCGCGCCAGGCGGGGCCGAGGCGGCGGTGAAGATCATCCGCCTGGGCAGCCGCGAAGGCCGCAAGGAGCTTCGCGCGCTGCAACTGGTGAAGCGCATTCACCACACGCACCTCGTGCCGATCATCGCCTTCTGGATCAAGAACGACAAAGGCGAAATTCTCGACGACGCGGCCGTGCTTGCAGCCGACCGGCGGGAGACGTCGGCGATCGCCCGCGTGACGGCTGCACCCACCGCGCCGCTGGATTCCTTTGCCGAGACCGTCGTCGTGGACGGTCCGGCCGAGTTGATCATCGCGATGGGCCTCGGCGATCAAAGCCTCTTCGACCGCCTGGAACAATGCCAGAGCGAAGGACTGCCCGGCATCCCCGACGACGAGCTTCTCGGCTATATCGAAGACAGCGCCGAAGCGATCGACTATCTCAATCGCCCGATCCATGACCTCGGCTCCGGCCCCGTCGCGATTCAGCATTGCGACATCAAGCCGCATAATCTGGTCCTCGTGGGCGGCTCGGTGCAGGTCTGCGACTTCGGCCTGGCGCGGATGATGGGCGCGGATCGGGCGACTACCGCCGCCGCCAGCATCGCCTACGCGGCGCCGGAATGTCTCGTCGCGGGCAAACCGAGCGACACGACCGACCAGTACTGCCTGGCCGTCACCTTCATGGAACTGAAGACCGGGCAGCTTCCCTACGACGATCTCTCGATGGCGTCCGTCATCGACGCCAAGCGGAACGACTCGCTCGACTTTCATTTGCTGCCGCATGCACTGCGGCCGGTGCTGCAGCGGGCGACGAGCAGCGATCCGGCGAAGCGCTATGGTTCCTGCCGCGAGATGGTGCGCGAACTGCGCCGTGCAATGGAGCAGTCGGACGAACTGAGCGAAGCCGTCCTCGCCCCGAGTAGACGAGGCGTGGGCAAGTTTATTGTTGCCGCATTGGTCATTGCCATTGCAGCAGCGGGCGGCGTATGGGCTTGGAAGACCTACATGCCCAAAGAAATAGCGGTCATGCCGGACACAAGACCAAGCGGGGAGTCGCCAAAGCCTGTTTCCAGTGGTGAGGGCAATCCGGGATCATCGGCAACGGCACCATCAGCGACAAGGCCTTCAGCGACGGGGACATCGACAACCGGCTCGCCGCCGAAAGCGACTGGGATGAGTGTCCGTCCGTCGCCCGGGCCGGACCCGGCGGAAGCTGCCCGGCGCGAGGGCGAAGCACTTTTGGCCAGCGGCACGGAGTTTCTCAAGAAGCAAAAGTTTGAAGCCGCCGCGAAGGATCTTCAGCGGGCCGGCAAGTTGATGCCGCGGAACTTTCATGTGTTCAGTCGCCTGGGCGCCGCCTTGGCGGCACAGCAGCGATGGGACGACGCGATCAAGAGCTATTCCACGGCGATCAAAATTGAGCCGGACTCAAACGACTTCCTGGCTCGCGGCCGTGTCTATATTGAGCTTAAGGCGTCGGACAACGCAATTGCGGATTTCGTGGCCGCCGTAAATCTGAATCACTACAACGCCGCGGCCAACGTAGAACTCGGTGATGCCTATCTTGATAAGGACGAGTTCTCGGATGCAATTAGGGCCTATAGCGACGCCATCCGCATTAGTGCGAGCGATCCCCATGCAAATTTTCCGCAATGGAACGCCCGATTGCTTCGCGCGATCGCCTACCTTTCGGCCAGTAAAAAGGCCCAAGCAGCCGACGACCTTCAGCACGTCCTCACCTTGCTTCCGCGAGAAGATGCCAAGAGCGTGCAAAGCGTGCTGGAGGCGACCGCTGATCTCATCAAGGCCTATGCCGACGCTGGCGAGTATGCCGACGCCGTAAAATGGGCTGAGATTGCCGTCGATTTGGCTCCGGATGCGGCAACCAAGGAGAATTATCGTCAACGGGTCAAGGACTATAAGGCCAAGGAATCCGCCGCCCAGCCGAGACGCTCCCCGCCTTGAACGTCTGGAAAGAGGATTCGATTGAAGCGGATCTGCCGATTCTGCCGACTATGCCTAATGTAACGGATAGTGTGGACAGGGGGGCAGAAGATGAAGGGGCTTATTCCGCGCGCGGGCGGACTGTTGACGGCGTTGTGCGCTTTGGCGTTTTTCGTGGTAGCGCCCACGGCCGCCTCGGCACAGCTTTTCCGCCGCTGGTGCGAACCGTGCGTTCCTTGTCCGACCGCGCCGGCGACCGCGCCAGCCCCGCCGCTCGAGTCCGCGCCGTCTCCTCCTGCTAATTCCTCATCAGCCGCGGCGCCGTCTTCGCCGGAAACGCCCGCTGACAATCTTTTCGCCCAATCCGACGCAGGCGCCGCCAGCGGGCCGGAAAGCGCCGCGCCGAACATGATCGGCGACGCCTTCGGCACCGCGATCGGCACTTCGACCATGATCCGCCATTTCAGCATCAGCGGCAATCATCAGAGTACTTTCTTGCATGCCTTTGACTCCGGCACGGGCGGCTACAATGCCTATCTCGTCGATCAGAGCGGTGCTATATTGTCGCAGTTGGTGACTTCGGGCAATTCGTACAACGTCACCGGCTCCAGTAGCAGCGGCGGTCAATTCTCCGGCCCTGTAAACGGCTACGGCCCCGGCTCAGGCGCACCCTCAGGCGGAACCGTTCTGCCAGGCGGCAGTACGACCGGCACGATTATCGGTTCGCCGCTGTCCGACTCGTTCCAAGACTTGCAATCGACCTTTGACGTCGGCTACCGCCTCTTCATTCCCAATCCCGGTTCGGGCGGCGTCGTTGGCCGCACGAAGATCGGCGAGGACACCAGCCCGATCCCGCAGGACCGCATCCTCTTCGACTACAGCTTCTTCGATGACGTGCCGCTCGCGCCCGGCGGCGTGAACGTCCATCGCTTCACGCCCGGTTTCGAGAAAACATTTCTCGACGGCATGATGTCGATCGAAATGAAGATCCCCGTGGCCGTGACGATGGACAGCACGATCACGCAGGACGGCGGCACCGACCTCTCGCACGGCGAGTTCGGCGATCTCGCCGTAACGCTCAAGGTGCTCTTGAAGCAATGGGAGCACCTGGCGCTCACGGGCGGGCTGATGGTCAGCGTGCCGACCGCTCGCGACACGACCGTCGTCCTCGCCGACGGCACGCCGCTCGTGAGTATCTCCAACCGCTCGACGCACCTCGCGCCGTTCCTCGGCTTCCTCTGGACGCCCAACGACAAGTTCTTCATGCAAGGCTTCTACCAGGTGGACGTCGAAGCCGGCGGTTGCCCTGTCGAGGTGAATCTCAACGGGCTGGGCATGCAAACTATCGGCACGCTGCACGACACGACATACCAGTACGTCGATCTCGGACTAGGCTCGTGGCTTTATCGCGGACACGAGCCGCGTCGCCGCCTGACCGGCTGGGCATGGACCGCGGAATTGCACGGAACCGACTCCTTCGCTCCTACCTCGCCGGTTGTCGCCGACAACTGGCAGATTGGCGATTCCAACAGTTTTGACACGTGGGACCTGACCATTGGCACCCACTTGGAATTCCGCGATCGCTCGGTTTTGACATTAGCCTACGTCACCCCGCTGGGCGACCACGATCGCCAATTCAATGGCGAATTCCGCATGATGTTCAACTACTTCTTCGGGGCCTCGCGAAGTCCCGCCGCGCCGGAAATGTAAAGCATCGAAATCCCGAGCCCAGCGCACGCAGGCCTGACACGCAAGCGAAGGAAATTCACGGCGAACTTCGCTTGCGCGTGAAGCTTGTACAAGAATCGCCCGCACACCGCGACTTTGCAGTTCTCCTGATTGCCTACGAAACCGAGCGTGTTTTTTTCTATCCCGGAGGCATGTCATCTTTTCCATCCCGGAGGGATGTCAGCTATTAGCCCCGTTCGCCGAGCGCAATCGGACGGCTCTGCGGGAACGCTCCTGCTGGCAGGATCGCTCTTACCTTGGCCTGAAGCCGAGTCTTTTTGCTACGGCAAAATCCGCTTTCGCATTCCTCTTCTCTCCGGTTTTTTGATAGGCCGTGCCACGGGCGTGGTACGCCTCGGCACGCTTTGGGTTGGTTTGAATGGCCTCGGTGCAATCTGCGATCGCTTTGTCGTGTTCACCCTTCTTCAAGTAGGAACCTCCCCGCCCAAGATACAGATCATCTACCTCCACATGCTTCCGTCGGAGTCGCATGGCCCCAGTGAAGTCTGCAATCGCCTTGTCGAGTTCACCGTTCTTGCTAAAACAACAGGCTCGCACATAATATCCGTCCGCACATTGAGGATCGAGCCGAATGGACTCCGTGCAGTCGTCAATCGCGTTGTCGAACTCGCGGTTCGCGTCGTAGGCCTGAGCTCGCGCCCAATATGGCTCGGCACGTTGCGGCCGCAGTCGAATGACCTCGCTGTAATCCGCAATCGCTTTGTCGAACTCGCGTTTCGCCTCATGGAGCTGGGCTCGCGTCCAATATGCGTGGGCAGATTGCGGATTGAGTCGAATGGCCTCCGTGGTGTCAACAATCGCCATGTCGAGATCACCCTTCTTCTGGAAGGAGCGACCCCGCTCGTCATATGCTTCATCAAACTTCGGGTTGAGTCGAATGGCCTCGGTGTAGTCAGCAATTGCCTTGTCGAACTCACCCTTCTGATGATAAGTATACGCTCGCCAACGATAGGCTTCGGCGTATCGTGGATCGAGCCGAATGGACTCCGTGCAGTCGGCGATGGCCTTGTCGAACTCACCCTTCTTTGTATATGCGTTCGCCCGCCCCACGTAGGTATCGGGATGTGGAAGGCCGAGCCGAATCGACTTCGTGAAGTCCGCAATGGCCTCGTCCAGGTCGCCCTTTTTCAAGTATACGTAACCTCGGTTGTGGTATGCTTTGGGCCTCTTGGAGTCGAGGCGAATAGCCTCGTTGAAGTCAGCAATGGCTCTTTCCAAATCGAACGTCTTCCAATAAGCGGTTCCTCGGACATGGTATGCCTGGGCACCGTGCGGGTCGAGGCGAATAGCTTTCGTGCAGTCAGCGATAGACTTGACGAAGTCGCCGTTCCTGGCGTGGCAACTACCCCGTGTGCAATATGCCTCGGCCATCATCGGATCAAGCTCGATGGCCTTGTTAGAATCAGCGATGGCCTTGTCGAATTCGCCTTTTTGCAAGTAAGCCTGGGCCCGGCCGGAGTACGCCAGAGCGTTTTGTGGAGTGAGACGAATGCCCTCGGTATATGCGGCTATTGCTCCATCGAAATCGCCCTTGTCTTGCAGCAAATTGCCCTGCTGTGTTGCTTCATCTTCTGGGCTACTCATGACGAATTCCCCTTCTCGGGACAGGAATAGGTGCGAGACATTGGGGGCTCGTAACGGGGACGCACCTAATCTGTTCGCGCGAGCCGATCGCCAATACGACGCAATGTCTATTATAGGGCACTCTCCAGGGTAGGCCTGCGCACCGCGAGCCAGGATTTAATTCCGCGAATTATTTTCCCGCGCGGCGCAGAATCTGGCATTTTGGCCGGTCGGCCGCCCGATTTCCGAAGTGCTTGCCAGACAAGGACTTGCGGCGACGCGCGGCGTGATTCCGGGGCGCAATCGCGTTTTTGCGCAGACAACAGCCGCGACGCGCAACTCCCGCCCAGGCAAGGACTTAGGGACAAGATGTGTCATCAGTTCATTACAAATGTTGACATAATCGCGGAAATCGGTTATGATGGGAGAAGATAGGAGTTAGGAGCAGAAGGCAGAGGTTGGAGCCACGGATGGAGCGCCGAGTGAATCCCGGCGCACCGGGATTTCATCCGTTTTCAAACCGTGGCAGCCTGCCAGCTTTCGTGTCATTCGTGTATTTCGTGGTTTACCCAACCGCCCGCGATTGCCAGTATGTTAGCGAATGTTCATAAAGGTTTCCTATGCGGTTCTATGCGGTTTCTATCCCATTTCTATCCACTTTCTATGCCGTTTCTATCTACTTTCTATGCGGTTTCTATATGGGTTGTCGCACATGCCCCGAATTATCGCACCCCATTTTCCCGAGAGAACTCGCGATGCGGGCGTTTTTTCCGCGCGTAATATAAAAAATCATCCTCGCGGCCTCCCACTTCCCATGCACCCTGATGTCTTTTCCTTTGCGAGCTTCGCGCCTTTGCGCGAGACCCTTGCCATCCCTCCCCCAAAGGCGAGGGGACAAGGCAACGAAAAATGCCTTTCCGCGGACAAAACACGACAAATTCCGACACGAGGCCCGCTTCGCCGCGGCCACGCACCGTTTTCCCTCTCGCTTGCGCGTCGGGCTTGCATGTGTGGTGTCAGAGCGTTTTTTTCCTCGCTGACGCGTCGGGTTGGGAGCTCCGAAGCCCGGCGAACGGGCCTAAACTTTCCGCAATCCTCAAGGTTTACCATCACTTTGCCGAAAGCCCGAACGCGATTTAAGCAAACGGACGGTTTGTTCCGACTAACCGTTAAAGGCCGAACTGTTTTCTTCAGGGGGAAGTTATGAAGAGTCAACTCGCGCGAAACATCGGTTTGCCATGCCTGGTTTGCACCTTTGTGCTGATCGCTGCCATGCCGGCAACGTCATTTGGCCAGCTCTTCCGCCGATGGTGCGAACCTTGCGTTCCTTGTCCCACCGCGCCTTCCGCGGGCACAGCCGGACAGGCCGGCGGACCGGGCGTGAGCGGCAGCGATGCCGGCACGGCGGCGCAAACGCCGTCAGAGCAGGCGCCCAACAACCTCTTTGCGCAGTCGGACGTTGGCGCGGCCAGCGGCCCGGAGAGCGTTGCCCCGACGATGGTGGGCGATTACCTGGGCGGCTTCTTCTCGCTTAACAATGGCGGTGCGACGCAAACGATCGCGCTGCCCGGCGGGGCGGTGCCGCGCTTTAAGATGGCGGAGAACACCAGCCCCGTTCCGATCGATCGAGTCTTCCTCAACTACGATTACTATTCCGGAGTGCCGTTGAACACCAAGTCGATGAGCCTGAACGGCCTCACGCCCGGCTTCGAGAAGACGTTTCTCGGCGGGGCGATGTCCGTGGAATTGCGCTTGCCGATGGCGACGACTTTGGATAACAACGTTTACCTGGACGGCTCGACCTCGACCGGAGTCGGGCAGGTCGGCAATCTCGGCGTGGTGGTCAAGGCCGTGTTGTACCGCGCCGACACGTTCCTGATTTCGGGCGGCGTGGCGATCGACTGCCCCACCGCGCCCAACATGCTTTGCTTTGGGGCGAACGGCGGCAGCGCCAGCGGCGGCGGCAACGAAATCCAGCTCCTGAACCAATCGGTCCACCTTTTGCCGTTTGTCGGCGGCGTCTGGACGCCCAGCGACCGGCTGTTTTTCATGGGCTTCATGCAAGTCGATATCGACGCCAACGGCGATACGATCAACAACGTCGACGTTGCCTTTCCCGGCGCACGGTGACGGTTCTGCAAAATGACGGCCGCTATTCCGAGCAGACGATGATGTACCTGGAAGGCACCGCCGGATACTGGATTCGCCGCAATGACTCGAATCACTTGATCAACGGCATCGCCCTGTTCACCGAGTTGCACGGCAACCAGTCGCTAAACACCTCGGCCCCGCTGCCGACCGCGGTGGGAACGATGTCCGGCGGGAACATCTCGATCCTCGACTTGACGCTCGGCGCCGATTTTCAGATCGGAGAATTGACCACCGTGACTGCCGCGTATTGCACCCCGGTAACGGACCAGCGGGAGTTCAACAACCAGTTCCGCTTCCTGCTGAACCGCCGCTTCTAGCGGTTTGCGGTTCGGCCGGACCGGCCTGGCTTGGGCAGCTTGAACTCGAAAGGCGAGCCACTGCTTTGCACTTTGACGGGAGTCTTGTCCGCTTTGGTATACTCGTCCGGAACCAGAGGCAGCAAGCGTTTGCCCTTGAGGCAACGGAACATCACCTTGTGCTCGCCCACGATAATGCCGTCCTTGGGAACAAAGGTCGTGGCATAATCGAACTTGCCGGTCTTGCCGTCGACAGTCGCGGTGCCAGGCCTGGGCAAAGTTTTCGGATCGATCGGCGGCGTCTGGGAGAGAAACATCACTTCGATCTCCTCCGCCGGGATCAAGCTGCCATCATCATAGGTCACCTTGCCGGAAACCTTGATGCAGGGATAAGGCCCGGTCTTGCCGCAGCCGCCAACAGAGGCCAGCATCGCGAACACAACCAGGCAAACAGCGCGTTTTGCCGTCCCAAAGGCACGGCATTGACTTTGGAGCATAAGACTTCGTGGATTGAAAAGGGGAGACGCTTGACCAAACTAACCGAGGTACCGCGGCAATCCTGCCGCCGCCATTTAAAAACTATTGGCCGGCATTGTGACACTGTCGCCGGCGCTCATCAACGCTTCCCAAACCCCGAATTGCGACTTCACTTCCTCCCAATGGCCCTGGCCGTCGCTGACCGTATAATCCCACGTCGTGCTGACGTTGACATTGTCGCTGATAAAGTAGACGCTCCCATCGCACAGGCATATGTTGACTCCGCCGGAGTGCTTGCTGCGGAACACGCCCTGATTATTGCTGCTATTATAGCAGCCCATGTGCTCAAACGCCAATTGGTCAGCGCTCATGTACGTTTCGATCTCGCTGCATTCAATCAGGTCGTCGGCCTTGTCATTGGGAGTGTTGGGACCGTGGTCGTCCGTGGAGCCATTGCCGTACATGAGACTCGCGCCGACCGCCCCCATCGCCCAAGTGCCGCGGCGGTCGACGGGCACGAGCCCGGCGCGGACTTCTCCGAGAAGGCACGTGTGGGAGAGGCCGTCGGTGATGTCCTTCGGAGCGCTCGATTCGTTAACCCCCATCACGCCGCGCAGCCAGGGGACCGACCATCCGTTGGAACCGGGACCGACAAAGGAGGGTGGGTTGCCATTGGGCAAGTTACCGCTGTCCTTGTCTGCGGGAGGGCTAGGTTGCAATTGCTGGACCGAGCCGTTGGATGCGTAGTTGCCGCGAGACCAATTCAGACCCTCGCTGCTGCGATTGACCGGATTGTACGGTTTGGAATTGTAATACGCATCGCTAGGGCAGAGCATCGAGGGGATGCGCGACGACCGGAGGATGAGATTGCTGGGACTGGAAATCGCCTTGGTAGGGTCATACATCTTGTACAACGGTCCATTCTCCGTGAAAGGCAGGGTCTGGATCACCCAGTTGGCGCCCCAGGTCGTCGTGTCCCAAGGATTTTGGCCCTTGGGGAGCATCACGCCGGGCGGAAAGCGGCCCTTCGCCTCGTTATAGTTAATACATGCCAAGCCGAGCTGTTTGCAGTTGTTGGCACATTGCGCCCGCCGGCCGGCTTCGCGGGCCGAATTGATCGCCGGCAAAAGAAGCCCGATCAGGATGCCGATAATGGCAATCACAACTAAGAGTTCCACCAGGGTAAAAGCTCGCCTGAGCATGACGCAGTCCTCCTATCCAGGGTGCTTCGGCACCGCCCACAACATCCCAGTCCGCAATCGTAGGGTTGCCGCAAGGGTCGAGAGAACCTTGGCAACTTTAACTTGCGCGTTTCGCGAATGCGGCTACCTCTTGCCAGTCTATATTCTCCCACCGCAGGAAGATAGTGCAATGACGTTTTAGTTCATTTTATATGACATTTTGCGTCAATTAATGGCGGCGGCTTCATGGGCCTTTTTCCCAAATCACAAGCTTCTTTCATGCCACATTGGAAGGGGGTGCCCGACGGCAATTTGTGTGGTAGAATAGAGGACTACTTTGACGGTCGCACGATCAAGGCTTGGCCGACACCTATGGCTTCTCCTGAGCTGCTGAACTTCTCCCAGCTTTGCGCTCCACTTCCGGGCGATAATCCCGCGGGAAAGTCGCTGCGCGAGGATTTCTCGACGAAATCCTCTTATCAGGCCATTAAGGACGCTCAAAAGGCGGCTCGAGACGCCGAGCGGGCGGCCGTCCGAGAAGAGGGTTCGGAAGATTTGTACGCCCGATTGGCCGCTTGCCGGGCGGGCTGGAAGCCGGTCGCGGAACTGGCGGACAAGATTACCGTCGATGAATCCAAAGACCTTCAAGTCATTTCCTGGTGGATAGAGGCCCTGCTTCGCATCCACGGATTTGCCGGCCTCCGCGACGGCTTTCGGCTTGCGCGGGAGTTGAGCGAGGCCTTCTGGGATCACCTTTACCCATTGCCCGACGACGAGGGAATCGCCACACGCGTCGGTCCGCTAGCCGGGCTGAATGGCGTCGAGAGTGACGGCGTGCTTGTGAACCCGCTATTGAATCTGCCAATCACGGCCGCGGGAAGTCAGCGGGCGATGTCGCTGATTGACTTCCAGCAGGCCGGCGACCTGGAACGAATCCAGGATCCATCGCGCCGGGCGCAGCGCGTGCAAGACGGCGCGATCACGCAGGCGGCTTTCCAAAAGGCAGTCACGGAGACCCCGACGGAATTCTTCACAGGGCTGCTGGAAGACGTCAAGGCGTGCGCGGCGGAGTTCGATAAGCTTACCGTTGTGCTGGATGAGAAATGCGGCGCGAGCGACGCTCCGCCGTCGTCGAACATTCGCAATGCCCTGACGTCCGTGCAGGAACAGGTCGTGCAGTTCGTCCACAGCCGCGGAGCGCTTGCCGGCGAACCGGGGGCAAGCGGGGCGGGTGCGGTCGCGGCCAACGGTCATGCCGCCTCCGCCAGCGGCCCCATTGGCACACGGGAAGACGCCTTCCGCTCCTTGATGCAAGTGGCCGATTTCTTTCGCCGTACCGAGCCGCAGTCGCCTATTCCGTATATGTTGGATCAGGCGGTTCGATGGGGTAAAATGCCTCTGGCCGAACTGCTCAAGGAAATGTTGTCGGAATCCATTCCCGATGCACTGAGACTTGTGGGGATTCGTCAACCTGAATCAAACGAGTAAACCTAGAAAAGGACCATACCAATGCCGGAAAGTATCCACGAAAAACTGAAACGGGTGCGCCCGCCGCGGGTACACATTACCTATGAAGTGGAAACCGAAGGGGCGGTGATCATGAAAGATCTGCCCTTTGTAGTGGGTGTGCTGGGCGATTTCTCCGGCGATCCCACCGAACCGCTCAAGCCGCTGAAGGACCGCAAGTTCGTGCAGATCGACCGCGACAACATCGCCGAGGTTATGACGCGGATGACGCCGGGACTGAGCATGCGCGTGGAGAACACGCTCAAGGGCGATGGCAGCGAACTGGGCGTGCAGTTGAAGTTCCGCTCGATGGACGACTTCGAGCCGGCCAACGTCGTCAAGCAGGTCGAGCCGCTCAGGAAGCTGCTGGAGACCCGCGACAAGCTCCGCGATTTGTTGACAAAAGTCGATCGCAGCGAGGACCTGGAAAGCGTCCTCGAACAAGTCTTGCAGAATACCGACCAATTGAAGAAGCTCTCTTCGGACCTGGGACTTCCGGCCGATGCAGGCGCAAAGCCCGCCGAATAGGCACATAGGAGGAATGATCAATGAGTGCAGCAGAACAAGCCGCGACATCCGCCGCCGCCACGACAACCGCCGCCGAAGGCAGCATCCTGGAGCAGGCAATCGCCGCCACGAAGCAAACCGAGCGCGACCGCGCCGAGGAGCTCATCAAGACGCTCACCGAAGAAGCCCTCAAGGGCACGCTTACTTGGAGCAAGAACGTCACGCGGACGATCACCGAAGGCATCAAGGCTATCGACGTGGTGCTGTCCAAGCAGTTGGCCGCCGTGATGCACCATCCCAAGTTCCAGCAGCTTGAGGGCACTTGGCGCGGGCTGACGTACCTCGTGATGAACTCCGAGACCAGCGCCCAGCTCAAGCTCAAGGTCTTGAACTGTCCGAAGCGGGAATTGTTCAAGGACGTCGACAAAGCGATCGAGTTCGACCAGAGCCAGATATTCAAGAAGCTCTACGAGAACGAGTTCGGCTCGCCCGGCGGCGAGCCCTACGGCGCATTGATCGGCGACTACGAGTTCACCAACCATCCGGAAGACATCGACCTCTTGGCCAAGATGTCGAACGTGGCGGCGGCCGCATTCTGCCCCTTTATTTCCGCCGCCTCGCCGGCCCTATTTGGATTCGAGAGGTTTACCGAGCTCTCCAAGCCGCGCGACCTGGAAAAGATCTTCGACACCATCGAGTACACCAAGTGGAAGTCGTACCGCAACGATAACCCGGACTCGCGCTTCGTGACGCTCACCATGCCGCGGGTCTTGTCGCGGCTGCCTTACGGCGCGAATACGAAGCCGATCGAGGAGTTCGGCTACGAAGAAGTCGAATTGGACGCCAAGGGCCGGGCCAAGCCGGTGCCGCACGACCATTACACTTGGATGAACGCATCCTATGTGCTCGGCACTCGGCTGACCGACGCCTTTGCCAAGTACGGCTTCTGCACGGCCATCCGCGGCGCCGAAGGCGGCGGCAAGGTCGAGGGTCTTCCGGCGCACATTTTCACCAGCGACGACGGCGATCCGGATTTGAAGTGTCCCACGGAGATCGGCATCACCGACCGCCGCGAGAACGAACTGAGCAAGCTCGGCTTCCTGCCGCTTTGCCACTACAAGAACACCGACTACTCGGTCTTCTTCGGCGCTCAGACGACGCAAAAGCCGACGAAGTACGACCGGCCAGAGGCCACGGCCAATGCGGCGATTTCCGCCCGGCTGCCGTATATCATGGCCTCCTCGCGGTTCGCGCATTACCTGAAGGTGATCGCCCGCGACAAGATCGGCTCGTTCATGGAGGTCGAGGATTGCCAAGCGTGGCTAGAGCGTTGGATCGCCAACTACGTCAGCGCCGATCCCAAGCCGAGCCAGGAATCGAAGGCGCGGTATCCGCTTCGCGAGGCGAAGATCGAGGTCAAGGAAATCCCCGGCAAACCCGGCTCGTACAACGCCATCGCCTGGCTGCGTCCTTGGTTGCAATTGGAGGAACTCACGACTTCCCTGCGGATGGTGGCGCGGATCCCACCACCGTTGAAGTAAGTAAGGCCGAATGGCTGACACGAGTCAACTTGATGCGTCGGTACAGACGGCCATTGATGCCGCGCCGCTGCTGGCCAGCGTTCCGGCGGAGCTGCGCCCCGCCGCCAGCCTCCTCGACCGCGTGCTGGAGGAACGGCTGCGCGGCGGCGAGTCTCCGGCGCTTTTGGATCGCTTTCTCACCGAACCTTCCCTGGCGCGTTGCATCACGCTTTGGACCGGCCGCCCTGCCGCCGACTTTTTCGGTGACGGCAAGGAACGTTTGCTGGCGCGGCTCGACCGCGACATCGCCCGGCTGGATGCCCTGCTCTCTGCGCAGGTCAATGCCATTTTGCACCATCCGCGCTTCCAGCAGTTGGAAGCCTCATGGCGCGGGCTGAATTTTCTCGTCGAGAAGGCCGATGCGGCTGAAGGCGTGAAAATTCGCGTCCTCGGAGCAAGCTGGAAGGAACTCGTCCGCGACCTCGATCGGGCGATCGAATTCGACCAGAGCCAGTTGTTCACCAAAATCTATAGCGACGAGTTCGGCACGCCCGGCGGCGAGCCGTTTGGCGTCTTGCTGGGCGACTACGAAATGTGGCCTCGGCCGTCGGCGGCGCATCCGGTGAATGACATCGAGGCCCTGCAGAAGATCGCGGGCGTGGCGGCGGCAGCATTCGCCCCGTTCGTCGCCGGCGTCCATCCGGCCATGTTCGGCCTGGACCGCTTCAGCGAACTGGAGCAGCCGCTGAAGCTCGGGCGGACCTTCGACCAGATGGAGTACTTTCACTGGAACAACCTCCGCAAAGAGGAGGACGTCCGCTTTGTCGGCCTGACGATGCCGCGGGTGCTCATGCGGCTGCCTTACGAAGACGACGGCACGCGGGCCGACGGCTTCCGCTTCCGCGAGGATGTGGCCGCCCCGGACCGCACTGGCTACCTCTGGGGCACGGCCGTTTATGCCTTCGGCGCCGTCTTGCTGCAAACGTTCGCCCGCAGCGGCTGGCTGGCGGAGATTCGCGGCGTCAAGCCGGGCGGCGAGGGCGGCGGCATCGTGACGGACCTGCCGGTCCATAGTTTCACGACGGACAAGCAGGGTGTCGTGCCCAAATGCTCGACCGACGTGATGCTCACCGATTACCAGGAACAGGAGCTCGGCGAACTTGGCTTCCTGCCGCTGTGCCACTGTCCGGGCACCGAGCTTTCGGTGTTCTACACGAACCAATCGATCCAGCAGGCGAAAAAGTACGACACTCCGGCAGCGACAATGAACGCCCGCATTTCCGCGATGCTGCAATATATTCTCTGCGCTTCGCGGTTTGCCCACTACTTGAAGGTCATCGCCCGCGATAAAATCGGATCGTTCCAGGAAGCGAGCGAGTGCGAGGAGTATCTGCACAACTGGGTGCAGCAATACGTGACTTCGGACGCCGACGCATCGCCTGCCACCAAGGCCCGCTTCCCCTTGCGCGAGGCCCGCATCAAAGTCGATGAGAACCGCGGCAAGCCGGGCAGTTATCTCTGCACCGCGCACTTTTGGCCGCATTTTCAGCTCGACGGGCTGACGGCGGCGATTAGATTGCGGACGGAATTGACGCCGGCGAGAGTTGTGTAATGTATCCGGCACACTCCGTATGCCGCTGGAAGTCGGCACACGGAGTGTGCCGAATACATAAAATTAAAGGAAACAACATGAACGCCAAAGACTGTTTTCAAGCCGGTGATCTCCAAGGTGCAATCGCGGCCGCGACGGAGGAGGTCAAGAAGCACCCGGCGCAGACCTGCGCCTCGCGCCCTTCTGGCCGAGTTGCTCTGTTTCACCGGCGACTTGGAGCGCGCCGACAAGCACCTCGATGCCATCGGCCAGCAAGACCCCGAGGCGATGCTGGGCGTGGCCGCCTTGCGGCAGTTGGTTCGTGCGGAGCTTTCCCGGCGGGAATTTTACGAGCAGGGCCGAGTGCCCGATTTTCTCGATCCGCCGCCGCCGCACGTTCGCCTCGCCCTGGAGGCCTCGATTGCCCTCCGCGATCGCAACACGGCCGAGGCCGCCGCGAAGCTTGAAGAGGCCGAGCAGCTCCGCCCCCGGCTGCCCGGCACGTCTGACGGAAAACCGTTCGACGACTTCCGCGATGTGGACGACCTCACCGCGACTTTCGTTGAGGTCTTCACCACGACCGGCAAATACTACTGGATCCCCAACGAGCGCATCGAGTTGATCGAGTTCCACGCTCCCGAGCGGCCTCGCGATTTGCTTTGGCGGCGAGCCCACATGGTCGTGACGGACGGTCCCGATGGCGAGGTGACAATTCCCGCCATTTATTACGGCTCGCATGCCGACCTTGAGGATCGCGTCAAGCTGGGCCGCGTGACCGAATGGCGCGGCGACGACAGCGAGCCGGTCCGCGGCTTCGGCCAGCGCTTGTTCCTCATGGGCGACGAAGCCAAGGCGATCCTCGAAATTAAGGAAATCACGTTCGCACATGGCCAAGATTCCAACTGATCAGCCGCTGGTTCCTTCGTTGCTCGACCGGCTCATCGACGAGCGGCCCGACGAATCCCGCGAGGCGCCCAAGACCCGCAACCAGGCACTGCGCGACGTGAAACAGAGTTTGCAGCGCGATCTGGAAAACCTGTTGAATACCCGACGCCGCGCGACGGGCTGGCCGGCCGATCTGACCGAGTTGGAGCTTTCGCTGGCGAATTACGGCATCCCCGACATCGCCGGCGCCGACCTAGGCTCGTCCGAAAACCGCGAGCAGTTCACGCGGAGCGTGGCCGAGACGATTCGCCGCTTTGAACCCCGCTTCCAGCATGTGAACGTGTCGATGCTGCAAAACGCCGATCCGTTGGAGCGCACGCTGCGGTTCCGCATCGACGCCCTGCTCCGCGCCGAGCCGGCCCCGGAGCCGGTGGTCTTCGATTCGTCGATGCAGCCCGCGACGTGCAACGTCCAGGTGCGCGGAGCCAGCCGCTAAGCGGAGCGAAAAAAGAGCCATGAGCGAAGAACTGCTGCCCTACTACAATCGCGAGCTGGCCTTCATGCGGCGGCTGGGCGCGGAGTTCGCCGAGGCCCATCCCAAGATCGCCGGGCGGCTCAGTCTCGGCCCCGATGCGGCCCAGGACCCGCACGTCGAGCGGCTGATTGAGGCCTTCGCGCTCTTGAACGCGCGCACGCGGCTTAAGCTCGAGGACGACTTTCCCGAAATCACCGACGCACTGTTGGACGTGCTCTATCCGCATTACCTGCGGCCGGTGCCGGCGATGGCCGTGGTGCAGTTTCAGGCGGATCGGACGCAAGCCGAGTTGGCGGCCGGCTACACGATCGCGCGGGAATCGCCGCTGGAGACGGAGACCATCGCCGGCGAGCCTTGCCGCTTTCGCACTTGCTACCCGGTGAAACTGTGGCCGCTGGAAGTATCGTCGGCAAAACTCACCGGCCGGCCGTTTACCGCGCCGGCCGGGTCGGTTTCGCCGCAAGCGGCCGCTGTATTGCGGCTGGAAATCGTCAGCTCCTCCAAGGAATTCTCCCTGAAGAACGCGAACGTCAGCTCGTTGCGGTTTTTCCTCCACGGGCAAGGGCAGCATGTCTTCCCGCTTTATGAACTGCTGATGAACAACGTGCTGGGCATCGCCTTGGCGGCGTCGCCTAGCGATCGTGAGCCGGTCTGGCTGGACCGCAAAAGCTTGAGGCCGGTCGGTTTCGAGCGCGACGAAGGGATGTTTCCCTATGCGGCGCGCTCGTTCCTCGGTTATCGCCTGTTGACCGAGTTCTTCACCTTTCCGCAAAAGTTCCTTTTTGTCGATTTGGCCGGGCTCGATCGCAAAGCGCTTGGCAAACTAACCGACCGATGCGAAATCTATATCTATCTTGGCAAGACGACGCAAGACCTCGAACAGAACGTCGACAAGCACACCTTTCGCCTGGGCTGCGCGCCGATCGTGAACCTCTACCGCCAGCGGGCCGAGCCGATCGCGCTCTCGCACCACATTAGCGAGTATCGCGTCGTGCCTGACGCTCGGCGACCGTTGGCCCACGAGGTCTACTCAGTGGACCGCGTGACCGCCACCTCGCCGGACAATGAGACGCTGGAATACGGCCCCTTTTATTCACTCCGCCACGGCGACGACCATCACTCGGAGAAACGATTTTGGCAGGCCCGGCGGGAACGGGCCGCCGCTACGGCCGACGGCGGAAGCGAAGTCTACGTCTCGCTGGTCGATCTAGGCTTCAATCCGGACGCGCCGGGCCAGTGGACGCTGGAGGTCGAAACCACTTGCATCAATCGCGATCTGCCGCACCGCCTCAACCTGAGCGAAGGCTCTTCGGCCTTCCGTCTGACGGAAGGCGGGCCGATCTCGGCCATCACCTGCCTCACGGGCCGGGCGACGCCGACGCTCCGCGTGCCGCAAAAACGCGGCGCCTTGTGGCGGATTATTTCGCACCTTTCCTTGAACCATTGGTCACTGACCGACAGCGAAGACGGCGCGGAAGGGCTTCGCGAAATCCTCGCCCTTTACGATTTCGCCGATTCGGCTGACACGCGCTCGATGATCGAAGGCGTGTCGCGCGTCGCGGCCCGCCGCGTGCCCGGCCGCAGCGGCGGCGGCATCTGCCGCGGGTTGGAAGTTACGGTGCATCTCGACGAAGACCGTTTTGCCGGCCACGGCATCTACCTCTTTGCCGCCGTGCTGGAGCGCTTTTTAGGACTCTACTGCTCGCTGAATTCGTTCTCGAAACTGATCGTCACCACCAACCGAAGAGAAGGAGAGCTGCGGCGATGGCAGCCCCGAGCGGGAGAAACGGTACTGCTCTAAGCCGGCAATTGCTGGAGCAGGCCCATCAGTTCGAGTTCTTCCAGGCCGTGCGGCTGATGCATCGGATCGCGCATGCGCCGGGAAGCGCCGCTTCGCGGCGTCCGCTTGGCGGCGACTCTGCGCTGTCGCAGGAGGTCGTCCGTTTCCGCGCCACGCCTTCGCATTCCTTCCCCGCCGGATCGGTCGCCAGCCTTCATGCGGGACCGACAGCGGAATCGCCGCAAGAGATGACCGTGGCGTTCCACGGCCTCACGGGGCCGCAAGGCGTTTTGCCCCAGCATTACACCGCCTTGCTCATCGAGCGCGTCCGCGCGAAGGATTTCTCCCTCCGCGACTTTCTCGATATGTTCAACCACCGGGCTCTGTCGCACTTCTATCGGGCGTGGCGGAAGTACCGTTTTCCTTTCGCCTACGAAGAAGTCGCTGTAGGGAACGCCCTCCGTGGCGTTCCGGTCGAGGCGGAACGGCACGGAGTCCGTTCCCTACAGACCGATGACCTGTTCACCGAGTGTCTCTATTGCCTGCTTGGTCTGGGCACCGACGGCCAGCGCGGCCGGGCTGAGTTTGGCGACGAGGCCCTGCTCTACTTCTCGGGGCATTTCGCCCATTGGCCGCGGTCGGCGGTTGCCTTGGAAGGCGTCCTCAACGAATACTTTCAGATTCCTACGACGGTCAAGCAATTCCAGGGCGAGTGGCTGTATTTGGCCGTCGAGGACCGCTCGGCGCTGCCGGCGCTTGGCCGGCTGGGACAATACACGGGCCTCGGCACGGAGGCAGTCGTTGGCAGCCGGGTGTGGGACGTGGAGAGCAAGTTCCGCCTGCGCCTCGGCCCGCTCAGTTATGGTGAGTTCCGCCGCTTGCAGCCCGATGGCGACATGCTGCGGCCGATTTGCGAGATGGTCCGCCTTTACGCCGGAACGCATTTGGAGTTCGATGTGCAGTTGGTATTGAAGCACCGCGAGGTGCCGCGCTGCCGTCTCGGCGGCAATGCGGCCGGCGGCTCGCGGTTGGGATGGAACACTTGGGTCCGGCACGGGGAGTTTCCCGCCGATGTCGATGATGCTATCTTTTCATCAAAGGTATAACGACGGAATGTAGGGTGGGACCAGATCGCGCAGCGAGCGCAGGCCCACCATGATAAGAATGAAAGGCAACGGTGGGCCGGCGATCGCTTGAAGCGAGCTTGTCCCACCCTACGATGAAAGCCCGACGATGGATCAAATCAGTCTTAAAGTTCTGGTCAACAAACTCAATGACACCTGTCGCAAGGGTCTCGAAGCGGCCGCGGGCCTCTGCCTCTCGCGATCGAACTACAACGTCGAGATCGAGCACTGGCTGATCAAACTGTGTGAAGTGCCCGACGGCGACCTGTCGGCCATTTTTCGCCACTTCGAGATCGACGCCTCGCGCGTCGTTCGCGATCTGACCGCGTCGATTGACAAGCTGAAGACCGGCAACGCCCGGGCCCCGGCCCTTTCGCCGCAGATCGTCAGCCTCATGCAGCGGGCGTGGCTGACGGCTTCGATCGAATACGGCGCGGCGGCCATCCGGTCGGGAGTCCTGCTGCACGCCTTGCTTAGCGACGAGACGCTCGGCCGGGGCACTTCCGTGACGCTCTCGAAGATCAACGTCGAGACGCTCGGCCGTGAGTTGCCGGACATCGCGTCCGCGTCGTGCGAGACCCGCGAGGAACCGGCGGGCGGCGCGATGGGAACGGCCGCCGCCGGCACGGGCCAGCCCGGCAAACCGATGGGGCCGACGAAGACACCCTCGCTGGACCAATTCACTGTCGATCTAACGCTCCGCGCACGGCAGGGTCATATCGACCCGGTGCTCGGCCGCGACCCCGAAATCCGCCAAGTGATCGACATTCTGACCCGCCGCCGGCAGAACAATCCGATCCTCACCGGCGAGGCGGGCGTCGGCAAGACGGCCGTCGTCGAAGGCTTCGCCATACGGATCGCCGCGGGCGACGTTCCGGAGCCGCTCAAAAATGTCGCCCTCCGTACGTTGGATCTCGGCCTGCTCCAGGCCGGCGCCGGCATTAAGGGCGAATTCGAGAACCGTTTGAAATCGGTGATCGAAGAAGTCAAATCCTCGCCGCAGCCGGTCATCCTTTTCATCGACGAGGCTCATACGATGATCGGCGCCGGCGGCCAAGCCGGGCAAGGCGACGCCGCCAATCTGCTCAAGCCGGCCCTGGCCCGTGGTGAGTTGCGTACGATCGCCGCCACCACCTGGGCCGAATACAAGAAATACTTCGAGAAGGACGCCGCGCTCGCCCGGCGGTTCCAGGTCGTCAAGGTCGAAGAGCCGGAAGAGTCGGTCGCCGTGGAAATGATGCGGGGCTTGGTAGAGACCTTGGAACAGCACCACGGCGTCCGCATCCTCGACGAGGCGGTGGTCGACGCAGTGAAGCTGTCACACCGCTATATTTCGGGCCGGCAACTGCCCGACAAATCGGTGAGCCTCTTGGACACGGCCTGCGCGCGGGTGGCGATCGGACACGCGGCCACGCCGCCGGCGGTGGAAGACGGCCGCCGCCGCATCGAACAGCTTAACGTGGCCTTGGGCATCCTCGGCCGCGAGGACCGCGCCGGCGCCGACCATCGCCGGCGATTGGACGAACTGACGGAAGAAAAGACCAAGGCCGAGGCGGAATCTGGCCGCGCTGGAAACACGCTGGAAAGAAGAGATGGCGCTGGTCGATAAGATTCGCGCGATCCGCCTGCAATTGGAGGCGGAGAACAGTGTAGCAGGCACAGTCCTTGTGCCGTCCGCTGAGTCAATTAAATCAGGAACACCAGCGCAGCCGCCTAAAGGCGGAACTCCAGCGCCGGCTAAAGCCAAAACTCCAGCGCCGCCGCCGCTTACCGACGAGCAACGCCAAAAGCTCCGTGCCGAACTGCAAGAGCTTTCCGGCCAATTAAAAACACTCCAAGGCGAAACGCCGTTGATGCAGGTCTGCGTCGATTCCCAAGCCGTGGCCGCCGTTGTGGCGGGCTGGACCGGCATCCCCGTCGGACGCATGTTGTCCGACGAAATCCGCACCGTGCTGGAACTCAAGGAGCGGATGGAGAAGCGGATCATCGGCCAATCCCACGCCCTGGACGCCATCGCACAACGCGTTCGTACGTCGCGGGCGAATCTCACCGACCCGCGGCGTCCGATCGGAGTCTTCATGCTCGTCGGCCCCAGCGGCGTCGGCAAGACGGAAACCGCCATGACCCTGGCCGATCTGCTCTATGGCGGCGATCAGAACATGACCGTCATCAATATGTCCGAGTTCAAGGAGGAGCACAAGGTTTCGCTCTTGATGGGCTCGCCGCCGGGGTACGTCGGCTACGGCGAGGGCGGTGTATTGACCGAAGCCGTCCGCCGCCGGCCGTACAGCGTCGTGCTCTTGGACGAAATGGAAAAGGCGAATCCCGGGGTGCAGGACATTTTTTACCAAGTGTTCGACAAAGGCATGCTCCGCGACGGCGAGGGCCGCGACATCGACTTCAAAAACACGCTGATCTTGATGACTTCCAACGCGGGCACGGACCTGATCATGAAGCTCTGCGCCGACGCCGAGACCGCCCCCGACGCCGCCGGACTGGCGGAGGCCCTGCACCCGGAACTGATGAAATCGTTCAAACCGGCCTTTTTGGGTCGAATCGTGATCGTGCCTTACTTCCCGCTCGGCGACGCCACAATGGGCCGCATCGTCGAACTACAGCTTGGCCGCATCCGCCGCCGCGTCGAGGAGAACCACCGCGCCAAGTTCACTTACGATCCCGAACTCGTCTCAGGCATCGCCAAGCGCTGCACGGAGGTTGACACTGGGGCGCGGAACGTCGATCACATCCTCACGCGCAGCTTGCTGCCGGAAATGTCATCCGAGTTCCTCAGCCGCATGGCCGATGGGCAGGCGATCCAATCGGTGCATGTGTCGATGGCCGAGGACGGGAAATTCCAGTACAAGTTCGCATGAGGAAGTGCACCGTGACCGAGTATGCCCGACGATTGCAGTGCGTCGCTGTCGCGGCGACACTTCTTCTGAGCT
The DNA here is from genome assembly GCA_963775975.1 of uncultured Planctomycetia bacterium. Lineage (GTDB taxonomy): Bacteria > Planctomycetota > Planctomycetia > Pirellulales > Thermoguttaceae > JANXQG01. Next base: position 807,397 of record CAVZKX010000002.1, read on the forward strand.
TACAAGCGCTGCCCCGCAACGTGCGGGCTGCGGATGTTCCGCCCAAGCCGGATCACCTCAGCGGCGCGGCGTGGTGGCACGCCAACCAGGCCAAGTATCCCAACAGCACGAAAATCGAGGACCTCGAACCGAAATTCCGCGCAAAGTCGAGGCATTTCTTGCCGCCTTAAAGGACGCCGGCATCCACCCCAATATCGAGAGCACGCTCCGCGACCAGAAGCGGGCTTACCTGATGCACTACTGCTGGGAAATCGCGCACGGAACGACGATACCCTCGAAAGTCCCGCCATGCCCCGGAGTGACGATCGTCTGGGACCACGGCGACGCGGCGAAATCCAAGAAGGCCGCCCAAGAGATGGTCGATTTGTTCGAGATGGACTACATGGCCTCGTTGACGTCCAATCATATCAAGGGACTGGCGATTGACATGACGTTCTCCTGGAAGGGCACGCTGAAGATCAAGAAGAAGGATGGAACGGTCGTGGAGATCAGGACAAAGCCGCACAATGGCGAGGACAACACGCTAATGCACGAGGTCGGTGCGTCGTATGGAGTGATCAAGCTTGCGGACGACCCGGCCCATTGGTCGGTTGACGGCCGCTAGTGACAGGCAACTTTGTCGCCTTTGGCTCCGCGAAAACCGGCGCGTCGGGATTCGCGGAGCCAAAGGCGACACTTAACGGCTATGGAGGGGACTAACATGGACCAAATTACAACTTCCGTGGGACGCGGCGCGGCGAACGCCAATCGTGCTGACGTTCCTGCTAATCCAGAAACTCCTCAATCAAGATCGGCCCGTTCCTTTGCGGCTGATTGCCGAGTCGGGCGTCGCGACCGAAGAACTGTTTGACGCCATTGAGGACTTCCAGCGCCGATCCATGCACAGGACCCGTCCCGACGGCCGCGTCGATCCGGGACAGGAGACGTTTCGGGCACTTTACCGACTTTCGCCGGGAGCACCGAAGACCCTGGCCGATGGACTTGAGCTGAACGGGGTCCGCAATGCCACCGCCCAAGCGAACGCCGGCGCCGTGTTGCAGGCCCTGAAAGACAAGGGGATTGCGAGCAAGCGGGCGCAGGCAAACATTCTTGCGCAAGTGAACGCCGAGTGTCGTTTTGTGCCGTGCACGGAGGGCGATTATAGCGCGGCGACGCTTCTGCAACTCTACGGCCCCCAGCAAACAAAAAACAAAGTCCGCTTTCAGACCCTGGAAGACGCGCAGGCTGTCGTAAAGGAGGGCCACGTGGCGGTCTTTGACAAGATTTACGGCGGCCGAATGGGCAATAACACGGCCGGAGACGGATATAAATACCGCGGTCGAGGATACATTCAACTCACCGGCAAGGAAAACTACAGCCACGTCGGCGCTGCGATCGGCGAGAACCTCGTCGGCAACCCCGATCTGGCGAACGACCCGAAAGTGGCGACCAAGATATTGCTGAATTTCCTCCAGGTCACGCCGGCTAATCAGGCCAATCTTGAGGACATCAATTGGGTCAACGACAAGGTCGGTCCGGCCGATTCTCCATTAAAGCGGGCGATTTTCGCCGAGGCGATTTTGCCGTTCATTTAATCGTGAGCACCGTCGCGACGAAACCTGTTCTGCTCTTATTCATGCTATTTGGGGTTCGCTCGCCATTACGATCGGTACAATGACTCAAGCATTGAACTCCTCTCTCTCGCAAGCCATCGACTTCCACCGCGCCGGACAGTTGGAAAGCGCGATTGAAGCCTATCGCGCGGCGCTTGCGACTGACCCAAACCAGCCGGACGCCTGGCACTTTCTCGGCGCGGCGCACCATCAATTGGGCGATTCCCGCGCCGCAGTCGAAAGCATCCGCCGCGCGATTGATCTGAATCCCGACTCCGCCGCCTACCACAACAGCCTCGGCGTAGCGCTGCGGGCGAGCGGGGAAGTCGATGCCGCTGTGGCCTCCTATCGCCGGGCGTTGGAGTCGTTGCCCGATTTTCCCGATGCGCTCAACAATCTGGGCGTAGCCTTGCGGGAGCGGGGCGATTTCGAGGAGGCGATCGGCTGCTATCAACGGGCGTTGGAATTCAAACCCGACTCGCCCGGCACGCGGAACAATCTGGCAAGCGCCCTCAAGGCGCTGGGCGATGCACTTGCTGCCAAAGGCGATGTTGACCACGCAATTGCCGCCTATCGCGGCGCGCTGGAGGTCAAGCCCGACTACGCGGACGCCGTTCTCAATATGGGCAACACCCTGCTGGGCCGGGGCCACGTGGCCGATGCCGCCGGGGCGTATCGCCGCGCGATCGAACTAAATCCGCTCTCGGCCGAAGCCCACAACAATCTCGGTACCGCCTTCTTGCAACAGCGAAACAGCGACGAGGCGGTCGCCTGCTGGCGACGGGCCCTGGAGCTCAAGGCCGATTATCCCGAAGCCCTTTGCAATCTGGGCGTTGCTGCGAACAGCGCGGGAAATCGAGAAGAGGCGGCCGCTTATTATCGCCGCGCCTTGGAATTGAATCCTGAATCGGTAGAAGCGCACAATAACCTCGGCAACGTCTTGCGGTCGCTGGATCGCATGGATGAGGCGTTCGAATGTTGGCGGAAAGCAATTAAACTCAAGCCCGAGTGCAGCGAGGCCCGCACCACGCTGGCGATGATGCTTTACGGGCTCGGCCGGCCGGAAGAGGCCGCGGTCGTCGTGCAGGAATGGATTGCCGTCGCGCCGCAAGACCCCGTCGCGCAGCACATGGCCGCATCCTTCACCGGGCGCGACGTTCCTCTGCGGGCCTCCGATTCGTACGTCCGCAGCACGTTCGACCATTTCGCCGCGAACTTCGAGAAGCAGCTTGAGAAACTGGAATATCGCGCTCCCGAACTTGTCGCCGCGGCAACCGCCGCCGCCCTGGGCGACCCGCGCGGGACGTTGGATGTATTGGACGCGGGTTGCGGGACGGGCTGGTGTGGCCCGCAAATTCGGCCCTACGCCCGGCATTCGGTTGGCGTTGATCTCTCTCCCGCCATGGTCGAGCGGGCCGGCGATCGGAATGTCTATGACGAACTGGTCGTAGCCGAGCTGACGGAGTACTTAATCGCCGCTGCCGGGCGGTTTGACCTGATCATTTCGGCCGACACGCTGGTCTATTTTGGCGATTTGCAAGCAGTTCTGACCGCGGCGGCAGGCAGCCTGCGGCCGGGCGGATGGCTGATTTTTACGGTCGAGCGCGCCGGCGACAATTGTTGGACTCCGCCCGGCTTTTACTTGCAGCACCACGGCCGGTACTGCCACCGGGAGGACTATGTTCGGGCGGTTCTCGAGGGAACCGGTTTTCGCGTGACGCAGTTTGACGAGGTTGTTTTGCGAAAGGAAATGGACCAGCCGGTTCGCGGAATACTGGTCACCGCGTGCCACCAAGGAGGGAATGTTTAGCTAGGGGTATTGATAAAACCGTCCGTGACGCCTATCGTATCTGTGACTGCTCTAGTTTTTCGGGCCGAAGAAACCACGCAACTTTTCCGTCGTCAAGGCGATAATGGTCTTGAACAGCGCGACAGCGTAACAAACACTGCGGCTTGAGTGTAACAAACCGTCACATTCGACGTATAAGTTTTGCTACGAGCCGCAGTCAACAGAACTCTCGCGGACGGGAAACGGTTCCCACCGGAAGAAATCAAACCACCTTTCAACAAGGAGAAAACTATCATGGCTCTGTTCATCAAGTTCGATGGCGTCGATGGCGAAGCGAAAGACAAGGACCACAAGAGTTGGAGCGATCTGCTCTCGATGAGCTGGGGCGTCCATAAGGCGGGAGGCGGGGCCACCGGCCAGACCCGCCGTCGCGGCGTCGCCACGGTTGACGACGTCAATATCACCAAGGAGTTGGACAAGTCCAGTCCCAAGCTGGCCGAGGCCGTGCTTTCGGGCAAGGTATTCCCCAAGGTGGAAATCCACAACACGGCCACCTACGGCGAAGGCCGGGCCACCTTCCTCAAGTACGAGCTGAAGAATGTGGCGATCACGTCGCACAGCATCAGCGCGGCCGGCGGCGGCGACGCCGTACCTCACGAGCAAATGTCGCTCAACTTCGAAGAGGTCAAGAAGACCTACATCGAGTACGACGAGAAGGGCACGAAGAAGGGCAACGTGGAAATGGGCTGGAAGGTCGAGGAAGGCTCGAAGTAGTCGATCAGGTCGGTCGTGTCAGAGGTCGGAGATCAGAGGTCGGCGATTTCTGACCTCTGACTTCTGATCTCTGATCGTGGAAAGACGCAGGTGACCCATGCCCCTCAAACAGGCTCAGCGCCGGTTGGCGGTGACGACGCCCTTGGGCGACGACAAGCTCGTCCTCACCGCCTTCGCCGGCCACGAGGAAATCTCGAGGCTCTTCGGCTACCAGTTGGATATGATCTCCGACAACGACGCCGTGGACGCCACGAAGATCGTGGGCAAGAATGTCACCTTCAGCGTGGCGATGGCCGACGACTCGCCGAGGTACTTCAACGGCTTCGTCAGCCGATTTTATGCCGGCGATGAAGACACTGAAGGCCGCCGCAACTACCGCGCCGAGGTCGTACCCTGGCTCTGGTTCCTGACACGGGCGAGCGACTGCCGCATCTTCCAGAGCAAGTCGGCCCCCGACATCATCCAACAGATCTTCAAGGATCTGGGTTTCAGCAATTTCAAGCTGCAGCTTTCCGGCAAGCATCCCCAGCGCGACTACTGCGTGCAGTACCGCGAGACCGATTTCAACTTCGTCTCGCGGCTGATGGAAGAGGAAGGCATCTTCTACTTCTTCAAGCATGAAAAGGGCAAGCACACGCTCGTCCTGGCCGACCAGAAGAGCGGCTACTTCGACTGTCCGGAGAATCAGGTCGATTACCCTCGCGATCCGGGCAGCCGAGCGAAGGAAGACCACATTACGCGCTGGGAACACTGCTACGAGTTCCGCACAGGCAAATGGGCGCAGACCGATTACAACTTCGAGGACCACCCGGCTCGCAGCGCTCCCCTGCCGGCGAAGCTGATGATGACCAACGAGAACACGACGGTCAACCTGCCGGATGCGAAAAAGTACGAGTTCTACGATTTCCCCGGCACGTTTGCCAAGAAGGACGAGGGCGACGGCTACACCAAGCTTCGCATGGAAGAGGAAGAGGTCGAGCACGACGTGGTGCAGGCCGCCAGCAACTGCCGCTCATTCACGCCGGGCGGAAAGTTCAAAATCCGCCACCACATCGCGAAATCCGAGGAAGGCAAGGGCTTCGCGATCACCATGATCCGCCATGCCGGCCGCGAACATTACGAGTCGGGCGAGGCGGTCGATTTCGACTACGAGAACAGTTTTGAGTGCATTCCCGATTCCGTGGTCTTTCGTCCGGCGCGAACCTCGCCCCGGCCGCGAATTCACGGCGTGCAGCCGGCCGTGGTCACCGGCCCTGGGGGCGAGGAGATCTATCCGGACAAATACGGCCGAGTGAAAGTGCAGTTCTTCTGGGACCGAGAAGGCAAACGCGACGACAAAAGCTCGTGTTGGATTCGCGTCTCGCAGGATTACGCCGGCAAGGCCTGGGGCAGCGTGACAATTCCCCGCATCGGCCAGGAAGTACTGGTGTCGTTTCTAGAAGGCGATCCCGACCGGCCGATCATCACCGGCCGCGTCTACAACGCCGATCAAACCGTGCCGTATCCGCTGCCCAGCAAGAAAATGGTGAGCGGGCTGAAGTCCAACAGCACGCCCGGCGGCGGCGGCTATAACGAATACATCTTTGACGACACCAAAGGCAACGAATTGATCCGCGAGCACGGCCAATTCGACAAGGACTCTACGATCGAGCACGACCTCCGCGAGCACGTTTTGCGCGACCGGCACCGCGACGTGACCCGCGACGAAACCACGGTGATCGGCAACAATCAGACGAATACTATTCACGCCAATCGCACGGAAACGGTCGACAAGAACGAAACGATCACGATCCACGGCGCCCGCACCGAGACGGTTGACAAGGACGAGACGATTACGATCAACGGCGGACGAACCGAAACGGTCGCCAAGGACGAGAAGATCACGATCAACGGCGGACGAACGGAAACGGTCGCCAACGACGAGAGCATTACGATCAACGGCGGGCGAACCGAAACGGTCGCCAACGACGAGAAGATCACGATCAACGGTGGGCGAACTGAAACGGTCGCCAACGATGAGAATATTACAATCAACGGCGGACGAACCGAAACGGTTGCCAAGGACGATAACGTTACTATCAACGGCAGTCGCATATTGAGCATCACCAAGGACGATTCGCTCACCGTGCAGGGCGGCCGCGCGGAGAACGTGACCAAATCGGTGCTGATAAATGCCGGCGAATCGATCGTTTTCACCACCGGCGATGCCAGCATAGCGATGAAGAAAGACGGCGCGATTGCCATCACCGGCAAGAAGATTTCCATCAACGGCACGGATATTTCGATCGATGGCTCGGGGCAGATTTCGGCCAAGGCCAGCAAGGACATGGTTTTCAAAGGCCAAAAGATCTTGCACAACTAGGGTTTTACCATGAATCAGCAAGTCTCCTTGGACCCGGCCGGGATACCGCTTTTCGGTGAACCGGCGATGTCGCTGGATGACGTTCTAGCGCGTTAGCCCGCGCCTGCGGCACGAGCGGCGAACGATTGGCCGCTGCCGGCGGTAATCGTCGGCACGCTCGTCGAAATCGCGCCCGACGGTACTCCGCTGGTCGATTTCGACGGCAATCGCATGGGCCGCACCTTGCCAGCCCGCAGCATGGGAAGCGTCGATTCCGCGACCGTCGGCTGCGCGGTGGCCCTGTTGTTTGAGGACGGCGACCCTGCGCGGCCGATCATCATGGGCATGATCCACCACGCGGAAGATGCCGCAATTGTCCCGGATCCGGCGACCGCCGCCGAGCTAGCCGAGACGCCCGTCTTGCAGGTCGAAAGCACCGCCGGCGGCCGTCGTGTGATTCTCGCCGCCGAGAAGGAGATCGAGCTTCGTTGCGGCAAGGCCAGCATCACGCTCACCCGCGCGGGAAAGATCTTGATCCGCGGGACTTATGTTCTCAGCCGTTCCTCCGGCGCTAATCGCATCAAGGGCGGATCGGTGCAGATCAACTGACGGATTTGCCTCACGGCGAGCTACGGCCATGGAACTCCTCAATGCAACGAAGATGACCGCCGGCTACACGATGGGTATGCGGCCCGACGGCCGCGAGTTGCTCGTAGTGGTTGTCAAAGGGACATTCGGCATCCCCGTTTCGGGCGATGAGCCGCGGTTGCTGGATGAGCAGGCAAAGCTAGTCGAAGCCGATGCTTTCACCGGCGAGCCCGGCTTCTCGGCGCCGCTCTATGAAAGTGACTACGCGCCGCACAAGCCCAAGTGCGACGTTCTGCTCAACGGCAGCGCCTACGCGCCGGGCGGCAAGCCGGCGGAGCGAGTCACCGTCTCGCTGCGCGTTGGCCCAATGCGGAAGTCGTTCGACGTTGTCGGCAATCGCGCCTGGAAACGCGGGATCTTCGGCGCGACGGCGACTTTCCCCGAGCCATTCGCCGTGATGCCGTTTTCCTACGACAAGGCATTCGGCGGCGCCGGCGGCGCCCCTGAAATCCCGTCGCGGCGCCGCACCGTCCTGGCCAATCATGCGGGCGTCGGTTTTCACGACCGACCGACGGACCCTTCCATCGACGGACAACCACTGCCGAACACCGAAGAAACGGGCCGGCCGGTGACTGATCCGCGCGGTGACTATCGGCCGATGGCCTTCGGACCGATCGGCCGCGCATGGCAGCCGCGTCCCAAATATGCGGGCACGTACGATGAAAACTGGCGGAACAAAGTATTTCCCTTTCTGCCCGCCGACTTCGACGAGCGCTACTACCAGGCTGCTCCGGACGATCAGCAAACCCCTTTTCCCAATGGCGGCGAAGAGGTCGAGTTGCTCAACCTCACGCCGGAAGGCCGCACCGTTTTCCGCTTGCCCACGCTTAACATTCCGGTGGAGTTCGGCCGCCTGGAGGGCGAGCCGGAAACGATTGCCGCCCTTCTCGATACCATCCTGCTTGAGCCCGACAAGCGGCGTTTCCTGCTCATGTGGCGAGCATCCTTGCCATTGCGGAAGAACATGTTCGAGGTGCCGCGCGGGATCGTTGGCAGGATGTCCCCCGGCTGGTATCGCGCAGGAAACGGGCAAGGACTGGTATCCCTCGCTGCGCGAGCTCACTGCGGCAAACAAGGCCGAACTTGAGGACGAGGACGAGTCCGAGGAATCGGATGAGGACGAAGAGGAGGGCGACGAGTGACGCAACCGCTTGCCTTCGTTGCTTCCGGGATGGTCACGGGCGTTGGCCTCAGCGCTCCGGCGTCTTGCGCCGCGATGCGCTGCGCCATCGACAGCTTCAGCGAGACGCGATATATGGACGGCGGCGGGGAATGGATCATTGGCAGCCAGGCGCCGCTGGAAGGCTGGCCGTGCGGAATGGCAAGGCTTGTGCAAATGGTCGTGCCGGCGATTCGAGAATGCCTGGCCGGCGTCGAAGAAGTACCGCCGCAAGAGATTCCGCTCTTGCTTTGCGTCGCCGAGAAAGATCGTCCCGGAAGGCCGAACGGGCTCGACGAAGAACTAATCGACGAAGTGCAAGCCGAACTCGGCTTCACTCTTCACCCGCGTTCAACGATCATCGCGCAAGGCCGCGTGGGCGGCGTCCTGGCATTGCAACGCGCGCGGGATCTCATCCAACTCGAAAGGGCGCCGTTGTGTCTTATTGCCGGCGTGGATAGTTTCCTCGCGGCGCCCACGTTGGCCGCCTTCGAGGACGGCAACCGCCTGCTGACCAGTCAGAACTCAAACGGATTCATTCCCGGCGAGGCCGGAGCGGCCGTCGCGGTCGCGCCAGGCAGAGAGCAGCCGCAGCAAGAGCTGCTTTGCTTGGGGATCGGCCTCGGCACGGAGAAAGCGACCGTCGACTCCGAACTGCCGCTCCGCGCCGACGGCATGGCTGAGGCTATACTGGCCGCAATCGACGATGCCCGCTGCGGTTACGAAAAGCTCGATTACCGTATTTGCGACGCCAACGGCGAGCAGTACCGATTCAAGGAGGCTTCCCTCGCTCTGGCGCGCACCATGCGCATCCTCAAATGCGTGCATGAACTCTGGCACGTCGCCGATTGCATTGGCGAGATTGGCGCTGCGGTCGTCCCCTGCTCCTTGGGCGTGGCGCGCGCCGCCGCTGCCAAGGGCTACGCGCCGGGCAAAGGCGTACTTTGTCACTTTGGCAACGACGACGGGGCGCGCGCCGCCCTGGTCCTGCGCTATTCACGGCACGGAGGCGGGTAATGGGCAATCAGGTTTACGCCAACGGCCGAGAAATCTCCTGCAAAGCAGCGGACGGAAAGGCCATCTGCGCATTTCCCGACGTCTGCCTCAGCCCTCCCACGCCGCCGGCCGGCCCAGTTCCCATCCCCTATCCGAACACGGGCATGGCCAGCGATAGCACCAGCGGCAGCAAGACCGTACAGATCAGCGGCCAGGAGGTCATGCTCAAGGACTCATCGTATTTCTCCAAGAGCACCGGCGACGAAGCGGCAACTAAAACTCTCGGAATGGGGGTAATCACCCACCAAATCACCGGCAAGGTCTACTTCAACAGTTGGTCGATGGACGTGAAGATCGAAGGCGAGAATGCCGTTCGCCATCTCGATCTGACGACGCACAACCACGCCTCGAAGCCCGGCCAGACGCCCCCCTGGCCCTATGCCGACGCTGCCGCGCTGGGCAAAGGCGGGCCCTGCGAGCGTGTCAGTGACAAGTTCAAGCTCGTGCCCTACAAGAACAAGAAGGGCAAGGCGTCCTGTAAATCGCCTATGACGGGCCACCATCTCATTCCCGGGCGCTGCATGGAGACGCGCAAGGCGCCCACGAAGAAGAACCCCAACAACATGCTCTACCCGAAAGGCTGCTCGCACGGCAAAGCGCCTTGTGTCTGCGTCGATAACGAAAATCAGCACGACGGCACGCACCGAGACTGCCACGCGGTCTTCGACAAAGCGGAACTTGCCGAGGGAAAGAGAACCAATGGCACAATGAGTTACGCCAAGGCTCGCGATGCGGCCGCGGAATCGGCCGCGGGCATCAACAACGGTCAAACGCCCACCGAAAAGCAGCAGAAGTGCATCAAGGCGCAACTAGACAACTACTACAAGAAATGCTTGAAGAATAAAGACGGGTCGGTCAAAATGAGTGCGAGTTTGAACGCGTCAACGACCGCAGCCGGCCTTGTCGTGGACCCGCCCGGCGGCTAACAGAATTCAGCGAGTGAGCAGCCATTATGGCCAAGAAACGAAAACCTACGGCATTGTATTTCACGGGCGTGGCGCGCATCGACAAGGGGGGTGTCGGCTTGATCGGCCACCGCTACGCGTGGGACGCCAAAGACGAGCAGCGAACCGCATTCTTGATCTATCGGAATGGGACCTGGGGGCCGGGCGAGATTCCAGGCATTTCCCACGCCTTGAGATTCACGGGGAACCCCAACGATCCGAAGAGGCAGTACTTGAATCTAGATAGGAATCACGGCCTCTACCGCTTCAATCCGCCTACCGGCACCCGCTTCGAGGAGATCCATCCGGAGAGGGAAGGTTTCTTCATGGACTTGAGGAGAATTGGCGGCACGTGGTACATCGTTGGCGGGAACTATCAGGTCTACAAAGAAGCCAAACGGGGATGGGACCCCATCGATTCCGGTCTCTACGTGCCGGGCGACGAAGGCAACACGAAGTTACTCTTGAGCATTCATGGTCTGTCCGAATCCGATATCTATACCGTCGGTTTTGACGGTGTCATCTTCCGTTACAACGGCAAGGCGTGGCGTCAACTGCCTTCGCCCACCAACCTGGGACTGCAAAGGGTGTTGTGCGTCAGCAAGAATGAAATCTATCTATGCGGAAATGCGAACGGCGTGTATCGCGGAAACGCGGGCGGGTGGGTTCCTCTAACCGAACCGGACGAGAAGGTGACTTTCTGGGACATGGCGTACTTTCAGGAACGAGTTTACCTCTGCACGAAGAAGAAACTATTCGTGGTCAACAAAGATGCGTTGGAGGAGGTCAAGATACCGGTCAAGGGGCCGTTGGGATTCTATAGGATGGATGCCGACGAAGACGAGCTTTGGACGTGCGGGAACGAGTGCCTGCTGCAATTTGACGGCAAACGTTGGACGCAACACATATATCCGGAGAATGCCTAACAACGCCGACACTATCGCCCGCGTGGTCGGCCAGCATTGCGACGATGCGGCCTGCTTGTGGCTACAGCGCACCGTCGCGGCTGCCGGCCCTCACTACACCCTCGCCGACCTGGCGAAGCTGGACAGCCGGCTGGAAGCGAATCTCGATGGCTTGCGGATCGCCGGGGAGTCGGGCTGGAGTGAGTGCGTTGAAAGGTTATCCTGGAAGGAATCCGCTGAGGTCTTCGTCGCCGCCGTGCTGGCCTTCGAGGACGGCGACGCCTCGCGAGTGCAGGAGGTACTGCGGATAGGGGCTGCGAGCGTCGAGTTGTCGCGCGGGTTGAGCGCCGCGTTGGCCTGGCTGCCGTTCGACCGAGCGGAGAAACCTGCCTCCGCGTTCCTCGCCTCCGGCGACCCCACCCTGCGGCGCGTCGGCATCGCCGCGTTCGCGGCCCATCGCCGCAGTCCTGACGAGCCGTTGCGCGCGGCCTTGGGGGACGACGACTTTGCCCTTAGGGCTCGCGCCATCAAAGCCGTCGGCGAGCTCGGCCGGGCCGATCTGCTTCCCGAGACGCTCGGCGGTTTGTTGTCGCAGGACACCGAGATCCGTTTTTGGGCCGCATGGTCCGCGGGACTTCTCTCAGGTAACGCCCAAGCGCAGGCGGTGCTTCGAGAGTTTGCCGAGTCGGCGGCCCAGCTGCGCGAGCAAGCGTTGCACATGGCGATTCGACGCATGGATCTCGACACCATGGACGCCTGGCAACGTGGAATGGCGCAACGCGCCGGCGGCTTGCGCCTGGCGATCGTCGCCGCCGGCGCGGCGGGTGACATCGGGCGAATCGCTTGGCTAATCGATCAAATGAATGTTCCATCGCTTGCCCGTGCGGCCGGCGAGGCGTTCACCATGATAACGGGCGCGGACCTTGCCCTGGAGCAATTGGAAGGCAAGCGGCCAAACGGTTTTCAATCCGGTCCCACGGATGAACCCGAGGATGAAAACGTGGAGATGGACGCGGATGAAAACCTCCCGTGGCCCGATCGCGGCAAGATCGCCGCCTGGTGGACGAGGCACGAAACGGAACTCGCCGGGGGCACTCGCTATCTGCTCGGCAAGCCGATTAGTGAAGAGTGGCTGGAGCACGTACTTCGTCACGGCCGCCAGCGGCAGCGCGCCGCCGCCGCGCTGGAACTGGCGATTCGGCGGCCCGGTTCGCCGCTGTTCGAGGTCCGCGCCCCTGGTTTCCGGCAGCAGCAGTTGTTAGGTTAAACGTCTATGTGTTCAACCGGTCCGGCCCTCAATAAGGTGATCGAACAACACCTCCGGGAACTCGGTTTCCTCTGGCGGCTGCGCAAAGGCGCGCTCCGCTCACCCGATTGGCGGCTGCCCGAGGTGAAGCGGCTGGACACCCGCATCGAGCCACATCTTGATGGGCTGCGGATCGCCGCAAGAGCCGACGCCGGCGCTGTTGCGGCATACCTCAAGGCCGAGGACCCTTGGGCGGCGGTCGCCGCGTGTGTTGCCCTGCTCGAACTGCAATCGCCGGAGGCGGCAAATGTGGTAGTCCAGACGCTAGTGGCGTCCGAGCCGAAACAGGCCCAGCCAATCGGCCGCGCACTCGTTCACGGTCCGATCGACCTCGTCGAAGAGCAACTCCGCTTGGCGGTGGACGCCGCGCCGCCGCATGTCGCCGCGACGGCCCTTGAGGCACTGCTCCATCATGGCCGCGACGTAAAAAGTGATCGCCTGGCCGAGTTCGTCCGCCACGAGGACCCTGCCATTCGCTCGGCCGCCTGGCGGATCGTGGCCCTGAGCTAATGTATCCGGCACACTCCGTGTGCCGCCTGCCAACCGGCACACGGAGTGTGCCGAATACAATGATCCTATGCAACTCCTCCTGGAAATAACCGCCGGTCCGCACCAGGGAAAGAAGATCGTCGTCCGCGCCGGCCAGACGGCTACCTTCGGCCGCACCGAACGCGCCGATTTCACCTTCCCGTTGGACGAACAGATGTCCGGCCTGCACTTCAGCCTGGAATATGGGACTGAGTCCTGCCGCATCCGCGACCTGAGCAGCGCCAACGGCACCTTCCTTGGCGGCGCGCGGGTCCACGACTCGTCGGTGCAGCCGTCCGACGTCATTCGAGCGGGCAGAACTTCTTTCAGCGTGCAATTCGAGTCGGCGGTAGTCGACGCCGAGCCGATCCCCGACTACCTCAAGCACATCGTGCCGCCCGGCGCTCGCGTGAGCGATACCGTTCGTAGTACCGGCTTTAGCCGGAATCCGGAAGAACCAACTTCCGCGCCGCCTTCGCTTCCGCCAGAGGCTTCATTTGCGCCCTTGCCAGCGTCCCTTCCGGCAGAAAGGACCTACGCGCCGAGCCGCATGTCGCCCGGCCTTTCTGGCCCGCTCCGCCTGGAAGTCGAAGTCGTCGGCGGTCCGCACCTGGGCGCCAGATTCTCGCTCCGCTCCGGCGACTCGCTCCAGGTGGGCCGCACCGACCTGGCCGATCTAGTCCTCGCCCGCGATTCCGGCCTTTCCGGCCTCCACTTCGCCGTCCGCGGCACGCCTCGCGGATTCGAAGTCAGCGACCTGGGCAGCACCAACGGCACGCTTTTGAACGACGAAACGGCCGTCGCGGCGCTCTTGGCGGACGGCGACGTGATTCGCGCCGGCGACAGCCGCTTCAAGGTGCGGTTGGAAGGCGCGGCGGCCATGCAATCGCCCGCTCAACCGCGCGGCGGCGAAATGCCGTTCAACGAGGGCGTGTGTGACCCCGATCCGCACGTTCGCCGCGAGGCGCTTTTTGCGGCGGCTTGGACCGGCCAATCGTGGCTCATAGCCCATTGCCGCAAGCTGGCCGAGACGCCCGCGGCCGAGCATTGGGACGCGATCGTGCTCCTCGCCATGCTCGGCAAGCCGGCGGAATTATCACGGGTCGAAGCCCTTAGCCGCGCCGAAGCGTTAGGGCCGCGGCGGCTGCTACTCCTTGGAACTTACGGACATCCGGCGCTTGTCGAAAGTCTGCTTGAGGCCATGGCCGGCCCTGAACCGGCAATCGCGGCCGTAGCCCGGCTCGCCTTCGCGAAGATCACGGGCTTGGATGTCGCCTTGCCGCAGCGGGCCGAAGTCGTCCTTGAAGAAGGCGGCCCGCCGAGCGATCTCTTTCTACCAGCCGTAGAGAAGGCCCGCGCTCATTGGAAAAATGTGCAATCGAACTTCGCCGGCAGCACGCGCGTTTGCCGCGGCTTTGATCTCAGCGACCACGTGAGCGACGAAGTTTTTGCCGAACTAGACATGGAATCCCGCTGGGAGGTCCGCCTCCGCGGGCGTTATTACGGGACGTGGCAAGGGAGTCTACGGGAGTTGACCCAAATCTGACATCCGCGCTCGACGATTTTGACGCGTCCGCGATCACTGCCCGCCAAAGCGGAGCCATAACACGGTGGCTGTGATCGCTGCCAGGATCAACGCCCGAACGATTCCCCCTTTCGTCCTTGGAGCCAATGGGAGGACGCGCGGTTTGCCCCTCCTCAGCCAGAGTCGCAAGATCACGAGCGAACTGCCGGCAAGGCCGACAAGGTAGCTCGCCGCATGTGCAAACCAGACGGCCATAAAGCGATCGTGCTGGCTCTCGGGCACTGAGTCCTTCAACGAAAGGGGCAACGTGATGATCGACCGCCGTGAAAGTTCGTATCCGGCGATGCCGGCCAAAGTTGCCGAGATGGCCATGAGGGTTAGAAGAACGCAAACAGTTTTGAGCAACGGCTGGATAGGGGTCGGCGGCAATCCCGCCGACTGCGATACCAGTGCAAGGAGCGCGCCCACGATTATCCCCGGGCCAATGCTCGCCGCGATTCCCCAGCAAAGGCCAAGGAGGGCCGGCGAGGTCGTGTGAAATAGCGGCGGATGCGCTTTCGTGAAATACTCGACGCAAACGTGGGCTGTAACCTGGTCGTGAACCACGCCGTAAGCGACCGTGGCGAGCGTGCAAAGCAAAATGATCTTCGCTACCTGCGGGCGAGCAATTGACGACATGACGGACCTCGATATTATTGTATCTCGCCGCCAAGCGGTCGGTAGACACTCGTGCTGGCGGCAGCCGCCGCGCCGAGCCGTCGTTGTAAAGCGACGGTCGATCGCCTACGATGAATCTTTCGCCGGTTTTGAATAAATGAGGTTTTGCTATGCGAGTCTGGCCTGGAAAACATTTTCCCTTGGGAGCAACCTGGGATGGCAACGGGGTCAACTTCGCACTCTTCTCGGAGTCCGCCACCGCGGTCGAGCTTTGCTTGTTCGATTTGCCGGGCGACGCGAAAGAGGCCGAGCGAATTCCGCTGGTCGAGCGCCGCGACCTGGCTTGGCATTGCTATCTGCCTGACGTTCGTCCCGGCCAGTACTACGGCTACCGCGTTCACGGCCCCTACGAACCGGCCCACGGGCATCGCTTTAATGCAAACAAGGTCCTGTTGGATCCGTACGCAAAGGCCATTGGACGGGACGTCCGCTGGTGCGATGAAATGTTCGCCTACAAGGTTGGCGATTCCGCGGGCGACTTGTCGTTCGACGAACGCGACAACGCCCATGCGGCGCCGCTGGGAGTCGTCATCGATCCGGCCTTTACCTGGGGCGACGATCGGCCGCCCAAAACGCCCTGGCATCAAACGGTCATCTACGAAGTCCATGTGAAAGGATTTACGAAGCTGCACCCGGACGTGCCCGAGGAGATGCGCGGAACTTATGCCGGCTTTACCTCTCCGCCGGCGATCGACCACCTCCGCAAGCTGGGCGTTACCGCCGTCGAATTGCTGCCCGTCTTTCAACGCATCGACGACCGCCATCTACTGGAGAAAAAGCTTTGCAATTATTGGGGCTACAACACGATGGGCTTCTTCGCCCCCGATTATCACTACTCCGCGACGAACACGCCCTCCGATACGGTCAAGGAATTCAAAACGATGGTTCGCGGGCTGCATGCCGCCGGCATTGAGGTGCTGCTGGATGTGGTCTACAATCACACCGCCGAAGGCAATCAGATGGGCCCCACGGTTTCGTTCCGAGGCATCGACAACGCCTCGTACTACCGGCTTTCGCCGGAGGACCCGCGCTATTACATGGATTTCACCGGCTGCGGCAACGGCTTGAACATGCGGAATCCCCGCGTGCTGCAATTCATCATGGACAGCCTGCGCTATTGGGTCACGGAGATGCACGTCGACGGCTTCCGCTTCGATCTCGCCAGCGCGCTGGCCAGGGAACTTTATGAAGTGGACAAGCTCGGCGCGTTCTTCGACATCATCCACCAGGACCCCGTGCTCGCCGACGTGAAGCTGATCGCCGAACCGTGGGACCTCGGTTCCGGCGGCTACCAGGTCGGCAATTTTCCATCGCAGTGGTCGGAATGGAACGGGCGGTATCGCGACAACATCCGCAGCTTTTGGAAAGGCGACGGCGGCACGCTGCCCGAATTCGCGACGCGTCTCTGCGGATCCGCGGACTTGTACGAATGGAGCGGCCGGCGTCCCTCCGCCAGCATCAACTTCATCACGTGCCACGACGGCTTTAATCTGCACGACCTGGTAAGCTACAACTCCAAGCACAATGAGGCCAACGGCGAGAACAACCGCGACGGCGCCGACGATAACAAGAGTTGGAACTGCGGCGTGGAAGGCCCGACCGACAATGCCGAAATCAAGGCCCTTCGCGAGCGGCAGAAGCGCAATTTGCTCGCAACGCTGTTCGTCAGCCAGGGAGTGCCCATGCTGCTGGCCGGCGACGAGCTGGGCAAGTCCCAGCAGGGAAATAACAATTGTTATTGCCAAGACAACGAATTGAGCTGGTTGCAATGGGACGGCGGCGAGGAGCAGCAGCAGATGATCGAATTCGTCCGCGGCATGATCGCCGTCCGCAAGGCCGAGCCCGTCCTGCGGCGGCAGAAGTTCTTTCAAGGCCGCCCGATCCGGCTGGGCGAAGCCTCCGATCTCGGTTGGATCGGCACCGACGGCAAGGAGCTTCACGAAGACGTATGGAACTCGGGCTACGCGAAATGCCTCGGTGTGCGGCTCGATGGAAAACTGATCGGCGAAGTCAACGAGCACGGCGAGCCGATCGAAGGCGATACCCTTCTCATTCTGCTGAATGCACATTACGAAAAGCTCCCCTTCATGCTTCCGACGCCTTCGGAGGGCGCCTATTGGGAGCCGCTTATGGACACGGCCCAATTCCCCCGCCACCTCACTGATACACAAGGCGGCAGCGAGTACGTCTTGCATCCCCGCTCCATGGCCTTGCTGCGGCTCATGACGCCGATTAAGAAGGAAGAGCAGAAGGAAGGCTTCGTGGCGATTGATCTTGTGGCCGACTCAACAGCCGAGGCCGTGAAAAGCAGTTAGAAGAACCGAATGAACGTGGGGCGGCAGTCTAACTGCCGCCCCCGCTGAGATCAGAAGGACCGCGGGCGACGTTGCCCGCGGAACCTCATTTATGGATGGTGTCTTCTTCCGCCTTGTCCCAAGCGGCGCGCTGCCGTTCGACCTCGCGCTGGGCCTGCTCTTTGCTATAGCCGTATCGCTCCTGGAGTTTTCCGACGAGTTGCTCGGACTGCCCGTTGATTACGGTAAGGTCGTCGTCAGTAAGTTTGCCCCACTGCTCCTTGACCTTGCCTTTAAGCTGCTTCCAGTTTCCCTTGATTGTGTCCGTGTTCATGATATTCTCCAAATGGTTACAAGTGTTTACGTCCGCTCATCGTTTGCTGCGACCTGCGGTATTACCGGCCCAACAACTTGGCTCCCAGAAAAATCAGGATGGCGCCGCCCAGTCCTCCGCCGGCCAATAAATAGACAAGGGAGTAGCCAATCGCCGCCACTGGCAATGTTAAAGCCATCGGGTCCATGTTCGTTTCTCCTTTTATTGTCCGTAGCCATGTTCACAGTTCACAAAGGGCGAACGGGCAAGCGGAACGTGTTTTTGTTACTGAATTGAATGAGGTGCAATTCGGGTGCCAATTCAACCGCAGAAACGATTCTTGCGGTCCAACGCTCAGGCTGCCGCCCTCCGCGGTCCCATTGATGCTATCGGTGCTGCGAACCGGCAATTGCCGGACGACGCGCGTGGTTGCTTCGCGACCACCTTGATTGACCGACAACCGCCTGCTTCTCTTGGACGGCAACGGCAAGGCGAAGGATGTGGAAGGCCGGATGCTCCGATCCTTCAGAAAACGATCCGCCCGCGCCGATCAAAGACGATGACGACGCCAGATGGAGCGCCGGAAGAAAAACCGAGAACTTTCTCAAACGGACCGTACCTTACGTTGATGAGCTCAAGAACTGCCGGGAACCTCCGCGGCATTCCGCCTACAACACCTCGTGGCTGGCATCCTTGTGCTTCCGAAAGAACGAGTGGCCGCTCTTCTTGAATGCCGCCAGCGCATCGGAAGCTTCCGGATAGATGCTAAACACCTTGCCAAGTGCCGTAATCTTGAAAACCTGCATGATGTCCGGGGTGATGTTGCACAGCTTCAGCGCGACTTTGTATTCCGCGCACTTTTTGTTGATCTTGATCAGCATTCCCAAAGCTGAGGAGGACATGAAACTAACCAGGCCGAAGTGCAAAAGCACCTGCTTCTCCGCGGTCTTGTCCAGCAGCGCGATGATTTCCTTGGAGCATTGTTCGATCAGCGTGCCCTCGACGAGCCGCTGAACTTCAATTATGATGATGCGAATCTCGTCTTTGACTTCGGTTCTGATATAGGTCATGTTTCCTCTCGTGCTGGATTTCCTGATATTCTAGTCCTTTCAACCGCGGCCTGCAAACGGCATTTCGCACATTCGCGAAGAACTTGCGGCTCCGCAGCACTGTGCGGTTCTCGTCGCCGGCAAGTTCGCTCCCCAGCCGCTATAATGAGCGCGAAAGCCGATTTATTGAAGTCGATGGAGTAGGTTCATGCCTGTCCCCTTCCGCGAATGGGTCCGTTTGTCGAAAGCCGGCGGCGGAAAGCCTTCCACCGAGCGCCCTGAGCCGAGACAGTCAACCCGGTTCATTCGACTCGCGTTGTTGTCGTCTGCCGCAACGTATTTAGTCGTCTGCCTGGTCGTTGCTGTTTGCCAACGCTCGTACCTTTACTTTCCACAGGTTTTGACTTCACAACAAGTGGACGATGCGGCCCGCGGCGAGCGGCTTGAACGTTGGACTAATCAGGCCGGGCAGGGGATCGGCATGAAGCGGCTGTCTCCTCGCCAGCCGGCGGAAGGTCAGGTGCTGATCACGTATGGTAATGGCAGTTGGAGCGTGAACTCCGCCCATTACGCCGACGAGATCCAGAAGCTGGCTGCCTTCGACGTGTTCATCTTTGAGTACCCCGGCTATGCGGATCGCGCTGGCTCGCCGAGCCAGGCGAGCATTTTCCGCGCGGCGGACGACGCGTTCCAATCGCTCGACGCGCACAAGCCCGTTTATCTTGTGGGCGAATCGCTTGGCAGCGGCGTCGCCTCCTATCTGGCCGCGATGCATCCCGGCCAGGTCGCCGGCGTAATGCTGCTTTCACCGTTCGACCGGCTGACGAATGTAGGCCAGTACCACATGCCGTTCCTGCCGGTGCGATTGCTGCTCTTGGACAGGTTTCCGTCGGCAGATTATCTCCGCGATTATCATGGACCGGTCGGGATCATGGTCGACGGACGCGATGAGATTGTGCCGGCGAAGTTCGGGGTCAATTTGTACGACAGTTACGCCGGCCCCAAACGGCTCTGGACATTCCCGGACGGCAGCCATATCTCCATCAGGGAACCGCCGTCAAGGTTCTGGAGCGAAGTTTTGGAATTTTGGCGGTTAAATCAACGTAGCGTCAACTAGGCAATGTCGCGACCTCAAGGCATCTCCTACAGCAGCGTTCCGTGCAAGACGACCGCCGCCACCGTGAAGTAGATGATCAGCCCCGTCACGTCGACGAGCGTCGCCACGAACGGCGCCGACGAAGTCGCGGGGTCCATGCCCAGGCGCTTCAAAATGAATGGCAACATGGCGCCGGCAACGCTTCCCCACAGGACGATCCCCACGAGTGAAAGGCCCACCGTCTCGGCCACGAGAAACCAATGTGCGCCGTAGTCGTACCAATGCAAGCCTTGCCAGAGGCAGATCCGCACCAACCCAATCGCCCCCAAGATCAATCCCAGCGACAGTCCGGAGAGGATTTCGCGGCCGAGCACGCGGTACCAGTCGCCGAGGCGGATTTCGCGAAGCGCCAGCGCCCGGATGAGCAGCGACGTCGCCTGCGAGCCGCTGTTGCCGCCGCTGGAGATGATGAGCGGCACGAAGAGCGCGAGCACGACTACCCGCGCGATCTGGTCCTCGAAATGCCCCATCGCCGTGGCCGTGAGCATCTCGCCCAGGAAGAGCATCACGAGCCACGTGGCCCTCTTCTTCACGAGCGTCAGCCAGGGCGTGGCCATGTAGGGATCGTCCAGGGCCCCCGCCTCGACAGCCCCCATCCGCAGCACGGTATCCGTCTGCTCTTCGACCATCGCGTCGATGGCGTCGTCGACGGTAACAAAGCCGACGACCCGGCCGTCCGCCTCCAGCACCGGCACGGCAAGCAGATTGTACTTGCTGATCTTCTGCACGACTTCCTTCTGCGGATCGCCCGTATTCACCGTCACGGGGTGCGGGCGCATCACTTCCGCAATCGGCCGCGCGGGATCGGCCATGACGAGATCCCGCAACGAGACGGCGCCCAGCAGCTTGTCGCTGCCGGGCTCGACGACATAGCAGGCGTAGATCGACTCGCGGTCGTGGGCCGTAGCGCGAATGTAATTGAGGGCTTGTTCCACCGTGATCTCCGGCCCCAACCGCACGAATTCCGTCGTCATCAGGTCGCCAGCCGTGTTCTCGGCATAGGTCAGGTGCTGCTCGATCTCTTTGCGGACCTCGGGAGACAACGTCGGCAGGAGCGCGCGGCGGCAGTGTGCGCTCATTTCGCGGACGACGGCATTCCGCTGATCGGAAGCCATCCCTTCCAGCAGCTTAGCGGCCAGTTCCGGGGGGACCTGGCCCATCAGCTCGCTCCGCCGCCGCAGCGTCGGCTGATCGCAAATGTTAATGGCGTGCTGCAACGGAACCAGCCCCAGGGCCTCGGCCGCCTCGCCGAGCGAGGGCACGGCGTTGAGCACTTCGGCCGCGTCCGGCGCCGGCAATCCGGCCAGCATGTCGCGGATCGCGGCGTGGTCTTCGTCGCGGTGCTGGTGGATCAGCCCCGCCAGTTGCTGCGTGTCCTGCAAGTCCTGCATGATAGGTTCCCTTGACTGCCGTTGCTTCGGTCCCGTGCGCCCCGTTAATGTAGCGGGCGGCGGCCGGGTGTCAAGAATCGCGCGCGGTCAGGGCACATTCCCGTTTCTGTTTCGATCGCCTTAGTGGATGTGCCCCACGTGCATGCAACCATATTGGCTTTTTGAATTTACTAGCCGTTGGCTTGCGACGGCTTGCCATCGCTTTTCTTCAGAATTCAGTCGCTGCACTCGCTATACCCGCCGGTGGCAATTGACGGCGGTGCGAAGCGCCGTTAGGCTAATTTATTGGTTCCTATCGTATTGCCACGTCAAGGGGCCTTCCGCCCTCCGCAAAAACGGCGCTACTTTCGCGGAGCGAAAGGCGACCAAGGGAGATAAATCAATGATCAAAAAGCTGTGTTCCTTCTTCGTACTAACTCTCTTTGTCAGCCGGGCTCTTTTGGCTGCCGAAACGATCAATTTGGCCGACCTCAACAAGATCAAAGCGGAGGGCATGCAGCACTCGCAGGTGATGGAACTCAACAGTTGGCTTTCGGACGTATACGGCCCGCGGCTGACCGGTTCACCGAACGTTGAGAAAGGCGCCAATTGGGCTATCGGCAAGATGAAGGAATGGGGTCTGGCCAACGTCAAGATGGAGCCTTGGACCAATCGCAACGGATTTGAGCGCGGTTGGACCAACGACAAGTTCTACATGCAGGCAGTGTCGCCACAGAAGTTCGCCATCCCCGGCACGCCGACGGCATGGACGCCCGGCACCAAGGGCCTCGTCAGCGGCGAAGTCGTGATGGTGACCGCCAACAATGACGCGGAGCTGGCAAGGTACAAGGGCAAACTCCGCGGCAAGTGGGTTATCACCGGGCCGGCGCCCGAGGTTCCCGCACAATGGGCTGCTCCCGCGACGCGCTACACGAACGAACAATTGCTTGCATTGGAAAAGGCGACGACGCCGGGACGCGGACGCATGATGGGTGTAGCGCCTGAGGCCGCGCCCGCGACGGCCGGCGGAAACTCGACTCCCGCGGCGAAGCCGCCGGCAGCATCCGCTAAGCCGGAAGCGCCAGCCAAGCCGTCCACGCCGCCAACAGCCGCGCCGAAACAGCCTGCGGTGCAGGCAACGAGTGCGGCGTCGGCAAGTTTGCCCACGCCGGCCGCGCCGGCATCAACAGCGCCGGCGCCAGCCGCGCCGACAACTTCGCCCGCGCCGAAAGCAGCGGAGGCGAAGGCCGCGGCAGCGCCGTCCGCGGACGGCCAGCGACCCGGCGAACCGGGTGCCCCGCCGCGACCGGCCTACGGCCGACGCGGCGGCCGACGCTACGCCGATACCCGCGGCGATTTCTTTGCCGCCGAGGGCGTGCTGGGCATCATTTCAACGCAATCGCGCGGGCACGGACTCTATATGATCGACGGCAATCGCGCCACCGATCCCGGGAAGAGCGTTCCTAGAATCATGGTCGCGGCCGAGCAGTACGGCCGCATCGCGCGCATGATCGCCAAAAATCAGCCGCTCGTCATCGAAGCCGACATCAAGAACACGTATTACCCGAATCCGCCGATGTTCAACATCGTTGGCGAAATACCGGGCACCGACAAGGCCGACGAGGTGGTCATGCTAGGCGCGCATTTCGATTCGTGGCACGCGGCCACCGGCGCAGCCGACAACGGCGTCGGCTCGTGCGCCATGCTGGAGGTAATGCGGATTCTCAAAGCCAGTGGCGTGAAAATGCGGCGCACCGTGCGCATCGGGCTGTGGACAGGCGAAGAACAGGGAATTATCGGCTCGCGGGAGTACGTGGCCGCCCACTTCGCCTCGCGCAATCCAATTCCGGGAGCCGCGACCGATAGAGGCGATGCCGGCGGGAGGGGCGGTGCGGGCGGCGGCCGATTCGGCGGACCGCGCGGCCCCCTCGAGCTCAAGCCGGAGCACGCGAAGTTTGACGTCTACTTTAATATCGACAACGGCAGCGGCGCGTTGCGCGGAGTTTACCTGCAGGGCAACGCGGCAGAGGGGCCGATCTTCAAGGAATGGATGGAGCCCTTTCGCAGCCTGGGAATGACGACTTTGACCATCCGTAATACGCGAGGCACCGATCATGAGTCGTTCGATAACGTTGGCCTGCCGGCTTTCCAGTTCATCCAGGATGAAATCGAATACGAGACCGTCGCTCATCATACGAACATGGACACCTACGAGCGCCTACAGCCGAACGACTGCGTGAAGATGGCGACGATCGCCGCCGGGTTCGCCTACCTGGCTGCCAACCGCGACGAGCCTCTGCCGCGCAGGCCCCTGCCGACCGCAGCAGGGCGACTCGCCGGTGGGCAAGGCGGAAGCTGAACAACGCCCTAACAAAGGCGTCGCCTCGGCAAGTTCCGCCGCACACCCAAGATAGACCCGTGCCGGACGCGACCATTAACCGCAGACCCTAATCTGTCTGAAACGGCGTGACAGGCGCCGGCGGGCTGTTGACCTCCTTCGGGCAAGCGTAATAATAGGTGTGTACTTCCAAAGGCGGGCTGAACTATTCTCCTCTGAAATGAGCCGCCGATGCGGCAGGGCAAAATGAATTCCAACGGCGGGCTGAACGAGGGCGGTCAGCGCACGATTGCCGGCAATTCGTGGATCGCCGTGCTATGCACGAGCTTCCAGCGCGACTGGATCAGCGGCAAGCGAGTCCAGATTGAAAGCGTGCTGAGCGAGGCGCCCGTCGAAGGGCGCGAATCGGCACTGCGACAGCTTCTGGCAATCGAGATCCGTTGCCGACACGCTTTGGGAGAGAAACCAGCAATGGCAGACTACGCCAGCCGGTTCCCCGAACTAGTCGATTGGCTCGCCGAGCAGATCAGCCAATTAGAATCGACAAGCCAGTTCTGCGATGTCACCCGAAGTTGGCACGCGGGCCAGCAGCTCGATAACCTGGAAACACCCTCACAGCCCGCGCCGCCCGAACTGGAACGCTATCGCCTGGACACCAGGGTCGGCGGGGGCGGGTTCGGCGAGGTCTGGCGAGCTTGGGACCCGGTGCTCCAGCGCAATGTGGCGATCAAGTTCGCGCGGGACGGCCGTTCCGATTCGACGGGCAGCATCTGGGAGACGTTTCTAGCGGAAGCCCGAAAGCTCGCGGCCTTGCGGCATCCCAACATCGTCCCGGTCCACGATGCGGGACGCATCGACGGCCGGCCGTACATCGTGGCCGATTTCATCGACGGCGAGACCTTGGCGGCGCGATTGCGCGGCGGTCCGCTCCCCCGCGACCGTGCCGTGGAACTGGCAGCCGCGGTTGCCGCCGCCTTGCACTTTGCGCATCTGCAAGGCATCGTTCATCGCGACGTTAAGCCGGGGAACATCCTTCTGGACCGTCGCGATCATCCGTTCGTGGCCGATTTCGGCCTGGCGGCTTCCGAAGACGAATTGCGGCGGGAGTCGGCCGCCGTCCTCGGCACGCGGGCCTACATGTCGCCGGAGCAGGCCCGCGGCAATAGCCATCGCGTCGACGCCCGCAGCGATATCTACAGCCTGGGAGTGATCTTGTATCAGCTCCTTGCGGGCCGATTACCATTTATGGGCGCGAATCCGTCGGAGTGCCTCGACCAGTTGTTGCACCAGAACCCGCGGCCATTGCGAACGATCGACGACACGATACCGCCGGAACTCGAGCGCATCTGCCTCAAGTGCCTGGAGCAGCGGCCGTCCGACCGCTACACGACCGCGCTCGACCTGGCCGAAGACCTTCGACACTATCTTCGCAGCGCTCGCGCAAGGCCGAAACCGTCGCGACTGATGGTGCTCGGCATCGCGGCGGCGGCATTCATCGCACTTATAACGGTCGTCGTCTACGCCTGGCACGGCGGGTTCGGAAATGCAACCGCGCCGGGCAACTTTCGTGACACGGCGGCCGCAGCGGCCCCGCCGGCGCAGTCTTCGCGCGAGGCCTCGCCGGCACGGTTTGGCGAGAGCACCGACGCCATCGAGGATCCATTCGGCTGGCGCCTCCGCTTGGGCAGGGATTGGCACGAAGTGATCTGGCCCGGTTATCGCGGCTCCGGCTCGATCGGTTTCAACAGAGACCTCAAGGCGCTGGCGATCACTTCAGATAATTGTCGAATCGTGGAACTCGGCCAGTCTTTGGAGAAAGTTTCGCGGATTTCCATCGGCGTCAACCAGCCGGCCTGGATTGGATCGGTGGGGTTGTTTTGCGGATATCATAAGGCGGAATACGAGGGACGCACCTGTGCCCGGTTTCAATATGTCGAACTTACCATAACGCACCCGGACGATGCCCAGAGAAAACTGTTGTGCCGCCGCTCCATCAGCGTGATCGATCCGGCGAACGGGCAATTGTGTACCGTGACGAGGCTCGGCAGCTCCGCCGTTTCCTATCCGTCCTCGCCCGACCCGCCGCGACTCGAACTCCTGTTGACTAATAACAACGGGAACGTACGGCTCGCCCGCGTGTTCTGGCAGGGAAAGCCGGTTCCCGAAGTCGTGCGCGAAGCTGTCGAACCGCAGATCCAGCCGGAGGATTGGTCGGGAAGTTGGGGAATCGTCAGCGATTGCGGCACAAGCTGGTGGTACGATCCGATGGTGACTCCGTAAACGATTTTAGAATCTTCGAACCTCTCCGAAAACGCTGGAACCGACGTGGCATCCTACACATCACGATCCCGGTTTTGGAGAAGTTCTCAACCCAGGAGAGGAAAGTTTCATGGCTCGGAAGAATGCGAGTTTTGGCGACCCGATTCGTATCGATAATCCGCCCAGCAGCGGCTACGACTATTGGCCCCTGTGCGTGACCTTGGACAAGGACGGCTACTTTACGGCGTGCGGCGGCACGGATAGCGAAAACGTATCTAACTTTGAATCCGTGACCGGCAGCATCTACGGCGTCTTCGACGGTCCGGGCACCGTCAATGGGAGGACGTGGTCGATCCGCGTAGGGCCGCTCCCTCCGGGACAGCAATATTGGCTCAAGGTTGAGGCAGTCGCCGACTTCACGTCCGGCAGCCTCCCCGCGACGGTGTCGAACCAAGTCCCCTTCATCGCCGCGCAAGACGGCTACTATTCGTGCCCCTCCGGGCACGGGTACCCGGCGGTGTCGTGTGGTCAGGCCTCGGCATCCGGTGCGCAAGAATCGCAATCGGGCACATTGCCGCGCTACTATCGAGTGCGGTTGAGCGAAGAAATCCCCGGCCTGGCGTCGCCGTGCGCGGGACTGCTGCTAGGCGGGCTGCTTGCGCCGTCGACCGTTTATCTGGCTTACGATCCAGCGGCATCCCTGGGAACCGCTCCGGTTTGGCGCGATGTCAACCTGCCCGAGTTCATCGGCCGTTGGACGCTGCGCGCCGCGCTATCCCGCTGCGGCGCCTCGGCCGAGCTGGTGCAGCAAACGATCGGCCCACGATATGTTTCCACGGGCATGGTCTTCCGCTGCACGAACTGGAATAGCAACCATGCTAACCGGTTTCAACTTGTGGGACCGCCGGGCGGCGTTGCATTGAGCCTCATCGTGGAGCCTGCCTGAGCCATGCCGAGCTTTCTGCCGCAATGTCGTCATCGGGGCGGCGAGCTTCGTTTCGACGAATGGTTGTGCGCGTCGCCAAAGATCGTCGCGCTCGGGGGAGCGGTCCGCGCGGCGGATTGCCGCGCTTGCCATTGCGTCGACCATCCGACCGCGGGCGCCGATTTCCCGCTGCTAATCCATGCCAGCCTCTTGGAGATTGATTGCGACGGCGCGGTCGATGCCGCGCGGCCAGCGGTTTACGAAGTCGAGCTGCGGCCCGCGTCTTTGGCGATTGCCATGATCGCCGCGCCGCGGAGCAGGCCTACTGTGGACCGCAGCCTCGCCTCGCTGCGCCGCGGCGGTTTCACGCAGTCAATCGAAGTCTTCGCGGAGCCGGGCACGGACGTTGCGCCGGCAAGCGGTGTAATTATTCACGAGAATCCTTCCCGGCTTGGAGGCTGGCAGAATTGGCGGCAATCGGCCACTTGGCTGTTGGAAAACTCCACGTCCCCGTTCTCGATGGTCTGCGAAGACGATATCGAGTTGGCCGAGGACGCCGCACTGGGGCTGCAACATGCCATCGACACGCTGCCGCACGATCGTTGGGGCTTCGCGTCGCTCTACACTCCCCGCTGGAATCTCCGCAACCACTCGCCCGTCGACGGCTGGCAAGCCGTCGATCTCCGCCAGGGCGGCTGGGGCTCGTTGACTTATTGCTTTACGCGGGAGTCGCTTGAGAGCTTGCTCCGCTGCACCGAGTTGCAGGCAAACGCACCGCACGGCGACGCCGATGTCCTTACGATCTTTACTTTCACGGCCCTTAAGCGGGACTGCTATTTCCACGTGCCAAGCCTGTGCGACCATACAGGCCACGGGATTTCCACGCTCGGCCATGTCCACAGCGACGAGACGGCGGCAGTCGAATTTCAAGCGGCGAGCGGGCTCTATCGGCCGAAAGCGCCCGCTCCGCGCCTGCCGCAGCCCGCTTGCGGGCCTGTTGCGCTTCCGCCTCCGCCCGCACCGGCTTCCGCGGATTTCGCCGATACAACGGTTTGCGTGACCGTGCTCTTCCGTTTCCATCTCTTGGAGCGTTTCTTAGAATCGGTTCGGCAATACTATCCCGAGATTGCCATCGTCGTGGCTGACAATTCGTTTCATCCTATAGATTGGGGCGGCGACGAATTTCTGCGCTTCCGCGAGATCGTATGCCGCTACGCCGCGCGGCCGGTGCTGTTGCCGTTCAATTCCGGCGTCAGCGCTACCCGCAATGCCGCGGTGGCGGCCGCCGAAACTCCGTACGTCATCGTTTGCGAGGAGGACTTCCAGTTCACGTCGCGGACCAAGCTCGAAAAAATGTTGCGTCCGATCCGCGCCGGGCTGGCCGACGTTGTCGGCGGTTTGGAGCAATACACGAATCCGGCAAACGGCTGGCTGCAGGCCAGTGTGCCGCCCGACAAGCCGGCGACAGTGCAATACGCGGCCGATGTCGATTTCATCGGCGAGGCGCCGCATCGACAGTTGCAATTCTCGCCCGTGGACCACGAAAGCCGCACGCAGCTTGCCGGCGTCGTCTGCCGCCGGGCGGACGTGATTCACAACTTCTACGCCGCGGCCCGTTCCGCCTATCTGCAAAGCCCCTGTGATCCGGCACTTAAAGTCTGCGAGCACCTTGATCATTTTTTGCGGCTGAAGCGCGACGCTGCGCGGGTCTATTACACGCCCGAGGCGATAGTCGAGCACCACACGCCCGATGGCCTTGCCGACCAACGCTTCCTAGCGGCCCGCCTGACGGGCCAGAACTATCATCGCCCGTTTTGCGAAAATTGGCAGGTCGATCCGCAGGGCACGACCGATTACGGCGGTTTCATCCAGTTGACTTCGGTCGAGTATCTCGATCGCGCCGCGCCGCCGCGGATATCGACGGCGAGGGTTTTCTCGGCCACGGTCGTCTACGACGACACTCCATTGATACCGCACTTCTTGCGTCATTACGCCGCGCTAGGCGTTGACGCGATCTTGATTGCCGCGCAGGACAGCGTCTACAAGGACGTTGCCGCGAAGGCGCAAGGGTTTCCCGCCTTCGTCGATCGCGTGGAGTGTTCGCACTTCGACTGCATGCAGAAACTATCCTTCGAGAAAGAGATGCTGGCCCGCCACGGCGCAGGTCCTGATGATTTCGTTATCTACTGCGACATTGACGAATTCCACGAATACCCGGCCCCGTTGGCCGAAATCGTGCGTGGCATGGCCGAAAGCGATATAGCCGCCGTACGGGGACAGTACGTCGACCGGCTGGCGCGAGGCGGCCGGCTTGCATCAATCCAAGTGGCGCCCGACCTCTTTTCCCAGTTTCCGATCGCTTGCAACGTCAGTCGCGACATTCTGCAAGCCTTCGACCAGAAGATCATGCTCTGCCGCGGCTGGGTCTCGATCAACAGCGGCCACGACAACTCGCTCAACGCCCCTTGCGGCCCGGCCCCGGTCCCCGGCAATTACTTCGTGCATCATTTCAAGTGGACCGCTGGACTAATCGTGCGGCTTCGCGAGCGGCTGGCGCAAGGGGAGTTCAGCGCGGAGTACATCCGCGAATGTAACGCGCTTTTCCAGACCTGCGACGACGATCGCGGATTTGACCCGAGCGGTGGGCAGTTCATATTGTGAACCTTGAATCCGCGGGATTTAGATTTCCCGTTTCGCATTAAAAACCCTTCGCGCGCCCTTTAATGCGCGGTGGCCGACGGGGCGGGCCTGGCCGGCGGCGGCTCCATCTCCAACGAGCGGAAGCCGTTGCCGATCACCTCCTGCGTCTTCGGAAAGTAGATAATTTTCGCGGCCTTGGCGGGCGTCAGCCGCGTGCCCTCGCCGTTCTGCCTGTATAGCTCGGCGTCGCTCCGCCCGTCGCCCTCGAAGATCAATTGGTCCTTGGCCTGGGAATAGCTCAGCCGGGCACAGCGGGCGGTGAAGTTCGTCGGCGCACCCGGCGTAGAGGACGGGATCGTTCCTTCGGCGATCACGTTGTCGCGGGCCTGAAACTCCATGTTGCCGCCGCTGCCTCCGACCGGCGTCATGTCGGCAACCTCCAGGCTTTCGCTGTGCAGAACGAACGCCTGCGGTCCAAGGCGGTTGGGATCGTCGTCGTCCAGCTTCGTGTTCCACGACTGGGCCGCGGCGTGCGCCGCGCGAACCTGGCCGTGGAAGGTCATGTCTTTGCGATTCTTATTGCCGGTGATTGAGTTCATGAAGCGAAGGTCGAGGCACTCCAACGCAGCGGCCGCCGGTGGCTGCCCAGGCGCGAATGCAGCGGCACGGGCCGGCACGCCGCCGGCAGCCGGGCCGGCCAATGGGCCGCCGGGCATATTGAACCCTTGAGTGCTTCCGCGGCGGACGCTGATCAGTCGGCCCGGTCCGGTAGCGTGGAACTCGCCCGTGATGTTGTTCATGTCGAGGTCTTTGAGCTGGATGCGGTCGCTGGAGGTCTGCTGCCCGGCGGCATCGAGCGATTGGTTGACCACATAGACGCCCTCACCGCAGTGGATCGTTTCGACCGTTGCCCGCTGCTGGAGCGCCGACTGCTGTACCAACGACTGCTGCGGCTGACCGTCGGAAAAGCTGATGCGATGTTCCAGGCCGACGTCCATCGAGCCGGTTTCCAGCGCTTGCGTCTCGCCGCGGACCTTCACGGCATCCTGAAAATGAGCGATGCGGCCGTCGAAAGTCATCGCCTTATGCCAATCGACGCGGAGCGTGCTCGGATGGCTGAGCGGGCGGTTCTCCAAGTCGCGGTAGAGGGTCTGTTCCAGCGTCCCGGCGCCGTCCATCGCGAGCCGGTTCGCGCCGCAATCGATGGCGATGTTCGGACCCGTGAGGGCCATGCCGCGGCCTTCCATGTGGGCTGGTTTGCCGAGCACGGTAACCTTGGCCCGCGGCGAGTTGGCGTCGGTGGCGTGCAGCCAATCGCCCGTGACGACCAGCGGCGGGTCGCCCGGCTGCGCGGTCTGCGTTTCTTGTAGATGGACGCGATCGATCACGGTCACATCGGTCAGATCGCCCTGCTGGCGGTCGTGAAGTGTCACATGGGCTTGCAGTAAGCGTCCGCTGACTTCCATGTGCTGTTGCCGCGCGCCGGCGCAGGCGCTTGCGGACCATACGCGGCGATTTGCGGCGCGGCAGTCGAGGGCACATAAGGCGCGGGCGCGGCGGCAGTCGCCGGCACGGTATTGTAGGCATTGGACAGGTTCGTTCCGTTGGCAGATAACGCGCTGTCCGGCGTCGCACGAGTAGCAAATGGGTACGGGGGGATCGCCGACGCCGTGTCGGCGGCGGCAACCGCTCCGCCGGGCAATTGCGGTGGGCCGGCGAACCAAACGTCGAGCCGCTCTTCCGCTTTGCAAGAGAATTGGGGCGAGTTGCCCACGACATTGCCCACGGCAAACAACTGATCGGGCTGAAAGCCGGGCTGCCCGGCATGCGCGCTATTAGCCACAGGCGGCGCTTCGCGCAAGCGGAAGTGGATCTCGCGGGCGTCGAGTTGGCCCATCGCTTGAAAACTGATTGATGCTCCGCCGGTGAGCGAGATGACCTGGTATTGCTCGTGCGGACGGACATCGAGCCGCTCCTTCCAGAGTGCTTTAAGCTCCTGGCCGGGTCGGTCGGCCATCTCGCCGCGAAGCCAGCCCGGCCCTCCGGCCAACAATTGGAACATGTTCGGATGGTCCGACGGTCCCGGAACATAGCGGAGACTGGGCGTGTGAATCTCGTCGCCGTCCTTCCGCAGCGCGGCCTCTTGATGGTCTTCAAGATAAACCTGTCCGTCGATCAAGTTATATTGCAGTCGTTCGGCGCGGGCTTCGAGGCGGTCGATTGGCGCCGTCAGAACGGCGGGCGAGCCTTGAGCCTCGAACCGCGCCGGCTGCAGGTCGAAGCCCGGCGCGCTGGGTTTGCCCTTCGCCGCCGACCCGCCAGCCGAGTGCCCCGCGGCCGGCAGCGGTGGCCGCGTGAAGAAGACGGAAAGCAGATCGCACGTCAGGCGATCGCTTGGACCGTCGATGTGAGATCGCAACACGTTGACTTGATCGCGAAACGTGGCGACTTGCTCGTCGACCAGATCGAATCGAAATGGCCCCTGACAAGTGATATCCACCGGACCGGATTGGGACGAAAGTCCGCCGGGCAGGAAGCGACCGTTGGGTCCCGCCGACGAGACGTTAGCGGACGTCGACGGCGTCGAGCCCATCTCCAGATGCATACGCTCGACGTGTTCGAGCTGAAACTGTTTGATGCCGCCAATGTTCGGGCCTTCCTGGTTCGCCACCCGCGGGCCACCCCGCGGCAGGAGCTTGATTTCCATCTGCCGGCCGCGGCCCCAGTTCGGACCATACCAGAACTCGACGAGGTTCGGCGTGGTGATCCGCTGCTCCGTGAGTTCTACGTCGTGCGTGAGGATGCGAAGGTCGTCCCGGTGGTCGGGCAGCTTGCCCCGGCTGCGGACATTCACTTCGCCGCGAAGCCGGCCTTCGATCAGCCGGCCGACGCCGGTGCCGCGATTCAAGTCAAGCGGCCGGTCGAAATGCAAGTTCGCGCCGCCGGGCACTTCCATGACGGTGGCATGGCGGAATCGCTCTTTCGGATCGAGCGCCGCATCGTCAGTCATGAAGATGATCGTCAGCGGATTGAGATCGACCCAGCCGTCGGCATGATTGGCATAGGTCTTCCAGAGCAGCAGGACCTGATCGTTGCTGGAGATGACCTTGGCTTCGCGAAGCTCCCAGGCGTTTTCGGGAAAGAGAACCTCCCAGGGCTTGGTCGGCGGCGGCAACGTGGGATCAACAATAACTTTAGTATCCGGGCCTTTGCCGGCGGATGCCTGCGTCTCAATCAGCGGCAACGCCAACAGCGCATAGGTCCAATAGGCCACCAGCACGATGGCGAAGCTGGCGGCGATATGGATCGTGCGCAAGGTCACCGCTGGATAATCAAGACCGAACCGACCGAGAGGATTCCGTAAACGTCGTCCATGTCCTGTTCGCTGAGCCAGAGGGTGCTAAGATGGCCCGCGCTGCGCCGCGCGATTCAGAGGACGCCTCGATGCCGATTTTGCCGGCGGCGTTGCCCAGCTCAATCCATTGCGGTTTTGCCGCGGCGCCATTGACCGCCGGGGTGCTCTTGGCCTGCACGTGGTAAAGTCCCGTGGCCTGCTGCAAATCGCTGCTGATCTTGATGGGAAACCGCCCGGCATAGCGGCCATCCAACATCATCGTCATCTCCCCGCGCGCCGTGCTGACCTTGGCGATGAACGGACCTTTGAGAACCTTCAACTCCTTGCCGGGCGAGAGGTTCTGCGGATCGCTAATGCCGTTGATGCGCGCCAAGAGCAAGGAGGGCACCTTGTAGCGGTCGGCGATCGAATCGAGCGTATCGCCCTTCCGCACGCCATACCGCGGCTCCAGCAAATCCTCCCGCGAGTAGATTACCTTGGCCGCCATGTAGTCCAAAACTTCGGTGATCTTCTTCGCCTTGTCTTCGGGCACGTCGGGATTGTCGTAAAGCGGGCTGAGGATCAACAAGGCGTCGGCGAGCTTTCCTTCGTTGACCTTCAATCCGACCTGCTGCAATATCGTGTCGATGCTCGTTGTCCGAGCGTGTTCCTCGATCAGCGGACTGGGAACACTAACATTGGTTCCTACTGCCCGAGGCGGCTGTTCCGTCCACGGCAGCGGTGCGATCGACGAACTGCCCGCGGCCGATGGGCTTCCCGCTGCCGCCAAAGTACCCGACGACGGGTTGCTCACGCCGCCCGGATACGTCGGATTTCGAAACGGGTCGCGGCCGGACGTTGTGGCGTCGCTGGGCGGCGGCGGCAACACGACTGTTGCATCGGCTGGCCCATCCTTCTGCGCCAGCGGCGGGGGGACGTTCGTGGACGGTTGTGGCGAAAACGGGGGCGCTGTGTCGCCGCGCGCGGCGGGCCATTCCTTCATCGTCGGCGATTGCGGCTGTGCGACTGTAATCGAGCCGCCCGTGGCGGGCGCGTTCGTTACGTTCGACGCCGGCGGACCGTCAATGCCGGGGAACTCGATCGTCGGCGGCGTCGCCGTACGCGCCAGTTCCGGCGGCAGCGGTTGTTCCGGCGGCCGGCTCAGCGAGAGATAAACCCCGCACAAGACCGCAATCAATAGCCCGAAAAACAGAATGTTCTTGAGCGCATTCATGACCGTCCTCCTTGACGAATCATGTCCAATGGTCGAAAAGCCTGGACATCGTTCCCGCGCGGTATCCTGTACGCGCGAAATGGGCGCAATTAGCCGCGTTAAGCGGGCATTTGCGGCGGCATCATACGGCAAAGTCGGTTACGATGCTACGTCAATTTGCGGAAAGAAAGCTTGCAGCGTTCGACTGCGGTGAGATCTCTAGCAAGCGATTAGTTGATTCGTCGTCCAAGAGGTGGTGTTCTCTACGCACACTTTGGCTGCCGGTTTTTGACACCCCAATTCGGCGCTAGTCCAAGAAGGGCGAGTGGATGACGGAAGAAGACGCCGTGAAGGCGGGCTGCCGCAAGTCGAAGTAGTCCCTGGAGTCTACCTTCATTTAACGCTACAATTACCGCCGCATAACGAGAAATCCGCGGCCACCCGAACGGGAGGTCGCGACCTATCGAACCAGGGAGTTGCGTCATGCCGCGATTGATTGTAAAGCTGGCGTTCGCGTCGGTGTTGCTTTTCGCCGGCTGTGGCGATCAGCCCAAGGGCGCGGAGAAATCGAGTCCACCTGTCGCCGGGGCCGACGCATCCTCGCCTGAGACCAAGAATACCGGCCCAGGATTAACGCCTGCGGCGCCGAAGGCCGCTCCAGCCGTGCTGGAAGACGTCCGGCAATTCGCCAAGGTGCTCGATCTCGGCAAACTGCCCATGCCGTCGGGCGGAACATTGGGCGAATCGTCGCCCACGCGGTTTCACGCCAACGTGCCGCTGGCGGTGCCCGCCGCAGTCGATTTCTACGTCGGCAAGCTCGACGCCCTCGGCTGGAAGAAGGCCGGTCCGAAAACGATGGAGAGCGTGACCGATTCGATCGCGCAATTGCAGTTGGGCAAGGACGGCTACCTCCTCTCGATGACCGTCTTGCCCAGCGACCCCAAGATTTCCAGCGTCGAAATCGAGCAGAACGGCGATCTCGATGCGCGGACGCTTCCCGCCTCGACGGGGCTGAGAACCAATACAGCGAGCACGGAAGTTCGCTCTACTTTACAATCGTCAAGTTTGACAAAGCGGTCGACGAGATGCGGCGGCGGCTGAAGGCCGACGGCTGGCAGGAATACGACCGGGCGTTCAGCCAGAAGGCGGACCGACCGGACGCCGCCGATCTGCTCTTTCGCAAAAAGGGCTACAGTCTGGGCGTTTCGATCAGCATCCCGCCCGTCGATCCCGGCAAGACGGCCGTGCAATGCCACGTCACGACCCTGGCCCGCGACATGCCGGCGCCCGCCGACGCCGGCCACGTGGAGATCGAGGATTCGCGGTGGATCATGATGTGCGATACTCCCGGCGAAATGTCGGCCGCGGCCGACTTCTATCGCAAGGCGATGAAGGAGGTCGGCTTCCCCGATGCGCCAAAGGAAAACTCTTCCGACAACTGGCGTACGCTCTCGTTTGAATCGCCTGACCACGACCTGGTCGTCGTCACACTCCAGCCGGGCAAGGAAAAGGACGCCAAGGAACAGAGCACCAAAGACAAGGGCACGAAAGTAAAGCTCGAAGGCTACACGGCCGCCTTCCGCGAAGCTCTGAAAAAGGCAGACGCCGCCGCGCGCTTGAAGCTCGAAGCCCAAGAAAAAGGCCGACGCCGCCGATAAGGCCGCTCGCGCGAAGAAATTTCAGGATGAATCCGATCGGCAGGACAAGCTGATCGAAGGTGCGATCGGCAATGCAGTGAAAAGCGCCACGCAGTCCTTGCCCTCGGGCGACTCCAAGAAGATCGAGGACGACGTGAAGGCCAAGATGCAAAAGGCCCTGCAAGACGCGGGCCTCGGCGACGTTCCAAAGCCGGACAGCAAGCCCACGAAATAAGTCTATTATGGAAGTTCGACTGCGCCTCGCAGCGGAATCGACCAAGCTGCTGGCCCTCGCGCTCATCGGGGGCCTCTTCGGCGTGCTGGTCTTCTTGCCGCTTGACGAACTGACCTCGTACTACGAATACGACGTGCCGGGCACGGCGTGGCAATTCGTTGCCCGGCAAATGCAACGATCGCTAACCCTGCAAACGCCGCACAAGCTGTTCCTTTATATCTTTTTCGGCGGAATCATGGGCGCCGTGTACTACGCGCTCGTATCGCGTTTTCGCCGACACCAGGTCCTGCTCGAGCAACTGGAGCGCGAACTGGGCAACGACCTGGCCGCCCTTATCAAGCGCGGCGAGGACGACGGGCTGGAGTTCAAGTCCTCCTTCCGTTTCGACTACCGCCAGCGCAAGGTCAACAAGGCCCTGGAGGCCGTCATCGTGAAGACGCTCGCCGGCTTCATGAATGCCCAGGGCGGGTCGCTCTTGATCGGCGTGGCGGATGACGGCAGCATCGTCGGTCTGGAAAACGATTATCAGACCTTGAACCGCATGGACCGCGACGGTTACACCCAATTGCTCATGTCGACGGTTGCCGACAAACTGGGCACGCCCGCCTGCCGCCTGCTCCGCATCCTCTTCCACCGCATGGACGACAAGGAGGTCTGC
Organism: uncultured Planctomycetia bacterium; assembly: GCA_963775975.1. Classification (GTDB taxonomy): domain Bacteria; phylum Planctomycetota; class Planctomycetia; order Pirellulales; family Thermoguttaceae; genus JANXQG01. The sequence goes on from CAVZKX010000002.1 coordinate 844,102, forward strand.
CGGATCATCGTCCTGCCGTCGCCCGTTCCCGTCTATGCGAAGGAGGAGAACCAGTCGAAGTTCTACATCCGCACCGGCTCGGGCACGCGCGAGATGGACATCCAGGAGGCGGTTGGGTTCATTAAGACGAAGTGGGGCTGAAAATTCCTCGCCGCCCGTAGGCTTTTTTAGCTTTTTTATTGAAACCGAAGGGCGAAGATTGACGGATCGAACCTATTCGACGAAAATCCGAAGATGCGATACTCGTCCGCGTTGACTGTTTCATTCTTTGTGGCACTGGCCGCGAGCGGCCTGGCGGCAAAGGAAACTGTCGATTTCAATCGCCAGATCCGCCCGATCCTTTCCCGCAATTGCGCCGCTTGCCACGGCTCCGACGAAAAACAGCGGCAGGCTGGGCTGCGGTTGGATGAGCGGGAGTCGGCCGTCGCCGCGCACGACGCCAACCGCGCGATCGTGCCGGGCGACCCGAAGAAAAGCGAACTGGTCCGTCGCGTGTCGAGCGACGACACCGACGAGCGGATGCCGCCGCCTTCGACCGGTAAGCGCTTGACCGCGGCGGAGATTGATCTTCTGTATCGCTGGATACGCGAGGGCGCCGTCTACTCGCCGCATTGGGCCTACGTCAAGCCGACGCGGCCGGCCGCGCCGCGACTGGACGAAACAATCTGGCCAAAAAACGACATCGACCGCTTCATCTTGGCGCGTCTCGAGCGCGAGACGCTGCGTCCATCGCCCGAGGCCGATCGCAACGTGCTCATCCGGCGGCTCACGCTCGACCTGACCGGCTTGCCGCCGACGATCGCCGAGGTCGATTCCTTCGTAAATGACAACGATCCGCGGGCCTACGAAAAACTCGTCGATCGGCTGCTGGCGCGGAATACGTTCGGCGAGCACTGGGCGCGGATGTGGCTCGATCTGGCCCGATATGCCGATTCGGCCGGCTACGTGTCCGACGTGCCGCGGACGATCTGGGCGTACCGCGATTACGTGATCCGCTCGTTCAATGCGAACAAGCCGTTCGACCAATTCACGATCGAGCAGCTTGCCGGCGATCTGCTTCCCAATCCGAGCGAAGAGCAGCTCATCGCCACGGCCTTCCACCGCAATACGCAAACGAACAACGAAGGCGGTTCCGATCGCGAGGAATACCGCAATGTGGCGATTGTCGATCGCGTCAATACGACGATGTCGGTCTGGATGGGCACGACGATGGCCTGTTGCCAGTGCCACGACCACAAGTACGATCCGATCTCGCAGAAGGAGTATTTCCGCTTCTTCGCAATCTTCAACAACACCGAAGACGCCGACCGCGAGGACGAACGCCCGGTGCTGAGCTTTTATACTGAGCCACAAAGGAAACATCGCGACAAGCTGCAAAAAGAGATCGCTGCCTTGGAGCCGACAGTTCCAATCGAGGAACGAATAACGCCGGCCGCGCCGCAAGCGGCTAAAAAGAAAAAGGCGAAGAAAGCGGTTGTCGGCGAGCCGACAGCGGCGAGCAAGGAGCAGAAAGCAAAATCCGACTCCCCGCTCCCTGCTCCCCGCTCCCCGCCGATTAGCGAGCAGGGCAAGCGGCTCTTGGCGCTCAAGACCGAACTTGCCGCCATCGCCCCGGCTACGGTGCCGATCCAGCGTGAACTGCCGAAGGGCAAGCGCCGCAAGACGTTCGTCGAGTATCGCGGCAACTTCCTCGATCGCGGGCCGGAAGTGAGCGAAGGCGTTCCCGCCGCCTTTCATCCACTGCCGAAGGGCCAGCCCGTCAATCGGCTGACGCTGGCGAAGTGGATCGTTGATCGCGACAACCCGCTCACCGCGCGGGTGCTCGCCAATCGCCTTTGGGAAAAAATCTTCGGCATCGGGCTGGTTGCAACGAGCGAAGATTTTGGCACGCAAGGCGAACTGCCATCGAACCCGGAGCTGCTCGATTACCTGGCGACCGAGCTAGTCTCCTCGCGCTGGGACATGAAGCATCTCATCCGCATGATGGTCATGTCGGCCGCCTATCGGCAGTCGTCGCTTGTCACGCCGGAGCATCAAGAGCGCGATCCGGACAACCGGCTGCTCGCTCGCGGCCCGCGCTTCCGCCTCGATGCCGAAGCGATCCGCGATCAGAGCCTGGCGGTGAGCGGACTGTTGAGCGCGAAAATGTTCGGCCCGGCGGTGCGGCCCTTGCAGCCGTCGTTCGGGCTGGTCGCGGCCTTCGGCGGCTCGATGGATTGGAAAACGAGTGACGGCGAGGATCGCTACCGCCGCGCGATCTATACGGCTTGGCGAAGAACGAATCCGTATCCCTCGATGGTGACCTTCGATTCCGCCAGCCGCGAGGTCTGCGCATTGCGCCGCACGCGGACGAACACGCCGCTACAGGCTTTGGTGACACTGAACGACCCGGTTTACGTGGAAGCCGCCCAATCGCTGGCGCGGCGGCTCGCGCGTGAAGGCGGTGCGTCCGCGCCCGACAAAGTCCGCTATGCGTTTCATCTTTGCCTCGCCCGCGCGGCGAGCGACGACGAATCCGCGCGGCTCGTCGCGCTATACGAAAAGTCCCGTGAGCGTTTCGCGACAAAGCCCGATGACGCGCTGAAGCTGGCGGGCGAATCACACGCCAGCCGCGCCGACGCCGCGCAACTGGCGGCTTGGACGGCCGTTTCGAACGTGATGTTGAATCTCGACGAATTCCTGATGAGGCGCTAAGATGGACCCCCAGCTAGAACTCTTGCTAACGATCACGCGGCGGCAGTTCCTCGGCCTGTCGTCGTTCTCGCTTGGTGCGATGGCGATGGCCTCCTTCGCCGGAGCAAGCTCGCTGGAAACTGCCGGGCCGTCGGCGCTCCTGAAACCCGCTTGCGCCGAAGAAACCGCCTTTCGCGCCGAAGGCGAAGCGGATGATTTACATCCACCTCACCGGTTCGCCGCCGAACCTCGACATGTTCGACTACAAGCCGGAGCTCGTCAAGCGCGACGGCCAGCCCTGCCCGGACGAATACACCAAGGGCAAGCGATTCGCCTTCACGAGCGGCACGCCGAAGCTGCTCGGCACGCGGCACAAGTTCGACCGGCACGGCAAGACGGGCATGTGGTTCTCCGATGCGGTGCCTAACTTGGCCGGCGTGGCCGATGAATTGTGCTTCGTCCACTCGATGTACACCGATCAGTTCAATCACGCCCCGGCCGAGCTGCTCACCTTCACCGGTTCGCCGCGGCCGGGCCGCCCTTCGATGGGCGCGTGGGTCACTTACGGCCTGGGCACCGAGAACCAGGACCTGCCGGGCTTTATCGTGCTGATCTCCAGCGGCTCGCAGCCCAACGGCGGCAAGAACTCGTTTGGTTCCGGCTTCCTCCCTTCGGTCTATCAGGGCGTGCAGTGCCGCTCCAAGGGCGATCCGGTGCTCTACGTTTCCAATCCGCCGGGCATGGACCGCGACCTCCGCCGCATGACGCTCGATGCCTTGCACGATTTGAACCAGATCGAGGGCCAGCAATTGGGGAATCCCGAGACGATCACGCGCATGTCGCAGTACGAGCTGGCCTTTCGGATGCAGGTCTCCGTGCCCGACGTGATGGACATTTCTCGCGAGCCGAAGGACGTGCTAGAGGACTACGGCGCGAAGCCCGGCGAGAGCAGTCTGGCGAACAACATCCTGCTCGCCCGGCGGCTCGTGGAAAAGGGCGTGCGGTTCGTGCAGCTCTTCGATTGGGGCTGGGACTTTCACGGCACGAACCCGGCGGAAGACATCGGCGATGGGCTGACGGTGAAGTGCCGCACGATGGACCGCCCGATCGCCGCCTTGATCAAGGACCTGCGGCAGCGCGGCCTGTTGGACGAAACGCTCGTGGTCATCGGCGGCGAGTTCGGCCGCACACCGTTCCGCGAAGGCCGCACCGCCGCCAGCAAGATTCTGGGCCGCGACCACTACCCCGACTGCTACACGATGCTCCTCGCCGGCGCGGGCGTGAAGCCCGGCTTCACCTACGGCGCGACCGACGAGCTGGGCTTCAACGTGACGGAGAACAAGGTCCACGTCCACGACCTGCAAGCCACGATCCTGCACCTGCTGGGCTTCGATCACGAGCGTCTAACCTATCGCTTCCAAGGCCGCGACTTCCGCTTGACGGACGTGGAAGGGCGCGTGGTGAAGGATATTCTGGCCTGAGGCTGACGACCACTGCCGCATGACGGCATGAAGGCGGTCGTCTTCCCAGCCCCTGTGCGGCCCGATCGCGCGGCACCATTGCGGGCGGCAGAAACCGCATCAAAAGCCAGATGGAACGGCTCGCGAACTTGATTGAATCTCCGCGCCTCATACGGTAGAATTAGTTCTGAGAGTGCAAATCAGGTTTCCTGCCAGAAAACCAACCGCGATTCGTCCGGAAAGGAGTCCGATGCCTGAAATCTCCAGATTCTACGGCTTGCGAATCACGATGAACTACAACGAACATCTGCCCCCGCATTTTCACGTGCAGTATGCCGAACATGAGGCGCAAGTCAGTATCGCAACCGGCGAAGTCATCAAGGGCGAACTGCCGGGCCGCGCACGCGCGATGGTCAGTGAATGGGCCGGCCTTCACCGCGCCGAACTCGAAGAAGACTGGAGACTGCGAGGATTGATGCAACCTCTCAACAGAATCGAGGGACTGGAGTGAGACCACGACTTAAATCCATGCGAACGAATGGCGATTTCAAGCTCGCATTCACTTACGAAGACGGCCTGGTTGCCGAGCTTGACTTCAAGAGGCACGTCGTAGGTTTGCGCGGCCCGATTGCAGAACCGCTTACCGACGAAAGCTTCTTCGGCCAGGCATTCATCAATCACGGTGTTGTTACCTGGCCCAACGGTTTCGACATCTGCCCGGACGTGCTTCGCTTATGGTGCGAGAATGGACGTGTTTGCCGTGACGAAGAAACCAATGCCCACTTTGCCAGCCTTGGAGGCAAGAAGGCCGAAGTCTTGCTGTAGAAAACTTATGCTTTGGCTAGGGGCGATTCATGACTCAAGAGGATAGCGACCATCAATACCAATTTCGCGAGCAGCCGCCGACGCCGGCAGTGGTCGAGGCCCTAATCCTTGAATTGTTCCAGGGAAAGCTGACCGAACGCAAAGTGATAGCAGACGAGGTCTTGCGCGTGCATCTTTCGCGAGGCGGCGCGAAGCCGCGCGCGCAATTCGAAGGCTCCTTCAGAAAAGCATTGTTGACGATGAAGGACGCGGGGTTGGCCGAGAACCCATCGCAGGGCTATTGGCACATTCACCCTCGCGACGGACAGCCGATAGCCGCGCTGTCTCCAATCGCCCCAAACGCTGAGGAGGGGATCTGCGATATCACAGAAACCACCGAGATGTCAACCTTACCACAGATTGAAGCCGTCGCCGATACGGTTTTGGGGCAAGGATCGGGCGCGATCTACCTCTACTATCTTCCTGCGTATCGGCTACGAGCCGAAGAGCACGGCGAGAAGACTTGACCGTGCAAGATCGGTCGTACGGACCGCGACCTACTCACGCGAGTGCTTTCACAGGCGGGAACAGCATTGCCGGAGCGTCCGCATCTCGCGTTGGTAATCCGCACGGACTGTCCAGGCGCTTGGGAGGCCGCCATGCATGGGGTTTTGACGCTACGGGGTCTGCGAATCGATGATCTTCCCGGCTCAGAATGGTTTCTTACATCGCCCGCGGAAGTCCTCGTGCTCGTCCATGTCTTCAACCCTCAATTCGCTGAGCCCAAGTCAAAATGAAGAAGGAAGAGGATTCACTCTAAGGCCGTCGGCGTCACCGGGCCGCCAGGTTCAGGCCGGCACTTTCGACTTTCAAAGTCACACGTGCCGATTCGGACAGATTCCGAGCGATTGGCACGATATGTGCTATCTATTGTGTACTGATGTGTACATACAATAAATGGCAGGCGGCCGGACAGGGCTCCGCGAGATGCGCCCCAACCCCCTTCCTGCGGAGGGTCCGCCGATGGCCTTGCGCTCATCGTCTGTAAAGTGTTGTATACTACCGACTTGCGGCGACGCTCAGCGATGCGCCCCAGCGGCCGATTATCGCAAGGGCGGGCGCATCTCGGTAAATGGTCGATGACAAAGACTCGCGCGGCTGCCAAAATGACAGGCGGCAGACAATGAGAGAGGAGTGATGCGAAGCCAAACGTTAGAGCCACGAATGGAACACGGATCAAACACTGATTTGTTCAGCCACAAGGAACACGATGAGCACAAAGGATTCTTCTTTGTGCCCTTAGCGCTCTTTGTGGCTAAACTCGGCACCTCCGCCACCCGACAACTCGCCGCGCCGATTGCCATGCCTCCGAGATTAACAAATGGCCAAATGAACTATGCCTGAACGCACCCTGATCGGTTCCTTATCGAGGTTTGACTTGAAAAACGGCCGAAAACAGGCCAGTTCGATGAGGAACAACTTACAAAGAAAAAACTGGGGCACAACTGGCGGATTGGCTCCGCCGCTCGCGATGCCGCACACGCTTGTGCCGACGGTCGGTGGGACTTGCGGTGCGCGGCCTACCCTACTTGCCCGACGGCAAGGAGACAGTGCCGCCACAAGTGGGGTTCACAGCCGGGAAAGTGTGCAATTTTGAGAAGTTTTGTGCAATCTGGCGGTGTACCGTAGCGCCTCCGCATGAGCTTATAATGGCTATGACGTTGACTATCGAACCTCCTCACCGATAACGCTCAGGGAGATCAACATGTCGCACTCGATTTGCCGTCGTCAATTCCTGGCCGCCGGGCTGGCAATCGGGGGAGCGGTCGCAACAAGCCGTGTATCGCTCGGCCAATCGGCCAAGGCGGTTTACTATCCAAAGGTAAAAGCGGCGGGGCCCGCGCCGTCATCGCCGGTGGCCATCCAGCGCGCGACCAGCTATGATCCGGCGGTGCTCCGCCAGACGCTCGACAAGGCGTTCGACATGATCGGCGGCTTGAAGCGGTTGGTGAGCAATAAGACAGTGAGCATCAAGATCAACGTCACCGGCGGGCCGGGCAAGCTGGGCGGCCTGCCCGGCTATCAGACGTACCAGTCGAATCCCAACATGCTCGCGGCCCTCTGCGCGGCGCTCGACGCGGCCGGCGCGAAGCGGATGACCGTGCTGGAGAGCCAGTATTCGTCGAAATCGCCCGAGGAGGTCCTGGCCGGAGGCGGATGGGACATTCGCGCGATCAAATCGGCGGGCGGCAACCGCGTTGCCTTCGCGGACACTCGCAACCGCGGCCAGTGGAAGCAGTACAGCCGCCTCAAGGTGCCTTGGGGCGGGTTTCTCTTTCCCGCCTTCGATGTCAACATGTGCTACGAAAAGACCGATGTCTTCATCTCGCTGGCCAAGCTCAAGGACCACTTGAGCGCGGGCGTGACGCTCTCGATCAAGAACCTCTTCGGCATGCCGCCGACCTCGCTCTATGGCCACGACGCGCCAAACGAAGAATCGCTCAGCTACCGCGGACCAATGCTGCACAACGGCAAGAAAGCGGTGCCCGCGGGCGTGCCGGCGGAGATCAAGGAGTACGTGCCCGTGGAATGGAAATATCGCGTTCCGCGGGTGGTGGCGGATTGCCTCGGCGCCCGGCCGATCGACCTGGCCGTGATCGACGGCATCGAGAGCAACCGCGCGGGCGAAGGGCCTTGGGCCGCAGGGGCGAAGCCGGTCCGCCCCGGGCTACTGCTAGTGGGCTTGAATCCAGTATGCACGGACGCCGTTGCGGCCGCCGCGATGGGCTACGACCCGCTGGCCGACCATTTCGCTTTCCCCTTCCCCGGCGAGAACCATTTGAAACACATTCACTCGGTCGGCCTGGGCGAGATCGATCCCAAGAAGATCGATATCCGCGGCCTGCCGCTGGCCAAGGCGATGTTCCCGTTCAACCCCAAGCACGAGCCGCTGGAGATTCCAACGGCCTATCTGCGGCACTATCAACGGCAGCAGGCGTAGAAGCGGCGTCCCGCCGCTTTTTCCAAGCGGTAAGATGCCGCTTCTACGGTTTTTCAGCCTGTCAATCTGTAGCGGCTATGCCGTCTATTCCGCCGGCCGAGTGCGGCCTGTAGGGCTTATATCGCATGATCCCGCCGTCCGGTCTCTGACGGATCTACCGGATCTCTCGCGCCCAAGTTTTCTGATGTCCGCTTTGCGCCGGTTCCGCCGATGGTATGCACGGAAGCGGATGGCGCTGTTGTGACCGCTTGCGCTGATATCCGACTTCTGTCGAACGAATGGCGATTGTCGAAGAATCACGCCGGACGGGCGCACCGCCCGCTGGCCCAGGGAGCTTGATTATGCGGCTAGTTCATCGTTGTTCCTATGTCGTCTGCGCCGCCTTGGCCGCGGCCAGCCTGAGCGGATGCACGAGCCTTTGCGACTACGTTCACCAAGGGTTCAAAGTGGGGCCGGAGTACTGCGGCGCGAGGGCCGAGGTGGCGCCGCAATGGATCGACGCCGCCGACGTCCGCATTCGGTCCACTCCCGCCGACCTGAGCCGCTGGTGGAACGTGTTCAACGATCCGGTGCTCAACGACTTGGTCTACCACGCCTACACGCAGAACATCACGTTGAAGGAGGCCGGCGCGCGGATCCTGCAAGCCCGCTACACGCTGGGCATCGCCCGCGGCGACCTCTTCCCGCAGACCCAGGACGCCACGGGCAGCTATAGCCGCAACGAGTCGTCGATTAATCCGAACCTGCCCTTCCCGGTTCCCAAGTTCAGCGACCAGTGGAATTACGGCTTCGGGCTGGCCTGGGAATTGGACTTCTGGGGACGCTTCCGCCGCGCGGTGATTTCCGCCGAGGAACAGCTCGACGGCTCCGTGGAGGACTACGACCAGGCGCTGGTTACGCTGATCGGCGACGTGGCCACCAACTACGTGCAAATGCGGCAGACCCAGCAGCAGATCGAGCTTGCCCAGAAGAACGTGGAACTGCAGACCGATGTGCTGAAGATCGTCCGGGCCCGCTTCGACAACGGCCGCACCAGCGAGTTGGACGTCGATCAGGCCGAGAGCAACTTGGCGCAGACCAAGGCAACAATCCCCGCCTTCGAGATCGTTCTGCGGCAGAGCCAGGACGCGATCTGTACATTGCTTGGCATTCCGCCCACCGATCTGCAGACGCGGCTGGGCAGGAGCCCGATTCCCGCGGCGCCGCCCGAGGTGGTGGTCGGCATTCCGGCGAATCTCTTGGAACGCCGACCTGACGTCCGCCGCGCCGAGCGCAATGCGGCCTCGCAGTCCGAGCAGATCGGCATCGCCACGACCGATTGGTACCCTCACATCTCGATCAACGGCTCGTTGGGCGGTTCGGCCCAGAACTTCTCGCAGTTGTTCACCCACGCCGCACAAAACGGCAGCGTCGGCCCCAGCTTCCAGTGGAATATCCTCCAATACGGCCGCATCCTCAACAACGTCAAGCTGCAAGACGCCAGATTCCAAGAAGACCTGCTCATTTACCGCCAGACGGTCCTCAATGCCAATCAAGAGGCGGAGAACGGGCTAATCACCTACCTCAAGGCCCACGAAAGGGCGAAGAATCTGCTGGACAGCGTCGTGGCGTCCAACAAGGCGACAAAGATAGTGATCGCTCAGTATCGTGTCGGCACCGTCGACTTCAACACCGTGGCCACAATCGAGCAGAACCTGGTGATACAACAGGACGCGTACGCCCAGTCACTGGGCCAGATCGCCACCGGTCTGATTCAGGTCTACCGGGCGCTGGGCGGCGGCTGGGAAATCCGCCTCGGGCCGGGCTATGTTTCGCGGTTGCCACAGCCGACATCGGCCCCAGCGCCGGCCGAGATTCCGCCCATCCCGACACTCAACCTGGATGCAGCCACGGTCCCCGGCGCGGCGATCCCGGAGCCGGCCCCGTTGCCGCCGCCGAGCAAGCCGATCCCGCAGCGGCCTTAGGACATGGGAATTTACCTCTCCGCTGGAAATCCGCTGAATTAGCGGTTATCATCCAGTCAGTGTGATGTGTCCAATAGGTCCATAACGGAGGAGAGGTATCATGTTTTGCAGGTTCGCAAGAATACATGCGGCGGTGTGGCTGGGACTGGGACTCCTGGCCGGATTGATCGTGGCCGGCTTCTGGCCGAGCGTGCCCTTGCATGCTGTCGCCACGGATAAGGTAGACACGTTCAGCATGGCCACCGGCCATGTTGAACCGGACGTCGAGGCGGTCTATTTCCTCGACCATTTGACGGGCGAGTTGCACAGCTACGTGCTTGGCCCGGTGGCCGGAGGCCGCAGTTTTGGCATTTTGTGCCATTACTTTCGCAACGTCTCCAAGGATTTCCAGGCCGGCGAGAAGTCCAAGTATCTCATGGCTACAGGCATCGATGACTTGACCCGCGCCGGCCGCGGCGGCGCGTTGACGCCGAGCCGCAGCGTGGTTTATGTGGCCGAGGTGACCACCGGTACGGCGATTGCCTACTACCTGCCCTATAACCTCAACGCCCACCGCTCGGGCATGATCATGCAAGGGCTGCTCCTGCCGGTCTGTCCCGCGTTCCCCATTCGCAAACCGGTCGGCGAGACAACGAAGCCGGGCAAGGGCCGCGCGGCGAAGGAAGAGTAGTGCACCGGTTCCCTCTCCCACTGGGAGAGGGGATCAACAGTTGACATCCACGACCAGCAATCTAATCTTTGACGGGGGTGCGCGCCGTGCCCCCGGTTGCCGGTTTTCGCGAATGTATCGACTGTGACGCCTGCCTTCGGTTTGCTGCTGACTACATGCGCACTGCTGGCCGACCCGGCCGCGGACAAGGACCCGTCCGCGCGGGCGGAAGCGACCATGCAGCAGATCGTCAAGCTTCCGCCGGACTACCAGCAAGTCTGGCTCCGCTTGCTCGAACAGCGCTCGGGCTGGGCGGCGATGCTCACGATGAAGCCGGACGAAGCCGAGCGCGAGCGGCAGCGCGTGGCGAAGATCCTGCATCAGAAGAACGTCGCTTGGAGCGACCTGCTCGCACTCCTGCGGCAGCTTGACCAGCGCGAGAAGTCGGCCGTCTCGCGAATGGTGCGCGTCTACCGCACTCAGGTCTACGAGAACTTTCGCCAGCAGGGCAAGGAGCTAGTCGATCGACAAGAGGCATGGTATCGCATCTGGTCCGCGTGGGAGAAGGCCGGCAGCCCGCCCGAACAGCAGGACCGGCTCATGGACTGGCTGGCGGACGCCATCAAGGCATCGTCAAAGGAATCGCTCGGACCCCTGCCGGCCGATCCGAAGTTTGGTCCGGATATCGAGTTGGTTCCCGCTGCACTGGTGCAGCGGCTGCGCGAGGAACAAAGTCGGCAGCGTGTGGCGCAGTCGTCACCTGCGCGAGGGCAAGAGGAGGCTGCGGTTCCACGGCCGGAGGTCCCGGTTCACGGTCCGCTGGCGCTACGAGTTCCTGATCCGGCATGGAGCATCGGCCGCGCGGATCGACTAGGAATCAGCGTCCTGGCCAGACGCGGCGAGGTGTCGCTGCCTTCGGCAACCGCCGATTTGCCTGTCGTGCGATTGCCAATGCCGCGAAGCCGGCAAGCGCTTCTTGACTCCGATCCGATGGGAGTAACGTCGCTGCCGCCGGCGCCGCGATACGCCGCGCAGGTCGCGGTGGATTGCAAGGCGTCGGACGAGGTTAATCGTGCTGAGGAGGTCGTTGCGAAGAGTGGCTTAGGCAGTGCAATACCGCAAGCTATGATCGGAACGCGGCCGCCATCGGAACTGCCGCCGCTGCGCGCGTTCGCACAGCCGGCGGAGCATATGGCTGCCGGACAGACCGCGTCTGCGCCACTGCCGGCCGCGGTTTCGCCTCGGCAAATTGCTGCCTCAACTCCGGAAATGTCACGCGAGCCGGCGCTCCGCAGCGACGTGGTGGCCATGTTGCCGCATAAGCTGCTGCAATCCGCGGAAATCGAGCCGGATGGCCCGGCGCTTCATACAGTACAAAGGCAGCCGCTCGCAGCCGATCATCTCAAGACCGATGCTGCGGCCGCGGACGTACAACACGCGCAGGTGAACGTTGAAGAACTTGGCTCGCGAATCGAAGGCATCAATCTCAGCTTGCGGACCTTGGAAGGCGAATTGAATGAGAAGCGCGAGCTTTCCGCCGATCAGCTCGATGGCCTGCTCAGCCGGCTCGATATCCTAGTGCTGCGGCAGAAGGACCTTACATTATTCCGCGACCTAATCACGCCCCAGGCGCAGGCGAGGGTCGGCCAGATCGACTCCTCGCGGGCCGCGATCGCCACGCTCGGAACGCGCATCGCCGAAGCGCGGACCCGCGTCCGGCAGAACGAGGCGCTGCCGGAGAAGGATCGCACTGCCGTGCTAAAGCAACTCGACGATCTCTCCGACCGGCTGGCAACGCTGACGGCGGAGAGGTGAAGGCAAGAAAGGGGGAAAGGGAGAGGGGGAGATAGGGAGACTGATTTACTCTCCCTTTCTCCCTTGCCCCCCTTCTCCCTTTCTTACATCATCGCTCGATCGCATATAATTGAATCGCTGGCCCGCCGCTCCGCGATCGTTAACTTATGTCCGAATATCCCGCCGAACCGCAAGACAACTCCCGCGCCGCGGAGAAGGTCCGCGATTTTCCCCGCTCGCCCGGCGTCTACCTGATGAAAGACGCCGCCGGCCGCGTGATCTACATCGGCAAGGCCAAGAGCCTGCGTGCCCGAGCGGGCAGCTACTTTCTCAAAGCGGCGGCCGCGGACACTCGCACCGCGCAGCTTGTACAGGAAATCCGCGATATTGATTATATGTTGGCGGAAAGCGAAGTAGATGCCCTGCTCATGGAAGCCCGGCTGATCAAGGACATCCTGCCGAAGTACAACCGCGACCTCCGCGACGACAAGACATTTCCCTACCTGGAGGTTCACACGCACGAGGACTTTCCCCGCGTGGAAATTACCCGCACGCCTCGTGACCGTGGCACCCGGCTCTTCGGGCCGTTCACCAACACCCGCGGGCTGCGGGTGCGCTGCAAGTGCTGCAAAAGATCTTCAAGTTCCGCACTTGCTCGCTGGACATCGCCGAGGAGGACCCGCGCTGGCGGTGGTTCCGGCCGTGCCTGCTGGCCTCGATCCGGCAATGCACGGCTCCGTGCAATTTGCGGATATCCAAAGAGGACTATCGGAAGAACATTCATCGTTTGCAACAGTTTCTTGAAGGCAAGAAGAAGACGCTTATGGGCGAAATGCGGGAGGAGATGGCGGCAGCCTCCACCGGACTGCGCTTCGAGGAGGCGGCCCGGCTGCGCGACGAAATCCGCCTCCTGGAAACGCTCGATCAGCGCGGCAAGCTCTCGAAACACGTGCAGCCGGAGGTCTTTCCCGTCGATCCCAAGAAGGGCATTGCCGGTCTTCAAAAGATTCTGCATTTGGACTCGCCGCCGCGGACAGTCGAGGGCATCGACATCGCCCACACCGCCGGCACGGAGACGGTGGCCAGCGTAGTGCGGTTCTTCGACGGCCTGCCCTTCAAGCCGGGCTATCGGCGGCTGCGGATCCGCAATGTCGTCGGCATCGACGACTTTGCCAGCATCCACGAGGCCGTATCGCGGCGGTTCCAGCGGTTAGCGGATGACCGCGCGGAAGATGACTCGATGCCCGACGTGCTCTTGATCGACGGCGGCAAAGGGCAGCTTCACGCGGCCATCGCGGCTCTCGATTCGTTGGGAGTGCGGCCGGCAAAGGTCATTTCGTTGGCCAAGCGCGAGGAAGAGGTGTACGTGTCCGGCGCCGACGAACCGCTTCGCTTAAGCCGCCACAGCTATGCCCTGCGGCTTTTGCAATACGTCCGCGACGAGGCCCACCGCTTCGCGCAGCATTATCATCATATGCTGAGGAAGAAGTCGGCGCTGGGGGAGTAGCGATCACTTTCTCTCGGACATATGCACCGCGATGTCATCTCCGACCTTCTCACTGTCTTCGTAATGGTCATCCAATCCTCTTCCTCCATCGTCCTCTCCGTTCATGCCAACGCTGTAAAGGAGATAGCCTTTGTCCTTTTGCACATAATGCAAGTGCTTGTCGTTGAAGAGGTCTTTGGGGATCGTGGCAAGGTATTTCGGCGATAATTTGGTCAGCGCAGTTGGAAATGTCCCATGATCCGCGTTGTAGGCGGCAAGTGCGACCGCAATTCTAGCTAATGAAAGATGCGTCGCCGCTCGGTCCTCGGCAATGAATCCGCCCGAGGACGGTGCGAAAGCCTGAGACAACGACCTGCGCATTGATTCGGTCACGTTCTTCCTCGGATCACCCAGGAACTTCTTGACCAGATCGTTTTTGCCCCGTTCGTTTTCCTTATCGTAGTCAATACAGACCTGGCCTACCGCCATTCGAAGCTTGCTGCGCGGAGTTTCCCGGCCGGCGATAGCGAGTCGATCGCTCCATACGTTACCGAATCGAAGAATCTCATCCCAATCAAACGGCGAACCGTTATCGCCTATCATAAGCCGGACCGCGCCCTCACTTTCGGACGGTATGTTCAACTTGCGCAGGTAAGCAAGCGCTTCGGTCTTGCCCTGATACTTGCGTGCCACGGAGAGGGCCGCATCGAGATAGGCGAAACGCTCGAACGCGTCGAGCTTGTCGACGTAGTGAGTCAGCGGTTGCAATTGCACCAGTTCGCTTTGCAGTTTCGTGCATTGTGCCTTGGTGATTCGCGGCACACGCAGCAATCCCTCGTCGGCATAGCACGCAGCGATTTCGATCCAGAATCCGCGCAGGCAATCGAAAGTCGAGGGACCAACGGCGACCAGTCGGGCAAGCCGATGGCAGGCCAATACATCGTCTCGCGCTCGATCCCATTGATTCTGCCCAGCGAAACGCATTGCGCGAGCACACAGCGCTTGGGCTGCCGCCATGATGCAACGAGCCGTATCAGATGGAACCATCATCAATACGGTCTCAGGCTTATCGCGCACCAAGGGGTCAAAGTAGCGAGGCCGTTTCGATGCCGCGACAATTGCAACCAACGGCTTCTCGTTGAGATCGAGCCAAGCGGACAGATTTGGAAACTCGCGTTTCGACCACGGGCGCGTGCAGGCGGCTTTCAATAAGTCGTCGAGTGGATAGTGGCTCGAATAAGTTGCTGTGTGCTCGATGCTGCTGGCATCGTCAAGTGCGGACGGATAATCCTTCAATTCAATAAAGTAGTCGCCCTTTTCCGGCAGCGGCTCGATCCCCAGGAGCTTGAAGAATTCCAACCGCTGTTCTTTGGCGATCTTCTGTGGACCGAACGCGCGCCACGTCCGTACGACGGCGTTGTTTTCCGGCGTCACGCCATTGCCAAAGCGTTGATTCAGCGCGGCGACATAGTCGGGATATCCGGCCTTGTCCAACGGCTCGACGATAAACGTCGTCTCTTTGGAAATCGTGAAGGGGACGTGGAGCTTGGCAGGGGGTTTATCCGTGCCGTCATTGATCGGCCGCTTTGCCGTTTGGTCCCCAGCTTGCGATGAAGCGCTGCTGAGGAGGAGTATCAGGAGCGAAAGAATGTTCGCCGACCGATGCTTGCTGGTCATAACTGAGCCCGCTATTGCTTGCCTATTGTAGCAAGGCTTCCTCACACCGCCGCCGACTGCACCGTGTTTTGAATTGTGATAGTCGGGCTTGCACGCGGCGGAGGCACCGGCAAGCGTTGGCCTTCTAGCAGCGCTATGTGTTCCTTCATCGCCCAGCGAGTTTGATAAAGGCAATCCTCGATTGAATGTCCTATGCCGGTAAACCCCTCAAGGTCCGGCGAATAGAAACCAAAGAAATCTGGTTCTTCCGTTGCTTCGATAACGAGAGAATAGGGTAGTTCAATCATGGTGTGTCTTCTTTCGCTATTTCAGTCACTGAACTTCATGAAGCGGTCCCCGGACGGTCACTCAAAAATCCCGGCCCCAAAACTGTCCTTCGGCCGGCATTCGTTGGCGCGGGGGGCGCGCTGCGGGGCCGTGGGCGGGCGGTGCGGGCCGCGGGGGGCCTCCGCGCCTTGGACTTTGGGAGTGCCGGTGGAAGTTTCGGCCGGCGGCGAAATAAATGCTCCCGGCGGCGCCTGCCAAGATGTCGCTTGTTCGTCAAAATCCTCGTAGCTGGGCACGTAGCCGGGCATCTTCGAGCGGGCCTTCTCCTCCTCGTAGGTCTTAATCACTCGCTGCTGGATCATCTCGCGGCAGGCGGCGTTGATCGGGTGGGCGATGTCGGCGTAGAGTTTGGACCGGCCGTCGTCGTCCTTAGCGGCAAACTGCTCTTTCAATCGCGAGCCGCATTGATTGCAGTAGGCTGCGCGGAGATGGTTCTTGCAGCCGCATTGCCCGCAATGCGCGGTGAGCTTGCGGCTGGGCATGGCCACAAACGGCCCAGTGGTGCCTTCGATGATCTTCAAGTCGCGAACGACGAAGGCGTCGTCCAACGTAATGGAGCAGAACGCCTGCAATCGCTCGCCGGCCTCTTCCATGAGTTTCACGCGCACCTCGGTAACATCCACGGCGCACCTCCAAGTCATTTGTCGCATCGGGCGAGTAATTTCGCCCGAGGAACGGCCTTCACTCCGTTCGCCCGTAGGATTCGTTCCTACGCGATTTATCACAACATTCTATATACAACTTTGCACGGCCGCCACACAGCCGATTCGGCCGGCCCGCAGCCGCCCGGCAACCCGCCGCGCCTGGGTCGCATTGCGGAACATGCCGAAATAGGCCGTCCCGCTGCCGCTCATTCCGTGGCCCAGGCAATTCTCGGCGGCCATCAGCCGCGCAAGCCGCGCGACCCACGGCGACAATTGTTCCGCCGCCGCCTGGAGCCGGTTGAACAGCAGTTGGCCCGACCGGCGACCGTCTCCTTGGCGAAGCGCGTCGATTAGCGGCTTCGACTCTCTTGGCGACTCGGCCGGGCGGCACTCCCCGTACACGGCCGCCGTCGCCAATCCTTCCGGCGGCCGAACGACCACGAAGTGCATCAGCCCTAGGCGAAGGGCCGGCTCGATCCGCTCGCCACGGCCGCGGCAAATGGCCGGACCGCCTTGGAGGAAAAAGGGCACGTCGCTTCCCAACTCGGCGGCCAGCTCGGCCAGTTCGGGCAGCGAGAGATCCAGTTTCCATCCCAAGTTGGCCGCGACCAGTGCGGCTGCCGCATCGCTGGAACCGCCGCCGAGGCCCGCGGCCGTAGGAATTCGCTTGATGAGCCGAAGCTTCGCGCCTTGGTTTGTGCCCGTCCGGCGGCGAAGCAAGTCGATCGCTCGCCAAACAAGATTTTTGCCATCGCGCGGCACATCGTCGAAGCCGCTGCCGCCTTGGGAAGCCATGCCCCAGAAGCAGTCCAATTCGAAGTCTTGGCTCGACGTTCGCCGAAAGTAAAGGGTATCGCACAGACTGATCGGACACATGAGGGTTTCGATCTCATGGTATCCGTCGGCACGTTTGCCCAGCACTTCGAAGAACAAATTGAGCTTCGCCGGTGTCTGGACTACGATCTCCACCGCGCCACGGTGGGCCTGCATTGCCGCGCACTCCTAGTTGTTGTCTTTGGATGCCTTATTTGAACAGGACGCGGGACTCCGCACCAGAAAACCCTGAATCGCGATCCAAACCGACACTCGACGCCGGGGCTATTCTAGTGCGAATAAAATAATTCGTCAATCTTTCTTTACCGACTTTTTGGTAATGTGCTGCAAACGGCAGCTTGCGGAAGACTTGGCATGGGCTCGATTTCAGCGATTGCCGCCTACATATTAACTTTACATCACGCTGACGAACTCGGCGTTCGCTGGTATCCAGACGACAATTCCCTGTTCGTCCGTCCCCCTGTCGTGGTGCGTTGCAAGCAGGGTGTCGGCAGTGGGCTTGGCGGGAAAAACGGCAAAGGACCGCAAAGATTACGGTTCCCGCCGCTTCATCTGCCGGTGGACGGCAAAGTAGTAGAGCCCGCCCAGCACGAGCATCCCGCCGCCGAGCCAGATGGAGATCCGCGTCAATTCACCCTTCATAAGCTTCTCGTCCTGTCCCATTTTGACGCCGACATAGCACAGGACCGCGCACCAGACCGCCGACCCGAGCAGAGTAAAGAGTGAGAACAGCTTGTAGTCCATTTTCACCACGCCGGCAGGGATGCCGATCAAGTGCCTGACGACGGGCAGAAGTCGCGAGATGAAAATGCCCATCGAGCCGTAGTGGTCGGCCCAGCGTTCGGCGCCTTCGATTTTTTCGGGCGTTATCAGAATCCACTTTCCATAGCGCAGAAAAACAGCGGTCGTCCGGCAAGCCGGGCGGCCCAGTACATGGCAGTCGCACCAAGCCAAGAGCCGATCGTCCCGGCGATGACAATGCCATAGAGGCTGAGCGGAATCTGGTCGGTGTACGCCAAATGCGCAGCAGGCGGAATCACCACCTCGCTCGGCAGCGGCACGATGGAGCTTTCCATTGCCATTCAGGAGCGCGATCAGCCAATAGCCGCTGACTTTCAGCGTGGCCATATACCACGCAATCAATGGGTCGAGCACTTTCTTGAGCACGTGCCGCTACTCCCGCGTCAGCTTGTGGAACCGCTCAATCAAACCTCGGGTGATTGGCCCCGGTGCGCCGCATCCGATCGAGCGGCTGTCAACCTTCACCACGGGAATGACCTCCGCCGCGGTGCCGGTGAGGAAGCACTCGTCGGCAATGTAGACGTCGTGCTTGGTCAGCGGGACTTCATGGACCGCGATGCCGGCCGCGCGGGCGAGCTCAATCACCGCGTCGCGGGTGATGCCTTCCAGAATGCCGGATTCCAGCGAAGGCGTGAACAATTCTCCGCCGCGGACAAGGAAGATGTTGTCGCCGGTGCACTCTGCCACCTCGCCTCTGTGATTGAGCATCAGGGCCTCGACGCAGCCGGCCTGTAGTCCCTCGAGCTTGGCTAGGATGTTGTTGAGATAATTGAGCGACTTGATCCGCGGGCTGAGCGCCGCCGGGTGATTCCTTAGGACGCTTACGGTGACGATCTCCAGGCCCTTGCGGTAGAGTTCCTCGGGATAGAGCGAGATGGAATCGGTGATTATGATCACCTGCGGGCGGCCGCAGCGGTTCGGGTCCAAGCCCAATGTGCCGGCGCCACGCGTGACAACGACGCGAATGTAGCCGTCCTGGATTCCGTTGATCTCCAGCGTCTTCTCGATCGCCGCGGCCATCTCCTCGCGGGATATGGGAATGGTCAGGAGGATGGCCTTGGCCGAGTTCCAGAGGCGCGTGAGATGGGCTTCCATTCGAAAGACCTTGCCGCCATAGCTGCGGATGCCCTCGAACACGCCGTCGCCATAAAGCAGACCGTGATCGTAGACGCTGATTTTGGCGTCTTCCTTGGCGTAAAGCTGGCCGTCAATGTAGACTTGGAAGGGCATCTTTTCTTGAAGTGCGGCGATTTGTCGCAGCTTTTCTGGGCAGCCTCCTGGTAGCTTGCGAAACATCCAAATATGCAACAAATACAGGCGGCGGTCAAGGGACCTCCACCGGTCATGCGGTCTTCACCGACGCTGGCCATTACCAAATCTCGCGCCCGACGGGTCGTCCAGTGTCGATTTCGGCATGTAGATTCCCAGCCGTGATTTTCGCGACAAGAACCTCGACAGCGCATTCTGAAATTCATCCGGAGGCGGCCTTTCACCGGGCGGATTCCGACGCCTGTACCCTCCGACACGTTGGCATCCGCGGCTAGGTTTTCAGAAGTCTGCTCGTCCATGTTAATCATCGACGCGCTGGCGTCGCTTCCAAATTTGCTCCAATCGCCACTTAATCTCAGATGCATCGCGTCCAGAATCAACCAAATACCGAACGGTTGATGCCAAGGTGTCGCACATCTTTCCAAGTCCCTTGTGGCCCGACCAAAAGTCCTCGCCGAACTGGTAAAGCAATTCCACCTTGTGCCATTGCCTTGCGGCGCGCTGACCTGGTGCCTTGAAGTATCGACCGAGCGACGTCATCGGCTTTTTGCAGTTGGGGCATGCGAACGGACGCTTAGGAATGTCGCGATTCCAGCCCGACGACCCTGGCTGCTTAAACGCCTTGCGGCAATCGAAGCAGACAAAGTGCATAGTATTCGTCGCGGACGGTTTTGTGTTAGGCTTCATAGTGAGATCTGACCTCACTAAGAATTGTAACCTATTGGCGAATACGCTGGCAACACAACTATACATCTCGATTTACGCGGCGAGGCAAAAGAAAAACAGCTCTAGATCGCCGCACTCCAAATCACGCCACGCGCCCATCGACCAACTTGACCGTGCGGTCGGCGGACGCCGCAATCGCCGGATCGTGCGTCACCATGATAATCGTCAGTCGTTGTCGTTCGTTCAAGTCGCGGAGAATGCGAATAATTTCGCGACCACTCTCCTGGTCGAGATTGCCCGTCGGTTCGTCGGCCAATAAGAGAGAGGGATTCGAGATGAGCGATCTCGCTATAGCCACGCGCTGCATCTCGCCGCCGGAAAGTTCGCGGGGGCGGTGCTTGAGGCGATGCGACAGGCCGACCATTGCCAGCAACTCGGTAGCCTGTTCTTTGAACCGCCGCCGCTGCCGCCAATAGCTAACCACGCCATGCGTGATCATAAGCGGAGCAAGCACGTTCTCCAGCGTCGTCATCTCCGGCAACAGATGATAGAACTGGAAGATCATGCCGAAGCGGCGGTTGCGCAAGCCATCGCGGCGGTGCGAAGGTAGGTCATCGATCCGCTCGCCGTCGAAATGAATCTCGCCGCGATCGGGCACGTCGAGCGTGCCCAGCAGGTGCAGGAGCGTCGTCTTGCCGCAGCCGCTCTGACCGACGACAGCGAGAAACTCGCCCTGTCGGACGGCCAGGCTGACGCCGCGGAGCACGGGTACTTCGACCGGCCCCTTGCGATAATTCTTGTGCAGGGACTTGGCGAGCAAGATGTTGTCGCCACCGCTCGTCTCGCGTCGCGCAGGAACGGCGAAGGTCGACGACGAAACTGAGGTGATAAATGGAGCTGCGACGTTCGCCATGGCAATGAACCTATCTCGCCGAAGAGGAAGAATTTAAAAATGAAAAATGAAAAATGAAAACTGCGACTTGATCCCACGAGCGCGTCGGAGCATCGCCTTCAATTTGCATTTTGCAATTTACATTTTGCAATTTGCAATCGTCGTCGCTCGCCATGCAATGCTTTGCCGCCTTACTCATAGCGAAGTGCCTCCACGGGATGCAGCCGGGCGGCGCGGAGGGCCGGCAAGACGCTTGCCAGCATTGCGATGCCCAATGCCCCGGCGACGATCCAGGCAACGGTCGCCGGATCGACGACCGTCGGGACCTTGTACAAGTAGTAGATTTCCGGATTGAAGACCGGCCGGCCGGTTAGCCAGCCGATGAAGTCGGCGATCGAGTTGATGTAATGTACAAAGACCAGGCCTCCGATCAGCCCCACACCGGAACCGACCAGCCCCAGCGAGAGGCCATAGGTGAGGAAGATGCCCATCACGCCGCGGCCCGACGCGCCGAGCGACTTGAGGATGCCGATGTCGCGGGTCTTCTCAACGACGATCATGAAGAAGATCGCCAGGATGCCAAACCCGGCTACGGCGATGATCAGGAAAAGCAGGATGTTGAGCAGCGTCGTTTCCATTTGCACTGCGGCCAAGAGTGCGCCTTGCTTGTCGCGCCAGGTCTCGACCTGATAGAAGCCCGGCGGTAAAACATCCACGGCGGCGCGGAGCTTGTCGCGGACAGCATCGCCGTCGACGCCCGGCTTCAGCTTGATCTCGATTGCGTTCACGTAGCCGATTCCCGTCGCCGGGTCGATCATGCCGCGCTGCCTCTGCAGCTCCTTGATGGGCATGAAAACGAAAGTCTGGTCGTATTCGAGCATTTTGCTCTCGTAGAAATCGACGACGGTGAACTTGTCGCTGGATATTTTTGGCGGCGCTCCGGCGGTGGGGAAGCTGAGCTGCACGTCGTCGCCCGGCAGGACGCGAAAGTGCTCTTCGCCGTCTTTCGTGCGAAAGCTGGCTTGGGCAATGCCGAGCACCACGCCGGTACACTGCTCCTTGGACATATCAAACGTCTTGGCTTGTTCTGGAGTTGGCAGTCCGCGTTCGAATGGGTTCACCGGCGGCGGCGCCATCTGCTCCCCTCTCCCTTTGGGAGAGGGGCTGGGGGTGAGGGCGTTTCGCATCGTCGAAGCCGTACCGTTCTGTTGATCACCCTCTCCCCGGCCCTCTCCCGGAGGGAGAGGGGGACCCTGCGATTCGCGCAATAGTTTCTCCTGGTACTCCAACTGCTGCGCGGCTTCGCGGCGATGCGCCCATCCGGCCTTCTGCATGGCTTCGCGAGGATGCGTCGCAGCCTCCGCAAGATGATCGTAGACATCGTAGCCGACATCGCGCAGGCCGAAGCTGAACTGGCGGCGATTCTCCGGATGCTGCAAGTATTTGGCGAAATCGCTGACGCGGCTCTGCGACTTCTCGTCGATGCCGATGACGTTTACCTGGTTGGTGACCCACGTGCCGTGCCAGCGGTAGCTGAGCATGGCCGGCACGAAGCAGATCGGCGTCATTTCCTCGATCTGATCGCCGGCGATCTTGCGGATCTCCTCCATGTGCCGGTCCGGGTCGGGCATGCCTTCCAGCGAGCGGCTTTCCAAGACGAGATCGCAAATGATGCCCTTGATGCGGCCTTGCATGTCGCGGCTGAAGCCGGCCATGACGCTATTGACGATGATCATCGCGGCCACGCCGAGCATGACGCTGATGATCGAGGCAATGGCGATGTATCGCGTGCGAAGGTAACGCCAGCAGAGGAGGAGTTTGTACATGGCTTCCATTCCTTGTTCCCACGCTCCGCGTGGGAAACACATTTGCGGACGCTCCGCGTCCAGTTCGGGTTCGGGGCCGCGGAGCGGCCGTCATTGCTTTCCACGCGGAGCGTGGGAATTGGGGGTCATTCCGCTTCTGGTCTCAAAAGCGGAAACAGGATCACGTCTCGAATCGTTTGTGTATTGGTCAAAAGCATCACAAGCCTGTCAATGCCGATGCCTAGCCCGCCCGCCGGCGGCATGCCGTGCCGCATGGCACGGATGAAATCGCGGTCCATTTTGGCCATCGAATCTTCTTCCCGCTGCCCGGCAAGCTGCTGAGTGAAAAGCTGTTCTTGCAAGTCGGGGTCATTCAGCTCGGTATAGGCATTGGCAAGTTCCATGCCGTGAACGAACAGCTCAAACCGTTCGGCGATGGCCGGATTCGACGCCTTCCGCTTCGTCAATGGGCAAATGCTGGCGGGATAGTCGATCACGAAGATCGGCCCGATGAGGGCGTCTTCGACCTTGGCCTCGAAAACATCGCTCTTGATGACATCGAGGTGGCGGTTGGCCGTTTCGATGCCGAGCTTTTTGGCCAGCGCGGCAATTGCTGCATTATCGCTAGGCGCAACTCCTGCGTGTTCCTGAAAAAGCTCGTCATACGTCTTTCGGGCGAAGGGCGGCGTGAAGTCGATTTGCTTGTCGCCCCATTGCACGACCGTCGGCTGGTCGGTGGCTCGAAGGGCGGCGACGATCAGCCGTTCAGTCAGCTCCATCATCGAGTGGTAATTGCCGTAAGCCTGATAAAGCTCCAGCATCGTGAACTCGGGATTGTGCGTCCCGTCGATGCCTTCATTGCGATAGACGCGGCCCATCTCGTACACGCGCTCGACGCCGCCGACCAGCAGCCGCTTGAGGTGCAGTTCCAGGGCGATGCGCAAGTAGAGGTTGATATCGAGGGCATTGTGATGTGTGATGAACGGCCGCGCGGCGGCTCCGCCAGCGATGGCGTGCAGCGTCGGGCCTTCAACCTCGACGAAACGTTCGGCGGCCAGCGTATTGCGGATCGACTGCACGATCTTTATTCGCCGCAGGAAGCGCTCCATCTGGCCTTCGGTATGGACCAGATCGAGGTAGCGCATCCGCTGTCGCAATTCGGGATCGGCCAGCCCCTTGTGTTTCTCCGGCGGCGTCTCGATGCTCTTGGAAAGGAAATGGAGATGGGTGGCGAAGATGGTCAGTTCTCCGACATTCGTGCGTTTGAGCTCGCCGTCGACGCCGATCAGATCGCCCAAGTCGAAGTTCTTGGCAAGCTCCCAGTTCTTTTCGCCGACCTGATTCATGCCGATGGCCACTTGGATGCGGCCCGTCCAGTCGTGCAGTTCGAGGAACCGCAACTTGCCCTGGCCGCGTTGGAGAACGATGCGTCCGGCGGCGCGAACGGTCGGGCCGTGATAAATCGGCGGCTTACCCTCCTCGGCGGCGGGCTCAGACGTGATATCACCTTCGCGGGCGCGAATCGCGGAAATTGGCGAATGGTCGTCGAAGCGCTGGCCCCAAGGATCGAGCCCCAGTTCTTGTATCCTGCGCAACTTGACGCGTCGTGCCGCTTCAAGTGCCGCCGCGCCGCTTTGGGGATCGTTTTCGCTCATGGTTTCTCCGTCGTTTAGCCCGGAGCCAACGGCGACGGTGATCGCGCCGTTGGCTCCGGGTTAAACGATGCCGGACCTACAGGTCGTCGGATTGTAGTGGAAAGGCCCGTTAGGTCAATGTCAAAATGGAGAAATGACACCGTTTGGAGCGGACATCGCCAATAGTGCTCTTCCAAAGGACGAACAGCCCAAATTTGACCTATGCGACAAATGAGAAAAAAGTGCATTGCGGCACACACTCTCAATGGTCCGATAGGAGTCATATGGCGAAGTAGCCATGTTTAATCCGGGCGTTGGTGACTGGTGCTTTCCACTAGCCCAAACCGGTTGTTTCTTCTTTTCCAACTTGCCCCATTTACACGCCGTGTTATTATGAAGTTCCCCCAAGTGGCACTCCGTTTGGAGAGACGCATGGCAACCGTACACGATAATCCGCTAGAAAAAACAGCGACTACGGCTGCTCCCGCAAGTTCACAGCGTACCGCGCCCAAAGCAATGAAATCCGATGGACTCGGCTCCGGCGGCTACACCGACAAGCCTTGGTTCTTGCGCATTTGGGACGGGATGCCCGCCACTGCCTGGTTTTCACTCTTGTTGCGTAACGGCTTGCAGATCTCGCCCCGGCGCTGGGGGATGGCAGTGCTGATCTCGTTCATCAGCTTGGTGAACTTGGGATTGGCGCTTTTGCAAAGCCTGTTTTATGGTCGCCGCATCGCGCGTACCGAGCTTCAAGGCGATCCGATTTTTGTGATCGGCCACTGGCGATCGGGCACGACGCTGCTGCACGAACTGCTGGTTCTCGATGAGAGGTACACGTATCCCAATACGTACGACTGTTTTGCGTCGAGCCATTTTCTCTTATCGGCCCCAGTTTTCCGGCCGCTCCTGAAAGGACTCATGCCCAAGCAGCGGCCGATGGACAACATGGCCGCGGGGTGGGATTGTCCTCAAGAGGACGAGTTCGCTTTGTGCAATATGGGCATGCGTTCGCCGTACATGACGATTGCCTTTCCGAACCGCCCTCCGCAGAACCAGGAGTACTTCGACTTGCAGCACGTTTCGGCGGGAGAGCGGACTCGCTGGCAGCGCGGATTAACGTGGTTCCTGAAATGTCTCACCGTGCGATCACCGCGCAGAATCGTACTGAAATCGCCGCCGCACACGTCTCGTGTCAAGGTATTGCTGGAAATGTTTCCCAGGGCGCGGTTCGTACACATTGTCCGCAATCCGTTCGTGGTTTTCCCGTCAACGATCAACCTTTGGAAGCGGATGTACCGCAACGACGGGCTGCAAGTGCCGACCTACGACGGCTTGGACGAACACGTCTTCGCGACTTTCTCGCGGATGTACGAAGTTTTTCAGCGCGACCGCGAGTTGATTCCGCCCGGCCAATTGTGCGAAGTCCGCTACGAGGACTTGGTGGCTCAGCCACTGCGGCAAATGGAGCGGGTCTACCAAGAGCTTAACCTGGGCGAATTCGAGTCAGTTCGAGCGAAATTGGCCGCTTATTTTGCCGCCAAGGCCGACTACAAAACGAATCGCTACCAGCTCCCGACGGATTTGGCCGCGGAAATTGGCCAGCGCTGGAGTAGCTATTTCGATCGATACGGCTATTCCAAGGATCAGAGCTAGCATTGCTAGCTAGCCGCCAGCACGGGCGATCTGTGGGGCAGGTTGCCAACCTGCCAATTATCGGCAGGTTGGCCACCTGCCCCACTTTCAAATCGGGAAGTTGTTTTGAGCAACGAGCAAACCTTGCGCCACAACTGCCCACACTTTTTCCACTGCGGCGCCGGCAGGCCGCGCGGCAATTCCCGGCACAAGGCCGCGATAATGGAATGCGGTTGACAGACTGCGCGGCAGCACGTAAAGTTTGTTTCGTCGCCAACTCACTTCTCGGGAATCGTCGCGCATCATGAGCAATCCCCGGCCCTTGTTGTCTCTTCCGCAGTGTACGGTTTCGCCGGGGGCATTTGAAATCGAGTCGGGAGTCTTCAGCGCTTCCCAGCGGGATACGATCCACGCGACATTCGCGCCGGTGCATTACACGCCCGGTTACGCCTATCCGCTCTTGGTATGGCTGCACGGACCGGGCTGCGACGAGCGGCAGTTGCTGCGGATCATGCCGCTCATGAGCATGAGAAATCACGTGGGTGTCGCGCCGCGGGGCACGGTGATCTCCCCAGTGAATTCGGCGGCGGGCGAACCGCCCGTCTATGGCTGGTCAAACGACGAACAGGGCCTGCAAGATGCCGAGCAGCGGGTCTTCGACGTGATCGAGCGCGTCTTTCGCGGATTTAATATCCATCCGCGGCGGGTGTTTCTCGCCGGTTTCGATACGGGCGGCACGCTCGCTTTTCGCTTGGCCATGAACCATCCGTATAAATTCGCCGGCGTCATCTCGCTGGGCGGTGCATTGCCGTGCGGCGGCGCGCCGCTGGCCCGGTTGCCGGAAGCAAGGCAATTGGCGATTTTACTAGGCGTCGGCCGCCGCAGCCAGGTCTATAACGAAGCTCAAGTTTGCGATGATCTCCGCCTGTTGCACACGGCCGGCATGTCGATTACCCTGCGGGCGTACCCCTGCGGCCACGAGATTGCGCCGCAAATGCTCTCCGATGTCGATGCTTGGATCATCGAGCAGATCACGTCCGGCAAAAAGGCCGACGCGGCCACGGTATAGTTCTCTTTTGAACCGCGGCGATTTATCGCCGCATTCTTTCGCACTTAACAGGACAGCCTAGGGATTGCCGCGGGTAAACTCGCCTTTCCTTCGCGGGCTGCTTTTCGTATCGTCGCGAAGCCGGGTCGGACAGACCTGCAAATCGGGGGGCCCGCACCAAACACGCCGATTTTTTATGCAGTTGAAAGCGACTGAGTCCGATAGCAGTACCTCTTTGCCACGGGCAGCCTCGATCACAAGATCGGGGGGCCTACAACAGCAGCGCACTCACCACGCACGACAACCTTGATGTTCAATACCCTGCGAACGGATCTTCGCCTCTCGACCGCCGAAGGAACGGCCAACAATGTGATGGTGGGCGTGGGCGAGACATACTTGCCCGCCTTCGTGCTAGCGCTGACCGGCAGCCAATTGGCTTGCGGGCTGGTGAGCACGTTGCCGCTGGTCGTCGGCGCGCTAATGCAACTGTCCTCGCCTTGGCTGCTGGCGAAGTGCGGGTCGTACCGGCGGTGGGTCGCGCTCTGCGCGGCGGTGCAGGCGGCGACGTTCGTGCCGCTGCTCATTGCCGCACTCAATGGCCGCATGACTGCCGTCACGGTATTCGCCCTGGTGGCCGTCTATTGGGCGACCGGCCTGGGCGCGAACGGGCCGTGGAACGCTTGGATCGAGACGCTCGTGCCCGCGCGGGTGCGGATTCGCTACTTCGCCCGGCGGACGCGGATCAACCAGTGGGGCATCGTGGCGGGCTTTCTGGCCGGCGGCATCGCCTTGCAAGCGGCCGAGCGGTTGAACATCCCGTTGGCGGTCTTCGCCGTGCTGTTCTTCTTGGCGGCGGCGAGCCGGATCGTCTCGTTCGGCCTCTTGACCATGCACCGAGAGCCGCAGCCGCCGCGCGCGACGGCCATGCCGCTGGCGAGCGTCTTCCGCTCGCTGAGCAGCGGCGAGAACGGCCGACTGCTGCTGTATCTCATGGCCGCGCAGGCGGCCGTCCAGATCGCCGGCCCATACTTCAATCCATTCATGCTCAGCGAGTTGCATTTCTCCTACACGATCTACGCCATCGTGGTCTGTACGGCCACGGTGGCCAAGATCTACTTTCTACCCACGGTCGGCCGAATCGCCGACCGCGTGGGTGTGCGGCGCGTCTTTTGGACGAGCGCGGCGGCCAGTGTCTTCGTCCCCGCGCTGTGGCTGGCGTCGAACAACTGGATCTATCTCGTCGCCGTGCAGATCTATTCAGGCATGGCGTGGTGCGCATTCGACCTGGCGACGCTGCTTTTGTTCATCGAGACGATCCCGCGGCAGAAGCGGGTCGACGTGCTCGCCTTCTTCAACCTGGCGAACTCCGTGGCGATGGCGGGCGGTTCGCTTTTGGGCGCGGGGATTCTGGCCGCGCTGGGGGCGGGACGCGGCGCATACCTGGCGCTATTCGCGATCTCAACGCTGGCTCGGGCGCTGGCAATCGTGCTGCTCGTCCGCCGGCCGGCGAGGAGTGTCGTTCGAGAAATCGGCCGTGTGCCGGTGCCGCATTTCATTTTGCGCTCGCTGCCGCGGCAAGAGCCGGAACCGGCGGCGAGCGTGCGGATGTAGTGAACCAACTACGTCAAAACTGTGGGCTATCGAAGCCCGACGCGCAAGCGAGGCCGGCGCCGTACGGAAGCCTCGCTTGCGCGTCGGGCTTCGATATCGCGAACGGCTCCCACCTTACGCTTTCTCCGCTTGGGTCTCCGCGCCCAGGCCTTGCACTGGGCCGTCGGAGGATGCGTCCTTCTCGGATGGCATCAACGGCGGAATCCAATTCTTCCGCAGAGCGTACTCGTGGCCACCAACCAGCACCAGAGAAAACAAGAGCGGCAGCAGGAAGTAGATTACGCGAAAGACCACGATTGCCGCGAGCACTTTGGACATGTTATTGTCCGGATCGTGAACGAGATGCAATTCGCGGAGAAGTATCATCACCGTGCCCTCGATGACGCCCCAACCGCCGGGCACGTGTGAGAGCACGTTGAGCACGAAGGCCACCATGTAGACTTCCAGGACCGTCAAGTATCCGCCCTTGACCGGCGGACAGAGCACGTAAAGCACCGCTCCCGCCACAAGCATGTCGGCCGACGCAATGCCGATCTGGTAAATTGTCAGCTTCGGCGGCGGCACCGGCACCGTCCAGCGAAAAATCTTCAGCGAGCCGCGGTGCAAGAGGCTGGCGCCGACGTACGCGCCGGCCAGAACCAGCAAAAAAATGCCGAACTTCCGCGAATCCGCGAACAAGTAGGCGAACGACTCGACGGCTTTCGGCGGAACGTGCCACTCGTTCACCATCTCCGCACAGAACTTCGGCAAATGCGGAATCCTCAGCGGGTCAACGACGAAGAGCGTGCCCGCCAGGGCGAAGACACCAAACCAGAACGTGAACGCCATGATCACCAGCAATTGCACGATTTTGGCGAGCGGGATGTTCCACGACGAGTAGAGGCGGTAGCGCAAGGGAATGCCTGCCAAGGTCGCGCCGAAGTTGTAGCTGAAAGAGTAACTCGTCACCGCGGCGAACGTCACGCGCGCCAGCGAGATCGGCACCTTGGCGAAGCGAAAGGCCAGATAGTCGTAGAGCGCCAAGATGCCGTAGTTGATGACCGTCAGCCCCAGGGCCGCGAGCATCCAGCCCTTAGGGATATCCAACAGATCGCGCCACACGCCTTCGAGCGTGAGGTGATTGTCGTGCCACTGGCGATAGAGCAGCCACGCGGCGAAAATAAACACCGCGAGCACGAGCAGTATTCCCAAGTAATGGAGCGGCCCGGTCTTCTTCATAACAATGTCCGTATCGTTTCAAACAACGCTGTAGGGAACGCCCTCCGTGGCGTTCCGGTCGCACGGAACGCCACGGAGGGCGTTCCCTACAGGGTTCCGCGCAGTATATCATTTCCCCAACTCGTCGGCCAGCGGCGCGGCGTCGTAGAGCTTGCGCAGCGCGTGCTCGATCGCCGCGCTGTGAACGGAAAGTGCGCGGCCCTTCTTGTCCGAGTAAACGAAGTCCCAAACCAGCGACTCGATGTTGCCGTCGAAGATGATCCCCACGAACTGGCCCTTGCGGTTGACGACCGGGCTGCCCGAATTGCCGCCGATGATGTCGGCCGTGGAAACGAAGTTGAAAGGCGTGTCGAGATCGAGCTGGTCCTTGTGCTCAAGCCAGCGCGGCGGAAGGTTGAAAGGTTCGAGATTGTGATGCTCTTCGGATCGCTTGTACGCGCCGCCCATTGTCGTCCAGGGCGGAAAATGCTGTCCGAAGTCGTCGTAGCCTTTCACCACGCCGAAGGCCAGGCGGAGCGTGAAGGTGGCGTCCGGGTAGACTTCGCCGCCCGAGACGGCGAAGCGTGCCTTGGCGATCTTCGAGTACGCCTGCCGTTGCGGCTCGTCGACCTTTTGCTCCTTCGCGAGACGGACCTTCCGCGCGGGGCCGTCGACGAGCAGTGCGAGCTTGATCATCGGGTCGTCCGTTGCGCGGATCGCCGCGATGCCGCCCTTGGCCAGCTCCCGCCGCACGGCAACGTCCTTCAATTTCGTGCCGCGGATTAGTTCGGCGGCACGGTCGTGCGGCGATTTGCCGTCGAGCACCTTTGCAACCAACTCACTGTTCGCGCCTTCGAGCGTCACGAACAGCGTCAGGCTGTCGGCTAGTTTGATCGTCTCCAAGTCATCGTAGATCGGCGCTTCGGAATAGACCATCTGCTCCAGCGACGCGCGGTTGGACTGCCGATACTCGCGGAGCCGGTCGGCGTTCGGCTTCCCGTCTTCCTCGGCCATGCGGAGAAGTGTCCGCGCGATCATGAATTCATGACATTGGAACGCGCGGCCGTCCTCCAGCAATAAGAAGTCCTTATGCAGGCCGCGGAGAACCTTCATCGTGGCGGCAACTTCGTCCCATGCCGAGTCGGTCGCGGCGCGAAGCCGCGGATCGGCCGCGACCGCCGCGCAGAGCGCCTTTTCTTCCGCCTGCTTTTGCGCCATTACCGCCGGATCTTGCAGCCCGGCCAGCCGGCCCACGTTGGCCTTGCGAGAGTTCTGAATCACGAACAGCTCCTCGCGGCAGCGCCGGTGGCACTCGTCGCTCCGCTGGCCATAAGCAATCAAGAGGACTTCGCGGCGCATCAGCCAATCGAGCGCGAAAGGGAGCGAAGCGTCGCGGATGAAAGCCAAATTGGCCGCGGTGGTCAGGCGGTCGGTCTTGCCCGGATGACCGGAGACGAAAATGAGGTCGCCGTCGGGCGCTCCTTGCGGTGCCCACTGGAGGAAGTGTTCGATCTTGGCCGGCTTGCCGTTCTCGTAGACACGGAAGAGGCAGATGTCGAGGTCGTAGCGCGGATACTCGAAGTTGTCGGGGTCGCCGCCGAAGAAGGCGACGGACTCCTCGGGAGCGAAGACGAGCCGCACGTCGGTGTATTTCTTATAGCGATACAGATGGTAGAGGCCGCCGTTGAAGAGCGTGATGACGTCGCTCCTCAGACCGGTCTTCTCCGTCGATTCCTGCTCAATCGTGTTCATGATCGCGCGGCGGGCGCGATCCGCCTCGGCTGGGCTCGTGCCGGCGGCAACCGCCGCCTCGACGCGCACGGTGACGTCCTCAATGCTCATCAGCACGTTCAATTCCAAGTCGAGGCACTTGACCTCCTCCGCCTGGGTCTTGGCGTGGAAGCCTTCCGCCAGATAGTTCTTGTCCTTCGTGGAGAGCTTTTGCAGCGCGTCGGCGCCGATGTGATGGTTCGTCAACACAAGTCCGCGAGACGAAACAAACGAGCCCGAACCGCCGGAGTTGAAGCGAACGCTCGATTTCCGCAAGTGCTCGTACCAGGAGTCGCCGGGATCGAAGCCGTAACGCTCCTTCAAGATTTTCTTGGGCGGATTGTTGAAGAGCCACATTCCTTCGTCTCCACGGACGGTGATGCCGCTAAAAAGAGTAGTGCCCGCTACGGCCAGTAGCGCCGGCAGCCGGAGGGAAAAGCGAACGCTGGATCGCATAAAGTGAACTCCTGTGGCAGGCTTTACAATAATGAAGAATCTCTCCCGCCGCAAAAAATATAGCGGAAAGCGGCGGCCCTCGGCAGGGGGCGCGCGGAGAATCAGCGCTTCCTCCCATTAGCGGCAAGTTATTGATCAAGCATCAGCAGCACCTGGCGGATGTACTTGTCCAAGGGAAAATCCGCGTACTTGGAGAGCTGCTTTCGATCGACTTTCAACTTGCTGACTTCCGTTTCGTCCTTCGAGTCCGCCATCCGGGCGTCGAAGTCGGCAAGCACGGCGGCCGTCGCCTGCCGACCTTGGCTATAGAGCTCGACGGCTGGCGGGCCATGCCCGGCAATCGCGGCGTCCAGCCCGGCAAGCGCCTCCCGCAGCGGCAGGGTCGATTCGCCGACGCCGGACGCATGTTCGCGCAATTGGCCGGACCAACGGAAAAGGAACTTCGCCTCGGCGGAGTAGGGAACGTCCGGAGCGGACTGCTTTGGCACCTTGGCGATCATGGCAGTCAGCTCGTTGACGGCCGCCGCGTAGGTGCGCTTGTCCATCCGCAGCCAGGCCAAAGCCGCGTAGGGCAAAATCCGATCGGGCATCTGGGATTTCACCGTTTGAAAATGCTGCATCGCCTTCTCGCGGCCCTCGCCATCCTTGCGTTTCATCAACAGCAGCCCATAGATCAGCCGCGGTTCGGGTTCGGAACCGGCGGCTTGCACGGCCTCGCCATACTCCCGCTCCAGCGCGTCGAGGTCGATCTTGGTCTGTCCCGCGTGCTCGGCCATGCGACGGATGGCCGTCTTGGCCGCCTCGGTCAAGCGCGGCGGGCGGTCGTCCGGCAGAAACAGTTCCGGCGTCTGCTTGCCCTGGCTCCCGGCGGCCATCTCCTTTTGCAAATAGGCGAACAGTTCGGTCGGCTCGACGCGGGTATCGCGGTTCGCGTCGGCCGCGCCGCCGTAGCCTTCCGCCAGACATTCGGCGAACAGGCCGTGTTGCCGGTCGGCCAGGTCGAGACCGCGCTGGCCTTGCTGGCAGCTTGCCAGGGCGGTCACGGTCCTCAACAGGGCTCGGTTTG
This sequence comes from uncultured Planctomycetia bacterium, assembly GCA_963775975.1. Classification (GTDB taxonomy): domain Bacteria; phylum Planctomycetota; class Planctomycetia; order Pirellulales; family Thermoguttaceae; genus JANXQG01. The sequence goes on from CAVZKX010000002.1 coordinate 877,262, forward strand.
GCTGGCGCTTCAGCGCCGCGATCATTTCGGCGGAGGAAGGCTCCGACGCCTGCTCCGTGCCCGTGCCTTCGTGGCTGGCGTCCAGCAAGAGGAGTTTGTCCTTGGCGGGACACTCTTCTATAAGGTCGACAAGCCATTGCAGCGCGCGGCCGTTGGCCTCCGGCTTGTCGCTGCGAAAATCCTTGGGCGCAAGGTAAACCTGTCCCTTGGCGTTCTTGCTCGCATGACCGGTGAAGTAGACGATCAGGCGCGAATCGGCCGGGATCCGCTTGAGGAATTTGGGGATCTCCTGCTCAAGAGTCACGGCGCTGGGATCATTGAACACCTGCAATTGCTCGGCGGGCACGCGGTAGCGTTTGATCATCGCATCGGCCACGGCCGCGGCGTCGGCCAGCGGGAAGGCGAGCTTGCTGAGCCTCGTATCGTCGTAGTTCTGCACGGCAACCACGAGCGCCCAGCGCTGGGGATCGGCCGGCCGCTCCGCTGAAATCAAAGCGGCTGCGATGGCCGACTGGTTCTTGGCGTCGATTGCGCCATGCTCGATCGTCACCCGGTCGCCGGCCCGGAGCGCGTCGAATGGCACGAGCTCGCCGCCAAGGGAGATCTTGCATTCCGGCCCGACAAGGTAGGTTTTCTGACCGCCTTCGCCGGTCACGCTGAGCGAGCGGGGTGGATCGAAGCGAACCTGGGCGACGACCCCCTCGGCCCCCAGCGTCCGCTCGGCGATCACTTCGGAGATGTAGGAATCGTGCTTGATCGTCACGCGGTCGCCGCGCTTCAGCGCCGTCGGCTCCGCCTCGGGCCGGCCGTTCACGCTGATCACGTATTGCGATCCGAAGGGCAGCTTGAGCACCTGCTGTCGGTTATTGACGACGCTGAGCAGCCGTGTGCGGGCGTCAAAGTCGGCGGCCAACGTGCCCTGCAATTCGACTTGCCGCAAGACTTCGAGCTTGTCGGCCTTGTTGCCGGACGACTCCTGATAATCGTAGTTCACCTTGAGGCGGTCGCCGGAAACCAGCGAGGCGAGCGCGATCGGCTTGCCCTCGAGCGTCCGCGCGCCGTTCAACAGGATCGGCGTATCGGCAGGAACGAAGATCTTAAGCTGCACGCTGCTGGGCTCGTCGCCGGTCGACATGTCGAGCATTCGCCCGAGGTCGTCCCTGGCGAGCAGTTTTCCCGTGGCGAATCGGCCCGGCCGCGTGGCATGGATTTCGCGGACGTCGCGATGCGGCGGCTCGGGGTCGACGGACGTGACAACGTCCACGATATCGTCCTGCTGCAGTTCTTCCAACAGATGCCGCTGCCCGTTGACGTAGATGATGTCGCGGTCTTTGACGATGATCCGCTTCACCGCGCCGCCGTCCGACGGCGAAACGCCCAGCTCGTGCCGCGCGGGATAGATGTCGGAGATCGTGCCGTGGATCTGTTCGGCGGCGTGAACCGGATTCGGCTTTGGTTTTGGCTTAAGCACCTCGAAGCCGGCCAGGGCCAGCAGCACCGAGAGCAGGCCGCTAACGAGCAAGGAAAGATTGCGGATGCGCTTCTTCTTGCGGATGGCGGCGGCGGCCACCGCTTCTGCTTCGGCGACCGCGGCGTCGATAAGGCCGTCGGCCAACGGTCCGCCGCTCTGCAAGTCTTGAAGCGCCTCCGCCGCCGAAGCGTAGCGCTGCGAGCGGTCCTTGGCGATTAGCCGCTGGATGACGTGAGCCAGGTCGTCGGGCACGCCTTCCAGCACGCGCTGGATGTCGGGCAGCTTGACGTCGGCCGTGGAATGCCACATCATCCAGGCCACCTGCTTGTCGCGGCCGAACGTAGCCAGCGTGGGCAGCAGCGACGCGAAGTGCTTGCCGGTCATCAGCTCGTAGGCCGTGATGCCGAGCGAGTAGAGGTCGCTCGCTGGACCGACCGCGCCGAACTGGGCCGAGAGCAGCTCGGGGGCCATGTACTTCGTCGTGCCCTTCAAGAGGCTGCCTTCCTCGTTGCTCGCGCGGCGGGCCAGGCCGAAGTCCCCCAGCTTCACGCGGTTCTGCGCGCCGACGAGGATGTTGCTCGGCTTGACGTCGCCGTGGATCACGCGGTTGGAATGCAGGAAGGCCAGGCCGTTGAGACAGTTGATCAATACGGCGCGGAGCTGGTCGAGGTCCATCGGCTCGCCTTCGGCCGCCGGCTTGAGGCTGCCGCGCATCAACTCAAGGATCAACCAGCCGCGCGGCCGCACCACATCATAGATAGTGAGAATGTTCGGGTGCTGTAGCGAAGCCAGGAGCTGGGCCTCTTGCCAATAGCGGGCCAATTGCCGCGGATCGGCCAAGTACTGCGCGTGGATCTGCTTGACCGCCACCTCGCGGCCCAATTCGCGATCGCGGGCGCGGCTCACCGTAGCGAACTCCCCCTGGGCGATCGTGTTGAGGATCTCGTAGCGCGGGTCCGACTCCATCGGCGCCTATTCTCCCAAAATCGTAATGATCTTCTTCTCCAGTTCCCGGTCGTCGATGCGGCTGCCGGTGACGCCCTTTCCGAGGTGCTTTCCCGACGATTGTCCGCCGCCGTGCGCCTCGGTGCGAAGGAGATCGAGGACCTGCCGATAACATTGCCTTTCGGCCTTCAAGTCTTCGCGCGCGCGGGCCTGCCGGGCCTCGCGCAGGAGCAGTTGGTAGGGGAGCAGCGCGACATGCGACGGATCTCCAAAGTACTGCTCTTCGATTTCCTTCATTGCCCGGGCTTTATCCTGCGTGATCGCTTCGGAATCACTATTATTGCCGGAAAACATGAAGATGGCGATGGTCATAACCACGGAAAAACCCCACGCCGCGACGAGCACCAACGGCGGTATCGCGCGCGACTTTCCTTGGCCCTTGGCCTTTTTGTCGAACGTCTTGAAGTTGCAAATTGGGCAATTGGCCGTCCGGGGCGATCTTCAGGCTCGACTCGGCGGCGTCGGCCGAGACCAGCCGCGCGACCTTGCGCGCCGGCGGCGGCGGCTCGGCCGGACCCGCGGCGGACGCCGGCTCTTGCGGCCGCGTGGGCGCCGGGGCCAAGGGAGTGACCGACGGAAAGTAGGCCCGTGGCGGCGCCGGCGCTGCCTGGCTGGCGGATGGAGGGACGGCGACCGGGGCCGATTGAGCGGCAGCCACTTGCGTCAGCGTCAACCCGCTGCTCGATAGACTTACCGAATCGCTGACTGAGGAATCAAGCGGCGAGTCCTTCGAGATCCAAAACCGCCCCTGGCAGCGCGGACAATTCGCGTAGCTGCCGGCCAACTTGCTGGGCACGGAAAGCGGCTGCTTACATCGAGGGCATTGGGTCTTGACGGCCATCAGGTTTCGCCTGCTTCGTGGGGCAGATTGCCAATCTGCCGCGTTGACGGCAGATTGGCAATCTGCCCCACTCTATATCGACATTCCAAATTTGAAGAAGTTTAAAAGGAAAGGCCCAAGTATGATCAACACGGTAGCGGCCATCACGAGCACGGCCGGCATGAGCATGTTCACGCCCGCCTCGCCCGCGATCGACTCGGCCCGCTGCGATCGCTTGACGCGCAGCACGTCGGCCTGGCTGCGGAAGATGCGGGCGAGCGGCGTGCCGAGGTGCTCACCTTGAATGATTGTGCCGATGATGCTCGTGATTTCGTCATCGGCCAGTCGGTCGCGCATCGCCTGGAAGGCCTCCATGCGGGTTTTGCCGAGGTTCATGTCGGCCAGCACGCGGCCGAACTCTTCGGCAACCGGATGCCCGCGAAACTCATCGACCGCCTGGTTCAGGGCGTTGAGGAACGTGGCTCCGGCTTCCATGAGCAGCGTGAGCAAGTCCAACAGATACGGCATGCGGCGCTTGATCTGTCGCAGCCGCGCGGCGGCCCGCATGGCCAGGCGAAAACGAAGAAAGAGTGCCGTGGCGATTACAGCCAACGGCACGAGCAACATGCCCTGCGAGCCGAACACCCAAAACAACAGATAGATCCAAAGCGGCATGGAACAGAGCGCCAGCAGTTGCATGCGGGCGAGGTACTCCTCCGGCAGCCAAAAGCGCGGCAGCCCCGCCGCCTGGATCTGCCGGTAAACCTCCGCCAGCCGGTCAACGAAGATGACGCGATTCATGCGCGCGAGCACGCTCACCAGCGGCTGGAAGAGCCGATAGAGCGGATCGATTCGGCGAAGTTCGTTCATACGGCTGACGTCGTGACGCCATTCGGATCCTTGTGCGAGGTCGTCGCTCTCCAGCACATGGAACACCCACCACACCGCCGCGGCAATCGCCGCGCCGACGATAAGACTCGCAATGACTTGCAGTCCGATCGCGACGGGCAACGCGGCCAAGGGAAGGATTAGTGTCATCTCAAATATCCGGACTCAGAATTACTCTTGCCCAAAGGTACGCCATGACATTCAGCACCACTGCCGCGGCCAGCAGAACATGTCCCAATGGGTCGGTGAAAAGCCGCGTCGTGCTTTCGGGATCGACAAAATAGTAGACCACAAGGATGAACGCCGGAGCGATCGCCATGTACACCGCCGACTTGCGGGCCTGGGCAGTTTCCGACTGCACCTTCCGCTCCAGCCGCTGCAACTCCAGCACTGACTGGGCGATCCGCTCCACGATCTCGTTCAGCCGGCCACCGCTCTGGTGGCTGGCCATCATCGCCGCCGCGAAGAGCGCGAAGTTTTCGCTCCGCAGCCGCGCGCGGGCCTCTTGCAGCGTCTGCTCCAGCGGCTTGCCCATGTTGTACTCGCCCATAATCTGGCGGAACTCGAAATTGATCGGGCTAGGGCACTGCGCGGCCAGAACATCCATCGCCTGCGCCAGCGAAAGGCCGGCGCGCACCGCGTTGGCCAGCATGACCATCGCGTCGGCAAGCTGGTCCTCGATCTTCTGCCGCCTGATTTGTGCCATCCGCCGCAGCAGATACCACGGCCCGCAAAGCAAAAACGTCGAAATCAAGACGGCAAAAATCGGACTTCCCAGCACGAGCCAGAACATGAGGAAGTTCAGCCCGGTGAGAACCAGCCACGCGATGACGTAGGCATGCAGATTCGTCGTCGGCGCGCGAAGGCGGCGGAGCTTGTCGGCTAGATCGCGCTCGACAAAGGCCAGCGCTCGCCCGAGCTCATTCTCGGCCGACCAGGCCAGTGTGCCCGCGGCCGCTCCGACCAGCAGGCAACTCAATGGGGCGAGGATGGGGTTCGTTGTATCCATGTCTTACTTCGTGGGGCAGATTGCCAATCTGCCGATTCAATGGCAGATTGGCAATCTGCCCCACGTTTGCTTAACTCTCCCGGCCGTAAAGGAATTCGATGTCCAACAGATCTTTTTCCACCAGCGAGTCGATGAACGAGGGCAAATAGCCCGTCGGTCGCAGTGCAACCCCGTCGCGGAAATTGAAAATATCGAGGATTACGATCTGCTTGTCGTCGGGATCGTAGCGCACGACTTCCGAGATTTGCGTCACCGCGCGTGAGCCATCGGCCTGGCGGCTGATGTGGACGATCAGGTCCAGCGCCGACGCGATCTGCCGATGGATCGACGTGATGGGCAGGTCGGCCGCCATGAGCACGAGCACTTCCAATCGCTCGATCACTTCGCGTGAACTGTTGGCGTGGACCGTGGTCATCGAGCCGTCGTGGCCGGTGTTCATGGCCTGGATCATGTCCAAGGCTTCGCCGCCGCGGCACTCACCGACGATCATGCGATCCGGCCTCATGCGAAGGGCGTTCTTCACGAGGTCGCGGATCGTGTACTCGCCCGCCCCTTCGATGTTCGGCGGCTTCGTTTCCAGCGTGACGACGTGCTCTTGGTGCAGTCGCAATTCGGTCGTATCCTCGATCGTGACGATGCGTTCCTTAAAGGGAATGAAGCTGCTCAGCACGTTGAGCATCGTCGTCTTGCCGGTGCCCGTGCCGCCGCTGACGAGGATGTTCCGCCGCGCGACGACCGCAGGCGCGCAAAAACGTTGCCGCGGCGCGGCCGATGCTGCCCATCTCCAAGCAGATCGTCCATTGTCAACCGCTGGGCGGGAAACTTGCGGACCGTGAGACACGGTCCCTTGATGGCCAGCGGCGGAATGATGGCGTTCACGCGCGAGCCGTCGGGCAGCCGGGCATCGACCAGCGGCTGGCTCTTGTCGATCCGCCGTCCCACCTGGGCCACGATCCGCTCGATGATCGCCTCGGTGACCTTGTCGGAGATGAATCGCCGTCCGCAGCGCTCGATGATGCCGTCGCGCTCGACGTAAATCTGGTTGCTGCTGACGACCATGATTTCCGTGACCGTCGGCGCCCGTAGCAGGTCTTGCAGCGGGCCGAAGCCGAAGATGATGTCCTTGAGGTCCTTCTTCAGCGTCCGCAGGATCATGTACTTTCGCAGCTCGAAGTGCAGGTGGGGACGGACGAGGTGAAAGATGTCGTTAAATCCGCTTTCCACGCGATGCACTTGCTGGCTCACGTCGCGGCACTCGGCCACCTTGAGCCGCTCGCGCATGAATTTCAAGAGGCCGTGAAGTTCGGCCTCGCGCTCCGGCACGAGCGTGGCCGGCAGATCGAACTCATTGGAGGTGAGCACCGCCAGATCGAAGATCTCGTCCGCGCCGGTCTCCATGATGATCTGGTTGACGAGGTGGTCGCGGAGCGTCAGCCCGGTGATTTCCTCGATCAGCGGCTCGTTCTCCGGGCCAAAGACATTTAGTTCGCGGCAAACGTCCTCGATGTTGTTTTCCAGGAGCAGGATGCTTTGCGGGTCGTTGCCGTGGCTGGATTCGAACTGGTAAAGGTCGAGCCGCTCCAGCAGCTTCTGGTGAATCTTCAACTCCAGGTCGGCCATGGTCGAGCGGAGGTGGGCCTCCAATTCGCTGCGGCTGACGGTGACCGCCTTCTCGGCCTCGAAGGTGAGCGTGTAGGGCCAGATGCGGACTTTCGTGCCGGCCTCGAAGACGCCCGTCTGGCCGCCGAGCACTTCCTCCTCGCCCACCAGGCAGCTATTCAGGCCGACGTTTTCCAGCACGAGCTTGCCGTTGTTCATTCGCACGACGGCATGTTGCCGCGAGACCAGCGGGCTCTGCAGGCAGACCGTGTTGGCCTCGTCGCGGCCGATCGTAATCTGGCCGACCGAGACCTCGACCAGATTGCGCCGGCTTTCATTGATCTTGTTGAACCAGATTTTCATACAATGTATCCGGCACGCTCCGTGTGCCGTTTTCGGGATGCCCGCTTGCGGGCCGCGGCACGGAGTGTGCCGCAGACAATCTATTCTTTGCTGTCGATGCTGACTTCGTAGCTGTTCTGACCCATGCCGTGGAGCCGAGTTTCCAGCTTGTTGTAGTTCTCTTCCTCGCGGGGCACGTTCTTGCTGACGCGAATCATCAACACATTGTCCTGGATCTGCTGTATCTTCGCGGCCTTCATGACCTCCACCGAGTCGAGGCGGTTGCCGATCGCCATGACGACGAATGGGCCGATGGGATCGCCCGGTTCCGACGGCATCACGATGGGTTCGGATGCTTCGGGCTTGGGTTCCGTATCGCCGCCCGCCGCCGCGTTTGGATCGGCGCCGGCCGCCACGGGCGCCGGCTCTTTGACGGCACGCGTCGGCGTGGCCGCGGGCGTCGCATTCCAAAACCGGAACGACACTTTATCGCCGGGATTGATATGCGACGTTACGAAGTTGCGCGGCACGGGAACGCAGACGGCTATTTCGCCCTTTCCCAAGGTGAGCTCCTTGTGCGGCGTCTGAATATCGCTGCGAAGCAAAAGGACGGCCCCATTGCTGCAGTCCAAAGCCCGCCAGACTGGCGCGCCGGTGACGGACTTCAGCGCTTCCCATTTGTAGGCGTATTGCACGAGGTTCCCGACGTGGTCTAGCGGAATCTTGACTTCGACGAGGTTGTCTTCCAGCAGCCGCTCGCCGCTGTTGACGCTTTTCTTGACGCCAATGAAGGAGACGGTTTCCACCTTCTGCGCTTCGCTGTGAAGGTAAAACAGATTGGCCAGCGCGCCGGCGACTCCCAGCACGACGGCCACGATGATTCCAGTGATACCTTTCATCGATTACCTTCCACTTGACTTTCCATCACGAGCCCGGTGCATCGCCCTTGAGGATCGCCGCCGAGGCGGATATCGACCGCGATGGTCGCGCCGCCGGCAGCCGACTCGAAACGAGCTTGCCAGCCGGTTGAGGTGTGTTGCCAAGGGGCCGCGGCGACCCAGCCGCGCTGGCCAAACCAACGATCGTAAAACCGCGGTATGGCGTCAGTCAGCCCGTCGTCCGCGGAGAAGGCCGTGATCGAACCTCCACCTGATCCGACCGACGCCAACCGCCTCCCGCCCGGCGGGAGCGGAACCTCAACTACGCCCTGCCCGCTGCTCGGACCTTTGCCTCCCGCCTGGAAAATGTATAGCGTCCAGCTATTTTTGTCTGCCGGAACTGCCATACTCCAGATTACCACGCGACAGGGCTTTTCCGCAAGGATTGTCCTTTTTGTATCCGGCACACTCCGTGTGCCGCCTTCCATCGGCACACGGAGTGTGCCGGATACGTTGCGCGTGCCGATCACGATCGGCACGCCCTCGCTCCACTGATATAGCCGCCATTTGCCCGGTTCTTCGGCGATGGGCTTTTCCGTTGCCAGTCGTTTGAGCACGTCCTGCTCGGCGGCGTCGGCCATATCGCCGCGCGGCGGGGCGTCGACGATGACCGAGCGGCAGAATTGCACCAGCGCGGCCGGAACCGCGCCGGCTGGACCGTTGAAGTCCTGCCGCCGGATCGACCAATTCTGCTCGCCGAATGCGAGGATTTGAGAGTCCGCCGCGCCGACCGACGAAGCTGGCGAATTAGCATTTGCCGTCCCGCGCGGAGTGGAGTCGTCATGCCACCAGTGCAACACCTGGCGGCCAAAGCCCAGAGCGATGACCAGCAGCATCAGCGTCAGCAGGCTGTTGGTCGTCCAGCGGGAGATTCGCCGCGCGAGTCCGCCCATGTCCGGAGGCTGCTTTGGCGGCAATGGCTGACTCGTTTCCAATCTCGCTCCCAAGTAAATGCGTTCCTCGTTCCCACGCTTTATCCTCGTTCCCACGCTCTGCGTGGGAACGTGCCATGCGGCCGCTCTGCGGCCATGTACACCGCGGGGACGCGGAGCGTCCGTCACGTGCGTTCCCACGCGGAGCGTGGGAACGAGTTACTTGCCGGCGCTTGCCCGGATGTTTTGCAGGGCCTGCTGCATCGCGGCGATCTTCGCCTGCAAAAACGGAATCTGTGACTGCGCCAAGGCCTGCATCTGCGGCGGAGCGGGCGGATTGGCCTTGAGTTTCGCTTGAAAGGCCGCCAATGCCTGTTGGTAAAGCCGGAGAAACGCCCGGGCCATTACCTCGGCCACGCTGGGGATACGCCGCTGCCGATTGCCCTGGATGCGGTCGATGAGGTTCGTCACGGCTGTGTCGGTCAACGTCCGATCGGTCGTACACATGATCTGAAAGCGCGGGTGAAAGTCGCGCGGCCCGCCCCAGCCGAAGATCGATGCGTAGTAAATGAACTCCGGGTCGTTGTCCAGCGGTCGCAGTTGGGCCGCAAATGGCGCACGGGCGATCGCCATCACCGATTGCACGTAGGCATTCACTTGCGACGCCGGGGCCTTCGCCAAGGTATAGATCACCGGAATCCGCCGCTCGATTGTGTATCCCAACCCCATTCGCTGATATTGCCACTTGTCGTCAACAAGCCAATCCTTGGCGACAATCGTATAATCGCCAAGCTTGCGCAACAGGGCGAGTTGCCGCTTATACTCGGCCTCGCCCATGCGCAGCCCGCGGGTCGCGTCGAGCAATTTCTCGTTGACGGTTGCCCCCTTTAGTGGTCCGCGGGCGATGGGCAAATCGACGCGGCTGTCGTCCATGCCGGAAACGTTCCCCTGGTCCGAGGCGGCCATTGTGGCCGGTGCGGGCCAATAACTTGGCTGCGGATCGGTAGAGCCAGTGCGCGGCCAGCGTGTTTCCCACGCGGCGAGCCTCGCGGCAGAATGTTCGCGAACCTTCCAGACCGCCATCGCACCATAGTTGATCATCAAGGCCATGACGAAAAGCAGGATCGGCAGAGTCAGTGCGAGTTCCAGCATCGCCAGGCCGCGGCGGTCAACAACATCAATTGGCTTTCGTCCGGTCGTAGGAAACCACGAAATACACGAAAGGAAAGCCCCGCTCCTTTTTCGTGTGTTTTGTGTATTTCGTGGTTTATTTGCTTCGTGTTTGGCGTGTGCCATCTTCTAAACTCGTCTTTAATGTGGACTGATGTGCTGCAGCTCCTCGCTCGTCAACCCGCCAAGGTTCGGCAACCGGAAGTTCTGCGAGTCGAAGTCGGATAACTGCGGATCGCTTTGCAGGATTGTCGCCAGCGCAGGCGCCGTGACCGGGGCAAGCTGACAATTCCAGCTTTGGTTCAAAAGATTCCAGTCGGGCGGGCCGCCCACGCGGCCGACTACCCAATGTCCGGCGCCCGTCGAACCGCCGCTTTGCCCCGCTCCGTTTTGTGCCGAGTTGCCGTCAGCGCCGAGGAAGGCTACCTCGCCCGGCACCGCGCCTTGCGGCGGTGCGCTCGACCCAGAATTGGGAACCTCGTGGACCCATCCCAGGCGAGCACGTGGAACGAATAGATGCACTTCGGCAAAAGCCTGGGCGTCAGGCTCCAGCGGATTGCGGAACAATCCCGGAAGCATCTCCGGCAGTTTCTTCCAATAGACGACGCTGATGAATGTGTAATGGCCTTGCAATTCGGCGGTCGGGTTCGCGGCGTCGGCCGGATTGCCGCGAATGATCATCGGCAGGTTCGTCCGCGGATACTCGACGTTCAGCAAGTGCTCCAAGTAGCCGCAAGTAAAGCTCCGCCAGAGATTGGCGAACTGGCTCATCTTGCCGTTCGTATCAAACCCAACCAGGGCCTCGTTGTTCCAGTCGCCCAGATACTTATGGGCGAGGAAGTAGCGTTGGCCTTGCGCCTGGTGCACGTATTCATCCTGATTAGGCAGCGAGTCGAGTTCCGGATCGACGGCCGGCAGCGTGCGGTCGTCGGGCGAATAGCCGGCTTCATTGCCGCCGCCCAACGGCCGGGCGTCGGTCCGCCAAAGCACGCCGTACATCGTGCCGCGGCCATGATCGGGATCGCCGTTCCGCGCGGCCGTTTCCCGCGCGGCCGACTGGGCGATGTCCGGACACGCCGCCACGACCACGCGCTGGTATTTGGGAATCATCTCCTCGCTGAGAATTTCTTCCATCATCGGCAGCACCTGGTCGCTCACCGACTTAGCCCAGGTCGAATAGCTATCGACCATTTTTTGCTCCAGCGGAGTCTTCTGCTGGATGGCCGAACCCAAGGCAGTGAACTTCGGGAAGCCGGACGCGGTAAACTGCCCAGCCACCTTGTTCCAGGCGGCCAAAATCTGCGGGGAATAGGAGGCCGAGTTCTGATCGCGGGCCTCGCGAAGGAACGCCGTCACGGCAAAGACATCGCACAATAGATGGTTCGTGAAGGACAGCGTGTTCATGCCGCGGGCGAGCACCACTCCGCCTGAATATGCGGCGGAGTCGGCGGCGGTCTGCATGCGGATTTTGCCGTCGGTCTGCCGCCCGGCGTTCATCACCATGCCCAGCAGCATGGCGAGGAACATCAGCGCGAAGACGCTGACGATGCTCATCGAGCCGCGCTCGTCGCGATGGAGTCTATTGATAAACATACGTCACAACCGATTTTTCGCCTTCGTTGCCGATAGTCGCTTCGGCTTCCATTGGCCACGTATAAACGCTGCCGTGATTTTGAATCGTTTCCGCGACCGTGTCCTTGCCTCCGTTTGGCTGAGCAACATACTTGGCCAGCAACCGCCCCGGACCCGGCAGCAAAGGAAACTGGTACTTTACTTTGACCGTGATCGTGTCTTGCCAGCCGACTTCGTTGGGATAGAAATTGGGATGCAGCGGAGGGTTATTGATGTCGTCGCCCAGGTCGTAGGTCTGTAGCGGCGGCTCTTCGTTTTTGTGGAAGAAGCGGATTTCGACCTGCGTATTCTCGATCGCGTACGCCAGCTTGTGATCGATTCGCGGGCCGATCTTGGTGTTCGAACTCGACGAGGGCGCGAGCGTGCCGTAGGCGTTCTTCAAAACTTCGTCCATCTGCGCAGCGTTTATTTGTTGGGGCGAGGGAGCGCCGAGGCCGACGTTGCGCGACGGAGAGATCGGCACGCAAGCCAAAATGGCCGCCGAGGCGATCTTCTGGTACTTGGGGCTGCCCGGTTCGATCAGGTAGGTCAAGCCGCCGCTGGATGGCCCGTAATCGGCCGCCGCGGCATCCGTATCCGGGGCAACCTGATTTGGAGCATCCGCATCGACCGAGTAGGAACTAATGCAGCAAGTCCACTCGGGAGCGGGCATTGACGCGGGAATCCAGACCGCCGCACTGCGAGCGGCCGCAAACGCGGCGTAGTGGACCACAATCATGCCGATCATCAGTTGGCTCACCTGGATGATCGTCAGCATCACAAACAGGAACAGCGGCAGCGTGAGCACGAAGCTGAGGCTCTGCACGCTTCCCGTCTCGTCGCGATGAAGATTGAAAAGGCGGCCCAGACGAAGCTGCACCCGGCTGAAGCGCACCAACGCCCAGGCCGCCAGAATAAGCAGTAGCAAGAATGCCAGCCAAGGCGAACATGCGATCAATGTTGCTCGAACCATGGAGGGATTCCTCAATGTATCCGGCACACTCCGTGTGCCGATATACGGCGGCACACGGAGTGTGCCGGATACATTATGTTATCAATCTAAAGCTCACAATAACCACCGCCGCCAGCGCGCTGGGCCCGATGAAAATCGGCGGTTTCAATGCCTTCCGCTCGTCATCGCTAAGCGGCGCAAACCAATGCATCCTCAACTTGCTAGTGATCAGCCGCCCCGCCCGGCCGAGCGCCGTCAGCGGCCCGATCTTCCATACCAGTCCTATCAAGGCGAAGGCGGCTGCCAGCACGAACGTCCACAGCAGTGCTTCGATCCCTTTCTCCCAACCGAGCCACGCGCCGAGCATGGCCATCAACTTTACGTCTCCGCCGCCGATGCCGGGGAAGACTACAAAGCAGACGACCAGGAGCCCTCCGCACGTCAGCAGTCCGGTGACGCTATCCGCCAGCGGCGAGCGGCCGTGCCAGGCGCTCAGGGCCAACGCCGTCACGATTCCGCCGTACGTGTTCCAGTTGTAGATCTTGTTCCACAACAGGTCGGTGACGGCGGCAGCGAGCGCAAACGCCAAAAGCGGCGTGGCCTGTATGGCGATTGCGAAGCTCACTGCGTCGCCGCGTCGCGGCTGTTGGTGATGTCGCTCTGCCCCTGTTGGAAGAGCTCCTTCACCCACGGCCAGCCCACCTTCAACAGGAAGATCAAGATCGGCAGCGCGATTGCGCCGATGATCAACACCGTCTCCAAGCTGATCGCTCCGTTTTCGTCTTCGTGAATCTTCCGCAGAAGCTTCAACAGCGAGTTCTGTTTCATGTATTCTCTTCTCCATGTAGGGTGGGCCGAGCGCAGCGAGTCCCACCAACGGCATTCCGGTGGGACTCGCTGCGCTCGGCCCACCCTACTTCAATCTACATAAATGGCCAGGATATCATCGCACACACCATTTCATACGTCAGGCGAATGATCTGCGGACCGACCCGAAAGATGAACGCGGCCAAGGGAAAAATCACGCCCAGGAGCAGCACGTAGTCCAACGTGGCCAGTCCCCGGCGTGCCCGGTGCTTCGTTCGAGTTGGTTCTGATCTTCGCATGGTTTCAATGTACCCATCACGCTCCGCGTGATGCATCCGTTTCCTCCGCCGTCCACAACTCCTTAGTCAGTTTTGCCCGCGCTCCCATCCCCTGCTCGATCGGCTCGCGGGCGAACGTCGGCCGCTCGCCCGTCGGCTCCAATTCCGCCATGAGCCGCCCGTCTTCGCTTCGGCCGCGAAAGCGCGAGACGAAAAGGTCCGCCAGGCGGTAGCGATTGTTCTCGTCCAGCCCGCGGGCCTCGGCGATCCGGGTGATCTTTCGCGATCCATCTTCGCTGTATCGGGCGATCTGCACGATAAGATGAATCGCGGAAGCCACCTGGGCACGCGCCACGTAGACCGGAATCTCCACGTCCGACATCAGCGAAAGCGTTTCCAGCCGGATGAGGGCGTCCAACGGGCTGTTCGCGTGGACCGTGGAAAGCGCCCCCGAGTGGCCGCTGATCATCGACTGAATCATATCGAGCGCCTCGCCGCCGCGGACCTCGCCCACGATAATCCTATCGGGCCTCATGCGAAGCGAGTTGACGAACAACTGCCTGACGCTCAGCCCGCCGCGGCCGTGCCGGTCGGCCTGCTGCGACTCCAGGTAGAGGCAATGCTCCTGGATCAGCCGCAACTCCGACGTGTCTTCGATAACGATGATCCGCTCTTCTTCGGGGATAAACCGGGACACGGCCCCCAAGAGTACCGTCTTGCCCGTCCCGGTTCCGCCCGAAATGATGATGTTCTTCCGCAGCCGCACGCAGATATCCAAGAACTCCTTGGCCGCCGGGCTGAGGCTGCCGAAGGCAATCAGGTCGTCCACCGTAAGGACCTGCTTGGTGAAGCGGCGGATGGTCAGGTAGGGCCCGGTCCTCGCGCTGGGCGGAATGACCGCATGGACGCGGGATCCATCCGGCAGCCGGGCGTCGAGCACGGGGTGTTCGTCGCTGATCTCGCGGCCGACCCACTGGGCCACGTTATGGATGGCCGTCAGCAACGCGTCTTCGTTGTAAAAGGTAGCGTCAGTGCGGACGAGCTTCCCCCGCCGCTCGATATAGATGGAATCGTAGCCATTGACCATGATCTCGCTCACGGATTCATCCTCCATGAATGGCTCGATCGGCTCAAGAAAGTAGCCGATGCTGGCTTCAAAGATCGCCTGGCGGGACATAGCGCCACCTCTGCCGCGTCGATGGCGGCTCGCACTGCCCTAACTCTGCCCAAAATGCGGAGACTGTTCCGAGATTCCATCTTCCATTGGGCGGGGGTTATTGTCAAGGGTGCGAAATCGACATCGGGGCACGGCGCCAGCATAGCCACAACGGGTGGCAAGCTGTTTGCGGCTTCCTGGCGGCGCAATGAGCCCCCAACGAAATCCTAATCCGAACGCCCCGCAACTGCTCTTGGAGCATTTTCCCCTTGGAACTATCCTATTGCCGTCTGTCGGCTGCCGTGACAAAACGTCTCCGGCGGCTGATTTCATTCCACGGAAGGAGACGGACAAGGATGTCCATTTCACCGACGAAATTGCTGGAGCAGGACGCCCGGCCACGAGTGCTGCTGGTGGGCGATGTGATGCTGGACCGCTACGTCTGGGGCGACGTCGAGCGGATCAGCCCCGAGGCGCCCATTCCCATCTTGCGAATCGAAAGCCAGGAGCACCGCCTTGGCGGCGCGGGCAGCGTGGCCGCCATGCTGGCAACGCTCGGCGCGGAGACGATCCTCGCCTCCGTGGTGGGCGACGATGACGAAGGCCGCGCCGTCGCCCAACTGCTCGACAATCTGGAAATCAACCGCCGCCTGGTCCTTCGCGTCGAAGATCGCGTTACCACGGTCAAGGAGCGGCTCTTGGGCCGCGCGCAATTCCGCTATCCCCACCAGATGATGCGCGTCGATCGTGAATGCACGGCCGCCATCTCGGCCGGGGCGCTGGACCTGCTCATGGCCGGCATCGGCCGCTGCATGGATGAAATCGATCTCGTGCTGGTGAGCGACTACAACAAGGGCGTCTGCAAGGGAGACTTCTTTCCACGGCTGATCGAGCTAGCGCGGAAGGCGGGCAAGCCGGTCGTGGCTGATCCCGTTAAGGATGCCGACTACCGCCGCTATGCCGGCTGCACGTGCATCACGCCCAACCGGGCCGAGGCCGCCCGGGCGCTCGGCACGCGGATCGCCACGCCGCAGGAAGGGCTCGCCGCCGCCCGGAAGCTGCTCGATTTCGGCCTCGAATCGGTCATCGTCACGCTCGATCGTGACGGTATGGCCTGGGTCGATCGATCGGGCGAGCCCCGGCTTTTCACCGCGCGGCCGCGTCAGGTCTGCGACATCACTGGAGCGGGCGACATGGTCCTCTCCGTACTGGGCTACATGCTCGCCGCCGGTGCCGATCCGGCCGCTGCCATCGAAGTGGCCAACGTGGCCGGCGGCCTCGAGGTCGAGCGGCTGGGCGTCGTCCCGCTCACCCGCCAGGAGATTCTCGCCGAGTTGACGCACGGCGCGGCAGAACAAGCGACAGCCCAGAAGTTCCTTCCCCTGCAAAACCTTGCCGCGACGCTTGATCGATTGCGGCTGGCAGGGAAGCGGATCGTGATGACCAACGGCTGCTTCGATCTCTTGCATCCGGGCCACGTCGCCTCGCTGGCCGAGGCTCGCCGGCAGGGCGATTGTCTCCTGGTTGCCGTGAACAGCGACCGCAGCGTCCGCGAGCTCAAAGGTCCCGGCCGGCCGGTGATCGACGAACGAGGACGCACCGAAATGCTCGCGGCCTTGGCCTCCGTCGACTATGTCATAGTTTTCGACGAGGCGACCGTGGCGGGGCTGGTCGAGCGCGTCCAGCCCGACGTGCTCGTCAAGTCGGACCAATACACGACGGAGCAAGTCGTCGGGCACGAGACCGTGCTCCGCCGCGGCGGGCACGTCGTCGCCGTGTCGATGAAGCCGACTTATTCGACGACCGAACTGATTGATCGCATCCAGCGGCTGCCAACGCGCAAGCGAAGCGCGGCATAGTACACTGTGCATTCTGCCGATGGCTCCGGCTTGCAAACCTTGCTAGAATCGAAGGCACATTAAGGTTGGCTCACGTCGTAGAGCGCGGCGTCGGCTGCGCTTTCCGTTTGCCATCGAGAATCGATGAAATCACCCGAAGCTGCATCCGCCTTCGTTCATGACTTGATCCATTGGATATACGATCGGCCCGAGATGTATGGTCGCACAGTCGGCGAAGTAGATACCGTGGTCTACTACCTGCACCTCGTTTGGGCCGAGATTTCTGAAAAGAGACGTGAATTTGACGATGTTCGCATAGAAGAAATGGAGAAGGTGTCGGATCATCCCGCACTCGGGTTCGTCACCGATGCGGAGAGGGTGCAGCCGATTCGAGAGGATGGCAGGAGGGCACTTGACAGTGTCGTCGATTACTGGAAGGCGGTGGATCTTCGCCTATTCGACAATTGAGGTGCCAGGAGACCACTAGGTCACCTGGCCGTTTCTCAAAGACTGCCTTCGTCGTGTCGCAGAGTTAATCTCACTTCCGCTCGAGTATTTCTCGAAGGCGTGCCGCCTGCTCGGCGGTCATGGCGGCCGCAAGCTCCTCTGGCGACAGGCCACCGACGAGCACCTCCGCGGGCAGGCCGCGCAACCGCTGCTCGGCTGGCAGCGTCGCCAAAAAGTCATTCGTGAACTTCTCGTCGAGTTCCTCAATTGTTTCCGGCATTCCGTGTTGCATGGCAAAACTCTTTGAGGTCTTGAATTGATGGATTTGCTGCACGATGTAGCTTACCACGTCGCGATGGCCAGTACGAGTCAGCACCTCCATTATACGCGCGGAGTCCTTAAGGAACGAGCGGCTCACCAGCGACAAAACCGGCTCCGCCTTCTCGGCCATCGCGTCCGTTTCCACCAGCCAGATTTGAAAAGGCAAGCCAGTCACGCGGTGGATTCCCGGCTCTTGCTGGCTTGCTTCGCAGCCAAAGAGCCGTAGTTCGTCGCGCAGGGGACCGGTGATTGTCGGCGCTAATACGACTAGCGAAACGTCGTCATGGGGGATCGGCTCGTTCTGTTGGCTGTGCCATAGAAAGGCGCATCCGACGAGTTGCGCAAATCGCCGGGCTCCAATGCGTCGGTCGGACCCTTGAATTCGATCAACGTGAAGCGGTTCAGCAGCGGCAGAAGCGCGGAGACCTCCCGCCGTTTCGCTTCCGAAAGCTCGCCCTTTTCGCGGCGAACCAGCAGGATGTCCACCCGCAGCGGCATCTTGCCGACGAGCACCTCGGTTTGCACTGCATACGCCGAGGATAATGCATAATCCAACAGTCGCGCCAACAAGGGATGCCACAACGTGCGCGTCTTGCCCGGCCGTTCGCCGCGATCGGAAGCGTCGGTCTGTGGGGCATCGCTCATGCCAAAAAGTGTACGGTGCCACGGCGGATGCGACTAGCGGGGGGCAGTCCCGCCGTCTTGCTGGTCGTCGAAGCCTGCCTCTGGAATCGCCGACGACGTCTCTGCGCAAAATCACCTGATGCCCGACGGATCTCGCCTGTCCGCGCTGTTCAGATCCACAACGTGATGCTTCTTCTTCCCGTCGATATGGTCGTATTCGATGGTTATATTGCCGCGGATTTGCCAGAGCGAGGACTTGAAGCCGCCCTGCGAAGGGTCGGGCTGCGGGTAGGGAGGTTTGAAGACCTTCTTCGGGAACCTGCTGTAGTTCGCCACCCAGATGGTTCCTTGGGGATCAGTTGCAAACAGGCCCGCGGCCAGCGTTGAGATGCAGTAGACGCCCGGTCTGAAGCCGTTCCCGCGGATCGCCTTCGCCCAGGCCGCATAGTAGGTCTTCTGCACGTCCGCCAAGGGCGCGCCGTTCTCGAAGTCGAGATAAATCTTCGCGCCGAAGTCGAAGTTTGCCGATCGCGCGAGTTGGGCGGCGTGGTCGCCGTCTATTTCGCCGTTCTCCGCCGTGATGCGGTGGTCGGACCTGGGAATCGACTTGACTTGCCGCCCGACATAAATGGGAGCGAGCCCCCAGCCAAGACCGCGAAGAAAGTCATGCTTGCCCATCCATTTCAAATTGTGCCCCTGCGACGGCGCGGGCGTCAGATAGAAGCCCGTCCATTTCAGATTGGTGTTCTTAATGAGCGACTCCATGACGCTGTCGCCCGGAAACGTATCGACGTCCATCCCCGCAAAAAAGTTGCCGTCCGCCGGCGCGTCCGGTATTTTCTGTTTCGCGCGGACGACTTGGGACCAATTCGATCTTCGCGCGACTGATGTTCAGCTTCGAGTCCAGCCATGATATCCCCTTTTTTGTGTTTCCTGTTTGAACCTCCTACGCAGGCCGACGGGCGGTGTTACAGGCGAGAAATGTGATTTATACGATTCACGGGACGAAAAGGATTGAAGCCCGACGCGCAAGCGAGTGGGAAAAGAGGCCCCTCTCGCTCGCGCTTCGGGCTTCGATTTTCCGCTGCGAAACGTCTCATTTCGACCGGCGAACAGTATACCGTCATCCGAATCATCGGATGGAAGTCAAGTGCCGAATCAAGCGGCCTGCAAGCTACTCCACCTCATGCACCACAATCATATTGTGCTTCGTCACGGCCGCGCCTGCCGTCCCGGTGATGAGCACGATGTGATCGCCCGAGCGCAGGATGCCGTTCCGTTTGCCCCAATCGGTGACGAAGCCGGCGAGGGCCGGACTGTTGCCTAGAGGCGCGTCGGCCAACGGCGTGACGCCCCAATAAAGGCATAACCGCCGCAATGTGGCCGCCGAGTTGCTCACGCCGACCGTCGGCACCCGGAAGCGGCTCTTCGCGAGGCTCAGCGCCGTCGCGCCGCTGGCCGAAGCGACGATGATCAGCTTCGCCCCGAGCTGCTCGGCCAGCGTGCCCGCGCCCGATACAACGGCCCTCGTTACCGGATTGAGCGGATGAGAATAAGTCCAGCGATGCTGCTTCGGGCAGTTCTCGTCTCGGCAATTCGGGGCCGCGTCTTCGATTTGAGTGGCAAGCAGCGCCTCGGTTGCCAGGGCGATGCGGTTCATGATCTCGACCGTCTCGCGTGGATACTCGCCCACGGCTGTCTCGCCGGAGAGCATGCAGGCGTCGCCGCCGTCGAGAATCGCGTTGGAAACGTCGGCCACCTCCGCTCGCGTGGGAATCCGCGAGCGCTGCATGGAGTCCAACATTTGCGTGGCGATGATCACCGGCTTGCGCTGGCGGCGGCATTCGGCGATGATCCGCTTCTGGACAACGGCCACCTGGGCGATGTCGATCTCCACGCCCAAATCGCCGCGGGCAACCATCACGCCGTCCGCCGAGGCGACGATCGCCGTAAGGTCGTCGAGCGCTTCGGGCTTCTCGATCTTGGCGATTACGTTTGGGCCCCTCGAATTCGGATCGCGGGTCGAAGCCTTGAGCAACGCTGTCAACTCGCGCACGTCATCTGCGCGGCGGACGAAGCTCAGGCCGACGAAATCGATCTCGTTCTCGGCGGCCCAGACGGCGTTCTCGCGGTCGACGTCGCTCATCGCCGCCACGCTCAATTTGACGCCCGGCAGATTCACGCCCTGGCGGCTGCGGATCAGCCCGGCTTGCAATACGCGGCACAGTGCCGAGTCCTTGTCCACACGTTCCACGAGCAGGCAGACGGTGCCGTCGGCCAGCATGATGCGATCGCCCGGCCGCAATTCGTCGATCAGCGGTTCGTAGGTCGTGGTCAGTTCGGGCGTGGTCGCGGTCGTCGGGATCATTGCGCCGCTGGGGCCTTCCGTCGTAATCGCGGGCGGACTTTCCGCATCGCCGCGGACGAAGCGCACGCGTTCGCCAGTCCTGCAAAGCAGTTGCCCATCGGGAAGCTCGCCGAGCCGCATTTTGGGGCCGGCCAGATCGACGAGTACGCCTACCGTGCGGCCGGCTTTTTCAGCCGCCGCGCGAATCGCCGCCAATCGCGAGTCCTGCTGGCGCCTGTCGGCATGCGCCATGTTCAAGCGAAAGACATCGACGCCCGCGGTGATCAATTCGGCCAGCTTTTCCTCGCCGTCGCACGCCGGTCCGACGGTGGCCACGATCTTCGTTTGCGAATTGCGCGGCATCGAACTCGCAGGCAGATTTGAAGATTTCTGATCGGCGAGTTTCAACTCGAGTACGGCAGACATGCGGATACTCCTTTCGGGCATCCGGCGAATTTCATCCGCGGCATTTCAACGACACGCGCAATGGGCCGAACGCATTGGCTGCCAGTCTACTCGATTCCACGGCGCGCGGCAATCATTCACCAACGGCCGCCGCGGCAGATTCCCGTTATTGCGACCCTAGCGAACATGTCGAAGGACAAAAATGTTCTCGTCACGAACAGACTGACCACCGTCGCGCAATCGCCGAGGCTTTTGTCGCAGTGTGCTCAAGCATGAAAAGAAGTGTTTTCTGAACTCTTACGGCGTCAGCGCCCGCAGGGTGTTCCGCACCGGCTGGCCGGGCACGTAGACCTGCGGCGTGCCATAGACGCTTGAGCCCAGCACACCGCCGTAGTAATAGGTGCTGTAGGGCACTGGGGCGACCGCAACGCTGGGCGAGTAGTAGGTCGCGTAGGACGTAGCCGGCGCGTAGTAAGTGGCGTACGGCGTCGCAGCGACTGCCGGAGCGTAGTACGTCGCATAGGCGGTCGTAGCGGGCGCCGCATAGTAAGTCGCGTAGCTGGTCGTGGGCGCAGCGTAGTAGCTGGCGTATTCCACCGGGGCCGCCGCGGGCGCGTAATAGCTGGCATACGCCACCGGGGCCACCGCCGGAGCATAGTAGCTTGTGTATTCTGCCGGGGCATAGTTAGTCGCATACGAAACCGGCGCGGCGTAGCTCACCGACGGGGCATAACTGGCGACGTAAGTCGGTGCGGCCGCGACTGCCACGGCCGGGACGCCGCAATTACATGCAAAGGCCGCCGAAGCGCTGAGCGCCAAAGCAGCGAGCGCGAACGATATGGAGCGCAGGCTCATGATATTCTCCTTTTTTCATTACGTGGGGCAGGTTGCCAACCTGCCATTACCGGGCATTTGTCTCAGCCCAAAGCGTTACTTCCTTCTTAAAACATAGTTGGCCGCTCCCCGCCGGGCAAGGGCCGGGGGATTAGCATTAAACGCTTATCAGGGTTAAACTGAATATGCGCTCGGCAAAGGCGGCGCTTTGGGCGAAATTTGAGGGAAACAACGTGATTCGACGAGCTTTGGCCCTTTTGGCAACCCTGCCGCTATGCTGCGCCGCGGCGCGGGCGGGAACGGTAAATATCGACCTTGTGCAGGTGGACGACGTGATGAACGTGGCCGATTCGCGAACGGGCTACGGCGCGGTGGCCTATCCGTACCGCATCGGCAAGTACGATGTGACGATGGGGCAGTACGCCGCCTTCCTCAACTCGGTAGCCGTGTCGGGCGATCCGTATGGACTGTACAACGCGAGCATGGCCACCGCGACGCCGACATACGGCGTCACGCAGACGAGCACGACTGCCGGCTACGTCTATGCGGCGAAGGGCAACAGCGAGAACGTGCCCGTAACGTACGTCGACTGGGGCGATGCCGCGCGGTTCGTGAACTGGCTCGCCAACGGCGAACCAGCCGGCCCCGAAGGCCCCGGCACCACCGAGACCGGCACCTACGCCCTCAACGGCAGCACTGGAAGTGCGGCGCTTATAGCGGTGACTCGCAGCACGACGGCAACATGGGTTTTGCCGACGGTTGATGAATGGTACAAGGCTGCGTATTACGTTGGTGGCGGGACAAACTCGCGCTACTGGCTATACCCAACACAAAACAACAACTCGCCGAGCAACGTCCTTTCCTCCGCCGGCACTAACAGCGCGAGTTTTACACTGGTAAGCGGGTCACCACCAGTTGCCACCCGAAGCGATCCAACGAATTGGCTCACGCCAGTCGGCGCATTCGCTAGCTCTCCTGGACCCTATGGAACGTTTGATCAGGGCGGCAACATTTATCAGTGGACAGAGACGCCGGTGAGTGGCACTTACTTCAAGGACCGAGGTGGTTCGTTTGCGGCCGCCGCAGTAGCAATGGCGAGCGTATCCGATGGAGGAAGCCCTCCGACAGGTTCGGATGAAAGCCTCGGCTTTCGCGTGGCGTATGTGCCGGAACCGAATGCCCGCGCGTCATTTGCGGTTGGCGCATGCGGAATCATCGTCTTCAAAATGTTGATACGCGGTCGGCGGACTCCTCGTGTCGCACGCGACGGTGCTGGTAACGGCATTTGGCTTTGAAGCGCGACCGGACCCCCGGTGCGGATTTCGCGCAATTGGCACGATATGTGCCGCCTCCTCTACAGTGCTGTTTACATAAAACGAAATGGCACGCGGCCGGCCAAGCCGCGGCGACATGTGCCCCAGTCCCACCGTGTGGATGAGGCGCAAGCGGCCAGGTGGCAATCTTCCGTAAAGTGTTGTATACAACCGACTTAGGAAACGAATGGACGACGCGCCCCACCGGACGATTTTCGCAGGGGCGGGGCGCATCTCCCGGAAACGGTCCCGAAGGTAGCCCGCCCGCGACTGCCAAAATGGCAGGCTGGCGAAAAGGATGGTTGCTTCAGAAGGCGCTTCGAGCGGACTTTTTGGAAAGGAAAATTGGGGAAAAGAATATGCATCGCAGGCGGCCCGAAAGCATCGTCCGTCATCTTTTTTTCCTCCATCTTCCTTTCCCAAAATGTTCCATAGCTCCGATCCCGAGTCGAAAAGATCCAGAACCACGACAAAATGCGACACAAGACACAAACCTGACTTGCATCCTGACTCAATCCTGTCTTGCGTCCTGTCTCGATCCTGACTTTTAGCAAGTAGTTGGAACGCTAATTATCGCTAATTAACACTAATACAAGCGACGGAACAACGATGAGAGATCGGAGGTCTGAAATCAGAGGAGGCGTGCCCGGCAGTTGGGCGAATGTTACGTCGGCCAAGCCACCAATTGCCACCTCGTGCACCACCCCCTTACTTCGGGTGGGCGCTTGTGCAGCAGCGAGTCCACGACGCAAGTCCTTATTCGACAACGACTTGCGTCGCGAAGACAGTGGTGCACCAGCTGCACCAATGACTAAGGGGCGGTGCACGAAGGCTGGCTGGCGCACCAGAAACTGTACTACCGAGAGGACCGCGATCCACCCGAATGCCCCAAGAGTTTGCCTTTCGCCGTAACGCAAAAAGGGTTAAAATTGAAGCTTGTTGGAGTTCCGGCTTCAGCCGGTCCTTCGCCCGCCATTGCCGCCTAAAGGCGGAACTCCAACCGCCCACTTGTCGTTGCAAACAATAAACCGGACAACCACTTGAGCATCCACGAACCAAGGCCCGTTGCACCTGAAACTGCCGACTCCTCGCCGCTCCGCGAGCGGGTCCTCTCGTTGCGCCTGCCGCAGCAGCAGTCCAAGCCGAAATCGGCCGGCAGCGGCAAGGCGGCGTGGGCATTGGTCGTCGTATTGCTCGCGGTCGTCGCCGTGCTGATTTATCTCTTGATGCAAAAGCGGCCGACGGAATCGTCCGGCACGGCCGATGGCCCGCCGAAAGTTGCCGGTGATGCCCCGATGGCCTCGTCGGGCGATATCGCCCTGGACTCCAAGGGCTATATCATGCCCGTGCAGCGGATTCTGGTCAGCCCCAAGGTCAGCGGCATGATCGTGAAGCTCGACATCTTGGAGGGCCGGCACGTTAAAAAGGGCGACGTTCTAGCCGAGCTTGAGAACACGAACTACAAGTTTGACCTGGCCCATGCCGAGTCGGCAATGCAGAGCGCGAAGGAGCACCTGGCCGAGATCAAGGACATGTGGCCCAAGGAAATCGGCCAGGCCAAAGCGGAGCTCGATCGAGCCAAGGCCGAGTGCGCAATTGAAGGCCGATTTCGAGCGCGATAAGGAACTGTTTCACAAGCAGAAGGCCATTTCGCAATTGGACTTCGAGTTGGCACAGAGCAAGTGCATCTCGGCCGAGCGGCACGTCGACTCGTTGGACTTCGCGCTGAAGATGATGGAAAGCTCACGGATGAAGAAGATCGCCGCCGCCGAAGCCGACGTTCGAGCAAGCCGTCGCCGACCGCAACAATGCCCAGTGGCGATTGGACAATTGCACGATCCGCGCGCCGATTGGCGGCACCATTCTGAAGAAGAACGCCGAGGAAGGAAATCTCGTCAACCCGATCGCCATGAACGGCAGCTTCAGTCTATGCGACCTGGCCGACCTCTCGGACATCGAGGTGGAGCTGACGATCCAGGAGCGCGACATTAGCAAGGTCTACGTCAAGCAGAAATGCAAGATTCGCACCGAGGCCTATCCGGAGCGAGTGTACGACGGCGAGGTCTCGCGTCTCATGCCGGTCGCCGACCGCAGCAAAGCGGCGATCCCCGTGCGGGTGAAAGTGAACGTGCCCCAGGCGGAAGAAGGCGTTTACTTGAAGCCGGACATGATCGCGATCGTGTCGTTTTTGAATAAAAGCAGCAAGTGATGCGAACCTTCGCTTCAGCGCAATCGCCGCTTTGCCTAGCTTAGCCAGACGCCGCCGCCCATCACCCTGCTATCTGATTTCGTAAATTCCGCTCTGGACTCCGCCTCGCCTCCATGAGTATCTTACCCCATCGCAGAGTGTAAATATCAACTGACAAGCGCCGCGACGTTCAAGGAGGAACGCGCAATGCAAAAACAGCTTTTCCGACACGTTTGCTTCTTCCACTTGTTTATCCTGCTCGGCGGGACCATCGCGGCCAGAGCGGCTGACCCTTCGGCAAGCTCGACGGCCGCGCCGCGTATCATCGCGCCGAATCGGCCTCACCCGGTCCAGTTCGCCGATGGCAGTGCTCCCGCTTCTGATAGCGGCAGCCAATTGTCGGCGGGCCAAGTGCCAACGCTTGCCCCGCGGCGACAAGATGCTCCCGGCGAATTACCCCCGGCGGATACGGCGCCGTCACAACTGACGCCTGCGCAACCAGCCCCGGGCGCAACAGCGCCTTCTACGGCAGTACCTTCGACGACAGTGCCGCCCATCGCCAACGGCGGCGCACCGCTAACGCCGGTCCCGGAGGCCAAGTATCTAGGGCCAGCCGAAATCGAAGTCACCAGCTTCCACGGCGTCACGCCCGGCGCGAGCACTCGCGCGGAGGTGGAAAAGAACTGGGGCAAACCAAAGCAGACCAAGGGCACGGATGGCGGCGCCGTGCAGTGGTACGCCGTCGATCCCTTCCGCCGCGTCGAGATCGTCTATTCGGGCGAGAAGGTCGCTTCGCTCATCATCCGCTTCGACCGCGGCTTTCCCGCCGGCCAGGTCGCCGAGCAGCTCAGCCAACTGGAGTTGACCAAGGTCCAGCCGGTGCTCGTTTTGAGCGAGTTGGGCGAGGTCCTCGGTCAGGCCTATCCGGAACGCGGCGTGATGTTCGCCTTCGAGCCGGCTTCCGAACCCAGCCGGGCGTTGAATAAGGTCACGCACATCGTCCTAGAGCCGATCACGGCCGAGCCGTTTGTGCTCCGCGCCGAGACGAACATCGACAGCCGCCCCGAGTTCAGCCTGCACGACGTCGATCAGGCGATCAAGCTGCAGCCCAAGAACGCCCGCAGCCACTGGCTGCGGAGCCGTGCCCTGACCGCGCTTGGCCAGCACGAGCAGGCGGCCGTCTCAGCGGCCGAAGCGGTGCGCCTCGATCCGAACGATGCTCGGTACCAGGTCACGAAGGCTGAAACGCTGCTGGCGACAGGCGAAATCGTGGCGGCCATTCCAGAAGCGGAGAGAGCCGTCACGCTGAGCGCGCAGCGGCCGCACGTCAAGGCCCGCGCGATCTGCCTCTTGGGCGACCTGACAGCCGCGGGGCAAAAGCCCGATTTCAAGCAGGCGCTGAAGTATCACGGGCAGGCATTGCAGGCCGCCAACGCCCTTCTGACGGACCGTCATCCGGCAATCCGCATCGCCGCCAAGGAAGTGCTGCTGGATGCCCATCTCGGCGCGTTGCAGGATGTTTCCTGGGGAATATGGAAGGAAAAGGAACGCGCCGCCGAGAATTGGGCTGCCAAGGCGAACGACATCGCGCAAGACCTGATTAAGACCGAGGAAGGCAGCGAAGAGTACTCGTTCCGCGTGGCGGCCAAGGCGTTGGCGGCGGATGTCGGACTGCAAGGCAAGCTCGATCCGACGAACTGGGTTAAAGAAGTGGTTCGCGCGGGCGAAGAGCAGATTTCGTCCTCCCTTGAGGCCGGCCGCAAGGCCGAACTGCAGTATCTGGTTTCCAAAGCTCTTTACGACGCCGTGCAGGTCTACCAGATGCGCGGCAATCCGGACGAAGCCCTGCGTCAGGGCCAATTGGCGATCGGCTACCTGGAAAAGAGCGGTCGAGCCGGCAAAAATGTTTCCGCCGCCTACCTGCTGGGGCGCACGTACTTCCGCATGGGCGCGATCTACGCGAACAACAAGAGCGATCACCGCTCGGCCATAAGCTGGTTCGAGAAGGCGGTGCCGCAGCTTGGCAAATCGCCGCCGCCGGAAGCCATGCCCGAACTGGCTCGGCTGGGCGACACGTTCGTCAGCATGGGCGTTTCCTACTGGCAAACCGGCTACCGGAAGAAGGCGATCGCGCTCACCGAGCACGGCGCCGACCTGATCGAAGAGGCGATCCGCCGCGGCTACGCCGACCGCAATTTGCTGGCGACGCCCTACGGCAATCTGGCCGTCATGAACCGCGAGATGGGCGACGGCGCCGCTGCCACTCGCATGCAGGAACTGGCCGAGAAAGCCAAGGCCACGACGCTGCGGTAGGCATCTTCACAGCAACCTGTTGGAGTTCCGGCTTTAGCCGGCGCTCTGCGCCAGCCGCCTAAAGGCGGGACTCCAGCGCGGGCATTTGACACCGTCGCCGAAGTCGCATACAGTTATAGCTTCGCTTGGTCCAATTTCCTGGTGTCGGCGCTTGCCGATCGTAGGCGGGAGAACCTATCGGAATGAAGCAAGGTGCGAGCGCGCGGTGGGCAGGCAGGCTGGTCCTGCTGACATTTCTTTGCAGTTCGAGCCTCTTCGGCACGTTTTCCAGAGACTCTGAGGCGACAGCAGCCAAGGCGCCGCCGGTACAACCTTCGGCGGAAAAACCGCTGATCTGGGCGGCCGACGCTGAGGGCGGCGCGCCTTATATCTCGCTCGCTCCCGACGGCCAGTACATCGGCTTCGAAGTCGATCTCGCCAAAGCGCTGGAAAAAGAAATCGGCCGCCGCATCGAGTTCAAGCAGGCCAATTTCACCAATTTGGCGTCGGTATTGAACCGCGGCGACATCAACTTCGCCATGAACGGCATGGAGAGGACGCCCGACCGCGAGGAAAAATTCCGCCTTTCGTGGCCTTATTATGTGTTCACCTTGCAACTCGTCGTCCGCAAGGATGAGACGCGGATCAATTCCCTCGAAGACTGCCTGAAGCCGGGCATTCGCGTCGGCACGCTCGGCGACACGGCCGCCTCGCGACTTCTGACGCAGAAGAATATTCCCTTTCGCAATTACGACAGCCAGACCACCCCCTACAAGGACCTGGAACAAAACCAGCTTGACGCCGTGCTCTTGGACCTGCCGATCGCCGCACAATACACCAAGCGCGATCCCGACTTCAATAACAAGCTGAAGTTCGCCGGCAAGCCGATCTCGCCCGGCTTTTATGTGGTCGTCTTCCGCAAGGAAGACGAGGCCTTGGCGGCTCAATTCGACGCGGCGATCAAGCACCTGCGCGACGACGGCACGCTCCGCAAGATTTACGAGAAATGGGACCTGTGGAACGACGACCAGGGCCCGCTGGAAACCGGCAAGCTCGAACAGACAATCCAGACGTCGGCGACCAACTGGACCTTTGCGCATTACTTTCCGCGCCTGGTCTTTGGCAGCGGCTACCCAAACTTCCTGCTTGGCGGGGCCTTAATGACCGTCTGCCTGACGGTGCTCGGCTTCCTGCTGGCGATGGCCATCGGGCTGCCGATCGCCACCGCGCGGCTCTACGGCCCCGCGCCGCTCCGCTGGCTGGCGACGATCTACGTCGAGTTCTTCCGCGGCATACCGGTCCTCCTGCTGCTTTACTTTCTCTACTACAGCTTGCCGGAACTGGGACTACCGCTGCACCTGCCCTTTTCGCTGAAGCTGAACGCCTTTCTGGTGGGCGTGATCGGTTTTGGGCTGAACTACGGCGCCTACGAATCGGAGATTTACCGTGCGGGCATCTCGTCGATACCCGTCGGCCAATGGGAGGCCGGGGCGTCGCTTGGCATGTCGCCGTTCAGAATCTTCCGCCGCATCATTCTTCCCCAAGCGGTCAAAGTCATCTTGCCGCCCATGACCAACGACTTCGTCGCGCTATTCAAGGACACGAGCGTCGTGAGCGTGATTGCCGTGAGCGAATTGATGAAGATGTACCAGATCATGGCCGCCGACCACTTGCAGTACGTCGAGATCGGCGTCACGACGATGGCTCTTTACTTGATCATGTCGGTCCCCTTGGCTCAGTTGTCGCGCTACCTCGAGCGGCGCTGGGGGAAAGGACGGTAATGTCGCCTTTCGCTCCGCGAAAGCAGCGCAACTTTCGCGGAGCGAAAGGCGACTCCGAAAACCATGCATGTCGAAATCTCCAATCTCACCAAACGTTTCGGCGACCGCACAATCCTCGACGACATCAGTCTCTCAATCGAGGCCGGACAGACCGTTGCACTGATCGGCCCCAGCGGAGCGGGCAAGTCGACACTGCTCCGCTGCATTAACGGGCTGAACACTTTCGATAGCGGCACAATCCGCGTGGGCGAACATGAGCTTGGCCCCAATCGCAATCAACAGGCGTGTCTCGACGCGCGGCAAGTGCGACAGACGTTCGGAATGATCTTCCAGGATTTCCAACTCTTCCCGCACCTGACGGCATTGCAAAATGTCACCGAAGCCCCGCAGGCCGTGCTGAAGATGTCCAAGGCAAACGCCGAAGAGCGCGGCCGGCAACTGCTGGCCCGCGTCGGTCTTGAGGACCGCGCGCAGGCGTATCCTTCGGAGCTTTCCGGCGGGCAGAAGCAGCGCGTGGCGATCGCCCGCGCGATGGCAATGGAACCTCGCGGCCTGCTTTGCGACGAGATCACGAGCGCACTTGACCCAGAACTCAAAAACGAAGTCCTCGTCGTGCTCGAATCGCTGAAGCGCGACGGGCTGACGCTGATCCTCGTAACGCACGAGATCGGTTTTGCCAAGCGCGCGGCCGATCGCGTCGTGGTTCTCGCCGGCGGCAAGATTATAGAGGACGGCCCGCCGCGGCAGGTGATCGAAAACCCGCAGGCGGCAAGGACGCAGCAGTTCTTGCGGCAGATGATGGTATAATTGAAGAAGCGCATTCAGGCGCAAGCATGTTGAGAGTTGCGGGGCGATGGCAAGCGGCCGCGACTATATCGTGAACTGCAAATTCGAATCGTAAAAGTCACATCAAACAGCAGGAGGAACAGATGGCGGTTTCCACTTGGACTCCAGCCGACACCGATCGCGCACAACAGATTTGGTCCGAATATGAGCACAATCATGACGTGTCGCAAATGAAAGGGCGGACGGCCGCGATTGATCCTGCGAGCGGCCGCATATGGTTCGGTGATTCGATGCAAGACGTAGTTGCTCAGCGAGACGCCGCCGGCAGCGACGCCCTCTTGTTCTTCGTACGGATAGGATATGCGACATACTATCGAAAGGGAGGACATCGTTGATCGTAGGAGTCGTTGCGGACGATGGTGTTCCGATGATTAACGTGGATGTTGGCGGTCATCGTTGGAAGGCGACAATCGACACGGGCTTCAACGGCGAATTGGAACTGCCGGAGCAATTGCGGTCGTATGTGAACGCGCGACTTATCGGCCAAGTGATATCCCTTCTGGCAGCAAATCAGCGAATTGAGGAAGACGCCTTCCTCGTCGAATTCCCGTTTGACAGCCGAACCGTCGAAGCACAGGCGACATTCGTTGATGGCGATGAGATCCTGATCGGCACACGCCTATTGATGGGTTATCGGCTCACGATTGATTTTCTTGCGAGAACCGTAGTCATTGAGACGGCATCGTAAACGCGGGCGCAGCGACGGTGGATCAAGGTCACGTCTTTCTTTCCGAGTTTTGCTCGCCGCTTCACTCCGGTTAAGCGCCGTGTTATCATTAACGGTATGAAAGCTAAAATAAGGACGGCGGTGGTCGCGGTGCTTGCCTTGGCGTGGCTGCACAGATGGAGTACGGAGACCGCGCGAGCAGAAGTTGCAGCAGCGAAAAAGTCGCAGGCTCCGATCAGCTACAGCCGCGATATCCGGCCGATCTTCGCCAACTCGTGTTTCGCCTGCCACGGGGCCGATGCCGGCCAGCGCAAGGCCGATCTGCGTCTTGATCTTCGCGCCGTCGCGGTGAAAGACGCGATCGTGCCGGGCAAGTCGAGCGAGAGCCCACTTATCGCCCGCGTCACATCGACCGATCCCGACGAGCAGATGCCGCCGCCGGCGTCGAAGAAGCCGCGGCGTGTCGCCCGAAATGGCCGCCAAGCTGCGGCGCTGGATCGACGAAGGAGCGAAGTACGAATCGCATTGGGCCTATACCGTGCCGAAGCGGCCGGCAGTGCCCGAGCCGCCCGATCAATCGGCCGCCGGCTGGTCGCGTGGCGCGATCGACCGCTTCGTCGCCGCCGCCCACGCGCAACATAATCTGCATCCGTCGCCCGACGCCGATCCGCGCACACTCCTCCGCCGCTTGCGCCTGGATCTCACCGGGCTGCCGCCGTCGCCCGACGAGAGCGACGCCTTCGCCGCGGACCACTCGCCCGCCGCCTACGAGAAAACGGCCGATCGCCTGCTGGCATGTCCTCAGTTTGGCGAGCGGATGGCCGTGTACTGGCTGGATGTCGTCCGCTATGCCGATACGGCCGGTTACCACAGCGACAACGAGCGATCGGTCTGGCTCTATCGCGACTACGTCGTCAACGCATTCAACGAGAACAAACCGTTCGACCGTTTCACGATCGAGCAGTTGGCCGGCGACCTGCTGCCCGGCGCGACGCGGGAGCAGAAGATCGCATCGGGCTATAACCGCCTCTTGCAGACGACCGAGGAGGGCGGCGCGCAGGCGAAGGAATATACGGCCAAGTACGCGGCCGATCGCGTGCGGAACACGGCCACGGCGTTTCTCGGTTCGACGATGGGCTGCTGCCAGTGCCACGACCACAAATACGACCCTTTCACGGCGAAGGATTTCTACAGCTTTGCGGCCTTCTTTGCCGACGTCCGCGAAAAGGCAATCCAGCGGCAAGACCAGACGCCGATGCCAACGCCGGAGCAAGCGGCGCGGTTGAAGGAGTTCGACGGCCAGATCGCCGCCGCGACAAAAGAATTGGCGGCGGCCACGGCCGACGTGCCCGCATCGCAGGGGGAGTGGGAAAAGCTGGCGAAGTCTGCGAATGGCAAGCAGAAGCTGCCGGCGAACGTCGTTGCGGCGCTGAAGACTGCACCCGCCGATCGTACGACGAACGAAGCGAATCTCCTGAAGAAGTATTACGCCGGCAAGGTGGCGGCGAAATCGCCGCTCTTAAAGAAGATCGAGCAACTTCGAGCCAGAGAAAGCACGATACGTAAGCACGATTCCCTCGACACTCATTACCATAGCCGATCCGCCGCGCACGGTGCGCATCCTCGCCCGCGGCAACTGGCAGGACGATAGCGGGCCGATCGTCGCGCCGGCGATTCCGGAGTTTTTGGGCAAGCTCGATGTGAAGGGCCGCGCCACGCGGCTTGACCTGGCCCGCTGGATGGTCGCGCGGGAAAATCCGCTCGTCGCACGGACGCTGGTCAATCGGCTCTGGCGGCTGCTCTTTGGCGAAGGGCTCGTGCGGACCTGCGGCGATCTGGGCACGCAAGGCGCGCTGCCGACGCATCCTGAATTGCTCGATTGGCTGGCGGTCGAACTGATCGACAGCGGCTGGAACGTCAAGCACGTAATGAAGCTCATGGTCATGTCGCGGGCCTATCAGCAAACGTCGCGGAGCACGCCCGAATTGGATCGCGTCGATCCGACAAACGCCTGGCTCGCCCGGCAAGGCCGCTTCCGCTTGGATGCGGAAACGGTTCGCGACAACGCCCTGGAGATCAGCGGGCTGCTTTCACTGCGGCAAGGCGGGCCGCCGGTCAAGCCTTATCAGCCGGCCGGGTATTGGAGCTACCTGAACTTCCCCGTGCGCGAGTGGCAGAACGATCATGGCGAGAACCAATATCGCCGCGGGCTGTATACATTCTGGCAGCGAACCTTTTTGCAACCCAGCCTGCTGGCCTTCGACGCCTGTACGCGCGAAGAGTCGGCGGTCGATCGGCCGAGATCGAACACGCCGCTCCAGGCCTTGGCGCTATTGAACGATCCGACGTACGTCGAGGCGTCGAAGGTATTCGCCGCGCGGATCGTCCGCGAAGGAGGGCATAATGAGTCCGAGCGGCTGCGATATGCTTATCGCCGCGCGGTGCAGCGCGACCCGACGACGGCCGAGTCCGATCTGCTGCTGGGACTTTACCGCCGGCACCTGGCACAATATCAAGCCGATACGAAGGCGGCGGCCGAGCTCTTGAATGTCGGCGACGCCCGGCCGCCGGTCGACGCGAACCCGGCCGAACTAGCCGCCTGGACCTCGGTGGCCAGGGTTGTATTGAACTTGCATGAAACGATAACGCGAGATTGAGGAGCGAGCCTGTCATGCCGAACCTTACCGACCTTATAGGCTGTGACTGCACTCGCCGGGCGTTTTTGGGACGCGCGGCCGCTGGCATCGGCACAATGGCCCTGGCTTCGCTCTTGAATCCGGAGATCGCCGGCGCCTCGCCCGACCGCAAATCGCTCGCCAGCTTCGGCGCGATCAATCCGCTCCACTTTCCGGCCAAGGCCAAGCGCGTGATCTGGCTCTACCAGGCGGGCGGCCCGTCGCACCTGGAAACTTTTGATTCCAAGCCGCAACTCGCCAAACAAAACGGCAAGCCGATGCCGGAGTCGTTCACCAAGGGCCAGCCGATCGCGCAGCTTCAAGGGGCCAAGCTCAACTGCTTCGCGCCGCAGTTCGGCTTCAAGCGGTTCGGCAAGTCGGGCCAGGAAATCTGCGAGCTGTTCCCGCACGTCGGCTCGATCGCCGATGAGATCTGCATCGTGCGTTCGATGACGACCGAGGCCATCAACCACGATCCGGCCCACACGTTCATGAACACCGGCACGACGATCTCCGGCCGCCCGGCCGCCGGTTCGTGGCTGCTTTATGGCCTCGGCAGCGAGAACCGCGACCTGCCCGGCTTCGTCGTTTTGACCTCGACCGGCAAGGGCGGCCAGCAGCAGCCGATCTCCTCGCGGCAGTGGCACAGCGGCTTCCTGCCCAGCCGCTACCAGGGCGTGAAGTTCCAGTCGCGGGGCGACGCGGTTTACTACCTCAGCAGCCCGCCCGGCGTCACGCCCCAGCGGCAGCACGATACAATCGAGGCCATCGACGCCCTCAACCATATTCGCGAGGACGCGGTCGACGATCCGGAGATCGCCACGCGGATCGCCCAATACGAGCTGGGCTTCCGCATGCAGACGAGCGTGCCGGAACTGACGGACCTGTCGACCGAGCCCAAGCATGTGCTGGAGATGTACGGCACGACAGGCAACGACGGCTCATTCGCGGCGAACTGTCTTCTCGCTCGTCGGCTGGCCGAGCGAGGCGTGCGCTTCATCCAGGTCTATCACCGCGATTGGGACATGCACGGCTTCATCAAGCGCGACATGCCGGTCAACGCGAAAGAGACCGACCAGGCTTCCGCCGCGCTCATCCGCGATCTCAAGCAGCGCGGGATGTTGGACGACACGCTGGTGATCTGGGGCGGCGAATTCGGCCGCACGCCCATGAACCAGGGCGACGGCCGCGACCACCACATCAAGGGCTTTTCGCTCTGGATGGCCGGCGGCGGCATCAAGCCGGGCATTACCTACGGCGAAACGGACGACCTGGGCTACAATGCCGTGAAAGACGTTGTCGAGGTACACGACCTGCACGCCACGATGCTGCATCTGATGGGCATCGACCACCTGCGAATGACCTATCGCTACCTCGGCCGCGATTTTCGTCTGACGGACGTGGCGGGCAAGGTTGTCAAGGGGATTCTGGCTTAAATGTCCGCGCGCTCACACCATGCCATCCTTTGCTGCTCGCTTTTCGCCCTTGCGCTGCTACTGGCCAGCCGCCACGCAACCGCAATGGACTTCGTAAAACTCTCGCCCGACAAGAAGGGATTTGTCCTCGATCCTTCCGGCGATCGCTATGTTCCCTGGGGCCACAACTATGCTTCGGTGGACATCATGGATCGGTTGGCCAAGGACCCGGCCCGCGTCGAGCGCGATTTTGCCGAAATGAAGGCCGCGGGGACGACCGTCGCGCGGGTGCATCCGGAGATGCCGGCCTTTCTTCGCGGCCCTGACAAGGTGGACCCCGCGGCGCTGCAGCGGCTTGAACGGCTGCTGCAAGTTGCCGAAAAGTCGGGCGTCTATCTCCATATCACCGGGCTGGCCTGCTACAAGATCAAGGACCGCATGGCGTGGTACGATAAGCTCGACGACGAGGCCCGCTGGAAGGTGCAGGAATTTTTCTGGTCCACCATCGCCAAGGCTTGCGCGAAGAGTCCCGCCGTATTCTGCTACGACCTGGTCAACGAGCCGGCCGCGGCCGCAAAGCGCGCGGATGGCTGGTATGTCGGTCGGATGGGCGATGTCGAATTCTGCCAGCGACTCACGCTCGACCAGCCGAAGCGGCGGGGCGACGACATCTTCCGCGATTGGACCGGCCGCACGGTCGCGGCCATCCGCCGGCACGATCCCAAGCGCTTGATCACGCTCGGCATGTTGCCCTTCCCCAGCGCGTACAAGACGGCGGCGGAGCAGTTGGACTTCGTCTCGCCGCATCTCTATCCAAAAGCCGGCAAAGTAGACGCGGAAATCGCCCTGCTCAAGCAGTTCGACTTCGGCAAGCCGATCGTCATCGGCGAAACGTTTCCCCTAAGCTGCGGCGTGGACGACGAACGCGACTTCCTCCTCAAAAGCCGCTCGCTGGCGCAAGGCTGGATCGGCCACTGGCCCGCTGAGACTCCCGCGCAATTGCGGGAGCTCAAGAAGCAAGGCAAGATAAGCCTCCAGCAGAGCGTCTGGCTTTCGTGGGTCGAGCTATCGCGCGAGATTGGGCCGGAGATGAAGCGGTGACATAGTTTATCTACCCCGCGCGGCGGTCAGAGCCGGGAACCTTCTTGCCCTTGAGTTGGTAAACATAAGCCAGCACTTCGGCCACCGCCGCGAAGCGCGCTTGCGGGATCGGCTGATTGACCTCCACCTCGCGATAGAGCGCCTGGGCCAGCGGCTTGCGCTCCAAGATCGGCACGCCGTGCTCCAAGGCCAGCTTGCGGATCCGAGCGGCCAGCACGCCAGCTCCCTTGGCCACCACGATCGGCGCGGCCATTTTCTCCGTATCGTATTGGATGGCGATGGCCAGCTCGGTGGGGTTGGTGATGATGGCGTCGGCCTTCGGCACGGCCGAGGAGATGCGGTGCATGGCCAACTGCCGCTGCACCTGCTTCCGTCGCGCGACCATCTGCGGGTTCGCCTCGAGGTTCTTCAGCTCCTCGCGAACCTCCTGCGTAGTCATCCGCAAATCGCGCTCGTGCTTCCACCATTGGAAGCCGTAGTCCAACACCGCCAGCACCAAGAGCGCGAAGGCGATCTTTATGCAGGTCCACATGAGGACTTGCGCGAGAAATGCGGCGATCTGCGGCGTCGTCATACCGCTCAGGCCGAGGACCTTGTCCCGCTGGCCGTAGAGGCTCGCATACGCGACGCCGCCCACCAGCCCCATCTTCAAGAGTCCCATCACCAGCCGCATCAGGCTGGCCAATGAGAAAAGCCGAGCGAAACCTTGCAGCGGGTCCAACCGCGTGATGTCCGGCGCGAGCTTCTCCGGCAGGAAAATGAAACCGACCTGGAACAGATTGGCCCCGACCGCGATAAGCAGCAAGAGGCCGAATACGGGCAGTACGCAGGCGCCTAGCGCGTAGACAACGCGCCAACCGTGGGCGGCGACAAATTGCGGGTCGGCCGATAGCCAAGCCTCGCCGCCAAGCTGCTCCTCGGTATAGTGCTTCAGCATGTCGACGATCGGCATGCCGAGCCAAAGCAGAGCAGCCACGCCGACCAACAGTAGCGCGGCCGAGGCCAAGTCCTGGCTCTTGGCGACCTGCCCTTCCTCGCGGGCCTGTTGCCGGCGGTGGGGCGTTGCGTCCTGCGTTTTGTCGCCGTCGGGTTCGGCCATTGGGAAAGTACTTGGTACTTAGTACTTAGTTCCTAGAGTTAGCCGCCTGACTAAGATCTAAGTTCTAAGCATTAAGAACCATTATTGCGAGTGAACGGGAATCTTCAGTCCCTTAAACAGCGTTTCAAGCGTCGGGGCGATTTGATCCTGGAATACCAGCAGCGCCGCGCCCACGGCAAAGGAAAACACGGCAAAGGTCAGCGTCGCATTCAGGCCGAAGCCGACGACCATCACGTTCAACTGCGGCAGAGTGCGGCTAATAAGGCCAAGGACGAGCGTAGCCAGCAGTACGGCCGCGACGACCGGCGCTCCGGCGCGAATGCCGATATGAAAACTTTGCGTCACCAGCACGACCAACATATCGACGAGGCCTTCGAGCGGCGCAGGCGCGGAGCCGGTCGGACCTAGAAACGCCGCCACGCAGCCGCCGGGCGGGATAGCTTTGAATGTGTCCAGCAATCCGCCCATCAAGAGGCGATGCCCGCCGATGATCACAAACAGCGCCGCGCTCAGCAGACTAAGAAACTGCGAGAAGACCGGCACGTTGGCCTGCGTCGTGGGGTCGAGGACCTCGCTCAGCGTCAGTCCGCCGACACGACTCATCATGTCGCCCGCCATTTGCATGCCGCCGATCATAATCGTGATGCCCATGCCGAGCACGAGGCCGATCGACAGCTCCGCGGCGATGATCACCACGTATACGAGCACGCCGCCGGGATACGGCAGTGCGACAGACCACTGGCTGGGCATGATCAGCACGGCCAGGGCGAACGAGATAAGCGCGCGGACCGTCATCGGGGCTTCCTTCGCGCCCATTACCGGCGTGGCCAAAAGCAGCCCGCTGATCCGCGTGAGGACGAGCGTAAAGACCAGGAAGCGATCGACGTTGAGGAGGGCTAGCGATGCCATTTTGGTTTTGGGTCTTAGGTCTTAGGGCTTGGGTCTTAGCTAATCGCGCCTAAGACCAAAGGCCCAAGACCAAAGACCTGTTTCAGAACCTTCCAGGTATCCCGGAGATCAGTTCCGTCGTGTAGTGCATCATCTGGCTTAAGAGCCACGGCAAGGTGAAGCTGACGACGAGGATCATGACCACGATTTTTGGCACGAAGGCCACCGTCTGTTCCTGGATCTGCGTCACGGCTTGCAGCAGGCCGATGACCAGACCCACGACCATGCCCGCAATGAGCACCGGCGCAGAGATCAAGAGGCTGATCCAAATGGCTTCGCGGCCGAGGCCGATGGCGAGTTCGGTGAGGGAGTCGGGGGGCATAGTGGAGAGTGGATAGTGATTAGTGGATAGTGGCAAGTGAATAGCCGCTCGGGAATCGTGAATTGAAGCTATTCTAGCCACTAATCACTACCCACTACCCGCTTCCGCTTCAATGCACCGCTTGAAAACTTTGCATCAACATGCCGACGACCAGGTGCCAGCCGTCGACTAGTACGAACAACAGGATCTTGAACGGCAATGAGACGAGCGTGGGCGGTAGCATCAACATGCCCATCGAAACCATCACGCTGGCAATCACCATGTCGAGGATCAAAAACGGCAGATAAATCTGGAAGCCGATGAGAAACGCGGTCTTCAGCTCGCTGAGCATGTAGGCCGGCAGGAGCACCGTCAGCGGCACGTCCTCATACTTTGTCGGCGCCGGCTCGCTGGATGAATATCTCCAGAACAGGAGCACGTCGTCGGAGTTGCCGGTACGCTCGATCTGGGCGCTCATGAACTGCCGGATGGGGGCCGCGCCGCGAGTCCATGCGTCCGTCATGCCGATCTGGTGGTTCGTGTAAGGCACGATCGACTGATCGTAGACCTGTT
Organism: uncultured Planctomycetia bacterium; assembly: GCA_963775975.1. Lineage (GTDB taxonomy): Bacteria > Planctomycetota > Planctomycetia > Pirellulales > Thermoguttaceae > JANXQG01. Next base: position 916,195 of record CAVZKX010000002.1, read on the forward strand.
TCCAGCTCGGGCCCATGATCGCCAGCGTGATGAACATCGCCAGGGAAGTAATGACTTGGTTAGGCGGGAGCGACTGCGTGCCCAGCGCCTGCCGCAACATGCTGAGCACAACGACCACGCGGACGAAGCAGGTGGTCATAAGGAGGATCGCGGGGGCCAGGCTGAGCACCGTGAGCAGCAAGACGACTTGAATGGTCGAGCTGAGGCCCTCCGGGCTGGCCCATTTTTCCGGGCCGCCGCTGAGGTCCTGCGGCACGCCCAGTGCGATCGGCTTGCTGGCGGCGTCATCGGCTAACGCCGTTCGCGGCGCAAAGCTTCCCAAGAGCACCAGGGATAGTGCCAGGACCAGTGAACGCCACATTTTGCCCTCGTGACGACGCTCCGCGTCGTCACGTGCTTGCTTGCCGCTCCGCGGCCGTATTTGGCACAGCCCGAAGTTAATGCCTCCGCGCCGGATCAAGGACGCGGAGCGTCCGGCAACTGCGTTCCCACGCGGAGCGTGGGAACGAGGTAAGTCATTATGCATGTTCCTTCTCCCAGCGATATCGCTTGCGGCGCGGGCCGCCCAATTCAAGAGGATTGGGCTCGGCGGGCTTGGTGGCCACCTGCTGGAAAACCTGCCTGAACGCGGCAGTGGAGCTCTTCGGGTTGCCTTGCTGGCAGATGCCGGCAATGCGATCGACCTCCAGCGGATCGGTCACTTCGGTGAGCGTCTCCGTGCCTTGCGGCGTAATCGAGACAAGCAAAAGCTTGCTACCGCAGCGGAGGAGCTGCACCTGCTGCCGCGCGCCCAAGGGCGCGCGGCCGAGAATCTCGAAAACCTCCTTGGGCAGCAAGAGCGACCCGCGGGGAGCCGTCTTCCGCATCGCCCAGGCAATCACGAGGAACAGCCCCACTACGATCGAAAGACTGCCGCCGACGGTGAACATGGCGCCCAGCGGCGAAGTCTGGCCTAGGATGCCTTTCTCAGCGTGGCCGCCCAAAGCGAGCGACGGCATGGAATCTGTTGCCGTGGCGGCCGATGTTGAGGTCGCTAACGATATTGTTGCCGGCGGCGGCGCGACTGCGGGAGGCGCTTTGGCAGGTATAGGCATTAGCCTCGGTGCAGTGGAGATTGCCGGCGCGGGCGAAGTCGCCGCCGTTGCCACTACTGCCGGGGCAGGTGGCGGACGGAGTACGTTTGTTGCGTCCGAAGTTGGACCAGTCCCGGCGCGTCGGGATTCGGGCTGGGAAGTAAAATAGGCGGGCGGAGTATCGGCTTCACGCCGGAGCAATGCGGGCGCCGCTTTGCCGGAAGCGGCTGGGGACTTAGCCGGCATCTGGACGCCGGGTTCCGTAGGCGACCCGTCGGCAAAAGAGGCAATTCCCTCTTTTGCGTCCGCGTGGCCCGCCGGCGGCGAATCTGACGCAACCTCCGCTACCCCGGCCACTGGCGACCGCGCTGTCGTCGGTGCGTTGACCTTGGACGCTGTGTCGCCGATCGGCCGGGCTGCGGAAGTGTCTGGTGTAGTCGCATTCGCCCACCACGGCGCGGCGTCGCGATCGGCCGCGCGGTCGTCATAACGATCCAAGGGAGAGGCCGCGACCGTCGCGGTCAAGCAGGTTCCAATTATTGCAAGCAGAGAAGGCATCCTTGCGCTTCCTTCCTTATCAGGTCAAAACGTTCGCTCCCACGATCAGTTCAGCCACGCGAACGCAGAAATTGTCATTAAGCACGAGCACTTCGCCGCGGGCAATGAGGCGGCCGTTGACGTAGATGTCGACCGGATCACCGGCCAACTTGTCCAGCGGCACGACCGAGCCCTTGCGAAGCTTGAGCACGTCTTCCAGGTACATGTGCGTGCGGCCCAACTCGATTTTCAGATCGAGCTCCACATCGCGGATCAGGTCGAGCGTGGCGGCTTCGGTGGAGGGCGCCGCGGGCGAGAACTCTTGAAGGTTATACGATCCCGGCGCGCCGGGACCCTTGGGCAAGTCATCGAACTGGCTCGAGTTCACCGACTCCAGCGCCTTTTCCGCCTGCGACAGCAAGTATTCGATGTCCTGAGTCGCGATGTCGGGCTCCTGGGGCGGTCCCGGCGCGCGCCGGGCAGCGGCGGGGGCCGTCGCAGTCGATTCGGCGCGCGCTGCGAGCGGTTCATTTCCACCCGGAATCGGATCGTTGCCGACATCCGCCGCGCCGAGACCCGCCGCGGCAGGGATCTTGGGCGGACTGAAAAGCTTCTCGATTTCGTCCTGGTTCAGAACTGGTTCGTCGTTCGCCATAGGAATCCATTCCTGTGCAGCCGTGAGCTTTGAGGCAGATGCTCCGCCAAAAACTCGCCGCTCATCGCGCTAGTTTTCCAGCGACGCAAAGTCGCTAATTATCAGGTCCTTCAATAATGGCTCGCCAAGAATGGTATTAACCTTGGCTAGGATAGTTCGCTTGATCAATCCAAGGCTGGGGTCGTCATTCAGGTCCGCCAACTGCGCTCCGCGAATAGTCTGCACGACCTGCTCGCGCAAGCGGGCCTGGTTTTTCTCCAATAGCTGCTTGAATCGGGGCTCCTTCTCTTTGGCGACGATGCCATAGAGATGGAAGTCGATCCGCATGGTCGAATTCGAGGCGGCCTGGAAAACGGTAACCGAGTATTCCCTGAGGTCGATTTCGACGGTGCCGTCGCCCTCGCCTTCGCCCGCCGGCTCCGCTTCGCCCTTCTTGTGTTCGGCGGGCGGTTTGACGGCGCCGCTCCAGGCGCAGCCGCACTGGAGGCGGACGGAATGCAAAGGTAAGCCACGACGCACTCCACGGCGACGACGCTGAGCACGAGCAACATCACCAGCAGCTTTCCCAGGATCGACTTCTTGGCCGGTGCCGGCGCACGGCGCAACTTCGGCGGTTTCGTCAGGATTGGTCGTCTTGGCCATGTTTTATCTCGTCATGCTGCTCGCGGATCGGACTATTCAACTCTATGTTGCTCTAAGAGCAAAGCGCGGGGCATGTTAAATAATCGACGGCCGCCGTCCGGTTATACCGTGCATAACGATTCTAAAGACCGCAAGGACGACAGTGACGAATTGCAGTCAATTGGATCCTTGCTGGCCTTGAAGTCCTGGTTGTCCTTTGATTGTTATCGTTCCACGCGGCGACAGATGCTTGGCCTGCTGGTAAACCATCACTCGCCGCAGCACCTCTTCCATCGCCTCGGCCACGATCAACCGCTCGCCGTTGGCCAACGTGATGTACGTATCGGGCCGGGCCTCGACATACTGGATCAATTCCGCGTTGAGCAGGAAAGGCTCGCCTCCAAAGCGGGTCAATCGGATCATTGCTTACCGCAACAATTGCAACAATTCATTGAACATCTGCTGTGCCGTCGTGATCACCCGCGTATTGCTGCTGTACATGGTTTGCGTGGTGATCAAGTTGATCAGGCTTCCGCCGATGTCGGTGTTCGACAGTTCCAGCGAACCGGAGACGATCGTGCCGGTTCCCTGATCGCCCGGGTTGCCCATGATCGGCAATCCCGAGTTCACGCCGGCAGAGTACATGTTTTGGCCTTGTTGTTCCAGACCAACCGGATTGGAAAATCGCGCCAGGCGAATTTGCCCCAAATCGCGGCTGATGCCGTTGCTGAATACGCCGCTGATCAGGCCGTTGTCGCTGATGATGAAGCTGCTCAAGACGCCCGGCGCGGAGCCGTCTTGCCGCGAAACGGTGAGCGACGATTGGTTTGAGGCAAGGCCGGAAACCTGGGTAAAATCAAGATTGAACTGTAGCGGCTTGACGGAAGGCTCGTTCGCCCGTCCGATGGAGACCGTCGTATTGCCAGTGGACGGGGGAATGAGATTGCCCTGACCATCGAATTGGATGACGCCCTCGCCGACGGCGATATTTGTCTGGCCGCCGCCGGGATCGTTCTGGCCGCTGTCGGCATACCAGCGGTACTGCGTGAAGCTGCTGGTGACTTTGTCGAGCACCGTGGTAATGCGGACCGAAAGCGGGATGCCGAGGCTGTCGTATGCTACCATGTCGGCGGTCGTCCCGTCGCCTTTGGCAGTTTGGATGGAATTGAAGGGCATGCTCACCGCGGTGGTCTGCGAGGCGCCGTTGCCGGAGACCAATTGCATGGCTGAGAGACCGATCGTCGCGGCGTTGGGCGTGCCGTCGTTGGACACAATTTGGATGCGGCCGTCCGACGTGATGGTCACGCCCGCGGCTTGACCGGTACCAGCGTCCACGGGAATCGCGTTGTTGGGATCGATTCCCGGCGGCGGCTGGATGCCCAACGAGCCTTGCAGGAAAGTGGCCAGATCTTTGAGGGTGGAGGCGTTGGTGATCTGCATACTTTGCATCGTCAAGCTATTGCCGTCCTTGGTTCCCGTAAACTGCAAGGTTCCCGTTGTTGGAAAGGCGTTCGCATACGTCGTGCCGTTGTAGATCACGACATCCTTGAGCGGAGTTGTGGTGCTCGCGGCAGGTCCGGTGAAGCTCATCACCTGGTCGGCGGTCTGGAGTTGGGTATCGGTGGCGTTGTCCTGGTATGAGCCAACCGGTACCGGTGGGTTAGCGGCTGGGTCTCCGGGAGGGCCCGATATGGGGAATGAGTGGACTAAATAGTAGTTCGTATCGCCTGGATCGTCGTTGACGCTGCGGTAGAGGTTCATGCCGGTCCACTGGCCCGAAGTGTCCGTGGGAAAGTTAGAGAGCATGACCTGGTTGTTGGCCAAAAGCGGCGTCGTAGATTCCACCAATTGCGGCCGGCTCTGCTCGTTGACGTTAGTGAAGGTAACGTAGTACTTGTATGTGCCGGTGAGATTTCCGGGCAGCGGCTGGTTCGTAGCGTCGAGCGCCACCGCTGCGGTGGGATGCTTGGGGGGTTGTTCGGATCGCTCCCTGGATAGGTCTTGCTGCCGTCGGTGAGCACGCCGGTTTGGATGATCTGGGCGGTGTTAGCTATGGTGCCGGTGGGCGTCAAGGAGCCTTGCAAAGTCGCGGTCGTCGTGGCCTTGGCCACCATGGCCGTACCTAGCGGAATTTGCAACGGCTGGAGTTGCGTGGTATCGATCTGGAACCCATTGGAGATGCCATAGCCCATCACGCGGTTGCCGGTGCCGGTTACGAGCTGGTTTTCGGCATTGGTCGTGAAGGTGCCGTTGCGGGTATATTCCTGGCCGCCGTTCTGGGCCTGCACAACGAAGAAGCCGTCGCCCTGGATGGCCAGATCGGTGGGACTGTTGGCGGTGGAGATCGTGCCTTGAGAAAAGTTGGGCGAAATCTGTGCGACCTGCACACCGAGGCCTTCCTGCACCGGGTTGCTGCCGCCGGTATTGGCGGTGGGCGCGGAGCCCACGCTCTGCGTTTGCAGGAACTGAGTGGCGAAGAGCACGTCCGAGGCTTTGAAGCCGACCGTGTTCGAGTTCGCTAGATTGTTGCCGACGACGCCGATTTGCGTTTCGGCGGCGCTTAAGCCCGTCAGGGCCGTGCTCATGGCGGAAGCTAGACTCATGATATTTCCTCCCTAAGTGAAACAAGTCCTTGTTATGATTTGCCCTATTGGCCGGCGGCCGAAATCTGCGTCACATTGCCCAAAGGCATGGTCGAAGTGCCCAAGTTCAACGTGGCGTTGCCGGCGGAAAGCGAGACCGATCTGACGGTGCCCGATACGTCGTTGCCCTGGGTGTCCTTTCCCTGGACCGCACGGCCGATGAGGTTGCCCGCGGTGGCGACGCTCTGGCCCAGCAGCACCGATTGCAGCGTGCCGGTCAAACCGTCTGTGGCCTGGATCGAGCGGATCTGGCTTACCTCCTGCATCAACTCGGAGTTCGTGACGGGATTGGTCGGGTCCTGGTTTTGAAGCTCCGCCACGAGCATTTTGGTAAAGTCCTGAGTATTAAGCGAATCCAAGGGGTTCGTGGCGGCGGCGCTGGTTGACGCGCCTCCCGCGGTACTCGCATTGCTCACGGGACTGCTGGTTGTGGTAGACATTTTTCCTCGCGTCCAAGTGTGTTTGTTTTGAGTATTCTTTACACGACGACGTTCAATCGACCTTCGCCGGCGGCTGGCCGTACCGGCGACGCCTCGACAACTGCCGGAGCGGCGGCAGCCGTGCGCGTAGTCGCGCGGGCCGCGCCGGAGCCGGCATTTTGCCACGATGGGTTCTGCTGCTGGGACGACTGGTTCGCCAGGCCGCCGCCCGAGCGGTCCATGAGATCGACGTTCGAACCGCTGCACCTTGATGTCGTGCTGGGCAAGGCGGTCGCGGAGCGCAGGCAAATTGTCCAGGAGCAGGTTCCGCGCGGAAGGCGTGTCGGCCTCGACCCGCGCGGTCATCTCGCCTCGCGTGACCTTGATTTCGATCTTCAGCGATCCGAGGTCCGGCGGGCTGAGCCTCAGGCGAACGCTGCCGCCCTGGCTGTTGACGTTCCTGGAATGCTTGCTCGACGCGCTGCACAAAGCGAACACGGTCGGCCTGGCTGAGATTGGTCTCCGCGGAATGTGCGGCGGTTGTTCCGCTCGCCCCGGTCGCGTTGTTTGGCGATGACGATACAGCAATGGGCGCGGTCGAATTCGCGTTGCCGCTCTGTGTCGGGCCGGCGGTGCCATTATCGCCCGGTCCGGTTGATGCAAGAGCGTCAACGGCCGCTTTCGCTCGCTGCTCTCTTGCCGCCGTTGCACCGCTGGCCGTTGCTTCCGTCGATGTCATAGTTGTCGCGGCTGAAGCTTGCTCAGCCGCAGGCGCAGGAGCAAGGACCGGAGTCTGTCCTGGCGCGCCGGGATCGATCGCGCTGGGCGAATCGCCGGATGTCGCCGTCGAGGCCGTTGCGGCAGAATTCGCGCCGGTAGCAGCCGAGGCAGTTGTCGCGGACTTCGCTGTTGTGGCGGATGCGGAACTCGAAGACGTCGCGGCAACTGTTGCCGCCGAGGCTGCGGCCGATGCCGCGGCTTGCCCGGATGCGCCTCCGCTGGCTGCATCGCTGGCAGATGCCTGAGTCGCGTCGGCATTTGCGCCCGCTGAAGCCACGTTCAGCTTTTCCGTCAAGGCGGACTTGTTTTCAGAAGCCTTATCGGCGCGGCCCGAGAGCGACGAAGCCACATGGGCATTGCCGGCTTTCGAGGCCGCCGCCGACGCGCTGACGGGCACGGTCGCCGCGGCCGCGGCAACTTGTTGCGCTACTGCGGTAGCCACGTTTGCCGAGCTTGCATTGGCGCCGGCAGCCTGCGCCGCGCCCGCCGAAGCGTTAGGGGTATTCGCACCGATGTCCAAGACCACCGCCGACGAGTCGTCTTGCTTCGCTTTGTCGGCGCCGGGCTTCTCATGTTTGGTCGATTGTGCAGCGTCCTGCGAAGAAGTCTGGCTGTCGGATGAGGAGCTTTCTCTGTCCTTTCCTTTGGACGAGGTCGAGGAGGAGGAACTATCGTCTGCGCTTTGATCCGTTGCGCCGGCCCGCGACTTGGGCGAATCCGGGGCATGTGTCGCCGATGTATTCTGGTCTGGCCCCACACTGCGATCGGATGGCCGCAAGTTGGTCCGCCCCGACGGCGCGTCCGAGTCCGCCCATGAATTGGCGCCGAGCGCCGGCGCCGCAGCGCGCGCGTCACTGGACTGAACGAAACTGGCGTCGTTTCGATCCGACGCTCCGATCGTCGAGTCCTGCGTCTGCGCTTGCTGCAGATAGTCATCGAAGGCCGCCGTCGCACCGGCTATCCGGCTTATGGTGTCCGACTGCGTCAAATCGGCGGTCGTCATTCGAGGTAGTGCATCCATGCTGATCACCGGCATTTTGTATTGCTTGCGTTAGGAAGTGAAACGATCATCCCGTGCTCATCGCCTTTAGTTCAGTTCAAGCTATTTGAAGGCAATGGTTCCGACCCCTTGGGCGGTTGAATTCGCTTTTCGGTTTCATCCACCATTTCCGCGGTGGGCTGTCCCTGGCGGATGCGGTTCAGCACCACGCCGATCTTTTCCATGTCTTCGCTCGACTTGAACTCGGCGATAATCTTGGCCCGCTTGCCGTCGGACATGTTGGCCAGCATTTTGGCCACCACGTCGGTCTCGCCCTTGTCCAAGCGCTGCATGATCAGTTCCTTGGCCTGCTTCGGTTTGAGCTTCTCCATAGTGTCCTGAACGGTCACCATGCCGGAATTGTTGGCCGCGTTCTTCATTTCATCCAGCTTTTGCTGCAAGTCATCACTCACCGCCTGCACGCGCTTTCGTTCGGCTTCCACCTTGTCGAGCTGATCCTGGAACTGCTGCGTGAGAGCTCGAATCATCGCCTGGCGCTGGTCCGCCTGGAGCCGCTCCAAGTCGTGATCGGCCAGCCGCTTCTCGTAGCCCGGCTGCTCGGAGTCGGTTTGCTTTTTCGGTAGCGAAGGCGGCAGCAGGGCCTCCGGGCTCGTGCCTTGCAGAATGGCCATCGCCTGTCCGGCGCGTTCCTTGGTGACTTTCCAAGACTGTGCGTAGTAAAAGACGAGCGCGGCGGCGGAAATGACGGTAGCCACGCAGATCGCGGCTAAGAACGTCATCATCATTCCCAGCAATTTGCCAATCATGTAGCGGCCTCCTCATAAGGCTGGGAGCTTGGAGCGGGGAGCAGGGAGTAAGGCGCCTTGCCCCCTGCTCCCTGCTCCCTGCTCCCCGCCATCTTGCGATACGTCTGCTGCGTGGCGACTTCATCCAGCCTGTTGGCCTCGCGGCGCTCCTCCTCGCGGCGATGCTGCTCGGCCTGCCGCTCGCGAAGCTTTTCCAGGATGCGGACTTCGCGATCGGCCTCGACCATCGCCTGGCGGCGGCGCTCGATTTCAGCGGCGACCGTCTCGCGCTGCTGGACGATCTTTCCCTGCTGTGCCTTCGTCACCAGTTCGTAGCGCTGGGCCTCGACGAGGCGATCGATATCGATCCCGCCCGGCGACACCTTGCGCCGGCAGAATTCCTTCAACACGTCCAACTCTCGCTCGAAGTTCTCGAACTGCTTACGCAGCACCTCGTCGACGCGATAGCCTTCGGCCAGCGCCGCCTGGCACTCGCCGCGCCGTGCCTGGCGAATCTTCAGCAAGGACTCCAGTCGAAAGATGAATCTGCCCATCGTTACGCGACCCGTTGCGCGGGTGCCCCTCCGTTATCGCCCGTTATGCGTTGCTGGGCCTTGTGGCATAACGCCAGCAGTCCCTGCCGCGCGTCGTCGATGCTCGACCGCTGGTCGACCGCTTGCCGCAGGAATCCATTCAAGTCATCCTGCAGATCGATGGCTGCGTCCACGAGCTTATTGCCGCCGCGGCGATAGGCGCCGATGGAAATCAAATCCTCATGGTCGCGGTACGCGGCCAGCAGGCTGCGTACCACGGTCGCCGCGCGGCGATGCTCCGCGCCGGCAACTTCGGTCATCAGCCGGCTAAGGCTTCCCAGTACGTCGATCGCCGGATAGTGTCCGCGACTGGCCAAACTTCGCGACAGCCAGGTGTGACCGTCCAGCAAGCCGCGGACCGTATCGGCCACCGGCTCATTGGGATCATCGCCTTCGACGAGCACGGTGAAGAAAGCCGTGATGCTGCCTTTGGGGCTGCGGCCGGCGCGCTCGACGAGCTTCGGCAACAGCGAAAAAACCGAGGGCGGATAGCCTCGCGTCGCCGGCGGCTCGCCGGCGGCCAGTCCAATTTCCCGCTGGGCCATCGCCAGCCGCGTGACCGAATCCATGAGCAAGAGCACGTCGCCCTGCGCGCGGGACGGTCGCGGAAGTATTCGGCGATCGTCGCCGCGGTATTCGCCGCCTGCACGCGAACAAGCGCCGGCTCATCGCTCGTGGCCACGATCACCACGCTCCTCGCAAGTCCTTCCGGTCCCAAGTCGCGCTCGATGAACTCGTTGACTTCGCGGCCACGCTCGCCGATCAAAGCGATCACGTTCACGTCGGCCGACGTGTATCGAGCCATCATGCCCAACAGTACGCTCTTGCCGACGCCCGAACCGGCGAAGATACCCATCCGCTGCCCTTTGCCGCAGGACAAGAGGCCGTCGAGCGCGCGGATGCCGGTGCCTAGCGGCTGATCAATACGCGGGCGGGTGCAGGCGTGCGGCGGCTGGCGATGGAGCGACATCCGCTCACTTAAGGCCGGTTGCGGCTTGCCGTCGACGGCACGGCCGGAGGCATCCAAGACGCGGCCCAGCAGGCCGTCGCCAACGCGGAGCCAGCGCGTCGTCTGCCGCAGCCGCACGCGATTGCCGTGGCGGATTCCATTCAGATCACTGAGCGGATAGAGCAAGGTCATGTCGTTCTGAAAGCCAATCACCTCAGCCAGCAGCGGCGAGGCTGAACCGCGCTCGATCTCGGCTATCGCGCCCACGGGGGCGGGAAAACCGGCCGCGGAGATTGTCATGCCAACCGTCTGCGCCACGCTGCCGGTGACGGCAGTGGTCATGACGCGCTCGAGTTGTTCGATCATGGCGACATTCATGGCCGCAACTCCTCTTCAACTCGGGCAAGCTGGGCCTCAAACGTCTGGTCGATAGCGCCGAAGCGCGTTTCCACGCGGCATCCGCCGGGCGAAATTGCGGCGTCGGACACGATCTGCGTATCGCCCAGGCCGGTCATTTCATCCACGAGCAGCTTGACCTGCCCGGCCAACGCCTGGTGGTCGGCCGGGTTCAGCACGAGCCGCACCTCGCCGCCGCCGGCCGCCAATTGCAGCGCCTCGCGGATCAATGTCAGGGGGATTTGAGGTTGGCGGGTCAGCTCGCCGCGGATCAGCCGCTTGGCGATTTCCGCCGCCAGATGAATGCCCGACGCTTCCCACTGAGTGAGCCACGCCTGCTTGGCCTGGTGGATGTCGAGGATCGCCTGCCTGAGCGCGGGGATCACCGTGCCAAGCTGCTTTTGAATCATCTGATCGACTTCGTTCATCGCAGCCTGGCGGCCTTCCGCCTGGGCGCGCTGACGAAGGGCCGCCGCGTCCTGCTGGGCCTTGGTTACGATCTTCGCCGCCTCGATGCGGACCTGGTCCAAGTACTTCTTCGCCTGGCCGGCCATGTCGTCGAAGTTGAAAGCCACGCCTGCGGTGGTCGTGTGGCGATCGGTGGCGCGGAGGACAGTGGGCATAGTATTCTTCGTAGAGTGGGACTCGCTTCGCTCGGCTCACCCTACATTAACTCCTGACTTGAAAACTCATTCTGGTTGCAATTCTCGCCACTTGTTTTCGCGCCTCTTCCACGTCGCGAAGCCGAATCGGACCGGGATGATTGAGTTCGTGATACAAGGTTCGCGCGTCCGCCGCTGGCAAACAGGAAAGTACATGGCCAATCAAGTCCGGCGCCGCTCCGAGCAGGGCCGGCAACAACAATTCGGAGTCAATCTCATCCAGGACGTCACGTAATACATCGCGGTCCAAATCGGCCAGATCGTCAAACGCCAATGGCCGCGGCAGCAGCTTTTCCGCGAGCGTGTGGTCGCCCTTGGCCAGGTTGTCGAGGATGCGGAGGCCCGTGCGGCCGTCGGTGGCTTGCAAGATTCCGGCCACGGCCTGCAAGCCGGCTGTGCGGCGGCGTTGCGTTTCGACGTGCTGGGATAGCCGTCCGCGCAATGCTTCTTCGACCTCGCGAAGGATTTCGGGATCGGCTTCCTCGAGATCGACCAGGCGGTGAACGACTTCCGCTTGAACGCTCTCCGGCAGGCGTCCGAGCACGGCCCCCGACTTGGCGGGCGGCAGATGCGACAACACCAGGGCGATCGTTTGGGGACGTTCGTGTGCGATTGCGCGGACCAGCTTATCGGTATCGGTTTCCTGAAGAAATCGGAAGGGCGGCGCAGCGAGCGCCGAAGGACGAATCGGTTCTTCCTCGACGTAGATGTCGGCTTGCGACGCCAGCCATGCCAAGCGGCCGTCCAGTTCAACCCCGGTGTCATTCTGCGCCGATGTCGTCGGGGCTCCCGGGTGAAAGAACTCGTCGATCACCCGCCGCTGCTCGCTCTGATCGATGTCTTCAAGTTCGACGACGATCTCACGGACCTGCCGGGCCTGTTCGGGCGTAAGTTGATCGAGCACGGCATCGGCCGCGGCCGTATCGAGGCTCGCCACCAAAATGGCCGCCTTGCGAATTCCGTCGTTACTGAGTTGTGTAGTCATTGCTTATTGTATCCGGCACACTCCGTGTGCCGATTTTCAGGCGGCACACGGAGTGTGCCGGATACATTATTAAGTCACCTGCCCGATCCAAGTCCGCAAAATGCTGGCGGCCGAATCGGGGTCTTCCTTCACCATTTCCGAAAGCTCATCGCGGAGCGATGGCCCGCTGCCGGACATGCGTCGGAGCCGCCGGGCGACAGCCGCCTCCACCGGTTCTTCCTTTTCTTCCGCCTTCGATTCGCTGGCGGGAATCCGCGCGGCGATCGCTGAACTCTCCGACGACGCGGCCGGGACCGAGCGGAGTACCGACCGCAACATGCCGACGCTGACGAGAACGAGGACCACCATCGCCAGCATCGGCCAGTTATCGGTGAGCCAGGTGAACGTCCGTTGCGGCAGGCCCGGTCCGATGATCTCCGGGGATTTGATGTCTGGGAAATTGGTCACCGTGACCAGCGTCGTCGGGTCCTTGACGTCGGGCGACGACGGCAGCAGCGTCGCCACGTGGGCGGTTACGTCCTTGGTGATTGTCTTGCGGATCTCGTCCAGAGCGGTTTGGTCCGGCTTCTTCGCTTCTTCGCCTGCCTTCGGCGGATTATTTGTCAGCCAGACCTTTTCGAAGTAACTCGCCGGGATGCCGATGGCAACCTTGACAGATTTGATTGCGCGGCCGTCGCTTTCCTTTTCGGTGCTTTTGGTGGAAACGCCGTTGGTGAACTCGCTTCTTGTCTCCTCGCCTGGTTCGCCCGTCGAGGCTAAACTGGCAGCCTGATTGGCGCCGCCTCCTTGCTGCGACCTGAGGCCCGGCACGCCACCAACGGCGCCCGCATTAGGATAGACCGGCCGCGAGTAGTCCATTGACTTCAAGGGCGCCTTGGTTGGATCATTCGTCACCTCGCGTATGCTACTTTGCTTCTCGTGGTCGAGCATCACGGTAGAAGTGACCGTCAGCCGTGGTATATCGGATAGCGCCATGCGGATTTTGCTGTTCCAATAGCCTTCGGCCTTGTCGACGGCGCGGGCGTAATCGTCATCGGCCGCGCTCGTGCTCCGTGATCTTCCGACCGTTGAGGAGCCGTTGGCGTCGGTGACAGTTACGCATTCCGGCTTCATGCCATTGGCCATTGCTACCAAATAGCAGATGTTATCTCTCTGTTCCTCATCCAAAGGCATGCCGCCGACGGCTGATGCGAATACTGCGGCGGTCCTTATCGGCGGTTGGCCGAGCCCCGGCTGGGTTTGCGGGTCGCTTATCAGCACCGAGGAACGTTCGATATTCTTCAAGGCGTTTATAGCAAGGGACAGCTCACGTTCACGTTGGTGTTTCACGCGTTGTGCAATTGTGCCGGGAGGATCCCAAGGTCCTCCGCCGGTGTCGTCCTTAAACTCGTCAAAGCTCGGCGGCAACGCTTTTGCCTCGGCAAGCTTTGCCAAGTAGGCGGCCCGCTGTGCGTGTGGCACCTTGATGCGGCCGCCCTCGATCGTATAACCGTTTAAGCCCGCCGCGCCAAACGCTTCTTCCATCTTGTGCAGGGTGGCTTCGGGAATCGACGCACCGCCGAAAAGGTAATCATCCCCTCCGCCTACCTGCGATTGAAACAAATACCCGACGCTGACCACCGCCACGACCAGCAGCAGGCCGGCCGTGATCCGGCCGCTGGGCGACATCGAGCGGAAAAAGTCGTTGAATTGCGCGAAGGCTTTGTTGAGGAAGTCCATGAAGGAAGTTTTCAGTTTTCAGTGTTCAGTTTTCAGTCGCCGCGCGTCAGATTTGCAGATTCTTAATTTCCGTAAACGCATCGACCAGCTTGTTTCTGACTTGCACCATCATCTGGAAGGCGATGTCGGCCTTCTGAACGGCAGTGAGGACTTCGGCCGGGTTGACGTTGCCGCCGGTGGCCAGTTTCTCCACCGCCTTGTCGGCCGCCGACTGCATCGAGTTCACGTCCTGGATCGACTGCACGAGGAAGTCCTTGAACGACTGCCCGGCATCGGCCGGTGCGGCCGCGCCCGACGGCGCGGCCTGGCTGCAGGAGCGGTTGTGTCGTGATGCCGGTAATGGGGGTCATGCGGAATGGTCTTGGGTCTTAGGTCTTTGGGCTTTGAGTCCCAAGGCCAAAGACCTAAGACCCAAGACCCTTTTCCGTTGCGTGCTGCTCATGCAAGTATCTTTAACGTCTGCTGCTCCATATTCTTCGTAATGTCCATCGCACCCAAGTTCGCCTCGTACGACCGGGCGGCCTCCAGGGCGTTCGTGAACTCGGACATCAAGTCAATATTCGGATACGCCACCTCGCCCGCGTGGGGGCCGGCCTTCACGGCGTCCGGATGGTTCGGCTCCCGCCGCCAGATCGGCTCGCTGGGCACGCTCTCGATCGAGCTGACCTTCACGCCCGCCGCGCCGTTGCTGCCCTGGCTGTCGTCGGACTGGAACACGACCGTCTTCGCCTGGTAGGGCGTTTTCTCGCCTTTAGCCGTGTGCGTGCTCTTGATATTCGCGATGTTGTTGGAGATCTGGATCATGCGCATCCGCTGCGCGACCAGACCGCTTGTGCTGATGTCGAGTGCTGATAGCATGGGAGGTTGGGGGTTGGAGGAAGTACAGAGTACTCAGTGCTCAGTGGACACTACATTGCGAGTCGTTTTTTGTACTGGGTACTTTGTATTGCGTACTTTCCTTGTTACACGCTTCCTCGGATTGCCGTTTGCAACTGCCGGAACTGGTCGCTAAGGATCGCTAGCGCCGTGTTGTGTTGCATCTGGTTCTTCACCATCTCCGTGACTTGCGATTCCATATCCACATTGCCCATGTCGTGCCGCAGGACCATCCGCGTCGATTTGGCGACCTCGGCCATGAGCGGCTTGGGTGGCAATTCTGTCTCGCCCGGCGAATGGCCCTCGATCATGGAACTCTGCGGGTCGTCGCGATCCTCGATCGCCTGCTTGAGCCGAGTCTGAAAATCCTCCACGGAAAGGTCTCGCGCCTGGTAGCCGGGCGTGTCGATGTTCGCGATATTGCCCGCCAAGACCGCCTGCCGGGCCTGCGAGAAGTTTACGACTTCCTGCAAGACGGGGATTGCGGTCGATTGGAACAAGCCGGTAATCATGGTAATTTGTGCAATGCAAGTCGTGTGCCCTTTGGCGCACGGAGATTTGCCGCTGCGTTTCGTAAGGTCGTTATGTTTTCATCCGGCAGTTTCCGCGCATTGGCTGCGGCAGAAATTGCCGATTCATCTCATCCTAGTCTCGGTTGCAAATGACTTCTCTCGGGGGGCGTAACCATACTGCCGCAGCTTGCCCGACAGCGTGCGGATGCCGATGCCAAGCGCCTGCGCCGTGCGGGCGCGGTGGCCGCCGAAACGGTCGAGCGTCGCCTCAATCAGCCGCCGCTCCATTTCTTCCAGGCTTGCGTGGGGCAGGTCGCTGACCTGCCTTTCTTGGCAGATTGGCAATCTGCCCCACGTCGAATCGACGTTCAGCCATCGTCGCAGTTCGTCGGCCGTGACGCGGCCCGTGGTCGTCAGCACGCTTGCGCGGGTGACGATGTTCTCCAACTCGCGGACGTTGCCCGGCCAGTGGTAATCGACGAGCAACTGCTCGGCGTCCGGATCGAGCGTGCAGCGTTCGCGCCGAGTCGCTGGGCCGAGCGCTTAAAGAAGTAAGCGGCCAGTTCCGGCACGTCCTCGCGACGGTCGCGGAGCGGCGGCACGAACAACGGCAGCACGGCCAGGCGGTAGTAAAGGTCTTCACGAAAGCGGCCGGCGGTAACTTCCTTCTGCAAATCGCGGTTGGTCGTCGCCAACACGCGGACATCGACGTGCATCGTCTTGCACGAGCCGACCCGCTCGAAGGATTTTTCTTGCAATACCCGCAGCAGCTTGGCTTGCAGTGAGAGATCGATCTCGGTCACCTCGTCCAACAGGATCGAGCCGCCGTGGGCCGCCTCGAAGCGGCCGGTCCGCGGGGCATCGGCCCCGGTAAATGCGCCCTTTTCATGGCCGAACAGCTCGCTTTCCATCAACTGCGCCGAAAGCACCGGACAATTCAGGCTGATTATTGGCGTCGCATGACGGTGACTAGCGGCGTGGATCGCGCGGGCGACAAGCTCCTTGCCGGTGCCGCTTTCGCCCATGATGAGGACTGTCTCGGCGGTCGGCCCGACTTGCAGGATTCGCGTCCGCAGCGACTGCATGAGCGGGCTCGATCCGATCATCGCGGGCGAGACATTCTCGGCCGCGGCCAAGGCATCCGGCTCGGGATTGACCAGCCGGCCATGCCGCATGGCTTGGGCGACGAGCCGCTCCAGGGCCTCGGCCTCAAATGGCTTCTCTATGTAATCGAAGGCCCCATGCCGCATCGCTTCGACGGCCGTGGCCACCGTAGCGTGAGCAGTGACCATGACAATCTGTGTCGTGCATTGCCGCTCGCGAAGCTGGATGATGAACTCGATGCCTGTCATGCCCGGCATCTTCAGATCGGTGATGATGCAATCGAAGCGGGCCGATTTGAGCAGTTGCAGTGCCTCGGCAGCGCAGGTGCAGCATTCGACCTTGTGGCCGGCATGGCGCAGCACATCGGCCATCGACTCGCGGGCGCGGGCGTGGTCGTCGACAACCAATACGCGGCCGGTCGGAGAAGTATCATGGGATGAAGCGGTCATCATGCGGCCTCCTTTGCAAAGTCCCCCTCTCCCTCCGGGAGAGGGCCGGGGTGAGGGCGGCCTGAATGGCTATTCCGCGATCCTTTATGCGGGCCGCCCTCACCCCCTGCCCCTCTCCCGGAAGGAGAGGGGAGAAAGAGCGTGAACACCGCGCCTCCGCGCGGAGCGTTGGCCGCATTTGCCATCCCACCATGCGCCTCGGCAATCCGCGAAACAATGGCCAGCCCGAGGCCAGTTCCAGTCTGCTTTGTCGTAAAGAAAGGCTCGAAGACACGCGGTAAAACTTCGGCCGGCAGGCCCGGCCCGCTGTCCGCGACATACAGTTCCAGGCCGCCGTCAGTTGCATTCGTGCCGACGGTCAGCGTGCCTCCGTCGGACATGGCGTCCAGGGCATTGAGCACCAGGTTGAGCACGGCGCGGCGGAGCATCTCGCGGTCAGCCCGCAATGTTTGCTGCGTCGAGATTCTGTTCTCGAAGCGGATACTCTGCGCGGCAAGTTGCGGAGCCAGCGAGGCCTCGATGTCGGCCACCAGTTTCCGCAGTGGGAACTGAGCGGCGTGCGGGTCTCGGTCGGACGTGAAATGCAGCAGATCGTTGACCATCACATCCATTGCCCGAAAGCCGGCGTTGACTTTCTCGAGCATGTCGAGGCCCTCGACATCGGGAAGGGAAAAGGTGGGAAGGGAAAAGGTGTCAGGAACCATTTGTGCACAGCACCCTTCGGGCCGTTCCGGCAAATGGTTCCTGACACCTTTTCCTGTCAGGCGGCGGCGGAGCATGCTCAAATAAAGGGTGACCGGCACGAGGTTGTTGCGAACCTCATGCGCGACGTGCGAGGCCATCTGGCCGAGGTCGGCCAAACGATTCTTGCGAGCCAGCTCGCGGTTCTTGATTTCCAACTCGGCGGTAAGCTGCTGCACTTCGTCACGGAGGGCGTCGTGAGTCTGCTCCAGGCGGAGCGTGGCCGTATGCCAGGCCGCCAGGATCGTTTGCAGATCGGCGCTGGCATCCAGCGTGTTTGGATCGACGGCGATTAAAGGTTGGCTCATGGTTCGCGTTACCTCTCCGAACTCAGGTCGATCTGGCTGGATCGGGCCCCGGCGTGCCGAGACGCCGGGATCAAATACGCGCCGTGGGCCTGCCCGGCCGCGCGGAGCTGCTGCAGCTCCAGCGCCGTGGCGTCGCGCTTACGGGTCATCGTCTCCTCGCAACGCTTTTCCTGCATGACGATTTCCTTGAGCATCTTGTTGCACTCCTCGACCAGTCGCGCACATGCCGCCCGCTCGCCGGCCGACGGCCATTGCCGCTGCTCGGGATTCTGCGTTCGATAGGGGTCGAGGGCCTTTTCCAGCCGCTGGACATCGCTCAGCGGCTTCTGCTTGATCGCAAGCAGATCCAATAGTCCGGTGACGTTTCCCTTGTCGATCAGTTCCATCTGCCGACGGCCCAGGTCGCGGAGCTGCACGAGGCACGAATGCCGCGCCTTTACGAGCTGGATCAGGATGTCGGTGGGAAGGGTGGTCATCGTATCCGGCACTCCGTGTGCCGCTTTCCATCGGCACACGGAGTGTGCCGAATACATTCTTACAGGCTGCTCAAGCGACTCAGCAGATCGCTCCATTGCTTGCGGTTGAAGTTCGTGGATTGCTCGAAGCGGGCCTCGGGCGGAATCCTCCGCAGCGCCAGGCGGGCCTGCTCCAGAGAGGTGCGGGCCTCCGCCGGGCGGTCCATGCGGCGATAGACGTTGGCAATTTGCAAATAGGCGTCCAAGACCTCCGGACTGGCCATGTAGTGGTTCGCCGCCGACTGGAAGGCCCGCAAGGCTTCCCGATAACTCTCCAATTCCAAGTACACATCGCCCACGGCGAAGCGGCAATTTCGCAGCACGGCTTTTTCCTGCTCGGTCAAGTCTTCCGCGGCGCGGCGGCCGAGATCGTTTTGCAGTGCGGCAAAGAGTTCCAATGCCCGGTGAAAATGTCGGCTGACCGCCGCGCGGCTCTCGCTCCGCACGGCCGAGGAAATCTCCTTTGCGATTCCCTCGCGAATGGTTTTCGCTAGCCTCCGCGAGCTATCGGCCAGCAAATAGCGGGCGGCAATTGCTTGCGGCGCGTCGGGATAGCGCCGGAGGGCCTCTTCCAGCCGCGCAATGGCCTCGGCGTCTCGCCCGGCAAGGTGCAATAGGTCGCCCAAGGCGAACAATGAATCGCGCCATTCCTTGGCCGCCGGCGTCAACTGATCGCCATTGAGGTTGTCGTCGAGAAAGCCTTCGGCTTGCTTGATGTCGCCGCGGGCAATCGCCGCGCGGCTGGCCAGCAGCCGCGCGCGGTAGATGGCCTCGTCGCGGGGATGTTCGTCGATGCACGCCTGGAGCCACTTCAACGCCTGCTCCGTCTCACCGAGGGAAAGCTCGGCCTCGCCCAAATCAGAGAGCGCCTGGGCATTCCGCTTCCGGGCCTCGTTGTGCAGATACGTTCGCAGCAGGTTCGCCGCGCTCTGGAAATCGTGCCCGGCCATGTACATCGTCGCGCCGTCCCAGAGCAGATCGGTATACTCGTGCGTCGTGAAAAGCTCGCGGGCGAGCTCCGCATAGGTGTCGCCGGCGCGGCGCAGCTCGATGCGGGCCGCCTTGCGGCGCTCGTCAGCCTTCTGGGGCGGCAGATGTTCCGCCTGGTCCATGAGGTTTTCGCCCCACGTGCGATAGATCTCGGCCGTAAGCCTCAAGGCCTCGACCTTGGGCATGACCCGCGCGAGCAGGCGGCTGATCGTGGCGGCCGTCGCGTACTTTTCGGCGCTCAAGTATTCCCGGCAGGCGTTCTGTAAGGTCGCTTGCATCTCGGGAACATTGATCCACGGGTTGTGGAACTCGTCCTGTTGCTTGTAGGCCAACGTCATCTGCTGATAGGCCTTCACCGCCTCGCTGTGGCGGCCCATGCGGCGGCCAATTCCGCCTTGCTGGTATAACGCGGCCACGTACTCCGGCGAGTCGGGGTAAAGCCGTGTCGTGCGCTCCATCTGGTTCAGAGCGGCCGGCAGGTTCCCTTGTTCGGCCAGGCAGACGCCGATCAGGTAGTTTGCTTGCCGGGCGATCGAGTTGTCGTTGGCGGCCTGACTAATCGCCTTGCGGAACCAATCCAAGGCCAGTTGAAATTTCGCTTGAGCTTTGTCGGTATCCTCTTTTGTCTTCGTCCCGGCCTTCATCATCGCTTGCCCTTCACCGAGCGCGAGCTGTCCGCGGAGCAAGGCGATTTGGCCGCGGAGCTGCGGATCGCCGGGCGCTTATCCGATAGCGCGGCGCATTCCTTCATGCGGTCGAGGCGAAAGAGAATCCGCGCCTGCTGCAACACCGCCTCGCTGCGGGCGGCTTCGCTCAGCTTTGCGTCGGCGAGCAGTTTTTGGCTTTCGGCCAGGGCCTTTTCAAGCTCGGGCGGATAAACGCCGACGAGGGCAGTGATCAAGAACGAACGGAGCTCCATTTCATGATCGGCCGGCTCGCGCATCGCCGCTTGGAGCACGGGCAGGGCATCGTCCAACCGGCCGCACATGCTGAGGCTCTTGCCCAGCAGGTAGAGCCCCATCGCTTCATGGTGCGCGGGAAATCCCCGCTCGCGGGATCGCTGCAAATAGAGCGAGGCTTGGCGATAGGCTTCACCGCGCTTCTTTTCCGATTCAACGTCGGCCGCTTTCGCGGCCAAGGCGCCGAAAACAAAATCGGGGACACCCCACTCTTCGTTGGTGATGTCCGGCTTGGCGGCCAGGCGCGAGGCCAGTTGCCGGGCCTCGTCGGCCTTGCCGCGGTCCAATGCGGACAACGTGGATTCCACCGTCGGCGGCTTCGGCGGCGGCTTGTAGTTGCGGAGTATTATCGCCGTGCCGACGATGCCGACCACAATTGCGGCGTTCACCGCCAGCGTCAACGCGAGGCGGAAGGGATCGGCGAGCGTAGGCATAACCGACGAGCGCAAATGGCCCACGGCACCCGCCCGCGATTTGGCGGCGGCAGGCGGTGCATCGGACGTGGATTGGCGTTTGTCGGCCATAGGAACCGGGAAATCGAGGGCGCGCTTGCACAAAA
Source organism: uncultured Planctomycetia bacterium (assembly GCA_963775975.1). Lineage (GTDB taxonomy): Bacteria > Planctomycetota > Planctomycetia > Pirellulales > Thermoguttaceae > JANXQG01. Next base: position 937,024 of record CAVZKX010000002.1, read on the forward strand.
TGAGGATTATGCGCGTGTGTATCTACCCGAAAAGCCGCGCGCACGTCAAGACGCGTTTGGAGTTGGCTTTGGAGCCGCATTGGAGTCGCGATCATCAGCGGTCACATTGAATCGACCGTCACGCAGATCAATTGCGGTATGAAACGGACTGGGATACTTTGGTCCTAAAGCGGCACCGAGCGCTGCTGCAACTGATCGCCGGCGACCCCAGCAAAACCGATCCCTGTCCACCTTCTGGGAGGGTAGGCCAATCCACGCTACCGCTCAGCCCAATTACCAAACTGCCGCCTAAACCGCGCAGATTATAGCTTGGACCCTTATTATTGACGGCAATTTGCGCGGGTCCTATACTCGACTTGGTCCGAATTAAAACAATTCCTGCCGATGAGGGAGTGTCTGTTTTACTATCCGGGGCGAGTAGTGTAAAATCAGCGAATGGAGGTTTCTTTGTCAATGCCCGAGTTACGCACCGTCGAAGGCCCGCACGCCGGCGGAGTGTTTCACCTCGAACGGGAATCGGCCGTTCTGGGCCGGCATCCGGATTGCGACATCGTGCTGGATTCCGGCGCGGTGAGCCGCCAGCACGCGCGGATCCTGAGGATAGACAACGCGTTCTTTATCGAAGACATGCAGAGCCGCAACGGCACGTACGTCAACGGCCGACAGATCCGCGACCGGCTGCAACTCGACGATCAGGACCGCATCACGCTCTGCGATGTGGTGCTGGTCTTCAAGGACGAGCAAAGGCAGCCTTTGCCCGGCGTCGACCCACAAACGAAAACCACGCCTATCCGCGACACCGCAACCATTGGCGACTCCGGTGCGCTGCTGGTTGACGACGAGCCCGACGAAGGCGGCTCCGTTTATCAGCAGCGGGTGAACGTCGCGTCCGGCAGTTCGAGCCTGCGGCTGGAACAAAATCCGCAGGCCAAACTCAAGGCTTTGATGGAAATCAGCATGAACCTGGGCCGGGCGCTGGGCATGCACGACGTGCTGCCCAAAGTGCTCGATAGTCTTTTCTCGATCTTTCCCCACGGCGACCGCGGCGTGATCGTGCTCCGCGACGGGCCGACGGGCAAGCTCATTCCGCGGGCCCACAAGCATCGCCGGCCGGAACTGGTCGATACGGTTCGCATCAGCCGAACGCTCGTGAAGAGTGTCATGGAGAGCAAAGAGGCGATCCTCTCCGCCGACGCCTCGTCGGACAAGCGCTTCGCGGCTTCGGAGAGCATCGTCGACTTCCATATCCGCTCGGTGATGTGCGCCCCGCTTGTCACCAGCCGAGGTGACGTCTCCGGGGTGATTCAGATCGACACTTCCGACCAGCGGAACCGCTTTACGCGCGACGACCTGGAAGTGCTGGCGAGCGTGGCTTGCCAGGCGGCCATCGCAGTGGAGAACGCCGAACTTCACGAGACGGCCGTCCGCGACCAGCGGCGAAGCCGCGAATTGGAGGTCGCCCATGACGTGATGCGGCGCTTCCTGCCGCAGTCGCCGCCAAAGATCGAGGGTTACGAGTTCTTCGATTTCTACGAGCCGGCCAACGAGTTGGGCGGCGATTACTTCGATTACATCAAGCTGTCCGGCAAGCGGCTGGCGGTGGTCGTGGCGGACGTGTCGGGCAAGGGCATACCGGCCTCGCTCTTGATGGCGCGGCTTTCGGCCGACGTCCGCTATTGTCTGGTGAGCGAGCCGACGCCGGCCGAGGCGGTTGCCGAGCTGAATCGTGCCTTCATGGCCGGCGGCTGGGAGGACCGCTTCGTGACGCTGCTCCTCGCGGTGATCGATCCGCAGAAACACGAATTGACGTTCGTCGACGCCGGGCATCCGCCGGCGTATCTCTATCAGCGAGGCAAGGCGATCGCGGCGATTGACGACGATAACATGTGTCTGCCTCTGGGAGTAGCTCCGGACGCCGAGTACTCGCAGGTCACCTTTCAGCTCGCGGCGGGCGACCGCCTGGCGATGTACACCGACGGCTTCTCGGAGGCGATGAACGCGAAGGAGGAGCTTTACGGCCTCGAGCGCCTGCACAAGCAGATGGGCCTCGACTCCAGCGGCGTCGCCGCGCAAGGCCGCAGCATCCTTCGCAACGTCAAGGATTTCGTCGGCGACCAGGCGCAGAGCGATGATATGTGCCTGGTGTGCTTTGGGCGAGTGGGGTGATCATATGACGCTAACCATCCCCGACGAGATTCTTAGCGAAGCCGGGCTCACCGAGCGTGAGGCATTGACCGAATTCGCCTGCCATCTATTCGACGCCGGAAAGCTTGCGATTTGGCCCGCAGCCAAGTTGGCTGGTCTGAGCCGAACCGAAATGGAAGATCAACTGCAGCGGAGACGCATTGCCATCTACCGCCCGACGGTTAAGGATTTGGCGGAGGATTTGGCCGTAATCGAGCAGCTTCGGGCAAAGCGGTCTTGAACATCGTTGTAAGTGATACATCGCCGCTCGGCGCACTCAGCCGTCTGGTGAAGTACTGAGACGGGCGAGAGTAAAATCAACGTTCGTCGCTAACGTGGTAAGGATGCGTTACCCTCAAACGCATAAGGGACTATCACTGCGGCTTCGGGTTGATCAGCGTCGGCGCAAGTTCGCCAGCGTTCGCAGCGCGGGCTTGGCATGGCCCTGCGGCGTGACGAGGCCAGCGTGGGGAAAGTCATGCGGCAAGGCGTCCTCGAACTGATTCCAGAATATGCCTTGAACGCTCGGCTTGGCGAGCAATAGCGGCACATGGCGCGCGGCCCACGATTGTTGCACCGCGCGAGTCCAAGTTTCAGGCGCATTCGCGCCGGCCGTGCTGGCATTGTGCCGCGCCTTGGGGTCGGCGCCGTCGCCGCTGGGCACGCTGATGCCGACCAACAGCGGCAGGCCAAAGCCGCTCCACATGTCCAAGAGACGGCCGAGTTCCAGCTCGCTCCGCGGAAGCGTTCCGCCCGGACAGCAAGAGAAGTTCATGTCGAGCATAATTGCGCAAGTCGATTCGAGCGCGCACCAGCGCGTCGGCAAAATGCAGTGGAGCGAGGTCGGCCGCTCGGTGTCCCAAATACTCGCCCCAGGGTTGATCGATGGCCACCACATGCGGCCGCTCCGGATCGAGCTGCTTGACGCGGCAGATCACCCAGGCAACGAGCCGCAGCCGCTCCTCGTCGGAGAAGCTGAGGGACTGCGGCGTGTTCGCCTTGGCCGCACAGTGCCAGAGATCGACCTTGCCGCGATAGCGATTGACGGCCGACTCGACGAACTGCCCCGCGGCGGATAACGTGCTCTCGAAATCGTCGTCCCAGAGATAGACCCAGTCGGGCAGTCCGCGGGCGTCCAATTGCACGAGCGGTCCCAGGCATGTGCGAATGCCCTGCGCGGCACCATTCAATCCGGCGATCGCAATCGGACCAGTCGAACTCGCCCTCGACGGCCTCCACGTCGCGCCAATAAATCGGCACCCACGCCACGTTGAAGGCGGCGAGGAACTGCCGCGCGGTGGCGTCGTCCATTTCCACGCGGCCGAGCTCGCCGCAAAGCAGAGAGGAGAGGCGGCCCGTCGCGCGGCGGCGGCTGGCGATCGCCTGATCGGCATACGTGGCCGCGAGCAACTGGCCCGCGTCCAAGGCCAGACGCAGCGATTCCTGCGCGGCGCGGCCATCGTCCGCTTGCGGATCAACGACCGCCTGCGAGAATTGTGATAGCGCTTGCTTGACTAACTGATGGATATCATCGGGAACCGTCAACCCGCCTGCTTCCCAGTCAAAAAGCTGCGACCGCAGGAGGTTGATCGTGCCGCGAGCGAGCTCCAGCGGCAAGTGATACGGTTCCCAGCGCTCGACCAGCGTGCCGGTGGAGAGCGCCAGAACGCCATGACCCGCGACGTGCCAGGGAACGGTGACGCAGCCGGAATCGGGCACGTCCCGCTCCAGCACCAGTTCACCGTCGTCCAACTCGACTTGGGCGAGCCACGGCGTGCGGTCCATGCCCGCCATGTACGTGAACTGCACCACCTCTTGCGTGACGCGCTCGGGCGGAGAAACAATAAATCGCATCTGCCCCATCGGAAACGGGATCCTATGAGCCGCGGGGAATGCCCACGCGGAATGATTCCGCCGGGGTCGCCAAAGGCAAGGTGGGTTAATTAATTGCCCTAAACCGAATTTTAGCTTCTCGCGGCGGAAGGTTCAAGCGGCATGGGGCGAACTCCGCCTTGGCGGTTCTCGCTTGCCGAATTGTGAGTGCATTCGCTACAATCCTCGACTTGCCAGCAATTCGCCGTCATTGACTAATTGCTACATCCATTTGGACCGATCTGCCGCATCGGATGAACGAGGCTAACCGCGCAAACCGATCGAGCTTGTTGTCTTCGACCGGTTTTTCGGACTTGGTCAGTGGCCGGCGGCGCGGAGCGGCGGCGTCCGCATTGCGGGGAATGCTTTCCCTGGTTGAGGTGCCTTACACCTGGATCGTGCGGCGGCGCAATCGCCGGTTTGACTCGGGCGCCCGCCGCGTCCAACGCGTCGAAGTTCCGATCATCAGCGTGGGAAATCTAACGCTGGGCGGCACGGGCAAGTCTCCGATGGTCGAATGGATTGTGCGAGAGTTGATTCAACAGAGGAAAAAAGTCGGAATTGTCAGCCGTGGATATCGTGCCCGCGGCGGCGCGAATGATGAAGCTTTGGAGCTTGTCTGGAAACTGCCCGGCGTGCCGCATATACAGCATCCTGATCGAGTGGCCGCCGCTCGACGAGCCATCGACGAGTTCGGCTGCGATGCGCTGGTGCTGGACGACGCTTTCCAACATCGACGCATCGCCCGCGATCTCGATATCGTTCTCTTGGACGCATTGTTGCCATTCGGTTTTGAGCACGTCTTCCCGCGCGGCACGCTTCGCGAGCCGGTCGAAGGACTTGCTCGCGCACATGTCGTCGCACTGACGCGGGCCGATCTGATTTCCGCCGACCAGCGAGCGATAATTCGCGACCGCGTAACCAAGCTACGCGCCGTCCGCGGACTGGATCGAAGTTGTCCACGCGCCGGTGGAGCTTGTTGCCTACCGCGACGAAGCAATTGCAGGCGACGTGCCCGGACCGCACAAGTCACTGGAATCCCTTCGCGGGCGGCGCGTGCTGGCGTTTTGTGGGCTCGGCAATCCGGCCGGCTTTCGTCATACTTTAGCAGCCTGCGGCTACGAAGTCGCTGCCTTCCGCGAGTTCCCTGACCACCATCAATACGGCCAAGCTGATCTCAACCAACTGGCCGTCGAAGCCGGGCGATCTAATGTTGAGGCAGTCGTTTGCACGCAAAAAGATCTCGTGAAAATCCGTCGCGATCGGCTCGGCGACCGGCCGCTCTGGGCGGTTCGAGTCGGAATCGAGTTCCTCTCCGGTCGCAATGCCCTGCTCGATCGCATCAGAACGGGCCGAGTTTGATTTGCTAGCGGCCAGCGTGGCTGGATGCTACGATGAAAGGACCTTCCCGCGTTGGTAGGTAAAGCACTCGAAAGCCCATTCAACTTGATTACCGCGCGTCCTACGCGATAAAATCGACACCTCCGATGGCAGACGCTAACTCCACCAGCAAGCAAATCATCGTCAATGTCGAGAAGGTCATCGTCGGTAAGCGCCGGCAGATCATCCTCACGCTCGTGGCCTGGCTCAGCGAAGGACACATCCTCCTGGAAGACGTGCCGGGCGTTGCCAAGACGGTGCTCGTGCGGGCGCTGGCCCGCAGTGTCAACGGTTCGTTCAAACGAATCCAGTGTACGCCCGACTTGCTGCCGACCGACGTGACGGGCGTTTCCATCTTTAACCAGAAGAGCACCGAGTTCGAGTTCCGCCCCGGCCCGATTTTCGCGCAGCTCGTGCTGGCCGATGAAGTCAATCGGGCAACGCCGCGTACGCAGTCCGCGCTGTTGGAAGCAATGGGCGAGCGGCGCGTGACCGTGGATGGCGTCACGCACGAACTCGCGCCGCCGTTTTTGGTGATGGCCACGCAGAATCCGATCGACCACGAGGGTACGTTCCCTCTGCCCGAGGCACAGCTCGACCGCTTCCTCATCCGCCTGAGTCTCGGCTATCCAAGCCTGGACGAGGAAATCAAGATGCTGGAGATGCTCGAGCGCGGGCATCCTATCGACAGTTTGCAACCGGTCGTCTCGACGGCCGATCTGATGGCGGCGCAGTGCGCGGTTCGCGAAATCCACGTCGATGCCAAACTCCGCCGCTACCTGACCGAGATCGTCCATCGAACGCGGCAGCACGAAGACGTGGCGCTGGGCGGAAGTCCGCGGGCGTCGCTGGCCTTGTTCCGCACCTCGCAGGCCCTAGCCGCCCTCAATGGCCGGAACTTCGTGCGGCCCGACGACGTAAAGAACATGGCCGCCGCCGTGCTAACGCATCGCCTCATCCTCCGGCCGGAAAGCCGCTTGCGGAAGGTCACCGCCGCCACTGTGGTGACGGAAGTGTTGGAAGCGGTGCCCGTTCCGGTTATGGCCACGGAGCCGGGCACGGCATGAGATATTTCGATGTGCTATTGTTTTGGCGTCGGCCGGCGGCAACTCAAGCTGACGAATCCCATCTTTTTGCAGAATTCAACAATCGCGGCGAACTCCGCGGGGGTCTCGGTCAAGCTTCGTCGCGGCGGCAAAAAACTTTTCCCCGGCGATTCTTCCGGCCCGGTCTGCCGAAATTTCCGGCCGACTCCCAAGTCGTAATATGGCAACGAGTTACGTCGCCGCGATCCTGCGCCGCCACCCACACGAGAGAGGAATGGCGCGAACATTAAACGGCGCCATAAAGCTTTGGCAAGCAAGGCTTTAGCGACGTTTTGTATCTACATTTCATTACAAGTGTTTACAGAAAACGACTAATGTGCTATATTGGCGATTCGCAACACGACGCGGAACGTGGAACTGCTGGAAAATAAAGGATCCAGGATGAGCGAACGAAGAATAAGCCGCGGATTGAACACCGATGGAACACGGATTGTTTTCCGTGTTCCATCCGCGTTTCATTCGTGGCTACAAGCTTATTCGTGTGATTGGTGTTATTCGTGGTTTCCTCCCTCCGCCCCTTGCCACGCGCTGGTGAAAACAAATAGCCGTAAGACGTATTCGTGAGTGCGTCCTGAGTCCATCCTGAGTCCATCCTGGCTCGAAAAGCCCGCGAAAAAAGGGAGAATTCGTCATGCCCAGCCGTCGAAGAGTTTTTTCTCCGCAACAACGCCACAGCAGACCAGCTTGGATCGTTTATTATCACTACTTAACGCTGATTGTCGTGATTCCCATGCCGGCCTATGTATTCCTATGCGCTTTCTATGCGTGTTCTATATAGGTTTTCGCCCATGCCCCAATTTATCGCACCCCGTTTTCCCGAGGAATATTGCGATGGCCGCGTTTTTTCGCGCGGTGCACAAAAAATTCGTGCTCGCGGCTTCCCACATCCCACCCAACTACTCACTCCTTTCCTGTGTTCATTCTGTCTTCATCCTTGGCGCTTCCTGGGTCCGTTCTGGATTCGTTCTGGGTTCGCCCTGGCTCGCACAATCGAAGAAAACAAGGCTAAAACCGCGACCTTGAAAACGAAAGAAAAAACGCACGACGGGAATTGCAAGAGATGCACCAATCCGAGATGTTGCAATCGCGCCGCGGAGATTTCGCGAAACTTTTTCCGCTACGTGGGGTTCAAAACTGACGTAGCGGTTGGTATGGAATCTGGCCGCTCCGACAAGCCAACGTCCGTTGTGCTCGCGGATGTTGGCTATAAACAATCCCGCCACACGCGGCCTAGCGTTGCGTGCGCTCCGATCGGTGTTCAGCGAACATCTGGGGGATCGGTGCGCCGCTGTATGCGCGCATGCCGCTCGATTGTCAATTCCTTACACACGTACAACGGATCTCCGTTCCGCTCGCGGTACGGGTCTGCGGAGATGGAACGCTCTGAGCTTAGGGGAACTGCATGATGCGAAGCAGCATTCGTCATCGCCGCGACACACAGTCTCGCGGTTTTACGCTCGTCGAACTCCTGGTGGTGATCGCCATCATCGGCATATTGATCGGACTGCTGGTGCCGGCTGTCGGCGCCGCCCGCGCACGTGCCCGACGCGTACAATGCCAGACGAACCTCCATCAGATCGGCATCGCCTTCGCGGGCTACTTTGCGGCCGGCGGCGAGAGGGCCATGTATCCCGACGCGGCGGAATTGCCCTCGGCAATGCCCAGCAAAAAGCCGCTGTTCGTCATCTTGGCGGGCTACCTGGAAAAAGACCAGACGATCTTTCGCTGTCCGGATGACGCATTGCCAGGCGACTACGGCCGGACGTATTTTCAGCGCGAGGGTCTGAGCTACGAGTATCCCGAGGGCAAGGCCGCCAACAAGACCATGACCCAGTATTGCAGGGGTCAGCCGTCCGAAACAGTTTTCATTCTCTACGATTACGACGATTTCCACGGCGCGGCCGGCACTACGGGCTCGCGGAATTACCTTTACTGCGATGGACACGTCGATTACTGATTGTCGTAACCCGAAGCGTAAGCGAGGCGGAGAACGCGTAGGGTGGGCCGAGCGCAGCGAGTCCCACCGCGCGAATGAAATGGTGGGACTCGTTGCACTCGGCCCACCCTACCGAGCCAACTGCGCCAAAACAGTGGGCTATCGAAGCCCGACGCGCAAGCGAGGTCGGCGCCGTATGCAAGCCTCGCTTGCGCGTCGGGCTTCGATGTCGCAAACCACTCCCACCGTTTTGCCATAGACGGCGTACTACAACGAACGTTGATCGCGAAAGGAAACCAATCATGCGTGCCACGACTGCCGAAGTTAGAGCCGCCCGACAAGCTGCGGCGAAGCCAAAACCGACGGAGAAGAAACCGTGGAAACGGATCGCCGCGGCGACGGTCGCCGTAGTCCTGCTGCTGTCCGGTTCGGTTTGGGCGTGGAAGTATCACAGTCATTTGGCGCGACTGCGGAAGGCCGAGCAGTTGCTCGCCGCGGCGGCGCAGAGCCGCGCTGGCCAGCCGGGCAGTTCCGGGCAGCGAAGATTTGGCCTCGACGAGAATACGCGGAACTCCATCGACGCGCTAGGGCTGACGCAAGCGGAGCGCGACCAACTGTCGGCTGCGCGTCGCGAGGAAGCCCGCCGCCGTAGTCAAGAAGAAATGGAACGGTTCCTCGCCATGCAGGAGAAAGATCGCTGGGCCTACGCGCAGACGCGGGCCGCGGAAATGGCGAGGCAGTTTGACCAAAGAGCCGCCGCGGCCGCGAACGGCGGGCAGACCGGCAAGGCAACGAGCGGCAACCCGCCCGGCAACAACGCGAATGCCGGTGGATCCCGCGGACCGGGAGGCGGGCCCGGCGGTCGAGGTCCTCGAACGCCCGATCAGCGGCTGCAAGCGCAAAAGCGGCGATTGGACAACACGACGCCGCAAGAACGTGCCCAGCGCACGATCTACAATGCCGAATTGACCAAAGCGATAGGCGCAGAACAGCATCCGCGCGGGGCAAGGCCTGCCGCCAATTCCGATACCGCGAACGCGGTCGATGTGATGATTGCCCCCGTTCTCTTACCGCGTTACAATACGGCAAAACCCCAAGGAGCTTGCCCATGTTTTGCCGCCAGATTCGTTGTGCCCCTTCGTTCCTTTCCTTCATCAGCCTGCTTGCCGCGCGTACACGCCGCGCGAGTCGAAGCCGACGAGCCGCCGCCGGGCTTCACGCGGTTGGTCAACGGCAAGGACCTCAGCGGCTGGCACGGTATGCCGGACTTCAGCCTGTTCACTCTGGCCGCGCTGCCCGAGCCCGAGCGCAAGGCGAAGATCGACGCCTGGACCGCCACGACCCGGCAGCACTGGAGCGTCCAAGGCGACGAGCTGGTGAACGACGGCCAGGGCGCGTTCCTGACGACCGACAAGGACTACGGAGACATCGAGTTGTTGCTTGAATACAAGACGGTTCCCTTGGCCGACAGCGGCGTTTACCTCCGCGGCACGCCGCAGGTGCAGATTTGGGACTATACCAAGGCCGGCGGCAAGTGGAACCTCGGCGCGGACAAAGGCAGCGGCGGCCTTTGGAACAACAGCCCCGGCGCGCCCGGCAAGGACCCGCTCGTTCTGGCCGACAAGCCGTTCGGCGAGTGGAATAAGTTCCGCATCCTCATGGTAGGCGAGCGGGTGACCGTCTATTTGAACGACAAGCTGGTCGTCGATCACGCCCGGCTGGAGAACTACTGGCGCAAGACCGTTCATCCGCCCAAGTACAACCGCGGCACGCCGCTGATGAAGACCGGCCCGATCCAGCTCCAGACACACGGCGGCGAAATCCGCTGGAGGAATCTGTTCGTCCGCGAGATACCGAGCGACGAGGCCAATGAGATCCTTAGCAAGCACAACAGCGACGGCTTTGTGACCGTCTTCAACGGCAAGGATTTTACGGGCTGGGCCGGACCTGTTGATGAGTATCAAGTGAAAGACGGCGCGGTGCTCTGCCGGCCGAACAAGGGCGGCACGATCTACACCGAGGCCGAATACTCCGACTTCGTCGCCCGCGTCGAGTTTCGCCTGCCGCCGGGCGGCAACAATGGGCTGGCGATCCGCTATCCGGGCGATCCGAAGGGCAAGGTGGACGGCGCCTATTCGGGCACTTGCGAATGTCAAATCCTCGACGACACGGCCCAGGGCTACTACCATCTCGATCCGCGGCAGTATTGCGCTTCGGCATACGGCATGACGGCCGTCAATCGCGGCTATCTGCGGCCCGTGGGCGACTGGAACTTCATCGAGGTCACGGCCGTCGGTCCCAAGCTGAAGATGGAGCTTAACGGCACGCTGGTGACCGATACCGATCTCAGCGAAGTGACGGATTACATGGCCAACCATCCACATCCGGGCAAGCTCTCGACGCACGGACATTTTGGCTTCTGCGGCCACAACGACCCGGTGGCATTCAGGAGCGTACAGATTAAGGAGTTGAAGAACTGATCTCGTAATGCCGCCTCTCGACCCCACGCTTCCGATCCTTCCGCCGCGCGCGCTGACGCGCATAAAGGCACGTTCGGCACGGCTTTGATCGTGGGCGGATCGCGGGGCATGACCGGCGCGGCGGCTCTGGCCGGCATGGCGGCCTTGCGCGGCGGCGCGGGACTGGTGCGCGTGGCGGTGCCCGACGTTTGCCTGGAAACGGTGGCCGCCCATGAGCCGTCCTACATGACGGTCCCGCTGCCGTGCGACGTTGAGGGCCGCATTAGCGGCGCTGCGCATGCGCGGATCGTCGAGCAGGCCCGTGCGGCGACCGTGGTGGCGATCGGGCCGGGACTCGGCCGCTCGCCCGATTTGGACCGCCTGGTCCATCAACTTTACCAGGAGATCGCGTTGCCGATGGTTTGCGACGCTGATGCATTGAACGCCCTCGCGATCGATCGCGATTCGCTCGCGCATCACGCCGGGCCGCGCGTCTTCACTCCGCATCCCGGTGAGTTCGCCCGGCTGGTCGGAAAGAACTATCCCGCCGAGGAGCGCGAGGTCGCGGCGCAGGAAATGGCCGCGCGATGCGATGTGGTCGTGGTGCTCAAAGGCCATCGCACCTTCGTCACCGACGGCCGCCGCCACTGGCATAACTCGACCGGCAATCCGGGCATGGCCACCGGCGGTTCCGGAGATTCGCTCACTGGGCTAATCACGGCGCTAGCCTGCCAGCATCTTGAATCGTACGAGGCCGCGCGGCTAGGCGTCTATCTGCACGGCCTGGCCGGCGACTTGGCGGCCAAGGAATTGGGAGAGCCGTCGCTGATTGCGAGCGACATTGTGAGGTTTATGCCGGCTGCGATGAAAGCTATTTCCCCTTGATCTGCTTCTCCACCCAGGTTTCATCCTTAAGATAGTGCTTCGCCCGCAAGATCACCTCGGGGTCTTTGCTCAGCAGAATCACCTTGTCGAGCGCCTTGGCGAACTCGGCCTTGTTCGGCTGCCGCAACTCCTTGTGATGGGCCAATTCGACGACTGTCTCGCAAGCGACTTGCGCGAACTGCGGTTGGTCCATGTAAGGTGCGACGAATCGAAACGTGTCAAGCGAACGAATTGCACGGGCACGTTTGATGACGGTTGTCCGCTGGGCGTCGGTCGAGCATAGTTCCATTGCCTTCTTGAGCATGGCCAAGCGTTCGGCGTCCGAACGGCCGTCCGGCAGCGGCGCGATGCGGATAAGAGAGTCGACAATCAGCTTATGTTCGGGCGCAAAAACACTGTTCGGATTAGCAGAAGCATAATCAAGCAACATTGGCGCGACAGTGCCGTCGGGCCAGTTGCAGAGCGCTTTAACGCCGGCATCATTACTGTGGAATTCATACGCGCGGAGAGCCATCTCAACTCGCTCCTTTGCCGACGGGCCACCTATTCGCCCCACTGCCGGAAGCAACGCATCAATCTCATTGCCGCGCATTCCTTCCATAATCCTCAGCAGCGGCAATGCCGGGTCGGTGTTTTTCGGGTCTCGCCGCGCAATCAAGGCGAGCGATATTTCCGCCTCCTCACGGGATTGTGCGTCCTTCGCATCGAGGATTTCTCGGGCCAACTTGGAAATCAACTCCGGCCCTGCCAACTGCCCCAGGGCTTCCAATGCGGCCGCGCGGACCTTGGCGTCCTTGTCTTTCGACGCTGTTAAGAGCGCTGCGATACTATCGACGGCGTGCCGAGCGACGAGCAACTTCAGGACCGCGACGCGGACGCCCGGCACGGCGGCTTTCAACTGCTCGCATAGAGCTGCGTTGACCCCGTCGCCATGCAGGAGCGTCAATGCAGAAACGACATCCTTTTGGTCCTTTTCGTTGGCCAGCAAGCCAACCAGTTGCGGCACGTCGCTCTTATCACCCAGCGGCCCGAGCGCGCGGATTGCGGCGGTATGGACCTCGCCTTGGGAAGCCTTGAGCAGATCGAGGACCGCCGGCTTGGCGGCCGCGTCACCGCGACCGGCCAGCGCGCCGACCAGGCCGCTTTGCGCTCCGGCGCGAGCTTGGGCAGCAGCGCCGCGAACCGCCGCGTCGTCGCCGCGCCCTTCGCTTCATCGCGAACCTGCTCCAGCCCGATCGCGCGAACGTCCTTGTCCTTGTCGGAGACAAGGTCGATGATCGTTTTTACCGTGTCGTCGTCCGCGCGGACAGCGGCGGTGAGGGCGAAGAGAGCGAAAGCGGCGATGGCAATGCGTTGCATGATCGTGCCTCGTATCGAAACATTTAGGAAAACGACTGGGTACTGAGTACTCGGTACCCAGTACCCAGTCAAGTAAATCAGTCACGGGACCGCGGAGCGGCCATTATGTTCGTGCCCACGCAGAGCGTGGCTACGAGGATGACTTACTTGCTTGCCAGCAGCAGCCCGCGGGTCGCGGCCAGCTTGACGCTCTTCACCGGGCTTGCGACCAGCGACGTGTAAACCTTCTTAGCGGCAGCGCGGTCGCCGGCGGCCAAAAGCTTTTCGGCGGCCGTCAAACGCGCGTCGGCAATGCGGAGCTTGACCGGCTCTGCGGCGGTCGTGGCGTTGTGCAAAGCTTCGGCGGCCGCGGCAGTGCCGATGTCACCAAGAGCCGTGGCTGCGGCCAGCGCGATCATTTCGTCGTTATCGCCCAGCAAGGCGCTCAAGTCCGAAACGCTCTCCGCATCGCGGCGGACGCCGAGCGAGCCGGCGATGCCGGCCTTCTCCGCTCCGCTGGTCTTGACCAGCCCCTCGCGGAGAGCCTCGGCCGCTTCGGATGCCGGAATCCGCTCCAAGGCGTAGCGTGCCATGTGCGAAAGATCCTTGTTGGGCAGCATCGCAGCCAGTGCAGGCACGGAGGCGGCCGTGCCGATAATCAAGAGCTTGCGACAGACGTAGTCCTTGGCTGCCCGCGAGGCACTCGTGCCCAGCACGGCGGCCAGCTTCGTCTCCAGGTCCTTTCGCGCGGCCGGATCGCCGTGGCTTGCGGGCACGGCGTCTTCGATTGCGCCGAGCAGTTCATGAAACTTGGGGATGTCCGCGCCCCAGTCGAAGGACTTCAAGTTGTCGAAGGCTTTTTGCAGGTCGGCCGCGTCGGGCGCGCCTTTGTACCGCGTCTCATAGACGGCGGTCCTTCTCCCGGAGGGTCTCTTCGTTGCGGGCTTCTTAGCAGCGGCAGCGGGTTGCGTTTGTGTTAGTGTTTGATCTGGCATGGATAGTGTTTATTGTTGGAGTGTTTGTTTGTTTTTACAAAGTCCACGGCTCGCGGCGGGCGCGATCGACCAGGCGGTTGGCTTCCTCGTCGCCCGGGAACTCGTTCTTGGCGGCATCCCATTTCAGATTCCGCTTGAGCTGATAGGCGATGTTGCCCAAGTGACAGACGGCGGCGGTGTGCGTGGCCAGTTCGATGTCGCGGAACGGTTTTTCGCGGGTTTTGACGCACTGGATGAAATCGCCGTAGATGCCGCCCTGGCCTTTGTAAGTCGGAACGGTCTTGGCTTCCTTCTTCTCGCCCGGCGTGCCCTCGACCTGGAGATTGCCGTAACCCGGCCGGTTGTGCGTGAGCAGGATGCCGTTGGGATAGCGGTAGGTTAGCCATTCCTTGCCGTCGTCGTTGTGATAGGTGACTTCCTCCGGCTCCAGTTCGCGGCAGTCGATGGCAAACATCGCGCCGCCGAAATGGTGCGCGCCCCAGTCGGTCATGCCGCCGCCCGAATAGTCGGAGTACGACCGCCAGCAGGAGCCGTTGATATTGTAGCTGCCGCTGCAGCGATAGGGATTGTACGGTGCCCACGGCGCGGGACCGAGCCACATGTCCCAGTCGAAGCCGTCGGGCACCGGCTCGCCCGGCAGATAGCAGAGCTGCGGCAGCGGGCCGACGTTGACGTTGATCGATTTGATCGGCCCGATCTCGCCGCTCCAACACTGATTGACGACGCCGCGATAGTCTTCCAGCACGCGTTGGCTGCCGCCGGAAACGACGCGGCCGTAACGCCGCGCGGCCGCGACCACGATCGGCCCCTCACGCAAGGTGCGGGTTTCGGGCTTCTGGCAGTAGACATCCTTGCCGTGCCGGCAGGCCTCGATGACGATCTGGATGTGCCAATGGTCGGGCGTGGCGACGTGAACCGCGTCGATATCGGTGCGGGCCAAGAGTTCGCGAAAATCGTGGTAGGGCTTGCAATCCTTGTTGTGGTAACGCTTGTTGGCTCGATCGAGCGCCTTATTGAGGTGGTCTTCGCTGACGTCGCAGGCGGCCACGTACTGGACGTCGCCGCGGCCCAGGTAGGCGCCCTGGTCGCCAGAGCCCTGATTGCCGATGCCGATGCCGGCCATCACGATGCGGTTGCTGGGCGCGGGCCGCTCGTCGGCCCCCAGGGCCGAGCCGGGCACCAGGTAGGGCACGGCTACCGCGGTTGCCGCGGCTTTGAGAAAGTCTCGCCGATTGGCTTGTTGTTTCATGGAATGTCGTTCCTTTCTTGAAGCACAAAAGAATGGGCCCGCTCGCCGCCATTCGACGCAAGAGGCCGGAAAATCCAGGTGTGGCTAAAGGTGGGCCGAATGCGACGGAAGCAGGCCGGACGCGCTATCTTGAGGCATTCGGATAGCCTACAAGATAGACAGCCCGGGCGCAGTTGTCAACTATTGCGGAACATGGGAGTCACTTCAGCAATTCCACCACCCCCAGCACCAGCAAACCGACGCTTACGACTGCGTTGACGTGAAAAAACGCCCGATTCACGCGGCTCAGATCGTCCGGCCGCACCAGCCAGTGTTCGTAAAGCAGCAAGATCCCGATGGCAGCCACACCGGACAGATAGATTGCCCCGAAAAGCGGATAAAACCACGGCAGTGCGGCCAGCAGGAGGTACATGACAAAATGACACGCGGCCGCCAGCCGCAGTGCGACAGGGATGCCCAGCCGGGCGGGTACGCTGTGCAGGTGTATCGAGACATCGAAGGCATAGTCTTGGCAGGAGTAGATTATGTCGAACCCGGCCACCCAGAGAGCGACCGCCGCGCTCAGAACAAGCGGCGGCCAGGTCAATTCGGCCCGAAGCACAACCCACGCTGCCGAAGGTGCCATGGCCAGTGCAATACCCAGCCAGAGGTGCGCAAGCGCCGTGAATCTCTTCGCGTAGCTATAGCCAAAGAGAAACAAGAGCACCGGTATGGCGGCGGCCAGCGGGATCCAATTCGGCAGAAAGAGCAAAGTAGACGCCACGAAGCCGACCGAGCAGAGAACGGTGAAGGTCCACACACCGCTCACGCTGAGCACGCCCGCCGGGAGGTGCCGCGATTGTGTGCGCGGATTCATCGCGTCGATCCGCCGGTCGGCCAATCGGTTAAACGCCATCGCCGCGCTGCGGACAGTGACCATCGAGAGGAGGATGCCAACGAGATCGATCCAGCGGAAGGGCCGCGGCGGCGTCTCGACGGCATTCTGCTTCCAGGCCATCGCTGCCGCCAAGAGTGCAAAGGGCAGCGCGAAAAGCGTGTGGCTGAAGCGGATCATTTCGAGGAGGTGGCGGAGGCGCGAGAACATCAACGACCGCCTTCACGCATACTTCTTCCGCATCTCGGCGAACACTTGCTCGGCTGGCACGCCTGGCACGACGCCCGACTCCATTTCCTGCCAGCGCTGGTCAAGCTCGTCCTCCCAGGCCGAGCGAACGCTTTCATCCAGCGATTGCAAGAGACAATATGCCAACTCAGCACGCTCGTCATCCGCGAGTTGCAAAGCTTCTCCCTTTACTCTTTCAGCGATGTCTGTCATGCGAATGTGACCTCCAAGATTACTATACGTCAACCGATCCAACCGGTCAATCGATCCGTCATTTCGCGGCGTCGGATTTCGTCCATTTCGCTTGACACCTCAATTCTCTTCCGCTCCCCACCGCTGCATCAGCGAATTGCGAATCCCAAGCTGATCCAAAATCCGCGCGACGACGAAGTCGATCAGGTCGCCGATCGTCTTCGCGCCATGATAGAAGCCGGGACTGGCGGGCAGGATTACCGCACCGTACTCGGCGGCGCGCTTCATGTTGTCCAAAGCGATCAGCGAAAGCGGCGTCTCTCGCGGCACGAGGATCAGCTTGCGGCGCTCCTTGAAGTGGAC
The DNA here is from genome assembly GCA_963775975.1 of uncultured Planctomycetia bacterium. Taxonomy (GTDB): domain Bacteria; phylum Planctomycetota; class Planctomycetia; order Pirellulales; family Thermoguttaceae; genus JANXQG01. The sequence goes on from CAVZKX010000002.1 coordinate 954,085, forward strand.
CTCCGCCGCGCGGTGGATCAGGTTCGAGCTGGCGCCATGCACGATCGCGCTCAGCGTGCCGCTCGAGCATGGGCAGATCACCATGCCGTCGGTGAGAAATGACCCGCTCGCGATCGCGGCCATGAAGTCGCGATGGTGGTAATAGGTCAGCGAGCCTTCCTCGATCGAGGTGGAGACGCCGGACATGGTGCGAATGTTTTGCAGCTTGCGGTCGTTGGGCCTCGAGCCGATGTCCAGCATGAGCATTGAAGGCGAGAAGTCGTCGAGGTTGACACTCAGGCCGAGCTCCTGCTTGAAGACCGTCTGAGCGGCGGGGCTGATGACCAGATGGATGTTGCAGCCGGCGGCATGGAGAGTTTCGAGGAGCCGCGTGGCATAGACGGACCCACTAGCTCCCGTGATGGCGACGACGATGTTTTTCTTCATGGTGTTCTTGTAGGTCCCTCTTGCCGAGAGGGACCATTGCGGCTCAAACCGGGCACTGGCGTCGAACCTTTCCTTGCGCGGGTCACATTGGTCCTTGCCGGCAGAAAGGACCTACTTCCGCCCCGCGTACAGCGTGGCGATTCCCAACGTGAACGGGTGAAACTCGACTTGCGATAGCCCGGCGGCCTGCATCCGCGCACATAACTCCGCGCCCTGCGGGAACTGGCTGACGCTTGCCGGAAGATAATTATAAGCCGAATCGTCGTTTTTCGCGAGCGCCTGGCCGATGCGCGGCAGGACGCGGCGGAAGTAGAAGCGATAAAGCGACGACAGCGGCCAGAGCGTGGGCATGGAGAACTCCAGCACGGCAACGGTGCCGCCCGGCCGGCAGACGCGGACCATATCGGCGAGCCCGCGATCGGTGTCGCTGACGTTCCTGAGGCCGAAGGCAACGCAGACGATTTGGAATGTGTCGGCGGCAAACGGCAATTGCTGGGTATCAGCCTCGATCCATGAAATATGCTGCTCCGCGCCGGCTTGACGGCCCTTGCGATTGGCCAGCACGAGCATCGGGTGGCAGAAGTCAGTGGCCACGATCCGGGCGGACCGCCCACTGGCCTTCCAGTAGGCCAGCGCCAAGTCGCCCGTGCCGGTGCAGACATCCAGGATCGGGCCGCCGTCTGGCCGCGGCGGCACGAGCCGCACCGTCCGCCGCCGCCAATAGAGATCAACGCCCAGCGAGAGGACATGGTTCAATAAGTCGTAACGGCCGGCAATGGAACCGAACATCCGCCGCACGCGGTCGGACGATTTGTCGAGGGGGCTGGAAGTCATGTCGCTGCCGCTCATGACTCGGCCTCCGGGCCGAGCCCGTATTCGGCCCAACGGTCGGTGACGAGTTGCTCGAGACACTCGTCTCGCATTAAGCGGTCTGTTGGAGCGTCGCCACACTCGGTGAATTCTGACGTCGCATCAAGCGCCAATCGCCGACTCACGCGTTCCTGGCATGCGGTTAAATCAAGCGGGTCGGGCGGCAATTCCAAATGCCAGGCATCTTCCTCCCAATGAACCTCACGAACTGCGACTGCAAGTACTTGCTCGATGTTGCGGACATCGACATCTGCATCGACCACCATAAAAAGTCTTGCGTGTTTGAACAGCCGAACGCCGGACGCCAACGCTACGATGTCTCGCGCTTGCCCGACATAGGTTTTTTCAATGGAAAGGACCGCGATATGCCTCGCAAAGCCGCTCAGTGGCAAGTCGAAGTCGATTAACCCTGGAATACAACGTCGCAAGTGCGGTAAGAGGAGTCGCGATAGAAGCCGATCGCGAGAGGGTGATTCGTCGCAATCCAAGCCGCGCACACCGGTTGGCAGAACGCGATCGGCGCGATGGGTTATCGCAGTGACAAATAGAACGCGAACCGATTGGCCGAAGACTATCGTACTCGCAGGCGTCAGGCGGGATTCAGCGAAAACCTCAGAGGTGCTCGGATTGATGAATCCTTCGATAACGATATCGGCCTCCGCCGGAACGAGCAAGTCATTTGTTCGGCAGGCGACGGCGTCAAGCGGCTTGTCGCGCAATAGTCCTGCAAGGTTCAGCGCATCGGCTGCTGAAGTGATTGAAACCGAACTTGCAAGTTGTACTACGGGGTCGCCGCCGAGGACTATCGCAACCGGCATTTTTCCGCCGCACTTTCGGTACGCTCCCACCAGTCGCGATGGTTCCGCAAGATCCGTCCAGGCGGCATGCACTGTGTCCCGGCCGGCGATCTGCATATCACCGAGTAATAGCGATTGAATATGCGTTTCCGGATCGGCGGAAATCGCTGTCGCCGAGTATAATGCCGGCGTATAGATTTGTTTGCCGTACTTCAGCAGCGGCAGTTCGTCCAGGTCAATATCGCTGCCTAACTTCACCACCTGCTGACACGCTCCCGACTTAACGCGGTTCGCCGCAAAGTTCGCGGCCGCACCGCTCTTGCCGCCAAAGCGCAGTCGCTCGAGCCAGCCGTCGGGACCCCCGCCGTTCAGCGCGCGATCGATCCGCGCGGTGGCCTCTTCGATCGTGTCAGCGCCCAATGCTCGCAAGATTCGCGATTCCGTGCCGAAAAGGTTCGTCACCAGCGGAATGTCGTGCCCCTTCACGTTGCGAAAGAGCAGAGCCGGGCCATTTTGCCGGGCCACGCGGCGGGTCACTTCCGCGACCTCAAGACACGGATCAACCTCGGCGTCGATCGAGGCCAGCTCTCCGGCTCGGCCCAAGTCTTCGAGAAAATCGGCTAAGTTGCGATGCGGCATGAGGGATATTCTAAACACCGAAAGCGGATCGCGAAAGCGCGACAGGACGAAATCGCGAAAAGTAGAACGAGGAGCGATGTGAGTCGCGTTTTTCGCCCTTTCGCAGTTTCGCGATGAACCGAAGAAAAGGCGCCGGTTGCGGTAGTCCCGTGCATCACGCGCCGACTACTTTTCTTGCCGCGAAACGTCGCCGCCAAGTTTCTCGATCCGCTGGCTGAGCGCCTCGCGGGCCTTCGCCTGGGTTGCCGGGTCGGCCTTGGGATCGATCTTCACCGGCGCGTTCAGAATCAATTCCAACTGCTGCGCGGCAGCACGGCGCGTCGCTTCGTCGTCGCGCGAGAGCAGCGCCAGCCAGACATTCGGATCGCCGACCAGGGTCGCCGCCACGCTTTCGGGCGTGTCCTCGCCCTGCTGCGCGGAGAGCACGCGGACGATGCGACGAATGCGCGACTGCTGCTCGGCATCGAGATGGTCCATTTTCATTTGATTCAAATAGCCGAGAACCGGGGGGCCTGCCTCCCGCAGCTTGCGGTCGGCACGTTCGCGGCGGGCACAAAGCGGATCCCCGAGTTGCTCGACCCAGGCCGCCCACTGCTGGCGATCAGGTTTTTGCGCGCTGCCGGCAAGCTTCACCATTTCGTCCTCGACCGCGCTGGCCGTCGCGGCGATGTGCCATTCGGGCCGTAGTGCCTCCAGACGAGGAAGCAAGCTCTTGCGGCAATCTTCCGCATGGACGATCAAAAGATGCCAGATGGTCGGCGCTTGCAGCACGCGCGGCTTGTCGCTGGGCGGCAGCAAGAGACGGACCGGCTGTCCGGGAGTTTGCAGCAGATCAAAGTAACTCTGCGGCCCGTCCTTATCGGCATAGCGCATGAAGAAGCGACCTTCCGAACTGAATTCGATGGCCAGTTCGAGCACGATGTCCTTCTTGTCCTCAGTAGTCTTACTGCCGGCGACGGTCTTCGTCCGTTGGTAGTTATAGGAGACGGAGCCAGTCGCGCCGTTGCTGTTGAAACTGATCCTTTCATGCGTATCGGCGTCGTCGTCCGTCTTAGGCGCGGCAGGGTACGACCAATTGCCGTTGTTGCTGAGAATCCGCCCTCCCGATATTTCGAAACGCGCTTGGTGCGTTATCCAACGCTGGAAAAGCTGCGTTTGCATCGGCGGTTCCGCCGCCGGGCATTGGCAGGCCCAACAGGTTAACGCCGCGAGGCAAGCGATCGTAATGCATCTGCGCATAATTCGGTTCTCCGTAAGAGCCAAACCTACTCTACCATTTTATCCTGGCATGGGTGAAAGGTAAAACCGGCTGTGGGATAGATTGCCAATCTGTCGAGAAAAGGCAGGTTAGCAACCTGCCCCACGACTAGGGTTCGCTTCGGAGCATTGCTACTGATTACCACGCTCCTCGCGCACGAGCCCGACGCCGCTGTCATGCATCTCCCAGCGGTTGCCATCTGTCGGGCAGAACATAACCATCGCAATCGCCGGATGCTGTCGGCAATAGCCTAGCGCCCACTGCGGACCAAGAACATAAGACGCGGTGGATAGGGCGTCGGCTTCGGCGGCCGTCGGGGCGGTCACAGTGACCGCCAGCAATCCCTCGGCTGGCTGGCCGCTGCGCGGATCGAGGATGTGGCCATAGCGCCGGCCGCGATGGCGAAATGACTGATGCTGCGCGCCGGAAGTGCCAGCGGCGCAATCGCGCAGTTCGATTTGGCCCACGCGCACGTCGTCCCGCAACGGGTCTTTTACGCCGATGGTCCAGGGTGCAGTAGGTCCTTTCTGCCGGAAAGGACTTGTCGGCGCGGCATCGCTAAGAGACGCGGCCTTTTCCGATTGGGGCGGCGTTGGTCCGTCTCGGCAAGCGGGACCTACAAATCCTCGTGCGGCCACGCTGCTATATCCACCATGCACAAGGAAATCGGTCACACCGTCGGCAAGCAGCGATTCGACTGCCCGATCGACAGCGTAGCCTTTGCCGACGCTGCCGAGGTTGAGCCGCACTCCGGGGTTATGGAAACGAATCGTGCCCTTTTGCGGGTCAAGTTCGACCCATTCCCCGCCGACGTGTGCTCGAGCCGCCACCAATTCGTCGGGCGAAGGGACCGCGCCGGCCCGCCGTGCGAAGCCCCAGGCTTCCCACAGCGGCGTGGCGGTGAGATCGTAGGCTCCGCCGCTGTCTCGCCAGATTTGCATCGCCAATTGCAGCAAGGCGAACAGCCGCGGCTCAACTTCCACCTCCCGCTCGGCGGCCGTGCGATTGATTTGCGAGATCTCGCTCTCCGGCTTGAAATAGGACAACTGCCGTTCCAGCGACTGGACGAGATCGAGGGCCTTGAGCGCGGCGGCAGTCGCTTCACCCGCCTGGGATATCGGCAGGCAGATCTCGAACTCGCACGCCATCGCCTTGCGCGAGAGGTGAATTAGCACTTCGTATTGAATCGGTAATGAGTTTTGTGGGGCAGGTTGCCAACCTGCCCCACGTTAACGCCCTCGCTTACGCTTGGGGTTGGGATGTTTCTCGACCGCGCGGCGGAGCAATGGTAATTCGTGTAGCTCAACAAGCTCAGCCAGCCCCGCGGCTGCCAGCTCATCGCCGCCGACGTATCGACCGGCGTGCGTCCACTCGGTGATCTTCTCCGGCGTGACGCCGAAAAGCCGGGCAAGCAGCGCGTCCATGTCCTTCTCCAGCGATCCGAAATGCCGCGCCCATTCGGCCGCTTCCACCAGGCCGACGTTTTCTTCGCTTTGCCACTTCATGTGATGGAACAAGCAAACGGAGTAGGGCGTAACCAATCTCCTTCCGCAGGCGGCGAACGGCCAGAGCGCGGCCGACGAGCATTCGCCCGCGATGATGCCCGTTGCTCGAAGTCCGCGAAGCAAGATCAGCGAAGTCAGCGCGACGCCGCAATAGGGGCTGCCGCCTGGCGAGTCGAAGTAAAGGATGCATTCGCCGCCCGGTTCGACGGAAAGCAGCTTGTCGCACATATCGGTCTGATTGTCGGTCAGATCGCCGGCGATGGCGATTTCCAGCGGGCCTTCGCGGTCGTGCTCGGAGTCTTGCATGGTCGTCTCATTGTAACTGGCCCTCCAAGAATTATCGACGGCTATTTCGGCTCGGTGATAGCTTCTCCTCGCGGTACACGATAAAATGCAACGTATGAGAAACATCGGCTTGATTGTCGTTTTGGCCATCGTTTTGGGCCTGGGCATCGGGGCTTCCAGTGCCACGCTCCGGGCGCGGCATACGACGCCCATCGGCGGCGCCAAAGTGGCAGTGGACGCCGATGCCTTCGACTTCGGCGAAATGGACTCGTCCAAGGATGGCAGCCACGACTTCAAGTTCACAAATAAAGGCGACTCGCCGCTGCGATTGGCCAAAGGAGCCTCCTCGTGCCGCTGCACCGTGGGCGAAATCGCCGACGCCGAAGTCGCGCCCGGTCAATCGACCACCGTTAAAATCACTTGGAAGTCAAAACATTATGCCGGCCTATTCAAGCAAAGCGTGACGATCAATACGAATGATCCGAATCGCCGCGAAGTCATCTTGACGATCAGCGGCAATTACACGGAGCCGGTCCACTTCGAAGACGATGAACTGAACTTCGGGCAGATCGTAGGCGATGAGCCCGTCACGCGAGAGGCCCGCATTTTCAGCAAATTATCCAATTTGTCGCAGCGGATTCTCAGCCACAAGCTCACCGGGCCAGACGATGCGAAGTTTTTCCAAGTCGAAATCCGGCCCTTGACGGCTGACGAAATGAAAAAAACCCAGGGCATGGCCAGCGGCGTCGCCGTCAAAGTTACCGTCAAACCGGGCTTGCCTCCAGGGAGTTTTGGGCAGACAATCCTCATGCAAACCAACATCGCGGTGATGCCGGAGCTGCGGCTGGTGCTGTCGGGATCGATGGGCAAGGACGTTTCGGTCGTCGGCAATGGCTGGGACGATGAGCTTGGCGTGCTGCGGATCGGCACGGTCAAACTCGGAACTCCCGTCCAGCGGCAGTTGCAACTCCTCGCACGCGGCGCCAGCGCCAAGAGTATTCGCTACAACGTGGTTCACGTCGAGCCCGACTTTCTCAAAGTGAAGCTCGGCGAACCCGAGTCAATCGAAGGGAGCAGGCTGTCGCGAACCATGTTGACGATCGACATTCCACCGCAAACCGCGCCGGCCAAGTATATGGGCGACGTTAACGACAAACCGGCAGAGATTGATATCGATACAACGAGTCCCGAGGTCCACCAGTTGCGGATTCGCATTCGCTTTGCGGTGGACAATGGAAAATAAGCCCGCCATGCAAAAGCAATCACGGATGCCGCTAACAATGGAAACGCGAAACGCACGGCCTTGTGCGGATAAGTACTGCGCAATTACTCTTATTCTCTTTCTGATGACTGGATGCGGGGACTCACAATCCAAGCAGCAGGCGAAGTCGAGCGATTCGGCTGCGGCACGGAATTCGGCTTCAAGCCATCCAGACGATTCGGCCGCCGCAAAACCTAAGAGCGCAGCGGGCAAACTCGGCTTCGATCGCACCTGGACGCCCAGCGGCCATGCCGCGCCCAAACCGCTGGCCACGCCGGCGGCGGCACACTTGACCGCCAACGACGATGAACGCTACCCCGACGTAATTCCGGCCCCCGTCGTCGGCGCTCGTAGTAGCACCGATCCTCCAGCCCCCGCTCCGCCAACCAGCAATCCGCTTCGCGACGCGACTCCGCCCGCGGCATCCGGCCGGCCGCAAGAGCCGCTTCCCGCCCAGTCGCCGCCATCATCGGGCGATCCCATTCCGGCCATTCCGACAAAGCCTGCACCAGCGGTGACCGGCCCGCTACTGGCGCCGGAAACGCCGACTGCCGAGCCGAAACCGCAGCCCAAGGAGCATACCTTGGACAACGCCCGGCCTGGACCGCGAACGAACAAAAACAGTGGCATCCCCTTCGATCCGATCAAGGAGAATGGCCCGATATTCGTCGATTGGCCCAAGCCAAAGCTGGCGCTAGTGATCACCGGCATGCAAGCCGGCTATCTGGAGCCGTGCGGCTGCGCCGGGCTCGAGCGCATGAAAGGCGGCATGAGCCGCCGCTACACGCTCTTCAAAACGCTCCGCGACAAGGGCTGGCCGGTCGTCGGCATGGACGTGGGAGGAACCGCGAAGGGGTTCGGCAAGCAGGCGGAAATCAAGTTCCAAATCTCCGTCAACGGCATGAATGCGATGCGCTACAGTTCCGCCGCGCTGGGCCTCTCCGATCTCATGCTTCCGACTGAAGAGGTGCTCTCGCAGACGATGCCGGCGAACGCCGACTCCAAGACAATGTTCGTCTGCGGCAACGTCGGCCTCTTCGCATTCGATGAGCACATGCTGCCGCGAACGCAACTGATTAGGACCGGCTTCAAGACGATCGGCGTCACGGCCATCGTCGGCGATACGTACCGGCAAAAGCTCCAAGCCAATAGCAATTTGAAAATGATCTCCGCCGAAAAGCTGCTGGACGAGGCCGTGCCCATGCTAAAAAGCCAAGCCAAATACATGGTCCTGCTCGCCCACGCGACTCACGCCGAGGCCGTCGCGCTGGGCAAGAAATACCCCGACTTCAATCTGGTCATCTGCTCGAACGGCGGCGCCGAACCGCCCAAGGATGCCGAGGAGATCAACAAAGGCGGAACGAAGCTGATCGAGGTGGGCGAAAAGGGAATGTGCGCGATCGTCATCGGTCTCTACGACGATCCGCAGCAGCCAATGCGCTATCAGCGTGTGACGCTCGATTCCCGCTTCAAATCCGCGCCGGAGATGACGGCCCTGATGTCGGCCTACCAGGACCAGCTCAAGGAACTCGGCCTGAGCGGGCTGGGCATCCGGCCGCTGCCGCATCCGCTCGCCGCGACGAACGGCGACTACGTCGGCAGCCAGGCTTGCGCGAACTGCCACGAGGAGTCGTATCGCGTCTGGAAGAAGACGCCGCACAGCCAGGCCTTTTCGGTACTGAAGAATGCCGTGCCGCCGCGGACTTTCGATCCCGAGTGCATCAGTTGCCACGTTGTTGGTTGGAACCCGCAGAAATACTTCCCGTACAAAAGCGGCTATCTCAGCGAGAAGGAAACGCCCAAACTGACCAACGTCGGCTGCGAGGACTGCCACGGACCGGGTGAGCGTCACGTCTGGGCGGAGAACCACGGTACGCCAAACCAGCAGCAGGGCTTCCGACAAGCCGTCCGCCTCACGGAAGAGGAAGCAGCCAACCCTAATTGCCCCAAGCAGAACTGCTGGTCATGCCACGACCTCGACAACAGCCCGGAATTCAAGTTTCCGCTGTACTTCCCATTCATCAAGCATGTTGAGAAGCAGTAGAGCGAAACGTCATCCCCGCCCGATTCCGGCGCAGCTTCTCGTACCTGCCGCGGTCTAAGATGCGGCCGAGGCGGCGAATGAAGATTTCCAAAAGACTGTGGGCAACCGAGCATGCGTTCTTGAACTTCAGCGCGCTCGATTTGCCGTCGGCACGCTCCTTCGGTATGACGGGAATCTCCTGGTACGTCGCCCCCATGTAGAGCAGCCGCGTCACCAAGTCCGCCTGGAAGCCGAAGCCGGGCGAGTTCGGGTGCCAGCGCATCACGTCGTAGCGCGGCAGCACCGCCAGCCCGTTGTAGTAACGAATCCGGCAGCCGCTGAGCAGATTCACCAGCCGCGTGTACGTCCGTGAGATCATCCGCCGCGACCACGGCCGGGCGGATGCGTCGGCATGATAAGTCAAGAGAATGTCAGCCTCGCCGAGGCGCTCGAAGACGCTGACTAGCGTCTCCTTGCTTTCCACATCGTCGCCGCAAATCGCCCGATAGTAGCGTCCGCGGCCAAGAAACGCCGCCTCGACGTAGTTCACGCCCAGCCCCTGGTTGAACTCGTTCCGCACGAGCGTGATAGGCGCCTCCGGGTTCTCGGCCATGAACTCTTCGATGAGCGGCACGGAACGGTCGCGCGAGGCATCGTCGATGATCACGATGTCGTAGCTGCACCCGGCCTCGCTTAAAGCGGCAAGCACCGTCTCCAACGTTGGAATGATGGCCTTCTCCTCGTTGTAGCAAGCGACGAAGAGCGTAAGATCGCACTGCGTTTCAATATCGGTCAAGTATGTCGTCATGGGCTGAGTTGGGAAACGGGTTCGTGAGCAAATCCGGTCCCCTCTCCCTCCGGGAGAGGGCTAGGGTGAGGGCAGTTGTAGGATGAGTGTTGACAGCTGATGGAATTGACCGAAATGCCCTCACCCGCGGCCCCTCTCCCGGAAGGAGAGGGGAGCGATTTCTGCCCTAAGATCGCCCAACGGAGCAGATCAAACGTCCGGGCGACGAACAAGAACCGCCATTTGCCCGAATAGTATCGCCCGCCGCGTTCGATCAGATGTCCGCCGCCTGCCAGGCGGTCGATCCGCACGGCGCTAACGTTTTCGGTGCTATATAGGCCGGTGAGGCGTGCGGCCGGCAATCGTCCGCCCGCGTCGGCAAGCTCCTGCAGCATCCGGATCCGCAGCGAGGCAATGTTGAGATTGATGAAGTTGAAGTAGCCGAAGGCAAACGCCAGATAGGCCACAAGGTTGATGCCGCCGAGTGCCAACCCGTCGGCCAATCCGTTCTGCACCCACAATAGCGCGGCAACGCTGATTGCGGCCGTTGCTGCTAGGCCGCAGCCGCAGCCAACCACAAGTGGGAAATAAGGCCCGTGGGGCAGATTTCCAATCTGCCTCGATTTCGGCAGGTTGGAAACCTGCCCCACGACTCGGCAAGCAACTAGATGCGCCACGCAGTAAACGCCGAGTCCAAGTATCGGGGCGAGTGCCAGTATCGCGTAAGCGGTAAACATGCTCGTCAGCCCCCTTTCCGCATCTTCAGGAGACTGCGAAACGCTTCGAAACACCCTGCCCAGGCCCATCCCTTTGCTGTCAACGCATAACCGTCGCCATCGCCGGCAATCATGTTGTCGCGGACGAGAGCCTCTAGCCGAAGCGTTACCGGGTCATCGCCACGGAGGACGGCCTCAAGCTCCGTTCTCGTGCGACCTTTTCCGTCAGCGTCGGCCACGTAGCTCAGCAGCGTCATGCTCGGGCTGCGGCCTTCAATGGCCGAATAAGCCACCACGTAGGCCAGCGTCAAGGCAATGTGGAACGTCGAGACTTGGAAAACTTCCCAAAACCCGTGCGGTCGGAAAAACTGCAAAGCCGGCACAAACGTCACCGCCGCCAGTCCGGCGGGCAGCGCGGTTAGCAGTACGGCCAGCAGCACGGCCGATTGCCGCCGCGGGACCCTGATTCGCCAGAGGATCCAGTGCAGCAGGAAAGCCACCGAAAACAGTGTTAGTGCCAGTGCGGCGATTCGCATCGGTTATCTCTCGTCAATTCAAGTCGAAACGCTGATCAAACATAGCATTTCATAAGCGCTTCGGGGCGTTTGTCGAATCCCTTGCGACCGGAATCTTCGTCAGACATAGAAAGGACAGAAGAATGCGACACGTCGCAGCAAAGCATTCGATCAGGTGCATGGTATGCTTCGTATGCCTTGCAATGCGATCGACCTGATTTCCTGACCGTTTCGGTAAAATGCCTTCCCTTCGCCGCGCAGTATTCCTCGATCGCGACGGCGTACTCGTCCACGATGACGGCTTTATTCTTTGCGAAGATCAAATCCGCGTCATGGACGGCGTTCCGCAAGCACTGTGTGCGATGAAAGAAGCGGGATTTGCGCTTGTCATCGTCACCAACCAGGCGGCGGTTGCCCGAGGTCTGCTCCGCGAGGAGGAGCTGGTCCAAATCAACGCGGCCATCGCCGATCGGATCGAAGTCGCCGGCGGCCCTCGGCTGGATGCCTTTTACTACTGCCCGCACCATCCCAAGGCCGATCTCGACGGTTATCGCGTCGATTGCCAATGCCGCAAGCCACGGCCCGGCATGCTGCGGCGCGCCGCGGAAGAACTCGGCCTGGACCTAAAAAACAGCTTCTTGGTGGGCGATCGCCAGAGCGACATTGCGGCCGGCGCCGCCGCCGGTTGCCGCGCGCTGCTGGTAACCTGCGGGCAGCATGAAGCGCCGCCGATCGTCACCGTCGATCCCATGGCGGATTGCCGCCCCGATCATGTATGCGCCGATTTACGCACTGCAAGCGATTGGATATTGAATCAACTATGAAAGCAATGGTCCTTTGCGCCGGATTCGGCACCCGACTTGGCGATCTCACTCGCGAGATCCCCAAGCCGATGCTCAGCCTACACGGCCGGCCGATGCTGGAGTACATACTATGCAACCTCCAACGGCACGGCTTTGATCAAATCGGCTTGAACCTGCACTTCATGCCCGAGATGATTCGCGATTATTTCGGCGACGGCTCGCCGTGGGGCCTCGACATCGAATACTCCTACGAGCCGCAACTGCTGGGCACCGCGGGCGGAACAAAGAAGATGGAGTCCTTCCTCCGCGGCCCAGCCGGAAGCTCGGAACCGTTTCTGGTCCACTACGGAGATGTGGTGACCAATCAGGACTTCCGCGCGATGCTGGACTTTCACCGGCGGCGAAATGCCCTGGCCACGCTGCTGGTCCACCAGCGTGCCCGATCCAATAGCATCGTGAACGTCGACGCCGAGGGCCGTATCGTGCGATTCATGGAGCGGCCAAGCGACGCTGAGCGCGGCGGCGTGACGGCGTCTTGGGTCTTCTCTGGGGTTGCAATCTGCGAGCCGGAATTGCTCGACTTGATTCCCGTAGGCCATTTCTGTGATTTTCCACGCGACATTCTCGTCCGTCTGGCAACTTCGCGACAGTTGTTCGCTTATCCGCTAAGCGGAAAGCGGTGTGCCGTAGACTCGCCCGAACGATTGGAAGAAGCCCGGCAGGGGGTGGAAAACGGCGATTTCCTAGCCGATTTAACGCCCGATAATACTTTCGTATTAGCCTAAGCCCCGCATGAGGGCCTGGAAAAACCGCGCACGTCGCGAAACCTTTTCCATGAATCTCTTCTTGTCATTTTTCCTGCTACTGGCTACAATAAAGGTGTAACGGTTGACAGCCCATTCACCTCGTTGAAGACGGAGGGCATTCCATGCAGGATCCGCCGTGCAGTTTGGCGTGAGGGGTGGCAGCGGCCGCGCCTCACGTGTTTTGGAGTCGTGACAACCTACATCATTTGAACCCTCTTAGACCCCGATGTGAAAGTCGGGGTCGAATCGTTTCTTGGGACGGTGCGGGACTGTCCCTTTTGCCTCCATTATGGACAAAACCTCGACGACCTCCGATTCCTCCATGCTCCAGATCGATCACGTCAATCTGGTCGTCCGCGACATGGCAGCGATGATCGCCTTCTACCGCGATGTGCTGGGCATGACGCTCGCCCGGCAGGTCACCATCGACGGCCCGTGGATCGACGACGTGACCGGGCTAAGCGGCGTCCGCGCCGATGTGGCGTTTTTGGAGGCCGCCTCGGGGCCGAAGATCGAGTTGCTCTGTTACCACTCGCCGCCCGCGCAATCGATTGATGGTCTTGGCACGGCAAACGTGCTTGGGCTTCGGCACATAGCTTTCCGCGTGACGGACATCGACTGCATGGCGGACCGCCTTCGCGCGGCTGGCGTGCCGCTGTTAAGCAAAGTCTATTCAGTGCCGACCGCACAGGTCGCATTCGCCGGCGCCGAGAAACGCCTGGTTTACTTCCATGATCCGGAAGGGAACTTGTTGGAATTGTGCGAGTACGCGTGATTCGGCGGCAAAATGTACTCATCACGCTTCGCCTTGCAATTCCAATGTGCCTAACGAGTTCGGGGACTGCATCGTGCTCACAGTGAACATTCCTTGTCGAAACTCAAGTATGTCTGGCGTCAGGTTGTGGCTGTCTTCGCGGAAAATGCGTAAAGCTTCGGCACGATTTTTGGCTTGCCAATCGGTCGCCTGCTTTTCGCTCCAGCATACAAGCCAGTCGCGGCACGGCAATGCGACACAAAATGGTTCGCCCAGTTGGGTGGCCAACGACTCCTGAACGTTCGGCAACAAGACACGTGCCGCGTTGAAGTTGTCGTCCGCTTGTCGCAGCCAGGCTTCGGGTCCGCCCGGTGTCTTCCCTAGGCACAACTCCGGCAACGTCAGCTTTTGGAGGTTGTCTATTGCCAATTCATGCAGCGATTCCAGCGAAAGTCCCGCCTCCACGAGTTCCTCGCGCATGACATACGTATAGCCGCCTTCGTATCGAACGACATAGCCGATCCTTATACGTGAAGGAAACGGCGAAAAGAGAATGCTGCACCCATTGGTAAGCCAGTGCGCTGGAAAGAATTGCGGTAGGACCGAGGACCTCAGTGATTCCATGCAAATACCGCTCTTCCTCCGGCCCGATTAAGAGCCTATCCGACAACCCCTTCGTCGCCTTTCGCTCCGCGAAAGCGGCGTTACTTTCGCGGAGCGAAAGGCGACTATTTCTCGACGGCTCTAAGGATCAAAGACTTGCTCAATTGCATCACATTCTTGGCGGGTCTCGTCGAACTCGACCACACCCTACATCGGATCTCTCGTCAGCCGCCGTCTTTCGCTGCCGTCAGTTTGATCCATCGCAAGTTCATCACCGGACCAGAAACCTTCGTCGGCACGACGGTGATCGTCTTCGTGCCCGGCGGCACGGTCAGCTTGCCGACCGAGAGCGTATCGAACTTGCTCCACGCGCCGGTTGAGCGGAGGACGCCCGATATCGACTGGCTGCCGGCGACGACTTTGAACTGATTGCCGTCGGCCGACGGATCAGCGGCATAGCACAACTCGACGTTGTATGCTCTCGCGGGCATGTCGACGTCCCAAGAGACGGTTGTCTTGGCGTCGGTCCAAAAGCCGATGTTCGATACGCCGCCGTACGACTCCACTTGCGCGGAGCCGGCGATTTCGGCGTCGGCGGCCTCCAAGGTCAGCGAGCCGTCGGCCGCTGGACGAACGTGAATGTTCAAAGGCGCTGGCGGCCCATCGAGTTCCAAAACTATCACGCTTACAATCTTGTCGGGTGCTTTGGCCGGGACGTTAATCGTCATGCCTTGCTCGCCAGTCAAAACGGCGAGATTCTCTTGGGTGTTGCCCGACATGAGCTCGGCTGTCGCGTAGTTGTTCGCCAGCGGCACGAGTAGTTTGCCGTCCTTGGGCCAGTCGAAGATGTGCAGGTACATCAGGTGACGATGCTGAATTAGGGGCGTACCATTGAAGGTTCCCCCCGTAACGATTTCAATCTTCTGCGTCGCCCTTCCCCACGGCAACCCGCGCTTGAACGGCCCGGCCGAAGTGCCGTAAATCGCTTGGCCGTTGACCTTCATCCACTCGCCTACTTCGCGGAGCCGCTCGATGCTCGCCTCAGGAATCAGGCCCTCGCTAGTCGGGCCGACATTCAGAAGGTAGTTGCCGCCTTTGCTGGCGATGTCGATCAGGTTGCGGATGAGCACCTTCGCCGGCTTCCAGTCGTGGTCGTCGCGCTTGTAGCCCCAGGTGTCGTTCATCGTCATGCACGTTTCCCAATCGCGGTCCTTGAAGCCGGTAGGCGGAATCGTCTGCTCGGGCGTTTCCGTGTCGCCCGCAAAGCCGCCGCCGAGGCGATTGTTCACGATGATGCCCGGCTTGAGCTTCAGCAATTCGTTCAGCTTGGCCGCGCGGCTGCGATTCATGTCGCAGTCTGTGTCCCACCACAACACTGCCGGGAACTCGCCGTAGCCCGTGAGCAGTTCCTTCACCTGCGGCACAGCTACTTTGTCGATGTAGTCGTCCATGTTGTGACGCTGCGCCGGGTCCCAGCGGCCGCTGCACTCCGAGCCGCCGTTGTTCCAGTCCTGGGCCTGCGAGTAGTAGAAGCCGAGCTTGATGCCTTGCTTGCGGCATGCGGCGGCCAGTTCCTTGAGCGGATCGCGATGAAAGGGCGATGCCTTGACGATGTTCCAGTCGGAAGCCTTCGAATCGAACATGGCGAAGCCGTCGTGATGCTTCGAGGTGATGACGATGTATTTCATGCCCGCGTTCTTGGCGATGGAAACCCACTTATCCGCGTCAAACTTCACCGGGTTGAAGTCCTTCGCGTACTTTTGATACTCGGACATGGGGATTTTGCCGTTGCACATGATCCATTCCCCAATGCCGCCTACGGGCTTGCCCTTGTAATAGCCCGCGGGGACGGAATAGACGCCCCAATGGATGAACATGCCGAATTTCGCTTCGCGCCACCATTTCATGCGGGCGTCGCGCACCTCCTTGCTCTCGGGGGTGCGGGTCTCAGCGGCGCGAACGCTCGCGGTGGAAAGCAGCACGGCCGCCAGCGCGGCGGCGAGGAAAACTCGGTAATAGCGGGTCACGGTTGATTTCTCCGCGGGAACGGGGAGTGAGATGCAGCCATATCGCGAGCTACATTATGACTGATCCTCAGCGAGGTTCCTAGTCACTTCACGGAAAGGCCGACGTAGACCACGGGCACCGTGCCACTAGAGGCGAGCACCGAGTCCTCGCTATCCATCCCCGGCGCGATCTCGTGCCGGTAGTTAGTGTAGATGTCGTCCCGCCCGTCGCCCGGCCGGGTCGTGCTGGAGAACTCGACGTGCAGATCCTCGAAGAGCACATTCTGGCCCAGGCCGTCGTGATTGATGCTCTGGTGGTCGGGCCGGTCGGAGGGGGCGTCCGCAAGGATGGCGAAATAATCGCGGTTCAGATTCCGCGTCGGCTGCAAGATGCCGTGGTCGAAATAGCCCAGGCAGTAGCCGTAGCTGCCGCCCATCTTCTGTTGGATGCGAGCGAGTTCATGCCCGGCCGCCTTGCGCAGATTATCCAGCGACGGAATCTGAAAATCGTTTTCCTGGGCCAGCGGCGCCTCCGGACAGAGCAGCCTTTGCGGCTCGATGAGCAATCCTTCGTCTTGCAATACGGGCGCCCAAATGCCGTCCGCCGCCAGATTGCCCTGCGCGGGCACTGGCGGAAAGATTTCGTGATTGCGGTGGCTGTGTTCGACGAGCTTCTGCCCGACGTCCCGCAGATTGTCCTGGCAAGTGGCTACGCGGGCCTGGAAGCGGCTACCGTTGATGGCGGGCACAATCAGCAGCCCCGCGGCGAGAAAGATCGCGCCGGTCAACCCGACGTCGATCCATCGCGGGCGGCGAGTTGGCCCCGCCGCGACGGTCACCGGCGTCATCGTCCGCCGCCGACACTTGCTCAGCCGCAGCCGCTCGAGCGGATCGAAGACCACGCGGCACGTCCGCTCGGCCAATTGCTCGGGAACGGGCGTCTCCCGCCTGAGCCGCCGCAGCCGGCCCAGATCGCACCGCGCCAGCAGCAACTCGCGGCGGTACTCCGGATCGACATCCAACCGAGCGCGAACCGCGTCCATTTCGGACTCGTCCAAGCTGCCCAGCAGGAAGCCTACAATTTGTTGTCGAACCCGCCCCGCCATATTCGCTCGAAAAGTCGTTGCCCTTAATGCCGGGCTGCACTGCACCGC
Source organism: uncultured Planctomycetia bacterium (assembly GCA_963775975.1). Taxonomy (GTDB): domain Bacteria; phylum Planctomycetota; class Planctomycetia; order Pirellulales; family Thermoguttaceae; genus JANXQG01. The sequence goes on from CAVZKX010000002.1 coordinate 971,293, forward strand.
TAAGCGCCGCTACCGGTCGCCAGCACTTCGCCAAGCTTCTGGATTGCTCCATGAAGCCGGCTCTTCACTGTTCCCAGGGGTACGCCCAGGACGTGCGCCGCTTCGCGATACTTCATTCCCTGGAAATAAACCAGGAGCACTACTTGCCTCGTTTGTTCCGGCAGATCGTCCACCGCACGGCGGACTTCGTCGGCCTGTTCCAATGACAGGCTTTCTTCGTCCGGTCCGCGCTGCGAGCTATTGAACAGTTCGCCGAATGATCCGTTTTCCGCCTCGTTGCCGTGACTCAACCGCTGATCCAAGCTCGACATCCGGTGGCGGCCATAATGCCGCTGGTAGTCGATCGCCTGGTTCGTGGCCACCGCATAGAGCCACGGGCGGAACTTCCGCTGCGGCTCAAATTGATCGCACTTGAGGTAGACTTGCAGGAATGTCTGCTGAAACACATCCTCGGCCATGGAAGCATCGCCGAGGTAATTCCGCAGATATCCGAAAAGCTCCCTCTCATAGCGATGGACCAACGCCTCGAATGCCGGCCGGTTTCCTCGCTCCCGGAAGTCGACGAGTAATTCCTCGTCGCTTCCCGTGGCAAGCGGCAGTTCCTTCAACCGCGATACATCCTGTTCAATTATGCCGTTCATTTTTGATACGTGTCCATCTGCGAGAGTGTTCAGTCCGAAAACGGAAATCCGACATCGCGTCCGGATACGTCGGCCAAAACCTCGTTCCTACAGCCGTGATAGCCCAATTTTACGTTAAAAGCGGTAGAAGTCCATTCTCTCCGCCGGGGCCGGCGTTTTGGCCGTGTCTCTCGGACGAGATATGATGGATGCAAAGGATGTGCCAAGTTTTTCTGAATTGTGCCAATACCTGAAATACAGCCCGTACCGATTCTCGGAACCCTCCGTCTGAGGGGCAATTGATTACAAACCGCTTCCCAAAATGACAGTCAGGTGTTGCCGTGGCGAGACAGGTGTCGTCAAATAGTGAGGAAGGAGCTTTCCATGGACCGCCGCGATTTCCTCAAGCACTCAAAAACCGTTAGTTGTGGGGTCGCGGCCGAGCTGACCATACTGCCAAACGCCGCCTCCGTCTGGGGCGCGCCGGCCAATGAGCGGCTCTCGCTGGCCATCGTCGGGCTACGAAACCGCGGCCTAGCGCTCGCCACCGGTTTCGCCCAGCGGGCCGACTGCCGCATTGACTATCTGTGCGACGCTGACGCCAGCCTCCAGGCGTCGCGGAGCGATAGCGTGGCCAAGGCGCAGGGCGGCCACGCGCCCAAGTTCGCCCAGGATTTTCGCCGCGCTCTGGACGACCACTCGGTTGACGCCGTGGTCATCGCCACGCCCGACCACTGGCATTGCCTCGCCGCCATCTTGGCTTGCCAGGCTGGCAAGGATGTCTTCGTCGCCGCGCCGCTGAGCCACGACATCTGGGAAGGTCAACGGGCGGTCGCCGCCGCGCGCAGACCAAGCGGGTCGTCACCGTTGATCTCGCCAGCCGCAGCGGCGACTACGTCCAAACCGCCAAGAATTACATCGATAGCGGTCGGCTGGGCAAAGTCCAGCTTTGCCGCGTCTTCGCGCAAACCGGACAGAGCAATTTTCCCGACTTGGCCGACACCGCCGCTCCCGACGGCCTCGACTGGAACTCCTGGAATGGGCCTGCCCCCGAAGCCCCGTACAATGCCAACTTGCAGAACAACTGGCACGGCTACTGGCGCTATTCGGGCGGAAACGCGGCCGTCGACGGGATCCATCAACTCGACCTCGCCCGCTTTCTCTGCGGACTGGAATATCCCAAATCGGTCTTCTCGCAGGGAGCGCGGTACGACACGGCCGGCGCGAACGAAACACCCGACACGCTGGTCACGACTTTCGAATTCGACAATCTGCTGATGACCTTCGAGCTGACGCTTGGAACGCCTTACATGTCGCGGATTTCGGTGGCAGTCCGCGCGGGCGACTTGATCCCTTACTGGCCGCAATGCGGCGCCCGCGTGGAGATCTATGGCAGCGAGGGCCTGATGTGCATCGGCCCGCACGGCACCGGCTGGCAGACCTTTGCCCGGCCGCGGCACGAGCAGGCCACGATGATCGACCGCAGCTGGGGCAAGCCGGTCGAGTTGGAGCATCAAAAGAACTTCATTGCCTGCGTCCGCTCGCGAAAGGCGCCCGCGGCCGACGTGGCGGAAGCCCATCGCAGTGCGCTGTTGGTCCATTACGCCAACATGAGCTACCGCGCCGGCTGCCAGAAGCTGCTCGTCGATGCCAAGACCGAGGCGGTCAATTCGCCGGAAGCAATGAAGTTCTTCCACCGCACGTACCGTCAGCCGTGGGTAGTTGAATAAATCAGCCGATTGACAGCCAACCTACGGGCAATGAGAATGGATTATCCTGTGGGGTAGATTTCCAATCTGCCAAAGAAAGACAGGTTGGAAACCTGCCCCACGACTAATCTAGAGGTCTCCCATGCGTTACTCGATACCAGCATTGATCTGCGCCTTGGCCGTGGCGGCCATCCTCACCGCGCGTCCGGCTGCGGCGGACAAGACGTTTTACGAGGCTTTCAAGTCGATGTACGTCAAGCCCGACGCCAAAGACCGCACGACGCTGATCTTCAACGCCGCGGTCGAGAAGAAAAGCTGCACGATCTGCCACGGGCCGACTTCCAAGAAGACCTTCAATGCCTACGGTACGCAGGTGAAGAAGTTCTTGAAGAAGAGCGACGCCGGAAACACGGCCAAGATCAAGAAGGCGCTTGCCTCCGTCTCGAGACTGCCGTCCGACCCCAACGACCCCAAATCGCTGAGCTTCGCCAAGCGGATCCACGCCGGCAAGCTGCCCGTCGGTGAGATCCATGTGCGGTCAGCGGAAGACTCGAATAAGGCCGACGGCGACGACAAGTAAACGGGCGAGAGACGTTCACATGCCGGGAATGCGGCCGGTGAGCGACTGAGCAGCGAAGCATATTTCACGCAAAGGCGCAAAGCTCGCAAAGGAAGATCCAAACATCACCCTCTTTGCGAGCTTCGCGCCTTTGCGTGAGGCTTCTTTTCAGCACAACATCACGACGGAGCGTGATGAGTACGTTCGCTCAATTGACTTGCTGCCCGACCCATTGCACGGAAGGCTTACCGGCATTTTGCGTGCCGGGATGGGCGATTAGGCCCGTGCGGATGTACCGCTGCCGATCGCGAACGTCCGGCGGCTTGAAGTTGTCGCCCTTGGCAAGAATGAGCTTCGTGTCGGGCAGTTCGCCAAACGCCTTCGCCCCCGCCGGCGAACAGGGTAGCCAATGTCCTTCGCCCTGTTTGTCCACGAGATAGAACTCCGCGTAGCAGAACTCGGGCACCCACACCATCCGGGCCGGCACTTCCGCGTCGCGGCAGAGGGCCACGAACAGGGCCGAAAGGTCATCGTGGTTCGCCTTGCCGTTCTTCAAGGCGGCGGCGGCGCCCTTCGACTCGATGCCATTCTCGTAAGTCACCTTTGTCCGCACGAAATCATAAAGGGCCTCGACACGGTCCCATGCCTGCTTGGCGCCGGCCCCCGTTTCCTTCGCCGCCTTGCGGATCAGCGGGTTCTGCGTCTCGATGAGCGGGCTAGCGGCAAGATAGCGGCGGAGCGACGGAGCGATTTCCTTGGCCGACGGCAGCACGAAAGCCGATTTGTCCTCCGGCGGCAACTGCATCGAGCGGTTGCACTCGAACGTCACGACCGCCTTGACCTGCTCGCCCTGTGCGATCCACGGTATGTTGATCGTGAGCAGCTTGGCCGACTCATTCAACGTCTGATAGCTCACCTTGACGCCCGGCGACACGTCCTGCTCGACGATCTTGACGGTTTGCTCGGGCCATTCCATCGGCACCGGCACGTAGCCAGTGACCGAGCGGCACGGCCCGGCTGATGCCTGAATGATGACGCCGGCCTTCCAGGTATGAGTCTGCGACGCGCCAACCTTCGCGCCGCCCGGATCGCCGTCCTTGAATTGGGCGAAGGCGGGGGTGGCGGCAAACAGGATCGTCAACAGGAATGGTGCGGTGCGAGGCATAACTTGTATAACGTGTTGGGATCTTAGTGCTTAGTACTTAGTTCTTAGTACACAGTTATGGTTGTTCAAACCACAGCGATCGAATGGCCGATTCTTTAATCAAGTTTAACTCGCTTCTTCTCTGCAGTTCTAAGTACTTAGTACTAAAAACTGAGTACTAAAAACTACTCTACCTTTTGGCAAACCAGTTTCATCGCCGGTTGACCGCCGGGACGCGGGACCCAAATAATGTTCTCGGGCAGAAAGCGGAATGGCTTCGCAGGCTGGCCCGGCAAGGTGATTTTGAAACTATCGCCCTTTTGCAGGATGGGCTTGGTCGTGCGGATGCCGCCAAAATCTTCCGAACCAGACGCCTCGGCCGGATACCAATGGCCTTTCCCCTCGGCATCGAGAAGATAGAACTCGGGATAGCAATGTTCCGGGATGCGGACGGTTCGGGCTGGGATGCGGCTCGCCCGGCAGATGGCGATGAACGCGGAGGTCAACTGGTTACAATCGCCCGAGCCTTTGTCGATGGCCTCGAGGCACGTGTCGAGCTTCTCGCCCTGCTTGTGCTCCATTTCCTTGTAGTGGATTGTTTTGCGGACCCAGTCGTAGATCGCGCGGACGTGCGGCCAGGCCTTGGTCTGACCGGCGGCAAGCTGTTTGGCGATCGCGCGGATGCGCGTGTCGTTGCTTTCGATCAGCTCGCTTCGGCCGAGGTAGGGCTTGAACTCCGCGGGCAGCGACTTCGTGTCGGGCATTACGAGGCTGTCGGTGTCGTCGGGCGGCAGAAGCGTGTGCCGCGTTACTTCGACGATGACGAAGGCGTGCGCATCCTTGTCGGGGGTAACGCGCGCGAAGTTGGCGACCATCTGCTTGCCCGTGCCGTATGTCGTGTACTTCACCGTCACGCCGGGCGAGAAGTCTTTCTCCACAAGCTTGAGGCTCTGTTCGGGCCAGGGGATAGGAATGGTCGCCGAGCAGTTGACATGCTGGACCGGACCGCCGGTTGCGGAGACAATCATGCCGAACTTCCACTTCTGCACCTTTGCCTCGCCGAGCTTCGGCCCCGCGTCGCGGGCCGCGGGCTTATCGGCGGCACCCTCGTCGTCCGCCCGCGCGGCGATTGCCGGCGGGAACACAAGGACTAGTAGAGTGATGGCGGTAGTAAAACGCATGGCAAGGTCGCGGTTCGGCGGAAAAAGCCTCCCTATATTGTACTTTATGTATTGCGTAAGATGTAACTGGTTGTGAGCCGGTTTTTCGAAGGCTGAACAGCACAATGAGCGAGATATCCAATGGACGAAGGAGCAACAACGCCGGCGCCGACCGTCTATGTCGTGGACGATGACGCAGGCGCCTTGCGGTCGCTCTGCTGGCTCATCGAACAGGCCGGGCTGCCGGTCCGCGCGTTCAACTCGGGCAGGGCGTTCCTCGACGAATATCGGGAGGAGGAGCCCGGCTGCCTCGTGTTGGACGTCCGCATGCCCGACCTGAGCGGGCTGGAAGTCCAAAAGCGTTTGCTGGAACGCGGTCTAGGCCTGCCGATCATCTTTCTCACAGCTTTCGGCGATGTGCCCACCTGCGCCAGGGCGTTCAAGGCGGGGGCCATCGACTTTCTGGAAAAGCCGGTGGACGAAAAGGTGCTTCTCGATCAAATCCGCATGGCGCTGGCTATGGAACGCGATCTTTTCACACGCAACCGCGCGGCCGGCAAGGTCGCGGATCGCTTCAGCCAACTCACGCGGCGCGAACGCGCGGTGCTCGAAATGCTGCTCTCCGGAAAGACCCTCAAGGAGATCGCCGCGCTGAACGACGTAACGGTGCAAACCGTTTGGAAGCAGCGCGCATCGATCTTCCGCAAAATGAATGTGGAAAGCGAGTTCGAATTGGCGCGACTCACCAGGCAGTGGCCGGGCGGGCAACGATGACGTGACAAGGTAACCCACAGTGGGATACTTCTACTTCACTTCCGCCTGGACGGCGTCAATTCTGACGAGCGAGGCGGTTTTCAGTTTTGCTGGCTAGTGGGTATGAGGTGCTTGGCTTTTCGTGGACAGTCCAACTCCTTATTTTCATGGGAAGAAGGAGACTGCCGCAATGCGTCGCTCCAAGTCGAATAGCAAGCGTAAACCCCGCCACTCTTACTCCGAGGAATTCCGGCAGGAGGCCGTGCAAATGCTCCTGGACGGCCATTCTGCCGTGTCCGTGGCCTCTCGCTTGGGGCTCTCGGGTCCCAACCTCCTTTATCGTTGGAAGAAAGAAGCCCTCCATCAAGCTGGGCCGGCGGCGCGGACCCTCGGTGATCGCGTCCACCAGCTCGAAGAAGAACTACGCCGCGTTGAACGCGAACGGGACATCTTAAAAAAAGCGTTGAGTATCTTAAGCCGCAACGTGTAGCCGACCTGTACGCCGTCATCGAACAACTCACTATCCCAGGATCTTTCTCCGTGTCCGCAATCTGCGATACCTTGCTCGTCAGCCGTGCCGGCTTCTACGCCTGGCGGAGCGATGTTGAGTCGGCGCGTCAGCGCAGAGAACGTGAACTGTTGCCGCTGGTGCGCGACATCTTCTGGCACCATCGGCGGCGTTATGGCGCTCGCCGAATCGCCGTTGAGTTGCAAGCCCAAGGACAACCTTGCGGCGTCGATCGAGTCGCAAAACTGCTGAAAATGCAGGGTTTAATCGCCATTCAGCCCAAGTCCTTCGTTCCTAAAACAACCAACAGCCGGCATAAGCTCGGCTATAGCCCGAACCTCTTGGCCGATGCGCCGCCGCCCGACCGCGTCAATCGCGTCTGGGTCGGCGACATCACCTACATCCCACTTCGCGGAAGCACCTTCGCCTACCTGGCCTTGCTCATGGATATCTTCTCACGCCGCATCCTCGGCTGGCAACTCAACACGCAGATGACCGAGCCGCTCGTCCTCGATGCCTTGCATCAGGCTATCCGCGCCAGGCAGCCTGCACCGGGCTTGATCCATCACACGGACCGCGGCGGCCAGTATGCCGGCAGCCGCTATCGCGCCGTACTCCGCCGCGCGGACGCTCGCCAGAGCATGAGCCGGCCCGACAACTGCTACGACAACGCCTTCATGGAATCCTGCTTCGGGACCATCAAGACCGAACTGGAAATGACCGAATACGATAACAGCTTCCAGGCCCGCTCCGAGATTGCCAGCTATATCGCCTACTACAACAACGAACGCCGACACTCAGCACTCAACTACCTCAGCCCAGCCCAATTCGAAACCCAATACACCCTTCCCATCTAAGAGGATGACCTGTCCGAAAACTGCCAAGCATCTCAGTACTCATAGGTAATGCCTGCACTTGGGAAAGAAGGATACTAAAGCAGGCCAACTTCCATCCCCAAAAGCTTCGAAACCCAAGTCAACAGCACTCTTGAATGTTCCATACTCCTCGTCTTCGACAAGTTCCGTCAACTTAAGCGGCGGTGAGTCTTGCTCTAGTTCACCGTTTTCAGCCAACTGGACCCATAGTTCATCATCTGGCCCGAACTCTCGGTGGGACGCACCGTTTTCATATAATTCCGCTGACCTATATCCCACTTGATCATTGAAGTGCAAGAGCAGCGAGACGGAGAAATGCAGTGATAGCTCCCTCGCCAGCCGCTCAAACTCAGCCTCTGCAAATGCTTCTGAGAATGAATCTTTCTGGAACACGACGGTAACGTTGTCGGAGAATGGAGCAACGGCGACAAGATTCCTCAGTCTTTCGCCCGATATCCGCTCGTTCACGAGGTCTACCGAACTTCGCACAAAAACGCCGACAAACGCGTTGCTCATTACTGCTTTCCTCTGTCGATTCGCATTTTGTGCTTCCTGGTGGTTCGTCCTAGCCGGACAATGACCGGCTTGCAATCCGGCATGGGCAAGTCGCGTGTCATCAGATTTCACCAAGCCCTACTAGTTCGGCGCAGGGCGAGGCGCCAATGGTCGTTCATATTGAGTAGTCGGACTGTCGCATGGCCAGTCGCCGTAAGCCCTACAATTTCGGCTCCACGAAGAATGAAATGGTCTTGCCATTTGTCGCGGCGGGGATGGAACAGCGTGACGATAGCGCCTGTTTCAGAATCAATCGAACGTCAGGTTTGGACCTTTATATGCGTTGCACCGGTCACAAGACAGGCACAGGTTCTCTACGGAATCATCGCCCCCGTGTTGTTTCGCGATGATGTGCTCGACGTGGAACGTGTGAAACGGGATGAGAAACTGCGCTATCGCGCAATACTCGCAGCAATTCTTCGCTCGGCGAACAACGAGTTGGCGCGTCTGAGCATTCATTCAGCGCGAAGGGTGCTCGCGGAGGTAAGCGCGGGCCTTAGCCTGAAGGATCGCCAATACGTCGATGGCGTCAACGGATTGGTTGTACTCTACCTCTTCCTCCGGCGAGAGTTGCCCCTCGTTCGCTTTCTCGGCCAAAAGATCAAGCCGCGACTGCGTCTTCGGATCGGCGCGAAGTTCAGCTAACCGCTGGGCCACTTGCGGAGTGAAACACTCGGTGACGGGCCCGAGAATTCGATCGAAGTACGTCGTTTCTACGCTGCTCATAAAGCCTGGCCTTTCAACGTTTGGCGGAGAGCACCGCCAGCCGAAGAATCGGTCCAATTCTAGGCCCAGAAAGCCACCCCGTCAAGCGCGACTGACAATCAACGAAAAGTCGGAGGCGCCTTCGCTTGATCGGCTCCATTCTGGCAATATGTCCTAGCTCACCACACCCTCACCCGCTTCTCCGGCTGCAAGTACATCTTGTCCGTCGGTTTCACGTCGAAGGCTTCATAAAAGCCGGGCACGTTTCGCGGCACACCGTTGGCGCGATACTCACTCGGCGAGTGCGGATCGGTCACCAGGCGATTCTTCAGGTCGGCCTCGCGGTGCTTCCGCCGCCAGACCTGCGCCCAGCCGATGAAGAACCGCTGGTCGCCCGTCAGGCCGTCGATCACCGGGGCCGGCTTGCCGCCTAGCGAAAGGTGATAGGCCCGCAAAGCGATGGTCAGGCCGGCAAGGTCGGCCAGGTTCTCGCCTAGCGTGAGGCGGCCATTGACCTTGAAGCCGGGGAACGGCTCGAACTGGTCGTACTGCGCGGCCAAGGCGTCGCCGCGCTTGTCGAACTCGGCGCGGTCGGCCGGCGTCCACCATTGGTTAAGGTTGCCGGCGCCGTCCCACTTTGAGCCCTGGTCGTCGAAGCCGTGGCCGGTCTCGTGGCCGATCACGGCGCCGATGCCGCCGTAGTTCACGGCGTCGTCGGCCTTCATGTTGAAGAACGGCGGTTGCAGGATGGCGGCTGGGAAGACGATTTCGTTCTGCGTGGGATTGTAATAGGCGTTCACGGTCTGCGGCGTCATGTGCCACTCGTCGCGATCGACCGGCTTGCCCAGTTTGTTGATGTCGCGGTTCCACTCGTAGATCGCGGCGCGGTCCATGTTGCCCGCCAGGTCATCGGGGCGGATTTCCAGCGGCGAGTAATCGCGCCATTTCTTCGGATACCCGATCTTGGGCGTGAAGGCTGCCAGCTTGGCCAGCGCACGCTCCTTCGTCGCCGCGCTCAGCCAGTCGGACTTCTGAATGCTTTCGCGATAGGCCTGCTGCACGTTCTTGACCATTTCGTCCATCCGCTTCTTCGCTTCGGGCGGAAAATGCTTCTCGACGTAGAGTTTGCCCGCCGCTTCGCCCAGCACGCCTTCCACGGCCATCACGCCGCGCTTCCAACGCGGGCGGTTCTCCGGGACGCCGCGGAGCGTGGTGCCGAAGAAGGCGAACTCGGTATCGACGAAGTCCTTGTTCAGCAGCCCGGCGTAACGATGAATCACGTGGTACTTCAACCAGGTCTTCCAAGTGTCCAACGGCACGTTATCCAGCAGTTTGGCCATCGCGGTGAAGTAAGTCGGCTGAGCTACGTCGACTTCCTTCACGTCCTTGGCGCCGATGTCGTTGAAGTACTGCTTCCAGTCGATGCCCGGCGCGAGCTTGGCCAGGGCCGCGAGGTCCATCTTGTTGTAGGTCTTATCGGCGTTGCGGTTCTCAACTTTCGACCACTGGATCTTGGCGATCTTGGTTTCCAGGTCCACAATGTCCGCGGCGGCTTGCTTCGCCTCGGGAATCTTGGCCAGCGCGAGCAGCTTCTCCAGGTAGACCTGGTAGGCGTCCAGCTTCGACTTGAACTTCGGATCGAGATAATAGTCGCGGTCGGGCAGCCCAAGTCCGCCTTGCGCAAGGCCAATGATATGCGTGTCCGAGTGCTTAGCATCCGTGGTCACTCCGCAGCCGAACGGGCCGCCGATGCCCAGCTTATTCAACTGGGCCAGCGCGCGGAGGAGGTCCTCTTTGGTCTTGATCGCGTAGACGGCTTCAAGTCGCGGCAGGACGGGCTTCATGCCCAGTTTCTCGATGGCCGCCTCATCCATGTAGGATTTGTAGAGGTCGCCCACCTTCTGCCGCTCGGAGCCAGGCGGGTTATTTTTGGCGGCGGCACACTCCGTAATGATGTCGTGGAGGTCGCTTTCGGCCTTGTCGGCGAGCAGAGTAAACGCGCCGAAGTCAGGTCGGTCGGAGGGGATCTCGGTTTTCTCCAGCCAGAGGCCGTTGACCGCCCGATAGAGGTCGTCCTGGAGGCGGACCGACTTGTCGAAGTTTTGCCGATCAATGCCGCTGGCCAGCGCAGGCGTGGGAGCGGCTTGCGGCATGACGGCCGCCCGCCTCCGCCACGGAAGTATAAGACCAGGCCGAATCTGTGCATCGACCATACCGGCATCGAGCAAACCGGTCAGAAATAGTAGGCCCAGGAGGATTTTTCGGCAGGACATTGCTGAACTTCCTTGCATTAGCGAGGGATAGGAATGATGCGGGGAATCCCAGATTATTGCCGGTTTCGCCCGAATCGACAAGGACGGTCCGCCTTTCATAAAATCACCCTCGGAATATAATGCCCATTGTTTCGACTTTCGACTTCCGCCTTGTGAAAGTGCTCGCGCACATGACTATCGTGGCCACCTACTGGCGGGTCTTTCTCACGTTCGCGCGCAACAGTCTGGTCCGCGACATGACCTTTCGCGGCAACTTCATCATTGATACGATCAGCTCGCTCGCCTGGGCGGTGCTGAACGTCGTCTTCTACCAGCAGATTTTCCGCTTCACGCCCTCGCTCGGCCTGCAAACCGGCTGGGAGAAATACCAGTTCTTCGCCTTCTTTTCCACGGGCCTCATCATCAACGCCCTGGGGCAAATGCTCTTCATGACGAACATCGATGAATTCACCGATTTGATCCGCACGGGCGATCTCGACTTTCTGCTGTTGAAGCCGATCGATACGCAATTCCTCATCTCGCTGAAACGGATCGAGTGGTCGTCGGCGGGGAACTGTCTTGTGGGAGTCGGCTTTCTCACCTATTCGTTGCTGCATTTAGCCCACGCGCCGGGCATTTTGCAGTCCGTGCTCTTTTTGGTCTACCTGCTTTGCGGCCTGGCGATTTATTACGCCCTGATGATCTCGCTGGGGGCGTCAACCGTTTGGATGGGTCGCAACCTGACGCTCTACGACTTCTGGTTTTACATCACGACCTTCTCGCGTTATCCGATGGAGATTTATCAGAAATCGACCTTCTGGTTGGGGCCGCCGCTCGGCTTTACCTTTACATTCATCATCCCCGTGTTGATCGTAATCAATTTGCCGGCGCGGATGCTCGTCTGGCCCATGAATGAACAAAACTGGCCGTTGGCCGGCTTTGCAATCCTCGCCGCGATCGGCAGCGTAGCCGCCTCGCGCTGGTTGTTTCAAGCGGCGCTGAGGGAGTTACCGCAGCGCGAGCAGTTGAGTAGGTCGTCACATCGAAGCCCGACGCGCAAGCGAGTGGGTCAGTTTTCCCACTCGCTTGCGCGTCGGGCTTTGATTCACTCCGCTTCGCTCGGCAAGCGGGAGCTACTTGACACTTCGCTCGACGGCCTCGTTGCGCTCGTTGCGCGTCATTTCGTAGATCGCGTCCCACATCACTTCATCTTGCTCGGTCCACTTGCAGCCGCGGCGGCCCAGTGCGGTTCGGGCGGTGGCATAGAGCGGCTCCTTGCCGCGGCCGGGGCCGATCGTGCCATTGAGATACCAGGTGAAAGAGGGAATGAACTTGGGCATTAGCCTTCCGCTCGCGACAAGCACGCTCATCGCGCCGACGTACGCACCAGTATTCAAGAGCGTGCCGATCGAGGTCTTCGCGTGATCGCCGATCAGCGCACCGACTTTGTTCGAGCCAGTGCTGGTTTGCGTACGGCCATCCAAGGAGATTTTGACCTCGGAGTAGTCGTTCTTCAGGTCGCTGTTCGTGGTCAACGCCCCGAGGTTCACCCATTGACCGACGTAGGCATGGCCCAGAAAGCCGTCATGATACTTATTGGAAAAGCCTTGGATGATCGAGCCTTCGACCTCGCCGCCGATGCGGCACATCGGGCCAATCGAGTTGCCCGCGCGGCACTTGGCGCCCAGCAGGACCGTGTTGCGGCCGATATAGCACGGCCCTTCGACGCGGGTGAAAGGGTGAATCTCCGCGCCCACGTCGATGTAAATCGGGCCATGCTCGGCGTCCAGCACGGCCATAGGATGGATTTTGGCGTCGCGACAGATACAGATATCGCTGCGCGCGCCGCGGATGGCCGAGGGCTCTTCAACGCGGGCATCGACCGCGATGCCGGTTTGCCCGGCGGCGCGAAAGTCGTCGACGAGCTGCGCGGGGTTGGCCAGAATCAATTCCCAAAGATAGTTCCAGGTTGAAAGCTTAACGTCGGGTGCAGCGGGCAGATTTCGCCGCGCCCAGTCGACCATCGCGTCGAGCGAATTGGTGTTCTGTTTAGTCAGGTCCTCGCGAATGATTCGCGCGGCGAGCACGCCGCCTTGTTCATCAAGGACGACGCGGCTTGTGCCTACGGCGAGAGACGCCAGCCCATCGGCCTTCACACGGGCATCCACCAGCAAAAGGTCCGCGCCGGCCAGGCTTCGCGCGTCATTGACCGGCCAACCGCCGTGCCAAATGTTCGCCAGATAGGGCGGCATGAACCAGGCCATCTCCTTCGGATGCAGCCGGTTGAACAGCTTTTCACCCAGCGTGGTCATGCCGCAGCGCAATTCCCAAATTGGCCGCGACAGGGCCAACGGATAAAAAGTCCGCCGCTCGGGCGTGGGGCGATCGAAGAGGATTAGGCGCATGAAGGAACCCTCAATGAAATCGACTTTGCGAGTCGAGTTTGGCGGATTGCATTCGTGATGTCAATGTCACCCGGCCAGTTCCCGAAACGCGGCGGCAAGTTCAGGAAACTCGAACGCAAAACCCTGCTCCATCAACCGCCGCGGAATACAGCGTTGGCTGACCAAGGCCAAGTCGACGTTGATGCCCATCAGCCAACCGCCGATCCGCGCGGCTAGGGCCGGCACCGGCGGACTCCAGGGACGGTGCATCGCCGCCCTCAGGGTCCACATAAAATCGGCGTTCGTGACCGGTTGCGGCGAGACGGCCAGGTAATCGTCTTGCATCTCAACGTCGTTGATTGCCGCGCGGTAGATTCGCACGGCGTCATTCAAATGTAGCCAACTGATATATTGCCGGCCGCTGGCGAGCGCGCCGCCGAGGAAGTAGCGGACCAATTGGGCGAGCGGTGGAAATGCGCCACCGGAACGGCCCAATACGACGCCCAAGCGCAGCACGACGCGGCGTACGCCCGGCGTTGGACTATCTTCAACTGCCTTTTCCCATGCCGGCACGTCTCGCCCAAGAATCCGTCGCCAGCCGGCGTCGATTCGTCGCAGAGCATATCGCCCGCATCGCCGTAGATGCCGACCGCGGTCGTCTGCACGAAGACGCGCGGCGGGCGGCTGCAACAGCGAATTGCCTCGCCAACGGCCTTCACGGAATCGACTCGCGAGCGGACGATCTCCAACCGATTGGCGGACGTCTGACGGCAGTTGATATTCTTACCAGCCAGATTGATGACGGCCGCCGCGTCTTCCAGTGATTCGGCCCACGAGCCAATCGTAGCGCCGTCCCAGGGAACAAACGTGCCGAGAAGTTTTCCCGACGCTTTGCCACGGGAAAGGATATGGACCTCCCAACCGTCGGCCAAGAAACTCGCGGCGAGGGCCTGGCCCACAAAACCGCTGCCGCCGGCAAGGACGATGCGCTTGGCCATGATGTACTCCTCACGCTCCGCCGTGAGGTATTTCGCGCTGGAGTTCCGGCCTTAGCCGGCTTCTTCCTGCGACGTTGCATGTGAGTGTGCTGCCGCCTGAAGGCGGAACTCCAACCGCCCGGCCAAACATCACGACGGAGCGTGATGAGTACGTTACCTCTTGGAGAACTGCGTCCCACGGCGTGCGCCGCGGAGACCGTACTTCTTCCGCTCCTTCATGCGGCCGTCGCGCGTGAGCAGGGCGTTTTCGCGAAGCTTATCGAGGTCCTCGCCCGACTTCTTCAAGGCCCGCGCAATGCCCAACTTGCAGGCATCGGCCTGACCGGTGATGCCGCCGCCGTCGACGCGGATCATAATATCGACCGCCTCGCGCTTGCCGGTCTGCATCAGCGGAGCGAGCACCGCGTTCTGATTGGAGATATTCCGAAAATACTCATCAAAGGGGCGGCTGTTGATGAGGATCGTGCCTTGTCCCGGCCGCATCCGCACGCGGGCGCAGGCGGTCTTTCGGCGGCCGGTCCCCAGAATGTCGTCCGCGCGGCCTTTGAGAGTGGTGGTTGCTTCTGCCATGTTCTTTGCCTGATTAACTTGCGTTTGTAGGACGGACCTCCGAGTCCGTCGTTCTTTCGGAGACGGACTCGGAGGTCCATCTTACCTATTATCGTTTACTTGACGGCGACTTCCAGCGGCTGCGGTTGTTGCGACTGATGCGGATGCTCGCCGCCGGTATAAATCTTCAGCTTCTTCAGCATCTTGAAGGCGAGCTTATTCTTCGGCAGCATTCGCCGCACGGCCTCGGAGATGATCTTCTCCGGGCGGCGGCTGCGGCGGGCGGCGGCCGTCTCGCGGTGCTGGCCGGGGTAGCCCGTGTACCAACTGTATTCCTTTTCTTCCCACTTGTCGGGATCGGTGAAGATGATCTTCTCGGCGTTGACCACGATCACGAAATCGCCCGTATCGACGTGGGGTGTGTAGGTGGCGCGGTGCTTGCCCATGAGGACCATGGCGATGTCGCTGGCCGCGCGGCCAACGACTTTATCGGTGGCGTCCACGAGCCACCATTTGGCATTGTACTCGCCCGTCTTGGCCATGTATGTTTTGGCAATCTTCAGCATGATTCCGATCCTAATTCGATCAAAGTATCATCCAGCCAATGGGAGGCTTAGCCCCGAAGGCAGGAATCCTACAATTTAGCCGGATTCGGGTCGCATGACAAGGGCGGCGGACGGCGGGAATTGGTAGAAATCCTGTCAGAATTGGGGGACGAGCATTTGCAGAGCGTTCAGACAGAATTGGCGAAGTCGTTTATCGGCTTTGCCAGCCGTACTTTACTGCCCGTTAGAGGGGCGAAGTCGTGCATTAAGCCCGCGTGAACGGCAAGTAGTGCATTATGTCGATCCACTCTTCGGCTTCCGACGCCTCATGAACGATCGACAGCTCTTCCAAGATCAGCGAAAGCGAGGCGTCTGGCCCAATGACAAAGACGCCCCAAGTATGTCGCTGCCGACCTATGTGCTCGTACACGAAGTCAGACATCGTCGCCCGATTGGCGGTTATCAATAACAGGCGGTGGTCTTCACAGTACGAAAGCAGTTCTGGATCGGACGTGCCTTTGATTGGGGCATCTGCCTCACCGACCTGCCGCACTTCGACGCCAGGAACGTGACGACGAAGGCCCTCGGCCAAGGAACTGGGCACGCACTCGTCCACCAGGAACCGGCAGCGGCTCATTGTGCCACTCGCTGCTCGGAGAGTAGCCGCAGGCGTCGAATTACCTCGGGCATCTCCCGTTTCGCTTGCTCTTGCCGCGCCAGCCGCGCTCTTGACCGCCAACGGCGAAGGTATTCGTCGACTTCCGAGCGATTTCGGAGATACCAAGCCAACACGCCGTGGACCTGCTCGAGCGAAACCGACGGAAACTCAATGGCAATCTCCTCCGGCAGCCGCCCGGCCAGGTATTCGGTGAGAAGGTGCTCGATGCCCACTCGCGTGCCCCGAAGGCGCACTTCGTCACGCGAAAGGATTTCAAGATACCGGTCGGTTTCCATGATCAGTGTCGGGATGGAGGAATGTTCAACTATCTCATTATAGCTTAACGGCGGTAAGCGGCCTAACGACCCAAGCTTAGCGACCCAGCCGGCGGGAGGCGTGGATTGCAACCAGAGCGCGACGGCCGGGTTCGCTGCAGCGCATGGTTAGGCCGCGAATCAAACGTCTCCATACTCAAGTGTGACCTTCGCGGGACGCGCCGTGGCAACTGCTCGATGAGCATCGCTGCCCGTGATGAATGTCTCAAAGTCCTCCAGCTCGTCTGGCGTGCTGCACCAACGGTTGCCGTCCTTCAACGCATCGAACTGTGCGGACGGTGTGAAGTGAAACGTAAATGAAAGCTGCGACATCGCTGAATCGTCGTCCTCTTCCGGCTCTGCCACCGTGAGCTGCCTGGTAAGGTCGAACTGGAATGAACGTCCATCGCCGAAGTCGTAAGTGCCCCATTGGAATAGCAGCATGTCACCGTCTTCATCCAACTCGCAACCATCAGCACGGACGTCGCGGTAGAAGTCGAGCATCAGTCGAATGCCCTGTACTGGCGTCAATCCATCCATCGGTGTGCCGGACTCCTTGATGCGATTCTGGAACTATTTCTTCGCGTTTTTGGGTGTCATAGCTGCGGGGTGGTGGTCGAGCAGGCCCAAGGTAGTCGGCCGCGAAAGTGCGGTCGAGCATTACTTTATTTTCGCGGCCAAGCATGGCGCTGTCAATCCTAACAGGTCATCGCGAATTAGTCCGTGTTGCTAGTCGTGCCTGGGCCAGCGTTTAATGGTTGAACGTCGCCGGATGGCGATCGTATAATGGTGTTTGAAAGGCAAATTGCTTTATCGACAGAGGTGGAATATGAATGCGATTATGGCAACTTGGACGAACGGGCAAATAGTGCCTTCCGAGCCGGCCGAGTGGCCGGAAGGGACTCGGCTGGTAGTCAGACTGATTCAGTCAGGCGGCGACAAGACGGGGCCGGATGAATTCAATGTGCGAAAGCCGGTGGAAGAAATGGAAAAGGAAGGCACCGAGTGATTCATCATTCGATGTTGGACATTACAATCGCCCGAGTCGATCGTGAAGAACGTTGACCTTGACTACAAGTCGTTTCAATTTCGAATTGCCGATCTCCTTGGACTCATGGCGATCGTGGCGGGCTTGGGAGCGACAAGCAGGGGTGCCGCTTCGCCACTGCACATCATCCCGATGCTTGCTGTCGTCTATGTCGTGAAGTTTCGGATTCTGGCTCTCAACGTTCAGCCATGGTTGGCAATGTTGCTTTATCTCCTGATGGCAGCGGCCATGTTGCCATACATTTATTGCTGCGTCCTTGTGCCTTGGCAGGATTGCCCGCCGGAAAGTGCCATCGTAATTTGGATCGGCGCACCGATCAGTGCCTTCCTTGCGCCATCCGCCTCGTTTCTGTACGATGTACTGTCGCGCAGGCGGCCCACCCTGGAATTCTACGCGATCAGATCACTGCTTGAAACGTGCGTAATGCTTCCAATCTTGTCTTTTGCGTGGGGTATGATTGCGCTTTCGTTAGGCTGGATTTGGATCTAGCTGCGACGAGTTGACGGCTACGGGGCGTACAAGAAGCGATTACTGGTTTACGTCACTATATAAGACGAGAAACCGTTCGATAATCCTCAGCACATACCCAATCTCCTCCTCCGTCAACTCCCGCCCCGCCGGGATGCGGTGCCACTTCGCCAGGCAGCCTCGGCAGCAGGTCGCGGTGGCGTGCTGAGCGATGAAAACGGGGTGGCCGCGAATGGGCGTTTGCCGGCCGTCGTTCTTCGGCTCGGCCGCGGCCAGGCGCTCGACGATGAACTTCCGCGCGTGCTCCATGACCACGGGCAAAGTCTTCTCGATCAGATAAGTTTGTTCCTTCGCGCCAAGCCGGAAACGACGGCGAAATTCGCTGCGCGACAAAGCCGAAAATAATTCGTCGCAATCGCGCATTTTTCTTCAAGTTTTCGCGCGGCTTTGATTTGACTATGCGCAGAGCGTGTATATCTTTCAGTGGAGGCGCGATGCTGACAACGGTCGATAAGTGATGCAAAACTTTTCCACGTCAATCACTTTTTCGACCGCCCCGTAAAGGTAAACGTTACAGGTAAAATCTACTGCCTGCGTGTGCTGGCAACCTGTAGCGGCAGCCGCTCTTTCAACGGTGGCCTCTTCTCTCCCTTCGGACCTTCAATACGAGGAGCGCAAACAAGATTGTAGATCCCGAGTGCCGATTGAAAACGGCTGCTCGCCGCCATAAGACCTAATGCCCCTACACGAGGGCCGGCTGCTCCCAGGCTTACGCGCCAGCGGTGAATTGACACGCGACCGAACGTTCGGCCGCGGCCAACGACGCGACAACATGCCTCGCCGAGCGATTCGGACCGGCCCTGAAAGCGTGACTATTCACGCAGCATGTCTTCGCGGTGTACGCAGCCGTTTTTCATTTGCGCCGTCTTTCATCGGCGCACTGTGGGGCAGGTTTCCAACCTGCCATCTCTCCGGCAGATTGGCAATCTGCCCCACGCGCGGCCGCATCTACGGCCCAATGCTTTGCGGGTGCGTCTCCAAGAAGTCGCGCGGGCCGCGGAGCGTGTAATACGGATAGCTCACCATGGCGCCTTGACCGGCTTGCAGGTCGCCGCCGCCCGCTCCACCGCCGGCCAAGCCGCCGCCGCGCAAGCAGCAGTTCGGACCGCCGTTCTGACAATTGCCTTGCCCGCCGTAGCCGGCGCCTTGCCCCTCATAGCCGGCGCCGGGCCGCAGATGGCAGCCGCCTTGGTTGCAGCAGTCTCCGGCGCAGCCCGTAAAGGCCGCGAGGACCATGGAAACGGCCAGGGCCAAAAATGTTCGTCGCATGTGCGTGTGTTCCTTTTCAAAGCGGAGCGGGAATCTGGGTCGATCTCCCCTTGGGAAACATCGGGTGAGATAACCGCTAGAATCCAGAAAAACGACAAAACCGCTGCTTGCCGCAGATGCGGGATATCCGCGACGCGGCAGGCGGCAAAGAGTTGGTTAAATTGCGCGGAGTTTAACGCGCCAACGGCCGACTGCACGCTAGTCGCGTCCCAGTCTCCGGGCGGATGAATTGTTCCTTGTAACCTTGTATAGTGAATAGGCCGAGGCCGTCTGGGCGGCGTATCGGGCGGCAGTACTGTTCGCTCAAGGATCTCCATCATGCCCGATCTCAAAGATGGCGAAACGGCTGAAGTCAAAGGCTCCGCCCGGCAGCCATACATTCTGAAGAACACGGGCGGCGTCTACTCCTGCACTTGTCCGGCGTGGAGGAATCAATCCATCGCGATCGAACGCCGGACTTGTAAGCATCTCCGAGCGTACCGTGGCGAACAAGCCGAACAGGAGCGGCTGGGCTCGCTCGCGCCCGCCGCGCCGAAAGCTGCCGGGGAAGGTGAAGACCACGCACCGCAATTGCTGCTGGCCAACTCGTGGGAAAACGATGAAGACCTGACCGGCTGGTGGATGTCGGAAAAGCTCGACGGCGTTCGCGCCTGGTGGGATGGCCGGCAATTCCTCTCGCGGCAGGGCAACGTCTTTCACGCACCCGATTGGTTCGTCGCCGGCCTGCCCAACGTGCCGCTGGATGGAGAACTGTGGCTCGATCGTAAGGCGTTTCAGCGCACGGTGAGCATCGTCCGCCGCCAGGACAAGAGCGATCACTGGCGAGAGATCAAGTATCTGCTCTTCGATGCCCCCGGTATTGGCGAGCCATTCGAGCAGCGGCAGAAAGCCCTGGCCGGGCTTGTCGGCCAGCACCGTCCGGAGTATGCGAAGGTACTCGATCAGATTCGCTGCGCGGGCGTAGTTGCGCTCAAGGCCGAACTCCAGCGCGTCGAAGCGCTCGGCGGCGAGGGCCTCATGCTCCGCCAGCCCAGTTCGGCTTACGAAGCGGGCCGTTCGCCAACCTTGCTGAAGGTCAAAACCTTCCACGATGCCGAAGGGGTTGTCGTCGAGCATCTGGCCGGCAAAGGCCGCCATGCCGGGCGGCTCGGCGCGGTGGTCGTCGAGCTGCCGGGCGGCTTGACGTTCTCCGTGGGAACCGGCTTTTCCGACGCCCAGCGAGAAAGGCCGCCGGCCGTCGGCAGCACGATTACGTACCGCTACCAGGAACTGACCGATCGCGGCGTGCCGCGGTTTCCATCGTTTGTGCGCGTGCGAGCGGAGGCTACGCCGGCGAAAGCGGCCGCGCCGGATTCCGCACGCCCCAGGCCGGCGGCAACAAAATCCAAACCAAAATCAGGAGAGACAGCCATGAAACGCTATTTCGAGTTTGTAGACGGTAAGTCTTCGAAGTTCTGGGAGATTGCCCAGAACGGCACGGACGTCACCGTCCGCTTCGGAAAGATCGGCACGAACGGCCAGACGCAGACGAAATCATTTGCCGACGCAGACGCCGCGACGAAACACGCGGAGAAACTCGTCGAGGAAAAGACGGGCAAAGGCTACCAGGAGAAATAGTCGCCTTTCGCTCCGTGAAAGCAACGCTACTTCCGCGGAGCGAAAGGCGACACTGAGGCAATCGACGCTCCAACAATCGCTTGCAGTTCGTCGATCAGCGCGTCCTGCCCAGCTTTGATCTTTGTCCTGGCCGTCGACAAGTCAAACCACTCGGTGCGATCGATCTCCGGAAAGTCCTGATACGTTCCCGATTTCGGCGGCCACTCAATGGTAAACGTGTTGCACGTCGTGGCGGACGCATCGCAATCTCCCTCGAAAGCCCAGGCATGGACCGTTTTTCCGCCTTTCTGCTTGATCGGCTTCAGCGGGATGAAGTCGCCGGCCGGCTTGATGCCCGTCTCTTCCTCGAATTCCCGCTGCGCGGCGAGCAGCAGATCTTCGTCTCCGTCCGGCTCGCCCTTGGGAATGGTCCACGCGCCATCGTCCTTCTTGGCGAAATAAGGACCGCCCGGATGGGCCAGCAGGACTTGCAGGACGCCGTCCTTGACGCGATACATCAGCAGTCCGGCGCTAAGGCGGGGCATTGGGTTACGACTCTGCCGTTCCAATCTGATTGCTGCTTACCTCTTGAGTAAGATAGTTCAGGACTCGCGCGGTGCCGCCGTCCAACTCATATAAAAAGTAGTAGTCAATGTCGCTACCTTCAGCGCGAAGCATCACCTTGATTGCCGCGGCCTGCTCAGTCATCAGTTCGGTTCTTACGAATACGTCTTTGCAATAGGCGATATTGACTATCTCGCCGCGATCGAGCCATTTCTTTGCTTCCATGGAAATAGCCTCGATCGCTTGGCTCGGCGTAATGAGTTTGTCAGGCCGCTCGTCGTATTGACCCTCAAGGAATACGACCGGCTCTCCGTCGGGCCGCAATCCTCGTGCAAAAGGCGAGAACGAGCCGTTCTTTTCAAGCAAGTTCAGCGCGAGTTCTACAGTTCCCTCGATCAATTTGAGTCCGCTCATCGAACGCACCAAGTCTTTTGAGAGTAATTGTCGTCAAGCTATCGGCTATTGTATCGCGTCGCTCGTGACTTCAATATGCAGTTGACGCTATTAGTCCTAGTGACGAAGATAACTGAAGTACGATTTTCTCGCTATCGGAGGTCTCATTCCATGATGGACGACTGGTACTCAACTATCGAATTGCCGCTGACCATCGAGCAGTTCCGGACCGTACCGCGAAACGCCGCCTATAAATACGAGTACTTCGGTGGCCGGGCAGTCCTGTCGCCTCGGCCCAACGGCTATTATTCCCTGCTCGATTTGGATACATTTTCGCCGCTCTTCGCCGATTTGCCGCCAAGCGAAAAGTTCGCGATTCGTCAGTTGCAAGGCGCCGACTGGAAACGCTTGCCAAGGTTATTTTCGGCGGCATTCCATCGCGTCCCACCTTTTTCCGGCTTGAACGATGACGAATGTCGGAAAGCAGCCGAGGATTGCATTGGACGCACTCGGGAAGGCGGCGATGGTCCGCATGTTCAAGAGGCCTGCTTTGTCGCCGTCGAGGATGAATCGCCAGTCGGCGCGATCCTGATTACGCTTCCCACTAAGCATTCCCTCGACGGCACCGACGGACTGCCGCACTTGACGTGGGTTTTCGTTGGCCCGTTTCATGCGCACCGCGGCGTCGGAACGGCACTTCTTCAGAGTGCGGTACAGTCATTGCTACAGCTGGGGTACGCGCGATTGGTCAGCACATTCTTGGTGGGCAACGAATCGAGCATGCTCTGGCACTGGCAAGCCGGCTTTCGACTTCCGGAGCAGCCGTGGTCGCTGAGATCGATTCCGCGGATGAATCGCGGCGATTGATTCCTATCCCGTCAGCTACTGCCCGCCGCCAACCGAATCTCCCACCCTCCGCCCAGCGCTCGATAAACCTGCACGAGCCCCAAGGCAATCGCGCCGCGGGCTTGGGCCTCGGCATCCTCCAGCAGGAGCAAGTTGGCCTGGACCTGGGCCAGACGGGTATAGTCGACCGCGCCGGCTTGATACTGGCTAATGACGATTTGATAGGCCTTCTTGGCGGCGACAACGCCGTCGGCGAACTTCTTTTCCTGCTCCTGAGACCGCAGGAAGGCGGCCAGCGCGTCCTCGGCCTCCTGGTTGGCCGTGAGCACCGCCGTGCGATAGTCCAAGAGGGCCTGCTGGAATCGGGCGTCTTGTAAACTGACGTTATTGGAAATGCGGCCATAATTGAGGACGTTCCAAGTGAACGCCGGCCCCGCGAGACTCGTGAAGTTGCCGGGCGAGAACAAACGCCCGGCGGTCGAGGCCGAATAGCCCAGCGTGCCGTTGATTGAAATGTGCGGATAGAAGTCGGCCTGAGCGATGCCGATCTGCTCGGCCTGTGCCGCGGCGGCGCGCTCCGCGGCGCGGACATCCGGCCGCCGCTGGAGCAACTCGGCTGGGATGCCCAGCGCCGCTTCGGCCGGCGCCGACGGGATCGGCCGCTCTTGCATGCGGCCGCGCAAGTCGGCGGGCGGGAGGCCCTGCAACGTGCAAAGTTGGTCCTGGCTCTGCCGCAAGACGATCTCCAGGGCCGGGATCACGGCCTCGGTCGCGGCCAACGTGCTCTGCTGCTGAAAAACGTCCAAGGCGTGAACGGCCCCGGCGTCGAAACGGGTTTGCACGAGATGCAGGGTTTCACGCTGTAGTTTGGCGTTCTCCCTGGCCAGCGCGATCCGTTCCTGGGCCTCGCGCATCGTAATGTAATACTGTGCCGTGTCGGCCAGCAAGGTAACCAGTACGGCATCGTAATTTTCCACCGACCCTTCCAACTGCGCGTCGGCGCTTTGCACCTGGCGGCGGTACGATCCCCAAAAGTCCAACTCCCAGGCCAAGTTGAACCCCATATTCCAATTGTTGCTCAGCGGGAACGAGGGACCGCCCGAGCGGGTATAACCGCCAGTGACGTTTTGATTCTGCGGGAAGAGCTCGCCCTTGGTGATGGCAAGCTGGTCCCGCGCTTGAAGGATGCGCGTGCCGTATTCCTTCAAGTTGACATTCTGGCGATAGGCATGATCGATCAGATCGTCGAGCGCCGGATCGTTGAACGCGGACCACCAGCGGCTCAGATCGGCGGCGTGGCTGCCGATGCGCGAATCATTGGAATCGATCCATTGCGGGGCGACTTCCGCCTTGGCCGTTTCGTACTCAGGACCCACCTTGAAGCCGCGATTCACGTAGTCCGGCAAGGCCGTGCATCCGCCCAGGCAGAGCGCGGCAGCGATAGTGCAAGACAGACAGACGTATTGAATGGGGTCGCGCATGGTGGTCCGATTAGCGCAGTTGGCGCGTCTTGCGAAGCGGCAATTGGCATAGCGCCGCCCCCGCTTCGTCCAGGCTCGCCGTCGCCGCACCGCCCAGAAAAGAAACTCGTGCGATCATTTCCGGCTTGAGGTAAACGCCTTCCTCCTCTTGCGGAACGGTGATCTTCACGCGGATCGGAATGGCCGATTCCGCGCGATTCGCCACCGGCATCACGCGCGAAACGACGCCCTCATATATGCGATCGGGAAAGGCCTCGGTGCGGACCTGGCAGCGTTCGCCCGGCTTGATCGTGTGGATGTCGCATTCGGGAATCGCCACTTCGACTTCCAGCTCCGAGAGATTGGCCAGTTCACATAAGCCGGCGCTGCTGCTGGCCGGGCTGCCCTCCTCGACGCTTTTCTTGAGTATCGTGCCGCTCGTCGGCGCGCGGACCGTGCAACAGTCCAGCCGCCAGCGGATTTTGGCCAGGTCGGCCTGGGCCTCTTCCAACTGGCTGCGGGCGGTGGCGATTTTTTGGCCGATCGTGCCCCGCATCGCCTCGAGGGCATACACCAGGGAACGGATGTGTTGCTCGGCCTCGCGAAACTTCGATTCCGACGACTCGTATTCCGTCTTCGACGCCGCCTGCTTGTAATACAAATCGCGGGTCCGCTCGAATTCGGCCTGCAATTCGGCCAATTCGAGCTTCGACCGCTCCATTTCCGCCTCGGCCTGGCCGATTTCCTTGGGCTGGCTGGTCTGGGCCTCGGCAAGCTGTCGCTCGGCCTTCTCGACCGACCACTGGGCGCGGCGGCAGTCGGTCTTGAAGTCGAGGTCGTCCAGTTCCGCCAAAACGTCCCCCTTCTTCACGCGGCATCCTTCGCCGACGTGCAGCTTGACGATCGTGCCGCTTACCTTGGGGCTGACGACGATCGGTTGCTGAGCCAGGATGTAACCCTTGAAATCATGGGCGGCCCCGCCCGACGTGGTCGAAGATCGTGCGTGCTCGTGTTCGCCGGCGGCCGTCGCGGCTGTGGCGATAGCGGCCGATTCGGGGCGCTTCACGAGCAGATACACTAACGCCAAGACCACGCTAGCCAAGGCCAGCACGGTGCCGGTCAATGTGCCGATTGCGGCCCACGCCAGGCGCGCGCCTGACCGCCGGCGCGCGAGAATTGCCGTAAGCGAGCGACGTGAGTTGATGACGGAGTTTTGGACGCTCATTCTGTTTCTTTCTACTTGGTTGACCAAGGTAGTTCCTGGTGACACGAATGTCCAAGACGGGCGAACTTATAGCGGCAGACGCCTTCGAACGCAAGCTTCACTGCGGTAACTGGCGCGGCTGGGCGATCGCGCGAAACTGCGCAAGCCGCGCGAAAACGGCCGTGGCGAGGTGTATAATACGTCGAAGTTCGGCCGGTTTTTCAGATCTCTGCCCGGCGCACACGTTTTCTTGCTCTGGTTGGGCTTCGAATTAACATGGATCAAATAATTTGAATTATGGCAGCTTCCGCGGAATTCACGGAAAACACGATCGCGCTCTTCCGCCAGGCGGCGGCCGCCAATCTGGCCACGGCCAACCGCTCGGGCAACGTGATCGAAATCTCAGCGGAATCGGCCGACGATGTTATGCTGACGGGCGACCTGCACGGCCATCGGCCGAACTTCAATATGATCTGCCGTATCGCCGCGCTCGAGTCGCGGACGCGCCGCCACCTCGTTCTGCAAGAGGTCTGCCACGGCGGGCCAAGCTATCCGAAATCGGGCGGTTGTATGTCGCACGTCACCCTGGAAGACATCGCCCGGCTGAAGGTGGAGTATCCCGATCGCGTCCATTTTCTGCTCGGCAATCACGAGTTGGCGGAGCTGACCGACTATCCGATCCAAAAGAACCGCCAGTTGCTCAACCTCATGTTCCGCAAGGGACTGGAACAGATGTATGGCGACGACAGCGAGCGGGTCCGCGAGGCGCTGCTGGAGTTCCTGCGAACATCGCCCTTGGCGGTGCGGATCGAGCATGGGGTCTTTGTCTGCCACAGCATCCCGGAGGGCGTCGATTCGCGGGAGTTTGACCGGACGATCTTCGAGCGGCCGATCGACCCTCTGGAGTTTTACGAGCGGGGCGATATTTTCCAGATGCTCTGGGGCCGCGATCATCGGCCGGAAAACGCCGCGGCATTCGCCCGGCAGATGGGCGCCAATGTATTGATCAATGGCCACGAGCCGCAGGCCGACGGCTATGCCGCGCCCAATCCGCATCAAGTGATCCTCGATTGCTGCAGCGATACGGCTTGCTACGTTGTGCTCCCAACGGGGCGACCGTGGACTCAGGAGGAAGTGGTCGAGCGGATTGAGCGGTTAGAGTAGAAAACGCGGGACTCACAACCCGATGCGTAAGCAAGCATAAAAAGGGGACAAGACGTAATGTCTCATTTTTTCGCCCACGCCGCCTATCGCCGTTGCAGCATTGGCGGATTCGCGCCGGACTGCGGCGCGGGGGCTGAGGGAAGTTCCGTCTTCTTTGTCCAAGTGATAGGAATCGAGGGCTTCCACCACTCGCCCCTTATCATAGTGCCAATGCCGCCGAACATCCCTCCCCGCGGATTGATCTCCGGGTTCTGCAACTGATAGACGATGCGGTCCTTGCCGTTGGGAGAGTAAATCTGGATCGCGTAGGGGAAGAGCGCCCGCGAGTCGCTCGCGATCTGCAGAATGACTTCCACCTTCTTGTAATTGGCGGCGTCCGCCTGGAACTTCGGGTAGGCTTCCAACCAAACCTCATTCTGCACGTTCGGGGGCGTGATGATCCGCATGAAATAACGCTGCTTAAGCTTCTGGGCCTCGATGCCGAAGACGAAAGGCAGCGGGCCGTCGCCGATGCCCTTGCCCTGCATTTCCCGCGGCATGATGTACTCCGTGACGACGCTGTTCGTGTAGTCCCAATGGAATACCGATTTGCCGTCGCAGAGCCATTGCTCCGACAGCTTGGGGTCCTTGGCTTTGACGTACATCCAGGCCTTGTCCGGGGCGGCGAACTTCAGCTCGCCTTCATCGGCCGGGGGCGGCTGATTGGCGTTGCCGAACACGGCGTCGTACTTCCAGCGAAAGAACCTCGATTCCAGCACATGGATTTCTTTGTTCCGCTTCTCCCAGTCGGTGAGCAGATTCTCCAGGGCGACGAGTTCCGGCCGCGAAAGCAGGAAGGGGACTTGCGGCGCTGCCGGCTGCGCGGGCGGGCCTTGGATCGGCGGACCCTGGGCGGCTTGGCCGGGCGAAATCGGACCCAATGCGCCCGTTCCGGAAGTTGCCGGATTTTGGGGATAAGTCTGGCGGTTGTCGGGCTGGGCTGGAGGCCCGTATTGGTGGGGGGTGGCGGGCGCGGCAGGACGGCCATCGGCCGGCGGGTACTGCTGCGATTGCGAGTTTGCCGGTTGTGGCGGTTGGTATTGATACTGCCCGGCCGCCGGGGCATTCCCGCCAGCCGCTGCGGGCTGATAGTTCGGCCCGTTGTTGGGCGAATTATTTTGCGTGGCCTGCCAATGCTGCTGCTCGGTCTGTTGCGCGAAGGCGGTGCCGCCGACAAACAGCGCGGCGGAAAAAAGTCCCTTTTGCAGAATCTGCCCTAAAATCCGGCCAAGGATTCGATTCATGGGTTTTCTCCCAGCCAAATCATTGCTAGCATTGCTGCGTGAGCGGTACAGTCGGAAGAAGGGACTGTCCCTTTTTCCGGGTGCGGATTCTAGCAATCCGCCGGCGCCAGCCCTATGTCAATTTTGAAAAATAATTCGGCTTTGAAAACATACCACCCTTTCGCGAGTTAATCCGGTGAAAGTTGCCCTATTTAGCACAAAGCCATACGATCGGACCTTTTTCCAGGCGGCAAACTCTCAGGTCGGCGGACACGAACTGGCGTTTTTCGAGCCGCGGTTGACGGCCGAGACATGCCTGCTGGCGGGCGGTTTTCAGGCCGTCTGCCCGTTTGTCAACGATGTGCTGGACTCGCACGTGCTCTTGCCGCTTTCGAAGCTTGGCGTGCGGCTTATCGCGCTGCGGTGTGCGGGCTTTAATAACGTCGATCTGGATATGGCCGAGCACCTAGGGATGATAGTGACGCGGGTGCCCGCCTATTCGCCCCATGCCGTGGCTGAACACACGCTCGCCTTGGTGCTGGCGCTGGACCGCAAGATCCACAAAGCCTACAACCGCGTCCGCGAGGGCAACTTCGCGTTGGAGGGCCTGCTCGGAATGGAGCTTAACGGCCGCACGGCCGGCGTCGTCGGGACGGGCAAAATCGGCGCAATTGTCGCCCGCATCTTCCTGGGGTTCGGCTGCAAGGTGCTGGCCTATGACCTTTATCCGAACGCCGACCTGACCGCGGCCGGCGTTACTTACGTTCCGCGGGACGAACTTTTCCGGCAGGCCGACATCATCACGCTGCATTGCCCCCTACAGCCCGAAACGTTTCACCTCATCAACGAGGATTCGCTGGCCCTGATGAAGCGCGGCGTGACGCTCGTCAACACCAGTCGCGGACCACTTTTGGACACCCGTGCGGCGACGCGAGCGCTGAAATCGGGCAAGCTCGGCGCGCTGGGCCTGGACGTTTATGAGGAAGAAGGCGACCTCTTTTTCGAGGACCTCTCCAACCGCGTGATCCAGGACGACGTGTTCTCGCGGATGCTCACGTTTCCCAACGTGATCATCACCGGGCACCAGGCATTCTTCACGCAGCGTGCCTTGGAGGCTATCGCTCA
Organism: uncultured Planctomycetia bacterium; assembly: GCA_963775975.1. Taxonomy (GTDB): domain Bacteria; phylum Planctomycetota; class Planctomycetia; order Pirellulales; family Thermoguttaceae; genus JANXQG01. The sequence goes on from CAVZKX010000002.1 coordinate 1,000,040, forward strand.
GGAGACGCTGGCCAACATCACGGCATTCGAGAACGGCCAGCCGCCACCGGGACGAATTACAGCAGGTATGAAGAGAAAATAGCAGTGAGTATCGTAGGGTGGACCGAGCGCAGCGAGTCCCACCGGTAGCGATGTGGTGGGACTCGCTGCGCTCGGCCCACCCTACGCAAGTCGCACACCACGTCTCCATGGCAATATGAAAATCATCGAAATCCGCCCCTTGGCCATTCCCGACGTCAAGATCGTCCGCTATGCGCGATTCGGCGACGAACGGGGCTACTTCACCGAGACCTATCGCAAGAGCGATTTTTTTGGCCACGCCGACGCGGGCTGTTTTCAGGGCATCGAGTTCAAGCAGAGCAACGAGAGCCGCTCGCGGGCCGGCGTGATTCGCGGCCTGCACTTCCAATGGAACCCGAGCCAAGGAAAACTCGTGCGTACGGTCGCCGGACACATCATCGACCTGGCATTGGACATCCGCCTCGGCTCGCCGACGTTCGGCCGGATCATCGCCTACGACCTGCCGGCCTCGCCGGACGCCGCTTATGGCGATTGGATATGGCTTCCGCCCGGCTTTGCCCACGGTGCCTGCATGTTGGCCGACTCGACGATCGAGTATTTTTGTTCATCCGAGTGGTCGCCGGGTAACGAGACCGGCATTTCGCCTGCGGCGGCCGACTTGAATTGGTCGCTGTGCGATCCTTTGCTCATGGCCCTCTATCAACGCACGCTGGCGACGGCGCTGCTTTCGCCCAAGGACCGGGACGGATTCACGCTTGCCGGATGGAAGAGCGATCCGCGGGCGGAGAATTTTGTTTATGGAAAGTGTTAGAGAGTCGATCACAACCCGACGCGTGAGCGAAGGACCGCCGTACGTCCTCGTTAACTCGTCGGGTTGTAATCTAAATGCGGGAACCTCGCTTGACAATTCAGCGGACTAGCGTAACAATCTGATTTGGCAGGCTTCCGATCGGAGCCAGACAACGCGTGACAAACGTCGGGCTTGCCATCTTTTCTAAACAGGGCGAACGGTCCTTAACGGGTCGAGGTATACGCCATGAAAATGGCCGCCCTTATATTTATCGCGGTATTTCTTGCCGCATCGGTACTTTTTGCCGAGACCCCCGCCTCCTCCAAGCAGCCCATTCCGGACGCCGCGGCACAACGCCGCTCCGGGAAACTGTGCAAAGAGGTTTACGGCGAGGAATATGCCAACGCCACGAGCGATGGCGACAAACAAAGGCTCGCAGCAAAACTGCTTGCCAAAGCCTGGCAATGTGATGATGACCGGGCAATCCAATTCGTTCTCCTGCGTCTAGCGCGGGATTTCGCTGTTCAAGGCCGCGACGGTTCGATCGCCTTCGAAGCGGTCGACGCGCTCGAGGAAGTGTTTGCGGTCGATGCGGTCGAAATGAAATCCACTATTCTTGCCACGCTGGCTTCGGCGGCGCGGCTTCCCTCGCGACATCGATATGTCGCTGAGCAGTCGCTGAAACTTATGTCGCGGACGATCCGCGAAGATAATTACGCGGCCGCCGCCCAATTGGGCGAATTGGCCCAGGCGGAAGCGGGCGAGTCTCGCGATCGCCAATTCGTCGCTCTCGTTCAAGATCGGGTCGACGAAGAGATGACGGCGGCCGCGATGTACGAACAGGTCAAAGCCGCGCGGCTGGTCTTGGAAAAGACGCCTCTCGATCCGGCGGCAAATTTGGTCGCAGGCAAGTATGCTTGCTTTGTCAAGAACGATTGGCAGCGCGGCGCGCGGATGCTCTTGCGCGGCAACGATGACGGCTTAAAAGCGGCGGCGAAGCTGGAGGTTTTCGGCGCGGCGTCGAGGGCCGAGCTAATCGCGCTCGGAGACGCCTGGTGGGACTTGGCCGAACAGGCGGAAGGACCCACCAAGCGGCAGATGCAGCGCACGGGCCGGATACTGGTATCAAGCCGCCGTGCGAGGATTGACCGGCATGGAAAGCGATAAAGTTGAGCGGCGGCTGAAAGCGATCGCACGGCTGGCCGCGGCGGACACCGCCGCCGGGACATTTCGTCGCACGGCGACCGTCGGAGGAGACGACGGTGAGGGTTTTGAAGACATCCCTTGGGGCCACTGCCGTCTGATCGGGTTAAAATTGACGACTTCGGCGGCCCCCGGCGCACCCGACGCGACGATTACCTCCGCGCAGCCGATCTATGCTGTCGGTGGGGATTCCATGGCAACAAAAACCTACGGCAAGGCGACTGATACGGTATACCGCATCGTCTCCAAGCCGGGCTACGCTGTCGGCGGCATTGTTTCCGAAGGCGGAGATCGCGTGAGCGGCTTGCAGGTCGTCTTCATGCGCGTCCGCGAAGGACAACTCGATCGGACCGATTCCTACGTCAGCGACTGGATTGGCGGACATCGAGGAATCCCTGAAATCCGGCTCGGCGGCGACGGCAAGTGCGTCGTGGGCATTATTGGCGGGAGCGGCCGCGAATTGAAGCGGCTGGGGCTGGTGCAGTTGGAGTGAGAGCGACTTTCCAAGCCGATTTTTCAAAGCCCGAGGCCTTCCCGAAGGCTTCGGGCAATTTGCTCCATCAGGCTATCGGCCAAGCGGCCCAAGCGGCGAATGGCACGATCGGACCTGATGGTCGCCAGTTGCGAGCAATTGACCACGGACTGAAGCCACAGGCCCGATGCCTGTCCTGCTTCGGTCGAGATGTCTATCAGAACATGGCGCGGCTCGCGCCCTGCGAACGCCGTCTGTTTCGTAATCATGGCCACGATGAGCGTGCCCAGACGCCGATTGTCATCGTCGCTTTGAATCACGACCGCTGGCCGAAGCTTAGAGCCGCTTCCCTCGCCGAATGGAAAGTCGACCATTACTACGTCGCCCCGATCGACATGCATGATCGTTTATCCAGTTACGATGGCTGTCGCGCCACGTGAGAATCCGGCATTGTCCAATCTTCGTCGTTTAAGACTTCGGCTGTAAGTTTACAAAGGTCATCCGCGTCGCAGGGGGAGTAATCCGATCGCACCCGCAACGGATCAAGCATATCCTCTCGCACTACGACGCACTCGACATGAGAGTCGGGAATTATGAACTTAACGACTCCGCCGTTTTCAACCGCGTCGCGCTCCTCAGCTGTAAGCTGCATGTCGCACCTCCGCAGGCAATCATACCATTCGGTCGGTTTTGGGGCAACCTTTTAAGGTCCAGGATCACTTGCCTCAAAACTCCGCGCTGCCCGGCGTCCTTGGAAACGGAATCACGTCGCGGATGTTGGTCATGCCGGTGATGAAGAGCAGGACCCGCTCGACGCCGAGGCCGAAGCCGCTGTGCGGCACCGTGCCATAGCGGCGAAGATCGAGATACCACCAGTAGCTCTCGGGGTAGAGACCTTGATCTTTCATCCGCGCTTCGATCACGTCCAGCCGTTCCTCGCGCTGACTGCCGCCGATGATCTCGCCCACCTTGGGCACCAGCACGTCCATCGCCCGAACAGTGCGGCCGTCGTCGTTGAGCTTCATGTAGAACGGCTTGATCGTCCGCGGGTAGTCGTAAAGGATGACCGGCGACTTGAAATGCTCCTCCGTCAGGTAGCGTTCGTGCTCGGCCTGGAGGTCGTGGCCCCAGCCGACCGGGAACTCGAACTGCCGGCCCGACGCCTCGAGAATTTTGATCGCCTCGGTATACGGCAGGCGAATGAAGCTGCTGCCAAGGACGTGCTGGAGCGTGTCGATGACCGTCTTGTCGATGCGGTCGCGGAAGAATTCCATGTCCTCACCGCAGCGATCCAACACATCGCGGAAGATCCTCTTCAGGAACCGCTCCGCCAGGTCCATGTTGTCAGTCAACTCGAAGAAGGCCGCTTCGGGCTCGACCATCCAGAATTCGGCCAAGTGCCGTGGCGTGTTGGAGTTCTCCGCGCGGAACGTCGGGCCGAACGTGTAGCATTTTCCGAGGCCGCAGGCGTAGGTCTCGGCCTCAAGCTGCCCGCTGACGGTGAGATAAGCGGCGCGTTGAAAGAAGTCTTGGGCGAAATCCGGATTGGGCTTGCCGATGTCCAGTGTCGTGACCTTGAACATCGCCCCAGCGCCTTCGCAATCGCTGGCCGTGATCAGCGGCGTGTGGACATAAAGAAAACCTTCCTCCTGGAAGAAGTCGTGGATCGAGCGGCAGACGCAGTTCCGCACTCGGGCTATCGCACCGAACGTATTCGTCCGCGGCCGCAGATGGGCGACCGTGCGGAGGAACTCAAAACTGGCTCCTTTCTTTTGGATGGGAAACGTCTCGGCATCGGACCAGCCGTGGACGGTCACGCTCTTGGCCTCAACCTCGGTCGCCTGGCCCTTGCCCGGCGACGCCTTGACGAGCCCCTCGACGCTCACACTGCATCCCACGGTGAGCCGCTTGATTTCCGACTCGTAATTCGCGAGCGCGGCATGGGCGATGACCTGGATATTGCCGAACGACGAGCCGTCGTTGAGCTCGAGGAAGCTGAAGCCGCCCTTGGAATCGCGGCGGGTGCGAACCCAGCCTTGGAGAAGGACTTCGGCGCCGACCGATTCGGCGCGGCGGGCATGGGAGACGGAGAGTTTCTTCATGATTTGCTTGTAGGCATGCTGTCTAGCACAAACTGACGAATCGACTTCGCGGCCGCGACGGCTTCCCGAACTTCATCGGCATTGGGCCAGAATTCGTCATCGTAGCGGGTTTGGACCGCAAATGGATTCAGCAGCAGGGCAAGCGGTTCGAGATTCTTGAACGCGGCGTCCGCAGGCGAACAGAAATCGAGCAACCGTTTCAGATCATGGACCAGCGGAAATTTCAAGTTGCGGTCAATCAGAAACGCCTTAAGCGACTTCTCCGCAGCCTGTTGGCAATGAAAGCAGGCCGTATCGAGCGAGTCATCGGCGGCAAGACATAATTCCGCATTCTTCAGATCGCTGTTGGCCTTCCGCATCCAGCCGCGTGCGACATCGTGATTATCTTTCATACAGCACTTTGCCCTCGCGCAGTGCCGTAGTGACAAATGCGGCACTTGCGCCTCGCCAATCCTCGACTTCTGCGGGCGTGTACACAACTACTTCCGCGTCCACATCAAGCAGCAGATCCGAGAGCACCGCGTAAAGCGGAATTGCGCGGCGGTGACGCGGCAGCTTTGAATCTTCGATTACCAGGATATCAATATCGCTGTCGGGACGATGATCGCCGCGGGCTCGACTTCCGAACAGCACAATCCGCTGTGGTTTGGAAACTCGCTTAATTCGTTCAACGATTTTCGGCAGAATCGCGGGATCGATGTCGGCGCAGGTGATATCCATCGCGTCCATTATACCGCTCAGTCCTCCTGCTCCGCCAGCCAGCGTTCCGCATCCAGCGCGGCCATGCAGCCCGTGCCGGCCGCCGTCACCGCCTGTCGATAGTAATCGTCGGCCACGTCGCCCGCCGCGAAGACGCCGGGCACGCTCGTGTTGGTTCTTCCCGGCACGGTCCAACGAACGTACTTTTTGTCGGTCAGTTCCAACGCCCCTTGCAGGAAAGCTGTGTTCGGCGTGTGGCCGATGCCGAGGAAGAAACCGCTGATCGGCATTTCGAGATCGCCTTCACCGATCGTGCTCTTCAGCTTCATGCCGGTCACGCCATCATGTTCGCTGCCGAGTACCTCGTCGACGGTGCGGTTCCAGAGCGGTTCGATCTTGGAATTGGCAAGCGCCCGCTCGGCCATGATCTTCGACGCCCGCAAGTGATCGCGGCGGTGGACCAGGTGAACCTTGCTGGCGAACTTCGTGAGGTAAGTGGCCTCTTCTACGGCCGAGTCGCCGCCGCCGATGACCGCGATCGGTTTGTTTCGGAAGCGCGGCAGGGCACCGTCACAGACCGCGCAGCCGCTGACGCCGCGATTCTTGTATTTCTCCTCGGACGGCAGGCCGAGATAGTTCGCCCGCGCGCCGGTGGCGACGATCACTGCCTTTGCTTCATAGCTCTTGTTGTCCGACGCGAACATCTGAAAAGGCCTGCGCCTGAAATCGACGCGCACAACGTCTTCGGGGATAAACCGCGTGCCGAAGTTGACCGCCTGCTGCCGCATCAGGTAAAGTAGCTCGGGGCCTTGAATGCCGGTTCCGTGGTGAGGACGCATGAACTGGCGGGTTTCGTGCGGAATTGCTGAATCAAGGTACGCGACAACGTCGCCCGCCGGAAAGCCCGGATAGTTCTCCACTTCGGTCGTCAATGCGAGCTGGCCCAGCGGCAAGGTGCCCGCCATCTTGTTTTCCGCCGTCTCGGCGCCTTCGACGACCAGCGGCTGCAATTCCGCGCGGGCGGCGTAAATGGCAGCGGTCCAGGCGGCCGGGCCGCTGCCGATGATTATCAACTTTTCGGTCATGGTTCTCTCTTTAGAATGGGGAGTACCTATTATAGCGCAATACGCGCACGCGCCAACGGGCGAGGCCTGTGGGGCAGGTTTCCAACCTGCCGAAGTTCGGCAGATTGGCAATCTGCTCCACAATTGGTTGGGCTGCCCGTCCTTGATACAATACGAAAGACCAATGGAAGACAGTTCGATCACACCCACAGACCAAACGCCCGATCAATCCGCCGCGCACGCGCCGGCCGGCATGACGCCGGAACAACTGGCCGAGGCCCGGCAATATGGCCGCTACTCACTGGCTTGCACGTTGGCAGACAAGGCGCTAGATGTAGCTTACTTGACCGTGGCGACGTTCGTTCTCGCCCAGCCACTCGATGACTGGCTGCAAAGGTGGCCGATCGCGGCACAATGGATGTCGCTGCGGCTCGCCGCGCTTTACTTGCTCATCATGCTACTGCACATGGCCGTCTCGCTGCCGCTGGTGTATTACTCGGGACACGTCCTGGAACATCGTTTCCATCTCAGCAATCTCACGCTCGGCGGCTGGATCGCACGCTACCTGAAGCGGAACGCCCTCGCGCTCGCCTTCGGCATGGTTCTGATCTTGGGCCTCTATTGGTTGATCTGGACGATGGGAGGTTGGTGGTGGCTGGCGGCGGCTGGGACATTCTTCTGCGTCACGATTATCTTGGGAAAGATATTTCCCCTGTTAATTATGCCCCTGTTTTACAAGATCGAGCGGCTCGAGTCGCCCGAACTGGCCGAGCGGATGAACGAGCTTGCCGCCGGCACTGGGCTGGGCATCGAAGGCGTCTACCGCATCGTGCTGAGCCAGGAAACCGTCAAGGCCAATGCCATGCTCGCCGGCGTTGGACGTTCGCGCCGCGTGCTGCTGGGCGATACGCTCTTGAGCCATTTCTCGCCCGACGAGATCGCTGTCGTCTTCGCCCATGAAATTGGTCATCACGTTTTTCGCCATGTGCGGAAGATGCTTGGCATCGGCTTGATTCTCAGTATTGCCGGATTCGCGATATGCAATGTTCTTCTGAAGGCCTTAGTCGCGCAGGGAGGCGAGCCGCTGGACTACTCTCATCTGCCGGTCTGGACCTTGCCGGGCATCCTGCTGATCCTCACGCTCTTCGGCATGTTATTGGAGCCGCTGATGAACGCCATCAGCCGGCGGCACGAGCGGCAGTGCGACCGCTACGCCCTTCAGCGGACGCGGCAGCCCGCGGCGTATATTTCGGCCTTCAACAAGTTGGCGCAACAGAACAAAGACGATCCCGATCCGCATTGGCTTGAAGTCCTTTGGCTGCACGACCACCCGCCGATCGCCGAGCGCTTGGCGATGGCAGGAGAGCCGATATGAAGCTCGGTCGGCGGACCTTCGTCGCGGGTTCCGTGGGCCTTGCGACGGGCGGCTTGGCGGGAGCGGGTGCCGCGACGGCATGGTTCCGTTTCCACAATCACCAGGCCCGCGAAGAGGCGGATAGTGCGATACGCCAATCGCGGCCGTCGGCGGTGAAAGATTTGCCACAGGGTCAACTCGACTTGGCTCAGCTACAACGGACGACGCTGCATTACTATCTACACGAGACAAATCCCGATACCGGTCTGGTCCGCGACAAGACGGATCCCTCGGCGCCATGCAGCATCGCCGCGGTAGGGTTGGCGCTGGCGTCGCTGCCGGTCGCCGTCGAGCGCGGAATCCTCTATCGCCCGTTTGCCGTCAAATTCGCCCTGCGGCGACTCCGCTTCCTGCAAAACCTTCCGCAGGGGCCGGAACCGGACGCATCGGGCTACAAGGGCTTCTTCTATCATTTCCTCGATATGGACACCGGCCGCCGCGTCTGGAAGTGCGAACTATCGACGCTCGATTCGGCGATCCTCTTCGCCGGGATGTTAACGGCCGCCGCCTACTTCGATCGTGACACCGCCGAAGAAGCGGAACTCCGCCGCCTTGCCGACGCGATGTACCGCCGTGCGGATTGGAACTGGGCGCGCAACGGCGGGGCGACGGTCACCAACGGCTGGCTGGCGGAAACCGGCTTTCTTCCCTATCGTTACCAAGGATACGACGAAGGACTGCTGCTCTACTTGCTCGGCCTCGGCTCGCCGACCTTTTCGCTTCCGGCAGAGAGTTACGCGGCGTTCTGCTCGACGTACCAGTGGAAGAAGATTTACGGCCGCGAACTGCTCTATTCTGGGCCGCTTTTCACGCACCAACTTTCGCATCTCTGGATCGACTTCCGCGACATCCGCGACGCCTTCATGCGCGAGAGAAACTCCGACTACTTCCAGAACAGCCGCGAGGCTACGTATTTGCAGCAAGAATACGCCGTGAAAAACCCGCGGCAGTTCGCCGGCTACGACGAACACTGCTGGGGTTTTTCGGCCAGCGACGGGCCCGGCTGGACAAAACGGACCGTGGGCAAGGTCGCGCGGGAGTTTTTCGGCTACATCGCCCGCGGCGCACCCGATGGACCCGACGACGGAACCGTGGCTCCTTGGGCGGTCGTCGCCTCGCTGCCCTTTGCCCCGGAAATCGTGATCCCGACCGTTTGCCATCTCAGCGGCATGAACCTCGGCGGCCAGGACCGGCAATACGGCTTCAGGCCGTCCTTCAATCAGTCATTCGCCGTCGAAAAAAGCGCGACCGGTTGGTGGGTAACGCCCTATTACTTTGGCATCGACCAAGGACCGGTGGCGCTGATGATCGAGAACTACCGCAGCGGCCTGATCTGGAACCTCATGCGCCGCTGCCCCTATGTGGTTGCGGGCCTGCGGAAGGCCGGATTTAAGGGAGGGTGGTTGTAGATTGTATATTCGGCGATACCTCCTAGACACGTGGCCCATCCACGCGAGCAAACAGTTTTGAAAGCTGCAATTCGAACCCAGGCAGGACATCACTCCCGTTGAGCGAATCTTCGCAGTTGATTTCAGTCCACTGTGAAGGTGCCGTGAATGCTCGCGCCGTCCGAGTTTTGGGGTCGATGTACCAAACGAGGCGCGTTCCCGCCTCGAAGTATTCGTTAAGTTTTCTCTCCATTTCGAAATCTGTATTGCCTTCAGAAAGTACTTCAACGGCAAAGTCTGGAGCAATGGCGTAGATCGCCGGTCTCTTTGCGCCAAGCGGTGGAAGTCGCTCCCAACGAATAAAGGAAACGTCTGGCGCGCGAACTTGACCGGGAATAATTTTCAGAAGTCCGTCGCCCGCCGTAAGCACGCCAATATTATTATCTTCCAGGTAGTTGTCCAGGAAGCGAATAAGCGCCGCTGCCAGCATCGATTCGTAGGTCGCCATCGTCTTCTTCACCAAAGTCCTGTCGATCAGTTCGCAAACGAAGCCGGTTCGCGATTTGGCTTCCAATAAATCCTCGTCCGTAGCCGTGCCGGGTGGAGGAAATATAAGGATTCGGTCGTCGGGGAATCCAGGCAAATAATCGTGGACGTCGGCGATTGTAAAGTCCGAAAACGATGCGTCGAACCAGACCGTGCTCATTGCAAACTCCGGAGAGAAGCGAGGTCTCGTAAAAGTGCTCCAACTGATTATCTTTTAGGCTATAGTGCGGCGTCAAGCCATATTGTCGCGCTGCAATGATTACTCACTTACTCACCTATCCCCGTGCCAGGTCCTTGCTATTCGCCAGGCGGCATATCAAAATAGTAGTTTCACTTCACCGACGGCGGACCCTTGCGCGTTCGCCCCGGAGACTCTGGAGCCGACCCTGCGAGGTCGATCAAACATGAAGGTCGTGCCTTTGGGCGACAAAGTAGTCATCAAACGGCTCGAAGCGGATGGAAAGACCGCCGGCGGAATTGTCCTGCCGGACACCGCCAAAGAGAAACCTCAGCAGGGACGCGTATTATCGGTGGGCGACGGACGAATGCTGACCTCGGGCGGCCGCTTGCCGCACGAAGTCAGCGAAGGCGATCGCGTTCTCTTTCCGCGCTGGGCGGGCACGGAAGTCGAGATCAACGGGCAGGAGTTGCTAATCCTCAGCGAGGATGAGATCCTGGCGATTTCTAAGTGATGCGTAGGATGGGCCTCCGAGCCCGTCCCGCGTGAAAGTTGCGGGGCAAGTAAGCCCAACTCGTCATGCTTCAAGAATATTAGCTTACGAAGACCCCGCGGCTGTATTGTTTGCAGGACCAGTTTTGCCCAAAAAGTTTGACGTTTAAGGTTGCAAGCACATCGTTCCTGCCGGTGGTCATATGGCCGATCAGTGCGTCCAAAAGTCCGACACGATGACTCAGGCGGAACGCAGCAAAATCATATTGCGCACGGTTGTAATCGGCTGAGTTCGGCCAATTTTCTCGCAACCAGCGCTCTCGCAACAGCAGCCTGAAAACGCGAAGGCATTGCGCGGCCGCGCATTATTTAGAAGCCGATTCAACTCATCAGGGACGCGAATGTTTTGCCCCGCCGCGACTCGGCCGCACTCGCTTGACGCACCTGATCCCCCCGGTTTAGAATCAGTTCTGTCAATTCTGAACGTGCAATTCCCAAACGTACACCGATGTCCCAACCTAGTATGATTGCTCCCGGCGGCGGCGGTCCGAATGAGGCCATGCGGCAATCGCTGCCGGTCTTGCCGCAGCGCGAATTCGGACAGACCAGCCGCACTGATTTGTGGTGGATCACGCCCCTGGCCGTCTTTTGCGGCCTGGGAACGTTCATCGTCTATTCCACCTGGGCCGCCTTCCAAAACGCACATTACATGTCTGGCCCGTACCTCTCGCCGTTTTATTCGCCAGAGCTTTTCGGTGGCGAACACGCATGGTTCGGCCCGAAGCCCGCCTGGATTCCGGCCTGGCTGCCCTGGTCGCCGGCGTTTTTGATCCTCTGGGCCCCCGGCGGATTCCGCTTCACTTGCTACTATTATCGCGGCGCTTATTACAAGGCCTTCTGGGCCGATCCGTCGTCTTGCGCCGTCGGCGAGCCGCGCAAGTCGTACTGGGGCGAGAACTCTCTGCCGCTCATCCTGCAAAACGTCCATCGCTACTTCATGTATCTGGCAGTGCTCTTCCTCTTCTTCCTGGCCTGGGATGTCTGGAAGGCGCTTTGGTTTGCTCAAGACGCCGCCGGCCATGAATATGCCGATGGCCACTTGCATTTCGGCATCGGGCTTGGCACCTTGATATTGGCTGTCAACGTCTGCCTGCTCGGCGCATACACCCTCGGCTGCCATTCGCTACGCCACCTCATCGGCGGCAAAAACGACTCGCTCTCAAAATCGCCGGCTTGTTTCAAAGCATATAACTGCGTGAGCTGCCTGAATCGCTCGCACATGATCTGGGCCTGGTGCAGTCTTATCGTCGTCGGGTTCTCCGATCTCTATATCCGCTTGTGCAGCATGGGCATCTGGCATGATTGGAGACTCTTTTAATGGCCGACTCTCCTAGCTTGGCCGGGTCCACGACCCACGTTTACGACGTCCTCGTCATCGGCGCGGGCGGCGCCGGCCTGCGCGCTGCCATCGAAGCCTCGGCCGCCGGCGTCAGCGTCGGCTTGGTCTGCAAATCGCTGCTCGGCAAGGCCCATACCGTTATGGCCGAGGGCGGGATGGCCGCGGCGATGGGCAACGTTGATGACCGCGACAACTGGCGCGTCCATTTCGCCGACACCATGCGCGGCGGGCAGTACGTCAACAACTGGCGGATGGCCGAGCTGCACGCCAAGGAAGCGCCGGACCGCGTCCGCGAACTGGAAGCCTGGGGCGCGGTCTTCGATCGCACCAAGGATGGCCGCATCCTACAGCGAAACTTCGGCGGCCATCGCTATCCGCGGCTCGCCCACGTCGGCGATCGCACCGGCCTTGAGATGATCCGCACGCTCCAGGACCACGGCATCCATCAGGGCATGGAAGTCCACATGGAATGCACGATCACGTCGCTCTTGAAGGACGGCGAGCGCGTCGTCGGGGCCTTCGGCTACGAGCGCGAGCATGGCCGCTTCGTCCTCTTCCAGGCCAAGGCCATCATCCTGGCGACCGGCGGCATCGGCCGGGCGTACAAAATTACCAGCAACAGTTGGGAAGGGACCGGCGACGGACACGCCCTGGCGTACCACGCCGGCGCGGAACTGATCGACATGGAGTTCATTCAGTTCCATCCGACGGGCATGGTCTGGCCGCCGAGCGTCCGCGGGATTTTGGTGACCGAAGGCGTCCGCGGCGAAGGCGGCGTACTGAGGAACAAGGACGGCCGCCGCTTCCTGTTCGACGACATCCCTGAAAACTACCGGAGCCAGACGGCCGACAACGAAGAAGAAGGCTGGCGATACACGCAAGGCGACAAAAACGCACGGCGCCCGCCGGAACTGCTGACGCGCGACCACGTCGCCCGCTGCATCATGCGCGAGGTGAAGGAGGGCCGCGGCAGCCCTCACGGCGGCGTTTTCCTCGATATATCCTGGATCAAGGAAAAGATCCCCAACGCGGCCGAACACATCAAGAAGAAGCTGCCGAGCATGTACCACCAGTTCATCCAGCTTGCCAACATCGACATCACTGCCGTGCCGATGGAGATCGGCCCCACTACGCACTACGTGATGGGCGGTGTCCGGGTCGATGGCGACACGCAGATGTCCAACGTGCCCGGCCTCTTCGCCGCCGGCGAATGCGCGGCGGGCATCAACGGCGCGAATCGTCTCGGCGGCAATTCACTCTCCGATCTCCTGGTCTTCGGCCGCCGGGCAGGCGAATACGCGGCCAAATTCGCTCGCGAGAACTCGCTCGGGCAAGTCAATGGCGCCGAGGTCGATCAACTCGCCGCTGAAGCTTTGACGCCATTTGAGCGCGCTACAAGCGCCCAAGGTGCATTCCAAGTGCAATATGATCTCCAGGAAACAATGCAAAACCTGGTCGGCATCGTCCGCCGCGAGGATGAAATGCTGCGCGCTCTGGAATCAATCGACAAACTCTGGCAGCGTGCCCGAACCGTGGGCGTGCCCGGCAATCGCGACTACAATCCCGGCTGGCATACGGCACTCGATTTGAAGTGCCTCCTCACGGTATCTCAGGCCGTCACCCTCTCAGCCATTGAGCGCAAGGAAAGCCGCGGCGGCCATTTCCGCGACGACTGTCCGGACAAGAGCCCGGAGTGCGCCAAGTTCAACGTCGTCACCTTCCGCGGCCCCGACGGCTCCATGCAAATCCGCCGCGAGCCGCTGAGAGAGATGCCGGCGGAGTTGCAGGCGATTATTGAGGAGATGAAATAGCACGGTAACCCGTTTCAGTCGTCACGACCCGTCGGAGCGCGCACACAAGCCCGCGAGGAGAAAACATTGAAGCACACGTTTTCAGTCTTGGCTGCCGCAACGGTTCTGATGTCGGTGACATTCAGCCTGCCGGCCCACGCTCGCGCGACGGACGCAGGATCGCCAAAATTCTTCGCGCCGGACGCTCCGGACATGCCGGCCTATATGCTGCCCAACGTCCTCACGGCTGCGGACGGGCGGAAGATCACTACGGCCGACGAATGGCGAAAGATCCGCCGGCCAGAAATCCTGGAACTCTTCCGCAAACACGTGTACGGCCGAGTTCCCTCGACACGCTATGAAAAACGATTCAAGGTTGTCAAAGAAGATCCCCGCGCGATGGACGGGGCCGCGACGCTCAAGCAGGTCGAGATCACGATTTCCGCGGCCGGCAAGTCGCTCACCATCCCGCTCACGCTGTTTGTGCCCAATAAGGCGGCCAAGCCGGTTCCCGCCTTTCTCTTGATATGCAATCGCAGTCGCGACGACATCGACCCCACGCGCGAGAAGAAGAGCGACTTCTGGCCGGCCGAGGCGGTCATCGCCCGCGGCTACGCCGTTGCCGCTTTTTTCAATGGCGACGTCGCGCCCGACAGAAAGGATTCGTTCAAGGAGGGAATCCACGGTCTGCTAGATCGAGCACGCCCGGCGGACGCCTGGGGAACGCTTGCGGCCTGGGCCTGGGGGGCAAGCCGCTGCCTGGATTACTTGGAGACCGACAAGGACATTGCGCACGACAAGGTTGCCATGATTGGCCACTCGCGGGGCGGAAAAACGGCGCTCTGGGCGGGCGCCGAGGACGAGCGGTTCGCTATGGTCTGCTCGAACGATTCGGGCTGCGGCGGGGCCGCGCTCAGTCGACGGCGGAATCCGCAAAAGGAGACAGTGGCCAAGATCAATCATGCCTTCCCGCACTGGTTTGACGACAATTTCAAGCTCTACAACGATCGCGAGGACAAGTTGCCCGTGGACCAGCACATGCTCATCGCGCTCATCGCGCCTCGTGCCGTATGCGTTGCCAGCGCCGCAGACGACCTCTGGGCCGATCCTCGCGGAGAGTTTTTAAGCGCGGTCCACGCCGGACCGGTCTACCGGCTCTTCGGCAAGCAGGGCCTCGGCGAGCCGCGCGACATGCCCGCCATCGGCGTCCCGCGTCACGGCGACGGCGTCCATTACCACATCCGCGAAGGCAAGCACGACCTGACGCTCTTCGATTGGACATACTACATGGATTTTGCGGATCGAGTGTTCGGACGAAAGAAATGAATTGATATGAGGCGCCTCGACTTAACAGTCTTCGTCTGCTTGGCCTGCACTTTTGCAACGCTCATCCTAGACGCTGCCGCGCAAGGCCGGAAGTTCGCCGCGAAAGGGAACGTGCTTTTCGACTGTCCCGATCCGGCCGTCATTCAGCCGGCGGAAAAGGGGCCGGTCTACGTCTTCGCAACCGGGTATGGCATTCCGTTCTTTAAGAGCGACGATCTTTACCACTGGGATTACGTCGGCCGGGTTTTCGCCGAGGGCACGCCGGCCTGGGCTCGGGCGGCCATCCCCGGCGGCCGCGGAGAGTGGGCACCGGATATCCGCTTCTTCAATGGCCGATACTGCGTTTACTACGCCGTTTCCACCATGGGCAGTCAGCATTCGGTGATCGGACTGGCGACGAACCGGTCGCTCGATCCGACCGCGCGGGATTACCGCTGGGAAGACCAGGGCCTGGTGCTCGAATCGAAGCCCGGCATGACCGACTTCAACGCCATCGACCCGGCCATGATCGTCGATCGCGACACACAGCCTTATCTATTCTGGGGCTCGTACTGGACCGGGCTGAAGGCCGCCAAGCTTGACGCAAAAACGGGAAAGCTGCCGCCGGGCGCGAAGATTGTGGCCGTGGCCGCCCGTGCGCCCGGCGTCAACCCGTCGGCGATCGAGGCCCCGTATGTCATGGAGCACAACGGCTCTTGGTATCTCTTCGTATCCTGGGACAGTTGCTGTGATGGCGAGAACAGCACCTACAAGGTTCTCGTGGGCCGTTCGAAATCGATCCTGGGTCCTTACATGGACCACCGCGG
The DNA here is from genome assembly GCA_963775975.1 of uncultured Planctomycetia bacterium. Lineage (GTDB taxonomy): Bacteria > Planctomycetota > Planctomycetia > Pirellulales > Thermoguttaceae > JANXQG01. The sequence goes on from CAVZKX010000002.1 coordinate 1,015,730, forward strand.
CCGGGCGATGACTGAAGGCGGCGGAACGCTCGTGCTGGCGAGTTACGGCAAGTGGCGCGGACCCGGCCACAACAGCGTCCTGAGCACCCGGCACGGCGATTGGATGGTCAATGCCGGTTTCGATAGTGAGCATCTCAGCCAGCGGCGCATGTTGCAGATCCGCCCGATGTATTGGCCCAATGACGGAGGGTCGGGCGATGGCTGGCCGGTGGTCGGCGAGGCGGTCAGCGCCCCGCAAGACCTCGGCCATCCGGCCAACTCGAAGACCTACATTGCCGGCGACTGGACGCAATGGACCGACTACGCCGCGCCGGCGACGGTCACGTTCCGCAGCGACGGTAGCGTTTCGTCGAACGGACGAGCCGGAACGTGGCGGCTCCGCGACTCTGCGTTCGAGATCAAATGGTCCGACGCGGCCGGTTCGGGCAAGAACTCCTCGCCGATAACCTTGAACGTAAACGGGAATTCTTATGTCGGCCGCGATGCGAATGGGAAAGTCCTATTCGCCTTGAAGAAATGAACCGGATATGGCAGCCAGTAAATATACATGCGTATATAATGTCGGCGGACCAAATTGGCTGTAAACTGTCCAACGGTATCTAAAAGTGTCCAGCCGCCTGGCGCCGCTTTCGGCGGCAAGAGAATAACGTGGAAATGAACTAGCATGGCCAAGGCCACCTTCAGCATCTGGCGCGGCGAGAAGACCGCGGGCAAGCTCGTCGATTACACGGCCGAGGTTTCCGAAGGCATGGTCGTCCTCGACGCCGTCCATCAGATTCAGGCCACGCAGGCCAACGACCTCGCCTGCCGCTGGAATTGCAAGGCCGGCAAGTGCGGCTCCTGCTCGGCCGAAATCAATGGCACGCCTAAGCTGATGTGCATGACGCGCATGGACACGCTGGATCTCACTCGCCCGGTCACGATCGAACCGATGCGGGCGTTTCCGGTCATCCGCGACCTGGTGACCGACGTCTCCTGGAATTTCCGGGTCAAGATGCAGATCAAGCCGTTCAAACCGCGCAAGCCCGACCGCGCCGACGGCACTTGGACTATTGCCCAGGAAGATGTCGATCGGGTGCAGGAATTCCGCAAGTGCATTGAATGCTTTTTGTGCCAGGACGTCTGCCACGTCCTCCGCGATCACCACGAGTACGAGCACTTCATCGGCCCGCGGTTTTTCGTCTATACCGCCGCGCTGGAGATGCACCCGCTAGATACCGAAGACCGCCTGCCGGAACTCAAGCAGTCGCAAGGGGTGGGCCTCTGCAACATCACCAAGTGCTGCACCAAGGTCTGCCCGGAACACATTACGATCACCGACAACGCGATCATACCGCTGAAAGAAAGGGTGGTGGATCGCTTTTACGACCCAGTGAAGAAGCTCTTCCGCATTCTCACGGGGAAACCGAGTTAACGCCCCCCCTTTCGGCTTGAAAAGCTAAGATTGTGTGAAATCCGAATAATTCCTGGAATCATCTGTTGCAATGTTTCCGCGATCTGGTATAAGCTACCTATGAATGTTGGTGGCCAATGGGGCTACCTTTTCGGGGAACTGAGGTGAAATCCGCGGGATACCCGGTGTGATGATGAGCGTGCGCCGTAACACAGCGGCGCCATAAGTAGGAGTTCCGTAGGGAATGTCGAAGAAATTGTTTGTGGGCGGATTAAGCTGGGGTACGACAGATGACGGCCTTCACGGAGCGTTTTCGCGATTCGGCGAAATCGTCGAGGCGAAGGTCATCACGGACCGAGAAACGGGCAGGTCCCGGGGTTTCGGATTTGTCACCTTTGCTAATGACGAAGGCGCCACGAGCGCCGTCACGGAAATGAACGGAGCGGAGTTGGACGGCCGCACGATCAAGGTCAACGAAGCCGAAGACAAGGGCTTTCGGCCCGGTGGCGGCGGTGGTGGTGGCGGCGGCGGTGGTGGACGCGGCGGCCGCGGTGGCGGAGGCGGCGGCTACAAAGGTGGCGGCGGCGGACGCGGCGGCGGCGGCGGACGCGGCGGTTACGACCGCGGCTGATCGCCACCTTGACAGTTCGCCACTGTTGACGATTGTCCGTTTCAGTGCTTTGCATTCTCCGCGGTACGCTTTGTCGCGTCGCGGGCGAGTGGAAGCTATTGACTGAACTTGCATGAACGCTCCCGTGAGGCATCCGCTTTGCGAGAGCGTTTGCGTTTCAGCGTCTGCCTTTCAGTGTCTGCCCTTCTTGGCGATAATGCGTTATCGGCATACGCGCGATATAATGCATCCATCGCTCACTAACCTGGAGGCTCCAGCCGTGCTTGCAAAACGATTTTGCTTCCTCGCTTTGCTCATCCTATTCACCGCCGCAGCGCCGGCGGCGGAGAAACGGACCTTCAAGGAAGGTCGTTTCGAGAAAGGGCGTCTCCAGTATGTCAATCAATTGCCCGTGCTGACAGTCGAGGGCACGCCGCAAGAGATGGGCCGCCAGGAAGCGGCCCTCACCGGCGAAGTGGCCAAATCGTTTTCCGGGTATCCCCGGCAGCTCATGACCCTTAGCGGGCAAGGCAGCAAGTGGGACAAGTGCGTGGAAACCGCGCGCGCGCTGACCTCGCACGCTTCGCAGGCCCATCGCGACGAATTGCAGAGCTTTGCCGACAAGGCGGACATGCCATTCGACACTCTCCTGGTTGCAAACACGATCGCGGATCTCCACCGCGGCGGCTTCGCCTGCTCGTCGCTGATGGTCGAACCGGCCAAGAGCAAAACGGGCGGCATCCTCTTCGGGAGGAACCTTGACTTCTTTACGCTGGGAATCCTCGATCGTTGCGGCCTGATTACGGTCTATCGGCCCCACGGCAAGCACGCGCTGGTCACCGTCGGCTTTCCGGGCCTTACCGGCTGCCTGTCCGGCATGAACGATGCCGGCCTGGCGTTGGCCGCGCATGAAGTTCACCTGACTGCCGACTTCGCACCGATGTTGAACACGAAGGCAATGCCTTATACGCTCTGCCTCCGCCGCATCCTGGAAGAATGCACGACCATCGAGGAGGCCGAAAAACTGCTCCGCGAGTCCGAGCGCTCGACGATCCTCAGCATCGATATTTGCAGCCGCACCGGAACCGGAGTCTTGGAAATCACGCCCAAGACGGTCTCTCTTCGCCGCGGCGATGATGGCATCTGCGTCAACACGAATCACTTCCGGTGCGACGGATTGTCTCTCTGGAAAGCTTGCCCGCGCTACGCGATTCTCTCCAAGGCAGCGGCTATGGAGAATCTCGGTGTCAGCGACGTGTTCAGGAAGCTCGACGAAGTGAATCAAGGCAGTCAAACCCTGCAATCGATGATTTTCGAGCCCGAACCGTTGACCTTGCACCTGGCGATGGGCAAAACGCCGGCGACTAAAGGCCCGCTGGAGACGGTGGAGCTGAAGCCGCTCTTCCAGCCTTCGCCGCGCGAGAAAGAATAGTTCATCGCCATGATCCTGCTCATCGACAACTACGATTCGTTTACCTACAACCTCGTGCAGCGGCTTGGCGAGATCGATCCTGCGCTGGAACTTGAAGTCTACCGCAACGACCAAATATCTCTGGATGACATAGAGGCGAAAGCGCCGTCGCACCTGATAATTTCGCCTGGGCCTTGCACGCCGGACGAGGCGGGCATTTCGATTCCCTGTGTGAAGCGCTTCGCCGACAAGATGCCCCTGCTCGGCGTCTGCCTGGGGCATCAGTCGATCGGACAGGCCTATGGCGGCAAGATCGTCCGCGCCGGCCGCCTCATGCATGGCAAGACCGGCATGATCGAGCACAATGGACAAGGACTTTACGAAGGCATTCCGAATCCATTCGAGGCCACCCGCTATCACAGTCTGGTGATCCAGCCCGATACGCTCAGCAGCGAATTCACCATGACCGCGTGGAGCACTGCCCCGGACGGCGAGTTGGAGATCATGGGCATCCAGCACAAGACGTTGCCGCTCTACGGCGTGCAGTATCATCCCGAGAGTTTTTTGACGACTTGCGGTACGCGGATTTTGGAGAATTTCCTGGCGGTGGGTGCGGTGGTCTCGTAAAGCGCACGGATGTCGCAATCGGTTTACAACTGGCTTCGTTCCACGTTCGGTCTGGCGACGCTGGGCGCCGTGCTGCTCTGGGCCGCGCTGCCGCCGCTGGGCATCACGCCGCTGGCCTGGTTTGCGCCCGTGTTCTGGCTGCTGCTAATTCGCGCCGAGAAGCTGCCGCAGTACGTCAGGCTTTCCAGCCTGACAGGACGGACAAGTCAGGCTGGAAAGCCTGACGTACGCGGCCGCCCGTGGCTGCTTCTTCTCTCGGCCATCGTGCTCTTTGCCGCCGGAATGGTTGTCACCGAATGGTTCCACGACCGCCAGTACCGCATGTTCTGGGCGGCCGACACGGTTTTCTGGCTAGCTGCAATCGCGATTGTCCTCTGGGCCGCGCGGCGCTGGGCCGCGCATCCTTATCGCACACTTTGGCTGGTCGGCATGTTCTTCTGGCTCGCGGATCTGCACTGGCTCCGCCTGCCGTACTGGGCGATCGGCTTCGGCTGGCTCGCGCTGGGCATCTACTTCGGCTGCTATTTGCCGGTTTTCATCGGCTTGTCGCGGGTCGGCGTCCATCGCCTGCGGCTGCCGGTGATCCTCGTCGCCCCCGCGGTTTGGACGGGACTGGAGCTGGCCCAAGCGCATTTGCTCTCCGGGATGACAATGGGTTGCCTCGAACACACGCAATACCGCTGGACGAGTCTGATTCAGATCAGCGACGTGACCGGCAGTTACGGCGTCACGTTCCTGATGATGTTCGTCGCCGCGTGCTTAGCAGTCTGTCTCCCCTCTCCTTCCGGGAGAGGGGCAGGGGGCGGCCCTCGCCCTCTCCCAGAGGGAGAGGGGGCCAGTCGCCGCTGGTCGATTTGGCCGCTATTGCCCGCGGCCGGTGCATTGGCGGCCGCGCTCCTCTATGGGCACTGGCGAATCTCCCGCGCCGAAACCGAGCCGGGGCTAAAGATCGCGCTAATCCAAGGCAATATCGACATTCAACTCCACAGCCCGGAAGGCACCCGCAATAAGATCGACGCCGAATATCGTTCGCTCACCCGCGATGCGCTTGCGAAATTCCCGCAAGCCGATCTGATCGTCTGGCCGGAGACCGTGTTCAGTTGCGTCGATGCGGCGAACGACGAATGCGTGCCTTGGATAACCGGCGATGACGACGCGGCCACGCCAAGCGACTATCCGGCTACAGCAGAGAAGCCGTTTCGTGAGATCCTTGCAAAGTGGCAGCGTTTCACCTGCGAAATGATGACACAAACCGCCGTCACGTTCGGGCGGCCGATGATCGTCGGCGTGGACCGCGAGCATTACGGCGCACGCGGCCGGGAAATCTTCAATTCGGCCGTCCTTATCACGCCCGACGGCCGCTGGTTCCAGCGTCCGCCCGACCGCTATTTCTACGATAAGACACACCTCGTGCCGTTCGGCGAGTACATGCCGTTCGTCAATTGGCTTCCCTGGCTGCAATACTTGTCTCCGCTGGGCAGCGGATCTTCGGCAAGCGACCGGCCGGCTTGCTTCATCGTTAAGAACATCAACCTTGTGCCGAATATCTGCTACGAGAGCACGCTGCCGCACGTGATTCAGGGCCAGTTGGCCGCCCTGCGGCAAGAAGGCGTGGAACCCGAAATCCTGGTCAACGTGACTAACGACGGCTGGTTCTGGGGATCGAGCGAATTGGAGATGCACCTTGCCTGTGGCGTGTTTCGCACGGTGGAGAATCGCCGTCCGATGGTGATCGCGGCGAACACCGGTATTTCGGCCTGGATCGACGGAAATGGAAGCATCGTAGCCGAGGGTCCAAAACATGCGACTGGCGTGATCGCCGCCGACGTGCGTCTTGACCGCCGCGATAGTTGGTATTCGCGGCACGGCGATTGGTTTGCGGCGAGTTGTCTCGCGGTGACGATCGTATTGGCGGCGGTGGGCATTTATACCAGCCTTGCGCGTCGTAAGCAGAAGTAGCTTCCGCAGCTCGCGCAAAACCGCCCCCACGCGTCATGCCGGCTGCTCCTTTGCGCTTCGCCCTAAAGCCGGTATACTTGCTCGCACCACCCTTGCCGACGATCGGTAGAGTCATTATGCATTCGCTCCGACCTTGGATTGGAATCGCTCTGCTGGCTGTGTCGTGGCTATTCGGTTTGGATTACTACGAACTGCCCAGTCCTTGGGCCCAGGCCGTGATGCTGGTCCTTGGCGCGTGGATGCTTGCGGCGAGCGAGCACGCCAATCCATTGCGCGCCGCAAGGAAAGCGTATCCCGAGCTTTCCGCGGCGATTGTGCTGTTTCTGCTCCCGGTCATCTGGTGGACTCCCTGGCCGTACCGCATCGCGCCGTTGGTAATCGTCGCTGGGCTGCTCATGGAACGCGTGCCTTTTGCGCCGCGCGTGCTCCGCCCGGTCGGGACAGGCTGGATTGTCAGCGGCACGATCCTTCTGCTTCAGGCGATTGCACTGACGATCTACGCGGCGTTGACCGCTCGCTCGCACGACGTGCCGGCCATCCTCGTCAAGCTCCTGTCGGGGCTGTGCTGGCTTGCGGGCATTGACTCGGCGGGCGACGGGCCGCTTTTGGTCATGCAAGCGATGCGGCAGCCGATCCGCCTGGCAATTACCTGGGACATCGTTTTCGATCCTGCAACGATGATGTTCCTTGTCGGAGGACTCGCGTGGATCGCTTATGACGCCGGTCGCCAACGATGGAGGGAAGTAGCGGCAAACCTCGGCCGCTTCGCACTGATCGTGTTCGCCTGGCTGCCAATCCGCGCGGTCCTGATGGTGGCGATCTATCTACACCGCGCCGCCTTGACCGATGCGTCCGAACCGCTCCACGTGGCGAACCAGTTCCTTTCGTCGTGGGTGTCCTTGGCGGCCCTGGCAGTGCCGATTCTGCTCGCGTGGCGCGGGATCCGCATTTCCGTATCTGCCTCGCAGGAAGCTCACGAGTCGGCTATCGCCTCGGACACCACTCGCGCGGTTCTTGCCACGTATCTGTCGGCCGCCGCGTGCTGCCTTTTCGGCGCGATACTCTTGGCCGTCGGCCTGCATTGGGAGCCGGCCGGCAAGCGGAAGACCGGCCGCGTGATGTTCGTCGAGCGGCATGCCCCTTGGTACGCTTCGGACCGGCCCTACGACACCGAGCATTTCGGCGGCGGCGATGAAGAGAACAGCATCGGCTACAGCTATTCCGTCGCCTACGAATACCTGAGCCAGTATTACGAGATGTCGCGGCTCCAGGAGAGCGACGCCATCGATGACAAGACGCTTGCCGGCTGCGACGTGCTGGTGATCAAGACTCCGAAGTTCCGTTGCTCGCCGGAAGAGGTCCGGGCGGTGGTGAATTTCGTCAATAATGGCGGCGGCTTGCTGCTCATCGGCGATCATACGAACTGGGAACGCAGTTCGGCGCACATGAACGACATCAGCCGCTCGTTCGGTTTCACCTTCCGCGATGACGTGCTTTACAGCACGCAACCTTCGCCTTACGACCAGCATTACCTCGCGCCGGTCGCACCGCATCCGGCCATCCAGCACGTGCCAGCGTTCGATTTTCTGGTCTCCTGCTCGATCGATCCAGGCTACAGTTGGGGTCGGCCTGTCGTCGCGCCGGCGGGGCTGTGGAGCATGACCGCGGACTACAACTACTCGAACTTCATGCCCTCGCCGCAGCACCTGCCCGACGCGCGGTTCGGCACATTCATCCAAGCCTGGGCCGCGCACGCCGGCGAAGGCCGCGTGATCGCTTGGGGCGACTCGACGATCTTCTCGAACTTCTGCATCGGCCAGCCCGGCAAGTTCCCGGTCCTGCTGAACATGATCGAGTGGCTCAACCATCAAGGCGGGAAGGGTGTCTGGTGGTTGTGGACGCTGTTGGGTGTCGCCGCGATCGGGAACGGTCTGTGGATGATCCGCGCGGGCGGCGCTTCGTGGCTCGTGCTGCTGGCCGCCGCCGCGTGCGGCTGGACGTTGGGAACGACGGCCACCGCTGCCCTCATGGACCACGATATGCCGATGCCTAAGTCAGTGCCGGAGCGCCGCATGCCGCTGGTTGTCATCGATCGCAATACGTCGCACGTGCCGCTTTCCACCGGCTTCGAGAACGACGATCCGGCCGGCCGCGGCTTCGGCATCTTGGAGCAATGGATTCCGCGGCTGGGCTACATGTCGGTGCGAGCGGATGGCGACGAAGTATTCAAAGGCGACGCGATCGCGATGCTCTATCCGAGCCTTCCCATCAGCGACGAGTTTCGCCGGAAGCTTATCGACTACGTCAAAAGCGGCGGCCGTCTGCTGGTCATCGATGCGGGCATGAGCGAGGTGCCATCGACCGCGAATCAAATCCTGCGGCCCTTCGGGCTCTCGCTGGACTACAACGAATCGTGGCAAGGCGAACTTGTCCTCAAGGATGCTTGGCCGCGCATCACGGTCGACCACGCCTGGGACGTAAACGGCGGAACGCCATTCGCTTCGCTCAATGGCCAGCGGACCGTCTGCGCAACGGTGAATTATGGCAAGGGCCTGGTGATGGTTGCGAGCTTCGGCACAATGTTTGACGACCATGATATGAGCGGTCCGCGGCCCGACGCTGCTATCAAGCTCGAAGATTGGGCCAAGGACCCGACGCCCGAGGAGCGGACGCGTTACGATGTATTGTTCGCGATTCTGCGGCGGCTGGTAACGGATGACCCGCTCGTCGTTCCGCCCGCGCGAATGACGCTGTCGCAGCCCGGCGCAAAACGGCCGTCGCTGGTGCGACCGGCGAGGAAAACGTCCGCGCCGCGCAAGACCGAGTCACCGGGAGCGCCAAAAGGTACAGGAGTCGCGCCGCCGCTTCCTGGCGACAAGGGGCCGTTATCGATTCCCGAACCAATGGATTCTGGGCTCCAGCCAAGCCACGGGACAAAATGAGCCTTTTTTCGGCCATTTTCGCCCTGCAATTTGCCAACGGTCGTTTCCTGACCTAGATTTCAGTTGCCGAAGCGTGTAACGCTCTCCCGTCAGCCGACTCCAGGCTGATCTGGGGGCACACTCATCCACGCGCGCCGCGGCATGTTTTCGCTCTCTTTTCGCCTATTCAACTCCGCGACAGGAGCCAGATCATCTTCGCACATCCATCGCGCCGCGCGCATTCCAAAAAGTGTTCGTCCCGTCAGCCCCGCTTGCTCCGCAGCGAGCAGTTGGAACCGCGCATCGTGATGTCGGCCACGAGCGTGCTGGGCAACATTTACGCCCAGGTCGCCAGCCACGGACTGCCCGGCGCCGCTCCCAAAACTCCGGCCAATACCGCGCCGACCGTCGCCAAATCGGCGAGCCTCGTCACGGCGGGCAACGTCACCGGCAAGTCGGCCGCCGTAACGGTCCTCGGCAGCGACGACGGCGGCGCGGCGAACCTCCACTATACCTGGAAGCTCAGCAGCGCGCCCCAAGGCGGGTCGGCTAGTTTCAGTGTCAACGGCAGCAATGCCGCCAAGAGCGACACGATCACCTTTACCAAGGCCGGCACATACGGTCTGTTGGTAACCATCGTCGACGCGGGCGGGCTTTCCACGTCCAGCAGCTTGAAAATCACCGTCGCGCCGACGCTCACGACGATCGGAGTCTTTCCGAACGGCGCCAAGACCGCGATCGGCAGCAGCACTTTGAAAGTAACCGGATCGAGCGAAGCTCTGTCCGCCGTCGGTTACGATCAGTTCGGTGTCGCGCTGGCCACACAGCCGAACTTCACCTGGGCCACGACGAACGCCGCCGGCGGCGCGGCGCCGACGATGACCGGCAGGAGCGGCGGCAACGTCACGCTCAATTTCAGCCGAGCCGGAACCGATACCGAAAGCGTGTCGGCCAATGCGGCCGGCGGTGCAAAGGTCTCGTCGTTGGTCTCCATGAATGTGGTCCAGTCGCTCACGAGCATTACCGTCACGCCGGGCACCGCAAGCCTCAAGGCCGCCGGCACGCAGCAGTTCGTCGCCCAAGGCTACGACCAGTTCCACAACGCGATGACTTCGCAGCCCAGTTTTACCTGGTCGGCCAGCGGCGGCTCGATCACTTCCGCCGGCAAGTTTGCTGCTCAAAACGCCGCGGCCACTGACACGATCACCGCGAAAAGCGGCTCGGTCAGCGGCACGGCCAAGGTCACGGTGTCCGCTCCCGCGCCAAATCCATCGCCCTCGCCCGGCCCTGGACCGAGTTTTCAAGACGCCACTCTCGGTAAGCTCGTTGCGAGCTTGGATGCCGACGGCTCGCTGGGCCGCAGCGACATAATGCAAATCTTCACCAGCGTAGAAGGCGGCAGCGCCATCAGCGCGGCCGACTTCGCCGACCTGAAGACGATCGTCGCCAACTCGACCTACTACGCCATGCCTGACTATGTCAAGGTCCTGACCAGCGACGTGGTGAGCGGCAATGCGGCCAATGCAACCTACCTGGGAGCCTCGTTGGGCAACCTTGCGGCGGGCAGTTCTTCAGCGCAGCTCACAAAACTCGTCGGCAAATGGTTCCTCGGCGCCGATCTGCCCACGCTTCCCAGCAGCTCGCTGGCCTACGCGACGGCCAGCGGCTCGCTCTTCCCCGTGGCGCCTTCGCACCACGACGAATATCAAGGCGAGCTTGGTGACTGCTACTTCATTTCCTCGCTGGGCATGATCGCCGACAGCAACCCGCAGGCGATCGCGAACATGTTCGTCAGCAACGGCGACGGCACCTACACCGTCCGCTTCTACACCAACGCGAACGTTGCGGACTACGTGACCGTCAACAGCAAACTGGTGGTCTTCGCCGGAAGCAACACGCTGGCCTATTCCGATTTCTACGAAAGCGCCGCCAGCTCGTCGCTCTCGATGTGGATTCCGCTGGCCGAAAAGGCCTACGCCCAATGGAACCAGACCGGCAAGGAGGGCCGCGACGGCACGAATACATACAGTTCCATCGAGGGCGGCTGGATGTCCGACGTTTGCCAACAGGTGTTGGGCCACAGCGCTTCGAGCTACAGCGTAACCGCCTCGACGCAGCAAACGATGATCAGCGCCCTGGCCACGCACAAGGCCGTCACCATCGGCACTATCAACTCGAGCGCCTCCGACGACAGCCTGCCGGGCGGCCTCTTCGGCAGCCATGCCTACGGCGTGATCGGTTACACCGCGTCCACGGGGCTCTTCACGCTCTACAACCCCTGGGGCACAAACCAGCCGCAGCAATTGAGCTGGTCGCAATTGGAATCGACCACTGATGGTTTCGTCGTGGCCGATCCGTCGGGCTCTATGCCCATCGCCGGCGGCAACTTGCATTCCCCCGCAAGCGCCGCCTGGCTAAGCGGATCGGCCGCGGCGGCTGGGGGGTCGAACTCCGCCAACGACTCGAACACGGCCCTCTCGCCGGCGGCCGTGGACGCGTACTTCGCCAGCCAGGCGTAGGGTGGGACCGGCGAGCTTTGCGACCGGCGGCCCACGGGGAAGCCGTCCGCAAAGCTCGCCGCGGTGTCGATGGAAAAAAGGCAATCGCGGAACGAAGAAGAGGCGGCCGTGGCCACGGGTGCCTCTTTTGGCCCTCCATCGTTCAGTCTGCTTCTTTCCTCGTCTTGGAGCGACATTTTTTCGTTGCCTTTGGAATTCGCGAATTCGGCCTGTCTTCTTGGCCTTTTGCGAGCCAGGACCGATCTAGGAGGCACCCAGGACGGACATAGGATGGAAACAGGATGAAGATAGGACGCCGATAGGATAGAGATAGGATTACGTCGAATGGCCATTAGTTTTCTCCTCGACCTGGCAAGCCGTGGGGGAAGGGGAACCGAGCGGCAAGTGGGTAGTGGCAAGTGGATAGTGAATAATGGTCACCCCTCTACCTTTGGGAGAGGGGGCCGAGGATGAGGGCGTTCGGCAGAGAGCCATGAGCGCGCTGACCTCCGACTTCTGACCTCCGACCTCTCAGCTCTCAGCTCTCAGCTCCCTGCAACCGGCCGTGTGTGCACCGCCTCGCATGTTTGCACCGCGGGGTGCTCGACATTTGTTGTTTACGTAAGATATTGTCAGATAACATGTTAGGTTCCGCGGCTGGGTGGTGCAAAAGGGTGTTAAGCTGGGTAAGATTGGTGCGCGAATGGCGGGAGAGCAGTTATCAACCGCGGATGGCACGGATTTCCGCGAACAAGCCGGCCTCGCGCAACCGTTGACCCCCGACTTCCGTCTTCTGACTCCTGACTTCTGACTCCTTACCTCTGGCCTCTGTCGTCTGACCTCCGATTTCTGTTTTTCATCCTTCATCCTTCCGCCTTCATCCTTTCTCCGGCCGCTCATCATACCACAGTTCTCAACTGTTGTCAACACTCGGAAGGAAATCTCGCACATTTTATAGCTAAGTCCTTGCCGGCAAAGAACTTGCGTCGCCGGCTCATGATTGCGCAAAAGCGCCAGGGGGAATCGAAAAACCGCCGGCCTCGCCGTAAACACTTGTCTATTAAGGACTTCGGCGCTCCTGTCGATCTGCGCATCGGGCAGCGGAAAAAGCACTATGAAGTAGCGAATTCCGCGCGGCAAAATGCCCTGCTCCTCTGAGGGAGGGTTTTGCTGCACTCGACACGACCCTATGGACGGTTTTCGGATAAGTTGTAAGTCATTTTGTGCCGGACGGGTACGTCTGCCGCGAATCGGCAAGTCGAAAACGGCGAAATGTCATGCGGACGTGTCGCCTCCAACAACTTATGCTGTTATTATGAAAATGCGATCACGAACAACTCTGGCGAATGAAGCCGCATGGCGTGCGGACGCCCCTTACGACGCCTTCCTGCGTGAAGGCGGAACTCCAGCGCTAACTTCGAGATTCGTCATTTCGGTGGAGCGTGACGAGTCCGTCGCCCGGACCTCAGGCCTCATGGCATTTAGCCCCTCTCATTCCCTGCACCTCTCCGGGAAGGCGAGGGGAGCAATTAATTCTCACGCTCCGCCCTCTTTTCCACAAGCCGACGGAAGCTCGCTGCGTTACGACAAGATCGTATAACGCAGGCCAGCGTATTGGCTAAAACCTTGGTCAAAAGAAACGACCTCAAGGTCGGCCGCAAGAGCAAACGCTGCCAGGTAGGCGTCGCCCCAGCGCTGCGACGCGTGTCGGGACAATTGCGTATGCTGCCGCCAAAGAATTTCCAGCTCAGGCGACTCAGGAACAAACTCAATCCGCGGATTGGCGAGGAATCGGTCGTACAACTTCCATGCGTCCGGCTGAGTCACTGCAATGACCGGAAACGCCTTGGAATTGTTCGCCAGCGCAAAAAGCCTTGCTGCGAAAAACGACAGAAGAAGCAGCGGGCGTTGTCCGGCAGCGCAGCGAACCAATCTCGCGCCGTTCGGTGATGGACATGCGCGGAAAAGGCAATTGCCAGCCAGAGGTTGATGTCAGGAAGATACATTCCAGGTCTGCTTCATGCCTGCAATATCCTCCTCGTCGAGAATCTCATAGATCCGCTGGTTCGTCATGCGAACGCTGCCGGGCTCGCCGCCGGACACAAGCGGCAGATCTGCTGGCGGTTTCGCTGATTGGCCCACATACTCAACGTGGGAAAGCTCGGACACGATGACGCGTGCCCCCTCAGGCAACGTAGCATCGCCGTCCAACACCACTACGCCATTCGCAACATGTCCTACGACTATCATGTACTAATTATAGTATTCTTTATATAACAGTAGTAGTATTGTGCCGGCGGGAATTGTCGATTGACGGCGGAGTGGGTAGTGGAAAGTGAATAGTGGTCAGTGGTTAGAGAAACGCGGGCCGCGTGGATAAGCCGTTGGTTGGCTGTTGGCCGGGCGTCGATGGCCCGTTGGTAACCGGGCGGAGAATTCTTGGGCAACTTTTGGCTGTCGATAACCGCCCGGCCGCCGACATTGCATCGACAGGCGGTGAACAGGATTTGAACAAGGAGTTAGGAGTTAGAAATCAGGAGGATTGCCCTCACCCCCTGCCCCTCTCCCGGAAGGCGAGGGGAGCTTAGCAGCCTCGCTCGCGCGTCGGGCTTCGATATCGCTCGTCACTGCTCACTCACCACTTCCCCCCAATCCACTCAGTCCCTTCCGCCCTCTCCCCGACCCTCTCCCGCTGGGCGAGGGGGACCTACATCCGCACCTGGTTCGGCTTTTCGGGGTCTAGCTCCAACGTGTCGATGGCGTCGTGGAGCTTTTCTTTTGGGAACTCGCCGCGACGGGCGAGTTGCTCCAGGGCGGCTAGAGCGATGTTCTCGGCGTCGACCTCGAAGAACCGCCGCAACTCGGCGCGGGCCTCGCTGCGGCCGAAGCCGTCCGTGCCCAGCACGGCGTAGTCAGGGCCGACCCAGGGGCTGAGCGTCTGCGGCACCGCGGCCACGTAGTCGGAGGCGGCGATGATCGGGCCGGCGCCGCCGGCAAGGGCTTGAGTCACATAGGGCCGCCGCGGCGACGAGTCGGGATGGAGACGATTCCAACGGTCGCAATCGAGGCCGTCGTAGTAGAGGTTTTTATAGCTGGTCACGCTATAGACGCTGCTGGAGACCTTGAACTTCTCCTCCAAAAGCTGCTGTGCGCGGACGGCCTCGCGCAGGATCGCTCCGCTGCCGAAGAGCTGCACGTGCGGAGACTTCTCGCCCAACTGCCGCTCCGACAAACTGTAGATGCCGCGGCAGATGCCCTCGGTCGAGCCGGGCGGCTGGGCGGGCATGGCGTAGTTCTCGTTCATCAGCGTGATGTAGTAGAAGACGTCCTCCTCTTCGAAGTACATCTTGCGGATGCCTTCTAGGATGATGGTGGAAAGCTCGTAGGCGTAGCAGGGATCGAACGCCCGCACGGTGGGGAAAGCCAGGGCGTTGAGGAGGCTGTTGCCGTCCTGGTGCTGGAGTCCTTCGCCGGCGAGGGTCGTGCGGCCGGCGGTTCCGCCCAGCAGGAAGCCGCGGCAGCGCATGTCGCCGGCTGCCCATATAAGGTCGCCGACGCGCTGGAAGCCGAACATCGAGTAGTAAATAAAAAACGGGATCATGCTCACGCCGTGGGTGGAGCGCGAGCAGCCCGCGGCGATGAACGAGGCGAGCGAGCCGGCCTCATTGATGCCCTCTTCGAGGATCTGGCCGTCGACGGCCTCGTGGTAATAGAGCACGTTGTCCGAATCGACCGGCTCGTAGAGCTGCCCGATGTGTGAGTAGATGCCGAACTGGCGGAAGAGGGCCTCCATGCCGAAGGTGCGAGCCTCGTCGGGCACGATGGGCACGACGTAGCGGCCGATGTTCTTGTCGCGCATCAACTTGACCAACAGCCGCACGAAGGCCATCGTGCTGGAGACCTCGCGGCCGTCGCTGCCGGCGAAGAACTCGGCGAAGTCGTCCCAATTCGGCTCCTTGAGGCGCATTGTCGGCTCGCGGCGGCCGGGCACGAAACCGCCTAGCCCGGCGCGGCGTTCGCGGAGGTAGACCATTTCCGGCGAGTCCGCGGGCGGCTTGTAGAACTCGGCATGGATCGCCTGCTCGTCGCTGATGGGGATATCAAAGCGGCCGCGGAATTCGAGCAGCTCCTCCTCGTTGAGCTTCTTCTGCTGGTGGGTGATGTTGCGGCCCTCGCCGGACTCGCCCAGGCCGTAGCCCTTGATCGTTTGGGCGAGGATGACGGTGGGCGTGCCGCGGTTTTCCACTGCCGCCTTGTAGGCCGCGTAGACCTTGAGGGGATCGTGGCCGCCGCGGCGGAGGTTCAGCAACTGGTCGTCGCTCAAGTGCTCGACCATCGCCTTCAGCCGCGGATCGACGCCATAGAAATGCTCGCGGACATACGAGCCGGGCATGACGGAATACTTTTGCAACTGGCCATCGACGACCTCGCCCATGCGGCGGACGAGCAGGCCGTCCTTATCGGCGGCTAGGAGCGGGTCCCAGTCGGAACCCCAAAGGACTTTGATGACGTTCCAGCCCGCGCCGCGGAAGGCGCCTTCGAGCTCTTGCACGATCTTGCCGTTGCCGCGGACGGGGCCGTCCAGGCGCTGCAAGTTGCAGTTGATGACGAAGATGAGGTTGTCGAGCCCTTCGCGAGCGGCCAGCGTGATCGCGCCGAGCGATTCCGGCTCGTCGCACTCGCCGTCACCCAGGAACGCCCAGACATGCGAGGCCGTGGCGTCGGGCTTGATGCCGCGATCGACCAGATAGTGGTTGAACCGCGCCTGGTAGATGGCCATGATCGGACCGAGGCCCATCGAGACGGTGGGAAACTCCCACAAGTCGGGCATGAGCCAGGGGTGCGGATAGGACGAAAGGCCTCCGCCCGGTTGCAACTCGCGGCGGAAGTTCACGAGCTGCTGTTCGTTGAGCCGGCCAAGGAGATAGCAACGCGCATAGATGCCCGGCGTGGCGTGGCCTTGGAAGAAGACTTGATCGGGCGGTTCGGTGCCTTGCTTGCCGTGGAAGAAGTGGTTGAAGGCCACTTCATAGAGCGTGGCGGCGGAGGCAAAAGTGCTGATGTGGCCGCCGATGCCGGCGCTGCGCTTGTTCGCGCGGACGACCATCGCCATCGCGTTCCAACGGATGATGCTTTTGATGCGGCGCTCGATCTCGCGGTCGCCCGGGTATGCGGGCTGCTGATCGACCGGGATCGTATTGATATAAGGCGTGGTGGCGCTGGAGGCGAATGGGACGCCGACGCGGAACGCCTGTTCGCGGAGTTTTTCGAGGAGGAATTGTGCCCTGTCGCCGCCTTGCGTCTGGCAGACGTAGTCGAGGGAATCGAGCCACTCGACTGTTTCTTGGGGGTTGTCATCCTTCTGGAGGAGGGGTACGACCCCGGAGAAGAGCTTTTTTTCGTCGGCATGAGGTTTCATGGTTCGGGTCCCCCTGTTTGTAGCGATTTATTGTATGGGACGGGACAACGGCGTCCAAGGGGGCGGAAATCGCTTCCTCCAAGAGCGGTTAAGCCGCACAGGAGTCAAGCATATTCAGAATCAAGCCGGAAGTCTGGGGCAGGGGTGAAATCGCGTTTCGAGGCCGAGCACGCGAGGCCCGTCGTGCGTCCTTGCGCCACAAGCCGGCCACAAGGATCATGAGCACCGCGATCAACGTACAGAGCGCTGCGACACCGCACCACAAGACGTTCCAGCCGTAAATCTGCTCCAGGCAAGCGCCGCAGGCCGGTCCCACCATCATTCCCACGCCGAACGCCGTGCCGAAAAGTCCAAGGTACTTGCCTAAGGTCGCTTGATCGGCTCGTAGCGAGATCAAAGTGGCCAGTGATGGCATGCACAACATCTCACCAAAGGTCCAGATCGCAATGGTGAACGCCAGAAACCAACATCCGCTTCCCAGCGGCATAAGCCCGAAACCCAAGGCCAGCAGCAGGGCGCCCGCACAGGCGACCGCGGGCTTTGAGAACCGTTCCGCTCCATGAGTGAGCGGCATTTGCGCCAGTACGATGAGGATGGTGTTGACTGCTAACAACAAGCCCACGCGAGATTGGGGCAGTAGCAAGCCGTTCTTGACATACGGTCCGAACGCGCTGACGACCTGGGAAAACACCAATCCGACGATGAGCGCCGAAAGCAGAATCAGCATCGCAACGACATCTTGCCAAGCGGCAAGCCGAGCCGGGCAAACGACTGAAGCGTCGTACGATCGTCCGTCCCCGATCGTCCGCCGGCTCAGTTCGCCGGCCGACTCGCATTCGTCGGGACGCCCGTCGGCGTGCCGATGGTGCGCCGCTGGAAAGTAGCGATGCAATGCCGCAACGCAGAAGACACAAGTCAGCGCATCAATCAAGAAAAGCAAGTGAAATTCGTGCTGCGCCAAGATTCCTCCTAATAAGGGGCCAACCGTGGCGCCGACGTTGTTGACCAGGCGAGTCAAAGCAAAACCCTTGGAACGCACTTTCTCCGGACACAACGCCGTCATTGCCGCCGCGTTTGCCGGCGACAGCGCACCGGAAACAAACCCCAAGAAAACGATGCAAAGAAGAATGACTGGAAATGCGCGGGCAAACGATAGTGCGATCAGCAGAATCGCGCGTGTTCCCAAGCTCAGCCGCTGCACCCGGAAAGCGCCGAGCCAGTCTATTAGCGCGCCTCCGGCGAGCGACCCCAAGAGAGTGCCGGCGCCGTAGCCGCTCATTGCCAGTCCCGCTATTTCCACTCGCAGTTCCAAGGGTCCGGTCAGATACAGCGTAAGGAAGAAAACCACCAGCGTGCCGCAGGTGTTCACAAGCTGGACCCCGGCCATAACCCACGCGCGGCGGGGTATGCTCGAATAGGCCTGCCAGTACCATTTGAACCACCGCATCACAATTCAACTCCTCCTGGACCGGCTCTTTGACCCGGCTTCGCACGAAACGCTGGTCGATCATTTCGTCCTTATACGTTGCGGCAGCGCGACTGTTACGAGCGCCTGAGAAGATTGCTTTTGTCGAAATACGGTGCTTTTATTCACCTGCGCGATGGAAATGCAAGAGCGAAAGCGCCCATTTTCGCCGACTCGCTCCGTAGATGCCAAGCGAAAACGTGGACGGTTGCCGCGAAAAGCGGCGGCGCCTTACCAAGCGATTTTGGGCAGCACGTGGGGAGCGTCCGGGATTCGGCGTTGCCGAATCTCAACCCTCTCACGCCGCGCGAGATTTGGCCGACGTGAACGGCGGCGAGCGATGCGAGAATGTCGGCAGATGGGCCGCTGCGCAGTCGCCGATGGCTACTTCTTTCGGCACAGCTATAAAACTCAAGGCCGCGCACAACCGGCCGGCCAATTGGCTCGCTAGCGACGGCCGAAGCGGTATTTGGATTGTCTCGGCCGCCAGCAGGCCGGCATGTGCGAGATGCGATGGCTTGACATCGGACGCGGCTGACAAGCGGCGGTAGAGCCGCTCGCTTGCCACGCCCGTGCGCCAACTGCCGTGCGGAGCGAACTGCTTGCGGTTGGCCAGCATCAGGCATTCCGGCTCCGAGACCGAGCGATATCCCGCGCTTCGCAGGGCGAAGGCCAGTTCCACGGCCGTTGCCTGTTCACAGCCGTAATCAGGCAATGATTCGACCTCGGCCAACGCTTCGCGGCGATAAAACGCGGCGCCGAGTTCGGCGGCTGTGAGCAGGTGCTCGTCGAGCGTAAAGCCGTCCGCCGATTGGCCGGCGGCGATGCTTGCAATCGCGCCGCCGTGAGTGAATCGCAGACCGGCCGAGAGTATCGTTTGCGGCTGGAAGCGATCGGCGATCAGCGGGGCGACGGCGGCGATGTCTCGATCACAGAATCGGGCCAAGGCCGCATCCGCCCAGCCGGTCGTGGCCTCGAAGCCGGCGGCAATCAGGTGGACGATCGGCGCGCGGTTGGCCGACAGACCGACGGCAAAGCATTCCAGCAAGCTTGCTCCCGCCGGCGCCTCGACAAAGGCAACCTCTCGGCGAAGGTCATAAGGGTCGTCGTACGGCTGATTCGTGACGACGACCACTTCGCTTCGTTCGGGCTGGTTTTCGAGCACCGAGACGAGCGTGTCTTCGAATCGCTTCAGGTCGCCCATCAAGGGCACTAGGATCGAAAGTCGTTGCACAGCCCTGATCGCTTAAGGAGGCTTTTCCGGTATAATTCGGTTAGATGGGCAAGCGAAGTTGATTCAATGTGGATGGTTCCGTGGGGAAGGCGGGCACAAGTTAGCTATCTTGCCCATTCCTGCAAATGTGCTGCGACTGGACTGTATCAAACATTGGAGTTCGGGCTCTGCCCAAGCAGATTCCGCCTAAAGGCGGGACTCCAGCGCCCAGGTCTCGGCGATCGACACCACCCACTCTACCGAATGCAGCATTTCGTCGAGCGAAGCCCATTCTTTGGGTGAATGAATGGAATGTGCACCGCTGGAAATGTTCGGCGTCGGCAGGCCATGCTCCGTCAGCCGCGAACCGTCGGTGCCGCCGCGTACGATCGTCCGCCGGGCGGTGCGGCCGAGGCGGGCGAGGGCTTTTTCGGCATATTCCACGGCACGCGGCTCCTTCGCTAGTCCGTCGGCCAAGTTCAGATAGCTGCGCCTGATGTCGAAGTCGATGCGGGCCTGAGGAAAATCCTTCATAACCTCGTCGGCCGCGCGGCGGAGCACGGCGGAATGGTTGGCCAGGCGGCCGGTATCAAAGTCGCGGAGCAACATGCGGATCTTTACTTCGCCAACTCCGCCGCTGATTTCCATCGGATGGATAAAGCCGTCGCGGCCCTCCGTCATTTCGGGGGCAAGATGGTCGCGCGGCAGGCGGGCGAGAAAGTCGGCCGCTACGCGCAAGGCGTTTGTCATGCGGCCCTTGGCGATCGAGGGATGGATGTTCACGCCGCGCACCGTGACCTCTACGGATTCCGCCGAGAAGGTCTCGATGTCGAGCTCGTCGCTGCCGTGGCCATCGACCGTGTAGCAGACGACCGCGCCGACCTGGCCGATATTAATATGGTCGACGCCGCGGCCGATTTCTTCGTCGCAGGTGAAGCAGAGGCGGATTGGACCATGCTCGATCTCGGGATGCTCGATCATCCACTCGGCCGCTTCCATGATGATCGATAGGCCGGCCTTGTCGTCCGCGCCCAAGAGCGTCGTGCCGTCGGTCGTGATCAGCGTGTGTCCGATCGACTTTT
Source organism: uncultured Planctomycetia bacterium (assembly GCA_963775975.1). Lineage (GTDB taxonomy): Bacteria > Planctomycetota > Planctomycetia > Pirellulales > Thermoguttaceae > JANXQG01. The sequence goes on from CAVZKX010000002.1 coordinate 1,036,328, forward strand.
CCAACTCAGGGTTCTCACTGACGAGAATGACCAGGTCGTTGTTCGCGAGCGCGATGTCCCCGCCGCCATACTTGCGAATGACTTGCGGCTTGACGTTCTTGCCGCTTGTTTCTGGTGAAGTATCGAAGTGCGAGCAGAACGCGATGGTTGGAGTACCGCCTTTAGGCGGAATCGCGGCGCCGCCTAAAGGCGGGACTCCAGCGCTTGCCGGTACGGTGGCCATCACGATGCCATGCTCGTCCTGCGCGGCGTCCTCGATGCCCATTGCTTTGAGCTCGCGGACGAGCAACCTTCCCAGCTTGATCTGGCCGGGTGAACTGGGATAGTTCTTGGCGTCCATGCGGGCCGTGGTGTCGATCTTCACGTAGTGGAGGAAACGTTGGAGCAGGCGGCGACGGTTCATTGGAGAGAAGTCAGGAGTTAGAAGTTAGAAGCTGGAAGCTCCGTAACATCATATCAGTCCTGTCTCCGATAGGGGACTAGTGCCACCTAAGTGCGGATCGGTACAATGTGTGCGAACAGTGAATCCTTCTAACTTCTAACTCCTAACTTCTGACTTCTAGCTTTTCACCCCATGTTCTCCATCCGCTACCTGGTCTTCGACATCGAAAGCGTGGCCGACGCGCCGCTGGTGGCCAAGCTTCGCTATCCGGGCGAGTCGCTCACGCCGGCCGACGCGGTCCGCCGGTATCGCAACGAATTGATGGCGAAGTTCGAGAGCGATTTCATTCCGTACACGTTCCAGGTGCCGATATCGGTCGCGGTGGGCAAGGTCGGCGCCGATTTTCGCCTTGCGGACATCGTTGTTTTGGACGAACCGCAGTTCCGCCCACACGTGATTACGGAAAACTTCTGGCGAGGCTGGGAAAAGTATCATCGGCCGACGCTCGTGAGCTTCAACGGCCGCGGGTTCGACTTGCCGCTCTTGGAGTTGACCGCGTTTCGCTACGGGTTGAGCTTGCCGGGCTGGTTTCAATCCTCTGGCAAGGGCTCTGACAATTTGCGGAACCGCTACAACACGGCCTCGCACATCGACCTCTGCGAATTGCTGACCAATTTCGGCAGCACGCGGTTCAACGGCGGCTTGAACCTGGCGGCCAATCTGCTCGGCAAGCCCGGCAAGATGGACGTGCAGGGTTACATGGTGCAAGACTACTACGACGCCGGTCGGCTGGCGGAGATCAACGACTACTGCCGCTGCGACGTGCTGGACACGTACTTCGTTTTCCTTCGCTCACGGGTGCTCATCGGGCAGCTTACGATTGAGGCCGAGCAGGCGATCGTGGCGGAAGTGAGGACCTGGCTCGAGCAGAAGGCCGAGCAATGCGCGGCTTACAAGCAGTATCTTGAGAGTTGGGGCGATTGGATGAATCCGTGGAAGAATTCATCGACGATGTAACTCGACATCCATGGTGCGTTATAACAATGGAAGCCGATTTAAACGATGAGATCCGTCAGTTGGTGGATCGCTGGTGCGACCGCAGAGAGTTGGGTGCCTTGGCCGCTCTCTTACCCGCATGGCTTGCAAACAACGGGTTGACTGACGGATGGGCCTTATTGCACGACGCATTGAAACACACTTACGCGGCCGGACGGAACTTGCCGCCTGATGAACGCGACACGCTAAAGCGGCTGTATGTGGCGGTGGATGTCGCGTTACGAGATCGATAATTGACCGGGCGCGCGCCACTACGCGACGACCTCCACCTCGTGAGTTTCGATCGTCAAGGGCATGCCACGTTCGGCGCGCACGGTGAGGCATTCGTGGATCGCATCGCGGACGTTCTCAATGGCCTCGTCGCGCGTTTGACCTTGGCTCACGCAGCCGGGAATGGACGGGCACTCGACAACCCATACGCCATCTTCGTCTCGGTCGAGAGTTACTAGGAATCGCATAGTTCATCCGGAAATTTGTTTGGAGGGCTCGCACTCGTTAGTTTTACCCTACAATTCTCGCCTCCATCATATTTCTGTCAACTATCTTTTTGTCATCGCGCCTTCACGCCCTCTCCAGCCCGTACTCCTCCAGCTTCTTCCGCAACGTATTCCGATTGATGCCCAAGCGGTCCGCCGCCTTGGTCTGCACGTTGTCGCAGTCGGCCAGGACGTGGAGGATCAGCTCCTTCTCCACGCGGTTGACGATTTGTGCGGCGAGGTTGTCGGCCTGGGGGCCGGCGGCAGAGATGCCCTGCTCGATGAGGTCTGAGACCAAGGCGTCGAGGTTCGCCGGGCGAGGCGGCCGATCCGCCGCGGCTTCATGCCCAAGACGGCTTCGGGCAAGAGATCGCAGGTCAACTCGTCGCCCGGCGCGAGCACGACGGCGCGTTCCACGTAGTTTTGCAACTCGCGGACATTGCCGGGCCATTCGTAGCGGCAGAGCATTTCCATCGCCTTAGGCTCGACGTGCGGCACGTGCCGCAGGTTTTCCTCGTTGTAGATCCGCAGGAAATGCCCGACCAAGAGCGGAATATCTTCGTGGCGCTCGCGGAGCGGCGGAAGGTAGATCGTCACCACGTTGAGGCGATAGTAAAGGTCTTCGCGGAAGTGGCCGGCGTCGACTTCTTCCAGCAGGTCACGGTTGCTGGCGGCGATGACGCGCGTATCGACGCGAATGGTCTGCGTGTCGCCGACGCGCTCGAACTCATGTTCCTGCAGGACGCGGAGCAGTTTTACTTGCAGCTTGGCCGTCGTGGAGTTGATCTCATCGAGGAAGACGGTGCCGGTGTGGGCGGCCTCGAAGCGGCCGGTGCGATTATCGACCGCGCCGGTGAAGGCCCCGCGGACGTGGCCGAAGAGTTCGCTTTCCAGCAGGTTCTCGTGCAGCGCCCCGCAGTTCACGCGGATAAAAGGTCCGCTGCCGCGCGGGCTAAGGCGGTGAATGGCCTTGGCGATGAGTTCCTTGCCGGTGCCCGTCTCGCCCAAGAGCAGCACTGACGCGTTCGACTGGGCGACCTGCCGCACGAGCTTGTAGCAATGCTGCATCGCCGGCCCGTTGCCGATGAGGCCGGGGATCGGCGGGCCGCTCTCGCTGCGGGATGTGGAAGGAAGTCGGGTCATGTGATGGGGAATTGCAAATTGCAAATTGCAAATTGAAAAATGCAAAATGAACTGCAAGCTTTGCATGTTCTCGAATGAGAGAGCAATGGCGCTGCGTCGTCCGCAATTTGCAATTTGCAATTTGCATTTTTCATTTTTCAATCCTTTGTGTCTGCGGCCGGGGTAATCCTTCGCGGTAGGACTTTTATCGGCCCGCTCGCCTTGCGGGCCGCTTCCAGCGCCGAATGCGTCGCCCGCGATTCGATCGTGCCCAGCACATCGGCCAGGACTTGCTGCGCCGCCGCGTCCTGCGAAGCGCTTTGTTGATAGCGGAGATACTGCTGCCGGATCGAATCCTGGCTCAATAGCAGGCCGAACTGTTGGACGTTGATATTGAATGCCACGGCGGCCGATTTGCGAAGCGGTACAGAATTGGCGGCGCGGCTGGCCACTTCGACCAGGGCTTGCTGGCTGGCTCGTGTGCCCAGATTTGAAAGCACGATGATCGCGTGGCCGCTCAAGCGCGGCACGAGCAGACCGGCAAGCACGGCGTTCTCCGCTTTCTGGAGATCAAAAAGCTGGCCCGGCGTCTGGCTCAACTTGGCCAGGCAATCCAGCGCTCGGATGGCGAGCGCTTGCCGCTCCGAAAAGCCGACGAACTCCCGCGGCACGAGGGCGTTAAGCTGGCCAAGTTGCCAGCGGGCAGCGGCCGCGTCGATCGGCTTGGAAAAAGCAATCACCAAGGGATCGCTCTCGGCAATCCGCTGGGCGCGGGCAAGGAAGCCCGACCGGGCAACCAGCGCGATCCGCAAGCCGGCCGTTCGATAGTCATTGTGCAACTGTTGTACGATTTCCTCAGCCGGCGGGCTCTGCGTGGCCATGTCGATGACCGCCAGTTCGTAATCGGGGCAGCGCCAGGCCTTGCGTACCGCTTCATTCCCACTGGTGGCAGCGTCGGTCTCGATACTGCGGAACTTGAGAACGCCAATCCACTCTTCCAAAGTGTGTGTGTTCGGGCTAACGGCTAAGGCGCGGCGACCGCCGGTCGAACCGGCTTGGAAGGCGAGCGCCTCCAGCGCGAAACTTGACCCAGGGAAGGGCGACTTGGGCTGCAAGTTGGCAATTGCCTCCAATGCGGCCATGCGGAGCCGGGCATCGGAGCTGCGGGCGGCACGGACCAGTGGAGACGGTGCGGAACCGCCTTGGAGCAACTCTTGTGCGTTGCCGATGGTTCCGAGCGATTCGGCGGCCAACATCGCGCCAGCCGGATGGCGTTCGCGCAGACAATACGCCAAAACATCTTCGACGACTTTCGGCTCCATCTCGGCCAGTCGCTTGCAATCCTCAACACTAAGTCTCTGATCGAGACCTTTTTCGTAAGCCGTCTGCTCGAGCCGCGTCGCCATTGCAAGTGTCTCAAACGTACGATTGTTCGGTGACAGAGTTATCGCGGCACGCGCGAGGCGAGCGGCAAATGCCCGCGCAGCATCGTCCGGTGTAAAACTTTGTGCGATGCACCGCTTGGCAGCCGGGTCCCACGTCCAAAGCGTCACGCGGCCATGGCTATCCGTGCTGAGCGGCTGCTTGCCAGCGTAATAGCTCTTCGCCAGGTCATATAGCCGCTGGGCCGCCTGGGCAGCGGTCGGCAAACTGCCTTGCAACTGCCTGATAGCCGCGCGGGCCGGTTCACGAACGCGGAGGTCGCTCTCGTCGGCCAGCGCCGGCACGTAAAGATAAACGATCGCTTGCGAGGCCCGCATTTCGGCCAATGTCCGGATCGCTTCCACCATGAACTCGGGGTCGGCGCGTTCGATGATTTCCGCCAGCGGGTCGATAGCATCGCCGCGCATGGCGGCCAGCGCGGCGCGGGCGGCGGCATGTTCGCCAGCCCGCTGCGGATCGGCCAGCACCGCGATGAGGGCGTCGACAGCCGCGCCGTGGGCCTGCTTCAGTTTGGCGATCGCGCGCGTGCGTACTTCAGGCGACGGATCCTGCAGTTGCTTGATCTCCTCGGCCAGTCGAGCCGGATCGCGCAGGCGGCGATCGACCGCGCCCAAGGCGGCTTGCACCAATAACTCGTTTTCGGGCGCAATTCGCTTCGCGCGGCCAGATCGGTGAAGGCCGAGCTATGGTACTCGTCAACAAGCGATACCCACTGATCATCATCCAGCTTGGAATCAAGCAGCTTTCGCAAGTAGGTTTTGGCCAACTCCGGCCGGCTGGCGTCCAAGAGCAATTGGGCCGTGTGGAAGATCTCCGAGGGCGACTGCGGGTTGGATGCGAGCAATGCGGCGACGACAGGATCTTCCGGCGGCCCGAGATCGGCGGGCCCGGCAGGCTGACCGCGCACCGCGGGCGCCTTTGCGGCAGCAGCCGGCTTAGCCGCGGCCGGTTTTGTTTTGCCTTTCGGCTCGCCAAATGCGTCATCCTGGCCGCGGGCAGCAGTGTTCCAGCAAAGGCAAATCCCTGCGAGAAAAATCGCGGTCGTGCAAAGGAATGTGGCGCGTGGAAAGCTCATGGTTTTCAGCAACTACTCCCCAACTCTTTTTTTCCAAATCTCAACTTGTTTCTTCACTTGATCCGGGGCGGTCGAGCCGTAGCTTTGCATGGCGGCCACCGCACGCTCGACGCCGAGAACTTCATATACCGACGCGTCCAATTCGGGCAATGCCGCGCGGAAGTCGTCCAGTGGCAGGTCGCTGAGCCGCACGTCGTGGTCTAGCGCCTTGCGGACGAGCTGCCCTACCAACTCGTGCGCCGTTCGCTGCGGAATGCCGCGGCGGATCAGATACTCCATGAAGGTCGTCGCATCGAGATGACCGCGATCAAGCCGTGCGGCGATCGCTGCCCGGTTCAGCGTGGCCCCGGCCATCAGCGGCGCGGCCAGTTCCAGCGACGCCCGCACCGTGTCAAAGGCGTCGAACAGCGGCGGCTTGTCTTCCTGCAGATCGCGGTTGTAGGCCAGCGGCAAGCCCTTGACCAAGACCAAGAGCGTTTGCAGGCTGCCGACCACTCGGGCCGTCTTGCCGCGGATCAACTCCAGCACATCCGGGTTGACCTTTTGCGGCATAATCGACGAACCGGTGCAGAAGGCCTGCGGCAGCTTGAGGAAATTGAACTCGACGGTCGACCAAAGAATCCACTCTTCGGCCCACGTGCTAAGGTGTTCGGCAATCATCGCAAGGCAAAAGACGAACTCCAGCACAAAGTCGCGATCGCTGACAGCGTCAATGCTGTTGGCCGCTATTTCAGTGAAGCCGAGCCGCTGGGCAACATCTGCGCGATCGATGGGCAAGCTGGTGCCGGCCAAGGCAGCCGCCCCGAGCGTCAACGTATTCGTCCGACGCCGGCAATCGGCCAGCCGCTGCCGGTCGCGCTCGAACTTCTCGCAGTAGGCCAGCCAATAGTGCGGGGCCAGGACAGGCTGGGCGCGTTGCATGTGGGTGTAGCCCGGCAGGATCACGTCACCGTCGGCATCGCAGCGTCCGACTAACGCCCGCTGCACGTCCAAGAGCCGCGCGCCAATTATGTCAATCGCTTCGCGAACCCAGAGTCGTAAATCGGTTGAAACCTGATCATTGCGGCTTCGGGCAGTATGCAGCTTCCGGCCCACGTCGCCCGTGCGATCGGTGAGGGCTTTCTCGACGTGCATGTGGATGTCTTCGAGTTCCGTGCGGAACGGGAAGCGGTCTTGCTCGATTTCCTTGCGGATCTCGCCCAAGGTTTGTTCAATCTTTACAGATTCGTCCGAAGTCAGCAGCCCAACTTTTGCCAGCATTTGTGCGTGGGCGTTCGATCCGGCGATATCGTGCGCAAACAAGCGGCGATCGAAGCTCACACTTTCGGTGAACTGCTCGACGCGGCGATCGGTCGCCTCGGAAAAAACTCCACCCCACGCCTTTTGCGACAAATCGTACCTCGGCTAGCGAGAAATAGCCCATGAGAATATCGACAACTGTCTAAGTCTAAATGACTTACGGCGGGTTGTCAACGAAACGAACCGCTCTTATAGGTGGGTTGCGGCGGCTCTTAGCGTGACGAATAACGGTATGTTTACCAATTTTGTTGGGAATGAGCTAGGTTGTATTCAAAAGCCAACTTTTTCCACACGACGAGGTGTGTTAGTATAAATGCATGACCGCAGCCACGATCAGTCAGGAAGCAGAAATCCTCTCGCGCGTAATCGAGCCGGAGAACCCTAACTTCTCCGCCGACGCCGCACGGTCCATGCTCGGATTCAGCTTTCGCGATTCGGATATTGAGGAGATGAACCATCTCGCGGCGATGGCGCGGCAGGGCAAATTAAGTCCGCAGGAAGAGTCATCGCTCAATGCCTACCTACTCGTGGGCTCGCTCGTCGATCTTATGCATTCAAAAGCTCGCCTATCGCTAAAGAAGCATTCGGCATGAGCCAGTCGGCAGAGGAAAAGGCGCTGCGTGAGGCCGTGGCACGGCGCGCGAATTTTTGCTGCGAATATTGCCAATTGCCGGCAAAGCGTACGTCGCTGCCGTTCCGGGTCGATCATGTTATCGCCGAAAAGCACGAGGGCGAAACGAGCTTGGAGAATACCGCTTACGCGCGCCTCCACTGCAACTCGTTCAAAGGGCCAAATCTTGCCGGGCGAGACAAGGAAACAAACGAGATCGTTGGCATGACCATTTTCGATGGAACGGCGAGACACTTACTGCCTTAACGGCGATCGGCCGCGTAACCATCGCTGTCCTGCGTATCAACCGCGCCGATCGTGTCGCGGTTCGAGCCTCGCTCATGGTGGAAGGTGTTTTTAGCCCGTGAGAATCTCCAACATTTTGGATAGCTTACAGGATGTCGGCATTTACTCGAATCGATGAGCAAAGCAGTCGGCTGATTCAGGCCGCCAATCAAGAGTCAATCCGTATTCAAAGTCAGCATCTTAGCAGCGGCCACCTCTTACTCGCGCTGCTCGACGCAAAATCCGACAATGCGGCCGAACTTCTCCGCTCCTTCGGCGTCGAGCCGCAGCGCATTCGGGCCGAAGTCGTCCGACTTTTGGCAGCGGAGGATGATGCGTCAAATGAATCGCCTAGAATGGTCTCGGTCGTTTCACACATGCTAGACGTTGCTACATCCCTTGCGCATGAGTTCGCGGGCCCTGAGCACCTATTGCTTGGTTTACTGCATGACCGAAATGACGTCGCCGTGCGCGCGCTAGAAGCCGCCGGCGTTGACACTAACAACTTGAGTGATAAGGTGCTTCACGGAATGGTGCCGGGCTCCGCCGATGCCGTTAAGAAGTGGTTTGCCGAACGGGCCCGCTTCAGCGACCACCCGGAAGTCTTGCGTCTTAAGCGAAGCGTTGAGGAGGCACAGAAAGGCCTTGAGGATGCCGTGGCCGCGCAGGAATGGGAGAAAGCATGTGAGTTGCGCAGCAAACGAGTCGCCGATGAGGAGCGATTGCGGCGACTTTACGACGACTTAAGCCATGGCGCCTAGCCAGGTTCGCCGATGGGCCTAACTGGTAACCATTCTACCCGTCTAGTGCATCTTCGGAAACATCTGCCGCACCATCGTAATGGCGGCGGGGCCGACGAGCACTACGAAGATGCCGGGGAAAATGAAGACCACCAGCGGGAAGAGTAGCTTGACGGCCGTCTTGGCGGCCTTTTCCTCTGCCATCTGGCTTCGGCGGGTGCGCATCGATTCGCTCTGCACGCGGAGGGCCTGCGCGACGCTCGATCCGAACTTGTCGGCTTGGATCAATACGGCGGCCAGCCCGCGGAGGTCGGCCACGCCAGTCCGCACGCCCAGGTCGTGCAGCGCGTCGGAGCGGCTGCGGCCCATTTGCAAATGGAAGTTCGTCAAGTTGAACTCGGTGGAAAGCACCGGGTAGGCCTTCTTCATTTCCTCGCTTACCTTGCGCATCGCCTGGTCGAGCCCAAGACCGGCCTCGACGCACACGACCATCATGTCCAGCACGTCGGGCAGGGCGAGGAAGATCGCCTGCATACGCTTCCTCGAGATGTAGCCCAGCACGATGTCGGGTGCCCAGAAGCAAATCGCCGTCACGCCCGCCACCCAGATGAACGTATTCTGGCTGACGCCTTTCACATACAACAGCGTGCCGCCGCCGAAGCAAAAGCCGACAATCAGCAAGACGAACTTCAGGCCGTAGAAAATTGGCACCAGGCCTTCCGTGCGGAAGCCGGCGCTGGCCAAGGTGTTTTTCAGTTTGTTCGCGTCGGCTTCGCTCTTGGGAACGAACGACTTGGTCAATTCCGACGTCTTTTGAATGACCGTGGAAACCGTGTCGGGTTTCTTGAGGATCGCCTCCGCCTGCGCCTGACGGCGCTTCTGCGGATTCTTGATTTCGTCGAGCCGCTCCAAGGCGCGCGGTTTGCCTTTGGCCATGTATTCCAAGGTGACCCAGGCGACCGCGGCAAACGCGCCGAAGATCGCCAGCGGGACGAACTGGCCTATGGTGAACAGCGGCTGAACGGTTTCGGCAAACATGGCTTTTCCTTGTATCCGGCACACTCCGTGTGCCGTTTTCCTGGCGGCACACGGAGTGTGCCGGATACATTACACCTTAATCTCCACAATCTTCTTAATGACAATCGCGCCGAGGACTTGCATGAATATGGCGATGGCCAGCATTTTTCGGCCGGCCCTGTCGGTAAATAACTGCGAAACGTACGCCGGGTTCAAGTTGTATACGATCACGAACAGCACCAGCGGCAGGGCCATGAGCACAATGCCCGACAAACGGCCTTCGCCGGTCAGGGCCTTGACCTGGCCGAGGATTTTGAAGCGGTTGCGGATCAAGGTGCCGATCTTGTCGAGGATTTCGGAGAGATCGCCGCCCGTCTGCCGCTGCAAAATGACGGCCGTGACGAAGAACCGCAAGTCGAGGTTGGGGACGCGCTCGCACATCGCCCGCAGGCTGTCGTCCATCGCCACGCCCAGGTTCTGCTCGTCGAACACGCGGCCGAATTCCTTGCCGATCGGCGCGGCCATTTCGCTCGCCACGGCATTGAAGCCGAAGGAGAGGCTCTGTCCGGCGCGAAGCGCGCGGGCCATCATTTCCAGAGCGTCGGGCAGTTGCGTATTGAACGTATTGAAGCGCCGCTTGCGCCGCATCAAGAGCCAAAACATCGGCAGCGATCCGGCGACAATTGCGGCCAGCGGCACCATGGCTGCCGGGGCTTTCATGACGATTGTCACCGCTCCGCCGGCCAGGCCCACCACGAGCGAAACCATCGCCAGCTTGCTGATGGTCAGCGTCGTATCGGCCTGCTCGAAAATCAATTCGAGGTTGCCGAAACGTGCGAACCACTGGGCCAGCATGTGCGGCGCGTCGTCCAGCGGCCGAGAGAGGACGCTATTGTCCTTGAGCAGGTTGTCCTTTCCCGCCGCCGCGTTGGTGTTTGTCAATACATCGAGCCGGTCCTCCAGTTTCGACGCTGGGGGCTTGGCGAAAAGCATCACCGCCCCGCCCACGAGCGTGGCCACGGCGACGAAAGCCAGGATTGCCAATACCAAGGGACTCACGTGTTAATCCTCCAGCATGACGCGTTCGCGGAATGCGCTGGACGGCAGGCGGACGCCGGCCGACTCGAGGCGGTGCATGAACTTCGGCCGCACGCCGGTGGAGACGAAACGGCCGTAGGCTCGGCCCATTTCGTCGATGCCGTCCTGTATGTAGCGGTAGATGTCCTGCATCACGATCGTGTCCTGCTCCATGCCGCAGATTTCGGTGATGTAGGTGATTTTGCGCGGACCGCCCTGCAAGCGCGAGGCCTGTACGATCAGGTTCACGGCGCCGGCGATCTGCGTCCGCATGGCCTTCAACGGCAGCTCGAAGCCCGACATGAGTGATCATCGTTTCCAGTCGGGACAAGGCGTCGCGGGGCGTGTTGGCGTGGATCGTGGTCATCGAGCCTTCGTGGCCGGTGTTCATGGCCTGGAGCATGTCCAGCGTCTCGCCGCCGCGGCACTCGCCGATGATGATTCGCTCGGGCCGCATACGCAGGGCATTCTTCACCAGGTCGGTGGCCGAGATCGCGCCTTTGCCTTCGATGTTCGGCGGACGCGTTTCCAACCGCACGACGTGGTCCTGCTGGAGCTGCAATTCGGCCGCGTCTTCGATCGTCACGATGCGGTCCGAGTTGGAAATGAAGCTGGAAAGCGTGTTCAGCAGCGTCGTCTTACCGGAGCCGGTTCCGCCCGATATGATGATGTTCAAGCGGGCCTTGATCGCGCCTTCCAGGAGCATCACCATTTCCGGCGTGAAGGCCTTGTAGTTCAAGCAGGTCTTCCAGCTTCAGCGGGTTGGCGCCGAAACGGCGGATGGACACGCAAGCCCCGTCCAATGCCAGCGGCGGAATGATGGCGTTGAAACGCGAACCGTCCGACATGCGGGCGTCGACCATCGGGCAGGTCTCGTCCACGCGGCGGCCGACCTTGGAAATGATGCGGTCGATGATCTGCATCAAATGGTCGTTGTCGCGGAAGACGACAGCCGTCTTTTCCATCTTGCCGCGGCGTTCGCAGTAGATGTTCTTCGGCCCGTTGATCAGGATGTCGTTGATCGTGGCGTCTTTCAGGAGGAATTCCAGCGGGCCGAGGCCGAACGTTTCGTCGAGCACTTCGCCGACGAGCTGCTCGCGCTCGGCGCGGTTTAGCAGCGTGTCTTCGCTGTCGCAGAGGTGTTCGACGACCAGTCGGATCTCGCGGCGAAGGATGTCTCCTTCCAGCTCGCCCACTTTGGTCAGGTCGAGTTTGTCGACGAGCTTGCCGTGGATCCGCTGTTTGAGTTCTTCCAGCGAGGATTCCTTGCTTTCGCCGCTTTGCCGCAGGGGCATACGAGGTGGAGGCATGTCGTGCGACTTTCCTTGCCGTTAGGCTTGCGTGATCTGGGTGGACTTTGGTGTCTGAGTAAAGATAGACCAAAATTCGCGCGCGGAGCGGCGGCGGGACGGCTGATAATCTCCTTAAGACGCGGCACAAATGCCGATCGTAGGGGTGATGACGGATACGCGTTTGTTGCCCATGCAGGCAACCTACCGTTGGTTGACGGCGAGTTTTGGTGTAGAATGAAATGCGAGGTTTACAAGGGAGCGAAGGGAACGAATAGACGGGTCGCAAACCTGCGAGAAATGCCATGGTAAAAGTCACTGCGATCGAATCCGACGATAAGGTCCGGTTGCCGCACGAGTGGGTCGAGGAGTTTGGTTTGCACGGATTCATCGCCCTGGAAAAAGCCGTGGAAGGAATCATCGTGCGCCGTTGTCCCGATTTGACATGGGAGGAAGTGTTCGCCGACAAATTGCCGATTGGGTCAAGTGCTGCGGAACGTGACCTGTCTGAGGTGAGCGGCGATGACTACCTCTTCTAGTTTTCCTCAGCGGGGCCTTGACGCCGGCCCGATCATCTACAGCCTTCTCGATGGACATCCCGCATCGGCTGTCTGCGAGGGTCACATCCGCGGTCATTCTGGCTGGCTCACGACGGCAGTCACATTGCTGGAAGTCGACGCCGTTTTGCGAAAAGTTTATGGAGTGGCTGCTGATCTCGCCGCGCGAAAACTGGCACAGTTTGCCAATGGTCCGATCGTTATTTCGGTTGTTGACGCCAGTTTGGCGATCTCTGCGGTGGACTGTGCCAACGCATTGGGAATCGATTTGGGGGACGCTGTTCTCTTGGAGACTTGCCGGAGCCACGGTGCGGCGACGATCAGTACCGACGATGCAAAGTTTGCCAGCGTCTGCGGCAAGCTCAACGTCAAGGCTGAGACGCCCATCGATTCGGCGATGCGCCGGCAAATCGCAGCGTGGGAATCAGCGAACGTGCCGCTGAAGGGCTTGGCACGTTTATTGTCTCAGGTTCGCACGTGGATCGGGAATCGGGACTCGAGCTTGGCGGAAGATTTTTGGAACCAAACGGGCGCCGGCAGCCACGTGCCGTAGGGAGTCGGAACGGCGGAGCATCGCAATTCAAGAATCGAGATGCGCGACGGAATAACGAGCACTTCAAACAGAATGAAGGTCATTGACGAACTCCGCCGCAAACCGGACAATAATAGGTATATCGACTCGCATTATTCGGAAAGTCCCCATGAACTCGATCGAAAAGCATGACCCGGAAGTCTGGGCGGCCATTGCCGGCGAAATTGAGCGCCAGCGCGACGGCCTGGAAATGATCGCCAGCGAAAACTACACCAGCACGGCCGTCATGCAGTGCATGGGCAGCGTGCTTACCAACAAGTACGCAGAAGGCTACCCCGGCAAACGCTACTACGGCGGCTGCGAGTTCGTCGATCTCGCCGAAGACCTGGCCCGCAATCGAGCCAAGCAGATTTTCGGCGCCCAGCACGTCAACGTGCAGCCGCATTCCGGCGCCCAGGCCAATACGGCAGTCTACTTCGCCATGCTCAATCCGGGCGACGTGGTGCTCGGGCTCGACCTGGCCCACGGCGGACATCTGACGCACGGCATGAAGCTCAACGTCTCAGGCAAGCTCTACCACTTTTATAGCTACGGCGTGCGGCCCGATACGCACCGCATCGACTTCGACCAGCTTGCCGCCTTGGCCAAAGAACATAAGCCGAAGATGATCGTGGCCGGCGCGAGCGCCTATCCCCGCGAGATTCCCCACGATAAGTTCGCCGAGATCGCCCGTAGCGTGGGCGCGAAGTTGATGGTCGATATGGCCCATTACGCCGGGCTGGTGGCAACGGGCCTGCACCACGACCCCGTGCCGCTTTCGGATTTTGTGACCACTACCACGCACAAGACGCTCCGCGGCCCGCGCGGCGGCATGATCCTCTGTAAAGAAGAGTACGCTAAGGACATCGACCGCTCGGTTTTTCCGGGCATTCAGGGCGGGCCGTTGATGCACGTCATCGCCGGCAAGGCGGTCTGTTTTGGCGAGGCCCTTACGCCGGCCTATAAAACCTACATGCGGCAGGTCGTGGAAAACGCCAAGACGCTGGCCGAAGTGCTCACCGGCGGCGGCGCGCGGCTGGTGAGCGGCGGCACGGACAATCACCTCATGCTGGCGGACGTGACGCCGTTGGGACTCTCCGGCGGCCAGGCCGAAAAAGCCCTCGACCATAGCGGCATCACGGTCAACAAGAACATGATCCCCTTCGACCAGCGGAAGCCAATGGACCCCTCCGGCGTTCGCATCGGCACTCCGGCCATCACCAGCCGCGGGCTGGGCTGCGGGGAGATGCGTTCCATCGGCGGCTGGATCCTGGAAGCGATTCGCGGCCACGACCAACCGGCCGTGCTGGACCGCATCCGCGGCAACGTCCGCGAATTGTGCAAACAGTTCCCCGTTCCGGCGGATAGAGATTAAACTGCCCTCACCCCCGGCCCCTCTCCCGAAACGGGCGAGCGGAGACATGATGCCCTCAAGCAAAATCCTCATCGCCGACGACAACCAGCCCAACGTCGAACTTCTAGAGGCCTACCTAGCCGAGGTCGAGTGTGAAATCGCCACGGCCTACGATGGCCATGAGACGCTGGAAAAGGTCACGCAGTTTCAGCCGGACTTGATCCTCTTGGACATCATGATGCCGAAGCTCAGCGGCTTCGAGGTCTGCAAGATGCTCAAAAGCGATGAGTCCACCAAGCAAATCATGATCTTTATGGTCACGGCTCTGAGCGAGCCGGGCGACATCGAGAGGGCTGTGGCGGCCGGCTGCAACGATTTTCTCAGCAAGCCGATCAACAAGCTGGACTTTCTCTTGCGAGTCGAGAATCTGCTGAAGCTTCGTCATGTGACCGACGAGCTGGATCGCCTGCGGCGCTACATCGACGAGATGGAGGCTGGCAGAGGACCGCACGAAGACCGATAAGAAACCGACTTGCCGCAGTCCGACGATTTGGGTTGTACCAGGCCGCCGCCTCCCGATTACGGATGCAATCCGCCTTAACCCCGGAGGGGCGCTTGAAAATAGCCCAGCGATTTATCGCCGGGATGAGAATTGCGAGCGATTCGCTGTAGTCCCGTAGGGACGGCTGAAATGCGGTGGTCCATTCAGTCGTCCCTACGGGACTTATGATCTGTTAACGCTTCGGACCCAGCGATGAATCGCTGGGCTACTATCAAGTGACCCTCCGGGTCAAAGAACAACGAGCTTGTTGCAAGTTTCCATGCCTTCCTGGTCTCCCGATTCCTGGCGCGATAAACCGATCGCGCAGCGGATCGACTATCCCGACGCGGACGCCCTGCGCGGCGCGCTGGCCGATCTCGCGCAATTGCCACCGCTGGTGACGAGCTGGGAGGTCGAGGGCCTCAAGGAGCAACTAGCTGCCGCGGCCCGCGGCGAACGGTTTTTGCTCCAAGGCGGCGACTGCTCGGAAAACTTCGACGACTGCCGGCCGGCGATCATCGCCAGCAATCTCAAGGTGATGCTCAAGATGAGCCTGGTGCTCATCTACGGCTGCCGCAAGCGGGTTATCCGGGTGGGTCGCGTGGCCGGACAGTATGCCAAGCCGCGTTCTTCACCCACGGAAACACGGGACGGCCTCACGCTGCCCAGCTACCGCGGCCCGTTGATCAACCGGCCCGGTTTTTCCGCGGAGGAGCGGATTCCACAGCCAGCCAATCTGCTGGAAGGCTATCATCGCGCGGCGCTGACGATCAATTTCATTCGCGCGCTGGTCGGCGGCGGCTTCGCGGACTTGCACCATCCCGAGTTGTGGAACGTCGGCTTCGTCCGCCACGCCGTGGCGGCCGACGACTACTTCAAGATGGTCGATTCGATCGGCGGGGCGATCCGCTTCATGGAGGCCGCGGCCGGCCATCCGCTGGAAGACCTGACCCGCGTCGATTTTTACACCAGCCACGAGGGCCTGCACTTGGACTACGAACAGGCGCAGACGCGGCAGGTCCCGCATCGGCCGGGCAAGTGGTACAACCTCTGCACTCATTTTCCCTGGATCGGCGACCGCACCCGGCAGCTCGACGGCGCGCACGTGGAGTACTTCCGCGGCATCGCCAATCCGATCGGCGTGAAAGTGGGCCCATCCATGACGCCCGACGAACTGCTGGAACTGATCGACGCACTCGACCCGGAGAGCGAGCCCGGCCGCTTGACTCTGATCCATCGCTTCGGCTCGAAGCGCCTGCGGCAATGCCTGCCGCCGTTAATTGAAGCGGTCCTCCGCCGCGGCCGCCAGGTTATATGGTGCTGCGACCCGATGCACGGCAATACGGTCGCCACCTCGTCGGGAGTCAAGACCCGCTCATTCGACGACATTCTTGAGGAGCTTCTGCTTGCGTTCGACGTGCATAACGACCTCGGCTCGCACTTCGGGGGGGTCCATATCGAACTTACCGGCGAAGACGTGACCGAGTGTATCGGCGGTGCCTGCGGGCTCAGCGAGGCCGACCTGGGCAGGGCTTATTCGAGCGAGGTCGATCCGCGGCTTAACTACGAGCAGGCCTTGGAAATAGCGTTTGCCATCGCCCGGCGGATGAGCCAAGGACGGCGGTAGGGTGGGACCATCTCCATATAAGCCCGAAGCGCAAGCGAGAGGGCCGTTTCCCGCTCGCTGGCGCTTCGGGCTTCTATTGCGGAAACCGCTTGCTCGGCACGATATAATGGGATAGCATGGCACTAGAGCGGGGCAGGGTTCTGGAATCTCTCCAATATAGAGGTGCGCGAGATGACTCGTCGGCATGGATTCACACTCGTTGAACTTTTGGTGGTGATTGCCATTATCGGCATGTTGGTCGCCTTGCTCCTGCCCGCGGTCAACGCCGCTCGCGAGCAAGGCCGATTGGCCACCTGTAAGAACAATCTGCATCAGCTCCAGCTTGCCTGCGCAGCACGTGGAAAAACTCGGCACATTTCCCAGCGGCGGCTGGGGCAACAGTTGGGTGGGCATCGCCGACCAGGGTTACGGCGTCAATCAGCCGGGCGGATGGATCTATCAAATCCTGCCCTACTTGGATCAAGCTCCGCTGCACGACTTGGACAAGGGGCTCGGAACCAGTTCCGGCACTCTGGGCGGCAAGCGCGTAGCGACGCCACTGGGCGGGCTCTACTGTCCCACGCGGCGCAGCGGTAAGGCCTATCCATTCAATAGCCCGCCAGCAAACGCCACTCTTTTCATTTCTCCGGCTCCTACGGTCGCCGGCCGCACCGATTACGCGGCCAATGGTGGTTCAGTCTACATCCAAAATAACGGTCCAAAAGACCTGGCGACGGCGAAGAATTTCCAGTGGCCCGACCTCACCGCGTTCAACGGCATCGTCGCTATCCACAGTCAGGTCACGAACGCCGCCGGCTCGTCCGGCATTCCCGATAACAAGGACACGACCTACTTGTTCGGAGAAAAGTACATGTCGCCGGACAACTACATCACGGGCAACGACCCGGGCGACCTCTACAGCGCCATGTCAGGCGACGACGTGAGCCTCATCCGATGGGCTCTCCAGAGCGCAATGCCCGTTCAAGACCGTCTGGGTGTCGTCAACACGCAGGGCTTCGGCAGCGCGCATTCGGCGGGCTGGTGCGCGGCCTTTGTCGGCGGCAATGCGCAGCTCATCGGCTGGGCCATCGATCCCACGACGCACGTGCAAATGGCAACGCGGAACGGCCACGAGGTCGTCGATCCGACGAAGATTCCGCATTAAGGCGACATATCGGCTACGGCCGCGATTTCTCCGCCTGCCGCACGGCGCGAAGCCGCTGTTGCATCTTGGCGACGATCTCCGGCTTCGACGAGGCGAGATTCTTCTTCTCACCCAGGTCGTCGGCGAGATTGAACAGCAGCGGACCGCGGGCCTGCGTCCTTGCGCCGGGATGAACTTCCACTTCCCTTGCCTCAGCGCCACGTTGCGGCCGTTGAAGTTCTGCAACACGAGACAATCGCGAACCGGCTTGTGCGGCTGGTCCAGCAGCACGGGCAATATATTAAAGCTGTCCGGACCGGCGTCGGCGGGCAGTTCCGCGCCGGCCACGGCCGCGAACGTGGCGAGCATGTCAACCAGCCCGACCAGCTCGTCGGAGGTCGAGCCAGCCTTGATCTTGCCGGGCCAGCGTGCGACGAACGGCTCGCGGTGTCCGCCTTCCCACAAACTGCCCTTGTAGCCTCGCAAGGCCCCGTTGCAGAGGTGTCCGTTGGCATCGACGATGCCGCCGTCCAGGTAGCCGTCCTCCATGACGCCGCCGTTATCGCTGGTGACGATCACTAGCGTGTTATCGGCCAGCTTCAGGCGGTCGAGCGTTTCCAGGACCCGCGCTACCGAGCCGTCAAACTCCTCGATCACGTCGCCGCGGACTCCGCACTCGCTTTTGCCTTTGTAGGCGGAATTCGGCACGCGCGGTACGTGGATGTCGTGCGTGGCGAAGTAGAGAAAGAACGGCCGCTCGCGGTTTGCCTCGATGAACTTCACCGCCTCGCGGTTGAGCGTATTGGCCATTTCGGTATCGGTCCATCGCGCGGATCGGCCGCCGGCCATGAAGCCGATGCGGCTGATGCCGTTGATGATCGTGTCGGAATGTCCCGGCTTGGCCGGTTTCATCACCAGCAGTTCCGGATGCTCGCGGCCGGTCGGCTCGTCGCCCAACTTGCGGCTGTAGCTGACCTGGATCGGGTCGGCCGGATCGAGGCCTTCGACGTTGTGGTCCCGCACGAAGACGCAAGGCACACGATCGCCGGTCGCAGGAAAGAAGAAGGCGTGGTCGAAGCCCAGTTCCAGCGGGCCGGGCTTAATCACGGTATTGTAATCGAGGTTGCCGCGGCCGAGCCCCAGGTGCCACTTGCCCACCAGACCGGTCGCGTAGCCGGCCTTTTTCATGAGCGAGGCGACCGTCGGCTTCGCGGCGTCGATGGAAAGCGGGGCCTCGCCGCTGAGGATGTGATCGCCCTCGGGATTGCGGAAGGCGTACTGGCCGGTGATGAACGAATAGCGGGTCGGCGTGCAGACCGAGGCCGTGGCATGGGCGTCGGTCAGGCGGATGCCTTCTCGGGCAAGTTGATCCACGTGCGGAGTTTTGACCTTGGTCGCCCCGTAGCAGCCGAAGTCGCCAAAGCCGATGTCGTCGGCAAGTATTAAGACAATGTTAGGTACACCGCGTTTTGCTTGGCAAATACCTATTTTTACCGAGCCTATTGACAATCCAAGGGTAAAGAGAGTAAGAATGAATGTAGTTATTCTATGTAGCAAATGACCTAGTGAATTTGGGGTATGCAAATCCCTTGTAGGTAAAACGCGATGGCACATGCCGCACCTATTACTGAGGTGGAATCTTCGGGCTGGAACAGCCCGACCGACACGCCTGCGATTTCAGGCGCAGCTTCGGGCAAATCTTACCTGAGTATCCCACCTCTCTGATTTCCCGTCAACATTTGGGCTATTAGCAAGTGGCTCGCTGAGCCGCCTAATGAACCATGGGCAGAAACCGAAAACAACGTCGCCAGCAGCACGGATCGGCTTGGCATTGGAAACAAACCGATTGATGGTACTACACGCTGCCAGACACGAAGAAGCGGATCCCGCTTTTCGACGAGCAGGGACAGCGTATTCGCGGCAAGGAAAACCACGAGACCGCCGAGACCGCCTTGGCCAAGATCAAAGTGGCGAACGATTCCGGCAATGCAGGCATCGTGAACCGACAGCGATGGCTCGTGGCCAAGGTCTGCTCGGAATACTTGCAATACTGCGAGCGGGGCGTTGCGAACCATACGATCAGCCAAGGACATCAGATCAACGCCGCAAGTTGGCTGAACGACCTTTGCGCATACTGCGGTGCCCTGGCCGTGGCCGAACTGAAGAAAGGTCATATTAAGACCTGGGTCGAAAGCCATCCCACGTGGCGATCCCTTGCAACCCACCGTAGTGTCATCGCTGTCGTGTTGGCCGCGTTCAATTACGCCGAAGATCAATTCGAGGTCCTCAACCCGCTTAAGGGTCTCAAGAAGCCGGCGTCGCAGCCTCGCTTGCAATCATTTAGCAAGGAGGACGAAGAGGCAATCTACGGCGCCTGCGAAGAGCGATTCCGGGACTTTCTTTTCGCTGGCATTCACACCGGCCTGCGTCCCTACTGTGAGTTGGCCCGCATTACGGCCGATGACGTGGAAGAAAATGGCCGGGGCATGATGTGGCGGGTCTATTCGTCCAAGACGAAAAAGACCCGCAAGATCCCGGTGCGGCCCGAAGTAGCAGAGCTGACTCGCAAGCTAATGAGGACAGCACCCAAGAGTTCTGGCCTCCCCGTGTTTCGGAATACCAGAGGCGAGTCCTGGCAAAGGACGACCGGCGTGGTCCGCTTTCTGAACCTCAAAAAGAAACTGCACTGGGACCAAGATCCAAGCAAGGCGAAGTATTCCTCCTATACCTGCCGGCATACGTTTGCCCACCGGATGCTCTCGGGCTATTGGAACCACGGGGTCGGCTGCTCCATTGAGACATTGGCCGAGCTTATCGGCGACACGCCCAAGGTGGCTTTCGATCACTATGGCAAGGAATGGGGGCAGCATTACCAAGATCCTCTTTGGGCGGCAATTGGCGCCGGAGTGCAGGCAAAAACTATTCCGCCACAGCCGAAACCCGGGCCCGCCACCAGACTGAAGGCGAAAAATAAGCCGGGGAACCGCGGATCAATGTCGAAGTCTCGTTCGGCTCGGCGAAACCGAAGTGCGAAGAGGTAAAAAGATGGCAAGACATGTGATCGCGAGACGGCAACAACACGGTCGGGCCTGGCACTGGCGGCAGACTGATTGTTGGTATTACACGCCGCCGGGTACGACACGCCGTGTGCGATTGTTCAACGAGAACGGCAAGCCCGTGCGTGGGAAAAACAATCGTGCCGAGGCCGACCTGGCTCTCGCCCGACTGAAGGCTGATGGTCGCTGGCGACCCGTGGCCGAACCATCGCGAGAAGGCGAATGGATCGTGGCAGAGGTCTGCTCGAAACATCGAGTATTGCCAGCAGGGCTCTTGCAACGGCACGTTGAGCGCGGGCCACTGCGATAGCGCAGTGCGTTATCTCAACAAGTTTGCTGGTTTCGCCGGTGCCTTGCCCGTCTCGCAACTCAAGCGAGGCCATGTCAAAACCTGGATCGAGAGCCAGGAGAAGTGGACCGCGGCGACACGCCGCAACGTGATCGCCATTGTGTTAGCGGCGTTCAACCATGCCCAGGCGATGCATGACGTGTCTAATCCACTCCGCGGGCTTAAAAAACCGCCGCCCCAGCCGCGGCTTCACTCGCTCAGCGATGCCGACGAGAGCACCATGCTGTCGGCGACCGACGAATGCTTCCGGAACTTCCTTTTCGCGGCGATCCGCACGGGCTTGCGTCCGTTTCGCGAGTTGGCTCGGCTGACGGCCGACCATATCGACGAGTCGCCCCGGGGAATGATGTGGCGCGTGTATGCGTCGAAAACCAAGAAGATGCGCAAGATTCCGATCCGACCCGAAGTGGCAGAGCTGACTCGGCGGCTGATGGCACAGGTTCCTAAGGGCTCGGGCAGGCCCATTTTCGCTAATACTCAGGGGAACGCCTGGAAGCCGGTAACCGGCCGCGCGGCCGGTTTTCCCGGATCAGAGTCAAACTTGGCTGGAATGACGATCCGATCCGACGACTGTATTCCTGTTAAAGTTGCCGCCACACTTTCGCCCACCGCATGTTGTCCGGCTATTGGAACGGCGGTGCGGGTTGTTCGATCGAGATGTTGGCGGAGTTGATCGGCGACACGCCAAAGGTTGCCTTCGACCACTACGGCCGTGAGTGGGGACAGCACTATCAAGAGCCACTTTGGGCGGCCGTCGTTGGAATAGTCGCATCGACTACGGGCGGGTGAACCGCGCAAACTTGGATCACGGCAAGGAATTCGTCAAGCGACTGCCGATGTGAGGAGGATTCGTATCCGGCGCGGTTTGCCGGCCGCTCTTCTGCTTATACGGATTCTCGTTTCAAACTTCGCGTTGCTACGATGGGAAGCTGCCCTAACGCAAACCACCCGGCCACGGCGGTGGTCTGGATCGGATCGGCGCGGAGCGCCAAAGCGATGCCTGGATCATCCTCGCTGTCGCCGGGTTCGCTAATACAGAAGATAGCAGGCCGCGAATTCGCATCGGTGTCGGCAGAGGAGCACATCTCGACAGCCCAAGACGCTGCGGCCCGGAGTTTCGCTGCGTGGACCAGGATCAGCTTCACGCGGCCGCACAATTCAGGCAGCTTGCGGACGTTGCTCTGGCTGTGAACATGACGGGTTTCATTTGCTCCGGCGAAATGCATACAATACCTCCAGAGTTGGCAGACGACCGGCGCAGGAAAGTCCTGGAAATGGACTGCTACGCTTTGCCCGGCGGTTCCGGCGGCAGTGGCCAACTCGCAAAGCGAGACTACGCCGGGCTTTGGCGGCATGGTGATTGGACCATGGAGGCGGCTCATAGCTGCACCTCCTTCCCGCCGAATCGCAGCCCTCGAGAGGGAAGTGATCTACATCCAACTAGGTCGTGTCGGCCCGGTGGCGTCGTAATCGCTGTTCGGACCGAGATCACGAAAAGCTGTAAGTCATTGTCGCAACAGCACTTCGGGAATGTAATCGCCTTGATTGAATCCGGCATGGTCGTGTCCACGACCATGCCGGATTCAATCATTCCAAGAACATTCCGCCGTGATATTCACCCGCGCTGTACGCAAGTCGCACGGAAGAAGAATAATAACCTCATACATTTAGCCGGGCGCGTTTCGATAACACGGCTTTGATGCCGCCCAAAGGCCCAATATCGCATTACTGATCGGCGATGATTGGCCGGTTGAAGGGGCGATAGGATCTGACTCGAGCGCGGAAATGACGGTTTCCAAAACTCCGATCGCCGCCAATTTGCCGACAATCACTTGATACTGAAGACACCATTTGAACTGCAAGCAGGCCCTTGTCCAAGCCTCCCATGCGGGTAGTTTTCCGCTGGCGAGAATGGCTGCTGCGACGCGAATTAGGCGGTTTCCGCCGGAGCAGCGGCTGAAGAGGTTCTTGTTTCGATTTGCCGGAAAAGTTCCGGGACGTGGCTGCGCATGATGCGGCGTACTACCAGATGCATCCACATGAGGCAAATCGCCCCGAGCAGAAAGAAGAGCATCCAGCACGTTGTCCAGAGGCCCGTCGCTTGCAGCACGCTGCTGAAAATCACGGGGTAGACGAAGCCACCGAGGCCGCCCAGCACGCCGACGATTCCGCCTACCACGCCGACGTTGTTGGGAAAGTAGTCGGGAATGTGCTTATAGACCGCGGCCATGCCGATAACCATTGGGAATGACGGCAAGCGGAACACGTGCGCAAGGACGGATTCGAACTCGCTCGTTCGCGCCAATAACTCCTCCATAAACACCCGCATCTCCAGCCGCGCCAGCGGTGCTCTGGGACAGATATGAATACCCTATCCGAATGGCTAGTAACACATCGCGTTTTCCGTGGAAGTCGCCCCTGCCCCCTGGAGGCTAGGCGACGATATGGTGCTGGGAACGACGTAGCGACAGCGGGCGACCGACTTAATTTGGCAGGCAGCGTTCTTTTCGTAGAACGTTGGCGGCTCATACGTCGAACCGGCGTCGAGTCGCTGCTGTTCACGCAAAAGCTTCCAGTAGACATAGGCCCCGCCGAGAACCGACGCGATCCGCGACTTCCAGCCGAACTCGGCGCGCAGTTCCTTTAGGAGTGCGGCCATTTTCGCCCTCAAGGCGGGATTGTGGCGATAGTAGAGTCTCGCTCCACCGACGGCGGCCGAGAAGATTGTGCCTAACTCGCGGGCTTCCCACTCAAAGCGGCGGCGCACCCGGGCGTCCGGATGGTCTTTGTAGCGCTTCCAGCCGGCAAGCGTGGTGCGGACGATCCGTAGCGTGCTCGGTCCGTTGCGCTCAAAGTCGCGATCGAAGGCCCGCACCATCAATTCGCTTTCCATTCCGACGGGAATATGCGGATGCTTGTAGTTGAAGATCGCCTGCCCGTGAATGTCCGCCTCGTCGAACGTGGCCGGGTTCTTCATCCGTCCTTCGGACTTCATCTGCGCGTGCAGCGGCGTGCCGGGGATAGGCGTGTAGAGCATGAATTGGTGAAAATCGGTGTCGTGCCGCGCGGCGTGTTCGATCGCCTCGTCGATGTTTTCCGGCGTGTGGTCCTCCAAGCCGATGATCGTCGAACCGAGGACTTTAACGCCATGCGACTGCAGCTCGCGAACGAGATCGAACGTGTCGATTCCTTGCAGCTTCATGTACTGGCTGTTGCAGCCCTCGATGCCCATCCATACCCAGGAGACGCCGAGGCGGACAAGTTGATCGATCGTATACGAGCGGAGCACGTTGGCCGAGCTAAAAACGTAAAGCGCCCACGACTTGTCGTGTTCTACCATGAGTTCCAGCAGCCGCAATGCCCGCTTGCGGTGCAGGAGGAAGTTTTCGTCCATGCAAAAGAACGACTTGCACTTAATCTCGCGTTCCAACTGGCACATGATGTCGAACAGCTCATCGCCCGTCGCATAGAAATTGATACACTTGCCTTTACCGCCGAACATTGCCGAGGTCGAGCAGAAGTTGCAGCCCAGCGGACAGCCGACCGACGGAATGAGCGTGGCAGCAACGTCGCCCGGCCCATCGCTCACTTTGACGCCCATGTTCCGCGTTCCGAGTCCCGAGTTGACGACCGGGTGGCAAATCGGTCGGTCGGTGCGCTCGCCCAGGTAGCGACGGAACCAGGCCACGCCCTCACCGCGGACGATATGGTCGGCGTCGATCCTGCTGTCCAAGTCCGGGATGTTGGCAATATGCCCGCCGATGACGATCTTGGCTCGAGGCTGATACTGGCGAATCAGCTCACACATCTTTCGCACCTTGTGCTGGTTTGGAATGATTGACGTGATGCCGACCACGTCGTAGGTGTTGTCGCGGATTTCCTCGACGAAGCGGTTTAGCGTGGGGAAGTCCAGCACGGTGCAAGGGGCCTCAATGTTGGCTTGAATCAGCATGATGCCCCAGCTTCGATGGAACATCCGCAGCGAAAACGGTCCCTGCGTCCGCGTGACTTGGTTGTGGTAAAGTTCCATCGGATTCATCGCGCGGCTGAATTCGTCGTCCCGAGCGTAAGGGCCGAAGACGCTCGTCAAGAGCACACGGGCCTTCGACTGCGCCGGGTGTACAACATCGGGATATGTAGTGGACATTTCAAACGTGGCAGAGTCGATGTACATGATAGAGTCTCGCAGGTTAGTGCATCCGGCAAACTCCCTGCGCCGCCCGCTCGGAGCGCGCCGGATATTCTTCGATCATTATAAATCTAGTCGTCCCAACCAGAATGCTCATAACGTAGTAGTCGCGTAATAGATTGGTAAAAGTTGTGCGATGAGGCCCGCGCGGACCAGGTCAGGCGGTTCAGTCGCTTCATAAATAGCCGCTGGGTTCCGTTCAGCCGTTCGACGTGGCTGGTGCAGATACTCCACTCGCCACCCTTGGCCATGCTCTTTATCCGAGTCCGCTTCGTTCCGACTATTTCGGACGGTTCGTAAACCATGTTGGCATTGCCGTAGTCCTTGATTATCGTGCCATAGTGGACGTAGGGACCGAAGGCCATACCGACCGCTTGCGGGTAGGCCGCGAAACCATCGGTTGAAATCCGCACTATTGGGGCGTAGCCAGTGCGGTCGGTATCGCAATGACTTCCGCCGCGCGATAGGCGGCACTGGCGACGCCTCGTTGCCGTCAACGGTCAGGTGAGATTTGTTCATAAGATTGCTCGCTTGTCTGCTTCGCTTTTAACTGCCTCGTCGGCATGTAATGTCGACAATTCCCGCTAGTCGCTCAACTCGTTGGGCCGGTAGGCAAGCACTGGCGTCATGGTGCTGCTAATGACCTTGTCGGCCACGCTGCCCAGAAGCAGTCGTTCCAAGCCGCTGCGGCCGTGCGTGGCAATTGCAATAAGATCGACATTTCGTGTAGAAGCTTCATGCAGAATTGCGCCCGCCGCTTCGCCTTCCAGCACTACCTTTTCTACTCGCGGCAACTCCAAGCGCAAGCGTGCCGCAATCCTTTCGAGATAACGTGCAGCCTCGAGTATCCGCTGCTCGCTCCCGTCGCCCGTCGCGTTGAACTTGCCAGCTTATCTTATTATCCTGACGGCTGGGATCGTTCGCGCCGGAATGGCCATAAGGATGATAGCCGCGTTCCACGGTGCGCACCAGCGTGAATCGCGCGTCCGTAAGACGTCCAATCGCAATTGCCGGTGGCAACACGCACTCTGCCAACCTGGACCCGTCCAACGGTATGAGAATGTGGTCGAATTCGGGAACAGCCCTCGCCTGCGAATCTTCGCCGCAGCGCACGAGTAGGACCGGAATCGCCGCGTGACGCAACAGATTATCGGCGACGCTGCCCAGCACGAGCCGGCCCACCGCACCGCGGCCGTGTGTCGTCATCACGATCAAATCGGCAGCACTAGCTCGAGCACGCTTCAGCACGCCGCTAACCACCGCGCCGCTGACGAGAGCCGATTTGACCGAGATCGACGACTTCACTTGCAGTGTATGCACGGCTGTATCCAAGTACGTTTGCTCCTGCACTTGATATGCCGCATCTTCGTCCGGGTCATAGTGCGGCGTCCAGCAATCGGCCGGGCGCTCAGGTTCAAACGGCTCGTGGGATCGCACTATTTCCAGGGATGCCCCGGCGCGACGGGCTATCGACTCAGCAATTGGAATAGCCGCCTCCGCGAACTTCGAGCCGTCAGTGGCACAAGAATGGAACGATACATATTGGCGACTCTAGCTGACTTTCTGTAATGCCTGGCGGGCGAATCGTTCGCGGACATCGGTCCCCGTCACAAAATCCGAAACGCCGAGCGAATACAAGGCATTCTTGGCTCTAACCAATTGCTCACGAGTACCTAGCGCGAGCAAGGCACACTCGTTAGCCTGGATTTCGACCTCAAAGCGGAGAACATTGTCCTTGGCGATGCCCAGTCGACAGATCGCGCGGCCCAATGCGGTGAGAGTGTCAGTAGGCGAGTGCTCGTCGACCGCGGCCATGAAGTCGTTCACAAACCCGCCAGCAATCGCGATCCGGCCAATTCGGGGCACGTCAAAGAAGCCGCCGTCGCTGAGAGTATCGCACATACGCTCCCAAAAGCCGACCGGTCCGCTGCCTGCCGTGAACTTCCCTGCGCTTACGCAGACACCGATGTGATCCTCCATCTCATTCGCGCAAGTCCGCCCGCAGACGGAGATGTTTTTCAGTTCAAAACCCAGACGTTTCAAGCATAAGATCGCGAACTCGGCCTGCGTGGCGTAAGGGAAGAGCGCGACAAGTACGGTTTGTTCGGACATGGAATTTTCTCCCGGCTGAATGTCCTCGATCATCGATAACGTCTCGACGGGGCGATTTATCGACTCGACCTAGCGTCGTGCAACTTCTGCGCCGCTGCTGCATATTGCCGAGAAACTCGTACGAGATACCTAGATTGACTGTGCGCAGTCCGCAATGGCGTCCCGTCCTGCTTGGTTTCACTGGCGGTATTCTGGTTGGACGGCAGATTGAGCAGTGGGCGAATCCGCTCACTGCATGAGCGGATTTGGCCAGCCGTCCGGTCGTTTAACCGCAGCCATCTTCGACGAACGCACTCCGTCCGGCACTTTTTGCTGCGGCACCCGGATTGCGAATGGGTTACAACAACCTCCTTGCTGGGTTGCTGCCTAGTTTTACATTGTCTCCGCAGATGGCGCCTGAGGTCTTTGGAAGGCGCTCTAAGGCGTTCTGCGAGGATGCGCGATGCGCGGCGAAGCGTGCCTGCGACATTGGGCGGACCGAACCGCGGCGAGAGATGGCCCGAGCGGGAGCAGCGGCGGTCGCGCCACTCCCGGTGCTCATCGCCAGCGTTCGAAACGGGGCTAATATCTTTTCAATTACATTCTTTCAACGGCCAACGCCACAGCTTCGCCGCCGCCGATGCACAGCGACGCCAGCCCGATCTTCGCTTGCCGCTTTTGCATGGCGCCCAGCATCGTCACCAGGATCCGCGTACCGCTGGCCCCGATCGGATGGCCCAAGGCCACCGCGATGCTTCCGAGCGCCGGGGCGGAAACCTCAGTCAAGGAACCGAGAAAACCACCGATGGGAGTTCGTGCAGCTCCCGCAAGCCAGACTTCGCTTTTCATCTTTACTTCCTCCTTCTTTGTTTACATATACATGCCGCCGTTGACGGGAATTATCTGCCCGGTGATGTAGCTGGCCTGCGGCGAGGCCAGAAAGAGCACCGCGGCGGCCACTTCTTCCGGCTTGCCCAGCCGTCCCAACGGTGTCATCGCCGTGACGGCGCACAACGCCGCATCGCTCAGTTCCTTGGTCATGTCGGTCTCGATAAAGCCCGGCGCCACGGCGTTCACCGTCACGCCCTTGCGGGCAACTTCACGGGCGAGCGTCATCGTGAAGGCGATCAAGCCGCCCTTGGTGACGGCATAATTAGCCTGGCCGAAGTTGCCGGTCTGGCCGACGATGGAGGCCATGTTGATGACGCGCCCCCAGCCAGCTTCGACCATCGTTGGAAGCACGAGCCGCGTAATGTTGAACACGCCGTTCAGGTTCACGCCCAGCACTTCGTCCCAAATGGCACGCGTCATCTTCAGAAACGACTTGTCGCGAGTGATGCCGGCATTGTTGACGAGAATGTCGACGCCGCCGAATTCCTTGGTCACGGCATCCAACATGGCGGACGCCTCCTCGTCACACGACACGTCGGCTTGATAAGCGCATGCGTCGACGCCGAAGTCGCGGGCCGCGTTGCACACTTCCTCGGCCGCCTCGGCGCACCGGTGATAATTGACCGCCACCGCCGCGCCCGCTTCGGCGAGCATCAATGCGGCGGCCTTCCCGATCCCGCGGGATCCGCCCGTGACCAAGGCGCGCTTGCCGGCAAGGAATTTCACGGGGATCGCCTGATCTCGGGTTTCGGGAGCCACTTCGTCGAACGCCACGGCAGACATCGCAATTCTCCTGTGTATTGTAAGTAAAGAACTCGTAACTGTTTCGCCATATGCGGTTCGACAAATGCGTTCCGCGGCAATCACTGCCGTCGCAAGCGGAAGCGCCTCTTCGGCGCACTGCGAACCGTCCTATGGCACGAGAATGGAGTGATAAATTGTAGCCACACTTTCTTTAGATTGGATGAAGGTAACCAATCTCACGCCCAGTGCTGCAAATCACATGCGGCAAAGCCCTTCGACGCCGCTCTTCGTTTCTCCGACTTGTGCTTTGTGCCGGGTCCGTTTCCTTCCGCGGACGGCACGATTTCCCCGCACCAAATTCGCACGGCATTGGGCGCGTCAACACCCAAACGGACGTGTCGCTTGTCGATCTTCAACACCTTGACGACGATGTTGGAGCCGATACAGATTTCCGTATCTCGCTTCCGCGATACTACTAACATTTGAATCCTCCCTGTTATTGCCTTCCGAGACGTTTGGACGTTTGCGCGGTTTATGCAGCGATTTCCGTGCCATTGGCCCAATCGCCTTGAAGAACGCGACCGATTGTGCGAAATCGCACGCAGAGCGAGCGAAATCGCGCGCAAGCCTAGGTCGAAAGCGGTCGATTCGGTTGCCAGCTATGCTTGCGTTGTAAGTCCGCCGATTGGTATCAGGTTTGCGTGAGCAGGAGCGAACCGCGGCGCGGCGTGTTTGTAGCGCCTGCCAAAATGTAAAGCCCACACCTTTCAACTCGCTGAGTAAGCCTAATGCTCGGAGGGCATATGAGAACGCGAACCGGGCGACTCAGCGGTCGACGGACGTGTAGAGGATGCAAAGCAGTGTTCCACATCACCGGACGGCCGCCGCGGGCCGTGGGCGTATGCGATCATTGCGGCGGCGAGTTGGTACAGCGCGAGGACGACCGACCGGAATCGGTCCGCGTACGGATGCAAGCGTATCAGCGGAGCACCGCGCCCTTGACCGACTACTTCCGCCGCCAGGGCTTGCTCATCGAAGTCGACGCCCACGGCTCGCCAGAAGAAATCTTGGAGCGGACGCGCAGGCAACTGGAGGCATAACACAGCAGTTTTAGACTTTCCATGACTCACATGGCAAAAAAAACCCAATTGTGCCCACGCGTACCCCGATGACTCTGCAAAGCCTATGAGCATTTATAACCAGTGTAATTGAAGACGATTCCATGACATAAGGAGCCTATCCCATGTTTTGTTACCAGTGTGAACAGACCACAAAAGGCACAGGTTGCCATCAGATCGGCGTCTGTGGCAAGGTACCGGAGACCGCTGCCTTGCAGGACCTGCTGGTTCATGCGACCAAGGGGCTTTCGATGTATGCACATCGCGCAGCCAAGCTTGGTGTCCACGATTCCGAAATCGACCGCACAATGCTCGAATGTCTTTTCGCCACGGTGACAAACGTCGATTTCGATCCTGGCCGCATCGTGGGACACCTGACCCAGGCCGCTGCCGCGCGTGACAATGCCCGCGAACTCTACGAAACCGCGTGCGCCGAAACCGGTCAGACGGCGGAAAGGCTTTCCGGGCCCGCCGCCTGGCAGCCTGCCGCGGATCGCGCCGCCTTAGTCCGCCACGGCGAAGCGGTGGGCGTGCCTCGTCTCCAGGGCGCGCTCGGGCCCGACATCGCGGGGCTACTGGAGCTGACGCTCTACGGCCTCAAGGGTGCCGCGTCCTATGCCGACCATGCGTTACAACTCGGGTACGAAGATCCGCAGATCTACGCCGCCTTCCACGAGGCCCTCGATTTCCTCGCCGGGCAGCCGACCAACGTCGACACCATTCTGAGTTGGGTCTTGAAGATGGGCGAATTGAATCTCCGCGTCATGGAGATGCTAGATCGCGCCAACACGGAGACCTACGGCCATCCCGAGCCGACGGTCGTAAACGTTCGGCCCATCAAGGGCAAGGCGATCCTTGTCTCCGGCCACGACCTCAAAGACCTCGAAGAATTGCTCAAGCAGACCGAAGGCAAGGGCGTGAACGTCTACACGCACGGCGAGATGTTGCCCTGCCTTGCCTATCCGGGCTTGAAGAAGTACAAGCATCTCGTGGGCAACTACGGCGGCGCATGGCAGAACCAGATGGCCGAGTTCGATGCCTTCCCCGGCGCGATCCTCATGACGACCAACTGCATCCAAAAGCCTCGGCCCACTTATCAGGACCGCATTTTCACTAGCGGAATAGTGGCATGGCCGGGTGTGAGACACATCGGCGACCGCAATTACCAACCAGTCATCGAGGCCGCGTTGTCCGCCGCCGGCTTCAAGGAAGACGCCCCGAAGAAGACGATCACCATTGGCTTTGCCCGCAATGCGGTGATGAGCGTAGCCGACAAAGTGATCGAGGCGGTGACGCAGGGCAAGATTCGCCGCTTCTTCCTCGTCGGCGGCTGCGACGGCGCCAAGGTCGGCCGCAACTACTTCACCGAGCTGGCACGGAAGTTGCCGAAAGACTGCGTGATCCTCACATTCGCCTGCGGCAAATACCGCTTCAACAAGCACGATTTCGGCGATATCGACGGCATTCCGCGGCTCTTGGACGTCGGTCAGTGCAACGACGCCTATTCGGCAATCCAGATCGCTACCGCACTGGCCGGGGCGTTCAACTGCGGCGTCAACGATCTGCCGCTCTCCTTCGTGCTGAGCTGGTACGAACAGAAGGCCGTGGCCGTGCTGCTCTCGCTCTTGCACCTTGGCATCAAGAACATCCGCCTCGGCCCCAGCCTGCCGGCGTTCGTCACGCCGTCGGTGCTGGCGGTGCTGGTGGCGAAGTTCAACATCCAGGCGATTACTACCGCCGACCAGGACCTTAAAGCGATCTTGGGAACGGCCGTGTGAAGGAGCATCTATTCCAATTAATGGAGGCTATTGTGGCAGCCGGCTTGAGTGAAACTTCGGTGGAAATCCAGAAACCAGCGGCGCACGAGCGCGGGCCGATGGAACGCTTCGTCTATAACGACGCCATCGTCCGCGCGTTCCTGATGATGACCGTCATCTGGGCTCTGGTGGCGATGCTCGTCGGGCTGATCGTGGCTACCGAGCTGTTCTTTCCGTCGCTGAGTATGGGGCTTCCCTACTTGGCCTTTGGCCGACTCCGCCCGCTGCACACCAATGCGGCCATTTTCGCCTTCGCCGGCAATGCCATTTTTGCGGCGGTTTATCACTCCACGCAACGGCTTTGCAAGGCGCGGGTCTTCAGCGATTTTTTGAGCTGGTTCCATTTCTATGGCTGGCAGTTGATCATCGTCATGGCCGCGGTGACGCTGCCGTTAGGCTATACGCAATCGAAGGAATACGCCGAGTTGGAGTGGCCGGTTGACTTGACGATCGCCGTTGTCTGGGTGGTGTTCGGCATCAACTTTTTCGGCACGCTGGCCCGCCGCCGGGAGCGGCACATGTACGTCGCCTTGTGGTTCTACATTGCCACGGTCGTGGCCATCACTGTGCTGCACGTCTTCAACAGCCTTGAGTTGCCGGTCGGCCCGCTAAAGAGCTATCCGGTGTATGCCGGCGTGCAAGACGCGTTCATGGAATGGTGGTATGGGCACAACGCGGTGGCGTTCTTCCTGACGACGCCGTTCTTGGGAATGATGTATTACTACCTGCCCAAAGCGGCGGAGCGGCCTGTTTATTCCTATCGCCTGAGCATAGTCCATTTCTGGTCGCTGGTGTTCATTTACATCTGGGCCGGGCCGCACCACCTGCATTACACGGCACTGCCCGACTGGGCCTCAACGCTGGGCATGCTCTTCTCGCTGATGCTCTGGATGCCGTCGTGGGGCGGCATGATCAACGGTCTTTTGACGCTCCGCGGGGCGT
Organism: uncultured Planctomycetia bacterium; assembly: GCA_963775975.1. Lineage (GTDB taxonomy): Bacteria > Planctomycetota > Planctomycetia > Pirellulales > Thermoguttaceae > JANXQG01. The sequence continues at coordinate 1,069,169 of CAVZKX010000002.1, forward strand.
GGAACAAGGTGGCCGCCGATCCGATCCTGAAGTTCTACGTCGTGGCGATCACCTTCTACGGCATGACGACATTTGAAGGTCCCATGCTCGCGATCAAGGAAGTCAACGCCCTGGGCCACTACACCGATTGGGTTATCGCTCACGTCCACGGCGGTGCGCTGGGTTGGGTCGGATTCATGACCTTCGGCACGTTGTACTGGCTGATGCCGCGAATGTTTCAGACGCCGCTATGGAGCAAGAAGCTGATGAACGCCCATTTCTGGATTGCAACGATCGGCCTGTTGCTATATGTCGTGCCGATCTATGTGGCCGGACTGACGCAAGGCCTGATGTGGCGGGCGCTGACTCCCGAAGGCGGCCTCCGTTACCAGTTTCTTGAAACGGTGACGGTATTGATGCCGATGTACTGGCTCCGCGCCGCGGGCGGATCGTTATACCTGATCGGCGCGGCGCTCTGCGGCGTCAACTTGCTGAAGACTTGGGCCGCCCGGCCAGCCAAATACGAAGAAGTTGTCCACGAGGCGCCGGCGCTTTCGCGGAGTTACGCCGAACCGCCGGTTCCGGAGTCGCGATTGAAGGGTCTGCCGGTGATCGAGTTTGCCCATTCGCTGGATATCTGGCAGCAGGGCTGGTGGCACCGCCGCGGCGAGCGCCGGCCACTGCGGTTCACGATCTGGGTCGTTTGCTCAATCGTCGCCGCTTCGCTCTTCGAGATCATCCCACTGTTTCTCATCAAGTCGAACGTGCCAACGATCTCGGCGGTGAAGCCCTATTCGCCGCTGGAGTTGCTTGGACGCGACATCTACATCGAGAACGGCTGCTACAACTGCCATTCCCAGATGGTCCGCCCGATTCTGGCCGAGACGGTGCGTTACGGCGATTACAGCAAGGCGGGCGAATCGGTCTACGACCATCCGTTCCAGTGGGGCTCGCGGCGGATCGGGCCGGACATCGCCCGGCTTTATAACCGATCGCTAACTCCCGACTGGCACATCCGCCATTTCAGCGATCCGCGGCAGACCTCGCAGGGCAAGTCGATCATGCCGAATTATGAATGGCTGCTGCACGCGAAAGCCGAGTTTGACGCTATCCCCCAGCGGATGCGCGGCATGAAGATGCTGGGCGTGCCCTACAGGGACGAGGACATCGCAGGCAGTGTTGCCGCAGCCCACAAGCAGGCGGCGGAAATCGTCGGCAAGATCGATCAGAAGGAGTACGAAGCCCGCGACGAATTGGTCGACAAGCAAGTGATTGCGTTGATCGCCTATTTGAACAAGCTCGGCCGTGACATCGGCGAACCGCCGCCGCCACCGGCGGAGACATCGCCGAGCGCGAAGGAGGCGAAGAAACCATGATGGAAACCTTAGAACGATTCGTCGATCCCTTGCGGACCGGACTGATGGTGCTGGCCGTGGCCGCCTTCGTGACGATCGTTGCCTGGACCTTGCTGCGGCCGAAGGCGCGGATCGAGGCCGACGCGCACTTGTGGAAAGAAGACGATTGAGGAACCCCATGGCCGAAGAACAACTTTTGGATCACCAGTACGACGGCATCCAGGAATACGACAATCCTTGTCCCGGCTGGTGGCACGCCATATTCTGGATGACGGTGCTGTTCAGCGCCTGCTATTTCCTGTTTTTCCACGTGGGCGACAGCGGTTGGACCATTGCTGACGCCTGGAACGCTGAGCAAAGTGAGGAAATGCGGAAGCGGTTTTCCGGCATGGGCGAGCTGAAGAACGATACGGCCACAATCCTGAAGTACAAAGACGACGAGAAGTGGATGATCTACGCCCGTAGCGTATTCCTAAACAACTGCCAATCGTGCCACGGCCCGGATGGCGGCGGCGTGATCGGACCGAATCTGACAGATGACTACTACCGGAACATCCATGTGATCACCGACATTGCCACGGTCATCGAAAACGGCGCTGGCGGCGGCCAAATGCCGACATGGCGCGGCAAGCTACATCCCAACGAGATCATTCTCATGGCGGCGTACGTGGCAAAGCTGCGAGTCGGGGGGGATGGCATCCCTGGCAGCAAGAAGCGAGATCCCGACAAAGACAAGCTTACACCGGCGCTCTGGTCGACCGCCGCGGACGCTACGAAATTGGGGAATGCGCCGAAGTGAACGCCAGTTCTGCTATGCCCGAAGTCGTCCATTCTGATCCCGGTGATAATCCGCATGGCGGCGGCGGTTCAGACAATGCGATTCCCACGCCCGACGCTCCCATTCTTTCCACTATGCGGCAGGACGGAACGCGGCGCTGGCTCCATCCGCGCCTGTCGCGGGGATCGTTTCTGCGGGCGAGGCGCTGGCTCGCCTGCGCGCTGATCGCGATTTTTACACTGCTGCCTTACGCGCGAATCAACGGCAAGCCGGCAGTGCTTTTGGACCTTCCGCATCGCGAGTTCACGGTCTTCGGTTTCACCTTTCTCTCTACGGACACGCTACTGCTGGCATTAGCGCTGCTAACGCTAATACTAGGGATTTGCCTGGTGACCGCTGTCGCCGGTCGCATGTGGTGCGGCTGGATGTGCCCGCAGACGGTCTACATGGAGTTCGTCTTCCGGCCGATCGAGCGGTTCTTAGACGGTCCGCCCGGCGCGGGGCATCGGGCCGGACGAAAGACGACGACGACGAGGACGTTGGCCAAATACGCGGTCTACCTGGTCATTGCTGTCTATCTGGCCCACACATTTCTGGCCTATTTTGTCGGCGTGGAGGAATTAGCCCGGTGGGTCCGACGCTCGCCGTTGGAACACCCCATTCCGTTTTTTGTCATGGCGGGCATGACCGGACTGATGATGTTCGATTTCGCTTACTTCCGTGAGCAGATGTGCGTCGTCGCATGTCCCTATGGGCGGTTGCAGTCGGTCATGTTGGACCGCGATTCGCTCATCGTGAGCTACGACCCGCGCCGCGGCGAGCCGCGAGGAAAGATGGGCCTCCGCAAACCCAGCTCCCCTCTCCCTCTGGGAGAGGGGCAGGGGGTGAGGGCCTTCGGCGATTGCATCGACTGCGGCCTCTGCAACGACACTTGCCCCACAGGCATCGACATCCGCAAGGGCCTGCAAATGGAATGCATCGCCTGCACGCAGTGCATTGACGCCTGCGACGCCGTAATGACGCGGATCAGCAAGCCGAAGGGTTTGATCCGCCTTAGTTCCCAGGCGGCCATTGATCGAGAGCCTCGCCATGCGCTGCGGCCGCGCGTCATTCTCTATCCAGCGTTGATTGTTGTGTTGCTAGCCGCCTTTCTCGTCGTTTTGCTCAACAAGAAGTCGGCCGATGTGACGCTCCTTCCGGGCGTCGGCCCATTATTTAGCGAGACCGCGCCTGGCCAGATTACGAACCAGTTGCGCCTAGTTATCGAGAACCGTAGTGGGCGGGACGCAATTTATACTATCGAAATCCTTGGCGACGTGCCGGCCCATTTCGCTCGGCGGCCGGAACCGATCGCAATTTCGGCAGGGAAAAGCACGAGAACGCCGATGGCGATTGTCGCCCCGGACTCGACCTTCACGCACGGCCTGAGCGACATTCGCGTGCGCGTGTCGGACGACAAGACTTTCCATCAGGATCTTCCGTGCCGCCTATTGGGGCCAATACACCAATAAGGACTGATATGTCGAACTTCCACACTCCAAGTCGCAAACGTCATCTCTTCTGGCCGGTTTTCATTTTGAGCCTTATCGGTATCCACATTGTTTCCGTGGTAACGATGGTTGTCGTGGCCACGCACGACCGCTCGTTCGCCGTCGAGCCGGACTTCTATCAGAAGGGCCTGCATTACGAACAGACGCTTGACCAGCGGCGCGAGAACGCCCGGCTTGGCTGGACCGCGAAGCTGGAAGTCGGTCGACCGCTCAGCGGCTCGAACGTGCGGAACGTAGTTTGCCGTCTCAGCGACCGCGACGAAAAGCCGTTGGACGACGCCAAGATCGACATGGTGGCCTTCGCGCATCTGCGCGAGCCATGCCAAATCCTGCGTCCTGCTGCCGCAAGACAGCGGCTGGTACCTCGCGACCCTCGCTTTTGACGATCCTGGAATCTGGGAATTCAGGCTTGTGGTCACGCGCGGAAAGGATACGTTCACGCAGGTCATCAAACAAGCGGTCGAAAGTTCCGCGGCCGCGGACGACTAGACGCTCATGCAACTACTTATTGCCGTCCTTGTCGCGAGCTTCATCGGCAGTCTGCACTGCGTCGGCATGTGTGGACCGCTGGTCGCCTTCGCCGTCGGCGATCCCAATGGCGGGAAGGCGCGCTCGTCGATCTGGCTGCATGCCGCGTACCATAGCGGACGGCTCTTGACCTACATGCTCGTCGGCGCGGCGTGTGGCCTGCTCGGCGCGGCAATCGATCGCGGCGGCGCACGGCTCGGTATGCATCGTGCCGCGGCGCTTGTGGCCGGTGCAATGATGGTTGTCGTAGGCCTGGCAGCAGTGATGCGCGCGACCGCGCGCGGTTGCCAGCGCGACGCTGCCGCGGACTATCCAACGCGGCATTCTTGCAGGCCAGCGAGCCGCCTTTGCCTTGGCGCCGCTGCCAAGGGCCCTGTGCGTGGGACTTCTGACGGCGCTGCTGCCGTGCGGATGGCTTTACCTTTTTGCTTCCTATGCGGCCGGAACCGGCAGTCCGCTATGGGGCGCGGCTTTCATGGCTGCCTTCTGGCTGGGCAGCGTGCCGGCGCTGCTAGTGGCCGGCGTTGCGGCGCAGGCGTTAGCGCGGTTATTGGGAAGGAGACTACCGCTGGCTACGGCCCTGATCATTGTCGCGATGGGCGTCGTCACGCTAGTGCTGCGTTTGCAATCGCCCGTGCGGGCCTTCGAGCCTGTGCGGATTCAGCAGAACGCGGAATCGGTGCGTCAAGTTAATGCCCTCGGCACAACCATCCCACCTTGTTGCCAAAAGCATGAGAAGCAAGAAGGCACACCGTGAGCGCGGTCGTCGAACAATCCTCGGAAATGGACTTGGAACAGGACATTGCCTGCTCTCACTGCGGCCTCTTCGCGCCGCCGGGGCTCGTCCGTGCGGAGGATGACCTCCAATTCTGCTGCAACGGCTGCCGCACGGTTTACGCGGTCATCCATGGTTGCGGGCTGGAACGCTTCTATCGAATCCGAGACGCCGCGCCCGGCAAGCCGCAGCCGGCGCGGACGACGGAGCGGGCTTACGCGGAGTTCGACGATGAAACTTTCCAAACGCTCTACTATCGTCCACAGCCCGACGGTACACTCGCCATGGAGTTCTATCTGGAAGGCGTGCATTGTGCGGCGTGCGTTTGGCTCGTCGAAAAGCTGCCGCAGGTCGTGCCCGGCGTGATCGAGGCGCGATTGGACATGCGCCGTGCGATTGTCGAAGTCCGCTGGGAACCAGAGCACGTCAAGCTTTCGCGGATAGCCGCCACGCTCGATTCACTTGGCTATCCTCCGCATCCGGCGAAAGATATCCGCGCACGGCAGATGCGGCGCGCGGAAGACCACCGTTTCCTCATCCGCCTCGGAGTCGCGACTGCCTGCATGGGCAATGTGATGACGCTGGCATTCGCGATCTACGGCGGCGTCTTTACCGGCATCGAGGCCCAATATTCGCAGCTTTTCCGCTGGGCCAGCATGATCTTCGGCCTGATCTCGCTCGCGTGGCCGGGAAGCCTGTTTTTCCGCGGTGCTTGGGCGGCCCTGCGCACGCGAACCGCCCATCTCGACCTTCCGATCGCCATCGGCCTGGCGGCGGGCGGCATCGCCGGCACGGTCAACGCCGTGCTCGGCCGCGGTGAAATCTACTTCGACTCCTTGACGATGCTCGTGACCCTGCTGCTTGTCGGCCGCTGGCTGCAACGCCGGCAGCAATGCTGGGCCAACGACGCCTTGGAACTGCTCTTTTCGCTTACTCCCACGACAGCTCGGCGGCTGGAGAACGGCAAGGTTGTCGAAGTGCCCATCGAAGCGGTGCGGCCCGGCGATCTTGTTGAAGTTCGGGCGGGCGATTCGATTCCCGCCGACGGACGAGTAGTCGAAGGAGAGTCGTCGGTCAATCGAGCCTTACTCACGGGCGAGTCACAACCCGTGGCCGTTGCGCCGGGCAGCCCGATAGACGCGGGCACGCTCAACGTCTCGACGCGGCTGGTGGTAGAAGTCGAGGCGGTTGGCGAAGAAACCCGCGTGGGTCGACTGATGCAGCTCGTCGAGAAACATAGCCGCGACCGCCCGCCGATTGTGCAATTCGCCGACCGCATCGCCAGCCGCTTCGTGCGGATTGTGCTCGCCGTGGCTGCGATCACGTTCCTTTCGTGGCTTCCCTTCAGCGTGGCGAAGGCGATTGACAATTCGGTCGCGCTGTTGATCGTCACCTGCCCCTGCGCGCTTGGGCTGGCGACGCCGCTGGCCATGACGATCGCGCTCGGCCGCGCCGCCCGGCGGCACATCCTCGTCAAAGGCGGCGAAGTTTTTGAGGTACTTGGCCGGCCGGGCGTGATGCTCTTGGACAAGACCGGGACGCTCACCCTCGGAAGGATCGCGGTTGTTTCGTGGCATGGGGACGATAGCCTCCGCCCCTTGGTCGCGGCGTTGGAAAGGCAGTCGGCGCACCCGATCGCGCTGGCGCTCGCGGCGATTGACAATGGTGATGTCGCCGAATTGACCGCCAGTGAAGTTCGCCAGACGACCGGCGGGGGGATCGCCGGCATGGTGAATGGGCGACAACTGGCCGTTGGTTCTGTTCAGTACATGCGAACACTGGACATTGAAATCTCTCCCGATATCGAAGCCGCCGTGCAAGCAACCGTTAACGAAACTTCCACGCCCGTGCTCGTGGCAGTCGACGGCCGCGCGGCCGCGGTGGCCGGCCTAGGCGATTCGCTTCGGCCCGACTCTGCCGACGCCGTGGACCGATTGCGGCGGTTGGGCTGGACGGTCCGCATTCTCTCCGGCGATCATCCTGACGTAGTGGCGTCGATCGGCCGGCAATTGGGCATCGCAACCGAAGACGCAATCGGGGGCGCGTCGCCAGAAGAGAAGCTGGCGGCGGTATGCGACGTTGATCCGGGGTGGCACGCCCCTGAGCTTGCGAAGGGCGTGGCGATGACGGAGACACGCCCTTTGCCAGAAGCTCAGAGACGTCCCACCCGAGTTGTCATGGTCGGTGACGGCGTGAACGACGCCGTGGCCCTCTCGGCGGCGAGCGTGGGCATTGCCGTCCACGGCGGCGCGGAGGCCAGCCTCGCGGCAGCGCGCGTCTATCTCGACCGACCCGGACTGACGCCGCTCCTCGAACTAATCGCCGCAGCGCGGGCCACGCTTCGCGCTATTCGCCGCTGCTTCGTCGCCTCGATCGTCTACAATTCCATTGCCGGCGCACTAGCCGTGACCGGCCTGATCAGCCCTTTGGCTGCGGCCGTCCTCATGCCGATCAGCAGCTTTACCGTCTTCGCCCTGGCCTATACTGCGCGGACGTTTGGGGAAAACCGATGAGCGTCATTTTCATACTCTTGCCCGTCGCCGCAATCCTGGCTGCCGCAGCTGTAGCGGCATTCATCTGGGCCGTCGGCCGCGGACAATTCGACGACATGGACACGCCCGCCGTGAGGATTTTGAACGATGACGACGAGGCGGGGTGACCTTTACGAAAGGTGCCTGCCACCTCGATGCGACGATGGTGGCCACGGCGATTGAACAGCTCGACCTGGATGCGGCCGATCTGCTGCTGATCGAGAACATCGGCAATCTGGTCTGCACCGCCGACTTCGATCTAGACGAGCATCTGCGGAGCAACGTCCAGAGCGTGACCGAAGGCGACGACAAGGCCGTCAAATACGCCGCGATCTTTCAAGGTTCCGATGCCTTATTCGTGACGAAAACGGATCTCCTGCCGCGTACGAATGTCAGCATGGATCGAATTACGTCCGACATGCGGCGCTGGCGCTCGACGCCAGGATCTTTCAAGTGGCGGCCTTGCACAACGACGGTATCGAGCCGGCACTTGACTGGCTCGTGGAACAATGCGGCCGATCTTCAGTGCCAACTACTATCAGCTAGCTTCGCCGTGCAATCATGCATGAACTCTCTATTGTCGAAGGGCTGGTCAACCAGGCCGAACAGGAGCTCCTTCGCATGGTTGAGCATGGCTGCATGACGCGCCTTGATGTGACGGTCGGGCGGCTATCGGGTGTTCATTGCGATTCGTCGCGTTTCGCCATCGAACTCTTGCCGCCCGGCACGGTCGTCGAAGGGGCATCGCTCGAAATCACGGAGTCCTTGGCAAGCTCGAACTGTAGACAATGCGGAACGAGCCGGGAAATTGAAGAACTCGTTGTGGCGTGCCCGGAGTGCGAGAGTTCTGACATCTGGATCAACAACGGACGTAATTTGATGCTGCAATGTATCGAAACGGAAACTTGATCCTTAAAGATCGCTTCTGGTTTGAATGGACCAGCGCCGCATGAACGGGCCTGGCGGAAGGCGAAATATCTTGGCGTCAAGCGAGCTCGCCGGAGTGCTCGAATTCGGCCCGATCTGCCAGAAATGTCCGCGCGATCCGCAGCCGCGGGCGGGAAGACATGACCGACTTCCGTGAGCGCCACAAGGCGATCGCGACGTAAAGCCCCTGAATGCCGACGAGCGTGCTCATCGTCCACTTGCCGCCGCCGCCGAAGCCGTAGCTGTGCAGCCCGGCGCCGAGCACGAAGTTGACGCCGTACCAGGCGACGATGACCAAGCTGAAACAACTCACGCCCAGCGCGGCAAGCCCGCGGAACTGCACCCAGCCGGCATAGCGAGAGTGCAGCACGGCCAGATAGCCGAGCAAGGCGATCAAGGCCCAGACTTCCTTGGGATCCCAGCCCCAGAAGCGGCCCCAGGAGTACGCGGCCCACATGCCGCCGAGAAATGTCCCGGTCGCCAACAGGACGACGCCCACTTGCATCGCCCGATACGTGAAGCGGCTCAACGCCTCAATGGTAGCCCGATTGTCGCTGCGGACCAGGAAGTATCCGAGCGTAATGTTGGCGATGCCCATCGCGAGGGCCAACGCGGCGTAACTGAGGGTGATCGTCATGACGTGGACCACAAGCCAGAAGTTATTGCGGAGCACGGGCTGCAGCGGTTGCAAACTGGAATCCAGCACGCTGGGGCAGTTGTCGGCCAGCACCAAGGCCACAGTCGAAACCGCGGCAGCAGCCACCGCGATGAATCGCTTGCGATAGATCAGCTCCAGGATCAGCCCGATCGCCGATACGCCGAAGCCGACGTAGACGACCGATTCGTACATATTAGTGACCGGCGCGCGGCCGGAAACTGTCACCCGCATAAAGAAGCCGACGACCATCGCCGCCATGGCACAGACATACGCCGCCATTCCGATTGGATAAAGCGCCGTCCAACGCGAACCCATGTTCAGCAACACGACTACGCACGTCAGCACCATCAACGCCCAGGCGAATCGAAACGGGGCCCAATGATTGTAGGCCACTTCCAGATTGATCTTGTTCATGGCGGGATAGGCGCCGAGCTTCGGCCCGATCTGGCGCACGATGCCGATGAACTTGCGCGAGGCTTCGTTGAACTCGGTCGGCGAGCCGGCCAGATAGGCCGCCCGCAGTTGGCGGAACGTGGCTTGCAGGTCGCGGATGATGCCGTCGGGATCGGTCTGGTCGTCCATCGGCGACCGCACCAGGCCCTCCAGCGAGATCCATTCCTTTTTTTGCGAGTCGGGCACCGGCAGGATTTCCATGCGGCGGCCCGCGCGATGGTCTTCGTAGGCCCGCAGCTTGTTGAACAGCTCCACGCCCTGCTTCTCCATCGGCGAAAGCTCGTTGTCGGCCTTGAACACAAGCTGCTGCGTCCAGAGCATGAACGTGGCCGGGCTATGCGCGCCGGGCGGCTGAATCTTGGCGGAACGCAGGGCTTGCGGCGAAATGCACTTCTCGCCCAGCGGCATGGCAAGCAGCTTGCGCAGGTCGACCGAATCGACAAGCAGCAGCGGTGCGGCGTCCCACTTGTCGCATTTGCCGGAAGTTGCACCGCCAGAGCAAGCGACAGCCGCGTTGGATTTAGATGCCTTGACCTCACCGCCAGCCCCTCTCCCAATGGTAGAGGGAAGATTGTGCTTCTGGTCCCACGTCGGCGACTCGAGCATCGAGGCTACATAGAAGGCCGTTGCGTCCAGCGTTTGCCTTGTCTCCGGATCAATGAAACTGACGCGATTGCCCAGCAGGCGCCACGTTTCCCAGGCGAGGCTGTCCAGAGGCTTCTGCCTGCCGCCGTCCTGAACCGGCAGCGATCGCCAAGCGGCCCAATCGAAGGGCTCGGAACTTGGAACTTGGAGCTTGGAGCCCGAATCACACGCGCCAAGTTCCGCATTCCTTGCTCCCTGATCCGTGCTTCCTGCCTGGGCCAAGCCGCACAGGCACACCAACGCCACGCTGGCCGCGATCGCTTTGCGCATGATTTGTTCCTTGCTCTTGGTGGTAGTTCGGGCGGAGATAAAAGGCAGGATATTCGCCAGCTTGGATCGCATGACGAACATGATTAGTGTGCCCGCGCACGTCATTATGCTGCCCAAGTACTTTGCCAGCAGGCCCGGATCGGACGCCACAGTGAGCGAGGTGCCGGTACCGCTGGGCAAGATGCCCGACTGGTAGAACGTATATTTGCCGTAAATCAGCGGATCATTCATAGAGATGGTCCGGCTGCGGTCGAAATGTCTGGCTTCGTCCTGGACGCGGACTGTGCTGGCGAACGAGGCATCGCCTATGCCGCCGGGGTTCATGCCGCGGGTGAACTTCGTCAGGCTCAGCGAGAAGCCCAGAGGAAGACTTTCATAGCCGTAGGAGACGGTGACGGTTCCTTCGGCCGACTTGACGGGCAGCGGCATGCCGCCTTGGTCGCCGCGCTGTAGCCAGAGCTTGCGAGTCGTGTCGCCGACAGTCAATTCGACTTGCGCGGCGGCTTCGTAGGATTCGCGGTCATTGCGGCTCGGTGTGACGGGGGTGAATATCAACTCGCGTCGAGCGTGGGGCACGAAGTTCACGATTGCCAGCGACGTATTGGGCCAGGCCTCAAGCAAATCGCCGGCATGGACCTCGCCCCGCGACTCGTACTTGCCGTTGCCCACGCGACAGTAGAGCTTGCCGTCGGACGTCGAGAGCAACTCGACAGCCGATTCGGCCGCGACGTTTGGGTGCGTATACCAGAACTTTACCGGGCAACTGACCGTTCGCATGCCATCGGGATTGGAGAACGAGGGCCGGGCGTACTGGCGGATCGGCTCCTTCGCGCCCGGCAGATAGACCTTGAGTTCCACCACCGGATGCACGGGCATCGGCCCGACATTGACGAAGCTGCCGTCGGCCTGCATTTTGGCGTTGGGTATGTAGGACGCGATTTCGACCGACGCACCGTCAGCGAGAGGGACTTTTTTGCCCAGGCTCTTGCCCACGGAAACGCGCTCAAGCTTGCCCAGGTAGTGAATCGAGAGCACGCCTTGCTGGTCGAAACCGTTGCCGGGCGGATGGAGAAAGTCCCAAACCATCGTATCCGCCTCGGCCTGCCTGAATTCCACCTTGGCGGAACCGACGGCCGTGCTACCGCCAAAACGGCTGGCCGTGAGCCATTGCTCGTGACTGCCTTCGATATCCGGCCCGGCGAGCGAAAATCGAAGGGCCGCGATGCCTTTCCCGTCCGGCGCGGCCATCCACTCCTCCGACGGCCGGGCATGGGCCAGATACCGCGTCACGCGGACTTGAATGCCGTTGATACTGCCAATCCGTAGTACCTTGCCCTCGGGCCAATCGACTGGCCCAGGATGGAAAAGGAACGCCGAAACTGGCCGATCGGGCTGATTGGACAAACTTTGCCATTGAACGGCGATGCGGTTCGTGTCGCGCATGGTGACGTGGTCGCTCGTCTCCCCTTGTTCCAGGGCGAGCACGGCATCAACCCCGTAAAGGAAAGTCACAATCGACCCGGATAGGAGCACCAGCAGCCCACAATGTGTGATCACAAAGCCAATCTGCCGCAGCTTCCAGGGAAACCGAATTAGCGCCGCCGCCAGGATGTTCACCCCCAACATGCCCAGCAGGACAATGAACCAGTCCGTGGTATAGACATACCAGCGCAATATCGCGGCCTTGATCGGATTCGATAAACGTCGCCACGGCGAGCACGGCGGCCAGCAGCACGATCAGCGTCACTGCGAGTTTTAACGAGGCAAGGAGCCGAAAGGCGGCTTTGACCCAGTTCAAGAGTCGGGAATTTCGCATTCCGGTGGTCCTCGGGACAAGAAAAGACGGGCAAGTTTTCGAGGCGGCAGAGCGTAGCTATTTTGACACCGGTTGTAAACGCCAATTCTCCTTTTGCTTATACCCCTACTTTCGACCATAAATGCCTAGTTATATCTGCCCGTAGCTGATGGAATAACCGGCAAAGTCGAACAATTTGCACATGCGGCACTGTCAAAACTCTCGGAATAACAGGTTTAAATTGTAATGACCGGCCACAATTTCGTCATACCCCTGGCGGGATTGTAACGATAAGAAGAATAAGCGCTATAGACCCTAAAGTTGTCTCGCATGGCATGACCGGCGTGAAGCTGCAAGAAGTCAAAGGCGTGGTAAACGCCAATGCCCGGATCATAGGAATATGAGAACTGATCTGACCGTCTTACATGGAGGTAGGATCGTGCGAAGATTGACGCACAACAGCGACCGAACCCGGCAACGGGGCATGACACTTCTCCTATTGGGGCTGTTGGGCCTGGGTTTTGCCTCGTGCCGGTCCTCCAACGACCCATGTTGCCGCAGCGAGGCGCCGCCGCCGCGCCGCGCCGAGACAAACATCGATCCTGGCTGGCCGAAGGCTGACAATGCCTTCCGGCAGGTCTCTTACACAGCCGTCCACGGCGCCGTGCCCAAGCTCGCGGGCGCGGAGATGGTCAACGACGACGAAATCTGCATGCAGTGCCACGAGGCATACGTCAAGGCGTTTCACGAGAACGTCCACCGCGTGCTGCACTGCGAGGATTGCCACGGACCGGCCAGTCGGCACCTGGAAACCCAGGGCAAGGAACCGGGGCTAATCTTCAGCTTCAAGAAGGGCGTCGACCCGATTGCCCGCGCCGAGGCCTGCTTGAAGTGCCACGAGCAGAACCAGTGTTCGCCCGGCAGCCAGTGGCGGACCTCAAAGCACGCCCAATGCGGCGTGACGTGCGTCGATTGCCACCGCGGGCATTACAACGTGCCGGTGGGGACACCGGCCACAACAATTCCCGGCGTTGCCTCCTTTGAGCCGCGTGCGCGCCAACGATACCAACCTGATGCGCAAGCTAGGACGCCATACCAAAGCGATCCGCAAGCGCAGGCGGCGCTCGTTTCCTACAACGCGGCCGATGCGGCGAAGCAGAATTTGCCTTCGCTCCGCGGCACATCACACAACTTAGGCGCGGTGGCCCCGGACCTCTGCTTGAAGTGCCACTGCGACATGCGCGATCTTCTGCGCATTGCCGGTCCGCACCAGATCGGCGGTCCCAACGGCTTCAACTGCACGACGTGCCACGACCCGCACGGCCAGATCATTGAAGCCACCCGCAAGGACCTCTGCTTGAGCTGCCACAAGACGAGCTCTCCGACAATGGCGTGGCATGCGTCGACCCACGAGCGCTATGGCGTATCCTGCACGGACTGCCATAATCCGCACCCGCACTCAAAGGTCCTACAAGTCGTCAACATCGACCACTATGGCGTCGAGCAGCCCAAGCGGCTGGCGATGTCCGTGCAGGAGCCAGAGGCCTGCTACAAGTGCCACCAGAAGAAATTCGCCCAGAACCACCTGCCTTCGCACCACCCGATCATGGAAGGCAAGATGCTCTGCTCCGACTGCCACGACCCGCACGGGCAATTGGAGAAGAACCTCAAGGCAGAGACAATAAACCAGCTCTGCTACAAGTGCCACGCGGAAAAGACCGGCCCGTTCGCCTATCCGCACCCGCCGGTGGACGAGAATTGTGCGATTTGCCACGAAGTCCACGGCACGGTGGCCAACAACCTGTTGCGGCAGCCGCCGGCATTCCTCTGCTTGCGGTGCCATAGCGGGCACCACAGGCCAACGAATGTCGGCCACCCGAGCGTCAACGGAGTTGCGGACATCGACGCCAACCCGAAACTGCGTCAGATATTCTACACCAACTGCACGAACTGCCACACGCAGATCCACGGCAGCGACGTTCCGTCGGCAACCGAGCCGAACCCAGACGCCCTGTTCCGCTAAGCACCTTGGAGTCTATACGAGAACCGGCCTCGAGCCGGAGTGAACCAGAATCTTCGCTCAGTTCTCGGATAGGTTCGCAACCAATGCATCCATCAATCATCAAAATAGGCAACTGACTTAACCAGCCAATAAGGGGAGACCTGATCGTGAAGGTCAACTACTTGACACTAATCGCGGGAGCAGCGATCATGCTGCTGACGGCGGCCGCACGGTCCGAGGAAACGCCTGTCGCGGCTCTGGCAGCAGATGCCAAAGCGGCCCCGCCGGCCCTGACGACCACGGCCAGCGCCACGCCCGCCGACCACGCAAACACAGGGCTCGCGGCCACGGAAGATTCGGCCACGTACTACGACGACTCGGATCCGGTGCGGGATTTCATTGTCCGCGCCGGCGCCTGGGGCGTGCACCAGACGGGCAACCCATCCAAGGTCGACGAGTACCAGGGTCGGACCTCCTCGCCATTCTGGGACCTTGATGGAATCTTCAGCAATGGTGACCAGACCGTCGATCTCAGCGCCTGGCAAAGCGATGACGACGACTTCTACGGACGGCTGCACTTCTACGGCGGCCCGCGATTGGAAGCCGACCTGGACTGGCAGCAGTTCCCGCACGAACTCGATACACATAACTATTCCGGTTGGACGACGATCCAGGCCGCCAGGAATACCAACGGCGCCAATTTCAACGTTTTCAGCCGCAACGACGTGAATCCCGGCCAGGACTATGCCGTCCAAGTCCAAGAGTACAAGGCGAATTTCAAGGGCGAAATCACCGAAAATCTGCGGTGGCGCGTGAACGCCTTCGGCATCGACAAGGAGGGTTACCGCCAGGCCAATGCGATGACGCACTGCTACGACGCCACCCCCGGCGACGTAAATGGAACCAGTCCAGCCAGTGGCGGCCATCCTTATCCACAACCTTTTAGGAGTTTCGGCTCGAATCCCACCGTCACTCGGCAGTGTCACGTGACTAGCCAGGCACAGCACATTGACTGGCAGACCAACCAAGTGGAGGTGGCCCTCGAGCTCCGCATGGATTGCGATACGGCCCTGGAATACACTCACCTCGTACGGGCCTTCGAATCGGACGACCAGCAGGTAATCAATATCTACCGGGCAGGGTCGAAATTCCAACCGTCCGACGCGGGCAATCTGGGCTTTGCGCCGCCGGCTGCCGGGGGCGCGTTCAGCACCGCGGGCTACAATATCGTGCCCGATAACCAAACCCAGATCGACCGTCTCAAGTTCGCCACCAAGATCGGCTGCAACACGGACGCCTATCTCTTGGGATATGTAGGGTACAACGAGGACCTGCTCCGGACTACGTACCGGAACTTCAACGGCGCCGATCTGCGGATTACCAACACGCCGACTGACAAGTTGGCGCTCACGGCGCACGCCAAATACTACCGCGAGGACAGCACGACTCCCCTGCAGGCGCTCAACGATCAATATGGCGGAGGGACAACGACGAGCGCTGCGTCGCAATTCTACCAGGAATCGAACCTCAGCAACATTGGACCGCAGATCAACCGCGAGATCCACTCGGCCGGCATTGATGCCCGCTGGCGTCCCTTCGCTGATGAGTGCGAGATCTACCGCAGGAACTTGAGCCTCGTGGGCGGGTATGAATACAGCACGCTGATGCGCGAGAACGCCGACTCCGAGCTCCCACTTCCTGCCGGAACGAATGCACAGTTCGTCACCAACAGCGTCTTCACGCAGCCCAATTCGAACACGAACACGTTCTTCGTGGGCGTCGAAGAGAAATGGTCGAAGAGTCTCGACACGCAACTCCGTTACAATTACATCCGCACGGAGTACCCGCTGTACGGTATCACGCCCGACGTCGGCCAGTCGATTGACGCCGCCTTGAACAGCGCGTTGCCGACGCAGGAAAACCGCATTGAACTGCAGACCACCTGGATGCCGACCGATACGCTTATGCTCAACGCCACGTTCTACGTGGAGAATGCGATGAGCAATGCGCCTTACGTCGGAGAGTCCCTGCCGTCATCGGGAACCTACAAGGCGATACCGTTCGGCGGCTGGACAAGCAACAGTCTGCCCTTCACGCTCAGCGCCTTTTGGCAGCCAGTGTGCGACTGGTCGTTCAATGCCGGCTTCTCCGAGATGGATAGCTGGATCAACCAAGGCGTCAACGCCGGACCGATCAATTCCAGCGCCGACGGGATTGGCATTCCGTGGAACTTCCGAGGCACGGCCAACGTCTTCACCGTAGGCACGCGCTTCCAGGCGACGCAGAAGCTCTCGTTCAACGGCACGTTTGAGTACGTGCATGGCATCGATTCCAGCTTTGCCGTCGTACCCACCGCCGTGCAGACGCCGCCCACGGGCGCCCCGTACGACCTCGGCCAATGGTCGTTGGTCAAGGAGCAGTCGTTCCGGTTTGAGGTCGGGGCGGATTACATCCTTCGTCCGCGGATGACGACGTACGTCCGCTACGACTACTACGACTTTGAGGACCTGTCAACCGGCCTGCTGAGCGGCACGCAGAACTCGGTCCTGGGAGGCGTAAGCGCGGTATTCTAACCCTGGCAATCCAAAGGAAGTGGACGCCATGCGAGGCGACGGCCGCTACCGCCGCCTCGCGGCGCACTGCGCAGGCTACTTGGCGGCCGCGCCGTCAAGCCGCGGCAGTTCGACCTTCGGCGGCTCGATCTTCAGTTCGCGGCAAAGGATTGTCAGCCGATCGAGCGCCTGCCGCACGAGATTGGCGGCGAAGTGCATGTTATGGACGTCGTTGCCACGGCCAAGCATCTCCATGTCGTGGCGCATGTTGACCGCTTCGGCGGCGATCTTGTCGGCCCGGCCAGCGGGAAGACCGCCCTTTTTGGCCGCGGCTTCCACGTCACCGGCGGCTTTTTCCAGAACTGGAAGTCGCAGTCCGCAGGGCTACGTGGTAGGTCTCGAACTTCTGGACCGTAGCGGCGTCGTGGCATGCTGCGCAACTCTGCAATGTGCCGCGAAGGACCGTGTCGCCGCTGGACGTGGTTTCGCGGGCACTGTGGCACGTGCGGCATTCGGCGCGGATCGCCAGCATCATGTTGGGCTGTTCGCCTAGCGTCTTCGCGCCTATACCGCGGAGCATGTCCACTTGACGCTGGTGCGGATCGCCGTGACACGATTGGCATTCCGTAGCGGCATGCTCGATCTTGTCGGGCTGCAAGTTGTGCAGGATGGGTGTATGGCATCGAACGCAATCGACCTTGTGGTCGGTGACATGGATCTGGTGCAGCTTAACGTGGTCATTAATCTGCGCCAGGTCACCTTCGCGGCTGTGGCAGTCGGCGCAGCGCTCGCGGGGCACGTCGCCGTTGCCGCGGATAACGTCGCGATGGCAGGTGGCGCACGACACGCCCTGCTTTAGGACTGTTTCGTGCGTGAATTTCACGCCGCCGCCCAACTCGAGGTCGCCCTTGGGAATCTGATGGCAATGCGTGCAAGCGCTCAACCCGGCGTTGAAGGGCTCTTCCTTGAAATGGCAGAGGAAACAAGTCGTGGTGGTGACCGTCATGTGGCTGCCCTGGACGATCTGGCTGTGGCAGCTCGTGCAGCGCAGCGTCTTGCCGCGGCGGCCTTCTGCCAGATGTGGCGTATGGTCGAAGGGAATGTGCCACGGCTTGCCGTGAGAGTCGACGCCGTGGAAATCAACCTGTCCGGAGAGCAGCCGTGTTTCATGGCAACGGAGGCAGCTCTGGTCGTCAATCTCGGCGGTCGGCCGCGGTCCCGCGGTGTTCGTGACGTACTTGATCACTTGCACAAGGCCGAGCAGCTTGCTGCGGACTTCGCCGCCGAGTCCGGGCGGAAAGTGGCACTGCACGCAGGCCACATCCTTGTGGCTCGATTTTTGCCACGACTTGTAGTAAGGTTCCATGATGTGGCAACTGTTACAGAACTGTGGACGCGAGGTGTACCATGCCGCCGCCCCGGTCATGATCACCAACAACGAGATCCACGCGCTCAACAGCGCCACCGCCGTGTAGAGTATATAGCGGAGTTTTCGCCAGCCCGTGCGCTTCGGCGCGGACGCCGCCGGGGACGATCCGGATGACGTGTTGGATGGTTCCATGTTCGCACCCCTTATGTACCGAGCGCCGCCAGGATCATGCCCAATAGCAGCGCCAACCCGATGGACAGGGCGACCAGTCCGAATAGCCGTGTGCTCAGGAGCACGAACCAGCCAGGACTTGTCGTCCGCATCGCCTCCAACTTGCCTTCACGCTGGAGGCGCTGGAAGTAGTCAGGCCGCTCGTCCTTGAACTCCTCTTCGCTTACCAATCCCGTCATCACCGACATGTCGCCGGGAAACTTGTCGGGTCGCAGATGAGCGTTGAAGAAGTGGATCGCAAAGACAAATCCGGTGGCCAGCAGCGCCTGAGTGGAATGGACCACCTGGGCGATGTTCAAGGCCGTGCCCGGCAATACGAGACAGAAGAAGTTGGGGAACCAGAGAATCAGCCCCGTCAAGCCGATGATAATCGTGTCGGCTATAGCGCCCAAAAGTCGATCTTCTCCCAATACGACCAACGCTCCAGTCCCGGCTTCGGCCCCAGGCCAACGAACCAGCGGAGCATCTTGAGAAAGTCCTTCAGGTCACGGACATTGGGGACGGGCGAGTCGGGTCCGAACACCAGGCTTCCCAGCGTGCGTCCTTTTCGGCGGCCTAGAATAAGCAGCCGCACCAACCGAACCGTGTACGCCGCCAAGCAAACCATCAAAATCACCCCGAAGAAGCGATGCCAGAAGCCGGTCGACTCGAAGCCGCCCAGGTGTCGAGCCAACGATTGCGCCCAAGGCGCGTCGTGGTACTTCAGCGGCAGGCCGGTTGCGGCCAGGCCGAGGAACGAACCCATCATTATCGTGTGGCCGATGCGGTGGAAGGACACGAAGCGGACATAGGCCGTCTCGCCGGGCCGCAGTCCGGGCGGTCGCGAATGGCGAAGGAAATCCACGACGCCGCGAATGAACCACAAGAGGCAATGCAATCCGAAGACGGCGAACGTTGTGTATAACAGCGTCAAGAGCGTCATCTGCACGCCGTAGACCACCGGGTACTTCGTTCGATCATACGGGTCGAGATGCGGATGAAAGCTCACGAAGTTGCCGCGGGCGTTGGCGTGGCATTGCCCGCACGTCTGCGCACGGTTCGCCGCCGAAAGCCTCGAATGGGCGTCCGTAAGCGGCAGAATGTCATGCGCTCCATGGCAGTCGGCGCATTTCGCCGCCGGACCATAGCCCAGTCCGGTCAATTGTCCATGAATGCTGAGCGCATAGGAACTGGACATCGCTGCGTGGCAGTTTCCGCAGCGGCCGGGCAGGGCCTCGCGGAAGGCGACCGATTCGCCGGCAAGGATCTCATGCCCAACGTGGCATGACGTGCAAGAGGGCAACTGCGTCGTCTTTCCGCCCGGCGCGGGCTCCTTTGCCGTTCCGCCCAATATGCCGCCTGTGCCGTGGACGCTTTCCAGCAACTTTTCCTTGATGCCGCGATGGCACTTGCCGCACGTATCGGCGATATTGCCGATATTCAACGTCGAGCGCGTGTCGTTCTTGCGATAGATGCCGTGCGCACCGTGGCAGTCGGCGCATACCGGCCCGACGACCAGCCCAAGCTTCGTCAGCGCCTTGCCATGGACGCTCGCCAGGAACGTATTCTTCATCTCTTCGTGTTCGTGGCAGCCGCCGCACGTCTGCACCTGATTGCCGAGATAGACGGGTGACTTCGGGTCGCGGACGGGCAAAAGGCTGTGGGCCAGTTGGCCATGACATTTGTCGCAAGTCAAATTCGTCGGCTGCATGGGGTCGTCGGTTTTGACCGCATGAGCATGCACGCTATCGGCCCGAATCGCGTCCCATTCGTTGGCATGACACTTCACGCAGCGCGCGGCCATAATGTCCGGTAACTTGGTGTGAAAGTCGTCCTTGGCTTGGTGCGCCGTGACTTCGAATACGCTTGCGTCGCCGCCATGGCAATCGCTGCAACTGACGCCTTTCTGATAATGAACATCCTTTTTCAAGGCGTTCGCATCTATATAGAACTGGCCCATCGTCTTGTCCTTCGGGTCTATGTTTTGCGAATGACAGGCAAGACATGAGTTTTCGTCGTCCTTGATATGCGACCCCTTGGGTAGCGGCAACTTTTCCGCGGGCTTGGCGGTCGGGGTGGAAGGGAGCTTTGCAACAGGGGCGGGCGGGACCGCCGGCGTTGCCGGAGCGGTGGATGAAGAAGCCGGCGCAGCGGATGAATCTTGCGTCTGCTTGGAGGCCGCGTCCTTATTTACGGATGCGGCGGGGACATGACCGCTTGAAGCCGCTTGCTCCAAGTCGGCCGCCACCGGCTTGTCGCCGGACATGGCCATAAGCACCGGCGCGAGCGCTACGGCAATCAATCCGACGAGCAACGCCGCCAAGAGTGATTTCATGCTGATATGTGCCCGGGGGCGTGTGGCGGGAGCGTGCGACTCCGCAACTACTTGTCGTAAGCCGGATGCGCCTTGTGGGCTGCCTCCGTATGACAACGCATGCAGACGTTGCCGGGCATCACCTTATAGATCGTGCCGCGCACTTCTTTGTCCTGTTCCGGCGTGAGCTTCTTGCCGATGAACGGCTTGGCAGCCACCACGTGGCGCTGCCCGCCCCGTGGCAGGCCTCGCAAGTCGTGCCGGCTAGGTTTTCCGTCGATGCCATGTCCTTGAAGCCGGTCGCAGCGCCGTAGCCAGTCGAGTGGCAAATCAAACATGAGGCATCGGTCTGATACTTCGCGGGCAGCTTCTGGAACGCTTCGGTTGCGTGCTTGGTCTTTTTCCAGACCATCGTCTGTTTGAAGTGACATGCCATGCAGGCCTTCGCACCGACGTAGGTTTGGTCCGCCGGCGGATGAACTTCCGTTACGGGTTCCGCGGGCGGTTGCGAGCTCGATCGCTGCACTAGGATTCCCCAAACCGGGAACGCCAGCACGACACACGCCACACCTAAAAACTTGGACCGCGTCATAATGTCGTTCCTCCTCTAAAGGCTAATGACCACTCAAACCGAGCACGTCGCAGATTCGCCCGCGTTCCGTACCAAACGTGGCCGTACCCATAGACTGCCCGTAAATCTACATGCGCATAACAACGCCGTCAAGGATATAACTGCCGCTCTTGCATTTTCTTGAGAATTCGCGACCGAGCCGTTTCAAGACGCGATTTGACGAACGATTAGATGTTTATATTCCAAGGTCCCGCTGCGGATCGAGAACGGTGCGGAGCATTTTCCGCAGCAAGACTGGGCGAAAATCGGTACAGACACGCAGGTGGCTACTTTGGTATATTTAGAGAGGCTAAAACCGGCATTTTGTGTCCGACGGCGGTCTTCGATGGCCGCCTCGCCGAATTATGGGACGAATCGAGCGAACGGAACCGATTGACGCAGCGCGCGGCCCCGGTCGTTTGGCGTCAATCCAATCTCCATCTTCAGCACTCCGCCGTGGTGCCCAGGTCCGCCATCAAACTGCAGGTTGTGGGTTGCAGCCATCATACGACCGCGATCGCGATTCGGGAGCGGCTAGCGCTCGGTCGCGAAAAAGTGGCTGAGGCGCTGGCCAAGTGGCGAAAGGCGTTTTGCGACGTGGAAGCCGTCGTTCTCTCCACCTGCAACCGCATGGAGGTTTATGCAGCCAGCCAGTCCGGAGGCGTGCCAACCGTGGAGCAGATCGGCGACTTTCTCGCCCGATTCCATCGCCTCAACCGGGAAGAAATCATGCCGCACCTATTCGTCAGCAGCGACGAAGAAGCAGTGCGGCATTTGTTCGACGTGGCGGCAAGCCTGGACAGCATGGTGCTGGGCGAGCCCCAGATTCTGGCACAGGTCAAGCTGGCGTATCAGGTGGCCGTCGAATGCGCGGCGTCGGGTCCGCTCTTGCATCAGGCCTTCCAGACGGCAATTCGCGTTGCTCGCCGCGTAGCCACTGAAACGGCCATCCATCAGCGCAGGGTCAGTATTCCCAGCGTCGCCGTGGCCGATTTCGCGCGGCAAATCTTCGAGCACTTCGATGACAAGGAAACGCTCGTCATCGGAGCTGGAGAAATGGGCGAGGAAACGCTCCGCTATCTCCACGACGAAGGGGCGCGGCGGATCACCATCGTCAATCGCAGTTATGAGCGCGCCTGCGAGCGCACCGCCACTGGAACGGGCAAGCGCACCCGTGGCCGGAACTGCACGCGGCACTTATCGCCGCCGACCTGGTGATCAGCACAACCGGCGCCGGCCGGCAGATAGTCACCGGCGAGGACTTTCGAGCAATTCACGCCGCGCCGGACATCGACCTCTGTTTGTGCTCGATCTGGCGGTTCCCCGAGATTTCGAGCCGGCGATCGGCAACTTCTCCATGGTCTATCTCTACTCGGTCGACGACCTGCAAGCGGCCTGCCAAAACAATGGCCGCCTTCGCGACCGGGAGATTCCGGCCGCCCGACGAATCATCGAGCACGAAGCGCGTCGATTTATGGGCGATTTGCACCATCGCGCGACTGGCCCTGTAATACGGCAACTCCGCGCCGGCTGGCAAAAGCCCAAAGAGGATGAACTGCGACGGCTTTTGAATCGCTTGCCCGATCTCGACACGGCCGCCCAGGAAGAAGTCCGCCAGGCCTTTGATCGGCTCGTCAACAAGCTCCTGCACGCGCCCATGGAATCGTTGCGAGACGAATCCCGCCGCGGCATTCCGCACGGGTTGCTCGACGCCCTGGCGCGGCTCTTCCAATTGCGGGATTGACAACGGGGCCTTCCTTGAAAGACCTTACTGTATCGACGCTTGCACGTCGGAGCGGTTCGGACCGCTTGGATTGCGGCCGGGCGGCATATAGAGGCAGTCGGGCTCGGATTCCAAGGGGTCGCCTGTCACGCCGTACGCCCGCGAGCGGCTGCCGCCGCAGATTGTATTGTACTCGCAATTGCCGCACTTGCCCTTGAAACGGCTGGGTGTGCGAAGGTCGAGAAACAGCGGATGCTTCTGGTAGACATCGACCACGTTGTCCGTGGGGAACCGCCCGCAGCAGATGGGCAGGAAGCCCGCGGGAAAAATCTCGCCGATGTTGCTGACGAACATGATTCCCTTGCCGTCGGTGACGCCGAGCAGCGCGCGGTGGCCGCGGCGCTCGTGGCCATCGCCGTTTCCGCGCGGCCCGGCGAGCGGATTGCCGCCGCGCTGCATCACGAAGCGGCGATAGTGCGGGGCCTCGGTCGTCTTTACCGCATAGGGCATTGTCTGCGACCAGCCGTAAAGCTTCTCGAAAACCTGCTCGTATTCTTCCGGCTTGATTCGCTGCTCGTCGAAACCGCGGCCGACGGGGATAAGAAAGAACAATGCCCACATGGCGATGTCAAACGGCACGACGAACTGGGCCATTTTGTCCAAGAAGATCGACATTGCGGCGGCAGACGGTCGTGTTGATCTGCACCGACAACCCCAACTCCCGCGCGGTAAGAAGCATCTCGCGGGTCCGCTCAAAACTCCCTTCCCAGCCGCGAAAGGCGTCGTGCGTGGCCGCGGTCGGGCCGTCGAGGCTGATGCCGAGCCGCCGGATGCCCGCATCGCGGACGCGCTGGAACGCCTCCCGCGTGGCCAGCGGCGTTGCCGAGGGCGTCAGCGCCATTTCCAGGCCCACGCTACGGCCGTGGGCGATCAGCTCCATCAGGTCGTGCCGCTTCAGCGGGTCGCCGCCGGTGAGCACGACCATCGGCCGCTTGGGGAATGTTGCGATCTGCGTCAGAAGCTGCTTGCTTTGCTCGGTGTTGAGCTGGGCCGGATCGGCCGCTTCCCGGGCCGACGCGCGGCAATGCTTGCAGACCAGATCGCAGGCCGTCGTCGTCTCATAGTAGAACATGAGCGGACTATGATCGAAATCGGCGGTCGTATACGCGGCGTAGTCCATCGCGACCTTCTACTTGTCCACCTTCATCGAGCGGATGAACGTCTTGATCTCGTCGGCATGGGCGGCGATTGTCTTTTCTGGGCCGTAGCACTTGAGAAAGTACAAGGTCGATTGGCCCGGCACTTCCACGACCGCTCCCAACATGCGATAGCCGCTGCGCGATACCGACGGTCCCATCATGCCGCGCGAGTCGTTGTAGACACCCGACAGATCGACGAGCGTGACTTTCAGTTGGTCGAGATCGAAGGCTTCCTGGTTTTGCTTGTCAAGCTTGCTGAACTGTCCCTTCCATCGGTCGATGTTGCC
The DNA here is from genome assembly GCA_963775975.1 of uncultured Planctomycetia bacterium. Lineage (GTDB taxonomy): Bacteria > Planctomycetota > Planctomycetia > Pirellulales > Thermoguttaceae > JANXQG01. The sequence goes on from CAVZKX010000002.1 coordinate 1,093,679, forward strand.
TTCCACGCCGCCGCCAAGCTGGCTAACGGTGAAACGCCCGTCCTGCTTGTCGCCTTCCGCCTTGGGCACGGCATATTCCGCCAGCAGCATCATGCCCGGACTCTTGCGGACCCACGTTTTCGGCACAGTCCAATGGGCTGTTTCCACGTCGAGCTTGCCGTCGTTTTCGATGACAGTATCGGCATCGGCACCGGCACGGGGCATTTGCGTTCCCGCGTGCGGGTTTGTCGTCCCGTGGGGAGTCTCGGTGTCGCCGCTGCCGGCGTCACTCGCGGAGTCGTTGTTGGCTACGTCGGCGGATTTCGAGCCTGACTTGCCGGAGGCGGACTTCGACTTGCTGTCCTCCCACGACTGCGAGGAGTTATCGCCGCAGCCGGCGCATAGAGCGAAGCCAAAAAGAATGAACAAAGAGCAACAAACGGTTTTCATGAGATTGGTTCCTCCGTATAACCAGTAGAGATCCAAAGCGAAAGTCGAGCGCACCAAACCGGCGCGTCGATCGAAATTCTAACAGAATTGGCCGTCTTGTCCAGTTCACCTGGCCCGACGCGGAGTGACTTGCGTCACGCCGCCCGTCTTTTTCTCGCTACACGAGGAATCTTCCTTGGTTCGCGGCTTGCCGCGGCGCGACGCCGGGCGAAGTGCAGCCAACTCGTAGCCGCGATTACCGCCAGTAAGATGACGACGGCCGCCCATTTGCTGTAAGTCATCCAGGGCAGCGGCATGCGGCCGAGTTCGACGCGCAGCACGCGGCCGGCGGGAATTGTCTGCCCGGCGGACGTGTAGATCACGGCTTTTGCGTCGTCCGGCAAACGGCTGAGAAGACCGCAACGCACCTCGTCGGGCGATTTGCCCTCGATGCGGACGGTCACATCGGAGCAGGACAGGTCCATCGGCCGCCGCCAGATCGCCGCCTCCTGCGTGTTTCGGAGCACATACGTATAGCGAACCTCGCGCTCGCCCGGCGTCCAGGGAATGCTTGTGACCACGCGGTTTTCGAAGACTGCGAATCGCCGGCCGAAGAACTCCTTGTCGAACGTCATCCGCTGGAAGTCGGGCGGAACAGAAAGCGCCAGTGTGATCGCAGCGCCGCCTTCCATAGCCGCCTCGCCGACGTAACAGGTCCGCGTCGGGTTCTCGATCAGCAGCGATTCCGTGACCTTCAACATCCCCAGTTCCGGCCGGATCGTGACGTCCATTTTCTTCAGCACCAGAGGATTGGGCTTGGTGACGGCGTCGCAGACGGAAAGCTCCGCGTAGGCGTTTGGCTTCGGATTCACCAGGCGGATCCGCGGGCCAGGGTAGAAGATGCCGTGCCGATTGGCGCCGACGAGATAGAGGTAATCCGCGCCTTCCGGAAGGTTCTTAAATCGATAGCGACCCTCCGCGTCGGACGTGACATCGCGGAACGGGATGAACTGGCCGTTGGTCTGCATCTGCAGAACGACCTCGGTCTGGCATGGAACCGGCGCGCCGCTGGACGTGTTGGCAACCTCGCCCTCAATCGTGCCGCCGTGGGCGATGGACGCCGCTAGGGCAAGGCAGGTGAACGGAAGTAGCAGTTCCGGCCTCATACAGTTCCAACCTCGTTGCTCGGGAAGCAGAATCTGAGATCTGCGTAATGCGATCATATTCACTAACTACGCGGCGCGTTTCTGCGCTAGTTTCGGTTGTATCTGCTTCTGCAGCGCGTCCATCGTGCGGCGCAGCCGGCGCTGCTCACTTCCCAGCCGCACCATGTACGCAAGCACGGCAAACCAGGCGAGCAGATACGCGGTAATAAACGTCAACATTGCATACTCTCCTTTTCCTTAACTCACCAATTCGGTTTGCAAGTCCTCCAGCGAGTCGGCCAATTGAAGCTGCGCGCTCCGCAAGAGCAGGAGCACCGTAAAGAAAACGGTAAAGCAAACGACGCTGATCGCCAGCACCAACTGCATCGTCGGTTCCATGTGCGGGCTTTTCGGGTGGATGCCGCGGAACCACCGCGTGGCCATGATCACCAGCGGCACATCCAGCACGCCCACGATCGCCACAACCGCGCCGATCCGCGCACGGCGGTGCGGGTCCTCGATGCCACTGCGAATCACGAGCGCCGCCGAGTACATCGCCCAAAGTACGAACGCCGTCGTCAATCGCGGGTCCCACGTCCACCAGGTGTTCCAGGCGGAATGGGCCCACAGCGAACCGGTGGCCAGCGTCAGGCTCGAGCAGAGCCAGCCGATTTCCAAGGCCGCCCGCGACCAGTGATCCCACGCCAGCTTTCGCCGCGCGAGGTACATGCCGCCCGTCGCCGCCATGAGTACGAACGACGCCAGCCCCATCCAGGCCACGGAGACGTGGAGGTAAACGATCCGCTGGGCATCGCCCATGGTCTCTTCGGTGGGCGCGACAAAGAAGATGGCGACGAAGGCCGTGGCGATCATGACGGCGGCAACCGTCTGCGGGAGATAATCGTAAGTTGTTCGGCGAAATGCGACTTCCGGCATGGTTCACTCTCCTGCTCCTAGTCCTCAATGGCATATTCAAACAACACGGTTCCCGCGGTCACAAACACCACGGCAAAGCTCGCGAGCAACTGCATCCAGTGCCACCAATCGGGACCGAAGTCGTGCTCAACGGCCAGTCGTGTCGCCTCGGCGGCGCCCAAGACCAGCGGTATCACCGCCGGCAGCACCAAGAGCGGCAAAAGATACGAGCTTTGCCGGCCAGCGTTGGCTACGGCGCTGAGCAGCGTGCCGACGGCCGCGAGCCCCAGGTTGCCTAGAACTGCAATAGCGATGATCGGAACGGGATGAGCAAGCAGTGGAACGTCGGTCAGCATGGCGAAAAGCGGGATCAGTACACACTCCAAGGCCGCCAAGGCGACGACATTCACGGTCAGCTTGGCCAGGTAGACCGCAGTCGGCGATACCGGGTAGCAGAACAGCCCTTCCCAGCAGCCGTCCTCGCGCTCGGCGGCGAAGGAACGGTCCAGGGCCAGCGAGCCGGCGAAGAAAACAGTAAGCCAAAGCAAGCTGCCGGCGATCTGCCGCTGGTGCTCGGGCGGAAGGTCCATTTGCATGGCGAACATCATGGCCACCACCACGCCAAGCAGCAGCATAGCCGGCCACGTCCGCAGCGCGCGACATTCGCTGAGCAAGTCCTTGGCGACCATATAGCAGAGTTTTTTCGTCATGCTGCTTCCTTCCGCCTCATGCCGCTCGGGCAGTCGCTGCCGCGGGCGGCAGCAACCTTCCTTGCTCTATGCGGAGCACACGGTCGGCCAGAACGCGCGTTTTCGCTTGGTCGTGGAGCACGAAACACAACGTCCGGCCCTCTCCTCTCAAGCCTTGAAACAGATCCATCAGCCACACCTCGGCAGCCGAATCGAGGCCTTCGAACGGTTCGTCCAGCAATAGGATCGGCGGATCGTGGACCAGTGCCCGGGCGAGGCTCATCCGCTGCCGCATTCCTTTGGAAAGCACGGACGGCGTGCGGTCAGCGTGCGCGGCGAGCGAAACGGTTTCCAGCAGCGCATCGGCACGCTCTCGCGGCAGCGGCACGTCGCACATCCGCGCGGCGAAGACCAGGTTCTCGCGAAGCGTCAGATGCGGATACAGGCGATGTTCGTGCGCGACCATGCCAATCAGGCGGCGGCTGTCCCAACGACCGGCCGCTTTCTCGCCAAACCAAAAGACCTCGCCGCTATTGGGTCGAATCAGCGCGGCCATGGTCCGCAGGAGCGTTGTCTTGCCCGCCCCGTTGGAGCCGGTAAGAACAACGCATTCCCCGACAGGAATCGCCAGATCGATCGCATCGAGCACGGCGCGGCGGCCGAACCGTTTCGTCACGCGGCGAACTTCGATAGCGATTGAGGAGTCAGGCATTCACATGTCCATCACGACCCGACGCGTAAGCGAGGGAAGAGTAGTTAGCCCTCGCTTACGCTTCGGGTTAGGATTATGTCTCTCACTGGCGCATCGCTTTTGTATCCTGTTGGCGGACGCGCGTTGTAAACGCCGCAAGGTGCGGGGCTGGAATCACGGCATGGGGCAACGTGCGTCCTTCGCTCGACTCGCGCGGCTGCCGCTCCGGCCACGCTGCGATTACGACACCGACCAGGCCAATCCAACCGCCCAGCCAAAGCCAGCGGATCAAGGGATGATCGATCAGCGTCAGGTGGATTTTTTTGGCTTCGCTCCCGCCGTGCAAGATCACGTAGAAGTCACCGGCGAAGGTCGAGCGAATGGCAACCTTCGTTTCCCATTGGTTCTGCGGGCGGAACAAGTGCTGAGCCGGCAGCAGGGCGTACCGCGTGCCGTTGGCCTCGGTGATCTCCAGCCGGGCTTCGACGACAACCTTCTGCTTGAGATCGTGCTGGAGCAGCTCGGCATAACGTATCGTGCGGCCTGCCCACTCGACGCTTTGGCCGCGGGTCATGGAAAGGTCCGTATCGCGGCTGCTCAGCGACGAGCCGGCGATGCCGACCGCCATGCAGCCGAAACCGAGGTGGACCAGGAAGCCGCCGTAACTGCGTCGCCGCGCTCGTAGTACTGCCTTTAGGCGGCTGGTAAATGGATTCCGGCTGAAACCGGTACTACGAACGAAGTCCACGACGATTGTCAGCAACGTCGCCGTCACGAGTGCGGTCATCAGGCCGGTGACCAAAAGCGCCACGATACTGTGAACGCCAAGCAGGAATGCAATGCTGGCGGCTATTAGGCCGGCGCCGGCGGTCCACATCAACATCCGCCCGCGATCGCGCGCTGGTCCGGCGCCCCAGCGGAGCAACGGCACCACAGCCACGACCGCCAGCAGCACCAGCCCGGTGGGGATCAAGACGTTGTTATAGAACGCTAGCCCGACAACTATCGGCGTTGAGGAAAACAGCCCCGAGATGGCTCCAGTAAGCGTTCCTACAAGCGTCACTGTTGTGATTAGCGATAAGGCGATGATGCCCAGCAGCGCGAGCGCTTCGCGACTGAAGAGCGAAGTCAGCGGCCGCTCGGCGGCGAGTTGTCTGCGGCGGCAAACGATCAGCGCCGTTCCGCCGATCGCGAAAACGGCGATCCAGAAGAGAAACATCCAGCCGATGGGCGACTGGCTGAAGGCATGCACGCTGCTGAAGATGCCGCTGCGGGTGAGGAACGTGGCGAAGTTGCACAGTCCAAAAGTGACGATCGCCAGGGAAAGCGTCGTCTTCTTGAATGCGCCTTGCTTCCACGTCATCAGTCCATGAACCAGCGCGGTGCCGGTCAGCCAGGGCATGAGCGAGCCGTTTTCCACCGGATCCCAGGCCCAGTAACCGCCCCAGCCGAGTTGCTCGTACGCCCACTCCGCGCCGAGCAAGATGCCGCCGCCCAGGGTCGTCCAGGCGAACAGCGCCCAGGGTCGGGCTTGTCGTAGCCAAAGCGTGTCCAGGCGTCCCGAGATCAAGGCCGCCGCGGCCAACGCGAAAGGAACGCCCCACGCGGCGTAGCCGAGAAACACGATCGGCGGATGGATTAGCATCGCCGGATGCTGAAGCAATGGACTGAGTCCTTCCCCTTTGCGCCAGGCACCAACGCCGGCGCCATCGGATCGGCAGCGAAGATCATGATGGCTAGCAGGAATGCCAAATAGGTCATCTGCACGCCGAAGGCGATCCCGCCGAGCCCGTTCTCATCGCGCCCGCGCAATGCGCTCGGCGCAAAACAACATCGCTAGCGCGGCCACGAACCAGCCCCAGACCAGCAGCGATCCCGCCTGCCCGACCCATAGCGCCGATAGACTGTAATGCCACGGCAAGAGCGAATCGGAATACTCCGTCACGTACTCGAAGCGGAAATCCTTGGTTACCAGCGCGTGGGCCAGAATTACGACAATGACTGTAACGGCGGCAAACGCCGTGATGGCGGCAAATAGCGCGCTGCGTCTCAGCGTGCGACTGTCGCTTCGCGCACCGAGAATTGCTGCAAAGGCCGCGTAGCCCGAGCATATCATCGCTAGCAGAAGGCAGAACTGACCGGCCACGGTCATCGCGTGGTCCCTCCGACGCGACGGTCGGCCGTCGCTTGCATCGCTTTCTTCGCATCGTACTTGCTCGCGCAGCGCGTGATTAGCTTGTCGCCGCGGAACGCGCGAGCGTCGTCGACGCGACCCTCGACCACAACGTCCATGCTCTTCTCCGGCGACAGGTCATCTGGCAGGGGCCCCTTGCAGACAACCGGCATGGTGCGGCCGGCCTCGCTGAGCGAGAACCGGGCCTCCTGCCGATCGGGTGAAATCACCAGAGTTCCAGCCGCGATCGTGCCGCTAACGCGGACCCGCTGTCCCGCCATCTCGCGGGCATGGTCAATGCACTCGGGTACCGTCATGTAGTATTGCCAACTAGAGGAGGCGCCAAGATACGCCATGTAGCCTGTGACGCTTGCCACGACGAGCCCCGCCAGAGTAAGTTTCTTGCCGATGGACATGGCTGCCTCGGTGGATCATCTGGGCATGTTTGGACACTCCGCCCCCGCGGAGCCCAGTCGGCGGGTGGGTAAAGTACCGATTCCCCCCAAGCGTGTCAATGCGGGTTCGGCAACGTCAAAGACGGCAGATTCCCGGCAGTTCCGTACGATCCTCGCGCACTTCAATCCACCAGTGTCAAATCTCGCTCAATGAGGCCCAATCGTCGCTGCGAGCCAACCACATGTGCTGGCGTGGATGGCGTGGTAAAACAGCGGAACAACTCCCAAGAGGACAGACGCGGCGACGGTGAGTCCTAGTGTAGCGCCGAGGATGGGAGTGACGTGGAGCGGCCGGGCGTCTTCGTCGGCAGGCTCAATGTACATCTGCCGCACGATGCGGAGATAATAGTAAAGCGAAACGGTCGAGTTGATGGCCGCCAACGCGACGAGCCAGTGGTAGCCGGCCTGTGAGGCGACGCTAAAGAGAAAGAACTTGCCGACAAAGCCCGACAGCGGCGGGATGCCGGCGAGGCCGAATAGGGCGATCATCATGCCCAGGGCGACTAGCGGATTGGTGCGGGCGAGGCCGCGGTAATCGGCAATCTCTTCCGTGGCCTTCTGGTTCGCCACGATAATGATCGCGGTGAAGACGGCGAGATTGGTGGCGGCGTAAACGAGCATGTAGAAGACCATCGCGGAGACGCCCTCCGCCGTCGCGCCCATGAAGCCCAGCAGCAGATAGCCGGCCTGCGATACGGCGCTGAAGGCCATAAAGCGCTTGACGTTGTTCTGTACAATCGCAATGCCGTTGCCAGCGGTCATCGTCACGGCCGCCAGCACGGCAATCGGTGCGGTCCATCGCGAGACGAACGGTCCAAAGAGGCCGAAGAGGATTTGAAACATCAATACCAGGCCGGCGCCTTTGGACGCGACGGAGAGATACGCGACCACCGGAGTTGGCGGCACCTTGGTAAACCTCGGCCGCCCAGAAATGAAAGGGCACGATCGTCATTTTGAAGCCGACGCCGGCGATAATCAGCACGGCGGCGAAGACGAGCGCCGGCGAGTAGTGCAATGATTTGCTGATTTCCGCCAGGCCCGTTTTACCGGCCAATCCGTAAACAATCGACAGGCCGTACAGCAGCAGGGCCGATGCGAGCGCGCCGATGACCAGGTATTTCATGCCGGCCTCGCCCGAAGGTTCGCTCCGCTGCCATGCCGCCAATGCGAACAGCGGGATCGTCGCCAGCTCTAAGCTCACGTAGAGCGACACGATGTCGCGGGCCGAGGCGAGATACATCATGCCGGAAACCGTGAACAGCAGGATCGTGTAGTACTCGCCCGGCGCGCGCATGCGCTGGAGCGGGCAGAGGGCGCGGCCGTCGAGCAAGTCAGCCGAGATGGCCACCGTGACCAGCGCGGCCAAGAGGAAAATGGCTTTGAACCACCATGCTACCGGACTCATGGCGAACCGCCCGCCGAGCAACTCGCCGGAATCGGGCACTTTGGCCAACAGCGCGGCCGCGGCCAGGATCAGACCGAGCGCGGCGAGCGGCGTGAGGAACTTCCGCCCGCGGTCGCCCGCCATCAAATCAGCCAAGAGCACGGCGAATCCCGTGCCAATCACGATCAACTCTGGAAGCATCAGCATGGTTGTGCTCTCATTTCAATCGATTGACGATCGGCATCAGCGCTCCGTCGATCATGTTGATCAGGCAGCCGGGAACGGTCCCGACGATGGCAAGCGCGGCAACCAGCATGCCGGTGCTAATGCGCTCGCTGAGCGTGGCATCGGTCAGCCCGTCAAAATGATGGTCGGTGATCGGACCCAAAAAAACCTTGGCCAGGCCGCGGAGCACGTAAACCGCCGTGACGACGATCGACATGGCGGCGAGCACCGTCAGGAAGCGCTCAGCGGTGATGCTATGCCAGGGGTTGCCGAAGAAGCCGCCCAGAAATACATGCGACTCGGCGATAAAGCCGGAAAAGCCGGGCAGGCCGAGCGAGGCCAGCCCGGCGACGTAGAACGCCACGGCGAGCCAGGGCATGACCTTTCCCAGGCCGCCCATCTCGGAAATCATCCGCGTGTGCGTGCGGCCGTAGACCATGCCGATCAGCGCGAAGAATCAGCGCGGTCATGATGCCATGGCTGAACATCTGCAACACGGCGCCCTTCATGCCGAGAAAATTCAGCGCGGAGATGCCGAAGAGCACGAAACCGCAGTGCGAAACCGACGAGTAGGCCGTGAAGTACTTCAGGTCGCGCTGGCGGACCGCGCCTAAGGAACCGTAGAGAATGTTCACCGTTGTCAAGGCCATGAAAAACAATCCCCAGGTCTTCGCCCCTTCCGGCAACAGATAGACGCCGATCCGCAGCGCCCCATAGCCTCCGAGCTTCATTAGCACGCCGGCATGAAGCATCGACACGGCCGTCGGCGCTGAGGCGTGGCCGTCGGGCGACCAGGTATGGAATGGGTAAAGCGCGCCCAGAACGCCGAAGCCGATGAAAATCACCGGAAACGCCCAGCGCTGCAGCGATGAGGGGTAGTGGGCCTTGGCCAATTCGGTGATGTCGAAGGTGTGCAGCCCGGAGCCGTGGTAGAGGGCGAGGATACCGACCAACAGCAATGCCGAGCCGGCCATCAGCATTAGCGTGAGCTTCATGGCCGAATACTCTTTGGGGCCCGTCCCCCAAATGCCGATGAGCAGGTACATCGGCAGCACGGCCAATTCGTAGAACATGATGAAGAGGAAGAGATCGAAGCTGAGAAAGACGCCGAAAACGCCAGTGACAAGTACCAGCAGCAGCGCGAAGAACTCTTTGCCGCGATGCTCCACGTTCCAGCTCGCCATCACGCCGGCGAAAATGACGATCGATGTGAGAATCACCATCGCCAGCGAAATGCCGTCGATGCCGACCAGATATTGGATGCCCAATTGGTCGAACCAGGGGAAGCGTTCGACCATATAGAGCTTCGTCAATTGGGCCGTCTTCATCGACGCGGTCTCAGGCACCGCCATTTGCCAGAAGCGCCAGGTGACGATGGCGGTCAAAACGAGGTGCAGTCCCGTGCCAAATGCCGCGACGACGCGGACCGACTTTGGCCGGCTCGCCGGCGTGAAGATGACGCCCAGCGCCGTCAAGAAGGGGATGGCTATCAACCAGCTTACGACTCCCACGCTTCGGTCCTTCCCTTAGATCGTGACGGCCCAAAAGATCAGCAGCAACAAAACGACGCCGGCGACGAACCACGCGCCGTAGCTCTGCACTTGCCCGGTTTGCGAGCGGCTGAGCCCGCGTGCGAAGAGCCGCGTCGCCGCCGCGCTGAGATTGACGCCGCCGTCAACCACGCGGCGATCGAACCAGGCAATCGGCTGCGAAACGAAACGGAAGATGATATTCTTGGTAACGAACAGATAAACTTCGTCGATGTAGAACTTGTTCTTGATCGTCGTGTAGACCACGCCCAAGCGTCGGGCAATTGCTTCGGCCCGGTCCGGCCGGCCGCCGTATATCGTCCACGCCGCGGCGATCGAAACCAGCGCGAGCGTCATGGCGGGAACGGCGATCCGCCAATCGACGCCGCCCTCGGCTTCCACCGCGCCGATGCTCACGAAGCGGCCCATCGGCACGAAACCAGCAACCGTCGAGAGGACAGCGAGGACCACGAGCGGAATCAGCATCACCATCGGCGCCTCGTGCGCATGTGCGGCGCCCTCGCTTCGCGGCCCGCCCCAGAAGCTAACGAAGTAGATGCGGGACATATAGAACGCGGTCAGGGCGGAAACAACAATGCCGACGGCAAACACGTCCGCGTGGCCGCTAAAGAGCGCGGCGGCCAGGATTTCGTCCTTGGAGAAGAACCCGGCGAATGGCCAGATGCCCGCGATCGCCAGGCAGGCGACGAGGAACGTCGCGTGGGTGACGGGCATCTTGTGCCGCAGACCGCCCATTTTCCAGATCTCGTTGCTGTGTACGGAGTGGATCATCGCGCCCGCACCGAGAAAGAGCAAGGCCTTGAAGAAGGCATGCGTGAAGAGATGAAACATCGCTGCCGTGTAGCCGAGCGGGTGATCCATGCTTGCCACGCCGAGGGCGAACATCATGTAGCCCAGTTGCGATAACGTCGAGAACGCCAGCACGCGCTTGATGTCGTCCTGCGTGCAGCCGATGACGGCCGCGAAGAGGCTAGTGAAGGCCCCAACAATCATGACGACGTGCAGGCCGCCGGGCGCCGCGGCGAAAACGGGAAACATCCGCGCGACCAGATAGACCCCTGCCACGACCATCGTCGCCGCGTGGATCAAGGCAGAGACCGGCGTCGGTCCTTCCATCGCGTCGGGCAGCCAGATGTGCAGCGGGAACATCGCGCTCTTGCCCGCGGCGCCCATGAATACCAGCAGCACGGCCACCGTCAGCAGGCCTAAGCCCAAAAAATGATAGTCGAAGCCGGAGAGCTTGGACAAAACGGCGGGGTCCGTCAGATAGGCAAAGTCCAGCGGCTGCGCACCGGCGGGGGCCTTGAAGCCAGGCTGCCCGTAGAATTGATAGCCCATGTAGACGAGGACGAGCACGCCGAGCAAGAATCCGAGGTCGGCGAAGCGAGTGACGATGAACGCTTTTTTTGCCGCGGCCGCGGCGGACGGCTTTTGATAGTAGAAGCCGATGAGTAGGAACGAACTCGCGCCGACTAGCTCCCAGAAGACGTACATTTGGACGAGATTGGTGGCGCACACCAGTCCCAACATGCTGAAGGTGAAGAGATTGAGCCAGGTGAAATAGCGTCCGTAGCCGGACTCGCCGCGCATATAGCCGATCGAGTAGAGATGCACCAGCGAGCTGACCGTCGTCACCACGACCATCAGCAGCACCGAAATCGGATCGACCAGAACGCCGATCCGCGCGATCATGTTCTCTTGAAAGCAGAGCCAGGGGAAGCTCCAGGCCGTGAACGATGGATGAACCTCACTCGCCGGAAGCGACAGGTATTCCCAGGCGATGGCGTAGGCTACCGCGGCCGTGGCAAAGACCGCCGCCGTAGCCGCCCATCCCAGCATTGTAGGAAAAACGGCGGCGAGCTTCTCCGAGATCGGCCGGATCGCCAATCCGACGACGAGGAACGAGAAAAACGGAATTGCCAGGATGAGCCAGGCGTGGCCGATCGCAAAACCGAGATGTGCTCCGTCCGGCATGGCTGCTCACTCCTGCAAGAGGTTCAACCGCGGCACTTTCAGCGGCGCCAGCGAAGCGCGTTCGTCGCGCATCGAATCCATCCGCGTTACGTCGACATTCTTGTGGTGCTTGAAGATCGCGACGAAGATCGCCATGCCGACGACGACTTCAGTCGCCGCCACGGAAATAATGAAAATCGCCAGCACCTGTCCATCGACGGCGTCCGGGGCCACGCAGCGGTTGAAGGCGACGAAGTTCAGCGCGGCCGAATTGAGCATCACTTCCACCGACATCAGCACGCCGACGGCGTTGCGCCGGGTCAGCAGACCGTAGATGCCCAGCGCAAAGAGCACGGCCGACAGCGTCAGCCAGTGCGTCAGCCCGGGCGCGTGCGAGGCGAGAAACTCGATCATGCGGTCACCTCGACAGGAACTTCTGCAGACTCTTGCGGGGCCGATGTTTTGCGGGCTACCACGATTCCACCAATCGCCGCCGCCAACAGCAGCAGCGAGACAATTTCAAACGGCAGCACGTATCCCTCCGGGCCGCGATCTAGCAGCTTCAACCCCAGGGCTGATGTGGTGTCGGCAACCGGAGTTCCGCCGCCTTGTGCGAACGGCGTGACGAAGAAAATCGACAAAGCGGAAGTGAGGAAAGCGCCGGCCGCGAAGGCGCCGACGAGCCCGCGGACCATCGCCGGACGCGCCTCTCGCAGGTCAGACGAACCGGTGAGCATGATGGCAAACACCAGGAGCACAACGATGCCGCCGACGTAGACGAGGACCTGTACGCCCGCCAAGAATTCCGCGCCCAGCATCAGATAATAGGCCGAGCTGACGGCCAGCAGGCACATCAGGCAAATGGCCGCGCGGAGGATGTAGCGCGAGCAGACCGTGCCCAGCGCCGCGAAGAGCCCGAACGCGGCGAAGGCGTAGAATAGAACGGTCATGGTAGCTTGACTGATCACTCGTGCGCATCTCCGCGCTGTTTTGCCAGCGCTTGCAGGTCGTCGTTTTTCAGCCCGTCGATTTGCCGGCCCATCAGGGCGACCGGCCCGTCGTAGGGATGGACCGGCGTCATTTGCCCGGCCCGCTCTTCGGGGTTTTCGATCTTGGCCATTTCCTTGGCGATCGGTCCGGCATAATGGTTGAGGTTCAGCACCAACAGACGGCGGTCGTAGACCGAGCTTTCGAATTGGTCCGACATTGCCAGCGCCAGCGTCGGGCAGACCATCACGCAGGCGTTGCAGAAGGTGCAACTGTCCATTCGCCAGGTGTAGAACTTGATCTCTTTCTTGTTCGTGGCGGCGTTCCGCTGCTCGGTCACGTGGATCGAACCGTTGGGGCAGGCGTTCTCGCAGGTGCGGCAGGCGTTGCAATTGTGCCAGCCATTGACGTCGTGCGCCATCGTCAGTTGCAGCCGCGCCCGCTCGAACATCTTGAGCGTTTCCCGGTTCTCCGGATATTGCTGCGTGATCACCGAGGACGGTCGGAGAAAATAGCCGAGCGTGATCTTCATTCCGCCCAAGAGCGCCGCGAGGCCCTTAAAGATGCCAACGAAGTATCCTCGCTCGTCGGGCCGCGGCGCGATCAGGAACGTCGCATTCGACAATCGCTCTCTGTTCCATGTCCGCCCTCACTTTACCGCCGGAAAGAAATAGAAGTTGGTTAAAACCACAACCGACGCCAGAAACAAGTTTGCGAATCCGATCGGCAGCAGGACCTTCCATTCAAGCTTCATCAACTGGTCGACGCGCAGTCGGGGAAACGTCCAGCGGAACCACATCATCACGAAGATGACTAGCGCGCTCTTGACGCCGAACCAGACGACCGGCGGAATGAGGTCCATCGCGAAGTTGAAACCCGTCCAATTGCCGATGTGGAACGGCATCCAGCCGCCGAGAAACAATATGGAAACCATCGCCGAGACAATGAACATATTGATGAATTCGGCGAGGAAGAACACGGCGAAACGCATGCCGGAGTATTCGGTATGAAAACCGGCGGTCAACTCGCTCTCGCCTTCGGCCAAATCGAAGGGTGTGCGGTTGATCTCGGCCGTCGACGCGACCAGGTAGAGCACGAGCGACACCGCTCCGACGATGTGCGCCCGCCATACCCACCAGCCTTCGGACTGGCTCTGGACGATCTTCGACAGCGAAAGCGTGCCGGAAAAAAGAACCACCACCAGCACGGCAAGCGTAGCTGAGAGTTCATAGGAGATGATCTGCGCCCTGCCGCGCATCGCGCCTAGCAGCGACCACTTGTTGTTGGAACTCCATCCGCCCAACAGAATGCCGAGCACCCCCAAGCCGCTGATGGCCGAAACGTAAAGGATGCCGATGTTTAGATCGGCCACCTGGAGCATCGGGCTGAATGGTATCACGACGAGCACGAGGAATGTGGCCAGCATCGCCATGAACGGGCTGACGACGTGCAGCAGCCTGTCGGCGCGCTCCGGCACAAGGTCTTCCTTGAACAATAGCTTGAGCGAATCCGCCACCGTCTGCAGGATACCGTGCCAGCCGACGCGCATCGGGCCCAGGCGGCACTGGAACCGGGCGGCCACCTTTCGCTCGGCATAGATCAGCACCAAGGCCATTACGTTGACGAAGGCCACAATCGCCACGACCGCCAGCGCCATGTAGGCGATAGGGATCCAGACGCTCGTCGCCAGCCCTGCGGCGGCGCGGTCCGCCAGCGATTCCGGGAGGAAGCCGGCTGGCTGGTCAAGCGATGTCAAGAGTATTGGATTCATTGTCTTTGCGGCGACTTCAGCGGTCGATATCGGGGACCACGATGTCAAGCGTGGAAAACATGGCAACCAAGTCGGCCAGGCGGCCGCCCGGCGCCATCTTGGTGATTGCCCAAAGGTTGTTGAAATTCGGCGAGCGGACGTGGATGCGGTGCGGCTTTTCTTTGCCGTCCGAGTTGATGAACACTCCAAAAATGCCGCGAGGCGTTTCCAGGTGGCTGTAGTAACAGCCTTCCGGAAGCTTGATTTTGACGGCCGGCTTCATCACCATCGTCTTGCCTTCGGGGATGTCGTCGATCAACTGCTCGACGATATCGAGCGACTGCCGCATCTCCTCGACCCGCACCCAGTAGCGGTCCCAGGAGTCGCCCTTGGTTCCCGTTACGATCTTGAACTGTACCTTGTCGTAGACGCCATAAGGCTCGCTCTTGCGCAGGTCGTGGGCGACCCCGGACGCCCGCAGCACGGGGCCCGTCGCGCCCAGGCTGATGGCGGCTTCGGCCGGGAGGATGCCGACGTTCGTCATGCGGGCTTGGAAGATCGGGTTCTCGCTCACCAGCGCATGATACTCTTCCAGAAGCGGAAGGAAATACTTGACGAACTCCTTCACCCGCCGTTGGAAATTGGGGTGAATGTCGAACATCAGGCCGCCCGGCTGGATGTAGTTCATCGTCAGCCGCGCCCCAACCGTTTCCTCGAAAATATCGGTAATCCTTTCGCGGTCGCGAAAGCCGTACAAGAATGGGGTGAACGCGCCCATCTCCATGCAAAAGACGCCCCACCAGAGCTGATTGTTCTGAATCCGCTGCAACTCCGCCATGATCGTTCGAATCACTTGGATGCGATCGGTCAATTCGATCTTGGCCGCCTTTTCCACCACCATGGACAGTGCCCAGTTGTTGCTCAGGGCCGACAGATAGTCAAGGCGGTCTGTCATGTGGACGAACTGGCGGTAGGTAAGGCTCTCGCCGACTTTTTCAATGCCGCGGTGGATGTAGCCGAGCACGGGAATCACCTCGCGGACGGTCTCGCCGTCGAGCTTCACGATGAGCCGCAAAACGCCATGCGTTGAGGGATGCTGCGGCCCCATATTGATGAAGTACTCCTGCGTCACCATAGACGTGGCGCCCACATCGAGCCGCTCGTTCAGACGCTCTTCGAGGCTGCTCACCGCGACGCTCATTGGGGCCTCTCCAGAATGAAGTCGTCCACGTAGTCTTTCCGCAGCGGGTAGCCCGACCAGGCGTCATCCAGAAGCAGGCGACGGAGGTCGGGATGCCCATCGTACAAGACGCCGAACATGTCGTAGACCTCGCGTTCCTGCCATTCGGCGACCCGCCAAATGCCCGATACCGACGCGACCTCCGGATTGTCGCGCGGAACCGACGTGGTGACGAGCAGATAATGCCGGTGTTTCATGGAGAACAGATGGTAGACCAATTCCAATCGGTTTTCCGCCGGCCAGTCGATCGCCGTGTGGAACTCGAGCCGGTCGAAGCCGAACTCGGGCCGATCGCGCAACTGGCGCATGATCTCCGCCAGATTCTCCGCCCGCACGACTACCGCCGCGCGATCGGCTTTCTCGCGGAGGCGTATTTCCCCGTGAAGCGCCCCAACTGCGGCCAGTAATGCGTCGGCATCCATTACGCACTCTCCATTGCGGCCGCGGCGGCGGTAACATCGGTCACGCTAGCCCTTTCGAGCACTACCGCTATTTCCTTCTGGATGTCGGCTAGCGACACGCCGGGCGGAAGCTGCGCGAGTACCGGCTTCCGGCGAACGCCCGGGGCACGTACCGTCTCGCCTTCCTTGATCATCTTTTGCAGCGTGAGGATGCCGTAGAAGAATGCCTCGGGCCGCGGCGGGCAGCCCGGCACATAGACATCGACCGGCAGCACTTCGTCGACGCCGCGGATCGTGGAGTACGAATTGTAGACGAACGGCCCGCCGGAGATCGCGCACGAACCTGTCGCGATCACGTAACGCGGCTCGGCCATCTGCTGGTAGAGCATTTGCAGCGTCGGCACCATCCGTTTGACGATCGTGCCGGCGATCACCATGAGATCCGCTTGCCGCGGACTGGGGCGCGTCACCTCCGCTCCGAAGCGGGCCAGGTCGTGACGGGACGAGCCGGAGGCCATGAAGACTTCGATCGCGCAGCAGCTCGTGGCGAAGGTCAAAGGCCAAAGGCTGTTTGCCCTGGCCCAGTTGATCATCTTGTCCATGCTTCCCAGCAGAACGCCGCCGCCCGGAATCGGCTCGACGAAGGCCGGCAGTTTGTCGGTAATCAGACCCATTCCAGCGCCCCCTTGCGCCAGGCATACGCCAGCCCGACGAGCAGCGCGGCCATGAACAGGCCGACTTCAACCAGGCCGCTCAATCCAACTTTGCGAAAGACAACCGCCCAGGGATACAGGAATGCGGCCTCAACGTCGAATACCAGAAACAGCAGTGCGAACAGATAATAGCCGACGTTGAATTGGATCCGCGACGTGCCGATCGTTTCGTTGCCGCACTCGAACGCCTGGTTTTTCACCTTGCCCGGATGCGCCGGCGCCACCAGCCGTGAGGCGATTATGGCGCCGAACACAAACGCAGCCGCCACGAAGACGAAAAGCAGGACGAAGAGAAAACTCATAATGTAGTTACAGTGCAACAATTATGCCGAACGGCCGACTTGTTGGTGCCCGGTAGCATTGCATAAACCGGCCTTTATGGTGTGTGCCCAATCGCACACTCGCCGTGCGAAATGGCTCATATGGCCGGTAGCTGCCACAACGAACGTCGCCAATTCAGCTTTTCATAATGTTGCGGCGCTCAAGATACTCGTCGCTGGCGAAGAAGCGGACGCCCCGTCGGGGAAGCGAGGACACACCGTGATTGCCTTCTCGCCCGCCAGCAAAAGTTCCGACAAGACGGTGCGGCCCTGGGGTGTCGGGAAGGGGACGAAAGTCCGGTCGCCGTCCCTGGCCGATCCGCCAGCCACTGGACTGAATTGCGTACGGCACCCCGGCTTGGAATTTGCACAATCGGTCGCGATACGATGGCAGATATCGCGGCTTGTTGGGCCGGACGCGAGAAACGCGGAAGGTCTTCCTCGGGGATGACGATCCTCGCCTTTCGTATGGCACAGCTATGTTCAAAACGATTCTCGCGACGTTGGATGCGCCTTGCCTTTGGCACCGTAGAACCACGATCATTGCGGCGTTTTCCCTCTCGGCCATAGTCTTGCATTTGCTACTCCGCTTCGGCTTTCGCGCCGCTCCGAGCACTTGCCGGATTCCGTTGTTGGCTACGCTCGTTTTCGGTGGACTTCCGCTACTCTTCGACCTGCTGCTGAAACTCCTGAAGCGAGAGTTTGGCTCCGATCTGCTGGGCGGGATTTCCATCATCACTTCCATTTTGTTGGGCGAGTATCTGGCCGGTTCGATCATTGTTTTGATGCTTTCCGGCGGTGAAGCGTTGGAGAGTTATGCGTTGCGCGGCGCTTCGTCAGTTCTGGCCGCGCTCGTCAATCGGCTGCCTTCGATTGCTCACCGGAAACGCGGTTCGGAAATGCAGGAGGTGACGCTGGCAGAGATTGCCGTGGGCGATATCCTCGTGATTTATCCGTATGAAATTTGTCCGGCCGACGGTGTGGTGATCGACGGCCACGCGGTGATGGACGAATCGTATCTCACGGGCGAACCATTCAAAATCACAAAGACCTGCGGCTCGACGGTGATCTCGGGCGCGATCAACGGCGAATCGGCCTTGACTATGCGGGCGACGCAGCGCGCCGCCGATTCGCGCTACGCCAAGATCATGGAAGTCATGCGCGAGTCCGAGACCAAGCGGCCGCGTTTGCGACGACTGGGCGATCAACTGGGGGCCATTTACACGCCCGTAGCCCTCGCAGTGGCGATCGCGGCGTGGGCAATCAGCGGCCAATCGATTCGTTTTCTGGCGGTGCTGGTCATCGCCACGCCGTGTCCCTTGCTTCTTGCCATCCCGATCACGATCATCGGCGCGATTTCGCTCTGCGCGAGCCGTGCAATTATCGTCAAAAGCCCCGTGGTGCTCGAGCAAATCGCCATGTGTCGAACGGCGATTTTCGACAAGACCGGGACGCTCACTTATGGCGAGCCCAAACTGGTGGAACAGTTTACGATCCCCGGCTTTGCGCCACAGGAGGTGTTGACTCTCGTGGCAAGCCTGGAACGCTACTCGAAGCACCCCCTTGCGCGTGCCATCCTTGCAGCGGCGAACGAGAATGCGATCCAGCTGCCGGCGGCCACGGAGGTGCGCGAACAGCCCGGTGTGGGTCTGTGCGGAACGGTTTCCGGCCATCGCTTGCTAATCACGAGCCGCAGCAGACTCGCGGCCAATGGGGTCGCCGGCGTCGATGCGATCCCGCCGGCCGCTGACGGAATCGAGTGCGTAGTGGCAATCGATCGGCAATGCGCGGCGTCGCTGCGCTTTCGCGATGCGCCGTGCGCGGAAAGCCATTCCTTCGTACAGCATCTGAGGCCGATGCACCAATTCCAGCGCGTGATGATCTTGTCGGGAGATCGTGAGTCGGAAGCGCGTTACCTAGCCGAACAAGTCGGCATCACCGAGATACATGCCGAAAAGAGCCCCGAAGATAAACTTGCCATCGTCCGCAATGAAACGGCCGCCGCCAAGACGCTTTTTGTGGGGGATGGCATCAACGACGCGCCGGCCATGATGGCGGCCACGGTCGGCATGGCGATCGGCGAGAACAGCGATGTAACGACGGAAGCGGCCGACGTGGTCGTCATGGATAATTCCCTCAAGAAGGTCGACGAGTTCATGCACATCAGCCGCCGCATGCGAATCATCGCCCTGCAAAGCGCCGTGGGTGGCATGGCGCTGAGCATCCTCGGTATGTTCCTGGCGGCCAGCGGTCATTTGCGTCCTGTGAACGGCGCCATTGCCCAGGAAATCATCGATGTACTGGCGGTGCTGAACGCCTTGCGAGCCGGCATTCCTCCCAAAGTAATTCACGATCTTTGACGAATCGTGAAGAATGGCGATTGTCGATTGTTTCACTCCGCATAGCTCGCGGAGGTGTGTCGCATGAATGGCACTAGCTTTGGCGATGTTCTCAGGTGGCAGCCGATTTTGTCGAAGTGACCGAACCTAACGTATCTATACATACGTATAAGTGTTGAGGACTGGTCACGGAGGCCAGCAGAGCACATTCCGGCGAGGCGGCCACTTTGACCGAGGGCATGGAAGTGGGCCCGGGCATCGCTGCCTGGGAATAAGTCCTGTCTGCATCGCGCCCTAATCATACGGCTGGAATCGCCGTCAACCGACGAGTGGTTCCATGGAGAGCTTGGATGCGGTACGTACCCGCTTTGCGCGTAATGAAGGGCTTCCTTTCGCGGATACCCTGACGGAGTCCAGCATCCAAGAGGTGCTCAACGAGCATGGCGTGACGTTTCGGGACCGCGTATTCAGCCCCGTGACAACGATCTGGGGCTTTCTGAGTCAGGTCCTCAGCGAGGACCACAGTTGCCGCGACACCGTGTCGCGAATCATTGCCCATCGCGCCGCCAATGGCATGGCGGTGTGCTCGCCCAATACGGCCAGCTACTGTACCGCGCGAAGTCGCATTCCCACCCTTGTTCTCTCCACTTTGGCAAAGCGATCCGCGGAAGATCTGGACGCCAGCGTGGATGATCGGTGGAAATGGAACGGCCGCTCGGTGTTCATTCTCGACGGATCGAGTGTTTCGATGCCGGATACACCTGAGAATCAAGCGATGTATCCGCAGCCGCCCAATCAAAAAAAACCGGGGCTCGGCTTTCCCCTGGCGCGGATCACGGTGCTGCTCTCCCTTTCAACCGGCGCTTGTCACGACTTGGCCATCGCGCCATACGCCGGCAAGGGCACCGGCGAAAAGACTCTCTTCCGGCGCATGTATGATACGCTCAAACCCGGTGATGTGGTGCTTGCCGATGCCTTGTTCGATGATTATTTCATCGCCTGCGATTTGCACAATCGCGGCATCGATCTGGTTATCCATGCGCACTTCGATCGAACAGGAAGTCGGGTAGCGGAAAGCAGATTGGATGGCGATGTACTCGTTTGGCAGCGCCCCCAGAAGCCACTCAGAATGACGGGAGAACAATACCGAGGCTATCCCGAGCAACTTCTGATGCGTGAGGTAACGGTGGATGCTCGCGACAAAAACAATCGCGTCCAACAGTTCAAAGTCGTCACCACGATTATCACGCCGTCGATCGATGGCCAGCAGATCGGCGCCTTGTATGAGCACCGCTGGGAAGGAGAAGTCAATATCCGCTCGATCAAGTGCACGTTGCAGATGGACATCCTGCGTTGCAAGACACCCGACATGGTTCACAAAGAGATTTGGACTCACCTGCTGGCGTACAACTTGCTCCGCACGGTCATGGCCGTGGCCGCGAACGAGAACGACATCGAACCGCGCCAGGTGAGCTTCAAAGGAGCCAAGCAAGCCGTGATTGCATTTGCACCAAAGCTTGAAGCTGCCCGGCCTGAGGATCGCGGGCGGTTGATTGATGCGCTGCTGTCGACCCTTGTTTACCATCGAGTCGGCGACCGCCCCGGACGCTGGGAACCGCGAGCGCGCAAACGACGCCCGAAGAAATTCACGAGGCTCATGCAACCTCGACACATCGCCAAACTGCCGAACAATCGATCGAAATGGTTCTAGTGCGCTTTGAACAGTCCTCACCAGCACATAATGAGTCATCTGTTTCCGTCGATGCATCGGTGTCGCAATGCCCAATGGCATGGTCACCGGTCGCGCTTGCTCTCAAACAACATGCTCAGGCACGCCGCACGAGTCGGATCGTAATACGATGGAGCCATCGCTACGGCCAATGCTCACCTGCCGTCATCGGCCAACGGACCGCCCAGACCCTAAGCTAGTGCCATTCGTGTGTCGCATCTCTGCCGTGGCTTTCATCTCGAAGTGCCGAAAAGGCGTGGCACCACCTCTTGGAACCGATGCGCAGGCATCGGGCGGGATGGGGCAAAACTCTGCAGTTCCTCTGTCGTCACTTGAATTACCGTACCTGCTGCTGCACGCATGCATTTCTCGGTGATCTCACGGAGCTGCAGTGGATCAGTTCTGGCTCGGACATTTACCAAGATGGTCGCCATCGGTGAGAGACTTTTCGCAATGCCTCGAAGGCATGGCTCGCCGTCATTGCTCGTAAGGCTGGCGACAAGCGTGTTTGATCCCGCAGTCATGTGCAGCTTGAGATGGGCCACTTCAGCGGACAACTCGCGAAACGCTCTCCGCATCCCGTTCAAGAAATCGAGGCAGAATGCATGGCAGTCAATTCCTCCGCGCGAATGGAGGCGAAATTCGGCATTGAGCCAGCCGAGCGCCGCCTCACCCGCGGCATACTCATCGTAATCGACATCCACGATTGTCTTGCCTGCATCGTCGCCCTTAAGGACATGATCGAGCCAATACTCAACGCCGATCCCTCGCGAAGCAGAGACCGTAAACAGGGGAGCTTGCGAGAACTCCCGCTTGACGTTCGCTTCTAACTCTGCAAGTTCATCGCCCGCAAGCTGATCGGCCTTGTTCAACACGATCAGGTCGGCCTCTTCAAGCTGCTTTTCGTAGATGTACATGACGTTCTCGGGGAAACGGGAAGATTTAGGATTTCGCAAAGATTTCCGCAATCGCTCCAACGCTCGAACCTGTTTTACATCGACCATGACCGAGAACGGGGCAACCTGTAAAGCTTCTGATCGGAACCGCTTCATGGGCTCAATGACCGTGGCGGAAAGATCGGTACAGCTTCCCACTGGTTCACCGATAATGACATCCGGCATCCCTGCCGCGGCTAAACGGTCTATTGCAGCCGTCAGATCATCGAAGCGACAGCAGAAGCAGCCGCCGGCGACTTCTTGCACCACGTCCGTAGTCTCCTTGAACAGGGCAGTGTCAACGAGATTGGCCGCTTGATCGTTGGTAATCACACCGACGCGCTTGCCGGACCTGGCCAATAGTTCCACGGCCTTCAGAATTAACGTTGTTTTGCCAGCGCCCAGGAAGCCGCCAACGAGAACTAGTTTTGCTTGTGGCACGATTGTTCGTCCTCGCGATCGGTCAACGTGCGAAAGACGCGATTGTCTTCGGCTTACAGTCTATCCGAAAAAACCTACGGCTTGCCAACACAAATCAAGTTCTTTTCGCCTCGCACATAGAAGCAACCGGATTGAAAGGCGGGCGAGGTGTTGCAAGGCTCGCCGAGGTCGGTTTGCGCAATGCGCTTGCACGCCGTGGTGCCGGGCTCGAGAATCCAGCCCTTTCCGCCGGCGCCGATGATGTACAGCCGATTGCCGACCATCGAGGGCGAGGCGCGACACTTGAAGTCGCCGAGATCTTCCTCCCAAAGCTTGCCGCCGGTTTTCGCGTCGTAGGCGGTCACCATGCCCTCCGAAGTGAGAACGAAAACCTGCTTGTCCGTGGCCAGCGGGCTGCAAATATCCGGCATGTTATCGTCCGCCTTCCAAAGGACGTGCGTCTTGGTCACGTCGCCGCGGCCGTCGGGGCGAATGGCAGCGAGCGGCCCTTGGTCGTTGGCCTGGGCGTAGACGATGCCGCCGGCGAATACCGGCGACGGGGCAACGTCGCCCTGTAGGCACTTCGCGCGCCAAAGTTCACCGCCGTTCGCGGCGTCGTAGGCGATAGTCCAAGGGTTTGTCGTCGTGATGATTTGATCGCGGCCGGCCGCTCGGACCACGATCGGCGTACTCCAGGATCGTTCGACGGCACGCCGTTGCTGCCAAACAAGGCTGCCCGTGGCGAAATCGAAGCAGTAGAGCATCGACTTCTTCGCGGCGGTCGTGCCTTGATCGAACGGCACCAGCAAACGGTCGTTGTACACCGTGAGCGAAGCGCCGTGTCCATACTGGTTGGCAGGGACGCCGAGATGCTTCGACCAGGCGAGCTTGCCGTCAAGATCGAATGCGGCCAGGTCGCCGTTGGCGAAGATCGCGGCCGCGAAACGGCCGTCGGTGGCCATCGTCGGCGCCGCGTAACCCGTATCGGCTGCGAGATCGATCGGCTTGCCA
Organism: uncultured Planctomycetia bacterium; assembly: GCA_963775975.1. Taxonomy (GTDB): domain Bacteria; phylum Planctomycetota; class Planctomycetia; order Pirellulales; family Thermoguttaceae; genus JANXQG01. The sequence goes on from CAVZKX010000002.1 coordinate 1,117,112, forward strand.
CTGTCGGGCGAGCTGGGCACGTCCCGTTGCCAGAGAAGCTTGCCGTTTTTGGCCTCGAAGCAATAGACCTGACGCGCTTTCGCGTCGGCGCCGGAAACGAAAACCCGGCCGCCGCCGACAATCGGCGAGTTGTTGCCCGGGAGCAGAATGGGCGTCTTCCAGGCGATGTTCTTGCCCGACGCTGCGTCCCACGCGTCGGGAATGTTCGAGTATGGCGAAATGCCGAGTCCGCCCGGGCCGCGGAAACAGGGCCAAGTACTTGCGGGCGAGGCGGCGTTTGGAGGTTGTTGGATGTTGGTTGATGGGACTGCATCATGCTTGGGGCTTGGCACGTCAGCGGCGATCGCGGAATCGCCGCGCTTGGGCACGCCGTCTTCCCCTCGACCGCCTACGAGAGGGTGTTCGGGGCTTTTCATCGCCCGCTGTCCGACGCCGGCAGAATCGTCCGGCGTTCGCCTTGCGTTCGCCGCCTTTTCCCAAAGAATGGACCCTATGGCGAATGACATAATAATAAGAAGGAGGCCGGCGACGGTCCAGCGGGCGGCAGGCGTCCAGGTCGATTCCCAGTCGCGCTCGACGTCGGGCGCCTGCGGCGTCGGCAGCTTGACCCGAAGCCTTGACATCCAGCGCGCGGCGGCGAGAAAGACAATCACACTCCCGCACAACAGCAGCCCGCCGGCAATCGCGAAACTCCGCTCGCGGAAGAATTCTCTACGTGTCTCGGCATCAAGCTTGCGGATGGCGTTTCTGAGGGCCTCGTTTGACGGTTGCGAATTGAGATCGCTTTTTAGCGCTTCGAGCAGCGTGCTTTGCGACGGGTCTTTCATCGCCCGCCGTGAATAGTCGTAGACCATAAGTGCCGCAACCACCAGTGCGAACACGCCAGCCGCGGCCGCCGTGCGCCGCGCGAGCGAATAGCAACGCGAGGAATTGTCGGACGGCGGTGCAGTGGTAATTGCGGTCATAGGATGTTTCGACTTGACTTTAACGCAGGGAGCAAGGGGCAGGGAGCAGGGAGCCCGGGCTCCCTGCTCCCCGCTCCGAGCTCCCTGCCTTTGCGCGATCCTCGGGGCAATACTGGAAGCATCGCCCGCAGGAAACGCAAGCAGCCCGATCGGGCTCGAAGTCGCTGCGGCGACGGCGGGTCGACAATTGCACGAGCTTGACGCCGAATACCAATCCGACCCACGCGCCGAAGGCGAGGCCGCCGAGACCCACGTTGCGAGTTATGCGCGAAGCCTGTTCGTCAAGTTCGGCAAGCGACTTGCCGCCGGCGCGGAAGGCCTCGCTGGCGTCGGTCATCCCCTCGACCTCTCCTGCGTCTTCCGCGCGGATGCGTTCGGCCAGAAGAATAACCGGATTCATGCGCGCAACGGCTTTTCGAGCATCCAGCCGAGCGATGCCCCAATCAGCACAACCGCCGGCAGCAGGCCGAACGAAACAGCCAAGCGGCGCCGGCCAAGCGCAATTGCGGCGGACGACGGCGCAATCGTCGGCCGGGCAATCGCACCGTAAGGGCAGGCATCTTCGCACAATCGGCAGCGGATGCATTGGTTCGGCGTGACCGTCAAGTGCCTGCGGGAGACGCGCGACACGAGCGCGAGAATTGCGCCGTAGGGGCAAAGCCAGCGGCAGTAGGGTCGGCCCACCAACAGCCCGGCAAGGAGGAAGCCCGCGCTAAACGTCAACATGCCCGCGCTCGAACTGAGTCGGAACAGCCCGACGAATGGATCGTAGCGGCAAATGATCCACGCCGAGCCGGTCGCCGCGAAGAGAACGGCCGCTCCGAGATAAACATAGGCCAGCAGCCCCAGCGAATGATCGACCCAGCGCGGCACCTGCACCGGCCGCACCGCGACCATTTCCTGAATGGCGCCCAACGGGCAGACCGACGCGCAGAACGTGCGGCCGAAGAACAGTGTGAAGGCAATCGGCAGCACAAAGATGACGACCACCGTCCAGGGCACCGCGTAACTCGGATCAAAAACGGCCTGCGTAACGTTCTGAATTCCGCCAATCGGGCAAACGCAACCCTTGCGCCAAAAACCGAGCCATGCCAGCGAAACCGCGGCGACGAGAAAAAGGCCGCGACGCGAGCGGCCTTTCACGGCGAAGTATGACGCCAGGGACAATGCTAACAGGAAGTAAACAAGGTCGGCGTAAGCGGACCACCCAGGCCGCAACGGCCCATTGAGCGGCGTTTGTGCCGACGGCATTTGATGGTTAGTGAACTCGGGAACGGGAATCAGATCAGCGGCGCGGAGCGGGGATGCGCAACAGAACAATGTCCACAGTAAAAACAGCGCTCGCGAAGCCCTGAAGCAGATGCGAAGGCGCAATTCCTCTATTGCGAATGTGCAACTTTGTCGCGCCGCGCTTTCAGGAGTATTCAAGGCGATTCGCTTCATTTTCCTTCTGCACGGCTGTTTAGGTTTTCGCGTCACGCTTGCGGGCCTGTGCGGCATGGGCCGCGATGGCGGCTCGCGACAACAGTTGCGGCGACGCTGCCGGCACGCGGCGAAAGGCCTGCGCGGGGCAGGCGACGGCGATTGCGCACTCGTTGCAGTTCAGGCAGCGGTCATGGCGGACTTGCATGTAGAGCGAGCCGTTCATCAGTCTACATCCGACCACGCACTTGCCGCACCCGATACAAAGCTTCTCCGAAATCGTGTATTCAAAAAAGCGGACGCCGCCTTTCTCCTCGACGTAGGTCCGCGTTATCGCGCCGGTGGGACAAAGCTGGTTCTCGGCCCCCGTGTCCAACACGTAATCCTTCGTGGGGAAGTAGCCGGTGCAGACGTCGCAGTAGCCGCAAAGCGAATAGCAGTTGACGGCCTTTACCGCCGATTCTTCGAGCACGCAGCTTGTTTGGCACTTGCTGCAGGCGATGCATGCGTTCGGATCAATCTGCCAGACCTGCGGCAGGCGGCAGCCTTCGGCTTGGCTGCAATCGGCGCATGTCGCCACATCTTGCGGGCATTCCGCGGCGGCCGTTCCGTTGCGGCGGAAGAGCAGCAAATCGCCCGTGAGGCACGCTAGTCCGCCTAGCGCCGCATAACGCGCCACGTTGCCGCACCATTCGCGGCGTGTTTCCCGTTTATCGCTCATGATTTGGATGCTGAGTGTGAAGCCTTGGGCACGAATATCTCTACCATCGGACGATCCGACGACACCAAAACGATCACACGTTGCTGCCTGTCAACTGCAAGACCCGCCAGCGAAGTTGACGTGGAAAACTGGCCAGGTCCGGCGACAACGCTTTGAAACTTTCCTTCGGGACTGTAGATTTTGACGCGGGGAATACCCTTCTCGGCCGTGACAAAGCGGCCATCGGACATGGCCGCGAGATGCACCGGGTTGCAGCAGCCGAAGAAATCCTCTACAGCGGGTGAGCCTTTCCCCCAGTGCGTTTCCAGATCGCCGTGATGGGTGTAGCCTTCGATGCGCAGCGCCCGCGGATTGACCGCATAGACGAGCCCGTCGCCGCCCAGCGCCACGTCGAAGAAGCGGCCCGTGATCATAAATCCCTGCACGTGCCGCGCCGGATCGACGGCGCCGATCCGGCCGGTAATCTTGCCGTTGGTGTCGTATTTCCACACGATGCGATTGCCGGAGTCCGCGACAAAGACTTCGTCTTCGGCGGTGGCGATGGATGCAAGTGATGCCTTGTCGCCGAGGCTCGCCCAGCTTGCGATTAGCCGGCCGCTGGGATCTAGAACGGCAACGTGGTCCTCGACGCCCGCGTAGATACGGCCAGAGTAGCGGTGTTCCTTGCCCCCGATTGCCAGGCACCGCGGGGCAACGGTGGATTTGAAACTCGCGTCTTCTTCGCCGCTGGGCAATCTTCGAAGAATCCCAACGTCGTCGCCAACGTATATGCGATCTTCGGCATCCACCGCCAGGGCCCGCGCAGATGCCGCTCGCGTAAAGTACCTGCGATATTCCACGTACCCAATCAACTTCGGATCGATCGGTTCGGCTGCCGCGATCGCCGCGGCCTCGTCTGTCCGCGCTTGATCGTCCACGGCGGAATCGTCGGATTTCGACGCAGTCGGCGACCGCGTGTTGTCAGCGCCGCAACCGTCGAAGGCGACCGTGAGCAACCCAAGCGATAGGAAAGTCAAAACCGTCGCCCGCCTGCCAGGCCATTCGCCAAACCGAATACCGGCTTCAATTGCCGCATGCTTCATCGCGCGGCCTCCGCAACGTCGAGACAAACCATTTGTTTCATATCGCGCACAATGAGGCGGCCGGCGGCAAGAGCGATCGGTCCCCAACTGCTCGAAGCGTCGTCGATAACCAGCGCCCGCGCGAGGCGATGATAACTTGTCGGCTGTACTTCGGCGACCGTCAACACACCCTCGTCGTTCATCGCGAAGATCAGGCCATCGGCGATCAGATAAGGACCCGAGCCGAACTTTTCGCCGCCGCTGGTCCAGCACTCGCGACCGTCGAGGTCCAGGCAGACCAACCGCTGGTCCTTCTGCCGCACGCCGTAAAGATGTCCTTGCCACAAGACAGGCGTCTGCTGCTCCGACGAAAACTGCCGCGGCGCGAGTTGGAAGACCTTCTGCGCCGTATAGCCGTCGGGGCCAGGCTTGACTTGAAGCATCATCGCGCCGGCGTTGTAGCCGCCGCAAAGGAAGATGCGGCCATCGCCAAGGTCGACGGGCGAAGGGCACGTTGCCATGCTGATTTGCCAGTCGGTCGTGTCCCAAAGTAGCTTGCCGGAGTCGGCGTCGATCCCGGCAACGCCGCCCTTGCCGCAGTAGACATACATCCGACGCCCCGCGAGGCGCATTGGTACGATGGAGACGTGGGTCATGGCCCAGCCGCGAGGGTTGGGACACTCCCACAGGACTTTGCCAGTGTGATAGTCGACCGCCATCACAAGGCACTTACCGCCGGGAGCAACGATCAGCCGGTCGGTCGCTCGATCGATCCACGGGCACTGGCCCGTGTACCAGGGCGGCACGGTCGCCCCGTAGTCGAGCACCAGATCGATGAGCCACAGGGCCTTGCCGCTGCGGGCATCCCACCCGGCCAGTTGGCACTTCGGGCCGATCGACACCACGACGCCGCCGGCCACCGCCGGAACTGTCCGCGAGATGCCGTGATTCGCCGTGAGCACGATGCGATAGCCGTTGCGCCAGATTTCGCGGCCGTCATCGAGCGATACGCAGCGCATCGTGTCGGCGGAGCGATCGACGTCGTCGATCGAGTCATTGCGAAGCGCCATGAGAATGGCATCGCGGCGCATTGTCAAATGTTCGTGAACTGCTTGCTTCAATTCTTCGAATTCGCCTTCGGTGACGGTTGCCTTGCCGGCGGACGCTATGCCTTCGCGAGGAAAGAACCGCGCGAGCACGGCGTCGACACGTTTGTCGTCGGACGGTGAAACGGTAGTCAGCGCTTCGGCCAGCGCCGCACGGTCATCGGCGACGAGGGCGCGAAGCAGGTCGGCCGAGGCATCATGAACGTGGTCGAGCACGTAAACGCAGCCGCCGGCGATGGCTGCCGACGCGTACCCTTCTCCAAGCGAGACCGACCAGAGCCGCTTCGGCCCGGAGGCAGGCCAATGTCGCCCTAGCTTGGTCGCCTCCTTGTTGATGCCATCTCGATCCGCGCCGCGGAAACACGGCCACTCGGCGCCTATCTTCGAAGGTGCGCCCGTCGAACGCACCGGGTCGCCCGGCGCAGGGCGCACGGCTGCCGTGCGCGCCGCCACGGCCGGCGTGCCGTCGAGTCCCGATCTCCGCTCTTCGATGGCCACCGCCGGCGCGATGTGCATCCAGCGCACGATTGCCAGTGCGCCGAGAACCGACAGCGCGACCGGAAAGAGAGTGCCCGCGCCAATTGATGTGGCAAGCTTATACATAATGTGCAGCCGATGTATTCCTTGTTGATACATCGCAACCTTCAAGCTGTCAATTGCACGCGCGACGGTGCGCGGCGCATTCCGTCATTAATTGCCTCGACATTATCCGACGATTGCATTAAACTTGGAATTAAGTCAATTGCCGCATACAAAAACAGGAGGCGGCCGACTTTTGACACAATTTCATTTCAATATTATCGCCGCGTGTCGGGCACCTATATCGTGGCAACGCGATCATGAAAACGATCCAAGTTTTAGGGCCGGGTTGCGACAAATGTGATCAGTTGATATCGCATGTTGAACAAGCACTGGCTAGATTGCGCCTGGCGGCAAAGGTCCAGCGCGTGACCGGCATTGAGCAGATCCTCGCATGCGACGTCTTCCTCCTGCCGGCACTCGTCGTCGATGGACGCGTCGTAGCGGTTGGCAGCGTGCCGACAGTTGATGCGTTAACGGAAGAATTCGCGGCCTTGAACGTGGGTGATGCTTCGCCATGATTCCAAAGCTTTTTACCGCGAGCCTGCTTGTGTTTGTTGTGGCAAGCATTGGCTATCCCATTGCGCGAAAACGTGGTCGCGGCGCGGCGGAAACTCCGGTAAACCAGGCCGGGCCGCTATCTCCGGACCGCGTGATGGTCTATTACTTCCACACGGACGTTCGCTGCCCCGCTTGCCGAACGGTCGAAGCGTCGTCGCGCACTATTGTGGAAAGCAAGTTCGCCGAGGAGTTGATCAAGGGCCGCATCGCCTGGCAGTCGATCGATTATCAGTCGCCCGGCAACCGACATTTCGTTGATGATTACGAATTGCTGGCCCCGTCGGTCGTCCTGGTGGAATTCAAGGGCGGGAACGCGGTGCGCCGGAAGACGCTCAACGAGGCGTGGAATCTAACCGGTGATCGCGCGGCGCTCGACCGCTATCTCGACGCCGAAATACGGGCTTTCCAAGAGGCAGCGCGATGAGCCTGATTACCGCGGCGGCCACGGCGTTCGGGCTGGGAATATGGACGGCCTTGCAGCCTTGTCCGATGGCGACGAACCTCGCCGCCGTTTCCTATCTCGGACGGCGCGTCGATCGGCCGATCAAAGTGCTCTTGGCCGGATTGCTCTTCGCGCTCGGTCAGGCAATCGCCTACGTCGCGTTAGCGATTCTGCTCCTCGGCGGCATGGGCTCGACATGGCGGCTCTCGACCTTTCTGCAAGAGAACGTGACACTCGTCCTCGGCCCGCTTTGGATTCTCGCGGCAATGGTGCTTTTGGACATGATTCGCTTCCGCCTGCCCGGCGTGACGATCGGCCCGAAGTGGCAGGCCCGTGTCGATGCATGGGGACCCTGGAGCGCGCTCCCGCTGGGGATCGTTTTGGCTTTAGCATTCTGCCCGGCGTCGGCGACGTGCTTCTTCGTCAGTCTGATGACAATCCTGGCGACACACCAGTCGCGCATCGTGCTACCGGTCGTATATGCCGCCGGATCGGCGTTGCCCGTAGCAGTCTTCGCAGTGGTTATTGCCTACGCTGCCCGGTCGCTTGGCCGCTTCTGGAATCGCGGCGTTGAAATCCAGCTCTGGCTCCGCCGCATCGGCGGCGTCGTTCTCATTGTCATCGGCATTCACTTTTCGCTCCGCTATAACTTTGGAGTCGTGCCGCCTTGGGATACGTGGCTGGGAGAATTGCAAGGTGCCTGGAGCCGAGCGCTTGCGAGGATTGCAAGCTCTTAATCCCGCTTCCACGCGATCGCGGCCGTGGGGCAGGCCTCGACGCATTGAGCGGCAACTTTTTGAAAGGCGACGGAGGCATCGCCGCCGAGGGGAACGCCTACGCGGACGTCGAAGCCCCGTCCGATGAAGGTCATGCCGAGCGGCTCGCCGGCCGCGGCACAAATCTGCACGCAGAGGCCGCAGTCGATGCACTTGCCCTGCTCGAAGAGCACTGCGGCGTGTTGGGTGTCGAGCTTGAACCGCCGCCGCTGGACCTTGTAGTGCCGCATATCGGCGCCGTAGGCGATCGAATAATTCCGCAGCTTGCACGTCTTCAGCGCGGCAGTCGCAATGCAGGCACCGCGCAGCCTGCGCCGCGGCATCGGCGTCGGGTATAGCTCCTGCCGGGCTGGGCCGAATGTTATTCGTTTCCCGCGATAACTGCTGCAACTCTTCCTCGTCCATGCGGCCGATTCGCGTCGTGAACGGCGTTACGACGCCGGTGGGCTTCTCGTCGCGCAGGAATTGATCTGCGGCCAGCGCTCCTTCCTTGCCGTCGTTGACGCTGCGGACCGCGGTCGTGCCCGCGCCGCGCAGCGCGTTGCCGACGGCGAAGACGCCGCGGAGATTCGTCTCATAGGTCCCCCGCGAGATCGAGATGCCGCCGCCGGCAATCTTGACATCCCACGCCGGCGCCTGCTCGGCCGCGCTCCAGCCGATTGCGAGCACCACGGCGTTGAACTTCGAGCGCAAGTCGGCGAGGGAAACGTCGCGTCCTAAGCGAACCCCCAAGCGAACGCCGATGCCTTGCTTCAAGATTTGCTCGATCTCGGCACGTAGGACATCCGGCGGCAGCTTCTCCGCGGGGATTTCCGTTACCAGCATTCCGCCGAGCGATTGATTCTCGTCGAAGATCGTGCAGTCGTGGCCGTTGCGCGCGAGATAGTACGCCGCGGCCAGTCCCGCCGGGCCGCCGCCGACAATGGCCACGCTCTTGCCCGACGCCGGCTTGCGCGGCGCTATATACCGCTCGGCCGAATCGAGATCGGCATCTGCGGCGATGCGCTTCAGATCGCATATCCGCACTGCGCCTTCCAAGGCGGTTCGCCGGCAAACCTTCTCGCACGGTGCGGGGCAAATTCGGCCCAGCACGGCCGGCATGGCGATGTCTTCCTTGATCGTGGCGATGGCCCCGGCCCAATCGCCCGCCGCAATCTGACGAAGCATTTGCGGGATGTTCATGTGCGCCGGGCAGCCGAAAGAACATGGAGCGACACAGTCGCCCAAGTGATCGCCGAGCAAAAGTTCCAGCGAGGTGCGGCGCATCGCGCGGACCTCGTCGATCTCGCTCTCGACGACCATCCCATCGACCGCCGGAGTGCCGCATGACGGCACCATCCGCCCACGACCCGCAAGCGGGTGTCCCGACACCTTGACCATGCAGACGAGACAAGAGGTTGACGGCAAACATCCGGGGAGGTGGCAGAGCGTTGGAATCTCGATTCCTAGCCGCTCGGCCGCGTCGAGTATCGTAGCGCCCGGAGGAACTTCCACTTCGCGGTTGTCGATTGTCAGTCGTGTCACACTTGGCCTGCCATTCCATCTCTACTGCACGATTACGGCGCCGGTCGGGCAGACCTGGCGGCACGTGTCACAGCGCGTGCATTTTGTCATGTCGATCGAGTGTCGTGCATACGGTGTCATCGGTATCGCGTCAACGGGGCATTTTTGCGAACAAATTGTGCAGCCGATGCACTCATCGGTAACGCGATACGAGATTAGGTCTTTGCACTTGCCCGCCGGGCAGCGGCCGGCGAGATGGGCCTCGAACTCCTCGCGGAAATATCGTAGCGTCGAAAGCACCGGATTGGGCGCGGTACGGCCAAGTCCGCAGATGCTTCCCGCGCTAACCGTGCGGGCCAACTGCTCGATCTCGTCCAAATCGCCTTTTCGGCCCTCGCCGCGGCACACGCGATCGAGAATATCGAGCAACTGTCGCGTGCCGACGCGGCAAAGCGTACACTTGCCGCAAGACTGGTCCTGCGTGAAACGCAAGAAGTATCTCGCCATATCAACCATGCAGTCGCGGTCGTCCAGCACAACCATGCCGCCGGAGCCCATGATCGCGCCGATCGCCGCGAGGGCCTCGAAATCGATCGGTGTATCGGCCAGCACGGCCGGTATGCAGCCGCCCGACGGGCCGCCGATTTGCACTGCCTTGAACTGGCGGCCTGCGGGCACGCCGCCGCCGATCTCCTCGACAATCTCTCGGATGGTCACGCCCATCGGCACTTCGATCAATCCGCCGCGTACGACCTTGCCGGTCAAGGCGAAAACTTTCGTGCCTTTGCTCTTCTCGGTTCCCAAGCGGGCGAACGCCTCCGCCCCGTTGCGGAAGATCCACGGCACCAGCGCGAAGGTTTCCACGTTGTTGATCAATGTCGGCTTGTCCCAAAGGCCGGATATGGCGGGGTACGGCGGGCGCAATCGAGGCATTCCGCGCCGACCTTCGAGCGAGGCGATTAGCGCGGTTTCCTCGCCGCAAACGAACGCCCCCGCGCCTTCCTTGACGGAGAGCTTGAGCGGGGGAATGTCGAATGTCGAATGACAAATGTCGAATGAGGAACGTCCTTCGTCATTCGTCGTTCGACATTCGGCCTTCAAGAATCCGCGCGCTTCGCAGAGCTGAATGGCCTCGCGAATTCGTTTCACGGCAAGCGGATACTCGGCACGGATGTAAAAGATGCCTTCGTCAGCCCCGACCGCGCGAGCGGCGATCATCATGCCTTCGATGATCCTGTACGGGAAAGACTCCAAGAGCATGCGGTCCATGAATGCGCCGGGGTCGCCTTCGTCGCCGTTGCAGATGACGTACTTCTTCTCGCCCGCGGCCGCACGCGCCGTTGCCCATTTTTGCCCGGTGGGAAATCCACCTCCGCCGCGCCCTCGCAGCCCGCTGGCCTTCACTTCGGCGATAATCGCCTCTGGCAAAAGCTCGTTGACACAATGCCGCAGCGCGTCGAAGCCGCGATGACGAATGTATTCGTCAAGGTTCAAAGGATCGATCTGGCCGCAAAACTCGGTCGCCAGGTGGCGCTGCGGGCCGAGGAACGCGCAGACTTGCGAATCGCGGAGGCCGGCCGCGCGCGCTTCGACGGGATCGGCCGTTTCATCGGTGAACAACCGCCCCAACAAGCGATTGGCTCGATAGGCGAAGCGTCGCGCCATGCCGCGCGGCTTGAACTGAGAAAGAACGATCTCTTCGGCGTCCTCGGCCGTCACTTGCATGAAGTGCTTGGAGGCGCCGCCTGTCGGCGCCAATTCTACCAGCGGCGTCTGGTGGCACATCCCGACACAGCCGACTTGCTTGACGACCGCCGCCGCGCCGCTTTCGGCGATCGTGCGGCAGACTGCGTCGTAGACCTTGCCGCTTCCCTTGGCCATGCAACAGGAGCCGAGGCCGATTCGCACTTCGCCCACGGGCACGCCGGACGGCGCCGTTCGCCGCACTTTGGCCTTGCCTTGTCGTTGCCGGCTTGTAAAGTCCTCAATCACCTTGCCGATGTCGCTAGTCGTCAGATTGCCACAGACGATATCGTCGATTTGAATTACCGGCGCTAGGGTGCAGCAGCCGAGACAGGCGACCTTTTCGATGGTGAAGAGACCTTTCGGATCGGTATCGCTTCCCGAGGCGATGCCCAACCGCCGCTCCAACGCGTCTTGCACGATCTCCGCACCTTTGACGTGGCAAGCCGTGCCGCGGCAAACGCTGATAACATGCCGGCCGGCCGGCTGATGGCGGAACTGAGTGTAGAACGTCGAAACGCCCTCGATGGTCGCCGCAGTGATTTCCGTCAACGAGCAAACCCGCTCCAGCGCTTCTCGCGGCAAGTAGCGATAGTGCGCTTGGAGTGATTGCAAGATTGGAATCACCGATTCCTTTTGCCGCCCCAATCGCGCGACGGTCTTGTCGACGAAATTAAGATCTAGTTCGCTCATGTTCCCCGTGTCTCGGACACTTGCGTGGCGTCGGCAATATATTCTTACAGTCTAAATCAAATCGCCACCCCTTTATAGATCGGCGCGGTCGTCGAGCTTGCTTCCGATGAAAAATGCGGCTGGAATACCCGTGTTAAAACTAGAAATCATGCGACAAATCGCTTAACATCGGCATGCGGGCGACCAAATCGCCCGATTCCACCCGATCCTTGCCGACAGTGCTCCCGTGTGTCAGACGAATGGCACTAGCTTAGGGTCTGGGCGGTCCGTTGGCCGATGACGGCAGGTGAGCATTGGCCGTAGCGATGGCTCCATCGTATTACGATCCGACTCGTGCGGCGTGCCTGAGCATGTTGTTTGAGAGCAAGCGCGACCGGTGACCATGCCATTGGGCATTGCGACACCGATGCATCGACGGAAACAGATGACTCATTATGTGCTGGTGAGGACTGTTCAAAGCGCACTAGAACCATTTCGATCGATTGTTCGGCAGTTTGGCGATGTGTCGAGGTTGCATGAGCCTCGTGAATTTCTTCGGGCGTCGTTTCGCGCCTCGCGGTTCCCAGCGTCCGGGGCGGTCGCCGACTCGATGGTAAACAAGGGTCGACAGCAGCGCATCAATCAACCGCCCGCGATCCTCAGGCCGGGCAGCTTCAAGCTTTGGTGCAAATGCAATCACGGCTTGCTTGGCTCCTTTGAAGCTCACCTGGCGCGGTTCGATGTCGTTCTCGTTCGCGGCCACGGCCATGACCGTGCGGAGCAAGTTGTACGCCAGCAGGTGAGTCCAGATCTCTTTGTGAACCATGTCGGGTGTCTTGCAACGCAGGATGTCCATCTGCAACGTGCACTTGATCGAGCGGATATTGACTTCTCCTTCCCAGCGGTGCTCATACAAGGCGCCGATCTGCTGGCCATCGATCGACGGCGTGATAATCGTGGTGACGACTTTGAACTGTTGGACGCGATTGTTTTTGTCGCGAGCATCCACCGTTACCTCACGCATCAGAAGTTGCTCGGGATAGCCTCGGTATTGTTCTCCCGTCATTCTGAGTGGCTTCTGGGGGCGCTGCCAAACGAGTACATCGCCATCCAATCTGCTTTCCGCTACCCGACTTCCTGTTCGATCGAAGTGCGCATGGATAACCAGATCGATGCCGCGATTGTGCAAATCGCAGGCGATGAAATAATCATCGAACAAGGCATCGGCAAGCACCACATCACCGGGTTTGAGCGTATCATACATGCGCCGGAAGAGAGTCTTTTCGCCGGTGCCCTTGCCGGCGTATGGCGCGATGGCCAAGTCGTGACAAGCGCCGGTTGAAAGGGAGAGCAGCACCGTGATCCGCGCCAGGGGAAAGCCGAGCCCCGGTTTTTTTTGATTGGGCGGCTGCGGATACATCGCTTGATTCTCAGGTGTATCCGGCATCGAAACACTCGATCCGTCGAGAATGAACACCGAGCGGCCGTTCCATTTCCACCGATCATCCACGCTGGCGTCCAGATCTTCCGCGGATCGCTTTGCCAAAGTGGAGAGAACAAGGGTGGGAATGCGACTTCGCGCGGTACAGTAGCTGGCCGTATTGGGCGAGCACACCGCCATGCCATTGGCGGCGCGATGGGCAATGATTCGCGACACGGTGTCGCGGCAACTGTGGTCCTCGCTGAGGACCTGACTCAGAAAGCCCCAGATCGTTGTCACGGGGCTGAATACGCGGTCCCGAAACGTCACGCCATGCTCGTTGAGCACCTCTTGGATGCTGGACTCCGTCAGGGTATCCGCGAAAGGAAGCCCTTCATTACGCGCAAAGCGGGTACGTACCGCATCCAAGCTCTCCATGGAACCACTCGTCGGTTGACGGCGATTCCAGCCGTATGATTAGGGCGCGATGCAGACAGGACTTATTCCCAGGCAGCGATGCCCGGGCCCACTTCCATGCCCTCGGTCAAAGTGGCCGCCTCGCCGGAATGTGCTCTGCTGGCCTCCGTGACCAGTCCTCAACACTTATACGTATGTATAGATACGTTAGGTTCGGTCACTTCGACAAAATCGGCTGCCACCTGAGAACATCGCCAAAGCTAGTGCCATTCGTGTGTCAGACCGACGTGCTTCTGACATGGCCGTTTGAACTTCGTGTGACGGCCGAACAAGAGTGGGGCCGGCGCCTCTCATACCGATCGCGCGGCGGCGTACTGCGCGTCCGTGTACCGGACCGACATGTGCAAACATTCGTTCGCACCGCAAAGGCTACTGCGAGGCTTCTCCCGCCTCGAGCCCCTTCTCCTCAAGATAGCGCTCGATATGGCGGTCCAGAAACCCGATGCCTCCGGCGGAAGTTGCCCGCTGAACGCGGTTGACCATTTCGCCGGTCCAATGCTCTTCCTCCACTTGCTCGTTGATGAACCAGTGCAGCAGGACCTGGGCCGCGTAGTCGCCGCCGCTTTGCGCTGCCTCGTAGCAGCGATGAATCCCCGCGGTGTTCGCCCGCTCCATCGCCTGGGCCTGCAGGGCAATCTCCAGCAGGCCGCCAAAATCGGTGCGTGGCGGGTCGATTCCGCCCACCTTGGGGAGCACGTCGCGGTCCAACAGGTGCTCCATGATTTTCTGAGCGTGGCCGCGCTCTTCCCCGGCCTGCTTGGAGAAATAACGGGCAAACCCCTTCAGGTTCTCGTTGTGACACCAGGCGGCCAGCGCGAGGTAGCCATGCGCGGCCGACAGCTCCTGGTTGAACTGCCGCTGAAGTTCGGCAAGAAGGTCCGGTTTGATGCTCGTTTCAGCCATGCGAGTTGACTCCTAACATACGTTCCAGCGAGATTGCGGTCAGCCAAGCAGCGCCGTTGAGACACGGCGGGATGAGTATTTTAACAAGGCAAGTCAGGAGCTAGAAGCGGGGCCAACGCCCTTGCGATTCGTTGTTTCCAACTTCTGTCTTCTCCCCCGCCTGGCGTCTTGCGGGGTGGCCCTGGGTGGTTGCCCGCCCAGGGCTCTTACAGATCCGTATTTACCAGACTCTACCGGGCACTCTGTCCAAATCCTGCTGCCATTTTGCCATCGCTGCCATCGCAGGCACGCCAGAAGAAACGGGTGGAAGGCACCCAAAACTTGGGCAATTTGCCTTTGGCGTCAACCCGGAGCTCCAAGTCAGCCAGCTTCTGCTGCATTTTCTTCAAACGTTCCTGGGACGCCAACTCAATTGGCTCTCGTTCGATGTCGGCACCCGCTGGCGGTTGGAACACCTCTTTGGCGATCGGCTCGTTGACGCGACCGCGCAGAAACTAATAACGCAAATATTGTCCGTCGCATACCGCCGGCAATAGCGATTGGGTGTCGATAAGCCACGCGCAGAATCCGCGCAGATATCCGTGTTTGGATCGAACGTCCGTGGCAACAGGCGACGGAAATACCGAAACTCCCCTCGGTCGGTCCTTGGGCTGCGGGACGCCAGCCGGACGCTGTAGCACGCCGCCACTCGGCGGATTTTCCGTCCGCATCCGCTTCCACAGGTTCTCCAGCGCGGCAGCCAGGACGGGGTCGAGCTTGCCGTTGAAGTCGTCCGGCTTGGCCGCCACCTTCACGCGCGGGACGATGCCCACGACGTCGATCGGCTTGCCGTGAGGGTCCATGTCGATCTACTGCGGCAAGTTGACGACAATACCGGCTCCTGCGGTCGCGCGACGCGGATTGCCGCTGGAGCCGGCTGTGCGGTCGCCCGTCGTCGTCACTTGGGGACATTGCTGGCTAACGCGCTCACCTTCCAAAAGGCCCTCTCGGGAATGCGGCCGCAATTGACGGCTACCAAAGGGGCGTAACGACGTTTGCTGGCTGCGTGAATCGCGCGCGCGTTGAGTTTCTTGCCGGTCCCACTCTCGCCGAGCACTAGCACGGCGGTCTCAGCCACAGCGAACGTATTTAGTGCAGTCGCAACATATGTTTTCATCCTATGTCTTAAACTCATTTATGGACGAAAACGCGTTAAAAAATGACATGTTATGAGCCCAATTTTCCAGCGGACTCCCTAGCCACCAGTTTTTTTGTGCGATTGCAGTATAGATGCTTGCCTTTTATTGTGCCGTTGCAATAATCGTAGTAATTCACGTTGTGGCGCCTTGTATTCTCTTTTCCTGGGAGGTGTTCCGTGAGTATCGCGCACATGCCATTCGTGTCGTTGCAGGTCCGCGGCTCGGTTTCGGACCAATTTGCCAATATTCTTAGTCCTGAAGCCTTGGCCTTTGTAGAAAAACTGGTCCGCCAATTTGAGCCCCGGCGGCGAGACCTGCTCCATCGCCGAGCGCTTCGCCAAAAAGAATTCGACGCGGGCAACTTTCCTGACTTTCTGAAGAATTCCTACTCCCGCGATGAGGAATGGTCCGCCCCGCCGATTCCCGACGACTTAAAGGATCGCCGCGTCGAAATCACCGGCCCGACCGACCGAAAAATGGTCATCAACGCGCTGAACTCCGGCGCGAACGTCTTCATGGCCGATTTCGAGGACGCCAATTCGCCGACCTGGAACAACCTGATCGAAGGGCAGCAGAGCCTTTTCGACGCCGTTCGCGGCACGATTTCGTACGTCAGCCCGGAAGGCAAAGTCTATCGTCTCAATGAAAATCCTGCCACGCTCATGGTTCGGGCACGAGGCTGGCACTTGACCGAAAAGCATTTGTGCCTCCACGGAAAGGCGGTGCCCGCCTCGCTGGTCGATTTCGGCCTGTTCTTCTTCCATAATGCCCGGCAACTGCTGGAGCAAGGGTCGGGGCCCTACTTTTATCTTCCCAAGCTGGAAAGCCATCTGGAGGCCCGGCTCTGGAACGACGTCTTTCTCATGGCGCAGGACGAGTTGAACATCCCGCGCGGCAGCATTCGCGCCACGGTGCTGGTAGAGACGATTTCGGCCGCCTTCGAGATGGACGAAATCCTCTACGAACTTCGCGAGCATTCCGCGGGGCTGAATTGCGGTCGCTGGGACTACATCTTCAGCATCATCAAGAAGTTCCACAAACATCCCGAGTTCACCATGCCTGATCGGGCACAGGTGACGATGACAGCGCATTGCATGCGGTCCTACTCGCTGCTGGCGATCAAGACGTGCCATCGCCGCGGCATTCACGCCATCGGCGGCATGGCCGCGCAGATTCCGATCAAGAACGACCAAAAAGCGAACGAACAGGCGATGGAAAAAGTCCGCGCCGACAAGATCCGCGAGGCGGGCGACGGCCATGACGGAACTTGGGTCGCGCATCCGGGCTTGGTGCCGATCGCCAAGGGAATCTTCGATAAGCACATGCCCAGGCCGCACCAGATCTACTACCTTCGCGACGACGTGAACGTGACCGCCCAGGACTTGTTGACCGTGCCGAAAGGCGAGATCACCGAGCGCGGCCTGATCCAGAACGTCGACGTTGGCGTGCAATACATGGCAGCCTGGCTGGACGGCAACGGCTGCGTGCCCATCTACAACCTCATGGAGGACGCAGCCACCGCGGAAATCTCCCGCGCCCAGCTTTGGCAATGGATGCATCAGCCCAATGGCGTGCTCTCTGACGGACGAAAGGTGACGCCGGAACTGGTCCGCGCGACATTCGAGTCGCAAACCAAGCGATTGAAACAGGCCCTGGGCGCTGAGCGCTATGCCGAGCGCAGTTACGATATGGCCAGACATTTGATTGAAGGAATTGTGCTCAAGGATGATTTTACTGAATTCATGACGCTTGCCGGTTACGAGCGATTGGAGTAAGCCGCTCGCCCGGCGGGCATTGACAGAACCGCATTGAAAATGGAGACTGGCAATGAGAGACCGCAGAGCAATGGAGCTCGAACAATCGTGGAAGGTCGATAACCGCTGGTCCGATGTAGCACGTCCCTATTCGGCAGACGACGTAGTGCGCCTCCGCGGGGCCGTGCAAATCGAACACACACTCGCCCGCCTTGGCGCGGAACGCCTCTGGAAGTTGCTTCGCAGCGAGCCCTACATCCGCGCCCTCGGCGCTCAGACCGGCGCTCAGGCCGTGCAGATGGTGCAAGCCGGGCTGAATGCAATCTATCTCAGCGGCTGGCAGGTGGCCGGCGACATGAATACTTCGCACCAGACCTATCCCGACCAAAGCCTGTATCCGGTCGATAGTGTACCGACGCTCATCCGACGCATCAACAATGCCTTGCAGCGCGCCGACGAGATCAGCCACAACTCGGGTATCAGCGATCAGATGCCCTATTGGTACGCCCCGATCGTGGCCGATGCCGAGGCAGGTTTCGGCGGCATCCTCAATGCCTACGAGTTGATGAAGGCCATGATCGAGGCCGGCGCCGCCGCCGTGCATTTCGAGGACCAGCTTTCGTCGTCCAAGAAATGCGGCCACATGGGCGGCAAAGTGCTAGTGCCCACGCAGGAGGCTATTTCGAAGTTGGTCGCGGCCCGGCTTGCCGCCGACGTGCTGGACGTGCCAACGCTGATCGTCGCCCGCACCGATTCGCTCGGCGCCAATCTGCTTACCAGCGACATCGACGCCGCGGACCGGGAATTCCTCACCGGCGAGCGGACCGTGGAAGGCTTCTTCGTGGTCCGCGAGGGGATCCAACAGGCCATCGCCCGCGGATTGGCCTATGCTCCCTACGCCGATCTGGTCTGGTGCGAGACGTCGTCGCCGGACCTCATCGTGGCTCGCCAATTTGCCGAAGCGATCCGCACTCGCTATCCCGACAAGGCGTTGGCCTACAACTGTTCGCCGTCGTTCAATTGGCGGCGGGCACTGAACGATCAGGACATTGCCTGCTTCCAGAGGAACCTGGCGGCAATGGGTTACAAGTTCCAGTTCGTCACGTTGGCCGGCTTCCACTCTCTGAACGCCAGCATGTTCGAGCTGGCGCATGCCTATCGCGACGAAGGCATGTTGGCCTACTCGCGCTTGCAGCAGCGGGAGTTCGAGATGGAACATGCCCACGGCTACCGCGCCGTCAAGCACCAGTCCTTCGTGGGCGCGGGCTACTTCGACGCGGTGACTCAGGTCGTGGCCGGCGGCCGCAGCTCCCTCGCCGCGTTGAACGGCTCCACGGAGCAATCGCAGTTCACGGAAAAGACACCCGACTTCACCGAGGCGGAAATCCACCACGTCGGCGGCGAGGAGCTGGTCCGGCTCGTCCCGGGGCCGAACCTTGTGCATGAACCTGTGGGGAATTGAGGATGTATCATGTTCAACGAATTCCAACAAGCGGCGCATGCGATCGTCGACTGCGCCCAGCGGAGAGGAGCCTTGATCCGCAATCCCGATTCCGCCCGCCTCAAAGCCCTGGCCCTCGAAGAACCGGATGTCCGCCAGACCAAGTACGGCAGCGTCTATGCCAATTCCGAACCGACGTCGCGCGCGGCCAAGTTTACCAAGAATAGCGTCGATACGAACTTCGGCCCCGCCGAGAAGAAGCTCATCGACGAGGCCCGCGCCGTCTTGGCCAACTAGGAGATCGTCTCTCTCAACGTCAACGTGGGCGACGGCGCACAAGGCGTCACGGCTCGGCTCGTCGTGCCGCGGCGGTTCGCGCATCTGGCCTATGCCGGGGCGAAGCTCTTCACGCCCACCGCAACCGATTCGCCCACCTACGAGGTCGTGCTGTTCTTCGACGAGGGTTACGAGGCCAACAAGACCAGGCCGCTGCCGCAAAAGGACATCACCATCCGCCTGGCCCATAATGGCGATGGCCAGATGGTCAAGTTCGCCCGCAACAGCAATTACTTCGGCGAATGGAAGAAAGGCGTTTTCGCGGGCGAGAACTACCGCGCCAAGCTGCACGGCGACGCCATCTTTCTGCACGCCGGCTGCCGCAAGGACACGCTGGAGAGCCGCGACGGAGTCTATTGCACCAGCTACTCGCTTTTCGTCGCCCTCAGCGCCAATGGCAAGACGAGCACGACCTGCCGCGTGCTGGCCCGCAAGGGCCGCGAACGGTCGTGGCTCATCCAAGACGACGGCGGCACGCTAGAGCGCAGCGGGCGGTTTCGCGGCTTCGAGGGGGGCGGCCTGTTCATCAAGACCGACTGCCTCAATCCGGGCGACCAGATCGAAGCCTACTACGCATGCCTTCGCAAGGATACCTTCTTGGAGAACGTCGCGGTCACCGAGGACGGCAGCATTGACTTCAACGACCTTTCACGGAGCAGCAACGGCCGTGCGGTCGTCGAACGGCGCGACTTCATGCACGCCGGCAACGACATCAACGCCCGGCGGATCGACAACCTCTTCCTAATTACCCGCGGCAATATCATCCCCGCCGTGGCCAAGCTGACACACGAGCAGGCGGCCGCTTTCATGGTGCTTGGCCAGTCGATGGAGTCTTCCGCCGGCGATCCCACCTTGGCAGGCACGATTAAGAACGAGTTCTTCTACGACCCTTTCATCGCCGGCGACCGCTCCGACCACGCCAATCTGTTCTACGACATCCTCCGCTCCAACGCGGGCATTAACTGCTATCTGTTGAATACCGGCGGCGTAGGCGAGGGCCATTTCTACAAGGACATCACCCTCGGTAGCACGATGGGCATTCTCGACTCGCTCCTCCGCGGCGCGTCGGCCGAATGGCACCCGTCGGAAGCCACGGGACTGATCGTTCCCCGCGCGCTGCGTGCGGTCGATTCGATCCTCATGCAGCCGGAGAAGCTCTTCACGGCGGCCGACTTCGAGTCTCGCCAGCGGGCGCTAAACCGGCAGCGGGCCGAGTTGATGGACAACTACCCGGACCTGGACGAGCGGATCAAGGCCGTCTTCCAAACCAAGGCCGCGGCCGTCGGGCAGTTTGCTTGAGTTGTGCGGAATCCGCGTTTCACCCGACTCTCGGCAGAAAGATTACGGGAGATCAAGCTTCCATGTCGTCCCTCACAGTGTTTTGTGGCGTTTTTGTGGTGCGCGGACTTGCGAACATGGTTGACCGGGTAGAATAACCTGAATCGCGCAGTGGCCGTAACTGTTTAATGGGTAAGTAGTTACGCCAGTCGGGAAGTAGGCAGCAGGTCGGCATTCCGAGATTCCCTCCGTTTCCTCGCGCCGCTGATGCCGCGAATTTGCCTGTGTACACCAATACGGGCTCGCTTCGGCTGCGTTGCGATCAAAGTGAGAAGGTCGCACCTTGATCGTGGGCGCACCATTAGCGGCAGGATTTGCACCAGCGACCTCTTCGTCCCGAACGACGCGCTCAAAATGGTTTGTGGCGTTCGCTCGAGGAGCAAGTGCAGTCCGGTCATGTCGCCCGTCCACAACGCAGATAAGACCTGTATCGAAAATCGGACAAGTCCAGCCAGTTCGTCACACTCGAAAAAATGTAGCAAGATGTAGTTAGTTGCCATTGATCGCCCACAATCCTGCCCAACATTAATCAATCTGCAATTGGCTGGAATATCGCATTGTTATCGCCGATTCCACGGGATATTTGCGGTCCTCGTCAAGATGCTCATACTTATCGTCGGCCAGGATGAAGATGATATTCGGAGGGCGCGAGGGACCGGCGGCGGGGGCCTGCGCAACGAAAATGAGAAAAGGAAAGGATGAAGCCAGCGAGGATGGCAAGCCGTATAAAAAATGATGGCGGTCGCATAGCAGGAAATCGGCAAGGATGAAATCAGCGCGGAACACCCCAGTATACACACCGCGCGGCGCAAAGTCTTGGCTCACCTTCCGCGCTGAATCCACGATGATTGACACCCGCCCCCCGCACTGCTAGGCTCATTTGCGATCGGAATGCGGTTCATGAAGAGGTCCACCATGCCAGCAAGACTTTCCGGCGTTCCCGAAACAATTTCCGCCGCGTTGGATCGGATGAAGGACGAACTGGTTGCGGCTGCCGGCGCGAATCTCGCGGGCGTCGTGCTCTTTGGCAGCGCGGCCCGCGGTCGATATCGAGCGGGCAACAGCGACATCAATGTCGTCGTGCTGCTTCACAGCGCCGCCGAGCCTGAATTGGCCCGCATCGCGCCCGCGCTTCGCACCGCTCGCCGCGCCGCGGCCGTAGTTCCCATGCTGCTGACGCCCGGCGACGTGGCACGAGCGGCCGAGGCGTTTCCCACGAAGTTCCTCGACATCCAACGGCACCACGTCGTTCTCGCCGGCGCGGACCCGTTTGCCGCGCTTGACATTCCGCGCGAATCGCTCCGTTTGCGAGTCGAGCAGGAACTGAACAATCTGCTGCTGCGATTGCGAAATCGCTACGTCACTTTCGAAGACGACGCCGTGATGGCCGCACAGTCGCTGGCACGGGCGGCGCGGCCGCTGGCCGTTTGCTTGCAGGCCATGCTGCGGCTGGCCGGCAAGGATTCGCCCGACCGCACCGACGCGATTCTTGAGGCGGCGGCCGCGGCGTTCGCGCTCGATCGCGAGTCGTTATCCCGCATGGCCGAACTCCGGCAGAAGCCGGCGCCGATCGCGGGCATGAACGAGGTTTATAGCGGCATCCTCGGCGCAATTGCGCGTGCGCTCGACCTAAGCGCACAAATGAAGGAGGCCGTGTCGTGAATCCGCTGGACATGAAAGGCCCGGAGTTCCTCGGCTTCTACCTGGGCTATTTCGCCTTCGTGGCGATCGCGGCCGGGCTGTTGCGATGGTACTTCCGCGCCCGGCGGCGAGCCATCGCAATTCGAGTTGCAACTGTCGCCCTACGAAACGGCCTACCTGGCCGGCGGACGCGACTTGGCCGTCAACGCCGCGATCGCGCGGATGATCAAAGAAAAGGTCCTTGCGGTCGAAGGGCTCGGCCGCGGCCTGGAACGCGGTACCGCGGCGTTGTCCGAGAACGCGCCGTTGGAACGGGCTATCTTCATCGGCGTGGGCCGATCGGGCGAATCGATGGCTCATATCCGCCGCACGGCGGCGGCCGCGCTTGTGCCGATCGAAAGCAAGCTCAAGTCGCTCGAGTTCATCCTCGGCCCGTTTTGGGCGGCGATCGCGCAAGTCGTCCCCTTCTTGATCGCCTTTACCGCGCCGCTCTTGGGCTTCGCGAAAATCGGCGTCGGCATATCGCGCGGTAGGCCGGTTATCTATCTGATCGTATTCGTGGTTTTTTCGGTGATTTTCGTCGCCGTGTTGTTCGCCCGGCCTGTTCTGCGAAGCCGCCGCGGCGACCGCGCGTTGCGAATGTTGAGACAAAACAACGCGGCGGTGGGATACGCCGTGCATCGCAGCGCCAACCGCTTGTCAAGCGACGACCTCGTGCTCGGCCTGGGCCTGTTCGGCGTCGGCATCCTTGCCGGCAGCGAACTCGATTCGTTCCACAAGATGCTGAAGCCGCATCCGTCGTCCGGTTCCAGCGGTTGTGGCAGCTCCAGTTGCGGAGGCGGCGGCGGCTGCGGAGGCGGAGGGGGCTGCGGAGGCGGATGTGGAGGTTGCGGCGGATGACTCGGCAGCACATGGCGCACCTCGGGCTCGGCATCGGCTGGCGGCCGGAGATCGCTCTTGCGATCGATCGACGCCGCGACCTCGGCTTCGTTGAATTGCTGGCCGAGGACTTTTTTGACGGCGACCGGCTGCCGATTCCCGTCGAGCACTTGCGCGAGCGCGGAGTCCGCATCGTGCCGCACGGCGTCGGCCTTTCGCTCGGCGGCGCCGAACCGATCGATCGCAAGCGGTTGGATGCCCTGGCGCGGCTCGCCCGGCGCGTCGACGCGCCGCTGGTCAGCGAACATATCGCCTTCGTTCGCGGCGGCGGAATCGAATCGGGCCACTTGCTGCCGCTGCCGCGCACGCGCGCGGCGGTGGAACTCGTCGTGGCGAATATCCGCGAGGCGAAAGCCGCGCTCGGGATCCCGCTGGCCGTGGAGAATATCGCCAGCCTCTTCGAGTGGCCCGACGCGGAAATGGACGAAGCCGCGTTCCTGGCCGAGGTGGTCGAACGAGCGGATGTTATGCTGCTCTTGGACATCGCCAACGTCTACGCCAACGCCCGCAATCACGGCTACGACCCGCACGCTCTGCTCGATCGCATTCCGCTGGAGCGGATTGCCTATGTCCACGTTGCCGGCGGGACAGAGAAAGACGGGCTCTATCACGATACGCACACCCACGACGTCAATCGCGGCGTGCTCGAATTGCTCGGCGAGCTTTGCGCGCGCACGGCGATTCCCGGCGTCATGCTCGAGCGCGACGACGATTTCCCGTCTGATGCTCAGCTCAATGCCGAACTAGATGCGATCGCGGAATGTATCGCAAACACGCCGTGTGCCGTCCGCGCAAAGGGCTGAACCGTGGCAATCAATCACGACGAACGCGCGCGGCTTGCCTTGGATCAATCAGCACTTCTTGCCGCGCTCGCCGCGCGGGGCGATGCGCCGCAGGGTTTTGACGCCGTCCGATTGCAAGCCGCCGCCGATTCTTTGGCCAAGAAACGCGCACGGGCGGCCGCGCGGGCCTGGCCTGGCCTGGCAGAAAGTTTCCGGCCGGGCTACCAGGCGATCTTCCTTGAATATGCGGCTCTAGCTGCTTTACCGATAACCGGCGGCCCGTTGGCCGACGCACGCGCCTTTATCTGCTACCAGCAGTCTCGAGGCGAACTGCCCGACGACGTTCGGCGTCAGGCTCTCGCCGTGGACTTGCGATTCAAATCTACTGCCCGCGGTCTCGTCGCACCACCGCCTGCCGGGCATCCGGATCGCTTGGCTGCGGAACACGCGGCGATTGGTTGTTGGAATATGGATTCCGTCGTTTGGCGGAAGATCGTTCGAGTTGCCGATCGGCCGACCGAGGTAAAGTCGAAACCGTCGATCAACGTCGGCTAGCGCCCGTAGCGGATTTAGCTGCCGTCGCCGGCGGTCAAGCTCGAGCGCACCGGCGACGGCATTGCAAGTTTTCAACGGGCGTATTCAGGAACCGGTAGCCGGCCGTTTGGCGGAAGTTCCGCGGCCGCTTTTCCTCCGCAAAATGCCGATCGACACGGCTGCGGCGGCAACGAGCGCCAACGTGCCAGGTTCGGGCACTACCGCCGCCGACCCAGCCACCGGCGCCGAGGCGACGGGTGCTGGGAATACCGGGCCAACGCCCACGGTCAAGTTCGTTCCGTCTTGAATGGCCGCGGGGTTCGTTACGACCATTGTGCCGTCGTTCACGACGGTCCCGCCGCCGTAGGTGTTCGTGCCGGTCAGCGTCAACGTGCCGCTAGTGACTGTCAAACTGCCGCTGCCGGTGAGCGAGCCGGAGATCAACGAAGTCAGGTTGACGCTGTCCGATCGGCTCACGACCAATGAGCCGTTGTCGGTCACCACGCTATTGCCGATGCTCCCGTTGCTGTCGCTGCTTCCCAGTTGAAGCGCGCTGCCGACGCCGATGGTCGTCGCTCCGGAGTAGGTATTGCTGCCATCAAGGATGAGCGTGCCGGCGCCCTGCGTAGTCAGCGCGACATTGTTTGTCGGGCCATCGCTGATCGTTCCGCTGAACGTCGTCGTCCCGCCTTGATTGACTGTGAGCAACGAATTGCTTGCCCCCTTATTGGTAACCATGCCGGCCGAGCCACTGAGCGACGACACGATTGGGTTGAAGCCGTGGAGGTCGGTAACTCCGCCGTTGGCCGTCAGGCCGCCTGTGCCCAACGCGGCGTTATTGCCAAGTATCAGGGTGCCGCTGCTGACCGTCGTGCCGCCGGCATATGCACTCGAGCCGGTCAGCGTTTCGCTGCCGGAACCGGACATGGTCAGGCCAAGCTGGGAATTGGCGCCAGCTTTGGCGACATACGTGAAGGCGGAGATGACCCCGTTGTATGTATAGTTGCCGGTGCCAGCAATAATCAAGCGGACGGCGGAGGCTCCGTTGCAGGTTCCCACCAGCCCGGTAGGATCGCCCGTCAGGCCGGCGACGGTCTGGGTCGACGTTGAGGAATCGATATTGAATGCGCCGCTGTTCACGAGATTCAAGACCGTCGTGGGGGGAAGGATGTTGGTATATGGTCCGTTGTTATCGGAGATACCGAGGATGGCATTGTTCACCGTGGTGTTGCCGGTGTAGTTGTTAAGGCCGACTCCGCCGGCGCCTGCGCCGGAGATGAGATTCACGATCGACTGGTTGGCCACATTCCAGCCTCCGCTGCCCACAATAGTCAGGCCGCCGCTTCCCGTGATCACGCCGGCATAATCGACCGCCGTCTCCGTCTGGAAGGTCTGGACCGTGTTCACGAAACCGACGTTGATGGTGCCGCCCGACGGCCCGAGCGTAATTCCGCGGTTGGTATTGATCGTGTAGCTGGTCGGCGTTGCGGGCACGGGCAAGACGCTCGTGCCGGCGGTGAACCGCAGGGCGCCGCCGTTGAGGGTGATGTTTGCCGGGTCAACGTTGACGGCCACGGTGCTGAGATTGGCGTCCGCGCTGATGGCGAGCGTGCCGCCGCTTACCACGGTGCCGCCGGTGTAGGTGGAACCCGTGGAAGTGATTGTTAGCACGCCCGGCCCGCGTTGCACGAGGGAGCCGGTGCCGTTGATCGCGCTGGCGTAAGTCACGCTATCGCTGCGATTGAACGCTAAGACGCCATTATCCAGCGGCACGACGCCGATCGTGCCGAAAGCATTGCCGTTGCCGATCTGCAGCGTGCCGCCGCTATTGATGTTGATCGGGCTGTTTGTCGTGGTGCCGCCGGAATTGTTGGCAATCAGCAAGCCGCCGTTGATGTTCACCGCGCCGGAACCCAGGCCCAGGCCGTTGGAATTGGCGACAATGAGCTTGCCAGAATTGACGAATGTGCCTCCACTATACGAGTTCGATTCGCTGAGGGTCACGCTGCCCGTGCCGTTCACGTTCAAGGACCCCACGCCGGCGATGCCATTCGTGCCGGAAATGGTGTAGTTGAAGGCGTTGTTATTAAAGGTCACCGAGGACGGGTTTACATTGGCGCCGCTGATCGACACGCTGGTCGTGCCGCCCGCGGTGGTGCCGGCGGTGTCGTCGAAGACGACGGTGTCGCCGGCCACGAAGGTGGTCTGTGAACTCGAATTATTCAGCACCCAATTGCTGGCGGAGGTCCATAGGCTGCCCTTCGTCCCCTGCCAGACGGGATAATTGCCCGTGAGCACGTAATTGATCGAGCTGCCGGTAACGACTAGCGAGCCCGACGCATTGCGGAGCCCCAAGTTGGTCTGCGCACCTAGGACGAAGGCGGACGATCCAGTCCCGCCGATGACGCCGCTATAGGTGGCCAGCGTGTAGGTAGCCGGCAAGGCCCCGAGGTCGTTCACGTTTACGGTCACCGAGTTATTTCCGCCATTGGCGGTAATACCGTCGACTCCTATGGCGAGTTCAGGAATTGTCGGATGTCCGGCGCTGAAGTTCAGCGACGAAGCATCGGTCGAGCTCTGGCCCAGGATCAGGCCCGCCAAGGAAAGCGGGGCGGCGCCGTTGCCGAAACTGTTGGCGGAAACGTCAATCCCGGCTTTGTTCAGGAGCGTGGTGTCGCTCGCACTTCCATTACCGCCGAGGAAGGCGCTGGCGGACACCGTAACGGTGCCCAAAGTCATGGATGGCCCGTTGGCCATCAGCGTGCCGCCGTTGATGGCGGTCGTCAAGGCGGTATTGGTGGTACCGGAAAGTACTAGCAAGCCCGGACCGGTCTTGGTCAGCATGGTGCCGCTCAAGATTCCCGAATTGTTGTAGCTTTGCGAAGCATCAACCCGGATTGTGGAGGCGGGATCGGTGAAATTGATGGTTCGCGCGTCCGAAAAGACGCCGGCGACTTCCAATGTGGCTGGGCCGATGCTGAGCGGTCCGCCGACGACGCCTAGGCTATTGGCGTTGGTAATCGCCAAGGTGCCGGCGCTGACCGTCGTGCCGCCGAGATAGCTGTTCGTGCCGGAGATCGTCAGCGAATTGGAACCGATTTTTGTTATGGAACCGGACCCCGATATAGTGCCCGAATAGACCGTGTTCGGCCCGCTGCCGCCCACGTTAAGCACTACCGCCGCGGCCGGATTGGAGTCCGTGAGGGACATAGGTCCGCTGCCGGCCAAACCGCCGATGTCGAAGATGTCGCCGACTCCGCCGGCAAACGCCAGCGAAGCGAACTGCCCAACCGTGATCGTATTGTTCTGGAGGGCGTCCTGGCTGGCCAATTGCAGGATGCCGCCGTTGATTTGAGCCGCGCCGGTAAGGGTATTGTTCATGGTGAGCGTAAGCATGCCTCCGCCATTCTTATTCAACGAGCCGGAACCGCTGATGACGCCACCATAGGTTTGATTGGCGAAGTAGTTGAAGACTAAAACGCCATTGTCGGTGACGTTGGTGGCGACAGAACCATCGTGATTAACCGCACCCGTGCCCAATTGAAGCGTGCCGCCGTTGATCGTGGTAGCGCCGCTATAAGTGTCGGAACCAGTGAGCGTTATCATTCCGCTTTGCACCGACAAGGACCCTCCTCCGGTGATGGCGCCGCCGTACGTTTGCGCTCCGGCAAGTTTATAAATCAAGCTTCCATTGTCGGTAATATCGCGCGATTGAGTAATTGAGCCGTCGCTGCCGGGCGAGCCGTTGCCCAATTGCAGCGTGGCCCCCACGCCGATCGACGTGGTGCCGTTGAACGCGTTCGTGTTCAACACAACGACGGTGCCGGTTCCCGTTAGGTTTAAGCCGGTGCCGCCGGCGATGCCATTGGTGCCGGAAATCGTATAGGTCGAGTTGTTGTTGCTGAACGTCACGGAACTGGGATGCACGTCCGCGCCGTTGATGGTCACAGTGGTATGGGGCGAGGCGGAGTCATCGAAGATGACGATATCGCCGGGGTTGTCGATGAATTGCGTGCTTCCCCCGCCTCCGGAAAGCGCCAGTTCGTGCTCGTCGTGTCCCAACTGGTGCTCGCGGTGCCGGTCCAGATAATGGGAGTCACCGAGGTGACGTTCACGTCCAACTCATTCGGGCTGTTATAGACCAGGTTGGCGACGCCGCGGCCGGGGATCGGGCTGAGCGTGAACGAATTCGACGACGACTGTATTCCGCTGTATCCGATCAATTCGTAGTTGCCGCTCCCCGAGACCGATAGAAGATTGATGGTCACCGGGTTGCCGTTCAGGTTCAGCGCGCCCGGCGTGCTGATTTGTAGCGACGGGGTAAACGCGGACAGCCCGCCGAAGTTGATCGAGACCGGGCCGTTGAACGTCACGCTGCTGGTTAGAGTGAGCGTGCCTACGCCCGAATGTCCGGCTTCCAGGATGCCGCCCGACGCGACGGTGACGGGCGCAGCGATCGATCCCGATCCTCCCAGGGTCGCTGCGGATGCGACGGTGACAATGCTCGTTCCGCTAATCGAGCCGTCGACATAGAGCTGTCCGGCCGTGACGGCCGTTGAGCCCGTATACGAGTTCGCGCCGAGGAAGACGATGGTGCCATTGTTATTCACTGCGATGCCGGGCGAGGTGGCATCGCCCTCGACGACGGAATTGCCCACCACGACCGAGCCGATGCCGCTGATGGCGCCGCCGAAATCGACGCGGCCGCCGTTGCGCGCGGTGAAGGTGGTGGGGATCGTGGGCGACTCGTTCAAGGCGATGTTGCCGTTCATCTGGGTCCAGTCGAAGGACATGCCGCCCAAGGTTGCGCTGGCATAGGTAACGTCGCTGCCGCCGACGTTGATATTCCGATTCGTGGAGACCCCCACGCTTCCGATGCCGGCATTGGGTCCATAAGTCATGAAGGCGACGTTGGCTGTGGGTGTCGTGGGAACGGGAGTTCCGCCGCTGGGATTGATGGTTACGCTGGTGCCGACCTGCATGGTGGCGTTACCTTCGCCGAGCGCGCCCGGCACGCCGGCCACTGCTTGGTCATTGGCGGCAAAAAAGACCGCACCGCCGTTGATCTGGAGCGTGGCGGCCGTGTAGGTGGTGGCGTTGCTATCGAAAACTAAGCCGCCATTGCCGTCGAAACTGACGTTATTGGAGCCTCCCTGGTTGTTAAGGATCGCGCCGGCAAACTCGCCTTCGGGCACAATACCGACGCCGCGAATCGAAGCCCAACGCCGCTGCGGACCACCGACGAGATCGATGGCGTTCTCAAGCACCAGCGTGTTGTTGGCCGTCGGAGATCCCATGGTAATATGGTCTCCGGCCCCCTGGCCGAACTGCGACTTTAACATCACGTTTTGCAAGGTTGTGGCGGCCGACGGCGAATACAGAGCCACGATCCGGGGAGGATCGGTCGTCGAGGGGGTCCAAGCGGCGAAACCAGTGCCGTCGTTGCTGTTGCCGAGGAAGCCCAGATTGATCTGTCCGTTGGTGGCCACGGTACCGGTGGGAGCGTTACCGCCGGATACTCCATTCCCATTCGCAATTACCTGATAGGAGAAGTCAGCGTTGTAGGGACCGGGATCGGTGCCGATCTTGGCGCCGATCTCAAGAATCGAAGCCGAAAGCGTTCCGCCGGTGGCGTTCAAATTGATCGGAACCAACGAGCTATTCGCCGTGCCGCTTCCCAGGACGGCAGCGTTGCGGATGGAGAGGATCGTTGTGCCCAGCGGGGTCGTATTTGTCGCGTTTAACGACGACGCGGTGCCGGCGAGGGCGGTGTTTGCCCCGGTCATAATCAACTCGCCATTGGTGACCAACGTGGGACCGCTATAGGTGTTCGTGCCGGAAAGTACCATGGCTCCCGTGCCACGTTTGGCGAAACCCAACGTGCCGGCAGTCGTATTGGCAATAACCCCGCTGTACGTCACAGGCGAAGTGGCGTTGCTCGTGTCGAGGCCGAAAATGGCGCCGGACGCCAATCCGCTGGAGCTTGTGGAGGCGGATAGATTCGAGAGCAATAAGGTGGCCTGCGGCAGGGTGAAATCGTTCGGCCCGCCGACATTCACCGTCAGCGAAGAGCTGCCACCGGTGACGGCGATATTCGCCGGCGTCCAACTGGCCGTGTTTCCGCCATACAGCGAGCCGGGCATGGTGAACTGTATCGATGCGCCGGCAGCCACGCTTGTCGAGCCGCTGTAGTTATTAAGTTGATTGAGGATCGCTGACGCGTTGCCGCTGACGGTCAGAATGGTCGTACCAGTGATGGCGTTGCTGGCCGTCTCGACGAGGACCGCGCGTGCGGCGGTGCCGCCGACGATCGCCAACAGGTTCTGGGAGATTTCGTTCGAGGTTAGCAGGCTGAGCGAGCCGCCGGTCACTGAGATCGGCGGCGAGTTCCCGAGGCTGCCGGCCAGATTTAACGCGCCACCCGACAGAGTGACAGGGCTGTTCCCATTGACGTTCAAGTTCGCGACGCCGCCCGACACGTTGATCGAGTTGCTGCCCACCAGTGCGCCGGCAATAGACAGCGAGCCGCTTGTTATGGAGACCGAGCCGCTCCCAAGCATGGCGCCGCCCACGTTCACTGTGCCAGCCGTGACGGTGACCGGCCCGCTCCCCAGGTTGCCGCCTATGTTCAAGTTCCCGCCCGAGACAGTGACCGGCCCGCCCCCGCGCTGCCGCCAATGTTCACGTTCCCGGCCGAGACGATCGATCCGTTTCCAACGCTGCCGGCGACGGTCAGAGCACCCGCCGTGACGGCGAGCGGCGTGTTCCCCAAGCTGGTGGTTACATTCAGGGATCCTCCCGTCACAGTTGTTGTGCCGGTGTAACTATTACTGCCGCCGAGTACGAGTGTGCCGCCGCCAGTCAGTCCGATGCCGGAAGAGGCGGTGCCATTCGCGACGTTGCCGCTGATGGAAAGCGATTGGCCAAAATTTACGTTGAAAATAGTGGTGGCGTTCAAACTAACCGGGGCCGATACACTGTCCGAGCCCGAGCCGACGAAAACAGTCGGGGCAACGTTGGCGCTCGAGGCTAAGGTCAGACTGCCGCCGCTGCCAGGAGTGATCGAGATTTGGTTGCTGTTGGAGATCACCAGCGCGTTCAAGGTAATTGGCGCGTCCAGTGTGACTGCGGCGGCGCTCGTCGGATTGCTTGTGAATAAGGCCACTGCCCCTGTACCGCTGGGGACTGTGCCGCCCCAGTTGGCCGAACTGTTCCAACTGCCGCCGCCCGAAGCGCTCCATGTTTTAGCGCTGCTGAAGTCGACCCCGGGTGAAAAGACCGCGACTGACAAGACATTTCGACTTGTCGCGTTATCTGATTGGGTGAGCGTCAACGAGCCGCCGGTAAGACCAGAAATATACGCGCTGCCGGAAACCAAGTTGGGGACGATCGGCGGACCGACAGCACTGGACACATCCGTCCCGGACCACTGTAGTACTGCAGCGGGACCAGAGGTCGTGGTATAGCTAAGGGGGAGGCCGGAGTTATAGCGGTATCCAGTGGTGATGGTCGCAAATCCATTGGCAGGAGTCGTAGCGGGCAA
Organism: uncultured Planctomycetia bacterium; assembly: GCA_963775975.1. GTDB lineage: Bacteria > Planctomycetota > Planctomycetia > Pirellulales > Thermoguttaceae > JANXQG01. Next base: position 1,148,949 of record CAVZKX010000002.1, read on the forward strand.
AGTTATGGCAACAGTGTTGCTGGCTGATTGGTTTGCAAAGCCGGCAGGGGCGACGTTCGTGTTTACGCCGGTTAGCGTATACGCGCCGATTAAGGCGTCGCGTCCTGAACCGGAGATGACTAGGCTGCCATTGACGGCCGGAGTCGGATTGTAGAGATAGAAGACGTCGGCGATAACAAAACTGCTCGAAGTGCTTGCCTTGACAATGGCTGCCTGAAGCGGCACCCCGTTCCACGACATGCTCGGCGTGAGGACGAGGCCCGTGCTGCCTTGCGCTAGCGCAGTGTAATTCACAACAAGGACAGAGTTTCCCAGAACGGGCGGGGTAACCGTGAACGTTTCCGTTCCTGTTAACGCGAAATCTGTGGCAGTTGTGGGGGTGCCGCTCGTGACCAACCATGGCACGGCGGAGGAAGTGTCCGAAATCACGATGGCCGCCGAAGCGGCGCCAGGCGCGGCCAGAAGTCCGAGGGCCAATGCGACGACTGAAAAGAGTTTCGTCTGGGTAGACATCAATCTGCTCCTAAGATAAGGCAATTATTTAGTATTTGTCTGTTGAAAGGGCGTTTTCCGTAGGTTTCCAAGCTCGGGAAAGCCGATCCGCAGTATCCTCCTCGCGGCAAGCGCGGGTTCTTATTATTGATTGTTCAAATCTGTTATCTTTGAGTGGATCAGCGCACGCCGCTTCCGCAAACGGAATAGCCGAGCGAGACCCCACTCGCCGAAATAATGAATCTCCCAATTTCAAGAGAAGTCGTGCCTGACCCAGGTCACGCATACATGACTGTCACAGGCATACATGTCCAGTATAATCGGAAAATTCAGAACATACTAGAATTATGGCGGCAAGTTTTGTGCTAAAAACGACATCCGCCACCGGCGGATGATCCACTGAGCCTTAAAACCGACCCAAATTCGTTGATTGAGTCACCAAAATTGGGTAGCCAACGCAGGCTCGACCCGGCAGTTGCGACAAGGTTCGGCCCGTAACTACTGCTCATGGTCCGGCAGCAAGTACTCGATGGGGATGGCCCGCATCATCTCTTCGATGCTTACCATTCCCTCGGCGACTTTCAGCAACGCCTCGCGGCGGACGTCCATCATGCCGTCGCGCATGGCCTGATCGCGAATCTCGCGGACCGTCGCCCGCTCGTTGATCAGGCGGCGGATCTCGCGCGATACGCAGAGCACTTCGAAGACGCCCGTCAGGCCGGCGTGGCCCTCAAAACGGCACTTCGGGCAGCCGTCCGCGGCGTAGATAACCTTTCCCTCCTCGGGCTTAAGCCAGCGCCGAACATCGAGGAAGGTGTCGAACGATTCGCTGATGTCCACGGGCACTTTGCAGTGCGGGCAGAGCGTGCGCATCAATCGCTGGGTAATCACGGCCGAAAGGCCGGATGCCAGGAAGTAGGGAAGGATGCCCAGCGAAAGCATGGAATCCACAGCGCCCGCGGCCGTTGAGGCATGAAGCGTGGCGAGGACCAACTGGCCGCTCTTTGACGCCAGCACGGCGGTCTCCGCCGTGAGCGGATCGCGAATCTCGCCGACTAGGATCACGTCGGCCGATTGCCGCAGCGTGCTCCGCAACAACTCGGGAAAGTCCAATCCGATGCGCAGGTTCACCTGCGACTGGCGCACGCCCGGCAGCGCGTATTCAATGGGGTCTTCGATCGTGCAGATTCGTCTTTGGCCATTATTCAAGCGCCGGATGCAGGCATAGAGCGTCGTGGTTTTGCCGGACCCGGTCGGCCCGGTCACGAGGATCAGCCCCCGCGAACTGGCCACCATTCTCTCCACGCTGGCGATGTCCCGCGCGCTCATGCCGAGCTCTTCGAGTCCCAGGATGCGTTGATCCCGGTCCAAGAGGCGGATGGCCATATGCTCGCCGAAGAGGCCGGGCGTGGTATTGATGCGGAGCTCCGTCTTGCGATCATCTTCCCTCGTGTAGACCCAGCGCCCGTCGCAGGGGCGTAGTTTTTGGCCAAGATCCATGCCGCCGACTGCCTTGAAGTAATTCAGCAGCCGTCGGCCGCCATCAAGATCGATCCGCGCTACGTGGCGAAGGATTCCCAAGAATCGCACCGTGATGTGTACGTTGTCCTCGTCGGTGTCGATAAACAGGTCGCTGGCGGGCAGCGACACGGCGTAATCGACCAACTGCGCGGCGACGTTGCCCGTCTCGCGGCCGTTAAACTCGATTGCCTCCGCGCCGAGGAGCCCCATGTCTCCATTGCCGCGCTCGGCAGCCGCAAGTCCAGGGTCGTGAAATTCGGTGTCCGCCAATTCCTCTACTTTGAGAACCGCGTCATTTTCATCGCTCACGCTCATTGGTTCGCTCCTTGGATCGAGGCCAATGCCGACTCCTCATCGTCGCACAGCTTGAGAATCTGGCTAAGTCTCATCACATTAATAACGTCGAGCACGACGGGCGGGATGGAGTGAATCACCAAAGTTCCGCCAGCGTCCCGGAAGAGCTTATTGCACTTGAGCAACCAACCGAGGCCCGTCGAGTCGACGAAGGTCACCTCGGCAAGGCTCAGCAATACTCGCCGGTCATAGCTGATCGGGGCCAAGGTTCCACCCAACAGATCGGACGATGCCAAGGTGCGCTGCACGATCTGCCCTTTCGCCAAGAGCCGCACCACATCTCCCTGGCCATTCAGCTCGATGATTTGCATCTCCGGCGCGGTTGGGGCGTTTCGCTTCTCGTGGAAGGAAGGGAGTCGATAGTCCATGATGAGCTGCCTTTTCAAATGCCGCGGGATATCGCCAGTCATTCCATCACGAAGAAGCTTCTGATGCTGAGAACACGTTGCTGTGCTGCGGAGGAGCCAGGTCCAGCCTCCGGACGTTGAGCCGGCAGCCAGCCAATGGTTAATTAAACCCGATCGGCGCGAACTTGGAAAGCGGCGCGAAGAACGTAGCCCTCCTCCGCCGGCGAGCCGCCCTGCAAATTCGCGGCAAAACCGGCTACAATGCGGGTTTATCCCTCGTTGTCCTCCGCAGTTTTAACCTTCATGCCTCGCTACAATCCGGCCGCGATCGAACCGAAATGGCAGCAATACTGGGAAACGAACCGTACGTTCGCCGCGCCCCGGTTGCCGACGGGACCCAAGATGTACGTCCTGGACATGTTCCCCTATCCCAGCGGCGCACGGGCTGCACGTCGGCCACCCCGAGGGTTACACGGCCACCGACATCGTCTGCCGCTACCGCCGCATGCGGGGCTACAGCGTCATGCACCCGATGGGCTGGGACGCCTTCGGCCTGCCGGCCGAACAGCACGCCAAGAAGACCGGCACGCCATCCGCGCACGACGACCGAGAAGAACATCGACACGTTCCGCCGCCAGTTGAAGATGCTCGGCTTCAGCTACGACTGGGACCGCGAGCTGGCCACGACCGACGTCGACTACTTCCGCTGGACGCAGTTCATCTTCCTGCTGATCTTCGACACCTGGTACGACGCCGCGCAGCAGAAGGGCCGGCCGATCAGCGAGTTGCCGATCCCCGACGACGTGGCCGAGCAAGGGCCCGCGGCGGTGCGAGCGCTATCGCGACGAGCATCGGCTGGCCTATCAGATCGAAGCTCCGGTCAACTGGTGCCCGGCGCTGGGCACGGTGCTGGCCAACGAAGAAGTCATCGGCGGGCTGAGCGAGCGCGGCCAGCATCCGGTCGTGCGTTTGCCGCTGCGGCAGTGGATGCTGCGGATCACGGCCTACGCCGACCGCCTGGAAAAGGATCTTGACGGGCTCGACTGGACCGAGAGCATCAAACTGGCTGCAACGCAACTGGATCGGCCGCAGCACCGGCGCGGAGGTCGATTTCTTCATCGCGGGGAGCGGGGAGCAGGGAGCAGGGAGCAAGGAGTATGAATCCTGGCGGCGCGACCGGGAAGGGTCTGGTTTTCCCGCCAAGCCGGACGAGCAGGTGCTGCGGATCTATACCACACGGCCCGATACGCTCTTTGGAGCGACCTACATGGTCATCGCGCCGGAGCATCCGTTTGTCCAGCGGCTCACGACGCCGCAGCAGGCAGCGGCCGTGAAGGAGTATTGCGAGAAGGCCGCCTTTAAGAGCGATCTGGACCGCACCGATCTGGCCAAGGACAAGTCGGGCGTTTTCACCGGGTCTTATGCGATCAATCCGGTGACGGGCAAGCCGATTCCGATTTGGGTCGCCGACTACGTGCTCATCAGCTACGGCACCGGCGCGATCATGGCCGTGCCGGCGCACGACGAACGCGATTTCGAGTTCGCGAAGAAGTTTGATTTGCCTATTGTGCAAGTCGTGATATCGAGCGAGGCTTGGCTAAGAAAGCATGGAGTTCCCGCCCCAACCCGCAGCGCGGTCTCGCCGGCGACGCCGCGACCATAGAGCTTCCGCCTTCGAAGCCAAGCTACCATCTAAAGCACGAACCCACGCTTCGCGAAGCCTTCACAGATGACGGCCATGCGATCAACAGCGGTCGGTACGATGGTCTTCCTACGGCGCGATTTCAAGCAGCGAGATCGCCGCTGACTTGACCGAGAAAGGTCTCGGCCGGGCGGCGGTGAACTATAAGCTCCGCGACTGGCTCTTCAGCCGGCAGCATTTTTGGGGTGAGCCGTTCCCGATCCTACGCGAATTGGACGACCACGGCGAACCGAACGGGCATATCCGCGCGCTGAAGCCGCAAGACTTGCCGCTGGACTTGCCCGAAACGATGCAGTTTGACGCAGCCCACGACCGGCCGGAGCCGCCGCTGGACAAGGCTCCCGATTCGTGGCTCTATGTTACGCTCGACGGCAAGCGATATCGCCGCGAGACGAACACCATGCCGCAATGGGCCGGCTCGTGCTGGTACTACCTGCGCTTCCTCGATCCGAAGAACGACGAGTGCCTGATCGATCCCGAACTGGAAAAGGCGTGGATGCCGGTCGATCTCTACGTCGGCGGGGCCGAGCACGCCGTGCTGCATTTGCTTTACGCCCGCTTCTGGCACAAGGTGCTTTACGATCGCGGCTACGTGAGCATGAACGAGCCGTTCCAGAAGCTGGTGAATCAGGGGATGATTCTTGGCGAGAACAACGAGAAGATGTCCAAGGCCCGCGGCAATGTCGTCAATCCCGATGACGTCGTCAAGGAGTATGGCGCCGACTCGCTACGACTCTATGAGATGTTCATGGGTCCGCTTGAGGCAGTCAAGCCTTGGAGCACCAAGGGCGTCAGCGGCGTCGCCGGTTTTCTCGACCGCGCGTGGCGGATGATTACCGACGAGCGGGCAGAAGAAATCCGGCTCAACGAGACGATCGTCGATATCGAGCCGACCGTCGAGCAGAACCGCGTGCTACACAAAACGATCCACGCCGTGACGCGGGACATCGAGCACCTCTCGTTCAACACGGCCATCGCGCGGATGATGGAGTTCACCAACTTCTTCTTCAAGGAGGATAAACGGCCGAAGAGCGTCATGCAACGGTTCGTGCAGTTGCTCGCACCTTTTGCCCCGCACATTGCCGAGGAGCTATGGCAGCAATTGGGCGGCGACAAGACGTTGGCATACGAACCGTGGCCGGAGTGCGACGAATCGTTCTGAAGGAAGACTCTGTCGAAGTGCCCGTTCAAGTCAATGGCAAGCTCCGCGGGCGGATCACGGTGCCCACCGGCGCGGACCAAGCGACGATGGAAGCGGCCGCCCGGGCTGACGATAAGATTGCCGAGTTGCTGGCCGGTAAGACGGTCGTGAAGACGATCGTCGTGCTGGGGAAGATGGTGAACTTCGTGGTGAAGTAGGTCCCTTCTGCCGGAAGGGACCCGTAGTCATCACGCTCCGTCGTGATGGAATACCTCACGGCGGAGCGTGAGGAGTACAGTTCTTCGACAATTTGTCGTTCTTGAGTGGCAAGTCTAACCCAGCCGTTCATGCGCCTCAGCCGCCCAAGGACTATCCGGTGCAGGCGCCAGGAACCGCCGCCAGTGCTGCTCGGCTGTGCGGCGATGGCCCATCTCATCCAACGTTCGGGCCAAGTGATAGTGGGCATCGGCGTAATCACCGTGACACCGAATCGCGCCTTCGAATGCGGCAGCCGCGAGCTCTCGCTGGCCCGTCTCGGCCAGCACGCAGCCAAGATTCGCACGGGCCTCGACGTAGTTCTCGTCCAACTCGATTGCCATGTAGTACCGCTCGCGGGCTGCGCCCAAGTCGCCCTGGCGATAGAGGAGTTCGGCAAGCTGGAAACAGCTTTCGGGATCAGGGCCGGTGGCGGCCATCGCCGCGCGGTGGACATCGGCCGCCTCCGACAAGCGCCCGACATCTTCCAGTTCCGCGGCCAGCGTCCGCATTTGCTCCGGCGAGATCGAGACGTCTTCCACTGAACGCAACACGCCGGCCATCGCGCTCGTAGTACCGTCTTCAGGCGGCATTTCCGCCATGCCGCCTAAAGGCGGGACTCCAGCGCCCTCAAAATCGAAGCGCAACTGCCCGCCGGCCTCGATCAGTCCGTCGCCTTGTCGCACCAGCAGGCTCTCGCCTTGCACGATGACCGCGGGATCCAAAATCGGCCGTTCGATGCCGGGCAGCAGCCGCGTGAGGTCGGCGACCTTCTTCTCGATGTTCAGCGGCGAGACGCCCGCGCGGAACAACTGGGCCATGCGTTGGGCGACGGCCACTTCCTGGAAGTCGAAGTAGACGAGCCGCCGCACTTCCTGGGCCGGCACGATCAATCGGCCGCGATGCCAGCGGCGGATCAGCGATAAGGGCACGCCCAGCAGTTCGGCAAGCATGGCGGGCGTGTAGTATCGCTCCGCGGCTTCGGGAGTGGCGCTGTCGGGAGTTTGCGTGCTGTCGTCGGTCACGAGGGTCTCATCGCGCTATCGAAGCCCGACTGCGCAAGCGAGTGGGCTGTTTTGACAACCAACTTCTCCACTCGCTTGCGCTTCGGGCTTCTAGGTCGAGTCCACCTACGATAGCCGCTCAAGCGCGCGTTGACAACCATCTTAGTGTCCGGCTGCGGCTGGCGGCGGCGGCGCGGGAATCATCGACCCGCCTACGCCCGGAATGCCCGAGGTTGTGCCGCCGCTCTCCGTGGAAGGACGGTACGGCGGTGCGCTTCCGCCGCTGCCAATGCCCAGCTCGGGTTTCTTTTCGGCATTGGATGGGCTGCCGGGTATCGTGTTTGGCGCCACCGGGGCCAGCGCCGGGCTGCCGCCCGAGGTCGTACCGCTGGGCACGGTCGCGGCCGCTCCGCCTTCGACCGGCACGCCGCAACCGCTTGCGACAGAGGCCGGCACGTCGCAGCCCGCCGATGGACAACTGGACGGACAACTCGTGCAGCAATCATCCACCGGCACGCGGAAGCATTCCACGTGCGGCACCGTGTAGTTGCACGTGACCGGGATCCGCTTCTCGACGACGTGTGGAATGCGGACCGTTTCTTCGTAGGATTCCATGCGGCAGACTTGCGTCGGAATCTGCTCGACTCGCTCCTCCTGCACCATGCGGCAAGTTTGGTAAGGCACCTTGCGGACCTGCTCCTCGGCCACCATCCGCGTGATCTGCACCGGCACCTTGCGATCGACATGCTGCGTCACCGGCCGGCTGACCGTGTACGGCACTTTGCGAACCATCTCCTGCTGCACGATGCGGCACGTCTGATAGGGCACCTTTTGCACGACCTGTTCCGCGCGGTAGCTCGTCACTTGCACGGGCACCTGCTCGGTCACCGTCTGCGGCATGTACGCCACCTGCTGTACTTGCTGCGTGACGACGTTCGGCTGCCAGACGCGACTCACTTCATACGTGCCGGGATTAGGCACCCAGTACAGGCCGGCCCGCTGGCAGGTCGCGCAGCCGGTGGCCGGATCAACCGCCGCGCCGCCGCTTTGCCACTCCAACCGGTTGGCGAACAACGCCGGCTTGTAAGTCACCTGTTCGCGATAACCGCCCTGGTCCACGAGTTGACAGTGCTGCGTGACGACCGGCTGCAGGACCGTGCGGCACTGAGGGCGATAGACGGTCTGACACACGGGCCGCTGGACGGTGTAGGTCACATCGCGTTCGGCGGTCTCGGTGACCGGCCGATTGACGATATATCGCTCTTCCCGCTCGGCCGTTTCCTGGACCATCTGCACGACGTCGTAGCTCTCGTCGCGGACTTGCGTCTCGCAGACCGGCTTCATCACGGTGAAGCGCTCCTCGCGCTCAGCCGTCTCCAGGATCGGCTTGGTGACCATGTAGCGGCGCTCGCGCAACTGGGTCTCATAAACCGGGCGGGTACGGGTCTCGCGGCGGTCCTCGTAGGCCGTCTCGTACTCGAGACGATATGAGGTCGATTGCCGCTGTTCATACTTCGTCTGATAGACCAGCCGGTACTCGCGGCCACAGCAGCTCGGGCAGGCGCCGGACACGAACGTGTCTTGAGCGGCGGCCGCAGCGGCCGATAGTCCGGCTGCACAGGCCGGCGGTGAGCAGGATGGCGAAACGATAGGCGTTCATGATCAGTCCACCTTTTGGTCGGTTTATGCTAGCACCACATGCAATTCGAGGCGCGTGTGCCCATATGCTAATCTGCCCGATGGCGGGAAAACGTGCAAATGGTTTTCACGGCTCGCGAACGCAGTTTGGTTTCTTAATCATAGCCCCGTAACGAGTTGCGCGCGAAAGAATTTTTTCAAGTTTGCGCGGCGGATATCCGAGAGGCTTGCGGCATTCTACGGAAGCCGCGCCGGCAAGGTTTGCGCAGACGGAATAAACGGACTTGCGGCGCGAGGCGTGCTATGAGATTGGAACAGGGAGCGGGCGCGAGAAAAGTAAGGGAGCAACGCCCTACTTGCTCTCGTTCATCTGATCGCGAGAGCGCCTGCAGTTGTCGAGGACTGCCTGGTCCTTCGCGGTGCGGAGGACTTTTTCCACGGCCGGGCGGAACTCGGCCTTGTGGGGGTCGCGAAGCTCGCGGTGGTGCGCCAGCTCGGCCACGGCCGCGCAGGCCGGCTCGGAAAGGGCGGGCTGATCGACGTAGGGAAGCACGAAGCGCAGGGAATCCAAGGTGCGGATGGCGCTGGCCCGTTCCAGGATGTACGCCCGTTCGTCGTCCTGTTGGGCGAGGCCCATCGCCTTCTTCAGGCCGGCTAGGCGCTGGGCGTCCTTTTGCGCGGCGTTTTTGGCCGCGTTCGCTCCCGTCGCCGGCGTCGAGACGACGCGGGAGTAGGCCCGGACGAGCATCGTTCGCAGCGCGGGATTTTTGGCGTCGTCGATCTGGTGCAGCATTTCGTCGGCGAACGCGGCGTTGGGCCAGTTGCACATCGCGTAGAGTCCGGTCTCGTGAACTTTCGCGTCGTTGCTGGCAAGGGCCGTTTTCACGCGCTCCCGCACAGCGGGTCCGCCGAAGCGGGCGGCCAGCGGAAGCAGCGCCATGTGGTCGCCCGGCGCGGCGTCGATGGCCGCCAGCACTTGCACTCCGCGCTCTCCGGCCGGTTTGACCGGGGCGAGGAGGAGGACGACCGCCCGTTCCGCGGCGTCGCGTTCCCCGCCAGGGGTGGCGGCCAAGACGCCCGCGAGCAAGGCAGCCAGATCGCCGGGCGCGGCGACCTGGGACAGCGCAGTCATGGCATGGCCGCGGACGATCGGGTCGGCATTTACGGCCTCCGCGCAAGACATCGACCGCTGCGGCCGGATGGCGGAAGGCGATCACGTCGATCCATGCGGCGCGGCGCATCGGCGTCCTTTTCGCCCCTGAGGAAGGCGATGATTTTCGCGTCGATGTCTCGGCCTTTGAGCATGGCGATGCTCTCCTGTGCGGCCTTTCCAATATCGCCCTCCTTGGCCGCGCATTGGACCAATTGCGGCAGCACGGAGATATCGCCCACCGCGCCCAGGGCGCGAATGGCGGCTACGCGGACGGCTTCGTTGTCACTGGACATTTCGCCCAATACGGTCGGCAGCAGCTTACGATCGCCGCGAATGCGAATGGCCGCGAGCAGGGCGATCTGGCTCGACTCGGGCGCGTCACTCAAATTCGAAGCCGCCAAACAAATCTTGCAGAGATTGTCGGTGGAACGATCTGGCAAGACGGAGGCAACCGCGGTCGCATCATTTCATCGTAGGAGTAAAGCCCTTGGACAACCATGTCAATTCCTTCCTTTGCTTGCACGCGCGGATCCAACCAGTGATCGCCGCAAAGTGAACATTCTTGGATGCACCATGGGTTGCGGCACTGAAGCATGACAGCGAGTCGTCTAGCTCTTCTCGCTTGCCTACCTTGAGTAAGTTATTGGCGCAAAGTACTAAGCCTAGGCCAATCGCGTTGTGGCGCTTTCCGTCAGCCGTGGAATACGCTTCCTTCAGCGCTGCCGCAGCAACCTTAGTCCCGATCTTCCCCAGCACCAGGCCGCCGCGGCCACGACGCGGTCGTCGGAATCGTTCAACGCGGCAGCGATCAGCGGCACTGCGCTCGCGTCGCGGCGCTCGCCGAGACTATCGATCATTCCGGAGCGGATGAGCCTCTTGGTTTTGCCAACCGCATCGCGCAGCGCCGCTCCCGCCGTCGCATAAGGCATCGACTCCAGCGCAGAAGCGGGCCGGATGCGCCAGTTTATCATTGGTCAAAAGCGCGGCCAAGGCGGGAACCGACTTCTCCGTGCCGACGATTTTTAACTCCCGGCAGGCCGCGTCCTTATCCGCCACGGAAGCGGTCAACGTCAAAATGGCGATCAGGCCGTCTTCAGGTGAGGCGGCTCGGGCAAGATTCGGCAACGCCCCGAGAGTTGCAAATAAGATGACATACGAATAACACGCTTTGGGCTTCGTCATTTTTTCATTCTTTCGACATTCGTCATTCGACATTAATCTTCGCCGCCGGCTCCGGGTTAAATGATTAAACCCGCCACGGCTCTCGCGCAGCCATCGACAACAGCCGATTGGCCTCTGGGTCATCCGGAAAAGCTTCCTTCTCCGGGTCCCATTTGAGCGTGCGATTCAAGCGGCCGGCGATGCCGCCCAAGAGCAGCACGCTGTTGGCGCGATGGGCCGTTTCGATGTCGCTGATCGTCCGCTGCCTCGTGCGCACACATTCCAGGAAATTGCCGCCGTGGCTTGTGCTGTGGTAGAGGCCCGGCACGGACGATGCGGCGGAAGCTTCCTTGAGAATTTCCGGCGGGTCGCAAGTCAGGATGTCGCGGTGAACGGTGATCTTGCCGTGGGTGCCGATGAAGCAGGCCCCGCCCTGCTGCCACTTCTCGCCCGGCGGCGGGCAGCCGTGGACCTCCACGCCGTTGGCGTAGCGGTAGATGGGCACTTCGCCATCCATGCGGATTTCGACGGGGCCGGTTTGGTCCGCGCCGATGCCCCATTGCACGATGTCGTAGTGGTGCTGGCCCCAATTGATGTCACCCCAAGCGAAACGCTGGCCGTGCGTGTTGCCGTCGTAGTCGAACCACGGCGCCGGGCCGACGTAGGGTTCCCAGCTCACGTCCTTTGGCGGCTTGCGGCCGAAGTTGGCCGGCGCGCGGCGGCATGTTGAACCCGCCGCCGCGTTGATAGGAATAGACCGTCTTGAGCGTGCCGATCGCGCCGCCGCGGACCAGCGAGACGGCGCGGTAGAACCGCCCGTCGTACTCGGAGCGCTGCTGCGTGCCGGCCTGGAAGATGCGGTTCGTGGCGCGGATGGTTTCGACCATCGCGCGGCCCCAGCGGATGCAAATGCTTGTTGGCTTCTCGCAATAAACGTCTTTGCCGGCCCGCGCGGCGAGGCTCGCCATGACGCCTTGTGCCCAATAGGACGAGGCGATGAGCACGGCGTCGATGTCGTCGCGGAGGAGCATGTCGCGGATATCGTAGTACGCGCGGCAGCCGCTGAAGCTGCCCGTGCCGCCCTGCTTGGCGTAGAAATCCTCGACGCGGACCTTGGCATCGTCGGCCGTGTGATGGTTGACGTCGCAAACGCCGAGCACCTGCACGTCGCGGCGGGCCAGGTAGCCGCCGGGCAGATAGGTCCAGGCCCCGCCGAAGAGGTGTCCGCCGCCTTGCGTGCCGATGCCGCAGAAGCCCATCGCAATGCGGTCGCTGGGCGGCGTGGCCCCTTCGCGGCCGAGGGCCGAGGTGGGGATGACGCACGGCGCGGCCAGCATTGAGCCGCCGATGGCAAGGAATTTACGGCGCGAAAGAGACGGTTTTTTCGGCATCACTTCGGACTCCCCAGGTTGCGATGGAATCCATGATGCGCGGCGGGCGGGGCGGTGTCAAGCGGCCGAGTTTACGCGGCACTATAACTCATGCCGAAGGGATGTCCTCGTTGGGCTCCAGCGTCAGAACGCAGTTCTTGCCGTCGAATTTGGCGGTGAAGTAATCGAGGAAGCCTTCATTGCCGCATCGCCGCTATCGATCGACCGCGCGATGTTTATCGTGTAAGGGAAACGCATACCTTTCCCACAAAGGAAGTTGCTAATACTCGTTGCATCAACGGTTCTCCACTTCCTGTGGCGGATGCCTCGGCGCGGACCTTGCCAAAGTTGGCGCCGTGTGCAAGTATCCGCGTACGTTCCCTGTTCCAAGCAACCCACTGGCCCGCGTATTCCACGGGGGCTGGTGAGGGTCGATCGGGGAATCTCTTTTTCGCTTGTTCGAGTGTCAAACGCATGGAGGCCTCCTCAAGCGCGGGCCAATGTAGTCAGGCAGTTTTAAGAATATCGCGGCGCTGTTGTTCAAAGACGTTTCGGGCGAATAGCGGAAGAGCCGGGAGATCATTCTTGCAATCTATACGTCGAACGTTCGATTTGCAAGGTTAACATGGCTGAATTGAGCAGAAAGTACTCTAACGAGTTGCAGCGATCGGCCGCGGCCGGGATTATGTGCGGTTGCCAATGAAATCGAGGAACATAACGGCATCAATGGCGGCGGCGCGGTTGTCGGGCTCGTCCGTCGAGATTTGCCGCGCCAGGAAGGCCGCGATCGCCCGCCAGGGTTTGCCATTGCCGCTGACATTGCTTGACGAAAACACGAGCTTTTTGGACGGCTGCTGCGGGGCGGACTGAGTTGAGTCAGAAGTTGCGACGTTCGTGGCGCGAATGATGACCGGGGCCGGAGCGGTTGCCGCGTTGGCTGAGGGAACGATCGGAGCATTGAAAGGAATGGACGAGCCGATCGTCAAATTGCCGCCAGTGGGTAACGCCGCGGGATTGGACACAACAAGTTTGCCCGCGGGGACGAGAGTACCGCCCTGGTACCCGTTTACGCCAGACAAAACGAGCGTGCCGGCACTCGTTTTGGTCAGCCCGCCCGCACCGGAAATCGCGTAGCTGACCGTGAGCATGGTCCCGGCCGCGGTATCGAAGCTTGTGCTGCCGGAAAGACTCAGCGGGGCGGCGATCGTGTGAGTGCCGGCTTGCATGGCGACAGTCGCGCCGCTTTGCAATGTTATGGTTCCTCCGCTGCCTTGCGCGATGGTGTAGCTCGTCGTGCTGTTATTAAAGGTGATTCCGGCCAGCGCGGGAGTCGCCCCGTTAAGGCTGACGGTTGGGCCAGTGGCCGCGGCGAAGAGCACCGTGTCACCCACGATGCCGCGCGTGCCGGGCGAGGCGATGGTGTTGCCGGAGATTGAATCCTTCCATGTGCTACCGGCCGCCCATGTGCTTGCGACCGACGAGTTCCATTGCGCCTGCCCACTGACGGTCACCGATACCGAATTGATGGTGAAAGTGCTATAAGTGGCTTGAATGGTCGCCGAGGCGGGCGCAAAAGGCGGCGTGTACAAGCCGCTGCTGGCACCGAGACTACCCGGCCCAGTCAATTGCCAGCTTACCGGATCGGTGACCGTATAGGACTGCGAGAACTGGTCTTGGCCCAAGAGCGTGAACTGCTGCGTTGCGCCGGCGGTGATGCTGGCCGAGGCAGGGCTGATCGCGGCGCTTTGCGGCGTGTGCTGTACGGTGACGCTGACGCTGCTGGTGACCGACTGGCCCACCGGGTCGCTGATGGTCACGAGAAAGTTATACGTTCCGGCTTTGGAGAACGTGACACTCGTGCTTTTGGCGGCATTCGTGGCGTTAGCCGAGTAGTTGACGCCGCCCGGCGGCGAGCCGGCGAGGGACCACGTATAAGTGAGGTTCGATTCGCCCGTATTGTCCGCGCCGAGGACCGAGAGCATTGTCGAAGTGCCGGTGACGGGCGATACGCTGGCCGCGGCCGCCGTGGCGACGGTCGGGGCAAAGTAGGCCTGCTCGTTCCAGTCGAGCGTCTGCACCGGGCCGCTGGCCTGGCCCGTCAGGCCGACCGGCTCGAAGAAGAGCGACAGTTCGTTTTGGCTCTGCCAGAGGTTTTGGTCGTAAGTCGGCTCGTACGATCCCATGTCGGTCGTGTTGAGTGTCAACGAATTCCACGTCGGGCTGCCCGAGGAGAGATTCGTGCAGTAATAAACGACGAGATCGTTGTTGGGCGTTGTCGTGTTTCCGAAACTGCCCATCGCCGTGTCTTCCCAGCGGCCGATCACGAGTACGCGGCCCTGCTTGTCGACGAGCACGATCGGCCGGCCGAGATCGCGGACGTCGGCGCCGCTAGTGGAACCGGTGTCGAAGGCCGTGTCACTAGTGCGGTGCGTGACCTGCGTCGAATTCCACTGCCCGCCGGAATAGTAATACAGGACGTATTGGCGGTTCGGATTGCCAGAATTCGTGCTTGCATTCGTGTTGGGAGCCAGGTAGGTGGCGATTAGCGGATTGTTGCTATTGTCCACCGTCATGCTGGTTTGGTTGATAAAGCTGCTATATTGCGGGATGTTTTCGACAACTTGCGCGACGGACGTGGCCGGCGAGCCCGACTGGACGATCGGCAGCGTGTACTGCGGGCTGCCGCCTTGTTTGTACCATGTCGTGCCGACGTCGGGCGATTGGGCGAACATGATGTTCGAGTTGGTTTGCCAGTCCGAGGTCGCCCGCCAGGTCCAGCTCATTAGGAGGTTGCTGTTGGAATCGAAGACCAGGCGGTTGAGATAGGCGTTGACGCTCGTAAGTTCGCCGTTGATGACGAAATTGTGCGAAAAGGTCTTGGTGCTGGGGTTATAGACGTCGAAGTACTGGTTGCCGTTGCCCGATCCGCCGCCCGCCCCGCCGTTGCGGTACGTGAATAGCAGGTTGCTGCTGTTGGGTATGGTGTAGAACTGCGGATAGGTCACTTCGTTGGTGTCGGTGCCCGAATTGGGAAAAAGCGACGGATCGTTGCTGGATGTTTGCTGGGTGAAAGAAATTGAGTTTAGCGTAGCGTTGGTGACCGTCGCGTTGGAAATGGCGTACAGTAACGAGATGTTGTGCATGCCCCAGGACATGTGCATGTAGCCCGCGCTATCGACGGCGATGGCGATGACGTCGTGGTCGTCGCTGACGTGCGTTGAATCGTTGAAGCCGCTGTCGTAGACCTGCCAGGCCGCCGCGCCGACTTGCCGCCGCGCAATCATGATCTCCGACGCCGTCGTGTAATACGCGGCGTACTGGTTGTTGCTGGTGGTATCGGTCCACAAGTTGTTAACGGCGATGGCGCAGGAATTGGTGTCGGCCGTGTAGTAACCGTTGGTGCCGAGGACGGCGAGCGAGGTCGTGCCGGCGGCCAATTGTGCCACGCCGGCATCATACATGGCGAGGATCGTGTTGGCGGTGGCTGCCGTGTTATAGACCCGGAAATCGTCGATCCCGCCTCGCAGGTTCGGATCGCTGAACTGCGACTTGCCCAGGTAATCCTGCGTGGTGGCGCCCAGGCTGCTCGGATTGAGCGTCATGCCGGTGTTCGTCGCCGCGACGTAGCCGTTAACGTAGAGCGTCGCCGTCGTGCCGGAAAGCGTGACCGCCAGGAAGGACCACGCGTTGACGGGCAGCGAGGTGGTCGACGTGAGCCGTTGTTCGTTGCCGTTTCCGCTCGTGGTAATGGCGAAGCGGACATAACCGCTGCTGTCGAGCGGCGAGAGGAACATGTACTTTGTGGAGCCCGTGCCGAAATCGAACATTCGCTCCCAGTCGAAGCTGCTGCTTCGTGACGTCAGATAGACCCAGCCGCTGATCGTGAAATTGCTCACCGATTGCAGCGACGGGGCGAAGCCGCCGGGCAGCGTAGCGTAACCATTGGTAGCGCCGTTCTGGTTGAGCAATAATGCGCCGTTGAACTCGCCGCTCGTTGAGTTGTAGCTCGAACCTGAGCTGCCGTTCAGCGTGGCGTTGGAGGCGTTGGGCGATGAATCGGCCACGGTCGTGCCGGAAGTGATGTTGTCGTTTTTGTAATAGAGGACCGGCGGAGTGGTCGTGACGGCTGCCGTCTGGTTGCTTGCCCCGCTTTGGCTGGCGGTGACCGTGGCGGAAGTTCCGTTGGACGGCGCGGTGTAAACTCCGTTGCTGCCGATCGATCCGGCGGACGCCGACCAGGTGACGAAACCATCGCTGATGGGGTGTCCGAGCTGGTCGTAGGCCGTGAACTGCTGCGCATTGCCGCCGAGCAAGGAGGCTGTGGTCGGCGAAACGGAGGCGAGCACCGCCAGCAATTGCCGTTGTTCGAGCGGCTCAATAGTCAATCTGCGTCGTCGCGGATTATGCGCGCGCTCACGCAAGGCGGAAGCTGACCGCCGCCTGCCGCAAGGACCTTTTCGCGCCGTGGTAACCCATTCAAAGAGTCGAAACAACTACGTCGTCTCCCCAGTTCAAGCCAGACCTTTCATTCTAACCGTCGAGGCCGAGGGGTCGCAAATCGAAACTGCGCAGAAAAATGTCGAAATTGCGCAAGGCGGTGCGCGGCCATATAGCCACATTGAAGACTGCTCGTTCTCCTTTGCTTGATTAGAGGCAAAAAGGAAAACCCTTTGACAGGCTATTCGGTCCGCGTCAGACTAGCAGATCGCGATCGAGATCAGGACTCTTCGCCGACAACTGCTTTCGCCTTCGCCGAGCGCCGATTGCGAGACCGAGAGTGCCGACGGCGAGCAGCACAAGCGTCGACGGTTCGGGCACGACGGCGAGGTCCAACTCGTTCGGATTCAGCAGCAATTCGTACGTCGGCGGCACGGTGCCGCCGCCGATGATTCCGAGAGAGAGGTTCGACGAGTCGATTGACGACGTGGAGTCGTGACTCATCAGCTTATAGAGACCAAGGGGAAGGGAATCGGGGACAAGCAAGCTCGCCGCGCCTGTGCCGCTGAAGGCCAGCGGGCCGGCGTCGTTGATCTGATCGAGGTTGGAATCGCTAGCAATGTCGAAACGCATGGTCGAGAGTGCGTTGATGGAAAGTCCACCGACGCCGATCTGGCCAATGGCACCATCGCCGCCGGGGCTGATGATGTGCGCGCCGCTGCCCGCGAACGCCGAACCGCTCATGCTGCCGGCCGTTCCAGCCGCGCTTGCCAGTTCACCGGTGTCCATTGTGAGATTACTGCTGCCCAGCGCGGAGCCGGCCGAATTGGCGAGCAAGAGCATGCCTCCGGAAAGATCTGTAGGCCCAGTGAACGTATTCGCGCCGCCCAGGGCGAGGCTGCCCGTGCCGACTTTCCTGAGTGCCAAGGAGAGGCCTGCTCCGTCCGCGATCGTGCCGCCAAAGCTAGTACTGGAATTGTCGCTTCCCACCGACAACGTGGAACTAGTCGAAATCGAGCCGTTCTGGATTTGACCTGTGGAACCGGATAGACTGGCCACGCCAATACTGTTGCCTAATGTTATTAGAGTACTCGGTCCCGAAAAGGACAGCGGACCGGAACTCAGAGCGCTCGGGCCGAGCAGCGTTACGGAGTTGTTGGTTCCACTAATCAGCGTCGACCCGTACGAATTGTTGCCCTGCAGCCGAATCGACGAGGCCGAACTTGATCCAAACAGGCTCAGCCGGTAGGATCCGCCGATATTGCCGGTTATCGTCGTGACGCCGCTCGAGCTGATTCGCGCGTCGCCTGCGAGCATGATTCCTCCACCATAGGTTGCCGTGCCGGAGAACCCAAATGCAGCGCCATTTAGCGGACCCGACCCATTGATCGTCGCGCTAGAATTGCACGTTCCACCGGCAAACAAGAACTCAGCCCCGGAGGCCACATTGATGATCGCACTGCCGGAAGTCACCCGCAAACCACTGCCGCTTCCAGAGGCGGAGACTACGCCAGTATTAATATTGAGCGCTCCGGTGAACCCGATGGCGGTGCCGGTTAGCGTGAAGATGGTAGTAGGAAGCCCGGCAATTGTCCAAGTACCCGCGCCACGGAAATCGTTTCCCAAATTCTGGCTATTGGTCGTGGCATAAAGAAGCGTCGCGCCAGACCCAATGTTCACCAGCGATATGGTGGGGAGGTTCCCGGCAGATCCGCCATTGCCGATCTGTAGCGTGCCGTGCTCACGAGAGTAGTTCCCGAATAGGAGTCCGAGCCTGTAAGCATGAGAACAGACGTCCCTTGTTTCGTTAGGCCTCCCGTGTTGGAAATATTTCCGCTAATCAGCATGTTACCGCTTCCCGCGACGGTGATCGTGTGGCCGACGTTGTTGACGTTGCCCAGGATGCCCAACGTCACGGACGAGTTGTTAGTCCAGGTTTGCTGGTTGAGGGGTAGCAACAAAGAGCTGATTGTGAATCCACCGCCGGCGGAGTCTATCTGGAGGCCGACGCCGGACGTGCCATTGACAGTCGCGCCAAGGAGCCCGAGGGTTCCGCCCTGGATCGCTAGGGATCCCGCGCCGCTCTCCCAAACCGCGCCGACGGTGGTGGACACGGATAGCACCGGTTGGAAAGTATAAGAGGAGCCATTGAATTGGCTCACATCAAGCGGGCCGGGCTGGGTGCCACCCCAATTCGATCCCGCGCTCCAAGCGCTGCCGGCATTGGCCCATGTGCGAATGGCCGCATGAGCCGATGTTACCGAAAGCTGCGCAACCAACGATGAGCGCCATTGCGACCGTCGCGCTGGCCGTGTGAGACGATTTGTTCGCGGACATGGAACTGCTCCTATCACGATGGTATCTGTCGGCTGACAATGATCTAAGACGAGACGACCGCGGAAGCCAGGTTCCAAAAGACGCATGCAATGCCGGCAGCGTCAAGAATCGGATAAACGCGCGGCGAGAAACGTAGCGCGTATCAAGAAACAACCGTGCAGGCTTGCCTACTCGTTCGACCGATGGTCCGCTTATGGACGGCGGTAAACTCGTCTCCGTCTACGACGGATCGCTGCCTACAGTGGGTTGGGTGAAAAACTACGAACAGATTTCCCCATACCCTAGTCAACAACGTCTTACGCGGCAAGTGGACGAGAATTTTTCACTGTGCGGAAAATGCCCTTGCTTTTTGCAAGTCAAGGGCGATTTCGGGACGGTGCGGGCTAGCGTTATGTGTCTATTCAGATTAAAAACTTCCCCTTTCGATGATCTTCGGCGACAATGGCCGCATGCGCTACCTTGATCTGACATTGCCGACTCTAGCGGAAAACCTGGCGCTGGACGAAGCGTTGCTCGATGAGGCGGAGTCGGCCAATGAGACAGTAGAAACGCTGCGGATTTGGGAGTGCGCCCGCAATGGGTGTCGTCGTCGGCCGCTCGTCGCGGCCGAACTTCGAGGTTCGAGCCGAAGAGTGCCGCGCGCGGCAAATCCCTGTTCTGCGGCGGATCAGCGGCGGCGCGGCGGTCGTTGTCGGGCCAGGTTGTCTGATGTATGCCGTGGTGCTCAGCCTGCGGCTGCGGCCCGAGTTGCCGGCTATCGATAGTGCCCACCAATTTGTGCTCGGCACGATGATCGACGGGTTGCGACCGGCAGTGCTCGGCATTGCCATTCGGGGCACGTGCGATCTGGCCATTGGCGAAAAGAAATTCTCGGGCAACAGCGTTCGGTTGAAACGAAATGCTCTGCTTTATCACGGCACGCTGCTCTACAACTTTCCCTTGGATTTGGTTAGCAGGCTGTTGGCCATGCCGCCGCGACGGCCGGATTACCGCCAGAACCGCGAACATGAGGCCTTTGTGATGAACCTGCCGCTGGGCGCAGCCACGATCCGCGCCGCACTTCGCTCGGCGTGGCAGGCGACCGAGCTTTGTCCGGATTGGCCAAGAGCGGAAACCGCTCGACTCGTTGCCGAGAAGTACTCGCGCCGCGAATGGAACGAACAGTTGTAGCATGGGGAGAAACGTAGTAAAATAAGTGATTCCCGCCGACTGACCCATCGACACGCCTCCCGGATCGTCAGGCCGTCCCACTCTCCTATGCCTCTTTCCATTTCGCGTCCTCGGGTCATCGACATCATCGCTTGGGTCCTATTGGCGGCGGCGATGATCTTCGCCATCTACCTGCGGGTGCGGCTCCGCGAGTTTCCCCTGGAACGCGACGAAGGCGAGTTCGCCTACGCGGGGCAGTTGCTCCTCCAGGGCGTGCCGCCGTACAAGCTGGCCTACAACATGAAGCTGCCCGGCACGTACATCGCCTACGCGGCCTTGATGGCCGTATTCGGGCAGACCACGCCGGGCGTCCACCTGGGGCTGCTGGCGGTAAACCTGGTTACGATCTTGGTGCTTTACCGGTTGGTGCGGGAGATGTTCGATCCGCTGTCGGCCGGGCTGGCGGCCGTATTCTATGCGACGCTTTCAATTAGTCCGGGCGTGCTCGGCATGGCCGCGCACGCCACGCATTTCGTCGCTTTTTTCGGAGTGGCCGGGGTCTACTTGCTGTGGCGGTGGTTGCAATCGGGGCGGTGGTGGTCGCTGCTGGCAAGCGGCCTGCTTTTGGGTACGGCGTTCCTGATGAAGCAGCAGGGCGTGTTTCTTGATGGTCTTCGGCGGCGCGGTAGTGACGGTGTATGCAGTTGTCAGGCTCGTGAAGGCGCTTCGCGAGCCGACATCCGGCCCACGGAGTAAAATCACCCCGATTTTACAGGCCGCGGCGTTCTACGGCGCCGTCGTGCTGCCGTACGGACTCGTCTGTCTTTGGCTGTGGAGGGCTGGCGTCTTCGATAACTTCTGGAAATGGACCGTGACCTACGCGCGGGAATACGTGGGAGAAATCCCGCTGGCCTACGCCTGGCAGTCGTTCTGGGAAGGCGAAGGAGGGCGCGTGGTCGCCAGGGACTGGATCGCGTGGACGCTCGCGCTGGCCGGCTGCGTAGCCGTTGCGATTCGCGGCTGGACGAGGCCGGGCCGGTCGCTGTTCGTCCTCGGGTTCTTCTTTTGCTCGTTTCTCTGTGTCTGTCCAGGCTTTTATTTCCGCGCCCACTACTTCGTCGTGGCGCTTCCGGCAGTGGCCTTGTTGGCAGGCGTTGCCTGCGGCGAATTCCTGCGGCTGGCAAGTCTTTGGAAGCTGTCCCTTGATACGGCTCCCGTGGCGCCGCAAGAAACGGCCGGGCGGCGAAAGAAAGTGCCGCCCGTGCCGGAGCCCGCGCGGCGGGACGTGCGATTTCCGCCGCTCACGATACCGGCGGCGCTCTTAGTTTTGTTGGCGATTGCTTGGCCCATCGGTTCGCAGAGCGAGTACTATTTCACGTGGCCGCCTTTGTTCGCATGCCGCGTGATCTACAATGGAAATCCGTTCCTGGAGTGCCCGCAGATCGCTGAACGTCTCAAAGACCAGACCGCGCCGGACGACACGATCGCCGTGCTCGGCTCCGAGCCGGAGATCTTCTTCGATGCGCGGCGGCATTCTGCGACGGGCTATATCTACACGTACGCCTTGATGGAAGAACAGGGCTTGGCCCCGGGAATGCAGCAGGAAATGATCGACGAAATCGAGGCCAACAAGCCGAAGTACATCGTCTTCGCAAATGCCCGCTATTCGTGGCTGGTGCATCCGAAGGCGTCGTTGAAGATTTTCGAATGGGCGATGACGTACTTGCCCGCCAATTACGACGTTGTCGGCTTATACGAACCGAAGAATGCGTTGGAGACCGAGAGCTTTTGGGGAGACCAACTCCGCAACTATCACGTGCAAGCCGGCGCGAAGGAGTGGAACGCGAAGGACTGGAAACTGCCGTTCTTCGCGGATCGCCCGTACATGCTCATCTTCCGCAGAAAAACGCCATAGAAGCGGCGTCTCGCCGCTTGCGGAATGCGGCGCTCGCGCCGCATCTACGGCCGCGTCAGTTCTTCGCGGGCTTCTACTTGCGGCCCAGGTAGGTCGTGGAAACGATGTAGAAATACCAGCGCAGATAGGCCGGCAGCCACTTCAACACGCAAAACCGACTCGTGCCGCGGGCGGTCCAGGCCGGCGTCCTCCCAGCCGTAGGCATATTCGCCGATGTGCCACAGGCGGATCGATCGCCGCCAAGGAGCGAACCGCGTCTCTTGTCCGCGGAATGGTTGTTGGGTAGTATCGTCCGCATGGAAGAAGCAGTCCCCCCCTCCTCCGACCGCTCTGAAGGCCCGATTCCCAACCGCGCCCTTTCGCGGCGAAAGATCCGCCGCTTTGCTCTCATTCTCGTTGCGTTGCTGGCGATTACCGGTGCGGGCGTCGTATTGTGGCAATGTCGCGAATCCGACACGGGTGGAAGATCGGAAGTCGTCCGCTACCAGTTGTGCTCGCTGTCGAACTTGCTGTTCGTTACGCTCGAAATTCCTCTTCTTCTTCGCCCCGGGCGCGGCCGCGCTATTGCTGCTTCGCAGGTGGCGGACCTCGCCGCTGAACTTCGTAATGGCTTGCATCACGGCCAACGCGGTCATCGGATATGCGGCATTCTGGGCCTATTTCCTCGATTATCGTGTCGGCCACGGTTTCGTCGTGCTGGTTGCACTCGTCGGCCTTTGGGGACTGGCTTGGCGCTGGTTTGCTCCGGCTCGATCCCGCGATTCGTTCCGCGCACTGCTGGCGGATCCCGATGTTCGCCTGCCGTTGACGTTGATGTTCTTGGCAGCGCTGTTTTATGTCGCGTTTTTCTCGTACTTCGACTTTCCGGTTAATACCGCGCTCATAATGCGGCATCGCCTGAGCAACTGGGAAACAAACGATAACCAACTACCGATTGTCTTTGCATTGAAGCTTTATGGCGGTTTCGATCCGCGGCCGCTTGCCGGGGACTGGCTAAGTAGCGATCGGCCTCCGCTCCAGGCCGGGATCGTGCTCTTGCAAGCGCCCTTTGGCATTTTTGGCATCCACCGCACCTACCAAATCCTGGCAACGATCTGCCAGTGCATCTGGGTTCCCGCGGTCTGGGCGCTCTGCCGCACGATGAATGTTTCGCTCCGCCGTACCGGATTGGTGGTCCTGCTTTGTATGTTATCCGGTTTCTTCCTGGTAAACAGCGTCTACGTCTGGCCCAAGTTGCTGGCCGCAGCCCTGGTGGTTTGGGCGTTCTCCCTTCTCTTGCAGCCGCTGCGCGAGGGACGGAAGCCTGCGCCTCGGCGTCACCGCGTTGGCCGCGCTTGCGGCCGCACTGGGCTATCTGGCGCATGGCGGCGTCGCCTTCACGTTGTTCGCCTTGGTGGTCTTTTTACTGCTACCGAGATACTTTGTCGGTGTGCGCCAGGCGCTGTTGGGCTGCGCCGTCTTTGCGGCCGTATGCTTGCCGTGGAGCCTTTACCAGAAATACTACGACCCGCCCGCCAACCGGCTCCTGAAATGGCATCTCGCCGGGGTGATTGACATTGATTCCCGTACGACGTGGCAAACCCTGAAAGACCAATACGGATCGCTAAGCATGCGGCAGATTGCCGCCAACAAGCTTGAAAACGTGGTGCGTATGCTGCCTAGCCAGGCCGCATTCCAAAATCTCCAAAACTGGCGAGAGGCCGAGTTCTACCTGATCGTGCCGGCGATCGGTGCGCTCAATGTGGCATGGCTGGCTTTTATAGCGGCATTGGTGAGCCGCCGCTGGACCGCCGGAGATGCGAACCGCCGCGACGCGCGGTCGATTTTATGCGTGGCCCTGCTCGGGATTCTGATCTGGGTTCTGCTGCTCTTCGGCGGCAATTCCACGGGTGTCAATACAACTGTTCACCAGAACTCCTACGCGACGATGATCCTGATTTATGTCGGGCTCTCCATGCTCGCGCTGACTTTGCACCGCGCAGCGATCATCATCGTATTCTTCCTCCAAACCGTCGACTTCGTCGTTACCTGGCTGGTGACGACGCCGTCAACAGTTCCCTGGCAAGAACGGCTGCGTTATGCGAATATCCCGATGATCACCACGTCGCTCGTGGCGCTCGCGGCAATCGTGGCGGTCGTTGTTTGGGATGCCGCACGCGACCGGAATCACGAGGGCAAAATGTCCTGAAGAGTTCCGCGAGGCCGAATTCAATACCGGAGGGCATATTCAACTCCGGGTAATCAGCCCTGCCGATCAGTTCTTCGCGAGCTTCTGCTTGCGGCCGAGGTAGGTCGTCGCGAAAATATAAAAGTACCACTTCAAATACGCCGGCAGCCACTTTAAGACGCGAAAACGGCTCGAGCCTTGCACGCGCTCCTGCCAGCGCGGGGACCTCGCCCACCGGCCAGCCGAAGCGATGGGCCTTTGCCAGCAGTTCAATGCTGTAAACAAATCCCGCCGTCGATTCGATCGGCACGTTGTCCAGCAGGCGGCGGCTGAAGAGGCGAAAGCCGTTGGTGGCGTCGTGGATCGGCAGCCCGCCGACCCAGTAGAGCGTGAACGAGGCCGCCCGCACCAGGGTTGCCTTGAGCCAGGGGCAGCCGGTCATGGCCCCGCCGCGGACGAAGCGGCTGGCGGCCACGATATCGCAACCCTCGTCCTGCCATTTGCGGCACATGAGGTCCAAAATGCCCGGATTGTAGTCGTCATCGGCCGGATAAACGACCACGGCCGGCGCCGTGCTGCGGAGAAAGCCGGTGCAAATCGCGCCGTGCCACCCCTTGCCTTCGTTCTTCAAACGGACGAGCCGCTCGCGGTATTCGGGCGGGCATTCCTCGAGCGCGGGCAGCGTGTTGTCGTCGTCGCGATCATAGCAGATATAGACGCGGACCGGCGTTATGTTGGACTTGAAGATGACATCCAGCGTGCGGCGGATGTTGGGGCCCTCGTTGTAGACGGGGACCAGGACGTCGATGGCGGGCTGGTCGATCATGAAGTTCCCCGACCCTTCTGAATGTCGGCTACTAGCTATTCAACAACGCGCGGCTCGGGAAGCGGAATCAGGAATTTGCCGCGGAAGCCGCGCTTCCGCAGCTTCGGCATGAGCTCTTCCGCGATGTGCCACGACAAGAGCAAGGCGTACTCCGGCTGCTCGTCGAAAAGGCAGGCCTCTTCGCGGACGGGAATTAGCGTGCCCGGCATGTAGCGGCCGATCTTGTGCGAACCGGCGATTTCCACCACGCAATCCATGATGCCGCTGTCCAAGCCGGTATAGATGATTAGCGTGCTGGCCCGCGACGGCGCGCCGACGCCGAACACCCGCTCGCCCCGCGCGCGGATGTCCTTGAGCAGACCGTAGAGATTCAGCTTGCTCATGACGACCCGCTTGGCGAACTGCCGCAGCGAATCGGCATCGCCCGCGCCCAGCCGCGACTCCTCGGCCAGGAACTCGCGGACGGAGTCCTGCACGGGAAGCACGCCCTTTCGCGCCGCGTAGACGCGGATCGAGCCGCCGTGGCTTGGAATCCGCTTGACGCGGATCAGATCCAAGCCGTGCTCGGCGAGCAGGTACTGAAGACTGTGTACGGAATAGTAGCGCAGGTGCTCGTGGTAGATCGTGTCGTACTGGCACGTTTCCAGGAGGCTCATCAGGTAGTGCGACTCGGAAATGAACACGCCATCGTCGCGAAGCAAGAGGAGGATGGCTTCCACGATTTCGTGGATGTTCTCGATATGGGCGAAGACGTTCGTGGCCGTGATGATTTTGGCCGGGCCAACTTTCGCTTTCACCGCGGCGGCCGATTCCTTCGTGAAAAACGCCTGCGTGCTAGGAATGCCGGCCTTCTCGGCAAGCTGCGCCTTGTCCGTCGGCTCGATGCCGTACACGCGGTGGCCGGCGTCTTTCCACTTGCTCAAGAGCGTGCCGTCGTTGGAGCCGATGTCGACGACCAGACCGTCGCTGCCGGGGTCGGCGACGCGGGTCGTGCAATCGACCACCATCTCGGCGAAGTTCTCGTGCAAGACGCACGTCGTGCCGCTGGTATAAGGATAGTCGGGCGGGAAGAGCACCTCGGGATCGACGATGCAGCCTAGTTGCACGAGCTTGCACTTGGGACAGACCAAGAGCTCGGCTGGATACGACGGCTGCTCCGCGGGCCGGCTTCCAAGCATGCGCATTTGATTGACCGGAGGGATATAACCGAGAAACAGCACCGATTCCAGCGCGTCGCTGTAGCAAATCTGACAGCGTTCCAGCACAATGCTCGATCCGGTGTGCGCCGTCAATTTCGTATTGAGTTCCATTTATCTGCTCAAAGTCTCATTAGTTGACACGTTATTCACTATTCCTATCATACCATTCGGTTAGCCGCATGACACCCTCTCGGAAGGACCATTGCGGCGAGAAGCCGAGCGCCTTGAGCTTGCTGATAGCTGGGCAGCGGCGAGCAGTCCCGCCCTTGGCCTCGGCCCCGGTCTCGATGCGAATCGCGCGGCCGAAGTACTCGGCCACCTGCGTCGCGGTCTCGGCGATGGTGCGCTCCTCTTCCACGCCGATATGGTAGATGTTCAGGTGCTCGCCCTTGTCGAGGACCGCCATCAGGCCGGAAACGAAGTCGTCAATGTAAATGAACGCCCGCGTCTCGCGGCCGGTGCCCTGGATCGGGAAGGTGATTTCGCCTTGCGGATGCTCGCGGCAGAGCTTTTTCATGCGCATGGCGAACTGCGGCAGCACGTGCTCGAAGCCCATGTCCGGGCCGTAGACGTTGTGCGGACGAAAGATCAGCACGCGCTCGAAGCCCGTTCGCCCGTAGTTGATGGCCATCAGCTCCGAGATAAGTTTTCCGCCGGCGTAGGAATAGCGCGGATTGAGCGGATCGGGGATGCACATGGGCGCGTCCTCGGCAGTAGGAACCACCGGCGGCGTCTGATAGACCTCGGAGCTGGAGGCCAGCACCAACTCGGGGATGTTGTTGGCGCGGCAAGCGTCGAGCACGCTGAGCATTCCGCGCACGCCGACGTCGAGGACAAGTTCGGGCTTGCTATAGAAGAACTCGGTTCCGTTCACGAAGGCAAGATGGAGGATTGAATCGACGCCCTTGGCGGCGCGGACCACCGCGGCCGAGTCGCGAACGTCGGCCGGCGCGAACTCCAAGCGGTCGCGGATGTCTTCGAGACGTCGGGCGGCGCCGCGGGAGTCGTCGTCCAACACGCGGACCTTATGGCCCGATTCGACGAGCTGCCGCACCAGTGCGCTGCCGATGAAGCCGGTGCCGCCGGTCACGAGATAACTTTTCTTAAGCATGGGATACATTCTCCGGCGTCTCAATCCAAGTGCCGGCGGCATTCGATTTCTGCGCGGCGTCAATTAATTGCTGAACTCTGAGCCCCTCTCGGAAATCCGGCCCGGCGGGAGCGCCCGACTCGATCCAATCGACAAACCGGCGCATGAGCACGGCCACCGTGCGCACGCGGCTATCCTTAAGGTCGCCGGCGTCGGCGACCAATTCATCCTCCAGTTGCACGGCCACAGGGCCGGTGCGGGTCGTGCACGTAACCGTAAAGCCGTCAAGGTATTCCCGAGTGCGGTTTTCGAGGCAGATCGACCCGGAATCGCCGTATATTTCTACTCGGTGTCCGCTACCGCATGGGGCGTTGCAGCTTGCCGTGATGGTCCCATACGCTCCCGAACGAAAGTACATCTCAATCTGGTCGATCGTGTCAGCATCGCCGGGATCATTCGCTTCGCGATAGAGCGTTGCGCGGATCTTGTCGATAGGTCCGGCAAGCCAGGGCAGGTAGTGGAAGCAATGGGAAACAAACGACATCAACATGCCGCCGCCGGGAAGATTGGTCTTCCACGACATCAGCCTTTTCTGGATAGCATAGGTTTCCACGTGCCAGGCGACGTGAACGTGGTGGATCGTTCCGATCGCGCCCGATTCGACCATCCGCTTCGCGGCTTTCCACTCGCGGACCACTGGGAACTCGAAATCGACGAGATTCGCCCGATTGGCGATCTTGGCGGCGTCGGCCATGGCAGCCGCGGCAGCCGCCGAATGAGCGAGCGGCTTTTCGCAAAAGACATGTTTGCCGGCTCGCAGTGCCGCCAAGGCGATCTCAGGCTGCTCTTGGGGTGGAACCGCGATGGCCACCGCTTGAACTTCGGGGTCGGCGAGCATCTGCCGCCAATCGCCGTATGACTTGGCGATGCCGGATTCTTGCGCAATCCGCTTTGCACGTTCGCTTGTGCTCGCCGCGATGGCCGCCACTTTCGTGCGAAGATCGGCGCGCACGGCGGGCAAATGCACGGCGCGGCCGAAACCAATACCGACAATGCCCACGCCGATCCGCTCGTCTGTTTCCGCCATTTTCCTGCGCCAAGCGATTAGAGCCTACTTGGCTACTTGTTCTTATCGAGGAATCCCCAGAACGTCGACCACCTTTTTGCCGCGCGTGTCAAGCCCGCGATAGTCGCTGTGCGGGCGCAAAGGATCAAGAGGTCGGAGCGGTCCAAGACTTCTTCCAAGGGCTTAAGCTCGGGATCGCCGATTACATGCGGATCGGTCGTTAAAACTTCGCGGCAGTGGATCTGCAGGACCTTCTTCAATTTATAGCTGAGCGACGAGCGGATGTCGTCATTGTCGGCCTTGAAGGCCATGCCCAAGAGGCCGACGTTCATGTAACCCAGCTCATTCTCGTTCCGCAGCTTGTTGACGAGGTAAAGCACGAGCCCTTCGTTGATCAACATCGCGGCGTGCCCGAGATGGAACTGGTTCTGCGCGAAGGAGGCGAGCTGCATGGTGTCCTTGAAAAGGCAGGGACCCGCCGCGAAGCCGGGCGACGGCAAGCCCGCCAGCCGCGGATAATCTCGCTTCATGCCTTCCAGAACGCGGTTGTAATCGACGCCGGCGTCGGTAGCGATCATGTAGAACTGATTGGAAATCGCAAACTGCACGTAGCGATAGACGTTGGCGAACAGTTTGGAAAACTCGGCTTCCATCGGCTTCATTTCGACGACTTGCGGGGCGATCGAACCGAACAACTGCCGCGCGGCCTCCAGCGCGGCCGGCGTCGTGCTCGATATCACCTGCGGCAGGCGCTGAAGTTCCTCGATGGCAAAGCCTTGCACGATGCGTTCCGGGCAGTAGGCGACTCCGGCCTGCTTGCCATGCTTGCGCAGAAACTTGTGCAGCCATTCGGTCGTGCCCGGATAGACCGTGGAGCGCAGCACCAGAATGTGATCGTCGCTGAGGAAAGGAAGATTGCTCTCCACCCAGCGGCGGAAACAGCCGAAGTCCGGATTGAGGAACTCGTCAACGGGCGTGCCGATGGCGATGATCGCGGTTTTCGTATCGCGAATGCGGCAGATTTCCGGCGTCATGGCCAGCCGGCCGGCGGCCAACATGCGGCTGAGCAGCGGCTCCGCGCCGCGCTCCATGAACGGAATCTTGCCCGCGGCGATCTGGTCCAACGCCTTTTCATTGGGATCGATGATCAGGACGTTCATGCCGCGGTCGGCCAGAACAATCGCCAGCGGCAGGCCGACGTGTCCTGCTCCGCCGACAACGCCGACGCGCGGGAGCGATTCGTCCGCGAATTTTAGAGTTTTGTAGCTTGCCATTCCCTTCCCCTAAATCAAATCATTGTGCAAAAAAAGCGAGCGTCAGTGGATGCGGATTTTTCCACGCAGCGAAGCCAGAAACAGTGCAGCCAGGTGCAAACTGTGGCTCAGTCGCCCTTCTAAAATCCAATTTACCACATCAGTCAAAGGACAATAAACCAGCTCGACGCCTGCCTCGGCTCGGTGGCCGGCTTCCGGGCGAGCGAGGTTTTCGGCGTAAAAGCAGTATAATCGGTTGCAAAGCCGCCCGGTGTCGGGAATCAGGCAACCCAATTCCTCCAGTTGGCCGGCTTCGTAGCCGGTCTCTTCCAGAAGCTCGCGGCGGGCGCAGGCTTCGGGCTTTTCGTTCGGCTCGACGCATCCCGCCGGAAGTTCCAGTGTAAATGTCTCAACGGCCGGGCGAAATTGCCGAACGAGAAGCAATTGGTCGTCCACGGTCAAGGCCACGATGCTCACATAGTCCGCCAAATCGACCGCATAATAAGGCGGGCTATCATCCTGGCCGGGAAGCGTCTTGGCCACAAAATCGCAGAAGGGTGTGTGAATGAGAACCTCACGCTTGAGAATACTCATTAACCCTCCGGAGACGTACTCCACCAAAGACGAACTTTGTCGATTATCCCTACGATAACATGACCGGCGGCGACTGTCAATTTGTTCGAATATCCACACGTATCCACATCGCCGCGGAGTCGTGCTAAACTGGAATTCCGATCCGCGCGGCACGTATTTGGACGTTGTTTAACCGCCGCGCGGCATTCATCAATCAGCGGCATCAATGGAGCGCCATGGCTTCACGGAAACCTATAACGACCGCTGCCGGAACAAAATCAAGTTCGATCCCGACCGGCGCAACCGCCGTCGCGGCGAGCACAAATGGATTTGCCGTTACAATCCTGCCTGCGCGGATTGGGCGTGGTGGATACTAATGCTTGTGCCGGTCGTCATCGGTTTTCTCTATGTGCGTTCCTATGGCGTCAACGTCATGTGGGAGGACCAGGGCGACGGCATGTTGCCGCTTTTTCAAAAGTGGTTTGAAGGTCATTTGAGCCTTGCTGATTTCTGGCATCAACATAACGAACATCGCCATTTTATTCCGCGCCTGATCATGTTCGGACTAGGATTGCTGACGCGCTGGAATACCGTGGCTGAAATGTACCTCGACGAGGTGTTTCTCGCGCTGTGCCTCGCCGTGCATGTATTTGCGATGCGACGCACGCTCCCGCTGCGTAATTACAAATGGCTGCTCTTGCCGATTCCCTGGGTAGTGTTCACACTGCGCCAGTACCAGAACTTGTTGGTCGGCTTTCAAATGAGCTTTGTGCTGGTTATTCTTCTCATTTGCTTGACGTTCTATGCGCTGGCGACGATGGAAGCGTCGGCGCGAAGCGGCGCCAGATTCGCCGCGGCGATTGTCTTCGCCACGCTTTCTGCGTACACTGCCGCACAGGGTCTTTTGGTCTGGTGGGTGGGCGTGATTCCGCTCGTGCTGCAAAAACGGCCGGCAAAGGAGAAAATAGTCCTGACGATCGCCTGGCTGGGCATCGGAGTCATCGAGTGGGTTATCTATTTCGTCGGATGGAGCAGGCCAGAGAAGCACCCGCCGTATATTTTTTCTGGCGAATACTTTGCCACGCTTTTGGGAGCGTCACTCTATCCCATGAACTTGGAACTCAGCGCTCCAACGATCTGGCTGGCGCTGGTGGCGGGCGTGATGATAATTCTCTGCCTGCTCGCCGCAGCCGGTGTATTGGCTATGGGTCGCAACTGGAGCGATTATTCCTATTGGATCGCGATCATCGCGTTTTCCGGCTTGACCGCGATACAAATCACATTCGCTCGATCCGCGTTTGGACCGATGCAGGCGATGTCGTCGCGTTATGCCACAGCGTCGTGTCTGGCGCTCTTGGGTGCGTTTGGCATCTTGACGGGCAAGCTTGCTGAAAAGGCCTGGCCTCCATTGACGGCATGTTGGGGATACTTGCTTTGCCTGATCAGTTTCGGCACAGCTCTGGCCTTAGTCGAAGGGTATCTTATCGGACCCCAATTGCGTGACGAAATGAACTACCAGGCGTATGTCTTTGCAACCGCCGATACCCAGCCCGATGAAGTCGTGCAACGAGCTGCCGGACCGAGGGCGCCCGAGGTGCGAGAAGGTCTGAAGTTTCTCCAAAAGAGCCACCTGAATGTTTTCAGTTCACCAGAGTTGACGGAGCGATATGCACTTCCGTCCGCCGAAACGCCAGTACTGCAAACCGCGGCCAAGTTCGATCTCAATCAATTCGGCGCTAGTAGGGGTTCGAGCGTATTTAACGCAGTCGGCTGGGCCGTCGATCCGACGGGCACGGATACCGTCGGCGGCGTATTCTTGGACATCGATGGCCAGATGTACCCCACGTTCTACGGCGTGGCCCGTGACGATATTGCCGCCGGGTTGAAGAATGATAACGTGCGCCATGCGGGTTCAAGCGAGCATTCTCGGTGAACCAGTTTGGCCCGGGCCGCCATCGCCTCGTCCTGAAAGCGCTGACCAAGGACGGGAAGGCCTTCTACAGCTTCTCCGCGCCCTTCGAATTCTCCACGGGCGGATAGAAACCCGCTGAGCAAATTCTCAACGCTCTCGCCATGCCAGGTCAGTCGCCGCGAATATCCGTGAGCTCAAGATAATTTTGTTCGCTACGGTCGAGGATCGCACGGGCCGCCGGTTGCCGTCAAGTGCGGCTGATGCGTGTGACCTGTTCCGCAGGGGTTTCCGCCGGCACCAGAAACTGCGAGGGGCGGAATGTCTTGGCGAGGAAAAGATGCATCACTCGGACTGCGCTTTTCGCGGCCTCCCGCCAATCCATTTTCGAACGGCCATGCTTCCGCGAAGGCAATACGATTGGCACCTCGTGAATCGAAAACTTGTTGCAACTCAGCGAGAAAAGGCTCTCGAAAAAAAACGCGTAGCTCCGCGACTTGACCGCGAGAAAGACATTTCGCGGCACCTTTTCGAGATTGTAAACCCGGAAAGCGCCGGTCGCGTCATACGGCATGCCGAGCAAGCGGCGCGTGAGGAAGTTCCCGAAGCTCGTCAGAAACCGGCGCAGCGCGTTCCAGCCGGGCAGGCTGTCCGGCTTGAGCCAGCGCGAGGCCACGACGACATCGTACTTGTCCGACCACTCCAACAGGCGCGGAATATCGGCCGGCTGGTGCGTGAAATCGCAATCCATCGTCACGAGCCGCTCGTATCCGTGATCGAAAGCCCAGTTGATCCCGTCAACGTGCGCACTTCCAATTCCCAGCTTGCCCGTGCGATGGATCACGTGCAGCCGAGGGTCTTTGCTCGCCAGATCGTCGAGGACCGGCCCCGTGCCGTCGGGCGAGTTGTCGTCGAGAAAAGTTATGTCCGCATCTAGCCCCAAGGCGATGATCTGATTGTACAGCAGCGGCGCATTGTCGCACTCGTTGTACGTGGGTACAAAGATCAGCGTCTTCAGCGCTCGACATTTTTGCTTTCCTCGGCCTGAACGAGAATCCCGACCAATTCCGCAAACGTGACGGATGGTTTCCAACCGGTCGCGGCGGTCAATCGCGCGGGATTGCCGACCAGACATCGGCACTGCCTGGTAATCAGGTTTGGCGCCACTTCCACGTGCGATTTCCAATCGAGTCCGACGAGATCAAAGGCCGCTTCGACAAACTGCCTTACGGTGTGCGGCTCGCCCGTGGCGATCACAAAGTCGTCCGGCTGGTCCAATTCCAATATGCGGGTCATCGCGTCCAAGTAATCGGGCGCGTATCCCCAATCGGACACCGCATCGAGATCGCCGAGTACGATTTTCGATTGCAAGCCGCGTTTGATGGCAACCGCGCCGCGAACGATCTTCTGCGGCACGAAAGTCGGCCCGCGCAGCGGCGACTCGTGATTATAAAGTATTCCAGAGGCGGCGAACAGCGCGTGGGCGCAGCGATAATATGCCACGCAGCGTTGGCCGGCCGCCTTGCTGATTCCATAAACGCAGTCGGGGTTGACCGGAGTCGTTTCATCCTGCGGAAAGCTTGGCGGCACTCCGAAGATGCGCACCGTCGAGGCATAAAACAGCCGCGTCTGGGGCGAACGTAGTCGAATCGCGTCGAAAAAATTCAACAAGCCGGTCACTTGCACCGCAAAACTCTTCTCGAACAACTCGCGCGTTTCCTCGAGCTTTTGTTCGGCCGAATGATGGAACGCCGCCAAATAGTAAACCTTGTCGGGACGAACCGTCGATATCAATCCATCGAACGTCGCCCGGTTGGAGAATGTCCACTGGCGGGATGTTTCCGCCGTCGCTCGATCGCACATGGCCTTTGGCCACTCCGACGACGAAGTCCCCGGCGGCGCATAGGCGATCGAAGAGGAGCATTCCGTCCTGTCCATTGCTGCCGACGACAACCGAGCGTTTCATAGTGCCACCTACAAAGCGGGCAAATCAGAGACGGTGCTGCTGCTTGAGCAGCTCGATATCGGATTCGACCATCATGCGCACCAATTCCTGAAACGATGTGCGAGGCCGCCAGCCCAGAGTCTCGCGCACTTTCGCCGCGTTGCCGATCAAGTGATCGACCTCGGTGGGGCGAAAGTAAAGCGGATCGACGACAACGTACTGCTTGTAGTCGAGTCCGACGTGGGTGAAAGCCGCCTCGCAGAATTCGGCCACGGACCGAGTTTCGCCGGTGGCGATCACATAATCGTCGGGCTTGTCCTGCTGCAACATCTGCCACATGGCCTCGACGTAATCGCCGGCGAAACCCCAATCTCGTTTCGCCTCCAGGTTTCCCAAAGCCAGCGCCTTCCGCAGCCCGAGCTTGATCGCGGCCACGCCCAGGCTGATCTTGCGAGTCACAAAGTTCTCGCCTCGCCGCGGCGATTCGTGGTTGAACAAGATTCCATTGCAGACAAACATCCCGTAGGCCTCGCGATAATTCACCGCAAGCCAATGGGCATATGCTTTGGCCGCCGCGTAAGGAGACCGCGGATAGAAAGGGGTCGTCTCCGTTTGCGGAATTTCCCGTGCTTTGCCGAACATCTCCGAGGAGCCGGCTTGATAGATTCTTGGATCGAGGCCGCTCTCTCGGATTCCTTCCAAATTCGCAACGTCCCCAATCCGCCCACATCACCGGTATACTCGGGGATCTCGAAACTGATCTTCACGTGGCTTTGGGCGGCCAGGTTGTAGATCTCATCGGGACGAACCGACCGGATCAGCCGATTGACCGACGACGCATCGCACAGATCGCCGTAGTGCAACACGAACTTGCCCCACGGAACGCCCGCGGCGCACGACTTGGCATCGGTGATGTGATCAATGCGCCCTCGATTGAGGCTGCTGGAGCGGCGCGTCAGGCCGTGTACCTCGTAGCCCTTACTGAGCAAAAGCTCCGCGAGATAGGAACCGTCCTGGCCTGTTATTCCCGTAATTAGTGCTGCCTTAGCCATTTGACTTTCTCATGTTTTGCGATCCGTTCAAGGACGGCAAGTCGTTTTATAGCTTCTCTGTGCCGCTCGTATTCTCCCCAGGAGGTCAGAACTGCGCTGCGCGGATGTTCAAGGCTCTCGCCATGACAGGTCGAGCACCGCAAAACCCCCTTCGTTCAAGATAAACTTGTCAGGGGTGGCCGCGGTCACATCGCGAAGATCGCGCCCGCTGGATGCGGACCGGACGACAACGGCGCCCCGCGATGTTTGCGACGACCGCTTCAGCAAATCCTCGCCTTGCCGCCGAGTCAGGCCCCGAAATTCAATCTCGTTCGTCTTGCCGTTATCGATTACGAGAGTCGGGGCGCTGGTGTCGTCGGCCGCTTGCCGTCGAACATCCTCGATGCGCAGTCGCTCCACTGCCGTCTCGATCAGGATGTACGGACGAGTGTTATTCTCGCTCTTATGTACGTGGAGATTGCGGACGGAAACGTTGCGGATCTTCCCGCCGCCGGGCGGGAAGCGCCATCGATCCAAGTTCAGGACATTCGTGCGGCAACCGCCGCGGATGCCGTCAATTGCTACGTTCTCGATCGGGTTCTCGCGGCTCAAGAGTCGGACGAAGGTGTACGCGTTGGCGGCGTCCAGACCCTCGATGCGAATGTTGCGGATCGGCCCGCATTCCATGCCGCGATTGAAATGCCGCCGCACATCGTCGTCGGCATTGAGCGCGACCATGTCGTCGTTGGTTCCGCCGGGAGACGAAACCGACAAATGGCGAATGATCCCCCGCTCGCAAAAACCGCCGACATGCACGCCGTCCTGGTTCGGCCGCGCGCGAGCCTGGTCAAAGACGATATCCTCAACGGCAAAATCCGTCACGCGGCCCAGGCGAATGGAAAAGGACTCGGGATTGCGGACGGTCAGACCGCGAATCGCCAAGTTGCGCACCTTGGAGAAATTCAGGACGACGCCGCCATAGGCGCGCGGCTGATACTCCTTGCCGCGCGGATTGTGTTCGCTGTTGCCGTCCCAAACGCCGCCTTCGATAACGATATCCGAGTTGCCTTCTTTGGGATCGGCGTTGCAAAGCAGAAAGGAGTCGGAGTCTTTGCCCGCATGGTCCGCCAAGCGGATGACACTCGCGCTTGAGGCCTTGATCCGCGTCTGCGAATGGATCTTTAAACTCGACGATATTTTATAGTCGCCGGGCGGGACGATCACTTGGCGCATTGCGCCGTCGAGGGCCATCTGGAAGGCGGCCGTGTCGTCGGAGACGCCATTTCCCGCGGCGCCCGCGTCCTTGACATTGATCGTCGACTCAACTCGGACCGCTGCAAGCCGGGGCGGTTCGGGGGCATCGTTGGCACGGATCGGCGATTGGCCGGCCACCAGCAGCGACAAGGCAAGGACCGCGGGGAACCGCCGATAAAACGAGACCACTCTCATTCTCTTTGATCCTGCCGCGAGGCTTCCCATTGCAAGGTATCTGCGACGCCCTCCGCGCTTCCGACGCGCGGCGACCAGTCGAAGATGCGCTTGGCCTTGGCGTTGTCGGCGACAAAGTATTTTTGATCGCTCGCCCGCCAGGGCAGGCGTTGGAATTTCATTTGGATGTTTAGCTTCTTTTCCAACATATCGAACAGTTCCAGGAGCGAAAGGCTGTTCTCGACTCCTCCGCCGATGTTGAAGGCGAGGCCGGCCGTCTTGTCGGCCTGTTCGGCGGCGGCAAGGTAGCTTTGCACGGCGTCGGAAACATGGAGCAGGTCACGGACCTGCTTGCCGTCGCCGCAAATGGTGAAGAGCGGCCGGTCGGGCTGCCGTTGAATCTCCAGCGCCTGGCGACAGAACCAGCCGACCCAGCCTTGGTCGAACGTGGCGTGTTGGCGGCCACCGTAAATCGTCGAGTGCCGAAAGACCACGGTTCTGAGGTTGAAGCCTCGGGCATAATCGAGCATATACTGGTCGGCGGCCCCTTTGGAACAGCCATACGGCGTGTGGAATTCCAGTGCAGCCGACTCGTCGATGCCGCCGCTGCCGCGCGCCGGCGAGTATCGCGTTGGTCCTTCCTGCAAGTTGAGGTCATCCAAGGCGCCATAGACCTTGTTGCTGGACGAGTAGACGACGACGGCTTTTGGATTGCCCAGCCGTACTGCCTCGAGGACGTTAATCGTGCCGCCGACGTTGATCTCAAAGTCCTTTCGCGGATTCTGCATGGAAGTGGTCATGGCCACTTGGCCCGCGACATGAAAGATCACGTCGATGTCCGGCAATTGCACCGCTGCAGCCACCTCGCTTGCGTTGCGCACGTCGCCGTGGACGAATTCAAAGTCACCCAGAGTGCGGAGCCACTGCAAGTTGCTCGTAGAGCCGAGGCGAGAGAGGTTGTCGAATACCACGACCTTCCGCCCGCGGCCGATCAGCTCGGCGGCAAGGTTGCTGCCCAGAAAGCCGCAGCCGCCGGTAATCAAAAATGCCATAGGAATGTTTCTCGTTCAAATGCGGTCCCAGTAGGCCAAAATCTTGAATCGCAGGAGTCGCGCCAAGGTATAGAGATAGGTAAAAGCGAAAACTATGAGGTTGCGCTTGCTATGTCCTGCTTTCCGCCGCTCGAAGGTCACGGGCACTTCCACCAATTTGCAGTGCATGTGGCCGAAGCAGAGTTTGATGAGGATTTCTTCCACGATATCGAAATTATTGCATCTAAGGTGCAACGATTGCAATTGCTCGCGGCGGTAAAGACGGAAGCTGTTGGAAACATCGCGGCAGGCAAGTCCTAGAATGACGCGGAATACCACGTTCACGACGTGGCTCAGCCAAATGAGGATCTTGGGGTTTTCGGTCTTGCCGCCGGCAATGTAGCGAGAGCCGATCACGATATCGCATTCCTGCCGGTGTTTCCAGAGTTCCGGGATGTAGGAAGGATTATGAGAGCCATCGGCGTCCATGATGAGCAGGTAATGCCCGCGCGCGGCGGCAATGCCCGTCCGCACGGCGTCGCCGTAGGTGTTGCCGCCACGGCGACGAACGAAGACGACGCTGTGCGCCTTGCAGACTTCTTCGGTCCGGTCCAAGGGTTCTTGGGTGTCAATGATGCAGATTTCATGGCTGGCGGTCAGCCCAGAAACGATCGCCTTGAGTGTGGGCAAGAGCGAGTCCAGGGCTTCAGCCTCCTTGTAAGCCGGCAGAACCACGGAAAGCTCTATATCAAGGGTGAGATCGTTCATCGCTGTTGTCGCGGAGTCTTCATACTTAAGTTTGGGAAATCCGCTTTTGCCAATTGCCACACGGCAAACGCCAGATTCGTAGTCGCCTGCCATCCAAGGAGTTGTTGGGCTCGCTGCACGTCGGCCACAAGGTGCATAGGTTCATAGGGGTGGTACGGCTTGGCGCCCCAATTCAACTCGACCGAAATACCCAGCTCGTCGCATACACATTCTATGAGTTGCCGCAAGGTTGGGGCGTCGCCGCTGCCCAAATTGAAAACTTCCGGAGCGCCGCTGGGAACATGATCCAGGCAGCGGACGACCGCATCAGCGACGTCCTCGACCGCGCAGAAGTCGCGAATCTGGCTGCCCGCAGTCAATTCAACGGGTTGATGCAGGGAAGCCGATTGCAGAATTGCCGGAAACAATCGGCCGGCCGGATCGTGCAGCCCGGTGAACGAAAAAGGCCGCAAGACGGTAAGCCGGCGATTGAACTCGATCGCCGCGGCGCGGAGGAGAAGATCGCCGGCCGCCTTGCTCGCGGCATAGGGATGCAGCGAACTGAGCGGGTCCGATTCGCACAAGGGCCGGCCCGTTTCGCGATACGCCATGCCCGAACTGATATGAATGAAGTGACAGTCCGCGATCTCGCACGTGGCTTCGAAGAGCCGCAGCGCGGCATCGACGTTGAAACGTGCAGTCTCGAACCAATTGGGCTTGGGTGCCCGCAGCCCGCTCGCCGCGGCATGGATTACGGTGTCGGGTCGGGTTGAGCGTATCAGTTCGCCAGTTTGCAACGCGTCGCTCAGGTTGGCATGAATGGCGTCGACGGGCAAGCCCGCCAGCAGCCGGTTGTTCGGATTGCGGAGCGGAACGATGACCTGGTTCCGAGGATCGCGAACGAGCGCGTGCAGAATGTGATATCCGAGCACACCCGAACCGCCGGTGACGAGTATCCTCCGAGGAAGCGGTTCTTGCACGGTACCCTCTGCAAACGTAATCGGACTAGACAGCCGGCACGGATAGGTTTTCCTCGGGGGCGGTTCCGGCCGGTCAAAACTGAGATTAATCGAGGTCGATGCGCTTGTCAAGCATTGGCCGCTGCGTGGCCCTTTCTCGGCGTGGCGCAACTCTCAGGGCTGGCAAAACCGTTGCAATCGGACCCGCATGGCCACTTCGCGCAAGCATAGAGGTTGACGCGGGCGCTCCGAGCGATGAAAATCGGATATGTCGCGGGCCATTCGCGGTCAAGCGTTACTCTTAAGCGGTCCTTAGAGCAGGCGAGCGCCTGGTCTTCCATAGTGCGATTCGATGTCACGTAAAGCGGTCCAACGGCCAGAAGTTATCAATGAGAAGGCAATTCAAACCGCGCCGAGCAATGCGCCGCAAGCGAAACCGGCCTCGCCTTCGCAAGCGCTCTTTTTGATAGAGCTTGCCGTATGCGCGGCGATCACGCTCGCGGCGATCATATTGCATGTGCGATTCATATTGAATGCGGGCGGACTTTGGCGCGATGAAATCCACGCGGTGAACCTCGGCTTGGCGCCGAGCATCTCTGAGTTCTGGCAATGGCTGGAAACCGACACCTTTCCTGCCGGCTGGCACATGACCATACGGGCTTGGGCGACGATTTTCGGATCGAGCGATGGTGCGCTTCGCATTCTCGGCGCTCTGCTCGGCTTGGCGATCATTGCGCTCGTCTGGTGGAATGCGCGACAGCTCGGCCGCGGCTTGCCGCTCATCGCCATGGCGCTATTTGCCGTCAATCCGGTGGCGATCGTATTTGGCGACTCGCTTCGCGGATATGGCCTGGGAACAGTGACGATGCTATTCATGTGCGTCGCGGTCGCGCAGTTGGTCGTTGATCCGACTTGGCGTCGTTTCGCTGTCGGACTTCTGGCGTCCGTCGTGGCAGTTCAATCGTTCTACTTCAATCCGTTGATCCTTGTGGCGATGGCGCGAGGCGCAGCCGCGGTGAGCATCCGCCGCCGCGCGTGGAAGCCGATCGCGGCGGTAATCGGCGTGGGGGCGATTGCCGCGGTCACATTATTGCCGTATATGGACCCGTTAACTCGCCAATCGAAATGGAATGCGATCCGGGCCAGCTTTGCGACGCTGCCGGGACTTTTGCAGCAGCTTTATGATGCGGTGATCAGCAACGGCGGCATCATGATCTGGATATGGTCCGCCGCGATGGTCATTGCCTTCATTCTCTTGATCTATCAGCTCGTTCGCGGGAGGCCGGATCAAACGCCCGAGAAGAAGGATCGCGAAATCTTCGTTGCGATCGTTTTGCTCTTCGCGCCGCTCTTTTATTGCGGCTTTATTTACGTTTCAGGATTTCCCAGCCGGCCGTGGTATTACGTGGCGCTCATGGCCGTGGTAGCCGTCTTCACCGATGCGGCGATCAACTTGGCGATTAGCGCGAATTCGGCGGGTCGGATTGTTCGAATTATCGCCGCGCTGGTCATTGCGGGCGTTGCGTTGCCCGGCGGGTGGGAAAAATCGCGCGTCCGCCTGACGAACGTTCGATCTGGTCGCGGCCGAAATGGAAAAAATCGCCGAGCCGCAAGATCTCGTTCTCATCTCGCCTTGGTGGTGGCCGGGCGTAACGTTTGCGCGCTATTACCACGGCCCTACTCCGTATACGACGCTGCCCGAATTAAGCGATCTGCGGATTCAGCGATTTGACAAGTTCAAGGAAAAAATGGCGGAGGACCAGCCGATTCAGCCGATTCTTGAGAAGATTGCAAAAACGCTCTCCACCGGCCATAAGGTTTATCTTGTCGGCTGGTTGAACTTTCAACCGCCGTTTCAGCTTCCGCCTATTCCACAAGGCTCAATGTCAAAGGCCGCGCTTGAGGAGGCATGGACCAAGAAACTGCACGAAGTCGGACTGGACGCGAAACTTCCCATGTCGGAAGGACTCTTTCAGGAGGCGTGGTCACGGCAAGTCGGACGCTTCCTTCAGGCTCACGCAATGCGATCCTCGCCTATCTCGATCAAATGCGAAGTGCCGGTTAGCCCGTTTACTTTGGAAGAAATGCCCGTCCAACGGATTGAAGGCTGGCATTGACTTCGCAGCGCCGCGGACGCATCGCTGCGACGCATGAACGAACTCCGTAGTTCGTTTTCCCAATGCCGTTAATCTGCGTCTCGACGTGCGCCGCTCGGCTGCAATTGCCTTTCAATCCATTCCGCGGCGTCGCCAAGATCGTCGGCGACATAGTCTGGCGAAACGGCGCCGGCTGCCTCATGCTCAGCGCCGTAGCCGGTGCGGACAAGGATCGTTGTCGCGCCGACGGCTTTGCCAAGGTCGATGTCGCAAGGCTTGTCGCCAACGACAAAGCAGTCCGCCAAGCAGAAG
Organism: uncultured Planctomycetia bacterium; assembly: GCA_963775975.1. Lineage (GTDB taxonomy): Bacteria > Planctomycetota > Planctomycetia > Pirellulales > Thermoguttaceae > JANXQG01. The sequence continues at coordinate 1,190,557 of CAVZKX010000002.1, forward strand.
TCGAAGTCGGCCGCCGCACGCTCCAACAGCCCCGGCCGCGGCTTGCGGCAGTTGCAGCCGGCGTCGGGCGTGTGTGGGCAGACGTAAATTCCGTCCAATCGGACGCCGTCGCGGGCCATGAGTTCCTGCAAACGCCCATGAATCACCTCCAGACGGGCCAGGTCGAAGTAGCCGCGGCCCACCGCCGATTGATTCGTAACCACAATTAGCCCCAATCCCAGATCGCGCATTGTCCGCAGTCCTTGGCTCGCCCGCGGCAGTATTTCTATTTGCTCCGGAGAAGACAGGTATTCGCGCTCCGAGTTGATGGTGCCGTCGCGATCGAGGACGACAAAACGGCGACTCATAGGCGGCTCACTCCCAGGCGTCGATTCTTACGTTTTCGTCGGAAACGCCATGTTCTCGCAACAGCCGAGTGCGGAAAGCGTTAATCATCTCCTGCGGGCCGCAAAGGTAATAGACGGCCGCTTTACCGTTGCCGGCCAGCGCGACCGCCCGAGCCAGGTCGATTCGCCCGCCGATCGTGCCGTCACTGGCCCCGATCTCCGCATAGCATTCCAAATGAAATGAAGGGAACTTTTCCACGCAGCGTCGAGCGAAATCGCGAAAGACGAGCAGTTCCTCGCGCCGCGCGCCGTAGTGCAGCCAGACATTGCCCTCAATCCCCTTGGCCAAGCCGTCTTCCATGAAGGCCACAAAGGGCGTGACGCCCGTGCCGCCGGCGATCAGCACGACGTCATGTTCGGGCGAAGTGCGGACGATGAAGTCGCCGTAGGGCGCCTTCATCCACACCGTGCGGCCGGGCTGCAACTCGGCGAGCAGGCGACGCGTGAAACCCCCCTTCTCGGCGATCGTCAGACGGACGTGGTCTTTCTCCGCCGAGCCGCTGGCCATCGTAAAGGCCCGCGATTCGGGCCAGTGCCCGGAGGGATCGTAGGGATCCAACGCCAGATGCAAGAACTGGCCCGGCTTCCATCGCGGACGCGGCGAGATGCAGCGGAATTCGTAGGTGGCCACGCCGTCGCCATGCTGCACGACGCGAGTCACCTCGGCCATGAACTTTACCGGCATGGGCATGTCACTACTTCTCCATGAACCGCCGGAATATTTCGCCGATGTAGGCCAAGTGGTCGTCCGTCATGCCGGGATAGACGCCGACGAAGAAGGTGTCGTTCATTATCACGTCGGTGTTGCGCAGATCGCCGACAATGCGGTATTGAACTTCGTCATAAGCCGGATGGCGGACCAGGTTGCCGCAAAAGAGATTGCGGGTCTCGATTTTAGCGGCCTCCAGATACTCGACAAGCTGGCCGCGTTTGAAGCCGGCGTCCGGGCGGACGGTAATTACATAGCCGAAGTAGCATGGTTCGCTGTGCGGCGGAGTTTGCGGCAGCAAGAGCCGGTCCCCGTATGGCGCCAGCATCTTGCCGAGCGCGGCCCAATTCTTCCGCCGCGCGGCGATGAAGCCGTCGAGTTTTTTCAACTGCGCCAACCGATGGCCGCCTGGATGTCGGTTACCTTCAGGTTGTAGCCGATATGCGAATAGACGTACTTGTGATCGTAGCCGTAGGGCAAGGTGCCGAATTGCTGGCTGAAGCGCTTGCCGCAGGTGTTGTTTTCGCCGCCGCTACAATAGCAGTCGCGGCCCCAGTCGCGAAAACAGCGTGCCAGCCGAGCAAGCAGTTCATCCTCGACGATCACAGCCCCGCCTTCGCCCATCGTGATTTGATGGGCCGGATAGAACGAAACGGTGGCCAGATCACCAAAGGTGCCCAGCGAGCGGCCGTGGAGTGTGCCGCCGAGAGCATCGCAACAATCCTCGACGAGCCAGATAGCACGGCTGCGGCAGAGTTCGGCCAATTCCTTGGCGTCGTACGGAACGCCCATCGTATGCGCGATCATGACGGCTCGCGTCTTGGGCGTGATGGCCGCGGCGACGGCCTCGACGGTCGGCACGTAAGTGCCCAGTTCCACGTCGACAAAGACCGGCACGGCGCGATTCTGAATGATGGGATTGACGGTGGTGGGAAATCCCGCGGCCACGGTCACGACCTCATCGCCGGGCTGCACGCGGCGGTCCTTCAATTGCGGCGACGTGAGCGCGCAGAAGGCCACCAAATTGGCCGACGAGCCGGAGTTCACGAGCAACGCCGCGTCGCGGTCCATTCGCCGGGCCAGTTCGCTTTCGAACTGCTCGCTGAAGCGGCCCGCCGTAAGCCAGAAATCGAGGCTCGCATCCACCGCCATTTGCAATTCGTCGGAGTCGAACACTCGGCCCGCATAGCGGACGGGCGTTTCGCCGGGAACGAACTTGCGCGGCGCGAAAGCGCTGTCGCAGTACTGTTTGACAAGCTGCCGTATTTCCGCGCGTATCTGATCAGTGTTCATAAAATGGGTTTCGCAATCTCGCAATACGCTTGAATGTCCTGAAGACACGCTTGGCGGCTGCTGGAAGCCCCTTCGTGATAGTAACGCCGGAACCACGCGGCCGTCCGCCGCACCGCCTCGCAAACGTTCCAGCGCGGCCGCCACCCGAGTTGGTGCAAGGCTTTATCGATGTTCAATCGCAGCGCCGCCGCCTCATGCGGATGGCTCGGGTCGCTGACATCATTCCAGCGTCCCTCGCCCCAGGCCTCGATGAACTGTTCCACAAGGCGACAGACGGGGATTTCGTCGCCCGGAATGGGGCCGAAATTCCATGCGTCGGACCATGCGGGGTCGTCGGACTCGAACATTCGCACGGCCAGCGTCAAGTAGCCGGATAAGGGTTCTAGGACGTGCTGCCAGGGCCGTACTGATCGCGGGCTTCGCACCGGCACGGGCTCGCCCGCTCGCAGGTGCCGCACAACATCGGTAATGATGCGGTCCTTCGCCCAATCGCCGCCGCCAATTACGTTTCCCGCCCGGGCGGTCGCCAGCTTGACGCGCTGCGCCGCGGGTGCGGCGGGCGAAAAGAACGAGCGGCGATAGGAGGATACGACGATCTCCACGGCGCCCTTGCTGGCGCTATAAGGATCGTGGCCGCCCATCGGATCGATTTCCCGATAGCCCCACACGTATTCGCGATTTTCGTAGCATTTGTCGCTGGTAACCACCAGTACCGTGCATGATTTGTTCAGCTTGCGGACGGCTTCCAGCAAATTGACGGTGCCCATGACGTTGACATCGAACGTCTCGCGCGGGCAAGCATAGCTTTCCCGTACGATGGGCTGCGCGGCGAGGTGGAATACCACATCCGGAGCGGCCGCGCGAACGGCCGCCTCCAACCGCGGCGCATCGCGGAGATCTGCTTCATGGTGCTCTTTCAGCAAGCCGCGTATTTCCGCGGCGGCGAAATTGCTCGGCTCGGTCGGAGGCGGCAAAGCGTAGCCCGTCACCCTCGCGCCCAACTGCTCGAGCCAGAGCGAAAGCCACGAGCCTTTGAACCCGGTGTGTCCCGTGACGAATACCGAGCGATCGCGAAATACCCGCAAGCCGTCCTCGATCATTGCCAGACTTTCCAGGGAGCATCGCCCGAGTTCCACATGCGGTTCAGCGCCTCATACTCGCGGTAGGTGTCCATGGCGTAGAAAAACCCTTCGTGGCGATAGGCCGCCAATTGGCCGTCCTCGACGAGTCGGGCCATCGGCTGCTGTTCCATAATGAGGCCGTCGCCGCCAGTCAGATAACTGAAAAAGCGGCGATTGAAAATAAAGTAGCCCGCGCTGATCCAGTTGTCGACTTGCGGCTTCTCGGCGAACGTGCATACGCTGCCGTTGTCGTCGATTTCCAGCAGGCCGAAGCGTGAAACCGGACGCACGGCGGTGACCGTGGCGATCTTACCGTGGGAACAGTGGAATTTAATCAACTTGTTGATATCGATGTCCGCCAGGCCGTCGCCGTAGGTCACCATGAATAAGTCGCCGTCAATGTGGGGCTCGATCCGCTTGACCCGTCCGCCGGTCATCGTTTCCGCGCCGGTATTCACAAGCGTGACGCGGAAGTTCTGCTCATCGTGGGCGCCGTGGTAATCGATCTTCCGTCCGTCGGCGCCCAAAGATATCGTAAAATCGTTGCTCATCGCCTCGTAGTTGAGAAAGTACTCGCGGATGACGTTGCCGCGATACCCGAGGCAGAGCACGAACTCGCGCAGCCCGAAATGGGCGTAGGTCTTCATGATGTGCCAGAGGATGGGACGCCCGCCCACCTCGACCATCGGCTTCGGCCGGTATTCGGTTTCCTCCCGCAAACGGGTACCGAGGCCGCCGCAAAGTACCACGACTTTGGTCATTGATGCGTTCCACGTAAGATCATGTGCCGAGCGCAAAGCTTGGCGGAAGCCGCACCGTTAAAGCGCAGTCGCCGCCCATCGCGCCGCTAATTCTGAAACCATCTACTATAGCATATTTGTAACTTCTGGCAAAAACGGATTCCTGCCACCGCCGGAAAATTCCCCAAAGCCGGCGCATTGCGCCGTTACGCGAAATTTCGTTGTCGTTGCCAGATTCGGGCTAGTCGGCAAATTGGCGTACAAGCCGGAAAGTCGCATGTGGAAGAAGCCTTTGTGCTTTTCTCACTTGCTGATCGAGGCCGATTTTGTACTAGGATTTAGAGGATTCAACTGCCCCTCTATTGATAGTGCCGACCCTCTGAGCGACGACATCCATGAACACGGAAGCCAAAGCGACCCTCTGGGTCGATGATAGCCCTAATCCGGCGCCCAGCAGTTCCGCGTCGCATTTGGAAAAGGTCCAGCTCCTGGGCAAACTTCCGGCGCGCCTGAGCGCGGATCGTAGTGAAGGCCGCACGATCGTGCATACGCACGGCACGTTCGATCTGCTGCATATCGGCGTCGTCCGCCATCTCCAGCGTGCCCGCCCAGAAGGCGGCCGCCTAGTCGTCACGATCACGCCGGATGCCGATTTGCTTCGCACGGGCGCGAAACCGCTCTTCAACCAGGACATGCGGGCAGAGGCCGTAGCGGCGCTGGCGTGCGTCGATTATGTGGCCGTGGCCCGCGGCGCCTCGGCCGCCGATGCTATTGAGACCGTAACGCCCGACATTTACGCCTTCTGGGACGAGGGCAAGTCGAGCGACGGCAAGGCGCGGCAGCGCGACGAGGCCGCCGTCAAAGCGGTCGGCGGGCAGTTTGTTCAATCGTCGCCAGCCGATGCAGCGGTCCGTCTGAATCATCATCCCTCGCCGACGTTGTCGCGCGAGGCGTGCGAGTTCGTTGGTTCTCTTCGCGCTCGATATACGCGCAACGACGTGGCCGCGGCGCTCGAAAGAATTCGCGCAACGTCGGTCCTCTACATCGGCGAGACAATAATCGACGAGTACCAGTATTGCGAATCGCTCGGCAAGTCGGGCAAGGAGCCCGTGCTCGCGGTCCGCTACGTTTCCGACGAAAAGTTCGCCGGCGGCGTATTGGCCACGGCGAACCAGTCGGCCGCCTTTTGCGACAACGTTGGCTTGGCCACGCTGTTGGGCGAGAACGAATCGCACGAGGAATTTGTCCGCGCGAAGCTCAATCCCAAAATCGACTCGTCGTTCCTTTACATGGCGTCGGCGCGAACCATCGTCAAGCGGCGGATGGTCGAGACCTATCCGTTCCAGAAGCTATTCGAGGTCTATTTCATGGACCCCGAGATCCCGGAAGCGGCCAACCGCGCCCTGTACTCCAAGCTGCAAGCCATGCTGCCTCGATATGAGGCGGTGGTGGTGACCGATTATGGCCACGGCATGCTGACGCCGGAAATCGTCGAGCTGCTCTGCGCCAGCGATTGCTTTTTGGCGGTCAATACGCAAACCAATGCGGCGAACCAAGGCTTCAACAGCCCATCCAAGTATCGCCGCGCCGATTTCCTTTGCCTTTCGGAAAAAGAACTTCGCCTGGAAGTCCGCCACCGCACGAAGGATCTGCAAATGATCATGGCCGAAACGGCCGAGCGGATGGCCTGTGCCCAGATGATGGTCACGCGCGGGCGGAGCGGCAGCTTGTGCTACCACGTCCGCGACGGATTCGTCACGGTGCCTTCGTTCACGGCGCGGATCGTCGATCGCATCGGCGCGGGCGATGCCCTGCTTGCTGTCGCATCGCTGTGCGCAGCCAAGGAAGTGCCGATGGAACTCACCGGTTTCATCGGCAATGCCGTCGGCGCTCGGGCGGTCGAGACGGTGGGCAATCGCAGTGTCGTCACGCCCGATGACCTCTCGAAGCAAATCAACGAACTATTGAGTTACGACCATTGGATTTCAACGCAGTAACGTATCCGGCACACTCCGTGTGCCGCCTGGAAACGGCACACGGAGTGTGCCGGATACATTTGGACAAACGCCATGAATACAACAACTAAAGGCCGCATTTTTGTTCCCGGCGGGGCCGGCTACGTCGGCGCGGTGCTCGTACCGCGGCTCTTGGAACTGGGCTACGAAGTCCACGTTCTCGACCTCTATATTTACGGCGAAGCCGCTTTGGACGCGGTGAAGGACCATCCGCGGCTGCGGCAATTCAAGGGCGACGTCCGCGATCGGCAGGCAGTCTGCGCGGCGGTGCGGGGCTGCGATAAGGTCATTCACCTGGCGTGCATCTCCAACGATCCCAGCGTGGAACTTGACGCGAACCTGAGCCAGACGGTGAATTACGAATCGTTCCTGCCACTGGTGCGAATTTGCAAGGAGTCGGGCGTGCGACGGTTTATCTTCGCAAGCTCCGGCAGCGTTTACGGCGTGAGCGATTCGCCCGACGTGACCGAGGAGCATCCGCTCGTGCCGGTTTCGCTCTACAACAAATATAAGGCGATGTGCGAGAAGGTCCTGCTGCCGGAGCAGACGGCGGACTTCGTGCCGGTGATTGTTCGCCCGGCGACGATCTGCGGCCATTCGCCTCGGCAGCGGCTGGACTTGACAGTCAACATCCTCACGAATCACGCGGTGAACGCAGGACGAATCACGGTCTTCGGCGGCACGCAGATGCGGCCGAATCTGCACATCCGCGACATGATCGATCTCTACACGCTGCTCCTGGAAGCCCCCGACGAGCAAGTGGGGGACAGATCTTCAACGCCGCGTACCAGAACTACAGCGTCGCCGAGACGGCCACGGTCGTCCGCGAAGTGGTCAGTCATGAGATGCCTGAAAAGGACGGCATCGAGATCGTCACCACGCCAACCGACGACAAGCGGTCGTATCACGTCAATTCGGACAAGATCCGCAAGGTGCTTGGTTTCGTGCCGCGGCACACGATCGAGGACGCAGCCCGCGACCTGGTGACGGCTTTCCGCGCCGGCAAACTGCCCAACTCGCTCGATGGCATCGAGTATTACAACATCCGCCAGATGAAGGCAATTCAACTCAAGTAGGGTGGGCCGAGCGCAGCGAGACCCACCAAATCATCATGTCACGCGAAAAATACCTCGTTATTGGCAGCAATAGTTTTTCGGGCGCGAGCTTCGTCGCGGGCCTCCTGGCCGACGGCGCGGAGGTGCTGGGGATCAGCCGCTCGCCCGAGGCCGATCCGGTCTACTTGCCGTACATGTGGATGCCGCACGAGCGATTCACGTTCCGTCGGCTTGACCTGAATCGCGATCTTGCCGGAATGGAAGCCGCTTGGAACGATTTTCGGCCCGATTACGTGGTGAACTTCGCCGCCCAGGGAATGGTCGCTCAAAGCTGGGAGAACCCGGAACACTGGTATCGCACGAACACGCTCGCCATGATCCGCTTGCACGAGCGGCTACGGAAATACCGCGGGTTGAAGATGTTTGTCCATGCTTCGACGCCCGAGGTCTATGGGAATACTAGCGGCGTGATCCGCGAGGACGCTCCGTTCAATCCAAGCACGCCCTACGCGATTTCCAAGGCTGCTTGCGACATGAATCTCTTGGCCTTGCAAAAGGCCTACGGCTTTCCCGTGGCACTAACGCGCGCAGCGAATGTCTGCGGCCCCGGCCAGTCGCTCTATCGCATCCTGCCGAAAACCATTCTCTGCATTCTCACCGGCCGCAAATTGCGGCTGGAAGGCGGCGGCACGAGCGTCCGTTCGTTTATCCACATCCGCGACGTGTTCGAGGCTACGGTCCGCATTTGCCGCTATGGCACGTCCGGCGCGATCTACCACCTTTCGACCGATCGCCGCGACACGATTCGGGCATTGGTCGAAGAAATCTGCCGGCAGCTCGGGGCACGATTCGAGGATTGCGTGGAGGTTACTGAAGCGAGGCTCGGTCAAGATTCGGCCTATTTATTGGATAGCGCGAAGGCCCGCGGCGAACTCGGCTGGCAGCCGCAAGCGAATCTGTGCGAAATGATTCGCGACACGGCCGATTGGATGAAGAAGAACCTCGCCCGGCTGCGGGAATTGCCGGACCAGTATGTACACAAGGAATAATGTATCCGGCACACTCCGTGTGCCGCCCGACAGTCCAATGCTAACTTTAACCAACCGCATCACCATCGAGGCTATGCAAACCATCGCCCGCGAGATTCGCGGCGACGTGGTGGCGATGTCCCATGCGAAGAAGACGCCGCATTTGGGCTCGTCGCTGTCGTGCGTCGATATCGTGGTGGCGGCCTATTGGGGCGTGCTACGCATTGATGCCGACAACCCCTGGGAGCCCGGCCGCGATCGCTTCATCTTGAGCAAGGGCCACGCCGCCACGACGCTCTACTCCGCCTTGGCGCGGCGAGGCTTCTACGATCCCGCTCGGCTGGCGACCTATAACCAGGACGGCGGCCACTTGGCCGAGCATCCCTGCCTTCGCTGCGTGCCGGGCGTCGAGGCTTCGACCGGTTCCTTGGGCCACGGTTTGCCGCTGGCGCTGGGCATGGCGTTGGCCCAGCGGATTCAGGACTATTCCTACCGCTGCTTCGTGCTTATGAGCGACGGCGAGTGCGACGAAGGCACCGTGTGGGAAGCGGCCATGTTTGCTGCCGCACAACGGCTCGACAATGTGGCCGTGATCATCGACTACAACAAGTGGCAGGCCACCGGCCGCAGCGACGAAATCATGGCCCTCGCCCCGCTGGCCGACAAATGGCGGGCGTTCGGCTGGAACGCGTGCGAGGTCGATGGACACAACATCGCGGAATTGCTGGATGCCCTGGAAAATGTGCCCGACGGCTCCGGCCGGCCGCTGGCGATCATCGCTCACACGGTCAAGGGCAAGGGCGTTTCCTTCATGGAAGATGACAACAACTGGCACTATCGCACGCCGACGGCGGAAGAGTTCCAGGCCGCGCGCAGGGAGCTGGGCCTGATATGAAAAACGCTTTACCTCTCGTTCCCACGCTCTGCGTGGGAACGGAACTGACGGCCGCTCCGCGGCCACATGGACGCAGAGCGTCGATCCATTGCGTTCCCACGCAGAGCGTGGGAACGAGGGAGTTGCCATGAGAAACGCCTTTGCCGCCACGATTACCGAACTCGCCGGCGTCGACGACCGCGTCGCAGTCCTCTCCGGCGACATCGGAAACCGGCTCTTCGACGACTTCAAGGAACGACACCCCTCGCGGTTCTATAACTGCGGCGTGGCCGAAGGGAACATGACAGGCATGGCAGCCGGCATGGCAATGTGCGGCCTGCGTCCGTTCACGTACACGATCACGCCTTTCGCCACCACTCGCGTCATGGAGCAGATCAAGATCGACGTCTGCTACCACAATCTGCCGGTGACGATCGTCGGCACGGGCAGCGGCCTTTCCTACGCCTCGCTGGGCCCGACGCATCATTCGCTGGAAGACGTAGCCTTCCTCCGCGCGATCCCGAACATGACGGTTGTCTGCCCGGCGGACTCGGCCGAAGTCCGCGCGGCGCTTTCGGCAATCTTGGAAATCGACGGCCCGGTTTATCTTCGCTTAGGAAAGAAAGGCGAGCCGGCGGTTCATGCGAATCAGCCGCCGCTGGTGATTGGCCGCGGGCTGACGGTCCGCAAGGGCAGCGACGTCTGCTTGCTCGGACTTGGCAACATGGTCGCGCCTTCGCTGGAAGCCGCCGCCATGCTAGAGAGCCGCGGCATATCGGCCATGGTCGTGAGCATGCACACGGTGAAGCCGTTGGACGAGCCACTACTCCGCGACGTTCTTGGCCGCTTCGCCGTCGTGGCCGTGGTTGAGGAACATAGCCGCATCGGCGGCCTCGGCAGCGCGGTCGCCGAATTGAAGCAGGCTCAGAATGGCCGTGCGAAGGCGAAGTTCATCTCGTTCGGCACGCCCGATTTGTTCCTGCCGGAAACCGGATCGCAAAAGTACTTGCGGCAACGGTTCGGGCTAGCTCCCGATGCGATTGCCGACACAATCGAGCGCACGTACCACGCCGAGACCAAGCCGTAGAGAGACAAAAAGTACGTCAGGCTTTCCAGCCTGACTTGCCAATCGGTCAGGCTGGAAAGCCTGACGTACAAACTATGATCATCGGCGTCGATTTCGACAACACAATCGTCTGCTACGACGGGCTATTCCACAAGCTGGCGGTCGAGCAAGGCCTGATTCCGCGACCCGCAAGCGGGTGCCCCGTGCCGGCGGCCAAGAACGCCGTGCGCGATTATCTGCGGCAGATCGGCCAAGAAGACCGCTGGACCGAATTGCAGGGCTATTTCTACGGCCCCGGCATGGCGCAAGCACGGCTCTATCCCGGCGTAGTGGAGTTTTTCGACCGCTGCCGCCGCGAAGGCGTGGAAGTGTTCATCATCAGTCACCGCACGCGGCATCCGTTCCGCGGTGAGCAGTACGATTTGCACGAGGCGGCCCGCGCGTTTCTCGCCGCGCATGGATTCGACGATCCGGCGCGAATCGGCTTGCCGCCAAATCATATCTGGTTTCACGAGACGAAAAGCGAGAAGATCGCGCGGATCAATGCGACAGGCTGCACGCATTTTATCGACGACTTGCCGGAAGTGCTGACCGCGCCTGAGTTGAGCCGGGATGTGTTGAGAGATTCTATTCGATCCCAATGGCCAGCACGGTGAAATGCCGGGACTACGGCGCGCCGCATCTTGGTCGGCAGTGGAAGAGAATGTGCTTGGTAGGGTGGGACAAGATTGCGTAGCAAGCGCAGGCCCACCAGTTTTGACTTTGAAGACCGAGCATGGTGGGCCTGCGCTCGCAAGCTCGCTGGTCCCACCCTACGATGTCGTTGCCGCTTTGCTAGCGGCAGCCGGTCTTTCGCAAGACTTCGACCTCACGCCCATTCAAGGCGGCGGCAATAACCGCGTCTTTCGCGTCGATGGCGGATGTCGGCCGCTCCTGCTGAAGGCCTACTTCCATCATCCCGACGATCCACGAAACCGGCTGGACGCGGAATTCACTTTTTCGAGATTTGCCTGGGACTGCGGCATCCGCTCGATCGCGGAACCGATCGCTTGCGACAATCAAAACGATCTCGGCCTCTATGAATTCGTCGACGGCCGCGCGCTCGTGGCTGGTGAAATCGGCCAGTCCGAGGTCAATCAGGCCGCTGAGTTCTTTGCGGCTCTCAATCGACAAGACCTCGACGAAGCCGGCGCGGCGTTGGGCACGGCGTCCGAGGCCTATTTCACCATCGCCGAACACCTGAATTGCATTCAGCGCCGCGTGCAGCGTCTTCGCCAACTGAGCCGCCAATCGCAACTCGATCACATGGCAGCCGATTGGCTCGAATCCAAGCTCTCGCCCGCCTGGTATCGCGTTCGCAATGCGGCGGAACGTCAGGCAGCGGCGAGCAAGCTTCCTATGGACGAGCCGTTGGCGCTCGCGGACCGCTGCATTTCGCCGTCAGATTTCGGCTTCCACAACGCGATCCTTGCGTCCGACGGCCGTCTGCGATTCATCGACTTCGAATATGCCGGTTGGGACGATCCCGCCAAAACCGTTTGCGATTTCCTCTGCCAGCCGCGGCTGCCGGCGCCCGAGGAGTTTGCCGCGCGATTCACCGACGCCGTATTGGCCGATTGCTCGGACCCGGACTTCCACCGCCGCCGCATCGAAGTGCTGCTGCCGGTCTATCGGCTGAAATGGTGCTGCATCATGATGAACGAGTTTTTGCCCGTCGGCAGCCGGCGGCGGAGTTTTGCCAGCGATGTCTTAGACCACGAGCAGCGGAAGCGGCAGCAATTGGAAAAGTCCGATCGAGCATTGCAGATGATCGGGATTTAAGGAGCATTATGGCCTACGTCGATTTCCTCTCCACCGTCCACAAGAGCACCAAGCGAGATTACGTCGCCCGCGTGACCGAGTTTCCCAAGGCCGAAGCGGCCAAGCTGGCGAAAAAGTGGGACGTCGATTACTGGGATGGCGACCGCAAGACGGGCTACGGCGGCTATCGCTACGACGGTCGCTGGCGGAAAGTGGCTGACGCGATGGTCCAGCATTACGGCATCCGTCCCGGCGACCGCATTCTGGACGTCGGCTGCGGCAAGGGCTTTATTCTTTATGACTTCCTCCAGGCCGTGCCGGGCGTCGAAGTTGTCGGCATCGACGTATCCGGCTATGCCGTCGAGCACGCCAAGGAGGAGGTCAAGCCGTTCTTGCAAGTGGCAAACGCCGCCGAGCTGCCATTTCCCGACAAGAGTTTTGATCTGGTCATATCGATCAACACGCTGCACAACCTCTACTGCTACGACCTGCACAAGGCGCTCAAGGAAATCGCCCGCGTCGGCTGCCGGCATCAGTACGTCTGCGTCGAGTCGTACCGCAGCGAGGAAGAAAAGGTGAACCTGCTTTACTGGCAGTTCACCTGCGAAATGTTCTGCACGCCGCGAGAGTGGCAATGGTGGTTCGATCAAACGGGATACAAAGGCGATCACTCGTTTATTTATTTTGAGTAACAGAGTATCCGGCACACTCCGTGTGCCGATTGAGAGCGGCACACGGAGTGTACCTGATACAATATGAAAACCCTAGCTGCCATCCTTGTTGAACAAAAAGCCCCGCTCGTACTCGAAGAGATCGAGCTGCCGCGGCTCGCCCTCGGCCAGGTGCTCGTCAAAATGCTCGCCAGTGGCATTTGCGGCTCGCAGATCGGCGAGATCGATGGCGTGAAAGGACCCGACCGCTTCCTGCCGCACCTACTAGGCCATGAGGGTTGCGGCATCGTGCTGGAAGTTGGCGAAGGCGTTCGCACCGTCAAGCCGGGCGACAAGGTCGTGCTCCATTGGCGGAAGGGCGCGGGGCTGGAATCGACCACGCCCGTCTATTGCTCGAAACTTGGCCGCGTCAACGCCGGTTGGGTCACCACGTTCAACGAAATGGCGATCGTTTCCGAAAACCGCGTCACCGCCGTTCCGGCCGACTTCGACGCGGAGGCGGCCGCCCTGCTGGGCTGCGCGGTGACGACCGGCTTCGGCGTGATCAACAACAACGCCCAGCTCAAGATCGGCCAATCGATCGCCATCTTCGGCGCGGGCGGAATCGGCCTGAACATCGTGCAGGCCGCGGCGATGGTCAATGCGTGGCCAATTATCGCCGTCGATCTGTTCGACAACCGCCTCGAACTGGCCGAAAGCCTCGGTGCTACTCACCCGATCAATTCGCGGAAACAAGACGCCGAGGCGGAAATCCGCCGGATCGTCGGCCCGCAAGGCGTCGATGTGGCCATCGACAACACGGGCAATGTCAAGGTGATCGAAGCGGCGTACCGCCTTACCGCGTCCCGTGGGCGGACCGTGCTCGTCGGCGTGCCGCCCAAGGAAAGCGCCGCCGCGATCTACACGCTGCCGCTGCATTTCGAAAAAACGCTCACCGGCTCGCACGGCGGCGAAGCCCTGCCGGAGCACGACATTCCCAATTACGTCCGTCTCAGCCAAGCGGGCAAGCTGCGACTCAAGCCGATCGTAGGCCGGCGATACCCGCTGACCAATATCAATCAGGCCATCGACGACATGCGTACCGGCGCGATTGCCGGGCGAGCGATTGTGAAAATAAGCGAGAAGTAAACCCATGATCCAAACCCGCGAACCGCAATACGAAGTCTGTTTCGACGTCCTCCGCGACTCGGGCCGCGCGAGCTTTGGCCTGATGAGCAATCAGGTCTGGCACGACGACCCCCGCCGGCTCTGTTTCCTGCTGGCCCGATACAAGTTCGTCTCCAAGATGTTCAGCGGCCTTGCCAATGTGCTCGAGGTCGGCTGCGCGGACGCTTTTGGCACGCGGGTCGTGCGGCAAGAAGTCGAGCATGTTACGGCCGTCGACTTCGATCCGCTCTTTATCGAAGACATCCAGGAACGGGCCGACGACCGCTGGCCGATCGAAGCCCGCATCCATGATATGCTCGCAGGTCCAGTGCCGGGCCGGTTCGACGGGGCCTACGCGCTGGACGTTCTGGAGCATATCCCCGCCGAGCAAGAGCATCTATTCGTGGGCAACATGGCCGCCTCGCTCCACGAGCATGGCGTGATCATCCTCGGGATGCCGTCGATTCAGTCGCAGGTCTACGCCTCGCCGCCCAGCAAGGCGGGCCACGTCAACTGCAAGGACGGCCGCGGCCTGAAGGAGACCGTGGAGCGGTTCTTCCACAATGTTTTCATCTTCTCCATGAACGATGAAGTCGTCCACACCGGCTTTCACGCCATGGCCCATTACTTGATTGCGTTGGGTTGCAATAAGAAGCGAATATGATGGCTGCTGCGGAGAGAATGCTCGTAATCGGCGCGGACGGCATGATCGGCCGGGCTTTGGCCACGCGCCTTGCTCGGAACGGCTACGCCGTGATCGGCACGTCGCGAAAGGCCGCGCCGGGTCTGATTCCGCTGGACCTTGCCCGCGACGCAGCCCAATGGACGCTGCCGACCGCGAATGTAGCCTTTCTTTGTGCGGCGGTCACGTCGCAAGAGAAATGCCGCAAAGAGCCGGACGTGTGCCGCGCGGTGAATGTCGATGCCACGCTCGCATTAGCCGAAAGGCTCGTGCGGCAAGGCACGCACGTCATTTGTCCTTCGACGAACCTGGTCTTATCAGGCGAGCAACCATTTCAAGCCGTCGACGATTCGTACGCTCCGCGGAGCGAATACGCCCGACAAAAGGCTGATGCTGAAAAACGCTTGCAGCGCCTGCCGGGCACGTGCATCGTTCGGTTCACGAAGGTATTTGGCCGCGGGACGCCGCTTTTACGAGGCTGGTGTGAATCGTTGCTCAAAGGCCAGCCGATCCGGCCTTTTGCCGATATGTCCATGGCACCGCTGCCGCTGGATTTCGCGGTTCGGGTGCTGGTCGCGATTGCCTCAGCACGCGCGACGGGCATTATGCAGATCTCGGCCGCCGCCGACATCACCTACGCTACCGCGGCTCGCTTCGTGGCCAAGCGCCTTGGAGCGGCGGATGAACTCGTACAACCGATCACCGTAGCCGAATCCGGCATGCCGATCGAACACGTGCCGCGGCACGCCGCGCTCGACACGGCGCGGCTGCAAACCGAATTTGGGTTCAGGCCGCCGTGCCCGCGCGACGCGGTTGAATTGGGAATGAAACCGGCAATTACGACCGATAGGAACGCCGCTGGCATCGCCATTGGCTTGCCCGATGGGGCTTTACTCTCGTCGCTTCAAGACTGCTGTGCTTGATTTTTCCGCGCCAACGGCGACATCGATAGGAATGTTATGATGAATGCAACTCAATCCGAACTTATCGCCCTTGGCGCCGACGTATCTTGCCATCTTTGCGGCGCATCGGGCCTGCTGGAGTTCCCGGCGTTCCGCGACTTCCGCCGCATCACCTCCGATTGCCGCCCTTGGCCGGCCGGCGGACGATTGTGCGGCTGCCCAACCTGCGGCGCGGTGCAGAAAATAGTCGATGACGAGTGGAACCGAGAGGTTTCGGAACTTTACGCCGGTTACGCGATTTACGACCAGGCGGCCGGCGCGGAGCAGGCCGTATTCGACCAGACCACCGGCGCCGCCGCGTCGCGCTCTTCTCGGCTATTGGCCGCGCTTCGTAATGCAGTCGATTTGCCCGCCAAAGGCCGCATGTTGGACGTCGGCTGCGGCAATGGGGCCATGCTTCGCGCGTTCAGTCAGACGCTGACATGCTGGTCGCTGGCCGGCACGGAAATCGGCGATAAATACCGCCCCACGATCGAAAACATCACGGGCGTCGAGCAGCTCTACACCTGCCAGCCGTGGGTGGTGCCGGGCGAGTTCGATGTGATCACGATGATCCACGTGCTGGAGCACATCCCGCATCCCGAAGCCTACCTGAAGCGGCTCGAAACCAAGCTGCGGCCCGGCGGCCTTTTGATCGTCGAACTGCCGCATCACGTGGCGAATCCGTTTGAGCTTTTGATCGCCGACCATTGCACGCATTTCGCCGCGGACACCGCCGCTGCGCTCCTCGAGCGCGCCGGCTTCGAGGTCATGCAGACGGCCGAAGACTGGGTGCCCAAGGAGTTGACGCTTGTTGCACGTCGACCGCTAGCCACGGCGGCCGTTACTACTGAGAAATGTTTCTCGGTTGTGGAATCCAATTGGGGCGATCGCGTTATGTCACGGCTCGCATGGCTCAAAGAGATTTCCACGTCAGCCGGCAAGCTGTCAGCCGAGCGTGAAATCGGCCTCTTCGGCACATCGATCGCCGGCACATGGCTCTTTGCGGAACTGGAGGGCCGCGCGGGCTTCTTCGTCGACGAGGACCCTCATCGCATCGGCACGCGCTGGCACGACCGCTTCGTTTATCATCCGCGCGAGATTCCCGCCGGTTCGAGCGTCGTGGTCCCACTGCCGCGGCCCTTGGCCGAGAGCATCGCCCGGCGCATTGCGCGGCCGGATTTTGACATCTGCCTGCCGACGTCATTCATTTGACACTGATGGAAGGCGGCACGTCTCAGGGCGCGGCCCAGTTCTCAACGTCCAAGCCGGGGACCGTCGTCAGATCGCTGTCGCCGCTGACCACGGTTGTCGCTCCAAGGCTCAACGCGATGGCGGCGATCAGCATGTCCATCTTCCCGATTGGTCGGCCTTTGCGCGTCAAATCGGCGGCAATCCGACCATAGATCTCCGACGCTCGTTCCGTGAGTGGCCAGACAATAAGGTCGGGCGGAACTCGCCGCAGCCGCTCGGCGTTTCGGTCACGACTGCTGCTATATTCAATACCATGCCACAACTCCGCGAGGACTGGCACGCCGATTCCGATCCGATTGCCCTGCATGACCGCGTCCCGCCCGCGCTGAAAGACGCCGCGGCGACGATTGATGTAATCCGCCGCCATCCCGGTGTCCAACAGAAACCGTTTCATTCCCACATGCTCCGCAACTTTTCGGAATCTTCGGCGAATCGTGCTTTCTCGGTCGTCCGTCGTTCCTGACGATCCGCCCGCCAAGCGGCGTCGTCCGCCGGCGTTAGCCAGGACGGCCCGACTGCATCCATCCTGGCAACCAAGGCGGAGATGCCCTCACGAGTCGTCGGCCAGTCTTCCTCGCGCATTCCCAGTATAGTAAGCCCCATTGCAATTGGCAGCACTTCAACGCGCGTGCCCTCGCCGAATTCGATCGGATCGTCGAGGACAATCTGGCCATTGCTGACCGTTCCTTGAATCGCATGCATGCTTTGGTCCTCCCACTGCGTTACGAGCGAATTCCTTGTATTCGGTCAACCTATACTAAAACTACATCCAACGAACACCGCCTTTTACTTGTTCGAAATACACGCAAGCCACAACAAGAGAGATTGACGGAACTCGTCAAATGTCAGTTTGGCGATGCCGAGTCCTTCGTCCCACACGTTCTCAATTGTAACACCGGTGGGCGTGATCGTCACCGTGTGCGCGTTCCCAGTTCCCAACCAAGTCGTCTCTCGACCGTCCTCGACGGCTTTTAGCGGCTCTAGAAATATATCTGCGCCGCGAGTGCTCGCTTGAACATCCTGCTCCAGAAATGACCCAATGTTGTGATGTCCGTCGAGGACTTCAACGCGGTTGAAGCCATTTTCGTCACGATAGCATCGAATTCTCGCAGCCATTTCTAGGTCGCATAGCCAGAGTCAGCTTTCCATCCATCCCGCGCGTCTTCTACTCCGCCGCCTTGAACTGAAAGTTCCGGCTCTGGTTCAAAAACTCCAGCGGATTGTCGTAGACCACGCGGCGGATCGTCGCTTCGTTGTGTCCGCGGCGGCGCATTTGGAAGATGAACTTCGGCACCGCCAGCGGATCGGACGGGCCCCAGTCGGCCGCCGAGTTCACCATGATCCGCTCCGCGCCGAATTGCTCGACCAAATCCACAGCCCGTTCCGGCGTTGCTTTCGTCGTGGGATAGAGCGTAATGCCGGCCCAGTAGCCTTCGTCCAGCACCTGGCGGATCGTCTGCTCTTCGCAATGGTCGATGCAGACGCGGCTGCGGTCGGTTCGCGAGTCGGCGTGCAGCAAGTCGAGGATCATCCGCGTGCCGCGGTACTTCTCCTCCAAGTGCGGTGTGTGGAAGAGCATCTGTTCGTCGCGGTCTAGCGCCAGGCGCAATTTGCTGCTGGAGCGTCTTCACTTCGTTGGGCGTGCACTTGTTGAGCCCGATCTCGCCGATGCCCAGCACGCCGGGCCGATCGAGAAACTCCGGCAGCAGGGCGACGACCTCTCGCGAGATTTCGAGATTCTCGGCCTCCTTGGCATTCATACCCAGCCAGCAGTAATGGCGGATGCCGTAGTTGGCGGCCCGTTTCGGTTCCCATTCGACAAGCTGGCGGAAGTAGTCGCGAAAGCTCTCTGGGCCGGTGCGGTCGAAGCCCGCCCAGAACGCCGGCTCGACGACGGCCACGCAGCCGGCCAAGGCCATCGCCTGGAGGTCGTCGGTCGTCCGCGACGCCATGTGAATGTGGGGATCGATGTAATGCAAGGTTATCCCTTCCGCCACTTCGGCTCATACGGCAACGAAAAGAGCATCTGCAATTCCTCGGCCCGTCTGCCGCCTTGGCGGCCAAGCATGCCCAAAGTCTCTCGGATTTTATCCAGCCGCTGGTCGCTGGTCGCCGAGCCCTTGCCGGGTTCAACGCTGCCGCGCTCGATGCGGTCCAAGGCGGCGGCCACTTCCAGCAGCTTGCCGCGGATGATGAGGAACTCCCGGTCGAGGATTTCGGTTTCAGTGGCGGCGTGGTGCATGATCATGTCTCCTGGCTGACAATCCCGATTGTCGCATGGCAAAGCGCGGATCGCAACCAGTGTTAAAGTTTTCCGGCTTTAGCGACGATTGAAGAGTAAGGGCTATTCTCCCTCGGCACAATTCCGCCCACAATCGAGAGAACCACGCTTGGCCAGCGGACTTGCGACCACACTCGAGCTTCTAACGAACACCGACAACGAAGCGGCGGTCGAGACGCTTATCCCTGCGCTGGACTGCCCGGACCCGGCCGTTCAGGAAGGCGCGCTCGTGGCGCTGCTCAAGCGGCGGACGTCTGCCGGCGGGCGCGAAATCCTCGATCGCCTGGCGCATATGAAGCCGGAGTGGAAGACGATCGTCCGCCAGCACCGCAGCCGCATGACCGGCGCGATCCGCGACGCCATCCTGGACGACGACGACAGCGTTTGTGAGAAAGGCTGCCGCGCGGCGGTGACGTTCCGCGATTATGACCTGGCGCCCACGCTCTTGACCGTGTTGGACGGCCCCGATCAGCCGCACGCCGATCTGGCTGCCAAGACGACGCTGGAACTGGCGCAGGCTCTTTGCGAAGAACTTGCCGGCAGCCGCGACCCGGGCGATCGCCGCGATCCCCAGATGGTCCGCCGCTACGTGCTCGGCAGCCTGGAGTCGTCGGTCCACCGCTTCGGCCAGCACAAGCGCCGCGAAGTGGTCGAAAGCTTCCTGCTCCTGGTCGATCGCGACAACGCGGCGCTGCGGCAGATGCTCGGCAACGGCCACCACACGGCCTTCCCCGCGATCGTCGAGGCCTTGGCCAAGAGCCCGCAGCGGGGCGTGCTGAAGTTGCTGCTGACCTTTCTCGAAGATCCGCACGCGCCTGCCTCGACTTTCATCGTTCTCGGCGGGCGGAGCGACTCGCGCTTCGTCCATTACCTGATGCGCAAGATCGGCCGCGAACCGACCGCGGCCATGGCCGCGAACTTGAAACGCATCACCGCCATTCCCTGGCTGGCCGATTGCCGCCGCATCATCGAGCAATTGGACGACGCCGGCCAGCATTCGGCCGTCCGCTTCGTCACGGCGTCCGGCGTCCCGCGTCAGCAGGCGTTTACGGTAATTGAATCCATTCTCCTGAACGGCAAGCCGGGCGGCCGCCGCGAGGCCGCCCGCGCGCTGGCTGATTTCCCCGGCAGCGAGGCCAACAACCTGGCCATGCGGGGCTTGGCCGATCCCGATCCCCAGGTGCAGGCGAACATCATTCCACAGCTCCGCGGCCGCGGCATCCCGGGCGTCTTGCACAATCTGCTGGAACTCGTCGAAAGCCCTTATGCGGTCGTTCGCAAGGCCGCGCGGGAGAGCCTCTCCGAGTTCAGCTTCAAACGCTTCGTGGCCGCCTTCGACATGCTGGACGAGGACGTCCGCCGCAGTACGGGCCGGCTCGTCAAGAAGATCGATCCCCAGAGCGTACATCTGCTGAACGATGAACTGCGGTCGCCGATCCGCACGCGGCGGCTCCGCGGGCTGTCAATCGCCCGCGCGATCGACAGCGTCCAGAGCGTCGAAGCGGCGATCATCGAGATGCTTGAGGACGAAGACCATCTGGTGCGGATGGAGGCCGCGGTCGCGCTGGCCCAGGGCATCTCGCCGGCCGCGACGGCTGCTTTGCAGCGCGCAACTATCGACTCAAGCGAGGTCGTTCGCACGGCGGCCGAGCGCAGCCTGGCGGAATCGGCGCAGAACCCAAGAACGGACGGAATGCGGAGCGCCGCTGGCAGCCTTGGGGGACGACACGTCCCGGCGCAACGGGATGCCCGCAACTTTGCCGAACATCGAGGAGGAAATATGAGCGCGTTATTCGCGGCTGCGCCCTCCTTGCTGTTAGCCGAAGCTAGCCGCAGCAACAGCTTGAGCGAGAGCTTTCGCGGCCATTCCGGCATGGGCCGCGACGACGTGTTGCTGGGCCTGTTGGTGGCCGTGACGCTCGTGGCTGGCCTTTGGGCGGCCACGCGGCTGCTGGGACTGCGCCGACGGCGGCGGGGTTTTCATCATCCTTGGCAGCTTTTCCGCGCGCTGGCGAAGGCCCATCGTCTCACGTGGTCCGACCGCATGTTGCTTTCCCGCGTGGCGCGGCAGCAAAGCCGCAGCGATCCGGCCCGGCTCTTTCTTGAGCTTCAGCTTTGGGACGAACAAGCACTTGGCCCGGCTTTTGCCCTGGAGTTCGTCCGCCTGCGGACGTTGCGGAAGCAGATTTTCGATCGGGCAGCTCAAGCAATCGAAACGGGTGCGCGACGCACCAGCGCGCGCGCGCGAAACACGATCGCGCTGCAAAACACGGATCTGGCGCCGGCCGAAGGCGCAATTAAAAGCGTTGGCAATCGTGCGGACTGTTCTAGTCGCAATGCCGAGGGAAAGCCCGCAAAGCACGGCGGTCCGGCCGCGACACCTTTGTTTTCCAGTCGGCCCGCGCCGACGCTCGATCTGCCGCCGTGGTCCGATGCGCAAGCGGTGGAAACCTGAGGGCTGTAGGATGGACCTCCGAGTCCGTCCGCGAAAAATGGGACGGACTCGGAGGTCCATCCCACAAGTCCTAAAGGCCGGTGTCATCCGCCTTGGAAGCAGCCGCCTTTGGCGCTTTGGGCCTTGGCGAAGGGGCCGGCTTCTCGCTATCGCCTCCTGAAGCGCCCGCGCCGAAATGCTCCACGGAACTCGACTTCTGATAGTTCATCCTCTGCTTGAAATCGGCCAGGGACCAGACCGTGAGTTTTATGCGCGAAGCGTCGCGGAGGATCTCGGTGTTGGCCTTGACCGCTTCGGCCGAGGTCGGCGAATCACCCTGGACGAGATATGCCGTCGTCGCAGGGCTCATCTGCCCTTGACGATGGCCCTGCTCGTCGAGCCAACAATCGACCACGCCGCCGTAGCTCTTGATTAGCCCGATGGCCGTGTTGACCTGGTTGCGGCCGTCGCCATCCAGATTCATATTGCCGGTCACGACAAAGTGCTTCTGTTGTCCCGGCGACCAGAATGCGGTGAAGATTTTATCGTTGAATGATATGGGGTCGGCGAACTTGTCCTCCACAATGCGACATTCTGCTTGATGTTCGCCGGTGATATTAGTCACCTCGACCGTGCCCTTTTCGACCGCCTTCGCCGATGTGTTCGATTCGGCGGCGAAAACGGTGAAGCGAATTCCCCGCTGCAACGAATCGGCCCGGCCGCGATTGATCCAAACGGTCTTCATTGGCAAGTTGACCCAAGTGATCTCGCCCGAGGGTGGATCGGGGTCCTGCCGTTCGTGCTTACGGAGCTCTTCGATTACCGGCTCGATTTTCTTCTTCTCATCCGCCAATGCCCTCTGCATGGCCGTGGAATTGCTATCCGCCTTAGCCCTCATCACATTTGCGGCATCGATTTCGGCCTTCGCACGAGCAGCCACGGCGGCCTGGTTCGCTACGATTGCCTTGTCGCGGAGACTTTCGTCCTCGATGGCCTTGAGAACTTGTTCCTTCCGCTCCGTGGAACCCTTGTCGAGCGCCTCAATTGCCTTGTCCTTGGCAAACTCGCGGTTGTGGAAAGAAGTCTCCAGTGTGGTATAGGCTTTCTTAACCTTTTCCAAGTCGGCCGTTCGGTCGTCGACGGTTTTGCTCAACAAAGCGACCATCTGGCTATAGCCCATCACGACGGCCGGCTTTTGCTCGCCCTCGGCGGCCGGCTTGGCGGGCGCCTGGCCGGCAAGCTGCAGGTCCTCGTCGAACTTGTTGTTGATGGCGTCGATGTCCAACTCGCGGTTGCCGATGATGGCCCTTGTCCGGTCGTACTTGTCCTCGACCGCTTGCTTGTCCTTGGTGGCCTGCTGGACCTTGCCTTCAGCCGCGACCGCCGTGTTGCCCTTCTCAAAGGCCTGCTTGTTGTAGAGATAGGTCGTCACGCCCAATACCACGTTGAGCATGACCGAGATGATCAAAGTGACTTGCAGACCTTGCGTTGCACGGGCCATGAAATTGTCCTCCTGAGAATGTCCGCCGTATCGGCCGCTTGCCCGGCCAAGGCGAACATTCTGAAATGCTAAAACACGAGGGAACCTTCGTGCGTTGGATTAGAAACGAGATTGCCTCTCTCGATCTGTCGCCCCGCGCGGCGGTTCCGGTTGGCCGACGGGGTCAATGGGCCACTCCCACGACGGGAAATTTGCACACCTCCATTGTAATACTGCGAAAAATGAGTGTCAACGAAAGAACTTGGGCCTCGGTGAGAACTGGACTGGGCCATTCTGCTTCGTCAGCCTTCTCTCGACGCCGCTTGCCAAGATTGGTAAAATGCGTGGATTATCATGTCGGCTACCCCCCGACAGCGTTGATTAGGTACGATTCGGAGCGCCAATGACTTCAAAGCCGCGACAGGTGGTTATATCGGGCGTGGGCCTGATTTGCCCCTTGGGAAGCACGAAAGAAGCGTTGTGGGATGCACTTTCGCAGGCCCGCAGCGGCGTTGCGCCCTTGGCTGTGGCGGAGGCCGAGACGCTGGGAGTCCGCGCGGCTGGCGAGGCCAAGCAATTTACTGCGGACATCGAAGACTTTGGCCCCCTGGAAAAAGAGCAGAAAAAACAGATTCGCAAAAAGCTCAAGGACATGTGCCGCGAATGCGAGATGGGCGTGGCGGTCGCCCAATTGGCACTTACCGACGCCGGTTTGCAGGCAGGCAAAATCGACCCTGAACGGATCGGCATCAGCTTCGGCACCGACTACATGCTCAGCCTGCCCGACGAGTTCAATGAGGGCATTCGCTCCTGCGTCAACGGCGACGGCCAATTCGATTTTTCCCGCTGGGGCGACGAAGGGCTGCGAAAGATGTCGCCGCTGTGGCTGCTGAAGTATCTGCCCAACATGCCGTCGAGCCACGTGGCGATCTTCAACGACCTCCGCGGCCCGAGCAACTCGCTCACACTCCGCGAGGCCGGCTCGAATCTGGCCGTGGGCGAGGCCTTCCAGATCATCCGCCGCGGCAATGCCGACATGATGGTTTGCGGCGCGACCGGCACACGGCTGCACACGATGAAGCTCATGCACACGGTGACGCAGGAAGAAGTCGCGGCCGGCAATGGCGATCCGACGAAAGTCAGCCGGCCGTTTGATCGCGGGCGCACCGGCATGGTGCTGGGCGAAGGGGCCGGCGCGATCATCATTGAAGAGCTGGAGCACGCCCAAGCTCGCGGGGCGACGATCTACGGCGAGATCGTGGCCGCGTCGTCGCGGGCAGCCGCCTCGCCGCGGCTGGTCGCCCGACGGAAAGTGGCGCTGGCCAACGTCCTGCGGGCTTTGTTGCAAGCGTCGGATTGCCGGCCGGAGGAGATCGGCCACATTCACGCCCACGGTCTGAGCACGCGCAGTTGCGACGCCGAGGAGGCCCAGGCAATCGCCGAGGTCTTTGGCGATCGCGCTGCA
Organism: uncultured Planctomycetia bacterium; assembly: GCA_963775975.1. Classification (GTDB taxonomy): domain Bacteria; phylum Planctomycetota; class Planctomycetia; order Pirellulales; family Thermoguttaceae; genus JANXQG01. The sequence goes on from CAVZKX010000002.1 coordinate 1,214,998, forward strand.
AAGCTGCCGGTCGTGGCGGCGAAGAGTTACTTCGGCAATCTGGCGCGGGCAGCGGCATGGTCGAACTGATCGCCAGCCTCATGGCGATGCGAGACGGCACGCTCTTCCCCACGCTCAATTATGAAACGCCCGACGCCGAGTGCCCTATTCATGTCGTTCGCGATCAATCGACGCCGGCCGGCAAGCAGTTCATCAATTTGAACGTCACGCCGCAAGGCCAGGCAAGCGGACTGGTGGTGCGGCAGATTTAGCTCCACGCTGAAGCGCAAGTGAAGCGTTGCCGGGATTCTCCTTCGCTTGCGCGTCAGGCTTACGTGCATACTTCGACGCCTCATTCGCGTTTCAAGGGGCGGATCGCTATACTGAGTGGCATGTATCGCAGCCTCTTGGAATGTGTTCGCGATCTTGAAGCCCAAAAGGAACTCGTCCGCGTCGATGAGCCGATCGACCCATGCCTGGAAATGGCCGAGATCCAGCGCCGCGTCTTCCGCGCGGGCGGGCCGGCGATCCTCTTCACCTGCCCCAAGGATTGCCGCTTTCCCATGCTCGGCAACCTCTTCGGCACGAAGAAGCGGATGCGGTATCTCTTCCGCGATACGCTCGACTCCGTCGCACGGCTGATGCGGCTCAAGGTCGATCCGGCCGAATTCTTGCGGCGGCCGGCAAAGTATCTTTCGGCCCCTTTTGCCGCCTGGCACGCCCTGCCGCGGCGCGTGAGGACCGGGCCGGTTATGGCCTGCACGACGACGCTCGATCAGCTCCCGCAGTTGAAATCGTGGCCCAATGATGGCGGGGCTTATGTTACGCTGCCGCAAGTTTATACGGAAGACCCTCGTCATCCGGGCGTGGTGATGAAATCGAACCTCGGCATGTACCGCATCCAGCTTAGCGGCAACCTCTATGCGCCCAACCGCGAGGCGGGCATGCACTACCAGATCCATCGCGGCATCGGCGTTCACCACGCTGCCGCGCTGGAATTGAAGCAGCCGCTCCGCGTGAACGTCTTCGTCGGCGGCCCGCCGGCGATGACCGTGGCCGCGGTAATGCCGTTGCCCGAAGGCATGAGCGAGATCGCCTTCGCCGGCATCCTGGGCGGTCGACGAATTGCGATGGCAGGCGGAAAGGGGGAACTGCCCATCCATGCCGATGCCGATTTCTGCATCAGCGGCTACGTCGATCCCGCGCGGCAACTGCCCGAAGGCCCCTTCGGCGATCACCTGGGCTACTACAGCCTGGCCCACGACTTTCCCGTGCTGATCGTTGAGAAGGTCTATCATCGCAAGGACGCCATCTGGCCGTTTACGGTTGTCGGCAGGCCGCCGCAGGAAGACTCGATGTTCGGCGAATTGATCCACGAGCTGGTCGAACCGGTCTTGCCCGCGACGGTGCCGGGCGTGAAGGCGGTCCATGCCGTCGAGGCGTCGGGCGTGCATCCGCTGCTCTTGGCCATCGGCAGCGAACGCTACGTGCCGTATGAGGGCCGGCAGCGCCCGCGCGAGTTGCTCACGCAGAGCAACGCGATACTCGGCCAAGGACAGATGTCGCTGGCCAAGTATCTTTTGATTACTGCCGTTGAGGACGCACACGGCCTGGACATTCGCAACGTGCACGACTTCTTCCGACATGTCTTGGAACGGGTCGATTGGCAGCGCGACCTGCACTTTCAGACTTGCACCACGATCGACACGTTGGACTACAGCGGCGATGCGTTGAACCAAGGCTCGAAGGTCGTGATCGCCGCCGCCGGGCCGCCCCTGCGGACCTTGCCCGTGGCGATTGACAGCCGCCTGACGCTGCCCGAAGAAATGGGTTTCTCCAGGCCGATGGTCGTGTTGCCGGGCATTCTTGGGGTACAGGGGCCAAAATGGCGCGGTGAGAAAGATGGACCGGACCGCGCGGTCGAGCGCTTCTGCGCACGCTATAGTCGTGGCGAAGCGATCAACGACTTCCCGTTAGTAGTAATCGTCGATGAAGCCGAGTTCGCCGCTCGCACGCTCGACAATTTCATCTGGGTCACGTTCACGCGGAGCAATCCGGCTGTGGACATCTACGGAATTGAATCCTTCGTGCGCGACAAGCATTGGGGCTGCTTCGGCGCGCTCGTAATCGACGCCCGGCAGAAGCCGCACCACGCCCCGCCGCTGATCGAAGACCCCGAGGTGAGCAAGCGCGTCGACGCCCTGGCCGCGCGTGGCGGACCGCTGCATGGGATAATCTAAGGATCGTTCCATGCCGCGCCGTACCGTTCACGACGATTGGGATGACGAAGAAGAATCGTGGGCCGAGCAAGCCGGCGATGACGACGCTGACTACACAATTCCTTGCCCGAGGTGCAAGCGGCCGATCCACGAGGACGCTGAGCGCTGTCCTTATTGCGAGCGCTATATTTCCGTGGAAGACGCACCGCAGCCGCGGAAGCCGTGGTGGATCATTATTGGCGTGATCATTTGCCTGCTGTTGGCTTGCTATTGGGCGTTTTGGCCGTAGGCGATTCATCGTCCGCAAAACAAACCACCGCCGACACTGCACTTGAGGCCGTTTGACTCTGAATGTTGCTCCCCGCGGGCGAGCTCCAATCGTTGCCCATGATGTTGTCGGCCCGTCGGCGATTGCCCCAGGCGGCGTCGGCGTTGGCCTGCATCCAAGGTAGAAATTCGGTGCGTCCACAGTCGTAGACGAGCAACTTCATGTAGCGGACGAAAATCCCTTTGAACGCACCGCCGTTCCCCTGGTTTTCGTTGCGGAGGATATGCCGGTCAGTGACACAGAGGTTTTCCTTGGTCCACTCAGCCGTCTTGATCGCATCGTCGAGATACGTCTTGTCCTTCGTCTGTTGATAGAGCAGCGCCGCGGCCCCGATGAATGTTCCTTGGTTATAGGTCAGCGAGAAGCGGCCGATCCGCGGCGCATCCGACCGACCGCGGCGGATACTGTCGAAGACCTTGCCGGTGCCATCGGTCAGCGTCTTCTTCTGCCACGCGTAGAGGCTTTTCGCCTTTTCCAGGTAGGAGGCGTCATTCAGCAGCATGGAAAGCCTCGCGGCGGCGATTACAGCGGGACTGTTGAGACAACTGTTCTTCGAGGTCCGCCGGTTGATCCAATAGAGGCCGCCGCCAAACGCGTCGTCGTGGAAGTTGTCGTAGACGTAATCGAAGCTGGCTTTCGCCTTCTTCAAATACCGGTCGTCGCCGGTGATTTTGTATGCCCGCGCGCAGGCAATGGCCCACCACATGATGTCGTCGTTGTACATGTTGGTGGTCCAGTCGGGATAAACCTTGACGAAGCCGTCGTAGACGTCGTTGATCTGCCGCTTGACTTCCGCGCTGGGAGCGCGGTCGTACTGGTCCATCACCGTGTCCCATAGCTGGGCCTCGAACCAGAAGTCGGCCTTTTCCAGGCCATGCTCCTCTTTTCGAAAGAACTTGATTTCAGGGTCCCAGTAGACTTTGTTTAGTGCGGCGAAGGCGGCATCGGCATTGGCGGGCGTGACCGCGCGGGCCGATGCTACCAACAACAGCGCGCCGAGATTGGCGGCAACGAGGGCAGTTTTTAGAACATGCAAGCGGCTCATCATTTCTCTTCTTTTGCAACAGGTCAAACGGATCGCACGTCATGCCCTCAGCCGGACCGCCTTCTCCTCCGCACCAGATGCGAAAGCGAGCGGCTTTGCCGCCTTGGAGAGATCGCCGCCGTCGATGGTGATATTCGAGCTGTCCGGTCCTTCCACACTAAGGAACACAGCCGCGGGCTTCAAGACGCGCGATGCGGTGAGCAACACGTCCTTGCTGTCGATGAAACGCAGCACCGACTCCGCTTCCAAGTCACCCTCCGCGCTGATGCCGAGCAAGGTCGCATCAGTCACGCGCTCGAAAATGATCGCCGGCCGCAGTTCCTTGCTTGCGACTTGTAGCCGGACGTTCTGAAGCGTCAGTCCTTTAACATTACGGGCGTACACTCCGTAGGCCGGGATCGCGCCAAGGCTGAAATACTCGCCCGCCTTTTGCGGCACTTCGCGGTTGGCGCCCATCTCCCGGCTGCCGCCGCCGCCAAACGTCAGATGCACGTCGCTGAGCGAGATGTTCTCCATCATCGCCGAGCCGACGCAGTTCAACACGATCGCCGAGAACGACTCGCCATCGCCGTGGCCGCCGCGGCCCATGAAGTAATCGGTCTTCGGCCGCGTGGTCGTCACGACGTTGCCGTGGATATTGTTGAAGGAAATGTCGCGGGCGACTGCCGGCCCCTCGCGCCGCACCGGCTGGGCGGGCTGCGCGGGCAGCGGCTCCGGCGGCTCGGCAGGCATCGCAATCCCGGCGGGTGAACTGATGCTGATACTGATCGGGCCGGTCACGTCCTGGAAGATCAGGTTTGAGAACGACATGTTCTGAAACGTCGATCCTGGTCCGCCTTGAAACTTGATCGGACAACCGAGAACCGCGGCAAGCACGCAGTTGGAGACGACAATATTCTCGGCCGTCCCGCCGCCGAAGCGGAACACCGACCAACGCGTGCTGAACGTGCAATTGGTGACGGTGACGAATCGGCAGCTTCCAAACAGAGCGCAGGCGTCGTCCTGACACTGCACGTTCGAGTTGCTGATGTTGACGTACTCGCAACTGACGAAATGGAACCCGTCGTCGTTCCCTCCGACGCGATTGTGGATGTAGACGCCGTCGATGTCGATGTACGCGCTCTGGATCGCGCGGACCATGTGGTACGGGCAGCGGAGCAGTTGAATATCGCGGATGGCGACGACCCGACAGCGATAGAAGAGCAGACCGTAAGGACGGCTGCTGCCATGAATGCCATTAGGCAGCGGCCACGCGCCTTCGATCGTGCCCGGCCCTTCGACCGTCACATTCGTCGCGCCGATCGCGTAAATCAAGGCCCAGTTGCCGTCATTCAGCGTGCTGTCGCCGCTGGTGGGAATGCCCGCAGCCGCGTGGTAGCGCGCGCCGTCTTGGCTTCCGAGCAGCTTGCCGGCCGCGGCAACGTGCAGCGTGACATTGCACTTCAGCTCGATCGTGCCGATGACAAAAGTTCCGGCGGGCACGAGCACCGTGCCGCCCTGGTCTTTGGCGCAGGCGTCGATCGCCGCCTGTACGGCCGAAGTATCGAGCGACTTGCCGTCACCCTTCGCGCCGTAGTCGCGGATGTTGTAGACGCGCGTGCCGAGGTCGGCGGTACCGCGCGGAGGCGGTTGCGCTGACGCAGCCGCTCCGCCCAGCGCGGCTGCCGCGCCCCCGGCAGAAATCGCTCGCGCCCACTGTCGTCGTGATAAGGGCGGCAGGTCTCGGTTAGCCATTTGTCTATTTCTGCGCGACCGTGGCCTTGAGCTTCCCCACCGTCTCCTTCACCACGCTTGCCGGAAGCGCGTAGGTGGCCACGCGCAGGGCGCGAGCAATGTTTATGCCGACGCAATGGCCGTCGATATCGACCAGCGGGCCGCCGCAGTCGGTGGGCGAAATGCCAAGGTCGTTCGGAATCACCTTGCTGAAACCAAAGCGGCGATCGCTGAACGGACCGCCGCCCCAATGGTCCTGCGGTAGACTGCCCGGCCGCGAATGGCCGAGCGTGACTTTCAATTCCATGTCCTTGTCCTTCCGCGAGACGGAGAGCGAGACGTTCTTGTTGGGCGGCATGCGGCTCAGTTTTTCGACCAACTGGTCGCTGGACTGCAGCGACTCGCCATCGAGGCGTTTGATGAGGTCGCCTTTTTCCAGCCCTGCCTTCTCGGCCGCGCTGCCGCGCTCGACCACGGAAATTTCCGCGCCTTCGTCCACAGGCGCGACGGTAATCCCCAGCCAGCCGTGCGGCCGGCTCTCGCGCGATGGGCCGGGCATCGGCTGCGGCACGTCGCTGACCACGCCGACCAGCAGTGCATCGCGGCCCGTCATCGTGGCCTCAACCATGCTGCCGGGCGAAGGCGGATCGGCCCACGTCACCGGCGTGAGATTCTTGGCATCGACGCGGAGCAAGGCGATGTCGGTCGCATCGTCCGTGCCGACGACCGTGGCCGAAAACTTGCGGCCATCTGCCAAGCGGCATTCGGGCTTCTCGCCAAGCTGGCTGGCCTTGGTGACGATCAGCCCATCGGCCGAGACAACGGTGCCCAGCGCGACCGATTTACCGTCGCAGGAGACGCGGACGGTGGCCGCGGCGGCCGGCGCGACCACCGGCTTGAGCAGATTCTGGATCTGCTCGTTGTTCATCATATAGCTCGACGGCCGCCGGGATGCGCGTCGATAGTCTTGCCAGCGGTTGGCCGGCTGCGCGTCGGCGGACCACGGGGCGGCGGCGACGAAGGCCAAGAAGAGGAACAAGTGCGCGAAGGTTTTTCGTGGCATAGTTGCTGTCGGGTTTTGGCGTGCTGCAGGCTGGGACAAGCTCGCGACATCGAAATCCGACGCGCAAGCGAGGCCTGCCAACCGCACCGGCCTCGCTTGCGCGTCGGGCTTCAATAGCCCAAGTTGATCCACCCTACTTTCTCTTCTCCAACGTAACATCAAACTTCTTCGTTTCGTCGCCGCGGCGGATTTCCATGACGAGCTTCTCGCCCGGCTTGTGTTGGCGGACCTCGACGGTCAGGTCGTGGAAGATGCGGATCGGCTTGCCGGCGAAACTGATGACCGTGTCGCCGACTTTCAGCCCCGCCTTGTCGGCTGGGCCGCCGGGCGTGACGATGCCCAGCTTGGGCACGTCCACGCCGATCTCGGATTCGACGCCCACGATCGCGCCGTAGCCCGGTTCGAGATCGTCCATGTCTTCGCTCTTCAGCAGGCGGTCCCAGTAGCGCTGAAAGCGATCGACGGATACGTGGCGATTTTCCAAGAGCGAGTCGCCGCAGGTCGAACTGATGCCGATCACGCGGCCTTCCATGTCGAAGACCGGTCCGCCCGAATCGCCGCCCATGATGATGCAATCGGTGGCGATGTCGTATTCGCAATGATGATAGACGCGGCCCAGCCGCACCGCCGGGTGCCGCTGCTGCAAGTCGAAACTGATCGGGTAGCTCAAGGCGATGCACCACTCGCCGAGCCGAATGTCTTCCGGCTTGGCCACGTCAACGTGCGGCCAGTTGCCACGGTCGGTGATCTTCATCAAGCCGGCATCGCCCGCCTTGTCGTTGCCGAGTGTTACGCCGGAGGCGCGTTTGCCGTCGGGAAACGTGAATGTGACGCGGCGGCCCGCGCGGCCGCCGACGTGGGCGACGGTCATCACCAGCCCATCGGCGCTGACTACAACCCCGCTGCCGCCGGAGACCTGGACCACCGTCGGGCGGACCTTGGCCACGAGCGCCTTGACATGCTCATTAACCGCCTTGAGTTCGGCGAGACTGGCAGGGCTGGGGACATCGGGGGGCGTCGTCTGGGCGGGCTGAGCGTGCAGGGACGCGGCCGAAAGGAGCCCGGCCAGTGTCAAAAGAATGATGGCTGTGGATCGCATTTGATCGTTGGCTATGGCGGGACGGAAATCGCGACGTCCGAATCGCCCGACGGCGGGTGCGACGCGAGGTATGCGGAAAATGCAGTAATAAGATTGTACAAGCACGGCGCGGAAAAGCCACCTTGGGGAACCGATTTTGGCCGTCGTTCCCGGCGGCAGGCTGCTAAAGACGGCAATTTTGAAAGTGTCAAAAAGGCTGAACGCGGACAAGTCGAGCGTTTGGCGTAGACGTATTGCCCCTATCTTCATTCATTATCAAACCCCGCCGGGGGCCAAGAGTTTCGGTTGCGCGCTGGAGTCCCGCCTTTAGGCGGCGAGCACAGCTTCCTACGGCGCCTTGACGTCCTTCAACTTTTCGTAGAGTTCCTCGGCTTCCGACTTCATGCGGAACGGGTAGCCTGTCCCGAGTTGTGCCTCTATGATTTGTTTGGCGCGATAGTTTAGCCCATTGTGCCCGTTGTCGTTGTGATCGAAAATAAAGGCCGCATAAGTAGCCGAATCAGGTTTCGTCACGTACGCGTTGTCTGCCCGGACTTCAGCGTCCCATGCGGCGCTGGCGAGTTTGAATTCACCCATCCGATAATAGACCCAACTAAGCGTTGCAGCCGCCTCGGCAGCATTTTTGCCGTCCTTATTGTTTTGAAAATTGGCATAGGCAAGGTCCAACGCTCTGGCTTGCTTTGCGGCAACTTTCTGCTCGACGAGGGCCAATGCGAGGTAATTGCTTACATCAAATCTGTTCGGTTCGACAATGAGGACCTTCTCGAAATAGTCCTGGGCAACTGCCCAATGCTTTTTCCAAAGGGCCACGATGCCGTTCAGCATTAGGGCGTCAGAGTTAGCTGCATTTGCGCCAAGACCTTTAGCATCGAGTCCCAGTAATTCCTTGGCCTGCTCCTCTGCAAGTTCAGTCTCGCCGTTTTCCAGCGCCCAAATGCCGACAACATATCGCAGCTTCGGATTACCCGGGTTATACTTCAATGCATAGAGAAACATTTCCTTGGCATTTTTGCTCGGTCCAGTGAATGGAATCCTCCGCTCGCAAGAATCGTAGAACTGCGCGAGAATGGCTGCGGCTGGCAGTATTCGTTCGGGAGTATGGTTCTTTTTTGAATCCCGATTGTCGATCTGTTTGGCATGTTGGAGGCTCCTATGCGCTTTCGCGATGAGTTGTTTATCAACCACCTGCGTTGAAAGCGCCTGCGCGAATTGCGCACGGCCCAATCGTCGCCAGCCCTCTAGGTCGTCCGGGGACTTCTTCAGATATTCGACTAGCCGCGTCTCGGCCTCGTGCCATTGCTCGCGGCACTCGGCGACTTGAGCCATGCCGTTAGTCATATCGCACTCGACCAGTTTCTTGTGATCGTTGTCCGAACAACCCGGTAACAATTGCTTGGCTTTAACGAAGTCCAATTCCGCCTCGCCGTTGCGATTCTCTTGCAAGGCAATTTGGCCAAGAATCGTCCACGGCTCGGGATCGTTCGGGTATTCAACTATCGCCTTCTCCAAAGCTGAATACGCGATTTTCGGTCGGTCCGCGCGAGCAAAGGTATAGTACATAACAACCAATGCCGAAGTAAACTTTGGAAGGTTCGGTTGCCTTCCGTGTAGTTTCTGCATCGCCTCTTTGGGCTTTCCGTTGGCGAGTAATTGCATCGCCTTCTCTAATTCCGCGTAATCCTTCGGATCCGGCGCGGCGGCGGGTGTAAATGGAACAAAAGGCTCTTCCAATAAGGCCCTAATCGGCGCGGGTGCGGGCAGATTCGACTTCTCGATAAGAAGGTCAATTGGTCCTTTGATTTCTTTCTCGAAGCCCCACGAAGTCGTCGACTCCGTCAATCCCGAGGAAATATTCACCGCGGTTGCCGCCGCCTGACCGATCATCGCCCGCTCGACAGATTCGGGAAAGAGGAGGCCGTTGGCTGGCGTGTTAGATGGGTCGGCCGCGCTTGCAAAAGAATTGGCCCCCAGCAAGATCATTAAGACGGCAGCGGATGACTTGACGTTCATGGCCGTTCTCCCAGGAATAGTAGTGTCGCAGCGCTTCATTTTACACCGGCGGCGGCCGGCAGCAAGGCGAATCGCCGGGCGTTGCCGGCGGGCAATTCGCTATTTATGATTTAGGGTATATAGTCCGTCAAATTGGAGGCTGCGAATCGTGCATGAACGACAAGTCCGCTGCCACTTTGCCTGGCAGGTAAACCACAGCCGCGAGGCGGCGGAAGAAAATAGCCAGGGGCGGAAGCCCCTGGTAGCGAGCCACGATGTTTCGGTAGCCCCGGAGGGGCATAACCTTGGCCGCTTTGTGCCGCCGCTCCGCGGCTATCAGCTTCAATTTCGACGCATTCCAGGGGCTCACGCCCCTGGCTATTGGCTATCGCCGCTCCGCGGCTGTGCGTCGCCCATGCCCCGCCCGCGCGCGACGCTGCTCGCCGGTATGCTTCTGTTTGCCGCACTCATCCTTTCAACCTCCGCGGCCCGCGCCCGCGACCCCGATTTTCCCTTCGTCCGCCAAGACAAACTGCCTTCGTGGCCGCCGAATGTCACGTGGCTCAATACGGCCGGGCCGATCGAACTGCACGACCTGCGCGGCAAGTTCGTGCTGCTGGATTTCTGGACCTACTGTTGCATCAACTGCATGCACATCTTGCCGGAACTCCACAAGCTCGAACAGGCGTGGCCGAAGAACCTGGTCGTGATCGGCGTCCACTCGGCCAAGTTCGCCACGGAGCAGCAGACGCCGAACATTGTGGCCGCCATCCAGCGCTACAAGATATCGCACCCGGTCATCAACGACGCCCGGCACGAGCTTTGGGACCTGTTCGGCGTGACGGGCTGGCCGACACTCATACTCATCGACCCGGAAGGCAACATCGTTTCAGAAGGCAGCGGCGAAGTCACCTTCGAGCAAGTCGACAAGGTGCTCCGCGGCGCGATGCCGTACTATCGCACGCGTCATTTGCTCGATGAGACGCCACTGCGGTTCGATTTGGCGGCGAAAAGCTCAGCGGTAAAGAATGGGCAGTCCGTCGCAACGCCACTGCGCTACCCGGGCAAAATCCTCGCCGATGAAAAATCCGGCCGGCTTTTTATTTCCGACAGCAACCACAATCGCATCGTCGTCGCTCAACTCGACGGCACACTCGTGGACGTGATCGGCAGCGGCGCGGCCGGGGCGAAGGACGGCGACTTCGCCGCGGCCGAGTTTAATCAGCCGCAAGGCATGGCCCTGCACGGCGATGTGCTTTTCGTGGCCGATACGGAGAACCACGAGATTCGCCGCGTTGATCTGACGGCAAAGGACGTCACAACCGTCGCCGGCACCGGAAAGCAAGCCCGCGGCAATGTCGTCGCTCGCCGCAGCATCCCCAAGCGCACGGCGTTGAGCAGCCCGTGGGATGTGCTCGTCCACGGCGACGATTTGTTCATCGCCATGGCCGGATGCCACCAGATTTGGCGGATGAAACTCGACGGCTCGGTGATCGGTCCGTATGCCGGCAATGGATCCGAGGACATCGTTGACGGCCCGCTCTTGCCGGTTAGCACATTACAACCGGCCGGCGCATCCTTCGCGCAGCCGAGCGGCCTCGCGAGCGACGGCACGTGGCTCTACGTGGCCGATAGCGAAGGAAGTTCGATCCGGGCCGTGCCGCTCAACCCGCGCCGCGAAGTTCGCACGGTCGTGGGCACGTCGCGGTTGCCGGCCAACCGGCTGTTCACATTCGGCGATGTGGACGGCGTGGAGGGCGTGGCGCGGTTCCAGCATCCGCTGGGCGTGCTCTATTACGACGGCAAAATCTACGTGGCTGACACCTATAACAGCAAAATCCGTGTGGTTGATCCGGCGAACGGCAGCGTGCGAACGCTGATCGGGAAGGTCGCGGATGAGGCGGCGGTTAAGGGGACAAACCCTTTTTCGCTGGGACAAAAATCGGGCCAGTCCCCCTTCTTCGAGCCCGCCGGCCTTACCGAAGCCGGCGGCAAGCTCTATGTGGCCGACACCAATAACCACGCCATCCGTACGATCGACTTGAAGACCGGACTAGTCGCCATGCTAACAATTGCCGGATTGAATCCGCCCGAACCGCCGGCGCAGGTTGCGAAACGTCCGCCGGCCGGCGAGAAGCTGCCGCAGACGGCGGTTCACGCGTCGAACGGAAAGGTGCAGTTACACGTCGAACTGGAGTTGCCGACCGGCTTCGAGCTTAACCCGATTGCGCCGCTGGAATACCTTGTCGAGGTCGCCGGCGCGTCCGGTCCCGTATCTCGCGAGAGCGTGGGCAAGCCGGTCCGCCTCGAAAAGCCCGTGACGCAATTTGATATCTCGTTGCCGGTAAGCGCCGCGACCGGCCACGACACGATCCGCGTGAGCGTTGACTATTATTACTGCCGCGAAGGGGCCGAAGGGATTTGCAAAGTCGGCACGGCCGTTTGGATCGTGCCGCTAGAGTTATCGGACAGCGGGACGGAAGTTGTGAAGCTACGGCACAAAACGAAGTGAGCAATGTCGAATGCCGAATGTCGAAGGAATGACGAAATTCAAAGGGCAAATGAATCCAAGTGAGTCATTCGTCATTTGAATTTGCTTCGACATTCGTCATTCGGATGTCGGATTTCCTTTAGTACGCTCCCTTGCAGCCCAGCACCTTCATCGGCGTCCTCACAAGCAGCTCGATGTCCGTCATAAGGCTCTGGTTGCGGACGTACCAGAGGTCCATCCGCGACCACTCCTCGAAGCCGATGTCGCTCCGCCCGCTCACCTGCCAGAGGCACGTCAAACCCGGCTTGACCGCCAGGCGGCGAAGCTGCCACGGCTCGAAGCGAGCGACCTCTTTAACGTCCAGCGGCCGCGGACCGACGAGCGACATCTGCCCGAAGAGGACGTGAAACAATTGCGGCATTTCGTCGATGCTCGTCTTTCGCAAGATGCGGCCGAGGCGGGTGATCCGCGGGTCGTTGCGGTTCTTGAAGATCGGGCCGCTGCTCTCGTTCTGGACGGTGTGCTTGATCTTGTCGGCGTCCAGCCGCATGGTGCGGAACTTGGCCATCATGAACGGCCGACCGAGGTGCCCGGCGCACCGCTGCCAGAACAGCGGCTTGCCGCGCGTGGTAACCATGAGTACGACGAACACGCCCAGCAGCACGGGCGAGAGGGCCACTAGCACCGCCAGCGCGCCGAGCATGTCCATCGTCCGTTTGACGGTCTGATAGGCGGCCGATGGATTGCCTTCAGCCGCCACGATTGGCATGCCGAGGCTCAAGTTGCGGCCGACAAGGGAAGGACGCGCGCTCAGGGCATTCATCTGGATCATTGCGAGTCTCTCAAGGGTGTCGTTCAAGGTGCTGTGCGGCAATGGGAAGAGCAATGATCGCGCCAATGGACTGTGTGCCGGGCCCGCGAGCCGCAAGTTCGGCACGACCGCGAGAAACGGAAGGAAAAGTGCCTTTTGGCCGGGATTCTAGTGTCGTCGCATGTTGAGTTTCGGCAACGCGGATGTCGTGAAAGGCAACGCGGAGGAGCGCGGATGACGTATGGTTGAAAGATGGAATTCCTCGCCGCGATCGCCGCCGTCTGCCTGCTGGTATGGACCGGCGCGGTCCTGCTGCGCGGCGGGCCGCTCGTCGGCTGTCTGATATTTTTGGGCCTCGCCACCTGCTTCAGCTACGATTTCCTCAATTTCAACGCCGGCGTGACGCTCACGATCGACCGCGTCTTTTGGATCGTCCTCATGCTGCTGGCCGTGATCTGGCGGCAGCGCGGCTGGAGCGTGCCCAAACCGCTTAGCGCGGCGGACAAGCTTGCGATTGCGCTCGTCGGCTACCTCGCCGTGCGGACAGTTTTCACCGATCCCCACGGCACCGGCATGATGCCTTTCGTAAACCTCGTGCTGTGGTACGTCATGCCGCTGGGCCTCTATTTTGCGATGCGGCAGACGCGGTTTGACCGCCGCGAGAATGTGATCGTGATCGCAAGCCTGACGTTTTTCGGCCTTTACCTGGCGGCGATGGTGATCGCCGAGCGGTTCGAGGTCTACGACGTCCTCTTTCCGCGCTACATCGTGACCTCAATGGCCGAGAAGACGACCGAGTTCGTCGGCCGCGGCCGCGGCCCTCTCTTGCACCCGATCATCACGGGCATTCAGTTGGCCGCTTGCTTCTTCGCGGCCTTGATGTTCTGGCCACGCGTGGCTCGGCTGGGCCGCAGCGGCATTGCATTTGCTGCGGCAGTATTCGCCCTTTCCTTTTACAGCACTATGACCCGTAGCGTCTGGATGGGCGCTGGACTGGGCCTTGTTGTCATCCTCGGCCTCTCCATGCCGCGGAACTGGCGGGCGCCCGTGCTCGGTGCAACGGTCTTGCTGGCCGGCCTGATCGCTGCAACGAATTGGGACCAGTTCGTGGCCTTTAAGCGCGACAAGAACCTCACCGCGCGGGAAACGGCCGACTCGGTGACGCTCCGCCCGGCGATGGCCCAAGTGGCCTGGCTGATGATCCTCGACCGGCCGATTTTCGGCTGCGGCTTCGGGCAGTACATCCCGGAGCACAAGGATTACCTTTCCGACCGCTCGACCGAACTGATCCTGGAAAAGACCCGGAACTACGCGCCTCACAATTTGCTCTTCGGCATCGCAACAGAGACCGGGCTGGTGGGCCTCGGGCTGTTTCTTGCCTTGCTCTGCGCGTGGGGCTGCGACGCCTGGCAGTTATGGCGCGCCGTGGACTCACCACTCTGGATGCGGCAGCAAGGGCTCTTCTTCCTGGCCGTGCTCTCGGCTTATCTTGTCAACGGCATGTTCCACCACATTGCCTTGGTTCCGATGTCGAATTTGCTCCTGTTCTTCGTCGCGGGGATGAACGCGGCGGTGACCTTTCCGGTATGTGATGCTGCCGCCCGGTCGTTTAACCCGGAGCCAACGGCGACGGTGTTAAGTTGAAGTCGTCCGCCGTTGCCGTAGGCTCCGGGTTAAACGAACCGTGTTCCCTGCACTTTACGGCTCGATCAAATACGCCTGCCCTTCCATGTTGAGCATCACCGGTTCATCCATCGCCAGATACTGCGACATGGTGCGGCCGTAGCGGTTCGCCAGGTCGAAGTACTCTTTGCTGAACTGCTTGACGCGGCGGGCGTTCTGCTGCTGCTTGTCGGTCAACTGCGAATCGACCCACTGGTTCTGGCGGCGATAGAACGTGCGGTTGCCCACGTTGCGGACGCTCGACTGCGCCTGCTCGGCTTCCTTTTCAACGTCTTTGCCGTAGGACAGTTCGCCGGCCGCCTTGGCTGCTTCGGCGAGAGGGGCCGCGGCCGGACCGTTCGCGGCGCGGCCAGCGAATCCGCCGCCCATGCCGCCCATTCCGCCGGGCTGCGCGGGTCTTGCCGGCGCTGACGCGAATCTACGAACTCCGCCAGACGCGGCTTCGCTCTTCCGAATGGAGTCAAGGCTTCCATAGTTGTTCTCGACCGAATACTGATACGCATTCTGGAAATCGCCCTTCATTGCCCGCTGTGCCGTGCCGGCCGCGCCCCCGGTCTGGGCGAGCGATTCCAACCGGGTTGTGGCGCGGCTAGAGTTTGCGGCCACGTCATGAAAGTTCGTATTCTCGTCGGCCATGAACGACGTGTACGGCGTGAGGATGCCGTGCCGCGTCGCCAACTCGACAAGCTCCTTCACCAATTCCTCATTGCGGCCGTTCAGGTCGATCTGGTCGAGGATCTCGCCCACGCGGCGGACCGCCCAGAGCTTCTCGATGAAGGCCATCGACTCGTCGCCGCTGTGTTCGACGAACGTAGCGGGGAAGTCAAATCGCTCCTCCTTGTCGCCGATCTTGCCGGTTACGACAACCTTGGCCGTGCCCGAATGCTTGTAGCGCCCTACGACCACCAACTGGTCTCCGGCGAACAAATCAGTCGCCTCCTTGGGATAAATGCGATTGACCGGCCGGCCGTATTCGCTCTTCGCCGTGTCGAGGTCGTATCGAATGTTCATGCCCGTCAGCACGGGCGACTCGATGCGGTTGTAAAGCCGGCCGACGTGCTCCTCGATGTTTTCATCAGGCCGCACATATTCACTGAGGCCATAATTCTCCCGCACCAGCTTGTCCAAGAACCGGGCGTTCAGGTCGTAGCCCACGCCGAAGCAGAAAATCCGTGCGTGGACCTTGTTCCACTCCTTCGAGTTGGCGACGATCCGCATTTCGCTCGTCTCGCCCACGGTGGGCAGGCCGTCGGTGAGGAAGACGACGTAGCTCGGCCGGCCGGAGTCATTGAGCTGGCCGAGCGAAGTTCGCAAGGCCTCGTTGATGTTCGTGCTGCCGCCGGCGTAGAGCCCCTCGGCAAAGCCGAGCGCCTCGCGGCGGGTCTTTTCGTTGTAGCGCTGCAATTCCGGGCGGAACGATTCAACCTCGCTGTCGAAGGCGATGATGTTGAACAGATCGCCCTCGCGGAGGTTGTTCAGGACGTGCTTCAAGGCCGCGCGGACCTGCTCGATCTTTTGTCCGCTCATGCTGCCGGAGCGATCCATCACCAAGAGCACCGTCTTCTTCGGACGCTCGCCGCCATCCTTGATCTGCGGGCTAGCGAGAAGGAGGAAGTAGCCGTCCTCGCCGGAGTTTGGCCGATAGCTTAGCACCCGCGTGCTCACCTTGCCGCGGCCGATGTCGTAGAGCAGGCGGAAGTCGGACGCGGGAACCTGGTCCTTCGCCGTGAATGTCACCAAGGCATGGCGATCGTCCGGCCTCTGAATCTCAACCGGATGCGTGGGGCTGTAAAGGTTCTTGATCTCTTCCTGACTCTCGATCGAGATGCGAAAGTCGATCTTCTCAACTGCGCTGGAAGTGTACTTAGCCGTGCTCAAGGGGAAGAGAAAATCGGTCATGCCCTCTTGTTTGCGGCAAAGCTGCGTGTAGCGGAGCGAGACAGTCCGCTTTGCCCCCGGAGGCACCGGGAACACGCTCGTCTTGAACATGCCCGTGCCTACCCATTCCAGCAAGGCCGGGTCGCGGTTCTTACGAACAATCTCTTCATATT
Organism: uncultured Planctomycetia bacterium; assembly: GCA_963775975.1. GTDB lineage: Bacteria > Planctomycetota > Planctomycetia > Pirellulales > Thermoguttaceae > JANXQG01. The sequence goes on from CAVZKX010000002.1 coordinate 1,231,469, forward strand.
GCCGCCGAGCATCATCCGCGCTGAGCAGTTTGGCCGGCATCTCGCGGCCGTCTACCAGCAGCGTCATGCGGTCGATGGCCCCGTCATAAGGCAACGGGAAGATAAACGCCACTTCCATTTGCCGGCTGCCGGTATTCACGAACGATTGCGAAACCTGCACCTTGGCCACTTGGTCGACAATCCGGGCGTCGACATCCAGGGAGTCGATCTTATAGGTAGCGACCGGCTCCGATGGGATCGGCCGGGGAATAGGATGCGGGCGTGGCGGCCAGATGATGATCGGCCTCGGCAGGCGGACGTGTTCCGCCGGATCGATGACGACCAGTAGTCCCTGGCCGCGGACCAGGGCAGGAACCAAGAAAAGGATGAACGCAACACATCGGCTCAATCGGGCGAACATGGCTCTGCTCCTTATTCCTCGTTCCCACGCTCTGCGTGGGAACGCACTGCGGGCCGCTCTGCGGCAACGAATTCGGACAAGCAACCCGCCTAGCGTGAGCGTACGCGCGTTGCGCCGTGGCGGCTGCGTTATGAGTGATTTTACAACCCTTCGACGCTCCCAGCCGCCAAATAGTTCCCGAAGCGAGACATGTTTTCTCGATTCGATCCTGATTGGCGGTCGCAAGAGTTCACGCCGGGAACGCGGATCCCGCCCAAAGTTCCCATCTCTCCGCTCATCGCCCGTCGTTCCCAGTTCGATATCCGCGTCAACCGGGAGCGGCCTCATAGGCCTGAACTTCCTCCGCTGGCGTGGTAGCTCGGTTATAATGTTGGTACTTGTTCGATTTTTATTGCACGGCTTATCTATGGACCGGGAACCTCGTACGCACGATCGGGATGCCAGCTGCCATGCTCTGCCGGCGGATATCGCGGATCTTCGGCAGCGATTGTCCGCGGCCGCGGCCGCGCTAGCCGATAAAGAAGAGCGGTTGCTGGAAGTCCAGGAGGTCGCGGGGCTGGGTTATTATATCTTCGATGTGTCCACGGGCCGCTTTACGTCTTCTCCACCGCTGGACCAACTCTTCGACCTCCCCGCCGACTTCGAAAAGACCATTGAATCCTGGGAGCCATTGATTCATCCCGACGACCGCAGCCGGGTGCTGAACGCTTTCCGTGCGACCGTCGAGGAAAATAAGCCGTTCGACCAGGAGTATCGCATCTACCGACTCGGTGATCAGCAACTTCGCTGGATGCACGGCCGAGGCCGCCTACAGTTCGGCGATGACGGAGCTCCGCGGAGCGTGCTGGGCACTGTCCAGGACGTCACCGAACGCAAGCAGGCCGCCGAGGCGCTGCGGCGCGCCCACGAAGACTTGGAATGCCGAGTCAAAGAGCGGACCGCTGACCTGGCGCGGGCGAACTCGCGTCTCAAGCATCTGTTGCAATCGAGCGATAACGAGCGGCAAGTGATCGCTTACGAAATCCATGACGGCCTCGCTCAACAGTTGGCCGGGGCGATCATGCAATTGCAGACGTTTGACGCTCGCGAGGACGCCACGCCCGAGGAAGCCGCCGCGGCCTTTGACGTGGGAATGGCGCTATTGCGGAAAGGCCACGAAGAGACCCGCCGCTTGATTTCCGGATTGCGGCCGCCGGTGCTCGACGAATCGGGCGTCGTCGAGGCGATCGCCCATCTCGTCCACGAGCAGATCCGCCAGAATGGCCCGCGGATCGATTACCACAGCATGGTCGAGTTTGACCGATTGGTTCCCGCGTTGGAAAACGCCGTTTACCGCATTTGCCAAGAGGCGCTGACAAATGCCGTGCAGCACAGCCGGGCCAAGAAAGTTCGCGTCAGCCTCGTGCAGTTGCGGGACCGGCTGCGGATCGAAGTCCGCGACCGGGGCATCGGCTTTGATACCAAGACCGCGGCCTTGGGCCGGTTTGGCCTGGAAGGGATCAGGCAACGCGCGAAGCTTTTGGGAGGCAAATGCAACATCCGCAGCCGGCCTGGCGAAGGAACGCGAGTGATCGTCGAGTTGCCGATCGTGGAAAGGCAAGAGGAGGAGTAGGGTGGGCCGAGCGCCGCGAGTCCCACCATTTACCGCGGATTGCCGGTGGGACTCGCTACGCTCGGCCCACCCTACAATCTGCCGGCGCATCCGTTAAGGCCGTCACAAATTGCACGCCTTCATTTGACCGCCGCCCGGTTGAAACGTAGCGTTTCCTTGGACGATTCTCGTTTCGCCACCCGCCACGCCCGCGCCTCAACTAGCCATAACTATGCCCACGACGGATACCCCTTCGCTATCAACTTTGGCCGAACTTGGCGGGACGGAACTTATCGACGCGGCCATTGCCACGCTTGGTGTCACCGGGGTGCATCCGGCGGGCAAGGCCCATCGCGGGATTGCCGACCCCAACAAGGCGCGGAGTCATTTGCCCGATGACGCTGAGGAATCGGCGGCGGAGCCCGATTCGTCTCCGGACGAGGCGGCGTCGCCGGCCGATCAAAAGCCGTCGCTCGACACGCTCGTCGAACATATTCGCTCGCTGACTGTCGCCAAGGGATCGACGGCCGAAGGGGAACATCCGAATCCGAATCCGCTGCCGAAGGGTGAGGGGAACAAGGAGAAAAAAGAACATTTTGTTCCGCAAGAGCCCAAATCGTTCCATGCGGCGGGGCTCAACGATAACCTCGTCGAAGCGCTCACGCTGAAGTTCCTCATGGCCCGCGGCGATTGCACCGGCCGCGAGATCGCCGACCAGCTCAAGCTGCCGTTTTTGCTCGTGGACGAGTTGCTCCGCAGGCTGAAGAGCGAACAATTGCTTGGCTATCGCGGCGGGGCGTCGATGAACGATTTCGTCTACCAGCTCACCGATGTGGGCCGCGAACGCGCGAAACGCTACTGGAATCACAGCACCTATTTCGGCGCGGCGCCCGTCTCGTTGGAGGATTACGTCGCCAGCGTCAAGGCCCAATCGCTTGTCGGCCAGCAGACCACGGCCGAGCACCTCCGCAAGGCCTTCGGCGACCTCGTGCTCGGCCAGAAAATGCTCGATCGCCTCGGCCCGGCCGTGAACTCCGGCCGCGGCCTGTTTCTCTTCGGCGCGGCGGGCAACGGCAAGACGAGCATCGCCGAGCGAGTCACGCTGCGCGTTCGGCCAGGAGATTTGGGTGCCCCGAGCCATGGGCATCGACGGCGAAATCATGCGGGTCTTCGATCCGGTCGGCCACGAAGAGATGCCGCTGGAGCAGTGCGACGGCGTTTACGACCATCGCAAGATCGACCGTCGCTGGGTCCGCATCCGCCGGCCCACGATCATCGTCGGCGGTGAACTGACGATGTCGGCCCTGGAAGTCATGGTGAACTCGACCACCGGCATCTGCGAAGCCCCGCTGCAAATCAAGGGCAACTGCGGCACGCTGGTGATCGACGACTTTGGTCGGCAGCGGATGCCCGTCGAGGAGCTGCTCAATCGCTGGATCGTCCCCTTGGAGCGGCGGCACGATTTCCTCAACATGCCCAACGGCCGGAAGATCGAGGTGCCGTTCGACCTCTTGATCATCTTCTCCACGAACCTGGAACCGCGGGACCTGGTGGACGAGGCCTTCCTGCGGCGGATTCCCTATAAGATCGAAGTGGCCGACCCGACGGCCGAAGAGTTCGAGCACCTTTTCCACATGCTGGCGGCGAAGATGGGCTTTCCCAAGCGGCCGGAGGCCTTGGACTATCTGATCGACGAGCATTATCTGCCGAAGAAGCGGCCCTTCCGCTACTGCCATCCGCGCGATCTGCTCATGCAGATCCGCAACTATTGCAGCTACAAGGACTGCGAGTTGGACATCACCAACGAGTTCATCGACATGGCGGTGGAGAATTATTTCTCGGTGATGTGATTGGCGTCACCCCCGCCACCCTCTTCGAACGCTTGCCTCTCGAACGGATTGTCGCGGTATGGTCTCTTGCCCACGATCCGCAGCACGAGCGAGCAGCCCAGGTAGGCCGGTCCCATGAACGGCCCCCAGCGCTCGTACTGGCGGACATGGACTCGTTCGTGTTCGCGCGTGATATCCAGCGCGGCGTCGGTCTGCCCGAGCACCGTGTGGCCCAAGGTAAAGGCCATCGCGCCCTTGCCAAAGAAAAACTGCCGCAAAAGCCACTTCACGCCGCCGCCATAGAACTCGATGACGCCGCGGCGAACCTGGGCATGGCCGCCCGTGCAGAGGCCCACGGCGCCCAGCAGCAAGCCCACCAGCGTATACGGCGAGGCCCAGAGGATGGCGAGGAGGCGGAGCGATCGGTCGACGAAACTGGACATGGGGAGCAGTGCTCAGGGATCGTCCGGATTGATGACCGACACTCCTTCCAATCGCGCCACGGCGACGAGATGCTTGTCTGCGCAGACGAAGTGATCGATTCCAATTGTCTTCGTCAACTCAAGTGCCGCTCCCAATTGAATGGCGTCGAGCGTGCGGAGCCGCCGCTGTTTGGCATGTTTTTCGATTAGCTTCTCGGCCATTCTCTGGTGCGGCCGCAGCAGGTTCTTAACGACAAGTTTACCGCTCAAAAAGTCGGCGGCGAACCGTTTCTTCAGAAGCTTGTAGTCGGCCTCGTCGATCTTTCCGTCGCGGACCTTCTGGCTGAATACCGACTGAATTTCGATTACCGTGAGCGACGAGATGATAAACTGACTGCCGGCATCGGCCAAAAGTGCAAGCAGCTTGGGCGTGCCTGTTTCTACGTGGTACGCTTTGGCCAGCGCGCTGGAATCGAGAAAATAACGAGGCATCAGAAGCGTTCATCCCGCTGGTTGATAAAATCATCAACTAGGGAATCCGGGATTTTCGCCAAGGCGCGATGGAGTTGTTCAAGCGTGACTGTCGCGTCGGCTTCCGCCATGATGTTCGGCACGTAGCTATCTTCCGATTCCTCACTGTTCGCGGCGGCGCGGACAACGGCGATATCCACTTGCTCTTGTTCCTCCAGATCCAAGGGCGCCAGAGGACGCAAGATGCCGGACTCAAAAATGGCGGGAACAAAAGTGGTGTCCATACCGCCATTATACTCCCAACTAGCTCGTGTCGTCCAGATCGAGAGGCGTCAGGCCGCAAATCGCCAGCTACGCATGGAGTCGTCAGGATCAAACTATCAAACTAAGGCGTCATCCGCTCCACCTCGACGGCTTCCAATTGCCGCTCGACCCAGCCGACGATGCGGCCTTGCGTAGGAAAATGCGCGGCCACGCCGACAATCATCAGCACGGCCAAGCCGAGGGCGATCGGATTGCCTTCGACCAGATAGGCGATCGTGCCGAAGAAGCCCAGCCCTTCGAACATTGCCGCGCTGACGATGGTCTTGGTCTGGTAGACCGGCAGGAGCAATAAGGCGTCGCGGTGTTCGGTGTCTTGGGAAGCAGCCGCGGCGGGCTTGGCGCCCGCATTGACGATCACTCGCCGGGCCTTCGCGGTGATGATCTGCATCACGACCATCCACGCAATCGCTTCCACGGCGAGCACGCCGCAAGCGATCCACGCCAGCGGCAGCGGGATCGGCTGTGCGGGCGGCTTGACCGCCCGCCCGATGCTGAGAGTGGTCAACAGAAAAATGAAGCAGCCCATTACCAGGGCGGCGACGATGATCTGCAGAATCCGCGCCTGCTTGGCGGCGTCGGCGTGCCAGGGGGCGTCGAGGGAAGGTGGCATGTTGGGGGCGCCTCAATACGGTTCCTGCATCTCTGACTGTGCTCTCATTGAGCCATTGATGTCGTTTTCGGAGTCGCGCTCCTGCTGTGGCCTGAAATAGTCGCGCTGTAGTTTCCACCACAGACCCCAAAATATGCTGACGAAAGCCGTACCCACTAGGATAAAAGCCGAAGCAATCCACCTTCCAGGCAGCAGCAATCTCGTGGTTCCAGGCAAGGCCGTGAGAAGGAAACTTGCAAAAGATGCCGCAAGAACAACCCAGCCAAGTTTCCATGTGACCGGGGCACGCTTCTGAATGCCATAGACGGCCAACGCAAGAACTGCGGCCGACACAAGGGCATACGCCCGTCCGAGATCATTTTGCTTGACGATCGCTACGTGGTCCGTAATTGAAACCGACTGAATACCAGTAGCCGCCGAAAAAACGCTTAGTAGACAGAGAAGGGCACAGACGGCCTGAAAAACGCGCATCGACATCGTGTGGTCATGCTTGACAATCGCGATCGGATGCCTGCCTCCATCTCGCGCATTCGCCATTTTGCACGATTCCTCGAGCTCGATGATCGTAGGATGAGTGCCGAACAGGACCCAGCGGAACTGCGGAATGAAGACGACGCGCTCGCCAACGGGCGTCTTTCCGCGAAGATGAATTGTGATCGTGGGCGGCCGCGACATGTAGCTTTGCGTGAAATGGCTTATTTCCGTAAGCGGAATGCGAACCTCTGACCAGTAGTTTGAGACATAAATGGCATTGTCATCAACCTGGACTCGCTTGATGCGACGGCTGAACCAAATGATAAACGTACTGCCAATTAGCCACACAGCGAGAAATGCCCACTTCATCGGCACGGGAGGTGGGCCTTTAGGGCCGTTCAGATTTCCAAACCACAGTACGCACGTCCCAATGCCGAACGCTCCGATCCAGCCGGTCGGAAAGACGAACTTCATCCCGAATGTTTGCTGTGACGAAATGGTTCGTCGCATTTACACTACTCCTAAGGCGTCGACTGGCGCAAATCGACTACCGCCTCCCACAACAGCGGCGAAACGTCGTGGGGCCGGCTGACTGCGATCTCTTTCAACTTCTCTTCCGGGCTGCCGCCTTGCACGATGGCCAACGCAGCCGCCGCGACGGCCGGCGAGCGGCTCATTCCGGCGCCGCAATGAACGAGTGTCGGAATCTGCTTCTTGAGCAGGGAGACAACGGTTTGTATTGCCAGGTCGAGGACGCTTTCGTCGTCCTGCTCACCATCCATGATCGGCAGACGGCAATAGATCATATTGCGCGGCAGCGCGGGCGACGGCTCTTCCGCCGCCAGATTGACGACCGCCGCCACGCCGGCCTGCAGCAGCCGCGCCGCATCGCGGCCATCGCCGGCGTTGCCGATCCAGAGTTGATTAGAGAGGATTTCGTGCATGGCAGCAGGCTCAAGTCACGGTTTGCAGAGAAGCTCGGCGTTGTCGACGCACATGACGAAAAAGGGATGCTCTGCACCGCGCTTCTTGACAATGATCAGGAATGGCCTGTCGCAAACGAAGTGGGTCGACATCGGCTTGCAGACCATCTGTGCCTCCGACGCCAACTCGGCTCCGCTACGGTCCAGTTTGAAGCGAATCGTCTGCATCGCCTTAGCGATATGGTAGCCTTCAAAGCCTTTGTTGAGAAGCTGCTTATCACTCCCTTCAAGCTCGGCAAAGTGGTGGCGAAGCTCCCAATTCAGGTTGGGAACCAGCAGTACGTCGCGAATGCCAAACTTGCGGGAGTATTCGCCTTCGTTCTTTGCCGCGTATTCTTGCGTTTTGTGTTCCACGTCCTTGAGCGTTTCAAGCAATGTGGCTCGCGTCGGTATAAGAGCGATAATAATTTGGTTTGGCGCGGAATCCCGGCTTAAGTCAACCACGAACTCGTCGAGTTGGTCGCCGTGAGACTTGTTGCGTAACAGATAGAGCACGTCGATCTGCCTGCGCAGTTTCTCGTAAGCGTATTCGTGTTCCTCTTCAATGCCGAATGCGGAGACCACGGTCTCCGTTCCGCTCGAGTCTTGAAAACGAAGTGGTGTGTGGGCTTCGAAGAAGGGGACCGTGAAGGCAGCGTTGGCTTCCAGGTATGCATAGGCCAGAATATGGTCGGGTTCGAGCGGGTCAATCGCCACATCCTTGTGAAACCGCCGTTTCATCTCGGACGTAACTTGCTGGACAATGCCGTCCTTGGCGAATCCCGCAGCAGCCAGGAAAGAGTTCGGCGGCAAGTCGCTTTCGGAAAGCTGCGCTTGATTGAGCCGTTGCACGACTTCCTCTGCCCCGCGGACCTGCGGCGGCCCCTGCAGCACGTCTTTGCCAAGATGGTTCCAGGCAAGTCGCAGTGTGCCGCACCAGACGACACTCTTGCCCTTGGGGATTGGCGAATTCAGCGCAGGAACGACAATCGATAGGCGAAGGCCATCGGTGTCGCCCTGGAAGGCAGTCGCAGGCGGTTGGTAGGGCCGTCCTCCGGAATTTGCGAGACCAGGTCCCCAAATAGTGATCGCGAGGCCGATTCCGGCAACGATAAAGCACACGAAGACAATTGACCTCGTTTTCATCGCTCGAACCGCATTCTTTATAGGAGAGAAAATGAGAAGTGGCGTAGCCCTTGCCATCCGACCGGATTCAGTATGCCACCCGGCCTTTGCACTTGCAAGACGCGCGCTACAACCCCAAAATCCGCCGATAGTCGCGGACCATCCGCGCCACGTCAAAATGCGCGGCGATCCGCTGGCGGCCGGCGGCGCCGTGAAGGGCGCGAAGCTGCCCGTTGCAGGCGTAGTCGAGAATAACCGCGGCGAAGGTGGCCGCGTTGCCACGAGGGACGATGCGGCCCGTCGCGCCGTCGATCACTTGTTCGGCTGCGCCGCCAAAATCAGTTGCGATGACCGGCAGCCCGGCCGACATCGCTTCCAGCGAAGAGTTCGGACAGCCCGCCGGTTCGGAGATCATCACGAACACATCGAGATCGCGATAAAACGTGGACGGATCGGCCAGTTCGCCGAACCACTGGACGTTTAGCCCGCGAGCTTGCTCGCGGATCTGCCGCGCATACTCATCGGCGCCCGTCTCAATGCCGCCGGCAATCCGCAGCTCGTAAGGCGGCAGCCGATCGGCGGCAAGCCGCACCGCCGCAAGAAGATCCTCTAACTTCTTCTGCGGCGAGATTCGCGCGGCGGTACCAAGGACCAGAGTCGGACGTGCGGCGTGTTTGGCCGGCGTCGGATCGAGCGGCACGCCATTGGGCACGACATGGACCGCCGTGCCGAGCCGCTCCTCGGCCAGCGCGGCTTCTGCCCGATATTTGACGATCGCCCCAGCCAGCCGCGCTCCATATTCCTGCGGCGTCCGATAAGGCAGCCCCGGTCGGGGGCAGCGGAAGTAGCGTTCCAGCGAGGCAAAATACATCTCGCCCGGACTGACGTCGAACAGCGGCACGTCCAGTAGTGCATCGGCCAGCAGCATTTTGTATTCTGGTATTACGTTCCAAAGCAGCACGGCTTGCGGCGGGTCGGCGGCGATCCGCTCGTGAAGCGCCGCGACGGCGTCGGCCGGATCGATTGTGCCGGGCGGCGGAAGGCCAAAGACGGGAATGCCGGCCGCTTCCAATCGTTGCCGGCCGGGAGTGGGAAAACCAGGCTGTTCTTGCAAGACGGCCGCACGGACCGGCACGCCCTCGGCCGCCAGTCCGCGCAGCAATCGCGCCCCGCTGGACTGCGCGCCGCCCATCGAGAAGTTGTTTGTCACGAGCCAGAGGCCAGTTGTCGCCTTTCGCTCCGCTACCGTCGCCTTTCGCTCCGCGAAAGCTGCGCTGCTTTCGCGAAGCGAAAGGCGACGATGGGCATGAATCGCGGCGGCATAGAGCCGTCGGTATCCGGCCGCGGTCCTCTTCGTGCTGAAGTTTCGCTCGGCGGCCGCTCGCCCACTGGCCGGCGGGGTCTCGGCAATTTCGGCCAGGACGGCTGCGAATTGTTGCGGCGTCGCCTCCGCGTGGAGAAGGCGCACCGCCGGGTTTCCCCAAGCGAGTTCCGAGTTTCCGCCAACATCCGTCGCCACGAGCGGTCGCTCGGCGGCCAGGGCTTCCACCTGCGCCAAACTCAGGCCCTCGTAGCCGCTGACGGAAACCATCACATTGGAAGCTGCGAGAAGAACATGCACGTCTTCCACCGTGCCAAGAATATGCGCGCGGCCATCGAGCCCATGCTCGTCGATCGCAGCGCGGAGCGCCGCCTCAGCCGCCGCGGCCGTCGGGTTGACCCGCGAAGGCTGGCCCGCCACCAACAAAGCGATCTCGCGGTCAATATTACGACGGCCGAACTCTTCGCGCGTGGCGGCAACGATGGCTGGCAGGCGTTCCAGCCGCTTCTGCGGCCGCGGATTCGCCAGTGCGACGAGCACGAAAGCATTTGAAGCGATGCCCAGCCGCCGGCGCATCGCGCATGCGGCTTCTTGCACCGCCGGTGTGCTACGGCAAGACGTGAAATCGACGCCATTCCAGACCGTGCGGGTGGCGATTGCACGTTCGTGGGGCAGGTTTCCAACCTGCCAGGCATGCGGCAGATCAGCAATCTGCCCCACATTCGCCGCCCGCAACTCGTCCTCCACGGCGCGAGCACACGCAACGAGCAGTGTGGCGTCTCCGGGCTGTAGCGTTTCCAACCCCTCGGGCCAGCCCGGCCGCATGTTGTGGATCGTCAACAGCAGCGGAACATCGGCCGCCGAGAATTGACGGATGTCGTCGGATTCCAGCAGATGTCCATGAACCGCATCCGCGGCAAAACCGCGAACGGCCCGCACCGCGGCCCCGACGCGCCAGGCGCGATCGTGCTTGTATTTCGAGACATCGACGCAGCCGCGCGGGGTCTCAAACGCGGCCCGCGTCGGATTGCCCAAGGCGACCAGCAGCGAGTGGCAGCCTCCTTGGTCCAACTCGCGATGAAGGTCCAAGGCGATTCGTTCCGCCCCGCCGCGCTGCAAGCTGGTGATGACCTGGGCGACGCGGAGCGATGAATCGCGATGCATATCCAATGCCGGCACGCGAACGACGCGCCGCTCGCTGTCTGCCAGTTCCGCTAGCACGGCTGGCAAGAACTCTTCGCCTCGTCGCAAACGTGCAACGAGCGCGGCGATAACCGGTGGCTCCAGGTAGAAACTGTTCAACGGCGGCAGTTCACGGCGGTCGCCCGCGTCGAAGTGGCCGCCGGTTGCCTTCAATGCCGCTTGCCAGGCAGCAACATCCGAATCGGCCGACATATCCGGTACGGCAACCGTGGCGCCCGAGGCGCAGAGCGCGCGGCCGGTGCTGCTTTGCGGTAATGCCGAGGCCGGAACTTCGCGGACGGGCCAACTGCCCGCCCGTAGAAACCAGACGGGAGTTGCAACCTCGGCCAAAAATTCAGCCATATTCCGCGACGGTTGGGCGCAAGCATCTTCTCCACCAATTCCCGCGCCAGCGAGCGCACGTAGCGTTCGTGCGGCCAGAAACGCCGGCGATGACTGGCCGAAGACGATCGCGCGGTAGGAAATCACGTCGGAAGGTCCTGCAAACTGCTTTAATACGCCGAAGGATATCCGCCGGTCGGCGCGGATGGTGTTGCCTGGGATGGACCCTCGTCGCCGCCGAAATCTCCGCCGGAAACCGGAGTGTCCGGCTCGGACGGCACCGGCCGGGCGGTTGGGTAGTCGGTGACGGTGGTCGTCCCGCCGGTCTGCTGCCCCGGATACGGCCAATTCGTTTGCGAGTCCGGGATGCCGCTCGGCGAAGTGATGTTCGTGATGAGGATGTTGCTCGGCGTGTCGCCGGTGTAGATGAATTGCCGTCCGCCCGTCTCCACCAAGGCGGTCGATTGCTGCGGCACGCCGAGGGTGTGATAGCGATAGTAGATCACCGAGCCGACCGGATAACCGATCGGATGAATCCAAAATCCGTCGGTGGCCGGTTCGATGTTAAAGGGCATTCCCGGCGCGCCGGGGCGGGGCGGCACCTGCGGCCAAGGTTGCTGCGGCTGCTGCGGTTGCTGCGGCCATTGCGGCGGCCGGCTCGCGGCCGAACTTATCGCCCGGATGACGATAATTGCGATTACGATAACGATAATCAAAATGATAATACTCATGAATTCACCTTACCGGACACGTGGGTTGGCGATGAAGTAGACAGTCTCATCGTTGCTTACACCCAGAATGGGATTGTTCCCGAAAACCGGGCGGGGCCTTTCCGTGCGAGAATTCTTCTCCGCTCCGCCGGTAGCCGCTTCGTCCGGCGACTTCGAACATCACGCGCATTCCGTTATCCGCATTGCGGCTTGCGGCCGAGCTGCGCCAACGCGACGCGGAGCGGCAGTAGTGCGCCGCCTTGATCCACGAGCCGCCCCGCAGCACGCGTCGCGGCGGCTGCTTTTCGATGAGATTCGATCGAGCCTGAAGCGGATCGGTCGCCTCGCCATCGTAAGGACCATACCAGTCGCGACACCACTCGAAAACGTTGCCGCTCATGTCGTAGAGGCCCCAGGCGTTGGGCTTCTTTTTGCCGACCGGTTGTGCCGACTTGTTCGAATTGCCGGCGTACCAGCCGATCGCGTCGAGATCGGCATCGCCGGCGCCCGAGTAGTACTGCGTCTTCGTTCCCGCACGGCAGGCATATTCCCACTGGGCCTCCGTCGGCAGCGTAAACTTCCGGCCCGACTTGTCCTTGTCGCGCAGCCAATAGATGAAGGCGAATGCGTCATCGTAAGTGACCATTGTCACCGGGCAGTCGTCCTTGACCTCGTAGCCCGGCTTTTTCCAATTGAAATCCTTGCGCTGCACGAGCTTGTCGCCGTCCAGCCCGAAGCCGCCGGAGCTGCCCTGCTCGGCCTCGGTGAGATAGCCGCTGTCTTCCACGAAGCGGCGGAACTGAGCGATCGTCACCGGATACTTCGCCATGTAGAAGTCCTTGGTGAGCGTGACCTCGCGCTCGGTCTCATCGCTGCCGCGTCCGCCTTCGGTCTCCGGCGAGCCTTGCTTGAACTGGCCCTTTTTGACGAGTACCATCTCCAGCGTGACTCCTTTGCCGAGATCGATCTTCAGTTCGGGCTCCGCGGACGAACCGCGCCGGAAGGCAGCAGGAGCAACAAACCGAAGGCGAACAGTAGACGGACTTTCATAGCTGGCCTCCGTTTATGGAGCGAGATCGAGACAGGAGTAAATGCCTTATGTTTACGGTATGGTAATCCTTGGACGCCACGAGGTAAATAGGCCGCGGATGGGGGGCATGTTTGCATAGTGCGGCCCAAGGTATAATGAACGCCTTCCGTTTTCCGCTCGGCAACGATTGGTCGATCTTTTATTCGTTGCTTGTAGGCATTTCTTGGAGTCGCCGGTGTCGTTTTGACCGTCAAGCCGCTAACGTGAAGAGTCGAGGATTTCCACGACTACGACGGAAGCAAGCAATTCGAGGTTTTCCATTCCTAAGTTAGCGAGAGAACCGATGAAGTCATTCTACTTTTTGTTAACAGTGTTGTTCCTCTGGCTGCCAACAGCTTCAGCGATTGCGCAAAGTCGAACTTGGAGCGACAGCACCGGCAAATTCAAGATCGAAGCAGAATGTCTAAGCGTGGCCGACGAAAAAGTGACATTGAAGAAGAAGGACGGCACGACGGTCGCTGTCTCATTCGACAAATTAAGCCAGCCTGACCGCGATTTTCTCGATGCATGGCAGGAATTCCGACAAGGGGAGGCCGCATACGCAAAGAAGAATCTAGATGCAGCGATTCGCCACTTTTCCGCGGCCATCAAGATCGCCCCGAACGCTTCAAACGCCTATATCAATCGCGGCGTTATCGAAGTGGTGAAAGGGCAATACGACGCCGCCGTCGCTGACTATTCGGCGGCCATCCGGCTCGCTCCGCAAGACGCGAATCCATACCTCAGCCGAGGCACGGCCTACTTGCACAAGAAGGATTTTGGTAGCGCAATTTCCGACTTTACTGAGGCCATTCGGCTCGACCCGAAGCATGCCGAAGCCTACGGCAACCGCGGCTTTGCGCATTGGCAGAACGGAAATTACGATAAGGCGATCGCCGACTGCACGGAAGCCATTCGTCTTGACCCGAAGTTCGCCTTGGCGTATCGCAATCGCGGTGTGGCTCACGAAAAAAGAGGCGAACTCGACGCCGCAATCGAGGACTGTTCACAAGCTATTCGCCTTGCGCCCGATCTGGTGGAAGCCTACCAAGAGCGCGGAAAGACTTACGAGTTGAAGAAGGAATACGACAAGTGCATCGCCGACTGTAAAGAGGCGATTCGCCTGAAACCCGATTGTGCCGATGCCTTGATCGAGCGTGGATTCGCCTACGACGGGTTAGGCGAATACAAAAAAGCGATCGTTGACTACACCAAGGCAATCGGCATTACTCCTGAGGACGCCTTGGTCTATTCCAGCCGTGGTGTTGACTACATCGCCACGAGGCAATACGAAAAGGCAATTGCAGATCTTGACGTGGCGATTCGTTTCGATGGGAAGAGTAGGCGCAGCGTACCGCGCCCGGGGCTTGGCATACCGGCATTTGGGCAAGCTTAGCGAAGCAGAGGCAGATTTTGCGCAGGCAAAGAAGGTCGTTGGCGGCAAGTAGTGCGGTTCTGCCGGGTGGCAAGAGAATTCAACTCGTGGGCGTCACGGCTGCACGTTCTCGATAAGCGGAACACACAAGTATTCCCGAACCTCCAACTGCATCCGATCAACCTCGGCAAGAAAACCAGACGCAGACTTGCGAAAATTAACTGGATTGGTCTCTACTCTTCGCAGATGCGCCAACTGGGCTTGGAAATGCCGAATGCGCTCTTGCGTCGCTTCCAATTCCTTGTCGTCTTTGATCATGGTGATTCCTCAACAATCTCGATAATGCCGCGTTGGCCGCCGCCGCGCTTTACCTGCCAGTATTCTACCGCGTTCTGCTCCCCGCCGAAAGCAGCAAATCTGCGAGTCCAGAAAACGCTTGCGCCGAAATGGGCATCGGCTTCCGGGTGGTCAAAGAGCAGAGCGGCCTCGTCTTTTAGCGACTCCGAATTAAACGCGTCATCCATAATCAGGAATACATCAACGTCATTGGGATCGGACTCGTCTGTGACAAAAGATCCAAAAACGATGAACCGTGCCAGAAGGCCCGTTTCGCTGGAGATATTGTAAATCCGTTCCAATCGCTGCCCGACGCTGACCCTCTGCCGCGACCCGGACCCGAAGCGGCCAAGGACTTCAGACAACAATGCGCGGTAAACGCCTGGCGGCAAATCTCCTAGCGGGTTGAAGTCGGGCAGTGACATACTTGTACTCCGCGCAGAAAACCGCCGGCCCTGCTTTCGCAAGACCGGCGGTTTCAGCGAGCGATATCTTCTTAAGGACGGGCTCAGAGGCCCATCCTACGATCGATTAGTACATGTCCTCGCCGCCGCCAGGCGCGGCGGCCGGCTCCTTGTCCTTGGGCTTGTCGGCCACCAAGGCATCGCTGGTGAGCAGCAACGTGGCCACGCTGGCCGCGTTCTGCAAGGCGGTGCGGGTGACCTTGGTCGGGTCGACCACGCCGGCCTTCACGAGGTCCTCGTAGACGTTCGATGGCCGCGTTGTAGCCGAAATTGCCTTTGCCTTCGGCGACCCTCTCGGCGACGATGCCGCCGTCTTGGCCGGCGTTGTCGGCGATCTGCGTCACCGGGGCGCGGCAGGCCCGCAGCACGATCTTGTAGCCCACCTCTTCGTCGTGGATCAAGCCGACCGGCTTGACGTGAAGACGCCGCGCGAAGCAAGGCCACGCCGCCGCCGGGCAGGATGCCTTCCTCGACCGCGGCTCGCGTGGCGTGCAGGGCGTCCTCCACGCGGGCCTTCTTCTCCTTCATCTCACTCTCTGTTGCGGCCCCGACATTGATCTTGGCCACGCCGCCGGCCAGCTTGGCCAAGCGCTCTTCCAGCTTCTCGCGATCGTAGTCGCTCGAGGTGTTCTCGATCTCGCGGCGGATCTGCTCGATGCGGCCCTTGATGTCCGCGCTCTTGCCGGCGCCCTCGATGATCGTCGTGTTGTCCTTGTCGATGATGATCTTCTTCGCCCGGCCGAGCTGGGCGAGCGTGACGTTTTCCAGCTTCGTGCCCAGGCTCTCGAAGATGGCGAAGCCGCCGGTGAGGATGGCGATGTCCTCGAGCATGGCCTTGCGGCGGTCGCCGTAGCCGGGGGCCTTGATCGCGGCGACCTTGAGCGTGCCGCGGAGGCGGTTGATGACCAGCGTGGCCAGGGCCTCGCCGTCGACGTCCTCGGCGATGATCAATAGCGGCTTGCCCGAGTTGACCACCTTCTCCAGCACCGGCACAAGCTCCTTGATGTTGGAAATCTTCTTCTCGTGGATCAGGATGTACGCGTCTTCCAGGACGGCTTCCATGCTCTGCGGATCGGTGACGAAGTAGGGCGACAGGTAGCCGCGATCGAACTGCATCCCCTCGACCCACTCGATCTCCAGGGCCATGCTCTTGCCCTCGTCGACGGTGATCACGCCGTCCTTGCCGACCTTGTCCATGGCGTCGGCCAGCTTCTGGCCGATTTCGGGATCGTTGTTGGCGGCGATGGTGCCGACTTGGGCGATCTCTTCCTTCTTGTTCTTCACCGAGATCGACATGCTCTTGAGCTTCTCGGTGATGTCGTGCGACGGCCTTCTCCATGCCGCTCTTGAGTTGGATCGGGTTGACGCCCGCGACGACCGCCCGCAGACCCTCGTTGAAAAGGGCTTCGGCGAGGATGGTGGCGGTGGTGGTGCCGTCGCCGGCCTTGTCGGAGGTCTTCGAGGCGACCTCGCGGACCATGCGGGCGCCCATGTTCTCATAGACGTCCTCCAGGTCGATTTCCTTGGCGACGGTCACGCCGTCCTTGGTGACGGTGGGCGAGCCGAAGCTCTTCTGCAGAATGACGTTGCGGCCGCGTGGGCCGAGCGTGACGCGGACCGCCTGGGCCAGCTTGGAGACGCCGCGGCGCAAGGCGTCGCGGGCTTCCTGATCGAATGCAATCGTTTTGGACATGTGGTAGCTCCTGTTAATGTTTTGTTTTGTTTGGTTGCGAGCGCTCTGTAGCCGTTCCGAATGTGGAACGCCGCGGAGGGCGTTCCCTACAGGCTTCGCATCACCCGATGACCGCCAGAATGTCGTCTTCGCGCATTAAGAGCAGTTCCTTGGTGCCGATCTTGAACTGCTCGCCCGCGTACGAGGTAAAGAGTACCCGGTCGCCGCTCTTCACCTGCAACGCCACGCGCTTGCCGTCCTTATTGAGCCGGCCCTCGCCGACGCTGATGATGGTCCCGCGTGTCGGCTTGTCCTTGGCCGTGTCGGGCAGGACGATTCCGCCCGCCGTCTTCGATTCTGATTCTTCACGTTGAACGACCACCCGGTCGCCCAGGGGTTGCAGTTCTACTTTTTCACTATCTTTGTCTTTCTTCGCCATGTGTCGCCTCCGCAACTCCTGAGGGTGGTTCAAATATGGGATGGCAGGGGAAAATGCTGCCAAAATAAGCGCGAAAACAGCGCGTGCCCCAAGGGAAAGCAACTGGCGCGCCAAAGCGTTTTGCGTTGACGCAACCTATTGCAGCATAAGGAGTTAGTGAAATAGAGTCGAAACCGCTGCCTGCCGAAAGCGGTCTTGGATCGTCGAAATACGGGCGAATCGCGAGAACAGACTGCCGTTTTGGCAGGCGGCAGACGCGAGCGGCTTGGATCCAAATTCGCTATGATTTAGTAGATCGGTGGAATGCCTGGGCCGGTCGTTGCAAACTGAGTTTTCAGACGCATTGAGACCATTAAGGTGGGTGTCCGATGGATACGATTACTGTAATTCGCGGCATGTTTGCCAACGACCAGTTTACTCCCGACGAACCGCCGCCAGCGGTTCATGGCCGCGCGGAGTTGATCGTCTATGTGGAACAACCCCGCGCGAAGGCATCCGCCAATCCGGTGAAAAACGGAGCTCGCGTTTCAATTTTCGATCTTCTCGGCAAGGCGATTGTCCTGCGAAGCGGCGAGGATATCGGTTCGCAGGTCGAAGCCGAACGCGACGCTTGGGGCGATGAGTGAGCAGGTCAATGAAACCGCGGCGAACGTCGCATCGACCTTACTTCAACGGCCGCGCGTGCATTCGACGGGGCGCTCGGGTAACGGGCTCGACCGTCACGCCGACGTTTTCCAAGGCGACGACGCCTAGGATCGGCTCGGCGTTTGACGGCCCGAAGGTGACCTGGGCTACAGTCTCCGAGCTTAGAAATGAAATCCGGGCGAAACCGTACTCGTATTCCACCGGCTCGCCCTCGGCAAGCTCGCCTAAACCCGTCGCACGACATAGACCTCAACGATGCGGTCGGCTTCGCGCACTGAAAACAAAACCTTTAACGGCGGCACCAGGAGTGAGCGAAGCCCCTCGCTCACTTCCGAACCGCGCGACGGCGCATCCTCCGCCAGCAGTTCGTCGATTTTATCAACTGCCGCTGTGACCTCGTTGCGGTCGGGAGCGTCGAGCCATAAAGAAGCCAACAGATTGCTGCTTTCTTCGGGCCATACGACCGTATAGCGCATCATCGCTGCTCCGCCGCCGCGAGCCTCGAAAGCACTTCTTGAGTGGTGTAGCGAGGCTGGTTGGAACCGCGGATACGATTGGCCAATGCGATGTCCTCGTCCGAGAAACCGTGCGCGAGGTAGCCCAAGACTTTTCCTTCGCGGTCGCTGATTTCCACCATTTCGGCGCCTTCAGCAATGGCCCTCGCCTGCTCGTCATCGACGACTATTCGAATCATCACACGCTCCTTTTATTGCCCGCGCCGCTGAATGCGGATATTGCAGTGAATTTTACTTTGCAAGCGGTGCGGATGCAAGTGTTGCATTCGCCGCTTCGGCATCAGTATAATATGGCTTTCAGCACCCTTACTCCAGAGTCATGCCGTGATCCGATCATTTTTTCCATTCGTCTTTCTCCTTGCAATTTGCTCGGCTTCAACGACTACGCTCGCCGCCGACCTGATCCTCGCCGACGCCGGCAAAACAGACTTCCGAATCGTCATCGCCGCCGACGCGGGGCCATCGACCCAATACGCGGCCAAGGAATTGCAATCGTTCCTGAAGCAGATTTCCGACGCTGAATTGCCGATCGTCAACGATCGCGAGCAAGCGACGGAGCATGAAATAGAACTCGGCCTGAACAGTCATTTGAAAGCGCTCAGCACGACGATTGATTTCAAGAAGCTTGGGGACGAAGGCTATGTCATGCGCACCGTCGGGCCGCATCTCGTCATTGCCGGCGGCGCAGAGCGCGGCAGTCTTTATGGCGTCTACGGCCTCTTGGAAGACCACCTCGGCTGCCGCTGGTTCGCACCGGACGTGAGCCGCATTCCTAAAAACCGCCGCATCGCTCTGCCCCCGCTCGATGAAACCAAAATCCCGGTACTGGAATATCGCGAGCCGTATACCTTCGAATGCTTGGACGGCGACTGGGCCGCGCGGAACCGCATGAACTCCAGTAACGCACGATTGGACGCCCGGCATGGGGGCCGCATGCGCTTCGGCGACGGCTTCTTCTGTCACACGTTTGCCAACCTCGTTCCGCCCGCCGAATACTTCACAACCCATCCCGAGTACTTTTCGCTCGTCGGGGGCAAGCGGCAGGACGGCTACGCGCAGCTCTGCTGCACCAACGAGGACGTGATCCGCATCTGCACGGAAAAGATCCGTGCAGCCATGCGGGCACAGCCTGACGCCACCGTCTTTTCCATATCGCAGAACGATGTCGACAAGCGGTGCGAATGTCCGCGCTGCCAGGCGATTGCCCGGCAGGAGGGCAGCGAAGGCGCGCCGGTGCTCTATCTCGTGAACCGCGTGGCGGAAGCGGTAGAGAAAGAGTTTCCGCGCCAAGCGGTGGAAACGCTCGCCTACCAATGGACCCGCCATCCGCCGAAAAAAATGCGTCCACGGCCGAACGTGATCGTGCGGCTCTGCCCTATCGAGTGCTGCTACTCGCACCCGATCGGCACTTGCGATAGTCCCGAGAGCCGGGCGTTTCGCGACGACCTCGTCGCCTGGTCAAAAGTTTCCGATCGGCTTTGGATCTGGGACTACGCAACCGATTTCTCGAATTATCTGCTGCCCTTTCCCAATCAGCGGGTGCGGCGGCCGAACATCCGCTTCTTCGTCGCCAATCACGTCAAAGGCATCTTCGAAGAAGACACCTACAACACGCCCCACGGCGAGCTTTCGGAGTTGGGCGGCTATCTCATGGCCAAGTTCCTTTGGGACCCGAACTACGATCAGGACAAAGCCATGAACGAGTTCCTCGAAGGCTATTACGGCGCTGCCGCTAAGCCGATCCGCAAATACATCGACCGAATTCACAAAGGCGTCGAACGCGATAACATCCACGTTCACGTCTACGGGCCGCCTACGCGGCCCTATCTGGACGGAGCCGAACTCTGCCTCGCCGACAACTTGTGGGACGATGCAGAGGACGATGTATCGGCCGATCCGGCAGCTCTGCGACGAGTCCAGCTCTCGCGGATGAGCGTTGATTACGCCATCGTCGAACGGGCCCGCGCCAACCCGCAAGGCAAGCCAGATTCGATCGCCGAACGGGATTTGATCGAACTTGCCCGAATGCGCTTTGCGCCCTTCATGCGGACGCTGGAAAAGAGCGGCATGAATCATTTGAGCGAGGGGCAAAAGCTCGATTTCCCGAGCTACCGGACTTCGCTGGCCAAGGCGCTGAAGATCAAGTTGTAATACTGGAGCTTTGATTTAATTGGGTTCAGGTTGCCCAACGTAATCTCGCTACCTTGTCTATTCTTCTCCTTTTGCCAAAACCCGCTAAACCGATATAATAGACTCCCGCCGGGGTCGTTCACTCCTTTACGCATGTTTCCCAAAGTCAACGTGCGTTCTGGTCGTGAGTTGCCGCTTGGCAACGTTTGAACGGTAGTATTGGCCATTGTCGGCGGCAGGCGTGTCGCCGTAAGTCTAGTAGCAGTAAGTGTTTATGAACTGCCGACGATCGCACATCGCGGTCTCGGCACCGGACGTGCTTTCAGAGGATGCCGCCAAAGGAACAGCCCCAGGAACATCCCGCTGAAGGAGCCACCCGTGTCGAAAATCGCCACCAAGTTCGCCCGCAATCATAAGAAGGCACCTGCCAAGCCCGCCAAAGTGAACGGCCACTGCCGCCCTGCCAAGCGCCCCGTCGCGAACGATTTCCTCGGCAACGAGGAATTCGAAACCGAAGATTCGCAGGTGGCGGTCGCGGTAGAGACGGACGTGGATGAGGAACTGGAGGCGGAACTCGAAGTGGAGGCCGAAGCGGAAGCCGAGCCGGAACCGACGACGGGCGACGACGACCAGATCGACGACCCGATCCGCATCTATCTGATGCAGATGGGCGAGATTCCGCTCTTGAGCCGCCCGGAAGAAATCACGGCGGCGAAGCAGATCAAGCGTGCCCGGCGGCGCTTCCGCCACATCATGCTGGCGACGGACTACGTGCTGCACGCGGCGGTGGAGATGCTGAAGGCGATCCGCGACGGTCGCACGCGGCTGGACCGCACGATGGAGGTATCAGTCGTCAACATCCGCGAAAAGAAGCGGCTGATCAAGGTCTTGGAACCGAACGTGCGGACGCTGGACCACATCATGGCCGACAACCGCAAGGACTTCGCTATCGCCGTCCGCAAGGGCCGGCCGATCAAGGAGCGCCGCGCAGGCCTGGCGGCGGCTGATCGCCCGGCGGAGCCGCGCCGTGCGGCTGATCGAGGAGCTCGGCCTGCGGACGCAGCGCCTGCAGCCGATCCTGGAGAAGGTCAAGCAGATCCTGCGGCAGATGGAAGAGATGCGCGCCGATCTCCGGCTGTTGAAGGGGCCGTCCCATGCCGCGCGGCGGGCCGAACTGAAGAAGGAACTCTGCCGCTTGATGAGGATCACGCTGGAGAGCCCGGGCACGCTCCGCCGCCGCATGGACCGCATCAACGACCTCGCCGGCCAGTACGAAGCGGCCAAGCGGCGGCTCTCGGCCGGGAATCTGCGACTGGTGGTCTCCATCGCCAAGCGCTATCGCAACCGCGGCCTGAGCTTCCTGGATCTCATCCAGGAAGGCAATACGGGCTTGATGCGGGCGGTCGACAAGTTCGAATCGGCCCGCGGATACAAGTTCTCGACCTACGCCACTTGGTGGATCCGCCAGGCGATCACGCGGGCGATCGCCGACCAGAGCCGCACGATCCGCGTGCCGGTACACATGATCGAGACGATGGGCCGCGTACGCGGCGTGCATCGGCAGTTGTTCCAGGACAAGGCGTCCGAGCCGAACCTTGAGGACACCGCCGAGGCGGCCGGCATCTCGGTCGAAGAGACGACGTGCATCCTGCGGATGACGCGGGCGCCGCTCTCGCTCGATCAGCCGGTGGGCGAGCACGACGACACTTACTTCGGTGAGTTCCTCGAAGACTACCGCGAGGTCGATCCCCTCATGGAGATGAATTACGAAATGCTCAAGTCGCGGATCGCCGACGTGCTGCAGAGCCTCGAATACCGCGAGCGGGAAATCCTGCGCCTGCGTTACGGGCTGATCGACGGCTATGCGTACACGTTGGAAGAAGTGGGCAAGATCTTTTCCGTGACGCGGGAGCGGGTGCGGCAGATCGAGACCAAGGCGGTGCGGGCGTTGCAGCATCCGGTCCGTGCGCGGCAACTCTGCGGCTTCTTGGACGAATCGCGGCGGTGCGCGGCGGTTCATGCGATGGCCGGGCACGGAGCCGTGGCGAACGGGGCAGTGGCGGAGATGGTGACGGAGGGTGCGATGGAAAGCGTGTGACCTTGAGTCCCGTGCCGCGGCGCCGGGACACAACCCGAACGGTTGTGTCCATGCGTTGCTAGATTGCTGACTTGCCGAACAGATTGGCAATCTGCTCCATGGAATTACTTTTCTGAAACCCACTAGCCGGCATGCTCACGAACGACCGCCTAAAAGCGGAACTCCAGCGCGCAAAAAGCCCCGGCAAGACCACTGCGGGATGTGGTCCGGCCGGGGCCTGCTTTTTTCGCCGAAGCGGCATCTTGCCGCCTTGCACTGCGGCTGGAAGCCGCATCTATGGCCTAATTCTCTGTCGCTGACTCGCTGCCTTCGGTGGCATGGCCGACGCTATAGATCGTCTGCAGCAGTGTCTTGATCACGCCCGATTCCACGTTCAGCCGCATTTGCACGCCATTCTCGATCGGCTTCACGGTCATCGTCACTTTGTCCTTGCCCGGCATCTTAGCCAGTTGCTCGGCGATCTTGCCCGCCACCTTCTTCGCCTGCGCGTCCGACGGATTGGTATCGGGCGTTGCTTTGGCGACAAACTTGGCGATCGGGCCGGCCGAGATGGCCATTTCCATCGGCGTGATCGACTTATCCGGGCTTTCTTTCGAGGCGGCGATCGCCTTCTTTAGCGCCGCGATCGGATCCTTTCCCGCGCCGAAATACAGCCGCGACTCGCTAACTCCAATGACAATCTGCACCGCGTCGCCGAATACCGCTTTCGCTTCGGCCGCTGGTACAGGAATCGTCACCACGTGGAACTTCACGTCGTCGTAGGTTTCCGCGTTCAGTTTGATCATCGACTCGACTTCGGGCTTGTCGGTAATGATCTCCTTGACGAGCTTTTTGAACGTCGCGTCGAGCTTGTCGCCCGCAGCGATCAGCGAACCTACGATGAACGAAGGATTGTCGTCAAGCACGACCGACATGCCGCAATCGCTCTTCTTCAGCTCCATCGTCTGCCGTGCAACATCCAAAGCGTCATTGAGCAATTGCTTGCCCAACTCCTTCTGCTTGTCGCTCAGGCCCTCGTTATCGTCCAACTGCTTGGCGGCGCCTTCCTTGACTTTGGCGAGCATCTCCTTGCCTTGGGCCACCGTGTCGTCGTCGGATTTGCCCGCGGCTAGCATGGTCATGGCGGCGCCCGGCAGGGCGAAGCCGGCAAAGTTCGACTTGACGTTCTTCATCGCCGCGCACTTGGTCGCCAACTCGGTGCCGTCCACGGCGCGGGTCTCAATGTCCAAAAAGAGCGACTTGGAATCCGCGTCGATTCCCAGCCCGATCACCAGCGTGTCGAGTTCCTTGCTCATCTTGTCCAGGCCGTCGAACATCTGCTTGACGCTGGTCTGCTGCATCGCCTGCTGCTCGGCATTGCCGGGCTGCGCGGAAAGAGCAAGTGTTACCAGCCCTCGCATCGCGCCAAGGAACTGATTGCGACGCTCGGCCGGCACGTTCTGCACGTTGCCGCGGACGGAAATCAAATACTTCTTGGCCAGGTCCGCAATATGCGATGAGGGATCGTCTTTGGCCGCGTTGATTGAATCCTCGCTGTCGCTAAGAACGGCCCACTCGCCCTTCTGCTTGGCGAAGAGCGTTTTTCCCGTCGGACTGGGAATTTCATAGACGCCCTTGTCGTTGGGCGTCGGCGGTCCGCCCGGCGCCGGCAGGCCCGCCATGAGTTGCTTCAGGTCGCTGACCGGCAGGTAGCCCTGCGCGACCGGTTGATCGGATTCTCCCACCGTGACCAGCACGCCCCAGGGACGCGACTTGTCCAGCCCGGCAAGCTTCTTTCCCTGGGTCGCCATCTGGAGGAAGCCGTCCAGCTTCTCCGCCAGGCCGAAGTGCGAATCGATCTTGTCGATCACCTTCAAGTCGGCCGTCAATTGATCGTAGCCCGCGAACGCGATGGTCAGCGCCGGCTTGGCGTCGGCCGCGGACAGTTTCGTGGCCGGCAACCATCCGGCTACCGCCAGCAAGAGCATGGCGGACAGTTTTCCGAGCGGCTTTTTCATGATGGATCTCCTCGTTCCTTTTGATGAGCATGATTTCCGCATCGGCACCGCGCCGCGGCGAAATCGTTTGGGTTAAGTGTACATGGCTTTTCGCAATAGACTAGCCCCCAAGGGGAGTCGTCGCCTTGCGAAAGCAGCAAACTCGTGGCGACGCACAACCCTCGTGACGACGCTCTGCGTCGTCACGTGCAACTCGGCCGCTCTGCGGCCCTCCCGCGCGTTCGCACACAAAGCGTGGGAACGAGTCAATCTGGGCAAAATGCGCCGTATCGGATATACACACAGGACCGCGATGCGGTTACATTGATTATTTGTCGCCGATCACGCATTATTGTTCTAGTGCCCGTCGCGGCATCTTTGCTAACATTCGTCGTTTCCTGGGCATTATTCCTTTACTCCGAGGTAAGCCATAATGAACGCCATTGCCTTTCAAATCTTGACGGTCCTCGTCGCGGCGGGCGGCCCCGCCGTGCCGCAGAATGCACTCTTGAACGATCTGGTCAACAAGGGCGTGACCATGCCCGATGGTCAGATCGTGCAATTGCCCCCGCCGCTCATGCCCGAGGGAATGACAGCCGCCGAACAAGCGGCCGTGCTGAAAGAAGTGGCTGCCAAGGACAGGGCTCTCAGGGGCGACGTGAAACAGTTACTCAGCAATTCGTCCGCGGCGCCTGTCTCCCTCACGCTGGGCAAGTCGGCCAGCCAGCAAGGTAACGATTTGATTCGCAAGGTGAATGTCTGCTTCATCGTTTACGGCGATTGGAACGTGCTGGTAGGCAAAAACTTCGCCAATAACATCTTGAAAAAAGGCAACGCGAAAGCCCAGGCCCAAGCCGGCGGCACGACGGTCTCTGAAGCCGGGAATTTGAATCCGGCCGAATTGGCTGTCCGCCGGCTCAGCGATCGCTCGACGCCCGAACTCAAGGAGTACTTTCTCTACACGACCTTCAAGCTCTTCGGCCAGGTCGAGGTCAGTGCCACGCGCTTCAGCGTGGCCACCAAGACGCCCACGGGCGTCGTCGTCGCCGCCTCGGTCGATCCGCGCTTTGCAAAGGACAAGCAGTATCCGAATCAATGGAAGCCGATCGTGCGGAACGCAGCGGGCAACCCCGTCATCGGCGACGCGCAGCCCTATTCCGGGGCCGCCTTCTATGCCAAGGTGACCCGTTTGTCCGAACCGGCCAATGCGATCTTCGTCGAATATCATTCGGCCTTTTACGAGCCGCAAGACTGGTTCGGCCAAGGTAACGACAACCTCCTGCCCGCGGAGTTGCGAAAGATCATCCCGTATCAGGTGAAGCAATTCCGCATCAAGCTGGCAACCGCGACCGCAAACGCCGCCAAGGACAACGCGGCCGCAAACGCGACCGCCGAAAAGAAGCCGGGCGACGAGACGGCGAAAAAGTGACGCGGTCCGCGGCGGCCGCCATTGAAGCCCGACGCGCAAGCGAGTGGGGGGAACCGCTCATGACCCGCTTTTGGCAATTCCTCCTCATCGCCACTTTCCTCCCGCTCTGCTGGCTTCTGATGCAGGCCGTGCATGAGTTGGGCCACGCGTCGGATGCCTGGGCGACCGGCGGCACCGTCACGCTGTCGGTCGTTGTTATAATGGAAGTGGTATTCAGTTCGTCGCAATGATCGAACCTATTCGAGCCGTATCGTGTCGAAGCAACGCAAACTCTCTGACGCGCTAATTTTACCGTTTGCTTTTGGCCTGATTGTCGGCGGCGCGTTGACGGGGTTTGTGATCTGTTTCGGCTTGGGAGAGGTAGAGCGTCTTCTCGGCGGAATGCACACTGAGGGAGTTCCAAAGAACCCGAACCAGCAAATCGTATTGGTTGGCGAGTGGTTATGCACGCTCTTGCTTTCCGTTTTTGCTGCCAGTCTGTTCGAGTTGCTGATCGTCAAACTGATTACGATGATTGCCGCATTTCCCCTGTCGCCGCGTCTCAAGCCACAAGGCCTCTTCATTGTTGGCACACTCGTTGCGTGCGGTTGCACGATCATTTCCTGCTTGACGATAGATCTTGGACCGCATCCTGAGCTTCACCCATACAAAGGGCCCTCACCGCCATTTCCTTACTATGTTTTCTCAGTTTGTGCTATAGCTCCGCTTCTGCTGCTTCGGCGCGAGGAATTAGATAGCGATGATGGGGAGGACTGGTCACGTCTTTCCCTTGAATGTCTCGAAAGGGCGTACGGCGACGACGAACCTGAGTACACGTCGGACTCGATCCGCGAAGCGAACCCGTCGTTCAAAACCCCACCCTCATCGCCGCACACAAAAACCGCATGAACGGCTTTCCTGCCGCGAACGACTCGGCCACGTGGTTGACGTACTTCTTCGATAGACACGTCCCGCTCTTCCAACTCTTCAACCGCGATGAAATCGGTCCGCTTGATGTCCTCAATGAACGGATGACTCGCGTCGAAGCCACGCGGCGGACGCTTCAATTTGCCGCCAGCTAACTCCCAGCGAGCGCGAAACTTGCGGTCGTTGCGGGCACGCTTCCACTTCTCCGGCGAGTCGACGATCGCCTGCCGAATCATAGCCAGCGCCGTCAGGCTCCGGCCGCCAAAGCCCCAAGGCCAGAAAACACTCGCCCGGCGCGATGTGGACGTAAAAGCCCGGTGCATGAACGTCGCGGCCGAGCTCGTGGCGGAACTGGATGCCGACGTTCGTCTTGTAGGGCTTCGCATCCTTGGCGAAGCGGGTGTCGCGGTAAATCCGCATCAGCGACCCGCCCATGCGGCGGTCGCTGGCCACGAAGTGGGGTGCGATCTTCTTCAGCCGCGGCTGGAACGCGCGGATGAACTCCAACGCCGGTCCGAGCACTTGCTCTTCGTAGCGGGATTTGTTCTTCGCGAACCAGGGGCGGTTGTTGTTGGCCGCCAACTGCTCCAGGAACTCGAAAAAGGAAGGTCGCATATTCAAGAAAGTGGCCGAGTTGTGCGTCTGTTTTTAATGGTGGGAAAATATTTTTTTCGGCCGCCGCCGGCCGGCGCGCAAGCTGATGCCGCACAACAGGTTATATCGCGCCGCCGGGCGTATTTCAAGACCGTCGCGCACCCATGCGACAAAAGAATTCCCCCATTTTCGCATAGCGCATCTAGCAATTATACTATAGACGCACGTTGATAACAGTTAACTTAAACGATCAACCCATTTCCTCGAAAGCCATAACCATGTCCCTCACCGCTCCTCCTATTCTCGAAAGCCGCGGCCCGCAAGCCGCCGCCTCTCCGCTGGAACGTCCTCCAGGAATTCTCCGATAACCGCGGCGTCGCCCTGCGGGTCGATCGCTCCTCCGGCGTCATCCAGGGCGTCAAGCTGCTGGGCACCGTCTCCAAGAAGGGCCGCGAGTATCCGGCCGCCGTCATCGCCAAGGCCGCGCCGATGTACGAAGGCATGAGGGTCAATATCGACCACGTCGATCCGGGCCAGCGGCGGAGCCTTCGCGACCGCATCGGCATCGTGAAGAACATCGCCGTCAAGGAAGACGGCCTCTACGGCGACTTCTATTTCAATCCCAAGCACGCCCTCGCCGAGCAAGTCGCCTGGGACGCCGAGAAGGCAACATCTACCGGTGGCGCGAGTATCAGCAGATGCTCGGCGCAGATCGAACAGTTGACGAAACTGATTTCGCAGGCGAATCCATTTGAAATTGTAACTAGAGGATAGAACTTAGATCTTAGTTCTTAGACCTTAGCTACACACGCTAAGGTCTAAGTACTGAGTACTAAGTACTAAGAACCATGAACCTCGACCACACTCCCGACTTCTACTCCCTCGACCACCTCGAACCCGTGACCCTGCAAGTCGCCGGGCAGCCGGATGTGCTAATTCCCGCCGCGCTCGGCCGTCCGACCGATTGGACGGAGACGCATCCGACCACCGGCAGTGTGCTGGAAGGTGACAAGATTTGGGTCTGGCCGATCGTCGCTACGCCCGTCCAACCGCCCTTGGGCTCGATCATCCTCGATAGCGACATGGCGCAATGGGCGATCATAACGGCTGTCAAGAAGAGCCATGCCGGTGTCTGGGAGTTCCATTGCCGGGTGACGTATTGATTTGGGTCTTGGGTCTTAGGACTTAGGTCTTAGGATCGAGACGGCTGGCATTGCTCGCACGGCTTGAGGCAGAAACCCTAAGACCAAAGACCGAAGACCCAAGACCTAAATCATGCACATCTTCTTTCTCGGCTATCCCGGCAACATGGGTGGTGCCAACACCGAGTGTTGGCACACCGCCAAACTCTGGCGAGCGGCTGGCGTCGACGTGACCTTCATCCCCACCTGGGGCCGCGATCCGCAGTGGGAAGAACGGCTCGCCGAGGTCGGCTGCGCAACCGTTCATGTCGGCAACGCGGATAACTTGGTGAGCGTGCCTGGCTTCTCCGGCTCCATCGTCGTGGCCTTGTGCAACTCGCAAGTGATGAACGCTCGCGGCGTCTTGAAAGACCTCGGCTGCCGGCTGGTCTGGCTCAACTGCATGACGTTCCTCTTCGACAACGAGATCGCCGCGTTCCGCCGCCACGGCCCGGCGGAAGCGTATGTTTTCCAGTCGGAGTTTCAACGGGCGGAGTTGGAAAAGGTCTTGCCGGCCTTCGGCTACACGCCAGCGATGGGTCGTGTTATCCGAGGAGCGCTCAGCTTCGACGAGATTCCCTTCTGCCCTCACCCGCACCCGTGTGAAGACTTTTACATCGGCAAGCTGGCCCGGCCCGACTTGGACAAATGGAGTTCGAACCACTGGCGGATATTGGAGCGAGTGCCATACGCCGGCCGCCGTGCATTGACGATGGGCTGGACGCTTTCACTGACGCGCAAATGCGGTCCGCCGCCAGCCTGGGCCGAGACCTTCACCCCACAGCAGCTTACCATCACCGATTTCCTCGGCCGCAGCCACGCGCTCGTGGGCCTGAACGGCGGCGCGCGGGAGAACTGGCCGCGCGTCGGCCTCGAGGCAATGGCCGCCGGCGTGCCGCTCGTCTGCCAGAACCTTTGGGGCTGGCGAGAGATGATCGTCCACGGCGAGACCGGCTTCCTCACCAACAACGACGACGAAATGGCCTTCCGCCTCGCCCAGCTTGCCAACGACGAGCCGCTGCGGCAACGAATGGCAGACGCCGCACGGGCACATGTGGAGCAGCTTGCCGATCCGGAACGGTTAGCCGCGCAATGGAAAGAGCTTCTGCAGAGTGTGTAGAACCGACGGTCAACGGATTGCAAATTGAAAATCTCAAATTTGCAATTTTCATTTTGCAATTTTCATTTTTCAATTCCCCCAACCACAATGCCTCGCATCCTCATCGGCGGACTCAGCGCCTGGAAATATCCCGAACGCCGCCGCCTCTGCCTTTCAACCTGGATGCGCGACGCCGACGCCCTCGGTGTGCCGTCCGTCTTCCTCCTTGGCTGCCCGACGGCTGCTGCTCCGGAGCAAATCGGCCCGCACGCTCTCGCGCTGCCATGTCCGGACGACTACGCGAGCCTGCCGCTGCGGACGATGTGGTTCTGCCGCTGGGCGACTCAGTACTCGGTACTCAGTACTCAGTACGATTACCTCTTCAAGTGCGACGACGACACCTACATCTCCCTGCCGCGCCTCCTCGCCTTCGACCCCACCGGCCGCGACTACATCGGCGCGGAGTGGCGGCCCGGCGTCGGCTACGCCAGCGGCGGCGCGGGCTACTTCCTCAGCCGCAAGGCCGCAGCAATCGTCGCCGAGCGGCTTGAATCCTATCCCACCGGCGCCGAAGACCTCCTCGTCGGCCAAGTGCTCCGCGCCGCCGGCATCGAGCTTTCCATCGACCCGCGCTTCGTCCCCTTCGGCTCCCCCGACCGCCGCCCCCGCGCGGACAACGACCTCATCACGCTACACGCCGCGGCGGCGGAGTTGATTCAGGCGTCGCATGAGGAGACGGGGCTGGCTTGCGGCTTGGCCGTTTCAAGTATAACGTAGATAGAATGTTGGACCCGGAGTTATGGGAATGCGGATAGCTATATTAGCTCTGTTGGTTTTAGGGCTGCTTTTGTCGGCCGCGGTTTACTACTTCTTTTTCGCGGAAGACGTTTACGCAGACTTTCATGTTACATCGCCAGATGGCACACTTCGCGCTACGATTAGAGGGTGGGGCGGACGGCTGCCTCAGGGCGGATGGGGTATTCAGGCCTGGGCCGTAATCGAGAGGTCTGCGAACAAGCGATGGGAAGTAGTGAAGCGCGAGCAGCTAGAGGTTGACGACAGCGCAAGTGCGCCGAACTATACGGTCGAGTGGCAGAATGACGCCAAGGGCCAGGTTAAATCAATTAAGATTTCGGGAGCGAATATGCTGCACAACGACCAGGTCGTCGAGATCGGCAACTGACAGCAGCGTGTTAGTCTGCACCAAAAACATGGAGAACGGGCCGACTACCCCTTCTTCTCCGCATGCCCGCCAAACTGGCTCCGCATCGCCGAAAGCAGCTTGTCGGCGAAGTCGGCCTTGCCTCGCGAGCTGAAGCGGTCGAAGAGCGCGGCGCTAATCACCGGTGCGGGCACCGCTTCGTCAATAGCCGTCATCAATGTCCAGCGGCCTTCCCCGGAATCGCTGACGTGGCCGCTGAAATCGGAAAGCTCCGGGCTGGCATGAAGCGCGGCGGCCGTGAGGTCCAAGAGCCATGAGGCGACCACGCTGCCGCGCCGCCAGACCTCGGCAATCTCGCCCAGATTGAGGTCGTATTGATAGTGCTCCGGATGCCTGAGCGGCGTCGTCTCGGCGTCGTGCTCCTGCTTCTCCTTGCCGGCGTTGGCGTGATGCAGGATGTTGAGGCCCTCGGCGTAGGCGGCCATGAGGCCATACTCGATGCCGTTATGAACCATTTTGACGAAGTGCCCCGCGCCGCTGGGGCCGCAGTGCAGATAGCCCTGCTCGGATGTGCTCTTCGCGCCCTCGCGGCCGGGCGTGCGATCGATCGTGCCCATGCCGGGCGCGAGCGCGGCGAAGATCGCGTCGAGCCGCTTCACCGCCGACTCGTCGCCGCCGATCATCAGGCAGTAGCCGCGTTCCAGGCCCCACACGCCGCCGCTGGTGCCGACGTCGAGGTAGTGAATGCCCTTGGGCTTCAATGCGGTCGAGCGGTGGAGGTCGTCATGATAATAGGAGTTGCCGCCGTCGATGATCGTATCATCGCTCTTCAAGAGCGGCACGAGCTTGGCGAGCGTCGAATCGACAAAGGCCGTCGGCAGCATCAGCCAAATGTTCCGCGGCGCGTCGACTTTCGCGACCAGGTCTTCCAGCGATGCCGCAGCGATCGCGCCTTCCTTGGCGAGGGCGGCGACCGCATCCTTGCTGACATCAAATACGACGCACTGGTGCCCGGCCTTCATGATCCGCCGCACCATGTTCGCGCCCATCCGTCCCAAACCGATCATGCCGAGTTTCATAGCGTGTTCCTTGCATTGATGCCGCGGTTGTCAACAATGGGGATATTGTACAGCAGTGATTTCGCCAGGCAATGGGGCGAGGTTGACCGGGCGGTATTACGGGACTATGCTGTCTTTGAGGGATGCGAGTTGTCCCGAGTTGAGGAGACAGAAAAATGAGCACGGTGGTTGAAGATTTCGAGGACATTGACACGGTACTGGTGCCGCGCGTATTGCGATTGCGGCCCGCTGTCGATTTGACCGACGATCAGCTGTTCGAGCTTTGCCGAATCAACGACGAGCTGCGCATCGAACGAAACGAACGGGGAGATTTGATTATGATGTCGCCCGCAGGCAGTGGATCGAGCCATCGAAATGGCGAAATCACTGCGCAGTTGGCCGCCTGGACTTATCGCGACGGTACAGGGATTGCTTTTGATTCCTCCGCGGGCTTTCGTTTTCGTAAGCGCGCCATGCGATCGCCCGACGCGTCGTGGATTCGATTGGCTCGCTGGAACAAATTGACTGAGGAAGAGAAAGAGAAGTTTGCACCGATTTGCCCAGACTTCGTCATCGAGCTGCGCAGCAGGACTGATGTTCTCGGCAATCTCAAGAAAAAGATGAAAGAGTATCTCGACAACGGCGTAAGAATGGGCGTCTTGATTGAGCCGTATCAACGGAAGGTCTACATTTATCGCCCGAAGCGGAAAGTCGAGGTGCTCGACGATCCGAAAACGGTTCCCTGCGGCCCGGTGTTTCGCGGGTTTACACTGGAGATGGAGAGGATTTGGTGAAGCAAGAGATGCGATTCCATGCGAAACCTGTCGCGCTCTTGAACGTTGACGCAAACGTGTCTGAGGTCGCGGTTTCCTCGCTGAATCAAGTCGAATCCCGGATAGGTCGCAAGCTCCCGGCGTCGGTTAGGGAATGGTACTCGCTCGAAGGAGCTGTCGAGCTTTTGCGCCGCT
Organism: uncultured Planctomycetia bacterium; assembly: GCA_963775975.1. Classification (GTDB taxonomy): domain Bacteria; phylum Planctomycetota; class Planctomycetia; order Pirellulales; family Thermoguttaceae; genus JANXQG01. Next base: position 1,264,348 of record CAVZKX010000002.1, read on the forward strand.
TCAGCAATGACGATCCTCCACTCGAAATCAGTGAACTTGGCTTGCCGCGCAAGGACACGCACGGTGGAGGCCCGCATGACCTACTTGCACGGAATCTCATTGTTTTCCGATACGAGAACCAGGCAGTTTGCGTTTGGGCGTTTCGACTCGATGGCAGCGATGACCCCCCCGTGTTCCTGGATTTCGATTCGCAGTTTCGGACCTGGAGCCAATGCGCGCGGTCGTTCTCCGAACATCTTTACACATGGGCTTGGGATTATGCTCTTGTCTTGAAAAGAGAACTTCTCGTTCAAGCACAGAATCAGCCGCTGACCGACGACGCGCTCAGTTTCCTCAGAATGAACTTCGATGTCGGTATTGAAACGAATGGTTGGCCGGCGAACACACAATACCGTTTTTCGAAAGATGATAAGCGAATACTGATTTGGGCTGGCGATAAGCAGGCCGACTGGTGGCTGTCCGCGGAAACGGCGGAATCACTTCGCGAACTCATCGAGCGAATAGGCGAATGCGATCGTGTTCGGCAGTCAATGTGGTCGCATTCGGAGCGCGGGGAGGCGCTGCTGGAAAATGGTTGTAACGAATAGGCAAGACAATGGCTAACGTCTACATCGAAACGTCCATCATCGGCTATCTTACGGCACGGCCCGGCGACTCGGTGATCTTTCAGGCCCGCCAACAATTGACACGGCAGTGGTGGAACCAGCAGCGCGATAAGTACGAGCTTGTGATTAGCCGATTGGTGCTCGACGAGGCGAGCGCCGGCGATCCTGCCGCTGCAAAAGAGCGGCTCGCCTACCTTGAAGGTCTCGCTTTGCTTGACATCCAGCATCCGGATGTGGGTGTACTTGCCGACCGGCTAGTTGACGAACACTTATTGCCCGAAAAGGCCGCGGCCGACGCGAGGCATCTTGCCGTTGCCGCGGTCTTCGGCGTAGACTATCTATTGACGTGGAACTGCAAGCATATAGCGAATGCCGCGACCCTACCTAGGATTTACGATCTGCTGCGAGATTTAGGGTACAAGCCTCCGCTGATTGTGACGCCCGAGGAGTTTTCCGAAAATGTCTAATAACTATGTCGATCCCGTAGTAGAAGAAATCCATGCCATCCGCGCGGCAATGCTCAAAGACGCGGGTGGCGATGTTCATGCTCTTATGCTAGAGGTGGCCAAGCGCCAAGAAAAGTCGCAACGCCGAATCATTCGAGAACCGTTCCGCAAGCGCAAAGACGCACAGGACGTGAACCAACCCGTCCTGCCAAGACGCGACTAACATCGACAGACGAAATCAAAGCGCCCTTCGCACCCGCTTCGGCTGGCGCTTGCCGAAGACGGGCAGCGGGGCGGGCTTGGGCGCCTCGACGTAATCGTCCTCGTTGTAGCCGGGGCCGTCGCCCAAGACCACGCCGCCGGCCGCGCGTGGATCGTCAAACGCCTGGAAGCCGTCGATCTCGTCGCGCTTCAAGAGGCGATTGATGCGCATTTCGATCCGCGTCAACTCGCCGCCCTCCTCGGGCGAGACGAACGTGTACGCCACGCCCTCGCGGCCCATGCGGCCGGTGCGGCCGACGCGGTGCACGTAGTCGTCGCAGAACTGCGGAATGTCGAAGTTGATGATGTGCGAGATGCCCGATACGTCGATGCCGCGGCCGACAACGTCAGTCGCCACCAGCCAACGAATCTTGCCCTCGCGAAAGCCCTTCATTACGCGGTCGCGCGACGATTGCTGCAGGTCGCCGTGGATTGTATCGACGTGATCGAAATTTCCGCGCGAGCTTCATGTGGATCTTCTCCGTGCCGCGTTTCGTGCGGCAGAAGACGATCGCCTGCTTGGGGTCCTCGCGTTCCAGGAGCTTGACCAAGAGGTCGAACTTCCGCTCCGGATCGACCGTGAAGTAGAACTGCTCGATCGTTTCCACAGAGAGGTTCGTCGGCGAGAAGTCCAACACCTCCGGCTCGCGCATGTAGCGCTCGGCCAACTTCTTCACCGGCGGGGCGAGCGTGGCGCTCAAAAGCAGCGTCTGCCGCCCCTGTGGGCAGCGGCGAAGAATCTTCTCGATGTCGGGCCGGAAGCCGATGTCCAACATGCGGTCGGCCTCATCGAGCACCGCAACGCGCAGGCTGCCAAAATGCAATGCGCCGCGGCTCATTAGGTCGAGCACGCGGCCGGGCGTGCCGACGATCATCGACGCCCCGGCGGCCACTTGCTCGATCTGCTTGCGGATCGGCTTGCCGCCGTAGACGGCCACGATGGAATGATGGCGGCCGAGGGCCAGTTTTTCACATTCGTCGCGGACCTGCACGGCCAACTCGCGCGTCGGCACCAATGCCAGCGCCTGCGGCGGCGCGCCGCGCTGATGCGGCTGGAGCATCTCCAAGATCGGGAATGGCGAAGGCGGCCGTCTTGCCGGTGCCGGTCTGCGCCTGGCCCATCACGTCGATGCCCGCCAGCGCGCGGGGGATGAATCCCTTTTGCACCGGCGTGGGCGATTCGTAGCAGGCTTCGGCCAAGGCGTCAAGCATGACGGGGCTGAGGCCCAATTCCGCGAACTCGGCGCTATGCGCCTTCTGCGAGCGCGGCGCGGCCGGCCGCGGCCGCTCGACAGTTTTTTCGCGAGCCGGCTTTTCGTGGGCCGGCGCTTCGCAGGGCGGCCTTTCGCGCGGCGGTTGCTCATGTTGCTCGGCTTCGCGCGGCGGCCTCTCCCGGGTTCTCTCCGTCGTCGCTCGCTTGTGTTCGGCATGGACCTTCTCCGGACGCGGCTTATCAGATCGCGGCTTATCGGCATGCGGCCTTGCATGTTTCGGCTGCGCTGGCGCTCTCGTCGCAGCGGCCGCAGGAGTGTGCGACCGCTCGGCGTGTGGCTTCGCCGGCGCGGCGGGGCGCTTTGCCTGCGGCGCAGCCGGTGGGCGCGGTGGATGCTGCGGCGTGCGCGCCGCCGCTTGCGGCTTTGCGGGAGGTCGCGCGGCAGCCGGCGGTTTGGCGGCCGTTCTTACCGGCTTCGGTACTGCGCTATCTCCGCTCGGCATAGCTTCCCGCTGAAAGCTCTTGCCGTAACTCGGCAGCGTCAGGTCATTATCGTCGTCGGTGTCGCTGTCGAGGTCACCGTCAATTTCGTCGTCCAATTCGGCTGCCGGCGCTCGGCCTGCTCGCTGGTTATTGGCCGGCCGGCCCGACCGCTTGCGGCGGCGTCGCCCGTGGCTCTTCGTCCCGGAACTGTCGCCCGGACCCGAGCGGCCGTGTGGATCTTTGTGTTGGTTATCTTGCGAATGTGTACTCATGCGTGTTTTGCTTCGTGTCGTTGTGTTGTGGAGGGCGCGGGATGGACCTCTTCTTCGAGCCACTGCTGAAGCATCTGGTACTGGAGCACGAATTGGTGCTCCCCGACGCCCAGCGGGCTTTTGAAGAAACTGGCCAGAAACTTGAGTAGTCCCTTTTGCCCGCGGCGCATGGCCAACTCGGTGAGACGAACCAGATCGATCACCAGCGGTGCGGCCAGCACCGAATCGCACCCTTGCCAGGTAAATTGGAGCGTCATGGGCGTTCCCAGGAACCCGGCGAAATGGATATGGTCCCAGGCGGTTTTCCAATCGCCCAGGCTTTCGATAAACTCGATGGAAATATGGGTTTGCGGCTTGTATCCAAGGATTTCGCCAATCAGGCGGTCCTTGCTTTCAAGCTTCGCACTTTTGTTGGCCGGGTCATCGAGGACGCGGCCGTCCAGGTTGCCGAAGATATTGTGGCCGACCCAGCTCATGACGCGCAGATTTCGCGCGGCGAACATGGGGGCCAAGACGCTTTTCACAAGCGTCTCGCCGGTCTTGCCGTCGCAGCCGGCGTGGCAGCCGCCGCGGAGCCGAGCCAAGTCGTCGATGGCCGCGGGCGCGGCGCCCAGCGACGGCGTAAAGTTGACATACGAGCCGCCCGCTTCGAAGGCGGCGATCGCATACAGCGAACTGGCCGGCAATGGGCAGTCCGCGCGATCCAAGAGCGGCTCCAGCGCGGCCCAAGTTGTGGGCGTGGAACCCGACCACGGTGGTTCCGTGGAGGCAACATTCACCACCACCAACCGATCAACCTTTTCCGCCGCCACGAACTGCCGCAGATCGGCCTTCAGCCGCTCGACGATTTGCCTTGCGGTTTCCTCAGTTGGAATGTCGAGATCGGCAAGCGCCTCGATCGTCGGTCCCGAATTCCAGATCGTGCCGGGCCGAATACGGGCTTCGATGCGTTCCAACTCTTCGCGGCACTGATCGATCACTTCGCGGCTGGCGGCCCGCATTTCCGATGCGACGCGATATGCCTCGCGGCAGAGCCGCAGTCCGCGGATTTCGTGGCCGCCGATGACGAACTCATCCCAAGAGGCCAAGGCGACGTCAGCGAACTCCGGCAAGCCGGTGACAAGGCCCGTCGCGGCGACGAGGCCCTTCTTGAGGGCAATCAAGCCGACAATTGCTGTGGTGGCGACACCGCCTTTACATCCGATCAGCCAAACGCCGATCCGCCGCTTATCCGTCATGCAGAAACAACCTTCAATCCGTGGGGCAGATTGCTAATCTGCCGATCGCGATGGCAGATTAGCAATCTGCCCCACATTATTCGTTGGCGAATTGGCAATCCGCCTCGCCCCTCAATCGCCGCCCACCACCGGCTTCGCCACTTTGCCTTTCAGTGATTCGCCATCCCGTTTCTCACCGCCGACTGCGGCCGCTTTGCGGTTTCGCCCGGCGGAGAGGACCTGCCGCAACAGGGCGGATAGGTCTTCGTAAGGGCGGTCCGAGGGAGGGCCATCGCTGTACTGCATAATCGACTGCTGGATCTTGCGCGGCAGCGAAATCAGGCACGATGAGACTGTGCCGAACCCACTGCCGGTCAGCACAACTCCGCGGCGGCCTTCGCTGTCGGCCTTGCGCGAAAAGGCCCGGCTCGCCACCGCCAGAAACGTCACGGCCGAGTCCAGCTTGTGCAGCGTCAACATCCGCCGCACGAAATCGTGCCGGTCATCGTGCGGGTCGTTGAGATTGCCGTTGCTGAGCGTGTGCAGTCCCGGCTGCAACTCGACAACCTCGACGCGCGATCCGCCGTAGACCACGGCCGCGTACTTGCCGTCGGCACAAAGATAATTTGCCCCCGCGTAGCGGCCGGTCATCAACTCTCGGCTGGCATGTGCCGCCGCGTCCCGCGCATTGCGCGAGTTCAGCAATTCGCGGCAAAGCAATCCTCGCGACCGCGGCTCCAGCGGCGGCCGTACGCGGGCCCGATTCGTGACCGCGACGACTAGCCCGAACTGATTCACGCCCAGCCACGTTCCGCCCGCCACCTTGTCGCTGCCGCATACGATCCGCGGTGAGCCGGATTGTATTTTGGGAAACTGCGTGGGGCGACTATCGTCCTCCTCACGAGTCGTCGCGAGCAGGATCGGCGTGTTCTTTGCCACACGATAAAGAATTGCCAACATGCACATTGATTTCCGTAACTTGGACTTAACCATGCTCGCGACAGGTGGAGGAAAACAAACCGTAACTAATAGCGACAGTTCGTTTCACCATCAACCGCAAGCAATACAAACATATAAGTTTAACGGAGCAATCACCTTTTGCATACTCCTCCACAGGGGTGGTATGGAAAAAAACCATGAAGACCTTAGAACTTAGGTCTTAGAGCTTAGTTCTGACCCTAGGTCTAAGACCTAAGAACTAAGTCCTAAGACCTAGCTCGCCTTTATTTGCTTTCCCATGCCGCTCCCGTCATTTATCCTATATGGTAATGTCAACCGGCGACCTCACTCATCTCGAACTTCTAGCGGAAATCGACGCCTTAGCCCGGCGGCTAGGCGATTGGTCCCGTTCGGCCCCTGCTTGGCGTCCGGCCGAGACCTGCCAGGCAATCAACGACCGCCTCGCTGGCCGCCTCGATAGTCTCCGCATCCGTGTGGAGGCCCCGCTTGTTGTAGCAAGTTTGGGGGGTAGCGGAACTGGCAAAAGCTCCTTGATCAACGCCCTGGCTGGGGCGGAACTCGTCCGCACCGGCCGCGACCGCCCGACGACGCTCCGCCCTGCGATCATCTGCCGGCCCGGACTGACGCCCGAAAGACTGGGCATTGCGCCGGCGGAAGTCGATCTTGTCCAGCAGGACTTGCCCTCGCTGGCGAACCTGGTGCTCGTCGATTGCCCCGACCCGGATACGACGGACGGCGAAAACATTGAAGCCCGACGCGCAAGCGAGGTCGATATAAAAGCCCGAAGCGCAAGCGAGAGAGACCGCATTGCGAGCACAGAAGCCCGCCCACTCGCTAGCGCGTCGGGCTTGAATACCAACACGACGCTCGCGCGCCTTCGACGGATCCTGCCGTTCTGCGATGTCCTGATCGTCGTTACGACGCAACAGAAGTATCGCAGTGCCCGCGTGGCAGAGGAGTTGGCCGCCGCCGCGCCCGGAGCGAAGCTCGTCTTCGTGCAGACGCATGGTGATCGCGACACGGACATCCGCGACGACTGGCGGCGCTGCCTTGTGGGGCAGGTTTCCAACCTGCCGGGTAATCGGCAGATTGGAAATCTGCCCCACGAGCACATCTTCTTCGTCGATTCGATCGCCGCATTGGCCGACGCCCAGCAAGGCCGGGCGCCGCAGGGCGAGTTCGCCGGCTTGGTCGATCTGCTCATGCGGCAATTCGCCGGCAGTGCGGCGGCACGGATTCGCCGCGATAATTTTCTCGATTTGGCGGCCCAAGCATTGGAAAGCTGCCGACGACGATTGGACGACGCGATGCCCGCGGTCCGCAATGTCGAAGCGGCAATCGAACACGAGCGCGCCGAGTTATCTTCCACTTTGGCCGCCGAGATTCGCACGGAGCTTCTCGCGGCGCGGCGGCCATGGGAGAACCGTTTGCTCACGGAGGTCGCGTCGCGGTGGGGCTTCAGTCCCTTCTCGCTCGTGCTGCGGCTTTATCAAGGACTCGGCGGCCTGCTTTCCGGCGCGTTGCTCTATCGCGCGCGGACGCCCGCTCAGCTTGCCTTGTGGGGCGCGGTCGAAGGAGCGAGGACTTGGCAGAAGCATCGCAGCAACCGCACCTTGCAAGATCGGCCAAGCCGCGCCGCGGCCGCCGGCTTTGACAATACGCAACTTCGCCGCGCCGCGCTCGTGCTGGAAGGCTACGCGGCCGAGGCCGGCCTGCCTAAATCGGCCGCGTCTCCCGCGACGCTTGAGGCGGAAGCCGAGAAGGCGGGCGTCAACCTCTCCGCGCGGCTCTCGCAAGACCTCGACGCGTTGATCGCCAAACAGGCCGCGCGGCACACCGGCTGGTTCACCCACGCCTTCTACGAAACGCTCTTGCTGGCGATGGTGGGCTTCCTGCTCTTTTTACTTGGCAAGAACTTCTTCTACGACTCGTGGTGGTCCGGCAATCAAACGGCGAGGTGGGGCCTGGACATGTACCTTGTCTCGGCCTTCTGGCTCGTCCTTTGGTGCTTTGTGCTCTTATGGCTCTTCACGCGGCGCTTGCGCAGCGGCTTGACGCAGGCCATCGCGAGGCTGGGCGAAAACTGGAGCGGCACCACCGCCGCATCGGGCATTTTCTCCCACCTCGAAGAAGGTTGCCGCCGCGCCGGCGAGTTTCGCCGGGAATTAGAATTGCTGGAAGGTGAAGTCGAGGGGTTGCGCGGGAAACTCTGACGGTGAGACAAAACCGATAGTTACTTTGCTTGAATGCGCTGCCATTTATTCTCGCGATGATCCAGTCTGTGGAATCACATATTCTTCGATCATTTTACCAAGATCTTCCCCTGAGTCACCGAGCAAGCGGTCGTATAGCTTATTTTTCTCCGACCTTTCCAAATTCGTTGACGCATAGACGAGAACCTCGTAAAGCTTAACTTTCCGTTCATCCGAAAGCTCGCGACAGAGATATGTAATTGCGCTCGGAAGCACGCCGCCAGATTGTGTGTTGCAGGCGCGTCCCGTACCTCCGAACAAGAAGCAGTTGTACTCGGTGCCAAGATAGTCCCAGTTGTGTTTCAATATCTCAGGATGCTTCGTCGCGACGAATTCCTCCAAAGGACTTTTTGCGTAAGAAGTCGTCAAGCTGCGGCCGAACAAAGTCAAATCCACTCGAGTCGATCCCGTGAATTCACATACGCGCGTTATTCGATCTATCATTGCAACAAGGCACACCAAGGCAAGAACGGGCAAGCCCAACAGCGCAACGGCTCTGATGGGTCGTTTCGATTTCACTTGCCCCTCTGCACGTTCAAACATCACTGATACTCGATCGAAGTCACTACGCGATCCTGGTAATACCTAAAACGTCAAAAGGGTTGAACGCCGTGATCTCCCCAAACCGCCGGAAGTCGCCATCGTTGAAGGTTAACAGGCTTGGAACGCCATGGACGATCATCATCGCGACAAGCCGGGCGTCGTGCGCCGGCTTTCCGATGACCTCGTACCTGCCAATCAATCCCTCCCATATTGAGAAGACTTGCGGGGTTTCCGGAAGAAGCTGAAAGACGTTCTGGTGCTCGCAATCTCCGTTTGAGCATCTTGCGACGTTATCCCGAGGCCGTTGGCGGTGATCGGCCGAGTGCATACTACGTACATTTCATAAAGGCTCTGGGGAGCGATTGCAATAGTCTCGCGGTTACGGCTCCTCAATTCATCGACTGCGTCCAACGCGGGCTGCCGATGCGGATGCCGCGGCTGCGTGAGACGCAGGAGGATGTTGGAGTCAACGAGGATCATCAAGAGTCCCGCTATAAATGCTCTCTCGGCTGTCGTCTACAAAGTGATCCACTGGCTTGTGGCTATCGACCCAATCATGAAACTTCTTGAGCCACGGGTCGTCAGCAACGCGTTCTCCTTCATTGAAAACGACAACTCGCACATCGCGCCCCCGAAAATCATTCTGCGCGACGACATCCTCCCATTTTCCCTCAATAATCTCCGCCATTTTGTACCTCATTATTTAGTTACCACAGAAATTATATCTTGTCGTTCGGCCGTTAGCTAGTTTTATGCCGTCCCCCTCCCGGCCGCCTCTCTGCCGTCGCTTGATACGGGTCCTCCGGCCAAGCGTGCTTGGGATAGCGCCGCTTGAGATCCTTGCGAACCTGGTGATACGTCGTTCGCCAAAAGCTGCCCAGGTCGTCGGTCACTTGTTGCGTCCGATGATTGGGCGCGAGCAGATGCAGAAGCACCGGCACGCGGCGGCCGGCCACGCGCGGCGTCTCCAACATGCCGAAGATCTCTTGTATCCGCACCGCCAGCACGGGCGGCTTGCCTGGCTCGTAGTTGAGCTTGATGCGGCTGCCGCTGGGCACTTCAAGCCGCTCCGGCGCTTCGCGCGCGAGGGCCTGTTGCTGCTGGGGCGTCAACAGGCCTTGCAGATGCCCGAGCCACGGCGCCTTTCGCAACTCGTCGAGCGAGCGGCAGCCGCGGCAAACTTGCGGCAAGATTGTTTTGATGGCCTCCGCATCGAAACTCGGCAATTCTAGCTCCGGCATCCAGACGGCAAGGCAGCGAACGCGGTTGACATAGCCGCCGATCTCCTCGTCGTCCCACGGAAAAACTTCGTCGAATCGCTCAGCAGCGGCGGCGGCAAGTATCGCGGCCGTCTCCTCGCCGTCGGGCAGCGGCGCGGGGCTTTCTTCCAATAACAAGTCTTCCCAATAGACGCGACGGCGAGCACTCACGCGCCCAGCCGCCGCGTCGAACTCGACTTCCGTCCGAACCGCGAGCCGATCGGCTGGCAGCCAGTCGCGCTCGACCGCCGACGCCAGCCGGACGAGCGCCTCCGATTCGCCACGATCGACATCTACCGCGAGAAACAGCGCGGCATCGCGGACCGCGCTCGAATCGGCCACACGCACGCCGCGTCCGCCGACCATTTTTCCAAAACGGCTGCCCGGCCCGCTGCGGCGGACGAGCCGATCGGGAAAGGCGGCCAACAGTGCCCGGCGAATTGCGCATTCGTCGCCTGTAGGGAACGGCCTCCGTGCCGTTCCGTTTCCGTCGGAACGCCGCGAAGTGCGTTCCCTACAGATGCGCCGCGCAACTCCCGCAACAACTGATCGCGGACGTGCAGCACATACTGCGCCGTGCCGCGATGGATTCGCCCGACTGCGGAATCCATGTGACCCGACGCTTCAAATTCTTCCAACGCCGCAACGCGGTCCGAGATATCGCAATTCGAACTTCCGGCTGCCGCACGGCGCGAAGGCGGCGCATCGTCGCCACGGCCGAACGGATCGCGCTCGCTCAAAAGCGCCGCCGCCAATGCGACTGCCGGCGCTTGCCCAAGCCGTTGTCCTTCAATCAGCATCCGCCCAAGCCTCGGACTAACCGGCAGCCGGGCCATCGCGCGGCCGACCTCGGTGACGTTTCCTTCGGCGTCGATGGCACCTAGAAGCTTGAGCAGCGCATCGGCCTGTTCGCGTGCCGCGGTGGGCGGCGCCTCGAACCACGGAAATGCCGCCGGATCGCGCTCGCCCCACACGCGCAACTCCAACATCGGCCCGGCCAAATCGAGGCGGCGGATTTCCGGCTCCTCGGCCGCCGGCCGCTGGCGATGTGTTCGCTCGGCCCAAAGCCGCAAACAAACGCCGGGCTGCGTCCGTCCGGCGCGGCCCGCGCGCTGGTCGGCCGACGCTTGCGAAATCGGCACAAGCCGCAAGCGGTCCATGCCGACGTGCGGATCGAAGCTGAGCGACCGCGCCAGTCCGGTATCGACGACCGCGGTCACGCCTTCGATCGTCAGCGACGTTTCCGCCACGTTCGTCGAGAGCACGATCTTGCGGCGGCCAATCGGCCCCAACACTTCGTCTTGCTTCTCGGCCGGCAGATCGCCAAAGAGTTGCAGCACCGCCACGTTCCGCGCCTCGGCCAACCCTTCAAGCCGCCGGGCGGTCTGGCGGATTTCGCCCACGCCCGGCAGAAAGACGAGCACGTCGCCCGGTGTGCGGTCGAGAATCTGCGTCACCGCATCAGCCGTCCGCTCGGCGAGTGGACGACTTTGCACATCTTCAAGGTAACTAATATCAACGGGATGCAACCGCCCGCGGCTTTCTACGGTAGGGCATCCGCCCAGCCAGCGGGCGATTGGTTCGGCTTCCAACGTGGCCGACATGACGACGATCTTTAGCTCCGGGCGGACTGTCTCTTGCACCCGCCGAGCCATCGCCAGTGCCAAATCGCTATTGAGGCTCCGCTCGTGGAACTCGTCGAACACGACCGCCGCCACTTTCTCCAGGAACGGATCGTCTTGCAGCATCCGCGAGAAAATGCCCTCGGTGACCACCTGGATTCGCGTCTCACGGCCCATGCAGCGGTCGAAGCGGACCTGGTAGCCGACTTCGCCGCCCAGCGGCACGTTCCGCTCGAAAGCAATCCGCCGCGCGCAGGCCCGCGCGGTAATCCGCCGCGGCTGAAGCACGACCACCGCGCCGTTGCCCTCCACCACTTTATCCAGCACCGCCGGCGGCACGCGGGTCGTCTTGCCGGCCCCGGTCGGCGCGCGGAGCACAACGGCGTTTGCCGTGCGCAGCGCCGCCACGATTTGCGGCATGACTTCGTCGATGGGAAGAGGAAGCAACATTGGCAGCCTGTAAGACACGAGCGAATCTGGATAAACGATTCCAAGCTCCTCGCACCGCGAGTTGATCTAAATGGCGTCTTTCAGCCTCTTACGCCAATATCCCGGCCGTCGCCGCCCGTGCGCGACGGCGATGATTTGGATTCGTTCATCGACGACGCGATAGACAACGATATACGGATATCGTTTCAAGCGGTAGAAGCGCGTACCGTGCAGATACCGGCCCCAAAGCAGCGGAGACCGCAGGATCGCCGCGCCTGCCCTGTCAAGTTCATCAAGGAAGGCATCTGCGGCGGCGGGGCTGCGCTCAGTGTACCAACTGTGAGCATCCCGAGCGTCCTCGCGGGCGTCTGGATGGAACGCAAGCGGCAAACTACTCATGTCGGCGGCCGCGTAACTCTTGCATTACGTCATCCCATGGGACAAGTTGCACTTCTCCTCGATCGATGCTTTCCAGGCGTCGCTTAATTTCGGCGTCCCACGCCGCGTCTGCCGCTTCGTCCGTCTGCTCGTCGAGACTGCTAATAAGCGAGGCCGCGATTTCGGCGCGCTCCGTCTCGGGAAGCGCCAATGCGGTTTGCAGGACCTGTTGAGATTGGGTAGTCATGCGGTTCGTCCTCCTTTGAATGCCCAAAGAAGCAAGTGAACGACATCTCCAATATTCGTCACTAGCCAGACTGTTTCATTATATCGTGACTTAATGCCCTTGCCATCGGCGATGGCCTTTTGATATGAATCTGCCGCGAGAACCATGTTCACTGTTTCGCTTCCGAGTCCGCCCTCTTCGTGAGCATTCTCTCGCGTTCCGTATACGCTGGCAAATCTCCGTGACGCACGCCGGCCAAAACTGTCCCGCTCTGCAGATCGTAGCAGAGAAGGCCGCAATCCTCTGCCAGAGCGACGATTTCAGGCGCGATCTCTTCCACGTCGCTCCAGCAAATGTTCATGATGCACATGTTTTCCGAGCAATTGAAGGCGCATGTCCATGGGCAGTCATCGAGTTCGTCTTCCGAGGCATCGTCGATCTGCGGATAGCGTTCGGTCAATAACTGTATAAACTTCACAACCGCATGATTGGTGGGTATCGCCTCAACCTCCGCTCCAGCCGCATACTTCGACTGCGCCTCCCTGGCGCTGATGTTTTCGGTCTCATGCCATACTGCCAGATCGAAACTCATCGCCGGCCCCTTTCCTCTTTACTCAGGTCCACGAGCATCTCTAGCTGCTCCCTTCGCAATTTAATCATATTGGGATCAGTGCAACGCCTTTTTACGTATTCGAGCATCGCGTCGCGCCCTTGCACCGCATACAGGGTGGCTGCGGCCTCGACGGCAAAAGTCACTTGGCGAATTCCCTAGAAACTTCCACTCAATCGAACCGCTGGTGATTACGCGGACAACCTCATCAAGATTTCCATATTTCTCGAAGTACGGTATGCCGTAGTCGTCGACGCGCTGCAACGTACGCTGGAGAAGCGGTTCCAGTTCCGATTCGGCCTCCATCGCGTCGGCGTTGAATCTGCCCAAACCGGCAAGTTCTCCGTAATCGCCCTCGAAATCGTACGCATTGGCCAAGACATCGGCCTCCGTTTTCGGATCAGAGCGAAAAATCTCGGTGTGCCGCCTATACGTTTCCTCGTAGACGAGTCGCATCACCTCAGAAACGACATCGAAACGCAGTCGAAAGCTCAAGCACAGCGAGACATTGTACCGAGCGTCGATTTTGCAGCGGATGCCATGCATTCCATCGGGGCTCTTCTTCGCATAGGTATCGCTGAATTCCTTCGACTGTTTGACGTATCCCATTTCCCCCAGGCGTGACTTCAATGCCGCCTCAAGTTCTCGTCGAAGTTTGCCGTATGCTGACATTTGCTTAATAGTCTACTTCTGGTCCATCCTTGTGGGCCGTAAGGGGAAGCAGCGATTTGATCGGTTCAGGGACCTCAGCCGCAACGCAACTTCCTACTGCTGCCCCGCCATCTGCATTAGTGAGCGAAGCGCGTCATTTACCGAATCGTCGGTCGGAAACGCGGCACGAATCTCCGGGGCGAGGAGCGCGAGATTCGTACCTTGACGATATCGCTGCAAATGCTTGCCGCGAACGCCTCCCTTCAAGTCCGCGCTGTCGTATTCAGGACGAAGTTCGTCCTCGCGTCCGTGGTCATTATCCGTTTTCATAGATTGTTTAATCCTATTTCGCGCAAACGTGAAACTCAAGCGATATGCCGTTTAGCCAGGAACGGCTTCTTTTCCCCTCGAATTCGATGGGATTAAACACTTGCGCATCGCGCCTAGACTAGACGATTTGCCATCGTGGCGTCAATCTGCCCTTGCCCGCTCGTCAGCTTTTTGCTACAAGCCTTGCGCCAAAATCTCATCCACTCCTCTTCTCCGAAAGCCGTCGCCATGCGCGAGCCGTTTATCGCTTTCTTCATCTGCGCCGCACTGGCCCTCCCCGCCGCCGCCGAGCAGACCTTTCCCTATACCGCCTACGTCACCGCCGACGAGGTCTTCGTCCGCAGCGGGCCGGGCGAAAACTACTACGCCACCGACAAGCTCAAAGCCGGGACTGCCGTCGAAGTCTATCGCCACGATCCGGGCGGGTGGTACGCCATCCGCCCGCCGAAAGACAGCTTTTCTTGGGTCTCCAGCCGACACCTGCAACTGGACGGCAAAAACCTGGCCACCGTGACCGACGAGCGGGTCGCCTCGCGCGTCGGCAGCCGGCTGAGCGACGTCCGCGACATTATTCAAGTTCGCTTGCACAAAGGCGAAACGGTCGAAATCATCGAGCCGCACGGCCGCGAATTGAACAACCGCGAATTGAATGGCAGCCCCGCGCCGCCGTGGTACAAGATCGCGCCGCCGCCGGGCGAGTTCCGCTGGGTCTCCGGCCGTTTCGTCGATCGGGATTACAAAACGGACGGTGTGCGGCGGACATCATCAGAAGGCAATCGCGCGGACAAGTGGCAAGGCGATCGCGCGCCGCCGGCCGGCGCGGCGACTGAGCCCTTCCAACGGCAACTCGACCAGATCGACCTGGAGCTTTCGGCGATGATCGTCGAGGACCCGAACTTCTGGGACGTGGGCGCGCTGAAGCAGCGCACCGAGACGCTCTTCAACCAATCGGAGACTGCTTCCGAGCAGGGTCGCGCCCGGATGCTCTTGAGCAAGATCACGCGCTTCGAGGACATCAAGCGCCGCAAGCAGGCCCTGGCGGCTGTGCGGCCGGAGCTCGCGCAGCCCGACCCGCTGCCGATGACGCATCTGCCGCCGGACGAGGGCGACGGCCGCTTCGACGCCGCCGGCCAATTGATCCGCGTGCCCAATCCCAAGCCCGGCGGCCCGCAATACGCGATCTTGGACGCCAACGGCAACATGCGCTGCTACGTCTCGCCCGCGCCGGGCGTGAACCTGCGAAGCTACGTCGGCCGGCAGGTCGGCGTGACCGGCATCCGCGGCTACATCCCCGACGAGCGCGCCACGCACATCATGGCCCGGCATGTGAGTGTGGTGGACGGGACGACGGTGAAGTAGTGGGAAGTGGAGAGTGGAGAGTGGAGAGTAGGGTGGGTCAAGCTCGCCCAAGCGAGCGCAGACCCACCGCAGTTAAATCCGAAGCAACAAATCACAATGACTCGGGAAACTAAGATGCAAAAGCTAGTAATCGCACTCGCGCTCTTGAGTGCCGTCAATCGAGGGCTTGGCCAACAGTATACGGCCGCACCGGCCGCGGCATATCAATCAGATGTCGAGCGCTTGAACGCCGTCGAGAAGCAGCGGCCGGCAAATGTGGAATCGCAGCCGCAGGTCATTTTGCGAGTTCGCGTCATCGAGATCTCTCGGACGAAGCTGCAAGAGTTGGGACTCGATTTTTCGCGAGCTTCCTCCGACACCATGCTGCCCGAGTCGCTCGTGAGGATAGTGGATGTTCTGCGCAAGGAGGGCGTTGCCAGAATCGTGGCGGAGCCAGAAATCGCGACGCTCAGCAACCAAACGGCGTCGTTGGAAGTTGGCAGCCACGCTCGCGTCCCAGTGCTCTTGGGATGCAGTAAAACCGAAATCCAAGACGAGTTCCACGGCACGTGCGTCGAATTCACGCCGGTAGTATTGAACGACAAGAAAATCCACGTCAAACTCCACATTGAGTTATGCCATCCTGACAAGGCTCACCCTCCTACCGTCGCTGGAGAATTCGGACCAATGTTCCGTACTGTGCTCATAAATGCTGAAGGCGACTACGAGTCGGGCAAGACGGACGTGCTGCAGGCCGGGCTGTTTTCGCGCGACGATTCCACGACTCAGGCCGCCGTCGATGGTACAGTCGATTCGGCATCGAAGGCCGTGGCCAGGCTGCAAGCGAAAAAGGCCGATGACGTAGTAGAAACGCTGTACTTCGTGACGCCGGAGATTGTTCCGCCGACGACCTTTAAATCGGCCGCCAAAGCGCAAACTCACCGATGACCGCCGGCAAGCTCCGTTGGGGCCACGCACATCATGGCGAGGCATGTGAGCGTGGTGGAGGGGGTAACAGTGAAGTGATGAATCTACTGCGGCATGCGGCACCGCAGCTTTTCCTGCAAGTCGCGCGTCATTGCCTCAAGCCGCTCCAGACCCATCGCTTCCAATTCCTGCTCGCTGTCGATGGGCTGATAGAGCAACCCCTGCAATAGGCGTATCATCTTGATCTCGCCCTCGATCTTGCCCTCAAGCTTGCCCTCAAGCTTTGCAGAGTCCTTTTCCCATTGGTGATCGCGAATCGCTCGCTCGCGTGCATCGTACATCGCTTTATCCTCGCTTAGATTGGCAATTCGGATAATTGTTTCCGAGGCACGGCGAATCCCCGGCTGCGGAAACGCCGCCGCTAGTGCTTCCGCTTGATAATCGGGCGCGTTTTTGAGCCAATATAGTCAATGGCCTAACAAATCGCTCGACGCCAAATCGGAATACACTCTATTATACTTCGGCAATTCAATCGTTTGAATCGCCAGCGTTTCATCCAAGACGCGGCCCGACGCCGCGTCGGTCAGCCGAAAGGCGTGATGAAACTGTTCAGTGCTAGGCCAAAGAATGTCGTCGATGAGCCAAATTGCGTAAACGGGCGGAATGTCCGCATAGGCCACGCCTTCGCGAAGTTGGTCGGCATACAGCTCGCAGCCGTAGAAGACGATCCGCTTCTCCATGCCCGCCCGCACTTGAAGTTGGACCTCGACATCGAAAACTCTGCCGGCGGCGTCGCGGGCCTTGACGTCCAGAATCGAGAGTTTGTCGGCTTGAAAGTCCTTGTAGTTGAACGCGTTTTGGATCGTCACGTCGACAATCGGCGATCGAAGCTTCAATATCGCATTGAGCAAACTAATCAGCGACTCCCGATTCTCGGGCGAGCCGAAAATCTTCATGAACGCGAAGTCGTTGAGCGGATTGATTCCAAGCGGCATGGCGGCATCGATTAAGCAGCGAAATGAATCGAGCAAATCTTTCGCGGACCAAGATAACGGATTCTGCGACGGATTGGCAGCCCCGCCAAAGCAACCTCGCGTGGCCGATATTTGCCGCCACGTTCCCGACGAGCGCGCGAGCGCACACTATGGCCTGGCATTCATGCGCGGTAAACGGGCGACGGTGAGGTGGCGAAAGCGTGTAATTCGCCGCGGCGGCTCAATGTGATATTTGACAGTTTGGCAAAGCTCGATGTAGTTTCGCTATTCCAGCGTCGGTGACCTTGGTTCCGCTTAGGCTAAGTTCTTTGAGCTGGGTCAGCCCTCCAAGGTTCGCCATTCCAGCGTCGGTCACCTGGGTATCGTCCAAGCTCAGCGATTTGAGTTGCGCGAAGTTCTTCAGGTGGACCAACCCGGCGTCGGTCACCTTGGTCATCGTCAGGTCCAGCGTTTGCAGTTGGGTCATTGCTTTGAGATGGCCCAACCCCATGTCGGTGATGTTGGTTGCGGCCAGGGTCAGCGTTTGAAGTTGGGTCAATCCTTCCACGTTCGCCAGCCCAGCGTCGGTGAAAGCAGAACACATTAGGTTAAGCACTCTAACTTGGGTCAAGCCTTTAATGTTTGCCACCCCAGCATCGATCCACTGTAGTTGCACCAAGTCCACTTCAATAACGGGCTTGCCCGGACTCTTTTCATCGACGGTGACCTTGCCACACATTCTCTCGATTTCAGCGATCGCCCTTTTCTTGTTCCGTTTCGGCAGTGGTCTTGGAGTGTTCCGAACTCGGTTGGGCAGAACAACCGCAGAGCCAGACGACAAGCGTCAGCATTTGCAGTGCCAACGTGGATCGGTTGATGGAATAGCCGCTACTCACTCTCCCCACTCACTCCGCTCCCTTCTTCTCCACCTGCCCGATCATCTGTTTGATCATCGGGGAGATTTCGCTCTTCGGCGCGGCGTCGAGGGCCTTCTTCAAGCAAGCTAGCTCCTCATCCGCGCGGTGCCGCTGCCCGGCAAGCTGGGCCTTGAAGAAATAGCCCTTCTGAAGTTCTTCGCCGGGCACGCCGGGCATGGCCAGGGCCTTGTCCAAGGCGGCGCTCGCCTCGTCCGTCTTGTTGGCACGGGCCATCTCCAGCGCGTCGCCGAGCGCCAGGTTGAATTGATACTTGGCCTTCAGCCCGGCCTTGCCGTCGGCGTCCAGGTCGACGATTTCCTTCGTCCACTTCTGCACGCTTTCCATCGCCTGTGCGTTTTCCGGCAGCTTCTCCTTGGCCGCGATCAGCCGGTCCAAGAGGCGGGCGCGGTCGAGTCCCTTCGCATCGGGCAGTCCGGCTTCCAATTTTTTTACGGCTTCCTCGGCCTCGGCGATCTTGGCGAAGTGCTCGATCATGCCGTCGATCTGCTTGTTCATCGGGCTGGCGGGCGCGGCTTCCTTGGCCGCCTTCAGCGCCGTCATCACCTCGCCGAACTTGCCTTGCGACTCGCAGGCTTCCGCCTTGGCCATGAAACCCTCCTGCCGCATCTCGCCCGGCACGCCCGGCAACGCCAGCGCGGCATCCAGCAGGGCCATGCCCTTGTCCGCCTTGCCCGACTCGACAAGCTTCTTGGCCTCTTCGATCTTCATAGGGAACTCGTACTTGACCTTCAGGCCGGCCTTGTTGTCGACGTCCAGGGCGATGATCTCCTTGCACCAGTCGGTCACCTGGTCCGATTCGTTGCCGAGCTTCTTATAACCCTCGACGATCTGGTCGAGCAGTTTGGCCCGATCGAGGCCGCCCGTCCCTTCGAGCTTGCCCTTCAGCGCGAGCACGTTCTGCCAGATCGTGCCGAAGTCGGCCAGATGCTTGAGGTAGTCGTCGGGTCCGCCCGGCCGATAGCCGGTGCGGGCGATGACCTGTCCCTCCGCATCCATGAGCAGCACGGAGGGATAGCCCTCGATCTTGTAGGTCTCCGCAAGCTCCTTGTTTTGCTTCTTCAGCTCGTCGGACTGCTTCTTCTGCTGCGGGTAGTCGAGTTCCACGAGCACATATTGCTTAGGCGCGGCCGCTTTGAAGGGCTCTTTGTCGAAGACCTCGTGGTGCAGCTTGATGCACCAGCCGCACCAATCGGAGCCAGTGAAATCGACGAGCATGTATTTCTTTTCCGCCTTGGCCTTGGCCTGGGCTGCCTTGAAATCGGTCTGCCACATATCCTCGTCGGCGCGTGCCGAGCGAGCCAAGACTCCAAATACCAGCGCGGCCACCATCACGGCGGCGATCAGTAACAACGGCAGACGATAGGTGATCATTGTTCTTTTCCTTGAATGGGATTAGCTGGCCGCGCGGCCGCGCGTGGCTCGGAACATTGTATCCGTTTGGTGACGGCGGGCAAAGCCGGAAAAGTGATATCAAAGCCCGACGCGCAAGCGAGCGGGGAATCGAGGCCCACTCGCTTGCGCGTCGGGCTTTTATTGGCCCACTCTACCTAACCGTCATCTCGATCGACGACTGACCCACCTTGTGCCCCAGCACGTCTTCCACCGTGAATTGCAGCGTGTAGCGGCCGGCGGCAATCGCGTCGGGCAGGTAGAACCACTTCGTGAGGAAGAACTCGTGCTTGGGCGTGAGGCTCTGGTCTTCGCTCGTGGCCGAGACGTAATCACCCACGCGGTTGCCGCCGCCATCGAGGATCTGCCAGTTGAATTTGACCGCCGTATGAAAGCCCTTGGGCGACGGCTCGGTGCGAAAGTTTTCCACCTCGGCATAGAGCAAGACCTTTTGCCCGGCGCGAACTCGGCCGAATGCACGGCGTCGAATGAGCCGAAGTACCGCACCGCCGTGCAGAAGGTCAGATTGCGGACCGTGAGCGGCGCGGTGTCGCCATGTTGCTTCAAGGCATCGCTCAGTATCCGCTTCGTCTCGGCCGCCCGCCGCGCCGGGTCGGGCGTTTTCTCGGAATCGATCAAGGTGGAGAGACCGTTGATCTGCGAGTTCCAGTAATCCTGCGTCTCCGGCGGCGCGGAGGGCAGCGGCCGCATGGCGTCGTCGCGCCGCCCGGCCAACATATAGAGCATCCGCAGCCGGGCTTGCAGGGCGATGTCGTTCTCGCTCGCGGAGCCGGGCGACGATGCCGACTCCATCGAACGGATCACCGCGGCCAGGTGCGATTGCCAATCGGCCTGCGTGATGGGAACATCTTTTTTCCCGTGTCCATTGGGAGAAGGGTTAGGGGTGAGCGCGATGTTCTCCCCTCTCCCTTTGGGAGAGGGGCCGGGGGTGAGGGTGGCCGAAGCTGCTGCAACACTCGACTTTCCGTTCGGCGCTGCCTTCTCATCCCGGCTCGACGCCAATCGGATTGCCAGCGCCGGCGGCTCAATCGGAATAGCCATCACCTCGTTCGGTTTGTCCGACGCGCTGCGGCCCGCGCCGCCTGGCAGTGTCGACTCGGGCGAAAGCGCCAAATGATTATCCGCGATCGTAACGCCCGATACGTCGGGCAATGGCGTCATGTAATCTTGGCGGTCGGGACGACGCCGCCGACTGTCGCCCTCTCCCTCCGGGAGAGGGTCGGGGTGAGGGTGGCTCGCGCCTAGTTCCGCACGGTTCTTTTCACCTCCTGGAAGCGTACTCTTAAAACTTGCCACCTCCGGCGATTCACCTTCTTGCTTCTCCTTCGCCCGCGACTCGATCCGCCGGCGATAGGCGGCCGCCGCGCGATACTCTTGCATCACCATTGGCCAGCGGCTGGGGTCGGTCTGCTTCAGATCGGCGATCAGTTCCTCGCGCGCCGCCGGATCGATGGCCCCGGCTTCCTGAAGCTCGGCCATGACTTCCTTCATCGCATCGGCGCCGGCGGCAGCGCCCGATGATTTCGGCGCTGCGGCGGAAGACTTCGCCGCGCTTTGCTCGGCGCCGGCATGAGGCCAGTTCGTGAACGGCCAAGGCGCCGACGCGCAACCGGAGAGAAAGAGAAGAATGAAAATCGAAGCCCGACGCGCAAGCGAGTGGGAACGACTTCCCCGCTCGCTTGCGCGTCGGGCTTCAATGCTCCATTGCTCGTATTTGCGGCCGCGCGTTGCCATTGCAGACGATGTTCCGGATACCCATACAATAGGGGGCGGAATTGTAATTAAATGCTCACGAAGCCGCAAGGCGAAAATCCGAATTGGTCGCGGAGCGACCACTGATGGTAGCCGTGGGTTTCAACCCACGGACCAGCGGTACGCAAATTCCCTGCGTCGCGTAGTGACGCTTGAATCGTCGCTACGCGACGAGCGATTGGGCGCGTGCGATTACCGTGGGTTAAAACCCACGGCTACCATCGTGTCGTCGCTACGCGACAAAGGGCGATTGATCCGCTCCTCAATGCCCCGGCTTGATCAGCTTATTCAACTGATTGCCCAACTCGCCGACGCCTTGTATCGTGCCATTCTTCAAGAGGCTGCCGCCTTGCAGCGCGCTGCGAGCCAAGTTGCCGAGCACCTGCTTCTGCACTCGCGCCAGCTCGGCGACGTCGATTCGCGGCGCGTCGAGCGTGCCGCCCATCGGGACTTGCAGCTTCTGGCTGCGGATCGCGTCGGTGACGGCGCTCTTCGGCAGCCACGCCAAGGGCACGGAGAACTCGACCATGATCTTCAGCGAATCGTCCAGGCCCACCGAGCCGAAGGTTTGGATCTGCCCTTCGGGAAACGCCAGCGTCAGCCCCTGGTGATAGATGCGGCCATCGGTCATGCGAAACTGAATGACCGTTTCCGGCGGGATGCGAACTAGAGCGGGCGGCGACGACAGCATCGGCGTTAATTGCTGGACCATCGGGCCCGGCGTCATCGTGGCCGAATGGACGATCACCCGCCCGCCGATTTCGGCCCGCGCGAGATCGCCTAGCGGGATGCGGCAGCCGTCCAGCTCGATCGAGAACTGTCCTTGCGATTGCGTCGCCGACGCGATGATCGGCACCACATATTTCAAGGCCGAACGGCAAACCGCCGAATCTAACTGCACGTGGTCGGCCAGTTTGCCCGCCGCAAGACGGAACTCCATCGGTCGCGCGGCCATCCGCAGTTCGGGCTGCACCGTGAGCACTCCCTGATTGCACGTGACTTCGAGCGGTTCGGCTTGCAGCGTGCCATTGGTCACATGGGTTTTAAGCTCGCCCTGCCCGACTTGGAAGCCGTAAAAGTTGCCGCCGCTGAATTGGACCGCCGTCTGATCGATCCTGAGCATTCCGTCAGCCGTCTGATAGCTGCACTGGGCGGAGCAATGCACGTGCGGATCGTGGAACGATTGGCCGTTCGGCACATCGACGGCCAACTGCTCGACGTCGCTCTCGGCGTTGCACGTGATGTTGCCTTCGCTCTGCTTGATCGCCGCGTTGCCCGCGACGCGGCCGGCCAGCCGCAGGCCCGAATTGCCGGTCGCAGCGTCGATCAGCGGCTGCCATTGGGCGATGTCGCCTTGGTACGTGAGCTTCGCGCCGTCCGCCGCGGTCCATTGCGCCGTGAGGTTCGCATCGAACGTGCCGTCGTTTGCCAATCCCGGAACTCCTCGCGAGGAGAGCCGGCGGAAGAGGCCGCGCGGCAGCCCGGCGGCTTGAAGTGAAATCTCGCCGTCGGTGCCCGCCAGGCCAAGCCACGCGCCCGGATTGGCCGGTGGCGTGTCGCTCGCTTTAAGTTGCGACTTCAGAGTGAGAGTGCCGCTGTGCGATGTATCATCGACCGTCGCGGAGCATTCCACGCGTGTTGGAAAGGCGAGCCGCCGCGAAAGATCGAGTGCAAGCTGAAGATTCGTCACGCGCCAGTTCTGCTGCGTTTCCTGATCGGCGATCGCCGCCTCGCCGTCGGCGACCTCTAGTGCAAGGTCGATGCCCGCCGCCGAAGAACCGCCGGATCCGCCCGAGCAATTCAGCCACTTGGCGAGCACCGTTTCCACGTTGCTGCCGTCTTGCGTGAGTTTCGCGTTCAGTTTCGGCTTCTCGATCCGCAGCGTGCCGAGATTCGAGGAACTGAACATGAGCCGCAACAGCGCGCGGCTGCAGGTGACGCGGTCGGCCTCCAGCACCGTCTCGCCTTGCGGGTCGCAGATCGTAATGCCCGTAAGGGAAGTCGATGAGAACCAGCCCAGCGACGCCGACTGAAACGCGATCGTTCCATCGAGCCGGGCGGAGCGGCGGACGATCGCGCCCAACATCGGCGTATGGACCAGGATCGTCGGCAAGAGAGCGATCACGATTATCAATACCACGAGCACGATGCCGCCAACGGTCAGGTGGCGGCGGCGCTTGCCCCGCGGCGGCTTGGGCTTTTTTTCGGCGGGCGCGTTCGGCTTGGCGCCCGCCGCCGGCTCGCCGGGCCGCGGCTGCTTTTTCTTGAACGTGGATATGTCCGGCATCGCCATCGGCGTCTTTCGATTGTCGCCTTTCGCTCCGCGAAAGTATCTTTCGCGGAGCGAAAGGCGACTATAGTGCATGCCCACACTCCGTCGCGGCGGGGAGTTTAACGAGAAAACCGCCCGGAATCCAGAGAGAAAAACCCCTTGATTGCCCGCCGAATCGCCGTAGGCTATAATCCGCGCGCTGGAGTTCCGCCTTTAGGCGGCTTTCCGGCACCGCCTAGAGGCGGAACTCCAACAGACTCCCTTTTCCCAAGGAGACTCCCAAATGACCGCTCTCACTCGAAACGTCTGTCTCCGGCTCGGCCTGCTATCGGCCCTGACCCTCGTCGCTGCCGCCTACCGGCCGGTTGCCCTCCACGCCGCCAGCCCGGTGGCCTCGCTCGACATCGTGCCCGACGACGCTGCTTTCTACTCGGCTATGCTCCGCAATCGCGAGCAATTCGACGTGATCGCCAAGAGCAAGGCCTGGGCGAAAATCCAAGCCCTGCCTGGCTACCAGTGGGCCTTAGGCTTCTATCAGATGCAAGCCGCCAATCCCGGCTCGCCCGCCGGTTACCTGCAAGCCGCGCTCAACAACCCGGAATCGCGGAAGTCGCTGGACTTCCTCGCCGATATTTTCTCCGACGAAGTCTTCGTTTACGGCGGACCGAGCTGCAACAAGTTCGTCGAACTCTATCAGACCGTCTATTGGGACATTTATATGTCGGGCTTTCAGCAGGGAATAGAAGCCGCTCGTCAAGGCAAGACACCGCCCAGGTCAGACGAGATGCAAGCCCGCATTCTCGTTCGGGCACTTTCGAGCCAGGTCGATAACATCGTGTTCCCCGATCTCGTGATCGGCCTGAAATGCAAGGACAAGGACTTCGCCAAGCAGTTGTTGGACAAGCTCGAAGCCAATGTTCAGCCGATCTTCGCCGGCAACCCGATGCTCGCCGGCCGCTTCAAGCGCGAGACCGTCGGCGGGCACGACTATCTCACGCTCACGCTGGAAGGCGGCATGGTTCCTTGGGACCCGAAAGTCGAGGAGAAGATCCGCGAGTTCTCAGCGACGCCGGCGGACGCCGACAAGCTGATCGATCATCTCAAGAAGCTCAAGCTCGTCGTTTCGCTCGGCCTCCGCGACGACTTCTTGATCGTGGCCCTGGGTCCCACGACCGACGCGCTCGCCCGCCTCGGCAAGTCGCCGCTGGCAGCCCGCGAGGAACTGGCCGCGGTGAAAGAATACGCCGCCAAACGGCTCACGTCCGTATCTTATACGAGCAAGACGTTCAACCGGCACTTTAGACCGTCGAAGGCAGATATCGACAAACTGGCGACCACCGTCAAAAGCATGATTCCCCCGATCCCGGAGGAGTTTTCCAAGCTCCGCGGCGAGATCGAGCAGAACGTCGATGAGTTGGCTCGCGATCTCAAATCAATGATCACCGAGATTGGCGCCACGGCCTCGGTCGGGTTCCTCACCAATCGCGGCACGGAATCCTTTTCCTACGATTGGAGCGAGCATCCGGAAATCGACTGCTCGAAGCCGCTAGACCTCTTGAAGCACATCGGCGGTAACCCCATCGCGGTCGTTGCGGGGCGCGGCACGGTCTCGGTCGGTAGTTACGACATGCTGGTCAAGTGGGTCGGAATCATCAGCCAATACATCGCCGAATACGCAGGGGAGCAAGCGGACGCGACGCCCGTTGCGCGGCAGAGATTAGCGATTTTCATGCCCGCGCTCAAATCGCTCGCGGGACGGGTGGACAAGGCCATTCGCAAGTCTTTGCTGCCCGCGCTTGCCGACGGACAATCGGCCTTGGTCATCGACGCCAAGCTCACCAGCCGCCAGTTTATCAAGGCCATTCCGCCTACCGAGCAGGCGATGCCGATGATCGAGCCGGCGATCGTCGTGGGTGTGAGCGACGCTCCGAAACTCAAAGAGGCATTTACCGAGTTTTACGCCGCGGCCGACGATTTCGTGGAGGAGCTGAAGCGCATGGATGAAATCAAGAACAAGCCGGGCATTCCGGGCGGCCCGGAGATTCCCAAGGACTTCAAGCTTCCCCGGCCGAAGGAATTCAATCTCAAGCAAGGCAAGCTCTGGGGCTACGCCTTGCCGAAGGAGGCGGGCGTTGATTCGCGCGTCATGCCCAACGCGGGCGTTGCCGATAACGTGGCCGTGCTCTCGATGAGCGGGCGGCACACGCAGCGGCTCCTCGGCGAGAGCGATCCGGTCATGGCCGGCATCAAGCTGCCGACCAACAAGGCGTACGGCACGGTGGCCGCATTCGACTTCACCGCGCTTCTGGACGCCGCGGCCCCGTGGATCGATATGGCCTTGGCGAAGGCCGCGGAGCAGGGCCCGCCGGACAACGTCGAGATGATCAAGCAGCACGCCAAGACGGGCCTGGAAGTCCTCCGCTGCTACCACGGCACCGTCGCGGTGACCTATCAAGAAGGCAAGATCACGATCACCCGCTCGCGCAGCGAGTTTAAGGATTTGGAGGAATAACCTGCGTTCCAATCCCCAAAGGGGATATGTCCCCCAGCCCAGGGTTGGTGCGCGAGCACCTGCCCTGGGAAACCTTCACGCGCCCTACCGCCGCGCCATCGCCGTCCAGCGCACCGCGCGACCGATCAGCCGCAAGAATGCCGGCTCGCGAAAATCGTCCTCGTGGCCCAATGTCGTGCAAAAGACTCGCCCGCCCGCGTGCCGCGTGGTCCAGGCCACCGGGGCCGCGTCGCGGCCGTCGTCGGCGGTGAGCAAGACCGTTGCCGAAGATGAAAGCCGCGGGCCGCGATAGACCTCGCCCTCCGCGATCAGGCCATCGAGCCCGTCCAGCGCCGGATGATGCCAGGCGACGTCCGACCGCCGCACTTCCAAGAGCCGGCTCTGCTGAGTTTCCGGCTGCCGCCCGCCAAGAACTTCCTCGGCAAAGTCGGGCCAACCGGGCATGGTCGCACCGAGCGTCCGCACCGCGACGATCGATCCGCCCGCACGGCAATAAAGCTCGATCTGCTTCAGCCGCTCGCGATTGTTCGCGGCGGGCCAGCCTAAGAGCACGAGGCAATCGTAGTTTTCGATGGCATCATCGTCCGCGCGAGCATGTTGCCAGGCAGGCTCCGCGATCATGCTGCGATCGGAGTTGAGATGCCCTGCCAGACGCTCCAGGGCGATTCTCCACGACGAACCCAAGCCCGCCAGAACGCCGACGCTGAGCGTTTGCGTTTCCGGCTGCGGCGCGGGCCGCGCCTTGCCGTTCCCGCCCATGCCGATCGCCTCGTGCGGCGTATGCATGAACCAATGTCGGGCGGCTGCTTCGTCGATCATGCCGTTCATTTTCTGCTCCGCCCAAGGAGGCTGTCGATAGCAGTTCGCGCCCGCTTGAAGAAAAATCGCGGAATTCCCGTCCGGATATGACGAGAAGAACGCTGGCGCAAAGTTGTAGGTCGTACTCATCACGCTCCGTCGTGATGGAAGCCTCGCGGCGGAGCGTGAGGAGTACGCTCCCGAATCTCCGCCGCCAAGAAGAACGAACCGGTAATGCAAATCAAATCGTCTTCGCCGGCTTTCGCTCGCGCTGCTTCCCAAGCCGCGCCCGAGTCGTCGAAAATCGGCCAGCGCCGGCCAGTCAACTCTTCCGCCATCCGCTGCAATTCCTCCGGCGGAACAGCCCGGCTGCTGCCTCGATAGCGCGTGAAGTAAACGTCATCGAATGCGGGCAATAAGCTCGCAAGCATCCCGCGCACGTCCTTATCCTGCGTCGTGCCGAAGATTAGTATCCGCCGGGCGACATCAAAACTCTCCCGTAGCGTTTCCATCAGCGCCTCGACCGAGGCCACGTTATGCGCCGCGTCCAGCACCACCGCCGGCCGCCGCGCGACGACCTCGACCCGCGCCGGCCAGGTCATGTTGGCCAGCGCCGTCGCCACGGCCGCCGCGGAAATCTTCCATCCCGCCGCGCGCAGCACGTCAATCGTCGCCAGCGCCGTTGCAGCGTTCGCCGCCTGGTGCTTTCCCGGCAGGGAAAGCCCAATGTATCCGGCACACTCCGTGTGCCGTTGGAAGCGGCACACGGAGTGTGCCGGATACATTTCCAAATGCCGCGGCGGTTCATACGTGAAATCAAAATCGGTCCCCCGCTCGATCAGCGGCGCGCCCCGCTCGCGGGAGAACTGGCGAATCACATCCCGCGGCTCCGGCTCGACGACGCCGCTCACGACGGGCACGCCCGGCTTGATGATGCCCGCCTTCTCCGCGGCGATCAAGGCCAGCGTATTGCCCAACTGCTGTGTGTGGTCAAAGCTGATGCTCGTGATGACCGAGACCACCGGCCGGCAGACGTTCGTGGCGTCCAACCGCCCGCCCAGCCCGACCTCCATCACGGCCGCGCCGACTTTCTGCGCGCGAAGTAAGCGAACGCCATCGCGGTGATGATCTCGAAAAAAGTCGGGCAGTCTGTAGGGAACGCCCTCCGCGGCGTTCCGGGCTGCGGGGATCCTCCCAGTGGAACGCCACGGAGGGCGTTCCCTACAGCATCCATCCTCTCCACCGCCGGCCGCACCAGCTCCACCAGCGCGTCAAAATCCGCGATGCACTGGCCGTCGATCTGGATCCGCTCTTCGATCCGCTGGATATGCGGCGAGGTAAAAAGCCCGGTGCGATAGCCGGCGGCCGTGAGCGCGGCGGCGATCATGGCCGCCGTCGAGCCCTTGCCCTTCGTGCCCGCCACGTGGATCACCGGCAGCTTCTGCTCCGGCGAACCGAGTTCCACCAGCAGCCGCCGCATCCGTTCGAGGCCCATCCGCGTCTGATCGTAGGGCATCGTCCGCCAGCGTTCATAGTTCTCGCGGCCAAGGAGGAAGTCGTGCGCGGCGGATAACGCTGGCGGAGGCATTATGAAATAACGTTTTGCGAACGGTGGAAGTGCAAAACCACGAGTTCATATTATCGCGAAATTGCGAAAGGGCGAAATCACGAAAAACTCCGCCGATCATGATCTCTTTCGCGTTTTCGTTGTTTCGCGATTTCGCGATTCTAATCAGTTCTTGCTAAACTGTTAAGCGCCACCCAATCGTGCCATTCATATCCATCCGGCAGCTCCTCCGTCGGACTCATCTCCAAGTGCACGATGCGGCGGTGCGACGTGCAGCCCTCGGCGCTGGCGATGCTGGCGTGCGAAAGCAAGGGCCGCATCAAGAACACGCGATGGACGAGCACGTAGCCGTCACGCTCGAGAAGTCTGCGGTATCCGAAGTGCAAATTCCAGACTTGATATGCCAAAATGGCGTTTCAAGTTTACCGAAGCAATCGCCACGGGCTACGGGAGAGGCATGGTCGGCTCTCGACCGATTAATCGCGAAACCGCGAAACCGCGAAAGGACGAAAATGCGAAACCTTTCGCCATTCCTATTTCGCGTCTTCGTTCTATCGCGCTTTCGCGATCCCAGTGAGATCCGGCCGTTAGGCGGCCCTGCAGGGGCGAAGCCGGAACTCCAATGTATCTTCTCGCGCAGCGGTGCGCCATCCCAAATCCCGGATGCGCCACGCATCCGGGACCGACGGTTCTCTAATCTTGCCGAGGAAGGCTATTTCTTCTTCTTAGCCGTCTTTTTGACCGGCTTGGCGGGCGGCTTGACGGTGGTGTGCTTGCCGGCAAAACTCCGCTCCATCAGGATCTTGTGCCAGGCGGACTCGCAGGCACCCCCCCAGCGGGTAAGCTCTGTCATCGCCCGCTCCAAGCTCTGGAAATAGTAGATTTCCAGCTTGCCGATCTTCTCGGCCTGCATGGCGCCGGTGCTCTTGGGGTCGTCAGGGTCGCCGGCGAGGCGAATGGCGGGCGCCAAGAGGTTGCGAATCGTGGCGATAATCTTGCGCAGCTCCTCGGCGTCGTGGGTTTTTTTGGAATCGGTGCGGCCCTTGAAATTGACCATGAGAAAAGCTCCTTACGGCTGAAAAATGCGGTAAATATTGGGAAAACGTGAATTTCGGGTCTCGGCGGACTTTTTTTCCGCCTGGCGATTTTTATTGTCCACGAACGGGAACACTCGTCAAGATCCCCCAAGTGCTTGTCGGACAAGGGTTTACGGCGATTCGCGCGGCCGCGGCAACATTCCCATTATCTACGTGCGCGAACATTCGTCAAGAGCGCAAACCGGCCCCGGGCAAGGATTTACGAACGTTTTGTATCATCATTTCATTACATGTGTTGACAGATATTTAGATTGTGGTAACCTGAGGACGTTCTTGGTGGCTGGAGGCCGTCGCTCGGAGCGAGGCGCCTGCCCTAAGACCTAAGACCTAAGACCTAAACAATCATGCGCCGCCCCCAATACCCGCTCCGCCGCGACCAGTCGTCCTTCGACGCCCGCGAAGACCTCGTCCAGACCCTTGCCCTGCTTCGCCGCGCCGTGCGCGAGCGAGGCAGGGCGGATGTGGAGACCTATTGCCGCGCCTTCCTCCGCCGGCTTGCCGACGTCGAAATCCGCCTCGACGACCGCGCCGAAATGTCCGCGCTCGTCGAGCTGCTCCAGGACCGCGCGAAGTACGGCCTCACCGATCGGCTGCGGAAGCTCCTCCTGCCGCTGGTGGCGGCCGTGGAATGCCAGATGGAAATATGTGATTAGGTCTTGGGACTTGGGCCTTACTAAGGCCAAAGACCTAAGACCAAAGACCCAAAACCCAACTTCACCAAACATTTCAACCCCGAAAGAGCCACCCCATGAAATCCCCCAAACGCCAACTCGCCGACCAGCGGCTCGAAGAAACCATCGCCTACCTCTGGTCCTGCTACCGCAAGGACCGCGCGAACATCGAGATTCGCAACCACCTCGTGGAGCATTACACGCCGCTGGTTCAGCAAATCACGCGGCACTTCATCCGCCGCTATCGACTCCGCGAGGTCGAAACGGCCATCGGCGACGCCTTACTGTTGTTGGTCGTGCGCCTCGTGCCGCAATACGACGGCAAGAAAGACTTCTGCCGCTGGGCCGCCATCCGCATCCGCCACAAGATGCGCGAACGGCGGCGGCTGGAATTGCTCAATGGCAAACGCTTCGCCAAGCGGACCGACTGCGAACGGCACTGGCCCGAGATCGAAGCCCGTCTCGTCCGCCCTGCCGAGCCGGGCAGCGACGTCCGCTTCGCCGAGATCGTCGCCGCGCTGCCCGCCCGCGACGCCGCCGCGCTTTGGCTGCGGTTCTATCGCCGCATCAGCATGCGCGACATCAGCGCGGCGCTAAGCGTATCCCACAACACCGCGGCCAGCCTAGTTCGCGGCGCGATTGGCACGCTGCGGGAGCTGGCGGAGGAGAAAGCAATGTAGAGGAAGCGGTCTTAGGTCTTAGGTCGTAGGTCTTAGAACCCAAGACCAAAGACCCAAGACCAAAGACCAAATCCGTAAGACCTAACTAATGTTTCCGTTTGCCCCCTAACCCAAAGGAGTTTTCCCATGTCCGAGTTGTCCTCCACGAACGTCATGTCCGAAACCAAAGCTTTCGCCGCCATCGCCGCGGCCGTGGCCGAAGGCGTCCACGCCGAACCCCAGCTCGCCGCCGGCAAGGTGATCGACAGCTTGCGGTCGGCCTTCGGGCCGATCGTCGAAAAAATCATCGCCGTGATCGAGGCCGGCGCGACGAATCTTCCCGCGATCCTCGATGCCCTTAAGGCCGCCGGCGTCGTATTGCCGCCGTGGGTCGGCCTCGTTGCCACGATCCTTATCGCGGTGACGAAGCTGCAGTAGAAGGTAAGCCGTAGGGTGGGCCGAGTGCAGCGAGTCCCACCATAGGAATCTCGAATGACGGTGGGACTCGTTTCACTCGGCCCACCCTACTTGACTTGAATTTCAAATCTCAGATATCAAATCCCATGAACACAAAACAATCATTAACCGTCGTTGCTGTCATTGCCGTCCTTTTCGTCCTCGCCGCCGCGGCGTTCATAGTCCCGCCTTTAGGCGGAACCAAGACCTCGCTACTGAGTACTGAGTACTCAGTACTCGGTACCGGCGCCGCCGACGTCACCCTTGCCGCTCAAAAAGCCCGGCTCGCGCTCAGCGACGGCCGCACGGCCACGTTTGCCTTCGTCACGACCGCCGGCACGCTCACCGCGCACGCCGCCGTCGGTCTCGACCAGGAGTGCAACTTCGCGCTCGTGCCGCTGGCCGATCCGCCGCTGCCGGGCCCAGAGCCCACGCCGCAACCCGCGCCTTAGCCGCCCGCTCCGCTGCCCGAGCCTCGCGCGTCGAACTTGCGAGTGCTCTTCACCTACGATCCGGCCGTGCTCGCAGTACTTATGCCCGCGCGGCAGGCGATCCTCGCCTCGCCGGAGCTGCGAGTCTACCTGGAAAAGCACTGCCCGCTGGAATCGAACTGCGCGAGTGGAATATGCCCGCTCAACGGATCACACACGGCGTCCTATCGTTTCCTTCCCGCCACAGCGGACGTGTCACAGCTTCCGCCCGTTTGGCAAGGCATTTTCAACGCCGCCCGCGCCAAGCCCGCGCCGTGGCTGTTGGTGGTGAATGAAGCAGGCCAAACCGTCGTCGACCAATCCTGGCCGGAGAGCGCGGAAGAAACACTTGCGCTGCTGAAGAAATTCGGCGGCGAATGAATTAAAGGATGAAGGCAAAAGGATGAAGGGTGAAAAAAGACGATCCTTCAGAACCTTCATCCTTCATCCTTCCGCCTTCATCCTTCCACCACCCTAAATCCCTAAATCCCTAACCCCCAAATCCCCGTTGAGGTCCCCCATGCCCTTCCCCTACCTCATCATCTCCGACGCCAACGCCCACGAGTTCTGCTCCGGCGGCCCGCTCGCCCGGCAGTTCGGCTACCGCGGTTGGCAGCGGCCCGATGCGCCGCACGCCTTTCGCGGCGGGCGGCCGATCGCCAGCACGATCCCACGGAGCGAATGGCCAGCGCTGA
This sequence comes from uncultured Planctomycetia bacterium, assembly GCA_963775975.1. Lineage (GTDB taxonomy): Bacteria > Planctomycetota > Planctomycetia > Pirellulales > Thermoguttaceae > JANXQG01. The sequence continues at coordinate 1,296,641 of CAVZKX010000002.1, forward strand.
TCAAAGCCGGCCAAGGCTCGTTCCTCTCCGATCTCGTCAATCAGCAAGGGATCGATGCAAAGGACCAAAACGGCCTCAGCCTTTGCTGGTGCTACGGCTCGACCCGCGCGGTCGAAGTCCGCCGCGCGACGATGGGCCTGCCGTTCCGCGATCTCTCGCCGGAGAGCGTTGCCGGGCCATGCAGCGGTTGGCGGAACGAGGGCGGCTACGCCAGCGAGGCCTTCAACCAACTGCAAACCGCCGGCGCCTGCGACTCGTCCTACATGGACGCCCCGCACAGCCTCCGCTCCGCCCGCTGGAAACCCGGCTGGCAAGAAAACGCCCGGCGGCACGAAGCGGTCGAGTGGTATGAAATCAGTGCGTCGTTCGACGAGGTGATCACGTGCCTCTTGAACCGCATCCCGGTCGCCGCCGGGCTCGACTGGTGGGGCCACCTGGTCTGTTTCCTCGACCCAGTGCTCCTGCCCGACGGCTCGGTCGGCGTGCTGTTCCAGAACTCCTGGGGCCGCGATTGGCCCACGCCCGGCGCGAACGGCCTGGCCGTGCTCACGGAGCGAAAGGCAACGCCCGACGGCGCCGCCGCGCCGGTGATTGTGACGGCGAGCGAAATGTGAAACGAGGGGGAGACGCGGAGACACGGTGAGGGGGAGACATTCTTCTTTCCCTCTCCCACTCCCCGCGTCTCCCACTCTGCCTTCAGACTCCCCACTTCCCACTCCCCACAACCCACTACCCACTCACTCCCATGTACCACCACCCCACCACCCCCGCCCCCTCCCTCTACCTCGAGGGCGTCGCCGTTTCCGTCGGCTATGGCGACTTCCTCGCAACGACGCTCCAGCGAAACCTCGACCACTTCGACAACTTCGTCGTGGTTACTTCCTACGACGATGCCGCGACGAAAGCCGTCTGTGCCAAGCACGGCGTGACGTGCGTGCAAACCGATCACCATCGCGACGACGGCGCGGCCTTCAACAAGGGCCTCTTAATCAACCTGGGGCTGGCCCATCTGCGGCATCGCGGCTGGATCGCGCATCTGGATGCCGACATCGCCATGCCCGACCGCGCCCGCTGGGTGCTCGGCAAGAGCCGGCTCGACTCCGATTGCATCTACGGCGCGGACCGCCTGGAGGTCATCGGCCGCCCGGCATGGCAGCGGCTGCAAACGAACCGGCGTTTCCAGCGGCAGTATCGCTACAAGTACCTCGTCGGCGGTCCGGACCTGCCGCTGGGTTCGCGGCTCCTGCACAACGAGTACGGATACTGCCCGATCGGCTTTTTCCAGCTTTGGCATAGCCGACATGCCAACAGGCGTTATCACGACAGCCAAGGCTCGGCCGAGCACAGCGACGTGCTCTTCGCCCTGCAATGGCCCGCGCGTCGGCGGCTGCTGTTGCCCGGCCTGTTCGTCTATCACCTGCAATCCGAGCCCGCGCCGATGGGCACGAACTGGCAGGGGAGGAGGACGAAGCAGTGGTGAGCGGAGAGATTTCGACGGAAAAATAAGGGACAGAAAAATGGAAGAAAGAGAAAGGAAAATTGGGGAAAGGAACATGAAAGCCGTGATCTGCAATCTGAGATATGAGATTTCAGATTTGAGATGGCCCCCCCGTTCTCCGCATCTTCCTTTCCCACATTTTCCTTTCCTCATTTTGGCGAACCAAACACCCAAAGGACGTATTCCTGTCTCGATCCTGAGTCCATCCTGTCTCGATCCTGTCTTTTTGACAGCAGTTTTCAGGCCAAAAAACGATGAATGAAGCCCCAACAAAATCTGAATTGCAAACCAGCGAAAAGAAGCAACGACTTGCCGCCATCGAGCGGCTGTGGCGCGGCGGCTGTTCGACTTACGACATCGCCGATGCGCTGAATTTGGAGCCGCACCTGGTCGGCCGCAACCTCCGCGAAATCCGAAAACGCTGCGCGAAAACCGCCGCACGTTTCCTTTCCCGCCAACGGGCGAACTTCGTGACCCAATATGAATCCATCCTCCGCGAAGCCCAAGAAGGTTGGGACCGCTCGCAGTCTACAAAGACGACCACGACGACGGAAACAAAAAATGGCGAGGAAGTCAGGGAACTCGTCCGCCGCGAGGACGGCCCCGGCGCCATTTCCTTTCTCAACACGGCGCTTCGGGCGTTGAATGCGCTTGGCGAAATCGCGTTCGACAAAACGACCAAGTCCGGGCCCGCCGCCGACCCCGATCTCTTGGCGATTCTCGATCTCCTTACACCCGAACAAATGCAAAGCCTCAACCATGTCCAACTCGGAATCTTTCGACGCGAAGTTGACGCCCTACGAAATCGAGAACAAAAGCCAGCAGTTGAACTTGATGGAGTTCACGACCAAAACCAAGACCGACTACCGCCCGCACTGGCACCACGATGCCCTGGCGGAGATGTTGGACCGGGTAGCGAAGGGCGATTGCCGCCGGCTGATGGTCTTCATGCCGCCGCAGCACGGCAAGAGCGAGCTGGTGAGCCGCCGCTTCCCAGCATTCCTGCTGGGCAAGTTCCCGAACCTGCGGCTGATCGCGGCCAGCCACACCCATAGACTGGCCGTCGCCATGAACCGCGACGTGCAACGCATTATGTATGACGACGAATATAAACGGCTGTTTCCTGAAACCAGAATGGCAACCCCGCGCGACGCACGCACCGGCCAATTCCTGCCCCGCCGCACGATGGACCATTTCGAGCTCGTCGGCCTCGCCGGCTCGCTCCGCTCGGTCGGCGTCGGGCAATCGATCGCCGGCCTCCCGGCCGACGGCGCGATCATCGACGATCCCTTCGGCAGCCGCGAAGACGCCGACAGCCCGGTGATCCGCCAGAAGGTCTGGGACTGGTACGCGAACGATCTCTATCCGCGGCTTTCGGCGAAGGCCTGGATCGTTCTCACGCACACCCGCTGGCACCGCGACGACCTGGCCGGCCGACTGCTGCGAAAGATGGCCGACCGCGCGGCGGAGCAGTGGGAGGTGCTGTGCTTGCCGGCGATCCGGCCATCAAAGCCCGAAGCGCAAGCGAGTGGGCAATTCAAGCCCGTGGCGCAAGCGTGCGATGTAGTGGTCCCACTCGCTTGCGCGTCGGGCTTCGATCATCCCCGCGACACGCGAGAGCCCGGCGTCGCCCTCTGGCCCGACTTCAAATCCGCCGCCGACCTCGAGCTCATCCGCCAGCAGGACGCCCGCGCCTTCGCCGCGCTCTACCAGCAGGACCCGGCCGAGGCCTCGAGCGCCGATTGGCCGCCGGAGCTTTTCGGCCCCTGGATCTGGACGCCCGCCGAGCGCTGGCCTCGCGAGTTCCAGCTTCGCGTCGTCTGCCTCGACGCCAGCAAGGGCAGCTGTGACCATCCCGGCGATTACTCGGCCATCGTCTTCCTCGGCGTGGCCGCGGATGGGCTGCTCTACGTCGATGCCGTCATCGATCGCATTCCGCTCGACCAGGTCGTCCGCAAGACACTCGTGATGTGCGACCGCTACCGGCCAGATTTCGTGGGCATCGAGGCGGAGCAGTTCCAAGAACTGTTGGTACACGAGTTCCTCCGCCAGTGCCAAAACTTCAACGCCCGCTGGTCGGTCTGGGAGATGCTCTCGAAGGGCTTCAGCAAAATTGCTCGTATCCGGCGGCTGACGCGGTACGTTGTCAACCGCGAGTTGCGTTTCCGCGCCGACTCGCCCGGCTGCCGGCTCTTGGTCGATCAGCTCATGGATTTTCCGCTTGCCGACCACGACGACGGCCCCGACGCCTTGGAGATGTGCGTGCGCTTGCCGGTGGATGTGAAGAGGTTGAGGTGAAAACGAATTCAGCCGCGGAGCGGCGAAACTCGAATAGCCGGGGGTGAAGCGGAGCGAAACCCCCGGTCGTAAGCAAAAAGCAGAAGGAGCCGCGTAGCGGCGGCACGACCGCCGCACGAGTGTAATGCCGCTACGCGGCATGCGCGACGGGATTTAGACACCGGGGGTTTCGCTGCGCTCCACTCCCGGCTACTCACATATCGCCGCTCCGCGGCTGAACCGATGCGACCGACAAACGCCCCTTACTGATGCAACAGGTGCCGCAAAAGCCGACCAGCGGCGAGGATGATCTCACCTATGCCGATCATAGCTACCGGAAATCTCGTGAACGGAAAACCGCCGCCGAGATACATGACATGTATAGCAATGACACACGCCAAGATTACTGCGACATAGAAAACGGCAGACAAGAAGAAGCCGAGGAGAAGCATCAGCGGTGACAACACCATTATTGCAATCAAAGCCGAAGAATACGCATCAAACGGGAAGGCCGCAAGAAGACGGTTGTGCAACGAAGCGCGCCGAACGTCTTCAATGTCGCCGGCCTCAAACGGCAGTGGATATTCCTCAATTCTCCGTTGAACGTAGATACCAATGCACATACCGTCGCGATTTACAACGAGGATACCATCCCAGCGATTCTTGGCACGAACATCCAAGTAGTAATGGCCGTCCTTTGATGCAGGCGGCAAATGAGAAAGAAGGAAACTCGGTAACGCGAACGGATATACGGTTTTCATATGTACTTGACCAACTGCGATAGGTTTCATCATATCGGATACACGCCAAATGTTAAACAAGGCTTCCCGACCCATGACCAATTCAGCAAACCGCCCGCCCACTCCGAAATCCCTTCCCGAACTCTGGCAGCTCCTCATCGAATGCCGCGATGAGAAAGACCAGGAACGCCTTTACCGTGAACTTGAAGAACGAGGTTACCGATGCCGCGCGTTGATCCTGTAGGGAACGCCCTCCGTGGCGTTCCGTCCGCTGAAACCGCCCTCCGCGGCGTTCCGAACGATGTGCCAGCTTCCACCACGGAACGGGACGGAGCCCGTTCCCTACAGGCGCGGGACGGAGTCCGTTCCCTACAGGTGGAGGTTTCCTGCGATGTCCGACGATCGTTCCGCGTCAGTCAGGTGGAAGGGATGTTCGACCTGCCGGAACGCGAAACCGCAAGCGAGCGGTTCTCCGCCGAACTGCCGGATGAAAACGAACCGTGGCAGATCGGCCTGATCGTCGGACCTTCCGGCAGCGGCAAGACGACGATTGCTCGCGCCGCGTATGGCGAGCTCGATGGCGCGCGCCGTTGGCCGCGGGATCGCGCCGTCGTCGATTGTTTTGGCCGCCGTTCGATCAAGGAGATCACCGCCATGCTCGACGGCCGTCGGCTTCAGTTCGCCCCCGGCGTGGGTCAAGCCGTATCGCGTCCTCTCCCAAGGCGAGCAATTCCGCTGCGATCTGGCGCGGGCACTTTTAACTCGCAAGCGCCGCATCGTCTTCGACGAGTTCACCAGCGTCGTCGATCGCACGGTCGCCCGCATCGGCTCCGCGGCGGTGGCGAAAACCGTGCGGCGGATGAATGTACGTCAGGCTTTCCAGCCTGACACGGGCCCGACAAGTCAGCCTGGAAAGGCTGACGTACGGCAGTTCGTCGCCGTCACTTGTCACTACGACGTGGCCGAGTGGCTGGAGCCGGATTGGATTTTGGATATGAGTGGGGCAGATTTCCAATCTGCCATGATGTCGGCAGATTGGAAATCAGCCCCACGGCGCCTCCAATGGGTGCATCTTCGGCGGCCTTCGCTCCAACTGCGACTCCATCGCACAACGGCCCGCGCTTGGCCCTTGTTTGCGCGTCATCACTATCTGACCGCCGCGCTGAACCGCTCGGCGCATTGTTATGTGGGCGTGTTGCGAGATGGAAAGCAAGAAAGGGAGCAGGGGAGAAAGGGGGAAAGGGAGATTTCGCTCGTCTCCCCTTCTCCCTCTCTCCCTTTCTCCCCTTCTTCCCGTGCCTTGCTCGCGAAATCCGAATCCGCGTACCCCGTCGCCTTCTGTGCCGTCTTGAACGCCATCGGCCGCCGCGGCGTGTGGCGGGTCTCGCGGCTCGTGGTGCTGCCGGACTATCAAGGCATCGGCATCGGCCGCGCGATGCTCGCCGCGGTGGCCGAACAATACCCGCGCTTGCGGATCACCACGAGTCATCCGGCGATGCTCCGCGCCTTGTCGGCCGATCCGCAATGGCAACTCGCCGCCCTCCGCCGCGCCGGCTACACGCGGCAGCCGAATGCCACGTCGCACACCAACTTCCACGGCGGCGCGATCCGCAGCAGTTCCGCCGGTAGATGCGTGGCGACGTTTGAATGCATCGAAAACAACCGCGAAGCGGTGACAGTCAATAACCTGGGGCGTGAGCCCCAGGGACGCTCGCAATAACGAAACGACAGCCCCGGAGGGGCGAAAGAAAACACCTGCGCCAACTTTCGCCCCTCCGGGGCTATGATCCGAATCGAATACTGGTCCAGGGGCTCGCGCCCCTGGCTATTGACTGTCGCCGCTCCGCGGCTAAACGAACGATTTAACCCCAACCCCCAGGACCCCATCATGCCCGAAACCACCGCCTCCCGCAACGACCTTTCCCGCGCCATCCGCCAGCTCGACATGCTGGAAGACTACTGCGACATGTTCGACCGCCTCGTCGATAGGAGCGACATCTCCAGCGTCGGCGACGAGAACTCCGGCCCGGCTGCCGGGCTGCCGGATGCCGATCTCGCCGCCTCTCGGGCGTTCCTCTACGCGAGTGCCACGAGCACGGCTTACATCAACGAGACCGAGTTCCGCTGGATCCGCGCCCGCAGCCGCGCAGTTTCTCTCCGTCAATCCCTACGCCGCCGGCGCGGTCCGCAATCGCGTGGCCTATGCCGTCGGCAGCGGGCATACGTATAGCGTCGCCGCACGGCAGCCGGCATCAAAGCCCGAAGCGCAAGCGAGAGGGAAATCAACGTCCGAAGTGAGTGCACATTCCCCACTCGCTGGCGCGTCGGGCTTGTATGCCCAGCTCCTTGCCGATTGCCGCTCCGTGCTCGACGAATTCTGCCGCGTCAACCGCTGGTCGCAGCGGCAAAAGGAAACGATCCGCCGCCTCGACCGCGACGGCGAGCGGTTTCTACGCTTCTTCACGGATGTTGAAAACGGCCTGCTCCGCGTCCGCTTTATCGAGCCGCTGGAAATCCAGAACCCGCTCGGCGCAACCGCAGCGGACGGCTGGTTCTACGGCATCCGCTTCGCCCGGCACGCCGCCGGGCTCGACATGGAAACACCGCTGGAATACGCGATAGTCGATGTTACGCCGCAAGGCACCGTATCCGAGCTTCGCGAAAAAGTGCCCGCCGCCGACGTGCAGCGGCTGACGGCCAACGTCGATCTCTCCAGCCCCCGCGGCCTGCCGGTCTTCTTCGCCTTGCAGGGCCACTTGAACGACGCCGTGCGGACGTTGAAGGCCACCGGGCGGATCGTCGAGTTCCGCGCCCGCATCGGCATGATCCGCCGCCACGTGAACGCCACGCGCGAGAGCATCCAGAAGTCGGTCGGCACTCCGAATGACGGCTTGAGTGAGCCGCGCGTGCGGACCGCCCGGCAGTATCCCTACGCGGCGATCATCGACGCTTCCGACGCGACCGACTACCAGTTCCCCAGCGAGGCCGCGCCGGTCGATAAGAACGTGGCCGCCATCCAGGCCGAATTGCGGGCGGCTGCCGCGGCGCTCGGCATGCCCGAATACATGCTCTCCGGCGACGCCTCGAACGCCAACTATTCCAGCACGATGGTCGCCGAAGGCCCGGCCGTGAAAACTTTCGAGGCATTGCAGGCCGATTTGATCGAAGCCGACTTGGAAGTGATGGAACGCGCCCTCATCGTGGCGGCAGCCGCCGGGCGGATCGCCGGCGCCTCGGCCGACGACATCCTCGATCTGGTAAGCATCTCCGCCGAGCCGCCGCTCATCAAGAGCGAGAACCGCTTGCAAGAAGCCCAGGCCGACCAGATTCTGCTCGCGTCCGGCGTCATGAGCCGCGCCACCTTCGCCGCGCGGCATGGGCTGGTGTATGCGGAGGAGAAGGAGCGGATGGGGGAGGAGGGGAATTGCAAATTGCAAAATGAAAATTGAAAAATGCCTGTAGGGAACGCCCTCCGTGGCGTTCCGGGCATGGAATGGCACGGAGGCCGTTCCCTACAGGCCGACTACGTCACGCCGGCGGCATGATCCGCTCGACATCCCAGTCGATCCACTGCGGCACCAGGGCCGGCACGCCGTCCGGCTCCGGCTCTCTGCCGGCCGAACGCACCAGCGCCAAGGCCAGCGAGAGGGAATAACCGCGGCCCAACAAGCGAACCACGCGTCCTTTACACAAGATCACAACAGTAAACCGTTCCTCCAAAGGGGACATGATGATTGGCTCCTTTTCGGAGCGCGACGGTACAGCCGTCGCACTGGCGGCCATCGGGCCGAGCCAAGGACGCGTATAGTATACACACGTATAGTTATCGTGCAAGTGGCTCGGCGCGGAATTTTTGGGGCGAAATCCGATGGGGGTCAACGCGTGCCCCCGAAGGGGCGATTTCCGGAATTGACCGCGGCGGGGTCCAAGAAATTTGCCGGAGGCCGCGCAGCGCACCCCCGGTTACCAATCCAATTGATGTTTTCCGACGCTGGAGGGGTCGCAGCGCGGTGCCGGCGAACGACTCTGCGACCCCTCCGGGGTCGATGGACATCGCGAGAAAATCCGCAACCCCGGATGCGCTCGGCGCGATCCGGGGCTAATATCTCGGACCCCTCCGGGCTCGATGAGCGAACACGATCAACGATTTCATGGCTCCGCGCCGAACGATACAATACCAATCACACCTCATCCGACTCAATTCGTGGAACGCGATCATGTCCTCAACCTACCTCAGCCTTCACTACCATCTGGTCTTCGCCACGAAAAACCGCGAGCCGCTCATCGCAGCGCCGTGGCGGCCGCGCCTGCATGAATACATGGGCGGCACAATCCGCGGCTTGGGTGGTGTCGCGGAAGGAATCGGCGGCATGGCCGATCACGTCCATTTGCTCGTCGGCCTGAAGGCTACGCATTGCCTCGCCGACGTGCTCCGCGAATTGAAAAAGGCGTCATCGCTTTGGATTCGCGACGAGTTGAAGATACTTGAGTTCGCCTGGCAGGAGGGTTACGCCGCGTTCACGGTAAGCGCCACAGCGCGGGAGCCGGTCCTGCGCTACATCGCGAATCAAGAAGAGCACCATCGCGTAAAATCGTATCGCGAAGAGATGGTCCAGATGTTGAAGCGCGCCGGAATCGAATTCGACCCGCGCTACCTGGATTGAGGCCGCGCCTTGACCCCGGAGGGGTCCGAGAAATTAGCCGGGGGTCGCGGACGCACCCCCGGTTACGAATCCGATTGATATTTTCCGACCCCGGAGGGGTCGCAGCACGGCGCCGCGAGATCGGCACTGCGACCCCTCCGGGGTCGATGGAATGCGCGAGTTGTCTCGCAACCCCGGATGCGCTCGGCGCGATCCGGGGCTAATATCTCGGACCCCTCCGGGGTCAATGTGCCTATCCATCCGCACCTAAAACGATATACTTCTAGTCGCTCAAAAAACAAAAACTGACGGAGAAACGGAAAATGTTCAACGGCATCGAACGCCGGATGCGCACACGAGTATTCCTGCTCACAATCGGCGTTTCCTTGATACTCGCCTCGCCACTGTACGCAAACCAACCTGCTGACACCGCACACGCGCAGGACGCCACGAATTGGTTCCAACAGAATTCATCGTTTATTATCCCTTCGCTGGCGTTTGTCGGCGGCGTGATCGTAGCTCTTATTATCGGCCGAATGATGCGAAAGCCGGTACCGGCTGCCGAGGCGAAACCGCAAGCGAAGGTGGAAGCGAAACCAGCGGCGCCGAAACAACTCAAGCCGGTGCGGAGCGAGGCCGTCACGCTCCTGGCCGCGCTGCAGCGCGAGGCTCGCTTCGTCGACTTCATCAAGGAACCGCTCGATGGATACAGCGACGCGCAGATTGGCGCGGCGGCCCGCGACGTGCATCGCGACTGCGGCAAGGTGCTCGACCGCCTCTTCGCAATCCGCGCCTTGAACGATCAGGAAGAAGGCAGCGCGCTCGAAGTGCCCGCCGGTTTCGACGCCGGGCGCTATCGTCTGACCGGCAACGTTGCCGGCAACCCTCCCTTCCGCGGCCGGCTCGTGCATCACGGCTGGGAGGCCGCCGAGGTGCAACTGCCCGAATGGTCCGGCACGTCGCAGTCCGCGCGGGTCATCGCCCCGATTGAAGTGGAGTTGACATGAGTTCTCAGCAGTTCATCCTCGGCTTCGACCTGGGCACGACGAACAGCGTGCTGGCCTACGCGCCGTTGGACGCCGAGCAGCCTCAAGTCCAAATCCTCCCTTTGCCGCAGCTCGTTGCCGCGGGCACGGTCGAGGCGCGGACCATGCTGCCTTCGTTCACCTATCTGGCCAGCGCGAGCGAGACCAGCGGCGGGGCGCTCGATCTGCCTTGGGCCGCGGGCCGGGATTACGCCGTCGGCGACTACGCGCGGCGGCAAGGGGCCGAAGTGCCCGACCGCACCGTGGGCGCGGCCAAGTCGTGGCTGGCGTATAGCAAGGTCGATCGCCATCAGCCGATCTTGCCGTGGGGCGCGGCCGAGAGTGTGGCCAAGATTTCGCCGGTGACCGCTTCCGAGCGTTATCTCCAGCACATGGTCGCCGCGTGGGAGCAGTCGCATCCTGAATCGCCCGTGGCCGAGCAGATCGTCGTGCTCACCGTGCCCGCCTCGTTCGATGCCGCGGCACGCGACTTGACCCGCGAGGCGGCGATGGCGGCCGGCCTGCCGCAGGATTTCGTCATGGTCGAAGAACCGCAGGCGGCCGTCTATGCCTGGCTGGCCGATCGCGGTGAAGGCTGGCGGAAATCCCTCAAGCTGGGCGACACGTTGCTCGTCTGCGACGTGGGCGGCGGCACGACCGACCTCACGCTCGTCACTGTCGCGGAGGAAGGTGGCGAGCTGGTCCTTCGCCGCATGGCCGTCGGCAATCATCTGCTCGTCGGCGGCGACAACATGGACCTCGCCCTTGCCCATTTCGTGGCCGGCCGCTTCGCCGAGAAGGGAACCAAGCTCGATCCCTGGCAATCGGTCGCGCTATGGCATTCCTGCCGCAACGCGAAGGAGTCGCTCTTGACCGCGGAGGAAACGGAAGACGTAAGCAAGAAAAAGTTCCCGATCTCGGTGCTCGGCCGCGGCAGCCGCTTGATCGGCGGCACGGTGACGACTGAAGTCGATCGCACGGAAGTCGGGCAGTTGCTCGTCGATGGCTTCTTCCCGCATTGCAAGCTGAGCGATCGGCCCGCGCGGCGGATGGCCGCCGGCTTCCGCGAGCTGGGCCTGCCCTATGAGAACGATACGGCAATCACGCGGCACCTGGCGGCATTCTTGCAAGCACATGGCAAGTCGGCCGACGAGCCGGTGCGGCCGACGCATGTGTTGTTCAACGGCGGCGTCTTCAAGGCGGACGTGCTGCGGCAACGGCTATTGGATGTGTTGGGAGAATGGTTCCAGGACTCCCCTCTCCTTCCGGGAGAGGGGCAGGGGGTGAGGGCAGAGCAGGCAAAGTCACCGCAAATGCTCGAAGGCCGCCACGATCTCGATCATGCGGTCGCCCGCGGCGCGGCGTATTACGGCTGGTCGAAGCATCGCGGCGGCGTGCGGATTCGCGGCGGCACGGCCCGCGGCTATTACGTCGGCATCGAGACGGCCGGGCTGGCCGTGCCCGGCGCCCCGCGGCCGCTGCGGGCGTCTCGTCGTGCCGATCGGTATGGAAGAAGGCAGCGAGGTCGACGTTCCCTCAGGCGAAATCGGCCTCATCGTGGGCGAGCCCGCGCAGTTCCGTTTCTTCAGTTCCCCGGTGCGCAAGTCCGATCGGCCGGGCGACGTGCTCTCCGCGTGGTCACCCGATGAACTCGAAGAGACCGACTCGCTCGAAGCAACCCTTCCTGCCGCGGAGGGCGCGGCGGGCGACTACGTGCCCGTGCGATTCCGCTCGCGGATCACGGAGCTAGGCGTGCTGGAATTGTGGTGCGTGAGCACGAATGACAGCGGAAGGTGGAAGCTGGAGTTCAGCGTGAGAGAGGAGTGAGCTTTTGCTATCACTCGGCCCGATGAGTAGAATTGTTCAATCCCTGTAACGGAGAATCGTCCATGCCGCTGCGCGACCATTTTCGACTGCCGGTCTCGAAGGAAGCATCGCGGGAAGGATTTCACGGAATGTGGCCTGCCACGATCGTACTGCAACTCTCCGGCAAGTTGCCGCCAGAGTTCAAGGCAGAGCCGCGGGCTCATTTGGGTTCGTACTACGAAATCGACGTTTGTGCGTATGAAATGGAACGGCGAGAATTGGCAAGTGCATCGCCGCTCGGCGAATCCGGCGCGATCGCAACCGCAACCTGGTCGCCTCCGGAGCCGACGTTGGTGTTGGACGCGGATCTCAGCGAGCAATACGACTACGAGGTTCTCATTTACGACGAGAGCCGTGGGCGAACCTTGGTCGCGGCGATCGAGATCGTCAGCCCCGCCAACAAGGACCGCGCGGAGAATCGTCGTGCGTTCGTCGCCAAGTGTGCCGCGCTTTTGCAGCAGCGCGTCTGCGTCTCGATCGTCGATCTGGTCACGACGCGGCAATTCAATCTTTACTCCGATCTGCTGGAGTTGATCGGAGAGACGGATACCGCCTTCGGACCGACCGTCCCATCCACCTATGCGGTCACCTGCCGCGGAAGAAAGGTCGGCGAGCGGCCGCGCCTGGAAATCTGGGCCTATGCTCTGACGGTTGGCGGCGCGCTGCCGAAGCTGCCCATCTGGCTTCGGGAAGATACGTCCGTTTCACTCGACTTGGAAGCGAGCTACGAAGAAACGTGTCGGGCACTGCGGATTCGTTAAGAGGGGGCTGTGCCTATGTCGGCTTCACACGCAATCGTACCTTCCGGCAGAAGGGACCTACCGTACTCCTCACGCTCCGACGTGAGGAACTTCATCACGACGGAGCGTGATGAGTACGGGGACCTACACCGCCGCCGTCGCGCGGATGCGCTCCATCGTCGCGCTCGCCGGTTCGGCCTTTTCGCCGCAATGGAAATAGGTCCGGTTGCCGCCGGCCGTCGTGGCCTGATCGAGCGCCGCTTCGACGCGGGCAAGCATCAATTCCGTGGAGTCGCTTTGGATCGCCACCGCCACGGCCAGGCTCACCGTGAAGCTTACCGAATGGCCGCCGATCGGCAGCGCGCAGCGGGCGACGGCCTGCCGCAATCGCTCCGCCACGCGGATCAGCTCCGTCGAGGTTGCGCCCGGCAGGAGCATGGCGTAGGTCGCCGGGCCGTATTCGCTGCCCAGGTCCATCGAGCGCGTGGACGCCGTGAGGAACTGCATCGCGCTGCGGAGCACGACTTCGGCGATTGTTTGGCCAAAGCGCTGGCTGAGGTTGGCGAAGTCGTCGATCCGCATCAGCAAGAGCGCGGCGCAGCGCCGCGACGGCGCCATTCGGCCAGGCGGCGGCCGAGGCTCAGGCCGAACTCGCTCTTGTCGCACATGCGGACCTCGCCTTCCGGCTTTTGCGCAACGTCGGAAGATGTTGGGGCGGGCGGCGGAGCGCGGCGGGCGCTTTCGGGACGGACGCCACATCGCACGGCCGCGCGATGGGGCGGATCTTGTGGCCGTCGTGCCAGCAGCCGCGGTTGCGGCCCGCTTCTTTCGAAGCATACAAAGCCGCGTCCGCGCGGCCGACCAGCGACTTCTGGTCTTCGCCCGGCGCGAGCTCCGCGATGCCGAAGCTCATGGTCACGTTGAGTTCGCCGCTGGGCGATTGGAAACGCGCCTTTTCGACCGCTTGCCGGCCGCGCTCCAAGGCGCGGATCGCATCTTCGGCCTTGGTGCCGGGCAGTACGACCGCAATCTCCTCGCCGCCGTAGCGGGCAACGAAGTCCGACTCGCGGGCCGTCTCGCGGAGCACGCGAGCGGTGCCGCGGAGCACCTCGTCGCCCGTCTGGTGGCCGTGCGTATCGTTGAACTTCTTGAAGTGGTCGATGTCGCCCAGGATGAGCGAGAACGACCGGTGGCTGCGCTCGTATTCCGCGCAGCAGTCGGTTACCTTATCGTCGAACGCGCGGCGATTGGCCAGCCCGGTGAGCATGTCGGTGCGGGCTTCCTCGGTCTTCTTCTCAACGAGCCGGGCCTGCTCGTGGAGCTTGTCCTCCACTTCCCCAAGCTGCGACTGCATCGTCTGGTTCGACTCGATCAAGCGGGCCACCGCGGAGATCACGCCTTCGGGCCCTTGCGGCTCGCGCTCGGTCAGCTCCTGGTTGATTTCCTCGACGTGGTTGCTGTGTTGGCCGACGCCGGCCGCCATGTGCGTGGCGAGGTCCTTGAGGCGATTGAGAACCTCCTTCGCGATCCTCTGCTCTTCGGGCATTTCGGTCCTCATGCCGCGAAGTGCGCGATGCAGGGCCCAGCCCGCCCCCGCGCCGCCCGCGCTCATGACAATCCCACACGTAAGATCTGTGAGAAGCTCCAGCATACAAATTCCTATAGCCCGGTGTTTCGTCGCGAAATGTCTACAATCCGCCCGACAGCGTCTCAATTCCAATACAAATAAAACATAGGTTTGGCTTTTTGCACGTGCGCAAAATGAATAGTGCCTTGTTATTTTATCAACAGACCGCACCGCGCCGTCCCGCGCAGATTCGGGCTTACCGTCACAACCCGCGCCAGCGGCCTTGTTTACATCCGCTCGCCACGCGCGTTATACTGCGGCCAACTGCTTTATCACTGGGAGAATCGCTATGAATCGCATGAAGTTACTTTGGTCGATTGTTTGTTTGAGCACGACGTTCGGGCTCGCCCTTGCCGCAGCCGCGCGGGCGGAAACGCCGGCCCCCGCCACGACCGATGCCGACGGCTTTCGCACGATCTTCGACGGCAAGACGCTCGCCGGCTGGGACGGCGACCCGCGCTTCTGGAGCGTCGAGGATGGAGTCATCACCGGCCAGACCACCAAGGAGAAGCCCGCCGAGCACAACACGTTTCTCATCTGGCGGGGCGACGATGCCGCGCACCCCGCCAGGCCGGCCGACTTCGAGATCAAGATCGAGTTCCGCCTGCCCAACGAAGGCTTCGCCAACTCCGGCGTGCAGATCCGCAGTTGGGAAGAGAAGGAGAAGTGGCGCGTCAGCGGCTACCAGCCCGACATGGACTGGCAGAATCAATACACGGGCATCTGCTACGGCGAGAACTTCCGCGGCATCCTCGCCAACCGCGGCCAGAAGACGGTGATCGGCAAAGACCACAAGCCGAAGGTCATCGAGCAATTCGCGAAGTCGGCCGACGTGGCCAAGTTCATCAAGATGCACGATTGGAACGAGTACGACATCACCGCCCGCGGCAACCACATCACCGAGAAGATCAACGGCCACCTGACGTGCGAAGTGACCGACGAGGACACGCTCGCGCGCAAGGACGGCGTCATCGCCTTGCAGATCCACGTCGGCGAGCCGATGAAGGTGCAGTTCCGCAACGTGCGGCTGAAGGAGTTTCCGCGAGAGAGGTCCATGAAGGCAGACACTAAGAAGAAGATTGTCTTCATCGCCGGCGGGCGGAGCCACGGCTACGCCGAACACGAGCACAAAGCGGGCTGCATCCTGCTGGCGAAGCTGATCAATGAAAATGTGCCCGATGCCGAGGCGGTCGTTTACCAAGGCTGGCCGGCCGACCCGAGGCTGCTGGATAATGCGTCCAGCATCGTCATCTATTGCGACGGCGGCGAGGGGCATCTCTTGATGAAGCACCTCGACGAAGTTGATAAGCTGATGAAAAAAGGCGTCGGCCTCTGCTGCATCCACTACGCGGTGGAGATCCCCAAGGGCAAGGCTGGCGACTTGCTGACAAGTTGGATCGGCGGATACTTCGAGACCTTCTGGTCGGTCAATCCGAATTGGCATGCCAGCTTCCAGAAATTGCCCGATCATCCCGTCGCGCGGGGAGTCCAGCCGTTTGGAATCAGCGACGAATGGTACTTTCACATGCGTTTCGCGGACGACATGAAAGGCGTGACGCCGATCCTCACCGCCGTCCCGCCCGACGAAGTGCATCGGCCCGGCAGCGACGCCCACGGCGCGAACCCATCGGTCTTCGCCCGCAAAGGTCAGCCGGAGCACATGGCCTGGGTCTACGAGCGTCCCGGCGGCGGGCGAGGCTTCGGCCTCACCGGCGCCCATCACCACTGGAACTGGGGCAACGACAACTTCCGCAAGGTGGTCTTGAACGCCATCGTCTGGACCGCCGGGCTGGAAGTGCCCGCAGGCGGCGTCAATTCCAAGACGCCGACGTTCGAGGAACTGCAAGAGAACATCGACAAGCCGAAGCCGCGAAACTTTGATGAGGAGAAGGTGAAGGAGATGCTAAACGACACGAACTTAAGAGATTCAGGCTGAATTCGCTACAACGACGCCGGATCAACCACCGCGATCGGACAGTTCCGAAAGTGGTTGACGTTGAACGTCAGCAGCGTTGCGATTCCGTGGCTCTGCATTGCCGCGACGAGCCGAATGTCGTGAGACCGTAAGCCCGTAACGCCGAGACCCTTGACGAGGTCGCGCCACAACTTGAACAGGTCGTCTTTGTCGTAAAGCAATTCGAATCGTCGTTGAAAAGTATTGAGCCACAAGCTTGCGCTGTTAACGGACAGCCCCAACCCATTCTGCCCAGCCGGAGGCAAGCCTTTCTTTCGCGTAGCAATGGCCCAAAACTCAAATAGGTTCTGAGGAACAATGACAATCCGCTCGCCACGTCGCAACGAGAGCAGCTATGCCCTTGCGGACCACGAGACATTGGGAATCAGCCGAGCTGGTGAACCGGCCGAGGACGTTGGTGTCCAGTAGAATCATTCGCCTTCCATCCGTGTGTAGATTGCCTCACGCGACCAATCAACGTCCGTGGCATCGCTCATGTATGGTTCCATCTCGGCGAAAATGTCCTCACCGGGCTTCGGCGGATCCAGCGGCGCCGGAGCGGCTTCCTCGGTCAGCACAATAACCTCGCGAACTTGCCCGGGAAACTGAACAATACGATCGGCAATCTCTTGCTTCGAGCCTTTTAGAACAATTGCACTCATGATTTCTCCTAAAACACGAATCAAAACTTTCGACCTTCAAGCATTTCACCCAACAGATCATCGTCCGACGTGACCTCGCGAAACTCGCCAACGTCCAGTGGCGGCAGCGAGAGCCAATCTGGCTTAGGCACGCTGTTTGAGATTGGAGTAACTTGGACTTGTGTGCCATTCGGCCAGTCAACGTCTTGCAATAGTTCGACGCGGCCGTTACGAATCATGCCCTTCGCACTCTTCATAGTGTTGCCCATCGCATATCTCCCGCCATGAATTATACCGTGCCAGCCGCCGCGAAGAATACCAGATTGCCGCGCCCCTTCCTGCATTCGCCTTCACGTGCTAGGCTAGCGGATATGATCTCGCCCGCTGATATCCTTGGCCCGGATGGCAGCATCGCCAAGCGGCTTGCCAACTACGAACACCGCGACGAACAATTGAAGATGGCCGACGCCGTGGCCGAGGCGATCGAGAAAAGGCATCACCTGGTCGTGGAAGCGGGAACCGGCGTCGGCAAAAGCTTCGCCTATCTCGTGCCGGCAATTCTCGCCACCGCGGAAAAAGTGAAAGAGACGAAGGCCAAAGGCGACAAGGAGGCCGCGCCGCCGCGCGTCGTCATCTCCACGCACACCATCAGCCTTCAGGAACAACTGCTCACAAAAGACATCCCGCTCTTGCGAAGCGTGATGCCGGTCGAGTTTACCGCCGTGCTCGCCAAGGGCCGCCGCAACTATATCAGCCTGCGGAGGATGAAGAACGCCATGGGCCGCGCGGCCGCGCTCTTCACCGAGGAGGAAGACTACGAACAGCTTCGCCAGGTCCGCGACTGGTCGGAAAAGACCAGCGACGGCTCGCTGGCCGACCTGAGTTTCAAGCCCTCGCCGGCCGTCTGGGAGGAAGTCGCCAGCGATCACTCCAACTGCATGGGCCGCAAGTGCCCGACGAATGCCGACTGCTTCTACTATGCCGCTCGGCGGCGGATGAGCCGTGCCCAGATCGTGGTCGTCAACCATGCCTTGTACTTCACCGATCTCGCGCTCCGCATGGAAGGGGCCGCCATGCTGCCGCGGCACGACATCGTGATCTTCGACGAGGCCCACACGCTCGAGTCCGTCGCCGGCGACCACTTGGGATTGCGGCTCACCAACGGCCAGGTCGAGTTCACCCTGCGGCGGCTTTTCAGCGACCGGGCGAACAAGGGCCTGCTCGTCCGCCCCGGCGGTGGCGACGCCCAGCGGCAAGTGATGGATTGCTACTTCCGCGCCGAGGAGTTCTTCGATGGAATAGGCCGCTGGCTCGAAAGGCAACCGAACGGCAACGGCCGCGTGCGGCAGCCGCTCGTCGTTGAGAACCGGCTCAGTGAAGGTCTGAGCAAACTCTCGCGATTGGTGCGCGACTTGGGTAAGACGATCGCGCAAGAAGAGGAGCGGCAGGACTTCACCGCGGCCGCCGCCCGGCTCGATGGCATGGCCAAGGGTTTTGAAGACTGGAACACGCAAGCGATGGCCGAGGCGGTCTACTGGGTCGAGTCGGTCAAGGGCCGCCGCGCGCCGCGCATCTCGCTGGCGGCAACGCCGGTCGATATTGGCCCGATCCTTCGCGAACATCTGTTCAACAAGGTGCCGACCGTAGTCACGACCAGCGCCACCCTGGCCACGGCCGGCAAGTTCGACTTCTTCCAGTCCCGCGTGGGCCTCACGCAGACCTCCGCGCTCGGCCTTGGCAGCCCGTTCAACTATCAGGAGCAGGTCGAACTAATCCTGTTGGACGGAATGCCCGATCCGGGCAGCGAGGCGCAGCGTTACGAGCAGGCTACCGTCGAAATGATCCGCCGCTACGTGGCGCGGAGCGAGGGCCGCGCGTTCGTGCTCTTCACCAGCTACGAGTCGATGAAGCGCGCCGCCGCCGCGCTCGCGCCCTGGCTCATCGAGCAGAACCTGGCCCTCTACAGCCAGGCCGACGGCACGCCCCGAACGCAGATGATCGAGCAGTTCAAGGCCAACTCGCGCGGAGTGCTCTTCGGCGTCGATAGCTTCTGGCAAGGCGTCGACGTGCCGGGTAATGCCTTGGTAAATGTTATCATCACGCGGCTGCCGTTCAGCGTACCCGACCGTCCGCTCCTGGAAGCGCGGCTCGACTCGATCAAGGCCGCGGGCGGCAACCCGTTTCGCGACTATCAACTACCCGAGGCGATCCTGAAACTCAAGCAAGGCTTCGGCCGCTTGATCCGCACCCGTACCGACCGGGGCATCGTGGTGATCCTCGACCCGCGCGTGCGGACGAAGCCGTATGGGAGGATGTTCCTCGCCTCGTTGCCGAAATGCCGGCAGGTGGTGGAGAAAGTATGATGAAGCAAGGGACTGTAACCGTGGGGCAGGTTGCTAACCTGCCAACCATCGGCAGGTTAGCAAACTGCCCCACGTGCTCACGGCCCTGGCGCGTCGGCGGCATCGGCCGGCGCTTTGCCTCTGGCGCGGCCTCTGGCCGCGGGCTTGGGCTTCGCCGCGGGCGCCGGCTTGGCGGCCGGGGCTGTGTCCGTGCCGAAGCCGCCGTCGTCGGCCTTGGGCTTCGGCGCCGGCTTCTTCGCGGGCGGCTTCGGCGCTGCGCCTTCGCCCGACTTTGCCTTCAGCGCCGGCTGCTTGGCCGGCTCCTCCTCCACGGGCGCCTTGATTTGCCCATAGACGATCGGCTTCGTCTCGTCAATTTCGTGGAGGCATTGCACCAGCCCGCTTTCCGTGGCCAGGTAAATCCGGTCGGTCTGGCCGTTGCTGACCTTGATCGGCAGGCCGCCCGTGGGCAGCATGTCCAGCATAGCGCCCGTGCGGCCGTCGAGAATCCGCAGCCGTCCGAGCTTGTCCGTCGCATAGACCCGCTGCCGTCCCGCGGCCACGAAATGCAAAATGTCGGGCGAGAACCAAAGCTGCTTGCCGGTCTTCGCGGTGACGGCAAAGAGGCCGCCCAGCTCGCTTGTGACGAAGAGCCGATCGCCGATCAAGACGGGCGAATCGCTGATCGGATCGCCGATGGAGAACTTCCAGCGGATCTCGCCGTCGCGCTCGGAAATGGCGAAGAGCTCGCCTTCGCTGGAGCCGGCGAAGATCGTGCCCGAGCTGCCCAGCTTTGCAT
The DNA here is from genome assembly GCA_963775975.1 of uncultured Planctomycetia bacterium. Taxonomy (GTDB): domain Bacteria; phylum Planctomycetota; class Planctomycetia; order Pirellulales; family Thermoguttaceae; genus JANXQG01. The sequence continues at coordinate 1,316,793 of CAVZKX010000002.1, forward strand.
CGCGAGGCATATAGGCCGGCGAGCTGTTGAAGCTGCCCTTGGCATTGACGCGAAAGCGGATCAAGAGCGCGTTGGCGCTGCGGCGGTCGACGCGGCCCAGGTGCAAGTGCCCTTTGTCGGTGACCCAAGTGAGGAACTCTTCATCGCGGTTTTGCGTGGTGATGACCGGCGCCGTCAGCGCCCGGCCGTCCGATGCGCAGGCCAGCGGCGGCACGTATTCCTGGTGCAGGCGGAGGTTCTCGCGGCGGTCTTCCTCGACTTGCTTGGCCGCGTCCTGCTTCTGCTCTTCGGTCATCGTGGCCAAGTTCGGGTCGATCTTGCCAAGCTCCTTGGCGGCGTCGGTCACCGGCTCCAAGCGATACGAATAGATCATGCCCGTCGCGTTCGGCACATAAGCCCGGCGGGTGCTCAGCGCCGCCGCGCCGGTGGGCACGCCATCGACAGGCGTCTGGTAGAGGAGGTCGCCCGTATAGCGGTTCATGACATACAGCCGCGAGCCGTTCACGACGGCCACCAGGTCCTTGCACGCGCCGGGCGGAAGGCTGGGGTAGGCGGGCTTGCCGACCAATTTGGACCAGAACCGCTGGCCGGTCTCGGCGTCGAGCGCCTCGAGCGTGGCGCGGCTCGATTGAGCGAAGAGCGTGCCGTCGTAGAGCACGAGCGATTGCAAACGGCTCTGGCCGACATCGATTTGCGCCTGGTTGACCCAAGCGCGGGTCAGTCCGCATCGCCCGGCGGCGGCCTCGGAAATGATCTCATCGGCGGCGCCCGCCCAGAGTTGCCCCGCCGCGGCCAAAATGGCGCCGCAAGCCGCGATCGCAGAGGAATACCAAGAGAAACGTCGCATCGCCGTGGCTCCGGAAGTCTGGCGTGAAAAGACGGAAAGTGACACTCTATCCATGATAATTCATCCGCTGGAAAAAAGCACGAAGGAGTTTCGCGGGCGCGCCTCCCTCAAAAGTTGTGGGTATTGTGCGGATTCCGGCTTCCTCTCGTTACGACGCTCCGCGTCGTAACGAGCCTGTCGGCCGCTCCGCGGCCATGTAGCATAGGAAGATGGTCGCCGCCGCATGACGCAAACCGTCATGCGGAATGAAATCAAATGTCATTGCTTTTTTTCCACTTCGATGCGAGAAAAGAGATAGTGCCTGGGGACCTTGTGACGAACGAGTTTAGGTGGGGCGTGGCTCTGATTTCATCTTTCATCGATCGATTGCCGCGCCACGGTCGTTCTCGAGTTACGTGTTCGCGGACGGGCCGCGTTTTGCGGCGCCTGTCGGCCGGCCTGGCCGTGCTGGCCTTGGCGCTCTCCGCAGCGGCCGGCGCTGCTCAAGCGGCCATCGTCTTTAGCGACACTTCCAATCTTACGACACCTTGGTTTCAACTCTCCAGTGGCGGCGATGTGGCGCTTACGGGAAACAATGCTTTTACAGTTACTGCTGGGACGGGCAGCAGCGTCCTTGTCGTGCCCTATGATGAATACGCCCAGAGCAACACCGGCCTGGACGCCACGCCGACGATCAAGTGGATCACCAGCGCCGGCACCCAGACGCTCCAACTAGCCGCAAGCCTGGTAAGCTCCAACAGTAGTTACGTCTATTCCCAGGTCTATTATCTTTATAACCCTAACGTCGGCACGGGCGCGATCACGCTTTCGGGGAGCGGCCGCTCCTATGCGATGAATGCGTACACGCTTTCGGGCGTGAATACCGGCGGCGCTCCCGCTGCTTACGTGGCGACTTCGACCACAACGACCCCTACCTCGCTGACCTTGGCGAACTCCACGATTGCCAACTCCTTCGCGGCCACCGCGCAAGCATTTCGTTTTGGCACGTTGCCATTGAGCTTTACCTTTACGTCCGGCACAGGCAGTCTGGCGTGGTCTCGCTCCGATGCCAATGAGAACCAAGTCTATTTCGCCGCGGGATACGTCAATGGGCTTTCCGCGGGGACGACCACGATCACGAGTCAGCCAAATACCATCAGTACTCGAAACGTCTTGGCGGCCGCCGTCTTCACGCCCAATATCGGCACGTTGACTTGGGCCGGCTCGGCCGGCAATGGGAAGTGGGACGTCGCCGCCACGGCGAACTGGCGGAACCCCAACACGCTCGGCTATTACATCGAGCCGAATAACGGCGTGCTCTTTGACGACAGCGCGGGCACAGCCGGCGGAACAACCAACGTCGTGGTGACGCAGGCCGTCGCGCCGCAATCGATCGCGTTCAACAACACGGCCTATGCTTATACCTTGACCGCCAGCGGCGGCGGCGCGATCGGCGGCAGCGGCGCGGTCGCGCTTTCGGGTTCGGGCCTCGTCGCCTTGAATATGGCGAACACCTACAGCGGCGGCACCACCGTTTCCGCCGGCACGCTCTCGATCGGAAACGCCAACGGTTCGGCCACAGGCAGCGGCCCGGTCGTGATTGCGGCCGGCGCGACATTGACGGGCAGCGGCTCAATCAGCACTTCCGGCACAGGCGCGGTCACGGTCAACGGCTCGATCCGGCCCGACGCCAGCCCCGGCGTCTACAACACGCTTTCCGCCAGCGCCTTGAACTTCAATAGCGGCTCGACCCTCAACCTCAATTTCAATACGCCCAGCGCCGGCCAGCACGACTTGATCAACGTCAGCGGAAGCCTGGCTTTGACGTCCGGCACCGTAAACGTCAACGTTGCAAACCTGAGCGGGACTTGGGCCGTAGGCGCGTACCCGTTCGTCAACTACGGCACGCTCTCCGGCAGCCCGACGTTCAATCTCGTGAACACGTTCGTGCGCTCGGCTCGTCGCAGATGAGCATCGACGAGAGCGTCCCCGGCGTGATCAGCCTCGACGTGCTGTCGGCGGGCGCCTCGAAATCGCTATCGTGGGCGGGCAGCGTGAACACGGGCGGCAAGTTCCTTTGGGATATCGGCACTACGCTCAATTGGTCGAACAGCGGTAGCGCCGCCGTCTATGGAGAAGGCAACCGCGTCGTCTTCAGCAATACGGCATCCAATTTTGTCGTCACGGTCAATCAGCAGGTCAATCCAAGCGGCGTGACATTCGGGAACCTCTCGAACAGCTACACGCTTGCCGGCACCGGCGGCATTGCCAGCTCGGTCGTGGGCGTCGTGATCAACGGCGGCGGAAGCGTAACCTTCGCCAACACCAACACCTATACTGCCGCCACCACGGTTACCAACGGCAGCACGCTCATCGTCAACGGCAGCTTGCCCAGCAGCAGCGTGATCGTTACCGGCGGCTTCATCGGGGGCAACGGGAAGCTTGCCGCAACTCCCGTGAGCCTCACATCGAACGGCGCTACCGCATTAACCGCCGGCAGCAACCTCTTGGTCAATGGAGCGACAAGCATTTCCAGCGGGACCTTCACGATCCCGGCCGGGGCGACGCTTTCCGGCACCGGCGGAATCAACATCGGTTCTGGCGCTCAGTTGACCGTGAACGGCATCACCGACGTCGGCCAGTTCGTGTCGGTGAATGGCGTCACGTTGAGTGGCAGCGGCGCTGTCAACGGCGGCGTGACTCTTGCCTCTGGAACCCTGTCGCCCAGCGGCTCGCTAGCGCTGAATGGCGCGGTGGCCAACAGCGGCACGAGCACTATTTCCGGTGGCACCATTTCCGCCGGCGGGCCGTGGACGGGCAGCGGCGCGATCAACATTCCGGGCGGCGGCGAGCTGCTTCTGGGCGGCGCTGGGAGTACCAGCAGCAGCCTGACGCTTAACGTTGCGGGCATTCTCACCGGTACCGGGGCAGTGAATAGCTCCGTCAACGTTTCCGGCAGCGCCGTGGTCAACATCAGCGCCGGCACGGTGGCCAACTTGAACGTCGCCAGCAGCAGTTTGATCAATGGCGTAACAGTAGGCTTCGGCGCGAATGCGGGCGGTACGTCGCTCAGCGTTTCCGGCGGGCTAGTTAACCTGGACAACCACAACACGATTCCTCTTGCCGCGCTTTCCGGCGGCACGACCAATTTCTTCGGTCCGACAGTCACGGCCGCCACGATTTCCAGCACGGCCGTCGTCAATGTGAGCGCCGGCAGCGTCACGTCGCTCGGCGTCTCCGGCGGCTCGGTGACGTTGTTCAACACAAACATCATTCCCACCGCCGCGCTTTCCGGCGGCACGACCAACCTGTCCGGCCCCTCCGTGACATTGGCCAGCATATCGGGCAACGCCATTGTCAACGTCAACAATGGCAGCGTGTCCACGCTCAGCGCAAGCGGCAGCGGGACGACGACGGTCTCGGCGCCGGCAACAGTCGGCACGGCAAGTGTCTCCGGCGGGCTGGTGAACCTTACCGCCGCCAACCCGTCGTTGTCCGCTTTCGTGGTCACCGGCGGCACCGTCATCTTGCCCGGCACCTTTCACATTAACGCCGCGAACCTCACCGACGCCGGCAGCGCTACCATCGCACCGGTCCCGCTTCTCATCAGCAGCCAATTCTTGTTCAATGGCGGGGCAGCGGCCTCGATATCGGGCGGCAATTCGTTCACCTACGCCACCGGTGGCAACAACCTGGCCAATACCACGACGGCGGCCAACACTTTGACCGTGACCGGCGGCGTGTTGACCTTCACGCCCCCGCTCTCCGCCGGCGCCGCCGGCACGGCCGTCAACGTCGATACGGCGCAAGTCGCCTACTCCGGGACTGGCGCCAATCCGGACACGGGCACCTACTGGAACAGCCCCGCCCGGAACGCCACCGCCGCCGCGATGCTGAACTCCGGCGGCAAGCCGACGACCGTCACCTATACGCAATCGCTTGCCAATGGCAGCTTCGGCACGGGCAATCCGAACGGCGTGCTCGGCACCTTCGAATACAACAACACTCCCGGACCCATGAATTACACGTTCGGCGGCCTGACTCCGGGCGTCGCGTACAATCTGTACGCCATCATGTGCAGTAATGCCAGCGGCCGCCAGGTGGCGTTCACGACCGGCGGTTCGACGCAAGTCGTCACAACCCCGGCCAATTTTGCCACGGTCTCGATCGCGTCCAGTTCGGTGTACTGCGAGTTTGCCGGGCTGATGGCCGACGTCTTCGGTCAAATCAACGTGAATGTCGCCGGCGCGGGCGGCAATAACGAAGCCAACGTCAACGGCTTTCAGTTGGTTCCGATCAACTCGTCCAGCGGAGCGGTCAGCTTACCCAACACGAGCATCGCGGCGACGAGCGCGATCACTCTCGATTTTGGCGGCAATGGCCCGACCAACTCGATCGGCGGTCTGAGTTTTGGGGGCAGCGCGACCCTACGGAACGTGGTCAACGGCGGCAGCGTGCAGGTGGGCGGCGATTTTGTGGCCTCGGCCAACGCCAACGTCTCGCTAGCGGCCGGCGCCGGCAGCGCGCCGATCCTCGTTCTCTCCGGTACGGGGAATGTCCAGAACATCAAGGCCGCCAACGGAACGACGCTGTCGCTGCCGGCCGTCTCGATTTCGGCCGCGACGATCAACGTCGGCAACACCTCCGGTTACAACGGCAGCGTGGTCCTTGGCGGCGCGACGGCGCTCACGGCCGGCAGCGCGGCTGTCACGGTCAATGCCGGCACGCTCAAGGTCGCCGGCCCGCTCGCCGCAGCGGCCGGTGCGAGCATGAACGTGAACTCGGGGGCCGGGCTTTCCGCCGGCCCAGCAGGGGCCATCGGGTTTCCGGTGACGATCCAAACCGGCGCCACGTTCGCGCCCGACGCCAGCGCGGCTTCCACAGCGCTATTCACCGGCGGCCTCACGATCAGCCCCAGCGCCGCCTTCCAGTGGTCATATAGCGGCACTAGCTCCGAAGCCACACTCGCGCTGGGCAGCGCCAACTTGAATTTGCCCGGCAGTGGCAATCCCATATTCCGCCCGCAATGGGCAGTCGCGCCCGCGCTGCCCGTCTATGTTATGACGTGGAACGCGCCGCCGGCCAATCAGCCCGCCTGGGGCTTCGATGGTTCTCTCGTCAAGACGGGCAATCTGGCCGTTTGGAACGACGGCAACGGTAGCTGGAATACGGGTTCGAATTGGGTTTACCCGAGCTACAGCGGCGGCACGCTCAGTTATCAGGCAGCGGGGTTGCAGTTGACGGGCCTGAGCGTAACGAATGTTGCCGGCACGGCGGCGCCCGTTACGGGAACGAACATTGAGATCGTGCCGCCATCCGCGTCGAGCGTGGTGGTTCCCGGTCCCACGTCGCCGCTTTCGATCGGCACGCTGGTGATTCAAGGCAGCTCATCCGCGACGGCCATGTTGAGTCTGCAAAACGGCGGCCCGATTAGTCCAACGAGCGTGACCGTCAATGCGGGCGGGACGCTCGAGGCAGATTTTGCAGCGGTAAATATGTCAACCGGCGTCCTTTCGATCAGTGGAGGAAGCGCCGAATTGGGCAACTCCTCGAATCTCGTCGGCGCGGCTACTCTCACTGGCGGCTCGCTTAGCCTTAGCGGCGGCAGCATCGGCACGGCGACGATGACGAGCGGAGCGTTAAGCGTCAGTGGCGGGACCGTGAACACGCTTGTTGCCGGCGGCGGAGCAATCGGCATCACCGGCGGCACCGTTACCAACTCGCAGATCTCCGGCACGGCGACTTTCAACGCGACTGCCGGCACGCTCACGGTATTGAGCATAAGCGGCGGCAGCACGACGGTCACTGGGCCGGCGAAAGTCGGGAGTGCGACGGTCAGCGGAGGAGTTGCAACTTTCGGCAACAGCATCGGAATTGCCGGCCTCACGGTTTCCGGCGGATCGGTGGCGATGGCGGTTGCCGGCGGCGTAGGTGCGGCCGCGCTCTCCGGCGGCACGACGAGTTGGGCCGGCGGAGCGTTGACCACGGCCACGATTTCCGGCAGCGCCGTCGTCAACGTCACGGCCGGCAGCGTACCGACGCTCAACGTCATTGCGAGCGATACGTCGCATGGCGTGACCGTAGGCGGCGGCGCATCGGCCGGCACGACGGTCTTCAGCGTCTCCGGCGGCCTGATAACGCTGAACAACACCAACGCGATTCCCACCGCGACGCTTTCCGGCGGCACGACCAATCTGGCCGGCCCGACGGTCACGACGCTCAACGTCTCCGGCAGCGCGACGGTCAACATCGGCGCTGCCAATACCGTCAGCGGCGCAACCCTGATCAGCGGCGGCACGACTCGTGTGAACGATCCGTCGGGCTTGGCGTTGCAGCACAGTGCAGTGACCGTGAACAGCAACAACGGCCTCGCCTTCAGCGGGTCATCGGCCGTGCTGGGCGGCCTTTCGGGCACCGGCAACTTCGTCTTGCCCAGCTCCGTGCTGACGGTCGGCGTCAACAACGCCAACACGAGCTACGGCGGCACGCTCGCTGGCAGCGGCGGACTAACGAAGGCCGGCAGCGGCACGCTTCTTCTCACCAGCAGCAGCACCTATTCCGGACCGACGCTCGTCGGCGCCGGAACGCTCAAGCTGACTTCCGGCATTTCCGGCTTTGGCGGCAACGGCAGCGGCTGGACCGTCACCGACGGCGCAAACGCGCCAACCGCCACGGCGATCGCCGCCAACGTGCTCACGCTGACCGACAACGGCCCGCCGATCTTCGAGACCCGTTCGGCCTTCTACAATACGAAGGTGCCGACGGGCGCGTTCACGGCCACGTTCGTCTACACGGCCGGCGGCAATATGCAAGCCGACGGCGTGACCTTCACCCTGCAAAACTCGCCGGCCGGCCCCGCCGCGCTCGGCCCCAACGCCGCCGGCAGCAACCTGGGCTACTTCGGCATCTCGCCCAGCGCGGCCGTTCAGCTCAATATCTACTCCGGCGATCCGGGCGGCGTGGGCAGCGCCTTTACCACTGGCGGAACTCTCTCCGCTTACACGAGCACCGGCCCCGTGAATCTGGCCAGCGGCGACCCGATCCAGGTCATGCTGAGCTACGACGGCTCGAACCTTGTGGAGAACCTCCTCGATCAGACCACGAGCCAGACGTATTCCAGGACCTACGCGGGCGTCAACCTGCCCGCCGCGACGGGCGGCACGTCGGCTTATGTCGGCTTCACCGGCGCGACCGGCGGCCTGTTTGCCATCCAGACGATCAGCAACTTCAGCTTCATCGCCGGCGTCGGCAACGGCAACCTCAGCGGCCTGCCGGCCTCCACCGCGCTCGCGATTTCGGCCAGCGCCGTCTTCGATCTTGGCGGAGCCAATCAGACGGTCACCTCGCTCGCGGATGGAACGGGCGGCGGCTCGGTGATTGACGGCGCGTCGACGCTTCCTTCGATCTTGACGTTGAGTCCCACGGGCGGCTCGACCACCTTCAGCGGCGCGATCCTCGGCGGCGGCACCTTGGGCGCGATCGAACTCGTCTTGAACGGCTCGGGCGCCGAAGTGTTGTCCGGCACGAACACCTACACTGGCGGGACGGTCGTCAACGCCGGCACTCTGGTCCTGACCAATAACGAGGCGGTGGCCGACGGTTCGAGCTTGACGGTCGGCGCGGGTGCGGCGGCGTTCAGCGCCCCGATCATAGGCGGCGCGCCGGCCGCCGTGCCGGAGCCCGATTCGCTAGGACTGCTGGCCGCAGTGGGCGCGGCCTTGCTAATCTGTACTGTTCGAGTGAAACGAGCCAAGCCATAAAAGCCCGAAGCGCAAGCAAGAGGGGATTCGCCCACTCGCTTGCGCGTCGGGCTTCGATCATCGCCCCGCCCGCTTTCGCTTTCGCCAGAAGGATATGGCAAGGCTGACCGCGCCGGCGGCGGCCACGAGCGCGATGGTGCCCGGCTCGGGAACCGTGCTGCCTGCCATCGCGCCGTCATTTTCGCTGCCAACGGTGATGCTGGGAACATCGGGGGCGTTGAAATTGTAGCTGCTGGTAGTGACCTCGACGTAAGCGATGTCCATGTTGAGCGGATGGGTGAGAGTGCCCGAACCGCCGAACGCGCCGCCCTGGCAGATGTCGTAGATCAGGTAGAAGGGATGATCGTTGAACTCCCAAGTGCCGCCCTCGTTGCCGCCTTGGGATTGCGGCGACGCGGTGAAGTAAGGCGTCCCATCGACCGACCAGACGATCTTGTTGGGCGCCCAGTCGACGGCGTACGTATGGTAGCCGCTATACATATATTGCCCGGCGGGAAATTGATACTGGCCGCCCGCGCCGAGGCCGGGGGCATGGGGCGTTCCCAAGTTGATGGCCTGATTGCTTCCCGCGCCCTCGAGACTTCCCTTGGTCTCCATGATGTCGATCTCACCGCACGTAGGCCAGCCGACCTGCGAGATATTGGAGCCCAGCATCCAGAACGCGGGCCAGACCGTCCCGCTTCCGGTGGCGCCGGTGTCCGAACTGCCGGCGACCTTGATGCACGACTCGATATGCCCGTACTCGACGTTGTTCTCGATCACGCCGCTGAGCTTGGTGGAGATTTCCGACGAGAGGTAAGAACCGTTGTTGTTCGGATTGGGATAGATCGTCATGCGCAGTGCCCGGCCGGTGGGCGAAGTCAGATCGTTGATGACTTGGAGCGTCGTCGGATTGGACGCGCTGGACTGCGAGGGCGTGATGTTCGTATAGTGAACGTTGCCGTTATTGGGATCGGTGAGGTTTTCGACGCCCCAAGCCGAATCGGGCCCGCCGCCCACCTCGCCGGCCCAACTGTCGTAGAACATGGAACCGGTTTGCGCCCAAGCCGACGAACTCGTGGCGAGCAGAACGCCTAGCGTGAAACCTGCCCAGACAAGCAGCCGCGCGATGATCGCGGAAGTGCAAGACGAATGTGCGACGGAATACATTTGTTCAATACCTCAGGCAAGACCCAACTCGGTCCTATTATAGCCTTGCCATGCCGCCGTGACTATGCTGCGCGATTGCATAGCACCCGATTTGTTGCTCAATGTTCCGATGACCGCCGGGCTTCCAGGGTATACTCCGGCTGGCCCATTTCGTCCGTTTGTCGCGTGAGAAGGAAGGAATGGCCGAATACCGCGGACTCCATCCAACCGCCCGAGACGCTGGCGGGAGAAAAGCCGCCGGCCGTGCGGCGGAGGATGTCAAAGTCGAGCCGCTCGCCTCGGCAGTCGACGAGCCAATACTCGGCGACGCCCGCCTTCCAGTAAAGGTCCCGCAACCACTCGGTGTCCTTGCTTACCGAGCTGCCGCTGACGACCTCCAGGACCATGTCGGGCGTGCCTTCGATCTCGACGAAACCTTCCAGCGCGCCTTCGATCAGGCGCACGCGGTTCGCCGTGAACGACTCGCGCGAGACGAACGTGCCGTCCGGTTTCGAGGAAAAGTCCGCCTCGACGTTCGTCAAAAAGAGACCGTCGCTGAAATAGCGGCCCAAGCGGTATTGCTTGACGATGCCGGCAAGGACGCGGGCGAATTCGGTCTTCACGTGGTTGTGCGAGTACACTTGCTCCTTGCTCATTTCCACCCATACCTCTCCCGCGAGATAGCAGACGGTCGCCTTGTCCGGCGACTCCTCCGATTCGGCCCAGCGGCGGAATGAGCCGAGATCGGTGACCCACAGTGGAATGCGGACCGAATCGGTTTCAAATTGGACGGTGCTCATGCGGCGGATCGCTTTCGAGAAACAGCACAACGAATAATCGACGGCTGTAGATAGTATAGTCAAGTGATAGTACTCGGCAAATACCCAACTCCCGCCTACCGCTTCCCCGTCATCGGGATCGCCGTGAACGGCAGGATTTCGTCCGGGGCGGCGGTGGGGGTCTGGTGGCCGGCGGTGAGTTTTTCCACGGCATCCTTCACGTAGGGCACGACCTCGTCAAGTCGCACGACCCCGTCGCGCGATTGGTCCGCGCCGCCGCCGAGGGCTTCCAAGAGACAGCGCGTGAACGCGCCGTGGCGCCACTCGGCCTTCTCGGCCGCGCGCTGCTCGCCGGTGGAGGCCGTTACGGAAAAGATTACGTCGGCCTGTAGCTCGCGCACGGCCGCCTTCAGATTGCGCGACCGCAAGGGCTGGAGCGCTCCGCTGTGGCAGGTGTCCAAGAGCACCAACTTGCGGCACGGCACATCGGCCAAGGCGGCGAAGTCGTCCCAAGAGAGACACGCCTTGTATTCCTTGCGGTCGAGGTCGGCCAAGGTGAAGTCATGGCCGACGTAGTAATACTTCTGCGTCGCGTCGTCCACGATGCCGTGCCCGGCTAGGAAGAAGACGACCAGGTCGTCGGGCTGGGCGCGATCCTTGAGCCGCGCGCGGAGATCGGCGAGCGTTTTCTTCCAGGCGGCGGGCGTGACTTGCTCGTTGGTCAGGACCGTCGGCTCGTTGACGTGGTAGAGCGCCGCCGCGCCGCCGCGGAGCGCCGCGGCAACCGCGTCGGCATCTGCCACGGGAAAGCCTAGCTGATTGATCTTCGGGTCGCCGTAGCGGTCGATGCCGAGGCACACGACGTACATTTCCGGCCGCGGCCGATCGACGGGCCGCGAGCGCTGGACAACCACGTCGCCGAAAGCGGCCGTCGGGGCGTCGGTGCCGGCCACGACTTCGATCAGGTCCTTGGGATCGGTCGGCAAGGCGAGGTCCCATTGATAGACCTGTTCAGTTCCATTTGCCGCCCCTCCATCCATCGGCCGCTCGGAAAGCAGTTCGCGCTTCGTGCCCGAGACGCCGTTGGCGTAGACGTGGACATCGAGCATCTTGCGGCCTTGCGGCAGTTCGACGCGGGCCTTGACCTTCGTCGTGCGGTCGCGGACGACCGTGCCCGCCGCCGGTGAAAGGATTTCGATCCGCGGCGTGGCGGCGATTTGGGTGGGCAGGACTTCGTGCTGCGGGAGCTTCGCCAACCCACTCGCTTGCGCGTTGGGCTTCAATTCCTTTGCGGCCTGATCGAGGGCGTCGCGGAGACTGCCGGCCGGAAGAAGCCGCTCCATGACGCGCGGCCGCTCGAGTTCCTTGTAGAACTGGTCGGCGCGATAGTAGTCGGGCAGCCGCTGCAGGCCGCGATTGACCTGCCAGCCGAACATGCGGTAGCCGTTCATCGAGGCGTCGTAATAGCCGGTGGGCGTCCAGAAGGCCCATTCGCCATTGGCCGCGGCAAAGAGCGTCGCCAGCGGCTGCCAGGCGGGCAGAAGCTGGAACGCCGGTTGGGCCGCGCCGTTGCGAGTATATTCGACGACAACCTGCGTGCCCCAGGGAAGCTTTCCGAGTTGGTCGAGCATGATGGCGGGATCGTGTTCGGTTTTCTCCGCGCGATCGGCCGGCCAGCGGAGTGCGGTGAGCACATCGCCTTTGCGCACTCCTTTGCCGTAGAGCGGGCCGGCCAGATGGACGTCGGTGGCCACGAGTTTTCCGCCTTGCACGGCAAACGTCGCGCCCCAACGACCATGCGGAGCGGCGCCTTGCGCGAACTCCGCCAGGTTCCAGAACCGCACGGTGCCGTCGGCCGAACCGGAGACCAAGTACTTCAAATCGCGCGACACGCCCAGCGAAGTCACGCGATCGTTGTGACCGCGGAAATGCCGAAGTATCGGGCATGGGCCGTTCGCCACGAGGCGACATATATAAATGCTGTCTTGCACATCGGTGCCGACGGCGATGGCGAACGACTTGCCCTGAGCGTCCGGGACCCAGCAATAGCATTGCGGCGTGCCTTCATCCAATGTATTCGGCACACTCCGCGTGCCGATTGCCGGCGGCACACGGAGTGTGCCGGATACATTCACCGTTCCCTGCGGCGCACCGTTGAGATAGAGTTGCAGCGTGCCGGCGCTCTGCCGCTTCGCGGTCCAGCCGCCGTTCAGCCAGTCGGCGGGAATCCATTCGCCCGGCTTGAGTTGCTCCGTGCCGTGCGAGAGATTGGTCGTGTCGAACGTCTCTTGCAAGTCGCCAAAATCGTTGAAGCCGCGACCGGGCGAGGCGTTGCCGAAAGCGACACGGTAGTACGGTTGCTCGACGGCGAAGGCCACCTTGCCGATTCGCCGGCCGGTGCCTTGCAGAATCGCCGGCATTGCGTCGCCGACAAGCGAAGTGACGTAAACCTGCCCTTGCTCGCCACCGCTGTAGGCGAGGCGGTTGCCGTCGGGGCTGACCGCGCAGGCGTAAACGTGATCGGCGAGCATTACGCGCCGCGAGATCGTGCCGTTGGCTGTGTTCCAGACTTGCAGTTGACTCTTGCCGTCGGAGCCGGCGAGCGTGCCGGCGACGAGCGAGCGGCCGTCCGGACTGAAGCTCAGCGAAGTGACGCCGCGATCGGTTGCGAGCGTCCGTGGCCCGGCGCCGGCCGTTCGATCCCAAAGATGAAGCTTGCCTTCGGCGTCGGCCGATGCAAGCCATTTGCCGTCCGGGCTGGCGGCCAGCGCGGTCACCATGCCATAATGGATCGTGTCCAAGGCGTGAAAATCCATCGAATCGCGGACGTTGATTTCGACGAGTTGCCAACGCAGGCGCTTCTCGCCCGCATTGCTGGCGAAAGTCGGCAAGACGATCTTGCTATTGCCGACAAAGGCCAACGGCCGCACTTTGATTTGCTTGGCAATAAGCGCCGCTCGCTCCGCGCCGTACGTCTTGGCGTCCTGGTCGTAAATCACCCGCGACGACCAATCGCCGCGGGTCCAGAGCCGCGTCTCGCCGGCCGTATCCATCGAGGCGAGCCATTTGCCGTCGGGCGAAAAGGCGAGCGAGCAGATCGTCTGCCGGTGACCTTCCAGGACTTTGACGAGCTTGCCGTCAACCGGGTTGACGAGCACGATTTCGCCCAGCGAGCCCATCGCGCCGTAGCCGCCGATGGCCACGAGCGGTGCATCGGGCGCGGCGGCCAGGGCATAGATGCCGCCGCGGAGGCCGCGGGAGACCTGCCAGCGGATCGTCCGTTCGCGGAGGAACACGCGGCGCAGGTCGCGGAGCGCCGCCATGTTCCATACCTCGACGTTCTTATCGAGACCGCCCGAACAGAGCCGCGCGGAGTCGGAAGTGAAGGCGAGCGCGCGGACAGCGGCCGTATGTCCGCCCGAATCGATCCGCAGCCACGGTTCCTCCTTCGTGCCTTCGCGAACGCGGATGATGTCGCGCTGGCCAGAATCTTGGGCACGCGTGTCAGGGAGGCATACGAATGCGAGCGTTAGCGCCAAGCCCGACGCAAGTCTCCAGAATGTGATTCGATGCAATGCTATTCTCCAACACGGCGTCACATGTCATCCCGGAGGGATCGGCTTGCGAAAGGCCAACCGTTATTTCGCCTTCGACTTCAGCGGAATCGTCACCATCAGCCGGGCATCGGCCTGCTTCGACATGCTGACGAACAGCGCGCACGTGCCCGACTTTTCGCCGTGCGGTGGCTCCTCGATGGTGCCTTCACTCACGCCGCGGGTGCGCACGTCATCGACCAGTGTCTTCATCGCCGCATCGCTCGTCAGGCCGCGATACATGACCGTCTTGTCCAAGATTTCCTTCTTTTGCTCGCGGGCCGATTTGAGGGCCTTGCTGACCGTGGCCTTGATCGTCTTGCGGACGGCCTCCTCTTCGGGCGTGTCGGACTCGCCCGGCTTCTTCGTCAAAACCCGCGCCAGCACATCGCGGTCGATAACCGGCTTCTCCGTCGCCACGACCAGCAGGGCCTCGTCGCCCGGCGGCTCGGCGAATACCAGGAAGCCATCGCCCGGCAAGGCCAGCGACTTGCCGGCTTTGGCCATTGGCGGCTGCTCATTTTCCTTCGGCAGGAGGAACTCCTTATTGCCGCTGGCGCCGATGTAGAAGATATAGACGTAATAATCGCTCAGCGGAGCAATCTCGACGCGGATCTTGTCGCCGACGCGGAAATTATAAGTCTTCGGATCGACGGCCGTCTCCTTGCCGTCGGCGAACAGAAGCACCTTGTATTCCAAGGCGATGACCTGTTTCACCGGCTGGGAATAGCCGACCAGCTTGGCCAAGTCGGCGCCGTCGCCGTCTTTGAAGTATTTTCGGGCCAGATCCCGGAACGTCGCGTCTTCCGCCGTGGCCGACGCCGCCGACAGGCAGACCCCTATCCCAAACACGACCGCCGCGTGCCAGCGCTTGAAGTTCATTGGTCGATCTCCCTTTGTCAGATTGAGTGATGTTGTAACACACCTTGCGTTAGTAAGTATACGTCTCTGCGTAAGTGATTGTTTATGCTTTGCGCGATATAATACCAGCATCCACCCTCCGGCAAGGAACACCGCAATGCCCGCTTCCCCCAGCAATCCCCCCCAGCGAAAGGGCTGGCGTGAGGCGTCCAAACCGGGCCGCGCCGCCGGTTCTAGCCCTGCGTCCGGTAAAGCCCGTGGCGCCGGATGGACCAGGAAAACCGTCGACGATCGCTACGAATCGGCGCTCCTGCGCTATCGGCTGCGGGTCGCCTTCTGGACGCTCTTGTTCTTCGGGCTGGCAGGCGCCTTTGTCGCATATCTCATTTGGCGGCCGGTGCAAACGCCCTTGATAGCGTACGCGGCCACGAGTTATGCCGCGCCGCTCCCGCCGAACGCCTGGGCGAACGAGGACCTCGTTGGGCTGCGGGCGTTGGGAAGCAAGGGCGGCCTGCTGAAGGAAAAACGGATCGTCGAGTACTGCGAAATGCCGGCCTGGGAAAGTAAAGACAAGTGGTTTCGCGCTCTCCGCGAACAGGTCGAAAAGTCCGTGCCAGGCGGTCCTACAAAGAAGTGGTCGTGGTCGGAGGGCGGCGCGGTCATCATCTATCTGAGCTTGCACGGCGCGTTGGACGAAAGCGGAGAGCCGTGCCTGATTCCGCCGGGAGCGTCGCCTTGGCAGAGCAGCCAGTGGGTCCGCGTCGGCGAGTTGCTGAACGAGCTTTTCTTATATCAAGATGAGAAGGGGCGGTACGCGACGAAGATCAAGGGCTGGGACAAACTGCTCGTGCTGGATTGCAACCGCATCGACGCGAACTGGAACGCGGGTCAGTTTTACAACAGCTTTGCCGCCCGGCTTCGCGACGTTGTGCAGAAGGCGAACGTACCGAAGTTATATGTATTGAACTCGACCAGTGCTGGGCAGTCCGCGTGGGCCGCGCCGGAACTGCATGGCTCAGTCTTCGGCTACTTCCTCGCCCAAGGTTTAGGCGGCGCGGCGGACACGGAATCGGCGGGCAACCACAACAAGCAAGTCTCGCTCCACGAACTGCACGACTATTTGAAGGCTCATGTCAACCAATGGGTGATAGAAAACCGCGACGACCTGCAGGAGCCGATGCTGCTGCCGAAAGATGCGCCCGATGTGCCGCTAGTCCATTGCGCGGAGGAGAGCACGGTCCTTCCAAAAGACGCGTTGAAGCGCGACGACCGCTGGGACCAGGTGGCGGCGCTCTGGCAGAGGCACGCGCAGCTTCGCGCGAAGACGCCCTATCGCACGAAGCCGATGGAATGGGCCGTGTTTCAGGGTGATCTGCTCCGCGCGGAGCAATTGCTCGAAGCCGGCGGCGCTTATGACCACGAGTTCAACGAGACGATAGCGCGCCTGACGAGCGAAGCCGCAGCGCTGGACCGAGCCGCGCCGGCCATTGAAACGATTCCCTACAGTGTGGCCTTGGCCGAGCAATGGCGGCCGGCGAGTGAGAAGGAGTTGCGAGAGCTGCCGGCGCCTTGGCTGCCGGGCGCGAAACCGCAAGCGAGCGATCCTGGCGCCGCAAAACCGGCCGCGGCCGCCAAGGATGCTACTCCCGCTAAGGATGCGACGAAGGATGCGCCGGCGAAAGATCCTGCCAAGCCCGCGCCTGCAAACGCGGCACCCGCAGCTTCGGCTGCAAGCGCGGCACCCGCTGCCGTCGCGCCAGCGCCCGCTGAGCGCCGAAATACGCCTATCTGCCGGCGGCCGCGGCCGCCTGGAAGCGCGCCATGGACCATCACGACGTGGCCGATGACTTGAAACAAGCTTTGACGTTCGTCAATGGCGCCGAGAATCAGCCGCGCGAGGACGGCGGCGACACGGCCTTGAAGGCCGACGTGGTCGAAGTGCAGTTTCTGCGAATGCTGGCCGCATACCTCGACGCCAAAGCCTGGGACCGCCCCGACCTGATCGGCCGCGCGCTAACCGCGCGGCGGTTGGCAGAAGCAGCGATCGCGTCGCCCGACCTCGTGACGCAGTATTGGATCCGAAACCTTGTCGATGCGGCCGACGGCGATCGCCGCCTCGCCGAAGACAATCTCTATGTCGGTTCGCCGGATAGCTTGATGCAGGCCGAAAGCCTATGGGAAAACGTGGCCGCCGGGGAAGGCGAGGGCGGGAAGTATCGCGAGGCCATCCGCCGCGCCAGCGCGCTTGCCAAGGCCCTCGCCGTCCGCGACCGCGCCTGGGCGGAAAGTCCTTACCTGGCTCAGTGTCTCTTGGCGCGCCTGCCTGCCGGCACGCCCGACGCGGCAAATCTGCATTCGCTGCTGGAAGGCACGCAGAAGCTTTCGGCCATGCTGGAAGACACGCCCGAGACGGACCAGTGGCCGGCCGATCTTCCGCAAGCGACCGCGCAGGTCGAGGAAGCGCTCAAAAAACTCTCGGCGGCTTACGGCGATGAGTGTTATGCCCTGCGGACCGCCGCGGACGACTCGCACACGCTGCGAAGGATCGCCGCCGTGCTTGCCTTGCCGCTAATCACCGGCCCCGAGCGCAATGCTCTCCGCGAGAAACTGCTTGCCATCATGACCGCGCGGCAGAGCACCGCTGCAACGTCCGCAACGCGGACCGCGACGGCGGACCTCGGCGGCGAATGGCATTCGCGCCTCGATCAATGGGAAAAGAAGGGCGAACATCCGGCCTTGACGCTTTTGGACATGGGCGCGATGGACCCCGGCGAAAAGAAACTCGCCGTGAACTGGCCCGACGATTTGAACCTGCGGCTCGCCGCACAGGGCAAAGAGGCCCGCGCGCGGCTCGACAAGGTCATCGGCAAGGCGCAGCAAGGCGTCCAGGAGACGCGAGTCCAGCTTGCTAAGAAGGGGCCTGCACGCCCGGCGGCCCTTCGCCAGGGTTGCTCGGGCGCGGAGCGGGGGCTGCGGGCGTCGGCCGCCTTCTTCGCCGGCGGGCCCATGCAAGAATTGCAGGTCGATCCGATCGCGGAACTCCGCGGCATCGATCTCCGTGAGTTGCTGCTCTGGCAGGCCCGCCGCACGATGGAAGATTTTTGGGGTCCGAAGCCAGGCGCTGGGCTCGATAGCACGGCGCAGGTGAATGACGCCGTAAAGCCCTACTTCGAAATCGTGGCCGCGGACGAGTTGCACGGCGCGGATAAACTGAAGCGATCCGCCGACGTGCCGGAGGCCGCGCGGCTGGAGCAATTGACGGCCGCCGCGGAAAACGTCGTGCGGCCGAGCGTCGATCCGGAAAAACTGCTCGCCGACGATAAGATCGCAGAAATCCCGCAAACCATGACGGCCAACGTCGGGGCCGGCCTGCCGCGCGGCGAAGCGGCCGTCTTCCTAGAGTACTCTCGCGGGCCGCTGGCGGCGATGCTCCGCGACAACCATCTCCCCTGGCGGCGAATGGCGGTCGACGTGCAATCGCCAGGTCCGCTCAAGCTGCCGGAATACTTGATCGCCAAGGACTGGCGGACGGGCAGTCAATGGCGGGCCGAGGCATTCTATCGCGGGCACATCCGCACGACCGCGTTCAACTTCGCCCCCTTGCGCGGCGTTGAGATTGTCGCCCGGCCGCAACCGGTGTTGCCGGCGAGGATCAGCGTCCTCGGCGAATCGAGGCAGCGAGCCGGGCTGATTTTCATCTTCGATTGCTCCGGCAGCATGGGCTATCTACTTGATAAAAACAATCCGTCCTCGCGCAAGCTCTATGTTGCCCGCGACGCTCTATGCAGCGTGCTGGGCACTCTTTCCCAAGAGAGAGAGCCCCCTCGCGTCGGAGTGACCGCCTATGGGCACCGCGTGTGGGAGAATGAAAAGGGCCAGATTGTCACCCGCAATCCGAAGAATCCTGACCAGCTCATTTCACCGGAGAAGCTCGACCCGCCCAACCCGGCGCTCTTGAACTTGCAGCCGGACCAGGATATCGAGGAATTGGATCTGAGCACCGGCGGCGTGATCGCCACACTTACGGAGAAACGTGCCGATGAGATCAAGGCCCGCTTGAACAACCTCCACGATTTGGGCGCTACTCCGCTTTACCTCGCGATCATGAAGGCCGTCAATGAGCTCAACGACGACCGCGACTCGGTGCAGAAGCATATTGTCGTAATGACCGACGGCGTCAACGAGCAGCGAAATGACAAGTTCCGCAATACCTGCGAACAGCTACGCGAGAAACTGAACGCGGGCGGCAACCGCGCCATCCGGTTGGACATCGTCGGCTTCCAGATCAATCCCAATGACCTGCGGCCGGACGAATTGAAGGAATACGAGCGGATGAAGGGCCTCGTCTCCGAGCTGAAGCGCGAGGGCCGCTGCGAGTTCTTTGACGCCAACAACCACGAGGAACTGATTGCCTCCCTGCGAAAGTCGCTCTCCTTGAGCAAGTTCGAGGTCTCTCGGGCGAAGAGCATGACCCGCATCGGCAGTCCGTTGGAACTTAACAAGGTATGCGAGATCAAGCCGCTGACGCCGGGAGCGTTCCACGTTCAGGTTTTGGATGCCGTCCACCCGGCCACGGCCAACGTCGTGCTGGAAGGGGGCGAGGCGATCGAGTTGTTCCTGCGGCAGAACCCGTGGGGGCTGATCCACAAGCGATACAATCCCGATACCGAGTTCCGCGAATTCTTCGATCGCCTTGCCGATCCAGCCGAACCTGACCACACCTGCTGGATCGGTGCCCACCTGCCCAAGTGGGAGGCGGGCGGGGTGGAGTTTTACGTCTCAGTGCAAAACGGCGACGCGGCGAACTTCAGTCCCCGGCCCGTTGAGGCCTGGGCGGAGATCACGCCGCTGCCGCAATCGGCCGACCCCGCGGCGGCAAAGAAGTATGTCTACTACGACATGGCCTTCGCGCCTAACCGGCCGGTTCCCGTGCTGAAATACCTTGCCCCAAACTGGCCCAAGCAGGCCGAGGAGGCCCAGATCGAGTTGTGGTGCAAGTTCCGGCCCACGATCGAGGAAGAAGTCGCGCTGGGCAAGCTGAAGCAGTTCCACGTCTCGGACTTGCCCGACGTGCGCTTCGACGTGGCGACCGATCGCGGCCAAGGCGCGGCAGGCTGCAAGATCGTAATCAACGAGTGGCATCCCAAGGGAGCTGACATCTACCGCTTGAAGCTCGAACTCGCGGCCGGCGATAACGGTCCCGTCGAGGTCCACCGCCTCTTCGACACCCAGGCCGGCGACCTGGGCCTCGTGCGGCACGAGTTTTACCTGGAAGGCAATCCTTCGTCGTCCGAGATCGACGCCTACACGGTCCGCATCGTCTCGCGAAAGCGACTGCAGCAAGGCGCCGTGAGCCTGCCGCATCCGCTGCATGTGACGATCCCGCGGTGAGACTATTTCTCCGTCGGAACCACCAGGCGAATCACGCCCTTCGGCTGTTCGCTCGCTCGCGCCTCCGCGGTCGGCGGAAGCCGGCGAGCGGTTTGCGATTCGTAGGCCACTGGCTTGATGTCTACGATCGCCACGTAGGAACGTTCGGACTGGGACGCCGGCATGGTAATGGGTTGCCGAGACGCCGCCGGTAGCGC
Source organism: uncultured Planctomycetia bacterium (assembly GCA_963775975.1). Classification (GTDB taxonomy): domain Bacteria; phylum Planctomycetota; class Planctomycetia; order Pirellulales; family Thermoguttaceae; genus JANXQG01. The sequence continues at coordinate 1,337,328 of CAVZKX010000002.1, forward strand.
GATCGACGGCGGGAGCGGTGCGATGGGAAGCTCCATTAGCCTTGGCGGCGCGTAAGAAGTTATGGGCCGGGTCGCGTGCGCCGCGGCCGACGACTTGGGCGGCTCGGCCGGAACCTCCAGCGGCTTCTTATCATCAGACGACGGAGTCGGCAGCGGCTGCGGCGCGGGCGGCGGGGCAACGTGCGGGCCGGGCGGCATGGGCGCTGTATCCTCATGCACGCCCAGCGGATGTTCGGTCGGCGGCGGCAGGATCGGTATTGGATGTTCGTGCACTCCGTCGGTCTGCGGAATCGGGCCGACTTCGGCCACGCCCGGCGGCAGCTTGCGGCGGCAAGCATCCAAGGCCGCTTGGGCCGCCGCTCGCACATCGGCCGACGATTCCTTGAAGCAGCCGTTGGCATCTTTGCCGCTGGCGTGTTCCTGAAGCTTGTTCATCACCTCGGCGCTACAGCAGGTGCAGGCGCACGTTGAACACGGGTTGCCGGCCATTTCGCACAGCGCTTGGGCGGCCGCCTGGCGGACCTCTGGGGTGCAGTCGTCCAAGGCTTCCAGCATCGCGGCGCGAACGTCGACCGTCTTCTGATAGCAACCGCAGCCCATCGTGGCGAGGTACTTGATCGCCTTGATCTTCTGCGGAGCCAGGTCCTCCTGCTGCTTGATGGCGGCAGCGGCCTGAACGGCCTTGGGCATCTTGGGATCAAGGTTGGCCGGGTCGGCAATGGGCTTCAAGAGCGGCTTCTTCTCCAGGCCGGGGTGGTTGCCCAGCGGATTGACGAGCTTGCTCTGCAGACTCTTGCCAAGGCCGGTGACGCCCAGCTTGTCCCAAACGGTTGGCACCGGCGGAGGCGGCGGGACGAAAGCTTCGCCTGCCGCGGCGCCGGCCAACGCCAGCCCGAGGATAAGGCCCAGAACTCCCTTGCCGAATAGCCATTGTTCGCTTCGCATCGCTTACTCCCTTTTCTCGACACAACCGTTACACAGCCGAAAACCGTAAGGCCGTGCTACTTTGATTCGTCCGCGAAAAGGCGGAATCTTGAGCATAGGAAGCTGCCCGAGCGCACGCCGCCGAGCGCGGCAGGAATAGACGGTACAGACGGTACAGTTTAACATGGGTGGTGGCCGATCTGGGCAGGGGCGTGAACCCTCGTTGTTACACACATTTTGACACTTTGCGTGTCGGTTACCTTGCCCCAGAGTCGTTTGATAGCAGCTTAGCGATTTATGTACCTAGACGGCGGACGAACGATTACAATAGCTTTCCTCGCATCCACCCCGCATCCATACATCCAAGGAACCCCGCGATGCTCCTTCGAAATCTGCTTCCCGCCTTCCTGCTCTGCCTCCCGCTGCTCGCCACGGCTACTTTTGCCGCCGCGCCGCCGGCGCTGGTTCCCCTTCCGGCCGAGGTTCAATGGAAAGCCGGGCAATGCAAGCTCGGATCGTGGATCGCACACGACGACGCTTGCAAAACTGAAGCCAATGAGCTTGCAGCCATGCTCCATCCGGCCACGGGAATTGACTTTAAGGTCCACAGTATGGGCAGCGAGTTGGAAAACTTTGGTCCCAAAATCAGATTGAGGGTAGATCAATCGCTGGCCACGACGAACAAGGAAGCCTATCGGCTCAGCGTAACACCGACTGAAATCGCCATCACCGGCGCGACGCCGGCCGGCGTCTTCTATGGAATGCAAACGCTGCAGCAACTGCTGCCGCTGCAAATTTTCGCAAGCACAAAACAAGAAAGCATCGAATGGAAGGTTCCCTGCTGCGAGATCACCGATCAGCCTCGCTTCGCCTGGCGGGGCTTCATGCTCGATGACTCGCGGCACTTCCTCGGCGCGGACTACGTCAAGCGCCTCATCGACCTCATGGCAATGCACAAGCTCAATCTGCTCCATTGGCATCTCAGCGACGACGACGGCTTTCGCATCGAGATCAAGTCGCTTCCCAAGCTGACGGAGGTCGGCGGCTGGCGGGGCACCGAGTGCAAGCTGCCCAACACGCGGCACGACAAAGATCACCCCGAAAAGTTCACCCGTTACGGCGGCTTCTATACGCAGGAGCAGATTCGCGACATCGTGGCTTACGCCGCCGCGCGGCACGTCGACATCATGCCGGAGATCGACATCCCCGGCCACAGCGGCGCGGCGGCGGCGGCCTATCCTGAAATCCTCTGCGAAGGAAAAACCAAGGGCGTTGTATGGTGCGTCGGCCGCGAGGAGAACTATAAGATGCTCGACGCGATGGTCGGCGAGTTGGCGAGTCTCTTCCCCTTCGAGTACATCCACATCGGCGGCGACGAGGTCAATAACAAGGCCTGGGCCGGCTGCCCGCGCTGCAAGGCCCTGATGGAGCGCGAGAAGATCCCGTCGCTCGGCCAGATCCAAGGCTACTTCACTCACCGCTACAACGAGATCCTCCACAAGCACGGCCGCAAGATGATCGGCTGGAACGAGATTCTCAACGACAAGCTGTCGAAGGACTCGGCCATCATGGCGTGGCAGAGCGACGTGCCGGGCTACAAGGCCGCGACGGGCGGATGGAACGCCGTCTTTTGCCCTGGGCCGCATTGTTACTTCGACATGAAGGAGTCTCGCAGCGACGCGTGGGGGCATACCTGGGCCGGCATCATTCCGCTGTCGCAGGTCTACAACTTCGATCCGCTCGCCCGGCCAGGCCTGACCGACGAGCAGAAAGCCCGCGTGCTGGGCGTGCAGGCTTGCCTGTGGACCGAGTTCATCACGTCCCACGAGCGCGGCGACTACAAGATCTGGCCGCGATTGTGCGCCTTGGCTGAGATGGGCTGGACGCCGCAATCCCGCCGCAATTTCGCCGAGTTCATGGACCGCCTCGGTCCGGCTCACCTGGAGCGGCTAAAACTTTTGGGAGTGGCCTACCGAGCGCCCGACCGCTAACGGCAATCGGCTGGGCCTGGACTCGTGCAGCTGCGGCCGCTGTTCAACGGGGCGGCATTTTTCCCTCGCTAACGCTTCCAGCCCCCCGATGCGCGGTGTTCGCCCTTGCATTTTCAATCCGAACGACGGAAAATACAGCAATATGTATTCGAAAAAACGGAATTGCTGTGCGTTCATGCCACAGGCGGTGGCGTTGTTGGCGATTCTCGCCGTCGGGCTGCGTCAGTCCGCCGCGGCCGATAGGCCGGACGCGGCGCCGACGATCCCTTGGCTGATTGTCTCGGAAGATGCGCCTTGGAGCCTGGCATTGGCGGCGCCAGTGGCTGCTCAACTGCAGCAGACCGGCCCAAGCCCGCTCTTCATGGCAGTCACGAATCCGCCCACGCGCGAGGCCGAATGGCTGCTGACGCTATCGCCCGGCCGGAAGCCGATCGTGCTTGCCGCCTCGAAAAAAATGAAGCTCGGCACGGTGCTATCCGAGCGATCGCCGACGGTGCTTGATATCGGCAACGATCCTTGCGCGGCCAGCGCCATCGTGGCGAAGCATTTCTGGACCGCTACCCGCTCGGCGGTCGTCGCGACGGCCGACGATCCGGAGGCGGCGATCCTCGGCAGTGCCTTGGCGGCCGGTGTGCGCGTGCCGCTGCTGCTATGCGAACGTGACCAGCCCGGGGCCGGAATCGAGGCGGCGCTGAAGGAGCTTGGTGTCACGCGAATGTACGTCGCGGTGAGCGATGCCAAGAAGGCCCCCCGCTGGATCGATCGGTGCGAGGCACAGTCGGAAGTCCTGACGCCTTACGCAATTGAACACCGGCTTGTCGAAGCCTTGGGCCGAGAGAAGATTCGCAATGTGGTTGTCGCTCGCGTCCCAGACGATCGGGCCGAGGTGGGCCGGACCGCCTGGCTCGCGCCGTATGTCAGTTTCGCTCGCGGCGCAACGGTTGTGTTGGTTCACGCCAACGCGACCGCTGTGGCCGAGGCGGACGTCCGGGAGCTGATCGCGCGCGAATCTTTGCAATTGCACACGGTGACCGTGCTTGCCGACTATACGTCGATTGGTTACCGCAGCGTGGAAGTTGATCCCAACCACAGCGAAGACTGGCCGGCAGCGCCGACTGCCGCGTCAACCGTTGTGACTGGAACGACCGCCGCCGGGCCGGCTGCAGCAGCGCCAATACCCGCACCGTCCACTGCTTTGCTTGCCGCACCAGTCGCGGTCCCCGCCGCTCCGCCTCCGCATTACACGGTCCTTACGGAGCCTTTCGTTCCCACCGAACCCGAGCAGCTCTCCGAGTTCGGCGTCGGCCGCCTGCCGCTGGAATCGATAAGCGATACATCGGTGCTTTTCGCGCGCGGGCTGCTCCGGGAGCGGCTGCTCGTCAACCGGCCGCCGCAGTTGTTGATGGTGGCCAATTCCGGAGTGATGCGAAGCCTGGTGCTCTGCGAAACGATCGCACGCTCGACGACGTCCGAGTTCAAGAATCTCGGCATCCACGTCGACGAGTTCTATGGCCGCTGGTCCGATTCGCCGGAAATCCTCAGCGTGGCCCGATCGGCCAATTTGATCCTTTATCAAGGCCACGCCTCCACCCAGGCATTGATCGACTCGCCGATGCTGCAGCGGGCGCAGCGCAGGAATATCCCAACGACCCGGACGACGACTTGGAGGCCGGCGAACTGCCCGGCGGCCGAGAAGTATCTTCCGCCGCCCCGCGCGTCGTGCTAGCCGAGCCAATCCCGCGGCACTTGCAAGGTCCGCTGGGCGGTCTGCCGATTGTGTTCTTACAAAGCTGCGTGTCGCTGGACGACGCCATCCTCTGGCGCTTGGACGAGCTGGGCGGCGTGGCCCTTATCGGCAGCATGACCTCCATCCACAGCGGCGCCGGCAGCGCCATGCTGAACGCGGCCATGAACTCGACGCTCTATCACGGCGGGACGCTTGGCGAAGCCCTTCGCGACGCTCAGAACTACATGCTCTGTGTGGAAGAATTAAAAGGCCGTCGCGGTCACAAGGAGCAGGCCAAAGGCATACGCGTGGCGCTCAGCTTCCGCGTCTGGGGCGATCCCGAATTGCGCGTATGGCCGATGCGGCTCTCCGAGCCGCGGCAAGAGCCCGTTCGCGCCGAGTGGCTTGGCTGGAATGCCGTACGCATCGACGTTCCCCAAACGCGGCTGCCCGAAGCCCGCTGCGACAAGTATGCGGTCAGCATCTTTCCCAACAGCCAGTTTGCCGGGCTGCTCCGCACGGAACCCGACGGCACCAAGCGGCTGTCGCCCATCTATTTCTTCTGCCTGCCGTTGCCGGCGACTTTGGCGGCCAATCCTGGCGCGTCGGTGCTGGAGCCTTCGCGCCTCGACGCGCACCGCGTGGCCGTTCGCGTCGATCGAGGTCGCGGCGTGGTCTACCTCGTGTATCTGCCCGACCGGGAAATTCCGGGTGAATCGATCGTGCTGCGGCTGAGGGAAGCGCGGCCGATGGATGCAGCCTCGCTTTTCGAATCTAAGTAAACTGGCGGGAGGTCCTCGCCGTGACGGGCAAAACGAGTTCGAATTGGACTATCGTCGTCCTCTTGGCGCTGGGCGTGGCCTGTCTCATCTTCCGCCAGAACCTCGGTCTGGAGGCTAGCGACAACGATTTCCTGCTGAAGTACAAGGTGGAGTTCCACGCCCGCAAGCCCGACGGCCGCTCTCCTGTCGTCAATGCCGACGCGCGCGTTGTGGCGTCGATTCCCATCGAGACGCGGACCTGCAAGGTCGTCCGGCACGACTTCACGGGCACGGACGTGGAAGAAGTCCGCTACCGCATCCATCCCGCCGAAAGCCGCAAGAACTTCGTACTTCGCGCGGTGCGGACCGGCCCGATCAACTGCGAGGTCAGATTTCGGCTGCGGCTCGATCCGGACGGAGCGTGGAATGTCTCGCAGCCACCGCTTACAGCTCGCGATCGCTCCGGGTATCTCGCCAACGGCAAGGGGATGACCGTCAAGAGCGATGCGGCAATGCAGGTCGTCAACCGCCTGCACGACGGCAAGCCAACCAATCGAGAACTCGTGCATCGCATCTTCGACGATTGCCGAACGAACATCAAATCGGTCGGCGCTGGGCGATGACGGGGGCGACAATACGCTGCAGCATCAACAGGGATCTCCGACCGGCCGCGCCCGCGCCATGATTATCTTGTGCCGCTCGGCCGGAATTCCCGCGCGGCTCGTTAGCGGTTTTGAAATCAAGAAGGCCGATCCCGCCCAGCCGCGAACGTGGGTTGAAGCTTACGTCAACGACCGCTGGGAGCCGTTCGATCTTGAGGATGGGCACGAAGGTGAATTGCCGTACAACTTCGTCGCCGTGCTGCACGAGGGCCTCGACCCGGTGCGAATCACGAATTCGACCGACATGTCTCACTCCTATTCGATCGAGACCGCGCCGCCTGTGGCTCGTACGCCGTTGAGCATCCTCGATCTGCATAATCTGCCTCATAAGCTGAAGGAACCGATCACGGTCGTCTTAATCTTGCCGATCGGGGCGCTTTTCACGGCCTTCGTGCGGACGATCATCGGCATTCGCACCTTCGGCACTTTCTCGCCGACGCTCTTGGCCTTGGCCTTCGTCTACAACGACTTCAAGAGCGGCTTGTGCATTTTTGTCGTCGTCATCGCCACCGGTTTTATCAGCCGCGGCGTGTTGGACCGCCTGAAACTCCTGCTCGTGCCTCGTCTGAGCATCATCCTTACCTTGGTGGTCATGCTCATGGTGCTCGGCATCGCCATCATGAACTATTTCAAGGAACTCGCGCCGGCCGGCGAGACCGTGCTCCTGCCGATGGTGATCCTGACAAATCTCGTCGAGCGGTTCTACGTCACCAGTGAAGAGGATAACTTCGTCTACGCCGTGCGGCTGATGGTCAGGACCTTATTAATGGCGCTGGTGATCTACCTGCTCTTGAACTGGCGGGACCTCGGCAACATTCTCTTCGACAATCCGGAACTGCACTTCTTCACCGTCGCCATCCTGGTCGTCATGGGCCGCTATACGGGCTATCGCTTGACCGAGCTGGTGCGCTTCCGCGATCTGGTGCAGCCGAAGGAGTAGCAATGAACGACTTGGTCGCGCTGGTAATGGCCTCCAACCAACGCTTTCTTGCCGGGAGATGACCTTATGTTCCATCGATCTTGCATTCGTCCACTCATAGCAATTCTTGCTGCGGCTTCAGGTGCGCACCTCGCCCTGGCGGCGGAAACGCTCCGCGCCTTGCCCGCCGGCCAATTGCCTCATGATGCCCGCCTCGGAGCGCTGCGCTCGATCGACGCAAGTGTATTCCCCATGCGTCCAGTGACTGACGCGGCCGATTGGCCGGCGCGCGCGCCGAGATTCGCACCCGCGTGCTGGTGGCCGCCGGATTGCATCCCATGCCACCGCGCTCTCCGCTGAATGCAGTCGTCTACGGCAAAGTCCAGCGCGACGACTATACCATCGAGCGCGTCATCTTCGAGTCGTTTCCGGGCCACTACGTCACCGGTTCGCTCTATCGGCCGAAAGCGCCCGCGAAGGGACTGCGCGCGGCCGTGCTCAGTCCTTACGGCCACTGGGACAATGGGCGCTTCCACGATGAAGGCGCCACGGCGGTGCGTCAACAAATCGCCGCCGGCGGCGAGCAGTTCGAGCGCGGCGGGCGATATATCATCCAGGCCCGTTGTGTCCAGCTCGCCCGCATGGGCTGCGTCGCCTTCGTCTACGACATGGAAGGCACGGCCGATAGCGTGCAGTTGCCGCATTCCGCCGGCATCCGCCCTGATCAACCAGGCAACAACGGTTATCTCTTCTTCTCGCCGCTGGCCGAGCAGCATGGCCAGACGATGTTCGGCCTGCAAACCTGGAACTCGATCCGGGCGTTTGATTTCATCGAGTCGCTGCCCGACGTCGACCGCACGCGGATCGGCGTCACCGGCGAGTCGGGCGGCGGAACGCAGTCGATGATCCTGGGCGCCATCGACGACCGCATCGCCGCCTGCTTCCCCGCCGTGATGGTTTCCACGGCCATGCAGGGCGGATGCATGTGCGAGAACGCCGCGTACCTCCGCATCGGCCAGGGCAACATCGACATCGCCGCCGCCGTCGCGCCCCGTCCGCTGGGCCTGATTGCCGCCAACGATTGGACGAAAGAACTCCAAACGAAGGGCTACCCCGACCTGGCGGCGCTCTACAAAATGCTCGGCTGCGCGGACCGCATCGAGGCCCATTTCCACTTGCAGTTCCCGCACAACTACAACGCGGTCAACCGCCAGCACATGTACAGCTTCATGAACCGCCATCTGAAGCTGGGCCTGCCCGAACCGATCGTCGAGCGCGATTACCAGCCGCTAGATGTTGCGACTGAAGCCACGGTTTGGACCGCCGAGCATCCCAAGCCGTCGGGCGAACAGGCCGGTCTGGCACACGAGCGCCGGCTTACGGCCGAGTGGACGCAAGCGAGCGACGCCGCGATGAAAGCCCTATCGGAAGACGCGCGGCGCAAAATCGTGGCCGAGGGGCTAGCGACGATCGTCGGCCGGCGGCCCGATGAAGTTGGTCCGGTGAAGTTCGATCAGAACTACGAGGCAAAATGGGCGGTCGGCCTTTTGCGATTCGGCACGCTGACGGTCGCCCAACATAATGAGCAAGTGCCGATGGTTCACATCTACCGTATGAAGGGGAGCACGCGGGGGACTGTAATATGGCTAACGGACAGTGGCAAGGAAGCCCTGTACAACGCCGCAGCTGGCAGCCTAAACCCCGCGGTTCAGAAACTCGTTGACAAGCATTATGAGGTCGTCTCGATCGACATGTTCGGCCAGGGCGAGTTCGTCGCCGGAGGCAAATCGCTCAAGGCGCAGCGCCTAGTCCAAGGCGGCACGGGCCGGGGCACGCCTAGGCCGCCTTGCTACACATTCGGCTACAACCCGCCGCTTATCGTCCAGCGCGTGCATGACGTCATGTCGCTGGTCGCGTACTACAGCCACGAGTTGCCCGACGAAAAGGTCTATCTAATCGCCATCGGTCGAGAAGCCGGCCCGGTGGGCCTTCTCGCTCGCGCCGTGCTGGGCGATCGCATCGAGCGCGCGGCGATCGATTGCGGCGGATTCGACTTCCGCGACGTGAAGCGACCGGACGACCCCATGTTCCTGCCGGGCATTCTGCGGTACGGCGGCCTCGACGGGATATGGCAGATTGTCCCGCCGAAGGAAACGCTCAAGGTCAGCGGCGGCAAAGAAGCGGTTAATGCGATGTAAGGCCGGCTTGTGGAACAATACGCAGAAATGCGAATGGGCGCGACACGAAGCGCCTCGTCGACGACGCGCTGAAAGGCCGGCGTACCTCGGCAATAAGAATGATTACAGCAACTTATCTGAGTGACCGGTTCAAGGATTTTTATGACCCGGTGCGGCTGGATCTGGACGCGGATAAGAACGGCCTTTACAACCGAGAAACGGGCTATCGCGTGGCTGCCCGAATGCCGTGGGCACGCTACGTTTTTCGATCCTATGAAAACGGGCGCGAGATTCCGACGAAGATTTACAAGATCCGTTATTACGCTGCCGAAAATGACTCCGCAATCCAGGAATTCGAAACAATTCTTAAGTTACAGCGGGCAGGAGTTGCCGCGGTCCCGAGAATACGCCGGATGGGAATTCTCGAACAAGGCGGCCTCTGGGCCGAGCTTGAGGGCATTGAAAATGCGCTCGCTGGACCGGGAAATATTCGGGCGGCTGCCCCGCTTCTTCGATGTGATGATCAGAGCGGCCGAAATCCTCAAGGCCATCCATGCCTTGGGTATTGTTCACGGAGACGTAAAGCCGGCGAATGTTCTAATCAATAACCGGCAGGAAATTGAATGGATCGATTTTGAGCGGGAGAAGTTTTCCGAAGGCTTCACCGCCCTGGATGAAAAAAATGAACCAATAATCGAGAATCAAGGGCGGGATACTGACACTTTCAGTTTTATCATGACTCTCGTGACAATGATGGATGTTGTCATGAAGGGAGGCGCGGTCAGCGACGAAGTCCGGCCCTGGTTCCAGCAACAGCGCGATGGGTATTTGGCCCTTATTCTTGAAAAGCTTCCTGAAGGAGTGCCCTATCCGAGAACCAATGCGCCGTCGAGGAGCCTATCGCAGAGACTCAAGAGCGCCGTTCGCTCCGCGACCGCGGCGCTACATTCGCGGAGTTCTAGGCGATCCGGGCACGGCGCTGCTTTTCAGATCGGCGCCAACTACTTTCCCGAAGGATTTATTCAGAAATCCCGAAGCCAATGGCCGCCGGACATGGAGGTCGTTCTGCAAAAGTTGCGTTCCGATCGGGAGCAAGCCCTCTTGCATTCCGAGGCGCGGGGGCGAGCTGCAACGTCCGGTTAATTCACGATGGGGCGTCGTAGGGATCTGGCAGATTGTCCCGCCAAAGGAAACGCCCAGGATCAGCCGCGTCAAAGAAGCGGTGAATGCGATGTGAGGTTCTAACGGTAACGACGAGGGCTTGCGCCCCCCGCTACTCGCTTCCGCCGCTCGGCGGCTGCGGATACGCCGCCTTTTTTATCGCCTCGGCGATCTCCCGCCACTCCCGCCGCTTTTTTTCCAGATCGGTGCGGAAGGGCGGGTTCGGCGGCGGCGTGCGGTTGAGATAGCCGTCGGCGAACTTCAGTGCAGCCTCAACATAGGGCTTTAAGAGCGACGACTGCAAGTCGGCGCGATACGACTTTCGGCGGCAGGCTTCGACCGCGCGGTCTGCCCAGAGTATGGCGTTGGCGTAGTTTTTCAAAAGCACGCTGCGATCAGCAGGGACGTGGCTCAACTGGGCGAAGGCGACGTGGGCCCACGCGGCGCACCAGCGAAACTCTCGCGGCCGCCGCGGGGCCGTGTTCCGCAGATACGCGATGTCGTCGAGGCCCTTGGCGTACATGTTGCTCCGCTCCGCGACGCCGGTCGCGGCGAAGTAGAGCAGCACGTGCGCGGTAAGCTTCAACTCGGCCGCTCGGATGCGATCCTTGGGCAGGCCGGCGGCGCGGCTGGCCGCATCGGCTTCGTCGGCGGCCGTTCGCATCGCCTCGATCTGTTGCGAAGAAACGTCGGCCGCGTCGAACGGGATTGCCTGCGAATTCCAGTTGAGGTTGTCCGGCATCCGCTTCACGACGCCCGCCAGCCGGGCCTCTGCTCGCGCGAGCAGGGCCTCCGCGTGCTCGTCGCGGATGTCGGCCAGGTTCGGCGGCAAGACGCTCGAATAGTTCTTCACTGCGTCATCGTATTTGCCTTCCAATTCGGCAAGCCGGCCGCGGCCGAGCGCAAGCGTTCGCTGCCGGTCGCTCGCGCCGTCGGGTGGTGAGGTCGCCTGCTCCAACACTTCCAGCCGCTTGCGAATCTCCGCGCGGCGGTCGCCGGGAGTGGCCGACATTCGCGCGTCGTGCTGCGGAAAGAGCGCCCATTGCAGGGCACACGTCTCGCCATTCGCCGCATTTTGCTTTTGCGCCAAATCCCACGCCGCTTTGTATTCGCCATCGGCCTTGCCGGAACATTCCTTCGCCTTCGCCAGCTCATCGCCGCCCGCGCCGTCGAGATAGCGGTCGTAGTGCATTGCCGAGCGAAAATGATCGAGCCGGGCGAGATTATCGGCGGCCTCGACTGCGGTGGCGTCTTTGCCGAGCGCCGTGCGGAGCGCGTGCTCGCATTCGTCGGCGACTTGGAACTCGTCGTCGAAACTATCGCCTTCCAGCCGATTCAAATCGCCCGGCGGGAGATACATGTCGGCCAGCGAGTGATACAAGCAGCGGCCGATGCCATAGGAGGGCCGCGGCGATTGCGGATTGGCCCTCGCGGCATTGGCGAACATGCGTACCGCCCGATTGATGTTGAAAGCCGGCGCCTTTTCGTCGAGCCGCGCGAGGTCTTCGTGCGCCCGTGCGGCCGCGAGAAGGTAGAGGTACTGCGCTGGAGTTCCGCCTTTAGGCGGTTGCGAGGACGAACCGGCTGAAGCCGAAACTCCAACATTCAGATCGTTCGCCTGCTTCAGGAATGAGGCGGCCGCGTCGAGATCGTTGTCGCGGGCCTCGCGGCTATAGGCGGGATGATTATCGTAGTTTGCCCGCAAGGCATACGCCGCGGCCAGCCCCGCCATGCCGTAGGCGGTTTTGCTCTTCATGCCGCCATCGATCGCGGCGTCGATGTCGGCGACGATCAGTTCGCGCGACTTCTGCCGCGGCGCGCGGCGGCCGAGGGCATCGGCCAACATCTCGGCTGCGCCGGCGCGCTCGGAATCGGCGACCGCGCGGTCGAGGTTGCCATCGCCGCGCAGGAGCTTCCGCTCGGCGCGGTCGCGATAGAGCCGCCGCAGCGCGGGATTGCGTGCCAGTGCGAACGGTTCGGCAGCTTTGGCGGGCGGCGGGCCGGCCTTGAACGAAATCGCGTTGTCCAACAAGGCGTCGAACCAAGGCGCTCGGTCCGATAGCGACGGTGCCGCGCGGTTTGCCAGCACGAAATCGTAAAGTTCGACGTAAAAATCGCCCAGTTCCTTGCCGTCGGCTTTCACCGCGTCGGCCGCGGCGCTGCGGTCCGCTTCCGGGCTATCCGGGTCGACGAGCGCGACTGCCTCTTCCCACATGGCGGCCTGTCGCGAAAGCCCCGCGTCGGGCGCTTGCTTCAAGCTCGCTCGCGCGGCGGCAAGCGCCTTCCGCGCGGCGGCGAACTGCCCCGCGGCGAATTCGGCCCGCGCCTCCGCGATGAAGGGCGCTGCCAGCGGCGGTTTCGGTTTGATCACTGGCGGCGGCGATGGCTTCTCGGGACGCGCCGAGGCAGAGAAAACATAAGCCCGTTCCGCCAGGTAGAGACCCGACTTGAGCCGCTCTTGCCACAGTCCCCAGTCGGCGACGACCGGCTTGTCGGCATGCGCCGGCTTCTCCGGTTGCTTCACGGGTGGATTCCCAGCGGGATTCACTGGGAGCGGTTTAGTGGTATGTTCTTCGGCGCTCGACTTTGCCGTCCCCGAAGCCGCCGCCGATGGCTTCGGGTTGGACGTTTTTTCCGTGTCCGCCGGCTTCGGTTCCTCGCGCTCCGCCGTCTCCGACGACGTTTTGTCCTTCTCGAAGGGCTTTCGCCAACGGTCCCACCACACGGCCGCCGCCGACAGCCCGCCGATGATCAACAGCAGCAGCGCAGTGAACACAAGCCGATTCGTTCGCCGCCGCGGCTCGCGCTTGCCCATCGTGGTTCGACTGCCGCCGCCCGTGCGGGTGTTCGCCGCATCGAATGGTTCGGCCGATCGCCGTGGCGGCTTGCCGGCCATATCGAGGTCCACCGCCGCGCGCAGCTCGCGGACCATCTCGCGGCACGTTGCCAAGCGCTGCTGCGGATCGGGATGCGTCGCCCGGCGGATGACCTCCGCTTCATTCGGCCCGAGGCCCGAGAGATCGAGCTTGCCGTCGCGGTGCAACTCGGCGATTTTGAGGATATTCGTCGCCCCGAACAGCGGCAACTCGCCGGTGCGGAGCTCGATGTAGCTCACCGCCAGGCAGTATTGGTCGCTGCGGACGTGCGGGTGCCCCATCAGCAGTTCCGGCGCGGCGTAGGCGAAAGAGCCCATCGCCGTGGCCGTTTTGCGAAACTCGTCGATGCTGCGAGCCAGGCCGAAGTCGCAGATTTGCAGCGAGTTGCCCACGATTAAGAGGTTCTGCGGCTTGATGTCGCCGTGAATGATGGCGAGGGGCCCCTTGCCGAGGTCGTGGATCGGCAGATTCAGGTAATCGATACCCTTCGCGGCGTCCTCCATGTAATCCAAGAGCACATCGAGCGGGATGCCGTTCGACTTGCTGGCCGCGGTATTCCTCCAGCAAATCGGAGAGGTTCTTCGAGCCCAGGCTCATGGCCACGATCAGTTCCACCGGCCGGGCGGTCAGCGCATCGACGAACATCGTCGCGCCCGCCGGCTTGTCTTCCTTTACGGCCGAGCTGCCCAAGGCAAGCTGCGCGATCGACTGATCGTCGAGGATGCGGCCTTCTTCGTCGATGACCCAGTAGGCGAAGATGGAGACGAGATGGGCGTGGTTGATGTCTTTGATCCGCTCGATGGCCTTCGATTCCTGCAAGCCCTCGCGGCCGCGGAGGTCGATGATCTTCAGCGCCACCTTCTTATTGCCCGGCGCCGAGGCCATCCACACCTCGCCGAAGTTCCCCTTGCCCAGGAAGCGGACGAGCCGATAGCCCGGCACGGGTTCGTCGCTCGACTTGTAGTTTTGGAACATGCGGCTCATGGCAACTGTTAGGATATACGTTTCGGCCGGAAACGGCAATTCGGGTTATTTGCTTGCGCCGGCGGGAAGTGCGCATTTCACTGCACAACCAGCAAATCCCGAACTCACCGCATTTGTCATCGCGAATCGGCGAAATCTTCCGAGTTGGAAGTCCCCGCAGTTTGCCCCGCGCCCGCCCGTGAGTTAGACTAGACAGCCATCGTTAGCGGAACGCCCCTTCGTTTCGCCAATCGTCATGGCGTAAGGTTCCACGGATAGAAACTTCCAACGAAAAGGAGAGCATAATGCGAAGCTTCGTACTCGGGGCCGCGCTGGCCGTGTTCGGGCTCGTCGGTTCGGGCCAGAACCAGGCGCTGGGCTCGTTTTGCGGCGTGGCGCGGTGCTGCCACTGCCATTGCTGCACGCCCTGCTGCATGCAGTGCTGCACGGTCATGCGGACCTGCATGGTGACCGAATATACCTATCAAGACATGACGGCCTATAAGATCGTTTATGAGGACGTCGAGACGCCGGTCAACGTGCCGGCCGTCGAGTATCAGCCGGCGCCGCGGATCGCCTGCGTGCCGGATACGGTGCTCGTTCCGCCGACGCCGTCGGCCTGCGCGCCGCGCCCGTGCCTTGCACGACCCCGGCGGCTTGCCCGCCCGCCGCTTGCGCGACGGCGAACCAGTGTATTCCCGTTCCCGCCGCTCCGCCCATGTGCTCGGTCAATATCTGCCGCAAGGTGGAACTGCCGGGCATGAAGCCGGTGGATGTTCAGAAGCCCGACGTTTGCAAGCGCGTCGTTCAACGGCAGGTGCCGTACACGGTCACGCTCTGCATTCCGCACCAGGTTTGCAGGCAGGTTCCCGTGCAGGTCTGCTGCCCGGTGCCGTGCTGCTGCTGCACGTCTGCTCCGGCGGCGAAGTGCGCTGCTGAAGGGTGCGGCAAGTAGATTGCCTGAAGCGCGTCGCGAGCGACGCGGCGAAAGGACTGTAGGGAACGGACTCCGTGCCGTTCCGAAGACTTGGAACGGCGCGGAGTCCGTTCCCTACAGACGCCACCCTACGTTTCACTTTCCACCAACACGCTCCGCTCAATGAGCGCGCGAACTGCCGGCAAGATGACCGGCACGGCCTGCTGCCAGGAAAGGTCGAGCGAGGCGACCATCTCCTTGAGCAATTCGCGGATGGTGCGGCGGCCGTCGCATTCAGACAGAAGCCCGGCCACGTTGCGATGCACGGCCAAGGCATATTGCAGGCCGCCCGTCTTGTTGATGCGGATCTCGCGCAGCTCCAAGCCGTGCTCGGCGGCGACATACTCTTGCGCCATTCGGATGCCCGGCGCAACGCGCACGCGCTTGTCGAGCAAAGCTTCGGCCGTCGATGGATCGGAATACGCATCTCGGGTTTGAAAGAACCGTAGGACCTCCGCGCCGCACGGTCCGGCGATGCGGCAGGGCGGGTCGTCGATCTCGATCCACGTGCCGCTTCCGTTGCCGCGGCGCAGCGTGATATAGAGATAGCTGACGGCCTCGATCCGTTCGCGCTCGAAGTATTCCGACCAGACCTCGTAGCGCTCGGCCACTTGTCGCGGGTCCTTCGACTCGGTGCTCAAGATCCAATTCATCGCGTAGTCGGCCGCTGACTCCACGCGCTCGACGAACGCGAGCACGTCGCAGCCCAGCCCGGCGAACCATTCCTCCAAATCGGCCTTCCACGAGCGGCCGGCAACGTGGGCGATGTTGCCCGTACTTTGAAAGAACCCGCCCGGATTCAAACGTTCCACGGCGGCGGCGACCAGCCGGCGGCAGAACAAATCGCCCCGCATTCCGCTGTCGCGAAACGAGAATCGCCGCGTGGGGCTGATCACGAACGGCGGGTTGCAGAGGATAAGGTCGAACTGTTCCTCGGCCACCGGATCGAACAAATCGCCCGCCAGGCAGCGCACGTTTTCGATTCCGTTCAAGCGGAGATTGAATTGCGTGAAGGCCAGCGCCCGTGTGTTGGAATCGGTGGCGTAGACGGTCCCGGCGCGCGGCGCGATCATCATGGAGAGCGCGCCGGAGCCGGTGCCCAAATCGAGGGCCTGAGTGCAAGGTTGGTCGATGCTCAGGTCGGCCAATTGCAAAGTCAACGGTCCGGGCGGCACGACGAAATCGGACGGCGGCGCGGAGTCTCGCCGCCACGGCAAATCGACCACCATCAATTTGCCGCGCACCGGCCAGATCTGCACCCGCGGTTCCACCTGTCCCCTGCCATCCGCCGGGCAAAGCAATTCGCCTTGTATCCATGTCTCCAACGACATTGGCTCAAGCGCCGCTCGGGCCGCCTCCGCCGAAACCGGCAGGCCGATGAATAAGAGGCGAATGAGCGTGTTCAAGGGCGTCGGCTCGGCGGTAGCACGCAGAGCCCGCGGCACGTCGCTGGCGGGCATGGCGAGAATGTCCGTGCGCCCGAGCGCGCGCTGGATCGACTCCTCGCAGAAATCGGCGGCATGAAGCACCTCCGCGGCACGTTGATAGTCGTCTTTATCCTGAAAATCGAGCATGGCGTCAACGTCTCCGGCACGCTCCGTGTGCCGCGGTTCAACGGCACACGGAGTGTGCCGGATACATTACCGATTTAGATGGACTTTAGCTTGATGGTGACCTTGGCCACGTCGCCGCCGCCAGCCGGGTCGGGCTTGGCCTCGCCGGAGGTCGCCTCGCCGGTGGCGTTCATGCCGTGCGCTCTGCCTTGGGCCTTCACCGTATAGGTGTCGCGCTTCAGATCGGGAAATGAGAACATTCCGTTGCGGTCGGTTTTTGTGCTCGGCCCCTTGTCGATGGCAACATCTACGTCGGCGGCCGGAGTGCCGTCGGACCACATGACCGTGCCGCGAACGGTGATCGTCGTTGGCCCCGCCGGCTGAGCAGGCATCACCGGCGGCGGCGGCTCGACAACTTCCACCTTCACCGCGTGGAAATCAAAGTTGCCCGCTTTGTTCTCGCCGCGGACGAGCACGTAATACTCGCCCGCATCGAGCTCCTTGGTCGGCAACGAGAAAGAGGCCGTGTGCCCGCGGACGTTGAGCTTCTTCGACTTGTCCTTGAACTGCTTTTCGGCGTCGCCCTGGAAGCCGTAGTCGAACGTAGTCATATCGCTCAAAGTGTGGATGACGTTCGCGGTGACTTGTATGTTGGTCCCCTTGGTGACGTGATCGGACGCCAGCGTCACTTCGAATTCCGGCGGCCGGCCGTCGAAAATCACGCGGAACGAATCTTCGTCCTTCGTTTGGCGGTCGCGGAGAATCTGGCCGCGGAGCCGCGCGACGACGTTATCCAATCCGTTTGAGACAGCTTTAAAGGAAAAATCCTCGACTTTGGTCGCCGCCTTCATCTCGCCCGGCGCGTCGGCCTCCTCGAGCCCGACCGTGACCTGGCGGTCGCTGTAAAAAGACTTTTTCTTGGCGGCTTCGGGACGCTGCTCGTCGAAGATTTCCAATAGCACCACGTCATCCGCGCGGCCGTGCGCTCCGCGGAAGAAGAAGCTGTCTTCCGGTGCGTCGACATGAAACTTCACCGGCAGAAAGTCCTTCGGTTGAAAGCAGCTCACCGGATCGCGCGTCGGCTCGCTGATCCGTATCCGCCACCGGCCCCGCTGGCTCACGACGTTGTTCAACCCGACGTTAAAGAGGAACGCCCGCGGGTAATCGTCCACGCTCAGATCCACCTCAAGCGTCTCGCGGCCGTCGGAGCGGATCGGCGCGTAGAGCACGTCGTGCGGCCGGCCCGGATAGACGAGCGCCTTCGTCTGGCCGCGAAGCCCCGCGCCGGCCTGCGAAGCAATGTTGACGGGCCGACCGGCGGAGTCGCGAACGTCCATGACGAGGCGGACCGGCGACTCTTGCGAACACAGTGGAATCTCCCGCTCGGCCGAAAGGGCCACGTCGATATTCAGCTTGCCCTCTTCGGCGTCGTAATGCTCGGTCGCCTCCAGATAGCGTGCGGGACGCAGCGGCGTGAAACTGTAAAGCTGCAGCCACTTCGCCTCCGGCTCCTTATTCTTTGCGTCAAAAACGACCATCGCCAGTCCGGAGGAAACATCCACCTTGGGCTTGGGCGGCGGCGCTGCCGGCGCCGGCGGCGTCGCGGGCGGCGCCGACGGCGCGGGCGCTGGTTTGATGGCCGGAAAAGCGAGCTTCTGCGGCTTGCCGATTTCCGGCAACTCGACCGGCGACTCGCCGAGCAACGTGGCCGACCGCGCGAGCACGTCGCACGCCTGGCGGCTATTCATGTTGCGGTCCCAGAACCACTCCGGCAGCGCGTAGGTCCGCACGAGCAACTTCTTGCTCAAGCCGGAGCGGTTGACCATCTCGAATTTATAAGTCGTCGACCGATTGGGAAACGGCTCCAGCCGCTGCGGGACCAGCCGGTCGAATTGCAACACGTTTTCGCATTCCTGGCGGGATTCCGTTGAGCCATCGAGCTTGCCGGCGAGCCGATATGCCCGCAGGAGCACGACATCCTGCTGCGGCAAGGCTAGGTGGACGCTCGTCTGCCGCGACTTCTCGCCGCAGCGGACGGTCATCCCCAGCGTGGTCTCGGCCCCCGTCTGCACCTGCGCTTTGGCCATGAACACGCGCTCCGTGTGATCGGCGGAAAGCTCCACGGCGAGCGGCTCATCGGCCGTTATCGTCTGCTTGCCGTCGGCCGTGGTAAGTACGATGTCGCCGGGAATCTCAAATGAGATCCGCCCCGCCGTCGCCGGCATGTCGCGTTTGTCGATCACGAGCTTGATCAAATACTGGCCATCGGCATCAGCGGCCGGCGGCGCGTCTGCCCGGACAGTCAGCGTTGGCACCGGCGTCGCGCGGCGATGCGGCAAAATGACGGCAAGGACTTCGTCGGGCACGTTCTTCGCGTCGCGAGCATCGACGAGCCGCAGCAAACGATCGCAACGGTTGGCGGCCGAGGAATCGCCCGAGGCGACCTCCTTGCGGATGCTTTCCGGCAGTCCCCGATAGAGGCCGCCCAGCTCTTGGCCGAACTGGCGATAGGTTTTCCAGAACCGATCATCCGCCACGCCGGGAGCATTTGCCCCGCCCGCGTCGGCCGTGTCGAGGCTGGCCGAGTGGAAGTCGGGGTCGGCGAGCATGGCAAGCTGCTTTTCCAGGTCGGCCGCCAGCCGGATGTTGGAAATCCATAAAACGGGCGTCGCCGCGGCCTGCTTCTGCGGTGCGTCGCCGGGCAGTTTTTCCACCACATGATCGCGCGCCTCGATCAGCCGCTTTCGCGCCGCAAAAGATGGCAGCGGCGTATTCAAAAGCATGGCGATCGCCGCCGCGTCGGGATGTTGCTCCAGGGCTTTGATCTTGTCCTCAAGAACCTGTTCGACTGCGCGTTGCGAATCCTTCAGCGACTCGACACTATCATTGATCTGCCGCAACTCCGCCGCGCTCGGCGCGGGCGAAACGCTTGCCTGCGCTAGCTCCAGCGAACCGATGAGCCCGGCCAGCATCGGCAGCATTTTGGCAAGCTCCTGGTCCAACGGGCCGCGTCCCGCTGAACTTCGCGCGGCCGCCGCGTTCCAGCGAACGTAGTAGACGACGCGCATCATCAAGTCGTTCTTGAATTGGATCGAACTGCGGAGCGGATTTCCGGCTGCAAAATAGCTGTCGCCCTGCGTGCGCTCAAAAAACTGCGCCTGTGCCGCCATCAGTCGGCTGGCGACATTTTGCGTGCGCACGGCGGAAGCCGCTGCCGCGGCCACCGCTGGCGATGCGCCTCCCGCATCGAGAAACAGCTTTTCATCCAAGGCCAAATCCTGCCCGATTTTCGTCAAGCTCGTCGGATCGAACGCGGCACCAGCACGGCTGCGTCGGTCGATGCCCAAGAGCAGCTCCTGGTACTCACGCCACAGGTGCGGGGCGTAATCGGCCGGCGTCCATCCGCCGCGGCTCAGCATTCGGTCCTCGAGCCGGTCGCGGCGCTGCCAGGCATTCTCGAGCGCCGCGTTCAACGCTTCCGCCGGCGTCGGTTTGGCCGGCTTCGGCGGCGCGGCCTCGGCTGCCGCCTCGCCTTCGGCCGGCTTCTGTGGCGGCTTATGACTCAAGACGGGCACCACGCGAAAATCCTTCGGCGGCTTGTCCACTTCGCCACAGTGCAGCAGCCAGGGCGTCTGCGTCTCCGCGCCGCCCGTCTGCTTTTCGACCCAGTTCGACACATGATCTCGAACATAAGTGAACAGATGATCCAGCTCGACCCAGCCGCCGCTCGCGGTCGCCGCGCCGGTGAAGCCCTGCGTCACAAAGTAATTGAATACCGACCGCTTCTCGGATGGCACAGGACTGCCGCAAACGTGCGACGACTCCAGCGGCCGGCAACTGCAAAGGACCCACAGGTCCGGGTCGTTGACCGCCTTCACGTCTCCTTCCAGGAGCCGCGGGAACTCGTTCACGAAGAGCCCCATCCGCGGGTCGTAATTCAAATAGCCGGTGTCCAGAACCAACAGCTTGCTCTTTGCCGTGCATTGCTTCATCTGCCCCAGCAGATCGCGAAGGCGATAGCGGCCGGCAGGCTTCGACTCCGTGCCGCCCGTCTCGTGGAGGACGGAAAAATCGCTGCACAAGAGCCACGCGGCCGGTCCGTCCGGGCCGACGTTGCTCGTGCAATTGCCCGTCAAATACACGATGAGCGTATCGCTCTTTTGCAGCCCCTCGCGGAGTTTGCCGGCGAGCGTGCCCATCTCGTCGGCGGTTTGGATGTCGTGCAGGTCCGACACGGGCGGGTGCAAGTCGAGGTCGCGGAGCGAGTCGCCATTCTCTCGCGAATAGGGAATCGGCGGCAGCGCGAGCACGTCGCTATCGCTCACCGGCAGAACGGCGAAATGGATGCCCGCCGGCACAAGGTGATATAAAACGTAAGCCAGTGCCCCGGCCAGCCCGACGGCGAGCAGCGTGAGAAAGACCCGCCCCGCGTATTTTCCGCCGGTCGAACGGGGCTTCGCCCGCGACTGGGCACGCCAATCCCGCGGACTCGACGCAGATTTAGCTTGGCTTCCGGGCACGGACGGAACCCTCCGATCTTTGGGAACTCACTCGCACTTTATTCTAAGCCTGCGGAGAGGGGAATTGAAGCCCGATGAGCAAGCGAGCGGGGAATTTTCCACCTTGCTTGCGCGTCGGGCTTTGACCGGCCTTGCTTCGCCGAACACGCGGTATAGCATAAACTATCTGGAACTTCGCCGCTGGGGGCCGTGTCTAATCGCAAAATGAGGTGTTAGCTATGAAAAATACCGCCGTGTTGATCTTCGCTGCGTCTATTGCCGCTTTCGCGGCCCGACTGGACGCCGCCCAGCCGGGTGCTCCCCAGGGGACATCCGTCGATGACAAGGACGTGGTCAAGGCCGCCCAGTTCGCCGTCGCCGCCCAGCAGAAGGCCATGAAGGACGCCGGCCAATCGGATAAGCTGACGCTCGTCAAGATCGTCAGCGCGCGGAAGCAGGTCGTTGCCGGCATGAACTTCATGCTCACGCTCCAGGTGAAGGTGGGCGACGAAGCTCGCACGGCCGAAGCCAAAGTCTGGTGGCAGGCCTGGCGGAAAGTTCCCTATCAACTTACCTATTGGAAAAACACCGAAGGAACGGAACGTATCGTGACATCTGCATCGCTCGCCCACGCAAATGAAGCGACCACAGCTAACAACGCTTTCGCCATCGAGCTTTACCGACAGTTGGCCAAGGAGAAGCAGGGCAAGAACCTCTTCTTCTCTCCCTATTCCATGATGAGCGCTTTGGCGATGACCGCCGAAGGGGCGCGCGGTGAAACGGCCGCTGAGATGGGCAAGGTGCTCTGCTTCCCTGAATCGGCCCGCAGCAGCGGCGACAACACGCAGCCGTGGAACATCTCGCTGATAAATGCCGGCATGGCCGCGCTGAACGCCCGATTTAATCCGAAACCCGCCGCGCCGGAGACGCTCGCCAGGATCGCCGAACTCCGCAAGAAACTCGACGACTCCAACCGCAAGGTGGCGCAGCTTCAAAGCCAGCCGAATGGCTGGAACGAGGCGATGCAGGAGTCCAACCGGGCAGGTGCGCTGGCCGCGGAAGTTGAACGTGCTGCTTGACCCAGGTCAACCAATACGAGCTTCGCGTCGCCAACGCCCTTTGGGCCGAGAAAACCTATCCATTGTCGCTCCGTCTATCTGGACGACGATCCACAACTCCTACGGCACCGGCGGCGCGTTCCCGGTCGATTTCAAGGGCAACCCCGAAGGCGAGCGGCAAAAGATCAACGCCTGGGTCGATCGAGCAGACCAACCATCGGATTCGCGACCTGTTGCCGGCCGGCTCGATCGACGCCCTGACGCGGCTCGTCCTCACCAACGCCATCTACTTCAAGGGCGAATGGGCGGAACCGTTCGACGCAGGCTGCGACGAAGGACGAGGACTTCCTTGCCGCGGCAGGTGCGAAGGTGCACGCACCGATGATGCACCAAGTGCGGCCGAAGGCGCGCGGTACGCGGCCTTCAACGCCGACGGCAGCTTCCTCGCCACGCCGCGGATGATCACGCAGGACCAGGCGGCGCAATCGAACAGGGACTCTATCCGGGCAAGGGCGGCTTTCCTCGTCGCCGAACTGCCGTACAAGGGCGGCGACCTGGCGATGGTGGCGATCGTGCCGCAAGAGGCTTCGACGGCCTCGCGGCGCTGGAAGAAAAGCTCACCGACGGCAAGCTGCAAGACGTGGCTCGGCAAGCTCGAAGCCCGCGAGGTCAACGTGCAGTTTCCGAAGTTCAAGCTGGAAACCGAATACCAGATGAACGACACGCTCAAAAAGCTCGGCATGGCCCGCGCGTTCTCGCCCGGTGACGGCCCAGTTCGACGGCATGACAACCAGCCAGGACCCGGCCAACAGGCTGTACATCGGCCTCGTCGTTCACAAGGCGTTCGTCGAGGTCAACGAGAAGGGGACCGAAGCGGCGGCCGCGACGGGCGTGGCGATGCCGGCAGCGGCCGCGATGCCCGTCAGCATCCGCTTCACGCCCATCTTCCGCGCCGATCGTCCCTTCCTCTTCGCCATCCGCGACGTGAAGTCCGGCACGATCCTGTTCCTCGGGCGGTTGACCAGTCCGAAGGTGCCTCGTTACGACGCTCGCGTCGTAACGCACATGCCGCCGCTCCGCGGCTATGCAAAAGTAAGGGTTTCAGGAAGGAATGCCGTGGAGCAGATTGCCAATCTGCTTGGCAGGTTAGCAACCTGCCACATTCCCCGGCATGGCTTATCCGCAAAACCTTGCCATCGCTTATTCTTCGCGTTACGATGGCATCCTCTTGAATTGCCCACCCTCCCGCACCGAAAATCTCTCCATGCCCACGCTCCGCCCAGCCTTCTTGCTTCTAACCGCTTCCCTCTGCTTGCTTCATTCCCCGCCGGCCGCCGAACCTCAGCCCGAAACCCGCGTCGCGCTGGAACGGCTGAAAAACTACGCCGCAGGGCAAAAACCGGCCGACCGCAAACTGGTCTTCGTCTACTTCACGCCCTCCGACCGCGATCCGCCCGACGGCTTCCGCGAGCGGCTGACCCGCGTGATGACCGACATCCAGAAGTTCTACGCCGACGAAATGGAGCGGCACGGCTTCGGCCGCCGCACCATCCGCTTCGACCGCGACGACCATGGCCAGGCCGTCTTCCACGTCGTCAAAGGCAAACACCCGGCGGCCGACTACCTGGAAGACAACGGCGGCCAGCACCGGCGACGCCATCCGCCGCGAGTCCCGCCCGGTGCTGAAAGCCGCCGGCATCGACGACAATAAGGAAACGGTCGTCTACTTCTGTCATCTGCGGACGGAGAAGGACGGCCGCGTCACCGGCATCGGCCCCTATTACGGCGGCGGCGACGTTCCGCGACGGCCACGCCTGGTTCACCGACGCCACGATCCTCGACGCCGCCCGGCTGGCCGACAAGACCACGATGCTGAACGACCAGCAATACGGCCATATCTCCGTCGGCCGCTACAATTCGATCTTCATCGGCGGCGCCGACGCACGAGCTGGGCCACTCGCTGGGCCTGCCGCACGACAAGGAACGCGCCGACGAGCGGTCCCGCGGCACGTCGCTGATGGGATCGGGCAATCGCACCTACGGCGAGGAGCGCCGCGGCGAGGGGCGCGGCTCGTTCCTCACGCTGGCCGACGCCTTGCGGCTCGCCTCGCATCCCATGTTCAGCGGCTGCACCCGACGACTTCGACGCCCGAGCCGCAATGCCGCATCGCCGACCTGAAGGCCGAGGTCCACGGCAAGCGGCTGGAGCTTTCCGGCCGCGTGATCGCCACGCCCGGCCCTTATGCGATCATCGCCTACAACGATCCCGACGGCGGCAGCGACTACGACGCCACCACCTGGACCGCGCCGCTCGACAAGATCCGACCGCTTCCATCTCTCCATCGGCCAATTCAAGCCGGGCAAGGCCGAGTTGCGGCTCGTGGTCTGCCACCTCAACGGCGCGACGAGCACAAAGCGCTATCCGCTCACTGCCGACAAGGCCAGCGTTCCGGACGCGGCAGGAATCAAATAAACATCTCGTTACGCCGAACGATTCTCGTTACGACGCTCCGCGTCGTAACGAGCCTGCCGGCCGCTCCGCGGCCATGCGCTGGAGTCCCGCCTTTAGGCGGAATAGCCGGCTAAAGCCGGAACTCCAACGAAAACCGCCAAATCTATCTCGCCGACTTCCGCCGCGTCGGAACGAAGAAGACCATGCCGACTGCACTAGCGGCCAGAAGCACCCACGTCCTCGGCTCGGGCACGACGGTGAGCACAAGATCGTTGCCTTGAACGGCGAGGCTTGCGGGAAAGCCGTCGATCGTGCCGTTGGCGTTTCCGCCTAGGTTGCCGCTGACCGAGCCGGCGTCGATCAGTGTATATCTGCCGGGAGCGAAGCCACCGAGCGGCGTGAAGTTGAAATCGGAAAATTGCTGGCCGTTCAGGCTCAGAAACCCAGTGGGCATGTAAACCTCGTCGCTGTCGGCGGGCGTGTCGAGTTCGCAGTCCATGTTCGCTCCTGACAGAAGAGAGAGGCTGCCGCTGAGCGTCAACAGTCCCGGCGCGTCGCCCGGAGCAAGGTGGCCACCTGCGTTCACCGCCACGCTCGACAAGATTCCCGTTCCGCCCAGCGTTCCGCCAGAATTGACTGTCACCGGGCTAACCCATGAGCCGTTGACGAGAAGCTCGCCGCCATTGATTGTGGTCGGACCGACATAGGTATTGCTGCCGCCTAGAATCTGCGTTCCGCTGCCATTCAAGACAAGACTGATTGAGCCCAACGAGCCGCCGCCTTGGATCGTTCCGCTGAAAGTCGTTGTACCGCCGCTGGGAGCGACAGTCAGAGCCGTCGAGGTCGAGCTGCTGTTGATAATGCTACCACCGCTGCCGGATACGCTATCCGAAAGCGACGCAAATTGCTGATTGTTGCCGCAGACATCCAGCGTGCCTCCGCTGGCAATCGACAATCGCGTCGTAGCAGGCAGGATATTGTTGCCGACGGTAGTGGACGTATTCACGATCTCGACATCGCAAAGGCCGCTGTATGGCTGCGTGGTCCCCTGCATCCTCACGTCTTGGCTTGTTCCCGTCAGTCCGTCGACTTCGATGTAGTTTCCCGTCTGGTAGCTTGCAGAACTTGTATTCGTAATCGCCGTGTAGGCAACAGGTGTGCCGCCCTCGGTCGCGTAATAGTATGTCGCACCGTGGATGGTCGCCTCTTCCTGGTTTCCAACCGTCGAGTCCCCGACGTAGACGAACATGCTGTAGCGGGAGAAGGGTATGCCGCTGACGGTGAAAGTCATGGGGTTGTTCGTGCTGGCGACGTAGCCGTTGAGCAACTCGTTGACACTGCCCGTTGCCCAAGAGTTGCTGGCGCCGCTAAATGAAAACGTCGCGCCGCTGTTGGCACCGAAGTTGTTCGCCAACGTGGTCCCGCTGAAACTGTAACCCGATTCGCTGTTCCAGTTACTCATCGGCACGACGCCTCCGCTGCCGGTGAATGCGCCGTTGCCGCTGGTGCCAATAAAATGGATGCCAATGCTGCCGATGCCGAGCGGCTGGAGTCTTAGCACGCCACCGGCAACGGCGGTCGGACCCGCGTAGGTATTTGAAGTGGTCAGCGTCAGAGTGCCAGTTCCCTGCTTGGAGAGCCCACCCAAGCCGCTGAGTACGCCGCCGAATGTTGTGCTCCTTCCGCTGCCGCCCACGTTGAGCGTGACCGGCTCTCCGGCGGCGGTCGCCAATTGCAAATCGCCGCCGCCGGCCAGACCTCCAAAAACCGGGCTAGTGATGCCCGCGGCAAAAGTGACTGCGCCCGCCAAATTGACGGTGCTATTCTGCACGGCTAGAGGATGCGCCACGTTCAATGTGCCCGCGGTTACGTTCGTCGCGCCGCTGAATGAGTTGCTGCCGGCAAGCACGAGAGTTCCGGCGCCGTATAGATTAAGCGCCGCCGTGCCGGTACCGCTGATGTGCCCGCTGACCGTCAATTGGTCGGTTGGGTTGGTCACGGTCACATCGGTGCTCGTGGCGAGAGCCAAGTTAGCCGAAATCGTGTGCCGCCGGCGACCACAATCGCCGCGTCAACGGGGGTGGCGTGCAGCGTGATCGTCTGCGTCCCTGCGATCGTATAACTTTGATTGCTGCTAAAAGTCAAAAATCCTAGGGTCACCGAAACGTCGGTCGAAATCGTCCTTGGCGCCGTGATCGCACTGCCTAATACGACCGAAGCGTTCACCGCGCTCGGCACGCCATTGAGCCAGTTGCCGGTGGTGGACCAGTTTCCGCCGGCGTCGACATTCCAACTGGAAGCCAGTTTGTATTGATATAGGAGATTGTCGGCCTGGTCGGCGACCCAGAGAGCCCCCGCTGGTCCGAATGCGAGGCTTACGGGCTGATACGGCAACGCGATCTGACCGAGATATGCCCCCGTGCTGCTGAACTCGAGCAAGGCATTGTTCCCTGCGTTCGCGACCCAAAGGTTTCCCGACGAATCGCGGATGATGTCGGTTGGGTTCGACAGTTGTGCGCGCCCGAACTCCTGAATCCAGCCCGCGGTAGAGGTAAATTCCGCCACGCGATTGTTGCCCGTGTCGAGGACAAATAAATGCCCCGAGGGGTCGATCGCAAGCCCGCTCGCGCGCTCGAACTCGCCAATCTGGTTACCGAAAGAGCCGACCGTCCGCACAAAGGTTCCGCCGCTGGTGAACTCGTCAAGGCGGTTATTGTACCAGTCATTGACCCAGACGTTGCCCGAATGGTCGATAGCGATTGCTTGGGCTTCGCTGATCTGTCCAGCGCCGCTGCCGCCAGAGCCAAATGTTTTGATAAAGCTGCCCGTGGGTGAAAACTCTTCGACGCGATCGTTGTACGAATCGGCAACCCACACGTTGTTACTGGCATCAACCGCTATACCCTGAGGAAAGAAGAATTGTCCGTTGCCGCTGCCTTGTGAGCCGATGCTCTGCAGGAAAATTCCAGTTGGCCCGAATTCCTCAATGCAGTTGTTGGTTTGATCCGCGACCCAGACGTCGCCGGAGGAGTTTAGCGCGAGCCGGCGAATGCCGTTGAATTGTCCGTTGCCGCCGCCGAAATTGCTGATCGTGTTGATCAGTGTGTACGTCGACGTGGCCGCTGCTAGCGGATTTGCGGCCGCCAACAAGGCCACGCACGCCGCGACAAGCGCGAAAAATCGGCTAACTCGCAACATGGTAGACACCACCCCTGCGTCCTGAAACCAACATCTCACCCTGGTTGCAGCCCAAGTCGCCGCAAGGCAAGCTCCGTCAGGAAAAAAGAAGGGGCGTGGCTTTCGGGGCCAAAGGCAGCTTTTGCGAGAGAAGGTGTCCGGCACGGCCGCTCGGCAAGCGGACCGTTCGAGGCGACTAGGGCGGGATACTTTGGCGCTGCCTGCTAAAATATCTTGTGACGGTGGCCGGCACATTAGCGGCCGGGCACCCTTTCTAAAACCCCCATTATTTTGGCTCCGCCGAAAATGCTTGTCAAGCGCTAGCGGCTGCTTCGCGGCAGAACGGCAGAGTCGCCGAACCTGTAGGGAACGGCCTCCGTGCCGTTCAGGATTTCCACGGAACGCCACGGAGGGCGTTCCCTACAGTCGGACTTTGCCGTTCCCCCGGACTTTAAGCTGTATCGAAAACGCAACATCCTCGAGCGACTCATCGGATGGCTCAAGGAAAGCCGCCGCGTCTTCTCTCGTTTCGAAAAGAAGCCAGAAACTTCGCTGGATTCCTCAAGATGGCGTTCCTTGTACGATACTTCTGGCTAGCCGCCCCCGGATGAAAAACCCCGTTTCAAAACAGAGCCTAGGTCAATACGTCCTACATTGCTGAATCGCTTCTCCCCGGCCACGCCCCCCCAAAACAGGTCTAGTCGAGTTGAAAAGCAGCTTTCGTTAGATTTTCCGACACAGATTGCCGCCGTTAGTATCCTCTATATAGTAGAATCGTCTTCTCGGAGTAACTGGGAAGTCTGGGTATGGCTGGGCCGGAAGACAGCGATCGGTCGACTGCGGAGTTTCTGCGGCTGTTTGCGCACAATCAAAACAAGCTCTTCCGCTACATCGTCGCCCTAGTGACTAACCTACAGGACGCGGAGGACATTTTAGGCGAGACGACGTTGACGCTTTGGCGCGAGTTCGGGCACTTCAATTCTGGCACGAATTTCCTCGCGTGGGCACGCCGCATCGCACATCTGCGAGTCCTAGAGTACTACCGCGGCCGCGCTCGGAGAGTTCCCGAGGATCTGCTTACCGCATTGGCGAGGGATTTCGAGAGCCGCGAGATGGAGGCCGATCCGCGCTTGGCGTTCCTGGCGGACTGTCGCAAGAAACTGCGGCATTCCGATCAGGCGCTGCTGGAGCGGCGTTACGAATTTAACACTCCGGTTCAAGACTTGGCCCGTCAGATGGGACGACCAGTCAACTCGGTATCGAAGTCGCTAGGCCGCATCCGCCGCGCCCTGATGGAATGCATTCAACGCGCGATGGCAGCCTTCGGCAAGGAAGATAAAGACGACGACAGAATGAGAACATTCATGGTGGTACAAAAGTGATCCGGCACCAATCCGATCGAGAATTTGATGACTTGCTGGACCAGGCTTGCGACGGTTGCATAACAGACTCCGGCTGGCAGCGGTTGCTTGAGTTGCTTGCACAAAGCGAGTCGCATCGCCGTCGTTATCTCGAAATCATGGAATTGCACGCCGCCTTGTGGTCCGGCGGTGCGGCCCAACCCATGGTTCCAATGCAGGCATGCGATCCTGCTTTCAACACCGCCGCACGACTCAGTGCAGCCGCGCCGTCGTTTCTCAGTCGGCTTTCTACTGAGGCATGGCAACGCGATTCACGCAGAGCGGCCATAGTAGGCGGTTTGGCCGCCATCGTGCTGGTTGGCGTGGTGCTCGCGACATTTTTTTACCAGCGTAATCGGCCCGCGGAGTTAGCTGGCCACAGTCGTCAGCTCCCCGACGAGCCCCGAGCAGCTGACCGCACAATATCGCCGCAGCTTCCGCCCGTGCCGGTGCCCCATATTGCCCACTCTGGCGATTCAAAGTCTGTGGCGCAGATGGTCCGCACCTACGATTGCGTCTGGTCGGAGGAGAGCGACCACGCCATCGACGGCGATTATCTGATAGCCGGGGAACAACTTCGACTGCGCTCGGGCTTGGCCGAGATTCAGTTTGGCTGCGGTGCACGAGTGATTCTGCAAGGCCCGGCTACCATGCTATTGGAATCTAGCCGCACCGCGTCCCTGTCGTCCGGTAAAGTGACGGTGTGCGCGGAAACTCCATCGGCCAAAGGGTTCGCTATTCGCACTCCACGAATGAACACAGTCGATCTTGGCACTGAGTTCGGCCTGGAAGTGTCTTCCACCGGCATCGAGCAGGTCCACGTTTTCCGCGGCAAGGTAGTCGTTTCGCCCTCGGGAACAAGCATTCCCTCCGTTGCGCCGCAACACCTCGGCGAGTCGCAGGGGATCGAATTCAATCCCAACACGCGCGGCGTGAAACTGGTGGCTAACAATGGCGATGCGCTTCGCCCGCTCGCTGGACGAGGTGCAGACCAAGCGGCATGTCATGGCCTATTGGCGCTTCGAGGACCATGCGGTAGGAGTCCTGGCGCCCGATACCCAGGAGGGCAAGGCCCCGGTTCGCGCCAGCCTCGACTCCAGCATCAACGGAAACGATCTTTACACGTGGAGCAGAGGCACCGAGCCTGCTTTCTCCAGCGATGTTCCGGCCCCGATGGTGGCGCGATCGCTCGAAGCGAATATCGCAAGCCTGGACAACAGCAGGCCGCCCACGGGCGGCCACCCGACCCGTGACTTGTTTACAATGTCCGGCTGGAGCAGGCCCTCGCCGGCGGACTTGCAGACGATCACGCCCCTTGAGTGGACCGTGGAGGCCTCGGTTAAACTCGCCAAATACCGCAATACCTGCCAAACGTTCGTTGTTCGCGACGGCATGAACGTATGCGTTAGCAAACCGGAATTGGCACCGTTTGCTTTCGACGTCACGCCGCAGATGCGATTCGAAGTCATGTTCTGCGATGTCGACGGTCGAGAGCACCGAGCCAGATGCACGACGCTGGCGGTCGAGAAAGACCGTTGGTATCACGTGGCGGCCACCAGCGACGGCGCGGTATTGAGGCTTTATGTCGATTCCTTGGACGGCGACGGCTATCGGCTAGTGGCGTCAACGAACTTGCCGAAGACTGGCTCGACGGCATTGGCGCGAGGCGTCTGGCCGGCCGATACCAAGGATCGCATGGGCCATCCTTACATTTGGTCGGTGGGCCGCGGTTACTACGACGGCCGCGTAACCGATTGGTTCCAAGGTTGGATCGACGAAGTGCGAATTTGCGACGTGGCGCTACCCCCCGAGGCGTTTTTGTTCGCCAAGCGCCGGCCTCAGCAGCACCCAGCGGGAGAGACTGTTCATTTGCCACAACCCTGATACCTTTGTAATCGGCGTCTTTCCTGTCCGAAAGGCAGATTTCCTCAATGGCTGGCGTAGTTGTGTAGCCGCGATGGTAGTTACTGGCGATCAGTGTTCCAAACCAACAACTAGATTTCGGAGAAACCCCATGATAATTCGAACCCTACGTTCTCTACCTGTATTGCTGAGCGGACTCTTCTTCCTCACCGCAGTCGTTAACGCCGTTGAAAGCCGTGCTCAAGGTGGCAGGCGTGGCGGCTTCGGCGGCCCCATCGTGCTCAACGCCGACGATGTCGCGGCGTTTGCCGATCCGCCCCGCGGCTTCAAGGCGAAGCGCGAAGGTGTCCCGCACGGGAAACTGGAGATGGTAAGCTACGAATCGAAGTCCGTTGGAAGCACCCGAAAGATGAACGTCTATACGCCGCCCGGCTATTCGACGGAGAAAAAGTACCCGGTCCTATACTTGCTGCACGGTATCGGCGGCGACGAGACGGAGTGGGAGCGATTTGCTACACCGGACGTCATCCTCGACAACCTTCTGGCCGAAGGCAAGGCGACGCCGATGATTGTCGTGATGCCCAACGGCCGGGCGCAAAAGGACGATCGTCCGAATTCCGGCGGCAACGCCTTCGCCGCCTTTGGAGCTTTCGAGCAAGACTTGCTGAAAGACGTCATTCCGACGATTGAATCGCGCTATTCGGTGCAGGCGGACCGCGAACACCGTGCGTTGGCCGGTCTTTCAATGGGCGCGGGACAGTCGCTCAACTTCGGGCTAGGCAACTTGGACACATTTGCCTGGATCGGTTCGTTCTCGGCCGCGCCGAATACCAAGCAACCGACCCAACTCATTCCCGATCCGGCAGCCGCCAAAGACAAGATCAAGTTGCTCTTCATCTCTTGCGGAAATAAGGACGGCCTGATTCGGATCAGCCAAGGGGTCCACGCGTACCTCAAGGAGAATAAGGTTCAGCATGTCTGGCATGTGGATGGCAACGCGCACGACCCCACGCACTGGAGCAACAGTCTTTATTACTTCACGCAACAGATTTTTCAGTCGGCCAAGCCGCAAAGCAAGCTTGCCGCCGCAGCGCAGACGGCTGCGCAGACGACTACGGTGCAGCCGGCCCAGGACACGCCGGCTACGGACGATTTTAAGCCGTCGGTCCTCAACCAGCCCGGCCGGCAGTATCCTCAGGTCAATTCCCAGCGGCGCATCCGTACCCGCGTTGTCGCGCCGCAGGCCAAGAGCGTCATGCTCGACATTGGCGGGGTGCGCTACCCGCTCAAAAAGGGCGAAGGCGACGCCTGGATCGGCGAATCGGCGCCGCAGGACGAAGGTTTCCACTACTACCAGATCTGGATCGACGACGCCAAGGTTCCCGATCCCGGCACCTTGTTCTTTTACGGTGCCAGCCGCTGGGGCAGCGGCGTCGAAGTCCCGGCACACGACCAGGACTTTTATGCCTTGAAGAATGTGGCCCACGGCGAACTGCGGCAAGTTTTGTATCATTCCCAAACCGCCAATGCCGATCTCCGTTGCTTTGTGTACACACCGCCGGATTACGAGAAGGACGCATCGAAGCGTTATCCAGTGCTATATCTGCAGCACGGGGGCGGAGAAGACGAAACAGGCTGGGGCAACCAGGGCCATGCCGGGCTGATCATGGATAACCTGATTGCCGAAGGAAAAACAAAGCCGTTCCTCATCGTGATGGCCAATAGTTACATCCCCGGCGCTGCCGGTCCCGGCCGCGGGCCGGCAACCGCCGGTCGCACCGGGCCGGCCGCTCCCGGCGCAACGCCGGGCGGCCGCGGACGCATGAACCTCGACTTCAGCGCATTCCGCCGCGTACTCCTTGATGACCTGATTCCCTATATCGACTCCCACTACCGCACGCTTGCCGATCAGCCGCATCGGGCGATGGCCGGCCTCTCCATGGGCGGCAT
Organism: uncultured Planctomycetia bacterium; assembly: GCA_963775975.1. Lineage (GTDB taxonomy): Bacteria > Planctomycetota > Planctomycetia > Pirellulales > Thermoguttaceae > JANXQG01. The sequence goes on from CAVZKX010000002.1 coordinate 1,370,416, forward strand.
GCAGACGAAGCAGATCACCTTGGCCAACCTCGACAAGTTCTCCCATATCGGTCTTTTCAGCGGCGGCAATATCGCGCCGGCGGACATTTCCGATATGGCCGCCTTCAAACAGAAGGTCAAGTTAGTATTCGTCAGCTATGGGAGCCGCGAGAACCGCACCGGCCCGGCGGGCGGCAGGAGCAGCCTTGAAAGCGCCAAGGCCGGTATTGAGGCGCTCCAGCAAGCCGGAATCAAGAGCGTTTTTTACGTATCGCCCGACACCGCGCACGAGTGGCAGAGTTGGCGGCGAGGCTTGCATGAATTCGCGCCTCTGCTGTTCCAGGACGTATCGGCGACGGTGGCGTCGGCAGCAAAGCCGGCCGAGACTGGTGCCGCGGCAGCCGCGACTTCTCCAATTGCGCCGGCAGGAAAGATCATCCGCATCAAGGCGGGCTCTTCCGAATCTTTTAGGGATTCCGCAGGAAACGTCTGGGAGGCGGAGCGGGGATTCGAAGGCGGCCAGACCATCGATCGAGATGCGGAACTGGCCATCGCCAATACGAAGGACCCAGGCCTCTACCGTTCGGAACATTACTCGATGGACTCCTTCTCCTGCGATGTACCCAACGGTGAATACCTCGTCAAGCTGCATTTCGCCGAGACCTTTGAGGGCATCAGCGGCGAGGGCCAGCGGGTCTTCTCCTTCAACGTTCAGGGCAAGGAATTCAAGGATTTCGACGTCTGGAAGAAGGCCGGTGGCGCCAACAAGGTCTACATCGAGAACGTGCCGGTCAAGGTAACCAACGGCAAGTTGAAAATTACCTTCACCCCCAATGTCGAGAATCCCCAGATTAACGCTATCGAGATCATCCCGCAAACGGCGGCAGGGCCAAAGTCCACATCTGGCGCGATGCCCGTACTTACGATTGATGCGGGCAAAGTCACCAGCGCTGTCAGTCCCAAGCTCTACGGCTTGATGACTGAAGAGATCAACTTCTCCTACGAGGGCGGACTCTACGGGGAATTGATTCGCAATCGCACGTTCAAAGCAAGTGCTCAAAGCCCCGTCGGCTGGAGTGCTGTTGGCGACGGGAAGATTACGTTGGACGCGAGTCAACCGCTGAACGACGCATTGGGAGTGAGCCTGAAACTCGATGCGAGCAAGGCGTCGGAAAGTTCGCCGGTGGGAATTGCCAACGGTGGTTACTGGGGAATTCCCGTCCGCCCGAACACGGCTTATCGTGCCTCGTTTTATGCTCGCGGAGAGCATTTTTCCGGCCCGCTTGAGGTTTCCTTGCAAAGCGCCAATGGCGATAAAGTTTTTGCCAGCGCCGTCGTTCCCAAGATTTCCTCCACAAGGCAGAAATACGACATTACGTTGTCCACCGCAAACGTGGAAACGTCGAAGGCGAATCGGTTCGTTATTTCCACAAAACAGCCAGGCGAACAAGGCGCGGTCTGCTTTCAGAACGTGTCGCTGTTTGGCCCAACATTCAAGAATCATCCCAACGGCACACGGCCGGATATCATGCAATTGATGGCGGATATGCAGCCCAAATTCTTGCGATTTCCTGGCGGGAACTATCTCGAAGGCAATTCGATAGCCGAACGCTTCAACTGGCGGGAAACCATCGGCGACGTCTCGCAACGTCCCGGACACCGCAGCCCTTGGGGTTACTGGTCTACGGACGGACTAGGCTTGTTGGAATACTTGCAATGGTGCGAGGACTTGGACATGGAGCCACTGCTAGCTGTGTACGCCGGCTATTCCCTGCGGGGACAGCATGTCGATCCGGGTCCACAATTGGAACCGTTCGTCAAAGAAGCCCTTGAGGAGATTGAGTACGTCATCGGTGACGCGAACACGCAGTGGGGCGCGCAACGGGCCAAGGATGGGCATCCCGCGCCGTTCAAGCTGACGTATGTGGAGATTGGCAACGAAGATTGGTTCGACCGCAGCGGCAGTTATGACGGGCGTTTCACGCAGTTTTACGACGCCATTAAGGCGAAGTACCCCAACCTGCAGGTCATCTCCACGGTCGGCTACGAACATCCCCAGTCGCAGCGCGTTCACAGCCGCGTGCCCGACCTGGTGGACGAACACTATTACCGTTCGCAGGAAGAAATGCAGGCCCACGCGCTGGACTACGACAAGTACTCGCGCACGGACAAATCAAAGATCTTTGTGGGCGAATGGGCGACCCGCGTCGGCTCGCCGACTCCCAACATGGCCGGCGCACTGGGCGACGCGGCGTGGATGACCGGCATGGAGCGCAATTCGGACGTCGTGGTAATGTCCTGCTATGCGCCGCTTTTCGTGAACGTCAGCCAGCTTAACGGCCCCAACCGTTCCATGCAATGGGCCACGGATCTGATCGGTCACGACGCGCTGACGAGCTATGGATCGCCGGCCTATTATGGCCAGAAAATGTTCAGCACGATGCACGGCGATGAGATTCTTGCGACGGCTTCCGAGAACATTCCGACCCGCCAATCGCAGCCGCGCGCGCCGCGCCGCGGCGGAATTTCCCAGCCGCGGCAATTGCGGGACCTCTTCTTCTGTGCCACCCGCGACAACAAGAGCGGTACCGTTTATCTAAAGATCGTAAACACGTCCGACTCCGCGCAGCCTGTCCACGTTCGCCTCAACGGCGCGGCGAAGGTCGATGCGGAAGGCGAGGTGGTATCGCTGGCCGCCGATAGCCTGAACGACACGAATACCATTGAGCAGCCCCAGAAGGTCGTCCCGCATACCGAAACGGCAACGGACTTGGGCGCCGATTTCACGCGCGAGTTTCCGCGATATTCCATCTCGGTCGTGAAATTGAAGACGAGATGAATTTCCTTGCAAACTAAGACTCTTATGCGACGTATTTCGCTCTTTCTGGGGCTAGTTATCCTGCCTGCGGTAGCGGTCGGCGCAACTCCGAGTCCCCACGTGCATCGACTCATTCCTCGGCCGCCAGCAAACACTGGACTGCCGACAACGGCAACGGCACCTATTCCAACCCGCTGTTTTACGAGGAGTTTGAGGACCCGGACGTTATCCGCGTCGGCGCGGACTATTATCTCGCCGGCACGACGATGCACATGAACCCGGCCGTGCAGTTGATGCACTCCAAGGACCTGGTGAACTGGGAACTCGCCGGCTACTGTGCCGACAAGCTCGATCTCGGTCCGGCCTATCGCCTCGAAGGCGGCAAAAACATCTACGGCCAGGGCATCTGGGCGCCGTGCATTCGCTATCACGACGGCACGTTCTATGTCTTCTCCAATGTCAACCGCGCGGGCCTTCACGTCTTTCGCTCCAAGTCGATCCGCGGCCCCTGGGAGCATAGCCAACTGCCCGGCCGGCACGACATGTCGGTCCTATTCGACGACAACGGCAAGATCTATATGATTTCCGGCGGCGGCAGCCCCTATCCGATCGAAGAGTTGACGCCGGACCTGAAGTCGTTCATTCCGGGCGTCCGCCATCAACTGGCGGTCCCACCGGGCCAAAGAATGGGCGAAGGCCATCACCTCTACAAGATCAAGGGCAAGTACTATGACGTTTCCGCGATCCCCGGCGGTCCTGTCAATCAGATGGTCGCCCGGGCCGATTCCATCGACGGCCCCTGGACGGTCACCACCATGGTCGAGGGCGAATCGCTGGGCGTGACCTCCGCGGCGCCGGCGCGTGCCAATGCGAATGATCGAGGCCTGTGGCTGCACCAAGGCGGCATGTGTGACACTCCCTCGGGTGAATGGTGGAGCATCATCATGTCGGACCACGGCAGTGCGGGCCGCATGGTTGCACTGGTGCCGATCACTTGGGACCAGGGCTTTCCGCTTATCGGTCTGTCCGGCAATCTGCGCAAGGCGCCGAATACGTGGATCAAGCCTAACACTGGCTATGTTCAGGATCCAATGCCGGCGTTCGTACACGACGACAACTTTGACAGCGGAAAGCTGAATCCACTGTGGCAATGGAATCACGTTCCCGATGATTCCAAGTGGTCGCTGACGGAGAAGCCCGGCGTGCTGCGGCTTCATTCGTTGCCCGCTGCCGACTTTTTCTCCGCTCGCAACAGCCTCTGCCAGCGTCCGCCCGGACCTGAGTCAGTCATGACCGTCAAGTTGGACATATCGGGCATGGTCGCCGGGGACACGGCCGGCCTGGCACTGTTGAGTTCTCCGTATGCTTGGATCGGCGTCGTGAAATCGGCCGAGGGAACGACGTTGCAAACGGTCCGCGGCAGCGGCTCCCGTGGCGGAAGGCGAGGCAGCCCGGCGGCTGCATCAAGTCCTCCAACCTTAGGACCAACCAATCCTCCCACGCACCTATGGCTACGTGTCGCGTGCGACTTTGACACCGACACGGCGATTTTCAGTTGGAGCGGCGACGGCAAAAGCTTCACGCCGCTCGGTGCTCCATTTACCATGATTTTTCAGCTTCAGACATTCCAGGGCGTGCGTCCTTCGCTGTTCCATTTCAATACGACCGGCAAGCCCGGCGGCTACGCCGATTTCGACAACTTTACAGTCGAAGAGCCGCGGGCGCGAGGCGTCGAACGGGAAGTTCCCGTCGGCAAGACCATTACTTTGACCGGCGGCGACGGCAGGAATCTGCTCGTCTCCAAAGAAGAGGACATGTCGCTCAGTAGCGTCCACCCCAGCTCACCGCTCGCAGGGACGCCCAACAAGCGATTTCAGGTTGTGGATCTGGGCAAGGGACAAGTGGCGATCAAGGCAACCAACGGCCGCTTTGTATCGGTTGGCGACGACGGCGACGTGACGCTAAAAGATATCCGCGGCGGCAGATTGGGAGATAGGGAATCGTTCCAGTGGGTCAATCTCATGCGCGGCGACACAATGCTCATGTCACTCGTCAACCATCGCTACTTGGCCGCCAAGCCGGACAACACCGGCTCCGTCACCGCGACCGCGACAGGGCCTAGCCCGGCACGCAAAGACGGCGCGTGTTTCAAGTGGAAAGCGGCGGAATGAAGCGACAAACGACACAAACCGCGATGGGATGTTCATCGCACACAGCAATCTCGTTTATTCAAAGCTATGGCCAAAGAACAACGACGGCATCCCTGAAAATGAAGAAAAAGCACTTTTTGTTACTGACTGCATGTGCGTTGCTTCCCGTCGTCGCCAACATTGCCCGTGGGCAGGATGATTTTGCGGCTGCCATCGATCGTCGGGTGGATGGTCTTCTGCGTTCGATGACTCTGGAAGAGAAAATCGGCCAGACTGTCATGGAGATTCGGCCCGTCCCGCGGCTCGGAATTCCCGGCTACGACTGGTGGAACGAATGTCTGCATGGCGTGGGCCGCGCCGATCGGGCGACCGTATTTCCGCAGGCGATCGGCCTGGCGGCGATGTGGGACGAACGGCTGATGCACGAGGTGGCCACGGTCATCTCCGACGAGGCGCGGGCGAAACATCACGAGTTCCTCCGCCGCGTCGCGCCCAACATTGCCGCCGACCGGACCAATTCGCTCTGGAAGCTACAGACGTTCAACAATTGGTACGAGCGGTGCCCGTGTCCCTATCGTTATCATGGGCTGACTTTTTGGTCGCCGAACATTAACATCTTTCGCGATCCGCGCTGGGGCCGCGGGCAGGAGACGTATGGCGAGGATCCCTACCTGACTGGCCGCACGGCGGTAGCCTTCATCCGCGGCCTTCAAGGCGACGATCCCCATTACTTGAAACTTGCGGCCACGGCCAAGCATTTCGCCGTGCATAGCGGGCCGGAATCGTCGCGGCATGTTTTCGACGCCCGGATCAGCGAGCGCGATCTGCGTGAAACCTATTTGCCGGCCTTTCGCATGGCCGTCAAGGAAGGCAAGGTGGCCTCGGTCATGGGCGCGTACAATAGCGTCGACGGTGCGCCCGCCTGCGCGAACCGGCGGCTCCTTACCGACATCTTGCGAAAGGAGTGGGGCTTTCAGGGCGTCGTCGTCAGCGATGTTGATGCTGTTATGGACGTTTGCCAAAACCATCGCTACGCCAAGAGCTTTGAGGAGGCCGCCGCGGATTGCATTCGGGCGGGCTGTAATCTCAACGGCGGTCCTAGCTACAACAAGCTCTCCGGCGCGGTGCGGCAGAAGCTTGTCAACGAGGCCGAGATCGACGTCGCCGTGCGGCGAAACCTCACGCTGCTTTCTCGCTTGGGCATCTTCGAGCCGCCGGAAAAGGTCCCGTACGCAAACCTTCCCATTTCGGTGAACGATAGCCCGCAGCACCGCGCCGTGGCGCTAAAGGCCGCACATGAGAGCATTGTGCTGCTGAAAAACGAGAACCAATGCCTGCCGTTGCGAAAGGATTTGCGCAAGATCGCCGTCATCGGCCCCAATGCCGATGATGCCGAAGTCCTGCTCGGCAATTACAATGGCACGCCGTCCGCCTCGATTACGCCATTAGCAGGCATTCGACGCAAGGTGGACCGCCGCACGCGGATCGACTATGTTCGGGGTTGCGATATAGCCAAGCCAGGCATCGACCAAAAAGCGATCGAACTGGTCCGCGACGCCGACGTAGTCGTGGTGGTGCTTGGCATCAGCCCGCGACTTGAAGGCGAGGAAATGCCGGTGAATGTGCCCGGCTTTTCCGGCGGCGATCGCACGCGCCTCGAACTGCCCGGCAGCCAGGAGGAATTGCTCAAAGCCGTTCACGCGTCGGGCAAGCCGGTGGTGCTGGTGCTGTTAAACGGCAGCGCGCTGGCCATTCCCTGGGCGCAGCCGCATGTGTCGGCAATCGTAGAGACGTGGTACGGTGGTGAAGAAGCCGGTACGGCCCTCGCCGACGTGCTCTTCGGCGATTACAATCCGGCCGGCCGGCTGCCCGTCACTTTTTACAAGAGTGCTAGCGACTTGCCGCCGTTTGACGATTACGCAATGGCGGGCCGTACCTATCGCTATTTCGCTAAGGAGTCGCTTTATCCTTTCGGCTATGGCCTTAGCTACACGCGATTCGCGTATTCGCATCTTAAGATCACACCCAATGCCGCACCGGCCGAAAAGCCGATCATGGTAAGCGTCGATGTGACGAACGTCGGGCCGCGCGATGGCGAGGAAGTGGCGCAACTGTATGTGTCGGCCTGCAATCCCTCCGTGCCCGAGCCGGTCCGGCAGCTTCAAGGTTTCCGTCGCATCTCGCTCAGGGCGGGACAGACGCAACGCGTGGACTTCATGTTGTCGCCTTACCAGTTCTCGCTCATTGATGCTCACGATCAACGTGTCGTGGAACCGGGCGAGTTCCGCATCGCCGTCGGCGGCGGGCAACTGCACGTCAAAAGCCTCGCCGGCCTTTCTACGAGTGACGCCGTGGAAGGAGTCCTTCGGATTACGGGCGATGTCGTGCATCCGCAATGAGAACCGTTACCTGGAGTATTCGAATGACAACTCGATCGAAGCTTTCCTTGAGCTGCGTGCTAGGCAGCGCGCTGTTCGTCAATGCAGTCATGCCCGCCGCCGATTGTCTCGCCCAACCGGTCAAGCGCGGCCTCGGCGAGCCCACCGCGCTCCGAGTGGACGAAGCGCCGAAAATTGCCAATCCGCCCGCCGGCGCCGCCGCCAGCCCGAGTATCAAAGACGCCTATAAGGGCACATTCTTGATCGGCATGGCTGGAGATCTGCCCCGCGGGTACTCGGATCAGGAACTATCCGTGGTCAAAGACAATTTCAATATCGTAACGCCGGAGAACTGCATGAAGCCGGCGAACGTTCATCCCGAAGCCGACACGTGGCGGTTTGAGCGGGCCGATGCCCTCGTCAAATGGTGCGAGGACAATCACATCTCCATCCACGGCCACACGCTCGTATGGCACGCCCAGACCAATGACTGGTTCTTCCGCGATGGCGATAAGGCAACCGTCACTCAACGCCTGAAGGACCACATCCGCACGCTGGTCGGCCGTTACAAGGGAAAGGTCCGAAGCTGGGATGTCGTCAATGAGGCGATCAATGACTTCGGCAATGCCCAGACAGAGAACCTCCGCAATTCCCCTTGGTTGCGAGCGCTGGGACCGGAGTACCTGACGCTTGCGTTCAAGTTTGCCCATGAGGCCGATCCGGCCGCCAAGTTGTATTACAACGACTATAACATCGAGGCCGGCGCAAAGCATGCAAGTTCGATGTTGCTGCTCAAACGCTTGCTCAAAGAGGGATCGCCGATCTACGGTGTAGGGATTCAAGGACACTGGGCCAGCGGCCATATTCCGTATGCCGCCGTGGACAAGGCAATCTCCGATTACGCCTCGCTAGGGCTGAAAGTCAGCATCACGGAACTGGATGTAACGATCCGAGGCGAGTCAGGAGGCCAGCTTGGCTCTGGACGGCGGAGGTTCGGCGGCCCGCCGCCTGAACCACCGAAGCCACAAGATCTCAAAACTCAGGCCGATGGTTATGGGCGTCTATTCTCGATTTGTATCAAGCACGAGAGCGTTTTAGATCGCGTGACGTTCTGGGGGCTCAATGATCGCCGGACTTGGCGCTATGGACAGCATCCTCTGCTCTTCGACTCGGATAACAAGAAGAAACCCGCCTATGCGGCTGTAGTTGACGCGATTCTACATCCCAATCCGGACCTAGCTGTACCGAAATAAGTGTGGCCTCAAGGGCAGGAATCGCTGCCGCTCGAACCGTTACTTTCCGATACGGTTCGATCAAACGAAGGACTACTGGGATACGCCCATACGCACGAGCACACACCCAGAAGCCATCGACTGGGTTTATCGTGGCATAGTGGTCGACTTGGCAGTTTTATTAGTTCAGCCACGACTCGTTCACGGGTCCGGCATCGGCTCGAGCACCCAACTGCAGGTGGACCTTCGGATCAATGTCAAAATTGATCTTTCGCACGCTGCCGTCGCAAAACCCCATATTGAAGCCGGCGACGTGCGCGCTGCCAAAGTTCGTCATGCAGCCGGTTACGCCGGGCGTGTCCTGCATGGGCGGCTCCGCAGTGCCGCGGTTCGTGTCGTAATCGTAACCCATGTCCCAGCCCTGATCGTTGTCGCAACACTGGTAGCTGAGATAGCAATCGGGCGAGAGATAGCGTTCGCCAATCAGGTACGTTTTGGTGGCGCCATCGGTGATTTTGGTCAAGGGCAAAGAACTGGCGCGAAAGATCACGCCGGTCGAAGGCTCGGAGGTCGAGTACAGGGTTCCCGTCACGGTCGACCAATTAAATTTGGAGGAGTAGGACGAATTCGGGTTGCCCGGCTCGTCGTCCGAGAACAAGCTGCCGGAGTTGGCAGCGTAGTCGCTGCGGCCGATCTGCCGCGGCATGGGATCGTTGATATTGATAAAGGGAGTGTTGTGCTGGCGGGTAAAGGTTTGCGCGCCGTGCCGCGAAGGGCAAATGAAGGTGGCAACAATCGTCGAACTGATTTTCAGCCCCAATGCCATGCGCGTCGCGTTATCGGTTCCGTGACCCATGTCGTGCAATGACTTGTACTCCGTCCAAGGCAGGATGTTGTAGTGCCAGCCGCCGGGCTGCGCGGCGCCGAAGCCGCGATCCGGTTCGCCGGCCCACTGCCAGCCCCAGCCGCCGCCGGGGAGATAGCCAAGCTCCGACTCCGACGCGCGGCAAGCTAGGGCCATTTGCTTTACGTTGTTGGAACACGCGACCAGGCGTCCCGTCTCGCGCGCCGCCTGCACCGCCGGCAACAACAAGGCAATGAGAATGCCAATGATGGCAATCACGACCAACAATTCCACCAGGGTGAAGCCGCCCGTAGAGCATGTCGTCCTTCGCCAAACAACGCAAAAACTCCTATGCATTTTCAGCTACCCCTAATACTTCAAATCTATTGTCGAACTTTCCTGCTTTTCCTCGGCGCACGCTTCCGCGCCCAGCGTAGTGTGCGTGTTGTATCTGGCTGGAATGTTTTCGCCGTCCTTAGTGATTTCCACACGATAGAAGCCGGGCGACAGACCGCGAACGTTGGAATTCGCGGCCAACATCGCGGAGATGGAGGCCACCCCCGTCTCGGAGGTGGTTCCCGTTCCGGACTTGATGGAGGCGCCAAGGAATTCCTCCGGCTTGAAGATGACTTTAGCGCCCGCCAGTGGTTTGCCGTTGTGCGTCACGCGCGCGCGGACGGGCACTCGCGCGGCCCGCGAATCGGCCCAGGATTTGATCCGATCGGCAATCTCCTCTCGGGAGATCTTGCCGTCCTGGTTGGTGTCAACCCGCTTGATTGCCACTTTGAGCCCCGGCGCCTTCTCTAGTTCCCCGGCATCGAGGAACCCATCGTGGTTCGCATCGTACTGGTCCATCGCCTTGCTTGCGGCGGCGCCGTCCGGCAATTCGGGCTGAATCCTCGGCGGCCCGGAACGCCCGCATCCTGCCGAGGCGGAGCAGGCCAGAATCGCGACAAAGATGCTTACTCGCTGGCGACCCATCATCGACCAACCATAAATCCTTCAGCGCTATCCTTCTCGATCAAGAAAAATATGCATTTCCGGGTCGAGATGACCTTTGATTCGCTCCCCTTTATGTCCGGACAGCCGAGCGCCGCCCGCGGCGAAGCAGCAAGAGTGCGCCCGCCGCGGCCAACAGCGCCAGGGTGCCGGGTTCGGGGACGGGCGAAATCGCTGTACTGCTTGGCACCACGGGAGCAGGGAAGGCCGAGGCGTTGCCGACGGTCAAGCTCGACCCGTCGGCTAACGTCTCGTTGTTGGTAGCGATCAGCGTGCCGCCGTTGACCGTCGTGCCGCCGGTGTAGGCGTTCGTGCCGGAAAGCGTGAGCGTACCGCCGCTCACGATCAACGACACGGGCGCGGTCCCCGGAACGAGAACCGGATCGTCCTCGATGGTCCCAGCGAAGGCGCCGCCGCTCGTGACCGTCAGGCTCCCGCCGGAGACACTGCTGGTAATCTTGCCGGCCAGGCCGTTCAGCGTGGGAACCGACGGGCTGATTCCCGCCAGATCGACAAATCCGGCGTTGGCCGTCAGGCCGCCCGTGCCCAGGGCGGCTGGGTCGCCAAGCTGCAGCGTGCCGGTCCCGACCACGAAAGTCCCGCCCATGTAGCCGTTGGGCGTATTGAGCACCAGCAGACCGCTGCCGGCTTGCGTCACTCCACCGCTGCCGCTAACGCCAAGGGTTCCGCCGCTGAAGTCCGTTCCTTGCAGGACCGTATTGTTGCGGTTGAAAAGCAGCATTCCGTTGTCGGTAATCGCGCTGGCGACGGCAAGCGAGCCGGTGGCGCCGCCGGCGCCGAGTTGCAACGTGCCGGCGTTGATGGTCGTCGCACCGCTGTAAGTGTTGTTTCCAGCCAGGACCTGCACACCCGATCCGCTGAGGACCAAACTGAGGACGCCGCTTCCGCCGATCTGGCCGCTGAAGGTTGTGCTGCCGCCGGTGGGCGACAAGGTCAGAATTGACGCTGTGACGCTGGAGTTCTGGATCGTGCCGCCCAGGCCGGGCGCCGAATCGGAAAGTGATGCCACGGTCTGGGTCCCGGCGCTCAGATCGAGCGTCGCACCACTGGCCACGATGAGGGGCGTGGCGGCGGGCAGGATGTTCAAAGAACCGGTGCCGGACGTCGCCGTCGGCGCCGGGGCGAAGACCGCAACGACTACGGGTTCCTTGCTAGAATTGATGTTTGGCGTCGCCGTGAAGGTGTTGGTCCCTGCGCTCAGTCCAGTGATCAGCGCGCATGCCGTGGTCACCTGGGTGCCATCGCCGAAGTTCCAAAGCGAGGGCTGCACCTGGCCGGAGCCCGCGGTGACGCCGAACGCAATTGTGCCCGCGCCCGACTGGTTCGTGATCTGTGCGATGACCGCCGTGCTGCCTACGGCGACGCCATTGACCGTGGCGGTGGTGGTCCCGCCGGAGGTCTCGGCGCCTAACGTCAAAGGGGCGATAGCAGTGTTCACGCCGGTGAGGGTGAAGGCGTCGGCATAGATGTTTGTAGCGCCTAAGCCGGCGATGCCCCAACCGCTGAACGCGCCTGTTCCAGGCTGGGGATTATACAAGTAATAGATGGCGTCTTCGCGCCCGGCAGTGGCGCCGTTGAATGCGGTGTTTGACTGGGCCACGGCAAGCGTCAGTGTCTGATTGTTCCAGGTGATGGTGGCAGGCGGCGCCACGACCATGTTGGCGGCGGGTCCGGCGTTTCCCCCTCTCCAACCGACTTCGAAGACGAGAACCTCATTGGTGTTTTGCGCCCCCGCAGATACGGTGAAGTTCGGTGTCGACGGGTCCGCCGTATAAATTCCCCCAATGTTCCCTATTCCTGCACCTGACACAACTGTCCCATTCGGCAGGTCCACGGGGCCTGTAACGGCGGAAGGCGCACCGGCGAATTTCAGCACTCCGGCTTGAACCAGGGTCGGTCCGGCGTAAGTGTTGTTTCCGCCCAAAAACATCGTCCCGCTGCCCGTCTTCACGAATCCGCTGGTGGGACTGCCTGGGACGCTGCTCATCACTCCATTGAAAACCGTGCTGGCGTTGTTGCCACCGACGGTCAGGGCCGCATTGTTCATCACGACGTTGCCGCTGCCGGAAAGAGCGCCCAGGGTGGACGCGGTGATGCTCGAACTGAACGCGAGAAGGCCGCCGGAATTGACGGTCACGGTGCTGTTCGGCAGAGCCATGGGATTAGCGATGTGCAGCGTACCGCCGTTGACCGTCGCCGGTCCGGAGAAGGATGCGTTCGCCGCGGTCAGCGAGAGTAGCCCAGCGCCGGCTTTATTGAAACTGCCCGTGCCGCCCAGGCTGCTGGCAATCGTGAAGGTGTTGGCCGCAGAGGCGATATCGAAACCGCCGTTGAAGGAGCCCCAATTGACGGGCAGGTTATCGACGCTTGTAGCGTTCGTGCCGGTGACCTGGAGGATGCCGCCGTTGAACGAGAGGGCGGCGTTGGCGCCGCCGATATTGCTCACGGTGGAGATGCTCAACTTGCCGGCGACGAGCGTGGTGGACCCGCTGTAGGAATTGACGCCGGTGAGGGTCTGCGTGCCGCTGCCGACCTTGGTCAGGCCCCCGCTGCCGCTGATCGCGCCCGAGCTGGCCGCATCGAAACCGTTGTTGCCGACGCTGAGGGCCACGGCCCCGCCGCTGGCGTTGTTCAGGACCAAGGGGCCGCCGCCGGTCAATCCGCCCACGGTGGCGGAGGCAAGAGCGCCAAAGCTCAAACTGCCGCTGCCGCTGGTGTCCAAAGTGCTTTGTTGCAGGGCCAAGGAGTTGGCCAAGGCGAGCGTGCCGCCGCTGACCAGCGTATTGCCGGTGTAAGTGTTCGCATTAGCGAGAGTCAACGTGCCGGAGCCGGCCAACGTTAGGGAGCCCGCCCCCGACGCGACGCCCGAGTAGGTCGTGTTTTGCCCATTGCTGCCGACCGTCAGGGCCACCGGGCTCGCAGTCGCGTCCTGGAGGGCGAGATTTCCGCTGCCCGCCAAACCGCCGATGCCAAAGGAGCCGATTCCGGATGCGAACGTCAGCGATCCGCTCGAGGCGATCGTCACGGTGCTGTTCTGGACCGCCGCCGCGTTCGCCAATTGAAGTGTGCCCTGGTTGAGTGCAACCCCACCGGAGAAGGTGTTGGCCGCGCCCAGCGTGGCCGCGCCAGGGCCGTTGATCGCAACGCCGCCGGAACCGCTGATTGTGCCGGCAAACGTCGATGATCCAAAATAATTGAACGCCAGCGTGGCATTGTCAGTAATGTTGCCGGGCAGCGAACCGTCATTGCCGACCGTCCCCAGACCGAGCTGTAGCGTGCCGCCGTTGATGGTCGTCGCGCCGCTAAAGGTGTTGCCGGAATTGGTCAGCGTCACCATTCCGGGGCCTTGGACCGCCAGAGACCCCGATCCGCTGATCACGCAGCCTTGGACCGTCGCGCCCGCGATGCTATAGACCAGGGCCCCGTTGTCCGAAATGCCGCTCGCGCTGGAAATGGAGCCGCCGCTGCCCAACTGCACGGTGCCGCTGCCAATGGTCACTGCGCCGGTGAAGGTATTGGCGGCGTTCAAATTGGTCGTGCCGGCCTGATTGAAGACCAGGGCCAACTGACCCGCCAGTCCGCTGCCGTCGGAGAGAGCGCCGCCGAGGACGACGCCGCCCGCCCCGCTGCCGCTGAAGGTCAAGGTCGTCAGGCCGCCGCCCACGGCAGCGATGGCCGAGTTGATCGTCAACGGCAGAGTGGCATTGTTGTTGGACCAGCTCTCGGCGCTGCTGCCAACCAGGATCGATCCCGCGCCGAACAAGGTAGCGCTGGATTGCGACGAAGCGGCCAGCGTCAGTCCGTCGCTGCCGATCGTCAATGCGCTGCCGTTGAGATTAAGGGCCGTCGAGGTGATCTGCGTGCCTGGAAGCGTGGGCACGGCAATAAAGAGGCCCTTGATCGAGTAGGCGGCGTTCAACTGCGTGCTTAACGTGTTGCCGAAGTTGGGCGCCGCGTTGGAGGCCGTGAAATACACATCGGTGATGCCGCCGGGGACCTGCGCTGCGTCTGCCGTGCCCGATGAATCGGTCGACCAGTTCGTCGTGGCCGCGGTGCCCGAGCCGACGTGCGTGTTCCAATTGTTCGCGCCGTCGCCGTTGGCCTGGCTGCCGATGCCCGTCCAATAGACGGTCGGCTGGAAGGGGTTGGCGGAAACGGTCAGTACCAGCGCCGTGGGGGTCGATTGATTGAAGTTGAAGGTGCCGATGATGGCTGGCTGGCTCCCGACGGTGAACGGGGCCAGCCCGCCGGATGCGGCGGTCAGCAGCGTATAGGTGCCGTTGGCGAGGACGGTGCCCGTGGAGATGTTGATGGTGTCGGCGAAGGGCGACATGGAGACCGAGCCGGCCACGACCAGCAGACTATTCACGCCGGCTGTCGTGCCGAGATTGATGTCCAGAGCGGCGCCGTTGGTTAGGGTCAGCCCGCCGGCGATGGTCAGGTTGTTGATGCCGCCGTTGGCCAGGTTGACATGGCCGCCGGTCGCCACGGATACGTTGCCGCCGACGCTCGTGGTTCCCGTGGCGGCGAGCGCTCCGCTGCCGCCGACGCTGATCGCGGTGGCGCCGAGGAAACCGGGGCTGGCCACGTTCAGAGTGCCGACGTTGATGCTCGTGCTGCCCGTGTACGTGTTCGATCCGGAAAGGGTCAAAATGCCAGGGCCGGCAGTGGCCAGCGAGCCGGACCCCGTGATGGCCCCGGCGAGGCCCACAGCAGCGTATCCATTATTGTCGAAGGTGGCCGTCACGCCGCTATTGATGGCGACGCTGCGACTGGCTGAGACCGTGACGTTATTGGCCCCGAACTGCAGTGTGCTATTGTTGGTAAAGGTGATGTTCGTGGCGGGCGAGGCGGGCACCGTTCCCAGGGCCGCATCGGACTTGATATTCAAGATGCCGCCGTTGATGGTCGTCCCGCCGCTGTAGGTATTAGCGCCGGTCAGATTTAACGTACCGCTGTTGGCCTTCAAGAGGGCGGCAGGACCGCCCGTGCCGTCGGCGATCGTTCCGGCGATGGTCGCGGTATTTCCCTGGGTGTCGAAGGTGGCCGTCACGCCGTTGATGGCGATGCCGCGGTTTGCCGAAAGCAAGACGTTATTGGCGCCGAACTGCAGCGTGCAGCCGCTGCCGGCAAAGGTGAGGTTCGTGGCGGCCGGCGAGGGCACTGCGCCCAGGGCGGCGTCGGCATTGACGCTCAAGACGCCGGCGTTGATCGTCGTGCCGCCGCTATAGGTGTTCGAGCCGCCGAGCGCGAGCGTGCCCGCGCTGATCTTGCTGATCCCGCCGCTGCCGCTGATCACGCCCAGAATGCTCATGGCTTGGCCGTTGGTGTCCAGCGTGGCCGTTACGCCGCTGTTAATGACGACATTGCGGGCCGCGTTCAGGCTCAGCCCAGCGGCGGCCTGCAGCGTACCGTTGTTGGCGAAGGTCAGGGTCCCCGTTACGGCGCCCAGGGCGGCGCCGGCATTGATGTTCACGACGCCGCCGGCGATGGTCGTGCCGCCCGTGTAGGTGTTGCTGCCCGCCAGCGTTGTCGCGCCGCTGGATGCGAGCGAGGTGGCGCCGCTGATGACGCCCGTGGTGCCTTCCGTAAAGGCCGTGCCGGGGGCGACCGTGATCGCGCCGCCGCCGGTGAGTTTGCCGGTCAGGCCCAACGTGCCGCTGCTGATGGTCGTTCCGCCCGTGTAGGTGTCGCTGCCGGCCAGGCTGAGGATGCCGCTGCCGATCTTCGTGAGACTGCCACTACCGCTCATGGCGCCGGAATAGGTCGTATTGGCGTTGTTGTTGCCCACCTGAAGCGCGACGGCGGTGGCGCTGAGGTCGTTCAGGACTTGGCTACCGCTGCCCATCAGGCCGCCGATCGTGAAGGTGCCGATGCCGCCGGTGAAGGTCAGCCCGCCGCCGGCGGTAGCGTTTTCGTTCACCGTGCTGTTCTGTACGGCCAAGGCGTTGCCCAACTGAATGAGTCCGCCTTGGGCCTGGCCGCCAATGTTACTCCAGCCGGTCGTCCCGCTGAAGGTGTTGGCCGCATTCAGGATCAGCGAATCGGCGATCGTGTCGGTCTTGGCGATGTTGCCCGAGCCGCTGATGACGCTGTTGATCGTGATGGTAAATGGGGCGGCGGGCGTGCCATAGCCGGTGCGGAAGGTCGCGGTAGCCCCGCTGGCGACGAAAATGCCGCGGTTGGCGTCGATCGTCAGGCTGACTCCACTGGTCTGACCGACCACCATGTTCACCAGCGAGCCGCCTGCGCCGGTGAACGACAATTGGTTGGGCACGAAGCCGGCCGGCGCGGGACCCAATTCAGCGTTCACGTCGGTTACGGAAACCGCGGACCCGTTGGCGATCGTGGTGATGCCGGTGTACGAATTAGCGCCGCTGGTAAGCGTTAAGTATCCGCCGCCGTTGACGGTCAGAGAACCGCTTCCGCTGATAGCGCTGCCGACGCCGAACGCGCTTTGCGCGTCGTTGCGAGTGATTACCAGGGCGCCGTTGTTGACGATCGGGCCGCCGACCGCCCCGGAGGCGCCGCCGCTGCCCAATTGCAGTGTGCCGGCGCTGATGGTCGTGGTGCCGCTAAAGCCTTGGCTGTTGCCGCTCAGCACCAGCAGGTTGGTCCCCACCGTGGTCAGGCTGCCGGACCCGTTCATCGCGTAGCTTGCGGTTCGGCTGCCGACGAGGTTATAAACCAGGGCCGAGTTGTTTGTCAGGCCGCTGGTCGCGCCGATCGAGCCGTCCTGGCCGCCGATGCCGGTGCCCAATTGCAGCGTGCCGCCGCTGATCGTCGTAGCGCCGGTGTAGGTGTTGGAGTTGCTGAACACCACGAGGCCCGTGCCGTTCAGCGTGACCCCTCCGTCACCCGCAGCAATCGGCCCGCCGGTGAAGCGGTAAGTGGCAGTGTTGCTCGTGAACAGGACGCTGTAGGGTTGCACTCCCCCGGCGGCAATCGCGATGGGATTGGTATTGGCGCCGGTGTCGTCAAACGTCACCTGGTAACCTCCGTTGTTATCGAAATAGGTCGACCCGGCGGTCGTGCTCCAGTTGACATCGCTGCTCGCCACGCTCCAGTTGCCGTTTGTGGCGCCGGACCAGTTCAAGGCGGGGCCAATAGTGGCGGGAATAGCGGTGAAGACGGCGCCGGCTAACGTGTTTCGGGACCCATTGGTGTTGGCCGATTGTGTAAACGTAAGGCTCCCCGTCGAATTAAGATTAGGCAGATACGCTCCGATGTTCCCCGTTGAATTATTCGAGGGGGCCACAAGGGGCCCCCATTGAAGCGTCGGATTCGGACCGGTCGAAGCTGTTAGAGAGTAGGGCGAAAGGCCGCCTTCGCGCCACCCGCCGGTGAAGACCCCGAATCCGCCCGTGACCGACGAGGACAAGGTCGCGGTAACGGTATTCGCGCCTGAGCTGCCACCGAAGCTGATGGGCGCCAGGGCTGTGTTAACATTTGAAATTGTGAAGGCGTTCACTTCAGTGCCGTTTCCGTTCCCTGAGACCGCCAGTGTGCCGGCGCCAACAGTCGGATTCATCCAATAGAGCACTTCGGAGTACACGAACGTGCCGGTGAGGCTGACTTGTACGATGGCTGGTAAGAGCGTCTGGGTGCCCGAACTAGAAATCCAACTGACGCCCGTACTGCCGCCGGTGGCGTTGGTGCCGTAATACCCGGTGCATTGCACCACCAGGGCGCTGCTGCCCGAAAGGGCGGTGACCGTAAACGCTTCAGTTCCCGAAAACGCGGTATTGTTGCCTCCATTACTTATCGCCAAAAGCGGTGCCGTGTCCGATATGACGATGGCCGCCTGGACTTGCGGCGCAGCGGCCAGGAAGGTCAAACCAGCAACGCCCAGAGCGAGCAGAGACGCACGAATCAAATTGCCAAAGCTAGACATGATGAAACCCAGAGGAAAAGTACAGGGAAAAGTTACGTTCATTGCCGCCGTGCCCGCGGGCACATGCGATCGGACGAGCACTCGTATTTCACTCTCCAGAACCCAGAAGTAGACAGCCGACAGTCAAGGGCGAGCAGACACCATTGGTCAGCCCTCACCCTTGCTCCTCTCCCGAAAACGGCGAGGGGAGTTTTTGCCCCTTGGGACGATGGAAATGCCAAGCTCGGAAAAGCATCTCCATCGCCCCCAAGGGGAGAATTTCAAATCTCAGGTTTCAGATTTCTCAACTCTCATCTTTATCTCTTTATGCTCCCGGCTTGATCCTTCGGCGCGAAGAGAAACTCCGCTGGTTCCAAGGCCGCGTCACTGATGCGAACCTCATCGAGCCAGCCCTGGAGCCAACCATATATTTTTGCTCCGCATCCCCGCCCGAGTGCCCAAGAGCAGTCGTTGCCACGCTTGCCCAGGGCCGTCGACCCGGTCCTGGGAAGTTCCGTGGCTGCCTGGAGTTCGTAGCCCCGCGCGTCGTTGCGGTTGACGAACAATTTCAACGTCCGGCCATCGCTTACCGCGGCAAGGTGGTACCAGTGGTCGGCTTCAACGGGCAATTGCAATGCGCAGGCCTCGTGGAACCGCTCCTGGACGTCCGCAAAGCGAATCGAGAAGCGGCCGGCCTCGTTGATTTCCAGAATTAGCCGCGCCGCCGCGCCGCCTTTCCCGTCGCGGCAGACGATCACTTGAGGCGACCCGTCCCGCAGTTGTTTCGTCTTGACCGAGGCCTCGATGGTCCACTGGGCGGGCGTAATCTTCTGCAGATCCATCGGCGAGGCGTGGCTGAACGACGAATGCGTGTAAAGCTCGCGTTTGCTCAGGCCATTTTTTTCGGTGGGTTCTGTGATGGCGATGCAGGCCCGGTTGACGGCACCGCTCTGGGGCACCGCCGCCGACGGCACGTCGCCCGAGAAAGTCGGCCTGAAGCCAGCACGGAAACAGTACAGATCGTTGCCGTTGGAGGACGAGTCGGCCGTGGCGCAGGATCGGGTTGGCATTGTCGTGCGTATTGGGCGCAAGGTTTCCCAGGGGCTGGTCCTCAAAACGCCAGTAGGCTACCGTGTGCGGCTCCTGCTGGACGTGATCGAGGGAACGGATGAACGATTCTTTCCTGACCTCCGCGCACTTGTTGGCGGCCGAGCCGGCTTCAACGTCGGCCCTCGCGGTGGCCGCGATGCCGTACATGCTATGGAGGAAGTCCTCGCTCCCCGCGGAACCGAGCGTCACTGCCTGGGCGCGGTCGACCGACAATCGCCAGACTGTAAATAAGCGAACGGCGTTGATGGGATACGAAGCCGCCATCGAAAAGCGGGGATCGTCGGCGAGCAGCTTCGCCGCGTCGGCGCGTTCGACCATTTTCACTTTCCAACCGGTCGGTTGGAATTGGGCCCGGATCCACTCCGGCGCGCTGCGGCGGTCGTCGGTGAAAACGTAAACGTCGGCCGCACAGGCCAACTGCAGCGTGATCTGGTAGTCGCCACGGAGCTTGTCGCCGTTGAACATCCTTACGTAGTCGGCGCCGCGGAGTGCATCCGGAATGCCGCCGTTCGTCACGCCCGTCCACTGGTAGAACCGGTCCACGTAGGCCGGCGCGCCCTCGAGCAGGCCGCCGGGCACGATTTCGTAGAAGCGGGCGCTTTCCGGCAGGCGAATGTTGTCCGACACCGAGGCGATTACCGGCGGGCGGATTGGGCCGGGCGGCGGCGGGGGTGGCATATCCAGACACGGAAAGGTCCGGCTGCTGATCGCAGCCAGCCGGCTCAATCCGCCCGCCGCACCCATGTAGAGCGCCTCGCCGGCAACCAGCTGGCGAGTTTCCGGCGGAGGCGAAGGCTGTAGCGCGCGCAACTTTAGGTAATCTCGTGGCCGGCGCCGACTCAACATCCACACGTCCCTTGAATACGGCGACTTGGACTGCCCCGCAGGCGTCCAAGTGGAGGCCGAACTCCGTCCCCAAGTCGACGACATTTCCGCGGGACGTGATGACGGTAAATCCGTGTGCTTGCTCGCCGACGTGGGCCATGAGATTGCCGCTATAAGCTTGTATGGACAGCGGTCCCAAGATGCGGATATGAGTCCGGCCCTCCAGCACCATCCTCGCGCCGCGGTCGAAGGCCAGCTCTACACGGCCCTCGAGCATGTTGATCTCCTTGCCTGCCGCCAAGCGGTCCATTTCGGCCGGAAACGGCCCTGGTCCCGCCCAACGCACACCGCGGGCTAGGGCCAGAAGGCAACCGGACTGAATTGTCGAAGGAGGGAGCAAGAAATCGGAACCGGGACCCGGCAATCCCTGACCTGAAACGTCGGATTTTTGCTCCGCGGCTTCAATCCCACCTTCCGCGGGCCCACGAGCCGCAATCGCGTGCCCTGCCTCTCTGCCCTTCCATTGCCAAAGCGACACAATTCCCACGATCAATATGACTGCCAAAGCGGAGAAAAGCAGTGGACGATCCGCGAGGAATCCCCAAGCCTCCGTGCTTGCATCTCCCAGAAAGCCCAGCACCGGTGAATGATGCAGTTTCGGTGCCGGAACTCCTTCGGTCGATGTAGCGGGCCGCTTCGCGCCATGGGTCATCGACGGTCTGGCGGCAAGAAGTTCGCAAGCAGGTTATCCATCGCAAGCTGCCGCCCATAGTCGCGGCGCGACGCCTCGTCGCCGTCGGGTGGCACCGGCTCTAATGGCCCCGACCGACTATCGTCAGACTGCTCGCTCATGATTCCTTCTCCGACTGCTCCCGGACGCACTGGCGAATCAACTCACGAGCGCGGGAAAGCCGCTTGGCAATCGCGTCGCTCGAGGCGTCCTCCGCCGCCGCCGCTTGACGCAGGCTCATGTTTTCCGAGTAGACTCTCACGATGGCATTCTTCAAGTGCTGACTGAGTTGTCCCACGCAGTGCTTTATCCAGCGATGCATCCGCTCACTATAGGGCTCTTCGTCCAGCGCGGGAGCATCGAAGACCGCATAGACTTCCTCAATTCCTTCGATCACACGACTGTCGGCGATTACTCGCTGAAGACGAAAGGCCCGCTGGCTTTCCAGAACCTTGTTACGCACAATCCCTCGCAACCAGCACGCGAAGTTTTCGCCTTGGCGAAAGGTCTCCAACCGCTGGTGCGCGGCAAAGCAGGCGTCCTGCACGATGTCCTCGGCCTTATTCACATCCCCATAAAGGAGGGACGCCGTGTAGGACAGGAGCATCGGGCGGTACTGTTCGATCAAAATCTCGAATGCCTTGTCCACACGTCCCTCCCTAAACTCTATTGACACTTTCATGAAATAGTTGACATCGCGCGGGAGAATTTTCGCCTGGATGAGAGGACTGGCAATCAATCCGGCCACGAGGGGAAAATTAGACGGCGATTGTTTCCAAGACACTATCATGTCAACTTTCCGACGAAAGAGTCAATGTAATGATGGAGATACCGTGTTGATTATCGGGCGGCGGCGGTGGAGCCCTGCGGTAGCGAAACCTATTGCCGAGGAGAATCGTATGAAGTGGACAATTGCGATGTGCGGGGCGTGTGTGACAATGATTGCTGGCGCGGCGCCGCTGGCCATGGCCCAGGACGCGCCTTCTTCCGCCCCGCCGACGGCCCGAACGGCTGCGACTTCCCAGCCCAGCGCGGCCCCCAGCTTGCCATTGCCTCCGAACATGACGCTGCTGTTCGATGGCCAGACTCTGGCGGGTTGGAAGCAGATTCCGCCGGACCAGTGGATCGTGAAGGATGGTGCGCTGGTGAGCTTGGGCAAGGGGCGGGGGGTCATCGCCACCGAGGGTCAGTACGGCAAGTACCGCGTCATCTTTGACATCCGTCACGTCTCGGCGGAACCCAAGCGGGACCATCCCCCATGCGTGCTGTTCTTCTGCACCAATCCCGCGGAGAACGAGAAGCCGCGGGACATGCTGGGAGCTGTGCAATACATGGTACCGCAGGGCTTCCACTGGGACTACCGTCCCGGAAAGGGCAACGCGGGAAACGAATTCTTCACAACCATCGCAAAATCAAAAGCGAATCCGCGGCAGTGGAGCCGGGTGGAGTTGCTGGTCGACGCCGAGTCGGGCACGGCCCGCTTGGCCGTCGCACAGCCTCCAGGTGCGCCAGCGGTCGAGCTCTGCCGCTTCAAGGACCCCAAGGCGGGGAAGAAGGGGCCATTCGCCATTCAGATGCACAACGCCGGGCTAGTGGACGAATATGCCAACATCGCCATCGAAGAGAATCCGAAGGTCGATGATCTGATAACCGTGCGGAAATAAGCAGCCGTTGAAGTCGCTCTCCGCACGCGGCATAATTGGCGGAGAACCTTCTCGCTTAGAAATTCCGAATCGATGTATTAACCGAGGAACGTCATGCTCGCGTTTTATTTCGGCCGCCGAAAGTCTCTCCTGTGTCTATCTTTCATCGGCCTGTCGGTGGTTGCGTTCGAATGCGTGGCTCGGGAAGAGCGCCCCTCTTCACAAGTTCCGCTGATGGCTTTACTCAACCAGTTCACCGCTGCGGACGTGCCGGCTCTGGCGCCCTCGGAGAAGGCAGTTCCTGCACTCAAATGGGACAAGCCCATCCCGCCGAATCTTCCTGGAAGCGGCCTGGCGGAGCACCCGATGCTTTACATCGGTGAAGGCTACAACAAGATCTTCCTCGTCAATAACGGCAAGATCGTCTGGACCTACGCCACCGGAGGCGGCTGGGAGTACGACGATATCTGGATGCTCTCTAACGGCAACATTCTCTTCACGCGAATGCAGTACATCGCCGAGGTGACCCCCAGGAAGCAAGTGGTGTGGCGCTACGATGCTCTCCAGGGGACCGAGATCCACGCCTGCCAGCCCCTCGGGCTGGATAAGGTCATGTTCCTACAGAACGGCAAGCCGCCCAAGCTCTTGGTGATTAACACGAACACCAAGGCCGTTAGCGTGGAGCACGATCTGCCCTACGACCCCGCAAGCGGCGTCCACGGGCAGTTCCGTCGCGTTCGCTACACGGCAAAAAGCACGTTTCTGGTCGCGTTCCTGAGCATGAACAAAGTGGTCGAGTTCGACAAGGATTTCAATTCGATCTGGGAGTACAAGGTCAACAGTCCGTGGGCCGCGATCCGGCTTAAGAACGGCAATACGCTGATCACTAATGAGCGGGACATCAGCACGGTTGAGGTGACGCCCGACAAACAGGTCGCGTGGGAACTGAAGCCCTCGGATCTGCCGCCCGAGCACCGGTTCATCAACACCCAGTCTTGCACGCGATTGGCGAATGGCAACACGATCATCTGTTCGCGAGGCAACGGCGGCCGGGGCCCGCAGCTTGTTGAAGTCACCAGGGAAAAGAAGGTCGTGTGGGTTCTGAACGACTGGGCGCATTTGGGTCCGGCCACCGCGGTTCAGGTCCTTGACGATCCGGGCATTCCCGAGAATCCGGGAGAATCTGCGCACTGAGATCCAGCGCGGGATCTTCCCCCAGGGCGATCGCAGATAGCTGCGACATGAACCTTGGCTTCCCGGAGGCCAAATGCGATTGCCTGAATTTTCCCCCAGGTGAGGCCTCGCCCGAGAGACAGTGAGGGTCATCCCGGCACGGCACACAACAGGAGAACATGAAATGACAAGCGATTCTCGTTCCGCGAAGTTTTCCTTTGTCAAAACCGCGGCGGCGGCTGTTACAGGGGCGGTGGTTTTGTCGCTCACCGCTTGTGTAGCTGTTTCAGCGCAAACGACCGCCCCTCAGCCGGATTTTGCCGTGACGATGACTGTCGATGCGGCACAAGTCAAAGGCGACATGAAGCCGTTCTACCGCTTCTTCGGCGCCGATGAATCCAACTACGCCTACATGAAAGACGGCTTGAAGCTGCTGGGCGATATCGGCAGGCTCGGCCCGGCGCAGGCGTACTTTCGCGCGCACTTTATGCTCACCACCGGCGACGGCACGCCGGC
Source organism: uncultured Planctomycetia bacterium (assembly GCA_963775975.1). GTDB lineage: Bacteria > Planctomycetota > Planctomycetia > Pirellulales > Thermoguttaceae > JANXQG01. The sequence goes on from CAVZKX010000002.1 coordinate 1,394,707, forward strand.
ATTAAAGTGGGGATCGACCAACATCTACAGCGAAGATGCCAAAGGAAACCCCGTTTACGACTTCACGATCGTCGATCGCATCTTCGACGCCTACCTGAAAAACGGCCTCAAGCCGTATGCGGAGATCGGTTTCATGCCCGAGGCCCTGTCAAACCACCCCGAGCCCTACCAGCACCATCTTGGTTCCGGCGCCGGCTGGGCCTATCCTCCAAAAAGCTATGATAAGTGGCGCGAACTGATCTATCAGTGGGTCAAGCATTGCGTGGAGAAATATGGAAAAACGGAAGTCGAGCAATGGTATTGGGAAGTCTGGAACGAACCCAACATCGGCTATTGGAAGGGAACCAAAGAGGAGTTCTTCAAGCTGCACGACTACGCCATCGACGGCGTGAAAAAGGCGCTGCCGGCCGCGCGGGTCGGCGGCAGCGACTGCGCCGGCAGCGGCGGCAACTGGCAGCGCGACTTCATCAAGCACTGCCTGCATGGAACCAACTACGCCACCGGCAAGGTCGGGACGCCGCTGGATTTCGTCTCCTTCCATGCCAAGGGGTCGCCCAGCTTCGTCAAAGGCCACGTCCGCATGGGCATTTCCAATCAGCTTCGCGGGATCGACGAAGGATTTCGCATCGTCGCTTCATTTCCTGAAAGCAAGGACAAGCCGATCGTCATCGGTGAATCCGACCCCGACGGCTGCGCCGCCTGCACGGGCCCGCAGCTTGCGTACCGCAACACGACGATGTATTCGAGCTACTCCGCCGCGAGCTTCGGGCGCGAGTTGGACATCGCCGACCGGCACGGAGTGAACCTTGAAGGCGCGCTGACGTGGGCGTTTGAATTTGAGAATCAGCCGATCTTCGCCGGCTTCCGCGTGATGGCGACCGCCGGCGGGATCAACGTGCCGGCGTTCAACGTCTTCCGCATGTTGAGCAAGATGAGCGGCAAACGCGTCGGCGTCGAAAGCAGCGCGGCGGTCCCGCTGGATGACATCCTGCGAAGCGGCGTGCGCGTAGAAAAGCCCGAACGTCTCCGCGATGGCCGCGATCGACGGCAATAAGTTGTTCGTCTTTGCGTGGCATTATCATGACGACGACGAGCCGGGGCTGACGGCCGACATCGCGATGTCACTCAAGAATCTGCCCGCCGCGGCGCAGCGGGCCGAAGTCGTGCAATATCGCATCGATCACGATCACAGCAACGCCTACACCGCCTGGCAGCAGATGGGCTCGCCCAAAGCGCCCACGCCGCAGCAGGTCGTCGATTTGGAGCGCGCAGGACATCTGGGAACGATCGGCAACCCCGAAACCGTGAGCATCACCGCGGGCGCTGCCAACGTGAAGCTGAAACTCCCGCGACAAGGCGTGTCGCTGATGGTGTTCACGTGGTGATGCCCGCTGCTCGGTCCCCGGCGCAACCGACCGTTTCGAAGGGTCGTGGCAATTCCGCTGATGTGAGGACAATATGACTTCAAAACCTCGGGTGGCAATCTTAGGAACGGGCATCATGGGCGCCGGCATGGCGAGCCGGTTGCTTGGCCAGGGCTTTAGGGTTGCGGTGTATAACCGGACTCCCGAGAAGGCCGCCCCGCTTCTGCGGCAGGGAGCCAGAGTCTGTGTGTCGGCCCGCAGCGCGGCATGCGTCGCCGACGTGGTGATCTCCATGCTCGCCGATGATGATGCGTCGCGAAATGTCTGGCTCGGTGAAACCGGCGCGCTTGCCGGTGCAACGCCGCAGGCACTGCTGATTGAATCCAGCACCGTCTCGCCGGGCTGGGTTCGGGAACTGGCCGCGGCCTCTGCCGCGCGAGGCTTCGCGCTGATTGACGCCCCCGTCACCGGCAGCAAGCCGCAGGCGGCAGTTGGACAATTGCTGTTTCTCGCTGGCGGAGAGGCGGCGGATGTGGAACGCGCCCGTCCCGTCTTGGAGGCGTTGGGCCGGGGCATCGTCCATCTTGGTACGCTTGGAAGCGGAGCGATGGCAAAACTGATCAACAATTTCCTCTGCGGCGTCCAGGCCGTCGCAATCGCAGAAGCATTGGCGCTGATCGAACGCACGAGCCTGGACCCCGCCAGGACGCTGGCCGTTCTGACCAAAGGCGCGGCGGGCAGCCCTTTGATCGAGTTGCTCTCGGTGCGGATGGCGAACCGGGATTTTGCCCCGAACTTCCTCCTCAGGCTGATGGCCAAGGATCTGAAGTATGCGATCGACGAGGCGGAATCGCTGTCAACACCGCTCGCCACTGCGGCCGCTGCGCTGCAGACCATGCGTACAGCCATTGACCGAGGCCTGGGCGACAAGGATTTTTCGGCGGTGATTGAATCGGTGCGCACAGTAAAATCGAAAGCGCACCAGACCTATTGGGAGTGTCGGATCATGTTCAAAACGTGTTACACTGTCCAATCGCTGGGCGGTGCCGCACGATCCCGCGCACTCGATGGTGCTGAGGCGTCTGAAAGGCGAAGGCGTGCCGCGCATGTCGCCGCTGGCGACTCATGAATTGGATTCCAATGCAATCAACCTGCTGACGCGATGGATCAATGACATGCCGCCGGTCGATGCCCGCGGCCCCGGACACTGAGCACGAAAAAGATGACGCCCACGGCGCCAACGTCCCTACAGCCCGCAATCGAATCGCGCACCGTTCCGCGCTGGTCGATTGCTCTGCTGGTGAGCGCGGCGATTGCGATCAGCTATTTGGACCGGCAGACCCTGCCCTGGGCGATCAAGAACATCCAGGCCGATATTCCGATCAGCAACCAGGTGAAGGCCGCTTTGGATTCGGCCTTTCTCGTCACCTATGGCTTGATGTATCTCGGCGGCGGTTGGCTGGTCGATCGGCTCGGCACGCGGCGGGGGTTCCTGCTGACCATGATCGTCTGGTCGCTGGCCTGCGCCAGCCACGGCCTGGCCGGCGGCGCGCTAATGCTGGCAGCGAGCCGCATCTTGCTCGGCGCGGGTGAAGGTGGCGGCTTTCCCGCGGCTACCCGCACAGTGGCGGAGTGGTTCCCTGTCGAGCAACGCGCCACGGCGATGGGCATCGTCAATGCCGGCACGGCCGTGGGCGGCGTGGCTGCGCCTCCGCTGATCACCCTCGTCCTCCTGCACGCCAACTGGCTGCAACTGGCCAGTTGGAGATGGTTGTTCTTTCTGACCGGCGGAGTCGGCCTGCTGTGGGCAATCGGGTGGTGGTGGATATACTTCGCGCCGCCATCGGTCAGGGAAACGGCATCCACACGAGAATCAAGCGCAACGCTGCCGGAATTATTGCGTCATCGCGAAATTCTGGGCGTCATCGCGGCAAAGTTTTTTAGCGATGCAGCCTGGTATTTCTACATCTTCTGGCTGCCTAAGTATCTTTTCGATGCGCGTGATTTCGACATCCGACAGGCGGGCAGCGTCGGGTGGATTCCCTTTGCCGCATCGGGCGTCGGCTGCCTTTGCGGCGGCGGGCTTTCGAGCTGGCTGCTCGTGCGCGGCTTCACCGTCAATTTCTCCCGCAAGCTGGCGCTGGGCGCAGCGCGGCCCTCATGCCGTGGGTCATGCTCGTGCCGCAAATGCCTTCGGTGGCGTGGGTAATCGTAATCTTCAGCATGGCCTTCTTCGGCCAGCAGTCGTGGTCCACGCTGGTGATGATTCTCCCCACGGACCTCGTGCCCCACAATGCGCTGGGCAAGGTCGCCGGCCTCGTCGGCTTCGGCGGCGCGATGGGCGGCGTGCTTCTCGGCCAACTTGCCGGCTGGCTGCTCGACCACGGTTTCAGTTACACGCCGGTGCTGGTCGTCGCCGCCTCGCTGCACGTCATCGCGTTTTTTGTTCTATGCCTAGCGGTACCGAATCTCAAACCACTTGTCCTCAAACCCGGCCTCGCCTCATGAAAATCACGGAAATCCGCACCCGCGCCATCCAATGGACGGGCAAGACCGTTCCGCTGCCGCCGCACTTCTGCACCAATCCGATGGATGCCGTGGCGCCCATGCTGAGCGAGGCCACGATGGGCACGTTCACGTTCCACGGCTGGCTGCTGGTGGAAATCTTCACCGACAACGGCCTGGTCGGCATCGGCAACGCCGCCCTCTCGCCGTTGCCGACGAAGCAGGTCATCGACCTTTATCTCAAGCCGCTGCTGATCGGCGCCGACCCGTGGGACACGGAATTTCTCTGGCAGCACATGTATCGCACGACGATGGCGTTCGGCCGCAAGGGAATCGCCATGGTCGCTATCAGCGCGGTGGATATCGCCCTCTGGGACCTGCTCGGCAAGTCCGCCAAGCAGCCCGTCTATCGTCTGCTCGGCGGACGAACGAAGCCGAAGATTCCCGTCTATGCCAGCCGCCTGTATTCCACGCCGCTGGACGAACTGGCCCGCGAAGCGGCCCGCTACAAGAGCGAAGGCTACAAGGCGATGAAACTCCGCTTCGGCTGGGGGCCGGTCGACGGCGCGGAAGGAATGCAAAACAATCTCGCCCTCGTCCGCACGGTTCGCGAAACGGTCGGCGACGGAATCGACATCATGGCCGACGCCTACATGGGCTGGAATCTCGATTACGCTAAACGCATGATCCCGTTGCTCGAAAGATACAATCTCCGCTGGCTGGAAGAGCCGGTCATCCCCGACGACATCCACGGCTACGCCGAATTAAAGCGATTCGGCCGCATCCCGATCGCCGGCGGCGAGCACGAGCACACCATTTACGGCTTCCGCGAGTTGATCGAGGCCCACGCGGTGGACTACATCCAGTTCGACACGAACCGCGTCGGCGGCCTGACTCAGGCCCGCAAGATCGCCGCGCTGGCCGAGGCGCATTCGATCCCAGTGATTCCGCATGCCGGGCAGATGCACAATTACCACGTCGTCATGGCCAGCCTGAATTCGCCCATGGCCGAGTTCTTTCCGCCGGTGGACGTGGAGGTCGGCAATGAGCTATTCTGGTATATCTTCAAAGGCGAGCCGCTTCCCAAGGACGGTTTCATCGACCTGGACGAAAACCTGCCCGGCCTCGGTCTGACCGTCGACGAACAGGCGCTTAAGAACTTCCAGATCACCGAGTAATCAGCAGATACCGTCGCCCCCTGGAAGAGGATTAGGGCATGGGCGGTTTGCAGCAGAGTGGCAGGGCCTGGATTGCTCCTTATGCGGCTTCGAAGAATTTGATTTGCCTGCCAACGCGGCCGACTTCCGAGTGTGGCAGGTCTGCCAGGACAACGGAGTCATCCTGATCACCGGCAACCGGAACTCGGAAGCTCCGGAGTCGTTGAACTCGACGATCGGAACTCGCAACGGGCCGGAAAGCCTTCCGGCACTCACGTTGGCGAATGCGACACGATCGCGCGCGACCGACAGTACGCCCAGGTAATTGTTGAACGCTTGTTTGATACTCTGATCAATATCGAAATACAACGCGGTACTGGGCGACTCTACCTGCCGTGAAGCGGACGGATTTCATCGGGCTCTACACGTCCAAATTCTTCACCTCCAGCGCGTGCTTCTCGATGAACTCGCGGCGGGGTTCGACTTTGTCGCCCATGAGGATGCGGAAGAGGTCGTCGGCGGCGCTGACGTCTTCCATGGTAACTTGCAGAAGCGTGCGGTTGGCCGGCAGCATGGTCGTGTCGCGGAGCTCTTCGGCGTCCATTTCGCCAAGGCCCTTGAAACGGGTGACTTTCATGCCGCGCTCGCCGCCGCTGCGGACGGCCGTCAAGAGGCCGCGGAGATCGTCGAGGGCGACCGTGGCTTCGCCGCGGCGGAGCACGTAGCGCGGGTCCTCGACGCCCGTCCGCTCTTGCGGGATCAGGCTGTCGATCTCAAAGCCCTGCTTGCGGAGCTCGGCCAGGTGACTATTGATTGAGCGGATTTCGTGGAACTCGACAATGTGCAAGCGTGCGGCGGGCGGGCCGTTCTCCTCGCCCTCCGCCGGCGCGTGGCCGTTTCCGCCGGCGGCCGATTCGTCGCTGAGCTTCAACTCGGCGCCTGACTCCTGCTCCTGTTTGACAAGGAACTCGTCGAGGGCCTCGCGCGTTGCGAACCAGTGCTCGCCGTGGCCGATGAAGACGTGATAGATCGGCAGGCGGCCGGTGGCGGCGTCCTGCCGGGCGGCGTGTGCCCGCAGGCTGATGCCGCGGCGCTCCAGAGCGACGAGCGATTCCTCCAGGGCGGCCAGCGTGCGGCAGAGGCGTTCCATTTCCGCGCCCGCGATGCTGCGGCCATCGCCCGGCTCGAAGACGGCGTCCTTCAGCCCGGAATCCAAAAGCAGGGCGTTCATCTCCGCTTCGGTCTGCACGTAATTGACTTGCTTCTTGTGCGTGATCTTGAACAGCGGCGGCTGGGCGACGTAGACGTGGCCGCCGCGGACCAGGTCGAACATCTGGCGGTAGAAGAACGTCAGGAGCAGCGTGCGGATGTGCGAGCCGTCGACATCGGCGTCGGTCATGATGACGACCTTGCCGTAGCGGCGCTTGGTAAGATCGACCTCGTCGCCGATGCCCGATCCGACGGCCGAAATGATGCTGCGGACTTCCTCGTTGGCGAGCACCTTGTCTTCGCGGGACTTGTAGGCGTTGATGATTTTGCCGCGGAGGGGAAGGATGGCCTGGAACTCGCGGTCGCGTCCGCCCTCGGCGCTGCCGCCGGCCGAATCGCCCTCGACGAGGTAAAGCTCGCAGCGATCGACGACCTTGCTGGTGCAGTCGCGGAGCTTGCCCGGCAGGCCGCCGCCGGCCAATGCGCCTTTGCGCTCGCGCAAGAGGGCCTTGGCTTTGCGGGCCGCCTCGCGGGCCTCGGCGGCGAGGACCGCCTTGGCGATCATCTGCTTGGCCGTCTTAGGATGCTCCTCAAGATACTTGCTGAGATAGTCGCCGACGATGGAATTGACGACGCCTTCCACGTCCGGATTCGTGAGCTTGACCTTGGTTTGCGACTCGAATTGCGGCGTCGACAGCCGCACGGAGACGATGGCCGTGAGGCCCTCGCGCAGGTCCTCGCCGGTGGGCACGATGTCCTTGAAGATATTTTCCTTCTTGCCGTAGGCGTTGAGCGTGCGGGTCAGCGCCGTGCGGAAGCCGATGAGATGCGTGCCGCCGTCCACCGTGTTGATGTTGTTGGCGTAGCAGTGGACGTTCTCGGTGTATTCGGTGCAGTACTGGAACGCGATATCGACCTGGACCGACGATTCTTCGTTGTGCCCGGTGACGTTGACTACATCTTGGTGGACGGCCTCGCTGGCGCGGTTGAGGAACTTGACGAACTCGACGATGCCGTCGTTGTAGTGGAACGTCTCGCCCTGGTCGCTGCGAAGGTCCTTGAAAACGATCTTCACGCCGCGATTGAGGAAAGCCAGTTCTTGCAGACGCTTGTAGAGCACGTTGTAGTCGAACTTCAAGTCGCCGAACATCTGGTAGTCGGGCTTGAAGGTGGTTTTCGTGCCGGTGCCCTGGGCGGTGCCCACGCGGCTCACGGGGCTGGTCGGCTTGCCGCGTTCGTATTCCTGCTGGTAAGCATGGCCGCCGCGGCGGACCTCGACCTCGCACCACTCCGAGAGAAAGTTCACCGCCTTGACGCCGATACCGTGCAGGCCGGCGGAGGTCTTGTAGGCCTTGTTGTCAAACTTGCCGCCGTATTTGAGCATCGTCATCACGCCTTCCAGGGCGGACTTGCCGATGTTCGGATCGACTTCGACGGGGATGCCGCGGCCGTCGTCGGCGACGGTGATCGAGCCGTCGGGGTTGACGGTCACCTGAATCACGGTGGCATGGTTGGCCATGACTTCGTCGATGGAATTGTCGACGACTTCGCTAACGAGGTGGTGCAGGCCGCCCGATCCCTTGTTGCCGATGTACATACCCGAGCGCTCGCGGACGTGCTCCAGGTCGCTCATGTGGCGCATCTGTTCGGGGCCGTAGTCGGCGGATGCGTTTTCGTCTTGGGGATTTGCTGTAGGATCGGTGGACATAAGATAGGAGTTAGGAGTTAGAAGTCAGGAGTTAGAATACGGAGGACAGGAGTTCATCATTCTAACTCCTAACTCCTGTCTCCTAACTTCTTATTGGATCGCCCCCAAACGGAAGCGAAGGTCTTTGATATTGTGGTCGGGCAATAGGCGGTTCAACGTGGCGAGCATCGCGCACTTCTGGAAGCCGAATTCCTGGATCAAGGTCGAGTTGGCGACGACGATCTCCAGCGTGCCGCGCTTCAATTGTCCCGTGCGGCTGTACTGCGCCCCCAGCGGACCGGCCGCCTCGTTCCAGGCCGACTGGTATGCCTCCGCGCCCCGCACACGCGCGAAGCCGCGGCGAGACATGAGCTGCGTCAGGATGTCGGAAATGCGTTCGGGGCCAGGCATGGGGGCGGAAAAGAAGTCAGGAGTTAGGAGTTAGGAGTTAGAATACGGTGTCGCAACCGCCAATTCCTTTGGGACGTTTTCATAGCTTGACTTCTAACTTCTAACTCCTTTATTCTGACTTCTCTGTTACCGCTGATCGCGCGCCAGCGGCATGATCACATAGGCGTATCCGTCTTCCGTCGAGCAGACCGCGGCACTTTCGGCGTCGCGGATTTCCAGCACGAGCATGGCCTCGGGGTTGAGTACGCGGAGGAAATCGCTCAGGTAGCGCGGGTCCAAGGTGATGACCACTTCCGGCCCGTCGTAGGCGATCGGCAGCTCGACGTGCGACTCGCCATATTCGGCGCCTTGGGCGGCGAGCACGGCCTTGCCGCCGCCGAAAGTGAAATCGACGCCGCGGCGCTCGTCGCTGGTGACGATGGCCGCCTGGCGGACTGCCGAGAAGAACGGGCCAACGGTGACTTCGATCCGGTGCGTGTTCTCGCGGCGGGGGAAAACGTCGCGCCACTTGGGAAAGCGGCCTTCCACCAATCGCGAGTACATCACGATTGGCCCGCTCTTGACGAGCACGTCGTTCTCGCGGGCGGAAAGCTGCAAAACCTCCTCTTTGTCGCTCAAGGCGCGGTCCAGAAGCTGCATCGCCCGCGTGGGCACGATCGTCATGCGGTCGCCGGCGGCCAGTTCGCCGACCATCTTCGCGGGCCCTTCCTGCCGGGCGAGCCGGCGGCCGTCGGTGGCCACGGCCGTGATGTGGTCCGCGGTCAACTCCAGCAGCACGCCGCCTAGAGCATAGCGGTTGCTCTCCGTATCGGTTGCAAACACCGTGCGGCGGACGACTTCGCGGAAGAACCGCGCGGGCAACTCGTGGTAGCGGGCTTCATCGAAGACGGCGACGGCGGGAAACTCGTCGGGGTTTTCGGAAGGCAGATTGAATTCGCTCCGCTGACCGCAGACGCGAATTTTTCGGCCGTCGCTATCGACGACGAGCACTTCGTCGGTGCTTTCGCGGAGAATCGAGAGGAACCGCGTGATGGGCAGCACGACGCTGCCCGGCGCATCGACGGTGATGCCCTCGAGCTCGATGCGGATGCCGACCTCCAGGTCGGTGCCCATCAGGATGGCTTTGCCGTCGCGGACTTCGAGCTTCAGGTTTTTCAGGATCTCTTTGGGACTTCGCGAGGGCGCCACTGAGGCGGCGGTCTGGAAGGCGTGAAGCAGTTTTTCACGCTCGCATTGGATTTTCATTAAAAGGTCACTTTCTGTGGAAAACCTGGTTCTCGTTGCGACACTCCGCGTCGAAACGGGCCGGCCGGACGCTCTGCGTCCCATTGTCTCATCAACCGTCAAGCAGCCGCGGAGCGGCATCCCGTCCTTTCCCCCGCGGAGCGTGGGAACGAGTGCCCATTGTACGCCATGACGGGCGTTTCGTCACTAGGGGCAAGGCAATCATAAAGCGTTATTTGGCAATGGTTTACATCTTGGCGCCGCAGAGCGACCGCTGCAACTGGTCGAGGGCCTGCTGGATGGCAGGATCGATCTCGATATGCTCCTCGGTTTTGCGGCAGGCATGAAGCACTGTCGTGTGGTCGCGACCGCCGAAATACTCCCCGATCCGGCTCAAAGTTTCGCGGGTAAGCTGGCGGCAGAGGTAAATGGCCACATCCCGGGCAACAACCACCGGCCGCCGCCGCGACGCGCCGCGAAGATCGGATAGCCGCAGCGAAAAATGCCGCGCGGTCAGCACCGCAATATCGCGCATTTTGGGCCGCACCGCCTCGTCGCGATGCGCAAGGTATTCGCGCACATGCCGAGCGTCAACCGTGCGGCCTGCCTCCCGAGCGGGCACTTCCAATTGCAGCATCGCGCCCAGCAGTTCCGGCACGGTTCCCGCCAGCCCTTCGGTCAGGAGCTTGAGGATCGGATCAGCCAACTGGAACTCTCGTAATGAGGTCCACCGCTGGAGGATCGCGCGGCGGGCGTCCGGACCGGGCGGTGCCAATGGCAGGCACAGCCCCGCGGTCAAGCGGCTTTGCAAGGCCGGAGCCAAGCCGTCGATTTCCTTCGGCGCCGCTGGGGCCGTCGCTATCACCTGTCCGCCCCGCTGGATTATCGCATCCAACGTGCAAATCAGTTCCTCTTGTGCCGTCGGTCTGGCGGCCAACTCGCCGATGTTTTCTAAAATGACCAAGTCGGCGTCTCGATACTTTCGGCGAAAATCATCGACCGACTGGGCCTCGAAAGCCTCGGACAGTTCCCGAGCGAAATCAACCGCGGTCGTGTAAGCGATGCGGTTTTGCGGGAAGTTCACCTTCCACGTGGCCGCCATGCCGCGGGCCAAATGCGACTTGCCTGTACCGCTGGGACCATAAAGAACCAGCGGATTGAAGGTTGTCGGTCGCCTGCCGAGAATCCCTAGGACCGCCGGTTCGACGAGGCGGTTTTCTGGGCCAGCGAAGAATTCAAGTGCAGTGGGCGGGGCCTGGCCATTCCGCTGCGGCAAATGACCGTCCAACGGCTGTCCCGACAACGGGATTGTCACCACGCCATTGACCATTTCGGCTCCGTCCGCGGGGGTTCAAACAAGATCGAGGAAACTGGCGATTATAGCGTATTGGGCAGGGGGCAGGGAGCGTGGGGCAGGTTGCCAACCTGCCGGGCGATGGCAGATTAGCAATCTGCCCCACGTTCGGAATCAGGCGTTAAAAATGCCCTTGAGGTACTTCAAGTCCTGCCGGTAGTCGCCGATCAGATCATGCGGGGCGGCCGCTTCAATATGAATCCAGCCGCTGAACTGAATGTCGTCCATCGCCGCGCGGACTTTGCGGAAGTCGATGCGGCCTTGGCCGAGCATGAAGCGGCCGTCCTTGGCGTGGAACTCGCAGACCTTGCCTTTCAACATGCGAATTTCCTTGTAGATGTCGTAACCCTTGTCGGTCGAGTTGCCTACATCGTAATAGACCTGCACGGCGGGCGAGCCGACGCGGCGGAGGATTTCGAGGTTTTCCGCGGCGCTCAAATAGTTCTCCAGGCCGAAGATCACGCCGGCGTTCTCGGCTGCCGGCGCGTGCTTCTTCAAAATCTCGACGGTGCGGTCGATGCCGGCCTTATCTCCAAGCAGATCGCCTTTGGAGAACGCGGCGACGAGAACGATTCTCACATTCAGCGCCTTCATGACCGCGATGGAATCCGCAAGCCACTGTTCGGCCGTAGGATCGTTCTTCAGCGGGACGTTGTTCATCTCGCCAATGGCCAGCGAGGCGATTGCCACGCCAGTCCTCTTCGCGGCTGCCAGGTATTCCTGCTGCACGGCCGGCTGCCGCAGATGCATGTTGTCGCGGACGGTTCCCATGTTGACCAGCACGCCGTCCAGTCCGATCTGTTTGGCGACGTCCAAGGAAGACGGATCGCTCTTGCGGAGCGACCATTCGCAGGCGCCGATTTTGAAGCGTCGCTTGGGTTCATCGGCGAAGAGCGGAGCGAATGGCGACGATAGTGCGAGACAGCCGGTGATCGACGCCGTTTGCGACAACATTTGCCGTCGCGATATTCTGACTTTCATGGCTCTTACTCCTTCAAACCCTTCAAATCGGCTTCGAGGCGTTCGTTGGCGGCGAGGAGGCCGTCCCACGTCACCAGCGTGCCGAGATAGGCGGCGGTGCGGCCGAGGATGGTGATGAGATTGCTTCGTACGCTGGCCGGCACCGTTACGTTTTCGAAGTTGCCTTGCGTGATGTTGGCGTAGAACGTGGCGATGTTCGCCCGTGCGCCGGCCTCGTAAATATCGGGCGATTTGCCGCCGCGATAGAAGTTGTCGCCGCGAATCAGGACGCTGCCGCCGTATTCGGTTTCCAACACGCCCTTCTGGCCAAAGGCGCGGACGCGGATGCCTTCGGGCCGCGTGCCGTAGCCGTTGAATTGCCGCGAGCTGAACGTCACGCCGACATGCTCGGGGTACTGGAAATGGCAGGTGAAATGGTCGGCGCACGAACCGATGTTCGGCCGGGCCGTCAGAGCGCACGCGCCGACCGCATTGATCGGCGGCGCGGCGAAGAGCCAGTTGACGACATCGAGCGTGTGGATGTTCTGCTCGGTGATCATGTCGCCCGAGAGGACCTTATCGAGGCCCCACGCGCGGAGCCGAGTTTCCGGATCGCGCGGATTGTCGCGCAATTGGTCGTAGTACTGGGCGAACGGCGAGTCCGCGTGATAGATGCCTTCGGCGAAGGCGATCTTTCCGAGGTCGCCGGCGTGAACGCGCCGCAGGGCCTCGATGAAGAACGGATCGGCGCGGGTCTGGAAGTCGACGAGGAAGACTTGCTTCTTTTCCGTCGCCTTCTTGGCGCTGGCCTCGATCGTATTGCAGCCGGGCACGTCGACGGCCACGGGTTTGGCAGTGTAAACATGCTTGCCGGCCTCGACGGCCGCAGCCGCCTGCTCCGGATGGAAGTAGGGTGGCGATTCGATGGCCACCGCCTCGACGCCGGACTCGATCAACCGCTTGTAGCCCGACAGCCCGCTGAAGCGGCGCGACTCGGCGACGCCGAAACGGTCGCCGGCCGCCTTGGCGCGGTCGGGGAAATAATCGGCGACGGCGTAAATCTCATATCCGCCATGCTGCCGGAACAAGTCAGTAATCCACGCGCCGCGCCCGCCCTGGCCGATTGCGCCGAGTTTGATCTTCCGCGTGATTTCCACGGGCGGCATCCGGCTGGCGCGGGTTCCGCCGCCGCACTGCCTTCTATTGCGCTAAACATTGACGCCGCGGCGGCGCCGGCTATGGTTGTACCCAGAAAATCCCTGCGCGAGTAGTTTGGTTGTATGTTCATAAGCTTTTCGTCGAAACGTGGGGTTTATCAAGCAACGGAATCGAAAACTCTTTGGACGGAACGTGCTCTCGGTCCATGATTTTTTGCAGCCGCGACACAATGTCCGGATGCGCGGCGGCGACGTTTTGTGATTCGGACAGATCGGAGGCGAGGTCGTAAAGCTCGGTGGTCGGCGCGGCCGGCTTCTTTGCCGTGCCGAGCAGATTGCGGTGCAGCAGTTTCCAGTCGCCCACGCGGACGGACTGCTGGCCGCCGGCACCGTGGAATTCGCGGTAGAGGAACGGCCGCGGCGGCTGCGGTTTGCCCAGCAAAGTCGCGGCGAAGCTGATGCCGTCGCACGATTTTAGAGTCAGTTCCTTCGCGCCGATCAAATCCAAGAGCGTCGGCATCCAGTCTTCGTGACCGCTGACGTAGTCCGAAGTCGTGCCCGCAGGAATGCGGGCTTTCCAGCGAACGATGAGCGGCAGGCGGATGCCGCCTTCGTAAATGTCCTGCTTGTAGCCGCGGAGCCTGCCGTTGGACTTGAAATAGAGCGGATCGAAGCCGGCGATCGGAAACACCGCGCCGTTGTCGGACGTGAAAATGATGATCGTGTCTTGTTCCAGGCCGAGGTCCTTCACGAGATCGACCATGCGGCCGATGTCGCGGTCCATGCGCGTGATCATTGCCGCATAGGCCGCATGCGGATACTGTTGGGGCAGGTAGCCGGCGCCGCCCGTGTAGGGCTTGTCGTCGAGCTTGCCTTTGTATTCGGCAAGCGAATCTTCGGGCACTTGCAGCACCACGTGCGGCACGGTCGTCGGGTAATAGAGAAAGAACGGCCGATCCTTGTTCTCGCGAATGAACTTCAGTGCCCGCTCGTTGCAAAGATCGGGCGCGTACTGTTTGCCGATGAAAGCCGCGTAGCTGGCCGGATCGTTCGGATCGGCGCCGGGAGCAAGAGACAAGCCTTCCTTCTCCGAGACATTGTCGTTGCCGGTCAAGATGAACTTGCTTTCGTCGTCGATCAAGTAGTGGGGATAGTAGTTGTGGGCATGCCGCTGGCAGTTGAAGCCGAAGAAATGGTCGAAACCGATCTTGAGCGGGTCGCCCGTGCTGCCGAGGCCGCCAAGGCCCCACTTGCCGAACGCGGCCGTGACATAGCCCTGCGACTTGAGAAGTGTGGCCAGGCTCGGCTGGTCCTTGGGCAGCGGGAGCTGTCCTCGAAACGAGTACCACGAGCCGACTTCCTTGTTGTCGCGAATGAATGCGTGGCCGGGATGCTTGCCGGTCATCAGGACGCAACGGGCCGGCGCAGACCGGGCTGCCGGTGTAATGCTGGGTGAACCGCATCCCTTCGGCCGCGAGCTTATCGAGCACGGGCGTGCGGATGATCTTCTGCCCATAGGGCCCGATGTCGCCGTAGCCGAGGTCATCGGCGAGAACGAAGATGATGTTTGGCAGACTGCGCCGTTCCGCGGCGATTCCCGCGCTTGCGAAGCATGTCGCCATTCCAAGTATCGCCGTGAAAAAGGCCAGCGCGATGATTCTGGGCATAGCTTGACCTCGCCAATTCGACTTACGTTAATTCCTCCGAGTATCTCATTTAACTGGTACGCCGTCAACAATTGGGCATGAGAGTTGCGGTTTCTCTGTCACGGCGAAGTGTCGCTGAAAAGTACTGAAAATAAAAACGTCCCACGTTTATCAAGAGAAAGGAGCCTATCATGCTTTACTGGGCACTGGTCTTTTTTATCGTTGCCGTAATCGCAGGTGTGTTCGGTTTCACAGGGATATTTGCCGCAGCCTCTGGGATTGCACAGATCCTGTTCTTTGTGTTTATCGTGCTGCTGATTGTTAGTTTAGTGGCCGGCGGCCTGCGACGCGGGCCACCCGTTTGATCACGTCGTGCGATTCGCGCAGTGCAAATTTGCGCCGCGCCTCGCACACTTTACTCGGAGGTTTTCAATTATGTTAGGCACAATTCTACTTATCGTCCTCGTGCTTATGCTGCTGGGCGCCGCTCCGGCGTGGCCATATAGCCGTTCCTGGGGTTACTATCCCAGCGGCGGCATAGGGCTGCTACTGGTAGTCCTGGTTGTCCTGATGCTTATGAACCGCTTTCCCTACTAGCCCATTTCTTACCGGTCGGAACGCCACGGACGGCGTTCCCAACAGGTAATGATTCTTATGAGACGTTAGTTCAATTGAGCTCGGGGTTTCAACCTTTCTTTTCGCGACGTCATCCGCGTTCGGTGCGCACAAAAAAAGCGGCCGTGGACGCCCACGACCGCCCTTATTGTGTGGCATTCGTCTTCCGTTATCGACGGCCTCCTCGAATGCCAATCCCAACCCCGCCGACTCCGATCGATACTCCATTGCGATAGCCGCCGTAGTAACCGCCATTGTAGCCGCGGTTGTATCCTCCGTAGTAACCGCGTCCGTAATACGGGTATCCATAACCGTATCCATATCCGTAGTAATTCGGGCTGTAATCGTAGCCGCCATAACTGGTTGTGTACGGGACCGATTGATACGTAGTGGTTACGCCGACGCTCGGCTGCTCGTAATACGTCCAATCGGTTCCGTTGTACCACATCCAGCGGTTGTCCGGGGCCCAATACCACCAATGGCCATTATCCTGACGATAACGCCACTGGTCCGGTCGATTGTCGGTAAATGGACTGGTGGACGCGCCCACGCCGATCTGCGCGCCTGGAGCGGTCTGCACCGTACCTTGCGCTTGGATCGTGCCGTTTCGTCGAGCATCCATTGTTCCTTGTGCGCCGCCCTGCACCGGACCTGGCAATGCCGCGCCGCCCACAGCGTTATTGGCCGCGCCAACCGCACTGTTGGTGTTTACGGCGCCATGGGCTGCGGCGTTTGCCGCATTGGCTGCCGGGTTCTGCGGCGCGTTGCCAGCGGCTTGGGCTTCAGTATGAACCTGCCCCTGCGCGCAGGCGCGGCGGAATCGCGCCGGCTGCATTGTTCGCGGCATTCGCTGCGCCGTTCGTCGCCGCCTTCGCCGCGCCGGCCGCCGCGTTGGTTGCGCCACCGACGGCGGGCGGCAACTGGGCGAACGCCTGACTAGCGGCCAAGCCGCATGTTACGACCGCTGCGGCAAAAAGTTTTCTATTCCACATGATCTACCTCCAAACTAAAACTGTGAACACATCAGCCGGGAACTCGAAACAGAAGCTCCTCTCGAATCAAAGCTGAATCGTTCTATCCGCCCAGTAACGCAATGCCTGTGCCAACAAACCACCTCTGTTGAAAGAGGCCGGAGGCGGCGCGCTGGTTTCACATTGACCAGACCGGACGGATATGCGTCAACTGAAACGGCGCGGTTTGATCGAATTTTCCAGAAACGTCGTAAAGGCCTATTTCCAGCGGAGTTCTCGGCACAATGTTTGCAACGATGGAGTGCAGCCAAAGCGGTTTCTTTTTGATGTTGGAGGTTTAATCATGGTCAGTCTGAATTATGCGCGATCCGCCAGCGGCCCAGCTTCCATGTCGCGATCAAATAAAGCATTGTTGCGGCTCCATCGCGCAGTCGACTGGGCCGAATGTCCCTCAATAGTTGAACGAAGCCGCTGCCGAAGACTGGTCGTCGATTGTTCGGGCGTTGAGATGGTGAGCAGTCATACGCTCGGCCGGCTGCTGGTTCTACAACGGCGGATGCGGAAAAGCGGTGGTGATCTCGTCCTCTGCGGTTTGCGGGATGAAGTGCGGCAAATGCTCTCTTGGACGAAACTGGACCGTTGCTTTGCAATTCAGGCCGTGGCAGACCGTGAGCGATACTGCTAATCACCATATAATTGATACATCCTTGGAGTTTCCCATGTTCGACAACCACCCGCGGCAAAAGGAAGCGCAGTTGCGACTGCAAAGCTCGGGCTATCGTGAATTACAGTCGGTATCGTGCGAATATAGCAAGGGCGTCCTTACACTGAGAGGACGGATCCCAAGCTTTTATCTGAAGCAGGTTGCCCAGACGCTGATTCGGGACTTGGTCGGTGAAATCCGCAACCGATTGGAAGTCTCGGCAGAGCCAGTAAGCTCATGAGCTACTGGCGGTGGAACGCGCGGGTTGGTAAAATAGAAACAGATCGAAGCCGTACCGGCTGTCGTTCGGAGAATTCGGCATGTCAGGGCTATTAGTCGTCGACGACGATCGAACCATCGTTCGCATTTTCCAGCGCTGCTTCGAGGCGTCGAACATTGCGGTATACTCGGCGGCGTCGGGCGCCGAGGCGCTGCAGGTCGTCCGCGAGATGCAGCCCGATGTCGTCGTTCTCGACATGGTCTTGCCGGACCAAAGCGGATTGTCAACCTACGACGAAATCCGCAAAATAAGCCCCGATATTCCAATCATCTTCATTACGGCCGCCGGATCGAGCGAGTCGACGATAGAATCAATCCAACGCGGCGCGATGGACTTCCTGAGCAAGCCCCTGGACATGGCGAGGATTCGCGAGGTCGTGCGGCAGGCGCTGGTCATCGGAGAATTGACTCGCGCGGAGGCCGCTTTGGGCGATTCGCGGCAGTTGGGCGGGGACCCCTCGATTGAAAAAGGCTCGTCCGAACGTCCTGATCGGGCGCTGTCCGCCGATGCAGGAGGTTTACAAAGCGATTGGACGCGTCGCGGACCAAAACGTTAACGTGCTCATTCGCGGTGAAAGCGGCACGGGCAAGGAGCTCGTCGCCCGCGCAATTCACCGGCATAGCAGCCGGGCCGGCAAAAAGTTCCTGGCGGTTAACTGCGCCGCGATTCCGGAAGCACTCTTAGAGAGCGAGCTTTTCGGCCACGAGAAAGGCTCGTTTACCGGGGCCACCGGTCAACGCATGGGAAAATTCGAGGAATGTGACGGCGGTACGCTGTTCCTCGACGAAATTGGCGACATGGCGCTGCACATGCAGAGCAAGGTCCTCCGCGCGATTCAGGAGAAGGAGTTTCAGCGCGTCGGCGGCAATGCCACCATAACTTCCGATGTCCGGATTCTGGCCGCTACGAACCGCGACCTAGAAGCCATGGTAACTCGCGAAGAGTTTCGCGCCGATCTGTGCTACCGCCTCAACGGCTATACCGTGCTGCTGCCGCCGCTTCGCGAGCGGCGCGAGGACATTGCTTCGTTGGTAACCTTCTACCTGGAACGATTCAACGCCGAAATGGGCAAAGCAATTACCGCCATAGCGCCGGAGACGATGGAGCGGCTGGAACGCTATTGCTGGCCCGGCAACATTCGCGAATTGCAGACCGTTCTGAAGCACACCATGTTGCATGCCATCGGCCCGGTCTTGATGCCCGAATTCCTGCCGCCGGAGCTGAGCGAAACGAATGCATCGACCGTCTCGGCGCCACACGCGATTCCGGCGGCCATCGCGCCGGCCGCAACGGCGCCCGAGCCGATACCTCGAGCGGAAGATGGCGCTCATGCCTTTCACGAATTCATCGCCCATCGCCTTCGCGAAGGGACGAACTCCCTGTACGCGGAATGCGTCGAGCGGATGGAATGCATGCTATTGACCGATGTGCTCAAACATACAAACGGCAACCAATCGCAGGCGGCTTTGCTGCTGGGGATCACGCGCGGATGTCTCCGCAGCAAACTTAAATCGCATGGAATCGTGTTTAGTACATCGATCGCCATTCGCGAGCCCGCCCATAGTGTTGCTGCCGCCAAGTAGTGGCTGGAAGAAGAGCTAGCTGGACCGCTTTGAACCGCGTCGATTCTGCGCCAATCGGTCCGCGAGGTAATCAGTCGCGGTATTTCCTGTACTCTCGAAGATCGCACTGCAAATGGTCGACTTCGGCCCTGAGTTCGCCGAGCGCCTCTTGAACCGCCTGCCAATTGCCGCGGGACACCCATTGTTCGATCGATTTGGTAATTCCGACTGCCCTATGGGCGTCAAATGTGGCCATCAATCCCCTTAGCCCGTGGACTGCACGTGCGACCGTTTCTTCGCTTCGATCAGCCAATCCGCATTCTGCCGCGTCCAGCAATTGCGGGGCATCCTCGATATAATATGCGGCCAGTTCGTCGAAAAGCTTCTGGTCCCCGTCAATGCGACTCAGCGGTCCGGAAAAGCGTGTATCTAGCGTGGCCATGCGACGTTCCTTTGGGTCTAATTGCCTCATCATAAATTGACAGCATAGAACATGCCAGCCAGATCGCCTCCGAAGATTTTCCATTGGCACAAAAAATGCTACGAAGTTACCAATTTGCGGAAACGGCGAACGGCGTATCCGCGCGTCTCGCGGTCGAGTTTTAACAACACTGTTTTCCAGGCCGGAGCCGCCACCGGAGTTAAGGCATGCATCGCGGACAAGTCGCCACTTTCCCCAGGTCCAATGTGGAAGGGGTTTTTCTTTTGGTTATCGGCCTATTGGCCAGCAGTGTAGGGGTCACGTATTGGCTGGGGATTGAGGCGAACGCGAAAAACAGGAAGCTTACCGATTTGCGTCTGGTAATCGAGCATTTGAACCGACTAGTCGGCAGCGTGACGGAGGCGGAAACAGGGCAACGGGGCTATCTGCTCGTTGGGCGGGAGGCTTACCTCGAACCTTACCATGCGGCCGTCGTCGCCGTTCACAAGGAGATTGCCGCGATTGACGAACTTGCCGCTCGCGGCGAACTGCCTGAAGAAGCCGTAGCGCGAATCAAGTCGCTGGTAAATGAAAAAATGACGGAGCTCGGACAGACGATCGCGCAGTATCGCGAGCAGAGTCCGAAGGCGGCCCTGGAAACGGTATCATCGGGCCGCGGCAAGAAGACGATGGATGACCTCCGCGAGGCAGTGAGCGAATTGAGAAACCAGGAAGACGAAAGATATCGGGAAACGGCTTCGGCGGCCGGAAGGGCTTCCACGATACGCGCCGCTGTATTCCTGGTTACGCTATTCGCGAACTTGGCCCTCTTAATTTGGGCATACCGGCGAATAGCCAACACAATCCGCGTCGAAATGGCACTGCGGGAAAGCGAGGAGCGGTTCCGCCTCCTCTTCCAGCAGGCCGCGATTGGGATCAAGCGGCTTGACTTGGCTGGCGAGCGCATGCTTGAGGTAAACGACCGCCTGTGCGAGATCCTGGGATATTCCCGCGAAGAACTGCTGAAAATGTCGCTCGGCGAATTCACTCATGCCGACGACTTGGTGCTGGAAAGGAAGGGCCTGGAGCGGCTCGTTTCCGGTCAGATCCCCAGCTTCACGATGGAGAAACGGTGCCTTCGCAAAGACGGCGGCGTAATCTGGGTTCGCGTTACCAACTCGGTGCCCGTCGCCCACAACCAGCGCCTCGTGGTGGATTTCCGTGGTGGAGGAAATCACGGAGCGCAAACAGGCCGAGGCGGAGCTGCTGCGAACGACCACGGAGCTCACGCGATCGAACCAGGACTTGGAGCAGTTTGCCTACGTGGCCTCGCACGACCTGCAGGAACCGCTGCGAATGGTCGCCGGCTATCTGCAACTGCTGAGCGAGCGCTATCGGGGGCAGTTGGACGAGAAAGCCGACAAATTCATCGTGTACGCCGTCGAGGGCGCCGAGCGGATGTCGGGGCTAATTCACGATCTGCTTGCCTATTCTCGCGTCAATATCCGCGGCGAGCAGTTTCAGATGACCAGCGCCGAGGAAGCCTTCTGCTTTGCCATGAGGAATCTTAGTTCCGCCGTCGAGCAAGCCGGCGCGATGGTTTACCACGAACCGTTGCCGACGGTCCGCGCCGACAAGGCTCAGCTCAGCCAACTATTCCAGAACCTCATCGGCAACGCGGTCAAATTTCATTCTCCGGACCGAAAGCCGGAAATTCGCATCTCCGCCAGCGAGGACGACCGCTTTTGGCACTTTGTCGTCCAGGATAACGGCATCGGATTCGATGAAAAGTACCGCGACAAGATGTTTCTAATCTTTCAGCGATTGCAAGGACGTGGTAAGTTTCCCGGCACCGGCATCGGCCTGGCGATTTGCAAACGAATTGTCGAGCGGCATGGCGGCCGGATTTGGGCCAACAGCCGTCCGGGAGAGGGGGCCACATTTCATTTCACCATCCCAGTCGAAGGCGTTTCGTGATGCCCCAAAACAACAACTTAGAAACCATCGATATTCTCCTCGTCGAGGACAATCCGGGCGATATCGACCTCACCAGGGAGGCTCTTGACGAGGCCAAGGTCCTAAACCGTCTCCACGTCGCCGAGGATGGCGAGCAGGCGCTGGACTTCGTCTTTCGCCGGGGACAATATGCCAATGCGCCTCGACCGGATCTGATCTTGCTCGATTTGAATCTGCCGAAGCGTGATGGCCGCGAGGTGCTCGAAGAGATCCGCAGCGCCCCCGAAGTGACCGATATTCCCATCGTGATCCTTACCAGCTCCCAAACCGACGAGGACATCGTTCGCGCCTACCGACTGCACGCCAATTGCTACATTACCAAGCCGGTTAATTTCGTCCAGTTCCTCAAGATCATCCATGCGATCGAGGATTTTTGGCTAACTATTGTCAAGCTGCCCCACGGCGGCCACGGCGGGGAGGCGAGCCATGGGCGAAGCTAGCCTCCGCGCGCTCCTCATCGAGGACAACGCCGCGGACGCCGATCTCCTCGTCGAAATGCTCGCTGGCGAAGAGCAATTCATCCGCATCGATCGCGTCGAGTGCATGGCCGACGCCGAGTCGTTTCTGAAGGAAATGACCGACATCGATGCGATTCTGCTGGACCTGGGGCTGCCCGACTGCGACGGGCTCGATTCGTTGGCGCGGGCCACGAGCGCGGCGCGGCACGTGCCGGTCGTCGTCTTGACGGGTCTGGACGATGAAGAGTTGGGCATCGAAGCAGTCCGCAAGGGCGCCCAGGACTATCTGCCGAAGGGGCATGCCACGCCGCGCATATTGGCGCGCGTGATTCACCATGCCGTCGAACGGAACCGGATAGTCGAGGCCCGAAGCCAGTTCCTGGCAAACGTCAGCCACGAATTGCGCACGCCGATGAACGCCATATTAGGGATGATCGACCTGGCGCTCCGCAACGACCTGAGCCATACCGTCAGGGACTATCTGAGCACGGCCCGCGAGTCGGCCGACTTGCTGCTCGGCCTGCTGAACAACTTGTTGGATTCGGCAAAAATCGCTTCTGGACACTTGGAACTGGAAAGTGCTCCGCTGAGCATTGGCCAGATTGTGGACCAGACCGCGCACGTGCTCGCCGCTCGCGCCGGCGAAAAGGGGCTCGCCTTTCATTACGCGGTGCCGGACAACGTGCCCCCCTCGGTGCTCGGGGACAAGCTCCGCTTGCGGCAGGTGCTCTTGAATCTGGGCGGCAACGCGGTCAAGTTCACCGAACGCGGCGAAGTGTCGTTGGACGTCCAGGTCGAGTCGCTCGATCGCGGCGAGGCCTGCTTGAAGTTCGTCATCCGCGATACGGGAGTTGGCATCCCGCAAGAGGATTTGGACCGCATCTTCAAACCTTTTACGCAAGCCGATGCGTCCACGGCCCGCCAGTTCGGTGGCACCGGCCTCGGGCTTTCCATCTCCGCCGACCTGGTCGCCATGATGCGCGGCAAGTTGTGGGCGGAAAGCGAACCGGACGAGGGCAGCATCTTTTACTTCACCGTTTGCCTGCCCGTGTCCTCCGAACTTGTGCCGTCGCGCGAGGCCTCGACCACGTCGTTTCCCGCGCTCGCGAAGGCGCTGCGCATCCTTTTGGTTGAGGACAACTCCGCCAGCCAGAAACTCGCCGTGCATCTGTTCCGCGAAGCGGGCCACGCGGTTGACGTTGCCGAAGACGGCCGAAAGGCGCTGGAAATGATCGAAGAAGCCGCCTACGACGTGGTGCTCATGGATGTGCAGATGCCGGTCATGGATGGCCTAACGGCAACGGCGGCCATTCGCGCCCGCGAACCGCCCGGCACGCATGTGCCGATTATCGCCATGACGGCGCGGGCCATGAAAGGCGATCGCGAACGCTGTTTGGCGGCCGGCATGGACGAATACATCTCCAAACCTATCGACGCAGGCCAGGTGTTTGCCGAGATCCGGCGATTGACTGAAGGCGCCGGCCGGGAGCGCAGTTCCCATTCCGATCTCGCGAGTGGCAAGGCGCTGGACACCGCCGAAGTTTTCAGTCTGCCGGCGGCGCTGGAACGCTGCTGCCAAAGCCGCGAGCTGTTAAGCGAGTTGGCCGACTGCTTGTTTGCCGATGACGAGCTATTGTTTCCTCAGATGAACGCCGCGCTGAATCGCGATGACTTTCCCGAGGTCGGCCGGTTGGTGCATCGCTTGAAAGGAACTCTCGTGTGCTTGGCGACCCAGCCGCTCATCGACGCGGCGACCGACGTCGAACGCGATGCCAGGGACCGCAAAGCCAGCACCCGGGAAGCGCTCCATGTCCTGCAGACGAAGATCACGGCGCTAAAGGCGGCTCTGTCGGAGTTCGGGCTGCCGGGACGAAGCGAATGACGGTAAAGAAAATCGCGCCGCCGACTGTGTGTCGGCGGCGCGAGGGTTACTTGGTTTAAGAGTTATTTGGGCTGCCGGTCCGAGTCCGTCTCATGCCCATTTTTGGGCTTGTCCACGGACTCTGTTTTCGGCTTGTCAGCTTGCTTCTCAGAACGCTGCCCGGCGGCGGGCGGCTGCTCCTGCGGCTGTTGCTGGAGTCGCTGCTGAGGCTGCGGCTCACGCGGATTCGGCTGCTGCGGGTGAGTGCGATCGCCCGAGCGCGGGTCATTCGGCAGGGCTGGCCGGTCTTCGCGGCCGCCGGTTTCCGGGCGAGCGGCGCTATGCTCGACGCGTTGATAATATTGCCGCGCGCTGGTAAACGGACGCATATCTTGCCCTGTGGTCCAACTGTTCACGGCCAATCGCGGCGCCTTGCCGAACTCTTCTGGCGACATGTTCATGGTGAAGTAGTTGGTCCGCCGCTGGGCGTCGAAACCGACCTGAAACGCGTTAAACGGGACGATCAGGTAGTCGCCGTTCCAGCCGGCAATCTGCGGGGCGACGGCGAAGTAAATCGTCGGACAATCGCCGCCTTGGTAGTCGACGATGAAATCGCGGATCGTACCCAGATTCTGCCGGTTCGAGTTCCAAATATTCATTCCGATCAAATTGCGGCCGTGGAGGAAGCGCGCATCGGCGCCGGCTTGTGCTCCGGCTTCTCCAGCCACCGCGTTGTTGGCCGGGGCGCCGGCGGGCTGCGTCGGATTGGCCTGTGCCGCCGGCTGCCCATTTACTTGACGTGCTACCGGCTGGCCGGGGACAACCTGTGTAGGCGGCTGCTGTGCGGGCACAACTCGCCGCGACCCGAACAACTGCCCTTCGGCATTCTGAGCCGCGAGCGCCGACGCGATTACTACCGCGGCGGCGACGATTCTTTTGAACGAGGCGTACATCTTTACTCTCCCTTTCGTGCCAGTTTGTTGCTCGATAAGCCTGGTAGACCGACCTGGTCGCCGAAACGGCACGATGATTCAATTGCGACCACGGAAAGTTCCAGTGGGCCGGCGCCACTTGATTGGCCGGCCCTTTCGTCTGAGTCGTCGGGTTGTGCAATGCACGTGCCATCATAAAAGCAAGATAGCAATTCTTGAATCAGAACGAGTGCCAGTGAACCACTTTGATTCCGTGGCATGGGAACAAGGTTTGCTTAACCAACCCCGGTCATCTCTAACATCGAAACTGTGCAAGGAGAGCTCCCATGCGAGTTTGCAAGTTGTCAGTACTCCACTTGGCAGCAGAAGCGCATTATGACTAGATCGTCAGCCGCACCCGCTTGGCAAACCGCCATCGTCGTCCTGTCCATCGCCGTCGTCGGCGCGGCCGTGCTGGCGTGGCTCTACTGGGCTCAAGCGGTGTGCATTCCCGTCGCTTTGGCCATGTTTCTGACTTTCGTGCTTTCGCCGCTTGTGACGGCGCTCCAGCGCCGCGGGGTCCCGCGGCCGCTCGCGGTCCTTATCCCCGTCGTCGCGGTGACGTTTGTCTTGGGCGCTCTCGTATGGATGGTAGGGCGCAAGGCAAGGCTATGGCCATCGAGGCGCCAAAATATGCCGAGAACATTCGGGAAAAAATCAGGTCCTTCCGTACGCTCGGCGATGGTGCGCTGAGCAAGCGACTAGCGACACTGGCCCGTCAAATCACCGACGACCTGGATTCGCCTCCTGGCGGGAAAAGCGATGCCGTCGGCGATGCCATCAAGCCTCCGCAGGTGCTCGTGCAAAAGGACACGCCCTCGTGGCTGGCCTTTTTGCCCTCGCTTTTGGGCCGACTGGCCGAGGCGCTCGGCGGTCTCGTAATGGCATTGGTCCTGTTGGTGTTCATGCTGATGAATCGCGAAGACCTGCGGAATCGCTTCATCCGCTTGCTGGGCCATGGCCGGCTCACGACAACGACCAAGGTTTTGGACGAAGCCAGCCAGCGCATTAGCCGTTATCTGGTGATGCAGTTGGGCGTCAACGGCATATTCGGGCTGACGCTCTCGCTCGGCCTGCTTGTGATCGGGCTCCCTTACGCGCTCTTGTGGGGCTTTTCGGCTTTTTTGCTGCGGTATATCCCATATATAGGCGTCTGGGTGGCCGCGGTGCCGCCCGTGCTCCTCAGCTTGGCCGTATTCGGAGGATGGATGCGGCCTTTGATGGTGCTGGGACTGTTCCTGATCATCGAGTTGACCACGAGCAATGTCGTCGAACCGCGGCTCTACGGCCGCAGCATCGGCGTTTCCGAGATTGCCCTGCTCGTGGCCGCCGCCTTCGGAGCTTTCTTTTGGGGTCCGATCGGAATTATACTCTCGAATCCGCTCGTGGTTTACCTCGTCGTCATAGGCAAGTACGTGCCCTCTCTCAGTTTTCTCGATGTACTCCTTGGCGACGGACCAGCACTATCGGACGACGTATCCTATTACCAGCGATTGCTCGCATGCAATCGAGACGAGGCCAAAGAGATCTTTGCCGCGCGCGTCAAAGCGACATCGCTGCAACAAGCATGCGATGAAATCCTGATCCCGGCTTTGACACACTTCAAGCGCGACCGCGATCGCGATGAATTGACGGAGGCAAACGCTCAATTCGTACTCGAGACGACGTTCCGAAATCTTGAATGCGCAAGAACCGGACGATTTTGGCCGAGACACCGCAGCCACCGGCAATAGCGATACCGCTTCCAAGGTTCGCATCTTGGCCTGCCCGGCTCATAATGAGGCGGACCATTTGTCGCTCGTAATGCTGAGCCGCCTGCTAAACCCGGCAAAGTGGGAAGTCGAAATCCTGCCCGCCGGCACTCTCGCCTCCGAGCTGATCGCCCATGTCGCCGAACGTCGGCCGGGCCTGGTGTGCATCGCCGCGCTCCCGCCCGGCGGGCTCGCCCGCGCGCATTATCTGTGCAAACGGCTGATGGCACGCTACCCGGAAATCAAGCTGGTTGTGGGGCGGTGGGGGCTCAAACGAGGCCTCCATGACAGCCGCGAGCGGCTTCGACAGGCGGGAGTCCACTTCGTCGCGGCCACTCTCACGGAAACGCAAAACCAATTGCGCAGCCTTATGCCCACGCTGGCCTGGCAACAACGGGCCGGCGTGGACCCGGTATCAGCCGCCGATAAAGAGCCGGCGCCCTCCGTATGATTCTCGGCCGCCGCAGATTTATTCCGCGTCGGTTCCTGGCATGGGCAGAGGCGGTGCGCTCGAAGGCACGTAATAACGATCGATTAGCTCGCGGATACGTTTGCGACTTTCGTCGGCCGATAGGTCCGCCTGCCGCTCGATTTCCTCCGTTTCTGCGCGCAACTGCTCATCCTTAATGCGGAGGCGAAACCAGCCGGAATAGTCGCCCTGGCGAAGATGGTGCATCCAGGTCTCCGCGTCGACCCCTTCGGCCAATTGCAGAAAGATCTGCAAGTTTTGTGCTCGTAAGTTGAGTCGTCCTTCGGGGCCGCGGAAGTAAAAACTTCGGTCGGGCGGCAGTTCGCCCAGCGCGTACTTTCGCACGTGGCGCTGGTGCTCGATGCGGGAGGGAGCAATTTTCATCGCATGAGGCTCACCACCCGCCGCCAGCGGCCAAAGCACGGCAACTCCGTCTTCTGCATCGACTGTTTCCCATTGCGGCGGCGCTATATCGATTGGCTTGGAGAAGAGCGCGAAGGTCTCTTGCGGCGCCCGTCCGACGGCCAAAACAATGCCCAGGCTGCGAAGCGCCGCGGGGAGGACCTGATCTGGATGAACCGTGATGAAAACCGTCCTTTGCAGCAATTCGACCGCCGTCTGGTTCGGCTCCCACGATGCCGGCAATAGATGATGGGCCTCGTCAACGATCAGCCAGTGCGGACGCCCGGTGTGGGCTCGCATGTCGTGCAATCGCGGCAATAATTCGAGGAAGAACTGCGGGCGTTCCGCCACGGGAAGGCCGATAAGGTTCACGACGACGTTCTGCTTCGGCTTGGCGAGCACTTCCACGACCTCGTCCGCCATCGGGCTGCGACCGCCGCGGCCCAAGGTGACGGTGCCTTCAACGCCTTCATAATCCCCCTCCGGATCGATGACGCAGAACTGATATTCCGCGTCGATCAGCCGTTCCAAAAAGCTCGTGGCGGCAGTCGACTTGCCGGCGCCGGATGGTCCGCTAATCATAATGTTCGGACCGCGAGGCGAGAGCCTTACTTCCTGGTCGCCATCGCGGGTTCCTAAGAGCAAGCTTCGACGTTGCCGCCCGGCCTCGCGCGGTTCAAGGTCATCGGCCGCCAATTCCTCGATCAATTCGCCGACTCCCGCGCCATTGCAGCCGGAGGTCACCCAATCGGCATGTTCCTTCAACGCCGGCAAGGCGTTAGCAACGGCCACGGAGAACTCGCTGAGGTCGAGTAGCGCGTGATCGTTCTCCGCGTCGCCTATCGCCACCACCTCGTGGCTCGATAGATCCAGGGAATCTAGCGCGGCGGCGAGCCCGGTGGCTTTATTGATGCCGGCGGGCAGGACCATGAGCCGGTCCTTATTGGCAATCATTTGCAGTTCGAGGCCCTGCTCGCGAATAACCGCGGAAATTACCGCTTCCTCCTCGCGCGGCGCCGAGACGATCACTCGACCTTTGCCAAGCTGCTGGATGTCGCGTCCGCCGAGAGCCTGAGTGAAGTCGGCCGGCAGCGGCGGAGCGAGCAATTTCTCCTGACCTTTCGCGGGGTCGTACAAGACCGCGCCGTTCTCGGCTACAACGCAATGAAAAAGCTTGATCTCCTTCGATACTTGAAGCAAGTCGTCCAATTCGCGCCCAGTCACCAGAATCAACTTCCTGCCAGTGGAAAGAAGCTTCTCTAATCCGGCAATCGTTGCCGGCGCGATCCGGCCCTCGTGAGCAAGTGTGCCGTCGTAATCGCACGCCAGGGCATGATAGCGCATGTTGAGAATTCTCGCTTAACATGCCGGCGCGTCGCACTTCGTATGCCAGAGAGCCAGGTGATTTTCGTCCGCCATTGGAACATGAATTGCGGCACCGCAACGGAGACATTACGACACCTGGCCCTAACGGGGCCAGCACCCCGAAAAATACATAGAGACAAACGAGGAGAACATCATGTGGCGCTCTACCAATGCAAAGAACCGAACGTCGTCTCATCGTGAACGGCATCGTCAGCCAGATGAATTGGGCACGTTTGCGTCTCCCGGCACGAGCCGGTCGCTTAGGCGCTCGCCCGATGATCGGAATCCTACGTCACAGGCAGGCACTCGGCGGCGATCGCTTCTCAAGCTGCATGCCCGAATGCAGCAGGACATTTCGCAAACCGCCGACTCGTTGCTATTGGACGGTCGCGAATTTGCGAGCGCGTCGCCTGATACGGCTGACATGGTGCGCGAGTTATGTGAACAAGACGTGGCGGCTAGCCTGTTGGTCAACGTGTCGAACACCGTCGATCAAATCCAGGCCGCACTGGATCGCATGGATGAAGGAGGCTACGGCTACTGCGAGGATTGCGGTTCGAGGATCCCTGAGGAGCGATTGGAAGCGCTCCCCTACGCCACGCAATGCGTACAATGCGCCGGTCGCCGCGAAGCTGAAACCGGGCGATAGAGCCGCGGTACGTTCGGCCTCCTACTCGTCCAACTCCCGGCAAACGCGCACTATTCGTGCGACCGCCTCGTCGATTTCGGCCTCCGTGGTCGTGGCCCCCAAACTGAATCGCAAACTGCAAGCGACAATGTCGTTGGGCAGGCCCATCGCACGCAAGGTGGGCGAAAGTTCCGTCGAGCCGCTGGCGCATGCAGAGCCGACCGAGCAGGCCACGCCCGCCATGTCCAGGGCCAAGAGTAGGATCTGGCCTTCTACCCCGGGAAAGGCAATGTTGCTGGTATGCGGAAGCCGCTCGGCGGCGTCGCTGTGGACGATCACGCCCGGCCGACCGGCCTTCAGACTGGCCTCGAAACGCTCACGGAGACCGGCCAGCTTGCGATAGTGCGATTCCTGCTCCTTGTGCCACAATTCTAGTGCCGTTGCCATGCCGACCGCCAACGCGACGGATTCCGTGCCGGGTCTCATCCCTTCCTGCTGGTGGCCGCCGAAGAGCATCGGTGCGAGCGTCACGTCGTTGCGGAGCACGATTGCGCCAATGCCCAGCGGCCCTTGGAACTTGTGGGCGGCGACGCTCAATGCGGCAACGCCCAGCTTGTGGAAGTCGATCGGTATCTTGCCCGCCGCGGCGACGGCATCGGTGTGCATCGGTACGCCGGCCGCGCGGCAGACCGCGGCCAACTCCGCAATCGGCTGGATCGCGCCGGTCTCATGATTGGCAAGCATCACGCTCACGAGTTCGGTCGAGAATGTATCCGGCACACTCCGTGTGCCGCCTGCAATCGGCACACGGAGTGTGCCGGATACATTGACGTCCAACAGCGACTCGAGCGCCGCGGGCTGCACGACTCCGCGGCAATCGACCGGCAGCGTATCGAGCCGCCAGCCGAGTTCCATGAGATGCTCCGCTGCTTCGAGCACGCAGGCATGTTCGATCGAGGAAACGATGATGCGGCCTTGATGTGGGGCAGGTTGCCAACCTGCCTTCATCTGGACTGCAGATTGGCAATCTGCCCCACGTTGGCGGTTCACGATCCCGAAAATGGCCAGGTTGTTCGCCTCGGTCCCGCCGCTGGTGAAGACGAGCCGGTCCGGCTTGTGCCGGTTCAGGTCGGCCCCGAGGATTTCGGCCACGCGCTGCCGCGCGTCTTCCAGCACCCGCCGCGCCTGCTGGCCCGGCTGGTGCTGGCTGGCCGGGTTCGCATACGCGGCCGCATGGCAGCGGGCAAGCGCCTCAATGACTTCCGGGCGGGTCGGCGTTGTTGAGTTGTGATCGAGAAAAATGTGTTGCATTATCGCCTCCATCGACCGCCGCCCTATTATACATGCTGCTCTCTGGCAGATCGGTGCCGGCCTGCAAACCCCAAGGAATAGCCGGAATTCGACGGTTTTGCGCCCCGAGGAATTCTTGCCCGCTACGACGAAATAATCGAGGGAAAACCGCTCCCCTCGATATTGCACGCATGTACTATTATAATAGAGGGTCCAATTTGCCTAGCCCCGGAGCACGTCGACATGAAAATCTTCCCATCCTTACGGCCTTACCCGGCGCTGGCTTTGCTTGCCTTGGCCGCCGTCGTTTTTCCTTCCGGCGTGCGGGCCGCGAACGAAGGGCAAGCCGATCTCGATAAGGCGACCGAACTGAAGCTCGGTGCCCAGAGCACGGGCGATTTGACCGATGTGATCAATCTTTGCGAAAGCGCCGTTAAGAAGGGTCTCGACAAGAATAACTCGACCTTTGCTAATGACCTCATGGCCTCGGCTCTGGCACAGCGCGGCGCGGTCGCCGCGGCGAAGATTTTTGGCGAGGAATCGTCGCCCACCGCGCGGCTGAACCTCAACGACGAGCACTGGAAGACCTACCGCACCGAGGCCCTGGCCGATCTGGAAAAGGCCCTCAAGCTCAGCCCCAATCAGCCGCAGGCCCATTATATCTTCGCCAAGCTGAACCTCCTGCCCGGCGGCGACGCCGAAAAGGCCCTGGCGGCATTGAACAAGACGGTCGACGAGACCGAGGACGACGCCGCGATGCGGGCGAAGGCACTGCTGCTGCGGGCCCAGCTTCGCAAGGACGTGCGACTGCGCGTTGCCGATCTCACGGAAGCATTGCGGGCACTGCCGAGCAATCCGATGCTGCTCCGCAGCCGCGGCCTGGCGCTGGCCGAAGACCACAAGTGGAACGAGGCCCTGGCCGATTTCGATAAATCGATCGCGGCCGAGCCGAACGACATCGTCGGCTACGAATTGAAGGCCGCGGTGCTCGTCAACCTGAAGAAATTTGCCGAGGCCAATGCGGCTTTGGAAAAAGCCCATGCCCTGGCGCCCAAGAACGTCGACCTGCTGGTGAGTAAGGCAAAGGTCAATGTGAGCCAGGCGAACTACAAATCCGCCGTCGAGGAACTAACGCGGGCCTTGGCCATCGACCGCACGAACCTGGGCGTGCTCGAACTCCGGGCGGCCGTCTATGAGCAATTGGGCGAAAAGGAAAAGGCCCTGGGCGACGTCGATAAGTTGCTCGAGCTCAAGCCGGGCATCGCGGAGCTCATGCGCATGCGCGCCGCCTTGCTCGCGGACATGGGCAAGTTCGACAAGGCGGTGGACGAATTGGAAAAGATGCATAAGGCCAATCCCAAGGACTCGCTCACCACACTGCAAATGGGCATGTTGTATACCACGCTCAAACAGTATGCCAAGGCGATCGCGTCCTACGACGAAGTGCTGTTACGGAGCCCCGACGATGTCGGCGCCTTGCGCGGCCGCGGCGACGCCTTGCTGAATCTCGGCCGCCGCGGCGACGCCATGGTGGAGTACGAGAAGGCGTTCAAGCTCCAGCCGCACGATGTCGGCATCCTCAACAATTATGCCTGGCTGCTGGCCACCGCGCCGGAGAAAAAGCTTCGCGACGGCCGCCGCGCGGTCGAGCTGGCGAACGATGCCTGCAAGCAGACCGAGTACAAAAAGGACTACATCCTCAGCACGCTGGCCGCCGCCTACGCGGAAGCGGGCGACTTCGATGCCGCTCGCAAATGGGCGGCGCAGGCCGTCGATGTCGCCGAGCCCACCAAGGACGACCCGGACCGCAAGGACGAGTTGAAGAAGGAACTCGAGAGCTACAAGGCCAGCAAGCCGTGGCGCGAAGACCTGCCAGGCGATCAGGCCAAGCCGCCGGCAAAGAGCGACCAGAAGCAGCCGGCCAAGGCGAAGGAAACCAAGAAGCCGGCGCCGGATGACGACGACGTATAATGAATTCACTCGTTCCCACGCTCCGCGTGGGAACGAACTCGCGGCCGCTCCGCGGCCCGGTGACATGAGAACGCCATGACTACGGGGCCGCGGAGCGGCCAACTTGCCCGTCACGACGCGGAGCGTCGTAACGAGGAGAAACACTAGAATACTTTCATGAAAGCACACGTTGACCTGGACCTTTGCATCGGCTGCGGCATCTGCCCGGACGTGGCTCCACAGATCTTTGAGATGGCCTCCGACGACAAGGCGCACGTCATCCTCGATCCGATCCCGGAGGAGCTGCACGCCATCTGCCGCGACGCCTGCGATCAGTGTCCCCAAGCGGCGATTGAGATCGAGGAATAGGATAGTGGGGCAGGTTGCCAACCTGCCGGAAAATGGCAGGTTGGAAACCTGCCCCACGGATATTACTCGCTGGAGCAAGCCATGCACACGCGGCGAGCATTTTTGAGAGCTTTCTCGGCGTCGGCGGCCTGTGGCATATCGCTGCGGCGCTCGCGGAGGATCGCCCCGCGGCGCGGCGACCTGGAAGACCGCCTTCCCTCAAGTCGCCCGTCGTGTTCAACACCCCCGAGGCCGACGCCATCGTCGCGGCCTTGCAAGTCTATCCGTCCGACAACGCCTGGAACCAGCCCGTCGATCGCTGGGCGGTCCATGCCAACTCGCGGAACATCATCACCTCGATCGGCCTGGGCAAGCCGCTGCGATGCAACTATGACATGGGATATGTCCTCGTACCGCACGACCAGAAGAAGGTTAACGTGCGAATCACCGACTATCCGCAAGAGTCGGATCCGGGCCCTTTCCCCGTGCCGGACAACGTGCCGATCGAAGGCTGGCCGGCCTGTTATCGCGAGGATCGGCGTACAGTCGGGCAGTCGCTGGACGACATCCAGCGCGACAAGCTACGCGCCGGCGGCGATCGGCACGCGATCATTCTCGATCCGGCCGCGATGACGCTTTACGAGTTCTGGCAAATGAAAAAAACGGCCGCCGGCTGGCAGGCCTCGCAGGCCTCGGTTTTCGATCTGAAGTCAAACCGCCTGCGGCACGACGGCTGGACGTCGTCGGACGCCGCGGGCCTGCCGATCTTTCCGGCAGTCGTCCGCTACGACGAAATCCAGCGCGGTGCGATCGAACATGCCATGCGCGTCACGGTGCGGCGGACGCGGCGGGCGTACTTGGCCCCGGCGACACATTTCGCCAGCGCGAACAACAGCCCGAACTTGCCCCGCATGGGCGAGCGGATCCGCCTTCGCGGCGACTACGACATTTCGCGGTTCTCGCCCGCGGCCCAAGTCGTGCTCAAAGGTCTCAAGCGCTATGGGATGCTGGTTGCCGACAACGGGCTGGACTGGTCGCTCTCGGTGGCCCCCGACGCGCGGATACCGGTGCTGCACGACGAACTGCGGCGCGTGAACGGCGCGGCGTTCGAGGTCGTGGTAGCACCGAACTCGGGTGGTGGTGTGCGCGGGCGGTAGCAAATCGCCTAGGGAACGACGGCCGCCTATCAAAGCCCGACGTGCAAGCGAGGCCGGCGCTGTTTTCATGCCTCGCTTGCGCGTCGGGCTTTGATGTGGAAAACTGGCCCCGCCGTTTTAACGTGGTTGGCCGAATAACATTATATGCGTTTCATTTCTTCGGCTTCGCCAGGGCCTCGTCGGCCCTTTTAAGCTTCTCCCGAATGCCGGGGGACTTGGGCGCCAGTGTAAGCACGTGTTCGTAGTCGGCCTTGGCAAGCGCAAACTCGCCCTTCATTTCGTAGGCGGCGCCCCGCACGTCGTACACTTGTACCAGCTTGTCGTTGGCGGCCAGGAATTGGTTCAGCAAGGCGATGGCCTTATCGGGCTGCTCGAGTGTCAGATACATCTGCGCCACGTTGAATCGGTCCTGCGGCGCGGCCTGCAAAACGCGATCGAAGTCGGCCTGGGCTTCGATAGCTTTGCCCTGCATCTCAAAGGCGACACCGTGCGCGGCATAAGCCCCGAGCACGGAACTGTTGATAGCCAGGACCTCGTTCAGCCAGGCAATGGCTTTGTCCGGCCGTCGCAGGTGCAAGTACCTGCCCGCCATGTCACACCAGAGCTGTGCGCCTGGGCGGACGTTGGCTTGCCGCCCATGATCGCCTTAATATACTCGCCGCCATCGTCGAGCCACTTGACGGCCTTGTCCATTTGCTTCAATTTCAAGTAGGCGCTTGCCAGAAACAACGGCATGCTGACGAATTCGACCGTGACCGTTTTGCCGTTAATTGTTTTCGAGAATTGCGCTCCCGCCTTATCCAGGCATGCCAGGGAACTGTCGACATCATTCTTTTGGCTGTAGTACTCGAACAACTTGCCCGCCGAGCGAACGCCCTCGCCCGTCGGGTCGATTTCGACGATTCTCTTGTAGCAGGCGACCGTTTCCTCCGGCTTGTCCTGTGCAATCAGGATATCGGCACGGGTTTGCCAGGCGCCTACGAAGTTTCGATCGCATTCCAAGGCCACGTCATCCTGTTTCAGAGCGCGCTCCAGAGCGTCGGCTTGAAGCCGGCTCTCCTCGGCAGCCTTGGCAGAATTTCCGGCCGCACGGGCCTTTTCGGACGCGTCCTTGTGGACCTGGCCCATCGTCAAATAGACGCCGGACAGGTTATTGTGGTCCGACGCGCGGTCGGGCGCACGTTCAGGCCGGCGGCATGCTGATTGGCCGCATCCTGGAGTTTAATGAGTGCCTCGTCGAATTTACCGTCCGCCTGGGCGGACTGCCCCTTCTCAGTCAACGCGAGCCCTTCCGCCCGAAGCGTTCGGCCCTGCTCCGCCAGCACAATGCCCAGATTGTTGAAGGCGTCGGCATAGCGCGGGTTCACGGCAATCGCCCTGCGGAAATACTTCTCCGCCGATTGGGAGTCGCGCGCCTTGCCCGGCCGGGCAAAGTAGACTCCGAGGTTGTTGTTGCCGAAATCGTAGTTGGGCTTGATGGCGAGCGTGGCCGCGAACGCGGCCGCCGAGTGGTCGAATGCTTCTTGTGCCTTGTCCGGATTCGTGCGTGCCAACTCTTTGCCGTCCTTATCGTAGGCGATGCCAACGTGATTGAAGGCGAAGTAGTTGTATTTTGTCCGCGCCGACATATCGCGAACTTTGAATGCCTTCTCCAGATCAAGGGGTTTCTTCGGATCGTTGTCGATGTAGCCGAAATAGTCTTCTTCGCTGATCCCGCAGGCGGGCTTGAAAAGCGTGTAGCTATTGAACCAGAGGCTGACTTGGCGGAACGACGCGACGCTCATGGCCGTGAACACCAAGACTCCGCCCGCCGCCAAGACCGGCCGGCTCGATGGCCAGCGGTCGGCCAACTCCTTCAACAGCCAGGCGACCATGATATAGAAACCGATCATCGGCAGATAAGTATAGCGGTCGGCTCGCGCCTGCGTGCCCACCTGGACTATCCCAATCACCGGCATCAACGCGCCGAGATACCAAAACCAGCCGACCGCCAAATACTGCCGGCGGCGGAAGAACACGATGCCGAGGACCGTGATGGCAATCATCAGCGACAAGGATATCCAAAACCTGACGTAAAACTCCCTATCAAATCGCTCAAAAAGCATGTATTGATGCGCATAGAAGGGAGCCAGGTCCGTGGGCCAAAACGTCTGCCGCAGGTACTCGCCGCACGACTCGACCGCGTTCAAAAGCCGCGCCCACATCGGCAGGCCCGCCAAGGAGTTCAGCGCGACGCCGCGTTCCTGTCCCACGACCTCGACGAGGCTGTCGGCGATGACCATGGCGAATAGCGGCACCTTTTCCGCGAGCAGCAAGAAGCCGCGAAAAATGTCGATGCCTCCTTCCGTCGCACCGGTCGGAAAGAGAACGCTCTTCCACCGCCCCAGCGGCCAAATGTCGAGCAAAATCAAGACGCAAGGCAGAGTAACAATCATCGACTTGGCCATCAAACCGAAAGCCATGAACACGTTCACCAACAGGTAGAGAAGCGCGGTGCCGGTCGCCTCTTTCGATGTCGATTGCGCCAGCGGCGGCCGTCTGGCGTAAATCGCATAGGCCAGCATCGTCGCCATCCAAAACAGTCCGCAAAGCACGTCCTTCCGCTCCGCGGCCCAGGCGACCGATTCGGCGCGCAGCGGATGCGCGGCAAAAAGCACTGCCACAACGAAGCACGGCCAAAGCGCACCGGTCATCAGCCGCAGCGCAAGGAATAACAAGACTGCATTGGCGCAGTGCAACACCATATTGACGAGGTGGTGCCCGCCCGGCCAACTATATCCATATTTTGCGTTTTCCGGCTGCCACGATCCTTCGCTAAAAAACTGCCAATCCAACATGTGCGAAATCCACGTTAGCGGGTGCCAGTTTCCCTCATGGTCCGTGAACGCCCATTTCACATTATTCCAAGTCAACCCACTGACGATCTGCGGCTTTTCGTAAATGTAGACATTGTCATCGCAAACCGTGAAGTCGTGCCGGGCCGTTTGCACATAGAGGATCGTGACCAAAACAACGAGGCCGAAACAGAGCGCCGCGGTCAGCCCGACTCGATCCATCGGAGGAGGGGGCGTATAACCCGGCGCGGCGCCTTTTCCTCCCGTTTGCCGCCGCGCACTGAGACATCCGCGTATTCACCCCGCCCGGAGGTGCCTCGCAGCGCCCGGCGTCGCATCTGGTATTTGTTCGCCATAAGTCTATTTTGGTTTTTCGAGGCTAAACGTGCAAGTAGCGTCCCTGCCATTTGGAACACTGCCACTTGCATACCGCTAGCGTAAACCCCATGATAATGGCAATTCCTGGCCAATTCGTACTCATCACGCTCCGCCGTGATGAATTTCCAAAGCTGTAGGGAACGGACTCCGTGCCGTTCCGGACGACAGAGAAGACTCCCTGCTCCATGCCTCGGAACGCCGCGGAGGGCGTTCCCTTCAGGATTTATCGTGTTTGACGACGTTCAGCCAGTGATTGAGCCCTACTGCGAGCCGCCGCTCGCCTGTCGCGATTTCGACCCGCGGGCGCCCGATATCGCGCGGCAGATATGCGGGCTGATTTTACGGCACCTGCCGTCTATTCGGGCGGAACACGTCGGCAGTACGTCGGTCCCAGGCTGTGGCGGCCGAGAGATTATCGATCTGCTGGTGAGCGGGTCGGAAGCCGACTTGGAGACGAGCGGCCAGCTTCTTGCCCAACTCGGTTTTCGACAGGGGGGCGAGGCCCTCTTTCCGCGGCATCCGCCGGCCTATCGCGGCACTTGGATGCACAACGGCGAGCCGTTCGCCGTGCACGTCCATGTCCTGCCGGCCGGCGCCAACGAGATCGATTCCATGCGGTTCTTGCGTTCCTGCCTGCGCAGCGATGCGGAGCTTATGAAGGCCTTTGTCAAGCAGAAGAAGGCGATTTTGAAAGGCGGCGCCGATCCGGCCGCGTACCAGCAGCAGAAGGGCGAATTCTTGAAGATGGTGCTGGGATAGTGGTTATAAAAGCCCGACGCGCAAGCGAGTGGGATGGCTCGCTGGCCGCGCCGTTCACTTTCGCGTACAATCAACAGTCCCACCTCACAACCCACCAATAGGAGATTCTTTCCATGCGTAAATATGCTGCCATCGCCGCCGTCGCGGGAGTTTTTGTGATTAGTCAGTTCGCACGCGCCGAAGACAAGGCCCCAAGCCCGCTCGGCTTCAAGGTCCAATCGCTCGAAGGCAAGGACGTTGATCTCTGCCAGTACAAGGGCAAGGTCGTGCTGATCGTGAATGTGGCCAGCAAGTGCGGCCTCACGCCGCAATACAAAGCACTCGAAGCGCTCTACACGAAATACAGCGACCAAGGGTTCGTCATCGTCGGCTTCCCTTGCAACCAGTTCCACAGCCAGGAGCCGGGCACGGCCGAAGATATCCGCAAGTTCTGCACGTCGAAGTACAGCGTCACGTTCCCCTTGATGGCCAAGGTGGAAGTCAACGGCGACGGCGCCTGCGACCTCTACAAGTACCTTAAGGCGCTGAGACGCCAAGCCCAAGGGTCCGGGCGAAGTGACTTGGAACTTCGAAAAATTCCTCGTAGGCCGCGATGGCCAAGTCGTCGCTCGCTTCCAGCCGAAGACCACTCCCAATTCGCCCGAAGTCGTGAAGGCGATTGAAGCCGAATTGGCGAAGAAGTAACAGAACTCCCCTCTCACTTTGGGAGAGGGGGCAGGGGGAGAGGGCGTGTTAACCTCGTTCCCACGCTCTGCGTGGGAACGAGCCTGTTGGCCGCTCCGCCGCCCCGTAATTTCGCGTCCGCCGGAAATCGCGGGCACGCGCGGGCAACCGCCCTTTTGGAGTGCGAAGGCAAATCTTCGCACTCCCAGTATGCTATACTTGCCACAATCATGGCAACCATCAAACGCATCCTCGTCACCGGCGGGGCCGGCTTCCTCGGCTCGCACCTCTGCGAGCGGCTGGTCGAACAGGGCCACGACGTCATCTGCCTCGACAACTTCTTCACCAGCCAGAAGACCAACGTCGGCCATCTGCTCGGCCGGCCGAACTTCGAGCTCGTGCGGCACGACATCACGCAGCCGCTCTGGCTCGAAGTCGACGAGATCTACAACCTCGCCTGCCCCGCCGCACCCGGCCACTACCAGTACAACCCGATCAAGACCATGAAGACCTCGGTGCTCGGCGCGATCAACGTGCTGGGCATGGCCAAACGCTGCCGGGCGAAGGTCCTGCAAGCCTCGACCAGCGAAGTCTACGGCGACCCGCAGGTCCATCCGCAGCCGGAAAGCTACCGCGGCAGCGTCAACCCGATCGGCCCGCGGGCCTGCTACGACGAAGGCAAGCGGGCGGCCGAGACGCTCTTCATGGACTACCACCGCTCCAACGGCGTGAACGTGCGGATCGTGCGGATCTTCAACACCTACGGCCCGCGGATGCACCCCTACGACGGCCGCGTGGTTTCGAACTTCATCCGCCAGGCCCTGCACGGCGAGCCGATCACGATCTTCGGCGACGGCCGGCAGACCCGCTCCTTCTGCTACCGCGACGACCTGGTCGAGGGCATGATCCGCATGATGAACGGCCCCGACGACTTCTGCGGCCCGGTGAACCTCGGCAACCCGGAGGAGTTCACGATCCGCGAGTTGGCCGACATCGTGATCGAACTGACCGGCGCGAAGTCGAAGCTCGTCACCCGCCCGCTGCCGGCGGACGACCCGACGCAGCGTCGGCCGGACATCACGCTGGCCAAAGAGCGGCTCTGCTGGCAGCCGACGATCCCCTTGCGCGACGGGCTGAAGAAAACGATCGACTGGTTCCGCTCGATCGACCTCAGCGAGTACCGCCCGCCGACGCCGAATTATTGAACTTTTATCTGCGACGATTTATCGTGGCTTTTTTTGCCGCGGAACGGCTTTTGACGTTGCCACTCTCGCTGGACTGGGGCAAGATACGCTATAATTGACAATATCAGTTCAAGAGAGGAAGAAATGGAATCTGTCATTCGCGATGTAAGAGACATAGAACCTGACGAGCGTCATGTCTTCGAGACGCTGATTGGCCACGACCTCGCCGAAGATCAGCGAATTCTGGTCGTGGTCTTTCCGCCGGAGGCAAACCCGGATGACTCCGCGAGACGCCGGGCACGCGAGGAGTTCTTCGAACTTTGCAAGCAAGGCACGGAGAACCGCGAGCGACAGCACATATCCATCGAGGAAGCCGACTCGATCCTGGAAGAAGCGTTTCAATTCGTTCGTTCGGGAACCAACGGCTGAAATGCGGGCAATCGTCGACTCCAACGTGCTGGCGCGCGCGACCTACAGTGTTAGCGGACCGGCTGCTGAGGTCGTTCGCAAGCTCGCGGATCCGCCGCACGTTCTGATAGTTTCGCCATTTCTCCTGGCAGAACTCGGCCGCGTACTGGGTTATCCTCGATTGCAGCGGTTGCACGGTTTCGATCAACTTCAGATCGAGCGTGTCGTAGCGGCCATAGCCGCGTTGGCGACTTCTGTCGAGCCCCAAGAAGAACAAATTGTGCGTGTCGTGCCCGACGATCCTGACGATGATCACATCCTAGCCGCCGCCGTTTCCGGCCGGGTGAACGCAATTTGCACGCGCAACAAGCACTTCCACCACCCGGCGGTGATCGCCTATTGCAGTGAGCGATCAATCGAGGTGTTGGATGACATTGCGCTTCTCAAGCGATTGCGCGAGGGTGAAGCCGGTACGACCTCCTGAATTGACGATCGACGTGAGCGAGTAGCGCCCGCCGACGCCGAATTATTGAGACGCGGGATGTTCGCCGTAACGTGCCGAAGAGACTGCATGCCGCCGCTCATTTTGGATCGCGGCCGGTTGCGTCGTCGGGTCCGCACTTAAACGGCTTTCCCTGCTTGTAGAGTTCCAATCTCTTGGCGATCGCGGCGGCCAATTGCTTGTTCCCTTGCTTGTTCGCCAAGTCGATCGCTTGCTGGGCGGCCTCCACGGCCGGCGGGTACTTATCGTTTACCGCCAGCGCGACGGCCAACGTATCGAGGGTGAGCGGGTCCTCGTTTTTCGTCATCTTGACGATGCCTTCCGCGATGCCCAGCGCCGCCTGCGGGTCGCGCATCTGCGGCTCCGGACTGCTTGCAAAGATCCAGGCCATCATGTCCCACGCGCGAACTGCCTTATCGTGCTTGCCATCGCCTTCGAACCGCTTGCCGAACTGCTCAGCCAATTGCCGCCGCGCGGGAGAAGGCGGAGCAGGCAGCTTGATGAGCCATTTCCGGACCACCTGCTCGCCTTCGCGATATTTTCCGCGGAGGAAAAGTTCCTGCGCCAAGCGGTCCATGGCCATCAGGTTGCTGGGGTTTACGGCGATGGCTTGCTTCAACTCAGCGATGCCCTCGTCGCTCTTGCCACGGGCAAATGCAATTCGCGCCAAGCCGAAATGAGCCTGGCCGAAGTTGGCGAGCGCGTCGAAATCGCTTGGATTCTTCTTGAGCGTTACCTCGTATTTCTCAATCGCTCGGTAATGAGCTTCGGACTTGTCGAGTTCTCCAAGCTGCGTGTAAACCTCGCCGAGGTTCAGTCGGGCTTCGAGCAGCGATGGCTCCAGTTCTACAGCCTTTTCGAACTGTTCGATAGCGGCATCGAGCTTTTCTTTCGCTTGATGGCTGAGTTGTTTCGCCTTCGCGGATTCGACCGGGTCGGTTTTTCCTTTCGCCTCTGCCGCGCCGGCATCCAAGCTGAAGTGCTGGCTTCTCCGCAAGAGCACGCGGCCAAGATTATTGCGGACTCGCGGTGAATTTGCCGCGAATTTCACGGCCTCGGCCAGATGGCGTTCCGCAGCATCTATGTCGCCGGCTTCCGAGTAGGCATATCCGAGGTTGCTGTGAATGTCAGTATCCGTGGGATTAGCCGTAACGCCGTGATTCCAGTACGCCCTTGCTTTGTCTTTCAGCGCTATGGACTTCTGCCGGCAGGCATTAGCCGCTCCCAAATCACCTGTTGCTTCATAAGCGGCGGCACTCCGGACTTCATTCTGAGCTTCCTGCCAAACGAACACGCCAAGATTATTAAGTATGTGCGGATTGTCTGGCGCGATCTTCAGGCCCCGCTCGAAGTCTGCGAGGGCGTTGCCGCGATTTCCCATGCGCCACCACACCTCCGCTCGAGTGGCATAGGCTAGGGCCAGCTTGGGATCGAGCGTTAGAGCCTGATTGCTGTCGGCGAGGGCCTTGTCGTACCCGCCCTTATTCATCCGCGCGTTTGCAAGCACATAATAGGCCTCGGCAAGTTTTGGATCGAGCGACAAGGCCTTGTCGGAATCAATAATAGCCTTGTCGTCCTCCCTCTTGAATAGCCATGCACGCCCGCGAGTGAGATAGGCTTCGGCAAACTTAGGATTGATCGCAACGGCTTTATCGCATTCCGCGAGGGCCGTTTCGATATCAGCGGTCTTGGTAAGCGGAGTGCTATTATCCAAACGCGCCTTGGCTTGCTGGACGTGTTCCGCGGCATCTTCCGCGTGAACCGCCGCTGGAATGACAAGCGACACGGCCGCGACAACTGCGAGTCTTGCAACATGGTATCGCACGGTTGGGCTCCCTTTCAAATTGGTCGCGCGTTGAATTGGTATACGCCGTATTGTGGACCGTGGCCGACGGCCCTGTCAACCGTTCACGTGGCATCGTCGGCCCGCTCCCTTCCTGCGCATCCGTGCCGGCCGATCGAGTATATTAAAACGCTGCACCACATTCAAAAGCACAATCATGGCTAACAATGTCTCGTAGCTTATTTGTAACTCTATTCTTGGCTTTGTCCCAGGCGGCGACAGCCTTCGCCCAGAATCCGGGCGTTCCTTGGCCGGCGACCGACGGCCTGGGTCGGAGTCTGCCGGTCGGGGCGGAGGCCGGGCCGCCGCGGAAGGACCGCTTCGTGGCGATGTTCTATTTCCTTTGGCACGACCAGCAGGGGCCGAGAGTTTTTGATGTTTCACAAATTCTGGCCGCCGACCCCGCGGCAATGAACGAGCCCCATTCACCGCCCTGGGGCCCGGCGGGCACGGCGCACTATTGGGGCGAACCGCTCTACGGATATTATCGCAGCGACGATCCCTGGGTGCTGCGGCGGCACGCGGCGCTCTTGGTCGATGCCGGCGTCGATGCCTTGATCTTCGATACGACCAACGCCGCGACCTACCGCCCGACGTACATGAAGTTGTGCGAAGTGTTTGCCGCGGTCCGCCGCGCGGGCGGACGTACGCCCGAGATCGCTTTCATGGTCAATACGGCCGCCGGCAAGACGGCCCAAGAGATTTACCGCGACCTCTACAAGCCGGGCCTTTATCCCGAGCTCTGGTTCCGCTGGCAGGGCAAGCCGCTGATGATCTGCGATCCGAAGAAAGCGTCGCCCGAACTGCGGGATTTCTTCACGCTCCGCCGAGCGCATTGGCCGTTCGAGATGGTCAATACGAACCGCGCCTGGCACTGGGAAGCCGCGTATCCGCAACCGTACGGCTTCGTCGACGATCCGGAAACGCCGGAGCAGGTCAATGTTTCGGTCGCGCAGAACCTCCGCGCCGCCGACGGCAAGGTGACCAACATGAGCGATGGCAACGCCCGCGGGCGGAGCTTTCACGACGGCCGCGAGGACCGCTCGCCCGGCGCGGTCAACCGCGGGCTGAACTTTCAGGAACAATGGAAGCGGGCCTTCGCGCTCGATCCGCCGATGGTGATGGTGACGGGCTGGAACGAATGGATCGCCGGCCGCTTCCCGCCAGTGAAGTTCGTCGACCAGTTCGACGAGGAGTACAGCCGCGATATCGAGCCGATGCGCGGTGGGCATGGGGACAATTATTATTATCAGCTCGTGGCCAACGTCCGCCGCTACAAGGGCGCTCCGCCGCTTCCGGTTGCCGGCCCGGCCAAGACGATCGACATTGCCGGTGGCTTCGACCAGTGGCGCGACGTCCAGCCGGATTACGCGGGGCATACCGGTATCACCGCGCCACGCGATCATGCCGGCGCGTACGGGACCCATTACTCGAACCGCTCCGGCCGCAACAACTTGATGGAAATGAAAGTCGCCCGCGACGAGCGGAACTTCTACTTCTACGTCCGCGCGGCCGAGCCGATCACGCCCGCCGCCGACGCCGCCGGGCTGTGGATGTTCATCGATTCCGACCAGAACCCGCGCACCGGCTGGTCGGGCTACGATTACGTCGTCAATCGCGAGCCCGGCTGGTTGGAAAGCAACGCGGGAGGCTGGAAATGGAAGAAGGAGGCTAAGATCGCTTGCCGCATCGCCGGCCGCGAGATGCATCTCGC
The DNA here is from genome assembly GCA_963775975.1 of uncultured Planctomycetia bacterium. Classification (GTDB taxonomy): domain Bacteria; phylum Planctomycetota; class Planctomycetia; order Pirellulales; family Thermoguttaceae; genus JANXQG01. The sequence goes on from CAVZKX010000002.1 coordinate 1,438,884, forward strand.
CGTGCCGCGCGAGGCCATCGGCGGGCCGGCGACGTTCGACTTCAAGTGGGCGGACCATCTCCAGCAGCCGGGCGACATCATGGATTTTTATATCAGCGGCGACGTTGCGCCGCTGGGGCGATTCAACTTCCGCTATCATAGTGAGCCTTGAGCCATGAGATATCCTGGTGGGTCTCGCAAGCTCGACACCACCCTACTTGGCGCGGAACACAACCCGATAGGTCTTAGCCGGATCGCACTTGCCGGGATTGGGCACGAGCACGAAGCGGCCGGTTATCAAGGGCTTCAATTCCGCCCCTCCTCGATGCGGACCGAACTCGGATCGATACGCTCGGGCAGGAACTGCACGAACGGCCGTCCGCCGCGTTGCGAGCCGTTGGTGTTGATCGGCGCGAAACTCTTCTCGCCCCGCAGCGGCTTGATGTCGAGCTGGTAACGCCCATGTTCAATAGTCAGCTTCTGATCCCATGCCAGCGGCCCCGGCGCCATGCGGGCGTCCCAGGCCGGATCGCCGTAGAACGCCAGCACGTCGCGGTCGTAAAGCAGGCCCTCGAGATCCATCGACGTGAGCCCCGCCTTGCGGGCGGCGTCCGACAATTCCACCTCCGAGCCGCGCGGCCCGCGGAGGTCGGGTTTAGCCTTCTCGTGGCCGGGAAAATAGGTCGCCAGACGATGCACGAGCGCCGCCTCGTTGGCCACGAACGCTTCGGCCAGCGAGTAGCGGCCGGGCTGCTCGACGAAATAGTCCAACATGCCCCAGCCCGCGTAGCCGTACCACGACGTCACCGTGTAGCCGATCATCTGCCGCACGCCGGCCGTGTTCATGTACGCCAAGGCCATCGCGTCGCGGCCGTCGATATGGCCCATCAGGCAATTGCCGACCGGCAGGAACACCTTGGCGTTGTCGCTATGCACGTCGAAGCGGTGCTGTTGCGTGTCCAGGCCGTACAACTGGCCGTCCTTGCAGCGGAACGTGCCGTTGCGATAGCGGTAGCCGAGCATCCAGTCGCGTTCCGAGGCATGGCCCGACGTGACCCACAACTGCGGGCGGTAGTCGTTGAGCACATCAACCAGCGCTGCGGTCGTGTCGCCGGGGGCCTTTTGCCGCTCCGGCTTGCCGCCGGGCTGTTTGCGGACCATCTTGCCCTGGTTCAGCTCGCAATACCAAAGGCCCTCGTCGCAGACCGGCAATTCGATTTCCGTAGCGGCGGCCGCGCGATGGATCACGAGCGGCGACTTCTCGCGGACGATCCGCATCGCGGCCGCGGCGTCGTAGCCGGTGATGATGCCCCCCAGCGCGGCGGTGTACGGTGCGTCTTCCAATTGTCGCGTGAGATGATGCACGTCGGCGACGAATTCGCGGCCCGCCTCGCGTGGCCGGGCGACGAAGCCGATATAGCGCGGCATAGCGCGGCGCAGTGCGGGCAGTGTCTCGTCGACGGATTTCGTGTAAGTCAGCACTTCGCCGTGGTGCTTATCGCGGAGAGCGGCCACCACCGGCTTCCAATCGGCATCGCCGGCGGTCGCCTTGGAAACGACGATGCAGTAGCGATCGTCGGCCGCCGATGCGGGACGGACCGCCGCGAGAAATGCCAGCGTCAAACAAACGCCTGCCAGTCTATAGCACGGCATGAGAGTCAGATTTCCGTTACGATATTGGGCGTCCTACGCCGCTTTCTTGCACGGCATGACGCCCGACGAGACGGGCCGGCCGCGACGGGCCTGGCCGGGCTGCATGAGGCCATATTCCTGCATCCGCCGACGGAGTTGGTGCCGGTCGATATCCAACAGTCGGGCGGCGACGCTCTGATTGTCGGCCGCGTGCTGAAGTGTGCGGACAATATGCTCCCGCTCGACCTGGGCGGCGGTCGGCCAATGGGCATCGTCGCAAGGATGCATGCCGAGTACTTGCGCGCTGGCCGTGTTCGCGGCAGCCATATCCGCGACCGCCTTTTCAAATCCGATCGTCGCGACTTCGTCTTCAGCCTGCGAAGCGCCTCGCAGAGTAAGGGCGTCGATCATATCGCCAGGGCCGAAAGGAATCTCAGGTTCAATGGCGTCTTCCAGTGCGCGAATGTTGCCCGCGAGTGCCCGAATAACAGCGCGCAACTGCGCGATCCACTCGGCTTGGCCACTCGGTGCATCGAAGGTCGCGGTCTTCTCAGCGGATAGCGGTTCGATCTTGAGGGCGGTCATACGATCCCTTAATGCTATAACTGATGTTATTGATTTTCTCCAATTATCACGAAAAGTCAAGCGAATTGTGCCAGACAGCACAGTTTTCTTAAAAACCCTCCATAGGGGTGTGATAAAATCGTGCTGTTCGGTCGCGTGTCCGGTGTAAAGCATGTTGCTCGCAATCGCCGCTTGCCCTACAATGCGGGCTCTTTGCGGCAGGGTACGTCCCTCTTGCCGAGAGGGGCGAATGCTTTCACACTCGAAGGAAACGAGATTTCTGGCAACTGAGCCGCATTCCAAGCTCCTTTCCACCAGAAAGGACATTCGATCCATGAGCCCTGCCGCAAAGAGAATCGTCGTATTGGGTTCGACAGGCAGCATTGGGCAAAGCGCCTTGCAAGTGATCGCCAATTCTGGCGGCGAACTATCCGTCCTGGCCCTTTCCGCCCATAACAACATTGCCTTGCTGCTCAAGCAGGCGGCCGTTTTCCGGCCGCGATGGATCATAGCGACCGATGCGGAAAAGGCCGCTCAGATCACGCCTGGAGATCTGCCCTGCGGCGTGGAACTGTTGATCGGCACGGAAGGAATCGCCCGGGCGGTGAGCGACTGCGGAGACCGACATGGTGCTTTCCGCGATCGTCGGAAGTGCCGGCCTGCACGGCACTTGGGCCGCTTTGGAGGCCGGCAAGCCCGTGGCGTTGGCCAACAAGGAAAGCCTTGTTATGGCCGGCCCGTTGGTAATGAAGCTGGCCGCGGAGACCAAGGCCGCGCTCTTGCCCGTCGATAGCGAGCACAGCGCCATCTTTCAGGCAATTCAGTCGGGCAAGCCAGACGAAGTAACGAGGATCATCCTTACCGCCAGCGGCGGCCCGTTCCGCACGCGCACGATCGACCAACTGGCCGAAGTAACCGTTTCCGAGGCGTTGGCCCACCCGACTTGGGACATGGGACCGAAAATCACTATCGATTCGGCCACGCTGATGAACAAGGCCCTGGAGATTATCGAGGCCCGCTGGCTTTTTGACATGCCCAGCGAGCGGATCGGGGTGATGATTCACCCTCAGTCGATTGTCCATTCGATGGTAGAATTCGTGGACGGATCGGTGCTTGCCCAGTTGAGCCCGCCGGACATGAAGCTGCCGATCCAATACGCCCTGACGTGGCCGGCGCGGCGCGGGGGCGTAGCGGCGCGATTCGATTGGCGGCAGATGCTGCACCTCGACTTCCACCCGCCCGACTTCGAGCGCTTCGGCGCCTTGGAACTGGGGCTGGAGGTCGCGGGCCTCGGCGGCACGTCTGGAGCGGTGCTCAACGGCGCAAACGAAGCGGCCGTGGCGGCCTTTATCGATGGACGCCTCGGCTTCCACCAGATTGTGCCGGCCTGCCGCGACGTATTACGAAACCACAACTATGATCCCAGCCCCGCGCTGGCCGATGTCTTGGCCGCCGACCGCTGGGCACGCAAGGAGTTATTACATTGGATTGGTGTTTGATTGCATCCGGCTGGACCGACCCGGGCCTATGGCTCGCCGGCGTTGAGGTCGCGATCGGCGTGGGATTCGTCATTTTCGTCCACGAGTTGGGCCACTTTCTCGTGGCCAAGGCGTGCGGCGTGAAATGCGAAAAGTTCATGATCGGCTTCGACATTGCCGGCGTCCGCCTGTTCAGCTTTCGCTGGGGCGAAACGCTCTACGGCCTCGGCATCCTGCCGCTGGGCGGATACGTAAAGATGCTCGGCCAGGAGGACAACCCGGCTGCAGCTTCGCAAGGAAATGGAACGCGCCCGGCAAGAAGCGGCAAGCGGACAAGCGGCCGCGGCGGCAGATGACGGAGAAGAATCCGCCGAGGCCAAGCTTTACAATCCTCGCAGCTACCTGGCCAAGAGCGTACCGCAACGGATGGCGATCATTTCGGCCGGCGTGATCATGAACATGATCTTCGCCGTGGTCTTCGCCATCGTGGCCTACATGATCGGCGTAAAGGAAAACCCCAGCATCGTCGGCAGCGTGCTGGCCGGTGGCGGCGCGTGGCAGTCCGACATCCGAGCCGACGATAATGTAATCGAGGCCGCCGGCCGCAAGGTCCACACATATGGACAATTCGTGCAGCAAGTGGTCAACTGCGACACGATAAATGGCATCCCGCTCCGCATCGAGCGCCCGGGCGTGAAAGACCCGCTGGAGATCACCGTCAAGCCGCAGGCGCTGGGCGGAAAGCCAACCATCGGAGTCGGCCCCACGTTTGAACTTCAAATCACCAAAGAAAAGGACGCCCCGATCATCCTTCCCGGCGCGGTGGCCGCGGACGCCACCCCGCCGTTTCTCCACGGCGATCGCATTGTCAAGATTGACGGCGAGCCGATTAAGACCTACGGCCAGCTTCGCGACTTCCTTATTGCTCACGCCGACAAGTCGCTCGCGGTGACCGTGCGACGGTCGAAGTCGCAGGAAGAGAACACTGCAGGCAAGAAGGACGACGCCGACGCGCCCGCGGAGGAGGTGACAATCACCGTGCCGGCAAGCCCGATGAAGCAATTCGGCCTGACGATGGAAATGGGGCCGATCGCCGCGATACAGCATGATTCGCCCGCGGAAAAGGCAGGCATCCAGCCCGGCGACGTTTTGAAGACTTTTGACCGCAAGCGTATCGCCGACCCGATGAGGCTGCCGGATGAGATTCGCAAGCGAGCGGGGACCGGGGTCACGCTCGGGCTTGAGCGAGACGGCAAGCCGTTGGAATTAAAGGCGAAGCTCTCCTCGACCGCTCGCTGTTGTCAGCCCGATCTGCAAGACAGCCCTGTTGCGCTCAACGAACTGGGCGCCGCGTACTTTGTCTTGAACAAAGTCGCCAGCGTCGAAGATGGCGGCCCGGCGGCTTCAATCGGCTTGCGGCCGGGCGACTTGCTGCTCAAGGCTAATGTCACACCGCCTTCGGATGATCAATTAAAGGAGCTGCGGAAGCGATTCAACGACGATACGCTCACGCAGAGCGCGGTGGAAGTCGACTTCAAAGATGACGCCCGCAATTGGCCCTACTTCCTCTCCAGCCCGTTCGAGCTGCAGTACGCACTGCCGGGCACAATGGTCGAGTTCACTTGGCGCCGCGACGGCAAGGAGATGACGGGCAAGGTCGCTCCGGCAGCGGCCAAAGACTGGTTCTTCTTTGATCGCGGCTGGGATTTCGAAACCGTCATCGTTCCGCAGAAGGCCCACAATTTCGGCGAGGCCGTGACGATGGGCGCAGCCAAAACATTCGATTCCGCGCTTTTCTTCTATCGCCTGCTCCACAGCGTGGGCACGGGCAAGGTCTCGCCGCGGATGTTTTCCGGCCCGGTCGGCATCGTGGGAATGGCGCTCGCGGTCGCGCGAAGCGGGCTGGGCGACTTCCTCCTCTTCCTCACGCTGCTCAGCACCCAGCTTGCGGTGCTTAACTTCCTGCCGATCCCCGTCCTGGACGGCGGGCACATGGTGCTCTTGGCCTATGAAGGCATTCGCGGCAAACCGGCCGACGAGCGCGTGCAGGAGATCATGACGTGGATCGGATTGATACTATTGCTCACGCTGATGGTCTGGGCCTTCGGTCTGGATTTGAAGTTCTTCTCGCGGCCGGGGGCGCATTGAGAGTATAATTGACGGTGGCCGCTGTTCGGAGAACATATTATGCCCGTACATGACTGGACCCGCGTTGACGCTGGCATCTTTCGCGCGTTTCATCTTGGCTGGCTCGCGCATATCAGCGAGACGCTAAATGGCGGCTTGTTGCCGGACGGCTTTTACGCGCTGACCGAGCAGCACGCCGGCCGCAGGATTCCGGGCGTGCTGACGCTTAATGCCGGCCCTTCGCGCGGTGAAGGGCCGCGGAAGGATTTTGAGACCGGCGGAACCGCCGTGGCCGAGGCGCCGCCGCGTATGCGCCATCACGAGTCGCTTGAGCCGGCAGGGAAAGGTACGAGGCGGACCATTGCAATTCGCCACGTCAGTGGACATAGACTGGTCGCGTTGTTCGAACTCGTTTCGCCCGCGAATAAAGACCGGCAAAAAAACATCGACGCCTTTGTGGACAAGGTGGCCGAGGCGCTGCGCGCGGACGTACACGTGGCCGTTGTGGATCTCTTTCCGCCCGGACCACATGACCCGCATGGAATGCCTGCCGCGATTCGCGAGCGGTTAGTCGGCTTCGACGATCCATTTGAGTTGCCCGACGCCGAGCCGTTGACACTAGCCAGTTATGTTGCGGGATCGGTGGTTGACGTTTACTCGGAGTGTCTCGCGGTTGGCGACATGTTGCTTGAAATGCCGCTCTTTCTGAACCGAGAGCGCTACGTGAACTTGCCGCTTGAATCGACATACGCCGCCGCCTATCAGGGAATGCCTGCATATTGGCGCGATGTGCTGGAAGCCCGGCGAACGCATTAGTTCGCCTTGTGCCTATCTCCGCACGAGCCCCGGATATACATCCAAATCAAGTTCCTCGAATAGTCCGGCTTTGTAGCGCTCGATGGCGATCGCGCCCATGATGGCGTTGTCGGTGCATAGTCGCAAGGGCGCGATGTGAAGCCGCACGCTCGCCGCGGTGGCCTCTTTCTCCGCCCTCGCGCGGAAGCGAGCGTTGGCCGCCACGCCGCCGCCGACGCAAAGCGTCTTCAAGCCCGTGCGGCGGAGCGCGGCGAACGATTTATCAAGCAACACATCGACTACCGCTTCCTGAAAACTGGCCGCCAAGTCGGCCACCTGCTGCGGTTCCAGCGCGGCCTGCGACATGTCCGGTTTGCCCGGTCCTGCGATACGGTATCGAACTGCGGTCTTCAGCCCGCTGAAGCTGAAGTCCAAACGGTCGTCCTCGCCCAGGAATGATCGCGGCAACCGATAAGCCCGCGGGTTGCCGCCTTCGGCCGCCTTCTGGATGGAAGGACCGCCCGGATAAGCCAATCCCAGCATGGCCGCCACTTTATCAAAAGCCTCGCCGGCCGCATCGTCGATCGTCGCGCCTAGGAGCGTGAAGTCCAACGGTCCTTGGCAGCGATAGAGGTTCGAGTGCCCGCCGCTGATGATCAGCCCGACGCATGGAAATACGTCGTCCGTGCCGGCGGCGATGCGGCAGGCGTAGATGTGGGCCTGCAAATGGTTCACGGCCAGAAGCGGCTTGGCCGTAGCGACGCACAAGGCCTTGGCTGCGACAAGTCCCACAAGCAGGGAGCCTGCCAGGCCCGGCGTATTGGCCACGGCCACGGCGTCGATATCATCGAGTTTCAGGCCGGCTTTGGTGATGGCTTCGTCGATCACCGGCAGGATGCGCTCCAGATGTGCTCGTGAGGCAATCTCAGGCACGACTCCGCCGAACCGCTTATGCAGCGCAGTCTTGCGAGGCCACGACCGACGACTTCACTTCGAGTCGATCGGTGACGATTGCCGCGGCCGTTTCGTCGCAGGTGGTTTCGATGGCGAGGAGATGCATGGCAGCTAGAAATCCGAATGTCGAATGTCGAAACAAAACCGAATGACGAATGGCCAAACGACGCTAACGTGGCTCGTTTCGGTAATTGGGATTTATAATTTGTTTCGACATTCGACATTCGGATTTCCTGCCTCACGCTAGTTTTTCGCCAACTTGTCGCGGAGGTACTTCATCGCTATCTCAAGCTGCCGATCGACGAACGGCTTCTTGGCGGCCGCGGCATTGATCTTACCATCAACTGGATGATCTTTCGCGTCTGGCTTGTCGGTTGACGGGCGACGCGCGAGCGGCTCGCCCTTTATCACGGTGGCCGACTTGTCCGTCGTCGCGTGGGCGGCGATGATGTCGCGCTGCCGGCGGTCGGTCGCCAAGGCCCGCGTCTCGCGGTCGTCCAGCCCAAGCTCGTAGCCCAAGTCGGGCATCACGCCCCATTCGTCCTTATCCTTGGCGCCGGGAAAGCGGTGGATGTTCTTTCCGCTGGGCCGGCGATAGGCGGCCGTCGTCAGCTTCAGCGCGCTCTTGCCGTGCTCCAGTTCGATGATGTTCTGCACGCTCCCTTTGCCCCACGTCCGCTCTCCGATGATGACGGCCCGCTGATGGTCCTGCAGGCATGCCGAGACGATCTCGCTGGCGCTGGCGCTAAAACGATTGACGAGCACCACCATGGGAAAACCGTCGAAGACATCGACGCCGTCGGCGTCCCAGACGCGCTCCGGCGAGCTGCGGCCCTTGGTGCTCACGATTCGCCCCTTGGCAACGTAGAGCTTGCTGACCTCGATCGCCGAGCGGAGCAGCCCACCGGGATTGAAACGCAAGTCGAGGACCAGTCCGCGAAGCTTGCGTTTCTTCAAGTCTTCCATCGCGGCGCGAAGCTCCTTGGCCGTATCGAGGCTGAAGGCGGAGATGCGGACATAGCCGATCTGGTTTTTCTCGTCATACATGAAGTCCCAATGGTCGTCGCCCTTGCGGCGGTCGCCCAGCACGGTCTCGACGCGGACGCGCTCGCGGGCGAGCGTGAACGACTCCCGCTTGGTTTGGCCCGTGTGAACGATTGTTAGCGACACCTTGCTGCCGTCGGGACCTTTCATCAGCCGAATGGCGTCTTCGATCTGCAGGCCGTCGGTGCTTTTGCCGTCGATCTCCACGATGAGGTCGCCCGCCTGCACTCCGGCCCGGTAGGCGGGCGTGCCATAGATTGGGCTCAGCACGCGCAGGTCGCCTTCGTCCTCGGACACCTGAATGCCGATGCCGGCGAACTCGCTATCGACCGAACTGCGGAACTGCGCCAGCTCCTCGGGGCCGATGTAGGCCGAATAAGGGTCGAGCTTCGCCACCATCCCGCGGATGGCGGCCTCCATCAATTCGCGGCGGTCAACCTCCTTGACGTAGTTGCGGTCGATCTGGTCAACCGTGTCTGCCAGCAACTGGTAGAGCTGATAAAAGTCCTCATCCGACCGGGCAGTTTTTTTATCGCCGCCCGTGGCCGATTTGCCGGCTTCGGCCGCGGCATCCCCGGCAATTGCCGTGACAAAATTGTTCGACCCAGCCGAAACGCCGAGCGCTAACGCCAGCAACAGAAAGGGTTTACGAAGGTTCATGGAATACCATGGGAAAAAATGGCGGCACGACATTACCTCCTGCAACTATAACGGCGATTGCGTCCTGGATCAAGGAAGGAATCATTCGCTCCAGGTGCATATCGCATAGTATGTGACGAATGCCGGCCCGCCGGTCGCGATGAGCGAATCCCAACGGGATTCCGTCCGCCAGCCTAGGCTTGGCCGGCGGAACAACGGCCTACCCTGGGGAACATTGCACGATTAGCACATCAACCCCAACGCGGGTTGTGTCCGGCGGGCGTCGAAACAGGGACTCGGATCTGGGACGCAGCGTGTTGCTTTTGAGTTCTAGCTGCGTCCTTGTTTCGACTCTTAAAGCAGAAAGAAAGTCTCGATCTGGCCCGGATCGAGCCCCCAATCGCGCCTGGCATTGAAAAATGAATCGGGCCTTCGGCCCTTGCGCCGCGGCTGGGGAATGAGAGCCTGCGGCGGTGCCGCAAGCCTGGTATGGATTTGGGCCTTCGGCCCGTCGTAGATCGTTGACCGAACGTTACATTCAGCACCGAGGATTGCGTTTGGCACCAAAGGTGCAAACTATATCAGCCCAGGCCAACGGCCTGGGGAATTATCGCCTCGCCACGATTTAGGGCCGAAGGCCCGATTTATCCAGGCACATCCCGCGGCGCCGCGAATTTGCCTCCGAGGGCTTCGGAACGCTCGCCTGGTCCCACTGCGACTGACCGATGCGAGCGCGGAGCTAATCGCTATCGCTCCATCCGAGGTCGCATGCGTTTAAACTGAACGACAACAAAAACGGCGGAGTTGCGATATGTCATAAATGCCCCCGAAAATTCTTTAAGTCCTTGTCCGGCAAGGAGTTGGGAACAATCCGAAAAGAATTCTTCTATAATCGCATAGCGCATCTAGCAATATATATATGGGAGTGTATACAAGAGTTGAGAGTTGAGAGGGGGAGAAAGGATGAAGGCGGAAGGATGAAGAATGAAAGGCAAATGTTCAAGGTTCAATGTTCAATGAGCAAGGCACGGGAGCAGAGAGCGCGGAGTAGTCGCCTCGGCAACTCCGCAGCCGACCATTAGGGAACTCTAATTATTACTACTTAACACTAGTCGATTCTGAGTTCTATGCAATCCTATCAATTTCTATGACGTTTCTATGCACTTTCTATATAGACTCGACGCGGTTTTTCGTTAAACGCATGCCGCTTTCCGCGGGAATTGCGAGCATCAGCCCTTCAAACAAAAAATTCCCGGACACTCGTCCCGACGAACCGAGACGCACCGCTTCCAAGCCGAGTCAAAGCAGTTTCAAAGCGCAATCAAAGCAATTTCAAAGTTGATTTCCGTTAAACACACGCCGTTTGCCGCGGGAAAAACGTGGTTTCACAGTTCTATTCGCGCTGCGCCTTCATGTCTCGTCGCGAAACCGATCTCATGGGACGTTTTCTCGCGTTTTCCGCCGCCAATTGGTGCGTGTGAAAGCCCCATTACCGTGTTTGCCAGTTTGCTGCGTACCCGCGCGGTCCGAAAATCCGAACTGCATGCGCCAAACCCCACCGCTCCGCCCGCAAACTTTACCACGCTTGCCATGCCGGGAATAAATCTCAATTCGCTTACTTATCAAGGCCGATGAAAACGCATGTTACATACCAGTGGCTGGCTATGCTAATAATCCTCAGCGATCTGCACTTGAACGACGGCAGCACGGGCGAAACGCTCTCGCCCGAGGCCTTCGCGCTGTTAGCCGACCGCCTGCGGGAACTAGCTGCGACTGCCTCCTGGCGGAGCGACGACGCCTATCGGCCGATCGAACGCATCGACCTGGTGCTGCTGGGCGATGTGTTCGACCTGCTCCATTCGGCCCGATGGCACGCAGCGGAAAGCCCCCGGCCTTGGGACGATCCGCAGTCGCCCGGCTTGATCGACCTGCTGGCCAAGATCACCGGCGACATCCTCGCCGCGAACAAGCAAGGGCTGGCCGCGCTGCGGGCATTAACGAACGATCGGCAGATCACGTTGCCACCAATCCTGCGTTCATCGCGGCCGGCCGCGGATGGCGACGAACAGCCGGTGCTCGTCCGCATCCATTACATGGTCGGCAATCACGACTGGTTTTACCATCTGCCCGGCGCGGCGTACGACGGCTTGCGGCGAAAGCTGGTCGAGCAGATGGGCTTGGCTAACCGCGCCGATCGGCCTTTCCCGCACGACATCACGGAAAGCGACGAACTGCTGCAAACGATGCGGCGCCACAAGGTGACCGCCCGGCACGGCGATGTTTTTGATCCGCTGAGCTACGAAGGCGACCGCGACCTTTCCGGCCTCGGCGACGCGATCGAACTGGACCTCATTGGCCGCTTCGCCGTGCAGGTGGAGCAGACGATGGGACACGAGTTGCCCGACGCAACGGTGCTTGCGCCTGCGCGAGTTGGACAATTTCCGTCCGCTGCTCTTGGTGCCCGTATGGATCGACGGCATGTTGGAGCGGACGTGCCCGCAGCCGGCCGTGCGGAAGCGGGTGAAGCAGCTTTGGGATCGGCTGGCCGAGGACCTACTTTCCAGCCGGCTCGTCCGCGAGCGCGACGCATCGAGCTCGGCGAACCTCATTGACGGCTTCTCGCGGCGCTGCGGTTCAGCAAGCGGCGCTCGATGGGATGGGCGGCGGCCACGCTCAATTGGCTGCGGGAACTGCGAGGCGCGGCGGACGATTCGTTCGTCGTGCATGCCCTTACCGAGCCCGACTTCCGCAATCGCCGCGCTCGGCACGTCGTCTACGGCCACACGCACGCGGCGGAGATCGTGCCGCTTGACTCCAGCCACGCCGAGGGCTACGTGCTGGAGCAGATTCTACTTCAACGCCGGCGCGTGGCGGCGGACGTTTCGGCAAGCCGCCTTCGCGCCGGCCGGGCAGGAGTTCATCGCCAGCGACGTCTTCAGCTACCTCGCCTTCTTCCAGGGCGACGAGCGCAAAGGACGGACGTTCGAGGCCTGGACCGGCACGCTCGGGCACACGCCGGGCGAACGGGCGATCCACCGCATCGACGCCGGCCGCACTCCGCTGGCCGCCCACTTGGCGATGCAGCCGCCGCACTTCGTTTCGCTGGCGAGCAACGTCAGGGCGGCGAAGACGGCGCGGTCTTAGGCGAGTTGGAAGCATGCGCTACGCGATTTGGCGCGCTATATGGCACGCCATTCGATTCTGAATATAATACTATCATGAGCACAACTTCTGTCAAAACACTTGCCGTGCAGAACAAGGAGCTTGAGCTTCGTCTTGAGCGGCTGGAACTCACCGAGCGTTCCATTCTTGTGCCGATCAATACGTTTGCGCCAAGGCCGTTTGAAACGGCCAAGAGTATTCTGGTACTTGTGGAACCGGTGATCGACGAGAACGGCGAGACGTTTGAGTACATCGCCTCCTTTACGGACGGTGCGATCAGTGCCACTGGAGACACCATTGAGGATTCCGTCGCGATGTTGAAGGACCGGATGGTTGCGCAGTACAAGCTATTGGTAAAACTGCCTGTAAAACGGCTAGGGCGAATTCCGCGACGGCAGCTTGCCGCGCTTAAGGCAGTGATGCGAAGGATCGAGTAGTAGCAAGAAAGAGTCGCAATCAAATCACAAAGGAACTTGCACTGAAGATCGCCAAGAAGCTTGACGCGGTAAATGAGTCTGATTCCGGCGACGAACACGACACATATGCCGTATATCACGACGGGATGCTGGTCGTTGCTTTTGGCATTCGCCGCTCCTCAAAAAAGAACAAGGGCCATGATCACATCCCTAAGGAATTGCAGGTGGGCCGAATTTTGCCAAGCAATTGGCACAGTGTACCAAGTCGAAGAAAGAGTACTTGGAAAAGATCGGCGCGATTCGGCCGGGCGGTGATCGATAAGGCAGCCTCGGACGCTGCTATGCGGCGATCCTTGATCGCGGCTGGTTTTATCCTCTCGCTTGTCATCAGCAATCACGCACTGCATGGCCAGGAATCGGTCAAGCAAGGCGAATCGACCTTGCTATCCTTCGGCAAGGCGGAGCCGATGCCGGAACTAAACGCGCTCTTCGAGCCGCATGACGGCTGGATCGGCGGCGACGGCGCGTTTTCCGTGGCGCTCTCGCCGCGGCGCACGCTGTGGCTATTTAACGATACGTGGGTGGGAAGCGTCCGGCAGGGAAAACGCGTCAATGCAGCGATGGTCAATAATACTCTGGCCCTTCAGGATGGACGCGGCAAGGATGCAAAGGTGCAATTCGTCATTCGCAAAGACAATGCCGGCAAGGCGACTTCGTACATTACGCCGGTCGACAAGCGGGGATGGTTTTGGCCGCAAGCGGGAGCCGTTTCGGGCGATCGGCTGCTGCTCTTCCTTGCCGAGATCGAGAAGAGCGGAAAGCCCGGCGCTTTCGGCTTCCGCCAGACGGGTCGCTGGCTCGGCGTCGTAGAAAACCCGGCTGAGCCGCCGTTGTCATGGCGGATCGCGCAACGCAAAGTGCCCTGTGAGATTATCGACTCGAAGCGCGAGCTGGCGTTTGGCGCGGCGGTGCTCCGCGACGGCGATTACCTTTATGTATTCGGAACCGATGAAGACAAGGGCCGGTTCGGTCCGGCTCGATACTTGATCGTCGCTCGAGCGCCGCTTGGCAGCGCGGACGACTTCGCCGCTTGGCGATTTTATCACGAAGGTCAATGGGAAGCGGATTACCATGGCGTTTCCCGCCTGGTCCCCGCCATGGGAAGCGAGTTGTCGGTTTCCTATTTGCCCAACTTCAAGCGGTACAAGCTGGTTTATACGGAGGGCGGCATGTCGCCGCGCATCCTAGCGCGGACCGCCGCCGCGCCGTGGGGTCCGTGGTCCAAGGCGACGACCATCTATGAATGTCCCGAATCAGGCTGGGACAAGCGGATTTTTTGTTATGCGGCGAAGGCCCATCCATCGCTCGCCACCGGCGACGAACTGGTAGTGAGCTACGTCGCCAACTCCTTCGACTTCTGGCAGGTTATGGCCGACGCGAGGCTCTACTGGCCGCGGTTCGTTCGCGTGCCGCTGCATGCGCAGGAACAAGTGAAAGCCGCAAGATGACTTCTTACATTCAAGTTGTCACGACGACCGCCAGGCGCGAAGAGGCGCAGCGGATCGCGCGCGAGCTGGTCGAAAAGCGGCTGGCGGCCTGCGCGCAGGTCGTCGGCCCGATCACGAGCATCTATCGCTGGCAAGACAAAATCGAGACCGATGAGGAATGGCAATGCTGGTGCAAGACTCGCGGCGAGCTGTTTACGCAAGTTGAAGAAGCGATCCGCTCAATGCATCCGTACGAAACCCCTGAAATCCTGGCGGTTCCCGTCGTGGCTGGCAGCGAGCGCTACCTGGCGTGGCTCGACGCGCAAACGAGCAGTGGGTAGATGCTGGCTCTCACTTTGCGGCATTCCACGGTGCGAAGACTATCACGGCGCCTGCCATGATGAGCGCGAAGCCAATCAGGTAGTTCCACTTCATCGGCTCGCCTAGATACCAGATCGAAAAGACGCCGAAGACGAGGAGCGTGATGACTTCCTGGATCGTCTTCAACTGCGCGCCGCTCAGACCGGCAATGGAGCCGATGCGGTTGGCCGGCACTTGGAGGCAGTATTCCAATAGGGCGATCAGCCAACTAACCAAGATAGCCAACCAGAGAACCGAGTGCTTGTACTTGAGGTGCCCGTACCAGGCGAATGTCATAAAGACATTCGATGCGAACAAAAGCACAATGGTCCAGAACCACATCACAATTAGAGCGCGAACACGCGGTGGCGGCCTACTCCTCGATGGCTTCCTTGACGAGCGCAACAAAGTGCGGCGTCTTTCCCGACTCGCTCAACTCGGCCGCCTTTTTGTCGGCCTCGGCCCGCTGGCTGTACTCGAACAGCGAGATCCGCCGCAGAGTTTGATTAAAGACGCCCCAAAAGGCTTTCAGCCGGACCTCCTTGGCCACCTTGGCGCGGCTTTTGCGCTTGGCGGCTGGCTTCTTGACTTTTTCCTTGGTCTTGGTTGTGCCCTCCTCCTGCCCCTCGATGCGTTCCGCCGCATCGGCCTCTTCCCGTAACTCCTTGCGATTGAGAATCTTACGCGCCATGTTGTTCCTCGATATAAGGCTCGGTTACCGATTCGCCGAGTTCGGCAAAGGATGTCGTTATCGCCCCATTCTAGCGAAGAAAACGCTAGTCGGCCAGGGGTCACTCCGGCGGACGGATCTCCAGAATCTCAAACCGCGACTTGCCTTGCGGCACGATGATTTCCACCTTCTCGCCGACCTTTTTGCCATTCAAACCTTGGGCCAGGGGGCTCGTGACCAGGATCTTGCCGGTGTCGTAGTCCTCTTCGCCGGCGCCGACGAGCGTGAACTCTTCCTTGTCGCCGAAATCGAGGTCCTTGACGACCACCGTGCAGCCGAAGGCCACTTCGTCCTTGGGGAACTGGCTGGGATCGACGAGCACGGCGCGGGAGAGTTTGTCCTTGATGGCGCGGATCTTCGCGTCCAACATGCCCTGCGACTCGCGGCGGCCGTGGTATTCCGCGTTTTCCGAGAGATCGCCTTCAGCGCGGGCCGCCGCCAATCCTTCGAGAATCTTTGGCATCTCGACGGACTGAAGATGGTCCAATTCGGCCTTGATCTTATCGTATCCGGTCCGTGTCATGGGAATGCGGTCCGACATGTTCAGTCTCCTCGCGCATCGCCATTGCGCCTTGGACAACCGATCGCGGGATCGCGAACCAAGCCCAAAAACGGGTCCGGCAACGCGACAAAAAAAACCGCGGCCACTCCGGAATCTCGGGAGGACCGCAGGTCGCGTATTACAATCTGTGCCCCTTATTGTTACCTTTCGGAGTCGATCTGTAAAGGGCTAGCGGAACCAATGGTAGATCAGCCCGCCGGCCAAGGCGAGCACGACTGCGCCGCCGAAAATGAGCGGTTTTCGCCAGACTTGCCACCGCGATCGCGGCGGAATCCGGTCCGGCAGCAGCGATTCGGCCACCATCTGGCGCGCGCGTGCCAACGGCGAAGGCGGTCGCTCTCGGTTGGGTGGGCGGATATGCGCGATCATGGCCCGCGAGACTCTAAATGGATCTATCAGAACCGACAAAATGGAACGACTGACGCGGCCCCAGTATCTGTTTTGTTGGAGATACTAAATTACTTGCCCTATTGCTTTGCTGCCGGCTTGCCTCGGCCGGCCCAGCCATAAGCGGAACGCATGGCCCTGGCCACGGCGGGCCAAGAGAAATAGGTGCAGACGTGGTCCGCTAGGCACTTGTTTCGCTTTCGTTCCAACGCTGCCAAGACGCCGCGGCGGATATCGGCTACATCGTCCGACCGAACATAGACCGCCTGCTGGCCGAAATACTCACTGCCACAACCGCTGTCGAACAGGACAAGCGGGGTGCCCGAGGCGCCGGCCTTCAGCGCGATCCGCTCGCCAGCCGGCTCGCCGCCGCCGACGACCAGGCAACTGCATGCCGTAAAGGCGCTCGCCACCAAGCCATCGTTCACGTCGGCACGCGCGACGAATCGCGCATTCGATCCGGCCACGCGCCGGCACTCATCAAGATACCATTGGCAATCCGCCGCGACGTCGCCCAACAGCACCAACGCTACGTCAGTATTCTTCATCGCCCAAAGGAAGCCAAGTTGCTGGTTCTTGGGTTCGATGGCGCCGGCATAGAGCACGAAATCGCGCTTTCCTACCAGTTGCCGAAACGGCTGTGGATCGGCCGCGGCCATCCGTGGGTCAACGCCATAGGGCACAACCCGCATCCGCTCCAATGGCGCCTTGGTCCGCCGCGCAATGCGCTGTGCTTCAACATGCGAATTGGGCACAAGGAGATCGACCGAGGCGAACAATTCGCGCTGCCATGCCGGGGTGCGGGTGAAAAACCCGCGGGCCGTTTTGTGAATCCATGCCCCGGCCTTTTGTACCGCCCCGCGCTGGTACCCGCCCGTCGCCGCCGTATTGCGCCACAATTCGGGCGAGAGCACGACCTTCACGCCGTTGGCGCGAGCACTTTCCACTAGCGTTAAAAACTCGGGCGACGCGCCAAACAAATGCAGACACCGCGCGTCCGCGAGCTTGTCCTCAAAGGGCCGCCAAATCTGAGCACGAACGCCGACATTCGGCAACGCGCTGGCCAACTCCAAAATGGCCGCATCGCCCTCCTCCGCAGCCGCCGCCCAGGGGGCGACAAGCAGCACATCGGCCGTTCGAGTCGCTGCACGGCTGGCGCTCGAAGCCGCCTTCTTTTCAGCCCTTCTTACAGGGGGTTTCTGTGTTCTCGAGGCCGTCTTCATGTCCTTAGCGGCGTACGCTGCACTCCGTTACGTTCCGCCGGGCGAAGATTACCCCCATCGCCACGGCACAACACGGGAATATACCATAACAACCTAGTTGCCGGAAGTCCAAGCGAAGTCACGGTCTCCGGCAATTAAATCGACAAGTTTTAAATTGCATGCGTGGGCTACCCGCGAATCTTTCCCGAACTGCGCAGGTAGGCGAGCACTTCGTCGGCCAGCGTGTCGGCGTCTTTCTTGCCGGCGTCGAGCACCAATTCGGGCTTCTCCGGGGCCTCGTAGGGATCGTCGATGCCCGTAAAGCCCTTCAACTCGCCGGCACGGGCCTTCTTATAGAGGCCCTTAGGGTCGCGGGCCTCGCAAACCTCGATGGGCGCGTCGACGAAAATCTCGACGAAGTCGCCCGCCGCCAGCGTCTCGCGGACGCGGTCGCGATCGGCCCGATAGGGGCTGATGAAAGCAGTGATAGCAATGGTTCCCGCCTCGGCAAAGAGCTTGGCCACCGCCCCGATGCGGCGGATGTTCTCCTCGCGATCCTGAGCGGAGAAACCGAGCCCGAATCGCTTGGCGAACTCATCCCCGTGCCGCGTCTTGAGCATTCCCGGCGCGGCGTTCAGGCCGTGGCGAATATTGTCGCCATCGAGGACAAAACTGCGCTTCCCGGCCGACCAAAGCTTGTGGTCCAACAAGTTGGCTACAGTGCTCTTGCCGCACGCGCTGAGGCCGGTGAACCACACCACGCAGCCGGCATGACCATTGAGCTTCTCGCGCTCCTCGCGGGCAACAGCGTGTTCGTGCCAGTGAACCTGAACGTCTGACTTATCCGACATCGACTAAATCTCCATCTCCTTGGTATGTTTCAATAGAGCGAGCATCTTACCGCAACAGGGCGGGAAATCCTAGCCGAAACACGCCTTGCCAGTCTCAAATTTGAGACTTTTGAGACGGGTTTGACGCGGTTTTGCACCGGTTTGAGACGATTTGACACTGCATAAAATCCTTGCGGACCCCTCCAATTCTTGGGAAAAACGCATGATTGAGACGATTTGAGGCGCTTTGAGACGGTATATCGTCGCGTGGGGAAGGGCAAGGAATAAAAGCCGAAGACCTCGCACAAAGGCGCGAAGCTCGCAAAGGGGATTGGCCGCGAGAGATCGCAGAGGACGCAAAAGATCGGCGGATTTGCCTCTCGCCGCCGTTCTCGCGTTCTTTTTTTGCGGCCATTTCTTCTTCTCGTATTGGAATTCGCGGTGTCCGGCTTGGCGGTTTTTATCCTTCATCCTTCCGCCTTCATCCTTTCAATTCCCGCTCAGTTTACCATAGTTTCAAACTGTTGTCAACACTTGTAATGAAAAGTGGATACAAAACATCTCTAAAGCGTTATTTTGCAAGCACTTACGTCGGCGTCTCATGTTCGGCTTCGCCGGCAGCGTTTCTCGCGAAAACCGATCGCCATCGCCGTAAACCATTATGCGGCAATGGGTTGGCAAATCCCGGCCGAAAAACGCTCGGACAGGCATCGGCGAACGGGCGCGGGAAAATCGACGCCGGCCGCCGACTGATGGAACTAGCCGCGGATTAGGCCGATTTTCGCGGATAGCGTCGTTCGACATTCCGCTGCGGAGCGGGACAAGAATTGGCTCCCTTCTCCCCGCCGCGGGGAGAAGGGCTGGGGATGAGGGACATACGCGTTGAGTCTGATTCGGCTTAATTCCTGCATGCGCCGAACTTACTTCATTCGCAACATATCCGAAGCGGTTGAGCGATACTCGAACGCACCCTCTCACCCCCAGCCCCTCTCCCCGGCGGCCGGGGAGAGGGGAGCCAGAGTTTTCGCGTGATCATTTCGCGCACCTCTTGAGCAACATATCATCAATCGCCTGTAGAACCAGTTGAGTGTCCGATTCGACCTGCCAGCCGCCCAATCTCAATACCTCAATGCCTTGAGAACGCATCCAACCGTCGCGGGCTTCGTCTTTTCGTTTGCCTTCGGCCGTCTCATGCGGAGAACCATCGACTTCTACATCGAGCTTCGATTCAGCGCAGTAAAAATCCGCGGTATAGATGCCAAGTGGATGTTGGCGGCGAAACTTCTTTCCGCACCGCTGTCGATCGCGCAGCAACTGCCAAAGCAACTGCTCGTAGCTATTGGAAGTCTGCCGCAAAAACCTGGCGAATTCGATTGGCTGCATTTGGTCCATGATCGCTTCGCGCTTTACAGAAAATGGCCCCCTTCTCACGAGCCGCGCTCGCGAAGGGCTGAAACAAAAACTAGCTCCCTTCTCCCCGCCGCGGGGAGAAGGGCTGGGGATGAGGGGAATTCGCGTTGAATCTGTTTGAGCTTGGTTCCTCCATTCGCCGGAATTCCTCTATTCTCAATATAGCGGAAATGCGTGAGCGATACTCAATCCCCAATCCCCCTCACCCCCAGCCCCTCTCCCCAGCGGGGAGAGGGGAGCCAGAGTGCCGCACGGCGCTTGACAAGCCCTTTTGGCCGGGCCATGATAGGGTGGTTCCTCGCATGGGTGCCCGGCCGCTTTATGTGCCGGCCATCATCACAAGAGACTTAGCAGGCAGCGCCAAAGTATCCCGCAATTAGTCGCCTCGACCGGTCCGCTCTTTGAAGCGACCGCGCCGGATACCTTCTTGCATTTTGCCGCTGCCCTGGCCCCGAAAGCCACGCCCCTTCCATTCGCGACGGAGTTTGCCTTGCGGCGCTTTGGCGGCAAGGGCGAGAGGCTGTTCCGCAGTTGCTTGGAGAGCATTATGCGTGGAAATTATGTTCACAAAAGCGTGGTCGGAGCATTATCGTTCTTCGCAGCCGACCTTCCCTCTGACCCATGGATGTTTGCCGGGCTCAGAGTGCTGGCCGTTTCGGCGATCGCGCTCGCGATCGCATCTGCGGCAAGGGCAGCGACTTACTCATGGCAAACTCCGTCGGGCAATTGGTCGATAGACACGAATTGGAGCGGAACCCTCGTCCCAAGCGGAAGTGACTTTGCTTTAATCGCCAACGGCGGAACGGCCAATGTGACCCAAGCCGGAGCAACTTGCGGCACACTTTCGCTGGGCAGCAATAGCGGGAGCGGAGCGGTGCAGTTGTTAAATGGCAGCCTCTACGCAGCACGATACGAATATGTGGGCGATACGGGTGTTGGAGCCTTTGCTCAGACTGGCGGTACGGGCGGTATCGCTGATTCACTTTTCCTCGGCAATAGCTTCGGTAGTGATGGCACTTACAATCTCAGCGGAAGCGGACTTTTGTCGGTGCAAGGTACCGACACGCCGGACAACTACGTCCACGAGTTCATTGGCTACTCAGGCGCAGGCACGTTCACTCAATCTAGCGGAACCAACTCCATCGGGAGCAACAGCTCTGGTGGATCTGCAAACTCCGGCCAGTTGCAAATCGGCAACGACGGCTACCTAGCCGGCGGTGATGGCACGTACAACCTCAACGGCAACGGCCTCTTGTCAGCTAATGCCGTGATTATGGGTAACCTTGGCGTCAGCGGAACAGGAGTATTTAACCAGACTGGAGGCACTATTAACCTGGACCGAGGAATCGAGATCAACCGTGGCACCTATAGCCTCGGTGGCAGCGGCCTTCTGTCGGTGTCCACGGTCGGCGAGGATCTCAGTTCATCCGGCGGCTCGGCAACTTTTATACAGTCCGGCGGGAGCAACGCCGCGGTCATCCTCTACCTTGGGAACGCTGCCGGGCGCAACGGCACGTACAAACTGAGCGGCAACGGATTGTTAACGGCGGCTTTTGAGTACGTAGGTTACTCCGGCACTGGTTCCTTTACACAATCTGGCGGGACAAATAGCATATTCATTATGCGCTTTCTCGATCTCGGTTACGCTGGCGGGAGCGGCGGCGCGTACGACCTTAACGGCGGGCTGCTCATCGTATCGGGAGTGTTCGGAGGTCAGGGGAAGTCGACATTCAGACTTAGCGGCGGAACTTTGCAGGCCAATGAAAACAGTACGGCTTTTCTCACTGGGTTGACGGCGACGCTTGTTCAAAGCGGGGGTGCCATCATCAACGTCCAAGGGTTCAACGATGCCATTGGCCAATCCCTGCTCCACGACCCGGCGTTAGGCGTGTTAGCGGACGGCGGTTTGGTTAAAAGCGGTTCCGGCCTATTGCTTCTCGCGGGCGCGAATACGTACACAGGTCCGACAACCGTGTTTGGCGGCAAATTGGCATTGGCCAACGCCCTCGCGGTACAGTACAGCACGTTTGATACCAGCGGTAGCGGCACGCTGAGCTTCGGGACCCTGACTGCCGCAACATTCGGCGGATTGACCGGACCGGGAAAGCTGAGTTTGAGCAATAGCGCATCAAATGCGGTGTCGTTGGGAGTGGGTGACAACGGCGCGAGCACGACGTTTGCCGGCACGCTCCAAGGCTCAGGGGGTCTGACGAAGATCGGCAGCGGCACGCTGCTGCTATCGGGCAGCAATACGTATGTGGGCGCGACAGCGATTAACCAAGGCGAACTTCTCGTCAACGGCTCGCTGGTCAGCCCCATGACGGTTAGCAGCAGCGGTACGCTGGCCGGTACCGGCAACATTTCGAACGTCACGGTAAATTCCGGCGGCCACCTCGCCCCGGGCAATGCGCCGGGCACTTTGACCCTTAGCGGCAGTCTCGCGCTCCTCTCCGGCGCGAAGATGGATTACGAACTCGACACGCCGCTGGACAGCGATCTGGTCCTTATGTCGTCCGGCGCGCTGACTCTGGGCGGCCAGCAGTTTTCCGATTTCAACTTCACGCCGCTGGGCGGCTTCGGACTCGGCAGCTACACGCTCATCGACGCCGGCTCGATCAGCGGCACGCTAGGCAACAACCTCAGCGGTCCAATTGGCAATGGCCTTACGGGAACGCTCGCCATTCAAGGCAACGACCTCGTGCTCTCCGTCGTCCCCGAGCCGGGAACGTTGGCTCTGCTGGGCGGGTGCAGCATCGCGCTAGTCTTGACCTCCCGACTGCGAAGAGGGCGGGGCAAAGTGCGCGTTGGTTTCTTCAATAGGATCGGGATTTCAATCGACCAGAAGGACCCGTAGAGGACTCAGTCATACCTCCCGCTGGCCTCGATCGGCCACACCGATTCGACCTTGCCTCTACGGATGCCGAGACACTGCCGATGTAGATTCATCGTCGCACAGCAATGGGCGGGCAGCACTTCGCGGCGGTCGCCTACCTTCACGTCCGCCGTATTGCAGCGGACCTTCGTGTGCTCTTCCGAAAGTCCCAGCACGCTTTCTTCCGCTTGGCCCTTGATCGCCGGCTTCCCGAAATCCTGGGAGATCGCCTTGCTGCCGGCGTCCAGGACGTACCAATCGGGCCGCACGCTGATGACGGCCGCCAGAAGGGAAAGGGCAAAGCCGAATTCGGGACGGACGGCGTGATACGCGACGTCCATGAGCACGAACGAGCCGGGCTGGATCTCGGTGATACCGGGATAGCCCGCAACGAATTCCCATGTGCCGGTGCCCGCCCCCGTGACGACGGCGACGGGAATGCCCGCTTCCTCGATGAGCCGCCGGGTGTGGACGAGCTTTTCGAGACCTTCCAGACACCTCGCGCGGCGCTCGGCGGCATCCGCGATCATCTGCAAATGGCCGTCATAGCCTTGCAGGCCGATGAAGCGCAATCCGGGACTATCGCCGATGCGCCGGGCGAGCGCGACGGCAGCCTCGCCGGGCGGCACACCGCAGCGATTCATGCCGATATCGATTTCGATCAGGATGCCAAGCGTCGCCCCGGTCGCGGCGTGGCGGAACATCGCCCGGCTGAGCTGATCGACGTTCTCAACTTGATCGACGCAAACGCGGAGTTGCACGCGCTTGGCAAGCTCGGCAAGCCGCTCGGTTTTCTGCGGCCCGACGATCTGATTGGCGATCAAGATATCGGTGATCCCAGCGTCGGCGAGCACCTCGGCCTCGTTGAGCTTGGCGGCCAAGAACGTGTCGCCGCCGCGCTCGCTGATATAACATGCCAGGCCGCCACACTTGAGCGACTTGAAGTGGGTCCGAACCTTGACGCCGCGCTCGCGTCCGGCCCCGTACATGCGACGTAGATTACCATCGATCACATCGAGGTCCAGCAGCAGTTGCGGCGTATCGAGGGCCTCCAGCGGTTGGCCGACAAGGGCTTGGGTGTGCGCTAACATCGTTCGTCGATGAACTATCCGACCTTTAAGTTCTTGAGATACGCGACGCTCTGCCGGGTAAGGTCCCAGGTTTGTTCGACGAAGTAGTTTTTGACCCCGCCGACTCTTGCAGCAGTGAAGGTCTTCACCCAATCGATGCTGCCTTTGCCGAGCGCAACCTGCGGGTGTCGGCCGCCACGCTGAGCCCTTGCGCCTTCACCCGGCGAAGGTTCGGCCGCAGGACTCATATCGACGTCCTGTAAATGCATCGAGAAGAAGCGGCCAGAGTATTTTGCAAAATACTCGGCGGCGACGAAGCCGGCCGTGATCGTCGACATCTGGAATTGGAACTTGACGAGCTTCGGATCGAGAAGGTCAAATAGCCGGTCGTAGGTTCGCCTGCCCTCGACCATCGAAAGTTCAAAACCTTCGTTGTGGAGGCCCTGCTGCATGCCGGCCGCCGCCGCCACGGCGGCAATTTTGTTATACTCGTCCGCCGCCTTTTTCACCTGGTCCAGCGTCGGGTGGTCGCCGCCGTTTCCCGCGCCCAAGCTTGCGGTGATCATCTGGGTGATGCCGATCTCTTTCGCCCAGTCGATGCTTTTGGATTGGCTCTTGCGCAGCTCAGCCATCGTGAAGTGAGAACTCTCGGATTTCATGCCATGATCGGCCAGGATCTTGCGGACTTCTTTACCATCCTTGAGCGAGGCGAACTCCGCGCCGTAGCCGATTGGCGAACAGAGTTCGAGCCTGGTCACGCCGATATCGGCCAACTGTTTCGTGAAGGCAGGAAAGTCCTTGAGCGTGGCGCGCAGCGGCCAGACCTGGCACCCAATCGGCAGGCCCAACGGGCCCAGCGGACCTGCTTTGAGGTTTGCCGCACCGACGAGCAACAATCCGGCCGCTCCGGAACCCGCCGCGGCTCTCGCGATGAACTTTCGCCTCGTTATCGTAGCCATCTGCATGTCTCCTTTATTACTTTTTGTTTACAATTACAATTCCCAGCCCTGGCGATATTCGCGCGTCAGAAGCCGATTCGCCGCGGGGATGTTCGTGATTTTCGCGGCGGCGGAATCCCAGAGAAGTCTCCGGCCGCCCAACCGTAGCGAGATAGATGCCAGGTTCATTGCATCACAGATCGGGCCTGCCAGCAGGAAATCACCGTAGCTCTGCGGGCCGCCTTTGAAGGCCGCAATCCAGGCGGAATCGCGCAAGGATGGGCCGCCGCCGTGCCGATTGCCGGCATTGGGCCGACGCGTTTTCGCATCGGCGATCAAGCGCGCGTCCTCACCGTGGAAGCCGCCCAAAATCTTCCCCTTATCGCCGACGAACATCATGCCTTCTTCCTCCAGTTCCTTGTTCTCCGCGAGAAGTTCCTCGGGAACGGCCGGCTTGATGCCGCCATCGTACCAAAAAATGTCCAGGCCGGCCCGCTCGCCTTTGGGCGCGAACCTCATGCGAATCGTGCAGGCGGCCGGGAACGAGTAGTCATTCTTGATTCGCCGGCAGATTTGATCCGAAACCGTGCAGACGTGGCTGGGCGTCGATTCGACCATGATCGGAGCTTCCAGCTCAAGGAGTTGGAAAATCGGCCAAAGGCTGTAATGCCCCATATCGGCGATCGCCCCGCCGCCGAACTCGTACCATCCGCGGAAATTGGTGTGCGTGTAGTTGGGATGATACGGACGGTCCAGCGACGGACCGAGCCAGAGGGTCCAATCAAAATCGGCGGGCACGTTAGGCCTGTCTACGGGGACGCTCTCGAATTGGGGCCACATCGGCCGCATCGACCAATTATGGATTTCGCGAAGTTTGCCGATTGCGCCGCTGCGAACTAGATCTAGGGCCTGTTTCTGAGGAGCGCCTTCGCTGGCGGGCATGAAGTGTGTCGCGATTTTTTTCGCGCGGGCAGCGTCGATGACGGCTCTGGCCTCCAGCAGTCGATTGGCCAGCGGTTTGTGGACGATCACGTTCATTCCCTTTTTCAATGCGGCGATCGATATGGCCGCGTGGGTGTGATCGGGCGTCATCACCTTGACCGCGGTCACATCCTTCTCTTTTTCCAGCAACTCGCGGAAGTCGACGTAAGTCGCGCAGCCCTTGAATTGCTCCTTGCCGCGCCGCTTCGCGTAGTAGGTTTCCACGATCTCCTTGCCGACATCGCGGCCGCCGGGCACGTGGTTGTTGCTTGCTCTCCAATTCGGGTCATCAATGAGCCGCCTGATTTCGTTCCGCAGGCCGTTCTTTCCCCATTCCAAGTAATTGACTCCATCTTTTTCGACATCGCAGACGGCGACAATCTGAACGTCCGGGCTGGCGAGTATTCCGCCGATTTCCCGGATCGCCTGCGTCCCAAAGCCGATGCAGGCCAAGGTGATTTTTTCGCTCGGGGCGACAAACCCCGGCCCGCCGAGCACGCTTCTCGGCACGATGGTGATAGCCGTGGCGGCAACGCCGCCAGTCAGCATGAACTTGCGCCGCGAAAGGCTCGTTGGAGAAGAGGTGTCATCGGCCGCGTTCGTGTGGTCGGGCAGGGAATCATTTCCATCCATAACGGTTCTCCGATCTGTATTTGGGTGCGCCCGTCATTGTAATCAGTCTCACTTCCATTTTCACGGCCGTGTCGTTTGCGTGGCCTTTTCGATCTCCGCGGGCGTCGCCTTGCAGTCGTCGCTCAGGACCGTTTGGGCCTTCTTGGCCAGCCGCGGATTGCTGCCGCCTTCGACGGCGACGAGCGCTCGGAGGATTTCTTCGCGCGGAGCGCCGGGGTGGGCGGCGAGCGTGGCAAGCCCGTCCAGGGCCGATTCCTTGACCACCGCTTCTTCTTTCCCGTCGGCTATCGTGGCCGTAAACGACGCGGCGACACGGGCAATAGAAGTCTTGTCGTCGTGAGCGATTTCGGCCAAGGCTTGCAAGCCGGCGCAACGGACTAGCGGCTCCTTGTCGTGAGTGGCCTTAAGCAAATCCGGGACGGCCTTCGCCGCCTTGAGCCGACCCAGGCCGTTGCAGGCGACCGTGCGGACGAATGGCCGCTTGTCCGCCAGCAGTGCCGTCAGCGGATCAATCGCCGACGGACCTTTGCGGGCCAGCGACTTGACTGCCTCTTCGCAGATGTCCCAGTGCGGTTCCTTCTGCACGGTGTGCAGCAGAAACGGAACAACTCCAGGATCATCCAACCGCGCGATGGCCTCGACGGTCTCCAAGCGGGCCTGCGATTCGCGCTCGTTGGTCCACACGGCCAGATGTTTCTCGTAACGGTCCTGCAACTCGGCGAACGTGCCCGACAAGACAACCCTTGCTGAATGAGCCAAGCGGGCTCGCCCGGTCTCGGCAATGCAATACAAGGCCTCGTTGCTGCGGAGATAGAGCCGGCTGCCGGCGATCGCCGGGGTTGCCAGGAACGCGCGATGGAGCGGGTTGACGGAAAGTATTTTGACCGCCGGTTTTTGGTCGGCCAGCGCGGCGGCATCGAGCACGTAGGTCTTGCCGCGCTCGGAACACCAATAGATCTTGCCATCCGCTCCCACGGGCGAAGACGTGAAGTGGTCGGCGACGCGATCTTCCGCCACGAGCTTGCAGGCGGCATCATAAAACAGCATCCTGCCGTTATCGCCCGGCACCATCAGGTGAGGGTAGATCAAGGGTGTTGGCACATAGGGCCCGCCGCTAGTCAGGTGCAGAAGGACGCGGGTCTCGGTCACGTCGCCGTGGCCGCGCGGATCGATGGCCATCACCGGACCGGTCCGTCCGGACGAGGCGTAAAGCAGCCCGTTTCCGAAAGCCGGGCTGGGGGCCACACATTCCTTCATCCCGTGGCAGGACCAGATTTCCCGGCCTGTGTCGGGGTCGTACGCTACGACCGGCTCGCCGTTGACCAAGACCTGAGGCCGGCCTTCGACGCGGATCACCAGCGGCGTGCCGTAGTGACCGTAGGTGCTAGACTTGCGTGGGGCCCGCCACCGCTCGGCGCCCGTATTCCGATCCATGGCCAGCAGGAAAGCCGGCCCCTTCTGATCGCAGCATTGAAGGACCATGTCCTTGTACAAGACCGGCGAGCTGCCCATGTTGTAGGGACAATTGATAGCGCCCATGCTGTGTTTCCAAAGAACTTTCCCCCGCATGTCGAGAGCGACCAGCCCAGGCGTGTCGAAGAACGCATAGACTCGTTCTCCGTCGGTGGCTGGGGTGGGCGAGGCAAAGCCGGTCTTTTGATAGAACGTGCTGGCGGCGTCCGGCAGAAGCTCGGTCTGCCAGAGGACTTTGCCGGTGTCGGCGTTGAAGCAGATGACCAGGCGTTTTTCCCCGTCGTCAAGCGACGCCGTGAGAAAGACCTGCTTGCCCCACACGATGGGAGACGAATTGCCTTCGCCTGTCATTGGCGTGCGCCACAACACGTTTTCGTTCTCGCTCCACACGACGGGCAGATGAGTGTCGTCGGCGATGCCCGACCCGTCGCGACGCCAAGCCGGCCAGTTTCCGGAGCTTGGCCGGTCTTCAGCGGCGGAGGCGCAGACGCCCGCGACTAGCGGTCCCAGAAGGGCCATCCAAACTACCGGCAGTCGAATGTTCACGGACACAAAGCTCACGGACGCTGCCTAGAAGAAAGTGACGGGAAGGAAACAACTTTGATCGCCTATGCCATGTTATACCAGGGACTGGAGTGCGCACCAGTCCTGCACATTTCGTTCAGGTTATGGATGCTCAGAAAGAGCAACAATCGTTCTGTAAATAGGCCGTTGGGGCGGGCTATTTGGTTTCTTTGGGAAGGTAACGTTTTTCGGTGAGAGGAACCCGATCGAGGCCGTTTGCAATAATTAACTGCTTCTTCTATAATTGCGAGAGACTTGAAGCGGAAGTCGTGCCATGACTGTGGAAGCTCTGGAAGCTCGTGTTGCGCGGTTGGAACAACAGATGAGTCAGTTAATGGTCGACAAATCTGACGGCGGCGAACCCGCGAGCGACGCGTGGAAGCAATCGGTCGGCATGTTCCGCGGCGACCCAGTATTCAAGGAAATGTTGGACGAGGCGCAACGCATGCGCGACGAAGCTCGGCGCGCGGCTCGCGAAGCGGCAGGACCGACGCCGGAATGATCCTTCTGGACACCGATCACATTTCCATCTTGCAGCACGCGGACTCAAACGCCGCTCGGGCGTTGCAGCGGCGGCTCGACGAATCTTCGGACACCGAAATCGCGACGACAGCCTTCACTCTCGAAGAGCAGTCCCGAAGTTGGCTCGCCATCATCAACCGCTATGTCGATGCGCGCCGACAGGTAACCTACTACGACCGCTTTGTGGACACGTTCCGCTTCTTTGGAACTTGGCGCATTGTGCGGTTTGACGACGACGCTGCTTCAAGATTTCAGGAGCTTCGATCGCAACGGATTCGTATCGGTTCGCCCGACCTGAAGATTGCCGCAGTCTGTTTAGTAAATCATGCGACGCTGCTTTCTAGGAATCTGGCCGACTTCCGCCAGGTTCCGGGCTTGCGCGTGGAGTATTGGATCGACCCTTGAATTGCACAGTACACGATAACGTGCGCAAGCTTCGCCGTTTGTGCAAGCTAAGCCATCGTTACTTTTTTGCAAAAGATTCTCCAAACCTGACAGGTTCGCCCGTTTTTGTCGCGCCGACTCCTAGCCTATTCGCCTTGCCATGCCGTATAATCGCAATTTCCCAATAAGAAAAATGGCGGGGCTTATTGTACTTGGCCCGCGCTACAATACTCCTCCCTTAACGGCGTGTCTTTATGAGCCAGATCGAACTAGTTGGCGAGCCCGTGACTGAACCCGTAAGCTCGTATGGACTTGCGGCGGAGACTCTGCACGAAAAATGCCTCGCCTTGGCCGGGAATCTGTGGTGGAGTTGGAACCACGAGACCATTAACCTCTTCCGCGACCTCGACCCCATCCGCTGGAGGCAATTGGACCATAACCCGATCGCCCTGCTCTCGGAGTTCACGGCCGAGCGACTGGAAATGCGGGCGGCGGAAATGGTGCTGTATAGCCGCATCAACCAGGCTTTTCGCCGCCTCAAGGAATACATGAACGAAGTCCCGGCCTGGGGCCGCACGAATACGGGCGTACTCGGTTCGCGGCCGGTGGCTTATTTCTCGCTTGAATTCGGGGTCCATGAGTCGGTGCCGATCTATTCCGGCGGCCTGGGCGTGCTTTCGGGGGACCATATCAAGAGCGCCAGCGCACTGGGTGTGCCGCTGGTGGCCTGCGGCTTGTTCTACGACCAGGGCTACTTCAAGCAGCATCTCGATGCGCAGGGCTATCAGCAGGAAGAATACCTCGACACGAAGGTCGAGAATCTGCCGATGGAGCCCGCCCGTGGCCCGGATGGCAAGCCGATCACCGTGCAGATTGATACCCGCACGGGCCGGCTGTTGGCCAAGGTCTGGCTGATGCGCGTGGGCCGTGTGCGGCTTTTCCTCTTGGATTGCGACGTGCCAAGCAATCGCCCGGAGGACCGCGAGCTGACCGCCCGGCTTTATGGCGGCGATACACGCGTCCGCATTCGCCAGGAGCTTGTGGCCGGCGTGGGCGGCATCCGCGCTGGCGGCGCTGGGCATCACGCCGGGCGTTTATCATCTCAACGAAGGCCACAGCGCGTTCGCCACCTTGGAAGCGATCAGGCAGCGGATGAAGGAAGACGGCGTGAGCTTCGAGGTTGGCTTGCACGAAGTGGCCCATCGCACAGTCTTTACCACTCATACGCCAGTACCCGCCGGACACGACCGCTTCGACAAAAACCTGATCGAAGAGCACCTTGGCCCGCTGCGCGACGAGCTAGGGATATCGTTTGATCAGTTGATGGGACTCGGCCGCGTCGAGCCGCAGAACGAGCATGAAACATTCTGCATGACCGTGCTCGGGCTGAAGCTTTCGCGGAAGGCGAATGCCGTGAGCAATCTCCACGGCCACGTCTCGCGACGGATGTGGGCCCATCTCTGGCCATGGCGGGCGGAAGAGGAAATCCCCATTGGCCATATCACCAACGGCGTCCACGTTCCCTCCTGGCTCGCTTACCAGATGATGCAGCTCTACGATCGCAATTTCGAGCCCGGCTGGATGGCCCGGCTCGCCGATCCGGAAATTTGGATGGGAATTTACGACATCGATCCGGGCGAACTTTGGGAAACGCACTACGCCCTGAAGAACTTGCTCATGGCGTTCGTCCGCCGGCGGATCAGCCGGCAGTGCCGCCGCCGCGGCGAGAGCGACGAAGCGGTCGAAGCCGCGCGGAACATCCTCGACCCGAACATTCTTACGATCGGCTTCGCTCGGCGCTTCGCCACCTACAAGCGGGCAGACCTCGTGCTGAACGATCTCGATCGCATCGCCGAGATCGTCAACGACCCGCAACGGCCCGTGCAATTCGTCTTTGCCGGCAAGGCCCATCCGGCGGACGAGCCGGGCAAGCAGTTGATCAAGAAGATCGCCAATCTCCGCCTCGACCCGCGCTTCGCCAATCGGATCACCTATATCGAGGATTATGACATCAACGTTTGCCGGCACTTGATCCAGGGAGTTGACGTCTGGCTGAATAACCCGCGCCGCCCGTTGGAGGCCTCGGGCACCAGCGGCCAGAAGGCGGTGCTCAACGGCGCGCTGAACCTCTCGATCCTCGACGGCTGGTGGGGCGAGGCCTTCGACGGCAGCAACGGCTTCGCCATCGGCAAGGGGACGCAGCACGTCGACGATCGCATCACCGACACCCGCGACGGCGACTCGCTTTACAAGGTGCTCACGGAGGAAGTGATCCCGCTATTCTACGACCGCGACATCGACGGTCTGCCGCGGCACTGGATCCGCCGCATGATGAACTCGATCAGCACGCTCGGCTGGCGCTTCAGCGCCGACCGCATGGTGGCCGACTACGTGCAGCAATGCTATTTGCAGGCCTCGGGCGGGCTGAGCTGCCAGATGCCGTAAGGCGCGCGAGCGAAGAACCGATAGCCGAATCATGGCAAAAGTTCATTCAGACAAGTTTGGAACGTGCTGCAAGGACATGGCGGATGCTCTAGCACTTCCGCCGCAGAAGTTTTTTCGAGTCGAAGACAATGGCGTTCTCTATTTGACAATCGGATACCTTCAGACGGACAAGGGTCCGGGATTCTACGATCAGGCGGTGATTTTCTGTCCATTCTGCGGGACACAGCTTCAGACCAAGGAGCAGATTGCGGCGGTCGCTAATGCCCAACGGTAACTCATGGTCATGGTATACTATGGAAGGAGGTTCCAGTTTTCTCAGTTCATCTTTAGCCATTTGACTTGTTCAGCAACCAGGCTCAAAGGAGAATGTCGTGAGCGCATTTGAAGAGACGATCGACGCGACGCTGGACGCGAGCGGTCAATTAGCACTGTCGCATCGACCGCAACTGCCGCCTTGCCCGGTGCGGGTAACGATCCGTGCGGCGTCGGCAGTCGCTCCGCGGCGCGGTCTTGCGGACGTGATTCGAGAGATCGCAGCCGAGCAGCGCTCTCGCGGCTTTCCGGGCCGGTCGGATGGTGAATTGCGCGCGGAGGAAGCCGCGAGCTTGGACGAGGATGCAGAGCGAGACCGGGAATTGGAAGCGGCGCGCTGCACCACATCTCCGGGGACGCCGTGAATGCTCTATTATTTGGACGCCGTTATCGTTGTTTATGCTGTCGAGGGCAGTTGACTTAAGTCAAATCAACGGGAGAATATGCCATGCCCGCCGCCGAACCGCGCCACAGCCTGGATGAACTTGCGCATCTCGGGGAAATAATCTACGAGCGGCAAGTGCGGCCCGTGTTGCGCGCGGAGGATAACGGCAAATTCGTAGCCATTGATGTTGACACCGGTGATTACGAAATGGACGAGGACGACTACGCTGCCGTCGCGCGCTTGCGATCACGCAAGCCAGCGGCTGACATTTGGCTAATGTGCGCGGGCTATCCGACAACCTATCGGATAGGAGTTTCCCGATGATCCGCGGAATCGTGAACGCGCGCCGCGAAGGAATTGTGCGCTTGCGGGTGCGCGGTCCCGCAGGAACCGAAATAGTTGTGGACGCGATTGTTGATTCAGGCTACACGTCGTCTCTGACGCTGCCGACGACAACGATCACCGGGCTTGGTCTCAATCGACAATCCGCAGGTACGGCAACATTGGCGGATGGTTCAGTCCGTCGATTCGATGTTTACGCGGCGGAGGTTGAGTGGGACGGTAAATGGCGCCCCGTGCTGGCTTCAGCCGTGGGAAATGAGCCGCTCTTGGGAATGCGTCTGATGGCTGGCCACAAATTGACAATCGAGGTAGTCCCACGCGGCGTGGTGGAGATTGTGCCGTTACGTGGATGACATTTTGGTTGCAAAACGTCGATCGGTCATCGGTCCAAGCAGGACAGGACGATCCTATGTGGGTAGCATTCGACAACGGTGCAACGATCGGTCAGCGCGGGTCGGAGGGTGGCATCATCGTGCGCGATGACGAACATGGCGACGGGGCACGGATAACGTTGGAGCGAGGTTGCGCCCACTGCGTGCCGTTCGCGGTGACATGCGGCGTTTATGGGTGGTTCTTTCATACCAGATTCGTTGGCTCCGAGGCTGAGGCGGAGTTCTCGGCCATGCGCGATGAATTGGGTGCAGTTCTAAAAACGATCCTACGCGCCGACGATCCCGCAGCGGAGTCCAAAATGCTTTCAGCCACCGAAGGTATCAAAGAGTTTGCGTCGCGATTCCCGTGACAAGGCTTGACGCATAGCAGTATGCGGATTGGAACGACCGTCGTTGGACGCCGCTAGCAGTGCGTGTGGAAAAATGGAACTCGATACACATAAAATCGACGACGCAGTGCTTGCTCTTCTCTATCTCGGACTGCACGACGGCGTCAGAGCGTGGAAGGGCTTCGACTGGGCCGCCATGGATCGGCTGCACGAAAAAGGCTACATTTCCGACCCGCGCGGCAAGGCCAAATCGGTCGTCTTCAGCGAGGAAGGTTTGCAAGAGTCGCAGCGCCTTCTCACGGAACTGTTTGGGAGCTCCCGCTGAGGGTTGAATCGGAAGTATAATATAAAGAGAAGATCAACACTTGTGGCGAGGATCGACCTATGGCGACGGCAGAAGCACTTGAACTGAGCGTGCTGTTTGAGCAGGACGAAACCGCGTGGCTGGAGGCCATGTCGGCCTTGGCGGCCAACGGGCACTACGCGGAAATGGACTACCGAAACCTCAGCGAGTATCTTGCGGACATGGCGCGACGCGATCGACGGGAAGTTTTGAGTCGGCTAATAGCGCTTTACTTACACTTGCTCAAGTGGGAGCACCAACCGGAACGACGTTCGGGCTCCTGGCGCGCCACGCTTCGGGAGCAGCGGCGCCAACTGAAAGAGTTGCTCGATAGCGGCACCCTCCGAAACTATGCCTTGACCGTGTTAGCGAAAGCGTACGCTGAAGCCAGACGCCAAGCGGCCGATGAAACGGAACTGCCGCTCAACATTTTCCCGCTGGAGGACGCCCGTGGCCTCGATGAATTGTTTGCCGAGCCCGAAGCGGAAAGCGGCGATGCTTCTGATGTCAACGGCAAATGAGAGTGAAATGGTGGGACTCGCTGCGCTCGGCCCACCCTACGGCGCTCGCTTCAGCCCCTCCCAGCGAACGGTCCAGTTGCTATCGCGCGGGAATCCCGGCGCGTTAACATTCGGGCGCCGTCCCAGCCGGCACACATCATCGCGGCAGCGTAAAGCAGGCCGCCGTTGGAAGGAAAGTAGGGAAACGGTCCGCCCGTGCTCAGGCCGGCGACGTTGAACTGGGATTTTCGCGAGGGATGCAGCAAGGCTTCAATCGCTAGATTCGGCTCGCCGTTCCGAGCGGCGGCCATCGCCATCATGGGAAAATCCCAACCCCAACAGCGATCCCATTGCCAGTCCGCCATCACCCGCCGCACGGTCGCCCGCATGATCGCCGGGTCCACGCCGTCGCCCGGCAACATGCCGCGAGCGCCGATCAACGACGGATGCTCCCAATTCCAATTCGTGTAAGTGTCCAACAATCCCTCTTGTTGCAGGTAAAGGCCGTCGGCAGTCGGTAGAGGAGCGAGGGCTCGGAGGACTTCGTCCCACTTCGGATCGCGAGACAGCCCCAGCCGCTGCCGCCACTGCTCGGCCACACGAAGGCCGAATCGCCAGTAACTCAACTCAAACGCCGGATTCCGCGCCTTGGTGGGATCGGTTTTCTCGGGCACGGTTCTAAGCGGGGGGCCCAAGACATATCGGCTGGAGACCTTGTCGAGCACGGCGTACGACGCCATGAAGTCGGCGGTGGCGAAGACGACATCCTGCCATTTCTTCAAAGTCTCCACGGTCGGATGCAGGCGATAATCCAACAGGGCGTAAAATATGGGGTGCGGCTGCTGCCAGATCAAGAGCGGCCCTACGCCCGACGGCGAGTCGCGTCCATCGGGGCCGACCATCTTTGGCCAGCGTGCGCCTCGGTAGCCTTGAGCCTGCGCCCTCGTGCGGGCCGAGGGAAGGATGCGCGCATACCAGCCCAGGCTGCGCTCGATGAGCGGCCAGCGGTCCCACAAGGCATAATGCGCGGCATGCCACCAGTACATTTCCAGGTGGAACTTGCCGTTCCAGCCGTTATTGAACAGCCCGCTCTCCTGGGGCGGCAGGGAGCCCGCTTCTTGGACGGCGAGCAGATATTGCGAGAGCACGATCCGCCGTTCCAGTTCTTTCCAGCGCGGGTCGTTGCTGGCGGAGAGGTCGATCGCGCCGCCGCTCGACCAAAAGCGCGACCAGTGCGAGCCGCTCGCCGCCTTCACGGCCGAGAACGTTGTCGGCCGGCCGTTAATCTTCCCGTTGGCAAAGGTGCAAACCCACTCCAGCACGGCATCGCGCTTGTCGGGCAGCAGAACGTATTGATGCTTCTTCTCTTCCTTAAGCACTGCATCGCTCGACCAGGTGAGGCGCACGGCATAGCGAGCGTCGTCAAGTTGCCGTGCGAAATCGGCCTGATGGTCGCTCAATGTCAACCGTGTCTCGTGGGCATTGGTTACGTCCCAATTCGCGCCGCTTGATGACGGGCTGCCATAGGGAAACGCCAGCACGATGCCCAACCGCCCTTGGGACGCCAGCGGTGACTCGATGCGCACGGTGACCGCGTCATGCGCCGGATCGGCACAGGTCTCCACGCGCACGGGCTGGCCATCGAACTGGAAGCGGCTTTCGATCAGCCCGTGCCAGAGGTCCAGTTCCTGCCGAATGTTTTGAATCTGATTCAGGGCGGCCTCTTTGCCATCGGCACCGAGCAGCCGCAGCGAGAACCGGCCCAGGTTGAACCGATGGGGATTCTCTCGCAGCCAATTATAGAGGTCCTCTTGACCTCTGCCGCTGGTGGCATAGCCGACCGGCCGGCCGTAGGTATCGTAGGGCGTTAGCCGGAAGTCGTCGATGCGTTTTCCCTTGGGAAGCGGAAATGAATGCCATCCCCAGTGCGACATCGTGTTGCCGTAGAAAGTTTGCAAGCCGGTCACGTCCACGCCGAATGCAATCTCGCCATTGCCGACCTGCAATGCGGTCGTCGGGTCGGCTGAGTCTAGCACAACGTTGTGGCGGGTCACCAGGGCATGGCGATCAATGGTCCGAGGGCCGTCGTCGGCGCGGGCGAGAACCGTAAGGAACCCCGAAAGCAACACTGCGATGATGGATCGTCCTATCATGCTGGCTTACCGTGGATTCCTCTCAGCGTACTTGTCGCGATTGCAGATCACCTTTCCCGCGGAATCCATGTCAAATTCCGCCGCTTGCAGGACCGTCTCGCGACCTTTGGCGAAGTGGACATGGTAGAAAACCACCGGACGATCGCCTTGCTCCAAAACATAGGGATGTCCGCCTTGCACGCCGTCCTTCGCTCGTTTGCCGGGCGCGGCCAGGATCGTGGAATTGTACTTCCAGTTGCCGAGGCCGTCGGCGGAGCGGTAGATGCGCAGGCCCGCCCACGCATCGACGATCATCCAATACGCGCCCTTCCATCGCCAGACGAGCGGGGCTTCGTGATGTACGTCGGTCACCGCCGGGCCAATCGCTTTCCATGTTTTAAGGTCGGGGCTCTCCGCCGCGTAGGTCCGCGAGCCGTGGCCTTCGTCCTTGTACCAGACGAGCCATTTGTCGCCGATGCGGTAGATGCACGGGTCGATGCAATTGTCGGAGGAGAGCGGCAAGGTCATCTGGTATTTCCACGTCTTGCCGTCTTGGCTGGTGAAGTGTTTGACGGTCCGCTTGCCCATCCACTGGGTGTAGATGCCATCGACGCAGGCGACGAAGAGATGGAACTGGCCCTCGTGACGGATGACGCACGGCGCCCACCAGGTGCAATTCCGCTCGATGGGCTCGCCCAGCCCTTCATCGCCCGTGCAGATGCCGGCGTATTTCCAGGTGATGCCGTCTTTCGACGAGGCGATGCCGATGGCCGAACCGTGGCACCAATCGACGCCGTGCGGATTCTTTAGCGCGGCACGGCGCTGCGTGTAGTAGATGCGCCATTCCTTCTGGTCCGGTGCCCAGATGACGGTCGGATCGGCCGCGCCGTGCCAGAGCGGATCGTCGAAGAGCGGGGCCGGCACGCGCTCGATGGGGAAACGCGGCTGAGCGTCGTTTTCAGCGGTAGCCGATTTCAAATACGGCCGCAATTCTGGCATGGCTTGCGGCAGGGCGTCGGCAACCAATCGCGCCATAGTCAACGCGCCCTTGCGGGAGAAATGCGTACGGTCGCCGGTCGCGGCGCTCAAGTCTGTGCTGCCGGCATCGCCCAGCCGTTCGTAAAGCCGCATCGCAGCCGCGTGCAAGTCGATCACCGGCACGCCTTTTTCCTTGCCGACCTTGAACATCGCGTCGGCGTAAGCCTGCAATCCGGTGACGACCTTGCCATTCTCAAACGTCCGCCGCGCGACGGGCGTAACGAGGATCGGCTTGGCACCGGCTGCCCTCGCTTCATCGATATACTGCCGCAGATAGCTCTGAAAATCGGTTGCGGGGTCCACGGCCGGCTTGCCGTCCTTGACGTGGCTATCATTGTGGCCGAATTGGACGAAAACATAATCGCCCTTGGCGGCCAGGGCCTTCTTCCAACGTCCCTCCTTGATGAAACTCCTGGTGCTGCGGCCGGACGCGGCATGATTGAGCACCGTGACCTTGTCGTTAAAGAAGTCGCCGAAGACCTGTCCCCAGCCGGTCAGGTCGGGCTTGTCCGCGGGCCGCGTGTCGTAGGTAGAAACGGTGGAATCGCCGACCAGCACGATGCGGATCGGTTTTGAGGTCGTGACACTCTCCGCAGCGACCACCGGATTCTCGCATTGGGTGACAACCGTGATCATGGCGAGCGTGAAGACAGCGCACAAAGTTCTCTTTGCGATCATTTTCCATATCCTTACCTAGCGTTGAGCGGATAGTTTCCAGATTATCTCACGCCGAATCGCGATACGCAAATGGTCGCAACGATGCCGTTGTCGCCGTTTGCTGCTTTGATCATCCCGTTTTGGTAGAATCAAAGGTTCCCGGATCGGTGATCGACTCCAAGGAACCTGCCCCATGCGTACATCGCTTGGTTCACTTTTGATACTGGTCGCTGCAACCTTGCAAGCGATTGAAGCCGCCGACCCGCCCCGCGAGTGGATCGAGCCGGCTACGGGCCACCGCGTCGTCCGCCTTTCCCAAGAAGGCGGCACGTCGAGCTTATACTTCCATCAAAACGCCTATACGCTCTCCGGCGACAAGCTTGTCGTCTCGACCAGCGGCGGGCTGGCCAGCATTGATTTGAAGACCCGCAAGACCGAACCGTTGGTCGAAGGACGCGCGGGCAACGTCGTCGTCGGCAAACGGGGCCGCAAGGTTTACTATACGCAAAACGGAGCGGCGTACTGCACGGATATCGACAGCCGCAGAACGCGCAAGATCGCCGAATTGCCGCCGGAAATGCGCCGCGGCTCGGGCTTCGCCGTCAATGCCGACGAGACACTGCTGGCCGGCAGCTATGTCGAAGGCGGTCCGCGGCCGGCTGGCGATCAAATAGCGGACAGGCAACAGGCAGTACCTCTGCCGGCGGACAGAGAACGCAGTCTGGAGGCACGCTGGGCGGCCCGCCGACCCATGCGGCTTTATACGATCAATATCAAGTCGAGCGAGATCAAGACCTTTCATCCTAGCAACGACTGGCTCAACCATGTGCAGTTCTCGCCCACCGATCCGGCGCTGATCATATTCTGCCACGAGGGGCCTTGGCACAAAGTCGACCGCATCTGGACCATCCATACGGACGGCAGCGGACTGACGAAGATGCACGCCCGCACGATGGACATGGAGATCGCCGGGCACGAGTTTTTCAATCCGGACGGCAAGATCATCTGGTTCGATCTGCAAACGCCGAAGTCCAAAGTCTTCTGGCTCGCTGGCCGCGCGGTGGTGACGGGCGAGCTGATCAAGTACCGCGTGGCGCGGGAAAACTGGTCTGTGCATTTCAACGTATCGCCCGATGGCAAGCTTTTTGCAGGAGACGGCGGCGGTCCGCACAGTGTGGCGGCGCCCGGCAATGGGCAGTGGATCTATCTTTTCAAGCCTAAGAATGGCGTACTGGAGGCCGAAAAGCTCGTCGATCTATTGAAGCATGATTATAGTCTGGAGCCGAACGTGACCTTCACGCCCGATGGAAAGTGGATCGTTTTCCGCTCGAACATGCACGGCGCGACGCACGTATATGCCGTGGAGGTTGCCAAGAGCCGCGGCGTATAAGCATTTTTCACTCCAACTTCACCAGAATCCCCTGCCCGGCAATTAGCCATTGGCCGTTCTTTTCGTCCAGCGGCGCCAGAACGTCCGTCCTCGGCCGAAACGACGAGCTTGGTCTTGTAGGGCCGTGTCGTGTCTAGCTTGAGATTCACAGACGGACCCAAGCTCAGGTTCACTAACATTATGTAGTCGCCGCCATGTTCGTCCTTGAATTCGCCGACCATAACGGGCGGTGAATTGGCTGCGGCGGTTCCTCGGACCGATGCTCGCGATTGCACCCGCTTGACGATCCGGCCGGGCAGCAGCGGAAGCGATTTGGCCGGCGGCGGCGAGGTGAAATAAACGCCCGTCGATTCGAGTCGGTTCATGATCGGCCCAAGCGTCCGAATCTGGTGATTGATTGTTTGAAGATAGCGCCACGTTTCCGTCTTGTGGCCCGATGCATCAATCGGGGCGTAGGCATAGGCATCTTGATGATACTTGAACCAGTGGACTCCCCGGCCGCCCGCTGCCAGCGTGGTATAGACCTGAAAGGCGAGATTCGCCGGCGAGGGGACCGGAGTGAACTTTCGGATCTGATTGCAGGTGATCGCGTTCCAGAACGGCAAATGATGTTCGCGAGCGACTTGCCGTACTTCCAGCAGGTTGGAGAAATAAAGCGCCGCCTTGCCGGCGTCGCGGAGATCGTCCGAGAACTCGACCATGTAATTGTCGTAACAGAGGAATTGCGGCTGGACTTCGCGCACGAAGCGCTCGAGGTATTCGCGGTAGGTCGGCACGCCCATTTGAGAATTGTCCGGCACGAAGCGTGGCGTAATTGGGATAAAGATTGATATGGGCGAGTTTTCCGGGGGCATATTTCTTCACGGCGGCGACCGCTTTGGCCAGCTTGGGAAAAACGACGACGCCCGGCTCGTCCATGATCGTATAGCCGAGCACCGCTTTGCCGTTGCCCGATTTTTCAACCATGAGCCGAATGCCGCGATCGATGTCTTCGTCGCTCAGTTTTTTCCAGTTAGGAAACCACGACTTGACTTCGTTCGGCGGCGCTACGATGGCTGTGAGTCCCAGCTTCTCGCAGAGCGGAATGTCTTCCGGCTTTACGTAGCCCGCGACCGTGAATTGGCAGTCGGCCACACTTTCCAGGCCGCCATCGGGCGACCGGCCCGCCCCCTTCCACCCAACGCGCCGGTCCCAGATGACAATCGGAAAGAAATCCTGCCGGCCGGCGTAGGACCAAGGGCCGGAATCGACGAACGACTGTGTCCGATCGGCGGCCCAATCATCCTTGGCAATGAGCGACAAGACGGCAAAAACACACGTCACGATTAATGGGGCTGAATACTTCATGGTTGCTTTTCCTCGATTTCATAGATGTGTACGGCTAGCCGATGAAAATCGTCATGAATGACGGTGCCGTCGGCGGATATCGATCGGTTCTCGTCTAGGACCTGCACACTTTTCGCCGGCAGCGGCAAATTGAACTGGACTGCGCCTCTCCGTCGCCGTCGTCCACGGCGAACAGGTAGAGCTTGCCGTCATGGTGTCGCGTAAGGCAGTGCAGCCAGCGGGGCGCGTCATGGACCTTCACCGCGCCAGCAGGCTCGACCGATAGCAGCGCCGGCGCCAAGCCGTCGAATTCGGCAGCGATCCGCTTCTGCCGATCCCATTGCGTGGCGAAGGGCACGTCCGGATTGCGTTTTATGTCGGTCCAAGAGTAGAAAACCAGGCCCGTTGCGCCTTCACAAATGCACTGCCACGCCATGCTTCGCTCTTCCTCGAATGTCGGCGTGCGGTCGTGTTGATTCTCGATCTCGTTTTTGCCGTAGATCGACCAGTTGAAGGCTTGCGGCACCTGCCACATCGGCCGCGATCGGGCAACTTGATTGAATGTTGTCGCCGACCACTCGGCCGCCAGCGACGCCGGTTTCCGGGCGATGGGATACGGATCGCTGCCGATGCAATCGAAGCTGTTGATGTAGCCCGATATGTCGTCCACCTGATAGACCACGCTCCAGGTCGGATGATTCGGATCGTCTTCGGCCACCCAGCGCTGATGGGCTTCCAGCCGCGGAAGATACTGTAGCGAAAGCTCATCGTTCAGATACCAGGCCAGCAGCGCCCGATGGTTGCGGAACTGGCGGACCCGCGCGCGGAGGAGAGGCTCTTCGTCGGCCTCGCTGCGAACGCCGGGGGAACAATGCGCCGAACCGAAGTATAAGTCCTTGAGTGAGTAAATCACTTTGAGCTCGTATCGCGCGGCGAGATCCATCTGCTTGAGCGTCGGCGGTTCGTACGGCATGAGGCAGTTGAATTTGCTGGCCGAGTAGGTTTTGAGATCCGCTTCGTTGACGCCGCTGAAATACATGCCAAGCGGGAAGAACGGCTTGCCCTCGACTATCAAGCGGCGGTGCTCGTCGATCCAACAGCGCGGATAGAAGTCGTCGGAAAGCCGCTGCAAGTGTTGGTGGGCCGCCTGGATCTCTTTCCCATCCGGGCCGGTCAATCGCAGCGCCAAGTCATAATTCCCAATGGCGAGGCCGGGAATGGGCAAGTCCACGTCCAACGACTTGGCACCCGCCAGCTCGGGCGATTCCCAAATCGTGGTTCCATGCGCATCGCTAAGCCGGGCGTGAACCCGGACATCTTGCAGATGGACGTCATAATCGCGCAGATCGAGCCGCACCCGCACTTGGGCATGTTCTGGACCGCGCGACGTGATCCAGCCGCGATACACCGGCGAGCGCATGATGACCTGCATTGGCGGATCGATGATGCGGGCGAGTTCCACGTCGTCGAACCAGGCCGTGCCGGTCATGCCCCGACGCACGTAGCAGGCCAAGGTAACCGCCGCGGCGTCATCCGGAATCCGCGTGACTTCTTCGATGCGAGTCCAGTCGTGTGTTCCCTTGACGCCATGCGGATAAGTGCCGCCCAACCATTTGCCTTTCGCGTCCTGCCATTCCAAGCAGATGGTCGCGCCGGACTCGGGTCCAGCAATGTCTTTGGTCTTGACCCATACTCCGAAACGGCACTTCCAACCAGCACGCAGCGGGACCTTTTGTGAGCAGAGTCTATAGCGGGCCGGCGTCGTGTTGACGAAACGCAGGGACGAAGTTCCAGTATGACGCTCGTGCCCATCGCGGGTGTACACGGCCGCGTCACCGTGCCATGACTCCGGCAACGTCGCCGAGCCCGAGAGTTCGAAGGAAGGATTGGTCGTCAGGTTTCCGTTTTCAGACGGCGATGCGGCGACGCCGAGGGACGAAACGCCCGCGAGCATTATCGCAATGGCTATGCCGGCAAGTATCGCTGGAGGTAGTTTGGATTTCATGTGCACTCCTTTTACCAACGAGATTCGAGCGGCAAGTGCGTGTTACTGCCGACAGGCATTTTAAGGCAGTGTTGGGCAATTTGCCAATCT
Organism: uncultured Planctomycetia bacterium; assembly: GCA_963775975.1. Classification (GTDB taxonomy): domain Bacteria; phylum Planctomycetota; class Planctomycetia; order Pirellulales; family Thermoguttaceae; genus JANXQG01. The sequence goes on from CAVZKX010000002.1 coordinate 1,481,765, forward strand.
ACCCAATCCGTCCGACTTGCAAAATCCTCGTGACGACTCTCCGCGCCGTCACGAGGACGCGGCCGCTCCGCGGACATTCCAAGGTAGCGGGGCCGCAGAGCGGCCCACCGCGTGTTCCCACGTAGAGCGTGGGAACAAGTAGAGCGCGGCAGATTGGCAATCTGCCCTACGGCCGGTATAGTGCCATGCATGTCCGAATGCCGTGTCATCATTGTACTAGCCACGCACGGTGGCGAAACCTTTTTACCGCAGCTACTGACGAGCATTCGCTTTCAGTCGTATCGCGACTGGACGCTGCTGGTACGCGACGACCAGAGCAGCGACGGTACGCGGCAGATCTTGCATATAATGGCAGCGGACGATCGGCGGATTGTACTCTTGGACGACGCGCCCACGCGACTAGGCGCGGCGGGCAATTTCGCCGGACTGCTGCTCGAGGCCCAACGGCGAGAGGCCGACTATGTATTTCTGGCCGATCAGGACGATTTTTGGCATATTGACAAGGTCGCGCGGCAAGTGGAGGCGCTACGGACTGCGGAAGTGGGCGGCCAAAGGATGCCGAGGCTCGTCTTTTGCGATGCGATGGTCATCGACGACGGCGGACGAGTCTTGCAGCGCTCTTTCCTGCGGCTTAATCGCCTGCCGTATCGATCGAGCAGTCCGATGGCAACGCTTCTAGGGCGCAGTTACGTGTTGGGCTGCGCTGCGCGGTGAATCGAGCTTTGCTGGACCTTGCGCTGCCGCTGCCGGAATCGATTGCCTCACACGACTGGTGGCTGGCCCTCGGCGCGGCGGCTGCGGGCGAGATCGTGTGTCTTGACAGTCGGCTGCTTGACTATCGACGTCACGCAGCGAACGCCAGCCAATCGGCAGTTTGGAGTGCGGCGAAAAACTCTGGCGAATTGCGGCGGCGGTGGGATGTCGGTTGGAAGCATTTTGTGCGCTCACTCGAGCAGGCCCGTGCGCTCCGCGATCGGCTGCGCGAGCGTCAGGCTAAAAGCACCGAGGCGATTGAGATGCTAGAAGCATTCTGCCGCATTCTCGACGAGCCGAGCCGCTGGCGGCGGCTGCGGCAACTGCGTCGGCTTGGTGTGCCACAGATCGGCTTCTTACGGCGGATGCTTTTTGATGTCTGTATGTTTAAGTTGAAGTAGGGTGGGCTATTGAAGCCCAACGCGCAAGCGAGGCCGGCGCCCGACAAGGGCCTCGCTTGCGCGTCGGCTTCGATTTCGCGAACTGGTCCCACCACTTTACCATAGACGGCGTGCTACGTCGCCGCACATTCGGCGGCCAAGTCATCCAGCCAGGCTTCGATCAGCGTGCCCTGGTTCGCATTGCGGTCGATCTGTTCTAGGGCGTCGAGACAACGTTGGAGACAGTCCGCAGCCACAATCGCGTCGCCGGGGAATCGCGCGGCAGCCGTTTTCAATGGACCGCTAATCTCCTCATCGGCCGGAAGCGGCAGATCGCTTCGCGCGTAGACCATGCGGCGATAGAAGTCGGCCGCGAAGGAAACCACCTGGCGAAACCTGGCCCGCCGGGCGGGCGCATCCTTGCCCGCCGCTTCAATGAACTCGGCGATCTTCGCCGCGAGTCCCACGCTGTCCAAGGCGTCGGCCGAGAGATACTCCAGCAATTCGCGGCGGCACTTCCACAAATCTTCGTCTGCCAGATCGACCGCACGCTGCACGGAGCCTTCGCTATGCCGGGCGAGACGCGCGGCCTCGGCCGCATCTTTCACCAGCTTGTTCGACATGAGCAGCCGCGCCACTGTCGCTTCCTCCAGTGGGCGGAAGCGGATCAATTGGCAGCGCGAGCGGATCGTCGGCAGTTGCCGCGCGGGGCTGGTGCCGATGAGTATCAGCACGCTGCCGGGCGGCGGCTCTTCGAGCGTCTTCAAGAGGCAGTTGGCCCCGGCGTCGTTAAAATGATCCGCGTCGTCGATGATCGCGATCCGCCGCCCGCCCAGGAACGGCTTTAGCCCGATCCAGTGGCAGAGCCCTTCGCGGCCGCGGTGCTGCTGGTCGCCGAGGAACAGCTCGACGGGCAAAAATGCCTTGTCCTCCGGCTTAGATACGACTTCGATGTCTGGATGCGTGCCGGCGAGCGCCATCTTGCAGCTCTGGCACTCGCCGCAGGGATCGAGCGCTGCTTCCGCCGCGTCTGGCAGAGCAGCGCCTGGGCGAAGCGCAAGGCGAATGTCCGTTTGCCGACGCCCGCCGGCCCGGCGAAAAGGAAACTGCTTGCCAGGCGATTCCGTGCCAGGGCGCGGCGGAGTTTTTCGACGACCGCATCGTGTCCTTCGATGTTATGCCAAGCCATTAGATCGTGTTCCTCAATGTATCCAGCACACACCGTGTGCCGCTGGCCATCGGCACACGGAGTGTGCCGGATACATTATGCCAGGCCATACAAATTCTGCTCCTCGGCCGCCTCGTCGACATCTTCGTAGGCAATTTTACGCAGCACTCGCTGAGCCGCAAGCCGCAGATCGGCCTGCACGCGCTCGATCGGCTGGCTTGCGTCGATGATGACGATCCGGCCGGATTGCTGTCGAGCTTCGATGAGAAAACCATCGCGGACGCGGGCGTGGAAGTCGGGTCCTTGCCGCTCCATGCGGTCGGGCGAGCGGCGGATGCGGGAGGCCGCCAATTCGGAAGGCAGGTCGAGCACGAGCGTCAGGTCCGGCATCAGCCCGCCGGTGGCGATCTCACCGACCTGCCAGAGCGTCGGCACGTCGAGCCCGCCGCCGTGGCCCTGGTAGACGACGTTGGCCAGCAGATAGCGATCGGCGACGACGACCTTGCCGGCTTCCAAGGCGGGGTTGATCACCTCGCTGACCAGTTGTGCCCGCGCCGCCATGTAGAGAAACATTTCGCTCGTGCGGCCAATGGCCAGGTCGTCTTGGTGCAGCAGCATCTCGCGGACGGCCTCGCCCAGCGGCGTGCTGCCCGGGTCGCGGCAGGCAACGACCTGATGTCCTTCCTCGCGGAGCCATTGGCAGAAGCACTCGATCTGCGTCGATTTTCCGGTACCGTCGCCGCCGTCGATGGAGAAAAACATGGTGAGTCAGCGTTTGGGGGTCACACCGCACGAGGTCGGCACGAAGTCCTGTATCGTCAAGCGTGTCAAGAGAACAATCACTTTGCAAATGGCTTGCCATCGGCGCGCCCTACATCCATGCCATCGTAGGAACCCAGGCAGTGCCGGTCGGCAAAGGCATACAACTCCTCATTGCGCACGTATCGGGAATCGACGGTATGCGTTTCAATCTTTTCGACATGAAGGAAATAATATGGCTCGACACTACTGTCGGTTTCCGCTTGATGGACCTCGACAAATCGGTATCCTGCATTTTCAAGTTCGGAAACGACAGCTTTTAACTTGGCTGCATCGCCATCCGTAAAGAAGTAACCGCACAGGAGGTCCTGATTCGTGTCGATTCTCTGCTCGTGCATGCGCGCGAACATGCGGTCAAGCGAGTCCCGGTCAATCATGTTCGTCCTGCCTTTATTGCTTGACGGTCTTTCAGAGACTCCTTTGGAGCACGCGGCAACTACGCTTACGAGGGCCAATGTCGTGAGCAGTATCAATCGCGAAGGCGCTCTCATTCGGCACATTTTACGCCAGTTCCATCTTTCGATATACTTCGGGAGGACAAAAGTGTTGTCGCAGCCGTCAAATGTCGGTCCACGTCCATAGCGTCGCATTTCCCTGTTATTATAAGGAACGAACGTGTTGCCGCAATAAGCAGAAGAACTCAAGTCGCAACGAGCGGAGAAACCGATGGTAAGACGAAACTTGCCTGAGCCCATACGTAGATCCCAGTCAGCCTAATTCCTTGGAACGCCGCAACATGATATAATTCTCGTATAGAACTTGCGGCCATACCCAAACCTCTCTCCCTCGCCGAAATCGTCACTTGGCTTCGCGAAACCGACGAGGCCCGGCTGGAGGAGCCTAGGCGGCGCGCGGATTTGACGCGGCAGACGGTGGTGGGACAATTGCGTGGGATATGTGAGACCGAGGCGCGGGACCTATACTTTCAGTAGGATTAGAAAAACGCGGAGGGACCAATGTCAATCGTTGAATGCAACGAAAGCGGAGTGCCGCCTTTACCAGCTGAGGATGCAGCGAATCCGTCGTACGCGCTCGATGTTTGCGACGGAGTCACCGTGCTGCGCCTTGTTGGAGACGGCGAACCGGCGTGGAAGAATCCCGATCCTGCCGAGCGTGTCAAGGCGTTCCTCGAATTCGCAGAATCGCCGCGGCCGCCAGCACCCGATATTCCTTTGGAATACTTAGACCGGGAACACATCTACGACTGATAGTGATATATTTGGTCGATACCAACGTGCTGTTGCGCGTCGCTGATCCCGCATCGGCGCAGCATTCTCTTGCGACGAGCGCGATCGCAAAGTTGCTTTCTCGCCGTGACCGGCTCTTTCTGGCGCCGCAGATACTTGCTGAATTTTGGGTCGTCGCGAGTCGACCGCGCAACGTGAACGGCTTAGGTTGGGCGGTTGACGCGGTTGAACTGGAGGTCGCCAAGCTTTTAGGCAATTTCCTCTCTTGTCGGAGACGCACCAGCTGTTTACAGAGTGGCATCGGCTCGTCGTCCAGCATCGCATCATCGGCAAGCAGGCGCACGACGCGAGGCTCGTCGCGATTATGAACCTCCACGGTCTAACGCACATTCTAACCTTCAACGCGAACAATTTCCGTGGCTACCCGTTGACCGTAGTGACCCCCGCCGAAGCCCTAACAAACTGACACGCCACGCGCCCATGACGAAACTCCGCCGAGAAACCGACCTGCTGGGCACGCGCGACGTGCCGGCCGACGCGCTGTGGGGCGTGCATACCCTCCGCGCAATAGAGAACTTCCCGCTCGCCGGACGGCCCGTCCACCGCGGCCTGGTGCATGGCTTCGGCGCAGTCAAACTGGCCGCTGCCCGGACCAATCATGAACTGGGCTGGGCAGCCGGCGAAAAAGATGCCGCCAAGTTCGCCGCCATTCAGACCGCCTGCGAAGAAATGATCGCGGGCCGGCTCGACGAATATATCGTCGTCGACGCCCTACAGGGCGGTGCGGGCACTTCGACGAATATGAACGTCAACGAAGTACTGGCCAACCGAGCCTTGCAGATTCTCCGTCGGTCGCTCGGCGACTACCACGCCGTCAATCCGCACGACGACATCAACCGTCACCAATCGACCAACGACGCCTATCCCACGGCCCTCCGCGTGGCGGCGATTTATGGACTCCGCGTGCTGCAACGGAAAGTCGTCGGCCTGACAGAGGCATTCCAGCAGAAGGGAAAAGAGTTCGCGGACGTAGTAAAGATCGGCCGCACCGAACTGCAGGACGCCGTGCTCATGACGTTGGGCCACGAAATGACGGCCTATGCCGAAGCATTCTCACGCGACCGCTGGAGAGTCAACAAGTGCGAGGAACGGCTCCGCACGGTCAATATGGGCGGCACGGCCATCGGCACCACTCTCGGTGCGCCGCGGCAATACGTCTTCCGCGTCGTCGAGCACCTTCGCCAGGTCACTGGCATCGGCCTTGCTCGCGCCGAGAACCTCGTCGATGCGACGCAGAACGCCGACGTTTTCATCGAGGTCAGCGGCATCCTCCGCTCGCTGGCCGGCAATCTGCTGAAGTGCAGCAACGATTTGCGGCTGCTTTCGTCCGGCCCTCACGCCGGGCTGGGTGAGATTCGCTTGCCGCCGCGGCAGGCCGGCTCCTCGATCATGCCCGGCAAGGTCAACCCGGTGATTCCCGAGGCGGTGGCCCAGGTGGCGATGGCCGTATTCGGGCACGACGCGATGATCGTGCAAGCGGTGTCAGCGGGTAATCTCGAGTTGAGCCAGTTCCTGCCGCTGGTGGCCGACAGCATCTTGACGATGATCGACCTCTTGGCCCATGCATGCGAAGTCTTCGCCCTGCGGTGCGTCGTCGGCATCACGGCCGACCGCGAGCGGTGCCTGCTGCACGTCCACAACAGCACGGCCACGTTGACCGCGCTGGTGGAGCGGATCGGCTACGACAAGGCGGAGCATCTCGCGGAGCGCCTGCTCCAGACCCGCGGCAATACGACGCAGACGCTGCAGCAGTTCGTCACCGAGCAAGGATGGCTGACGGCGGCTGAGTTCGAGGAGTTGACCTCGCCCGAGCGGGTCACGCGACTCGGCTCGCCGGATGGCAGCGATGGTGCGAGTCCGTTGTCGCCGGGATAGTGCGCAAATGGAGTATCAGCATTTCAGCCGTCGGTGTATAATGGAAACCCATGGCGCAACGGTTTGTCGTCTCTTTTCCAAGTGGTCCGGTGAGGGTTTGAATAGAAAGGCGGAAAGTCCGTCATGATCGCGTCCACGGAGCTCGCCAGCGTTTTTCGCCGCATTGCCGGCCATTTCGACCCCGAGAAGATCATTCTTTTCGGAAGCTATTGCCGTGGCGACGCAACCGATCAGAGCGATGTTGATCTCTTGGTTGTCGTGCGCACCGATCTGCCGCAGCGCGAAAGGTTTAGGGCAATTCGCCGTCTCTTGGCCGACTACCCCGTTGCTTTCGACGTGTACCTGAAGACGCCAGAGGAGTTTAACCGCTGGCGGTCTGTCGTCAACCACGTCGTCTATTTCGCCGACAAGTATGGAAAGGTCGTTTATGAACGAAGCGGTTCGGGAAGCAGTGCGCCAATGGTTGTCGAGAGCGGAAGCGGATTGGGAGACAGCATCGATCCTGTCCTACCACACCGATAGCCCGCGCGAAGCCATTTGCTTCCATTGCCAGCAGTATGTCGAGAAACTCGTAAAGGCGACCTTGACGCTGCACGGCGTCTAGGCTCCCAGGACACATGATGTTCGTCGTTAGGTCCAACTCGCGGTCCCGTTTGCCCCCGCGCTGTCACAACTGCTGGAGTCAGCGGACGTTCCTGACGGAATATGCAGTAGCCCTTCGCTACCCTGACGAATGGCGAGAGACGGAGCCTGAAGAAGTGGAAAGCATTATTGCCGTTTGCAGGCAATTCGCCACTGTTCTGTTGCCTATTCTTGACTGACAATGGCTTAGAACGTCGCGCTACATTCGCGTCGGCCGCCGCGGCTCCTCGCGGTATTTCTCGCCCGACTTGAACATCTTCAGACGCTTCTCAAGCTCGGGAAGCAAATCGTTGGCGCGAATCGCGCCCGCGGCATCGATCGCTTTCTCCTCCGCCGCGGCCGCCTTCTCGAAATCCCAGTTCTCGGCCTCGGCGGCGGCGAGCGTGTCCCAGATCTCGGGTGGCGTCCACGCCGAAAGCTTCACCGCCTCCTCCGCCGCTTGGACTGCTATTATCCCGTTGCGATATCGCTCGTCCGGGTACGTCGCCAAAAGCCATGCCTTGTGACGCCAGGCATCCGGCTGGCGGGGTTGCAGCCTGATCGCCGTGTCAAATTGTTCCAGGGCCTTGTCGGGCTTTCGCCGCACGGCCAAGAGTAGGCCCAGATTGCGATGGGCCGGTTCCAGGCCGCCCGCGATGCGGAGATGCGGGTCGGACTCCATCTTTAAGATGGCTTCGAATTGCTTCTGGGCGTCGTCAAGCCGGCCCTGTTGCCAGTAGGCCAGGCCTAAGTTGTTCATGGCAACGTAATTGTCGGGCACTGCTTCAACCGCCTGCTTGAAAAGGGCCACGCTGCTGGACCAGGCCGTCACCTGCGCGGCGGTGAACCAGGCGAAAGTGCCCAGCACGATCACCGCGGCGGCGACAGCGACCGCCTTGCCCAACGAAGAAAGGCCGGCGGTCAGTTCCGCGCCGCCCCAAGCGGCGATAATAAACAGCCCGATGAAGGGGATATAGGTGTAGCGGTCGGCCATCGACTGCACGCCAACCTGCACGATACCAATCACGGGCAGGAGCGTTATCAGATACCACCACCAGCCGACCGGCAGATAGGGCTTGACCCTCGAAAGGCGATAGGCGGCGACGGTAATCGCGACCAGCGCCACGCTGATGACCAGCATGTCGGTCCATGCGTGCGTCGCGTAGGGGTAGATGACCGCCAGCGGATGCGGCCAGAACATTCTTTCCACGTAGATGCCATAGGAGCAAATGGCATTTGCCAGCCTAGTTGTAATTGGCAAGTTCTTCCCCAACATGCCCATCGCGCCGCTCGCCCCTTGCACGAAGAGGGTTATCGAGGCGCAGAGTGCGACTAGCATGAAAAGCGGCAGCTTTTCCAAGACGAGCTGCCCGAAGGCAGGGAGCGGCGGGTGGCGAGCGGGGAGTATCGCTGCACTTTCCGGCAGAGATTCCTCGCTCTCCGTTTCTTCATCGCTTTCGCCGCCTTGCTCAACGCTTTCTTCTCCGTCGTTTTCGCTTTCCTCCTCCCCGTCTCCCTCTCTCCCTTTCTCCCCTTCTCGTCTTTCTTGCTCTCCGCTCCCCGCCCGCATCCGTCCCAGCGGCCAGTAGTCCAACAGCAAAAGTACAAACGGCGCGGTAACCAACATCGGCTTGCAAAGCAGCCCGAGGAGCAGTAGCAGGAACACTGCGACATAGCGCAGTGCTGTTCGCCGCTGGGCGTAATGGTGATATGCCAGCAGTATGAGCATGAAGAAGAACGTGCTGAGGACGTTTTTGCGTTCGGAAATCCAAGCTACCGATTCGACATGCAGCGGATGCAGCCCGAACAGGGCCGCCGCAAAGCCGCTCCGCCACACCGCGCCGGTCATCCGTACCAGCGCAATGAAGAGCAAGAGCGTATTGGCGGCGTGCAGCGCGAGGCTCGTGAGATGGTGCCCGCCGGCGTTTTCGTCCTTCGCGCCGTAAAGCTGGCAGTCCAACATGTGTGATAGCATCGTCAGCGGATGCCAATTGCCCACGGCCACGCCGGTGAACGCGTAAACCACGCCTTCGGCCGTAAAGCCGCCGCGGACCATCGGGTTTTCGCAAACGTAGACCTGATCGTCCAGCAGAACGAACGGATAGGAATGGACCGGCCAATAGACGAGCGCGACCGCCGCGACCAGGAGGAAACCGACGAGCAACTCGCGACGCATGGCATACCCGATTGACTGACACCGCTCCGAACGAATTTACAGTCGGCGGTACGCCTGAGTTTAGAACGCAATGTAAGTCGTTGCAAGTTCGCGTGAACCCATGTGTTCGAGGGGTTAGCGCTAGCTCGCGTTTTCCCTTCGTTGCGGCCACCGTGTGAGCGTGGAATTACTGCGTAGATTGCGTAGCTTGCGCCTACATTGCCGGTCGCGAAGATTCGCACAAGTCTAATGATTGGGCTGTCGATAACAAGTTTGCCGGTAAACGGGACTCGGCAGAGTGCATGTATTGCGCTCGGCTCCGCCCGTTTCCGGCAGAGGGGGCAGAATATAACACGTGCAGGCTTGGGAGGCACAGCCTTCCTAGGGCTGCGCTACCTACGTCAGGGACGCGAGCGGATGCGTTGCCACCCCCCGAAAGTTGTTGTCGCTTTGCTGTGCATCGCCGCGGCGCTGCCGGGCTGCGCTCCGCAACAACCGTTCTACTTCCGCAATAACGGCGATATGTCCCATTACATGGGCGTTGCCGCGACGTTGGACAACGCCAATATCAACGAGCCGTGCAACAGCGATGCCGCCAACACGATGCAGCCGTTTTCGATCACGCGGCCAGCGCCCACGAACTACTGGGACATGACGCTGGAAGAGGTGGTTAAAGAGGCGCTCAATAACGGCAAGGTACTGCGGACCATCGGCGGACAAGTTCAGGGTCCCCCTTCGTTCCTCACGTCAAACCCAGCCGGCGCGCCGACGATCTACGATCCGGCCATCGTGGAGACCGACGCCCGATTCGGCATTGCGGCGGGCGAGTCGCTGTTCGACCCGACATGGACCACGGACCTCTTCTGGGAGCGGAACCACGAGCCGCGAAACGTCAACCAGAACTTCCAAGGCTCGCTGCCGCTGGAGTTGTCGCAGGACGTCTTCCAATTCCAGTCAGGGATTCAGAAGACGACAGCACTCGGCGCGCAGCTTTCCATGAGCAGTTCGACGTCCTACGATTTGCAGCGCAACGACCCCACGCGTGAGTTTCCCTCGGACTTTCAGACCTCATTCCAGATGGAGATTCGCCAGCCGCTGCTCCAAGGGGCGGGCGTGGAGTTCAACCAGATCGCCGGACCTGGAGCGATTCCGGGCTTCAATCAGGGCGTGCTCTTGGCGCGGGTGAACACGGATATCGCGTTGACCTCTTTCGAGGGCGCGGTGCGAAACATGGTCTCCGACGTCGAGTCGGCCTATTGGGAGCTTTATTTCGCCTATCGCAATCTCGAGGCGGCCAAAGAAGGCCGCGATGACTCGCTGCGAACCTGGCAGAAGGCACATGAGCTTTATCTCACGGGTACGAGGGAAGGCAGCGCGGCATTTGACGCCCAGGCGCTGGAACAATACTACGGCTTCCGCAACGCGGCCGAACAGGCCCAGTCGCAGCTTTACGACGCTGAACGCCGGTTGCGGTTCATGATGGGAATCCAGGCCACCGACGGCCGCATGATCCGTCCCAAGGACGACCCGACCACGGCCAAGATCAGCTTCGACTGGGGCGATTGCCTGGGCGAGGCGCTGGCCCGATCGGTGGAAATCCGCGAAGCCCGCTTTCGCGTCAAGCAGCGCGACCTGGAATTGATCGCCGCGAAGAACTACCTCTTGCCGCAGGCCAACCTGGACGCTCGCTACCGCTGGCTCGGCATGGGCCACGATTTTGCCAGTTCGGGCGATCCCACGCTATCAGGCGGCGCGATCGACAACCTCGCTTCCGGCCAGTTTCAAGACTGGCACCTCGGCGTCGACGTCTCGGTGCCGATCGGCTTTCGCAAGCAGACCAGCGGCGTCACCAACGCGGAGCAGACGCTGGTCCGCGAACGGGTCAAGCTTACGGAAACTGAGAAAGAAGTCGCCAGCCAACTTTCCTTTGCCGTGAGCGGAATGGATGCCGCGTACATGCTCACCTTCAGCAATTTCAACCGCCGCGCGGCCTCCGAGCGGCAAGTCGCGGCGGTGAAGGCGGCCTACGAAACGGGCGGCGGATTGAACGGCGTCACGTTCAACGATCTGCTGAACGCCCAGCGCTCGCTGGCCCAGGCGGAAAGCGATTACTTCCGCTCGCTGACGAATTATGCCAAGGCCATCTCGCTGGTGCATAAAGTCAAGGGAACGCTGCTGGAATACAACGGCGTCTACCTGACGGAAGGTCCGTGGCCGGCGCAGGCCTATTTTGACGCCCGCCGCCGCGCCCGTGCCCGCGCCGCGGCCCATGAGATCGACTACGGCTACACCTATCCGCGGCCGGTCTGCAAAGGACCGTATCAGGAGTTTACCGGCAAACCGAATAGTGCCGAGGAGACGCCCGCGGCGGCTCCAGGCCAGGCCCTGCCGCCGAAGCCGGCGGGCGAACAGCCGGAAACTGTGCCGCTGCCGCCGGCCAATCCGTCGACGCCAAGCTCGGAAACGGCGCTTGCGCCAATGCCTAGTCCGGTCGCACTGCGTGAAGCGGCAAGACGCGACGACACTACGACAGAAAACGCTCCGCTGCCGTCACACGACATCGGCACGATGAACGTCAGCGGGCTGACGGCCAAGAGTCCGTTGCCATCCGCCGAGTCGAGCCGATTGGACACGAGCGGATTCGCGGTGCGGCGTCCGGACACGGCAGTTCAACCTGCCGCGTATCAGGAAAAGTAACCGGGCACAGTGGGCGTGTCATCCGCCAGCGGCTTCTGGCAGCGCACTACGTTGTACGGTAGAATATGGATGAGGTTCTCCATGCCACTCCGAGATCATTTTCATCCGCCGCTCAGTAAATTGCGTTCGTGGGACGAGGTGCATGGCGGCTGGCCGATGGAAATTGCCCGAGAGCTGAATAAGAATCTCCCTCCACAATATGCTGCTGGACCTCGGATTCACCTCGGAAAAGAGGCGGAAGTCGATGTCGCGACCTTTGAGTCACAATTGCCGTGGAGTGCGGAGCACTCCGAGCCGGGCGACGGCGGCACCGCTGTTGCAGTAGGGGCTCCAGCGGAACCGACGCTGGCGGCGGAGACCGGCATGGCGGACTTTGACGAATATGAAGTTCGGGTGCACGACGTGAGCGGCGAGCGGCGATTGGTAGCAGTTGTGGAACTAATCAGCCCAAGCAATAAGGACCGGCCGGAAAGCCGAAGCCAGTTCACCGCGAAATGGGCCTCCCTTTTGCGGCAGGGCGTATCGATCATAGTAGTCGACGTGGTAACGGAGCGAAGCGCTAGTTTGTACGCTGACTTTCTCGATCTAATCGGTCAATGGGACAAATCGCTTGGCACTGAGCCGCCTGGGACATACGCCGTGGCATGCCGTTGGCTTCCTCGCGGCGTGCGCGGACGGCTGGAGGCGTGGAATCGGGAATTGAAGCTGGGGATGCCGCTTCCGTCTCTCCCGCTGTGGCTGACTGAAGACCTCGTCCTCACGCTCGATCTTGAATCCAGCTACGAGCAGACCTGCCGGGATTTGCGCATCCGGTGAGTCTTCGGCCGCGCTCTACCCGGATGCCGCCACGGTGCATAGAATTCCATCACTATGGAAAGCACAAAACTGCCTTGGCAACGTATTAGCGACTCCGTATCCGATTCCACTTCCCCCGCGCCTCAGCCGCAAACGGCCTCGCCGGCCGACACGGATCTGCTGGATGCCTACTCCCGCGCAGTGATCGCGGTTGTCGAGAAGATCTCGCCGGCCGTGATCTCGGTGGCCGGGCCACGCAACGATCCCCGCGGCGGCATGGGCTCTGGATTCCTCGTCACGCCCGATGGGTACGCCCTGACCAATAGCCACGTCGTGGGCGGGCGGCAGAAGCTCCACGGCGTGACGGCCGATGGCGACACGTTGGACGCCACGCTCGTGGGCGACGATCCGGCGACCGACTTGGCCCTGCTGCGGCTGCTCGCTCGCGATCTGCCTTTCGCGGAGTTGGGTGATTCCGAGGGTCTTCAAGTCGGGCAGCTTGTGATCGCGATGGGCAATCCGCTCGGTTTCCAATCGACCGTTTCGACTGGCGTAATCAGTGCCCTCGGCCGGGCGATGCGCGGCGAAGGCGGTCGGCGAATTGACAACATCGTCCAGCACACGGCACCGCTGAATCCAGGCAATTCCGGCGGCCCGCTCTTGGATTCCCGCGGGCGCGTGATGGGCATTAACACGGCCATCATCGCCATGGCCCAAGGGCTCGGCTTTGCCATCCCGTCGAAGACCGCGCAGTGGGTCGTGGGCGAGCTTCTCAGCCACGGCCGCGTTCGGCGGCTTTCGCTGGGCATCAGCGCTACTGTCACACCGCTGCCGCGGCGGTTGATCCGCGAGCATGACCTCTTGAGCGAACGGGCAGTGGAAGTCGTAGAGGTCGTCCGTGGCGGGGCCGCGCAGGCCGCCGGCATCGAGCCCGGCGACCTCCTGCTGGCCGTCAATGGCCGGATTATCACCGACGTGGACGACCTGCACCAGATCCTTTCCGGCTTCCGGGCGGAGCACCGCCTCGTGCTCAGCGTGCTCCGCGACGGCCGAACGCTGGAAATCGCCATCGATCCGCGGTGGAGCAATTAAGGTCCATCCTACGAGTTCGTCAACTTACCGGCATTACCGGCTTTGAGCCATTGTCGGACGCATAGTTGACATTTCTCGCGCCGCGCACCAATATGGGACGAATCCCACCTACCTGTCCCACGATAATGCGTGATCGATTTATGCGCAGTCTAACCATTCTTGCCCTCGCACTCCTTCCTTCGTTCACTTTTGCCGCCGATTGGCCGCGCTGGCGCGGGCCGGACAACACCGGCTACGTGCCGGCCGACGAAGCGGTGCCGGCAATGCTGCCGAAAGAGCCCAAGCTGCTTTGGCAGGTTAAGTTGGGCGAGGGCATCGGCTCGCCGACTGTCGCCGGGGGCCGCGTGTTTTGTCTCGATAATCGCGACGACAAAGAAGTGCTTTGCGCGTACGATCTGGCGTCTGGCAAGGAAATCTGGCACGATACAATCGACGATGTGATTGAAGACGGCATGGGCAGTGGCCCGCGCAGCGCGCCGACGATTGACGGCCCGCGCGTCTACGTTCAATCTTGCCGCGGCGAGTTCCGCTGCTTGAACGTAGCTGACGGCAAGCAGCTCTGGCGAGTCAACTTCCTCAAGGATTATGGCGCCGAATTTGTCGGCGAGAAGGGCGATGCCCAGGGCGCCGCCCGCCACGGCTATACCGGCCCTCCGATCGTGGACGGCGAACGGATCATCGTGGGCGTAGGCGGCCCACACGGCGCTAGCCTCGTCGCCTTCGACAAGACGAATGGAAAGGTGATCTGGAAATCGCAAAACGACTTGCCGGCCTATGCCGGCCCAGTCATCGCCACTCTGGCCGGCGTGCGGCAAGTCGTGTCGTTCACCTCGCCCGGCGTCATCGGCCTGGACCTGGCCGACGGCAGGTTGCTATGGCGAACCACGGTGAAGACCGGTTGTAGCCGCCACATTACGACGCCGATCATCGTCGATGACATGGTAATTGTCTCATCATACCAAGTGGGCTTGCTGGGATTTCGCATTACGGCGACAGCAGACGCCAAGGCGAACACTCCCATGAAGGCCCAGCGGGCATGGGTCAGCAAGGACCTGGCGATTAACGTCGCCAGTCCGGTGCTCGTCGGTCATTCACTTTACGGTCTGGGCCCGAAGAAGCAGCTATTCTGTCTTGACATCACGACGGGCAAAGACACCTGGTCAAAATCGGGAGCTGTCGCCGGGCCGGCGGCCTTCATCTCCATGTTGGTGATGAAGGACAATTTGCTCGTATTGGGCGATAGCGGCAATGCTTATCTCATCGCGGCCGATCCAAAGGCATTTCATTTGCTATCGTCGGCCAAGGTCTGCGGCAAGAATTGGTGTAATCCGGCCTATGTGGACGGCAAACTGCTAACCCGCGACCACGAAAGCCTGCGCTGCATGGAATTGCTGAAAGAGCCCGAAAAAACGGTCAAAAATCTCTGATTGACCCGCTTTGCCGCCGGAGCTATAATCTGACCGGCGTGGATAAATCCGGCCAACTAAATCGGCACAGCGTTATTTTCCGGCACAAGGATCGTGCCGCACAAATCCGGGGGAGTTTCTCCCGGCAGAAGCGAAATGGATGTCGCTACGCTTACATTTGGGAAGACGACGGTGGCCTTCGACTCGTCCTTCGACGCTAAGGAGCAAGTCCGCCAGGCGATCGATATCGTCGATCTGTTTGCCAAGTACAACTTGCATACGCGCCGCCAAGGCCGCAATTTTGTGGCCCTCTGCCCGTGGCACGACGACACCCGCCCCAGCCTGCAAATCAATCCCGAGCGGCAGAGCTGGAAGTGCTGGCCCTGCGACATCGGTGGCGACATCTTCAGCTTCGTAATGAAGATGGAAGGCGTCGATTTTCCCGAGGCATTGGCGATGCTCGCCGACCGCGCGGGAATCAAGATTACAAAACAGGGACGGCAGCGCGGGGAGGGCGAAGGGTCGGTACAACACGCGACTTCGGGCACCGACAAACGCACCCTATACAAGGCTGCCGCATGGGCGGAACGGCAGTATCACGATTGCTTGCTTCACTCGCCCGACGCCGAGCCGGCGCGGAAGTATTTTCAAGAACGTGGGATCAACGACGAGAGCATCGAGCGTTTTCAACTTGGCTTTGCACCACTGGACCGCGATTGGATCTTGAAGCAAGCGGGCGGCAGCGGCTCGCGGGCGAAGGTTCTAGAAACGATCGGAGTACTGGCCCGTTCGTCGCAAGGCGGCTATCCCTTCGACCGCTTCCGCGGGCGCGGGCTATTCACGATCCGCGACGCACAAGGCCGGCCGGTCGGGATGGGCGGGCGACTGCTGCCGGGCGTGGAGATCAACAGCCCGGCGAAGTACATCAATTCGCCAGAAACGCCGCTCTTCCGCAAGAGCCATCTGCTTTACGGTCTGGACTTGGCCAAAGAAGCTTTCCACAAGAGCAAGCAGAAGACTGCGCTGGTGATGGAGGGCTACACCGACGTCATCATCGCCCATCAGTTCGGCTTCAACAACGCTGTTGCCGTGCTGGGTGTAGCCCTGGGCGAGACGCACATTCGCATCCTCAAGCGGTTTGTTGACCGCATCGTTTTGGTGCTGGATGGCGACGAGGCGGGGCAAAAGCGGGCGAACGAAGTATTGGAATTGTTCATCGCTCAGCAGGCGGATTTGCGGATACTCACGCTGCCAAATAATCTCGACCCGTGCGACTTCCTGCAAGAGCGCGGTGCCGAGGCGTTCGCCGATCTTCTGGCGACGGGCACGGTCGACGCACTGGATCACGCATTCCATACCGCCACGCGAGGCATCGACCTGGATCGCGACATCCACGCCGCCAGCCAGGCGCTGGAACGACTGATTGCAATTCTGGCTAAGGCCCCGCGGCTGCAATCCGATACTTCAGGCGACGCGCGGCTGCGGGAAGAACGATTCTTGCAACGCTTCGCCGTGATGTTCCGAGTGAGCGAGGGCGAAGTCCGCCGGCGGCTGACGGCCTTGCGAAAGCGGGGCTCAACCACGCCTGTAGGGAATGCCCTCCGTGGCGTTCCGGCTGTATCGGAACGGCACGGAGACCGTTCCCTACAGACGGAACCGATCAACGCACACGAGCGCGAACTGCTGGAACTGCTCGTGGTCTATCCCGAAACATGGTCCGCAGCCCGGGCGGCGCTGTTGCCCGCACAGCTCGCGTCGTCCGCGCTGCGGCGAATATACGATACCGGATGCCGGCTTTTGGACGCCGGCGTGCTGCCTGGCTTCGAACGGCTTATCCTTGAATTCGACGAACCGGCGGTGAAAAGCCTGCTGGTCGATCTCGACGAACAGGGCCGGGCCAAAGGCAGCCGCATGGCCGAACCGCCGGAATTGTTGAATGACCTACTGAAATCTCTCCAACGGAAGGAGGAAGACCGGCAGTTGCCGAGCAACATCACGGCGCTGCGCGAACGACGACTGGACGACGTCCAGGAGTTGGAATTGCTGAACAAAATGTATCAGCAGAAACGGAGCCGGCAAGGCATTTCGGAACCCACGGACGGGTAACGATGCCTTGGCACGGGCGATCACTTGCAACTGATTACTGAGTACTAAGTACCGAGTACTCAGTTCCCCACCGCACCCCGCGCGGTGACACGCAAGTCCTGATCGCACCTTTCGCATACCCAGACGCCGAAAAGCGGCGTGAAAGGAGTAGTCTGGTGGACCATTTCGATAAAGATCTGCAGGAGCTCGTCGCCAAAGGAAAAGCCCAAGGCTATCTGACCTACGACGAAGTCAACGAATATCTTCCCGACGAGGAAGTCAATCCCGACAAGCTCGACAATCTTCTCATATCCCTTGAAGAAGAGGGCGTCGATCTGGTGAACGAGGCCCCGGCGGCCGAGTTCTTCGACATCGCCTCGCAGGCCGATCCGCAGGAGCCGATGGAGGATCGTCTGCATGACGGCGAGATCCCCGGCAGCGCGGCCGACGCTCCGCCGCCCCCGTCCGACGTGACCAAGTGGTCGAGCGACCCGATACGCATGTATCTCTCGCAGATGGCGGAAATCCCGCTCTTGCGCGGGAGGAAGAGATCGCCCTGGCGAAGAAGATCGAGGTCACGCGGAAGCGCTTCCGCCGCACGGTCATCGGCTGCAACCTGGCGATGCGTAACACGCTCCAAACACTCGTTAAGGTCCACGGCGGATTCCTGCCGTTCGATCGCACGATCAAGGTCTCACTGACCGAGCGGCTCACGAAGGAGCAAATCTCCGCCCGCATGCCGCACAATCTGAAGACGCTGACGCACCTCTCGGACGCGAATCAGCACGACTTCTTCAAGCTCTTGAGCCGCCGCACGCCGGACGAGGAGCGATTGGAGGCCCGCAAGCGATTCATCCGCCGTCGTCGCAAGATGCTTACGCTTGTTGAGGAGCTAAGTCTGCGGACCCGCCGCGTACAGGCCATGATGCGGCAGATGGAAGAGTCGCTTGAGCGCATGGACCAGATCCGCGCGCTCTTGCATAAGCTGCCCGACACCCCAGAAACCCGCGATCGCCGCGCGAATCTCCGCCGCGAGCTCCGCGACCTGATGCTGGACACTCAGGAGTCGCCCAAGAGCCTGCGGCGGCGAGGCGACATGATGCGCCGCCAGCACATGGAGTACGAAGCGGTCAAGCGGGACCTTTCCGGCGGCAACCTTCGCCTGGTCGTCTCCATCGCCAAAAAATACCGCAACCGCGGTCTCGAGCTTCCTGGATCTGATCCAGGAAGGCAATACCGGCCTGATGCGGGCGGTCGATAAGTACGAATACCGCCGCGGATACAAGTTTTCGACATACGCCACCTGGTGGATTCGCCAGGCGATCACCCGGGCGATCGCCGACCAGGCCCGCACGATCCGCATCCCGGTACACATGATCGACGTGCTGAGCAAATTGCGGAATGTCTCGAAGCGGTTGCTCCAGGAGCTCGGCCGGGAGCCCTCTTCCGAGGAATTGGCAATGGCCGCCGACATCGGCATCGACGAGGTTCGCAGGGTTTTAAGCATGGGCCGGCACCCCGTAAGCCTTGACCGGCCGGTCGGGGAAAGCGAAGATAGTAGTTTCGGCGAGTTCATCGAGGACGGTGGCTTGCCTCGGCCCGACAAGGCGGCTGGCAATGAACTGCTGCGTGAAAAAATCGAAGCCCTGCTCAAAACGCTCACGTACCGCGAGCGCGAGATCATCCGCCTGCGCTACGGGCTGGGCGACGGCTACACCTACACGCTGGAAGAGGTCGGCCGAATCTTCAAGGTCACCCGCGAGCGCGTCCGCCAGATCGAGGCCAAAGCGGTCAAGAAGCTGCAGCACCCCGTACGGAGCCAGCAGTTGGCCGGGTTCCTCGAACACGCGGCACAGCCTTTGGAACGGGCAGCGTAGTCCTCGCTCCCCTCTCCTTCCGGGAGAGGGACACATCGTCTCCCCTCGCCCTTTGGGCGAGGGGCAGGGGGTGAGGGCCGATACTCGCCTGACGCCCGACTCCACATTCCCCGTACACATAACGGGCCGCGGTAAACCTTACCGCGGCCCGTTTTCTTTTTCATCCCATTCGATCGAATTGATAAACCATGCCCTTACCTACCGTTAATCTCGACGTGCTGCGAACTCTGCACCGCATCCACAAGCAACTCTCCGATCTCAAGGACCGCCGCGAACGCGGGCCTCGCCAGATCCACGCGTACGAGGTTGGCGTCAAGCAGCGCGAGGAGGAGCTGGCCAAAGTCCGCGAAGAGCAAAAGACCGCGCGGAAGAACATCGACCAGAAGCAGCTTCAGATGAAGTCCAACGAACAGAAGATCAAGGATATTGGCACGAAGCTCAATATGGCGGCGACCAACAAGGAGTATCAGATCCTCAAAGACCAGATCGCCGCCGACACGATGGCGAACAGCGTTCTAGAAGATGAAATACTCGAAATGATGGATCAACTTGACGGCTTCGGTCCGAGGATCGCCGAAGCCGAGAGGATTCTTAAAGCAACGCAAGAAAAACTCGCCGGGGCCCATGCCGAGGTCAAGGAGCAGGCATCGCTCATTCAGGGCGACATCGATCGACTGGAGGGCGACCTTGTCCGCTATGAGAGCGAGCTGCCGGATGGAATCCGGGAGGACTATCTGCGTCGGGCGCGGAACAAAGGCGAGGACGCCCTGGCCGAAGTCGTGGACGGCGCTTGCGGCGGCTGCTTCCAACAAGTCCAAGTGAACGTGCAGTCCAACATCCGCATGTCGCTGCCGAGCTTCTGCCGCTCGTGCGGTAGGTTGCTGTATATTGCGGAGGAGAAGTAGATTTATTCGAAGTGCCGCCTTTAGGCCGCTAAACTGAATTGATGAGATTTAGAGGTCGCCATGAGAATTCGCAACGCGGTGCTTGGCTTAACATTCATCGGCGCCTGGCTTGCTGCTGGACTGTGTATCGGCGTGGCGGCAGAAGATGATGAACCGGATTTTGGAGGCGTAAAACTCAGCCAATTAATCGACTATGCAAGGAACGAAGGCATATTCCAAGATGTCGACGAGACTCTCAAGAAGATTCCGCCTGACGCTGTGCCGGCATTGACAGCATTGCTGAAGAACAAGGACAAAAATACCCGCTACGCCGCTGCTTGGACGTTGGGCGGAATCAGTCCCAAGCCAAAAATCGCCCTGCCCGCAATCGCAGCGCTTCTCAATGACGAAAACTGCGTGGTACGGTGTGCCGCAGCATCGGCGATTTGGAAGGTCGACGCCAAATGTCCAGAGGCGAAAGCAGTCGTTCGAACGCTCACGAAGGTTCTCAAGGACGGCGACGCCGAATCCAGGAAGGAGAGCATTTACACGCTCTACCGAATGAAGCCGCTGCCGCCAGGTATCGTCCAGGCGCTCATCGAAGCACTCAAAGACAATGAAGAGCAAGTACGCTCTTTTGGCGTGCTGACAATTGAAAAAACCGGGCCAGATGCGAAGTCTGCCATTCCCGCCTTAATCGAGGCGGCCAGCGACAAGGAGCAATCGGTCCGCAGCCAAGCGGCAAGGCTTCTATGGAAACTTCAAACATCCGGCGATGCTGCGAAAGCAGCCGTTAAAGCATACGCAAGTCTCCTAAACGATCAGTATCCTGGCGTCGGGTACGCAGCCGCGCGTTTTCTTGGGACTATCGGCCCGCAGGCGAGTGCTGCTGTCCCCGAATTGATCAAGGCGCTCAATGACAAGGATGTGGGTGTTCGCGACGAGGCGGCTTTGACGCTCGGCAAGATTGGGCCAGGCGCAAAGGCCGCCGTTCCTGCGCTCATAAACAAGCTTAAGGGCGTCGAAGGCGAACGCTCTGAGGCTGCGTGGGCTTTAGAACATATTGGCCCGGCGGCGAAAGAAGCCGTCCCGACGTTGATCGAATTGCTCAAGGATAAGCAAGGGTTGATGCGAGGTTACGCAGCAACTGCGCTTGGCGGCATTGGAGTCGAGGCAAAAGCCGCGATTCCAGCATTAACGGAAATGCTAAACGGCAAAAGCCTGGATGCACGATGCGTTGCCGCGAAAGCACTATGGAGGATCACAGGCGATTCGCAGAAGTACTTGCCGATACTCATTGACACTTTGGAGGATAAGAGCGACGATGGATGGGTCTCTAGCGGCGCGGCCAGCTATTTGGGCCAAATCGGTCAACCGGCGCTCGCTTCGGTCGTTTTGTTCGTTCGCGACAAGACGAAAAGCGAGTCTGGGAGACGTATGGCTGTTTTCGCGCTTGAGCGGATGGGCACTATCGCCGTGCCGACCCTTACAGAACTGACGCGGGACGAGGACGAATCGATTCGAGTGGCTGCAAAATCGGCTTTGGAGAAGATCAAGAAAGACGAATAAATAAGTGGTAGGCGCATTGTCGGGTCGCGACCGAAGTAGTAACACTCCGTCGCGAAGTATCGCATATTTTTTAGGAGCGAACTATGAGACGGGTGACTGTAGACGAAGACTTGCGGCACCGGCTTCATGGTCTTGACAGACCCTTGGAGTTTTGCGATTCGTCGGGGAAAGTACTGGCACGTTACGTGCCGGTTGTCGATTCGTCGAAGTGTGAAAACACGGCGCGAACGGTTTCCGACGACGAAGCGCGCCATGGTAATACCGCATCGAACAACCAACCGTAAACCGCAACGAATCGCGGCCTGATTACCGACCGCGACAATCTGAAATCAATTCCGCTGCGCCTTGCTCAAGTAGATCATTCGCTACTCGCTGTCCAAGTATTTCTGTTTCTCCAGGGACGCCAGTTTTCTTTGCCTGCAGCTTCCTTGTCCCCGCCGGATCAAGCACACGGCCGGTGAGATGAAGCTGACCGTCTTCGATGCGGCCCCAGGCGGCAATCGGGGCGAGGCAGCCGCCTTCAAGCGCGGCAAGCATCGCCCGTTCTGCAAGCACCGCGGCATGCGTCGGGGCATGATCCAAGACGGCCAGCGCGGTCCGGATGGCAGCGTCGTCTTCGCGAGTTTCAATGCCCAGAGCGCCCTGCCCGACCGCCGGAAGCATCATGGCCAGCGGCAATATCTGTGTAATGCGGTCGCCGAGGCCGAGGCGTTCCAGCCCTGCTTGCGCGAGGATGATCGCGTCGAATTGACCCTCGCACAGCTTCCGCAGCCGCGTATCAACGTTTCCGCGGATGTCGCGCATTTCCAGGTCGTTGCGATAATGGAGCAATTGCGCACGGCGGCGGAGGCTGCCGGTGCCCACCACCGCGCCGGGCGGCAGCGACTCGATCGAATCAAAGCGGTCGGAAACCAACACGTCGGCCACAACGGCGCGCTCGGGCACGGCGGCCAACACCAAGCCCGGCACGACATCCGTGGGCAGATCCTTCAGGCTATGGACCGCGAGGTCGATCCGTCCGGCGAGCAGCTCGCGCTGGATTTCCTTGGTGAAGACGCCCGTGCCGATCAATTGGCCGGCGGCCGATTGTTGCTCGTCGCCGCTGGTGGTGATGTTGACCAGTTCGACAGTCACGCCATGCCGGCGAAGTTCCGCCGCGACCCAATTGGCTTGCCATTGGGCCAAGAAACTGGCGCGAGTTCCAAGGCGAAGATGCGACACCTAAAACTGCTCCAAGAACCGCACGTCGTTCTTATAAAACTCGCGAATGTCCGTCACGTTGTGCCTTCTCATGCAGACCCGCTCGATGCCCAGGCCGAAGGCGAAACCGGTGAACTCGTCGGGGTCGTAGCCGACTGCGCGAAAGACGTTGGGATCGACCATGCCGGCCCCGCCCATTTCGATCCAGCGGCCCTGCCAGCTCATGTCCACCTCCACGCTCGGCTCGGTGAAAGGGAAGAACGAAGGGCGGAAACGGATGTGTACGTCGTCCTGGAAGAAGCTTTTGGCAAAGAGCCGCAGCACGCTCTTCAGGTCGGCCATCGTCACGCCGCGATCGACGAGCAGGCCCTCGATCTGATGAAACATCGGGTAGTGCGTGGCGTCAGCGTCGTCGGGGCGATAGACGCGGCCCAGCGAGATGATCCGCACCGGCGGCGGCGTGGTTTCCATGACGCGGATTTGCACGGTACTTGTCTGGCTGCGGAGGAGCAAGGAAGAAGAAGGGGAGAAAGGGAGAAGGGGAGAACGGGAGACAGTTTCCTTCTCCCTTTCTCCCCTTCTCCCTTTCTCCCCCACTGCCAGTTTCGTCGCCGTAGCCAAATAAAAGTTGTCCAGCGGGTTCCGCGCCGGATGCTCGGCAGGGATGTTCAGCGCCTCGAAATTGTGCCACTCGTCTTCGACCTCGGGGCCATCGACGGCCGTGAATCCCAAGCGGCCCATGAGGTCCTTAAGCTCCTCGATGGTCTGCGTCAGCGGATGCAGATGCCCGATGCGCGGCCGGATGCCGGGCACGGTGGGATCGAATAGCGGGCCGGACGTAGCTGACTTCGCGCCGCTCGCCAACCGCGCCTGGGCGGTTTCGAATGCCGCCTCGATATGCTGCTTAACTTCGTTAAACCGCTGCCCGGCCTTCGGCTTGTCGGCCCGGTCGATCGTGCCAAGACCTTTTTGCGCGGTCTTGATGCGGCCGCTCTTCATGCCGAGAAAATCGATCCGAGCAGCTTCCAGAGCGGCGGCATCGCCAGCCGCATAGAAGGCGGATTGGGCCTCGCGGGAGAGTTGGTCGAGGTCGGCAAGGAATTCCGCGAGAGGCATTGGACGTCAAATCCGAATGTCGAAGAACGAATGACGAAACAAGCCCGAAATCAGAATGACGAAAACTTGATCCCGGATTCGATCATTCGGCATTTGAATTTGGGATTTGTTTCGACATTCGACATTCGTGCTTCGGATTTTCGCTTACGCGCCGGCCTTCGTGCTGGTTCCAAGCGCAGCCTTCACCGCGTCCACGATCTGATCGAACGCCGCGGTGTCGGTAACGGCCAAGTCCGCCAAAATCTTGCGGTCCAGGCCGATATCTGCCTTCGTCAAACCGTTGATGAACGCGCTATAGCTCAGGCCGCGCTCGCGGACGGCCGCATTGATGCGGATAATCCATAGCTTGCGGAACTCCCGCTTGCGGTTGCGGCGATCGCGAAAGGCATAGACGCCCGCGCGGAGCAGCGTTTCCTTGGCGGTGCGGAGCAAACGGCGTCGGCCGCCGACAAACCCCTTCACTTTCTTGAAGAGGCGCTTCTTCGCCTGATTTCGGGCGGCGCCTTTTACAGTACGCATGACTCTTGGTCCTTATTTCGATCCGATACGGTCAAATCCGACTAATAGCTGTGCCCATTGAGAGCCCTTGTGATGCCATGGTTCCAGACATCGCTGGCAACTCCGGTCCCGCGGAGATTACGCTTTTGCTTGTGGGTTTTGTGCGTCGCCAAGTGGCTGGTGCCGGCGCGGCGGTGCTTCACCTTACCGCTGGCCGTGAGGCGGAATCGCTTCTTGGTCCCCTTGTGGGTTTTCATCTTGGGCATGGCGGCTTATCCTTATATTCTTCTCGTTTTGGCGCTCTTCTCGCTAGGCTTGCTTAAAACAAGACCCGTTATTGTAAACTATCTACGATCGGCATGAAAAGGGGAGCTTCGCCCGAAAAAACAGGGAAAAAGCCCTGGGCACTGTTCACCACGATTGGGCGGGTATATATTGCGCACGGTCGAAACGGGGTCTAAGCAGGCGAGCCGCGACCGCAACTCATTCTCTTTGTTACTTGCTTTCGATGCCGTAAGTGACAGCCAAGAGACCATTTCCAGGGATATTCTCATGAATCTGCATAGTTTTTTGCTTGCTGCGATCGGCGATGTCCAACCGGGTGGTTCGTCTCAAGCCTGGATCTTCGTGTTGATCGTCCTGTTATTCCTGGGGGTGGTCATTGCAACGGTCGCGTTTAATTATGGGAAAATTTGGGTGCAGGCTTATTTCTCCCGCGCGAACGTCACGCTCATGAGCCTCATTGGCATGAGCTTTCGCCGCGTGAATAAGCAGGTCATCGTCACCGGCAAGATCATGGCCATGCAGTCCGGTATTGGGCAGGAATCGGAAACGGGAGTCACTACTCGACGGCTGGAGGCACACTTTCTCGCTGGTGGCGATGTGCTCAAAGTCATCCGCTCGATCATCGCCGCCCACCGCGCGGATATCGATCTCGATTTCGACCGCGCCGCCGCCATCGACTTAGCCGGCCGCGACGTGTTGGAGGCTGTGCAGACTAGCGTCTATCCTAAAGTAATCGACTGTCCGGATCCCAAGCGCTCGGGCCGGGCAACCCTCAGCGCGATCGCCAAGAACGGCGTGGAACTCAAGGTCCGCGCCCGCGTGACCGTGCGTACTAACCTCGAACAGCTCATCGGCGGCGCTACTGAGGAAACGATCATCGCCCGCGTCGGCGAGGGCATCATCACCGCCATCGGCGCCGCGGAAACTCACTTCGACGTGATGGAAAAGCCGGACAAGATTTCCAAGGCGGTGCTGGATCGCGGCCTGGATGCCCAGACAGCTTTCGCAATCGTCTCGATCGACATCGCCGATATCGACGTGGGCCAGAACATCGGCGCCCGCTTACAGGCCGATCAGGCCGAGGCCGACATGCGCGTCGCCCGCGCCAAGGCGGAAGAGCGCCGCGCGATGGCCATGGCCCGCGAGCAGGAGATGAAAGCCCAGGTGACGGGCAATCGGGCGGCCGTGGTGTTGGCCGAATCGGGCGTGCCCAAGGCGATGGCCGCCGCGTTCCGCAAGGGCGCGCTGGTGATCAACAACTCGCCCAAGTAAGCAGCACTGGCGGCACCATTCTTGTCCACGCCCCCCCCGTCCGCTTCGCAAATACGAAGGCCGACTTCGTGAAACGCAAAGCGGGCAGTCGGATTGCAGCGGCGGCAGGGAAAATGCTATTGAATCGTTGACATGAAAAATATTTCTAGCTATTATGACGATGCCGTAGATTGTAGTAATTGCGCAGCACAAAACGGATTAGACCGAATAAGGTGAACCAATTGGTTTTGTTGGCTGGGGCTTTATGATGTTGACAAATACAAACAACACTAATCCTCTGGCTGTTGGGCAAGGCAATGGAAACTCCCCGATCGAATCAAAAAGTCGAGGATGGCTTTCTGGGGGCGACCGGGTGCGGAGCGGCTACGAGCGGCGGCGTTGGCAAACCCCGGAGGAATAGGGAATTTGACAATTAACTTTTTTTAGTAACTTTCTTTACGCAGGAGACCTGCAACATGTTTTGGCGAGCGAAGCGAAAGAGTAAGGCGCGTCCTAATCGGCGCGCGAGAACGTTGCGACTCGAGTCACTCGAATCGCGACAAATGTTGAGTGGCGTCGTCCAGGTGCAAGCCTATCCGCTGATCGCGGCCGGGTTCCTCAACTTGGTCGGCGACAACTCAGTACATTCGATCAAGATGACATCCACCGCCGGCGGCGGACTGGATGCGTACACCATCACCAGCAAGGATGGAACGCTGTTCCAGTTGAATGGCGCGGGCGCGACCTTGACGTCGCTCCAGGTGAACGGCATCACCAACGACATTTCGATCAGCCTCGGAACCGGCGGCCCGAATACGTTTGACTTTGAGGCGCCGGCCGCGACGCCGGGCAGCGTATCCACGGTGTTGGGCAACCTCAACATCACCAACCAGTCGGTCGAGACGAACATTATCAACAATGTCGTGATCCAGGGCAACCTGGACATCCATACGACGAGCTATGGATACAAAGAGCTCGACATGCTTGGCACGCAGGTCAACGGTTGGACGGATGTGAACAACTACGCCTCCGGCGGTCGGGACGCGCCAGTCAACAGGTTGACCTTCGCGGGCGATTCCTTCACCAACATCACCAATTGCACGTTCGAAGGTCTGAACGTCAAGAATGTTGTCGATGGAAACACCGAAAGCGACGACAGCGACTCGGATCCCATTCCAGCTTTGGAAATCGACAACGGCGTTGGCTACAATGTCACCTTTATCCAAAGCGCCAGCCCGGTGCCAGCCAGTGAGACCTCTGGACTTACCAGGACGCAGATCGGCTTCCAGACTTTATCGCCGACCGATGCGCTCGAAGTCACGAACAACCTGGGCGAAAGCAAAGGCTCGTTCTTCGGCGGCGGCAGCATGACGACGATTACCAATGGCGGCAACGCTCCCAGCCCGGTCGTTTATGGCGAGGTGGGCATTGAGAACGGGGAGACATTCCCGTTGCAATCCAATCAGGTTAATTTCGTCGGCACCGTAGTCTACGGCGACACCGAAGTCGAGAACGATCCGCTCCTGCCAGGCGGCACCACGCGCACGAGCGTGCAGAGCAGCACCCTGGGCGCGCAGTTGGTAAACAACGCGCCCGTGGAAGTCGTCAACAACGGCATCGGAGCGAACCAGTTCCTCATGACCGGTTCTCAGATTCCGTGGGGTCTGGCGATCATCAACGCCGATTCGTCGTATGGAAACTCGACGGTCATCGATTCGAGCTACATCGGTCAGATGGCCAATGGCGCGGCGCCGCAAGTCCCGGTGGTCTTCGACGTTTCCGGTCCAGGAAGCGGTGACAGACTCTTCGTTGTCGGCAGCACCGACGGCGTCGGCGGTCCCGACACGTTTATCCTCCGCAACAACTCGGTCGTCAATGGCGGAGTGGACCTGCAACTGGGCAGCGGCAACAAGAACGTCGCCTTGGACAGTTCCAGGATGCTCAGCTTCGAGATGGTTTCGGGCGTCGGCAACGACAACCTCTGGATCGGCGGTACGACCATTACTACCAACGTCTATATCCTCCTCGGCACTGGCAACGACAACATCTGGCTGCAAAAGGGCAATACGAACCTTGCTCCAGACTCGCTGCCCAACGCGCTCAGCGGGACGGTCCTCGTGGCCTGGAACGGCGCGCCTGGCGTCAGCAATCTGACGTACGACGCGGCCGACGCCACGCAGGCGTTCCCGTTCTTCCTGCCTGACACCGTAGCGACAGTAGCGACTGTAGCGATTCCGGCGTGGGCTTTGGTTCCCTCCGTCTAAGTTAGGGGACTCGGTAAACATCGAGACGCCGTGGCTCCTCGCGGGCCACGGCGTCGTTTCATCTGACGATATCACTTAGCATCCGCTCATAGGAGGGGTGGCGTGGATATTACTTGCTCATTGGCCAGGATTGGGTTACCGTCGAAGATCAACCTTGCGCCGCGCACTGGCGCCGGCAAGTAGTGCATCTAAGAGGGACAACATGGCGAAGCGACGCTTTTCTCGCAAAGAGCGCGATGACCAATCTTTGAATCCGGGCGCGGGGAAGCGCCGCCGCAATCGGCCGGCAACGCATCGGCCGCGCACTCTCATTTTTGAATCGCTCGAAAACCGGCGGATGCTTGCGGACGTGGGGCTCCGCTACGAGTTCGATCTTAACGGCGTACCGGTCAGCGGGCTCCAGGCGGGCCAGTCCTACGTTCTGAAGGCATTCATCCGCGACAACCGGCCCAATGGGTCGGGATCCACAAACGCACAAGGCATTTTGCAGGCCTACTTCAATGTCAATTACAGCGGCCCGGTGAGCGTACCGCAAGGCACGACAGTAACGGCGGGCCCGTTGTATCAGTGGGATCCGAGGGGAACTGTTTCGACGGGATTGATCAGCGAACCGGGCGGAGAGCTAACGAATCGGAACCTCTCCTACTCGCCGCCTAATGCAGAGGAGCTTCTATACAGCGTGCCCCTGACCGCCAACGCTGCCGGGACGCTCAGTTTGACCACGGCCGTCGATACGCTTCACAGCGGCAATAACGTTATTTATTTTTGCGGCTTCTCTAGCCCTCCCAATGTGTCGAGCATGTCCGACGTCGAGGTCGACGGCCTGACTTCTCCAACCTTGTCGCAGGATGGCAGCACCGTGACCGGAACGTTCCAGGTGCAGCCGGCCGGCGCCGGCATAGCATCGAGTTTCACGGTGAGCGCATCCAGCAGCGCGACTGCCGGCAGTTCAACGGCAGTCACCGTCACCGCGAAAGACATTTACGGCACCACCGTCAGCAATTATTCCGGCACGGTGCATTTCACCTGCACCGACGGCGCGGCAGTCCTGCCGGCCAACGCCACGCTGACCAACGGCGTGGGCACTTTCAATGTTACGTTCAAGACGGCGGGCAACCAAACCGTCACTGCGACGGATACCGGCAACAATACCATCAACGGGACGACCGGCACGGTGACGGTAGCCGCGGCCGCGGCCTCGAAGTTCATCGTAAGCGCCACATCCACCGCGACCGCGGGCAATTCCATCGCCGTGTCGGTTACCGCACAAGACCCATACAACAACACGGTTTTGAATTACGGCGGTACGATCCATTTCACAAGCACGGATGCGTTGGCGATTCTGCCCGCTAACTCCACTTTGACGAACGGTACCGGCACTTTCTTTCTAACGCTGCGAACGGCCGGCAACCAGACAGTGACCGCCACCGATACCGTGAACGGCTCGGTCACCGGCATCACCGGCCCGGTAACCGTGAGCCCCGCTGCCGTCTCGAAATATGCCGTAGCCGCACCGGCGAGCGCGGTGGCGGGCACGCCGTTCACGTTTACGGTCACAGCGCAAGACACTTACGGCAACACGGTTACCGGCTACGGAGGCACGGTTCACTTTACGAGCACAGATGGCGCGGCGGTCTTGCCCGCCAACAGCACTCTGCCTGGCGGCACAGGGACTTTCAGCACAACACTTAAAACGGCCGGCAGCCAGACGTTGACCGCCACCGATACCTCGACTGGCTCGATCACCGGCAACAGCGGCACGATGAGCGTAAGCTCCGCCGCGGCGAACCACTACGTGCTCACTGCTCCTGCGAGCGCCACGGCGGGCAGTGCATTCAACATCACCGTCACGGCGAAGGACGCTTACAACAACATGGCCACCGGCTATGCGGGCGTGGTGAGATTCACGAGCAGTGATTCAGGCGCGGTCCTGCCTGCCAACAGCACGTTGACCGCCGGCGTCGGAACTTTTAGCGCGACGCTGACGACCGCGGGCAGCCAGACCGTGACCGCCACCGACAATGGAAACTCGGCGATTACGATTACCAGCAGTCCAATAAGTGTGAGCGCTGCAACGGCCACGCACTTCGCCGTGTCCGCGCCAGCCACCGCCACGGCAGGCAGCGCAATCAACGTCACCGTCACCGCGAAGGACGCTTACAACAACACGGCCGCCGCCTACTCCGGAACGGTCCATTTCACCAGCACCGATCCGGCGGCGACTTTACCGGCCAACTCGACGTTGACCAATGGAATCGGAACTTTCAGCGCCACGCTGACGACGGCGGGAAGCCGCACCGTGACGGCCACTGATACCGGGAACGGCTCGATCTCCGGCGCCGCATCAATCAACACGGTAGCCGCAGCCGCCACGCATTACTCGACTAGTGCCCCCGGCAGCGCAACCGCGGGCAGTCCCGTTTCGCTCACGGTTACCGCGCTGGATGCCTACAACAACATAGCCACGGGCTACACGGGCGTCGTTCGATTCACCAGCACCGATCCCGCCGCCGTGCTGCCCGGGAACTCATCGTTGAACAACGGCCAGGGCACATTCAGCGTCACGCTGAAAACGGCCGGCAGCCGTACGGTGACCGCAACGGACACCAATTCCTCGACAATTACCGGGGTCAGCGGCTCTATCGCCGTATCCGCCGCCGCGGCCGCGCACTTTGTGGTCACCGCCCCTGGCAGCGATATCGCGGGCGGCGTGATCAGCGTCACGGTCACCGCACAGGACAACTACAACAATACAGCGACCGGCTACAGCGGCACGGTCAACTTCACCAGCAGCGACGCGCAGGCAGGACTGCCGGCCAACACGACATTGACCAACGGCGGCGGCACGTTCAACGTCACTTTGAAAACGGTCGGCAGCCAATCGGTGACGGCCACGGACACGGTAAACGGCTCGCTGAACGGCGTCAGCGGCTCGGTCGTCGTTACGCCGGGAGCAGCAACGCATTTCGCGTTCAGCGCCCCGTCTAGCAGCAATGCGGGCAGTTCCTTCAGTTTCACGGTCACGGCAAAAGACGCTTATAACAATACGGCTACCGGCTACCAGGGGACGGTCAACTTCACCAGCAGCGACACCCAGGCAACGCTCACGGCCTATGCCTCGTTGCCGGGCGGGTCGGGAAGTTTCAGCGCCACGCTGCTTACCTCGGGCAACCAGACATTGATTGCCACCGACACCGTCAATGGCACCGTGACCGGGACAAGTTCTGCGATCAACGTGGCCGCGGCGGCAGCGACGCACTTCTCGGTAAGCGGTCCGGCGAATGCTACCGCGGGCAGCGCCGCCACTTTCACCGTAGCGGCCAAGGATAGCTATAACAATACGGTAACGAGTTATGCGGGCACGGTTCACTTCACCAGCACCGACCCCTCGGCCATCCTGCCCTCCAATTCCTCGCTGACTAATGGCTCGGGCAACTTCAGCATTACGCTCAAGACGGCGGGCAGCCGAACGGTGACCGCCACCGATACATCAAATGGTTCGTTTACCGGAACCAGCGCGGCGGTGAACGTAACGGCGGCCGCCGCGGCGAACTTCGTGGTCAGCGCTCCTGGCAGCTCGGTCGCCGGCGGGGCGCTCACTATCACGGTGACTGCGAAAGACGCCTATGGCAACACGGCCTCGGGCTACGCCGGGACAGTCCATTTCACCAGCAGCGACGCGGCCGCCGTCTTGCCCGCGAACACCACGCTTTCCAGCGGTACCGGCAGCTTCAGCGCGACATTAAAGACCGCGGGCAATCAGACGGTGACTGCCAGCGATACGGCAAACGGTTCGGTCAACGGCGTTAGCGGCATAGTTGCCATCAGCCCGGCGGCCGCCTCGCAATTCGCCGTTAGCGCGCCGGCGGGCGTTCTTGCCGGAAGCGGTTTCACTTTCACGGTAACCGCGAAAGACCCATACAACAATACGGCCAACGGCTATGCCGGCACGGTCCGCTTCACGAGCAGCGACGGACTTGCCGTTTTGCCCGCCAATTCCACGCTCGGCAACGGCGCCGGCACGTTCAACGCAACGCTAAAGACCTCGGGCAACCAGACGCTGATTGCCACCGATACAGCAAACAGCTCGATTACCGGCAGCGGTACCGTAAACGTGACAGTATCATCGGCTTCGCACTTCGCCATCAGCGCGCCCTCGAGCGCCACCGCGGGCGGAGCGATCACCTTCACCGTCACGGCACAAGACGGGAACAATAACACGGCCAATGGCTATACGGGCACCGTCCACTTCACCAGCAGTGATGCCGCGGCGGTGCTGCCCGCCAACGCGACTCTGACCAACGGCATTGGCACGTTCAGCATAACGCTTAAGACGGCCGGCAGCCAGACGATCACCGCTACGGACACGGTAATTGGCGCACTCACAGGCAATAGCAATGCGGTTAACGTCAGCGCGGCGGCGGCGACGCATTTCGTCGTCAGTGCTCCGGCAAGCAGCACGGCGGGCGGCGCCTTCTCGATCACCGTCACCGCACAGGATACTTACAACAATACGGCCACCGGCTATTCGGGCACGGTCCATTTCACCAGCACCGACGGGGCCGCTGTCTTGCCGGCCAATAGCACCCTTACCAGCGGCACGGGTACCTTCAACGCCACGCTAAAAGTGGCGGGCAGCCAAACGATCACCGCCAAGGACACCGTGACCAGCTCAATTACCGGCACGAGCGGCGCGGTGAGCGTCAGCCCGTCGGCCGCTTCGCATTTCCAAGTCAGCGCTCCAGTGAACGCTACCGCGGGCGGCGCATTTTCAATTACTGTAACTGCGCAAGACGCCTACAACAATGCTACCACCGCCTACGCGGGCACGGTCCACTTCACCAGCACCGATGCGATCGCGGTCCTGCCGGCCAACGCCACGCTCACCAATGGCACGGGCACGTTCAACGTCACGTTAAAGACGGCGGGCGTTCAGTCGCTGACGGCGACGGACACCGTGAACAGTTCAATCACAGGCGGCGCGTTGGTGAACGCAACGGCTGCCGCGGCCGTGAATCTCGTCATCAGCGGTATCGGCACGGCGACGGCGGGGACCCCTGCCAGCTTCACGGTTACGGCAAAAGACGCCTATAACAACACGGCGACCGGTTACACGGACACGGTCCACTTTACCAGCAGTGACCGAGCGGCAGTCCTGCCGGCAAACGCCACGCTCACAAACGGCACCGGCTCATTCAGCGTTACTCTGAAAACGGCCGGCAGCCAGACGATGAAGGTCAACGACGCTACAAACGCGACAGTTGCGAGCGGCACCAGCGCTGTAACCGTGAACGCGGGCGCGGCCACGCACTATTGGTTGAACACCTTCGCCAGCGCGGTGGTCGTGCAGTCCGGCGCGGTCCAATCCGGCATCCAAGGCGCTACGAGCCTCCTGAAGACCGGTTCCGGCACGGCCACGGATAGCGTAGCGAACAGCTTTACGGGCGGCGTCTATGTCGAGGACGGCAGCCTGATTTTTACCAGTCCTTCCGCCGTGCCGGACGGCGAATCGCTCACGGTTGGCTCCGGGGCGGCGTTCGGCGCACCGCTGGCCGCCACGGCGGGCACGGCTCTCACGCTGGCGGTAATCGCACAAGACGCGTACAACAACACAGCCACTGGCTATGCGGGCACGCTCCATTTCACCAGCAGCGATGCGGCGGCGACGTTGCCGGCCAATGCCACATTGACGAACGGTGTCGGAACTTTCAGCGTCACGCTCAAGACGGCGGGAAGCCAATCGTTATCGGCCACGGACACCGTCACCGGTTCACTTACCGCCACCGGCGCTGTGAGCGTCAGTCCGGCGGCGGCCAGTCATTTCCTGGTGAGCGCTCCGGCGAGCACTACTCCCGGCACCGCCTTCAATTTCACCGTGACGGCACAGGACGCGTTTAACAACACGACCACGGGCTATGCGGGCACGGTCCACTTCACCAGCAGCGACTCGGCGGCGGTCTTGCCGACCAACGCCACATTGACCAATGGCACCGGCACCTTCAGCGCAACGCTGACAACGGGCGGCAGCCAGACGATCTCGGCCACCGACACGGTCAACGGCTCGCTTACCGGCACGAGCGGCGCGGTGAACGTGTCGACGCCGGCCACGCACTTCTCGGTCAGCGTTCCCTCGACCGCCACCGCGGGCGTCGCGTTCAATATTCTCGTCACGGCATTGGACGCGAACAACAACACGGCCGCCGGCTATACGGGCACTGTTCACTTCACCAGTAGCGACGGAGCCGCGGTCTTGCCCGCCAACGCGACGTTGACTAACGGCACCGGCACATTCAGCGTCACGCTAAACACCGTGGGCAATAAGACGGTGACGGCCACCGACACGGTGAGCGGCACGTTGAATGGAACGAGCGCGTCGGTGAACGTAAGCGCGGCGACGGGAGCAACGCATTTTGTCGTGATTTCGACCCGCAACGCCACGGCGGGCAACTCGTTTAATTTCACCGTCACGGCGCAGGATGCAAACAACAACACGGATACCAGTTAC
The DNA here is from genome assembly GCA_963775975.1 of uncultured Planctomycetia bacterium. Taxonomy (GTDB): domain Bacteria; phylum Planctomycetota; class Planctomycetia; order Pirellulales; family Thermoguttaceae; genus JANXQG01. The sequence goes on from CAVZKX010000002.1 coordinate 1,516,307, forward strand.
ACCGGAACGGTCCAGATCACCAGCAGCGACGCCGCGGCAGCCTTGCCGGGCAACGCCACGTTCGTTAACGGCTCGCACACGTTTTCCATCACGCTCAAGACGGCGGGCAACCAGACGATCACGGCCACGGATATCGCAAATAGCTCGCTTACCGGCGTCAGCGGCGCGGTGACTGTCGCTCCAGGCACGGCCAGGATGTTTAAGTTGACCACTCCCGCCAGTGCCGTTTCAGGAACCGCTTTCAGTTTCACGGTGACGGCCCAGGACTTGTACAATAATACGGCCACAAGCTACGGCGGCACGGTCCATTTCAGCAGCAGCGATGGGAATGCGTCCCTGCCGACCAGCACCTCGTTGACCAACGGGGTCGGCACGTTCAACGCCACGCTGAGAACGCTCGGCAGCCAGACGCTGACGACCTCCGACACCGGGCTTACTAGTGCGAGCAATTCCGTAAACGTGACTGCATCGGCACCCATCGTTCCGGCCGCCGGCTTTGCCGCGGCGCCGGCACTCGTTGCGAAGGGCGCGGCGGTCGCTGTCGTTGCGGCCGTCGGCCCGGCGCCCTCGGTAACGCTGCAAACACCTGGAAGTGTCGTCAGCGGCAACGTATTGCTCAACTACAGCCTGGCCGACACGCTTCAGAATCCCTGCAACATCGTCGTGCAATTCAGTCCCGACGGCGGCGCCACATGGCAGAACGCCACCATGGCGATCGGCGGAGACGGCACGCAAAACCTGAGTTCCAGCTCGTCTTCTTCAGGCTTTGCCCATCATTACATTTGGGCAAGCGGCCTGGACATCGGCATCGTTCACAATCCCAATGTCCTTCTCAGCATCACGGCAACTGACGCGCTGACGGGCGCGATCGGCGCCACCGTGGTCACCGGCACATTCTCCGTCAATAATTCGCAGCTTCCGGTGCTGTCGATCGATGGGGCACCGTCCAGCATTACGGCCGGGCAATCCTTTTTTTTTTCGGTATCGCTGAAGAGTAGTTCGGGCCTGATCATTCCCAACTCTGACTCGCTGCAGTTTTTTAGCAGCGATCCAACGGCGACTTTGCCGCCAAACAACTCCACGCTATCTGGCGGCGTCGGGACGTTCAGTGCATCGTTCAACACACCGGGCTTGCAATGGATTGCCGTCGACGACCTCGGAAACGGCGCGGTGGCAAAAGTCTATATCAACGCTGCCAGCGCCGCAACTCAATTGGGCTTCGTCACGGCGCCGCAGGTCTTGACGGCGGGTGTAAGCTCCGGCACGATCACCGTCGAACTGCAGGATGCAGCGGGCAATCCGATTAACGCGGCGAGTCCGATTGCGGTCAGCTTGGCGTCGACTTCCGCCAATGGCTCATTTACGCCGGCGTCGTTGACCATTCCGGCCGGCGCGAGCACGGTCAGTTTCAACTACAGGGATACAACGGCAGGAGCGCCAACGCTTACGGCGACCGCGGCCGCCCTCGGCTCCGCCGCGCAGCAGGAAACCGTAGTCGCAGCGTCCGCCAGCCAACTCGTCTTTGCTCCAGCGCCGAGCTTCACCGCGGGGACGTTATCACAACCGATGACCGTGACCTTGGAAGATGCCTTTGGCAACCCCGTGGCCGCCGTCAGCAACGTAACGGTCCGATTGAGCACAACTTCCGCGTCGGGAAACTTTGCGCCGGCATCTCCGTTGACGATTCCAGCCGGCGCCGCTTCGGCAAGCTTCCAATATAGCGACACGCTTGCCGGGACAGCCACGCTCACCGTGGCCGCCGGCAGTCTTCCGCCCGTTGCACATCAAGTAACCGTCTTGCCAGCCGCGGCAAGCCAACTGACTTTTGCCACGCCGGCACTGACGCTGCCCGCCGGGAGCACTACGGGCACGATCGCCGTAGCGCTGGAAGATGCCTTCGGCAATCCGGTCAAAGCAAGCAGCGACTTGCCAGTGAACCTGAGCACGACTTCCACCACTGGCATGCTTACTCCCGCCGCGCCGCTAACGATCGCGGCAGGTGCAAGCGCCGCGAATTTCCAATATGCGGATACTGTGGCGGGCACGCCAGTTCTCACGGCCGCGGCCGGCAGTCTGGCGTCCGCATCTCAGCAGGAAACCATATTACCGGCGGCCGCAAGTCAACTAGTTTTCACGACGCCGGGTCAGACGCTAACCGCCGGAGCGCCTCGGGTACGATCACTCTTGCACTGGAAGATGCGTTTGGCAATCAGGTCAATGCGAGCAGCGATCTGACCGTCAGCTTGAGCTCCACATCGGTCAAAGGCGCCTTTACTCCGACATCGACGCTTACGATTCTCTCCGGAGCAAGCACAGTCAGCTTCCAGTACAGTGATACCGCCGACGGAACGCCGGAAATCACGGCGACGTCCGGCGCTCTGGCTTCGGCCACACAGACCGAGATGGTCGTTTCCGGGCCGGCCAGCCAAATGGCCTTCACCACGGCCAGCCAGACGCTGATGGCCGGAATCGAATCGGGCGCAATGACCGTCGCGCTGGAAGATGCTTTCGGCAACCTTGTCGACGCCAATAGCCCGTTGACGGTGATTCTGAGTACGACTTCCTCCAAAGGCGCTTTCACGCCCATTTCGCCGCTGACGATTCCGGCCGGCGCCGACATGGTCAGCTTCAACTACACGGATACGGCAGCCGGAACGCCCATGCTCACTGTCGCGTCAGGCGGCTTGCTACCGGCCACACAAAGCGAGACATTGGTTGCGGCGGCGGCCGACCAGTTGGCCTTTACTTCCGCCGATCAGATCTTAACGTCGGGTGTGCCCTCGCACAAGATGACGGTTGAACTGGAAGACGCGTTCGGCAATCCGGTCGGCGCCGCGAGCGGAGTGCCGGTGAGCCTGACCACGACGTCCTTCGCCGGGCAGTTCATCGATCTCCACGGCAATGTGCTGCCGTACCCAGCGCCGCTGACGATTCCCGCCGGCGGCAGCACCGTCCAGTTCATGTATGCCGACACTTTGGCGGGAACGCCCGCGCTTACGGCGGCGTCCGCCGGCCTCGCCTCGGCCACGCAGAACGAAACCGTTCTCGCGGAGGCTGCGAGCCAACTGGCTTTCACCACGCCCGAGCAGGTGTTGACCGCGGGGACTGCTTCGCCGACGATGACGGTCGAATTAGAAGACGCTTTTGGAAACCCGGTTAATGCCGTTAGCCCGGTGACAGTTTCATTAAGCACAACTTCCGCCAAGGGAACGTTTTCGCCGATCTCGCACGTAACGATTCCGGCTGGCGCCGATGCCGTGAACTTCCTATATACCGACACGGTTGCAGGACTGCCAACGCTTACAGCCGCCGCGAGCGGCTTCGGTTCGGCTACGCAGGACGAAACCGTCAACGCGGCTGCGGCCAGCCAACTGTCGTTCACCTCCGCCAATCAGATCCTTACGGCGGGCGTGCCGTCGCATACGATGACGGTTGAGCTGGAAGACGCCTTTGGCAATCCGGTCGTCGCCGCGAGCGGAATTTCGGTGACACTGACCACGACGTCCTTCGCCGGCCAGTTCATCGATCTCCACGGCAACGTGCTGCCGTATCCTGCGCCGGTGACGATTCTCGCCGGCGGCAGCACCGTCCGATTCATGTATGCCGATACCGTGGCGGGAACGCCCACGCTTACGGCCGCATCCTCCGGCCTCGGCTCGGCCACTCAGAACGAAACCGTTCTCGCGGAGGCCGCCAGCCAAGTGGCTTTCACCACGCCGGAACAAGTGCTGACCGCCGGGGCTGCGTCGCCGACGATGACGGTCGAGTTGGAAGACGCATTCGGCAATCCGGTTAATGCCATTAACCCGGTGACGGTCGCCTTGAGCACTACGTCTGCCAAGGGCGCGTTTTCGCCAGTATCTCCCCTGACGATTCCTGCCGGCGCCGATGCCGTGAACTTCCTATACACCGACACGGCCGTCGGACTGCCTACACTTACGGCCGCCGCGGCCGGCTTCGGATCGGCAACGCAGGAAGAAACCGTCAATCCGGCCGCGGCAAGCCAACTGGTTTTTACCTCTGCCGGTCAGATCGTGACAGCGGGCATGCCTTCACACAGGATGACGGTTGAGTTGGAAGACGCCTTCGGCAATCCGATTGCCGCCGCCGGCGGAATATCGGTGACCCTGACCACGACGTCCGTCGCCGGCCAATTCATCGATCTTCATGGCAACGTGCTGCCGTATCTCGCGCCGCTGACTATTTCCGCCGGCGCAAGCACTGTCCAGTTCATGTACGCCGACACGCTGGCAGGAACGCCTACACTTACGGCCGCGTCCGCCGGCCTTACCTCGGCCACACAAAACGAAAGCATCCTCGCGGACGCAGCCAGCCAATTGGCATTCACTACGCCGGAACAGGTGCTGACAGCCGGGACGGCTTCGCCTGCGATAACGGTCGAGTTGGAAGACGCCTTCGGCAACCCGGTGAATGCCGTTAGCCCGCTGACGGTTTCCTTAATCACGACTTCTGCCAAGGGAACATTTTCGCCAATTTCGCCTGTGACGATTCCGGCCGGCGCCGACGCGGTAAGTTTCCAATACACGGACACCGCCGTTGGAACACCCACGCTTACCGCCGCCGCGGCCAGCTTCGCCACAGCTATGCAGGAAGAAACCGTCAATCCGGCCGCGACAAGCCACCTGGCATTTACCTCGGCTGGTCAGATCCTGACAGCGGGCGCTCCATCGCACACAATGACGGTCGAACTGGAAGACGCTTTCGGCAATCCGGTCTTTGCCGCGAGCAATGTATCGGTGACCCTAACCACGACGTCCGTCGCCGGCCAGTTCATCGATCTCCACGGCAATGTCCTGCCGTACCCCGCGCCGCTGACTATTCCCGCCGGCGCAAGCACGATTGGATTCTTGTACGCCGACACTTTGGCGGGAACGCCCACGCTTACGGCGGCGTCCTCCGGGCTTGCATCGGCCACGCAAAGCGAAACGATTCTCGCGGATGCCGCCAGCCAATTGGCGTTCACAACGCCGGAACAGGTGCTGACCGTAGGGACCGCGTCGGCGACGATGACGGTCGAACTGGAAGACGCCTTCGGCAACCCGGTGAATGCCAATGGCCCACTGACGGTCAGCTTGAGCACGACATCCACAAAGGGTACGTTCTCGCCCGCATCGCAAGTTACTATTCCGTCAGGCGCCGACACGGCAAGCTTCCAGTACACGGATACGTCAGTTGGAACGCCAACGCTTTCGGCCGCCGCCGGCAGTCTTGCTTCGGCGACGCAGCAAGAAACTGTGAATCCGGCCGCGACAAGTCGCCTGGCATTCACGACGGCGCCACAAACGCTTACCGCGGGCGTCGCCTCGGGCACGATCACGGTCGAATTGGAAGACGCCTTCGGCAATCCGGTCGATACAAGCAACGCCTTGACGGTAAACCTGAGCACGACATCGGGCCAGGGCACGTTCACACCGGCGTTGTCGTTAGCTATTCCGGCTGGCAGCAGCTCAGTCAGCTTCGGGTATACGGATACGCACACGGGCACGCCTTCGTTGACTGTCGCGGCGGCCGGTATCGCCTCGGTGTCGCAGCAAGAGACCGTCACGCCGGCCGCCGCGAGCCATTTGATTTTCGCGACCGCGCCGCAGACGATCACCGCCGGACAGACTTCGGGCACGATCACCGTGGCTCTTCAAGATGCCTTTGGCAATGCCGCCAGCGCGAGCGCAGATGTGACGATTAACCTGAGCACAACGTCCGCTTCGGGCAACTTCGCCTTCATTCCACCGCTAATCTTACCGGCCGGCGCCGGCATGGTCAGTTTCCAATATTCGGATATTACCGCAGGAACTCCGACGCTGACGGCCGCGGCTGGCGGTCTCGCCTCAGCATCGCAAAAGGTAACGGTTAACTCGGCCGTAGCGAGCCGTCTTGTCTTCAACACGCCATCACAAGTCCTCACCGCGGGCGTCGCCTCGGGCACGATCACGGTCATGTTGGAAGACACCTTCGGCAATCCAGCCAACTCCAATAATGCCCTGACAGTCAATTTTAGCACGACATCCAGCGCGGGATCTTTTACACCCGCTTCTTCGCGGACCATCCCAGCCGGTTCCAGCACTGCAAGCTTCACGTATCGCGACACAAAAACAGGCACACCGACGCTGACGGCTGCCGCGGGCGGTCTCGCTTCGGCGTCGCAGCAAGAAACCGTGATTCCGGCCGCGGCCAGCCAACTCGCCATTACCACATCGCCGCAATCCCTCACCGCGGGAGTTGCCTCGGGTACGATCACGGTCGCGGAGGAAGACGCCTTCGGCAATCCGGTCAATGCAAGTAGCGCGCGTGCGGTAAGCTTGAGCACGACGTCCGCCAAGGGCACGTTCTCGCCCGCATCGCCGCTTGCAATCCCGGCTGGTTCCAGCACGGTCAGCTTCCACTACACGGATACCTCGGCGGGAACACCGACCCTCACGGCCGCGACGAGCGGCCTCACTTCGACCACGCAGCAAGAACGCGTGAATCCAGCCGCCGCGAGCAGCCTGACATTCACAACGGCGCCTCAGTCTTTAACCGCGGGTGTCGCCTCGGCCACGATCACCCTTGCGCTGCAGGATGCCTTCGGCAATCCCGTTGCCGCGGCTAACGCCCTCACCGTCAACCTGTCCACGACTTCGCACTCGGGCACGTTTACACCGCTTTCACCGCTGACCATTCCAGCCGGCGGCAGCACGGTCAGTTTCAAGTACGTGGATACCGCGGCAGGCACACCGACGCTCCAGGCTGCCGCAGGTACGCTGCCCGCAGCCTCCCAACAGGAAACCGTGAAGCCGGCCGCTGCAAATCACCTGGCATTCACCTCGGCGGCGCAGACGCTCACCGCGGGGGTCGCATCCAGCACGATTTCCCTCGCGCTCGAAGACGCATTTGGAAATCTAGTCAGCGCGAGCAGTCCCCTGACGGTCAACCTGAGCACGACTTCCGCACATGGGACGTTCGGGCCCGTCTCGCCGCTCACGATTCCCGCCGGCGCCAGTTCGGTCAACTTCAATTACACCGACACTGCCGCGGGAGCACCGACGCTCACGGCCGCGGCGGGCAGTCTCGCCTCGGCGTCGCAGCAAGAGACGGTGAATCCGGCGGCCGCCAGCCACTTGGTGTTCACCACAGCGCCGCAGACGCTCACCGCGGGGGTGGCATCGAGCACGATTTCCCTCGCGCTGGTGGACGCATTCGGCAACACGGTCAACGCGAGCAGTCCTCTGACGGTCAGCCTGAGCACGACCTCAGCCAAGGGCACGTTCACTCCCGCATCGCCGCTGAACATTCCAGCCGGCGCAAGCGTGGCCAGCTTCAAGTACACGGATACGGCGGCGGGCACGCCGACGCTCACGGCCGCGGCGGACAGCCTCGCTTCGGCGTCGCAGCAAGAAACGGTGAATCCGACCGTGGCCAGTCATCTTGCATTCATCACGGCGCCGCAGACTCTGACCGCGGGCGCTGCGTCGAGCACGATTACGATTTCGCTTGAGGACGCATTCGGCAACTTGGTCAATTCCGGCAGCCCGCTGACGGTCAGCCTAAGCACGAGTTCCGCCCACGGCACATTCTCGCCCGCGTCGTCGCTCACGATGCCCGCCGGCGCCAACTCGGTCAGCTTCAGCTACACGGATACCGCCGCCGGAACGCCGACGCTCACGGCCGCGGCGGGAAGCTTCACCTCGGCCACGCAACAAGAGACCGTGAATTCGGCCGCCGCCAGCCAGCTTGTATTCACTACCGTGCCGCAGACTCTCACCGCAGGGCTCGCCTCGGGCACGATGACCGTCGCTGTGGAAGATGCCTTCGGCAATGCCGTCAATGGCGGCAGCGCGCTTGCGATTAGCTTGACCTCATCCTCAGCCGCCGGCACCTTTTTACCGGCCTCGTCCTTGACGGTCGCCGCAGGCGCCCACTCCGCCAGCTTCACTTATACCGACACCAAGGCAGGAACGCCTACGCTTACCGCGTCGGCCGGCGGCTTGGCCTCGGCCGCGCAACAAGAGACCGTGGTTGCGGGTGCGGCCAGCCGCGTGACATTCACTTCCTCGCCGCAGACGATTACCGCCGGCACCGTCTCGAGATCGATCACGCTCGCCTTGACGGATAGCTTCGGCAACCCGGCCACGGCAAGCAGCGCTTTGAATGTCACCCTTGGCTCGACCTCCAGCGGCGGCACGTTCTCGCCGAATTCCCCGCTCACGATCGCGGCCGGCGCCGGCACGGCGAGTTTCACCTACACGGACACGAAGGCGGGAACTCCAACCGTTACCGCCTCCGCCGGCAACTTGACCGCGGGCACGCAACAGTTTACCGTGACCGCCGCGCCCGTCGTCGCCAGCTCCTCGCTCGCCGGCTACGTTTACGCGGATGCCAACAACAGTGGTCAGCGGATGGTTTCGGCGGGCGTGTACAAGACCGGACTCCCCAACGTCACGATTACGCTCAAGCGCACCGATGCCGCGGCGCCCGACCAGACGGCAGTCACGCAAGGCGATGGGTCGTACCAGTTCAACTCCCTGCCGGCCGGCTCGTATACCCTTGTCGAGACCCAGCCGACGCAATACCTCGGCGGTGGAAAAGACACCGCCGGCAGCCTCGGCGGGCAAGGATCGACCAACAACACGATCAGCCAAATCGCCGTGGCCGCCGGGCAAACAGGCACGGAATACGACTTCGGCGAGTGGCTTCTGACGCCCGGCGGCCTCTCCAAGCGGGTTACTTTGGACTCGTGGACCGGCAGCGCGCAGGCCGCCGCTCAACAGGCCGCCGTCGTTCAGGTCTCCCAGGCCTCGCCGGCAGTGCACGTGGCCAGCGCGGCCGTGAACAGCATAGCGTCATCGGTGAGCGGATCGCTCAAGAGTTTCATCGCCTCGTCGTCGGCATCCGTCAACAGTCAGTCCGCGGCGACTGCCGCCCCAACGACCGCGGCTTCTCCTGCGACGACCGCGTCCGTAAAGACGGCCAGCGCGGCTGCCGCGCCTTCGCCGGTGTCGAAATCGGCTGCCGCGGTGGTCTTGAATTCGGCGTCGCAAAAGCCCGTCAAGTCGAGCGCGACCGACAAGGTGCTGTCGAGCATCTATCAGTGGATCGTCTGATAGCCGCCTAGAAGCGGCAGTCCAGCCCCAGGCTCAATCCTTGTGCCCAGTAATCGGTCGCGGCAAAGCGGAATTGCGGGAAGCGGCTCGCGGCGGCATTCTGCGACGGCGGGAATTGCTCGGGCGCGAGGTTCAAGTCGATCTGGTCGCCGCTTCGCGCCACGCCGCCCCAATAGAGCAGCGAATAGCCGCCGGTCAACCGCAGCCGCCGCGTCAGGTCGAAGCCGAAGTTCACTCCCAGCTCCGGCAGCATCGTGAAGCGGTTCTGTTCGTATTGGCCGATGTTCGATGCCTGGGCCAGCAGTCCGCCCTGCGAAGCCACCGGCGCAAGCGTCGGTTCGGTGGCCACGGTGTTGCCGCTGATCGAGACTCGCGAGTTGGTATTGCCCAAGCCGATCTTCAAGACGACTCCCCAGTCGAAGCGTCCGCAGCGCCAGTCGGAAGCCACGCCGAAGTCGGCCCCCTGGAACTCGTTGACCGTGCTGAAGCGGTCGGTCAGGGCTAGCGTCGAACCGACGGGGACGGTCCCGGTGGGATCTATGAACGTCTCGGCTTCGTCAATCCGCAAGTCGTCGCTCAGCCGAACGTAGCGGTAACCGAGAAGAAAATCGAGGCGGCCGCTCTCGCGGCAAAACCACGTTTTCCGCAGCAGCGCCTCGGCCCCTTGCAAGTCCGAGGTCGCGGCGACGTTCGCGCTGCCCGACTGTACGCCGGGATACGCGGTGAGCGCGGCATCCTCGGCCTGCGTGGCGGTATTGAAAATTGGCCGAGCGAGCACCGCAAAGGAGTTGTCGTCGGCCTGGAAGCTCTGCGTATTCCTTCCCAAGAAGAAATACTGGAATTCCACGCCCGCTCCATGATCCCGAGTGAGCCAATAATCCAGGCCGAAGCGCGCCCCATTGCTGGCGCTTTCGTTCAAGCCCTCGTCGCCGAACAAGACGGTCGTGCCGGCCGCACCGAGCACGCCGGCCTGGTCGCGCGGCGTGCCGGGCCCTGTGGTCACCAGCGGTGGAACGCGGTCTCCCTTGCCGAACCATAGAAGCCATTCAATTCGCGCTTCCACCCGTCCGGCGATCGGTTCCCAGCAGTGCTCACGCACAACCGAATCGTAGCGATCGGGAGCGCAATTCGGACCAGCGTCCTCCGCCGCGTCAATTGGTTCATCGGGCGGCGGTGGCGGTTTAATGCTTGCGGGCGGTGCGAGAAGAGATCTTTCCGGAGTCCGCGTAGGAATCGGCGGGGTCTTTGGCGTCGCCGATGGTGGATCGGCCGGCAGCATGTTTGGCGGCGGATCCTGCTCGATGTCCGTTGCGGGCACAAGGAATCGGTCGGGAGTACGCCAGTGAACTTCGGCTAGAGCGTATCTGCCCAGCCCGGACCATAAAACGGCAATTGCCGACGCCAAAACGAACCAGCGCTTCCAAGCGCGCCCGATTGCAAGTGCGTCGTTCAAGGGCAAAAGTTGCACGAGTTTCATTGATACCTACCCCACCCATTGGGCGGCTGCGTCGCGCAAAAGCCGCCATTAGTCTCCTTCATTACAGAATCGGCAAAGTCGATGTGATTGCTAAAGTCTACCTGATAAGAATTGTCGCCGCTGACATCTTATCTTACGCAATCACGCGCATTTTACGCCCACAATGAGCCAATCGGCCGCAAGGTCGTGACGTCCGACGCCTCCAAGACCTGCCCGGGCAGCGCGGGAGGGCTAAAGCTGATCGTCGGCCCGAAGAGCGAACTGCCGGCGAAGATATAAGGTGACGACGTGTTCGTCGTCGCCGAAGTGAACGTCACGTAAGAACTGCTTACGGTCCGGGAATAAAAGCAGCGATTTGGGCGTCTTCTATATTGGCCCGCTGAGTTACAAAGTTTTCGTGAACCATTTCAGAACCAGCGGCGTCTAAAGTATAGATACATGCGGGCGCCACTTGTGGGGCCGCTCATTACCGAGAAAAAGCCATGACTTCATTTCGGCCAAGTTGCGAACTGCGAGAAGGAAAGGGTATATCCGCCGGTCAACCGGCGCAGAGCCACCTCGTATTTGGGCTCCTCTCGTATCCATTGCGCACCTGACACTTGGCCGTACCTGTTCCGCAAGAATAGAAAGCCCGGTGTCACAGTGATGCCGGGTTTTTTATTGGACTGGTAGCTGAGATGGTCTAGCACCCGGCTGAAAACCGGGAGACGCGGATTCGAGCACCGCCCAGTCCACTGCGTGAAATCTGCGCGCGAAATCCCCGCTTTGTCTGCGTGGAAGGTGCGCGCCGAGCACGGCCCGTTCGACTTCGGGTGAGGTCATCGGTCTTTCAAGCCGAATAGGTTGGGTTCAACTCCCACACGGGTTACTGACAATCAGAACGCAGCGAAGGAATGGTATTCCTTCCGCGCAGACCGACAAAACATACGGGATCAAGGTGTTAGCGGCAGCATACCTGGCTCTTAACCAGGATGGTGACGGTTCAAGTCCGTCTGGTCCCACTGAAAGAAAAACGCACTGGTCGTCTAGTGGCCAAGACCCCGCACTCGTAAGGCGGCAACGTGGGTTCAACTCCCACCCGGTGCTCTTGTTCATTGACAATTCGGCACACTTTAGCGCGCCCATGATGTAGCGGTAGCCTGCTGCTTTGCCATAGCAGAAGTGCGGGTTCGACTCCCGCTGGGCGCTTTAGAAACAGGACGTAGGAAAGCCTGGTAATCCGCCGGGCACCGCCGCGCAGCGGTGGTCGCGGGAGCACGAGATCGCGGGTCCGAATCCCGCCGTCCTGACTTTTTGCGGTGGAGCCCGTGTTGGTACGGGCAGGCGGCTGTTAACCGCCCCGACGCTGGTTCGATTCCAGCCGCCGCAGCTTGTTGCGCCTTTGGCCGAGCGGCAAAGGCTCCAGCCTTCCAAGCTGGCGAGGTGGGTTCGACTCCCACAAGGCGCTCTTGTTCGCGATCGGGGATCGGTCAATGGCAGGCTCCCTGGCTTTGAACCAGGACACGAAGGTTGAAATACTTTCCTGATTTGTCTAAATGTCTTCAGCGTTTCGCTAGAAACGAAACTAGAACAAAAGCTAGGTGCACGGCGGCTAGATACCCATCCACAAAGGCCACATGTGTGCAACCCAGCACCCCATTGCCGACAAAATCAGTAGGCTAGCTCCAACGGCAAGGGCTGAACTCAGTTTGCCGATTCCTCGCTGCAACTCATATGCTCCTCGTACTAGAACTGCAATGTAAGGCAAACCAGAAAACAGCAAATAAAAAAACGGAATGACAAGCAAAGGGTGAATTGTTCCGGGTCTGTCGGACAACGGAGATGCACACATCAAGAGCGAGGTAGCTGTCAAAGCCGTATGAATGCCACAGACTCGTAATGACAGGGGTAAGTCTTTCATTAGTTGCGTCGGCACATACTAAGCGAAGCACCCACACAAACGCCTCGAAACAAGTTTGACCAAACGCAGACGTTGAGGGCATACCAGTTAGCATACCCTCTCGAAGTAGTTTTGCCAATCGGCAACTACTTTGATTCGGGGAGCAATGTTCGATTCCTTCTCCCCGAGCCTATTTGTGTGATGTGTGTCTAAGAAGTAAGCGATGCGGAGTCATCTAACGGTAGGATGAGACGCTCTGAACGTCTTCATGTTGGTTCGAGCCCAGCCTCCGCAGCTTTTTGATTATGAACGGAAGTCATCCGGCCGGATGAGGAGCCTGTCTTGAAAACAGGTGGCGGCCTAGAGCCGCTTGTGAGTTCGAGTCTCACGGCTTCCGCTTCGACATTTGAATTTTCGACATTAACTTCCGGGGTCATGGTCCAACAGGAAGACACTGGTTCCGCAATCCAGAGATCCGAGTGCGACTCTCGGTGACTCCACTTGAAACAGATGGTCCCGTGGTCCAATGGCTACGACTCCTGGCCCACAACCAGGCAACGATGGTTCGACTCCATCTGGGACCACTCGTGAGATGAGAGATGAAGGATGACAGATGAGGGATACGGCAAAAGCCTCGGTTTGTCCCTAATCTCTCATCTTTTATCCCTCATCCCTCCCCTTCCGTCCTCGTGGAGCAGCCTGGAGTGCTCGCCTGCCTGTCACGCAGGAGATCGCGGGTTCAAATCCCGTCGAGGGCGCTTTATGTCGCCTTTCGCGGAGCGAAAGGCGACAATGGCGCGGTACGCAAACCGGCAAAGCGACGAAGCTCAAACCTTCGTGACTGCGAGTTCGAATCTCGCCTGCGCCACTGTTTACATCGCGCGACGATTGGGCATTGGCAAGCCCAACTGGCCGTAACCCAGCCATCCTACGAGGATTTGCAGGTTCAACTCCTGCTCGTCGCACTTGACTACTGAGTACGCAGTACCAAGTACACAGTACTGTGTACCCAGATCATGGCTCGTTCGTCTATCGGTTTAGGACACCGGCCCCTCAAGCCGGCAAGGCGGGTTCGATTCCCGCACGGGCTACTTGGGAAGGGATTTGGGGATTTAGGGATTTAGGCGCCGAGTGCAAAACAACTAAAATCCTGAAATCACGAATTCCCAAAATCCCCCAAACACGGCCAAGTGGCGCAACTGGTAGACGCGCGACGCTCAGAACGTCGTGCCGCAAGGCATGGGAGTTCGACTCTCCCCTTGGTCACTATGGAAGATGAGAGATGAGAGTTGAGAGACTCGGCGAGAAACTAAATCCTTGCAGGCGCGGCAGGTGCCCAACTGGCTTTCATAAGGCCGGTTCGCCCGGCTCGATACCGGGGCCTGCAACTTGCGGGTGGGCGCAGGCTCAACCGGGTCTCATAAGCCTGGACAGCCCGGTGCGACTCCGAGACCCGCGACTAACGGAAATCAGAATGTCGAATGACGAATGCCGAAGTTTTCGATTTCATCATTCGGATTTGATTCGACATTTGAATTTCGACTTTCGGATTTTCCGCCCGGCCGGGTACGCAAATTGGCATAGCGGCGAGGTCGAGAGCCTCGTGCCTGTGGGTTCAAGTCCCACCTCGGTCACTGATAACATTGATCCCGTGGTCCAACGGCAAAGACGCCTGGGTGACAACCAGGAAAGTGATGGTTCAACTCCATCCGGGATCACTTGTTCGCGAATCGGTCTGTAGGTGTTTTGGCAGCACACCTCCGTGGTAAGGAGGAAGACCCGGTTCAACTCCGGGACGGACTTCTCGATTAGTTCGGGCCGCTGGTCCAAAGGGAAGACGCTTGGTTTGCACCCAGGCAATCGGGGTTCGATTCCCCGGCGGTCCACTGGAATATGGAAGGTAGTCGGATACGGTTGGCCGAGCCGGTTTGCTAAACCGTGCCCCTTAACCGGGATGTGGGTTCAAATCCCATGCCTTCCGCTTGGTGTGCTGGATGACGTGTGCCCCGATGGTGAAATGGAAATCATGGCTCGCTTCTAACGAGCCGTTCCGGGTTCGACTCCTGGTCGGGGTGCTAGGGAGAGGAGATAGAAGCTAGGAGTTAGAAGTTAGAATGTGCCGCGAACCTCACACGCCTATTCTAGCTCCTAAATACTGATACGAATTCTTGTTTGATCCTGCCGGGTCCATTGTTCGTAAGTGCTTGCGGGGCAACAGTTAAGCAATGCTAGCAACGCGCAGTTTGAAACGAGAATCCGTATGACTCCTAACTTCTCTGTCTCGCATGCTGTCTGTGGTGTAGCGGTTTCTGCACGGCTGACTGTGAATCAGAAGGTGCCGGTTCAACTCCGGCCAGATAGCCCTTTATGCAAATGACAAAATGTTCAATGACGAATGTTCAATGTCGAAGGAATCGAATCATGACTAAGACCCTCCAGCGGCCGACGCTGATTTTGAACCGCAACTGGCAGCCAGTGAACGTCGCCACCGTGGCGCGGGCGCTGGTGCTGCTGTGGAACGAGTCCGCGCGAGTTGTGGACCCCAAGGACTTCCAGCTTTACACCTGGGAGGACTGGGCGAAGCTGCGGCCGCGCGACAGCGAAGACCACATCCAGGCGGTGCGGTTCAATCTGCGGGTGCCGGAAGTGGTGGCGCTGACGGATTACGACCGGCTGCCGGTGGCCCATGTCACCTTCAGCCGCCGCAATATTTTCAAGCGCGACCATTTCGCTTGCCAATACTGTGGTGCCCAGCCGGGCAGCGAGGAGTTGACCATCGACCACGTCGTACCTCGCGCGCAAGGTGGTGTGTCGAGCTGGGAGAACTGCGTGCTGGCCTGCATGGAGTGCAATAAGCGGAAGGCCGACCGTACGCCGGACCAGGCGCGGATGCGGATGCGGAAGAAGCCGGTCCGGCCGGCATGGAAGCCGCTGTACGCCGACCACAGCACGCGAATGGCAAGCTGGTCGAAGTTCGTCAGCGAAGCGTACTGGAACGTGACGCTGAAGGAGTAGGTTGGGGGTTAGAGGTCAGAGGTCGGATGTCAGTTGTCTGATCTCTGACCTCTGATCTCTGACCACCGCGTACAGGAGTGTCCTCCTGGGAGAGGACGCGGTCTCCAAAGCCGCCCGACAGGGTTCGAATCCTTGCACTCCTGCTTGATGCCGACGTGGCCGAATGGCAAGGCAGCAGTTTTGTAAACTGCTCGATGCTGGTTCAAATCCAGTCGTCGGCTCTGCGTCTCGATGGTGTAGTGGATCGCACGGGACCCTCCGAAGGTCCAAGTCCAGGTCCGATTCCTGGTCGAGACATTTCGCCCTGCAAGTGTACCGGACAAGCACGACAGACTACGAATCTGTTAGACGAGGTTCGATTCCTCGGCGGGGCGCTGAACGAATACTTGTTCTCGGAGTGTGGGGGATTAGCACGCGACCCTGCGGAGGCCGAATACCAGGCTCGACTCCTGGCGAGGATACTGAATGACTCGGCGCTGGAGCCAGACGGCACGGCGGCTGCCTGCAAAGCAGCTTCAAGTGGGTTCGACTCCCACCGGCGTCTCTGATACGGCCAGGCCAACGGCGCACGCGCCCTGCCCTTCGGCAGTCGGTAGCATGCGTTCCGTAAATGGGTTCTGACCACGGGTCGTGTCAATCAGGTTAGCTCAGTTGGCAGAGCAACAGCCTATCAAGCTGTGTGTCGCGGGTTCGACTCCCGTACCAAAACCGCAGGCGTGAAAAACCTGCTCCGAGCAGCCCGAGGGAGGCGGACCAATGTGTGATCGGCCATCGCTGGCCGCCGCCCACCGCTGCTGAGAAATTGGCGACGGTGTGCGAACCGGCATCGACGGCAGCACGTCTAAGTGCCATGTAGTGCGTGGATACCGCTTCAACCGGCCTTCGGCAAGCGGCAACGGATGTCTGGCGACTCCAAACTAGGGCTTGCCCCGGCGACGACGAGCCGGACGGAAGGTGCCGTGCAGCCGATTGTCTTGTGGATGCTCAAGCGACACTCCGCATCTGGCCGTGTGATCGCCAGTGGTTCCGCCGCCCAACGGCGTTGCCCTGATACGACGATGAAATGAAACACGCGACCCACGACGGGCCGCAGCAAAGGACGGTGAAGCATGTTCAAGATGATCAAGATTCGCAGCTACGAAATCGGTCTGTACTTCCGCGATGGCGATTTCAAGGGCCTGTTCGGCGCTGGACGCCACTGGTTCTTCGACCCGCTCCAGAAGGTCAAGGTCGAGGTCGTCTCGCAGCGCGACGCCGTGGTTGACCCACGAGAAGCTCGACGTGATCATCAAGTCGGGTGCGCTGAAGGACCGCGCCGTCGTTCTGGACCTGAAGGACTACGAGCGGGCGCTGGTCTGGGTGGAAGGCCGCTTCAGCCACATCCTGCCGCCCGGCCTTTACGCCTACTGGACCACGTTCAAGCAGGTCGCCGTCGAGGTGATCGACGCGCGGGCGGTCCGATTCGAGCACAAGGACCTCCAGGTAATTGTCCGGTCGGCGATGGCCGAGCGTCTTCTGGACGCCTTCCAGATCGAGCAGGGCCAGTGCGGCGTGCTGTTCGAGGATGGTCGGTACGTCGAGACGTTGCCGCCCGGCAAGTATGCGTTCTGGAAGAACGTGGCTAAGGTGGCAGTGGTGACGATGGACCTGCGCGAGACGATGCTGGACATCGGCGGGCAGGAGATTATGACTGCTGACAAGGTGACGCTGCGGCTGAACGCCGTGGCTACGTACCGCGTGGCCGACGCCCACCGAGCTTTGAGCGCGGCGGACGACGTCCGGCAGGCCCTGTACCGCGAGTCGCAGTTGGCTCTGCGGGCAGTCATCGGCGCTCGGGAGCTGGACCAGTTCCTGGCCGACAAGGACGCTGTCGCCAAGGAGTTGGAGACCATCGTCCGGCAGCGAGTGGCCACGTTGGGTCTGGAAGTCATTTCGGTAGGCATCCGCGATGTAATCCTGCCGGGCGACATGAAGGACCTGATGAACAAGGTCACCGAGGCGAAGAAGGCGGCTGAAGCCAACCTGATCGTCCGCCGTGAGGAAACGGCGGCGATGCGCAGCCAGGCGAACACGGCGAAGGTGCTGGAAGGCAACCCGACGCTGATGCGGCTCCGCGAGTTGGAAGTCCTGGAGAAGATCGCCGCAGGCGGCAAGCTGAACGTCGTGTTGGGCGAGAAGGGCCTGGCCGAGCGGGTCGTGAACTTGCTCTGATTGAAAGGCGAAGCCTGGAGGCTTGGGTGCGATCCCGGCCTTCGGGCTTCTATTTCTACTTTGTAAAGGCGGATGATGGTAGCGTTCAATCGCAACCGCGAACTTGGATTGCGCCTTTGGGCCCAGACGGAGTGAATCCATTAGCCTACGATCTGGTAGACTGCTTGCATGCGAAAGCCAAGCGATCATCCGGCGACAATCAGCGCCGACCAGCTACTGTCCGATTGCGAGGTGCGGCGTCTGCGGCGGTCGGGACCAGGTGGCCAGCATCGCAACAAGGTGGAGACGGCCATCAGTCTGCACCATTTGCCGACCGGCGTGCGCGCCGAAGCCAGCGAGCGCCGCAGCCAAGCCCAGAACCAATTCGTGGCACTGTTCCGGCTGAGGATGAACCTGGCGTTGGATGTCCGCGGAACCTGCGACCCGGACCACGAGCCCAGCCCTCTCTGGCAATCGCGGCGCGATGGCGGGTTAAAGGTCAGTGCCTCGAACGACAACTTCCCCAGCCTGCTGGCCGAGGCATTGGACGTTCTGGCCGCTTTGGATGCCGATCCAAAGCGGGCGGCTGCCGTGTTGGGTTGTACGCCGTCGCAGTTGGTTCGATTGCTGAAAGTTGACCCGCGTGCTCTGGCTTTGGTCAACCACTGGCGTTGGGAGCGCCAGACGCACGCTCTTCGGTAGTGAAGAATGGCCGGCAGGTACAACCTGTTGAGCCAGCGTCGCTGAAGTCTTGCCGCGCAGCTAACCACGATCGCGGCCGCCGGCACTCCGAACAACAGCTCAATTCTTAGCTCGACGACGCTTGACCATCCTACCGGCCCCCTGATAGACTGACCGTATGCACTTGACCGGCGAGAAATTGCTGAAATTTTAAGTCTATACTGCATAAAGGCAAGCTAGTTTTAGCGCCCGTAGCTCAATGGATACGGTTGTCTGACCTTGAAATTCCTCGTATTTGCGGGGATTTATCAGCTTTTGGCCCCGAAATACTCTTCCACAATTTCCAGATTTTCTAGGGAATGACACCTGGAAAGTGCCAAGGAAAGTGCCGTCGAGGATCGACCCGTCCCTAAGTCACTGTCTCTCTAACGTCCAGCGACCGATCAGGAAGTCGGTGTTTTCCGATTTTATGTCCGGTTGTGATGCACAAAAAAATCGGTTGCTGATCGGTCATCGTCGGATGGGTAATACGGCTCGAACCAGCAACCATCGCCCTAGTATCCATATTTGGCTACATTGGCGATTCGGTTCTTCGTCGGCGGTTCCCTCGATATCGGATCGCAGCCGAGATAATCCATTTTATTCCAACACGGTCGTCGGACGCGATGCCACCTGTCGCCTGTTTCTGGGTTCGTAACAGTGAGCACCAGTTTTATTGCCTCGCCGAAACTCATTAGCTGATTGGGGCCATATTCAAGATGGCGTTCTAGAGCCTCTTCAAAAAGATACCGTGTTTCGTAATCAAGCCACGAGTCAATGTATCCTCGGTCACAAAGGTTGGTGACAGCTTTTGGCTCCATGTCGAGCCATTCAGCGGCTTCATCAATGGTCAGTGCATCAAGTGGCTTATTCATGCTTCAATTCGGATCATGCCCATGAAACCAATTCCGACGATGCCGACGTTCAGCATTTCTGTAAGTCCCTACTGCAGTTCATGTTACGAAGTTTCTTGGTTTCCATGTTTCCTATCGTTTTGGTCGTTTTCTCTACGTTTACCATCAATTCTTTGTGCAATTCTTTGTGCCAAGCACACAGGAAAAATAACGAGTTTTGCGACGATGTTTGGAGTGGACACTCGGAGAAACAAGAGGCCAGATCATTTCTTGGTCAGGGCTAACGATGTTACTCCGCTTGTTGTCGATCTGCAACTAGCTGCATCTCGCGCGACAAGCCGGTAGCATTTTTCACAGACGGTACGGCTGGGGTCGCAACCACCAATGATCGACGGCCGAGCCCGTGGATGTTCTGACTGAGCCGCAGAGCGACACGATTACGACAACGGCTGGTATAGTATACCATTGGCTGAAGCAACACACCCGGCAAAGAAGGTGGCCACATGCCCGTCGTAGACTTAACAATGGATGTCCGCGATGCCTCGGATAGAATCAGCATCGTACGTTCTGGCCAAGTGCCGGTCTCCGACGGGTAAACCCGAAATGTGGGAGTTGGGTGCTAAACATAAGCCGCGACCGAAGCATCGGAATTGCAAGCAAAAAGTGCCAGCACCTTCCATCCGCTGACGATTAGGGGCAGGCCGCGCAACAGGAACGGCAGGCGGCAACGCCTAGCACATCCTGAGGTATGGATGTTTCAGAAAACGGGATGGCGTATTCTTGTGGTGACTCTGGTCCGTGAAATACATGAGGACCTTCTTCGCCCGAGTCGCCGCAACATAAAGCAGCCTTCGCGACTCGTCGATTTCGGCTTGAGTCGTCGAAGTGAAGTGTGGAACTCGGCCTTCGTGGACGCAGATTACAGCCACCGCGTCGAACTCGCGGCCCTTGGATTGGTGCATTGTGAGAAGGTTCATGCAGCCCATCGGCGCTGCGATCATGCCGAGTTCGGTCGCAGCCATGTTGGGAACGTCAACCCCGTTCTTCACCATGTCGGCGAGCATCGCTGTGGCCGAGTTCGTGAATATCCCCAAATGTGCAGGCGTGAGCAGCTCTTCTTCGATCAGAATCTTCTCGCAAGCGTCGGCCGACCTGACCAACCAATCATTGATGCCCTCATCCTTCGCGAGAATCTCGCGAGAAGCGATTATAAGCCGGAATATGATTCGACGCCCATTGAATCGATAAATCTCCCAGGGCTTCACCTGCGCGATATTCGAGAGCGTCATGAAAAGCGCCTTCTGAATTGCCGCAGCCGTATCAGCATCTTGCGTCATCATGTACGCGGACAGAGACTCCGAAAGTAAGGTAAAATCATGCGAGCGTTTGTATGGCCGCGAACCCGGACCAATGATCGGAATCTGCCGCTTCCGAAGCTCTCGCCCGAGGAAAAGCAGATCCAACCACCAGGGAGCGAGGATGGCCGCCGAACCGAGTTGAATACTAAATGAATCAAGTGCGGGAAGAAAGTGATCGAAGATGGCGTCGATGGCGGTGGCGCAATGGACGTATTTCGGCCGAAAGTGGAAATCCTTGTGTTCACCTATCGCTACCATCTTCGGGTTTGACGGACAAAGCAACTCGGCGTGGTCTACAACAAGGGTCGAGCTTCGGAAGTTTCCCGTGAGGTGGCAATCGGTTTTCGCGTTCACTTCCTTGGCGAATTTCGGCATCAGGTTAGGAGCGCCGCCGGCAAAGCCAAGGATGGATTGGTTAGGGTCCCCGACAAAGAACAGCTTGGAGCGGCCGAGTTTGTAGACAACCAGCAGGATGACGGCTTGAGCGACGGTCGTATCCTGAAACTCATCAATGATGAACCAGGCGAAGCGACTCGCTAGAGCACTTGCGATGAAAGGATTCTCCTTCACCAGCTTAGCCGAGAAGAACACGATGTCGCCGAGGGTCACCTTGCTGTCGGCATCGGCCCGCTGGAAGAACTCTTCTACGGCTGTTTGAGGAAGACCCGAATTGGTAGGCAGCTTGTCTGGAAACTGCCTCTGAAGCCCGTCAAAGCGGTCCGCGAGGTTCGACTTTATGTTGTACCTCTTAGTCAGTTCAGCGACGAGGGCCATGAACCATTCGTCGTCGCTCGTGATGACGGCCCAATCCGGTTTTAGATGAGGAACTAGGTGGGCGTAAGGACGCAGGATGTAGTTCAAGCAGAACGAGTGGATTGTGGAAATCTCGCAGGTTTCCAGGTCGTCTCCGTCTCCGTACATTCGCAAGCGTGATTCAATCTCATTCACGCCAGTGTTCGTGAACGTAATACACGCGATTTTGCGGGGCGTCCCCCGTACTTCGTCAATGCATCGCTGAAGCTTAGCGATGATTGCTCGCGTCTTCCCGCTGCCGGGACACGAAGTCAAGCACAGCGTATCGGGATACTTCACCGCGTCTTGCTGTTCGACTGTCAGAGGGATCATGTCGTGACCCACGCGACGGCTTGCTTGATGTAATCTGGAAGCGACTTCGCGAGATGAGCATATTTCGACACGATTTGAGCGAATCGCCCCTTCTGGAACCTCTTCGATGTGTTGAGGACGTACTTCTTCGCCCTCTGGAGCCTCTCGGTCTGCTCTGGTGTCAGTGTCGTCGCCGCACCTATCTCCATTTCAAGCTTTTTCAGGATCGCGGAAACCCGCGGCGCCCCGACCTCTGCACAGGCAGCCGATAGCATTCCGAGCGTTCCAACGTCCGTCAGCTCCATCTCAAAAGTGGTGTCACCTACAAATACCTTCAGAAATGCATTTTCTTGCGCCTTCAGCTTGTCGATTCGGCTGGGGCCGGCCGCTGCGGGCGCGGCTGGTGCATCGGCTTCGTCCGCAGGATCAATGTCCGGTTCCTTCGCTTCGTTTTGAGAATCGCCGTCCGTGAGGACCGAGCACTTCTTTTCGATGGCCGCAGGCCCGAAGAGCTTCGTGTACGGCTCAAAATGTGCTCCGTGGATCGGGATGACGGAGATTCCCTCTTCGTCAAGGTTCTTCCCGAGAACGGCTTTCACGAGCGGGCCAATAAGAAACAGCTCGGCGGGACCTTCAACCAGGATGACCTTTCGTGCGAAGAGGAGGGTCGATCGCGTCGCATCGAGGTATCGCTCCAAGTCCGCCCGTTCGACCGTGGTAAGCGTCGGATTTCTCGTCGCAACCGCCGACTTTGTCGCGACCGTTCCATCATTCGTGAGCACAATCAACGACGACAGTGAGGCTTGGGACGTGATGTGCGTGCTGTGGGTCGTGATGAGTGTCTGCGCTCCGTGTGCCTGAAGGGAACTAAATAGGACCCGTTGCAGTTGCGGATGAAGGTGCGCTTCAGGCTCTTCGATGATCAGGAGTTGCCCCAACGTCTTCGCCTCTTTCACCCGGCGGGCAAAGAAGGTCACGTACATGCTGATGTAGAGGATGTTATTGAGGCCAAGACCGTTGCGCTCCGGTTCAAAATTCTTCAACGCTGGGTTCGAGAGAAGGACCGTCAAACTGCGAGAGATGTCGGTGAACGAAGGCGACGACATGCCCAAGGCAACGCCCATCGTGAATGCCTTGCCGGCCGTCGAGTCCATCGAGCCTTTGATCGAGGCCCCGACGGCGGATATGGTCTTGCTCGCCGAAATCGTGTCGTTCGCTTTCACCAAGCAATCGACTAAGACCTTTTGCTCGGCTTCCGGGATGTCCGCCGTCGTCAGCAGCTTGGCAAGCGGGGATGATCGGCTTTGCCGCAGCCGTTGTTCAACATCCCGAAGCGGTTCCATGAAGACGACGAGGTAGCTTTGCTGAAGGTCGTCAAAACTTACCCACTTGCCGAAATCGTCATCCCAATTCGCTGTGGCCGGATCAACAGCGCCTCCGCCGCGAATCTCGTAACGATAATCGTTGATTGTCAAGCCCGTGCCCGGATGCGTCTTCGCCTTGATCGCTTCAATGACCTCACGTCGGGGCCTAAAACGGTAGGTGATCCGAGCGAGGTCGGGGCTGACAATGCAGTGCATCAGCATCCCTTCTTCGGACGGCTTCGCCGTAAACCCCTTATACTCCAGCGAGACGAGGACTTGCTGCGGGATGCTGATATCCGTCCCCGAGCAGAAATCGTCTGGCGTCAGATTCCGGTACGTCGAAGAGAGGCCCGCATCAACCGCTAGACGCAAGGCGAAAATCAGATTCGTCTTTCCGGTGTTGTTCTCACCGACGACGCACGTCACCTTGTCCGCGACCGGGACATCGAGATGAGTGAAATTACGAAACCCCCGAACGACGATCCGACAAAGGTACATCACAACCTCGCTTCCAAAACCGTCCAAAACCGCTTAAAGTAGTGTGAAACCGACCAATATACACCATCCATCTGAGGCACGATATCATCGGATGGCAATCGCAAAAGCACTGTGTGCATCGGCGGGAATGACTGCACTTGGGTAGACGCAAGCACCCTCTGCCCGCAAACGATCAGGGTGCAGGCCGTGCATCGGGACCGGACGACGGCAACCCAGTCGCTTGGAAACCCTTAACCAGTTGGTAAGTGACGGGCAGGTTGCCGCCGTCAAGCCGGTCACGACTTGGCGGACGTAGCGCCCGCTATCGACCGGGCGGTTGGTGCGGGGGAGCACAAGAGTAATCCCAAGCCCCTCAACCTAGTTTACGTGCCGTTCGGTCACGTGCCTGTTTGATTCGTGAGGACATCTATCGTCCGAACAGCCATTTGACAAGACGCCGAATGCGCCCATCGTGGCGTTTGGCCGGTTCGGCGGCAAGCGGCGGTTTGTCGTACTTCTCCGAATGTTCCTCAACGGCAAACTGTTGTGCAACGGCAAGAGCGTCCTGATGCTGTGCGGCGGCAATCTGCTGCTTCGACCACTGCGCCGCCCATGAAACTCGGTTTTGCTTAATCCAGTAGTGCGATTTGCAAGGAAAGTTCCAATTTCCGATGGATGGATAAAGGGAAATCGACTTCCCATCAAACGTTACTGACCATTGGGCCGGTGCCAGCGGTGTGACCACTTCTCGGCCGCACCCGCAGCAGCACTTGTGGATGACCGTAGCGTAGGCGATAGACACGTATACAATCCCGTCTTTTAACTCCTCCGGCACGAACTCGACGAATTCATGTGTTAGGGTCTGTACCCTCGTCATTGCGGTGCCTCGTTGAGAAGTTTGTTACCGTCGATTGTGTACGTGCTAAAATACTCGTGCCCAAAGTCGTGGAAGAAGCCGCAGAGTTTCTTCCATTTAATGACAGCCAGTGTCGCGTTGAGTGCGTTCAACTCTGCTATCTGAATGTTTTGGGCGTAGTCGTTTTCGGTATCGTCGAAGGACATTCGTGTAAGGGCGATTTCTCGCGTTTCCGGGACGCTAGCTATTACGCCGAGCGTGCCGCGCAGCTTGCCATCGACAAGCTCAACACCCATGCCCACGTCGATGAACGGTACGTTCCACTCCTGAAGGCGATCAACAATATCGCGTTTGGTCGGTCCGCCGTCAATGCAAATGAAAATGAAGGTCATTTCCCGGAGCAGCTCAACATTGGCCGCGTCGATATTAACATCGTGCGGCACGATCCTCCAGCGCATTCGCGAGTACAATTCCGTAAAATACTCGACCTTTTTCGGCTGGGCTTCCAACTGCTCCAGCGAAGCCGCTCCGGGTGCTCGAAACGCGTTGTGGTTGAGGAATGTATCCTTGTCACAAAGGTGGATTTCGTGGATTGGGGCTTTGGCCAGGAGGTCGAGCACGTAAGAGCCCGTGCCACCCAGCCCTACTATGGCAACTTTTGGGACCTTTAATCTCTCCGACACCTCGCCGATGCCGGCACGGCTGGTTGCGGTATCGAAATACTTGAACGGGGACTGGTCTTCCGGCATTGCAATGACGCGAAACGTCTTTGCGGTTACGGTCGGATCGATGACCTTTGCTTGGCCCTCGATCAGCCCGATATACGTTGTCATCTTTTGGTAGTAATCATCGTACTCCGGCAGCCGCACCACCGAAAAGGAGAAGCTAATACCGTTGCCGCTCGCTTGCAAACCGCTCGGGTGCTTAATATTCATTGGCGTCCCGTCCGCATTACACGGAAATTCGCCGATGAAGTGCGCCACATGGTTGCCTGGCTTTCCGATGCCGGTGCCTCCACCGGTTAATTCCGATACGAGCGTGCCAAGCATTATCTGCCTTGCTGCATTGACGTAGGGGATGCTGCTTACGAACAGGTTGGAATCCTTAACATAAACTTCATACCCCTCGTCGCGCAACTGCTTGAGGCGCGGATTACGATCGATTAATTGGTGTGACATTGAAAATCATTCCGTTGTGAATCCGAACGCTCTCGCCAGCCTCAAGATGCCCCTCGTGACGATCCTCATGGCCCTTGTAGAAGGTCACCGTATATCCGATCGTATTTTCCGATGGAGGCGTCGGGTAGGCGAGCTTCACGATCTGCTCATACGTCAGCCGGTGCCGATGGACGGTCTTTTCCCTAGCATTGACGATAATCCTGATTCCTTTCTTGTGATCCTCCGCACTGTAGAAATGCTCATCTTCCTTCAGGTGGACAACTTCTGCATGGCGTTCGATCAGCTCGTCTTCGCGGTCTCCCTCAGCCATCCGATATAGGTGGTGCTCGGGCTTGACGTGGCCCAATTGGTAGAGGGCCTCACCCGACGTTGGATTGACAGAGTCCAGAGGCTTGCGGTCGATGTGTACCCTAATCTCCCTGTTCGGGTGGTCATGGGCGTCTGTCGTTTTTAACTGTTCCATAGGTTCAATCTCTGTGGCATTCTGGGGATCATTGGGGTGGACGAACACCGGTCCACAGATTTGGCCCAAGATTCCCCGATAAAAACTCGCCAAAACATAGGCGTTTGGACGAATCTCTATCTACTACTTGTATTTTAGTCCATCTAAGACTAGAATACAAGTGGCAAAAACAAGGGTAATTCAAATAAAATGGACGAGTCTCAAGAAAAGTCTAAAGATTTAGTCCAGCTAGCACGCCTAGCAATGGCCGGGCGACCGCAGGATATTCAGACGTATATTCTCCGGCTGAGTCGCAAATACCAGCAGAGAATGCCAGAGCTAGCGGCGCAACTCGGGCAGCTAATCCAGGATTCTCCCACTCGGCAATCTCCCCTGCGTAACGAAACCGTAGCGGCGATCCCCGTCGATACGGACACCCGCCTGCAACTGCTTCGACACGAGGACGTTACTGACTTGGAGCATGAGCCAATTTGGTCGGAGGACCTAAAACGGCTGATGGATCAGGTTGTTGCTGAACATTCGCGCGTCGGCGATTTGGTCCGGGCTGGCTTGTCGCCGACGCGAACCGCGCTTTTTGTCGGCCCCCCCGGTGTAGGAAAGACATTGGGGGCGCGGTGGCTTGCGAAGAAGCTGGATCGGCCGCTACTGACTCTTGATCTGTCGGCCGTCATGAGCAGCTTCCTGGGCCGCACGGGCGCAAATGTGCGGCATGTCATGGACTATGCCAAAGGGGTGCCGTGCGTGATGCTTCTCGACGAAATCGACGCAATGGCCAAGCGGCGTGACGACACGCAAGAGGTTGGCGAATTAAAGCGGCTCGTAACCGTTCTGCTTCAGGAAATCGACGACTGGCCAAGCGGCGGGTTGCTCATTGCCGCGACGAATCATTCGGAACTACTGGACACTGCGGTGTGGCGACGGTTTGAAATGCAGATTACATTTCCGATGCCCAATAGCGAGGCAATTAGGCAGGCCGTGACCGAATTCATGGGGAATGAGGTTGAACTGTCGGACGCCTGGCTTGATGTGTTGGCCGAGTCGTTGCCAGGCAAGTCCTTTAGCGACATCGAGCGGGAACTTATGTTGGTCAGGCGACAAGCGGTCGTCGAAGGCCGGCGGCTAGAAGAATTGCTTCCGGGTGTGGTGAGGCAGTATGTTGAGCATATGGGCAAACCAGCGCGACGGTTGATCGCGGCAAAACTCGCCGCGACGGGACTACCGCAGCGGCAGATTAATGAGCTTACTGGCGTCAGTCGCGACACCATCCGCAAGTCGCTTCACGCCAATGGTGAGAATTGCACGTCAGTAGTAGGAGTGTAGCGTATGGCAACGAGACAGAATTTCTTGTTGGGATACGGAGAGCGGTTGACGAAGCCGGTGAAGGTCGAAAAGGGCATGGAGCCTTCGCCTCCACCATACGCATTTAGCGAGGCGCGAGCCCGGCTTGTGCCGCAGTTCTTAGAAACAGTCAGGGCGTTTCAAGAACTTCCCGCCGCCGCGTGCCCTGACAACTACGCCGTTGCTCTGATTACCCTGCATCCGGAATACACTGCCAAAAGTTACTTCCCTGGTGACTTCCTGCGCGAAGCGAGGCTTGAAGCGATCGGCTCCCGGCCGGCGCGAATTCAACCTGAAAAATGGAAAAAGAAGCGAGGCCCTGAAGAAGCCGAGACGACGCAATTGTTTGTTGCGGCCCGGCGAGACGAGTTGGCAGCAATTGCCCGCGAATTGCCACGATGGCCCGAAAACCACACGGGGGCCAATCAGCTATTCGAGTTGGAAAACCTGCGGCCGGTGCTTGCAAAAGATCGCATGTTGCCGCTCGTAAGCAAATCCAAGGAACTGCTATTGGAGGTCGTGCTGCATACATCCGGGATTCCCTATCCGGACCATATCCTTCAGGCATTTGAAGCATACGCAGAGTCACTCAACTTGAAACCGGACCTGGACCGCAGATTTGAGGTCGGCGGCCTTTGCTTCCTGCCATTGCCGGCTGCGCGAAGCAACATCCCCGCCATTAGTCAGTTTACCTTCCTGCGAGCCACCCGCGAAATGCCGGCATTGCGCCCGCTGCGACCCATGTTGCGGTCAGCAGCAAGACCCAAGCCGTTTGCCGTTTCCTTGCCAGCCGGGCGACCGGTCGATCCGCAATTGCGAGCAGCCGTGTTCGACGGTGGTATTCCTGATGACGGTGCGTTCGAGCCGTTCGCAGAATTGCACAATCCTGCCGGAATTAGTGGCGCCGTCAGCGAATATGTGGAACATGGGACGGGCGTTACCTCGGCACTGCTCTTTGGTCCGTTGGAAAAGAGCCAGCCCGCTGCGCGGCCATATGGTGCCGTCGATCATTTTCGCGTGTTGGATGATGCAACGGCCGGCGACCCTTACGAACTATATGATGCCCTGGCTCGAATTCGCGACGTTTTGCAATCACGCAAGTACCATTTCGTCAATCTGAGTATTGGCCCTGCCCTTCCCATTGAAGATCATGAGGTCCATGCTTGGACCGCCGTTCTCGATGACTTGATTTCGGACGGTGAGACGCTTGTGACGATCGCTGTCGGCAACCAAGGTGAAGCGGATTGGGCATCAGGAAACGCTCGCGTCCAAGTACCTTCTGATTCCGTAAACTCCCTCGCCGTTGGAGCGGCCGATTCGCGAGGTGCCACTTGGAAACGTGCATCTTATAGCTGCATCGGACCGGGTCGCAGCCCCGGCTTGATAAAGCCGGATGTCGTGGCATTTGGAGGCGTTGAGGGCGAACCGTTCTTCACGTTCGACCAGTCACTTCGCCTCGCACTTCCGCAGACCGGAACCAGTTTCGCCAGTCCTTATACGCTTCGGATGGGCATGGGTGTGCGTGCCCACTTCGGGACGCTTCTTTCGCCGCTTGCGATCCGTGCGCTTCTCGTGCATTGCTCGGAACCAAAGAAAAACTCCTCGGCAGAAATTGGCTGGGGGCGAGTTCCACAGAATCTTGACGAGATTGTCATTTGTCCCAATGGCTTGGCGAGGATCGTTTATCAGGGCGAGTTAACGCCGGCGCAGTTTCTTCGCACACTCATACCACTGCCTTCCGGGACGCTTGCGGGAAAGGTGACGATTACGGCAACGTTTTGCTTCGCATCCGAAACCGACCCGCAAGATCCAAGCAATTACACTCGCGGCGGACTCGATGTTACCTTCAGGCCGCACGTTGACAAGATTGAAGAAGGGAAAGCGCATCCGGCAAGCAAGCCATTCTTTCGGCGAACCGATTATGATAAAGAGGCGGAGCTGCGGTACAACGCCCACAAGTGGGAAACTACCTTGCACCGCCGGCAGGGGTTTATGGCTTCAAGTCTGAAGGAGCCGTTTTTCGATGTTCACTACCAGACGCGGCAAGCGGGAAAAGCAGTCAGGGGAAGCGAGAAAATTCATTACGCCCTGACAATCACAGTTGAGGCACCCAAGGTGGCGGACCTGTATGACCGGGTGGTGCAGCGGTATCGCACACAGCTTGAACCGCTACGGCCGGTCATCGAGATTCCCGTTCGCACGTAATGTTCGATTGGGGCGAGAAGCAACAATGTTGTGTCTTGATTTATCCTACCTTTGGAAGGGGGTCCCGTTTATGTATAACGATATGGGGGCCTTGCAAGTGTCGCATTTTTCATTTGCAGAGCGGCGGCCAACGGGAGCCGGGCTTTTCTGTGGCTGAATGAAATTGACCGGAGCCCCCTGCTCGCTTGAAAAGCAGCAGCGCGCACTTTTCAGCGGCAGGGGGGACGAAGGCCCGCGATTGAACGGGGGGAAAGCAGTCAAGGACGGATGACGCGGAGGGCACCGACTCTGCACAAGCGTAGCGCGGAAGATTGGGAGGATGCCGCGATCGTCCGCCATAGGCTTGTCCTTGACGGCTTGGGGGATTCGCCCACCTACCCTTAAGCAAATGCGTTTTGCGCCGCAGGCGACTGCTTTAGGCCGATTGCGGCCGTCGCGCCCGCTATCGGCCGGGCGGTATCCCTTGCGAAAAACCCGTCACCGGGAAAATTGGAAATAGACTTGACATTTGCATTATGCCCTTGGATAATATGGTCATTCTCCGACACTGCCTAATTGTGTGGCAATTTCGTGTGCAACGCCCCCATGCGTAGGCGATCATCTAATTCGGTTTTGCGACTGTGCCTTGTCGCCATTCTCGGCGCGACTTCGCTCTTGGGCGGCAGTCTGCACGAAATCCTCGGGATTCACCATACTGGCCAGTCGTTTCCAGGTGATTCCGGTGTCAGCCATCAACCGTCGAAGCACGGGACGACTTTAAGCGGCAGCCATTCTGAAAGCTGCCATGACTCAAGCCAATGCCCGATCTGCCATTATCTGGCACAGGGAAGGTTAGTCGGCGCGAGGTTTGAGGGCATCTCGCTTTCGTTGAGGGTGACATACGTTACGCACTCTTTCTTGGTCGATCTGCCCGCTCCTCAATCCTGTCCGTTTCATTCGCGGGCACCGCCGGCAGCATAGAAAATCTCGGTTTGGCGATTCGTGGCTAGTCTGCACCCGGCAGATTGCGCGTACGGTCGCCTCTCGCCACCTCCACTGGCATTGCCTGACGTGTGTGCATTGCACGCGCGGGCGTTTTGACGCGCATCAAGTATTCGGCGAAAACTCCGTCCGCGCGGCGTGACAGTAGTAGAGGTCCGACCAGTCCTTTACGTTGCGCTGTCGCGGCGGAGCCTTTTGCCGTTGCGCGGGGTAGTGGCGCGAAAAGTTGTTCGGATGCCGCTGAGCCAAGTTGCAAAGATGACTTGGAAGAATCTGCGGTTCGTGGTCGTTTGTTTTGTTTCCATTCACAGGTACGAAGTTTTTTGCATAGGAGGTATTAGATATGAAGAAGTTGATTCGCAATCGTAAGGGCCAAGGACTCGTGGAGTACGCCTTGATTATCGCCGGCGTGGCGCTGATCGCGGCAGCCGCGATTTCCGTTTTCGGCCACAAGGTGACTGACTTGATCGCCGCCACGGCGGTGATCCTGCCCGGCGCCCACCCGGATGACAATAATGCCATCCAGAGCGGGCACCTGATCGAGACCGGTCCCGACGGCACGAACGGCGCCATCGCGGTCAACGGCGCCGCGGTTACAGCCGCGAACGGCCAGAGCCGGCTGTTCGACAACGTCTTTGGTAACGGCTCGGAGGCAGCGGCGAACCCCGATTCGCTGATTCAGGAATCGCAGCCATAAGGTATGCGGGTGAATCTAGCGGATTTTTTCGTCCCCGCGTCCGGCTCGTCGGACGCGGGGACAATGTTGCATTTTGTTTTTAGTGCTATGTCAACCGGTCACTTTGATCCCGTATCGTTGGTGCTTGTGGCACCCGTGGGCGTTGCCGCGTTTTGCGATCTGCGGACGCGGGAAATCCCCGATTGGATTCCACTGGCGATCGCCGGCTGGGCCGTGTTGGTAACCGTGATTGGGCTTCATGCCATGACTTGGATCGGTATGGCGACAGGAATGCTATTGGCCGCGATTATCGTCGTGCCGCTGTTTTATCTCGGCGCGTTGGGCGGAGGCGATACTAAACTGCTGTTGGCAGTTGGTGCCGCCGTCGGCCCGATCGCCCTACTTTCGATTCTGGCATGGATGGCCGTTGCCGGGGGCGGGTTGGCCCTCGTTGCGATGCTTCGCCGAACTCGCGAGTTCGCTTACGGGCCGGCAATCGCATTCGGAGTGTTATTGGAAAGTGTTTGGCCCGGAGGACTTGCACGTGTGTTACTCACGTAGACAGCTTGGAAGGGCAAATAATCGTCGCGGGCAGGCGCTGGTGGAGTTTGCCGTCGTGTCGCTGGTCGTTTACCTGCTGCTGGCGGCGATCCTGACGTTTGGCCAGATGCTTTACTCGGCCCAGTCGGTGCAGCAAATCGCCAATTCGGCCGCAAGAGAGGTCAGCCGTACGCCCGTTTCCCCCACGGCCGACCTGATGGATGTTCTCTACAGCAATCAGGTTAGCGATTACGCCATATCGGGCGGAACGAGCAACGTGCGAACCGCACTGTTCGATCCGGCCCTGCTGCAATACAACTTGTCGAACGTCCCCGCGGGCGGTTCGATCCTGGACGTTGTGCGGACATGGCCCGTAATTAACCAGATGCTTTACCCGCTCATGGTTCCGGCCAGCACGGACCCGACAAGTGCCCAGGCGAACTATCTCGTCTTTCCGGGCGCGGCGCCTTGCAGCGACTCCCGCAACCCCAACCGCGCAGTCTATTGTGTGCCCGAGGTGACCGCCCGCGCCGCCGACGGTGCGGAAACGATCGCGTGGGTCCCCGTCATCGAGGAGATTACTCCCGGAGCGTTTAGCCTGGCATCGACCGTCTCGCAGTCGGGCATGGTGACGTTGCGGGTCAACTTCGGCTATCAGTCGCCCGTGATGAGCGCCTATCCGCCGTCGCAAACTTGGCCGCCCGAGCCGACGGGCGGTCCCTATGGCGCGAACGACGGCGAAGTGACGACGAGTCCTGGGGGATTTTATACGCCTACCGCCGCTCCCTTGGATTCCCTCGGCGGCACCTATAGCGGGCAATATGGTCTCGGATCGCAACAGGCGATGACGATCAGTGTCCGGCCGTTTCGTCGCCTGATTTCGGCTCAGGCAATTTATCGGCGAGAGGTTTTTCAATAGTTCTTTCGGAAACGAGGTAAGTTATGCGATCAATTAGACCAACCAATCGACGGACGCCGTTGTGGACAAAGCTGCTGTTGGGTTTTGGAATCCTTCTGGTTGGCGGCGTCGGAACCGTGGCCGCGCTGGGGGCGATGAAAATCATCGACCTCCAGCGGCTGGCCTTCTGGTCGAGACCAAAGACCTATCCAAAGGACTGGCTTGAGATACCCATTTGCGTCAGGCCCATCCCCGCCTTCACCGCCGTTAGTCGCGAGCAGGTGGAATGGCTCCACGTCGCGCCGGAGGACAGGGCGAAGTACGCCGCCACCGGAATCATGCTAAAGTTCGCGGATGTCCGTGGACGGGTTGTTGCCCGACAACACCTAGCCGGTTTTGGTTTCACGGAGAGTGATTTCTTGCCTAAGGGGAGCAGCGCGGGTATTGCCGGCGGCACACCGCCCGGCAAGGAAGCGATCACGCTGGAAGTCGCCGCCAGCAAGCTCCAGGGCGTTCACGACCTGCGCGAAGGCGATCACGTCGATCTTCTGGCCAGCATTCCCGTTGAGATGCCCGGCGGACAACACGCCGGCAACCATCCTGGGTTCAACGTCGTCTCCACGCCCGACATGGCGATGTTGCCCAAGCAAGGGCTCGTCCGCACCTTGGTTCGCGACGGGGTGGTGATCAAGCCGGTTACGCTTCGCAACAAGCCAATCAGTTCAAGTTCGCTGACCCAAGGCACGATGTCGCGCACGGTGCCCGTGGAAGAGATCGTCATCGCCGTGGAACCAATGGAAGCGAAGCGGTTGTCCGAGGCGATCGGACTTCAGTATGAAATCACCTGCCTGGCCCGTTCGGGACGCCCGGAACCGTCACCGGCTTCGCCCAACGCATCCGCGAACAAGAGCAAAACGGCCATCGCGGACACCGATTTGAACCCCTTTGCCGGCACGCGCTACGTCGAAGTGATGGTTGGCGACAAGCGGCAGCACGTCGTTTTTTACGGCACGGGCGGCAGTCCACAGTCGCTGCCGCAAGACGATCCGCAAACAACCGATCACGCCGCCGCAAACGCTAATGCTCGGAATCCCAAACCCGAATGACACACGCGCGAAACGAACCTGAAACACCAAGCGCGATCAAGCGACGCTCCCAGCGCTACCGCATCAGGCGGCTAGACCGGGCCGGCTATACGCTGGTCTTGTTCTTGATGCTGATGTTCGGGCTGTTCGGACTGGCGGCGCTTGTGATCGACATGGGCTTTGCGCGGCTAGCACAAACCGAAATGCAGACGGCTGTCGATAGCGCCGCCCTGGAAGGATTGCGCAACGGGCGGCAAGCGGCGAGCAACGTCGTCGGCGAGATGTTCACTAATTCCACGGACAGCAGCGGGCAGGTGCGGCAATTTGGCGCCGGGCCGATCGTCAATTTTAGCGGCGGAATCGGCGATCCAAGTCTGGCCGCAGCGCAGACAATTGAACAGCCCGGCAGCGCGGGCAACCCGGCGGTGTATCAACCGATCACGTCGGGCGGATTGGCAGGATTGGAGTTGAACGAGGGCAACGCAACCGAAGGCGACATGACTTCCGGCAGCTATGGCGTCAATCCGAATTATGATGCTACACAACTGGCGGACGAGGATGCGGACTACAATCGCCGCGATTTCACGATTTCCAGCGGCCCGGCCGCCGCGTCAGCACCGGCGTTCCTTGTCCGTATGCGCCGCACCAACAACGTCAACGGCCTAGACCAGGAGGCCGGCGTCAGTTCCGCCGGACCCGCGCTTCCATTCCTCTGGGGCCGCGGCAGCCTGCTGGCGAGGAGCGGTGCGAGCAATCAGTTGAGCGTTGTGTCTGGCATCACCGTCCGTGCCACGGCCATCGCCGGACCCCAACCCGCGAAGAGCGTTGGCCCTGCGTACATCAACACCGGCGGAACAGTTGCCGCGTCACCGCAACTTGCACCCTTTGCATTGCGGAGCGATGTCTGGGCCAGTCTGGCTGCCGCGGGAGGCACAGCGAACATTACAGTCGATCCCTTGGCGACCGGTTCTGGTGCGATTGTGTTGGACAACCAATTCCGGCTCAAACTTACAGCCATCGGACAGCCGCTGGCCGCTTCAACCGATGAAACCACGCTATCGGCCGGTCCGCAGCCGACTTCCGCCTATGTTCCGATTTATGCGGATTTCGGCAGCCAGCCGGAGACAATCGTCGGCTTTGCCTACTACACGAATTGGAGCTTCCGAAACGGCAATTTGACACTCTCGACCGCCGATCCAACCGTACGAATTGGCGGGCAGAACGTCTCCGCGGCGATGGTCCTGTCGCTGCCGCCCGCGGTCGCGCTATCGGACGCCGCCGCACTGTTCCAAGCCAATACCGCGATGTCTTCACAACACCCGTTGTACGCGCCGGCACTAGTGAACCGCTACCTGGGACCGAATTCGCCATAATCCACCCAACTACATGTCCTCGCAACTGGGTACTCGCTACTCAGTACTTAGTATGTCCGATATCGTCAACATCCTGCTGGTCAGCGCCGATCCACGATTCCACGCCGAATTGGATACCGCTATCGCGTCGCTGGCCGACTTGAAGCCGGTAATTCATCATGCTGGCGATGCGCGTCAGGCGATCGAGGCCGCCCGCAGCCGTCGCCCACACATTGCCTTGATGGAAATGGGGCCGGACGTTGGACCGCTCCAGGCGTTCGCGGAGGAGGCGTCGGTGGTTTCGCCGGAGACGAATGTGGCGGCCGTGTTCCGGCCGGACGGATTCGGCGAAGATGTCTCCGAAAGCGCGGTCCTCATTCTGGCGATCCGTGCGGGGGTGAAGGACTTTCTCCGCCGACCCGTTTCCAGTGCGGAATTGGCCGAGTTGCTCCGCCGCACGCGGCGCGCGCCGTCGCAAATCGCGCGGGGCGTGGGCCGGGTCGTTTCCTTCGTGAGCAACAAGGGCGGCGTGGGCAAGTCCACGACTGCGGTGAATGCAGCCTGCGGCCTGGCCGTGCGGCACCCGGACCGCGTCCTGCTGATTGACGCTTCGATCCAGATGGGCGTCTGTGCGTCGCTCCTGGACCTAACGCCCGCCACGTCGCTCTTGGACGCGGCGCGGGAAGTCGACCGCCTCGACGAAATCCTGCTCCGGCAGTTGAATGTGCCGCACTCCAGCGGTTTGCATCTCTTGGCCGCTCCCGCGGGCGCTGTCGAAGCGGCGGAAATTGACGACGAGCTTCTGTCACGCGTGATCACGCTCGCGCGGCGGACCTACGATTTCGTGATCGTCGATACGTTTCCCATGCTGGACCGAGCCATGATCGCGGTCCTAGACCACAGCGACCGGGCCTATATCGTGCTGGAAAACGTAGTGCCTACGGTGCTGGGCGGCGTCAAATTTCTGGAAGTCCTCAAGGGCCTCGGCGTCAGTGCGGAGCGGCAGCGCGTCGTGCTGAACCGCTACACGACTCTGCCCGGCAGCGTGAAGCCGGCGGAGGTTGCGAATCGCCTCGGCCACAGCGTAGACCACGTCATTCCCTTCGACAAAGGCATTGTGATTGCGGCGAACACGGGAGAGCCTTATGTACTACGGCCGAGGCGGTTCTTTGGCTGCGGCCGTCAATTGCGTGAGTTGGTAGACGATATCGACGCCATGCAAAACGCAGCGTTGCCGGACACCGTGTCCTCTAATGGCAGGGCAGTGCCGGAAGGCGGACAACCGCTCGCTAAGATCGCGGCCGACGGGAACGAAGCTGCGGTCCCAATCGAACCTGACGAAAGAGGGCTGCGGTGATTGCGGAAAACGAAGACAAAGAGTCGAATCGCGGTTTTCGCGATAAGCTGCTGAACGCCAACATGGCCATGCCGGCGGACCGCGTGAGGAATGCAAAGAAGGCGGCCCCGACGCGCACAGTCACGGCCGCGCCGGTTGCCGCTCCGGCCTCGCGCAAGGGCGGGGCCGAGTATGTATCCGTCAAGGGCACGTTGCACCAACGCTTGCTCGATGAACTTGACCGGCGAAACCTGCTTGGCGCGAGCGAGGAGACGCTGACGCTGTTCGTTCAATCCTTTGTTGACGAGGCCCTGCAAGTCGAGGACTTGCCGCTGAACGAAGACGAGCGGCGCTGCCTCGTGGACGACCTCTTGGAAGAGACGCTTGGCGTGGGGCCGCTCGCGCCGTTGATGGCCGACCCGGCGGTCTCGGACGTCCTAGTGAACGGGCCAAACCAGGTTTACATCGAGCGGTTTGGACGATTGGAAAAGACCGACGTTCGCTTTGCCGACACCGACCACCTCGTGCGGATCATTCAGCGGATCGCAGCGCGGGTGGGCCGGCGGATCGACGAAAGCTCGCCGATGGTCGACGCCCGGCTTCCCGATGGCAGCCGCGTCAATGCCACGCTCCCGCCCGTGAGCATCGACGCCCCGACGCTCTCCATTCGGCGGTTCGGCCGGCACCGCTTGAGACGTGCCGACCTGATACAGTTGGGAATGTTCTCGCAGGAGATTCACGATTTGCTGGACGCTGTGGTCCGGGGACGAAGGAACGTGCTGATTTCCGGCGGCACCGGTTCGGGAAAATCGACGCTGCTGG
The DNA here is from genome assembly GCA_963775975.1 of uncultured Planctomycetia bacterium. Classification (GTDB taxonomy): domain Bacteria; phylum Planctomycetota; class Planctomycetia; order Pirellulales; family Thermoguttaceae; genus JANXQG01. The sequence continues at coordinate 1,553,573 of CAVZKX010000002.1, forward strand.
GCGCTTTGGCCGAGGCCATTCCCGATCGCGAGCGGGTCGTTACGATCGAAGACTCCGCCGAGTTGATCATGGACCAGGAGCACGTCGTGCGGATGGAGACCCGCCCAGCGAACATTGAAGGCCGCGGCCTGATCACCGCCCGCGATCTCGTCATCAACGCGCTGCGTATGCGCCCTGACCGGATTATCGTAGGCGAGGTCCGCGGCGGCGAGGCGTTGGACATGCTGCAAGCCATGAACACGGGCCACGACGGCGGCTTGACCACGGTCCACGCCAACAGCCCGCGCGATGCCTTCGCGCGTCTGGAAACGATGGTCTTGATGGCTGGCTTGGAACTGCCTTCCCGCGCGATCCGCGAACAGATCGTTTCCGCGCTGCACCTGATCGTCCATGTGCGGCGATTTGAGGACGGCGTACGGAGGGTGGAAAGCGTGGCGGAGATCGTCGGTATGGAAGGAACGACGCCGCAACTTCAGGAGATTTTCCGCTTCGAGCGCCGTGGCGCGGCACCGTCCGACCGCTCGCGAAGGCAAATTGTCGGAGAGTTCGTCGCGACCGGCATCGTTCCGAGGGTGATCGAGACTCTCGCTGAACGGGGCATCGACGTACCGAGAAACATTTTCCAAAAGAAAGCTCGATCTGGTCCGGGAGCTTACCCGATCGATGCGCCGGCCACCTAGTCGTTTATGACTGAAACATTCTTCTTTGCACTCCTGCTCATGGCCTTTGGCACGGTCGTTGTGGCTTGGCGCAATGCGCGGTTTAGCCGACTCGCCCGGCAGCGAATCGAGTTTGCGAGCGGGGCTTCGGAGCCGTCGGCGGTTCAGTCGCACGTGGCGCGTTCGCACCTCGTCCGCCACCGTGTTTTGCCGTGGCTGGCGGGAGGGTCCGCGGCCATAATCCTGTATTTTACTCTCGGCTGGGGCTCGGCCTTCCCGCTGGCTGTCGGCCTGATCGTCAGCCTGCTGGGCGGGCAATTGGAAGCCTATCTGGCCGGGCAGCGGAGCGCGAAAATCGAAACCCAGCTAGTCGAGGCCATCGACCTCATGGTCGGCGCCTTGGGAGCCGGAGCCGGCGTTACCGACGCCCTGGAGAACGCCACGCGCGAGTCGCAACGGCCGCTCCGTCCGCAATTGGAAGACATGATTGGCCGCATCCGCCTGGGCGACGACCCGCCGACCGTATATCACGGCCTGGCCGAGCGGGTTCCGCTGGAGACCTTTCTCCTTTTTGCTTCGGCCCTGAGCGTCCATTGGGAAACGGGCGGCAGCCTGGCCCCGACGTTGGCCGGCGTCGGCAGAACCATTCGTGACCGCATCGAGATCGCCCGCCGCATCCACTCCAACGCGGCGCAGTCACAGATGTCAACTATTGCCGTGATGCTGCTGACGTACTTCATCGCGGTGGTGATGTGGCGGACCAACCCGGAGCAGATGAGGGCGTTCTTGGCCACCTCCGGCGGCCAATGGGCGGTAGCCGGTACGATCGTCTTGCAGGCCGTTGGCCTGGTGTGGATGTCGGCAATTAGCCGCTTGAAGTTTTAAGGCCCCAGAATTGAGAAGCGATTATGGGATATTTGATCTCCTTTGGCCTGGTTGCCGCGTCCGCCGCACTGCTCGTCGCCGCGTATACCGTTCTTCAACGGCTGACTGTGGGCCGCCGCAGCGTTGACCGACTGTTCCACGAGCCAGCCCCCGTTGAAGCCGGGCCCGTCGGCGACGCGATGATGATGGGCTTGGTCCGCCGCTGGCTATTCCTGGCCGGTTATCGCCAACCGGACGCCCCGGCCGTGTTCATCACCACGACGATCGTGGCCGCCTCCGGGGCGCTTGCCGTGGTCTACATCGTCCGCCTGTCGGGTCTCCTAGACAACCTCCTAAAAACCATCGCCCAATTGCCGTCGGGCGTCGGCGACCTGTTCATTCCGATCGCCTACCTAGCGCCGTGGATAATCTTCCTGATGGTCGCGACGGCACCGCTGCTGATAGTGCGCCGCGCGCGGCGCGAGCGCGTGGAAAAAGTGCAGCAGGACCTGCCGCTTTCGCTTGAATTGCTCGCCACGCTCAGCGAGGCGGGCCTCGGCTTCGATTCCGCGCTGGCCCGCGTCCTCCAAGCAATTCCCGAAGAGCGCCCGCTCATTCGTGAGTTCCACACCTATCAATCGGATCTCCTGGCCGGAAGGACGCGGGTCGAATCGCTCCGCCGTCTGGCCCGCCGCTTGGATGTTTCCTCCATGACGATCCTCGTTTCGGCGCTCATCCAGGCAGAACAATTGGGCAGCGGCATCGCCCAGGCCCTCCGCCGCCAGGCCGATGACCTCCGCGACCGGCGTCGCGAACGGGCCAACGCCTTTGCCCTGTCGCTCCCGACCAAGCGCATGTTCCCCTTGGTGATTTGCTTCATGCCGGGCATTTTCACTTGGACGTTGGGACCGTTTTTCGTCCAGCTTTTCCAATACGCCGACACGTTCATGCGGGTGAAGAAGTTTTAACCCTAAGCGACGATTCCTCGCCACACGAAATAAATCGCGCGAGGATAACCCTCTAACTCACTGCAAAACCTTGACCTCTATGCGAGAAAACACACGCTTCGCCTACATGATTTGGAACGCCCACGCTACGGCATTTCGGCTGCGCTGTGCGGTATGGCTCTTCATACCAGTTGCGGGACTATTCTTGGCGTCGCGCGATACGCTTGCCGCGACGAGCACGTTTGCCGCCCAAAACTGGGCAGGTTACGCCGTGGAGGAACTGAGCGGGACCACGGCGCAAACGGGCGTGGCAAACTACGTGAGTGGAAGTTGGACCGTGCCGGCCGTAACCGAATCGCCAAGAGCTGGAGCTACTACCTCCTATTGTGCGAGTTGGGTCGGTCTTGACGGGCTCAACGACGGCACCGTCGAGCAACTGGGCACGTTCTCGTCGATCACCAACGGCGCGGCCAGCTATTACGCCTGGTACGATATGTATACACCGTCCACGCCAGGCGCGGTCAACGAGTTCGCCGTAAATCCGGGCGATACGATTACCGCCAGTGTTTCCTATACGGGATCGGGTGCTTTCGTTTTGTCCTTGACGGACGAGACCACACACGCCTCGTTTACCACCTCCGGCACCAACGCGAGCGCCCAACGGTCGTCGGCCGAATGGATTACGGAACCGCCCGAGGGTGGAACCAGCGGCTTATTCTACCCATTGCCGAACTTTGGAAGCATGACCTTTAACGGGACCACGGCCACCTTGGGGTCCGAAAGCGGACCGATCGACAACCCCGATTGGCAAACCGTGCAAATCAATATGATGCACACGAGCAAGTATCCCGGTGTTGGAGTTGGTGACGCCATGACGCCAATGGATATCACAGACACGGGCTCCGGCGCGGCGGCCACGTCGAGCTTTACGATTGTCCAAGTGCCGGAGCCATCGGCATTGGCACTGCTTGCGGCAGTGCTGTTAGGTTTTGGAGCAATCCGGCGAATTCGACGGCCGATAGCTGCATAACTTGCTACCGCCAGCTTTGGAATAGTTGACGCTCGGCACGGCAGATAGTGTAACGTCGACGAGTCGGCACCCCCGTCGGCGAGTAGTCAAGATGTCAAAATCATTCCAATTAGTTAGCAAGTCTACCGGCAATACCGTTGTTGCTCATTTGACGATCGCAAGCACTTTCTGGCCGCGCTTCATCGGCTGGCAGTTTCGCAGCCGGCCGCACTCCGACGAGGGCCTCTTGATAGTGCCGTGCAATTCGATTCACACTTGTTTCGTGCGGTTCCCGATCGACGTGCTCTTCCTCGACCGTAAGGGGATGGTGCTCGATGTTCGCCGGAGATTGCGGCCGTGGCGCGCGGCGCTGGGTCCGCGAAGCTGCCATGCCATCGTGGAAACTCTTTCCGGATCGAGTGATGTTGCGCCCGGCGAGGTCCTGCGGCTGCAAATTGCCGAAGCCGCCGCGACGCCCCCGAAAGCAGCCGCATTCTTGCTCGAATAGGCGATCCTCATAAAGTTCACCGTCCGCATAACCGATACAACCGTTAGAGTCGGCGGCGAGACGCCACTGACTTGGCTGGACTGGTCGGACCGGCAAGAGCACCTTTGAAAAGTATGCGGCAAGCATTGCCGCGCTTCAAGGTGCGCCCAGAGATTTATTGGGGGAAGCCGTGACCGACCATTTGTACTTTCGCACAATAGTGCAGGCGTGCCGCCGCAGATGCGCCCTATGGCTCGCCTGTGCTCTGGCTTCAACATTTGCGTTAATAAGCCCCATTCCAGCGCGGGCTCAGCAATCGTATCCCTACTATCCGCCGCAGCATTATGCGCTGCCTCAACAGGCGGCATCGCCCGCCCAGAACAACGGCGCAGCCTACCCGGATGCCGCCTATCGTGGCGGCCAAGCCGAACAACCTTACCCGGGCGCTTTTCGGCCCGCGCAATATGCTCCCGGCACGGCGGTGCGAACTTCGTACTCCGAAGGCTACGACAATAACCAGCCGCAAGCCGCCGTCTATAACACGGAAATCGTTCGCCCCTTGCCGGCTGGCGCGTATTCTGCTTCGCCGCCGTCCAACGCCGACCTCCGCGTGGCTCAAAACGTCGGCGGCACGGAAGTCATCCGGCCGGGTACACCGTCAGCCGCTCCAGAGCAAATGTCGTCTCCGCCTCAGGCCGAGCCGGAGAACCGCTTTCAGGGACTGTTGCCCGCTGCCGGTCCTCCGCCGCAGTTAGGGCCGGTTCCTAGCGAACAAACTGCGCGAGAGTACGCCCGCTATGTCGATGGCGCCATTGCCCCGGAGAATACGCTCCGCGTCGTGGTCGGCCGGGCAGTCGTGCTCGTAACGCAGGTCAGGCCGCGGCGCGTCTACATTCCCAACGAGGACATGGCCGCGGTGCAAATCGTCACCGATCAACAGATCGCCATTGTCGGGAAGAAAGAGGGCCGCACCACGCTGGATTTGTGGTTCCCTGATCCACGGGAGCCCAACAACCCAGCTAAGGATAGGGCGCTCAGCTACCTCGTCGTCGTGCTCCGCGACACAGTGAAAGACGAGTATGCCCGATGGGACGAGCGCCGGCGCAGCGAGGCCGAAGTGGAAGCCTACAAAGCAGCGTTGAAGATACTCCAGTCGCAAATCAAGGAGACCTTCCCGGATAGCGCGGTGCAGCTCTCGATGGTCGGCGAGCAGGTCGTTGTCCGCGGCGAGGCCAAAGACATTGTCGAAGCGGCGCAGATACTCTCCATAATCGCCGAGCACGCTCCCGTATCGAACCGTCGTCGCGGCGTGACTTCCTATGCCGGCGGTCGAAATCCAAACGTGAACGTGAATCTGGGCCTCGCTGCGGGCGAGGGGGCTGCCTACAACGCGCTTCAATCACTCAGTCCGGGCGTCAACCTGGCGTTGAACGCCGGACCTGGCCAGGAGCGCGCCGCCCTGAACGCAATCCAACAGATTCTGTCTGGTGCGCCGAATGTCGTCAATCTGCTCCGCATACCGGGCGAACAGCAAGTCATGCTCATGGTCACCGTGGCCGAAGTGAACCGGACTGCCGCGAGGACCATCGGCATGGACTTCAGCATCGTCCACGGTGGCTTCGCTTTTGCGCAGAATACCGGCCAGGGGATCAACGTCGGCAATGCTGTAGGCACCGTGGCGGGTAACGCGACTTCGGCAATTCAGTCCCTTCAGAACGTCGGCGGCAATTTGCCCACGGCGATCGACAACGGTAACGTGCTCATGGCGATCACGGCTTTGCGCACGATGAACTTCGCCCGCAGCTTGGCCGAACCTAACTTGACCACGCTCAACGGTCGCGCCGCCAATTTCCAGGCCGGCGGCTCGTTCCCAATTCCCACGAGTGTGGTTACACCGGGCGGTGCCGCGCAGAGCGTCACCTATCAAAACTTCGGCGTCGCTTTGGAGTTCACCCCTTACATCACCGATCGCAATCGCATCCGTCTGCAACTCAATGCCAGCGTCTCCACGCCCAGCGTCGCCACGACCCAGGTTAGCGGGGCACAGGTGCCCAGCCAGATTACCCAGCGTCAGTTTAATACCACTGTGGAAATGCGCGAGGGCCAGACGCTCACGGTGGCGGGCCTGATTCAGAACAACTTCAACGGTACGTCGAATCGGGTGCCGCTCTGGGGCGATCTGCCGATCATCGGCCGCACCGGCGGCCACGACAACGTCACCTCCGGCGAGCAGGAACTAGTCGTCCTCGTCACGCCCGTGCTCGTGCATCCTTTGGACATGTGCAAGACGCCACCGCTGCCGGGCAACAACATGTTTGAGCCGGGCGACGTGGAGTTCTATCTCATGGGCCACTTGGAAGGCCGCCGCAGCGAGGACTTCCGCGCTGGCGTCCGTACCGACTTCGAGCGCCAAAAGAAATGGTGCTCCTGCGATGACATTTACATTATCGGTCCGCACGGCGCAAGCTACGGCTGTTGTCGAGCTTGTCCTTGCACGAACGCTAATCCAATTCCCCAGCCGGGCCCGCCGGCAGTCGGCACCGCGCCGATGCCGCCAGAAGCCGTGCCCTTGCCCAAGGCTCAATAAGGATGAATCTCATGCGCCGCCTCAACCTAGGACGCAGTTTCGCGACCATCGGGCTGACCTCGTTCTTAGCCACCGCCATTGTCGGCTGCCACGATGGGCACGACGAGCATTCCTGCAAAGACATCCCATGCGGCGCGATTCCGCAACCTAACGGAGCTTTTGCCTGCGAATGGGCCAATGCGGAGAGATGCCGCGCGGAGCAGGACGGCTATGTAATCTACGATTATGAATGGTCCGCGGACCCGACGAAATTAACCGCCAACGGGGAAGAGCACGCCATACGGATCGCGCATACCCTCGCTCAGACGCCTTATCCGGTGATTATAGAGCAATCGGCCGACCGACGCACCGATGAGTTGCGGCGCGGCACGGTGCTGGCAGCGCTGGTCAACGCCGGCTGCCCGACCGATCCAGCCCGCGTCATCTGCGGGCGTCCGGAAGCCGAGGGGCTTTATGGTCAGGAAGCGACTCGTGTCGCTGGCGGAATGCTCAGCAATCAGGGCGCCACAGGGGGCGGGGCCGGCTTGGGAACATCCATTGGCGCCTCGCAAGGTGGCGGGGGCAGCTCGGGCGGCGTCGGCGGTTCGTCCGGCGTAGGATCAGGCGGCGGCATGGGCGCTTATTGATAGGGAGGCCGATCATGTCGTCAACTTGCTCAATCTCATCCGTTCTCGCAGTCGCGGTGTTGTTCGCGCTTTCGTCGGGCTGTGTGACGTCGAGCTTCGCTCCTTCGCACTTGTTCGGCGATTCCAGTGTGCCGGCCGAGGACGGCGAAGCATCCGGCGCGGACCACGAGGAGCTTCCGCCCAAGGAGGCCGCTCGTGCCTGTCTGCTCGCCGGCGAGGAAATGCAGAATAGCGGCCACATCGAGCAAGCCATCGCTCTCTTTGAAAAGGCCCGCAGCAAGGACCCGAGCCTGAAAACGGTTCCGCACCACTTGGCGGTGCTTTACGACGCACAAGGCGACAGCATCCGCGCGCTAGCGGAATACAACAAGGCCGTTGAGGCCGATCCCAAAAACCCCTCGCTATTGAGCGACTTGGGCTATTACTGTTATCAGCGCGGCAACCATGCCGAAGCCGAAAAATCACTTCGGGCGGCCCTGGCGGTAGATCCGAAGCACATCAAGGCGCTGGGCAACTTGGGCCTTGTTCTGGCCGCCCAAGGGCGATTCGATGAAAGCTTCGCAGCCTTCTCTGCGGCGGTCGGGCCAGCGGCGGCTCATTCCAATCTCGGCGTCCTTTTGGCCCGGCAGGGACAATACGATCAAGCCAAACGTGCATTCCACCAAGCCCTGGCGATCGATCCCACGTTGCGGCAGCCACGAGCGTTTCTTGACTATCTGGAACACAGGCCAGAAAATGGACAGGGGCCAGCCATCGTTGCGGCAGAAGAACGTCGCCACAACGAATGATCGGCATCCCGGTTCTCAGCGTATCCTGTCCTCTTGTGTCCTTGTCATGTCAGTTCCTATCATTGGCAATTTGCAATCTTTTTCCCGCCGGACAGCGTCGGTAATGCTTCATCCATCGGCGCCGTTGTTTCGTCGATACTCGTTAGCGACGGCGAGCCGGCAAGACAGCGTCAATACACATAATGCTTGCGGTCGGCTGCGGCACTATGGCACGGACACCGAACGAAGTAGAATTGAATGGATTCGGTTCTCGAACCGAAACTCAGTTTACTTCCCCTGGGGGCGCGATCGAGAGTTGCTGCCTTTGCGAGTTCCACCTGGGATTCGAGCAAGCTCTCCTTTTCCCCAGCGAATCGAATAGAGTGCGGATCGAACATGACTATCAAAGCAAAGCAACTCATGGCAGATCGACCCACGCAAGCCATGCAAGATTACCTAAAGGCGCTACACGGGCTCGGGGGTGTGGAAAAGGTTGTGTCGACTGTTGAGCTTGCCACAAGACTCGGAGTGCGATCGGCGTCCGTAACCGGGATGCTCAAGCGGCTGACCGAAAAAGGCTGGATCAAATATTCGCCGGGCAACGGCGCACGACTGACCGCGCTCGGCACGACCGAGGCACGTCGTGTAATACGCCGCCACCGGTTAACCGAGTTATTCCTCACTCACGTTCTTGGGCTCGATTGGAGCGAAGTGGACGCCGAAGCCGAGGCCCTCGAACATGCGATTTCGCCTCGTCTCGAACAGGCCATAGCAGATTATCTCGGCGAGCCTTTGGAAGATCCTCACGGCCATCCCATCCCAACACGCGGGGGTGAACTCTCTCGCCGCGATCTTCGGCCGTTGCATTCGTTCCCGACGGGGCAAGCCGTTGTGATCCGTGAGGTCCAGGACGATCAGCCCGAGCGGCTGCGCCGCTGGTCGGACCTCGGCCTATTGCCTGGCACAACGGTCACTCTTCGAGATCGCCACGTTCTCGACGGCACATTCGAGGTCGAGGTGGGCAATCAAGTGGTAACGCTTGCTGCGGAAGGGTTGTCCGGTCTGCTTGCGGAAGCCGTCGTTCTAAGCCATGCCCCCCGACCGGCGAACAAAACCCGTCGGCCCGCTCGTAACGCCTAGAGCGAATTACGGCGACCGAGATCCTCTCTACCTCTTTGCGATCCTACTGACGGATTTCCAGCCAATTCATGCCGCAGAATGACCTGCTGCGCAATTCGCGGGAAGAAAAACCGGGGGGCAACTTGACTCCTTTCGGTCTGCTTGATAGCTTTATCTATTACAGTATGTTAGGTATTCCTAACATTCCGTGTTATCGAAGGCTAATAAGGTAAGAAAGGCGGAATCATGAGGCCATTGCGCCGGTTCCGGGGGGCTTTTACCCTGGTCGAACTTCTGGTTGTTATCGCCATCATCGGCACGTTGGTCGGCATATTGCTGCCCGCCGTGCAAAGCGCCCGTGAAGCGGGCAGGCGATCCCAGTGCCAGAACAATCTCAAGCAGATTGGGCTGGCCCTCCATTGCTTTGAAGGCGAACACCAAGTCTTCCCTCCCGGCTACATTAGTCAACCGAATAGTCCGGCGATGGGACCGGTGGACCCGGACTTCAACGATGCGGGGCCGGGATGGGGATGGCTGACGTTTCTGCTGCCTTATGTCGAAGAGCGCGGCCTGTACAACTCGCTGAAGCTGAACCTTCCTTGCTATGATCCGGCCAATGCCGTCGCGGTACAAACCCGGATCAACACATTCCTCTGCCCTTCGGACACGGGCGGGCAGGGAAATGCCAACGCGGGTGGCCCTGTGAGTCTGCCAGACATCAATGGCAAGACCCTGGCAGTGCTTGGCCGGTCGAACTATGTCGCCAGCGTCGGCAGCACCACGCTTTGGTGTTCTTGGCCAGTCACCATTCTTCCCAATGGGGCCATGTATCGCAACAGCACCACGCGGGCCGCGGATGTTACCGACGGTCTCAGTCACACCGTTTTCGCAGGGGAGCGGTCGTCGAATCTCGCGGATTCCGTCTGGCCGGGGGTTGTTCCCCTCTCGGAACATTTCCAGTACCCGCCTTTTGTGAGCGCGGGTAGTGGCGGCGTCAATCGTCCTTTTGACGGCCCCGGCGCTTACGTCGGTGCCCACGGCGGGCCGTGCCCGTACGAGGACCCGGTTGTCATTCACCCGCCGAACAGTCCCTACGGCCACAGCGACCAAATGCAATCGATGCACCCCGGCGGCGTCAATATCTTGATGGGCGACGGCACGGTTCACTTCTATAGTGACGACCATGTGCTATCCACCTGGGTAGCGCTTATCAGCCGAAACGGCGGAGAGACGATCAATGAAGACTATTAACCCCCGTTCTACGCGAGGTTCAGCGACGCTACTCTACTTCGGCATCGCGCTGGCGCTGTTCGGTGTGGCAGCCGGTGCCTGGAGTGTGCGACATTGGCAGCGGTCGCCTATCGCAAGTCCGGTTCGCGCGGCGCAAGCCACGCCACCAAAGGATTCGAGCGGGCATTTTACGGGCAAGGTTCACTACGATATCCTCGCAAAACTTCTGGCGGACGATCGTCGGGCGTCTGCCAGCGATTGGCAACGGGAACTGCTCGTCGCCGGTCCATCCCTGCGGGTCGATTCACAGCCTCACCCGCTACTGGCGCACACCGCGCCGGATATCCAACTCCTAGACCACCGCGGTCAGCCTTGGTCTCTGCACGAACAGCTCGCGCGAGGGCCGGTGGTCTTGGTTTTTTACCTGAGCTTTGAATGCATTGCCTGCGTCCATGACTTGTTCGAACTGAACGCCGACATCGATCGCTTTCACAGCCTGGGCGTTGAGGTCGTGGCGGTGAGCGGTGATTCTCCCGAGATCACGCGGCAGCGGTTCGACAGTTATGGGGCCTTGGACTTTCCCGTGCTTTCCGATGCCGGCCATACGGTGGCCCAACGCTATGGTGTCTTTCGTCGCGGCAAGGATTCGCAACCTGACGATTTGTTGCACGGAACGTTTCTTATTGGTCGTGACGGGTTAGTTCATTGGGCCGATAGCGGTGACAAGCCATTCCGAAATAACAAGGCGCTTCTCGCTGAACTGGTGCAAATGGGGCAAGAGCTGCCGGAGTTCGGCCGATCACTTCCCTCCCGCGACAAGCCGAGGACCACGCCATGAAATCTTTGCAACTTTGGACCGTGCTGTTGGGGCTGGCATTGCTCGCTTCCGGATGTCGGCAGGCGCCAACTGACGACCAACGGAACAATCGCCGCGCGCTGGACGCCATTCTTACGGCGATTACCATCAAGAACCAGCGACTGCTGCGTGAGAGTGCCGCGGTCGCAAAGAACCGCCATGACGAAGGAAAATACACCGACGAAGAATACCAAAGCATCGAGGCATTCGTCGGAAAGGCTCGTGCGGGCGACTGGTCCGGTGCGGAGAAGGACGCGTACAAGTTCCGCAGGGAGCATCCGTTCGTGAAGGAAGGGCAATGAACGGAACACAGAGAAGCGTCTGTGTAAGATGTCAAGGGCTGAAAGTGAGAATACGGGTTCCTCATCTCTGTTCCACGGCCGGGTGTGGCATCCAGGGAGTACGAGTACGAACGATGGTGTTAAGGATGGTGAGGAGCTTTCGCATGCACGCGGTCATCACAACCTTGAAAGGTTTTCCGGCGCTATGCAAGCGCTGCGCAAAGTTGCGAATCGTTTCATTGCATCGTTTTGCGGTGAGAGCGGCCATGTAGAGTGCGGCGCGAAGGTGGCCTCGTCCGCCACGGATTCGGCGTTGCCCGCGATATCTGCCGCTGTCGTGGTTGAAGGGCGCCAAGCCGGAGAGCGACACGATTTCCTGTCGATTGAGGCGGCCAAGTTCGGGCAACTCGGCGACCAACGTCGCGCTGGTGGCGGCGCCGACGCCGGGAACGCTCTCAACCAGTTCGCGTTTGGCCCGCCAATCGTCGTCCGTTTGAATGAGCTGGGCAATGGCTTTGTCGAGCGCGGCAATCTGCTGGTCGAGGAGCTTGAGCACCTTCTCGATGCTGCGGCTGGCTGTTTTGTGGACGGCCTGCGGCCGGCGCATTTTTTCCATGCTGCGGAGGCCAATCAATTGTCGCCGCCGCGTCACGAGAGCATCAAGTTCTTGCTGCTTTTCGGGGGTTTTCTGCGTAGTGCGTGGCTTGACGTGTTGACCGAACAGGGCCAGCGTCTCGGCATCGATCTGATCGGTCTTGGCCAGTCGACCCAAGGCTTTGGCAAAGTCGCGAACCTGGCGGGGGTTGACGACGGCGACGGACCAGCCGCCGTCGATGAGTTCGGCGACGAGCCGCCGCTCAAAGCCGCCGGTCGCTTCGAGCACAACCAGCGATGCGGTGGGAGAACCCAACATCCCTTTCAGTCGCTCCGCGGCACCATCATCGACGCGAATCGTGAACGAACGACCTTCGGGAAGGAGATGCACATCCCAGGAGGATTTGGAAACGTCAATGCCGATGAAAACCGTTGCAGCATCAATGGCGGGAACGTCAATCATGGAAGGGACCCTATCTTGCGGATGCGAGCTGGCAGCCGGCGCACGGCGTCCGCTCTGGCGTCTGTTCGGGCTAATTCCAAGAGATCGACGACGATCCGGCTTCTCTACGGCGTCCTGTTCGGCGCCAAGAGGAATGCGATCTGTCGTCGACCGCGTCAAGGAACGCTGCGCAGCGCTCTTTGACGATACGCTCATTGAACACTTCCGGGTTTCTTCTGTAAACATACAAGAGGGGAAAAAGGCGGGGGCTTGGGGGAGGGAACTGGGGGTCCTGCTGGTCCCACCCCCAATTGCCCGAAACTGACAATGCCGAATAGAGCTATTCACCGCGTTATGTCAGGCTTGGTTCCACGTCGGAAACTTTCCGTCGTGTTGCGAGTCGTTTTTGATGAGTAGTCGGCTTTGGCAAACTTTCGTGCCGTAGGCCGCTTGTCTCGTCAGGTGACAATTCGGACTCGGTGAAGTTCGCTTGCTCGTCGGATACGCTCACCGCCTGCGCTCGGCGGCGGATACTGGCAGTGATTGGTTCGGCGGCGGTGGCCGATCGTTGTCCGGCACGTTGCGGCGTAGCGTCGATGTTCTGCGACGCCATGATCGCCTTGATATGCTCCGCCACCTCCGCCACCGTGGCGGTTTTTTTGTCTGAGGACGACACGTTCCCGGAAAGTCCCGCTTTAAGCTGATTCCGCAAGTCGGTCAATTGCGTAATGTATTCCTCATGGTCGAACGTCGCTCCCAATCGACCCTGATAGTCGCGTAGCTGCGACTGGGCAATGGTAAGGTCTTCGCCAATGCGCAGCGCTTCCGGCCCGTAGCCGCTGACAAGCCTTTCGACAGCATTTAGGACAGCCCTGGGGCCGTGGTGTTCCCGCGACAGTGACGTTTGCCGCGTCGCCTTGCCTTCGACATAGACATCGGTTGGGGTTCGTTCATGCAGGACAACTCCGAATGCGAGTCCCTGGTAAGTGCCCAACGGAACGCGAGTCCCGTCCCGGACGCTTAGCGGTAGGGCGTCGAGTTTTCCTGCCAAGGCACCGGCAACCTCGTCTCTGACACACTTCTGCCCGCCGATCTCCACCGAATCATCAGCGTGCTTGTCGGCGGTCGCGATGTCCGCTTTGAAATTGGCGATGCGGTCGGACAAGCCGGCAATCGACTTGGGCAAGTCGTCGATGCTGCGACGGGCAACATATTGTTCATCGAGGTGATTTTTCTTAAGCAAAGCCAAGCGTTGCAACTCCGCATCGGCCTCGGCCAAGGTCAGCACGGCCGGATTGCCGGAGGCGATGGCTTTGACCTCAGCGTAGGAAAGTTCTTGCCCACCGATGTCTTCGGCGCGGCGGACAGCGCTATTACCAGTAATCACTTGGCTGATGAAACGGGCCTTGGTCTCCAATGCTTGCCACATATAGGCGTCAAACGAGCGCTCGGTAACGTAGCGATAGATCGACACCTCCTCGTTCTCGTTGCCTTGCCGCAAGATGCGGCCTTCGCGCTGCTCGACCTCGGCCGGCTTCCACGGGGCGTCAAGATGGTGCAGTGCGACAAGACGCTTCTGCACATTGGTGCCGGTTCCCATTTTCTGAGTGCTGCCGATCAGCACGCGCACCGTTCCTTGCCGGACCTTTTCAAAGAGGGCCTGTTTCTTGGCGTCTGAATCGGCATCGCCCATGCAGGCGATCTCATTGCGTGGTACGCCATTGGCGACGAGTTTCTTTACAATGTCCTCGTAGGCCGAATAGCCCCACGGCGTCGGGTTAACTCCCATATCCGCAAAAATCATCTGCGTGCCGCGATTGGCCTTGCTGCGCTGCCAAATCGCCGCGACATTCTCGACGAGGCGATTGATTTTCGACTCCGGGAAGTCCTCCGCGCGGGCCGAGAGCATCCTAGCGTCGGTCGCCAGCTTGCGTCCGTCTGTGGTTATATTAAGGGCATTGTCGATACGGGGGTCCACTCTCTCGGTGCGAATCCGTTCGTAGCGTTCGACCAACTCGTCCTGCAACTCGCGCTGCTCGTCCGACATAGGGCAGGCGATTACGTGTGGCTTGCCGCCTTCGAGGCGGGGCGTGGGCAAATTGAGCATCTCGGCCGTCTGCACGTCGGAAAACGCCCGAAACATCTGTTGTAGCTCCGGCAGATTGGTGAACCGCGCGAAGCGGCTTCTTGGCCGGAGTCCCGCGCCGTCCGGTGAAATCTCCATCGTGTCGATGACTTCACCGAACGTTGCGGCCCAAGCGTCGAAGTGCTCGATGCCGCGGCTTTTGAGTCCTTCAGGGTCAAGGAAGCGCTGCATCGTATACATCTCGACCATCGTATTGGAGATTGGCGTACCGGTGGCAAAGGTTACGCCGTGGCCCGGATTCTGCTCGCTCAGGTAACGAGCTTTCATGTAAACGTCGAACGCCCGCTCGCTGCCGCCGGTCTGGATGCCGGCGACGCGGTCCATCTTTGTCGGCGTCTCCAAGTTCTTGAAGCTGTGGGCCTCGTCGATGAACAGATGATCGACGCCCAGTTCGTCGAATACAAGACCGTCGTCCTTCTTCTTATCCGCTAAGAGCTTCTTGAGGCGCTCCACCCTGGCGGCTTTTTGCTTTTCGATAGTCTTCCTGAGATTTCGGCCGGCGCTGTCTTTGGCGGCGTGTTGAATGAGCAATTGATTGTACTCCTCAATTTGCTCAAGGAGGAACTTCTCTTGATAGTCCCGCGACATGCCGATCCGCTCAAAGCTGCTATGGGTAACAACGATGCCGTCCCAATCGCCGCTGGCGATCTTGGCCGTGAGCATCTTGCGACGTTCGCGGGTTAAGTCCTCCTTGGCGGCGATCAAGAGCTTTGCGTTGGGGTAGAGCTGCATGAACTCGCGGGAGAACTGTTCCAATAAATGGTTCGGCACGACGTACATCGGCTTCTTGATAAGCCCGGCCTGCTTCATCTTCATGCCGGTGGCAGCCATTGTGAACGTCTTCCCTGCCCCGACAACATGGGCCAAAAGCGTGTTGCCGCTCGACATTCCGCGCCACACCGCGTCGTTCTGGTGCGGCCGTAGCGTAATGTTCTGATTCATGCCGGGGAAGTCCAAGTGCGAACCGTCGAAAAGGCGTGGTCGCAGATTGTTGTAAGTGTCGTTATAGATGCGGACGAGGCGCTCGGTGCGCTTGGGGTCGGTGAACACCCAATTGCGGAACTTCTCCTTGATAAGCTTTTGTTTTTCCTTGGCGGCGAACGTCGCCTGCGGGTTGACGACCCGTTCCTCACGACCGTCGTTCAGCACCGTGTCGTAGATAACAGGCGTCTTCATGTTAAGGGCAAGGTCCAGAAGCCACGTACCGTTGGCACGACTGGTGCCGAACTCGCTGGTAGCTCCGACCGATTTTTCGGCGGCGTAGTCGGCGTCGAGTTTCCAGAGGGCGTCCTTGACAAAGTGTGCGACGGGCACCGACTCCGGCGACACCCGGAACAGTTCAGCAGCGAATTGCTGGATGTCGCGGGTCGGTATCCACGGCGCGCCGAGTCCGGCGTCGATGTCGCCGGGTAATACGTCCTCCGGCTGCACCTTCCGCAGTGCTTCAGCGTTTCGCGCGTATTCGTGGCCGGCTTTTTTGGCGACGGCCAGTTTTTCGCGGACGTTCCCTGAAAGGTAGGCGTCGGCCGTAATCCAGTGTTTGGACTGCGGATCGAGGTAGATCAAGTCGCCAAGCTCGGCGATGATCTGCTGCTCCGGCTTACCATAGAGTCCGGCAATGAACGGAAGATCGACACTGCCACGCTGGTTCAGCGCGACTAGCAAGCCTTCTTCGGCGGTTCGGACATGCGTGATGGGCGGTGCCTTGCCCACCACGTCCTTGGTCATAATCGCGGCTTTGGCCGCTTTCCCGGTCGCCTCGTCATAGTCTTCCAGCGACATGACGAGCATGGCGTCGGGGTCTTCACGGAACTTGACCAGATTCGGCATCCGCCGAATCGTCGTACCATCCGCCGTCTCGCTCAACGTCGTCTTATTGATCGGGCCGTAGGTCGAAAGGAAACGGTCATAGGCAAGGTTAAGCTCGCGGCGGGCCTCGTCGCGGTTCTTCTCTGGCCAACCGTCGTTTTGCGATTGAAGTACGCGGCGGGCAAAGTCCCGCAAGCGAATCAAACTGCCCAGCCGTTTGCCGGTCATCGTGCCATCGGCCCGTAAGGTAGTGCCGCTATAAACCACGGGAACAGCCTTGCGGCCCTCCATTTGGCATATCTTCCGATCATCGGCTATGAAGAAACTGCCCTCGGCGATGTGCCGGTCCGGCGGCGGCGGGACAAACGCCGGCACGGCTCGTTCGACCGGCTCGGCCCGCTGCATCGCAGCAAAGCGCGGCAAGCGATAATGGATCGCCTGGTCCAAATCGGTTTCAAGATCGCCGCTGCCGATGATACTGAAGCCTTCTTTGCCGTAGAGCGTGTCCTTTCGAGAATAGCTGCCAAGCACCATGTCGGGATGCCGCTGGAAATACCGATTGACGGCAATGTCCGCCCCGTTGATGTCAATGGGCGTCGATCGCTGCCATTCCGCTTCCTGGTGGCTTGCCAACTCACCGGTGCGCGCTTGCGCAGGAATATAATGTCTGTGACGACGGCCGTACCCTGCTGGCTGAAGGCGTCGGACGGCAGGCGGATCGCCCCCACGAAGTCAGCTTTGTTTCCAAGATACTCGCGAAGGGCCGCGTTCTGCTTGTCGAGCGTGAAACGCGACGTGACCAGCGCCAAGATGCCGCCCGGCTTCAAGGCGTCGATGGACTTGGCAAAGAAGTAATCGTGCAGAGCCAGTTTCTGGCCGTGATAATCAAGGTTTATGTTAGCAAACGGCACGTTGCCGATAACGGCGTCGATGCAACCTTCGGGCAACTTGGTGTCGCTAAAACTCTCGATGCGGATATCCTGGTCGGGATGGAGGGCACGGGCGATGCGGCCGGAGATGGAATCGAGTTCCACACCAATGTAGTGGTTTTTCTTTTGTTGATTGAAACTCATGAAGTTGCCGATGCCGCAGCCCGGTTCCAAAATCGTGGCCCCATCGGGCACGCCCAAATGGGCAATGGCGTCATGGATGGCCTGCATGACGACGGGTGACGTATAGAAGGCATTGAAGGTTGTCCGCTTGGCGCTTTCGTATTCGGTAGGCGAAAGTAGCAATTCCAATTCACTTCCAAGGGCTTTCCAATTGTCGTCCTTGTAGCGGCCGGTCACTGGATCGGGAAAGATCGAGAGAGCCACGGCACCGAAACCGCAGAACTTGGCAAGCGTTTGCCGTTCCTCGGCCGTAGCAACTCGCCGCTCTTGTTCGATCTGCTTTAACGTGCGGATCGCGGCGATAATGGCGCGGGCCTTGGCCTTTTCCCCGCGCGGCGTAGTTGCCGGCTGTTTCGCGGGCGATAAGTCGTCGGCCGGCTTGGATGGCAACGGCAGTTCCACCGGCACGATGACCGGGCCGGGACGGATAGCGCCGTCTCCAACTGCTCTGGTTTGCTCAACGGTAGGGCTGCCGGTCAGCGGATCGAAAAGCGTCCCTTGCCGGCGCGACCGTGCTACGCGGGCGGCGTGTGAGGACGGAGAAAGGCCATTGCCCCATCGAGCGTCGGCCCCTCCCGTCCGCTCTCTTGGCTGGTCTCGGTGTTGGCGTCGAGCCGTTCCACCATTTCCTGAATCGCGATTTCCAGTGCTTCGCTCTTGATCTGGCTGGGGTCGCTGTCCGGCCTCGCTTTGGAAAGCGTCTCGGCCAGCGCCAGATGGCTGTCCCTCAGTTCGTGGGCGTACCGCTCCACCGTCTCCAGCATCTTGCGGCTTCGCCGTAGCTCCTCGTGCATCTGGGGCCGTTGCTCTATCAGTTCGAGCATGATCGTTTTGTATTGCATGATAGTCTCCTTCAGAATTGATAATAGTGGATGGCGCCGGCTTTGTCATTACTCCAACGTCGTCGAAGAATAGCGAGCGTTGCCGCCGATCTTTTGATTTGGTGGCCATATTCAGAAGCCAAGCGTAGCGTGGTTCGTGGCGGGCCGCTTAGGCGGCAGCAGGCAATGGAAAAACAACATAGAGTACCTCGCAAAAGTGAGAGAAGTGGTTAAAAACGGTTAACGGCTATACACATTCGATCTCGCTCGCGCAAGCGATAAATGATGGCGGTGCAATACGGCCGTCGTCCCCTCCCCTGGAAATCGTCAAGGAAGAGGGAATCCGATTCCGGGCTATCTTTCCCCGCGTCACAAGCGTCGCTTGCTCTTCCTTGCCGCTCTGGCTTCGATTGTCGGGCAATGATGGTCGGCCCGATCTCGATTCTTATCCTGAATGCCCCTTTGGCCCCTCCCCGTGCTTCGCAAGCCGTAGGGAGTGACAATTCAGTCGCTGGCGGTGAGCGGCGCTGGATGATCCGCCCTCCATAAGTCCGTTCGCGGACGCAAAACGTGACTTATCCACAGGCGTCAGGCCGTTAAGTAAGGTTATATATCTTGTTTAAGTTAAACAGTTAGCTCATGTGGAAGCACTTGACCTGTCGGAATCTTTCGGCGCGCGTGCGCCTATTCGCCCGAATCTTTGCGCCTAATCGTCCGATAGGTCTTGCGCCCATTCGCCCGACACGGGTGCGCCTGTTCGCCCGATGGAATCCCAAGTTCGTGGCGTGGTCGGACGCGGATTCCTGGTCGGGCCGGGCTTGCGCCCAATAGCCCGAGTCTACGGGCTGCAGTTCGTTCCGATCGTTGCCGGCGGGCGCCTATTCGCCCGACTCGTCAGCGGGTAAGTTATTGAATGTCAAGGCTTCTGAGTAGATGCCCCTCGTTGTTCGCCGCATCGGCGCACGGGGCATCTGGTAACGGGGATGGTCCGTGGACAAACGCGAGCGGTGGACGAAATGGATGATTTCGTCCCCCTCCCCGTTGCGGCGTATCGAAAGCTCGTATTCCGGCAGTTGGTTCGTCTCGACGATCTGGCGGATGTCGAGGGCGAAATCGGAGAAACGGGCGGATGAGCCTGATTTTTCAAAGAGTTGCCGCATGGTGAAGCTCCACCCGGTGACCTGGTTTCCGCCGTGCTTGCGGGCAACGCGGTAGAGCCAACGCTCGAATCCGCCCGTGAGCAGGAAGTAATCCTCGTGGATCGTGAGCACCCCTCCCCGCTCGACGATGCCGCCATAGAGCCATTCGGGCAGCGTAATCGTCATGCCGGTCGGTTCGCCGGTCGCTTCCTGCACCGATTCGGTCCAGCTTTCCAGCCAATGGAACGACGCGGATTTCTTCTTTCCAAGGGCACGGATGTTGGTTCGTACCGCCGTATGCGTCAGGCGTTCCAAAGCGGCACGTAGGCGGGCGTAGTCCGCCCCGCCCGTCGTGCGGCGGATCGAGCGAAGCAGATTGTACGGGTGAAACTGGATGGTCCGTGACGGTTTTAGGCCCCGGTCCAGAGCTTCGGTAATCTGCGTGGATGCCCAAACCAGAATGTCGGCGTCCCATATCGAGGCCATGCCGAACTGCGAGTTGGCGCTGACCTCGACCCACAATTCGCCGGATTGGTATTTGATGGGCGTCATGCGGGGTTTCTTGGCGAGGCTGAAGAACGGCCGCTCCATCATGTCGCGTTGGTCGCGAATTGGGATGTCGGCGAAGCTCGACGTGAAGATGTCGATCTGCTGGTCGCCCGGCGGCGGTGCGCGGCGTACCACGTCAGCCCCGCGAATTCAAAGGGTTGAGGCAACGAATGATCGTGGAATCGTATTTCTGTAAAATCGTATTCACGATGGCCGTCCCGGCTCCGCGCTTTGGGCTTGCGGAAATCGTTGCTCAAGCAATTCACGGATTTCGTCCGCCATGACTAAGTTCTGCATGGCGCACTGGCTTTTGATTCGTTTGTGCAGGCTAATCCGAACGTCGATGGTGAGCCGCTTCGTCGGCTCCTGACTGATGGCGGTCCGGTCGTCCACCCACTCGTCGGCCGTGCTCGCGGGCAGCGTACTCGGACGTTTGCTGCTAAAGGTTACACGCTTCATTTCAGCAACTCCTCAATCTCTTCAACCAGTTGGTTCATTTCGTGCGACGCCCGCATGTCAGGGTCGAGCTCGTAAACCGTGAGTCCCTTGGTCGCGCTTTCGGCGAAGGCGACTCGCTGACAAATCGGCGTCTTCAAGACGGGAATCGGGTATTCGGACAGGGCTTCCGTCACGTCGCGGCCAATCGCCGTATTGGCGATTTTGCGATTGATTACAAACGCCTTGCGGATGCTCGGCTTAAAGACCGACGCCTCGTGCATGAGGTCGATGATCTCCTTGGCGGCCCATACGTCGTAGGGCGACGGCTGCACCGGCACTAACACTAGGTCGCTGGCCATGATGGCCGATTGGGCTACGTTGTAGACCCTCGGCGGGCCGTCGATAATCACGAAGTCGAAATTGCCGGCCAGGGCGGGCAGTTCTTTGTGGATGGAGTTCTTGGGCAGGCCCACGACCGGAAAGAGCGGCTCGCCGTGTCGGGCTGCGGCCCAATCCAGCGCACTGGCCTGCGGATCGGCGTCAAGCAAGAGCACGGTACGTTTTGAGCGGGCGAGCGCCGTGGCGATATGCACCGCCAGCGTCGTCTTGCCGACGCCTCCCTTCTGGTTTAGTATGGCAATGACCTTGGGCATACTCCTCCTTGTGCCGTCGTGTTTACGATTTTACGATTCTCCATCAGATACGACGGCCTGCGGGTCAAGTCAATGACTTTCTTGAAACCCGGCGCACGGGCGAATGACCGTAACGTCGTAAAAGCGTATTTGCGATTGTACGACGTTACGCGGTATCGTATCGCCGCATTTGCGGCGGCACGACAAGTCGTGATTGTGCTTTCACGGAATTGCGGCAAGTCGCATTGCCGCCATTGCGATTTTGCGGCAACACGATGGGTCGCAAAATCGTATTTACGATTCATCGGAAAACCGACTTTCACGGTGAAAGACATCCTAAGCAATGCTTAGGGGAGATGTCTGAATGAAAATTAAGTTGTGCGACTTAACGGAGCACGGAAATACAGCCATTGGAAACAGGGATGTGAGAATGGCATTCTTGGAGGCCGCAAAGGACACGGCCGGACGGCTTGGATTCGCGACGGCAGGGATGCCGGAGCGGTTTTTCGCATGGCGGCGAACATCCGGTTTCGCCGTGAAACTGGTCCCAAATCTCGCCGCGACCGACGAGTAGGCGGTCAATCGGCTGGCGGAAGTTTCTGCCGCAACGCCTCCTCGTAGTAGCGATAAGCGCGGCGGCGGGTGGCCTCGCTGTCGGGCCGACCGTGTTCTTCGCGAGCCTGATCCACGTAAGCGGCCCATGCACAGCCATGAAAGAGGTCGTCGAAGATGTCGGGGTCTAGCTTGCTCATGGGATTGTTGTTCCTTAGCTTAGCCGGCTGATTCATACGGTGTTTCTCCGTTGGAAAAAGCCCTCCGCGAATAATAGAAGCATCAGAAGGGCGCCGGTGGTGGCGAGCAGGGCATCCACCGCCCTATGCGGCGGAAGCCCGATGCTGGCGGTCGCCGCCGCCGCACTGAAGCCAACCAGCACTACGCCCGCCGTGCCGAATGAGACTCGGCGGGCGTCGGAGACGGAATAAAGCAGCAGGGAATAGGTCTTCAGTGCGATGAAGGCGGCGATAAATAGCGTGATAGCCGCCACGTCGAACGTGTCGCCGTGTGCGGCAATGGTAAATATGTGCCCGATATAATACGATCCGCCGACGGCCATTATCAGCCCGACCGCGGCGCCGTAGCCGACGCCGCCGAGCATGAAGGTCCTGTGCAAGTGCAGTTGGCGGTCTGGGGACAGGTCCTGCCAACGGATGGCTATGTAACTTGTCAGTGGCAGCAGAATAAGCATCACGGGCGATAAGAACGATTGGAACAAGCGGACGAACGTGCCGTACCACGCGGCGTAGTCCGCATTACCCGCCTGTCCCAGCCAATACACGCTGAGGTTAAGCAGGGCCATGAGCGATCCATCGGCCACGGTGACACTCAAGGCGGGGACCAGCATGGCGCGCAGGCCATGTGCCTTGCCGGACAGCAAGTAAGGCCGCTGGTAGACAAGGAGAGCAAGCGTCGCCAGACTGGCCAACACGTAAGGCAGGTGTAGGGCAAGGCCAGAAAACAAAACGCCGTGCTTCGGCACTCCCACCAAAAGAACCGCCCCGATAATGCTGGCCTGGAAGACGAATTGGAGAATGGCGGTGACGTAATGCTCGTTATAGCTGGCCCGGATGCTGTCCGCTATGTTAAGGAACATGACCGTAATCGGCATCAGGCTGACCCAAAAGAAAACGGGTTTCGCATTGGCAACGTAGGCCGCAGCGCAGGCAGGAATTGTCATCGCACCCGCGGCGAGAAACGTCAAGACGAACGCCTCGGCTTCACGAGTGCGGTCCTTGGCGCCGTAGGCGCTGGCAATCAAGCGGCGGCCGACCGTATTGATGCCGCCGAAAGGGAGTGTACATACCGATCCCACCGCCACGGCCGATAGGAGGCTGGCATAGGCGGCGGTGCCGAGCGACTTGCTGATGAGCGGCAGGATGAATAGGACCGTCAGAACTCCTGGAAGCCTGGCGATGAGATTGAATCCGAGCGAAGCGATCAGCTTTGTCCAAGTTCCGTCCCGGAGGTCGCTTCGTGCGACTGACGGTTTACGAAAGGCAGAAAAGATAGTCATGTACGGACAATTGCTCGATGAAGCGATAGCCAACGCCAGCGAGATACGCCGTCAGCTTGTCGATGTTTCTGCTTTCGATGCACATGAACTTAAACCGGTATTTGGCGTGGTCGATCCCTTTCAGCACCTCGATTTCTGCACCTTCTACGTCGAGCGAGAGAAGGTCGATTAGCCGGGGCGCGGCGGCTTCGTCGAGAATCGTACTCAGCGGCTTCGCAACCGCCCCGAAAATAAAGTTATCTTCGGCTGGCGGAAGAAACCGCCTGCCTTCCTGAGCGTGTGCGAGCGGGTCCTCAACATCGGATTCCAATCGGAACGGCGACGACATCAGATTCGAGTAGGCAATGGCAACGAATTCTTGCCCATACGCGAATGACGTGCAGGCATGACATACGATGTAATTGTCCGGCGAACGATTCTTGCGGCAAAGCAAGTAGTTGTGCGGAGTTGGCTCGACCAGCACGCCGCGCCAGTTCCTGTGGCGTTCATAATACAGCGTATTGGATTGGGTCACGCCGTCATTCGCACCTAGCTCGACGAAGTAGCCGTTGTTGAAGTCCAGGTATTTTTCAAGCTTTCGGTCGAGTTGATTCAGCGCGAAATACCGGCGGTTGCTGTCCCTCAGTCGCTTGAGCAAGCTAATGAGCGAAGGCGGCAGGGACCGCTTGATTAATTCTCTCATCGAGATGCTACCGCTCCAAGTATTTCGGACGCTTTGTCTCCTTATGCTAGTAGAATGGATTGCGTAAACTGTCAACGGTCGGATACTGCGGGGCGGCGTAGAAGGGATTGATAATTGCGTAGTTCATGACATTCTCCTTTCGTCGGTTTGTTGGTCATTGAGTTCGTCGATGTAATGCCGGCCAGCGTTTGCCAGCAGTAGATGGAAGTTCTCGCCGTTCTGATCGCACCAGTGCATGGCATCGCAAAGGAGGTCGATCAGGTTGGTGGCTACTTCGTCGGCTGCGTAGGCTTCGATTACCCTTCCGCAGTGACTTGCTCTTTCTCTGTTAGTAGTCATGAAGTGATTCCTTTCAAAGAAGGGCGGGCGTTTTCACGCCCGCCCGTGGTTGGGTTAGTCTTTCTTTTCCGATTCGACTCGGAGCACGATGCGTCCGTCAAGCGGCACGACTTCCAACTGAATATTCAGGCCCTTGCCGTCGTTGTGCAACCATGCTCCGCCGATCCTCGTCCAGTAGCCCTTCTTGCCTTCGCGGTCGCGGACCTGGTAGGCAACGTGGCTCGGCTTCTTGGAATTGGTGGTCGTGTTGTTGGTATCAGTCATAAACTCTCCTTGTCTTTGAATTACCGGCCGCGCCCATCGCGGCCTGATGGCACGTAAACAAAGCCGCGAAAACCGGAGCACTTGCGTACCGCGTCCAAGCGAAAGACGGAGGGTCCACCGTAGGTGGAAACCGTCTTGGCAGCTTGCGCGGGCCGGTGGCGGCTTTAGAGTGCCCATCAGGTTAGACCGCGTGGGTGTGCCGGGATTCACGGAACGCAAGGAGAGGGGAAGACGAGCCGCAACACGGCCGCTCACGTGAACAGCCCGATTGCCTTCCATGCTTGGGCGACACGAGCAACAGGCTGCGGACCCATAGGAATACGTGCAAACATGACGGCGAGGCGGCAATCAATTGGAATCGCACGACGGATCAGGCGTTTGTCTTCGCGTTGAGGGAAAACTCGCGAAAATCCCGGTCGTGGGTGAAAGATTTCGCTTGCCCGATGCCATTAGAAAGGTAAAGAGATGTTCACTTTTAGGAAACCATCCTCATTCTGGACAAGCGATGTTGCGAATTACGCAGAACACGTCAGCGGCTGGCGCCATGACATACTACAGCACGGCCGACTATTATACTGAGGGCCAAGAACTCGAAGGCCGATGGCGAGGGAAGGGGGCCGAACTGCTCGGCCTGGCCGGCGTCGTCAAAAAAGCTGACTGGGATGCGCTCTGCAACAATCGCAATCCCGCCAGCGGCGAACAACTCACGCTGCGGCAAAAGAAAAATCGCCGCATTGGGTTTGACTTCAATTTCCATGTGCCCAAGAGCGTATCGCTGCTTTACAGCCAGACGAGGGACGACCGAATTCTTGACGCCTTCCGCGAGTCGGTGAATGACACGATGCAGGACATGGAAGCCGAGATGAAGACCCGCGTGAGGAAGAGCGGCAAGGACGACGACCGCACGACGGGCAATATGATCTGGGGTGAGTTCGTGCATTTCACGGCAAGGCCGATCGGCGGCGTGCCGGACCCACATTTACACGCGCACTGCTTCGTCTTCAATACGACGCTGGATTCACAGGAAAAAGCCTGGAAGGCAGGGCAGTTCGCCGACCTGAAGCGTGATGCGTCCTATTTCGAGGCGAAGTTCCATTCACGCATGGCAAGACGGTTGGCAGAGTTGGGCATCGGCATCGAGCGGACAAGAACCGGTTGGGAAATTGCCAACATCCCGAAATCCGCCGTGTTGCGATTCTCCCGGCGCACGGCGGCCATTGAAGAGGAAGCACGGCGTAAGGGCATCGTTGATCCGGCCGCGAAGTCGGAATTGGGGGCCAAGACGCGGGAGAGCAAAGCGAAGGAACTGACCTTCGACCAGTTGCAAGCCGAATGGTCGTCGCGGCTATCGCCGAGTGAACGCTCGGCCATTGCGGCCGTCACAAAAACCATTGGCGGCCGGCCGTTGGTGAAGGACCGCCATGCTGCCGACGAAGCGGTCGAACGTGCGACCGAACATTGCTTTGAACGCCGGTCGGTGCTGCCGGAACGTACCGTGATTGCCGAGTCGCTCAAGCGGGCGGTCGGCAAGGCCGGGCCGGAAGAGGTCGAGGAGGCGTTCCGACGGCACGACCTGGTGTTCGGCGACCGCGACGGGCGGCGGATGGTGACAACGCGCGGCGTGGTGTCCGAAGAGTCGCGGATGATCGCCTTTGCCCGCGACGGCCGCGGAACGGAACAAAGCCTCGGTGCCGGGACTCACGTATTCCAGCGTGACTGGCTCAATGAGGGACAGCGGCGGGCGGTGCGGCACGTTTTGGGGTCCAGGGATTCCGTCGTGGTCGTCCGCGGTGCCGCCGGCGTCGGCAAAACGAGCATGATGCAAGAGGCGGTCGAGGCCATCGAAGCGAACGGCAAGCGGGTATTCACCTTCGCTCCCTCGGCCGATGCTAGTCGCGGCGTACTACGTAGCGAAGGCTTCACCAATGCCGACACGGTTGCCCGGCTGCTTGCCGACGAACGGATGCAATCAGAGTGCAGCGGGCAAGTCCTGTGGATCGACGAGGCCGGATTGCTCGGCACAAAGACGCTAGCGAGCGTCTTTGATCTGGCCGAACGCATCGACGCTAGGGTGATTCTCTCCGGTGACCGTCGGCAGCACGGTTCAGTGGAGCGCGGGGCGGCTCTGCGTCTGCTGGAAGAACACGCCGGTCTTGTCCCCGCCGAAATCACCGACATTCAGCGACAGAAGGGCCGCTATAAGCAAGCCGTGCAAGCGCTCAGCGAGGGCAGGACGGAAGCAGGGTTCAAGGAACTCGATGACCTCGGTTTTATACGGGAGATTGCCGACGAGGAGCGATTCCAGGTCATGGCGTGCGATTACGTTGCGGCGATAGAGTCCGGTAAGTCGGCGCTGGTCGTGTCGCCTACGCACCGGGAGGGCGAGCGCATTTCCGCCGAAATCCGTCGCGAGCTTAGAGAGCGCGGACGGATCGCAAAGGCCGAGCACGACGTGCTCGGACTTACTCCCTTGAACTTGACCGCGGCAGAAAAGGCCGATGACGTTAGCTACACGCCGGGCGACGTATTGGAGTTCCACCAGAATGCCAAGGGTTACCGCAAGGGGCAACGCATTACGGCGGCCGCCAGCCGGAAACTGCCGCTTGGGCAGGCGGCACGATTCCAGGTATACCGATCGGCATCGCTCTCGCTTGCCGCCGGCGACGTCGTGCGGATTACGAAAAACGGAAGCACGGCGGACGGCAAGCACCGCCTGAACAACGGGGCTCGTTACACAATCAAAGGTTTCACGAAAGCCGGTGACATTGTGCTGAACAACGGTTGGGCCGTTGCCAAGGGCTTCGGGCATTTGGACTACGGTCATGTTGTTACGTCCCACGCGAGCCAAGGCAAAACGGTCGATCGCGTCTTCATCGGGCAGTCGGCCGAGAGTTTTCCGGCGTCGTCACGTGAGCAATTCTACGTGTCAGTGTCGCGCGGCCGGGAATGGGCGGCGATTTACACCAGCGAGAAATCTGCCTTGCTAGAAGCAGTGAGCCACGGCGACGACCGGCTGACGGCAACCGAACTTATCAATCTCCGTGACAAGCGGAAGCACGGCGCCAAGCTGCAAGGACGCGAAGAAGTGTTGCCGGCCATGCAAGAACAGGCGAGACACGAACAAGAAAGGATTACCCATGAGCGATAAGTTTTTGCAGAGATTTGCTGCCAAAGCCGAAACCGGGGACAAGGTCGTAAGCATGGCCGCGCCGGAGGAAGCAGAGGCTGTCGATGATCTCGGCTCGTTCGGTTGGTTGCGGGGAATCCGCGACCGAGCGATCATGCTGGAAATTCGCAAGGCGAACGGCAACATCCGGGCGATCGGATACGGCTGGCTGGAAAAGATCGACTACAATCCCTCACACGGCATCACGCTTTACGTGGGCGGCGAGAAGATTCGCATTAAGGGCCGCAATCTCAATTGCGAAATGCGTCCGTTGGTGCGGCTCTTTGAAGGGCTTGCGCGGCACCGGGTCCCGTGGGTCCAGGAAGCGGACGAGGTGACGGCAATGAGGGCAGCGAAGGGGGCGACGGTGGTTGAGACAATTGACTGGTAGACGCCGGCGAAAGTCGGCAGAAGCCGTGTGCTTCGCCGTCCGCTAAGCATCGTATTCCTTGTCGGCGTCCCGCCTACGACGATTGGGTGACGCGTATTCGCTGGAAGTGCAAACCCGGCCTTTCGACAATTGCAGATGCGATTGCCACACTGCTCGCGAACTTCCCCGCTGGGTCCAATGAAGATGCAACGGAAAGTCCTCTGTCGTCGGCAAGCGATGGACGATTTCGGGGTTGGTACACGAATAGGGAGATGGGCTACCGTCGCATGACGGACGAAATCGCCAGGCGAATTGTGGTCCGATTCGATGAACGTCCCGACGACCAAGTGGTTGTCAGGTTGAAGGAAGCAGGCTTTAATTATCGGCCGGAGTATTTCGGCCAAGAGAAGGTGTGGACGCGCTCGAATAACATTGAAGGCCGCGAGTTGGTGGTCAAGTTTGAAGCCTTTCTGACCGGGTTGTGTGACAGGAAGGCCATTCCCTTCTACAATTCGGTCCGAACTACTGGCTGCAAAGTTGCGCCGGGCGGGCTGTCATGCTATAGCCTCCTCGCCGTCGGCGATCCGGTCTAGCCATTCGGGCTCCCAGATGTGCCCCGCGATCTCGCGATATAGCGATTGGCGCTCGTCCAGGTCCGCCTTATTGAACTCCTCGACGGCATGAAATGGCAGGCCGCTGGCGCGGAGGAAGCGTTTGAAGCCGGGATTATGTTCGTAAGCCTGCGGGTGCAGTGACTTGGCAAGGATGTCGTGCTCGACGTAGTGCTTGCGCTTGCCGACATACGTCTCGGCGCCGTAGCTGGCGTTGAACGTCTTGGGCAGCAGCAGCAGGTCGCCGAGTCGATTGCGGTAGTCGGCAAACTCGGTCGGGTGGTCGAACTCGTCCTTGTGTCTGGCGTATTTGTCGGCCCAGATATGCTCAACCTCAAACCCACGCTTGCCACGGGTCTCGATGAACTCCTGGTAGCGCGGCTTGCCGCCGGACCCCGTCTCCACGTAGTCGATAAACCGCGCGAGCATCCGCTTGATGGGCTTGTGACTCCATTGGTTCAGGTAGAACGTGGTGAAGCCATCGAGCGATTCGTCCTGTTCAGCCAAGCGTTTCTTGAGCGCCGCGACGATCTTGGCTGGCGTCCGGCCACGGATGTCGCGCACCACGGTGAACACGTTGTATTGCAGGGTGTTGTAGTCGATCTTCGTGGAGTTGCAAAGGCGACGGGTGAGGAAGATGTCAATGTACTTGGCCACCAGGCGGAACTTGAGACGAATCGTGGCCTCGGAATCCGACAACTGGATAGCCGCCAGCAGCATAGTCGGTTGGTGGGTGAATTGGTGCGAGGCGTTGTGGTAGATGTTCTCCAACCCGGCGACCGGATCGCACTCGGCCCGGCGAATCTCCAGATACCACTTGACGTAAAAGGCCATGTTGTCGCAGATCAGCGCTTTGAATGTTTTAGCGGTGCTCAGGCCGAGCGCGGTGGACTTGTCGCGGACCCAGCGGTGAAACTCCGTGCCGATGCGGTCCCACTCGCCGGGCGTTGCATTCTTCTTACGCTCGCGGATGCTCTCGGCGTGCTGGCTGCGAAGCCAGGCTTTGAAGAAGTCGGCGTCGGCCTCTTTGTTGTCCGTGTCGCTGTCCCGCGAACGCAGCTTGCCGATGAGCTTCTTCCATTCCACCGTCGCCGCGATGCGGTCGCCGTCGGTGGTGATCTTCGAGAGCACGTAGCCCTTGAGCATCTCCGCCGGCGACAACGACAGGCCGCGGTCGTTCATCGTCTCGAAGATGGTGTAGGCCACGTCGTCAGAGTAGGCCGTGATTTCGACCACGTGGACGTTTTCAATCAGCCAGTCCGCGAAGTACGGCAGGGCTTCTTTCTGTAGCTCGTCGGGGAACAGGTCGTCAATGTCACTGTATCGGTCGAGCATGTTCTGGCACGACTCGTCCAACTCGTCATCATCGTCGATGGGGGTATCTTTGTAGATCGACTCCATGACGGCGCGGCGCTCTTCGACGTCAAGGTTGAACGAAACCTTGCCATGCTTTTTCGAGTACACGAGTTGGGCGAGGCTGTCATCCTCGCCCTGATCCTTCAGCCGATGCAGTAGCCACATGATAAGTAGCGACAGGGTAGTTAACCGCTGTTGGCCGTCGATGATGTGGTCCTTGCCGCTCTTGCTACTGATAATGATCGAGCCGAGAAAGTAGTGGGCGTACTTGGCTACTTCTTCGCGGTCGTGGCTGGTGTTGAAGTCGTTGAGGAAAATGCCGGTCACATCGTTTATCAGTTCCTCGACCTCCTTTGTCCGCCACTTGTACTCGCGCTGGTAGTAGTCGATATAGAACTTGCGTGCGAACAAGATTTCCTTGATCGTCTTGCCCTTGCCGTCAATGCTCCGAATGGCGCTTTGTTCGGTCCTCATCCGACAACCTCCCTAGACTCGGCCACGATATCTTTCGTTTCCATTGAGCGTCGTTTTCGCCACTGACTACGAAGTGCGAGGCGTCGCGCGGCGCCCGTTGAACCTATCCGCACACGTCGGCAGCCACGCCGCCGTCCTGTGCTATGGGTCTCCTGGGTCGCTTTTCCCCGAGGTGATTCTTGTCCGCCTGCCGATCATAGCCGACCGCCAATGGGAAAGCGATACCCCCGGAAAACTGCTGAACGTCAGTTCCTTCCAACTCGACGGTTATCCATCGTTTTCTGATCGCTCGGCTGTATTGCCCGCCAAACCGCTGATTTCTCGGAAAACCCTACCCGAGATCGCCATCGGTATTCAAATCGCCGGAAAGCCGTAAAAATTGAGGTTTCCAACAACGAACGCACAGATACCGCCCGCCAATATTGAAGCATTATGCCCCTTTGGGCATTGCGTCAAGTTGATTGAGTGCCAAATAGCCCGAAAGAAAAGGTGCCATTTAGGTTGGAGGATTACAATTGGTTGCCCCACGTCCACCATGTCGGCTCGTGGCAAATAAAGGTGGTTATTTGCCACGGTCGCCATTTCTGCCATTTCGAGGCATGGTCGATTTCGCTTGACGGACGCCCCGGACTGTGGCACGGTTGTGGAATGTGCCAACAACGGAGTGTCGTGGCGTGGAGAATCAACTATTTCATGTGAGGGTGTCGGATGGCAGGCGCGTCGTCCTTCCCCAAGAAGCGTGCAAAGAACTTGGCGTCAATGTCGGCGACACTTTGATCGTCGATGTCGGCAACGGTAAAGTGGAACTGCACACGTTCGACACGACGCTTGCGGAGTTTCGGGCGCTGCTGGCGAGCAAGGTTCCGCCGGGCGTCAGCGTAGTCGATGAATTGCTCGCCGAACGGCGCGACGCGGCGGAACGTGACTGATTTCGTCGCAGACGCTTCGGCGGTCCTGGCCTTCGCTCGCGGCGAGTCGGGCGAGAAGCGCGTGGGCGCTGTCCGCACCGACTGCATTCTTTCATCGCTTAATCTCATGGAAGCGTTCTCGAAGCTTGTTCGGTACGATATGCCCGCCGATCAGGTACGGCATTTTCTGCGCGAGTCGTTTCCTCGCGTGATTCCACTCGACCGCGAACTTGCGGAACAGTCTGCCATGTTGCACGCCAGAATTCACCGATTCGGGATTTCTTACGCGGATTCCGCCTGCCTGTCGCTCGGAATGCAGCGAAAGGCGACCGTGCTGACGGCGGATCGCAACTGGAAGAAGCTCGACCTCGATGTCAAGCTGGAGTTGATTCGATGACGGATTCCGCCGGCTCGTCTCTGGTAAAACACCACGAAAGCGGGCAAGTACTCGCACCGAATATAGTGAGCAACGCCGGTGCTGCCGCAGGTTTCGCCTGGGACGAGTTCTTCCAAGGCCAGATTCGCAACAAGTATACGCGGGCAGCGTATTTGCGAGCAGTGAGGCGATTTCTGGCTTGGATCGAGCCGCAAGAGTCGGAGCTGTCTCGCATCACGCCCGGCTTGATCGGGCGTTACTTCGATAGTCTTGCCTTACTCAGCACCCCATCCAAAAAAGTGCATCTGGCCGCGATCCGGTCATTCTTCGACGTGCTTGTCCAGCGGCATGTCGTGCTGCTGAATCCGGCATCGTCAGTGAAGACGGAGCGTTTCTCTGTCTCGGAGGGTCGTACACCGGAGATTACCGTTGAGCAATCTCGCCGACTGCTGGCAGCGATACGATTGGAAACGGTGGCCGACTATCGTGACCGGGCGTTGATTGCCGTGCTGATCTACACGGCTGCCCGCGCCGGTGCGGTCGCCAAGCTGCGACTGCGGGATTTTACCCACGATGGAACGCAGTTCGCCCTTCGCTTTTCAGAAAAAGGCGGCCGGGCGCGGTCGATTCCCGTCCGGCACGATTTGCAAGGATTTCTCCAGGACTACTTGCTCGTTGCCGGCATCGAAGGCGAAGCAAAAGATACGCCGTTATTCCGAACGCTCGGCGTTGCCACGCGGCTGTCCGCGAGACCGATGAATGGAGTTGATGTTTGCCGCATGGTTAAAAGGCGGCTCAAATCGGCGGGACTGCCAAACGCAATTTCACCCCATAGTTTCAGGGCGCTGGTCGCGACCGACCTCCTAGCCAATAATGTGCCGCTAGATGATGTGCAGTATCTCTTGGGCCATGCCGATGCCCGCACGACGCGGCTCTATGACAGACGACAAAAGCAAGTCACGCGGAACATCGTCGAGCGGATTTCGGTATAGGCGGTTGCCACAAAACTGACAACAATTGCCTTTAGGCAATGTCGATGTGCTTGCGGACTACTTGAGTCTCTCACTGCTTTGAACGATCATTGTGAGACGAAGGTCGGGCTTTTTGACCTTCGGACCATTTCTTGCCGGCATCCACTTCCGTGACGTCAGATTGAATGATTAAATCGAGGATTCCCAAATGCGTTAATTCGCCCTTATCGAATAGAGTGCGTAGTTTTTCAGCCTCATCGTTCGTCATCCGCAATCTAACTAGCGTCGTGTCGTCGGCGTTACGTGTCTTACTTTCGTTTGGCTTTATGTCGTCGTTCATGACAACTCCACAGTTGTTATTGCAACGTGAGTCTACATGATCAACTGTTAATAGTCAGTAAATATTGGTGTATATCGTCCTTCTTTTAGCAAGATCGGGCGGACATTAGCGTCCGTGTCAGACTATTCGCCTCGATCGCCAGAGATTGTGGGCCGAATCGACCGCATTTGCCGTCCAATCGTGTCTGAGGGTTCTGCAAGGAGCGTCGCGATTTCGGCTTCGGATTTTCCCGACTCCAACAACCGAAGGATACTCTCTTCGTCTTCAGTAAGTATGTTTAATAACTTTGGCGTTTCAAATGGCTCATCGCTTACGGGGCCAACGGAATATTCAAGGGCGTTAGGCGGAAAGGAAACTTTCCGGAAGTGTTTTATTTGGTAACCCGCGAAATCGCGCAAGTGATCCCAAAGGTCTCGCGGTCTAGTAACCAGCGAAAACTCCGATTTATGTTGATCAAAGTGTTTTTCAAATCGCGCCTCGATCATGTGGAACATTTCGGCTGCGAGAGCCATTGTCTTCTCAGTCGGTGCCGCTCCGAAATCAATACCAGACCACTTGTGAAAAAAGTGCTGAAATGCGGGACGGACTAACGCTCGAAACAATTGAAGACGGGACGCCCGTGACCCTTGGAGCGTCCTCTTAGGCATGAGAAGAAAGCGGCCAATTGAGAACTCCCAGGATTCCGAAGCAGCACTTCCCAGGACAAGGGTCCGGACTGCTGAGAAAGCGGATCAGCGACTACGATCGCAATTGGACCGTCGTGATTTACCTCTGGAACCTCACCGCCTTGAAATGTAACTGACTCAATGTCTCCGTGCAGCTCCTTGAGCGAGCCGTCAGCAATTGTCGCTAACAGACGGCGAACGTCGTCTTCGTGAAGCGCGAGAACAACATCAACCGAGCCTTCTTTGACCAGGAGCACCTCGAAACTGTGTCCGGGACGCACAAGGTGCATGAGCGACTGCACGAGGTCGGCCAGATGTTTGCACTCGTCGAAATGATCAAATGACGTTTTGAGTTGGAAGGTAACGGTCCGCATCTTATCCGAAGTTGGGATCTGCATCTTGTCCGAAGTTGGGACCTGCGTCTTGTTCCTAGTTGGCATACCGCAGTCGTTGAAAGCACGGGGCGGCGGCGCGCCCCACACTTTGGGCCAACGACATACCGCCTCAACCTCAACATTGAACGCTGCGGCGACCTTCTTGAACGTCGTAAGAAAGGCTTTGTGTCCAGCTTCAAGATTCTTGATGGTCTTGTCGGAGCATCCAGCTTTAGCAGCGAGGGTCTCGACACTCCAGCCGCGTTTAAGTCGAAACTTCTGAATTTGTTCGGAATCAGGAGGAATCGTCCGGCCAAGAGGATTGTTTTCTTTAGGTTCCATCATGCTTTTGAAGGTAATCGCCAGCGGAAAATTTAGCGTCATTATGCCGACAAGCGCGCTCGGCTTCAAGTCCACCACGTACAACTCGACGGCAAATCTCTTGTCAACTTCGGAATCGGGGGCGAGCGTCACAATTGCGTCCACAGAGGGGCGAGAAGCCGCCGCGGTATTTTAGCGATGAAAACGGGTATTCAAGGACGCAATGACAATGGCCGGGGAGTTGATCGGCTGGTGGATTACAGCTTCGCCCAACCGAGCGTTTGACCCGTGCAAACTTCCAGCAGAAGTTTTGAGAATCCGGCAAAGCGGATTTACCCTTCCACTGTTCACGTCAAGAATGACCGCATCGAGAGGTTAAGCGAACGCCGGAAAACGACGGCGGCAGCATAGTAGCTCCGTCTCAAGTCTCAGGTCTTACGACGCAGACTTGAGACCACGTAAAACAATCGAGCGACCGGCCCATGCAAACTTCCGGCAGAAGTTTTGAGAATCCGGCAAAGCGGATGTACCCTTCCACTGTTCACGTCAAGAATGACTGCATCAAGACGTTAAGCGAACGCCGGAAAACGAGGGCGGCAGCATAATAGCTCCGTCTCACGTCTCAGGTCTCGCGGCGAGTCAGTGAGATTAGGCAAAGAAATCAAAACAGAGGATACCGTGGTTTTCAAGTACATTAGCCCGGCCGCATACCGGGCCGCAATCGAAAGTCTCAAAAAGAAGATTCTGCTGGTCCAGGATTTGGTAACCGGCGTTTCGCGCGGCTACAAGCACGGTCTCTACATTTATGGCGAAGGTGGCGTCGGTAAATCCTACACCGTATTGGAACAGCTTCGCGCTTTGGAGGTCGCCTACATCCTGCACAATAGTCGGATGACCGGCAAGGGCTTGTACCTCACACTAGGAGAGAATCCCGACGCGATCCACGTTCTAGAGGACATCGAGCGATTGACGCACGATGCCAATGCTCAGGGCGTCCTGCGCAGTGCGATGTGGGCACAACCAAACCACAAACGAAGGATCACGTGGGTCACCGCGAAAGATGAAGTTAAAAAGATTGACTTTGGCGGAGGGTTGATCCTCACCAGCAACCGTCCATTGGCCGACCTTCCTGAGTTGCGCGCTTTGGAAACACGAATCGACGTCCTGCATTTCGACCTTACTGATGTCGAAAAAACGGCGAAGATGTATGAACTTGCAAGCCAAGGTCTTTGCGAATCGGAAATTGAGATTCTGACTTCGGATGAGTGCCTCACAATCACGGATCACGTTCTGGGCGTATGCCTGGAGACGGGTTGCCGACTCGATCTCCGTTTGCAGCAAAAAGCTTTCAAGACCTATCTGCAATGGAACGACGGTCTTGCGAAAGTGCATTGGGAGGACCTGGTCGCTTCCAGCGTTCGCCAAGCGGCTCATCAATTCACACATGCAATCAACCTTCTTTCGCCCGAGGACATCGGGAAACAAAAACGCAACCTGATTCGAGAATTGAAGACTCAATTCCCCACCAGTGTGAAGGACCAGCAGAATGAGTACAAGGTCCGTAATGGCGGCTCGCGGGCAGACTTTTACCGGCACAAGGCTCAAGTAGAAAATGGTGTTTACGACACGGCTGATGCCGCTTAGCCGCAATCGACCCATGCAACCTACGACATGCCCGAACACAGTTACGTGAGACACTCAACAGAAATCACGCAATAGAGGACTAGAGGACAAAACGTGAACGATAAATGTGAAAACAAACGTCCGGTAATTCGCGACGATATTACGGGCGTGGCCAAGGGCTACAAGCACGGACTATTCGCGTATGGCGGCGAGAGCATGGGAAAGTCCTGCACGGTGCTGGACCAACTCGGGCGGCTTGCGGTGGCCGGCCAAATGCATAACCGTCGTATGACCGGGAAGGGGCTATTTCTGGCGCTAAAACACGCGTCTGACGCCATTCATGTCGTGGAAGACATGGAACGCCTGTTCGAGAACGTCGACGCCCAAGGTGTCTTGCGTAGTGCCATGTGGGCGCAATCGGGACACGAGCGCATCGTCACCTGGACCACTGCCAAAAGTGACCAGGAGCGATTTGTCTTTCGCGGCGGCCTGATCCTGATTAACAATCGGCCGCTGGCCGACCTTCCGGAGCTGAGAGCATTGGCAACGCGCATCGAGGTTTTAGGTGCGCGAACCGTTCGGGTCGCGCACCGAGTTATGCCGCCGCAAACGCGAGATCGAGAGTGGCGATGTCCACACGGCAGGAGCGGATTAGCGATTCCGATGAGCAGCCATGCCGCCCGTCGATGTCATCTCCAAAATCCAAGAACACTTAATAAACACCTATTTTCAAAAGGCAGCAAAAGACATGGCTAGCGAACGCAACGAGACGACCACCAGCCCGTACACCAAACGGATGGATGAAATGGAACCGGAATGGCGGATCATCCGCGCCAGATTTCGCGGTGAGCCCTACGAGCATTTGGAATTCGACGAGGCGATGTTTGTGGTCGCCCTCGCGGTGAATGCGGCTGCACATGCAATTGTGTCCACTAACCGCAAAGAACTCTGGCCGCTTATGAAGCCTTTGGCAGCAAATGGCCAACTGCGGTTTTGGGTGTTCATGTTGAAGCCCGACGGCGGCTTCTTCAAGCATGACGGAACCAGTCCGATCGGACCGTACGCGTTCAAGACGCTCAAGTGTATCTGTCTCGGTCGCGAAAACCGTCAAGACGTAGCGCGATGGGAGACGCCTCGTTGCACTCCGGAAAGAATTCGCCAGAATCGGGACCGCAATCCGGCACGCAAGCCGAACATTGATCGTCGCACGGTGACACTAGACTTCGATCCTGTTGATTCGTATTCGAGTGACGACATGGTTCGGCGGCGGAACGCGAATGAGGCGGCATGGTCGCTCTTGGCTGAACTGCCGCCCGACCAACTGGAAGCGCTTGTCCTCCGGCACATCAAAGGCGCAAACCTATCGGCAGTTGAGCGGGCACGAGGTTTACTAAAAGGACACCTTCATCGCCTTGCGGATAAAGCGAAACGAAACCTTCGCCGGCAGTATCCGAATTTCGAGTGGTAAAAATATTTTGTGCCTTCAAAGAGAAATCTCGCAGTGACTGCCATTGAAAAGGTGTCGGGCTAAACAAAGCCTTGCTTGAACAACGGAGATCATTATGAGCCAAGAGAAGATCGCATACCTGTTGCTGGATGTGGTTGTAGCCACGATCCAGGCTCGTACCGAGTTTTCCGAAGAGTCGCTTCGCAGCCTGGCAGATACACTCGCTGCCGTGGGACAACTGGCGCCCATCCGTGTCCGAAAGGAAGGCGACCTTTACGTCATCGTCGATGGCGAGCGCCGCTACCGCGCCGCGAAGATGGCCGGGTTCACGACGATCGCTGCAATCATTGAGGAGCAAGACCTTGCTGTGGCCGCGATTCGTCATCGGCAACTCGTGGCCAACTGTCACGAGACCCTAACGCCTATGGATACTGCCAACGCAGTGGCGGAACTGATGCAAGAGACTGGCTGGTCAGCGGCTGAGGTCGCTGCCAAGATCGGTATGTCTCAGGCTACGATTTCAAGGCTGTTGACGCTCAAGCAATTACCGCCGCCGATCCAGACCCAGATTAAAGACGGGAAGATTCCGGCGAGTGCCGGCTACGAATTGAGCCGCGTCGTCGATGCTGGCGAACAGGAGGCCCTGGCGGCACAAGTGGCCAACGGCCTGACGCGCGATGGCCTCACCGGCATCGTCAAAAGCAACGGCACCGGACATAGCAGGTCACTTACAGAGAAAGCGTCTAGATTCAAGGCCGAACTCGGTGCCGGCCGGAGCATCACCGCCTATGGCAGCGGACTCGACAATCTCGAAACCTTGATCGGATGGTTGGAAGCGCTTCTGGCCCGCCTTCGCAAGCTTCGCCCAAAGGGGTTGGAGCTCGCCGCGATAGCCCGACTGTTCCGCGACGAAGCAAAAACAGGTACCTAACATCAACCCATTTCGGAGCACGAAACTCATGGAAAACGATCCTTTTAATCACGAGACAACAAACATGAACAGGTTTTCGTCAACCTTGCGAATGATCGGTGTCCGGCTGTGGCACATCGCGGTCGTGGCACTCGGCATTTGCGTACTAGCGATTTGGATTGCGGCGCTGTGGATTGAACAGATGCTTGGGCACTTGCCCCCGCTGATCGTCGCGGCACTGCCGGAGAAGTACCACCGGGTGCTGTTGTCAATGGCGGCTACCACGGTGCGAGCAAGGAACGCCATGAACCAGAAAGAAGAGTAGGCGCGATCCGCCTTTAGCGCAAACCTATAAGGAGCCAAGAAATGTTCTCGATTTGTCGTTTGATTTTGATCGCCACGGTGGCTTTGTTCGGCTTGTGCTGCTACATACTGGCCATCAAGTTCGGCAACGTCTTCCTCTTTTTCGTCGTACTGGGCGGCGTTGCCTGGGCGGTTCGGCGAAGGCGTGGCAAATTGACTGCTTATGGAACGGCTCGATGGGCCGGCCAGGAGGACGTGCGACGAGCCGGCATGGCGGACGGGCATGGGCTGATCGTCGGGACATTGTACGACCGAGAGCGGCCGTCGCGGATCGGCGCCACGTTCGGACTCTTCAATCCCGTCCTGCCGTCAATGCGGGCGTCGTGCGAATTCCTCCATTGCTTCTTGCCAGGGATAAAGGGCAATTCGCCGCTCATCCGGTTATCGCAGGCCGTCCATACGGCGATTTTTGCGCCGACGGGAGCGGGCAAAGGTGTGTCGTGTGCGATCCCGTTCCTTCT
Source organism: uncultured Planctomycetia bacterium (assembly GCA_963775975.1). GTDB lineage: Bacteria > Planctomycetota > Planctomycetia > Pirellulales > Thermoguttaceae > JANXQG01. The sequence goes on from CAVZKX010000002.1 coordinate 1,592,779, forward strand.
GGAGTGCCCGGATTCTTGCGTCGTCGTCGATTTCAAGGGCGAGCTCGCCAGGGCGACGATGAAGCGCCGTCGGCGGATGGGACATCGTATCGTGCTGCTCGACCCTTACAACATGGTTACGAACAAGCCCGATGGCCTGAACCCGCTCGACTTTATCAAGGCCGACTCGCCGCACATGATCGACGAGATTCGCGATTTGGCAGAATCGCTGGTGATTCGCACCGGTCAAGAGCGCGATCCGCACTGGAATGACAGCGCGGCCGCGTGGATTGCCGCCGCGGCCGCGGCCGTTGCGCAATATGGTGACTCCGATGATCGCTCGATGCAGACAATTAGGAGCCTATTGGCGTCGAGCCCCGAGAAGCTCGACCTCATGATTAAGCTGCTTTGCTCATCGGACGCCTGTGACGGTATGTTGTCCCGGCTGGGCTACCAACTCACGCAGTTCAAGGATAAGGAGCTGTCTAGTACGTTGACAACGGTTAACCGTTTTCTGCGGTTCTTGGACACATTGGCGGTTGCCAGCGGCACGAAGTCCAGCAGCTTTGATCCCAATCGTCTAACGCAGGAAAAAACCACCGTCTACCTCATTCTGCCGCCGGAACATGCGCGAGCCCAATCTCCGCTACTTAGAATGTGGATCGGCGCGTTGCTGCGGGGCGTTGTGCGCGGCGGACTTCAGGAGTATAGTCGCGTGCATTTTCTGATCGACGAGGCGGCGACGCTTGGCCATCTCGAACAACTCGACGACGCGGTAGACAAGTACCGCGGCTACGGCGTCCGCCTGATATTCATCTACCAAAGCCTCGGACAGCTAAAAAAGTGCTTTCCGGAAGGTCAGGACCAAACGTTGCTCGGCAATGTCACTCAGGTCTTTTTCGGCGTCAACGATCCGCAAACTGCGGAGTATGTGTCGAGCCGGCTGGGCGAGGAAACAATCATCATCGCAAGCGGCGGCACAAGTCGGGGTGCCACAAGTCAACATAGCGAAGGTCATGTGGGCGGCAGCTACAGCCGCTCATCGAACAGCAATAACAATTGGCAACAGCATGGCCGCAAACTCCTGAAACCCGAAGAGGTCATGGCCCTGCCGCCGCGAACGGCGATTACTTTTGCTGCGGGCGTCCCTCCGATCCGCACTCGCCTGATGCGTTATTACGAAGGCCGGCGGGACTCGTTCTTGCGGCAGCAATGGCAAGGAGTCAAGTTATGCATTTACTCGATCATGCTGGGAGTGGTAGTGCTTTTCGTCGCTAGCTTTGCAGCAGCTATCAGAATTCAACCAATGACAACGCGGCCGCTGCCTGCGCCGGGCGTATCGGACAGGCGTTCGCTGCAAGAACAAGGAGTGCATCATGCGTTTCATTGAAAAACTCTCACAGATGTTTGACCGGGCGGTCGGCGAGATCGGCCAGGAACTCGGAAGGCTCGGTGTGCAGGGCTCTGCGGAGCTCGGCTCCGCACTGTTTAACGGCACTGCCTACGTCCCTTACGGGCAGGGGCAGAATCGCGACCAGGGTATACACAACATGGAAGGGCTGCACAGCAACGAGAAGGAGATGCAGCGCGAGAACGACGGACATTCGATGTAACCATCTCGCGAAAAACGACAGCTTGGGCCCATAGATATTATGCAGCGCGGCATCTGTGGGCTACGGACAGATGAGTTTTATCAAATCACCTGATTTCATTCATAAGAGGAAAACCGAATGAGCTTTTTGAACGACTTTATTGACGGCGTTGCTTCCGATGTCATGTCGGCGGTGAGCGAGCGGTGGTCCCTCAACGCCGCCAACAGCGCCATTGAGACCTGCTGCCAGCAGCTAGGCTGGTCGATTCATAGCCGGTCAAACAACGGCAGGGTGTGCCTGCAATTCAATGACCCGCTCATTCAGAGCCGCGCGGTGATGGTTAGCATCCTCGAACGTGGAGCCTATGTGAGCTTCATGGCAATGAGTACCGTTACCATTCCCGCCAAAGAAATACCGGCCGCCGTTTTGGGCTACATGCTTGAACGCAACGTCCAACCGTTTGTCGCCTGGCACGTAGCGATTGGCGACGACGGGTCGGCCTTGTTCATGCTCAACTACCGGGTGCCGACACCGGGTCTTCATTCACAGATCTTCAAAGTGCTCTGCCAAATGATGACCGCTGAGGCATTCGCCTTTGACAGCCGGATGCACAAGGCCGGATTGCTCCAATGAGGCGACCGCCAATTCGTTTTTCAATTTCACTATCAACTCCAATTTGAAAGGTCTAATAATGGATCTCAACTTCGTTACCCATCAATTGATGGGAGGCGCCCACAACGCCAAGAACAATGGCAACCACAAAGTGGCCGGAGTCATCTACATCGCGGTCGGGTTCTTCCTGGCCCCGGTGCTCATCGGCTTTCCGCTCATGGCATACGGCGTCTACTTGCTATTCAAGTAACAGCGAATTGGCGCCGACCGGCGGGGCAGGATAATTCCGCGTCTTGGATTTTCCGCCCCGCCGCGCCGCGAGCCGACATGATGAGAAATCCAGGCGGACAAGGTCGGATTGCCCCATAGGACCTGGAAGAACCCTGTTGTAAGAAAGGATCGAGCCATGCTCATTGGATACCAACGCGAAGGGCCGGAATCGGGTCTCGGCAACCCAGAAAGGGTCTTGACTCACTTCGGCGAGGCCCCGGCTGCCATCATTGCCCCCACCGGCTCTGGAAAAGGGCGCGATTTCGTGATTCCCAATATTCTCCACCACAAAGGCCCGCTTGTCGTCACCGATCCGAAGGGAGAGCTGTATGCCGTAACCGCGCGGCACCGAAGGAAAATGGGCCAAGTGGCTGCTCTTCGGCCATTTGGGGGAAATGTCGACGCACTCAATCCGTTCGACTACTTCTCGCTGCCGGGCTGCCGACTTGAGAGCGATTCAGAGATGTTCGCTAGTTATCTAAGCGAAGGTCACGAGTCCAGCAAGGACCCGTTTTGGACATACACATCCAGCGGGCTCATTGCCGGACTGATTGCGTATATGGTTTCAACTGGCAAGCCGAGCGTTAAAAAGCTGCTACAGCTACTTTTTGCCCACGACCTGCCAATGCACCTAGCCGGTCTGCTCGACGCCAGGAGAGAAGGCTCACGGCTGGCTCACGATGAATTTGCCGCTTTTCTAACCTCTCCTCACAACGAGACCCGTCCGTGTGTCCTGGCCACCGCGCAGACGTATGTTAAATGCCTGGGAGCGGATGATATAGCTCGCTCATTGGAAGATTCCACCATCAGCCTGCGGAAGGTTCTCTCGGGCGAGCCCTTGACAATATATATCATCATCCCGCCTGAGAAGCTTCACAGCCATCGCGCTTTGCTGCGTTTATGGGTTGGCGTTTTGCTTAACACCATTCTCAAGCGTCAGTGCCAACCGGAGCATCGAACTCTCTTTATCCTGGAGGAAGCGGCTCAGCTTGGGACGTTTTCGCCATTACTTACAGCGACGACACTAATGAGGGCCTACGGCCTTCAGCTCATAACTGTCTGGCAAAACCTCGCCCAACTGAAATCTCGGTATCCCAATGACTGGACGACCATCCTCGACAATTGCGAGATGATCATGTCATTCGGCCTCGGGCACCACGGTTCGGCCCGCGATCTCGGCGATTACTGCGGCTTTGATCCAAACAGATTGGTTGCTCTTCGGCCGGACGAGGCGGCGTTATCCATGCGTCACCAAAGGCCGCAGGTCATTCGCCGAATGAACTACCTGAAAGACTTGGTTTTTCGGGGTATGTTCGACCCGAACCCCATTTACCAGAAGGCCCGGTGACGGACTCGATTTGAGCGGGGTAAGCCATAACGAATTGCTCAAATATCGGCGTGAACGGCCATTGCAGCATTTGGGGCAGCCGGCTGTAAGCGGTCCAGACAACCTTGAGGACTGACAAAAGGAAAGTTCAGCGGCCCATAGTGCGGAAAAACGCAGCCCCTTGGAAGAAAGGCAAGAAGATCAATGCTCCGGCTTAATGAAGTGGCGGAACGTCTGAAATGCAGTCTGTCCAACGTGCATAATCTGGTCACGTCCGGCCGCTTGCCGGCACTTAGCACCGGTGCCGGCGGAAAAGGCTACCGAGTGACCGAGGAAGACCTGGCCGCGTTTATTGCCGATGGAAAACTGGGCCACAGGACTGCGCCATTCGCCGAGAGGACGCGTCCCCGCCGGCAGTCCGCTCCGCGGAACGCCGAGTGGTTCTAGGCTGTTTCCCACAGTCCTTCAGTGTCTGCTTCGCTGAATTGCAAGTAGTGGTCGATGCAGACCTGCACCGTATTGCCCATCAATCGGGCTAGTGTCTTGATGCTCGTGAGCTTGCCGGTCCAGAAACCTTCTAAGGTCCGCTTTGCGTAGGTATGGCGGCAAGTGTACATGCAAGCGTCCGCGTCAAGATTAACGCCCTTCTTCTTGATTCTCGCCTTCGCACGTCGAAAGTTCTGCGAGAGCATGATCCGAGACCACGGGGAGCCCGCTTCATTGCGGAAGATCGGCCCGTCATTAATGTGAGCTCGAACGGTCGCGATGATCTCGGCGTCGGTAACGCGGATGATTCTCTGCCGTTTGGTCTTGCTCTCATCGGCCTTGAAAATCCACTCCATTCGATCGCCGTGGTCCTTAACGTGACGGCCGCAGAGGGCAGCGAATTCGCATCCGAAGCGAGCGCCGGTGCGAATGCAGACCTTTAGTGCTAGAGCAAATGCCGGGCTGGACGCGTTCAACAGCGATTCCTCTTGAGCCGGCGTCAGATAGGTGACTCGCGACGTAGCTTTCGGCAGCTTGTATCCCTTGATCGGGTTCTTTGTGATGACCTGCCGTTCCACCGCGAAGTTGAAGGCCCGCCGCAACGCCTGTAATCGAATGCGCCGCCCACCTGATTTCCAGGCATGTGCTGCAAGCCAGCGGTCAATATCGGTCGGAGTCAACTCAGAGCATAGCCGGGGACCATAACCGTCGTGAGTTTTCTTTGGCCGTTCTTTCGCGGTCAAGTTCGCCCGTTTCTCTACGTCGCCTTCACAGAAATACTTGGCCGGCAGGCCATAGCAAAAATCGAACAATGTGCGGCCACGATCGAGATAGGTTCGCGCGATTCCTTGCTTGGACGGTAAGTCGGCCTGCGCCTTCAGATGATTCAAATAGTCGCGGCAAACCTCGCCCACCTGGGCGTCGCGTTGCGTCTCGGAGCGAACCGGAGCTTCCGCTTCGCGAAGCGAAACACGGACGCGGGCGCTTGCGTCCTTCAACCTATCCTCGCTCACTTTCCGTTCGCGGAACCGTTCACCGGCTTCGTCAGTCAAGGGAATGAATCGGCCATCTGCCTTGGTGAACCACCCTCGTCCCGCCCGGTAAAAGTATCCCTTTGTGCCTCGCCCCTTGCTCCGGCCGATGGCTCGACGTACCATGATGTTCTCCTGCTGGTCTTGGAAAGTGCCGCGGAAAGTGCCAATGCGTCCACAAAGGCATTATAACCGCTAGAAAGCCGGAGAAAAGTGGTCGTTGCGCCCGTAGCTCAATGGATAGAGCATCGGTCTTCGGAACCGAGGGTTGGGGGTTCGAGTCCCTCCGGGCGTACTTGTAAGTGCTTAATGTATAAGGAGTTGTGACGATGGGCAAAAACTGAGTTCGCCGGAGCGAATCACTTTTGTCATTTTTTGTCATAAACGGCTCCTTATCCAGCTTGAGAAGCAAACGCCCACGCCGGTTGCATGACCAGCATGGGCGTTTGCCTTGGTAGATGTTGCGGCCCTGATCCTCAAGCCGAGAGTCGGGCCAAGAGTTCCTTTGCCAGCGTCCAATCCTTCGATCTGACTGCCCCCGCAAGTTGATCTTCCAGGCTCACGCCTTCCTCTTCGGCGCGGTAGCCGTATCGCTCCGCAACCTTTGGGCTGATCGCCGCAATCAAGCGGCCATAGGTCCGGTTACTCGCTTGCCGAAACTCCTCGTCGGTTTCATCGACGTAGTGCCGCATCATTACCGACGCGGTGACTTTCGCATCCTGGGCGACTTGGCTATTGCAATCATCGCCGCGTCTGGCGGTCTGAAGTGCAGTCTTGCGGAATGAATGATGGCTGGCCCGCTCCCGGCCAGTCACGTCAGCCCATTTCCTGATCTTCGTGTGGAACCAACGATACAAGAGTTCGGGATCGAACTCTGGGCCGACGATCTTAGCCGTTTCAGGATAGCGGCCACGCCGGTAGTGTTCCCGCAATTGTTCGGTGTAAGCAGCAAAGACGTAGGGGCTGACGAGGCGATAGCCGCCAATAGAGAAGAAGCGATTGTATTACTATCGTGTCTAATAGACCGTAAAGCGGAAGTGGTACGCATCTATCCCGGCGAGGCCACTGTCACAATCCAGTTTCCAGATGGCGAAGGCCACTTTGAAGCCTGCGTGAGGGCATTGAGCAACTCAGATGACTGTCGTTGAAATCGTTCGCAGCATGATAGGAATTGCTGAATAAGACTGTCAGCTTTCTCGCGCGTTCTGCTTGACACCGATGCGACTGCACAACCGTTGAATGGGGCAGTTATTGCAGCTTGGACTCAGTGAAGTACAAACATCTCTGCCGAGTGACAGCATATTTACATGCAGTGAGTACCGCACCGAAACAGGAATCCTTGCTTGCAATCGGTCCATGTCCTCTTGGGAACACGTCCCGTCCTTCCGCGTTCTCCTGATCCACCCAAGCCTGCGGCAAATACGCCAAACGTGAGTATCTACTGGGAAAACTTGCCGTTTCAGTGAGAACATCATGACGCATCTCGCAACCTTCCGACCTACCCAGGGTAGTGAGGTCAGAAACGACTCGCACTCATCGTCCGTCATCCTCTGTAGAGAAGACAACGAGAGAACGCCAAATTCCTGCCGGATTCGTGACAGAATCCGCTTCATTGCAAATGCCTTCTGCCTTGACAGCCCGCCAAAGGCTATGGATTTAGCAATGTCATTTGCCGATGCATCAACAAGCAAATCCAGCCTCGGAAATTCCTTGCGAAGTGAGCGGTAGGTCTCTAGGTACTTTTTTTCATCTGTTCTGACACTACAGATGATGAAGATTAGCTCCCAGAGTGGATTGCGCTTGTTATAGTGGTGAAAATCACCGTAGCGATGGCTCAGGATCCGCGCGATATTGTGAACGACGCTTGGAGAAGATCGCATCTTAACTCGGATCACAAGTCATATTCAAGGGCCTGTTGCACGCCCGGCCAATTGATCTCAAGTCCGACGCCAAGGCGGTAAATTGCCCAATGAGACATCGTGTCCAACCAAATCCATTATCAAAGCAGCATGAAATCCAATTGGTAGGCGCTGATCTTCGTAGAACCTGGTCGAACCCATTCTCGAAGTGAGAAAGTGGGGAGGCTCCTCGGCGTCGAAAATGGCAATCACGACATCGCGCCGTAGTCGCTCGTTGGCCAGGGTATTGGCTGCTGAAAGTGCGATTGCGACGGCAGCAGCATTGTCGTCGGCACAATACCCGCGCAGGCACTCGGCTAGTCATCACGCAGCGGGAAGCGGGGAATCAACGGAACCCGTGGAGTCCGTTGAATGCCCATCTCGATGGCTGCGAAGATTTCGAGGTTCCCGAGATTGCCGCACCGCCCAAGGTATCGTCGGTGACTGTTGGGGATGGCGAACCCGTCGAGGCTGCGAAGGCCATCGGTGAACGCTGGCAGAAGTCCCTTACGCCAAGCTATGCCCTCGTTGCCGCAAAAGCAATTTCTGTCAGCGGCTCGGTGCCGGGGCCGACAGGCGAGCACGGGACAGAATTGGGAACGGTCATCCACGCGCTCTTGGAGGCAGCGATGCGGGATTCTAAAGGAGACCTCCATGACCTTGCCTTTGCCACTCTACAGCATGAGGGGCTTGATCCTGCTCGGGCCGACGAAGTGATTGCCGTCGTCCAGTCGGTGATGAGGGCGGAAATTTGGAAGCGTGCCCAGGCAAGCCACCATCGGCTGATGGAAGTGCCGTTCGAGGTGCTGATGCCCAATGATCACAAGGACGACAACGCCGTTCCGACTTTGTTGCGAGGCGTAATTGACTTGGCGTTTCACGAACCGAAGGGCTGGGTCATTGTTGACTACAAGACCGATGCACGCCCCCAGAGCTACGTTCCCGCGCTAGTAGACCACTATCGTGGTCAGGTGGAAACTTACGCCGATGCGTGGCGAAGAATGACCGGCGACAACGTGGCGGAAAAAGGGCTGTTCTTCACGCAGGTCGGCATTTATTCGACTGTGTAGCGTCGTGCAACTCCCTGGAAGGGCTGTTCAACGAGATGCTGGCACAAGCGAGTAGCTACTTCGGGAGGAAGAACGAAGCGTGGTATAAATCCTAAGAATCAAATGCCGTGCAAACTGGGCCATGCACGACAGATACAGACAACAAACGGCCCGTAAGCGAGGAGAAAACAATGAATCAGATCATGGTCATAAAACCGTACCTTTTTGCAGATACGTGGGTCTTCGACGACGAGGCCGTCGGCCTCAATAAGGAGCCATTCGTTGAGGGCATCCCGGCAATGATCAACTTTCTGACCAGGGACATTCCCAATGCCCAAGCTGGCTTCAGAATGTTGTTCTCAGCCCAGCCGTTCCCTCGTTACCAGGAGAAACTAACCTGGGTACGTGAAGAAGAGGACGGGAACTTCTATCGGTCCGACACGTTGAAGGCTGAAGGCTGGCTTTGCCCAGCGCTGTTCAAGTATTTCGACAAGGCACCGAGGGAGATCTACGCTAAGGCCGAGCCGCTAAATCGGTAAGGTCAGTCAAATCGTTGCCCCGTTTCCGATACGAGACCTCCATCGGCGGCATTCCGGGGTAGAGAATAAGAAATCGGAATGACGGACAGCAGGAGCACGAACCTTTCCTCCAGTTTTCATGTCCTTACACTTGGCACATTCTCTTTTGCAGGAGTCCGATCATGTCCGTAGCAGTTTCCAATGTTCGAGTGGGCGAGCCGGTGCGGTTTCAATCCCTGTCGGTGTTTCCGCTTTTTGACGGGGAGCATACGCCGGTGGAATATCTGCTTTCGGATGAAGGCATTGGCTCAGGCTCGGTCACCGTTGAGGAAGTATCGGAAGCCGGTTCGGTGCCTGATCTCCTGGTCGAGAACAAGGGTGACGTGCGGGTGCTATTCCTTGAGGGCGAGCAGTTGATCGGGGCGAAGCAGAACCGAGTCCTCAATACATCGGTGCTGATTGCCGCCCACAGCAAGATCAAGATCCCGGTCAGTTGCGTTGAACAGGGGCGATGGCGCTACCGTTCCAAGCACTTTGGCACCAGCGGCACGCACTCGCCTTCAAAGCTGCGGCACTTTTTGAAGATGTCGGTCAGCAAGTCCGTTGCGGAGAAGCGGGGCCATCGCTCCGACCAGGGCAAAGTCTGGGAGGAAGTTGCCCGCCAGCAAAAGTCGCTTGGGACTTTTTCCGCCACGGCTGCGATGTCCGAGCCGGGGACGCCAAGTGCTATCAAATCATACCGGCAGTCCGCTAATTTGCAGGAAAGATACATTTGTACATTGTACCTTGGCTCGGAGGCGTGGCAATCTGAATTCCCACCAGGGCGAGTTCTCGTCGGGAAAAGCCGTCATGCCTCACACGCAGCCAAAAAACCCTTAGACTTTTAGACTTCTTGGCTTCCGGCAGGCTAATCCCGGCGTTTGCGAGTCTTCGCGTCCTGGCCATGCTAGGACCGCACGCGGGTAGAAGGTGGTTTCTGCGGCTGCAACGACGCCATTCCCGGCGTTAGGTTTCCATGATCTCGTCGTCGAGTTTCTTCAATTCTTCAAAGTGTTTCGCTCGCCGCTGGAACCGTTCGGCCAGCTTTCGGGATTCTTCGCGGGCTGTTAGAATGGTCATCGTTGGCCCTTCGGAGTCAGCGTGACAATTGTTACGAAATGACTCGTTTCAGGCCATTTGACCGACTTGACTTCGCAAAAGCGGACGAACTTTTCCTTGTCCGAAGTCCTTTTAGCGATTGGAGATAGATGCGTTATTTCGCATCTGGAAAAGAGATATGCAATCGGCGGGACTTGACCTTCGGAACCGAGGGTTGGGGGTTCGAGTCCCTCCGGGCGTACTGAATCTGCCGTATGGAATTAGGACTTGCGACGCCTCCCCACTTGAAGGGATTCTGCGATGCGGCATGTTCTGGGTCTTGTCTCGCTGATCGTGCTCGGCCTTGCCGGCCTGCATTCTGCATTTGGCCAACCGAAAGACGACGGCTATCGCGGCATTTGGTCTTACGACCAGCCGTCGAAGGATGAGTATGCTTACAAATACAGCGGCGGCTTCGCGACCTATCCGCAACAGATGCTGCCGCTGGCTTATTACTCCAAGGAAGCGAACAAGACTTTCTTCTGTTACGGCGGACGGACGAAGGAGACCAACGTGCTCGTGCACATGGTCAGTTACTACGACCACGCCACCGGACAAGTCCCCCGCCCCACCATTCTGCTGAACAAACAAACCAGCGACGCGCACGACAACCCGACCATCATGCTCGACGACGCCGGCACCGTGTGGATTTTTTCCGCTGCCCACGGCACGTCGCGGCCGGCATTCATCCATCGCAGCAAGAAGCCTTATTCGGTGGACGAGTTCGAGCAGGTGCTGAAGACGAACTTTTCCTACGCGCAGCCGTGGTGGCTGCCGGGCGAAGGCTTCCTCTTCATGCACACCCGCTACAACGCCGATCGCAGCCTTGGCATCGCGGGCGTCCGCGGCCTGCATTGGATGAGCAGCCGCGATGGCGTGCATTGGGACGAGCCGCATCCGCTGGCCAACATTGAGATGGGCGATTATCAGATCAGCGGCCGCTGCGGCACGCGGCTCGCGACGACGTTCGATTATCATCCGAAACCGTTGGGCCTCAATGCGCGCTCGAACATTTACTACCTCGAAACCAATGACCACGGCAAGACCTGGCGGACCGTCGCCGGCGAGCCCGTGACGACGCCGTTGACCGAGCCGAAGAACCCTGCGCTCGTCCTCGACTCGCGCACCGAGAATCAGCTCGTCTATATCAAGGACCTTAACTTCGACGCCGCGGGCCGGCCGGTCATTCTCTTCCTGACAAGCAAGGGCTATGCGTCCGGCCCGGCGAACGGCCTCCGCCAATGGCAGACGATACGCTGGACGGGCAAGGAGTGGACGCGGCGGCCGTTCACCACGAGCGACCACAATTACGACCACGGCTCGCTCTATATCGAAAGCGACGGTACGTGGCGAGTTATTGCGACGACCGATCCCGGCCCGCAGCCGTGGACGACCGGCGGCGAGATCGTGATGTGGACCAGCCGCGACCAGGGCGCGACGTGGACCAAAGTAAAACAGCTCACGCACGACAGCCGTTTCAACCACACCTACCCCCGCCGTCCTGTTAACGCCCATCCCGATTTCTACGCCTTCTGGGCAGACGGCAATCCGCTGAAGCAATCCGATTCTTCGCTCTACTTCACGAACAAGTGCGGCGATCACGTCTGGCGTCTGCCATCGAAGATGGAAGGCGAGTTTGCGAAGCCGGAGATTGCGTGGTGAAGAAGCCGGCCGACGCGCGGAGCCCACTCTTACATGTCCGCTGCGAATGAAAATGCTTCGACGCCCTACTAGTATGCCGTCTATGGCAAAACGGCGGGACCGGTTCGCGACATCGAAGCCCGACGCGCAAGCGAGGTTCTTGTCCGGCGCCGGCCTCGCTTGCGCGTCGGGCTTCAATAGCCCACCGTTTTGACGTAGTCGGTTCACTAGCTGCGGCCCGCTTTCGATTTCCGGGCCTCTCCTCGAAAAACGGCTTGTTTTCATTGATCTGTGGTGTGCGAGAAAGACAGGATCAAGTCAGGACGGACTCAGGAACGACTCAGGAACACCTCAGGATCGCCCGGTGTTGGTGCCTGCCTTCGGTGCAAATGCACCGCCTCGCGGTTTTACAGCGCGGCGGTGCACGGCATCTGTGTTGACGTAACTTAGTATGCGATAACATGTTAGCGGCCACTTCCGTCCTCCCGATCGTGTGGCAAGCTGGGCAAGCGTGGTGCAATTGGGCTCGCGGACGCACCAATTGCGAGCGCGAAACGAGTGAAAAAGCAAAAAACCATCCAAATGCGATTGTCCCGCGGCAAACGGCATGTGTTTAACGGAAATCACATTTGAAATCACTTTGAGATTGCTTCGATTGCGCTTTGATTCTGCTTCGGCAGTGGTTGGCGGGATTTGGGGATTTGGCAAAACGCGGGTGGTTTTCGCATTGAACATTGTGCCTTGAGCATTGAACATTCGCCCTTCATCCTTCATCCTTCCGCCCTCAGCCTTTCTTCCCCCTCCACTCTCATCTCTAAACTCTTGTACACATCGCCATATATATATTGCTAGATGCGCTATGCGAAAATGGAAGAATTCTTTTCGGATTGTTCCGAACCCATTGCCGGACAAGGACTTAAAGAATTTTTGGGGTCATTTGTGACATATCGCAACTCCGCCGTTTTTTGTAGCCGTTCAATTTAAACGCATACGATCTCGGATGGGGCCATAGCGATTAGGAAGTGCCGATATGACGAACCTGCTTTTCGAGGTCGATAAGCCCCAAAAAAGGAGGCAGTCTAGCCGCCTCATATCATACACGTACCAGGGTGCTACAGTATCAAGGGAGATAGCGGGCTTCGCTTTGAACACGGTCCGCAATGCAGACTGCATCGCATCTACGAGAAGACGGCATCAGCGCCCACGCAGTGTTGGTCGTGTCAGTCGGCCTTCGCCCTTGAGTTCTAGAACCTCAACAGAGTGGAACACTATTCTTGTATCGTTGGTGCCAAGGCCCAAAAGGGAGCTGTCACGCAATGCCCAAAAAGGTTTCTGAACAATATTCTTGAAGTCCGTTACCCATTCTTTTACAAGCCGTCCATTTAAATACACCCGCACTCCTTGGTCTCGTACCTTAGCCAGCAAAGTACATCGAACGCCCTTCACGATACCCGAGGGACCATTGCCCGACGTTTCGTTGTGAAAGTCGTCGCCTCCCTTGATGTAGTGGAATGTGAAGGAAGTCCCTTGCATTACCCAGATGAACGATTGCCTCGCCTTGGATAGAGCTAGGACGACGGACGGGTGATCCCCGTCCATTGGAGTGAATGTGACCCGATAGTCATATTCCTCTGGCGGTTGATAAGGTACTTCAATAAGCTCCTGTCCGCGTCCACTGGATGTCAATTCTCTATGGTCAATCGTCCATGAATGCTCGTCCCCTTGTACCTTGTCTTCCTGCGGGCGTATTAGAGGAAGCAGATTGAGCCACCCCCTCTTACCTTCTCGTTCGGAAACCGTTTCCAGCCGCTTCTCCACTTTCTCCTGCACCAACCCAGTCAACCCAGGCAACGCCTGCTGATACAAAGACGCAGCGTGGCCCTGGATGTTTTTCTTTGCCAACCCAATCCTCTTTTCCCCCAAGTCCCACCAAGCATCCCCCAACTTCACTTGTTCGGTGGCATCCGTCAGCCCCTTGAGTTCTTTCAACGCCAAGTCCTTTAGGGCCGTATCATCTGCCAATGCCAGCATGGGAAGACCTTTGTCCCAGTGATTCTTCGCGAAACAGCAGACCTTCCCAGCCGCCAAGTTTGCGGCAGGATTGGTTGGATTCCTGTCGAGCGCAGCGAACGCTTCCTCAAATCCTGCCTGGGCCTTTTGGATTTCCGCCATCTCTTTGGTGATCGCCGCCTTGCGGGCGACCGAATCCTTGAGGAGTGCCGAGTCCTTGGACTTTCTGGCAACATCAGTCGCCATCGTTCCAAGTTGCTTTGCCGTGTCATAATGTTCCTTCGCCACCGCCTCTTCCATCAATGCCAACAGGCTTTTCACGATGACATTTGCTTGCTCCTTTGCACCTGTCGGCTTGCCTATCGTCGTTAGTGCCTTCGCCTTCAGATCGAAGGTATCGACTTCAAAACGAGCCCCCATTTCCTCGATGGCTCGAATCGCAAGTTCCGCGTCCTTGGCTTGTATGGCGAAGTGTCCAGCCTCTCTGAGCAACACGTATTGGGCCGCTGTGTCGTCTGTAGTTGCCTTCGCATTTTGGAGGAGGTCTTGGACCAGGGCCTTCTGCTTTTCGCTCGTCGTCGCTGAATACTTGTCTTTGAAAACCTCTTTAACGAGTTTTGAGGCTTGCTCCTGTGCGCTGGCATCAGGGATTGGCAGGCGTGGCTTTCTTTGGCCGAGAGTGGCTCGGTTATCGAACGAAGATTCATTTTCGGCAACGGGCTTTGTCCCTGGTTCGAGAACGCACATCGTCGCCGTCTTCGTCAACTCATCGTCGTCCGCTTTTCTTGCGGCGGCGAGGGCCAGCGTGGCCACACTCTTGGCAACATCCTGTTTTCCAGCAGTGTTCGCTTGATCGATTAGTTTCAGGGCATAAACTGCGACAGTCCTGAAATCAGTGGCAGTTTTGGCCTTGGCGAAGGCGTCCTTCAGGCGCTCCATAACCTTCTCTGGAGGTTCGGCAACAACTTCAGGCTTGAGTTCAGGCTTGAGTTCAGGCTTCGGTTCAGGCTTCGGTTCAGGCTTTGGCTCAGGCTTTGGCTCAGGCTTGGCCTCGGGTTTCGATTCAGCTTGTGGTGGCTCGGGTTCAGGTTTTGGTTCAGGTTTGACTTCAGGCTTTGGCGGTGTTTCCTCCTTGGGCTTTGGCTTCGTGCCTGCGTCAGCTTGTTTCGACGGCGCATCAGCCTTAGCCTGGGCCGCCTGGGCCACAGGCTTTTCGCCTTCGGATGATTTGAAAAAGATCAAGTACGCGATGATAGCGACAGACGCCAATGCTCCCGCTCCGATGGCAACGGGCAATTGCCACGGCATTTTGTTTGCACGAGATTGGCGCTGTTGCCTGGCAGCGGGCGAAGGTTTCGGGGCTGTATGATCGAGTCCGAATTGCGATAGATCGAAGGCTTCTGCCTGTTTGGCTTGCCCTTCCGAAGCCGCTATTTGCGATCGCAGTTTCTTGTCGTACTCGGCCTTTTTCGCGGCACTCAGTAGCGAGATCCGAACCGAGGCAATTTCATTGAGAATTCTCTGCGAGAGGGCCGAATACTTGCCAGTTTGGAACGACCTGATGTGGGCCATCTGCTTGTCGGCAGCGGATGCGATCACATCGGGATCGGACTCGAACAAGGCGATGCCCAAGAGGCGATAGTAATTCGGCGGTTGTTCGCTCGGCGGAATGCCGAGCCACTTATGGTAGGCGTCGAAGGCTTCGGGCATGTCACGCTCCTCCTGATACATCGAGCCGAATTCTGGAATACATTCGCAATTGCCGCACGTTCCCACGGTCTGGCGATTTGGGCAAGCGGCCTGCCGCCATCGCCCCTGCGGTCTTGCCAAAGGCTCGGGCTAAGAACGATTCCGCCTTTGGGCTACGGTGCAATCCCTATTCTACACTGGTTTCGCAATTGAGAATCGTTCCCCCCTGTTCGGCCTATAGCGAGCTTCGCAGGCCAAATGCTCAATGTTCAAGGTGCAGTGTTCATTGTTCATTGAGCGTTGTGCATTTGGTCATTCTCCTTGCTGGGTCGCACTCGCGGGAAAAAACATTCCACAGACTCTCCGCAGAGCCTCCACAAATCCTCCACAGTCAAATTGTTGACGGATTTTCACGCTTGTTGTCTATTACACGAAACAAGGAGTGATGGAATCGCAGGCTTGGGGCTTAGGTCTTTCGGCTTCGTTTTCTAATCACTGCGCACTCCCCACTGCCATGAAGCACCTAAACGTCGCCTTAACGCTGTTGACTGTTCTTGCCGCGAGCCAGGCGCATGCCCGGACCTTCACCACGCTGATCCAGTTCACCGGCACCAGCGGCACGGCGAACGGCTCGGGGTCCACTTGCAGCCTTACCGTGAGCGGAACGAAGCTCTACGGCTTTACGGACGAGGGCGGCACCGGCGGCGGAAACCTCTTCAGCGCGGGCATCGACGGCAGCGGCTACCAGAATCTGGTTTCCTTCACCGGCATACAGGGCCCGAGAAGCGGCGACTCTCCATGGTTTGAAGCCCCGCTGCTCAGCGGCACGAAGGTCTACGGACTGACTGCATTTGGCGGCAGCAACAACAATGGAAACCTCTTCATCGTCGGCACGAACGGCAGCGGCTTCCAGAACTTGCTTTCCTTCAGCGGCGGCACGGGCGGCAATCTTTCGTATGGCGGTCTTACCTTGAGCGGTACCAAGTTCTATGCAGTGACAAATCAGGGCGGCGCTGGGCGCGTCGGAAACGTCTTCAGCGTCGGCACCGACGGCAGCGGCTACCAGAATTTGCTGTCCTTCACCGGCAACGCGGCGCCGCCCCCGGCGCGAATCCCTGGGCCAGCCTCACCTTGAGCGGCACGACGCTCTACGGGATGACAGGACAGGGCGGCAGCGCCGGCGACGGAACCGTCTTCAGCGTCGGGACCGACGGCAGCGGCTTCCACAATTTGCTTGCCTTCACTGGCAACGGTGGCGCTGCGCCGGCGCGAATCCCTATGGCAGCGTGACCTTGAGCGGAACGAGGCTCTACGGGATGACTCATGTGGGCGGCGGCGGCTTCGGAAACGTCTTCAGCGTCGGCACCGACGGCAGCGGCTTCCAGAACTTGCTCTCCTTCACCGGCACGGGGGGCGCGGCCAGCGGCGCGTATCCTTACGGCAGTCTCACATTGAGCGGCACGACCCTCTACGGGATAACACAACAGGGCGGCAGCCATGGCGACGGGAACGTCTTCAGCGTCGGCATCGACGGCAGCGGCTACGACGACCTCTACGACTTCACCGGCGGCGGCGACGGACGTGACCCTCAGGGCAACCTGACGCTCAGCGGCGGCACGCTTTTCGGCATGACTGACCTGGGCGGGAACCTGGCGGTCAACGGCGGCCTCGGCGGCGGCACCGTGTTCGCCCTCACCGTTCCCGAACCCTCAACGCTGGCGCTGATCGCCTCGGGCGCGGCGGCGGTGGGGGCGTATCGCTGGCGGCGGCGGCGTTTTCGCGGAACCAGCGATTGACGCTTGCACGGACAATCGCTCCGTCGTCTCCCAATCCGTCGGCTCCGACTTCCCGCAGTTTCCGTTCCGGCGGGGGCGGAGGAGGGGGTTGGGCCGCCACACGTTTGCCTTTCGATCTACGCCCCATCTTCCGACTCGGTGTCTCGCGGTGTCATGTCGTTCCGCCAGCGGTTACGATCAAGAGTCTGTCCGAAAAAAGCAATTCGTCGGCGAACCATTGCGTAGATCCTGATAGGAAATCTGATTTCCTAACACCGCCGTGATTCTACCCTAAGACCTATGGTGAAACAAGCAGCCAGCCGAGAGAGGATGGGCTTGCCGGTCCTTCCTCGGCTGGCTGCTTCTTTCGTTCCTCTGCCTTTGTTCTCATGGGGGCTTTGCACCGTGATGCCGACGCGGCTCGTCAGCACGCCCCCGCGGTCTCAAGTACGAGGCGTCGCCGCTCGCGGCTTTGGGTTTCACGAAAGTAATGCCGTGGAGCAGTTTGCCAATCTGCTTTGGCACGCTTAGCAACCTGCCCCACGTCACCCGACATTGGTTACCTGCAACCCAATAAGAGATCGCGGCACTGGCATTTGCCGACGCTTGAGATTATGATCCGGTGGAAGGTCCATGCAATAATCAACCCGGAGAAAGTGACTATGAAGACGCCTTTTGTCACCCGCTGGCTCGTAATCTGCACAGCGATATTGGTGTGGAGCGGCGTTTCAGCCGTAACGGCACAGGATGCCCCGAAGCCCGCTAAGGCTCAGACGAAGCCGGCCGCCAAGCCGCAGCGCGGCCCGAAGCCGACGTTGGCCGACGTGCCTTATGGCACGCATCCGAAGCAGGTGCTCGACTTCTATAAGGCCGAATCTTCGACACCGACGCCGCTGGTGTTTTACATCCACGGCGGCGGCTGGATGGGCGGCAAGAAACCCCCTTCAACGCAAGTGAGTATTTGAAGGCCGGCATCTCAGTCGTCTCGATTGAGTATCGTTTTATCCCGGAGGCGACGGCCGATAAGGTCGTGCCGCCGGTCAAGGGCCCGCTCAGCGACGCGGCCCGCGCCCTGCAATTTGTCCGCAGCAAGGCCAAGGAGTGGAATATCGACAAGACCCGCATCGGCGCCACCGGCGGGTCGGCGGGAGCGTGCTCCAGCTTGTGGCTGGCCTTCCACAACGACATGGCCGAACCGAGCAGCAGCGATCCAATCGCCCAAGAGTCTACCCGCCTGACCTGCGCCGCCGTGAACGTCGCGCAAACCTCGCTCGACCCCCAGCAGATGAAGGAATGGACGCCGAACAGCACCTATGGCGGACACGCATTCGGCTTCACGGGCGACAAGAATACCGGCAAGTCGCAGTTCCAGGAGTTCCTGGAAGGGCGGGAGAAGATCTTGCCGTGGATCAAGGAATACTCGCCCTACGAATTGGTCACGGCAGACGATCCGCCAATTTTCCTCAGCTATGGAACTCCGCCTGCCCTGGGCCAGAAGCAGAAGGACCCCACGCACAGCGCCAATTTTGGCGTCAAGCTCCAGGAGAAATGCCGGAGCGAGGGCGTCGAGTGCCATCTGGCCTATCCTGGGGCGACGGACCTCAAGTACCACAGCATCGGCGAATTCTTAATCGCCAAGTTGAAGGGCGGGGAGACCGAGAAGAAATAGATCAAAGCTATTGTCCGGCAATATGCAGCGAGAATCGTATTCAACGGGAACGCCGTGGGAGCCTATCGTAGGCTACTCCAGAGCAATCAGAGTCGGCCAGTTCATCGTCGTCTCTGGCACGACAGCGACGGCTCAAGACGGTAGTATCGTCGGTGACGGCGATCCGTATGCCCAGACTATTCAAGCTCTGAAGAACATTGAAACGGCCCTTGGCAAGCTCGGCGCGAGCTTGAAGGATGTCGTGCGGACAAGGATGTACGTCAGGAACATTGATGACTGGCAGAAGATCGGCAAAGCTCACGGCGAGTTCTTCAAGGACGTCCGGCCGGTGACCAGCATGGTAGAAGTCAGTCGGCTTATCGCGCCGGAAATCCTGGTCGAGATCGAGGCCGATGCGGTGCTGCAAGGATGATCCGCTACTTCACTTCGTCGCTGACGCGTACGAGATCCTTGGGCACTAACGAACGGGAATGTCAATAACACCGTATTCGGGCGCAGTGGGCAAGGAAAACGTGAGGCCGTTTCCCGTAGCAACGAGCGGCAATTGCCGCGATTCCTCTGAATCCGGCGTCCACAAGCGCAGCGTTCATCGCCGTTGGATGAATTTCGTTCGGCAAGCGCAAGGCGATTGGCTGCGACGCCGCTTGATGCCGCACAAGGTGTAAGATCAAGGAATGCTTCGTCGTAAAGGGCACGACCTCGATGCCGTTGCCGCGAGTCGCAAAAAAGGAATCCGCTCATATGAGCATCACCGCTGCTTGCGAGAAAGCGCCTGGCCTAGGGCAAGCGACGGTTGCAGGGCCGCGGAGCGGCCAACACGTCCGTTACGACGCGGAGCGTCGTAACGAGGTTCGCGCGACGGGTTGTACTAACCTTTGCGGAAGCGGTATTCATGACTTCCTCGCAGCACTTTTACTCAAATCGAATTACGGTAACTGAATACGGTAGGAATGTATAACGGACAGTGCCGTCGTTCAGCGCGTGCCGCCACTCGCGCGACTGCGGCACGATCGCATAGGGCCGAGCCGCGGTATTGACCGCCTGCAAGGGTCCCGCCAGTTCCGTCACTTGCGCCGTCGGCTGCCGGGCGATAAAGCCGCCTAGATGAATTTGTGCGGGCTCAGTTTCATCGCTTGAGTTCACGACCCACAATACCAACGTCCAGCCGTCGTCGCTCCGCGTGGCGTTGATATCCAATCTGCTCCGGCCGCCGCGCACCTCGGCCGCGACGACCTGCGGCATGTAATTCCGCGAGAACATCTGCGTGACATAGCCCGGCGGCTCGAGCCAAACTTGCGACGGATTGAGGAAAACGAGACCTTGGTTCCAGCCGTTATCGTTCTGGCCGTCGGGCTGGAGGCAATTGGCCGAGGTGACGATCGGCAACCGCCCATCACGGGCGAGAGCATTGATGGCCAGGGCGTTGGCCAAAGCGCGGCGCTGCGAGTGATTATTGGCGTTGAGCTCGAAGACTACTACCCGATGCCGCGCACCGCCGGCAATCTGAGACAGGGCGTCGATATACGAACGCGTGGCAGCGAGCGAAGAATCGGGCGCGGGACCTTCCGTTCCCACGTGAACGTCGAACCAGACCTCGCGGTTGTGCGCTTTGGCCAGTTGCAGGATTCTCTGCTGCGCGGCAAGGCTCGTGATCCTCGAGGCGGCGCCGTCGAAGTGAAACGGATCAGTGATCGACTGAGAGTAGGCGAAGTCGCCGACCACCAGAATGACGTTCGCGTCTTTGGCCCAAATCGCCGCGGCCAGCGCGGCGAATTTCGCGTAATACGCGTCATCCACCCGCTCCTCGTTGCCGATCTCCAGGTATTTCAGCCGGTACGGCGCGGGGTGCCCGGCGGCCGCGCGGCGGCGGCCCCATTGGCTGTCGGCCGGACCGTTGACGTATTCGATGAAGTCGGCCATGTCCGTCGGCGTCTCGCTTGCATTGAAGGCGGGCACACATTCGAAGCCAGCGGCCTCGCAAAAATCGATGAAGTCCAGAATGCCCCAGCCGTTGGATGAGTAGGGATACCAGGTCCCACGAGACGGCTGCCGCTCATCGCGCGGCCCGATCATCTTTTTCCAGCGGTACTCGGCATGATTGACCATTGATCCGCCGTAGCGCAGGACGGTATTGCCCTGGGCGACCAAGGCCTCGGCCACGTCGCGGCGGACCGGCAGTCCCTTGAATCGTCCCCATTCGCCGGGCTGCAAGAAGGCGTAGCCGAGTACGACCGAGCCGGGCGATTTCAAAGCGACTGCGAATCGGCCCGACTTCTCGCTGCTCTTGGGAGTGAGCGTGAAAGATAGTCGCTGCCAGCCGCCCGGCTTTACCGAGAGACGCGTTTCGGCCAACGTTTGCGAGCCTTCCTTATTCTCCAGTGTGGCGAAGAGTTCAACTGGTGCGTCTGCGCGGCCCAGAGAACGCCCTCATACGGTTTGTCTTCCGCAAAATACATTCCCCAGCGGTTCAGTCCGCGGTTTTCGATGCCGAATCGACCCTCGCCCGATGTGAGTGTCACTCGCTGCGATTGCCGCCCGACGAAGGGATGGTCCGTTTCGACGGCAAACTTGCCAGATGCGCTGCCCGACTGCACTGGCCGCCACATGCCGCTCACTTTGGATCCCTCAGTTTTGTCGCGCGGTGGCTCTTGAAAACTCTCGCCAAAAACCATCTGGCTGTAGATGCCACCGTGGATTTCGTGGTTCACGTCTTCCAGGCATGTCCCCGTGAGCAGACGCGACATGCGGTGGAGCGTGCGGTCTGTGTGTATTTCGATTTGAGTCAGCCCGACCTTTTCTCCAATATCCGCCTTCGCGTTCGCATCGCGCAACCAGACGCGATACTGACCGCCGCCAGACCCGGCGTCGGCGAATGGGACGAATACTCGCGCGGCCGGCGGGGCGCCCTTGCTTGTGGCAACGCGCACGTCGAAAGCCAGCTCGCGGCCTGGCTTGGGCGTCAGCGATGGGTGTGCGTCGACAAGGGCGAGCGCGTCATCCGCTGGAATGCCGCCGATACGATCATGGTCATAGGCGAGCACGAAAGGACCCCACGCCAACGCCGCTCGTCCTGCATTGCCGTGATCGCCCGCGATCAACGTCGCCCCAAGATGAAAGTCGATCGAGAGTTGTTCGCCATTTTTCCACGATCGAATGGGCAAGGTGGCCCAACCGGCCGAATCAGCCTTGATCGGTTTGCCATCCGCGACGACCTCCGCCGGCACGGCCCAAGCTGGTAGGCGGATTTTGATGCCGAAGGACGCATCGCTGGCCGTACGCACCGTTATGTTGGAATGCCCGCGACGCGGAAACTCGCTCGCTTGCTCGATCACAACGCGCTGGCCGCCAAGCTCCAGCGTGCCGCTCGATGTTTCCAGCGTGTTGACGAAAACCAGATCGCCATCGCGGCTGCGCAGATAGGCGACCTGCGGAGCCAGCGCCATTCCGCGCGGGCCGCTGGAATGGCAGCAGGTGATCCCTTTGTCGTATCGTTTGGGGCCATCCAGCGGCGTGTAGTAGCACCAGTCGTCGCCGCGCGGAAGCTGGGCGGCAGCCAGGTGGTTGTAGAGCGATCGCTCGAATTCGTCGCCGTACTTCGCCTCGCCGGTCAGCCGCAGCAATTGCCAGTTGAGCTGCATCCAGGTCACGGTAACGCACGTCTCGCAGATATTGGACTCCGGGCCGTTCGGCAGCTCGTGATCGCCGTGGAAATGTTCGAACGAACTCGCGCTGCCGGTAATGTAGAGCCGATTGGCGACGATGTCTTGCCAGGCATTCCGCACGGCATCAAGAAACTGCGCCTCGCCCGTCGCGCGGTAGAGTTCGCAGAGGCCGACGAGATTGGAGAGCATTTCGTAGGCCTTGCCGTTGGCCGTTTTGTTGACCTGCTTTTCGCGGAGCAGCGTAGTCAGCACCTTCGGCCCGCCCCGCTCATCCCACGAGTGGACAATATACCGGGCGAAATCGAGAAAGCGCTGGTCGCCCGTCGCGCGGTAGAGCAACACGATCGGTTCGAGTACGCTCGTAGCGGCCATGCCATTATGAGTGCCGGCGGCCAGGATGCTCTTCTTCTCAGGGAACGTGGCAATGAGCAGGTCGCCCATTTTGCGACAAGCTCGCAGCGCCGCGGCATCGCCCGTATACTGGTAGTACGTCAAGAGGCCGATCAAATTGTACTTGTGCGACCAGACGTCCCAATCGTTGCCGGGGTAGAGGCCGAGCCGCTTGTCCGGGACGTAGGTGCCGAGATAGCCGTCGGCTTCCTGACAGCGGACTAGCTCCGCGGCGACACGATCGAGCTTCGCTCGCAGATGCGGATCGCCCGTGTAAGCCCAGGCCAGAGTCGCGGCGTGCATCCACTTTCCGACGTGTTCCCCGATCCAAGGATGGCTGCCCGGCCGATGACGATAACCGGCCAGCAGCGGCTCCGTGTCGATCGGCAGCAGCCGCTCTTGGGCGTTGGCGTCGATTCTCTTCCCGATCCAGCCGTCGATATGCACGGCGGCCGGAGAGAGAATTTTCAGCGCGTCCGGGGCTTGTGGCGGGACCTTTTCCGGCAGCGGTTCGATCGGACGGGCTGCGGCCGGCGAGGCCAGCAAAACTACGGCAAGCGAATAGACGATTCTCATACGACGAATCTCCCAGTACGCGGCGAAGGTGGCGTGATACCCGCTATTGTAGATCGCGCTAAGGGAGAAGCGAAGAACCGTTACTTCGGCAGGAAATCGTGCTCGATCGTGATCTCGCGGATCTGCTTGCTGTCGGGCTCGAAGCAGCGGATCGTGACCTGGATGCCGCGGAGGGGGACTGGATAGGGCGACACGCCCGGAGCGTAGCCCGCCAGCGAACCGGAAGTCATGATGAATTCGCTCGACGCATCCACGATTCCGGTAGGGTTGTAGGTGGGATTGTCGGGCAGGCCGTTGGTCCCTTGCGAGTTGCCAAGCTCGTTTGCGTAGCTGAAGCAGCCGGAATCGTAGACCCGCGGGATTGTGCCGCTTCCCGATAGCCCAGATTCGGTGATGCCGCCGTTACTGAAGCGGTAATTCGTAGGGCCCTGCGGCGATTGAAATGCGGGCGTCTTACCTGGCGTGATACTAACGGCCGGTAGGTTTTGCGCTGCGACCTCGTTCGAGCCCAGATCGATGTATCCGCCCGAGCCACCGTTTGCCGCCGGTTCCCATACTTTGACGTCGAAGCCGATAACATTCGTCAAGATCACGTCATCGGCAACGCGAGTGCCGGCTTTATACGCGGAATTCAACGCCTGATCCGAATAAGTCGTGTTCATAGAACCCGTGGGCGAAAGGTCCCAAAGGTCCACCGCCGCGGGGGCGGCGGGCGGCATGTTGGGCACCGTCGGCGTCGAACCAGTCGACCATCCGGCAATCCAATTCGGATCCGTACATTCGGCCAAAGTGGGCAGTCCATATCCGCCCCAACCGCGAACATCGTAGGGAAACTGGCGGGCGTCGTGGCCGAAACGGTTCTCGCGCTTTACTAGGTCGGCAAGGCTATTGGGCACGATTATGGTCTGATTGCTGGCGTTCTGATTCTGTGAGCGGAAAGATCGTAGTCGTTGTAAAACTGTTTCGGATCGTAACCGGCAACCGCCGCTGCCGCGCCGGGAACGATCAGCAGCACACGGCGATGCAGGCGGTTGCCGCGCAGATACCAGGACACTTCGGCCACGTCGGACTGGATGGTCTGCGGATTGCCGCCGACGGTGCCGAAACGGCCAACAAATGGCCGCGCGGCGTTTCGCGATGTGAACATCAGGATGTCGCCCCGCTCGCCCACAGTGTAGTCCGCTACAGCGCCGTTCACGCCATAGTACGGTGGATTGGTTCCGGTGCCAGGCTTGGCAAACAGGTAACTCCCCTCAATCAACTCAAAATAGCCCAGCCCTTCCTCAGGCCGCCCGGCACGGCCATCCAATCCGGCCGTAATGCCGTTCATGTCCGAGTTCAATTGTTGCGCGGCCGTCCGCAGGCGGTCGAATTGTTCCAACGCCCGTCGGGCGTTGCGCATGCTGTTTCCCACATCGCCGAAGACCTTGACTACCGTCGTCATCAGGATGAGGGTCAACGTCAGCGCGACGAGGATTTCGACGAGCGTAAAAGCGGACACGCCTTTGCCGTCTTGAGCAGGGCGGTGCGTGAAGATGGGCCGTGAATACATGAAAAGCCTCCCAATGGCGAAGAGTCGCAGTTAATCTTGCCCCGCGATCCGGCCCACTGCTGCCCTTACCTATAGTATATTCGACCGTGCGGCGAGGGAAATGTCAACGTAGGTCCTTTCTGCCGGAAAGGACGAATTTGGGCATCAAAGCCCGACGCGCAAGCGAGCGGGTGCGCTTTTTCCCACTCGCTTGCGCGTCGGGCTTCAATTCCTCCCGGCAGGAGGAGCCTACTTGCCCAGCAACCAACGCTCTAGCGGCCGTTTGAGCCGCGTAAACCAGGGCTCTTCCTCCGGATGGATCGGCTCGACGAGGAAGGTCGTCAGCCCCGCCAGGCGGCCGGCCATCACGTCGGCAAAAACCTGATCCCCCACCATAGCGGTAGATTGCGGCGAAAAGCCCATCTTGTGCATCGCCAGCCGGCAGCCGCGCGGGAACGGCTTCATGGCTTTGGGAACGAAGGGCAGGCCGACTTTTTCGGCGAAGCGGCCGATCCGCTCGCCGAGGCCATTGGAAACCAGGCAGAGACCAAAGCCAGCCTGTTTGATCGTACCAAGCCACTCGCTCACGCCGGGCGCGCACTCGTCGCTCGTGTAGCGCTTCAGCGTTCCGTCCGCGTCCAGCAGCAGGCTTTGCAGTCCTAAGCCGCGGAGCCGCTCCGGCGTAAGCTCAAGGACACTGGCGATGCGGTGGTGCGGGGTCAGGATGCGGAGCATGGGGGCAGATTGCAAATTGAAAAATGAAAATTGAAAAATGAAAATTGAGCACAGACGGCCGCGTGGCGAATACTTCCACGCCGTGCGATTCGCCACTTGTCCGCATTTTGCAATTTGCAATTCTCATTTTTCATTTTTCACTATTCCGCTTCCGCAGCACAAGCACCGTATCCGAAATCACATTGTCCAACTCCAGCGGATAGTCGATTTCGTACCAGAAGTCATAGACATCGCACAATTCGAACGCCGGCACGCTCGCCAACAGGCTGCGGATCTGCGCGGCCGTGTAGAGCCGCAAGTCGAACCGGCCGCGGAAGCGCCATTGCCTGTCGCCCCGGCGGACGCGGAGCGAGACTTGCAAGCTCTCGATCCGCCGGCGGCGGTCGAAGGCGACCACGCGGAGATCGGTGCTTACTTGCGTCCGCCCTTCGCGCGTCCGCCAGCGCTCGATCGACTCCTCGGCGGCGTCGGGCGGAACGAGGTGCAGGCCGAGGATGTAGATTCCGCCCGGCCGCAGGTTTTCCGCGACGCATTCCAAGTGTCGCCGGGCGGTTTCTTCACTCAACAAGTGACGAAAACTGTTCACCATGCAGCAAGCCGCGTCGGCCGGCTTAGCCAGGCGGAAATCGGCCATGTCGGCGCGAATCACCTCGGCAGTCAGTTTCCGCCGCGCGAGCCGCTTCCGCAAATAGGTAAGCGCCTTCGCATTCAGGTCCAACCCGGTAACTTCGTACCTTCGGGCGGCCATTTCGGCCACCAGCCTGCCCGATCCGCATGCCGGCTCCAACAGGCGTCGCACGGGGAAATCGCAATATTTGCGGCAAGCCGCTTCAATGAACGCGGCCTCCAGCGGCGTTTCGTCGCGGAGCGATAGGTCGTAGATCTCCGGGTGATCGTACCAGTCGCCGACGATGGGTTTGGTGGCGGGCAATTTATCCTCCAAAACTCCCCGCAATCTCGAGTCCCTTTGTCACCATGCCGGTCGTTTCGCGGCCGAGGTTGCTGGCGGAGCTGTGGGTCTGGTCGAAATAGGTGTCGCGGTCGCGGATGATCGCTTGCGGCGGCAGTTGCTCCGTGTGCGTCTTCACTGCATTGCTCCGTTTGATCGCCGTGCCGATGGCCAGCACCTCGACCATCCCGCCGCCGACCTCGTAGATGAAAATCTTCACGCCGATGATCCCGTCGGCCTGCAATTCGCTGGCCTCGCGATGGATGTGCTCCAGGGCGTTCTCGCGGGCGCTGTATACCAATTTCGTCATGGCGTTGACCTCGCCGCGGGCGAACGATTTGAAGAAGGTTGAAACTCCGCCGCCGAAACCGAGCGCGTAGACCGACGAGCCGAGCATCAGCCGGATCGGCTCGTAACCGAGGCTCGTCAGGTTCCACAGCTCCTCGCCGGTCAGTTCGGAAGTGACCGGCTTGGCAACTTTTCCGAGCGCCGGATTGAACGAGGCCGTGCCCACCATGAGCATCTCGCGGACGCCGGGCCCGAAGGGGAGAATGCGGGTCGTGATATCGATTACGGCGTTCGCCCCGCGCTGGGCCGCTTCGGCTTCGAGCCGCTCCAGGGCCAGGTGGCGAGTGTGATTGTACATGTCCGAGTACTCCTTGACCTCGCCGCCGGCGAAGGTGCGGACCATGCCCATCAGGCCGCGGCCCACGCCCAGCGCGTAGCAGACGTTGCCGATGACGAAGTGCCGCGGTTCGTAGCCGGAATCGATCTGGCAGTAGAGGTCTTGCCCGGAACAGGCCGTGGTGAAGAACTGCTGCGACGCCTGGGTATGGATCGACGTGCCGATGGCGAGGAACTCGTGCAGCCCGCGAACACGCTTCAGATCGGAGCTTACGCCGGTGACTCCGTTGGCCTTCAGGTCGTTGGCCTCCTTTTCCAGCCGCTGGATGGCGGCGTGGCGGCCGTCGGAGATCAGCTCCGTGAGCGAGTGGATTTCGCCTCCGGTGAAGGTCTTGATGCCGCTGGTCAGGCTGCGGATGGCGCCCAGCGAATAGACGCTGTTGCCGACGACGATGCGGCCCGGCGCGTAGCCCTTTTGATGCAGACAGTAGATTTCATTGCCCGATAGGCCGCTGATGATCATGGCGCGTTGCTCCGCGAGGATGGTTCGGAGGGAACGACGGCATTATAGCGAGAAAGGGAGAAGGGGAGCAGGGGAGAAAGGGAGAACAAGCGCCTCTCTCCCCCTCTCCCTTTCTCCCTTTCTGTTCGCGCCCGCGCGTCAGACGCCTAGTTCCAGCGTAGCCGCCGCCAGCTTCGGCGCGCGGCCGTCGTGATGAACGAGGCGGTTGCCGCCGTGCTGGTGGCCGGCTTCCAGCGCGTTCTGCGCCTTGCGGAAGAGCGCGACCATGTCGTCGGCCCCGCCCGCCTCAATGATTCCCACGCTGACCGTAAAGTTCCGCGGCGTCCCGTTCAAATCGACCACCGCCTCGCTGGCCGTCACGCGAATCCGGTCGGCCACGCGACTGGCCTCGGCCAGTTCCGCGTTCGGCAGCAGGAAACCCAAACAGCCCGTGCTATATCGGGCAACCATGTCCATCTCGCGAACACCCGCGAAGACGACCCGCGCGAGACTCACCACCATTTGATCGCGAAACTTCGGCCCGTGGGCTCGGGCGAGGGCGTGGAACTGGTCGATTTCCACGAGCACCAGCGAGAGCGTCGGGCCGCCTCGCTTCCACTCGGCCATCCGCACCCGGACGTGCTGGCAAAAAGCCGTGCGGTTCAGTAGCGGTGGCAGGTCATCGGCAAGCCGTTCGGAATTGCCGTCGTCCGTCGGTTTCGCCGCGGGTTTCAAAGTCTGCTTCGCGGCCGGCGTGCAAGACTCGGCCGGCTTGGGCGTTTCGCGCGCGGCGGCGAGCTCCGAAACCGGCGCGGGCTTGTGCTCCTCTTCGGCAATCCGCGCAATACTTCGGCCGTTGTGCCAATGGACACAGTTGCGGCCGGCTTCCTTCGAGGCATACAGCGCGGCGTCGGCCCGCGCGACGATGGATTCCAGCGTCTCCTCGCCAGCGGCCTGCGCGGCGCCGATGCTGATGGTGACTTCGAGATTGCCGTTGGGGCCATGAAATTCCATCGTGGCGATCGCCTTCCGCAGGCGGCTCAAGGTCTGTTGCACGTCGGCGATCGTCGAGCGATTGAAGATCACAGCGAACTCTTCGCCGCCGTATCGTGCGACGGTCTCACAGTCGCGCAGCACGCGCCGCAGCACGCGGCCCGTGCCGCGGAGGACCTCGTCGCCCGTCTGGTGCCCGTAGGTGTCGTTGAGCCGCTTGAACCTGTCCAAGTCGATCATGGCCAGCGTGAACGGATTGCCCGATCCGTGGAAGTCGGCCAGGCATTTAGCGATATCGGTCTCGAAGGCGCGGCGGTTGCCGACCAGGGTCAGAGCGTCGGTGCGGGCCTCGGCGGTGGTCGCTTCGACCAGGCGAACCTGCTCGCGGAGCTTGTCTTCGGCCTGGTCGAGGCGGCCCTGCATGGTCTTATTGACGTCGACCAGTTTGGTGACGACGTTGAGGATCTTTGCCGGCTCGTGGAGCTTGTCGGCCGTCAGCTCGCCGTTGATCTCGCCGACGCGGGTGCTGTGCTCGCCCAACTCGGTGGCCACGGTCGAGGCCATCTTGCGCAGACTGCCGAGCAATTCCTGGGCGCGGCGGACCTCGTCTTTATCGACGGGCGCTTCGGAGGGCTGCACGCCGCGGCTTCGCAGCCACCAACCGCCCAGCAGGCCGGCGGCCAGGATGGTTAGAATAAAGACAACGTACATCGGCAGCATCGGCATCGCACTCCAGAGGCTTATTAAGTCGCTACACGAGCATAGGTTATTATATGCCGGGCGAGCACGGTCCGCAGGGTTTTTCGCACCTGGGGAAACAACCTCGGATTCGTCGCCAAAGTGAACGATGGCTCCTACCGGGAACGGTCGGCATGGTCGCTACCTCCGGCAAAATCGTTAGTCAAGCCGTTCATTCAGTATCTGAAACAATCAAGAATTGTACGTTGTCGGTCGCCAAGTCCAAAAGCGCTACCGTGAATTGATCGGCTTCGTGCAGTGCGCCCGGGTTAATGCGGTGAATGTTACCGTCACGTTGGTCCGACGGAATGTGTGAATGACCCGAGAGCAGATAGTCGGGTTTGGTTGCAATGACGCGACGAACGTCTATTCGCATGTGCCCGTGCGTCACTCCGATTCGTTTTCCATCGAGAACCACGGTATCGCCCCATCCCAGACAGATTGCTCCGTTTTCCTCTGCGGCTTTTCGCAGCGCGGGCACGTTATCCGCGTCCCAATTGCCGAGGACAAAGTAACAACGCATAGCTGCGCACGCTGTCACAATCTCCGGTATCGATAAATCGCCGCAGTGAATCAGCACCTCCGCGCCGGATTCGCGAAGCAATGAAACCGCCCGATGCGTTCTCGCGAGTTGATCGTGCGTGTCCGAAAGAATGCCAACCACCATAAACTTATCAGCCGGAAGGCGACTCGACCGCCGGCAGTTCCTCCACGCGAACGACGTGCAGCAGCGAGCAGTGCTCCACGCGCTCGGCAACGCCCGCGGCTAAATCATACGGCACCCCAATATCAACCCTTTGACGAAGCACAATCACCATCTCAGGATGCCGAATGTCGTATTGACTGCCGTCGGTGAGATGAATTCGCAGCGGCTTGAAAGGCCGCGTTCGCAACAAATCCCTTAGCTCTTCTGGACGCATTAGACCTCTCCTTCACAATACCGGTTCAAGTCGCAGCTATTATACAATTGCTGCGGCCTGAGTGCCAACTGGCACGGGCGGAAGCGGGCACGAAAGGGCTGAGGCCACGGTGCGCAAGCAGCTCGTTTTCCTCGATCGTTATTTTGCCGTCAGCCGGGTTAATTGCCGCGACGACCCGACGCGGTGCACGACCGAAAACGACGTTTCCCGACGCCAGACGCAACGGCAGCAGATTCGTCGGTCGTGGCTACTGAAAAAAGATATGCGAAGGCTTCCCCGTGGGAAAATCGGCGTGGAGCCATGGCCGCTTGCTATTTAAGTCCGGGTCCGAAAACTCGTGCAAATCGCTCTTGCGCGCTATCAGCTTATCGGCCTCCTCCGCTGTAATCGGACAGGTCTTCCAGTACTGAGCGTCGTCGCCACCGACCCAGTCGACGACTTCCTGGAAGATGGTCATAAACCGCTGATGGCAGACCGGGCATGAGCGAATCGAGAGGCCATAGTGCGAATCGTCAACGAGCTTGCCCTCGAAGGTGAGACCGTTGCGGGCGGCCCAAGCGGCATCGGCGGCGCTCGGCCAGCAACGGTCGCAGCCGAAACGTTCTTTCTTTTCATTGTCGTCACCCATGTCTATCTCCCGCGGATCTGGCGACCGCCGATGCGCCAATCCTACGCCGCAACCGGCACGGGCGGCAACGGGCAGGAGAGCGCGGAGGCCACGGCGCGGAGCAGCTCGTTTTCCTCGATCGTCATCCGGCCGTCGGCGGCGATGCAGGCCACCACGGAATCGAGGAACTGCCGCTTCACGGCCGGCGCGGCCTGCGCGAGTTGGCCCAAGGCGGCGTCGAAATCGGCGAACATGCACTGCTCGGGCGGAAGGAGCCGCGCGCCGGGAGGGCGTCACCGGCGCCGGCCTGGAAGGCGCGTTGGATGTCGGCCGGATCGCTTTGCCCGGCGTAGGCCAGCGCGGAAAGAATGACCGTGGCCGCCGGCGCGACCTGGGCGAACGACTTAAACCGAACTGCCGGCGCGGGCCGCAGCCCGAACTGCACGTCGAGGCAGCCGAAGAGCACGACGCGGAGGCAATATTCGAAGAGATCGATCTTGCCGTCGGCCGCCGTAAGGGCCTCGACGATTTGCCGGAACGCCGCGTATTGGGCCGGCGAAAGCCGTTTCAGCGCCGGCGTCGCCATATCGGCCACCGGCAGGCGATTCTCCGGTGCAATCTGGTCGATCGCTGCCGAAAGTTGTTGGACTATCTTCACCAGCGGCGGCTCGATCGATTGCCCGAGCATCTGCCATTGCCGCTCCCGCGTCGGCTGGTCATCGCGGCTAAGCAATAAGGCAAAAATCGCGGCGCGGGCCGAATAGGGCTCGCGAACTGCCTGCAGCAAGATGTCCGGCATCCCCGCCACGATGCGGCCCGCGTGCTCCAAGTGCTCCGGCTGCGGGCTGCCGACCTGCCGGAGGATGCGGTCACGATCGGTGCTCAGCGGCCGAGCCGGGCGGGAACCTCCCGCCGCGAGACCGGCGAGCGCGGCCGCCTGTGTGCTATCAAAGCCCGACGCGCCAGCGAGCGGTCGAATCGTCCCACTCGCTTGCGCGTCGGGCTTTGATCGGGCGGAAAGCTGCGAAATCCCCGATACGTCCTCATTTTCCATCACCGGCTCGGTCGCCGGAAAACTGCCGTCGAACTTCGGATCGAGCAGCTTGATCCGCTCTTCCAGCGGCGGATGCGTGGCGAAGAGATTGAACATCGAGCCGGCGAAAGCGTCGCCAAAGAACATGTGGCTGATTTCGTGGGCGTGGGCGTCGCGAATCCGCGAGCCGTCGGCCAGTCCGCCGATCTTTTTCAAGCGCCGGCCAGCCCTTCCGGGTTGCGGGTGAACTGCACACTGGAGGCGTCGGCCAGGAACTCGCGCTGCCGCGAGATGGCCGCCTTGATGATGTTGCCCAGCAGCACGCCCAGGTAGCCCAGGATGCACATCGCCAGGCCGATGAGAAAGATCGCGCCGCCGTTGTCGCTGCGGCGGCCTTCCGAATTGCGCGAGGAGGAGCCCGCAAAACCGGCCGACCGCATGATGTAGTAGCCGACGATCGAGAGCGAGAGGATTCCGAAGACGATGCCGATCAGACGAAGGTTCAGCCGCATATCGCCGTTGAGCACATGGCTGAACTCGTGTCCCAGCACACCTTGCAATTCGTCGCGAGTGAGGTAATCCAGGCAGCCCCGCGAGACGGCCACGACCGCCTGGTTGGGATTGTAGCCCGCCGCGAAAGCGTTGATCGACGTTTCATTGTCCATCACAAAGACCGGCGGCACGGGCACGCCCGAGGCGAGCGACATTTCCTCGACGATGTTCAAAAGCCGCCGCTCGGCCGGATCGCGGGTCTGCGGATCGACTTGACGGCCGCCCATCATCTGCGCGACGACCTCGCCGCCGGAAGATAGCTCGGCGACTTTATAGAGGCTGGCTAGCCCGATCACGATTCCCGTGCCGAAGGCGACGGCCAGAAGAAGGCTGGGGTCCCAAAAGCTCATCGGCGCGCTGGGCACGCGGCCGTGCGAATGGCCCGTGCCGTGAACGACCAGCACGGCCACCACATAGACCGCGGCGATGATCACGACCACGGAAATGGCGAACAAGACGAGCAGCTTGACTGTCTGCCGCCGCGCGTGGTCCTGACGTGCGAAGAAGTCCATCGGCATAGCAAAAACATCCGAAGCACGAATGTCGAATGTCGAAACAAAATCAAAGCACGAATGACGAACTCTCGGAGCGGCCTGCCGCATTCGTCATTTGAATTTCGTGCTTATTTCGACATTCGTCATTCGACATTTGAGATTCTCCCGGTTAGTCTACCTTCATCACGAGAATGACACCTTCGGCGCTTCCCGCTGCTCGACCTGCGCGATCTCAAACGGGCTGGCCGCCTGGAAGTTAAACATGTTGGCGATGACGACCGTGGGGAAAACTTCGCGCTGCGTGTTGTAATACATCACCGAATCGTTATACGCCTGCCGGGCGAAGGCGACCTTGTTCTCGGTCGAGGTCAGTTCCTCTTGCAGGGCCATCATGTTCTGATTGGCCTTCAGATCGGGATAGGCTTCGCTGACGGCCATGAAGCGGGTGAGCACGCCGGCGAGTTGGCCTTCCGACGCACCCAGCGCGGCCATCGCCTTCGGGTCGCCCGGATTCTGCGCCGCCATTTGTCCGGCCGCTTGGGCCGTGTTGCGGGCCTTGGTCACTGCTTCAAGCGTCTCCCGCTCATGCGTCATGTAGCCCTTGGCTGTTTCGACCAGGTTGGGGATCAAGTCGTAGCGGCGCTTGAGCTGGACATCGATTTGCGAATACGCGTTTTTGAAGCGGTTCCGCAGCGTGACCAGATTGTTGTACATGCCGACGATCACGACGATCGCGATCAGAACGACGATGGCGATCACGCCCAGAATGATCCAAGGAGTAGAC
The DNA here is from genome assembly GCA_963775975.1 of uncultured Planctomycetia bacterium. Lineage (GTDB taxonomy): Bacteria > Planctomycetota > Planctomycetia > Pirellulales > Thermoguttaceae > JANXQG01. Next base: position 1,626,552 of record CAVZKX010000002.1, read on the forward strand.
AGCATGGGACGAGCACCTCCAGCTTGTGATGGAATGAGGAGCGAGCAATAGCCCTGATTCTAACAGACGCCCAGCTTGCGGGACAAGCGGCTGTCTACTCGTTATTCGCCGGGGGTTTCAGATTCTTGGAACGTAGGGTGGGACAAGCAAGTCGCGTTGCGAATCGGCCATTTGGACGGTAGAATAACTGTAAGTACGCTCGACTAGGATGACTCGCGCGGCCCGCGGACATAGATGGACGTTATCCTGCCCCTCATCATCTGGCTCGTCTTCGTTTCCGCTGCGATTGCCGGCTGTATATGGATCGTTCGCGCGACAGTTCGCCGGACAAGGGACGTAGGAAGGCCAAGCATCGCTCTAGGATTGGCCACAGCTCTTGCCACCGCATTGATTGTCTTCGTCTTGGTCTACCTGAGCGCCTGGGCGGAAATGCGGCAGCAAATCGCATCGGGGCGATACGAAATACGGAGTCGTCACCGAGGTGTGTTTCTTGGGGCGAAGATGCACTTATCAGAGTACGCAAGTAAACATGGCAGGTATCCTGATTCGATCGAGAACAATCCTGAAGTTGAAGACTTGATTCCATTGGACCCATGGTCGCGGCCCTACAAGTACGAAAAAACGAAGGACGGTTTCAACTTGATCTGTTTCGGCCGCGACGGAAAGCCTGGGGGAGTTGGTCTTGATGCCGACGTTACTTTGGACGAACACGGTGGTCCGCCCGTCGAGCCAACTGTATCGCAATTTCTATTTGAGGCGGAAGGCGGCGGCACGCTCCTTGTCGTAGCGGTTTTGGCAAGCTGCTTTGCGGGACTTGCCTGTTACCTAGCAAGCGGGTCCCAAGCAGCGTGGCCGATGAACATTGGCGTGGTGTTGTCCACGTTCGCGATAGCAGCCATTGGCGCCGTCGTCGTCTCCTTAATCCTTGTCTTCGTATACCTTTTTGGCCTTCCGCATTAATGCGATGCCCTTTGCCTATCTTCGCGATCCGCTGTTCCTGGTCTGCTTCATCGCCTACTGGGCGCATCGCTGGCTCGCCACTCACGGCTGGTCCACGCCGTTGCTTCGCTCCCACTTGAACGACGTGATTTGCGTGCCGTTCTTCGTGCCGATCATGTTATGGACCAACCGGCGGCTCGGGCTGCGGAAACACGACGGCCCGCCCGACGCGATTGAAATCATTGTGCCGTTGCTGATTTGGTCGGCGCTGTTCGAGATCGTGATTCCACTTCAGCGCGACTGGCACGTGCCGACGTATGCTGATCCGAAAGACGTTCTGTCATATTGCGTCGGGGCGATGGTCGCAGCGACGTTTTGGAGATGGCGGTATCGCCGGCCAGCTATAGCAGTTCACGAAACTTCTCGTTCGTGAGCCCGGCGTCGCGAACAATCTTCCCCATCGTAATCGCGTTGACCGGGTTGTGCCGTGGAATGGTGATAATGCGCGTCCCATCGGTCATCACAACGTGCTTGCCTTGTCGCGCGATCGAGAAGCCGGCCTTCTCCAATGCGCGGACCGCATCGCGATGATTCACACCCGGCATTTTGGGCATTGCTAGACCTCGACCGCCGCCAGTTTCGCGCCAGTAGATTTAGCCAATTCCTCGGCGACGTCTCGGTATTCGCGGATCGCATCCGCAATATTCTCCAGCGCCTCGGCTTCGGTTTCTCCTTGCGAGTGACATCCCGGCAGCCCCGGAACTGAAGCGGCAAACCCTTCCTCGGATTCTTCGATAAGCACCGTATAGGTCATTCTAGTCTCCTCATAGTGAAATCGGTGGCAAGACTCGCTTCACCGTAATCGTTCAATTCTACTTTGGCTGAACGCGCAATGCCAGGGTTTCGTCAATCGCCGTCCCCATGCGGCGAAAAGAACGCCGCATGCACCGGCGGCGGCATCGGCCGCTCGCCCCCGCGGACGCTCCGCCAGATGATCTCGTTCAACTGCCGGTCGTCGGCCGCGTCCGCGTCGCGAAAGTCCATCTTCGCCGACTCCGCCGCGCCATACGATGCTGCCGTATTCTTTTCGTTCAAGTCCACGTGTGCAGGCGTGTACTCGTAAGGCGTGAGGTCGACCTTCGCCTGAAATGTTGCATACATCGGCTGCGCGGCCGCGTCGAACTGCGTCATCGGCTTCAGACCCAGAATCAACTCCATCGTCCGCAACATGCTCGACGTGGAATACATGCTCGAATCGACCGCCCGGCGCTTCGTATACGGGCTGACGACGAAGGCGATGCTGCGATGGGCGTCGACGTGGTCCGGGCCGTTTTGGGCGTCGTCCTCCAGCACGAAGATCGCCGTCTCCTTCCAGAACTTGCTGTGGCTCACCGCCTCCACGATGCGGCCCAGGGCCAGGTCGTTGTCGGCGACGTAGGCCGCCGGCGTCGGCTTGCCCAACTTGGTTCCGCTCGTGTGATCGTTGGGCAGCCACACGATCGTTAGGCCCGGCATCGATCCTTCCCACTCGCAACGATGCAGTTCCTCGATGAATCGATCCGCCCGACGCTGATCGCTGTAATCGAGATCGAAGGCGCGGTAGAGCGGATCGAAGTGGCCTTCCAGGTTTTTCATCCGCGCTTCGCCCGGCTGCCCTGGCTTCTCGGCGTTTTCGATGAACTCGCCGTAAGTGCGATAGCTTATGCCCGCGGCGCGGCAGCGGTCCCAAATATAGCCGCTCGCCGCGCAGCCGATCGCGGTTTGGCCTTGGGACGGATAAGGAAAACCGCGTGCCTCCTCGTCGCTATGCTCGCCGGAACGGCGGTATACCTGTGGCCAGACCTTCTCCACGTAATCGTTCGCGTAGGCGGCCGTGCTCCACTCATGGCCGTTCGCGCTCACCTCGCCGTCGACGTAAAAATTGTCCAAGAGCACGAACTGCCGGGCCAATGCGTGCTCGTTCGGCGTGATCTTTGCCGGAAAAAGGCAAAGCGACGGATCTCCGTTCCCCTCGCGGACATCGCCCAACACCTGATCGTAGGTGCGGTTCTCTTTGATGATGTAAATGCAATGCTTGATCGGGCTAGGTCGGCCGACCTTAGCTGGGATCGGATTGCCCGACTCGGGAATGCGCCCGGTCGGCGTGGCGTCCGCTTTCAGCGGTGCGCAGGCGTAGGCTGTGCGGGTCAAAGCGGGCAATTCGCTCGGCTGGGGCAGCGGGATGACGCTCAACGCACCGCGGAGCAGCCCGCCGATGTATTGCACGTCGCCTGCCGGCTTCTTCACCTGCGGGTTTGGTCCCTTCGGATTCGCTTTGGAGATCACGCCCTTTCCGTTGGCCACGAGAATACTATCGGCCCCCGGCGTCATCCGCACGCTCGTCGGATACCAGCCGACCGGAACGAAACCCAGCGAGCGGCTTTCGCCCCGATGTGAGACATCGATCACAGCCAGATTGTTCGCGTCGGCATTGGCGACCCACAGCGTCTTGCCATTGGGCGCCAAAGCGAGGCTGTTGGGCGTACAGCCGCCGGGCCCGCGCGGATAAAGCGCGGTGGAGATGACTTCGACTTGCTGGCCGGTCGCGGTGTCGATAACGACTACGCTGTTGCTGTCGGCACATGCCACGTAAAGCAGCGACTCATCCGGCGACAATGCCATTTCCGTCGGATGCGATGCCGCAGTCCACGTGGCTTCAATCTTTCGCGACTTTTCACCGACGACTGCCACCGCCGACTTTCCCCAAAGACTCACGTAGAGCCGATCGGAACGTCGCGGCCGGCAAGACCGCATAAGGATAGCTATCGCGCGGCAATTCGATCGACTGCTGCTGCTCCGGATGCTGCAAGGATATGACTCTGAGCGACTGACCAAGACAGCAAGCCACATAGAGCGATTCGCTGTAGCGGCTGCACGCCATGCCCGTCGGCACAAGAGCCTTCTCCGCGTGTTGCAGTTTGATCGTTTCGCGGTCCGCGAGCTTGCCGTCGGCGAAGCGGTAGCGATAGATGACGTTATCCTCGCCGCCGCCGACAATGAGACGCGTGCCGTCAGGCGAGAAACTAATACCATAAAATGTCTTCGGCAGCGCTTCGCTCGACACGACCTTAGCTGTCCTTAACTTCACAATCGACACAACATGCGGCCCGTAACCCGAGTGAAGCACGGCGGCGTAATCGCCCCGCGGGTGGATGGCCACATTGACCGGAAAATTCTCTAACTTCACCTCCGCTCCTGCCGGCCTCAGCGACCACTGGTTCGGCAGCAAGACGGACTGGTCCGGACGCACGCCCGGCATTATAGGGATGCTTGCAACGGGCGGTTCTTCGGCGAAGGCCGTCGATAATGAAGTAAGTGTCGACAGTAGACACAATTGAAAAACGCGGCGTAACATGGGCGGATTCCTGGTAACGGCGATCGTCGGAACGCCCCAGTATAACAAGGTCTCGCATCGGCCAAGTTTGGCCCGGGTTAGTTTTTTGTTACGGGAATTCCCGTCGCTTAGGTGGTAATGGGTTTGATTAGCGGGGAATAACTCGCAGTTGCGATTGTCTCCACGCGTACTCAGGCAACAATTCCCTGCTATAGTTGTGCACCCTGGATAAGCTGCCATGAGTCAAATCTTCCCGAATTCCCAGCACCGCAATTCGTCTGGACGCGGCAGCCCGCTTCGTTTAACATACGAAACTGTTCGCGAGTTCTTTAACGATAATCCCGGGCACCAAGCCACACAGATGATCGCCGGCCCCGCGACTCGATTTCCTAAGCTTTTCGTTCTCGACACGAATGTCGTTCTGCACGACGCTGGCTGCGTCCGCAACTTCGAAGAGAACGACATCGCTATCCCGATCACTGCCCTTGAGGAGCTCGACCGCTTCAAAAAGGGCCACGACGATATCAACTTTCAGGCCCGCGAGTTCCTCCGCACCATCGATTCTCTCACGGGCGACGTGATTTCCAACGAAGGCGCCAGCCTCGGCGACGGCCTGGGCTCGATCCGCGTGGTGCTCGGCGGCGAACTTGAACCGCAGCTCCGCGCGGCCTTCCTTAGCGACGCCCCCGATCACCGCATCCTCAACACGGCCCTGCACCTGCAGCGGCAGGAGGCGCACCGCCAGGTCGTGCTCGTCTCCAAAGACACCAATCTGCGGATGAAGGCCAAGGCACTCGGCGTCACCGCGCAGGACTACATCAGCGACAAGGTCGAAAGCGTCGATACGCTCTATTCCGGGCGGCGGGTTATCGAAGGTATGGCGAGTGAAACCATCGACGCCTTCTACGGCGACGGCCACGATGTCGCCCGCGCACGCCTGCCGGCAGTCGTCGATCCGCTGGCCAACGAAAACTTCATCCTCCGCAACGGCTCGAAGTCGGTCCTGGCCGCTTATCGCTCGGCGACGCAGAGCTTCGTCAAGGTCAACAAGTCTACCGCCTACGGCATTAAGCCGCGGAATGCCGAACAGTCGTTCGCCTTGAGCGCCCTCTTGAACCAGGAGATCAAGCTGGTGACGATCATGGGCAAGGCCGGATCGGGCAAGACGCTCTTGGCCCTGGCCGCGGCCTTGGAATGCCGCGCAACCTATCGTCAGATTCTCTTGGCGCGGCCCACGGTGCCCTTGAGCAATCGTGATCTGGGCTACCTGCCCGGCGACATCGCCGCCAAGCTCGATCCCTACATGAAGCCTTTGCACGACAACCTGACGGTGATCCGCCACGAGTTGGGCGACAAGGACCCGGCGGCCCAGCGAATCAGCGAGATGCTGGAGAGCGAGAAGCTGGTGATGACGCCGCTGGCCTACATCCGCGGCCGCAGCCTGCAGCGGGTGTTTCTGATTGTCGACGAGGCGCAGAACCTCACGCCGCACGAAGTGAAAACGATCATCACCCGCGCCGGCGAAGGCACAAAGATCGTCTTCTGCGGCGACATCTGGCAGATCGACCATCCTTATCTCGACTCACGTTCCAACGGCCTGAGCTATCTCGTCAGCCGCATGAAGGGCCAATCGATCTACGCCCACATCACGTTGGAAAAAGGCGAGCGATCCGCGCTGGCGGATTTGGCGAGCGATCTGTTGTAGTTCGGGCCGAATTGCCGTCACTCGTGGAGTTGCGGCTTGCTCTTCCAGTCGCGGTCCTTTTCGTGCGCCATCTCCGCCACGCGCGGCCGCCGCTCGCGCAGGCGCAGTGACTCCAATCCAAGGTAATACCCGGATGACTTCAAGTTCTTTCCGACGCACTCCAGCCGTAGCGTATATTTGCCGGGTTCGGGCCAGAAGTCCAGCAGGTGGACTTCCTCGTCTGGTGATTTCCGGACTGTAGAAGTCGGTTCCCTTGCGAGAGCGTCACACCGTTCAGCGAAATGCGGTACTTGCCGAAATCGTGGCTCTTTGTCATGTTCAGCAGCAATCGCAGCGGCTCCTTCTTCTCGACCTGAAAGGAATCTCGATCCACGCGCCATCGGCCTGTTTTGGGCAGTGTAGAGCAACTGCTTGCCGTCGTAGAGATCGAGTTGCTGGGCCGTCGTGTCGCCCGAGCCGTGGTAGCGGGCGTCCGCAAAATCGATGGCCGGCACGGTGAGCCGCTCCAGGCTGGGCAGGCGTGCGCTCGCGGGCGTGAGGCGCGCGGGCGGTAAATGTCGATTCGCCCGTCTGATACCAGAAGGCCACGCTGGCGTAGTCGTCTTCGCGCTCGTTCCAGCTCATCGACCGGTACTTGCGGGTTCTCGTCCGGCGACAGCCAGCCGAAGTGCTCGATGGTCACCTTGATGCCGGTATTGAAGACGATCGGGTCGTTGATGTGCCAGCGATAGGCGGAGGTGTGTCCGCCCACGATGCCCCATTGGTCGAAGTAGGGCACGCCGAAATAGGGCGTGCTGGTCCGCTTCAGGCCCCAGGCGCAGAGGAAATAGTCTTCCGTGCCCGTGCCCCAGATCGAGGCCTTCCGCTCGCCGTCGATGTAGATCTTCTCGTCGCCTTCGCCGAACCAAGCCGGGCTGCGCGTTCGCACGGCCAGCACGGTGCCCACGTAGTGCCCCTTGCCCTTGGTCTCCAGGAAGACGTAATCCTGGCCCTTCTTCACCGGATATTCCTGCCGGTACTGCGCATGGAAGTAGGGCGTGTCGTCGGCGATGCGGTCCTTCTTGATCCAGTCGATGTTGTAGTAGAGCAGGCTGATCGGCTTCTCGCTTTGGTTGACGATCTCGATCCGGGCCGATTTGCGGAACGGCATCCGCCAGAAGCAGTTGTAGGCGGTCGCCGTTGGCGACGATGACCGGCAGGCTGACCACTTCGCTGCGCTTGCCGAAGCAGTTGGCGAAGAAATCGCCCAGCGGGGCCTCGACCGCCGGCCGCTGGCTGCCGTCCCAATACATGCGGAGCAGCATCTCCTGGTGGTTGGCCGAGCCCTTGGTCGCCCACTCCTGCGGCTCGGGGCCGAGGAAGGTGATCCAGATGTGCGTGATGACGCCCGGACCTTGCTCGTCGAGCAGCACATGAGTCTTGCCGGGTGAGACGGTGAAATTGTCCCAATTGCTGGCCTCGTCGAGATCGCCTTTGAAATCGCCCTTGGGGTTGAGCTTCATCGCGCCGCCGCGCCGCACCTCGCCGACTCGCATCGCCGAAGTCGCCCGCATCGAGCGGCCTTCCTGGGGCTTAGCGAGGTTTTCCAGCGAATCCTCGGCACGGCATTGCGTCACGACGCCAAAAGTCAGGGACACGGCAACGACGGTGAAGATTGCGATTGGCCGGATCGGGCCGCGGAGTCCGTAGTTCTTGCTTTGGCACATGAGGCACCTTGATGTATCGATTGAAAGTCTGCCAAGATTGTAATCACTGGCGAGCCGCCTTGCACTGCTTGCCGACACTTGCCGGGCATGGGAAAATCAGGCGATGGCGGAACACGATTATCCGAACGAATTCGCTGCTAAACTTCACGGCGCGCGGTCGCTGTTAAAGGCCCTAGCCGTTTGTGCCGTTCTCGGCGGCATTTATGGCGCCGCCGTAGGATCGGCCATCGGCGCAGTGCCAGGGGCCGCAGGAATCGTTGAGTTCGCCGCCGGCATCATGGCTGTGATCTGCGCTGTTCCAGGGGCACGGTTAGGTTCGTTCATCGGGCTGGTCACTCGAAACCGCTTCGGAAAACTGTTTCTCACGCTCTTCGCCGCGATTGGCGGGGCGCTGTTCGGCGGGTTCCTCGCCACGATCCTCCTGCTGGCGTTTGGCGCGACCCTTGGGGCCGTGGGTGGCTGGCTCCTGGCGACGGGCATCATTGCCCTGCGGCACGGCGTGCTGCGGCGTTTCTTGGTGGGCGTCGCGGGGGCCGTGCTGGGGACTTTCGCCGGAGCGATTCTCTGGGCGGTGAATCTCCATCAAAACTTGGCACTCGTCGGTGCGGCGTGGGGCGCGGGAATCGGAGTTCTCGTGGGGCCGTTGTTGCTCCTCATGGTAATTGGCGCATTGAACTCGATTACCAAGACGCACATCAGCCGTCGTATGACTAACATTGATTACATTGACGTGAAGTTCCAGCGAGAGGGTCACGAAGACCGTCCCGCATCCTTGCCAGAACAATGACAGAACCCTTGACTGAAGTATGACTCCGCAGACCGCACATCTGATTGTGTACTCTATTACCGCCGTGGCTTGCGTTATCTGGTTCGCCGGATTGCAATTCCTCCTCGCGTCGGCCCGCGAACCGCGCGTCGATAATCAATTCGGCGAAATTGAGCCAAGCAAAAGGCTTGCGATCCAAGGAATGGTCGAAGTGGAAGGCGAGCCTGAGAACCTGTCGTCGCGCGCGGCGTCGATCCTGGCCAAGGGCAGCGTCGGGCAATTGGGGCCGGTTCGCATCATCAGCCGGACGGCGGAATCGGTGACTTTCGAGGGCGATGCGGCCAGTATGGGCATCGGAAAATATGTCCGACAAGGAGCAATCCACTTCGCGCGCGTTGGTCAGAACAAAACGCGAATCGAATATGCGTTGGATGTTCCGCACGGCAAGGCGCTTCTCGTGGGCGGTTTCATCTTCCAAGTCCTCGGACTGGTAGCAATCGCCGTCGGCTTTTTGTTGTTGAGCACTTATGTTGCCGACGCCCGGAATCGCGCAGTCCGCGCCCAGTCGGTGCAGATGGTGCAGGTGATTCACCTTCTCTGGCCTCCGTTCCTGTTTGGGACGTTATATCGAAACCGGCAAGGCGCGTTGCGCGGCACGTTCGAAACTTTTGTTCGCAATCTCCCCTTCCTGGAGCCGTGATGCCGGAGTCGATTGATGTCGAAGAATATCCCAAAAAGCGGTAAGAAGGCACGACCAAAAACCGCCGTAAAGGGCAAGCGATTCCTCTGTGCCAAGTGCCGCAAGCGCAGCCCGAGGCCGGTGAAAACGCCCGCACCGTGGTACTGCCCGGCTTGCCTCAAAGAACTCGACGACTTGAACAAGGAAACCGTGTCATGAATCGTTCCCGCCGTCTATTGTTCGTCATTTCAATATTATTCGCTTCCTTTTGCAACGGGCCGTGCGCGGGGCGGGCCGCGGACGGCGCGGCAACGACGGCTGTCAAGACGACGGATTTTCTCGATAGCATCGGCGTCGATACTACCTTCCCCGACCGCGGCCAGCCGCTCGACAAAACTGTCGAAATGGTCAATTACGCGGGCTTCCGCTGGGTGCGGGGCGGCATCGAGGGCCTCTCTGCCAATGGTCCGACCACCGTCGAGACCTACCTCGACCTTCACCGCCGCACCGGCGTGCGATTCAGTTGGGGGCTGGTCAGCGGCGGGACCGACTTGAAGAAGCTCCTCGCGACCGCGCGGCAACTGGCGGCGGCCGACGCGTTGCTGGCCTTCGAAGGCAACAACGAGCCGAACAACTGGGGCGTTACCTACCGTGGCGAACAGGGCGGCGGGCAAGCACCGTCGTGGATGGCCGTGGCCAAGTTGCAGCGAGACCTCTACGAAGCGGTGAAGAGCGACCCGTTACTCAAGAAATATCCGGTCTGGTCGATCAGCGAAAACGGCGCTGAGCGGGACAACGTCGGCTTGCAGTTCTTGACCATCCCCACCGGCGCCGGCGCGCTGCTGCCCGACGGAACCAAGTTCGCCGACCTCGCGGTCTGCCACAACTACATTTACCATCCAGCCTCGCCCGGATTGGCGGACAACAAGACTTGGAATGCCGCCGATCCCACGTCGGCGTGCAAGGTAGACGGGCTCTACGGCAACTACGGCAGGACCTGGGCGAAGCACTATCGCGGCTATTCCCAGACTGAACTCGTGAAGTTGCCGCGCGTCACGACGGAAACCGGCTGCCAGATCGAGGGCGCCGTTACCGAAGAGGTGCACGCCTTGAACCTCCTCAGCTTGTACCTCGATCAGTTCAATCGCGGCTGGAGCCACACTTCGGTCTACATCCTCCGCGACCGTACCGACGAAGGGGGCAACCAGCGGTTTGGGTTTTACGATCCTCGCTACGCGCCACGAAAGGCTGCCAAGTATCTCCACAATCTGACCACGATCCTGGCCGACAATGTGACTTCCGATAAGGGAACGCTCCGGGAACCGGGAAAGCTCGCCTATTCGATTTCTGGCAAGCCGGCCACGGTCCACGACATGCTGTTGCAGAACAGTGACGGCACGTTTCACCTCGTTGTCTGGAGCGAGCGGGTCAAGGGAGCGGACCGCGTCGAGGTCCGCCTGGGCGGCCGCCAGGCAGCGGTGAAACTTTACGACCCGACGGTCGGCACGGAGGCCGTCCAGGCTCTTAGCAGCATCGATTCGGTCCCACTGACCATGACCGATCATCCCTGGATCATCGCGATTCGCGGCAAGATGAGCCGGACGGACAGGTGAGCGGTCCAGGGGAATCAAGGTCTCCGATCGTCAGTCAAACAGCGTTCGTTCGCGCGCTTGCGGCGGATCAATTCGTTCTAAAAGCTCCGGGCCGTCGTTCTTTGGCGAGTTGACCCGCGTGCCGATCGCATACGCCTCCAAGTCGTCGCCCTGGTGCGGCTTAAGCATGTCAAGCAGCGAGTCCCCGCCGTCGCGGCTCGTATCGAGCCACGCTGCGTAGTCGTCGGGCGCGATGATCACCGGCATGCGATCGTGAATCGGCCGCATTAAGTCGTTTGCTTCCGTGGTGACGATCGCACACGTTTCCAGTAGCCCGCCATCGGCCTCCCAGTTCTCCCACAGGCCGGCCATCGCAAACGGCCGGTCGTCGCGGCGATGGATGAAGTAGGGCTGCTTGCGGCTCTTGCTGCGCTGCCATTCATAAAAGCCATCGGCAACGATCAGGCAGCGCCGCTTGCGGAAGGCGGAGCGAAACGCGGGCTTGCTGGCGACGGTCTCCGATCGCGCATTCGTGAGGCTGTTGCCGATCGCAATGTCCTTCGCCCAGTGCGGCACGAGGCCCCAGCGGAGCATCGATAGCGCGCGTGTGCCGGGATTCGCCTCCCGGACGACGGACACCGGCTGCGACGGCGCAATGTTAAAGCGCGCCTGCAATTCCGGCACTTCAAGAACCGAAAACTGCTCCGCTATGACGCTCGCCGGGACTCGAAGTGTAAATCGTCCGCACATGCCGCACCTCCTTGCCACTATGATACATCATGCGTCAAGGTTTGCAGCCGCGTCGGCCTGAGACGACCTTAGACAGACCACTCGAAGGACCCTCAGCAAGCTTAGATTCTCACAAATATCTTGTTCCGATACATGTAATAGAGGATGAGCCAAATTACCAACATGATCGCCGCGCCGAGAACGACCGGCTCGTAGCTCTGGCCCGCCGGGAGATGAAGCCAACGGTCCAAGCACGTGAACGTGTCGTGCCCGAAGTGGATTTTGAGGTTCTTTTCGATCAAGCCCTCGGACGATTCGGCCATGCCGTAGGCGGCGATCGAGTTCATGCCGATGACGATCCACGGAAAGGCCCAGCCACGTAGTTGCCAGATGTCAATGACGGCATAAAAGGCCGCCAGTAAATAGAGACATATTCCCGCACTGAATAACGTTCAACTTGGCGTCCAAATGCGTTTGACGATCGGGCAGACTCCGTAATAATGCGCCGCCAGCCCGGTTGCCAGGCAAAGCGTAGCCGCCACGACCAGCCAGAGCACTTTGCGCCACGGCCCGCGTCCGCTCAAAAGCAAGCCCCCGGCAAGCAGCCCGAGGACCATCGTGCCCAGCGTGGGGATGAAGCTTAACGTGGCATATCCGCCTGGGTGTGCTACGAATGCTCGATGACCCGCGCGGAAAAATGTTCAGAAACCACGTGTCGAACTTCCAGGCCAGATTGCTGTTTTGGTTCCAATGCGACGCGAAGCCGGGCATCACGTGGACATTCTGATTCCAGAGCTGAGTCTCCGCATAGGTCTTGTCGGTCGGCCATTTATCAGGCACCTTCACTTCCGCATAGTTGAAGTTCGCGTCGGGCGCCGGATAGAGCGCGAACGCCGCCCAATAACCGACTACAATCAGCACCAGCGCGACCCACTGCATCCACACCGGCCGCCATGCCAGGAAATAGAGAAAAGCATAGCCCAGGCCGATTTGTGTGAGCGTGTCCTCGAAGGTGAAATAAGTCTGTGTGCTGCCGAGGGAACGGAAGAATATGCCAAGGAAGATCAAGATCAAGGCCCGGCTGATGGCGTGGAGCGTGAGCTGCCGCCGCGACTGTTGCCGAGTGAGCCGATTGGCGATCGAGAACGGCAGCACGACGCCCACCAAGAAAGAAAACGACGGCTGGATGATGTCGTGCAGGATGCAGCCCACCCATTGCACGTGGTCCTGGTGATGGCCGAGGAACCACCAGAACTTGCTTTCCGGGAACATCTTGGCCATGTGGGTCAATTGCAACGCCTGGGCCATGAGGAGGAACATCACGAAGCCCCGATAAGCGTCGATCGAGCGCAAGCGGCCGGGCAAAACGCCGCCCTGCGGTATCTCGGTCTTCGGCAACGCGGCGGACACGGACATGGTTAATCCTCCAGTTCGATCGGCGGGCGCGAGCGCTATTGTGACACGAATCTATTCCAACACAAGCACTTCATGGTCAACGAGCGATGGAATTTGGATGACCGCCCAGTCTTTCTCCAAGGTCAGCGCCGACTCCTGCCGGGTAACGAGAAATTTCAGCTTGCTGACGCGAAGTCCCTCGGGGTTCCGGACTTTAACTCGCAGGGGACCGACAGAAATGAGCTCTTCAACTGGCGCTCGCCAAGTTCCGGCATTCGTCAGGTTGACCAGGTGCAGGATAAGCCGCTTTTGCTGTCGGTACAAATGACAATCGACGAGGCCGGGGCCTTCGATCGCAATGGGAATCGTTTCGGCCGCCGCCCAGCGGACCAGATTGGCCAACAAATCGCCGTGGTCCGGCAAGTTGTCGCGGGCGTAGCGGCGATCGATATCGGCGGGCATGAAGGCGTTGCGGCCTCGCGCGGCGGTCGGGAGGATGATGGCCGGAATATCGGTCCGCGGCACGCGCATCCAGGACTTTTCCGGCGGAGCGATTGGAAAAGGCGGAACGAAGGTGGCGAGCACCGTAACGCCCGCCGCGGCGCGAACATTTGCCAGCGAGCCGCCAAATGGCAGGATGTCCGTCTCGCCGAATCCGTTGAGAATCGGATGACGCTTTCCGGCAGATGGCGGCCGGTTGCCGATCTTCGGGCCGTACACTTCTGCGCTCAGTTCCGGCGCGAGCCGCAGATAAGTATGAAGCGTCTCGCTCGCTTGCTTTCTATCGGAGGAGATGGAAATGGCGTGCTCCGGCGCGACATGCGCCCCGAAGAGGTCCGCCAAGGCGAAATCTTTCCTTGCTTCGCCGCTTGCTCCATAAAGGCTCGTCCGCCCCGTGGCGATCAGATTTCCGCCTCGCTGGACGAATCGCCGCACGGCCGCACACTGCTTCTCGGTCATCACAGCCAAGTTCGGCAAGACCAAGACGGAAAGCTTCGGCCCACCAAACTTCGCACTGTCGCGCTCGATGTCGTCCGCATGAACGGGAAGATAAGGAATGCGGGCACGAACAAGGGCCGTGCTCATCCCGCGAAACGGCTGTTCAACCAGTTCCTCGGGATAATCGCGGCCATAGTAGTCGGTGTTCTGTTGCGACCAGACGAGGCCGACGCTGGCGACCGGCTCGCGGCCGACGAGATACTCTTGGTTGGCCTCGTGCCAGCGGTTGATCGGTTCGGCCGTGCGGTACTGCCGGCGATCTTCGCTCGATGCGCCGACGTGGTGCCACCACGGCTGGATCGTGCCGGCAAACCCTTCGAGCATCCACAGCCGAGCCTCGGGCTCCGGCTTGCTCGACTTGCGGAAGGTGACATGCCCGGTCTGGTACATGGCCATGCTCTCCGGGATCAGCTTGTCCCAGCCGAGCAAGCCGTGGAGGAGCTTGCCCGCCTCGCCGTTCTGCTGGAAGCCGCTGAAGTCCGAACGGGCCTGGTGATCGAGCATGAAGATCTCCGCCCGGCGGCAGATTTCCTTGAGGTTGCGGAAGCTGCGGCATTGCCCGCTGACGGAGCCGCTGTTCATGCCAACCCACAGGCAATGCGGCCCGCCGGCGGCTCGGGTCGCGCGATTGAACAAGTCCCAGATCTCCAGCCGCCGCGCGTAGTTCCACTCGATCCATTCGCGATAGACCGGATCGTCCCAGTTTTTCTCGCTAGGGATGTTCTTGCCCGTCCGCTCGCGGAACTTCTTCGCGCAGTTCTCGCAATAGCAGATACTATCGCGGCCCAGTCCGCTCCAACTGTTGTCGGTGATCCCTTCGGGATGCGAGCGTTCGATGATTTCTCGCAAGATGCCGGGGATGTACTCTTGGTAATAAGGACTGTTGACGCACGTCGTGTAAAGCTCGCCGGTGCGGAACGGCTTGCCCACTGCGTCCCGCGCGAACCATTCGGGATGGGCCTTGTAGAACGCCTCGTGAGTGCGGCCGGAATCCATCCGGGCGAAAACCGCCAGGCCGTCGTCGTGCGCCGCCTTCGCCAGTTCCCCATAGAGGTCCCGATCGCCTAACTGCGGCGGGCGATAGTGCAGAGGATACTTGCTCGGATAGTAGGCGACGATTCCGCCCGCGTTGAGAACCACGCCTTGCACCCGCGTCCGCTTCCAATGCTGCCGCCACCAGGCGATGTCATACGTGGCCGAATCGAACTCCGTGATGTTCGTCTGCCCCCAGCGGAGCGTGCGGCGATACCAGGGTACGGTGCCGGACGTGGTCTGCGCTTGGCCTGCCGGGGCGGTCGAAACACTCAGCCCTGCTAGCGCCGTGGCGGCGGCAGCGGTCTGTCTCAGAAACATGCGACGGTTGGTTCGGCTCATTGTTTAGTCCTGCGCGATGAAGGAAACGAGGGCTGCCCCGCGGTTGCCCCCTTGACACGGCAAAAGTGGATACTTATTACTGTACGAATTGGCAAGGAAACGGAACTCGATGTTACAGGGGAGCAGTTAATATGATTGCACTTGGCGATCCAAAATGGAAGAAGTTGAAAGGGGGATACCGTACCCCCTATGATCCGTCTCCGGTTCTTCGTCGATTGGAGAAGGGCGAAAACGTATGGGATATTCTGTGGGACAAGCTTCACCATCAAGGCAGCGTGGGCGAGGCATCTTACGCGGCCGTCCCACATCTTGTGCGGATTGCGAAAGGCTCGCGTTCTCGTGATTGGAACATCTACGGGCTAGTATCCACTATTGAAGTTGAGCGCCACGCAAAGAAGAATCCGCTGCTTCCCAGGTGGCTGACCAAGGATTACAAGGCCGCGTGGAGCCAGTTGCTCGATTTGGCCCTTAACGATCTTCACGAGGACTGGGATCCGGCGACGATTCGGGTTGTTTTGGGTGTAGTCGCACTGGCGAAGGGGGCTTTAAAGGTCGGGGCACTGCTGGTAAATTCCGACGCGTCGGAAATCGACGAAATTCTGGATGAGTATGACGGGTGGTCCAAATTTTACAAGTAATGAAGCTAGTCCGATCTCCTCACATGAAAACCACTCGACGCCAATTCGTAACGGCCAGTCTCGCGTTTACGCCGTGCCAGCCAGCGGCCAGTGCCTTGTTATCTGCGAATCACGACACGGTCGGGCGAGACACGAACACCACCGCGTAATGGTCTTCGACACCGTGCCCATTACACGGTTCCACGCGCTGACTAGAAACCGCGCGGAGGCGTCTGCCACAATCAAAATGGTCTATTGCCAATCCTCAAGCAGCAAACCCGGCACACGGCTGAACTCTGAAGTGTTGTGCGACACCAATGTCAGTCGATTCGCCAAGGCGATGGCAGCGATGATCACGACAGCGGATCCCTTTGCTCAAACTCGCCCTGGGGCGGGCGTTCGAAGTCGCCTTGCCACGATCCGGCCATCGATTCAACCCAAGCCTGCCATTCATGCCGTTCCATCAAATGCTTGCCGTTGATCGGCTCGACGGTAACTTGGACCTCGTTGTTCGCGTCGAGTGGTCCGACGGGCAGCGTCAGGTGTAAAACGCCGTCGCCACAAACCTTCGATTTTACTGTGATTCGATTCATATTCCTGCCTCTTGTCTCCGGCATCAAGTCGCGATCGTTAGCCTTCCGGGTTATCAAGCAGTTGTTGCAAGCGCTCGGCAAGCGTCGGAGGAAGCCGCGCGGGCCAGGTCTCATCAACCAGCCCCACTTGGATCAAGTCGCGCAGGTGGGTGCGGTCCTTGTCGCGCCACGAGGTAAGCTTCATCCGCACCAGGGCCGGAAGCGTCACCACTTGGAACTCCGCCGCGCGTTCCGATTCGTCAAGATCAGGGCATGGGAACTCGTCACCGTCGCGGACGCGTTCGCCGGCGAACAAGAGATGCACACCGGCGCTCGGATTGCCATGCGGACCGTCGATGAATACTTCAATGTCTAACAATTGGTGATAAACGAAACCGGCGGCCTCCAATGCCGATCGCGCGGCGGCAAAATGGGCGCGGCGGACGACAAGATCGACATCGCGGGTGTTTCGCACCGCCTCGTCATCGACGCGCGCCACCCACTCGGCCACCGCGTTACCGCCGACGACGGCATAGGGCACATCGGCGGCTTCGAGCGCCCCGATGGCTCTACGAAGCCGCTCCTTGACTTTATCCGCCGCCATGAGCGCCCTCTCCCAGCCAATAATGATACTGTCCGCCATGGTCACATTCGTCCTTTGCACGATTATAATCCAAGCGGCCGCGGAATGGCAGGCTCCGCCGCTCCAATGTCAGGTGAAGGAGAGATCTATGAAAACCAATCGCCGTAACTTTCTTCAAACCGGTGTTCTTGCAGCGACTCTTCCGCTATCGGCCAAGGGCGCCGATGTGCCTCGCTCGAGTCCCAATACGCTACACCCCCGCTACGCCAAGCTGGATGAAATCCTCCGCCAGCCGGTGCTCAAGCGAGAGTTGTTCGCCGCGCCCGTGATCATCGAGAGCCTGGAACTGCTCCGTTACAAGGGCAGCTTCCTATGCCGCGTGCGCTCGCGGGACGGCGCGGAGGGCATCTCCGTCGCCCATTCGGGGATCAGCGAACTGTGGCCCGTTTTCCTGCTTCGTCTCAAGCCTTTCTTCCTCGGCAAGGATGCCCGCGACCTCGATCTGCTCATGGAGAAGGTCTTCGTCTACCAGATGAATTACCGCCTCAACGGCATGGCCATCGGCATCCCGTTGGCAACCATCGAGTTCGCCATTCTCGATATGCTGGGCCGCATCGCCGGCAAATCGATCGGCCAGTTGATCGGCGATATCAGGCTCAGCGAAATCCCCGTTTATCAGGCGACCGAATACCGCGAGAAGTCCGTCGAGGAATCGATGGAGCTGATCAAACGGGATGTGGCCGAATACAACTCCCGCGCCCTGAAGATCAAAATTGGCGGGCTGATGTTCATGACGGCCGATATCCGCGCCGTCGGCCCCAAGGGACGGACCGAAAAGATCATTCCGCTCGTCCGCAAGACGTTCGGCGATGACATGGCGCTTTACGCCGATGCCAACGGCTTCTACTCGGTAGAAGAGGCGATTCGCGCGGGCCGGCTTCTGGAGGAATACAAGTACGGCTTCTTTGAGGAACCGGTGATGTTCGACTGGCGCGAGGAAACCCGGCAGGTTGCCGACGCCCTTTCGCTGCCGATCGCGCTGGGCGAGCAGGAATATAGCCTGCACGGCTTCCGCTGGCTTGTCGCCAATGACGCGGTGCGAATCGTTCAGCCGGACAATTACTACTTCGGCGGCATGATTCGCTCGATGCAGGTCGCCCGCATGGCCGCCGCCACAGGCAAGACCTGCACGCCGCACATGAGCGGCGGCGGACTGGGCTACCTTTACATGATGCATTTCGTTTCCGTGCTTCCCAATGCCGCGCCCTTTCACGAGTTCAAGGGGCTCAGAACGGACGTGCGGTTCCACTGCGCCACGTCGCCGCTCAAGGTCGTTGACGGCAAGATCAAAGTCCCGACGGGGCCCGGTCTGGGCGTAGACATGGATCCGGCCTTCGTCGCGCGGCATCAAGCGGTGACCACCTGATTGGCATTCATTTGGTCGTAGTCGATTGTCAGCGTCGTCCAGGCTAGTAAGCCGCATTTCGCCCAAGTTGCCGTCCAAAGCGGGCAATCCGCGATGATCGGGCGAAGCTGGGCGATATAAATTGACTCCTCCCCGAAGGAAAAGATTGACGATTGTATCGATCGTAGCCGAAAAAGAGATTGTAGGGCGACCGCATACCAGCTTCGCGCCCGAGAAAACTCGCTTGCAGGGGATGGCAAAATCATGAATACAAAACTGATTTGGACGGTCCATTCGGCCGTTCTGCTCGTGGCGACCGGTCTGGCTTCGATGGCCGCCGCACAAGACGACGGCAGCCGGTCGCAGCCGCGATGGAAGGCGCGAACCGCCGCCCGACAATATCCGGACGATGAACAGCCGGTGCGAACCACGGCCGCCACCGACGACGCGCCGGGGCTGAACACGCCGCTGCCGATCAACATCGACTCGCCTTCCAACCAGCCATCGCGGCGCGCCAAGGGCAAGGCGGCCGGCGATGCGGACGCCAATATGGGCCCGTCGAGCGAGCCGATTCCCGCGCCGCGCGGGTCGCACACGCACGGCGCCCCGGCCCCGCGCTACGACGAAGCGTACGACGGTCCGCACCCGACGTTGCAGCAAGGCGAAGTCTTTGGCGAAGACGGCCAGGGCTGCGAGGACGACGACTTCGGCGCCTGCTTCCCCGGCATGCGCTGCATGGCCCACGATCATATCTGGTTCCGCGGCGAAGCGCTGCTCTGGTGGACCAAGGGCGGCCAAACTCCGCCGCTCCTTACGACCAGCCCGGCATCGACGCCGCTCGCCCAGGCAGGCGTGCTCGGTCAGCCCGGCACCAGCGTTCTTTTCGGCGACCAGGAACTGAACCAAGGATTGCACGGCGGGGCGCGAATCACCTTCGGCACGTGGTTCGGCTGCTGCCAGGAAAACGGTGTCGAGTTCTCGTACATGATTTTGGGCGAAAACACGCAGTCGTTCAGCGACGCGAGCATGGGCAACCCGATCCTTGCTCGGCCGTTCTTCAATACGACGACCGGCGCCGAGGATTCGCACGTCATCGCCTTTCCGAACGTGGCCAACGGCACCTTCAACGCCACCTCCACGGAAAACTTCGACGGCGCCGAGGTCCTGTTTCGGCGGGCACTCGTGCATGGATGCGACGGGCGCATCGACCTCCTGCTGGGCTACCGCTTCGACAACCTCACCGACGGAATGCAAATCGCCGACGCGGCGACAAGCTCCGGCAATGGCGGCATTGCGCCTGCCGGCACGACCATCAACACGCTCGACATCTTCCACACTCGCAACAACTTCAACGGCGGCGACCTGGGCTTTTCCACCGAGTGGCGCCGCGGACGCTGGACGATGGAGACGCTCTTGAAGATGGGCATCGGCGACACGCAATCGCAGGTGCAAATCAACGGGACGACTTCGGTCACGGCCAATGGCTCTACCACAACCGCCAACGGCGGCCTCTTGGCGCTACCGAGCAATATCGGCACGCACGACTCGAACCAGTTCTCGGTGATGCCGGAAATCGGGCTGACGCTCGGCTGCGACGTCACCGAGCACCTGCGGGCCCGAGTTGGTTACACGCTGCTCTACTGGAGCAATGTGGCGCGGCCTGGCGACCAGATCGACTTGAACGTCGATACGAACCAATTCCCGCCGCCGGTCGCCACGGGCGAGAAGCCGCAGTTCGTATTGCACACCTCGGACTTCTGGGCGCAGGGCGTGAACGTCGGTCTGGACTACCGGTTCTAGGGAAACTGCCTGAAATCGACGCGTAGGGTAGCGTCGAGCGCAGCGAAGACCCACCAATGCAAGAAGGTCCCAGCGGGTCTCGCTGCCGCTTGGCGACATATTGCACTTGCGTCACGAGTGGCTAGAATCGAGCGGCGGAGAACATTTGTTCTCGGTCACTTTCTCCCTGGCGCTCATCATGCCACAAGTCGTCATTGAAAACCCCATCATCAACTCGCCTTTCAGCGAGCCCACGCGCCATTTCCGCTTCAACGACGAAGGCATTACCAACGACATCATCGAGTCGCGGCGAATCAGCCAATACTTCGTGCCAATCGCCAAGCCTAAGAAGAAGGGCGGCAAACAGCTTCATTTTGATACCGAATGGACGCAGGACCGCGTCGAAGAAAACGAACTCGTCAACCAGATTCGCTCGCGAGTGAGACTTTGGCGCGAAGGGGGATACGCGGGCATCACGCCGGTCACCGCGAGACTGCTAGCCTATTGGACGGCCGGTGACCGCGAGAAAAAGCTCTTCTTCTGCCAGATCGAGGCCCTCGAAACCGCCATCTATATCCTCGAGGCGGCCAAGAAATGCGGCGACGCATGGATCGAGAATCGGCTGCGCGAGGAGAACAATAGCTCCAATCCCGGCCTCTTTCGCCTGGCGATGAAAATGGCCACCGGCTCCGGCAAGACCGTGGTCATGGGGATGCTGATCGCGTGGCACGTGCTCAATAAACTTGCTAACCAGCAGGATGCCCGCTTCTCGGACGCCTTTCTCATCATCACGCCCGGCATTACGATCCGCGACCGCTTGCGGGTGCTCTTCCCCAACGATCCGCAGAATTACTACCGGCAGCGCGACATCGTCTCGCCCGAATTGCTGGAAAAACTCCGGCAGGCAAAAATCCTGATCACGAACTACCATGCCTTCCTGCCGCGCGAGACAGTCGCCGCCGGAAATCTCACCAAGGCGATACTGGCCGGCGGAGCATCGGATGGATTTACGGAAACGCCCGACCAAGTCGCGCGCCGCGTCTGCCGCGAGTTGGGCACAAAGAAGGGCGTTATCATCATCAACGACGAAGCCCACCATTGCTACCGCCGCAAGCCGGATGGTGAGGATTTGAAGCTCACCGGCGACGATCGCAAGGAAGCCGAGGAGCGCGAAAAGGCGGCCCGCGTCTGGATTTCCGGCGTCGAGGCAGTGAAGAACAAGATCGGCGTGAAGGCTATTTACGATCTCTCGGCAACGCCGTTTTTCCTCCGCGGTTCGGGCTGGCCGGAGGCCACCTTGTTCCCTTGGGTCATTTCCGATTTCTCGCTGATCGACGCCATCGAGTCGGGCATTGTGAAGGTGCCGCGCGTGCCGGTGGCCGACGATTCCATGACCGGCGACCAGCCGACCTATCGCGACCTCTGGCTCCGCATCCGCGAGCATCTCCCGAAGAAGGGACGCAAGACGGAGGCCGTCTCCGGCGAACCAAAGCTTCCGGCTGAGCTTCAAGGGGCCTTGCACAGCCTCTACAGCAACTACGAAAAGAGCTACCGCCTGTGGGAGCAAAATGCCGACGCCCGCGCCAAGGGAATCACGCCGCCGGTGTTCATCGTCGTCTGCAACAACACGAACGTCTCCAAGTCGGTCTTCGATTATATCGCCGGCTGGGAAAAGCCGATTGGCGAGGAAATCGTCGTCCAAGCCGGCCAATTGCCGATCTTCCGCAACGATGACGAGCGTGGCGGCTGGCTGCATCGCCCAAATACCATCCTCGTCGATAGCCAACAGCTCGAGTCGGGCGAGGCGATGAGCGATGACTTTAAGAAGATCGCCGCGGTGGAAATCGAGGAGTTCAAGGCCGAGTACCGCGCTCGCTTCCCCGGCCGCGACGCGGAGAACCTCTCCGATGAGGATTTGCTCCGCGAAGTGATGAACACCGTCGGCAAGGCGGGCAAGCTTGGCGAACACGTCAAATGCGTGGTAAGCGTTTCGATGCTCACCGAAGGATGGGACGCGAATACCGTAACCCACATTCTCGGCGTCCGCGCCTTCGGAACGCAACTTCTTTGTGAGCAGGTCGTCGGCCGCGGTCTGCGGCGGATGAGCTACGCCGCCAACGAGCAAGGCCGCTTTGAGCCGGAATATGCCGAAGTCTACGGCGTGCCCTTCTCATTCATTCCATGCAGCGGTTCGACCAAAGACCCGGTGCCCGGGCCAATGCCGACCCGCGTTCGCGCCTTGGAAAGCCGCATCAACTGCGAAATCACTTTCCCGCGCTTGCAAGGCTACCGATACGACATGCCGGGCGAGCGGCTGACGGCCACGTTTACCGAAGACTCGCAGCTCTCGCTCTCGACGGCCGACATCCCGACGGAAACCGACATGCGTCCAATCGTGGGCGCCGCCGAAAAGCATTGCCTCGACGATTTGCCGCCGCCGCCGGCCGAACGAGGTCGCGTTTTTGCTGGCTAAGCTAACGCTGGAAAGATACTTTCGCGATGACGAGGGCCCCAATGACGAAGGCGACGCCAAGCCTTGGCTCTTCCCGCAGTTGTTGGCGATCGCCAAACGCTGGATGGCCGAATGCGTGAAGCTGAAGGACCGCACGTTTCCGCAACTGCTGCTCCTGATCGAGTTCGCCCACGACGCGGCCGACCGCATCTACAAAGCGATTGTCGCCTCGAGCGAAGGCGAATCGGTGCTCAAGCCGATTCTCCGTCCCTACGACTCCTGCGGCTCGACGCGCTACGTCGATTTCGACACGACGCGCCCGGTCTACGCCACCCGTGCCGACAAGTGCCATATCTCCCACGTCGTAGCCGACACCGATTCCTGGGAGCAGAAAATGGCCGCGACCTTGGAAGATATGGACGAGGTCGTCCGCTACGTGAAGAACCACAACCTGGGCTTCACGATTCCGTACACCTTGAACGGCGAAGAGAAGAATTACATCCCCGACTTTATTGTGTGCATCCGTCTCCCCTCTCCCTCTGGGCAGCCGAGCGAGGGCGCCAAAC
Organism: uncultured Planctomycetia bacterium; assembly: GCA_963775975.1. Classification (GTDB taxonomy): domain Bacteria; phylum Planctomycetota; class Planctomycetia; order Pirellulales; family Thermoguttaceae; genus JANXQG01. The sequence goes on from CAVZKX010000002.1 coordinate 1,649,783, forward strand.
ACAGTCTCCCCTCTCCCTCAGGGAGAGGGGCAGGGGGTGAGGGCCGTGGCGATGAGGGCGATCTATTGAATTTGCTCATCGAGGTCACAGGCGAGAAAAAGAAGGACAAGGCCGCCAAAGTCGCCACCGCCCGCACGCTCTGGGTGCCGGCGGTGAACAATCACGGCGGTTTCGGCCGCTGGGCGTTTCTGGAAATCGCCGACCCGTGGGATGCGGAGAATTTGATACGGGCCAACCTAGCGACAGGACTACAAACATGAATGAGGAACAGCTTCCAGCCGATTCAGGCGGCAAAATGGTTGTTTTTGGGGCAAAAAAGATTCGACGCGCCTGGGTTGATGAACAATGGTATTTCTCCGTAGTCGACATCATCGCCGCGCTTACCGATAGCGATGCGCCAAGCAAGTATTGGACCGCCATGAAGCGCCGCGAAGAAAAAGCAAGCGGTTTTCAGTTATCTACAATTTGTAGACAACTGAGGCTAACTTCTTCCGACGGAAAGACTTACAAAACCGATGCGGTCAATATCGAGTCCGCCTTTCGCGTGATCCAGTCCATTCCCAGTCCCAAAGCCGAACCATTCAAGCGCTGGCTGGCAAAGGTGGGCTACGAGCGCGTGCAAGAGATTGAAAACCCCGAATTGGCCCAAACTCGGATGCGGGAACTCTACCGCCATAAGGGCTATCCCGACGACTGGATCGAAAAACGCGTCCGCGGCATCGCCGTCCGTGACGAACTAACCGGCGAGTGGAAGAAACGCGGCATCGCCGAAGAAAAGGATTTCGCCATTCTCACCGCCGAAATCTCCAAGGCCAGCTTTGGCCTCACGCCCTCCGAATACAAAAAGCTCAAGGGCATCAAACGCGAAAATCTACGCGACCACATGACTGACCTGGAATTGATCTTCACCATGCTCGGCGAGGCCGCGACCACCGAGATCGCCCGCAACAAAGATGCGAAGGGTATGGCCCCCAACAAAAAGGCCGCTCGCGAAGGCGGGGCCGTGGCGGGCAACGCCCGTCGCGAGTTGGAATCCAAGTCGGGCCAAAAGGTCGTCACGCGACAAAACTACCTTACCGAGAAACCCAAGCCCAAACTTCCGCCCAAGTCGGAGTGAACGTCATCGTGGCAAAGAAAAGCAGCAAGCAGAAATCCCCACAGAAACTCGCCGCGCCCATCGAATCGATCCGTCACAAGGACAAGCGGAAGAACATTCCCACCGAGGAACTCGCCGGCTTCATGGCCGACGAAGAACTCGCCCCGAAGAAGGTGCTCTATCCCCGCGACGCGTCGCTCGATCCGCAGCTTGTCTGGCGCGGCAAAGACGATCAGGACCGCGCGGACCTGGCCGTGCCGGTGGTGCCGATCTACATCCAGGAGAAAATCCATCCGCAGGCGATCATTGACGACTTCCGCCGCAATCTCCCCTCTCCTTCCGGGAGAGGGGCAGGGGGTGAGGGGAGCCAGCTCGACCTCTTTGCCGACTTCAACGGGCTGCCGGAGGAGTTCGACCAGCGGGTCGATTTCTATCACCACGAAGGGCATTGGTCGAACCGCATGATTTTGGGCGATTCGCTGCTGGTGATGACGAGCCTGTCGGAGAAGGAGGGACTGAAGGGCAAGGTGCAGTGCATCTACCTCGACCCGCCCTACGGCATCAAGTTCGGCTCGAATTGGCAGGTCAGCACCCGCAAGCGCGACGTGAAGGACGGCAAGGCGGAGGACGCCACGCGGCAGCCGGAACAAATCCGCGCCTTCCGCGACACCTGGGAACTCGGCATCCATTCCTATCTCGCCTACCTCCGCGATCGGCTTGTCGCGGCGAGGGAACTGCTCACCGAGACGGGGAGCGTGTTTGTGCAGATCGGGGATGAGAATGTGCATCTCGTGAGGTGCATCATGGATGAGGTGTTTGGGAGCGAAAACTTTGCGTCGCTCATCACTTTTCGCACCACAACAAACTTGGTTGGAAACTATCTTGGCAAGAACAGCGACTATATTCTATGGTTCGCAAAGGGACTGCCTCATCTCAAATACAGACAGTCATACATCGAACGAGGGTATGACGATGATGTAGGTGGCCGCTATAGTCGTGTCGAACTGCGCGACGGCACACGCCGAGTAATGACCACCGAAGAACGCGCCGATCCCTCTGTTCTCCCTAACGGCTCCCGCATTTATCGCCACGATAACCTTACCTCCCAAGGAGCCACCGCTTCCGGTACGGTTCCCTTTACATTCAAAGGCCAGACGTTCTTGCCCAGCGGCGCTCGACACTGGACAACAGCCATTGAAGGAATGCAACGATTGGCAGTGGCCGAACGATTGGCGGCACCAACCGCGAATTCACTAGCATTCATTCGTTACTTGGACGACTTCACGTTAGGTGAACGTACGGGTGTTTGGATCGACACGCAGACTGGGGCGTTTACGGACGACAAGGTATACGTGGTCCAAACGAATACCAAAGTCATCGAGCGTTGCCTCCTCATGACCACGGACCCTGGCGACTTGGTTCTCGATCCGACGTGCGGGAGCGGGACGACGGCCTATGTCGCCGAGCAGTGGGGAAGGCGGTGGATCACCTGCGACACCAGCCGCGTCGCCTTGGCCCTCGCCCGCACGCGGCTGATGGCCGGCAAGTTTCCGTATTATCTTCTGGCCGATTCGGCGGCGGGGAGGAAGAAGGAGGCGGAAGTAACGGGCACTCCCACCGCCGCCGGCCGCCCTCTCCCCGGCCCTCTCCCGGAGGGAGAGGGGGATATCCGACAGGGCTTCGTCTACAAGCGCGTGCCGCACGTGACGCTGAAGTCGATCGCCAACAACCCGAATATCAAAGAAGGCATGACGCGGAAGGAGATCGACGCGGCCATCGCGAAGCACGCGGAGAGCGAAACGCTCTACGATCAGCCTTACGAGGATAAGAAGACTGTCCGCGTGAGCGGCCCGTTCACGGTGGAATCCTTGAGCCCGCACCGCACGATCAGCGTGGAGGAGAAGATCGAGCGGGCGACCGTCGGCCGCGACGGCTTGAAGATGAAGATTATCGGCCCGGACAACTTCGCCACGATGATTTTGGACAATCTCAAGAAGGCGGGCGTGCAGAACACGATCAAAGGCGAGCGGCTTAAGTTCGATTCGCTGGAGCCGTTTGCCGGGGAGTGGATTCATGCGGAAGGTTGGTACACGGAGAAGGCAAAGTCCGCTGGCACATCCCCTCTCCCCGACCCTCTCCCGGAGGGAGAGGGGGACATTAAGAAGCCTCTCCCGGAGGGAGCCGGGAGCGACGCGCCGCGCGGCGGTTTGCATCGGCCCGGAGCATGGCACGGTAGGGGCGAAACTCATCAAAGAGGCGGCCAAGGAAGCGGTTCGCGGGGTCGGCTTCGACGTGCTCCTGATTTGCGGCTTTGCCTTCGACCCCAGCGTTTCCGAAGAGGCCAAGCGCTACGGCAAGCTGACGGTGCTGCCGGTGCGGATGAACCCCGATCTTGCGATGGGCGACGAGCTCTTGAAGAAGACCGGCGCCGGGAATTTGTTCATGGTATTTGGCGAGCCGGATGTGGAGATTCGCCATCTCCTCTCTCCTTCCGGGAGAGGGGCAGGGGGTGAGGGCGCGAAGATTATCGTGGTCATCAAGGGCCTGGATGTCTACGACCCGACCACCGGGCAGATTCGCAACTCCTCGACCGACGACATCGCCTGCTGGTTCATCGATACGGAATACAATGGCGAGAGTTTTTTCGTCCGCCACGCCTATTTCACCGGCGCGGACGAACCTTACGACAAGCTGAAGCGGGCTTTGCGGGCAGAAATCGATGAGGCGGCGTGGTCGGCCATTTATTCGACGACCAGCCGGCCGTTTGACGCTCCGGAATCGGGCAAGATCGCCGTGAAGGTCATCAACCACTACGGCGACGAGGTGCTGAAGGTGTTTGATGTGGCATAAAAGCCCGAAGCGCTAGCGAGAGGGGAAGCTTTTTCCCACTCGCTTGCGCGTCGGGCTTTGATTCTCTTCGCTTGCGCTTCAGGCTTGTTTACAGGACCGCCGCGCAGCCGCCTGAAGGTGGAACTCCAGCGCTAGCTCACCGTGATCGTGAAGACCTGCTCGGTGAATACCGTGTCGGCGACCGCGTATTCGCCGGGCTGATCGATCACGGCCCAGGCGGTGCGGCCGGTCAGGTCGACGCCTGAGCTGCCCACGATGTCCTTCATCGTGGCCGTCGGGTTCGCCGCGATGATGTTGCCGGTAAACGTGCTGTAGGGGCCGAGGAAGTTCGGCTGAGCCAGGCTGCCGGGGGTTTCGGCGTTGGCGCTCACGGCCGGGACCCAATTGCCCGTGCCGTTGCCGTCGGTGGCCAGCGTAATCAAGCCGGCATTGGCGGCTGCGATGCGGTAGTCGCCGCTGGGCAGCTCGGCCGGATCGTACGATACCTGGAAGGCTTGCGGGCCGGTCACGCTGGAAAGATCGACCACGTCGCTGAGCAGGAACGTGCTGGAGCTGCGGACGCGGACGGTGTAGGTGCCGGCCGACAACGGGCCGCTGGTCTGCAACTGGTTGCCGACGATCTGGAAAGAGCTGTTGTTGTCGCCGCTGCCCGGTTCGCTGACGAGCGAGTAATTGACCTGGTTGCCGATGATGGCGCCGCCCGCGGTCAAGTTGCCGACCACCGTTCCCGCTGCCTGGCCCGAGCCGACGCTCGAATGGCTCAGCGCCAACGTTGCCGCGATCGGATCGGCGGCGTCGACCGTGATGAGGAACTGCTGCTGGATCGACTTGCCGGCCGAGTCGGTGCTTTGCAGGCGGATGCTAAATGTGGTCTGCGTCGAGCCGTTGAATGACGGGCCGGTGAGCAACTGGTTGCCGCTGACGACGAACGAGCCGTTGTCCGTGCTGCCCGCCCCGGAAACGAGAGAGTACGTATAGCTCGAACCCGAATTCGGGCTGACGGTTTCCAGCAGGCCAACCGGGTTGTTGGGGCTGTCGACCGTGGTACTGCCGGAAAGCGCGATGGCCGTCGGCGCGTTGAAGTCGATCGTGGCGGTTGCCGTTGCGGGACTGGTGCTCGAGTGGCCGGCGATGTCGGTCAGGTTGAGGCTATAGGTGATCGTGCCGGCGGCCAGGCTGGAAAGGTCGATGCCCGTGATGTCCTGGCCGGCACCGGTCATCGTTCCGGTGCCGCCCACCGTCTTGCTGCCGTCAGAAATGCTGTAAGTGTAGATGTCGCCGGCCGCCGCGCCGGTGATCGTGAAGCCGGACGAATGGACGCCGAGGGCATTGATCGTGCTCTGGTCGGGCGTGATGCTGAAGCCGGTGGGGGCGGTCGTATCGAGAATCGAAGTGTTCGTGGCGGCCGGACCGGCGTTGCCGATGGCATTGATCAGCCGCACGCTGTAAGTCACTGTGCCGTCCGGCAGACTGGACACGTCGATGCCGGTGATATCTTGAGTCGTCGCGGTGATCGTGCCGCTGCCGGTAGGTCCGGTGAAAGCGATCGGGGGACTGCCAACCGTGACGCTGGTGGTCCAGCTAAACGTGTCGCCGATCTCGGAGGCGGGGCTGATGATGGTAAAGCCTGTGTTGGTCGCGGCGGCCTTCGTGGCGATGAGCGTCTGGTCGGGCGTCAGCGAGTAGCCGCCGGGCGCGGCCGTGTTGAGCGTGGCCGTGACGGGCCCGGTCGAAAGGCCCACGTTGCCCGCTTGGTCGGTTAGAGACACGTTGAAGCTGAGCGTCCCGTCTGGCAGCGAGGAGACGTCCACGCCGGTGATCGATTGTGTCGCCGCGGTGACGGTGCCGCTGCCGGTAACGGGCGAGGCGGAGGGCGTGCCGCTGCTGCTGATCGTGTAAACGTACTTGTCGCCGATTTCGCCGCTGGGGCTGTTGAGCGTGAAGCTCGTGTTCTTGGCGTCCGCGGCCTTGATCAGTGAGGGAACGTTGCTAAGCGAATAGCCGCTGGGAGCGACGCGGTCGAGAACGGCCGTCGTCTGCTCGGTGAGCGTGTTGCCCAGCGAGTCCGTCAGCTTGACGCTGTAGGTGAGGGTGCCGTCGTTGAAGGAAGAAACATTGATCCCGCCGACGTTTTGGGAAGCAACGAGGACGGTGCCGCTGCCGGTGAGGCCGCCGACCGGGCCGCCGCCGTTGCTGCCGGTGATGGTGTACTTGTAGGTCGTTGAGGGTTCACCGCCTACGATGGAGAAGCCCGCGGCACTGGCGGTCGCGGCGTCGATAAAGGGCACCAGCGGCGATACCGTGAACGCCGGCACGGGCTTGTTGTGCGTCACTTGCGCGTTGGTGTTGCTGGCGCTGCCAGCGGGCGGCGTGAGAATCACGTGGAGCGTATAAACAGCGCTCGGCAACGACGAGATGTCGACGCCGGTGATGTGCATCGAGGTCGAGGTGACGGTGCCGCTGCCGCGGACCGCCGTTGCGGAGCCGCTGATCAGGAATATATAGTTGTACGTGTCGCCATTCTGATTGGCGATCGTATTTAACGTAAAGCCGGCGTTCGTGTCGGTCTCCGGAGTGCTCGTGGGGGTGAACACGGCCTGGTCCGGCACGACGGTCGATCGGAGCAGAGTGGCAAAATTGGTGGCTGGCGCGCCGACATTGCCCAGAGCATCGGTCAACGTCACACTGAAGGTGAGAGAACCGTCGACCAGGGGCGAAAGATCGATTGGGCTGACGGTCTGCGTAGCGGAAGTCACCGTGCCGCTGCCCGTTACCTGTCCGCTGCCGCCGTTGCTGGAAATCGTGTATTGGTAGGTATCGCCCACCGGAACCGTGCCGCTGAACGTGAAACCTGCGGTCGCGGCATTGGTCTTGTTGTAGGCTGTCGTGGTGGGCGCGATGCTGTAGCCGGACGGCGACGTCGTGTTGATGATGATGTGCTTGGTTGCCAGGCCGTCCGAGGCGGTGGCGGGCAGGGTCAGCGTGGCCGCGTTGCCCGCCGCGTCCGCAATACTGCCGCCGGCAAGCGTCAGGGCGCCGGTGGATGCATAGTCCAGGTCGAGGCCGGACGTGCTATCTGGGGTCGCGGGCGTGTAATTGAAGATGAGGGCCGAGGTGCCGCTGCCGCTGGCGTAGGTAGCCGTACCGCCGTCGTTCAGGGCCAGTTGCGGCGTGCCGGTTACGGTGACCGCTTCACCGAATGTGATTGTGATCGGAATCGTTGTTCCGTGGCCGTAGGTTCCGGCGGTCGTCGTCGTCGAGACGCCGGTCACCGCCGGCGTGGTCGTGTCGATGACGATATTCTGAGTGGCTAGGCCATCGGTGCCCGTGGCCGGCAGTGTCAGATCGGCCGGATTGCCCGCCGAATCCTGGATGGATGCAAGCTGGAGCGTCAATGCGTTGGTCGTACCGTAATCCAGGTGCGGGTTGTTCTGGCCGGCAGCGACAACGTAATCGAATGTGAGCGTCGGGGTGCCGCTGCCGCTGACGTAGCTGGCGGTCTCTCCGAGCAGATTGAGTTGCAGCACCGGGGTGCCCGTCACGTTGACGGCGTGATTGAAGGTCACGGTGATCGGGATTGTCGTCCCCGCTCCGTAGGCTCCGGTCGCCAGCGTCGTGGAGACGCCCGTCACGGCCGGCGGCGCGGTTACGATGATGATGTTTTGCGTCGCAAGACCGTCCGTGCCGATGGTCGGCAGTGTCAGGATGGCCGCGTTGCCTGCCGGGTCCTTGATGGTGCCGCCGTTGAGCGTTAGAGCCGCGGTTGATGCGTAGTCCAGGTCGCCGGTGTTTTCCCCGGCGGCGACGGTGTAAATGAAATGCAACGTACTGGTGCCGCTGCCGCTGGCATAGAACGCCGTTCCGCCGTCGTTCAAAGCCAACTGCGGCGTGCCGGTCACCGTCACGGCTTCGCCGAAGGTGACGGTAATATCCATCGCCGTGCCCGTGCCGTAGGTGCCGCCGGGCTGCGACGTGGCGACGGCGGTAACGTTCCTTGGCGTTGTGTCAATTGCGATATTCTTCGTCGCCAGGCCATCGGTGCCGGTGGCCAGCAGCGTGAGATCAGCGGCGTTGCCCGCGACGTCGGCAATGCTGCCGCCGGCGAGCGACAGCGCGCTGGTCGACGCGTAGTCGAGGTCCTGCGTGTTCTCGCCCGCGCCGACGAGATAATTAAACGTCAGCGTTGCCGTGCCGCTGCCGCTGACGTAAGTTGCCGTTCCACCGTCGTTGAGCGCCAATTGCGGCGTGCCGGTCACTGTGACCGCTTCGCCAAAGGTGACAGTGATTGGGATCGTCGTCCCCGCGGCGTATACGCCTGTGGGCTGCGTGGAGGAAACGGCCGTCACCGCCGGCGGCGCCGTGTCAACGTTGATATGCTGGGTCGCCAGCCCGTCCGTACCCGTGGCGGGCAGCGTGAGAGTGGCCACGTTTCCAACCGTATCAATGATGCTGCCGCCATTGAGCGAGAGCGCGGCGGCCGAGGCATAGTCCAAGTCGCCGGTGTTTTGCCCGGCCGCGACGATGTAGTTGAACGTGAGCGTCGCCGTGCCGCTGCCGCCGACGTAATCGGCGGTACCGCCATCGTTCAGCGCCAGTTGCGGCACGCCCGTCACGTTCACCGCGTGGCTGAATGTGAGCGTAATCGGAATCGTGGTTCCCGTGGTGTAAGAGCCGCTGAGCTGCAACGCCGCCGCCGCGGTTACGGTCGGCGGCGTGGTTTCGATAACGATGTTCTGCGTGGCCAGGCCATTGGTGCCGATGGCCGGCAGAGTCAGGATGGCCGGATTGCCCGCCGGATCGAGGATGGTGCCGCTGTTCAGCGAGAGCGCGGTCGTCGAGGCGTAATCCAGGTCGTTGGTGTTTTCTCCGGCAGAGGTGGTGTAGCTGAAGGTCAGCGTGTCGGTGCCGCTGCCGCTGACGTACGTTGCTACGCCGCCGTCGTTCAAGGCCAGTTGCGGCGTGCCGGTTACTGTCATGGCTTCGCCGAACGTGAGAGTGATCGGGATCGTGATTCCAATCCCATACGCGCCGCTGGCCTGCGTCGTCGCCACGGCAGTCACGTTGCGCGGCGTGGTGTCGATGACAATATCCAGGGAAGCCAGGCCGTCAGTGCCCGTGGCCGGCAGGGTCAATGTGCCGGCGTTGCCCGCCAGGTCCTGGATCGTGCCTCCGCTCAGTGCCAGTGCGCTCGTCGAATCATAGTCGAGGTCTTGCGTGTTTTGACCTGCCGCGACGACGTAGTTGAACGTTAGTGTCGCCGTGCCGCTGCCGCTGGCGTAGTTGGCCGTGCCGCCGTCGTTGAGCGTCAACTGCGGCGTTCCCGTCACGACCACAGGTTCGTCAAACGTGATCGTGATCGGAATGGTCGATCCGGCGGCGTAAGTGCCCGTCGCCTGAGTCGACGAAGCCGCGGACACCGACGGCGGCGTGGTGTCGATGACGATGTTTTTCGTCGCCAAGCCGTCTGTGCCCGTGGTGGGCAGGGTCAATGTGGCGACATTGCCGGCTGTATCCTGGATCGTGCCGCCGCTCAGCGTCAGTGCGCTCGTCGAGTCATAATCCAAATCGCCCGCGTTTTGCCCGGCCACGACAACGTAATTGAAGGTGAGCGTCGCGGTGCCGGTGCCGCTGACGTAGGAGGCTGAACTCCCGTCGTTGAGCGCCAGTTGCGGCGTGCCCGTCACGTTGACGGGGTGGCTGAACGTAACCGTGATCGGGATCGTCGTTCCGGTCGAGTAAGAGCCTGTGGCCGTCGTCGAAGAGACCGCGGTCACCGTCGGCGACGTCGTTTGGATGGCGATGTTCTTCGTGGCGAGGCCGTCCGTGCCGGTGGCCGGCAGCGTCAGGTTGGCTGAGTTGCCGGAAGGATCGAGGATGCTGCCGCTGTTGAGCGAAAGTGCCGCGGTCGAGGCATAGTCGAGATCGTTGGTGTCCTGACCCGTCCCGACGATGTAGTTGAAGGTGAGCGTGGAAGTGCCGCTGCCGCTGATATAGTCGGCCGTACCGCCGTTGTTCAGCGCTAGTTGCGGCGTGCCGGTTACGGTCATGGCTTCGCCGAAGGTGACCGTGATCGGGATCGTGACGCCCGCGCCGTAAGCCCCGCTGGGCTGCGTCGTGCCGACGGCCCCCACGTTCCGCGGCGTCGTGTCGATGGCGATGTGCGCGGCTGCGAGGCCGTCGGTGCCCGTGGCCGGCAATGTGAGCGTGGCCGCGTTGTTTGCCGCGTCGACGATACTGCCGCCATTGAGCGCAAGTGCCGTTGTCGATGGATAGTCAAGATCGTTGGCACTATGTCCCGCGGCGACGACGTAGTTGAAGGTGAGCGTAGCTGTTCCGCTGCCGCTTATGTAATTGGCCACCGCGCCTCCGCCAGAGCTGGCGTTCAGCAGCAGTAGCGGAATCCCGGTCACCGTCACCGGGCTGCTGAAAGTGATCGTGATCGGGATCGACGAGCCCGCCGAGTAAACGCCGGTCGGTAGCGTCGTGGATACCGCGGTTATCGACGGGGCGACCGTCGTGATGACGATGTTCTTCGTTGCCAGGCCGTCGGTGCCGGTGGCCGGCAACGTCAACGTCGCCGCGTTGCCTGCCGCGTCCTTGATCGTACCGTTGTTCAGAGCCAAGGACGATGTCAACGCGTAGTCGAGATCGGACGAGTTTTGTCCGGCGGCAACGACGTAGTTGAACGTGAGCGTCGTGCTGCCGCTGCCACTGATGTAGTTGGCCGTCGCGCCGTCGTTCAGCGTCAATTGCGGCGTGCCGGTCACGTTGACCGCTTCGCCGAAGGTGACCGTGATCGGAATCGTTGCGCCGGTGCCATAGGCCCCAGTTGCCTGCGTCGTGCCCACGCCCGTCACTGCTGGCGCGGTCGTGTCGATTGCGATATTCTGCGTGGCCACGCCGTCGGTGCCGGTGGCGGGCAAGGTCAATGTCGCGGGGGTGCCGGCCGTGTCCGTAATCGTGCCGCCGTTAAGCCCCAAGGCGGTCATCGAGGCGTAGTCCAGGTCGCTCGTGTTCTGGCCGGCTGCGACTGTATAGTTAAATGTGAGCGTGTCGCTGCCGCTACCGCTGACGTAGTTCGCGACGCCGCTGTCGTTAAGGGCGAGTTGCGGCGTGCCGGTGACATTGACCGCCTTGCTGAAGGTGACCGTGATCGGGATCGTGGCGCCGGCCGGAAAGGAGCCGGCACCGTTATGGGAAGCGACGGCCGTCACTGTCGCGGCAGTCGCCGTGCCGACCGTGACGTTGATCGTCGAAGTTGCCGCGGTGCTCGAATCGGTGCCGTCGTTGACGACCACCGAAATCGTACGGACGCCGGCTTGCGGCGATGCAGCGCTGTCACTATAGGTAACCGAGTGCAGCACGTTCTGATAGGTCGCGATGTCGGCGACGCCCGCGATCGAGAGTGTACCGTTGGCAAAGCTCTGCGTGAGGCCCGTGCCGGTTGTCGTGGCGGAGAGCGTCTCGCCATCGCCATCCAGCGGGTTTTCGATGCTGACGGTCATCGAGGTCAACGTCGGGCTGTCGGTCGAAGTGATCGCTGCGTCTGATGCGGTCACTTTCGCCGCTGTGCTGCCGGTGGTGTATGAACCGCTGAAGTTCGGGCTAGCGCTGTCGCCGGTCTCGACGGTAGGCGCCGTGTGCAGGGATGTCGCGATGTAGTTGCTCAAAGTGCCGGTCGACGCCAGGTACATCCGCAGCGAGACGAAACTCGACTGCGGGCCGAGAATGTCGAAGTCGTTGCCGGTGGACGCCTGCCCGTCGGCAAGCGACATCTGGATTTCATTCGCGCCGGCCGTCCCTCCGGCCGTACCGGGCGTGAGGGTGCCGACGCTCAACTTCGACGAGGGCTCGATCTGCACCTGGTAGGTTCCCGCGTTTAGCCCGGTGAAATTGAAGGAGCCGTCGGAAAGAGTCTGCTGCGGACCGACGCCGGAAACGGCGGTCGCGTTTCCCGAGCCGTCAATGCTTCGCAGTTGCACGGTCAAGCCGGGGAACGGCGCGTCCGTGGAGCTGAACGCGGCATTGCTCGGGTCGAGGTAGGCGAAGCCCGAGATGCTGGCGGTGGCCGAAAGCAGCCGGCGCGTTTCCAGCGGCTCGATCGCGATGCGCCGGAGCGACTTTCGCGAACGGAGCGACTTACGGTATTTTCGCTTGCCAGAGATGAATTTCGAGAGCAGTTTGCGAATCATGTGTTGGTAGCCCAGCAGAGGTGTCTCAGCCCTAACCGAACCTCCATTTTATCACGGCACCCTCAAAAATTGAAAAAGATACCACCGTGAGAATTTAAGAAGTCAAGGAAAATCAGGTTGAGATTAGCGATCGTGACGACTGCGGCGAAATTACCAAAGAGACAGTGCGACGACAGGATCGCTATCGGACACTCCGATCAAGTCGCAAGTCCTTATATGGAAATAGTTTACGCGATCGACCCAGGAAGAACAAGATAGCCTCCAAGAGGCTTCGTCGCCGTTGGCAGCGGATCGGGCTTACTTCAACGCAGCCGATACAGACCTGACCTCTAGCACCGTCGCCACACGGACCCGTAGCCAGTGGAGGGATCGCCGGCGATCCGAGATAATGCTAAGTCATTTAGTCATCATCATTGCGGCGACGGGCCTACCGTTAATCACACGTCGCAAATCTGCACCGCCTGCTCCAGGCTCTTCAGCGCGTCGGGCCGCTTGGGCGTGAACTCCTGGCCGACGTAGCCCTTGTAGCCCGTCGCCACGATCGCTTCCATGATTTTGTGGTAGTCGAGCGTCTGCGTGTCGTCGATCTCGTGGCGGCCGGGCACGCCGCCGGTGTGGTAGTGGCCCCAGCAGTCGGCGTGTTCCTTCACGTCCTTGATGGGGTCTTCCTTCATCATGCCGGCATGATAGATGTCGTAGAGCACTTTGACGTTTGGCGAGCCAACGCCGTGAACGAAGGCCACGCACCACTTCGTCGAGTCGGCCATGTAGTCTTTGTGGTTGACTGCGGAGTTGAGGAACTCCAGGCAGACGGTCACCTTCTTCTTCTCCGCATACGGGGCGATCTTCTTTAGCCCGGCGATGCAGTTGGCCAGGCCCTCGTCGTCGCTCATGACAGTTCCATTGGAGCCCGTGCGGTTGCCGGAGAAGCAGATCACGTTGGGGAAGCCGGCTTCGGAGGCGAGATCGATCCGTTCCTTGACCTTGGCGGTACACGCCTCGTGGTTCTCAAGGTGGTTGAAGCCGACGGGGATCTTGTGGCTTTGGACCATCGCGCAGATCAGCCCATGCTTCTTGAGCGTCGGCCACGCCTCGGGCGGGCTGAGTTCGATCGACTTCAGGCCCAGCTTGGCGCAGGCGGCGGCGAACTGGTCGAGGCTCATCTTCTCGCGCTTCATGTAGCCGTTGTAGCAGCCGAGGCAAGCGGAATGGTTGATGTGGCCTTTTAGCTTTAACTCGTCGGCGAAGGCAAGCCTCGAAACGAGCGGCCCGGCGGCGGCGAACGCGGCCGCGCCGGCGGCGGTTTTCAGCAGGTGGCGGCGGGTGAAAAGGACGGGGCGGGTAGTGTCGTGATCGTGGCTGGACATGGCAGGAATTCAGTCGGAAAATGGGTGAAAGCTAAGTCTGTGGTATCGTCGTCGGGCTATCGCGAAAGCGCGAAGGGGCGAAAACGCGAACTTTGCGGAAATCTGACTAGCCCAACGCTTAGCAGCGCGTGCTCGTTTCATGCTTTCGCTCTTTCGCGTTTTCGCGATCCCTTTGTAGTATTGTCCGTTTCGTGACTCGGTGATGATGCTACAGCCCCTGAAACTTTTCCTTTTAGCGGTCGCTAAAAAAGACCTCAACAATAACGATATCGCCGAGCTTCATGCGTTGGTCAGTCTTCGCGGCGTTGAATGAGCCAGGTCGTCGTAGATATCCATTTCCGGATCATCCCACCCGGCACGCCGGCCGGCTTGCTCAAGGAGGAACCTTTGCTCTTCCTTCGATAACGGACCGCCTTGCAGCAAGGGCCGAAGCCGCTCGAAGACCTCCGCCTTCAATAGCATGTAACGCTCGTGTGTCTCCGGGTCGATGATCTCCAACGGTTGCTCACCGGCTTCCTCCACCGCCTTGCGTATCTCCGGGCTCAACGTCGTTGTCATGGCAAGTATCCACTCATTAAAGTAAACCTGCTATGTTGCCAAAGTCGCGTCTATCCGGTTCTCTTTGCCGCGATCTTCGTACCGTGAAGGCCATGCAAAAGCAAGATCGTCCGCCTCAACAATTAGTTCCGCTTCCGGCGCCAGGAGCAGTGGTGCAAATGCCCTCTCCGTCCGCATTGCCTTTACTAAGTCCAGAACCATCAGCCCAAACGCTTTGTCAATATCGAAATCGCTACCAGGCGCAATCTCGATTGCCGTTCCATCAAGTCCCGTTAACGACACCGCATGCCCACCGTAGAGACGCTCAACAAATTGCCGCCAGTTCTCCCGCGGGAGCGCGGCAAACGTCTGGTGCGAATAGTCGCCGTCATTCTCAAATGGAGTCCGCACGTCAAAACTGACTGAGGTGAAACCGTTTCCGACGTTGAACCAAAAGATGATTCCCGTCACCGCTAAATCTTCTGCATCTCCACCGGGCACCCGCTGTTCAGACGAGAATCGCTTCACTCCTTCAAATACCATATTCCGTAAAGCCGCCTGTTCGACCCGTAAATCTAACGCATCGACCGCCATCACCGGCGCCATGTACCGCTCGGACGGAGCGACGAGTTCCCGGCCCACCAGCTCGGTGTGCCACGCGTCGCCGAGATACTGGACATGTTCATTGAACTCCGTAAATAGCGGTTCACGCAAGGATTCCCCACGATACCTGATGAAAACGGCTCGGTCCGGGCCTCGGTACAGATGCAATATCCGCTTCGGGCTTTCGGGAAACGCAGCATATTTCCAGTCCGCGGGAAAAACGTCGAGTTTCAGCGGATTCCCATTCAACTTACCCCACTTCTTCTCTTTCACCTGAAACGCCAAGTCCTCCTCTAGTTTCTTTTCTCCGTCCGGCAGCCGGTACATCTGCACGTAGACGGACGTGTCCTCACCGGGAGCAAAAACTGTGAACCCGGTATGAAAGTTCTCATTCTGGTAACATCGCACTTTGCCAACGGACATTGCATGCAGACCAGCCGCTTTTAGGAATCCGTGTTGAATCCGATCGGGTAATTCAGTTTTCGTCATGCAACACCTTTTCGCCGGCGCTAGCAGCGGCGCGGACTTGAATCACCAGGTTTACATTTTATGCCTCACACATCACAAATCTCTATCGCCTGCTCCAACTCTTCAGCGCGTCCTTCTGCTTCGGCACGAACTCATGGACAACGAATCCCTTGTAGCCCGTCGACACGATCGCTTCCATGATCTTGGTATAGGGTAGGGCCTGCATGTCGTCCTCATGGCTGCTTCCCAGCCTGTACCAACCCCCGCGCCCAATCCGCGTCCTCGCGCAGCAGCGGCGGCTGAAGCTCGCCGGCATAATTCAGCGAAAGATCGTACCGAGCACGAACGTAAACGGTGGCGAAGGCAGCCTGCAAATCTAACGGCACATCGGGATCGCCTTTCTTAAGTGGAACCAGAATCGTCGGCAATCGATCGCGAACCGTCCACGCATAAACGGACGCACGCGGACGACGATAACGTCGAGTAATTATCGCGTAGTAATCGGCCGGACGCAGCGGCGACGACATCGGCAAACGGGCGCCGCCGCGGAGGAGGTCGAGTTCCACAAGGTGTGACTCGCTTTGCAGCAACTCGTCGCGCTTTTCCAAGTACTCGCGTCGACCGTCGCCACCCGGCCGCTTGTTCGCCGGCGAGAGCGTCTCGATCACGGTGACGACCTCCATTGTCTCCGCCACGCGGACCACAAGGTATACTTCGCGGCGCTCTTCGGGCATCGGCACTTCGCATTCGAACGGATTCGACGTCTCGACGATTTCAGCCGCGGCGACCGTCGCGCCGGCCGCGTCTCCCCGCCGCGCTATGGTTACGTCCGGCCAACGAAATGATGGGTCCGCCTCTCCGGGTGATTCCACGTACACTCGCCTCTCGGCCCGTACGACGTAGCGCGGCGCGAGCCGGGGAGAGAGCAATTCGCGCATTACCGTGTTGAATGTAGTGTGAAAATCCTCCCACTCGTGAAGTTCGAGAAACGGGTCCATTCCAGGAAACGGCGACGGCATCGGACAACCTCTCAATGGCGAATGTCTGCCTCGGATGATCTTCTACTATTGTACATCGCCGTCTTTTGCCCGGCGAGCTTCCCCTCACTATCACACATCGCAAATCTGCACCGCCTGCTCCAAACTCTTCAGCGCGTCCTTCTGCTTCGGCACGAACTCCTGCGCGACGTAGCCCCTGTAGCCCGTTGACACGATCGCCTCCATGATCTTCGTGTAAGGCAAGGTCTGCGTGTCGTCGATCTCGTGCCTGCCGGGCACGCCGCCGGTGTGGTAATGGCCCCAGCAGTCGGAGTGTTGCTTCACGTCCTTGATCACGTCTTCCTTCATCACGCCGGCATGGTAGATGTCGTACAGCACCTTCACGCGCGGCGAGCCGACGCCGTGAACGAAGGCCACGCACCACTTCGTCGAGTCGGCCATGTAATCCTTGTGATTGACCGCCGAGTTGAGGAATTCGAGGCAGACGGTGATCTTTTTCTTTTCGGCGTAAGGGGCGATCTTTTTCAGCCCGGTGATTGCGTTGGCCAGGCCCTCCTCGTCGCTCATGCCGCGGCGGTTGCCGGAGAAGCAGATCACGTTGGGGAAGCCGGCGTCGGCGGCGAGGTCAATCCGCTCCTTGACCTTGGCCGTACATTCCTCGTGGTTCGCCGGATGGTTGAAGCCCACCGGGATCGAGTGGCTCTGGACCATCGCGCAGATCAAGCCATGCTTTTTCAACGTCGGCCATTGCTCCGGCGCGACCAGTTCGATCGACTTCAAGCCCAGCTTGGCGCAGGCCGCGGCGAACTGGTCGAGGTCCATGTTGTTCTTCTTCATGTAGTCGTTGTAGCACCAGAGGCAAGCCGAATGGTTGATATGGCCTTTCAATTCGGCGGCAAAAGCTTCGCGCGAAAACAGCGGCCCGACTGCGGCAACGGCGGCCGCACCGGCAGCGGTTTTCAACATTTGGCGGCGAGTGAAACCGACAGATCGAGACGTGTCGTTATCGTGGGCGAACATGGTGGACTCCAGGTAAAGGGGTGGGAAGGGCCCGGCTATGAACTTCATCGTAGGGCCCTGCCGCTCGCGTTGCAACCGACTGAGCGATCCCTGGTGACCTCACATCGGGGCCAGGGCTGCTTGCCGGCCCAGGGAATCGTGCTTAGAATGGTGAACTATTGTCCTTGCGGGGAATCGCGCCGCCGCGAGATCGATCCTGGATCAGCGTCAATCGTGCAATTATGACCGGTTACGATAGCGCTGCTAGGACTCTCTTCCTGATCTCTTTGGCGATATTCCCACCGCGGGCCGCTGAAGCGATCGACGCGGAGTTGAGCGGCCGGTCGCCCGCGGCTGAGCCGTATCCCTACGTATCCACGGGCAGTTTCAGCGGCCCAGCGGTGCCGGCCTCACTCGATCCGCTGGTGCGTTATCGTTGGCCGAAGCCCCAGGCCGGCAACGGGCTGGAAATTTACCTGCGGCGGCCGGTGCGCGTGGTCGCCGATCGGCCGCAGTCGTTCACCGGCCTGGAGTCACTGCTAGGTGCGAAACCGGCGGTGACGGTCAGCGGCCCGGGGACTATACGCGTCGATTTCGGAAGCGAGAACGCCGGCTGGTTCGAGATCGACAGCCCCGACTGTCCCGGCGACCTGCGATTGAGCATCAGCGAATACAACCAGCCCGAATACACCAACATCGGCGACAAGACCGTCGTGCCCGAGCGCATCGGCGATACCTGGCGGGCGAAGTTCAATAGGCAGTTGTACGAGGGCGTGCGTTTTGCCTTCATTCACGTCGATCGCGCGGTCAGATCCTGGCACATCACCGGCATCCGCCTGGTCTGCCAGGTGAAGCCCGCGAACTACGAAGGATCGTTCACGTCGAGCGACCCGCTGCTGGATCGCGTCTGGTACATGAGTGCCTATTCGGTGAAGCTCGGCAACCTCAAGGACTTCACCACTCCCATCCTCATCGAGCGCAGCGACCGCTTTCTGTGGAATGGTCTCGATTTTTATGTCTGCAACTCCGCCAACCTGGTCGCCTTCGACAATCGCGATTTTGTCCGCCGCCAGATCGCCCGCGTGAATACTTCGCCGGGCATCAACTGCGGCATCTACAGCTTCGAACTGTACGATGTTCTTAACATGTGCGATTACTACCGCTCTACGGGCGATGCCTCGCTGGTCCGCGAGTACATGCCCGTGGCCGCGGCCAAGCTCGATCGTGCGCAGCGGCGGTGGACTGCCTACACCGATAATGCGAATGCCGGCTTCATGGGTTGGGATGAGCGGCTCGGCGGTTTCGAGCGCGTTACCGCGTTCAATCGCTGGAACTACCGCCTGCTTTGCATCCGCGCCTGGGGCGCCTGGGCGGCCGTGATGGATCGCTTCGGCGAGACCGCCGCCCGCGACCGATATCAAAACTTCGCCGCAGCACGCATCCGTGAGATCCGGCGGGAACCGCGCTGGTATCGACGGTTGGACGTTCATGGCTGCGCCGAGGCCGTTCAGGCCGGCTTCTGCAGTGTCGACGAAATCCGGGCCATGGCCGCCAGCGAATTCAGCGACCGCGTGAACCGAGTTTCGTACTCGCAGGCCAACACCGGCCTGATCGTCGAGGCGATGGCCAGAGCTGGGCTCTACGACGACGCAGTCGTCACCCTCGAGGACCAGTGGGGGGCGGCCCTGCGCTATGGCGGCACCACGACCTTCGAGATGTTCCACCCCTCGGCCGCCGATGTGCTGGGGCCGAACGATCCTCCGATCAACGGCCAATGCGGCATGACGAGCCTCTGCCATCCCTGGGCGCGCTGCCCTGCCGGTATCTCAACGAGGTGGTGGCGGGCATCCGGCCGACATCGCCCGGCTTCGCCACCGTCGACATCATGCCGCATCTCGGCCGCCGCTTGACCGCGGCCGCGGCCACCACCCCGACGCCGCGCGGCCCGATCGGTGCAAGTTGCGACGTCACGACCGGTGTTAGCCGCGTGACACTGCCCGCCGGAGTCAGCGGCCGCATTGGCATCCCCAAGGTCGAGCGGCGCATCAGTCGCATTACCGTCAATGGCTCGCTTGCGTGGGATGGCAGTTTCCATCCTGTGCCGGGCATCAGCGGCGCAAGCGAGGACGCCGACTTCGTTATCTTCGGCGGCATCGCGGCCGGCGCCTACGATTGCCGCGTCACCTATCAGGGAAGCACGCCGCCCGCTGGCGAAACGGCAATTGTTTTTCCCGTCCGCTGTCTGGGCGAGGACCGCCGCACCCAGGGCAACTGGGGCGGCGTGCATGGCCGCGACGGCTACGTACTGCCTGACTACGACGGTGCGGGCAAGGATGTGCGCAAGCTGCCGCGCTATGTCAGCTCCGTAACTTTGAATCGCTGCGCATCGCGTCTGGGCTGCCGGAGTTGATGACATTCGCGCTCCGGCGCGGGATGCCAGTAACCGCGGGCCGCGCACCGCCGCAGCGATGTACACCAAGGACCCCGAGCCGACCTTCCAGACCATGTTCGCCGACATCGCTGCGCAGAATGGCCGGGACTATACTTTGGCCCTGTACTTCGTCGATTGGGACAGCCAGCGCCGCAGCGTCGGGGTAGAGATCATCGATCCTGTCGGCCTCAAGCAACTGGCGGCCGTGCAGGTCGTGCGGAACTACCACGACGGCGCCTACCTGATGTACCGTTGCAGCGGTGCGGTACGGGTGCGCGTTGACACCATCACCAAGCCCAACGCGACCCTTTCCGGGTTTTTTTTCTCGCCGTAATAGAGCGAGGAACGTCGATGCGAGACGAGAGATCAGGATTCGGCTCGAAATAACTTCGCTAGTTCGGCCCATCCCGGAGGGATCAAAGCCATTAGCCGGTGGTTGCGGAGCCACAGCGACGCCACCACCGGAGACGTAGTCCAGCACGCAATTTGACCCCGGAGGGGTCACAGCGCCGAACAGCTGTGACTCCTCGGGGGTCGCTTTGCATCATCCCGAAACGAAACCGGTGGTGGCGCTTCGCTTACCACCGGCTAATTGCTTTGAACCCTCCGGGTTCGGCTTGTTACACTTGCTGGTCGCATCCGTTCCACCCTGGCTTGTGCGAAATCGAAGCAATCAAGGTCAAATTGCTTATTCCTGATCTGTTCCATTAGCTACCTAGTAAACGGCACCTATCCGGGCGCATTTTGTCGCGTAGCGACCGCCGATGGTAGCCGTGGGTTTTAGCCCACGGACCCTGCGCGGTACGGAACATTGCGTCGCGTAGCGACGCCTGAATGCTTTCAATCGTCGCTACGCGACGAACCGCGGATGACACGCCTTAAACCGTGGGTTGAAACCCACGGCTACCGTCATTGCGTCGCTACGCGACAAGTCGTGGGTGTTATTCCCGGCACGGCGAAGTGCGTTAAGCTAAACCAGATGAAAACAACCGCAATCAAAAAACTCCGCGGAAAACTGGCGGCCGGCGGGGCGGTCTATGGAATGTGGATCACGCTTGAATCGGCGAGCATTGCTGAAATGGCGGTGGCGCTGGGCCTGGATTGGATTGTGATCGACGCCGAACATGGCCATCTCGATTGGAAAGAGATTCTCGAGCACGTCCTGCGCGGCCGTCCGCAGCGACACCGTGGTGCTGGTCCGCATTGCCGAGTTGAACATCGCGCTCTTCAAGCGGGCGCTGGACATTGGGGCCGACGGTATCGTTGTGCCTTGGATCGAATCGGCTGAGCAGTTGCGCGAGGCGGTGGCCTTCGCCCAGTACCCGCCGGAGGGCGTGCGAGGCATCGGCGCGGAGCGTGCGACTTGCTGGGGCCAGTGTATCGCCGAGCACACCGAGGAGGCCAACGAGCACGTGCTGGTCGTGCCGATCATCGAATCGGTGAAAGGCGGCCGGAACATCCAATCGTTGCTCTCAGTCGGCGGCGTCGAGCTATTCTTCTTCGGTCCGGCGGACTATTCTTCTTCGGCCGGTTACCGCGGCCAATGGGAAGGGCCGGGCGTGGCCGAGCAAATCCTGGCTGCCAAGGACGCCATCCGTGCCGCCGGCAAACATTGCGGCGTGGCTGCCACCAGCAACGAGAACCTCGTGGAGCGGCGGAAACAGGGGTTTCAGATGTTGAGTCTGGGCTCGGACAGCGGCCTCTTGTTGCGGAGCCTGCATGGAGCCCTGGCCGCCGTGGGAAGCGATCGGAAGATTCATGCCTGAAATGCCTGATGCAAAATTCATCGTCGCCATGACGGCCGATTTTTTCGATGCCGCCGGTTGCCCCAAGTATCAAGACCTGGGGCTGGCCGTGTTCGAAGGGCAAGGGCACGTCGAGCGCCGCGTTTTCAGCGAGCATCGGCCGGAGATCGGGCCGGACCAGATCGGCGACGCCCAAGGGGTGATCGTGCTCACGCCTCGTGTTACGGCCCACAGCGTTTCCCGCGCGGAGAAGCTTCTGGCGATCGGCCGCTTCGGCGTGGGCTACGACATCGTGGATGTGGACGCATGCACGGCCGCCGACGTGTTGCTGTTCATCACCGCGGGCGCGGTGGACCGCCCGGTGGCGGAGGCCGTGGTGGGGTGGATGATAGCGCTCGCGCATAATGTCCGCATCAAGGACTCGCTCGTGAGGAGCGGCCGCTGGGACGACCGCTCGCGTCACATGGGCAGCGAATTGCGCGAGCGGACGCTGGGCGTGATCGGGCTTGGCGGCATCGCGCGCGCGACCGTCGGGCTGTTGCAGGGCTTTGGCATGAACCCGCCGCTGGCTTATGATCCGCTGGTCGATCCGTCGGTTGCCGGGTGGCTGGGCGTGCGCATGGTGGATCTCGACGAACTGCTGCGGGAGGCCGACTTCGTGTCGCTGCATTGCCCCTTGAACGACTCCTCGCGCGGCATGATCGGCAAGCGGGAATTGTCGCTGATGAAGCCCCAAGCGTACTTGATCAACGCGGCGCGGGGCGGCATCGTGGACGAGGATGCCTTATTTGATGCACTGAAGGCCGGGCGGATCGCCGGCGCGGCGATCGATTGTTTCGCCCAGGAGCCGGTCACGTCGCCGCACCGATTCGGCGAGCTGGATAACGTCCTCCTGGCACCGCACAGCATCGCCTGGACCAACGAGCTTTTCCGCGACATCGGCCGGAAGGTCTGCCAGGGCATGTTGGACCTTTCGCTGGGCCGGCAGCCGAAAGGAGCGATCAACGCCGAGGTCTTTGAGCGGCCCGGCTTTCAGGAGAAGTGGCAGCGGCACCGCAGGTGATATATACTTCGCGCGGGACGAATCGGATCGAAGCCCGACGCGCAAGCGAGTGGGAAAAGAGGCCCCTCTCGCTTGCGTTTCGGGCTTCGATGGCCGTTGCGGAAACGTATCATTTCGACCAAAGAACATTATATGAACGGCAGACGACTGGAAGGAAAAGTAGCGTGGATCAGCGGGGCGACCTCGGGCATCGGGGCGGCGGCGGCCGTCCTCTTCGCCCAGGAGGGCGCGCGGGTGGCGATTGCGGGGCGGCGTCTCGATCAAGGCCGCCGCGTCGCCGAGCAGATCGAAGCGACGGGCGGCGAAGCCCTGGCGATCGAGTGCGACGTGGGCCGCGCGGATGACGTGCGCCGCTCGATCGAGGCCACCGCCGGCCGCTTCGGCGGCTTAAACATACTCGTGAACAACGCCGGCATGGTCCAGGTCAAGCCGCTCCACGAATGCAGCGAGGCCGATTGGGAGTTGGTCATGGGCGTCAACGTAAAGTCGATGTTCCTGGCGCTGAAGTACGCTTTGCCCCATCTCCGCGCGAGCACACGCAGCTACGTCGTCAACGTGGGGTCGATCAGCAGTTTCGTCGGCCAGGCCGGCACGCCGATCTATACAACGTCGAAGCACGCGGTGCTGGGGCTGACCCGCTCGATCGCCCTCGATTACGCGGCCGACGGCATTCGCTGCAACTGCGTCTGCCCGGGGATTACCGACACGCCGATGCTCCGCGAGCACCTCGACAGCATGCCCGATCCCGAGGCGGCCTTGGCCGGGCGGCTGCGGCGCGTGGCGATGGGCGTGGCCCTCTCGCCGATGGACGTGGCCCGCTCGATCCTGTTTTTCAGTTGCGAGGATTCGGCCGGCGTGACCGGGACCTCGCTCACCGTCGATTGTGGATACCTTACCGCCGCGGAATGGGAAACACGCGGCAAGACCGCGTTCATGGCGGAGCCGTAAAGGCGACAGGGGTGATGCAATGAAACTCGCTTGTGCCGATTTCACCTTTCCGCTGCTGGAGCACGACCGGGTCCTCGACCTGATCGCGATGCTCGATCTGGACGGCGTCGATATCGGCCTCTTCGAGGGCCGCTCGCACCTTTGGCCGTTGCGCGAGTTTTCGAACACCGATCGCAACGCCCGCCGCTTGGGAAAGAAACTCGCCCAGCGGGGACTGCAAGCTGCCGACGTCTACTTGCAGACCAATCCGGACTTCGTGCCCTACGCGATCAACCATCCGCAGGCCGCGCGGCGTAAGCGGTCGCGGGATTGGTTTCTGCGGACGCTGGATTACGCCGCCGGCTGCGGGGCCGCGCACGTCTCCGCGCTGCCCGGCACGTATTTTCCCGAAGAATCGAAAGCGGCATCCTGGAACCGCGCGTGCGACGAGCTGGCATGGCGCGTGGAGCAGGCGGCGGCGCACGGAATCGTCTTCGGCATCGAGGGACATATCGGCTCGCTCGTTCCCAATCCCAGCCAACTCGCGCGTTTGCTGGGCCGCGTGCCGGGGCTGACCTTGACGCTCGACTACACCCATTTCACCCGCGCGGGCATTCGCGACGCCACCGTAGAGTCGCTGATCGCGTCGGCCACGCATTTCCATGCCCGCGGCGCCTGCAAGGGACGCTTGCAGACTTCGTTCCAGGCGAACACGATCGACTATGCGCGCGTCGTCGCCGCGATGCGCAGCACCGGTTACCGCGGGTACCTGGGCATTGAATACGTCTGGACCGAGTGGGAGCGGTGCAACGAAGTCGATAATCTATCGGAGACCATCCGCTTTCGCGATTACTTCCGGTCGCTGGAGGCAACTTCCTAGCAGTTGGCAACGAGGTCCATGATGCACAACAAAGCATTCGTCCCGGCATTCCTCGTATTGAGTTTCTGGCTAATACGCGCATCGTTTGCACAACATGCGGCCGCCGCAACTGCCGCTTGGAGCGATCTGTCGTTCGGCAATGTCATCAAGGACGACATCAACGCCCCCGCCTACCAGTACCCGCTGATCGGCAACGGGGGCTTGGCGCTTTTGGCCGATCCCTGCGGTCTGACCCAGCTCAAACCTGCGAAGGCCCCGTATGCGCCGAATATCTACTATTCGTACTGGTGGAAGTCATCGCGCACGAAACGGGCCACTCCGTTTTGCCTCAAAGGCGGATATGGCCGGGGCGCCGCGCCAGACCAAGGGAGCCTGCGTTCTTTCCGCCAAACCTTGGACGTCGTCAATGGAGTCTTGACTTCAAAGGTTGAACTTATCCTGAGTGGAACTCCCGTTTCTTCTACTCGCACACAATTCGTGACCACCGACGGTGTGCTAGTCATGGACATCGCCGACAATGCTCCCGGCATCTTCAGGCTTCAAGTGACCGGAGATCAGGCGCATTATTCCGCCACGCGCGGTGGACTTTTGGTTTCCACGGCGAGCCTGGGCGAGAAGCACGGCGCCTGTCTGGCGATTGTCGCCGAGGAGGGCGGGACGGTCGATGCGAACGATGGCACTGTTGCCCTACCTGTTGGCCCGGACCGATCAGCAAGATTTTTCATCGCCGCGGGCAGCGAGATCCAGGGGGCGGATTATCTCGCCGATGCGATGGCCAAGGCGGCTGCCGCTGCCCGTGGCGGGTTCAACACCGCGCGTCAGAAGAACGCGGCCGACTTCGCTGCTTTCTGGGCCCGCTCGTCGATTTCGATTCCCGACCGCGAGCTGCTCACGCATTACATCCGCGGCTTGTATATCCTCAAGGCGCTTTGGCAAGGAAACCCCTTGTTTACCGGCTGCTTTGGCCCGCGGCCCGAGGGATATGACGGATGCATCGCGACCGAATGCGACGACATGTTCGTGTGGAGCGCGCTGGTGAACGCCAACCAGGCTACAATCGCTCGCGTCTTGCCCGATTGGTATGAACGCACTCTTGCGTATGCCAAACAATACGCGAAGACCTTCCTGCAGCAGACGCGCGGAGCGAAATGGCCCTGGTTGGCGGGCTATGACGGCACCGCGACGACTGGTTTTGACGCGCCCAAGAGCGACCGCATGGCCTACGTGAGCGCGGAGGCGGCGGCAATCGATCTCTACCAGGCCAGCTACACCAATGATGACGCTCGGCTGGGTCGGGCCAAGGAACTGCTGGAAAACGCCGTCCGCTTCCAATTGGATGCCTGCGAGAAACAGGGCGACCAGTGGGTGAACAACTTTGCCGCCTTGCAATATGGCGGCGTGAAGAAAGGGACGGCGATCGAGCAGGTGACGCTCTTGTGGGCGTTGGCGCCTGCCGCGATTTACATGTCGGGCCGGCGGCCTGGGCGAAGGAGGCGGACAGGGTATATCTGCCGATTCGCATGGACCCGGCTCAAGGCAGACCGATCCTTGGCAAGTATCAAGGCGACGACGCGCCGTTTCCGAGCGGGGACCATTATGGCATGTCGTGGTTCCAGATCTGCACGCGGGTATTCGAACCCGATGATCCGCTGCTGACGGCCACCTACCATTCCGTCTTTGCTTCGAGCATCGGCATCGGCAACCTCAAATACACTTTCTTCAAGGGCTGCGCTGCGGCCAACGCCGCCCAAATCGGTCTCGGAGAGGAGGCGCTCACGCTCCTGCGATGGAACCTCTCACCCCCGTGTCTCTATGACGGCCTGTACTTTGGCGAATACGATGGGGCACCGGACAAAACGATTGAGGTGGGAGCGCACGCGATGCAAGTGCATGGCATCCAGAACATGCTCCTTGATGGACGCGACGGCGAGCAGATCCGGGGCTTCCCTGCGCTGCCGCGGGAATGGGAGACGCGAGGCGTCGGCTTCAGCCGCCTGCTGGCGGACGGCGGCATCGAGGTGTCGGGGCAGTTCGATGAAAATGGCTCCCGCGTCACGCTCTTGAACACGGCGAAGCGCGAACAGGTCCGCACGGTTCTTCTGCGCATACCCTCCACGTTCCTGGCCCTGGCGGAGGCGGGCGGCACGCCCATCCAAGGAATCGTCGCGGGCCGCTTTGCCAAAATGAAGATTCGGCTTCCTACCGGAGCGGAAATGTCGTTAACGCTCGTTCCTACACGCAAAGGATCTTGGCAGAGCATTGATGCGAGGAGCGGCGCCCCTGCCAGCCTCCGCTTCACCGGCGCCGCCATTAGGCTGATTGGTCAACGCGCCGCCGACCGAGGCTATGCTCGCATCAAGATCGATGACAAGGACGAGGGAATCTTCAACCTCTTCGCGCCGACGCCAGTGCATAATGTGGTGATATTTGAGCGCTTCGGCCTCGCGGCCGGCGTTCACACGCTCCATGTCGAGGCTTCGGGGCTGGCCGGTTATGGCGGCGGGAAGTACGTCGATATCGATGCCATCCAGGTTCTCAAGGAATAGCGGGAAGCCGGGAGCTTGGAAGAGGGAGAAAAAGGGGAGAAAGGAGCATGCGGCCGAAGGGAAATTAAACACGAAGGTACGAAGGCCACAAAGAACGCCGCTTGTCTTCGTGTTCTTCGCGCCTTTGTGTTTAATAATAGTTGAGAGTGAGGAATAAGCGCAAAGGGCACTACTTGGCCGCTTCTTTGGCGGGATAGCCGAGCACAGCAAGCATTTTTTCCCCGTAATGCTTGCCGAACTCCCGCGAGCCGGCCGCATTGAAATGCAGGTGGTCCGGATTGGAGGTGCAGCCGGCCGAGGACACAACGTAGGAGTTGGGAAGCGCCAGCGGCAGCTTCGCCAAAATCTTATTGAAGCCGGCACACACGCCCTTTTGATCGGCGTTCACCGTTTCGCCCGCCAGCAGCGGCACGTCGTCGGGCTTGAGATTCAGATCTTTTATGAGATTGTCGTAGATGCCTTTCACCTTCTTGGGCCAATTGTTGTCGCCCGCGTTTGATTCGCCCTGATGCACCAGGATTCCTCTGATCACGCCGTTTTTCTGCGCGAGCTTACCCATGTCAACGATGTATTGATATGGGTTGCCGTCGTATTGCCTTATGTAACCGGTCATCCACGACGGGACCGTCTTGGCATAGGTTTTGAAAGTGTCCTTCTCGAACAACTCAATCTTGGCGCCGGGCACCGAGACCTTGAGTACGCCGACGCGAATGTTCTTTGGCAAACCGGCAACCAACGTTCGTCCGAAGTAATCGATCATGCAAATGCCGTTTCCTCGCGCGGACAACGGCGGGACGGCCTCGTACCAGTTGCCCCGCTTCCAGCCCCGCTTGGGACTATCGGCATCCGCCATCACCTGAAACCGCTTGTCGACGGTGCGGTCGATGGTTTCCGTGCGTCCTCCGCTTTCCATATTGGACTGGCCAAAGCAAAGGTAAATATAAAAGTTCGGGTTCGGCGCGGCAAGCGCTCTGGCGGCCAACAGCAGTGACGCCGCGATGAAGGGGAAGGCCAGTTTCGTTTTCATTTTGGATGACCCTCTAGGAAGGAGGAGGGGGATAGCGGCTCGAAATCGACGGTCGTCATAAGTTGGCTCCTCAACTGCTGGACTTCATCCAATCATAACCATCGCCTTGCCAGCTATACGACCCTGGTCACGCCCGGCACCGAGACGGGGTACCGCCCGTCCTTGTTCGGCAGCGTCGGCGGGGTGGCGTTCATGGCATATTCTTCCGGCGCGAGCTTGATCGCCGATTGCAGCGCCTGGTCCCAGGTGATGGTCTGCCCGGAGTGCGTCGCCATGCGGCCTAGGATCGCCAGCATCGTGCTGCGGGACATGTAGAGGCCGTTGTTGATGACCCGTCCGGCGCGGATCGCCGCGAATAGCTCCTTGTGCTCTACGTCGTACATGCTGGGCTTCGGCCCCTGATAACGCCAGACGGTATTTCCCTTGGCATCGTAGATATGGTTCGCGAGGATGCTTGCCCGTCCTTTCGTGCCGAAGAAAAGGTCGCTCGTATCGTTGCTGCAACCGGCCATCTGGCGGCAGTAGGAATGGACCTGGACGCCGTTTGCGTACTCATAGCACACGGCATGATGGTCGAAGATGTCGCCGTAGATCGCATCGGTGCGGACCTGGCGGCCGCCGAGGCCAAAAGCTTGGACCGGCGGCTCGTCGTGCATCGCCCAGGCCGCTTTATCGAGGCTGTGCACGTGCTGCTCGACGTTATGATCGCCCGACAGCCAGGTGAAATAGTACCAGTTGCGCAATTGGTACTCCATCTCGGTCCAGTCCGGCTGCCGCGGACGCTGCCAGAGCGTGCTCGTATTGTAAGTCTCGCGAATGGAGATGATGTCTCCGATAGCGCCGTCGAGCACGCGTTTCATCGTTTCCTTGACCCCATAGTCGTAGCGCCAACAGAGGCCGGAAACCAGATTGAGCTTTTTGGCGGCCGCCTCTTCACTCGTCGCCAGCACGCTCCGCACGCCCGGCGCGTCGACGGCCACGGGCTTCTCGCAGAAGACGTGCTTGCCGGCATCGATGCAGGCCTTCAGATGGATCGGGCGGAAATGCGGGGGCGTGGCCAGAAGCACCACATCGACGCCGCTGTCGATGAGCTTCTGGTAGGCGTCGAAACCGACAAAGCGGCGCTCGGGGTCGACGGCCGCGCGATCCTTGAACTGCCGGCTGAGACTGTGCAGCGTACCTTGCAGGCGGTCGCCGAAGGCATCGGCCATGGCCACCAGGCGCGTGTTGGCATCGGCCCCAAGGGCGTTGGCCGCCGCTCCGCCGCCGCGTCCGCCGCAACCGATCAGGCCGATCCGCAGCACGTCGCTGCCGGTACCAGCCGCATGGGCGCTGCGGCTTAACGCGAGACTGCCCGCCGCGGCGCCGGCAGTTGCTACGGCGGTTGATTTTAGGAAGTCACGACGATTTTTTTCGGGACAATTCTTTTCAGTTTGCATGGACATTTCATTCTTTCACAAGATGACTATTTACTTACCTGCCAGGATCAAGTCGAAACGCCGGCTATGCTCCTTCGGCGACAAATTGCCGCCTTCGATCGACATCCAACCGCTGTAGCCAATCTCCGCCAAAGCCGCGCGCACGGCCGGCCAGTCAACGCTGCCGTCGCGGATGTTGCAGAACTTGCCGCCGTGCCCGTCGGGATTCAGCTTGAAGTCCTTCACGTGGCACTTGACGATCAGCTTGCCAAGCGTGCTGATCCATTTCTGCGGCGGCGAATACTTCACGTGGTTGCCGATGTCGAAGTAGGCCCGCACCCAAGGATTATCGAACGAGGCGACAAAACTACGGAAAAACTCGGGCTCGACCCACATATTGTTCCAGACGTTCTCCAGGGCAATGATCACACCCGCCTTTTCCGCCACGGGGATCAGGTGCCTGACCGCTGCCCGCGCGGCGTCGGAGGAGCGGTTGTGGGCGGCAATGTAATCGGCATACGGCCCGTTGTCTCCGGAAACCACTTGCTTGACGTGCCCGCTGGCTGGATCGAAGCGGATATCGAACTCCCATGCCTCGGGCATTTTTCCGCCGAGGCGGCACGGGACCAGGAGCACCGTATCGGCCCCGTAAGCGGCCGCGGCCTTGAGCGCCGTTGCCACGCTGGCCAAGTCGCCCGCAACCGCCGCGGGATCATTGAAATTGGCCCAGCCGTACATCACGCTATGGATTCTCATGCCGAGTTTCTCGGCGGTCTTGCGGACGTCGGCCGCCTTCGCGGGCGAGGCGCCGCGATCGGTCGATTCCATGCCCTCGAAGCCGGCTTCTTTCCACTCCGCCAGCAGGACCTCGCTGGGAACGCCGATCATTGCCTTGTGCGGGCGAGGCTTGGGAGCATCCGCCCCGCTGGTTTGGGCCGCTGTGGTTTGGGCGACTGTGCTATTGGACACGATGCCCGTCGCGCCTACCGCCGCGGCGGCGGTCAGAAAATCACGTCGATTCACGGAAGACATGGCGATTCTCAAGTGGGGTGAGGTAAGGAAAACGGCGACAACTACCGGCTGTCGGGCACAACTACGCGAGGCAATCCCAGGAACCGTAGTTTGAAGTGCAACACCATTATAGTCGCTCAACCACGTGGCATGCGCCGAGGGTTCAAGTCAAATGGTACGGCTATTCTGCCATTCCGCCGCGGAACAGTAAAGCACCCACGGCAAGAACTTCACCGGCATTGCTCTGACTATTGCACCACAATGCGAAAGCGAATGACGCCGGGATACGTCTTTTCCGGGCCGCGGTCGCTTTGGATGTACTCGACTTCGCTGATCGAGTAGGCCGAGTTCCCTTTGCCGAAGTGCCCATGTCGGCGGTGTCCATCGGCTTTGCCCTGATCCTCGGGCGGAATGTGCCGCGGATTGACGGCATCCTGCCGGTCCACCTGGCCGGAACTGTCGCTCACTCGCTCCCAGCCGCTGCTGAACATGTCGTAGAAGCCCCAAGCGTTGGGCCGCATCGATTTGACGACCATCGGTTGCTTGCTGCTGCTGTCCTGGTCATGGTATTTCTCGTGGAATGTCGGATTAGAAGTTCCCACCCGCGCCGCGTATTCCCACTCGGCCGCAGTCGGGATGCGGACCTCCCGAGCGGAATTTTGCGACAGCGAACGGCAAAACGCGTACATCTCCGCGCACGAGACGTTGATCGGCGCCGTCTTGGCGTGCCCGGCGTCGGGTTTGCCGCCAACCACGGCCGCGAACATTTCCTCCGTGATCGGATGTTCGGCCATGTAGAAGCCCTTGGTGAGCGTGACCATGTGCGGCGGCGACTTCTTGCCAGTGCGGGCACTGATAGTACGGCTCGCCCATGAAGAACTTGCCGGGCGGCACCCATAAGCACTTTATCGCGAGCTTGTCGTTGATCTTGAGCACCAGCGGCGGTCGGTCTGGCATGACCAGCGGCATGTCCTCGGCCAGCATTTTTGCCGGATACTTCACTGTCGCGTCCTCGAACTTGCTGACGGTGATCCAGCGCTGGCCGCGCTCTTCCCTTACGGTGCCCGTCAGGGCGGTGTGCTGCCGGGCACCGTAGGTCGCTTTCTTATAAAGTTCGTCGGCGCGGGGACCGTCGATGAAGTACTTCAACCTTGCGGTGAACCGGTCCTGGAGATTCCGTGCGGCGTCACCGTCGAGACCCTTGTTGGGGAAATCGGCCATGATCTTTTGGACTTCCGCGCGGATCTCCGCCGTGCCATCGAGCGCGTAGACGAAGACGCTCTTCTCCCGCACGCCCGTGTGGACATTGTTGAGCACGATGCCATTGATGGTGACTTCGTTTCCAGCGGCGGGCAAGACCGCTACGGCAGCCAGCAGGAAGAGAAAAACGAAGAGAGTGAAGCGAGTCATGTCAAGCCGTCGGCGCACTGTAGATTTGGTTGTCGGGTCGAATTGAGACGTTTTCCGTCGCGGCATCAAAGCCCGAAGCGCAAGCGAGAGGGGCGCCTTCTCCCACTCGCTTGCGCGTCGGGCTTCGATTCGTTTCGCCCAGCGCACGGTATAGTTGTTGGAACCGTCACGATCACCGCTTGATATCAGTCACCTTGGCTCGTGGCAGCTTCTTCAAGACCGCGATCAGCTTCTTGTCCAGCGGGATGTCGGAGATCGGTTCGAGGCTCTTTCCCTTTTCGCCAAATACGGGCTCGCCGAATTTCTTCTTCGCTTGGGCAAAGACGCCTTTAAGGGCCGCGGAATCGCCCTCGGCCAGGAAATAGGCATCGTGCAACTGGCCCCACGTGCCGTCGCCGCCCGCCTTGGTAAGGCATTTCATGGCATCCGGGCTGGTGCCGAGCCAGAGGCGATATAACGCTAGCTTCGGGGCGGCCTTGTCGCGGCCCGCGAAGTTTTCCAGAAACGAGTTCATGCCGCCGCCGATCGTGGCCACGCTCCTCTTGCCGCCGTTGGGGCTGTTGATCGTGGCGCTGTGCAGCCATTTCTTCTTGGTTCGATCAAAGACGTAATAGCGGGCGTCCGTCGTGTCGCCCTTCCCCGGTAGTTTTTGTACGAAGAACTGAAACGTGTCGCCGAGTTTCCAGTCCCAAAGCATGTGCGTATGACCGCCTTCGCCTTCTCCTCCAAAGCGGTTGTGGATCGTAAGCGGATCGGCGGCTGTGACCTTGGGGTGGAGTTCGGGCGACGTGTCCCAGATCGAGAAGATCGTGCGGCGTTCGGTCTCGCCGTTATGCTGGATGCCGCAGTAGCCGCCGGCGGGCTCGCCCGGATGCCAGTTCGCCCCGCAGTAGTAAATGGCGGGATGCGTGGCCAGGACCGTGATTTCGCCGTAGAGGCAGGTCGCGTCCTTCTGGCCCTCCAGGTTCCACCAAAGATGCTGGGCATTGGCACTGGCGCAGAACAAGACGGTAGCTGTCAGGAACGTAACGAGTTTTGCTTTCATCGACGCTTCTCGGAGTTTGGGGCTTTGATGCGGCTAGGAATGCAACCGCTTGCGATAGATCACTATAAGCCCCGCCGCCGTCACTAACAATGCTAGCGTTCTCGGTTCGGGAACGGGCACACTCGACGCCGGAGGTGAGTTGTTCGAGGTAGTGGCCGCAACGAAGGGCGCCACAAGGGCGGGCGAGAATGTAGCGGAATGGCCGACGGTCAAATTCGTGCCGGACTCGATCGCTGCTGGGTTGGTCACGATCAACGTGCCATCCAGAACGGTCGTGCCGCCGCTGTAGCTGTTGGTGGTCCCGCCGAGGACAAGTGTGCCACTGCCTGTTTTGAGTAGGGTCGTCGCGCCGGTCTGCGGATCGCCGATCGTCAGGCCGATGGTGAGGGTCACATTCGGGTCGACGTTGACGCTGGAGCTGCCGGCAAGGCTGATCACCGGCGAAGTGCTGCCGGCCGCGATGCTGGCGGTTCTGGCCCCCGCTCCGCCCGCCGGATAGATGGCCGAAATGCCATTGAAGTTGATGTTCATGCCATTTTGGAGGTGCAATTGCGTTCCGCTTGCCGTACCGCTCGTCAGGCTCAGGCCGCCAAGCGTCTGGTAATGGCTGGCGGGCGCCGTCTCACCGAAATCGAGCGTGGAACTGGACGTGGCCGAGATGGCGGTCGCCGGCAGATTCACGCTGGCAGGCCCGGCGGCGCTGACGATTTCGAAGCCGGTTATCCCGATGTTGCCATCCCCGCCGTCGTTTTGCAGCCAGATCGTCTGGGTCGAACCGCTCAGGCCGGTCCAGACGGTGTAATTGCCGGCCGGGTAAGTTCCGGCCGTGGTATTAGTAATCGGAACAAAGGAAGTAAGGTAGCCAGTCGATGTGTTCACCGTCGCACCGAAATAGACGTTAGTGCCGCCGCGTGGCGCGTTGGTGGAATTGCTGCTGGCGGGATTGCCGTCCAGCCACATATTCATGCTTGCACCGCCGTTGGTGTCATTCGCGTAGGCGATGATCTCGTAGTTGGCATACGGGATGCCGGTGATCGCGCTTGCTATGTCGCCGTTGCCGCCGCCCGGTCCCACCGCCACATTATCCACCTTTCCTCCGTTGGCGATGGCATACGCTGAGTTGTATACCTGCCAGTACGTGCCGGCGCCGCTGGGCCCTTGAGAATTTACGGCTGCGGTCGTGGTGCCGCCGCTGCCGTTCACCAGATTGCCGGCGCTGCCGGAATACCAGTTTGTCCCAACATTGTTCCAATGACTGTTCAGGACGACGCCATCCGCGCCGGTGACGTTAGTCAAGTTGGCGCCGGCGTAGCCGCTCCAATGGACGGCGATGCTCTGCTGCACCGCGCCCGTGGGAAAGGTTAGCGTGCCGCCGCCAAGGCCAAGCGTGCTGGGCGTCGAGGTGCTGGCCAGATTGGTGCCAGTAGCGGTGAACGAAGCTCCATTGCTGATCGTCGCAAGGATGCCGCCGGGCAGTTTTAACGTGCCGGTGATGGCCAGCGGATTGGCGGCGTTGACTTTGCCCGTGGCCGGCGTAGCGTTGAAATCAGCGGTCGCGACGGTGGGCAGCAGGCCGCCGCTGGCCGGGCCGACGACTACCGTGCCGGTGCTCGCGGCGGGGAGGACCAGGGTGCTATTGGCTCGGGTGCTGCTGAAGTTCACGATGCCGGCGTTGACCGTGGTCGTGGCAACGGCGGCACCCGCGCCGATCGTACTAGTGCCAGCGCCCGAATTGAGATTGAAGGCGCCAATCGCACCGCCGCTGACGACTACCTCGCCGGCCGCAACATTGATCGTGGTAACGACGGCGCCTGAGCCGATCGTGCTGGTGCCCGCCCCCGTGTTGAGATTGAAGGCGCCAATCGTGCCGCCGCTTATGGCGACCCCGCCGGCTGCGACATTGATCGCGGTGACCGTGGTGCCTGCGCCAATGGTGCTGGTGCCGGCGCCCGCGTTGAGGTTGAAGCCTCCGATCGTACCGCCGCTAACGGCGACCCCGCCGCCGGAGATGTTCGCCGCAACAAACTTGTCGGCGGCGGCCAGAGTCAACAGGGCGTTGCCAGTTTTGGCGAGACTTCCGCCCGAGGCGGTCAGGGCCGCGGACCATATCACGTTCTGGCCGTTGGTGTCGACGCTGTACGACTGGTTGGCCGCGGTACTGAAGCGGCCGGAATAGTCGTGCGTATTGCTGGACGAGTATTGCAGCGTACCGCCGTTGAACACGATCGAACCAGGATTGGACGCGGCCGACTTGCCAAGGGGCCCGGACGTGCCCGCGTTTTCGGAAGAGCCCAGGCTGAGGATGCCGTTGGTGAGTGCGGTCGTGCCCGTGTAGGTGTTCTGGCCGGATAGGATCACGGCGCCGTTGCCGCCGATGGTCAACCCATTACTGCCTGAGATGATACCTCCGGCGCCGAATGAGAGCGTCCAACCGCTATTGTTGCCGGTCACCTGGAGGTTATCCGCCAGAACGACCGGGGCATTGATGGAGTGCGCACCGTCTGTCACTAGGATTGACGCGCCGTTGCCGCCATTGTTGAAGGTGAGCGTGTTCGTGCCGCTGCCGCTGATGGTGTAGCCCACCGCGGCGCTGGCCGAATTGCCGAGTTCCAGCAAGCCGACGGTTTGCGGCTTGTCCAGTGTGATAGTCAACGCGGCCGTGGTCGGTATACTTATCGCGGCGATGGCGCCAATGGCATTGGGCACGCCGCCGGTCCAATTTCCTGCCACACTCCAACTTCCGCTGACGGCTGCCGACCAAACGGAGACTGTGCCCGTGGTCAGAGCAAACGTCGTGACACTGTAGCCCGGCATCGTATAACTGAAGTTGGCCGGGTTGGTGATGACGACATTCTCGACGAACTGCGGCGTGGAACTGGCGGCGGTCAGGTCGTAAATCGCGCCTTGCGCGAACGCCTGGCCGTTTGGGGCCTTGGGGAGCGGCAGATGCAGGGTGAGGTTGCCGGTGCTCTTGTTGATTGCAACCAACGACATGCGGGCGGAGTTCGTCGAGTAGTCGCTGGCATAGATTGAGGCGCCCGAAACGCTGCTGCTGACGGCCGCGAGGGAGATGTCTCCGAACGCGCTGCCCTTGCCGTCGTAATTGCGAAACATGGCCATCCCGCCGGCGATGAATTGCTCGTTGCTGTCCAGCGGCCACATCGCGGCGGAGAATACGCCATTGCTGCCGAATACGCCCAACACGTCAGCCTCGGCCATGCCGCCGGAGATGTCGTCGCCGCCGCCGTAGTTGTACTCGCTGATGGATAGCTTGTTGGGGGCGTATGCGGCGCCGTAGGTGTTGGCGGCGGAAGTCATTTTGGTCAGCTCGCGCGGCAGCAGTTGAATTGCATGGTTGCCAAGCGACGAAGTGATCCAGCTCGTCTCGACATAGGTCGGGTCCCACAAAGACCGAGCGGCCTGGACGCGGGCGGCCTGAAGCTGCGCCAAGGTGCTCCCGGTATAACCTGCGTCCTGGGTTGTGATCCGGATCCCCGCGCCCGTCGCCTCGGGGTACCAGTGCAGATCCAGGGCGTCGACCAGGCGCTTGCCGGCAGCCTGGCTGGAGCCCGCCGTCTGGTTCAGATAATACGTCAGGAAATCACCCTTGGAGCCGCTGTCCGGCGCATTCTGCAAAGAGGTGAATCCATTCCAGCCGTAACTCGCCGGTCCGAAGATCAAGGTGTTGGGGGCCACGTTCTTGACGGCCGTGGCGTAGGCAACGGTGTCATTGAGCAACTCCGTGTAGGTCAACGGCGTGGGCGTGCCTAGCGGGTTGGACGAAGTGACGGACCCGGCGACGATGGGACGGGCCTCGGCGTGCGTGCCGGTCCAGAGGTCCGGCTCGTTGTCCAGGTCGAACCAGATCGGGCTCGTACTGTTCGCAGTGAACGCGGAAGGGTAGTTGACCTTCAGATAGTTGACGTACTCGTCTTGATAAACGGTCGTTTGGGCGTGGAGGGTGCCACTGTTGGTGCTGAACGATGCGGGTCCGTCGGGCTTGGCTGCCTGCGACGGCATCATGCGGTCCGAAAGCCAGTTGGGGTCCAACACGTTCGAGCCGGCAGAAGTCATGCGCACGTCCCAGTTGCCGCCCGAGGCGTCCTTCGAGACATAACCGACCATAGGGATGGTCAGCAGCGCGGGCGCGCTCGTGGACATGGCGTTGGTGATTGTGCCGGCGACGGCGGCGGCAGGCGTAGTGCTACCGCTCAGCGCGTTGTCGTTCTCGTAGTACCAATCGTTGCCGGCGTTGGAGTAGTTGTTGGTCCAGTTATAGGCCGACCAGCGGTTTCCTCCCGCGCGGGTGAGGGTCAGATTGTTGAATCCACCACTGTTGATCGTCCCATTGATGCCGTAGATGTAGGGCGAGATCGACGATGTCTGCGAAGTGTTGATGCTGAAAGTAACCGTCTGCGCCGAGGCGAGCGACGCGAACCCCACAAGGAGCAGGAATGCAACAAGTCTCATGGTTCCACCGCGCGAGAATGTATCGACATGACGAGCGTGCCCTGCTCTGGGAAGTATACCTGTCCACCCTCCACACGGTCAAACCCGTAGATCGCGTTCGTCGCAGTTCGGCATCGGCGGCAGTTCAAGGAATGTTGTCGAAAAACGAGAAAAGGGCGGCGATCAGGCCGTCCCGGACAACGATGAAATCATTTCCGGCGTAAGCGGGAGATTCGCCCAGGCGGCCCGATTTCCAGCGAAGCCGACCGCCATCGCCCACTGGTCGATGAGCCCGGCCATTCTCTTTTGGTGGTGATGGCCATCCCCCGACCTCCTGCCGGGCGTATTGCACCGCGGCGTGGACACTTACACCGCGGAACTTGGTGCGGCGCTACAATTCCCGATATGCTGATGGAGTTAGTTAAATCGGATGAGACGCCATGACCGATGATCCGGAGATTCTTGACGCCATCGCCGCCGCGCCGGATGACGATATGCCGCGCCTCGTGAATGGCGGACCGACCCAGAATTTGAATTGGTTCGTGCAGTGGCCGCGGCGAATGGATTTTAAGCGGCGCCGCGCCAGCGCGCGGTCCGCAGCAATGCCACCGTCAACTTTCTTTTTCCAGGCGGCGAGATCAGTTCGCAACCAGCCGCATGCCCTTTTGCGCCATAGCGTTCGTTCCTCTTGACTGAGACGGGCGGCATACACGCCACGGCCGCAACCAGCCAGGATCGCCGCGCGGGCGGCGCAGTAGCGGTATCCAGCCAGTAAGTCATCGGCCAGCTTTGGATCGGCCGTGAAGGCCGCGGCGTAGAGGTCGGC
Source organism: uncultured Planctomycetia bacterium (assembly GCA_963775975.1). GTDB lineage: Bacteria > Planctomycetota > Planctomycetia > Pirellulales > Thermoguttaceae > JANXQG01. Next base: position 1,687,671 of record CAVZKX010000002.1, read on the forward strand.
CATGGCGGCGATGCGATCCTTGAATCGGCAGGCCCCCAACATAGCCAGTCGTTCATCGTTGTCCTAGGGCTGATGTTTTCCTTCCAGAAATGCCGGCAGGTTCGGGGAGGATTAGTGACTCGGCTTCGCGGCGGAGGACGTGAATGATCCAGCGGTCGTGGTTGTCGGCCTTCGCCGCGCTCCAATCGTAGGAGGCCACGGCCGCCGCCAGGGTCTTGCGCGCCAGGTCTTTATGTCCCATCTGAAATTGGGCCATGGCCATGACGATGCGGGGGCTCGGCAGCAAGGAAGTCGCGCCGGCGGCCTCCCCTTTCATCAGGGCCACCGCCTCGTCGAACCGGCGTTGGCGGTACGCCGCCAGACCCTTGGCGAACGCGGCGTATGGGCGGGCAGACTCGCGCCCCTTCCGATCAGCGGCGAGGGCGCGGTCGGCCAACGCGGCGGCGTCACTCATTTCGTCCTTTGTGCCCGGCAAAAGAAGGCAGGCCTTGGCCGTGCGCTCGCAGACGGTCGGATCGTTGCTGCCGCCGAAACGGACGAGCAGAGCGCGACGGTTTCGCCGGTAGTCGTCCTCGTCGCCGAGAAACGCGCATAGCTCCGCATAACCGAACCAGGCGGCATGCTCCGGCGGGTCCGCGTCGATCGCCTTCTGCCAGGCGGTTCTTGCCTCTGCCAGCCGTCGCTGACGGATCAGCGCAGTACGCAACGACCTTTGCATTTCATTGTCCTTCGGCGACAGTGCGACGGCTTGTCGGAGGTGATCGGCGGCCTCATCTAACTGCCCCAGTCGCATCAGCGACTTGCCCAGCAAGCCGTGGGCGTCGGCATACTTGGGATCCGCAACAAGGGCCGCGCGACACTGCTGGACGGCTTCGGCAATCCGGCCCCGCCTGGAGAAAGCCTCGGCCAGATTGTAATGGGGCTGAGTAAATCGCGAGTCGGTGCGGACGGCCTCCTGGAGTTGTTGGATAGTTTCGTCCAGCCGTCCCTCTCGCTCCAAGGCGATGGCCAAATTGTTTCGGACCCAGATTATCTTGGGATCCAGGCGAAGGGCCGCTTGGTACTCGTCGATGGCCTCGCGCGTTCGGCCCAGCGCTCTTGAAGGCGTCAGCGAGACCGCCGTGGCTGGCGGCATCACGCGGGTCGATTTGAATCGCCCTCTGATAATAGGGAAGTGCCTCGCTCGCCCGGTTCTCGTCAAACAAGGCCCGCCCGAGGTTGAAGTTGGCGACGACAGCGCCCGGTTGAAGAGCCAGTGCCATGCGGAAAAATCCGATGGAGACCGCCACGTCTCCGTTGTCCAGGAGAGCCAAGCCGAACCAGAAGTTTGCGTAGAAGTCGTTGGGATATTCGTACTGAACCTTCCGCAGGAAAGGGATTGCCGCTTTGCGGTCGGCCCTGGCGAATCGCTCGGCGAGCGCCACCAAAATCTGCACCGATTGCCCTTGCTCGGGCACGGTCCTGGCCAGTTCCTTCAATTTGGCCGCGTCCTTGACCGCCGCCGGGTCGCGGACGCGGTTGCGCCAAGCGTCCGGATTTGCCTGGCACGCCACTTCCAGCAGCCAATCGCACCGCGCCTTGGTCTGGGCGCAGTTTGCCCAGTCGTCCAGCGCCGCCACGAGCGCCGCGCGTGCCGGCGAATCCTTGATCCGCTTACCAACGATTGCTGGCTTTTCGTCGAAGCCGCCCAGCCCCGCCGAGGCGCAGCGTTTGCTCATACTGCCGGTCCGTTTGCGGCGGATCAAACTGCCCGTCGGCAACGATGCAGCGGTTCATGCGAATCGACTCGAGCCGTTTCGTCAGATTGCGGGTGTTTTCCTCCTCCACCTCGCGGCGATGCAACTCGGCTTCGGCCTGCGCCACGCGCCGCTGCACGGCGGGCGAACCGCCCGCCTCCAACCGACCCTTGGCGCGCTCGACCGCGGCCTGTGCGTGTATCAAGTCGGATTGCCGCAAGTGTTCGTCCGCTTCGAGCAGGTCCTGCTCCGCCGCACGCGCTGTCGCCTGCCGCTGACCGCTGAGCCGCAGCCATCCACCGATCAGGACCAAGATCAATAGCGCAATCCCAAGCAGCGTTGCATAGAGCGCTGCGGCCGTCGGACGCCGCCGCGCCCAGCGAGCCAATCGCCCAAAGCGTCCCAGCGGCCGGGCCAAGATTGGCTCGCCGCGTTCGAAGCGGCGCAGGTCATCGGCCAGGGCTTGCGCGCTGGCATAGCGCCGCGGCGGCTCCTTCTGCAAGCATTTCAGGCAGATAGTGTCCAGGTTGCGCGGCACACGCGGATTCAGCCGCGTCGGCGGCACCGGTTCGTTGCTCAGCACCTGTTGCAGCGTCGCTGCGGAGGTCTCGGCCTGGAATGGCCTTCGGCCGGTGAGACATTCGTAAAGAATCGTCCCCAGGGCGTAGACGTCAGTTGCCGGCCCAACCGCGCCGCTGTCGCCCCGCGCCTGCTCGGGGGCCATGTAGCTCGGGGTGCCCATGGGCGTGCCGGTCAGTGTCAGTTCGCCATCACGTTCCAACCGCCGCGCCAGGCCAAAGTCCGTTACCTTGGGGCGGCCGTCGGCGGTGAGCAGGACATTGGCCGGCTTCAGATCGCGATGGACAATGCCGCTTTGATGCGCTGCTTCGACCGCTTCGGCAACCGTGGCCACCAGCGCCGTGGCCTCGCGCCAGGCAGGGGCGATTCCGCTAGCTTCAGAGCCAGACTGCCCCCTTCGACTAGTTCCATAGTGAAGTACGGACGGCCGTCCATATCGCCCACATCGAAAAGCTGCACAACGTTGGGATGGCGCAGAGCGGCCACCGCCTGCGCTTCGCGTAGGAATCGCTCCAATTCCACCGGCCCAGCGTAGGGGCCGGCGAGGAGCATCTTCAGAGCGACGGAGCGGTCAAGGCGCAAGTGCCGCGCCGCGTAAACAATGCCCATTCCACCGCGCCCCAGCACCTCCAGCACCTCGTAGCCACCGATGCGAGGCAGTTCTGCCGAAGATAGCGCAGTACGCAATGTAACGCCCGGAGCATCGTCAAGAGGAAACAGCGCGCCGACCTCCTCTTCCAACCACCGCAGCCGTTGAAACCTGGTCCGAACCTTTGGAAGCAACTCGGGGCACGTGCGGCAAGCTTCTTCGGGGCTGCCGCCTGACTCCAGCAGTTCCTCGAGCAACTGGTCCACGCGAGGGTCCTCGCTCATGGCGAACCTCTCCGATAGCGCTGAGACACACAGGATTCGAGGTAATAGTCGCGTCTTGTCTTCATCCGTCAGCACTCATCTCTCATCGCTCGACTCTCGTCCCGTTACTCGGGACGGAGGTCATCCAGCTCCTTGGCCAGCAGCACCAAGGCACGGTTTAGTCTACGCATAACGGTCATAGGCGAGACTTCGAGGACACGCGCCGCCTCGGCCTGCGACATGCCCTGGATGCGTACCAGGTCGAACGCCTCACGTTCGCACTCGGGCAAATCATCGATCGCGCGCAGCATTCGGCGCGCGTCCGGGCTGAGCATGGAGTCGCTGCTTGCTGGCGCGAGGACTTGATCTTCGTTGAGCACCTCCGCAATCGGCTGCTCATCCAAGCGTCGGGCCATATCATTCAGTTCCCATCGCATGTGCTGGGCGGCCAGCGAAAAGAACTGCCGCTCGCTGTTTGGCCGAGCCTCGCGAAGTGCCTTGAGCAGTCGCTCGACAACGGCACTGAGTATCTCGTCAGGCTGCAAGTACAAGGGCGGTTGCATTAGACGGGGGTAGCTGCGGTGCAGCAGCACACCGCACAGCCGGCCCAGGCGGCGAAGAGCCCGGTCCAAAAGAGCCCGAATGACCGGCTCGGCGGGCGAATCGCCGGCCAAGTCATCTAGGTAGCGTTGGACGGCGACGGTAGTGTTTTCCTCTTCCACGTCAGCTCTCCCGCAAGGGAAATCGGCGTCCTCTGGTAGTGATTTTACAGTGGGTAGCGTTAAGCCGCCACGCTTGGTTTCATGGCGGGGGCAAAACAACAACCGCCCGTAAGACTGCCCACCCATTCTAACGGGGAAGTTATCGGATAGTCCAGTTCCATGTTTTTCCTATTAATCAACTCAATGGAATAAACGCATGTTTCTAGACAACATTGCACCCGCGTCTCGCATCGCCGCGGTGTCGATCAGCCAGTCGAATTCCGGTACCGATAGGGCCGATCACCAGGCCCTAGTGATCGATTGTTCGAATATTCAAGTACTCGGTACTGAGGTACTGAGCACCCTGCTCTTGCTTCAACGAAACTTGAAGCGGCAAAATGCCAGGCTGGTCCTCTGCCGGTTGCGGGCCGAGGTCCACAAGGTAATAACCTGGACCAAGCTCGACCGCTTTTTCGAGATCAGCTAGACGGTGGAACCGCGGGCGGCGGCATGCGATGACTACCACTACAAACATTTAGAACCACTAAACCAATAGGAGTACGACATGACAACAGCCACTATCGAGAAAACCGAAGCGGCAACATCAACCGCAACCAAGACGCCCAAGAAAGGCAAACCCTCGATCCTTCTCAATCCCCGCGACTACACGCGCAAATATCCGGATGAAAAGTCGCGGGAACTGATGCTGAAAACGCTCGAGTTCTTCGAACAGAAGGGACTCAAGAAGCTCAAGAAAGACTGGCACGACCGAAAGTGGAACTACGATTTCGTAGAGTTCATGCGTGAGCACCAGGTTCTCGCCACGCTCATGACTCCCTCGGGATACGGCGCGCCCGATTCGCGCTGGGACACCTACCGCAACTCCGGTTTCTCGGAAATCACCGGCTTCTACGGCATGGCCTACTGGTACACCTTTCAAGTGTCAATGCTCGGGCTTGGCCCGATCTGGTGTGGTTCCAATGAAGGGGTAAAGCAAAAGACCGCGAAGCTTCTCCAGGACGGCGGGGTTTTCGCCTTCGGCCTGTCGGAGAAGGAACACGGCGCCGACATCTACTCGACCGATATGATGCTCAACCCGCAGGGGAACGGCGCCTACAAGGCCGCCGGCGACAAGTACTACATCGGAAACGGCAATGAGGCGGCACTGGTCTCGACCTTGGGCAAGGTCGGGGGCAGTAATGACGAATATGTGTGGTTCGTCGTGGCATCCAACCACCCGAAATACGAGTGCGTCCGGAACGTGGTGAACCACTCCATCTACGTTTCGACCTACGTGCTCCACGACTATCCGATCACAGAGGCAGACATTCTCGAGCGCGGCGCCAAGGCGTGGGACAACGCGCTGAACACGGTCAACATCTGCAAATTCAACCTGGCGTTCGGGTCGATTGGGATGTGCACTCACGCGTTTTACGAAGCCATCAACCACGCCGCGAATCGCAGCCTCTACGGCAAGTTCGTCACGGACTTCCCGCACGTGAAAAGGCTTTTCACCGACGCCTACTGCAAGCTGGTGGCGATGAAGCTCTTCGCCGAGCGCGCGATCGACTACATGCGGACTGCCAATGAAGGCGATCGGCGGTATCTCCTCTTCAACCCGCTGGCAAAGATGAAGGTCACCCGCGAGGGAGAGGAGGTGGTCAATCTCCTGCACGATGTGATCGCCGCCAAGGGCATGGAAAACGAGCCCTTCTTCGAGACCGCCAAGCTAGAGATCGCGTGGCTGCCAAAGCTGGAGGGAACCGTGCATGTCAATATGGCGCTGGTCGTCAAGTTCATGCAGAACTACTTGTTCAATCCAAGGCAGTATCCTGAGGCGCCGCGCCGCGATGATGCGTCGAACGATGCCTTCTTGTTCAAGCAGGGACCCACTCACGGGCTCGGGAAAATCCAGTTCCACGATTACAACATCGCCTACGAAACGGTGGACCTGCCGAACGTAAACGTCTTCAAGGAGCAGATCCGGCTCTTCAAACGCTTCCTCACGGAGGCGACACCCTCGAAGGAGCAATCGTCAAACATCGACTACAACCTGGCCCTGGGCGAAATGCTGACGCTCGTTGCCTACGGCCAACTCATCATCGAGAACACGAAGCATTTCCCAATCGAGGACGACCTGCTGGACGAGATTTTCGACTTCATGGTGCGCGACTTCTCGAAATATGCGCTGAGCCTGCACGTGAAGCCGTCCAATACCGCAAAGCAGAAGGAGCTTTCGTTGAAAATCGTCAACACTCCGGTCCCCAATTCCGAGCGCTTCGAGAGGATCTTCAACGATTACGTGTACTCTCAGAAGGGCGCGTACACGATGAGAGACTTAAAACCAACCGCAACGATTCGAATCGAACACGCCATCACACAAACAAAGGACAATCCAATGAAGTCGGACTCAGGAAGCGATTTGGCATCGTTGCCATTCGCAGATTTAAAAGTGGTCGATTTTTCGAGTTTCATTGCCGGTCCCGGGGCCGCGGTTGCAGTCGGTTAACAGATAATAGTTTACTTGGAGAAAGAGCATGGCAACTTTACAAAGTCAAACTCCCACAACCACCGATGCGGGAATTCCTGTCTCCAGCGACGAATTCTCTCTGACCGTGGGGCCCGATGGTCCAATCCTGTTGCAGGACCACTACCTCATCGAGCAGATGGCCAATTTCAACCGGGAACGGATTGCCGAGCGTCAGCCGCACGCGAAAGGGTCAGGGGCCTTCGGTTATTTCGAAGTCACTAGAGATGTCAGCGCCTACACCAAGGCGGCCGCGTTTCAGCCGGGGATGAAGACGGACACTTTGATCCGCTTCTCCACCGTCGCCGGCGAGCGCGGTAGCCCCGATACGTGGCGCGACCCGCGCGGCTTCGCGCTGAAGTTCTACACCAGCCAAGGCAACTATGACATGGTGGGGAATAACACGCCGGTGTTCTTCGTGCGCGACCCGATGAAGTTCCAGCACTTCATCCGCTCGCAAAAGCGCCGCGCGGACAGTGGCCTCCGCGATAACGATATGCAGTGGGATTTCTGGACGCTATCGCCCGAGTCTGCACATCAGGTCACGTGGCTGCTTGGGGACCGCGGGATTCCGAAGAATTGGCGGCACATGAATGGATATTCCAGCCACACGTACATGTGGGTCAACGCGCGGGGTGAACGCTTCTGGGTGAAGTACCACTTTAAGACCGATCGGGGCGTCGAGTTCCTCACGCAGGAAGAGGCCGATCGGATAGCTGGCGAGGATGCCGACTATCATCGCCGCGATCTGTTTGAAGCGATCAAGCGGGGCGACTACCCAAGCTGGACGCTGAAGATGCAGATCATGCCGTTCGATGAGGCCAAGACCTACCGATTCAACCCGTTCGACCTGACCAAAGTATGGCCGCACGGCGATTATCCGTTGCAAGAGGTCGGCCGGCTGACGCTCAACCGCAACCCGACCGACTTTCATACGGAGATCGAGCAGGCAGCGTTCGAACCGAACAATCTCGTACCAGGGATCGGTCCCAGCCCGGACAAGATGCTGCTTGCCCGCCTGTTCTCCTATGCCGATGCGCACCGTGCTCGTATGGGAGTCAATTACAAACAGGTCCCCGTCAACCGGCCACAGTGCCCCGTGCATAGCTACAGCAAGGACGGGGCAATGCGGGTCGTTAATGTGTCCGATCCCGTCTACGCGCAAATTCCAAGGGCGGACCGGCCGCCGATCCCCTGCGCTTTCCCTTTATGGAGAAGTGGGAGGCGAGTGGCGAGTTCATCCAAGCGGCTTACACCCTCCGCAAGGACGACGACGACTGGAGCCAAGCCGGCACGCTAGTGCGCAAAGTTTTGGACGATGCGGCGCGCAGCCGTCTGGTGTCAAACATCGTCGCTCACCTCAAGAATGGCGTGTCCCCGCCGGTACTACAGCGTGCGTTCGAATATTGGCGCAACATCGACAACGAGATCGGCGACCGCATCGCCAAGGGCATGGAGGCGGGATAAGCCGAGCGGAGCGACCCGATCGCATGTGCGATCAGGTTGACCATGCCGCCAATGTAATGAAAATTGTCCTCTTTTATCATACCACCTACTTAAAAAGCGAGAATTTTCCTTTCTTTCCGGGCCGCCGACGAAACCGCCGCCGAGATGACGATCTGATTTGTCCAGGATTCGTCCAGGTTGGCGACCTCCACAACCGGTAACAACCGGGTATAATGAGACCCAACCAGACTCCGACAAGTTCTTGCCCGACGAGGACTTAAACGTAAGTACTTGTCGCGTCACGAGATAGCGAAAACCGGGCAACACGAATCCCTTGCCCTCCGCTTTCGTAACTGGACTGCTATCGGCTGAGTCTTGGTCGCAAGACGGCAGATTCTACTTCATTGGCAAACATTGCAGTTCTCGATCTGCCGCTGCCATTATATATATAGTTCGAAAAGTAGTGGACACTATGACGACCCGTATCGCGCTCATTTTCGCTTCCATAATCTTGAGCGGACTGCTGGGCTGTGGTTCGCTCGCCGCCGCAACGCTCAATACTTCAATCCAACCGGGCGAAATCTGGCCTGACGACCGCGGCCAGCACGTCCAGGCGCACGGCGGCGGGATTCTCCAGCAGGGAGACGTCTATTATTGGTTTGGGGAAGACCGCGGCGCGGAGACCGGACGTTGGGGTCCCGTCGAACGGGCAGTCGCTTGTTACTCCTCAAAGGACCTCATGAATTGGACCTTCCGCCGCCAAGTCGTTCACGGCGGGCCGCCGGAAAAACTGCCGAGCACTCGATTCATCCTCGAACGCCCCAAGGTCTACCACAACGCCAAGACTGGCAAGTTCATACTTTACGCGCACCTCGATTCCGGCCGCTACACCTATGCCCGAGTGGGCGTCTATACTTGCGATACCGCGGACGGCGATTATCGCTTCGTCCACAGCTTCCGGCCGCTAGATAAGGAGAGCCGCGACATCGGCCAGTTTGTCGACGACGACGGCACGGCATATCTCATCTTCGAGTCGCGGCCATCCAAAGGATTTTACATCGCACAATTGTCGGACGATTATCTGACCGTCGCCAAGGAAACATGCTTCATCCAAAAGCCGTTGGAGGGCGGAGCCGTCGTCCACTTGGGCGGACTCTATTACGGCATTGGTTCCTATTTAACGGGCTTTAGTCCCAATCCGAACCAATATGCCACCGCGAAATCGCTCGCCGGCCCCTGGTCCGAATTCAAGGACATCGCCCCGGCCGAGACAAAGACCTACGGCTCGCAATCTACGATGATGTTGAAGGTTGTCGGTTCGAAAAAGACGACGGTGATTTTCATGGGCGACATCTGGCGGCCGCGGCAGCAATCTGACAGCCGATACCTTTGGATGCCGCTGGAAATCGGCGAGGGAAATCTGCGCTTGCCGAAGCCGGCGCCGTGGACGCTGAATGTTCACACGGGCGAAGCGAAGGTCCGTTAAGCGCGCCGGCGCTAGGCGTTCACCGCAGTGGCAGTTGGGGACGAGTGAGGATTCATGGTAAATGACCCGACAATCCGCGGCCCACTATTTTCACGCCGATTAACGCGGCGCAAGCGGCTGCAATGAGCGGATACAAGTAGGGCCACCACGCCGTTTCCGCCGCGCGATCGTCCGAATCACCCGGCACTGCCGTGCCGAGCAACCGGTCCAGAATCCATGCCGCGTAAATCGCCGCCGTGGGCGGCGCGAGCCAAAGCAGTTCGCCCGCACAAATCGCTCCCGCCAGCGCGAGCATCTCGGCAAGAATGGTCCGCACTGGCCGCCGCGCATAGATCGGCACGGACAGCAGCAGCAAGATCCCGCTGATGGCCACGATACTCCGATAGCTCGTCATCGGTCCGTGAAGCCAGTAGACGGCCGCCAGGATCGCTCCACCAGCCGCGACGCGATATACCGGATGCTCCAGCATCGAGGGCAGGACGCGGCGGCGCTCGCGCTGATGGCGATGGAGCTGCCAGGCAAAAACATAGAGCGCCAACTGTCCGGCAAGAGCCGTCAAGTGCCAGCCATCGCGCAGCCAGTCGAGTCCCTCGGCCCGCAGACCTTGCGCGACAAAGAACAAGAGCGGATAGGCCAGTATCCGCATCGCGCGAGGCAACTCCTCGCCGCCGGCGATATTTGGATTGTCCCAACGAAAACCGTCGCCCGGGTTCGGCAACGGCCGTCGCCAGGGAATGAGGCACGGAACACGGCGACGATAGTCCGAATATTCAACTGGGAACTTCTCGTTCAGGAAGCGCTCCTCGCCGCGGATTACCGGCATATAGATCGCCAGCCACCAGATGGGCAAGACAAGCACTAGCGGCAACCAGCCGGCCATGACGGCCAACGCGAAATCAATCAGGGCATTGGCCACGTAAAACGGATGCCGCACGAAGCGATACGGGCCGATCGTGGCCACCACGCGGTTCTGCCGCAAACAACCCTTGGCCCACGTATGGAGACAAACCCCCGCGAACAAGAGCGGCAATCCGGTCAGTATCGACCGCGCCGTTGTTGACTGGAAATACAGCGTTCCAGCGGCCGCGGCCACGACAACGACGTAGAACCGCAATCCGCCTCGATTCAGGGGCGACTTCATGTCTTAAGGTCTCTAACAAAACCGATACTGGGGCTGTTCCGGTCGTGCCGTTTGATCGGTTCCGATAGAGGCCCTTAAACAGTATAGCCGCCCCGCAATGGGATAGAAGACCGGCCCTGCTGTTTAGCGTTTGCGCCGCTTGCGATAAAACGCAAGCAACGCGCCGCCGGTGGCCAGCAGCCACAGGGCTCCCGGCTCGGGCACGGGCGCAATCGCGCGCCGACTGGCGGCGGCACTACAAGCGCCGGGAAATACGTGGGATCGCCGACGGTCAAGTTCGTCCCGTCGAGGATCGCGTTGGAATTCATCGCGATCAAGGTGCCGCCGCTGACGATCGTGCCGTCCGAGTAGCCGTTGGATGCACTGAGGACCAATGTGCCGGGTCCTAATTGGATCAAGCTGCCGGTGCCCGAAATCGATGCGGCGGAGAAATCGACGCCTTGCGTAATGAGGTTGCTGCGGCTGAAGGCCAAAGCACCGTTGTCGGCGATTGCGCTGCCAAGGGCAAGCGAGCCGGTTGCGCCTCCGTTGCCTATCTGGAGCGTGCCGGAGTTGATCGTCGTAGCGCCTATGTAAGTGTTGGATCCCGAGAGGATCTGCCTGCCGGCACCGAGATCGTGAGGGTGATCCTGACATTACTACCGGTCTTGGCCAAAATCGTCTGGGCGCCGATGACGCCGGGGAAGTTGTACGATTGGCCGACCGCGGGATTGATAGTCAGATTTGACGGATTTCCGCCGTTGGTTGTCGACACAATACCGGTCGGGTCGCCCGTTAGGCCCGCGAGCGTTTGGGCGGCAGAACCGTTGCTCATGTTGAACCAGCCGTTGTTGATAAGATTCAACACGGTCGTTGCGGGAAGGATGTTGACCGGGCCCACGTTGTTCGGGGCGGCACGGTTCTCGGCAGTGACGATTGCGTTGCTGACGGTCGTGTTGCCAGTGTACGTGTTCGATCCGCCGAATTCCAGAATATAGGGGGCGGCGCCGGAGTTGGCGCCGGTACCGCCGGTAATGGTCAGGTTACCGCTACCGGAGATCACGCCGCGATACTGCGTGGACCTTTCCGAGCCGGCGGTGCCAAAGGTCCCGCTTGACAATACGGGCACGCTGATGGTTGCCGAGTTGTTCAACGTGATGCCGCGATTGTCGGAGATGGTTGGCGTGTCGTACAGAGTAGTCGCCGCGATTTGCAGCGTGGCGTTATTGAGCGTTATGGCCGACTGGTTGTAAATCACCGGCGCCGTGCCCAAGTTGCTGTCCGAGGAAATGGAGAGCGTGCCGCCCATGACCGTTGTGGTTCCGGTATAAGCGTTGCTGGCCGTCAACGTCAGATTACCGCTGCCGTTCTTCACTAAAGCGCCGATCGCCGCAAAGTTAGCCGGAGTCAGATCGATGATCTTGCCGCTGAACGTGGTTGATGCGTTGTTGCCTCCCAGGGTCAGTGTGGTGGGCGAGCCGGCGATCGGGTCGCCGAGAGACAGAATCGAGGCGCCCGCGCCGCTGTTTCCAAGCGACCCGATGACGGGTGTCGCGCTGGTGAAGGCCAGCACGGCGGTTCCGGACGATGGGTTCATCGTCACAGCGCCTGTTCCCAGCGCGATATCGGCGGCAGCCACCAGCGTGCCCGCGCTAACCGTCGTGCCGGCGGTGAACGTGCTGTTGCCGGCTAAAATCTGCATGCCGGTTCCGGTCTTTACCAGGCTGCCGCGTGCGGCAGAGTTGGCAAGGCTCAGATCGCCGATAGCGCCTGCAAAAGTTGCCGACGCATTGTTGGTCCCGACGGTCAAGGTTGTGGCGGAACCGCCGCCGCCGGCGTTGCCCAAGAGGACGAGTGACGCTCCGCCGCCGTTGCTGCTGAGCGACCCGATCAGGGGCGCGGCGCCGGTCAAAGCCAATACGGCGGTGCCCGAAGAAGGATTGATGGTTACCGTGCCGGTTCCCAACGGACTGTTGCCGCCGGCGGTCACCGTGCCGCTGCTCAGGGTCGTTCCGCCCGAGAACGTGTTGCTTCCGGAAAGCGCGACCACGGCGTTTGGCATATTGACCGCGAGGGCCAGGTTCCCGCCCCCGCCGCCGTCGCCAACTGCCCCCGATAGCACGGCGCCGCCGCTGCCGTTGCCGGCAAGCGTCACGGTAGTCGTGTTGCCTGCCGTGGCACTGCCGGTCAAGTTGCCGGAGAGCGCGAGCGAGCTGGTGGAACTGTTCGCCCAGCTTTGGCTTGCGGCGGCAACGAGAGTGCTCGCGCTGATGGTCAGCGCACCGCGCCGGACTGCATGACGATGCCGGTACCGGCCGAGTAACCCAGACCGCCGGCCCCGCTGGCGGCAGCGTTGATCGTCAGGGTTTGGCTGCCGCTAATCGATACCGCTCCGTTGGTGGTGACGGTCAAACTGTTGATGGCGAAGGAATCGTCGAGCGTCGAGTTGATCGACCCCGGCGCGGACGCGGCCGCAAAGACAACGTCCGTAACGCCGCCGACGAGTTGTCCCGCATCGGTTGTGCCAGCGGCATTCAACGAGAAATTCGTAACGGGTCCGGAGGAATTGAATCCGCCCCAATTGGCGTTACCGCCGTTGGCGTTGTACCTGCCGGACCAGTAAGCCAGCGTCGGAATTGGGTTGCCGGACACTATCAATTCCAACGCGTTGCCGGCATTTGACAACGAAAGCGTGGAGAGCCCGATGTGGGTGTCGGCTGGGTTAAGCGCGAATGAACCGGCACCGGAGAAAGTGCCGTACGAAATCAAATTGTAGGTGCCGGGCGAGAGCGTCGTGCTGGCGATGCTGACCATCGCGTTGCTGGGATTCACGGTCAAGTTGCCGCCGCCGAGATTGATCAAGTCAGCGGGCTGCGCGTTGGTCGTGTTAACGTCAAAAGTAAGATTGGCCGAGTTTGCCGAGAAATCGCCAAGGACCAAACCTCCCGCGGCGAGAGTCGTCGTCGAGCCCGGTAAAAGTCCGTTCTTCGTGAAGTCGATCGCTCCGCCGCCCTTGACGGTCACGGTTCCCGTGATCACGCCAGTCGAGAAGCCGTCGCCGGCCCCGGAGAGCCCGGCGCCGTTGCCGACGTTGACATTGGTGCCCATCAGCGTGCCGAGAATCCTCAACGTGCCCGCGGCGACAGTCGTGCTGCCGGTATACGTGCTATTTCCGCTAAGCGTGGTGATGCCGCTGCCGATTTGGGCCACCGAACCGCTTCCGGTGATTCCCACCGAAATCGTCAGGCCATTGTCGCTGCGGCCAAAGGCCAGTACGGAATTGTTGGTAATACTTCCGCCGGCCAGGTTTCCAGACGAGCCGCCATTTCCGAGTTGGAGTGTGCCCGCGCTGATGGTCGTGGCGCTCGTATAGCTGTTCGAGGGAGACGAGAGCACGAGCAGGCCGGCGCCCGTCTTGATGAGTCCATTGTCGGCCCCGCTGGTGGTAAGAGCGAGGGCCGCGGAAACATCGAGCGTATCGCCGGCGCCGATATTGAATACCGTGCCGCCGACTTGGGTCAAAGTGGCATTGCCGCCGGCAATAGTTGAGGCGGAGCCATCGCCCGGCGTGGAAACTCCGTGGTCGAAATTCCAGTTGCCCCAGGTGGAGTTGGCGGACACTGCGGACAGCGTGCCGCCGTTGAGCGTCAAGGAGCCCAGGTGGTTGGTCGAGCCGGGCGTGTTGGGATCCATCACCAGGCTGCCGGCGTTAATCTGGGTCGCTGCTAGCGGTGCGGTACCCTGGAATGCGTTGTTGTTGCTGCCGACGATAATGGTGCCGCCCGAATTGACGGTTATCAAACTCGTTGCGCCCAATGCACCGGCTGCGGTGTTGCCCGCATTGACGACCAGGGTGCCGCCGCTGACGGTCGCAGTGCCATTGAAGTTGGGATTGCCGCCGGCCGGCGAAAGCGTGAGCTGGCCGGGGCCGCCCAGGGCGAGAGAACCGCTGCCGCTGATCGCGCCGCTGAATGTCTGGGCCGCCGAACCGGTATAACTCAGTGCGGCGCCGCTGCCAATAGCGATGCCGGTCGCGTAAGTCCCGCCGCCGAGCAAACCGCCTCCGGCGATTTGCAAGGTGCCCGCGCTGATCGATGTGCTGCCGGTATAGGTGTTGACGCCGGTGAAAACCTCCGCGCCGAGACCATTGATCGTAACATTAATCTGTGTGTTCGCGCCGGTCTTGGTCAACAAGGTTTGCGCGCCGATCACGCCCGCGAACGTGCAGGTTTGCCCTGCGGACGGGGTGATCGTCAAGGCGCTCGAGTTAGAACCATTGGTAGTCCCCACGATACCGGTCGCGTCGCCAGTGAGCCCCGCGATCGCCTGATTGGAAATGCCATTGTTGAAAATGAACCAGCCATTGTTGACCAGATTGAGGACGGTCGTCGTAGGCAGGATATTGTTGGGACCGACGCCGCCGTTGTTGCCGTTCTCGAAGCTTACCGTGGCGTTGCTGATCGTGGTGTTGCCCGTGTAGGAGTTGGTGCCGCCGAGTTCGAGAAGGTAAGCGTTGGTGCCCGAGTTCGTGCCCGACCCGCCTGTGACAAACAGATTCCCCGTACCGCTAATCTGTCCTCGAATTTGCGCGGCAACTTCGTTGGTCGCAAAGCTCCCTGATGAGGGATTCAAAACATCGATCGTTCCCGTGGCACTGTTCAGCGCGATTCCGCGACTAGCGCTGATTGTAGCTACGCCGAACGCCGTGCCTGCATTGAACTGCAAGACTCCTCCGCTGAGCGCGACGTTCGCAGGCAGAGGTCCCGCGGGGACCGCGCCCAAGTTGGCATCGGCGGAAATTGCCAGCGTTCCACCGCTGATGATTGTTCCACCGGAGTACGAGTTGTTTCCGGCCAGTGTCAATAAACCGGGGCCGGGTTGGACGATGCCGCCTTGGCCGCTAATCAGTCCCGAGCCTTGCGTTGCCGCGGACAAGTACAAAGCTGAACTGCTGGCGAGGCTGATATTCGTTGCGCCCAGCCCTGGAAGCGTGACGACAGGGCTATTGAAAAAGGCCGTCCCACTGCCGCTTAGACCCACAACAGACGTTGTGCCGGTTGTGGCAGCAAAAATGATTGAGGCCCCCCCGGCAACGACGGCACTGCTATTGGGAAGCGCGTCGACCAGCAGAGCCCCGCTATTGACCGTCGTTGTGCCGTGATAGGTTGTGACCGCAGAACCGGCGTTAAGAGTGCCCGCGTTGACTGTCAGAAAGAGCGTGCCGTTCGTGGATCCGACGGTGTCCTGCATGGTTCCGTTATAGGTCGATGGCGTTGCGCCGCCACTGAAAGTCAAAGTCGAGTTGCCGGTGCTCACCGTGATGACTTGACTGCTCGGCGTCGCACCGCCGGCGATGGCCAATCCGCCGACGGTCTGGTTGAATCCGGACAGGTCGAGCGTGCCGCTTGTGGCCGGCGACCCGAAGGTGACCGTGCCTGTGGGCGAAAGGCCGTTATTGACCTTAAGCACTACGGTACCACCCTGGAGGAACGAGCCGCCGCTATAGATGTTGCCGGCGTTGAAGATGGTCAAAGACCCAGGGCCGGCCACGGTCAGCGCGGTTGGGCCTTGGATGAATCCAGATCCCGTGAACGTGTAGTTGTTCGTGCCCGTGACTGTTACGGAAGTTGGCGCGACCGCGCCGGAAAGCGTGACACTGAGATTTCCCGGAGCGGCGCTGCCGTCGAAGGTGACATTGTCGCCGAACCCGAAGTAATTATTAGCCGCAAATCCGCCGGTGCCATCCCACCAGACTGTATTGGAAAACTGGTTTTGATTCCAGACGTTGCCCGAGCCGCCGGCCCAGGTGAGGTTTGCGACCTGGCCGACGACGTCCAGGGAGACGATGCCCGGCGTTGTGGTGCCGTAATCGAAATAGCTGGCGGTTTGTCGCGGGCTCAGGGTGGCGCCGGAGTTCGCCAGGACGAGCGACGAGGCGCTGGACGCAAAGCTCAGCGCGCCGGTGTAGGCGAAAAGCGGATAATTGCCGTTGGCCAGCGAGCCGTTGATGTCGTAGATCGAGACCGCAGTCGTGCCGTTGAGCGTCAGCGGCCCGTTGACTTGGACGAGTTGGTTGCCGGTGCTCGTGCTGTTGGAGAAGGCGAGGCTGACGCCCGCGCCGCCCTGGGTGATAAGTCCGCCGACAGTGAGCGTACCTGAGGTAGCGCCCAGTGTGCTGCCCGGCTCGAGGAATGACCCGGAATTGAGCGTCACGGGGGCGGAAATGCTGCCCACGCCCGCAAGGCTGCCGCTGGAGCCGATCAGATATCCTGCGCCGCCGGTGTGCGTGCTGTTAACGATGAGCCCGCCGCCGTTGACGGTCGTGGAGCCCGAATAGGTATTGGCGCTGGTGATCGTCATCACTCCTGCGCCGTTCTTCGTCAGGGCCAACGATTTGCTGGGGCCGTTTGTCACGGTCCACGGGAAGTTGACATTAGAGTTCTGGTTGAAAGTGATCGAGGTGGTGCCGGTGCCGGAGCTATTGTCGGTGAAAAGTCCGCCGGTGCCTGAGATGGACGGCAAACTGATCGCATTGGAGTTCAGGTCGAGCGTGCCGCCGCTGAGAGTGAGTCCCGCGGTTCCCAAAGCTGCCGTGTTGCCTAGTTTCAGGGTGCCGCCCAAGATGGATGTGCCGCCGCCGTAGGCGTTCGAACCACTCAGCGTGACGAGACCGGTCCCGGACATGGTCAGTGGAGCAGTCGCGCCGCTGAGGTTGACGCTGATCGACCCCGCCTGCACGTTGAACGCAGAGCCGGTCAGCGTGGCGGCCGTGGTGCTGCTGAGGATATTACCGCTCACGAGGCTGGCGGTGCTGACTGTCTGTGTAACGCCGTGGAGGTCCAGCGTGCTGCTGCCGTTGATCGCCAGGGTGCCCGCGCCCATGGAACCGGTGCCGGATAGTTGCAGCGTGCCGCCGTTGATCCTGGTGCCGCCCGAATAGGTATTCGCAGCATTGAGCACGACCGTACCGGACCCCATCTGAACGAGGGCGCCCGAACCGGTGATCGGCGCCGTGCTGAAATCGGTCCCCTGCGTCATGGTGTTGCTGCGGCTGAAGGCCAGCGTGGCGTTATCGATGATTGTGCTGCCGCCTGCGAGCGCACCGGTGGTGCCGCCATTGCCCAATTGCAGCGTGCCGCCGGTGATGTTGGTAGTGCCGGTATAAGTGCACGCGCCGCTGAGAATCTGAATTCCCGCGCCTGACTTCAACATGCTGATCGCCGAGGCGCTGCCGGCCTTACCTGCGAGCGTTACCTGGCCGATCGTTCCAGGAAACAGATAGCTTCCGCTGCCGCCCAGGGTGAGCACGAGGGCGCCGGCATTGGTCGTGCCGACCTTACCCGTTGCGTCGCCGGTTATGCCCGCAACCTGCTGGTTGGATGTAGTGTTGTCCAAGTTGAGGATGCCGCTGTTAGTGAGGATCAACGTTGTGCCTATCGGCAGCATGTTTACCAGCGAGGCGATCAGTTTGGAGTTTCCGCTGTTGGCTTGGACGACCGCATTGCTGATGGTCGTGTTGCCCTGGTAGGTCGACGCGGCGCCCAAGTCCAAGATCGAGGAGCCGCTGGTGGAGAATTGCGAGCCGCCCTTGCCCATTACTGTGAGGCCGCCCGACCCGGTAATTATGCCGTTGTAGACGAGGGCGATCTCGCTGCCGAGGTGGTTGTCGGTTCGTGCATTGTCCTGGAAGTTGACGTCGATCGTGCCGCCGCTGGCGCCAAGTGTGATTCCGCGACTGGCGCTGACCGTAAACCCTCCCGTAATAGCCGCCGAAGTGCCTACCGTGAAGGCCAGCGCGCCGCCATTGAGCGTAATATTCGCGGCCTGGACCGTTGCGGGAATTGTGCCCAGGTTGTTGTCGGCGGAGCAGGTGATCGTGCCGCCTGAAATCTTAGTTCCACCCGTATACGAGTTCGCGGCATTCAACGTCAACAAGCCGGGCCCCATCTGGACGAGGCTACCCGAGCCGGTAATTGCGGAAGCGTTGAAATCGGTCCCCTGTGTCACGTTATTGCTGCGGTTAAACGCGAACACGGCGTTGTCGGTGATCAAGCTGCCGGTCGAGAGCGAGCCGGTGGCGCCGCCGTTGCCCAATTGAAGCGTCCCGCTGGAGATGTTCGTTGCCCCCGTGTTGTTGCCGGAAGCGGTGAGAATTACTGCGCCACTGAGCGCTGCTGTAGCGCCTCCTCCGGCTGGATATCCGCCGCCCGGGTAACCGAAGTTGATGTCGCCCGCGCCGGTTAATACGGAGGCCACGGTTAGGGACTGAGTGCTTTCAGCCCCAATCGTATTGGGAGGCGACCCTACGGCGTTGAGAGTTATCAGGCCGCCTGAGCCGCCGCTGCCCGTGCCGCCTAGTGTGGTTGCGCCAGGACTCGCATTTCCCGAGAGATCGACGATTCCGCCGTTCAGGATCAGATTGACCACTCCGATCGTGCCGCCCGTGCTCTTGATGATGAACTGGGCGCCGCCGTCGAGTTGCAGCGTACTACCCGAGAAATTAAATGACGAGCCGGTTGTGGCAGGACTCCGCAACTGGTAGTTGGCGGAAGTTCCGAGAACCTCGTAGTTATTGCCGGCTGAAGCCGCGGTGCCGCTGCTGCCCCATCCAGCGGCTGCGCCGGTTAATGGATTCGTAAAACTGGAAGTGCCGGCGGCGTCGTTTCCATTAAGCGGGACGGTCTGCGCCATGGTAATCGTACCAGCAGCCAAGAGGACTCCTGCCGCGGTGAGCGGACGCAAGCAGATGCAAAACAATCGAACCAGATTGCCAAAGAAGTTATGTACGCAACTGTTATCAACTACGGGCGACGCATTGTTTAAACGGCACATTACGATCTCTCTTCCGATCAAGAACAAATGATTTACAAAAAACTGGCTCCCCGGCTAAGAATCCACGCGAACTTTGATAGGACCGCCAAGTTGCAGCAAAAGCTTGATGCGCCAGTGGCATTGCCGCAACGCCTTTTCGCATGGCGAATCCCAACTATGGGTTTGCGGCTCGAAATAATCGCGTGAATAGCTCGGCATATCGCGGGTTATTCCCAACTATGACCGTAACCGTTTTGTAGGTGATAGTGCAGATTACTCTCGAAAAGCGCACGGATTGAGGCTTTGAATCAAAAGTGATGCGATCGAAACGACCTTGCCCCAGACTATCAACTTCATTCCATCATGGTTCAATCGATCCGTATTGTATTGTAGCGGCAAGTTTTGTGCTAAAAACGCCAGCGAGACGTTCGAACGCCTTAATCCGAGTACCTCGAAATCGATGGCTTGACGCCAACCGCCAGAGTCACCCATCGCCGCCACGATGCACATCCAGGCGCCTTATTGGAATTTGCTCGCGTTACTTGGTGCCCCTGACTGGCCGCCGGGCAAGTCTCGCGAATAGTATTTGCGGTATTCGCGAGGCGTCTTGCCGAAATAACGGCGAAATTCCCGCGAAAAGTGGCTCTGGTCCACAAAACCGCAACTTGCCGCAACTACCGACAGGGACTGATTCGTGGACACCAAGGCATGGCTCGCCATGCGCAGCCGCAGCTTGCGCAAGTAAGCCTGCGGAGTCAGATGAAAACTATTCAGAAACTTGCGCTCGAACGACCGCTGCGACATGTGCGCCAGCCGCGCCAATTGCTCATTCGTGATCGGCGTATCGTGGTGGTCGCGCATGTAAGTCAGCACCGGACCAAACTCAGTCCTCCTCGGCGTGCCTGCCTCCGACCTGTCCAACGGCCGCGTAATGCCGGCGGTGCCGATGATCGTGCCGTCGTGCCCCAACAGGGGAATCTTGTTTGTCACGTGCCAGACGTTGGTTCCGTCGGGCATTCGATTCATTTCAATGCGGTCGACTATGCGATTGCCCGCCAAAACGTACTCGTCGTCGAGATGATATTGATCGGCCAGGAAAGCCGGAAATAATTCGTGGACTGTCTTACCCAAGAGGCTTCTGCCCGTCGTATCGTCGGGCGAATAGAGCAAAAGATTGGTGCGGTTGGCCCAGCAGATGCGGTGCTCGCGGTCCTTGACCCATACGCGAACATCGTCAAGGCAATCGAACAGATCGGCCAATTGCAGTACATGCGGTTCCAGTAGCATTTCCAATCCAATCCGCCGGCGAGATGACAACTCTCACCATCACGATACCGCAGCGGTAGGAATAGTGCCAGATGGGCGCCGAAGCCTGCGACGCGCCCGGCATCGTATGCGCGCCTATGGCTGGAGCCCTTGCCGACTCGCGGCTATTTCTTCTCCGCCACGCAATATAAATACTTGCTTGAGCGGATGAAAATCTGGCCGTCACTGATGGCCGGCGTAGCGCTGAAGTCGCCGCCGGAAGCGAACTGGTTCTGCGACAAGGGCTTGAACTCCGGTCCCGCCGCGTAAACATAGGCGGTGCCCGAGCGGGACAGATAAAAGATCTTGCCATCGGCCATGACGGGCGAGGAGTAGTCTCCACCCATGCTGCCGCGGCCACCGCCAGGTCCACCACGCCCGCCACCCGGACCGCCGCGGCCACCGCCTTGCCGCTGACCACCGGGACCACCTCCGCCGAGACCACCGAATCCGCCGGGGGCACCTGGGCCACCGCCGCCCGGGCCGCCGGATCCTCCGGGACCGCCAGGGCCGCCGCCACCCGGTCCGCCGCGACCGCCGCCGCGGCCGGTGTCGGCCGGTGCCGGTTCGCCGGTGACGACGGACACATGGTAGATTGGGCTGCCGGTGGCGGCATCGATGCAATCGGCGATTTTATTGCCGACCAAATAGATGCGGTTGTCGCCGAACACCGGAGTCTCAATCCGCGACTTTGCTTTGCCGCGCCAGAGAACGGCGGTCTTGGTCACGTCGCCTTCGCCGCCCGCCTTCAGGGCCATTGCCCCGCCGCCCCGCGGGCCGGTTTCAATCAAGTAGACGATGTCGCCGTGGGTGAATGCACTGGTGCAGATCGAGTCGCTATTCAGTCCTTCGCAGGTCCACCGCGTCTCGCCCGTTTCCGGATCGAGGCCCCAGACCTTATATGGCACGGCGAAGACCAGGTCGGTCCGACCGCCGCCGCAATCTGCCAGGACCGGCGTGCCCCATGTGTGGTTAAAGCTGGCATCCGAATGGGTCCACACCTTTTTGCCGGTCTTCTTGTTCAGCGCCACCAGCGACCCGCTTTCTGACGTGGCCGGGATGATGAGCAAGTCCTTGTACAGAATCGGGCTGGAGGCCGTGCCCCAACCGTTCGCTCCGGAACCGCTGCCAACGCTCGTCTGCCAAAGTTGCTTGCCGTTCATGTCGAAGGCTATCGCACCAGACTTGCCGAAGAAAACGTAGATCCGCTCTCCGTCCGAAACCGGCGTGTGCGAGGCATAGCCGTGTTGCGTGAACTGGCCCCCGTACGAATCTTCCGGCAGCACCGGTTCCACTGCCGTATCCCAGATGACGTTGCCCGACTTGCGGTCGAGGCAGATCAAGTGGCGGCGAAGGTCCTTCTCGTCGCCCTCTTCCACTCCGTTGGCGGAGTAGCCGGACCAGCACGTGACGTAGACTCGGTCGCCGACGACGATCGGGCTCGACGAACCCGGTCCCGGCAATTTCACTTTCCACTTGAGGTTCTCCGTCTCGCTCCACTTGCTAGGAAGCGCTTGCTGGTCGGCGCTGACCCCGCTGCCGTTAACGCCGTGGAATCGCGGCCAATCGCTTGCCGCGGCAATTGTGCAGCACGATAATACAAACACGCCCAGGCCGAAGCCGCGGGCAAAGCGGGCGAAACAGTAATGATGCACGATGGAGGCTCCTGTATTGTGTGATTGTTCCGGCCGATTATTCCGGCTCGTCATCATCCAAAAGCGCGAAGTTCTTGCTCGGTAAATCGAATTCGACCGGCTCTGCCGGCTGACGGCCGGGACGGAAAAAGCCGATCTTCTCCAGGGCTGCATAAATAGTTTCCAGCGTTTTCTCGCCGAGGTTGGGAATCTCCAGCAATTGCTTCGGCGTGGAGTTCAGCAAATCGGCGACGGTGAAAATGCCGTGGTCTTCCAGGCAATTGACCGTGCGGACCACGAGGTCAATCTCCGAAAGGCTCAATTCGACGCGATTGTCGCTCTTTTGGGTCCTCGCCCAATCGGGAATTCGAACACGAGTAACGGCCATGTGACCCTCCGTGGAAAAGTGGTTAGACTCGTCAAAACGCCCGTTAATATAACATAAACACCGCGGATCGCGAGAAGTTCTGCCGAGTTTGAGGATCCATAGACAGACAGCCCAAGCCGTCTCTTTTTCACAACTTTTTAATGACCGGCCCCAAAACGCTATTTCAGTTGGCGCCGCATGGCCTCGCGCTGAGCTCGAACCACAGCCAAATTACGTTGCGAGTTGGCATGATCAGGCTGAATCTTCAGCGCCAACTCGTACTGCTCAATAGCGGCATCGAGCCGACCCCCGGTAGCTAGGACGTTGCCAAAATTGTAGTGGAACCTGGCGATCCCTGGTTCAATCGCCAGCGCCTGCCGGAAGTGGTCGGTGGCGGAGTCGATGTCGCCCGCGCGAGCCAGGATCGTAGCGAGGTTGTTGTGTGCCGCGGCATAATCGGGCGTAATTCTCAGCGCCTCTTGATATTCGGCGCTCGCTCCGGTCATGTCTCCCTTGTCGGAAAGCGCGATCGCCAAATTGAAATGGGCCGGGGCGAAGTCGCGCCTTGCTTTTAGAGCGGCGCGAAAATGATCGATAGCCGTATCGTTCTGCCGGCGGCTTGCCAAGGCCAGTCCAAAATTGTAATGGGCCTCGCACTGATTGGGATCGATTTGCAGTGCCTCCTGGTAACGAGCCATCGCAGCCTCGGCGTCCCCTCGGGCCAACAACGCGGAACCAAGACCAACTAACGCGAACGGATGCCGCGGCGTGCAGGCCAGTGCGCGGTTCCAGAGGGCCTCGCTGTCCTTCCAGTAGGATGCCTGACGCCACGCCGTCACCGCGAGTGCCATCAGAAGGAGCGATCCCGCCAGGCAAGAAGCCAATCTCGCTTGCCGTCCTCTAATCCAGCTTGCCGCGCTCCAAATAATCGCTACGCATAGTCCGATCTGCGACAAATAGAGGACGCGATCGGCCATCACTTGTAGACCAACTTGCACTAGCCCGATCGTTGGCAGCAAGACGAGCAAGTACCATAGCCAACCAACGGCCAGCCAGCGCCGTCCGTTGCGAGCCGCCCACACTGACCCGGCGGTGAGCAGCGCGAGGATGCCTGCCGCTGCCCATCCCCAAGTGGAATTATCCAACGCGTTAACGGGATAAATTGCCAGGTCCAACGGCCAAAGCGTCTTTCCGATGTAGACGACATACAACATCGCAGCACGGGTTATCCGCGTGTCAAGCGGCACCGCGGCGAGCGAAACAAGATCGCCCGTTGAACTCTGCGCGTAGTACGTGATGCTCGCCGACAACGCGACTAAAATCAGCAAGGGGATTTTTTCCACGAGCAGCCAAATTGCAAATGGCCGCTTCAAGGGCCAGTAATCCAGCAAGAGAATGAGAAACGGCCACGTCACGAGCACCGGCTTGGCCATCAATCCTGCCGTCAGCAGCGCCGCGACGAGCAAAAAACGGCCGACGCCTGGCTGCCGCGCGTACCAGCCGTAGGCCCAAATCGCCGACATGCCAAACAGCCCGCTGAGCGCGTCTTTGCGTTCAGTGATCCAGGCCACCGATTCGACGTGCGCCGGGTGGATCGCAAATACGCCGGCCACCAGCGCGCTGGGCCATAATTGTCTCGTCATCTGCTTGAGTGCGAAGAAAAGTATGACCGCACTGGCGGCGTGGAGCAGGACGTTGGTGAAGTGATAGCCGCCGGGCCGCGACGCGCCGTAAACCTGGCTATCGAGCATTAACGAGAGCCAGGTGAGCGGATGCCAATGGGCGGATCGCCTTGCGGCAATCGCCCAGTTCGCACCGTCCAGGGTCAATCCCGCGCGGACATGGCGGTTGCCGGATACGTAGTCGTCATCATCGATATTGACAAAACCGTGCCCGGCCGTTTGCGCGAAGACGACAAATACCGCCAGTACCAGCAGACCGCAAACAACCGCCGCGGGAAAGTGATTGCCACGCGCGATCCGCGTTTGCTGTCCGCGATCCGCTTCCGCGCGCGCGGGCTGCGGCTCTTCTTGGTTCGTCGGGCCACTTGTGTAAATATCTAGCTTGTTGAACTCAAGGCGTTTTCAAATCGAACCTTCGGATTCTACCCCGTTACCCAACTCTCGCCCACCTTATTCTTCAATTGCCTCTCACCGACTGGCCAACGGCCGCCGTCAAAGGATAAGTCCGACTGAAAAGTCGGTGCAATCGGTACAGGCCGACCCGTTCGTCCGCGTCTCTTTGCCGGCCAATTGCTCCTATTAAGGTGATAGAAATGGCAGGGACGATAAAACCGAAGGAAGCGAATGTAGCTGATATTACTGAAATTCTCCCCTCCAGCCGAGGCGCGAACACTCGCAAAAATGCTATGAGCCGCCGTTTCAAGCTCGTTCTCGCCGCAGTGGCATGGTTCATTGCATGTCAAACGGGCGCGCGCGCGGACGAGCCGTTCACAACCAATTGGTTCGACCTTGACCCGGCCGCCTTGGCGCAGCGGTACCCTGTCATCACGGCAGATGCGTCTACCGCGCGACCCCCACCGGCCGAACCGCCGCTTGACGCCGTCCCGACCCAGCTCCCCGCGCCGCAACCGGCCGCAACTGACACCCGTCCGCGAATGGACCTCTTTTGGGACAACGGCGCCGTCATGGAGAGCGCGGACAAGGCATTCCGCTTGCACGTCGGCGGTCGCTTCGATTTCGACAACTCGTGGTACCATCAGTCGCAATCGTTGCCATTTGATTTGCAAGACGGTTCCGACATGCGGCGCGCCCGGCTGCGGGCGGACGGCTCGATCGGCGAGCGTGTCGACTTTGTCACCGAGGTCAACTTCGCCAACATCCAGGACGTAACCAACCAGGACACCACGGCGCAAATCGGCAGCGTCGGCCTCACCGACTTCTACGCCACGTTTAGGCAAGTGCCGCTGCTGGAGAACGTCCGCATCGGCCACTTCAAGCAGCCGTTTGGACTGGAGCACCTCACCGGCTCCAACAATTGGTACTACATGGAACGCTCGCCCGGCAACGACGCCTTCGTGCAGCCGGCCAACTATGTGACGGGCATCGAGGTCTTCAACTCCTGGTGCGACGACCGAATTACCGGAACCATAGCCTACGAACGCGTGGGCAAGCAAGATATCGACCCGTTTGCGTTTGGCGCGGGTGACGAAAAGAACGGAGTCACCGTCCGCTTGACCGGCTTGCCGATCTACGAGGACGATGGCCGGCGGCTGTTGCATGTGGGGATCGGGTATACTTACGCCGGCTCGGAAAACAATTTCTTTGCGGCCAATCGTCCCCTCGTCCGCGCCGGCGCCGGCTCGTCGGACGTGCCGAACGTCATTTACACTGGCACATTTTTCACTCCGAACCCCGTGCAGGTGGCCGACGCCGAATTCGCGGCAGTGATGGGCCGCTTCGCGCTCTCGGCGGAGTACCAGGTCGCCGTGGGAAACGACGTCTTCGGCGCGATGAACAACGGCGTCTTTTCCGATCCCCGCGGCGACGTCACCTATCAGGCCCTCTACGTCGAAGGCGGCTTCTTCCTCAATCCGGACGACTACCGCCGCTATGACAAGAAGAACGGCGTGTGGGACCGGCAATATGCCGCTAGTTGCGACAACGAACGGCCGCGATCGACGTGGCTCTTCAGCCACACGCCCGTGCAATTGATCTGCCGCTACACCTATCTCGACCTGGCGTCGGGCAATCCGGTCCTGACCCCAACCTCCGGCGCGCAAGCTGGCTGGGAGAACGACATCACGGCCGGCGCGGACTGGTACATCAATCCCGAGATCCACTTCATCGTGAACTACGTCTACACGCACTTGACGTATGTGAACGGCACGGGCGACGATATCAACGGTCTCGGCTGCCGGTTGCACCTCGATTTCTGAGGAATTAAACACGAAGGGCACAAAGGCCACAAAGAATCTTTTGCGTTCTTTGCGTTCTTTTGAGGCAATTGTTCGCTCGTGTCTCCTATACTCCGGTGGCGCTTTGCCGCGAGTGGCCGGAATGTTATGCTGTGGCCATGAAGATTTCCCGGCCAACTCATGCTTTTCGAGAGACAACTATGACACGTAATCGACCGACAGTTTTTGGATGCTGGGCTTTTGTTGCGCTGATCGGCGCATTTACGAACTGGACGGTCGGCCATGCCGCCGATCCAGCCCCGGCCGAGCCGCTGAAGCTGCTCGAGCCCCAGCCGCTTGTTCCCAGCGCGAAAGTGATCACGCTCTGGCCCGCCGGTTCGCCGATGCTCCGGCCGCTCGCGGGATGGGACAAGCCGGAGGTCTTCAATCGCTCCAAGGGCCCATCTGGTCGCGTGGAGTCGGTAGTGAATATCCACAACCCATCGATTGAAGTTCACCTTGCGCCGGCGGACAAAGCCAACGGAATGGCGATCATCGTCGCGCCGGGCGGCGGAAATATGACGTGCAACGTCGGCACCGAAGGCATCGCCATCGCCGACTGGCTCAATGGACTTGGCATCCACGCCTTCATCGAGCGATACCGCCTCCGCCCTTATGGCTCCGGGACCGACGCGCTGGCCGATACGCAACGCTCTTTCCGCGTCGTGCGGGCGAACGCCAAGCAGTGGGGCGTCGATCCCAAGCGCGTCGGCATCATGGGCTTCTCCGCGGGAGGCGAGCAGGCCGCACGTGCGGTGCTTAAGTTCGATTCCGGAAAGGCAGACGCACCAGACCCCGTCGAGAGATTCAGTTGCCGGCCCGACTTTACGGTGCTGGTGTACGCTGGAGGTCGCGTCGATATGAGCGGCGTTCCCAAGGACGCGCCGCCGGCCTTTTTGCTAAGTGCGGGACTCGACGACGCTTCTCATGCTTCGTTCACCGTCGATTTTTACAACGCGTACTTCAAAGCGAGGCGCCCGGTTGAACTCCACATTTACGGCCACGGCGGCCACGGCGGCGGCATCTCGCCGCGGAAGGGCATACCCTTCGGCACCTGGCAACTGCGCTTCATCGAGTGGGCCAAAGACCTGGGCTACATGACGCCCTCCGGCAACGGCTGAGTTCGCACCTGCTCGTTTTTCTGTCGGAGGGATCCAATTGCAAGTGGACTACTTCGCCGGAAGATCCCCGCCCCAGTTCGTGTGATCGGGGCCCGGCCACGGATCGGCATAGGCCCGTTTCTCCCATTCCTTCCATGCGTCCTGAAGCCGGGCGGATACGTCCGGGTGGTCGGCGATCACATCATGCAGCTCGGTGCGGTCGGCCTCCATGTCGTAAAGCTCCCACGGCATGTGCCACTTCTGCACGAGCTTCCACTTGCCGTCGCGAACGGCCTTGTTGCCTTCGTGCTCCCAAAAGATCGGCCGCTGGCGATCGAGCGGCTTGCCCGCGAAGGCCGGCCGCAGGGTCGTTCCTTCCATCGGCAGAATGGCGTTGCCCTTGAATGTGGCAGGGTACTTCGCTCCTGCCAGATCGACGGCGGTCGCCATGAGGTCGATCAGGTGCGCCGGCTGCTTCTCCAGTGTGCCGCGGCGCTCAGCGGGGATGCCGTTCGGCCAATGCGCGATGAACGGCGAGGAGATGCCGCCCTCGTGCGTGAAGTGCTTGTAGCGGCGGAATGGAGTGTTCGCCAGCGTGGCCCAATTCATTCCCAGCATGACGTAAGACTGCGGGCTGCCGATGGGGCCGGGGCCGTTGGTCAGTCCCGCCGGGCCGCCCTCAGCATTACCGCCGTTGTCGCTCAAGAAAACGATGAGCGTGTCGTCCAACATGCCGCGCTCCTTGAGCCCCTCCACGAGCCGGCCCGTGCTGCGGTCGAGGCATTCGATCATTGCCGCATACGTGGCCATCATTTCATCGAATCGCACCTTGCGCTTCGGCGGCCGGGTCTCCCAAGGTGGCGAGTCGTCGGGCCGAGGCGAAAGAGGCCACTTCGCGTCGACGATGCCCAGTTGAATCTGCTTGGCATGGCGCACTTCCCGCAATTTGTCCCAGCCATCCATGTACTTGCCGCGGTAATGGGCGATTACGTCTTCCGGCGCCCGAAGCGGAAAGTGGACCGTGCCCTGGGCGATGTACAGGAAGAACGGCTTCCGCTCGGCGCGGGCCTCGTCGACGAACTTCAGCCCCCAATCGACGAACAGATCGGCCGAGTACCAGTCCTTGCCAAGCTCGGGCGAGTCCTTCGGTATTTCGCGGCCGTTGAGATAGAGCATCCCGGTGCCGGGCCGGTCGTTTTCCTTGGGGAAATAGACCTCGCCAAACCGCGAGTTCAGCGAGCGCATGAAGCCGCGCGTCCAGGGCGGCGTGCCGTTTTGCTGGCCGAGGTGCCACTTGCCCGTCATCGCCGTGAAGTAGCCCGCGTTGCGGAGCACCTCGGCGATCGTCACGCAGCGCGGCAGCAGCTTGCCGTGAAATCCACGTGACTTCGGCTCGACCTTGTTGTCCAGCCAGCCCATGCCGGCCTCTGGCGAATAGAGTCCGGTGAGCAGCGCGGCCCGCGTGGGGCTACAGCGCGGCGTATTATAGAATTGAGTGAACCGCACGCCTTCCGCTGCCAGTTTGTCGAGGTTCGGCGTGGGCACTTCGCTGCCGTAGCAACCGATGTCCGAGAAGCCGAGATCGTCGGCGAGGATAAACAATATGTTAGGCACTCCTTGTTTCGCCGCACCAAAAGCTGTGCTTGTCAAAACGAGTGACAGTCCAAGCGTAACGAGGGTGAGAAAGAGTATAGCTCTTCCGCGTAGCAATTGGCCTAACACATGGGGAGTAGCTGAATTCGCCATCGATAGAACGCGGTGGCACATGTCGCACCTATTTCGGAGATGGAGTCTTTGGGCAATAACAGCCTGACCGGCCCGCCTGAAGGTTCAGGCGAAGCTTCGGGCAATCCATGTCTGAGTATCCCATCCCCGTGAGTTCGCGTCAACATTTGGGCTATTGCCCGGTGGCGTGCTAAGCCGCCTGATGAACCACGGGTAGAAACCGAAAACAACGACGCCAGCGGCATCGATCGACTTTGCATGGGAAACTGACCGATTGTTGGTACTACACACTTCGAGGCGCGAAAAAGCGGATCCCGCTTTTCGACGAGAAGGGACAGCGAAGCAGCACGATACGCGGCCGCCGCTTATTGCGATCCGCTGGCGGCCGCCGTGGTTTGCCAGCCGCCTCCCAGAGCCCGATAGACTTCAATTAATCCCTGCGCTACCTGGCCGTGCGAAGCGGCTTGCGCGTCCTGCTGCAGCACGAGATCTTGCTCGATTTGCGAGACGCGGGTGAGGTCGATGCTTCCTTCCTGGTATTGCTTGACGACCGTATTCACCGCCAGTTGTAAGCCGTCCACGCTCTCGTCCAGCAGCTTGACGCGGTCCTGTTGCTGGAGGAAATGCGACATGCCGTTTTCTGCTTCTTCTGCCGCCTGGAGCACGATCCGCTGGTAAACGGTGATGAGCTCCTGCAGTTTGGCATCCTGGAATTGCATGTTGCCCTTGATGCGGCCGTAGTTCAGGATGTTCCATTGCACGCCGGGGCCGATGGTGCCATAAAAGGCGTTGCTGGCGAAGAGGCTCGACATATTCGCCGCCGTGTAGCCCATGTTGCCGTTAAGCTTGAAGATGGGATAGAGGTCGGCCTCGGCGATGCCGATCTGTTCGGCCTGCGCCGCGGCCAGGCGTTCCGCGCGGCAGACGTTCGGCCGCCGGCGAAGCAGATCGGCGGGAATCCCCACCACGACCGTGGGCGGCGCCGCGGGAATTGGGGCCATGCCTAGCTGCGACTCGAGGGCCGCGGGGGGCATGCCCATCAGCACGCACAGGCGGACCTCCGCCGCGCGAAGATCGCTCAGCAAAGGCGGAATTTGCGCTTCGGTTTGAGCCACGGTGCTGCGCGATTGGTTCAGGTCCAGATCGTTGGTCTGGCCCTCCTGATAGCGTTTGCGGGCAGTCTCCAGCACGCGGCGCTGCAGCGCGGCATTCGCCCGTACGAGCTCGATTCGCTTTTGATCGGTGCGCAGTTGCACATAATACCGAGCCACGTCGGCCAGGAGGGTGACCGTGGCGCCGTTGTATTCGGCGTAATTGGCTTGGAGCGTGTCGTCGGCGGCCGTTATCGCGCGGCGGAAGCGGCCCCAGAAGTCGACTTCCCAAGCCAGGTTCAAGCCCGCGTTCACTCCTTCCGTCGTGACGGGAGGCACCAGCACCAGAGGGCCCGTGCCGGTCACCGTACCCGGCTGAAACGCGCCTCCGTTGGGAGTGAATCCGCCGACGACCGCGCCGGCCACCGTGTAGGTCTGGGGATTAGCGCCGCTGTTGACCGATTTCTGATAGCCGGCCGTGGCGGTTTGCGTCTGGGGGAAGAAGTCTCCCCTGGCGATCCGCAACTCGGCGCGGGCTTCGAGAATGCGATATCCGGCTTCGCGAAGCGTCAAGTTTTGCCGGCAGGCGCAGTTGATGAGTTCATCAAGCACAGGATCCTGGAATACAGTCCACCATCTAGTGAGATCGGCGGGCTCCTGACGGATTCTCGCGTCGGTGGCGTCGATCCAATGACCTTCGACGCAGGCCGTTGCGCCCTTGTAGTTCGGCCCCACCTTGAGCCCGTTGCGCAGGTACTCCATGGGTCCAGTGCATCCATTCAGAAAGAGGGCGGTCGCCACCGCCATCCAAGCGGCCACGCGGAACCTTGCTCTGCGAGGCATCTCACTTCCTTTCCGATCGGCACGGCACGGACGCCGGCATAATTGCCAACGCCCTCTCCTTCCGTAGAGATCGGATAATCGCGAATACTATCCAAACTGCGCTTGAGGAAGCGTCACAGACGGTACAACCCGCATTTTTTGACAGATGTGGGAATTGAGCCAAAAATAGGCGTGAAAGCGGCGTCTCGCCACTATTTTGGGCCGGTAGAAACCACGGACCGGCGGCCGAGAAGAGCTTCTTCGGCGATCTCAGCTGCACGAGGAGCGCCGCCCGCGCGGCACATAGCTTTGCTCAACTCCGCGGCCCGGCGGCGGAACCGATCGTCGCTCAAAACGTTCTCGATGACGCCGCGCAATTGCTCCGGCGTGCCGTGGTGGAACGGGGCGCAGAGTCCCGCGCCGGAGTAGGCGATCCGCGCGGCATTGCCCGGCTGGTCGGCGCTTCGCGGCATGGCCACCATTGGCACGCCGCGGCTGATCGCCTCCAGCGTGGTGTTCAAGCCGGCGTGCGTAATCAAAACGGCCGTGCGCTCGAACAAGGCCAATTGCGGTGCGTAATCGACCACAAGCGGATCGCCTGGCAGTTCCCAGGTGGTCTCGCGCCCGCCTTCTTCCGCCTGCCACTTTCCGCGGGCCAGCACGAGCTGGGCCGGAAGCCCCCGGCAGGCGGCGGCAATTTTGGGATAGACTTGGCGGTTCATGGGATCCGAGACCGTGCCCAGCGAGGCGAAGATGATCGGCCGTCCGTCGAGGCGATCCCACGGGAAGGGTTCAGCGTTGTTGTCTTGCCGGCCAGCGGTCAGCGAACCGACGTAGTGAAAGCACGCAGGCGCGGAGCCGCGGGGAAAATCGAATTCGGGAAAAAACTGCGAAATCTGGGCCAACGAGGAATAACACTCGTCCATTCGGGCGAAGCGGCGAAGGTCCCAGGCCCGCCGGTAACGATTGATGATCCGCAGCGTTGGTCCGATATACCACCGCCAGGCTGCGTAGCCGCAACGGTTGCGGAGCCCAGCCGCCAGCCCGGGCTTGTAAGGCCGGGAAGAGAACGGCGGCGGTTGCGCGAGATCGACGTTCCAGGGCGGTGCGCTGCAAATGTTCACACAGGGGACGCCCGCGCGTTCCGCCGCAGTCACCGCAGCAGCAAAGCACTGATCGGCAACGACACCGTCAATCCCCAATTCTTGCACCAATTGCGGCAACTTGAAGAGCATCACCAGCGCATCCGATGCGGCCGCACAGCGGACGCTGATAATCCAGTTCGCCTTGCAGTAGCCAAAAATCGTCCACAGCACGTCGGACATTACAGGAGGGACGCCCTCCGTTTTCAGTTCGTGGAAGCTGAGACCCATTCCGGCAACCAGCGGCGCCGCCTTGGCGCGGGCGATGAACGTAACGCGGTGCCCTCGCCGCTGCAATTCGCAGCCAATAGCTCCCATCGGCAGGATGTGACCGGCGGCGTCCGGACAAGTCAGGGCAAAATGGGCCATTCGATTTTTTCAAGACTTCAGGAATTTCCGCGCGGATTCGCCGGCATCACGCCTAGTCGAGGTACTGGCCGCCGCTTCCAGTGCATCGTTTTTCAGTACTGGGCGTCGTGCGGTCATGGCCAGTTCAACGATGTCCGCTGCGCGTCGCGGCCCGCCTGCGGCTATCATCGCCTGCCGTAGCAATGCTACCTGCTCACGGAAACGGCTCTCGGCCAAGACGCGCTCAATGACACCGCGCAATTCCTCCGGCGTACCGTGGTGGAACGAGCTGCAGAGTCCCGCGCCGGAGTAGGCGATCCGAGCGGCGTTGCCGGGCTGGTCCTGCGCTCCGCGGCAGGGCCACCATTGGTACGCCGCGGCTGATCGATTCCAGCGTGGTGTTCAAACCGGCATGAGTGACCAAGACGGCGGCGCGGTCCAACAAGGCGAGCTGCGGCGCGTAGTCGACGACCAGCGGATCGCCCGGCAGATTGTAAGTGGCCTCGCGACCGCCTTCGTCCTCGTCCCACTTTCCACGGGCCAGCACGAGCTGCGTGGGCAGCCCCTGGCAGGCCGCGGCGATCTTGGGATAGACCTGCCGGTTCATCGGGTCGGCGATCGTGCCAAGGGAGGCATATATGATCGGCCGTCCATCGAGCCGGTCCCAGGGGAAGCCGTCGGCACTGTATTCCCGGTCGGCGGCCAGGGCCCCGACGTAGTGAAAGCACTTCGGGGCCGAGCTGCGAGGAAAATCGAACTCGGGAAAGAGTTGGGAAATCTGGGCCAAGGAAGAATAAGAGTCGTCCATCCGGGCGTAGCGGCGGAGTCCCCAGCGCTTACGATAGCGATTGATCATACGCAACGTCGGCGCGATGAACCACGACCAGCCGGCGTAACCGTAGCGGTTGCGGAGTCGAGCCATGAGCCCAGTTTTGTAGGGCCACGACGTGAACGGCGGCGGCTGCGCTACGTCCACGTTCCAGGGCGGAGCGGTACAGACGGTGACGAACGGCACGCCCGCTCGCTCGGCCGCAGTTCCGCCGCCGGCGATCACCTGATCGACGATCGCGCCGTCGATGGCAAGCTCCTTGAAGATCGGCGGTGCCAGTTCCATGACCCCTCGGGCGCGATGAACAAAAGTATTGCGAAAGCCGATCTTCCAGCCTTTGCCGAACGCGCTGAAGACCAGCCATAGAAGGAAATCCGAGGGCCAGGGAAATTGGTCCAGGTCTATGTCGCGAAAGCCCAATTGCATCTGTTCGACCAGCGGTGCCGCCTTCGGCCGCGAGATTACCGTCACTTGATGCCCGCGACGCATGAGCTCCATCCCTATCGCCCCTAGAGGATAGAGATGTCCGGCGTCCGACGGCGTAAGGATTGCAAAATGTGCCATAGACGTGCTATTCGTAACGCAAGGCGTCGATGGGGTTCAGCCGCGAAGCCTTCCATGCTGGGTAGTAACCAAAGATGACTCCAACGGCCACGGAAACCGCCACGGCGATCGCCGCCGCGCCCAGTGAGGGCTGCGTGGGAAAGCCGACCAGGGCGCTGATGAACACCGAGCTGCCGCGGCCGACGACAAGTCCCACTGCCCCGCCCACGAGGCAGAGCACGACGGCCTCGATGAGGAACTGAGTCAAGATATCCGCGGAGTCCGCGCCGACGGCCATCCGCAGGCCGATCTCGCGCGTCCGCTCGGTGACGGAGACGAGCATGATGTTCATGATGCCCACGCCGGCGACGACCAGCGAGACGACCGCCACGGCGATGCCCAGCGCGGACAACATTTGCACCACTCGCTTGAAGACGTTGGAGACCTCGGCGTTGTCGTAGATGCGGAAGTCGGTTTCGTCGGCGGAAACGTGGTGGCGGGCACGGAGCACGCGAGTGATTTCATCATTGGCCAGGGCGATAGCGGCGGGCGACACGGCTTGGACCATGATCTGCTCGATGCTTCCGGAGCGCATTGGTTCGCGAGCGCTGGGCAGCATTTCGGCGAGCGACTTTCCCGGCGGCATTTGCTCGGCAAACGTTCCCACCGCGGGAGCGGCGGCGCGGTTTACGCCGCTGAGGCGGTATTTCACCGTCGTCCAGGGCGCGAAGAGGATGTCATCCTGATCGGCCCCCAGCAATGTGGCGCCCTTCTCGTTGAGCACGCCGATGACCGTGAAAGGCACGTTCTTTACGCGGATTTCCTCGCCCACCGGATAGCGGTTGCCGAAAAGCTCCTTGACGAGCCGCTGGCCGATGAGGCAGACCTTATCGCTGCCCGCGAGCTCGCGCGCGGTGAACGGCCGGCCGTATTGCAAGTCGGACCAGTTGCGCATTTTGAGAAAATCGACCGTGCTGCCGGTCACGAGCGTGGTCCAATTGCGATTGCCGAAGACCACGGGCGCCCAGGTGTTCACCAGCGGCGCCGCCGCCGCGACGGAGGAACACTCGCGCGGCAGGCGCTCGGCGTCTTCGGGCGTGAGTGTGTCCGTGCGCGTCGCATAACGGACCGAGCCGCCCTTGGGGGCGCCGGGGGTCACCGTGAGCGTGTTGGCGCCCATGTTGGTCACGGTGGTTTGAATGGCCGTCGAGGCGCCGCGGCTGATTTCCATCACGCAGATCACCGCAGCCACGCCAATGATTACGCCGAGCATGGTCAGCATGGCCCGCATGACGTTGCGTCGCAGGGCGGCAAAGGCGATACCGACCGCCCCGATCGCCACACGCAGGCCATGCCGCGCGCGGCCGAGCGGGGCCCGAGCGGGGATTGTCTTGATTTTCCCCGCGTCCTTGCTGTCCTTGTTGCCGTTGCTGTCCTTGTCGTCCGCCATTCTCGCCGCTATGCTGCCGTCGTTCACTATTCTACCGTCGGCGATGCGGATTACCCGATCGGCGTGCCGCGCCACTTCCGCGTCGTGCGTCACCATGAGGATCGTGATGCCCTGCTCCACATTCAGTCGGCGGAAAAGATCGAGTATGTCTTGGCCCGTTCGCGAATCGAGGTTGCCGGTTGGCTCGTCGGCCAGGAGCATGATCGGGCGATTGATGAGCGAGCGGGCGATCGCCACGCGCTGCTGCTCGCCGCCGGAGAGTTGGGCCGGCGAATGGCTTACGCGGGACTCCAGGCCGACGATATTGAGCAACTCACGACATCGCTGGCGGACTTGCCGCTGCGAGCGGCGGTCGGAAGCGTAGCCGCTGGGCATCCGCACGTTTTCCAAGGCGGTAGCGCGCGGCATGAGGTTGAACGCCTGAAAGACGAAGCCAATGCGGCTGCTGCGGAGCCGTGCTAGTTGATCGCGAGGACGCCGTGCGATTTCTATCCCTTCAAAACGGTACGAACCGGACGTCGGCTGGTCGAGACAGCCCAGCACGTTCATGAGCGTTGTCTTGCCGGAACCGGACGCGCCCATCAGGGCCACGAACTCCCCTTGGCGAATCGTCAGCGAGACGTCCTTCAAGACGGGCACATCGACGCCGCCGAGATAGTACGTCTTGTCGATGTGCTGGAGGTCGATGAGGGACATGTCGAATCACTTGTTGATCACTCGGTTGACGAAGCTGGAAACGAAATCGGGCTTGGCCGCGCGAATGTCGTGGATCACGACTTCGTCGTCGACGTGCAGATCGCCGCCGGTGACCTCCGTGTTGATGCCGTCGGAAATGCCCAGCTTAATCGGCACGGGGCGGACCAGTCCGTCGCTAGCGCGGACCCAGACGGTCGGCCCGCCGGGATCGACCGTCGGTTCGTCGCTGTCGCCCGATGCGTCTTTGTCGTCCCCGCGCTTGACCTTGGCGGCAGCGGGACGCGTAAGCCCGCCGCGGGCCGAAGGCGTGACCTCGTCCCATGCCGGACGCCAGCGGAGGGCCTGCTCGGGCACCCGCGGCACGTTCACCCGCTGCTGCACCTCAAACTGCAATTTCGCGGTCATGTAGGGCTTGAGCTGGCCGTCCGTGTTGTCGACGTCGACGATGACCGCGTAGCTTACGACGCTCGATTCCATGCTGGCGTCCAGACGGATTTGGGCCACCTTGCCGGTAAACGTGCGGTCGCGGCAACTGACGTCATCGACCTTGAACGACACTTTCTGCCCCACGTGGACGTTGCCGATGTCGGCTTCATTGACTTCCGCCCAGACCTGCATGCGGCTGAGGTCGCGAGCCAGTAGGAAGAGGCTGGGGGCGTTCAGCCCGGCGACCACCGTCTGGCCGACATTCACGCGGCGGGCGATGATCGTACCATCGGCCGGCGAGCGGATCGTCGAATACTCGAGATTTATTTCCGCCTCTTTCTTGCGCTGGCCGCCTGCTGGACTTTGGCCTCGCTCATGGCCAGTTCCGCCTTGGCAATTTCGTACTGCGACTGAGACGACTCGAACTCGGCCGCGGAATTCGTATTCCGCAGCCGCTCGGCGCGGTGGAAATTGCGCTCCGCCTGATCGCGGTGAGCGCGGCTCTGCAGCACATCGGCCTCCGCCATCCGCAGTCCGGCCGCGGCCTTTTCCAACTCGACTCGGAGCGGCCGATCATCGAGCTGGGCCAAGACGTTGCCCTCGCGGACGCGGGAATTGAAGTCGATCGTCTTGCCCGGCCGGCCGGCATCGGGCCCGAAACTTTTGATCATGCCAACGATTTGGGCGCCGACGTCGATGATCTCGATCGGTTTGAGCCGGCCCGTCGCCGTGACGCCGATGAACAGGTCGCCGCGAGTGACTGCCAGAGTGCGGAACTGCGGGCGATCACTGCCGGCGTTGTACCACCGGTAACCGAACCCGCCGACCAGCAACAGCAGGATCACGATAATAATCAGCTTCTTCATGTTCGTTGAAGCTCCCCGGTATCGATTAAGGATGGCGTTTCATGCCGCAAAGTTTTCACGACTTTGCCTTCTTCCAGTTTAATGAGCTGGTCGGCGGCTTCAAAGTAGCGGTCATCGTGGGTGACGGCAATCACGGTCTTGCCGCGGCGCTTCAGCTCCGGCAGCAGGCGCTGGTAAAAAACTCTGCGGAACAGCGGATCCTGGTCGGCCGCCCACTCGTCGAACAGGTAAATCGGCCGGTCTTCCAAATAGGCCGTCACCAGCGCCAGCCGCTTCCGCTGGCCGCGCGAAAGGCGCGTCGTGGAAAAGACGCCGTCCGTCACTGTGACCACATGGTCCAGTTCCAACTGCCGCAAGTACTCCTGGGCCCGTTCGTCGAGGTTTGCAGCCTTCAGTCCCCAAAGGCTCTCGAAGATCACCGCGTCGTCGAAGACCACGGAGAACAACTGCCGATACGCCTCGCGGTTGTCCTCGCCGATCGGCTGCCCGTCGAGGCAGACCTGTCCGCTTTCGGGCAAGTAGAGCCCGGTGATCAGCTTGGCCAAGGTGGTCTTGCCGCTGCCATTGCCGCCGATGATGAATACGATCTGGCCGCGGCGGATCGTGGCGTCGATGGGGCCGAGCACGAATCCGTGCGGCTGCCCTTCGCGGCGGTAGGCATGGGTCACGGCCGCCAATTCGATCTCTTGCCAGTCGTCCAAAGGCGTGGCGGCGGCGACTCCTTCGAACTTATTTCCTTCCTCCAGGGCCAGGCCCAGGCGCTCGATCTGCGATACGGCGTTCAAGGTCCATCCCAAAAACGGCAGCCAGCCGATGATCTGCTCCAGCGGCGACATCAGGTATAAGACGGTCAAGGTATATCCAGTCAACGTGGCGGCGTTGGTCGCGGCGACTCGCGGCCAAAGAAACAGCAGCAGGCCGATGGCGATGAAAAATGTCAAGCGTCCCCAGGCGATCGCCGCATCGTGGAGGGTATCGCCCAGATACTTGCTCTCGCGAACGACGTTCTGCGCTTTGACCACTTGCTCAACATATTCGAGGCGGCGGTCTTGGTGCATCTTCAGTTCCTTGATGCCCTCGATCACGCCGCGGACGCGCTTCAGCAGCACGTCCTGGGCCTGCCGCGATCGGACCACGTATTTGCTGGCCCAGCGCGACGAGTAGCGGTAGCTGGCGACGCCGAGAACTCCGAACGCCAGGCCGAATCCCAGCAGGCTCAACGACAGCGAACCCAAGTAGACCGCTCCGCAGAGAAGAATCATCAAGTTCACCGCCAACACGGGCACGCCGTTGATCGCCTGGGAGACGAGGTCGACGTCGCCGGTAAGGCAGCCGAGCATGCGGTCGATGCCGATATCCTCCAGGTGCTTCAGCGGCGAAGCGAGGATTTGCCGGCAGAGTTTAATTCGCAGTTCGGCGATGTTCGCTTGCGTCATGCGGCAGAGCACCATCTGCGAGCCGATCCGCGTGAAAAGAATTACCACGCAGAGGGCTGCAAACAATCCGACGGTGAGGGCCGTCGAGGCACCAGGATCACGGAGCGTATGCATGATGAGGGCAATCAGCCCGATGCTGGCCGCGCCGCTGGCAGCGCCGATCAGGCCGGCCAGCAGTACGGTTTTCCACGATGCCCGCAAGAGAACCAAAAGCAACTTCATGGCGCGGACCTCGTTTTCGCAGGACGGGTTTTCGGCTCCGTCGCATTTTGTCCATTCTTGCCCACAGGACTTGACTCCCATGTCCGTCTCGCCTTTCGAGACAGACTTGGAGGTCCATCCTACATTGTCGTCGCAGGCCCGCAGATAGCGATCCAAGGACTCGGCGAGGACTTGGACACGTGGCTCACGCAACATGCTGAAATGATCGCCTGGCATCGGCTCGACGTGCAGTTTCGGAAAAAGTGATTTCCACCGGGCTTCGACGCGGTCGCGTTTGCTCGCGTTGTGTCGTCGGTAGGCGCGGTCAACCGGGAACAGCGTCGCGGCGCCCGAGTATGGCCGAATCTCGTACCGCGACAGCGACAACAGATGGGCTTTGCAGGTGGCGGCAAGCCTGCGTATCTCGGCAACGCCAATCCCTTCGGCCTTTTCCGCCAATTCCGCGATCCGCTCCCATTGACGGTCAAGCGGCAAGCCCTTCAGTTCGCTGACCGGAACGTTCAGTTGCGGGGCAATGCGGTGCAGCACCGATTGATCATCCAATTCCTGCTGCGGAATATCCTTCAGGGAAAGATGGGTGTCCAACATCGCCACAAGCGCAGCTTCCTGACCGGCAGCGAGCAGTTGCCGGGCGGCTTCCAATGCGATCAGGCCGCCCATCGACCAACCAGCCAACACGTACGGCCCGCGCGGCTGAACGTCGCGGATTTCGTCCAGGTAGGACGCCGCCATCGCTTCGATTCGATCTTGCGGCGTCTGATTAGGATCAAGCCCCAGCCCTTGCAGCCCGTAAACAGGCCGACCGCCGGTGATCGCTCGCGCCAGTGGCATAAACGCGGCGACGTGCCCTCCCAGTCCGTGAATTAGAAACAGCGGCCGACCCGCTGCGCGTGCCTCGCGGTCCGCCGGGCCGCAATAGCACCAGCGACCGTGGCTCGCCACGATCCTTGTCCAAAGGCGGCTGCTTGCTGCCGGTCTGCAATGCCGCCCCGCGAGTAGGCGCGTGCAGCGCATCGCGACCGAACAATTGCGGCAGCGGCCGATCGGGTTCGACCGAAACGGTTTCCAGAAGCGACTGGAGATCGGGCGTTAGGCTTTGGATCGTCTGCTCGTCGAATAGAGCGCCGTCGTAACTCCAATGCCCTTGGAAGTCTTGCGGACCGTCAATCACGGTTAGCACGAGATCGACGAATTCCGGCGCC
This sequence comes from uncultured Planctomycetia bacterium, assembly GCA_963775975.1. GTDB lineage: Bacteria > Planctomycetota > Planctomycetia > Pirellulales > Thermoguttaceae > JANXQG01. The sequence goes on from CAVZKX010000002.1 coordinate 1,728,049, forward strand.
ACGTCGCTGGCGTCGGGCAGGACTTCGGCGGTCAGTTCCCCAAGCGGCAGCGCACCATCCGCCGTCGTTCGCTCATGGAAGCGGAACCGCACGCGCTCGAGTTGTCGCCGCGTCAACTCGCGATCAGCCCGCAATTCGGAAATCAACAACTCGAACGGCAACCGCTGATGGTCCAGCGCCTCTAGGACGGTCAGCCGCACCCGCGTCAAGAGCTCGCGGAATGTTGGAGCAGCGCTAAGATCGGTCCGGAAAGCTACGGTGTTGACGAACAGTCCGACCATCGACTGTGTTTCCTCGAGGTAGCGCTCTGTTACCGGCGCACAGATCGTAATATCATCCGAACCGTTGCGAAGGTGCAAGATCGCCTGGAACGCGGCCAAGAACAACATGAACGGCGTCGCACCCTCCTCGCGGCACAAGCGGCCGAGCTTTCGCTTCAAAGCGGGCGGGACCTGGAACGATTCCATGCGCTGCACGCGGGCGGCGGCGGGATCGCGAGGCCGATCAATGGGCAATTCCAAGGTCGTCATCGATCCCAGCTTGCCGCGCCAATAGTTTAGCAAGGACTCCAGCACCTCGCCCTGGAGACAATCGCGCTGCCAGGCCGCATAGTCGGCATACTGCACCGACAAGTCGGGCAGCGACGCTGTCAGACCGGCGCGAATGGAAAGATAGCTTGCGACGACTTCGCGGGCGATGATCTCCACCGTCCAGGCGTCGCCGATGATATGGTGCATGGTCAGTAGCAGAACATGCTCGGATTCGCCTAGCCGCACGAGACGTGCGCGGAACAGCTTGGCCGTGGCCAGGTCAAAGGGCTCTGCCGCCTGCCGGCGGGAAAGCTCCCGCGCGCGCGGAACACGCTGCTCGTCGGGCAGGTGCCCGACGTCCTCCGCAGGCAACTGCACCTGCACTTCCGGGACAATAATTTGGAACAGTTCTCCACCTCGTTCGACAAAGCTCGTTCGCAACGATTCGTGCCGCTCCACGACAAGGTTCATCGCAGTGCGCATCGCGGCGACGTCCAGCTTGCCCTTCAGCGACACGGCGATGTGCATATTGAGGGTCGGCGCTTGTCCTGCCAATTGCTGCAAGTACCAGTAACGTTCCTGCGCGAACGAGGCCCGCAATCCCGGTGCGCCGGGCTCGCGAGGTATGGGCCGGATCGGCGGCAAATGGGACAGATGCCCCGGAGCACGGAGGGCTTCGGTGCGCTCGGCCAAGGCGGCCGCGCTCGGTGCGATGCCGTCGACTTCCGCGCCATCGATCGATCGTACCTGGTCGTCGGCAACGCTTTCAAGTACAGCCAGCATTTGTCCGGCCATTCGCTCAATCGTCTGTTTGTCGAAGCGATTGGTATCGTAGCTCAGCGCGCACTGCAACTCGCCGGCGGCATCGCTGATATCAAGGACGAGGTCGAATTCGCCGGTTCCCCCGGTCAAAAGGCCGTTGTTCTCAAACCGCACGGTTAGATCGCTGCGGCGTTGGATGTCGTTCGCGTGACCCCGCTGCAGGTAATTGAACAAGACTTTGACCAGAGGCACCTCGCTTGAACTTCGCTCCCCGGGCGACAGGTCAGCGACCAGATGACCGAACGGCAAATCCTGGTGATCCAGGGCTTCCAGGACCGTTTCCCGCACGCGGCCGAGTAGATCGCGAAAACTCGGATTCCCGGAAAGATCGGTCCGCATCACGAGCATGTTCACGAATAGCCCGATCATGCCCTGCGTTTCGGGATGGCGACGGCCGGCGATTGGCGCCCCGACGGCGACGTTGCCGGCCCCGCTATGGCGATGGAGCAACAGCTTGTACACGGCGAGCGTGAGCATGTAAAGCGTCACATGCTCGCGCTGACACAAGCGGACGAGCCGGTCCCTGAGGCGCCGCGGGACACGGAAGGCATGCACGCGCTGAATGGCCGCCGCGCCGGGCTGTCGCGGCCGATCCAGAGGCAATCGAAGCGGCTTCAGGCCGTCCAGCTTCTTCCGCCAATATCTCAACAACTGTTGTACTACTTCGCCTTGCAGGTATTCCCGCTGCCAGACGGAATAGTCCGTATATTGTGCCGTCAGCGGCGGCAGCGGCGAGGGCTGCCTCGTGTGGAAAGCGTCGTAAAGCGCTGCCAGCTCGTGGGCCACGATCTCCATGGACCACGCGTCGCAGATGACGTGGTGCGTGGTGGCGAGGACCACGTGCTCGCTCTCACCGAAGCGCAAGAGCCTAATGCGGATCAAGGGGCCGTTATCCAAATCGAATCGCTCGAGCGCTTGTTCTTCCCCGGCACGGCGGACGAGCTCGGACCGCGACGCCTCCGGCACGGAGCCGAAGTCTTCCACGGGAATGTGCAGCGGCATTTCCGGCGCCACGATTTGCAGCAAACGGCCGTCGCGGGCGACCGTGAACGTCGTACGAAGGATGGCATGACGCCGCACCATCTCCTCGAATGCAATCCGCAGCGCGTCGACATTCAACTTTCCCGTGAGCCGCAAGGCCGCAGGCATGTTCAGGGCCGGCGAGTCGGGCATAAGGTGTTGCAGGGAATAGAAGTCCTCCTCGTTAAGCGAGGCCTCGACGGGACCGGTGATCGGGCGGGCAACGATCGGCGGAAGCTGGGAAGCTCCCTGCGTGGCTCGAATCGCGATGATTTCCGCGGCCAAGCCTTCCAGCGTCGGGGCCTTGAAGAGCGATATGAGCGGCAACTCGACTACGAAGGCCGAGCGGACCCGCGAGATGAGTCGCAGCGCCAAGAGCGAGTTTCCACCCAGATCGAAGAAGTTGTCCGTCGCGCCGATGCGCTCCACATTGAGCACGTCCGACCAGATTGCGGCAAGTTCCTCTTCGATGCCCGGTTGCGGAGCGACATACTCCGCATGCGCCGAAACAGTGTCCCAGTCGGGTGCAGGCAGCGCCTTGCGGTCCACCTTGCCGCTGGACGTCGTGGGCAGGACTTCCAAGGCGACGAAGGCCGAGGGAACCATGTAGTCGGGCACGCGCTGGGCAACGTACTGCTTCAACTCGGCGGAATTGGGAGCCGCCCCCTCCTTGCCGACGACATAAGCTACGAGCCGCAAGTCGCCCGGCACGCGTTCCCGCGCGGCGACCGCCGCCTGAGCCAACGCAGGGTGGCCTCCCAGCAGTTCTTCAACCTCGCCTGGCTCGATTCGAAAACCGCGGATCTTGACCTGGTTGTCCGCGCGGCCGAGAAACTCGATCTGCCCGTCGGCGCGCCAGCGGGCGCGATCGCCCGTCCGGCACAATCGCGCGGCGCTAGCAGGATCGACGAAAGGGTCCGCGACGAACCTCGCGACGTTGAGTTCCGCCCGCACGTAACCTCGTGAGACTCCGTCGCCGCCGATGTACAACTCGCCCGGCACGCCGATTGGCGCCGGCTGCATCCGGGCATCGAGGACGTATAACCGGACGTTGGCGAGCGGGCGGCCGATGGGGACGAGCGCGGCATCGGGCAGCGCGGCGGCATCGCCTTCGAAAAAAGAGCTGTCGATTGTCGTTTCCGTCAGGCCATAGGAGTTTATCAAGCGGCAGTTCGCTCCCAACAAGTGCAAAGTCCGCTTGTGTTCGGCGACGTACCAGGCGTCGGAGCCGACAATTGCCAACCGCAGGCCGTGAAGCTTCTGATCGTTGTCTTCGAGATATTGCACCAGGTTCCGCATTACAACCGGCACGAACTCGCCGATAGTGACCTGTTCGCTGCGAATCAACTCCAGGAGCCGCGGCGGGTCGAGCAACGTTTCTTTGGGACAAATCACGAGCTTCCCGCCGGAGCACAAGGCGCGAATCATGTCGCCGCCGAACACGTCGAAGCCGAAACTGGCCATCTGAAGGTGCGAACGCACGTCGGACTCAAGCCCGTAGGCATCGCGCCATCCGTAATAGGCATTTAGCAAGTTGCGATGCGTGATCATCACGCCCTTCGGCCGGCCGGTCGAACCGGAGGTGTAGAGGATATAGGCAAGGCTGTCCGCGGAGGCGCTTGTCGTCCAGCCTTCAGACGGAAGCGTCTCCGGATACTGGCCAATATCGGCAGCAACTGCGCCCTCCAATACGAACAATTTGTCACCCGCCGCCGCGAGCGATTTGGCCAAATCTGACGATGTCACGACGAGCGCCACTTGCGCGTCTTCAAGCACGTATTTCAATCGTTCTTCGGCGTCGCGGGTGTAGGCCGGATCGAGCGGCACGTAGGCCCCGCCCGCCTTGAGCACTCCCATAACTGCCGCCAGGAGCAGCGGCGAGCGTTCCAGGCAGATTCCTACGCGGGTCTCGTGGCCGACGCCCTGCGGCCTCAAGCGACGCGCAAGCCGATCGGCCCGATCGTTCAACTCCCTGTAGGTCCAGTGCTCGTCGTCCAGCACGACGGCCACCGCCTCGGGTGTTTGCTTCGCGTGCGCGGCAAAAAGCTCGTGAACGCAGGCGTCGCGGGGGTAATCGGTCGCGGTCTGGTTCCAACCCACGAGAAGTTGTTGCCGCTCCTCGTCGTTTAACAGCGATAACCGCGAGAGCGCCGCATCGGGCCGGGCGACCGCCTCGGCCAGCAATGTGGTGTAATGCCCGGCCATGCGACCGATCGTTTCCGCCGCGAAGAGTTCGGTGCTGAAATTCAATTCCCCGCGAAACACCGTGCCGCTTTGCCACAGCGCGAGCGTCAGATCGAAATACGAGGACCGCGGCGACGGCCCGTCTTCCAGCGGAGTCATGCTCAGCCCGAAACTGTCTAGTTGCGGCAGCTCGATGTTTTGCAGCGCGAACATGACTTGGAACAACGGATGGCGGCTCATATCGCGGGGCGGATTGATCGCCGCGACCACCTGGTCCAAGGTTATCGCCTGGTGGTCGTAGGCGTCCAGCGTCGTCCGCCTCAGCCGCCCGAGCAAGTCGCGGAAGCTCGGATCGCCGGAGAGGTCGCTTCGCACCACGACCACGTTGACAAAGTATCCGATGAGCGACTCGATTTCCGGTCGATCGCGATTGGCGACGGGCGTGCCGATGGCGAAGTCCTCCTGGCCGCTGTAACGCATGAGCAAGACATGGTACGCGGCCAGCAGCGTCTCGAACGGCGTGACGCCCTCGCGGCGGCAGAAGTCCAGCAACGCCGCGCGGTCTCGGGCGAAAGCTCGAAGAAGCGAGTCGCGCCGCGTGTGCTGCGAATGCCCGGTCGCGGATGGTCCACGGGAAGCTCCAGCGGGCTGAGCCCTGAAAGCTGTTTGACCCAATACTTCCGCAACCGGGCAAGCTCGTCGCCTTGCAGCCATAGGCGCTGCCAGGCGGCGAAATCGGCATATTGCACCGGCAGTTCCGGAAGTGGCGACAGGTTTTCCGCTTCGAAGGCAACGTAGAGCGTCGCCAGTTCGCCCAACAGCACGGCCATCGACAGGCCGTCGTAGATCATGTGATGCGCGCTGACCATCGCGACATGGTCGTCCTCCGCCATGCGATACATCGTGATGCGGATCAGCGGCCCGTTTTCGAGGTCGATCGGCCGCTCCATCTCCTCGGCAATTGCTTGCCGCAACCGCGATTCTCGCTCCAGCGGAGGCAATTGGCTGAGATCGACCAGCGGAAGCGACGTCGGCTGCGCCGGCTCGATGACTGCAACGGGCCGGCCATCGACAGCGGGAAAGTGCGTGCGGAGGGCCTCGTGGCGACGGACAATTTCGTTCAATGTGCGCTCGACCGTCTTCACGTTAAGTCGGCCCTTGATCCGTAAGGGAGAATATATACTATAAGTCGCCCGGCCGCGCTCCATCTGGTCGAGGAACCACAACGCCTCCTGGGTGAACGAGGGGAGAAGCTCGCCTTCCCGCGATGTGGGCACGATCGGCGGACCGAGCGCGCGGCGACCGCTGGCCAGGGCGGAAACAACTCGTTCGGCCAATTCCGCGATCGTCGGCGCTTGGAACATCTCGCGGAGCGGCAATTCGGCGCGAACGCGCGAGCGATTCGCGACGCCACTTGCGCGGCTAACAAGGAGTGACCGCCCAGCGCGAAGAAATTATCGTGGATGCCGACGCGCTCGACACGGAGGACTTCCTGCCAAATCTCCGCCAAACGGGCTTCCGTTTCATTGCGCGGCGGCGCGTACTCGGCCTGCAAGTCTTGGCGCTGCTCGTCCGCAGCCGGTAGCGACTTGCGATCGACCTTTCCGCTGGCGGTCAACGGCATCGACTGCAACGACAATATCGTGCCGGGGACCATGAACTCCGGCAGCCGCTGCCGAAGATGTTCTCGCAATTCTTCGGTCGCCGGCGAATGCCGTTCGTGCGGCACGATGTAGGCGACCAATCGTGGATCGGCCGCATCGCCGCGAACTACAACGACAGACTGTCGGACGGCCGGATGGGAGTCCAGCGCCGCTTCGATCTCGCCCAACTCGATGCGGAAGCCGCGGATTTTTACCTGGAAGTCCAGCCGGCCAAGATACTCGATGTTACCGTCGGGCAGCCAACGGCAGAGGTCGCCCGTGCGGTAGAGCCGCGCGCCGGGCTGGGACGAAAACGGGTGCGGGATGAATTTCTCGGCGGTCAGTTCCGGCCGATTCAGATAATCGCGAGCCAGCCCCACACCGCCCAAGTGCAACTCGCCAGGACAGCCGATGGGCAGCAGATTCCGGTGCGAATCGAGGATGTAACATTCCATGTTCGCGATCGGCCGGCCGATGGGTACGATCCGCGCATTGTTGGGGCGACACTGCCAGTAGGTCACGTCGACGGCCGCCTCCGTGGGACCGTAGAGATTGTGCAATTCCGCCGGCAGCCGCGCCAAGAAACGCTGCTGCAATTCGTAAGATAGCGCCTCGCCACTGCAGATCACGCGCTTCACGCTGCGGCAGCGGCCAACCTCGTCGTCCTCCAAGAAGACGGCAAGCATGGACGGCACGAAGTGCAATGTCGTAATCTGCTCTTGGACGATCAGGCGAACCAGGTAGCGGGGATCCTTATGTCCGCCCGGCTGGGCCAACACCAGCCGCGCGCGGCCAGTAGCGGCCAGAAGAACTCCCAGACCGAAACATCGAAGCTATAGGGCGTCTTTTGCAGCACGCGGTCCTCCGACGACAGTCTGTAAGCGTCCTGCATCCATAAAAGGCGGTTCGTGATGCCGCGGTGTGTGTTTCGCACACCCTTGGGCCGGCCGGTCGATCCCGACGTGTAGATTACGTAGGCCACGTCGTCCAACGATGTGCGCGTGGGGATATTGTCGCCGTCCTCGGCGGCAAGCGCGTCGACGATCTCGTCCACGCAGATCAACGGCGCCTCGACGTGGGGCAGATTGCCAATCTGCCGGAACCCTGGCAGGTTGGCAACCTGCCCCACGCGTTCGGCCAATGCTCTTGTGGTGACGATGGCCGCGGGCCGGCTGTCAGCGATCATGAAGCCGAGACGCTCCGACGGATAGTCCGGGTCCAGCGGAAGATAGGCCCCGCCCGCCTTGAGGATCGCGAGCAACGAGGTCACCATCGCCGTCGATCGCTCCAGGCAGACTCCCACGGGCGTATCGACGCCAACACCATAGCGAGCCAGATAGCGGGCAAATTGATTGGCAGCGCAATTCAGTTCAGCATACGTGAGTTGCTTGCCTTCGAAGTCGACCGCCACCGCGGCAGGACTTCGCGCGACTTGGGCCTCTACCAGTTCGTGCAGGCAAGCGGTGTTGTGAAAGTCCTTGGCTGTGTCGTTCCACTGAAGAAGTTGCAACCGCTCGGGCTCGGTCAGGTTGGGCAGTTCTCCGATCGGCCGATCGGCGTCGGCGACGATCGCCTCAAGCAGTATTTCAAAGTGCCCCATCATCCGACCGATCGTCGCGGCGTCGAAAAGGGCAACGTTGTACTCGACTTCGCTCTGCAGACCGGAACCGGTCTCGCGGAGCGACATCCAGAGATCGAACTTGGCCGTTTGGCTGTCCAGCGGCACGTGGCTGATTGAAACGTCGGCGAGTCGGACCTTGGGCCACGGCGCGTTTTGCAGAGTGAAGAGGACCTGGAATAATGGGTGACGGCTCGTATCGCGAGGCGGGTTCAACTCCTCGACGAGGCGCTCGAAAGGTATTTCCTGATGTTGGAAGGCCGCCAGCGCGGTCTCGCGTACGCGGCGCAATGCTTCGCGGAACGTGGGGTTGCCGGCTAGGTCCGCTCGCATCGCCAGGGTGTTCGCCAGGAAGCCGACAAGGCCTTCCGTATCCTTGCAGACTCGTCCGGCAATGGGCGAGCCGACGGCAAAATCATCCTGTCCGCTGTAACGGTGCAACAAGACCTCGAACGCCGCCAGGAGCGTCATGTAGAGCGTGGCCCCGGCGCGGCGTCCCACTTCCTTCACGCGCTCAACGAGCGCGACGGGCATCGTGCCGCGGAACACCGCTCCTTCGTGGCTGACCAGCGGCGGACGAGGGCGGTCCGTGGGCAATTCCAGCGTCGGCAGTCCCGCGAGCCGCTCGCGCCAGTAGCCCAAAAGCCTATCGAGCGTTTCGCCTTGCAAGTGCTGCCGCTGCCAGTTCGCATAATCGGCAAACTGGGTCGGCAGATCCGGCAATGGCGAGGGTCGGCCGGTGGAAAGCGCCGGGTAGAGGGCCGCAAGCTCGTGAAAGAGCACGCCCATCGACCAGTCGTCGGTAATGACGTGGTGCATCACGATGACGAGGATATGTTCAGTCGCTGCAAGCCGCAGCAACACGGCACGGAAGAGCGGCCCTTCATTGAGGCGAAATGGCCGTCGGGCCTCTTCTTGCGCCGCGCGGCGGCCTCGCCATCTGCTTCGCTCAGATCGATCAGCGGCAGTTTCTGCGACGCGGCGGGCGAGATTACCTGGCGCGGTTCGTCTTCGATCATCTCGATGCTTGTGCGCAGCGTCTCATGCCGGGCGACGACTTCGGTCATCGCGCGGTCCAACACGGCCAGATCGATCGGCCCGCTCAGCCGCAGCGCCATGGGAATGTTGTAGGCCGGGTTCTCGGGATCCAAACGGTCCAACAGCCACAGCCGTTGCTGGGCGAACGAGAGCGGCGCGATCTTCGTGGCGCCTTTAGGTGAAGCCTCGGGCGGCGAATCGTGATCAGACTCGGCGGCTTGGCTACCTGCCTCGCGTTCGGTGCTGCGAGCGCCGATATAGTCGGCCAGTTCCGCGATAGTTTGCACTTGAAACAACACGTGGCCGGCAAGGACCTCGCCCAGGTCGTCGCGCAAGCGGTTCAAGAGGATCGTCGCCTGCAGCGAATCGCCGCCGAGCTCGAAGAAGTTGTCGTGGACGCCTATGCCTTGGATGCCCAGCACGGCCGACCAGGCCTCCGCCAAGGTCTTTTCCAACGCCGATCGCGGAGCGACGTGCGGCACAATCAGTTCCGGCCGCGGACGATGTTCCGGCCCCGGCGCGGCGGAAGCGGATTGGACTGTCGAAATCGCCTCGAGCTTTTCACCGGCGGCGCGGTCGGTCCAATTGCCTTGTTCCACCCAGTGCCGCTGCTTCTGCCAAGGGTACGTCGGGAGGCGAATACACCGCACCTCGGCCGGGAACAGCGGCGCCCATTTTAGGTCGACGCCGCCGGCGTAAATCTGAGCAACGGTCTCTAGCGACGGACTCAGAGTCTCGGCAAACGGCTGCGAAGCGGCGTCGGCGCATTCACCTAGCGACAAGCGGAAGTCCACACCGCGTCGCGCCAAGCCCGCGGCAGCGGCCTCCCGATTTTGCGCGCCTTGACAACATGCCTGCCAATGGGCCGATCCGAGATCGGGGCCCGCGTGAGTCTGGCCGTCCAGAGAAGAAATGAACGGCAGCCTGGCCGGCCGCGACGCGGCGATCTGTGAGAGCTTACCTTGACCCGCAAGCGTTTGCCCCGTGATGCCAAAAGCATCTTCATGCGCGAGAATGCCCGCAGCGCAAGCGGCGGCCAGTTCGCCCATGCCAACGCCTAATACGACATCCGGCCCCACGCCGACGTTTTGCCACCAGGCCGTCAGTGCCGCTTGCAAGGCGACGAGGGCGGCAGGGGCATGAGACCGGCCGCCGGCAATTTCGCCGTCTCTTAGAGCCGGCGACAATTGCCAATCCAAAACCCGCTGCAATGTGGTTTCCACACTCTCCAGCGCCGCTGCATAGCCAGGAAGCGATTTTATTAGCTCTCGGCAGTACTTCTGCCACGTCTCGGAATAATCATTGTAGACGAAGGCGATTTTTGGGTTTCGTCCGAACGGCTTTCGCCCGGCGGTTATACCGGGATTTACATCGCCCTCAAGGAACCTCGCCAACAAGTGTCGCGCCTCGGCGGCCGATCGAGCGAGTATCGCCAGACGGCAATCGTGATGGTCCCGGCGAACCGCGGCCGTATAGCAGACATCGCGCCAACTTGGCGGGCTGTCATCCAGAAATGAGATATAGCGGTGAGCCAAATCGCGCAGCGCCGCTTCAGTCCGCGCCGATAGCGGGAGCAAATGGACGGGGCGACCCGCAAGCGAGTGACCCTCTTCCGCCACCGTTGATTCGGCGTTAATCGATTTAGGCGCTTCCTCCAGCACCACGTGAGCGTTGCTGCCCCCGAAGCCGAACGCGCTGACGCCAGCCAGCCTTGGGTGTTCACTGTCGGGCCACGACTCGAGCTTTTGCAATACGCGAAGCGGCAGCCGATCGAAGGGAATCTCGGGATTGGGCCTCTGAAAATGCAAATTGCCGGGCAGTTGGCCGTGCTCGAGGGCGAGCGCGGCTTTCATCAAGCTGGCGATTCCGGATGCGGCCTCCGTGTGCCCGATGTTTGTCTTCACCGCGCCGATCGCACAGGGACTTTCCTTTGGCCGGCCTTCGGCGAGCACACTGCCAAGCGCCAGGGCCTCGATCGTGTCGCCCAAGGGCGTTCCGGTACCTTGGGTCTCGACGTATTGAATTTGGCTCGGCGAGACTTTCGCCCGCGCGTAGGCCTCACGCAAGACTTGTTCTTGTGCGGCGCGGCTTGGTGCGGTCACGCCGTTGCTGGCGCCGTTGGTATTGACGGCGCTTCCGCGGATGATCGCGTAAATGGGGTCGCCATCCCTCACGGCGGCCGCGAGTGGCTTGAGCACGACGATGCCCGCGCCGTCGCTGCGGACGTAACCGCCGGCAGCGGCGTCGAAAGCTCGCACTCGACCGTCCCGCGCGCAGAAGCCGGCCTTGGTGAGATTGATGGTGCCCAAGGGCGATAGCAAGAGGTTGGTGCCGCCAGCGAGGGCGATGGCGCATTCGCCGTTGCGGATGTGCTGGCAGGCCAAGTGAACGGCGACCAGCGACGACGAGCAAGCGGTATCGAGGGCCATGCTCGGCCCTTGCAGGCCGAACGCGAACGAGAGGCGATTGGCCGCCAGGCAGAGCGACGTGCCCGACGCGGCATGGGAACCGGTGAGCGAGATGTCGGCGGAGAGATTGATGCCGTATTCGCTGGCCGAGATGCCTATGAACGCGCCGGCGTTTGATCCCCGCAGCGAGGAAGCCGGCAATCCGGCGTCTTCTAGGGCTTCCCAGGCCAGTTCCAGCAGGAGGCGCTGCTGCGGATCGATCCGCGCCGCCTCGCGGTCGGAAATGGCGAAAAAATGGTTGTCGAATTCGTCGATCCGATCAAGATAACCACCCCAGCGGGTACACATCTTGCCGGGCACCGAAGGGTCCGGGTCGTAGAAGCGATCGGCGTCCCAGCGATCGGGCGGTGTCTCGCGAATAGCATCGACGCCGTCGCAGAGCAAACGCCAATAGGATCGTGGATCCACTACGCCGCCGGGAAATCGACACGCCATTCCCACGATAGCGATAGGCTCAGCGCGCTGGCGCTCCAGCGCATCAAGCCGGGCTTGCGTCTCCTTCAGCGCGAGGACGGCGCGTGCGAGCGGAGTCAAGTTTTTAAGGCGTTCCGCCAGTGGATCCATGCGGTGACCTTAATGCTGAAGGCTCTCGAGCTGCGCCGTCACCAAGGCGTCCATCTCCTCTTCCGACATGGTTTCGACGTCATCCAGCGCTTTGGCTGCTTCTTGAGCGGCGAAGACCTCGGGCGGCGGGGACGACGCAGTGGTCGCCGTGGATTCAGCCGTCGTTTCCATGCCCAAGACATCGTTGAGCACGTGGCTGGCGAGGCTCTCCAGCGTCGGATAATCGAATAGCACGGCGGGGTTGACACGCTGGCCGATCGAGCGGCTGAGGCGATTGCAGAATTCCACGGCCGTGAGCGAGTCGAAACCGAGCTCGTTCAGCGTCCGCCGCGGATCGGGCAAGTGGGCGTCGTCCATCGCCAGCACCCTTGCGACCTGCTGCCGCAAGCCGGCTACGGCCAGTTCCATGCGCTCGGCGGGCGTTACGGCTTGTAGTTTTTCCAAAAGCTCCGGCGGGCCGCTCTCCTCCGCGGGCGCGCCTGACCGCGCGGCGGCGGCAATCTCCATTAACCACGCCGGCTCGCTGCCGGTCGGGATCCGCTCGAAGAATTTTGGCCAATCGATCGGCAGCACCGCCGCCTGAACTCGATCGTCCAGCATCAAACGTTCCAAAGTGGCCAGTCCCTGCTCCACGCCGATCCAGCCAATTCCGGCCGCCGACCAACGTTGGCCCTCGCTCTCTTTCAGCCGTGCGGCCATGCCCACTTCGTCCCACGAACCCCAGTTGACGCTTAGTGCCGGCAGCTTCAGCGCGCGGCGGTGATGGGCTAGTGCGTCCAGGAAGGCATTGGCCGAGGCATAGTTCCCCTGGCCCGGCGAACCCATCAGCGACGCCGCCGAGGAAAAGAGAACGAACATGTCCAACGGTAGGTCGCGCGTCAACTCATGCAGGTTCCAGGCCCCGTGGGCTTTGGCTGCCATCACGCGATCGAACCGCTCCCGGGTTTGCTCGCGGAGTATTCCGTCATCCAACACGCCGGCCAGGTGGAAGACTCCGCGAAGCGGCATGCTTTGGCTGACCTCGCTCAATACGGCGGCAATCTCCGCGCGGTTGCCAATATCGCACTTCCGCGTGACGACCGTCACGCCAGGCCGGTTCAAATCGTCCAACTGCGAGCGGGCGTCGTCGGATACTTCCGAACGGCCCAGCAAAATTAAGTGGTGCGCGCCGCCATCGACGAGCCAACGGGCCAATTTTAGCCCCAGCCCGCCAAGGCCGCCAGTGATCAAATAGGTCGCATCCTCGCGGAGAGCAATCGACTCCTTGGCCGGCTCTACTTCCGCCGCGGCCTGAACCACTACCTTGCCGATATGTTCCGCCCGCGCCATATGCCGCAAGGCATCAACGACCCGCGGCATCGCAAACTTCCGCAAGGGAAGCGGTTCGAGCGTCTTCGCAGTCTCGCTCTTTGCAAACCGCGGCAATACTTCGTCGATCAGCCTCTTAACCGCCTGCGGCTCTTCCGCCATCATCCGGTCCAGGGCAATGGGAAAGAACGTCACGCCGGGGCGGAAGGCGTCTACACGCGTCTGGTCCCAAAGATCGGTCTTGCCGAGTTCAAGGAAACGTCCGCCCGGCCGCAATACGGAGAGACTCGCCTCGATCGTTTCTCCGGTGAGCGAATTGAGCACCAGATCGATCCCCTCGCCGTCAGTCGCTTCCATGATTTGCGAGGCGAAATCGAGCGAACGGGAATCCATCACATGGCGGATGCCGAGCGATTGCAGGTACTCGCGTTTCCGCGGACTGCCGGCCGTGGCGAAGATTTCGGCGCCGATCTGCTGGGCGATTTGGATCGCGGCCAGCCCCACGCCGCCGCTGGCGGCATGAATGAGCACCCGCTCGCCCGGCTGCATTCGGCCCAACCGCTGGAGCGCGTGTTGGACCGTGAGAAAGCAAATGGGAATTGAGGCCGCTTGTTCAAAACTCAAATGTTCCGGCTTCGGCGCGGCGAAATCCGCGCGCGTGATAACGTGGCTGGCGAAGCTCGCTGGAGCCAAGGCGACGACCTCATCGCCGGGCTTGAACTGGTCGATCCCAGGCCCGATGGCAACGATCTCGCCCGCGCACTCGCCGCCTAGCGGCCCAGGATCGCCCGGATAAAGATCCAAGACGTTGAGCACGTCGCGGAAATTCAGGCCCGTGGCGCGGACCTTGATTTCCACCTCGCCGGGCCCCGGCGATTTACGGTTGACTGGCTGCAACGTCACGTTGTCCAACTGGCCGCGGGACGTGATCTCCAAGCGGTAAGGACGGCCCCGAGGAACGGGAAGCGCGCCGGCGTCCACTTGGTCCAAACGCCGCAATCGCGCCACAAGCCGCTCATCGCCGCGATAGGCGACCTGGTCTTCATTCTGTCCGGACCAGATTTCCTCCGCGAGTTGATCGGCCACGTCGCGGCGATCAGCGGCCGGGTCGAGGTCGATTCGCGTACAGTTCAATTCTGGATACTCCGCGGCGATGACTCGGCCGAGACCCCAAAGCGGCGATTGCGCCAGCGAAAGCGGCACTTCGCTGCCCGCCGCGTGGGCGCCGCGGGTGACGAACCACAATCGCGGCGGCTTGGCCTTGCCGGAAACAGTCAGCGCGTGGACGAGATCCAACGCGGCCCCCCAGCCGTCGCGTCGGGCGGCGGCAAAGTCGGGCGACGCTCCCGCCTCCACCGTATCTAATCCCGCCAGGCACACAATGCCGCGCGGCGGTAGACCTTCCACGGCAAGATACGCCTTCACGACGGCGCCGCGGGCCTCGGCCAAAATGTCGACAGCGGCGCACGTACAGTCGTGTCCTTTAATTTGCAAGCGTTCGGCCAGCGCCGCGCCTGTGCCGTCCGGCGAATCGAAAATCAGCCAGCGGCCCGGCTCGAACGCTGTCTCCTCGACGGCCGTCGAGTCCAGCGGCTGTGCAGTCCAAGCCAATTCGTAGCACCAATCGGGCAGGGGGCCGGCCGCCAGCCGGGCGATCCAATCGCGCGACACGCGCCGCAGGCTGGCCCCTTCCAACGTCAAGACGACATGCCCTTGCTCGTCGATTAACTCAATATCCCCTACCGCCAGCTTGCCATCGAAAGACTTCAGCGTGGCCAATGCCCAGAGTGGCGCTTGTGGAATCCCAAAGCATTGCAACCGCCCAAAGGCCATAGGCACGTAGGCGTCGATGCCGGTCCCGGCACCTGGCAAGATCGAACCGAGCAACTGGAGCACCGAGTCCAACAATCCCGGATGAACTTGATATTGGCCGGCTCGATCAGCCTCGCAGGGCGGGCGCAACTGGCCCAAAGCCTCGTGCGAATTCGTCCAGTGGAGGTCCAGCCAGGAGAAGGTCGGGCCGGGTTCGAGTCCTGACTTGCGCAAGGCCTCTTTGCGCCATGCTCGGTCGCGGGCCTCGCCGGTAAACCGCGTGCGAAGCGACGCCAAATCGACAACCGGCATCTTTACTTCCGGTGGCGCTTCGATGTGGCCGATGGCGTGAGTGGCAAACTCCGGCTCGCTCTCGCCGTCGCCCGCGGCAATGCGGACGACGCGAATGCTCGCGGCATGAAGTCCTTCGGGCGTGACGACGGTTTGCACCGTCGTGGGCGTTTTGTCCAATAGCAGCGGCTCGACCAACGACAAGTCGCGGACACACCAAGGCTTTCCGTGCAACGCCGCCCCGGCCGCCAGGCTCATTTCGAGATAAACTGCGCCAGGCATGATGACCTTGCCCTGGATCTTATGGTCGGCCAGCGTAGCCGGCTGACTGGCGGAAAACTGCGACTCGAAGACCTGCTCCTTCACCGCCGCGATCAAGCGCGGGCCCAGCAAGGGATGCGTCTCGCTGTCAATCCGCGCCGGCGCGGCGCGGCCGCCGGACCTCGCGTCGGGAAGCGAACCGGCCCAGTAGCGTTTGCGCTGAAAGGGATACGTGGGGAGCGAAACTTTGTGCCGCACGTAGGGACGATCGAACCCGACCCAGTCGATCTTCGCCCCGCGGACATACAACTGCCCCAGGCTGTCCAGCAGCGACTGCCAATCGCTCCGCGGCGGCCGCAACGAAGGCAGCCATGCGTACTCGCCATCCGCAAGGCAGCGTCGGCCCAATCCGATAAGCGTCGGGCTGGGCCCGATTTCCAGGAAGATCTCGAAACCCCGGTCGGCCAATGCCTGCACGCCTTGGGCGAATCGCACGGGCGAGCGCGCGTGGCGGCTCCAATAGCAAGGATCGGCGTAGCATTGTTCGTCGGCGAGCTCGCCGGTCAGGTTGGACACGATGTCGATTGCGGGCTTCATGCTGACCGCCTCCGCGGCGGCCTCGCGCAGCGCATCAAGGATCGGGTCCATTCGCCGGGAATGGAAGGCGTGCGACGTGGCCAGCCGCTTGGACTTGATACCTTGAGCATCCAACCGCGCCAAAACTTCGTCGATAGCCGAAACGTCACCGGAAATAACAATGCTTTCTGGCCCGTTGAACGCGGCAATAGCGATTTGGTCGCGATAGGACTCGATTGCCTGGCTCACTTGCGACTCCGAAGCGAAAACAGCAGCCATGCAGCCGCCGGCAGGCAGCGATTGCATAAGCCCCGCGCCGGGCTATCAAACGAATGCCATCCTCTAGCGAATAAATGCCGGCCACGCAGGCTGCCGCGAACTCGCCCACGCTATGGCCCAGCACGGCGGCCGGTTCGATTCCCCAACTCCGCCAGAGCATGGCTAGCGCATATTCCAGGGCAAACATCACCGGCTGAGTGTAGCCAGTCTGATCCAAAATCGTGCCTGCCTGCGGATCCAGCAGCGACAGTAGCGGGCGATCGAGCAGCGGACGCAACAACTCCGCACAGCGGTTGATCGCGTCGCGAAAGACGGACTGACTTTCGTGAAGCGCCGACCCCATTCCGGCGTACTGCGCGCCCTGCCCTGTAAAAAGAAATGCCACACGCGGGGCTCGGTCGTGAACAACCTGGCCGCAGTGGGCTTCACTGTTTTGAGGGTCGGCGAGAAACCGCCTCAACGCGCGGGATGCTTCCGCCGCCGTCTCGGCCGTTATCGCCAGCCGATGCGCGAAGTGAGTCCTGCCGATGGCTGCGGTATGGCAGATGTCGGCGAACGACGCATCCGTTGTCTGTTCGAGGAAGGCCGCGTATCGCTCTGCTAGCTCGCCGAGCGCTTGCGGGGAACGGGCCGACAGCGGCAGCAGGTGTCGTGGCCGCTCCCCCGGCGAGACGGTTTCCCGCGGCGTCGCCGGCGGCGCCTCTTCCACAATGACGTGACCATTGGTACCACCAAAGCCGAACGAACTGACTCCCGCGCGGCGCGGTTCGATGCCGGACAGCCACGGCCGGACCGACGTGGGAATCTCGATCGGCGTTTGGTCAAGTCGCAATAGAGGATTGACCGTCTGCAGGTGGAGGTGAGGGGGAACCTGGCCGTGTCGCAGCGCTAGGATTATTTTCGCCAGTCCGGCGATACCCGCGGAGCTTTCCAAGTGGCCGATGTTCGTCTTCACCGAGCCAACGAGGAGCGGCTGTTTGACGGGCCGACCGGGGGCAAAAACCGATCGCAGAGCGTCAATCTCGATCGGGTCGCCCAGTCGAGTTCCCGTGCCGTGGGCCTCAATGTAACTGATTTCTTGCGGCCGCAGGCCGGCATCCCGGAGGGCGGCGCGAATGACAGCTTCTTGTGCGGGCCCGCTCGGCGCCGATAAGCCGTTGCTCCGCCCGTCATGGTTGACGGCGCTGCCGCGGACCACGGCCAGAATTCGATCCTTGGCGGCAACGGCGTCGCTGAGCCGCTTGAGGACGACTACGCCGCAGCCCTCGCCACGGACGTAGCCATTGGCCGAACCGTCGAACGTCTTGCATCGGCCGTCGGGCGACATCATGTAGGCCTTGGTCAGCGTGACGGTCATCTCCGGGCTGAGTATCAGGTTCACGCCGGCGGCCAGCGCCAAGTCCGTTTCCCGCCGCCGCAGGCTCTGGCATGCCAGGTGAACCGTCACCAGCGAAGACGAGCAGGCCGTGTCCAGCGTGACGCTGGGACCGTGGACGTTCAAGAAGTAGGAAAGCCGATTGGAGAGGATGGCGTGGCTACAGCCGGTGCCGGAGAAGACGTCCACGTCGTTGAGATCGCGCGACTGCAAGAGGGCGTAATCGTTGCCGATGACGCCGACGTAGACTCCCGTCTTGGTCTCGGCGATGTTGGCCGGCACGATGCCTGCGTCTTCCAAGGCTTCCCAACTCACCTCCATCAGCAGCCGGTGTTGCGGATCGACCCGGATCGCTTCGCGCGGCGAGATGCCGAAGAACTCCGCGTCGAACTCGTCAACGCGGTCCAAGAAGCCGCCGCAGCGAGTTCCTACCTTGCCGGGCGCGGCCGGGTCCGGATCGTAAAAGTCGTCGATGTTCCAGCGATCCGGCGGGACTTCGCGGACGGCGTCCACGCCTTGGCTAAGCAGCCGCCAGAAAGCCTCCGGTCCATCGGCTGCTCCCGGAAAGCGGCATCCCAGCCCCACGATGGCGATCGGTTCAGCGTGCGCGTACTCGTAAGCCGCCAAGCGGGCCTGCGCCTGCTTGACGAGGAATACCGCATTCTGCAGGGGCGTGAGACCGGTAGTGTCCGCAACGACCATATCCGTCCTTTTCTTGTTGGTGCCAGTTCTTCTATAGGGAGGGCTGCTTCGCCAGTTCGCGAGCGAAGAACCCTTCGATTTCCCGATCGCTCATAGAGCGCACTTCCGCCAGCAGTCGGTCCGAGTCGAATTCCACAGGGACGCTGAAAGATTGCTTTGACGACTCGAATGAGAGATCCTCTGTCGAAGGAGGATTGGCCAACCATTGTGCCAAGGCCGCAATCGTTGGATAGTTATAGATCGCGGTGGGTGACAACTGCCGACCCAACCAGCCTTCCAGCGCCGCAGCGATTTCAAGGGCGTCAAGCGAGCTCATGCCGAGCTCCAAAAAAGGTGTCGTGACGCGGACATCTCCTGGCGCTAACCGCAAGCGAGCGGTAATGCTCTCCACCAGCCACGACTCGATTTCCGCAGCCGATACCTGCCGGGGCGCGTTGCCGAAGCTGGTCTCCACGGGACCAGCGACCGCTTCTTCCGTCACTGCCTTCCACGCAGCCACGATTTCCAACTCGCCGCGCAGGAACCGTTCGCGGCACGCCGCACGCCGCGTCTTGCCACTGGAAGTCCGCGGAACTTCCCCCGCTTTGACCAAGGCAACGGCATGAACTTCCAACTCGTGCCGGTTGGCAATCGCCAAGCGGATCGATTGAATTGCCGCGGCAGTGTCGAGCTCCATCCCCGCGCGCCGGGACCGCGGTTCGACTTCCTGAACGACCACCAATTGTTCTCTGTCCATCCACCTCGATTGAAAACGCGGCACAGTGGCCGGAACGCAAGCCCGCATGGGCGGAATGGATCGTTTGTTCGATATCTTCCGGGTAGTGGTTTCGCCCGCGGATGATGATCAAGTTTTTTAGCCGGCCGGTTACGAATAGCTGGTTTTGGTGCATGAACCCCAGATCGCCAGTTCGCAGGAAGTGGCCATCGCTGCTATCGGCTAAGCGAGCGCGGAAAGTCGCCGACGTGGCCTGCGCGTTCTCGAAATATCCGTCGGCCACGCTAGGTCCGTGGACCCAAATCTCTCCGACATGCCCCTCCGGAAGAGAGGCATGCGTATGAGGATCAACGACGACGATTCGCTGCCCGAGCAGGTTTTCGCCGCATCCGACCAAACTGCGGCATGAGGGATCTTGTTCGCGTCCGATTCGAACGCGGTTTTGAGCCAGTGCGTCGGCATGCACATTCAGAACGAGCGGCGGATCTCGATGCGGGCCGCCGGAAACTATGAGGGTCGCCTCGGCAAGTCCGTAACAGGGGAAAAACGCTTCTCGGCGGAAACCGCACGAAGCAAAACGACTGACGAAGTGGTCGATCGTCTGGGGGCGTATGCGCTCGGCGCCCACAAACGCAAGGTTCCAGGAACTCAAATCCGGTTGCGAAAGCGCGTCCGAAGGTACCTTTCTTGCGCACAGATCATACGCAAAGTCCGGCCCGCCGCTGATCGAAGCCTTGGTGCGGGAGATCGTTTCCAGCCACAATGCCGGTCGTTGCAAAAACGCCGCCGGCGCCATCAGCGTAGCCGACCCGCCGCAAAAAACCGGTTGAATCACGCCCCCGATGAGCCCCATGTCGTGATACAACGGCAGCCAAAAGACCGCGTGGCTTTCGGGCGAGGTGTTAAACGCCTCTTGAACTAATTTTGCGTTGTAAAGCAGATTGTCGTGGCTGAGCATGACCCCCTTGGGCTGGGAGGTCGAGCCCGACGTATATTGCAGGAACGCTACCTGCGGGCCTTCAACTCGCGGATCGCGCCAATCGCCTTGACGGCCCGTCGAAATCTCGTCGACGGCGATCCAAGGGCACTTTGAGAGTGCCAATTGGTTGGCATACGTTCTCCTGGCCTGCTCCGCGTGATTTGCCGTGCTCAGCACTAGTGTCGGCCGGGCCGCCTGAAAGATGGCGCCAACCGCTGTAGTCAAGCGATTGCGGTTGGGAATCGGCGCCGGTACCGCAATTACTCCCGCGTACATGCATCCAAAGAATGCGGCGATGAAATCCAAGCCCGGTGGAAAAAGCAACACCGCCCGCTCGCCCGGTCTGGTGTGGTCCTGCAATTCGGCGGCAACCGCCATTGCGCGCTGGCGCAAGGAGTGATATGTCAGCGACTCGTCCTCAACCCCATCGGGCCGGAGGAAAGTGAAAACGCGCTTGTCCCCTGTGGCGGAAGCCCGCTGGCAAAGCAAGTCCACAAGACTTCGGGGCCGCAACAAGCTCGAAGATGGGCATTCGGAGCGACACTGCATTACCAGCCTCATTAGCGGCGGAATAAACTGTCTAGGTTCTATCGGATGCGCGATGATATTTCTTATGTATAATGTCCATTTATCCTAACACTCCATGTTTTTTCATACAACCCATCTTGCGTAACCGTTAGGTATGCAAGGAGACCATCGAACCATTATAGGGTCTCGGGACACCCCCCAACTGTCATTTGTGACATACCACAGCGGTTGTGTTGACCGTAGCGGAGTCGTGTTAATAGCAGCTTTTGTGCCAGAGTCCAGAAGACTGAGCCAAAGTAGCGATGTATTGGCGCAACACTCAATACAATACGGAATCAACGACTATAGCCGGGACACGGTGATAGAACTGCCAATGAGACTGGCAAAATGGTGCCAAATGGATGGGCAGTGGTGATTAACTCAGACGATTCCGCGGCCGGTCACGCACTTTCTAAGGACCATTCCCCCCGCGGTCGGACATGCTAGTTCGTCGCATTCCACTCCGTGGTCTTCGAGGGCCTGAAAGAAGGTTGCGGACATCGTGCGCGGAATTGCCGAGTCACGTTGCCGTTTTTGAGAGAACTGAAACGCAAGGACAAGTCGTCCGCCTTCCTTCACAATCCTGATTGCTTCCTTGATAGCGAAATTGAGGTAGGGAATCCGTTCGGTGAACGACGGCATGACGACAACATCGTAGCTCTCGTTTTCCGCGGGTATATTGTGAAGCGAGCCGAAATCCCGCCCGAAGTTTAAGACTCGCGTGTCGTAACCCATTTCTGCAAGTTGGGACTTCAAGTCATAATCAAAACTGAGGACAGTCAGTGAGCGGTCCCTCGTTTCCGCGCAGTCGTCGCGCCTCAGCGATTGCATAACAAAGCGGTCCTGCCATCGACGAAAGGCGCCGGCAATCTCCATATGATCCATCCGGCCGTTTTCCAGGATTTCAGAATTCTCGACAAAAAAACTGGCTTCCTCGACTCGCAATTCCCAACTCGCCAGACCGGCAATATGCGCTTCGGCGCGGTGAAACACGTTGATCGGCTCTATCGACTTCATGCACTCCGGCTCCGCCAGTCCGCGGGGACAACGTCGAACCCATTCGGGGGTCGTCCACCAGCAGTTGTTACAGCTGGCCGATGAGAGGTTCTCATTTGCCGCATAGCGAAAATAGTCGCGGTTGGTCGGGCCGAAGAGGACAAGGCTCCGCGTGTGCAAGGCCCTAGCCATGTGGACCATGCCCGAATCGCCATCGATGTGGAGCAGCGAGTGCTTCAAGATCCAGGCCGCGTCGTGGAGTGAAGTCGCGTTGAGCAGGCAGAGATCGGCGTTCGCAATCGGGCGGCTTGTGCTGGCGCCGACTTGGACGACCAGGACTTCTGGAAATCGCGCCTTGAGCCGCTCGACGAACTCGACGTAATGCGATTCCGGCCATGCCTTCGTCACGGTATCGACGCCCCGCAGCGCGACGTTGTCGAAACCGTTGTGGATCGTAATGTAAGATTTGCCCGCCAGGCCGGCCTCCTCGATCACGTACCGGTAGGCCGCAACGTCCGGCGCAAGGCAAAGCTGGTCATCCTGAGTGAAGGGAACGTGGGCCAGCCATCCCAGCACGTCCAGCCGCCGCAAGCCGGACCGCGCCGCGACTGTCGCGAACTGTCCGTCATAGAGCGGCGACGCCTCGATGAAGCCGCGATAAGGCTTTTGGATTTGTCGGGCGCAAGCCAATTTGCCGTGGAACTCGGGAGCAAGCGACCGCACGCGCTCCTCGTCCACATGTTCGCAGGAGAAGAAGTCGCCTATTTTGAGAACGACATCGTAGGATGTGGTGCCAGGGTCAACGTTTGCGCGGCACGTGATCCGCCTAACCGCCGGGGAACCGTAGAAGACGAACTCTCCTTCCTTGACCCGCTGCGGGGCGGACAGCACGACGTCAACGGGTGGACACCCATACTCGCGGACGAAGCGGTCCAGGAAGTTGCTGGCGATGATGAGGTCGCCCATGCCGCCGTGGCAGACGACCGCCACAGAGAGCTCGCTTGTCTTCGGAGGATTATTGGTCGCCCGGCGACGGAGGGCGCCCGCATTCCTCGGCACGATACGGGCGAGGAGGCTTGTTGCCGCCGATCGCAGGAACCGCAGTTTTGCCATCGGACTTGCATTCAGGAATTCGTTGCGGAAGCGAATCTTCGCTCTTTGCCACAAGGACTGGCTGGGATAGTGGAAGCGGATGGAGGCCAGTTGGATGGCGGCGAGTTGCAACTGCTTCTCGATGGCCACGTCGGGAATGGCAGCAGCCGGCCCGTTATCCGCGTGCGGGGCGTCGATGCGAATTAGCGATATCGGGCGCGGAACGGTGTGCGAAGGCCGGAGCTGCTCGGCAGAAACGGCCGTCATGACCAATTGTCCGTTGGTTTCCGTGCCGTAATTTGGATCGTGCATAAGGCGTCTAAATAACTTCGGGCGACACGTCGTATGTCGCATCGGCACCTTCTATCAAAGTCCGGCAATCTGGGCAAGATCACTAGCCATCGCTAGTGCCCGAGAAGCGGGTGCGTGCGGCCGGCTGCCGGGCAATTCCCTCTTGTTCCCGCTCTGGCGCGGAGTATAGTGCCGGCCCGAAATCAGACAAATCCTCGCCTCACATGTAGGTCCGCGATGTTGCGAAGCTGGCTCAAAAGTTGGTATTTCCGCCTGCCTATCGTTCGAGAGCTTCGTCAGATCCGTGCGGCGCTCCACGTCCGTAGCGATCACACGGCGGAAACCATACGCCTTTTGGACCTGGAACTAGAACGCCACCCGCGCTATTCCGATCCGCGGCGGTTGCAGCGTGCCTCCTTCCAGGTATGTTCGCAAAACGGCGAGGACGGCGTCATTCATGAAATCTTCCGCCGCATCGGGCCCGCGAGCCGAATCTTTGCGGAGGTGGGAATTGGCGACGGCTCGGAGAACAATACCGCGTTTCTCTTGTCGCAAGGGTGGACGGGTTTCTGGTTCGACGGCAGCGACAACGTTTTACGAACAATCGCCGACCGGCCCGACCTGAGAAACGGCTGCGTGAAGACACGCATCGCATTCATCACGCGGGAGAATGTCGCCCGCCTCTTTGCGGAACTCGGCGTTCCGAAAGAGTTCGACCTGCTCTCGCTGGATATCGATCAGAACACGTACTACGCCTGGGAAAGCCTGTGCGACTACCGGCCGCGGGTGGTGGTTGTGGAGTACAACGCCTCGCTGCCGGCCGACGTGGAGTGGAAGGTTCACTACGACGCGAAGCGGATGTGGGACGGGAGCCACAACTTCGGGGCGAGCCTCAAGGCGTTTGAGACGTTGGGCCGCCGTCTTGGATACAGTCTCGTCGGCTGCGAGTTCATCGGATCGAACGCCTTCTTCGTTCGCGACGACCTGGTGGGCAACAAGTTCGCCGCTCCATTCACGGCGGAAAACCACTACGAGCCGCCCCGCTACGCGCTTTTGCACCGGCGGGGACACGCCGCGGCGATTCTCGACCGCGCCGCCTGATAAAGGGCATGTGAAATCAGTCGGATACTGGGGAGAATTCTTGCATGTTCATGAATCTCGTCAAGAAGTGCTATCGCCGCCTTCCGATCATTCGGGAGTTGATGAATATTCGTGAATTGACCTCGCAGGCGCGAGACGCCGCGATGTCGACGCGAGAATGCGCGATGCTGGTCAAGGACTCCGCCCAACAGATCGGCCGCCAGTTGAGCATGTATCACACCGCGGAGGCCATTCGTCTTCTGGACCTCGAATTGGAGCGCAATCCGCGCTATGCCGACCCTCGCAGGTTGCAGCGGTACGCGTTTCAGGTCTGCTCGCAAAACGGCGAAGATGGCATCATTCGCGAGATCTTCCGCCGCCTCGGAACGAAGGACCGCGTCTTCGTGGAGGTGGGCGTTGGCGACGGCGCCGAGAACAACACGGCATTTCTGCTGTCGCAAGGCTGGAAGGGCTATTGGATTGACGGCAGCGACAGCTTCGTCAAGACGATCGAAGAACGGCCCGACCTTAATACCGGCTGCCTGAAGTCCAAGGTCTCCTTCGTCACGCGGGAGAACCTCGCGGGGCTGTTGGCCGAGCTCGGCGTCCCACGGGAATTCGACCTGCTCTCTCTGGACATCGATCAGAACACTTATTACGCCTGGGAGTGCCTGGAAGGCTACCGGCCGCGTGTCATCGTCGTCGAGTACAACGCCTCGCTTCCCGCCGACCTGAGCTGGAAGGTCCATTACGATCCCGAGCGGATGTGGCGCGGCAGCCACAATTTCGGCGCGAGCCTGAAATCGTTCGAGGAATTGGGACGCCGCTTCGGCTATAGTCTCGTCGGCTGCGAGTTCGTCGGCTCGAACGCCTTCTTCATTCGCGACGACCTGGTGGGCGACAGGTTCGCGGCCCCGTTCACATCGGAGAACCACTGGGAGCCTCCGCGATACGCCTTGTTGCACCGCCGCGGACACGCCGCCGCGATTCTCGACCGCACCGAGGCGGCGTAAAGCCGCGAAAAAGGGGACATCAC
This sequence comes from uncultured Planctomycetia bacterium, assembly GCA_963775975.1. Lineage (GTDB taxonomy): Bacteria > Planctomycetota > Planctomycetia > Pirellulales > Thermoguttaceae > JANXQG01. Next base: position 1,753,296 of record CAVZKX010000002.1, read on the forward strand.
TCATTTGCCGCAACGGCCCGAAGGGTGCTCCGCACAAATGAGTGATGTCCCCTTTTTCTCAGATTTCCAAAATGGCCAGGTGCGTCCAACTGATGCGCTTCACCGGAAATTGGGCCTGCACCAACTCGGCCAGGTAGCGGACCACGCCAGGATGCCCGCGGTCACAATCGTGCCACAGGATGGTCGCGCGGCGATTGCCGCAAAGGGCGAGACATTTTTCCGTGTCATTGCGGACGTATTCGTAGGTGTGCGATCCGTCAATAAAGAAGAACGTGGCGTCCTTCACCGGCTCGAAGTCCCACGTCGCCGAATCGCCAAAGTGCTGAATGACATTCTGCACCGAAGGATCGCTGCGGAACGCCTCGCCCACGCGGCGCTTGGCGATGAGATGAAAGTCGTCCTTGGGAGCGCTTCCGTTGTCGCTGGCCGGGTCGTAGGATTCGGGAAGGTCGAGCGTGTGGATCCTAGTTTCGGGGAAATTCAAGGCCAGGGCGTGCGTCGTATAGCCGAAATACGTTCCGATTTCAAAAATGCACTTCGGCTGTCGGGCGTGGACGAGCGTCAATAGCGGGACAAGATCGACCCAAGGCAAGCTGCCGTCGACGAATTCCCGGCCGTCGCCAAGGTTGATAGATACAAAGCGGCGAACGAGCTCCGCCAGGTGGATTTCGGGAATCGATTCGTAGCTCAGCTTTGGATCGCACGCATCGAATGGGTCGATGATTTGATAGGCGCGATAGAGCCTTTCGTCGAGCTTATCGGCGCCATGCATGGCCAAACGGAGCACGGCGGCCAAATTACCTGCCAAAACGCCCCTGCCGATCCGCGAGGCCAGTTTCTTAATTTGCATGAATGTCCCTTTCCACTACGAGGCACCCATTGGGGAGATTTCGAGCTGTTTCATACCAAAGTTGGCGGGATCACGCAGCGCCAGTTTCTTGGAAACCTGTGCCGGAAAGCCCATTTTCTTGCGGAAAACGATGGCCCCGGCGTCTGATTGAATAGGCGATTCCACGGCGCCGAGATCGTCCAGGGCGCGACGCAAGGCAGGCACCGGCTTATCACCGTTGCCGTTGCCGCGCGACGCCGCGCTGTCGGAAAACCGATAGGTCATCACGAGCAAGCCGTTACTCCCGAGCAGCCGCAATGCCTCCTTTATTGCCGCGTACGGATGCTCGATTCGCTCTGTCAAGACCTGCATGACAACCACGTCGAATGTCGCGTCGTCCGCCGGGACGTTGTAGACCGAACCGTAGTCGTATTCTGGCGCGGAGCAGGGGGCAGGGAGCGGGGAGCACGGAGCTGGGAGGAAAGCCGGACTCCCCGCTCCTCGCTCCCCGCTCCCTGCCGTGTGCTCGGCTTCGGGCTGGAAGGAGAATGTCGTGATTTGCTTTTTCGCGGCGGCAAATCGTGGCGACGGCCAATCGCAATCGTCCAGAACGGCAACTCGGAGGCTAGCATCAGCAAGCTGCGCAGCCGCGAGCGCTTCGAGAACGAAGTCGTTTCGCCACTCGTTAAAGGCAGGAAGCGGGGAGCACGGAGCATGGAGGGATGCCATACTCCCCGCTCCATGCTCTCCGCTCCCCGCTGTTTGCCACGTCGCCGCGCGCTCCGTCTTCAGCTCCACCGACGGCCGAGACCGCAGATCCCGCTCGGCAATATCGAGGACCGCGGCAGGCTCAATCGATTTCATGCACTCCGGCACCTCCAGCCCTCGCGGGCAAGACCGCATCCAGTCGTGGGTCGACCACCAGCAGTTGTTGCAAATCGTCGAGAAACAGGTCTCGTTCTGCGCATAACGGAAGAAGTCGTGGTTGGTCGGGCCGAATAGGACAAGACTCTTGGTATGAAGTGCTCGGGCAAGGTGTACCAGGCCCGAGTCGCCGTCGACGTGCAACAGCGAATGCTTCAAAATCCATCCGGCCTCGTGCAAGCTAGTATCGTTGAGCAGGTTAATGTCAGTCCCGGCAATCGGGCGACTCGTCTTCGCGCCCAGTTGCACGACAGCCACCTCGGGAAACCGCTCCTTGAATCCGGCCACGAATCGTTCGTAGTGCGGCACTGGCCAGCCCTTGGTGGCGTTCATCGTGCTGCGGTGAGTCACGTTGTCCCAGCCGTTGTGAATCGTGATGTAGGGCCGCCGGGCGAGTCCGAGGTCCTCAAAAAGCCGGTAGCCGCCTGCCGCGGGACAGGACAAGAGGGGATGGCCCTGGGTGAAATCGACGTTCGCGAGCCAGCCGAGCAGGTCCAGCCGGCGGAGCCCAAACTTCGTGGCGGCCGTAGCGAACAGCCCGTCCAGCGACGGCTGAGCGTCGATGAACGGTCGATAAAACTGCTGGGTTTCCTGCGCTGCCGTGATCTTTTCGAGCACATCCGGCGCAATGCGCCGCACGCGTTCGGTGCAAACGAATTCGTACGACGCGAACTCGGCCAAGGAAAGGACTACATCGTAAGGCGTACTCGACGGCCGGCAATCCGCCGCGTCCGTCAGCAGCGCAACCGCCGGGGAACCGTGAAAAGCGAACGCGGCTTCCTGCATCCGCTCACTGCGGACAATGACATGGACGATCGGCCGGCCGCATTCGCGGTGGAATCGATCCAGGAAGGAACTGTGAATGATCAAGTCGCCCAGGCAGCCGTTACAGCGCACGGCGACCAGCAGGCGGTTGGACGGCACGTTCACATATGCCGCGCGTTGTCGCTTGGGACGCGCCCACTTCAACAGCTTCGCGAAGCTTTCTCGCGCGGCATACTCGACGAAGCGAAACTTCCGCCGCGGGCTACCTTCGAGCAACTCGCTCTTAATCCGCGCTCTGGAGCGGGCGAGAAAGCTCTTGCGCGAATCTCGGCTGTGAAGCGCCGCCAACTGTGCCGCTGCGACCCGCAATCCAGAATCGTCGAACGGGCTCTTCATGGCAGATTTCAGGCGGCTTTCGGCTGAGCTGGCTGTAACATACAGCGCTTGTAGGCGTCGATGACCTCCCGAGTCTCGCCCGCCATGCGGACTTGCCCGTGGTCGAGCCAGATGACACGGTTGCAAAGCTGGGCAATGGAGGCCAGGTCGTGGCTCACGGCCACAACCGCCTGGGCGCGGGAAATAAGGGCCTGCATCCGCTGCCGGGCCTTGGCCTGGAAGGCGCAGTCGCCCGCGGACAGGACCTCGTCGACAATGAGAATCTCCGGCTCGATGGCCGTCGCCACCGAAAAGGCCAGCCGCACCAGCATGCCCGCTGAATAGTGCCGCACCGACGTGTCGAGAAACTTGCCCAGTTCGCTGAACTCGGCGATGGCCTTCATGCGGGCCTCGACGGTGCGCGGCGTCTCGCCCTGCAAATAGCTGCGGAAGCGGATATTGTCCCAGCCGTTGGCTTCCGGCTCGAAGCCCAGCGAGATGTCGAACAACGAACTGACGCGGCCCGATACGCGGCGCCTGCCGGATGTGGGCGGGTAGATGCCCGCCAGGAGCTTCAGCAGCGTGCTCTTGCCCGCTCCATTGTGCCCGATGATGCCGAGCCGCTCTCCCTGTTCCACGCGCAAGTCGACGTGTTCCAGGGCCTTGACGGTCATCTTCTCCTTGCGTTCGCCCAAAAGACCTTGGAGCAGGAAATCCTTGAGGCTCGTGCCCTGCCGGCAGCGCACTTGGAAGTGCAAGCTCACGTCGTCCAATTCGATCAGTTTCATCGCTCGCTTGCCCGTGTTACATAAAGAAGATAAGCCGACGTTCGCACCAGCGAAGCAACAGCGCCGCGGCGACGGCAGTACCCGCTGCAATCAACACGCTGGCCTCGACCGTCGCGATCGACGGCAACGATCCGTTCAGAAGCGGCTGCCGGACAAGATCCAGCAGTATCGCGAAGGGATTGAAGCGCACCGCCCAGCCCAGGTTCCGTCTGATGAGCATCTCCGGCCTGTACATGATCGGCGTGACGTAAAACAGGATCTGCAGCACGATTTCCAACAGGTGTTGCGTGTCGTGGAAGAGAACGTTCAGCGTGCCTGTGCAGATCGCCAGCGACCAGGCGAAGACGAAGAGCAGGAAACACGAGGGCACGAGACTCGCCAGGACCCAAGGATTCTTGAGTCCGGAGAAGATGCCGACGGCCATCATCACGACGCAAGTGCCGATCAGAAAGTGGTAGCCGGCGCCGAGCGTCGTGCGGAGCGGATACATGGCCAACGGGGCGCGGTGCTGGCGAATATAGGATTCACTCTGGAAAAAGCACTGGCATCCGATGTTCGCGGCGGCCGTCATGAAGCCCCAAAAGGTCAGCCCGGAGAGCACATAGGGGGCATATGTGTCTAGCCTCTCGCCGAGCACGCCGGCAAACACAGTACACAGAACGACGGTCATGGCGATTGGTTGCAGCAGCGACCAGCCCAGCCCCAGCACCGAGCGGCGGTAGCGGTTGCGCAAGTCGTTGCGCACCAAGGCCATCCAGAAGTGGCGCAGGCGCCACAACTCATTCATGTAAGCGGTCATCTTCGGCGCTGCCTCTCCAGTACCGGCACGGGCGCAAAACGGCGAAAAACCGAGCGAATAGCGATTTGGGCGCGGATTCTAGTCAGCGCGGCCCGCGAACGCAAGGCCAAAGAAACTCCTATTCTTTGGCGTTTGCGCGCAGCGGCCATCCGAGCCCATGCCAGCGAACGATCAAGCCACGCGATGCGCTTGCCGGCGGCGTACTTTACTTTCGGCCGCGAAGCCCGCAAAGTCCAAAAAATCCGCAAGTCTTGCGTAGATTCGCACGATAAAAAGACTACGAATCTCGTCTTAACGCATACGGTGAAGTCTCATCGCCATGAAGATCGTTATCAGCTTGCTCAATTTTCGCCCCGGCAACATCGGCGGGACGGAAACGTACCTGCGGCGGCTCATACCCCGCCTGGGTGAAAATGCGCCGGATCACGACCTGACACTCTTGGTCGATCGGCAACAGGACGCGGACAACCTCTTTCCGGGCATCGCGCGGAGCGTGGTCGATATGACATCCGCCCGTATCCTCTTCGAGCGCGGCCTGGAGGCCGTCTCGGGCTATCGCTGCAAGACCGTGGAAAGGATTTTAGACCGCCTCCAGCCCGACGTCGTCTTCTTTCCCCAGCAGTCGATTTTCCCTAAATGCACCGCCTGGCCCAGCGTGCTCGTCGTCCACGACCTGTATCACGTCCAACTGCCGGAATATCTTTCGCCCTTGCAAAGGTTTGTCCGCAATCGAGTCTACGGGCCGTCGATCCATCAGTCGGAGCGGATCATCGCCATTTCGCAAGTCACCAAGGACGCCATCGTCGCGCACTACCGCATCCGGCCGGAGCGGGTGGTGGTCGTTCCGCACGGCATCGAGCCGGCGCACGCAGAGCCGCTGCCCCATGATTCGCTGCCGCGCGCTGTAGCCTCCGGCGGTCGGCGCCGCGCCCGGCCCTATCTTTACTATCCGGCGATTTCACTGCCGCACAAAAACCATGCGGTCCTGTTCGAATCGATCGCCAAATTGGCCGCGGCGGGGCGCTTCGAGTATGACCTGATCCTTTCCGGCAAACAGACCAAGCATTGGAAGACGCTCGAGCGGCAGCTCCAGCGGCTGGGCCTCGAGCAGACAGTACGCCACCTGGGCTTCGTGCCCTACGACGAAGTGCAGCGGCTTTACCGTGGCGCGGAGTGCGTCCTCTTCCCTACCACGTTCGAGGGTTTTGGGCTGCCGGTGACCGAGGCCTTCGAGGCGCAAAAGAAGATCATCGTCTCGCGGCTGCCGATTTTTCAGCGAGCTGGGCGTTGCCGACGAGCTTCAGATCGATTTCGGCGATCCGCGGCAATTGGATGCGGCGATTCGGCGGCCCGGCGTCACCGCGCTGCGGCAACCTTTGACCTGGCGCGAGACGGCCCGGGCTACGCTCGACGTGCTGGTCTACGAGGCGTCCCGTGCGAATCGCCACATCCTGCCGCTGAAGGCGGCCGAGCCGTCTCGGCGTCGCGTGTTGAAGGCCGCATAACGGCAGCGAGGGTGAGAATCCAGCCGATGGAGGGGTGTGATGCGCCTTGATTCAAGGAGGACGCATGGAAAGAATTGACATTCCCTGGGAACATAATAGAGAATAGAGTCTCGTGTTCCCGCCTCCCCCACCTTTGGACATTTTGTAATGATCCAGTCTCCTGGCTCGCGTTCCCATAACTTCCTTGCGTTTTCAACGCTTTATCTGCTTGCTGCAACACTTGGTTTGGGGCTTGCATTCGTTCGGCCGATAGCCGCAAAAGACCCATCCACGGTACCGGCCTTGAAGCGGGTTGAGGCCAAGAGCCAAGCCGTGGCCGCCAAGGCGCTCGCCGCAACGGTCGGCATCATCAACCAGTCGCTCGCCGGCGGCGCGCACATGGGCGAGGGCAGCGGCGTTGTTGTCAGCGAGGAGGGCCTGATTCTCACTGCTGGCCACGTCATGGGCCAAGCCGGCGCGGAACTGACAATCATCTTCCCCGATGGCAGACGCTGCACCGCCAAGGCGCTCGGCGCAAACTTCAGCCGCGATTCAGGCGTCGCCAAAATCGTCGAGCCGGGCAAGTATCCGCACGTCGAAATTGGCAATTCCGGCGATCTCAAGCCGGGTGGCTGGTGCATGGCCCTGGGGCATCCCGGCGGCGTACAGCAGGGCCGCACGCCGCCCATCCGCCTGGGGCGAATCCTCGTCGGCGGCAAGTACGCAAGTTTCATCGTCTCCGACGCGACCGTCATCTCGGGCGATTCGGGCGGACCGCTATTCGACCTCGAAGGCCGCGTGATCGGCATCCATTCCAACATCGGCATGAGCGTCAACCAGAATCAACATGTCCCGATTGATGTTTACCGCGATCAATGGGCCGATCTGCTCGCGGGCAAGACCTTCGGCAGCCCGCGCGACTTGCCGACGGCGAACAACATCCCTAGCCCGGAGAAGCTGCAAAAACTCCGCGAGCTATTGTTCAAGAAGTTAATGGCCGGCGACCCGGAAGTGAAAGATCTATTAAAGGACGGCCCACCACGCCTAACACCCGAAGACGTGGACCGCCTGATTGCCAGGTGGGAGAAAGAGGCAGCGTCTCCGGTTAAGCCGCCGGCCGCGGCAAGTTCCGGGACGACCGCGTCGAATTCGGTCGGTACGCCCGACAAGCCGTTGGACTTCCTCAAGTTTCAGCGTCTCTTTCAAGATCGGCTTTTGTCCGGCGATCCGGAGACGCTCAAGCTGGTCAAGGACGGCAAGATGATGGTCACGCCGCGGCAGATGCATCAGTTGATGGAAGAGTGGGAGGGCAAGTCGCTGGCCGCAGGCCCCAGCGCCGAGGAAATCGGCCGCGACGGCGGCGAATGGCGGGGCAGGCAAAACAGCGGCGGAAAAGAGCTCGGCTGAAAAGGTGGCGACGGATAAAAGCTCGCCAGAAAAGAGTGCCGCGGGTAATAGCGCCCCAAACAAAGGCTCTGGGGGCAAGTTGGCCGGCCCCGCCGAGACGCCGAGACCGCCGCGCAGGCCGCGGGTTGAGCCGGTGCCGGAAAAGGCCAAGCCCGAGGACCTCGCCAAGATGCGCGACCTGATGAAGAACGCCGAGCCGCTGGGCGATGGCCGCTTTCGCTTTCGCGGGTCGCGCGATTCCGCCCAGGAGCTGCGCGAGATGCCTGGCTGGGGCGCCGCTTCGCGGGCGATGAGCTACGGCAAATCGAGCCCGCAACTTCTGCAGGAGATCGCCCCCATCGCGACCAAGGCCGGCCAAAGCACCGTCGCCGTGCTCTGCGACGGAAAGCCGTCTGCGCTTGGCACCGTCGTCCGCAAGGACGGAATCATTCTCACCAAATTCAGCGAGCTTCATGGCAAGATCACCTGCAAGATCGGCGCGGACGAGCTGCCCGCAACGCTTATCAAGAAAAGGAACGAGCACGACTTGGCGTTGCTGAAAGTCGACGCCAAGGATCTTACGCCGATTGTTTGGGCCGATGGCGATTCGCTGGTGCCCGGGAGTTGGCTGATTACCCCCAGCGCCGACAACGACGCGCTGGGCCTGGGCATCGTCAGTATCGCCGTTCGTCCGATCGCCGACTACCCGTCCATGGTGATGAAGAACCGCGCCATCGTCGGCGTCCTGCTCGATCAGGAGGCGAAGAACGCCCTCGTGCAAAACGTCAGCCCCGGACTGCCCGCGGCGATAGCCGGCCTAAGGGCGGGCGACGTAATCGAAAAAGTCGACGGCCAGACGATGAAAGCGCCGAAGGACGTCAATCAGTTTCTCGGCAGATATAAGCCGGGCGATCGGATCAGCATGCAAGTCATCCGCGGCGGCAAGCCGGTGACGTTGACGATGGTGCTGGTTTCTTCCGACAAAATGGCGCCGAAGACCGACGGCGCGAGCTTGACGCGGCTGAGCGAGGCGGGCGGCACTGTGAGTAGGAGGCACGGCAGCTTTGTCAGCGCTTTCACGCATGACACGGTAATTCAGGCCACCGACTGCGGCGGACCGATCGTCAACCTGGACGGCCGGGCCGTAGGGCTGAACATCGCGCGCGTCGACCGCACCGCGACCTATGCCATTCCGGCTTCCATGCTTCGCATGTTGATGCCCGAGATGCTGCCGAAGTAGGTCCCTTCTGCCGGAAGGGACCATTGGCGCGGACCATCAACCGGTTTCAGCCTGGTACGATGATCGATGATTATAGGGTCCCGCTCGGCAAGCGGGCTCTACTGCGCGCCGCGCTCATAGCGGCCGAGGGAGCCGCTCATCGCGTCGACGAACGAAGGCACGCGGCCCGCGGATGCGTAGACGCGGCTAACGACGATCGGCCGCGGGTAGAGATTGCTGATGAAGTCAAAACAGAACTCTTCGGGCGTGTGACGGATCATGACCGCGTTGGCGAACGCGCCGGACATCAGCTCCTCGGGAAACTTCAGTTGTTCGTAGAGCTCGGTGATGGGTGCGGGCGGTGGTGTGGCTGGCGGATTGTGGTGCAGTGTGTCGTGAACCGTATTGAATGCCGGATGTGCTGGCATGGACGAACTGCCGCCGGCCTCGCTCGCGGAACTGCCCGCGCTGGGAGCGGCGGCGGCGACGCCTTCGTTGCTTGGCGCGGACTGGGCCGGCGCCGAGCGGGCCGGAGCGTTGGGCGGCGTATAGCGCGGCTTGAGCGGACCGAGTTCGCCCTCGTAATGTTTGACGTTATGGCGCAGCGCGCCGAGGAACTGCGAAAAAGTTGTCGCAGTCATGACGATTCGCGACACTACTTGCTGCGGCTGCGCCCATCGAAAGGAAATCGACGACGAACAGTTCATTCGTCTGCAGGACCATCATCGCCGTGGCGAACACGCCGCGGCCGATCTTTTCCGGCACGCGGGCGCCGACGGGCGTGTGCTGGAAGTTCTGGAAGAAGGAAGATCCTCCCGGATCGCCCGGTTGACTCGCGGACGGCTCATCGGACATTGCATTGCTCCTTGTAGCCGCCGATTATATACCGAGAGCCGCGGGCTGGATAGAAGGCAATGTAGTTCGCGCATTCGAAGGCCGGCCGCGCGCTCATGGAATGGGGGCAAGCCGGGCTTCGCGCTGGCCGTTTGAGCGGCTAGAATATGTCGTGTGATGGCATTCTGCGAGCCGCACGCGACCGATCGCGGGGTTCGCATTACCGGAGTTTGGGGCCGTAGCTCATTTGGGAGAGCGATTGGTTTGCAACCAATAGGTAGAGGGTTCGATCCCCTTCGGCTCCACTTTGTGCGAGTTCATTTTGCGTTAAGGCGGCACTGATGTTCTCCACGCTGCCGTCAGGGAACTAGCCCAAAGCGCGACCGAGCATCGCGAGGCGACCTGGCCGTGGTTGTGACGTTGCCGCTGCCCACGGGCGAAGTTGACGTGACACTGGCGACATCAACCACAAGTTCAAATCGCCAATGAAAGTCATCCACTTCCACGACAAGTCATACGTGCCCGCCAGCCACGAGAACCCGCTCGCGCCGGGCGTTTGGAAGAAGATCCTCTTCGCCCGCGACGAGCTTCAGCCGGGCACGGTACAGATGATCAATTGGGCACGTCTTCCGGCCGGAAGCAGCTTTGCCGCCCATTACCACGAGGACATGCAGGAGATCTTTATTATCGTTTCCGGCGAGGCCGAAATGGTGGTCTCAGGCGAGACGGTCGTGCTCAGTCGCGGCGATGCGATTGCAATTGACCACCGAGAGATCCACTTTATGACCAACCGCGGCGACGCGGATGTGGAGTACGTCGTGGTTGGGATAACTGCGAACAAGGGCGGCAAGACGGTCATCGTGTAGTCGCCGGATCGTAGAGCAGCGGGAAGAACTGCCCTTCCATCTTCTGGCCCTTGGGAACCGGCGGCACGCCCTTGAGCAGCGGCTGGTCCGAATCGGAAATCACGCCGTCGCGAAAGACATTGATAACCAGCCCGCGCCGCGGCCGGCCGGAGCGGTTCGCATAGGAACCGTGAATCATCAGGCTGTGGTGAAAGGAGGCGTAGCCCTTGGGGACTTCGACTGGCGCCGGCCGGAATTGGGCCCGCTGCTCCTCGTTGAGCACTGTCTGGATCGCGTTCATATCGCCCGCCAGCCCGGTGATCGGCAAGAGCGGCCAACGATGGCTGTCGGGCACGTACTGCAAGCAGCCGTTTTCCAGCGACACGTCATCGAGAGCGATCCAGCAGGTGAGATGCGCGACCGGCTTGGTGCGCGTCCAATACGAATAGTCCTGATGCCATGCCACCACGCCGCCATGCTTCGGCGGCTTGCAGAAGAGTTGATCGTGCCAGAAGCGGACAGGGCACTCGGCGTCCCCGCTGCCGTTGCCGTTTTCGCCCGAGAGTGGAAGCAACTGGCTGGCCGCGACGGTGAAGGCCGCGTTCCAAAGTACGTCGTGCATGGCCGGCGTGATCCGCCACGCGCCCAGCGCGTGGAAAAGCACGGTCGATTTGTCGGCTGCTTCGTTGCTATTGTATTCGTAGAACAGTTCGTTGCCGGGATACGACGGATCGACCAGCGAGTCCAACTCGTCGCGCAAGGCCTCGACCTGCGCCATTGAGGATGCGAACGCCCGGCAGGTAGCCGTTTTGCCGGTAAAATGCGACTTGATCGTCGGTGAGGCGGTACTTCCGCGCGTCGGCCACTTTATCGGCGGTCTCAAACAGGCCGCTGACGAGATTGTGATTTAGCGAGAGGTCCTTAACCATTGACTCGACCCTTAAGGTTCGATCACTGACGGGCCAATGTGCCTCAATCATTGCCGCGGCCGTCGGGGCCATTGTAACGCGCATGGCAACCGGTTGCCATTGTTGCTCTCAAGCCACATATCCGCCTAGTTTCCAATTCATGACATGTTATACTTGAAACAGGAGAATCGCGATGAATACCGTGAAATACGTATCTTGGGAAGAGAATGGCGCGTGGCTGGGCTACTTGCAAGACTATCCCGACTATTGGACGCAGGGTGAGACGCCTGAAGACTTACAAGAGCATCTGCGGGATCTCTATAACGACCTGACGAGTGGCCAAATCCCAGGGGTTCGCAAAGTTGATGAACTCGTAGTTTCATGAAGCGGGTCGATCTCATTCGCGCGATTCAGCAATGCGGCTGTGTTCTCGTGCGGCACGGCGCGAGACACGATTGGTACCGCAACCCTGTCAATGGAATGTCACAGCCAGTCCCTCGTCACCGCGAAATCAAGGAGCCTCTCGCACGACGCATCATTCGGATATTGTGCGATACGTCTGGGGAAAGCCGCGACTGAACCTGGGAGAGGCGAGGTTCCCTCGATCGCATCACCGTTCCCGCATTGGGTGTTGGTTTCCCAACACAATCTTCTTAGAATGCCGTCCGCGGCAGAATCGGGTGCGCGAATTCCTGCCCGCGCGATTTCATTCAATACGTTCTTGACAACGTCCGACGTTACTTGCGACTCAGCAACGTCAGCATGGATTTGCAAATACGGCGGACTTCCCCACCAGGTTGCAAAGAGACTGGGACGAGGCACTCCGTTGGACGGACCGGCACTTCCAGAAATTTGCAACAGGATTTCGTCGCCGCCCGTGCATAACCAGGCGTCCGCGCTCACGCAGTCGGCGGGAGCTATACCGATCCGAGCGAGTGTTTCGGCATCATCTGCAAAAGGGTGGATGGCGATAAACCGCCAGTCCCCGTGGGACTGTACGTCCGCCGGCGAGATTGTTGCGCGTCGCATAAAACCTCGAATTCGCGCTCGACGATTGCGATTTGCCGTCGACATTAATCAATCTTCATTCCCAAATTCTTCACCAAAAACGCCCACAAATCGGCCGTTTCCTCGATCCGCTTGCTCGTCGGCTTGCCGCCGCCGTGGCCGGCGCGGCTGGTGATCAAAATCAAGATCGGCTTGTCGCAGGATTGGGCGCGCTGCATCGCCGCCGTGAACTTGAAACTGTGGCCGGGCACCACTCGGTCGTCCGTGTCGGCCGTCGTCACCAGGGTCGGCGGATAACATGTGCCGCTGCGGATATTGTGGTAGGGCGAATAGGCCCGTAAGGCCTTGAACATCTCCGGGCTGTCGTCCGACGAACCGTAGTCGTCGACCCAGGTGCGGCCCTCGGTGAACTTTTGGAAGCGGAGCATGTCCATCACGCCCACCGCCGGCAGGCAGGCGCCGAAGAGGTCGGGCCGCTGCGTCTCGACCGCGCCGACCAAGAGGCCGCCGTTGCTGCCGCCCTGGATGGCCAGTTTTTCGCGGCTCGTATACTTCTTCTCAATCAGCCACTCGGCCGCGGCGATAAAATCGTCGAACACGTTTTGTTTGTGGAGCTTCGTGCCCGCTTGGTGCCAGGCCTCACCATATTCGCTGCCGCCGCGGATGCACGCCTGGGCGTAGACCCCGCCCATCTCCAGCCAGGCCGCGCGGCCGATGGAAAACACCGGCGGCATCGGGATATTGAACCCGCCGTAAGCATAAAGCAGCGTCGGGTTCGTGCCGTCCAGCTTCAGCCCCTTGCGATAGGCAATGAACATCGGCACCCGCGTGCCATCCTTGCTCTTGTAGAACACACGTTCGACCTCGTAGCGGTCCGGATCGAACTTCGCCTCCGGCCGCCGGATGAGCTTGCTCTCGCCGGTCGTCAGGTCGAGCCGGTAGATGCTCGGCGGCGTGGCGATGCTGGAGAAGCTGTAAAAGGTCTCCGTCTCCGTCCGCTTGCCATGCTGCCGCCGCTTGCCCGAGAAGCCGGCCGCCGTGCCGATGCCTGGCAGTTTCACTTCTTCGATCAACTTGCCATCCAGCCCGAAAAGCTTGACTTGCGTCGAGGCATCGTGCAGATAGACGCCGACGAAGCGATTGCCGACGAGGCTGACCTCGGTCAACGTTTCGTCGGCTTGCGGAATGATCTCTTGCCAATTCTCTTTCTCTGGCTTGTGAAGGTCAATCGCGATCACGCGGCGGCGCGGGGCCTCGACGTCGGTCTTGAAGAAGAGCCGCGAATCATCGTTGCCGAGAAAGGTAAACTCGTGGTCGAAGTTTTTGATCAAATCAATCTGGATCGGAAGGAAGGAGCGATCAGTCAGGTTTTGAACGACGATCCGTTGCCGAGCGTCGGTGCCGACGACGATCGAAATCACCAGGTAGCGGCCGTCCTCGGTGACTTCGCCTATATACTGCCATTCTGGATGCTCGGCCTTGTAGTAGATTCGCGCGTCGTCCTTCTGCTCCGTGCCGAGGCGGTGGTAATAGACCTTGTTGTTGAAGTTCAGGGCCTGGAACTCAGCGCCTTTTTTCGGCTCCTCGTAGCGGCTGTAATAGAATCCCTTGCCATCCTTGGACCACGAGGCATTGGAAAATTTTGTCCAATGGAGTTCGTCGGAGAGTTGCTTGCCGGTCGCGATTTCAATGACATGCCAGACAGACCAGTCGCTGCCTGCCTCGCTTCGGCTGTAGGCGAGATACTTGCCGTCGTCGCTGAAGCCCATTTCGCCCAGCGCGATTGTGCCGTCCTTGGACCAAGTATTCGGATCAATGAGCACCCGTGGCTCGCCCTCCAGCGAATCGGTCACGTAAAGCACCGCCTGGTTTTGCAGGCCGTCGTTCTTGAGATAGAAGTACCGCCCGCCTTCCTTGATGTAGGGCGTGTATTGGGCGAAGTTCCAAAGCTCGGTTAGCCGGCGGAGGATGGTTTCGCGCTCGGGAATTGCGGCCAAGTACGAATCGGTGAGCTTGTTTTCCGCTTTGACCCATTCCGCGACATCGGTCGAGTGGCGGACGTCATCCTCCAGCCAGCGATACGGGTCTTCGACCTTGGTGCCGAAGTAGGTATCGACGTGATCGACGCGGCGAGTGGCAGGATATTGAATTGCGTTATCGGCGGCCATTAGCATGGAGGACCAAGGGAAAATGAAAAGGAAAGTGATGGTTGCCCGGTCAAAGCTGCGCATAATCGACTCCGCTAGTCAAACGAATTAATAGTCTTGCAAATGTCTCGTATTCGTGTATGAGAGTCACTTCGGCACATCCGCCTCGCGGCCCCAGCTCTTGTTTGGCCGCGGCCCCAGCGTAAACACCAGCGTGCCTCCGCTCTTTACCGTCGCGTACGGCAAAAACGGTGAGTTCCAATCCTTGCCGTTGAGGCGTACCGACTGCACGTAGATGTTCTCGGCAGAAAGGTTCTCCGCGGTCATCGTGAACGTCGCGCCGTTGGAAAGATGCATCGCCGCCTTTTTGATGGCCGGGCTGCCGAGCACATAGTAATCGCTCGCCGGGCAGACGGGATAAAAACCCATCACCGTGAAAAGATACCAGGCCGACATCTGGCCACAATCGTCGTTGCCGCTAAGCGAGTCGGGCTTATTCCCATATTGCGTACGCACGACCTCATGCAGCCGCTCGGCCGCCTTCCAAGGCTGCCCAGCGTAGCAGTAAAGATAAATAATGTGGTGGCTAGGCTCGTTGCCGTGGAAGTACTCGCCGATCCGCCCCTGCACGTCGTCGAGTCCCTTGGCCTCGGTATTCTTGAATGCGAACAGCTTGTCGAGATTCTCGCAGAACTTCTCCCGCCCGCCAAACAGCGTTATCAAGCCCGGCACATCCTGCGGCACATACCACGAGTATTGCCAGCTCGTGCCTTCGGTGAAGTCGTTGTTCGGGCTGCCGTCCTGGTATCCGTGCGGATTAAACGGCGTCCGCCATTTGCCATGCGAATCCTTGCCGCGCATGAGACCGACCGAAGGATCGAAGACGTTCTTGAAGTTGGTTGCGCGGCGAGCGAAGTAATTGTAGTCCTCGGTTTTGCCAAGCGCCTTGGCCATCTGGGCGACAGCATAGTCATCGTAGGCATATTCGAGCGTCTT
This sequence comes from uncultured Planctomycetia bacterium, assembly GCA_963775975.1. Taxonomy (GTDB): domain Bacteria; phylum Planctomycetota; class Planctomycetia; order Pirellulales; family Thermoguttaceae; genus JANXQG01. The sequence goes on from CAVZKX010000002.1 coordinate 1,768,603, forward strand.
GGACACCGACTCATTCTCCAAATCGCACGGCACCCAGCCCAAACGGTCGTAAGCGGCCAGACCGTCGTAGTCGCGGTTCATGGCCGTTGCTTTGATCGCCGCAAAGGCCCGTTCGGGATCGAAGCCGCGGACGCCCTTCAGCCAGCCGTCCACAATCACAGGCACGGCATGATAGCCGATCATGCACCAGGTCTCGTTGCCTTGCAAAGACCACATCGGCAGCAAGTGATCGACGCTCTGGTCGTAATTCGCCAGCAGGGAATTGATCAAGTCGGCGTCGCGCGGGGCCTGAATTAGCGCGAAGAGCGGATGGGCCGCTCGGTAGGTATCCCAAAGCGAAAAGACCGTATGGTTTCGAAAGCCTTTCGCGCGATGGATGTTCGAGTCTAGCCCACGGTATTCACCGTTCACGTCTTGGAACAAGCTTGGCGCAACGAGCAAATGATAAAGCGCGGTGTAAAACGTCTCCTTTTCGGCCTGAGTGCCCTCGATTTCAATGTGGCTAAGCTCGCGGTTCCAACTTTCGCGCGTTCGGCCAACTATCTTCTCGAAATCCCAATCCTTGGGCGGAATCTCCGCGTCCAAATTCTGCAATGCGTTTGCCGCGCTGACGGCGGAAATTGCCGCCTTGACTGAAATCTGCTCGCCGGCCTTTGTCTTGTACTCGGCGAGAAACTGTAAGTCTGTCCCTGCCGCCTCGCGACGGCTGCGGAAGCGATAACTCTTGTAACTGTCGTACTTGACCTCGCGTCCATTGCCCATGATACGGAAGCTATCGAAGGGGCGCGAGTACCGCGCAGCGAAATAAAGATGCCGCTCCTTGCCCCAGCCGTTGATCAAATGGTAACCCGTAATCGTGGAGTCGTCCTCGACGCGGACGTGCGACCAGATGAGCTTGAATCGCTTGCCGCTTAAGAAATGCTGCATGTCGGTCATGATGCTTGCCTCGTCGCTGGCCGGAAAGGTGAAACGCATCATGCCGGCCCGCTCGGCCGCGGTCAGTTCGACCGTCACGTCGCGATCTAGCAACTTGACCTTGTAGTAGCCGGCCGAGGCCGATTCGTCTTCGTGGCGATACTTGGCGCGATAGCCTAGTTCCGGATGCTCCTTGCTGCCGACGACCAGTTTCGGCTTGCCGATTTGAGGAATGAAAAGGAAGTCGCCTAGGTCGGGAATGCCGGTGCCCGACAGGTGCGTCAGGCTGAAACCCATGATCGACGTGTCCGTATACTCGTAGCCTGACGCCGTGTCCCACAGGTCACGATCCGTGTCGGGGCTGAACTGCACCATGCCGAACGGCGCGGCAGGACCGGGAAACGTGTTGCCCTCGCCTTTCGTGCCGACCATTGGGCGGACGTAATCGACGGGCGCAATGGCTGATCAGCTTGTGCTGCGAAAATATGGCCGTCGGCGATTACGGCAACAAGTTGCAAGGCGAAAAGAATGCGGAGTCTGGCTTTCATCGGGGTCGTTCCACTTAATGATGTGACACGGTGCGCGGTCTATTCATCGCTAAATAACGAAACGACGAAAACGCGAAAGCAATTCCCTTTGCAGCATCCATTTCGCGTTTCCGCTCTTTCGCGCTTTCGCGATGCTCTTTACTGCCGCAGCGTCGCCACGTAATCCTTCCACAGCTCATCGACGGTCTTGCCGGTGTAATCCTTCCACAGGTCCGGGCTGTATTTGCCCTGCCGCATGGCCGCGTTGAGTTTCACCGCGAGGTCCTTATCGTGCTTTTTGATCACGTAATTCAGGAAGCCCGCGGTAATTCGATAGCTATTCGTATAACTGGCCTTATCTGGGTTGGCGGGGCGCGTCCCGCTCGGTTTTGGCTCATAGAGGAACCAGCGGATGTAATCGGGAATGCCCTCGACGAGCCAGCCGGGATTTCGCGCGCCGCCGCGACGGCCGCGATATTGCTGTGCGACATGCACCAGTTCATGCACGACCGCTCCGGCCGCCTGGCCGTTTTTGTTTTGCCGGAACCAGTTGACGTCGCACATGACGTGCGTCCCGCTGGTTGCCGCGACACCGCGGTAATTGCTGTTGATGACAATGGAAGCGCGGGTCGGCGCGGAAAAGCCTTCGCTCGGCAGCATCTCGACGATCTTGGGATACCACGTGTCGCAGACCGGCTGAAGCTTTGTCTTCACCCAATCGCCAAGATCGGGCGCTTCGGTGTAATCGATCGTAATGTGGTACTTGGCCGATGCGGGCGACTGCGAAATCAACTTGCCGTCGGTTCTCGTGGCATCGCCCGACTTCGCGTCGTTCGATTTCTTTTCATCGGCCGCAATCACGTTGAAGCGGCTGAAGAACGTATTGCCGAAGGCATCGTCCGTCTCGGTCTGGGAAATATCGAACAACAGATAACGGTACTTGCCGATCGCGCCCGCCGTATCGGCAATGCTCACGCCGTACTGCCCGCCGTTCTCCTCTTTGCCGCGGGTATCGACCGAGGCGATGAGTTTCCAGCCGCACTTCGCCGGGTCCGTATCTTTCTTTGGCTCAGCGCTAAACCCCTTCGCCGCGCCGTCGGCGGCATAGAGCTTATAGACCTGCGGGCCGCGGGAGTTGGGATGCCACGAATAGGTGTTGACCTGCTTGATCTCGATCGCCTTGCCCAGATCGATCGACAGCCGGCCGCCGTCCTCGTTTTGCGCGAAGAAGAAGTTCCTGTCGGGCTGATCTTCTTCGGTCGGCAGCTTGCCGTCGTGGGTTACCGACAAGTCGCCGCCGTTGGCGTCCTTGTTGCCGTCAACAATCGTGAACGTCGCCTTGCTCGCCGCGTCGTCCTTGACCGGACTTGGAATCTTCTTGAACTTGAACTGCGGCGTCGCGTCATCGCCGGTATTGCGCTCCGTGGCGACCTTGACCTCGGCCCGCGCAGCCCCGCCGGCTAGCAGTGTGAGTCCCAGTCCCAAAACCGCCCACATGAAGAATCTCATAATAATCTCCCCAGCCGACCGGTGTTTTTGCGTGATGGAACGATTTCGGCTGCACGGGCCGGTCGTCAACCCGTGCGAACAACATGATAACAGACGGCCAGTTGCGAGAAAAGTAAGCGGGGAAAAACGGAAATTACGCCCGTTCAACGCCCCGTTCCGCCGCCAGCTTCCGCAAGACTTTGTAATCCGTCTTGCCGGTTCCCAACACCGGAATCGCTTCGACGCGCTCGACCGCGTCCAGCCGCATCACCCCGCGCAGACCGGCTTGGGCCAAGACCGCATTGGCATCTGATAGCGAAACGTCCTGCGTCGTGAAAAGCACGATGCGTCGGGCAGGAGTATCAACACCCTCCACTGCCACCTGCGGCCCGTCCTCGGTCGGCGGCCAACGCGCGGCGAGCGGCTCCTCCAGGGCCGGCAACGAGACCATTTCGCCGCCGATCTTCAGGAATCTCTTTAGCCGGCCGCAAAAATGGATATAGCCATCGTCGTCGAACCGCACGAGGTCGCCGGTCAAGTACCATCGCTTGCCGTCAACTTCCGTAAACGGGTCGGGCCCGCTGTAGTTCAAATAGCCGTTGAAGATCGACGGCCCGCGGAACAGTATCATGCCGGTCGCTCCGTGCGGCAGCGGCTGATGCGACTCGGGGTCGACGATAATCGCTTCCACGTTCTCCACGAGCGGCCCGAGAGTGCCTTGCTTGATGCGGCCGGGCAAGTTGCCAGCCACGACTGGCGAGCATTCGGTAATGCCGTAACCTTCCAGAACAAACGCGCGGGCGCCATCTGTTTGGCTTTCTCGAAGAGCGCATCGGGGCATTTCTCCGCACCGACGACGATCACCCGCAGCGAGGCAAGATCCGTCGGCCCGGCCGAGCCGAACATGTAGCTGAGAAATGTCGGCGTGGTGACGGCAATTGTGGCGCGGTAGGCGGCCACGGTCCGCACCAGCCCTGCGGCGTCGGTCGGATCGGGATAATGCGCGACGCGAATCCCGGCCAGCACCGGCGCGAGCACGTTGCCCAAGAGGCCAAAACTGTGGAACGGCGGCAGAAAGCCCAAGAGCACGTCTTTGTGGTTCGCTTGCAGAACCTTGAGCGCCGCCCGCAAATTCACGAGCAGGTTCCGATGCGTCAGCGGCACGGCCTTCGGCGTGCTTTCCGAGCCGGAAGTGAAGAGAACCACGGCCGGCGCGTCGACGTCCGGTTTCGGTGCGCGGCGAATCATGCGGCCGGACAGCACGTAAGTCGAAAGCATCGTCACGGCCGCTTCCAATTTGCCGATCTGGCCGCGAATGTCTTCCAGGTAGACGTACTCGGTCCCTTCGATCTGGATTCCCAAGCGGTCGATCAGCTTCTTCGACGTAATCACGTAGCGGACGTTTAGCGTCTTGACCGCGTGAGCCAGATTGGCCGGGCCGGTCGTCCAGTTCAACAGGACCGGCAGCTTGCCCGCCAGGTGCAGTCCGTAGAAAACGATATCCGCCGCCACCGAGCCCGGGAGAAGGACGCCTACAGTATCGTAATTAACTTGCTCCGCGTGATGTCCCGAAACCTGTGTTCGTTGGCCTGCCTGCTGCGCGGTTTCGCCGGCAAGTTCTGAAGTGCCATTCGCGACTTTGCGCATTGAGAAAAGAGAAGGAGTAAGCGCCGCAAACCGTTTCGACATCAGCTTCGCCGCGACATATAGCTTGCGATAGCTCAGCACTCCGCTCATGCGATCGGCGGTCGAGACGTCGTTCGGCGTCTTGAACACGCGGCGGACGAACGCCTCAGCGATCGTATCGCCCAATACTGCCGGTTCGTCGCTGCTGCTGGGCGGCACGTTCCAGGCCGGCGGCGGCGGTTCAATCTTCCCGCCGCCCGAGCTAAGTTGCCCTTCAGCCAATGCCCAGAGTTCGCCCAGAGTTTCGGCCACAAGGTCGCTTCGGAAGCCGTAGCGGTCTTCAATGTGCAGCGCCAGGTCCATCCGTTCCAAGCTGTCGAGGCCCAGGCGGTCCAACGGCGTTTCAGTCGAGTTCTCCGCGCCGCTGAGCGGCCGCTTCAGCCGTTCCTCGACCATTTCGTTCACCGCGCGAATCGTCGCCGGGTTGATTTTCGCCGCATCAACCTCGCCCGACTTGACGATCAGGGGGAACTCGTGCTCGCGCGGGCCAAAGAGAAAACTGAAGGGCACGAACGTCGGCTTTTCCGGCGCGCCGCGATTGTACCACTCCTCCAGAAACGGATTGAGCTTGTCGCGCGCGATGCCCGGCAGCGCCGTGCGGTCAATCCGCTCGACGGTCATCGTCACGTTTCGCCGCGGCAGAAAAACGGCAAGCGCCGCGAACATCCAGCCGAACGCCTTAAGTACGCAGCGTTCCAGGTTTGGATGTTCGCCTGTGTAAGCAAAAGTGAAGATGCTGCCCCAGATGCCGCGCGTGCGAACGAGCACGATATTGGCCTGCGGGCAGCGCTCCAGCAGATCGGCAACGGCGCGCGTAGCTCCGATTTCTTCGATTCCCCGTCTTTCCGTGCGGCCGGCGGGGTAAATAAGAAAACTCTCGCCGCGGTTCAGCCCATCGGCCAGGGCGTCGATCATCGTCAGCGTCTGATCGCGGGCGTCGCGGCTATGCTCGCCGAGGTCCGGGACCTCGACCGCGTTGACCAGACGCATGAGCGGGTAAAGCAGCGGTTTGCGATACATGCTCGTGGTGACGATCGGCCGCAGCTCCACTGGCAGACGGACATTCGCAAGAACCAGCGGCGGATCGATCAAACCCGGATGATTCGGCATGACGAGCGTCGGCCCGCTCAGGTCGCGAAGTTTTTCCAGGCCTTCCACGCGAACCCGATAACGAAAGCTCGTCAAGAAGCGAATCAGAATCCAGTAGCATGCACGCAGCCAGCGCATGAAGTTTTCCTTGTAGGTCCCGCTTGCCGAGCGCGACTAACGCGGTACGAAGCTGAATAAGACCTTTATGCCGTTCAATGGGTCAAAACGCATTAGTCCCTTCCGGCAGAAGGGACCTACTTCTTCTCCGAGACCGTTATCTTGACCATTTTATCGCCCTGCTTGATCGAATCGACGACATCCTGCCCTTCGATCACCTGGCCAAAGACTGAATGCTTGCCGTCCAGGTGCGGCTGGGCGGAGTGCGTAATGAAAAACTGCGAGCCGTTCGTATTTGGTCCTGCGTTGGCCATCGAAAGCACGCCGGGGCCGCTGTGCTTGAGGTCCTTGTGGAACTCGTCGGCGAACTCATAGCCCGGCCCGCCGCGGCCGGTGCCTTGCGGACAGCCGGTCTGAACCATGAAATCGCTGATCACGCGGTGGAACTTTAGACCATCGTAATAGCCCTCGGCGGCGAGCTTTTCAAAATTGGCGACCGTGTTGGGCACCTTGTCCGCGAAGAGTTGCGCAACTATCGTGCCTTTGGTGGTCTCGATGGTGACGATTTTCATAGGACAGCTTTCATTCGTGTTCTGGAAGGGGAAACTACGGTATTTATATTCCCAATTGGGCCATTCCGCTAGCCCTGTAGGGAACGGCCTCCGTGCCGTTCCGCCCTTCACGGAACGCCGCCGAGGGCGTTCCCTACAACGCTGCTGGACCATCGCTTTGCCATCGACCATAATCATCAATTGGCCCTGGATTTCTCGACCCGCACAAGGACACGATTCCCATGAACTCGGATACTACCAATCTCTCGCGCCGGGAGGCGCTGGGCGCCCTAGGCCTGCTGGCCCTGTCGTGCAAGACCGGCTTTTCGGCAGCTCCCGAAGCGGCCGCCACAAAAAAACGGCCTAGAGGCATCGCCATCCAACTCTACACGGTCCGCGACCCGGCCAAGAAGGACCTAGACGGAACCTTAAAAAAGCTCCGCGACATGGGCTGGGAATACGTCCAGTGGAGCGGGATGCCGAACCTGCCCGGCGACAAGATTCGCGCGGCCTTGGACGGGGCCCAGTTGAAGGCGATCTCGGCGCACGTCGCCATTGAGCCCTTCGAGAAGGATTTCGACGCGGCCGCTCATACCTGGAAGGAGGTCGGCGTGGACCACCTGGCCGTCGGCTCGATGATGAAGGAATGCACGGGCGATTTGGAGGCCTGGCTCCGCGGCGTCAAGCGGCTGGCGGCGGTCGGCGCGAAGCTTCGCGAGGACGGCATCCGCTTCGCCTACCATACCCACGCCCCCGACTTCCAAAAGTTCGCCGCCGATCCGCGGCGGAAGATCGACATCATGCTCGAATCCGCCCCGGCGACCGATCTCAAGGCCGAATTCGACGTGGCCTGGGTCTTGGCAGGCGGCGCCAATCCGGCCGACTACCTGCGGAAGTACAAAGGCCGCAGCCCGGTCATCCACGTCAAGGACCTCATGCCGCTGAAGAAAGGCGGCAAGGTGCAGTTCACTCCGCTGGGCCAGGGGGCGCAGAACTGGAAGGAAGTCATCACCTCCGCGCACGAGTCGGGCGTCGAGTGGTTCGCCTACGAGCAAGATTCCGGCCAAGGCTCGCCGTTCGACTGGGCCCGCGAGAGCCTCGACTTCTTGACTAAGAATCTGTAACCGAGAGCGGAGCCATTGAAGCCCGACGCGCGAGCGAGAGAGGACGTGCTAACCCTCTCGCTTGCGCTTCGGGCTTCAATTTGCAGGGCAACTTCATCGTCCCGTGGCAATTCCTGACGGCGGACCGATCGGAGAGCTCGGATTGCCCAAATCAACCAGCGGCCCGTCGTTCGGCAGCGACCAGAGCGCAGCCTGATTTGGCAGCGGCTGATTGACCATAACGTTGCCGAGATCGATCCGCATGGAGAATTGCTGTAGCGGGCATTCCACTTGCACTGCCGTCGGAACATAGAGCTTCGATTGCGGATCGAGGCGATAGTCTTCCGCAACAGACCTTGCGCGAAGCTGGTGTCGCGTGTCGAATATCTGTTGCTCCATCACCCACGCGCTAACCGAATTGATCACCGTGATCTTTTCGATCGGTCCGTCGGGCGTATTGAGAATTGTGCGTATCTTCACGCGATTTCCCTTGTCTGGATACGGGCCATCGTGCTGTAGATTGGGATCGATTTCCAACGTACCCAGGGCCTCGACGAGCCAATTCGGTTGAATCGGCAAAATTTGACGCGCTCGGCTCGTAGCATATTGATCGTGGCGGCAGAAATAGACCGCCGGCGGCTGGTTGCGTTTTACCCAAAACCAGAATAACTCGGCGTTGCTGCCCAGATCGACCTCTGGCCCCGTGATGCCAGTCTCAGCCCGCAGCCGGAAGTAACACGGCCGCTGGTAAGCAAATCGGGCCTTCAACGGTGGAAACCCAGGACTTTTCAATGTGGCTGATTCACTATAGAGCGATTGGATTTGTGAGTTGTTGCGGTTCACCGCCGCGATGACTTCTTCCAATCCGGCGCCTTGGCGTAGGACCATCGGCTGCTGGTCGCGGAAGCCAAAGAAGTCGTGGAAGCAGCCTCCCTGGCCGACAAGCGTCGCCAGGACAAGCGTTAACAGCAGATATTTATGGCCGCTTTTGCGCAAGACCTTGTTATCCCAGCGACAACTGAGTACCGAGTACTCAGTACTTTGTACTCGGTACTAATTGTACTTTGCTTCCGGCACTAGCCAGTTTCCACTCCACACTCCCCCTCACCTCTCCAACAACTTCGCCAACACCTGTTGAATCTCATCCACCCGGCGGCGGTCGAGCGCCATCGAAGAGACCTCATAATGCGCATCGCGCCGCGGGCAATAGAGCACAAGCCGCTCCTGCCCGGCATCGTCACGCTGCTCCTCCTCCAACCGCATCACCCTCCGCCGCACCAGCAAAAGCGCCAACACATATCGCATGTCCTGCTTGTCCGGCTGCTCGGCCAGTTCATCGAAAAAGTTCAGCAGCGTGTCGTTCGGCGCCCAATGGGCGCGCCGCGCCTGTTGACCGGGCATCTGCGACTTCCACCAGCCGATCGCTCCTTCGGGCGGCCCTTGCCAGGCCTCCATCGAATAGTCACACCGTTTCAATTCGCTCCCGGCCGCAGTGAGGACCGAAAAAAACTCCTCGCCCGCCGCGAACTCCCGCCCCGTCGCCGCGCACGATTTCGCCGATCGCTCGATTTCATACTCCATACCGGGCCGAAAACTACCCGAAATGACGGTTCAACTCAAGGTGAAAAGAAAAAGCCTTGACGCGAAGGTAATTTTCGTGTAGATTTAGGTAAGATTCCACGCCCACCGGGCCGAGAATCTTTGAGAACGTATAACATGTCTACCTCAATTATCCTATTACCGTTGTTATTGCTGGCGAATGCCAGCCGGTTTTAGGGTTTGCGCGTAGACAGTAGTTTCCCGAATACAAGCAAAACCCTAAGGCCGGCAAGGTCTTAGGGTTTTTTTATTTATCACACTCGTTCCCACGCTTCGCGTGGGAACGGATGAACCGACCGCTCCGCGGTCACCAAACTGTCATGGTACTCCAGCACGTAGTCAGCCGCCGACGCCTGATTGCCACGAGGGCGCGATTGGTGTTGCTCGAGGGAAAAAGGGGGGAGTTCCCTTTTTCCCGCCGCCGCCCGCACTGCTGCGATTCCATAAATCATTCAATCACATTCAAAAACCATGACAAAATCCAATTCCCGACGCATTGTTATCTTTGACACAACGCTCCGCGACGGCGAGCAGTCGCCCGGCGCGAGCATGAACCTGGCCGAAAAGACCGCGGTCGCCCAGGCCCTGGTCGGCCTGGGCGTCGACGTGATCGAGGCCGGCTTCCCCATCGCCTCGCCCGGCGATTTCGAGTCCGTGACCGAGGTCGCACGCACCGTCCGCGGCGCCCAGGTTTGCGGGCTGGCCCGCTGCCGCGACGCCGACATCGACCGCGCCTGGGAAGCCCTGCGCTACGCCGACCAGCCGCGGATCCATGTTTTCCTCGCCACCAGCGCGATCCATCGCGAGCACAAGCTCCACATGACGATGGACGAAATCGTCGAACACGCCGAGGCAAGCGTGAAACGGGCCGTCAGCTATTGCCCGAACGTCGAGTTCTCGCCCGAAGACGCCGCTCGCACCGAGAGTGATTTTCTCTGCCGCGTGGTCGAGGCGGCGATCGCCGCCGGGGCGACGACGGTCAACATCCCGGACACGGTCGGCTACGCCACGCCGAGGCACATGTTCGGCGTGATCCAGAACCTCCGCAATCGCGTGCCCAACATCGACAAGGCCGTGATCAGCGTCCATTGCCACGACGACCTGGGCATGGCGGTAGCCAACAGCCTGGCCGCCGTCGAGGCCGGCGCGGGCCAGATCGAGTGTACGATTAACGGCCTGGGCGAACGGGCAGGCAACTGCTCGCTGGAAGAGGTCGTCATGGCCCTCCGCACGCGAAACGATTATTACCACGCGCATACAAACGTAAACACTCAGCGGCTCGTGCCCACAAGCCGGCTGGTGGCGAATGTCACCGGCATCCAGGTGCAACGGAATAAGGCGATCGTTGGGCAAAACGCCTTTGCCCACGAGGCGGGAATCCACCAAGACGGCATGTTGAAGGAGCGAACGACCTACGAGATCATGCGGCCCGACGACGTAGGGTTCATCACCACCGAACTCGTCCTCGGCAAGCACAGCGGCCGCGCCGCCCTGGCCAGCCGCATCAAAACCCTCGGCTACTCGCTTAGCCACGAACAAATCGAGCAGGTCTTCGAGAAGTTCAAGGTGCTCGCCGACAAGAAGAAGGAAATCTACGACGCCGACCTCGTCTCGCTGATCGAGCAGGAGATGCAGCAGGCGCCGGAAGTCTGGACCTTCGTTTCCTACACCATCGTCACGGCCACGGGCAAGATCCCGGCAGTAACCCTTCGCCTGCACGGCGGCCGCGGCGAAGTGGCCACCGAGGTCATCGGCGGCGACGGCCCGATCGACGCGGTTTTCCTGGCAATCGAGCAACTGACCGGTGTTTACACTAATTGCAAGGACTTCTCCGTACACAGCGTATCCGTCGGCAAGGACGCGCAGGCCGAGGTGCTGGTGCAGTTGGAGCACGACGGCCGTCTTTACCGCGGCCGCGGCATTTCCACGGACAGCGTGGAGGCGTCCGCCAAGGCGTTCCTCAATGCGATCAACAAGATCGCCGCCGGAGGAGAGCAGGGGGTTGGCGGCGAACCGGGAGCGGCGAGCAAAGTGCAGAAATCGAGCGGCAGGGAGGTGGCAGCGGCAAGCAAGTGATGCGGAAGGCAAAAGGATGAAGGATGAAGGTCTCGCGAAGGCGCTAAGCTTGCTAAAGACCTTGTCGGGCTAAGTGCCGTTGCGTGAGAATCGTTAGGGCGAACGGCTTGAAGAACTTGGCTACTGAGTACTAAGTACTGAGTCGTTTTTCATCCTTCCGCCTTCATCCTTTCTTTTCCCCGGCCGAGTGGCGAAATAGGCAGACGCACAGGACTTAAAATCCTGTGGGGTTAACACCCCGTGCGGGTTCGAGCCCCGCCTCGGCTAGTTTGGTAGTAGCAGCAAGAGTCAAGAAGTTGTTTTGTGCTGCACGTAGTACGGTTACTTCGGATGCCCCCACGTTTGCTTCGAGGGTTCCTTGCAGCGCTTTTTGCAGCGCGTCCCCCTCGAATAGGATTTTTTTGCCGGCTTCTACGCTGCCAGACGAATCGGCCCCCATGCCGCTCACCGGCGGCGCGGAGATGGTGTTTCCCGATGCCTTCGGCGTGGCGGTACAGGCCGTGCTCGTCGAATCGCTTTGTGCCCCGGCGGCCCGCCGATAGTCGTCGTCGGTCACCTGCCAATAATGATTTTTGGCAACCTTCTCCGTATGACCGAGCCACTTGCAAACCTTATACTCCGGCCACCCATCGTTTACCAGTTCCGTGGCCCTGGTGGCGCGGAGGTTCTGGAATAACTTCGGCCACGGCTCCAAACCGGCTTTCTCGACATACCGCCCCAGTTGAGTCCGAAGGTTCTGGTTCGTGTCGCGATACCGGGTAATGACATAGGCGTCCAGCGATAGAGGACCGCCAGCGGCAGCCGCCTCCTCTTTTGCAAGTTTAAAAGCGTCTTCGAGGTATGCCCGCAGCTCCGGGAAGATCGGGACCACGCGCGATTCGCCGCCCTCGTGGTGCTCTGTCTTCGGGCTCTCGACTTTGATCTTGTGTTCCTTCCAGTTTACGTGACGCCAACGCAGCGACAGATGCTCGGAGGGACATCGCAGGCCACCGAATCGGCTCAGCGCAAATATCAACCGCCATTGTGCATCGGGAAGGGCATCGAGCACCTTCTGGGCCATTTCCTTCGTCACAAAAAACGCCCTCTTCTCGTTCCGCACGGTCCTTGATTTCAGGTGGGCAAACGGGTTAATCTCAATCAGCCGATCCTTTACCGCAGCGCGAAAGAACAATTTTGCGACTGCCGCGTGCTTCCGCGCCGTGTTCTCCGACCATGATTTCCGAATAGTATCCTGCCACACCTCGGTATCGCGCTCGGTGATCTTGTCGATCCGCTTATCAGCCCCGAAATACTTTGTGAGGTTCTTTTCCGTCGTGCGGTACTTGGCCACGGTCCGAACCTTCTTGACGCTATTCTCGATAAACTTCGCCACGAACGGAGCCAAGGTTGCGGCCGACTGCTCATCGTGATCGGCAGGACGCTCAATAAGACCAACATCGGCCAGCTTCCGCCGTTCCTTGTTGTCTAACGTCCCCAGCCACGCCAGGGTCTTGCGGGGCGCGTTTATTCCATGCTCCCGTGCTTCGATGATGGAATTGATATGCCGCTGCCATTCCTTAGCGACGGCCGCATCCACCCGCCCCAGGCTCAGTGTGCGGCGCTTCGTGTCCAGCCGAAACTGGATGATAGACCGACCTCGCAGGTCTTTTGACATGCTCGCCATTATCTCACCTTCACTTTCCTTTCACCGGAACCACCACGATGCGTAGCCCAAGCGCCACGGCTATGGCCTCCAGGCCCGGTAGCCCAAGATTCTGGCCGCCCATGAAGCGGGATAGCTGGCCCTGGTCCACCCCCGACGCGCGCGAAATGTCGTACCGGCTACGGCCGCTCGCCACAACTGCCGCGCGGATACGCTCGGCAACTTCGGACTTTTCTCGTTTCGCCACCATATCAGTATCGTATCCGACTACTTGCATTTCGTCAAGACTCCGGCGGAACCTTTGCGAAGCCGGCCACGATTGCGAGTTTCGCGTCACCACGGCCGCACGCCCTAAACCTCGCACCTGCCCGGGCGCGTCGATCTGCGCCCGTTTTCCGGCGCTCGTGGTGCGAACGAGCCAAGCACGTCATGCTCCCGCCGCGCCGCCGCCGGCCCCCGCCGCGCCGCCGGATCACGCGCTCCCTCGCAGCGATGCACTGCCGATCGCGCGTAACGGCTCGCACCACTGCTGCGCTCCCCTGCGCGTTGCAACATGTTACTCTCACTGTTCCCATGTAGCCGGCCCACATCGCGCCGTTTTCTGTGTTTGTTACCCAGTTGAACGGGTGCTTTTCTGGGCAACACTACCAGCACATATCACACAGGCGGCCGGCGGGCATCCTGCCGTTCTCTGGGGGTTTCCCAGAGAATGGGCTATAGCCATGTAGAGGGTAGAGTCTAATAGAGGGTTATTTCATATTATCCTCACAAAAGAGTTATATAAGTTAGAATATGAAAGTCCATCTATGACGGTCTACCCTCTACCGCCGTCCTAAGCCCCTTGGTTAACCTCGTGGCGCGGACTGCGCAACCCGATTCCCCTGTACCACTTACAGCCTTTGGCCGCCTTAGAAACGTGTCCGCGCGCTTTCATCCGAGAGGCGAAAGCCTTACCGTCAATTTTGCCGCCATTCCACTCCTCAAACGCATTTTGCAGATGGGACGCCTTGCACTTTTCGTTCTGGCCGATGACACACTCCGTATCAAGGAACGGCGCTAAATCGTCTTCTTCTTGACGGTATTCGATCGTAGCGTTAGTAACAATGGTCGGGGCCGCCAGCCCTTCCTTACTCCGCTGCCATGCCAAGCAGCCACGGACGCACCACGCCAGGATGCCAGGCAACTCAGCACGCAGCTTTGTCGGCATCTCCTCATCGCGTTTGCCCTTTGGAAACGTCACATTGAAGGGAATAAGCATTAGCCTCCGCCAAATGGCCTCGTCCGTTCCAGTGACATTTGGCCTGTAGTTCGTCGCTAGCGCGATCTTGTGCGTCGGCGTAAACTCCCAGAAATCTTCGCGCATCCGCCGGGCGTTAATCGTGTCGCCACCCGTGATCTCCTTAATTAAGGTCTCGTCCAACTGGCAACCATCTTCCGTTTCTACTGCTGCGACAAATCGTTTACCGTGAAGAGTTGTCATCGCCGTAGGGTGTGACGATCCATGTTTCTTCATCAGCAGTTCGCGTGGGGCTTTTCCAGAGTAGTCCGGACCAAGCATTGCGAAGATCGTCTCGATCAATGTTGACTTGCCGTTAGCGCCCTTGCCGTAGCAGATCGGCATTATTTGCTCGCGCACGCTGCCGGTGAGGGCATAGCCCAATAGCCTCTGAACGAACTCTACCATCTGCACGCTGCCGGCGAAAATGTCGTTAATAAACTTGTCCCACGTTGGACACGTTGCCTCGCGGTTGAACGCCACCGGGCATTGCTTCGTAAAGAAGTCCTCCCGCCGGAACTTCAGCAGGTCGCCGGTTTTTAGGTCGATGGTGCCGTTTTTGCAGTTCAGCAGCCAATCCATCCTATCGAGTACATCCGGTTCCATCGGCAATGGCGGTTCGGACTGCGCCAGCCGCAGCATGTTCGCACGCGCCCGGCCGCCTCGCTTCTGAGTGCGTGACCTGCCAGTTCCTTATCTGTCTCGTTTCCGTCCTTGATGGAATCCTTGAGCATAGACCGCACTGTTTCCTTGGCGAGCTGCGAGACCTCGGATACAGCGTTTGTTGTCCAAAAGCTCCCATTCCATGAAAGCCACTTACGCCATTTGGTCACATACCGCACGTTTTCGCAGTGGCGATAGGCGAACCGCTCTGCGTTTCCGGTATCGGTAAGCGCGAACTTTGGTGTTTTACCTTTACTCATGATGCCCCCTTTCCAGCCGCTGCCCCACGGTGCTCTTGTCGAGCCCGCTGGGCGGCGATCGCCCGCCGCCCAGCTTCCACGCGATCCACCCCAAGCTGATATTGCCGCCGACACTCCTGGCCGAAGGACTTAGCATCCTTAGCGCCTGTCAACAGAACCGGCCACGGCATTTGTGGCACGCCTCCATCATGATCAGTATCCACTTCCCACCTCCATCTTCGTTAGTTCGACAAACTTCTCTTAGCCTGACTTTACACTGCCATACTGCTCGTATCTTCTCGGTGTCCGCCTCCCGTCTTGCAAGATTCCGCGTACGCCTCCAAGTCGCGGGCGTCAATCACGACGCGGCGCGGCGTTGGCCGCACTGCCGGCAGCCGGCCCGACCTGATTAGCAAATCGAGCGCCCGGACTGACACGCCTAAACTGGCAGCCGCGACTCTTCGCGTGAGGCGACGTTGTACTAGCTCTGTGTCTGACATAAAAACCTCTTTCCTTATTTCGCTCCTAGCAAATGTACGCTATACAGCGGCCTGTCAAGTTCTCTTCTGCCCAATCCGCTTCGGCTTGGCCGTCGGTGCGGCTGCGCTGATTGCTGGTCCGGTACGCCACTGCCCTGTGCTAAAAGGTCGTCGGCCCAATTGTTCATAACATGTTCCCCTATGCTATCTGTGTCCATTCGCTGACCTTGAATGCAGTCCCTACTCAAACATAAGGTGTCTTACAGTCTGTCAAGTAACTTAATCCGAAATAGTTCGCCGTCGATCAGGTGAGCATTTCATGTCCTTTCGTGGTCTAGGGTTACATCTCGACAGCAGAACGCGCGCCGGAACACAAAACCGAAAAACGAAACCCAAAACCGCCACACACTGATACAAATGCAACGGGTCCTGCCCCGCATACCCCGACCACTATATATACCGATCGGTATATACCGTTCGCCCCTACCGGCCGCGTTAGGCTCTACGAACCGTCTAACACGTAAGAACGCGCCGCGCTCCATCACGCAAGCCCCCGCACGACGCTGCACGCCATTAGAAGCGGCGGCTTAGATCATGGCCTTATCGTCGCCCACGCAACGTCGCGTCGCGCCACGGCCTTCCAGGGTGTCCTACGAGGCGTGCCAGCAGAGCACCGTCGATGCACCGTTCGTCTGCTTCCCAGCCTGTCTGGTTTCGTGCCGGCATGGTCAGAACCCGTCCGGCATATTCTTTACAGCCGCCCGCTGGTGCCGCGCTTCTCACCATCCCGCACCCAAGTGACCGGCGCGAAAGCGAGTTTTGAGTTGCGATCCCACACATCATAAACCTCGACCCAGACCATCTGCGTCGATCTGCGCTCATTTTGCGGTGCTCCTACTGCGGGTGAAAACCGGTACTTTGCCATTTGCTCGGCAGCCGCTCGCCGGGACGCCGTGGAAGCCGAAGGCGTGGCGACGCTCAGGCCCGCCGTCGTCGGAAACGAGCCGCTCGTCGGGTCGCAGCCACCCAATAGGCAGCTTTTCCACAGATTCTTCCCGGCGACCGGCGTCGGTGATAAGATTAGGCGCGCAGCGTTTGCTCACAATTTCTGCCGGATGGCCGGGTACGCTGGTCGTCCTGGTTCGGCATGGCCATCATCGCGCCAGTACGACCTCTTCTGGGAGGAGACGTTATGAGAGACTTTGTGACCGGGTGCATCGTGCTTTTCACAATGGCGGGGTGCGGCGAGACGAAAGAGCCGCCGAAGAAACTTGAAGTAGGCCTGACCACCGGGGTGCGTGAAAGTCGGCGTCTGGCCGTAGCGCCATCGGCCAAAATCCTCGTAAGCACCGGGCCCAAGGAACCGCTCGCCCTCGGTCATCAGGCCCCGGAAGCCGAGATTACCGATTGGTACGTCCACGTCTGGGATCTTGCCAAGGGGGGCAAGAGTCGGGTTCTCGGCATCCAGGTGCCGGAAGGCTTCGCCTTGAGCCCGGACGGCAAGTGGCTCGTCACGACCAAGGGGCAGGCGATCGACCTCATTGCCGGCACGGAAAAAGCCCTAACGGGGTTGGCCGGCGTCACGCGGGTTTGCTTCTCTCCCGATGGAAACGCTCTCTTGGCACTCGCCGGACCGCTCCAAGATGGCGTGATGCGAGTCTACGATTGGCCCGCGATGAAGCTCCGCGTGCGACTCCCCGACCAGTTTGGCTACATGTTCGCCTATGCTTTTAGCGCGGACAGCCGACGTGTTGCCTTGGTCGACAAGGATCGAAAGATTCGCATTTGGAACCTAGAAAACGGCGCGATGGTCATGACCACGGAAAAGGCGCACTCCAATAGCGTCCATTCCCTGGCCCTTAGCCCTGACGGCAAGAGACTTGCTTCGTCCGGTCCCAAGGACGAGATCTGGCTCTGGGACGCTACGACGGGCAAACGTTTGAGCGTTCTGGACGGCAAGCAAGATGGCATCACCGCCGAGATGGGATGCTTCGTCTTTTCCTCCGACAGCAAACTACTCGTTGGCGGCGGCCTGCAATACCTCGTCCTCTGGGATGTCGCCTCAGGTCAAGTCCTGCAACGCTTCGACTCGTCGTCCGGCGGTGCCATCGCGGCATGGTTTTCCCCCGACGAAACCGAAATATTCACCGTCAATGACTTCTACACCCTGGACACCGAGGGAGGCATGTACCTCCTTGTCTACCCCTCCTTGCACCACTTGACGGTTCAGAGAAAGGAGAAGGCGTCGCAAGGAAAGGACCAGGGAGCTGGCGCAGGCGGCAAAGAGTCTGCCGATGCGGTATCCAAAGCCGCAGGCAGTGGGAAGCAGATTTCCAACTCCATCGGCATGAAGCTGACTCTCGTCCCTTCGGGCGAGTTCATGATGGGCAGCGGCGAGTCGGAGAAGGAAACGGCTGCCGTTTTTGTGAAGGACTACGGCGCGGATTCTGTGGAGGCAAATATATTGAAGTACGAGCACCCGCAGCATCGCGTATTTATCACCAAGCCGTTCTATCTGGGTACCTATCACGTCACGCGGGGCCAGTTTCGCCAGTTCGTCAAGCAGAGCGGCTACAAGACGGATGCAGAGAAGGACGATCCTCCAGGGGCCTACGCCTTGGATTTGCAATCGTCGGGCCACTATTTCCACAAACACTACTCCTGGCGGAACACAGGGTTTCAACAGACCGATGAGCACGCGGTCGTTTGCGTAAGCTGGAATGACGCTGTGGCCTTCTGCAAATGGCTCAGCAAGAAGGAAGACAAGACGTACCGTTTGCCGACCGAGGCCGAGTGGGAATACGCCTGTCGCGCCGGTACCACAACCCGTTACCACAGCGGAGACGATCCGGAGTCGTTGGCCAAGGTGGCGAACGTCGGCGACGCAGCATTCAAGGCGAAGGTTCCCGACGAGAAATACACAATCAAGGCCAACGATGGCTACGTATTCACAGCGCCGGCTGGCCAATTCAACCCCAATGCCTTCGGACTCTACGACATGCACGGCAATGCTTGGCAGTCTAATTCACCCACGCTAAGCCGAAGAAAGCCGTTCAGGAGAGAATTAGCATTTCCAACAACAAGCCGTTTACGACGAGGGTAGCTACTGCGATTGCAACCCATTCAAGGCGAGTGAAGGAGCGAACCGAGAAGCCCGCTATCTGGCGAGCACGAAGGTATTTGAGGACAAGAACAGTTACAAGCCAAGCATCAAAAACAATCACACATTCTATTTGCCTAGACAGAGCATTCATGGGGGTCAACAGAAGTAGACCCTCGACGCCGAGCATAATTCCAGTCACGGTGAATGGCAACCATCGGCGTATAGGTTTGGGGGCGTCCATACCCGTTAGCATAGTTCTTGGGGGCGGTGACGCCAATCGAAGGAACTGCCCCCCAATTTAATTACTCTCTATATATGTCGAATTAGTGGGAGATTGTTTGCCATGCACGGCAACGCCCAGCAGTGGTGCGCGGATTGCTATGACGAAGACTATTACAGGAAATCGCCCGCCGACAATCCTAAGTGTGAAGACCAGGGAAATGTCCGTGTTGTTCGGGGCGGATCCTGGCTCGCCGGGCATTTCACCGCCCGTTCTGCTGCCCGTGGCAATCTGACGCCGGATAGTTCGAGCGACGACACCGGCTTCCGCGTTGCCCGGACTCAGTAGCAATAGGCACTGGCGATTTGTTGACGCTTACCGAACTGCCGCACGACGATGCTCGCAAAGTAGACGGCTGCCATTGCGGCGAGAGCAATCCACGTCCAGTCGGCAGCCATAAAGGAAAGTCCGACGACGAACATCACGAAGCAGCTTAGCCGTAGGCATCTACGCCCGTCGCATGGCGATCTGCTAGTCGAGGATTTCGCGGACCGTGAGGGGCAGTATCACCTAGCCGCTGCGTTTGAAGAAGCCGCCAATCTCTTGCAGGCCATCGGACGTGAAATCGAACGATACGAAAAAACCTTTTGGGCGGTCCTCGCGCATCATCATGGCCTCAAAGGCGTCGATGTCCGGCCGTTGTGTCTTTTTACCGCGTGATCCAGTTGAGCAATTCCCCCCGTTTGCCCCAGAAGTCATTTATCGCCGCGCTCTTGCCGCGTACCGTGAACCAGTATTTGGAAGGGAGGACCTCGTGTCGATTGACGTGCGCCCCAACGACCCCGGCCACCAATCCGTAGACAAAGGATGACGGCAGAAAAATGGGGTCTTTTCCGCCAATTACGTTTTTGGAAATCTGGACATTCTCCGGGAGTCTGGCTTCGTGTAGCAGATGACAACGAATGTTATAGAGAATCTCCTCGATGGGGCGTGAATCCGTCATGGGTTTCAGGCCCTCGTGGTTGTATGGAATAAGCAATCCTCCAAGAGGCGTGGGTAGAGCGAAACCGGTAATCAGTTGCATGTTCTCCCTTATGAAGTCCTGGAAATACTCCTTGTCCATGCCTTTCTTTTTTGGGTACATCAGCTTCGACGTGGCAGCCACCGCAATCACCGCAGCGACGAGGGCCTGCTCCGCATCGCCCCTCGTGATGTTCTCAATCGCCTCACGAACCTGCCTACCGATGCTCATTCAATTCACTCCGTTCCCTGACTGACGACGACCTGCGAGTGCCCCCAGTACGGTAGATGCGTTGTGGCGAGTAAAGGTTCGCTCTGTTCTATCGCCTCGCGGCTGGTCCTATATTTGGGTACTTCTGCGGCCGCAGACGCGCCCACGGGCCCGAATGACCGCTTTTCCTTTGTCTCGCCCCAAAAGACCTCGTAATTGCGATTGGAGTTAAACGGCGGGTCAATGTAGATCAGGTCGATGCAACCGTCCGGCAGCTTGGCTAGCTGTTCGAGGTTGTCGCCGCAGTAGATGACGCGAGTATCGATGAGGGAGGAAGGACGTTTGCTCATGCCGGACAGTTTAAGTGGAGTGCCAGCGCGCGGTCAGTATGGGCACGGCGCTAAGCGTCGATCAGCGCCGTGATTTCCTGAAGCAAGAGGTCGCGTCCTTCCGTGCCTGCGGGTACGAGTGACGCAGCACGCCGGAACGCCGTGAGGTCACGGTGATTGAATTTCAGTGGGCTCTTTGATATCGCCCGAAGTACGTCAGATCTATTGATCGCCGCAAGTATTCTCGTCCAACGCCTTAGAACTTCGACGCATTCCTCGACTAAAACGAGTATTCTTTCATGTTCGTTTTTGTATACGTCGCACTGATAGTCCACGAGGTCGGTATAAAATGGTATAGCATCGTCAAACGCCGCGCAGAGGCTGTCTCTCGTCGCGTCTATTTCCTGCGACTTCTCCGAGAGTGTGTCCAGCAGGAGCGAGTATTCGGCTAGCGGTGCGCGGAACGATCCCTCCGCGAGACGGTATTTCTGGCGTAATTCGATAAGGTGAATGACCGTGTCACCGCGTGCCAGCCTAATCTCCGCGTCGTGCTTCCGCTTTGTCGAGAAGTGCGTAAGCAACCCAATCACCCCGGTGATTGCTGCACCGCCAATCACGCCGGCAAAACCCCAATAGGCAGCGGTCAATTGGGCCGCTTCCGCGCTAGTAACGGGCGCTGGCATTGCTACTTTTAGTCGCGTTTCTTGTTTTCGATATCCTGGAGAATCCGGTCGATATCGCGCGCCTGCTTCTCGCGCTCTTCACGAATCCGTTGGTCCTCTTGCTCACGCTGTTCCTGCTCCCAGCGGTGCTCCTCTTGCAAACGTTTAAATTCATCGTCCCTGGACATGTTGTCGGCCACTCCTAGCGGGAATCTCCTACCGTGCGCCAGTTGATTTATTCCGGCGAGAAATCGCGGTCGGACACCCCCAATTTTAAGGATGAATCGTCCGGCGAGTCAAGAGCTTGGGTAGAAAGTGCATCGAACTTTTCTGCCGGCCCCACATGTCTTTTTTCCGCCGCCGTTTGACGGTGCGCGATTCCCGACTCCGTGCCGACGGTGCCACTTGACCGAGCGCCTCGAAATCCCGCGCGATCGGCAACTCCATTCGCCGTTCCTAGGTGTAGCGCGGTCTCACGTAGTAGATCTGCTCAGTGACATGATCTTGGAACCAGCCAAGGAAGTTCCAGGTCCGTGAACCAGAACCATCGTCTTCCCACGTGTATGGGCAAGACGAGCCGAAGTCACCCCGCCCAATCCGCGCACATCAATTCCGCCTGCTCCAGCACGGTCTTCGTCGCCGCTTCCTGTAAATCGGGCGGGTAGCCGTGCTTACGCAGGATGCGGCGGACCATGACGCGAATCTTGGCGCGGGCGCTCTCCCGCACGGTCCAGTCGATGGTCACGCTCTTGCGAACCTGCGTTACCAACTCGGCCGCGATGACCTTCAGTTCGTCGCTGCCCATCGCCTTGACGGCGCTTTCGTTCATCGCCAAGGCGTCGTAGAAGGCAATCTCGTCGTCGTTCAGCCCTAAGTCCTGCCCGCGATTGGCCGCTTCCCGCATTTCCTTGGCCAGCCGAATCAACTCCTCGATGATCTCCTGTGTGGCGATGGCCCGGTTGTGGTAGGCGTTGAGCGTCTTCTTGAGCATCTCGGAAAAAGCCCGCGACTGCACCAATTGCCGCTTTGCCCGTAGCTTGATCTCGCCGCCCAGCAGCTTGGCCAGCAACTCTGCCGCCACATTCTTATGCTTCAGTCCACGGACCTCGGCCAGGAACTCGTCGGACAATATGGATATGTCCGGCTTCTTCAGCCCGGCCGCCGAGAATACGTCGATCACTTCATCGGATGCGATGATCGCCTTTGAAACGAGTTGCCGGACGGCGTGGTCCAGGTCGTCGCCGACCATCCGCTCGCCCGTGGGCTTGGCCAGCGCCGCCCGCACCGCCTGGAAGAACGAAATGTCGTCGCGCAGACGGATCGCCTCGTCATCGGCAGCGCAGAGGGCGAACGCTCTCGAAAGGTCCGTCACCGCCCGCATGAACCGAGGCTTGCCGTCCTCCTGCTGCAATACGTGCTCCTGACCGGGCGGAATCAGCCCTAGCCGCTCGGCCGGCGTGCCGGTTGTCCACTTCGCCCAGTCGAAGCCGTGCATCATGCCGCAGCAGATTTCGTACTTCTCCAACAGCGCCGCCACCGCCTCAGCGGTGTCGATGGCGGGCGAGCCCTTACCGCCGCTCTCTGTGTAGATCGCCAGTGCCTGCTTCAACTGGTCAGCCAGCCCCAGATAATCGACCACCAGCCCGCCCGGCTTGTCGCGAAAGACCCGGTTCACCCGCGCGATGGCCTGCATTAGCCCGTGCCCGC
Organism: uncultured Planctomycetia bacterium; assembly: GCA_963775975.1. Taxonomy (GTDB): domain Bacteria; phylum Planctomycetota; class Planctomycetia; order Pirellulales; family Thermoguttaceae; genus JANXQG01. The sequence goes on from CAVZKX010000002.1 coordinate 1,791,305, forward strand.
GCATCGGCTTGTCGACGTACATGGTGTGCAGGCAGGGGGCGTCGAACCCAGTCAGCCACATATCGCGGACGATGACGATTTTGAACGGGTCTTCGGGCTTCTTGAATCGCGCGGCCAGTTCCTTCCGCCGCGACTTGTTGCGGATATGTTGCTGCCACTCCACCTTGTCAGTTGCGCTGCCGGTCATAACGATCTTGATGGCCCCCTGCTCGTCGTCCTCGTTGTGCCAGCCGGGCCGCAGCTTGACAATCTCGTTGTACAGATCGACGCAAATCCGCCGCTCATGCAGACAATCATCGCCTTGCCGTCCATCGCCTCCAGCCGCCGCTCGTAGTGCTCCACCAGATCGCGGGCGATGAGTTTGATCCGCTTGGGGTCGCCCACCAGGGCCTCCAGGGCCGCCCATTTCGTCTTGAGCTTCTCCTTGCGGTCGATCTCCTCGCCTTCGGTGATCTCCTCGAACTCGGCATCGACTTTAGGCAGTTCCGCCTCGTTCAGCGCCAGCTTGGCAATCCGGCTCTCGTAGTAGATCGGCACCGTAGCGCCGTCCGCGACCGCCCGCTGGATGTCGTAGATGGAGAGGTAATCGCCAAACACGGCCCGCGTGTTGGCGTCGTTCTTCTCGATCGGCGTGCCCGTAAAGCCGATGAACGACGCATTGGGCAGGGCGTCGCGGAGGTTCCGCGCCAGCCCGTCGATCAGGTCGTACTGGCTGCGGTGGGCCTCGTCGGCAATGACCACGATGTTCCGCCGCTGCGAAAGCGGTTCCATCCGCCCGCCCTTCTCGTCGGGCATGAACTTCTGGATGGTGGTAAACACCACGCCCCCGGAGGCCACCTTGAGCAGTTCGCGGAGGTGCGCCGTCGATTCCGCCTGCACGGGCTCTTGCCGCAGCAGTTCGTGGCAGCGCTGGAACTGGCCGAAAAGCTGGTCGTCCAGGTCGTTGCGGTCGGTCAGGGCGACGATCGTCGGATTGTCCATTGCCGGGTGCAGGATGATTTGCCCCGCGCAGAAGAGCATCGACAGGCTCTTGCCGGAGCCTTGCGTATGCCAGACCACGCCGCAGCGCCGGCCGCCGCTCGGCCGCGAAGCCTCCACGATCGCGTCCATCGCCTTCTCGACGGCATGGAACTGGTGGTAGCCGGCCAGAATCTTGTAGACCTGCCCCGTGTCCTTATCCTCCTCGAAGGCGACAAAATGCCGCACTAGCTTCAATAGCCGCCGCTTGTCGAACACGCCGCGAATGAGCACTTCCAATTCCAGGATCGACGGCGAGGCCAGGTCTTCGCCCGCGATCGTCCGCCAGACCTTGAACCATTCCTTGTCGCCCGTCAGCGAGCCGACGCGGGCCTGGAGACCATCGGAGACGATCAGCAACTCGTTGTAGTGCAGCAGGGAGGGGATTTCCTGCTTGTAGGTCTGCAACTGCTTGAAGGCTTCCCAGACCGTGGCATTCTCGTCGGCCGCGTTCTTCAGTTCGATGACCGCCAGCGGCAGGCCATTGACGAAGACCACGATGTCCGGGCGGCGGTTGTGCTGCCCTTCAATGACCGTGAATTGATTTACCGCCAGCCAGTCGTTTTTGTCCAGGTCGTCATAGTCGATGAGTCGCACGCGATCGCCGGCAATCGAGCCATCCGGCCGGCGATATTCGACCTCGACGCCATCGCGCAGCATCCGGTGAAAGGCACGGTTCGCTCCGACGAGTGACGGTGAGGCAACGCGAAGGACTTTACGAAATGCCTCTTCGCGGGCCTCGCAGGGGATCGCCGGGTTGATCCGGTCAATGGCTTCGCGGAGACGCCCGACGAGCAGCACGTCGCCGAACGATGCCCGCTCGGCTGCCGGCTCGCCCGGCGCGATCTCCGGGCCGCGGCCGATGCCGTAACCCAATTCATCGAACCAGGACAGCGCGGCGGCTTCGACGGTAGATTCGTTAAATCCACTCATTCTCTCTAATGGTCTCGCAGACGGTATTTTGCACGATAGATGAAGGGGTGACGCTTCTCGCGTTGCGTCTCGGACAAGTTCACACGCTCGATCTTGACCCTACTGTCCGGCGCGAGGCTCATTTGGATTTTTGCATAGTCAGCGTCTCTTGCTTCCTCTTCATACACCTTGATGATTTGCTGGCGGCCCGTGTAGGGTACGTGAACCAGATTGTGCTCCTCTACTGACTGCCTTTTAAAGAACCTCGCCATGTCGGCATCGACTTCTGACAGCCTCCGCTCGCCGGTAATCAGCTTGGACTCGACCCTCGGCGCTTCCGAGAAAAGGCTCTCGTGAGAGTCTGATTCGGCGTCCACAGTGAGTACGGCTTGCGTCGTGACCTCCCATTCGGGCGGGCAGTCTGGCTCTACCACGAGCGCAAAGCCCCTGTCCATAATCCTGAACTGCGCCGCCTGCCATCGGGCGCTGATTCCATTTCGGCCAACATGTGGGTTGCTCGCGGTGAGGTTTTGGCCGGTCAAGGCACCGGAATACGCGGCGAAGGGCGTTGCAAATTGCCATCCGGAACGTGTCGTATTCGGTGGGTAAAGAAACAGCCGCACGTAAGTGGGCGGCCTAATCAGCTTGTCGAAAGCCGGGGTCGTCAAACACAGATGGATATGCCACGGCAAAGGAACGGAAGGCGGCCTTTCGGCCTCGGCGTGGATTGCAATAAGGTCGGTTCGCTCTGAATTATCAGGCGGAGTGGCATTAGGGTCATAAAGCTGTGCCTCGTCCCGGCACTCATTTAAGTGACGCATTGCTTCCACGAACGGCTTCTCATCGACTTTGCCTCGCAGAATAACGGCCGCTTCGCAATTGCCGCCTTGAGTGGCGTTGGCCGTAAGGTTATGGCTACCGACCCAAAGCGAGCAATCTTTCCCGTGGCGGGCGTAAAACACTTTGGAGTGCATTAGCGCTGACCCGGTTTCTATTTCATTCGGCATCAATGCGCCCCAGTGAACATACAGGTTGCCCGGAATGGCGTGCGCCAATGGACCGAGGCCCGCGTAATTTGTTGGGGGCGCGGCCGCAACTACAACGAACGACTCCGACCTCGTGAGTGACTTAACATGGTTGAACAGTAATTCAATGCCTGCCGACGTACAGAACGCGCACGCGATGGCAACCTGATCGACACCACTCCCAATGATATCATCCAATGCCGAGCGTGCTTTCTCGGAAGGGTCGGCCGCAAAAAACTCGACGTTCATAGTAACATCCACTAATAAGAGATCGATATAGATACCGACGATAGCGCATTTAACCGGCTGTCGACCTTTCTCGCTTCAACGAAGTGACTGCCAGAGCTGCTCCCTCGCCGGCGTATCCGGCATCGTGGGCCAACCGTGACTTTTCACGATAGATTTCCTTCGCCCCGTTGGGCGCAATCGTTTCTCAAGCGCCTCAATGCTCAGTTTGACGCGGCGAACCGATTTCATATTCACTTTGAAGTAGTAGGGATAGTCAATGCGATACTTGTCCGTGTTTTCGAGGCGGCCACTACCCGCTTTAGCAGAATAGCAGAGGGCAGCAAGGTAGGTGAAAAGGAGCGTTTCACCACGCTCCAGCCCGTCTTCCGCGATCCAGCCTGGGGGAAGGCGGAACTGGCCTGGTGGCGTTCGCTGAGGCAGGTCCTCCTCAAAGAAAAATAACACGTCTTCAAACGTCGCGAACTCTTTAGTACTCAATTTGATGATTCGCACTTCTTGAATAGCTCCTGTACTGGGCAAGTTCTATATTAAGAACACAATCCTATTCATCCCGCGCTGCTGCATTATGCTATGCTCTCCATAATCTTTTCCGCTTGGCGAACGCGAAGTTCGCCGGAAAGGAGTATTGGGAGCAGGGCGTCGCGCACGGTGGCGAGGGTTTCCATCTGGCGTTCGTGCAGAAGGATTTGGATGAAAAACGGGCCAACGAGTTTTTCAAACGAACACAAGTTTGGCTCTGCTGGCAGCAGCACAGCGGACGACTCAAACGTGCTCGTGGTGATCGTATCGAAGACGGAGCCGTGAGCCGAATGAACAAGGCTGTCGATGGCTTGCCGTATTTGGCAGTACAGGGCGAAATGGCTTCCAAACTTTGAGCGAAGTGCGTAACACGTTTGGTTCATGGCAATTGGGCTACCGAACATTGCCAGCCGGCCGGTCGTTGCACCCCTCGCTACAATGACGGTAGAGTATGAATCAATGAGCTTGGTGGCACTCTCTTCCAGGCCGCGTTGCGTAATCTTTCGTTCCGTCGCGATTAGGAAAGTCCGCCCGCATTGAGACACGTCCTTTGCACTGGCCCACGGAATCTCTCCATCCCAGTATGCCTGTTCAGTTGTCTTGGGCGTTCCGCCGCTCAGCAGCACGGCCTGCTCCAAAATGGAGCCGATTCGCCATCCCTCCGGCATCGGCCCCAACTCCGACTCCTTAAATCCATCCGGAAACAGCTTCGCCGTGGCCGCGTCCATGCCTTCGGGCTGGCGGCCGTCCATCTTGGCGCGGACGGGGTCGAAGTCCACGAACCAACTCTTGAAGATCGCCCGCGCCATCGCCTCCAGCGTCTCATTCATCCGCCGGTTCAGTTCGATCTTGTCGTCCAGCGTGCCGAGGATGTGGGCGATGGCTTTCTGCGCGGCGAGGGGCGGGTATGGAACTCGAATTGCCTTCAACGAAGACAACGGCTGTCCAATTCCGGGAGTTCCCACTGTGGAAGCGTTCTTCAGCAGTTTCTTGTCGCCCTTGTGCGGACCTAAAGAAATAGAACAGGTAAAGCGGCTCAACGAGGGAGCGGTCACACGTCAGCTTCATTAAGCTGCTTGACTGGACGTAGCGACCGGTGCCGTTCCGAGGAACGATCCCTACCAATCCAATGGAGCCGCGATGGGGAAAGAAAAGGTCGTCGGCGAAAACTATGGATGATCGAACTTCCTCCGCTTTTTCGGGAGTGATGAAAACCATCTCTCCGATCAACTCTCGCGTGTCCGAGATATTGTTTCCCCGGATGACCGGAACGCCCGATGGAACATAGCATTCGCTTTTCATTCGAGAGCCAAAGGGACCGATGGCGATAGCTGCGTTACTTTTTGCCTTCAGCTCGTCGATTGTTTTCGTTGGCCATTCACCCGCCATAGCCCAAGCCCTCCAGGTTTGAGCGAATGGCCTTTTCCAGCTTCTGCGACTCCGCAAACTGCTCGTAAAGCGTAGCCGTCAGCCGTTGCATCTTCTCGGCAAACGGCTCGCCATCGTCCTCCACATCTTCGGCCCCGACATAGCGGCCGGGAGTTAAGACGTGACCGTGCTGGCGAATCTCCTCGATAGCGGCCGACTTGCAGAAGCCAGGAATGTCCTTATACTTCGCCTTGCAGTCCTTATCGCCGCGCCAAGCGTGGTATTTGTCGACCAGCCGGGAAATCTCCTCGTTGGTCAATTCACGATGCACGCGGTCGATCAGCACGCCCAGCTTGCGGGCGTCGATGAACAGCGTCTCGCCGCGCCGGTCTCGGAAACGGCCGTTCTTCTTCCGGGCGATGAACCAGAGGCAGACGGGGATCTGCGTGGCGTAAAACAACTGGCCGGGAAGCGCCACCATGCAATCGATCAGATCGGCCTCGACGATCGCCTTGCGGATTTCGCCCTCGCCCGACTGGTTGGAACTCATCGAGCCGTTGGCCAGCACGAAGCCCGCGTAGCCGCCGGGGGCCAAGTGGTGAATGAAATGCTGCACCCACGCATAGTTGGCGTTGCCCTTGGGCGGGATGCCGTATTTCCAGCGGGCGTCGTCCTCGTTGCGAATCCAGTCGGAATCGTTGAAGGGCGGATTGGCGAGGACGTAATCAGCTCTTCAGATCGGGGTGCAGGTCGCGGCGGAAACTGTCGGCATGTTCCGGGCCAAGGTCACCCTCGATGCCACGAATCGCCAGATTCATCATCGCCAGCCGCCGCGTGGTGGGGTTCGACTCCTGCCCGTAGATGGCGATGTCGCCGATCCGCCCGCCGTGGGCCTCGATGAACTGCTCGCTCTGCACGAACATACCGCCGGAGCCGCAGCAGGGGTCGTAGACGCGGCCCTTGTACGGCGCGAGCATCTCGACCAGCACGCGGACCACACATCGAGGAGTGTAGAACTGCCCGCCCTTCTTGCCCTCGGCGCTGGCGAACTGCGAGAGGAAGTATTCGTAGACCCGACCCAAAATGTCCTTGGAGCGGTCCTCCTTGCTGCCCAGGCCGATGGTGGCGATGAGGTCGATCAGCTCGCCCAGGCGGTGCTTATCGAGCGATGGCCGGGCGAAGTCCTTGGGCAAGATGCCTTTGAGGCGGGGATTGTCGCGCTCGATGGCGACCATCGCGTCATCGACGATCTTGCCGATGGTCGGCTGCTTGGCCTTGCCTTGAAGATGCTCCCAGCGGGCCTCCTTGGGCACCCAGAAGACATTCTCGGCGCGGTATTCGTCGGCATCTTCGGGGTCGGCCCCTTGCGCCTTGTCGGCCAGCAGCCGCTGGTGCATCTCCTCGAAAGAGTCGGAGATGTATTTGAGGAATATCAGGCCCAGGACGACGTGCTTGTACTCCGCCGCGTCCATGTTGTTGCGCATCTTGTCGGCCGCCAGCCAGAGCTTGGCCTCGAAGCCGAGATTGGCTCCGTTGCCGTTGGACTTGCCGGACTTCTTGCCGGAATGTGCGGACGCGGCCTTCTTGGCAGCCATGAAAAGGAGCCTTTCAATGTGGGCCGGACCAGCGAGTTGCCGTGGAAAGGAAGACGCAGCAATCTGCCAGTACGATTTCATCTCCGCCACGATGTAATGGTGGCGAGGAACCCAAGGGGATAGCATAATACCACAGGAGGGCGAGTTCAATCGGGGCGGATTGAGGGTGGTGTCCTAAGAGTGTGTTGCTGAGTTGATACCGGCTTTTCGGCGCACCTCCGCTAAATGAATATTACGAACAGAATAAATGCTGCGATAGTCGAAGCCCCGACCGTCACGTTAGTCCTGGAAATACCGGGCAGCGCGACCAGCAATGCTAGTCCGGTCAGAAAACCAATTATGGCGAGTACCAAAATGGCAATCGGAGCCAGTAAAACCACGTTCACTGGCACAACGAACCAGCACGCCGGGAACATTGCGTATGCGCTAATGACCGAAATGAAGTGCAAGTATTGTATCTTATTCATTCCTGCATCCCGTGACGGCCGCGAAAAACTCGTCAAAGTTCCAAAGGTGGTCAGTCAATCCGGCCATCATGGCGGCGGTCGGTCGGAGCTTGCTCGTCTTACCCGGCTTGCGGGTCCGCCACACGTAATTGTAATACGCGGCGAACATGGCGAAAGCGGCCTCTAGGTTCCGCGACTTCTCTGGAAAAGCACACCGCCAGCCGGTTCAGCCACTTCATAAATAGCCGCTGGGTTCAGTTCAACCGCTCTACGTGGCTGATGCATAACGACTACTTGCCCGCCTGCCCTATATTCTTTATCTCGGTCCGCTTCGTTTCCCGATGGCGATCCCGCTCCCGACTATGGCGTAGCCGAGTCTGGAAAGATATTATGGATTTCAGCGGGGGCGATTTCGGCCCCGCGAACAAATCGTTCTACCGAGGATTTTCGACTGCCAAACTTTCGGCTTTAGCAGAGCCAGCCGTGCGAAATCACGGCGATGAACACAACTGGATCGACGCACAAGCGTCCTTACTGCTTCCCAGGAAACCGCCAGCCTGGACCCTCGTGGTCCTTGTATCGTGTGAAAGCAGTGCTTGGACCTGTGTGCTCCGAAATGGAGTGCACGGGCCGGGTACTGTTTCACACGCCTCCTGGCGGAGGCCCTGGGAATGGGCACGGCACCGGCGCTCTTCTTGCGCTGAGCCGCAGTCCGTCGTCGTTTCGATAGCGAAGTCGCGATGCCGGTCCAAATATCCCAGGAAGATAAACATGCCCGCACAGTCTCGCCTGCCAGATTCCAAGGCCAGCGCCGCGCTCTCCGCGCGCGACTGCCGGAAGAGAATGAGTTAGAGCGCAAACGCAGTGAACTCGAACAGCTTCAATCCGAACTGGCTGAATCGGAGTTGGCGCTAGCGACGCTTCGCGCCGAACTCCTAGACTTCGAGCGACGATACCTCGATCGCGTTGGTCGCCGATATGCCGATCTTGATCGCCTGGAAGCCCAGATAGCGGAATGCGCTGCGGATCGCAACCCGGACGACCGATCGGCTCGTCTGAACGCGGATGCAGTGGCGCCCGTGCCCAAGACTCGGCGGAAGCGCTAGGCGATGCCGCCCAGGCACGCGGGCGCTCCTTCCAACCGACAGAGGAACTGAAACGACAGTATCGGCAGGCGGCCAAGGACTTACACCCGGACTTGACGACAGATGAGGCAGAAAGGCTCCGACGAAGTAGGGCAATGGCGGAACTCAACAAAGCATACGAAGCGTGCGATGGGGAGCAACTCCGCCAAATCTTTGATGAGTGGCGGTCGTCTCCGGAGCACGTCCAAGGAGACGATACGGCAGCCCGGTTAGTGCGGGTAATCCGGGAGATTGCCCAGGTTCATAAACGTCTGGGTGCGATCAAAGCCGAGACGAAAGAGCTTGCCGACGGTGACCTACGCCGCCTTATGGAACAGGTCCAGGACACATCGACTCGCGGACGGGACTTGCTCGCCGAAATCGCGTCACAGCTTGATGTGCGGATCGAGGAAGCAAAGGCACGCCTCAATGCGGTAGAAGGGGAAAGCGGCGATGAACAATGACAAGGAGCCTCAGCCAGCCAGCCTCTCCATTCCGTGCGGTCGCGGCGTCGCGTTGCGAGGCAATGCACTGGTGGCGCGCGGCTTGCGAGACATCGCCGAACTCGGAAAGCCCCGATCAGCAACCACCGGTAACCGAAAATTGGCATTTGACTGCGAGATTATTTGCGCGGCCTACGACGCCGTCGCTGCCCATCTAAAACTGGCCGAGGCTGAAGGGAGTCTGGCTGGCTTGAGATTTGCTGATTTCATTGAGGAGTTTATTAACGATGTTGGCGTCGAGCAGACGCGAAAAGTCGGTCCCTACCTAGAGGCAGCGTGGAACCGTATGCGCGTCGAGCAGATACCCATTGGCGAAGAATCGCCTGTGCAGGAGGTTATTTCGGCCTTGGAGGCGCGTAGCGGCCGAGCGAGGGCCAGCCCCACAGATTATAACGCCCGAAGGACCAAGGCTCATCCTGATGCCTGCCGGTACGTGGATCGTCGGTACGGGTTACAACCACTGGTATCCTCCGGCAGAGAAAATTGAGATCAGTATTGGTCTATATGGAGACTACTTAGGCGGCCCTTTTACGGTCGAGTTGCCTTCGTATTACCTGGGCAAAGAGCCCGTGACGAACGCGCAGTACGCGGCGTTCATTGACGATACCGGTCATCCACCGCCAAGGCCACCTGACGGTTTCTGGAAACTTGACGAGGAGGTGCTTTCGTATCGGTGGCAAGAACACCTTCAGCGCGCTCGTCGCTCCACATGGAGGAGAAGACGCTATCCAGCCGACGCGGCCGACGAGCCGGTCCTGTTTGTGGCCTGGTCCGACGCGGACGCTTACTGTCGATGGGCCGGGCTACGTTTACCATCGGAACTGGAGTGGGAAAGTGGAACCCGCGATCCGTCGCTTGAAACGCAAACGATGGAGGCTGCCGAATGGTGCGCCGACTGGTACGAGGAAAATGCCTATACGCGCTACATGAATGGCGACCTGCGGCCGCCTGAGAAAGGCGATCTCTTTACTATGGCGGACGAAAGAAGCCTGCGTCCTCTTCGTCCGGGAGAAAGAACCGCAGTCACTTTTGGGCCGTACCGCGTTTTGCGTGGTGGATTTTGGCACGGCCCTTTTATTTTCGAGTCGGCACGGTCGTACTACTCCATCGCAAATGATCCTGCTAATGCCTATTGTGGCTTTCGGGTCGCGAAAGATGTCTAACTGGCAACCGCAGCAAACAGCCTTGAACGAAGGACGTAAACGCCACATGTTCCGCGATACATTACCGAGCGACCCCGACGAACTGATCCGGCTGGGTTACGAGAGGCACGAGGAGAACACAAGCGATCCGTGCAGGTGGGTTCGTTACCGGAAGAGGATTGATATACCGTGGAAGGAACTGGTATTCGATATTGTTATCGTGTTCGAACTCTATATCGACGACGACCCATTTTGTTCGTATACAGAAAACTGCGACTACGGTTTTCCGAAGGCAGAGCTAGTTGTATGGCAGCGTGAAGAAGTCCTTTTGGACCATAACCCTTGCGAAGAGCGGCTGGTCGAGATCGGATCGCACGACATTTCTCCCACGTCTCTGAAGCAGTTGGAACAGTTCGCCATCGCCATCGGATTCAAACCAAAATAGTCTGTCGATAGGTAAAGCAGGGCGAAATTGAATAATCCGCACGACACGCAAATCTTAACATTGTATTTTTTATAACGCTTGTGAGCCTGAATAGTCTGCCCCGGCGTTCGGCGACGGGGTGGTCGCCGGTTCAATTGGCGAGGCGGCAGGGGGCCTCACGGGCCGTCTTCTCGGTCTTCTGCTGTCAAGCGGAGAACTTCATCGCTCCAATCTCGCGGTTCCGCCGGCCGCCGGTAAGGAAGCCTCCGCAGTTCCTCGCGCTCGCCCTGCGTCATAGCCAGCAGCCGGGCGATGTCGTCCGCGAGGGCGCGGACGCGCCACGGCGGCCAGTCGATAAGCAGTTCCGGTACGTTGGCGGCATCGGCCGGTTTGTCTAAGTCGATGCCCCAGAACCGACGGGTCTTGTTGCTGGCGAGTAGGCGCGGCCCATCCATACCGATCCTCGCAGGTTGACGAACGTCCGATCCTCGCCGCCAGTTCCGCGCTGGCCGGAAACCGAGAGCGGACTGGCCGGCAGTGTATCATGGGGCGTGCGGAGGCGGCAATGCCGCAGCCGCAGATAGCATCCCATGCGTCCGGCGCATGATCTATCCAACTACGTGCGGGCGGCGGACCGTCGCGTGAAAGTGGCCGTAGCGTTGTGCTCAACGTGCCCAGCGGTTGTCCGCAGTTGCGAGCGGCCTATTGGCCTCGGACGCGGTATAATATCTCCGCCTGCACGGTAGGCGACAGCTTGTGCCATGCGGCGACCACCTCCGCAAGTTCCGGGGGAATGGACGCTAGATCGAGGGCATTTGCAGCGCTTTGTGCAGCGCACTCGCCGGCATCCGCTGTTTTCCCCGCGTTTTTCTTGAAGATGTTCGCCTCCCGCCTCGGCTAGTTTGGCTTGGTGATCGACAAGAATCCAACGGATTAGCTTTTCCAACCTTCGTGAAGCGAAGGGAGGCCAAGAAATGAGTGATACGACATTCGCCGTTTCGCCCGAGGTGAAACCGTCGCGCCGGCTAGAGAAGGTCGATTATGTGCGAGAACTGCGGATCGCCTTTCGACGACCAATTGAGGCTACGTGGCTGCCGACGCAGCCTTTGGTTGCGGCGACAACGACCATGCCTTGCTCACGGCGTTTCGGATTTCCTTTTATGATCACATGCCGTTGCGATTGTCGCCCGATGTGATCTGGATAACGCTAGCTCGCGGGTTTGCGTTGCATGTGAACGAGCACGCTGAGGAACCCCGCCACCGTTTCGTTCATCACGCGGGCAAGGAAAAATTCACCGTCCTGCGGCCTGATTTTCTTCCTGGCGCAGACAATCCGTGGCCCGAAGCGTTTGAGGAGTTTGGCGAGTAGATCGCAGAGCGAACTGAAGTTTTGGCATCTCTCGTCCAAGCAGACTTCAGCACGACTGGGCCGGTTGAGCGCGCCGTTTCTCAACTTATGGCGATGGATGCATTCAAGTCCTATTTTGAATTTGGAATGCGTTGTGGCTGCGGAATCCCCGGGCCGTATTTGCGGAAGGAGAATCCTGGAGTTCTGATGCGCGCCGAAGGCAACGAATCGACCTTTGGCAACGGCGCCAGCTCGTAGCTTCGTCTCTTGGATTGCTCGGAGCAACCCTGTATAATCCTTTCGTAAACGGCCCGAACTTCGCCGGCCATCCCAATTTCCAAACTTTGACCGAAGCAGGCCCGTTCACGGAGGACCCCAACAGTGCCCAATCGACTCGACATGCAGGAAGTTCTCGCGGTGGTGCTCGCCGGCGGCAAGGGGTCGCGGCTGGAACCGCTGACCCGCGACCGCGCCAAGCCGGCCGTGCCGTTTGGTGGGCTTTATCGCATCATCGACTTTACCCTCTCGAACTGCCTCAACAGCGACATCCGCAAGACGTTAATCCTCACCCAATACAAGGCCCGTAGCCTCGACCGCCACGTTATGGTCGGCTGGCAAGGCTACCTCTCTCGCGAGTTAGGCGAGTTCATCGACCTCGTGCCCCCGCAGCAGCGGATCGACGAGCATTGGTATCAAGGCACCGCCGACGCCGTCTACCAGAACATCTATACGATCGAAAAGGAGCGGCCGACCTACGTCGTGATCCTCGCCGGCGACCACATCTACAAGATGGATTACATGAAGCTCGTCGAGCGGCACATCGAGACCCGCGCCGACCTGACGATCGGCGCCCTCCGCGCCACGCTTCAGGAGGCCACGCAGTTCGGCGTCATGGAGGTCGATTCCGACTACCGGCTCGTGGGCTTTGAGGAAAAGCCGGCCAACCCCAAGTCGATTCCCGACGACCCGGAGCACGCGCTTTCGTCGATGGGCATTTACGTTTTCAACGCCCGGTTCCTCTTTGAGCAGCTTTGCCTCGACGCCACGAGGGCCGAAAGCAAGCACGATTTCGGCCACAACATCATCCCTGCGGTGATCCGCACGCACAAGGTTTTTGCCTATCCGTTTCTGGACGAAAACCGCAAGAAGGACGCCTACTGGCGCAACGTGGGCACGCTGGAAGCCTATTACGAAGCCAACATGGACCTGATCTCCGTCGATCCGCTGTTGAATCTTTACGACCGCCGCTGGCCGATCCGCACCTTCCAGCCGAACTTGCCGCCGCCCAAGTTCGTCTTCGCCGAGCATGGCGACGCCGCCCGCCGCGGCGAGGCCCTCGATAGCATCGTCTGCCAGGGCACGATCATCTCCGGCGGCCAGGTGGAGCGGAGCGTGCTGGGCCCCGGCGTGCGGATTAACAGCTTTTCGCACGTCGAGGATTCGCTGATTTTCGACGATGTAAACGTCGGCCGGCACGCCCGAATCCGCCGCGCGATCATCGACAAGGAAGTCGAGATCCCCGCCGGCATCGAGATCGGCTTCGACCACGAGCTAGACCGCAGCCGCGGATTCACGGTGAGCGAAACCGGGCTGACGGTGATCGCCAAGACGCACGGCGTGGAGCATTTTGCGGTGCGAGGATAAAACCACGCGCGGAGTCCGCTTGCCCGAAGCAGCCATATGTGCTAGCATTGAATAAGCATCAAATAGGGTGCGTACGCACAATTGGGAGGACGAGCATGTTCAACGTCGAATCGGGGATTGATTCCTTGACCAACTTCAAACGCCAGACGGCCGATTATTTGGACCGCCTGCACGCGACAGGCGAACCGTTGGTGCTTACTGTCAATGGCAAGGCGCAGGTCGTCGTCCAGGACGCGGCGGCTTACCAGAAACTTGCCGACGCGGCCGCAACAAGGGACCGTGAGGAGACCCTGGCTGCCATCCGCGAAGGACTGGCGGATGCCAAAGCCGGCCGGACGAAGCCAGCGCGGGCCGTTCTCGGTCGGCTTGCCAAGAAGTACGGCATCAACGCCGGAAGTTAAGATGAACTACCGCGTGCTGTTATCTGCTCGCGCGGAGCAAGACGTCGACGAAACGCTGGCGTGGATTTCCCATAAGGGATCGGTTTCCGGCGCTGGTCGGTGGTTGGACCGGCTACTGGCTGCTATCGATACCTTGGAACGCGACCCGATGCGCTTCGGGCTGGCATCCGAAGCGGCAGACGTCGGCATTGAGCTCCGCCAATTGCCGCTTGGCCGGCGCCCGAATATATATCGCGTCTTTTTCGTTCTCGACCAACGCACGGTGACTATCCTGCACATTCGCCACGCCGCTCGGGACACTTTGCGACCCGAAGATTTGCGATGAATGCACGCGGCGAGTTTACTTCGCCTTCTTCACCGGGCTCTTAACTATACTAGTCGTGGCAATCAGATAGACCTCCATCGCATCTACCTTGGCCTCGCCCAATCCGGCGTCGCCTGTGGGGGAGAACGTCACCGAGCCGACGACCACCGGCTCGCCCAGCGGCACGCGGAGCGTCGTGCCGAACTCCTGCGTCGGCATGACGGGCAGGTCGATCGGGCAGGAAGAGGACCCGGCGCCGTGCGAGGAAATCGAGGCATGCGAAGTCGGCGAAGTGGCATTTTGCGCGGTGGCGGCTGGCGGCTGCGTGGGCGTTACGGCCGGGCCGCCGACGGTAGGCAGCGTGGCGGCGGGCACGGTCTTGTCCTTTTCAATCGGAACCTGCGTGAAGCCGCCTTCCGTGCCAATTCCCATGCCGCCCATGCCGCGAAGAACCCGCCGTGTGGGATTTGCTCCCGTCGTTGAATAACTCATCGGCGACTGCGAGGCGTCCGCGTCGACTTGGCTTCCCGGCCCCCACGCCGCGCCGACCGTAACCGGCCCGCGCTTCGGCGTCCAACGGGTAACGACGCTTTGCACCGTGAGCATGGCCGTTTTGCCGTCGGGCTGCATCAGCGCCGACACGCCGGCCGCGACGCCTACGTTTGGCATAGTGACGATCGGCGAATAGCCGGCCCCGCCGTTGGCGCCGGGAACCGCATTGACGATCACGGCGCGGCGATCACCGGCAGCGAGCATCGAGTGCTGCGCATTCATAAAAGTCGCACACGCGCGGATGCTGGGCACCTGGTGCTCGATTTGAGTAAAACGATTCAGATCGACCGAACGGGGAGCGCGTCGACTCAGGTGATCAATGCTGGAACCAATGAGCGCATTTCGGTGGGCCGAATCGAGCCACAGCCAACGCAGTTCAACACGAAACGCCGGCATCGCCCGCTGCCGCGCGCGGAGATCCGCCAGCAATCGCTCGACTTCCTGGTGGACTTCTCGCGTTTGACTGAATGCTAAGGAGAGAGAAGAAGGGACTTCACTGATCGTCCCGTTGCCGCCATTGTCAATCCAGGACTTTGTTGCGACCGTGTTCTGGATCAAGTCCATGAGTGGCTTAAAGTCAGCGCCGTTTGCCATTGCGTCGCGAGGACGCGAGCTTCCCACGGAACCTCGCCACACGTAGGTGCCGGGCATGGGCACTGCTACGACGGGGTTTGGACCGGTCGAACCGAATGTCGGCACTATCGGCTGGCCCACGGGCGATTCGGTCGGATCGGACACAACGCTGCCAGGCTCCGTAAGCGGATTGAATGCAAGAGCGGCGTCCTGTATCGGAATCACTAAATCTGCAACGTCGTAAACCTTCGTGTACATGTACTCATCGCTCTCGGCCTTCTGCGGCGACGTGATCATGAGCACTTCGTTATGGATGGTCCACTTCAACTGCAATTCATCGAGCATGATCTGCAAGGCCGATTGCAGCGAGATGCCGGAAAGACGCCTGGTCACTGGCAACTCCGGATCGACACCGGCGTCTTTCAATCCCGCCGCATCGAGAACGATCGGAATATGGTGCGTATCGCTCAAATACTCAACGACGTCCTTCAGAGGCGTTTCCTGAAAGTCAACGCTTGTCTGTTGCTTGAGGGCTTTGAGGATGGCCTTTTCGCCGCCGTGGAGTTTGAGCGGGGACTTTGGCTTCGGCTTGGCATTGGCAGCGGCAACCGGTTTTGTTGACTGAGCAGGTTTCGGGGCCGGCTCCTTTGCGCTCGGCTTTTTTGCCGCCGACGGATTGGAGCCGTCGCCGCTACCAAACGGATCCTCCAAATCCTCGGTCGGTTTCGCGTTCGGCTTTGGCTTTTCGCCAACTACTGGCGCCGGAGACTCCGAACCGAACGGATCATCCTCGCCGACCGCTGGCTTCGGCCGCGGTTCGTCGCCATAACTTCTAATCGCGACCAAGGCCAGGGAAAGAACGAGCAAGCAACCACCCAACCGCACCAATTTGCGAGACATGGCACACCTCCTCTTAATAGATGGGAAAAGACGTCAGGGCCGCTTTCGGCTTGCGGTGTTCCGGCCGCGGTCGAAAGCATACATTTGCCCGCCGCCGCTATTATGCTCCTCCGCCCGGCGGTTGTAAAGCGGCTTTTGGAGTGTTCACGCGGCTTAGCCGCGGAGCGGCGGGAGAGAATAGCCAGGGGCGCAAGCCCCTGGGATCAAGAGCCCGGGTTTTCCGCAGCCGCGGAGCGGCGACAGAACTTCTTTCGCCCCTTCGGGGCTTTGTCGCACCGGTTGTGAGCCGCCAGGGGCTAACGCCCCTGGTTATTTACTTCCGTCCCTCCGGGACTCCACTGCAAGTCAAGAATGGCACTCGGCGTCGAAAGGGCCTATAATGGCGATTCTCCGTAATGCCCACCTTCCCCTGGAACTCCACAATGAAAACGCCCTTCCTTATCAGTTTCTTGCTTCTTTCCTCGCTCGCCCCGCTCGCTTCGGCCGACGACGCCGCACCGACCACGCCGCTGCCGATCGCCGATGGGCCTTACAAGCCGACGATGGAGTCGCTCAAGCAGTACAAGTGCCCCGACTGGTTCCGCGACGCCAAGTTCGGCATCTGGGCACACTGGGGTCCGCAGGCCGTGCCGATGGACGGCGACTGGTACGCCCGCGGCATGTACGAGCAGGGCAACAAGCATTACAAGTACCATCTCGAACACTACGGGCATCCCTCGAAGTTCGGCTACAAGGACATCATTCCGCTCTGGAAGGCCGAGAAGTGGGACCCCGATCGCCTGATGCAGCTTTACAAGAAGGCCGGCGCGAAGTATTTCGTCAGCATGGGCTCGCACCACGACGATTTCTTCCTCTGGAACTCGAAGCTGCACAAATGGAACGCGGTCAACATGGGCCCGAAGCGCGACGTGGTCGGCGACTGGCAGAAGGCGGCCACGAAGTACGGCCTGAAGTTCGGCGTCTCGGAACATCTCGGCGCGAGCTTCACCTGGTTCCAGTCGAGCCACCGCGCGGACAAGACCGGGCCGCTGGCCGGCGTGCCTTACGACGGCGCGAATCCCGAGTTTCAGGATCTCTATCATTTTCCCGCCAAGCCCGGCGACACCGGCTGGTACAGCAACGATCCCCGCTGGCAGCAGCAGTGGTACGCCGAGATCAAGGAACTGGTCGACAACTATCATCCCGACTTGCTCTACAGCGACGGCGGCGTGCCGTTCGGCAACGAGGTCGGCCGGAGCATGATCGCCCATCTCTACAACACGAGCGCCGCCGCGCACGGCGGCACGGCCGAGGTAATTTACAACTGCAAACAGAAGTCCGAAGGCCGCTGGGTCGAGGACCTCGAGCGCGGCATCATGCCGAGGATCGATCCCAATCCCTGGCAGACCGATACGTCGATCGGCGACTGGTTCTACGACCGCAACTGGAAGTTCCGGCCCGTGGTGTGGGTCATCCACATGCTCGTGGACAACGTGAGCAAGAACGGCAATCTGCTCCTGAACGTCGTGCAGCGGCCCGACGGCTCGCTCGATCCGGAGGTCGAGGACATGCTGGCCAAGCTGGCCGAGTGGAACGCTATCCACGGCGAGGCGATCTACGGCTCGCGGCCCTGGCTCATTTACGGCGAGAGCGCCGTCAAGGTACGCGGCGGGCATTTTGCCGAGGATTTCAAGTATAACGCCCGCGAAATTCGCTTCACGACCAAAGGTCCGGTGCTTTATGCCATCGCGCTCGGCTGGCCGGAGGACCGCACGATCAAAGTTCGCTCGCTGGCCAAGCCGGCGGGTGAGAACGTCAACAACATCACTTCGGTCAGCCTGCTGGGCTACGACGGCAAGCTCGATTGGAAGCAGACGGCTGAAGGCCTAATCGCGACCTTGCCCGAGAAGAAGGTTTCGGACTACACGACCGGGCTAAAGATCATCGGTAGCGACCTGAAGCCGGTGGCCTTCGCAGCGACCTTGCCTGTGATCCAGCCCGACCGCCGCGGCGTGCTGACGCTCGATCCCGATTCGGCTGACTTGCACGGCGGCCTAAAGGTCGAACAGCGGCAGGGCAAAGCGAATATCGGCTTTTGGGATGACGGGCACGACTGGGCATCGTGGAAGGCCGCGTTCGCAAAGCCGGGCAAGTATCGCGTCACCGCGCGGTGCGCGCTCGGCGCCGGCGATGCGGAGATTGCCGTGGAACTCGCGGGCGCGACGCTCACGGGCAAAGCGGTGCGAACCGGCGATTGGGACAAGTACGCCGCGGTCGATTGCGGCACGGTAGAAATCGACAAGGCGACTACCGAGGAAGTAAAAGTCCGCCCCGCCCATGCGGACAACTGGCGGCCGGTCAACCTTCGAGAAGTGAAGATCGAGTCGGCAAAGTAGGTTTAGAACTCGATCGTTTTCCCCGTCGCCACGGCTTCGGTTTCCTTCTGGCAAATGACTACCGCGTCGCGGGCCAGATCGCCGGCCAAGAGCGGCGAGGGCGTGCCGGACTGCACGGCGCGGGCGACTTCGCCTAGCTCGTTCTCGAAGGGCGTGATGGCGTCGCCCGGCGGGAACGTCGGCCGTTCGACTTTGCCGTCGGCCGTGAGGGCGGTGACGGGCGTGGCCAGGACGGGCTCGCTGCCGATAACCGCGAACTCGAAAAGCAGCGTCGCATTCTCGAGATAGATTTCGTAGCCGTGCGTGAAGGGGCGGCCGTGTTGCGCGATGACGCCGCTGGCGGCGGTCACAATAAGTTGCGGATCGTCAAAACGGAACTGAGCGTGGAACCGTTCGACTACCTCGCCGCGCATCGTGCCCGTGCATCGCACACTTCGCGGCATGCCGCACGTCAGCCGGATGAAATGGGCGTCGTGAACGTGCAAATCGAGCATCGGCCCGCCGATTACTTGCGGATCGTAGAACCGCGGCACCCAGGTCGGATCGGAAATGACTCGCTTGAAATGGCCGCCCAGCAACCGGCCGAACATTCCGCTAGTGATCGAATCATAGGCAAATCGGTATTCGGGAAAGAACGGCAGCACGTGGCCGATCATGAGCATCCGCCCCGACTTCTCTGCCGCGGCGACCATCGCGATGCCATCGGCCGGCTGCAAGGCGATCGGCTTCTCGCATAGCACATGCTTGCCGGCGGAAAGCGCCTTGATCGCCGCCGTGGCATGCAGCGCCGTCGGCAGGCAGATATCGACGAGATCGATCGCCGGATCGGCCAGCATGGCGTCGAGTTCGCCATATTGCGCAACGCCCGACAGGTCCATCATCTCGCCCGGCGGGCCGAAATTGCCCTTAATCGTGCGCCAATCGCCCGCGCGGCGGACGGGATCCTGCTCGCAGATCGCGGCCACTTTCGTGCCGCGGAGGCGCTGATAGGCCAAGTAATGGATCATGCCCATGAAACCAAGTCCGACGACGCCGACGTTCAACATTGCTGTAAGTCCTTTATCCTGTTCAGTTTGCGAGTTTCCATGTTTTCCATGCTTCGCATTGTTTTGGCTGTTTTTCCACGTTTTCGATGAATTCTTTGTGCAATTCTTTGTGCCATTGAATCCCGAAAAAACGTGGGATTTTGTGCGGTTCTGTCGTAGCGGACACCTGGGCAAAGAGAGATTCAGCGGTTTCTTCGTCGGGTGCTTCCGATGTTACCTCGCTTGACGCCGGTCTGCAACGGCCGCCGGTGCAACGTAGTAAGCATAAGCACCTTCCGCCCGCAGACGATCAGGGGCAGGCCGCGCATCGAGACCGGTAGGGGGCAACCCAGTCACTTGGAAACCCTTACCCAGTTGGAGAGTGACGGGCAGGTTGCCGCTGTCAAACCGGTCACGACTTGGCGGACGTCAGCGCCCGCTATCGGCCGGGCGGTGGGTGCGGGTCAGGGGGTTTTCGCACTTCTACGACCTTGAGCGGCACGTAATCCTCGTTCTTGGTCTTCACCTTATAGCCAGCGTACACGGCGCCGATCGTAACGTGGGGTTCATCGTCCTCGTCAAAGATAACTTGCCAAGGGTGCTGTGATAAAGCTGCTTTTATCGCCGCTCGATGCGTGGGTGAGACCGCCTCCAGAAACTGCTTGTACATTTCCGGGTCGAGGTCGAAGGCACGCGCAATACGCTTCGTCGAGTTCAAAACTGCTCACGAGGCAGTACAAGTCATCCCGTGCCTTCGCGAGCATATTGAAGTGCAGGTGCGGAAAAAACATTGTCTCCAGATTTACGAGCCCCATTTTCAGCAAGGAAAGCCCAAAATCGGGCAGGAAATTCAGGGCAATCGGGTTTGTGAAGGCCAATGGGCAAAGAAGGGTATTTACTTCTTTCCACCTAGCGTCGATCTCTTTCAGCGGCATAACCAGCCTTGGCTCCAACTCGCTGATATGGTAGGCAACAAGTTCCCGCCCGTTGCAAAGAGCATAGAGTGGAACACGAACGTCCGGATGGATCGCGTAGCTGAAAGCTTGCTCGACGTGTGCCCCGATCTCAATTTCCTCACCCGGTCCTTTTGCGTCAAGAACCCATGCCTTTTTTCCTGCGGCGAGCATTTGGTAATCCGGAAAGATATTGATTCTGTGACGCTTCGTGCCGATATGCACGAACGGATGCGCCAAGGGTGCGGTGCGAACGATCCGATGTTCTCCCGTGGGCGTGTAACCGAGTCGTTTGAGGATCGGCACGACAAGTTCCTCCCGAACGCTGTCCTCCTTAAACAAGGGGTCATCGAGGATTTTGAAATCGAATTCTTCGAACATCAGTACATCGCCAATTTTTTACTTTAGATGGAGCATTTTTGATCTGCGAACACGCCCCCGTTCGATTCAATCAAATCTCGTTTTGAGACGTATTGAATGCACCGCAGGACGCGCCCGAAGTAGGTTCTATAGACCATAATCGGGTCTTGGTAGACCCGTTCGCGCCAGTCTTCGGGAAAACGCGATTTCCATTTACGATGCCACGGCGTTTCGTTCTCCCACCACGGGTCACAATTTCGTTTGGGCGAGTGCGCCCAATGCCAGATCGTCTTTCGACCGCATCTCGCGATCATATTATCCCCACAGAATTGGCACGTGCCGCTCGTCTTTGGCTGGGCCGTCGACCGAACGCCATTTATGAGTGCGAACTGCATGGTCTATCCTGCCGCGATAGTACGAAGTACCACATCACAGGCTCTAGTCGTCCCGCCATGCTCGTCTACTTCGACAAATTGAAGTCGCTTCGACACGATGCGGCGACCGCCGGTGCGGTCGATGCGGGCATCCTGGATCGCATGTTCCAAATACAAAAGGGCGCGCGGCTGGTCTCCTTCATCGGTATCGTCAATGAGAACGGCGCCGCGTTTGAGCAAATCGCGGTAGCGCTCGATGACGAGGTCGATCGTGGCGTCAAGCAGCGGATGTCCGGGGCAAACAAAGGCGGCCAGCGGTTTCCCGACGACACTGATAAGGTCCTTCTCGAAGGTGATGCGTTCGTATCGCGGCAAAATCGGGTTGCCGTGACCGATTTCCCGATCACGGTTGCGGATGACTGCCGGGACGTGCTTGACCTCGTAACGATTGGTCTCGCGCTCGTGGAGCGTCCCGCCTAACAGTTTGAAGGCTTCGATGAAAAACGACGCGATGAAGTGCGGTTGAAGCTTTCGGGCTTCAGCCCGTTCCATCTCCGCGCGGATTTCGTGGACTCTGGTAACGTCCATCGAATCGTGCGTAAGCGCCCGGCCTTCGATGAGTTCTCGCAAGTGGTCGTGGTCGAGGGCTTTGTCAACGACCGTGAAGAGCCGGGCACGGACTTCCGGCTTATCGCCGTAACGGATGGCGTCCAGCAAGAGTTCACGCAACGGCCGATCTTCAAACGTGAGTTGTCCAAGCACGTCAAACACTTGTCCGCCAAGGGCGGCTCGCATCTCGTCGATTTTTTCCAGCAGACGATGATAGACTTCGCCCTCGCGGGTATCTTTGGCCACGAGGTTCCACAAGTGGCAGACCTCGGTTTGGCCGATACGGTGGATGCGGCCGAATCGCTGCTCAAG
Source organism: uncultured Planctomycetia bacterium (assembly GCA_963775975.1). Lineage (GTDB taxonomy): Bacteria > Planctomycetota > Planctomycetia > Pirellulales > Thermoguttaceae > JANXQG01. Next base: position 1,813,359 of record CAVZKX010000002.1, read on the forward strand.
GCGATTAGGGTTCCACGGCAAGTCGTAGTTCACCATCAAATGGGCGCGTTGCAGGTTGATGCCTTCGCCGGCGGCATCGGTTGCCACGAGGATTTCGACCGTTGTATCGTGCTTGAAGGATTCTTCGGCTTTGCGGCGGTCCTCCCGACCTACTCCACCGTGAATGATGACGACTGCTTCGGGGCGGCCGACAAGTGCCCGAATCTTCTCGGTGAGATAATTCAGCGTGTCGCGGTGCTCGGTGAAGATGATTAGTTTTCGGCGGTGCCCATTGGGGTCGAACATTTCGGTATTGTTTTGCAACAACTTGGAAAGCTCGTCCCATTTGCGGTCGCTGCCGGATTGGCGAACGCGGTAAGCGGTTCGCTCCAGGTCTTGCAGTTGATTGATTTCGATTCGCAGTTCAGCAATCGTTTTCGCGGCAGATGCCTGATCGACAACACGTTCCTCGGTATCTTCGATCTCGGCGTCGGGGGCGTCGTCGAGTTCTTCGAGGTCTTCCATCGTGAGAACCGGTAATCCTTTGTTTGCCTCAAAGCCCACGTCGTTGCCACGCTTGAGAAGCTGTTCCTCCCGCAGCCGCTTTTCCAGGCGTTCGCGACGGCGACGAAGTGACTGGTAGATTGCTTCCGGCGATGACGCGAGTCGGCGTTGCAAGATGGTCAAAGCGAAGCCAACGGTCCCTCGCCTGCCGTCGTTTTCTAATGCTTCGGCACGGTTGAATTCCTCGCGAACGTAGTCGGTGACTTGTTTGTAAAGTTCGGCTTCGCCGTCCGACAGGGCGTAGTTGACCGTATAGGCTCGTCGTTCGGGGAATAGCGGCGTACCATCGAACTTGAGCAATTGCTCCTTGACCAGCCGGCGCATCATGTCGTTGGCATCGGAGACGTGAACACCATCGCGGAACTTTCCCTCGAAGCGGTCACCGTCAAGCAAGGCCATGAATAACTGGAAGTCGGCTTCTTTGCCGTTGTGTGGCGTCGCCGTCAACAGCAGGAAATGCCGAGTCAACGTCGAAAGCAGTTGGCCAAGCCGATATCGCTTCGTGTACTTGACCTCGTTGCCAAAATAGGTGGCGCTCAGCTTGTGCGATTCGTCACAGACGATCAGGTCCCAATCGGTCTGCTGAAGTTTGGCTTGAGCATCTTCATCGCGACTGAGCTTGTCGAGCCGACAAATTGCCAGCGACACTTCGTTGAACCAATTGCCGGTTCTGGCGGCTTCCAACGCGTCATTGGTCATGATCTCGAAAGGCAGGTGAAACTTCCGGTCAAGTTCATCCTGCCATTGCTCAACCAGATTGCCGGGGCAAACGATAAGGCAGCGCTGCAAGTCGCCGCGGGCGATCAGTTCCTTGAGGAACAAGCCCGTCATGATCGTCTTACCGGCGCCGGGGTCATCGGCCAGGAGAAAGCGGAGCGGCTGTCGCGTCAACATCTCGCTATAAACCGCCGTGATTTGGTGAGGTAGCGGCTCAACAAGCGAAGTATGGACGGCAAGCAAGGGATCGAACAGGTAGGCCAGCCGGATGCGATTCGCCTCCGACAGCAACCGGAACATGGCGCCGTCACCGTCGAAACTCCAAGGGCGGCCCGCGTCAACGATCTCTAAAGTCGGTTCGCGATCGCGATAAAGCAATTCATTGCCGAGTCGGCCGGCGGTATCCTTGTACGTGACTTCGACAGCTACCGTACCGATCCAGCGCACGTCGGCCACGGTAACCATGCCGTCCGGCAGAATCCCCTTAATGACCGATCCGCGAGTGATTTTTTCTAAGGTCGCCAAGGTGCTACCAAAATCTGTACTTCTGTTTAGACAACGGGATAACAGGGGCGGGTTGGTAAGTCAATTCGCCGGATGCACGATGCTGCGAAGTGTGAAGCTCCGTTTGTTTGTTGCTCTTCAGCATTAGAGTGCACGAACCCTTACCCACGCTTTGGAAAGTGCCGTCCCAACTTACTTAGCACCAGCTTTGCCAAATCCTCCGGCGATTTGTCCGTTAGACTGACGTATCCCAGTGTCGGCCGTATGCCTGGAACTTCGGTATTGTCAAATCGCGCTGGCAAGATGTATTCCTGGCGCTCCTCAAGCGACCTCGCCAATGCCGACCTCCGCTCATGGTTAGCCCACAGTTTCTCGGCATAATGCTTTGAAATAAACATCAGGCAGTATCGAGCATCCTTGCGGTAGACTTGATCGAGGTGCTCAGCCAAGTCCTTCCCCCATAACGTCGCTTCTTCATAGCGATCGTAGAAGATCGAAACGCCGTGGCTCCGAAGGCATTCAGCGACCCGCTCGACATAATCGCGATCTTCGCCTGCAAAGGAAAGGACGATCTCGTAGTTGGCAGCGCCTGCCGCAGTTGTGTCGAGTTTCTTGGCAACGTACAACGGCCGCGACGAGATTTCCCGCGTTTGCACCAGTTGATACCCATCCGCGCAGAAAACCGTTGAGTTCGGAGAGTCGCTCACTCACTTCCTGGTTGTCGCCGACGAGAGGATGGACCGCGATTTCAACGAATTTGAGAAACGTCTTGTCGGGGCATGAAATCAATTTCAGATATTCGAGAAGCAGGTAGCTCACGTCCCAATCTTCGTTCAGAACCGTGTGTTGCCAGATGTCCGCTTCCGCGTTGTCGAAACGATGATCGGTCGATGGCATGGAGGCTAGGTTCCAAACCCGCTTGAGAAAATCCATCTGATTTAGGGTGCCGTGAAACGAGTTTTCTCGCAAAACGAGCGCATCGATAATGGCGCGACGCGTTATTTCGGTAACTTGCTGCCCATACGGGACGGGGGTCAGCCTCTCCAGAAACTCGGTTGGCAAATCGCCGTCCTTCACAGCCCAGTGCGTCCGGTTATGCTCGAATCGATTTATGCAAAGCCGATCGGAAAACTCTTCGACTACACGCCTCTCCACGTAGCCTTGGTCTTCAAAGCGGAACGTGAGGCTACCGCCAGTTACCGTGATTCCACGCAATCGCCCGTATCGCACGATCCCAGCGTTTGGACCATCGACTGCCAATTCATACATCAGCAATGCAGGAGCATGTTCGAGAATCTTCAAGGATACGGGGGCTCTATGTGTAACTGCCTCTGCCTCGGCCCCGCTGTGCTCCTTGAACCGGCCAAGTTCCATGCTCATTAGTTGGTCCGTTTCCCATGAGTTCTTGGTTCCGGATACCAGCAAGTTAAACACCGCGAAATCTCCAATCACATTGACCCAGGTTGCTGCCGAAATACACGCCAGCCGAAATGCTCGACATTTACGAAGAGAACGGTCGGAAATTGTCTAGCAGCAAAATGTCGGCCAATCTTCCCTCGGCGCATACTCCGTTCCCCTGGATTGTACACCCAATGGGTGGTCGACCGTCGTTGCGAGTCCGTAAATAGCGCAGATAAGTCGCTATTCTACCACTAGAGGTTGGGGTACAACAGGCACCGAAAGTGCTGAAATAGGGTGGTTTTGTGCGATATCGACCGCGCTCTTTCGGCGGCCAACGGGAGCCGGGCTTGCCTGTGCCCGAAATTGACCGGAGCCCCGTGCTCGCTTGAAAAGCAGCAGCCCGCACTTTTCAGCGGCAGGGGGGACGAAAGTCCGAATGTGCAAAGGGGGAAAGCAGTCAAGGACGGGTGGCGCGGAGGGCACCGACTCTGCACAAGCGTAGCGCGGAAGATTGGGAGGAAGCCGCGATCGTCCGCCGAAGGCTTATCCTTGACGGCTTGGGGGATTCGCCCCCTACCCTCAAGCAAATGTCTTCAGCGCCTCAGGCGACCGCTATACGCCGCTCGCGGCCGTCGCGTCAGGAGGTGGGAAGGAGGCCACGGACTCGTCGCTACTGCGAGCGCAGCGAAGCGGAGCGTGGAAACACCCGGTTGCCGCAGGTAAGGCGCCGCCCTAACTTGAAGGTCAGAAAGTGAACCTGTATGCTGCCGGATTGTCTTTCTAAACAGATAGGAAGGATTAGCCTGATGCCAATCGTCGAAGACACGCTCGTAAATGTCGAAATCATTAAGAACGTACTAGTGACGCACGCGACCGGCGGGCAAGCCAGCGATGGCGATTACGTCCGCACGCGGCAAGAGCTTCTAAAAGATCCGATGGCACGCGGGCGATTGCCGAGATTTGTCCAGTCTTGCCGCACGCTCCCGGAGTTTTGGTCGTTCATCAAGCCAAAATTCGGAACCTATCGCGAGAGGCGGCAGTTCATCGCCGAGGCATTCGATGGGCTGTTGACGAAACTTGAGGAGGCGACAGGAAACCCTGCGGTTGATGCCAGTACGGAAGTGCTTACCGCTGTCGATTCACGGCATGTACAGGAAGCCTGGCACAAGGCAATGGATCGCCGCCTATCCGATCCCGAAGGGGCAATCACTACCGCCCGGAGCTTACTCGAAACCGTCTGCAAGTTCATCCTGGAGAAAAGAGGCGTCGAGTACGATGAGACACTCGATCTTCCGAAACTTTACCGGCAGGTTTCGGAAAACTTGAACCTTGCGCCGAGTCAACATTCACAACCGATCGTTAAGCAGATATTAGGTGGCTGCTGCTCGGTCGTGGAAGGTTTGGGGGCGTTTCGCAGTCGCGAGGGGGATGCGCACGGCAAGGGTAAGCTGAATGTCAAGCCGCTGCCGAGACATGCGGCGTTGGCGGTGAATCTTGCCGGGAGTTTGGCGTCGTTCCTTATCGAGACGTGGGAGGCACGTGGGAGCTAGACTTCAAGGCAGGCTCGGTTCCGGGTCAGTGGATCGCCGGTCCCTGGCAATGCGTTGCTGAAACGGCATCGGGTCGCTATCGGCTTCCTGGCGATGCGGCATGGCATGGTGTGAAGGAAGTTCTGGAGGCATCCATTCCCCAGCAATCGGTTCCTTGACAGATTTGCTTATTGCGGGTTCCGCTACTTCTTGTTCGTCATTCCCCATCGCCGCTCCGATATTTTCGGCTCTGCGGCGGATGCGAGCCGTGACCGGTTCCTCAGCGGTAAGCTGGCGATGTCCGGCACGTTGCGGCGTGGCGTCAATGTTATGTGCCGCCTTCATCGCTTTGATACGCTCTGCCACTTCCGCTATGGTGGCGGTCTGGCCGTCCGATTTCGGCATGTTGCCGGAAAGCCCGGCTTTAAGATGATTGCGCAATTCGGTCAATTCGGCGAGATAGCCCTCATGGGCGAAGGTCGCTCCCAATCGGTCTCGATAATCGCGTAGCTGCGATTCGGCAATGGGAAGGTCTTCTCCGATACGCTTGGCTTCCGGCCCATAGCCGGCGACAAGCCGTTCAACGGCGTTTAGGACCGCCCGCGGCCCGTGGTGCTCCCGCGACAGCGACGTTTGCCGCGTTGCTTTGCCTTCGACGTAAACATCGGGCGGCATTTCCCCATGCAGAACGACCCCGAAGTTGAGGCCCTGGTACGTGCCCAATGAAACGCGGGTCGCATCGCGGACGTGCAACGGCAGGGCGTCGAGTTTGCCGGCCACGACACCGGCCACTTCGTCGCGGAGGCACTTTCGCCCGCCGATTACCACGGGGGCATCGGAGTACGCGTCGGCCGTGGCTTGGTCTGCCTTAAGATTGGCTATCCGCTCAGACAAGCCGGCAATTGTCTTGGGCAAGTCCTCGATGCTGCGACGAGCGACATATTGCTCGTCGAGGTGGTTCTTCTTGAGCAAGGCCAGACGCTGCAATTCGGCGTCGGCTTCCGCGAGCGTCAGCACGGCCGGATTGCCGGAGGCGATTGCCTTGACCTCGGCGTAGGAAAGCTCCTGCGAGCCGATGTCCTCGGCGCGGCGGGCGGCGTTGTCGCCGGTAATCACCTGGCTGATGAAGCGGGCCTTGGTTTCCAGGGCCTGCCACATGTAGGCGTCAAACGAGCGTTCAGTGACGTATCGGTAGATCGACACTTCCTCGTTCTCATTCCCTTGCCGCAAGATACGGCCTTCGCGCTGTTCGACCTCGGCCGGCTTCCACGGGGCGTCAAGATGGTGCAATGCAACAAGACGCTTCTGTACGTTGGTGCCGGTGCCCATTTTCTGCGTACTGCCGATCAACACGCGGACAGTACCTTGCCGGACCTTCTCAAAAAGGGCCTGCTTCTTGGCATCCGAGTCGGCGTCGCCCATGCAAGCTATCTCGTTGCGTGGCACTCCGTTGGCAACGAGTTTTTGGATAATGTCGTCGTAGGCCGAATAGCCCCACGGCGTCGGATTGACGCCCATGTCGGCAAAAACCATCTGCGTACCGCGTTTTTCCTTGGTGCGTTCCCAAATGGCCGCGACATTCTCCACGAGGCGATTGACTTTGGATTCCGGGAAATCCTCCGCCCTGGCCGAGAGCATCCGGGCGTCGGTAGCCAGCTTGCGGCCGTCTGTGGTGATGTTGAGGGCATTGTCGATGCGGGGGTCCACTTTCTCAGTCCGCAATCGTTCGAAGCGCTTGACCAATTCGTCCTGCAATTCGCGTTGCTCGTCCGACATTGGGCAGGCGACGACGAACGGCTTGCCGCCTTCGAGGCGGGGGGTGGGCAGATTGAGCATTTCGGCCGTCTGCACGTCGGAAAATGCCCGGAACATCTGTTGTAATTCCGGCAGGTTGGTGAACCGGGCGAAGCGGCTGCGGGGTCGGAGTCCCGCCCCGTCCGGCGAAATCTCCATCGTGTCGATGACTTCGCCGAAGGTGGCGGCCCAAGCGTCGAAGTGCTCAATGCCCCTGCTCCTCAATCCTTCTGGGTCAAGGAATCGCTGCATAGTGTACATCTCGACCATCGTATTCGATATGGGCGTACCGGTGGCAAACGTCACGCCGTGGCCGGGATGCTGTTCGCCCAAGTAGCGGGCTTTCATGTACACGTCGAACGCCCGCTCGCTACCACCGGTCTGAATGCCGGCGACGCGATCCATCTTAGTCGGCGTCTCCAGGTTTTTGAAGCAATGCGCCTCGTCGATGAACAAATGATCGACACCCAGTTCATCGAACACGAGGCCGTCGTCTTTCTTCTTTTCCGCCAAGAGCTTCTTTAGGCGTTCCTCCCTGGCGGCCTTTTGCTTCTCGATGGTCTTTATCAAGTTGCGGCTTGCTCCCTTGTGCGCCGGCATGTTCGATGAGCAACTGATTGTACTCGTTAATCTGCTCCATGAGGAACTTCTGCTGATAGTCCCGCGACATGCCGATCCGCTCAAAGCTGCTGTGGGTGACGACGATGCCGTCCCAATCGCCGCTGGCGATTTTGGCCGTCAGCATCTTGCGCCGCTCGCGGGTCAGGTCTTCCTTGGCGGCAATCAAGAGCTTGGCATTGGGATAAAGCTGCATGAACTCGCGGGAGAACTGCTCCAACAAGTGGTTGGGCACGACGTACATCGGTTTTTTGATAAGCCCGGCCTGTTTCATCTTCATGCCGGTGGCGGCCATCGTAAACGTCTTCCCTGCCCCCACGACATGAGCCAGAAGCGTATTGCCGCTGCTCATGCCGCGCCACACGGCGTCGTTCTGGTGCGGCCGTAGCGTGATGTTTTGGTTCATGCCGGGGAAGTCCAGGTGCGAGCCGTCGAACAAACGCGGCCGGAGATTGTTGTAGATATCGTTGTAAATGCGGACGAGCCGCTCGGTGCGTTTTGGATCGGTGAACACCCAGTTGCGGAACCGCTCCTTGATAACCTTTTGCTTTTCCTTAGCGGCGAACGTCGCCTGGGGGTTGACGACCCGTTCCTCACGACCGTCGTTCATCACCGTATCCCAGATGACGGGGGTCTTCATGTTAAGGGCCAAGTCCAGAAGCCACGTGCCGTTGGCACGATTGGTGCCGAACTCGCTGGTGGCGCCGACCGACTTTTCAGCGGCGTAGTCGGCGTCGAGTTTCCAAAGGGCGTCTTTGACGATATGCGCCACGGGGACCGATGCCGGGGGGACGCGAAATAGTTCGGCTGCGAACTGCTGGATGTCGCGGGTCGGTATCCAGGGCGCGCCCAAGCCGGCGTCGATGTCGCCCGGCAATACGTCCTCCGGCTGAACCTTTCGGAGCGCTTCGGCGTTCCGCGCGTAGTCCCGGCCGGCCTTTGCAGCGACGGCCAGCTTATCGCGGACGTTGCCGGAAAGGTAGGCGTCGGCCGTCTGCCAATGTTTGGACTGCGGATCGAGGTAGATCAGGTCGCCAAGCTCGGCGATGATCTGCTGCTCCGACTTGCCGTAGAGTCCGGCAATGAATTCAAGATCGACGCTGCCGCGCTGGTTCAGCGAGACGAGCAAGCCCTCCTCGGCGCTTCGGACGTGGGTGACAGGCGGGGCCTTGCCTACCACGTCCTTGGTCATGATTGCGGCCTTGGCCGCTTTGCTGGTCGCCTCGTCGTAGTCTTCCAGCGACATGACGAGCATGGCGTCGGGGTCTTCGCGGAACTTGACCAGATTCGGCATACGCCGAATGGTTGTCCCGTCCGCCGTTTCGCTCAACGTCGTCTTGTTGATCGGGCCGTAGGTGTAGAGGAAGCGGTCATAGGCAAGGTTAAGCTCGCGGCGGGCGTCGTCGCGGTTCTGTTCCGGCCAACCTTCGTTCTGCGATTGCAGCACGCGGCGGGCATAGTCCCGCAAGCGAACCAGGGCGGCCAGCCGTTTGCCCGTCATTGTGCCGTCGGCGCGCAAGGCCGTGCCGCCATAGACCACCGGGACCGCCTCGCCGCCCTCCATTTGGCAAATCTTCCGGTCCTCGGCAACAAAGAAGCTGCCTTCGGCGACGTGCCGATTGGCGGGCGGAGGGACGAAGGCCGGTGCCGCTCGCTCTACCGGTTCGGCGCGTTTCGTCGTAGCGAAGCGCGGCAGACGATAATGAACTGCTTGGTCCAAATCGGTCTCAAGGTCGCCGCTACCTACGATGCTATAGCCTTCGCCATAAAGCGTGTCCTTACGCGACCAATCGCCAAGCACCATGTCGGGATGCCGCTGGAAGTACCGATTGATGGCGATTTCCGCACCGTCGATCTCAAAGGGTGTCGAGCGCTGCCATTCCGCCTCCTGGTGGCTTGGCAGCTCGCCTGGAGCACGTTTGCGCAGGAAAATAATGTCGGTGACGACGGCCGTTCCTTGCTGGCTGAAAGCGTCGGACGGCAGGCGGATCGCCCCCACGAAGTCGGCCTTGTCGCCTAGATACTCGCGGAGGGCCGCGTTCTGCTTGTCGAGCGTGAAGCGCGACGTGACCAGTGCCAACACGCCACCCGGCTTTAAGGCGTCGATCGACTTGGCGAAGAAGTAATCGTGCAGGGGCAGTTTTTGGCCGTGGTAATCAAGCTTCAGGTCGGCAAAGGGCACGTTGCCGATGACGGCGTCGATGCGTCCTTCGGGCAACTTGGTGTCGCGGAAATTCTCGATACGGATGTCTTGATCGGGATGCAAGGCACGGGCGATGCGGGCGGAGATGGAATCTAGTTCCACGCCGATATAGTGGTTTTTCTTTTGTTGATTGAAATTCATGAAGTTGCCGATGCCGCAGCCCGGTTCCAAGATGGTGGCCCCTTCGGGCACACCCAAATGGGCAATGGCGTCGTGGATGGCCTGCATGACGACGGGCGACGTGTAGAAGGCGTTGAACGTCGTCCGCTTGGCGCTGTCGTACTCTGTTGGCGAAAGCAGCAATTCCAACTCGGTTCCGAGTGCTTTCCAAGTATCGTCCTTGTAGCGGCCTGTCACCGGATCGGGAAAGAGCGACAGCGCGACGGGACCGAAACCGCAAAACTTGGCAAGCGTTTGACATTCCTCGGCCGTCGCAGCTCGCCGCTCCTGTTCGATCTGCTTTAAGGTGCGAATGGCCGCTAAGATAGCGCGGGCCTTCGACTTCTCGCCGCGGGGCGTAGCGGCCGGCGTCTTTTCCGTTGGCGACGAATCGGCGGCCAGCTTGGATGCCGGCGGCAGTTCCACCGGCACGATGACCGGGCCGGGGCGGATAGCGCCGTCTCCCACCGCTCGCGTTTGTTCTACAGTAGGGCTGCCGGTCAGCGGATCGAAAAGCGTGCCCTGCCTGCGCGACCGCGCTACGCGGGCGGCGTGTGACGACGGAGATAGGCCATTGCCCCATCGAGCGTCGGTCCCTCCTCTCCTTCCTCCGCGTTCGTCGTGACGTTGGCGTCCAGCCGATCCTCCATCTCCTTGAGTGCGATTTCCAAGGCTTCGCTCTTGATCTGACTGGGCTCGCTGTCCGGTCTCGCCTTGGAAAGCGTCTCGGCTAGGGCCAGATGGCTGTCCCTCAACTCGTGGGCGTAGCGTTCCACCGTCTCCAGCAGCTTCCGGCTTTGCCGAAGCTCCTCGTGCATCTGGGGCCGTTGCTGTAGCAGTTCGAGCATTATCGTCTTGTATTGCATGGTGGTCTCCTTCGGAATGAATAATAGTGGATGGCGCCGGCTTTGTCATTACGCCAAAGTCGGAGGAAAACAGCGAGCGTTGCCGCTGATCTTTCGATTTGCTGGCCATGCTCAGAAACCAGGCGCAACGTGGTTCGTGGCCGGACGTGCCGGCGACGCCAGGCAATGGGAAAACGACATAGAGGACCTCGCAAAAGTGAGAGAAGTGGTTAAAAACGGTTAACGGCTATACACATTCGATCGCGCTCGCGCAAGCGATATTTGATGGCGATGTAATGGGGCCGTTGTCCCTCCCTGGAAATCGCCAACGAAGAGTGAAACCGATGCCGGGCTATCTCTCCCCGCGTCACAAGCGTCGTTTGCTGTTCCTTGCCTCTCTGGCTTCGATTGTCGGGCAATGACGGTCGGGCCGATCTCGATCCTTATCCTGAATGCCCCTTTGGCCCCTCCCCGCGCTTCGCAAGCCGTAGGGAGTGACAATTCAGTAGCTTGCGGTGGGCGGCGTTTGATGATCCGCCCTCAGTAAGTCCGTTCGCTAACGCAAAACGTGACTTATCCACAGGGGACTGCCGTTAAGTAAGGTTATATATCTTGTTTAAGTTAAACAGTTAGCCACTGAACAAACGGCTGATGGAGCTAGAAAATCGGGCGGTTGCTGCGCCTATTCGCCCGAGACTTTGCGCCTAATCGTCCGATAGGTCTTGCGCCCATTCGCCCGACACGGGTGCGCCTATTCGCCCGATGGAATCCCCAGTTCGTAGCGTGGTCGGACGCGGATTCCTGGTCGTGCCGGGCTTGCGCCCATTAGCCCGAGTCTAGGGGGCTGCGGTCCGTTCCGATCGCTGCCGGCGGCGCGCCTATTCGCCCGACTCGTCAGCGGGTAAGTTATTGAATGTCAAGGATTCTGAGTGGATGCCCCTCGTTGTTCGCCGCATCGGCGCACGGGGCATTTGGTAACGCGGATGGTCCGTCGATAAGTGCGAGCGGTGGACGAAATGGATGATTTCGTCCCCCTCCCCGTTGCGGCGGATCGAAAGCTCGTATTCCGGCAGGTGGTTCGTCTCGACAATCTGGCGGATGTCGAGGGCGAAATCGGAGAAACGGGCGGATGAGCCTGATTTTTCAAAGAGTTGCCGCATGGTGAAGCTCCATCCGGTGACCTGGTTGCCGCCATGCTTGCGGGCCACACGGTAGAGCCAGCGCTCGAATCCGCCCGTGAGCAGGAAGTAATCCTCGTGGATCGTCAGCACCCCTCCCCGCTCGACAATGCCGCCATAGAGCCATTCGGGCAGCGTAATCGTCATGCCGGTCGGTTCGCCGGTCGCTTCCTGCACCGATTCAGTCCAGCTTTCCAGCCAATGGAACGACGCGGATTTCTTCTTTCCCAGGGCGCGAATGTTCGTTCGTACCGCCGTATGCGTCAGGCGTTCCAAGGCGGCACGAAGGCGGGCGTAGTCCGCCCCGCCCGTCGTGCGGCGGATAGAGCGCAGCAGATTGTACGGGTGAAACTGAATGGTCCGCGAGGGTTTTAGGCCCCGGTCCAGGGCTTCGGTAATCTGCGTGGACGCCCAAACCAGAATGTCGGCGTCCCATATCGAGGCCATGCCGAACTGCGAGTTAGCGCTGACCTCGACCCACAATTCGCCGGATTGGTATTTGATGGGCGTCATGCGGGGTTTCTTGGCGAGGCTGAAAAACGGCCGTTCCATCATGTCGCGTTGGTCGCGAATCGGAATGTCGGCGAAGTTCGACGTGAAGATGTCGATTTGCTGGTCGCCCGGCGGCGGTGCGCGGCGTACCACGTCAGCCCCGCAAATTCAAAGGGTTAACGCAACGAATGATCGTGGAATCGTATTTCTGTAAAGTCGTATTCACGATGGCCGTCCCGGCTCCGCGCTTTGGGCTTGCGGAAATCGTTGCTCAAGCAATTCACGGATTTCGTCCGCCATGACTAAGTTCTGCATGGCGCACTGGCTTTTGATTCGTTTATGCAGGCTTAACGGCACGTCGATGGTGAGCCGTTTCGTCGGCTCGCGATTGATGGCGTCGCGATCGTCCACCCAATCGTCGGCCGTACTCGCCGGAACCGTGCTCGGACGTTTGCTGCTAAAGGTTACACGCTTCATTTCAGCAACTCCTCCATTTCTTCAACCAGTTGGTTCATTTCGTGCGAGGCCCTCATGTCGGGGTCGAGCTCGTAAACCGTCAATCCCTTCGTAGCGCTTTCCGCGAAGGCGACTCGCTGGCAAATCGGCGTCTTCAGGACGGGAATCGGGTATTCGGACAAAGCTTCCGTCACGTCGCGGCCAATCGCCGTGTTGGTGATTTTACGATTGATTACAAACGCTTTCCGGATGCTTGGCTTGTAAATAGTCGCCTCGTTCATCAGGTCGATAATTTCCTTGGCAGCCCATACGTCGTAGGGCGACGGCTGCACCGGCACTAGCACAAGGTCGCTCGCCATGATGGCCGACCGGGCGACATCGTGGACGCGGGGCGGACCATCAATAATCACGAAATCAAAGCTGCCTGCCAATGTGGGCAGTTCCTTGTGGATTGAGTTCTTGGGCAGGCCCACGACCGGAAACAGCGGCTCGCCGTGTCGGGCTGCGGCCCAATCCAGGGCACTGGCTTGCGGGTCGGCGTCGAGCAATAGTACGGTACGCTTCGAGCGGGCAAGCGCGGTAGCAATATGCACCGCCAGCGTTGTCTTGCCGACGCCTCCCTTCTGGTTCAGGATGGCAATGACTTTGGGCATACTCCTCCTTGTGCCGTCGTGTTTACGATTTTACGATTCTCACAATCAGATACGACGGCCTGCGGGCCAAGTCAATGGTATTCTTGATAGTTGGAGATCGGGCGATCAAACGTAACGTCGTAAAAGCGTGTTTGCGATTTTACGCCGATACGCGGTCTCGTATCGCCGCATTTGCGGCGGTACGACGAGTCGTGATTGTGCTCTCACTGAATTGCGGCAAATCGCAATGCCGCACTTGCGATTTTGCGGCGACACGATGGGTCGCAAAATCGTATTTACGATTCGTCGCAAAACCGACTTTCACGGTGAAAGACATCCTAAGCAACGCTTAGGGGAGATGTCTGAACAGAAATTAAGTTGTGCGACTTAATGGAGCACGGAATTACAGCCATTTGAAACATGGATGTGAGAATGGCATTCTTGGAGGCCGGAGAGGACTCGGCCGGACGGCTTGGATTCGCGACGGCAGGGATGCCGGAACGGTTTTTCACAAGGCTGCGAACATCGCTCTAAGCGATGAAGGTTGATCGGGGCGGGGGACAGTTTCACCGTGAAACTGGTCCCAAATCTCGCCGCGACCGACAAGCAGGCGGTCACTCGGATTGCGGATTCTTCTGCCGCAACGCCTCCTCGTAGTAGCGATACGCACGGCGGCGGGTGACCTCGCTATCAGGCGGTCCTCTGTCCGCCGTCGCCTGGTCCACGTAAGCCGCCCACGCACAGCCGTGAAAGAGGTCGTCGAAGATGTCGGGGTCTAGTTTGATCATCGGGCTTTTGTTCCTTAGCTTATACGGCTGATTCATAAAGAGTCGCTGCGTTGGAAAACGCTCTCCGCGAATACCAAAATCAGCAGCAGGGCGCCGGTGGTGGCGAGCAGGACATCCACCGCTCTATGCGGCGCGAGCCGAAATTTGGGCGGTGGCCGCCGCGCAGAAACCAATGAGCACGACGCCGGCCGTGCCGAACGAGACGCGGCGGGCTTCGGAGACGGAATAAGCCAGCAAGGAATAAGTCTTCAGTGCGATGAAGGCGACGATGAATAGCGTGATAGCCGCCACGTCGAACGTGTCGCCCTGCGCGGCGATGGTGAACATGTGCCCGATGTAATACGATCCGCCAGCGGCCATTATCAGCCCGACCACGGCGCCGTAGCCGACGCCGCCGAGCATGAAGGTCCTATGCAACAGCAGCCGGCGGTCCGTGGACAGGTTCTGCCAACGGATGGCTATGTAGCTTGTCAGCGGCAGCAGAATCAGCATCACGGGCGATAAGAACGATTGGAACAACCGGACGAACGTGCCGTACCACGCGGCGTAGTCCGCACTACCCGCCCGCCCCAGCCAATACACGCTGAGGTTAAGCAGGGCCATAAGCGATCCATCGGCCGCGGTGACACCCAAGGCGGGAACCAGCATGGTGCGCAAGCCGTGTGCCTTGCCGGACAGCAAGTAAGGCCGCTGGCAGACAAGGAGAGCAAGCGTTGCCAGACTGGCCAGCACGTAAGGCAGGTGCAGAGCAAGGCCAGAAAACAAAATGCCGTTCTTCGGCACACCGACAAAGAGAACCGCCCCGACAATGACCGTCTGGAAGACAAATTGGAGAATGGCGGTGACGTAATGTTCGTTATAGCTGGCCCGGACGCTGTCCGCTATGTTCAGGAACATGACCGCAATCGGCATCAGGCTGACCCAAAAGAAAACGGGTTCCGCATCGGCAACGTAGGCCGCAGCACAGGCCGGAATTGCCATTGTGCCCGCGGCGAGAAACGTCAAGACGAACGCATCGGCTTCGCGAGCGCTGTCCTTGGCGCCGTAGGCGCTGGCAATCAAGCGGCGGCCGACTGTGTTGATGCCGCCGAATGGCAGGGTGCATACCGATCCCACCGCCACGGCCGAAAGGAAGCTGGCATAGGTGGCGGTGCCGAGTGACTGGCTGATGAGCGGCAGGATAAAGAGGACCGTTATAAACCCTGGAAGCCTGGCGATGAGATTGAATCCGAGTGAGGCGAAAAGCTGTTTCCGCGTTCCGGCCCGGAGGTCGGCTCGTGCGACGGACGGTTTACGCTGGGCAAAAAAGATAGTCATGCACGGACAACGGCTCGACGAAGCGATAGCCGACGCCGGCGAGATACGCCGTCAGCTTGTCGATGTTTCTACTTTCGATGCACATGAACTTAAACCGGTATTTGCCGTGGTCGATCCCTTTCAGCACTTCGATTTCGGCACCTTCTACGTCGAGTGAAAGGAGGTCGATTTGCCGGGGCGCGGCGGCTTCGTCGAGAATGGTGCTCAGCGGCTTCGCCAGCGCCCCGAAAATAAAGTTATCTTCGGCTGGCGGAAGAAATCGCCTGCCTTCCTGGGCGTGTGCGAGCGGGTCGTCAACATCGGATTCCAATCGGAACGGCGATGACATCAGATTCGAGTAGGCAATTGCAACGAATTCTTGCTCATAGTCGAATGACGTGCAGGCATGACATACGATGTAATTGCCCGGCGAGCGGTTCTTGCGGCAAAGCAAGTAGTTGTGCGGCGTCGGCTCGACCAGCACGCCGCGCCAGTTTCTGTGACGTTCATAATACAGCGTATTGGATTGGGTCACGCCGTCATTCGCACCTAACTCGACGAAATAGCCGTCGTTGAAGTTCAGGTATTTTTCCAACTTTCGGTCGAGTTGATTCAGCCCGAAGTATCGGCGGTTGCTGTCCCTGAGTCGCTTGAGCAAGGTTACGAGTGAAGGCGGCAGGGACCGCTTGATTGATTCTCTGATCGAGATGCTACCGCTCCACGTATTTCGGATGCTTTGTCCCCTTATGCTAGTAGAAGGGATTGCGTGAACTGTCAACGGTCCGATATGCGCCGACGAGTGGCCTCGCTGTCGGGGCCACTCGTTTTCTTCGCGTACCTGGTCCGTGCAAGCTAAGGCTTGGTAAAGATCATGCACACGTCATGCAGGCCAGGGATGAATGACGAGCGGTAGACCTTGCGGCTGCTCGACGCTCCGTGACTGAAGCGGATGATGTCGGTTGAGTGCTGCGTCAGCCCGCACTCGAAGGCAATCCGCTTGGTGTGGAAGGTGAGGGGCAAGATGCCTTCCTCGCGGTCGCAATAGTCTCCCAGTTATGTGTTTGATAACATAATGGGTCCAGCACTAGACCCGGCTTAAAGTAGAGTAGTAGGTCCTTAATCAAGTTTCCGCCGCAATTGCCCGGATAGCCTCGGTCGCCGTACTCGCCGGCGCGCTCGAAATGGTACAGGCTGGTCAGGTGCGGCACCGGGCTGCCGGTGACCGGCGCCAAGGGCAACCTGGCGTAGACCGGCTTGGACGGCTCGGCTGTAGATTCGCTTGCCGGGCGGTATTGCCGGGCAGCGTAGAAGGGATTGATGGTTGAGAGTTGCATATTCGACTCCTATTTCCGAAAACGTGGCGGGACGTTACCTATGATCCACTCCTCGGCAGCATTTTCGGCTGCAATTTGAAGTTGGATGGTGGCCCACGGCGAAAGGTCGCCGGTCTTGGCTTGCGGATAACGCTTGACGATGACGTTCCAAAAGGCATCGAGTGCTTCGTTGGTCACGTCCTGGAAGGGATGCTTTGTCATGGGATAGTTCCTTTCAAAGTTGCGGGCGGGCGCTTTCACGCCCGCCCGTGGTTGCGTTAGTCTTTCTTTTCCGATTCGACGCGGAGCACGATGCGTCCGTCGAGCGGCACGACTTCCAACTGGATGTTGAAGCCCTTGCCGTCGTTGTGCGCCGATGCGCTGCCGATCCGCGTCCAGTAGCCCTTTTTGCCTTCGCGGTCCCGGACCTGGTAGGCAACGTGGCTCGGCTTCTTGGAATTGGTGGTCGTGTTGTTGGTATCAGTCATAAACTCTCCTTGTCTTTGAATTACCGGCCGCGCCCATCGCGGCCTGATGGCACGTAAACAAAGCCGCGAAAACCGGAGCACTTGCGTACCGCGTCCAAGCGAAAGACGGAGGGTCCGCCGTAGGTGGAAGCCGTCTTGGCAGCTTGCGCGGGCCGGTGGCGGCTTTAGAGTGCCCATCAGGTTAGACCGCGTGGGTGTGCCGGGATTCACGGAACGCAAGGAGAGGGGAAGACTACTCGCAACACGTCCGCTTACATGAACAGCCCGATTGCCTGCCATGCTTGCGCGACGCGGGCAACAGGCTACGGAATTATTGGCAGACGTGCGGACATGACGGCGACAGTGCATTCAATTGGAATCGTACGACGGATCAGCCGTTTGTCTGCGAGTAGACGGAAATCTCGCGAAAATCTGGGTCGGGCGTGAAAGATTTCGCTTGCCCGATGCCATTAGAAAGGTAAAGAGATGTTCACTTTTTGGAAACCCTCCTCATTCTGGACAAGCGATGTTGCGAATTACGCAGAACACTTCAGCGGCCGGCGCCATGACGTACTACAGCACGGCCGACTACTATTCCGAGGGCCAGGAACTGGAAGGCCGCTGGCGAGGGAAGGGGGCCGAACTGCTCGGTCTCAGCGGCGTCGTTAAAAAAGCGGACTGGGATGCACTCTGTAATAATCGCAATCCCGCCAACGGCGAACAACTCACGCTGCGGCAAAAGAAGAACCGCCGCGTCGGGTTCGATTTCAATTTTCACGTACCCAAGAGCGTATCGCTGCTTTACAGCCAGACGAGGGACGACCGGATTCTTGACGCCTTCCGCGAGTCGGTAGACGACACGATGCGGGACATGGAAGTCGAGATGAAGACCCGCGTGAGGAAGAGCGGCAAGGACGACGACCGCACGACCGGCAACATGATATGGGGCGAGTTCGTGCATTTTACGGCAAGGCCGATTGGCGGCGTACCCGACCCGCATTTGCACGCGCATTGCTTCGTCTTCAATACGACGCTAGATTCACAGGAAAAAGCCTGGAAGGCGGGGCAGTTTGCCGACCTAAAGCGTGATGCGTCCTATTTCGAGGCGAAGTTCCATTCACGCATGGCACGGCGGTTGACGGAGCTGGGCATCGGCGTCGAGCGGACAAAAACCGGTTGGGAAATTGCCAACATCCCGAAATCCGCCATGCTGCGATTCTCTCGGCGCACGGCGGCCATTGAAGAGGAAGCACGTCGTAAGGGCATCGTCGATCCGGCCGCGAAATCGGAATTGGGAGCCAAGACGCGGGAGAGCAAAGCGAAGGAACTGACCTTCGACCAGTTGCAAGCCGAATGGTCGTCGCGGCTATCGCCGGGCGAACGCTCAGCCCTTGCGGCCGTCGCAAAAACCATTGGCGGCAGGCCGTTAGCGAAAGACAGCCATGCTGCCGCCGATGCGGTCGAGCGTGCGACCGAACATTGCTTTGAACGTCGGTCGGTATTGCCGGAACGTACCGTGCTTGCCGAGTCGCTAAAGCGGGCTGTCGGCAAGGCTGGGCCGGAAGAGGTCGAGGAGGCATTTCGTCGGCACGACCTGGTGTTCGGCGACCAGGATGGGCGGCGGATGGTGACAACGCGCGACGTGGTCTCCGAAGAGTCGCGGATGATCGCCTTTGCCCGCGATGGACGCGGTACGGAACAAAGGCTCGATACGGGGACTCACGTATTCCAGCGCGACTGGCTCAATGAAGGGCAGCGTTGTGCGGTGCGGTACGTTTTGGGGTCCAGAGATCGTGTCGTAGTAGTACGTGGCGCCGCCGGCGTCGGCAAAACGAGCATGATGCAAGAGGCGGTCGAGGCCATTGAAGCGAACGGCAAGCGAGTCTTCACCTTCGCTCCGTCGGCCGATGCCAGTCGCGGCGTACTTCGCAGCGAGGGCTTCGCCAATGCCGACACGGTAGCCCGGCTGCTTGCCGACGACCGGCTGCAAGCGGAAATTGCCGGACAGGTCATCTGGATCGACGAAGCCGGCTTGCTTGGCACAAAGACGACGGCAAGCGTCTTCGATCTGGCGGAGCGTATCGACGCTAGGGTGATTCTCTCCGGCGACCGCCGGCAGCACGGCTCAGTGGAACGCGGGGCGGCGTTGCGTCTGCTGGAAGAACAGGCCGGCCTTGTCCCCGCCGACATAACCGAAATTCAGCGACAAAAAGGCCGCTATAAGGACGCAGTGCAATTGCTCAGCGAGGGCAGGACGGAAGCCGGGTTCAAGGAACTCGATGACCTCGGTTTTATACGGGAGATTGCCGACGAGGAGCGATTCCAGGTCATGGCGTGCGATTACGTTGCGGCGATAGAGTCCGGTAAGTCGGCGCTGGTCGTGTCGCCTACGCACCGGGAGGGCGAGCGCATTTCCGCCGAAATCCGTCGCGAGCTTAGAGAGCGCGGACGGATCGCAAAGGTCGAGCACGACGTGCTCGGACTTACTCCCTTGAACTTGACCGCGGCAGAAAAGGCCGATGACATTAGCTACACGCCGGGCGACGTGTTGGAGTTCCACCAGAATGCCAAGGGCTACCGCAAGGGGCAACGCATTACGGCGGCCGCCAGCCGGAAACTGCCGCTTGGGCAGGCGGCACGATTCCAGGTATACCGATCGGCATCGCTCTCGCTTGCCGCCGGCGATGTCGTGCGGATTACGAAAAACGGAAGCACGGCGGACGGCAAGCACCGCCTGAACAACGGGGCTCGTTATACGGTCAAGAGCTTCACGAAATCGGGCGACATTGTGCTCAGTAACGATTGGACCGTTGCCAAGAGCTTCGGGCATTTGGACTACGGTCATGTTGTTACGTCCCACGCGAGCCAAGGCAAAACGGTGGATCGCGTCTTCATCGGGCAGTCGGCCGAGAGTTTTCCGGCGTCGTCACGTGAGCAATTCTACGTGTCAGTGTCGCGCGGCCGGGAACGGGCGGCGATTTACACCAGCGAGAAATCTGCCTTGCTAGAAGCGGTGAGCCACGGCGACGACCGGCTGACGGCAACCGAACTTATCAATCTCCGTGACAAGCGGAAGCACGGCGCCAAGCTGCAAGGACGCGAAGAAGTGTTACCGGCCATGCAAGAACAGGCGAGACACGAACAAGAAAAGGATGACCCATGAGCGATAAGTTTTTGCAGAAATTTGCTGCCAAACCCGCCGACAAGATTGTGAGCATGGCCGGGCCAGAGGAGTCGGAAGGCGTCGATGATCTTGGCTCGTTCGGTTGGTTGCGGGGAATCCGCGATCGCGGCGTCATGCTAGAGCTTCGCAAAGCGAACGGCAACATCCGGGCGATTGGATACGGCTGGCTCGAAAAAATCGACTACAATCCCTCGCAAGGCATCACGCTTTACGTCGGCGGCGAGAAGATCCGCATTAAAGGTCGAAATCTCAATTGCGAATTACGTCCGTTGGTGCGGCTCTTTGAAGGGCTTGCACGGCACCGGGTCCCGTGGGTCCAGGAAGCGGACGGGGTGACGGCGATGAGGGCCGCTAAGGGAGCGACGGTAGTCGAGACAATTGAATGGTAGACGCCAGCGAGAGTAGGCACAAAACGCGTGCTTCCTACTTTCGCGGTTTCACTTCCAAAGAATCCTCGAAGGACCGAATCTGCTTAAGTGCGGCCGAAAGGTCCCAAAAACGGATCACGGACGACGCCATCGCGCCTTTGAGGCTAACGCCGCCGGCTGCCACGTGCTTTCCGTCAGGCAGAATTGCGATCCCTGTTGGGTGACAGAGCCCGTCCACTAGCGTCCCTCGGTGGCGACCGCTCTTTACGTTCCAGATATTGATCGCGCAGTCGTCGAACGAGCCGTCGGACTTCGTCGCGGCTAGTACGTAGTGACCATCCGGCGTCCACTGCAAGCCCACGACGGTTTCGCACGTGTCTGCTTCGAAGGGGCGCAGTCGATGCACTTGCTCGCCCGTATCCATCTTCCAAATCTTGATGTTGTCGTACATCCAATCATTCTTACCATCCTTCCCTGTTGCAATCGCGACCATTGATTCATCGGGCGAGAATGCGACTTCGTGAATCCGAACGTGCTCATCCAACTTCGCAGATTGGACGCCACGCTCAAGATTCCAAAGGACCATCGTGTTGCCTTTGAGAAGAACAATCGCCCGCCTGCCTTTGCGTGCTTGGACGCAGGCAAGAGCGTTTTGCGGAAGGTCTGGCTGCTTGTCGTACTGCTTCCAGGTCTTGGTATCGTAGGCCCGCGGTAAGATCGTAAGGTGGTGGCCTTCGGTGTCGAACTGAGTACATAGGAATGTGACGAACCGCCCATCCGCGGTGAATTGCGTAAAGAACAGCCCGACCCCATATCGTCCAACGGACGGTTGTCGAAGGTTTTTGACGATCTTCCAGGTTTTTGCTTCGAAGGCTCGGTTATCACCAAATGCATCTGCAAGCACGGCCAATGAGCCGTCAGGACTGAATTTGATGGTTTCAGGTGTCGAAAAGTCGCTTGGCAATCGCACGTCTTTAAGCTGTTCGTGAGTAAGTGGGTCCCAAAACTTCAGCGGGCCATTCTCGGTCGCGGTCACAAGTTGGCCCTTCGGCGTCAATGCAAGAATTCCGTCAATCGAATGGCCGCCCACAGTCACGTCGCTTTCCGAGTTGATAGTCGGCATCCACGAGCGGATTCCTGTCAGGCTCAAACGGAGAATTTCGTAAACTTCATCGGGTGCGTTCGCGCGATCGTAAATCCGTGCCCGGCAGTGGTCGCCTTCCGGCACCTGCAAAATCACGCGCCGGCCAGGCGGCGGCAGACGTTGTCCATCGTCCGGAAGCTTGGATAAGAGCGCGCGGAGTCGCTTTTGATCGGCATCGTTTATCTTCCAGTAGCCGCTACCCTTCCCGCCGGACGGACCGTAATTGAAATGGTAGACCTGCCAATCGGTTGAAACCTCGGTTCCGAAGGTAGTCGGCCCATCGAACTGTTGATCCAGCGCGTTCGCCTTAGGTTCATCGCCTACGATCCCGGTGACAATCAGGTTGAGAGGCAGTTCGATTCGGTCGAAGTCGCCCTTCGGACCCGGAAACGAACCTGAACGAGCCTTCGCCGTGTAAGGCTGCATGTATTTGTCATATGGTGTACTCGCCGACGCGGACTTATTCTCGGCCGAAGCGGAAGAGATGCACGCAATTAGAGAGACGATGTATAACCCGACCCGGCACGACGCCTTCATGAAGCACCTCGCCAAAATATACGAAATCTGCCGCTCGCAGCACTCATTATACGTGCCCAAATGATGATTACCAGTCGGCACTCAAATTGTCAGCAGTCCAGTGACCACATAGGAGACGAAAGCGCGACTCGGTTATGGGGCGATGGGCGTGGAGCTTCCTCGTCGATTCGCGGCCGTACTTGCCCACCCAGGACTCTCGTACCGGTTCGTGGCAAATAAAGGTGGTTATTTGCCACGGTCGCCATTGCGGCCGTTTCGCGGCGTGGCTGATTTCGCTTGACGGACGCTCCGAACTGTGGCACGGTTGGGGAATGTGCCAACAAGGGAGTGTCATGGCGTGGAAAATCAGCTATTTCATGTAAAGGTCTCGGATGGCAGGCGCGTCGTCCTGCCCCATGAAGCGTGCGAAGAACTGGGCGTCGAAGTCGGCGACACCTTGATCGTCGATGTCGGCAAGGGAAAGGTGGAACTGCACACGTTCGACACGACGCTTGCCGAGTTTCGGGCACTGTTGGCCAGCAAGGTTCCACCGGGCGTCAGCGTGGTCGATGAATTGCTCGCCGAACGGCGCGACGCGGCGGAACGTGAGTGAGTTCGTCGCAGACGCTTCGGCGGTCCTGGCCTTCGCGCGCGGCGAGTCGGGCGAGAAGCGAGTCGGGGCCATCCGCACCAACTGCATCGTCTCGTCGCTCAATCTCATGGAAGCGTTCTCGAAGCTGGTGCGCTACGACGTGGCCGCCGATCAAGTGCGGCACTTCCTCCGCGAGTCGTTCCCCCGCGTGATTCCGCTCGACCGGGAACTCGCGGAACAATCCGCGGTACTGCACGCCCGACTACACAAGCTCGGCATTTCCTATGCCGATTGCGCCTGCCTGTCGCTCGGAGTGCAGCGGAAGGCAACCGTATTGACGGCGGATCGCGACTGGAAGAAGCTCGACCTCGATGTCAAATTGGAACTTATTCGATGACGGAGTTCGGCGGCAAGTCTCTGGCAATGCTCCATGCAAGCGGGCAAGTGCTCGCACCGAACATCGTGAGCAAGGCCGGTGCTGCCGCGAGTTTTGCCTGGGACGAGTTTTTTCAAGGGCAAATTCGCAATAAGCATACGCGGGCAGCGTATTTGCGAGCAGTGAGGCGATTTCTGGCTTGGATCGAGCCGCAAGAGTCGGAGCTATCTCGCATCACGCCCGGCTTAATCGGGCGTTACTTCGATAGTCTTGCCTCACTCAGTACCCCATCCAAAAAAGTACATCTGGCGGCGATCCGGTCATTCTTCGACGTGCTTGTCCAGCGGCATGTCGTGCTGCTGAATCCGGCGTCGTCGGTGAGGACCGAGCGTTACTCCGCCATCGAGGGCCGGACGCCGGAGATTACCGTTGACCAATCTCGCCGGCTGCTGGCAGCGATACGCTTGGAATCGGTAGCCGACTATCGTGACCGGGCGTTGATCGCCACGCTCATTTACACGGCGGCTCGGGCCGGTGCGGTTGCCAAGCTGCGGCTGCGGGATTTCGTTCACGACGGAATGCAGTTCGCCTTGCGCTTTACGGAGAAAGGTGGCAAGGCTCGTTCGATTCCGGTTCGACACGATTTGCAAGGGTTTCTCCAGGAATACTTGCTCGCTGCCGGCATCGCCGACGATGCGAAGGATGCACCGCTGTTCCGGACGTTGGGCGGCGCCAAGCAGCTCTCGGCCAACGCGATGAACGGTGTGGATGTTTGCCGGATGGTCAAAAGGCGACTCAAGGCGGCGGATCTGCCGACTTTGATCTCGCCGCACTCATTCCGAAGCTGTGCCGCGACCGACTTGCTCTTGCAAGGCGTTGCCCTGGAAGATGTCCAGCACCTGCTGGGCCACGCCGACGCCCGCACCACGCGGCTCTACGACCGGCGGCAAAAGCAAGTCACGCGGAACATTGTGGAGAGGATTTCGGTATAGCCAGCCTCACGAAAGACCGCGACAACCATCAAGCAATGTTGGATTGCTCGCGGACGAATCGAGTCTCTCAGCGCTTTGTACGATCTTTGTGAGAAGAATGTCGCTCTCTTTGACCATCGGACCATTTCTTACTGGGCGTCTTTTCCGCGATACCGGTTTCAATAACTAAATCGAGGATTCCCAGATGCGTTAATTCACCGCTTTCGAACAAAGCGCGAAGTTTGTCAGCTTGATCAGTGGTCATCCGCAAGCTAACAAACGTCGTGTCGTTCGTGTTGCTTGTCCCAATCTCGTTCGACCTGTTTTCATCGCTCATGGCAGCCTCACAGTTGATGTTCCAACGTGAGTATATACCATCGCCTGTTAATAATTAGTAAATATTTGGACCTTCTCTTTACAAGATCGAGCCGACAGTGAAATAAATGGCATGCTATTCGCCTTGATCGCCCAAGATTGTGCGCCGGATTGACCGCATTTGCCGTCCAATATAGTCTGCGGGTTCTTCTAGGAGCGTCGCGATTTCGGTCTCGGATTTGCCCGACTCCGACAATTGAAGGATGTTTTCTTCGTCTTTAGTAAGTATGTTCAACAACATCGGCGTTTCAAATGGCTCATCGCTATCGGGGTCAACGGAATATTCATAGGCAGGTTTAGGCCACTTGATACCAGCCCGGAAGATCTTTGATTGGTAACCCGCGAAATCACGCAAGTGATCCCAAAGGTCTCGCGGCCTAGTAACCAGCCAAAACTCCGATTTACGTTGATCAAAGTGTTTTTCAAATCGGGCCTCGATTAAGTGGAACAATTCGGCTGCGAGAGCCATTGACTTCTCAGTCGGTGACTCCCCTGAATCAAGACCGGACCACTTGTGAATAAAGTGCTGAAATGCGGGACGGACTAACGCTCGAAACAATTGAAGACGGGACGCCCGTGAACCTTGGAGTGCTTCTCTTAGGCAAGAGAAGAAAGCGGCCAATTGAGCACTCCCAGGATTCCGAAGCAGCACTTCCCAGGACAAGGGTCCGGACTGCTGAGAAAGCGGATCAGCGATTACGATCGCAATTGGACCGTCGTGATTTACCTCTGGAACCTCACCGCCTTGAAATGTAACTGACTCGATGTCGCCGTGCAGCTCCTTGAGCGAGCCGTCAGCAATTGTCGCTAACAGACGGCGAACGTCGTCTTCGTGAAGCGCGAGAACAATATCAACGGAGCCCTCGTTGACTAGCAGCACCTCGAATCTGTGTCCGGGACGCAAAAGGTGCATGAGCGACTGCATAAGGTCGGCCAGATGTTTGCACTCGTCGAAATGTTCAAATGACGTTTTGAGTTGCATGGTGACGATCCGCATCTTGTCGGAAGTTGGGATCTGCATCTTGTCCGAAGCTGGGAACTGCGTCTCGTTCCTAGTTGGCATGCCGCCGTTGAAAGCATTGGCCGGCGGTGCACCCCACACTTCGGGCCAATGACATACTGCCCAAACTTCAACATTGAACGCTGCGGCGACCTTCTTGAACGTCGTAAGAAAGGCATTTTGCCCTGCTTCAAGATTCTTGATGGTCTTGTCGGAGCATCGAGCTTTAGCAGCGAGGGTCTCGACGCTCCAGCCGTATCCAAGTCGAAACTTTTGAATTTGCTGGGAATTAGGAGTTAGCGTCCGGCCAAGAGGATTGCTTTCTTTAGGTTCCATCATGCTTTTGGAGGCTATCGCCAATGAGAAAGTGGTCGGAGTCGCTGGAGGGCGGCAATCGCCAGCGGAGAATCTAGCGTCATTATGCCGACAAGCGCGCTCGGCTTCAAGTCCACCACGTACAACTCGACGGCAAATCTCTTGTCAACTTCGGAATCGGGGGCGAGCGTCACAATTGCGTCCACAGAGGGACGAGAAACCGCCGCGCTATTTTAGCGATGAAAACGGGTATTCAAGGACGCAATGATAATGGCCGGGGAGTTGATCGGCTGGCGGATTACAGCTTCACCGAACCGAGCGTCTGCCCCGTGCAAACTTCCAGCAGAAGTTTTGAGAATCCGGCAAAGCGGATGTACCCTTCCTCTGTTCACGTCAAGAATGACTGCATCATGAGGTTAAGCGAACGCAGGAAAACGACGGCAGCAGCATAGTAGCTCCGTCTCAAGTCTCAGGTCTCACGGTGCAGACTTGAGACCACGTAAAACAACCGAGCGACCGGCCAATGCAAACTTCCGGCAGAAGTTTTGAGAATCCGGCAAAGCGGATGTACCCTTCCACTGTTTACGTCAAGAATGATTGCGTCATGAGGTTAAGCGAACACCGAAAAACGATGGCAGCACAGTAGCTCCGTCTCACGTCTCAGATCTCAGAGCGAAGTCCTGAGACGACGTATCAAATCTTGCAAAAGGAGAAACGAATCATGTTGAACGAACAAATGCCCAATAGAAACCAGGACCCCCTGAAGAGCCTGAAAAACAAGTTCCTTATCATTTTCGACTTGGTAACCGCCGTTGCCCTGGGCTTCAAGCACGGGCTGTTTCTGCATGGCGGTGGTGGCATCGGCAAGTCCTATTCGGTGATTAATCGTCTCAAGGAACTCGCCGTTGCATATCAATTGTTTAACTCCCGAATGAGCGGCGCGGGATTGTATCTCGCACTGAAGGCTGCGCCGGACGCCATCCACGTCATTGAGGATACGGAACGGTTGACCAAAGATCCCAACGCGCAGGGAGTGTTGCGAAGTGTTACGTGGTCGCAACCCGGACACGAACGCATCGCTACTTGGAAGACCGCCACCAGTGAGACTGACCGATTCGTGTTCCGAGGCGGCGTGATCATAATCAGTAATCGGCCGATGGCCGACCATCCTGAGCTGCGGGCGCTGGCAACGCGTATTGAAGTATTCCGCCTCGAAGTTACGGACGCCGAGCAAACGGCCCGAATGCTTGAATTGGCCAGCCTGGGCTACCGGCACAAAGAGAAGTTGGTGATTGAACCGAAGGATTGTCTGGAAGTAACGGAGTATTTACTTGGTGAATGCCGCGCAGCGGGTTGCCCCCTTGACCTGCGTTTGCAGCAGAAGGCGTTTCAGACCTTCCTTCAATGGGAGTATGACCTAACGAAATTAGACTGGAAAGATTTGGTCACAGCCAGTGTCCGGGAAGCAGCACACCATTTTCGGCAGGAACCGAGCACGATGTCGCAAGAGGAAAAGAGGAAACGCAAGCGGAATATCATTCGTGAACTCATAAGGCAATTTCCTGACTGCGTGAAAGAGCAGGAGGAACAATACGTGAGCCCAAAGATCGGTTCTCGACCTGATTTCTACCGCCGCAAGCGGGAGATCGAGAGCGGCGATTTCGACGAGGTTGACGCCGAATAGAGCATACGATGGGCAGTCAGGCTGCCCGTCGATGTCCGCTCCACGATTCACGATCATTCTACTAAACACCTATTCG
The DNA here is from genome assembly GCA_963775975.1 of uncultured Planctomycetia bacterium. Taxonomy (GTDB): domain Bacteria; phylum Planctomycetota; class Planctomycetia; order Pirellulales; family Thermoguttaceae; genus JANXQG01. Next base: position 1,840,895 of record CAVZKX010000002.1, read on the forward strand.
TAAAAGGCAACGGAAAGCATGAATAACAAACTTAAGGAAGCGAGCGTCCGCCCGAAAACCAGACGAGTGGACGAAATGGAAGCGGAGTGGCGGATCATCCGCTCCAAGTATCTTGGCGAGTCCTGTGAGGAGTCAGAGTTCAATGTCGCGATGGCCGTGGCAACCTCTGTAGTGGCGGCGGCGGCATCTGCAATTCTATCCAAAGGACTTCGCAAAGAACTCTGGCCGCTTATGAAGCCTTTGGCAGCAAATGGCCAACTGCGGTTTTGGGTGTTCATGTTGAAGCCCGACGGCGGCTTCTTCAAGCATGACGGAACCAGTCCGATCGGACCGTACGCGTTCAAGACGCTCAAGTGTATCTGTCTCGGTCGCGAAAACCGTCAAGACGTAGCGCGATGGGAGACGCCTCGTTGCACTCCGGAAAGAATTCGCCAGAATCGGGACCGCAATCCGGCACGCAAGCCGAACATTGATCGTCGCACGGTGACACTAGACTTCGATCCTGTTGATTCGTATTCGAGTGACGACATGGTTCGGCGGCGGAACGCGAATGAGGCGGCATGGTCGCTCTTGGCTGAACTGCCGCCCGACCAACTGGAAGCGCTTGTCCTCCGGCACATCAAAGGCGCAAACCTATCGGCAGTTGAGCGGGCACGAGGTTTACTAAAAGGACACCTTCATCGCCTTGCGGATAAAGCGAAACGAAACCTTCGCCGGCAGTATCCGAATTTCGAGTGGTAAAAATATTTTGTGCCTTCAAAGAGAAATCTTGCAGTGACTGCCATTGAAAAGGTGTCGGGCTAAACAAAGCCTTGCTTGAACAACGGAGATCATTATGAGCCAAGAGAAGATCGCATACCTGTTGCTGGATGTGGTTGTAGCCACGATCCAGGCTCGTACCGAGTTTTCCGAAGAGTCGCTTCGCAGCCTGGCAGATACACTCGCTGCCGTGGGACAACTGGCGCCCATCCGTGTCCGCAAGGAAGGCGACCTTTACGTCATCGTCGATGGCGAGCGCCGCTACCGCGCCGCGAAGATGGCCGGGTTCACGACGATCGCTGCAATCATTGAGGAGCAAGACCTTGCTGTGGCCGCAATTCGTCATCGGCAACTCGTGGCCAACTGTCACGAGACCCTAACGCCTATGGATACTGCCAACGCAGTGGCGGAACTGATGCAAGAGACTGGCTGGTCAGCGGCTGAGGTCGCTGCCAAGATCGGTATGTCTCAGGCTACGATTTCAAGGCTGTTGACGCTCAAGCAATTACCGCCGCCGATCCAGACCCAGATTAAAGACGGGAAGATTCCGGCGAGTGCCGGCTACGAATTGAGCCGCGTCGTCGATGCTGGCGAACAGGAGGCCCTGGCGGCACAAGTGGCCAACGGCCTGACGCGCGATGGCCTCACCGGCATCGTCAAAAGCAACGGCACCGGACATAGCAGGTCACTTACAGAGAAAGCGTCTAGATTCAAGGCCGAACTCGGTGCCGGCCGGAGCATCACCGCCTATGGCAGCGGACTCGACAATCTCGAAACCTTGATCGGATGGTTGGAAGCGCTTCTGGCCCGCCTTCGCAAGCTTCGCCCAAAGGGGTTGGAGCTTGCCGCGATAGCCCGACTGTTCCGCGACGAAGCAAAAACAGGTACCTAACATCAACCCATTTCGGAGCACGAAACTCATGGAAAACGATCCTTTTAATCACGAGACAACAAACATGAACAGGTTTTCGTCAACCTTGCGAATGATCGGTGTCCGGCTGTGGCACATCGCGGTCGTGGCACTCGGCATTTGCGTACTAGCGCTTTGGATTGCGGCGCTGTGGATTGAACAGATGCTTGGGCACTTGCCCCCGCTGATCGTCGCGACACTGCCGGAGAAGTACCACCGGGTGCTGCTGTCAATGGCGGCTACTACAGTGCGAGCAAGGAACGCCATGAACCAGAAAGATGAGTAGGCGCAATCCGCCTTTAGCGCACATCTAAAAGGAGCCAAGAAATGTTCTCGCTTTGTCGTTTGATTTTGATCGCCACGGTGGCGCTGTTCGGCTTATGCTGCTACATACTGGCCATCAAGTTCGGCAACGTCTTCCTCTTTTTCGTCGTACTGGGCGGCGTTGCCTGGGCGGTTCGGCGCAGGCGTGGCAAATTGACTGCGTATGGAACGGCTCGATGGGCCGGCCAGGAAGACGTGCGACGAGCCGGCATGGCGAACGGGCATGGACTGATCGTCGGGACATTGTACGATCGAGAGCGGCCGTCGCGGATCGGCACCACGATCGGACTCTTCAATCCCGTCCTGCCGTCAATGCGGGCGTCGTGCGAATTCCTCCATTGCTTCTTACCAGGGATAAAGGGCAATTCGCCGCTCATCCGGTTATCGCAGGCCGTCCATACGGCGATTTTCGCGCCGACGGGAGCTGGCAAAGGTGTATCTTGCGCAATCCCGTTCCTTTTGGAGTGCCCGGACTCATGTGTCGTCGTCGATTTCAAGGGCGAGCTCGCCAGGGCGACGATGAAGCGCCGGCGGCGGATGGGGCATCGTGTCGTGCTGCTTGACCCTTACAACATGGTTACGAACAAGCCCGATGGCCTGAACCCGCTCGACTTTATCAAGGCCGACTCACCGCACATGATCGACGAGATTCGCGATTTGGCAGAATCGCTGGTGATTCGCACCGGTCAAGAGCGCGAACCGCACTGGAATGACAGCGCGGCCGCGTGGATTGCCGCCGCGGCCGCGGCCGTTGCGCAATATGGTGATTCCGATGATCGCTCGATGCAGACAATTAGGAGCCTATTGTCGTCGAGCCCCGAGAAGCTCGACCTCATGATTAAGCTGCTTTGCTCGTCGGACGCCTGCGACGGTATGTTGTCCCGGCTGGGCTACCAACTCACGCAGTTCAGGGATAAGGAGCTGTCTAGTACGTTGACAACGGTTAACCGTTTTCTGCGGTTCTTGGACACGTTGGCGGTTGCCAGCGGCACGAGGTCCAGCAGCTTTGATCCTAATAATTTGACGCGTGAAAAAACCACGGTCTATCTTATTCTGCCGCCGGAACATGCTCGTGCCCAATCTCCGCTACTCAGGATGTGGATCGGCGCGTTGCTGCGGGGCGTTGTGCGCGGCGGACTTCAGGAGCATAGCCGTGTGCATTTTCTGATCGACGAGGCGGCGACGCTTGGCCATCTCGAACAACTCGACGACGCGGTAGACAAGTATCGCGGCTACGGCGTCCGCCTGATATTCATCTACCAAAGCCTCGGACAGCTAAAAAAGTGCTTTCCGGAAGGTCAGGATCAAACGTTGCTCGGCAACGTCACTCAGGTCTTTTTCGGCGTCAATGATCCGCAGACGGCGGAGTACGTGTCGGGCCGACTGGGCGAGGAAACAATCATCATCGCAAGCGGCGGCACAAGTCGGGGTGCCACAAGTCAACATAGCGAAGGTCATGTGGGCGGCAGCTACAGCCGCTCATCGAACAGCAATAACAATTGGCAACAACATGGCCGCAAACTCCTGAAACCCGAAGAGGTCATGGCCCTGCCGCCGCGAACGGCGATTACCTTTGCTGCGGGCGTCCCTCCGATCCGCACTCGCCTGATGCGTTATTACGAAGGCCGGCGGGACTCGTTCTTGCGGCAGCAATGGCAAGGATTCAAGTTATGCATTTACTCGATCATGCTGGGAGTGGTAGTGCTTTTCGTCACTAGCTTTGCAGCAGCTATCAGAATTCAACCAATGACAACGCGGCCGCTGCCTGCGCCGGGCGTATCGGACAGGCGTTCGCTGCAAGAACAAGGAGTGCATCATGCGTTTCATTGAAAAGCTCACACAGATGTTTGACCGGGCGGTCGGCGAGATCGGCCAGGAACTCGGAAGGCTCGGTGTGCAGGGCTCCGCGGAGCTCGGCTCCGCACTGTTTAACGGCACTGCCTACGTCCCTTACGGGCAGGGGCAGAATCGCGACCAGGGTATACACAACATGGAAGGGCTGCACAGCAACGAGAAGGAGATGCAGCGCGAGAACGACGGACATTCGATGTAACCATCTCGCGAAAAACGACAGCTTGGGCCCATAGATATTATGCAGCGCGGCATCTGTGGGCTACGGACAGATGAGTTTTATCAAATCACCTGATTTCATTCATAAGAGGAAAACCGAATGAGCTTTTTGAACGACTTTATTGACGGCGTTGCTTCCGATGTCATGTCGGCGGTGAGCGAGCGGTGGTCCCTCAACGCCGCCAACAGCGCCATTGAGACCTGCTGCCAGCAGCTAGGCTGGTCGATTCATAGCCGGTCAAACGACGGCAGGGTGTGCCTGCATTTCAATGACCCGCTCATTCAGAGCCGCGCGGTGATGGTTAGCATCCTCGAACGTGGAGCCTATGTGAGCTTCATGGCAATGAGTACCGTTACCATTCCCGCCAAAGAAATACCGGCCGCCGTTTTGGGCTACATGCTTGAACGCAACGTCCAACCGTTTGTCGCCTGGCACGTAGCGATTGGCGACGACGGATCAGCCTTGTTCATGCTCAACTACCGGGTGCCGACACCGGGTCTTCATTCACAGATCTTCAAAGTGCTCTGCCAAATGATGACCGCTGAGGCTTTCGCCTTTGACAGCCGGATGCACAAGGCCGGATTGCTTCAATAGAAGTGACCGGCACCAGAGAATTCGTTTTCAATTTCACCATCAACCCCTTTTGAAAGGTTTCATTATGTCTGACCTCTTCGTCCGTCAATTGATGCAGGGCGCACACAACGCCGACAAAAATGGCGGCCACAAACTGGCCGGAATCATTTACATCGGGGTCGGGTTCTTCCTGGCTCCAGTGCTCATCGGCTTTCCGCTGATGGCCTACGGCGTCTACTTGCTGTTCAAGTAACAGCATGTCGCCGGGCGGCGGGGCAAGCTAATTCTGCAACTTGGATTTTCCGCCCCGCCGCGCCGCGAGCCGACACGTTGAAACTTATCAGGTGGATGAGGCTGGGTTGCCTTTTGCGGGAACACCCCACAACTTACACCACCATTTTAGGCAAATGACACTCGATAAACGGTTGGTCAGGTGCGATGTCCGCAATCGCATCGCCACGTCGGTCAAATTAGTGATTACGGAAGCACTAGCAGCAGAAAGGATTGAGCCATGCTCATCGGATACCAACGCGAAGCCGCAGAATCTGGTCACGTCCAGAACGGTAGCAGGGAAGGCCTGTTGACTCACCTCGGCGAGGCCCCTGTGGCGGTAATCGCACCAACCGGCTCTGGCAAAGGTCGGGATTTCATTATCCCCAACATTCTCCACCACAAAGGCTCGGTGATCGTCTCCGATCCAAAAGGCGAGCTATATGCGGTTACCGCGCGGCATCGCCGCAAAATAGGCCAAGTGGCTGCGCTGCGGCCATTTGGGGGAAGAATTGATACTCTAAACCCGTTCGATTTCTTCGCGCTACCGGGTAGCCGTTTGGAAAGCGATGCAGAGATGTTCGCCAGTTTTCTGAGCGCCGGGCACGAGTTCGGCACCGACCCGTTTTGGTCGGACTCGGCCAACGGGCTCGTTGCTGGACTAATTGCCTGCATGGTTTCCTCCGGCAAGCCGAGTATCAGGCGACTGAAAGAACTCTTGTATGCCGACGACCTGTGTATGCTTATCGCCAACACGCTCGACGCTAAGAGGGCAGGTTCGCGGCTGGCTCACGATGAATTTGTCGCCTTCATGAATCATCCCGACGAGAAGACCCGCCCATCCGTCCTTTCGACGGCGCAGACCTACATTAAATGCATGGCGACGGAGGAAGTGGCCGCTTCGATGGAAGATTCCACTATCAGCCTACGAAGAGTCCTGGCCGGCGAGCCCCTGACGCTATACATCATCATCCCGCCAGAAAAGCTTCATAGCCATCGCGCTCTATTGCGGTTGTGGGTTGGCGTGTTGCTGAACACCATTCTCAAGCGTCAGTGTCAACCGGAGCACCGAACGCTCTTTATTCTGGAGGAAGCTGCACAGCTTGGAACGTTTCCTCCTCTGCTTACCGCGACGACTTTGATGAGGGCGTATGGCCTTCTGCTCATCACAGTTTGGCAAAACCTCGCCCAATTGAAATCACGGTATCCTACCGATTGGGCGACTATTCTCGACAACTGCGAAGTGATCATGTCGTTTGGTCTGGGGCACTACGGCTCGGCTTTGGAGCTTGGCGCGTACTGTGGTATTGATACCAGCCAATTGCTCGGCCTTCGCCCCGACGAGGCGGCGGTTTCTGTCCGCCATCGCCGGCCGCAGGTCATTCGTCGAATGAACTACCTGACGGATGGAATATTCCGCGGAATGTTCGATCCGAACCCCATCTACCAGAAATCCCGGTGATTTTACTCGATTCGAGTGGCGAGGTCACGATGATGTTGACGGTGAAGGCAGCAGCAGAAAGGATGGGCATATCGGGCTCGCTGGTTTACGAGCTGTGCGCCTGCGGGTTGTTGTCGCATGTCCGTATCGGTCGGCCCGGCTCGCGCGGATGCATTCGCATCACCGACGCCGACATTAACGCCTTCCTCGCCAGTCAGAAGATCGAATGGCGGGCACCAGCGAGGGTGCCCCCATCGAATCAGAGGAAAGCGTTCAAGCACGTCACCATACCGCGGTAGCCCGCGGCCCTCACCGGCCGGGGTTCTTCATGCGCTCAGTAAGAGAAAGCTCTTGGTCGTTACAATGTTCTCAGATCGCTGAGTACGCCATGCAGAGCGGCGCTCTCGTCGAACAAGTGGCCGTAGTGCTTGCGGATCATTTTCAGGTCTTTGTGGCCGAGTAACTCGCGGAGATATTCCAGCTTATCCGGGTGTTGGACGATGAATTGCGTAGCGAAGGTATGACGCAGGCCGTAGACGGTCAGGTCCTCAGGCAGCAGGACGGGCGGCTTTTTCTTCTTGAGCCGCTGCTTCAGTTTGAACAGCATCATTGTGACGGCATCGCCGCTGTATTGGCGGTCCTTGGTGTTCACGAAGATCGGGCCGGCCGGATGCTCCTTGTTCAGCCGCTCAACTAGCTTGACCATCTGCGGGTTCAGCCAGATGCGACGGACGGTTTTGCGGTTCGATTTGCGGCCCCGATAGATGTCGTCCACGTCCCATACCTTCAGGTGCGGGCGGTAATGGTGGGCCTCGATCTTGCGAACGGTGGAGGGCCTCGCCCCGGTCCACGCAAGTGCCCGCAGGAGATCGGCGAAGCGATCGTTGACGTTCTTAGTGACAATCTTAAAAATCTCCGGCGTCCAGACCGCCTCGCCGCCTCGCGATCCGCCTTCGGGCAGGTCGAGCTTTCCCCGCAGCGGGTTTGCAGCGATCATCCGCACCTTGCTTGATGCCGCCCAATTCAAGGCTGCTAGGATCATCGCCTTGTAGAGGCGACGCGTGCCATCGGTTCTCACTCCCGGCTTTTCAGCGATCCAGTTTTCGACGTGACGCGGCCGCAGGTCGCGTACCTTGATGTCCTTGCCTAGGTAGGCAAGGAACTCGTTGATGCGAGCCTTGCAGAGCCGGTAGCGTTCCGGGTCATAGGTCTGCTCGACATGTTCAAGCCATGCGTCGGCGACCTCGCCGAAGGTCGGGCTGCTGCCAACCGGCTCGTCCATGTCGTGCTTGACTTGCAGAAAGCGGAACTGCCGTTCGGCTTCGGCTTTGTCCGTTCCCAGACGGTGGAACTTGCCCTCGATCGTGGTCGTATACTGGCCGAGAAACTTCGTCCAGTTCAGCTTCGGTTTGCGGCCGGCAGGCATGATTGGCTCCAAAGGCATTCTTTGTGCATTTCCTTATGTGGGTATTGTATCATAAACACAAAGAATGGCCAGTCAAGTCTATGGAATTGCCGTATTTTTCCAGAGTTGCTGGGTATGGATTTGGGTAATGAACCATGACCTCGATAGGTGCTCGCACCAAAGCATCGCGAGCTCTGTTGCGCGCGGCGGTGGGGGTGACCGCAGCAGGTTGGCGGGCTGACGTCGTTCCGAGAAATCGGTCCTTTTCTGACGAGTCTCACGAGCCACGGGTACTTGGGACTATTCGGTGGTGTCGCTTCCTTTCCGAATTGCTCGACGGCAACGTTTGATGGAAGATTAAGACACGTTTCGAGAAGGGGTGAAGGGGTCGATTTATCGGAGTCGCAAGTGTCGCATGAGTTGATGCGAAGAATTGCTCAAATCGATCTATATGTATGTTCCGCGACCGGCGAAGAATGAAGAGGGAATTGGGCACCGATCCGACTTGATCGCTAACTGTGTATTGTGCCCCGTACAATCTCCACAGGAACCCACATGGAGTCAATCAGCGAGTCGCCGATGACGAAACCGCTCGCCTCTAGCGCGGCCTATGCTGCCGGCACCGCAACTTTCGGCTCGGATGCTTGATTGATGGTGGGGGTCACGGTTTTTTTGGCCACTAGGGGCAAGCCATTTGGATCGAACACCCTGTACGCGAGCAGTTTCACGCGGTCATTCACTAGGAACCAAGCCAGGGCATAGCCCCAGACGAACAGCGCCCAACCCCAGCCAAGCGGTGTCATGAACAGGCCATAAACTGCGATCAACGTTGCCACGATTTGCGTGCCCAGCACGGCCACCCACAAAATCCGCGCGGGGCGTATCGACCAGAAGGGGCCGCGGGTCCGCGTCAGAAAGATCGTCAAATGTCCCGCCACAGACAGTTTCAAGTACATTAGAGTCTGGATGTGCGCGCGGTCGAGATTAAAGACGCGTTCACCGAGATAGAACAAGCCGAAGGCCGAGACAACCCCGATGATGCCTAGCACCGTGGAAATCCCGAGCACCATGCGCATGTTCCACGCCTCGGGCTTGTCCTTGTAATGAACATTATCATAGGCGATGGACAGGATCGCCCCGTCATTAAGCAACGCGATCATCACGATCATCACCGCGGTCACCGGATAGAACTTGAAGATCAAGATCGCCAGCGTCATCAACAACAGCACGCGCAGCGTCTCGGCGATGCGGTAGATCGCATAGCTGTTCATCCGCTGGAAAATCTTCCGACTCTCCTTGATCGCGTCGATAATCACCGACAGCCCCGGCGCCACCAGCACAATGGACGCAGCCGCGCGGGCCGCGTCCGTTGCGCCCGAAACGGCGATGCCGCAGTCGGCCTTCTTCAGCGCGGGGGCATCGTTCACCCCGTCGCCCGTCATGCCCACGATATGCCCACGTTCTTGCAGCACATCGACGATGTGGTACTTGTGTTCGGGAAAGACCTGCGCAAAGCCATCGGCCTTCTCGATGGAATCTGCCACCGCCGCGGTCTCTTGCTTCTTGGAGTCGCCCAGGCTGGCGGCGTCGAGGATATTTGTGCCCATGTCGAGCTTCTTGGCGGTTTCCTGGGCGATGGCCAAAGCATCTCCCGTAACCATCTTGACCTTCACGCCCATCGCACGCGCAGTGGCGATGGTCGCCTTGGCGTCTTCACGCGGCGGATCGAACAAGGGCAACACTCCGACGAACTGCCACGGACCGTCGCCCTCGGCCCGCGCCACGCCCAGCGCACGGAAGCCCCGCGCCGCGAATTCGTTGACGGCCTTCTCGACGGCCGGCTTCACCTTGGCGGCATCGGCCGACAGCGCCAAGATCGCCTGCGGTGCGCCCTTCGCCACCTTGAACGTCTTTCCGTCCTTGGTTTTGACGGTGGCCTCGGTGCGCTTATGCACGGGATCGAAGGGCTGGAAATGAACCACCTCATACGCTTTCAGCGAACCCTTGTCTTTCAGTCCGCCCAGGACGGCCAGGTCGATCGTGTCGTTATTGTCGGCGCGCGACGCCAGCGCGGCGTCGAGGACGACTTGATCTGCGGGGATACTGTTCACGCTGAACGGATCGCCCAGCGTCAGCTTGTTCTGTGTTAGGGTGCCGGTCTTGTCCGAGCAGAGCACGTCCACGCCCGCCAACTCCTCGATGGCCACCAACTTGCTCACGATCGCTTGTTTCTTGGCGAGCAGGCGGGCGCCGACGGCCATCGTCACGGACAGCACCGTCGGCATGGCCACGGGAATGGCGGCAACCGTGAGGATGAGGGCGAATAAGAGGACGGGGTCCTTGGGAGGTTTGGCGTAGAGCATCGGCTCGCCGCGAATGATACCGACGGTAATAATCACCGCCACCAAAGCCACCGCAAGGATTATCAGGTACTTGCCGATCTTCAGTACTGCCTGTTGAAAATGGCTGACCGTGTGCGCCTCCTGCACCAGTTGCGCCGTCTTGCCGAAGTAGGTGTTGGCGCCCGTGGCATAGACCAGTCCGCCGATTTCACCCTGCCGAATGATCGAACCGGAAAACACGGCTTCGCCCGGCATGCGCTCCGCGGGCAATGACTCGCCCGTAAGCGCGGATTGATCCACTTCCACGGGGTCGCCGTCCAGCAAGCGGGCATCGGCCGGAACAATGTCTCCCAACCGCATGCGGATGACGTCGCCCGGCACCAATTCACGCGCCGCGGGATTGATCCACTTCCCATCGCGTTTCACGCGGGCCTTGATTGCCAGGCTAGCCTTCAAGGCGGCAATGGCGTTGCCCGCCTGGCGTTCTTCCCAGAATCCAACGACTGCGTTGCATACAAGCAAAAAGAGAATGATGCCAAAATCCTCCCAGTGCCCGACTACGCCCGATAAAATGACCGCAATCTCGATCATCCATGGGATTGGACCCCAAAAATAGGTGAGGAATTTGAGGAAGGGATTGGTCTTCTCTTCTTTAATCTCGTTGGGCCCGTATTGCGTCAGCCGTTTCTCCGCTTCGGCTTGACTGAGGCCCTCCGGCGACGAGCCGAGTTTCTTCTCTACTTCCGGCATGGGAAGGGATTTCAGATCGTCTTTAGCGTCGGGCTTCGATCCCGGCTTTGCCGCGGGCTTATCGGCATTCGGTTTCAACATCATTGTCCTTCTCTTCTTTTTTCCCGAAATTGGGAACGTTACACCTTTGCTTGCGGCGGATCGACGAGGCGTTCCGGCGGCAGGCATTCCGGCACGTCCAGGCGGGCCACGCCAATCCGGCTATCCGCCATTCCGTAGTAAACGTCATAACGGTCCGGCAGGCCGAGGTCGTCGCGGCGGTCGATGCCGGTGGGGAACACAACGTTGGCGACAGTTCCGTCGCGCTCTCGCGGCAGCGTCGGCGTCAACACCGGCGCCGCGGATCGATAGCGTATCACGCGCGGATGCTCTTTGGAGAGCACCATCACCCCGGCCGAGTAGCATAGCTTCCGTCCGTCCTCATTCTGCTCCGCTATTTCGCTCACGCCGTGGTAAAGAATCAGCCAGCCGTGACGGGTCAGGACGGGCGGAGTGCCGGCGCCGATCTTGAGCCGCTCCCAAGGCGCGACGGGAGTCGCCAAGCGGTGATGCGAATTGAAGAGGCCAAGATGCTGCGGTTCCGGACCCTCGATGGCCATCGGGCAGTAGGAAATCCAGATGCTTTCGTGCGCGAGATCCACCTCGCGCGACACGGCCTGGCAGGCAGTTTCCTCGGGACGCGTGCCGGGGAAAAGCGGGCGATGGAGCATGGCCATCTGCATCTTTCCGGCGTGATTCGGTATGGCGACGGGGAAGAGGCTGGCATCCTTGTTGTCCACGTGGACGAAATCGATTCCCTCGAAGGGTGCGAAGGTCGCGAGCCCCAACCGCTTCCAGTGGAACAGGTCCTCCGATTCGGCCACGGCAATCCGCGGGCCGACGGGCGAAAGCGCCGCGTAGGTCATCATGTAGCGCTGGAGCGGTTCGACGAACGTGATGCGAGGATCCTCGCAACCGCCGCCGCCGTCGGAACGCCGCTCGTAGTCCGCCTCCGGCTCCAGTGCGATGCCGAGCCGTTGGACTCCACATGGATCGCCGGCGTCATTGAAGCGAACCCGCGCGATGCCGATGCGGGAATAATTGCCTCGCGCGACGAGCCGTGGAAACAGATAAAGCTCGCCATCAGGACCGCGAACGGCAGCCGGATTCAATACGCCCTCAATCTCTTGCGGATTGCCCGGTTCCGGCTCCATGACTGTCCCGAGGCGCTGCAATTGAAAACCATTCATCGGTTCGCCTCCTTGCGAGGTTCCGCGGGTTCAGCGCCGTCCAGGCAGGCGATGAAGGCTTCAATCACCGTTTTCGTTTCAGTGGGATCTCGGACCTCGATTGAAAGGGCACCGGCTTCTTTTGCCGGATAGTCGTTCCCGCCAGGGAATACGGCATCGCCGATATAGATCATGTCTTGAATTGCAATGCAAAGGATGTCGCGGAGCTTGCGAATCCCGTAGGCTTTGTCGATGCCCGGCTTGGTGACATCGATGGACGTCGCGCCGCCCAGTCGCACGGAAAACTCGGGAATGAGCTTATCGAGGATCGCTTTGATTTTCTTCCGCTTGGCGAAGTCGGGGTCCCAGGTTTTCTTGGCATCGAGCGGGGCCTGCTGCCCGAGCGCGGAGAACGTGATCTGGCTGCCGCGATCTTCGATGACTTCGCCCCAGACCTTTTCGACCTTACAGTCCGCCGCGGCGATGGACTTGTTGAGAGAGCCGATGATCTTCTCTTTTTCCGCCGCGGTGAAATCTTCGGAATAAATCTTCTCCCAGTCCCCTGCATATCGATAGAACTTGGTTCCACAGGTCGGAAGGAGAGACAAGTTCTTCAGAAGTCCGTCGTGCGGGAGATGGGAGAGCACTTGCTTTTGGAATTGCGGCCAGTTTCCGCCGGAGATGACGGCCACTTTCGCGCAAGCGAGCAAAGAGCTGAGCAGCGCGGCCATCTCGGCGTCGATCGGCGCCTTGCTTTCGGCAAGCGTGCCATCGAGATCGAAAACAATCAGTTTTTTCATCTCCTGGTGTTTCCTTCCGGCAGCGAAATATCCAACAAGGTGATCGTGCCGCTCGTGCGGCAGCCACATGCTCCGACCTCGGCCGGCAAGAGGAAAACGTCGCCGCGCGAGACGGCATAGTTGGTTCCCGCGTGCTCCAACTGGCCTTCTCCGGCGATGCACACCAGCACGCGCGGCGCCGCCGCGGCGCCGACAATGAACTGCCCCTCTCCGCAGATTCGCGACAGGCCGAAATGTTCACAGCAAAAGAGCAACTCCCGCCGCACAGGCGAAGACCTTTCCACAACCGGCGCTACCGGACCTATTGCGTCTTGGGCGAAATCGATGCAGGCAATCGCTTGGTCGACTTGCAGGGGTCGCAGGCAGCCGCTCTGAGGATCGACATGGTCCCAATCGTAGAGGCGAAACGTCACGTCGCTGTTTTCCTGCACCTCGAAAACGACAACATCGCCCAGCGCGTGAACTGTCCCGGCCGGCACGAGAACGCCGTCACCGAGTTTCGGGCTGAAACTTGCGAGATGGCTCGCGACCGTCTTGTTGGCGATTGCCCGCCGCAGTACGTCTGCCGTGGCGCCCGGCTTGAGGCCCGCGTAGATGCGGCCTTCAGGGCCAGCCTCCAGCACCACCCAAGCTTCGGTCTTACCGGTTTCGCCGGGAGGCAGATAGTCGGTCTGTCGATCCGACGGATGGACCTGTACGGAAAGCAAGCTGCGTACATCGAGGAACTTCAACAGCAGAGGGAAGCGGCGGAAGCGTCCGGCCAGATTGCCCAGCATCTGCTCGGGCGATTCCGTGAGCAGTTGCCCAAGCGTGCGGCCTTTGAGCGGGCCGTTGGCGACGCGACTGGGACGGTCGTCGCGGTCGCTCAGCAGCCACGCTTCGCCGACGGGGCCGTCGCCGGGCAGCGGTGCGGAAAGCATATTAGCCAACCGGCGCCCGCCCCATAGCCGATATTGGTAGGTCGGTTCGAATCGCAACGGATATAGCGGACTCATGTTCGCAATACTTTCATGTTCATACTCTTTGGATCACGGGTTCATCGCCGGGGCGGGTGGTTGCATTCTTCCCCTGCCGCCGCCGAATCGTTCGTTATCCGACAAAACGTAAGCGACCATCGCCGCCAGCATCAGGCCGACGACCAGCCATAGGCGCCAATCGTGGTGCAGTTTCCTGCGCGATGGCCCTTGGTGGTGGCCATGTTCGTGTTGATGGTCCATAGTTCCTGACTTCATACGCCGACGGCGACAGGTTCGGCATGGATCGCGGTTGTCTTCACCCCGGACTGATGCAGGAGTTCTCGGGCACGTTGCACCTCGGCGGCCGTTCCGTGGGCCAGGAGAAGGAGCCGGCCGTTTTTCACCTCGGTCTCGTATTTCACGATGCTGTTCTTCGGGATGCCGAGGCTGTAGAGTCCCGCGCCGAGGGCGCTGATGCCGGCGACCAGGGCAGCCTCTTCGAGCGCGCCGACGATCCACATGACCAGCGGCCCCGCCACGAGCACTTGACCGATGCCCGGCACCCAGAAGAACGCAGAGCCGAAGAGCAACCCCCAGAAGCCGCCCCAGAAAGCCCCCGCCTTGCCCCAGTACATCATGCGATCGCCGGTGGTGTAGTAGCCGACGACGTGCTCGTCGGTGTGGAAATCCTTGCCGACGATCGACAACATCTTCATGTCGAAGCCGTCCTTTTGAAGTTCGCGAACGGCGTCCTCGGCTTGGTTGTGAGTTTCGAAAATAGCGACAATTGAGTTCTTCTCGGACATGATTGACTTCCTAATTGCGTAACGGGCGGAACGTGGACAATGGCAGGAACAAAACAAAAAAAGCCAGCGTGGCGAAACACCCAAAGGCGTTCCGCCACGAGGCTTGGGGTAACTCATGCGCTGGCGTGACTCGGCGCAACTGGCGCCGTTTGGCCGGCCGGCGGCTTGTTGCCGCCACGTCCAACCGGCGAAGCCGCTTCTGCTGTGATGGCTGCGGGCTTGGCTTCCGCGCCGGCCGTCTTGATGGCCAGCTTCACTGCATCCTCCATCGGATCCTTGAAGGGCACTTCGATGCGGAGCAGTCCGTGCTCGTAGTTCGCTTCGGCCTTGTCAGGTTTCACTTCCCAGGCCAAAGCCAGCGCGGCGACATACTCGATGTCCCTGGCGGGCGCGGTCATGTGGATGCTGTCTCCC
Organism: uncultured Planctomycetia bacterium; assembly: GCA_963775975.1. Taxonomy (GTDB): domain Bacteria; phylum Planctomycetota; class Planctomycetia; order Pirellulales; family Thermoguttaceae; genus JANXQG01. Next base: position 1,855,924 of record CAVZKX010000002.1, read on the forward strand.
AGGATCTTGACATCGATGGTGTCCGTGGGCGCTCCGGGGATGGCGAATTCCACCACGAGCTTGTGCGTCGAGCGGTCAGCATAGGCGACGGTTTCGGGAGCGACTTTGATAAGATGTTCCGACATTTTGGGACCTTCCTTTTGGCTAAAAAACAAAAAAAGCCGACGTGGCGAAACACCTTAAGGCGTTCCGCCACGTCGGCTTACTCTCTATCGAGCCCCCTCGGCACGGCCGGGTTGCTCTCTAACTGGTCTTCCGACAATTTCAGCGAAGGGTCGCGCTCACGTGCGCCGCGAACCCTCGACACTGTTATTCTACGCGGCTCCGGGGCAAAGACAATGAGGCGGCATCAAGTCTTGGCGTATTCTTCCTCTCGCGTTGCGCAGCGCACGCACTCGGCGGCATAGGGAATGATGTCGAGGCGGTTTTGGGGGATTTGCTCGCCGCACGTGCCGCAGCGGCCGTAGCCGCCGCCTTCAACCCGCTGGATTGCTGCTTCAATCTGGTCGAGCGTGTCCTCATCGCTTCCAAGCAGCGTCAGCATGATGTCCTGGTTGGCGCCGTCGCTGGCAAGCTCTTCTAGATCGGTCGGAATGCTGGCGGTCATGTGGTGGTCGTTCATGGAATCATCTTCCATGCGAGCAATGCCGCCGAGAAGATTCGCGCAAGATCAGGAGTTCTTCAAGACGGGGATTGAATTCAGAATTCATTTCATCACCTGTAAGTACGTATTGTGTCTTGGAAGTATCGTTTACGAACCCGTGCCGGCGTCGGGCAGATATTCGATGGCGAACTTCACCAGGCCGGGTTGGATCTCAAGAATGTCGACCTTGATGCCGCCGTTGATCCGTAGAGATTCCCCGGCTCGGCGTTCGACGACGAGCATCCGCCGCCCGTCGTGGCGAGAGTAGTAATAGCTGCGAGCCTTGCCGTTGGCGATTGGCAAGCCCTTACCGACTTCACACGATGCGGGCCGCCGGTCAATTTCGTGGTGTCGGGACATAACCGTGATTCTCCCCGCCGAGGTTGATGCTTCGCTATCGAACAAATCCCGCGTTTTTTCTTGCACAACCAAGAACGAAAAAAGCCGACGTGGCGGAACACCCCAGGGCGCCCGGCCACGTCGGCTTACTCTTCGATGAACCCCCCGGTTTCGCCGAGTTGTTCCTTATCTAGTCATCCGACAGAAATACATTATACTGCACGACGGCAAGAGTGCAAGAACCCTGATCGGGAATTCGGAGGAACCAGCAAACGCATCGATCGGCTATTTCCATGAACTTGAAATCCGCGCGACGAATTCCAATGAAGACTGCAACGATAAAGACGGCAGGAGAGATCGAGGCCGCCGTTTGTGCCGGGATTTCCCGCTTCGAGCAGGATTACATGGGCCGCGGTCCCAAAGACATCCGCACCCACCTGCTGGGCGATCTCCTCGTTGTCCGCCTACAGGGCGTTCTCACGGCCGCCGAGCAGCACCTGGCCGCATCGCTTCCCGCCGAGAAGGGGCGGGTCCTGCTGAAGCAAGTGCGGACCCATCTCGTTGAAACCGCCCGTCCCATGATGGAGGCGATGATCGAAGGGGTCACCGGCGTTAAGGTTATCACCATGCACCACGACATCAGCACCCGAACCGGCGAAGAGGTGCTTCTTTTCACCCTCGCTCGGCCGCCGGATTTCCGAGGTCCAGCCCACGCACGGTAAATCACACGAAGGTCCACACGCAGGAGGTCCGTGTTGATTTCTCTCAGAGTTGTTTTTGTATCGCTTTCAATTCCCGCCGCCGCTCGGCGGTAGTTTTGGGATAGGCCATCTTTAGGTCGCCCAGCGCGTCGAGCACGATCTGGGAGACGATCAAGCGGGCATTCTCCTTGTCGTCGGCGGGCACGACGTACCACGGCGCGTGGCGAGTGCTCGTCGCATTCAGGCAAGCTTCAAATGCTTTCATGTATTGCTTCCAGTATTTCCTCTCGTGGATGTCGGCGAGGCTGAATTTCCAGTTCTTGTCCGGCTCTTCGATGCGCTCCAGGAACCGCTTTCGCTGCTCATCCTTGGACAGGTTCAAGAAAACCTTGACAACGCGGGTGCCGTTAAAATAGAGGTGCCTCTCCAAGTCGACGATGGATCGGTAACGGCACTTCCAAAGGTCCCTCTCGTCGAGCAATTCCTGTGGAAGCTCTTGGCCGGCGAGAATCTCCGGATGCACGCGAACGACGAGCACCTCCTCGTAATAGGAACGATTGAAGATGCCGATCCGCCCGCGCTCCGGCAGGCGGCAAGTGGAACGCCAGAGAAAATCGTGCTTCAGTTCCTCGGCACTGGGCTGCTTGAAACTGAAAGCCTCGCAGCCCTGCGGATTGACGCCGGACATGACGTGCCGCACGGCGCCGTCCTTGCCCGCGGCGTCCATGCCTTGAAAAATCAGCAGAAGCGCGTAGCGGCTGGAGGCGTAGTGGAGGTTTTGCAGCGCGCTTAACTTAGCGACGTGCTTTTCCAGCAGTTTTCGATAGCGCTTCTTCGATTTGCAGATGGGTCTTACGGTCGTCGGCCATTCGTCGAGCGCGATCTTCTTTCCGGGCCGCACGCGGAAGTCTTTAGAATTGATTGTCATCCCACCGCTCCAATCGTCGCTTGCATTCACTCGCCCCACTTCCAATCGCGGATTTCCGGCAAATCCTGGCCGTGCTCATCAATAAAAAGCTTGTGCTCGATGAGCTTATCCTGCATCTGCTGCTTGAGGTAGGCGCCTTGCGAGCCCAAGTGCGGCAGGCGATCAAGCACGTCTTGCACCAAATGAAAGCGGTCGAGGTCGTTTTGCACCCGCATGTCGAAGGCCGTCGTGATCGTGCCCTCTTCCTTGTAGCCGCGGACGTGCAGGTTGCGGTTGGCGCGGCGGTAGGTCAGGCGGTGGACCAGCCAGGGATAGCCGTGGAAGCCGAAGATGATGTGCTTGTCTCTGGTGAAAAGCGAATCGTAATCCGCTTCGCTCAATCCGTGCGGGTGCTCGCTGGCCGATTGCAGCTTCATCAGATCGACGACGTTGATCACGCGGATTTTCAACTCGGGCAGATGCCGGCGGAGAATCGAAACGGCGGCCAGAATCTCCAGCGTGGGCGTGTCGCCACAGCAGGCCATGACCACATCCGGCTCGGCGCCTTGATCATTGCTGGCCCATTGCCAGATGCCGATGCCTTCCGTGCAATGCATGACGGCAGCGTCCATCGTCAGCCACTGCGGCAGGGCGTGCTTGCCCGCCACCACCACGTTCACGTAATGCCGGCTGCGGAGGCAGTGATCGAAAACCGAGAGCAGACAGTTGGCATCGGGCGGCAGATAGACGCGGACGATATCGGCCTTCTTGTTGATCACGTGATCGAGGAAGCCGGGGTCCTGATGCGTGAAGCCATTGTGGTCCTGCTGCCAGACGTGGGAGGCGAGCAGGTAGTTCAGCGAAGCGATCTTCCGACGCCAGGGCAATTCGGAGGTGACCTTCAGCCACTTGGCGTGCTGGCTGAACATCGAATCGACGATGCGAATGAATGCCTCGTAGCTGTTGAATAGGCCATGCCGCCCGGTAAGCAAGTAGCCTTCCAGCCAGCCTTCGCATTGATGTTCGCTGAGCATCGAGTCGAGCACGCGGCCGGCGGACGCTAGGAACTCGTCGTTGAGAACCTCGCGGGCTTCCCATTGCCGGTCGGTGACTTCGAAGACCGCGCCCAAGAGGTTGGAGAGCGTTTCATCGGGACCGAAGATACGGAAATTGCGCTGGTCTTGATTGAGCGCGGCCACGTCACGGAGGAACCGGCCCAACACGAGCGTATCTTGGCCGTCCACCGCGCCGGGCGAAGGCACGTCGACCGCGTGGGTGCGGAAGTCCGGCATGCGCAGGTCGCGAAGGAGGACTCCGCCGTTGGCGTGCGGATTGGCGCCCATGCGGCGGTCGCCCTGGGGCGCGAGTTCGGCCAGTTCCGGCAAAAGCCGGCCGTCAGCGTCGAACAGCTCTTCTGGACGGTAGCTTTTCATCCAGCTTTCGAGCTGCTGGACGTGGCCAGGATGCTCGGAATCGACCAGCAGCGGCACTTGGTGCGCGCGGAACGTGCCTTCGACAGGCAGGCCGTCGACGGTTTTCGGCCCAGTCCAGCCCTTGGGCGACTTGAGGACGATCATGGGCCATCGCGGCCGGGTGAGGTCGTCCTTGTTTCGCGCGTTCTCCTGGATTCGCTGGATATCCTTGATGGCCTTGTCCAGCGTGCCGGCCATGAGTTGATGCATTTCTTCGAAGTCGTCGCCCTCGACGAAGTAGGGCGTCCAGCCGCAGCCTCGCAGGAATTGCTCCAGTTCTTCATGCTCGATGCGGGCCAGGATCGTCGGATTGCTGATCTTGTAACCGTTGAGGTGCAGGATCGGCAGCACCGCGCCGTCGTTGACGGGGTTTAGGAACTTGTTGGACTGCCAGGCGGTTGCCAGGGGACCTGTTTCTGCTTCGCCGTCGCCGACGATACAGGCGACGATCAGATCTGGGTTATCCAACGCGGCCCCGAAGGCGTGGCTCAGTGAATAGCCGAGCTCGCCGCCTTCGTGAATCGATCCCGGCGTTGTCGGTGCTACATGGCTCGAAATGCCGCCGGGGAATGAAAATTGCTTGAAGAGCTTCTTCAATCCGGCTTCGTCTTGCGTGACGTTCGGATAAATCTCGCTCCAGGTGCCTTCGAGATAAACGTTGCCCACAATCGCCGGGCCGCCGTGACCAGGACCGGCGACATAGAACATGTCGAGGTCGTACTTCTTTATGACCCGGTTCAAATGCACGTAAATGAAGTTCTGGCCCGGCGTCGTGCCCCAATGCCCGACCACCAGCGGCTTTACGTGCGACAGTTTCAGCGGCTCCTTGAGCAGCGGATTGTCGTAGAGATAGATCTGTCCGACGGAGAGATAATTCGCGGCGCACCAATAGGCGTTCATCTTTCGCAGCAAGTCGGGCGACAGCGGCTTGCCAGTCTTGGACATCGTCTGCGCTTCTGTACCGATTTCCTTGGTAATCCGAGTTTTTTCTTTTGTAACAGTGCTCATTTCGATTCTCCTGGAATTGCTCGTGGTTTACGTCCAAGACGCTTCAATAGGTTCTTCGCGTTTTCAAATGCGCGCTAAATACTTTTCGCCGGTCGGTTCGTTGATCCAGTATCCAAGGCGATCGTAATGCAGGTGCAGTCCTGTCTCATAATCCCGTGTTAACGGAGACTCTATCCTGTATTCCGGCGACTGTCTGACGGCCTCGCGGGAAAGATTGATGAAGACTTTCGACTCGCTCCAATTGACGCGCTCGATCCATTGCGGTGAAACCAGCACCTTTTTTCCAGGCCACCAGTTCCGCGTATCGACGATCAGATAACGAATCGCCCAAGTCTCATCATCGATCACGAAGTCTTCGACATGTCCAATCGCGCCGTCTTCCGCTTGAATGCGGTAACCGGCCACTTCGCAGGTGCTGCGCAAATGGTGATCCGACGATTTCTCGCCTTGAGCGAGATTCCAATTCTTGCGGTCGCCGACGATGTAAGGATAGGCGCCCCAGTTGTATGGGCCGGCCCAATACACCGGCCAGCCATAATGCTGGCAGTTGGTTTCCTCGAATTGACGGGAGACGGGCTTGTCACTGTCCAAGAATGGACTGCCTTCGATCTGCGTCTTGGTTAAGTTGACGGTGATGCATCGCTGTTCTTCAATCACACCGCCCAGCGCTTGCGGCGAAATCAGCACTTGCCTGCCCACCAACCAGTTTCCGGTCTCTGCGACGAGATAGCGCACAGTCCAATGTCGATCATCAAAGTAGAATTCCTTGACGCTCCCAATTTCTCCATCAAGGCCGTGCAATGCGTAACCCTTGAGTGTCTTGGCTAGGCTAAGCATAGTGGCAGTACTTTCGTTCTGAGTCTCGTGATGTTCTTCTTGGTTCTATTCTTCTTTTACAGTTTCAGTTTCCGCAGCCGCAACGCATTGCCGATGACCGAGACGGAACTCAGGCTCATCGCGGCGCCGGCAATAATCGGGCTGAGCAACAAGCCGAAGAACGGGTAAAGCACGCCCGCCGCCACCGGAATACCCAGCGCGTTGTAGAGAAAAGCAAAGAACAGGTTTTGTCGAATGTTCCACATGGTAGCGCGACTGAGGCGAATGGCCTTGGCGATGTCGCGGAGGTCGCCTCTCACGAGGGTGATGCCCGCACTTTGCATAGCAACGTCGGTGCCGGTGCCCATGGCAATGCCAACATCAGCTTCGCTCAGCGCGGGTGCATCGTTGATGCCGTCGCCCGCCATCGCAACATGTACTCCCTCCGCGCGCAGCTTCTTGACATGGGCGACTTTTCCGGCGGGTTCGATCTCCGCTTCCACCGCATCAAGGCTGAGTTGCCTGGCCACCGCGGCGGCAGTGCGGCGGTTGTCGCCGGTGAGCATGACGAGCTTCAACCCGAGCGTGTGGAGTTCACGGATGGCTTCGGCGGTGGTGGATTTGATCGGGTCGGCGACGGCAAGAATTCCGGCCGGCTTGCCATTGATGGCGACAAACACGGCGGTCCTGCCTTCTTCCTGAAGCTTTTCAGCCGACGCTTCGAGCGGCTCCAGACCGGTGATCTCTTGGTTCCGCAGGAAATCCGGTTTGCCGATCATCACGGCACGATCAGCTACGACGCCGAGAACACCGCCCGCCGTCACCGAACGGAAGTCTTTCACAGCCGCAAAGGCGATGCCTTGGTCCTTCGCGCCTTGCACAATCGCGGTGGCTAGCGGGTGTTCGCTGTTCTGCTCCAGCGAGGCGGCGAGACGCAGCAAATCCCCCGTGTCGAAACCGCCGGCTGGCAGGACATCAATGAGCTTGGGTTTGCCCTCCGTCAGAGTGCCCGTCTTGTCCACGACGAGCGTAGTGACTTTCTCCAGCCGTTCGAGCGCGTCGGCGTTCTTCACGAGCACACCTTCGTGTGCGCCGCGTCCGACGCCGACCATGATGGACATGGGAGTGGCCAAACCAAGCGCGCACGGGCAAGCGATGATCAGGACGGCAACGGCGTTCACGATGGCGTGCGCGAGCCTTGGCTCGGGGCCCAGCCACATCCACGTGATGAAGGTTAGTACCGAAATCGCCAGCACCGCCGGTACGAAAATGCCTGCGAACTTGTCGGCAAGGCTTTGGATGGGCGCGCGGCTACGCTGAGCTTCGGCAACCATGTTCACGATTTGTCCGAGCAATGTGTCGCTGCCGATCCGCTCGGCGCGCATGACGAAACTGCCGGGGCCATTGACGGTGCCACCCGTTACCTGGTCGCCGACGGTTTTTTCCACCGGGAGCGGTTCCCCGGTGATCATGGACTCTTCCACGCTGGAGTGACCTTCGACCACCGCGCCATCCACGGGCACCTTGTCACCCGGAACCACGCGCAGCCAGTCGCCGACTTTCACTTGGTCGAGCGGGACTTCATGATCGCCCCCCGGCGCCACTTGTCGCGCTGTAGGCGGCGCCAGGTTCAGCAGCGCTTTAATGGCGCTGCCCGTGCGGCTGCGGGCACGAAGTTCGAGCACCTGGCCAAGTAGCACGAGCACAACGATCACTGCTGCGGCTTCAAAGTAGATGGCAACCTTGCCGTCGTGTCGCATAGTGTGTGGGAATAGGTCGGGCATGAGCATTGCCACGGCGCTAAAGACGTATGCCGCGCCCACGCCGATGGAGATCAGCGTGAACATGTTCAAGTGCCGGGTCACGACGGAGCGCCGGCCACGCTGGAAAAACGGCCAGCCTGCCCACCAGACCACGGGCGTGGTGAAAACAAATTGCACCCAACGTGAGGCGTGACTATCTATCCAGGACTGCCTGCCGAGTGCCGGAATCAAGTGGGCCATTGCCAAGACAAACACTGGCGAGGTCAGCACGGCGCCAATCCAGAATCGCATCGTCATCCGGCGCAGCTCGGTGTTTTCCTCGTCATCCGTACCCGCTATCACCGTCTTCGGTTCGAGCGACATGCCGCACTTGGGGCAATCGCCGGGATGGTCCTGCTGAACTTCCGGGTGCATAGGGCAGGAGTAAACGGCTTTGCCTTGCGACATCACTTCGTGCTTCGCGGTGACGAGCTTTGACTGAAACGTCTGTCGGCAGTGGTCGCTGCAAAAGTAAAATGTCTGTCCGTCACGCTCGGTGCGTAGCGCGGATGCTTTCTCCACCGTCATGTTGCAGATCGGGTCGATAGCCATATTGGCACAACTATTTTACCAAACCGGATTCTTCAACTTTGTGATTTGCTCCGTGCGTTTTGCCTACCGTCCATTGACAGCCACCGCCGCGGGTATTTCTCGCGACGCATTCGATTCACCCGATTGCGATGGCAACCTGCCAGCGCTCGACATGTTATCGCTTTGCTTAGCGGGCAGCGCGGCGGCACCCACATCGTCGCGACCGGTTTTCAGGAATGGTGCCAAGAGTTCCAGCGGCAACGGGAAGATGATTGTCGAGTTCTTTTCCGAGGCTACTTCGGCGAGTGCCTGGAGGTAACGCATCTGCATCGCCATAGGATAGGGCGTCATGATCTGGGCGGCTTGGCGGAGTTTGTCCGCCGCTTGAAATTCCCCTTCCGCGTTAATGACCTTCGCGCGGCGGTCGCGTTCGGCCTCCGCCTGATGCGCCATGGACCGCTTCATCGGCTCGGGAAGGTCCACGTCCTTGACTTCCACGACGGAAACTTTCACGCCCCAAGGCTCGGTGTGCCCGTCGATGATCTCTTGCAAGCGGCGGTTTACTTTGTCCCGTTCCGTCAAGAGGTCGTCGAGTTCCGCCTGACCCAGCGTGCTGCGCAACGTTGTCAACGCCACCTGGGAGGTGGCAAACAAGAAGTCGGCTACCTCCAAGACGGACCGCATCGGATCGACGACCCGGAAATAAAGCACGGCATTAACGCGCACGGAGACGTTATCTCGCGTGATGATGTCCTGGGGCTCGATGACTCTTGCAATCGTCCGCAAGTCCACCCGCATCATCCGATCGACCGGCCCGAAAACCATGACCAGCCCCGGTCCCTTGGGTGCGGGCATGACCCGGCCCAGGCGGAAGACGACGCCCCGCTGGTATTCGTTCAAAATACGGATGCAACTCAATAGGTACAAGGCGACCAGTGCCAGTACGATTACTAGACCAGTCACAGAATAGATCATCCACATGGCTTGAAGCTCCTTAAATAGTTTTCTGAAAGAGGATTCGACGGGCGTCGAGTTTTCTCACGGCTGACGCTGCGGTTCTTTGGCGTTGCCGTCCAGATTGTCGATTTTCCTCTTGGCCTCTCGCCCGAGTCCTTTCACATCATCCTTGGCCTTTTGCTCGTCTTCGCGGAACTTGGCTTTGTCCACGGTGACGGTGGCACTGGGAGATTGGTCTCCGTTGTTTGTCGCAACCGCAAACCAACCCCGGTAGTACCCAAGGCCGGCGATGCCGAGGGCAATCAAGACGATTACAATTATTAGAGTTCTCATGACGATCCTCAGTTTGGTTAATTAACTTGGGTTCGCCCCACTTGGGACGGAGCGCGAAGCCGCTCTCGTGGTAATCCACGCGACGTTGGCGCCGGGCAATCGTTGTGCGGGCGGTAGATATTCGATGGCAGCCGGAGGCGCTTTCGGCACGATGACGCCCGGCTGGGGATCGAAAATTACCGTTTCCGCGAAGGCCTCGCATACAGGTCCGCGGGAGAGAATCTGCGCGCCTTCATCGGCGGCAGCGGGCGCCGGCCGTGTGGCATACGCCTTAATCAAGACGAAGTTCGTGCCCAGTGCGGCAAGTGCGGCGATCGCGCACCACTTGCATACATATCGTAGGTTCATGATATTATTCCGTCGTGAATTGTGCTTCTTCGCATAGCTTGCGGGGCGGAATTACGCACAGCCCGCCGGGTGCCGATTCGAAGGCGGCACCCGGCGCGTGGACTGCACGCAGTTGCTTGACCACGGTCATTCGTCAAGCAGTGTGCTTTGCAAACTCGGTGTGCTTGTCGAGCGACTCAATGCCCGTCACCGTATTCCGATCGTCCTTTTTCGTGGTTACGCGGCTTCGGCTGCCGACTTTCAGGTCGGCGGCTTTGCACTGCGTTCCATCGCGGGTCAGCCTGGCATCCTTTGCCAGCGTGTGCGAGCACTCCTTCCCCTCGTGGTTTTTCATCACCAGCTTGTCGCCCGTCACGCTGACGATGTTGCCATCGAACGTCTGCCCGTTCTGACCCTGGTTGGGTGCGGCTGCGCCTTGGGGGGCTTTTTTTTCTTCGTGTGTTGCGGACATAATAAATCTCTTTCCATACGAGATGTTCGGACCTTCCGACGGGAGCAACAAGCCTCCGCCTTCCGCCGGCTCTTTCGAACCGGCGGATTCATCGGGTCTCAACTGACGTGCTGCCGATCGCGCGTTCGCGATTCAACATCGATCCGTTCGGCACGCCTCGAAGCCATTCAGCGGAAACATTCCGTGGGCGCGGCGTTGACGCAGTGTTTCGCGCGTGGTCGCACGCAGTGTGCGAACCGAATCACGGTCTCCCGGCGGGAGAACTGGCAACTTGCCGCGAATCCGAGGAAACTTCGCTGTATTCATTGATTTCTCGTCGCGGCGATTTTCATGGTTCACTCTTGGAAATTTGCGGACAAACCCTCAACCGACCATGCCTTGCCTTCCGAACCCGTGCGCCAGAACGACAGCACGGCGAGCACCAGGAAGACGAAGAAGACGATCTTGGCCCCCGCCCACGAGAGGCTTGCCACGTTGCCGAAACCGAAGAAGGCCGCAATCAAGGCAATAACGAGAAACGTAACGGCAAGTCGTAACATGGCAGATTCTCCTGTTTACGTAAACGTGGCCTAGAACGAAAAAAGCCGACGTGGCAGACTACCCGGGGGTAATCGATCACGTCGGCTTGCTCGTCAATGGGCCCCCCGGTATGCTCGGGTTGCCCTCAAACTAGCCATCCGACAAATCTCGCTGAAGCGTCGCATTCAAGTGCATTGCGACTCTTCCAACACGAATATTGTATGCGGTCAAGAGACAAAGGCAATGAGCCTTTTGTTCCGCGGCCACATTTTTATCATTATTTCTTCTTATCTTCGCGGACCATTGGCGATTTGGCAAGTGTAAAGAGAACGACCTCCTCGCCGGTCTTAGTACTGATGTCATGATGCAGTGTCAACACTTCGACGCAGGTGATCTTATTGACCATCGTTTCAATAATCGGACGAGCCGCTTCCATCAACTGGGTTCTCACTTGTTTCACGAGTTCGCGCCCCTTCTCGGCTGGGAGCGACTCGACTAGGTGCTTTTCGGCTTCGGTTAGAACCCCCTGGAGCCGGACCACAAGTAGATCGCCGACTAGGTGGGCGTGGACGTCCTTGGGTCCGCGGCCCATGCATTCCTGTTCAAAGCGGCGCATCCCTTGGCAGATTGCGGCCTCGATTTCTCTTGAAGTTTGCATCGAAACCTCTCACATGCCCTGGCTTTTCCGTCCACGGGCGAAAACCAGTAGCTCGCTACCAGACAGCATTCTCAGTTACTGCATCTTGTACCGTCGTTAGTCTGACGACTTCCTACTGGCAGATTTTCGGACCTTCTTAACAGACTTCTTGCGCCGCATCGGCGTGCGCTTCTTAGTTGAGGACTCGGCGACTTGTCGCTCCTCCGCGGCATGTTTGCTCATCGTGAGGTCGTTGATCATGGCCATGATCCTGACGGCCCGTCCGGTATCATCCCGCAGAACGGCCCCATGGACGCCCACCCGGACGACACTGCCGTCTTTGCGAACGCAACGCTTCTCAATGGACCATGAGTCGGTGGTTCCTCGCAGTACCTTCGCAAGTTCACTCATGTCTCGCTGGCAATCCTCCGGATGAGTTAGGCCAATGAAGGTCTTGGTCAGCAATTCCTCCGCCGAATAGCCCGTAATCTCACAGAACTCTCGGTTGACTTTGCTGAAGCGGAAACCGGGAGCATCGGCTTGGATCATGCCCACGCCGAAAAGTTCGAACATCGCCCGATATCCCGCATCGCTGATGCGCAACGCTTCCTCGACTTCGCGGAGCAGCAGAAGCGCGATCTTCTCCTCGCCAACGACGGCATCCACTTCGTGGTTCTTCAGAGCCTTGACGATCGGCTCCGCCACGGCCAACCGCATTTCGAGTTCCCGATAGGTCGGTTTGGCTTTACTCATGAGTCACTTTTCGACACTCGGAGAGCAGTAAGAACCGTTGGTATATCATTTAGGTTGCCCAAGATTACCACCCTGGGAAGTGGAGCGACCAGGATCAATGCCGGGGTGACCAAGATGTTGTCCCGGACCGCTGCCTCAAAGTCATGAATTACATCAACCGTTTCAATCGTATAACGCCCCTCCAGGTACTCCTTGCAAAGGCTTTGGAGTCGGGCCAGGGCTTTTTGGGAGTTCGGTCCGTTGCCTGCTACGAACAGTCGAAGCACGTAATGGTCGCGCTGTCCTCTTCTCTTGCGAGGTTTGGCTTGCGGCGATTTGTTCATTGTTCACCGTCTTTCCGGCGGCTTTTGCCGGCCCGGCCCGGCGGCGGATGCGGGCTGTCGGGGAATTCAATGCCTCGATCCGTAATGACGTACAACTGGCGTCGATTGGAATGCGCCGAGCCTCTGGACTTTACGACAAGCATCTGTCGGATGATTTCTTGGTCGGTCTCGACAAAACGGAGTTGGACGACCGCGTCCACCACGGAAGAGAAGCCGATGCCGCTAAGTTCCTCATCGTTGTTGCCAAGTCCATTGCTGATTTGGTTGGTCAGGATGCTGGTAATGCCTTGTTCCTTGAGAACGCTTACCAGCCGCATCATGAAATCAAACGCAGCTTGCATGGATCCCATGCGAACGCAGGCGGAGACAGCGTCGAGGATTAGGTGGTCCGGCTTGAAACTGGCAATCGTTTCCATGACACGATTCAGGTGATTGTCCGAACCCGTGCTCTCCGGCGTAGAAGTTTGGATCAGAAGTGTTTTGTCACGAAGGGACGGACGAAGATCGATCCCGGGGCTAAGCATCCCGCTGATCATGGCCTCCTTGGATTCCTCGAAGTTTAGGTATAGCACCCTCTCGCCGCGTTGGCAGGCGGCCTGCACGAAAGTACACGCCAACGTGGTCTTGCCCGTACCGCTATTGCCCGAAATAAGAATGCAGGACGCGAGGCGAAAGCCGCCATCCAACATAAGGTCTAGTCCGTCCAATCCCGTGGAGACCTTTGTCCCGAGCGGCTGATGGGTAAGTTCCGCGGTGGTGAGGGGGAATAAGACGATCCCGCGGTCGCCAAAAACGTAGGGATACTCGTTAGTCCCAAATCCGGAGCCGCGATACTTGATCACCCGTAGTCTGCGCGTCGCCACTTGTCCTACCACGCGATGGTCGAGGCGTATTACGCAGTCCGCCATGAAGTCCAGAAACTCATATTGAGACTCTTGATTGTCGTCGTGGCGAGTCTTCACCGAAAGAACGCTCGTTAGTCCCAGATCAGTTAACCAGTCATGGAGCCTGGACAATTCGTTGCGCTCGTGCTTCAAGTTGTCGTAAATTCGCAACAACACGTCCAACGCATCCAACACGATCTGCCGAGCGCCGATCCTCTTCACGTGCCCGCCAACGATCGCCAGCAAGCCCTGAATGTCGAAATCGCCGGAGACAATTTCTCCTCCGGGCAACCGGGCCTCGACGATGGCAATCTTGCCGGCCTTTTCCAATGCTGCCAGGTCCCACCCCATCGCCGATGCGTTGAGGCGGATGGCGTTGGCTCTTTCTTCGAAGGTGACAAACACGCCGGGTTCACCCGCCATCGCCCCGCGGCAAATGAACTCGAGGCCCGCCACCGTTTTTCCGGAGCCCGGCCCGCCACTGATCACCGTAGTCCGGCCTCGGGGAAGTCCGCCCTCAAGGATCTCATCAAGGCCGGTGATTCTGGTTGGCGCTTTCGGAATGGGTTGACGTTTTCCGCTCATAGACTACTCTTTTCGTGAGTTTCACTTCCGCCTTCAAAGTCGGTGAACCCGCAACGGTTCCTGGCATACAGACCATGTTTAACGAAAAAAGCCGACGCGGGTGAACGCGTCTACGCATTCACCCACGTCGGCTTACTGTACGCCTGGCCCGTCGCCGTGGCGACGTGCCCTTCATCTCGTCTACCGACTTAATCCCGGATAGGAGCGACCTCCGGCTCGTAGTCACTCCTCTGACGAATGCTGATTGTACTCCGCCAAGAGAAGGATGGCAAGTAGCGTTCCGTTCCCGGCATTTGGCATCATTTACGCTTTTACAAATCGATGCCCGTAATCGGGGCGCGTCGGTTTGACACACGAATGGCACTAGCTTAACGTTCCAGCTATCCGTTTCGGCGTTGGCGGCCGGTAAGCGGTGACCGTCGTGTGGCCTCATCGAATTATGATCCTACTCATGCGGCGTGTCTGAACGGACCTTGTTCGAGGATAGGGCCGACGAGTGACAATGCCATTGGGCATTACGGCACGGTTGACTCGGCAGAAACAGAGAGAACCGCCATTGGACGTTGGTGACTTTGCAAGGTGCGCACTAGAACCATTTGGATCGGTTGTGCGGCAGCTTGGCAATGTGTCGAGGTTGCGTCAGCCTGGCGCCCGGCTTCGGGCGTCGTTTGCGCGCCCGCGGTTCCCAGCGTCCGGGGCGATCGCCTACGCGGTGGTAAGCAATGGTGGTCAGCATCGCATCAATCAACCACCCGCGATCCTCGGGTTGGGCTGCTTCAATCTTCGGAGCAAAGGCAGTCAGGGCTTGCTTGGCTCCTTTGAAACTCACCTTGCGAGGTTCGATGTCGTTCTCGCTGGCGGCAACGGCCATGGCCGTGCGGAGTAAGTTGTACGCCAGCAAGTGAGTCCAAATCTCTTTGTGAACCATGTCGGGCGTCTTGCAACGCAGGATGTCCATCTGCATCGTACACTTGATCGATCGGATATCGACTTCTCCTTCCCAGCGGTGCTCATATGAAGTGTTCGGTCACTCGACTGCAATAAATTCGGAGAACCAAGAACTCAGCTTGCGCTGTTGGAAGCAGTGGGCGTGTTTCGTGTTGTATCGCACGTCAGGCCAACGCATTTCCGCTGCGTTAGCTGTCGCTTAAACGCAGAATGTCAAGATAAGGGATCTGGTGAAATGACAACAAGGCCGTCGCGCGAGACCTTTGCTAAAGCTAGTGCCATTCGAGGGGCGCACCGACGCGCGTTAGCGACGGCAACTCGTCCACGATTCCTTTGAATTCTTTGTGCATTTCTTTGTGCTGGTATTGTATCACGAGTACAAAGAATGATAAGCAAACCTGCTGAATACATGCGTTTTTACGGTGTTCTTGAAAACCTGCTAGAAATCGCTAAGGCATCATGCCCATAAAGCCCGCTCCAACCAACCCAATTCTCAGCATCATTAAGTCCTTTTCAGCAAACAACTCGCACCAGGCGTTCCTGACGCGCGAGGCCTTACATAAACAGCTTCGCGTCCAACTTATAGAGCATGCTCTTGAGTTGCTGGACCGACGCGTTGGTTGTGTTCTCCGCAATAATTGCCATTTCGTCGGCGCGCGTGAACTCGGAGAGGTCGAACGACGTGACGTCCGGTGCGATGACAAAGTCGGCCGGTTGGACCCCCACGTAGTTCATGTTGTAGTTCTGAATCATGGTTTGCCGCAGGATGACTTGCATTGTCGAGAAAAACCGGCTCACGCTGCCTCGCGCCTTCCCGCTGCGAATGCCCAGGAAATCCTTTTCAAGTTTTGCCGACACCGTCGAAGCGATGACAAAATTGCAGCCTTTGGCGGTCAAAATGTTGGCGGGAACATTGTTCAGCAAGCCACCATCGACGACGGCTTGCTCGGAGCGAAAGATCGGGAGCGCTAGGGGAGGCAGATTGATGCTTTCCAGAATATTGTGCGTGGCGTCGCCGCTGTCGCGCGCTAGCGGCACGCCGTCGACGAGGTCGACCGCAATCGTGGTCACCGGAATGAGCAGTTGCTCCATGCGGAGGTTGTCCAGGTATTTGCGCAGCATCGGTTCGAAGAGATTGCGGCGATACTTGTAGAGCAAGTACCAGTAACCGCCGGCGGGGAGCTGTCGAAAGAACCAGGATGGCAGAAGTTCGGTCTTGAAGCACTGGGTGCTGTATTCCGGGTCCATTCCCGAAGCGTAGATGATGCCGGTCATCGCGCCAGCGCTGGTTCCGGCGATCATGTCGACGTAGACGCCGTGTTTTTCGAGAGTCTTAAGCACGCCGAGATGGGCCATGCCGCGCGCGGCCCCTCCCCCAAGCGCCATGCCAATTTGAATGCCGCGCAAATGATGGATTATCCGTTCGCATCCCTGCTGCAACAGCTTGCCCTGGTTGGGCTTCGGTTGGCCGCTGAAGGTCTTGAAGTCGCGCGTCGCCAACTCAGCAAGCTCCGGGGCATAAGGGGGCGCCGGCGCATCGTAGCTCAAGCACCAGACGATGCGAATCTTTTCCCGCAAGCGAGGCGTGGATTGTTCCAACACCTGCAAAGTTTGTACCGCGGCTGCGACGTCTGGTGGTTGAACGCACCAAAGGACGACATCCGCGTAACTCGTCATTCGAGTCATGTTTTCGCGGGAGTGGTCCGCGCGGACATCGATCAAGAGGCGACCGTGCGCGGACCATTCTTTGAGCATTTGTGCCGTCGCTTCGGGACCGATATGCGCCCCGTGCTCGAAGAGAAGTTTATAAGGGATTCCGGCCTCGGTTCTAAAGCGCTCGTCATCTCCGGCAACGCACGGGGACTCGCCAAGCTCTTGCAGCCGTCCGGCCAACTGCTGCGCGAGGGGACGGCTCGCCTCGGAGTGATGAACGATTACGACGACGGCCGGCTTGGGAAGCTCGCGATCGACCATGACCAATCGCTTGACGATATTGGCGGAGATGCGAAACATCGCGAGTTGGAACTCGCGGTGCTTGGCCGTCAGTCGCAGCAGTTCGTCCTGCGAGAGGCGAATGACGGCTGTAGGCTCAACGGCCTCGACCTGCAGGTGCGATCGATCGGTCAGCAGCAGGGAGAAGAGTCCTGCCACCGAGCCGCGGCCGAAAAAGTCGCGTTGGATTTCCTTTCCAAGTCGATCAAACAGCGCGCCCTCGAGTCGTCCGATGATGACGAAGTAAACGTGGTTGACCTCTGAATCCAGTTCGATGACGGTTTGCCCGGCGTGGAATTCCATTAACTCGGCGGTGGCGGCGATCTCCCGGATGGCCTCGTCGTTGAGTTCTCGGGCCCATTCCAGGCGCCTCAATTCAATGCAGAGTCTATCCTGATCGTGAATCATGCGATCGCACCTCAATTAGCCATAGCACATTGACCGAATCGTCACCCAACCCAGCTAGTATCTTTGTATCTTTCCATTACCTAGGCAAGGGGTTGTTGCCGGAGAGAATTATCGTGCCCGAGCCGTTCTTCGTCAGCGCCGCACCGGTGCCGATGTGTACAAGAGCGGTAAATAGGTTCAGCAAATCGGCGACGGTCCCACAACAAAAATCCCGGAATAGGCCCGCAAGGCCAGTCCCTTGACTAAAGTCGCCCCTACAGTTTCGCCAGACAGTACGTCTTGCGACTCGGGCACCCGGGAGTCGCAAAACCGCGCGGCGGCGACTCGATTTGAGTTGCAAGCGCGCCGAAATGGCGCACAATTGCCGTGAACAGTGAGGAATCGAACGGAATTAGACTGCCAAGACAGGAGACCTGTGCGATGAAAAGGTTGTGGATACTGATCCTCATGCTGACGCCGGTGCTTGCCGGCGGGTGCAAGACGGGGTTTTTGTGGCAACTCGGTCCCGATCAGATCTCCGTGGGGACTCCGGGGACGTGTGGCCATCCTTTCGCGGCCCCGGCGACATGTGCCCCGCCTTGTGCTACACCCGGTGAACCCTGCTGCCCTTGAACTAATTGACGTTAACGGCCTGTTGCAGTCGGAAAGCCAAAAAAAGTCGGGCTTCGCTGCCCGTACGGGTGCAAGAGTCGAGGCAACAACGCTAGAGCGCGTCGCCAATAATCTCCGCGGCTTCGGCCGGACGTTCCACCACATTCCCGATCGGTTCGGCATGTCCAAGTGGATTGGTCTCGATTGATCGACTTGCCATGTGGATCGACGCGCGAATCTTTCGCAAATAGGTCGCCATCAAGTCGCTGGCCTGGGCTTCCGTGACGCGGCGGCTGTCGTAGTGCATGCAGAGCTGGAGTCCGCCCGCGTAATAAACCAGGGCCACGGCGACTGCCGTGCCGTCGCGGACCGGCGCGAAAAGTTCGATGCTCTCCAGCACCACGTTGCCCGCCACGATTTTTTCGTTGCACCGAGGCAGGGGCGAATCAGCCATGGCGCTGCCCAAATTGGACAGTACGCACGTTGCATCACAGCACTCCCGATCGACCCACTTCGCCATTCCGCCCGGCAGCAAGCGAAGGCCCCAAAGCGACACGACGAAGATCAGACCCAACTGACGCCGGCGGATCGAATCCATTTCCGCATGGATATTTTGAAGCAGGCCGCCGGGATCGGCGATTTGTCTCGGAGTACGGTCAAGAAAAACCATGCTTACCAAATTGGCGGCGGGCATCCGCTTATCGGGCTCATGGCGGAGATTCATCGGCACGGCGACGCGGATCCACTCTCCACGCCTCGCGACCTGGTACCGGGCACGGAAATCATCGACCGCCACAAAGAAGTCTCGCAGCAACCAGTCGTTTGCGGTCACGTTGGCATTCGCGACGGCTGTCGAAAGTTTCTGTACTTCTTCCACTTCCAGACTGCCCACTTTGACATCCGGGAAGCTTGTCGGCAACTCGCCGCCAATTGTCGCGATTCGTTCCGATAGGGGAACCGGCCGGTGCATGAAGAAGTTTCGTACGCGGGAAAGACCCATAAGTTGAACGGGAAGCATCCGCAGGTACTTCCATATGGTCAGGCCGAAATGTCCGCGCCCAAGCAAGGCCTGCGGATCGCTAGGTAAAAGTTGAATTGGGGACTGCTTGCCGGAGATGACATGGGCATAGCATCGCAAAAAGTCATCGAGGAACTGAAACACTGCTTTGCCATCGCACGCAGCATGGTGTACCTGCAACACGAGCGAGCTCCCTTGCGAATCCGCCATGGCCCAAGACTTCAATCCCGGTTCAGAAGAAAGGTCGATCGGTCGCATTGAGGGCAAGCGATCGTTTGCCGGGCCGTCGATCCATGAAATTGCCATAGGCCGATCCGACGACGCAATCCATTCCAGTCGGCCCGCCGGAGTCTTTTGAACCTTGGCGCGAAGCAAGGGGTGGCGCGCGACGACTGTCTGCAGAGCTTCCGCCGCCGCCTGGCGGTCAAGTTGTCCGCTGAACCTGAGACGCGCAATGATGCTCATGGGATACTTCGGGCGGTCGTCCCGAAGCATATATTCTTCAAAGGCCGTTAAGGGAAGGGGCAATGGAAAACTCATCCAGCTCGTCTCCAATCTCGCTGAACCCTCGTGAAATGGTTTTTGCGACTTCTGGCGCTACGCGTTGCCGCAGGAGCACGGCGCGACGGTTCATCTAACCTTTGAACGAAGAAAATAGGAGCTGGACCAGGTTCTTCCACGAAGGCTGGCCATACAATCGGAAACACGACCAGGCCACACGTTCGGCTTGCGCATGGCTAGGAAACCACGGTGGTTTCGGGAAGATCGTCAGCGGTCCTTCGAGAACCGATTTCTCCACGCCTTCCAACATGAACGTATTGTGGACCCAACCGATTCCGCTCTGGGCATTGACAAGCGTACTGCCCGGGAATCCGCCCCAGGGAGGGCTCATCATCGCGTACATCAGGCCCGGCCAATGGTTGATGGCCACGGTTCCGTACCTCAGTTCGTTCACGGCAGCCTGTAGCAGCCGTTTGTTCGATGCCGATCGGCGAAACCCGGCAGGGTGCGTCACGGCGGCAGACAAGGTTCCGGCCAGCCGATTGTTCGCGAAATCAACCGCTTTGCGTAAGAAAGCCTCCGGCGTCGGGGCATCAAGTGCCACCTCCGCCAAAACGCACACGAACGATTCCTCGTTAAAGAATTGGGGACTTTCATCCGGATCAACGTCTCGCAACAGGGTCCACGGCAGATGCTCAGTCAGTTCCTTATCTATCGGAGCGTTAGATGCTTTCGGATCGGTAAGGCGCCGGTAGCGCACCACCGCGCCGGGGTAGTAAGAAACTCGCGTAGGCGTGCGGGCGAAGACCCCGTCGATGAGATCGAGCAGTTGTGTGCGAAGTGGCCAGCGTTTCCAGGTGATGAGGGCCTTGGTGGCGGCACAATTAAAGGACACGTTATTGACGACTGAGGCCGCGATGTTCTCGGCCTGAAACGCCAGTTGACGCCGCGAATACTTGCCAGGAAGAAATATCCACGGGCTGACATTGCCCAATTCGCTGGTGATGGGCTTCTCCAGAGCCGGCGTTTTCGCAAGTTTCCTTGTTTCTCTTTCTTCACCTTCTTCTCCCTGCGGACCCCATACGATGCGGTCGTGCGAATGAATCGATCCTGTGATATGCACCTCATCCGTCAGGTGGTGATGAACGGCCGCTGCGCCGACATCCTCTCCTCCATAGATGATGCGCAGACATCCCTGGTCGATCAACGATCGTAGCGCTCGCTCAAAAATGGGGCCTAGGTACTCGTTTACCGGGCTCATCTTTAGGAGCACCACCGCGCCTTCATGGAACAGCTTCGTGAACGTGTCGGTCAGCGGAATAGCGGAAACATTGCCCGCACCGAGTACGACAACCAATTTCGCGGGCCGAGAGCCGGCTGTGCGGTAGTGCGTAGCGAGGTGATCGGTGAGATTTTCCTCACGAATGCCCTCTCGCATCCAGGCTGTGACTTTGAAAGGCAAGAACACAAGACGGTCAAACAGGATGCCAGTCGGCAGAAGCGGAACGCGTAGCCGCCCTTCCGGTCCTTGAAACACCTTGCCGGGCAGCTTTGGCAGGCCGGAGGATTCGATCGCGCGTAGGGAGTGAGCTAGAAGCCGTAAATAGCGCATGGTTGCCACGGGGCCAACAAGGACTTCTTCCGCCCGGTACGGGCTTCTTGGAGGTATCCCCTTGGCCCGACATGCCGCGTCCACCCACTGCAGAGCAACTTCCGCCACGCCGTCCGCGCAAGCTTCCACGAGTGTGATTCGCTGGCGAATCGACGTCTCTGCATAGCGCCGTTTGGCCTGATCGAGTTCCTCTAGGAATCGATCGACCCGTTCGACGGATGCGAGTTGCTCAGTGCTGTTTGAAGGCGACATGTCCGTGTCACCGGGCTAGATTGTGGATAGGGTCCTTAGTCACGCCATCGGGCTTGACCCGATGCTCGGATGGCGGCGCACGAAATCGACAAGCCGATCAATGTAAGTCGGAAGGGGCGGGACTTTCAGGCCGCTCCCTTCGAGGTCTGCCAGGGTGTTCGCACAAGAGTAATTGGCCCCCTGCACAGTATAATCGATTATGGCAGATGGAATCTGCATCAGCCTATAAACACCCGGTACTCGATCAATTCCGAACTTTGCCAGAGCCAGGGACAACGGTATGCGCACAACGATCCGCCGCGCGGCGCGTCCCACGAGCTTGACGAGTTCGCTTACCGTCACCGGCTCGGGGTCGACCAATTGATAAACCCTGCCGGCGGATCGGTCCGAGCCGCTCAAACACGAAATGGCGTCTACAACATAATCCTGCGGCACCAAATTGAGCCGCGCAAGCGAGGGATTTCCGACGATCGGCAGCACGGCGACATAGGGCTGACGGAGCAACCAGCGGATCATAAAGTAGGGGCCGTCGTATTTCTGCGTGGCGCCCGTCCGGCTATCGCCGACAACGATGGCCGGCCGATAAATCGCGGCCGGCAGGCCGCCGCGCATGCGTGCCCGTACGTCGACCTCGGCCAGGTATTTCGTCTCTTCGTAAAAATTGTTGAACGCCTGTCCCTTTTCGAGGTCGTCCTCGGAGAACTGGCCCTTGTATCGGCCGCTGACATAGCAGGTGCTCACGTAGTGTAGCCGCCGCAATCCGGAAACCCCCTCGGCAAAATCCAGTACATTCCGCGTGCCGTTCACGTTGACTTGCATTGCCAACTCGCGGGGCGCGGCGAGATCGTAGACGGCGGCTAAGTGGTAAATCTCGCTAGTCTCGTTCTTGATTCGGGAAGCGTCCTCCAGGCCAAGTTCAGGCTCGGCGATGTTACCCACCGCCAGGTCAATCCGGCCACGAAGAGGCGGGAATGCTTTCTCGATATCCTCCAAACGGGAGCGTGCCCGAGCGATGAACTTCGATTGGACGAGGCAAACGGCACGCTGCTGCGGCGACCGTCCCAAGACTCTGGGCAGTAGCTCGGAGCCTAGAAAACCAGGGAAGCCGGTAAAGAACACATGCGACATAGAAACGGCGCTCTCACTGTCGCACTTCCCGCGCTTGTTCTTGAAACAGTCGCACGAATTGGTCGAGATCACGATCGTTAACGTCCGAAATCGCCCAGTAATCCATGCCGCCGTGTTGCCAATGGCGAATGTGGTATCCGTGACGTGAGTAAGGCTTAACGGCCGTATCTTGGCCGATGGCCGGCCATAGGAATAGGTTGATGACGTGGGCCCGGCATTGATAAACAATCGCGGCGACCGTTCGGTCAGCCAAATAGTCCAAACGGCCGCCAGTAAGGACGTATCCCTGCGCGGAAAAATCAGGCACTTGGGGAGAGAAGTCGAGCTTTCCCCGGAACCACGGCTTCACGGTGTGCTGGTCCGACGAAACGACGTCCTTCAGGTGGTCGGCCTGCAGCGAGCGGATATGAGAAGCCACGACTGTGTCGGCGAGCCGGTCAACCGCCGATTGCCTGTCGCCGAGCGCCAGGAAGAGAAGGATTGCCGCCGCCGTGGCGAGGCTCGATAGGGCCGCCACCCTCGCGACAAGCGGCGAGATCCGATTTCGTCGCTCTAGAGTCAGCGGTTGAGCGCCAAGCTCGAGCCGCGCGCGTAACGCCGCCGGTGCCCGGTAGTAAAGCGCCGGCGCCGACAAAGCGGCCCGTAGCGAACTCAAGCTCTGTTCCTGCTCTGTACATGCTGGGCAACTCTTAAAGTGCTCTTCGATTTCGACGTGACGCAGCACGTCGAGTTCATTGTCGACAAAGGGATGCAGCAGGGGTTGTGCTTCGTGACAGTTCATAGCTTTTCGCCCTCCTCCCGGCAAGCCGCCAGTCGACGTTGAAGTTGCTGGCGACCTCGCGAAAGCCGGGACATAACCGTGCCGACCGGGACATCCGCGACGACGGCGATCTGCTGGTAGCTCAATCCTTCCAGTTCACGAAGCACGATCACTTCGCGCAATTGCGGGGGCAGCTCCTCCACGGCTTGCCGGACACGTACCTGGTCGAACTGCCGCATGGCGAGGACGGCCGGGTCCGAAGCCTCGTCACCCTGATCGTGCAAGTCTTCGTCGTAAGCCACTTTCTCTTGCGCTCGCCATTTCGTCAACCAGTCCAGCGATGCCCGGCGGACAATACCCAAGAGCCACGCTCGGCCGTCGCCGCCGCGAAAGCTGCTGAAGTATCGTGCAGCGCGCAAGTACGCATCCTGCACCACATCCTCGGCGCCGTGCTCGTCCCGTGTTAACCACCGGGCCAGGTTGTAGGCAGCATCAAGGAAAGGCAGGGCGACTTGTTCGAACAGCCGCCGCTCATGGGGTTCCAACTTGGGGCACCGTTCATGCTAAGGCGTTCAACTTCAGGAAATCCTCGGCATTATATCATACCGGCGATACAGCGAAATTATTCCCGAAAACTTTCTCGATTCTTGGATGGAATACTTTCGTCCGCATTCCGGTATGAAACGACGAGGGCGCATGACGTGAACCCTGCTTCCGTTTGCAGGAGTCGGCCGAACGCTCGATCCCTCGGTTTCGTTTTATGCCAGGCCGAAGTGCTGTCTTCTTTTATCAGGAGTATCAAATGTCCGTTCTCAGTTCAGTTATGAAGCTGTTAGGTGGCGGCCGCATGCGCCGTGGGCGGGGGCGTGTCACGAAGTTTGCACACCGTCGGGCGCCAAGACGGTTATCCCTGGAACCGTTGGAGATCCGCTGCTTGATGTCGGTCACGCATTTCCCGACCCCGACGCCCAACAGCCAGCCGATTGGGATCGCCCGGGGGAGCGATGGCAACCTCTGGTTCGCCGAGGTCCACGCCATCGGCCGTATCAAGCCGGGGGGCCAAATCACCGAGTTCGCCCAGGGCATCTCGTCCGGCAGAGAACCGAACGAGATCGCGGCCGGGCCCGACGGCAACCTGTGGTTCACCGAGGGCGACGCCATCGGCCGCATCACGCCGAGCGGCCAAATCACGGAGTTCACCCAGGGCCTGTCGCCCGGCAGCAGCCTGAATGGGATCACGGCCGGGCCGGACGGCAACGTCTGGTTCACTGAAGTTTCCGGTAATTCACTGGGCGGCGTCGACCGCATCGGCCGGATCACGCCGACAGGCGTCATCACGGAGTTTGTCAGCGGCATTACGCAAGGCAGCCAGCCCATTGAAATCACGGCCGGGCCGGACGGCAAACTCTGGTTCACCGAGCGAAGCGGCGACCGGATCGGTCGCATCACCACTGCTGGGGTCGTTACTGAGTTCTCCACCGGCATCACCCACAGCAGCCAACCCGTCGGGATCACTGCCGGGCCAGATGGCAACATCTGGTTCACCGAATCCGACAGTGACCGGATCGGCCGGATTACCGCCGCGGGCGTGGTCACGGAGTTCTCCGCCGGTATCACTCCTAGTGCTGTCCCCGACGGGATTACGGTCGGGCCGGACGGTAAGCTTTGGTTCAGTGAGGCAGGCGCCGGCCGGATTGGCAACATCACCACCGCGGGCATGGTCACCGAGATTTCCGTGGGTGCGTCGCCCGGAAACAACTCCCGCGGTATTGCTGTCGGGGCGGACGGCAATATCTGGTTCACCGAGTTCTCCGGTAATCAGATCGGCCGGCTGGTACTGCCGCATGCCATCGAGTTTCCGATCCCGACACACAACAGCCAGCCGATCGGAATCACCCGCGGGCCCGACGGCAACCTCTGGTTTGCCGAGATCAACGCCATCGGCCGGATAACGCCGGCGGGCCAGATCACCGAGTTCACACAGGGCCTCTCGCCCGGCAGCGAACCGAACGAGATCACGACCGGGCCGGACGGCAACCTCTGGTTCACCGAGGGCGTCACTGACCGAATTGGACGCATCACGCTCACGGGCGTCATCACCGAGTTTTCCACGGGCAGCGCGGCCGGTGGCCAGGTCGATGGCATCGCGGCCGGGCCTGATGGCAATCTCTGGTTCACCGTCGAGAGCGGCGCGATCGGCCGCATTACAACAGCCGGCGTCGTCACCCTGTTCACCCAGGGCCTTGCGGCCCCCACGCAACCACATTTGATAACCGCCGGGCCAGATGGCAATCTCTGGTTCACCGACGGCGGCGACAAGATCGGCCGCATCACCCGGGCGGGCGTTATCACCGAGTTCTTTGCCGGCATCTCTGCCGGCAGCAACCCCTCAGGGATCACGGCCGGTCCGGACGGCAATCTCTGGTTCACCGAACCCGCCACCGGCCGCATCGGTCGCATCAGCCCCGCCGGCGTCGTCACCGAGTTTACTGCCGGCATTACCGCCGGGGCGGTCCCCGACGACATCACGGCGGGGCCGGACGGCAACCTATATTTCACCGAGAGCGGAGGCGATCGGATTGGCCGCATAACCACCGCCGGCGGCGCCACCGAGTTTGCCACCGGCATCACTCCTGGATCGAGCCCCGAAGGAATTGCCGCCGGACCGGACGGCAACATCTGGTTTACCGAGTTCCTTGGCAATCGCATCGGCAGCCTCGCCATCCCAAAAACGAAAGTCTGGTCCGGCAGCGGCGCGAACAATCAATGGTCGACTGTCGCGAACTGGTCCACGTCGTCCGCACCCACGCCCGGTGATGACCTTGTATTCCAAGGGGCCGCGCAAACCGCGACCAGCAACAATCTGCCCACGGGAACCGTGCTGCACTCGCTCATCTTGGCTTCGCCCGGTTTCGTACTCGGCGGCAACGGCGTTGTCCTTGCATCGGCATCGGGCCCCGTCGTCACCCTCTCCGCGGCCAGCGGAACGATTCAATTGCCGATTACCTTGGGGGGCGACGCAACGATCGCCGTCACGAACCCGCAAGGCAGCTTGACCGCATCCGGAGGTATCGACAATGGCGGGTTCAGCCTGACCGTTGATTCGGACAGTTCGCGGAGTTCGATGTTCGCCGGTGCGATTTCCGGGTCCGGCGGCTTTATCAAGACCGGCTCCGGACAAGTCGTCTTAGGCGGCGCAAATCACTTTACCGGCGGCATTATCGTCTTGGCCGGCGCTTTGGTGATTGGCGCGGCCGACGCGTTGCCGAGCGGTTCGAGCCTGACAGTTGGGGCCGGCGCGGACCAGTTCTTTGCTTCCTCGGCATCGCATGCCTCGCCCGCGGCGAGCTCCGCGATGCCGGCGGTCGCCGCGACGAGCGCCGGCAAGCCGCAAGCGGCGGCGATTTCCGCGGTAGTAGCATCCGCCTCCGCTTTGTCGCCCCACGCAGTCCGCACCGCGGGTTCGGCACAGGCTGGCCATGTTTCTCAGCAGACCCTTGCCGCGGTTGACAACGTGATGTCCTCGACCAACTTCAAGCGGGCGGCGGCGGCCGCGAAGCAGACGATCCGCTTCGCGGAGCCGAACTCCAGCGGCCATGACAGCACTGCCCTCATCAACAAAATTCAACTGACAGTCCACTAACCACTTCCCATTGAAAGGAAATAATCATGCGAGACAGAAACACTTCCGTTCTACCTGCGGATCTTTTGGCTGACGACGGCGTCGACCGCCGCGGCATGCTCAAGTGCATGGCGTGGGTGGGCACGGGACTCGTCTGGAGCGTAGCGGGCGGCATAGTAACGTCGCGCATTTTTGGACAGCACTCCAACGCGAAGCCGACGTTCACGTTTGCCCAGATTAGCGATAGCCACCTGGGTTTTTCCCGCGATCCGAACCATGATGTGGCCGGCACGCTCAAGCAGACGATCGCTCGGATCAATGCCTTGCCCGAACCGCCGGCATTCCTTCTGCACACCGGCGACTTGACTCATACGGCCAAGCCGGAGGAGTTCGACACCGTGGCAGAACTCCTTAAAGAGGTCAAGTGCGGCAAGGTGCTCTACGTGCCCGGCGAACACGATCTGGACAGCGAGGGCAACAAGGAATATCTGCGGCGCTATGGTCGAGGCACCCGGGGGTCGGGCTGGTACAGCTTCGATTACCAAGGCGTCCATTTCGTCGGCCTGGTGAACGTGGCGACGCCGAAGTCCGGCAGCGGCGACGGCGGGCTGGGCGTGATCGGCAGGGAACAGCGCGAATGGCTCGAGAAGGACGTCGCCGGCCTTCGCAACAGCACGCCGATCGTCGTCTTCGCCCACGTTCCGCTGTGGATGGTTTATGCGAAATGGAATTGGGGCACCCGCGATGCCGAGCAGGCGCTCGCTCTCCTGAAGCGATTCGCCTCGCTTACGGTCCTCAACGGCCACATTCACCAGACGCTGCAGAAGGTCGAGGGAAACGTGACGTTCCATACCGCGCGCTCGACGGCGTTTCCGCAGTCCGAGCCCGGCAAAGGAACTCCGGGGCCAATGCATGGCCTGTCGGCCGACGAGCTCAAGGCCGCCTTGGGGTTGACGTCCGTCTCCTATTTCGAGAATCGAGGCTCGCTCGCAATCGTCGATTCGGCGATCGCGTGATCCGCAAGTATTCTTGAAGGGACATTTCTGCCATGAACAAGTATTGGTCATTAGCAGCCGCAGCCTTTGTCGCGTGCGCCGGAACTTGGCCGAGGGCGGCGCAGGCGCAATCGCCTCCCGCCGCGCGCGACCTAGGCCGCGAAGTCCTCAGCGTCTTCTCGGCGAAATGCGCCGCTTGCCATGGTCCCGACTTGCGGAAGCCCAAGGGACATTTCGGATATATCCTCAATCTCAAGCAATTGGCCGCCGACACGGAGAAGGTGATTCCGCCAAATCCGCAAGAATCGGAGTTGTGGGGCCTCGTTGAGCGGAACGAAATGCCGCCGGCCGACTCGCCGCATGGTGCGCTCACGAAAGAGCAAAAAGAGATCATCCGGGCATGGATTGCCGCTGGGGCTCCGGAAGCATCGCCGGTTGCTCCGACAACACCTGCCGAAAGAGAGTCAGCGGAAGCGCCGACCGCCGTGCTATCGGAGTCTGCCGGTACCGTGCCGGCGGAGTTGTCGGTTGTAAACCGCTTTCTCCTCTGGCTCGGCAAGTTCCACCTGTTGCTGCTCCATTTCCCGATTGCCCTTGTCATCGCTGCCGGATTTGCTGAGATTCTGTCGTCCTGCCAACGGAAGGCGATCCCGTCGGAGTCGGTGCGACTTTGTTTATGGCTGGCGGCTCTTGCTGCGATACCAACCGCCGGATTGGGGTGGCTTTTCGCGGCTGGCGGGAATGGCGCCGGTTCGCCGCAACTATTGACTGCGCATCGCTGGCTCGGAACGGCCGCGGCAGCTTGGCTCGTAATCACGGCCATCGCCGCCGAGCGCGATTCGCGCCGCGGGCTGCGCAGCAACTTCGTGCGACTCTTGTTAATGCTTGGCATTGTCATGACCGCAACCACGGCGCATCTTGGCGGATTGCTCGACCGTGGCACAGACTTTTTCAATTATTGAAGACTGGAGAGTCAGGCCAGCGCTTTAATGAACCGCGGGCCTGGCCGCTTCAAGTGAGTCCGCCACCGCTTCGATCGTTTGCAGCAACTGCTCTTCCGTGTGTTCCGCGGTAATGAAAAACCGCACGCGGGCTTTACTCTCGGGGACCGCGGGGTAGAGGATCGGCTGGGCGTCGATCCCTCGACGCAGCAGCGCCGCGGACACTGCCAGCGATCGCATCGAATCGCCCACTACGACGGGAACAATCGGCGTGCCGCCGCTGGGGCCGGTATCAAGGCCGCGTTCTTGCGCTAAACGAAGGAACATCTGCGACCGCTTCCGCAAACGCTCGACCCGTTCCGGTTCCATCTTCAAGATCTCGAGTGAGGCCAGCGCCGCCGCCGCGTTGGCCGGCGAAAGCGCGGTGGCAAAAACATTGGCGGGCGTGGTGTACTTCATGTATTGGATGAACTTCTTGCGGCCGGCGATAAACCCGCCGCCGCTCGCAAGGGCTTTGCTGATGGTTCCCATGCCTATATCGCCCTCACATGGGTCAACCCCGAAGTGCTCGAAGATGCCTCGTCCGCTCGGTCCCATGACGCCAAGCGAGTGCGCCTCGTCGATATAGAGCAAGGCCCGCTGACGCCGCTTCACTTCCAGCAACCGCGGCAGATCGGGATAATCGCCGTCCATGCTGTACACGCCTTCCACGGCGATGACTACCCGTCGATATTCGCTTCGACTCTCGCTGAGCAGCTTATCGACAAAATCAAAGTCGTTGTGGGGAAACGCTCGCCGTGTAGCCGGCGACAACATCGAACCCTGTACGATGCTGTTGTGTGCCAACTCGTCATACAGAATGAGATCATCCGAGCCGAACAAATGCCCTAAGACCGAGGCATTGACTCCGTAGCCGCTGGGCAGCGTCACCGCGGCTTCAATGCCAAGGAAGGATGCCAGGGTCTCGTCCAACTGTTCGACGATCGAGTTGTTACCGCCCACGAGGCGACTGGCCGAGGCGCTAGTGCCGAAGCAATCAATCGCCGCCTTGGCCGCCGCGGCTACGCGCGGATCGCGCGCCATGCCCAAATAATCGAAGCTCGTGTAGCTGATCAGATCGCTTCCGTCGATCTGGACGGTTGCCCGCTGGACACGCTGCTTGACTCGGAAAAAAGGATTCTCCAGCCCGGCCGCTACCGTTCCTTCCAAGCGCTGAGCCAGCGCGACGCATTCCGGAAACCGCTCGACTTCATAATGCTCCGGCTCTATGTTCCTCGCCGCGACTTCGGACTTCCGCGGCGCCGTTGCCGCGGCGAACGGCGCTCGGCACGTCGTGAGCGGGGCTATCCTGGCGCCAATGTACTCGACTAGATCGCGGCACGTCTCGATGTCATACAGCGACTCCTCGGTAAAACGAACATGAAACGCCTCTTCGAGGCCATTGACCACATGCATGCGGGCGAGCGAATCAAGCCCCGCCTCTTCCAGCGAGCTGTCTAAAGTTAGATGGACGTTGAAGCCTTCGGGTACTGAACGGCAAACCTCGTCGATCACAGCTTGTGCAATTGATGTCGATGGATCGTCGCTGCAAATCGGTTGCGTGGAAATGAGTAAATACCTTCTAAGAGGCACTCCCGGGACATTTTAGATCGGAATGTGGCCCTCTTATTCTACCCACGCAAGGCAGCCTTCGCCAGCGGCCGATCGGATAATAGTGCGAAACTGAAATCTGTGAACGCTTGCGTCACTTGGTTTCGCTTCAATGTCGAGAGACGGAGAAGAGCGGCACAGGTTGAAGTCGACCGAGCCGTCGGCCAGATGGCGACGACTCGGTACCGTGATCAAATATCCGCCCGGGTCCCAGGGCAAGCAGGAAGCCTGAGAACGCTTAGCGTCCTCGGCCAAGGCCGCCAGCCCCCACGCCCGGCCGTACGCCGATCCCCGATGCTGGCCCGCCAAGGCCGCCCGGGTTGTTGCCCGGCCTGCCTACGTCCACCCCGGGCTGCACGCCAGGCTGCACAGCCTGCACCGGCGCTGGGGCGGGGGCGGGGGCGATGGCCGGGTTTGTAGCCGTCCCGGTCGTATCTGCCCCGGGCGCAGGAATCGCGGCCGCAGCCCCCGCCACCACACCGCTGGAGCCGCAAGGGCACCCGCAACTACTGCCGCCGTAGTACCCATATCCGGCCCTTCGGCTCCTCCAACCTGCGTTGGCGTCGCTGCTGATCAGCACGACGGCCACAGACGCGAAGATACAGACGCTGAGGTTTCGTAACATGATAAATCCCTCCTGCAGAAAGACCTTGTTTGCACGACGCGAGATGCTGTAATCGTCAACTCGTGTGCCATCGTGCAACTGGTCACTTTCTCGAATTGTAGGGGTCAGTTGGGTGAAGGCAAGTGGTGAGCATCAGCAACCGTGCCGCTCGGCTGGATGATCGGCTGACCAAAACCAAAAGAATGTTCCGGAAGTGTTAGCACATCATTTCATGTGAAAACTCGGCGTGACGAAAATCGCTTGAATAATGAAGGCGGAGCGCAGATTGTGGCGCCGGAAAGGTTATATTGATTGCAGGCAGATTGGAGGAGCCAAGCGAACTTCTGCTCGAAGTCGTTCTGTTCTCCACCACGTGAACGCAAACCGAAAATAAAGGAGGATGGTCATGTCTACCGCAGTTGCCGCCGAGAGACTGGAAAGCCGCCGCGACGCGTATGAGTTCCTCCTTGAGCGTTGCCGGGCACTGGAACCAGTGATAACGGCTGTTGCCCATCCGTGTGAGCGAATGGCCCTGACCGGCGTCGTCGAGGCGGCCGAAGCGGGTTTGATCGCGCCGATCTTGGTCGGGCCGGCGGAAACAATCCGTATGGTCGCCAGGGAGGCCGGCCTGAACATTGCCGCCTATCCGATCGAAGACGTGCCCCACAGCCAAGCTGCGGCAGCCAAGGCGGTCGAGTTGGTTCGCTCGGCCCGCGCCGAGGCGTTGATGAAGGGCAGCCTGCACACGGATGAATTGATGGGCGCCGTGGTCTCTTCGGCCACCGGCTTGCGCACGGGAAGACGGATCAGCCACGCCTTCGTAATGTCGGTGCCCACTTACCCGAAGCCGCTGATCATCACCGACGCGGCGATCAACATTGCGCCGACGCTGGAAGACAAGCGCGACATCTGCCAGAACGCCATTGATCTGGCACACAGCCTCGGCCGGTCGATGCCCAAGGTGGCCATCCTCTCGGCGGTGGAGACCGTGACGACGAAGATTCCCTCGACGATCGACGCGGCTGCGCTTTGCAAGATGGCCGACCGGGGTCAGATTACCGGTGCGCTGTTGGACGGCCCGCTCGCCATGGACAACGCCATTAGTAGGGAGGCGGCGAAGACCAAAGGCATTACATCAGTCGTGACGGGCGACGCCGATATTCTCGTTGCGCCGGACTTGGAAGCCGGCAATATTCTGGCCAAGCTGCTTACGTTTCTGGCGAATGCCGACGCTGCTGGACTTGTCCTCGGCGCACTTGCGCCGATCATCCTCACCAGCCGCGCCGACAACGTGCGGACGCGCATGGCCTCGTGCGGTGTTGCCTTGCTGGTGGCGCATGCCCGCCGCACTGGCCAAAGCAACGGGAAGCCGTTGTGAGCAGTTTCATAAGGAGATGCAACGATGTCTGATGACGCTTTGCCGCTATCCGGCAAGAAGGCGCTGGTATTGGGAATCGCGAACGAGCATTCCATCGCGTACGGCTGCGCTTGCGCCTTCAAAAAGCTGGGCGCCGAATTGGCGATTACCTATTTGAACGATAAGGCGAAGCCCTACGTCGAACCGCTAGCCCGGCAGTTGGAGGCTCCCATCTTTGCGCCGTTGGACGTGCAGCGGGAAGGGCAACTGGAGGCGGTATTCGAGCTTGTTCGACAAACCTGGGGCCGCCTCGACATCGCCGTGCATGCGATTGCGTTCGCCCCCAAGGAAGACTTGCAAGGCGGCCTTTTGAACTGCTCGGCGGCCGGATTCTCGCTGGCGATGGACGTATCGTGCCACTCGTTCGTGCGGATGGCCAATATGGCGGCGCCCTTGATGACCGAAGGCGGAACGCTTGTCGCCATGACCTATTACGGCGCGAACCGGGTCATACCATCTTACGCCGTGATGGGGCCGGTGAAGGCGGCGCTGGAGGCGGCCGTGCGCTACCTCGCCCATGAATTGGGACCGCGCGGCATCCGGGTACACGCTGTTTCGCCCGGTCCGATCATGACTCGCGCCGCCTCCGGATTGAAGGATTTCGACGTGCTGCTGAACGAGGCCGCCGGGCGGTCGCCCATGCGCGAATTGGTGGACATCGATGACGTTGGCATGGCCACAGCGTACCTCGCGTCGCCGTTTGCCCGGCGGCTGACTGGCACAACGTTTTACGTGGATGGCGGACTGAATATCATGGCATAGCGGCGTTGCCGCGGTCAATTGAAGGAGATTTTGAAAATGGTAAAGCAGCCAATTCCCAACTACAAGAGCGGATCCGGAACTTCGCCCAACGGGATGCCATGCACCGGGGCGGCGGCTATGGGTTGGAACGCTGCCGCCGAATATGCGGCCGATTTTTGGCAGCGCTCGTTTATCTTCCTTGATATCCTGCGGCGGTCCGGCAACCAACAGGCGGACATGACCTCCAGAAAGCTAAACGAAGTGCTGATCTTCGATTACGAAGTCATTCTCCGCGGCGACAGCCTGCCGAGATCGGTGAACTATGCCCTGGTGCGGGTCGTGCCGCCTCCCGGCGCGACAATCGATGATGCCAAGCGGCCCGTCGTGGTGATAGATCCTCGCGCTGGGCAGGGGCCGGGCATTGGCGGTTTCAAACCGGTCAGCGAGATCGGCCAGGCCTTCGAGGCCGGCCATCCCGTCTATTTCATCGGCTTCATCGCCGACCCCCTGGAGGGCCAGACGATCGAGGACATCGCCCACGCGCACACGGTGTTTCTTGAAAACGTCATTAAACTCCATCCCACGGCCGGAAAACCCTTTGTGATCGGGAATTGTCAGGCCGGTTGGCACGCCATCATGGCGGCCTGCATGCGACCCGACCTGGTCGGGCCGGTGCTGACGGCCGGTGCCCCCTTGTCCTATTGGGCCGGCGTCCGCGGCCAGAATCCGATGCGTTGCGCGGGCGGGATGCTCGGTGGAAGCTGGATCGCCCGTATGATCGGCGATCTGGGCGGCGGCATTTTTGACGGGGCATGGCTGATCTCAAACTTCAACAGCCTTAATCCCGCCAATACGTATTGGAACAAGCCGTACCAAGTCTGGGCAAACCCCGAAAAGGAGGAGCGCCGCTACCTCGAGTTCGAAAGGTGGTGGGGCGCTTTTGTGAAACTCCGCGGCGAAGAGCTGCAATACATGGTCGACAACCTCTTTATCGGCAACAAGCTCTCCACGGCACAGATTGTGACCGCCGACGGCAAGCGGCTCGACATGCGCGACATCAAATCGCCGATCCTCTGCTTCTGCTCCAGCGCAGACAACATCACGCCCCCGCAGCAGGCCCTTGGTTGGATCCTCGACAACTACGACAGTGTCGATGAGATCCGCATGCGCGGCCAAACGATTCTCTATTGCCTGCACGAGACCGCCGGACATCTCGCCATCTTCGTGGGCACGAAGATCGCGGCCAAGGAACATTCCGAGTTCATCAACTATGTGGACTTGATCGATGGCATGCCGCCCGGCCTGTACGAGATCGTGATTACCGAAAAGAGCGAGGGGCAAGTCGGCGAGGATCTCCTCGCGGGCGACTTCCATGTGCGGATCGAGGATCGCTCCATCGAGGATATTCGCGCCCTGGGCTGCAACAGTAGCGAAGACGAGCGGGAATTCGCAGCGGTTGCCCGCGTTTCGGAAATCAACAACGCCTGGTACTCGAC
Source organism: uncultured Planctomycetia bacterium (assembly GCA_963775975.1). GTDB lineage: Bacteria > Planctomycetota > Planctomycetia > Pirellulales > Thermoguttaceae > JANXQG01. The sequence continues at coordinate 1,890,609 of CAVZKX010000002.1, forward strand.
CTTTGTTCGGCCCTGGGTGAAGGCATGCGCCACGCCGCAGTCGGCCGAAATGGTGCTCGCGATGCAGCCCTTGCGGATCAAGTATGCGGCTTTTTCCGACAAGAATCCGTTGATGCACATGGCGTCTCCGCTGGCCGAACAGGCGCGCGTTGCGCGCAAGTCACCGGACACGGACAATCCCTACGTCGCGATGCAGGAACAGTTTTCGAAAATGATGACCAGCGGGCTTGAATCATTCGGCAACCTTCGCGACCAAATGCAAGAGGCGATGTTCCACGCGATCTACGGCTCGCCGTGGCTCCAGGCGTGCCTTGGACTTCCGCACGGCAACAAGCGGACGCGGGCGAAGCCGGGTACTTCGCCGCAGCAAACGGCCGCGCTGAAGGCAAAGATCGAGGAGCTCCGCGCGTCGATGGACAAGGGTGGGCCGCTAGAGGCCGCGGTGCGGGCACTGGTTTATATCGCTATGGGACAGCGCTCCATCGATGCCAGATCATTTGGGGTCCTTCGCCGCCTGCAAAACGAATACCCGGACATCACCTTGGCACGTTACAAGGACGTCGTCCGACAGCAGTGGGCCATGCTGACCATCGACCAGGAAGCTGCTTTGCAGGCGCTTCCGCGACTATTGCCGGCGAGCGTGGATTTGCGCCGCAAGTTGTTTGAGGAGATCAAGGCTATCCGAACGGCAGCCGGCGAGCTTGAGGGAGAAGCCAAACGCCGCTTGGACGAGATGGAAGCCCTGTTCGACATCGAATCGGGTCAATCCGCGTCAAACGAACGACGCCGCGCGGAGGCCGCATCATGAGCGATGCCATCGTAGTTCTTAATGCCGGTTCGTCGAGCCTCAAATTCTCGATTTACAGCGTTGAAGACCGGGAACTGGGTTTGGCGGCCAAGGGGCAGATTGAAGGGTTGGGCACTTCGCCGCATTTCCGGGCGAAAGATCAGCGGGGACGCTCGCTGGCAGACGCCTCATTGGACGGCTCATCGAAGAGTTTTGGACATCCCGAAGGTTTTGCGTATCTGTCGCAGTGGGCCCGCGAGGACTTCGGCGGTAACCTGTCGCCGATCGCCGTCGGGCACCGCATGGCCCACGGCGGATCGGAGTTCGGCAAGCCGACGCTGATTGACGACGACGTCCTCAATAAGTTGGAAAAGCTCATTCCCCTCGTTCCGCTGCACCAGCCGCACAATCTGGCCGCGGTCAAGGGAGTGATGCAATTGCGGCCCGACCTGGCCCAGGTCGCGTGCTTCGATACGGCGTTTCATCGCACGAAGCCGAAGGTGGCCGATCGGCTCGGCTTGCCCGATGAGATGTTTCAGCGCGGCGCGCGGCGATGGGGCTTTCATGGGCTGTCTTACGAGTTCATCGCCGGGCAGTTTCGGCGAATCGCCCCGGAAGTTTGCCTAGGCCGCGTGATCGTCGCGCACCTCGGCAGCGGCGCCAGCTTGTGCGCCATGCGGAACGGCCGTAGCGTCGATACGACGATGGGCTTCTCGGCCTTGGACGGCGTGCCGATGGGGACGCGCTGTGGGAGTCTCGATCCCGGCGTGATCCTCTTCCTGCTCCGGCAAGGCTGGAACGTCGAGCGGATTGAAGACCTCCTCTACAAGAAGTCCGGCCTGCTGGGAATCTCGGGCGTCAGCAACGACGTGCGCGTTCTCCTGGCCAGCGACAGTCCTTTAGCGGCCGAGGCGATCGAGTTCTTCGTGTACCGCATCGTTCGCGAAATCGGCTCGTTGACGGCGGCGCTGGGCGGATTGGACGCCCTGGTCTTCACGGCCGGCATCGGCGAAAACTCGCCCGTGATTCGCCAGCGGATCTGCCAGGGACTCTCATGGCTTGGCATGGAAATCGATGAGGAGGCCAATACGCAAGGAGATGCGTGTGTCTCTGCCAAGGGAACGACGCCGTCGATATGGGTAATTCCGACTGACGAGGAATTCGTGATTGCATCGCAGACGCTGACCGTCGTCCGTCCGCTCGCGAAGCCGCCAAGACTCGTCGCGGCAGGGGCAAGCTAGGTAACGGTATGGCTCGCATTCCGCAGTCATTTGTCCACCTGCTCTTCGGTCCCGCCCGCGCTTATCGCCGCGCGGCTCCAATTCTTACAAATCCCCTTTCGGGAGGTTCCAATCGACAAACACAAACCGTACAATAGTTCCGTGCCTCCGATCCGAAGGGCTTGGGACAAAACGGAATGTCCACAAGGAGCGCTCATCATCCCTGCGGTCGAGTCCATTTGTCCACTCTTGCCTCAAGAATCGCGAGGTTGCTTCCAAGCCGGCCCGGTTTTACACAAAGGAGATGCGGAAATGAAACGAATCGTGCTCTGTTTACTTGTTGTCGGTGCGGCAGTCGCAAGCCGTACATTCGCAAAACAACCCGGCGAACCGTCGGGCGACGAAGCCGCCATTCGCAAGGCGGATGAAGCCTACACGCAGGCGTTCAACAAGCACGACGCCAAGGCACTCGCCGAAGCCTGGTCGCCGGATGCCGTCTATCTCAACCGCACCACCGGCGACGAAGTCACCGGCCGGGCGGCCATTGCGGAAGAATTCACGGCCGTCTTCAAGGACCAGCCCGAAGTCAAGCTCGAACTCAGCGTGCAGTCGATCCGGTTCGTCTCGCCGAATGTGGCGGTCGAGGAGGGAATCGCCAAGACGCTGGTGCCGAAAGCCGAGCCGGAGGAGGAAGAGTATAACGCCGTCTTCGTGAGGCGCGATGGGCAGTGGCTGTTGGATCGCGTGACGGAAAAGGCCAAGAAGGCCGCCCCGACCGCCAGCGAGCAACTCAAGCCGCTGGAATGGATGATCGGCCACTGGGTCGATAAGGACGACAAGGTCGACGTCCAGACGGACTGCAAGTGGACGAAGAACCGCAGTTACATCACGCGCTCGTTCACCGTTGCCGTCGAAGGCGACATGAACATGTCGGGCATGCAAGTCATTGGCTGGGACCCGGCTGCCAAGACCATCCGCTCGTGGACGTTCGACTCCGACGGCGGTTTTACCGAAGGCACCTGGACCTTCCAGAAGGGCCGCTGGTTCATTCGCAACAAAGGCGTCCTGGCCGACGGCCGCAAGGCCTCGATGGTCAACGTCATTAAGCCTGTGGATCAGAACTCGTTCACCTGGCAGACAGTCGAGCGGACGGTTGGAGGCGAATTGCTTCCGAATATCGACGCGGTGCTGATCGTGCGCGAGTAGCGATTCGCGGCACGGCAGCTACTTTCCATTTCCAAGAACTCACATCCAAAACGTATATAGGTGACGACATGATTAAACAGGCAACAACTCTTCTAGCATTCGCGGCGATCCTACTTCTCGCGCAGGACGACATTCTCGCCCGCGGTGGTGGTGGCGGCGGTGGCGGCGGACGGGGTGGCGGAGGCGGGGGCGGCGGGGCGCGGCCCGCGCCCGCGGCCGGCCGGTCGCCGGCGGCAGGTGGCGGTGGGGCGCGGCCCTCAGGCGGAGCAGGCGCCGCAGCACGACCAGCGGCAGCAGCGCGGCCGGCGGCGGGAGCGGGCGCCGCAGCGCGGCCCGCGGCTGGCGCGGGTGCGGCAGCGCGACCGGCGGCTGGCGCGGGTGCGGCAGCGCGACCGGCGGCTGGGGCTGGTGCAGCAGCGCGACCGGCGGCGGGAGCAGGTGTTGCCGCCGGTGCCCGGCCCTCGGCCGGACAAGTGAACAACTTCCTGGACGTGCCGGCGGCTTCCACGGGCGCTGTCGGGGCTCGACCTGCCGGCGGCGGCGCTGCGGCCGACTTCTTGCAAGGCGGTGGCGGGGCGGCGGCATCGCAGCTCCCGGCCGGATCCCGTGCGGCTGCGGCAGGCGCCGCCGCACGACCGGGCGTTGCTGCCGGTGCCGGCGTTGCTGCCGGCGCTGGCGTCGCTGCCGGTGCGGCCCTTGCCGGCGGCGCTGGCGCACGCGCTCAGAATGTGTCCGAAAATCGTGCCGGCCGCGTTGAGAACCGGCAGGAGTTGCAAGGCAACCGGCAGCAGCGGCGCGACGAGGTCCGCAATCAGGTCGCCGAAAACCACCCCCGCATGGACTTCTGGAGCAATAATCCCGGCTGGGCGGCATGGCGCATCTCGGCGCCCTATCGCTGGGCGACGTGGGGATTGCTCGGCGGCTGGGTTGGCTACGGCGCCGGCGAACCGTCAAGCTACGCCTACGGTGAAAACATTTACTACCAAGACGATCAGGTCTATTATGGCGACCAGCCGGTGGCAACGGCCGAGGAATATGCCCAGCAGGCCGATGCGATCGCCGCTGCCGCGCCGGCAACAACACCCGAGAGCGGCGAGTGGATGCCGCTGGGTGTTTTCGCGCTCACGCAGGATGGCGAGGCTTCCGGCGCCGAACCGACCTTGTTCATGCAGCTCGCCATCAGCAAGCAAGGTGTCATCGCCGGCACATTCAACAACACGGCAACCAGTCAGACGCAGACGCTCGAAGGCATGGCCGACAAGACGAGCCAGCGCGTCGCCTGGACCGTCAAGGGTCAGAAGCGGCCGATCATGGAGACGGGACTCGGCAACCTCACTCAGGATTCTAGCCCGGCGCTCATTCACTTTGCCGACGGATCGACGCAGCAGTGGCTGATGGTGCGGCTTCCGGAGCCGAAGTAATTCAACTCAGATTACCAGGGCGGCCCCAGCGCCGCCCCTTTTCAGAAAGGATCCTTATGATACTTGGAAAACGTTGTGCCGCCGAGTTTATCGGTACGTACTGGCTTGTGTTTGGCGGATGCGGCAGTGCTGTCCTTGCGGCAGTCATGGGCGGGAAGCTGGAGGGAACGCCTGTTAATATCGGCATCAACCTCCTCGGAGTGTCTTTCGCCTTCGGCTTGACGGTGCTGACGATGGCCTATGCCATTGGTCACATCTCGGGCTGCCACCTCAATCCAGCCGTGTCGGTTGGCTTGGTCGCCGGAGGCCGCTTTCCGAAGGAGGAATTGGCGCCGTACATTATTTCCCAAGTGCTAGGCGGGCTGGCAGGCGCGGCCGTGTTGTACGTGATCGCTTCCGGCAAGGAAGGCTTTACCCTGGCGGACGGATTCGCGGCCAACGGCTACGCAGATCATTCCCCGGGCAAGTACTCCCTAATTGCCTGTCTGGCGGCCGAAATCGTGCTCACGTTCATGTTCCTCATGATCATCCTGGGTGCCACGGATCGACGCGCCCCGGCGGGCTTCGCGCCGCTGGCAATCGGCCTGGGCCTGACCCTGATCCACCTCATCGGCATCCCCGTCACGAATCTGTCGGTGAACCCGGCGCGGTCAACGGGGCCTGCTCTTTTCGTGGGCGGTTGGGCCCTCGCGCAGTTGTGGCTGTTTTGGGTCGCCCCGATCGTGGGCGCGGCGATCGCGGGAGTCGTGTATCGGAGCGTGTTTGAATCGGATGAGAAGGCCGCTAGCAAATGACGATGCCCCATGTCGCTCGGAAAGCGTTTGTTCGGAGTCCTCCTCGCCGTCCTGGGCGCCGTGGGGATAGTCGTCTGCCTGGCGGGAATCGCCGCCGTTTCGATCGTCGCCTCACGATTGCAGCAGGTCAACTCGCGGCTGTTCGACCGCGTCGATCAACTCATCGACCGAGCTGATCAGCGGGCGGCACAAGCCGGCGACGCCGTTGTCGGAACGCGGGATCTCGTCGAGGCATTGAAGCAACCTTTGAAGGATTCGGCGGCGCAACTGCTGGCCGGGCGGGTTGCGTCTTCGCCCAAGATCGACGACATCGAGCGTCGCCTTGCCGTAGCGATGGAGCGTGCCGACAACCTGGTGGACGCCTCCGCCTCCGCCACCGACTTAATCGAGCAAGTGCTCGCAACGATAGACGGCATCGCGTCCGAAAGGGGCGTCGATCTCCAAGATACTTCCGACCTGATGGCGACGATCCGCTCGGCCCAGGAGTCGCTTGCCGGCGCGACGGATCGCGTGGCGGACGTGCGGCAACGGCTGGGCGAGATCCGCCAGAACCGCGGCGTCGATGTCAACCTCGCAGAAATCACGAAGATCTCTCTCGGCCTGGTTGCCAAGCTCGATATTGTGCAAGAGCGGATCGGCACGTTCCGCGACCGCCTTGACAACACAAAGACCCGATCGGCCCGACTCCATGACCGGAACAGGAGCTGGATTCGCGCCGGTCAGTGGCTGATTCTATTCCTCTTCGCCTGGGGCGGCGCGGGCCAGTTCTGCCTCCTGCGGCAGGGCTGGCGACTCGTGCGACCGGCGGCGCCGGATGCAATCATTAAGATAAGAGTTGAACGTGTTTAATGAACCGCGATGGCAATAACCGCCCGGAGGATGCGATGAGCAACGCGCCGGCCGAACATGGCCCGCCTTCATCGCCGCCGCGGGTCGTTGCTATTAGCGGCGTAGTCTTTTCGGCGCTGTACATCACCAGCCTGATACTCGTCAGGCTTGCTGTCCCGGCCGATCCCAAGGATCCCGGCATCTGGCTTGCCGATCCGGTTTACCGGAACTGGATCCGCATCGCGCTGAACCTCATTCCCTTTACGGGAATAGCGTTCCTCTGGTTCATGGCGGTGCTGCGCAATCGCATCGGCCTCCGCGAAGATCGCTTCTTCGCCACGCTATTCTTGGGCAGCGGACTGCTCTTCGTTGCCATGCTCTTCGCCACGACGGCCGTTTCCCTTGGACTGCTGGGGACCTTCGTTACCCCTGGTCGTCTTTCCGCCGACAGCGAAGCTTATGCGGTCGGCCGTGCGACGGCCCACGCGCTCATGAACACCTTCGGCATGAAAATGGCGGCTGTTTTCATGTTTGTAACCTCCACGATTGGGCTGCGGACGGCAGTCCTCGCCCGCTGGGTATCGTTTGTCGGTTTCACCCTTGCGTTGATACTGCTTTCGGTCATCACCGACTTCGCGTGGATCGCGCTGGTGGTGCCGTTTTGGGTGCTTCTCGTGAGCATGTACATTCTCGTTACCGACTTCGGACGCCGCGGCCAGATGACAACGCGACCAGAACCCGGCGCTGGACATTAGGTGGGTGACTAATCATACTGGCTTAAGACTCAAGCGATCCGTCGTGAGAAGTGTCTTGTCATGGACTTTGTCACTGATCATCCGCTGCTTGTTCTCGTAATTGCCTTCATTGGGCTGTGGCTCTCGGCGTGGATTGGGTGGTTGTTCCGCAGAAGGCAGGGCGGCCTGGACGCGGAGCTGCGCGAAGACTTTGGTTTCATCCTGGCCGCTACGCTGACGCTGCTCGGCTTGATTATCGGATTCAGCTTTTCCATGGCTACAAGCCGTTACGACCAGCGCAAGATTTACGAGGAAGCTGAGGCCAACGCGATCGGCACCGAATACGTCCGGGCCGACTTTCTCCCTACCGCCGATGCGGCGGCGGTACGCGCACTGCTGAAGAAATACCTCGATGAGCGTGTCCGGTTCTACATGTCTCACGACGAGCAAGAGATCCGGCAAATCAACGCCCGTACCGCCGAACTGCAGAGCGAATTGTGGTCCGCAATTCGTGCTCCGGCCGCGGCGCAGCCAACACCCGTGATGGCCCTGGTCGTATCGGGCATGAACGACGTGCTGAATTCGCAGGGATACACTCAGGCCGGATACTGGAATCGAATTCCCATCGCGGCATGGGGATTGATGGCCGCGATCGCCATCGGCTGCAACTTGCTGGTCGGCTATGGTTCGCACGGCGCTAAATCGGGATCGAAATTGCTGCCGATTCTGCCGTTGATTGTCGCCATTGCCTTCATGCTCATCGCGGATATTGATTCCCCGCGCCGCGGAATTATTCTCGTGCGGCCGCAAAACCTGATCAGCCTGGCTGAATCTCTGCCGCCCGGCGGAATGCCTTGAACCCAAGAGGTCGAAACCTCAACTTAGAGTTGATATAGATAACTAGGCAACCGTTGTTCGGCAGGCACAATCGGCTGCACCTTCATTTCGCAGGAATAAACAACATGAACCCAGAACAATTACGACTGAAGGCAACGCAAGAAGAAGGCGCTGCGTGGAAGAAATGGGGCCCCTACCTCAGCGAGCGCCAGTGGGGCACAGTCCGCGAGGACTATAGCGAAAATGGCGACGCCTGGAATTTCTTCAGCCACGACCATGCCCGCTCGCGGGCCTACCGCTGGGGCGAGGACGGCATCGCCGGCATTTCCGACGATCTTCAGCGCCTCTGCTTCGCGCTCGCTCTGTGGAACGGCAAGGACCCGATTCTCAAGGAGCGGCTCTTCGGATTGACCAACAGCGAGGGCAACCACGGCGAGGACGTTAAGGAATACTATTTCTATCTCGACAGCACGCCTACCCACTCGTACATGAGTTGTCTTTATAAGTATCCACAGGCGGCCTTTCCTTATGCCGACCTAGTGGACACAAACCGCGGGCGCAACCGCAATGAAATGGAGTACGAACTCCTCGACACCGGCGTTTTCAATGAAGACCGATACTTCGACGTCTTCGTGGAGTATGCCAAAGCCGGTCCCGAGGACATCCAGGTGCGGATCACCGCGGCCAACCGGGGACCGGACACGGCCGACTTGCACCTTCTGCCCACGCTTTGGTTCCGCAACGACTGGTCGTCGTGGATTGCCGAATCGAACCGGGCTGCAATGAAACCCAATCTCAGGCAGCTCGCGACATCGGCAGGTGCGAGTGCGGTTTCGGTAACGCATCCCGTGCTGGGTGAGTTCGTCTTGTCCTGCGAAGGCGACGTGCCGCTGCTCTTCACCGAAAACGAAACGAACCACGAACGGCTCTTCCCCGGGCAGAAGAACGAAAGCCCCTACGTCAAGGACGGCATCAACAACTGCGTCGTGCAGGGCAATCAGGGCGCAGTGAACCCGGGCAAGCAGGGCACCAAGGTCGCGGCGCACTACCAGCTTAATGTCGGCGCCGGGCAGACCCAAGTGATCCGCTTGCGGCTCTCAAAAACCTCTCCGGACCAGAAGGGCAAGCCCTTTGGAAAGCAATTCGATGAAGTCTTCGCTGACAGGCTTCGCGAAGCCGATGAGTTCTACAAATCGGTCACACCGCCGACTGCGAGTGAAGACGAGGCCCGCGTGATGCGCCAGGCGCTGGCCGGCATGCTCTGGAGCAAGCAGTTCTTCTTCTTTGACGGCGACAACTGGCTGGACGAGCACAATTCCAACCCGCTCCACAGCGGGTATCGCAACTCGCGGAACTCCGAGTGGTTCCACATGCTGAACAAGGACATCATCTCGATGCCCGACAAGTGGGAGTATCCCTGGTATGCGGCCTGGGATCTGGCCTTCCACACGCTGCCGCTGTCGATCGTGGACGCCGACTTCGCCAAGCAGCAGATGGAACTGATGTTGCAGGGGGTGTACCTGCATCCCAGCGGCCAGATCCCCGCTTATGAGTGGAATTTTAGCGACGTGAACCCGCCGGTCCATGCCTGGGCGACCCTCTTCCTCCATCGCACCGAGCAGGCCTTGCGTGGCGAGACCGATATAGATTTCCTCAAGTCGGCCTTCAATAAGTTGCTCCTGAACTTCACCTGGTGGTCGAACCGCAAGGACCGCTTCGGCAAGAACGTTTTCGAGGGCGGCTTTCTCGGCCTCGACAACATCGGCGTTTTCGACCGCAGCGCACCGCTGCCCACCGGGGGCCGACTAGAGCAGGCGGACGGTACGGCATGGATGGCGTTGTTCAGCCAGAACATGGTCGAACTCGCGATTGAACTCGCCGTCCACGACCGCACCTACGAGGACATGGTCGTAAAATTCGCGGAGCACTTCCAATATATTGCCGCCGCCATGAACCAATCCGGGGCCAACGGCATGTGGGACGAGGAGGACGGCTTCTACTACGACCTGCTGGTGCTCCCCGACGGCAGCACCACGCGGCTCAAGGTCCGCTCGATGGTGGGACTCCTGCCCCTGTGCGCCACCACGGTATTGGAAAAGTGGCAGCGGGAGCACATTCCACGGGCGATGGCTCGTATCAGCGAGCGTCTGCGCCGCATGCCCGAGCTTCTGAATACAATTCATCCTACCGGCCCGGGGCACTTCGGTATTGCCGAGCGAGGGATCGCTGCCCTGGTCAACCCGGAGCGGCTTCGCCGGATTCTTGCGAAGATGCTCGACGAGGCCGAGTTCCTAGGCCCACACGGCATTCGCTCGCTCTCGAAGTTCCATGAGCACCACCCCTACGTCTTCCACGTGCAAGGCCAGGAGTACCGCGTGGACTACCTGCCGGCCGAGTCCAATACGGGCATGTTCGGTGGCAATTCCAACTGGCGCGGCCCGGTCTGGGTTCCAGTGAACACCATGATCATACGGGCCCTCTTGCAGTTCTACCTGTACTACGGCGACAACTTCAAGGTCGAATGCCCCACGGGTTCTGGAAAGATGATGAATCTCTTCGATGTGGCAAAAGAGATCGCCGATCGGCTGGCCGGCATCTTTCTGCGTGACGAGCACGGCCGGCGTCCCGTCTATGGCTGTACGGAGAAGTTCCAATCCGATCCACACTGGCGCGACCACGTTCTCTTCTACGAGTACTTTCACGGCGACAACGGCGCGGGGCTTGGCGCGAGCCACCAGACCGGCTGGACGGGCGTCGTGGCCAAGAGCATCCAGCTTTTCGGCCTTCTGGATGCCAAGGGGCTCCTAGAGGCGGGCAAGGAGGCCGCGTTCTTGAAGGGTACCGCAGACGCTCAAGGGCAGTGACATGAAAACGTGACGAAAAAACCGCCGTCATCTACGAGATCAATACCTGGGTTCGAACTTGGCCTTCCGCGTTTTCCGCGTCGAGAAACCGAAGTGGAGCATCCTTCCATTCACGTGCGTAGTCGATGCCAATCCGCTTCGTGGTGAGGACCCGCGCATGATACGCTGGATCGTCCAGGAAATAAAGCCGGCCGCCGGTCAGGTCCAGGCCGTTTTCCGCGCGAGTGATCTTAAGCGCCCGAGTTAGCCGGCCGGGCCCCGAAAGATCAGGCAAACAGCGACCGGCCTGCCAACCGTCAAGCGGCCGAGCGGCGCGGATGAGCACTGCCTGGGCTTCGCCTGGCTCGCCGGCCACGACGTTCAGCATTTCGTACAGCCCATAGATCAAGTAGACGTAGGCACATCCGGCTGGTCCGAACAAGACTTCGGTTCGCGGCGTCCGCCCCTTGGAGGCGTGCGACGCCAGATCGTCGGGGCCGAGATACGCTTCGGTTTCCAGGATACGCGCCCGCAACTCGTTCCCGTCAATGTGGCGGACAAGGATCTTTCCAATCAGCGCGGTGGCTAAGTCCACCGCTGACCGCCCGAAAAACGATCGCGGGAGCCTCTTGAAAGTCGATTTCAGCCTCATTGGCCCTTCTTCGTTTCTTTGCCGCCCTTCACGTCCTTGGTGATTTTGCCGAACAACATCCCGCCGTGGTTGCCGCCGTCCCACATGCCGGAGTACTTGCCGTCGAAAATCATTACCCGGGCGGTGAACTGCCCGATGCCGGGCACGTCAAACTTGTCCAAGGTAATCACCGGCGTGTCGCCGGCCCAAACCACGCGCAGCGGCAGCGGTAGCGTGACGTCGTGTTCGCCATATTGAATGCGGGCGTTGAAGAGCCACAGGTCGCCGTCGCCGGGCAGCTTCGTGACCGATTCAATCCCATACTTCTCTTCCTTGGCCGAAGCCAGGTCGCCCTTGCCGCTCGTGAAATGCCCCGTCATCGTGACTCCGCTGAGCGTCTCCTGGAACTTTTTCTGCAACTCTTCCTTGGACGGCGGCGGCGGCGCCTTGGCCGGCTCATCAGCGGCAGCGAAGGAACTCGCCAACAAAAACGTCACAAATAGTACTCCGATTTGGCATTTCATGATGGCATCCCGGTTGGTTAGGGCTATCGGTTTACAACATTGTTACGCGCAGATTCGGTGCGTCCACGGCACTGGACTTGAATTCTATTAAAACACACCCGTCGATGCAAACTAAGGAGACCGGCCGTTTGACACCAGCATGGGCGCGCGGCTCGCCATTGAAGTTAAAACTTTCACGGTTGTCTCCCAGTTGGGCGAGGCGATAATTTCTGCGCCTTTGCGTGCGTGTACTGATGCCCAACATTCTACGCCGCCGGATAATAGGCGGATACCGCGCGTTGAATTCAAACTTCAACTCCGCCACGGAGATCAAATTATGAGCAGCACGTTGCTGGAGACCGAAAGCCTTTGCGATACGATGATGGCCTTGAACAACGGATCGGGCGCCATTCCCGCCCTCGGCTTCGGCACGCTGATTCCTGACCCCGTCGCGACCAAGGCGGCGACCAAGGCGGCGCTCGAGGCAGGGTTTCGCGTGCTCGATACTGCCGAACGTTACCGGACTGAAACGGAAGTCGGTGAAGCGATGCAGGAAGTCTTCAAGGAGGGAAAGATCAAGCGTGAGGACGTCTTTGTCATCACTAAACTCTGGAACACAAATCATCGCCCCGAGCGCGTGAAGCCGGCCTTCGAGGCGGGTCTCAAGAGACTTCAACTTGACTACGTCGATCTCTACCTCATCCATACGCCCTTCGCTTTCCAGCCGGGCGAGGAGCAAGATCCGCGCGATGCCAGCGGCAACGTGATCTACGACAAAACGGTGACGCTGCAGGATACATGGAAGGCGCTGGAGAAACTTGTGGACGACGGCCGGTGCAAGGCCATCGGGATATCGGACGTCAACCTGGCCCAGACGAAGGAAATCTTCGATGCGGCGAGGATCAAGCCGGCCGTCGTTCACGTCGAGTCCCATCCCTATCTGCCGCAATGGGACCTTTTGGAATACTGCAAAAAGAACGGCATCGTATTGCAGGCGTTCGCGGCGCTGGGACACAGCAGCACGCCCAAGCTGATGGACGATCCGGTCGTTACCTCGGTAGCCAAACGGGTCAAAAAGAGCCCGGCACAGGTCCTGCTTGCCTGGGCGATCCAGCGCGGGACGGCCCTCTTAACGACATCGAAGACTCCTGCCCGGATCAAGGAAAACTTTGACGTCTCGGCGCTGCCGGAAGATGCCGTGCAGGAAATCAGCGATGGAGTCAAGACGCGGATCAGGTTCAATGCGGTCGTGGAGACGGGCGTTCCGGGGTTCATCCCGAGAGGCAAGTGAGGTTGAGGCATCATTGTCACCCGAAAACATTCAGACCGCCCGCAGGCCTCGCCCTAGTTGGTCGCCGACGAGTCAGCACCGCTCATTGCCGTTGCTCCGCCGGCAAAAACAGTTCGCTCACCTTGTCCGGCACTTCCTCCGGTCTGGCGCCGGCATCCCACGCCGGAATGGGCGCCTTGTTTGGCGGGTAGAGCGACTCCATCGGTTCCCATACTTCGTCCACTTTGTCGTCGAACAGATCGCCGATGAGCAAGTCGGTGACTTTGCCGCGTAGGTGCGGATATTGCTTGACGAAGCGGCCAAAACTGAAGCCGTCGTAATACTCGCAGACCAGCCGCCGCATCCGGTCGACGCCGCGGTTGAACATCTCGCCCCAGCGGCCGAGCTGCGCTGCGGACGTATCGCCATTTTCCAAGCCGTCGGCGATGGCGTCGGCCGCCAGCTCGCCCGACTTGAGCGCCAGCAGAACGCCGGAAGAATAAAGCGGGTCGAGGAACCCGAAAGCGTCGCCCACGAGAACCCAGCCGTCGCCGGCCACCTGCTTCGAGCGGTAGGAGTAGTCCTTCGTGGCATAATAGCCGGTCGCACGTTCCGCGCCGGCGATCCGCTTCTGCACCGCGGGGCAGGCGGCGACCTCCTCGTTATACACTTCTTCGCGGGTTCCGCGATCCTTGAACATATAATCGAACGGTCCCACGATGCCGAGGCTGACCGTGCCGTCGTGTTGCGGGATGTACCACCACCAGCCCTTTCGGTTCGTCGTTTGGATGACCACCGTCGCCCCTTCATCGAGGCCCGTGTCGCGAAATGCCCCCTTCCAGTAAGTCCAGATCGCCCCTTTGTTCAGCACGGGGTCCCACAGCCGCAGCATGAACCGGTTCTGGAGCATCGTGTTTTGTCCGCTTGCGTCGACGACTACCTTGGCGCGAAGGGTTTGCTGTTCGCCTTTCTCATTCTCCACCAGCGCGCCGACCGCGCGATCGCCCTCGAACAGGATTTCCTCTACTCGGCCCGGCTGAATGACCTCGACGCCATGCTGCCGGGCGTTGTCGAGCATCAGGGTATCGAACTCACTGCGGATTACCTGCCACGTTTGCGAGCATTCGTGGGGCTTGTTGTCGTGGAAGTAGAAAGGGGCCGACTCCTTGCCCGCCGCATTCACGAACTGCACGCTGAACTTCTTCACGAACGGGCTGGCCTTCATCTTTTCCAGCATGTTCAGCCGCTTGAAGACCCAATAGGTCTCGGGGATGAGCGACTCGCCGATGTGGAATCGCGGGAATTTCACGCGCTCGTAAAGCTTCACCTTCAGGCCGCGCTGGGCGAGCATTGTCGATACCGTACTGCCGGCCGGCCCGCCCCCGACTACGACCACATCCGTCGAAACTTCGACCATAGGTAAACTCCTTGAAATCGAGAAAGCTAATGCCAAGTGCTATCTGCGTCTTCGTGCGGCCCTCGAGCCGCGCGCAGCAGGGCAACCAGTGTTGTGAGGTCTTTTTGGGAAAGGTGGGAAAGCTGCCGTGCGTGGCAGCCGCGCACCGGACTTCGCAGCTCTTTGAGCAGCGAGATTCCGGCCGTCGTAACGCGGACATCGACGACGCGGCGGTTGTCGGCCGGACGGTCGCGGACAACCAGGCCGCGCTGCTCCAGTTTGTCGAGCAACCGCGTGATGTCCGGGGCACGGCTGACGAGCCGTGCGGCAAGATCGAGCGTGCGAATCGCCTCGGGGTGACAGCTCCGCAGGAGCCGCAAGGCGTTATACTGCTGAGCGGTCAAGTCGTACCGGGCAAAAAGTTCATCCTCCAATGCCCGAAGCCGGTCATAGGTCCGCCAGATGCCGAGGAACGCCTCCTGTTCGAGGGTGTCAAACCGTTTGCCGGTGCTAGCCGACTTGCTTGCCATACGTCAATGATACTTGTTTGGACAAGTATTGTCCAGATAAGTTGTTATACGTCTGGTTTTTCCGTAAAGTGTTGGCCGAATTGAGGCCACTTCAGCGGTCTTTTGCGCGGAGCGGTATTTAGGCCGGTCACCTCTACGAGATCCACAAATCGCTACATGCTTGCTCGTAGCTTTGCTCGAAGTCGAGAGCGATAACCAAGGCTCGGTTCAACCAAAGGGGCAGCGTCGGCAGCGGCTCGCCGGCCACTAGTGTGTGCGACCAGGCTTCCAATCGCGCTCGCGTTCCCTGCATTATCCATCGGCAGGATGCTGCATAGATCGACGGCTCCTCGCTCGACATGGTGCGATCCGGATGGCCTATGAATTCCATCAGTTGGGCGTATAAATTGAAGCGGCGAATTGTGACCAGGTCGACAAGACTCACGGCGACTCCCTTGCGAAGCAAGGCGGCGCATTTGGCTACGAAGGCCTGGCGCGACTCCGGTCGATCCTTGTTGGCAGGGCTCACTAGTTCTATCGCTGCGACCAGCGTTCGCTCCCGTTCCACGTCGAAGATGCGGACTTCATACTCGTATTCGTCGGGCGGATCAGTCTCAACGGCTACCGCGGGAGCAGAGGCAGTCCAGGCAACCGTGGCCGCACCGCTGTTGCCGTTGGCTTCGCCAGAGTGCTGCAGTTCGTACGATTCGAGCGCGCCCACGTCGATTTCCATCAATGTGCCGAGATGGACGCGCGGTTCGGCAACGTACCCGTGCGGCAACTGTTTCCGCAACTGCTGAACGATGCTCGCCGGCCACATTCCGTGGAAGCCCTCCCACGATGCTTGCTTGCTGACAGGCGGAAGAAAGTGATCGCGAAGCGGCATGTTCAATCTCCTTGACCCAATTATATCACGTGGGCCCGGCAACCTTTCCGAATCGCTCATACGCCAGATCCCATGCCGCCACATTCCTCGGCACGTATTCCTCCACCTCAAAACTGCGGCGGACTAGTTCGCGGGCTTCGGCGATGCTGCCGACCGCGCCGTCGGTCACGGCCTGGAGCATGATATTGCCAATGGCGGTGGCTTCGATTGGGCCGGCCACGATGCGGCGGCCGCAGGCGTCAGCGGCCATCTGGCAGAGAAGGCGGTTCTGCGTGCCGCCGCCAACGATGTGGATCGTCTCGATTCGGCCTCCGCCGAGTGTCTCGCAATAGTCGAGCGCTTGCCGGAATTTCATCGCCAGGCTGTCGAGCGCGGCGCGGAGCACCGAACCTTCGTCACGAGGGACCGTCTGGCCAGTCCGAGCGCAGAAGTCGGCGATTGCCCGCGGCATATCTTCCGGGGCGAGGAAATCGGGCGCATCCGGATTGATGAACGAAACCAGCGGCCGGGCTGCCGCGGCGAGCCGGTTGATGTCTTCCCAGTGCCACGGTTGGCCGCCTTGGCTCCATACGCGGCGGCATTCCTGCACGAGCCAGAGGCCGGTGATGTTCTTCAAGAGGCGGGTCGTGCCGCCCACGCCGCCTTCGTTCGTGAAGTTCAATTCGAGAACCTGATCGTTGATCACTGGCCGCGGCGATTCGATGCCCATCAAGGCCCAGGTGCCGAGGCTGATATAACACCAGTTGGGCCTCTGGCCGGGTTTGCTTTCCGCCGGTACTGCCATCACGGCGCTTGCCGTGTCGTGCGTGCCGGGTAAGACGACCTGGGCTTGCAGTCCACACTCCGCGGCGATGGACGAACGGAGTGGTCCGAGTTGCGTACCCGGCGGCGCGATCTTGCCAAGAATGTTCGTGGGCAGTCCGAACTTGTCAAACAGCTCCGTGGCCCAGCCGCCTTTCACCGGGTTGTAGAACTGCGACGTGCTGGCGTCGGTCATTTCGTTGCACTTCACGCCCGTCAGTAGCCAGTGCATCAAGTCGGGCATGAAGAGCAGCGACTCGGCGGCGTCCAAGAGCGGCGACTTGCCGAGCTTCATCGCCAACAATTGATAGAGCGAATTGATTTGCATAAACTGCAAGCCGGTCTGGCGGAATATTTCGTCGCGCGGGACTGTGGCGAAGGCCTGCTCCAACATGCCATTGGTGCGGGCGTCCCGATAGTGATAAGGGTTGCCCAGCAGTTCGTCGCCGCGGCCCAAGAGGCCGAAATCGACGCCCCAGGTATCGACTCCCACGCTTTGGATCGCCTCGCCGCCATCCGCCGCCCGCGCGGCCGATAGACCCTGGCGAACGCGGGACCAGAGCCCCGGCAGGTCCCAATACATCCGCCCATTCATCTCGACCGGGCCGTTCTCGAAGCGGTAGACTTCTTCCAGCCGGAGCTTTTCGCCGTCGAAACGACCGATGAGATGGCGTCCGCCGGACGCGCCCAAGTCGATTGCCAGATACGCCTTTTCCGCCATTTGCCCAGCCCTTTCTCGAGGAGATGTCTGCTTCGGCTACAATCGTGTCCGCCGGGCGGTGAAACGTCAAGACCCCGCTGGGAGCTTGATCCAGCTTCGTTCTACATTACAATTGACTTGCAGACGATTTCTTCAGATCGTTTCCCGAAGCGCCAAATTGCCATGTTGACTCAATTCATGCCCGCGAATCCGCGCTCCACAACTCGCCTGGTTCTCTCGCTGCTCTTGTCGGCGATCGTTGGGCCGATCGCGGCGGTAACATTCTCGTACGGCGATCCGCCCGATACATCCGGCCGTTATATGGGCCGCGAAATCGCCACGACGATGCATTACTCCGGCGCCGAATGGCTCACCCGAGATTCGCGGCAGGAAGAGGAGGACTGCAAGCGGCTGCTGGAAGAGCTTCACGTGAAGCCGGGGCAAGTGATCTGCGACATGGGCTGTGGCAACGGATTCTACACGCTCAAGCTGGCTGATCTTGCTGGCGACAAGGGCAAGGTTTACGCCGTCGATATCCAGCAGGGGATGCTCGACATGCTGAAGCGTCGCGCCAAGGCGGCGAAGTTGACGAACATCGTGCCGCTCTTGAGTACGGAAACTAATCCGCGATTGAAGGAAAACTCGATCGATCTGGTTTTGATGGTTGACGTCTACCACGAGTTCTCCCGTCCCGGGGCGATGTTGAAAGCGATCCGCAAGTCGCTGAAGCCGGACGGACGAATCGCCTTGGGCGAGTTCCGCGCTGAGGACCCCAACGTGCCGATCAAGCCCGAACATAAGATGAGCAAGAAGCAGATTCTCAGGGAGTTCACCGCCAACGGCTTGAAGCTCAGCGGCCAATTCGATAAACTGCCTTGGCAGCATTTGATGTTCTTCACGCGCGACGATGCGCCTGGTTCATCAAGAGAGACAAATGAATCGCCAAACAAGGACTGATACGCATTTTACTTTGAAACTGCGCGTTTGAGGTAGGGAGCGTTACAGACGGTCTTCATCAGTTCGTGGTCCAGCACGGCACCTCGCCAGGCGTCGATGGCGGCTTCTTCCAATTCTTCGTAGTCCGCGTAGGCTCGATTCGACCAATAGTGGCTTTTGAGGTAGTGCCATAGGTTTTCCATCGGGTTGAGCTCGGGGCTGTATTGCCGAAGCTTTAGCAGCGTGATGTTGTCGGGCACCTGGAGCTTGCCGCTGGTGTGGAAGCCGGCGCCATCCCAGAGCATGACGGCATGTTCGTCAGCGGGCAGCGTAGCAGAGAACTCTCGCAAGAACACCTGTACCACCTGCGTATTCAATCGCGGGCTGAGCAGCCCTTCGCCGCGACCTGTTTCTGGACAGACCGCCCCCAATACCCACAAATATTGATATTCGGTCTGCCGCACCGCGGTTCCTTCCGCTCCAGTGCCTCCAGCACCGCCAACGGCTGTTGGTCTCGAACATACATGGCGACCTCCAAAATCTGAGTCGCCACAGTATGATGGGTAAACTGCGCTGTGCAATAGAATGTGCGCAGGATCAAACGAGAATCCGTATAAGTCGACAAACAGCCAGCGCGCCTGCGGCCAACGCGAAAAGTAGCGCAGCCGTTCCCGGCTCAGGAACTGCTTGGGCGACAGTGCTTGCCGGAATCGGCGGCGATCCGAACGCCATTAGCCCGCTGCCGACGCTCAACGCCGTGCCGCTGGGGATGCCGCCCGCATTGGTGACGTGCAGCTCGCCGGCGGTCACGAACGTCCCGCCACTGTATGAATTGCCCGAGCCGCTCAGGATCAGATGCGAAGTCGGATTATTGACGGTGAGCGCATTGCCGCCGCCGGCCAAGATGCCCTGAAACGTGCTCGTCGAGGAGCTGCCATATGCGAGGCTGGCCGTCATCACCGCGCCGGGGCCGTCAGCGATGAGCGTGCCGCCGTTGATGGCCACCGTGCCAGCAGAAAGCGCGGCGCTCGGGCCAATTTCCAGCAGGCCGGCGGTCTGCGTGAGAAGACCCGTGCCGTTGTTCACGACCATCTGGCTCGAGCCGCCCAGCTTGATCTGTCCTGCATTGGTGAAGGGGCTGGTGACGAAGAAGCGGTCGCCGTTGCCGCCTTGCAGGAGGCCGGAAGCGCCGTTGGTCAGACCGGTAAAGTAGTTGTCGGCCGGATCGCTGAGGTAGGTGCCGTTGTTGGTCAGCCCGCCCAGCCAGCGGATCGTGTTGCCGTTGATCTTGATATAACCGGCTGGGCGAGTTGCGGACGAAGCGGAGTTTATGACCGCGCCGTAAAAGCTGACGTTGGTCGCGGCCGTGCCGTAGGTTGTGAGCGTCCCGCCGGCGGCGTTGGTCACCGCGCCGAAAATGCTCGAATTGCTGTCGGAGAAGGTCACGCTTGCGAAGTTGGTAAGTCCGCCCGTCGAGAAGACGCCATTGCCGAGGATCGAGCCGGAGTTCGACAGCACATGGGCGTTGTTATCGAAGGCCCCGCCCGTGAGCGCGATCTGCCCCGCGTTGACGCCCATGCCGTTGCTGACGAGCAGGCTAGCGCCGGCCGGGATGCGGATCGCTCCCGCGGCGGAATTGCTGATCGATGTGCCAGCCAATATCAACTGGCCGCCGCTGGGAGCGATAATGCCGCTGTTGGCGATCGAATTGGCGATGCGTCCCTGGCCTTGGATTGTGCCCGTGTTGGCAATCGCATCGCCGCCGAGTGTTGCGTCTGAACCCTTCAGGCTAATGAGGCCCTGGTTGGCGAAGGTGGAGTTCTGCCCTGCCGCGGCGAGCACCGTCAGCGTATCGCCGTCGGCGGCGCGAAGTTCGCCGCTGGCGCTATTGGCGACAAAGCTGGAAAGGGTCAGCCCGCCCGTTCCATTGGCATGAATCAGGCCCTGATTGGTCAACATCATGGTCACCGCGCCGTCGCCGCGGAGCGTGCCGTTGGCCGCATTGATGAACGTGCCGCCGGCGTCGGTGCTGATCGCCCCGCCGAAACTGACGCCGACAAGTCCGTTGTTGATCAATGAACCGGAGACGACCAGTTGGCCCACCTGGGTCAAAGTGCCGTTGTTGAGCACGCTGCCCGTAAAATCGGCGCCCGAGGCGTAGAGCGACGCGCCGAAATTGTTCACGGCGCTTCCGGCCACGATGCCGCCATAAATCTGCACACCGGCATTGTTGGTCAGCGAGCCGGCCGTGAGCGTGAGCGTAGTTGATTGGAGCGTGAAGTTGCCGCCATTGGTCATCGAGCCGAGAGAAGCCGTGCCCGATTGATTCAGGCTGCCGCCGGCGAAGATGTTCAGCAGGCCGTTGACGAGCAGCCCGTGCGTGGCGTCCAAAGTGACGTTGGCGCCGAGAAGCTGGCCGGTTCCGATGGCCGCGGCATCGAAGTGCGGCGAGCCGGAGACCCATTCCGCCGGGTCAAACCACTTGGAAATGCGATTGTTGCCCGAATCGGTTACAAAGATCTCGCCCGTCGGGCTAACGACAACCTGCTTGGGATTGAAAAACTGCCCCGTTCCAGAGCCGGAGCTTCCGAATGAAGTTTGATAGTTGCCGTTGCCGTCGAACCGTTCGACGCGCCCACTGCCGTAATCAACGCCATACACCAGGCCAGTCGCGCTCACGGCCACGTCGTAAGCAGAGCCGAACTGCCCTGTTCCCGATCCGGCGTTTCCGAAAACCAATTGGAAGCTGCCGTTGCTGTCGAAACGCTGGATGCGGTTGTTAAATGTATCGGCGACGTAGAGCTGTCCCGTCGACTGGTTGACGGCGATGCCATAGGGGAGATCTAACTGCCCATTTCCCGTTCCGAAAACGCCAAAGCTTACCTGAAAGGCGTTATTGCTGTCGAACCGCTGGACGCGGCAGTTAATTGAATCGGCGACATAGATTTGGCCCGTCGAACCGATCGCCAACGCGTAGGCGCCACTGAATTGCCCGTTTGCCGATCCAGCCGTTCCGAATGAAGCCTGATAACTGCCGTTGGCGTCGAACCGCTGGATGCGGGCGTTATTTGCATCGGCGACGTAAACCTGGCCGGCCGCGTTCACAGCGACGCCGTACGGGAAATTGAATTGCCCGTTTCCCGTTCCGGTAGTGCCAAAGTTCAACAGGAAGCCGCCATTGCTGTCGAACTTTTGAATGCGATTATTCTGGCTGTCCCCGACGTAGACCTGGCCCGACAGGCCCACGGCGATGCCTCCTGGAGAGTTAAACTGTCCGTTGCTGCTGCCGAACGTGCCCCAGGTCTTTACGAAGGTGACGGCGGCTTGTGCCGCGGTGCCCGGAAACGCGGCGATCAGCGCGACCGCAACGATGGCCGCGGCGAGATTCTGTTTGCGAGTGGTGCCAGGCATACAAGGCTCCTTTGAGGATGTAATGACGCTCTCCGCGAAGGCCCCGAAATGTCGGGCGCGTGCACAGCGGCAGCAGGCTTGGATTATAGCAGCCCCGGCTGTCGCTGCAAGAAAAAAAGCGAAGGGAAGCGGGAAAACGGGGCCAAAATACTTTCCCCGGGATTCTTAATTATCGTTTTTCGCCCGGCACGGAGGCGATCGCCGAAGTCCTTGTCCGGCAAGGAGTTGCGTCGCCGCGTTTCCCGCGCCGTGGAGATCGACGGCGAATTCCCGCGCACAGCGGAGCGAGCCTAAGTCCGCGGCCGGCAAGGCTTTAGGCATAAATTGTATCATCTTTTTATTACAGTTGTTGACAGAAGATCGTTATATGGTACAATAGCTGAAGCAACGTGAAACGTGGGCCGCGGGTACCGATCCGACCACTCCCGACTCCAGGCCCCGCCATGACTAAACTCGCCCCCAATCCCGCTTTGCGCAAAACCTTCGACGCCGCCGCTCGTGCGGAGGCGCTGGCGCTCATCCGCCTTGGCTGCTCGCGCCGCATGGCGGCCGCTAAGGTCCACTGCGCCCATACCACGATCGGCCGCGCGGCCGCGCGGGACCCCCAGTTCGCCGCCGCTCTGATTGAGGCCGAAAGCCGGCCGGATCCTGAGTTTCGAGAATTGGTCCGCACGGCCGACCGCCGCGCGGAGGAACTCGCGCCGTTGCGCGCTTTCGGATCCCTGGAGGTCGTCGAAATACTCATGGCGCTCTTCGTCCAATCGCGGCCGCCGGTAAGGCGAAAGGACATAATCAGGTTTATTCTCCGTTTGCAAGGCATTCTGGTGCGTGAAAAACAAGATGCGCACCAATCTTGCCCAAACTGCCAGAAACACGCGCGGCTCTTCGACGCACTTAAACAGTTATCTGATAACATCTTACGTCAACAGACGCGATGCACCAAACCCGCAGCGCAACCGCGAGGCGGTGCGTATCCGGCGGAAACCGTGCACCAAAATCTACCGTTCCTAAGTGGTTCCTTAGTCGTTTCTAAGCGGTTCCTAAGTGGTTCCTAAACTCGGTTTCACTGACCGCCTTCATTTGCGGCTTTGCGCCTTAGCGCCTTTGCGTGAGTCCCCTACTAGAAACGGTTTTATAGGCGTTTGATTTATTGTTCCGGGCCGGTTGTGGAACGACCCAAAAACAGGTATAATCCAGCTTCCCCAGCGAGTGAAAAAGTTAAGTCGTAAGTGCTTGCCGCATAAAGAGTTACGGATTTACGCCGCGGAACGGGCGCTAGCCAATTTCGGCGCCCGGTTTGCCGACGAAAGGATGCCTGTTGTCTACCGACGGAAATCTACCGCCTAATCCGCCCGAACCCGAGGACATTTCCCCAGAGGATAATGCTGGAGAAACCCCCGCGGCGGGTGGTGACATCCATCTCGGCAAGCTCATCCCGCTGCCGATCGACGAAGAGCTCAAAAATAGCTACCTGACCTATGCCATGAGCGTCATCGTCAGCCGTGCGCTGCCCGACGTTCGCGACGGCCTGAAGCCTTCGCAGCGCCGCATCCTGATGGCCATGAGCGACTTGGGTCTGACGCCGGGCGCTTCGACGTCCAAGTGTGCAGGCATCGTCGGCGAGACGATGAAGCGCTACCATCCGCACGGCGACATGGCCATCTATCCCACGCTCGTCCGCCTCGCCCAGGATTGGAACACGCGCTATCCGCTCATCGACAAGCAGGGCAATTTCGGCTCGATCGCCGGACTGCCCGCCGCCGCCATGCGGTACACCGAGGCCCGCATGTCGACCGTCTCCGCGCTGATGATGGACGACGTGAAGATGGACACGGTCGATTACCTTCCGACCTATGACGAGAAGGGCATGGAGCCCTCGGTGCTGCCGTCGAAATTCCCCAACCTGCTGGTCAACGGCTCGCAGGGCATCGCGGTCGGCATGGCCACGTCGATCCCGCCACACAATCTGGTCGAGGTTTGCGACGCCCTCATCACCTTGATCGACAACCCCGACGTTTCCATCGACGAGCTGATGGAGATTTGTCCCGGCCCGGACTTCCCCACGGGCAATATCGTCGTGGGCCGCTCCGGGCTGCGGCGCGGCTATCACTCGGGCCGCGGCACGATCACGCTCCGCGCCAAGGCCAAGATCGAGGAACACGGCAAGGGCCGCTTCCGCATCGTGGTCAACGAGGTGCCCTACCAGGCCGCCCGCGACCGCGTTGAAGAGCGAATCGCCGAACTGGTCAACGAAGGGCGGATCGCCGGCATTTCGGCCTCCCGCAACGAGAGCGATCTGAAGGAGCCGGTCCGCCTGGTTTATGAACTCAAGCGCGACGCCGATCCCGAAGTCGTGCTCGCCCAGCTCTATCAGTTCTCGCCGCTGCAAGACACGTTCTCGCTGATCTTCCTCGCCCTGGTGGACGGCAAGCCGCGGGTGCTCTCGTTCAAGGAACTGCTTGAGGAGTTTGTCCGCCATCGCGAGATCGTCATCCGCCGCCGCACGCTTTTCATGCTCGCCAAGGCGCGGCAGCGGAAGCACACGGTCGAGGGCCTGCTGCTGGCCTTGGCCAACATCGAGGAAGTCATCCGCACGATCCGCACCTCGGCCAACCAGGACGAGGCCAAGCGGCGGCTGATGCTCATCCAGACGCCCGCCGCCATGCTCCGCCGCGCCTTGGGCGACGACGGTTTCGAGATCTTTCAGTCGGAGCGCGGCGCGCAGGAGACGTACAACCTCACGCCGGTCCAGGCCGACGCGATCTTGCGCATGACGCTCGGCCAGTTGGTCAACCTGGAGCAAGAAAAGCTCGGCAACGAGCACAAGGAACTGCTGGAGAAGATCCGCGAATACAACCGCATCCTCTCCGACCGCAATAACATCCTCGACATCATTCGCGACGACCTGAAGGAGCTCAAGAAGAAATATCCCGAGCCGCGGCGGACGGAGATCAGCGGCGAGGAGGTCGGCGAGGTCGATCTCGAAGACTTGATCACCGAGGAGACGATGGTAGTCTCGATCAGCACCAACGGCTACATCAAACGCACGCCGGTGACCGCCTATCGCGCCCAGCACCGCGGCGGCAAGGGGCTGACCGGCGCGAAGACCGAAGAGGAAGACCCGATCGAGCACCTCTTCGTCGCCAGCACGCACTCCTACTTGATGTTCTTTACCAGCCAGGGCAAGGTCTACTGGCGAAAGGTCTATGACCTGCCGCAATCGGCCCGCGATAGCCGCGGCCGCGCGGTCGTCAACCTGCTAAGCCTCCAAGAAGGCGAGCGGATCATGGATTGCCGCGCTGTCCGCGACTTCACCTTGCCCGACCATTATCTGGTCATGGCCACGGCCAAAGGACTTGTGAAGAAGACCGACTTGGAGGCCTATAGCCGGCCGCGGACCGCCGGCATCATCGCCATCAAGCTCCGCGAGGGCGACCATTTGGTCGACGTGGCCGTGGTCAAAAAGGGCGACGAGCTTGTGCTTTCCACCGCGCGGGGCATGGCGATCCGCTTCAAGGAGTCTGACGCCCGCTCGATGGGCCGCGCCTCCAGCGGCGTGAAGGGCATCCGCTTGACGAAAGATGACCTGGTCGTCGGCATGGTCGTTGCCGATCCCGAAGCCACGCTGCTCACGGCTTGCGCCAACGGATACGGCAAGCGGACACCGTTTGGCCCGAATCTGGAAGTTGAGGCGAGCGAAGGAGAACCGGCCGACGCCGCGCCTGTCGATGATGAAGCCGAAGAACCGGATACGCCGGAGCAAGAATTGCCCGAAGAGACGGACGAGGCGGCCGAAGAGGAAGGCGAAGGCGACGCCGAGCACTCTTCGTCGCGATCCTATCGCACGCAGCGCCGCGGCGGCAAGGGCATTCGCGACATCAAGACCACGGAGCGGAACGGCCCGGTGATCGGCATCGCCCGCATCACTGCTGGCGACCAGTTGCTGATGATGACGGCTCGCGGCAAGATCCAGCGGATTCCGGCCGACGATATCAGCGTCATCGGCCGCAACACGCAGGGCGTGCGGTTCATGAGCCTCGACGAGGGCGATACGCTCGTGGCGGTGAAGCGGGTGGCGAAGGAGGATGCGGCGGAGAAGCCGCCGGAAGATGCGACGGAAGAGTAATTCGTAGGGCAGGTTGCCAACCTGCCGAACTTGCAGGAACGGCTCAAATGGCAGGTTGGCAACCTGCCCCACGGAAACGCAACATGAAACTTGCCATTATCGGAACGGGCTACGTTGGACTGGTCTCGGGCACCTGCCTTGCCGAGACGGGCAACGAGGTCACCTGCGTCGATTGCGACGCCAAAAAGATCGAACGGCTCAAGCAGGGCGAAGTGCCCATCTACGAGCCGGGCTTGGCCGAACTCATCGAACGCAACGTGGCCGCCGACCTCTTGCACTTCACCACCGATCTGGCCGCCGCGGCCGCCGATGCTCGCGTCATCTTCCTGGCGGTCGGTACGCCGCCGTCCGACGACGGCTCGGTCGATATGACGGCCCTCTGGACCGTTGTAGACGACGTTGCGCCGCACCTTACAGCGGACGCCATCGTCGTGCTCAAGAGCACTGTGCCCGTGGGCACGAACGCGGCCGTCTCCGCGCGGCTCCGCGAGTTGACCGGCCGCGACTGCTTTGTGGCCAACAACCCCGAGTTTCTCAAGGAAGGGGCGGCGATCGACGACTTCATGAAGCCCGACCGCGTCGTCATCGGAACGAACGAGCAGTCGGTCCGCGATGCGATGTCCGACCTCTACCAGCCTTACCTGCGGACCGACAAGCCGCTCTTGTGCATGTCGCCCGAGAGCGCCGAGATGACCAAGTACGTGGCCAACGCCCTCTTGGCGACGAAGATCAGTTTCATCAACGAGATGGCCAACATCTGCGAACGAGCCGAGGCGGATATCAACGACGTCCGCCGCGGCATCGGCCATGATAGCCGCATCGGCTTCGCTTTCCTCTTTCCCGGCGTGGGTTATGGCGGCAGTTGCTTCCCCAAAGACGTGCGGGCGCTGGCCGCGGTGGCGCGGCGCACGGCGTTCATCCCCGCGTGCTGGACGCGGTGCATGACGTGAACTCATGCCAGAAGTCGGTACTCTTGGAGAAGATCAACAAGCATTTCGGCGGCAAGCTGGGCGGCCTGACCATCGGCGTCTGGGGGCTGGCCTTCAAGCCGAGCACGGACGACATCCGCGAGGCCCCGTCGTTGGTGCTGATCGAAGGTTTGCTCGCCCGCGGCGCGAAGCTCAAGGTCTACGATCCCGAGGCGCTGGAGAACGTCCGCGCGCGGTACGGCCCGCGTCTGGAATACTGCGAACATCGCGACGAGGCCCTCAAAGGCGCGGACGCCCTGGCGATCGTCACCGAGTGGAAGCACTTCATCAATCCCGATTTCGACGTCATGCGCAATGCAATGCGGCAGCCGATCGTCTTCGACGGCCGAAACCTCTATCGTCCCGAGCGAATGAAGCAGGCGGGGTTTAAGTATTACAGCATTGGAAGGCCGACGGTTTAGGCTGGGGAGATATCGCCGCCTCAGGGCCGCCGCGCCTGCCGGCTGCAACAAAGAAGCAAACATAGCGCTCCGCCGCCGATCAAAGCGAGGCTGGATGGCTCCGGCACCGCGGTCGCCGACATTGGCACGGGTGGCGCGGGAATCGAAGAGGCGTTTGCGCCAACAAACAAGCTGGTTCCGCTGGCGATGGCGTTGGGATTCACTAATTCAAGCTTGCCGGACTTGACTATAGTGCCGCCGCTGTAACTGTTGCTGCCGCTGAGGACTAGCGTGCCGGGCGCGGCCAGCGTCAACGACGAGCCGCTGTTGCTCTGGCTAATGTTGCCGCCGAAGGTGAGCGTCGCGCCAGCCGAAGGAGACACGCCGAGATTGCCGTTCAGAATAACCGGGGCGGATATCGCGTGAGTGCCCTCGCTCACACTGACCAGCGATGCACTGCCGCTGTTATCGAGCGTCAAGGCGTTGGTGCCGCTGACGGCATAACCCGTGGAAAGATTGCCGCCGGAGTTGCCGAACGCGAGCGTGCCCACGATTTCGGAGTTGTCTAGCGTCACCGTTACCGCTGCGCTCGTCGTTTGATTCAGCACGGCAACTTGAGCAGCGCCGTTGGGCGCAGTCCTGGTGGACCAATTCGTGCCGATGCTCCAATCGCCGCTGGCGGCCGTAAGCCAAGTTGCCGGACCGCTGGGCGCGGGCGTGGAACGATCATAGGCAAACCCGCCGGCACCGCCGAAGTGACCGGCGCCCCAAGACGTGAACGTGAGATTCAGGTAGATGTCCTCTGCGACGAGATGCACAACCGCCGCCTTCCCAATGACGCCGAAGGGGCCGCCGTTAACACTCTGGAACCAGGTGTTCCAGTCGGTAAACGCGATTGGGTCGATGCTGGCCGTCGTTCCATTTTCCCACATTGTATCGGCCGGACTAGACAAGTGTGTGAAGCCTGATTCAGTCGCCGCATTATAAAGCCCTTGATTGCTGCCGCGCGCGAAGATTACGTTGGCGGTCAACTGGTCCTGATTCGCCGGCAATGTGCCATCGGCCCCGTCGAGTTTCTCGAAGTGGATCGTGGAGCCGCTCCAAATGATCGAAGCGCCGGCTCGATCGGTCAAAAGCAGGAGTACTGCCATTCCAGAACATACGGTCGCGAAAAGTTTCATTGTGTTGCCCTAAAAGAGGAGTTCGAGCAAGGTCGGCCGATTGGCAGGTTGTACCTCGAATCTCCGATACAAGAAAGGCAGGCCAGCGAATGGTTTGTTAGACAGAGTTCGTAGAAAAACCTTTGAGCCCATCAATTCGGGTGGGCCTCCGACTTCTCAACGCGAAACTGGGCTTTCGCGCGAATGTCTTGCGAGGAGCCGCCGACAAGCACTTCGTACTCGCCCGGTTCGACGCGGAAGTCGTGTTGGGAGACG
Source organism: uncultured Planctomycetia bacterium (assembly GCA_963775975.1). Classification (GTDB taxonomy): domain Bacteria; phylum Planctomycetota; class Planctomycetia; order Pirellulales; family Thermoguttaceae; genus JANXQG01. The sequence continues at coordinate 1,919,253 of CAVZKX010000002.1, forward strand.
TCGTAGTAAGCCAATTGCTCAGCCGAAAGCGTAAACGTCACGGTCTTCTTCTCTCTCGCGGCAAGCGGAACTCGGCGGAAGCCGCGGAGTTGCATGCGCGGCCGGGACACATGGCTGTCGATGGCGCGGACATAGAGCTGCACGACCTCGGCGCCCGAGCGGCGACCGATGTTCGCGATATCGACGTTGACGGTCAAGCGGCCGTCCGCGGCGATGCTTGCCGGCATCACGCGGAGATTGTCATATTGGAACTCCGTATAGCTCAGCCCATGCCCGAAGGCAAAGAGCGGATCGCCATGAAGATACATGTAGGTGAAGCCGCGGCTCACGTCGTATTCGTCCTGCGGAGGAACCTGGGACTCAGATGCGTAGACGGTGTAAGGCAATCGACCGGCCGGATTGATGTCACCGAAGATCGCTTCGGCAAGCGCCGTGCCTCCTTCCTCGCCGCCCCACCAGGCTTCGACGATCGCGGCCGCGTGCTCCTTGATCCAAGGTATCGTGAGCGGCCCGGCGTTTTGAAGGACGACTATCGTTCGCGGATTGGCGGCGATGGTATCGCGGACAAGCTGCTCCTGGTCGCGCGCGAGGCCAAGCGACGTGCGGTCGCGGCCTTCGGCCTCGTCTCGGAGCGTCGTGCCGACAATCACGATTGCCGCGTCGGCTTTGGCGGCGTCCGCCGGTGCGGTGATGTGTTTGATTTCGACGCCCGGCCCAGCGACCGCCCGCAGTCCGGTCAGCGGCGTGACCGGCGCGATCACCTTGCCGCTATAGCCGCCGGCAATGAACTTGTCGGCGCGGGGACCGATCACTGCAATCGTCTTCACCTTGCTGCGTTCGAGCGGCAGGCTGTGGTCGCGGTTCGTCAACAGCACGATCGACTCCCGCGCCGTCTGCCGCGAAAGCTTTCGATGCTCCGCGTTGCAGATCGTGCTCGGCGAGATGCGGCTGTACGGAACCGATTCCGGCGGGTCGAACTCGCCCAGGCGAAAGCGGACGCGGAGCACGCGCCGCAGCGCGTCGTCCAACCGCGCCTGCGAAAGTTTGCCCGAGCGGACCGCGGCGGGGATGTTGTCCATGAACTCCTTGTCGGAAAAGTCGCAGCCCGCTTCCAACGATCGAGCCACGGCGTCCACGAAATCCATCTTGCCGCGTTCGTGACCGCGGACCATCGTCCCCACGCCGCCGAGGTCAGAGACGACGAAGCCTTGAAACCCCCATTGCTTTTTCAGGATGTCGGTCAGCAGCAAGTGATTCATGTTGTTGGGCGTGCCGTTGATGGCGTTGTACGAGGCCATAAGCGAACAAACCTTGCCCTCCACGACGCAGGCGCGGAAATGTGGCAGCCAGTATTCGTGCAGCATCCGTTCGTCTACTTTGGCGGTGAGCTGCTGCCGGTCCTTCTCCACGTTATTGACGGCAAAGTGCTTGAGCGTGGCGGCCAGCTTCAGGTAGCGCGGGTCGTCGCCTTGCAGGCCGCGGACGAAGGCCACGCCCATGCGGCCGGTGAGGAAAGGGTCTTCGCCGTAGCATTCGTTGTTGCGGCCCCAGTAGGGATTGCGGCCGACGTTGATCACCGGCGCGCGGTAGATCAAGCCCTTGTGCTCGCCTGGGAAGTTTGGATCGCGATGCCAGCCGTTGTAGATCGCGCGGGCCTCGTCGGATATCGCGGTGGCGACATTATGGATGAGCTCATCGTCCCACGTCGCGGCCATTGCGATCGGCACGGGGAACATGGTCGTCGGCCGGTCCCACCAGACGCCGTGCAGGCACTGGTTCCAGCGATCGGCGCGGATATGAAAGCGCTCAACCGCCGGGCCATTATGGTTCAAGAGCGTGGCCTTTTCTTCCAGCGTGAGCCGCCCGATGAGATCGTTGACCCGGTCCTCCAAGGGAGCATTTGCATCGCGGAAGCCCGGCCTCGTTTCCGTCCGTTTGGAGAACACCCTGGCGATCGCGGCGTCCTCCTCCGGCGTAAAGCCCCACGTTCCTCGCGGCGTGGAATAGGACTCGACCTGTCGGCTCTTGCCAACGTAGATGTTGTGCGGCGAACTCGATGTGACGAACACCTCGCGGCCGTCGGGCTGGCGCAGCCAACCTTCCAACTCCGAGTGCGGCCGATAGATGAGTGTCCTCACGCGCGCAGTTTCGAGCTTGCCGGCCGCAACAGCTTTTTCGAGGTTGAATACGTCGAGCTTCCAACCAAGGCCGGCCACCATGTTTTGTACGCAGGTCAACTCGCCGCGCGCGGCGTCCCAAAATAGGTTCTGGTTGAACGGGCCGCAGGGGATCGTGGCCAAACACACGCCTGGCGCGGAGGAGCGTCCTACCTCGACGAGCCGGCGCGGATCGTAAAGCCGCACCGCCGGCCTGATGTCGCCGTAGTCGGCCGTGGCGAGCAGTCGCCGGCCGCCCAGCGTCACGTACTCCGGCCGACACCCGTTGACTGCCGCATCATCGTGGATCTCGGCGAGGACCGCGCGGTCTAGATTGCCGTCCGCTACGCGCCCGTTCCCAGTCGAGCTTGTAGATCGTCGCCACCTTGTTGACGGTATCGCCCAGGAAGCAGCCGAGTTCGGGATCCCAACACAGCCCAGTCGGATGGACGAGGACCGGCTTGCCGTTTCGAGCGAGGCGGATGTCGCGGCCCGTCGGCTTGAGGTCGAGCGTGTACTCGCGGATGATGCCGACGCGCGGCTTGGCCTGATGAACGTCGCCGTAGAAGTAAAGTCGATTCTGGTGGAAGCTGACGCCTTGAGCCGCGCCGAGATCGGGATCGCCGGCGACTCGCATTTCGCCGATCCGGGCATTGGCCGTCCAGTCGGCGTCGAGCGGCGGCTGAACATGCTTGGCCGGCGACGCCGCCAGGAAAAGGACCAGCGATAGCGCGGAAAGAGGCAAGATTTGGCGGCTACGATTCATGGACGCTTCCTTTCGCTTCCAAATGTTATACCGGAGGGCCAAGGGCGATTTCAACCGTGCATTGCTGTTAAAGTTTGCGGCCTATTCCGCCTGTTACGAAAACACGGGCCGCAAAGTCTGCCAGTAGCGTCGGCGCCGCCGGCTTTCGGTGCCGGGCAACGCCGCAATACGACGATAAAACCGGTCATAACGACATTGCGGTTCGTTCGTCGCGAACCGACTGTAACGCCGGCGGAGCGAAACCGCAAACCGTCGCCGGAGAACACGACGTGCCGCGATTGTTCTACAGCATCCTGTCGATCCTCGCCTTGTCGGCAGCCAACCTTTACGCTGACGACACGGTTGCCGACAGTCCATCGAGCGACCCGTCGCCCTCCGCGCAGCCGGGGCCGGAAGTCGTCGGCCGGCCGCAGCCGGTTGCCAGTGCCGGCGGAAGCGCGGCCCCCGCCGGCCCCAGCGAGCCGGGCGCTGCGTTCGTCTTCGACGGCACATCGTTTCAATGTCCGTGCCCGCCGATGTTCCAAAGCCCGCCCGTGCAGGGATATGCGGCCGAATCGGCGACCGTGGGCACGATCGTCGACGCGCCGCTGATCGACGTGCCGGCCAGCGTCACGATCGTGCCGCCGGCCGTGCTGGACGACCAGCAAGTGCTTCGCATGAAGGACCTGCTCCGCGACGTTCCCAGCGCGGCCAAGTCGGGCGACTATCTCTTCCCCGACGCCTTCTTCCTGCGCGGCTTTCCGGTCGTCCCGCGCGACTACCGCAAGGACGGCTTCCTCGATCCGACCTTCACGCCGCGAGACTTCGCCAACGTCGATCGCGTCGAAGTCCTCGAAGGTCCGGCCGCGGCGCTTTACGGTCCCGGCCTGGCTTCGGGCGCCGTGGAACTGCTCACCAAGCAGCCGCTGCCCTGCTGGCGGCAGGAGGGCAGCGTGCAGTTCGGCAGCTTCGGCCTCCAGCGCTATACGATCGACAGCACCGGCCCGGCGTTTTACGAGGACGGCTCGCTCTTGTATCGCGTCAACGCCGCCTATCAGCGAAGCGACAGCTTCCGCGACTTCGGCTACGATGAAAGCGGGGCCATCGATCCGGCGATCACCTGGGTCATCGACCGCGACACGACGCTCACTTGGAAAGGCGAGTTCGTCACCGACCGGCAGCGTTACGACACGGGCGTGGCCACGGTCAACGGCCAGTTGACTCTTCCCATCCGCCGCTTCCTGGGCGAGCCGACCGACTTCCAGCACTACCAGGACTATCGCGAGCAGCTCGTCCTCGACCACAAGTTGGACGACGACTGGTCGGTGAAGATTGGCGGCTATTCGCTGTTCTACAATGCCGAGTCGTCGGCCACGATTCCCGTCGCCGAAGTAACCGGCTCGCCCGGCCAATACTTTCGCATCCGCCAGGACATCGGCCCGTTCAACGAGCAATATCAATCGCTGACCGCCGATTTGGCCGGCAAGGTGGATATCTTGGGCAGGACTCATACGTTGCTCTTTGGCACTGAGGAAGGCTGGTTCACGAACGACGGTTATCACGCCGTCGTGTCGAATCCGTTTTTCGATCCGCTAATCATCGACGGCAATGCGCCCGTCTACGGGAATGTGCCGGCAGCGACCTTCCCGGTCGAGGTCTTTGATTCGAACTACTACCGCGGCGATTACGGGTTCTACTTCCAGGATCTCTTCGAGATCAGCGAGCATTGGAAGGCGCTGGCTGGAATACGATACGACCACACGGACGTGACCTTCAACCGGGCGCTGTCGATCATCGGCACACCTATCATCCCATACACCCAGAGCGTCGAGCGCTTCGACGTGGGCTCGCCGCGACTCGGCCTGATCTACGAACCGGTGCCGGAAAAGGTCTCGTTCTACGGCATGTACTCGGCGTCGTTCGATCCGCCCGACGGCGGCCCGTATATCACCGCCGGGCCGCTCCTGCCGGAGTTCGGCCAACTCTGGGAGTGCGGCGTCAAACTAAGCCCGAGTCGCTGCCTGGCGCTCACCGTGGCCGGCTATAGTCTGGTGAAGGAGAACGTCACGGTGCCCTTGTCCGATGGCTTCCACTTGCTTCAAGTTGGCAGCCAACACAGTTCGGGAGTGGAACTCGCGGCAGTCGGCAAGGTGACCGATCAACTGAGTTTGCTGGCAAACTATGCCTATACCGACACCGAAGTCTCCGACCCGGCGCCAGGCTCGCCGATCAATGGCCAACGGGCGCTGGGAGTGCCTTACAATACAGGCAACGTTTGGGCCAGGTATAACTTCATCGAAACCGAGGGCCGCACGCTTGGCGCCGGGCTGGGCCTGGTCTACGTCGGAGACCGGTTGGGCGATTACTACTCGCCGTTGGTCCTGCCCAGCTACACGCGCTGCGACGCCGGCTTCTTCTACCGGCACAACCGGATGAATCTCAATCTGTTCGTCGAGAACATCTTCGACACGACTTATTACGTCAGCTCGATCAACCAGCTCGAGGTCTTGCCCGGCGCGCCGATCAACGTCAAAGGACAACTGACGGTGACGTTCTAACAATCTCCCCTCTCCTTCCGGGAGAGGGGCAGGGGGTGAGGGTATTCGCCGTTGGGCGCCGATCAGGCGATTCTTGCTAGGTCGCGTTCAACCGTTCGCTACTCCGCGGCGCGCTTGCCCAACTCGGCGTCGAGGATCAACAAGCCGACGTGGCTGTCGCCGCTGAGCCTGAGCTTTTCCACGGTTTGCGTGGCCAGCGCCTCCTCTTCGACCTGCTCGATGACGAACCATTGCAAGAAGGCTTGCGAGGCGTAGTCGCATTCGCTGATCGCCAGCTTCATGAGCACGTTGATCTTCTCGGAGACCTTGATCTCGTGGGCGAGCACGTCCTCGAAAACGTCGAGCGCCGACTTCCATTCGGTCTGCGGGGCATCGATCTGCTTGAGAATCACGCGGCCGCCGCGGTCGTTGACCTGAGTGAAGATCTTCATGGCATGCTTCCACTCCTCGCGGGCCTGGATCTGCATCCATTGGGCGAGGCCGCGGAAGTTCTTCGACTCGAAGTAGGCCGCCATCGACAGATAGAGATAGCTCGATGCGATCTCCGCGTTGATTTGGTTGTTGAGCGCCTCTTGGACGATAGCCTTGAGCATGTGCGCGTCTCCTTCAAATTGTGGGGCAGATTTCCAATCTGCCTGGCAGGTTGGAAACCTGCCCCACATTTATCAACCGACAGTGATCTTTTCGATCACAATGCGGGTATGAAGCTGGCGGTGCCCGGTGCGGCGGCGGTAGTTCTTGCGGCGGCGGAATTTCTGCACGACCAGCTTGGGGCCCTGCACGAGCGAAATCACCTTTGCGGACACGCTGGTTTCGGCTAAGGCGGGCCGGCCGAGCTTCAGCCCTGCCTCGTCGCGGACCGCCAAAACGCGGTCAAAAACAACATACTCGCCGGCCGGTATATCGCGATAGTCGATATCCAACTCCTGCCCCTCTTCCACCTTGATTTGGCGGCTGCCGTCTTCAACGATTGCGTACATGATAATCCTGCTGCGTTCGGGAATTTGAAGCCTTGTAGTTTATCGAGTATCGGGCTTCCCCACAAGAGGCGGCAGACGTAGAACGAGGCGGCAATCGCCACCCCTCCTACGGCTATCGAGCTCTACAAAACTCTACACTTTTCCACACATTTTCCGATTATTGCCCTCCTTCCGGCTGGGAACCGGGAGGTTGGCAGAAAAATGCCATTAGCTTGCTTTCGTGCCGTTCCGCGCCAGGATGCGAATAGAACGCCAGTAGGATTGAAGTAGGGCGATAGTAGGAGCGGAGTAGGATGCGAGCAGGGCTCGGTCAGGAATATGGATGGTGGTCGTGTGTTTGTTGGGATTTGGGGCTTTGGGGATTTTGAACATTGAGCCTTGAACATTTGCTTTTCATCCTTCGCTGCTCGCCGGCTTTGGTTTTCCGCCAATATACCATAGATTCCCGCTTGTGTCAACAGATGTAATGAAATGTTGATACAAAATGTGCCTAACTCCTTGCCCGGAAGCGACTTAGGGCGACGGCGAATGCTCGCCCGGACATCCCGCTCGGGAGTGACATCGGATGGATTGCCGAACGCAAACCATTGTGGCATAATGGGTTGGGGAATTCCGCCTGCGCGGGCATTTGCGGTCGCGAAAACGGGCGCGGGGATAATCAGCACGGCGGCGGCGGGCGGTTGGCATCAGCATCGAGCCGGCAAGCAGAGCGACGGCAGTCCCATAGGGACTATTGATAATAGCCCAGCAGTTCACTGCTGGGAAATGAGCGGTTTGCGAGAATTGGAGTCCCGTAGGGACGAATGAGTGGACTGATTCAATTTCCGTCGTCCCTATGGGACTCTCAACGGGATTTCGCTGATCCTGGACCCAGCGATGAATCGCTGGGCTACTATCAAATGCCCCGCCGGGGCAATGTGGCCGGCGCGCATCGTGAAGACGTATCGAACAACCAGCAGAGCTTTGCGAGACCGCGCAGGTCGCAGCCGCGCGAGCGGCTCAGCGGTAGCGGTCGTCCGACGGTTTCAGCCGCTCCGCCTCGGCGTAATCGGCGGCCGCTTTGTTGATTTCGTGTTTGCGGGCGTATAGGTCGGCACGGGCCTTGTAGGCGTCGGCCAGTTTTGGATCGAGGCGGATGGCCGTGTTGAGATCGGCAAGGGCCTTGTCCAGATCGCCTTGGAGTTGGTAGAGCGAGCTGCGGTACACGCGTAACTTGACGATCTTGCCGTCGAGACGGATCGCATCACTGAAATCGTCGATCGCCTTATCGAACTTATTCAAATGCCAGTACGCGCAGGCACGGCGTGTCAGCGCCTCCACCCGCTTTGGGTCAAGCCGGAGCGATTCATTGAGATCCGTGATCGCGTGGTCGTAATCCTCCGTAATCTTCAATGCGTAGTCCAGGTCGTGTAGTGGTCTCTTCTCGGCGCCACCTGCATTGAATGCCCTCGGGGCGGAGTTCCCTGTCTGCGCGTGAAGCGATAAAGCATAATCGACGGCAGGATCAGGCGAACCCGACTGGCCGCCGCGGAAAGCCCAATTGCGGCCGGCGTCTTGTCCCGACAGCGAATTCCAGGCAGGTTCCGAAACGTAAGAGCTGCTTGGCGCCGAGCGGATTGATGTGAGCGTCGCCTGGTCCCGTTCCGCCTTGAAAAGCCACACGTCGGCGCGAGTTTCGTAGTTTTGCGCGTCCTCGGGACACAGTTTCACTGCGGTGCTGGCGTCTGAGAGCGCGCGCTCCAGTTCGCCGCGTTGAGCACAAATGCGGCTTCGCGCCATGAACACGAGCGCTAACTTTGGATTTAGCGACAGCGCTTTATCGAAATCGGCGATTGAGCGTTCCAATTGACCTTGGCTTGCGTGGCATGCGCCGCGCAGGCCGTAAGAAGACGCCAACCCAGGATCAAGTTCGATCGCCGTGTTGCATTCCGCAAGGGCCTTTTCAAGTTTCGCATTCTCCCTATGGATATTCGCAAGGGCTAAAACGACGATTGCGCAGCGGGTTTCGCCGAACCGCCTCGGCGGCGATCCGCTCCGCGGTCGCAGTGTCGCCGGCCGCTTGGCATTTCAAGGCGCGGATTGAGATTAGTTCTCCGATCAGGCCGTCGACATCGATTGGCCGAACTACTTGATGGAGACCAAGTGGATTCGTTCTGTCCTTGAGTGCCCAGTAACTTCCTTGCGGACGAAAGATGGAATCGAAGCGGAAAGCCTGAGATACAAGGGCTTTGTTCCCCAGGCACATGGTCGGATCCGCAAGGATCGTCAAACCATCCGACAGCTTCACAAGAGAACAAGCATGCGGAGTTCCTTCCGGTATAGGTCCATCGGCCGTAAGATCGACATCCAGGCCCTGGACCGAGAGTCCGACGGCCTTTCCCAACACGTAATAGAGAAGTGCATCTCCTTGGCAACAGCCGAGCTTATCTCGGGCCACTTCGGGCAACTCTTGGCCGCCTTCCTTTGGCTCAATGTAGTAAATCATCGCGTGGATCAATTGTGCGACTACTTTTGCGACTTTTTGCTCGAACGTCCGCAAGCTGTTTCGTGGTTAGCTCGCCCAGCTTGTGGCTTGCGCGAGCTGTCTCGATCTCTTGCGAAAGCGCGACGAGGTTCCAGTCGCCAACTAAAGCCACAACGTTTCCGGCAACCTCGTCATTGTATTCCAACGATTTGACTTGCTGCTTGATTCGTTTATCTAACGACTCGATGGCCGACTTCGGCTGCTTGTCGGCACTCGGAAGATCGAGCTCGTGAAGCAGCTTATCGAGACTTAGCTTGCGACAAGTATCGAAGTCCTTGCGAGCCCGAGGTTTGTCCTTCATTCGTTCATAAACCGATCCTCGCGCCCGGTACCATTCGGGGTTGTCGGGCTCGAGTTTTATCGCTACGTTGGAGTCGGCAATCGCTTTGTCAAAGTCGCCGCGCTTCGCGTACATCCAACTACGCGCCGACAGGCTCTTGGCGCGTTTCGGGTCGAGGCGGATTGCCTCGGTAAGATCGGCCATCGCGCGATCAGCATCACCTTTTTTTGAATAATAGTAGCAGCGATCGCAAAACGCGCCGGCGCTTTTCGGATCAAGTCTCAATGCTTCAGAAGACTCCGAAATCGCACGGTCGTAGTCGTTTTCCCGAGAATAAACGTCGGCGCGCCAGGCGGTATTCGCTTACCGTCGGCTTGAGCCGGATCGCTTCGGTGATGTCCACGATGGCCTTATCGAGAGCGCCTGTTTTAGAAAATGTACAGAATCGAGCCCAGATTGCTAAAGTAGAGTTTGGATTGAGCTCGATCGCCCGCGAAAAGTCGGTTATCGCATTGTCAAACTGACCCAAGTCGTATTCGATGCCCCCGCGAGAATAAAAAGCCCATGAGTCCCGCGGGCTCAATTCGATCGCGCGACTCAAGTCTTGAACGGCTTTTTCAGGCTCGTGAGTTTTCCCGCGGGCATTTCCACGCCAGTAATACGCGCCACTGTTTCTCGGGTCCAACTGAATCGCCGTGTCGCAATCGGCAATGGCCCTCGCGAAATCGCCTTTGACCGCGTAAATGGCCGCACGGGCTCGATAGGCGTCGGAGTTCCGCCGGTCAAGCCGAATCGCCGTCTCACAAGCGATTAGTGCATCGTTCAGCCGATCAAGTTGCCGCAGCGCAGTGCCGTGACCAACCAGGGCCGCGACATTGCACGGTTCAAGCCAAAGCACGGCGGAATACTGCTTTTCTGCGGAGGCGGGGTCGTCGTTGTCGAGATTCGTGCGGGCCTGGGAGAGCAGTTGCTGGACCGCGCGCGCTTCGGCCGCGCGGCGCCGGCGGCCGCGCGGCAGACGGGAAAACAATCCGCGAGGCCGGGCAATCACTACGCGGGCGTCGGCCGCGGCGGACCAGGGAACAACAAGCGAAACCGCCAGAACAACAACCAAAACGTGGCGGGCAGCAGAACGCATCGCGCGACTCCCTTCCGGCAAGAACCGTCCATGGTGCGCCGGCCGCGGCTCTCCATTCTCACGCCGTCGACCGCCGCACGTCCCGAATCCGCCTCTATAATAGCGGTTTGGCGAAGAATCGCAAAGATTGCTTTTTTGTGGGCATTTGGCATCGGTACTCGCCCTCACCCCCTGCCCTTCTCCCGGAAGGAGAGGGGAGAATGCTAATACCGGATCACCCGCCGCAGCATGGCCAGGCCCCAGAGGGCCAACATGCCATTTCCCGCCCAGACGAAGACGACCGGCAGCTTGCCGTTTTTCACCTGGTCGGCGCCGATGATCATCAAGGGATAGTAGACGAGCAGGATCGGCAGGAAGCAGAGGAAGAAGCTGGTAAGAAAGTCGCGGTTTCGCAAGGTGATGGCCATCGGCACGCCAACGAGCACGAAACAGAGGCAGGCAAAACCGCCGGCCCAGCGGCGCTGCGGCACCGATTGCAGGCGAAAGTAACGCGATTTGAGATCGGCCTGGTTGTTTTCGTGCATGTGCCAGAACGTCGCTCGTCAGATCATCGAAGTCACCGCAGGTCAGATCGTAGGCGGCCAGCGCGGCCATCATCTGCTCCTGCTCGTCGATCTGCACCTTGGCCGCAGCGATGGCGTCCGGCAGCCGGCTCAGCGTCAAGGCCGCCTGCGGGCCACCGTTGCGAGCGCGGCTGGCGTCCGTAAGCGGGATCTCCCGCTCCAGCACGTCGGGAAAATCGACGCTGAACCGGTCGGCGACCTCGATCCGGCCCTTGCGGAGGAAAATCTTGAGCACGCGCTCGCTGTGATCGTTGACGCCCGATCGCAGCTCAGCCTGTTCGGCGGTAATCGTCATCTTGCCCGAATCGGCATGGTCGTTGATTATCAACGTGACGCGATCGAGATTGCGGCCATCGACGTTCTTCACGTTGATGGAGAACGCCGAGGAACTGTAGCGGCGCTGCGACTGCAACATGCTGTAGATGATCTCCTCGGCGCCTTCCACGATCACGCGCTGAACATTGGCGTGGCCCCAAGAATCGGCCACGTCGTTGAGCCACACGGTAACGAGGCTCACGATAAACGAGAAAGTGAATACCGGCCAGAGCAGCGTCATCGGTGAAATGCCCATCGCCTTGACCGCCACGATCTCGTTGGCCCCGGAAATTCGGGAGAAGACTGTCGTGCAAGAGAGGAGCAGCGTCATGGGCACGGTGACGCGGAGCGTTTCGGGCAGAAAGTAGGGAATCAGCCGCAGCGTAGGCAAAAGCGGCAGACTCTGCGCGGTGGCCTCGCGGCCGACAAAGCCGAGTACGATCATCAGCGTCAGCGCCGAGACCGAGATCACGAAGACCTTGATGACCTCGACAAGGACGTAGCGCGGAAGGGTTTGCATAGAAATTGCGCCGCACGGCGAAAACTGTGCCGTAGTACTTTTCGACCTGCCAGGCCAAGGCTGCGTAGTTTCATGGCATAATCAAGACGAGTCAAGAGCAAATCGCGACGGTTTGGAGCGATTATTCACGGTAGCCACACCTTTACAGACTGCCGCCGATGCACCATACTACCGGTCTCTTGAACGGAGCCGACACGGATGGCCATTTTGTCCATGAATGAGACGACGACCTTTCGCTGGTCGTTTGAAGAAGATGTCGCGAATTATGCGGCAGCGGGAATCCAAGGGATCGGCATCTGGCGGCAGAAAATCTCCGATTGCTGTCCGCAGCGAGCGGCTGAGCTCCTCCGCGAGCACGGCATGACCGCCTCCCACCTCTTCTGGGCAGGCGGGTTCACCGGAAGCGAGGGGCATAGCTATCGTGAGAGCATTGCGGACACCTCGGAAGCGCTGCGGTTGGCAGCATCGCTCGGGGCCAAATGTCTCGTGGTTTGCAGCGGCGCGCGGTCGGGCCACACCTTCAATCACGCTCGGCGGCTCGTCGTGGCGGCGCTGAAGGAGCTCGTGCCGATCGCAGAAGAATTCGGCGTGGTGATGGCGATTGAGCCGATGCATCCGGGCTGCGCGGCGGAATGCACGTTCCTCAACAGCCTGGACGACGCCTTGACGGTGATTACCTGCGTCGATAACGCCCATGTGAAGATGGTGCTGGACACTTACCATCTTGGGCAGTCAGAGTGTTTGATCGAGCGCATCCCGGAGATCGCGCCACGGATCGCGCTGGTTCAGCTTGGCGACGCGAAAGCCCCGCCCAGCGGAGAACAAAACCGCTGCCGCCTGGGCGCGGGCAACATCCCCTTGCGGCAGATTATCTGCGCACTGCGGAAGGCGGGCTACGACGGCTTTTATGACGTGGAGCTGCTGGGCGAAGAACTTGAGGAGATCGACTACCGCGCTTTGCTGGAGCACGCCAAAGACGCTTTCGCTTGTCTTATGAGGGCGTAGAATTACGCCCTCATTCAATTGGTATTTCATCGACCGTAGGGCGGATTCCTTAGTACCACACTTTGCGCACCCGTTTTGTTCATGTAGAATAGAAGAGGATGCACTTCAGTACCTGACTAACGCAGACGAGGTTGAATCGCATGAAAGCCGTTATTCAGTTTACGAAGCCGGAAGAGGCGCGGGCGCTGCCAACTCTCCTACGACGCTCGGCAGGCGCGATCCTGCCGAATCGGACGTATGTGCTCGACAAGGAATCGGTGACTGAGTTGCGAAAACTCGGCATTCGGTTCATCACGCTCAGCCAAGACTCCTCCGCATCAAGCCTCGAAGGAGTAGGTGCCGGTGAAAGAGTATGACCATGCTGGTCGTCAACAGCCAGGTGCGAATCCCGCTTGCGGAGTTCGAAATTACCTTTGCGCGCAGCAGCGGACCGGGTGGGCAAAACGTCAACAAGGTCAATAGCAAGGCGGTCCTACGGTGGAGCGTGCGGAATTCTCCCGCTTTGCCGGAGGCGGTGCGTCAGCGGTTTCTGCAAAAATACGCCGCCCGCCTGACCAACGAGGGTGAGTTGCTGGTAACCAGCCAGCGGTTTCGCGACGCGCCGCGGAATTCGCAAGACTGTCTAGAGAAACTGCGGACGATGCTGCTGGCGGTGGCAATTCCTCCCAAACGCCGCCGGGTGACGAGGCCGACGCGAGGATCGGTCGAGCGGCGGCTCAAGGCCAAGCGAAAGCAATCCGCGGCCAAGCAGGGGCGCCGAGAGCGCGGGGACGATTGACGCGGCATGTCGGTGGAAGCGGTGTCTCGCCGCTTCTGAAGCTGCGCCGGCACGCGTCATCTACGGGCAGCCAATACCCATTTCAAACCGCGGCAGTTATAATAGGCGGAATAGTTTCATTGTTTTCTTGTCATACTAGTTTAGCGACTTTCATGGCCCAAAATCAGGATATTGACGCCATCCTTCGCGACTGGCCCTATCAGCCGGGCGTGATCAGCGCGCGGATCGTCCGCGCGGCCGGCCGCCGCAAAGTGCTGCAAATGCGGATCGAACTGGGCCTCTTGCAAATGGAGTTCACCGCCCGGCCCGACGGCGAGCGGCCGGGCGGCAAAGATACCTACCTGGAATACATTTCGGGCCAAGTGGGCGACGCCGAGGACGAGCCGGAACTGCTGACCGACGAACAGTGTTTTGAGATCGACCGCGAGTTCGTGCAGTATTACCACCGGCGGATCTGTTGCCTGGCCCTGCGGGAGTTCGACCGGGCGGTGGCCGACGCGGACCATACTTTGGAACTGATGGATTTTGTGGCGGCCCATTCTCCCAACGAGGAATGGACGGCGTCGCACGAGCGCTACCGGCCGTTCGTCCACTTCCATCGCACGCAGGCATTGGCCCTGGCGGTGCTGGAGAAATCGGGCCCCGAGACGGCGATCGAGGAGATCAACAAGGGGCTGGAGGAGATGCGGAAGATTTTCGTGAGCGCCGAGGCCGAGGAGCAGTTCGACGCCGACGAGCTGGTCGTGCAGCTTCGCGAACTGAAGGAATCGCTGCGCACGGAATACAAGGTGGGTCCGACGCTGGCGGAGCAATTGGCCGAGGCGGTGGCCGCCGAGGAATACGAGCGCGCCGCGCGGCTGCGCGACGAAATCGCTCGCCGGCACGTTCCGCAGGAAGGACCGAAGTAAGCGTCACTGCCAATCGGCCAGTACGGCGTCCAGCGCTTGACGCCGGGCAAGCGCGTCGCCGCTTGTGGCGTCGCTATTTGCTTGCAGCGAATCTGCCAGGACCGCCGCCGCGGCTCGCATATTTCCAGCGTTTCCGCCAGCGCTCGGCGATGATGGGGCCAATTGCGCAAAGACCCGCACGACAGCGGAAACTTGCGGCGGCGGCAATGCCGACGTTGCCCCCGTACCATCCGCGCTTGACGAACTGCTTGAGGCCGATACTGCCGCCGTAGGCTGCGCAGGCGCCGCGGTTGCCGCCGCGAGTTGCCCGATCCCGTCAGTCGACGACGCGCCGGCTTGGCCCATGCCGGGCACGAAATCGACCCAGTCGCCGACGGTGATGTCAGCGCCAGAGGGCAGCGCTGTGTCGGTCGTGATGACCAGCTTGCCGTCGGCGACGGTCGTGTTGCCAGTGTAGGTATTGTTGCCGGAGAGCACGACCGTACCAGCGCCGGTCTTCTGGATGCCGTAAGCGCCGCCAGAGGAGATGTCTCCAGTGACATTCAAGATGCCGCTGTCGGAATTCAGGAACGCGTCGCCGCCGGCGAGCGTGATCGGAAGCGCGACGGTTTGCATCGCGCTCGCCAGGTTGTTGATAACGCCGGACAACGATACGGCGTTGCCGCTGAGGACGAAGGGACCGCTCTCGGCGGGAAACGCGATGCCGCCAACTTGCATGGCCGTCAGGTCGTTCGTGACGGGACCGCCGGCGCCGGTGAAACTCAGCGGCATTCCGGCGGCGAGGGTCATACCGCCCCAATTCGCCGCGGTGCTCCAGTTCGCGTCGGGCCCGCCGCCGAACCAGGTTGCGCTGTTGAGGACGGTCACGGTCGACGGCGTCGACGCACTGCCGCTGAAGCTCGCATCGCCGCTGTATATGGCAACGATGCCGTGCGTGCCGAAGGCCAGCGCCGGAGCCGACAGCACCGCCTGGCCGGTCTCGTCCAATAGCGCGAGCCCCAAGTCCGCCCCCGTAGTGCTGTCGACGAAATCGACCTGGCCAGTCGGCATAGCGGAGGAATCGCTGGGAGTGACCATGGCGGTGAGCGCGGGCGGCATGCCAACGACCGCCGCGGTCGCCGCCGCGATGACCGTCGTCGTGGCGCCGGGACCGGCCTGATTCATGGCCGGCGGCACCGGCACAGAGATGAAATTTAACGCTGTTAAGAAGTTAGTCCCGTTTTGCCGCACGATGGTCACGTCGTTGGAATCGACGGCGCCGTTGCGGTCGAAGTCTTCGACGTTGGTAATGCCGGCGGCGGCGGTGAGGTTGTGCCGGGTGAGGATTTCGTCGGTGGCGTTTACGTAGGCATCGCTGGGCGAGTTGCCCGTATCGCCGACGGCATTGCCCCAATACGAAACGTCGTTGACCGCCAGGCCGGTCGCCGCATCGGCGAGGAGCGTAAGCTGTAGCCACTCCTTGCTGATCGCGCCGTCGGGCCAAATGACCTCAACGCGGCTGGAACCGCCCGCGCCGGCGCCGGGCCGCACGGTTACGCTCGTCGGCGCAGGCGCCACGGACCAAGCGCCGGGTGCGTTGGTATTGCCGACCTTGAATACGAAGTCGGCGGATCCCAGCGTACCAGCGGGGCTCTGCACGTCCATCATGACGCCGTTGATGCCGCCGGAGTAACTCGTGTAGTTGGCAAAGCTCGCGGTGCCGCCGGGCAGCAGGGGTGTCTTATCGACGGCGATGGCCGCGTCGTCCTGGGCATTCGCAGCCGGATTATTGCCGTCGAACGACGAGTTGTTGTAGAACACGTGACGCCCGACGACGGTTGACGCGGAAGCCCTGAGGAAATACTCGCCCAGCGTATTGTTCTTGCCGGTAACCAGTATCTTGTAGGCGCCGGCGGTCGTAATCGCGTAGCTGAGTGTTTCGTTGCGGCCATCGCCACCGACTGTGCCGCTTGCCAGCAGGGTCGTTCCCGTGGGATCGTAGAGTTGGATGTGCGGAGAGAGCGTATTGGAGAATTGGCCGGGGCCGTCCGACGGAGTGCTTGTGGCGAGATTCATAGTGCTTCCCGCGGGCGCGTTTAGCGAGTACCAGTCGCCCGTCGACGGCGCGGCGTAAGTCAGAATCAGCGTATTCACAGTGGGGGAGACCGAATACCCGAAGATGCCTTGGTCGGCCGTTCCTACGATGGTGGCGGCGCCGCCGACGGCGACTTGCGTGCCGCGCGCCGCATTGAGGTAGCCGATTCCCGTGGAATTAAGGGGAAGCAGAATGTTCTGATTGTTGTTTGTCGCAGAAACGGTGGTTGCCGCAACGCTGGTTCCGCTGCCGAGACCGTTGAAAACTCCGATTTGTCCGCTGCCGTCGCCTTCCAGTGTGGAGATCGGCGTTGCAACTTCGTAGTTGGTATATGTCATCGAAGTTGCCGTGCCGACGTAGCCGTTGGACGGGTTGAACAGACTCAGTTGAGCGCCAGCAATCGATTGACTCACCGAAGTTAAGTCGAAAACGAAGTAATCGCGATCTTCGGTGCTGCTAGAGAAGCCCGTAAAATAATTCTTGTTAGCGGCGGTATGCGCACCGGTGCTGTCCCACCATCCGGAATCGACTGCCGTCAGGGTCGTGGAGCCGCCAACCGCCAAACCGAGGCTGCCAAGGACGCCGCCGCTGCCGCTGCCGCTGATGTCCTCGGCCGTTGCCGGAGTATTGTCGGGCTCCGTCTCGAACAATGCGCCGCGGACGATTCCCAGGTTATAGGAGGTATTCGCCGCGCCGGCAACGTTCAGGTAATAGTTTCCGGCCGTTGAGAAATGAAAGTTGCTGATGAGCTGCGCGAGGTTCGTGGCGCTGGTAACGCCGGATGCCAGCAGCGTGCCGCCGGAGTTATACAGGCCGAGGGACAGTGTGCCGGACGTTAGGCTGGCGAGCGTGAACGTGTCGCTCTCCGCGGAGGCGACGTTTAAGGAATAATAATCGCTCGTGCCCGGGTTGTTGGTAATCAGCACGCTATTGAGGTTCTTGACGTAGTTGTTGTAGCCGGCCGGCGTGGCGTTATAGTCCACGAGCAGGCGGTTGGAACCCTGCGTGCCCACATCCTTGATGCCGACGGTGGCGCTGACGCCAAGGTCGTTCGCGCCGCCATTGCGGCCAGTCGAAATGCTTTGATAGTTGAGACGGATGGATCCGTCAGCCCCCAGCACCGCCTCAAACGTGAGTCCGCCGCTTCTTGTCGAGTCGGCGTAGTAGGAGATGTCGTTCCATTGGATCACGAGCTGGGCGCTGGCCCCCGACCCGATCACTTGATAAAGTACCTTCGAGTCGGTCGCGCCGGTAACGTAAAGGTCGTCCCAATACGGCGCGATGGCGGCTTGTGTGGGGTCCGAGGTCATGTCCTGGTTGCTGAACTCCGTGTTGGAGCTGCCGAACGTGATCAGCCCGTTGGAGCTGACGTACATACTTGTATAGTTCGTGCCATAGAACGGAAACGTAAAGCTGGCGGGAGAGATCAACGCCGAGGAGTCATCGGCGCCCGCAAGGCCGGTTATCGTTGTGCCGGTGGTGGCTATGTTCTGGAAGGCATAAGCCGGGATGGCGGCCGAATAGCCGGGGGCAGGGTCCGTCTGGCCGAGAACCGCGGCCCGCTTCACGGTGGACACGGAAGGCGTCACGTTGGCGAAAGCGGCGGCCAGGCTCTGGGCTGTGGCAATGGTGTTGTTGCTGGAGCCGGCTATCCGGCCTTCCGACTCCAAGGCAGCGTTCAGATAGACCTGCACCGTATATCCGCCCGTGGTTAACGAAGCTCCACTGACCACGATCCTATACGTTCCCGTGGATGTGCTATTCGTGGGCACACTCTGGATAATGGCGTTCTGGTTGGCCGCGGCCGCCGTGGCCGTGCCGATGACCGCGCCGTTGGGACCGGACAATTGCACGCTCGGCCGCAACGTGGAACTCGTCGGCGTGACGAGCACGCTGATCGTCTGGCCCGGATTGATCGGCAGCGTAAACGTGTCCGGATTGTTGTCGGCGTTGATGAAGCCTATCGAGGTGGAGTTTGTGTAAACCAGCGAGCCGGCGGGCGACACGGCTACCAGCGGCACGGGGAACGCCTGCGTGCCGACGTTGACGTAGTAATTGGCGGAGAAGGCGGCGCCGGGGTTGCCGTCGACGTCGGTAACGGCGCCGGCCGCGATGCTGACGCTTAATGTTCCCCCGGTCGTGAAATTGCCGAGCGTAAACTGCGCCGTCATGTTGCCGTTGGAGAGCACGACGCCCGTGGCTATTGCCCCGGCCACGCCCGAAAGCGTGAGCGTGCTCGTCGTGACCGTGGAAGGATTCACCGGCTCGTTGAAGTTCACGACGTAAGTGACGGGAGCGGGCAGGGTAAACACGCCGTTGGGCGCGGGAGTGGTCGATGTGACTGCCAGCAAAACGGCGTCGTAGCGGAAGTTCGCATCGTATTGAAACAGTGGCGACTCATCGCTGGCGCGCTTGAAGGCCCCCGCGTTGAGGTGCATTGTCTGAAGCCCCTGCGCCGTCACGGGCGACGTGTTAAACGTGTAGTTGATGGTAGTGCTGCCGGGCGTATAGGCAAACGAATTGGCCGGGATGCCGTTGACCAGGAAACCGCCGGCCGTGATCGTTGCCGGGTCGACCGGGTCGGAGGTCGTGACGGTGAACGTGGTCGGCGTCGTCGAAATCACGCTGTTGGCGGCGGGCGTCGTGCCGACCACCGCCAACCCCAGGGAAACCTGGCTGAAGTAGACGTTGGGGTCCATCAACGTGCTGCTGCCCGGCAAGGCCGAGCGATTGTCGGCCCAAACCACGTCGAATGCGCCCGGGATTCCCACGCTCGTGTCGTAATCGCCCATGTAGGTGGTGTTGATCACCGCGTCGCGGCCGACTTCGGGGTACGATTGCGCGCTGCCGACGGCAAGACTCGGGGCGAACGTCGCCGTCGTGCCGGAAATCGTGGCCGTGCGGCCGTAGAGTTGATAGAGGTTGTCGGCGGTCGTGTCTCCTTGGCGGCTGTAATAGAAGACGCCAAGCTTGCTGCCGTCGGGCGTGATCGCGATCGAAGGCTGCCATTGGTCGGTAGTGGTCGTGTCATCGTTGATCTTCGTGCGAGCACTCCAACTCGCGCCGCCGTTCGTGGAGGTGACCATGAAGATGTCGCCCTTGTCGCTCGTCGCCGTGCCTTTGTCGTCGTAGGCTACGAAGATCTGCCCCGTCGTCGGGCTTATGGCCACACTGGGGAACGTATTGCTGCGGATGGTTGACGAGGAAGACGTGCCGTGGTCGATGCCGGTCAGCCCCAGGTCTCCGTTGGTGCCGGAGGAAGTAATCGTGGCGACCGTGATCGTCGAGCCGAAGGTCAAGCCCTGATCGGTCGACTTCCGCATGTGCAGCGTAGTCGAGCCGCTGTACCAGAAGACGTAGACGGAATGGTCCGGACCAACGGCGACGAATGCCCCTTGGCAGTTCGTCTCGGTGCTGATCACCGTTCCGCCGCTAGGACCGTAGGTGAGTCCGTGGTCCGTGGAGCGGAAGAAGAAAATCCCATTGCCCGTGCCGAAGTCGCGCTCGACGAGATAGACGTTTCCATTCCCGCCGCCGCTCGTGTTATCGACGGCGATCCATTCCTTGTCTTGCAGGTTGCCCGCGTTTTGTTTGCCCGGCGCGCCCTGCACGGGCGCCGACCAAGTGGCGCCGTTGTTGTCCGAGTAGAAGACGTCGACGCCGTAATTAGTGAATTGCAAGGTGGAGAAATAGATCCGGCCTGTGGTGGAATCGCGGGCCATGACCGGATCGCCGGCGTCGCCGTTGGTGTTTGTCGGCAGCGTGCCGCCGTCGGTGAAGCTGGTGCCGCTGTTGGAGGAGTAAGCGAAGCCCGTGAATTGGCCTCCGCCGCCGCCCGTCGCATACGACCCCGAGTCGTTATAGCCGACAGCCACGATGCTGCCCGCGGCGACGATGGTCGTCTCGCTTTGCGTGAAGTAGCCGGTAGTGTTGGCGCCTGTGTTGTTGTTGACCAGAACGTTCGTCCCGGCAGCGCCGGAAGTGACCGTATCAGGCGGGGGATTACCTAGCGATCCTTGTGGATCGGTCGGTCCGAAGGTCTGTTGCTCCTTGATGTAATCGAAATTGATCAGATCGCCGCCGTCGGTGTCATCCGACTCGGGCTCGCCGGTATCTGCCGCATATTCCTCGACGAGCCGAAAGCCGGGCACGCCTTGGAGTTCCGCCGTCACCTGTTCTTGCGTCGCCGAGTCAGGCGTCTGCACGAGGAACGTGCCGCTCAAGTCCAGCGCCGTGACAACCTGCGCGCTGGCGTCGGCGATATTATAGGCGTGAAACAGATTCTGACCGAGTACCGCCTGTGCATCCAGCGTCGCGGCCGGCGCCATTCCGGCGATGACCGCTTGCCACTGGCCAGCCACCAACAGGCGGCGGACCTCAAGCGGTTCGAGCGCCAAATGGCGCGGCTTCACGTCGATTCTTCGGGAGGAGAACTTCTTACGTCGCGAAAACGAACGCCACGAAAACACAATACACCTCCATTTTGCTTGGCCAGTGCAATCTGCTGCATAGCGCGGCAAGGTGAACCTGCTTGAATCAGCACCGCGAGGGAGCGTTCGGACAGCGTGATTGTGTCAAAAGAGTTAGCCTGCGCGCCCCTACATTCCAACGGGAGCCGATTCGATCCGCTGCGAGCACTAAATCACAGCGCGGCGCCCAGGAATGCCCGGATTGTACGCTTTTCCTCCAAAGTGTCAAGCACTTTGTAAGAATGCTTGACGAGGGTGTTTTTGCGTGTTATTGTGCAAATCAAGCGATTAAGACTTTATGAACCGCCATTCGTTGGACCTCCTCTAGATCGTGCCGCGATTTCCCCGTTGTTTTCGGCTGTTTTTCATGGGAAAACCGCCGAACTGGCATCGCTTGATAATTAGCAGGGCATTATGAGTGTACTTAAACCTGGTTTTAACAATCAAAAAGAGATTATTGGGATCTCTCCTTGGGCCGGCCGCACGCGCGATCTTGTGCGCCGCGCGGCCTCGCGCAACGCGAGCGTCGTGATTCTTGGTCCGACCGGCACCGGCAAGGAGTTGATCGCCCGTGCGCTGCATGTCCAAGGACGCCGGTCGTGGCGTCCTTTCGTGGCCGTCGATTGCGCGGCGGCGACCTGCGCCCTGTTTTCCAGCCACTTGTTCGGCCACGTCCGAGGCGCGTTCACCGGCGCCGAAGGGGACGTGGCCGGCGCGTTTCGGACGGCCGAAGGCGGTACGATTTTCTTGGACGAGGTTGCCGAGTTGGACGCCGCCTGCCAGGCGAAGCTGCTTCGCGTGTTGCAGCAGCGCGTAGTCACCCCGGTGGGCAGCCACACCGAGATCCCCGTCGACGTGCGGGTTGTGGCGGCGACGAACCGCGACCTTGCGGCCGAGGTCGCGGCGGGCCGTTTTCGCGAGGATTTGTACTACCGGCTCAACGTGATTACGATCGAGGCGCTGCCGCTGGCCGCTCGCCGCGAAGACGTTCCCTTGCTCGCCGCCGGCTTTCTCGAAGAGATCGCGGCGGCCGAAGACGAGCCGCCGCGCATGCTGACACCCGCCGCCATTTTCGCTTTGGCATCGCGACCCTGGCCGGGAAACGTCCGTCAACTGCGGAACGTCGTCGAGCGCGCAGTCGCTATTGCCGATGGACTGGTGTTGGATGCCGACTTATTCGACGACCGCGGAGAAGACCTCTCCGCGCGATGAGATCCGCGTCTTGTCAGACGAGGACGGTTCCGTTTCTTGCCAGGTGCCTGCGCAGCAGGGCGGAAAATATGGCACGGTCCGCGTTGCCACCGACTCAGCCGCGGTCTATTGCATGCCTACCGTCGCGGAGACGGAACGTCTCCAAGTTCTGACGGCGCTGCAATGCGCCGATTACAATCAAAGCCACGCCGCGGCCATGCTGGGCGTTACGCGGCAACAACTTCGCCGCCGCATCGAGAGGCACTTCCCCGATGGCCTGCCTGCAAAGCGCGGTCGCCCGCAGTCGAAGCAGCGGGCGAAGGCCGCTTAGGACGGGCAAATCAATTAATGTCGCCTTTCGCTCCGCGAAAGTTGCGTTACTTTCGCGGAGCGAAAGGCGACTATGTGACAGCGATTGATTCGCCGGTCATAAGTAGCGGCGTCTTGGCGTCTTGCGCAATGGGGCAAGAGGCCGCATCTCCTCTCTTAGCTGTTCGCCGGCGGTCTTTTTCGTCGGGAAAATCGCGCCGCAATTGGCCGAAACGAACCAATTGCGCTGCCGTTGTGCTTCCGCTTCGCGCTCGCTCAATCGCCGTAACGGCAACGGCAATCAGGAGTTGCGACTTCAATTGAATCCGAGGAGACGGCTGCGGTGCGCCGTGTGCTTGGCAACGCGTGATCCACTGCGCTCGCCGTGCGCGCAGCGGCTCAACCGTTGATTGATGCTTTTGAGGAGACTGCCTACGATGATTCTACGAACGCTGACGCCCGTCTTCCTTTTTTTCGCCTTGCTGTCGCTCGTCCATTCGGCGCATGTGCAGCCCATCAGCTCCGGATCGGCGGTCGTCACGCTGGGCACTTATTACCTTGAAGAGAACAAGCCCAATCAGACGATCACCATCAATGTTTCCGGCGGCGCTCTGGTCAGCGGCATGAACTTCAACCTGCAAATCGGCGACGGCGGGCCCGCGGCGGGCGGCACACCGGGTCCGGTCTTTACCGGTCTCGACCTGATAGACGGTACGATCTTCCAGTCCGATCACGCGAGCCCGCTGGATTCTCGGCAGTACGCCGCAGGACCTCACGTGGGACATCGTCACGGCACAAGACGGGGACTACGTCGACACCGACGGAGTGCTGGCCACGGTCACGGTCGACACCACCGGCTTCTTTCGCGGCATGACCTTTCCTTTTTCGATCAGCAACACCCACAACGGGGCGACGAACTTCGTCTACGACGGCGTGACTCCGGTTCCGACCGGACTCGCCGACGGCTCGATCATTATCGTGCCGGAACCGTCGACTCTAGCGCTCTTATCCGCGGCAGGCGCGGCCGTATGCGCCTGGGCCGGCCGCCGGGCGAGGCGGCCGGCCTGAGTCGCGATCGCCCGCCGGCTCCCCTCGACAATCCGCCTTACTTCCCGCCGATAGTTCGCGAAAACTTCGGTTGCGGCCCCATCTCCAGCACCAGCTCGCCGCCGGCCGTCAATTCCTCGTGCGTGATGTAGTTCCGCTCCAGAGGCTTGCCATTGAGCGTCGCCGATTCGATATAGATGTTATTGGGCGAGTTGTGCCGCGCGGTGATCGTGAAGGTCTTGCCCGTCGTGTACTTCGGATCGAGATTGATCGTCGCCTTGTCGAGCGCCGGGCTGCCGATGACATACTCGCCCGACGCTGGATCGACCGGATAAAGGCCCATCGCGCTCCAGACGTACCACGCCGAGATTTGCCCGCAATCGTCGTTGCCCGGCAGCCCGTCGCGGGTGTTGTCGTAGAGCGCGGTCATCACTTGCCGCACGCGCTGCTGGGTCTTCCACGGCTGGTTCGCGCAGGCGTAGAGATAGGCCATGTGGTGGCACGGTTCGTTGCCGTGGCAATACTGGCCGATCAGGCCGGTGAGGTCCGGGATCGCTGAGAGGTCGCCTGTGGGGCTATTGAACATGGCGTCCAGGCGGTCGGCGAAGAGCCGCTCGCCGCCCAGCAGTTCGATCAGCCCCGGCGTGTCGTGCGGCGCGAAAAGAGGTAGTGCCAGCCGTCGGCCTCGGTGAAATCGTCGAAATTGACCTGGAGCGGATTGAACGGCTCGGCCCACTTGCCATTGACCAGCTTGCCGCGCATGAAACCGACGGCCGGATCATAGACGTTGCGATAGTTTTGGGCCCGTTTGCGGCTTTCGGCGCCAAGTTCGGGCTTGCCGATGGCCTCGGCGAAGCGGGCGATGCAGGCGTCATTGTAGGCCAGTTCCAGCGTTCGCGAGACGCACTGCTTTTGCAGCCGGGCACGGTCGTTGCCGCGGCCGGGGCTGTTGCGGGCGACGTAGCCCAGCGTGCGATATTCGGCCAGCTCCCGATCGCGGCCGCGGTGCATGGTGTCCAGCATCGCGCTTAAGGCGAACTCGGCGTCAAAGCCGCGGATGCCCTTGCGATAGGCGTCGGCGATCGTTGAGATCGAATGGTAGGCGATCATGCACCAATTTTCTCTGCCCGCATTGACCCAAACCGGCAGGCAATGCGGCGACATGAGCTTATAGTGCTCGAGCATCGTCTTGACGACATTCTCCATGTGGCTCGGCGCGATCACGTAGAGCAGCGGGTTCTCGCCGCGGAACGTGTCCCAGAGCGAGAGCGTCGTGCAGTAGTTGAAGCCGGGCCCGGGGTGCGTCTTGCCGTCCGGGCCGAAGAACTGCGCCGTCCACATCGCAAAAAATGTTGGGCGCGAGGCAGGCGTGGTAAAGCTGCGCTATAAAAGTTTTCCAGCGTCTTTCGGTCGGCGGCGCGGGCCTCGATGCGGCCGAGGACCTGCTGCCAGGCGTGCTCGGCGTCCGCGTGCGTCTTGTCGAAGTCAAATTTGGTGATTTCGGCGTCCAGGTTCTTATGGGCGCCTTCCACGCTCACGGCCGATAGCCCGACCTTGACGAGCAGCTTCTCCTGGTCGGCGGTCGTGAAATCGACCGCCGCGCGAACACTCCGCCCGTGGAACTGCTTGCCTGCGGTTGCCGCCTGGCCGTTGACCGAGGCGCTGACTCTGTTGAAGGGCTTGGAGAATTCCGCGGCGAAAAAGAACTGCATCGAACCGCCCCAGCCATTGTACTTGCGGTAACCGGAGATGACGTGGTCGTTTTCCACGTTCAGCGCAATCGCGAACGTCGTTTGCCAGCCCGTGGTGCAGGTCGAAGCAGACGTGGGCATCCTTCGATGCCGGGAATGTGTAGCGGTGGAGGCCGGCACGAATGGTAGCCGTCAATTCGGCAATGATCTTACGTTCGCCGTTCACCGGGCCGAGCGCCACTCGGTAATAGCCGGGCGTTATCGTCTCGGAAGCGAATTCCTGTGGAAAGCCCGACTCGCCGCGGCCCGTTTGGCCGAGATCGACCTTTCCGACGACGGGCATGAGAAGGATATTGGCCAGGTCCGCGCAGCCGGTGCCGGAGAGGTGATTATGCGAAAAGCCCAGGATGTGCGCGTCCTTGGCTTGATAGCCGGCGCAGCCTTCCCAGCCTTGGGTTCGCGTATCGGGGCTGAGCTGCACCATGCCGAAGGGGACGCAGGCGCCTGGAAAAGTGTGGCCAGTGCCGGCGGTGCCGATGGAGGGCTTGGCCAGCTTGGTGGTCGTAATGCTGAAATCGTATTTCGCGAACTGCGTTCCTTCCGGCGCGGTGATAGCGAGCGAGTCGTAAAGAATCCACGAGCCGGAGAGGGTGGTGATCGAAACCTCGTTGCTGCCGGTCTCTAGGTCGCTGACGGGAAACGTAATCGCGATGCGGTGCCGTTTGCCTTGTTCGGGACGATCGATGGCCGTTTCGTCGCCGCCCCCGTGCGGGAGCGACCGCTCAAATGTCTTGCCGTTGACGGCGATGCGGAGCCGCGGCGGCGCTTGGGAGTGCGTGTCGATAAGCCGCACGTCAAGCTCGCAATCGCCCGACTCGGCCACGCTCTTCAGCCCAAACTGGATGACGAACTTGTGCTGCTTCTCGCCGGCCCAGTGGTCCTGGGGGCCAGGGTGGATGAACGGCCAGTCGCGCTTGGCATCGCTCTCGCCGACGTTAAACACGACATCGCGGCTCCAGTCCCAAGGATATTGCCAGTCGGCATTTCGCGAATTAACCAAGGCGAACTCGGCGTAGCTGTTGTCGGGCGAGCCGATCTGCCAGAGGGGTTTGTTCTCGGCGGCCGTTGCCGTCGTGCCGCAGAGACGGAGACACGAGAAGCCAAAGATTAACGCCCTGAGAATTGTTTTTGTTTTCATCGTCGCACTTCAGGAATGAGATTCTAAACGCCGCAACGCATACGCATACGCCCCGATGGCCACGGCCTCGCTCGTGCCGAGGCGCGAAAGGCCGATCGCCGTCCGCTGCAAGGGATCGTACTGGACCGTCCGCGTGCTGCCGGGCACGGTGAGCGTCCGTTTCTGGCCTTGGAGGAACTCTTTAAGCTGCGCCGGGTCTTCAGCATTGAACGCTCGGGCGACAACGCGGCGGAGACGATCGTTGCCTTTAACATAAACGTCGTTGACCGCATCGACGAGCGCCGGCAGGAAGAGCGGCGCGGCTCCGGAAATGCCACCACCGACCACCACTAAGCTGTCAAGCAGCGTCAGCGCCTGCGCGACAGCGTCGCCGGTCGCTTCACCCAGGCAGCGGAAGGCTTCGACGGCCGCGGCGCGGTTGCCTTGCGTGCTGCCCGACGCGATTTCGGCAATCACTTTCGGCTCCGGCACTTCGTCTTCGCGGATTCCGGCCACGCGGGCATACGCTCGGCGGACGGCGCGAATCGAGCAACCTTCTTCGGCGTTCACCGCCGGGTCGAGCTTGTTGCGCAGCAGCCACGCCTCGCCGGCGACCGAATTATCGCCGATGAACAGTTCGCCATTGCGAACGATGCCGCCGCCGAAACCGGTGCCGAGCGTGACGCCGAAGAGGTTCTTATATCTCTTGGGACTGCCGGCCTTCTCCAGCAGGTCGTTGATGTATGGCAGGAAGCCAGAGATGGCCTCGCCATAGACGAACAGGTCGCCGTCGTTATTGATGAATACTGGGATGCCGAACTTTTCTTCGAGCATCGGTCCCAAGGCGACGCCGCCGCGAAAGGCGGGCATGTTCGACATGTTGTCGATGACGCCCGCCGGGTAGTCGGCCGGGCCGGGAAAGGCAAAGCTGATCGCCACCGGCGGTTCGGGGCAGAGTGCCCGGACGCGGCAGAAGCCCTCGACTATATTCGCCAGGCAGCGCTGGAGGTTGTCGGCCTCGGTGGGAATGTAGGTCGGCTCGACGAGCAGCTTGTTGCCGCGGATGGCAGTGAATTTCAGATTCGTGCCGCCGGCGTCCAGGGTCAGCACGATGCGGGAGTCGGTGTTCGTGTTCATGCGGCGGCTCCTTGGGCGGAAGATTTGGATGCGCTGCGGAGAGAGAGAAGGAGGAGATAGGCGAAACAGGCGGCGGGTACGATGAAGGAGAACGCCTCCGCCTTAGTTGACAATACCAGGTCTTCACCTACCTTTCTCGCCATCGAATCTCGCAGTGGCGCCATGATTACGCGCGGGCACGACTGCGCCACCGGAGATTGCCATGCACATCAATCCCGATAGTTCGCTGGCGCGGCCCGGTTTCTCTTCTACAGTGATGGAGAACAACATAGGCCATATATTGGCGAACCCGAGGCCCGCGACTGCAACGCCGACCAATGCCAAAACCCTGGCAGGCTCAGCCAGGATCTGCCCCACCCTAAGATCGCTTTGACCACCGCTGCCCAGAGGCATAGCGATCGCAGCCATCACAATAATCGGCCCCAGCAATCCCAACGCGGCGGACAGGCGAAAACAGGTGCGGGGACTCATAATGGCCAGAAGCGCGCCCCCTCCTATGCGACCAATTGTCAACATCAATAAAAACAGAGACGGCCCCCAAGTATTGGCGAGAATCCACGTGTCGGCCGATTTCTCGGCAAAGCCGAGTTGCACGAGCGCGGGCGATAAAAAGCGACACATCGATGCTTCCGCGCCGACATAGAGAAAAATGCCAACGACGGCGAGGAGGAACACTGGTTCTTTCAACAGACTGAGACTGGAGCCGATGCTCGGCGGCACGTCGGCCTTCGCCTCCTTGATCTTCAGCGGCGCGACGGCGATAAATGCCAGCGCCATCAAGGCGCAGAACAAAGGAAAGCCCGCCTGCCAATCCATCGCCTTGAACATCGAAATCGCTGCGATTGCCGCCAGCAAGTAAGTTGACGCCGTGCTGCCGATGCCCTTGATGCCTTGGGCGTATGCCAGATTACGGCTGTAGTTGCCCTCGGCGCTTACGTCGCGCATGATCGGGTTGCCTGCCACCTGGAGAAAGGTCGTGCCGATCCCAAGAGTGAAGATGCATATCAGCAGTACGTTGTAATTCGGGAGAATCACGAATGACGGAATGAGCAACGCGGCCGCGTTCAATCCCAAGCCCAAAAGCAGCAGGTTCTTCTTACCGATTCGCGCCGCCAATACTCCACCGGGCACGCTGAATATCGCGAAGGCAATGAAGACAGCGAATGTTGGCAGCGTGGCTCCCGATTCGGATAAGCTATAGGCTTCCTTGATCTTGTCCGAATTGGGCCCCATAGCGTCGGCCAAGCCCATAAGAAAGAACGCCAGAAAAATGGGAAGAGTTTTAAGCTGCATGATCGGCTCTTGAGTACCCAGGCGAGAAGCGAGTCCGCAAGAGGCCCATTCTAACGCGCGTTATTAGAGTCTGCCAGGGACGGGAAACTAACTCACCGTGACGGCGTACGAGATGCCGCTATCGGGGGTGCACCGGGTTGCGTGGGCGCTCAACGTGGCCGTTTGATGACAAGCGCCCGCATCCGCGAGTTGAGCGTCGAGGCGTTCATGCCGAGCAGGCTGGCTGCGCCGCCTTCGCCGGCCACGCGCCAATTGGCCGACTCGAGAGCGAGGAGGATGTTTGTTCGTTCCTCCTCCTGGAGTTCCGCGACGGTGCGAACGCGGCGGCCGGCCTGCGCGTCGTTTGCCGGGACGCATGCGACTCGAGTCGTCGATGCTTCCGGCAGTGCGCGGGCGAGATTCAATCGGCCGTCCAGTGATGTAATCACCGCCCGTTCGATGACGTTCTGGAGTTCTCTCACGTTGCCTGGCCAATCGTAGGCGGTAAGGCGCTCAAGGCACTCCGCGGACGGCGGCTCGATGGGCCGGCCGATTTCCTTGGCGAAGCTCGCGGCGAAGGCCCGCGCGAGGAGTGGGATGTCATCCGCCCGGTCGCGAAGCGGGGGCACGACGATGGGAAACACATTGAGGCGGTAGAAGAGGTCGCTGCGAAAGCGGCCCTCTTTGACGGATTCCTCCAATTGGCAATTCGTGGCGGCGACGACGCGGACGTTGACCTTGCGCGTGTGCGAGCTGCCGACGGTTTCAAACTCGCCTTCCTGGAGGACGCGGAGGAGTTTCGCTTGGAGTTCGATCGACAGTTCGCCGATCTCGTCGAGAAAGATCGTGCCGCCGTCGGCCAGCGCGAATCGCCCGTCGCGTTTTTGCGTCGCTCCCGTAAAGGCGCCCTTCTCGTGGCCGAAGAACTCGCTTTCCATCAGGTGCGCCGGTACGGCGGCGCAGTTCACGCGGACGAACGGCCGGTCGGACCGACGGCTTGTGTCGTGGATAGCTCGCGCGATCAGCTCCTTGCCGGTGCCCGTTTCGCCGAGAATCAACACGGTTGCTTCGGTTGGCGCGACCTGCGCAACGTCGCGAAGGACTGCTCGCAGAGGCTCGCTCTGGCCGACGATCTGCTCGAAGTGGCGAAGCTCTTTGATCTCGGTCTTCAGATACTCCGTCTCGCTAGCCAGCGACTCGATGCGGCGTTCCGCCGCGAGGCGATCGTTCACGTTGCGGAGGATCAAGGTGAAGCAGCTCTTGTAATGCGATTCGAAGCGCGACAAGGTCGCCTCGGCAGGGAAAGATTCGCCATTGCTCGGTTGAATCGTGAGCCCGCCCGCGATCCAGAGGCATTGCCGGCCTTCAGGCCGGGACGCCAGTTCTTCCATCAGTTCCGACAGCTTCGCGCGGCTGTCGCCCGCGAGGAAGCGGCTGAAGTCGCTACCCAGCATCTCGCCGGCCGAGCAATGGAATGCCTTCTCGGCCGCGGAATTGATGCGGCCGGCGCGGCAATGTTCGTCCAGTTCGACAATCGCATCCATCGCGCTGTCGATGAGGCGATTGACCTTTTGCTCGCGGTCGCGGAGCTCAGTTTCGCAATGCAGCCGCTGCAGTTCGGCGGCCGCCCGTGCGGCGAAGATGCGGAAGATCGCCAGCACCCGCGGGTCCTCGGGGAGCGGCCGGCGATCGACGACCGCCATGTGTCCGAGAATCTTGCCGTCAACGTCCAGGAGGGGCATGCCGAGATAACTCACGAGCTCGACACCCATCGCGCTCGCTTTGTCGGGAAAGAGATCGATGAGGCGGTCGGGGAAATGGACCAGGTGGCGATTTTCGATTACTAGCTCGCAGGGAGTGCCAGTGATGTCGAAGCAGTAGTCCTCAATGAACTGACCGTCCATCCAAAACGCCAAGGCGCAGCTCCCGCCTGTCGTCTCCGCGCCGCGTTACCATCGCGCCATGGACGTCTAGGCCCTTGGCCAGGTTTTCGACCAGCGCGGTGAAAAACCGCTCGCCGGTCTCCTTGGCCGTACCTTCCAGGATGGTGCGCAGGGCGGCGTCTTCGTCCAGGTCGAGAAGTGGCACTGAATCCAACCGCATGCGACGGCCGCTTCCCCAGGGGAAGCCATTCGGGGTAAAAAGAATTCGATTGTTCAGCATATTATCGGGGCGCCTGTTCATGGGGTCAACTGGGGAAGGAATGTCGTCGCCGGCCACTCTTAGACGCCCGAGTGCACTGGGGATTCCGCGGCGCGGGTCGGCGCGGCCGCCTCTTGTTTCTTGCCCCTGCTCTTCCGCAGGCCTGGAATCAGCATGGGGACCTTGCGGCGATAGTCGGCATAGCGCTTTCCAAAATGGTTGACGAGGTCCCTTTCCTCGAATGGTATGGCGATGAGGATGTGGCTTGTCATACCCAGTGCGAAAACCAGGTGGGTCATCGTCATCGTCGGCGTCGCCCAGAATGCCGTGAACCAACCGATGTACATCGGGTGCCGCACAATGCGGTACATTCCCGGCGTGCCGAATGCGATCGCTTCGTAGGGCTTGCCCCGAAAGTATAGCCAGACCTGACGCAAGCCAAAGAGGTCGAAGTGATTGATCGTGAAAGTGGCAATGAGTACAGTGAACCATCCGAGCCCGTTCAGGCCCCAAAGGACTGCACGCATCGCAGGGTCTTGGACCGCCCATACGCTGCCACCCAGCGGCTGCCAAAGGCTGAACATGAGAATCAGTGCCGCGTTGGTGAACATCACATACGTGCTCCGTTCGACCGGCTCGGGCACGAATTTCGTCCACCACCGCTTGAATCCAGGCCGGGCCATCACGCTGTGCTGAAGGCCGAAGACTGCTATCAACAGCACGTCGATTGGCAGGGCGAGCCAGAGAGGCGCGACGGGAACGGAATCCATCGACCGCGGCACCCAGAAGTTGCCGATGAATGCGACGAGATACAGAAAGACGCCGAGAAAGACGACGTAGCTGAGCACACCATAAGTCAGAACCAAAATGCGTTTCATATCGAGAACTCCTTGCACAGTGGGTTAAAGATTGCGTATCCGTGGAGCCGGGATGAATGCACGTCCTGTGCCAACGCGGGAAAAGCGTTTTCGGCCCACGTTGACGCGGACTTACGACATGCGCTTGCGGTAAGAGATGCCTTTAAATCTCACGACTTGTGAAATCTCACGCCATGCGGAAGTGAGATTCCGCCACTTGATCTATCTCGTCTTATCCGGATAATGTGGAGGTCGACGGATTGATCCCGCCCAAGAACAACTTCGTTAACATGCCCCATGCCGTGCAGCTTGAAAGTGTGACCAAGCGATTTGGCCGGCACGTGGCCGTCGACCACCTCGACTTGGCCGTGCCCGAAGGGGCGGTTTACGGCTTCATCGGCCCGAACGGATCGGGCAAGACGACCACGTTGCGAATGATCCTGCGGATACTCTATCCGGAAGAGGGCCGCGTTACCGTTCTCGGCCGCGAACGGGCCGCCAGCGCGGACGACCGCGTCGGCTATCTGCCGGAAGAACGCGGGTTGTACAGGAAGATGCGGGTCCGCGAGATTCTCATTTACTTCGCCCGGCTGAAGAGCTTTCGCGCTAGCCGCTCGGTCGTTGACGGCTGGCTTGATCGCTTCGAACTGGGCAAGTGGGCCGACCGCCGCGTCGAAACGCTCTCCAAAGGCATGTCGCAGAAGGTGCAATTCCTGATCGCCGTCATCGCGCGGCCGAAGCTATTGATCCTCGACGAGCCTTTCTCCGGGCTCGATCCCATCAATATGGAGGTGCTCAAGGACGCGGTGCTGTCGTTGCACGCCGAAGGCACGACGGTGATCTTTTCGACGCACGACATGGACATTGCCGAGCGGATGTGCGACACGATTTTCATGATCTTTCGCGGGAAGAAAGTGTTGGATGACACGCTCGATGCGATCCAGGCCAAATATGGACAGGACGCGATCCGGGTGAGGACGGCGGAAAGTGACGTGTCGTTCACCGACGTGCCCGGCGTGCTTCGCACAACCCCGTACGGCCGCTACACGGAACTGCGGATGAAGCCCGGCGCCGATCCGCAGGAGATCCTCAAGGCGATAGCGGCACGTGCCCGCATCGAGCATTTTTCGCTGACGCGGCCCTCGCTGCACGACGTGTTTTTACGAATCGCGGGTGTCGGGACGGAGCCGACGGCCGTTCAAAAGACCGCGGAGGCGGCGGGTGGATAAGATCTGGACCATCGCCGTGCGCGAGTACCGCGCGATCGTCGGGGCGAAGGCGTTTATGATTGCGCTGGTGCTCATGCCCGTGCTCATGTTCGCCGGGTTCGCGGTTCAAACTTATATGAAGGGCCGCGTCGGCCCGGAGATGCGGCGGATCGTGGTGCTCGACGACACCGGCCGGCTATTGCCGACGATCGAGCAGGCGGCCAAGGCGCGCAACGAGCCGCAGGGCGGCAGTGACGAGACGATCAAGAGCGATCCTCGAAAGCAGCCGCGGTTGGAGATTGAGGCCGGACCGCAGGGACCTGTGTCGGACGAGACGCGGCTCGCGCTTTCCGATCGGGTCCGCCGCGGCGAGATCGACTCGTTTGTGGAAATCCCGGCCAACGTCTTTCAGGCGGGCGGGCCAGACGGCCTGCCGAAGGTGCTCTTCTATGCCGAGAACGCGCCGCTTTCCGAAGAGCGGGGTTGGCTGACGGCCGTCATCAACGACGCGGTCCGCACGCAGCGGCTGGAACAGGCAAACATCGACGCGGCCAAAGTAAAGCGGATCGAACTTCCGGTGCTCCTCGAGCCCGAGCGGCTCAGCGAGAAATCGGAGCCGGGCGGCGCCGCCGGCCCGAAGCAGGCCAACGAAATGCAGATGACGCTCCTGCCCTTCGGCATGATGATGCTCATGTGGATGGTCATTTTCCTCGCCGCGCAGCCGATGCTGGAAAGCGCGATGGAGGAGAAGACGCAGCGGATCGCCGAAGTCCTGCTCGGCTCGGTGAACTGCTTCCAACTCATGTTAGGAAAACTGCTGGGCGGCATCGGCGGGTCGCTGACCGTGCTCGCCGTCTACGGGCTAGGCGGCTACATCGCCGCCCGGCACTACGACGTGGCCGACATGGTCCCGCTGCGGCTCGTTCCCTGGTTTATCATCTTCCAGGTGCTGGCCGTGCTCATGTTCGGCTCGATCTTCATGGCCATCGGCGCGTCGGTCAACCAGATGAAGGAGGCCCAAGGCCTGTTGATGCCGGCATGGCTGGTCTTCATGTATCCGTTGTTCGTCTGGTTCCAAGTCGTGCGGGAGCCCAATGGCAGCTTCGCCACCTGGCTCTCGCTCGTGCCGCCAGGCATTCCGCTGATGATGGTGTTGCGGATCGGAGCGAGCGCCGCGGTTCCTCTCTGGCAGCCGCTGCTGGGAGTCGTGATCATGGTCATTTTCACGCTGGGCGTGGTCGCCGCCGCCGGCCGCGTGTTTCGCATCGCCATCCTTGCGCAGGGCAAGTCGCCGACGCTGATTGAGTTGGCAAAGTGGGCATGGAGGGGGTAGGCGCACGAGATATAGAGGCCGTCTCGCGCGAAGTGGACAGCGAATCCTTGCCAAGCTAGAATTGGACTGTCGGCACCCACGCAGCCGGTATTCGGATTCACACAAGACGCTTAAATGCCGGCCTTTGAAGTCCAAATAACCGAATCTGCGACGAAGGAACTCAAGGGTATTCGGGCATTTGATCGCCATCGAATCGTCGAGGAAATTGACAATCAACTGACTCATCAACCGGCCGAGCCGACGCGAAATCGGAAATGGCTGGACTCGGTCGTGCCCGACTTCGAGCACGTGGCGCCAGTTTGGGAGCTTCGAGTCGGCGAGTTCCGAGTTTTCTACGACGTTGACGAGGCTGCGTTGATTGTAGTTGTCCGTGCAGTTCGGCGAAAAGAACAAACACAAACAACAGAGGACGTAATTCATGAGGGAGATTAGCATTGAGAACTTCGGCCAGAATGTCGAAGGATTCCTCCACGCCGCTCAAGCCGAGCGGCTGTTGGTCACTCAAGGCGGGAAACCTCTCGCCGTGTTGGTTGGCGTGGAGAATAAGGACCAAGAAGATTGGACCGTTGAGAATTCGCCGGAGTTTTGGCGAATGATCGAGGATCGCCGCCGCGAACGTACGCTGCCGTGGAAGGAAGTAAGAGACTCGCTCTTGGAAGCGAAATAGTTTTAGCTTGGACAGGCGACCCTTTGCGTGCCCTCCTCTGCGTGGCGCGGCCGCTCCTCGACATGCCTTCTTGCGGCAGTTATACTCATACGTTCCTCTGCGCCGCCGTTAATCGCACTATCCGCAATCATCCATGACGACCTCACCCCAAAAACGCAAAGGCATCATCCTGGCCGGAGGGGCCGGCACGCGGCTGCATCCGGTCACCCGCGCGATCAGCAAGCAGATGTTGCCGATCTACGACAAGCCGATGATTTATTATCCGCTGTCGACGCTGATCCTGGCCGGCATTCGCGAGATCCTGCTTGATCTCCACGCCCGACGACATCGGCGGCTACCAGCGGTTGCTGGGCGACGGCTGCCCACTGGGCATTTCCATCAGCTACGCCGTGCAGCCCAAACCGGAAGGGCTCGCCCAGGCGTTCATCATCGGCCGCGACTTCGTCGGCCGCGACAGCGTGACGCTGGTCCTCGGCGACAACATTTTTTACGGCCAGTCGTTCCGCAAAACGCTGGAAAAGACGTATACACAGACCAGCGGAGCTACCGTCTTCGCCTACGTGGTAAAGGACCCCGAGCGGTACG
This sequence comes from uncultured Planctomycetia bacterium, assembly GCA_963775975.1. Taxonomy (GTDB): domain Bacteria; phylum Planctomycetota; class Planctomycetia; order Pirellulales; family Thermoguttaceae; genus JANXQG01. The sequence goes on from CAVZKX010000002.1 coordinate 1,954,882, forward strand.
GCGTTGTCGAGATCGACGCGCATGGCAAGGCCCTCACGATTGAAGAGAAGCCCAAGCAGCCGAAGTCGCACTACGCGGTGACCGGGCTTTATTTCTACGACAATCAGGTGCTCGATATCGCTGCTACGCTGAAGCCATCGCCTCGCGGCGAACTGGAAATCACCGACGTCAACCGCGTCTACATGCAGCGCGGGCAACTGCAAGTCGAGGTGCTCGGCCGCGGGTTCGCCTGGCTCGATACCGGCACGCACGAGTCGCTCTTGCAGGCATCGAACTTCGTGCAGATGATCGAGGAGCGGCAGGGGCTGAAAATCGCCTGCATCGAGGAGGTCGCCTGGATCAAGGGCTTTATCGACGACGAAGCCCTGTTGCGGCTCGCTGTTTTGCAGAAGAATGAATATGGTCGGTATTTGCGAGAGCTGGTTGAGAAGCCAGGATTGGGGACAAAATAAGCATTGGGTTCCAGCATTTCAAATCTGAGATCTGAGATTTGACATCTTCTGTTCATTCACTCTGACTTCTAACTCCTGACTCCTAACTTCCCCCCATGCAAACGATCCTCGTCACCGGCGGCGCCGGTTTTATCGGCAGTTGTTACGTCCGCACGACAATCGCTAACAGCGCGGCGAAGGTTATCAATTTCGACAGTTTGACCTATGCGGGGAATCTCGATTCGCTGGAGCCGGTGAGCGCCAATCCAGACTATGCCTTCGTGCAGGGCGACATCACCGATCGCGCCGCCGTTGACCGGGCGTTTGCCGAGCACCGGCCGACAGCGGTAGTGCATTTCGCCGCCGAGTCGCACGTCGATCGCTCGATCGACAACCCTTCGCAGTTCGTCGTGACCAACGTGCTGGGCACATTCCAAATGCTCGACGCGGCGCTGAAATATTGGGGAAAGCTGGACGAGCCGGAAAAGGACAACTTCCGCTTCCTGCACGTCTCGACCGACGAAGTCTATGGCTCGCTAGGGCCGACGGGCTTGTTCGCCGAAGAGACTTCTTACGACCCGAGTTCGCCCTATTCTGCCTCGAAAGCTTCATCGGACCATCTCGCCAGAGCGTACCATCGCACGTACGGCCTGCCGGTGCTGATTACAAACTGCTCGAACAATTACGGGCCGTATCAGTTTCCCGAAAAACTGATCCCGCTGATGATCCTCAACGCGGCCGAAGGGAAGAAACTGCCCGTCTATGGCGACGGCATGAATGTCCGCGACTGGCTATTCGTTGAGGACCACTGCCGGGCGCTTTCGTGTGTGCTGACGAAGGGCAAGCCGGGCGAGACCTACAACATCGGCGGCAACTGCGAGCAGCCGAACATCGAGATCGTCCGCCGCGTCTGCGCCTTGGTGGACGAATTGCGGCCGGGATTGCCGCACGCGCCGTGCAGTTCGCTGGTTACTTACGTCAAGGATCGGCCCGGCCACGACCGGCGGTATGCCATCGACGCGGGCAAGGTCCTTCGCGAAATCGGCTGGCAGCCGGAACATGATTTTACCTCCGGCCTGCGACGGACAGTGCAATGGTATCTGGACAATCCGAAATGGGTCGAGCGCGTGCAGAGCGGGAAGTATCGGCGGGAGAGATTGGGGTTGGGGGAGGGGTAGGCACGAGGTCTATGGGCAGCAGCATCGATTCATTCTTTCCGCGCGTATCGAGCTTGACCCGGAAGCAATCCGAAAGGGGCTGGAGGCGTCGTTTGAACGACTAAGCGAGCCCCTCGCGCTCCTTCAACAACGCGGCCACTTTGCACACGACACCGGAGATTGGTGGGTTTCTTGGAACGACGTTGATCCCGGAATCAGACAAGCGATTGGCGAAGGACCGCTCGCTTTCTCCATCTCCGCTTTTGAGGAGGTGATAATATTCTCGAGCATCGAGCGGTCCGGAATGATTTATTCCCCCGATTCGCTAATCGCGGTTCCGCTGCGTCAGATCTTTTGCGGGGTGGGGCGCGATTTAGGGGCGGCCCGAGAACTGATTGTTGCCTCTAGTGTCTCCGGTGAAACGGACTATGCCTTCGATGTTGCCTGTGACGGCGGGTCATTCGTTGATGTTTGTCGATGTATGCGAGAACATGCCGGGCCGCCGGCAACTACTTGGAAGGAGTGGGAATGCGGCGATATCGGCTGGTATCTCGGGCCCTCCGAGGCGTGAGGGCGCGATTTAAGGTAGAATCGGCGATAACAAGCTCAGTTACAACTGCCCTGTCGTCGAGGTCTCCCAATTCTACGCAGTTACCGAAATGTCTTCCGGCTCGATCTTGACCCAGGCGACGTGACAGCCCGCCTTCTGCACATCCCCGATCGCGGAGCGCACCGCGTGCTCAAACGATTCGGCCTCACGATCAAACCCGATGGCGGCTACCCCTTCGCTCGACCACGGTGAACCGTCGTCGCAGCCCGCCTCAAACAGGGCCTCGGCCAAGTCTTCGGAAATTTCGTCAACACCAGCCAGTATGACAGTGAAATGATAAGTGGTCATTTTCATGGGTTTGGTCGTCCGGTCAGTGTGGGCAGCGATCGACTGCGCGGCGGATGCGAGCCGCGTGGTTCTCTGGGACGCGAGGCGTCGAGTAAACTGCCTGGTGGCAACCGCTTCTTTCGCCGTGCGGGCACAAGAGCAGTCCCCAAATATGCGCCCGCGGCCCAGCCTTTCGCAATTGCCAACCGTGGGCGAGCGCATAATCGACGGCCGCGCGTATGTGCTTGTTCGGGTGGTCGTTCATGACGGGCCGCTTCAGCGCTCAGTGAGGCACATTCAATTATAGCAGACTCTTACGGCAGAATTCTAATCGAGAGACGTACCATCCCATCGCCGCCGCGCACGTTCCGCCCAACAAATCCCACAAGTAATGCTGTTTCGTCGTCAGAATCGACAAGCAGCAAATCATCACGCCCGCAGCCACAAGCGGCCAACAACGGCCGAGGCTCTTTTCTCGCCGAAGTGCGAAACAGGCCAAAAGCGGTACGATCACATGCGACGAGGGAAAACTGCACTCCGGCGAGTCGAACTCGATCAAGCTGCGATATGCCATGTTCGACCAGGAGTCGTCCGTCGGCGTTAGCGGTCGGGGATAGTGCGTCGGCATGAACAAGAAGAAGAGCCAAGCCAGGCCCATCGCGATGAAATAGGCCCGCAGCAGCCGGTGGAACACACGCTTTTGCCGCACCAACAGTGGCAGCCCGGGGGCCATCGCGATCAGGGCGAAGTAGCCCCAGATCGTCCAGAGCGAAAACGGCAAGGCGCGGTCGATCCAGGTCAGCGGCAGCTCGCGCGAGCGAAAGAGGAGACAGTGATTGAGCAGCCAGTAGATGCCGACCTGCAATACTGCCAACGGCGCTATGCAGCAGAGCTTCTGCGTGAGGCTGATCATGCCCCGCAGGTCGGCCGCCGCACGGGTTTTACTACTTTGCGATGTGTCGGTTGTCATCGATCCTTTTTCGCTTCGGCCGTCGCTAGCGCCTCGTTCATCTTCAGCGCCACGTCCAGCAAATAGGCCGAATCCACGTAATCGGCGTAGAGCAGGTTCGGGATACAGCCTTGACGGTTCGGGTAGTTCAACACCTTGATGTCGTCGGCCAGCTTGCGATTGGGAAGCTCCGAGTAGGCGCGAACTCCCGTCGCCGGGGTCAACGTCCAGGAGAGCAGAAATAGGTCGCATGGCAAGGCCGATCGCACCTTGCATCATACTGCCGCTCTTTTGCATTTCGGCCCGCTACTCCGTGCGTCGCTCCAAAACCAGCGGATGCTCCGCAGCCGGATCGCCTATGCGGATCGCAGTCTTGCCGTCGAGCAGATCGTCGAACAACCGCCCGACAAATTCGGCCCGCCAGCCGCTGGCCAGCTTGGGAACGTGTGCGGAATGATCACTGCGGCCGGATAGCCGCCAGCCGATCCAGTCGCGAATGTCGTTGGGGCCGCCGACCAGGTTCGGCGCCAAATCCGCCTCGCGGCAGACGCTGCCCAAGGCGGCAAAGAGGAACTGACCCAGTACGGAGAGTTGCGGCGTCGCCTGGCGCGGATGCCGCGGCGGGCATTCTTCGGGAGGCATCGTCAGAGCCACTTGAATACACTGGGCAATCTGATCGATCCGCCGCGTCAGATCGCCGCGCTCCAATCTGCGCACGGCTTTGATCCGCTTTACGTCGGCCGTCTGACGCTTGGCGAGCTCGACGATCAGGTCGTCGCGGAGAACCCGCCGGGCGGGCTGATTGCGACGGCGGGCCTCTTCTTCCCGCCATTTCCACAGTTCGTGAACGATCGCCAGGCTCCGCGGATCGAGGTTCGTATTGCCCGACACCCGCCGCCAGCGCTCGTCGGACATCGCATGGCAAAGGGCCTCGCACCACGACTGCCGCTCCTCCTCGAGCCAGCCCAGGCGGCCAAGTTCCACCAGCCGGGCGTGGATGCGGTCGCGGACGAGGCTAAGGTAATAGACATCATCGGCGGCGTAATCCAACTGCCGCTTCGATAGCGGACGCTTCCGCCAGTCGGTGCGGGTCTCGTGCTTATCCATCGACTCGCCCAGCAGCTTGAGGACGAGCGTGCTATAGCCGGCTGGATACTCGATGCCGGCCAGTCCGGCCGCAAGCTGGGCGTCAAAGAGTTTTTTTGGCAGCCGCCCGGTCGCGGCCAGGCAGAATTCCATTTCGCTGCGGCCGGCATGGACGATCGTCTCTCGGTCGCCGTCGACGATCACTTGCCAGAAAGGAAGCACGTCGGTCACTTCGATCGCATCGATGACCGCCAGATGCTTCGGCGTACTGACTTGAATCAGGCAGAGCTCGGGCCGGAAGCTGCCCTCGGAGATAAACTCGGTGTCAAGTGCGATCCAGTCGCTGGCGGCAAGCTCCGCGCAGAACTCGCGTAAGTGGCTCTCCGTGGTGATGAAATCGTAATTCACGTAGACGCCATTTACGGCTTGCCCTGTTTACCGAATAAGCCAAAGTTGGAGAACTGTCGCACGATCCACCTTCCTTGCACAGCCGTCATGAACGCGGCAATCTGCTTCTGCTGTGCGGGCTCGACACGGCGGCTGCACTCGGCGACTCGTTCGGCGATGAGCTTGTTGAGCGCTCCGTCGGACTTCGAGCCGGATTTCGTGTCTGCCGCGGAACTGCCTTGCTGGCACGCCGCGCCGATCTTGCTCCACTGATCGACGCGATCGAGGAAGCGGTCGAGATAGGCCGGCTGCTCGGCGGCGGGCACCTTCGCGTATTCGTCGACTTTCTCCAACAGCCAGGGGCTCAAGAGCGTGCCGATGTTGGTCCAAAGCATTGTGCGACGCGATTCATTTAGCTGAGAGATACATTCGGCCAGATCGCTCGTCGATCCAAGGTCGGAGTCGAGGCGATGGACGATCGCCTGCTGAGTGCTCGACGATTCCTGGCTAAGATCGCGGGTCACCAGCCAGCGAAAAAGCTGCTCCGTCGTGGCCTGCGACGGGTCGGGCAACGGGGCATAGACATAGTAGAGCCCGGCACCGGCCGCCACGCCCAGCATGGCAACGAGCGACAAAACAATCAATAGTCCGTAACGTTTGCGAATCATCATAAGTCTCCAGGCGTTTGTTTTTTCCACCATGGAGTGATAGGCGACATGTATCGAAAATTGTAACGCAGGAACTGACTATTTGCCACCGGCTTGGTGGAAATGCGGCCGAAATGCCCTGTTTCGTGAGGATTGGATTGACGGGAGGTGCAAAAAATGGCAGGCTAACGTTCCGTTGACTTATACCGCCGCGTTTGATTGGGGAGATTGGACATGCACCTCTGCTCATGGATACTGGCTGTTTGCCTCGTTGGCCAAATCGACCGGATCCCCGATCCGCCGTTCGCCGTCCAGCCGCCGGCGACCGAAAGGCCGACAATTGGCGGGACGAGTATCGCAGCAATTCCGGCAAAGAACTCGACTCGCGCAACATCGGACCAGCTCGTGGCGGACGCACTTGCTCTGCCGACCGACGGAGCGATAACCGGCCGGCCCATATCGCTGCTGTCGGCGGTTGCCGCGGTGCCCGATCGGGCGCGGCAGCTTGAGGCCGTTCATGCCTATTGGCGGCTTGTGCAGGCAATCGGCGACTATCGGTATTGCCACGAGCGGCAACAGCGGCTCGCGCGACTGAAGGCGGCGGGCACTGAGACGGCGGGCACTGAGGCACCCGATCTGCGGACAGCCCAGGCGATCGCCGTCGCGCAGCTTCACGACGCCGAATTGCAAGCCACGTCGGCGCAGCAAGATTTGGCGGCTAAGCTCGATTTCCCCGAGACAGCCCCCTTGCCACTGCCTGCCGACCGGCCGTTGACTGAAGCCTATCGCACTCGGTTTACCGAATTGTTTGCGGGGCGAAAAACGCCCGATCGAGTGCGGATGCTGGATCAGACGTTACCGCTGCGGCAGCGGGCGGTGGAAAGCCATGCGGCGGCCGTGATCGCCGCGGAGGAGGGTCTTGATGCGGCCATCGAGCTTCAGGCCGGCGGCCAGGCGCGCCCGGCCGGCGCGCTCCATGCGCTGGAAGCGCAAGTTCGCGAGCAGCGCGCGTTTATCGCCGCTGTTTGCCGTTATAACGATGACATCGTCGATTATTCGCTGGCGGTCGTTCCATTACAAACGTCCGCGTCCGTGCTGGTGTCGACGCTGATCAAACAGGCTCGGCCGATTGCGGCTGCGGCGTCTGACTCCGCGACAATTCCCGCTCAGTTTCAGCAAGCGATGACCGTGCCAGGAGTTGGAGTACCGGCTTCAGCCGGCAGTCCGTTGCAAAATCGCCTGAAGGCGGAACTCCAACCGCCGGCACTCATCGCGCCGCCTTCAGCAGTGCCTGCGATACCGAATCCGCCGCAGCCTTTACTCCAAGCACCGGCAGTGGCAGCGCCAGCGGCGCAACAGCCCTCACCGCCAGCCGCGCCGGGTGAAGCGCCCGCTGCGCCGGCCGCTCCGCAGCAAATCCACGAGGACCAAGCACCGAGTTTAGCGCCGCCGCAGGAGCTGACCATTCCGCAAACCCCGCCGCAAGCGGACGGGGCGAAACAGCCGGCGGTTGATGGCAAATCGCTGGCGGCCGGCACGATCCGCTCGACATTCAAGCCAGTCGTGGAGAACGAACCGCGAGACAACGCCGCACGGCTCGCGGCGGCTTTATTCACAGATTCAAGCAATGTCCAGCTGGCCGGACAACCCCTGCCGCTCGTTGATTGCCTGCGCTCCGCGGCTCCTAACCACCGGCTCGATGCGATCATCGCATACTGGAAGGCTCGGCGCGAGGCGGCAATGGTTCAATTGTTTGCCGCCGAGAAAGAATGGCTCGATGGCCTGAAGCCAGCGCTAGCCGCACAGAATCCGCCTTCGCCGACCGGCATGTTGAATCTTCGCGCCGCTCAGTCTGCGACCGATGCACAACTCGCCGATGCCCAGGCTGACTTCTTGGCAGCCAGCTTTGAGTTAGTGACCACGGTCGGGCTAGCGAGCGACAAAGGTCCGCCCCGTCCGTCGTCGATTCCCTTTGCCGGCCACTTCCCCCTCCCCCTCCGGGAGAGGGCCGGGGAGAGGGTGGTTTCTCGGCCGCTTCGACAACTCGAACTCGAGATAACGAGCCGTGAGAAGACTGCCAACGACCATGCTGCTGCCGTCGTCGCATCCGAAGTCGCGCGCACCACGACGACCGCTGATTATCTCGCCGGCCGAACGCCCGTCGAGCACGTGCTAAACACCATTGAAGTGCAAGCGAACGAAACACTTGCGTTGATCAATGAGCTGGGCGATTATAATAAAGTTATCGCGCGGTATGTGACTGGCGGCAATGGCCGAAACGATTCCGCCGAAAACCTTTCGGCAAAGTTAATGATCGCTTTGTGACAACCGAATGGCTCTTTATGATTACCGGGGAGGCCCAGACTCATCGCCGCGGCATTGCGTATTTGCTGGCCGCTCTAGGTGGCAGCCTTGTCCTAGCGTGCATCCTCATCTTCTGGGATGTTGTCGACGGCGGCTGCTATGTGTTTTCGGCGCTTGTTTGTCCCGTTTGGTTTATTGTTAGCGGCATTAAGACCGCGATTCAGCGGCCACCATTTCTTATTGCGACGGCCCGCTTGTTAATCCCTGTCGGGGTGCTGTTGCTCGCAATTTGCAATTACACGGTCCAGAGACAAATTGCGAAGGCTAATTCGGCAACGTTAATTCAAGCGTGCGAGAGTTACTACAAAGACAATGGGAAATATCCAGATCGTCTCGACCAACTAGTGCCGCGTTACCTGGGTTCTGTTCCCATGGCAAAATACTGTTTGAGCGGAGGTTTTTGGTACTTTCCGCAGCAGCATATGTTCTTTTACGAGGACATCCCGCCATTTGGCAGACCGGTTTACACTTTTGACGATAAAAGATGGGGTTACGTCGACTAATCGCAAGTGCACACATGCCCCCACCTCTCGAAATCGGCCCCCTAGTCATCGACCCGCCTATCTTGCAGGCGCCGATGGCTGGCTTCACCAACTATGCCTATCGGCAGATGGTCCGGCGACACGGCGGCGTCGGGCTGCCCGCCACCGAGATGTTTTCCGCGCGAGGGTTTCTGGAGATTGATCAGCGCTTCGATAAAGCGCCGGAGCGGCTTTGGGGCGTGCTCGATGAAGCTCGGCCGCTGGCGACACAAATCTGGGACAATAATCCGACCATCATGGCCGAAGTTGGCCAACGGTTGGTGCGCGAGTTTCACGTCAGTGTCGTAGACATCAACTTCGGCTGCCCTGTGAAGGAAGTCACCGAGAAGGCGCATAGCGGCTCGTATCTCTTGCGCTATCCCGATCGCGTCGGCGCAATCGTTTCGGCCGTGGCCAAGGCTTGCGCGCCGACTCCCGTGACCGCCAAAATCCGCCTGGGGGCCTGCCGCGACACGATCAACGCCGGAGATGTGGCCCAGGCCGTGGAAGATGCCGGCGGCGCGGCGCTCACGGTACACGGCCGCACGGCGGCCGACATGTTTCGCGGCTCGGCCGATTGGGAGGAAATATCCCGCATCAAACCATATCTTTATCGCATCCCCTTGATCGGCAACGGAGATCTCGCAACGGCGCAGGCCGTTGTCGAGGCCTTCGAGCGCTACGACATCGACGGCGTGATGATCGGCCGAGCGGCGCTTAATCGGCCCTGGCTCTTCCGGCAAGCCGCGGCGGCGCTGCGGGGAGAGCCGATCCCGCCCGACCCGACGCTGCCCGAGCAGCGCGAAATCATGCTGGAGCACTACCGGCTGATTATCGAGAGGTTCGGCGAGCGGCAGGGCACCGTGCTCATGCGAAAATTCGCTTGTTGCTACGTCAGCGGCTGGCCAGGTGCCAGGGCGTTCCGTGCCAACGTAGCAAGTGTCGCAACTTCGGCGGAATTCTATTTAATCGTCGATCGCTACTTTCCGCAGGAGCAAGCGGTGCTGGAACAATCGGTTTGAGACGCCACCTTTTGTGGCCTCCATCGAGTTTATCCTCGAGACCTTGGAGTTCTGTTTTACGCGCGAATGCCTGCTTTGCAGCCAAAGAACGCAATTCTCCGGTTTTTCGCACCCCCTCAACTATCCCGGCCTGTTTTTGACATGAACCCTTGCTAAAATTGGTCGCGCGGGGTAGGATAACTATGAGTTAATAACGTGTTTTCCGAAGCCCCGTTGTTGAAGAATCGTGCGGGCGTGCTTGGGGCACGGCAGGCATTTTCTCCTGCGGGACTTGACGGTTTGAGGATGGTGTCGCCATGAGCGTGGAAGCCCCCAATTCCGACGCCGACCTGCTGGATTTAATCCGCATCGCTGGTCCCTTGAGCGTTTCCGACTTGGCTAATGCAATGGAGGTTACCGCGACCGCAGTGCGTCAGAGATTGACCCGCTTGATGAACCAGGCACTGATTGAGCGCGAGGCGATTCGCGCCGGTCGAGGGCGTCCCAAGCACCGTTATTCATTGACCGACAAAGGCGTGCGGCAAACAGGGTCGAACTTTACCGATTTAGCCCTCGCGTTATGGGGCGAGATAAAAGGCGCCGGCGGCGAGAGCGCCGGTCGCGACCTACTGCGACGGATTTCAAGGGCACTGGCGGCAGGTTATGCATCACAAATCCAGGGCACGACGCCCGCCGAGCGGTTAACGTCGCTGGCAGATCTGCTCAACCAAAGGCGGATCCCAGTCAGTGTCGGCACATCCGGGGACCACACCACCTTGACCGCCCATGCCTGCCCGTATCCGAGCTTGGCCGAGAAAGACGAGAGCGTTTGCGAGATGGAAAAAATGATGTTCTCGGAGCTGATTGGCAGCGAAGTCGAGTTGACTCAATGCCGGCGGGACGGTGGAGACGAGTGCCGATTTGAAACAGGTCCTTGAGGGAGCGAAAGACCGTTTGTCGATATATCACCCTGTGGACGGGTTCGTCGTTCAGACAGTGGCGGTAGAAGCGCGAAGGAAGTTTATCCTTCAGCTCGACATTGAGGGCCGCGTGAGCCGCCAAGCCGGTGCGAGTCGGCTGTCGTCGCGAGAACTATAAGCTAGAGAACAGCAATATACCTATAATTCAAAGCACGAAGGAAAAAGAGCCAGATATGAGTGACGTTTTGGCGATCAGTGATTTGCACGTGGACGTGGCGGGCAAGCCGATCTTGAAGGGAGTCAGCCTTTCGATCCGGCGCGGGGAAGTCCACGCCTTGATGGGCCCCAACGGCTCGGGAAAGAGCACCCTCGGTTTTGCCATCATGGGCCATCCCGGCTACGAAGTTACGAGCGGTCGCATCGAGATCAATGGCGAGGACGTACTGGCGATGGAGCCGCACGAGCGGGCCCGCGCCGGGTTGTTCCTCGCGTTTCAGCGCCCGGTAGCGATCCCCGGCGTGAAAATGGCCGATTTTCTTCGTCACGCGGTCACCAACGTCCGTCGGCCCGACCGCAAGGAAGGCGAAGAGCTCGTGCCGATGCGTGAGTTCCGCAAAGAACTTAAAGACAAGATGTCGAGCCTGCGGGTCGATCCGGAGTTCGCCCGGCGGTACGTAAATGACGGTTTCTCGGGCGGCGAGTCGAAGCGGGCCGAAATCCTGCAAATGGCCATGCTGAGACCGAAGTTCGCCATTCTCGACGAGACCGATAGCGGCCTGGACGTTGACGCCGTGCGCCTGGCCAGCCAAAGCATTGCGGAGATCGGCGGCCGCGACATGGGAATTTTGATCATCACGCATCACGAGCAACTGCTGGAATATAATCAACCGAATTTCACCCACGTGATGCTCGGCGGCCGGGTCGTGGAGTCTGGCGGACCGGAACTGGCCGCGGAATTGCACAAGCAAGGCTACGATCGCATCCGCGCCGCGCATCCCGATGCCCAGGCCGACGAGGCTGCCCTGGCGGTTGTGGCGTGAAGCATTACGTTACGAACACGAAAACGAAACAATACAAGATTTGAAACAGGGAGCGTTCCAAGCATTTTGCAACGATCCTGGATTTTTCACTTTGAGGAGGCGACGCGCCGCAGGCTTTTACAAGCCATCTCCGGCGTATTGATAAGATTATGGCAACCGACTTGACGACTCAATCCGAGGACTTCCTCGGCGAAATCAATAAATACGATTTTCGCAACGACGAACATTTTGTCTTCAAGGCCCGCAAGGGTCTCGATCGCAAGATCGTCGAGGAAATCTCTGAGATGAAAAAGGAGCCCGCTTGGATGCGGGAGTTCCGCCTCAAAAGCCTGGACATCTTCAATTCCAAGCCGATGCCCGTCTGGGGCGGCAATATCGGCATCAATTTTCAGGACGTTTACTACTATCTCAAGCCGACCGAAAACCAGAGCAAGTCCTGGGAGGACGTGCCCGCGGATATCAAAAACACGTTCGACCGGCTGGGGATTCCCGAGGCAGAAAAGAAGCATCTCGCCGGCGTGAAGGCCCAGTACGAGAGCGAAGTCATCTACGGCTCGCTCCGCGAAGACTTGGCCAAGCAAGGCGTGCTCTTCACCGATACGGATACCGCGGTCCGCGAACATCCCGATTTGTTGCGCGAGTATTTCGGCAAGATCATCCCGCCGATGGACAACAAATTCGCTGCCTTAAACTCGGCCGTATGGTCGGGCGGGTCGTTCGTTTACGTTCCGCCGGGCGTGAAGATCGACTTTCCGTTGCAGGCCTACTTCCGCATCAACGCGGCCAACATGGGCCAGTTCGAGCGGACGCTGATCATCGTCGATGAAGGGGCGGAGGTGCATTACGTGGAAGGCTGCACGGCCCCCATGTACAGCACCGAGAGCCTGCACTCGGCCGTGGTCGAAGTGATCGCAAAGAAGGGTTCGCGGGTCCGTTATACAACGATCCAAAACTGGGCGAACAACATCTACAACCTGGTGACCAAGCGGGCGTTTGCTTATCGCGATTCGCTAGTCGAATGGGTCGATGGCAATCTCGGCAGCCGGCTGACGATGAAATATCCGGCCATCTACATGATGGAGCCGGGCGCCCGCGGCGAGGTCCTTTCCGTGGCCTTCGCCTCGCAAGGCCAACATCAGGACGCGGGGGCCAAGGTGGTCCATTGCGCCCCGCATACTTCCAGCCGCATTGTCTCGAAGTCGATTTCGAAGAACGGCGGCCGGGCCAGCTACCGCGGCCTTTGCAAGGTCATGCCCGGCGCGAAGAAGTCGAAGTCCAGCGTCGTTTGCGATGCCTTGATCCTCGACCCGCAAAGCCGCAGCGACACCTATCCCTACTTGGAGATCGAAGAGCAGGACGTGAACATCGGCCACGAAGCGAGCGTCTCGCGGATCGGCGAGGAGCAGCTCTTTTATCTTGCCAGCCGCGGGCTGAACGAAGCCGAGGCCTCGACGATGATCGTCAGCGGCTTCATCGAGCCGCTGGTTAAGGAACTGCCGATGGAATACGCCGTGGAAATGAATCGCCTGATCGAGCTGCAAATGGAAGGGACGGTTGGGTAGTACATTGAACGAAGCCATCGCCTCAACCATTACTCAAGACGCCTTTGAGTCGTTTCTCGCTTCGCGCGTGGAGCCGCACTGGCTGTCCGATCTGCGGCGGAGCGCCTGGAAGGCGTTTTGTGAACTGCCCATGCCGCACGACCTGCCGGCCGGGCCGCGGCTGGAAGAATGGCGGCGGACCGACGTCCGCCGCTTCCACTTCGAGAAATTTCCCTTGCCGAGCGGTGGATCGGGTGGCCAAGCGGCCGAAAACGGACACGCTGCCGATTGGCAATCTACCCCACAACACTCGCCGCTGCTCACCACCGGCGTCGATCTGTGCGGCCATGCGACGGCTGTGGACAGCCGGCCGGTCAGCAGTTCGCTCGATCCTGCGTTGGCCGCGAAAGGCGTGCTCTTCGGCAGCCTCGACGAGCTCGTGCAGCGTCATGGCCCGCAAATCGAGCCTTTCCTGTTCACCCGCGCGGTCGACCCGTACTACGACAAATTCTCCGCCTTGCACGCCGCCTGCTGGTCGGGCGGGATGCTGCTCTATGTGCCCAAGGGCGTCGTGATCGACCGGCCGCTGCACATGTTCTCGGCGCTTTCGGCCGGGCAGAGCGATTTCGGCCACGCCTTGATCGTGCTGGAAGAAGGCGCTCAAGCCACGGTCCTCGCCGAGACCGCGAGCAACGATGCGACCGCCGCGGGATTGCATTGCGGCGCGGTTGAAATCCTAGTCGGCCCCGGCGCAAAACTGCGATACGTTAACCTACAAAACTGGGGCACGGGCGTCTGGCATTTCGCCCATCAAAAGGCCCTGGTCGGCCGCGACGCCACGCTGCAATGGACGATCGGCGCGCTGGGCAGCCGTTTGGCAAAGGTCAATCAGCATGTCGCCCTGGTCGGTGAAGGAGCTCACGCCCAGGTTAACGGCGTGATGTTCACCGATGGAACGCAGCATCTTTCTTACCACACGCTCCAACACCACGAAGCGCCGAACTGTACGAGCGATCTGCTCTACAAGGGCGCGTTGCAGGGCGAGTCGCGGCTCGTCTGGCGCGGCATGATCAAGGTCGATCGCGACGCCCAAAAGACCGACGGCTACCAGCGCGACGACAATTTGATCCTCAGCGAACTGGCCCGCGCCGATTCCATTCCCGGACTTGAAATCGAGGCCGACGACGTGAAATGCACTCACGGCGCGACGGCCGGCCGCGTCGACGACGAACAAGTGTTCTATGCCCAGTCCCGCGGGCTGACTCGCAAGGAGGCGATTCGCATGATCGTTTCCGGCTTCTTCCAGCAGGTCTTCGATCGGATCACGGTGGAAAGCGTCCGCGAGGCCCTGGGCCACGCGATCGGGCGAAGGGTGCGGGAATATGAGTGATTACGTCCCCGTTTGCAAGGTCGGCGACATCCCCGATCCGGGCAAGCAGATCGTCGAGCTCGGCGACAAATTCGTGGTAGTTTTTCACGTCGATGGGCAGTACTATGCCTTGGACGACGTCTGCACACATGACGGCGGCCCCTTGGGCGAAGGCTTTCTTGAAGGCTTTGTCATTGCCTGTCCGCGGCACGGCGCGAAGTTCGACATCCGCGACGGCCGCGTGCTTTGCATGCCGGCCACGATGGGAACCGGCTCCCACGAGGTCAAGTTAGAAGGCGATGAAGTCTTTGTGAAGCTTGTCAACCGGCCACGAAAGAATTATGTTTGGGGATAGAATCTGTGGGGCAGGTTTCCAACCTGCCTTTGACATGGCAGATTGGCAATCTGCCCCACGACGGAGGAACAACCCATGCCAATCCAAGAAGAAACCGTCTATTCGGCGTTAAAGCAAGTCCGCGATCCGGAGTTGATGATCAACGTAGTCGATCTCGGCCTGATCTACGGCGTGGCAGTGGAGGAAGCGTCCGAGAAAACGAACCTCGGCGTGATGATGACCATGACGACGCCGGCCTGCCCTTACGGCCCTCAGTTGGTAGCCGACGTCCGCGACGCTCTGAAGGCCCTGGATGGCGCCGGCGAAGTGAAGGTGGAGGTCACGCTCAGTCCGCCCTGGACGCCGGAGATGATGACCGAAGACGCGCGGGATGAGTTGGGGATGTTCTGATTTCTGCTTCTTCGCTAGTATAATTAAGAAGCGGAAGCAATTGAGCAAGACATCGTTCCAGGTTTTAGGAGCCGAACATGCCCGTTGATCTTGAACACACCATTGAAAGCGTCTTGTCACTGCCACCGGACGACCGATTGAAGGTCGCCGAAGCTGTCTGGGACAGTTTTCCCGAGCAACCATCCCGCCCAACAATCGAGCAACAGGCCGAGCTAAATCGACGGCTCGATGCGCTCGAGACCTCTCCCGAGGACCTTTTGACTTGGAATGAAGTCCTTGACGAGTTGCGGAGCAAGCTGTGAAGTACCGCCTCCGGTTCCGCAGGGAGGTCCCGGACGACATTGTGGATGCCTGCCGTTGGTACGAAAGGCGACAAGGGACCGGGCTACGCAACAGATTTCTGCGCGAACTCAAGAGTATGCTTGCGAGAATCGCCTCATCGCCAGAATCGTTTGCCAAGGGAGAACGCGACATTCGTACCGTGCGACTGCGCCGATTTCCCTACCTCGTTCACTTCCGGCTAACCGGTGCGACGGTGGAAGTTATCGCCGTAATGTATGGCGGCAGGGATTCTTCAAGATGGCTTCAACGGACTTGACCAGTTCTATTCCGTTCAATTGAAGTATCAATTGCGCACTGCTAGGCGATGACGATTGCTGCCGTCGGCTTCGCGATACGCGCGGAAATCTCCATTAGCTCCGTGAGAGCCGCCTCGATGGCGTCGCATTGGGCGTCACGGGCGAGCTTCTCCACTTGCCGCGCCGGCGCGGTCAACGCGGGAAAGCCGGCACTGCCGCCGCTGCCCTTGAGCCAATGCGCTAGCCGGCCCAACTCGGCCAGGTCGCCCCGTGCATGCGCTTCCTGCATCGCCGGCAGCTTCGCGTGAAGGCAATCGACGAATTCCGCCACGATTTGGCGCAGATCGGGGTCGTCTGTGGGCAGTTCAGAGAGTATCGCGTCAGATGTGGCGGCACGTGGAGCAGATTGACAATCTGCTTTGGGATCTGCGCCATTAACGGCAGGTTGACAACCTACCCCACTCGCGGCCTGCCACTCTGCGATCGCCGCCGCCGCCGTTTTCAGGAGCAAATCGGCGTGGATCGGCTTGGTCATGAAGCCGGAGCAACCGGCGGCGCGGCACTTTTGTTCGTCGCCGGACATCGCGTGCGCCGTGAGCGCGATGATCGGCAACTTCATGCCGTGGTCGCGGAGCGTCTGCGCGGCGGTGTAGCCGTCCATGACCGGCATTTGCATGTCCATGAGGATCAAGTCGAAGCTGCTCGCCAGTGCCGCCTCGACGCCCAGCTTGCCGTTCTCCGCCGTGACCACTTCCAGCCCGGCGCGGCGCAGGATGAGGTCGATCAACTTGCGGTTCGTATCGCCGTCCTCAACGACCAGGACTCGGCCGCGAAGCACTTCCACGGCCGCCGGAAGGGCTTTTCGCGATGCCGCGGTAATCACATCCGATTGGGCGGCGTCGCCCAGCGGCGCGTCGGGCGACGGCTTCACTTCGGCGGTCGCGGTGAAAACGGTTCCTTTGCCAACCTCGCTCTTCAGCGTGAGCGTCCCGCCCATCGCCTCCACGATGCGGCGGCAGATCGCCAGACCAAGCCCGGTGCCGCCGAACTTCCGTGTCACCGAGTTATCAGCCTGCACGAACGGGTCGAAGATTGCTTCGAACTTATCCTTGGGAATGCCCACGCCGGTATCGATCACGTCGAAGGCCAGCAGCGAACGATCTTCGTTATGAAACATTCGCCCGACCACGCGAACATATCCCTCGGAAGTGAACTTAATCGAATTGCCCACGAGATTGACCAGTAACTGTCGCAGCCGCTGCGGGTCGGCCTCGACCGTCTGGGGCACGCCCCGTTCCCAGGCGTATTCCAAGGCGATGCCTTTTTCGTTGGCGCGAACGCGAAGTACCGACACCACGTCGGCGAGGATTTGCTGCGGCGAGCAAACGACGCGCTCGATTTCCAGCTTGCCCGACTCGATCTTGGAGAGGTCCAATACGTCGTTGATCAGCCCCAACAGGTGTTCGCCGCTGGTATGGATCAGGCTCAGGTATTCATGCCGCTGGGCGGGGTCACCGTCGTCGCCGCCCATCTGCAGGAGGTCGGTGAAGCCAAGCACGGCGTTCAGCGGCGTGCGTATTTCGTGGCTCATGTTGGCCAGGAACTGGCTCTTGGAGCGGTTCGCACTTTCGGCGGCGTCGCGGGCGTGCTCCAGGTCGGCCTGGATCTTCCCGCGCTCGATGATTTCACTTTGCAACTCGGCCGTGCGAATCTGCACTCGCCCTTCCAATTCGCCGTGGGCAGCTTGCAGGGCCGCTTCCGAGGCCTCGATCTGACCGAGCATGAGATTAAACGCTCGGTAGAGTTCGCCAATCTCGTCGCTGGAAACCCAACAACTGCGAACGCTGTAATCGCCATCTTCTGAGATTCGCCGGGCGGTCTTGGCCAGTTCGCGGATCGGCTGTGCGACGGCCTTCTGCATCCAACCGGTAATAAACACGGCGACATTCAATGACAGCACGAGGACGAAGAGCGATACCTTGACGCAATCGTAAAGCTGCGCCCCGATTCGCCTACGTTCGCCCGCAGCAACAGCGCGCCGAAGCCAACGCAGCAAAGAGTCAAGGCGACGGCGGCGGACGTTACCGCCAAAATCGTCAGTTTGGACTTTATGGAGAAGTCGCGAAATCTCATGTTCAATCGATCTTACTCGATGGTTATCCGGCATGTGCGGATCTCTTTCCGCAGAATCGCCGTGTCGAAAATCAATTTTAGGTTCCTCCGTGGAGCGGAGCGTCTGGACCGTCGGATGTTCCGATCGAGACGGCTGTATGGATTGCTCCGTCCGGCGCACGTTCGGCATCTCCGTGCTGAGGAATAAGTTATGCTTTCATCGTTGGCGACTTTCCGGCCAACGCTTTCCGATTGAGTCCCAAAACGAAGAACATGAAGATCCTGGTTGCTGACGATGATCCGATTTGCCGCAAAATCGTGGCCCGGCGCCTTCGTGCGTTCGACGATTTTGAAGTTGCCGAAGCCGTGGACGGCAAGGAAGCGTTGACGATGCTCAAGCACAATCACTTTGACGGCATGGTCGTCGATTGGCAGATGCCAGGCCATAGCGGCCTGGAGATCGTCCGCGAGATCCGCAAGGCGGGCATTAATATGCCCATGTTGATGGTTACGGGCGAGTCTGAGAAAGAGCGGGTGGTCGAGGCGATCCAGGCTGGAGTTACCGATTATTTGATCAAGCCATTCGACGGCCAATCGCTGGAATCGAAGCTGCAAAAGTTCGTTGCCTGGTTCGAGCCAGCGGTGACAGCGGCGGCCGCGGACGCGTGAGCGAATTTGACAACTATTGGCCAGTCGTTTACAATCCAAGCCGTGGTGGGTGCGCCGGAACCGCCCCCGCGTCGCCGGGTACCCGCGTAGCGGGTCGCAAGCGGCATTCTCACGTCACCCTTTAGCATACACCGGCCATCAACGGCCGAGAGGGACATCTCATGCCTCAAGCCATTGTCGATCCGGAAGAATTGCGGCGGTTTGCGCAAAGCCTGAAAAAGTTCAGCGGCGACGTGCAGGAGCGCGTCTCTTCGCTGGGAGGCCAAATGGTAAACTTGGAGCGGACCTGGCGTGACCAGGAACAGAAGAAGTTCTCCGAGGAGTTCGAGCAGCACATCCGCACGATCGCACGCTTCGTCGAGGTGATCGAACGCCATATTCCATACCTGCACCGCAAGGCCGATATCATCGACGAGTACCTCCAACAGCGTTAGGCGCAACATGGGCCGGGCACGATTAACCAGGATCGACGCCGTGCGGGAAATGGCCGCCGCGGTTGATGTCTTTCGCGCCGAGGCGATCTCGGCTTTGGAAGGGCTAGACATGGACCTTCGCCGCGCCCTGGAATGGATCCACGTCGATCGCCGCGAGCACTGGAACGGCGAGGTCCGCCGCGGCTGGGACCGCATTACGCAGGCCCGCATTCAACTTCAACAGGCGCGCACTATGCGCCGTGTCGGCGACCACGAGCCGGCCTGCCCGGACGAGAAGAAAGCCCTCGGTCGGGCACAGCGGCGATTGGAAACCGCTCAGCAGAAGGTTGAATCGGTTCGTCGTTGTGCCCGTGCCATTGATGAGGCCGTGAACGATTATCGCGGCGCGCGGACGCCGCTGGCTGCATGGCTGGAATCGGAAGCCCCCAAGGCGATCGCCGTCTTGCACCGAATGATGGACCAATTAGAGACGTATGTGGCGATGCAAGGCCCCAGTGGCGCGGATATCGCAAGTCCCGCGCTCCCGTCTGCCGCCGGCGGCGACATGATAGCCAGCCGTGGTGACGGCGCTGCGGCCCAACGCGAACAGATTGCCCAAGTACTGAGTACTGAGTACGCAGTACCGAGTGCAGGTGAACAGGAACCAAACCCCGATGAACCCCGAGGTCCCGCATGAGGCTTTGGGACCTGCACGGCGGAGCGGCCAAGCTGGAGTTGGCCTTGACGACGCTCCAAACCAAGGTGGCCAACATCGGCGAGGCTTGGAGTGACGAACCGTACACGCGCTTTGTCGAAAGTTACTTGGAACCGGTTGATCCGCGAATGAAAACAATGATCGACGCCATCCATCGTCTAGCCGAAGTGTTGAGCACTTCCGAACGCGAGTGTCGCGACGAACACGAATGAGGCCATTATGACCGAGCCATTCTCACCTGACGGACCTCACCAACTGCTTACCGACCTCTGTCGCCTGGCCGCCGAGCGCCTGCCTGCCGAAGAGTCGATCTCTGCCGGCCTAGCGTCGCGTACGGAAACGGCCGAAGCGACCTTCCGCGACGGCGTGGAATCGCTCGCGGCGCGCTATCAAGCGGATAAAGCGGCCGCCGAGGCGGAGTCCCGCTCCGTACGCCGCGAAGCGGCCGAGCGGTTTGAAAGTGAGTATTCGGTTGTAAATAAGGAATATGAAAAAGCCCGCCGCGGAATTGCGGAACACTTCGAGATCGAGAAGGCGACGGCGGAACAGGAGATGCAAAACGCCCAGTGGGAGGCGACCACGATCGCCGAGGCGGCGAAAGGCGGCTCCGGCGTGCAATTGAAAGAAATTCAAGCGCAGGTCGAATCCCGCTGGCAGGAACTGCAAAACATCCACCGTCAGGCGGCGACGATCCTCAACCGCTGGGGCCAATGGCGCGATTTCAACGACCCGCAGCCAGTAAATCTGCTGCTCGAGCGGCATCCCATGCGCCGCTTCTGCCATGCGTTGGACATGGCCCGAACGCAGTACAATGCGCTTACCGGCCTCATCATGCCGCGCCTAGTGCAAGGGCTTCGGCCCTTGCTCATTTTTCCGCTGGTGTGGGCAGTGATGACATTGCCGGCCGGGCTCTATTTCGGATGGAGCGACACGCTGCATTGGGTCACGTCCAGCGCGGCGCTTGCGACGCTGATCTTTTTCGCTGTCGGCATCCCGGTCTATATCCTTGCCGGACGGCGCGCGACCGACTGCTATCTGGCCCTGCGGCGCACGCTGCTGGAAGCAGGCGCCGATCGCCCGTCAACGCTGGAGGCCGCCAAAGCCGACTGCCAACGCCTGCATGAGGCGATCGAGTCGAGGCAACGGGCGGAAATCGGCAGGGCCAACGAGCGGCTCTTCGCGGCGATGGGCGCCGGCCTATCGCGCCGCGAACGCGAAACGGCTGAAATCGACGCCATTTATCCGCCCAAACTGGAGGCGATTAAGTCCGCGCGGGACCAGGTTTTTCAGCAGGCCGACGCCAAGTATCCGCCCTTGCTCCGAGAGTTGGAGGACCGCTACAAGTCTGCGTCAGCCGCGCTCCGCGAACAATACGAACAGACGCTCACCGCCAGCAAGGCGCAACACGAGCGGGAATGGAACGAGATGGCCGAGCGCTGGACCAAAGGACTCGCGCAATTCATTGCAGGGACGGAAACGGTCCGCGAGAAGTGCGATCGTCTATTCCCCGACTGGAACGCCGCGGAGGCAGGTTCGTGGACACCGCCCGATGCAACGCCCGTGGCTGTTCGCTTTGGCCAGATCAACGTGCAATTGTGCAAGATTCGCGGCGGCATCCCGGATGACCCGCGTCTGAAGCCGCCGGCCACTGAATTCGTCCTGCCGGTTGTTTTGCCGCTGCCCGCCCACTCGCTCTTGCTGCTCAAGTCGGGCGAAGCGGGCCGCGCGAAGTCGGTCGATGCGCTGCAGGCCGCGATGTTGCGGCTTTTGACCTCGATGCCGGCCGGAAAAATCCGCTTTACGATCTTTGATCCGGTCGGGTTGGGCGAAAACTTCTCCGCGTTCATGCACCTGGCCGACTTCGACGAGCAGCTCGTCTCAAGCCGCATTTGGACCGATACGGACCACATCGAGCAGCGGCTCGCCGACTTGACGCAGCACATGGAAAACGTAATCCAGGTCTATCTCCGCAACGAGTTCGAGTCGATCCTCGACTACAACGCCTTCGCCGGCGAAATGGCCGAGCCCTATCGCGTGCTGGTGATCGCCAACTTCCCCTCGAACTTCACGGAAACCGCCGTGCAGCGGCTAAAGAGCATCGTGGCCAGCGGCGCACGGTGTGGCGTGTTCGTGCTCATGAGCGTCGATTCCACGCTCGCCGCGCCGCACAATGTGCGGGTCTCGGATCTCGAAACCGGGGCGATGCTGCTCCGCTGGGAGAAAGGCCAGTTCGTCTGGAAGCATCCGGATTATGGCGCGGCCCCCGTGGCCTTGGACGCTCCGCCGCCGCCGGAACGTTTCACCGAAATCGTCCGCGCCGTGGGCCATGAAGTCCGCGACGCCGGCCGCGTGGAAGTGCCTTTCAGTTGCGTCATTCCTCCGGAAGACGACTGGTGGAAGGGCGACAGCCGCAGCGGCATCGAAGTGCCGCTGGGCCGCGCCGGCGCGATGAAGCTGCAAAGCCTCGACCTAGGCCGTGGCACTTCGCAGCACGTTCTCATCTCCGGAAAAACCGGTTCCGGCAAGTCTACGCTGCTCCACGTGCTGATTACGAACGTCGCCCTTCGCTACAGCCCGGACGAGATCGAGCTGTACCTGGTTGACTTCAAGAAAGGCGTCGAGTTCAAAGCCTATTCGCGGCATCAGTTGGCTCACGCGCGAGTCATCGCCATCGAGAGCGAACGGGAATTCGGCCTCAGCGTATTGCAGCGTCTCGATGCCGAACTGCGTGCCCGCGGCGATCAGTTTCGGCGTCTCGGCGTGCAGGACCTTAAAGGTTTCCGCAACGCCCAGCCGGACGAAAAGCTCGCCCGCATTCTGCTGATGATCGATGAGTTCCAGGAGCTGTTCGTCGAGGACGACCGCATCGCCCAGGAAGGGGCGCTGCTCCTGGACCGGCTCGTGCGGCAAGGCCGCGCGTTCGGCATCCATGTTCTGCTTGGCTCGCAGACGCTTGGAGGCGCCTATTCGCTGGCTCGCAGCACGATCGGCCAGATGGCCGTCCGCATCGCGCTACAGTGCAGCGAATCCGACGCCCACCTGATCCTCAGCGAGGAGAACACGGCCGCTCGGCTGTTGACCCGGCCGGGCGAAGCGATCTACAACGACGCCAACGGCCTGTTCGAGGGCAACCATCCCTTCCAAATCGTTTGGCTCTCAGACGACGAGCGCGACGAGTATCTCCGCCGGCTGTCCGATCTCAATTGTCGGCAGCGCGTACGCCGGCCGCCGCCAATCGTGTTCGAGGGCAACGTACCGGCCGATCCCGCGGAGAATCCGACGCTGCGCGACGATTTGGCTGCCGCGAATTGGCCGGAGACTTGCACGGAACCGCATTTTTGGCTCGGTTCGGCGGTGGCCATCAAAGGCCCTACCTCGGCGGTCTTCGTGCGGCAGGCCGGTAGCAATCTGCTCCTGGCCGGGCAACGCGAAGAAGCCAGCCTCGGGGTCATGGCCACCGGCCTGATTGGTCTGGCATTGCAGCATTCGCCCGTACGTCAGGCTTTCCAGCCTGACGATGCAGGTCAGGCTGGAAAGCCTGACGTACATGTCCGTTTCCGCATCCTCGATGGCACGCGGCCGGAAGCTCCGGAGGTCGGCTATTGGAAACGTGTTATCGAGGCGCTGCCGCACGATGTGACCATTGGCGGTGTTCGCGAAGAGCCCGACATGCTCGCTGAGATTGCCGTGGAACTCGCTCGACGGCAGCAGGAAGGGCAAGATAGCGCGCCGCCGATTTACCTTTTGATCTACAACCTCGGCCGCTTCCGCGATCTCCGCAAGGAGGACGAGTATTCCTTTGGGCGCGACGACGACAAGCCGGCTTCACCTGGCAAGATGTTCACGACCATTCTCCGCGACGGCCCGGCCTGCGGCATCCACACCATCGCCTGGGCAGATTCCTATGCCACGGTCAACCGTCTCTTGGACCGGCAGAGCCTGCGCGACTTCGATCTGCGGGTGCTGTTCCAGATGAACGCCACGGACAGCAGCAGCCTAATGGAGTCGCCCGATGCCGCGCGGCTGGGCGTCCACCGCGCCATATTCTACGACGGCGGCCACGGGCAGATGGAAAAGTTCCGACCCTATGGCTTGCCCGCGGCGCAGTGGCTTGGGGAAGTTCAGAGGCAATTGTTCCGCCGCTGCGAATCGAAAGCCGAGGCGCGAGCGGGAGGGTAGACCAATACATTTGTCGATGGTAGAATCGAACACCGGAGGCGTCTATGGACGAGAACCGCGTCATCATGGAATTCATCCCAGAAACCCCGGAAGAGACCGTCGCTTCGCACAAGCGTCGCGAGCAGTTCGCCCGAAACTGGACGTGGCTGAAAGCGCACATACTCGAACTCGGCGAGAAACATCGGGGAAAAGCCATTTGTATTGCCGGGGCGGAGGTTTTCGTCGGCGATACGTCACGCGAAGCAATCGCACAGGCGAAGAGTGCACATCCCGACGACATTGGTTATTTCACGTATTATATACCGAAGCAAAAGTACGCAAGGATCTATGCTTTGCCAAGGTGAGTGGGTGCCCTGCGACGATGGCATAGTCCGACCGATGATAACGGCGGGAATTCTTGCCGGCGACGGCGTGTGGCGGGACGTTGTATTCCTGCTGGACACCGGGGCCGATCGGACTGTTCTTCGCGCCGGTGTGCTCGACGATTTGCACCTTCCGCGAATTCGAAACTTGGACCGGCTTGGCGGCGTTGGCGGATCCGCCGAATCCGTGGAAATTGCCGCGAAGATTCGACTCATGCGCGACGACGGTCAGTGGGCTTCATTCCGCGGGAACTATGCAGCGTGCGTGCGCGAGGACGACTTGGATATGAACGTTCTCGGTCGCGACATCTTGAATCTGTTTGCTGTCATTGTCGACCACGACGCAGATCGGGTCATATTGATTCGTGGCGACGATAATTATGCTATCCAACGTCGCCAATAAGGCCGTTGCCGGGATGGTCTGCGCGATTTGGTCGAGGCCATTGAGCCGGTGGTCGAAGAAAAACAACTTAGGCACCTCGCGCGATCGGCCGCTACTTGACCCGGGTTGGTCGCATTTCAGATAAGGACCGTGACAGAGCCGACGAAAAGTACAAGGAATTGAGGCAGAAGTACGAGGAAGTTCGGACGCAGTGAGGTCTTCCGAGTGCCCGCAGCGCAAAGGGCCGCGATGAACAACATGCATGTCCCCGGTTCCGGCACTGGCTCCGCCGGCGCCCCATAACTGGCTGGACCTGCCAGCGCCGCGCCGCCTTCCGAAGGCGATCCGCTTACGGTCCCTCCGAATAGCGATGTCGCGTCCGCGCCGACAATCAAGTTTGTTCCAGCGGGCAGTACGGCGGCCGCCGTTACTTGCAGCGTGCCGGCCTCGATAACCGTTCCGCCCGTATAGCTATTGCTGCCGCTGAGGACCAACAGGCCGCTGCCCTCCTTCATGAGCGCTCCTCCCGCGCCGCTGATCGGTCCTTTCACGATCATCTCGCCCGCCTGTGTGTCGAGCGTGGCCGTCGCACCGCTGCCGATCACGATTCCGCGAGTCGGGTTCAGGGTCACCGTTCCGCCGGCTTGGAGTGTGCCGTTGGCGGAAAACGTGACCGCCGACGTGCCGGCGCCCAGTGCGGCGTCGGCCGTGATGTCCAGGGTGCCGCCCTCGACCTTCGTGCCCGCGCTATAGGTGTTGGAACCGGTCAGCGTCCACGTCCCCGGACCCATGACTTGCAGGCCGAGGACATTGTTCCCGGAACCGTTGAGGACACGGCCGCTGATGACGCCATTGGCCGGGCCGCTCAGATAGAGAAATCGGCCCGTGGTGCTGGGCATAAGATTGCCGCTGAGCGTCAGGCTGCCGGAGTTGGAACCGAACCACGTCGCTCCGCCGCCGGACGCGAGCGAGAAACTGCCCGCGATGGTGTTGTTGCCGCCGTCGTTGAAGACCGTGCCGTCCGTCGACTGGTTGCTGGTGACAAAAGTTATGTTCGCCGGCAGGTTGATGTTGCCGGACCCAGAGGGTCCGCTGCCGTTGAGCACAATTTGGCAGTTGCCGTTGGTGCCGAGGTCCGCGGTCACCGTCTTGGGACCTGTTCCCAGTGCGCTGCCGTTGGTGATTTCCAGGGCGCCATTATTGACGTTCACGTTGCCCGTGAAGGTATTGCTGCCGCTGAGCGTCAGCGTGCTGTAGTTGCCACCACTCTTAACCAGGCCGCCGCTGCCGGAGATTATGCCCCCCAGCACTACGTTGCCCGATCCGCCGAGCGTCAGCAGTTTGCCGTTGTTCGCCACATTTCCTGTGACCGTGAGCGTCTGGCCGGAGGTTGAACAAAGCCAAGTCTGGGACGCCGCGAGGGTGAGCACCGAAGCGATGTTCGTGCTGACGATCGATTGAATGCCGCCGAGGACGTTCAGCGTACCGCCGGAGAACGAGTAGCCCGAACCGGAGATCGTCATGTTGTTGACGTTCAGCGTGCCCTGTACGGTGATCGATGACGGGCCGTTAGCCGAGAAGTTGGCGCTGGCGCTGTCGGTCCAGGAAAGGGCGTTTGCTCCGCTGGGCGAAGTCGACCAAGGCATCAGGCCGGGGCTGTTGCTCCACGTGCCGCTCCCGGCTTGCCATCCGCCGCCGCTGCCGGCCGCGGTGTTCCACGTGAGCGGATAGGCGAAGAACTGCGTTACGCTCGAGCCACCCAAAGAGCCGCCGGCCAGATTCAACGTCACCGTGGAATAGCCCGCTGCCGGGTTCCAGACATTCGCCAGCGGCAGGCCGACTTCGATTTGCAGGGTCAAGGCCGCGGCCAGGGGATTGGAGGCGGTAATCGTCAGGCCCGAATTGCTTTGTTGCAACAACAAAAGCGCCGCGCGCTAGGCATCACCCAGTAGTTCTGGGCCGGCGCGATACTGAGCGTACCGGACGAAGAGTAGAATGCCGCCTCGGTCATTCCCAGCGAGGCGTTCTCCACGGCCTGCACGGACGTGTCGTTTCGCAGGATGGTAATTGGATCGTGGGCGGCATAGGCGGCCATGCCCGCGGCAGTCGTGCCCGGCACCACGATGTAAGAGTAGCTGGCGC
Organism: uncultured Planctomycetia bacterium; assembly: GCA_963775975.1. Taxonomy (GTDB): domain Bacteria; phylum Planctomycetota; class Planctomycetia; order Pirellulales; family Thermoguttaceae; genus JANXQG01. The sequence goes on from CAVZKX010000002.1 coordinate 1,981,469, forward strand.
CCACCGGTTGCGATGGATGATTGATCTGGAGGCTAAAGACGTTGGCCGTGACCGTGTTCTTCGAAAGCGCAGTGTTGAGTGAATACCACGAGCCGGATTGGGCAATGGCCATCATCGTGGCGCTAGAGGGCGACGACGGGAAAAGATAGCCCACGCCGCCCTGGTAGACCCAGGAGAGGTTGCCCAGAGTCGCCGTGCCGCTGCTGAGGCTTTGCGTGCCGCCGGAGGTCGTTGCGTAGGTCACCGAGCCGCTTTGCAGGCACTGGTTGAGGGTGGTAATGACCTGCGAGGTGGCATTCGGCGCGTTAATCCCCGCGCCCAGGGCGACGAACTCGTTGTCGAAATAAAACCACGACTTCAGCGCCGAAACGTTCCCCTGGCTGTTGCTGAAGGCCTCGCAGCCGTATGTATTGTTTGACGCGCCGCCGGCGTAGGTGGCCCTGCCGTACACGCCCCAGGAGGCGGTCGGCGTCAGTGAGAGGGTGTTTTGCTCGACGGTCGTGCCCGGCAGGCGCCGCCAGTTCCACACGGGGAAGATGTTGGCGTACTCGTTGCCGGTGACTTCGATGATCGTCGCGCCGGAACCAAGATAGAGGCTTTGCAGCCCTTGGCCGTTGCCCGTCTCCGGCGCATAGGTTCGGACCGAGGAGATTTTCACAGCGGCATACCAGGCGGGCCGCTGGTTGACCATGTAATCGGAGGAAAAGAAGCTGCGATTGCCCGAAAGCGCCAAGGAGGGCGACGCCACTCCCGTCGAGGCGGCGGTTTGTAGGCAAGTGAGCATCGACTGGAGTTGGCTCTGGTCGTAGCTTGACGCCTGGAGCACGTCTTGCACGGCGGGAATCAGGCCCAAGGCGTCGGTGTTCATGCCTGAGAAGGTGACGTACCGGCCCATCGCGGTGTAGTCGTACGACACTCCGCGGCTGAACCACTGCTGCCCGTTGACGAGGTAGTTCGCCAGCGTCTGTTCGGAGCTTGTGCTGAAGGCGAAGGAGGTGCTGGCGCCCAGCAGGCAGACGCTGGCCACGCCGCTCCCGAACTCCATGCCGTAGCCGCCGCCGTAAAGCTGCGGGCCGTGCTGGTGGAAGCTGTAATCGGGCTGGATGCCGTCGCCGGTGGTAATGGCCAGTGTGTCGCTGATGGCGCCGAACGAGGCGCTGGTCAGGGTGGAACTATCGGTGAGCACACCCAGGTCAATGCAAGCCAAGGCCCGGTTGACGCGGTTCTCGCCGGTGTTCGTGCCGCTGTTTTGACTGCGGGGCACGTAGGCTTGGTTGATCTCATTCTCGCCTGCCGCGAGTTGCGAGGAAGAGACCATGCTGCCGGCGTTGCTGCCGCTTTCGATCAAGAGCAGGATATTGCCCATGTCCTGCGGCACGCGAATCTGGTTGTCGTACCAGTTCGCGCTTTGCGGATCGACGGTGATCCAGTAATTGTACGCCGATTTGATGCCTGCCCCTAGCGACGCGTTCTGGTAGAAGCTGCATGCCGGATTCTCGTAGTCCTGGCACATGGCCTCAAGACGACTGAGATGTGTCGCTGGGCTCCAGTTGGTGATGGCGGTCGAGCTGTAGGTGATATCGCCCCAACTGCCGCTGGGCGTCAGCGAGGAAAGATACGCTTGGACAGTGGCCGTGCCGGGCGTGGAGGCCAGCAGTCCGGCCAACAGGCGTTGTCCAACGACTTGATTGTCGTCGCCGCGGCCAACCGAAGCGAACGCCATAGCAAGAAAAAACACCCACAGCCCTGCCACGCACTTCTTCATGGCCCAAGTTCCCCGAGTGCACTCCGCCCAACTATTGTGGCGGTCATACCGAGCGGCGTCAAGAAGTACTCGGAAATGCCTCGATGGACTGCCTCTCCTCGACGGCGAAGAAACGGCACGGATCGTCCGCTGGCTTAGTCACGCTCCAGTGATTTTTGCCGGCAATAGCGGTGGTCCGCTGGCGAACGCGCGTGAATAAAACCGTAGGCATCAAACCTCATACCATCCACCGCCGACGCAAACGTACACCCATTAAGCCCAAACCCGCGGCGGCGAACAACACCGGCGTGGTCGGTTCCGGCACCGGAGTGCCGGGATCGATGTGCTGGTCGTCGCTGATAATGAACGACTGTCCGGCTGTAAGAATCGGGTCCCACTGGTATGCCCAAGTCGTGTTGCCGGGGCCGACCGGACCGTCCCCAATTGCGGGCGTGTTGTTGAGCGTGTAGGCCGAACCGCTCGTCAGATGGGTCAGCGTCGAATTAAAGAGCGCGCCTTCATGCTCGTTCGGCGTGGGCGCCACGACCGTCTGCAGCGGTAGTCCGCCGCCAACTTCATTCACCGTGTTCGCATTGGGGAACTGTACGGTATCCGATCCGCCCGACAAGTTAAAGTTGGAATATTGGAAGAAGTGATAAGTCTGGGCCGATCCACTGGTGTTGGTGAGCCTTATCGTTTCGCTCAGGTCCGACTGCTTGTTGCTCGATCCGCCGGTTAGCATGTAGTCGACTTCAACGCTGAGCCCGTTGGAGCCGGAATAGACGGCATATCCGCCGCGGGTCGAACCGCTGATGGCAAACGTGCCCGAGCTCGTGAGCCCCAAGGTATCGATCGGTGATTGCGAGCCGCTGCCGATCGCGTAATAGAACCATTGCTGGGTCGCGATGTTTTGGCCGTTGATGGTCCAATTCGTAAGACCCGCCGGGCTCGTGGTGTTGATCGCGACCGAGGAGTTCTGATCGGCCAGGTTCAATGTGCCGGCGGATGCGGCGGCGGTCGCAAGTCCGAACGAGGCGCCGACGACCATGAACAAGGTGCTCGTAATGTTTCGCTTCATGTTACTACCTATCAGCTTTCGTGAACGCTCTTCGGTCCGCCAGGACCGTCGAGCTGTTTGCCCAGTTCCAAATGTTCGAAGATGAATAAACGTTGAATTGCTAAGTCAACTTGTGCGGACGACATTCCCTCTTGCAGTAGCGGCGCCAACCAATTCCCCGCCAGCACCCAAGAAACCAGCGGAGCCAAAGAAATGCGCAGGGCGCAACGAAGCGCGGCGCGGCAACAATGACCTGGAATTCGAGACAGGAACGAACGTGAGAGGCGGAAGTCCCAGCGGAGGACTTCCGTGCATGAAAGAGCAGATGGTATCATCGGGGCGATAAATGGCAGCACAATGCCGCCTTACCCGCGCAAAAAGCTTGCGCAACATAAGCCGAAACCCTCTTACGTGCTCACGACCGCGAACGCTGCCTCAAATTGACGCTTGTTCAGTTCAGCAGCGCGCGCAGCGAAGCCCGTAAGCACTCGGGAATCGGCTACGACTAAAAACGCTGCCTCACGTTTGGGATGATAAAACTAGTTTGCAGGGTTCTTCCGGCGGAAGAACTCGACACGAACGCCATCATAGCAAACGAGCGCCAGATTTGCAAGCGATTTGCGCGCTCCGGGTAAGATATTCGGGATTCCCGCGCAATCGCGCTATCCGCCGGCAATAGATGTTTCGCAATTGCGCAGGAAACGAGGGGCGAATGGGACCCGCTAACCTAAAACCCACCCTTGTCGTACAAAATGCTTGACGTTATGCGATATGCAACTTAAACTGAATGCCGGTAATGGTTTTCTCGAAAGTCCGTTCGATGCTCCACCACGCTGGTCAACCTCAGCACGCGGCCTTCTGTGCACTGACTCCCCAAATTCGGGCGGGACTTGGCCAATTGCTTAGGGCTTTCGACTATTCTCGCGATCTTGACTGCCCTGTTTGGGATTTCAGTGTGGAAATTGAGCGATTGCTCGACCAAGGAATGACCACCAGCGACCTTCGCTGGCTAATAAAACGCGGCTACCTGAGCCATGGCCGAGAAACCACGGGAGCGGATGACGCGGATCGACGCTTCGAGACCAGTTGCCAAAACCTGGGGTTTTCCACGAATTCTTGCTTTATTTTGACGGCTTCCGGCCTGGCGGTCATGGGCCGAAATGATATGGCGGGTGATCGAGCCGCAAACATCGCTAGCGAAACGTCGGTAAGCCATGTTGGTGAACCGGTGAGCGAGATTGCAACCAACCAAATTGGGACCGAAGCGAGCGCTCCCCTTGCGCACCACACGGAGCACGGATCTCCGGCCGTCCCTCGGCTGCGATTGCGCTATGCCGCGCCATTGGACACAGGAGCAATTCCCAACTGGGACCGGGAAACGCGGACCTTCATGGTTGGAAGAATCCTGGTCAAACGATTTCGCGTTCCGTCTCCGAATCAGGAAGCGGTCTTGGACGCATTTCAGGAAGAAGGCTGGCCGAGCTCGGTGGACGACCCGCTTTCGCCAGTGCCCGAGCAACAGCCGAAGCGGCGGCTTCGCGACACGATCAAGTGTTTGAACATGAACCAGGCGAATCGTGCAATTCGCTTCCGGGGTGACGGCACCGGTCAGCGGGTATCTTGGGAGTTGCTAAACGATGCCGCCGGGACATCAATTCATGACGCGGCAAGAACTACTCGGCATGCCGCTTGAGTAGACCCGTTCAATCGGAACGGATCTTGGCAGTAAAGGAAGACAATCATGCCTCTTGTACCCCGCACTGTTCGTTTGGCGATAGTCGACTCGACCGCTGAAGATTATGCCGATCTGCTTGCCGCCACGCGATCCGCCGGCATCAGTCTTCATTTCCTTTTTAGCGGATGCGACGCTCTGCACCTAGCCCGACGCTGGCAGATAAGCTTGTGGATTGTCAATAGCCGGCTTTACGACATGAGCGGTTTCGAATTGGCTCAAAAGCTGCGCGCGAAGGCCAAACGCTTCGGTCTTCATCATCGGCGATGAGTATCAAGCGGCGGACGAACTACGGACCATGACGCTGGGACTAACCAAGTATCTTTGCAAGCCGCTTGAGCCTTCATGGGTGCTTCCGCCAGAGGACGACCCGTGCATCTCACTGTCGGCCGCGCGCGGTCCCATTGCGAGGCGATGCTCGGAGTCCATAGCCGGGAAGATGTCCGGCGACGTGATCGTCGCGGAAACGATTGCAAACTGCGCCGCAACCTACTCCCTCGACAGGGTTATATTGCCGTTTACGAATGATTCGACGCGACGACCGGCGGCGTGAGCGGTGCAATCCTGCCGGAATGCGCTGCACGCATCACTTTCCGTCCTGTTATCTGAAACGATCTGTCCACGAGGGCGTCTTGGGCCTCGCCTGTACGCGGCTCGTGGCGGTGCACGCACCGCGAGATCTTTGTGTTAGAATGATAGGTATACTTTGACCGCCGCGCGGCTTCGAACTTACCCGGTCTGCGCCTAGCGTTTGATGGTCGACTAAGCCCTCGTTCGAGATCGAATCCGTGACTGCCGGTTTAACAAAACTTCAGCAACTCGACGCGTCTCTGCCGATTCATCAAGCGGGAGTACGATCGGCCATACTGCGCTACTGCTTGGCGCTGATTATAACGGCTGAAATAGCGGCGCTGAGGTATGTACTCGACCCCTTTTTGAATAATACGTCGATCTTTTCGTTCTTCTTCGTGCCGGTAATTCTGGCGGCGTGGTACTTGGGACTAGGACCTTCACTGCTGAACATTGTGTGCGGTCTAATAATTGCGGCGCTTTTCTTTGCCCCGCCGCGAGGGTCGTTAATTGTGCAAGACCCCAGGCATGTGTCGGGCATGATTGCATTCACCGCGATCAGCACGTACCTGGCCTATCTCATCCATTGGCTGCGGCGCGACATCGCTCGGCGGCAAAGAGTGGAGGCGGACCTAGTCGCATCGCAAGAGCTCGTGCAGGCCCATCAAGCGGAGTTGGCCCATGCCGGCCGCCTGAGTCTGATGGGCGAAATGACCGCCAGTTTGGCGCACGAAGTCAACCAGCCATTGCATAGTGCGCGGAACTATGCTCAGGGCAGCATTCGCCGCCTGCGGAAGGACCCGACGGCGGACCCCGAAGTGCTCGTCGCCTTGGAAAAGATCAGCGAGGCGAGCGATCGTGCCGCGGAGATCCTGCGGCGGGTCCGCGATTTCATTAACAAAAGTTCCTCCAGCATTGTCCCGATCGACCTTGGCGAGCTGCTGCACGATGCCGCAATGATCGCCAGCATGGGTCCTTCGCCGCAACGTTCCAAAGTGGTTTTCGATGTCGCATCCGACCTCCCGCCCGTGCAGGGCGACAAGGTCGAGATCGAGCAGGTCATTGTGAACCTTGCCCGCAACGGCCTGGATGCAATGGACAAACTTCCCGCCCAGCAGCGCGTATTGCAACTTGGCGCATGCCGCGGCGAGGACGATACGGTTGAAATCTTCGTAAGCGATTGCGGCGCTGGCGTTTCGTCCGAAGCTCGGGCAAAAGTTTTTGAGCCGTTCTTCACTACCAAGGTCGATGGCATGGGCATGGGCTTGGCCATCTGCCGCTCAATCGTCGAACGGCACGAGGGCCGCCTATGGTTTACCGCCAATGAGGCCCGCGGCGTCACTTTCCACTTTACCCTACCCTGTGAGGAGATATCCGCTGCGCGCGAAGCGGCGACCGCATTTGTCGGCAGCGCTGAACCATGAACGAAAGCCCGACCGTATTTATTGTCGACGACGATCCCGCCGCTCTGGAATCGCTGCGCTGGCTGGTTGAACAGGCCGATTTCCCCGTGAAAGCGTTCCGCTCCGGCCGTGAGTTTCTCGCCAACTACCGCACGGAGCAGTCCGGCTGCCTCGTGCTGGATGTCCGCATGCCCGACCTTGACGGCCTGGCCCTGCAGCGTGCGATGCGGGAGCGCAAAATCCGCTTGCCTACCATCTTCATTACCGCCTATGGCGACGTGCCCACCTGCGCTTGCGCTTTTCGCGGCGGGGCCGTCAATTTTCTGGAAAAACCGGTCGACGACAAAATCCTCCTCGAACACGTCGGGCGGATAATGGCTGCCGCTGAGCGAAACCACCCCGGCGACGACAGCGGCAGTTACGGCGCCCGGCTAAGTCTGTTGACGCAGACCGAGTCGGAAGTCCTCGATATGCTGGTGCAGGGCAAGAGCATTAAGGAAATCGCCCGTACGCGGAAGGTCTCGGTTCAGACCATCTGGCGGCACCAGATGAACATCTTCCACAAAGTGGGTGTAGAAAACCAACTTGAACTGGTGCGCGTGGCGACCGAATGGCAGTTGCAGCGGCACGGGTCGCATGCCGTGGAGATGTAAGGCAGCCGGCGTTTTCTTGGTAGCCCGATGGAAGGGTGGTCTGAGAGCGAACAGGGACCGAGTTTGCCGTGTCTTATAGTCGTAGGGTCGATTTTGCCGTTTTTGCTGACCCCGACAGGACTTGACTGGCCGATAAGAATTGCGTAGGGTATTGCCGTGCTTGGGCCCCGTAGCCAAGTGGCTAAGGCAGCGGATTGCAAATCCGCCATCATCAGTTCGACTCTGATCGGGGCCTCTTTTAGCTCGCCTCATGCGGGCTTTTCTCATTTCTTGTATTTATATAAGTCATTTTCTACAAACGACTTACGTTCTTCATCCATCCGGTTCCCCTCCGAGCGTGGTTATTGTCGGGCGAGAATACGGGCGAATAACTGGGTTGATATGGGCGATAAATATGCTATGCTGGGGGCACTACTTCACTCCGCTACTTGAAGGATGTCCCGTATGGCGAAAACGCACAATTGCCAACTGCCCAAGCCAGATAGTCAAGGACGATATCGCCCTGTTGTGGGGAGAATCGAAAGTGGAAAACCCCAGCGATTTCAGGTTGGGCGAGTGAAAGACACCACTGCTGCCGAAGCACAGCGGCGGTTGGATTACATTCGACTCTTGTACGACCGCCAGTGCCAGGACGAAAACATCGATTATTGGGCTGGCTCTATGCTTCCGTGGGCAATTCGCTTGGCGAGTGGACCAATCAAGGTCTATGGATCGTCCTATTCCAAGACCAATCCAGGGCAGGCCGCTGAGGAGGTTTCAAACGTCTTCCGGCTGCAATCCTGGGGCTTGCCCGTACAGATTGTGGATTACGACCTCCAATCGTCAGGCAATGCGTTCATCAAGGAGCAGATTGAAGTCGAGGTCAATCGGGCAATTGGGGTCGTCCTCGAAAAAATCGGTAAGAAATGGGACAACCCCACGCTGATTGAGAAAATCAAAACGGAGGTTGTCGTTCCTGATAACATCTTGGATGCGGAGATTAGGACCTTTCACGAAGCCCTCGATGATTTCGTCGTGAATCTGAAGGTGACTAGCGTTTCCAACAATATCCACAAGCGAACGGAGCGGGTGAAGTACCTCAAGGAGCATTTGGAGGACTTCCCTCTGTGGAAACTGGACTTTCCAGAAATTGAACGGATAGTGGCGTACTGGCGAAATCGACCAAAAACCAAACGAGGCAATCGTTGTAGCAAAGACCACGCCAGCGACATGCTCAAGGAATTCTTCGCCTTCCTGAATTGGCTGGACACGGAACCGAAATACAGATGGGAGAAGCCGAAGGGCATCGACAAGATCAACCGCAGCCCAGTACCCTTGGCTGAAGACAACAACCACAAGACCGCATTCCAAACCGTCACCAAAGAAACGTACACGACGGAACAATTGGTGATTATCGCCAAGCACGTTGACGACTTCGGCAAGGTGTTGATCGGCGTATGCGTCAATTGTGCATTTGGAGCCAGCGAAGTCGGCCAATTTCCGACATCCGGTTATTCACTTTTCACGGCCCATCCCCATGCCGACAAATTGGGAATTGCCTCGACCGAAGCGGATAGTTGGATCGTTGGCAATCGCCCGAAAACGCAAGTGTATGGTGAGCATCTTTTGTGGTCAGCCGTTGCGAGGGCTGTGGCTCCCTTTCTTGATGGCAGGCCAGTTCTGCCGATGACGAACAAGGGCAAGCCGTGGTATAGGACGTTGAGCAAAAACAACCAGAGTGGGTTTGCTAACTGGTGGGGCACGTTGCAGGCGAAGATCAAGGCACACCACCCTGATTTTCCCTCGCTGCCGTTTGGAAGTCTGAGGGACTTGCTTCCCAATATACTGCGGCAAGAATTTGGCAACGAAGTGGCCGACATTTGTCTCCAGCACGGCGATCCCACCGAGCACAATTTGCTGAAATGTTATACGAATGTTCCGTTCGGAAAGCTGTTCGACGCAACTCGGCAATTGGAGCCGATGTTTAAGCCCTTCTTGGATGAAATCAAGCCAGTCTAAGCACCGCATTTATCATGGATCGAGTTCCGCTCGCCAAGTGTAAAATGTAAGCGAATAGCCGCCATGCAAGTCGCAAACGGCACCAAGCCTCGGCCATCTTCGACGGGGTTCTTCTTCGCCCCTATTCGTCATCGTCCCCCATCTAATTTGCAGTTGTCCCAGCCTGAAACTACGATATTCAAGAGAAACCAAGGTCAAAAGGTGCAGTCTCGCACCCTGGTAGTAGCCAAGACGTTTACGAAACGCAAACGGCAAAAGCGTGATCGGGAATTGGATTGGTCATGAAAGACTCCGATGATCGACCGACTAGCTTGGAGGAAGCCGGGCTTAGTTCTGAACAAGAAGACCTGATTAGAAGAGCCTTCGACTTCCTGCATTCCACAGTATTTGCCGAATCAGTTTATCTCGGTGAGCCAGACGAATTGCCGTATCCCCAAAAGCCTCTTGTCCAGCGGATAGTGCGGACGATTTGCGAAACCGCCCACATCGATTTCTTAGACCTGCCGCCCGACCAGCCCGACGAAGAGTTTCAAGAGGCGGCAGATAAATGGTTCAAAATCAAAACGGCGGAAGATGAGGAAGCTGCCAATCGGTATTATTGGGCTTTGCCACAGTCTCATACGTTCCGTGCAAGGCAAGCAGTCAAGCACGAACTTTGGCGGACGATGGTTAGGAAGCTCCGTCCTCCACGACCGAAATCAGCCGTTGTGGAGCAATTGGAAATTGAACCCCCCGCTCCAGAACGAGGGAAGAAGATTTGCCCCAATCCCAAGTGTCGAAAATCTCTCGGCTCACGACGAATGATATGTTCGTGTGGCTTTCGGTTCCCGCCAAAAGTGTCTAGCCCGGTGAAACTGGCGAAGGGCGAGAAACTTTGTCCTGACTGCTACATGGTCTGCAACTGCGGGAGACATGTTTGCCCGCTGTGCTTTCACGCCTTTGGACGGAAAAGGTCTGCAATCCCGCCGTATATTGCTATTGTGATCCGCGAGATGTCTGGAACACGACGCTATAAACTCCAGAAAGTCATGAGAACATTCTGGGAGAAAAGTCAAAAAGCGAGAAAGAGGACGCTCGCTGAATTGAGAAATAGGATTGCTAACGAGCCACGCATCGACCGGCGACCAAGCATTTATCAAAGGCAACAACGGAAGTGGGACCGGGATGACAAGCTGGAATACTTGATTTGGCTTACGGCAAGGGTAGTCCGCAACGACTTCTGATTTGATCCAGCCCGCCCTGGCGAACACCCCAGTAGAGGTAATTTGCTGGGGTTTTCCTCATTTCTTGGGCGAATGAATCGATTGGCTTATTACTCGGTACCAGAGAGGCCATCGGACTTCCAATTCGGAAGTCCCAAATCCAAGTACGAGGAAATACTGCCGTGGAAGCTACTTGCTGCCTTTCCGTCGTCCCATTGCCCGCCATTGATACCGTTCCCGTTGTTGTCGTTGGGCCTCCCAAAATCAAACAACTCGAAAGCACAGCCCAGGAACTCAATCGCACGATCAACCACAACCAGAAGTCGCTTGCCGCCAACTACTGGAAATTGGGCGACATTCTGCTTGCCCTTCGCCCGCTTTACCCGCATGGCACCTGGGAAGATCATCTCACTCGCCTGGGAATCGAACTTACTCGCTCAAAACGGGCGACTTGGTTCCGCAACACTTATACGACGCTGACCAAGGCGGAGAAGATCGAATCGCCAACGAAGGCTTATGCGGAGCGTGACCGCAAGCAAATCCAGAAGCGTAAGAGGAAAGCTGAAAGTCCCTTGCATTGCCCGGCACCACAGAAGAAGACAGCCTTAGATCATTCGGCTGCGAAGCAGTTGAAGATCGCCGGGACTTCCATGCCGGTATTGGGGCAGGAAGTCGCCTCCGCTCAACTCGAATCTGTAAGCGAAGAGGAGTTCCTCGTCTTCAGCAGCTTCGTCAAAGCCTGCGATGGCCTGGGCCGTGCCATGCAAATCTTTGAAGCGTGCTGTTCCATCTATAAGGAGGTCGCCGTCAATGAGTAACTTCAAAGGGCATCTTCTGTTTTCCTATGTCGGTTCAAAGTGGAATCTTGGCCGCAAGTACGTCGATCTTTTTCCTCCGCATAAGACCTTTGTGGATGTCTTCTGCGGCACTGGGGCGTTGCTTACTCGCAAACAGCAGAGCGATGTAGAGGTTATCAATGATCTGGACACAGACGTAATCAATATCTTTCGTGTCATTCAGTCCGACCAACACGGTCAACTGGTGAAACTGATCGAAGGAACGCGGAATACCCGGCAGCAATACGAATTGTGCCGGGCCGTTCTGGATGACACGCATGAATCCCAGGTTCGTCGGGCCTGGGCCTTCATTGTCTGCGGGTATCTTGGCTTCAACATCCATCCAATGAACACTCGCACTTATGCGAACAGCGTAAGGGGGCACAAGCCGTTTGGCGAACTGCCCGAAGTCGTTGGCGGAATGGAGGAAACGCCTGAAGAACGTCATTATCGAGAACGAGCCGTGGCAGTCAATTATCGACAAGTACCAGTCGGACGACACATTCTTCGTTCTCGATCCTCCCTATATGCCGAACGTCCTTTGCACCGCAAGCAAGAAGTATTATCAACACAATTTCTCAACCGAGGACCATATCCGTCTGTTGAATGCCGTCCATCACATCAAAGGAAATGTGTTGTTGCTTGGCTACAACCACCCTGCATACCTTCGCAGGCTTTGGCATTGGCGGCAGAAAAGTTTTCCAGTGAAGAAGGCATTGACCGGGATGCGTTCAGCCCGCGAAGAGCAGGCATGGCTTAATTACGACGCCGCTGGCAATAGGATGATCGAGAATCTCCTGTGGATGACCAAGCAGTTCCTCGCCCTTGCCGGTTGGTCCGATTACGAAGAAGCCGGGCTACTGCTTGCCCTGCTGGAAGAAATCACCCGGTTAGCAAAAGGTGCAAATGGCACCTTACGGCCAGCTAACGAACCAGCCTCATTCCGTGACGGCACAACTTGGCTCGCCTATACCAACAGCGGCAGCAAGTTATTAGACAACCGGCTTTGGATCGGAAAGAGGTTCGTTGAAGCAGTCGGCGGCTTTGAAGAAGCCCACCGGATGCTTAATGCTGCCTGCCCCGAATGATCGCTCAGTGAGCAGTTCCCGCAGACCACGAATGGCTGCGGTTGTGTTCGTACAAATCAATAACCAAAAAAGGAATCCATTTATCATGTCACGTTCACCTGAAGTCCCATCCGAAGCGACCATCATTCGCACCTATGCTGACCTTGATGCCGAAGTCGGTGCATTTTTCCATGAACATTACGATCTTCTCATCTTAATCGGAAAGCCGGGCCTGGGTAAGACTCAAGCCATGTTGAAGTATCTTGCCGACACGCCCGGTATCGGCCATCTCATTACAGGCAAGGCCACGCCGCTTGCCTGTTATAAGGAATGCTACGACTACATCCACCGGCTCTTGATCTTCAACGATGCGGAAGTCCTCTGGAATTCTGACAACGGCAAGACGTTGATGCGGGCCTTGACCGAACACCAACACGAAAAGACGCTCCAGTGGCTCTCCAGCAGCAAACAACTGGACAATTACCCGACCAGCTTCAAGACCACCAGCAGGGCGGCATTCGTGATGAACCGCTTCGTGTCGAGCGGAGACCCTTTCCATGCTGCAATCATGGACCGTGGACAATTGCTCTACTTCGATCCAACGCCCGCTGAGATTCACCGCTACGTCGCTGAGTGGTTCCACGATCAAGAAGTGTTCGATTTCATCGCCCAGCATCTCCATCACGTTGTTGGCCTCTCTGCCCGTGCCTACAACCTGACGGCACAGAAAAAGGCCGCGAGGCGGGATTGGAAACGGTTCTTTAAGGACCGCTACCTCAATGCGTCTTCCAAACTCTGGTTGGTCCAAAAGCTGGTGAACGATCACAAGTTCAAGACCACGGAGGACCGGATAAACGAATTCATTGCCTTGGAGGGTGGCTGCAAAAAGACCTACTACAACTACAAGGCCGAGTTGGAGAAAAACGGGCAACTGCGGCTTGGCACGGTGCCTGTCATTAAATGTAAAGGAAAGGCCCCGGTGAAGGTTGATCGCAAGAGCCTGATTGCCGAAGTCGAATTGGCGAAGGCCGGTACTTCCAATGATGATGATGACGACCACGATGCCACTCCTCGTCCAGCAAAGAAGAAACCCGCTAAGAAGAAGGACGCCCAAGCCACAACGAAGAAGACGGCCACAACACTATCCGCAAAGACGGCGAAGAAGCCGGTGAAGCCTGTCCTTCCCGACGATGACGACCTGGAGGAAGAGCCTCTGGACGTTGCGGCGACCGTCATCAAGAAAGCCGTGACCAAGAAACAAGCCCAAGGCGACGAAGCCGGTTCGTGGGAAGGCCATCAAAAAGAGGCCACCCGCTCCCACTCGGAGGAAACGCAGGGACGATTCGCATAGGGACGCAGAAACCGTTGCCGCTGACATTCCGCATTTACTTACACTTTACACTCCTCCAAGTGCAAAGTGTAAAGGAATACCGGACGCTCCGGTGGGGATGTCAGCAACGAAGCCATCAGGCCGTAGCTGACATTTCCTATTTCTATACATTTTGCACGCTTCAAGAGATGTTCTCGCCGTCACGGTGAAAAAGCGATCCGTGCAGCATACATATTGAAGAACAACAGGAGAGCAATATGAAGGCAACAATGAAATCCATTCGGCAAGTTGCGGAACTTCTCAACGTCAGTGAATTCCGCATCGCATATGCCCACCGCACGGGCAAACTTCCAGAGCCAATGCGTGTGGCAGGGAAGAGGATTTATTCCGCCGTCGAGATAGCCGCCGTCAAGAAATATTTTCAATCGAAGAAGGAGGCCGAATGAGCGACTTTTATGCCACGCAGAGCCAGATTGGCGAGCGGTGCAACCTATCATCCCATATTATTGGCCGCTTTCTTAAAAAGCTGAATTGGAGGAACCCGGATGGTTCGCCAACGCAGGAAGCCATAGACAGCAAATTGTGTCGACAACAGTTTGACGAAGTTCGACGCTGCGTTTTTTGGGTGTGGAATGCGGCGAAGGTTTTTGCGGCGTTGGAGGAGGCAATTCAATCCCCGACAGCATTTGCAGCGGCTCAACGTGAGAGGGCCGCAGCGGCGAAGACCGCCCAACAGGATGACGAGGGCGAATGGGAACCGCCGCCAAGCAAATAAATAAAACGATCCTTTTTCAAAAACGAATTATTGATAATTCAAAATCAATGACCTTTTATTCCTGGCTACGGCGAGTCTCCAAAAAATAGTTGACTTCAGATTTTGGATTTGCTAAATTGAAGAATAACGATAGCGAAACGATTTGAACGTCTAAAACTTCTTAACTTCCAGCCTCTCTTGGCTCCGTGTTCCTGGTGCGTCGTTCGGACCAGTAACACAAATGATCGACTCCCATAGTCGATCACCGTTCCCTTTCTGCGAAGTCCAGGCTCGTTGTCTGCTTTCGCTGCCGAGGGGATGCACATTGATTTATTTGAAAGCAAGTAATAGGCGAGAAAATGAAAGAACAAGAGTTTTACGAGCGAGTTGGATTACTAACCGAAAGCAGCCGGAACGGTCTTGAACGCCTCGGTTTTGGAAAAGATGCTGTTGGAGACAATGGCATGTTTGATACGGATAAACTTGGCGAGTTGGTGCAGTTCTGCGAAAAGAACCCGGAGTACCACGTCGTCACGGTGGTCGATACGGACGGCGATACGAGCTATCTGAATACGGTCGTCTTCGTTAATCGTATGGGCTACTACCTGGCAAACGGCGACAAGGATGAAAGCTTGTTTACCGACATTCCCAGATACACCGCAGAAGAAAAGCGGGTGGCGAGAGAGGCCAAGGAATACCTGGATAAGCACGGAGTCTGCCTGTCGTGGGATTTCTACGAGGAACATCCGCCTACGCCGGAGGTGAAAGAGTTTCTCTTGGCATGGCATGACGACATCTTTGATCCCTCCTCTGGCGAAGAAGCGGTCGTGGAGAATGCCGTTGAATCGCTCGAAATCAATTGGTTGCACGACGAAGAGGAGGAGGGCGAATGAAACTCTTTACCAAACGATTCTTTCAACTGGATAGCTACGATCAATCGGCGGTACTGCAATCCGTAATCCATGACCTGGAAAGTTGCATGGGGCGGCATCGGGACTCCAAGGATGACCGGAAGGCAGAGAGGAAGATTGCCCTGCTTCGGCGGCGGGCAAATGACTATGGGCTTCGCATTGACCGTGCCAGCCCTCGCAGGAAAGGCGATCTTCCCGGCCAGATGGTGATGTGGGAGGAATAGGTTAGTGACAGACGCGGCCAAGGACACGGAAGTCCTCGCCCCGCCCAAGGTCATCGGATCAATGCCGGTGGGCTTGGGCCGGTCGAGGTTGCTGCCGACTGCTTGTTGCGGCTGGTGGTGCTGACTGGAATAGATGAAATATGAAAAAAGGATAATTATGAACGAGAATACGAAAAATCTGATCCTCACGATAGACGAGCAGGTAACTGCCGCCAAGCAGGATTTGTGGAGGAAAGCACAGAAGACGGGATTGGCCCGCGTTGCAGACGAATTGCATGGCGTAATGCTGCCGTCGATCCGCTTAAACGCTACGCCAATCTCGGAGAATGATCTTCCGGTTGGATGCTCGAAATTGGGAGGCACACCCGATTTGCCGAAAGGCACCCCTTGGCCCGTATGCACATCCTCCTGGTCGCTTGGAGACTTGCCGTATGGAGTGCCGATGGCCTTGCTTGCTCAAATCCGAATGCAGGACGTTGCTTCCCATAATCCAAGCGGACGACTACCGAAGTCTGGGATGCTGTACTTCTTCTATGAAGCCCGTGAGCAATCATGGGGACTGTTCACTTTGGACCGTGGAAAATGGCAGGTGATTTACCATGACGGTGCAAATCTACAGCGAGCAGTCCCGCCCGAAGATTTGCCAAGAGAGAGTCACTTCCGAGCGTGCGAACTGTCCTTCTCGACTGAAATTACACTGCCCGATTGTGATTCCAAGGTCATAAAGCGATTGGGACTATCGGAGAAGGAGGAGCTTGCGTATCTCGATCTGGGTCCGGAAGGCGTAGTAGGCCACCGCTTACTGGGTCATGCCGAGCAGGTCCAGAACGACGTAATGGTGGACTGCCAACTTGCTATGCACGACTTCTGGCGGAAGTTTCCGACTTCGATGAGTCAGATTCCAATGCTAGAAGCCGAAGCCGACAACTGGGAACTTCTGCTTCAACTTGACTCCGATCCCGACGCAGACATGATGTGGGGCGATGTTGGGCGAATCTACTTCTGTATCCACAAACACGACTTGCAGAACCGTGATTTCGGCAACGTCTGGATGTTGTTGCAGTGCCATTGAAAGTGAGCGGAAGGGGTTGGGTGCGATACATTCGGATTGAATCTCGCCCCGCCCAAGGTCATCGGATTACTGCCGGTGGGCTTGGGCCGGTCGAGGTTGCCGCCGATCACTTGTTGTGGTTGGTGGTGCCGAAGCTGGGAATGAAAACATCTTTGTAAGGTTATGAGAGATGGATACGAATGAAAGAAAGACAATACGTTGTTACAACATCAAGTGGGACGTAACGCCCGGAAGTATGTCTGGTTACTGGTATCACGGTTACAAAGACGATGTGTGGGTTGAAGTGCCTGCGGAAGAGCTACCCAGGGAACTGACTTATTCCAATTGGGACGGCTTGGACCCGAAGACGCTTATTGAAAACGAGTATCCGCCGACGATCAGTTTCGATGTGGAGGTCACTCAAGGTGCTTCAGTCGAGGCCGAGGCTCACGCTCTGTTCAAGAAGAAGGTCTATGATCGCGTTCGGGCAGTCGTGGGCCATCTGCCGCAGGACGATCAGCTTCGGCTTGCAGTCACGGCTGTGGTTGGCGAGGAGGTTACACAATGAAAGACTTATTTGCGGGCTTCAACAAGCAGTATGATTCGGGGCAACCTAGCGAGTATGGCGGCAGCTTAACCTGGGATGAAGAAAACTGGTTGCTAGGTCAAGTCTTCACGGTAAGCTGGAACATCACAAGACCGTTCCTGAGAAAATCGACAAAGGAACAGGCCCAATTGTTGGCGGCCATCAGAGAGAACATGCCCGATGTGAAGGAGGATGTTGAAAAGGCTGAAAAGAAACTTGGGCTTGGGGCTGGGAAGTGGAGGCCGTGATTCGAGATTGGATTGCCGAATTGGAGATGACGGCCCCCAGCATTTGCGTCACTTCAAAAACCCCTCCTTTGTTTTGTAATGTTTTTTGGCGGGCGGGATGAAAAAAGTCGAAATTGCACGACTAGCTTAGTGTAGGGTGGGTCAAGCACTCCAAACTAAGATACAGATACTCGCCCTAGCGGATAGGGAAAGGATAGGTTTCCGGTGCTTGCCCCGCCAGAAACCTTTTTTATTGGAGTTGTGAGTTATGAAGAAGTATATCAAGACGGCTATGAACCGTGCAGCCCGCGAAATAAGCGATGCTTTCACGCGGCTGGAACAAGCGTTTCCGCATATCCTGGCGTCAGAATTTCGGAGTCTCAACGACGGATCACTGAAGCATATTACTTCCGTAGGCGTTGCGGCTGACGAAGCACATGTCTCTTTTGAAACGGCCTTGCGGATCATCGACGCATACCGCCAAAGTCGTTCGGAGCTAGAAGACGAATTGAAGGCAAAGGAGGTGGGGCAATGAGACACCTTAACGAAATAATTGCTTATTTGACTTCGTCGGCTGGCAAATACGCCTTCCAAGAGAAGCGTGAACCGTGGATGGAGTTTATGGCGGAATGGCATCCGGCATCGAACCCGCCCGGCCTTGTGCTTGGCTACTATCGCGGCGAATCGGACGGGGCCTGGAGCGAAGATATTGTTGCCGATCCGCTTTTCTGGATTGGCTTCCACAAGGACGGCGACATCACAACCGTGAAAATGGAAACGGCAGGCATCGTAATTGACGTTGAACAAAGCGACCCGTTTTTCAACAACTTCCTTTCCACTGTTTGGACTCGTCATTTTGCCGAGCGGGTCAAGGAGGTGGCTCAATCGTGAATAGAAAACCGTACAACGGCCATACGAACTACGAAACGTGGCTCATGGCAACTTGGTTTTGTAATGACGACGAAGTGGCCGAAATGGTCGGGAAGATGGATTGCAACCCACACACGCTAGCTCTACTGCTGCGTGACAAAGCCGTAAACGACATGCCCGATCTTAACGGAGTATGGGCAGGGCTTCTGATCGCCGCTTTCTCTGAAAGTGATTGGGGCGGCGTTGCTGGATACCTTGCTGGACAGTCCGACGTTGGCAAGCTGGAGGCAGAGATATGAGAATCTTCACGAAATCATTTTTCCGCCTGAGCGAGGCTGACCAACGTGCAGTTGTGGATGCCGTGATCCGAGACTTTGAAGACTGCCTTGGGCGGTTACTAAATCCTAGCGACGAAGGCAAGGTCCATAAGCAAATCGGACGGATTCGGCGGCGGGCCATCGAGCAAGGAGTGTACTTGGAATAGAAGCCGACCCGGAGGAAATGGAAGTCCTCTTCGGCCTTATCGCTTGGGCGTGGAATCGAAGCGATATGGCCGGTGAGGATAGCCGCCGACTGCTTGTTGTGATCGTCGGTGCCGAAGCCGGAATGAATTGACATTGAACCGCCCTAAATGGGCAAAGGATTATTATGCAGAACGCAAAACGATACACATTCAACATGACAAATCAAACCGGGAACAGCTACACGGTTGACGTAGACACAATCCCGGCACGGCTCGGATGCTCTGACGAAAGGGAGGCGTGGATAACGGCTGTCCACCGAGTCTGCGGGATGGGTGGCTCCATGCCGCAAGCTATCCGGTTGGTGTCCGAAGCCCACCTCGTTGGCGAAGAATGGAAACCGATCACGATTTGGGATGAAAACGGCAGGGGTTTCTCTTTCCACGAACTGCAAGTGGGTGACTGAGATGACGCTATACGAGATTATGGGTAAAAGGCTACCACGGACGGCGTGCGGAGAAATTGGGCGAAGCGTGGTACGAGTTCGATTATCGCCTGTCCCGCCCGACCAGATGCGAACGGATTGATCCCGATGCTGAGATTGAGCCGTCGTGGAAAACTCTGCGGCGGGAAGACTAAATACCAAGGGCAAGGGCGAGAGAACGATAAGGGCACAAATCAAGACAAATCGCAAACGATGATGAATCGTTTTCTCGCAGGCTGTGTGGTACTTGCCCGGTGCCACACGGCCACTTTTTTTGAATAGCGAGAAAATGAAATGAAAGAGAACACGAAGACGGTCAAGCAGCTTTTCGTCCTGATCCAAAGGGCCGACAAGCTCTCCACCAAGGAACTGCTGATCTATTCCTATCTAGTCTGGCAGCGGCGATACGACAAGCCGACAACCCTCTACCAGTTGCGGAAGGAATTTGGGTTTCGCCCCGGCAAGATCAATGAACATGTCGCCCGCCTCCAAGAATTGAAGCTGGTCGGTGATGACCTCACGGCCTTGGAGCCACAGGCTGGATGGTTCAATGTCCGTGCCGGTGCGGAATGGTGGGATCGCCTCCAATACACGCCGGTAGGTTGGCCGAAGAAAGGGCAATCCTGGATCACTTTGGCAACCCACGCCAAACGAAAATCCGGCATCGACAACAAACTGGTGGCAAGGCAATTGGGATGTACTTCTCGATCTGTCCGAAATGCCGGGATGACGTTGCGGGCCAAGGAGCAGAAGATTGACGAATTGGTTGCAGTCAAGGAGGGCAAGCTGGCGACCGAGGATTTTGGAAGGCCGTGGTTGGAAAGTAAGTTGCGTGGGTGGTGCGACGAGTATGCCTGGAGCAAATACTTTCCGAGGCACTGCCAGAAAATCCAAGACGCACTCAAGGGGTATCCGTCATCTCAGGTGGAAAAGCTCTGGCGTGAAGTAGTGTCGAAACTTGAGTATTGCAAGTTGATCGAACACTTCATCTGCAATTTCGGAGGCTGTTGGAGGTTAATAACCAACTCGTCCACGCAGGTGCCCACGCTTTCCTACATCGAGAACGGGTTACTAAGGCAAGCCGAGAATCTGACGGAGTTTGCCAGGACACACGACAGTTATGTGCTTTGGGAACCGATCCCGTATAAAGGGTAAGTAGGTAACGGATTTCCGCAAGTAGGTAACGGATTTCCGCTCTGGTGGTTAATAATAGGTAACGGATTTCCTTTGAGTAGGTAACGGATTTCCCACTATTAGTATATATTAGTATTTTAATACATTAGTATTCTATTATTGGAACAAACAAAACCAGAGGTTTTGCCGAACGCCTCACGGCTGTGGACGAGTGGGCAGTAGGGCTACCGCATCAGGACTCATCCCCGACTGAGGTTAAAAGAAAGAGAAGCAAGCCCTGCCAGCAGTTAATAACGCTGACCCAAGCCCACTCGTCACGCATTCATTGAGAGCAAAGAAGACCAGTCTCCGACCAGCGGTTAATAATACGGCACTGGTCGCCCATTCGTTGGCCGCAAACAACACCCATCCCGGCCAACGTTAATAACACCTGATGGCCCTGCCGCAGTTGCCACTCATCATCCACCCCTCTCCAGCGAAGAAAACCTATCCCAGCTAAGGCGACGAAACCAGATGAGTCTGGAACAGTTAATAACCGATTAGGACGCCCGCCATGCAACAACACTCGTCACGAATTCATCGGGACCAATTCCAGACGAATTAGGATTCCGCCGCCGCCCCGCCCGACCCCGCCGCCACAACACAGCCCCAGAAGCCACGGGTCGGGCGAAAAGTGCAGCGGAATGCTCGATCAATTCCTTGCAACCGAGAATCCTGCAAGGAGTTGTCGGAGTGCAAAGTGTAAGCGAATAGCCATCCTTAGCGGCTCCGGTAGATTCGGTAGCCAGATTCCATAGAGACAACCACCCGCCCGAAATCGACCAACGCCTGGATCATGGAATCGAGGGTTTCCGGCTCTAGCTTGACGTTGGCCTCCAGTTCTCCTCTTGATATTCCCTGCGGCCCGGCCTGCTGGATCAGATGATGAACCTTGTCGCCTTGGGGCATCACCGGCCCTTGCTTTCGGCTTTTGACCCAATCGAGAAATCTTTCCATTCCGTATCTATCCTGCACCGGACGAAATCGTGGATGGCGTACATGCGGTCACTGCTCTACCTCCTTATGCCGCAAGGAGTTAGCGTGCAGCGACAAGGGGTTGGTACAACGTCAACTGAGGGTCAGGGCCGTGTCCCTTTTCTTCATGGACAAAAGCAAAAGGTGCATCGTACACCTTTTGCCACCGCTGAGAATTTCTTCGTTCGCCACTAGATACTCCTATGGAGTTTCGTGCGTGGCTGGTTATTACCGAAGCGGCGGCGGTTGATCCTGCCGTTTTGCAATCCTACGAGTCCGCTTTTCAACAGGAATTGCAGAAGCTCATCCAGCGTACCAAAGACCCAGATTTGCGGCAGGCATTTCAAGATATGCAATCGTGCCCCGTGAAAGATCAACGAGGGCAATGCCGCCGTTGGACCGACTACATTCTGGGGAGTCTCATACGATGGGCCGGGGGAAACCGAAACATCGACCTGGAAGACGCCTTGCAGATGATTGCCTTCCACATGCTTTCAAGCGTCGGGGAACGGGGACAACGCCGGAAGTCCCTGTTCGATTTCGATGAGAGCCGCCCATTCGATCTTCGCCAGGGCAATCCATTACAGGCCCTTTTCAAGATTTACCTTGCGAATGATTTGCGTTCCATCTTCGGTCAAAAGATCAAGCGAATCCGCACCATCGACCGTCCAAAGGGAACGATCAGCATTGGCGGCGACCCGAACACCATAAGCCCGGATGAGATTCCCGGCAGAGCCACCGAGAATGATGAATTGATTCAGGACATCAAGGAGTTACTGAGAAGGCGAAGCACTCCCGATTTGGATTTGGTTGCCCTGTTCAAGTCGATCCAGGCTGGTGAGGGAACTCGATTCCAGCGGCAGCACTTTGGGCACAGGAATGCTGACTTGGGCCGAAAGATCATCGTCACGACAATCCGGCAGTACGCCCACCGAACCGAGAACTATGCCTTGCTGCGACTACTGCACCGAATCGAGAATCCTGAATCAGCACCGCCACGGCCAGCGAAAGCACCGCCCAAGCCGAAGTTGCCGCCAGACGAACAAGATTTCCGTTCGATTGTCGATGTCATGGAGCGGCACGGGCGGAAAGTCGGCAGCATGATACTCGGCAAGGCCCGCAGAAGATGGACCGAGAAAAAGCCGAGAAATCCAGATTCCCCACACGCTAACCGGCTGGCCGACGTTCTCGCTCAGATGGTTGCGGCGGGCGTGATTCAACGGCAGGGACTACATTATGTGCCGGGACCACGATACCAGGATTTCCTACCGCAAATCGTGTTGCAAAACCAATAATAGGTTTATTATTTTCATTTTCCTTGGGGCTTGCAGTCCCACCCCGCCCCATTGACCCTCAACGAGCCGGGCTTTGTTTTCAGTTCAACCGAGAAACGGTAAAATGGTCGCAATTGCCTCATTCCCCTCCACCAAGAAAGAAACTAGCCATGAAAAGGTATCTGTTGACCATCGTAGCTTCGGGCGTCCTTTTGCTCAATCTCGGTATGACCTTGGCCGCCGAAGCCAATGCCGGTCAGCAGAAGGCGGCGGAACTGGACCGAACGATTAAGGTATCGATGAAATACCTGGTCTTCCTGCCGCAGGATTACGACCAGAAGGCGTCGTGGCCGGTGCTGCTCTTTCTGCACGGGTCCGGGGAGCGTGGCGATAATCTGGACCTCGTTAAGAAGCATGGCCCGCCGAAGCTGATTGAGGCAGGCAAACAGTTCCCCTTCATCGTCGTATCGCCACAGTGTCCCAATGGGCAGTCGTGGGAGCCGTTCAAGTTGATCGCATTGCTCGATGAGATTGCCGAGAAGTACCATGTCGATCAGGACCGCATCTACGTTAGCGGTCTCAGCATGGGCGGCTTCGGCACCTGGGCACTGGCAAGCTATGCACCTAATCGGTTCGCCGCAATCGTGCCGATCTGTGGCGGCGGCGATCCATCAAGGTCGAAACGGATTGCAGACATTCCGGCTTGGGTATTTCACGGCGGCAAAGACCCGGCTGTGCCGCTCGAAAACTCGCAGAAGATGGTCGAGGCCCTGAAGAAGAGCGGCGGCAATCCGAAATTCACGGTCTATCCAGAAGCCGGGCACGATTCTTGGACGCAAGCCTACAACACGGCGGAACTTTACGAGTGGCTGCTGCAACAAAAACGGACAGCTAAGAAGGCAGGCGAGTCGAAGTAGTGAGGGACGACGTTATAATGACGGCATGAACACAACCAACGAAACCCACCCCGTCGTAGTCGGCTATATCCTCTGGATTTTCGGGTTCCTGGGTTCGCATCGATTCTACTTTGGCAAGCCGATTACCGGCACGATCTGGTTCTTTACGGGCGGCCTACTGCTAATCGGCTGGATCATTGACCTGTTCCTGATTCCCGGCATGGCTCGGCGGGCTGACTTACGCTATCAGGCCGGTCCCATCGACTATACCCTCGCCTGGGTCTTTCTGACCTTCCTGGGGATTTTCGGCATCCACCGTTTCTATATGGACAAATGGATTACCGGCATTATCTATCTGCTCACTGGCGGGCTAATCGGCCTTGGGCTGCTTTACGACCTTTGGACGCTGAACGGACAGGTCAGCGAAATGAATCACAGGGAAGTTCTGGCGGGACGATAAACGGTGGCGAGGATCGAAACATTAGCGTGGATTCAGGATCATTGAGAAAGGCAGGTGAAACGTGGGCGTAGGTGCAGCTTTGTTGCAGGAGATGGTTGCCGGTCTGCCCGACTCAACTGAAATGGCTCGCCTCAGTGTTCGTCTTGTCGTCGCCATTGTTCTCGGTGGCATTTTGGGCCTCGAACGAACCCATAGGCACAAGGCAGCGGGAATGCGAACCCACATGCTCGTTTCGATGGGGGCCGCAGTCGTGGTTCTCGTACCACAATTAACCGGAATGAGCAGTGCGGATTTGAGCCGCATCATCCAGGGAACCCTGACTGGTATTGGATTCATAGGCGGCGGCGTCATCCTCAAGCTGAGCGAGCAGCATCACATCGAAGGAGTAACGACGGCTGCGAGTATTTGGCTCACGGCAACTCTTGGCATTGCCGCAGGGTCAGGTCGAATAGGGTTGGCTGTCGTGGTGGCGATTCTGGGAATTGTTGTTCTCACGGTCTTCGGTAGGCTTGAACAGTGGATAATTGAGAAGAGCGAATCAACACCCACACCGCCCAGCCCACCCCCAATCACTTGACATCCAACTGACCGCCTCCGACAATTCTGTATTCCAATCCCACACCCAACGATGAGCGAAAATAATGCCCGAAGTCAACAAGTCCAAAGCCATCCGAGATTATTACAAAAAACACCCAAAGGCGAAGGCCCAGGAAGTCGTTGGTGCCCTAGCGAAATCAGGCATTACAACCACGACGAATTACGTTATGAACCTCAAATCCCGACACAACAAGCGGCGGAAGGCAGTGCGGATGCGTGTGTGTCCACACTGCGGTAAGCCGCTGATGGAGAAAAAGGTCATTGTAAAAGGCGGTGTCGGCATCCCCGAAATCCAAGCGGCCTTGGCCTTAATCAAACTCACCGGGAGCCTCAAGGCAGCGACCCAGGCTTTGGCGGTGGCTCAGGAAATTCGTGCTATCGTGTAGGGCTGAATGCCGCCAACCATCTCGAAGCCTACGCATTGTGAATCAACTTACAGGAGTTCTCCATGAGTGCCGGAGCTGCTGCCGCCGCTGCCGCTGAAGCTGAACGGCAGCGACAAGAGGAGGAGGAAATGACGAATTACACCGACGCCGATCTACAAGGGGATTGGGAGTTCAAGATCGTGCGGTCCAATCTGGCCGGTTTCAAGAACCCGGAAGTGCTGCAACAGGTTTGTGCAGAGGAGGCAAGAGCGGGTTGGACGCTTGTTGAGAAGTTCGATAATCAACGCCTGCGATTCAAGCGTCCTGTCAGTGCAAGGGCGGGCGATGCAGGACTGGGGTTTGATCCTTACCGTTCTCAGGTCGGAGCTTCGTCGGGAGCCATAGTTGCAGTCATCCTGGGCATCATGTTTTTGGTCGCTATTGCAATCCCCTTAGTCGTCATCCTGCTCAAATGACGCAACTCAGGCAGGGCTGAATCGAAGCGAACCAGTGATGGAGAAGCCCGACACAAAATCCACAGTCGAAGAAATCCGTCAGCGATTTGACGCCGATGTGGAGCGTTTCTCTAATCTGGACACTGGACAGTCGGCCACAATCGACGCACCGCTGGCAATGTCGCTCATCGCAGAAGTCGCCGCAGCCGTAACTCCAAAAGCATCCAGTGTTCTCGATGTTGGCTGTGGAGCGGGGAACTACACGCTCAAGTTGTTGGAACACTTGCCAAATCTGAACGTGACACTTATCGACCTGAGCAAGCCCATGCTAAATCGGGCGACAGAGAGAATTGGACCCATTACCAGCGGAAGCATCGAGGCCGTCCAAGGCGATATTCGAGAGATTGATATTGGCCGAGGGCAACACGACATCATCCTCGCCGCCTCAGTATTGCATCACTTGCGGGACAATTCCCAATGGCAATCCGTATTTCAGAAGTTCTACGAGGCACTGCGACCGGGAGGATCAATCTGGATATTCGACCTGATCGACAGTTCAATTCCCGAAGTCCAATTCACAATGCGTCGTCGTTATGGCGAATACCTGACCCTGTTGAAGGATGAAGACTACCGTGACCATGTGTTTGCCTACGTCGAGAGGGAAGATACGCCACGGTCCTTGATGTTTCAGTTGAACTTGTTGCGGGAAGTCGGCTTTGCCCAGGTCGAGGTTCTTCACAAAAACTCTTGCTTCGCTGCTTTTGGGGCCAGAAAATAGAAACTATGGCTACGAAGAGATCACGAACGATACTCGAACGACGCCGCTGCCCTTGGGCGAAGACCGAGCAGTACATTGAGTATCACGACAAGGAATGGGGAGTCCCGGTTCATGACGACCGCACGCTCTTCGAGTTCCTGATCCTCGAAGGAGCACAAGCGGGGCTGAGTTGGGAGATGATTCTCAAGAAGCGAGAGAACTACCGGGAAGCCTTCGATCATTTCGACCCGGCCATCGTCGCCAAGTACGGCAAACGGAAACGGCATAGCTTGCTGTTGAATCCCGGCATTATTCGCAATCGACTGAAGATCGAGGCGGCGATCCAGAACGCAAAGGTGTTCCTGGCGATCCAACAAGAGTTCGGAACATTCGACAAGTACATCTGGGGGTTCGTCGGTCACAAGCCGATGCAGAATGCCAGGAAATCAATGGCCGAGGTGCCTGCCTGCACGCCCGAATCGGACGCCATGAGCAAAGACTTAAAGCGACGAGGTTTCAAGTTCGTTGGCAGCACCATCTGCTATGCCTTTATGCAGGCGGTTGGGATGGTCAACGATCATCTCATCGAATGTTTCCGGCACACAACTCGAAGCAAGCAAGTACCTACAAAGTGACTCCATGCGACTCGGCCTATGTTGCCTATTTCGGGATGAGCCCATCAAATTCGCCACGACGACGGCGACTTCCATCGGCAAGATGAAGCGATCCGACGCCCTGGCGAAATTGAGCCGCCTCTGCATGGAGAATGCCGACGCCCTGCTCGCTGCCCTAAAATTCTGTCACGACAATGGTATCGGTTGTTTTCGGATAAACAGCCAGATTCTTCCGATCAAGACGCATCCGACTTGTGGATACGAGGTCGATGATTTGCCTGAAAGCGACGAGATCATTCGCCGGTTCATGGAATGCGGGCAATTCGTTCGCAAGCACAAGCTACGGACCTGCTTTCATCCGGACCAGTTTGTGGTGCTGAATTCGCCTCGCCGTGACGTAGTTGAAAAATCCGTACATGAGCTTGAATATCAAGCGGAAGTTGCCGAGTGGGTTGGGGCTGATGTCGTGAACATTCATGGCGGCGGAGCCTATGGCGACAAGCAGGCGGCATTGGCCGATTTTGCCCGCAATCTGCAACTCGTATCAAGCCGGGTGAGAAGCCGCCTGACCGTTGAGAACGACGACAAAACCTACACGCCCGCCGATCTGCTACCGATATGCAAGGCCGAAGGAGTGCCGCTCGTCTACGATGTCCATCATCACCGCTGCAATCCCGATGGCATGAGCGTCGAGCAGGCCACAAAGAAGGCCCTGGCGACCTGGAACCGAGAGCCGCTGTTCCATATTTCCAGTCCGATTCAAGGTTGGGACGGCCCGCACCCTGAGCGGCACCATGATTTCATCGAAGTGAAGGACTTCCCTGAGTTCTGGCGACGGAAGAAGATCACCGTCGAAATCGAAGCCAAGGCCAAAGAACTGGCGGTGGAGAAGCTGCTGAGAGAATTGGAATCAGAAGGAGGTTGGCTTGTCTATATCCTGCGGTGTGCGGACGACTCCCTCTACACCGGAATTACGAATGACCTGCCTCGTAGATTGGAGCAGCACAACGCCGGAACAGCATCACGTTACACCCGCAGTCGCCTTCCCGCTGTCTTGGTCTACCAGGAAGCACGGGCCAGTCGCAGCCATGCCCTGAAAAGAGAGTTGGCGATCAAGGGCCTTTCACGCAAGGCAAAAGAGTCGCTGATCCACACCCAAATGACGCCATAATAAGCCCCATCCACCCTCCTATTCAGTTTATCCAGAACCCTTGTCAGGGAATGGGGGCTTTGGCTTTGCATTGTGGATTGTTCCATTGGTTCTGAGGGTAATAATTGTTCATACAGTCGAACCCAGAATCGGAGATGTAGAAATGGCTAAGAAGAAAGCCGTCAGCAAGACCCAGGCCGTGCGTGATTACTTAGCGGCCAATCCTGAAGCCGGGCCTACTGTGGTCGTTGCTGTCTTGAAGAAACAAGGTATCAAGATCACAGCAAACTACGTCAGCGGCATCAAGGGGAAACTCAAGAAGGCTGGCAAGGGAAAGCGGACAGCAAAGACCGTTACCGTAGTGGCCGAAGCACCCGCAGCCGTCGATAAGCCTGCCAAAAATGGCGACACGATTACCCTTGAACAGGTGAAGAAGGTCGCCAAGACGATCAAAGCAATGGGTGGCTTCCAGCGTATGACCGAGATGTTAGAGGTCATCAAGGAGGCTGGCGGCGTTAAGAAGTTTAGGGACTTGGCCGAAGCAATGACCGCTGCCGAACCGGATGCAATCCCGTTCTAATCGACTTACATTGATTACCGGGAGGCTCTGCCGTGGAAACGATGATAAAGGTCACAACCAAAGTCCGTTGCAATGGACAGGATTTTGTCGGCGTCGAGGAAATGCCTGCCGATGTTCGTCGGGCCTACGAGCAGGCGATGGCATCCTTAGAGGATTCAGGTGGGGTTCAGGGTGGCAAGACCAGCACCAAAATCATCCTCAACGGCAGAGAGTACGGTGGCGTGGATGAGTTGCCCACTGACGTTCGCCAATTGTATGAGCGGGCAATCGGCTCAGTGGCAGCCAACGGAGACACTGGAAGTGGGGCTCGTTTGGCTCGCGGGACGATACTCTTACTGATCTCGCTCTTGGGGCTTGCAGCTCTGGCGTGGTTTGTGGGCGTTCATGGTTGGCCGATACGGTAGACTCAAGCTGGGCGGGCAATAACGATGGCCGACGACCGTTTCCGTGGCATGACCGTGAACGAACGGCTCTTCGAGGCCGGGCTGCTCGATCCATTTGACGACGCCGCCCGAACCAGGGACGCAGCGACGATGACCGACATTTTGATCCGTGTAGCGATTGCCGAAGAAGGGGCGAAGCAAATCGTCACCACAGTTCTCGCCAACCCGAAACGATATGACTTGTGAGGAGGAGCCTGATGCGTTTGTTGCGAACTACCGCACTTATCGTGGGATTGTGGGCATTGTTGGCGACCGTCTACATCCAATTTGTTCTTTACAAAGGGCCATCTTACGGGATGCGTCTGCCACGGTCGCCCGCCTTAATTGAACTGGAAAAACGGAACGCACAAAGGTATCAGCAAATTGCTACGTTTGCTTTCGGTGCGTCGTTGGCCTGTTTCAGCGTTGATTCACTTATCCGAGTTCTACGACGGTCACGGTCCACTAAATCGGTAGACCAGGATTGAAAAGACGCATGGCCGCAAAGATTTCGTCTTTGTCGGCCCGAACTCCTGCCGGGCGTTAGCCGCAATGTTCGCTTGGGCTTCGTGTTTGAACGCTCGTTTTCTGGTCGGCGGGCGAGGAAAATGACGGGTCAGATTGACGAGGTTCAGAGGCGGCATACTTTTCAATCAGCCAGCACAATCGATGGGCTTTCATGCCTTTCAAGTTCGGCTTTAGCACTTCGGCAAAGTCGGCCAAATCTTCGATAATGCCTCGGCGGTCTGGCACCTCGCAGGCTAAGTCAACAGGAAAAGGACACACCCGTTGCCAAATGTCGGTCAACGGCTCGTCTCCCGACTCAGCAAGCAAAGTTTCGATCTTGGCACGATATGCTTTCCCAGCCGCCGTTCTCCTGGCGTTGCTGGTCGCCCGCCGTTCGAGCTTCGGCCTTATTGTGATTTCGCTGCCCATTCGTCATTCCTAAAGGTTCGGTAGCCTCGCCCGCGTTTCCCTGACGGCGAGGATTCCATCGTCCTATGAGTAATTGTTTCCGTCGATTCCGAAGTCTTGCACTTTAACAGGCAAATACGACAGGTAAGCGGTGTAACCAAGGTGGCTGACCCCTTGAGCGACATTGACGAATTTGCCGCCAAACCCTGGAAAAGATGACTTTGCCGGTACAAGACCCATGCCAAAAGCCGTCCGATGGCTATGCCGATAAGGTTTTGGCCTAATCGCATCAGGAGGCTACAGCAATGACCGGAACTTTCCAAAATTCCCAGGAACGGCGTCCAGCCAATCTCGCCGCCCTTCAGCAGAAATTGCAAGAAATCGCCGCCAGCCTGAAATCCACGCGCCAGTCGAAGCCGGTCGTCGTCCACGGTCCAGTGCCGGTACTGAAGGGAAAGTAGGCCGATCCTACTTTCGCTGTTCGTAAACCGAAAATCTCTCTCCGGCATCACTCCACTATCCCCATCTCAATTTCGCTGGCCGCCGCATACCGATCCAAAAGTCCGACCGCCCGCTCCAAAGTTAAGTCCATCACTTCGGCACCAAGAAAAGAAATCACGACCATCATTATCCTGGTCGTCTCCAGCCGAACCATCGTTCTCTCGGAATCGCTGGTAGTGCTGCCGAATGGGCCAGCCTGATCGGCAAACATCGGCAGCCCGTCGATCTTGATTTCTCCCCGGCCAATGCCCAAGTAGATTTCGCCCGGCTGCCCTGCTCGGAAAGTGATTGGCGGTTGAATGCGATCCAAGTCGAACGTGCCAGCCGAATGGAGCGTTTCCAGAGAGATTAGGTTGTTGATGTCCACGACCGTATTGACCCGGTACAAGTCCTTTCCTTGCGTAATCCGCCGCACAAGGGCTTCATTCGATCCTCGGTAGCGAGTCGGATCGTTCCCCAGTGTCCGGTACGCATCCCGCAGGGCCTTAATCGGCGGGAACTTTCTGGCATCTTCCATTGTCATTCCCCGAAACTGGGCTGCAATGGCCTCGATCTCCTGCCACAGGGTTTCGTCGTGCTGGGAATTGCGGACGTTGGCAGTGATCCAGCCGACAACGACATTCGGAATCTTGGCTTCCAAGTCGGCGGAGATGGTGAGGGAAAGCATCGGCAATCTTTCTTGTCACGGGGTAATCGACCTTGGCCAGAGAAACAGATATACTCCGACGCCGACGAGAATAACGATGAGCGTCCATCGCCACACTTGCGGAATGCGGTCAAATCGCAGCTTTTCGTTGGGACCGGCCTGCCATCCCCACCGTATTCCTAATCCTATGCTGACTGCTGCCAGTAGGAACAAACCGTTGCATACCTGATAGCCGAACTTGAAACGGTACATCAGCCAAGTCGCTGCACCCACCGTATGGCCAAGTACGATGGCGATACTTACGATCATAGCCAGAGTATCGGGAAGCAATAGCAGCACCAAGACGAAGATCACCGCCCACGCTGCAATGCCAGCCGCAAAGGCTGCCGGATGAATCGTCAAGAGATAGTGAAACGTCGGCGAAATCTCGTTGACATCAGCCTGCTGGTTCTGCCAATACCGAGCCGATTGGCCAATGAGAGTTAGGGTCGCATCCAACGCACAGAATACAAGCGGTGGCAGGCACAGCCCTAAAAACCGCTGGCGAAGGCCATTAGGCACGATTGCATCTCCCAGGTTTCAAACGTATCGGTGTTCCTGTAACCCCTTTTTCAAGGCCGTACATGCTTCATTTCTCGTCAGAGGCAAGGCCCTGAACGTGGCCTGTCAACCAAAGCACGACGCCATAAAGAATGAACAAGATCGGTCCCTCAGAGATAGTCCAAAACATAGGCATTCCGACGACCACATCAAGGGCGGTCAACCAGAGGCCAAACAGGATCGTCAAAACAGCCATGAACTTCACGACCGGCAAATAGCGGCGAACGTCCCAGGAAACGAAAAACAGCAATGCTCCGTGCATGGCATACATGACCGCAAGGGAGCGGGTCAAATAGCCAATGATCGGCCCATCAGGAAGCTCGCCCATTCCCAAGAAGCGATGGAGTTCCTTCATCCATGCAAGCGGCATCATCGAAGGAAGCACGGCCATAAGCATGATAAGCCCGTCGAGTCGCAACAGCAGTACCAGGATTTTTTCGTAGCGATTCATTTTATTCCGCCTCGGCCCATACCCGCACTTCGCCGCCTTCTTCAATCTCAACGTGAATGATATTCGGGCGGCAGCAGACCGGACAATCCTCGACGTACTCCTGGTCTTCGCCCGCCGACAGGTCCACCGGAATAATAATCTCTTCGCCGCAAGCATCGCAGACGTAGCTGGCCTCTTCGTTCGGTCGTCGTCGTTTCTTCTTGCGTTTCATGGCCGTGATTCATTTCCGAGCTTTGACTTCATCCTGTTCTTCCAAGTGGAACTGGTGAAGGAATCGGTGCAGAAGGGGAGCCATCAGGATCGCCATCATCGAGAGGAAAGCAATGCCGCTGTAGAGAGCATAGAAGGTCGCAAAGAGTTTCGCCGCCGTCGATTTTACGGGATCAACCGGCCCCATCCCGGCCAGAATCATCGAGGCATTGAGCAAGGCGTCGATCCAGGGAAGTCCGGCAAGGTAATGATATCCGGCACTGCCCATGAAAAGAGAAAAAACCACGATCACGGCCACGATCCAGACACTCCGCAGCATCCGATGATAGAACATTCGGCGTGGAAGTAATGGCTTGCTTTTGTGCTCGAACATGGTCGGCTCAACCTCCCGCCCGCTTCACTCTATACCCCAAGCCCTCAAGCTCGGCAACGATCCGATCCCGATGGTCTCCCTGAATTTCGATCTTTCCATCCTTCACCGTTCCGCCCGTGCCCAGCCGTGATTTCAGTTTGGTTGCAAGCTCCGTGATGCCGCTCTCATCCAGCGGCAAGTCGGAGATGATTGTCACTCCCTTGCCTCGCCTCCCCTTCGTTTCCCGTCCTACCCGAACCACGCCGGTCTTGCTCGGAGTCGATGGCTCGCTCGAACAAGTGCAGGTGGTCTTGAGTTGCTTGCACTTGGGGCAGAGAAGTTTACGCCAACTATCTTTTGCCATCCATCGGCCCTATCCTTTCCTGAACACAACCAACCTCACCGCCGTCAGGCATCCCGGCTTCCGCTACTCGTCCTCCATGATAGCCCTCGCCCGATAGCCTACGGGTCATTGTGACGCTTCCTCCTTTCTCGCTTGGCCTGTTCGCGGCGAGTGGCTTCTTCCAACCTCGTTACCCACTCTGGCCCCCCTGCTTTGTATTGCAGGTATTCCGGCAAATATACCTTAATTGAGTCGGTTGGAAAATCTGGTAACTCATCTCCAATCTCTAGTCCCTCTGCCGGTTCAGCGATCACAAAATCGGCTTTCCTTCCCTTTTGACTGGTAGTCGTCACGGACAGTTTTTGTCCAGTTCTAAGCTCTACGGTTCCTTTTTCTCCTGACTTTCTTACCACCGTTGCCGAAAGATCAACTTTCAGCATTATTCCGAAGCTAAGTGACATAGTTAAACTCCGTTGCTCCAGCAAACAGACATCGCTGCATTTCGATCCGTGCTGGATAAATGTTGACGAAACGCTTTTCAGGATAGGTCATCGATCAACCACTATTACTCCACACTCTTTCCCGACTTCCTTAGCGTCAACGTGTAGGCAGATTCACCGAAACGGTCGTATTCCTCGACGGCCACACTGTATTCTTGTCCGTGGAGGGGAAGTCGGATGTTCCCTTTGTGCTTGCGTCCGATGTGTGCCCGTTTAACGATTTCCGCAATGACCTCCAACTGTAATCGCTTTGGGATATTCGTCGCTGCGTGGCCGTCGCCTGCATAAAACACTAGCAAATCATCACCCTGCCATTCTAGCCCAATAGACTCCTCCCCGGCCAAAACGGCTGACTCCATGACGCGAATGACTTCCTTGAACGCCATTTCGTATTTGTTGTCTTCGTCTGGGACCAGGGAAGTTTCAGGCGGCGACTTCATTTCTTCTTCTTGCCGATCTTCGAGATGATCCGGGCCTTTTCCATTTTCTTCCGCAGGTGAGCGAATTTTGTTGCCGGTTTGCGGGCTGTTTGTCGTTCTCTTCGTGCCATTGCAATACGTCCTGCTGTCACCGACGACGCTAGTTGGGAGGCTTATCGTAGATTAGGGACTGGAATTCCTTTGTCTCTCGCACTGAGTTGAAATCTGGCTCGGTTTTAGCCTGCTTCGTTGCCGCTTCGGCGTAGTGGGATTTCAAGGCCAGTCGCAGCCATCGAAAACAGGATTCCTGATCGCCTTTGAGGGCATAGCAGCAGGCAATATCGTGTGCAACCATGTAGCAATCTGGGTTCTTCTCGTAGGTCGCGTTGAAATAGACGATTGCCTTGTCGAGGTCGTTCGCATTCTGGGCCATTCCTCCTCTTAAAGCATGGTAATATCCGTTGGAATACGCCCAGATGCCCGCAACGACCGCGAGCAGACTGAGGACAGCAACCCCAACAAGAGAGATTTTCTGGATTCGTTTCATTGTTCGCTACCCCGCAGAGGATACTTGATTCGACACTTACTATTCATCCGATTGATTCCGACGTTTGCCCATCTCTACTTCGATGCCTTGGACCGTCGTACACGTCAACAACAGGTCGAGATCACATCGAACTCGCCGGTTGTACATCCCACTGCCCGTTCGGAGCGGACTGGACAGCGGGATGCGTGGCCCAAAATGCCAAATTGTATGAGGCAGCTTTGCCCAGTCATCCTTCAGGTTTGTAAGTTCCGGCACTAGGTCGATTATCGGGATCAAGTGTTCAATGCGATTGACTCGGTAGATTCCGTCCAATTGCCCATCAACTCGAAATGCCAAGTATAGCGGGCGAACCGTCGGATGCGTGCGGTCGAAATACAGGCTGTATTTCCGATGAATGTCCCAAAAACTCATTCCGCTCGGCCACAAGGGTTTTGTGTCGATAGAGAGAATCCAGACCTCGGTTGAAAATGCCTTCATTTCAAACTCCTGATCCAAAAAGCTGTAGAAGGAACGCAGCCATTCCTTTGACTGTGCCGGAATGGTCCTGCTCAACATAAGCCGCACGCATTCGGGGAATAGCTGCGGCCAATTGAAACTGACAAGCCGCCCAGAAAGCGTCGGGGCTTGTCTTGCGTAGTCCTGCACGAACGACTGATCTGGCGACTGGACCAAAGCCACAACTCGTTGATAAGGTTCCTTCGTGGCATCAAGGCGAGGCAGATACTTGCGGCACTGTGCGATTGAAGGAACCGTCATGCCCACTTTGGCCTCAACAATAACATGGAAGCAACCTGGCAAATGAATCTCGATGTCAGTAATTCCTTCGCCCGTGCTGCTACTCCGAGTTCGTTGCAAATAAATTCGTGCTTCTTGGAGCGACGATTGGCGAACGCCTGAAATGCCAAGATGTTTCAGAAACCAGTGCAGCAGCGGCACGCATTGCTGGAAACTGTATCCGAGGGCGAACGACAGTGCGTTCTCGTTCGTGCCGAGAAGACCGAATGGAGTCGTAACGAGTCGGTCGTGGGCATACAGTGGCAGGAAGGTTTTCATGCTCGCGGTGGTCATGGGCGTTAGCATCTGCACGATAACTCCATCAAGTACGCAACAGTCTATCCATAAACTTCGGCCCAACCCATCTAGGCGGGCTCCGTCATCCCCGCTTCTGCCGCCCTTTCACTGCGTCAACAATGGCCAACAGTTTCGCCACTTCGTGAGTTGTGACGTTGTGCGGGTCCAAGGCGACGATCACGGATTTCAGATTTCTTTCCACGGGTGCGTATCCCGCATAAAACCGATTTCCCATTGCTCGAAAGTCGGATAGACGAAGTGTCCAACCTTGGCGTAAATCGTTCTGGCAATCTGTTCCAGAACCGGGCTGAGTCCCTTCTTATGACGCAGCGGCCCCGGCTTGACCTTGTCCACGGGGATTTCACAAATTTCGCGTTTCTTCTTTTTCTTTTTGGACATTATAGGGTTCCTGCCGAATGGCGAGCCACGTATCGAGTTTATCGTTGGCGTCCGCTTCGTCCAGGTCGGTACTTCATCCAAACAGAGAGGTGAAATCCTGATAGTCGTTTTCGTTCAAGTGGTAAAACGATATTTCCTTGGGATAGTCTCGGTCCCAGCATTGAACTTCCTTGATAATCTTCTTATATCTGTTCCCGCCCATTGGGATAAAGGACGCCCGCCGTAATCCAAGCTCGTCCGCTCTTCTTAGCCACGGTTCTATCGAGGTCAAACGCGACCTGCTTTCCTTCTCCACGTTCGCAGCCAGGTTTGGACTCTTGCACAGGCCCTCCATGTACTTGGCAACCGCATAACTATCCTTTACGACTATTAGACCTGGTTGGTCGTAGGCTTGCCAAATTGAGTCCCGAATAATCCTCACCCGAATGTTGCCGAGGACTAGTTCGCGTTCTTCGTACTGCGTTGCTTTTGCATGATACGATTTCACCATCTGCCAGGGAGCGGACGCTTTGATAAACGCG
Source organism: uncultured Planctomycetia bacterium (assembly GCA_963775975.1). GTDB lineage: Bacteria > Planctomycetota > Planctomycetia > Pirellulales > Thermoguttaceae > JANXQG01. The sequence goes on from CAVZKX010000002.1 coordinate 2,017,822, forward strand.
TCTAAGTAGTCGGGCGTTTCGAGTTCAGCAAAGTGAGCGGGCAGGTCAATTTCAGGACCGTGGTCACGCGAATACTCGAAGGGCTGCGACAGAATAGGGATCAATCGACCGAAAAAGCCGTCTTTTGCACAACATTCGTAGTTTCCTCCTTCTACACAGCCGTCGCATATAATCAGCACTGACGATAGCCGTATGGATTTTGCCAGTAGCACGCCAAGAAGTTCATTGTTATCGACGTTCAGGCAGTACACCTTGCCAATCACTCCTGGCTTTATCGACGCCGAATTGAGGATGACGACATCATGAGGGACATTCTGAAACGCTGGGATGTAGGGGCACGATGAAGGGTAAAGGAGCACCCTATCGCCTTTCTTGATTGAGTTGAGAACTTCGATGGACACCGTATTTCCTCCAGCATCAGTTGTCGAACTCATCGAGCCGGAACAAAGTCAAGAGTTCGTCTCTCGTCAAGTCCTTGAATCCGTGCTCGTCCGACCCGATAATCTCGTCAGCAAGCGTCTGTTTGGCGGCTTGCCTCTCTATGATTTTGTCTTCAATCGTGCCCTTCGAGATTAGCTTGTAGACCGTTACCGGCTTTGTTTGGCCTATCCGATATGCCCTATCTTGTGCCTGATTGTCGTTCGCCGGATTCCAGTCGTGGTCATAAAAAATGACCGTATCTGCTCCGGTTAGGTTTAGCCCAGTTCCACCGGCCTTTGTGCTTATCAAGAAACAGTTGATGGCTTCGTTTCCATTGAACTCATTTACCAATGCCTGCCGACTACCGGCTGGGGTTTGACCATCAAGACGCTGATACGTGAATTCCCACGTTGAAAAGAACTGCTCGATAATATCAAGCATTCGAGTGCTTTGGCAGAATAGCAATGCCCTATGCTGACCCTCAATGATTTCCTCCATCAACTCATGAAGGCAGTCGAGCTTGCATGAATCCTCGCTCTTCATTCCCTTGCCCGCGTATCGCTCATGGGCCAAGGCAGGATGATTGCAGATTGCTCGCAACTTCGTGAATACCGAAAGGATCAAAACCTTAGAGCGTTGGACTCCAATTGCGTCGATTTCCGCAACCACCCGTTTGCAATCGGCACTTTCCAAGCATGTCTTGTAAAGCTCTACCTGAATGGGAGTCAGTTCGAGCTTCTGGTCAATTACAATTTTCGGCGGAAGCTCTGTCGCTACGTCCTCCTTTAACCTCCGCATAATGAAAGGGTGCAGTCGCTCTTTGAGATTGTCACGAACCGCATTCCAATCTATGCGGCCATTTCGCCCATATAGTTGTCGAAAAGCATTCCGCGTTCCGAGATAGTTCGGCATCACGAAATCGAATAGCGACCAAAGTTCTTCGAGATTATTTTGAATCGGTGTACCTGTCAGAGCGAGCTTGTGCTGTCCATTGATTGTCTTGATGGCCTTAGTTCGCTGGGCGTCGGGATTCTTGATGTTGTGTCCTTCATCGACGACAACATACGACCAGGGGAAACGATTGAGTTGTTCGCAATCGCGTCGGGCTATGTCGTAACTTGTCACGACGATAATTGTGGGATGATCCCTATGTGCGTGCGAATAGGCGAGCATTTCGTGTATCAGCCGATACTTTGCATCCCGCCGATTACCTGAGTAAATGATAACAATTGCGGACGAGAAGAACTTCTGTACCTCTGCTTCCCAATTCCGCAATACCGATGTTGGACAGATGATCAGCGACGGATGCATTGCAGACTGTTGCTCTTTCGCCCTTTGGATTACAGCCAAAGTCTGAAGCGTCTTGCCCAAGCCCATGTCGTCAGCAAGGATGCCGTTTAGTCCAAACCGATGCAAGAACGCGAGCCAGTTGTAACCGTGTTTCTGGTAGGAGTAGAGGTCGATGCCGTTGCGTAAGGAAAGTGGTAGCGGCGTATCTTCGATTTTGTCAAAATCGGCTAGCTTTAGAAGGAAATCGGAATAAGCCTGCGAATGTTCAATTGATCCGAGCACTGAGAATACTTGGAGCACTTGATCCCGCTGGCTTGCCGGAAACGCAAAACCAGTAGGTCCACGCTGCAACTTTAATTCGTCAGCCGCTTGAGAGATGCGTTTCAACTTCTCTCTATCAATTCTCACCCAAGCATCACGACGCCGAATCCAGTTGTCGGCGTTGGCAACTGCTTCCTCGGTCTCAGGATGATTTAGCTGGAACCGTTCATGGTTGTAGATTGGGTCAAGCTCAAGCAAAGAGCGGCCATCACGGTCCACTACGTTGAGCTTGAATTCGACCTTGGCTGGCGTGTCGATTACACGATGAGCGTTCTTGACTGCCTGTGAGAAGTAAACAACCCAAGGAGAGTGCTGTTGTTCTAGTCGAAGAAGCCGTACCAGGGTCTCTGGAATGCGTGTGCCTTCGATATGTTCCAGATCATCAAAATGCGATGCGGCTTTCTGATAGTCCGCAATCCGTTTGGGATCAATTTCAATCCAGCCTTCGGGAATGCGACGGTATCCAGGCGGAGCACCCTGGAGAACCGAAACATCTTCTGGCTGTAACTCATACTCGGAATTCTCTGCCAGCCAGACAAGTCTCGGACGAACATGAATAGCCACGGCATTGCCATCCACTCGCAACTGCTGCTGGGTCTTATTCCCGTAGATACCAAGGTTTGTGAGGTTATCACTTTTTTCGATGTGTCCAAGACGCCCCTTGGAAGCGTTGATCTCTTTCAGGATGTCAGGGACAGAATTGCCGGTAAAATGCGTTTGCCCTGCCTGTGTGAGCAGCGTATCGTCCAGTGGCTTGTCCGTTGTCTCGACGTGGACAAGGTCATCCCCTGCAAGAAACCATCCGTCGTCCTGACGCAGTTGGTCTAAGTTGGCTGGTTTTTCAACTATTTCGCCATGTGCTGTCGCGAGCGTCGACGTTACTTCAAGGCTGTCATCGGCGTTCAGTGTAAGCGTAACGTCCGGTTTGACCTCAGTTAACGAGGGGGAAGCAAGACTACCCCTATGGCGAACCTGAATACCGCGTTGTTGCATATCCTTCAGGTATTCGGCGGCTTTTCGCTTCGTTACTCTTGTGGTGCCTCGGCGACAGATGGACAGCGTGTGATCGTTGACTTCGATCTTATATCCGAGAACGGTCTGCTGTGGCAATGGGGCGATTAAACTTGCCTCGATATCCTTGCCATCAATGGAATAGACCGGCTTGAATTCGATTGTTCCGTCTGAACATTGCTCCGTGCGTACCTCGACCTGCAACTTTCTCGGAAACAGGAACGACGCGATCTTGCCTACGAGTCCTGCGGGTTGAAGTTTAGCCATGATTCACAAATCCGTCGTTGGGCTTGCCGTCTATCTCAACTGACACACGAATGATCCGCTGGTTTATGTCGGACCTCCAAACCCACTCGGCAACTTTTCCACCGCCTCTCGATGCACGATGCTGCCCCGCCTTGGAACAATCCTTGGCACTGCCCGACCCGATCCCGTCCAAACCAGGGTCATGTGCGGGCGGCGGAAGTGCGGGATGACTTCGATATGCTTGCCCACATCCCAACCGATTTTACCACGGCGATGGGCCTTTTCAACAAACTTCTGGTCGCCGCTGGTCTCGAATCTTGCTCGGTCATCAGCCAAAACATCGGGCGAAATAATGCTAGGGTCGTTTTCCAGAAGGCAGAGAGAGCAGCACAGCCGAATGCAATCGAGAATGAATTGATTGGGCACTTGGATGCCAATCTCGTCAAACAATCCCTTCGTACCCAATCCGGCCAGCGATTGCTCGACGGTCAGGCCGGGCTTGCGAGGGAAATTGCGGTAGGTGTAGATCGGAACGCCCACGCTATCCATGACTTCGCCTATGTCCACCAGCACAGAGAGGCCGGTTCCTTCATTGATTTCGCCCATCATGATGCAGCGGACGGCGATTTCCTCCCCTTTCCAATCGAACTTCAATGGATTCCTGTCCGTGTCCTTGGGGAACCGGATGCAGAGGGCGGACAAGGGTAGCCGGATCAAGTCGGAATCCAGGTCCAAGTCGAGCCGAATCAGCATGGGAATGATTGACGGCCACATGTTGTAATAGGGCCTACGGGCTTGCTCCCAGTCTCGTTCATTGAGCATCTGGCTGTAGAATTGGGCCGAACCCGACTTCTTGGCCTCAAAGATGGTTCGCCGGTAAAAGTGATCGATGGCCTGGGCTTGGCGGTCTTCGGGATCAACCCGGCGATTCCAGTCACGCATCGTGGTGTAAGTGTGGAAGTCCACTATTCTGCCTATTGCCGACCAGCTATCTTGTAAGCCACTATTCCCATGCCACGATATGCAGGCCGGGCCAATGACGAACCATCGGCCCAAGTCCCAAAACGATTCCACCGAAACGCGACATTCGTCACGCTGAACCAATCACCCTTAGTCTTTCCGACCGGGCTCGATGAAGATAGTCTCTTACGCCAGCCAAGACACGGCCAACGCCGTCCGACAATCCATTCTTACTAATGCCCGGTTGAATCATTGCAACTTGATAACGGACAGGTTTAGTCGAGGTAGTTAGAAGTTCGCGGAGACGGTCGAGATCGCCTCGAATGAAATATGACCCGCTCAAGAGCCGATGTTCAATCTTCCTCAACAACCGGTCGCTGTTATCGAACCACACGATGCACTTCACCGCTTGTCCGCAGACCTCGTATACATCTTCGACTCTGTTTCCCGGATTTGGACCGCCTGATCCCTTGCAGTGATAAAAGCCCACTTGAACGCAGTCGCCTAGTTCCGTAGCCGTCACAAAGTCTGCAAGTTCGCCAGTTCTGTGATCGTACAACACAACTTCGTTCTCTGGCGAATTCAATCTGCTAGCTAAATGATCTTGCACCGATACCTTCCCATTTAGGGAAATGTCCCCTTCCCAGAACTCACGCTCAATATCGACGTTGGCTGCATTCCAATCCCAGTGCTCAATTTCATCGGTCGGATACGGTCCGACTCCACCTGCATAAGCGAACAATTCGTTGCCCTGAAGTCGTGAAAGGTCCGAGAAATAGAAGTGGAGAGGGAAGACATTCAGGTATCGTAACAGTGGCATTTCCTCCTGGTTCCTTTGAACCCGAATATCAGCTAAGCAGCCATCACTATCTTGAAATCTCGGAGTCCCTGTCAGTCGAAAAGCTATCCGCCAACAGACATCCGGGCCAACGATAACCGCCTGCACTTGCTGATTGCTGCAATGTGCATGGTCGATTCGCAGGTCGAAATCAAGCATCTGGCGTTCGATCAGGTGACCATCGTCTCTGTGGAAGACTACCACAGGCTGATTACGGTACGCATCTGAGTCCCATTCGGCAGCGATGACACCACCTGGAATATCGTTGATTTCCTGGCCTACGCTGAGATGATCCAAACCCGATCTCGTCACAACGGGGGCATCGTTTGCGATCCTTTGAGCTAGCGATTGGCACCACGCAATCGCGTTCGGCAACTGAAGGTTCTGATTGCTCCATACTTTTGACAAACTGCTATACCCAATCGTCGTTGCCCTGCCCTCCTCATCGCCACGCCCAAATACGTGCCCCCGATGGTACAGGTGGCCGTCCGTCTGACCAACAGCTTTCTCGGCCTGCGACCCAGAAATAATCCGGTATGATTCGGTATTGCTGTTCAAGATGCGGTTCTTCATGCCGATATTGAAGAACTTCGTGTTCTCCATGCCGCGTAGCACGCGGTTGATCTTTGACAGCGACAGTGGGAAGAACACCTCTGAGTATTGACCGGCGATTTCCTCATATAGCGACTCGTTGCGGCGTGAGCAATTCACAAACAGCAGTTTGGTCTCCTCATGGTAGTAAATCAGGAATAGCTCATACCGCAGGGTGTGGAATGCGTCCAGTTGAGTCCATCGCGGCTTCTCCAGTTCGCGGGCTATTAAAACCGCCGCCGACAACTCCGGGCTAACCTGCTGGTACACGATCTCGAAGGGGGCGGGCAAAACGATAGGAGTCTGGATGTCAACTGGGTCTGATGCTCGGAATATCTTGACGTGGCAGTACGGCTTTAGTGAGTAAAGGGAAAGGTCTTCGGTTGTAAAATCAACAACCGTGGGCGGCTCAAATGTATCCAGTTTCTCCCGAACATCTTGTTCCTCCGTGATACGTGATTGACTAAGGTCCACAACAATGTCCTGCCATATTGCATCCTCCCGGTACAGTCGTTCAGTCTCTATGAGAATGTCCGAAGGCACCGCAAGGAACTTAGCCTCCCCGAGATTGGCACCGCCCGTGCGTGCAAACCGCCCAATAAACTGTAGCGTAACTTCAAGAGACCTATGCGGAGCGTGGATCGCAGCGATTTTCAGATTGGGGAGGTCGAAACCTTCTCCAAGCATGTCCACGCACACAATCCCGTCCAGTTCTCGGGCACGTAGCTTCTTTATGGAAGACTTGATGTGCGAGTATGAATGCCCGCTGTGAATAAGGCGAAGCCGCAGGCCCGTATGCTGCTCGTAAAGCTCCATTAGTTCTGTGGCCCGCTTCTTTGAGTCGGTTCGGACCATGAGTAGATGATCCAGGCCATTCGCTTGGTCTGCTCGAAGGGTTGCGGCTGCCGCCTTTGCAACGGCGAGGTCGTGTGGCTCATCGTTTAGCGGCGAGATGGGTACATAACGGATATTTCCAAAGATGCCATCCTTATGTGCCTCACGAAGAGGAAAATGGAATATGAGCCGCCCATTGATTTCACGTCTATCACGACGAAACGGAGTAGCTGTGAATAGGGCCTTCTTTCTCTCTGGAAAGGATTCCAGCAAGGCATTCCAAGTAGAAGCTGGGCTGTGATGTGCTTCATCCACTAGCAACAGGTCGAAAAGATCATCAGGCGGCGGCGGGACGCCTTCAAGTCCAGGACTAATGCTGTTTGGGGTTGCAACAACTACATCGAAGTTCCGAAGGGCTTGCCATGCCAGTTCAGTTGTGATGCGGTTCTCGATTTCGTGGACCGCAGGTTTTGGGGCATCAGTCGGATACACGCCAATATCCGTGAGGGTGCCTAATTCAGCAAATCCTTCGGCAATTTGATTTCGAACAAGACGACTGGGCGTTACGACGAGGACTCGGTTCGCCCGTTCAAGGTAACCCGTCATCATAAGTACTGCGGTCTTGCCCGAGCCTGTCGGCATTGATACCAACGCCGGTTCGGCTCTCACGATGAAATGGGCCGCGAGTGCATGAATTGCCCCGAGTTGGGCACGTCGGAGGCCCGCCGCCCCGTCTGTCTGAACTGGAAAGCGAATGTGTTGATAATTGTCGGTGAAGTAAGGCATAGCTGACCTTCTGAATGCCAGTAAGCGTCCGTCCCCACTGCTTCGTCTTCGTCCACTTCGGATAAGGCTTCCTCGCGTCGGAGATGCCCAGTTCCTTCTCGATCTTCTTGTTACTCGATCCATTCGACGGGAACTAGCTTCTTGCCCTTCCGCCATTTCTCAACCACGGCCTCCTGGAACCAATCCGCCGCAAGGTCCGCATGATCTGTAATGATGACTTGAAGATTTGGAGTAAGTTTCTCCACAAGATCAAAAATAAGGCGAAACATTCGCTCGACAGCATTGCGATCCTCATCGGCCAGGTCCGTTACACTCATGTCCTCAGGTGGGTCAGCAGGGAAATAGACCTGGGTCGGCTGATCCAACATCAGGAAATGTGGAACCGGGCGTTTCCTTTCGACAAACCATTTGTGCAAGGCGAGATGGGTCAACAGATGACAGCCGAGCCAGTTCTCACCGCTCCCCATTTCATACATAGGCACGGGGCCACTTTCTCGGAATGCCACCACGGTCAAGTCTTGAATGTCCAATCCTAGCGGAGCGTCCGCATATTCGAGTTCAAGCTGCCTCGACCAATCAGACATTTGGCGGCCAATGATACGCAGGCAGGATTCGACGCGATTATCTACGACTTCCTCCGATGCTACTTTTTCAAGCTCGGCCACCCGAATCCTGGCGGCCTCAAGGCGGGTAAGCAACTCGCGATTCTCCTGAGAGTCTTTCAAGCTCTCCAAGAACAAACTGGCTCTCCCCACGATTCGGGCTTGTTGAGCTTCGCGGTTCCTTTCTTGCTGAAGGATTTCTTCCTGGGCAATCACCGCCTCAATCGCGGCTCGGTTCTCAGCAAGACTTTGCCGCAGAAGGGTGACGCGATTCTCTCGTTCGCCTATGTACTCAGTCAACCGAGGCCGCTGGCGAGTTACGGTTTCCAACTGCAAATTCAAGTGTGCGAGCGATCTGTTTATCTCTCGGGCTGCTGGTGTGGCCGACTGCAATTCCTGATTGCAAAGGGGACACGAATGACCGCCCAGCGGATCGGGTGCGAATAGGCCAATGGATTCGAGACGATGCTTTTGCTCGACAACTTCCTCCGAAAACCCCTGTTGTTCCACGCCAAATACTTTGGCGGCCTCGATTTCAGTTTGCAGACGCTCGTATTCTCCACGCATTTCGTCTCGCTGCTGCTGCAATCCACGAAGCGAGTCGTTAGTCTGAACATCCGGTGTTTGTGGCATCCATGCGAGACTGCCTTTCAAAGCTGTAGCCAGTTCCTCGAATTCATCCGGTGGAGGCACGTTTGGAAGGACACCAGCCTGTTGTGCTTCCATGAGAAGAGACAAAGCTCTGGAATTGTCGCGGCCACGAATAGCTTCCTCGTCTGCGGCCCTCCGTTCAAGCAGTTTCAGTTCTCGCCTCGCACGGCGAAGTGCAAGGATTTGGTCGTATCGCTCGTCGCCAACTGCTCCCAAAAGGTAGGGCAAAGTATCCTTTATCGCCTGTGGCACGAAATCCTCATCCTGGCGATAGAACAGGACTGTCCGATCCGCAATGCGATACTGTGGCTGGAAAAGATAGAACTTGGCGTGGCTAATTGTCGCCTTTAGGGGCAGACGTGACTGGCCCGGTGGCGGAGTGTGTTCGTTGGGCTGGAATCCTACCATCTCCGTTAGCAAGACGATGAGGGCGGTTGTGTTGGTGTTCGGTGTCAGTTCGGTGTAATCTGGAAGCTCCACCTGACTGCCCACCTGTAAGAATACGTCAGAGCATGTCTTTTGTCCGTCTGGTGGTGCCGGGCGTCCGATGACGATTTGTTGGTCGTCACACTGCAATCGCAAGACGTACCAAGTGACCGTTTCCCGAATCACTCCAGCAGGCACCGTGTAGTCATTTCGACCGAGGCAGTAATCCACGATGTCGATTAGAGCAGTCTTGCCGCTCTTTGAGCCGCCTGTAATTATGTTGACTTTTCCAGGACGAAGGCTCACGATTCGCCGTTCGCCCTTACGGTTGAAAACAACAATGTCTAGTATATGAAGCGTCATGGCCTAATTCCCAAGAGCATGAAGACGGTGGTGGGTGAGCCAGCCAATGCCAACCATCTGCCGACAAACTCGGCTCGCTTGTAACACGCGGCGGTTTCATCGGTGGATTGCTGGTACTCTGTGACGGCAATTAGTTTGCTCGTCCCAATATCAATTCTTCCATTTTCATCAAAGACAAGAACGCCTCGCTCAGCTAGAAACGAAATAGCCTCCTTCGTGAATGGGAGGAGAGATTGAGTGCGTTTGCCAAATTCTAAGAGAGCATCGCGATTCAACTGAACCCACGTTGGCAAACTCGTCGTGATCCTAGCCGGAAGACGATTTCGTGTAGCTCCGTGCAAGACAAACGACAGAACCAAGACGATCAACTCAAACGGCATTCCGGCAGTGGCCTCCTTCTTAAAGCCTTGAACCGCCCTGTATAACAATAATCCCAGAAACGACGGATTCAACAGATTCGAGACATCTTGGGGCCTTTCATCCCATGCAATCAACATTCTTCGTCTCCTTCAGTCTGCTTGTCACCGTTTACCAGTCTGGTTTGGTAATGTGGGTGCCACCCCACTCGGAGCTTGTCCGCCAACATGTGGTAGGAGCCTCGCACCATGTACGAGGCCGGGAATTGGGGGCGAATAAAGAGTGCCGCATTCGCGGGAGCATGTTCCTGGGTCCAGTCGTAGAGCCTTTTACCCGCATTGGCTAAGCTAGGTTCATTGACTTCCGTGGAAATGCCTTCGTGCATGATTTCGTATTTGTGCTTCCATTCCTCAAATAAACGGGTCTCAAACTTACGCACTTCATCGAGATCAACCAAGTTGTCCCGTACCCAACGGGACCGTTGGGCAAACGCTCGATAGTGATCTTCTTGGGCAGTTCTAATACGATTTGTCATCACCTGTACCAAGTGAAGCTGTCGAATGAACATTCGTCCGTCATCGTGGCGAACAACTTCTGTTGGAATAGGAGCTTGCAAGAAGTCATCTGGCAGTGCATCTCGCTGAAATTGTTCTCGAAGATCGTGTACTCGCTGATGCACAGTTCCGACTGCTATCGTTTCAGCAGGATTCGCGGACATAAGATGCTCGATGACCACGCGGAACCACCAGCCTTCCAGCCGTTCAACAAATGAAGTGCGATGTTGCGGCCTCGCCGCGTGGCGAAGTGCTGCCTCTAACCCTTTGCGAACACTTAGAACATCCGGCGAGCCTGCAAGTAGATGGATTTGCTCGAACATCTTCTGCCGCTGGGAAGCGGTAAGACGCATGAAAGCGGTAAATGCTTCAGATACGTCTTTTGCCTTGGAGTCCTTGCCTGCTTCTTCGAGCAGCCGCAGAGCCTCTTTTGGGTCACGCAAGTTTGGATCGTCAAGAAGACGATGCACAGCATGGGCCTTGGTTGAGGAAGAGGTCGTCACCATGAAGAAAACCGTGTGGTCGAGATCAACCTTCTTTGTCAAGATATGCTCAGTCCAGATACGGAGCGTTTTCCAAATGTCTGGACTCTTGTCGGACAAGCCCCCCGTGTTCTTGACGTGATGCTTGAATTGAAGCAATTCAGTCGGATCAATGTCTGATTCAGTGCCTTTCAGAAACGCTACATCATCTAGTTTCTCGATACTTATACGAAGAGAAGGGTCTTCATCGTGCTGCAATGCTAGGAGAAGAGCATGACGACACTGATACAGGTAGCCCAAGGCGGAGGCAGAAGCATCGAAAGAAGTTGTCTTGGCACTCATGGCATTACTGGATTTGCAAACCGCAGTTATTCATTGTTCCAAAATGGCAGGCAAAATGCCAGCATTGTGATCTAGGTGTTTATCAAATCTCCCCGCCCCATCGCCTGGGCAATATTCCGCAGGTGAAGCCGAACGGCCTGCGGGTCATTCAGGTCGCGGGACTGAACCACAATGACCTTGTACTCGTCTACCTCCAAAGCATCCCGAACAAGTTGGTCTTTGCGAGCCATTTTCGGATCGCCGTGCAAGCCCCGGCTCATTCCGTCAACATACACCGCCACCTTGGTCGGCTCATGAACCCAATCTGGCGTCGTGCTGATGCCGATGGACGTGACAATCCGCTTCCGGCAATGACCTTCGGGAAAATGGTGTTCCCGCAGGAGGCTAACCAAGTCGGCTTCGGGCCGGTTCGATGGAGTTCCTTCCCCCGCCTTCTCTTCCTCGAATACTGGCACAATGTCTCGGTACGCTTCGGGAGCATGGTTCAGCTTGTCCATCGACGCCAGACCATCATTACGATTTAGCAAGCTGTGAAAGAACTGATTGCGGAATGTCTTGAGGCAGGCGTAGCAGGCCGTGTCACATTCCTGCACGCATCCCGCCAAAAGGTTCTTGGCCATTGCAATGAGTTCCTGCCACCGGACTAGCATTTGATCCAGAAGCCCTGAGCCTCCGGGCATCGGATCGTAAATCAGCAGGTCGTGCTTATCGTCGGGCTTTTCCACGATCAGAAGTTGAAGATCATCCGGCCCCATGTCAAGCAAGCGGGCCGCTGCTGTTCGCAAGGCTTCCCCGATATTGATGCCCTCGGCTTCACTCTTGACGGCATGGAATTGCAGCAAATCCACATCGGCTTGAACCGTGAGAGCCAGGCGAGCAATATCCCTGCCGCACCGCTCCTTATGAATCTTCATGAATTGGGCCAGTTCGGCAGGCACAGCGTAGGGAGTCTTGGATGCCCCGCAGACAGAGCATATCCAATGGCCTAATTCTCCCTGCTTGACCCGGCCAGCTTCGCCAAGATTCACCAATTCGATGCCCTGGCCACGCACATAGCTGACTTCGGTATCGCCAATCTTGAATGCCTTGCCACCACGGCAGCGTTTGCGAAGCCGTCCAAGGACGCAGACTGGCATGGAGAACCGCAGATGTTCGTCTTCAGTAATGCGGCTTTCGTGGGCCAAGTCCAAATCAGTTAGCGGCAAGGCATCGATGCCCACGCCGCCCGACTGGCCATAAGAAGCATCGCCCGCCTGTTCCGTGACACAACCCTTCTCCACATCCACCCGCAAAGTGCGAATCCGGGCCGTTTCCTCTGCTCCAAGGTGATAACGGGCAACGTAGAACGTACCCCGGTTGGCATAGAGGCGGTTGCCCGGCACAAATTCTCGCAACGCCACGACGTTCGCACGGTTCAGATCGAACGCCCGTGGGCCGGAGCGGCGGGCAAACCCACGCTGGGCCGATGCCGTGATGCCTCCTTCATAGACTCCATAGCCCGGCAGGAATCCTTCGACGCCCAGAACCGTGAGCGTATAGGTAGATTGGTCACGCCGCAGAATCGAGTTGATGTATTCGTCGCACCGTCGCAAGAGTTGCTCTTCTTCCCGTTCCAGAACACGGGCATTCTTCTTTGAGTGAAGATCGGCACGGGTTGATCTGGCCCAAGTGAGCCGCCGATGAAGCCGCTTGAGAACGATTTCCAATTCAGCGGCGGTCTGACCAATTGTCTCTTGAATGGCGGAAAGGGAAGCCAATTCCGCCGCTTCCGCTGGCCAGTGCTGGGCAAAGAGGGTCAAGAGCCGATCTGCCAACGAATCCTTGATTTCGGTGAGCAGAACTTTCAGAGAGTCCGTGCTGGCGGGCGTTTCCCTGTAGTTGTCGTCTTCGTCCAATAGATAGGTACGAATGAAGACGGGAAATAATTCCTTGATTATCTGCTTGATTCTCTCCCCGGAGTCGCCTGCCTCACGGGATTGAAGCAGCAAGTCCGAGAGGATAGCCGAGCGGATATGCTTGGCCACCATCAACGGGTTACGCAAATTGAACGCAGGGGCCTCAATCGTGCCGCCCAACAACCGCAAGGGATCGTCAAAGAAATAACGGTCATGCGGTGAGCGGCGGCAGTAGGTGACAACCACGGCCATCCGTTCCTCACGTCCAGCCCGCCCGGCTCGTTGCCAGTAGTTTGCAGCCCGAGGCGGGACATTTCGCATCAGGGCCATGTCCAAGGCCCCAATGTTCACGCCCAATTCCAGGGTTGGCGTGGCCACAAGGCAATTCGTTCGCCCGTTGGTGGACTTGAAATCGTTTTCGATCTTATTACGAATTTCACCAGGCACCTGGGCCGTGTGTTCTTCGGCAGCAACCATCACGAACGGACGCCCCATCAGCCATACATCATAGTTTTCCTGATCGGGCTGCCCGGCCACCGTCGTACCGTGGCAGTTGTGACGGGTACAAGTTGAGTTGGGAGCCGGGCGAGTCGCAATTCGCTGGCAAGTCGTGCATCGGTGGAGAGATTGGCTTCGTTCTACAACCAGCTTCTCAGAACTGATTTGCCAAACATCACCGGCCAAGGGTTTTTCCTGCTGGGACCGCAATGTAACCTTGGTCAGCACCTTGGCTTCCTTGGTCAGCAACTCCCAGAGAATCATTGCGGCGGCGGCAACATCAAGATTGTCAGGATCGGTCGCCCATTTTTTCAACAAAGCCTGAACTGCCGAAGCACCCCGCTGGGCAATCAGGCTCCGGGCATAGTTGTTCGACTGGTCAGAGTTCAACAATAATCCCTCTGGGCGAAACTCACGCAGCGGCAGGAGGCCAGCTTGAATATACGGATCATCCTTGGCGTGGAAGCGGGAGAAGACCGGATCACCTATGACATACAGAATGCGGTTCCGTCGCCAGTTGTCGAGAATCAAGCTCACTCCCTCGATGGTCTCTTCGGACGAAATCCCCAAAGCATTGGCCAGTTCTCGAACTCCTTTGCTGGCGGTGCTGATGCCGCTGTAGACTACCTGGGCCAGTCCCATCGACTCCAAGCAATCAGTACGTCGAACACCCGTGGTGAATTCCCGCAGCACCATGTAGCGAAGGGCCTTATGGACCGGCACCCACGGATTATGTCCGAATGTTGCAGCCGCATCCTCGCCGGTCAGTTCCGGCAATAATGACTCGATGAGGCTCTTATCCTTGCGGAAAAGCTCCATCAATCGGTCGGTGATTCCATCCAGCGGCAGCGGTTGGCCACTGTCGGCAATGACCTGGTGCATCATGTGCCGCAAGCGGATACGTCGGGCATGGTCCTGCATCCAGCCCGCCTGAAAGGCTGCGTCCTGGCGACTGTCGGCAAAGCAAATCAGCTTCTTGTGGCCCTCGGGGGCACCGTTTATCATCGCCTGGGCCAAGATATGGACATCGGCCACTGTGACAGCTTGAACCTTGCGAGCCGGTTCGATGACACGTCCGCCGATTTGGAACGAAGTCGAATTGCATGATGGACAGGCCGACAGTCCCGACCCAAACGCCATGAGCGGAATGAGCGGCTCCTTGTTGCCGCAACCATCGGCCAGGCACCGGGGCGAGGCGTTGCGATGCATAGCCCCGCATTGACGGCAAAACCAAGCCCTCGGCCATCTTGCTGATCGTCCCGAAGGCCCACCCTCTGCCTCTTCCAAAAGCCGATTTGTCAAAACCAATCGGGTGCTTGTTTCTGCTGGTGCTGCCGACCAAACAGCATTTTCGCTGCCATCGTCGTTCTGTGCGGCATTGCCGTGGTCGAAATCCTTGAGTTGATTCTTGGCCCCTCTGGAAAACTCCAACCCTTGATACCACTTCTCAAAGAAATGTTGGCCGCATTTGCAGGTCAACACAGAGAAGAACGCATCATCGTGCCGCCCAGCGTATCGTTCCTTGGCATCGGCCAGTGACAGAAAGAGATTCATCGCCGGGGCCGCTTCCGTGCCATCCAGAGCGACCACCATCTCGTCCAGGCCCCGAATGAAGAAATGCACCTTGGGCCGCAGTAAAGACTCGCTACCTTTTTGTGAAGCAGCTCCGAGAACCAAATAGGCCAATAGCTCGGCATTGGCAAGATCGCCTTCCGGCAAACGGCTAGCCGCCAACCGTTGCGAAGTTTGCCACGCCGCGTCATTCAGTCGCTTCGGGTGCTTGAGGATTTGAGTGGTCTGGTAGACATATTCGTTGTTGACCAGGTGATCGAACAGCGAATCCTGCCAGTTTTCGCCAGGATCAAAGATTTGCCCAGTCAATTCCTCGACCGCTCTCTTGATAACGTCGATCTTCACAGGCTCGGTCACGGCGGCCAATACTCTCGTCAGCCGGGCCATGCCATCACCGTGCGGGGCCACGGGCTTGTAGCGTCGATTCGGCCAATCCCGGCTGACGTAAGATTCGCCTACCAGCTTGACCTTGTTTGCATCGACGCCGAAAAACCGTGAGGCGAAGCGACGGGCCGTTTCGTCGTTGTCCTTGTCCTTCTTTGCCGGATCAGCCAGCGTAGCAGACGTGCCGATGCAAGTAATCTCATCGGGCTTCTTGGCAGCCAATGCCCGAATACGACGAATCAGGCAGGCAACTTCGGCCCCGGTCGCACCCGAATAGGTATGAGCCTCATCGAACACCAGATATTTCAGTGGAGCGTCGGCAAACAGGCCCACGTCGGGCAGCCGAGTGGTGAGAATCTCTAATTGCCGGAAGTTGGTGAGCAGAATGCGGGGCTTGCGGCTCCGAATATCCTCCTCCGAACAACATTCCTCGGGCGGGGCCAAAGGACAAACCGCCCGATCTTCCGCCTGGGCTTCTTCCCGGCGTTGTTTGCGTGCGGTCAGATAGGCTTGTCGGGAC
Source organism: uncultured Planctomycetia bacterium (assembly GCA_963775975.1). Classification (GTDB taxonomy): domain Bacteria; phylum Planctomycetota; class Planctomycetia; order Pirellulales; family Thermoguttaceae; genus JANXQG01. Next base: position 2,033,765 of record CAVZKX010000002.1, read on the forward strand.
GATCCAGCAAATCGCTCGACGGTGACATCGCTCTCCTTATCCGGCGTTGTCCCCACCCATAGACCGAAGGTTATGCCCGTGCCGCCCAGCATGTCACGCAGACGATCCAACTGGTCATTGGCCAGGGCATTCATTGGATAAACCAGGATCGCCGTCACCCCTTCCCGAATACCCTGGTCCCGCTGATGAAGCAGATCATCGGTGATCGGGTACAGAAAGGATTCCGTCTTGCCTGAGCCGGTTCCGGTGGAAACCAAGACGTGTAGCCCGGCTTTGACGGCCTCGAAAACCTGCTCCTGGTGCAGATACATCGTTGGATAGCCGATCAGTCCGGGCATGACGGCGTGCAAAACGCCCGCATCGGCCATATCCGCAACGGGCCTTCCCTTGGCAAACGCTTCCGAGAGCGAAACGAACGGCCCTTGGACCAGGGGAATGTCCAGCGAAGATGGCCGCTCCAGCAATTTGCGGGCCTGCTGGGAAAGTTCCGGGTCAGCCAGAGGGAAGGCCGAGAACAAGTACCGGAGGAACTCGTCGCAAACGCTATGGGCAAATTGGACTGGATTGATGGGCATGATTCTCTTACCGCATAACTGGGAGCAGAAGTTTCTTGTAGGGCAATTTCGACAATGCAACGGTCTGCTACGGTGCTCCCGTGGATGGGAAAGAGCAGTGCTGTAATATCTTGCTCATGCAATGATTGCGGCCACGCTTTCCCCTTCGATTGAAAGTACACAATCAGGTCGCTTTGCGAATGCGGGTTGCCATATCGCAAATGTCCCTTGCCGATCCGTTCCCGCATATCGCCAGCTTGGCCGACCTTGAGAACACGGTTATTGGCGATGGTTATGAAAATGTAGATGCCAGGGCCGGAATCAATATCGTTCTCCAAATTGGCTCTTCCAGGTTTCATTGCTTCCGAAGCAATGTCGAATAGCTGGTCGTCGGTCAAGAATATGGCCGTTCGGTCCCTGCGACTTAACTGAAGAAATGACTTACCCAACTCCAGGGCAATTGGAGGGACAAGCAAATTTGATAATCCAATCTGCTCCGACCAGTTAGGCAACTGCAACTCGGGAACGATTCCGTAGATAACCCGCCAGGAATCCTCTTCCTTTGCTCGGTCGAATTGCAGCAAATCCAGACTCATGTACTGCCCCGCTCAGAACATCTTTGCTTGCTTCGGTTTCGATTTGTCGGCCTTCAACTGAAACGGCTCGCCGTCCTCGCCCGGCTCGGACTTCTCTTCCGGCTTCTCAGCGATATACTTCTCGACGGCTTCTTCGCTTCCGAGAAGGGCAACGGCATCTTTCCAACAATCATCCCAGGTCCAGCCGTGGCGAGGATCGTCGGGCGGAAAGTTCTCAGGTTTCCAGACGTGACAGCCTTCACGTTTGAGAATCAGTGGGCCGGACAAGCCTTTGGTTTCGGCAGCGGCGGCGTTCGTCAGTTCAGGAATGCCGAGAATGTCGAAGAACTCGTCGTTGGATAGACCGGAAGCAGATTCCGTCGACCACCTGCCTTCTTTCAATGCTCGGAATGCAGCGGCAGCTAGGCCAGTGAGCCGCTCACGATACGGAAGCTGCTTGTCAACACGATGAAAGCCTCTTGGATTAGTGGGATCATCCCGCAATATCCAATCAAAGCTGTTTGGATCAATGCCATAGAGGTCTGCAACCAGTGCATCATTCTCAACCCGCAATCGCAATCGGTCTGCCTCAGTGACGGCCCACCAGTGTTTCCAGGGCCGCTCTTGGAATGACGGAATAATCGCAACAAGGCGTTGCCAGTCACAGGCAAAAGAGCGATGTATAAGTGACAAGCAAGCGGAGTTCATCAAGAGCCGCAATAATGTAGGAGTCGATGTTAAGTCGCTTGCCGAAGTTGAGGGAATTGGGCATTCTGCCACCATGAACCAATTGAGCGTTACGTTCCCCAATCTCAACCTCACGGCAAAGTCCGTGGAAAACGTCGAGAAGAACGCTGAACAAACCAAGAGTCTTGCAACATCGGGGGTGTCAAGTCGCAAGACTGAGGCATTGATTTCACATGGCACGCCTTGGATGTAGGTCGAAATCAACGACCGAGCGTTGGTCGATGAGCCTACTTGCATATACCCAATTTTTGGGTTCAACGACCCGCTTTGCCATTCTGAATATATGGGTTGGGCCATTAGGAACTGTGGTTCGATTCTTTTTGCATCTGCCGGTAGCTTTCTCCATAAGGCAGTGCGGCCACGCCCGCTAATATATCCTTTTTGTGCAAAATCGAACTGCCCGATCATGCGTCCTTCGTACAACGGCAACGCCACTTCGCCTTCAGGCCCGATCCACCGATTAAACGCATCCGGCTTGTATCCCTGGGTTTCCCACCATTCACGAGGCTTGAAATGTTTAGAGTCATTTGCCATGTGGACTTCACTGGCGTAACTAATCTCCCAGTGTGGAGCTTTGTCGCCAATGCGGACGGAGTGTGCGTAAATCGTGCGGCAGATGTCGAGATCTGCTTGGTTCGTGATCTCAAGGATCGAAAGTGTCTTGGGGCTGAATTCCAGAATGTTCGCTTTTGGCAGGGGAAACACCACCGATTCAGCCTCTTCCCAATCTCGGAGCTTGTACCGCCCGAAGCAAGACCGAATGGCGTGACCCTCTTGTGCAGGATGACGTTCGATGATAGCGACGACGAATTTGAAGCGATAGTAGATGTTAAAGATCAATTCCCAATTGATGAATCCGAAAAGCCAGTCCCAAGTGGAGTGGTTCAGGAACAGTTCCCGAATGTCGTGGCAACCAGCATCCGTGTAGAGGCCGGAAGGCACGATGAAGCCCAATCGTCCATTGGGTCGAAGCAGGTGATGAGCGATTTCGAGAAACAGCTTGTAAGAATTAAGATCCGCACTCCCCTGAAAAGCAAAAGGTCTTGGTTCTGCGGTGAAACCGAGTCGTTCAGATCGAACTCGTCTCCAGGCTGACGCCACTTCCTTTTCTTTATTGCCTCGGGCCAAGGTCAAGTCGAACGGCTCACCGGCACTTCTTACCCAATTGGCCCAAGCCTTGAATGTGCCATTGTACTCGTCCCAACGTTCTTTCACGTCAAAGACCGTTGCAAACATCTGCGTTTGATGACGCAGGGCAGTTTGTTTGTCGTAGGTACGATAGAGGGGATCGTATTCGGTAAAGAACTCCTGAGATATGGGCTTCATCACTTCCCAAGGCGGGTTGCCAGCCATTACGTCGAATCCACTCCGCTCGGGCGTGAATACATCGGGGAACTCCAATTCCCAGTGGAGGAACTTCACGTCGGCTGCCAGACGCTCAATGACTGCCGTTGCCTGGTCGCACGGTTGATGGAAGTTGAGCGGCGTGGGCACGAATCGTAGCGATTCTTCGTCGGTAGGCCAGAACCAGACCGCACACCACTCGTTCATTGCTTGCTTTAGCCGACGTAGGGCCGGGCTTGCTTGCACATGCTGACGATAGAATCGTTCCCGCTCGTCGGGGTCGGCCACCGGCAGATTGTGCAGAGTTTCATATTCCCTGCGGGCATCGGCCAACACTTGATCGGCAGTAATCTTCATTTCGGGGAAAAGCGACGGCTGCTTGCTGAACCGGCTCTCGATAACCTCCCGCATCTCCTTCTTGATTCGCCCATCGCCAGATCGCCGGTTTCCAATCTTCTCCCCTTTGAGGAATTCTTCAATTCGTTGTGTGCGTGGCCCGTCCTTCCCGTCGCCGCCTTCTCGTTCCCAGGCTTTGAGTGGGTAATCTTCAACCCGGTCCAGCCAGCAGCCAACCAATGAATTACCCACCTTGATCTTGTGGTCAAGGAACGAGAAGGGTAATTCAGGATCGAGCGTTTCCACCCAGAGTGAAACTCGGGCCAGTTCCACGGCCAACGGGTTGATGTCCACGCCGTAGATGCACCGCTCCACTACATGCCTCCGCAACAGTGCTTTCACCCGCTCGGGAAACAGTTCGCCCCGTTCGGGATCATCGGGCGGAAATGGCACCAATTCATCAACTTCGCTGCCGTTTTTGGGACGACCGTAGGGAAGCGTAAGGCGAGCAGCTTTGGTGGGGTCATCCAACTTGCGATGATAGCAGAGCGATTTGTAGAGGGCCTCGGTCAAGTAGTGCAAGGCCGCAACTGGAAATGATGCACTGCCGCAGGCTGGATCGCACACCTTGAGGCCCAGGATTTGTTCGGGAGTCTTTGGCATCAGCGTGCCATCTTCGGCCTTGTCGTAACAGAGCGGCTCCAAGGTACGATGGACGGTAGGCACGGCGAGTTGGGGGCGAGTATAGAATGTTCCCGTGCCCTTGCGGGTGTTGCCTGCCCGAACCAGATAGAAATTCGCCCGGAGCCACAACACGATTGATGAGCTTAGTCGCTTCGGCCTCAATCCTCGTCTGATACTCGGCGTCGGTTTCCCTCTTGTTTTGCTTGCCGATCAGACCGGCCAGGACAACCGCTTCCCTAGCCCAAGACTTCGCTGCCTCCACGGCGTCAAGGTAATCACCTGGGCGTTGGATGGTTTCGGTTGCCGTTTCAACGACGACCACTTCGGTTGTTTCCTCTTCAGCTTCGTTCTGATCGTCAGCTTCTTCGTCAGCCTCTTCCTCCTCCGACGCCACGCTGGCCGTAACCTTTTCCTTCTTCAGCGTGGTCAGCAAGTCTTTAAGGCCCTTACGGTCGTTGTCCAGCATGTCCCTCAGCCGGGATAACGGCAGCACGGGTTCACGCCCAAGATTGAGGAAAATCTGGGGGCCAGTTTGTTCATCGGTGCGTTTGAGGCGGTAATCCAGCAGGCCCTCATAGATCAGCCCGATAAACTCGGTGCGTAGATCAGTGTAATCGACGGGGCCTTCCACATAGGTCTTCTGACGCCCTCTGACCACGGGCAATGGCCCACGGAGCATTTTTTTCAGCACATAGTAGATCGTGGCGTCCCCAACCGAAACCGCATGTTCCAGAATGTGCAGGGCACGGGCGACGGGATCGGGGCTATTAGCGTCACCGGGACGGAATAAAAGCCCGCCATACGCACGTAAGGCAAACGCACCGTGAGCCGAACCACCGTAGATCAAGCGACACAGGGCCATCAACCGAGGCCAAGCTGTTTGGCGATTGAACAGAACGTGTATGCCACCTTCATAGCGTGCGGCCTCATCCAGTAATTCGTACAAAGCCCGGACCCCATAAGACTGAGCATAAATGGGATCGTTGATGGGCAGCAATTGCCTGGATTCGGCAAAAAGGCACACCACCAACCGCATCACGATCCGCACCGTGGCCTGGAGCAAGGCTTCATGGGCCTCGGTGTCCGTCAGTCGCCGCTCGGAACCGGATGCTACCAGCGAAGCGAATAGATCGGGCTTGGTACGATGGGCGGTGGACACGTCTTCCAGAATTAGTTCCACCGCTTGCCGAACATTTTCACGCAACACGCTGGAAAGATCAGCCTGCCGCTTGCGGGATTCTTCGACTGCATCCACCAGGCCCGATACACCGCTCTTAACAGGCTTGAGGGAGTCAGGGCCAAGCAGTTGCCGGAAACCGTCCAGTTCTTCGGTGCCGTCACCATTATCAAACCAGCGTTCGCTCTCCCATTCTGCCGATGCCTCAAAATCCAGGCCCGCATAGATCAACCGGAACTGGCTGCCATTCGTGAGCAACCCCAAACGATGACCGCTAGCCCGCAGTAATTCCAAGAACCGAGCATAAGACGTTCTGCCTCGGCCACGCCCAACGTGCGGCGAGGTATCGGCCATTACCAGCAAGGCAACCTTTGTGGCGTTTTCATCGGCAAAGACGACACGATGGGGCCGCAGGGTTTCGGTACGACTGCCGATTCGCACGGGAACGGTGATGTTGAGTCGTATGTCATGCTGCTTGGCGACTTGCCCGTGGCCGCACTCGACGTACTTTTCTAGCACCGCATCGACCCATTTCAGAATCGTCGCCTCGTCCCGGTCGGCATTCTCCTTCAGGTTGGCGAGACTGGCAGCGAAGCGATTGTAGGCGTTTCTTAGCGTATCCAGTAGCGGAAACCGTGCAGTTGGCGGCGGGCCGGGATACCGTTCCACCAAGACCACGGGCGAAAGCAACATCCCTTGATGCCGCAACCGTGACCACCAAGCATGGGCATTGTCGGCCTGGCTCATGGCTGCAAATCCTCCTTGGTAGCCGGAACCAGATACGTCATGGTCAACGGCAAGACCCGGACTTCTCGCAGTTGAAACCGCTTTGGCAACGTGACATTGATTCGATTATCCCGTTCTCTGGTAAGCAATTGGCGGGTGCGTTCCACGTCTTGACGCAAAACGGCCACCTGCTCTTCAAGATCACGCAAGGTCAGTTCTGATTCCTCTTGGATGTCATCGAACAAGGCCATTTGCTGGGCCTCGCTCCGCTGCTTCACCAATTCCTTGGCGATCTTTTGTAGGGACTGTTCTCGGCTGCGATCCTGCAATTCCCGAAGTCGGAACTGATAGCTGTACTTGGCGGCCTGTAATTCCCGTTTCAAAGCAGTGGCGGCCCGACGTTCCAGCACGGCCTTGATTTCGACTTCCTGGCTTCGCAGAAAAGTTTCCAACGATTCTTTGTGCTTGAACCACTGGCCACGCAGGATGCGAATCCAATCGTCAAGGCGAGGCCGAGACTTGATGGGGTGGAATTGGCTGCCCAGCACAGTCTTCTCGAAATCCTTTTCCACTGGGGTAATACGACTTCCTTCGATACGAAGAACGCTGGCAATCACTTCATCATGCAGCGGCTCACGCAGTTCGTTAATCGCCGTGAGCGTGTATTGAAACACCAGCAAGGCATCAAAGCCACTGCGGTCCAGAGCGGCAATCGACCAGCGGAAAATGGCATTCTTGCCCTCGGGGCTGTGTAGCTGTCGGCAGAGAGTGGCCATCGCCTGCCGCATGATCGGATGGCCCAACCGCATCAAGGCTTGGTACTTTGTGAGTCGAAACACCTTTCGGCCCGGCACTTCCTCTTTCTCGACGAGCCGGGAATCGAACACCAATTCCATACGGTCAGTACGTGATCCCACGGTGAGTGTTTGCCGGGCTAGTGATTCCCAGCGAGGCGGCGGCTTTAAGCGATAGAAGCCATCCTTGCCGGTGATTTCCTCCAAGGAGCCTTTTTCCTCGACCTTGATGGCCGAGTGCATGATGTCGATCAAAGCGTCGGAAGAAATGCCCAATCGGCTTTCAGTGCTTTCCAAGAGTTCCTGTGCCCGGCGTGACATCTCGGCCACATCGGCAGAAGTGGATTGTCCAAGATCGGCCTGTTCCGGGCTTGAGGTAATTTGCTCATCGACAAAGGCGTTCAAGCGGTCAAATGGAACCTTCTCGCCCTTGAAGTGGCGTTGAATTGCGGCACTGAAGACCCGCTCGACGCTGCCTAGGTCTTGCTTGACTTGTTCGACTTTCTTCGCCACTTTCAGAAGGAAAGTCAAATCTTCTTCCTGATCGCAGCGGAAGTAGAAGGTGCTGACATCTCGCACCTGGCCATGACGAGATACGCGACCATTGCGTTGTTGAATCTTTGAGGGCGACCAGGGAATGTCGTAATGGATGATCCACCGGCAGCACTCTTGCATATTGATGCCTTCGGAGGCGGCATCGGTGGCCAGCAGAAGCCGAACAGCAGCGGATGGGTCTTCAAACTCGGACTTGACCGACTCGAAATCGTCCAAGCCCATGCCGCCGTATAGAAGCTGCAAGGAGTTTTTATCAAAACCCTCTGGAAGCAGGCGTTGTTCCAAAAAGAACAGAGTTTCCTTGTACTCTGTGAAGACCATCAGCCGCTCGTCGTCACGCAGCTTGCCGTTGACGAATAAATTCTTCTTGATCCATTGGACGAGGGCTTCCGTTTTGGAATCGGACTTTCGTGCGTGTGCGGTCAGCTTTTCGTTGTCCTCGACCACTTTCCGGCCAAGGCCCATGTCTTCAAGGGCCTTGCTGACCTTCTTGAGCGGCTCTCCAACATTTTGGCCCTGTGTTCGGAACCAGGCCCCCGCATAGCGAATGGCGTCTTCTTCCAGAACGGTTCTTTCTTCGTCGCTCCTGGTTTGTTCTTCGGCCCGCTCTGCTGAAACACGGGCCATGTCGAAGAGCGTGATCTGTTCCGGTTCATCAGATTCATCCAAATGCCGCCACCAGGTCCGGGCAAAGGAATAGGGGCAGGATAAAAGCCGTTTGGTGAGCAACGAATAGAGGAATTCTCCCACCCATCGCTCCCCTGCCGTGGCATTGGCTAGAGATGCATGGCCATGATTCCGATAGTCCCGCAATGCAGCGAACAAATCCGATTCTTGAGCGGACATGCTGACGGAAATCTCCACCGGATCGAGTTGTTCCGCAAACGGTGGCCGAAGCGATACTTTGTTGATGTCGTCCTTGAGGCGGCGAACACGGACTTCGGAAAGATGCTCCTTGTCCGTCTTGTCCATTTCCGTATCCATTTGGAACCGGATTGGATCGAGCAGTTCCAGCAGGCCGGTGAACGAAACCGTCTTACCATTGTGCGGTGTAGCTGACGCGAAGATCCGATGCTCAAACAGGAATCGGATTTCCCGAAGCATACGGGTACGCTGGCTGGCCCGGTTGCCGCTCTGTGGGGAGAAGTGATGGCACTCATCCACGATCAGCAAGTCCCAAGGGGCGTGGGCCATTGTGCGGCCATCGGTTTCGGCATCGGGGCCAACGCCGGACGCTTGGAGGAATTGCTGTAACACGTCGGGCATACGCAGGTAGTCCATCGACGCGATGATGCGTGGAAAAGCCTTCCACGGGTTGGTGTCAATGCCAAGGTCTTGACGGAGCTTGAAGGTGGAATCGGAGTCGATGAGCTTGAAATCGAGATTGAACTTCCGGCGAAATTCGTATTGCCATTGTCGCTGGAGCATGGCAGGGCAAACCACCAGTACCCGACGAATGCGTCGACGTAGCAAAAGCTCTTCCGTCACCAGCCCACATTGAATTGTTTTTCCCAAGCCCACGCCATCGGCCAGCAAAAGGCTGACGCGGGGCATGGAGAAAGCCCGGATTATCGGCTCCAACTGGTAATGATGGAGCTGAATTGCCGAGTTCCATACGCCCAGCAGAGGTTCGTCCTCAATGCCATCGCTCTCCCGCAGCCGATTCAGGCGGGTCCAGCGGTGGGCGTTGATAAAGGCTTGAAGAACCTTGGGATTATCGGGCCGATGCTCATCTACCCTTGGCAAAGAAGTCTTGCCAAGAACCTTGGCCGTCGATTCAACTTCCCACAGGAGTTGCTCTGCCTCCGGGTAGCGGAAGTCGTCAAGATACTCGACATCAACAAAGTTGAGTCGCCCTTGGGTCGTGCGGGTGTCGTAGGGTTCGACTGCCCGCACCGTTGCTAGGCGATTGCGAACCCGCACGGCTTGGCCGACTTCAGGGATTTCAAGCTGGTTGGATTTCATGGATTGGTTTGCCGCCTTATTAAGACCTTGACATCCTTTTTTCCTGGGGCAGCGACCGTCAATGCCTTCGGCATCCCGAATCCCGCATTGAATCGCTCCTGGCGTATCTGAAATAGAAGATTCTCCAAATGCGGTTTGAGCCATTCTGGATTATTTCCTTCCGCCAGTTCGATGGTCCAATGGTAGAACCGGTCACCACGGGCCGCCCAGTCAATATCATGCACGGCACCGCACTGATAAAAGAGGTTGATCCATCGCCACAGGTGGCAGACGCATCTCCGAAGATCACCAGCCTCCTGTCCGGACGGTGGCTTCAGGTCAGGACATGATTTGGGCGGTTGCGTGAGGCTCGTTTTGGAAACTCGGAAGTTGATTGTCCGTGTTCCCTTGATTCGATTGCACTTTACGCACAGGGATTGCAGGTTTTCAATTTGGCTGTTTCCGCTGTAGTAATAGGAAGCAATGTGATCGACCTGCAAATTCTTCTCCCAGGAACAGCACAAACACATGCCATCGCGTTGTTTGACCTGTTCCTTGATTTCTTCGGACGGCTCTCGGTCTTGCACGCTACCGTCATTTGTAAAATCGGACGCCTGTGGCTGATGGTCCTCGGGGGAGGCTCCATGCAATTCCGCGTTCAAGTGAAAGTTGACACACGCATCGTATTGCGACTTGAACAGATCGTATCGGGGGTAAATCGTAGACCAAAGCCGATCTCCCCGTTTGTATTCGTGCATCAAGGCGTCCTGTACCACCCTTGCTCCTAACTCCTTCTCGATGAACTCCTTCGCAACGACATCCAGATTGTGCTGATCTCGCTGATCGAACGCGAAGAACCTCGGAGCCGAGCCATTCTGAGCAACGTGCCGGGCGATCTTGAAAAGGTCAGTTGCCAGACTCAAACCAAAATGGTCCTGCGTCTTCGGAAAGAACTTTTTCTGCCAGCCTTCAACCGTCTCCTGAACCGCTTCAAGTGTCACGCCCTCTTTCTCGAACGCTTCCATGCCACCCTTAGAAACTTCTTGGATGAACTGCTCGTAGTTCTCCTTCTCGTTCCCGAACACCATAGTCAACTCGCGGATGGGCTCTAGGTCGTCGCTACCCGCAACCTGAGTCTGATATTCAATGCGATACCAACCGACTGGCAATAGCGTTACGAACGGGCCGGGATTCATGTTGATGCCCGTCTGCATCTGTCTAGCTAGCCGTTGGACAAGCTCAATTGAAATCAACTGTATCGGCGGACGCTTTCCGTACTCCGGTAGTCGCTCGTCGGCCAAACCTTCGGCAAGCTGATCGTACTCGGCCCAATTGATGAACTGCTTCCAGTTATCAATGAATGAAACGATATAGGCATCGGCAGTGCCGCCAAACTTTGGGCCACGCAAGGCCCGCCCGATCATTTGCGTCAAGAGTATTTGACTTGTCGTTGCTCTCGTCAGGAACACGCTTTGTACGTCGGGAACATCGGTCCCTTCCGTGAGCATCCGAACATTGATGAGAACGTCGATCTTCCCCTGACGAAACGCTTCCAGAACCTTCGCATTTTCATCCCTCGTTCGCTTGTTACGAGCCGCTGCCGAGCCTGGATCAGCATCTACGTGGGAGTAAACAGTCCCGGCTTTCACTCCTTTTGCACGAAGGAACTCGCTGAGTTGTTCGCACTGATACCAACGATCTGCGAACATGATTGTCTTCTTGTACTTGTCCTTGTTGTCGGCGTACCACTTGGCGATGAACGAATTGCGTTCGCGGTTATTAGCCAACTCGCTGATGATCTCTTCAGGGAGGTCACGATGAGTGCCTACCCATTTCTTGTACTCCCGCTCATCGAACGTGGGAGTGAAATTAGTCCGTGGCTCTTCGGATATGGGCCGAGCGAGAATTCCTGCCGCCATCAACTGCTGAGGCGTGACCTGATGAATGAGTCCTTGAGGAAACAGCTTCTTGAGCCAACCCCTTTTCGTTTCGTCGGCGTAGGTTGGCGTTGCCGTCAGCCCGAGCAAATACATCTCAGGGAAACGCTGCCGAAGCGACATGACGAGACTACGGTAACTCGGAGCGGGAGAGTGGTGAGCTTCGTCGAAAACAACCAGTAGCTTCTTCTTCGCAGATTGCAGGAACTTCTCAAGCTGCGGGTGCTTATTCTGAAAGGCTTGATTGATCGTTTGTAGCGTCCCGATAACCACATCGTCTTCAGCCTGGATGTGGGCTGGCCGGTAATGGCCCTCAGTGCCCGAAACCACGCGGGTTACCAGCGTCGGTTTGGGCTCGGCTATCTGAGCAAGGCCGTCACTATAGGCAAAGAACGCTTGTTCAAGCAAGTGATGCGTGTGTGCCAGCCAGAGAACTTTATACCCGTCTGAGATCGGCTGAATGCACGAAAAGCGAATGGCCGTAAACGTCTTCCCTCCCCCAGTCGGCAAAACCAATATGCCTCCCGCGTTCGGGTACGGTTTCGACGTATACCACTGGGCAAGGTCGGCTAAGGCTCGGCATTGATGGCTGGCTGGCTCTTTGGACGAGCCGGATGTCCTTGCTTTGACCAGATCGTATCGTCGGCAAAAGTCCGTACTCAATACTTCAGTCGTCATAGCTCGTTCCCATTCCGTTATTCGCCATCCCACCCCACGATGCTCGCCGTGCAACAGCGTCCGCACGCCATCGCGTTTTTGGGCCGTGGGGATGGCGACCTGTTTTCTCTGAATCGCGGGTCTGTTGGCGGCTTGAATCAGTCTTCATGGCCCTAGACTCCCGAATCAATCACGACGTTTTCTTGGAGTACCCATACACGAAGGACAAAGAAAAGCCGAATCATTCGTTCATAGTCATTCCGCCCCACTAGTACGACTTGGCTTTCGCCATCATGCCCAGCGGTCGTCGTGACAGTGTGCTTCAACCGCATGTCCGGGATGAAATACTTGAACCACGAAGGTAATAGATTTCGCTCGCCCCGCTTGGTGGAAACTCGATTCTTTGCCCCGGTAGGGTCCGCAAGGTTGGCCTTACAGTACAACTGCGTCCTATAGGGATTCTTCGTAGCTTTGACAAATAAGACTGAACGCCGTTCCAGAGAAGCGAAGACCTTCTTGCCAGGAATACTCTGAGGCTGGACGATAATCTGGCCTCCATTTTGAGGCACTTTTACCGAGAATGTCCATTGGTTCAACCGGTCGAAGTTCCGATCAACCGCCGCGTAGATCAATTCTGTGCCACGAACGGTGCGATTTGCCCATTTCCAAGAAGAACGACGTTCCTCTTGAAGCCTCACTTCGACCTTGATCGCCTGGTATTTCTTGCGTCGTGTCATGGTGGTTCCTTATCTTGCCGATCAGCCGATCCGATGGACTTGTGTAACTTCGTTGCCAGTGGACAGAGCTTGGCGGCAGAGTCTTGGCGAATCTTCTCAGGTTCACGGAATGCCGGTTCGGTCGCACTCAAATGTTTGGCGATACGAGGCGGTCGAGGAATATACCCCAGTGTCCGTCTAGCCTCCGGTCCCATGAGTTGCAGACGCACCGCAATCATTAGCTGCCCGACCTTCATGAGTTCTGCTGGTTCCACCGACGCATCTTTGCCCACGATTCCTGGCGGTTTTGCTCCGGTTTCATGGATGGGCGGCTCCGTCAGATTGCCGTTTTGAGGGGCCAAGTAACTCGTAAGTGCGGGAAAGACACGATTCTACCCCTGCCAAAACCCCGCTGCAATAAGCCGAGTTTCTTCGTGACACAGGGTCAGGTAGGGGCGGGTAAGGCTGGCGAGAGCTACGCCCCGGCCAGCTTGGAAATTGCCGGAATCCCTATCTCGACATTACTGCGACCGCACTCAATACCAATCCTCCGACGACAATTACCACCAAACATCCTCCCGGCCTGGGCAATCCGTCCCGAATCAGCCGCCCGGTTTCCGACTCGTAGCCAGTTTCCCGCTTGATCTTCCGCTTCGTGTTCGTCCACCAGCGAAACGGCTTCATGAACGCCGTAATGCCAAGTTCTTTCTTGATCTTCTTCTTGGCCTTGGTGATGCCGAGAAACGTTTTCAAGGACGGACGGCGGTAACGGAAGAACTTCATGGACAGTTTTGCTATCTTAGACCGAAAATCCAACCCTCAAACCTGATCTGATGACGGCAGTCCACATTTGTAATGCGGCCACACGGCTGTTCCGCAATGGTAAACCAGTCGCCGATCTCGCCATTCTGGACTGCTGTGACAAGATACTGAAGCACACGCCAAGCGTCCCGTTGGTGGTCATCACGGCATGGCCCATAACCGTCCAGTTGGGGACAAAGGGCAGGGTAGCTCTCAACAAGAACATGCTTTTCTCCGTCCAGTTGATCTCCTTCCTGAGGCCAAACCTGAAAATCGAGTTCCGCATTCTCACGGGAGTCAAGCAAGTGGGCTATGGCTGCCATCCCCGTTATAGTATGAAAGCCCACCGTCCCACCAGACCCCAGATACCACTGGCTGATCGCTTGGGGAGCAACCAACTCCGTCAGACGGTAATAGGCAACGCCATGATCGAGGTAGAAACGATGGTCGCTACGGCTGTCGTCAAACCGAAATGGCCCGTGACCGCGAAACCGCTCATCTTCGTTTATAGCCTGGGCCGTTTTCCGTGCGGTTTCCGTGCTGCCCATAACACTCTCCTATTTTGCATATCATTGCCCGCCATCCCTGAACGTCGAAAACTTTCCGATCTGCTCCCCACGGCAACCCAAATCCGAAATCTATTGCCACCAATGTTCGGGGACTCTCAGCAAGGCGTGCGGCGAGCCAAGCCCGACACGCGGAACGAGACCAACTCCGGTAGGTACGCCGCCCAACCTTCCGATCCTCGATGGCAGGCTCGCCCCCTCGGTGCCAGAGAGTCACTCTAAGATCGACGCCTTTGTTTTCGTGTCCCGCCCCCGACCAATCAATGGAAATGATCCGCTCGAACATCTCTGATCTCCACTTGTAAGGTTCACTTCTCTCCATCGAAGCAGGAGGACACCGCCGCATCCAGCACTTAGGGGCACCACATCGGCTTGATTTGCCAGACGAACTTCACGGGTTCTCAGCCTCTCCGTTCCCCTCTATGTCCCCATCAACTGATTCCAGCATCAGCACGCCTTGAGCTTCGGCAGCCGGAAGCTCTTGTACGTCCCGCAGTTTCCGTTCAATGGCCCGGCTTCTCCTGCCTACGTCCTCGACCTTGTTAGCCGCCTCTTCTAGTTTCTTCCGCACGCCAGCCAGAACGTCGCCGTACTTGCCAAACTCGGTCTTGACCGCTGCCAACAGATTCCAAACCTCGCTCGACCTTTTCTGGATTGTCAAAGTGCGGAAGCCCATTTGAAGGCTGTTGAGGATTGACCAAAGCGTAGTCGGCCCGGCCACCACGACCTTGCATTTCGCTTGCAACATCTCAGGCAAGCCAGGACGACGGATTACTTCCGCAAATAGTCCCTCGGTCGGCAAAAACAGGATTCCGAAATCGGTCGTTTTGGGCGGGTTCAGATACTTGTCGCAAATATCCCCGGCACAACCTTTAATCCTGATTTCTAGTTGCTTGCCAGCGGCTTCGGCTAATTCGGCATCGCCTTTTTCCTGGGCATCTTGGAGCCGCTGATAATCTTCGATGGGGAACTTGGCATCAATGGGTAGCCAGACGATTTCCTCCCTGTCATCGCCCCGTCCCGGTAGTCGGATTGCAAACTCAACCCGCTCACCCCCGTCCTTAGTGGCGACATTCGTATCGTATTGGTCAGAATTCATGATTTCTTCAAGCATTCGGCCAAGCTGAACCTCGCCCCAGGTGCCTCTGGCCTTCACGTTAGTCAGCACCCGCTTCAAGTCACCGACGCCCACGGCCAAGGTCTGCATTTCGCCCAGGCCCTTGTGAACCTGCTCCAACCGCTCGCTCACCAGCTTGAAGGATTCGCCCAACCGCTTCTCCAAAGTCCCTTGGAGTTTCTCATCCACCGTCAGCCGCATCTTTTCAAGGCTGGCGGCGTTGTCCTCCTGCATGGTCTTGAGTTTCAGTTCAACAGCAGTGCGAACTTCCGTCAGCCGTTTGTCGTTAGTTTCGGTTAGCCCCTTCAATTGCTCAATGACACCGCCAAATTGCGTCCGCTGCCAATTCACGAAATCATTGATCGTCTTGGACATCGCTTCATTCGATGCTTTCAGGGCGGCGGTGACTTCTTCCCTGGACTTCTGGATGCCCGTAGTCGATTCCTGTCGCATCTCGCCCAGCTTTTTTCCGCTGTCCTCTTGAAGAGCCCCAAGCCGCTGCTCGATGGTTTCCCGCATCTTGTCCAACTTCTGCTCATTGGTCTGCGTGAGCTTGTCGAGCCGTTCCGAGAATACGTCCAATTGCCCCTTCTGGAGTTTGGCGATCTCCCCAAGGCTATTCACCAGAGTTTCAGTAAGCCGTTGCAGACTCGTCGCCGTTTCCTCCCGTGCGGTCTTGGCATTGCTCAAGGAGGCTTGCGTCAGGGCGTTGAAGTTCTTGCTGAGCGTATCCGCAAAGGATTTCAGCGTGTTGTGCAGTTCGTCACGGGATAGCTTGGCTGTCGTGGCTGATTCTGCTCGGCTCTTGGCAATTTCGTCCCGAACTGCCTTCTCAGCACGCTCACCGACCCTATCCGTGGCCTGCAAAGCCTGTTGAAGCGGCGACAGGTCTACCGAGGTCTTGCGAAGAAGCAGGACAACCAAGAGGACCAAAGCGATCAGCAACAGGACGACGGTAACAATGGAGAGTATTTCGGGCATGGTAGTGGTGTCTCAACTGGCGGGCGTTGTATTCACGCTCTACTTTAGGCGGACTCTTGGCGGAAACAGTTGCCGAATTTAACGTCCGATTTCCTTGGCTATGTCTTCGTTTGTCATCGCAATCATTTTGAACGTCGATTGCACAAGAGGCCAAAAACAATCGCTGACTTGTCGGTAAAGTGAATCCCGGTTTTCCTGGTCTATTATCGTTGCCAAGAAGTCATCCGTGGTATCATCCTTACGAATGTACCTATACCGTAACCTCACACGCCCCTTCTTGTTAAGACCTTCGGCTTTGAGATGCTCCGAGAGTTGGGCGAGTGCCTTCAGCTTTTGGACCTTCGGTTCCTTCGGTACGTTATCATAATCCGCCCACTCAAGACATAAGGTCATCTCACAGTCGTCGTCAGCAGTGTGTCGAACACGGAAATAGAGATATTGATTATCCCGTGACAGTTTCGTGGACCACAGGTCAACTGAGGCCCATGAATTGTCCGTTTCTTCGGTAACACTTAGTTCGCATTCATCTTGCGGTATAGTCATGTTCACTTGAAGATAGTCCTTCAGCCCCGCCATGAACTGGTTGAAGAGGAGCAACCGTATTCGGTCTCCCTCTTGAAGAATTTCCATCACAATGGGCACGTTCTCTTTTTTGGTCAAGAATTCCAGCCGCTCAGCTTGCTTGGTCATCATTATTCTCTGTCAATTGTTTAAGAATGGCGACGTATTGTTGCACGATTGCTCGAACAGATGGGGGCTTTACATCCGCCAGTGCTTCTACCAAGAACTGGCTGATATGTCGTCTATGGGAGAGGCATAGCCAAGAGTCAACCGTATCAGACATCGGCTCTCGGCCATTGGGCGTAAGATAAATCAATTGTCGCCACTGATAGTCGGGGCGAGTTATGTCCACCCACCTCTGGTACTTGTGAAGCTGACCAGAGTGATCGTGTGCGTCAATTTTGTTCTCAATGACGATGATACATTTCTTGCCTGGGTTCTCGATCAGTAGGTCAATTATGCCGACGCCAGCGATGTAGAACTCTCGCAGAACCATCCAATGCCCAGCGGCCATCGATACATCAGGCAGCACGGCATTCTTCTGCTGACGGACGATATGGAAAAAACACCGCAAGAACAGCAATCCTTGACCATGTGCGGCTGAAGGGTCAAGCAAATGGGCGAGCATCGGTGTATGAAGAACTGTTTCCTTGCGTTGGACGTTCAATGCTCGGAAGATATTGAAGTCTGGGGCGAAGTCTTTCTCCTCTTGACGAACTGCTTCTCTTAGTCGGGCCATTTCAGGCCGCACTCGGTCAAAGAAGCGAGCCAATCTGTTGCAATTGGCTTGATGACTGTCGCCAACCGATTCCTGGTAACGGCGAAAGAAATCTTGAAACTGGGATTTCGAGATCATGGTGTGGCTCCGACAATTCCTTTCGTGCGTCTTGCCTTTGTGAGACAGGCGGCTTCGACCTTGGTCTATGGTTCCAAACTCCGTTGACGGCGTGGTGTTCTTCCCGGCTCCTGGCAATACGCCGCCAAGAGCGAATTCAATTCCTGAACGATCTCTGCCTTCAATGACTCCGGTTCCAGCACGACGGCATGTTGCCCAAAGCTCATGATCCAGCGTTTGATCTCCTCGCAGTCCGACAACTGGAATTCGGCCACCAAGCCGCCGTCCTTCTGCGGCGTGAGCTTCTGGCTTTCGTGCCAATTCGATTCGCAGACATAGCGGGCCACGGCAGGAGCGAAGCGGACCTTGATCTTTACGTCGCCGTCGCCGTGATAAACCCCGAACGATTTCGCCAGATGTTGCCCAAGGTCGAAATCTTCGGGCCGCTGGAAAGGAACTTTGGTCACTTCGGCATCCTCGATCCGGCTGACTTTCCAATGGCAGATGTCCTCGTCCTGTGGCTTGCGGCCAACGAGATACAAGGCACCGCGATGGTAAATCAGGCCAAAAGGATAAATGTCGTAAGTCACCGGCTCCGTGGCCCGCAAACTCTGGTAAGTGATGAAGACGGCCTTGCGGTCCTCGATGCCGATCATCAGATCGTCAATCAGTTCAGTTTTCTTCGTGTAGTCGCCCGCACCTACCATCGTCTGGTGGAAGATCGTGCCAAATTGGTCGATATACTTCAGGGCTTCGGGACCCAGCGTGGCACGAATCTTCGTGAAAGCCTTTTGAGCGGCATCCCAAAATGCGGTCCCGGCCAGCGGCTCCAAGAAGCGTCGGCCCAGGTAAAGGGCGATGGCTTCGTCAAAGGCAAACGTCAAGCCCGGCTCGCCCTTGCCGTCTTCCATGTGCCAAGTCTTGCGGCCAAAATCACCGACAACTTCTTTGAGCGGAAACCCCACCCTCTGAAAAGTCTCCAAATCACGGCGAATGGTTTTCTCGCTGACGTTCAACTCATGGACCATATCCTTGATGGTCACGCCGTGATGCCGGGTGCATAAGGTCCGCAGCAGAATCCACTGACGCAGCAGGGGAGGTTGGTCAGCCATCGACGTATTCATCCTTTTGAGAGAGCAACGGACCAGAATATGAGCATAGTCCAAGGTTCCCTGCACGGCCAGTACCGGGGAGGTATCCAGAGTAGTTTTGCACGTTGTGGTCGTGAAGCCCATTGGAATCACCCGTCGCTGAATGCGGCCAAATGACAAATGCGGCCATCGTAGAGCAAGGCAGCCCCGACCAGACCTTCACTGGCAATTTCTAATTCGTCGCCCAAGGCCAGAGCCGGAATCCTTGGTTTGGCCGCACTGCCAAGCCGTTCGATGAATCTCTGGGCATGGTCTGCTGACGTTTCGGGAGCGGCGGCTGGGTCACGCAAGGCATCGAAGAAATAGGCGTCGGACAATCGGCCCCAAAGCGTCTTGAGCGTCGTCGGAGAATCGAACAAATCCATGCCGATGATGCGATTGTGACGCCCGATCAGAACACCCGCAGCCCCGTCAGGCATCACCAATCGCTTGCAGTTTTCTTTCAACTTTTCTTCGGCTGAAGCAAAAGCGTCAGTCAAAGAGGCCGTTTCGGATTGGGCTGCAACGCCGGAAAGACAGGCTTGAACTTCATCCCAAACTTCACCTTGGTCACTGGCCGCAATGCCGCTGGTCGAACGATTCCGATGGATGGCCTTGAGTTTCTTGTGTCGCAGCGACGGCGGGGCACAGAACTTCGACTCGAAATGCCGGGACTTATATCGCCAACGGCCAGCTTCCACGCAACTTACCGGCAGGAGGAACTTTACACCCGCCGCCACCAGGACCGTGACGTTGATGACGCGGTTCTGCTTGGCCCCCATAAGAATCTCGCCTTCGGGGATCAGGAGCGGACATTTGCACTTGTTCGTAACGGCCAAGTTAGGGACACTGCCCGATTCATTGACTTCTTCCACCACGGCAAGTCCCTCCTCAATCGCCGTGCTGAGCAACGTATAGGACGGTAAATGGGCTTGGGGCCAGAGCAAAGGGAAGAACGTCAGGTTGTGGTGGTGACTGGGCTGGCCGATGGTCAAGGTGGCGAGCAATTCACGGAACTTGACTGCCGTTCTCATGCCCAGCGAAGTACGGAGTTCGTGGGCTATGCGAGGCAAGAGGGCCAAGAGCAATCGGGTTTCGGGTAGAAGATCGCTCTTCTCCAATGGCTTGAGTCCTTTCGCCAAGCCAAGAACCAATTCGGGGTCACGATATGCCTGAGCATTGTGATACGCCTGAAGAACGGTTTGGTGCAGGGTTTCAAGATCGTTATTCGGTTCGGCCCTTTCCAACAAATGACGGCCCTCATCGCGTTGGAAGACCATGAGATTCACTGGACAAGCCTTATCTGCGGCAGGTATGAAATCCTGTGGCACATAGCCGTCGAGATGGATTTTTGCTTGGTCGACCAGCGGAGCCAGCCACGAAGCCATGCTCTTAGGCAAATAACCCACCGGCTCGAAGTGGCCGTTTTCGACGCAAATAGCACGACGGTCGTGGGCATTCTTGGCCTCTCGCTCCAAGTTAATCCGTTCGCCGGGGTCAATCTTGGAGTTGTATTGCTGCATTCCCACGATTTCAGTTTTGATCTCGCCCAGGAACGGGTCTCGGACTTCTTCGTGCAATTCTTGCTCAATCATGGTCAGGCTCCTCAATTCAAAGATGTTGTCGTCATTTACTTCCCCGCTTGCTCGACCTTGACATAGATTTCGGCGGGAGCCTGGTTGTAGTATTTGAACAGGGCTGGGCAAAGCCAGCCTTCGGCCTGCAACGTCTCGGACCAATAAAAATTCCCATCCATTTCCCCTCGTACCCAGGTGAGCTTTTCCTGGAAGCCGGGGAATGGCTGGGCTGAGAACAACATCCGAAACCCGTCTTGGGCGTTGGGAATGTCGCGTGTCAGGTAGTCGATCATCGCGGGGATTCCGTAAACGAACGGCTCCTTTTCGAGGCCAACTGCCTCGTCGTCAAACACCCAGGTCTCGGCATACCGATAAGGCTTTATAACCATTATTTGATTCATTTCTTTCTCCTTGGTGGTCATGGCTCTCTCCACGATCTCGGTTTTGATCTCACCCAAAAACGAGTCTCGGACTGCTTCGTTCAATTCTTGCTCAATCATGTTGCGGCTCCTCAATCGGAATGGTTCGTCAATTCCTCGGTGTCGTTTGGCTTAACTCCGTTCGGGTGTGGCATCGAGCGAACTGCCACAAGAATAAAGCGGTGCTTGGTCAGATCACGACCAACCCATACAAGTTTTCAGTAGATTAGCTCAAGGTGCCGGGGATACTCTGATAAGGTCGCTGCCAAGCGGCAGGTTTCATCCAACCTTCCACCGGCTTAGAATGGGGCGTTCTGCAAGGCCCGATTCAGGAGGACTCAAGTAGTGAACACGTCCCGATTGGTTCAGGAGATTTCTGGGCTTTGCCGCAACCGCACGCTCGCTGAGAAGTGGCTTATCGCTCCCAGCCGTCGTGTTGGCAATCAGTGGGCAGAATGCGTTGCCCGCAATGGGCAGGCGACTGTCAATCTGCGGATCAAAACGCTCAAATCGCTCGCCACGGAGCTTGCCGGGCAGGAAATGGTCGCCCGCAAGGTTGCCCTTGTAGCCGAACAAGCAGGCCCGTTACTAATTGACCAAGTTTTCCGTCGCTTGAAGGGTGAACTTCGCTATCTTAGAAGTCTGGGACCCAGTACAGGTCTGGCCGAAACTATGTTCCGCTCGATCCAGGACATTCGTCTGGCGGGACTAACGTCGGATCAAGTCTTGCCACGGCGATTTGAGGTTTCGGCAAAAGGCCAAGACTTGCTCCAAATACTCGGTGGCTATCTCGAAGAATTGAAATCGCAAGGACTCGTCGATTACGCAGGTGTCCTTCAGCTTGCCATTAGCAGGCTACAACGAGCACCCGACGACATTGGAACGGATATAGTTGTCGTTTGCCCAAGCTGCATCCGGCTCAAGCCATTGGAAAAACAACTCCTCGACAGCTTTCCCCAAGATCGGGTTCTCTTTCTCCCCGTGGATGAACTGGCTAGAACTTCGGACGGCACGGCGACAAGCGATCTTGAACTACTGCGATGGCTGCCACACCCCGATCTTGCTCCCAAGAAGGAGTCGGATGGTACTGTCGATTTCTTTCGTGCAACTGGCGAGGTCAACGAAGTTAGGGAAGTCCTTCGCCGCTTGCTCGCAGATTCACAAAAGCTCGACGAGGCGGAACTCCTTTACACCGATGCCGAAACGTATGTGCCGCTGATTTTCGAGGCACTTTCTGCACAGCCGCCATGTGATTCCATTCCTGACGAAGAATTCCCGGCCACCTTTGCCGAGGGCATTCCAACGACATATTCTCGGCCCGGACGGCTGCTGACCGCTTGGGTAGCCTGGATCAACGAGGGATACCCGCAAGCACGATTGGTTCGCATGATTAGCGAGGGCTTGCTCAGTGTGCCGGAATCGGAGCATGATTTCAGCTTCGCACGATTGGCGTCCGTCCTTCGTGGAGTTGGCATTGGCCGGGAACGCGAACGTTATCTCGCAAAACTCGAAAAAGAAATCGAATGTCTAAAGCAAAGGGTCAAGGATTCTCGATCTGACGACTCTGATGATCCGCAAGATGCGATGAAGCGGCTGCAATCGGCTGAGCGGCGGCTGGCGGAAATGACCATTTTGCGGCAACTGGTTGAAGACTTGCTGAATGTCTCTCCTGAAAAAAATGCGGACCAAAGAACCATCCTGGATTGTGCCAAAGGCTTGCTAGAGAAATGTGCCCGCACTGCAAACAAGACCGACAGTTACGCACGATTACGGCTTGTGGAAGACATTAGCAGCCTCCGCTATTGGCTTGCCGACGAAGATGAGTTGGCATTGGACGCCTGGGATTGGTTGAGTGGGCTGCCAGCCAGTGCCAGTATTCTTGGCAGTAGTCCTCAGCCGGGTCGCCTTCATGTCGCCCATGTTCTTGCCGGTGGACATTCGGGCCGAAGCCACACGTTCATCGTTGGACTGGACGACAGCCGATTTCCAGGGACCGGGGTGCAAGACCCCTTATTCCTGGACATCGAGCGGCGGGCAGTATCCGACCAACTTCCCACGGCGACTGGTGATCTGGAGCAGAAAATCCAAGATTCTCATCGTCTTCTAGCCCGTCTTCGTGGAAAGCTCACCATGAGCTACTCCTGCCACGACCTCGTTGACAATCGGGAAGGATTTCCAAGCCAGTTGCTTATGTCGGCCTATCGGATCATTTCTGGCAATCACGAAGGAACTCACGAAGACTTCGTGAAATTGATGCCTGCGGCGGTTTCGTTTGCACCTGCTAGCGAGAAATCGTGCCTGAATTCGACCGAGTGGTGGTTGTGGCGACTATGTGCAGGCGGCGAAGTGAGTAATGCAGAGCAGTTGATTGAGCAGGCATTTCCGCATTTGGCCCGTGGAAAGCGAGCGGCTCAACAACGTGAGTCAGGCGATTTCACGGAATACGACGGTAATGTTCCCGATGCGGGGAAGCGTCTTGATCCTACGACACCGAAAGGCCCCGTTGTATCAAGCAGCGGGCTGGAATCTGTTGGTCGCTGCCCACTCCTTTTCTTCTTCAAGAGAGGACTGGGAATTGAGCCGCCCGACGAACTTCTGATCGACACTGATCGTTGGCTAGACCCACTCGCCTACGGCAAGTTGCTGCATTCCGTTTTCGAGCGGTTCATTCAAGAGTTGGTCAATGACAGTCGGCAGCCGAAATTCCCGCAGGACATGGAACTGCTGAACGCAATGTTGGACGACCTCGTTGCGGAATACCGTGACGATTATCCGCCTCCCACGGATCATGCGTTCCAGTCGCAGAGGAGCCAGTTGCAGCAAGCGGCAAGGGTCTTCTTGATTGAGGAAGATCGCTACTGTGCCGTAGGCAAGGGCATTCCGGTGTATCTGGAGTCGTCCATCGGCTTGAAGGAAATAGGTGACGGCCAATTGGATACGACTGAGCCGATTCCCGTAAAGCTCCCCGATGGGAGCGAGATTCGTGTCTGCGGTCGGGTTGATCGCATCGACAGGATCGGGACGGGGACAACGGAAACCTACGCCGTCTGGGACTACAAGACCGGCAGTGCTTGGCAATACAAAGAGGCAGACCCGTTCCGTCAGGGCCGCGTGATCCAGTCCACGCTCTATATTGCGATGGTCGCTCATCGGCTGCGGGAGAAAATATCCACGAAAGCAACGGTCACTCGTTTCGGATTCTTCTTCCCTGGTGCGAAGGAACGAGGTCACCGAATTGAGTGGGACACCGCTCAGCTTGCCGAGGGCGGGAAAGTCATCGGGCATCTGGTCAACATCATTCGCCAGGGGCTATTCCTGGCCACGAACGAGGCGGGCGATTGCAACTATTGCAAATACACGTCTATCTGCGGCAATGCCGAGGCTATCGCCGCGAAAAGTGCCGCTAAGTTGGACAACGCCAACAACAGAATGCTGCAACCAATTCGGGAGTTGAGGAACCATGTCGAACCGTAATAACGAAGGTATAGCCAACCTGCCTCCTGACCAGTCCGCACGGAATGACATCGTTCGCCTACTCGACACAACGATGTTGGTCGAGGCGTCAGCAGGCACTGGCAAGACCCGAAGCATGGTGGATCGCATGATCGCCTTGCTGCAAGAGGACAAGTGCAATATCGGCAGCTTGGCAGCGATTACCTTCACCCGCAAGGCAGCGGCGGAGCTTCGTGCCCGGTTTCAGATAGCCCTGGAGAAATCGGCTCGACAGGCAGAGGGGGATGCGGCCCAGCGTTTGGCAGAGGCACTCGACCACGCCGAGCGAGCCTACATCGGCACGATCCATTCTTTCTGCGGACGGCTATTGCGAGAACGGCCCGTCGAGGCTGGCATTGACCCCGCATTCCAAGAATTGGACGAAACCATCGACGTGCAGGTGCGGAAGGACGCATGGCAGCAATTCGTCGACGAATTGGTTTCCACGGGCGATCCGTTGCTTGCTGAACTACGTGATGTGGGCCTGGAGATTGGGCAGCTTAAAGATGCTTTTGCCTGTTACGCTACTTACCCAGACGTTGCGGAATGGCCTGCACCTGTAGTGGAACTCCCCAATCTGAAAAGCGTGACCGATAAGCTGTGCAGCTACGTCGCCCACATGGAGGAGCTTATTCCGACCTTCCCTGTCGATGTTGGCAATGACCTCCTAATGAACAAGTATCGCCGGATTGCGAGGATCGTGCGGCAGGCCGATTTTGAGAACCCGACTGAACTTAATGACATTCTCGTTGAGTGCGTCACGGTCAACGTCGTACAAAGAAGCTGGCCGGAAGGACCGAGGCAAGGAAGACAGGAGAAGGAACTCTGGGGGCAGTTCGTCGAGCAATATGCCCAGCCCCTCGTCGAGAAATGGCATCACCGCCGCTATTCCGTTGCCATGAGAGTGCTCGAAAGGGCCGTAACTGAATACGACGACCTACGCCGAGACTTGGGCGGGTTGAACTATCAAGACCTTCTGCTACAAGCGGCTAAACTGCTTCGGGACAAACCTCAGATAAGAAAGTACTTCCGCAGACGCTTCACGCATCTGCTCGTTGACGAGTTCCAGGATACCGATCCCATTCAGGCCGAAGTGATGCTGCTTCTTACGGCAGACGATCCAGAGCAAACCGATTGGCATGGCTGCAAGCCGGTTCCGGGTTCGCTGTTCGTCGTGGGCGACCCGAAGCAGTCCATCTACCGCTTCCGCCGTGCGGACATCGTGACCTACAGCGAAGTCAAGCGAATTATCGAAGAGAACGGCCAACTCGTCGCACTAACGACTAATTTCCGCAGCCAGAAGCCCGTTATTGATTGGGTCAACAAGACGTTCGAGCAGATTTTGCCTGGCGTTGCCGACAAGTATTCTCCTGCCCATTGCTCGATGGATTCCGGCCAGACTCCTGGAAACGACAAAGTCGGGGTGGAAGTTCTAAATGTCCCCGAAGAATACGGCAGGAATCCAGAAGTTCTTGCCTACGAGTCCGAGGTCATCTCGCAGGTCATTGACAGTGCCCTCGCTGCAAACTCCGAGACGAACCCATCCGTAAAGCCGGGTGATTTCATGGTTATTGCGGATCGAAAGAAGAACCTTTCCAGGTATGCCCAGCAGCTATCAGAGCGAGGGATTCCTTCTCAGGTGACAGGCGGTGCGGTGCTTAGCGAGATTAGTCAATTGAGTCTGTTGTGTCTGTGCCTGGAGGCGGTCACGCAGCCGGATAATCCCGTTGCTCTGGTGGCCGTGCTGCGAAGCGAACTTTTCGGAATCAGCGACATGTCACTTTATGCCTTCAAGGCCGAAGGTGGACGGTTCTCGTTCCATACGAAAGTCCCTGAAAGCCTACCAGCCGAAATTGCCGAGCCACTAACCGACGCTTTTTCACGGCTGCACTCTTACGACAAGTGGTTAAAGGTCTTGCCACCCGTAGCAGCGGTGGAGCGGATCGTTGCGGACCTTGGGCTGGCTGCCAGTGCGGCGGCAGGACGTGGTGGAAATACACTTGCAGGCGGACTGGCACGGGCAATCGAACTGCTGAGGGCTGCCCAAACTACCGCAAAGTCTGTCTACGAGCTTGCCGTTTATTTGCGTCAAGTCGTCGATGGTGCGGAGAAACACGACGCCCTTCCCGCCGCATCTCCCAGTGAAGCACCTGTGCGAATTATGAACTTGCACCAGGCGAAAGGGCTGGAAGCACCCGTCGTCTTCCTCGCTGACCCAACCGGCGAATCCAGTCACGAATTGGAAGTTCATATTGATCGTAGTGAGGGGCCTGCCCGTGGCTATATGGCTATTTACGGCCAGAGGAGCGGGTTTCATCGTCCGCTACTCGCATATCCCGAACAGTGGCAAGAATTAACGAAGGAAGAGGGAAAGTTCCAAGAAGCAGAGATGAATCGGCTTCTCTATGTTGCATCAACCCGTGCAGGACATCGGCTGGTCATCACACAACGGCAAAAGTCGAATCAACGGAACCCCTGGGCACCGCTGAACGTCCATCTCGAAAATTGCGAGCACTTGAAGCATCCAGAGGTCATTGCACCGTTCCAGGAATCATTCGTCACTATTGGTGATGGAGAACCCACCGAGGCTGCGAAGGCCATTGGGGACCGCTGGCAGAAGACAGTGGAGCGAAGCTATATCCTGGCTGCCGCAAAAGCGATCTCTGTGAGCGGCTCTGTAAAAGGGCCGACTACCGGCGAGCATGGAACCGAGTGGGGAACAGTCATTCATGCAATTCTGGAGGCAGCGATGCGGGACTCCCATGCCAACTTCCACGACCTTGCCTACGCTTCCCTACAGCATGAAGGACTTGATCCCGCTCTGGCCGACGAAGGGATTGCGGTCGTGCAGTCGGTGATAGATTCCGAAATCTGGAAGCGTGCCCAGGCAAGTGGTCATCGACTAATGGAAGTGCCATTCCAATTGTTGATGCCCACGGATTCGGCAGATGTCAGTGCCCTGCCGACACTATTGCGGGGTGTAATAGACTTGGCGTTCCACGAACCGAAAGGCTGGGTCATCGTTGACTACAAGACCGATGCACGTCCTATGAGCCACGTCCCCTCATTAGTCGAACACTACCGAGGTCAGGTGGAAACCTACGCCGATGCATGGCGATCAATGACTGGCGAGAGCGTGGCGGAAAAAGGTCTTTACTTCACCCATGTTGGTGCCTATTCGACGGTGTAGCTTACGAGATTGCCAAACGCTACGCTGAGGTCAGGTGGCAGAATTCCCAGGCCCGATCCTCGGAAGCACGACGATCAAGAATGTGGCGATGGGGCCAATGAAAAGCGACGCCAGCCACCAGAGCAGACCGCTTCGCCCTTTCGACTGGGCCAAACCAGCGTTGATGAGCGACAGCGTTCCCCAGCCGACAGCAAATTGAGCTTGGTCGTGCATTGCGGTTCCTCCCTTAAGGTTTTTCGTTGCGGCGAAGAAGATATTGGAAGCTGGCATACCCCGAACCCAACGCCGATCCCTGTGTCTCTGATACTACCAAGATTCTCTTTCCATTTTGGAATGAAAGGAAACCGCAATGTACAAACTCCAACCCGTACTGAGAAGTCAATGTGCCACGCATGTTGGGCCGCTGTCCCCGTGCGAAATTCTGGCACTACGTCCACAGCACGGATTTTCTCATTTCCAGAACTTATGGCACGAAAGCGAAACAAGGGTACTTTGAATCCGGTTGACGAAGAACAAGAGCAGGCGTTGCGGCGGCATCTCCAATGCCTCGGATTGGAAAACGTCGAAGATTACAAGGCTTGGTGCCGAAATCACGGTTTCAGCCAACGCCTGGATAAAGGCTGGCCACAACAGAATCGGGAGCGTTTGGTCGCAACCAGGGAAGTGGCCGCAGTTCGATTGGCCGAGTACAAGAAGACGGCCAAGTTTCCCGATGCAATCATTGACGTTTTCAAGGGCAACTTGCGGCTGCCCAAAGGCCGATTATCTCCCTTGGCCGGAATTCATAGAGCCAGCCAAGCCACAGAACATGACCATCAGGTTCGGGCAAATACGCTATCTCTGCTGCTTCATGTCCAGCCCATCACGAACTTTCTGGACGAGTCACCGGCACTGTCCCAATATGGTCGTCTGGCGGGCAATACCTGGATCGACGCCCTGGTTGCAATCGCCCATCATTGGCGTGGTTGGTTGAGGCCGGTTGAAGAATGGCGGCCTCGTACCCACAATACACGTCGTCAATTCACCAGCCTTGTCCGTCACCTTTTGGCAGAGTATCCCGTTCCGACCTTCATGGACTCGGTTTGGTTCATGGGGACTTGTGCCGCCGCTACTCGCCGTCAGCAGTGGTTCATGCACATTGCAAGCGGCCAGAATCTCCGCACTGCCGATGTCCCCATCCCGCTGACCAAGCGAATGGCCCACCACTTCATGTTAGCACTGAACCACTTCACCGTGGATCAGGCGTTGCGGTGGGGGCAGGTTCTAGGAATCGGCGGCAGTTCAAGATTAGCCGAAGCCATTGCAACCACGCGACTGGCCGAACATTTCGAGAATGACGAGTTCTGGATGACGGTGATCCGATTCTTCATCGACAACTCGATGCTAGACCTTGTTCACGTCGGGCCGATCATCGACTACCTGCAAAATCAGCGGTTTGAGCAACGGGAGGAATTCTTGGCTGCGGGAGTACTACAACGTCGCCCGCCGCCTCAACCGAATCTGACGATGAAAGGCCGAAACCCCGAAGCCCTTTTGAGACAGGTCGAACGCTGGCATCATCAACTGGCTCACGAAAGAGTCAATCTCGATGCACAGTGGCCGGTTTCGGGCATCAATGGCTTTGACTGGATTGAAGGCCGGGAAGGCTCTCTCAATCTCCGTCGCTGGACAATTCGGGAGCTTCTGAGCAGCCGTGCCCTTGTGACTGAAGGCCGGGCCATGCAGCACTGTGTCGCCACCTATGTCCGATCTTGCAGTCGCCGGGTGACTTCGATCTGGTCGCTCGAAATGCACAATCACGAAGGAAGCCAGCGTATTCTGACCGTTGAAGTTTGGCTACCGCACAAGATCGTCTGTCAGGCCCGTGGCAAGCGGAACGTTATGCCCGATCCCAAACCGAAGGACGTTCTGCGGCGGTGGGCGGCACAGGAAGGGCTGACGATGCTGATTCCGTAGAGTGTTGCTCTCGCAGTTTCAATGTTTTAAGCTGATCCATTGTTGACGATGCAAAAAAAGCCTTGGAGCGGGAGCATGAAAACCGAAGAGAAGCTGTGCGGACCTGATCGGATTCCTGATTCCATAGTAAAGAAGGCAACCAATATCATCACTGACTCCAAGAAGGCTGTGCTGATCGGTCTGATTCCGATCCTCTGCCTCGCCTACATTGGCCGGGTCGCTGAGTGGTATCTGCTCAAGTCAAAATGTCCATTGCTTGGAACGGACGACTGCGAGATAGCGAAGAATTTCCGTTCTGCCCTTCCATCGCTTTGGTTTGGGGCACTCTGCTGGCCGATTATTGCCTTGATTCTTGTTCTGTATTTGAGGTTCAGTTAATCAAAAGCCGGATGGGATAAACCCTGTCGTGAAGGATGCCAACCACGACCGTCCGATGGAAACCAAATCGAGTAACATCTGGTCTCTTCAACGACGGGAGATGGCCGAATAAATGAGTCACGACTTCAGTCCAGAAGCAGCCAGTGTGTGGTTACCGTTCCTGCAAGAGCAGGCTTTGGCAGAGACTGAGTTCTGGCTATTGTACGAACTCTATATGACAGTGCCAATGCCCGCCAAACGGCTGGTTCAATGGACTTGGCAAGAGGCCGAGAGTCGTGGAATGAAACGAGAATCCGACTTGGAGCTTGCTTTACAGTCGCTTACTGACCGTGGGTTAGTGCTTCAGATCGATGAATCACTTCGGACGGCGATTGAACTGCTTTCTCGCCGATCAAGACTTTCTCCACTATGCGGCTTTCCGGCTGTTGGGAATATCGATCTGAGCCTGCGTGGAGCCGCCGCTATGGAGCGTTGGCAATGCCTTGTTTTCGGCCCAATCCCGCAAGGCAAAGCCGTTAGATCATCTCTGCAAGATGATCCGCCTTTCAGTGTTTTTGGAACGGACGAGAAAGCTGTCTCGGACTTCATCGAATGCTGCGTCCTGTCGGAAGAGCGTACTTTTCAAGTCGGTGAGATTGTTCGCTGCGGGCCTTGGAGCGAACGATGGTGGAGTGTTTATCCCTGCGGATTTGTCTGTCAAGTGACCGCACTCGACCCACCTTAATCAACTTTCCACTTGCTCGATCCCGAATAAGTTCTGCGGACTTCTCGGAGCGAAGAATATCAATGGACCCGAACACCGTCCGCAGGTTCTATCGGCTAGCTGCGGGAGATTGGCGGGGGTATGATGAAAGCATCTGATTTGGAGGGAAGACTGATGCAATGCAAGGTCTGGATGGTCATGTTGGTCGGAGTCCTGCCACTATCGAGCGTGGCGGCAAGTGCTGATCCGGTACAGGATGCCTTGGGGAAGGGAAAGGCTTGCTACGACAAAGGCGATTTCGACTCAGCCATCACTGCCTATTCGCAAGCGATTCAATTCGATACGAAAAAAGCGGACGCATACTCTGGTCGTGGTAAGTGCTACGAGTCCAAGGAAGAGCATGACAAAGCTATAGCTGACTTCACAAAGGCCATCCTGCTCGATCCCAAGAACGCCAAGGCGTATCGTTGGCGGGGTGTGGCCTACGGGAATCAAGGCGACGGGGTAAAGGCGATTGCTGACTATACCGAAGCAATCCGACTCGACCCAAAACTGGCCGTGGCATATAGCAGCCGGGGTTTCATGTACGCTGACAATGGGGAATACAGAAAGGCAATTGACGATTTCACAAAAGCCGTTCGGATTGATCCAAAGGACGCCGACTCCTATTACAACCGAAGCAAGGTCTACGAATTGACGGGCGACTATCAAAAAGAAATCGCAGATTCTAGCGAGGCCATAAGGCTCGATCCAAAAATGGCCGATGCGTATCTCAATCGAGGCTTTGCCTACGCCAACACCGGCGAGTACGACAAGTCAATTGCTGACTTCACAGAGTCGATTCGGCTTGATCCGAAAAATGCCAATGCTTATTACAACCGGGGCAAGTCGCATGAGAAGAAGGGCCAATATGACAAGGAGATTGCCGATTGCACGGAGGCCATTCGACTCGATCCGAAGTTCCCGAAATCTTATAACAATCGGGGCTATGCCTACTTCAAAAAGGGCGACTACGACAAGGCACTTGCCAACTTCAATGAGGCCATTCGTCTGAATCCGAACTATGCCGGGGCCTATCACCTTCGAGGAACAGTATACCAACTGAAAGGCGACCAGCCCAAGGCCGATGCCGACTTCGCCCAGGCCAAGAAGCTCGGCTACAAACCCGAATGACCATCCTCTTCCTCCACGGCTGGCAATCGACTCCTGGCGGCGTGAAACCGACCTATCTCAAGGACCACGGCCACGAAGTCCTGAATCCGGCTCTTCCCGATGACGATTTCGAGGAAGCCGTTCGTATCGCTCAGACCGAGTTCGACCTGCATCATCCCGATGTTGTTGTCGGATCAAGCCGGGGCGGTGCCGTCGCTATGAACATCAATTCGGGTTCTACGCCGCTAGTTCTGCTCTGCCCGGCATGGAAACACTGGGGGACGGCCAGGGCGGTGAAGCCCGGTACGGTCATCTTCCATTCCAAGGCTGACGACGTGGTGCCGTTTGGCGATTCGGTGGAACTTGTGCAGAATAGCGGATTGCCCTTGGAATCGCTGATTGAAGTTGGCTACGAACACCGACTTGCCGATCCAGAATCATTGGAGAAGATGTTGGAGGCGGTAGAAGTTTCCTACATTGAGGATATGTCAAGGGAATAGACGCAGCGGAGTGTCAACGAGATAATTGCTGACGACAAAGCCGAATAGAGAACCAATATGGCTACACCCAACGACATCGACGTCTACATTTTGCAATTCCCGACCGAAGTGCGGGAGATTCTTCAGAAGGTGCGGGAGACAATTCGCACCGCTGCACCAAAGGCGAAGGAACTAATCAGTTACAAGATGCCTGCCTTCCGACAGTACGGCATCCTCGTCTACTTTGCAGCCTGGAAGAAACACATCGGTCTATATCCACCAATTTCCGGCGACGGGGCAATTGAGAAGGCCGTGGCTAAGTACGCCGGTCCCAAGGGCAATCTTCAGTTTCCGCTTGATGAGCCGATTCCTTACAATCTAATCAAACGCATCGTAAAGCTGCGAGTCAAACAGGACTTTGAAAAGGCCGTAGCAAAACGAGACCGGCGAAAGAAGATGTAGCCGCACTCAACACGATACGAATGAACGATCCAAGGGTTTTTCCTTGGTGAAGACGCCCCATGACCGACAACACCATCGCCCCCGGCCCCACCCCCAATTCCGTTCGATCAGCCGATGGAAAAGTTCTGACCGCACCGG
Source organism: uncultured Planctomycetia bacterium (assembly GCA_963775975.1). Classification (GTDB taxonomy): domain Bacteria; phylum Planctomycetota; class Planctomycetia; order Pirellulales; family Thermoguttaceae; genus JANXQG01. The sequence goes on from CAVZKX010000002.1 coordinate 2,066,448, forward strand.
AGGGTTGGATTCTGCTTTTGCCCGGTGATGCTACCTTGACTCGTCGGGTGAAGGCTGCTGGGGATCATTGGATCGTGCAGGAGAAAAAGGGCCGAAAGGTTTTTTCAAGGGGCGTTTGGGCAGCGGCGACCACCATTGACAAGATTCGTGCTGAACTCGAAGCGGAGCGATCCACCGAGGGCTACGCCAAACGCAAAGTTGCTGATGTCCGTCGCCGGAATACAGCCCAGGCCGAATACGTCGAAGATTTCTACGGAGCGGTTCTGGCATTTCTGGCCTTCCATCCTGCACACGCTGATTTCGCCGGAAAGCTGGCCCGTGCGGTTGCCGATCATGCTACTCCTGTTGGCAGCGGCACCGTAGCCAGGACGAAGCGAATCCCTGTCGAACAACGGGCCGAAGCCGCCGTCAATGCATGGATGCGGCACCAGACGACCGGCTACGATTCCATGAAGATCGCCAGGATCAAAGGCAAGCGTCGTGAGATTCGTCGGATGCTTGCCCAACGATCCAAGGAATTGCTGGGCCGGTATCGAAGTGGAGAATCGGTTGGGGCAGATTGTCCGCTCAGGAAGGCGTTGGCGGGCGGCAAATGAATCAATACCGCATTGTTAGTAGCTATGGGCTTGTGTTCCTGACCCAAACGGCTTCTAATCAGACGAAACTTACGCGGAGGCAATGACCTTCGCTTCAATGTCGCAAAGGACAATCTATTGACGCCAGACGAAAAGCTAGATCGGCTTGAGATTGAGTTAAATCGACTAAAGAGCGAACACCCGAACAGGCACGGTATTCTGCGACTTGCAAGTAATTGTTTGCGTTCATGCTCCAAGTGGAAGTGGGAGCAGCACGGCTGGTCTGTCAGTGATGGCGAGTCATGTGGAATTATGAATGGAGACGACGCAGAGCAGCAAACGGCTCTTCTGTCGATTCTGAAAGCACGCATGATCAAGAAGGTCGTCTTTGTTCCCGGTGCAACGACGCTGGAAGTTGTTTTGGACGCTTAATAGTCATCGAACCGCACTGGCCTCGATTGAAATGAATTTGGCTGGCAGCATTAGAAGCAATATGGACAACAGCCGAAAAGCAAATCGTGAGGACAACGAGAAAACCCTGCAATACAAAAGCCGCCAAGAGACCCTGCTTGACGAAGAACTTATCGAGGACAACCTAACGCAATTGCTGGAGTCCATTAGCCAACTCGACCAAACGCCTGCGGGAGACGATGACCTTCAACGCCGAACAAAGCTCTTTGGCGAGTGCAATCGGATCGAAGGTGAAACTTCGGGCCAGTTCTACACTCGGCTGCGTTATTGGTTAGACAGGGACATACCCCAGACGAAATCGCCGTTCCATGCTCCTTGGCAGCCGGGCGGGTAGTTTAGCGTCTTTTTTCCCGTTCCGCCATTTCCTGTGACCGGGGACGACGAACCGACTTCCCCTCAGAATGCAGTGAAGAAGCCCGCAGCTAATGTGCGGGCTTCTTCCATTTCTTGAACTGCAATCGTTCCCCGTTTCCGCCTGTGGCGGGGCGATGGTTATGGACTTCTTTTGAGAATTCCCGCTTCCTCCATCGTGACTGCCCGATCAGACGATTCCGCTGGGATGACTTCAACCCAATCTGGGGCCTCGACGGCAAGTACTACTTCCTCGTCACGAATTTCGATGACAGTTACGACTACTTCGCCATTGACGACGACGGCTTCGCTCTTGGCACGGACGAAAGTTTCAATCATTGTGAACTCCTGTTTTCTGGGGATGCTCAATAGCCTCATGTTATCTGGAGCACGGCAACTGATCGGGCTTTCCTAGTCGACACTCATCAGAACTTTCTCGTTCTGCAACTTCTCGTAGACCTCCTGGCGATGTACCGGGATTTCCACGGGTGCATTGATGCCCAGCCGTACCGTGTCACCCTTGACACCCAGTACCGTGACCACAACATTGTCGTGGATTACGATGCTTTCATTCAGCTTCCTGCTCAAAACTAACATGGGTCGCTCCATTAGTTCGCAGGTTTCCAACGGCGTTATGCCACAGAAAACAAGAGAAGCCGACGTGGCTGAACACTCGAAGGTATCCATCCACCTCGGCTTACTCATTAACGAGCCTCTCGGTTAAACCGGGCTGCTCTTCATCTAGTCAACCGGCGAACTCTTGTCCATTGTAGAGCCGGGATCGTTGCGACCAATAGCAGTTTATAGAAGCTCAGAATTATAATTCCGATCATTGCACTTCGATTTCATTGACCACCTGCGTCACGCCGCTGACTCCGGCCACAATTTCCTGGGCAATTTGCTTATCACGAAAACTGAACAACCGGCCTCGGAGGAAAAGAACTCCTTGCTTGCACTCGCACGAAACCCGCTGCATGGCTTTGTAGGGGCTGGCCCGCAGGCACTCAGTCGCCACCTCGGCAATGGCGGTGCCATCGACAACCGTGGACATATCTCCTCCGTAAATCAAGAATCTTCTGCGGAAGTAGCCATGTGCCCGTCGAATCGCTACGATTCAGCGTGGGCCTTTCGAGACAATGCGGTGCTGATACGCAACCGCTGGGAGGGCCGCAGGCGACAAGAAAAGAGATTGGGTGCGGCAGACCTAGCTTATGTGGTCAGGACTACCTTAATGATAGACATCGGTGCGTGGATTGTAAGTCCCTGCTAAACGAATTTTGGCGTGCTAGCACTGCTACCCAATTCCGCTGAAAGGATTAGTCCTACCGGATTAGACGCCTTCGTATGCTCGCTGCAATGCGGCGATATTGAGTGTCTTCATCCCCAACATTGCGGGCGGCGGCGGTAACCATCCGGCCAGGAACCTCGAATTGCGGGCCATATTCCGTATATCCGTCGAATCCAGTCCGAATTGTGAGCTATCTTTGTAAGAACTGTTTACAAGTGGCTTTCGGACAAGATCATGCGGAAATCGAAGAAGATTGCAGTCGGCGTCGTTGCGGTTCTGGGAAGAGTCTTGCTTTGCACCGTGTTCCTGGCGGCGATTATCGGATACACGGCCCCTGATGTTCACGGTTTCGCCCAAGTGATTGCTGCCAAGGTAGCCGTGGCACCAAATTGGGTCTTGATCGCAGCCATCGTCATGCTCGTTGCTGCGACTTCCTCAATCGTCATCGGCTACAAGGCTCGTTTCGGTGCTGCGGCTCTGCTTCTTTTCCTAGTGCTGACGACCTACCTGTTTCACGGATTCACGTTTTGGAACGTGGTGAACTCCCAGGCTCGACACGATCATATTCTCTATCTGATGATGAATCTGTCGGTCATGGGAGCCATGCTGTTCATCGTCGCCAATGGGCCGGGACAAATGAGTTTTGACGGAAAACGTTAAATTGCCAACGCCATCATTGCTTGACTCGCTGGCGAAGATGTTGGAGGCGTGCGATTGGTGCTAATACGGGGACAACTGCCCCATTTGCCTTTGGCACTGTGACCGCATATACTTGTGTCAACCAATCGACGCTGACCAGTCGGCAAATCGCAAGCTGGGCAACGTCAACGCATTTTACGCAGAAGAAGTACAAATGGCTGAAGGTAGTATCAAGAAATTGACGGACAAGGGTTTCGGATTCATCAACACAGGAGGAGCAAAAGACCTCTTCTTCCACTCAAAGAGCCTCCAAGGCGTCACTTTTGATGCCCTGCATGAAGGCCAGAAGGTGTCCTACACGGAAGGTCGGGGTCCGAAAGGCCCATGTGCCGAGAACGTGACGCTGCTGGCATAATTCGAGAATGGCCTTCCGGCGTACAATCCGCTTGCCTTTTGCAGTTTGACGCTATAATGAAAGTGGCTGATCGATCAGCGACCTGGGAGGGCCGACACACCGGGTTTTCACCGCTCGCCCAAAATAAACAGTGGGCAGCAGATGGCCGAGGTTGGCGTATCGCCTCTCCCTACAGAAGCCCGCCTTAATTGAGCGGGCTTCTTCGTTTTCTTGGACCGACACTCAACCCCACGCAACTTGGCTACGTTCGACCACACAGCCGCATTTCCCGCATCGAGGACGAGAAACTGAAACCATTCCCTCCTCACAATTGGGGCATACGTCCGTGTCGAGCAGTATCTTTACCTCTCTCCCCAAAGACACGCCACAATGGGGACATGATGACTGCCGGAGCTTGAAGTCCCACTTTCCCCAGCACTGAGGGCAACGGTCATGGGGCACGACGAGCATATCCCCACCGACAATGTAATGCTGCGGTGACGAACCGCCAACTGCCCGATAGGGTTTATCTCGATCAAACCCGGTAAAACCCGTCTGCAATACCGGAAGGCAGCGTTCCATTTCAGCGTCGAACACTGTCACATTGAGATGGAGGTTGACCAAGTACCGTTTGCCGAGCGTGTTGGTCAACTCGGTCAATAGGCTTCGCAGCCTTTCTGTTGCGGCAGTTTCTAAGAGTCCGGTGGCAACTTTGGCAATGTTGCCCAAGATGGGATCGATAGTCTCGAACGTCTCCTTGTCCATTAGCCTGATCCTCCACTCCGTTCACGCCCTGCAAGAATCTTCGACCTGGCATTTCGGTACTCGTCAAGGCACCGAACTGCCGTGGAAGCCGCTGGTCGGTTGGCGTTAGTCAGACCAACTAAAAGGAACCCGTCCTACCCGACACTCAACAGAACCTCCTGGTTCCGCATCTTCTCATAGACTTCCTGGCGATGCACCGGGATTTCTCCTGGTGCTTCGATGCCCAGTCGCACGGTATCGCCTCGGACACCCAGCACCTTAACCACCACGTTGTCGTTGATTACGATGCTTTCATTCGGCTTTCGGCTCAAAACTAACATGGGTCGCTCCTTCGGTTCGCAGATTTCAGACGGCTTTTTGCCATAGGAAATAAAAAAGCCGACGTGACAGAACACCCCAAAGTGTCCAGTCACGTCGGCCTACTCGTCATCGAGCCTCCCGGCAAAACGGGTTGCTCTTCATCTAGTCGTCCGGCGAACTCCAGTCCATTGTATAGCCCGGAACGACGAGCACAATAGGTGATCGACGCTCAACATTGAGGAATTGTCGTGCTAGCACTGCTACTCCTCGGCCACTATCCTACACGCCCAAACTTCTTCCCTGCCTCGGATAGGACTTCCCAAATGGAGCGTCAGTCGCACAGTGACTCACCGCTTTCCGCTCGGTCGTTACTCCATGCCGCAGCTTACGCCCTTATAAGTAGCAGCCGGTTTTCCTGCCAGCCGATACCAGACGAACTTGCCCGTTTCACCGAATGTACGCCCGGCCTTGAGTTCACGGGATAGCCGCACGACACTATCCAACGGCAAGACGCCCTCTGGAAGGCAAAGGAACTCCGACTCCTTGGTGACAGGCACTTTCTTGAAATCGATGTGCTTCACGCTGTTCGTTTTGTCCACCAAGTCGATGCTAATCACGCTTGTCCTCCGAGTGCTTTGCCAAGGATCGCAGAAAGCATCCATTGTAGCTCATTTCTTGGCTGGGCTGCTCCTATGACTCGTTTTGTAGTGCGGCGGCCCCCGGTACATTCAATTTGGGCCGAGTTTCTTGAAATAAGCGTTCTCTGGAAGCCAAAGCTCCTTGCCTTGGATGCCGTTCGACAGCAATACTATGGAATCAGTCTGTCGCTAAGGCCGAAGGGTATCGCCATGAAATCCAAAGAACTAAAGGCATTGCGAAAACAGCATTTCGAGTTATTGCAGCCGTTGCGTGCCAAACTCGATGACGAGAAGTGGCACGAACTCAACAGTTTCATTGGCTCGCTCTTGGAACAAATCAAAGAAACGAATTCCACGACCGAAGAGCGGCTGATTGAAGAAAACGTGAGCCTGAAGAACCAGCTTGCTGCCGACGATAAACAGCATCGTGAAGAATTGGCTCAAATCCGAGAGCAGCGTGTTCAGGAGATTGCGGCCAGCGTGTCGGCTGTCGAAACAAGATACAAGCGGCAGTTGAGCGAAATGGAAGCCAGCGTCGCCAAACTCAGCCATATCTACGAGCTTGGCAATAAAGGCTGGCTCAAGATCAGCGAAATCGCCTGCACCGCAAAAGCTGCCGAGACAGCGAAGAGTCGCTTCCATGACTTCACAGGGACTCGGTTGGTGCAATGGGCCATAGATGTCATTGCCATGAGTATCGACCGTGGCGAGGGTAAAACATGGAGCATAGAGGGTTTCAACTTCGTACCATACGCCACGGAAAAAGGCTGGTGCGTCTTCGTCTGCGTGAAAGGCGAACTGGATGCTATGCCATCAATCGTGCGAGTCAATGAATTCGCTACGCAACGTGCTGTGCGAGAGTCGATCCCAAACCACAAGCGTATCGGAGGGAATAGTTGAGGCCGGTACAAGAAACGAAGGCGAAAGGCTAGCTGTACGACGGATTTATCAATTCCGGTTGCCCTTCTGATCGCCGTGGCAAACCATGTCGATGACCACGGTGCTTGCAAGGATCAGCACATCGTCCTCTTTCCCGGCAATATCCACTCCATAGGTGTCCGTCCAGGCGAACCATTTCTTGGAAACTTGGGCCACAACCTGCCTGCTACGAGAGAAGGTATATTCATGGTCGAGGAAATCGCCTTCTGCCGTCAAATCGTCGGGGCCGGGAACATCGACGGTGAATTGACAATGGAAGAGCGTGAAAATGGATTTCTTGACGACGGCAGCCAGTTGCCCGTTTCGATGAATTTCGTAGGTCGGCCCCCAGGAAAGCAACTTCTGGCTGATGAATGCCATTTCATTTCCAGCCATGTCTTAGAACGAGAGCTTGCTGCCAATGCTGAATACCTTGCCATCCACGAAGAAAACATCTTGACCTTGCTCGTTCTTGATGTAGAAATCGTCGCCCCAAGAGAAGAGCTTCTGCTTCATCACGAATCGCATGAAACGACCTTTTGGACCTTCAGGCTAGGGTAAGTCAGCTTCTATTTCGAGCGGCAGTGCATTGTTGGAGGCTTATGGACCTTGTTGCCGCTTTTCTTTCCGTTTCTTGAACAACTCCTTGGCCGCTGCATATTCGGCAGATAGGTCCATGCTGGGAGCATAGTCGGGAGCAATCCGCTGGAATCCCACATACATAATGCAAACGAGTTCCATGCCGCTGAATTTGCCCGGAATCGACCGAAGTTGGTACTGCTGTTCCGGGTCGTTTATCTCGAATCCCTTGGTGCCGAGCATTCCAATCTCAAAGGAAATCCGCTGCACTTCTTCCGTAGACAGCTTCTCAAAACGCTCAAGGGCCGACAGACAATACATCACTGCGTCTGGACGACCCAATCCACCACCTCGCCTCTCGAACCCGACTTGGGCCAGATCGGATAACTGCTTCTTTGCGAGTTTCGCCGTCGAACTGAACTCATCAATAGTGACAACTTGCCGGTAAGCGTCATCGGCATCTTCTAGCTTTTCTGCCACTCGATAAGCCTCGCCCAATCCATAAAACGCTTTTTGGTCCTGGGGATTCAGTTGGGTCGCCCGCAGTAAATGAGCCGTGGCACGATCCACTTCCTTCAAGGCCAGCAAGCAGCCACCGATATTCCGCTGTGCCCAAGGATTGGCCGGATCGATGGCAATCGCCCGCTCAAACTCCTTGATGGCTTCCTGATGACGATTCTCCGAAGCAAAGGCAACGCCCAGAGCAACACGCGAATTGACATGGCTGGGATCAAGACGCAAAGCCTCGCTCAATGTAGCACGGGCTTCCTGCAACCGGCCCATGTTGCTGTAGGCTACGCCAAGATTATAGAGCAGTCGAAACTCACTCGGATTCTGTTGCCGCAATAACTCCAGCATCAGGACGGCGGGAATCAAGTCTCCCTTTTCCAGCCTCGCAACCGCCGCTTCAACCGGATCGTGACCAGAGGATGGCGGCGTCCATTCAACGAGAATCGAATCTTCCGATACGATTATGCGTGCGTCCCCCTTGAAGTCCGCAAATTGCTTTTGGAGAAAGTCATGGACGGCAGCAGAGTATTCCGGCGACCCCTTGGCTGCCGATCCAGTTGGCAACAGCGAAGAATCGAATGTCTCCAGAGAGATGTTGAAGCGATAATCGGCCATGAGAGCAACCTATCTCGATTAAGGATTCCTGTAGGGAACCCAGACATACCATTCTTTCGCGTTCAACTCCGTTCCCCAGGCGTCAATCAGCGTCCGGTCGGTCCTGCCCGAATCGGGAGTATCCGACAGGATTCTCAGCAGCTCTTCCCCGGCAGCCGAGTGACCGCTGGATTTACTCGCCACAACGAGTTCCGGTTGTCCCCACTTTTCTGCCCAAAACTGTGCGAAGGCGGCATTGATTGCCATCGTTGCATCAAAGACCTGGGGAGGACACATATTCCGAAACTTGGGTTCAGCCGTGCGATTGGCGTCTTGGATTTGCGGTTGAACAGCAAGCTGCTGCATCTCGATCAATTCAGGATATTCGTTGAAAACCCAGTTGTCGCAACGCAGACCGATAGGAATGGTCCGCAGATGTGTCAAAAAACCGATGAGCAACTGTTCGCAAATGGACATGATCGCTGCCTCGCCCAATCGTTTGGCAAAGGCCATTCGTCCAACCAACTTGCGAAACTCGTACCGCCCTTTGGTGCCCACGCCGAAAAGAAACCGCTCGTCGGGCGAGTTCTCGAAAAAGCGTTGAATCATTCGGCAGTAGTAGGCGATGTAGTAATCAATCGCTGCTGAAGCCTTTGGGTGGATGCGGATCAGATGGCTCGGACGATCCCAGGTAGCCATTTGCACGGTGGAAGGTGTCGGGAGGTTCGCATCCTCCGTAATCGCAACTTGAAAGCCGGTTGCCTGTTCCGTTTCGGCAAGCAACTTTCGTGTTTTTTCCCGTAGCTCCAAGTCTCGCTCCGCTCTCAGAATTCATCGGCAACCAAGCCATTATTGTATCGCTACTAGGGGGACTGGCAAGCCGTTAGCTGTTTTGTCGGGCAGCGGTCGTCCGCAGTCACTTCGCAATCCGCCCTCATTTCTCAGCGGCGGTTCCTGTTTTCATTTAATTACCCGGTACGGTAGCCGCTGTCCTTCCAACACCTGACAGCGAAAAGGCAACAGAAGCATGGCGGCAGAAACGCAGTCCAAGCCCGAAGAAGTCCCGAACCCCAAGGTCAAGTTGGCCTACATCGGGCCTTGCACAACCGGCGACAAGAAGCTCGGCGGCGTCTTTCTGCCGATCACCGCCGATCAATTGCGGATGAAGCGGCTTCCTGACGAACTTCCCCAGGAACGCATCTACGGCGGCACGATTCCGAAACTGGTGGGTCGTCCCGGCTCGATCTACGAATTTGAGTGCAAGCCCGACAACGAAAATTCAATCTTCGGTAATACGAGGCGGTGGGTTGGCTTTCTCGACAACGATCTTCGGGTGGTCGAATGGCAGGCGAACCACGATGCCTTCTTCGCTGCCGAGGAAATTGAGCGGCAGGAAAAGAAGGGCAAGAACACGAACCTCGTTCAACGGCAACTGGCCCCGCTCAAGGTCGCCTACAGCAAAATGGTCGGGCATCAACGGGCCGCATTCCTGGCACAAATCATCGGATACGTCACGGGCCGGATCACGAAGGCCGACCTACAATGGGCCGAAGAAGCTGGTGACGACGAGTAGGAAATATGCCGCCAGAATGCCTCCAGACGCTCCCAGGCGTTGTTTAACGGCAGCATATAATCCACGACGACCAGAATGACCTTGGAATTAAAATAAATGACGACGACAATACGAACGATTCACGACTTTCATTCTCTATTCTCACGCACGCTGCTGTTCTTGGATTTCTTCTTCCAGTTTTTCGATCAACGAGAGCAGAGTTACTGGTGGCTGGACCGTTCCGGCTAATTGTGGGCGTTGCGGCCACCATTTTGCGAACAATTGTTCTACGCATTTTGCAGCACGCAGGTTGGCAGCACTATCTTTGCGTTGCTCAAATGTCGGCCTCCTGTGTCCTTTGTTTTTCTTCATATATTTTCTCCGTTGTTTATTGGTGTTTTTCGTTGTTTATGGCTTTCTTATGCCGCTTGGTCGTATAGCAGCATCACCTGACGGGTCATTTCGAGCAGTTTCAGGTCACGAACCCGGTATTCGCTCTCAACCCAAGTCTGAATAGGTCGGATGAACGAAGGTGAACGAGAAAGAGTGTCTATAAAGGATGTCTCCTTCTCTTCTTCTTCTTCTCTTTCCTCCACCAGTTTGTTCAATTCGGCTATAAACTGATCGTTGAACCGCCATTTGGCTGCTTGCCCTTTGTCGTCGCCCCAGCCCATGCGGTAGGTCTCGTCGGTCCATTCGATGACTTTTAGTGACGATAGATAATTCCTGATCGCTGCATATCGTTTGCCGTTCCAGCCTCTCGTAATATCACCGCACTGGAACATTGCATCCCACATCGCCCAGACCCGTGCAGTCGGCATACTCCCGTCCGAATTCATGTTCTTGCAGCAGAAGTGCAAAATCATGAGGCCGATGGCAATATCGGTAACGCTGACAATATGGTTGCCGCTGGTCTTGACCTCACAACACTCCGGCAGTCGCTCCGCAAACCGCTCATACAATGGCAGCTTTTCGACGGCGATGTGCTTGCCAGAAATTGAACCACACGGTGTTCGTTTGACCGCAGATTTGGAAATAACCGTCATCTTCGGCGGCATCATAATCACTGGCTGAGGACAATCTGCTTCAGGCTGACCGATAACCGTGCCCAAATCTGTCAGGGTAAGGTTCGTCGTCGCCACCAATTCCTCGAATCTTGCCACTGCTTCACGGGGGACTTTCGCCAGAGAACCGGACTTGTAGCCAACCAGTCGCCGGTCTTGAATGGTTTTGATTGGAGCTAGGCCCTTGACCTCAATGAACTGCACATCATGAGGATGGTGTTCCAACCACTTTGTCAGAGCTTCGGCCAGTCGCTTTAGTTCGTCATTAGTCTTGCTCCCGGTGGCTTCGACCAAGAAGAACCCGTGCATCCCGTTGCCGTTGGTGGAAACCTCCGTGTAGAGATTGGGGAAAAAGCGTTTCATGCTAGCGGCGAGGGCCTTGGCACCGGCTAATGTCCCGCTCTCATGGCAATCAATGTCCAGCATCACCAGCGACTCGCCTTCTCCTCTTCCGGCAAAATAAAATGTAGCCTCGTTGGCGAAATGCCGGGCGAACTTTTCCCTGGTGATGCCGCCGAGCCACTTGCGTTTGCGGTGAAAAAAGTCCATCACTTCCTCGTTGGTGTTGCAATGGACGATTCCGCCACTCCATTTGGTCCCATAGTCGAGCTTGCTGGTGTGCTGGCGAATCCAGGTGCAGACCCGGTTGAATCGCCTCTTTGGGTCTTCATGTAAAGGAACACGCCCGCCAGGAAGTCCAAGGGCCACCGAGGAGCTTTCCCTGTCGAGCGTGCTTTTTAGTTGTTTCGTTTTCATCGTGGCCCTTCTCTTGCTCACTTAATATAGTAGCCTTCCCAACTTTAATCTTTCCTTTGGGCAAAACATAATGGCGGCTGCATGGGACCAAACGAATCCACCCACGCCGCCGCCATTATGTATGCTTTTCGATCTGCTTTTTGTGCGGCTTGCCGTTTGGTATTGGTGATGGTTCGATCCCTACATCTATTCGTGGGAAAAATCTGGGATTATTCCCGCTCGGTCTCACTGCAATCACTGGTGAAGCCTTTTCGCTCCGACCACTCCTTGCAATCGGGATTTTGCAAGGAGTTGGCGGTCAAGCTACAACCAAAGCGGCTCTCCTTCTGCCCTAATTTCTTCGGAGGCGGTGAAAAGAACCCCCTTCTGAATTCCGGCTACGGCAGGATCAAGAAACTATCGTCGCCATCAGCCGAAACAGAACCGGCGATTACCCCTCTTCGTCTTTTGGCACCACGAGCAACTCAACGGAGATGCGGGTTCCCCTACCCGACTTGCTTCGGATGCTGCACTTTCCACCCAGCAACTTTGCCCGCTGTCGGATGCCCTCCAAGCCGAAATGCTTCTTAGGAACGGCCTTGGGGTCAAACCCTACACCCCAATCACGAACCACGATACGAACACGATCCTCCCGCTGCAAAAGACTAACCGATATTCGCTCGCTCTTGCTGTGCGTGCAGGCATTCGTGAGAGCCGCCTGGGCAATCCGGTAGATGGCGTTTTCCAAGGTCGGGCTTAGTCGGTCAAAATCAACTCTGGTGTGATACTCGATCTTCGGTCCCTTCTCACGGCCTTGTTCATGTACAAGATGGGAAATGGCTTCCGCTACACCTGCTTCATCGAGAATCGGCGGCCTCACCCCGGCGATTAGACGACGGGTTTCAAAGTGCCCTTGTTGGAGCATGGTCACCGCTGCATCGTAAGCCTTCGCCGCATCCTTGGGAGTCTTGTCCTTCAAGTGATCGAATGCCTGCAACTGCATGAGTGCCCCTGCCAACTGTTGGGATAGCCCGTCATGGATTTCGTAGGCGATGAGTTGCCGTTCGTGGTCGCTAGAATGCAGCAGGTGCCTGAGATTGCGGTGTTGCTTTCTCAAGGCTTCCTCGGCCTGCTTGCGTTCGGTAATGTCACGGAAAAGAGCCAGTAAGCAAGGCCGGTCATGGTAGAAAACCTGATGACCCGTAATATCGGAATAAAAGATGCTTCCATCTTTCCTAAGAACAGGGCGGTCCTCGTTGAGCGAAACCCGCCCTTCTGCGGCGGCCTGAAACCTCTGCAAATCGTTGGGAACTTCCTCTGGCGGGTGGATGTCCTTGATCGATGCCGCCAGCAATTCTTCCGTTGAGTATCCAAGCATACGGCACATCGCACGATTCACTCGTACAAAACGTTTCGTTTCGATATCCGTAATGAGGAGACCTTCGGTTATGCCGTTGTAGATCGTTTGAAGCTCATCGTGGCTTTGGCGAAGTGCCTCCTCAGCTAGCTTCTGCTCGGTGATGTCAGATATCACGCAGCCAATCCGAAAAGGATTCCCGTCGTCATCCCGAATTAGAAATGTGTTTTGCAACGTCAGGATGGTCTTTCCCTGGCGTGGCAAGAGCGTCTGTTCGATGTGCCAATGTCCGTGCCGCAGCAGGGCAGGAATCAATTTCTCCTTTCGCAGTTGCATGTATTCTGCGGGATAGTAGGCAGAAACGTGCTTGCCGACGACATCTTCTGGCTTTTCTTCGCCGTACATGCGACACAGCGTTGAATTTGCATAGACGACACGCCCATCTAAATCCGACATGCCGAAGCCCTCGCCTGAGTCTTCGGCAAAACGTCGGAATATGTCAAGGCTCTCGTTGGCCTTTGCCAGTTCCGCAGTCCGCACCTTCACTCGCCGCTCCAATTCGTCATGGGCCTCCCGCAACGCCTCTTCAGTCCGCCTATGTTCGGTAATGTCGATGCCAATCCCGCCAACGAACCGCCGTCCTACCGAATCTTGCAAGGGAAATTTAACGTTCCACCAATAGCAGTGACCATCATTAGGAACAGAGCTTTCTTCGATGAGTTCAATCGCTTGGCCGCTTGCGAGAACCGCTTGGTCGTTCTTCCAAAACTGCTCCGCTGTTTCACCCGGCCAAAGGTCGAAGTCGGTCTTCCCAGAAGTATCTTCGAGCCGTATCCCGATACGCTTCTCATACGATTTGCTGAAATAGACGTAACGCCCCCGCTCATCCTTCATCCACGCGATCGCCGGGCTGTTGTCCATGAACAACTTGAACCGATCCTCCTTCTCACGCAACGCCTCTTCCGCCCGCCTGCGTTCGGATATGTCCAATACATGGGCGATGCAATAGCTGGGTTTGTCCTCGGTATCGAAGATTAGCGTACAGGTCATTTCGGCCCATAGGGCTTGCCCGCCTTTATGCAGATAGAGTTTCTCAAAGCGGTGACGGCAAGGACCGGATGTCAAAGCCTGATGCCTTGCCGTAGAGGCTGCCTCTCGGTCATCTGGGTGCGTCACGGATTCAACGGTCCGGCCAATCAGTTCGGGTTCTGAGTAGCCAAGGAAGTCGCATAAGGCTTCATTGACTTGAATGAACTCGCCATTAGGCGTCACCACCGCTATGCCGACTGGGGAATCGTGGAACACACTGCGGAATCTGGCTTCGCTCTTCCGCAATGTCTCCTCGGCCTCCTTGCGTTCGGTGTCGGCTGTTTCTAACGCCGCAACCCGCCGCCGCACTTCCACAAGTTCTTCGATGAGTTCTTGCTTGCTTTTATCCTGATCATTCATCGCATACACCGTGATTCATCGTGCCGGGCAGAGAGAGTTACGACCACAGTTATCTTATTCGATTTTCCCTTCTGCTAGGAGTGGTCGTCAGCATCCCGCCGTCAACTGGCTAAATCATCCAGTTCGGCGGCCAAGGCTAATCGCCCCGCTTTTCCCGCCCTCAAAACTAACGGGCGGTTCCTGTTTACAGATAATCCCGTCATTTAATTACCCGGTACGATAGCCGCCGTTCTATCCATTCCCCGCCTCAAACCAAGAAAGCCCAAAATGGCAACCTATCTGAAAATCGAGAATCCTGGTGTCTGCCCAACTGAAGGCTTCGTCTTACTTGGGGCTACGAGCAAGCGACTGGCCGACAACGATTCGCCCTACTGCATCGGACAATTCGGCAGCGGCAATAAGCACGCATTGAACGTCCTGCTGCGGGCCAAGCTGTTCCCAATCGTTTTCTGCGGCAATCATCGGCTGGAATTCACCACCAAGCCCGGTCGCATGAAAGCCTTGGAGGGCGACACTGCCTACAACCGTGTCGTCGTCAAGCACGGCGGCAGTGACGAGAGCGGGGCTAGCGTGACCTACAGCGAGGAATTATCCCAGACGGATGAATACGGCATCCTCGATTGGAACTGCCTGGGCATGGCTTTTCGTGAATTCGTTTCCAATGCCATCGATGCCGCAATCGCCGTGAATAAGCAGAGCAACGACAATGCCAAGTCGCCGTGGGATGGCGTGACAGTCGAACTCGTCCCCGAAGAGAAGGTCAGGGCCAAGAAGGGTCATACGCGGGTATTCGTCCCTGCCGATAACGAAGAGGTCATTCGGTTCTTCGCTAATTTGGGCAAATGGTTTTTGCATTTCAGCGAACCGGAGTCGATCATGCAGGCGATCTTGCCGAAGAAGAACCGCAACCTCGATGCTGACTGTCACACCGCTGTCATTTATCGTCGTGGCGTAAGGGTTCGGGAGATTGACCAGTACGCCAGCGAGTCCCTGTTCGACTACAACCTGAATGACCTGCGGGTGGATGAGAGCCGCAACGTCGATGACTATCAATGCCGGAACGCCGCGACCAAGGCGATGGCAAAAGCGTCCCCTGAAATCCTTGCCCTCTGGATGAGTTCATTCCGTGGGCGGGATGTATCCTACTGGGAACACAGCTTCGGTGGCTACGAATTGAGGCCGCAATGGGGCGAGACACCGGAAGAGATTGCCCTTCGTAAGCAAAACTGGAATCGGGCCGTTGAAATCGTCGGGGATTCTGTCGTCCTGGCTGCAAAGGATGGCCCGGTGCATACGCTAGAACGCAAGGGCTACGATCCACTTGAAGTTCCCGAAACCGTGGTGAGTGCCGCCGCCGAATATGGCTGCAATACACCGGCAAAGATTCTCTCAGCCGACGAACTCGATGGCCGGGAAACTCTGGAACCCACTCTTGCAGCAGTATTTGCCCTCGACTGGGTTTGGGCCAAAGTCACCCTGGCCGGAATGGACGACGGCAAGCCCCGGCCCGAAATCAGGTGCTTCACAAAAGTCATGGATGGCGGAAGCGTGGTCCTTGGATTCCTTCGTGATGGCGTGGTCTTCGTAAATGACGATATTGCCACGGGGACCGGCAGCGTCCAATTGCGGCAAACGGTTTTGGAGGAGGTTTGCCACTACTTGAGCAACTCAAAAGACTGCACAAGGGACATGCAAGACTGGGCCTTCAAACTGGCGGTGCGGGTAGCGATGGCGGGGGAAGCGAGGTGAGGTTGCGGTCCTCGGAAATGGCCTGTGTCGTTCTCTATTTCCGACCAATTACAACAACCGTGAACACCGGGCTGTCGAAGCCACCAACCCACTCAACCCCATCGCCACAACCCAAGTTGGAGTTGTCGAATACTAGTTGAACTTGGTATTCGCCAGGGTCGGAGAAATCGAACAATTTGCTCAAGTTGATTGTCCTGTGGTAAGGACTAGACTCGCTAATCTGAACCGATTGCCAATCGTCATGCTTGCGGAGCTTCTCTTTGATCGCATTCCCAGCCTTCCTGTCGTAACCAACATTATTCCTATCTAAACCTACTGGCAACTCAGTACGCTTGCCATTATGCTCAACTCGTATTCCCCAGCAGTCGAGGCCGATCTTCTGGTCAACGATTTGGACACTCGTTGAAGTCGGTTTCGGATCGGAATGACCACCGGCAGTGAGTTGTTTCCAACGCCTGATGCAGCGAGCAAAGTCTTCTCGGAATACGATACTTACTGGAATAGAAACTGTTTGACCAGCGTGAAGCTCAAAATGGTTATGTGCCGGAACAATGTCAAATGCCGCTAGAAACGTTCCACTCCCAAAGTCGTAGGAAAAGTAATTGCCGAGCGATGCCTCAAAGCTGTAGAACGTCGGGGCTGTTGAGAATATGCATCGAGAGAAGCCAAGCGTTGTGCCCCGCTTCGGCGGCTTCCATTGCCCCAACCGAAGTGTCTTCCACTGGAAGCGTTCGTCTTGTGCCTGAGCGATACAGATACGAATTCCCGAAAACTGAACACAAACCAGATCAGCGTGATCCGGGTCTGGGAAGATGTAGGGGTGCATTCCAAAGCCGCCCTCCATTGATATATCTTTCCAAGTCTTGCCGTGATCCTTGGACGTGAACAGGCGGTCGGATGCTGCAATAGGCGGCGGCTTATTGGCCCAATCTGCTCTGAGGCCAAACAATGTGCCGTTGGGAAGCAATACCACTTGTCCAAAATTGTCGTTCTCTGAGACTAAGTCCCATGTATGACCGTCGTTCTTTGACTGATACATCCCGAACTTGTAGGCTTTATTCTTCGACCTTGAGCCAATACTTGCCCTCGGAAAGTTGTAGAGATTCGGCTTTGCGATTGAATATAGGATGAGGGAAGAGTCCTCGGGAACGTCGCCAAACGCCCCGCCAATCGGCATGTGGTCAGGGATCGTCAGCCGCCGCCATTGTTTGGTGGACAGTTCCGCACGGAATAGCCCAGCCGAATTTGAGGCAAGAACATCGGCTTTGCGACGCAACACGGAGGTCAGGTCGAGGTCGGCCTCTTCTTGCGTCGGCTCCCAAGTCGGTTTCGGGCTGGCTGCGTAGGAATGGATGTCTCGCTGCAAGCCATTCACAGCAACAAATAATGCCGCGATGACCGACAGCACGATAACCAGACGCCTCGGCTTCTTTTCAGCGACCTGCGATGGCATGGCTGCCCCTCTTCCTGTGCAACATTGGAAGACCTTGCCGCACGCGATTAGACCTAGCCTCCATTCATTTTAGTCTATTCCGCAGCGGGTCCGCAAGACTGGGCCTTAAAGCTGGCCGTAAGAGTGGCGATGGCGGTGGAAGCGGATTGATCCTGGGATATATCCGCCGATCTGTACTTGCCGCTCATGCAGGCTGACTTTCTTCTACCCGCCCCTCGATCTCTCCGGGCGGTTCATGTTCCCCTCAGTATACCGGGCATTCGATCATCTCGATGCGAAGTAATTGCCCGGTACGAGAGCCGGTGAAAGGAACAATGTCATGCCACGAACACAACTCGCTCCCAAAAAGCAACGCCAGCAGTTCATTGCGAAAGTTGCGGCCCTGTTGATCGACCTTGGTGCAACACCTGAAGATTTCGATTTCATTCTGCAAACCAAGGCTGGGTTGCTGAAGCTCCACCCCACAGAAAACCAATGCGAGGGCCTGGGCACAGTGTTCGGTCGCTTTGATGACCCAAAGGCCGGAAGGGAACTGGTCTATTGCAATCAGTGTTCGGGCAAATGGAATCACCACTTCTTCGCCGGTTGGGATGTCGAATCTGCCCTCAATGAACTCGCCTTCCAACTCGCAAAGGTCTTGCCATGAAGACCATCGTTATCTTCCGTAAGGACCGGGACGGATTCAGGGATTGCTTTGCCTTGTTCCCCGAACACCCGGCTGATAACCAGGGCCGCTATTGTTCAAGTTTCCAGCACATCGGTCAGCATTGTGCGGCGGATTATCACGGCTGCGTTGCCAACAGCGATCCGGCCAAGCCCGACGAATACGCTGATCTGAAAAGGGAATTGGAGCAGCGGGGATATGACTTGACCATCCGGCAACGGGCAAGTTCCAAGATGCACGAACAGCGGCGGCACGAAGCACGGGCTTGAAAGTAATTGCCCGGTACGAGGAAGAGCATAACCCGCCAACCGACTTCCAAAGGAATCGAATCATGCCGACTCAAAACGAAATCCGCCAGCAAATCACCGAGAAACTTATTCAGGCCCTCGAAAACGGCGTTATGCCTTGGCGGAAACCTTGGACTACTTCTAAGAATACCGGAAGGCCCGCCAACGCCATCAGCAAGAGGAACTATAACGGGATCAATCCCCTTCTCTTGGAACTCGATGCCCTGAAGAAAGGTTTTGCTTCTCGCTACTGGGCAACCTTTCGGCAATGGCAGTCGCTCGGTTGCTCGGTGATGAAGCGGCCCGCCAATGTCGAGGCCGGTCACTGGGGCACGAACGTTATTCTGTTTCGCCCTTTCGAGAAGACGACCACCGACCCCAAGACCGGCGAAGAGAAGGATGGCAAGTTCTTCCTCATGCGGAAATTCTGTGTTTTCAACGCCGATCAAGTTGCCGGTGCGGAGCGTTTTCAAGTGAAGGAAGAGCCATCCAGCGGCGAACGGGAACCGGATTATGAACCGGCTGAAGAGTTGCTTGAAAAAAGCGGTGCGGACATTCGGCACGGGGGCGACAGGGCTTTCTATTCGCCTGCCGGGGACTTCATTTGCCTGCCTCGGAAAGAGAAATTCACCACGCTGGGCACCTACTACGAATCCGCTTTCCATGAGTTGAGTCACATGGCTGAAACGCCCAACCGCCTCAACTACGACCGCAAGGCCCACGGCTATGCCTTCATGGAACTCGTCGCTGAAATGTCCGCTTGTTTTGTCGCTGCCGAATTGGATATTCCGAACGGTGAAAGCCTGGAAAATCACGCCGCTTATCTGAAATCCTGGCTGGAGGGAATGAAGGGCGACACCAGCTTCATTTTCAAGGCAGCAAGCATGGCGGCAAAGACCACAGATTTCCTGCTCTCCTTTGTTCGGGATACGAACAACGAACCCGAAACGGAAGAAAGCGAAGAGCCGGTCTTGGTTGGCGGTTGATTGGTGGCAATAGCAGGGCACGGAAGCCCTCTCATTCAAATCGTAGCGACATCAAACGCCCCAAGACGATCAGAATGCCCGACCATTTCCTCATTTAATTACTCGGTACGGTAGGGAGCGACCAGGAAAGGGACAATTACATGACGCTGAAAGAATGCTGGGATATATCCGGCAACAGAGGCAATGAGGATGTTCGCCGTTTCATGCGTGATATGCAGCGGGCCGGATTGAAGTCCAAGATGCGGTACTACGAGGGCCGGAACTTTTGGGCTGGCCCGGCTGTCGTCGTGGATGACATTCAAGAAGCCCTTGCCCATACGAAGGTCAAATGCCAGTGGGACAACTTGGGCATGGGCTGGGTCGTCTATCCCGTCGTGTCGCTCAGGCCCAAGTCTGAAGGCAAATAGTAAGACAAGAGATTCACATGCATCCCAAAGACATCCTTGACGAAGCTGCCCTTGATACGGGGTGGAATGATGTATCCAAACTCGCAATTTGCTTGGATTTTATCGAACAGATGAATCGCTGCCAGCCTAGTTTCCAACAATATATTCGGCAGCGGGCAAAGGAGGAATTGGCTGAGGCTGACGACGATTCTCCAATTGACGACGAGAGCAAGACGGAGGGCTATGGAAAATGAAGGTCTGGATTCTTTCCTATTCGCACCGCTACGGCACAGACATTTCGGTCTACAGCACCGAGCAGAAAGCCGGTGCCGGTGCCATCGAAATCATGGGGCGTTGGTTTGCCGATCTGGAAGACCATTTCTTCCTTTCGTCAAGCATCAAGCAGAAGATTCGCCGGGCAATGAAAGCGGGCGACTATTGCAGAGCCATCGAACTTTGGAACGGTCACACAGACGAAACCTTTGAAATCGAGGAAAAGGAAGTCGATTCCGCCAAGTAATTACCCGGTACGGTAGCGAGTGAAAGGAGAACCCACTATGGGACTTACAATCCATTATTCAGTGACCGTTCGCAAAACGTGGTCGAACGAAACGATCAAAGCAAAGCTGGAAGCATTGCGTCAATACTGCATGGACTTGCCGGTTGAAGAGGTCAGCGAGTTGCAGGAGTTTCAAGGCGAAGAATGCGACCCCGGCGACGATCAAGACGATCCCTCTCGCTGGGCCAAGATTCAATCTTCTCGGAGCGTGGAATCCCCTTGGCAGCCGGGGTCGTACTATCGGCAGTATCCTTCCCACCTGCTGACGTTTTCGGTATGGCCTGCACCTGGTTGTGAAGAGTTAAACGTCGGCGTCTGCACCTTCCCCGATTTCGTCTGCCCGAAACGGGAAATGACGGAGGAGGAAACGTATGCCGACATTTTGTGTAACCGGCCCGCATGGAGTCTGGCTATCACCAATGCCCGTGAATACTCCGCCGCTGCCAAAGTGCTGAAAGCCTTTGGAAAGAAATGGAACTTGCGTCGGATGCCCTTGTCGAACGACTTCATAAGCAGCCACGAAATAATCGTCTGGGATACTTCCTGCCGGGTTGTCGTCTGCCACGGGCGTTACCAGAGCCATCGTCGCGGCTATGCTTCATCGTGGGTGTTGATCGAATTGCCGGATCGGATGAGCGAGTACATTCGCTGGAGGTTCAAGGGCAGCGTGGAAGAGGCCAAAACTCTGCTGGCTTCACAGGAGTTCAAGGCCGATCTTAACCGGCTAATCTGGGGTGAGGAGCATATCATCCCCAAAGAAACGGGAACTTGGAGTTCGTTCTGCAAGACCCAGTATGCGAACTCTGAAGGAGGCTTACCCAATTTCCTGAAGGCCCATTTGTCGGTCTGCTCCATTCTGGAAAAGGCCGGGCAGCTTGGCTTCATGGTCGATGTCAGCGACGAAAGCGATTTCTGGACGAAACGGGATGTGAAAGCCTTGGCTGAAACCGTTGGAGAGTGGGATCAAATGATTGCTGGCTTTTTCGGGGTCTTGAAGGATGCCGCCCCGGATGGAATAGCTGTGGAGTCTGCAATTTCAGGCAGGCCAGATTTCGAGCGGCTGGAATTGAAGGCCCAAAGCGGCAAGATCGGGGAATTGCTCGCCAAACTCAGGGAACACTTGCCCCCAAAAGTCGAAATGATGGCTGAAGCCGGGTAGAGCCGCCAGCCATCAAGACAATTCAGATCAAGATGCCCGTTGCCGTCACAAGCAGCGGGCCTTTTGCATTTCTGGATTTTGCCGGTTCATGGATTTTGCAGGTTCCTGGGATTCACCGTCGTTGCTACCGAGCAGATCGAGCACGGCAAATTGTCATTTAATTGCCCGGTACGGTAGTAAGCACCGGCAAGCCAATTCGGTAAGCCTTAAATGAAGGAAATGAGATTATGAAAAAGCGTTTAATGGTTGTGTGTGATTCCTGCGGCTGCGTTCCCTGCGATTGCAACAGTCCGAAAGTGGATCATTTCGACAACGACAACTACGATCCGTGGTCTTCGGTCGATGCAGATGAGGCAACGGTTGAAGAATTGACGGCGTTGCTTGGCTTGGCGGCGGCATAAGAACGAGCCGGAAGAACCGCCCCGGATTCTGCCACTGCTGTTCTGGGACGGTTCTGTTTCTGAGTACGGCCTTTCTCAACTAATTGCCCGGTACGGAAAATCATAGAAGGAAAGAACATTATGAAGCCAGTACGCTTTTTCAACATCGACTGGGATGCCGACAACGGTGAGGCCAGCGATTTTCCAAGGGATGTGGTGGCCCTTTTGCCTGACGATGGCAATCCCGCTGACGACGGTGCCGACATCTTGGCCGACGAATATGGGTTCTGCGTCAAAAGTTGTTCGTACAAGGTGCTTGATAACCCACGCCTGTTCGAGTTGGGTTACGCATTAAGCGATTGCGGCATCATCGAATATCCAGACTTCGGAAAGATTCGGAGGCGAGATTGTCATGGCGACATCCAAGAAGTCCGTGAGCCGGGTGATGCCAACTATCAGGAATGGAAAAAACTCTTTGAGTGAGGAGGGAAGGACAAATATGAAAGCGGACGCAGATTTTCTGGTCGGCAACCTGGGCTGTATGGTCGCCCTAACTCCAAGGACGCCGAAGGCAATGGAAGCGTGTGGCGATGGCACGATCATTTGTGAGGACTGGCAAATGCTGGGCGGCCCCGTCATGGTCGATCAGCGAATGGCCGTTGATTTGCTCGACAATCTCCGGGCAGACGGCTTTACGATATTGGAAGAATAATTACCCGGTACGATAAACGACAAGGAGACTCAAAATGAATGAGAACGAAAGACTTGCGAAGGCAGAGCAATGTGCGGGAATTCTCGTAGGCGATCTGACGGATATTCTCAAGCACACGGACAACCTGCCACTGGAGGAACTCATGGTCGAGGCCATCGTACAAGTCCAGAACATCCAACGCCGTCTAAAACGCTTCAGCAAGGAATAGCAGATCAATCAAGTCGAGTGGAGTCAGAAATGAGCGATGAAAAGATTGAATGGCCCGGCGTCTGGGCGTTGCAAAAATGCTGCTGGTATCGCAACGGCTGGATCAGTGACCGTTCAGGTTGGGATGCGATCAATCACTGGGGTACAACGGCCACGCCCGAAGAATTGAAGCGAATGAACGAACTGGCCGAGAGCATGGGCTTTCTCACAGGAATGGGGATCGTCGGTGCGATTCTCAAGTTCTTTCGGAAATAGCTCACCCCTTGACGAAAAATAATTACCCGGTACGTGTACATGTAAGGACATTTTTCCTGCCGAAAGATCGAATCGCTATGGAAGAACAGAAAAAGCAAATCAACGATGCAGCCCCTTCCAGCCTGTCGCATCTCGTTGGTCAAGGTGCAGTAATTGCTCAGGTTCGCACGGCAATTGACGCCGCCTTTGAGGACAATGCCCGTTTCGATGATGCTCTGCTTGTCGGCCCCCCAGGCACGGGCAAAAGCCAGCTTGCCTCCGTCATTGCCCAGGAAATGGCAACGAACTTTCACGAATGCTTGGGGCAGAGCATTAAGGGGATCGGGGATTTGAATGCCCTTCTGCTTGCGGCGGCTGACAAAGACGTAATTCATATCGATGAGTGCCACGAACTCGACAAGCAATTCCAGACGGCCCTATATCTGGCTGTTGACAAGCGGACCATTTTTGCGAACAGCGGCAAACGCAGTCCAGAAGCCATCCCGATTTCCCAGTTCAGCCTCTTGCTCAGTACGACCGACGAATACAACCTTCTACAGCCGCTTCGTGACCGCATGAAGCTCACACTGCGTTTTGAGTATTACAGCGACGAAGAACTTGTCGTGATGCTCCGTCACCGCTGCAAGGCACTGAACTGGCCGATTGATGACAAGGTTCTTCCGCTCATTGCCCAAAGGTCCAGAGGAGTGCCCCGCCTTGCTCTCCGGCTGCTTCAATCCTGCCGTCGCTGTTGCCGATCAAAAGGTGAAAAGGCCATTTTCCCGGTGGATTTCGAGCGGGCGGTGCATCTTGAACAAATCGACAACATGGGTCTTGGCCCGCTGGAAAAAAAGTATCTCGCAATTCTGAAGGATGGGCCGAACAGGCTGAACGTGATCGCTTCCGTTTTAGGACTTCCGACTCGTACCGTATCGGAAGTGACCGAGCAATTCCTGATTCGTGCAAATCTGATTTCCAAATCCAAAGACGGCCTGCGGGAATTGACCAGCAAGGGCCGGGAACACCTGTTGAGGAAATGAAATGGAGCAAATCAAATCTGTCGTCAGCATTGCAGAGATGGCCCGCATGGTCGGATTGTCCAGGGCGAGATTCAATCAGTTGATGGGTTCGACTTTTCCTTGGCCTCGCTACATGCTTGCTAATCACCGTCCATTTTACGACGAAATCTTGCAAACTTTGTGTCTGGAAGTTCGTCGCCGGAATTGCGGGATCGATGGCAAGCCAGTTCTGTTTTATTCCAAGCGGATCAACAACTCGACACCGACTCGGAAAACAAGGAAGGTCACGCTGCCGAAAGTCGAGGCCGGTCACGATGAGATTCTCGACGGGTTGCGGTCGCTTGGACTGACGACGGCCACGATGCCCCAAGTAACCGCAGTGGTGAAAGAGCTATTCCCCGGAGGAGTGAACGACGGCAACCGTGGGCAAGTCCTTCGGGCGGTGTTCCTCCGGCTCAAGCGTCAGAATACGGCTGATAATGTGGGACGATAACAGTCCTTATCAGCCCAGTAAGCGGGTTTCAGTGTCCAATTGGTGTCTAATTCGTGGAGATAAAGCATGAAGAATTCGGGCGATAATGTTTTTCGCCGTTGCTCGGTCGGCCCGGAGGAGGCATCTCTGGTTCGGGCCTATCTCGACGGCCATGACTTCGCTACCAATAGTCGCCGGGCAGTTGTTCAAGACCTTCGCAAGTTGGCCGTTTGGTTCGCCGGTGCCAATGCTGAACCGTTCCGAGTTGCCAGGGTGACGACACGCGACATCACCGATTTCCGTGATTGCCTTCGTCGGGAAAGGAATCAGGCCGTGGCCACCATCAACCGGGCCTTGGTCACGCTTCGCCGGTACTTCGGGTGGCTGGTCGAGAATAGTCATGTTCCCGCAAATCCTGCCAAGAAGGTGAAAGAGCTACGACGCCAGCAACTCGCACCGAAAGGAATGGATCGCAGTCAGGTCCGCAAACTGCTGCGGGAAATCGAACTGCGGCAGGACATTCGGGCGGGTGCGATCTTTTCACTATTCTTATACACGGGTTGTCGGGTGTCGGACTTGGTGGCCCTGGAATTGCACGACTTGATCCTGGCCGAGCGTAGTGGCACCGTCGTCTTCCGCTTGGGCAAGGGCGGGAAGCAAAGGTCAGTGCCCCTTCCCCTTCCTGCCCGCCGTGCATTGGAACTTTATCTGGAATCTCGTCCCCAAGTCGAATCCAGCCGGTTATTCATCGGAGAACGTGGGCCGCTGACGGAGCGAGGCATTCGGGCCTTATCCGACAAGTATTCGGCCATCACCGGCATTGAGATGCATCCTCACTTGCTGAGGCACACGATGGCTCACCAGTATTTGGACGACAACAACAACGACTTGGTTGGGCTGGCTCAAATCCTGGGGCATGAGAACCTGAATACGACCGCGAGATACACAAAGAGGACGGCAGGGCAATTGGCCGAGGCAACCGAGAGGCTGTCGTACTAGCAAGGAAACCATTATCCACTCGATCTTCCGCCATGCCGTTGCAAAGAAGAAGGAAAAGAAGTGAGGCGGCAGCAAGACGGCTGGCGGTGGAAAGTTTTCGATCCGCAAATGAAGGCAGTGGGAAAGAAGGTCGCACACATTGGCAGGGTCATAGGGCTTGTCAGGCCGACCATCTACTGTGTGCTGCGAATGCGATAGCGTCGAAGTCGAAGCGAAATCTGAAATTACACCAGAGGAGCAATGATGAAGTCCAAGCCCCAAAATGTTGTGACCGCCGTGGCTGACGACGGCAACAAAACTAACTCCGTGATAGAGATTGTGGAACTCGGGCCGGAAGCGTTGAGAGCGATTGCCGAAGTTCAAGCAAGTCTTCGCCGCATCGCGGATCATTTCGATCCACCACCGCCCGATGTTATTGATTCCCGGTATCTCGCAGATCGTCTGGGTGTCAGTACAACGCGGATCGCTCAACGAGTTCGAGAAGGGTCGATCCCTGCAAGCTGCATCGTACCGGGCAGCGGAGATGGCCGACTTTGGAAATTCCATCGGCGTCGTATCGAAGAGTGGCTGGCGAAAGAAAGAGGTGTATGAATGGGACGCCGCAGAAAACGCAACAAACAGACTATTACCATTCTGGTCAAAGGGACCGCGATTCGGGTGATTTTGCATCCGCCAGCACCTCCTCGAACCTCATGGTATGCCTACTGGCCGGGCCTTACGACAAGTAGGTCCACCGGAACGAGAAACTACGAGGATGCCGTAGTCCTCGCGGAAGAGATGCTGCGTAACGGAGGGAAAAAGCGGAGCAGTCAGCCAGTCGAACTTACGGACGAGGAGTTTGAGGCGATCCAGCGTTGGCACTTCAGTCGCAAAACCGACGAATCCGCAATGCGGCGATCCAAGAAGTCTCTTGTCAATTGTTTGGATTCCGTCGCGGCCTTTCGAGAAATCACTGGCCTCTCCCCGATTTCTCTCGCTACGCCCGACGATTGTGCAACATTTCAGCGGCTCGCCATGATTTTGCCAAATAACTGGCGGCGGCGGCCCGTAGAGAAGCGTCAGTCCGTTGCTTACTTCTCTGAGAAATGCAGACTTGAAAGATTGAAAGCAGGAAGGCCCGATCAGCATGACAACTTGCCGACCTACAGCCCGAACAGCGTTCTCCGGTGGTCACGGTCCCTTCAGGCGGCTTTTGAGCGAGCCAATCGCAATGCAATGAAACGAAAATGTGTCCGTGGAGTGGTCGCAGTGGAAAAGTTGCTGACAGTCAATCCTTGGTCGCAATTTATCTGGATTGAAGGCCGACGACGCCCCATCCGCCAGTTCGATGGCGATGAACTAATCTCCATTCTGGACTTTTTGAAAGCGGGATGGCTGGAAGTTACCGTTGCGACGGCGGTGGTTAAAACGCTGCTTTGGTCATGGAACCGACGAATGGAAGTCATGGGGCTGACCTGGAACTCGTTGCGAACAGTAGGCGACGAGTATCACTTTCATATCGTGGGCAAGAAGGGGATTGAGAAATGGTTTCGCATCCCGCCTTCCCTCTACCGGGAATTGGAGCAATTCCGCACGAATAGCCAGTTCGTATTTGCAGCCTACAAAGATCAGTTACGTCACTTCCATAAGAACAGGAAAAAACTGAATGCCGCGAACTTCATAAGTGGGACATTCAGCCCGGAGCAACTTGGCGACTGGTTTTACCGGCGTATCGTGGAGTGGTCAAAGTCTTTGCCCAGGGGCCATGCCTCAACTCACGTCTTTCGCAAAACCACTTTGCAGTTGGCTCGTCGGGGTGAGGATGTAAATCGAATAGTTGCCTCCGATGCTCGACTCAGCGAGGGCGTGATGATGACTAATTACGTTACGGAATCGGACGAAGAATTCCGGCAGCGAAGCAACCGCACCTATCACCGCATCGTAGCCGCCCTGTCCTTGGAAGTGGCCGACCGTTACGGATATTCTCCCACATCCCAAGATCGACTTGAGGAGCAGATTCGGGCCGCTGCCGCAGTAAAGGACTGGAATAAAGTGATGGAACTTTCTCAGCAGCTTCAAGCGGTTCAGGAAATGGCGTGACTCACTTAAATCAAGTGGCCCGCCCGAGCGAACAAGGCAAAAGGTGCATTTGCACTCAATGAAGGAAGACGCAGGTATCGTTCGGGTGGAATGCGTTATCGCCTTTGCTATTCAGAATATTCAGAATAGTTAAGCAATGGGACGACACGCAATCAGAGCCGTGAGGCAATCGCCAAATAATTACTCGGTACGATAATCGCCATGCACCGCCGCAATTTCCTCCACTCCGTTGCTGGCCTGATCCTTTGGCCCACCGGCACCGACCCGACGCCAATAATCACGGACTTTGAGGACGGCGGCTTCCTCATTGACGTTGGCTGCTTGCGATGCTGCCTTTGCCAGGAATTCGGCGGTTCAATTCTCAGTTTCGTTCCTTGGATCACGGACCATCCGAAACCGGGAATGGTTAGGGAGCGGCGAATGGCCCCCTCGACAACATTGAAAAACAAACTGGAACAAGTCGGGTTTCCCACCGAGTTTGAGGGCGATGAACGGTGGCCGTCACTTGTTGCCTGCATAACCCACTTCATCACACCGAACGAGATTGCCGCCATGCTCCAACGAGTTCTTTGGAGTGCCGATTGGCATCTGCTTTATCACGATCCAGAGTCAGGCGATTGAATCTCTCGTCAAATAATTACCCGGTACGATAAACGCCGACAACCGCAACCGCAACAACGAGATGCCCGGTGATTACTGCATTCCTGATTATCCTCGGCCTGATCCTGGTGCCAATTGTGGTTCTATTCGTCCGAGGCTTCATCGAGGGCTTCCGCAGCTACCAGAAGCCGCAACCGACGCCCGAAGAACTGCGGAAGCTCTGGTACGACAATGTTTCTGGACAAACGCCAAAGCCGAAGCAGAGATTCCGTGTGCTATGGCCGCAAGACGAAGGAGACATTTCTCGATGAGCAAGTTCCAGATCGGCAGCGGACGACGAAGGCAATCGAGCCGCCACAACAATCCTACTGCCGGAGAATTATTGAGGAGATTTCAATGGGTCGGATATTTCGGTTTGGATCACCAGTTCAAGAGCAGGAAATGCAGATCGTAGGAATGCCCGGAACATTCTGGGTTGTCACCAAGCCCACGGCCAATTCGGAACTTGGCGATTGCTGCTTTGAATCCACTTTCAGGAAGTTTGCATTGCAGGCCCGTGGCGGTCTTGACGTTGAGGAGATCGTCGGAATCTACGTTGACGAGCAAGTTGCCACAGCCGCCGCTACGAAGTTGCTTGAAGCTCGGAGGACACAATGACGCCACTTCGCTGGTTGATCTTCATCGCCGTGTGCCTTGCTGTCTTCTTGTGGTTCGTGTTCCGGATTACGGTCATCATTGCGGTCTTGCTGTCAGTGTTCCTCGATGTTGATGCCAACTATGCTGTTCTTATCGGCTTCTTCCTGTGGCTTGGGTTCGTGGTCTACATCAGTGTGTCGGCGGCGATTAGGAATTGAACTGAGCCGGTGAGGGAAAGGGCCGGGCATCCAGTTTCCGTTTTCCAGGATCGAGTCACATTTTGAACATCCCAGAAACTTGTTGAAAAAAGTTAGAAGTTGGTTCCATACACCCGGCCTTCAGGGAGACTACGGGCGGGACTCCTTCTTGCCTTGACCGAACCTTCTCGCCCTTACCCGTGTCTTATAGCGGGTAAATCTCTTTTTCAGGAGACCGATCATGTCCGTCACATTCCCCGAAATTCGAGTTGGTGAGCCGGTTCGCCACGAAGCATTGTCCGTTTTCCCGCTTTTCGCCGGTGTGGCAAGCCCGGTGGAGTACCTGTTGTCCGACGAAGGCATTGGCAACGGCACGGTGACAGTCGAAGAAGTCTCTGAGGGTGGTTCGGTGCCGAATCTCTTGGTCGAGAACAGGGGCGACATTCGCATTCTCTTCATCGAAGGCGAGGAACTTGTCGGGGCCAAACAGAATCGGGTCTTGAACACGTCGGTCTTGATCGCCGCCAGGAGCAAGGTCACGATTCCGGTAAGCTGCGTAGAGGCTGGCCGGTGGGCTTACAAGTCCCGTCACTTCGGCTCTGGGGGAACGCACTCCCCATCGAAACTTCGGTGTCTTCTCAAAATGTCCGTGTCTGATTCTTTGCGTCAAGGCGGGGGCCACACGTCAGATCAGGGCAAAGTATGGGCCGAAGTTGCACGCCAGCAGAAATCGCTCGGGACATCATCCGGCACCAGGGCAATGTCCGATACTTTTGAGAACTACAAGGAGCGTGTGGCCGAATTTCAGGGCAAGCTCAAGTACGTCGATGGGGCCAGCGGGGTTGCCGTTGCCATCGGGAAGAAGATCGTCGCCGTGGATATGTTCGACAAGCCTTCCACCTGCCAGAAGGTTTGGAATCGGCTGCTTTCGGGTTTCGTGCTGGATGCCCAGGAAGCCAAGTCGGACGAAATCCAAGCCGGTGCCGCCGAAGTGAAGGAGATGCTGAACACGACGAGCGGAATGTCTTGGGTGAAGGCTGAACCCGTTGGAGAAGGCGAAGAATACCGGGCTGAATCAGGTGCCGACCTTCACGCCTCCGCTTTGACCTTCCACGAATCGCCGGTGCATTTCAGCTTGGTGACAGCGGGGTAAGAGGCTGGCACAAAGCCGCTTTGGATTTCGGTTTGGATTGTCTATTCCAATCGGTAGGCCCACAAACCCCAGATATCCAACGGACAAAATCGTTCTCTCGCTGCTCGCTTGTAGGTAATGCTGGGCCGTGCAATAATCGACGGCTCGGCCCGCTCCAATGGACATTACTCACAATGATGCTGACACTTACGACAACGCACCCGCCCGCCACGGACCTCGGTTACTTGCTTCACAAGAACCCGGCCCGTTGCCAGAGTTTCCCGCTCAGTTTCGGGCAGGCCCACGTATTCTACCCGGAAGCGGCTGAGGACCGCTGCACCGCCGCCTTGCTCTTGGATGTAGACCCGGTGGCAATGGTGCGAGGCCGAGGCGGCGTATCGCAGACGGTCTTGGCCCAATACGTCAACGACCGACCCTACGTGGCCTCTTCGTTTATGAGCGTGGCGATTGCCCAGTTGTTGGGGTCTGCCCTCGATGGACGGTCCAAGGAGCGACCCGAATTGACCAGCACGCCGATCCCACTGGTCGCCACGCTCGAAGTATTGCCTTGCCGTGGCGGCGAGAACTTCGTCTACGAGGTCTTCCAACCGCTCGGTTACGAGATCGAGGCCGTCCGCTATCCACTGGACGAGCAGTTTGTCGACTGGGGCCAAAGTCCCTACTACTCCGTGACGCTCTCGAAAACCACGACCTTGAGCGAACTGCTCACGCACTTGTACGTTCTGATTCCCGTCTTCGACAACTTCAAGCATTATTACGTCGGCCAGGAAGAATTGGAGAAACTGCTGAAGCATGGGGAAGGTTGGCTGTCGTCGCACCCGAAACGAGAGGCGATCACGCACCGCTACCTCAAGCATCGACACAGCCTTGCACGAGAGGCCCTGGCACGACTGGCCGAGCAAGACGATCAGCCTGCCGAAGGATTGGTCGAGGCCCGCTCTGGTGGTCGGGAGGAATCGCTGGAAAGGCCGATCAGTCTCAACGAACAGCGACATAGTGACGTAGTGGCCGCTTTGAAGGCGTCGGGAGCAAAGCGGGTTCTGGACCTTGGCTGTGGCGAGGGGAAATTGCTACGAGAGCTTTTGAAAGAAAAGCAATTCGAGGAGATCGTCGGCATGGACGTGGCCTTCCGGTCACTTGAAATCGCCAAGGATCGGTTGCGGCTCGACGACTTGCCCGCTCGGCAACAAAGCCGCATCCGGCTTTTGCATGGCTCGCTGACGTATCGGGACAAACGATTTGCCGGGTTCGATGCCGCAGCGGTGGTGGAGGTTATTGAGCATCTCGATCCGCCCCGCTTGGCCGCTTTTGAGCGGATGTTGTTTGAGTTCGCCCGGCCCGAAACCGTTGTGTTGACCACGCCCAACCGGGAATACAACGTCGTTTGGCCGACTCTTGCTGCGGGTGCCTTACGGCACGAAGACCACCGATTCGAGTGGACTCGGGGGGAGTTTCAGGCTTGGGCAACGGGCCTGGCCCAGAGGTTCGCCTACACGGTCGAGTTTCGTGCCGTTGGGCCGGAACACGTCGACCTGGGATCACCGACGCAGATGGGAGTATTCCAGAAAGCCGTCGCCGATCATGGGTAGCTCGCACGACGACTTTATCAAGTACCCCAGGACTCCGCACCTGTTCGGCTCCAAGGGGACGGACGACGACAAGCATCTTGGCGAAATGGAGTCCAATCACTTCATAGCAGATAAATCGCTGATTGTGGAGGAGAAGATCGACGGCACGAACGTCGGCATCCATTTCAGCACGGATGGTCAGTTAGTTCTCCAATGTCGAGGCCATCTGATTACCGAAGGAATGCATCCCCAGTACGACTTGTTCAAGCAATGGACGGTCGTAAAGCGTTCTGTTTTGGAGGAATGCTTGGAAGACAGATATATCCTCTTTGGCGAGTGGATGTACGCCCGGCACTCGGTCCAATACCAGCAACTTCCCCATTACTTTTTCGAGTTCGACGTTTATGACAAGAAGATCGAGGCGTTTCTCAGCCTGGAACTTCGGATGGCTTTGCTGGATGGAACAAATATCCAGACCGTGCCGGTCCTGCATCGGGGAGCCGTCACCCGAGGCCAGCTTGAAAAATTGATCGGCCCCTCCCTATTTGGCAGCCGATTCGAGAACCCGGCGACAAGGCGTGTAGACAATTTGATGGAAGGGCTGTACTTGCGAACGGAAGGGGCAGAAGGAACCGTGACCGGACGGGCCAAGGTCGTCAGGGCCGAGTTCGTAGAGAAAATTAAGCAAAGCACGCACTGGCAGCATCAAATGATGGTGCCCAATCTGCTGCGAAATGGAGCAGACATTTGGTTATGATGTGGAACGACTTATCCCAGGCATCCTTCGACGAGATCATGGCATGGGCCGGTGACCAGCCGTGGCGTCGGGCGATGGCCGATTGTCAGCAGGACGATGGGTGGCATAGCGAAGGCGATGTCTGGACCCACACGCTGATGGTCTGCACCGAACTGACGCAGCTTGATGAGTGGCCGAAGCTCAATCCACACGAACGCACCGTTCTCGCCTTCACTGCCCTGTTTCACGACTTTGGCAAAACCGTTACGTCGGAAGTCGATCCCGCCACAGGACGCATTACCTCGCCCAAGCACGCCATCAAGAGCGAACACTTTGCTCGGTCGGTTCTGCGTAATCTGGGCTGTGACTTGAGGGCACGGGAAGAAATTGCCCGGCTAGTGCGATTCCACGGTCGCCCGGCGTTTCTGCTTGAAAAGGCCGATCCTAATCACGAAGTCATTTCGCTGTCCTGGTGGGTCAATAATCGGCTGCTCTACCTGTTCGCAATTGCCGATACCCGTGGCCGCAGGACCGCTGCGATGGGACGACCGGAGGAAAACCTGCAATTCTGGAAGCTGGCCGCCGAGGAGGCTGGGTGTTTCGAGCAGCGTTACCCGTTTGCCAACGATCATGCCCGGTTCTTGTTTTACCGGCAGCGAGAGCCGAATCTCCATTATGTTCCTCATGAGGAATACCGCTGCACAGTCACGGTGATGTCGGGGCTTCCTGGCAGCGGCAAGGATACTTGGTTGGCGGTAAACCGTCCCGGCCTTCCCGTGGTTTCACTTGACGATATTCGGGCGGAACTCGACGTTGAAGCGGTCGACAACCAGGGTGAGGTTATTCAACTGGCCCGAGAACGTTGCCGGGAACTGCTACGCTCGGGGCAGTCGTTCGCGTTCAGTGCCACGAGCCTACTGCGTCAGACCCGGAAACGGTGGATCGATCTGTTTGCGGACTACGCTGCTCGCATCGAGATCGTGTACGTTGAGCCTCCCATACCCGTCCTCATCGCCCAGAACAAGCAGCGTGGACGGTCGGTTCCCGAGAACATCATTCGTGAACTGGCCGACAAATGCGAGCCGCCGACTTGGACCGAAGCCCATCACCTGATCGTCGCAGAGTCCTGAAACAGATAGAGTCGTTTAATGGAAGCCGTCCTGTTCATCGGCCTGCAAGCATCTGGCAAATCAACCTTCTACCAACAGCGGTTCTTTCATACGCATGTGCGAATCAGTCTCGACATGTTGAAGACCCGCAATCGGGAAACGCAGTTGATCCAAGTGTGCATTCAGACACGACAACCGTTCGTGATTGACAATACGAATCCGACCCAAGAGGAACGCAGGAAGTACATCGAAGCGGCCAAGACGGCTGGATTCCATGTCGTCGGCTACTACTTCAAGTCGCAGGTTGAGGAATGCAAACGCCGCAACGAGAACCGTCCTGATAGTCAGCAGGTGCCATTGGTCGGGGTGCTGGGAACGTACAAACGGCTGGAAGTTCCGAAACTCGATGAAGGGTTCGATGAACTGCATTATGTGCGGATCGGAGCGGACAACAGTTTCATTATTGATGGGTGGACCGATGAAGTTTGACGAACTTGACGCTCGGATGCGGGTTTACGAGACTACGCACGATCTGTGCGTGCTGCCCGGACTTTACATGGTCGCCCGCCTCGATGGTCGCAGCTTTACTCGGCTGACCAAAGAAGTCCATCTGTTTGAGGCCCCGTTCGATGTCCGATTCCGGGACATGATGCTCGATACCGTCGAACATCTTATGACCTGCGGATTCAAGGTAATCTACGGTTACACGGAGAGCGACGAGATTTCCCTACTGTTCTCCCATGAAGAAAACGGATTTAGCCGGAAATTGCGAAAGTTGAACTCGGTATTGGCAGGTGAAGCCAGTGCCAAGTTCTCGCTCCTCTTGGGAGCGATGGCCTGCTTCGACTGCCGGATTTCGGAACTTCCAACTGCTGATCTGGTCGTAGACTATTTCCGTTGGCGAAACGAAGATGCCCACCGTAACGCATTGAACGCCCACGGCTATTGGTGCCTGAGAAAGGACGGGGTTGGCGTGGAAGAGGCAACGGCGGCATTGGTCGGCCTTTCCGTGGCCCAGAAGAATGAACTCCTCTTTCAGCACGCCATCAACTTCAACGATCTACCGTCCTGGCAGAAACGGGGCAGCGGTTTGTACTGGGAGGAGTACGAGAAGGAAGCGTTGAACCCAGTCACTCAGCAGACCGTACTCGCCCGCCGCCGCAGGATCGTTCGAAACCTTGATCTGCCCATGAAGGAAGCCTATGGGCAGTTCATCCAGCAGATCGTCAACAGCGAATCGTGATTCCATCCACCATGTCCATTAGCATTCCCAACCTCTCCTTCGTCATCCTCATCGGCCCCAGTGGCTCGGGCAAGAGTACCTTTGCCCGCAAGTACTTTCTGCCCACCGAGGTATTGTCCTCTGATTATTGCCGGGGAATCGTCTCGGACAACGAAAACGAGCAAGCGGTCACGAACGATGCATTCGAGGTTCTGCACTTCATCGCCCGCAAGCGGCTGGCACTTGGCCGTCTTACCGTCGTCGATGCAACCAATGTTCAACCCGAAGCCCGTAAGCCGCTGATCCAGCTTGGCCGGGAATACCACTGCCTCCCGGTCGCTGTCGTATTCGATCTGCCGGAAAGGGTCTGCGAGCAGCGGAATCGGGGCCGTGAGGATCGAGACTTTGGCCCGCATGTGATTCGGCAGCAGCGGTCGCAATTACGGCGATCCATCCGTGGGCTAAAGCGTGAGGGCTTCTCGCACGTCTTCATCTTCGAGACCCCAGAGGAAGTTGATGCCGCAATCATCGAGCGGACACCGCTTTGGAACGATAAGCGGGAAGAACACGGCCCATTTGACATCATTGGAGATTTGCACGGCTGCTGCGACGAACTGGAAGCCCTGCTTCAGCAGTTGGGCTATTTGCCGGTCCAGCAGACCGACAACCCGGTGTGGGGCAACCGATCCTTCCAACATCCCGAAGGCCGGAAAGCGGTGTTCCTGGGCGACCTTGTGGACCGTGGCCCTCGAATTCTCGACACCTTACGGCTTGTTCGAAACATGGTTGCCAGCGGTTCGGCCCTCTGCGTTCCCGGCAACCACGATATCAAATTTCTGCGGAAGCTCCGGGGCAAGGATGTTCAAGAACGGCACGGAATGGCTGAATCCGTCGCGGAACTGAATGCTCTGCCGGAAGACATCCGGGATTCGTTAAGCCGTGAAGCCGCTGAGTTCTGGATGGGCTGATTAGCCACTATGTCCTCGACGGCGGCAAACTGGTCGTAGCCCATGCCGGGATGAAGGCGGAAATGCAGGGTCGGGGATCGGGCAAGGTACGGGAGTTTGCCCTTTACGGCGAGACGACCGGCGAGACCGACGAGTTTGGGTTGCCGGTGCGATACAATTGGGCGGCGGAATACCGAGGCCGGGCAGCGGTATTGTACGGTCACACGCCGGTGCCGGAGCCTGAATGGCTCAATCGCACTACGAACATCGACACCGGCTGCGTTTTTGGCGGCAAACTAACGGCCCTTCGCTGGCCCGAGCGGGAATTCGTTTCGGTCCCTGCCGCCCGCACCTACTGCGAACCCGCACGTCCCTTCCTGTCCGAGCCGGTGCCGGAAATCGCATTGACAAGCCAGCACGTCCACGACGATCTGTTGGACGCCGAGGATGTTCTGGGCAAGCGGATCATCTCCACTCGGCTGCGGTCCAATGTGACGATCCGGGAAGAGAATGCCGTTGCCGCACTGGAAGCCATGAGCCGATTTGCGGCCAACCCAAAATGGCTCATTTACTTGCCCCCAACCATGTCGCCGTGCGAAACCAGCGACCAGGATGGTTTTCTTGAATATCCGACCGAGGCGTTCTCGTACTTTCGCTCCAACGGCGTAGCCCAGGTCGTGTGTGAAGAGAAGCACATGGGTTCCCGTGCCGTGGTGGTTGTGTGCCGGGACGAACAAGCCGCTTTGGAGCGATTCGGTATCGTCGGTGAGGCCGGGATCGTCTACACCCGCACGGGTCGTCGTTTTTTTCCCGACTCGGCCATTGAAATGCAGTTCCTAGCCCGGATTCGAGCGGCGATAGACGCAAGTGGCTTTTGGTCGCAGTTCAACACGGGTTGGGCGTGCCTGGACTGCGAGTTGATGCCCTGGTCGGCCAAAGCACAAGAATTGCTCCGCTCGCAGTATGCGGCTGTGGGAGCCGCAGGCCGGGCAGCGTTGCCAAAGGCCGTGGCCGCACTCCAACGGGCTGCTGACCGACTCGGCAGTGAAACGTCGTCCGGGCAATCGACCTATTCATCCGATGTGGATGAGATTCTCGGTCGTTTTCAGAACCGGGGCAAGGCGATTGATCGGTTCGTCGCTGCCTATAGGGAATACTGTTGGCCGGTAAAGTCGATTGACGACCTCAAGCTCGCCCCCTTCCACATATTGGCAACGGAGGGCAAGGTTCATGCCGATCAGGATCACGTCTGGCACATGGAAACTTTGGCTGCGATCTGCCGCCATGATCCGGCACTACTGGTCACAACGCCGTTCAAGGTGATCGACCTTGGCGATTCTGAAACCGAGGCGATGGGCGTTCGCTGGTGGTTGGAATTGACCGGGCGGGGCGGCGAGGGGATGGTGGTCAAGCCGTTCCAGTTCATTGCCAGCGGTTCCAAGGGCCTGATTCAGCCCGCCGTGAAGTGCCGTGGGCGTGAGTATCTGCGGATCATCTACGGTCCTGAGTACACGTTCCCGGAGAATCTGTCGCGCTTGCGGAAGCGTGGCCTCGCCACCAAACGGTCGTTGGCCCTGCGGGAATTCGCCCTCGGGGCTGAGGGCCTGGAACGATTCGCAAATTGTGAGCCGCTGCGGCGTGTCCATGAGTGCGTCTTTGGCGTTTTGGCTTTGGAGAGCGAGCCGGTTGATCCACGACTGTAAAACGAGACCAGTCAGCGTGCGTCGCTTTCGCCACCAACGATAAGCGGCGAGGCAGATCGCAAAAGAGCCGAGAAGCAGAAACGTAGAGGGTTCAGGAACAATCATGGCGGTGAAGCCGTGGGTGCCGCCCGCCGAAGCGTTGTACCATCCGACAACAGTGTTTCCAGAGATTCCAGTTATCACAGTTTCGGACGATGCATTGGGTTCATCAAGCGTTGTCCAAGTCGAGCCATCGTAAAGAAAGCCGTGTAGTGTATTGGCCGTGTAATAGCCACCAACGATATTGTTGCCATCAATGGCCGCTGCAAATGTGCCCGAAGCCGCTCCGTCGAGAATTGGTGCTGACGGGTCTTCAAGTGGCGTAAACACTCCGCTGGAGATGCTGTAGGCGAAGGCGTGAAATACAGCATGTGCATCCTCGTAGTTTCCCACGATGATGTCGCCAGAAATACCGTCAAGTTCTGTGCCGGAAGACGAGTTGCCGGGGACCCCTATAGCATTCGGATTATCAATTGTCCTAAACGTCGCTCCGTTGTAGAGGAAGCCGTGTTTCTCGTCATTCGAGTCCCAATATATGCCTACTACGTTGCTGCCTGAAATCCCTAAAGCGGATGTGCCGCCAACGAATTGACCGGCTCCCGTCAACGGGTCATCAAGTGTCATGAAGGACGATCCGTTGTAAATGAAGCCGTGGAAAAAAGCGTTTGTTGATGAAAGCAAATAACACCCGACGATGGTGTTGCCTGAAATGCCGCTCGGATCACTCTGTACGATTCCCCGTGGAGGGACGAGTTGCGTGTACTTCGACCCATTGAAAACGAATCCGCCAGAACCGGGATCACCAATCCCAATGATATTGCTGCCGTCAATTCCCCTGAGCATGGTGTTTGCCCCGCCTGGATAGTCGATGGTCGTGTACTGAATCGTGATCGTGCTGCCCCAAGCACTTCCGACGACGAGCACCAAGAAAGACAACGCTGCAAGGAGAGTTTTCATTCTCTGTCCTCCCGCTCCATCGCGGTCCTGATGCCAGAACCGAGACAATGCAACACAACATAACCGGCGAGGAAAATAGCACAAGAGCCGAGAAGGACTAACGTCGATGGCTCAGGAACGATGGTGGCGATTAACCCGTGGATGTCGCCCGACGAATCGTTGTACCATCCAACAATGGTATTGCCAGAGATTCCAGTAAGCAGCGTTTCAGATGCGACATTGGGAGCATCAATTGTTGCCCAAGTCGCTCCGTCGTAAAGGAAACCGTGGGCGTATGGCTTCGTGGCAGTGTAATAAACGCCAATGATGTCGTTGCCATCGATGCCCTCGGCAATAGTGCCCCAGGAACCCAACGCCAAAGGATCATCCAGCGTGACAAACGTTCCTGCGGAGGTATTGTAGAGATAGCCGTGGTCTAAGCCATTTGTATCCCAATAGCCTCCGACAATGTTGCTGCCGGAAATACCTGTGGCGAATGTGCCCCACTGCTGATAGTTAGGAAGAAAACCAGCATTCGGTTCATCAATAGTCGTGAACGTCGAACCATCATGAAGGAAGCCATGAGTCTCGCCTATGGAGTCTGTAAAGTCTCCGACGATTCTATTGCCCGAAATGCCGAAGAGATTTGTGCCACCAAGAAAACCTCCTTTCCCCATCAGCGGGTCGTCAATTGTCGTGTAGGTTGAGCCATTGTAAACGAAGCCGTGAACAAACACCGAACTAGTGGAAACCGTCAGTTCATACGACCCGACAACGATTTCGCCGGAAATGGCATAGGGAAACGTGCCGCCTTTTCCCAGCGGATCGACGATTTGCGTAAACGTCGATCCATTAAATAGGAATCCGCCTGTAGGTGAATCGTAGTCTCCGACGATGTTTGTACCGTCGA
Source organism: uncultured Planctomycetia bacterium (assembly GCA_963775975.1). GTDB lineage: Bacteria > Planctomycetota > Planctomycetia > Pirellulales > Thermoguttaceae > JANXQG01. The sequence continues at coordinate 2,105,728 of CAVZKX010000002.1, forward strand.
TTCCATTGAGTTCTGTATCCGACTGACCTGGGTAGTCCAAGGTCTTGTATTGGACCTGGATTGTACTGCCCAAAGCACTTCGGACACCCCAGACAGGGCGAAGAATTGAACCCACCGCGAGTACGGCCGTCGCTAGAATCGAAAGCCGTGCGACCGAACTACGCATCTTGATCCGCCCCTTAATCCTTGGGAGAGGAGATTCGCTGCCATGCTCGCCCGCTTGAACGCAACAATCGTGCCGGTTTTTCGCAACTGGATTGACTGGAGCGTAAGTCGTTTGTAGATCAGGGGTTAACCGCTCAAACTCTTCCGGTCTTGGTTGTCCTCGACTGTAGCGATTTAAGACATTGACTGTTCAATTCTGAAAAAAGTCCGAAAAGAAACCTGCTACCCGTTCAGTTTCCAGATCATGAAATTCAAGATGCTGGCGAAGCTGACCCAGGCCAGATACGGCACAAATAAAGTTCCCGCAACCATTGACCGCTGCCAGAACAAGATCGTCGTCGCCGCAATTGCCGTCCAGAGGACAAGCACTTCCACGAAGGCAAAACCGGGTTTCTCAAGTCCGAAAAAGATGCAGGACCAAAGGACATTCAGGACGAGTTGAACGGCAAACAAAATCAGCGGAAACTTTGCACCAGTGAAACCTTCTTGCCGCCAGACTAGCCACGCCGCGACGGCCATGCAGATGTAGAGCGTCGTCCAAACCGGCCCGAATATCCAATTCGGCGGATTCCAACTTGGTTTTGCCAGGGTCGCATACCAAGTGCTGATCTTCGGTGTCGTGACCGCACCGCCAATTCCCGCAGCGGCAAAACACACGACCAAGAAGGCGACGAGGCCGAGGTAGCGGTGGATCGGCGTTCCTCTCATCGCTTCGCTACTTGTCGATCATGTTCGTGCAGCCAAGCGATTAGTTTGTCCAAGTCCACCCGATTGAAGCCGACCTTGTTCTCGTCCCGCCAGGGCTTGTAAAGATCGAAAAGCCCCTTGTTCAACGCTTCGGTATCTTGGGCAGCGAGATACTTATCAAACGCCTTGGCAAGACGCTCGTACCAGCCTTCAGGAAACCTGGATTTGATTTGGCTGTCGTATTCATCGCCACTATGAACTTCGTGGCCGACGATGATTTGCTTCAGTTGCTTTCCGTTGCCATAGATGACTTGGAATTGCTGCCCGCCAAATTGAAGCGTCTTTGCTTTGCCTTCGATCTCTTTGGGAAGTTCTTTCGTCTTGGTCGGTTCCTTTTCGGTCTTCTTCGACTGGGCCTTGGCTTTGAAGATGGCGTAAAGCAAGGCCGTGGAGTAGCCGAGAAGTCGTGCCTCATCCTCTTTATAGCCCAGATGCCGTGCGGCTTGATGGGCAAAAAGTCCGAAGAGCGGAAAACGATTGAGGGTCGGGGACTTAGGCATGACATGCTCCCTTGTTCTTCTGCCTCCCACTACAATTATTGTAGGCATGTCGAGAAGGAGACGAGATGGCTCATCACGTTTGCCCTTGGTGGGGCGGATATTTCATTGACAACCCGATTCGGCGGATACTCCACAACCCGGAGAAGATCGTCGGGCCTTACGTTCAGTCGGGCATGACCACTATGGATGTCGGCTGCGGAATGGGGCTATTCTCGATTGCAATGGCAAGGATGGTCGGGGACCACGGACTGGTGATCGCAGTCGATCTTCAACAGAAAATGTTGGACGTTCTGCGTAAGCGGGCCGAAATGCAGGGGGTTGCAAATCGAATTCGGACTCACCGCTGCGAGGCAAATCGCCTGGGCATCGAAGTGTCGGTCGATTTCGTTTTGGCAATGATGATGGTCCACGAAGTACCGGATCAGCGTAGGCTTCTGAGCGAAATCCAGGCTTTCCTCAAGCCGGGTGGTAAGTTGCTGGTGGCCGAGCCGAAGATTCATGTCCCCGGCAAGGCATTCCAGCAGACCGTGGGAACCGCTGAGGAAGTGGGATTCAAAGTGACTGAAGAGCCTCATGTTTTTGGCTGCCGGGCCGTCGTATTTGGGAAGTCGTGAGCGGCAATGGGCGATAGCAATAAGGCCGCATAAAATTAAAGTAGCAGGAGAACGTCATGAACGACATTTTCGAGAAACAAGTCAGGGCCGCAGCGATTGCCGGATGGTGGACGCTGCTTATTGCCGTCGTGTTCATTACGCTGCAATGGCTCATCTACCTCGCCGTCATGTCGGCCCGGCCTGCATGGTTCTTGTCGATATTGGGGCCAGGGATTGATTGGCCCTTCATTCAGAATGTCTGGTTCTGGGCCATAGCGATCCTCAAGTTCGTCGTGTGGTTGATGGCATTGGTCGTCGTCTGGCTCACGTTATGGTCGAGGCAGTTGCGAAAGCGGGCGGGCACTCCATGAAATAGGCGGCACGATGATCGGCAAATGGATTTTAATTCTCGGCGTCGTGCTGATCCTGGTGGGAGCCTTGGTCTGGCTAATCGAAAGCCTGGGTTTGCCGCTGGGCCGTCTTCCTGGCGATATTCAGATGCGGGGTGCGGGCTGGTTTCTTTCCTTCCCCGTCGTTACCTGCATCGTCATGAGCATTTTATTGACCGTGCTGCTGAACTTGGCGGTCTGGTTCTGGCGGCGATAGCGGTCGATTGCTAGGACGCGGCCACCGTGGCGAAATATCGCTTCTGGAAATAGAGCGAAACATTGACCAGTCCGATCAGTGCGGGAACTTCGACAAGTGGGCCAATCACGGCTGCAAATGCCGCCCCGGAGTTAATCCCAAAAACCGCAACGGCAACTGCAATAGCCAACTCGAAATTGTTGCTTGCTGCCGTGAACGAAAGGGTTGCCGTCTTGGAGTAGTCGGCTCCGATCTTGTGGCCCATGTAGAAACTTACCAGGAACATCACCACGAAGTAGATTAAGAGCGGAATCGCAATCCGCACGACATCCATCGGGATTTGCACGATCAAATTCCCTTTGAGGCTGAACATGACGACAATCGTAAACAGCAAGGCGATCAACGTGATAGGGCTTATCTTCGGAATGAATGCCCGCTCGTACCACTCTCGTCCTTTGGCCTTTACCAATACGAGGCGGGTGAGCATCCCCGCCAGGAACGGAATACCCAGGTAGATAAAAACGCTCTTGGCGATCTGCCCCATACTGACCTGAACCAGAGTTCCCTTTTGCCCGAATACCGGCAGCAGCAGCGTGATGAAGAAGTAGGCGTAGATGCTATAGAAGAGCACTTGAAAGATGCTGTTGAAAGCGACCAGTCCAGCGGCATATTCCGTGTCGCCCTTGGCTAACTCGTTCCAAACGATGACCATTGCGATGCAGCGGGCCAACCCGATCAAGATCAAGCCGATCATGTAGTCGGGGTAATTGTGCAAGAAGATCACGGCTAGGGCGAACATCAAAATAGGGCCGATGATCCAGTTCTGAACCAGGGAGAGACCCAGAACCTTCCAATTGCGAAAGACATCTCCGAGTTCCTCGTACTTCACCTTTGCCAGCGGCGGATACATCATGAGGATCAGGCCGATGGCAATAGGAATGTTTGTCGTCCCCGCCTGGAAACGGTGGATAAACGATTCGACTCCGGGGACGAAGTAGCCCAGCCCCACCCCCACGGCCATCCCCAGAAATATCCACAAAGTCAGAAAACGGTGGAGAAACGAAAGCCGCTTGGCGTCGCATTTGCTCATGTTGATGCTCCCTGGCCCGGCTTCTGCAACGATTGGGGAAGCCCCTGGACGAATTCCCGAATTTCATCCCTAACACGGCGGTAAGGGGCAAGTCGTTCCTCTTCCGTTGTGGCGTTTGCGGCCAGTTTCGGCGGATCGTCAAAGCCAACGTGAACTACCTTCGCGTTGCTGAGGAAGAAGGGGCAATTTTCGTTCGCATGGCCGCAAACGGTCACGACATAATCGAAGTTGATGTCCTGAAGTTCAGCGACGTTCTTGGATCGCTGGCTGCTAATATCGACACCAGCATCAGCCATGACACGAACTGCGTTGGGGTTCAGTCCGTGCGTTTCGATTCCGGCTGAATATGCTTCGATGGTTTCGCTCTTGAGCTTGCGTGCCCAACCCTCGGCCATTTGGCTGCGGCAGGAATTGCCCGTGCAGAGAAAAAGAATCTTCGTCTTGTGATTCATGGAAATCTCCGTTGAACTCCTCTGGTCAAGCTGGCTTCACGGCATAGACACGAACACTGGCCGCATAGTCGTTGACGTTGTAGCGGCGAAGCAGGTCGGCCAAACGGCGGTGAAGATCAGCATCACTGGATGGAGTGGGCGAACAACAGGAACTTGCCGACACCATTGGCAACGCCGACCCCATCGCTGGAGAACAACAACCCGATTGATTTTCGACTTTCGCATAAGCGTTCAAGTCGCTGCCAGTGTCGATGACCTCCACATGGGAAAAACCGGCATTGGTTAACCCGCTACGGTAGTCCTCGATAGCAATTGCCCCAGCGATGCAGCCAACGTAGGCCATGAGGTCATTGCCAAGTTCGGGAGGCAATTCCTTTATTAAGGCGATATCACTGACGGCAAGCCTTCCGCCCGGCTTCAATACCCTAGCGATCTCACGGAATACAGCGTGCTTGTCGGGAGCGAGATTTATGACGCAGTTGCTAATCACGCAATCCACGGAGGAATCGGGCAAGGGAAGGCGGTCGATAGTTGACTGATGAAATTCGACGTTGGCAAGCGGTCTGCCGCCATCAGCTTTGGTGGCATTGCGGCGGGCAAGTTCCAGCATCTCCGGGGTCATGTCGATGCCAATAGCCTTACCATTCGGCCCGACTCGTTTCGCCGCAAGGAAAACGTCTAACCCGCCACCGCAGCCAAGGTCCACGACAGTTTCTCCTGGCTTGAGGCTGGCGAATGCGGTTGGGTTGCCGCAAGAGAGGCCCATATTGGCCTCAGCCGGGATTGAAGCCAATTGATCTGGCGTATAGCCAAACGCCTCTGCCACGGCCTGCACTCCCGAATGCTTGGTTGAAAGGCCGCTCTTGGCGACCGAAGCGTACTTCGACTGAACCACTTGAGTTACGGAATCAGACATTTCTTTATCCCTCTGGCGTTGTGGTAGTATATTCGCTTAAACGGATGTATATTTCAAAAAAAATTAGCTGCGGCAGGAGCCAACTCCTGCCCGAATTCGTTCATTGTCGTTGGCAAAAACACGTTCTTCACGGAAGCACTGTGCGAGGCACTCCAGCAGCATTTCGTGCGACTTGGTTCGTGCCGATGATAAGCGGTAGTGCATCCACAATCCTTCTCTCCTGGCAATGACCAGCCCGGTCTTACGCAAGTAGGACAGGTGCCGAGAGGCGGTGGGTTGAGGAACATCCAGCACAGAAACGATGTGGCAAACGCACAATTCCCCGCCTTGGAGCAAATTGAGAATCCGTAACCGGGTACGGTCGGAAAGTGCCCGGAAAATCGTCTTAGTCTGAGGGGGAGCGGTTTTGGTCTTCATATTCGCCTAAGTGAATATATCGGTTGATCGCCATAGGGTCAAGAGTCGGAATCGAAAATAGAAGACCAGACTCCTGCCAAACTGTGAATCTTTATCGGGGGGCCGCAGTCGCATAAAGAACATTAAAGGAATTAGGGTCAATTTCCTTGGAGAATCGGTCCCATACCCGGCCAATTTGGGAGACTACGGGCCGGAGTTCTTGAAGGGACTCCGATTTGTCTTTGATTACGGCCATCGGGAAGAAGATCGTCGCCGTGGATGTCTTTTGCTTCTTTGCCGACTGATGCCCGAACAAGAGAAGGAGTTTCACCATTGTTTTTCCCATTCCGTGTCTTACAATCAGTAATCGTTGGAGGACTAGACGAATGGCAACTCGGCTCTGCCGGGTGGCTCGTTGACGAGTAAGCCGACGTGGTAGAACGCCTTCGGGTGTTGCACCACGTCGGCTTTTTTTTTATTTTCAATTGACGCACAGGCCCATATTCGCATCAAGGAGGAAGGATTCCCATGAGAAGCAAGGAAGAGATCGAAGCTGCTATGAGCGAGGAAATCAGTCGTTTCCAGCAGGATTTCATGGGTCGAGGCCCCAAGGGCATCCAAGTCCACCTGCTTGACGACCTGCTAGTGATTCGACTTCAAGGCGTGTTAGCACCAGCCGAACAGAACTTGGTCAAATCGCTTCCGGTTGAAAACGGGCAGGATTTGCTCAAGCGAGTGCGGTCCAACATGATCGAAACAACTCGTCCAGTCATGGAGGCGATGGTCGATAAAGTCACTGGCGTCAAGGTCGTGACCATGCACCATGATATTTGCGTCACAACCGGCGATGAGGTCATTCTATTCACTCTGGCCCGATCTCCCGATTTCCGTGCGGCATAAGCCTTCTTGTCGCCAGACGAGCCACGCATGGTCGAAAAGGGCTTGGACTTTTGCCGCTTGAGCGTGTTGAACTACCGCTTTACCGGGCCGATCTTTTTCACCTTGGGAAGCATTCGTGAGGGAATCTTCGTCGCCCCGGTTGCAAACGGTCTCGATGCCAACTTGCTCTCGGTCTTGGGAAACGGCCTCGACACCAACTTCCTCTCGGTTTTGGGAAATGGCCTCGACGCCAACTTGCGTTTGGTTTTGGGAAACGGCCTCGACGGTATTTTTCTCTTCGCAGTGGGAAACGGTCTCGTTGGAGTTTTGACCATCAAATCTCTTTTCTGCCCTCTGGGAGAGCGGAATATCGGCACTTATTGGCGGATCGATGGTGGTTGAGAGTCATCGCCCCATCATATCATCTTACGATAGGCCCAGCCGCACTTTGGTATTCCAGACGATCACTAATTCGTTGGATCGCTCGCCTGCTGCCTGATCTTCTCGGCCTGGGCAGGATTGTGGTGATCGTGAAAGTGGTGGAGGAAGTGAGCCATTGCCGGGTCTTCAACGCCCCATTCTTGAAGAAGATGTCGCCGCTGCGAGTTGCTGATGTCGTACAACCGTCGAACCTGCTCTGGTGAGAAGATCGGAAATCGTGCAATGGCTAACTCGACGTTATTACCGATGGAGAACTCGATAAGCTCCTTCAAGTCGTTGTGCGTTGCAATCATGGCATTTCTTCCAGGTAGCATTCAAGGGACAAACCAAGGGTAACCTTCCAATTTGTCGTAGTCGTCGTGGGCATCTGGTGGCTGATCCTCTTCTTCTTCATTTTCCTGTACCCATGTCAACGCGGCATCGACATGCGATTTGTCGAAGTACATTACCTTTGCACTGGTGAAGGGCTTGCAAAATGTCGTCATCCACTCCTCCCATTTGCGGTCTCCGACCATCGCAATCCGCTCAAAGTCCGAATAGTGCTTCAGACTGAACTTCAGATCATCCCAGGCCGCGTGGAAATCCCAGCCGTGAATGTCCTCAAGCTGAATAAACAGCCGAACCTTTCCCTCAGCGGTCAAAATGCTCTCCAGTGGCGGCAAGAACCGCTTGTGGTCTTCGTCATGCAATGTGCCGCTCAACCGCAAACCAACCACCTTCGGAGATTCTGTCTCAAGTATGTCGATCATCTTATGCCTCGTTGAGCGGAACTTGCCTGATACAAATCTAGGCAGGATGAGCGGCTAGGCGGATAACCTAAATGGAGCATACGGTCGTGCCTGCCGCATTGACCACTTTTGACTTTCGACGTTGGATCGCTACGATGAATCGGACTCAAATATCACCGGGCCGGAACTGAAAGGAGCAACAGCATGGCGACTAAATCCGATTATTCACGGCGGCAATTTCTTTTGACTGGGACTGCGACTGGAACCGCAGTTATGACGGCGGCGTTTGCAGGAAGCATCGAAGCAGCCGAAGCTACAGCCCCTGCCAAGAATGAACCGCAACCGGCAATCGATGTTACGCCGCCCGAAGATTTGATGCGAGAACATGGCATCTTGAATCGGGTATTACTCGTCTATGAAGACTGCCTTCGTCGGATTCACGATCAGGAGAAACTTGAGGCCACCGTGCTTGTCAATGCGGCCAAGATCATTCGCACATTCGTTGAGGACTATCACGAAAAGCAGGAAGAGGAATTCCTCTTCCCAAGGTTTGAGAAGGGGGGCAAGCTCGTTGATCTTGTGAAGGTGCTACGAGAGCAACATCAAGCTGGCCGTCGCTTGACCGATCATATCACACACTTGGCAACGCCAGCGGCAATTCAGGATGCTCAGGGAAGCAAGGAACTTTCCGCGACCATCGTAAAGTTCATTCGCATGTACCGGCCACATGAAGCCAGGGAAGACACGGTGCTATTCCCGGCACTCCGAAGCGTGATGACGGCGAAAGAATTTGACGAGATGGGCGACCGCTTCGAGGAGAACGAACACAAGTTGTTCGGGGAGCATGGTTTTGAGGACTTTGTTGCCCAGGTCGCAGAACTCGAAAAGAAGCTCGGTATCTATGAGCTTGGGCAATTCACCCCGAAGGTCTAGGTGAGCCATGAACCCAAACCGAAGAAGCTATGCTGTCGCCAGAGCCATCCGATTCTCGGCTTTATCGACATTCGGGACCGTCGCCATCGTGATTGCCGTCCAAGCCGCTGCTGCTGAAAAGTCGCCGCTCGAATTGGTGCGGACGATTCCCATGCCCGGCGTCGAGGGACGGATCGACCACATGGCAGCCGACATCGACGGACACCGGCTTTTTGTGGCCGCTTTAGGAAACAACACGCTGGAAGTTCTGGATGTCAAAGAGGGCAAACGTCTCCATTCGATCACGGGCCTCCACGAACCCCAGGGCGTGGCTTACCTTGCCTCTGCTGGGCGAATCGTGGTTGCCAACGGTGAAGATGGCTCCTGCCGCTTCTTCGACAGCCGCACCTACCAGCAGACCACCCTCATCAACTGCAAGGATGACGCCGACAATGTTCGCTACGATAGCCATTCGGATCGCATATTCGTTGGCTACGGAAAAGGGGCCTTGGCAGGAATTGACCTGACGAGATTGACTCGATTGGCAGACATTCAACTTCCCGGCCACCCGGAGGCATTTCAATTGGAAGGCCAGGGGAGTCGCATCTTCGTCAATGTACCCGATGCTCGGCAAATCGCTGTGATTGATCGCACGAAGAAAACGGTCGTCGCTCGTTGGCCGATGGAGGAGTTCCAAGCCAATTTCCCTCTGGCCCTTGACGAAACGAATCATCGCATCCTCGTTGGCTGTCGAAGACCGGCTCGGCTGGTCGTGCTGGATACCAAGACGGGCAAGACCGTCGCTTCGCTTCCTTGCACGGGCGACACGGATGACCTGTCTTACGATGGTCGCCGTCGTCGTGTTTACGTTTCGGGCGGCGGGGGTTCGGTGAGTGTGTTCCAGGAATGGCACTAGCTTAAGCGTGAAACTCTCGCCGAGCCTACAACAGCTTGCGATGGCACACCAAGGCCGCTACGACCCGTTGTGGTCGAATTTCTTAAGCTAGCGACATTCGTGTGTTCCAGCAGGACGACGCCGATCACTACCGCCTACTGACCACGATTCCTACGGCTCCAGGTGCCCGAACATCACTTTTTGTCCCGGCAACCAGCCGCCTTTATGTTGCCTTGCCGCATCGGGGGAAGCAGGAGGCGGGAATTTGGGAATATAGAACCGCTGAATTGGCCGGGCCATAGAGAATTGCCCGTGCAGAGAAGAAGAATCTTCGACTTGTAGTTCATGGGAATCTCAGATGAACTGTGGTTCTCCGGCTGGCTTCCCAAACTTATTCGATAACAGTGCTTTCCATTCTTACGCTCAACAACATCACCCCAGCTAGGAATGCGAAAGCGGCACCGGCACCGAATGCTACCAACGCTCCGAAGGTTTGGTACAGCCAGCCGAAGAGAAGACTGGCAGGCAAAGTGCCAATGCCGACTGCTGCATTGAACCAACCGTAAGCCAGTCCCCTATTGTTGGCACCAACCAGATTCGCAACGAGAGTCTTTTCTGCTGGTTCGGTGATAGCGTAGAACATGGCGTAACCGCTGAACAGCAACCAGATGTGCCATTGAGTCGATGCCAGGGCAAAACCGAGATATATTCCAGCGTAGAGAAGCCATCCGCCGAGGATCATGGGCCTTGATCCCACACGATCCACAACGCGACCGGCGATCATATTCCCGCCGCTTTTGAGAACATGGAATGCGAACCAGAGGATCGGCAGCATCGCTGTTGGCACCCCGAGATCACTGGCACGCACTAGGAGAAAGGCATCGCTGGAATTGCCCAATGTGAAGACCACCAGGGCCATCAAGTACCGACGAAATCCCGTGCCGAATGGCGTCAGCGTCCAGGCCGTCGTCGGTACGATGGCCGTCTGCCTCGTCGTTTCCCGAAGCCCAAGAGCCAAGAGCAGGACAACGGACAAGCCAGGAATGACGGTCAGGAGGAACAAGGTGCTGTACTGATTGGGGAAAAAAAAGAGGAAGACGGCTGCCAGAATTGGTCCCACAGCAGCCCCCAAGTGATCCATCGCCCGGTTAAACCCGAATGCCCGCCCTCTAATCTCAGGGACGACGGAATCCGCAATTAGGGCATCGCGGGGCGAGTTCCTTGTCCCCTTGCCAATGCGGTCAGCGAGCCGGATCGGTAGTAACTGCCACGGTGCGGTAATAATCCCGATCAGGGGTCGGGTGACGGCAGCCAGAGCGTAGCCAAACAGAACGAGTCCTTTGCGGGAGCCGATACGGTCAGACCAGCCGCCCGACCACAGCTTGACGATGCTGGAAACAGAATCCGCCGTCCCTTCGATGATCCCCAGGAAGAACACACTCCCGCCAAGAATCGTCATCAGGAACTTCGGCAGCAGTGGGACGATCATTTCGCTGGCAACGTCGTTCAGGAAACTCACCCATCCCAGCACCTTGACGTTGGGGGGTAAGGGCTGTTCGGCACTCGGATTGTCTTGGCTCATTTGCATCTACTGTTTAACTATTGCCCGCTTCGCACTGCTCACATCAGCCGCATGGTCCTCAGACGCAGGGCATTGACCACCACCGACACAGAACTGAAACTCATGGCGGCAGCGGCAATCATCGGGTTGAGCAGCAGATGCACCGAAAGCGGGTACAGGACGCCCGCCGCAATCGGTATTCCGAGAGCATTATAGATCAGGGCGAAGAAGAGATTCTGACGGATATTCCTCATCGTGTGGCGACTGAGCTTGACGGCTTTCACGATGCCACGCAAATCGCCTTTGACCAACGTGACGCCCGCCGATTCAATCGCCACGTCGGTTCCCGTCCCCATTGCAATTCCGACATCGGCTTCAGCCAGGGCGGGGGCATCGTTGATTCCGTCGCCCGCCATCGCTACTTTATGCTCTTCAGTTCGCAATTTCTTGATCCATACTTGCTTGTCTTCTGGCCGCACGTTTGCCCTAAACTCATCAATCCCCACTTCATCTGCCACCATCTTGGCTGTCCTCTCGTTGTCTCCGGTGAGCATGATGATCCGCATCCCTAGGTCATGCAAAGATCGCACGGCTTCTAGCGTCGAGGACTTAATCGGATCGGAAACGGCGACTAAACCGGCGAAATGTTGATTCACGGCGACGTATATCACGGTGCGACCTTGCTGTTGCAGAGCATTGGCTCGGTCATCCAATAGAGCGAGATTCTGTATGCTCTTGTCTGCGAGTAGCAACCGATTCCCGATCAGGACAGTTTTTCCTCCGACTCTGCCGTGAACACCGCCTCCTGTCACCGAATCAAACTCCTCCACGGTCGAGAGAGTGAGGCCCCGGTTCTTGGCTCCAATAACGATGGCGTGTGCCAGAGGATGTTCGCTGTTCTGCTCAACACTGGCGGTAAGAACAAGTAGGTCTTCCTCCGAGAAGGGCTGAACTGGAGAACATTCTGTCAGCTTCGGTCGACCTTCCGTCAGGGTGCCGGTCTTATCGACCACGACTGTATCGACTTTTTCCAGAGTTTCCAACACTTCGGCGTTCTTGATAAGAACACCGTCCTTCGCTCCCCGACCAATGCCGACCATGATCGACATCGGCGTGGCGAGGCCCAATGCACACGGACAAGCGATAATCAGCACGGCCACCGCATTGACGAAGGCCCATGCCAAAGCTGGCTGTTCCGGTGCAGCAATCGCCCATACCAAGAACGTGAGGATCGCTATCACCACGACGGCAGGCACGAAATACCCCGCCACGATGTCAGCGACTTTCTGAATCGGGGCACGACTCCGCTGGGCATCGGCAACCATGTACACGATTTGAGCAAGCACGGTATCCTGCCCGACCTTCTCTGCCACCATCAAGAATGAGCCAGTTTGATTGACCGTTCCGCCGATCACGGGATCGTCCTTCTGCTTTTCTATCGGCATCGGTTCGCCGGTAAGCATCGACTCATCGACCGCACTCTTGCCATCGGTGAGCTTGCCATCCACCGGGATTTTCTCGCCGGGCCGCACACGCAGAATGTCACCTTGATGGACTTCTTCTAGCGGCACTTCCCGTTCTTCACCGCCACGCACGATCCGAGCCGTGGGCGGGGCCAGCGACAGTAGCTCCCGAATGGCGGCTCCGGTGCGGCGTCTAGCTCGTAGCTCCAGCATTTGCCCCAACAGAACCAAGGTAACAATCACTGCCGATGCCTCGAAATAGACCTGCACGGCCCCGTGATGTCGAAAAGAATCGGGAATTACGCCGGGGAGAAGTACCGCGACGACGCTGTAGAAGTACGCCGCCCCAGTGCCGATAGCGATCAGCGTGAACATATTGAGGTTCCATGTTACGATGGATCTCCAGCCACGCTCGAAAAACGGCCAGCCACCCCACAGAACCACCGGCGTACTGAGAAGAAGTTGCAGCCAGAGATACAGCGTGGCCCCCAGCCATTGGTCCGCTGGAACGCCGAGCATTGGCGACATTGCCAGCAAAAGCACCGGAATGGTTGCGGCGAGGGCAACCCAAAATCTTTGGGTCATGTTCCGGAGTTCAGAATCGCCCTCATCCATCCCTGGCACCACCGTTTTCGGCTCTAGTTCCATGCCGCACTTCGGGCAAGTTCCCGGCCCGGTCTGCTCGATTTCCGAGTGCATTGGGCAAGTGTAGATAACCGTTTGCCTGGGGGCGGCAGGACGAGCAGGTTCCAGGGCCATGCCGCACTTCGGACATGTTCCGGGTTTGTTGCTCTCGACGCCCTCGCACATTGGGCAAAAGTATTCTCCCAAACGCTGCTGCTTTTTTGGTGCGGGCTTGTGAGGGTGAGCTTGGGGCACTAAGTCGCCTTCTTGCCGATTGGCTAGAAACTTTTGACGGCAGTTCTCACAGCAAAAGTAGAAGGTCTGCTCATTCAGTCTGACGCTTCGGCCCGTCGTTTCGTCAACCTTCATGCCGCAAATGGGATCAATCGCCATGTTCTTTCAGACCTTTTCGGTTCCTACCAACCCGAAGGCAGTCCCCAGCAGCCCGGCGTGACCAGTTCAACGCAGTTCTGGGCCGGATCACGAAAGTAAAGCGAGTGACCGCCCTTGGGCCACGTTACCTCGTCCTCGATTTCGATGCCATGCTTTTGCAAACGGGTTCGCCAAGAATCAAGCGAGTCGGAGTTAATGCCCAGTGCAGCATGGCCCGGTCCTTTGGCTCCATGCGGCGTCCGAGTATCGTCTTGGGAAGTCGAGTCTGGGTTGAAGATCAGCAACACGCCATTGCCTGCTCGAAAGAAGACGTGCCGCCCGGATTCTTTGCCAATCATCTCTAGGCAAAGAATGTCTTGATAGAATGCTTCGGCTTTTTCAAGGTCGTCAACATAAAGAGCCGCTTCAAGCAGGTTTTGTATGCCAAAGTGAGCCATGTCTCGTCTTTCTATTGCCGTGATACAGTTCGGGGACAACCTATAGCCGCTTCACCTTTGAAATGCGAAGCCATAATGGTACGGGGACAACGCAATTTGGCCGGGAGGCACTAGACGAAAACCAATCTGCTCGGCCCATTCAAAGCACTCTTCTGGGCGAGGCCGAATGTCCATACTCGGCCCACGGGGAGTGGCTGGATCGTAGTTCCAGTGGATGATCGCCAGTGTGCCGCCAGTCTTGAGGATTCGCCATGCCTCTTTCAGTAGGCCCATTCGTTCCTCGGCGTGAAGAATGTTGAAAAGCATAACGTACTCGACCGAAGCATCTCGCAATCCGGTTCCTTCGGCAATGAAATCCCTCCGTTGTACCTCGACGTTCTTCAGGCCCGCTTCATCCGCTTTGGCCTTTGTGCATTCGACCATCTCTGGCTCCATGTCCAGGGCATAGACGATTCCTGAAGCGATACGAGCGGCAGGAATTGTGAAGGTGCCGTACCCGCAACCAAAGTCCGCTACGTTACGGCAGGCAGAGGTAAGGCCCAGTGACTTCAAAACGATTTCGGGCTTGAAGAATCCTTGCCACACGGATTCGTCGGGCATTCCGCTCTCACGGGTCTTCATGTTTCACCAATGCCTCTACCTATCAAACCACTCCCCGCACCTTGCCCGCAATCGACGGCGACAAGGCCAAGACGATCATGCCGAACGGGAGCAAGACGCCACATTGTAAACGGAGGCCAGCCGCTCCCACGATTCCCCAACGACGAAATGCCCGACGAACTACCCTATAGACAGTTGGTATTTCGCGGGGCGGAAGGGAAAAGCGGGCCGCTGAATCGAGTGAGATGGCAGTCAGATGGGTGACGGGTATAATGCCTGAATTGAACGTTGACCAACCCAGTGAAAAACGATGGGCGGCAGTAGGGCAATAAGGGCGAAAAATAGGGCAATTAACAGGAACGCGAAAGCTGTAAGTGCTTGTCCCATAAGGGTTTATTGAGTTGCCCATTGCACTCTGATCGGGGCCTCTTTTTGTAACTATTTACGGAATAATAGGTTGCGGACTCGGCATCGCCGGGTCCGTCGGCGTTTGGGAGGCTATTGCACGGCAAGTCAATTGCGCTTCCGCGCCCGCTTTACGATAAATCGTTCGGACCTTGTCCCATGCTTGGGCTATGGGACTGTAAATAAGTAAGGGCCGAGGCGCGAGCATGCCAAGCACATCCGGCACATCGCATACCCGCAGCACGTTCAAAAGCGGCGGGGCATTTGGCTGCATGTGGCTTGACGGCGGCTGCCAGAGGACCGCGCCGGCGATATCAGGCTCCCAAAGGGCGGCATAGGCGGCGAGCAGTCCGCCACCGCCCTCGCCGGCAATGTAGAGCGGGACGTCCGCCGGATAAAGGCCGCGAAGGTACCGGGCGGCGGCAATCGCGTCCCAAATCCGGCACGTGTCGGCGGTGCGGCCTAATAGGGCCAGCGATCGCTCGACGCTATTGGGCGGGTTTGTTTGCGTCCAGCGCGACGTATCGACGCCGCGGGGAGCAAGTAGATACACCGAGTCTCCCGGCTGGCGCGCCTTAGCAAGCATTCGCATCACCGCCTCGCGCGACTCGTTGCGACGAATCACCAGCAACAGGCGCCGCGGCTTTGCGCCTCCCGCCGGCGCTGCGGAGGCCTCTAGGCGAACTTCAATGCCTGGTTCGGTTTCCAAACGGACATCGCCCGAAGTTACTTGCCTGGCGAGCTTTGCCGCCGGCACAGGCGAGGGGAAGTAGGCGAACGTGGCCCGCCGCAATTCGTCCTTGAGCTTTGCCTGCCAGGGCGCAAACTTCCCTGCGTCAGGAATCGTAACAGATGCCATCGGGACGAAGTATTGGTCGATCGTGGCGTTCTGGTGATCGCGGGGAATATCGTCGTCGCTGGGGAACACGCGGAGTTTGGCCGGCTCGATCGGAAAGCGGCGGCGGCTTCCTTCCTCCGCGACCAAGTCGGTTTCGCTGTCGGTTACCGCGCGGGGATCGTCCTTCAGATGCGTGTTCAGAAAGCGGTAGACTGTTTCGCGAATGTCCTTCCGATAAGCGTGGCCGCCCGAGCTCACCGACGCTTCGATTAGGGTTTCTTTTCCGTAGCCGCGGTAGAGTTCTTTGAGGCGATTCAGTATCCGTTGGTTGCCGTCCATGGGAAAAAGCCGATCTTGATCGCTGTTGACGAATAGCAGCGGCCTGGGTGCCGCGAGGGCGGCGATGCGCGTCCACGGCCACTGGTAAATGTTATAGAGGAACATGCAGTCGCAGTGGCCGTCGATGGCGCGGTTGGCGACGTAGTCCTCAAGATCGCTCATGCCGCTGACGGGAGCGGCGGCACGGACACGCTGGTCCGCGGCGGCTATCCAGAAGGTTGCAGCGCCGCCGCCGCTGATGCCCGTGACGCCGATCCGCTGTGGATCGACGTTGGAGCGGCTGACGAGATAGTCGATGCCGCGAATGCCGTTGAGGCATTCCACGCCCGCCGGCGTGTACCCTCGCGACTGCCACCACCAGCGTCCTTCTCGGTACGTGCCGTGATGGACGCCGGCAATTTCGCCTAGTTGCAGGGTGTCGAGCATTAAACAGATGTACCCGTGCCGCGCCAGCCAGATGCCGTGCGATTGGTAGGCCGTCTTGTTGCCGTCGCGTCCTTGCGAGGAGTGGCCGCAGAGGTACAACACGGCCGGCAGGCGGCCGTTGCCGGCGGCTGCCGGGCGATAGAGATTGCCCGTCACATAAAGGTGCGGGCGGCTCTGGTAGTGCAGCATGTCCACAAGGAAGCCGTCGCCGCGATAGGTGCGCGTGATGGTTGCCGCTAAGGGCGTTTTCTCCGGCAGCGGCCAAAGGCCTAGCATGTACAAGTACTCTTGCTGGAATGCCGTGCGCCGTTTTTGCCACTGGTCCGCTGATCCAACATCCGCGTCAAACGCCGCGTCGATCCTTCGGCTCTCTCGCGCCAGGTATGCCTGGATCATGGCATCGCCAGGGGCCTCTCCGCTGGCGGGCGGCGCGAGACCGCAAGCGAGGAGCGTCGCCGCAACCGCAAAACCGTTTACATGAAACATGGTGACATCACTCCGTCCCCGCTTCCCGGATTGTCTCAAGCAGTTCTTCTAAGTGATCGGCCGTCGTCAATGGGTTGATGATCGTCACCCTAAGCGCGCCGACGCCGTCGATCTGCGTGGAAACGATGTAGAAGCGACCCGACTCGATCACGCGCCGCCGCAGATCCATCTGAAAGCGGCCCAGCACCTCAGCCGCCGCCCCGCGCAAACGCTCAGGCACATAGCGGAAGACGACGATGTTGCACTCGGGCTCGTGCAGCGGGACGAAATCGTCGGCCGCGAGCAGCTTTTCATAGAACGACTTTCCAAGGGCGAAGGTGACGTCCACCAGGTCGGCGAACAACTGCGGCCCGAACATGGCCCACATTCCCCACAGGCCGAAAACGGCGGCCCGCTTTGTACATTCGACCGTCCGCAGGCCGCTATCGTAGTCGGCCATACCGGGCGCGGCCGGATCGAAAAGGTACGGCGCGTCCTGCTGAAAGGCGGTAAAGCGGTGTGCCGCGTCGCGGTAGAAGACCAGCGCGCACAGCGCGGGCACGAAGAGCATTTTATGGGCATCCCAGACCACGCTGTCGGCCCGGTCGAGTCCCGCGACCAGCGAGCGATGCCGAGTGCTCAAGCACGCTGCGCCGCCGTGGGCCGCGTCCACGTGCAGCCAAATCTCGTGCCGGCGGCAGACGTCGGCCACATCGTCTAGCGGATCGAAGGCCCCGATCGGCGTCGAGCACGAACAGGCACTGACGGCAACGATCGGCCGTCCTTGCCGCCGCAACTCGGCCAGCGTGTCGTCGAGATTCTCCGGGTCCATTCGCCGCCGCTCGTCGAGACCGACGCGGACCACCTGTCGCGTGCCAAGCCCGAGGATTCCCGCGGACCGCGCGACCGAGTAATGAGCATCGGCATGGGCAACAAGCACGGCTGTTGAAGCAGAGGTCAGAGGTCGGAGATCAGAGGTCGGATCTCTGACTTCTGACCTCTGATCGCTGACCCCTGAACTCCAACTGTCGCCCAAGGCGACATTGCGGGCGGTTAAGAGCGCCGTCAGATTCGCCAGCGAGCCGCCGTGGGTAGCCAACCCGGCGAATGTGCCCGGCCGCCAGCCAATCCGTTGGCCCAACTCGGCGATCATCGCCCATTCGGCGGCGGTCGCCCAAGGGCCCATGTCGTAGATCGCCATCGCCTGATTCGTGACGGCGCCGACGGCGTCCATCAGGCCTGCCAATGGCAGCGGGGCGGCAACCTGGTGCCCGATATATCGGGGATGGTGAAGATTATGGCCGTGTGCCAGCATGGTCTGGACCAGTTGGCCAAACTGATCGACGAGCTTTTCACGGCCCGCCTCGGAACCCGCTGCTTGCCCGAGCAAATCGCCGGCCAGCCGCACATTTTCATCCGGCGGACGCCACGGCAGCACGTCACCGGCGGCGGATTGGACCGCACAGAGGTGGTCGGAAAGCAGTTCCGCCAGCCGGTGCCCTGCCGCCCGGAATAGTTCCGGGTCATAGGCCGTTTCAATGCGGCGGCGGGCGGTGGTAAGTTCGGCAGGCACGGTCATGCCCTTTGTTGTAACGCTGCCGGGCGCAGGCTTCAAGCCAGGTTCCATACCGGGCCGATTTCCGATACAATAGAAGGCGGCGGGGCAAGACAGTCCACTGGGAGCATCGATCATGGCAAAAGCGATTGAAAAATGCAAATTGCAAATTGCAAATTGCAAAATGAACACGACCGACAAACCAACCGCAAACGGCAAGGACGCGGACTCCCAATTTTCAATTTTCAATTTTCAATTTTCAATTTGCAATTACCGTCGCTCCCGCCAAGGCGGCTTCACGCTCGTCGAGCTGCTCGTCGTGATCGCCATCATCGGAATCCTCGTCGGGCTGCTGCTGCCGGCGGTGAACGCGGCCCGCGAGTCCGGCCGCCGCTCGGCCTGCAACAACAACCTTAAGCAGCTTGTTACGGCGATGATCCACTATGAGTCGGTCAACAGATCGTTTCCGCCGGGCCGCCTCGGTTGCGATGCCTTCACCCAAGCCCCTTGCACAGGTATGACCGGCGGCAAACTTCGGCCAGCAGCGGGTTCCTGCTCATTCTGCCCCAACTCGACAACATGACCCTCTACAACAGCGTTACGACGCAGATCAACAACGGCGCCGTCTATCCGGCAGTGAGCGACAAGACCAGCAGCGGCTGGGCAACTTCCTTGAGCAGTGCCGGGACCCCGATCGGGACCGGCCTCACGGCCCGGCCCGGCGCCTTCATTTGCCCAAGCGACCACGCTCAGGCGACGAGCACGACGCTTCCTTCTTCCTTTACTCCTCCGGCGATGACCAGCAGTTACGCGATGGTGCTGGGCACTTCCGGGGCAGAGCCAACAACGCCGGCTATCGAAGCGAGCGATAAGTACTACAACAACGGGCCGTTCGTTTACCTGGCGACGCGGTCTTCGGCCGACATCAAGGACGGCCTTAGCAATACGTACTTCATTGGCGAAACGATAGACGGCGACTCGGCCGACCCGTCGAATAACACGTTCAACGCATGGCCGCTGAGCGTGGCCTATCTTTGCAGCCTTCGTACTACGACCAACCCGCTGAACACCAATCCTGTCATAGGAGTCCCTTCTCCGATTAAAGTTGATTCGCATAACGGATTGGGGCTTTCGGGCCAAGTGGTTGGCGGCTTCGCCAGCCGGCATCCTGGCGGGGCTAACTTTGCCTACGGTGGCGGCAATGTGAAGTTCACCGCTGGCATTGGCGCTGTGCAAGGCGATGCGACACAGATCGACTTCAAAATCTACCAGGCCCTCTCGACCATCGCCGGCAACGAGAACATTCCGGCCGAAGACACGCATTGACCGCCTCGCAGCCGACGCCAAGTACGCGACGGAGCCCGCATGAGCACATTGCCCTCCGACGTCCGCTTGGGACGCTTCCGCCGGACTTCCGCCACGGCTGGGGCTATTTGCTGCCTCGTCTCCGTATTGGGCTACAGTGCCGCCAATATCTGCATGACGAAGCTCAGTGAGGAGCGTGTGCTCTCGACCTGGGCTATCTGCAACAAAGAGCTGGTTACCGTGCTTGCGGTCGGTCCCTGGCTAGCTTGGCAAATCTGGCAAGGGAGGTCGCGCTTTCCCACCGGCCGCCCGCTGATCATCCTGATCGCGGCCGGGTTGGCGACCGAGTTGATCGGTAACATCGGCACACAATGGGGATACGGGGTTGTCGGATTAGCAGTGATGATTCCCGCCAATACCGGCTTCGTGCTCGTCGCCACTGCGGTTCTCGGCATGGTTCTCTTGGGGGAGCGCGTTTCCGCCCGGAACGCGACCGTGCTCGCGCTATTGATCATCGCCTTGATCATCATGGGCTATGGCAAATCCCAAGCGTCACCC
The DNA here is from genome assembly GCA_963775975.1 of uncultured Planctomycetia bacterium. GTDB lineage: Bacteria > Planctomycetota > Planctomycetia > Pirellulales > Thermoguttaceae > JANXQG01. Next base: position 2,125,996 of record CAVZKX010000002.1, read on the forward strand.
GACCTGGTGAAAGGTTCGCGCACGGCCCTGGATGCCGCAAGTGCAACACCGCCATTGGCTCCCTGGCGAATCGCTGCCGCCATCGGCGTGGCCGGACTATGTGGAACGGTCTACGCGCTGCTGGCGATTGCGCTGCGATATAGCGTCGGCGGCAAGACAACCTTGAGTGCGGCGGTCGTCATCATCACCGGCATCGGCGTCTTAACCTTGGCCCCAATGAGCCTGTGGCAGGCCGGTGCGCACGGGCTCATGGCCACGCCGCGGGGGCATTTCGGGCTGATGCTCGTGGCCGGCCTATGCAACCTTGTCGCCTTTATAGCCCTGATCCGCGGACTTCAAGTGACGACGGCACTGCACATCAACATGCTCAACAACGCGGGTCAAGTATCGCTTGCCGCTGTGGCGGGCGTGCTGTGGTTCCATGAGGCGTGCAACGTCTGGCTCGTGTTGGGCGTCGCGCTTATGATCGCGGGAATCTGCGCCGTCGGCCCGCCCGTTGAAGAAGAGGCGATCGAGGCGCCGGTTTAGAGGTAGTTTGCAGGCTCGTGTGATCTCGTCTTGAATCTGTGATAATGATTGAGAGGTGAAGGGCGATTGTTAGCCGCGGAGCGGCGGTAGACAATAGCCAGGGGGCGCAAGCTCCTGGAAAAGAGTCAAGCCAAGTTATTAGCCCCGAAGGGGCGACAGAAAAGGCAGGTTGTACCCCATGCCGCAATCCTTCGCATCCTTGTACTGCCACATAATCTTCAGCACGAAGAATCGCGAGCCGCTAATCGTCGGCGAGCTGGCCACGCGGATTTACGAGTACATCGGAGGAATCTGCCGCGAGAGTGGAAATGTCCTTCTTGCCGCCGGCGGCATGCCGGACCACGTCCATCTGCTGATTTCCTTGGGAAAGCAAACGACGGTATCGGATTTCGTTCGCACGATCAAGGCAAATTCGTCGGGCTGGATTCATAGGACGTTTGCGAACCAAGGTGGCTTCGCGTGGCAGAGCGGCTACGGCGCATTCAGCGTGAGTTTGTCGAACATCGAGGCCGTCAAACTGTACATTGCGAACCAGGCGGAGCATCATCGCACAAAGAGTTTTCAAGAGGAGTTCATTGAGTTTTTGAAGCGGCACGGGTTGGCATATGATGAACGATACCTATGGGAGTGACGCAAATGGTAAAGCTGCGTCCTGGCGACGCTAGCCGCGAAGCGGCGAAAGTTAATAGCCAGGGGTGTGAACCCCTGGAACGAAGGCACCGACGATTTCGTTGAGCCCCGAAGGGGCGGCAGAAACGGAGAATCCTGACATCCAGGCGACGAAACATGCGTGAACATTACTTTCGCCCCTCCGGGGCTAAGCGTTTGCCGTTATCTATCCCAGGGGCTCGCGCCCCTGGCTATTGACTTCCGCCGCTCCGCGGCTGTTTAAGGCGAACCGATGACACACCAACCCCGCATTGAAATCCTCTTTTGCAACCAGTGCCGTTGGATGCTCCGTTCGGCTTGGATGGCCCAGGAACTCTTGACGACGTTTCCTGTAGAGATCGGCGAAGTGGCGCTGGTGCCCGGTACGGGCGGCGTGTTTGAAATTCGCGTCAACGACGAACTGATCTGGTCGCGCAAGGAACAGGGCCGATTTCCCGACATCAAGGAGTTGAAGCAGCTCGTCCGCGACCGCATTGCTCCCGAGCGGGATTTGGGACATAGCGAGAAGCCGGCCGAAGCGTAAAAACGCTTAATTCGGGCGATTTCCCCGGAGTTGCACGAATTGGTCGTCCCCGAATTGCCCTAGCGGCGAAACGATATTCTGCGATATCCTACGGGGCATTCGTCGCATTTTTGGAGGATCCCATGGCCCGACTCCTTTTGGTAACCACCGTCGCCCTGCTAGGCGTGGGCGGATGGTATGCCTCGGCCCACTATTCGCTGGAAGTCCATCGCACAGCCGAAGGCGCCTTTCAGTATGTGCGAATCGTGCCCCGCGCGGCCAGGACGGAGGCGCCGAGCGAAACACCGCTCGACCAACCGCCGCCGGCGCCGCTCAAGCCGGCCATCCGCATCGCGACGTTCAATCTCGACGGCCTGGACGACAGCCGCCTGGCAAACCCCAAGGTCAGCGAGGGCCTAGTGCACATGCTTTCACGATTCGACGTCGTCGCGCTGCAAAACATCAGCACGACCAACCGCGGCGTGCTCATGCGCCTGAAAGATCTAATTAATGCCACCGGCCGATCCTATGACTTCGCCGCGACCCAGGTACGCGACGATGCGAAAGGTCCCGCGGCGCATGCGATCGAGAACGCCTTCCTCTTCGACGCGGCGACCGTCGAGGTCGATCATTCGACGCTCTATTCCGTCGACGCGCCCCCGGGCACGTTCCGCGTACAACCGCTAGTTGCCGAGTTTCGCGTCCGCGGCCCCGCGCCCAAGGAGGCATTCACCTTCGCGCTGGTCAACGTATTGATCGACCCGCCCGGCGGACCGCAAGATATGAACGTGTTGGCAGACGTATTCCGCGCCGCGGTCAAGAATAGCAGCGGCGAGGACGACTTCATCATGCTCGGCGATTTCGAGGCCGATCCCGAGCATTTCGAACGCCTCGGCAACGTGCCCGGGCTGACAGAAGCGATCACCGACGCGCCGACCACGCTCCGCGGCACCCGGCTCGTGGACAATATTCTCTTCGACCACCGTGCCACGGTCGAGTACACTGGCCGCTCCGGCGTGCTGGACATGGTCCGCGAGTTGGACCTCACGCCGCAAGAGGCCCTGGAGATTTCCTCGCACCTGCCCGTCTGGGCCGAGTTCAGTGCCTACGAAAACGGGCAGGCGAGTCATGTGAATTAGTACGTCAGGCTTTCTAGCCTGACCGCTGGAAATGTCAGGCTGGAAAGCCTGACCTACTCATGCCCACCGATTGGCAAGACCTGGACCTCTCGACTTTTTCGGCCGCCGTCGTCGATCCGCGGCGTCGATTGCGTTTGTGTTTAGGGGCGTTTGCAGTGCTTCTGTCAATTGTGTTGTTCCGCGCGGCGGAGATGCAATTTGGCCAAGCGGGGGCCTTCCGTGAGGCGGCGCTGCGGCCGATCCACCGAGAAAAATCGCTGCCTGCTCCGCGAGGGAGAATTCTGGCTCGCGACGAAACGGTGCTGGCGTGCGATCGGATCGTGAATGCCGTGGCGGTCGATTATCGCTGGTTGGAAGAACCGCCACGGCAAGCTTGGCTCGAACAAATCGCCCGAAAGAGGCTGCCAAAAGACGCGCGGCGCAATCCGGCACTGCTTGCCGCGGAAGTCGCGAAACTGCGGCGCGAGCGCGACGAATTGCACAGCAAGCTGGCGGCGCTCTGCGGCATGGATTATGCGCAGTGGCAAGCGCAAGCGCGCCGTGTGCAGGAGCGCGTCGAGCGCGTTGCGGCCGGCGCTCGTCGTCGGCAGATCGAAGCGGCTCAAGCCTCGGCGCAGCCGCGAGCCGACGCCTCATGGTCCGATCGGCTTTCAAGGGCGTTGCGCGAAATCTATAAGCCGGCACGCGACGCCGTGCCGGCCGAAGTCATTGTTGCCGAGGAGCTTTCCGATCACGTGCTGGCCAAGGATATTCCCTCCGCGGCGGCGGCGGAAATCCAATCTCATGCCGAGCGGTATCTCGGCGCACGGATCGTGCAGTTGAAGCGGCGCTCGTATCCGCACGGTGAATTGGCGGCGCACGTGCTGGGATATCTTAAGAGCCGCGATGAGCAATACTTCGGCATCTCCGGCCTTGAACAACAGTGCGAATCTCAACTTCGCGGCCGGGCCGGCATGGCCATCGAAACGCTCAATCACTCTGGTCACGTCACCGAGACCACTCGCGAGCGCGAACCATCGCCCGGCAAGGACATAACGCTTACGCTGGACTTCCGCTTGCAGCAAACGGCCGAGGAACTGCTCGATAACGCTCTCAAACGCGCGAATTTGCAGTACGAAGTTCGCGAACCGTCCGGCGGAGCGATCGTCGTGTTGGACATCCACAATGGCGAAATCCTGGCGCTGGCGAGCGCACCGCGGTTCGATCCGGCGGTTTTCGCGGGCGACGATTCCCGACGACGCGAAATCCTGCTTGCCGATCCGGCAAGCCCGCTCTTCCATCGCGCGATCCAGATGGCCCTGCCGCCCGGCTCCGTATTCAAAGCACTCACCGCGGCCGCGCTCTTGGAATCGGCGGGGCTCGATCCGGTGGCGACGTTTCATTGCCGAGGATATCTCGACCGGCCGAGCGAGCAGCGGTGCGCGATCTACATCCGCCAGGGCACGGGCCACGGAGACGTCAAGCTTTCCGACGCGTTGGCGGAAAGCTGCAACGTCTACTTCTTCCATCATGCTGAAGCGCTGTCGTCGGAGGCGCTCGCGGATTGGTCGCAACGGTTTGGCTTCGGGCAGCGGACGGGCATCGATCTGGGCGGCGAGGCCCGCGGCAGCGTGCCGTCGCCCGATACTATCCAAAAGCTTTCGGGACATCGCTGGCGTACCGCCGACGCGCAAGCGATGGCCATCGGCCAAGGCGCAGCTTACCGCCACGCCGCTGCAAGTCGCGCGGATGATAGCTGCGGTAGCCTACGGCGGACTGCTCGTTACGCCGCATGTGTTGTGCGGCGACTATCCCGCACATCCCGTCCCCGGATTGACCTATACCACGCTCGCCGCGATTCGCGCCGGGCTATTGCAAGCTGTAGCCGACAAGGAAGGCGCTTGCCACGACACGCTTTACCTCCGACAGGTCTCGATCGCCGGCATGACCGGCACGGCGGCAATCGGCGACGACCAACCGGACCACGCCTGGTTTGCTGGTTACGTGCCCGCCGAAAAGCCGCGCTATGCGATTGTCGTGGTACTAGAGCGCGCCGGCGACGCCTCCTCCGCCGCTTGCCCGGTGGTGAAGCAATTGGTACTTAAGATGCTTGAGGCGGGCTTGCTGGGCCAAGACGCCGTAACAGTTAGGCGGTAAAATACCACTTGTAGAAAACAAGACTCACGCCAAGGCGCAAAGCTCGCAAAGGAAGAACTACTTGGCTGTTCTCTTTGCGAGCTTTGCGCCTTGGCGTGAAACTCCCTCCGTGCTTACCATGAAGATTCTCCACCTTATTGCCGGCGCGGGGCCGATGTATTGCGGGAGCTGCCTGCACGGCAACACGCTGGCTGCGGGACTTCGCAAGGCAGGCGCCGACATCGTCCTCGCGCCGCTCTATACGCCCATACGCACGGATGAGGACAATGTCAGCATCGACCATCTGTCGATGGGCGGGATCAACGTCTTTCTCGACGAAAGCCTGAGCTGGTGGCGACGTGTGCCCGGCTTTCTGCGACGGCTCTTGGACCGGCCAGTGCTCGTCACTTGGGCAGCAAAGCATGGCGGCGGAACGCACCCCGAGCACCTTGGCCGCCTGGCGGTGGCCATGTTCCGCGGCGACGATGGGCCGTTGAAAGATGAAGTCAAACAGTTGCTCGATTGGCTCGAGGCCGATGTGCGGCCGGAGATTGTCCATCTGTCGAATGTCATGCTCGCCGGCCTCGCACGGCCTCTCAAAGAACGGCTCGGTGCGATGGTCGTCGCCACGCTCACCGGCGAAGACGGCTTTCTGGAAAAGCTGCCGCGGCCATATTATGTGCAGGCCCGCGCCGAGTTGCGCGCCGCGCGGTTGATCTCGATGTGATCATCGCCTTGAGCCGCGACTACGCCGATTTCATGTCGGATTACTTGAGTGTGCCGCGCGCGAAAATCGAGGTCATGCGTCCGGGGCTGAATCTGGAAGGGTTCCCCGTAGGTCCCTATTGCCGAGAGGGACCTGTCGATCCGCCAGCCGGCGAAAATGTCAGCCCGATGAGCGAAGTCGCGTCCAACAGTCCTTTCCGGCAGAAAGGACCTCCTAAGACGATCGGCTTCCTCAGTCGAATCTGTCCGGAAAAGGGTCTGCATCTGCTCGTCGATGCGTTGCATTCGATCGAACAAATGCCCGGCGCGCCGCCCTTTCGCCTCCGCGTTGCCGGCTATCTCGATCGCGCCGACCGCCGCTACCTCCACGATGTATATAAGCAGGCCGCCGCCGATGGTCTCGCCGATCGATTCGAATACGTCGGCGAATTGGACCACTCGGGCAAAATCGCCTTTCTGAAAACACTGGACGTATTCTGCTTGCCGAGCCTCCTCCGCGAAAGCAAAGGCTTGCCGGTGCTTGAGGCCTGGGCGTGCGGCGTGCCGGCCGTGCTGCCGGACTACGGGGCATTCTCGCATCTCGTCGCGGACACTGGCGGCGGGCTGCTCTATGACCCGCAAAAGGCCGGCGGGTTGGAATCTGCCTTGGGCCGCATGTTGACCGACACTGGCCTCGCGGCCGAATGTGGCCTCCAAGGCCGGCAGGCGATCCACGAACGGTACAATTCCGAGCAAGAAACGCGGGAAATTCTGGCTCTTTATGCGAAGCTCGTTCAACGTCAGGAAGCAACTTCTTGACACGCCCCGTCCGCTGCCGATAGAATAACATCGGGCAAAACCAGAGAGGGAGAGGCCATGCGCGCTTGGCATATCACGGCATCGCTGGGAATTGCGGTCGCTTTCATGGGTTGTTCGTCGCACGCTATCGCCCAGCAGATGACGATTCACACCCCCTTCCGCACCGCGTCCGACTCGTTCTTCGAGCAGAGCGGGATAAGCTGGTCGGGCAATTATCGCGGCGTCAATTTCTCCTTTGGAGGCGGAGCGCTGGCCGCGCCGCCCTTCGGCGGCGCGCAGCCGGGCGCCGGTTTGAGTACCAACTTCGGCTTCGCGGGCAAGGACGGCCAGATTAACTTCGCCATCAATTACGGTTCCGGATACCGCCAATCGTTCACGACCCAGACGCCGTCGGTGACGATCATGAACGGGCAGACGGGTTCTATATCGGACACGTCGCAGACGCCATTCGTGATCAGCGTGATTCCGGTCGTAGGCGCATTTCCCGCAGGGCCGCCCATGCTGCCGCCGCCTGACGATTCGTCGGGCATCGATCCCCGTGTGCAGGCAATGATGCAGGTCCGCACCGATGCTCAGGACCATGCCGCGGCACAAGCGGCCGCTCAAGCCCAGGCAGGCGGTCCGGTGCAGCCGCTGCCCGCGCCGCCTATGCCCAACAACATGGCGCCGCGAAACAACAAGCCGGCCGAGCCAGTTCCCGCCGCGCTCGATGCGGGCGATGCCGCCGCCGAGCGTTTGAACGCCGCCCAGCAAAGCACGGCCGGCCGACCCGCGCCGAGCGTTGCCGAGGCCAAACGGCTGCATCAACAGGAACAGGCGGCCGCGGACGAAGAGATGTCCGCCCTCATGGTCCGCGCGCAAGCCCTGGAAGAGGACGGAAAGTCAACTGTCGCTAAGATCTATTATCAACGTATCGTTAAGCATGGCAGTGGTCCACTTCAGCAGCAGGCAAAGCAGAAACTGTACGAGCTTGAGGGCAAGCGTTGAGATTGGGCTACGTCCAGTATTCCACGTCCAACCCCGGCACCTGATCAAAGTCACGGCGATTCCGCGAAGCCAACCGTGCTCCAATGTCGACGCAGATTGCCGCGATGCGAAGGTCGTGTGTTGCGATCCGAATTCTTTGTTCTCGCCATTGTCGGAAGTGCGATTCGGCTCCATCAGTGAATTGTAGGATGGCCAGTCTTTGAAAATCGGCCAGCGACTCCCTTAAATACTCGTATGCAGCGGCAACCGTTATGCGCAGCTTGCCTGCCTCCGCTTGCCGAATAGCATTTAGACGGCCGCGCAAGATTTCTTCGGCTGTTACGACTGGAATCGCTTGATCTGCTGGGGGGATCGCGGCCGCGCGCTCGACAACAGTCGTTACGCCGCGCAGAAGATCAGTAAAGACATCCGTGTCGAAAACGATCACTCCTTGGATTCGTCCCGTTCCCGGTATGCTTGAGCACAGATTGCTTCAAGCGTCGGATCATCCTTATATTTTCCAGCCAAGCTTGCGACACCGATTGGCCCAACATCCAGCGAGATCAAATCGCCTCGCTCAACGCGTTGCGACACCTCCGTCTTAAGGGCGGCCACGGCTGCCTCGCGGGTTTGACCGATAGCGCGTATCTCAGGCTCGCCTACGAGTGTGGCAGTGAATTGGTTTTCCAGTGGCGCTATCACTGCGGTAAATGTCATAAACAGTTCGACGCAAGCTTGAACACAATTCTGATGTTCGAGTAATTATACCTTACAACCCGGACCATTCCAACTTACTTGGCAAGTTCGCAGGAGCTCGGCGGCTTGCAGCCCCTACGCCAGCAAATCATCCAGCAGCGGGCGCCAGTAGGGCAGGCTGGGGAAGAGTACCCTGGCGGCTTCATGCGCGAGAGCGGTCGAGGGCTCGACGCGGCTTTCCGCCACCGCCCGATCGAGATCGAGTTGACCCAAGACCAGCCGCGTGAAATCGGCCACGTTGAGGCGGAGATAACTGCGGCCCAGGGTGTCCGCCGTCGCGCGGCCGCTGCCGGCGATGTCGATCTGGAACTTTCGCCCTTCGACCAAGAGGCCCAATTCCACGGGGCGGGCAAGACCCGACTCGTTCGCCCGCTGCGCGAACATACCGCACATTTTTTGCAACAGCCCCAAGGGATCCAAAAGCCGCGCCATGCAGACTTCCGCATGTTCGCAGCGAACGAAGTGCGACGGATCGGGCGGGCAGTGGAAGTATTCCTGTATGGGACTATCGGATGGCGCGTGCAGCACTATTTGCCGCTGGTCGTGTTCGATCGCGTCGCCACAGGCCCGCGCCAAGAGTTCCATGACGACTTTTTTCCGCCCCGGCACGGCCATCAATTCGATGATTTTTTCGCCGCGAATGGCTACATAGCCGACGACCTGCGTGCTCGCTTCCTTGAGGTCCCAAAGATCGGGCCCGTCCAGCGCCACGTAGAAGTGATCGTAGGCCCGCCGCTCGAGCATCCAGTGCCAATAGTTGCGGTTCCGATCCAAGAGGCCGAAACTGCCGGCAAGGTTTTGCCGATAAACGCGCGCGATGGCATCTTCTTCCCACCTTCGCCAGGGACGAACTTGGATCCGCGCGGTGCGGCGCGGGCAGAGACCTTTTTCGAGGAGTTGAGAAAGTATCTGGTGCGGGTTGGCAGCGCCGCGGTAATTGCAGCCGCACAATGCCCAGCCGGTGCGGCGGAAGAAATGCGGAATCCGCGTTCGCAACAGGCCGACGAGCGCGCCGGACCGCGCCATCTGCCGTTCGGCTGCCGCCAAGAGGTGCAATCCAAGTCCCTCGCCGCGACATTCTTCGTCGGTTGCCAAGCCGTCCAGCCCTGCCACGGGCAGCGAGAGCGCGCCGAATTGCATGTTGCGGCGCGCGACGTGCGCATGCGCGATGATCGTGCCCTGCCGGCGCAGCAAAAGGCGATCGCACGGCACATACGAAGGATCTTCGAGCGCGGCCTGGAACTTGGCGGGATAGCTAAGGCCGAAGACTTCCGTCAAGAATGACCGCAGGGCAACGTGCTCGCTGGCCGTGCAAGGAATAATGGCCGACCGCACGCGGCGCTTGCCAATCGAAGTGCTGCCGGTAGCGTCGGAAGAATCGAGACTGCCACACAGCGAAGCACTCGCCCGCGCGTCCGCGGCGATTGGCGACTTGATCCCTGCGCCCATAAGTGCGAATCCTACTCGCAAAGAACAGTGGTTCCTCAATCCTCTTGGTCATATCATTGCATCTTCATCCGCGTTTGGGAAGTAGCGCGCCGAAAATTCTTGAAGATACGATTCGGGAAAGAGGCAGAATCCATATTCGCGCGAGCCGAGCACCTTCTCATGCCGCAGCGCGCCTGTGCTTGTGCCAGTTGGTCCAAGAGTTGCTGTCGCCGCGCGGCGACCCACGGCCGCAAGTCGCCGTTCACGCGATTCAGCGATTTCCACCGCGCATATCCGCCGTTGTTCGTGGCGGGCATGTCAATCAAACGTTGCTTCTCGGCCACAAGCGCCGCCACGGCGGAAGCGCCGCGTAGCGTGGATGATTCCTGCAAGAACCGTTCCGGTTTATAAAGCAAATCGCGCAACTGACGGCGAATCGTGCGAATGTCTTCGCCGGGCGCCGCGGGCCGCGAGATCGGCATGTAGAGAGTCGCCGAAAGCGCCATGATGCCGGGCGGCTGCAAATGGAAGAAAGTTTCCATCAGCCGATCTGTCGCCTGGTCGTATTTCGCCCCGCCGATTCCATGCAGGAACAAATCGGAGAGTGCCAAACGGGCCCAAAGCGTGGTGACCAGTGCCCGTGAGCGGATTTTCACACCTTCCCGGGTCCAATCCATTATGCGCCGCACGGCATCCGTGGCATCGCCCTCCGGCGTGATCGACAAGCGAATGGCGCGACCGGCTCGATTCGAAACGACGTAATCATTGCCGCAGCGACATACAAAAACCCGCAGGCGCTGCGGCTGCTCGGCGCTCCAGATCCAGAGTGGGGCTTCAATCCAGTGGCCATCGGTGGCGAGGTCGGGAACCGGATGGGCCGCATTGCGAATTCCGTTCGCCCGGCGGTATTCGCGTACCGCTTGATTGTAACATTCGCGAAATCGCTCGATGTTGGCAATGATGTGGACCAGAAACCAATGGAATGCCTCGCTATCGCATACCGCGCTTTGCGGTACTTCCAAGGTTTGCAGCCCCCACGCGCCTTCCAGTTGATGGCGCGCCTGTGCAAGACAATAGCCAAGGCGATCGACGTGCCTGGCACGTTCCAGCACCATTGGCCAATATCGCTCGATGAGCGGATCGGGGACGAGCGCGGCAATCCGCTTGGTCACGCGACGGCCGAAATTGCAGAACAGCGATTCGTCGAGGATCGGCCGCTCCTCAAATGGGATGCGCGAGTCGAGTCGGTCGAAAGGAACGACTTCGCGGTGCGGATCGTCGAGCGTACAGCAGGGCACGCCGAGCGATGCGCTCTTGAGCACGTCGCTATCGATCACCAGATTGATCGCCGCCGCGCCGTGCCGCCGCGCCAATTCGCCCAAGGCAAAATTCTTGAACCAGACGCCGGGATGGAACAACTCCGGCTGATGCCCGGCCAAGAAGAACAAGCCGGAAGGATCGAGAGCGGGCATATCGACCGCGCGATAGCTGGAAGTCCACGCGCGAGCGGCTTCGATAAGCTCGGTCCGTGCCTGTAGCGAGAGGTCGGCGAGGCTGCGGCCCTGCAACGTGCATTCCGCGGCGGTGCGGCGGCGGATATTCTCCGCCGCCAGCGCACCTGCTTCGTCCAACGGCGGTCGGATGAGCGTCGCGCGATTCTCGCGCGGCACGACGAATCGTCGCGGTTGGGCTTGGGGAAGAGTTCTGATCATGAATGCTTTACGGCCGCTACTTGCGCCATTGCGCGATCGAGGACTTGTTCATAAACTTTTAACCGCGTCTCGGCGTGATCCAATGCTCCGCCGAAGGAGCGCGCCTCATCGAGATAAATGAGCGGCACCGGCAGTTCGATGATCGAAAGCCCCAGCGCGGCCGCCTGAACCCAAAACTCCAGCGGCATCGCGTAGCCCGTTTCGGTCAACTTGAACTTCTTCAAACAAGGCACGCGATACGCCTTGAAGCCGCAAAAGGCGTCCGTTAACGAGAGCCCTAAATCGCGGTTCACCCGCTCCGTGATGAGCTGGTTGATGCGCCGCCGCTGCTCGGGCGGGCGGCTGTCGCCGGGAAACACCTTGAGATATCGACTGCCCGATACGATGTCGGCCTCGGCCGATTTGGCCGCGAACTGCGGGATCATGCACGGCTGGTGCTGGCCGTCGCAATCGATCGTCACCAGCACGTCGTATCCGTTTTCGAACGCGAAATCGAATGCCGATTGCAGCGCCGCGCCGTAGCCGCGGTTTTGCGGATGCGTCACGACTTGCACATCGCCCCGCGCGGCCAACAACTCCGCCGTGCCGTCGGTCGACCCGTCATCGACGACGAGCACCTGCGGCGCGTAACGCAGCACTTCATCGAGCACGGGCGAAACGTGACCGACTTCGTTGTAAACGGGCAGGGCCGTCAAGGCTCGGACCATGTTGCTTCCCTCTTGTTGTGAACGAACAATTCTACGGCGGCGCCGACCTAGCGGAAAGTTCTGTAGGGAACGCCCTCCGCGGCGTTCCGGGTAAATCGGAACGCCACGGAGGGCGTTCCCTACAAATCCGCGCCGCCGATCCACCGCAACGGATCACGCTCCGACAGGCTTGCCCACACTTGAACGTCGGGAAACCTTCGGCCCAGCACTTCGGCGAGCGCCTCGACTGCAAAGCGCTCGCTAGCATAGTGCCCCGGCAGCAGGAGGCCAATTCCCCATCCTTCGGCGTCGAGGCACGTGTGAAAGCGGGCCTCGCCGAGCAGCATCACATCGCAGCCGGCGTGGCGGGCCGCATCGAGCATCTCGCCCGCCGCACCGCATGCCACTGCGACCCTGCTTCGTTTTTGTTCAAGGTCGCCCACTGTTTGCAAATCGGTGATGTCCAGAAATTTCATCAATCGACGAGCCAATTCATCGAGAGTGATTAGCTGTTCGAGTCGCCCGTGACGACCGGCTCCTAGCGCTGGAGTTCCGGCTTTAGCCGGCGACGTGTCACTGCCGGCTGAAGCCGGAACTCCAGCGCACGGCACTAAGGGCTCAATCTCCGTCAGGCCAAGCCCTTCGGCCAGCCGCTGATTGATGCCTTCGGCAGCCGAGTCGAAAGCCGTGTGCGGGCTGTAGACGGCTACGCCAGCGCCGATTAATCTCAGTAGCATACAGCCGACGATCGTGTCGTTGGTCAGCCGCTTGATCGCCGAAAACGGCAGCGGATGATGGGCCACTATCAAATCCGCTCGGCTAGTGATTGCTTCATCCAATACGGGTGGCGTCACCGTCAGGCAGGTCATGATCTTTCGTACTACCGCATGGTGGTCGCCGACCAAAAGTCCGACGTTATCCCAAGACTCCGCCAGTTGCGGCGGAGCGAACTTCTCCAGGAACGATTCGACAGCTAAAATATTCATTATCGCCTGATCTATACTATGTCGGTCAGCTTTGTATAATACGGTGGATTTGGCAAGTTTCCAATCGCCCCATTCGGCCAGTGGTCGATTTCCATTATAGAAAGGCAATGGCATGTCTCACGGAAAAAGTTATTGCGACATCGTTGGCACCACATTCAATACGCCCCTGGTCAAACTCAACCGCGTCGTGCCCGCCGGCGCCGGCACCGTGCTGGCAAAGCTAGAATTCTTCAATCCGTGCAGCAGCGTGAAGGACCGCATCGGCCGGGCGATGATCGAGGACGCCGAGAAGTCGGGCAAACTCAAACACGATACGCATATCATCGAGCCCACCAGCGGCAACACGGGCATTGCCCTGGCCTTCGTGGCGGCCGCCAAAGGCTATGCGTTGACGCTGACCATGCCTGAGTCGATGAGCATCGAGCGGCGGGCGCTGCTTCGTGCGCTGGGCGCGACGCTGGTCCTCACGCCGGCCAAGGACGGCATGAAGGGCGCGATCGCCAAGGCCGAGGAACTGGCTTCCACGACGCCCAACGCCTGGATTCCGCAACAGTTCGATAATCCCGCGAACCCTGAAGTTCACGAAAAGACGACCGGTCCTGAAATCTGGGAAGACACCGGCGGCAAGGTCGATTTCTTGGTTGCCGGCGTGGGCACCGGCGGCACGATTACCGGTGTGACGCGGTACATCCGCCCGAAGAAGCCCGATTTCCGCGCCATCGCCGTCGAGCCGGTTGATTCGCCCGTTATCTCCGGCGGCAAGCCGGGGCCGCACAAGATCCAAGGCATCGGCGCGGGCTTCATTCCCAAAAACCTCGACACGAGCCTCTTGAGCGGCGTGGAGACCGTGACCAACGACGAGGCGTTTACCTGGTCGCGACGTTTGGCGAAGGAAGAAGGCATCCTGGCCGGCATCAGCAGCGGCGGCAACGTGGCCGCGGCGATCCGCGTCGCCACCCGGCCGGAGAACCGCGGAAAAGTGATCGTCACGATCATCCCCAGCTTCGGCGAGCGGTATCTCTCCACGCCGTTGTTTGAAGGGCTGGCGCAGTAATCGGTGCTGAGTTTTGCAAATGTCAGGCGAAGCGGGCATGTCGAGTACGCAGTACCCAGTACTCGGTGACGAGTAGGTAGTGCAAGGCACTGAGTACTGTGTACGACAACTTTGCTCGCTATCGCCACTCCTTGGCGGTCGGGTTAATCGCGTCCCGACGCATCGACCTTCATCCCGTCGCCGAGCGAGCTTTCCGGGGCGAGCACGACGCGCTCGCCCTCGCTGACGCCCTTGCGGATTTCGGCCTGCTCGTCGTTCATCAGGCCGACTTCGACATTTTGCAGCCGGGCCGCGCCGCCGCGGACGACGAAAAGCTGCCAGGAATTATCGGCCGCGCGGAAGAGGGCCGCGCGCGGCACGGTGAGCGACTTCGCGCTCTCGGCGGTGAAGATGCGGACGCGGACACGGTAGCCGACGCCCAGCCCGCGCTCGCTCAAGAGCCGCTTCACTTCGTCGCGAATGTCGAACTGAACCACGACTTTCACGCGCTGCTGTTCGACGCCCAAGGAGCTTATCTTGGTGAAACCGGCCGGATAAATCCGTGCGACCTTGCCGCGGACGGGTGCGGGCCCGACGGCCGGCCCGTAGATTTCCGCCGCGTCGCCGATCTTCGCCGCGACCACGTCCAGCGTGAGCACTTCGGCCTCGACCTCCATCGCGTCCAACTGGCCGATTTCCAAGAGCCGCGTGCCGGCCGAGAGATAGCCTTCGTTGCTCACGAAGCGTTCTAGCACGACGCCGTCGACCGGGCTTCGCATCGTGCCGCGGCGGCTGTCTTGCCTGACCTCTGCCAGATGGGCCTCGGCCTCCGCTTTCTCCTTGGTTAGCACCGCGGCAGTCAGTTTCTTGTGCTCGATGTATTGCCGCACCATCGTCGGCAAGAGATCGGTGGCCGCGTACATGGCATCCATGGCGGCGTGGACCAATTCATCCTGTCGGAAATCGACATCGCTTTGCACCTTCTGCAGGATGCTCTTCTCAAGATCTTCCTGACTCTGCGCCCGCGTGGCAATCAGCTTTTGCATGCGGTCAAGATCGTGCTCGGCGAACTCGACCTTAGCCTTGCCCGCCTTCGTTCGTTCGATCGCCGCCTGCACCGCGGCCGCGGTCGACTTGACGAATTGAAGCGCCTGCTTGAAGGCCGTTTCCTCCATCGCTATGTCGGCGTTCTCGCGGATGCTGGCGTCGATCCGCTCGAACGCCGCAGCCGCCCGATCTTCGGCCAGCTTCATGTCTTCGGGCATAATCCATGCCAGCTCCTGGTCCTTCTTTACCGGGCTGCCTTCGTTGATCGCGATCGGCCGCAGCCGCGCGGCGAAGGGCATCGTGACGAGGTACGTCTCTGGCAGACGGGTCTTCGCCTGCTCGTCGATGAACTCGCGGATGCTGTCCATTTTGGCCGCGGCGGTGGCCACCGGCACGCCGCGCGAGAAGCCGCCGGCCAAGGCAAAGATTAAAAACGCGGCGGCGGCCGCAAACAGCACGAGATATAAGGAGCGTCGTTTCATGGTTTTATTCCTTCGTTTGCAAGGCTTCCAGCCAATTCATGTTGGTTACTTGTTTTTGCACGACAAAATGGGTCAGCACGCCGAACAGGTAGGCGAAGAGCAGCGTCTTGATCCACAGGATCGGCGGCGCCACCAGCGGCAAGCGGAACAGGTCGCTGGCATAGGCCGCGGCGATCATCATCGTCAGGCAGTAGCCCAGCGGCATGCCCAGGACCGCGCCCGAGACCGTAGTGATCATGCTCTCGCGAAACAATAGACTGCCGACTTCCCACGGGCCGTAGCCTAAGACGCGGAGCGTGGCCAGCTCGCGCTGCCGCTCGGTCAAACCCACCAGCGACGAATTCAGGATGCTGCCGAAAAAGACGATGCCGGTGAAGACGACGAACAGGTTGATGATTACTGCTTGGTTCTTAACGACCGTATCCTCCAAGGCGGCGATCATGTCGCCCCGCGCGGCGACCGATTGCAAGGCAGGCAACTGCTTCAAGTCCAGCAGCAATTGCTCACGGTGTTGTGGATTACCGTCCATGAGCAGTTGCACGCCGCTGGCCGCCGATTCCTCGCCCACCAGGCGGCTCAGGTAGGCGGTGTCCGCGTAGACATACGTGCCGAGAAAGCCGTCGGTGATTGCCGCGACGGGGGCCAGCCGCAGCCGGCGGTCGCCCTGGATCGGTTCGATGCCCACGACGTCGCCTTGGGCGACGTGCAGCAACTCGGCCATTCGCCGGCTCACGGTCAGGCCGTGCGGCGGGATGCGGAGCGGCTGGCCCTGCAAGTCGCGGGGCACGGTCAGCCGCGCGCGGGCGCAAGACCCTGCACGGCGCCTTTCTTCTCGAAATGGCCGTGCGTGAATTTGCACGCCACGTTGAACGTCGGCTCGAAGTAATCGACGCCCGGCAATTGCGCCGCCTCGCGCACGGCCTCGATGCCGTGCGGGTCTTTGAACGTGAGGTCGATGTCGCTGCGCATGATCTTGCGGAACTGGAAGTCGATCATATATTTCATCGCCTGCTGCATCATGAAGCCGTTGACCATCACGCTCGCGCCCATCGCGGCGGCGACGATCGAAGCCAGCGTCCGCAGCTTCGTCCGCAACAGGTTTCGGAAAACCATCCGCCAGCCGGAGCTGAGCGATCGCCAGAACCAGCCGATGCGTTCCAGGATCACGCCGCCGCCGCGGCGCGGCGGGGCGGGCCGCATCGCCTCAGCGGGGCTGAGCCGCAGCACGGCCCGGCTGCCGTGGAGGCTGCCGAGCACGGCGAAGCCGATGCTCACCAGCGTGCCGATGGCGTAGAGGTTCCAGCGGAGGCGGCTTTCGAGCGCGGGGAATTGAAAGATCGTGCGATAGAGGCTCGTCATGCCGGTCGACATCCAATAACCGGCCACGCAGCCCACGAGCGCCCCGGAGATGCCGACCGCCAGCCCGAACTTGAGGAAATGCCACGACACTTGCCAGTCGGAATAGCCGAGCGCCTTGAGCGTGCCGATGACCATCCGCTGCTGCTGGGCGAGGCGGCTCAAGAGCACGTTGAGCACCAGCGCGGCCACTCCCAGGAACATGCAGGGCGAGATCACCGCGAAGCTCCGCACGCCTTTGATTTCCTGGCTGAGAAACTTGTTTGACGTTCTGGTCCTCCAGCGGCGTGGTGGTGAAGACGCCGTACGGTTCCAGCATGTCTTCGGCCCGCCGCAGGACCTCCCGCGAGCTTCCCTTCGCCGCCGCGCTCAGCCGGCCGATGACCTGGTTCGCCGAGCCCTTGAAATCGAACGATTCTTCCGCGAAGCTCTGCTTGACGTAGAAGACGCCGAAGCGCTTCGGGTCGGGCATGATCGAGCCCGGCCCCATCAGATAAACGAACTCGCTGCTGATCGCCGTGCCCACGACGAGCAACTCCTGCTGTTGGTTGTTCATCAGGAGGCGAATCCACTGGCCGGGCCGCAGACGATGGTTTTTGGCGAAGGCCTCGTTGACGATCACCTCGTTCGCCCTGGACTCGGTAAAGTAGCTGCCCTGGCGGATCAAGATGTCGTTGATGATCGACTCCCGCCGATCGGGCAGAGAGAGCACCTGCCCATTGAGCGGCTCGGACACGCCGTCCAGATCGACGGCCACGACTTGCTGGATGCGAGGGCGGATTTCGGCCACTTCGGGCATGGCCGCCAGCCGCGCGAGTTCGGCCAGCGACGCCTTCTTTACCTCGATGGAGAAATCGGCCATGCGGCACTGGGCATAGTAGAGCGTTTTGGCCTCGGAGAGGTTCATGTAGGCCGAGGCGAGCGCGACGAGGCAGGCCACGCCGACGGCGATGATTCCCGTAACGGCCAGCAACATTCCCAGGTGGCCGCGGACTTCACGGAGCAATTTGCGATCGAGCGATTTCACCACACCACCTCCTCCGGCGGCACCGGCTGCTCATTGACGTGACATTCGACGATCTGCCCGCTGCGGAGGCGGAGCACGCGGTCGGCGATCGGCGCGATGGCCGCGTTGTGCGTGATCAGGACGACCGTCTTTCCAAGACGGCGATTGAGATCGACCAGCGTCCGCAGGACGAGCTTGCCGGTGGCGAAGTCTAGCGCCCCCGTCGGCTCGTCGCAGAGCAAGAGTGCCGGGTTCTTGGCCAGCGCCCGCGCGATAGCGACGCGCTGCTGCTCGCCGCCGGAAAGCTGCGAGGGAAAATGGCCGGTCCGCTCTTCCAGCCCGACCATCCGCAAGGCTTCGGCGACCGGCATCGGGTCGCGGCTCAGCTCGGTGGCGACCATCACGTTCTCGGCCGCGGTGAGATTGGGCACGAGATTGTAGAACTGAAAGACAAAGCCGACCGTTTCGCGGCGGTAGCGCGTCAACTCGGCCGCGTTGAAGCGGGTCATCTCGTGTTCGCCGTACCACAGCCGCCCGCTGGTGACGCTATCCAGACCGCCGATCAGGTTCAGAATCGTCGTCTTGCCCGATCCGCTCGGCCCGACCATGACGATCAATTCGCCGCGGCGGATATCGAGCGAGACATCATTAAGCGCGGCGACGTTGACCTCGCCCATCTGGAAAGTCTTGGAGACGTTTTCCAGGCGGAGGAGGTGGTTGTTGTCAGTGGTAGCTGAAGGGTCTGGCATGGTGTTGAATATGTGCAAGCTTATACGCGGGGCCGGCTCAATTGTTGCATCCGCGGCGGAACATTGCATTATGCGCCGCACGATTCCGCGGAAATTCGGGCATTTTTTGATCTCAACACCGCCGATTGTGGTCGAGCCCATCGTCTGACTAGCTATTTCGACGCCCCGTATGGTCTCACGTGAAGGCGCAAAGCTCGCAAAGATAGAGGCAAAGATGGCGGGCAAGGAGAATTTGGAGGAAACCGTTGCAACTGGGTAGGTAAAAATCATGGGAACGCGCAAAGTTCGTCTCTTTGCGAGCCTTGCGAGTTTGCGCGAGACCTCCTCGCCTTGGCCGAGTTCCCCCGCCACTCTTGCATCACCCCGATTTTCGCCTACTATAATAGGAATAACCTCTCGCCCTGGAGCCCCGAATCATGTCCATGTCCAAAAAGGCCGCTTCCTCCGCCAAACTTCCCCGTCGCAACTTTCTCGCTGCTTCCGCCGCCGCCACGGCCGCCACCGCGGCGCTTCGGCCCGGCGTTTGTTCGTGCAGATGACAAGTCGGGCAGCCGCAAACCGATCCTCGGCAGCGGTGAGCATACCTACGAGGCCACGCATAACTGGGGCACACTGCCCAAGCATATTCATTGGGGCGACACCCACGGCGTCGTTTTCGATGAGGAGGGGCTGATCTACTTCACGCATGCGTCGGCCGCCAAGGAGCCGATGGACGCCATCGCCGTCTTCGACAAGACCGGCCGCTTCATCCGCTCCTTCGGCAAGGAGTTCCACGGCGGCGGGCACGGCCTGGCCATCCGCAAGGAAGGCAAAGAGCAGTTCCTCTACATGTGCGACATCAAAAACAACAAGGTGGCCAAGGTCTCGCTGGATGGCCAGATCGTCTGGAGCATGGGCACGCCGCAGGAGCCGGACGTTTATAAAAACGGCAAAGGCTACAAAGCAACGAATGTCGCCTTCGCGCCCGACGGCGGCTTCTACGTCGGCGACGGCTACGGATCGAGTTTCATCCATCAATACGACAAGGACGCCAAGTGGGTCCGCACCTGGGGCGGCGCGGGCAAGGAGGCGGGCAAGCTGAGCTGCCCGCACGGACTATGGTGGGACGACCGGCCGGGCCGCACGGCCTCATTGGTCGTTGCCGATCGGTCGAACTCGCGGCTGCAATATTTTGCAGAGGACGGAAAACACATTTCGTTTACCGGCGGTTTGCCCGCCCCGTGCTACTTCAGCATCCGCGGCGAGACGCTGTTGGTGCCCGACCTCGACTGCCGCGTGTCGCTCTTGGACAAAGAGAACAAGCCGATCGTCCACTTGGGCTACGATCCGGAGTGGACAAAGCTCGTGAAGAGCGACAAGGGCCTGCTCCGGGGCAAGCCGCAGCTCTGGCAGCCGGGCCGTTTCGTCCATCCGCACCACGCGGCATTCGACCCCGACGGAAACATCTATGTCGTCGAATGGGTGCCGATCGGGCGGATCACGTTCTTGCGGCACGTGGCGTAAGGGCGAACGAAAGGGAACCACGAAATACACAGAACACACGAAAGGGATTTTGGCCACGGATTGAACACAGACCAAACACGCATTTCATTCCGCGTTCAATCGGTGTTCTATCCGTGGCTGCTGTATTTTTCGTGTGTTTCGTGATTTTCGTGGTTCCATTTCTGATTGTCTTCATGTTGCTGTCCATTCATCCTTCTATCGGAATTCATGGGCGTTAAGCACGATGACCTCGACGGTTCGTGGTTTCCGCCGGGCCGCTTGCAAGTCATTAATAATCGTCCTCCCCGTGCCGATGGCGATTTCGTCGTCTATTGGATGACTACGGCACGGCGGGTGGAATGGAACTTCGCCTTGCAGCGGGCGGCCGATTGGGCCGTCGAGCTTAAGCGGCCGTTGGTGATCGTCGAAGTATTGGCATGCGGAGGACGCTGGGACTGCGACCGCTTCCATCGCTTTACGCTTGATGGAATGGCCGACAACGCCCAGCATTTGGCCCGCCGCGCGGCAGTCTATTGTCCGTATGTCGAGCCGAAGTCCGGCGAGGCTTGCAAGCTGTTCAAGGCGCTGGCCGATCGGGCTTGCGTGATCGTCACCGATGACTACCCGGTTGCCCTGCCGGCCGAGCAGTCGGTCGATCGCAACGCGAAATCGCGAATCGAAGCCGTGGACGGCAACGGGCTCTTGCCGCTGCGAATAGCAGATAAGGCATACTCGACCGCGCGGTCATTTCGCCGTTTCGCGCAGACCGTGTTGCGAGATTATCTGTTCGAAATTCCGCAGCCCGATCCGCTTGCCGGGCGAAGGATTCCGCGACTGGACTCGCTGCCGGACGACATCAGGCGCCGCTGGCCTGCGGCCGACGCGAGGCTCTTATCAAGCGACTTTGACCTCGCGCATCTGTCGATCAGTCACCGCGTCGGCCGGGTCGCGTTTCAAGGCGGCTCGCGCGCCGCTCAAAAGGTCTGGAAGCACTTCTTGCACGACAAGCTTGCCCAATATGCCGACAATCGCAATCAGCCGGAGGCCGACGTCAGCAGCGGGCTCTCGCCCTATCTGCACTTTGGCCACATCTCGGCGCACCAGATCGTTCACGATCTGCTGGCGGCGGAGAAGTGGACGCCAGATCGCCTGCCTGATCGTCCGAACGGCAAAAACGAAGGCTGGTGGAAAACGAGCCCAGGCGCGGAAGCGTTTCTCGACCAGATCATCACTTGGCGCGAGCTAGGCTTCAACGCCTGTCAATGGCTGAAAGATTACGATGACTACGATTCGCTGCCGCACTGGGCGAAGGCGACGCTGGCCAAGCACGCCCGCGACAAACGAGCCGACGTCTACACGCTCGACCAGTTCGCCGCGGCTGCCACGCACGACCCGCTATGGAACGCGGCCCAGCGGCAATTACTTACGGAAGGCCGCATCCACAACTATCTGCGGATGGTGTGGGGTAAGAAAGTGCTCGAGTGGTCGGCTACTCCTCAAGACGCATGGGACACGCTCGTCGAATTGAACAACCGTTACGCGCTCGATGGCCAAGACCCGAACTCCTACACCGGCATCGCCTGGATTTTTGGCCGCTACGACCGCCCGTGGGGACCCGAGCGGCCGATCTTCGGCCTCGTTCGCTATATGAGCAGTGAGAACACGGCGCGGAAGCTGAGGGTGAAAGGTTACGTGCGGAATTACTCGCCAACTTGACCCGCGCGAGGAATCGGCTAGACTGGCAAGATTGGCATCTTTGAATTCCTTCTGCCATAACTGGGACATATTATGATACGCTTGCCTGCCACCGCAGTTGCCGCGATTGTTTTTCTGCTCGCGACTCAGGCCACACGCGCCGCGGAGCCGCCGGTGAATCTTGCACTCGTCGCAACCGCCACAACGTCGTACGTTTCCGGCCACGAGACGATCCACGGGCTGAATAGCGGCTTCGATCCGCGGAACTCCAACGACAAGCGGCACGGGGCATACGGCAATTGGCCGCAGAAGGGGACGCAATGGGTTGAATACTCTTGGAGCCAGCCGATTCATACCGGCCGCGTCGATGTCTATTGGTTCGACGACGGCCGCGGCGTCCGTTTGCCGAAGACGTGCCGCCTGCTCTATGACGATGGCGGGAAACTCGTGCCGATCGAGAACGCCAAGGGCCTGGGGCTGAAGGAGAACGAATACAACACGACGACTTTCGACGATGTGCATACCACGCGGCTCCGCCTGGAAATGGATTCCAGCGGCGAATCGACCGGCATCTTGCAGTGGCGAGTGATCGACGCGGGCGGCTCGCCCGAGTTTCCGCCGCAAGTCGCCGCCGGGCCCGATCGTACGGTCATTCAATCGGGCAAGACATGGCTCAGCGGCACGGTCCGCGATGCGCTTAAGCCAAAGCGTCAAGCAACGGTGCGCTGGAGCAAGAAGTCGGGGCTCGGCGATGTTGCATTCGACAACGCAGCGGCGGCGGAGACGACTGCCTCGTTCTCCAAGGAGGGCAGCTACGTGCTGAAGTTGACGGCGGGCGACGACAAGTTCCACAGCGAGGACACGCTCCACGTCGAGGTCATCGCGCCGCCGCCGGCTGAAGCGCTGCGGCCGGTGACGATGTCTAGCTACACAGTCACTAGCCCATTGCTCAAAGCGAGGCTGAAACAAGTCATCATCCACTGGATTCCGCACTGCTACGAAAAGCTTTCCGATCCGCGATTGCCCGAAGGCGGGATCGAGAACTTTGTGCAAGCCGCCAACAAGCTCGCCGGCCGGCCGGCGGCGCGGCATCGCGGCGCGCCGTGGGCGAATGCCTACACGCACAATACGGTCGAGTCGATGTGCCTGGCCTTGATGTATGACCCGCAGGGCGACGCCGAGATCATCGCCGCCCAGGACGCCATCCGCGCGAAGCTCGACGAATGGATTCCCAAAATCCTCGCCGCGCAGCAGCCCAACGGCTATCTGCAGACCATGTACACGCTCAACAGCTTGCGGCCTTGGACGAACAAGGGCGACCACGAGGGCTACACGGCGGGCTACTTCATCGAGGCGGCCATCGCCCATTATCTGGCGACCGGCAAGTCGCCCGACGACCCCATGCTCCGCGCCGCGAAGAAACTGGCAGATTGCTGGTACGACCACATCGGCCCCGCGCCGAAAAAGACCTGGTACGACGGCCACGAGGAACTCGAGCAGGCGCTGGAACGTCTGGCGAGCCTGATCGATGCCGAAGAAGGTCCCGGCAAGGGAGACAAGTATTTCCAGCTTGCCAAGTTCCTCCTGGAAAGCCGCCGCCACGGCGAATGGTACGACCAGAGCCACCTGCCGGTCGTGCATCAGTACGAAGCGGCCGGGCACGCAGTGCGGGCCGCCTACCTCTATTCCGGCATGGCGGGCGTGGCAATGAAGACGGGCGATGTCGATTACCAAAGCGCGCTGGCCTCGATCTCGCACAATATCTTCGACAAGCGTTACTACATCATCGGCGGCATCGGCAGCGGCGAAACTTCCGAGGGTTTCGGCGCGAACTACTCGCTGCCCAATAACGCCTATTGCGAATCGTGCGCGAATTGCGGGCTATTGTTCTTCGAGAACAAGATGGGCGACATTTGGCATGATGCCCGCTACTCCGATCTGGCCGAGGACAATTACTACAACGCGATCCTGGGCGATGTCGATCTGCCGGCGAAGAATTTTACTTACACCAACGAGTTGAATTCCGACGGGCAGCGTTATCCGTGGCATGCTTGCCCCTGCTGCGTCGGCAACATCCCGCGGACGCTGCTGGAATTGCCGGTCTGGATGTATTCGACGGGGAAGGATTCGCTTTACGTCAACATGTATGCGGGCTGCAAGGCTACAGTTGACGTGAGCGGCACCAAGGTCGAGATCGAGCAGAAGACGGATTATCCGTGGAAGGGCCACGTGACGATCATACTGCATCCGGCGGAGCCGAAGCAGTTTCTTATCTATTCGCAAAGTCTAACGTTTAGAGGTGACGCGAGCCCACTCTACACGAGCAACTTGATGGACAATCGCCCGAGGTCGTACCGCATCAACGGGGAACCAGCGTCCTTTGTTTCGTTCGATCGTGGTTATTTAGTATTCTCGCAAAAGTGGAAAGATGGCGATCGCATTGAGTTCGACCTCCCGCTCGCACCGCAGCGGATCAAAGCCGATGAGCGCGTTGCCGCCGATCGCGGGCGGGTAGCGCTTCGCTATGGACCGCTGATCTATTGCATCGAGAGCGTGGACCAGAACGTCGATTCGGTCCTGCCGCCCGATGCAAAGCTGACGACCGAGTGGTGGCCGGACCTGTTGGACGGCGTGATGGTGATTCGCGGCAAGTTCGCCGACGGAAAGCCGATGCTGGCTATTCCCTATTACGCGCGGGCGAATCGCGGCGGCCGGTACACGGTTTGGATTCGGGACAGGTGATTGGCAGATGATATCAGTGCCGCAACCAACTCTGCCTCGAGCCCCTCATCCCCAGCCCTTCTCCCCGGAGTACCGGGGAGAAGGGAGCCAGGAGCGGGTTTGCGCGGCGGCAAGGGGATTCTTGGTCGGTCTTCGCTGCGCTTGACTTACCAAATATTATTTCGCAGCCGCCGATACCTTCCCATCCGGCACGCCCAGCGCCCGCAATACGCCCGCGGCCATGATCGCATCGCCTAGGGGCTTCATGTGAACGCCGTCGGCGGTGAGCCAGTTGCCTATCACGCTGGCCGGCTTCTTCGCGAGGGCGGTAAGAAAGTATTCGTGCAGACCGACGAGCTGGCACTTCTTTTCCTTGGCGATCTCTTTTTCGGCCTCGACGTACATTACTAGCCGCTTGTTGCCTTCGGCATTGGCATCCTCCTGGATCACCGTGGGCGTGAGCAGGATGACCTTGATGCCCGCCGCCTGGGCTTGATCGACCATCGCGGCGACGTTTTTCTTATAGGCCGCAAGGATTTCGGGATCGTGCGGCTTGCTGAGGCGGTGCCAGACGTCGTTGATGCCGATGCTGAGCGTTACGTAAGCCGGCTTGAGCCTCACGACGTCTCCGTCGAAGCGCTTGACGAGGTCCTCGGCCCTCTGCCCACCGATGCCTTTGTTTATTACTTTCGGCAGCTTCAATTGCGGGCATTTCTCGGCGAGCACGGCATCAATGTCGCGCAAATAGCCGCCTTGCTGGGTAATTGAGTCGCCAATCGCGACAATTTGGTCGCCCGGCTTCAATTGCAATTCCTTTGGGGTGTCGGCTGGGGCGGGGCCTATGAGGGCGATAACCATGGCAAAAAGCTGTTGAATTTGGGGAAAGCTGTTCATAAATGGCCTTTCGGACGCCTGTTATTTAAAAAAGTTGAAATGATTCTCTATGTAGAATTGAACTACATTATTGCTTCGCTGCGCGGTAGGATGATTGTATCCGCATGATGCGGTGCTGCCACTATGGCTAGCGAAATAACTTGACCCAGGGAAACCGCCCATGTCGCGTTATGCTTTCTTCGTTCTGAGTTCCGTCGCCCTCACCACCCTTTCCAACGTCATTCCAACCAGAGGCTATGCCGGCGACGAGACGCTCGGTTTGCGAAAAGTCTCGCCATCCAAAACCGGCTCGCCCAGCAGCCTGCCGGCTTCGCTCGAGCGGGATAGGTTCGAAAAGATCAGCCTAGGCAAAATCGAAATTGCGCCGCCGGTGATCGATACGGCGCCCGCCTCCGCCGCACGGCATGGTACTTGCGTCATAATCGGCGGAGCGCTGCGAGCCGATAACGCACCAGTCTTTCAGCGACTGATTCAAGCCGGAGGCGGAATAAAGAAATGCCGCTTTGTAGTGCTCGCGTCCGCCTCGCATAGCGTCCGCGGCGCGGTCCACTTTGGCGAGGTGTTGGAGCGCTACGGCGTTTCAGCCGACCAGATCGCTGTGCTGGATATCCGCCCAGAAAACTCCTCGAAGACGGCCTTCGATCCGAAGAATGTGGCGGAGATCCACCGTGCGACGATTGTTTACTTCGCCGGCGGCGAGCAAGAGCGGATTCTTCAGGCCATGCGAAAGCCCGGCGGCGGCGATACGCCGGCCCTGGCCGCGATCAAGGACATTTTTGCCCACGGCAGCGCGGTCGCCGGCAGCAGCGCGGGCGCGGCCATTATGGGCCCGACGATGATTTCGGCCGCCGGGATTCGCCGTGCTGGGCTGGACGAAGGCATGGACGCGCTCGACTTCGGCCTCACCAGCGACGACTCTCGCCGTGGCTTGCTCGTGACGTCGGGCCTCGGCTTCTTCGCCAGCGGAATTGTCGATCAACACTTCAACCAGTCGCGCGGCCGGCTGGGCCGGCTCGCTCGGGTGGCGGCCGAAAAGAAAATCCACTTGGGCTTCGGCGTCGACGAAAACACGGCGATGGTCGTGGAGCCGAATGGCGTGATGGAGGTAGTCGGCGCGGGGTGCGTGACGATCGTCGACGCGTCCGCCGCCACATGCGATGACGGGCCACTGGGCTGCCGCATCCACGGACTGCGGCTCTCTTGCATCCAAATGGGCGATCGGTTCGACCCTAAGACTTGCGCGATCGTGGCCAACCCGGTCAAGGAACCCGACTCGGAGGACGGCGATTGGAAGTCGAATAATCATCTGATTACCGATATCAACGCGGCCGGTGCGGTTCCCTATGCCCTGTTTTCCGGGCTGATCGATAACGCGGCGCCCCGACAAGAGGGAGTCGCCTTCCACTTCAGCCGCTCTTTCGGCCACGGCTATCGTTTCATCTTCCAAAAGCCGAAGACGATGCGAGTCTGGTCCGGGATCGTCAACAATATCGAGAACCACGCCATCCAGGACGCGGCGCTGGACATCGAACCGGTATTGAGCACCTTGCTGCCTCCGGAGACCGCGTTGCCGGTCGATCTGGCCGGCGGCCCCGCCGCGGCGGCGTGCAAAGCGGTCTGGTTCCGCGGCGTGATGTTGGCCGACGAGCAGCGGCATTTCCGGCCCGACGCTCCGCTGACCCGCGCCGACCTGGCGACGGCAATCGCCCAGGCCGTGCATCTGGATGCCCCGGAGAGTGATATCCATCCAGCCGACGTGCCCGAAGGCGCCCTCTGGAACTGCGAGGTGGGCGAGGTCGTTGACGCGAAGATCATGGAGCTGGACGCACACGGCCGGTTCCGGCCCGACGCGACGGTCACGCGGAAGGAAGCGGCCATGGCCCTGCTTCGCGCCGCGGAGTTCGGTCCCAAGAGCGGTGGATTCCGCGCGGATTCGGGCAGCGAGCCGGCGAGCCCGATCACGCGCCGCGAGGCAGCCGTGGCGCTGGAGCAGCTGATGGAATTGTCGTGGTAGGTGTTGGAGTTCCGGCTTTAGCCGGTTGCAATGAGCATTGTGCGCTCGCTGGCCCGGTACGCCCAACGCCGCCTGAAGGCTGAACTGCAGCGCGAGTCGTCCGCCCCTCTAATGGCTGACGTTTGGCATAGTTGGCTGTCTCTCATAATTGCGCGGCCAACGATAAAGTTCATTTCGCCACACCCCTTGCGGGCCGCTTCGTCGCCATGCCATAATGACGGCGTGGCTGCTGGGAGCCGCATGCCGTTCGGCAGAAGAATGCTCCTTTTCGACTTTGGGAGGGTGTCTCATGCTCATAATCGACTACATTATTCTGGGCATTTATGTGCTCTTCGTGCTCGGCATCGGGTTCGCACTGAAACGCTCGATGAAAAGCAGTTCGGACTTTTTCATGTCCGGCCGGGCAATCCCGGCGTGGATCACGGGACTGGCGTTCATTTCGGCCAACCTGGGCGCCTTGGAACTCGTCGGCATGGGCGCCAGCGGAGCCAAGTACGGCATCGCCACCTGCCACTTCTATTGGATCGGCGCCATCCCCGCGATGGTCTTCTTGGCCGTCTTCATGATGCCGTTTTACTATGGCAGCAAGGCTCGAAGCGTACCCGAATATCTCAAACTCCGCTTCGACGAACGGACCCGCTGCTTCAATTCGATCAGCTTCGCCGCGATGACAATCATGGCCTCCGGCATTTCCATGCACCAGTTGGCCAAGCTGCTGGAGGCTCAATTGGGGTGGCAATATGACATCAGCCTCTGGGTCTGCTCGGCGGTGGTATTGGTCTATGTGCTCAAGGGCGGACTGACGTCGGCTATCTATACCGAGGTCTTGCAGTTCTGCATGATCGTGCTGGGATTCGCGCCGGTTGTCTATCTGGGCATGAAAGACATTGGCGGTTGGCCAAAGCTGCACGATGCTCTGTCGAGCGTGGCGCAAAACCCGGTCTCGGTGAACGTCGCTACCAGTGCCCAGACATATGCTCCCAATGCCTGGACCAGCGCCTGGCAACCGCTGTTAGCCGGCCCATCGGCCAATCCGATGGGCGTCGACTGGTTCGCGATGGTGTTCGGATTGGGGTTCGTGCTGGCCTTCGGCTACTGGTGTACGAACTTCCTCGTCGTGCAGCGGGCCATGGCCGCGCGAAACATGACTGCCGCGCGCCGCACGCCGCTGATCGGCGCCGTTCCCAAGATGTTCCTGCCCGCGCTGGTCATCCTGCCGGGCATGCTCGCCATCGGGCTCACTTCAGCCTCGCCGAGCAAATACCACTTGCCGCAGAAGCAACTAAAGAACGAATTCGTCGATGCGGCCGTCGCCGCTGTTCAGTCCGCGGCCGAAAATAAGGAGCAAGTGGCCTCACTATCCGAGTTCGCCGCCGGCAAGAATGCCAAGGGCGAGAAGGTCGATGTTCCCGGCCTGGCCGCCGAAGAAGCTCTGAAGGCGATTAGCAGTGCCGCCAAGACCGATTTCAACCAGTTCGCCTTGGCCAAACTGGTTGCTTATGACGCCCAGCACAAAATGGCTAAGAGCGATATCGCTGAACTCCTCCACAAAGTCACGCAAAACGACTACGATCTGGTCATCACCTCATTGATTCAGAGGTACTGCCCGCCAGGCCTGCTGGGATTGGCTCTGACCGCGCTGTTGGCCTCGTTTATGTCGGGCATGGCGGGCAACGTGACGGCATTTAACACCGTCTGGACCTATGACCTCTACCAGGCCTACATCGCGCCCAATCGCAGCGACGCCCACTATATGTGGATGGGCCGCGTAGTGACCGTCGTGGGAATCCTCATGAGCATCGTCGCCGCCTATATCGCGGGCAACTGGAACAACGCCATGGACATCATTCAACTGGTGTTCGGTTTCGTCAACGCGCCGCTGTTCGCCACCTTCCTGCTGGGCATGTTCGTCGCCCGAACCACGGGCACCGGCGCGTTCCTCGGCCTGATCGCCGGCACCACCACGTCCGCGGTCTTTCACGCAATGACATTGAGCAAGGGGAACTCGCCGGGCGTTAAGGGCGGCTACCTTGCCGACTTGCTGCACATTGCGCCTCACCGATTTGACAGCGAAATGGCGCAGAACTTCTGGCTGGCCTGCTTCGCCTTCGGCGTATGCTTCGTACTCACCGTCGTGATCTCGTTGCTGGGCCGCCGGGACAAGACCGACGAGGAACTCAAGGGCCTTGTCTACTCGCTCACGCCTCGTACCGTCGACCACGCCGAGGCATGGTACGCCAAGCCGGGCTTCCTGGGCACAATTCTGCTGATCGTCTGCGTCGTCCTCAACTACATCTTCTGGTAAAACGTGGAGCAGGCGCGAACGCCTGCGTTTCAACTTGCGGAGTGCCATCATGCTCGACTTGCGATATCCGATGGGAATGATGTTCGCCTTGGTGGGCGCCATCCTGGCGGTCTACGGCGTTGCGACCAACTCTAGCGGAATGGAGGAAAAAGGCATTTATCAGGTCCATTCGCTGGGCCTGAATGTCAATCTCTATTGGGGCTTGGCGCTTCTGGGCTTCGGGCTGCTGATGGTGGGACTGGCGCGTTGGTCCGCCGCAAAGGAAAAGCCATGAGAAACGTCATCGCTTTAGTCCTCGGCGGCGGACAAGGCACGCGGCTCTATCCCTTGACCAAGGTTCGCTCGAAGCCGGCCGTGCCGGTGGCCGGCAAGTACCGCCTCATCGACATTCCCATCTCCAACTGCATCAACAGCGGCCTGAACCGCATTTACGTCCTCACGCAGTTCAACTCCGCCAGCCTGCACCAGCACATCCGCAGCACCTACATCTTCGACGCATTCGACCGCGGCTTTGTCGAAATCCTCGCCGCCCAGCAGACGCTGGACAACGCCGGCTGGTACCAGGGCACGGCCGACGCCGTGCGGCAAAACCTGCGGAACATCGAAGAGCCCGGCATCGACTACGTGCTCATTCTCTCCGGCGATCAGCTCTATCGCATGGATTTTCGCGACATGCTTAAGACGCACCAGGAGACCAAGGCGGACGTGAGCATCGCCGCGCTGCCGATCGACGACGAGCAGGCCTCCGCGATGGGCATCATGCGCGTCGACTTGTCGGGCCGGGTCGTCGGCTTCCTGGAAAAGCCGAAGACGCAAAAGGACCTCGACATCGTCCGCACCGACCCCGGATGGATCGAGAAGCAAGGCATCGCCAGCAAGGGGCGAAGCTGCCTGGCGAGCATGGGCATCTATCTCTTCAATCGCCAGACGTTGATCGATTCGCTGGAAAAAACGCCCTACCGCGACTTCGGCAAGGAGGTCTTTCCCGCGTCAATGCGGACGCACCGCGTGCAGTGCCATCTCTTCGACGGCTACTGGGAGGACATCGGCACGATCAAGTCCTTCTTCGACGCCAACCTGCAATTGGCAGGTCCCAAGCCGGCTTTCGAGCTTTCTCTGCCCGGCGCTCCGATCTACACACAAGGGCGTTATCTTCCGCCGTCTCGGATCGACCGCGCCACGATCAGCGGCAGCCTGGTGGCCGACGGCTGCCGCATCGAAGAAGGCGCCGTCGTGGAAAACAGCATCATTGGCCTGCGATGCATCGTCGGTCGCAATGCCACGATCCGCAATTCGATCTTGATGGGCAACGACTTCTACGAGCAGCCGGGCGATCTGGCCGCCGACGCGGCCTCCGGGACGGTGCCGGTGGGCGTGGGCGAAGGCTCACACATCGAGGGCGCGATCATCGACAAGAACTGCCGCATTGGCCGCAGTGTCCGCCTCATTAATCAGGGCGGCGAAGACCGCGAGGAAACACCTTACGGCATGTTGCGCGACGGCGTTTATGTCGTTTCCAAGGGCACGACGTTGCCGGATGGATGGGTGCTGTAAGGCGAGAAGCGTGGAGTAGGGGACTTGCCCCGGAGGGGCGGTTGATAGTGGCCCAGCGACATAATGCTGATTATCGCTGGGACCAGAGCCCATGTCATCCCGCGCCTAGTCCCATAGGGCCGGCTGAATCTGACGGGGCATTCATCACTTCAATCGCCCCTATGAGACTCCAAGCCGGTCGATGTGCTCGTATTCCCAGCGGTACACTGCCGGTCTAATATCAATCGTTCCTCCGGGACAGCAACGAATTCCCCGCGAACGTCCGCTTCCGTCGCGGTGTCTATATCGTGCTCATCGCGCTCCACCGTGATGCATTTGCGGATACAATGAGAGATAAGGGCTTGAAAGATAGGAGTTAAAGGACCGTGGCTCATTTCTCCCTGCTCCAAGCTCCCCGCCCCCAACCATGAACTCCACCCAACTCCAGCACCAACTCGATATTCTCGTCCAGCGGGCGTCCGAGCTGCTCGTGCGCCGGGCAGGGCCCTCACGCTCGACTCGGTCGTCGAGGAAAAGCTGCTCAAGGCCGCCCGGCTGGAAAGCCGCATCGGGCTCGTCGGTGGCCAGCCGCTGATGGAGGTTCTGGCTTACGGCCGGGGCCACCGTATGGTGGGCGGCATGGAGCTCTATCGCGTCGCCATCGGCGAGACAACGGTCCGTTTCGTCCGCGTTTACGACCAGCTTCCCGGCCGCGTGGAACGCCTCGCCCAGGACTTCTGCGTCGTGCCGGCGGAGCATTACGTTCGTTTCTACCGTTTCGTCCGCGAAAAAATCCGCCGCGACCGCGGCACCGACGAGCCGGCCCCGATCATGGCCGACGAGCAGCGGACCCGCCTCTGGGAAAACACCGTCGGTTTCCTCACTCGCGGCCGCGACCGCCTCAAGCTCTACGGCGTCCCGCAAAAGCGCGGCGTGCTGCTCATGGGCGAGCCGGGCAACGGCAAGACGATGGCCTGCCGCTGGCTGCGGAACGAGTGCTACAAGCAAGGGCTTGAGTGGCGGCTCGTCCGTAGCGAATGCTACGAGCGGACCCGCGCCGACGGTGACCTCTCCGCGCTTTTCAGCCTCGACGAGCCGGGCGTCATCCTCTTCGACGATTTCGATCTCGGCGTCCGCAACCGCGAGGAATACGGCGCCACGAGCCACCACAGCACCTTCTTGGGCGAGCTCGACGGCCTGGACGCCCACGATGGCGTCGTCTTCATCTTCACGACGAACGCTCGGCTCTCCGATCTCGATCCGGCCTTCCTGCGCCCCGGCCGCATCGATCACGTTGCCCAATTCCCGCGTCCGGCTGCCGACCTTCGCCGCCGTCTGATCGTGGAGCATTGGCACGCCGACATCCGCGAAGCCCTAGATGTCGAATTCATGGTCGCCGCGACCGAGGGACTGAGTTTCGCCGAGCTGGCCGAGATCAAGAAGCTGCTCGTGCTGCGGTTTTTGGACGCCGGCTCCTGGGAATGGGACTGGGCGTGGAAAACGTTCCATGCCGACGCGCGGCAGTCGAAGCCGCCGCGGCCCGTGATAGGCTTCGTCCGCGCTGGTACCGTCCGCCGCGATCCATCGCTACCCGAGCCGGTGTTGAATGAGCGAGACGAGGGATAAAACGGTAGTGAGCTCGTAGTCCAAATCGTGGCTGGCAAAGCCGGTGTGGACAGTTTATGCTGATGCGGAGATAATGGGGGATTCACGTAACACCCCGGAATCTCTCCATCCCAAATGACTGTCCGCACACGCTTCGCCCCTAGTCCGACTGGATACTTGCATATTGGCGGAGTGCGGACCGCGCTCTTCTGCTGGCTCTTCGCGCGGCGGCATGGAGGGCAGTTCATCCTGCGGATCGACGATACCGACCAGCAGCGGAACGTCGAAGAGGCCCTCGCGCCGATCCTGCATGGGCTGCATTGGCTCGGCATTGACTGGGACGAAGGGCCGGAGATTGGTGGGCCTTATGGGCCGTATTATCAGTCGCAGCGCGGCGATCGCTATCAAGCAGCGGTAGAAAAACTGGTCGCGACCGATGCGGCCTACTACGATTACGCCACGACCGAGGAATTGCAGGCCGAGCGCGAGGCGGCGGAGCGCGAGAAGCGGAACTTTCTCTACAGCCGCCGCTGGATGGCGGAGACGGCGGCCGATCGTTCCCGCTTCGAGGCCGAGGGCCGCAAGCCGGTCGTGCGGCTGAAGATGCCTCGTGAGGGAACGCTTATTATCAAGGACGTGATCCGCGGCGACGTTTCCGTCGATTGGGAGCGCGAGCAGGACCACGTCATCCAGCGGGCGGACGGCTCATGTCTTTACCACTTGGCCAACGTGGTTGACGACTACGACTTCAAAATCACTCACGTGATCCGCGCCGAGGAACACCTTTCCAACACACCGCGGCAGATTTTCATCGCCCAATCGCTGGGCTACGAGCTGCCGATTTATGCCCACTTGCCATTTGTGGCCGAGCCGGGCAGCAAAACAAAGCTCAGCAAGCGAAAGCTCGACAAGTATCTCAAAAACCCTGACTTCGCCGCCCTGATGAAGCACGGCCGCAACGTGGCCGATGCCCTGAAGATGGAGGTCAACCAAGACACGTTCAACCCGGTGGTGACCGATTTCTACGAGCAAGTCGGCTACTTGCCCGGCGCGATCAACAATTATCTGGCACTCCTCGGCTGGTCGTTGGACGATCAGACCGAACATTTTAGTCGGGACGAACTAATCCAGCATTTTTCCTTAGAACGTGTGAACAAGGCGGCGGCCAGCTTCGATCCGAAGAAGCTTTGGGCGTTTCAGGATTGGCATATGCAGCAGTTGCCGGTGGAGAAGAAGGTGGAGTTGGTCGTGCCGTACTTGCGGCGCGCGGGGCTTGCAGCAGGGAGCGGGGAGCAGGGAGCAGGGAGTAATGAATCAAAGCCCGACGCGCAAGCGAGTGGGATGTTGTCGGCGGCCGAGCGCTCGAAGATCGAACACGTCGTCCGCGCCGCCGCCGACCGCATCAAAACGGCCGGCGACATTCTCGGCTACTCGTACTTCTTCGTAGCCGACGACCAGCTCGCGTACGATGAGAAAGCGGTCGCAAAGTCGCTTCAGAAACCGGGTGCAATCGAATTGTTAACGGCGTACAGGGATCAGTTAGTCGCTGCTGAGGCTTTCGACGCCGCATCGCTGGAGCAAATGACCCACGCCTTCGTCGCCTCGCGCGGCATGAAGATTGGCGACATCGTCCACTCGCTCCGCGCCGCCGTGACCGGACAATCGGTCGGGCTGGGATTGTTCGACAGTTTGGAAATCCTCGGTAAAGAGAGCTGTCTGGCACGGATCGAGCGGACGCTCAGCAATTGGAGTCGCTGTTCCGTCGCCGCGCACGATGGCATAAAATGAGCAGATTATGGACGACGCAAGAACGGAGCTTTGAAACCTAATGTATGGTCTGGTTACGGCTGCGTTCTGTTTGTTGCTCGGTTATTCGATCGCGCATCAGGACTGGATGGCAGTATTTTGGGTTCCCCTTGGGTTCGTTTTCGGATTAGTTGCGACCTCGCAGATTGTTCTGCCAATCGTAATGGGCGTCCCGAGGGCCATACGGCTGGTGTCGAAAGGAGAGATGCGTCCTGCCGTTTTCGGATGGATTGCACTCGCTCCTTCGATCTGGTTGTTTTCTTTGGCCGCAGTGGGTTTCTTCTTGCCTGCAATTGCGGAGTACCTGTGCAGGAACGTCCCGCTCGTTCTTGTGGCCAACCTCGGCATGATCGCGATTATCCTTTCTCCGTTTTTGAAAAAGAGTCGCGCCGACTTCCAAGGGGATTTCGAGGACGCCTATGGCCGCTTCTACACGCCGGAAGGGCGTAGCAAGCGAAGCAGGCAGGGCGAGGCTGTAATCAAGGTCGCGTCGAACCTATATCTGCACACTATCCCCGAGGCAGACGATCCCGTTACAACCGCCAAGCTGCAGTTTGATCTGGCGGACTCGCGGTTGCGGTACATGATCTTTTGTATGAGCGCCCTGATGAAGGCGACTGAACTGGAAATCGAAAAAAACTGGCTCGTTCCAGTCTTTGAAGAAGCGCTCGATGCCATTACGACGTTGGCAAGTACGGAAAACGCGCAGGAACTCTTCCGCGGATCCGTGAGTCCTGTAGCTGAGAGAAAGGATAGCCGAGCGTATCTAAAATGGCTTCTCAGCGTCTGGTCGAAATACTCCGAGCACGAAAAAGCCGACAGGCATATGGAGGCCATAGCCATGATTTGCGTGATGATTCACAGTGCGGAATCGAACACTTCAGGCGGGGAGGCCGAGGGGGAACGTCTCGGGAAATTGGGGTTGGAGATCGCATGTCTACTTTCAACAATGCGGGACGCGTTCATTGCGTTGGCCGGCCATTGAGGCGCGGGAGCGGATAATCAAACCTGAATGGGTCGGAGAAGAAAATGTTGCTTGCAGATTGTACAGCGGCGCTTTCCGCGTGGTCAACGTTCGGCACATTTCTTGTAGCGCTGATCGCACTGCTGTTTGCACTGTGCCAAATTAGGATCTCAAATTCGGTGCGAACCACCGAACTGATAGTCAAAACGTACAACGCGTTTGTGGACTCCGAAAAAATGTCGAGATTCTATGCGCGGATTCGCAGGGGAGATCAATTTGACTGGGAAGCGGACGATCGGTTCTTGAATAAGTCTCTGACGCTATTTGATTCCTTAGGTTTCTTGCAAACCCAGGGCTTGTTACACTCTCGTGCGAAGGCGTGGGAGTACATCGCGAGCGAAATTCAGTACTTTGCTTCTAATCCCAGCGTCTGTGCTTACATTGAGGCGCGCATCGAGGAGGCAAGAAGTATGGGATTCCACGACGAAATTCTTCCGTTTACAGGTTTTCCTGCGTTGCTTGCCAACATCCCGGAGCGCTACCATGCCGGCAACTTTCCGTGTATTCCCGAAAACCACAAGATCCTGAGAGCACTAGTCAATACGGAACTAGCCTTATCGAGATCGCTCCGCTCGCAAGTCGCGCAACTACGATACTGGCTGGTTTACGGCAGTTGAGCCGCGCAGTAGTGGGATGCTTTATCCGAATTACGCCAAGTCAATGGATGCAGTATGAAATCTATTACGTCACTCCCGGACTATAGCGAGGTCCTCAGCCGGATCGTCAATCTACTTGAAAGCGCACGGCGCGCATCCGCCCGCGCGGTCAACACGATCATGACGACAACGTATTGGGAGATTGGCAGGCAGATCGTTGAGGTTGATCAAGAGGGAGGCCACCGCGCTGATTACGGCAAAGCGCTCCTTAAGCAGTTGTCGCGAGACCTCACAGCCAGATTTGGAAAGGGATTCTCCGAGCGCAATATCGAGTACATGCGGTTGTTCTACTTGGGGTGGCCAATTCCGCAGACAGTGTCTGCGAAATCTCCGTCTCAGGAGGGGCATGACCAGTCGCGAAACGATTTCGAGTTAATTGAGAATCCCTCAACTCGCATTCGGCAGACGTTATCTGCCGAATTTGTAAACTCAAGCCACGCAACGAGTTGCGTCACCGCAAACGAGATTTCGCAGACAGTGTCTGCGAAATCCCACTCTCCAAGGGTATTCAGTCTACCTTGGTCACACTATATTAGGCTCCTCTCAGTTGACGATGCCGAAGCCCGGTCCTTTTACGAAACCGAAGCCCTTCGCGGCGGTTGGTCCGTGCGGCAACTTAAAAGACAACTGGAAACTAAGTTCTACGCGCGCACCCTCCTATCCCGCAATAAGGCCGCGATGCTCCGCAAGGGCGAGAAGCCGTTGCCCGCTGACGCCGTTTCGCTCGAGGAAGAAATCAAGGATCCGTTTGTCCTGGAGTTTCTGGGACTCAAAGACGAATACTCCGAAACCGAACTAGAGGAAGCTCTAATCCAGCACCTCGAAGCTTTCCTTCTTGAACTTGGCGGAGACTTCACCTTTGTCGGCCGACAGCGGCGGTTGCGGATCGGAAATACGTGGTATCGCATCGACTTGCTATTCTTCCACCGCCGGCTGCGTTGTTTAGTAATCATCGACCTGAAACTCGGCACGTTCACCCACGCCGACGCAGGCCAGATGCACATGTACTTGAACTATGCCTGCGAGCACTGGACCCACGAGCACGAAAACCCGCCCGTCGGTCTCATTCTCTGCTCGCAGCCCGACGAAGCGGTCGCACATTACGCGCTCGACAACTTACCGAACAAAGTACTCGCCGCCGAGTACAAGATGGCACTGCCCGACGAGCAGGTCCTCGTTGACGAACTAAAACGAACACAGAAGATGCTGACATTGAAAGGAGCATCCCGATGACACTTCCAAACCCCCTTCCTGACCCCACCGACTTCCTCCGCGAGAACATCAATGCCGACCTAACCTCTGGCCGCTACGACCGCGTGCATACCCGCTTTCCGCCGGAGCCCAACGGCTACTTGCACATCGGCCACGCGAAGGCGATCTGCATCAGTTTTGGCATCGCGCGGGACTACGGCGGGCAATGCAATCTCCGCTTCGATGATACCAACCCGACCAAGGAAGAGGTCGAGTACGTTGATTCGATCATGGAGGACGTCCGTTGGCTCGGTTTCGATTGGGAAGACCGCCTTTACTACGCCTCGGACTATTTCGACCAGCTTTACGATTGGGCCGAAAAGATGATCCAGGCCGGGCAGGCGTTTGTTTGCGACCTCACGGCCGACGAGATGCGCGAATATCGCGGCACACTCACTTCGCCTGGCCGCAACAGCCCCTATCGCGACCGCCCCGTCGAAGTGAACCTCGACCTCTTCCGCCGCATGAAAGCCGGCGAGTTCCCTGATGGCTCGCGGACGCTCCGGGCGAAGATCGACATGGCCTCGCCCAACCTCAACATGCGCGACCCGGTCATGTACCGCATCCTCCACGCCACGCACCACCGCACGGGCGACAAGTGGTGCATCTATCCGACCTACGACTATACCCACGGCCAAAGCGACTCGCTGGAAGGCATCACGCATTCGATCTGCACGCTGGAGTTCGAGAACCATCGCCCGCTCTACGATTGGTACATCAAGACGCTCGGCATTTTCCATTCGCGGCAGATGGAGTTCGCCCGGCTCAATATCACCTATACGATGATGAGCAAGCGGCGGCTCCTGGAACTCGTGCGCGAAAACATCGTCAGTGGCTGGGACGATCCGCGGATGCCGACGATCTGTGGTTTCCGCCGCCGCGGCTATACGCCCGAAGCGATACGCACTTTCTGTGCGACGATCGGCGTGGCAAAAGTCGATAGTGTGATCGACATGGCCCTGTTGGAGCACTGCCTCCGCGACGATCTCAATAAACGGGCGGCGCGCGTAATGGCCGTGCTGCGACCGTTGAAGGTTGTTATCACTAATTATCCGGCCGACCAGAGCGAGGAGCTGGAAGCGGTGAACAACCCCGAGGACCCGTCGATGGGGACGCGCGAGGTCCCCTTTCGCGCGAGCTTTGGATCGAGCAGGACGATTTTCGCGAAGTTCCGCCCAAGGGTTATTTCCGCCTCTCGCCGGGCAAGGAAGTGCGGCTGCGGTGGGGATACCTGATCACTTGCACCGATGTAGTCAAGGACCCGGCGACGGGCGAGGTCGTCGAACTACATTGCACGTACGACCCCGCCACGCGCGGCGGCAACGCGCCCGACGGCCGCAAAGTGAAAGGCACGATCCACTGGGTTTCCGCGCAGCACGCCGTCGAGGCCGAAGTGCGGCTTTACGAGGCCCTCTTTACCGTGCCCGACCCCAGCGACGTGCCCGAAGGCGCGGATTACAAGGTGAACTTGAACCCCAATTCGCTCGAAGTCCTGCCGCGCTGCTACGTCGAGCCGAGTCTGGCCGCGGCGAAGCTCGGCGACCCCTTCCAGTTCGAGCGGCTCGGCTATTTCGCCGTCGATCCGGACAGCGCGGCGGGCAAACCAGTCTTCAACCGCACGGTTTCGCTACGGGATACCTGGGCGAAGATCGAGAAGGCAGGAAAGTGAGGCGGGAATATAATACCGCATGGCTGCTTCCAAAATCTCTTTGCCGATTGCCGCCACGGAAGTCTTCCGCTTCATCGAAAACCCGCGCCGATGCACCTACTTGCCGGACCAGGTCGCCTCCCTGGAATATCGCGTTTTTGACGAGCTCGGCCCGGCCGAATTTGAGAAGCTTTTGCAGCGCGGCTGGCGGCGATTCGGCAACTATTGCTTTCGCCCTGCGTGCGCGGCGTGCGGCGGGTGCCGCAGCATCCGCGTCGATGTGGCCAATTTCCGCGCGACGAAGAGCCAGCGCCGCACGCTCGCGCGGAATCGGCACATCCGCGTCCAGTGGCGGCCGGTGCAAGCGACGCAGGCGCATGCCGATTTGCTCAACGCCTGGCAGGCCGACATGTCGCGCCGCAAAGGCTGGCAGCCGGTCGTGATGACGCGGGACGAGTACGAACAGTCGTTTCTCGGCCCGCTGTGTGCGTTCGCCTACGAAGGCCGTTACTTTGAAGGCGAGCGGCTGGTCGGCGTGGGCCTGGTCGATCGGCTGCCCGACGGCCTGTCGAGTGTTTACTTTTACCACGATCCCGCCTGGCGTCCGCTAGCGCCGGGCGTTTTCTCAGTGCTGCAAGAGCTGAATTCTGCCGCGCTCACGGCCTGCCGCACCTCTATCTTGGCTATTGGGTCGCGGGCTGCCTGTCGATGGAATACAAAAACCAGTATCGCCCGCACGAACTTATCGAAGGCCGTCCGGGCGACGAGGAAATGCCCGTTTGGACTTCGGTAGGCGTTTCGCCTTGTCGCACGACGGATACGTGACTGAAGTTAAGCGATCACGGCCCTGCCGCCACCCACGGCCGGCCGTCGCTTGTCGGCCATTGCCGCTCGATCGCACGTTTGCGGTCAGTTTTATCGAACTTGTCTTCCACCATTGGCGTCCGCAGGATCAGGTCGATCGTCTGCACGCGCTTCTTCGCCACGAAAGGCGTGTTATCGCCGCCGCGCGGGAAGTCGGGCAGGTCCTTGTTCATCCGCAGCCAATGGGTCTTCGCCGCCGCGACCCAGGCCGGGCACTTGCCGCCGTATCGCAAAGCAAGCTGGGCCTCAAAAAGCGACTGCGGTTCGACTACGCGGCCGGGCGACTCGTTAATCGAGACCGTCTTCTCGTTGACGCCCGACATCTGCCCGTGCATGCCGACGAGGATCGGCATCACGAGGCTCGGCCGCCCTCCCCAGAAATCGTATTCCTTCTTGTGGTTGGCGAACCGGGCGGGGGCCATGCGCTGATCGAAATTCCAGGCGACGAAATGCTGCAAGTGGTTGGGGAACGAAGGCACCGGCCCGCCGCTGCCGGCAAAGTTGCCGCCTTCGACGCAATCGAAGAGCGTCGCGTAAGGGTACATGCCGTGCATGTCGAACGACTCTTCGGGCTGCATCTCGTAGCGCCAAAAAACGGTTGCCGCGGCGCTGCCGGCCGTGCCGATACCGTGCGTCGTGTCTCGCAGCCCCTGCTGGTGTTCCATCCGATCGACCATTAGCCCATACAACATGCCGGTCGAGCGGCGATGGTCGTCGACGGAAACGTGGCCCATCGTTCCGGCGAGTACGATCTCCATGACGGTTGAGTAGGCGCACGACTCGTCGCCGAGGCAGGCGTTGAAGTTGATGAACGCGCAGCGGCGGACCCAGGAATCGACGACCTGGAACATTTTCAGGCCCGCCCAGCCGGCGTCGTCCATAACGCTGCGATGGTGAACGAACTTGCCCAGCCAGGCCCCTTCGAAGCAGATATCTTCGATGCCGATCTCCGCGATGACCGGATACTCGCTGAGCGTCCAGCCGTGTGCCGCCATGATCGAGGTCTTGACCGGCTCACGGAACGTGACGCGGTTGCCATCGACTCGCGCGACCATATGATGCTCTTGCAGGGCGACGCCGTTCTTGTGGATCCGCGTCCATTCGGCCGGCATGTCGGACTCCTTGTAGGGAGCGATCACGCCCGGCACGACCTCCTTGCCCTTCACACACAGCGTCACCCACGCGCCGGGCCGAATCCGCGCGGCGTCGTCCACGATGAGCGTGAAGGTCTCGCGGCGTGTATCACCGACGACGCGGGCGAGTTGCCGCCCGCCGCCCTTTTTCTCCGGCGCGATTTGGAACATCCATCCGGGCGTCGGCTCAGCGACGGACTCAATAGAGTGTGGCGATAATGCATCCGGCACACTCCGTGTGCCGTTTTCGGGCGGCACACGGAGTGTGCCGGATACAATCGTCGGCTCGTCCACAAAGATAATCGTTCCGCCGCGCGTCGCCCCGCTGCCGCGCAGTACGACGTGCCCATGCCGCACACGGATCGGGCCGCGATGGGTCATGTCGGCGTTCACGCGATATGTGCCGGGCGAAAAGAAGACGACTCCCCCGCCACTTGCTTCGGCGGCATCGATCGCCTTTTGAATGGCCGGCTGGTCGTCGGCCCGGCCGTCGCCTTTCGCGCCGAATTGGGCGACGTTAAAGACCGGCCCGCGGATGTCCGGAATATCATCGACGCCGCCGTGGTAGCCGGCGAAGGAGAAGTCCGGCAGGATCGGCTCGGTCCCGTTCTGCTTGGCCTCGACAAACTGCCGCCAGGTCTTCGATTCTTCACCACGGGCCGCCGCGGCAACGGCACACACCGCGAGGGCAATCAGCAGGCGTTTCATGGCATCGGTCCCAGTTGTCAGTATATTATTCAGGCGTGGCTCCATGATACCGTGCCGACCGTTGAAACGACAGACAGGCGGCAGTATGATGACGGATCAAGATTCATTCCCATGACAGGAGCGCCCACGATGATGCGAGAAGCAACTACAACATTTGCCGCACTGGTCCTCTGCGGCGTCATGGCCACCCTCGATGCGCGACCCGCCGCCACGGCCGACCCGAAATACCCGGATTGGGTCGATTGGGCGGCAAGCCCGAATCATGCCCGGCGGAAGGCGAGCGAGATTACCGCGATCATCTATCACTACACGGTCGGAGGCAGCCAAGAGAGCACGGTGAAGTATTTTCAAGACCCGGCCAGCAAGGTTTCGGCCCACTACGTCCTCGGCCGCGACGGCAAGATCGTGCAGATGGTCGCCTTGGATGAGGCCGCATGGC
Source organism: uncultured Planctomycetia bacterium (assembly GCA_963775975.1). Taxonomy (GTDB): domain Bacteria; phylum Planctomycetota; class Planctomycetia; order Pirellulales; family Thermoguttaceae; genus JANXQG01. The sequence goes on from CAVZKX010000002.1 coordinate 2,168,458, forward strand.
ACGCCGGCGTGAGTAAGCTAGATGGCGTCGAGGCCGTGAACAATTTCAGCGTCGGCATCGAGATTTGCAATTGGGGCAAGCTGACGAAAAAGGGCGACAAGTTTTACATTTCGAACGGCGGGCCATATCAGGGGCCCGCGCCGATCCACGCGGCCGGCGCGTATTGGGAGCCCTACACCGATGCGCAATACAAATCGCTCGCCCGGCTGACCACGGACCTGCTCGCCAAATACCCGATCAAGCACATCACCGGGCACAGCGACATCGCCTTGCCCAAAGGCCGCAAGATCGATCCGGGGGCCGGTTTCGACTACGAGCGAGTCAAGCCGCTCTTGCCGAAAACGTATAAGGGGCAGATCGGGCCGCTGTAGACAATGGTCGGTGTATTTTCTGGTATAATGCCATGTTCTCAGGAAATTTGAACTACGAGGGAGTTGGTTTAGGATGCCAAGTCACGGACTGCCCGCGGCAAAGATGAATCGGATTCAGCAGGGCGACTGCATCGCAGGCATGAAGGGCCTGCCTGCCGGATGCGTCGATCTGGCATTTGCCGATCCGCCATTCAACATCGGCTACGACTACGATGTTTACGACGACCGCAAGGAACGCGACCACTATTTGCAATGGTCCAAAGATTGGATCGCGGCCGTCTATCGCGCGTTGAAGGCCGATGGGACGTTCTGGCTGGCCATCGGCGACGAGTATGCCGCCGAGTTGAAGCTGGTGAGCCAGGAGATCGGCTTTCACTGCCGGAGCTGGGTCATCTGGTACTACACGTTCGGCGTCAACTGCAAACAGAAGTTCAGCCGTTCGCACGCCCACCTATTCCACTTTGTCAAAGACCCGGCCAGCTTCACCTTCCGCTCGGACGACTTGGACAATCGCGTTTACTCCGCCCGGCAGCTTGTTTATAACGATGTTCGCGGCAATCCCACCGGGCGGCTTCCGGACGACACTTGGATCCTGCGGCCGCAAGATTTGCAGGATTCGTTCACTCCGGACGAGGATACGTGGTACTTTCCGCGCGTTGCCGGCACGTTCAAGGAGCGCGAGGGGTTTCATGGCTGCCAGATGCCCGAGCAGCTTTTGGGTAGGATCATCCGCTTCTGCTCGGAAGAACGGGAATTGGTCCTTGACCCGTTTTCGGGCAGTGCGACGACGCTCGTCGTGGCCAAGAAGTTGGGCCGGAACTACGTCGGATTCGAATTGTCCGAGGAATATGCCGCGCGCGGGCAAGCCCGGCTGGAGAACGTCGCCGTGGGCGATCGGATGGAAGGCGCGCCCGAACCGCTGGTCAGCGCACCACTGACGCGCGATGGAAAGTCGCTGGTCGACGCTCCGGGCAAGAAACGGATTCGAAACAAGAACGAAATCTTGGCTCCTCAGCAGATTCCCACCGAGCATGAAATAGCTCGTGCTCAGTCGCTCTTTGAAAAAGGATTGTTGGAAGCGTTTGCCAAAGTTAATGAAGGCTACTCGCTTGATCGAGTAATCGCCGATCCGGATTTGAACGGCAGGCTAGCCGACGAATGCCTGTCGCTCGGACTGCCCGGCGACGCCCGAGCATGGAACCATGCGTTGTTCAACCTTCGCAAACGAGGCAGTTTGGCACGGTTTCCGACTCGGTGCAGGACTGTCCTTGACTTGCAGCGGTACGACAAATTCCGCTTTGCTAGTGAAATTGCTTGGAAAGGTGTTATGGTCGAACTGCAAGCCAAGAGTTTGGACGACATTCTATGTGATCCGTCGCTGGCGAAAGAGTTCGACGGACGTGCCAAATTATTCGCGCCAGGCTTTAAATCATGGGAATACCGATGGGCGGCGCTGAAACTCCGCAAGATGGCACACGACGCTCGCGCTCGCGCTGAGGTATTGAATCTAGACCCCGATAAGCTGCAACGGCCGTTTGGCGCCTTTAAGACGGCATCCAAGCGCGCGCCCGATTCTGCCGGCGTGTACCTAGTTTCAGCCTTGGACGAAAATCTTTATGTCGGCGAAACACTTAGCCTAAAGAGCCGTTTTGATGTCCAGTTTGCGGACAAGCGACAGGCTGCTTGGAAGCGACTTTGTGCAGTTGAAGTTGAAGATTTGGAAGTCCGAGTATTCCCGATGGAAGTGAGTTTTACAGATTTGGTTGCTTACCAAAGTATCCTTGTACGCAACTTAAATCCTCGGCTCAATTCCGAAAACCTCGCAGCCGTATGAAGGCGAAGCTAATTGCAGCGCTCGATGCGACGTGCCAAGGATTCTCGCCCGATCGAGTTGTTGCCGATCCGGAGTTAAATGCCGCCTTCATTGCCGAGGCCAATCGACTTGGACTAACGGGATCGGCAGCTACGCTCAATCGAAGCCTAATAAACCTCCGCAAGCAAGGGAATCTGCCCGGTCGCAAATCCAAGCGCACTTCGTTTTCCGACGAGGGCGACTACCGCTTCGCTGCTGAAATGGCCATCCGCTTCTTGGAACGCCGAGACGGAATCAGCCTGGACGCCATAATCTGCGATCCCGCACTTGCGGCTGAGTTCGATTCAATCGCAACGCAGCTTGCGCCCGGCTATTCGCCGCTCCAATATCGTTGGGCTGCCCTGAACCTACGCAAGATGAATCGGCTCAAACCGGAACTGCTGGCACGAGTCGCTCCGCCGATCTCCGTGCATGTGATGCAAATCAAAGACATTGAAGTCGATTGTGTCCCAAGCCAGCAAGGGCTTTACATGTTTTTCACGTCAGCCCAAGTGCTCTATATTGGCGAGGCCGAGAACCTCCACAAGCGGCTTAAGAAGCACCTTGAACATTCGGACAATAAAGGGCTCGCTCGTTGGATGTGGGAATATGGAATAGACGATTTGCGCGTGGAGATACAAATTCTGGAATCAGATACAGCAACGAAAGTCCGGTGCGCACTTGAAACAGAACTCATAAGGTCACGGTCGCCATTGTTCAATGTCAATCGCTGACTTGAAACGGCCCGTTCGTTTCGCAACTTCATTCCCGTGGCAACGACTCGCACGTAGCCGCATCGACGCCCATTTGCACTTCAAGCTTGTCGATTCCCCTTTGTCGCAGCCACACGCCGGTGATTGGGCTTTGCAGCCAATCGTCGTCGGCAACTAGTTCTTCATACTCGCCGTCCACAAGCTGAAATAACTGCGGCAGGCGCGTGTCTCGGTCGATGACCCAGACCTCCGGCACGCCGAGCTTGGCGTAGAAGTCCATTTTGTCCCAAGTCTCATCGCCCGGACTGCGGATTTCGACGACGACGGTCGGCGCGCCGTTGTAATATTCGTTGCGGTCGATGCTGAATCTGTCGGGGGTCAAGAGGACGAGGTCCGGGATGCGATAGTTGTTCGGCCAACCTCCGATGGAGGCAACATTAATTGTCAAATCGACCTGGTTTCCAAGAGGCCGTGCCCAATGCTCATCCAGGCAGTTGTGCAACTGGACCTGGAGTCGATTGTGCCGCTTGTTTGGAGCAGGGGCCATGTGCAGAACTCCTTCCCACATTTCGTCCCATCGGTCCGCACCGGTCCGCTTCCGCTCTTCGAGGAGGTACTCCGGAACGTCGGGTATGACAGCTTTCATATTCGGATCTCTTGGACTCGCCGCTCTAAGCGCATTCTAGTCACGACGAACGGCCCGAGTCAAGCAGGCATCAAACGTCCGCGTGAATGTTACGCCTCAAACGAAAACCCGCCGCTGAAATCCGTTGTGTCGGCGTCGACCGTGCGCCAAATCGGGCGTACGGTGCGGCGGGGCGCGGTGGGGCATGATCGGCGGCGATCTTCTCGCACAATTGCCGCCACGTATCGCGTTCGATTTCCAAGATGCGAATAGCCTCGGCAAGGCTCCGCTCGTCGCGGTGCTGCCCGGCCTTCACCAGCGAGCGAAAGATGAACTCGTAGACGGTCGAGACTTGTTTCGCCAATTGGCCGCCGCTATCGCGGTCGATCGCTGCCAGCATTTGGCCGAGCACAGTCTGCGCGTGAACGATCGCCTCCGTCGCCCGCTCGTTTTCGCCCTGCCGCCAGAACTCGCCCGCGCGGTTCGCCGAGCGCAGGGCGGCCTCGATGAGCAGCCATTGCAGCTTCTGCGGCGCGGCGGTTTTGACTTCCGTGGCTACGTAGTTGTCGCGCGCGAAGCCGGGCATTAAAGCATCCTTGTACGAGAGTTACGCCAGGCCCGTGCCGCTGCCCGTCGATGAACCAATGTAGGGATCGATGGGGCTAAGGTTGGCGAGCACGTTTTGCAGGGACTTGAACTTGCCGACGATGAGGTCCATGTTGTAATACGCCGTGTAGAGGCGGTTCTGCTGGTCCGATAGGCGCTGGTTCATCAGGGTGATTTGCGATTGATTGTCGGCGATTTCCGTCTGCAGGCCGCTGATCCGCTCGGCGAGCAGCGACGTCGGGTCGCCGGCCAGGCTATTGATCAGGTTCTTGAACTGGGCCGAAATGCCGGTGTTTTTTGTCGTAAACAGTTGCTGCACCGACGACGGGTCGGCGGCCCAGGCGGAGTCCAGGACCGATTGGTCGAAGCTCAGCGTGCCGTCGCTCTGCACGGTCACGCCCACGGCCGCCAGCGAATCGAGCTTGCCGTTGCCCGCGAATGTTCCCGCCACGAGTTGCGACAAGGCCGTATCGAGCTGGTCCGCCGCGGTGTCGTCGGACAGCACGGCGCCGGTGTTGGTCGTGGCGTTGTACGCCGTGTCGGTATTCAGCTCGGTGCGGAAGTTGTTGTAGTTGGCGACGAAGGCCTGCAGATTGGCGGACACCTGGGTGTCGTCGGTGCCAATGTTCACCGAAACCGGCTGACCGGCGGCGTTTTTGATCTGCAAGGTTACGCCCGGCAGAACGCCCGTGAAGGTATTCGTGGCGGACGACACCACCAGGCCGCCGGAGGACCCGCCGCCTGTGCCGACGGCCAGCAGGGCATTCTGTGCGGCCGAGAGCTGCGAAAGCGAAAGGCCGGCGATTTGCGAGGTGTCGACGACCATTTGCCCTGCCGTGCCCGTCTGGCTGCCGGTCAAGGTCAACCGGTAGGGCGTGCTCGATCCGTCGGTAAGGATGCTGGCCGAAAGCCCTTGGCCCAGGGCGTTGATCTTGTTTTGGAGATCGGTCAGCGTGTCGCCGGCGGCGAGGGTGATCGTCCGCGTGGTCGAGCCGTCGATCGTTTGCGAGCCGCTGTTCGTTGTGGCAGTCGCCAACAGATTCAAATCATGAGCGGTCGTGCCGTTTCCTTCGGTGACGGCGAGCGTGCCGCTGCCGTTGGCCGTGTCGGTGAGCAGGATGCCGTCGCCCGTCGCGTTGACATCGGCGTGGATGCCAGTCGAATTGCGATTGATGGCGTCGATGACGTCGCCCACGGTCTGCATCTGACTGTTGACGTTGATGGTGGTCTTGACGCCCGTGGAGTCGGTGATGCTGAAGCTTCCCGTGGAGACGCCGTCGCCGCCATTGAGCGCGCTGAGCAGCGTATTGCGAGAGGTCGTGCGAAGGTGCAGGTCGCCGCCGGCCAGCGTGCCGGTCGCGCTCGATCCAGGACCAGCGGCCGTGGCGAGGCCGAGCTTCACTGCGGTGTTCGTTCCGTCGCTGCCGCCGTCATTTGCGCTGTCGCTGTTGGCGGCGGTCAACGAGCCGTTCGTCGCGCCGGTTGTATCTACGAGTTGGATGCCGTCACCGGCCTGATTGATTTGAGCCTTGATACCGACGGCCTGCGCTCCCGGCTGCGCGTTGGCGGTCTGGATCTGCGAGTTGATTTTGTCGACCACGTCTTCGAGCGTTTCCGAGCCCGAGAGATTGACGTTGACGCTATCGCCATTGCGATCGGTCAACTTCATATAGCCGAGACTGCCGAGCCCTTGGCCGCCGTTGAGATCGGAAAGGAGGACGGTTTTCAATCCGCCCAGAATGCGACTGCCTGTGACGGACGCGCCGCTGGCGCCGGTAACGACCAGCCCGAGGTCGCTCGCGGCGGTCGATCCGGCGTCATTGCCGACGGTAAGTGTTCCGCCCGGATTGGCGGCGGCCGTTGTGTCGGTGAGGACAAGACTCTGTCCATCGCCGGCAATCGAAAGTTGCAGCTTGCCGCCAGTCTGGCTGCTAACCTCCTTGGCGATGTCGCCCAAGGTCGATTCCTTCTGTACCGTCGAGGAGTTCGGAAGGATCGGCGAGAGATCAATCGTGCCCGACGTGCCGTCGTGGAGCGTGTAAGTGATGTCGGGCAGGGCCGTGTTCGTGCGGACACCCATGCCGTCATTGAGCGCGGAAAGTTGGATATTGTTGGACAGCGTGTAGACGTTCTGTCCGCTGGCGGTCGTGCCGGCGACGTCGATGCCGGCCAGGCCGAGCGAGGCGGCCGTCGTGCCGCTGCCGACTTCCTGTACCTTGAGGTCGGAGACGGTTTGCCCGGTGTTGTCGTTCAGTTGCAGGTGGCCATCGACGGCCGTCGCCGTGACGTTGATCGTACCTACCGAGTTGATCGCTTGGAGCACGTCGTTGATGTTCTGGGCGTAGGTGAGGTCGATCTGGGCGCTCGCGCCGCTGCGGTCCGTGATGCGGATCTTGCCCGGCGTAAAGCCTTTGCCGCCGTTGAGATTGCTCAGCGACACTCCTTGATCGACGGTATTGCCGTAGCGGAAGGTCAAGGTGCCTCCGCCCAGCGCGCTGGTCGCGCTTTGAAAGCCAGAACCGAGGAACTGCTGGCTCTGTGCGGTTTGCAGCGGCGTGTATTGGTAGGTGCCGTTGGCGGGCGTGCCGGTGACGGTAGCAGCCAGCGCGCTGGAGTCGCTGGAAGTGGCATTCGAGCTGTTGTAGACCGTCGACTTGCCGAGGTTCGTGGTGATGTATTGAACGCTGAGCAGCAGGGCCGAAAGCGTGGAGACGGCGGTCTGCTGGTTGGTGAGCGCCGTATTCTGGCCGGTCAAGGCGTCGCGCGGCGCGGACGAAATGGACATCAGCTTGGATATGGTCCCGGCGATATCGATGCCGGAGTTCAAGCCGGTGCTGGCAGAAATTGTTCCCATAGCTTCGAGCGCTCAGTTGTAGCGGGCGCATAGCGGCCCGCATCCTCATTTAATCGGCAGTCCGGCGAGTGCGAGTCCAATCTGTAACAGTAAGTGAAGATAGGAGGGATACAATCGACTTTAACGCGCCATGACGGCGGCGGGTGTGGCGTCGTTCACAGGAAATTCGGCAAAGTTTGAAGTATCCGCGCTTGGTTCGATCCGGTCAGCCGGTCAGGAACCGAAAAAAAAGCTTCGCAAGGAGATGCGCACCGCCTTCGGGATTTGTAGTCGTTGAGGCGCATCGCGGTCGCCGGTCGTAAACGGTTGTTGTGAAAGGACTTCGGTCGTGGAGGCAGGCGGCGGGGCCAGTATGCCTCGGAGGTGCGGTTGGTGCGCAAATCGCGGCCGACTGCCATTTTGGCAGGAAAGTTGGCATGTCAGGACGCGGTTTCTTGCGTTCAGAATCATGTTCGCCATTGTTTACAGAAATATGGAAGGCAGAAATATGCGTAACGAACCTCATCTCCCGGCGCTGTTCGCTCATCGTCATCCACTACTCACTGCTCACGACCCACGATTCCATTCTCATCACTCATCACGTGTGTACATCTATCTACATATATATATTGCTAGTTGCGCTATGCGAAAATGCGAGAATTTCTTTTCGGAATTTCCCCAAGTCTTTGGCGGACAAGGACTTAAAGAATTTTTGGGGTCATTTTTGACATATCGCAACTCCGCCGTTTTTTGCGAGCAGCTTGCCCGCCGCGGAGCCGGAATTGGAGAATATGGAACTGAAAAATGAACCGGGCCTTCGGCCCTCGCATTCCCGGCGGCGATCGGACATGGGGCGTTGCCCTCGTTGTTCCGCATATCTTATGACCCCATACGGCTTGCCGGATGGGGTCTTAATTTGCTGACTTTCGCGAGTTAGCTGTCCAACCTCCTTCACCATCCAGCAAGCGGGCTGTCGGTTTAATACCGAGGTGCACCGATGAATAAGGAGTTACGTCAACGCCGTCGTCGTAAGTCCTTATTCTTTGGTTAATTTTCGACTAAACCGACAGCCCGCAAGCTGGATGGGGTCGCTCAACGACTTATGTGTAACAACGAGGCCAGCGGCCTGCGGACAATTTAAAAAAACCGGCCCACCTCGAATCATCGAGGCGGGCCGGTGAATGTCAGATCGTCAGGCCGATGCGCGGTTTAGTGCAGCAGCGAGAGGACGTTTTCAGGGTTCTTGTTGGCGATGCTCAACACGGCAGTGCCCGACTGTACCAGGATCTGCTCGCGGGTAAGGTTCGCGCTTTCGGCGGCGAAGTCGGCGTCCTGGATCGTGCTTTGCGCGGCGGTGAGGTTGGTCACGGCGCTGGTCAAGGCGTTGATATTGCTATCGACGGTCGACTTCTGGAAGGCGCCGAGCCGGCCGCGGAGGGAGCTGACCTGGACGCCGGCAGCCGCCGCGATTTTGCCCGCTAGCGACGGGTCGGTGCCGAGCGCGGCGGCGTTGCCCGATGTTAGCTCGTAGAGCTTGCCCATCGTGCCGCCGAGCGAGCCGGTATCGACGCTCTGGATTCCCAGGCGGGCCTGCTCGCTCGATTCGACGTTGGGGCCGAGTTGGAACAAGGCGCCGCCGCCGTTGATATTGAAGTTAATGCTGCTGCCCACGCTGAGCTGGGTCGGGTCCAACGTGGTCGAGAAGGACAACGTGGACGAGTTGAACGACACGGTGTTTCCATCGCCCGTGGCGGCAACGTCATTGACCGTGGCGGCGATGTCCGTGCCGTTGGAGTGGTTCGACGTGAGCGAACTTCCGAAAGTCCCACCGGCCGCTTCGCTGACGACCTTCACGGAGAGAAAGGCGGTGGTGCCGTAGTCGGTTGAATTGAACACGAGCTGATCGCCGGCGGTCGTCGCGGCCACACCCGTGGAATCGGACGACTGATTCATCGCCGCGGCGATTTGGGCCGCGGTGGTGCCCACGCCGAACGAGAAGAGCTGGCTGCCCTGGTCGCCACCGATTTCGAGGGTAATTGCAGCGGCCAAACCGGAGGTGCCGGTGCCGCTCCCCAAGACTCCGCCGATGCCGCCGCCGGCCAAGGTCGCATTCAGGGCGTTGGACACGCCCTCGACGCCGGCCGTAGTGTTTCCGACCGCCTGAATCACGTCGCCGCCGGTGGCGATCTGCGTGGAATCGTAGCCGCCACCCGCGATGCCGCTGACATCCAGCGTCGTAAAGGGATTGACGGTGCTGCCCGCGGCGGTGGTGACGTTCGCGCCGGCGACGCCGAACAAAGCCGTCAGGTCGGCGGCGGTGTACGTGCCTGCGCCGCCGGTGCCGCCGGTGGGCGAGAGCGTAATGGTGAGTTGTCCGTTGCCGCCGTTGGCCTTGGAATCCCACTGGATTCCCTCGGTCGCGCCTTGTTGGACGACGACGCGGGCGCCGTTGGCCTCACCGCCGGTGGCGGTCAATCCAAGTGCGTTGCTGCCATCCAGTGTGACGGTGGTTACCGAGTTAGCCGCCGTGGCGGTTGCCGGGCCGTCGACCGCGATGCCAGTGGACGCATTGACGGCCGTATTTACGTTGCCGGCCTGTAGCACGTTGGCTGAGAAAACCTGCTGGCCGATGCCGTTGGTGTAGGCGTTGATCGCTTTGGCGATCGAAGCGAGGCTCGTCGAGCCGCCGTTCGTCGCGGAATCGTTGACCATCACGCTCAAGTTGCCCGACGAATCGACCGTCACGACCGGGCCGGCGCTGGCGTTGCCTTCGGTGAACGTGATCGTGGGAGTCACCGCGCCGGGAACGAGCGAGGTGATTTTCAGGCTGCCCGCGTCGCCCGTGCTGACGGTCGCGCTGGCGGCGGTTGTGCTGTCATTGGTGGCGCTGAACCCCTTGGTGGCAAGGGCCGAACTCGCCGTAGCCGTGAATTGGGTGTCGCTGTTGATGGCGTTAGCGATCGTCGTACCCGAGGTCAGTCCCGTGTTGGATACGGTAATGTTCAGCGTTTGCGAGGCGGAATCAAACTTGGCATTCGCGGCACCGGCAGCGACCGAACTGCTGGTGTTGAACGCAATGCGGATTCCGTTGGAAGTCGTGCCGCTGGCCGGGGCGGTGACGGTAATCGAACTTGCGTCGGCAAAGGTCACCGTGCCGTTGGCCTTGGTATTGCCCGAGGCGCCGTCGTTGATCGTCGCGCCGGCCGTGGCTTGCGTGGCAAGCGCTGTCACCTTGATATTGACCGCGACGCTGCTGGCAGTGCCGAAGTTGGCCTGATTGACCTGAAGATCCTGGACGGGGCTATAGCCGGCGCCCTGGCTGACGTTGAAGCCGAGGCTGCCGTCCAAAAGCTTGCGGCCTTGGAACGAGGTCGTTTGCGAAATGCGATTGATAGCGTCCAGTGAGGAGTCGATCTGCAACTGATTGGCAGCGATTTCGCTCGGGCTCATGGCGGCCGTGTTCGCGGCTTGAGTTGCCAACCCTTGTATACTGGTCAACAGCGAGCTTACCTGCGAAAGGGCGCTATCGGCGGTCGAGATCATCTGGTTCGCCAACTGGCTGTTCGATATCGCCTGTTGACTGCTGGAGATGTCGTTGCCCAGGGCGGTCGCCGCGATCATCCCCGCTGGATTGTCGGCCCCGAGTTGATCTGCAAACCGGTGCTAAGCCGGGTCAGAGTCTGTTGCAGCATGTTATTTGACGTGTTCAACGTCTGCTGCGCGGTGAGCGAGCTGATGTTCGTATTAATTCGGGTCATTTCGTTACCTCAAACAAAAAAAGTAATGTGTCCGAAGTGCGGGGAATCACTCGCCTGTGGAACAAACGGTTTCGGGGTTAGCCGGCAAGTTCGGGGAAACCCAACGGCTCGGTCAATTTGCCTCTGGTCGATTGTTATGGGCCAAGCCCAAATCGGTCGCAGCCCTACAGCAAACTATCAAGTCAATCGACGCGACAGTTTGCGAACTTTAGGTAATCTAGGATATCTTCCACGGTCTGGCAGCCCTCTTTTATTTTTTTCGGCTCCAAGGAGACGCGATTGCAGAGAAACGATGCTTCGCGGACTGTTCACAATTGATGCCGGCCGCATAAAAGTCACAGTCCGAACGCTTTCGCTAGACTCCGCCGTCTCTATTCTCATTACCGTTGCTGGCGGCGGGCTGCGGCTCGCGATTTTTTCCGCCGCCAGAAATGCGACCTTCACGCTTAATGGCCTCATATACTTCTTGGCGATGAACGGGCACTTCCTGCGGGGCTTCGATGCCCAGCCGGACTTTGTCGCCACGGATGTCAACGATGGTAATCACCACCTTGTCGCCGATCATTATGCTTTCATCGCGCTGTCTGGATAAGACGAGCATCGTTGGCTCCTTGGTTCGCAGTGCTTTATCGTTCGGCGCTTGCCATCGAGGCGTTTAATGGCAGTTCGCCTTTAGGAATCACCGCTTCGCCAGGGCAGATCAGCGCGCAGCAGCAATTGGGGAAGTTCACAAAGTTTCTATCGACGCTATCGTTCAGACAACGTAACAAAACGGCAAAGTTTGGGTCGTATAGGCAATGCGCGTAGAAGATTCTGCTATGCTAATAGCTGTAGTCGCGTTTGAGACCGAATTTGCCGTTTGATGCGCACGATCAACAACACTTCGCAACCGCTGGAACTGCTTCGACGGAGCACGATCGTTGTACGTATGCAACACTTCGTATAGCCGGCAGGCAATATGACTAATCCGCGGCCGACTCCCGATCCTGCCCAGCGCGGGGCGTTTGCGGCCACGCGTTGGACGCTCGTGCTGCGTGCCGCGCACGGCACGCAGACGCCACTCGCGGCGGCGGCCATGGCCGAGCTCTGCCACCTCTATTGGTATCCGCTCTACGCCTTCATCCGCCGCCGCGGCCATTCGGCGCACGACGCCGAAGACCTGACGCAAGAGTTTTTCGCCCGGCTGCTGGATAAGCATTTCCTTGCGGCCGCCGATCGCGAGAAGGGACGCTTTCGCACATTTTTGTTGATGGCCGTCAAGCGGTTTCTTGCAAATGAATACGACGCGGCGCAGACGCTCAAGCGCGGCGGTGGGCAATGGATCGTGCCATTGGACGGGCTGGAGCCCGAGGCCCGTTATCACCTGGAACCGGTGGATACGCTATCGCCCGAGCGGCTTTTCGAGCAGCAATGGGCGGTTACGCTATTGGACCAGGTCTTGTCGCGGCTTCAAGCCGAGATGGTAGCCGAGGATAAGTCCGAGCTCTTCGACGCGCTGAAGGATCATTTGGCGGGTCGCCGTAGCGAACCTTATGGCGAGATCGCCGCTCGGCTGACGATGACGGAGGGGGCAGTCAAAACGGCTGCGCATCGTCTCCGCCGCCGCTACCGCGAGCTTTTGCGGGAGGAGATCGAGCATACGGTCGCCGGCCCCAAGGAGGTCGAGGATGAAATTCGGTATCTGTTTACGTGTCTGTAGGGAATGCCCTCCGTGGCGTTCCGTGGCCGGGATTGCATTATGCATGAAACGCCACAGAGGGCGTTCACTACAGTCTCGCCCGTAACCTTTTCGCCGCTTTCCTTATAGTATGGGATGGAAGAACCTCGACGGTTGGAGTCCCGCTATGAGCCCCGCTACGAGCAATGACAACCGATGCCCTGAATGCGGCGCTCCGCTGCCAGGCCACGCGCCGCTGGGATTGTGCCCGAAATGTCTGCTCAAGCGCGGGCTGGATACGCAATCGGCGGCGAGCGCGGGCGGTCCGCCGATTGCCGGCGGCTTCATGCCGCCAACGCCCGCCGAATTGGCGCCCTCGTTCCCAGAGTTGGAGATTCTCGAATATGTCGGGCGGGGCGGGATGGGCATGGTTTACAAGGCGCGGCAAAAGCGATTGGATCGCCTCGTTGCCCTGAAGATCCTCTTGCCGCAAATCGCCTGCGACTCGGCCTTTGCCGGTCGTTTCCAGCGCGAAGCGAAGGCAATGGCCATGCTCAGCCACCCGCATATCGTGACCGTCTATGAGTTCGGGCAATGTAGCTCCCCGCCCATATCCGGGATGAGCGGGGACGAGCGCCGAATAAGCTCCCCTCTCCCTCTGGGAGAGGGGCAGGGGGTGAGGGCGGCCGGGAGTGATGTCGGTCTCTTTTACTTCCTCATGGAATTCATTGACGGCCTGACGCTACGACAACTTTTGGACGCCGGAAAGCTCGCCCCGCCAAATGCCTTGGCCATCGTGCCGCAAATCTGCGAAGCCCTGCAATACGCGCACAACAAGGGCGTGGTCCATCGCGACATCAAGCCGGAGAACGTGCTTTTGGACAAGGACGGCCAGGTGAAAATCGCCGACTTTGGATTAGCCAAGCTTGTCGGCGCCGAGTTCAAGGATTTCTCCATTACCGGCACCGGCCAGGTGATGGGCACGCCCCACTACATGGCCCCAGAACAGATTGAACATCCGCAGGACGTCGACCACCGCGCCGACATCTATTCCCTGGGCGTGGTCTTCTATCAGATGCTTACGGGCGAGCTTCCCATCGGCCGCTTCGCCCCGCCCTCGCAGAAGGTGCGAATTGACGTGCGGCTGGACGAGGTTGTATTGCGGGCTCTGGAGAAAGAGCCCGAGCTTCGGTATCAGCAGGCAAGTGAGGTCAGCACGGACGTCGAAAGAATCAACGCAGCGAAAATCGAGGAACCAGGACCAGCCAGGAGCATGGCAGCGGACGCGGCGGCATGGCAATCCCCACAGTCCGGTTGGGGCTGGCTGATCGGCAAGACGTTCGGAGTCACTTTCAAATCGCCGTTGGCCTACCACTGCGCAAATTTCTCCGCATTGGGGTTCCTCGGCTTTCTTTATGCCCTAGGGTATGTGTCGCCCGAAATGCACTGGTGTTTCGGCTTCTCAGGACTCTTCGGTTTCTTCGGGCTGATCGGCGTCGCTGTCATAATTGAATCGGCGGCGCGAGGGAAAGCGAGAGTGCCGCAAACGCGCGGTGCCCGCACCGATCGATGAGGGAAGAGAGCGACAACAGCCCGCGGCGGCCGGTTGGTGGTCGTGGTCTCCCAATCAGTCGCCGCTAATCAAAGAAATTCTCGCGCATATGACTCGCCAGGAGTCAAACGATGTCACGGTGCGTTCGGCGTTGTTCGGCATTTGGAACGCCGCGACGATCTTCGGGGCGTTGTTTTGTTTGATGTTCATGCCGGGTCCGTCGAACTGGATCGTCGCAGGCCTGGTTTTGGTCACTGGGCTTTCGTTCTATCCGCTATTTCGGAAGATGGAACGAGAGTTTCTCGCCTCTACCGAGTGGGCGCAACAACAAGGCATCAGGCCGGGCACGCTCCGACGATTCAGAAAGTCGCGGCTGCAAAAGGCGGTCTTGTCGATTGTGACGGTAGTCGCGATCCTGATCATCGTCCGCATGTTCTTTTGCGAGGCCTTCATAGTCCCAAGCGATTGCGCCTCGCCGGAACTGCCCAGCGGCAGCCGTTTTCTTGCTTGGAAAATGACAAAGACGTTCGCGCCCGCGACCTGATCGTCTACAAATTCGAAGGACATAACTACGTCGGCCGCGTCGTACGCAACGAAGGAGCGGACCTGATCGTCAATCGCAATGGCGAGCCGAACGCGAAGGTGGCCCGCGAAGAGGTAATCGGCAAGGTGATTTGCGTTTACTGGCGAGCGTCGGCTGCCGTGCCGGCGGCGGTGGAACCTGACGAGAGCAACAAGCATTTGCCGGAGAACTCGCCGGCCGGCACGGGCGATTTCCAGCGGGCGGCCGCCGGAAAGCGCTCACGCGCCGCCGCCCGTGCCGAAGGCCCAGGCCGAGGATCCCCAGAATTGGCGAAAGGCTCAAGCCGCGCAGATCGAAGCGCTTCAGAAAGCGTATGAGATCGCCAACAAGCAGTGGCGCAATGGCACAGTGGACGTAGGAGACCGAACAGCCGCCTTGAACGCGCTGTTAGAAGCCCAACTAGACGCTGCTGTCACGAAGGTCGAGCGAATTGCCATTCTTCAAAAACTGCTGGACAATCGACGCGAGTTCGAGAAGACCATGTTCGCGCGCTTCCAGAACGGACGGTTGACGGAAGACGACTACGACCGGGCCACGGCAGACCGACTTGAGGCCGAATCCGACTGGCCAAGGAAAAGTCCGACGCGGGCACGGACAATCCTTTGGCGAGCCCGAAACCAAAGGTCGATGAAAGCACGCAAAAGCTCGAAGAAGAGCGGATCGTCTCGCGGGCGAAAGCGTTTGTGATCGCCGACGTACAATACCGATATGGCATCGTTAGCTTTGGCCAACGTGTTGCGGCGTCGGACGCGCTCCTTGAGGCCCAACTGGACGCGGCCGAGACGAAGCCGGCGCGAATTGCCATTCTACAGAAGCTCCTGGAGAATCGGCTATCTCTCGAAAAGCTCACGAAGTCGGCATTCAAGAACGCAACGGGCTCAGAAGCCGACTACTTGCGGGCCGAGGCGGAACGCCTTTCGGCCGAGGGCCGCTTGGCCAAGGCACAGGGGGCCAAGGATGATGCTCCATACAAACCTGGCGAACCGGAAAAACCACGTGGTCCGATCTTGCTCTACTGGGTCGAAAGCATCCTCGGCAGGGGCACGAATATGGCTGAAGCTATCGACAAATCGCTCAACGCAGTCGATCGAAGCCTTAATGCTGGCACCGAGAAGCTCGCGCGGGCGAGGAAGCTGGACGACCGTTTGATCGAGGTTGCCCTGCTCCGCCCCAACGTCGCTGACCGCATGCGGGTCGAGCGGCTGCTATCGCGGCCGGGCATGCTGGAATTCCGCATTCTGGCGACCCCGCAAAAGGACAGGTCGGCTATCGAACTGGCCCGAAAAGAGACGTGGACCATCGTGGGCGACGCTGCGAAAATGGGAGTTGCACGATGGGTGCCCGTCAAAGAAGGCAAGGAGAAGGCGTTCACGACCACCGCGGAAACTGTTAGCCGCAAATCATTCCAGAACAGCGACATCACGGAAGTTCTCGTCATGCCCGATCCGTATAACATCACCGACGCGTACATTACGAAGGCCAATGTTGAAAGCGACCCCAATGGCCCGTGCATTGGCTTCACGCTGAACGACGCCGGCGAAAAGCTGCTTGCAAAACTTACCGGTGAGCACCTGCCGGACCGGTCGGGCAACGTCTACTCTCGGCTGGGCATCATTCTGGACGGAGAGCTTATCAGCGCCGCGTATTCAGAGCGTGATTGGCAAACAGGGTAAGATCACGGGAGCGTTTACCAAGGAACAAGCGGCGGAAATCGCCAACGCGCTCAACGCCGGGAGCCTGCCTGTGCCGTTGAAGGCGATTCCGTAGCCGGTTCCTTTCCTGTCGTTGTTACACACAAGTCTCTGAGCGACCCCATCCAGCTTGCTGGATGGTGAAGGAGGTTGGAAGGCTAGCAACGAAAGCGAGCAATTCGAGACCCCATCCAGCTTGACCGGATGCTGAATAAGGTTGTCCAGCTAGCCCGCGCGGCGACTAAGCCAGGCAAGCTGCTTCACCATCCACCAAGGTGGATGGGGTCGTGTTGGCTATAGTTTCTCACTTTAGCGATTCAACCTTTTTCACCGTCCGGCAAGCCGGATGGGGTCGAGCGTGGTTTGTCCGTAACAACCAGCCGCATCCTATCGGCAGAATCGGCCGACAGGTCATCACGATCGGCAAAGCTTGCGCGGTCTATTCATCTTGACGGACGGTCGCCAAGGTATCTGCCGGCAGAATCCTTTCGATCTAAGTCGTTGGCATTTCTCGACTAACGACGAAAAATCGGCTCGCCGAATCTTCCGCGCGGCATTTCGGCACGCCTCTTGCTGATAGGCGAGCCGCTCCTCAGACAGAACTTTTCCTTCGCAAACCGCGTTCGCACTATTCCGGACAAAGCCATGCCCTACGGACTTTACATCTCGGCCGAAGGCGCGCAGGCCCAGACGCGGCGGCTTGACGTTATCGCCAACAACATTGCCAACGTCGATACCGTGGGCTTCAAACGCGACCTGGCCGTGATGCAATCGCGTTACTCCGAGGCGATCGAGCGCGGCATGGCATCGCCCGGCGAAGCGGCCCAAAGCGATATCGGCGGCGGCGTGCAGTTCCAGGAATCGGTGACCGACTTCAGCCAAGGCCCGCTTCGAAGGACGGGCAATCCGACCGATGCGGCTTTGCAAGGCGATGGGTTCTTCGTCGTCCGCAAAGGACAAGAGCGAATGCTCACGCGGGCCGGCAATTTCCGCCTCAAGCCGACGGGCGAACTGGTCACGCAGCAAGGCTACCCGGTGCTATCCGAAGACAACACGCCGATCACCATCAACCCGGACGGCGGGCGGTGGGATATCGGCGCGTACGGGCAATGTCACTCAGGGGAGCACGTCGCAGCCGCTGCAAATCGCCCGGCCGGCCTCGCTCGGCGACCTCAGCAAGGCCGGCGAAAACCTTTTCCGGCCGCTGGGCAGCATTCACCCAGTTGCCGCAAAGGATCGGGCGGTCGCTGGAGGTTACCTGGAAATGTCGTCCGTCGAACCGACCACCGAGATGACGACCATGATCGAGACCTCGCGGCTGATTGAAGCCAACATCAACGTCATGAAGGCCCACAACGAAATGCTTTCTAATTTGATCGATCGCGTACTGAAAGCGTAATTGTATCCGGCACACTCCGTGTGCCGCCTGACAATCGGCACACGGAGTGTGCCGGATACATTAACAACCCAAACGAGCGAGTAAAGCCATGAGTATCCAAGCACTCTACACCGCCGCCACGGGCATGAACTCGATGCAGGCGAAGCTCGACGTGATCGCCAATAATCTGGCGAACGCGGAAACGACGGGCTTCAAGGCCGACCGGCCCAACTTCGAGGACCTTTTCTACCGGCAGGAAAAGTATCCCGGCGCTCAAGATAACAGCCAGACCACTCCAGTCGGCGTCGCCTTCGGCACCGGCAGCCGCGTGCAGAGCACACAGAGCAATTTCGTCCAAGGTTCGCTTCAGCAGACCGGCAACGAGTTGGACGTGGCGATCCAGGGACAAGGCTTCTTCCAAGTGAAGGACCCGTCGGGCACGATTTACTATACTCGCGCCGGGAACTTCACCAAAGATGCCACCGGCAATGTCGTCATCGGCTCGGCCAACATCGGCCGGCTGCTTGAGCCGACCGTCACCATCCCGCAGGATGCGACGAATATCGGCATCAGCGCCGACCGGCCAGTTCTCCTGGCGCGTGCCGGGCAGCCAGACGCTCCAGCAAGGCCCAACCATGCAATTGGCCAGCTTCATCAATCCGCAGGGCCTGCTGAAGATGGGCGAAAACCTCTATCAGGAAACCGATGCTTCCGGCACCGCCCAACAAGGAAACGCTGGTCAGAACGGCACAGGGACAATTCAGCAGGGCTCACTCGAACAGTCCAACGTCGATCCCGTCAGCTCGCTGATCGACCTGATTACGACGCAACGGGCGTTCGAAATGAACTCGCAAACGATCAAGGCGGGCGATCAGGCGATGCAGACGATTACGGGATTGTTTAGGTAACGCGTAGGGTGGGCCAAGCGCAGCGAGTCCCACCCTACGAACTATGAATAACGATGCGTAACCCGACTTACACTCGATTTATTGTCGCTCTTGCATGGCTGACGCTCGCCATCGCTCCTGGCGCGGCTGCCGAGTTGCGACTTCGGCCCCAATGTACGCCTGCCGGCGCGGTCGTCACCCTTGGCGATGTCGCCGACATCGAATCGACCGACGCGCGGCAAGCAGCGGCCTTGGCGGCGATCGAACTCTTTCCCGCTCCGGCGGCGACGGAGGAGAAAACATTGCGAGTCCGCGAGATTCAGGACCTGCTGTTGCTCCGCGGAGTCAATTTGTCGGAGCATCAAATTTCCGGGGCGAGCGAAGTGGTGGTGCAGGCTGCCCTCGCGCGGCCGCATGTTGCAGCGATGCGGCCCATGTCTTCGGCGGAGCTTCAGCGCGATCAAGCGCCGGCTCGGCGAGGCGATCGTGAAATACTTGAACGAACACTCCGTTAGCCCGCAGGATTGGGCGGTCGAGTTCGAATTGACGGTAGCCAATGCCCGGCTGTTTTCCGATGCGGTCATTCCAATCCAGGTGACTGGCGGCGTTGCGCCGTGGACCGGTCTGCAACGTTTCGAATTGACAACCGCCAACCCGCGGGCACCGGCACGCGCGACGATTGATGCCACGACTCGCGTCATTGCACCCATCGTCGTGGCGCTCCATTCGCTTGCTCGCGGCGACATCGTTCGCGAAGGCGACGTCGCTCTGCAGCGCATCGCCACAGCCGACAAACTGCCCGCCGCTATGCACGCTCCCGAGCAGGCGATCGGGCACGAACTCGTGCGCAGCGATCGGAGCGGGCATGGCCGTCACGACCGACGCGGTGCGTCAACCCTTGGCCGTGCATCGCGGCGAAGTGGTCACGGTGCTCGCGCGGGCAGGCGGCATCCGCATTCGCACCAACGCCCGCGCCCGCGAGGAAGGAAGCGTCGGAGAATTGGTCGCTGTCGAGTCGCTCCTGAATCGAAGCACGTACTACGCCCGCGTCAGCGGCACGCGCGAAGTCGAAGTCTTTGCCCGTCCGCCGCAAGTGGCAAGCGAACGATAATCACCGACTTTTTTGAAGAGCATAATTATGTCAAACAAACACTCAGCCATTTTGACCTTGTTATTTGCGGCCGCCGCACTCTTGCTCGCCGCCGAGCGGGCCACGGCCCAAAACAACAGCCTATATGTTACCGAGCAGCGGCTTCCGCCCGCGCCGAACAACAGCCTTGCCGGCCCGCAGCAACAGCCGCCTCAGCGCGTCGGCATGTCGCTGGCCGATAGTTCGTGGATCTATCAATCGCTTGTGGACCGCAAAACGTACGAGGTCAATGACATCGTCAGAGTAACGGTCAAGGTTTCGTCGCAAATGACCAGCACCGGCACAATCGACCGAAAGAAGACGGGCTACAGCGACTGGAAGCTGACCGACTGGATCAAGTTCTTTCCCGGCGTAAACCTGGGCGAGAACGGAGGGACTTCCGGACAGCCAAACTATGGAACGCCCGAGATCCGCGGCGATCTGGACAGCAAACTCAACGCGCAGGGCAATTTGCAGACGAAGGACACGATGAGCTTCACCGTAAGTTGCCACATCGTCGACAAGCGGCCCAACGGAAACCTCGTGGTGGAAGGCATGTGGAGCATCAACGATAACGAGGAAAAGTGGGAATACTCGCTCGCGGGAGAATGTCGCCCGGAGGACGTCAAGCCGGACAACTCGATTATCAGCGACACGATTGCCGACCTGAAAATCATCCGCCGCGAAGCGGGTTCGGTGCGCGACAGCTACCGCCGCGGCTGGGTCCTGCAATGGCTCGACAAGTGGCAGCCGTTCTAATTGGGACTTAGGACTTAGGTCTTAGGACTTGGGAGTCCGAGGCCTAAAGACCCAAGACCCAAGACCAAAGACCAAAGACCAAAGCACCGCCATCCGACCAGCCGACACCAAATGACTACCATCACAGGCTTTTTCCGCCATCAACATGCCGCTATGCTCGTCACGGCCGCCGTGTTCGTGTTTGCTTCGACTGCCGATGCCGCACGGCTGACGCTCAAGAGCATCTGCCGTATTAAGGGGCAGGAAGAGAATACGATTCAAGGCCTCGGCGTGGTCGTTGGGCTTAAGGGCACCGGCGATAACGCCAGTTACTTGCCCACCATCCGCAGCGTGAGCAAAATCCTGTCGATCATGGGCAATCCGCAGGGTAACTCGGGCCTTGCTGAGCTGAAGGACACGAAAAACGTGGCCCTGGTGACCGTCACGGCCACCATCCCTGCCGCCGGTGCCCGCCAGGGCGACAAAATCGACTGCATTATAAGCTCCATCGGTTCCGCCAAAAGCCTGGCCGGCGGACGGCTGTTCCTCACGCCGCTGATCGGACCCGATCCGAAGCATCCGCGGGTCTACGCCTTCGGCGAAGGGCCCGTCACACTCGAAAACCTTGAGACACCCAACACCGGCCGCATCCACGAAGGCTGCCGACTGGAGGAAGAGTTTTTCAACGCCTTCACGAGGGACAACCGTTTCACGCTCGTGCTGGAAAAGTTCCACGCTGATTTCCAGGTCGCCCAGGACATCGCCGACCTGATCAACAGCCAGATGGGCAAGCAAGTGAGCAACTACGCTCCTATCGCCCACGCCTTTAATCAGGGCAATATCGTCGTCGAGATTCCGGCACAGTACCGCGACGACCCAGTTTCGTTCATTTCCCAGGTTTTGTCGCTGCCGATCATGGAGCCGCAAACCGTTCCCCGCGTGGTCATCAACGAGCGAGCCAAGACGATCGTGATCAGCGGCGACGTAGAAATCGGTTCCGTGGCCGTTACGCAAAAAGACATGATGATCGAGACCGGCGGTCCCCCGGCGTCCGGCACATTCGTGAAACTAGACGCCGTCGACCCCGGCTCGCCCAAGCTTCGCGCACTGGTTGACGCCCTGAACGCCATCCATGCCAACAAGGAAGACATGATCGAGATCATCAAGGACCTCGATCGCACCGGCAAGCTGCACGCGCCGCTAATCATCGAGTAACGAGAACGTAGGGTGCGGTCAAGCGCAGCGCCGACCCACCGGCCCTTCCTACCAAACGTCCCCATGAACACGATCAATCTCGCCTCCGTTGCTTCCACAACGCCCAAGGCCCCATCCGCCAAGCAGGCCGACAACCCGGCATTGCGGAAGGCGTTCGATGAATTCGTCGGCGAGACGTTTTATGGACAAATGCTCAAGGCGATGCGCAAGACCCAGGGCGAAGTAGCCTACTTCGGCGGCGGACAGGCCGAGGAAATCTTCACGCAACAGCTCGATCAAGCCTTGACTAAGAAAATGACTCATATCGGCGCCGACAAGCTGAGCGGCCCGATGTATCAGCTATTCACGCAGGCGCGAAAGTAAATCGAACATGACAAGCACCCCCAACGTCATTCCGGCACAAGCCGCCTTGGAGAGCGAACTGGCCGCGCTTTTAAGCGACCTGCTTTCCGGCCAAGGCGAGTTGATGGCCGTGCTGAACCGCAAGCGAAACCTGCTCGCGGCGATGGACCACGAAGGGCTGGCCGGCATCGCCGACGAGGAGCAGCGGCTGCTTGGCGTATTGCAAGATTGCCTCGCTCGGCGACAAGCTCTATTAGCGCGCGCCGCCGCCAATGGCCTGCCGTCCGCCAGCATTCAAGCATTGACACAGGCAATGCCTTCTTCGAAGAGAGAACCGTTGAGCCGGCAAGTGGCCGCGGCAAGCTCGCGGGCACGCCTCTTGCACACTCAAAATCTCACGAATTGGATCGTTATCCAGCGGACACTCATCCATCTTTCGCAATTGCTGGAGATCATCGCCACCGGCGGTCGGCCGGCGCCGACCTACGGGGCCGCCGGGCCTTCGCGGCCGCACGGTTCTCTGCTCAATCAGGAAGCCTAGAACCGGCCAAGTAACAAAAATCTTGGAAAGCGGCCTACTAGCGAGCATCCAGGCCTTCTAAAAGCCGCGCTGCAATTTTCAATCGGGTGCGATTATTCGCGCCACGAAATCTCCGCTTTAACAACAATTTGCTTGACCACGCAATCGTCCGAGTTACAATGCACGGCAATCGTCGTTGCGGAACCAGCCGCGGCGCAATTCTATAAATGGGGCAAGAGCATGAAGAATCTGAAGTTATTCGGCGTCGTATTGCTCGGACTGGCAACTTCGGCCAGAGCACAGCAATTCACTGTGACGAACCTCGTGACCAGTAACTCGGCAGCCAACCCCGCGCAGATTACCGACCCCGGTGCGAGTAACTCTTGGGGCATCTCGTTCTCGGCAGGCTCGCCATTCTGGGTGTCGGCCAACGGTTCGGGTGTCGCAAACCTGTACAACGTCAATCCAACGACGGACGCCACGACCAAGACCGCGCTTGTCGTCTCTATCCCGGGGGACGGGACCGTTACTGGTCAGGTGAATAACGGCAATACGGCCAACAGCGCGTTTCACGCCGATAACTTCCTCTTCGTCAACGAGGACGGCACAATTTCCGGTTGGAGGGGCGCCCTGGGTACTCTCGCGGAGACGTTCCAGTTGGCGTCAACCGCGAATGTCTACAAAGGGGCCGCGTTCGTGACGAGCGGAACCAACAGCTATCTCTACGCCGCGAATTTCCGGAACGGTACCATCGACGTACTGAAGGGGGCCGCCAGCACTCCCGACCTGACGGGCAGCTTCACCGATCCCGGGATACCGGCCAACTATGCGCCGTTCAACATCCAGAATCTCGGCGGCAATCTCTTTGTAACCTATGCCCTGCAAGACGGCGCCAAGCACGACGACGTGGCTGGGGCAGGGCACGGTTATGTGAGCGAATTCGACACGCAGGGCAACTTCCTCGGCCGGATCGCCTCCTCCGGCAGCCTCGACTCGCCCTGGGGCTTGGCGATTGCCCCGTCGACCTTCGGGTCGTACGCCGGCGACCTTCTGGTGGGCAACTTCGGCGACGGCCGGATCAACGCATTCAACCTCGGCGCGGACGCATTTGTAGGCCAGTTGCAAGGAGCCAGTGGTCCGCTGGCCATTGATGGACTCTGGGGGTTGACCGTTGGAAACAACGGCAGCGCCGGCAGCAGCGGCAAGCTCTACTTCTCCGCCGGTCCCCAAGACGAGGCAAACGGGTTGTTCGGCGTCATCGTTCCAGAGCCTTCCACAATCGTCCTCCTCTCCGCCGGCGTTGTCGCAATGATTTGCGGCGCATGGCGGAGGTCGAAACCGGCAGCGTAAAGCTACATCAAGGTAGCAGCCACGGCTCGATCTAGTAGTTGTCAATTGTCGGCTCGCGTCGTCTGCCGCCTTGCAACGTACCCGATAATCTGGCAGACTTGATGGCGCATGCCGCGCCGTCAAGCCATCCTCGAAACTCTCCTGATTTTCGCCGTTTTCTGCGTGCAGGGCGCTTGGCCCGTGCCGGAGGTCAACGAACCGTACTACCTGGGCAAGGCGATCCATTATTGGAACCCGCAATGGGCTTCCAGCGACTGGTTCCTGCAAACGGCCGATACCCATACGGTGTTCTATTTCAGCGTCGGCTGGTTATCCTTGCTATTGTCGCCGATTCCGCTGGCCTGGACGCTTCGATTGATCACCTGGGCACTACTGGCATGGTCGTGGCAAAGACTTCAGCGCGGCGATTTTACCACGGGCGTGGGGATCGGTGCTCAGCGCCACGCTCTTCGTTTTCCTGCTGCAACACTTCAACATGGCCGGCGAATGGGTCGTGGGCGGCGTGGAGGGCAAGGGTTTTTCCTTCGCGCTGATTTTCTTCGCGCTTGCCGATATGTCTGAGGGCCGTTGGAATCGAATGTGGCTCCTCATGGGTCTGGCCGTGGCATTCCACCCGCTCGTCGGCGGCTGGGCGGCGCTGGCGGCAGGAATTGTGTGGATCATTGCCGACCGCCAAGCGCATAAGCGATGGTCCGCCTGGATCGCGCCAGTCGTGGCGCTGGCGATCGCTTCGCCGGGCGTCGTTCCGCCGCTGCTGATGAACCGCGGCGTCGATAAGGCAACGGTCGCCGAAGCGGCGCAAATTTACGTTTACCAACGGCTGCCGCATCACCTCGATCCGCTGAAGATGTGGAACGATGGCTTCGTCGTGCCGTTTGTGCTCATGTGCGGCGCGTGGCTGCTGCTCTGGAAGACGGCATCGGACAGCCCGGCGGTGCGGCGGTTCCGTGGTTTCACGGCAATGACGCTGGTGTTCGCCTTGATCGGTACGGCCCTCGCGCTGCTGGGGCAATCGCATCGCGAGTTCGCCGCCGCGTGGCTGCGTTTCTACTGGTTCCGGCTCTCTGACGTGGCCGTGCCTGTGGGGCTGGCGATTTTAGGAGTCCGCTGGCTTGCCGAACGGAAAATGCGCGCGGCGATGGCCCTGGCGATCGCTGTAGCCCTATTTCATGTGGCTGATTGCGCGGTGCTTCGCCTGTTTGCCGATCCACCTTTTGGCGAGCGCCAGGTCGACGGCGCGGCCTGCGCACGGCCTGCCTTTGGGCCGCTGGCCGGCCGTTGCGGCCGCTGTTTCCTCGCCAGGCACGGGCCGACAGGCTACGCGACTATGCCGCGTGGCGCGATGTTTGCAACTGGGCGGCCGACCCGCGAAACACACCGCCCGACGCCCTGTTCATCGTTCCCCGCATCGCACAGACATTCAAGTGGCATGCCGCGCGGGGCGAAGTCGTCGATTGGAAAGAGATGCCCCAGGACGCGGCCAGCCTGGTCGAATGGCAGCGGCGTATCAAGGAGATTTACGGCACTGGCAAGCATCCGCCGCAAGAAGAGTACTATAGCTCGCTCGCCGACGCCGGCCCGGCCAGGCTCCGCGCCCTTGCCGACAAGTACGGCGCCGATTACCTTGTGACGCAAATTGGCGGGGAATTCCTGCCGCTGAAGAAGGTTTATTGGAACGACGCGTTCGTGATCTATAAGATGAAATAACAACTAACGTTATTAGTACTCAGTACTCAGTACTTGGCTCCCTGCTCCAAGCTCCTCATCCTATGCAAGCAGTCACCTTCGACATGGACGGCCTCATCTTCAATAGCGAGGACGTCTATACACTCGCCGGCAGCGAGCTTCTTTCGCGGCGCAGTTGCGAATTCACGCCGGAATTGAAGGACGCGATGATGGGCTTGCCGCCGCAGAAGACGTTTGAGGTCATGATCGGCTGGCACGCGCTTACGGAGCCTTGGCAGGTGATCGCCGCCGAGAGCAATGAGATTTTTCTTGGCCTTTTAGAGCAGCATTTGGCGACGATGCCGGGCCTCTTGGAGCTACTCGACGCCCTGGAACATGCTAAAATCCCCAAGGCGATCGCCACCAGCAGCTCGCGGCGGTTGGCGGACGCCTGTCTCGGCCCGTTTCAGTTGGCCGGGCGGTTCTCGTTCATTCTTACGTGCGAAGACATTACGCACGGCAAGCCCGATCCGGAGATTTATCTGCTGGCGGCGCGGCGGCTCGGCGTTCCGCCGGGCGATATGCTCGTGCTGGAGGACAGCCAAAACGGCTGCCGGGCGGCAGCCGCCGCGGGCGCTTTCACGGTCGCCGTGCCCGGTGAGCACAGCCGCCGCCAGGATTTTTCCTGCGCGAATCTGGTGATTGAGAGTCTCGAAGATGCGAGGCTGTATCGAACGCTGGGGTTGCGTGGATGAGAGTTGAGGGTTGAGAGTTGAGGTATGAGGCTTTAGAGAGCGGGAATGCGGAAACGTACCTGATCGTTCATCCTTGTCTCTTATCTCTCAACTCTCAACTCTCAACATTCCTTCTGCTCATTTGACGCGATTTCCCTCTTGACCGCTCTTGCCCTGCGATGCTACAGTTCGTCCCGCATGGATGCGAGTTGTTTTGATTCGTGTCGCCTCGTATACGAAAGGATTCGTATCCAGTGGGCATTCAGCATACGGAGGCCGAGCGGCCTTCGGTCGAAGAACTCTTGGTTCCCTTCAGGATGAAGGACGCGGTGCCTGCGGTTGTCAGGGCCGCTTATCCACCGGTGTCAGCGCCGCGGGCCATTCGCGGCCTGCTGCTGGAGGCCGGCGACATACTCTACGATGACACGGCATGGCGACGCTGGCTCTTGCGGCTGCTCACGCGGCTGGGTCTCAGGGCCGAATATGGGCCGTTCTTTCGCGTCTTCGAACGCGACTTTCTCGACGACGTCCACTGCGGACGGCGAACTTTCGACGACGGGATGAACGCGTTCCTGATTTCCGCGGGCCTTTCCGCGGGGCAGGCGGACGAGGCATGTAGGGCGTTGGACTCTTATCGCCGCCGCAGCGAAGACGACTTTCGGCCCTTGATCGGCGTGCCGGAAACGCTCGCGCAACTTCGATCCGCCGGCGTCACGCTGGGCGTGCTTTGCAATAGCGAGCGCAGCGGCGATATGCTCCACCAGCGATTATTGGAACTGTTGGACGATTCACCTTGGACGGCCGTCGTTTCCTCGCGAGATTTGGGCTGCACGATGCCGTCGCCCGCCTGCTATCGAGCGGCGTTGGTTGCCGTGAAGCTGTCGGCCGCCGACGCTGCCTTCGTCGGCCGCGATGCCAAGGAACTCCGCGGAGCCAAGGCTCAGGGCATCGCCACCATTGCCTTCAATGCCGACGCAGACGCCCATGCCAACGTCCATCTGCGGCGTTTTGAGGAATTGCTGGAAATCACGCGGTTCTCGCCCGCTCGCCCGGCCGCCGCATGAGCGGAAAACCGCATTGACACCCCTGCCCGACTTGGGGATAATCCGCCGCGCTTGTCTCGCTGTTTCCCGGCCGATTTCCTTGAACTAAGGCTCGTCCTTGGCTGGCAACTGCAAATATGTGTTCTGCCTTTTCGTGGTCGCGGTCGCTTGTGCCGCTCCCGCGCGGGGACAATCCGCGCCTGCCGAGCCCCAATCAGACTGCGCCTGCCCGGACGATTCCTGCGACACTGCGCCGCGGATGCGGTTCCGCGATTGGATGGCGGGCCACCCGCTCTGCACACTACTTGGAATCGGGTCCGGCACGACCACGCGCGAGACACCGTGGGTGGACTGGAGCCAGCGGCCGATCAGCGTCGGCGCATTCGCCGGAGGCATGGTCGGCGGCCCGCTTATCAGCGACTGGACTGGTTCGACCGCGGGCTTCGACGGCGGCTGGCGGGTCGGCTGGGACGTCGATCCTAGCTGGGGCACGGAGATGCGGTTCGCCTTCGCCTCGCTCGGCGTCTACGACACTTTTCGCTCCCAGCAAGCTCTCATCGCGCTGGACAACTCCAACGGCCTGGCCGTGGACGATCCCGAGCGGCATCGCTTCGATCATCGCAACGCGGAGTTATTCCAAGGTGACGTCGACATTCTCTATTACCCGTGGCGTGAAACGCGGCTGCGGCCCTATCTCCTCGCCGGCATGGGCCTGACCTACATCAACTTCCAAGACCGCCTCGGCCAATCCTATCAAGTGAATTGCCTGTCGCTGCCGCTGGGCATCGGAATCAAGTATCTCTGCGACGAGAACCTTGCCATCCGGCTGGACCTGTTGGACGACATCGCGATGAGCAATCAGCACTTAGTAACGCAGAACAATTTCTCGATCACCGGCGGCCTGGAGCTGCGCCTCGGAGGCAGCCGGAAGATCTATTGGCCGTTTGATCTGTCGCGGTAAGAACTGATGACTCAATGGATTGCATGCGGAGTTGTGGCTGAAGGAGAGCCGATTAACGTCGGCGGGATTGACCCGTGGCGATTTGCCTGGACACGAGTCTCGGAGTTGCTCGTCGAGCTTCCTCACCCTTCATATCCCAGTCAGCGCCATCAGATGCGAGTGTACGAAATCGACGCCTCTGGAAGGAAGATTCTATTCGCGGCCGGCGAGCTTTCTGCGAATGTCTGGGGCTTTTACGTTCCCGCTGGCGAAGAAATGAAAGCCTGATTCGACAGCCATCTCGCGCAGCGATTCAAATAACGAATTACGAATGTTCCGAACTGTTTGGTTCATTTTGTATTTGGATTTGTTTCGACATTCGAAATTTCATTTTGCCCTGATCGTTCCTTCCGTCGGACTGCTCGCCGTCGCGTAGAGCTTCTTCGGAATCCGACCAGCCAGATACGCCAGCCGCCCCGCTTCGACGCCGAGCTGCATCGCGCGGGCCATGCGGCAGGGGTCTTTGGCGTGGGCGATGCCCGTGTTCAAGAGGACGCCGTCAACACCGAGCTCCATCGCCACTGTCACGTCGCTGGCCGTGCCCACGCCGGCGTCGACGATCACCGGGTAATCGGGATCGCCGTCTTTGAGATACTCCAGGCAGATGCGGATGGCGTTGGGATTGAGTACGCCCTGGCCCGAGCCGATCGGGCTGCCGGCCGGCATCACGCTCGCCGCCCCGGCCGCCTTCAGCCGCCGCGCGACGACCGCGTCGTCGCTCGTATAGACGAGTACTTGGAAGCCGTCGGCCACGAGTTTTTCCGTCGCTTCGAGCGTTGCCACCGGATCGGGCAGCAGCGTCTTTGTATCGCCCAGCACTTCGAGTTTGACCCAATCCGCGCCGGGATTGTTCATCTGCGTGAGGATTTCGCGTCCCAGCCGAGCGACGCGAATCGCGTCGTCGGCAGTGAAGCAGCCGGCCGTGTTGGGCAAGATCGTGTAGCGCTTCGTGTCAATGAAGTCCAGCAGATTCTTGCCCGCCGAATCGATCAGCCGCTCGCGGCGCACGGCCACGGTGATGCACTCCGTGCCGGAAACGTCCAGCGCGTGGCCCATCGCCTCGTAGCTGGAGTATTTGCCGGTGCCTACGATCAGGCGGCTTTGGAAGGTATGCGAACCGATGCGGAGGGAGTCGGAAGTCATAGCAGCAGAAAGCATGGGAGTTTGCGAATTCGGAATTGCCCTATTCTACCCGCCGCCAACGAGCGTGACGATCTCCAGGCGATCTTCGGCCGCGAGAACGCGATCGGCGTGCTGAGCGCGAGGCACGAGCTGAAGATTCACTTCGACGGCGACCGGTTTGCCGGTCAGGCCGAGTTGCTCAAGCAGCGCCGCAACCGTGCATGATTCGGCGACATCACGCGGTTCGTCGTTGACGAGGATTTGCATATTGTATCCGGCACACTCCGTGTGCCGCCCGGCAATCGGCACACGGAATGTGCCGGATGCATTATTCGCTCTTTCCACCCGTCGCGGCCCCCGCGCCGCGGAAGCGGCCCACATCCAGCAACGTGAACTGTCCCCGGAGCGACTGGCCGGCGTTCCAGGCGGAACTCGACCAAGGAATTGCATAGGCAGCCACTTTGCCAGAATTTAATTCCGAGACATAGACCAACGAGCGGCTCAGGCTATTCGCTTTGCCGCCACTGCGGCGGAGGTCGGCGCTGCCAGTGGTCAGCAGGTATCGCGGCGCCCGGCCGGGGCTTACTGCCAGGTCGCCCGCAACATTGTAGGTATAAAAGGCGTTGAAGCGGCCGGTCTGCTTGGAAACGACCGCGGCGCTGAGATCGCCCGTCAGGAAGTCAAGGAAATAGACGGCCTCGACTTGTTCGTCGCAGTAGCCGGTCGCCATCGCGAATCCATCGGTGCGGTCGGTGGCCACGGCATGAATGGGAACGTTCGGCCAGTAGCCCGCCGCCAATACTCCAAAGACAAATGCGACGGTAATCGCGGCTGCAATATGGATGCCAAAACGCGTCGAACCGGTTGAAGACTGCATGGGACAACACTCCTGTTTGCGATCAAATTCCTGTAGGGGACGCCCTCCGCGGCGTTCCCGTGTCGCTATGAAGGAACAGCACGGAGGCCGCTCCCTACAGCAGTCGAAATTCTACCTCCACAAAAATTCTTCGCCAGCCCCTTGCAAAGAATTCGCAATCGTTCTATAACGCTCCGTAGCTATGCTGCAACCGCGGGAAACTCATCATGTCCAAGCTGCCCGAGTCCAAACTCAATGTTGCGCTAATCGGCCAAGGGTTCATGGGCCGAACGCATTCCAACGCCTGGGGCCAGGTCAACCGTTTCTTCAAGCCGCCCATGCAGGCGGTGATGCACACCGTTTTCGGCCAGGGGGAAGAAAATCCGCAAGCCTTTGCCGATAACTGGGGCTGGCAACGATCGACGACCGACTGGGAGCAACTCGTTCGTTCTCCGGAAATCGGCCTGGTCGATATCGTAACGCCGAATTATATGCACGCCCCGCCCGCCAAGGCGGCCATCGCGGCGGGCAAGGCATGTGCGTGCGAGAAGCCGATCGCCGGCTCGCTCGCAGACGCCCGCGAGATGGCTGAGTCCGCCCGAAAGGCTGGCGTCAAAACTTTCGTCTGGTTCAACTATCGCCGCGTGCCGGCGGTTGGGCTCGCCCATCGACTCGTAAAAGAAGGCCGGCTCGGCGAGATTCGCCACGTTCGGGCGGCGTATTTGCAGGACTGGGCTGGCGACAGTGTGCCGCTTCTCTGGCGGTTTGATAGGAAGCTGGCCGGCTCCGGGGCCCACGGCGATCTGAACGCCCACATTATCGACATGAGCCGCTTTGTCACGGGACAGGAGATCACGGAAGTCAGCGGCGCGATCGCAGAGACGTTTATCAAGGAGCGGAAAATAACGGCCGGCGTATCAGCGGGCGGCATCGCGGCTCACCGTTCGGCGTCCGTTGGCGCAGGCATGGGGCCAGTGACCGTCGATGACACGGTGCTATTCCTCGCCCGATTTTCCGGCGGCGCGGTCGCCAGCTTCGAGGCTGCCCGGCAGGCCACGGGCAATCAGAACCGCAATACGCTTGAGGTCAACGGCACCAAGGGCTCCATCAAGTTCGACTTCGAGCGGATGAACGAATTGCAGTGGTACGATGCCACCTTGCCCCGCGAGGTGCAGGGTTGGACGACGATCATGTGTACCCATGGCGGCGACCATCCCTACGTCGCCAACTGGTGGCCCGACGCACACTTGATCGGTTACGAGCATGGATTCGTCAACCAGGCTTACGATATCCTGCGTGTGATGGCCGGGCAGGAGCCGACCGTGCCATTGCCCGATTTCAACGACGCCTATCAGACCCAACGTGTTTTGGAGGCCGCCATGATTTGTGCGACCGAGGGCCATCCGGTCAAGATGGACCAGGTGAAGTAGCGTGGGGCAGATTGCCAAACTGCCAAGTAGCGTTAAAGGTTTAGTAAGCAGATTGGCATCTGCTCCACGGTCAGAATTCAAACAATGATTTCGCACCAGTGATTCACCATGCGGGTCGCGAGTGTCCCCCTCACGGCCCGCAGCATGTCGTTGCGCAACGAAGGACCCCACGCGCAGAAGGATTCCTGCTCGTGGGGTCCGTTTTTATCGCTGGAGTCCCGACATCTTCCGACAACGCCGGGACTTCAGCGAATCTATAAAGTTTTCCGGCCTGCGCGGAAATCCGATCGGAGCAGTTGCCACAGCCATTGTTTAAAGCGGTTTTCCACCTAGAATCACGACAGCCGGACGGCGCTTGGGAACCGATGATAAAATGCGGGGCTTGGCGCAAGTCAGTAAATGGCATCGGTTTACGATTCCCAAGAACCCCAAATTACCGGATTCCTATAACGTGAATAAGCAGTGGGGTTGAGTTTTATGCGAAGGGTCATAATCGTTTCGGGGCTGACTTTGTTGGCGCTTGTTGTCGTGGTCGGAGGCGGCGCGGCTTATTTGTTGATGGCAAAGCAAGATCGCGGCCTGACGCGAGATGGACGCATGGCCCCGCCGGCTTCGGTGCGAAACGCGCCAGAGGCGCCTAAATTCGACGCGACGAAACCAAGCCTGCCCGCGAAAACGGCCGAATCGCCCGACGTGCAGCAGCTTCCGACCGAATTCAAAATGCCGACTGATCTGGATATTCAAACACCGAAAGTACCCGCTGGTCTTGGGCAGCCCGCCGATGGGGCGACTTAAGTGCCTCGTTCTCGATGCTAGCATCATGAGGCCGTTTGTCGCTGGAAGGCGAAAGCCTGCCTCCGCAAGCCTTAACCAGGCATTTTCGCGGGAATTTTCTGGCCCCGGCGCGTCGATCCGGTATGGACCGCTCTCGAAAATGCGGTATCATATGACATTGGAGAGGCGTACCCTGCGCGGCCGCCGAATTGGGACCCAATCCAGGACGGATGATTCTTCATGCGATTCACAACCTTCATATTTAGAAACGTCCTGCGCCGGCGAATTCGCTCGACTCTCACATTGACCGGAATGGCAGTGGCCGTCACGTTTGTGGTCGTGTTGGTGGGATTGGCCAACGGCTTGAGCAAGTCGATGCTGAAGCTTTACGTCGATCGGGGGGTTTCTCTTATTGTCACTGATAAGGGTTCCATCAGCCCTCTCAGCGGCACTTTGCCGGCGAAGCTCGCGGAGGACATCAAGAAAATACCCGGGCGTGAAGGACACGTGCGCCGGATTGGTCGATTTTCAGACGGTAGAAGAACTCGGCACCGAGCCGGTTGGCATCCAGGGCTGGCCGGCCGGGAACTACATGTTTCACGAGTTGAAGATCACTGCCGGCGAGAATCTATCGGATAAGAATATCGACAGCAAGAGTGTAATCGTTGGTAGCACCCTGGCCAACGTAAGGCCGTCGGTCGTGAAGGTGGGGCAAACGCTCACCGTCAACGGCACGGAGTTTCATATCGTAGGCATCTTTGACAGCGGCGAAGATCTGGAAAACGGGATGGTAGTCATGCTATTGGGCGATGCCCAGAAGGTCCTTGGCAAAGTCGGCAAGATCACCGGATGCACCGTTCGAATCGAGGACACAAGCGAGCGAAACATCGCCGCCATTCGCGACCAAATCGAAGGGCCGGTTGCCGCCGCACATGGATTGACGGACAAGATCCGCGCCAAGTCGCCGAGTGAATTCGTGAAGCAGAATGGCCAAATCCGTATGGTCACGGCGTTTGCCTGGTTAGTCTCGATCGTCACGCTCGTCATCAGCGGCATTCTTGTGCTGAACACGATGTTCATGGCCGTATTTGAACGTACCCGCGAAATCGGCATCCTGCGTGCAATCGGTTGGCGACCATCGCGCGTCATGCAAATGATTCTCATGGAATCGATTCTATTGAGCGTCGGTGGCGGGATTGTCGGCACGGCGGGCGGATTGGCGACAATCAAGCTCCTCAGTTACATTCCCACCGTCAATGGCATTGTCCAGCAAGCGATTAGCGCCGACATCGTTGCCAAGGGTTTTGCCATCGCCATTGTCGTCGGGCTGGTTGGCGCCGCCTATCCGGCCTATCGAGGTTCGCGTCTACTGCCCACGGAGGCCCTCCGTCATGAATAGCAACGGTCACCACTTCCGCGGCCGAGAGAGCGACTCGCCCGTTCTTCGGACGGAACGCGTAAGCAAGGTCTACGTCGATGGGCAAGTCAACGCGCTGGTCGACGTCAACTTGGAAATCTATCGCGGCGAATACGTGTCGATCATGGGCCATAGCGGCAGCGGCAAGTCGACGCTATTGAACATGCTGGGCATGTTGGACCGCCCCTCGTCGGGCGAAGTCTATCTCGATGGCCAGCCCGTCTCGCGCGTCAAGAACCTCGATACGCTGCGGGCCCAGAAAATCGGCTTCGTTTTCCAGTCGTTCTATTTGCTGCCGGTGCTTTCGGCTTTGGAAAATGTGCAGGTTCCGATGTTCGAGGGCACTCTCCCCTTGGCCCAGCGGCCGCGGAAAGCGGCCGAGCTGCTGGAGCTCGTGAACCTGGGGCATCGGATCAATCATCTGCCGCTACAGCTCTCGGTGGGCGAGCGGCAGCGCGTGGCCATCGCACGGGCACTGGCCAACGATCCGCTCTTGCTCTTGGCCGATGAGCCTACGGGCAATCTCGATTCGAAATCGGCCGACTCGGTTTTCGAACTTTTTGCCCGCTTGCACCGCGAGCGAGGCATGACGATCGTACTCATCACGCACTCGGAAGATCTCGGCCTGCGAGCCGACCGCGTGGTTCGGATGGCCGACGGCCGGGTGCGAAGCGATAGTAAAAACCACGCTCCCTCGGCTCGGCCGACTTCGGCCGTCAACGGCTCGGACAGCGACTCAGGTTTGAGCCTTTCTTCCCGTCCGCCACGTCCTAAGAGCATCCTGCCGCCGTTTGCCGTGCCCGATCATGGGTGACACCAACGGTGAACGTGGGGCAGGTTGCCAACCTGCCGCAATCTGGCAGGTTGGCAACCTGTCCCACGGCGCTTCGGCTTATTCCTCTAAGTGTTCCGGCGAGACCGAGCGAGCTTGAACAAGCGCGATTCCCCCAGAGGCACCGCGATTACGGCATACCCCACGCCGCAACCTCGGTCTCGCCTGGAACATATAGCTCCACTGCACCTAAAAGGCCGGAAGTGAAACAAACTGTTACCATAAGGTACGTCTGTTTCACTTCCTCGCCGTTAGCATTTCAAACTGCTGAATCTAGGTGATTCAGGTCGACTCACGGGACTGCGTGGTGCCGCCGTTACCGCCGCCGCCATTGCCGCCGCCACGACGTCCGCCAGCGCCGCCGCGACCGCCGCGTCCGCCACCGGTTACCATCGGGGGCAACTTGGCCTTCTGCTCAGCGGTCAGGACGGCCAAAAACTTTGTTCGGGCTTCCTGCATCACCGGCTGTTGCTCGGTGCCGATTTCGCGCAATTTCAGTGCGCTGATCGTCAGTGATGGCCACCGATGTCATGAGATCACGCATGGCGGTCATGCGATCTTGGCCGGTCGCCTCGGCGACCTTCTTCTTGCCCTCTTCCAGCTTGGTCTTCTGCTCGTCGGTCAGGGCAGCGACCATCTTGTCGTGGAAGTCCTTGAACTTAGGCTCATATTCCTTCTTCAGGTCGGCGATCTTCGTCTTTTGCTCGTCGGTCAAATCGAGCTTGTCGATGGCGTCGGTGAGCGGCTTGAGAGCCGAATCCAACAACCCCTGGTTGCCGCCGCCGCGGCCCCCGCGACCGCCTTGCCCCCGACCGCCACCACCGCCGGGTGGTTGAGCGAGGGCCATAGTTGCCATCATAGAAAACACCAGTACAACAATCGAAAGTTTGGCCAACTTCATTTGAGCTCCTTAATATGAGTGTGAGTTGATTTGGGCCAATAAACCGGCGAAAGAATTTCCGCCGAACACGTGTATCACAATGAACCCCACCGCAGGTCGAAAGTTCCGCGAAAATTGTCTGCGGAGCGGTAAATCGCGCCCTCTTCCATTAAAATAGGCGTTTTCACTATAATAGCAGCAACTCGTCGGCACTCGAAAAGCCAGACCGACGCGCAGGTCGCATGCGCAATAAAAAAGCCTTGATTTACACCATTTTTCGTGCGATCGCGTGGTTAGTCCAATTACTTAGCCCGGTTCAAAGCAAAAACAAAGCTCATGAGAAGTTCAAATACCGTGAACCGGCTCATCTCCCGTCGTACATTCTTAAAAGGAACTTCTGCCGTCGGCAGCGTCGTTTTCGTTGGTCAATCCATTCTCGCCCGAGCGGCTGGGCCGCGGCAAGCCGGCGGTTTGACCTACACCCTCGTCAACCGGACGGGCGGCGGATTCGGCGACGATCAGTGCTATTGGAGCCTCGATGGCGGCCGCAACTGGCACTCTTTCGCCAAGGAGCCGACCGCGCCTTGCCCCAGCGGCAATGGCCGCGTCTACTTCCGTCTCGGGGAGGCCCCCAGGAACCTCGACGACCGCCACGCGTATTGGGACTTCATCGAATATGCCTACGGTGGCGGTGCATGGCACGGCAACACGACGCAAGTAGACGCCTTCTGCATTCCGATGACGATCGAGTTGGGAACGAAAAAGCTGGGCATTACCGAGCCGCGCCGCAAGCTCTTCGAGGCGTTTCGCAAAGACGCTCCCAAGGAATTCCAGCCGTGCGCCAAGAGCGACTTTTTCATCCTCTCGCCCTGCAGGGCCGGCTTCGGCAAGAATGGTCCCCACGGCAGATACTTTGACGAATACATTGACTCCGTGTGGCACATGTATGCCAAGGAAAGGCCGACTCCGAGCGGCAAGTGGAGCGGACGCACGGATGATGGCGCTTTGGTTTTCACGCCCGTCGGCGGCGGCAAGCCGCTGCGCTGCCCGCGGAAGCCCGATACCCAAGAGGTCTTGCTGGGCAGCGGCGTCCTTGGCGGCAATCCCCAATTCTGCGCCGCGATCAATCGCCACGTCTTGGCCGACCCGGCCGACTGGAAATCGCCCGAGCGGTTCTATCAGGCTGAACCGTGCAACTGGTATGCGAAGTTCTTCCACGAATACAGCATCGACCACAAGGCCTATGGCTTCTGCTACGACGACGTGAGCGAGCAGGCCGCTTTTTTCAGCGGCACCGAGCGGAACTTGATCGTGACCTTATATTGGGACCGCGCGCGGCGATGCATGACCGGTGCGGAGGCGCGGTTTCCGTCTTCCATCGCACATCAGCCACGCGCGGATGCCGTCTTCTCCGGCAGCAGGCGGAATACCCGCGTCGTATAGCAGCCTGTGATGGAACCGAGAACTGCGCCAGCGATCACGTCGCTGACGAAGTGGTAGTTCAGGACGACCAATGCCGCGCAGATGGCAAAGCCGAAAAGCGCGTAGATCAACCGCCAGCGCGGCTGGCTGAGCCAAAGGATCGAAATCGCCGCAAGCGCAACGGCCGCATGACCCGAGGGAAACGAGCCGTGGGCTGTGTCGAAATGGAAGGGAAAAAAGCCGTAGACGCCGTTGACGATGAGCGACGGATTATCTCCGAGCCAGGATGTCGGCCAGGTGCGGCCGAACAGGCCTTTGAGCAATGACTTTATGGTGTTGGTCGCCACCAGGTTCACGGCGATCGCCACGAGCAGAGTCTGCAACCGGCCGCCCGGCCGCCAGATACGCCACGCTGCCACGCCGATGATTGCAGCAATCGCCCAGTACGTCAGCTTCTCCGAGACCGTCGCCGGCCAGAGCAAGAATTCGTCCGAATAAAACCGATGGTCGTGGACGAACCATGCCACTTGTCGGTCGACGAAAAAGTAGCAGAAGACGATCAAGAGGCCGCCAAGAACAACGGCAGCGAGCGGCCGGACAGACCTCGCGTTTTTGTCAGCGGATTTCACTGCCGCGTCGCCACTCATCCTGCCCGATTGTCGCTTGTCGCCCGTCAATTGAAGAGTCTCATACGGATTCTCGTTTGATCCTGCGCATTCTATCAATATTTGTGGGTATTGGGGGCGGTCTGTCCAGAAACAGGTCGCGGCGAAGGGCTGCTCAGCCCGCGATTGAATACGCAGGTGGTACAGGTGTTCTTGCGAGAGTTTTCTGCTACGCTGCCCGCTGACGAACATGCCGTCATGCTCTGGGATGGCGCCGGCTTCCACACCAGCGGCAAGCTCCAGGTGCCCGACAACATCACGCTGCTAAAGCTTCCGCCATACAGCCCCGAGCTCAACCCGATGGAAAACCTATGGCACTACCTCAAAAGCCACTATTGGTCGAATCGAGCCTACGCGGACTACGAAGAATTGAAAGAAGCCGCCATCGACGCCTGGCGAGGTGCCGTGCTGGACCACGAACTGATGAAGACCGTCTGTAACGCTCCCCACCTCAAACGCGCAGTTTCAAAGTAAAATGCGTATTAGAGCCGCGGAGCGGCGATAGGTAATAGCCAGGGGCGAAAGCCCCTGGGAAGCGTCCGATTTCAATACCGTAGCCGCGGAGCGGCGACACCAGATCGGCCAAGTTTCGCCCCTCCGGGGCTACCAATTCGTTGTTGCCGTCGCCCAGGGGCTTTCGCCCCTGGCTATTTTCTTCCGCCGCTCCGCGGCTACTAATCTCTGGCGGCGTCGCTGAGCTGTTGCAGTTGCGTCGGCTGCCCGTCGGCGCGGTCGCCCAATTGCTGGTGCAGCGTCGGATCGATACTGAAGTTCATCTTCCGCACCGAGCCGTCGCAAAACGCCATGTGGAAACCGGCAGGGTGAGGACTGCCGAAGATGACCATGTATTTATTGGGAGTAGGTTGCCCGCTGTAGTTCTGGGCGCCACACTGGCCGGCGTGGTCCTGAGCGGGGGGGAACTTTGTCCCACGGATGACATCGTAGTCGTAGCCCTCATCCCACCCCTGGTCATTGTCCTCATAAGGGCCGACATTGTAGGCGTCCGGACATAGGTAACGTTCGCCTATCATGTAGGTAAACGACGCGCCGTCTTTGACCAACGCCAAGGAGAGCTGACTGGCGCGAAAGATTACTCCTGTCGATGGCTCGGTGGTCGAGTTGATTGCTCCATAACTTACGGACCAATCGTAGGCCGCGGCGGAAGCGGGATATGAAGTTGGGAACTTGCCGCCACAGCCGACGGTCGTAAAGCTGCTGCCGGCGTTCGCGGCGTAGTCGCTGCGGGCGATGGTCGGCCAGGGGTTGATATTGAAAA
This sequence comes from uncultured Planctomycetia bacterium, assembly GCA_963775975.1. Taxonomy (GTDB): domain Bacteria; phylum Planctomycetota; class Planctomycetia; order Pirellulales; family Thermoguttaceae; genus JANXQG01. Next base: position 2,207,374 of record CAVZKX010000002.1, read on the forward strand.
AGTCGTGAGGGTAGCTGTCCTGAGAGACTTTCACCTTGCTCCGCGATGGGCAGAGGAACAAGGGAACGACGGTTTGGGCGATTATTGTCCCCTTCTGATAGCGTTGCGTACTGGAATCGCTGGCGGCTTGTCCCGGCTGGCTCAGCCCTTTGTCCAAGTCGTGCAAGTCCACGAGGTCGATAAAGGGAAGGATGCTGTATTGCCAACCGCCGGGCTGCGTGATGCCGAACCCGCGGTCCGCCTCGCCGCCCCATAAAACGGCCCAGCCGCCCGTGGGCAGGAATTGGTACTTCGTTTCGTGCTGCTGACAGCCCACGGCCATCTGATGGAGATTGTTGCTGCACTGCGCCCGCCGCCCTGACTCCCGCGCGGCATTGATTGCCGGCATGAGCAGCGCCACCAAGACGCCGATGATCGAAATCACGATCAAGAGCTCGACGAGCGTGAAGCCGGCCGGAGTGGTTTGTCTGGCACGATGAAAGACAGGTTTCATGTCGCTTTCTCCTTTGCCCAAGTTATCTCAGCTTAACCGCGCGGTCCCCTAGCCGTCAAGGCGGAGATATGTGGAAAAGAACCGGGGCGAGTTTGTATGCGTAGGATGGACCTCCGAGTCCGTCCGCGAAAAATGGGTCGGACTCGGAGGTCCATCCTACACGACCTTGCTTTTCCCTCCGATTGACGGAATACTGAAGGAAACCTAACAAATGCCCCAGCCGCGTTTCCCTCCCATTCCTTTGCTTGGCATCGTTGCGATGTCGTTCATACCTTTTATGCGCCGACTTTGCTTGCCGTCGATCCTTGCCCTCGCGATCGCCGCGCCGGCCGTTGGCGAACCGATGAAATACAATCGCGACGTCCGCCCGATCCTGTCGGACAAGTGCTTCATCTGCCACGGACTGACAAAGAAGGAGGGCATCCAACTCCGTTTGGATAAACGGGAGATTGCTGTGAAGCTGGGTGCGATCGTGCCGGGCAAGCCGAGCGAGAGCGAACTGCTCACACGTGTGTCGAGCGATGATCCTGATGTGCGGATGCCGCCGCCGGTCTCGAAGCTGGGCCATCTCAGCAAAGAAGAAATCGCGAAGCTTCGCCAGTGGATCTCCGAGGGCGCCGAATACCAGCCGCACTGGTCATTCGTCCCGTTGCGCGAGGTCGGCTTGCCGAAAGTCGCGCTGCCGGATGAGGACAAACCTTTGCCGATCGATGCGATCGTCAACGACTCGCTCGCTCGGCGCGGACTCAAGATGCAGCCGGAGGCCGATCGGACGACGCTCATCCGCCGCGTTACGTTCGATCTGACGGGCCTTCCGCCCGCGCCTGCCGAAGTCGAATCGTTTGTCGCCGACAAATCCGCCGATGCCTACGAACGGCTCGTCGATCGTCTGCTGGTTTCTCCGCGGTACGGCGAGCGGATGGCCGTCGATTGGCTCGACATCGCTCGCTACGCCGACAGCTACGGCTTCCAGGTCGACCGGCCGCGGGCAGCCTGGGCGTGGCGCGACTGGGTCATCGCGTCGTTCAATCGCAATCAGCCGTTCGATCAGTTCATCACCTGGCAGCTTGCCGGCGATTTGCTGCCCAATGCGACCGATGAACAGGTCCTAGCCACCGCGTTCAACCGGTTGCACCAGCAGGAATCGGAGGGCGGAAGCGTCGAGGAGGAGTACCGCGTCGAATACGTCTCGGACCGCGTGCAAACTTTCTCCACGGCGTTCCTTGGGCTGACGATGGAATGCTGCCGCTGCCACGATCACAAGTTTGATCCGATCGCACAGAAGGAATACTATCAGTTCTTCGCGATGTTTCAGAATATAGACGAGGCAGGTTTGTATTCGTACTTCACTGATGCCACGCCGACGCCGGCACTCGCCCTGCGCGACAACGGCGCACGTGCACGATTGGCGAAGCTCGATGCCGAGGTCCGCTCGCTGGAGAAACAATCAGAAAAGATTCGCGAATCGCGCCGCAAGGCGTTCGACGCGTGGCTCGCATCTGTGGGGCAGGTTGCCAACCTGCCAAGATCCGGCAGGATAGCATCCTGCCCCACGGAACAAGCCCTGGAAGTCCCTGGCGAAGCCGCGCGATTCTCGTTCGACAAGCGCGACGGCGACCACCTGGCGAATTCCGTAATGAACGGCAAGCCGGCCGTAATCCACAGCGAGAATAAGCTGGTGCCCGGCAAGTTCGGCCAGGCGGTCGAGTTTAGCGGCGACGATCAGGTCGACCTGCCGCTGGGCAACTACGATCGTGCTCAGCCGTTCAGCGTCTCACTCTGGCTGAAGACGCCCGACGTCAAAGACCGGGCCGTCATCTTCCATCGCTCGGCGGCATGGACCGACGCCGGCAGCCGCGGTTACGAGCTGCTCATCGAGGACGGCCGCTTGAAGTGGTCGCTGATTCACTTCTGGCCGGGCAACGCGATCTCGATCGCCGCGAAGAAACGGCTGCCGCTGAATCAATGGACGCACGTCGTGGTCACGTCGGACGGCAGCAGCCGCGCCGACGGTCTACGGGTATATGTTGACGGCCGGCTGGCCAACGCCGAGATCGTGCGCGACCATCTCACGAAGCAGATCACCGGCGGCGGCAACGGCGGCGACAATATCGCGCTGGGCGCGCGCTTCCGCGATCACGGCTTCACACACGGAGCGATCGACGACTTCCGTGTTTTCACGCGCGAACTTTCGCCGTTGGAGGCAATCGCGACATTTGCTCCTGAGGACGCAAGCAAGACCAAAGACCGCGAGCAACTGTTCACTTACTATCTCGCGACCGTAGACGCCGAGTGGCAAAAACATCTCGATGCCATAAACGCTGCGCGCCGGCAAGCCAACTCCGCGGCGGACCAGCAGCGCGAGATCATGGTGATGCGCGAGTTACGGCGGCCGAAGAAAGCCTACGTGCTCTTCCGCGGTCAGTACGATCAGCATCGCGACGAAGTCCACGCGGGCACGCCCGCCGCGCTCCCGCCGATGTCCGTCGACATGCCGCGAAACCGTCTCGGGCTGGCCCGCTGGCTCACGGACCGCGGCCATCCGCTCACCGCGCGCGTGACGGTCAATCGTTTCTGGCAAAGTCTCTTCGGCCGGGGAATCGTGAAGACGGCGGAGGATTTCGGCAGCCAGGGTTCGCCGCCGACGCATCCGGAGTTATTGGATTGGCTCGCCTTGCACTTCATCGACAGCGGCTGGAACGTAAAGGGCTTGATGAAGACGATCGTGATGAGCCATACCTACCGGCAGCGGAGCATGGCCGATGCGAAGACGATGGCCGACGATCCGGAAAACGAATGGCTTGCCCGCGGCCCGCGGTTCCGGCTCTCGGCCGAGATGATCCGCGACAACGCGCTGGCTGCGGCCGGGTTGCTCAACCTTCAGATGGGCGGACCGCCGGTGAATCCCTACGAGATGAGCGACTCGTTCAAGCCCGCGTCGCCGTCGGCGGGCCTCGACGTTTTTCGCCGCAGTTTGTATACGAACTGGCTGCGGACCGGTCCGCCGCCAGCACTGGTTACGTTCGACGCCCCGCGGCGGGCGGTTTGCACCGCGCGGCGCGTGCGGACTGATACGCCGCTGCAGGCCCTGATTTTGCTCAACTGCGTGCAATATGTCGAGGCCGCCCGCGCGCTGGGTCAACATTTGCACGAGGACGCCCACGGCGTCACACGGCGGATGATCGAGCTTGGTTTCCTCCGCTGCCTGAGCCGCAAGCCGGACGCCAACGAGACGGAGATTGCCGAGCGACTCTACCGCGAGCAGAAGACTTATTTCGACGCTCATCCAGAGGAGGCCAAGCAGTTGCTCAAGGTGGGCCGGACGGAATGCGATGCAAAGGTCTCGCCGGCCGAACTGGCGGCCGCTACCGTGCTGGGCCAACTACTATTGAATCATGACGAATGCGTAGTGAAGCGGTGAAGTGACGACACTTAATCGCGCAGCAGCGTGTCATATCGCGCGTGCGGACCGATCCAAACCCAAACCACTTCGCCGGCTTCCTCGATTGCCAGGGCGCGATAATGCAGACCCACACGAACCGACCAGAATTGCCCAACCCGCTTGAAATGCAATGACGGATGACGAGGGTTTTCAAGAGCGACTGGTAACAGCGGTCGGCTAGCTGCTGGACCTCGGCGGGCAACCGCCGATAACAAGCCCAAAATCGAGGCGTTGCCCGGTGATTCATCGATCCGTGCAACGTCCCGCTTTCAAGTCCTGCCGGGCCTCTTCGGCCAGCCAGTCTAGCCGGCCAGCCGCCACGTCCGCCTCAAACTGCTGGTCCCACTGGTCGGCATCGGCTTCGGCCAATCGGGCGCAGAGAAGTGCGCGGTCGTGGGGCGAGAGTTGCTGGATTGCTTCCTCGATTTCCTGAACGGTGCTCATAATGCCAAGTATACCCTGCGAATCCGGCGGCGGCAATCGGCAAGATGAAAGCTGAGGGACGCCTTCCCAAGCTCCACGTACTAACGGTAGCAGGGGCGACAAACAAATACCCCGTTTCGATGTGAGAACGAGATGATATAATGTAATCTCTGGGAGGACGAATCCATGAGCGAAGCTGACCGCATTACTTGCCGATGCCAGAACGCGATCGAGCCACAGCTCACCACCCGCCGCCAATTCCTCGGCCGCTTCGGCATGGGACTCGGCGGCTTCGCGCTGGCCGAAATGCTCGCCCGCGAATCGGCGGCGGCGGCGGTCGACCACGGCATCCTCGGTCAGCCGCACTTTCCGCCCAAAGCCAAGCGAATCATCTTCCTCTTCATGTCGGGCGGCCCATCGCAGCTCGATCTCTTCGACTACAAACCGCTCTTAAACAAGCGGCACGGCGAGCAATTGCCCGACAGCGTTCGCGGCACTCAGCGGCTCACGGGCATGTCGGGCAATCAGTCATCGATCCCCCTGGTCGGCTCGCCTTACAAGTTCGCGCAGCACGGTCAGGCCGGCGCGTGGTTCAGCGAACTGCTGCCGCACACTGCGGGCATCGCTGACAAGCTCTGTATAGTCCGCGCGATGTACACGGAGGCGATCAATCACGGGCCCGGCGTGACTTTCCTGCAAACCGGCTCGCAAATCGCCGGCCGGCCGAGCATGGGCTCGTGGCTGAGCTACGGCCTGGGCCAGGAAAACGCCGACCTGCCGTCGTTCGTCGTGCTCATCACGAAAGACAAATCAGGCCAGCCGCTGGGGGCGCATCTTTGGGGCGCCGGCTTCTTGCCGTCGCGGCATCAAGGCGTCCTCTTTCGCCCGTCGCGCGATCCGGTGCTCTATCTCAACAATCCGCAGGGCGTCAGCCGCGATAGCCGGCGGATGCTGTTGGACAGCCTGCACGAACTGCACGACCACCAGTTCGCCGGCACGCCGGACGCGGAGATCCAATCGCGGATCGACCAATATGAAATGGCGTTTCGCATGCAGGCGAGCATCCCGGACGTGACGGACCTTTCAAACGAGCCGAAGGAAGTCTTCGACCTCTACGGACCCGATGTACGCAAGCCGGGCACATTCGCAGCCAATTGCCTCTTGGCTCGGCGGTTGGCCGAGCGGGGCGTGCGGTTCGTGCAGCTTTACCATCAGGATTGGGACCATCATTCGGGTCTGCCCGGCGCGCTTCCGCAACTTTGCCGCGAGACCGACCAGCCGTCGGCGGCGCTGGTGAAGGATCTCGACCGCTGCGGCCTCTTAAAGGACACGCTCGTGGTCTGGGGCGGCGAGTTCGGGCGGACGAACTACTGCCAAGGCAAGATCCAGAAGAACTTTGGCCGCGATCATCACCCGCGCTGCTTCACGATGTGGATGGCCGGCGGCGGCGTAAAGCCGGGCAGCGTTTTTGGCGAGACGTGCGAGTTCGGCTACAACATCGTCAATGGCGGCGTCCACGTCCACGACTTCCACGCCACGCTGCTGCACCTGCTGGGCATCGACCACGAGCAGTTGACCTACAAGTTCCAAGGCCGGCGCTATCGGTTGACGGATGTGTTTGGAAAGCTCGTGCCGGAGTTGATTGCGTAGGTGTTGGGGATGCGTGCTGAGGGAAGCGACGTAAACTTCTACGTTGACGCGGTGCAGGAATGGTTTACAATTGAGAAGCGTACGGTATGCGGATTCTATCAATTCAAGGAGCGGGAAACACGATGATCCAACTTGCTGAACTTGAGCAGCGCGTAACTCGCTTAGAGAGTGCGAGCGCATCGGCAGCGCACGACATTGGTTATCGAGAAATCCAGAATCTCGTTAAATGGGTCGAGGCAATGACCCGCGACGTATTTGGCGGCGAGGTGACGTATGGCGAAAGAGAGGACGACGAAACTCCCAACGACCGGCATTTCACTTTCTACGTGATGGATACGGGGGACGTGGATGCAATTCTCAAACGAAGCGATCAGTGGCACGCACGTCTTTGTGAATTGCCGTCCGCAGCGCACGGCCTCTTCCGCCTCTCGATTGATGCGCAGTGATGACCGGCGAGGACTTCTACAAATTGGCGGTCGAACTGCGGGCGAAAAGTGCTCCCGCCGCATTTCGCTCCGCCACCAGCCGCGCCTACTAAGGCGCGTTCCACAAAGCGCAAGAGTTGCTGGCGAGCATCGGCATCAGCATGCCACAAGGACCAGAGTGCCATACGAAGCTGCGATGGATTTTGGAGCAGGCTGGCGACCCGGACGTGACTCGAGCCAGTTCCAAGCTTAACTCGTTGCGCGAGGCCAGGAACGATGCCGATTACCATCTGACCGTATTCAAGCCCGAAAGCGCGAAGATTGTCGCGATCAATTTGGCGACCGCGAAAGAAATCATGGATTGCATGGACTCGGCTTTCGCGGAGAAATCCAAGGCGGGCATCCATGCCAGCATGAAGAAATACGCGAAAGATACTCTCAGGCTCTCGGTTTCGTAACGATGCCTTGGCTGGGACTCTGGCTTTCGTCATTCAAAACGACCAAGTCGCGAAAGCGCCTGTTAAGTCCGAGTAGCGGACGAGCAATCCACCGGTCGAAGGCAAGCTGCAAGCAAATCACGAATTGGTCAAGGTCCGGCTTGCGGAAATCCAAAAGCAATCCCATCGCTTGCTCGGCGACGAGATTGCGTCGAACCCATCGGCCTAGACTGACGGAACCAAGGCCCATGTCGGGATCGACACGACCGCAAACGCGGCTACGGTGTCAGTCAGATAGAAGGGGAATGCCTGCGTAGCGTCGTTGATGTCGTAAATCAGACTGCTGACGCCAGGTCCGCCTGCCCATTGGATGTCGACCACTCCGCTGAGCGGATCGGGAAGCGAATCGGGCGCCGCGTTCATATTGCCATGCTGCATCCAGATCGTGTCGTTTCCAGTGCCCGGGCGCACGTAAACGCTATTCGTGATCGTCGTGCCGCCGATCCAGAGTTGGTCGTTGCCCACGCCGGTGACCATCACGAAGCCCGACATTCGGGAACTGTCCAGGGCAACATTCTTGGTACCGCTGCCGAGCATCAAGTCCACGCCGCCGTTGACGACGCTGTTATTGCGCAGGACAAACGTGTCGGGGCCGCCGCTGCCGCCGACAACGAAGAGGGCATCGCCGCTCTGCGCTCCGGAGACGCCGCTGCCGAACGCCACCGGCACTTGGGGCCGCGCGCCGGAGGCAGTCTGGCCGACGAAGCTGGAATCGATGATCGTCGAGTTTCCGTAAGACTGGCCTGAATCGACAATAGCTAGGCCCCACGGGATCTGCGAGCCGGTCATGAGGAACTGGTTCGAGCCTATGCCGCTGTTGACGACGTCCACCGGCGAGTTGTTCACCAACTGTGCCCCCAGGGTGCTGGCTTGGATGCTCGTTCGCGAATTGCCGCCGGGCAGCAAGGGATCGCCCGCGACGTTCACGGCCCCATAGACCACCGTGCCGACGAAGTTCACCTGGTTCGTTTGCAGTGGATAGGTCGCGCCGTTTTGGATCTGCACGCCGCCATAGACGACCGGGCTGGGCGCGTTGCCGCCGTTGGTCAACGTCGTATTGCTGCCGCCGCCGAAGGTCACTCCGCTGACTTCGCCTAGGTTGTTGTTGACCACGAGCGCCGTGACCGCGGTCGTGGTCTGATAGCCGATCTGCGTCCTGGACAGGCCGCTGGTTTCATTGGCCGGCGCCGGGCTGGCGCTCTGGATGAAGACGATGTTGTTGCGCACGCCGTTGTCGATTTCAAGAGCCGCGGCTGATGCGCCGTTGGACTTGACATTCAGCCCTTCGAAAACGCAGTTGGTGAGGTTCGTATAGGAGTCTCCCGCGAAAGTCGGCGTGCCGGCCGGAGGCGCGCTGCCGCCGGCCGAGGCGTAGTTGTCGATTTCGGTGCAGCCATTCACCTGAACGCCGAGCATGTCGAGCTCTTTGTAGCCGCCGCCAATGGCGTAGAGGGACAGGTTGCCTTGGATCACGACGTTGTTGATGACGTTGGTCTGGACCGAGCCGTTGTTGATTATGAGGCTGGAAAGCACCGTGGAGACGCTGCCGGGCGTGGCCACGGGCGCTTCGAAGTCGAGCGTGTTCGGCCCCCCCGCACCGAGGCTGACCGTGATGTCGCCCGCGATCCCGTTCACCTGGAGCGAAGTGAACGTTCCCGCGCCATTCAATTGGAAGAGCGTTCCGTCCTTGCTGGTAATGTTGTACGAATCGAGCCCGGCGCCGGGCGTGGAGGTGATTTTCACGGAATGCGCGGAGTTGTCGCCGACCAGGGCGAGCAGCCCCGCACCAAGCAAGGGATAGGTCTGAACCTGGACGACGCCGCTCAGCAAGCACCGCGATTCGAGCGACTCGAAGCGAAGCGTCCTCGCCCGCCAGTCAAGCCGCCGGCTTTTGTTGCGTTTCTCTCGCCAAAACACGGTGCCGACTTTTGTGAAAGAGAGTTGAAGAGTATTCGCGCACTATCGCTCATCCGCGCGTTCCGGTGAAAGCGCGGCATGGTTCCTATTATGATCGAACTGCTCGCCATATCAACTGTTTTTAACATATTATCGCAATTGCGCGGGCGAAAGCTATCTTGGGGCATGCGGTGGGGTGATTTATCGGGCCTGTAAGGCCGCGGGGCTCTTTTGCGGGCGGCCGCGAGCACGAAGCGTGAGCTGGGGCGCAACTGATTCCACGCCACGCCGCCGTATTGGGTTCCTTTGCGGGGCATATTGCGTTCTGCGCAGCGCCTTCGCAGTTTCTCGCGCTTGGTGCGCAAAACGGCCGGAGGCGCATAGCATTGCAGGGCAAAACAGGCAAATAAGGCGAATGTCAAACCGCGAAGAAAGAATGCCCGTCCACGACAGCAAAAACGTCTTATTTAACGGCCCAGAGGACAGCAGCGCCGCACGGCAGTTCGCGGCCCGACTCCGCCGGCAAGGCGAGATCGGCGGCTTCAATGTCATTACCAGTAGATAAGTCGGAAGAGAAGGCGGCGGCGAGCAGCTCGCGCAGGCGCGGCGTCGTGTAGCCCGGCGTGTGGCACGTCAAGAGTACGAGCCGCGGCGCTGGCGCGGTGAGCTCCGCACAGGCGGCCAGAAGTTCACCCAGGTGGCGGTCAAGTTGCCAGACCTCGCCGCGGGCGCCGTGGCCGTAGCTGGGCGGATCGAGCACTAGGCAATCGTAACGAGCGCCGCGGCGGACTTCGCGGCGGACGAACTTCATGGCGTCGTCGGCGATCCAGCGGATCGGCGCGCCGCCGAGACCGGAAAATTGCGCGTTCCGCCGTGCCCAGTTCGTCACGTTTCGCGCCGCGTCAACATGGGTTACCTCTGCGCCGGCGGCCGCTGCGGCGAGCGTGCTCCCGCCCGTGTAAGCGAACAGATTGAGCAATTTGGGTGTACGCCCGAGCCGCTCGGCAAGTTCGGGAATCCGCTTGCCGAGCCAGTCCCAGTTTTCGGCCTGCTCGGGAAATAGCCCCACGTGGCCGAAGTCGGTCCGCTTCAACTCGAATACCAACGGCGCATAGGTAATCGTCCAGAGCGAAGCCATTTCGCCGCGGAGGGTCCATCGACCTTGCTCGCCGGCGTCGCGGTCGAAGCGGGCGTCGGCCGCGGTCCAGAGTTGCGGCTCGGCTCGGCTGATCCCTTCCGCCGCCGGGCAGGGGCGGTCGAGCAGCAGCGGCCCGAATCGCTCCAGCCGGCGGCCGTCGCCGAAGTCCAAAATTTGATATTGTCCAGGGTCCCACATGCTTTTGCCATTTTCGCTCGCCGATCCGTTTTATCCAAGGCCCCGCGTTTGCCGCATTCGCTATTGACGGCGGAAGCCTTCGACGTTTACTATCCGCCAGGCAAATAAAGGGGTGTATCTCGCAATAGTGAACCGACTACGTCAAAACTGTGGGCTATTGAAGCCCGACGCGCAAGCGAGGCCGGCGCCGGACAAGAGCCTCCCTTGCGCGTCGGGCTTCGATGTCGCGAAATGGTCCCACTTTTTTGCCATAGGCCGCATAGTAGGGTGCGGTCGAGTCCGACGAGACCCACCACAAACTTACGGGAGAGGTGGGTCTTCGCGGCGCCCGACGCCACCCTATGATTCCATGAGAATCCGCCACTGCAACTTGCTCCTGCTGGCCATTGCCGCGATGGCATTGCCGGCGGCGGCGCAGACGGTCGATCATTACGACATGTCGCGCGTCGGCACGCGCGGTGCAGACGGCCAGGCCGCCTATCCTTCAGGCGTCATCGATCCTTCGAGTGCGAACCCGTCACAGCCGCCGACCAACGTCGCGGTGCCGCTGCCGCCTCCGCCCGACACGCCGATCCGCGCTGTGCCATCCAGTTACGGGCCGGGATCGGTGTCGGCGCCGTCGCAACGAATACGGACGGACTTGGAAGTCCATCCTACGGGCCACCGGGCTCGCCGTACTTGCCTGGAGTGCCACCTTACGGTCCGAATGCTCCTTATTACGGGTCCTCCGCTGCTTCCAATGCCCAATCGACGCAGATCTATCCTCCGCCGGCCGATGCGCAGCTTCAGACGGTGCAGTGCTTGCCGGCGACCTGGTACACGCGGGTCGATTACTTTCATTGGAACGAGAAGATCCTCTCAACGGATTTCGTCAACGAGAGTGGTGCGCTGTTCACGGTTGGCTACCAACGACAAATCGGCATCGAGCGATTCCGCGGCGAACTGTTCGGCGGCGTGGTCGACTACGACGGCTATGGTCAGTTCGGCAACGGCACATTGGAGACGCTCAAGTCGAACACCGGCTATCTTGGCCTCCGCGGTGAATACGAGCTCGTGCTGGCGCCGGCGGCATGGCAACGCCATCTCGAATTCCTCGCGGGCTTTGGCAGCCGATTTTGGATCCGCGATCTGCACGACGGCACGGCCGATGACGGCACTCCGGTCTTCGGCTACCAAGAAGACTGGTGGACTTTTTATCCCTATCTGGGCATGGAGACAAATGCGACTTTGAGCTCCGGCCTGGAGTTCTACACGGAATCGCGCGTCGGAGCGACCGTGCTCACTTACGACTTCGCCTCGATCGGAGATCGGCCGCTCTGGCCCACGCCGAGCGTCATGGCCAACGCGGAAATCGGGATCCGCGGCTCACGTTTCTACGCCGCCGTGCGGGCCGAAGTGATGCGCTGGGAAGATTCGCCCATCGTGCAGGACGCTTACCAGCCCCGCTCGACGATGTACACCGTCGGCGGGCGGCTGGGCGTGATGTTTTAGGGCTGGCAAATCAAATTGATGCATTTGTGGATGGACCTCCGAGTCCGTCCGTGAAAAATCGGACGGACTCGGAGGTCCATCCTGCAGACTTGTCCGTTAGAAGCCGTTAGTCGCGCTCGATCAGCGGCAATTCGACTTCGATGCGCGTGCCTTTGCCGGGCTCGGTTTCGATCTTGGCGGCGCCGCCGAGGAGCCGAGTTCGTTCGCGAATACCCTCCAGGCCGAAATGGCCCGACTTGGGCTGAGCCGGGTTGAAGCCAACGCCCCAATCCTCGATTCGCACTCGGATCGTCCGATCGGTCTGTTTCATGGCAATCGACACGCGATCGCTCTTGCTGTGGTGGATGGCGTTCGTCAGGCCCTCCTGGATGATGCGAAAGATCGAGGTCTCCAGCGCCGGTGAAAGGCGATCGAAAGTGACGCACGAGGACCAGTCGACGTGTACATCCGAGTCGGCCTCGGCGTCTTGCACGAGTTGCGCGACGGCTGCCGGCAACCCCGATTCCTCCAGCACGACGGGCCGCAGTCCGTGCATCAAAGTCCGCACTTGGGCCAGGCTTTGCTGGAGTTGATGCAGCGAGCGGACGACGAGTTGCAGAGCTTTATCCGGATCGCGCTTATAGGCGCCGATCGCCGCCTGCAAGCCCATTTGCGCCGCGGCCGCCGTTTGCACGAAGCCGTCGTGGATGTCGTACGCCACCAGCCGCCGATCCTGCTCATAGATTTCCAGCACGCTGAACAAGTGGCGATGTTCCTTCTGAAGCGCCGCCTCGACCTCGGTTCGCTTGGCAGCTTCCTTGGTCAACTGCTGATTGGCGGCGAGCAGGTCCGCGTTCTGCCTGACTATTTCCAGTTGCAGGCGGTCCTGGGATTCCTCGGCCGCATCTCGCGCCCGGCGAATGCCGCGAAACAACGGCTCGATGATCATCACTCCCGCCAGCAGGAGAGACGACGTGAAAAGGTCAAACGTTTCGCTGGCAAACTCGCCCGCGTCGATGGTTTCGGGATGATGAAGGCTAAAATAGAACAGCGCCACCCGGCGGATTGCCATCATGCCCACGGCGGCGGCAATCGCAATCCAGGCCCAACTCGTTCCCGTGACGCGGATCAGGCGCACCGCCAGCCACGTGGCCGCGACTTGAATCGCCATTGAAATCGCGATGATGATGAAAAATGCAGCGTACATGCGGAAGAGCGCGGCTGGTGCCGCGCGAAACCGTGAAGGGTGAAATCGGTCGCCTCGACGAACCGCAAGGCAGCCTTCACCTACTTAAGTGTATCTTTCATTCTTGATGGGACGAGATGCCGAGGAAAAAAATGCGCAAAATCGTTCACCGGATAGGCGGAATTGCCTTTCTTGCCGACGAGAGGTATACTATCATTGAATCGGTCGTGAATCGGCCAAGTTTCGATAACTTTGCTGGTTTGGATATCGACTTGTGCGATGACTCGGGGGCGAATTGGATTCGACCGGGCAGTATGAAGTGCAGATGGCGTGCCGTGGTTGGTCAGCAGACCACGTTAATAGCCGACCAAAATTTATCTGCCAATAACATGGCTCTGGCTGCCTAACAAGGCAACCCCGGCTGAGGCCCTTCTCCGGAGAGGACCGACTGCCGGCTGCAATTCCGGATCGTCTCGGGTCGACGTTGGCGACGCCCGGGATTAAAAAATGCGGCCGACAGATCGAGCAGCAACCCTGTCGAACCGGGGACTGTGAGACGACAGTGTGCAAATGGGTTCGACTACGTACGTAGAAGTCTGCCCGGAAATGTCGCGGGACGCGGGTTCGATCCCCGCCGCCTCCATAAACAAGCCACTTGCAATTTCGTTGCAAGTGGCTTATTTTATTGGTACTTACGGCATGTGAGCGCACAACAGAAAACAGCGGCTGTCCCTTAGATTTTGAGAAAAGTCCCATAAATCTGGGACATTCTGTCCCTTAGACCTCGGATTCGTGTCCCTTAGAGAGCCGACGACAGACGCAAACTCCGGGTTCAGATCAACCTCTCCTATGGTGCAGTCATGGAAAACGACCTGGGCAAGCGGATGAGCCGTCGAACCGAAATGAGCTTCGACACGGCCACGGGCCGATGGTGTGCGAAGCTCGGCCGGAAGGAAACTAAGTCAGGAAACACCGACGGTCACAAGTTCCGCTTCACCGAGGAGTTGAAGGAGTCCGAACGGCGGAAACTCCGAATCCAACAACTCTGGGATCGCCTCATCCAGCAAAAGGGGACCGGCCACACTTGGTCCGACGAAGATTTGGCTGTAGCCCTGCGCTCTGGCGGAAGGGAAGAGCGAGGTTCCATTCTCAGTCGAGCAACTCGCGCCGCTGGACAATAGACGATTCCGCTTCCGGCCGCAATCAACATCTTATAAGGAGGAACTCGCGCCGACGGCGGAGATGCTCGATGCTGATGGACACTTCGGGCCACAAGCGGCATTTTATGCGGAGGAGCTTGCACGTCTTCAGAGGACATATCCGGAGGTGGCCATTGTCGCTGCCGATTTGCAAGTCGCCGATGCTGGCCGACGACTACTGACGGAGGGAGCCGAGTCGATCATCGCCTTCGTGCAGCAAAAGCAATCTCTTCTGACCGGCAGTTCCGATCAAGCCAAGCCGAGCGGCCCAACGGTTGCCAAAGCCCTTGATGCGTACGAGGCGAGTATAAAGGTGAAACACCAGATCGTCCCGGATGCGGAGGAGGGCCTTGAAGGACGACGGCTCTCTGACTGCGGGCAGTCTTACTTGAAGCAGATCAAGCAGGTTCGCATCCACAATGCTGAGCAACTTGCATGGCCAGTCTCCCGACTGACCTTCCAGGGCTGTGATGCAATGCTGGAAGTCTGGCGCAAACGCCCGACGAAAAAGCACGAGTCTGGGTTGATGACTATAAAGACCTGTCAGTCGCACGCCAAGCTACTGAAACGATTCTTCCGTTGGCTGTCGAAGAGCGACGACTTCGACTGGACTAAACCCCACGACTTCGACGAGCTATCGCTGGGGATTGGCCGCACGAACCTTGAAAAGTCGGCCCCGATCACGGTCGGCGCTCGGAAGATCAAGACATACACGGTCGAGGAGCTAGCGGTTCTAAACCAATACGCCATTCCCATTGAGCGGTTCCTTCTCGTCTGCGGCTTGAACATGGGCTTCAAGCGGATGGAATGCGCTACCCTCCGCGTCGGAGAGATACACATCCGCACACTGCACGAGTACGCCAAGTACATCAATTTCGAGTTCTCGTCCGACGATTCGTTCGTCCGACGGCTCCGAACGAAGACCGAAGTCTATGGCGAGTGGATTTTGTGGCCGTTGACTGTGAAGGCGATGGAGTGGGTTTTGAACCGCCGGCGGCTCCAGACGCAGATCACGAAAGGCGATGGCATGGGCACCGTGATCCCGTTCTTGCCGACCTCGCTCGTATTGCTGAACGACAATGGCCACTCGTTCACGAAGCCTACCGAGAATGGCAATCCGAACCACCAGATCACCGCCGCCTGGACTCGACTCTTGAACCGCATCCGGCAGGACAAGGGCATGGAAAATTTCCCCTGGCTTCCACACGAGTCGCTTCGGGATACGGCCTCGGACTGGATACGGGAGGAATTCGGTGGTGAGATTGCCGATGTCTTCCTCGCCCATGGGTCTCCGCTTGGGGTGAACAGCCTCGTCGAATGCTATACGAACAAGCCCTTTGGGAAGCTTTTCAAGGCGTTGCGCTGGCTTGAGGCAAAGTTGAAGCCGATGTTCGACGTGACTCCGCCCAACCCGTTCCCCGAGGAGAGGAAGAAGCGCATCGGCGGGCTGAGCGTGCGCCAAATGACCATGATCCGTGAACTCTCCAGGAAGAAAGTCTCGGTACAGGAGATCGCCGCAAAGGCGGGCTGCTCGGTAATGAGCGTGTATCGTCACCGCGAAAATGATGCTGAAAGCAACCGTTCAGACCTTGCGTACCAGCCTGCCACCGAGCAGTAAACATGGCGTGCCGCCCACCAAAGTCCCGATAGTAGTTGTGCTGCACCGGCGGCAGCCATCGCCGATGCCCCCCGCCATCAACAACTCCGACCGATGTCCAGACAGCGATCCCCGGCCCCGTGGAACCAATCCCCAGGTTTCTTGCCAGGAAATTCCGAGATTACGGAATTGAAAGTCCGGAGTCCGCGCCGCGGGCTCTTTGCCAGCGAACGTTGACGAGCCATCGCCGAAGTACTTCAAGAAAATCAACAAGCAGATCGTCGCCACCAAGGTGCGATGGAGAGGCTACGTCAGGTTCCGAGCCCCCGCCATGTCGAGGCGCCACCTTCCGTCTGACGCCTTTCGGGAGCGAGCCGTGCGCCGACGCTTCGGAGTCCCGTCATCGGCATAAACGCTACGACCGCCGGCTTATCGGGAGCCACCACAGTGCCGGCTGAAAAGAAGGGAAGTCGGCTCCTCATTGTGAAGAGCCGACTTCCATGTCACGCGCGAATTCACTCGTCCGCGCACTCCGGCCGGAATGCCTCCAGGAGCGCCGCTTGCCGGTCTAACTCGGCCTTCCAGTTCGGATTCTCCACGTCATGGCCGTGCTCGTCGCGAACTCTGTTGCCGTCCTCGTCATAAATCCAAATTGATTCCGCGTCGTCGCGGCGGTTCCAGTCGTCGAGGGGCCATGTTTTCACAATGCACAACCGCGCAAGTTCGATTTCGTCAAACTCTGCCGGGTTCTCGTTGTCCCAATTGATGCATCGTGCATCAGGATCAAGCTCCTTCAGAAGCTTGTACAGCGCTACGCGCTGGGTCTCGCTCAGCTGTTTCGTGACATCGGTCAGACCCTGCGATCCTTCGCTGAAATCGTCAGCCGACCCCGTGCTGGCTGCATAGTCCAAGAGACTGTCCCGCTCCTCCTCGTCCTTCGTCCCCTGGTGCCGCGAGGCGGATCCGTCAGCCGTTAGTCGCGTGCGGACTTCCCGCACCAGCACGTACAGCTCATCGTCCGCCAGACCATTCACGAAATCGCAAATCTCATTCACCATCATTTTCTATTCCTCCCTGAACGCCTTGCCGGTTGGCGAGCGTTCGCAAGTGTGATGCCTTTGTCCTACCAGATCGGCTGCGCTCGTTTCAAGCGGATTTTCCGCCGCACCGGAAGTCCCCTTTGGGTTCCGTGCCGATCAAGAACTTCCCGACCTCGACTTGCTCCGGGTGTGTCCCCGATGGAACCGATCCCAAGGTTTCTCGGCAGGCGTTTCCTGGACTACCGAAAGGGAATTCGCTTTTCGTCGTGAAAGGCCGCGTCCGTTGGCAACCGCTCGAAGTTCCCTCACGGTTCCCTCCCCCTGACACCGAGCGGCGGGATTGTTTGCTGGAGAGATTTTGGAATTATGGTGAGGGAACGTCGTCGGCGTTCATGGTCAGCCAACTTTTTGGCGGAGCGCTTAGCGGTAACGACCGCGCCCTTATTTGAAGGGCATTTGCCCATGGCATGCGGGTCGGACCACGGCTACAGTGTCGGGGATGTCCCAGCGGATCCCTTCCGAAAACGCTTGATTCATTCGCCCGTGATTTGGTATCAACCATGTATCAACCCGCCCAACACGGGCTCAACAGAAGGAGCAAAGACATGAATATGACCATCGGAATCAATACGACCCAGCCGACGACCAGGAGGGACTGGGAGTGGACAGCATGCGAAGCTTGCAGCGGAATCGAGGAGCCGTTGTGGGGCGATGCAGTGGCCTTCCTGCTCGATGAAGAGGTTCAGGAACTCTACAACGACATGCGGTTCGCACTCAACGACGTGTTCGACGAAGTCTACCCCGATCCCAGTCCGGAGAACGAGGAAGAGTACTTCGACCGGCACGTGGGGTGGGTGCAGTGGTTAGAGGAAGAGTTTTGGGACGAGGATCGCGGCAACCCAGGCGTGGTCCGTCTGGTCAGTGATGGCGACCGTTACACCTTGACCGCGCGGGATGCCGAGAGCGGCGGGCTGCGAGCGATTCACCTCGACGCTGAGATGTCTCTCAAGCAGATTCAGGAGCAAATCGGGGAGTTTCTCAGGGCGCAAGATCCTTGCGGCAACGTCAAGGCGCGGTGCGACGAGGGAAAAGCCATCTGAACATGGAGCGGAAGTGACGCAAATAGCGGAGAAGAACAATGGACACGAATTTGGTGTGTAAGCACTGCGGAGACCTTAGCGGCAGACCCTGCTCTTGTGGGCACCATCCTGTCTGACCTCCCGCAGACGCCGATGGCTGGCCCAAACATGCGGTTCTTGGAGTTAATAAAAGAAAAGAAATGAACGGACTGCACGCCCGCCGAAAAGTTTTGGTGAATCCGGTTTACAGCGGGGCGATTTTGGGTATAATGCTGTTAGCCCCAGGGACAAGCAGCCTGAGGCGCGGAGGGTGTCGCCTCCGCGAAGTCGCCCGTAGTACGGCATTACGCCGCCCTAGTGGCGTAGGAGCGACTTGCTGGCAGCGGGAACCAAGACCCGGACACGATGGGATTCGTCCAAAGGACGCGCCCTATCGTGTTCGGGTTTTTTTGTTTCTTGGCGCACAACGAGGGACAAGGATGAGCAGCACGAAATTGATTACAAGCGGCGAGGCTGCTGGCCTTGGTGGGGATTCTGAACAAAAAGGCGGCAGGCGCGTTGCCTGCTGCCAACATAGGACCGGCGGGCGAATACCGCCAAAACGAAAGGCGAACCATGATTTACGAAAACTCAACGCTTACCGTGGTGGAGTTCGTCAAGATACTCGACGCGCTGCCCGGTGCGTGGCTGGCATTCCACTCCGAGCGGGATGAGGCAAAGGCGTGCCAGTTTTTACGGGGCGGCGACGACCGCTTTGCCTCTCCGATTCCCGATGCCCAGTGGGAAGACTTTAGCGAGTGGTTGCCCTCGGTCATGCGCGTTCGCAGCGAAGGCAACCTGCTGTGCGTGTGCGCCGCCGATTGGACGAGGCACGTCAAGCGGTCGTGGAGCAAGTGGAACTGAGACAAAACGGGCGGCAAGCGCGATGCCTGCTGTCCGCGACAAGAACCGGCGGGGCGACCGAATACCACTCACCGCGGCCAGGGCGATTCACGGAAACGGTTAGGTTGTATAAGGACGAATTAGCGACAGAGCGATTTCAGGTCTGCCCAATGACACAACGCCAACGTCAAGGAGCGCTTTATGACCCGATACAAGGACTGGTTCGCAGTGAACGTCGAGAAGAGGGCCAGCATGGTCAGAAGCCGACCAATGGCACGGATCCTCAAGGAACTCCTTGCCAACTCGCTTGACGCCGGAGCCACCGCGGTGACGATCAAATGTAATCCCAGTGAAGGTACGAAGCGGGACAAGGCTGGGCTGCGCGCGTACGACTTCGCCTGCGAGGACAACGGCGGCGGCTGCGAGAATCCAGAGATCCTTCGCACTGTCGGCTCCTCGACGAGCGACCTGCATCCCCGGACGCGGGGACGGTTCGGCCAGGGGCTCATCGACGTAGTTGCCGCTTGCGAGCGAGCGGAAATCCGCACACTGCGGCACCGTCTTCGGTTTAACGGCACTGGCTGCGAGGTATCGACCGTCCGTGGCGATCCGATTCGGGGCTCGGTTGTCGAGGGTATCCTTCGCCACGACGGCGACGGCAATGAGGAACTCGCCGACTACTTCCGCAGCGTCATCCTGCCGGCGAACATCCGGCTGACATTCAACGGCGGAGAGATCGAGCACCGCCAGGCGATGCGGACCATCGAAGGTCTGAAGTTGCTTACCGTCAGCTACAAGCCGGAGGAGACCCGCTGGGCGAGGTTCAGCCGGATCACGGCGGTGGAAGTACTTCCGCAGTGGAGCGACAATCCGATGATCTATGAACTAGGCATCCCCGTCGACCGGATGCCGTGGTCGCTGCCGTTCAACGTCAATGTCCTCCAGAAGACCCCGCTGGATGTCGAGCGGGACATGCTGCCGAAGACCTACAAGCGGAGCCTGCTCCTGCAACTCGTCGCTCATCTGAGCGACGACTACCAGCAGTATGTCCAGGAGCGTGGCGTCCCGGAAGAAATCGCGGGGGGCGCCGACTTGGCGGGCCGGCTGTCGGATGCCGCCAAGGAGGCGGTCATCCGGGAGACGACCGGTTCAGACCCGAAGATGGTGGTGCGGCGAAATCCGTTCGACCATGACGATCGCTCGGAGTCGGCCGAACTGGAGGAGCTTCACGGATATACTTCGGTGAACCTCGGACATCTGGCCAGCGGCGTGGCGAGCCTTCTGAAGGACACCCCAACCGTTGCGAAGACCCACGACGAACAGTGCAAGCCGAATTTCCGTCATGGTCGTCTGCCGGCCGAAACGCTTCGGCAGAAGCAGTGCCTCGAAATGTACGCCGCTCTTGCTGGTGCCATCCTCAAAGGCCCCGTCCGATGTCAACGTTGCCGGGGCGGCAATGTCGCGGCGGCGTTTGGCAAGGGCGTTATCAGCCTGAGCATTAACGTCGCCGATCTCTGGGACGACCCGTTGGGAGAAGAGTCGGTGGGAATCATCCTCCACGAGTGCCGCGCACGACAAGGTGTCGGGACACTCCGTCGCGTTTCAGGACGAAATCGCCCGGCTCGGGGCACGCCTTGCCGCCTGGGTTGCCGAAAACCCTGCGTGGTGGCAACAGTGGCATGAGCGGCTGTACGATGGCGATGGGGCTAGGCACGAAAATGTTTGAGTGGGGTGGCGACAGGTCGAGTGGCAGATGGCCGGTGAGGCCATGGAGCATCCGGGCTTGCGAGGCTGTCCGGATTGAACGCCCTGCGGAAGCTTGCCAGGAACGCGAACGCGCATGTGTATCCTGGGCATGAGTGACGGCGTACTGAAGATCGGCGATGCCGATGTCCTCCACAATCCCCCCGCCGTCCGTTCCCAAGTCGCCGGGCAGCCCGCTCCCGCACTGACCGACATTCAGGCCACCTCGCGACCCCGTGATGACAAAGTTCCTTCTTCTTCCGCCCCCGGTTGCCAGGCTGCCTGCGGCTTCAAAACCCTCGGCCTCCTTTCTGACCTGCCCCCAAGTCCGCCGACAGCCCACCTCCCCGACCTCCCCGCACGACCACCGTCGCCCCTAGAGACGTTCACAGCGGAAACCATCCGGTGGTGCTTTCCCAGGCCTTCCGTCCCCTTCTCGAAGCTGCGAGTCCTCCACGGGCTAGTGTAAGAAGTCATAGTCGTGGTAGACTAATTCGGCGAAGGGCAAGTTTGAAGTCCATGGTACAACTTGGTCTTGGCGGACAGCCAAACCGTCGCCTAGAAGGCAACAAATGCTCACCTCTCGTCCTGTCACAATCGAAGACGCTAGATGAAGAACAAACGGCCTTCAACTTTCCGACCTCGCGCCCGTCTCATGCTTCTGCTCGGTGACCAGCTCATCCGGGATGCCGGAATTGCAGTCTTCGAGCTTGTCAAGAACGCGTACGATGCCGACGCTACGCAATGCAAAGTTACTCTTTCCGATGTTCACCTTGGCGATGAAGAGGCGTGCATAACGGTTGAAGACGATGGTCACGGCATGGATTTGAAGACAATTAAGACGATTTGGCTCAGCCCGGGGACTCGCAACCGCCTGTCGCAACGGCAAGACCCGCGCCAAGAGCACGCTCGCTCCAAAAAGTTTCATCGCCTTCCACTTGGAGAGAAGGGCGTCGGACGTTTCGCGGTTCACAAGCTTGGCAATCGCGTGGAACTGGTGACCAGGGCAGCTAACCGTCCGGAAGTCGTGGTTTCGATTGACTGGGAGCAATTTGATTCGGATAAACCTCTCGATGCAGTGCCTGTCGCTGTACGGCAGCGAAAGCCCCTGCATTTTCTTGGAACGAGCACTGGTACTCACATTCGCATCACTGGGTTGCGAGAACTTCCGTGGAATCGACGACGAGTCAGGTCTTTGCATCGAGCCATCACCTCTATCTGCTCTCCCCTACGGGGACCGGGCTCATTTGAAGCAGTGCTGAAGCTCGCTCCCGACCCTGACAACTGGCTCTCCGGCATGCTCAGCGCTCGCCAAGCAATAAAACTTGCGCTCTTTCACTTTAGGGGACAAATTGAGAACGACAGCATGGTGTACGACTACGATTTTCTCCCTCCTAGTGGAATGAATCGTGTCGAACCACGCCACGTCGAACGGAGGAAAGTTTTCTTTCCTCGGCCAAAGGAAACAGCAAAGCGGAAGCTGGACGCCGACGAAGACGAGAGACTTATTGAGCTACAGGGGAAGAATATTGGGCCAATTGAGTTCGACTTTTCCATCTTCGATCGCGAACGCCAGACGTTAACCATGATTCCCGGTGACCCGAAGACGCTCACGGACTTTCTAGATCACAATGGAGGTGTTCGCGTCTATCGTGACGGTGTTCGTGTTTATGATTTCGGTGAACCGGGCAACGATTGGCTCGATCTTGGGGGACGTCGTGTTAATGTCCCGACGAGGCGGATAGGCAACAATCAGATCACAGGAACTGTTCGTCTTAATCTTCCGGACAGCGCCGACCTAATTGAGAAGACCAATCGTGAAGGGTTTGTCGAGAATCAAGCCTACGAGATGTTCCGAAGGGCGGTACGATTTGCGGTAGCTCAGGCCGAATCGGAGCGGAATCAAGATAAACAGAGGATACGACGTGCGTACGCTGCCCCGAGTCAGAAAGAGCCGGTTCTCGGCGACCTCCAATCTCTCAGGGATGAAATCACAACGCTGAACCTCGAAGGCGATATCGAAAAGAAGCTTCGCCACTATTTAGATCAGATCGACATCCAATATCGAGAGGTTCTCGACAGGCTACTTACAGCTGCCGGAGCCGGTCTGAACTTGGCCCTGGTTCTGCACGAGGTTGAGAAGGAAATCAAGACGCTTTATAGCGCGTTGGAACGGAAGGAGCCATTGTTAACGGTTGTGAATTATGCGAAGCATCTCGCTGAACTTGTAGATAGCCTAACGTGGTTGGTAAAGCAAAGCGGCAAGTCGAGACGTCCAGGCCGCCGATTTTATTCGGCAGTGCCTTTTCGCTTGGGGATTCCGATTCCACCGTCACGACATTCAAGTTGTCAACGGCCTTGATGTCGGCGACCCCCCTTTTTCGGTGCGATGTAGCCGACGCCTTATCCTCACAGCGCTGATGAATCTCGTAGATAACGCTATTTATTGGCTTAGCACAAAAGCTAAAGGTCGCCAGCTGTATATTGGCACCACGTTTGAACTAAATGGCACGCCAGCACTTGTGGTTGCCGATAATGGACCAGGCTTCGTTGACCCCCCCGATTATCTGACCATGGCGTTTTACACAAGGAAGCCGGACGGAATGGGCTTGGGGTTACATTTGGCTGGCGAGATCATGAAATCCCAGGACGGGCACCTCGTGTTTCCCGACCAAGGCGACATTACCCTGCCGTCTGATTTCACCGGTGCAGTAGTTGCTCTGGAGTTTGGACCACAAAAATGAACACAGCACGGGTTGTTGTAATCGACGAAGATCGCGACGAAGCGTTATTGCTGCTTTCTGCTCTCGGAAAGGCAGGCATTGGGGCTGTGTACTTTGACGGCGATGAATCGCACTTGCCTGAGCATCCCTGTGATGGGATACGATTGGTGTTTCTCGATCTGAAGTTACTCGACATACCGGAGCCCAGAAACTACATTCCGTTCACGGTCAATGTGCTGGAACGGTCTGTGACCATCGCCCCGGGAATTACTGGTATCATATGTTGGACAAAGCATATTGATGACATCGCGCTCCTGATGGATGAGCTAAGAAACCGAAATCTTGAACCTGCGTTTGTACACAGCATAGAGGACAAGCTTCGCCTGCGTAACACAGGAGACCTGCAACAGATCCTCGAATCCATTCAAACGATAGTCGAGAGTCGTCCCGGTAGCAGACTGCTGAATCTATGGGAGAAATCGGTTCACGACTCAACATCTACGACGACGGAAGCTCTTTGGAAACTCGGTGTCGATGACAGTGATCTCCTTAGGGTCCTTGCCGCGGTTGCAGTCGGAGCCGCGGACGAAAAGATTGCAACTCCCGAAGACGCTATCTCTGCTCTATATGTTGGTTTGAGTGCCGTTCAAGCTGATGCAATTGAAGAGCTGAGTAGCCTACAAAATGCAAACGCTCCAGTCGCAACTCGACTTCACGAAGCTGTTGGTCGTCTGCGGCAGAACGGGCTCAACCCGGAGGAGCGAGCTCGTCTGAATCGAGCCATGTTGATAACGCAATCATCTCGTCCGCAACCCGGAAATGTTTATGTTGCAAGGGGATGGCAAAGGCCCGACCAGTTTCCGTTCAACCTGTCAGGCGCCGAGGCGCGCGCTCTCGTGCGCGAATTCTTCCCCGACAGACGGAGCGACGATGTATTCGTGACGGCTATTGCCGACTCGTCCGTGCCGTGTTTAGTCGAGCTAACTCCTGCCTGTGACTTTGCGCAAGGCAAGTGCTCTGATGCTAGATTGCTTGGAGGGCTGTTGATTAAGAGCCCTGGCGACGAAGAACGAGAGCGTTCGAGGAGCATTCCGGCAGGAGCTCGTTTGTTCGCGAAGGAGGTCGAGTTTATCTGGATAGAGAACCAAGCCCACGGGTTGAGTGGATCCTACCGGTTGATTGTTAACGCCCGACTATTGAAGACGTTGACGTTTGTCGAGCTCAAGAATCATTCCCCGTCGTTCCGGATTCGCCACTCGGTCGTCACGGACATTCGGGCTTGGTTGGGATCGCACGCGGCTCGTCCAGGTTACTTAGCGATCCATTGAAGGGATCTGACAACCAAAGCGCAGCGGGGCTGCGAACCAGTCAGCGCTCACCTTACCCATCCAATGTTGGGTCTGCGATACGCCATCCAGTTGTCCTTTGGATGAATACCTATGAGTGGCACAATGTCTAAACCGGGTGATCTTTATGGGCGTCCTTGGAGCCGTCGGGAATATATAATCTGCCTCCACTATTACTACCAATACCAGGACGAACCGATTCATACGGGGTCTCCACGGATCATTGGCATTTCCAAGATAATTGGGCGTACTCCGGCTTCTGTAGTGATGAGAATGGAGAACTTCGCCAGCCTTGATCCTGCGCAGAATCGGCGTCGAAAAGGACTCGTTAATGTCAATGAACTGTGTCGCCGTATATTCACTGAGTGGAGTGCTAAGATACCAGTTCTACACGAGTGTGCGGAAGTGCTCATTCATGAGGCACAGGCAGCAAGCAATCCCACTTTGTTTGATCCAAACCCAGTGGAGATTCCGAGAGCTTTTCAGAAATACGAACTTATGGAGGCGTTGGGGGACGGCGGCTGGGGAAGCGTGTACTCTTGCATCAATGTGGAAGACCAGAAGACATACGCTATCAAGATAATCCGCACTGACAGACGATGGGAGCATGAGTGTCTTCATCGTTTTCGGCGAGAGATATACGCGCTCAAGGCCATTTCGCACCCAAATGTCATCCGAATCTACGAGGACAATCTGAATGAGCAAGAGGATTTCCCGGCATATGTTATGGACTATGCAGAGACCTCATTGACGGGGTTGGCAACATCTGTTATACGATCAGACGTTTGCATGCGGCCTATCTTGCCAACTGCCGATGCTATAAATGTGTGTAGGGCACTGCTTCGCGCCATAGAAACGCTGCATTACAGCACGCCGAAAGTCATTCACAGGGATATTAACCCTAGCAATATTTTGAGGTTGCCCACAGGAGACTGGGTCCTAGCAGACTTCGGGCTCGCAAAGTTCTTGCCTATGGCCCCTGTGAGCACCGTTTTCGTGACGACCAATCGCCAAGGATGGGGCACCGAAGGGTATTTGGCCCCTGAGCAATTTCGTGATTTCCGAACAGTGGATGAGCGAGCTGACATATTCTCAACAGGAAAAGTGCTATGGGACCTGTTCTCATCACAATGGCCACCTCCTAGACGCGAATTGACTGGTCTTCCAGCACCCATTGAAGCGATCTTCTTGAGAGCCACAGAGTTCGAGAGGGATGGACGGTATTCGACAATCACTGAATTGGCGGATTGCTTTGAGAAGGCGATAGAGACTTTGGGGTGGTGACGAAGACGGATACAATCACCAGGGCTGCGGAATGGGCGACACTTCGGCGGATTGAATTAGGGCAAGGAGAAAACCCCTCAGACAATTTACCGCTGACGAGCGAACGTGCAATCCGATCTCGATATTCGCATGCAGTCCGTGGTGGCTGAAGTTCGCGCTGGTAACTCAGCGCCTCCGACGTGTCGCAAAGGAGCAGCTTCGCGTGCAGGCTTGCAAGCGGGGCATCGGCAAGCGGCTCCCAGCTGAAGACAGGGGGATATGGCGTGCTGGCAGGCCACATCTCCTTCAGTCGCGACAGTTGTTCGCGCATGCGGTTGCCGATGATCGTGATCTGCACCCCACGTTCGGCCTGAGCGGCGAGCAGTTCGACTAGCGCCAACGCCCCCTCGGTGAATACGTAGCCGACGACGATGATCTCCTCGGACGCGCCCTGGACCATCTGGGCTGCCGTGGCATAGGTTGTCCGCACTGGAAGTCCGTATCTCTCCGGCGCCGTACAAACGACTTCGACAAGGTCGATTTCCTTCGTCCTGTGCTGGATGGCCGCCATGGTCTCCGCCACTACACAGACATCGCGTGCCGTCAGCGATCCGCCCGCCAGGAGAGCGTCGAGGTTGCGGGCGAGGTTCGTGGCCACCGCCGTGGACACGAATAGCTCCCGCTTGAGCCGCCCCGCTGTTAAGCCGGATGCGTCCGGTCCTCCACAAAATCGTGCAAGGGAACGCAACTGCTCTGCGGCGAGACATGAGAAGGCAGCCACGACATCGGAAACTGGCTTCGGCGAAATGTAGTCAGGCGTCAAAGTCAAAGTACCCCCTTCCAAGACCGCCTGGAAGCGTGGCGACCATCTTCCGGTCAAGAAGTCTGTTGCCAAACTCGCAGGAGGTTTCCGACACCATCGCACAGGCATGGCACGCTGCGCCGTTGAGCCGCTCGGTCCGCTTGGGGTCGTGCTCCCGGCAAAGGGGGTCGCTCGAACAGATCCGGGCAAGCTCAACGATGTCGCTGATGAGTCTGCCGAAGGTGTCCCGTTGCGAGCCGTCACGGTTCCTGACCAAGCGGGCCTGCCTGACCAGTCCGCCAAGGCTGCCGTCGCTATCCGGAGCGGACGTGTAGATGAGGATCCCCGCCATTTCCGAGTCCGAGTAGATGCGTTCCCGGAGAGATGCCGACGAATACCCACATTCCAGTGACATTTGGCGCATTAGAAGATGAGCTATTGTGTGCAAGAGAAGTAGCCGAGGCTTTTGCTCCTTCAGCGGCTGAAGTCCTCTCTTTTGCCGCCAATCCGAGTAAGCTTTGAGCAGCACGTCCGCCTGCCTCTTAACCGGCTCAAGCTCCTCCCACTCGGCAAGCCGATGGCGATTCAGGCGAATAAATACCCCTTCGCCAAGGTTGTCGACGGCGGGCAACCAGTCGAGCTGCCTTGCCGACAACGGTGCCGTGGTGACGCCGACGCCTGGCGCTTCGTTGAAGACTTCCATCGTCGGGTCCATCTCTGGCGCCTCGATCCTGCTGAATCCCAGCAGGGCTCGAACTTCTCGGAGACGGGAGACGGCGACCAGCCGGTCCACGTATCGGCTGCTGTAGTCCGAGAGCTCCTGGCGTCGCGCCTCGAAGTACTCGGTAGCCTTGTCCTCGTCGGCATTAAACACATCGTATTCCTCTCGCCGGATGGAAGGACGCTCTGTCTTGAGTCCTTCAAGGCGTGCGATACAGTCCCGGATCCTCTCCTCGGGGTCGGAAGGGAATCTGGCCTTGATGACCTGAGGCCAAACCTCCTGTGGAAGCGGCACCTGGAACTGGCCCCACCACGAAGCAACTTCCGCCTGGAGCGGGTCGGACCAGGGCGGAATCGACAGAGCACTGCGCACGACGGAGAAGTACACGTTCGACGCACCGCGCTGAAGGACATAGAGGCGAGTCCGTGTCACGCCGCAGTCGTCGGCGTCGGGATCGTCGTTCAGCCAGGGACGCTTGCGGTTGCAACGGACCCCGCATTCGCTCATAGCCTCGCGGGACATGGCTCCCGCCAAGCTGCGCGGCTTGATTCCGCATGTGCATTCGATCCGCAGATCGCTCAAGGCGCCGGATTTTCCCTCGCCGCGAAGGTAGAGGTTGTTGCCGCCGCCGCAGTTCTGCCCTCGATGGAGCCAGCGATACCAGGGGAAGTCGTCGATGTGCCCCTTGGCGCAGGCGACGATGAGCCTTGCCGGGTAGGTCTCGCAGTTGCACCTGTCGCAGCGAGGCACGGGGGGTAGCTCCAGGTCGCCTCTCTTCGGGAAGCGGAAGTCGCTGGAAAGCCTTTCGCATTTCGGACATACTCGCCAGCGCGGGAAACGGACGAAGGGTATGTCTTTCTCCTGGAAGGAACCTACGGGCGGCGTCCGGAATTCCGTGACCCCAAGGGCCGCCTGCAACCTCGGCTCGCTGATTCTCCGATGGGGCTTGTAGCCGTCGAACCAGTGTTCTGTGCCGGCGATCATCACGGAGTCGTCGGGCAGGTCCACGATGGAGCCGGGGCCGAAAGTGGAAATGATCTGGCTAGGGCGAAGTCGTTGTCTGCTCATTGGTTGATTCTCCGCCAGAAGTTCTTGAAGTACAATCCCGAGGTCTTCTCAACGTCACGCAGCGAATTCAATGTGGCACGTGGGAAATCACCTGCCCTGGCATCCTCCGCCGCCTGCAAGAGCCAGGTCCTCGCCGCGCCCGCCGCAGGCACGCCCGGTGCCCGGTACTTCAGGGCGTTAGGGTACCGAGCTTTCTGCTCAACCCAGCCGTCGATGATCGCCTGGATCTGCTGGCGGGCGTCCTCAACTTCCTCCGCATCTCCGTTTGAGACACGTCTCAGCAGGTAGTCCCCGACGGCGCAGACTACCGCAGAGGTCGGGTCGAAATTCGTCGCACCGTCGTTGTTCGCCATGCCCGGGCCAAGCAGCCGAACGAGGCTAATGAAGATCGCGTGCAGCGCCTTGTCCCTTGCGCGGGACGAGAAAGGTGTCACGCTGCTGGCCTCGACATGCCGGTACATCATGGAGTGGTAGATTCGGAACCGCTCGTAGTGCGAAAGGTCGCGGGGCCGTGACCAGTTGTATAGAATGGTAATGAGTCCCGGCGTCTGTCGTCCCACGCGGCTCGTTGCCTGGATGTACTCAGCGCTAGTTTTTGGCTGTCCTGTGACCATCATCAAGCCGAACCGCTGGATGTCCACCCCGACCGAGATCATGTTGGTCGCCAGCAGTACATCCAGAGCCTGCCCAGTCGCAAGCGTCTGTTCCATCTCCTTAAGCCGGCGCGAGATCTCCTTCGCCGGGATTCGGCTGGTCAATTCGACGCGCCTTTCCGGGCGGCGAGGCGCGATGCCGCTGACGCGCCCGAGGTATCGCAGGCGGTGGTCGACGTCGTCGTCGATCAGCCGGATGGCACCGCCAAGTTCCCGTAAACTGTTGAAGTAGTTCACGACTGTCCAATACGGGTCGACGTCGTCCAGACTGCCGGCCAGCCGTTCCACTTCCGCGCGGTGCATCATCGACGCCATAAGGCGGATTGCAGCCGTCTTGAGGCTTTTCCCCGGCGCGCATACGCCGACGTAAAGACGGCCCGGTTTGTCCTTGTTCTCCGCCGCGAAGAATGAGTCGCTGGCGATCAGACCCGGGGGCGGAAACTGGCGGGAACTCCTGTCGAACAATGCCCAGATCTGGTCCCGATACCGCCGAATTGTAGCGGTGGAGGCAATAATCTTGGGCCTGGCGCCACGATCGGTGGCAAGCAGATCGACCGCGCTCTCATACAAGCCCATTAACGATCCGAGCGGGCCAGTTACCAGGTGCAATTCGTCCTGGATGATAAGCTCAGGCGGAACAAATCGCGGCACGGGGATCGGCGCGGGCGTTGCAGGGAATGCTCCCTTCTGATTGTGCCGTCCTCCGCACTTGTCGTACTCCACCGCTTCCGCCAAATACCCGTGCCTTTGGCAGAAACGGTCGACTCGTCCGAATAGTGCCTTGGTGCGGTCGTCCCACGGCAGTCTCGCGACCTTGTCCATTGTCCCGATGAGGAGCGTGGGGCATCTCAGATAGATGTCCTCGTCTACCAGGTAGGCGGGGATGCCTGACAGGAAGTCCTCGCCGTTTCCACGGAAATCGCATGCCTGGTTGGGACAGCGGATCTGAAGATGCAGAGTCTCCTTGATGGCCCTGTAGTTCTGGTGCGTCAACGGCTCGCCACACCAGGGGCAGGAACGCAACTGGACCGGATTGCCCTCGGTCGGCTCGTTGTTTGGGTCGAAGTTGTCGAGCGCCTGAAGCGCCAGGCTCTCTGCCATACTGCGGGTCCGGCGTCTGGTCGATGTAGTTGGGCGTCGCCCCGCCGCCGACCCACAACCCGATGCTGAACTGCTCCCGCCCGAGACGGTCTGGGGCCCGTCGTCGCAGACACTCGCAGGCGCAGATGAGCGTCGCCGCCCTCTGGAACTGCTGGATCGTCAGGAGCCGCAGCGTGTAACGCATCAGGACGGTAACGCCGCCGTCGCCGCTTACGTCCGTCCGAGGTTGCTGGGTGTGCCGCAGGCGGCGCAGCGCCATCGTGAAGGCGGCGAGTCCCAGGTAAGCCTCCGTCTTGCCGCCGCCCGTGGGGAACCACAGCAGGTCCACCAGCTCGCGGTCCGCGAACTGCGGCTTGACGATCCCCTCCAGGTTGAGGAGGATGAAGGCGATCTGGAAGGGACGCCACACAGGAGCTGGAGCGTCGAACACGCGCCCTTTTCCCCTTCTGGTAGTTCGCGGCCTCCACTGATTTCTGTCGCTGGAGCATCATGGCTTCATTGGCGAAGCGGAAAGCTTCCAAAGCTAGAACGTCTTCGGTAAGCAATCGCAAGCCGGACCGCATCCTGGAAAGAGCCTCCGCACAATCATCGATGTGCTCGCGAGCCTTCGGCTGGAGGCTGGCCGACAGCGCTGGGATGTCCCTCCGCCGGTCGTCGATCCACCGCGCGTACTGGTCGAGCAGAGGCATCAGCGCCGCGCCGACAGCAGCTCCGTCGCGCGCTGCGCCAGACCAGCCATGTCAAGTCCTGCCAGCCCTACGCCCCCTTTAGCTTCGGTCGCGGTCACCGTGTAGCTCGGCAACAGATCGGTCGTTACCGCTCGCGCACGGTCTGGCGGACACTCCTTGTTATCCCAGGCGGTGGCGCAGCCGTGCCCTACCGCGAACTCCGGCTTATCGCGATAAAGAAGCCGGTAGGATTCGAGATCCGGGTCGTAGACGGTCTGATTGAAGCGGTCAGCGCGATTCAGGATTGATACCCGGCCTGCGGTGTCGCGAACAATTATCTCGGGCTGGTAGAGGCAGTCCTCCGGATCGTCCGGCCCTTCGACGGGCGGATTGGTGTTCCTGAGAAACACCGACACGACCCACATGCCGCCGTCGTCCCGGACGAGCCATTCGCCACGCCCGCCGCTGGGCAGCTCGACGTAGTTCGGCGGTGTTGCGGGAAGCGTCAACCTGACCATCACGGCGACCTGGGTCCGCGTCCACAAGATCACAGGCTTTTTCTTGTCTCCGGCGGCCTGCCCTTCGACGACGGGCTGTTCGACTTCCGACCGGACGTAGACCCCATAACGGAACTCGATCTCAAGTTCTGGGGTCTCGCGGACTACGGCGAACGACAGCCCGAGCGACGACGGCTTCGGGATTCCCGTGATTGGCACGACGGGTTCCGGCGGATCGTCTTCATCGCCACTTGTCGCGTCGTTGGCAAAGTCGTCCTCCTCGGGATCGACCAGCGAGTCGCTGGGATACAGGATGCCGAGCAGGTAGCGGGTGAGCGGACTGTCGCCTTCCCCCGTCGCCCTGTCCTGGCGCAACACCTCGTCTTCTGCCGAGGGGCCGAGAAGGTCCAGCGATAGGTTCCTGACCAGCGCCTCGCGGATGGTTTCCTGTTCAAATGTCGGCATAGCTTACTGCCTTTCAGACCGTGACCACCGTTCCAAGTTGATGAGATGGGACCATGCGCGTCTCCTGGGATTTTCCCTCGACCTCCAAGACGAACACAGCGTCCTGCAATTGCCCGAAGCTGATCCCAATGTTTCCCAGGAATTCCTCGTCCTCATGCGACAGGTCGTGCTCGCCCACGGCCGCGCTCTGGATGATCCGCGTGATGCGGTGCCCCAGGCGCCGATGACCGCTGCGCAGGACCGTCAGCGCGAAGGCGACCTTCTGCCAGTTCTCTGCAAGCCAGCGGGACTTGACGACCTCGGCAAGCCGCTGCAGGTCTCGCGGATCAAGCGGGCCCAGTACTTCCCCGTCGACCCACTGCTGGACCACCGCCGTAGTGCAACGCTGCGAACCCAGTGCCTGGATCCGACGAAGCGTCTCGGCGTAGGAAAGGTTTAGCCGGTCAATGCCGTTCCGGAGTTCCTCCTGCCAGCTCGTGATTAGTTTCCGCGCCGCGCTCCCAGTTTCCTCTAGCCTCCGGGTGCTCAGTATCCTATCGGCGATGAAGTCCCTCGCCTCGGGACGCACCACGATAAGCCGATGACCGGGCTCCAGCGAATCGACTTCGCCGTGGCAGACCGCGTCGTCGTGGTCGATGTACGTGACACGATTGTGTGCCGCAAGCAGGACCGCTCGCTTTCCTTCTAGGTGGACAAGGTGCGCCTCGACTTCCGCCGCGGTGTCGCCCGTCTGGTCCTCATCGTCGGCCAGCACGGTTTCGTACCCGAAGCCGTTCGTCCCCGCACCGAACATGCGGGAGATGATGTCGAAATCCGCATCGGCCAGCATCGGTGCGTGCTGATCGTGCCGGACGACCTTCGAGGGCGCTGGCAGTCGCTCCACCTGGTCGCAGATCGGGCGAAGTATCCTGTCTGAGACGGACTTCTCCGGGAATAGCCCTCTTGTCCGCAGGAATCGCTCTCCCACGAACCGCAGTTCATTCTGCAACAGGATCAAGGTGATGGCCCTTGGCCCCGCCTTGGCGAGCGAGGAGAACACGTCATGAGGATCGAACGCCTGCGGCACAATACAATCCTCATCCGGTTCCAAGCGGGAGAGATCTCTGCCGGTAACGACCCTGACCTTGTTCTCATTGAAACCGAAACCGTATGGTTCCGGGAGCTTCGCCAGCCAGCCGATTGCAAGTGCAATAGCTTGTGACTGAACGGCGACGACCGCCCGGCGGTCGCGCGATAGCACATCATTCACGGCGGAAGCAAGGGAGGCATGTTTCGGCGAGCACTCCCGGAGCTCGGCGACAAGCCGCTGGAAGGCCCCGACAAGTTCGCCGAGGACGTATTCTTCCCACTCGCCCACGCTTCCCGCCTCCGGCAACTTGTTCTCCAGAGCCTGCAATGGCTGGGTCACCGACCACGAGTACCACAGCGCCTCCGGCTGGCCCGAGACGATTAGCGATTGTTCGTAGCGGTCGATGCCGATCGGCAATCCAAGCAGGACGCTCCGAAGCCGGGAGGCGATTCGGCAGATCTCCGCCAAGACACGATGTTGCCTTTCGCCCGGGCCTTCCAGCAAGGAGAACAGGGCACCGTCAACTTCCGTCCATGCCTTGTGCAGCGATTCGGATTCCTTCGGTTCCACGACTTGCAGGCTTGCTTGCGAACAGAAACGCTCGAATCGGGCATCGGGCAGGCAGCAGACGAGGATCTCGTTCTTCTCCTTCCGCGTCAACTCTGGGGCGAAGACCGACTCGTGATAGACGACCGTGGGAGACTCCATGCGGGACTCGGGCACTGCCACGCCGTCCGCATCGACAAGGATCAGGAACGGTCTGAACCGCTCCTCAAGCTTGGCCAGGGACATCTGGCGGTAGGAACGGATGATAAAGACCGCCGCGCCTTTCTCGTCGCCTCGTCCCAGATAATTCCGGCTTGCGATAGGACGCGGCTTAGCATTGGCATGCAACACCTGCTTAGCGGGGAAAAAGTTGTGCAACTTGGTGCGATCGTCGTCGTCCCCTAGGCGCTTGTCAAGATGCTCCCGTGCGTCGCCCGCTCGCGTTGCCTTTTGCAGCTTCTCCGATAACGCGATACGCCGTTGCCTATAAAGCCGGCGGATTTCCTCAACAGGAATGTGCAGGTTCAGGTATGCCTCAGCGAACCGTCCAGGAGCATCCGTAACGATTAGGAGTGGTTTCCGCACGGTCGGCGGCATCTCTAGCTCGTCGATTCCATAGAGCCAGGCTTGCAGCACGAGAAGCCCGGCCAAGTACGCCAAGTGGTTGGGATCGGAATGGACGATGTGTAGCGGGATCCCGCCGTCACTCTGGATGGTGATCGGGAGATCGAGCGCGCCATCTTCGGCCATCTTGAACAGGCCGAAGCATCTGTCCTGGCTTAGAAAACGGTCTGGAAAAAGCCTGATGTCCATCCCACGACTCCATAATCTCGTGCCGCCGGAGACGCGGGTTGCCAGAGGGCAATGTCCACTGAGATTTTGCTTTCCATCTTTACAGGGGGTATGGCTGACGATTATAACATCATAGAATGGGAGCAGAAAGCAACCCTTTGGGCAAATCTGACTCATGGCGATCAGGAAGAATCGTCCGGCAGGGAGAAAAACGCCGTGGGCCCCCAATGGTAACGGAAAGTCCATGCGGACCCGGAAAGTTGGGGTTAAGGAAACGGACGGTGTCGAAATCCGCTGCATCGATTTGTTCTGCGGGGTGGGAGGAAGCACGTGCGGAGCTAGGCTGGCGGGCGCCACTCCGATTGCCGGGCTCGACAACTGGGACTTGGCAATAAAGGCATATCAACTCAATAATCCTGGCATCACGACCTACCGACGCACATTGGAGTGGTTGGATCCGCAGGAAGTGGCTAATGCGGTCGGCCCCGTCCATCTCATGTTGGCATCGCCCGAATGCACCAACCATAGTCAGGCGAAAGGCGGTGGGGAGCCGGACGAGAGAAGCCAGAAGACGGCATTCCAGGTAACGCGGTTTGCAAGGATCCTTCAGCCACGTTGGCTGGTGGTCGAGAATGTCGCGAAGATGCGCCAATGGAGCGAATACGGGAAATGGCTCAAACGTCTCAAAGCTCTCGGCTACAAGAACCCGTTGGAGATAGTTCTTGATGCCCAGGACTACGGGGTGGCGCAAGGCGCAAGAGACTTTTTGTCATCTGTGACCGGGAAACCGAAGTCACGCCTCCTCCGAAACGTCCTGGCCGCAAACCTACCGTGAACTCGATTCTCAGACCAGCAGACGATGATGGTAACGAGTGGCAATTTCGATCCATGAAGGGGCGGGGACTTGCCAGGGCGACGTGGAAGAGGGCGCATCGAGCAATGCGCGAACTTGGAAATGATGCGGAGTTCCTGCTGGTCTACTACGGCACGGACTGGGCAGGCGGTTGGCAGTCCCTCGACAGGCCGCTGCGCACGATCACGACCCTCGACCGTTTTGCCCTCGTGCAACCGAACTGCAAGGGACACGAGATGCGGATGCTCCAGCCGCCGGAGCTTGCCGCCGCGATGGGGTTCCCAGAGAACTATGTCTGGCCCGAAACGACGCGGCGGAACAAAATCAAGTTGATCGGCAACGCCGTCTGCCCGCCGGTCATGAAGGCCATCGTCTCGCATCTCATAGGCAAGTGACCATGCCGCAGGCCACAAGAAAAGCCGGTCATCGCTCGTGGCTGCCCAAGAGCCAAGCTGCCACCGGTGGGCATCGCGGAGACATAATGAGTCCTGCGAAGAGAAGCGCATTGATGGCTCGCATCCGAAACAGGAACACGAAGCCTGAGCAGATGGTCGAGAGAGCGCTAGCAGAACGTGGATTGCAGTTCGAGAAGCATGCTGCCGACCTGCCAGGGCGTCCGGACATAATCTTCCGGCGCCGGAAGCTCGCCGTCTTCATCGACGGAGACTTTTGGCACGGCTGGCGGTTTCCGCTGTGGCAGAAGAAGTTGGCGCTCAGGTGGCAAGAAAAGATTGCGGGCAACCGCGTGAGGGACTGCCGGAACTTCCGGAGGCTGCGGCATTCTGGTTGGACTGTCATCCGTATCTGGGAGCACCAGGTCGAACAGAACTTGCCGCGCTGCATTGAGAGGATCGTGAGCGCCGTACAGTAGCGACGGCTTACAGGTAGACCTTTGAGAATCCGTGTCGGGCAGTCTATAAAGGAGAAGAGACTTTCATGAACCAAGTGTTGGAACTCGACGTTAGCGATCTTCTGCGCATGAGCGACGAGGATCTAGCGCGTCGGATAGCGAAAGCGGACGGCGATGTCAAGTTGTCGCTGACCGTCCCCGAACTTTATCAAGCCAACACCCGCACTGAACTTGCCCAAAACTGGCTGATCTTATGGTACACGTCCGAACGACTAGCCGAGCACGCGACGTTCCGCGACATGTACGGCGAAGGAAGGCGATCGTGGTGATGGACTCCTCGTGTTCGACCTTGCAACAGATGATCCGGCTAGCTTGGCGTGCGACTTGATGGACTTTGCTGCCACACATGGCGGGGAGGATCTTGAGACGCCCGCGTTGGTTCACGACGAAGCGGAGGAATGGGTGAAGGCTCTGGGCGATTCCCCCGTTTGGTTTACCGGGCTCCAACAGAATTACCGAAATGATGCTGCTATTGCCACGGAGTCGGAAGGGTACACCCTTGAAGGCGATGCAGAGCAGTAAACGTTGTTGCAATCCTGGGGAAACGCTTATGATCCTGCGCGGAACCACTTCCTGCGTCGTACTCTGAAATCTGACGCGGCCTTCACTACCTCGTGCCATGCGGGTATCGGCTAGGAGTTCAGACGATCTTGGCCGCCGTCCGTCCTTGGCCGGTTGCCCAGAAACAATTAGTAGGAGTCCGCGACCCGCAACCCTTCGATCCAGGCCACGAGGTCGTCCACGGTGTTCAGCCCGTCGACCAGTTCGTCACCGACGTTGGTCGTGTCCTCCAGCGCATAGAAGTTCGGCAGGTCGCCGGGAGTCTTGTCGAAGTAGTGGCAGTATTTGGCGTTGTAGTCGGGATGGATCCACACGACTGAGAAGGTTGTAACGCGCCCCTGGTCGTCCGTTCGCCGTTGCGACGGGATGTGGAATTCGACGGTCTTCTTTGCCTCGTCCTCGGAAACGATCTCCAGGATGCCGTCGCGGACGAACGTCATGACCTCGTCGGGAATGTCATACGTCGAAGCCAAGTTGGTCATAGGGATACTTCCTCTTGTCTGTCGCCCAACCATGCAACGAGATCATCAACCGTATCCAGGTCGTCCACCTGCTGCTCGCGGGAATGGTCGGTGTCGATGCGGATGTAGAAGTTCGGCAGGTCGCCCGGCTTCTCGTCGTAGTAGTGGCAGAACTCGGCGTTCTTATCCGGGCGAATCCAGACGAGGACGTACAGGACGTACTTGTCGCTGGCGGACGTGCTTCCCAGCGATGGGATGAGAAACTCGACGGTCGCCTTTGCCTCGTCCTCGGAGGAGACCTCCAGGAAGCCGTCGCGGACGAACGCCATTACCTCGTCGGGGATCTTGTACTTGTCAGCCAAGTCGACAGTCGTGTTCATTTCAAGACCTTTGGGTATTGCGGCAGTAGATCCCTGAACCGTCATCAACGATGTTCCAAGCCCAGTGCGGTCACCATTCGGTCGGCGGCTCGGTCTTGACGTTCCTCGCCACTGTGCCGCTTGCGGAACAGGACTCCCCGGACGGCATCCTGGGTGGCGTACCAGTCCTGCCACGGTGCTTGGCGGACGACGAGTTCGTCGGTCATGGCTGCAGTCCTTTCGTCGTGCTGAGAAAGCCGGGTATTGCCTTGTTTATGGCCATAGCCTATGCGCTGTCCTCGGCGGCGTGATGTACGCCGTCTTTACAATGGACGCCAGGAAACCAACGCAGGTTGAATAAATCGTTTGCTTTCGTTTCGTCGAAAAGGTATCGGGATCGACGCTGATCTTCCCCGAATGGCGATACCAATAAAGTGTATCAAGAGCGTTTGTCGGCGTTGGAGCCATTGGTTCCGAAGGATTGAAGGTGAAGACAGCATTCGTTCGGGTGGTGGGCTTTCGAGTATCTACGTAGTGTATGTGGTAACCGCTGCCATGGTTTTCGTTGTCGAGTCCATGTCCCTTGTCTCCAGGCACGATGAAGAAAAGATGCCAGAGATGCGGATATGAATCGCCTGTCACGACATGGCGTAACCGAATAAGACGTGCATTTCCGTCGGGAGAATCAGCGACGACTTCCTCCATTGCAAGATGAACAAAGAGCTGCTGAACAGCCCCGACGTTAAGATCGTCGGCTGGCGACGGAACCTCCGCACATCGCCTATTTGCCTCCGTGATGAACTGGCGGGTGTCAGCCACGGCAGGATTGCCGCCGTCCTCCTGGAGCATTTTTGCTATCGACGGATGAAGTTGGAGGTTCAGAAAGTGTTCAAGTTCTTGAATGCCGGGAGATAGTGGGTCTTGCATGAAAAAGCCTCAGCACATGCGTATTCTGTTCGGGTTAGCCCATCGGAAGTGTCGCCGATATTGCCAGGGACGACCATGCCATCGTCATCGACGTCAACCATAGGGCGAAGGTTTAAGGTTCACCTCGGTTTTTCCGCAATTATATCCTCCTCCGCGTCCTCCCCGCAATCAGGTCTGGTCGCCCACCTACTCCACTCGATGCTCGACTCCCGACGACAAAGGTGGCGGCGGCAAGTCGGGTCGGACCGTGGCTTGCCTCACAAAAGCAACTGCGACGGCAGAAGCTGGAAATGCGCCCGCCGCTGGTGCCGGGAATGGAGGTATCTGCGCCCGTCACCCTCCGCATGACTCAGTCCATAGCGATTCTCCAGCAGGTCGATGGCGGGTCACGGAAGTACTTCCAGCTTAGCCAAATCTCTGGCTAAGCGTAGGTGCTGTCGGAATAGCCTGCCGACACGGGTGCTGGACGACCACGCGGACCTGCTGTCGTAAGTACATCGCGCTCTGTCATGGCATTCCTTGGGGCGAATGCTGGTTTTCGAGGAGATGAAGTACTTCGTCAAACTGCTTTGGAATCACGTCGCGGTCAAGTTCCCGGAAGCCTTCGGACTAGGCTGAGCGCCAGGATGCCCTTGAAGAAGTCGGCTTCCAGTGGGCCTTCATTCCTCGATTTCACCTACTGAACCTCGATCACCGTAAAGCCCACAAAAATCAGCTTGAAATGCAAGGGGCAGATCTGGTAGGACAAGGATGGAGAGTGCAGCGTGTGCTTCGATGCCCTCGACACGCTGTTTCTCCAGACTCGAACGACCCCCGAGGGCATCGCAATTTCATCACCAGGAGAGAAGAGACATGGACAACGAGATGAGGCCGGCAAGACGGCTCGCAGAAACGTGTGGCACGATGAACTTCAGCCAGATCGCGGATTTTCTGGAAGACCAGGGATTTCGCAGCTACCCCAAGCGTCACGCCCTAACGCCGAAGAATCGCCAGGCGTTGGAGGACTTCAGGGACGAGTTCCTCCGTGAGCGGCACGACATGACCGGGACGCAAGCCGGGGACGAGGACAGGCGTGCATCCGAGACCGTCTGCGACATGATACGCAGAAGACTACGGTGCTGGGAACTCGCAGCCTCAGCCCGCGCCTTGCTGGACATCTACCAAGGGCTGGACAGGCAAGGGATTGAGTCGTTCCTGTGCGAACAGGGCCTATCCGGCGAACCTGAGACTTGGACATGGGAGCAAGCGGACGCGTTCCATCAGTTCGGGAAGCACTGGTGCTTGCTCGTCTGGACAGAAAACCCGCCTCCTGACCTGGCGAAAGAGGATAAGGGTTACCGCGCTGTCCTGCGTGTCCTCGACGAATTCAACGAACGCTGGGACTCCGCACAGCCGATCCACATCGAAGTTTCGGTGTTGGGCTTCCGCGAGGAGAGGAATGGCGACATCATTACGGCGTGGGACTCGTCGCAGGTGCTGCACAAGGAACACCAGGCATCCGAGGACATGCTAGTCCTCGATGCCGAACTCCCGAACTCGGAACGCGGCAACGAGGAGGGCGTTGCCCGGCGGATCGCGCAAGACATCTTCCATGCCAACGGCGACGAGTGTACCGTGTCCGTGTCGTACTATCAGGGGTTGGGCGACGAGTATACCGACTACAGGACTCACGAATTCGGCCCGAAGAATCTCGACGACGGTCGTTCTTGCACTCGAACTACGGGCTGTCTGGCGAGCGGGGCGTCACGGCGATCCGGCGGTGACCGCCGACCAAACCTGGGGCGCGGCCTTGCAATCGCCCGCCAAAAAGTTCTAATCATCGCGTCCCAATTTACGGACTTCCACGCTCATTTATTGCACAATCTCACACGGAGGAGAAGAACCATGGCGAAAGCCGCCGTCCCTACAAAACCCTTGACCAAGACCGAATTACTCGCCAACATCGCCGCCGCGACGGATCTGCCCAAGAACCAAGTGGTTGCCGTGCTGGAAGCCCTGGGCGCCGAGATCCAGAAGAGCCTCGGCAGCAAGGGTGCCGGCGCGATCACCATCCCCGGTCTGCTAAAGATCGAGAAGAAGAAGGTTCCCGCCCGCAAGGCCGAGAAAGGCGTGCCCAACCCCTTCAAGCCCGGCGAACTGATGGACCGCCCCGCCAAGCCCGCCTACAACAAAGTCAAGGTGCGGGCCCTGAAGTCGCTCAAGGAGATGGCAAAATAGCTATGACCAAGAAGGACATCGTCCGCCAAATCGTTGACGAGCTAGGCTGTCCCGAGAACGAGATGGCACCGATCGTCCAGAGGATCCTCGACACGATTATTGACGTCCTCGCCGCCGAGGGTCGCGTCGAACTCCGCAACTTCGGCGTCTTCGAGGTCAGGAAGCGGAAGCCGAGGCGGGCACGCAATCCCAGAACGGGCGAGGAGGTCATGGTTGGCGAGCGGTTCACGGTCAAGTTCAAGCCGGGGCAGGTAATCAAGGAACGGGTGGAGATGGAATGTCACAGCGGCACTGTTCTGTTCGATGGCGCGGTTGTGGGCGAATGAGCGGGCCGGCGCGCGACATCACCCTCCCGGCTCGTCGCTCGGGGCCAGCGGACCGAGCTTGACCGACTTGTTTACGGGGCTCTCGTGCAACTGCTTGTGCAACTCGGCAATCACGGCGGCATGGGCTTTTCTTGTCCTGCATCAAGTTGCGCGTTTCGCCTGGGTCGGCTTGCAGGTCGTAAAGCTCGCGGCCGCGGCGGCCGTAATCCCATTCCGTGTAACACCAGCGCCTCCGTCCGCACCGAACGGCCCAGCCACTCCTCGCGGGCAACGACCGTAAAGGCCGGATGCTGCCAAGCGGCGTTCGGCTGGTCCAAGAGCGGGACCAGGCTCCGCCCTTCCAGACTCGGCGGCATCGGCAGCCCGCACATCTCGACCAGCGTGGGATAGATGTCGACGAACTCCACTGTGCGCGGGCAGGCTTGGCCGGCAGTGGTGCGGCGCGGATCGACGATCAACAGCGGCGCGCGGGCCGCCACGTCGAACAGCGTACCCTTGGCCCACATGCCTTTCTCCCCCAGATGCCAGCCGTGGTCGCCCCAGAGGACGATCACGGTGTTTTCCCGCAAACGAAGCCGATCCAAGGCGTCCAACACCTGCCCTAGCTTCTCGTCCGTGTACGAGACACAGGCGTAATAGGCAGCGATGGCCGCCTGGGCACGCGCCCTCGTCACCCATTCCTGGTAGAACAAGTCGATATTGTATCGCAGCGCATAGAGCGGCGTGCCGGCGGCGGCCGTGGGCGTGGGGGCGAAGTCCATCGGCAGCGGCATCCCCGCCGGCGCGTAAAGGTCGAAGAATCGCTGTGGGCAGACCAGCGGTACGTGCGGCTTGTAGAAGCCCACGCCAAGGAAGAACGGCTTGCCGGAGGCCGCATATTGCTGCAACTGCGCGACGGCCTGGTTGGCGGTCTTGACGTCGTTGGTCCATTCGTAGGGCGTGGCATGGGCCTCGGCGTCCCGCTCGTCGGAGTCGGGTGCCGGGCCGAAGACATTCATATAGGTCCGCAGGTTTTTTACCCGGCTAGCCGACGGCGGCGCCTGCGTGCGGTACGGTTCCCAGCGGTTGAGGTCCGCCAGGCCGGCGCGGTGTAATTGCTGCTCCTTTCGCACCGCCTCCTCGCCGCCGGACCAGGGCTTCGGCTCGGGAAAATGGAAGATCTTGCCGAACAACTGCACCTGGTAGCCGTTTTGGCGGAAGTGTTCGGGCAGCGTGACCCAATCGCGCCCCAAGAGGGCCGGCTGCGCGAAATCGATCGTCTCGGTGGTCGTCGGATAGCGGCCGAACAGGAGCGAGATGCGACTGGGATTGCACAGCGGAAACTGACAATAGGCCCGTTGGAAGCGGATGCCGTTGCGAGCCAGGCGGTCCAGGTTGGGCGTCTTCACCAGCGAATCGCCGTAGCAGTGGATGCGGCAGTTCAGGTCGTCCACGGCGATGAAGAGGACATTGGGCCGACCCTGCGGCGTTGCCGCCTCGACGAGCGAGGGCAGTCCGCTGGCTAGCAACACCACAAAACAAAGGGCGAAAGAGTGTTTCATAAACTCGACTTTCGGGTTGGGGGTGCAAACGGGAGGGAGAAAGGTCGACGGGTGGGCACGCCCCTTGGCGGCAAGCCATCCTACCGCACTGCCGACACCGACGGAACTGGACCAAGCTTCAACGACTGGGCCGTGGCGACAAGGGAATGCCCCTCCGTGGATGTCCCGGCTGACGACGCACCCACATGCCTTGCGCTGGGTCGGGTCCTTCGTCGTTTAGACTTCGATGCCGAACGCTTCGGCGATGACTTGATCGTCCACGCACTTGCCTGTAGCCCGAACGCCTACGAACGCATTAGAGGCGACGGGCAGGCAAGACTGGTTCTAAACCTCGTTTCTCTTGATCGTCGAAAAGACCCTCTGTAATACGTCCACGTTTGGTCCTGGGGTTGCATCGGGGTCGAATCGGAGGGCTAGGGGTAGGTTTTTTATCGCGGCCGGGGCGAATGGCGGGCGCAACTGCCCGATTCTATCCGACATTATTAACTGCCCTCCGATGCGACCGAACGGCAACGGGGTTCGCCTCAAGAACGCGCCGTTCTTGACCCAATACCCCTATAAGGAAATGACCAAAACAGTTCTGGAAAATCGAGTTGCCGCGCAAGGCGGTACGGGTATAATGTCGTTAGCCGTGAGGGGATGACCCTCATGTACAGAGGCGTGGTCGCCTTTGTTGAGACTCGGCGGACCGTACCGATTAGGCAGGCTTGCTCTTGCCGTGAGAGGGACGGATACCGAGCGAACTCGGGGGATTCCCGAGGAAACTCGCTGGCAGTAATGGGACTGGTCGTAGTCCACCATTCGCCTTCTGGGCGAATCGCACGGGACGGCATAACAGTAGCCCTAGACCGAGAGCGCGGTACTTTGCGCTTTCCGTTTAGGGCTTTTTGCTTTCTTGAACCGTGACCGTGAACAAAAGACTTCTTTCATCGGGCGAGGCTGCGCGCGAACTCGGCATAACGCGCAAGGCGTTCACGCGCTGGGCTGCTGCCCTGCCCGTAGTTCGTCGCGGTTCGGGCTGGCGGTATGGGTTCCGCGAGGACCTTGAGCGGTTTCGGGATTTCGTTTCGCCGGCCACGGCGGTTGCCTCGGTAGAGCCTCCGCCGAAGGCGCGGAGGCGGGGAAAAGGATTTTGGGATTGATTGAGGCGGGCTAACCCCGCCAACAACTGAAAACTACGAAGGCGACACGACCGCCTATCCGAGAAGTTTACGCCAGCCCTGGCATCCGAAGTCGTGTTTCGGATGCTGGGGCTGTGCTATTAGGAGATTGATAATGGATACGAACGAACAGAAATTAAGGGCGAGCCTGGAGCGCACCGTGAAACGATGCCTACGGAGGGCATGGGGCGAGTCCGAGTCCGAGCCCATCGGGCAGGTCGCTATCGACGGGAAGGGGCGCGTGAGCACCTGGCACTATGGTCCGGGTACGAACTGGTTCCGTGACGACCACGACGGCGAACCGGGCGGAGGCTGGTGGGAAGAACCGCCCTGCTGTGAAGTGTGGACTACGTACGGCATCGACTATGACTCGGACGACCGTTGCGACTGCTACGACTACGATAGCGGCGAAGCGACTCCGGATTGCGACGAGTGCGACGGTCGTGGCTTTCGCGAGCCGAACTACGACACCTGGGCGAGTAGCGTGGTGGACGAGCACTACGACGCATGGCGCGAAGAGTGGGATTCGTGGCTAGCGGAGGCGGCGGAGGCGTAAGTCACCAGCAGCCAACAATAGCGAATTACGGCGGGCAGTGTTTGCCCGCCTAACGCCTCAGCAGCGCGCCGCCGGCTGCTGCGGCCTATGAACATCGGGTGGCAGTAAGAGGAGAATGGAAATGAATAAGATTAACGAAACCATCGAAACGGCAGTACGCGCCGCTATACGGTCGTGCTGGGAGGACGCGCCAGGCTGGGACTGGACGGCCGTTCGGCTAAATACGGACGGCACCTGTACGCGTAGCATAGGCTGCGGTGTCTTGTCCTACAGCGCGGGCGAGTACAACGGCCAAGAAGGCGCAGGAGAAAACGATCGCCGATTTCAGGCGACTGGACTCCTACGACCCGGACCCGTGCGGAGACTATGAGTACCGCGAGGTGGATGAGGAGGCGCGGTACTACGACCGCGAGACGGGACTGGACTGTACGGAGGAGGTCTACGACGACCACGAAGACTTCCTCTACGACCGATGGGCAGAGGAGTTTGCGAATACG
Organism: uncultured Planctomycetia bacterium; assembly: GCA_963775975.1. Taxonomy (GTDB): domain Bacteria; phylum Planctomycetota; class Planctomycetia; order Pirellulales; family Thermoguttaceae; genus JANXQG01. The sequence goes on from CAVZKX010000002.1 coordinate 2,251,814, forward strand.
GAACCCGCGAACGCCTAACGAACACAGAGGCGATTCGTAACCGCTTCGAGAACGCCCGAGCAGCGCGCCGCCGGCTGCTGGTGCTTGATAACAAAGGGTGGCTTTTGAGGAGAATGGAAATGAAAACTTTTCGGTTCGCGGTCACGCGAATGATAGAGGAAACCACTTGGCTCGACGTTCAGGCGAAGACCCATGAGGCAGCGCAAAAGGCTGCGGAACAAATAGCAGAGGACGCGAAAAATGACGAGGACCTCTGTGACTGGGAGTGGCAGGGCTGCGAGGACGAAGTGCGATGCGAGGGCGAGACCCAGGACGAACCCCATTTCATCGCTACTGGCAACGGCGGTTACGCCGAGGCGAACGCCGAACGCGAGCAGCCCCCGCGAACTGGAACCCGCGTACTCGTTTTCGCGGATGCCCTTGACGGGCTGGACGAGTAGAACCTCAGCCTGCCTAACGGCGCAGGCAATGCCCCAGCAGCCTCTTCGTAGGCTGCTGGGGGCTTTTAACAACCAACATGAAAGGCATAACATGCGAATCTATACAGCGCGGTTCGATCGCTTGGGCGCATCGGACCAAGCCGCGGTAGTAAACGCGGCTATCTAGGACCTTGAAAAGCAATTCTACGCCTCGCCAGAGGACGAGAGGCGGGCCAAAAGGCAGGCGAGGCGCATCGCGGATACGGCGCGCGAGCGCGGCATAATGCTGTTGCCTGTGTGGTGCGAACCCACGAACGCTTAGGCTTGGCCTTGCCAAAGATCACGTCGCGCCGAGCTTCGAGAGCCGCCGCAACGCATCCATCTTGTCGTTCTGCCCCAGTCGGGCTTTTCGCACCGCGTCGGTGAGGACAACGATATTCTTGTCGTAGGTGTCGCGATCGACCGGGAATGGAGTGCCGTCCTTGCCGCCATGCGCGTAGGAATAGTCAGCCCAGCGGAGCACGTCAGCGGGCTTGCAGTCGTTCTTGCCGTTCTCGTTGTCGGCGTGTTTGCTCACGGTGGGATCGCGTCGCGATGGCGGGGCCTGGAAGATGATCTCCGCCAGCAGGGCCAAGCTGCGGATCGTCGCCGGTCCGACACCGGGCATGCCCAACAGTGTCTCGTAGTCCTGCGGGCTCTGATCGTGGGCGGCAGCCAGAATGCGAACCAACCGGTTGCGGTCGATGTCCAATTCGAGTACCGGATGACGTGCAGGGGCGAACAGCGTTGGCCCTTCGGTGAGCCGCTCCACTTCATCCATAAGCCAGCCGGTCGGTTCCCGCACCAACGCCGTGCTCGCGCGGCGGTTCTCACCAGCCTCTTCGGCAACCATGTTCAGCAAGGTCAGTTGCCGCTGGCCGCCAGCTTGATCCGAGGACTTCACCGCGTTCTCCGCCAGGTCGTGGACCGCCGCGTGTGGCTCGCAGACGAAATCCTCAACGCTTTCGCCCAGCCAGTGGTAACGGCGGGCCCAGCGGCTTGCTTCATCCATACCCTGCTGGACGACGCACCACTGTCCCTGGGGCGTGAAGAAGAAAGAGTGGTGGTAGAGAGCGAAGCCGTCCTGCACCGCAGCAGAGTCCACCTTGGCGCTCATCCGCGAAGTATAGATGAGTTTCTCGCCGGTCGTGATAGCGTGACGATCTGCGGCTGCGGCGATTTCGGTGGGCGTCTTGCGGCTGGTTCTGCCCTTGCCGCCCGCCACGAGGATGCCCAAGTCGTCACCGCAGACTTTGGCTGCCTCTTTCAGCGCCGCAGGTTACGGTGGTGACGCCGCTGCTGTGCCAGTCGAAGCCCAGCACGCAGCCGAATGCTTGGAACCACCACGGATCCGAGAGCCGGCGGAGCATTTCGGCCGGCCCGAACTCCTCGACGATGGCCATCGTCACTGCTCCGGCGAGCTTCGTCATCCGCTTGAAGAGCCAGGGCGGGGCTTTTCCCGAGTGCAGCGGCAGGTGCGCAACGCGTCGTTTCATGGTGGAATAGTAGCGGATGAGGGCAGGTTGGGGCAAGGCAAGACTGCAAGCCCTCGGCGCCGGTATTCTTCGACGCGTTTGATGTCGCCAGCGGCGCGCATTGATCTGCTTGCGCACACCGTAGCATAAGAGCAAGCTACCCAACGGCAACAAAGAAACTCTCGACTATGCGCCCGATTCGATACTCGCTCTTGTTCCTCGCCTTTGCTTGCGCGGCGTCCCAGCCGGCCATTGCGCAGAACCGCTCGCCCGCACGGCCGCAAGGACTGTTCCATCGTCACCTCGCCGACTACGACGCGGAGCTTCGCCTGCCGAACGGCCACGTTGATACCGACGCAATGGTTGCGCGCCTCAAGGAGTTGGGAGTCACCACCTACTACTGGCTGATCTGCCACGCGGCGACCGACTGGGACGACTTGCAGGTATTTCTGCCCAAGGCGGCGAAAGCGGGCATCGAGGTCTGGGTCTACCTGGTGCCGCCCACCGAAAGCCCACCGAGGCCGGGTCAAAAGTATGCCGAGCCGTTCCGCTTGGACTACGCCCGCTGGGCGGTGGAAATCGCGAAACTCTCGTTGCGGCATCCCAATCTCACCGCCTGGGTCATCGACGATTTCTACGCCAATCACGAATTCTTTACTCCCGCTTACATCCGCGATTTCCAGAAGAAATCCAAGGCCATCAATCCCCGCTTGGCGTTCTTGCCCCTGATGTATTTTAGCGAATTGCGGCCGCAGTTCGTGGCGGGCTATCGCGAAGTCATCGACGGCGTCGTTGTGGCCTACCTTCAAGACCGCGAGGAGATCGATTGGACCTGGGCGCTGCTGAACGACATCCCCCTGCCGTCGCGGAGCGAAATCGTGTTTCCGGGGCACACGCCGTCGCAGGCCGGCGATTACGCGCTGGCGAGCCAGTCCGCAAAGGTGCTGCCCGGCAAACGGCAGCGGGTCGAGTTCTCTCAGCGCGACGACTTTACGGGGCCGACCGCCGGTTATCACTTCAAGCAGCTCCTGGTCGACGGGGCCGTTGTTTGGGAAGAGGACGTTGCCGGCGGAACGAATGGCTGGAACAAGGTCGCGGTGGACATCACGGCCCAGGCGAAAGGCAAAGCCAACGTCACCCTGGCGTTCCGCCTGTTGGACAAGCGGGGCGTCGGCAACTTCGGTGTGCACTGGCAACTGCGCGGCCTGCGTACGGAGAATCTGCAAATGTCCGCCGACCTTGGCAGTCCCGAAAAATGGCAGGTCGGCCAGCGCGGCGCCTTTGAAGCGGGCTTCGCTTCCGCCACGACGGCCGCGCGGCGGCGCTTTCACGTCCCTTTCATATCGATGACCGCGGCGCAGCCGATCGAGTTCCGCCTGCGTCACGGTGATCCCGTCACGACGGATCGCATCGCCGGGCAACTGCGTATCTCCTTGCAGGCCTGGCGCGAGGGCAAGTGCGACGGCGTGGCAACCTACTGCCTCGACAAGCGGCCATCGAGCCTCGAGTTCCCCGCCGCGCAGAAACTCTTCCGCGACCTCGGTAAGCTGCCTGCCGCCTTAAGCGGGCGTTTTCCGCAAATGCCTGAGGTGGATGGGGCAGCATCTGTTGCAGCGTGGCTCGCCGGTGGATGTCCGCTCGGCCGAAGGCGCCACACCACTGATGAATGCTGTGCAAACTGGATCCGCCAGTCAGATTGCGTTCCTTCTGGAGCATAGCGCTGATCCCAACGCTGCGGACGCACGGGGATTCACTGCAATGCACCGGGCAGCAGAAATGGGCAAGGTGGAGGTTGTGAAGATACTTCTCAGCCACCGGGCGGTTGCCGATGTGGAAGCCCTGGGCCACACACCGCTTTCATTGGCAAAATCGCGAAACCATAAGGATATCGTCGCATTATTGACTCGGGAATGAGGCCACGCCAATGGGCTATGAAGATCATCGCGTGCGCACCCGGTTGGGCCCGGTTTGAACCCAATTTGCTCTTCGTTTCGGAGATTGTGCGGCATTCCAGTCTTCTGTTAGCGAAATTGGCTAAGGGGCCAAGGTTAAGATCGTCCCGGCGGCGCAGGCCAAGTAACGAGGTTGCGCCCTCACATTCTGAAATACTTGCAAAAGGATTGCCGCTGGACTACAACAAAAGGGGCTTAACCGCCCAGGAACAGACAATTCGATTCTTCGGCCGCCTCCTGCGGCCTTGACACGGCATCCTTCTTAGAAGAGGTTTGGTATGTCAACGGTCAAACTGTGCGCCCCCGTTCTCGTTTTAGCCCTTGTCGCCGCCCGTCAGGGCTATTCAGCGGACACCGCCAAGAAGCAGAATACCGTTCCCGCGACGCTGGCCGACGACGGCCGCATCGGCAAAGTGATCGATGTCCAGGGCGTGGTCACACTGCGGTCGCTCGGGCAGGGCCGAGGGTGCCCGATCGTCGAGCGTGTGCCCGTTCGGCCGGGCGATCTCGTGCAGACCGAACTCCAAGGGGCACACGCGGTTACCATCAAATTGCTGGACGGCGGACAGGTGGTTATCGGTCCCGGCAGCACGCTGGAACTGGCCAGCCCGCGTGAGCTTCGCTTTACAGCCGGCGAAATTAAAATTAAAACGAAAGGCGCCCCGCCATTCGTGCTCGTCGGCCCCGACGGTGCTCAACGGAAAGTTGACCACAGTGGTTGCTATCGCGCCGACCGCCGATCGTTGGTTGCATTGGAAAAAGACCCCGCGTGGCTGCAAAGCTACGAAGGCCGCGCGTCGGGCGAGTCGCTCGGCTCGCTATTGGCCCGCATCGACGGCCGCGACGTGCCGCTGACCGTCGGATATCACAAGGTCTCCGTCGACATCCAGGACCAGATCGCTCGGACGACGATCGAAGAGTCGTTCGTTAACCAGACCGAGTCGGTGCTGGAAGGCACGTTTTGTTTACCGCTGCCGCAAGACGCATCGATCGCCGGATTCGGCATGTGGATCGGTGACGAGCTGATTGAGGCCGACGTCGTCGAAAAACAGCGAGCCCGCGAGATTCTTTGAGACCATCCTCCGCGAGCGCCGCGATCCGGGTCTCTTGGAATGGTCGGGCGGAAATCTTTTCAAGGCCCGCGTCTATCCCATTGGTCCCCGGTCCGAAAAGCGGATCAAAATCACCTACACGCAAGTCCTGCCGATGCGCGCCGGCACTTATCGCTATCAATATGCCTTGCAAAGCGACATGGTGCAGCAGCATCCCCTGCGGCAGCTTGAGATCGAAGTGCGAGTCGCTTCGACATTGCCCTTAAGCGCGGTCGATTCACCGACGCATCTCACGCGAAACACATTCGCCGAGCATTCCGCCCGCATATCGTTCAGCGCCCAGAATTACGTTCCTGACCAGGACTTTGAGGCCGTTATCACGATGGATGCCGGGCAGCGACCGCCGGTGACGTTGATTCCACATCGCCGCGGCGATGACGGCTATTTTCTTGCCCAAATCATTCCGCCCGACGTCGATGCCGCCCGCGCGGTCAACGAGCCGCTGGACCTCATTCTGCTGGCCGATACTTCCGCGTCGATCGATGCCGCGAGCCGACGGCGGCAAGCCGATGTAATCGTTGCCATCTTGTCGACGCTGGGACCGCACGACACGTTCAACCTGGGCCTCTGCGACGTTCAATGCTCGTGGCTTTTCGCGCGGCCGGTGGCGGCTGACGCGAAGAACATCGAAAAGGTGCGGCAGACGCTGGTCGCGCGACGTTCTTTGGGTTGGACCGACTTGAAAAAAACCATCGCCGCGGCCTTGGATCGTTGCGGGCCGCGGACGCATGTCGTCTATCTTGGCGATGGCGTTGCGACAGCCGGCGAGCACGATCCGTCGATGCTCGCCAACCGTATTCTCCGCATGGCCGCCGGCAAGCCCGGCACATTCCACGCCGTCGTCCTCGGCAGCAGCTACGAAAACGCCGTCGTGCAAGCGATCGCCTCGGTCGGCGGCGGATCGTTGAGGCACGTCAGCGCGTTGCACGGCGCGGCAGCTGTCGCCGCGGAACTGCTGGACGAGATCGGCAAATCTGTCGTCCGCGATCTGAAAATCGAGTTTCCCGGCCTGCGGACCGCGCGGGTTTATCCCGATCGGCTGCCGAATCTGCCGCCGGGGACGCAGCAATTGGTTCTCGGCCGCTACCTGCCGCAGGGCCGTGATCAGTCGGGCCAGGTCATGGTCACAGGGACTCTCGCCGGCAAGCCCGTGCGTTATGCCGCGGACATCGTGCTCAAGGACGCCGAATCGGGCAATTCGTTTGTCCCGCGGCTCTGGGCGCGGATGCATCTCGACGCGCTGCTGGAACAAGGTCCTTCGCCGATCGTCAAGAACGAGATCATCGCGCTGTCGGAAGAATACCACATCATCACGCCGTACACATCGCTCCTGGTTTTGGAGAGCGACGCCGACCGCGAGCGATTCGGCGTGAAGCGGCAGTTCCAAATGCGCGACGGCGAAAAGTTCTTTGCCGCCGGCCGCGATCGAGCCAACTTGGAACTGACGCAACAAGAGATGCGTCGAGCGGGTAACTGGCGGCTTAATCTACGCCGCGACACGCTACGGCAAATTCATGACCTCGATCGGCAATTGCGATCCTTGCCGCCGATGTCGGGCCAGTACGGCGAAAGCACGGCCTTTGGCTACTTCGGCGGCATCGGTGGAATGGCGCTCGGAGGCATGGGAATAGGCGGAATGGGTGGCGGCATGGGCATGGGTGGGATGGGAATGGGCGGCATGGGAGGAAAGAGCGAGTTCAGCTTGAACTTTGGCGGCTCACCTTCCGGCAACGCCGCCAATTGCGCACCGCGCCATCAGTCATTTCTGTTATCCCCGTGCGTGATGAAAGCGCCGATCGCACGGGCAACAAGGTCAATAGCGCGGAGGCGACCGTCGCAGCCAGCGAACTGCCGCCAGGTCAGCCCAACGATACAGCGCTCAATGACAACGCTGATTTCGACCAATCGTCCGACCAGACTGAGAACCAAGAGAAGCCTGTCGCGGAAGCTCCAGCAATGGACCTTGGCGGATCGCCCCCGCTGCCCGTTGGACAGACGCACTCCGGGGAACAGACGCCGCTCTCGCCGTTGGCCCTGGCCCTTGCTTATCCCGATTCCAACAGCGAAACACTATACGTTGACGCCACATTTCTGGGCGAGATCGTGCCACCGCTCTTGCCGCCGCCAGACCCGGCGGCGGAGGTAAAGGAGGGATGGTCGGCTGAAGCCCGGGCGCTCGCGTGGAGTCTGCTCCGCAACAAGCGTTTGACAAGTGTCAAGGACGGCATCTGCATCGAATTCCTTGATGCCTCCGGTGTATACATTGGCCTCTTTGCGCCTCCCACGCGCACCACCGCAATTATTGGTCCTAAGGGCTGGCTCGCGGTGTTCTCCGCGGCTCCGGACGGCTGGGCATCGCCGTCCACGCCCGAAGCGCTCACCACTTTAGATTGGGCCGATCGCGTCGAACGAGGAACGGTGAGCAAGGCGTTCCTGCTGGGCCGCGTGCGAAAGTCGACGCCCGCCGACCTCAGCGGGCCGCCGGAAGACAGCCGCATCGGCGTGATCCGGCAGGCTTATTCCATCGTCGGCGATACCGGCACGACAGCCCGAGTTGAAGCGGCCGGCAAAGACCGCAAGCTGCTTGTAGTCCACTACGCGGGCGAGAATAGCCAGTCGCTGATTGAAGCAAGGTTTCTCATTGATACGGCCCGACATGTGATTGTCAACGCCGAAGACATCAACGCACAAAAGAAGTCGACGCGGACCACGTACAGTGATTTCGTTGAGGTGGCCGGCGTTTGGTACCCTGGCCGAATGGAGAACTTCGACGATTCGGGCAAGCGAGTCGGCTACGTCACACAGAAACTCTCAGCGCTCGCACCGGGCGAGTTCGACCGCCAATGGGAAAAGCAGATGGCCGTTCGCCGGCAGGCGCAGCTTTTTAGCGATCCGTTGCCGGGCTTCGCGCGGGCCAGAGCGGCCGTGGCCGCGGGGCGAGCCACTGTCGACGATCGCATCGCCCTGGCGATGCACTATGGCGCGATCCAGCAATGGCCGCGCCTTTGGGAACACTTCGACGCGGCCGAACGGCTTTCGCAAAAGCCCGGCATGAGATGGATTCGCTATTCGCTCCTGCCGGCCTCGCGGCGCGGCGAGGAGGCGAAAAAGCAATTCGCGGCGGAGGCAGAATCACTCGTCCGGCAGGTGGCCAACCAAGACGACGCGGTCGCCGAGGCCGACTACCTGACGAGCATCGCGTCACGCGCGCTAGAGGCCAACGAGTTTTTGCGCGTGGCGGAGACCGTCCGGCCGCTCTACGATCGACTTGCGAAGGACTCGGCGTCGAGAAACGAGTGGTGCAAGCTGCGGCTCAATGCCCTGCAGCAAACCGGCCAAAGCCGAACAGCACAGCAATTGGAAAGGCAGATCGCCCAGGATTCTCCCGACGACGTCAATTTCCAGTTGCAATACGTTCGCAACCTCCTATTCACCCCGGGCCGCGACAAGGCGGCCTTCGCTTGGCTCGATCATCTACTGGCCGCTGCCAATCGCGATCACGATCAATTGCCGGAGGGCTTGTTGGATACGTTTGCCAGCATACTCGGTCAAGAAGGGCGTTACGATGAACTGGCGAGTGTCTCCGAAAAGTGCATCAAGGCGAAGCCCGACTCGGCCCGGGCGCATGGCACGTATCTCATGGCGCTGGCCTGCTCCGGCCGCGTCAAACAAGCCGACGAGCTGGCGGCGACGTGGATCGCCGAAGGCCGCCGGACCGACAACCTGCCGCCCGACGTGGCCGCGCGATGGGCCGGCGCCGCGGGCTACGCTTTGGGCAACTTCACCGGCTCGAAGCGCATCGAGGCCAGGTGGCTGCCGGTCCTTGCCGACGCGGCGATGTGGGCCAGCCAGCGGAAATTCGAGAAATATCCCGTTCAGATCGCGACCGACGCCAACTTCCATACGACGGACGCCTGCCGCCGTCTCGAAAAGCAGGCGTTGGACATGCTCTTAAATGACGTCGGCAATCGCAATACCGGACAACTCGAACAGTTCTTGATGTGGTTCAACGCTGACATAACCTGCATCCCGCCGGACCAGTGGCTCACGGTCGCGGAAAGCCTGCGCCATCGCTGGGAACACGAGTCCGACCCGGCCGAGAAGTTCCGCATCGGCAATCTCGTGGCCGCGGTTCTGCGCGATCATTGCTCGAATGAACAACAACTCGATTTCCTGCGAGCCCGCGTCAAGTCCGCGGCCGAGTGGAAATTGATTCACGGGCAGGAATTGCTGGGCGTGTTATTGCGGCAACCGTGGACACACTCTATTGAAGACGAAGCCCTGGCAGTCGTAGCGCAGATCTGCGATGTGGGCGAGCATCCAACGACGATCGGGCAAGAGCCGCAAACCTTGCAGGATACAATCGACGCGCTAGTAAACGCCCGCGTGGAGGCTGCCATGAAGACGGTCGCTCATCCCGAGCAGCGCCCGCGGACCGAATTCCGCGCTAAGCGACAAGAGAGTTTGCGGTCGGCCTGTGCGGGGCTCGCCGAGCGGCTGAGGAAGGAGGACCCGCGGCGAAAGGGTTTTCTCGCTGAGTGGCTGCGAGCAGAGCGGCGGATCTTGGAAGTTCGAGGCGGACAAAACCTCGACAAGGTTGCCGACGAGTGCTGGCAACTCCTCGCGGCGAACCCGCTCGTCAAGAAGGCTGACGCAAAGCCGCAAAACGTCGAGCAGTCGATTCGCGAGAATTTGTCGTTCCGCGCGCTGGCGATGCTGGTGGATTTGGCCGTGAGGCCCCGCGTCAAGCCGGTCGCCGCGGACCGCCTGCTGGCATGGCTCGAAGCGGCGGAAAAGGCCGATCGGGACGAACCGCGCAGGAAGATCCTGCAATACCACCTCCTCGTCGCACTGGACCGTCCACAGGCGCTGCGCGGCAAGCTGATAGCGTGGCGAACGACCAACGACGACAGCCGTTGGCCAGTCGCGCTCGGCTATCTCGAGGCCGAAATGGGCCGCTTTACCGAGGCGATCCGCCTCTTCGAGGGCCTGCGCGGCGATGACACCCTGGCCGCGGCCGATCTGCGCGCGCTGGCTGGTTGGTATCTCCTTGCCGGCCGCAAGGCCGAGCACCAACGCGCGAAGATCGACAGCTTCAAGACTATGGAAGAAAACGAGTTGGAGCAATGGATCGAAACGCAACTTGAGCCGTGGAACGGCAACGCCAAACAGCCGCCCGGCGAGCTGAGCGCCAACGTTCCCATCGCCTTCGCCGCCTTGTTCGAGAAGGCGAGCGATCCGGCCAACCGCCTCGAAACGCTTGAGCAAGCCTATTCCGCGACGCACGATTCCCGCCTCATGGCCGGCCTTGCCGACGCCGTCATCGGGCACTCGAGCGAGCAGATTTATGGGATGCTCGACAAGATGTCGGGCGTGCTGGAAAAGATTCCCGACGAGGCTGCCGTCGACTCGATCACTGAGCGCATCGCCGAGGTCCGCCGCCGGGTTACGACCGATGTCGACCGACGGGCGCTCGATCTACTTGAGACGCTCGTCGAGCGCCGCGCGGCGGAACTTCAGGAATCAACCCGAGAAACACCGCCGCCGCGCGCTGGCCGCCATGAAACGGGCATGGGAGCATCCCAGGGGGTCCGGCGAGGCCCGGCTCATGGCCGATCTGCTCAAGTCGCTGGGGAAAATTGACGCCCCGGAGCTTGCCGACGAGCAACGGCTTGAATTGGATTCCCTCCTCCGGGCGGCCGGCGCGGAAGACCGCCGGCACATCGCATGTCGCCTCGCGGAGACCGAATGGGCGTACGACCGCCGCGACCGCGCGATCGACGTTTTGAGCAAGACTTTGCAAGAGTACCGAGAGTCCACAACGCGCGACACGTTGCACGAACCGCTCGCCGAATACAACGAAGCACTCATCCTGTTAGTTGGTTACCTCGAGGACGGGCGCACTTTCTGCAGGGTGAGAAGCTGCTGTTGGCCGAGATCGCCCGCACGTCGGACTCTGTCAATGCGCAGTACCTTCGTAACCGACTTTACGGACTTTATGAGAAGGCGTTGGCGGCGAATGCCGAGGTCTCGTTGGGCCGCGGTGAAGAGCTTTATCGCGTCGTGGAAAAGAAGATTCAACTGGAGATGGTGTCGTCCGATGAAGGCCGTCGTCAGAGCCTGGTGACTATTCTATGCAGCATCTATCGCACGGCGCACAAGCAGCACATTCGCAGCGTCGTTGAAGACATCCACTGCTTCGCGTTCGATCGATTCCCAACGTTGCTGAAATGGCGGAACAGCAATAGCTTCCAGGTCGTCAATGAGGTTGCCCTGGCGTTGCATGATTGCGCGGGGCCTCGCGATGGATTGCGGTTCCTCATTGAGCGAATCGAGGCTATGCCTCCGGCATTGCAGTTCAGCGGTCAGTACCCGTGGATATGGTACGGCGAGTCGTTAGCACGGTGGCGTTCGGAACTCAACGAATTGGGCGATTTGGAGCGGCCGCTGCTGAAAGTCGTCCTGACCGCTCTGCGGGATGACCTCCATTGCCGCCAGGATTACAACCATTCTGGTTTCCACAAAGCACTGGCGTGTTTTTGGTCGGAGAAGCGGACCGACTTTCTTCGCGTCGCGGAGGAAGTTTGGCAAGAGGACAAGCACTCCGGTGCGGCCTGCTTCCGCATTGCCGATTACCTCTATAGCGGCCTTCACGAACATGGCCGCGCGATCGAAATGCTGCTGGACGCCTACCGCCGCGGCCTGCTGGACGAAGCCGGACAGACAAAGCTGCTTGAGTTCCTCGAAAACGGTCAGCGCTACACCGAGGCGATCGACATCTTGCAGGCTTTGGTGCGGCTGCTGCCCGACAAGATCGAGCACCGCTTGAGGCTTATGGGCGATTATTCCCATGCAAGTAAGCCGAGGGAATTGGCCGAGCTTCTCAAGCAGACTGACGACTATTTTCACGGGCAGCAACGTTGGGATGAGGCGACGATGGCCGCATTGGGCCATTGCTGCCTCCGGAATCAACTCTATCAGCAGGCCGTCGATTACCTGGCCGAGGCGATCGCCGCCCACCGGCAAACCGACGCGCGCCAGGCCGAGGATGAGGAATTAAGCGGTTACTACGTAGACCAGGCCGAGGCGTATTCCGCGATGAAGAAGACTGCAGAGGCCGTCGATGTAGCGTCCGCCGCGATCGTCGTCGCGCCGCGCGACTCCAAGTCTCTCGAACGCGCCGAGTCGTCCCTCGATGCGGTCCTCCGCAGTGCCTCGGACCTCAATGCTTTTGTCGCGCGGCTCGACCGCCAGGCGGCGGAAACTCGGCAAGACAATCCCATCTTACGGAAGGCAATCGGCAACGCATACCTGGCTAATGGCGACTACGCGCGGGCGATCCGCCAATTGCGCATCGCCGCCGAATTCCAGCCGAACGACGAGACCACGCATGATGACCTCCTGCGCTGTTATGACGAACTGCAAGACGAGAAAGGCACCATTGAGGAACTATTTCGCCGGCGCGAGGCAGCACCACGCGACTTCAAACTCTACCAAGCCCTCGGCGAACACTTGCAGAAGCTTGGAGAAAAGGAAGAGGCCGAGCGGGCCTTTACCTCAATTGTCGAGGCGCAGTCGGCCGAGGCGGAAAGCCATCAACTCTTGGCCGAGACCCGTCAGCAGCAGAACCGTTGGAGCGAAGCCATCGACCAATGGCGCGAGGTCGCCGTGCTCCGCGCGCGAGCCTGCGGGCCTGATCAGCCTGACCGAAGCCCTCATTCACGAGCGGCGTTGGAGAGAGGCATCCGCGGTCGTCAAGCGGCTCCGCAATACCAACTGGCCCGCGCAGCCTTCGGTCTCGCCCGACGAACTGCAAGTGCAGATTCGCGGCATCGAGCGGCAAATCAAGGCAAAAGTTGAAAGTTATAGCCCGTCCGATGATCCATTCGGTCCGTGAAAGCGGCGCTGCTTGCGCGGAGTGAAAGGCGACTATCTCGCGTCCGCAGCGGCTTGGTGACCGCAGTGGTCGCGCTGCGAAAGCATCGAAAAAGCAATGTAGCCAATGATGCAGCTCCAAGACGCCGTAGCACAAGCCGCTGATGCAATCCTTGCCGCCGACGCCTTGCTGATCGGCGCGGGGGCCGGCATGGGCGTCGACTCCGGCTTGCCGGACTTTCGGGGTCCCGAAGGCTTCTGGCGGGCCTATCCGGCTTTCCACGGCCGAAGGTTCGAGGAGATGTCCAACCCGGTGTGGTTCGACCGGGACCCGGAGCAAGCCTGGGGCTTCTTCGGCCACCGGCTGAACCTCTACCGAGCCACTGCGCCTCACGCCGGTTTTGAGATCTTGCGGCGGTGGGCCGAAAGTCGCGCGATCGGCTACTTTGTCTTCACCAGCAACGTCGATGGACATTTTCAGCGGGCCGGCTTCTCGCCCGACCGCATCCTAGAATGCCACGGTTCAATCAACAATCTGCAGTGCGCCGAAGGTTGCACAAGATCCATCTGGCCCGCGGACGACGTCACGGTCTCGATCGACGCGAACACCATCCGTGCGCGGCCGCCGTTACCAAAATGCGTCCACTGTGGGCGGTTGGCCCGCCCCAACATCCTCATGTTCGGCGATTGGGGCTGGCATCCGCATCGCTCGGAGGAGCAACAGCAGCGGTATCACTGCTGGCTGGAGCAACTCGCGGGCAAAAGGCTGACTATCATCGAGTTCGGGGCCGGCACGGGCGTGCCCACGGTGCGGTGGGAATGCGAACGCCATACCGGACAACATGTCCGTGTTAATCCGCGCGACTCCGAAGCCCCGCCGGGTAGCATCGTTCTGCCGGTGGGCGCGTTGCAGGCAATCCACGCGGTAAATAGGATCGTGGGCAGAGAATAGGGATCGCCTACATGTACTTTCCTCGAATACCTGTTGCGATAATTGTCTGTATCTGCTTGCTGACCGATCCGACTGTCTTCAACGCCCAGACCAAGGCAGTCGGCGGTGAGGCGACGATAGCGCCGCCGTCCGCACCTGAGTGGTTGCGCGGCAAGTTCGATCTTCTCCAGCCAGCATGGGGGCTTCGCGGCGGTCTCGTGTACAGTATTCACCCCAGCACACCCAAAGGCACACGGGACGAGGCATCGAAAAGAACGGCCTCCACGCTTTCCGCGACGAACGAGAAAGCACCTCGTGGATTGATCCGCCTGTTTTCCCCCGTGCTGGACGGCGGCAAGTATGACCTGGTGAACTTCATCGCCATCGAACCTATCGTGGGAGGGCGAAGGGGGCTCAGCGAATTGGAACGCAGCGCTTTGGATGGAGTGCCTGGCAAAAGCATCTGGGCAACGGGCAGCGTTCAGCCGCAAATGCCTGTCGAACCAGGCAGGCTGACAAAGCCGACGCCTGGCGTGGAGAAGTTGGAAGTGGTTCTGCGCGTTGAGCGATTCGACAACGGCGCACACGTCTATCTGGTAGTGAGTCAGTTGAGCAATGCCCCGGATGAAATCCAGATCGCCGTTCACCGAGAATCGGACAGTGCCCCCATCCAATGCTGCGTCTTGACGGCGACGATGGGCAACAAAGCCCGCACGCGGCTCCTTTGGCTCAAGGGAGAGGTCGTCGGCAGCCGCCAGTTGTATCCACACTACCACGATCTCGGCTTTGCTGACGAACGCATTTTTCCACTCGCCCGGCTCTTTCACACTGTGGAAGGAGATGTGCTCATGGCCGTGACCACCGACGAAGAGAACCCGGCAGCCGTGTTTCCCTTCCCTGGCACGCACCTCTGGTACTACGGCGGCGCTAAGGTCACGCAGTATTGGCGAAAGCCCAAAGGGTCATTTCGTGGCGACCTCGCTGCGGCGGTCAACGCTCGCTACGTGTATTGGAGATCAAAGCAGCCGATTCCTGGCGGCATTGCCTTCGAGAACTTCGAGATGCGGGAGCCATTCTCCGAGGGGCAAAGATTCGTGTTCGGCATCACACGGCGAACGCCTGCCGAACTGGGCTTTCGTGCCGTGAAGAAAACGAGCGGAGTTGGGAAGTGATCAATCTTCCTGACCACGTGCTCGGTGACCGGCGCGAGAATGGACTATCGGATGGCACAGGCACAAAGCGCCATAGCTTGTTCAATGCAGTTCCGCACATGCGCAGATCGTCCGTAACTTCTCCTTCGCCTTGTCCGGCAGCAACGTGCGTTTCAACTCGTCCGGGCTGCTGCGGAACCAACCAGCCACCAGCAGCGTCATTTCCACGTCGTCCCGAGCCGCCGTCGAAGCCAACGACTTGCCAGCGCCGTAGTGTTCTTCAATCATCGCCAGGCATTGCTCGGCTGTTTGGCGTTCAACGGGTTCGTCGATTGCGGCAATAGCCTGGCCGCGGCGGATGAAGTACCAGGTATATCCGCCGTCTCGGCGCGGCATAGGGTAGACAAAGCTGTACTCCCGCTGCGCCGTGCGGAACCGATCCAACTGCTCGTGCAGGTTTCTCACAGCCTCCCACCTGTCCCGGTACAACGCTGCCTCTTCGTAACGCTTGGCCACTGCCGCCGCCTGCATCGTCTCCTCCAACTGCAAAAGAACCGACAGGTCCGTGCCGCGAAGAAACCGCTTCGCCGAACGCACACGGTCGTCGTACTTGGCGCGCGAACAGGCCATGGCGCACGGAGCAAGGCAGATCCCCAGGTCGTGGCGCGAACACAACGCCACGGTGTCTGCATCGAACATCTCGCGCTGTTCGGAAAAACGCATCGGCACTTGCTGCCCGCAGGTCCGAAGTTGGAAGTAGTCGTTCAGTGCATGCACCGCCCGCCGACAGTCGCGGCCCCGCACCGGCCCGAACAGGGCAACATCCCCCTTGGCAGGCGCGGCGGCCAAGTAAAGGCGTGAACCCGGCCCCCTGCTGAGGACCAGATAGGGCCGACGACGGCGGCCTGGTTGTCCACGGACGTTGAATCTCGGCCTCCACTGCCGGATCAGTTCCAACTCGCGGAGCAGCGCCACAAGCTCGTCGGGGGCCTCTTCCCAGACAATCCGCTCAGCGTGACTAACGATCCGTTGGGCCTTGTTCGGCGGAGAGCCGGTGAAATAGCTCAGCAGGCGGTTGCGCAGCGACTTTGACTGGCCGACGTAAATCAACTGACCCTCTGCGTCCACCATGCCGTAGACGCCTGGGGTGCGCGGGGCCTCGCGGCGAACTAGCCTGCGGTTTTCCCGCCGCTCGCCGCCGACCGAGATGCCACCTCTCGGCCATGCCGGTCCTGGGCTCAATGTCCACGCGCCAAAATCGACGAAGGCAGTGCGAGGGGCGAAGGAGATCACAAGCAGTCCATCCGTGAGTGACGCAGCCCGTTGGTCGGCAACCGCAAGTCGCGGCTGCGGAGTATTGTAGACGATCTTGCCACCGGAAATCCAATGGCGGTCGGACGTCTGCTGCAAGCTAAGCTGATTGCGGCCCTCCCTTAGCTGGAGTTAAAATGCGGGCGGAAGACGGTTGCGCGATACAACGCTTGAGAATGGATACCCGCTACTTCTCCGCTTTGCGCAGGCAGTAGAGCTGCCCCGAAGTGCGGATCAATAAGCGATCTCCAACCATCGCGGGTGAGGCCATGCACATGTCGTCGTCGCCCAGCTTGTTCGTGCCCAGCAACTCGAACTTCTCGCCAGCACGCACGACGAACGTCACGCCGTCCTCGTTCAGGCAGAAGATGCGACCGTTGTACGCCCAAGGGGACGCCGTGAAATGCTTGCCCTCCGGCAGCTTCTGCGGCTCGTAGAGCCGTTTGCCGGTCTTCGCGTCGAACGCCGCAATCATTCCGCGGTCGTAAAGGACGTAGAGACGCCCCTGATAAACCAGCGTCGTCGGGTTGTAAGGGCCAGCCGCGGGATAGCTCCATGCGATGGCCGAATTTCTCGTTTCGTCTTTCGCGAGGGAAATGTCGCCACTTGCGCCGGGCCGGATGGCGTACAGAGGCCGCTGTTTGCTGGCCACAAAACCGGAGCTGATGTAGAGCAGGCCGTTGTCTGCATAGGGTGTGGCAATCGTGATGCCCGACATTCCCTTGAACCACCAAAGCAGCTTGCCGTCCAGGTCGTAGGCGCGGACCTTGCCCGTGCCGGGCGTGATGATCTCTGTCCGCTTCTCGTTATCCCATACAAAGGGCGTGGACCAGTTGCTCTTCTCGTCGCGGTCCTTGCGCCACACTTCCTTGCCCGTGCGTTTGTTAAGCGCCAGTAAGTAGGACTTCTCCTCGTTGTCGTTGACCAGGTAGAGCCGGTCGCCATGCAGCACGGGCGAGGCGGCGGTGCCCCAGCCCATCCGTGTGGCGTGTGGCTCAAGCTCCTTTGACCACATCGGCTGGCCTTCCATATCAAAGCAGAAGACGCCTACGCCCCCGAAATAGGCGTAAACCCGCTCGCCGTCCGTGACCGGCGTTTCCGAGGAATAACTGTTCTTTGAGTGCTTCGGCCCGGACGGTTCGCCTCGATGCACGATTCTTTCCCAACGCACTTTGCCGGTAAGCAAGTCCAGGCAAAGCAGCTTCCACTGGTATTCCGACGATGGCGTATCAGGGCGTTCGCCGCCCATGTAGAGCCCTTTCTTTGGCGTCTCCGTCTCCTCGCCACCCACTACGGTCGTCACGAACACGCGATCACCCCAGGCGATAGGCGAGGACCAGCCCCGTCCAGGAACCGGCACCTTCCAGGCGACATTCTCGGTGTCCGACCAGCGATCCGGCAGATTGGCGTTTGTGGAGAACGCGCGCGAGCAAGGCCCGAGGAACTGCGGCCAATCTGCATCGGCTGCCGATGCGGCCAGAGGAGATAACGAGGCGACGAATGTCGCCACGACAATCAGGAGATTGGTTTTCGTTTTCATTGGGCCTTGGATTGTGCGATCTGTCGAAATAACTCTATTTCAGCGGCGCAGCGCTGCTTTCCAGCGTAGCGGCTAAAGATATAGTCGTCGAGGCGGGCGCGGTGGCGATTCTACTTGCAGGCTCAATATCTGGGGATCCTCAGGCATCAAGCCGCCAGGGCCCGCGCATGGTTTTCCGCAACAGCCCGTTCGCTTCGGTATCCGAGGGAAATGTCTCGGTCTTGGGATCAAACTTCAGCTCACGCTTTAGCCGTGCCGCAATTGCTCCCAGATGACAGCAGCTTGCCGCGCGATGTGCGGCCTCGACCGGCGATGCCGTCTCCTGACGCGATATCACGCAGTCGATGAAATTGCGGTGGTGGTTGGTCGAAACGTAAAGGTGCGTCTCGCTGGCCTTGATCTTGGTGCTCCGCAAACTCGCAGGCTCAGTCACCAACTTGGAATTCTCGGTGAACACCCAACCTTTCGTGACAATGAACTTCGTGCCGTGCTTGGAGCTATCGGGCGTGGCGATCATCGTCATGCGGACTCCGTTGCCGTACAGGTACTCGATACGGAAACGCTCTGGCGCGTCGTAAATCCTTTTCTCTCGGCACCGGACCTCTGATGCCTTGACGGCGACCGGCGCTGTGTCGTCGCTGGCGTTACCCCATTGTGCCACATCGATGAAATGTGCGCCCCAGTCGGTGATGTAACCGGGGGCGTAATCCAGAATCCAGCGGAAGTTGAAATGGCAGCGAGCGGGCGTATATGGCACTCGCGGTGCGGGACCCAGCCACATTTCGTAATCGAACTCCTTCGGCACCTGCGTCGGGGCCTCCAGTCCCGTGTAGCCGCCGAGAATCTGAAATGTGGCTGGAACGCCGATTACGATCTCTTTGAGGTCGCCGATATAGCCGTTGCGAACCCATTCGCAGGCCATGCGGGAGTAGACGCCTGACCGCCGCCAAGTACCGCACTGAAGGACGCGTTTTTGCTTGCGAACCAGATCGCTAACGAACCGGCCTTCGCCAATGCTGGCTGTGAGCGGCTTTTCACAGTAGATGTCTTTGCCGGCCCGGCAGGCGGCCACGGTGACCAGCGAGTGCCAATGGTCCGGCGGGGCTATCATCACCGCGTCGACGTCACCGCGAGCCAACAACTCGCGAAAATCCTTGTAACTGGCGCTCGGCTTTAGGTTCGCGATTTGCCGCGCCTGGTTCAGGTGACCTTCGTCCACGTCGCAAACGGCGACAACCTGAACACGTTCGTCACCGAGAAACGCTCGAAGGTTGCCGGTCCCTTGTCCGCCCACTCCGATGCAGGCAAGGTTGATCCGGCTATTGGGGGCAATCTTTTTATCCGCGCCGCGCGATGAACTCGGAACAAACGACGGCATTGCCCATGCCGCACCCAGTGCGGTTCGTCCGAGAAAACCGCGCCGTGTCAAGTTTCTTGTACTCATATCTGTATTCACCTGTGTGTGAACCCTGGTCCAGTCAATTTAGATCTGCGAATACTCCGCCGGCTTCAGCAGCAGATTCGTGATTCCGCACAGAATTCGCTTGTCGGCATACTCGTCCATCTTGCGCAACTTGATCCAATCGGGGTCGCTTCCGAACTTCTTCCACGCGGCGTCCTGTGCTGCCGCGCTCTCGAATCCGAGCATGTACGTCAGGTTGGGCATTTTGTCTCCTATGAGCGTCTCGCCAAAGAAGACGGGATGCAGCCCCACGCGGCGAAAAACCCGGAGCTCGCCCGCGTCGTTGAACATCTCGATCTTCTTCTTGGCACAACGGATACTTGGGCTTTCATAGATGCGCAGCTGGAATACGCGGTCGGGAGAGAGGATGGTCTGGGCCGCCGCCGTCCCGCCGGGGACGTCCGGATTGTGTCTCGACTGCAAAGGCATTTCGACCTCCGGCACGCCGCGCAGCGACAGGTGCAGCGAACTCTCCATCCGCTTGAAAGCCGCCGCACCGGTGATTGCGTCCACGGCGTCGGCTCCCTTGTTGGCGAACTGCTCGTCAGTCAGC
Source organism: uncultured Planctomycetia bacterium (assembly GCA_963775975.1). Lineage (GTDB taxonomy): Bacteria > Planctomycetota > Planctomycetia > Pirellulales > Thermoguttaceae > JANXQG01. The sequence continues at coordinate 2,271,634 of CAVZKX010000002.1, forward strand.
AGCTTGTCCACCAGCGAGAGCAGCACTTCCGCGGACTTGTGGCGCAGTAGCACGAAGGCCGGGCTGAGGCTGGGCACCATGACCGGGGCCTTGGGATCAACTTTCGCCTTCGGATCCGGTTTCGTTTCGCGCGGATAGAACACGCCGACCGGGCGGACTCCCAGCCGGTTCAAGGCAGGGATCGCCACGTCGCGCAGGAACGCGTCGAAGCGGGCCTTCTGGGCCTCGCCTTCCAGCTCGTAGCGTTGCAGCAGCAAATAATCGCGCTTGGCCGGGGCCGAGTCTTCGGCGGCACAAGGTCTAATCAACGGAACCAACGCCACGGCGCCGGTTGCGGCCAAGAATTGTCGTCGTTTGAGCATGATAGGTCCTCATTCGGGGAATCGGGTGTAATGCTTGTGGTTGGATTGAGTGTAACGGAACAGCTATCACGCGGCAAAGCAGCGTTGGCGCGAGCCAATATCAATTGCGGACGTAATGGAGGTTCTGGCCGTATCGGGTTTCCGCCGGAGATACGGCACAGGGCTCACTTGCCGACATAGTCTGACATGGCCTTGACCAGCGGCCCCTGGGCCGGCGGCAGACCGATATAGTCGGACTCCCACAACAGGAGCTGCGGGCGCCGAGCCGTTGGGCCAACTGGACATCCGCCAGGAACTGGTCGCGCGAACCGATCCAGCCGAAGAGCCACATGGGCACCCGCCCGCCTGTTTCCTGCCGAACCGCGTCATACGCCGCTTCCGGTGTGCCCCCGGGCCGGTAGTAACCGGCGGCGACGACTGCATCCATCAGCCCCTCTTTTGCCCAGGTCGGCGTGTCGAGGAGCAAGCCTCGCAGGTTGTCCTTGTATGGCGTGTCGGTCGGGCTGCCGCGGTAACCCCAAGGGTGTTGAACCAGAACGGCGATGGGGAGGCGGCGGCGCTGCTGTCGGATCAGGGCGTGTGCGCCGCGCATGAAGAGCGTCTGCGGTTCAGCCCGGAGGCGCACCCAGCGGTCGTCGGCGTTGGGCACGCTATGTGGGTCAACGCCGTATTTGGCGCGAAACTGCTCGAGGTTGGGGCCTTCGTAGCCGTAAATGGCGATGCCATCGGCGTCGGTCTGCGGGTTGTCGCGGACATCGCCGGTGCGAATCCAGTCGAAGAAGATGCCGTCCGGCCCACAGGCCAGGATTTCCTTGAGCAGCGCGAGCTTGTAGTCGCGCACCTTCGGGAAGGCGAAGCTCTGCTGCGAGTGAAAGGCCCGGCCATCGCGGCGAACCCAGCGCGAGTCAGGGTTCGTGCGGGTGAAGCGGCTGGTCAGTCCCCAGCCGTGGTCGTCCTCATTGATGCTCAGCCAGGCATGGACCTCCAGTCCAATCTGATGCCCATACGTGATGGCTACCTTGAAGGCGTCAAAGCTGCCCCAGTCGTAGAGCTTCAGTTTGTCCAGGACCCAGGCGGAATCGCGCCCGCGATGATAGTTGTCGTCATCGAATCCGTGCAGGGGGTCCATTAACCGGCTGGCATAGCAGGCCCGCCCGCCATCGAAACAGCGCCAATATACCCGTTTCAGTCCGCACGCTTTGCAGCGATCAAGGATCTGGCGGACACCCTGCTGCCCCCATATTGGCGCGGGATTATGCAGCATCCAATCGGAGTGGGTGATCGGTGAAGACAACTCTACCTTCGGCGCGCGGCATCCTCCCCCCGCGCACTCGCAGGACACAGCACGGTGGTCGAGCAGGCAAGCAGAATGGCGACAAGCCCAGGCGCATGTAGGGCGACGCAGGTAAGCGGGAGCCTATTTCCCATGAAGGTCATATAGCTATAGGCGGCCTATGGTGCGCACCGCACCAGTAGGCTAGTGATGGGAGATTTGATTTCCGTCAGACTTGAGTATAACCGGAAAGTTGTGGGCAAATAGGAGTCGCCCGTAGGCGTGAGGTGGCAAATCCCTGCAATGCGCAGACCGCTCTCCGGCCGCTCGGGGACCAGTCCCCGCGTCGATCGGAGTCGCGAAACGGCGGCGTCCGCTGCGATCTCTGTCGCTTTCGGCTGGGAGCATCCGGAAGAGCCGGCCATCTTTCCTGCGAATACGCCGTGCCGATGGAACCAGCGCCGGAGGAATCGGGCAATAATCTTTCCGTTTTGGGTAATGAAACATGCCATGTTCGGATCCCGAACACGATCTGCCGAAGCCAGACCGCGATTTCACGGCGACCGACACCCCGACTTTCTTCCCACTCTGGGAACTTTTCCGGCGAGGGCGGTGCGCACTGCCTGTCACGGCAATCGGCACAACGCCGTCGAGGCGCAGACCTCTGCGCCTGTCAGGATGAAGGCGGGTGAGTCTCGGTCTGCAACGGAAGTGGTTCCCAAGAGTCCAGGCATCCTCCAACTCCAAAGGAACCGCCTCCAACGTCATCCGGGGTATATTCTTGACGACATCGCGACACGTTCCTCAGGATGTCTTCGGGGATATTTCCGCCAGGACGTCAAAAGGCGTCCGGTTTCTGGTTGAAAATCTCGGTCGAGAAGCGCTATATTAGGAGTGGCGGACAGCAAGACGACGATGAAATAAATAGAAGACGGCTCGCCTTGTTGTTCGCCAAACACGAGTGAAGAGCCGTCTTTCTTTTTTGGAGGCAGGTGGAGCAGGGACAGATCGACACGAGTTGGCTTACCGCGGACTGGCACGAGAAGGAGCCAAAGAAGAAGCGCCGTCGCCGCAACATCCTCCCTGAAGCCTACCTGAAACTCCCCAAGCACGAGAAGCAGCAAGTCCGAGCCGCCGCGAAGTGGATCCTCAAAAGGGTCTCGCACGTCGACTGGGGGAGAAAGATGCCGGACGCCGAGGCAGGCAAGCCCGTCCCCAAGCCGGTGAACCTCAAGGATCAGGTCGTCCCCCATCTCCGCAAGAACTGGAGATCGGGGGTCCGCAAGCTCACTCTCACCGCCATCATCCGCCACCTGGTCGACGACGACACCGCCTACTTCACGGCGAACTTCCTCGGCGACGAGACTTTGCTGATGATCGACATCGACTGTCATGCGACAGGGACGCTCGAAGGCGCAACGCAGTTCGCCGAGTTCCTGAAGGAGAAGTACTTCCCTGACTTGTACTACGAGGTCTCGACCAACGGCAACGGCATACAGGGGTTTGTCGTCGTGGACACGACGCTCTGGACGGAGGCGGACTACAAGGCGGTCCTGGTTGATGTCGAGAAGTGGCTCAGGCGTGTGTTGCGTTCCACTACCTTCGATGTCGAGGACGTAGAGCTGAAGGGGACGCCGCTGGTCGTCTCGTGGGGAGCGAGGCGTGGAGAGGTCAGGGGCGTGACCTTCGGGTTCCTGGCGAAGATGCCGAGGGACTGGCAGCGCTTCGGTGAGTGGCAGTCGACGACCCGCATGACTGCGCACGAACTACGGAGGCTGCCCGGAGTTTTTCCCGTCCCTGAACCTGACCCCGAGCCGCAAGAGAAAGTGCCTGCGCCGAAGGTCGTCGCCATGGGTTCGGTACTGGGTAAATTGGTCGATCCCGAAGTCGTCCGCAAGCTGGAGCCGCTTGCCCGAGAGCTGATGCAGGCGGGCTCGCCGGAGGTCAAACGGTCGTCGTCGAGAGCCGTCATTGTCGCCGAGGACGTGCAGGTGACGCTGGCGGTGATAAGGGCTTGCACTTTGCGCATAAATGCGGACGGTTCCATGCCTACCAAGCGGGTGAAGGCATTGTGGGACAAGGCGTACGAGGCTGGGGACACGACCCGGGCGTTCTCCTGGCATCGCTTCAAAGCGATCCGTGACATGCTGTCGGACCTGGAGCTGCTGGAGTGGTCGGACAACACCTACCGCTTCGGACAGGCTTGCAAGTGGCAGCCGAGCGAGGAGCTGATGGGGAGGATCGAGGAGGCGCTGGGGCGTAGTAGTAACACTACTGCTTTCGCTTCGCCCATCGTTAGCTGCAACACGGTTGCCGAATCGCAGCGAAAACGTCCCGAACACGTCGGATTGCGTCCGAGAATGGTCTTCCCCTCGCTGTTGAGGAAGGATTGGGACGCCGAATTGAACGCAGCGGGGTTGGATCACCTCGCCCGAACGGCTGCTTGAGGCGAAAACGACAGGGAAAATGCGCAGATGCGGCGGAAAAGACGCATGACTGCACGATGAAGAGAAGCGAGGAGGCGCATGACAATCAAGAAAGAGACGCAGGGATGGGACTTGAGGCAGAATCTGTTGGCGGCGATCACCGAGGCGAAGAAGAAACGCCCCGACCAGGTCGGATTGCGACCTGTACCGGCCTGGAAGAAGACGCAAAAACCAGCCACGCCAGACGGATGCAGAAGAGGAGACGCACGACCATGAAGTACGAGGTTCGCAGACAGCTCTGGACGCAGGACGAGGTGCGGACGGCAATCGCCGAGGCGCTTGCCGACGAGCCCGATGGTCCGGACAAGGACTATTGGACGACCGACCTGACGGTAGACCAGGTCAAGAGGCAGTGGCATGCGAGCAAATTCAAGCCGCGTCCGCTGACGGTGACGCTGGTCCGCAAGTGTTGCGGCAGGGAGTTCGTCCACTTGCTGGCGAACAAAAGGAAGGCAAGATCGTTGGAGGACTGGCGCTGCGAGGAGGCGGAGTGCCGATTGAAGACGCAAGTCATGCCCTTCGGCAAGTTCGAGGGGCAGACCCTGCCGTACGTCTACGAACAGGAGCCGTCGTATCTGGCGTGGTTCCACGAGTCGGTCGACGGCTGCGAGGACGTCAAGGAGCTCATTCGAGGTCTGAACGGCATCGAGACGCATTTGGCGACGTTCAGGCAGAAACAGCTGTGGAGGCAGGGACGACTGTCGCAGCAGCCCGTGACTCCGACGCAGCAGGAAGTCGAGTGGCTGATGGGCAAGTTCTCGGAGCAGACGGTCGACGTCGTGTGTAGCGAGCTGTTCGGCGGGGAGGCGTAGGCAATCAACTGCCCCAAGAGTCCAAGAAGCCGTCTGGGGCATTTGTACCTGAGGGCGACCGGAGAGCTGTCTCGTGCGAAAGCTTGCCAACGAGCGTCCTAGAGCGTCTGATGGCATGCTCTACGCTCGGTCGCATGGCGACAAGCCAGCGTCAAGAACGTCGTCCAGACACGAGTCGACGCCAAGATCGAGACGAAGCAGTCACGGGAACCCGAGGCGGAACGCATCGGGAAGCTCGGAGGAAGGATCCGACCTTAGCCAACTTTTTTGCTAAGCACCGTCTTCGCGGAGATCAGCCGTTCCAGCCGACGTTGCTCGATTGATGTTCCATTCCGAGGATCGGACAACCGCTCAAGTATTCAGCCAAGTGTGACCTACGTCGCGGCAAGCGGACCTCTTGCATGTCCGAGAGCGGAAAACGGCCTCAGGGAGACATGTCACAAGAAATATCTGGAAAGGCGGCAGTTAGAAGAACCCTGCGGCGGTGAGAAAATCGTCGCCCCGTTGACAACACCTACGAATGTAGGTAGAATGTGCCTACAAGTGTCGGTTATAACCATTAAAGGCGCGAACATGGCCCGAATAAATCGACTTCCCCCGCTCTCCGACGCCCAATTGGAAATCATGCGCGTCGTTTGGGACCGCGGCGAAGTGGCCGTCGGCGAAGTCTGGGAGACCCTCTGCCGGCAGCGGCCCATCGCCCGTAACACGGTTCAAACTGTAATAACTCGCCTCGCTCAGAAAGGCTGGCTCAAGCACCGCAAGCAAGGCCGGGCATTTCTCTTCCGCGCGTTGGCTCCCCGCGACGCGACCGTGCGCGGCATGGTTCGCCGCCTAGTGGACACGGTCTTCAGTGGCTCCGCCGAAGGGCTTGTCCTGGCCATGCTCGAAGGGCGCGGCCTGTCGCGCGAGGAAGCCGACCGCATCCGCAAACTCATCGATAGCGCAAGGGAGAACCCATCATGACAGCGCTCATTCATTCGCTATATCCGGGAGACGGGGCAACCAGCCTTATCGTGAATTTGCTGGTGCAAATCGCCGCCGCGGTCGTCATTGCGGCCCTCGCCGGCGGCCTCCTGCGGCGCTGGCCGGCCGCCCAGCACGCTGTATGGCTGGCCTGTCTGGGCTTCGTGTTGGTCTGTCCGCTGACCGCGTTCTCATCGGCACGGAAGGGAATGTTTTTGCTTCCCCCTCTCCGTTTCGGAGAGGGACAAGTGGTGACGGTGGTCTCCCTCGCACCGGCGCCGCAAACAGACACGGGCAACTCTTCGGAGGCCAGCCCGCCCGCCGAAGTCGAGCCGCGCGAGTTACCTGACCAGCCCCCGCAGCGCGAGCCGGCCGTCGAGCCGCGTGGCGAGGCCACCGCGACCCTGCCGGTTGTAACGACCGAGCCAGCGGCCGGGCCGAAAGTGGAGAAATCGTCGACCGTAGCGGCGAAAGCCAAGTCATTCGATTTCCGCCCGCTCGTCGGCGCAGCAGTCGGCGTCTGGGCGGCTGGCGTGCTCTTCTTGACGATCCGCCTGTTGCACGGCATCGTCCTCGTGAGAAGGCTCCGCGGCGCTAGCACACCGCTCGACACATCCGCCCTGGGCGACGCGCTGACCGAAGTCCGCCGCTCGCTCGCCCTTGCCGATTTGCCGCCGATCAGTCTCTCCGAGCACATCGCTACGCCGGTTGTCGCCGGGCTGTTTCGTCCGACGGTCCTGCTGCCGGCGTCGCTTCCCGCCGCGATCGACCCCGACCGCCTCCGCGACATTCTCTTGCATGAATGCGCCCACGTCGCTCGCCGCGATCCGTGGGTGGTGGTCTTGCAGCGGCTCGTGGCCGTCGTTTACTGGCCGCACCCGCTCGTCCACTTCCTCAATCGCCAGTTGGCCCGCTGCCGCGAAGAGGTCTGCGACAACTGGGTCCTGCGCGGTCCGGCCGGCCGATTACGCCGACACGCTCTTGGAGGTGGCGATCCACTGCCGCGATCGTTTCGGCGTCGATATGCCGATCGGGCTGTTTGACGTACATGGGAAAGTGGAAGACCGCGTCCGACGATTATTGGACCGTCGGAGAGACGCCCGCGTGCAACTGCCGGCTCGGGCGCAATGGGGTATTCTGACCGCCGCTGCATTCTTACTCGCGGTCGCGGCAGCCTTCCCGCTGGTCGCCCCGGCACGGGCCGAGAAACAGCCCGCCGCCGAACAAGCGTCTTCCAACCCGGGCAAGCCGAAGGCGGTCGGTGCAAGCGAGAATCAGGCAGGCGGGCTGATGGGTCCTGACCGCAGGCCTGCCGCCGCGCCGGAGAAGCGCGTGCCCGCGCAGGAATCGCGCGAAGTGGCAGAAGCACGCCAGCGCGCAGTCGCATACCTCATTAAGCGGGAGGATGACGGGAAGATAAGCGAATACGGAGGCCAGGAGGGCGGCATCACTGCGCTGGCTACGCTGGCCCTCTTGCAATCCGGCGTGAAGCCGGACGATCGGCGTGTCAGCAAGCTGCTGGACAAAGTCAGGGATGTTAATGCGAAGACGACATACGTCGTTTCCCTCCAAACGCTCGTACTCTGTGCCGCCGAACCGAACAAGGACCTCGTCGAGTTTATCCGTCGAAATGTCGAGTGGCTAGAGAAGGCACAACTGCGGACTGGACCTCGGTCGGGTGCGTGGAGTTACGAGAAGGACCCGGCGTTACGAAGTTTAGTGCAAGGAGACAACTCGAATACGCAGTTTGCCATGCTCGCCCTGCACGAGGCCGACCATGCCGGCGCACCGGCTAGCGAAAAGACCTGGCTGCTAGCTCTTGACCATTGGCTGGCCGAGCAGAGAGAAGACGGCTCGTGGGGCTACTACCGCGGCATGGACGGCACCGGCACAATGACTTCCGCTGGCGTGGCCTGTGTCTCAGCCGCCTCGCGGCGCGTCAAAGACAAAGCCAAGCTCGAAGCCGCGCAGGCTGCCCTCAAGCGGGCCGAGAAGTGGCTGACGGACCATTTTACGGTCGAAGCAAACCCGCCGTCCAGTAATAGCGCCAAATTCAAACTTTGGCACTTCTCCTATCTGAGCGACATGGAACGCGCGGCGCGGCTGGCAGGATGGTCGAAGATAGGTGAACACGATTGGCGGCAAGAGGGCACGGAAACGCTGCTGAAAATGCAAAACCGCGCCGACGGGTCTTGGCGGGGCACCGGCTTCGCCGAAACCGACACTGTGATCGCCACCAGCCTCGCGCTGCTCTTCCTCCGGTCCGAACCGCCGCCGCCGAGCGGCAAGGCCGACGCCGAAAAGAATGAGACGTATGTCGAGGGAATCGCCGTCGACTTGGAAGGAAAGCCGTTGGCGGGCGTGGAAGTCCGCAGCGGTACGAGGGCTCTCAAGAAGGCCACCGTGAGTGGGCCTGATGGCCGCTTTCGACTCGCTTTGCTCCAGAGTATATGGACGCCCGCTCTCGTGGCCGAGAGTCAGGACCATGCGCTGATCGGTTTCTCCGACCGCCAGACGCCGGCTATGGTGTATGCCGATGACGAGCCAAGAGCGCAAGAACGAGGCCGTCCGCGTCGTGCTGAAGCCTGCGCACAGTGCGCCTCAAAGTTGCAACCGCCGACGGGAAACCGGCTGCTGGCGTCACGGTCCAAGCGCTCGGTGAGACACTCGCTTTCCCGGACTCTCAAACTGACCGAGACGGACAGGCCGCCATTCGCGTCCCACCTGACGCGGGCGTCCCCTGGGTCATCGCTTGGAAGGACAATTTGGGGTTCGACTATTATGAAAACTACCAGGATAGCTTTCGGCCCCGGCAGGCGGTTCGTCCCGGCCCGCTTCCGGCGGCCGTCGAACTTCGCTTGCACAAGGCCGCCCGCTTCCGCGTTCGCACCATCGACTCGACCGATCGGCCAGTTGCCGGCGCAGCCGTGGTTCCCTCTTCCCTGCGGATTCCCGGCAAGTTGAGCAACGTCAGTTTCTTCAGTAGTTCGGTCGCAGCCGGGCAGTCGGACGCCGACGGAAATTGTGACTTCGCCTGGCTCCCGGCGGACGCTATCATGCCGATCAGCTTCCAGGTGTCCAAGACGGGCTACTTCCTGTCGTTCCAACCGGGCTCCGATTCGCTCAATCAGTCCCATCGGGACCCCGCGCAGCCGCAAACCGAAACCATCCGACTAGTGAAAAATGCCGAGGTGTCGGGCACGAATGGCACTAGCTTTGGCGATGTTCTCAGGTGGCAGCCGATTTTGTCGAAGTGACCGAACCTAACGTATCTATACATACGTATAAGTGTTGAGGACTGGTCACGGAGGCCAGCAGAGCACATTCCGGCGAGGCGGCCACTTTGACCGAGGGCATGGAAGTGGGCCCGGGCATCGCTGCCTGGGAATAAGTCCTGTCTGCATCGCGCCCTAATCATACGGCTGGAATCGCCGTCAACCGACGAGTGGTTCCATGGAGAGCTTGGATGCGGTACGTACCCGCTTTGCGCGTAATGAAGGGCTTCCTTTCGCGGATACCCTGACGGAGTCCAGCATCCAAGAGGTGCTCAACGAGCATGGCGTGACGTTTCGGGACCGCGTATTCAGCCCCGTGACAACGATCTGGGGCTTTCTGAGTCAGGTCCTCAGCGAGGACCACAGTTGCCGCGACACCGTGTCGCGAATCATTGCCCATCGCGCCGCCAATGGCATGGCGGTGTGCTCGCCCAATACGGCCAGCTACTGTACCGCGCGAAGTCGCATTCCCACCCTTGTTCTCTCCACTTTGGCAAAGCGATCCGCGGAAGATCTGGACGCCAGCGTGGATGATCGGTGGAAATGGAACGGCCGCTCGGTGTTCATTCTCGACGGATCGAGTGTTTCGATGCCGGATACACCTGAGAATCAAGCGATGTATCCGCAGCCGCCCAATCAAAAAAAACCGGGGCTCGGCTTTCCCCTGGCGCGGATCACGGTGCTGCTCTCCCTTTCAACCGGCGCTTGTCACGACTTGGCCATCGCGCCATACGCCGGCAAGGGCACCGGCGAAAAGACTCTCTTCCGGCGCATGTATGATACGCTCAAACCCGGTGATGTGGTGCTTGCCGATGCCTTGTTCGATGATTATTTCATCGCCTGCGATTTGCACAATCGCGGCATCGATCTGGTTATCCATGCGCACTTCGATCGAACAGGAAGTCGGGTAGCGGAAAGCAGATTGGATGGCGATGTACTCGTTTGGCAGCGCCCCCAGAAGCCACTCAGAATGACGGGAGAACAATACCGAGGCTATCCCGAGCAACTTCTGATGCGTGAGGTAACGGTGGATGCTCGCGACAAAAACAATCGCGTCCAACAGTTCAAAGTCGTCACCACGATTATCACGCCGTCGATCGATGGCCAGCAGATCGGCACCTTGTATGAGCACCGCTGGGAAGGAGAAGTCAATATCCGCTCGATCAAGTGCACGTTGCAGATGGACATCCTGCGTTGCAAGACACCCGACATGGTTCACAAAGAGATCTGGACTCACCTGCTGGCGTACAACTTGCTCCGCACGGTCATGGCCGTGGCCGCGAACGAGAACGACATCGAACCGCGCCAGGTGAGCTTCAAAGGAGCCAAGCAAGCCGTGATTGCATTTGCACCAAAGCTTGAAGCTGCCCGGCCTGAGGATCGCGGGCGGTTGATTGATGCGCTGCTGTCGACCCTTGTTTACCATCGAGTCGGCGACCGCCCCGGACGCTGGGAACCGCGAGCGCGCAAACGACGCCCGAAGAAATTCACGAGGCTCATGCAACCTCGACACATCGCCAAACTGCCGAACAATCGATCGAAATGGTTCTAGTGCGCTTTGAACAGTCCTCACCAGCACATAATGAGTCATCTGTTTCCGTCGATGCATCGGTGTCGCAATGCCCAATGGCATGGTCACCGGTCGCGCTTGCTCTCAAACAACATGCTCAGGCACGCCGCACGAGTCGGATCGTAATACGATGGAGCCATCGCTACGGCCAATGCTCACCTGCCGTCATCGGCCAACGGACCGCCCAGACCCTAAGCTAGTGCCATTCGTGTCGGGCACTGTCCGCTTTGCCGACGGCAAGCCGGCTGCCGGAATCACCGTTCGCGGCACGTTTCGCCAGCCCCACGGGTACATTAATGTCGGCGCCAGGACCGATGCCGACGGACACTACCAGATGAGAATCTTTCCGCGCCAATCGATGGTGATCGCCGTATCGAACCGCGACTGGACCGCCGCCAGCCATACGGGCGTGCGGCTGGACGACGGAACGCATCACGACCATCTCGATTTTGTGCTCTCGCGCGGCACCAGGATTCACGGACGAGTCACGCTCGGACGGATCATCGGTGGAGAGCCCGTGGGCAACCGGGTCGTCACTCTTTACGAACTCGGCGAACGTCCAGAGGAAGGTGCCGACAAGTCCGATCAATTGGAAGGCTACCGCCAACTCTTGGCCCCGGTCGATGAAAAGGGCAACTACGAGTTTCGCGTCGGGCCGGGGAGATTCAAGCTGAGCATGCCGACCGGCACGGCCGACGGCGGCCGGATCGAAGTCAAGGTAACCAATCAACCGGAGTTGGTGTATGACGATATCGCGGTCTGGCCGGCGAAGTTGCTGGTCAAAGGACGCGTTGTCCGCGCCGCCGACGGAAAACCGGTCGCCGGGGCAATTGTATACGGCCAGTTGACCGGCCGTTCGGGCTCTTTCCCCCGCGAGATTCCTCGAGACGCCCATGCCGACGCGGAAGGCCGGTTTTCGATGGTAACGATGCCCGACACGGAGAAACTCGGATTCTACGTCCGCGCACCGGAAGCAGACCTTGCCGGCATGGCGATGTTTTCATCCACAGCCAGCGCCATGAAGGTCGAGTTGCGTCCGGCCGCCACGGTGGTCGGTTTCGCCTACAACGCCCAGGGAAAGCCGGCCGCAGGCGAGCAAGTGACCGCAACTCTGGGCATCAGTCCTGTAGGGCTCCAAAGCGCTACTCTCAGTGTTGTTGCCGACAAGTCCGGTCGCTATCGTGTCCCTTGCCTTGCCGTCGGTTCGGTATGCCACGTCCGTCTTGCGCGTGATCGGAATCGCGATCTTGGCGTCAATGTACCGCTCGACCGGCCCGGAGAGATTTCCGTCCGCGATATCATGCTTCCAGCCGAAGGCCCCGCGCCGGCACCGGATGCGGGGCAACTCCGTTTGATCCGGTCGCTCCCACCCTCCACGACGTTCGGAAACGCAAAAAACGCCGGCCGCCGATCTCACCATTACCAGCACGATCCTTGACGACACGACGGGCAAGCCGATTCCCAACGCGGCCGTCAACGTCCGCGTGATCCGGTCCCAAAAAGAACGCGAGGTTCTTGAACAAGCGCGGCACGCCACCGACGCGGCCGGGCAATTCACGTTTACGATTCGCAAGGAACACATCAGCGTGGCCGGAAATGACTCCAAGCGCGAAGTGTTTGTCGCCCTGAATGTCACACATCCCGGCTACGTCGAGGGAAGATGGTGGGGTTACTCGCTGAGCGAGATCGTCGAGAACATCAACAAGGGCAAACGCCCTTCGTTCGAGCCACTTCGCCTCAAGCCCGGAAAGGTGCTTACAGGCGTCGTCGCCGCGCCCGACGGCGCGCCGTTGGCCGACGTTCCGATCGAATGGGATGTCTATTCGAGCGGTCTACGTGAGACCCAAAGCGACAAAACGGGCAGATTCCAAATGACGGTTCCAGCGGCCGGCGGAGTATCGCTTTTGATCATGCCCAAGGAATGCGCCCCAATGCAATTGATCGCCGAGCCAAAGCAGATGGACCTCGGTGTGCTGACGATGAAGAAAGGAGTCTCTCTCAGCGGCAAGGTCCTCGACGTCGACGGTAAGCCGGTGGCCGGTCAATGGGTGTACGCGCAAACTTTCTTGGGTCCGGCCGCCCGCAATTCGGTGTCGCGGTTGTCCCGGCCTTTGGATCGCTACGCCCGCAGCGACTCCGCGGGAAAGGTCATACTCGACCCGCTTCCTCCCGGCGAGTATCTCGTCGGGCCGAGCGAGGGCGACCGCTGGCGGCCAGGCGGCAAGCACACCATTACGCCGATCCGCGGGGTCTACTACATCCTCAAGGTAAAGATTGATGCGGATGGCGCCAAGCCGTTCGAGTTGAAGGCACAGCCGACGGTAAAGGTCGCTGCTCAGTATTACGGCAGCGACGGAAAGAAGACGAGCGGCCCCGACTTTGAATGCGTCGGCAGGAACCTGGACGACATCGGTTTTTCCTGGCAGAAGTCGGCGACTCCCGTCGGCAGCGATGGCCGCTATGAACTGCTTGCGCCGTTGGGCATGAGACAAGCGGGCATAATGTTCATGCCCCAGGAGAAAATGTCCGTGCGCTTCCGCAGATCGGCCGACGCCCCGCTGCTGGCCGGCCCCGAACTCCACCTCGGCACGCTAACCGGCGACATGACCGATATTCGCATCATCCGCTACGTTTCGCCGGTGGTGCTGGTCAAGGCCCATGACCGCACGGGCAAGCCGATCGCCGGAGCCGAAGTTTCTGGCCGCTACGAAGATACATCACTCCACGAGTCGCCGGAATTCGAGAAGGATAACGATGGCTGCTTCCGCAGTTCGAGCCTCTTGCCCGACGAGAAGTTCACAGTGACCGTCACCGCGGACGCCTACCTTCAGCAGTCGCGGAGTCTCTCGCTTGCGGAGGGGACAACGTCGGAACTCGACCTTATACTCGATAAAAGATAATAGCCCTTGGTAGGGGCCAGACAACCAAGAACACTTTGCTCGCGTGTAGCGGTTTACGGCGACGAGGCGCGGCGCTGAAGTACGCCGCTGGCGGGCGGCTTCTCGGTCTTCAGCCGGCGTTTCACGTTTTCCAGCGCCGCCGCGAGCACCGGGTCCCGGCCACCGCTGAAATCTTCAGCCTCGGCTTCGATTTTCTTCTGCGGCGACACACCCACGGCATCGATCGGCTTGCCGTGCGGGTCCATGTCGATCCATTGCGGCAAGTTGACGACAATACCGGCGCCTGCGGTGACGCGACGCGGATTGCCGCTGGAGCCGGCGGTGCGGTCGCCCATCGTCGTCACTTGGGGACATTGCGCCAGTGCCAGAGCGAACGACTCTGCCGAACTCATGGTCTTCTGTCCCTGAAGCACCACCACCGGCCCCACGTAATGCCAAGGTCCCGCCGGCCCGCAGGCCCGCTCCTCCTTCGGTCCCAAGTCGGTGTGCTTTGGCCCGTTGCGAAACTGGGACAGGCTGTATGTGCGCGGACGATCCAGCAGTCGCCCGGCAATCTGGCAGCCCAGCGGCTCGGAGCCCCCGCCGTTATAGCGGAGATCGAGGATCAAGCCTTTGGGGTCGCCCAATTGATCCAGCGCGTCGTCGAAGGTCTGCGGCAATGTGTCGTCCGCTAGTCGGTCGATGCTGATGTAGCCGATACCGTCGTCGGTGCGTCCCCATCGCAGTCCGTGTCCCGTTTCCGTAATCTTCCCGATCAAACGAGGCAACGCTTGTGGATTCGCGTTCAGAAAACGGGGAGGGGTGTAGCCGGGAACATACTCGTTGTCGACCTCGACGTAGACGTGCAGATCTTCCAAGTAATCGAGCATTTCCGCGACGATGACCGCCAGCTCGTAATTGTCCTTGACGACCGCAGCCCGCGGACGGTATGTCTGACGAAGTTTCGCCCAATCGACCTGCGGCTTGATGGCGAACATCGCGTAATCGCGATCGAACGCGATCCAAACCTGGTCGAATACTGCCAGGGCAGTTTTCGAGTCGAGTGGCTTGGGAACGGGAAGCGCGCGGGAGCGGAAGGCGTCCACGTACTCGACGCGACCTGTTTCCGTATCGAGAGAGTAGAACCGGCGGGCCCGTTCCCGCGTTTCCAAATCGAAGGTGACGGACTTTGCTAGCGGAATCATAGGCAAGCCGCCCGAATGCCAACACCCACGCATCTTGTGCGTCGCGAGCCGCTTGGCGGGCAGGAGCATCGACGGATTGCCCTGTCCCACGATAATCCGCTGCGGGAATATCTCCTCCAGCCGCGCCGGATTGAACCGCAGCCAGACGCTCGTGATATGCCCGCCTTTTCCCTGCGGAACGGCGACGATCTCGCCCGGCTCATCCGGAATGACCGCCGCCCAGACCACGTTGGACTCGTGACGTCCGAAGACGACCTGGGACGGGCCGAGCTTGACCCGAAAAGTATTCGCCAAGGTGTACTCGAATTCCTTCAGCCGCCACACGTCTTCGGGACCAGTGGTCCACTCGTATCCTTTCGGCTGCTCGTTGAAGTCCAGTGTGGCCCGGTACCGCTGGGTGAAATCAGCCGACAGTCCAAACGCGGCGACGCCAAGGAATAGCGTGATGCACAGTGCAACGAAAAGTGCCTTGCAGAATCGCATAGTCATTTCCGTGCTGCCGGACGAAGAACTTGACGGTGGCCTTGCGGCAAGTCCATGATGATCTCCACTTACCGCCCGAATTGTAACACCGATTATAACTCTAAAAGCACGCCGAGTAGCCCAGCGGCATGCCTCTATTTGCCGGGCCAGTTCGCGCCGCCGTATCCTTCCGGAACCAGGGGATGCCGCTTCCTGCGCCGCGTGACGATTTACCATCCCCATCGCTCGATCGTCTCGTCCACCTTCTTTTTTTGCTGCGGGGTGAGGATGGCCCATGCCTTCTCGCCAGCGGCGGACGGCAGCGGCATGTTCGGCACGGGATACTCATGCGCCTCGTATTCTTCGGTGATCTGCCGCAGCTTCGCCCGTTGCTCCACCGTGGCGTGAATATCGTCCAGCGCCGCGCGATCCAGTCCCTCTAGCGCGCCGATCGCTTTGTCCTTCTGGGCCATCGCCTTAAGTGCCGCGACCTGCCGCGGTTGAAGAACAGCCATAATCTGCCCGATGACCTCTTGCGCGAATTGCTTCAAAGTTCGCTGGTATTCGTCCTTCTTCCGCCGATACTCCGCGTGCCGCGCGTTCCGCGCTTCCGGCGATTCGTCCGCCGGGGCTTTCGACTCGTAACGCTCGAAAAGCTTTATCGCCTTGGCCTGCGATATTGTCTGGATCGCCAGCAGTTTCGCCTCCTGTTCGGCGGTCAGGGCCAGCGCCTTGCGGACGTTCGGATCGGTCAACTCCGGGTAAACTCTGACCAGCGCATTGCTGCCGGACACGAATTGAAAGTCCAACGACGGCTTTGTTGCGAGCGACGGTCGTTGTTGGGTGCTCCCCGGAACAAGGGCGCTGGGCCTGAAAGGCTTCGCGTCGCTGAATCGGGCCAAAAGTTTTTCTCGCTGCTGAGTAGTCAGAACGGCGAGCGCCTGCTCTTCCATGTTCGTGCGAGTCCTCTTTCGGTTCTCTTCGACTTCCTCCCTCAGCCGCGTCAACTGCTGTCGCTGCTCGTCGCTCAGTTCGAACCCGAAGATCCGCTGCGTGTACTGCCGATCATCCGGGATAATGACGTTGAATGCCTCGTCGCCGCGGATATCGTGCTGGTAGGCCGCGCGTTGCTCGGCGGTCAGCACATCCGCGACTGGCTTGTCGAAGGCATGGTGGGCTTGGTCAAGTCTCGCGTACCCTTCTTCCTTCGTAGTCTTGCGCTGTGGCGGTGGGAGTCTTAACCAGTCGTCGTGTGCGGCGGAAAGCTTCTTCGTCACCGCGTGATATTCGGCTGCGATTTCCCAAAGCTTCCTTTCCTGCGCGGCGGTGATGCGGAAGTGTTTGCGGACATCGGGCATCTCCAGTTTCCGATACGCCGGCAAGAGCATAAAATCGCGCGGCACCGAAAGCCCTCTATCCGCCCATTCCTTCCTCAGCTTCTCCTCGACGGGCGAGGCGCTGTCCGCGGGTTTGGCATCGGAAGGCTTGCCGGATGGATCGTTTCCCTTGGGTACGGCCGGTTCTGTCGTGGCGGGCGCAGCGTGTTCCTCGGCGGGCGTGTAGTCAATCTTGCAGTTCGGCAATGTCTGCTGGAGTTTCTTCATGCCGGCCTCCGTGACTTTGGTTCGTTTCAGCCGCAGAATTGACAGTTGTCTCAGTCCCCTGAGCTTTTCTAATCCGGCATCGGTGACCTTGGTTTGGTCCAACTCCAGTTGTTGGATCTGGGTCAACCCCTTGAGATGATCCAATCCGGCATCCGTGACCTTCGTTTCTCCTAGATACAGCGCGAGAAGTTGGGGCATCCCTTCCAGATTTGCCAGCCCAGCGTCGGTAACCTCCGTTCTGGTCAGGAATAGTGAACGGAGTTGGGGCAACCCTTCAAGGTGCACAAGCCCAAGGTCGGTCACCTTCGTTCCGGACAGTAGCAGGCGACGCAGTTTGGGGAGTTCCTTCAGGTGAATCAGCCCCGCGTCGGTGACGTTGGTTAGCACCAGGTTTAGCGTGCGAAGTTCAGGCAGTCTCTTTAAGTGAACTAACCCAGCGTCTGTTACCTTAGTTCCCCATAGGCTCAGGAAGTTGAGTTGGAGTAACCCTTCGAGGTGCCGTAACCCAGCATCGGTGACTCGCGTACTTTCAAGGTCAAGCGATTCGAGTTTGGACAATCCTTTCAAGTTTGCCAGCCCAGCATCGTTGACGTTGGTATTGCGCAGGCCCAGTCTGCGAAATTTGGTAAGCCCCTTCAGGTGTGCCAGGCCGGCGCCGGCGACCTTGGTGCAGGAAAGGTCAAGCGACTGAAGCTGGGTCAGCCCCTCCAGGTGAACCAGCCCAGCATCGGCAATCTCCATCTGGGTGTTCAGCACATTCTGCAATTCGAGTGGGGACATTCCTTGCCGTAGTGCCAACTCAACGTCCGTCTTGGTTATGCACAGGCTCAGCGATTCGAGTTGGCTCAATCCTTTGAGATGCTCTAGCCCCGCATCAGTAATCCGAGTTCCTTCCAGGCTCAACGATTGCAGTTGGGCCAGTCCTTGAAGATGCTCCAGTCCCGCGTCGGTGACCAGAGTTCCTTCCAAGTTAAGCGATTGAAGTTTGGTCAACCCTTTGAGATGTTCTATCCCAGCGTCGGTAACCTCAGTGTTCTTCAAGTTTAGCGATTGAAGTTGACGCAATCCCTCCAAGTTTGCCAGCCCGGCGTCCGGAACGCGCACTGGGTCGAGTCGAACTGCCGGCATGTTATTGGGTACCCAAGGTAACCAGCCGTGCGCGAAATCCACTGACTTCACTTGCTTATTCTCATCGACGGTGACCTTGCCGCTTAGCGTCTCGATTGCGGCGATCGCCTTCGCCTGATCGGTATTCGGGTCCGCCGCCAAGCCGCGAGCGGGAGCGAGTGTCGCTTCGGTTTTGGCCCTGTCCGCCGTCGCCGATGGACCGCTTGCGGGGGGCGATTCATTAGCGGGCTTAGCGGGTTGTTTCTCATTCGCGGGCTTCGCGGCGGAGCCCGTGGCCGGTGATTCTTTCGCCTTCGGAGCGGCGGGCGCTTTCTTCTCGCGATCTAGGAAGGCGGACAAGTCTTTGAGTTTTGGCGTCACGTTGCCAAGGTCCTTGGTCTCACCGGACTGGACAACGACGCCGGTCGCGATGCGCCCAATCCAAGGTTTCGTGCCCTGATATTTCCGACCTTCTTCGCCAACGATCGGCATATTGGCGACATCGATGTCATAAGCGACGCCGGGGGCCAAACCGTTGACGGTAAATCGCCCACCTTCGTCCGTCTTCACATAAAACCCGACCGAAGCGCGCTCGAATGGTTTTTGCGGCGGGAACTTGTAAACTTTCGCGAAAGGAAATGGCTCGCCCATCACGAAGACGTCGGCTTGCGGTTTCCCGTGAGCGTCCACGACACAACCGGAAACAACTCCCCAGGGTTGCAATTGGAGGGCGAGCTGCCCTTGCTGCGGTCCCTTAAGCAGAAGGCTACCGGCCAGCTTGCGCTGGAGATGGACGAACAAAAGCGTCTGCGGCCGAGCGGGGCGGTAGTCTGTGATCCTGAAGATTTCGCTGTCTCGCGGCCACCATCCACCAAGTTCGTTCCCTTCGTTGTATATCGCGCTGCGCAGCGGTTTATTCTCCGGGTCAAGCAGCATCACGGAGAGTTCTTTTTGCGGCTGTAGCGCGAAGTTGACTTCGACTTTCGTCGCATTCTCGTCCGGATCTATTTCAACGAGAGCGCCAGAATTGTTGGGGAAGCACCAGGTAGGTTCCGTCGTGAACTTGAGGAGCCCGGCGCGCGAATCGCCGCCCTTAATCTTCTCCGCCCCGACGCCGCGCAGGTAAGACTGCCAATCATGAGGGCTCGCGGTAACGATGCCCCTGCCAGGCAGGCCTGGAATACTGTAATTGCCCTTTGCATCGGTTTGGTAGAAGTTTCCGAAGTGACCGTAGTCAAATCCCCGGAAACCTGGAGCGGACCGGGCGTGTGGATTGTCGCTGAAAACGAAGTAATCGATCTGTGCCGAGACGGGCTTACCGGTGGCTACATCGGTAACGCGGCCGCGAATGAGGATGCCGTGCGTGAGGTCGAAGTCGACATTGCCCGACTGCGTCGCTTGCTTATCGATCCCTTTCAGTGAAATAAGATGAGGCCCGTCCAAGGGCGGAATTGCAAGGAGCTTGTTCCCCTCGCCGCTTGGCAAGCCGCGAAGACGATAGTGGCCCTGTGCATCGGTCTTGGCGCGAATGAAGTTGCCGCCGCTTGGCCCATAGACCTCGTTGTATCGCCCATTGAGAATTGTGACTCCCACCAGTGGCAAGTGGGTGTTCTTGTCGCGGACCGTGCCGGCAATCTGCTGGGACGGTGCGGCGATGTGCTCGAACTCCGCGCCGTAGTAAGTCCAGGCCGGCGGCGCGGCTTCACCGGCGTAATTCTTGACGTGCAGCGTCGGGCCTGGCCGGGTGCGTACATCGAGCTGTTCCGTTGCGATCCCGGGACCTTCCAGCAACAAATGCGCGATTCGCTCTCGACCGACGCCCGTCAGTCGAAACCGGCCATCCTGATCGGTGGTGGCGGCCGGCAGAAGATGCTGCAATTGATTACGGAGCCAGCCCGTAAGACCGTTGTTCAAATACTTCGACGCGTTGTAATATCCTTCCTTCCGCTTTTCCACCGCGTCGAGCCAGTCCGTGAGGCTATTGTTGCGGTTGCCAATGATTTCCAGAATCCGTACGCTTGCACCGGCGACGGGCCGCCGCTTCGCATCGACGATCCGGCCGACGATGGGCACGTCGTCTCGCACAAGCCGTATAACGGGCTTCGTCTCATCGGGCGACTGCTTGTCGCCCGACGACGAGGCGGCGCCGGCAGTGCCGGAGCTCGCACGCTTCCCGGCTTGCTTTTCGGCCTCAAGGTACTCACCGGCTTGCCATCCGATTCCCTGTCCGTCGGCAATCGCCACGACGCTGCTGAGAAGCCACGGATCGTGTGCTTCGCCCCGCGCAACGAACTCAGACTTGGCCATTTTGAACTGGAATGTGCCGTCCGGGCCACTTACGGCGCGAACGGGCGGACGAGGTAGTTCTGCGGCGGTGTAGTAGAGGAGGTAGATCTTCGCGCCTTTAACGGGCTTACCATCGGTGTCGACGACGGTTCCCTTGTACGTGAGGGCTTCGGCAGGCTTCGTGTTAGCGGTATTCGCGGCGGCGGTCTTGCCAGATGGATTAGTCGCTTTGTCGGACGGCACCGCGGGTTCAGCACCAGCCGTTGACTTGGTTACGATAGCGGAAAGTCGGGCCGGCTGCGTTTGCGCGATTCCCATGGAAACCAGCCACATTCCCAGTGGCACCAGCAACGCCAACAGTCCCGCAGGCCACCAGCGCAGACGCTCGTCGCCTGGAGCCGCGCCTAACACGTTGCGGACACGAGCGAAGAGGGCCATTCTTCGCCCACCGATGCCAGCCGCCAACTGCGGCGCCGGCGGATTCAGCCGCCTGCGACCGAGAAGCTCCAGCACACCCGCGTAGCTCATCCGGTCGCCCGTGGCCTGCACCGCCAGATCGTCGGCGCACATTTCTCGCAGCAGGCTGGCACGCCGCGATAGCCACCAAACGGCCGGATGATAAAAGAGCAGTGTCTCCACCAGCCGCTGCATTAGGTTCGCCCAAAGGTCGAGCCGACGCATGTGGGCCAACTCATGAGCAATCACTGCTTCCAAAACGTCGGGCGGCATTTCGGCGATCCAAGCCGCCGGCAGCAACACCATCGGCCGCCAGAGTCCGACGAGCATCGCCTCGAGGATTCGTCTGGACAAGTAGATGCCCGGCGATGCCGATAGCCCCAGCCTCTGCGCAAGCCGATTGGCGCATGCGGCGAGTTCCGCCGCCACGGGCATTCGACCGCGGGCCAACCGCCGCACGGCCAGCACGCTCATCATCAGCCGCCCGCCGAGCGCGACGACGCCGGCCAGCCAGGCCATTACCGCATACGGTTGAAACGCGGAGGCGCGGCGGGCGAGGCTTTCCCGCCAATCAATCTCGATTGGCGGGGCAACAGGAGTTGGCGTGGGCTGTGAATCTGCGACAACACGGCTGGCCAGCGGCGGCGGCGTGGGCAAAGCCATGTCATCGTCCGGAGCTTGCATCGGCGCCGGCGGTTGCGGCTTGCCGACGGGTAAGTCGGACTGGGAAACCACAGTCACGAGGGGCGGCGCGGGTACCTGTAAAATTGCGAACGTGACCAGCGGGCAGCAAGCCATCAACACCAGTCCGATCATCGCGATAGCGTATCGACCGCGTGTGTGGGAAGGCGAAAGGAGCCAGCCTGCCGCCGCCGTGCCCGCGCCAATCAAGAGCCCTTGCCAAAGGAAGTGAAGCAGCGTCCATGCAAGCCGCTGGCCCAGCGGTCCACTGAGGATTTCGTGGAAGCTCATGGCTTTTCTCCTTTCCGCTTACGGTAGTCGCGGAGGAACTTGGCGATGGCGTCCATTTCCGCCGCTGAGGGCGAGCACTGGTCCAGCACCTGTAAAACCAAGGCGCTTGCCGAGCCCTCAAACGCTCGATCGACAAGGTCCTCGACGATCTCTCCCAGCGTCTCCTCGCGGGCGATCGCCGCCCGATAGACGAGCGTGCGGCCTTGGACTTCGGACTCCAGCATACCCTTTTCGGCCATGGTAGCGAGCAGGCTGGCCACAGAGGTATAGTGCCGTTCGCGCTGCTCGTTCAGCACTTCCCAGACTTGGCGGACGTTGCGGGGGCCGGATTCCCAGAAGATTTTGAGGACTTCCAACTCGATCGGGGTGGGATATTCAGCTTTTGGCCGGGCCATAGAGGGTCTCCTTGGCGAGCGGAAAAAGTGGCAATAACGTCCCATTATATGGGTTGTGCCATAGATGTCAATGGGGAAACCCATAGAAATTGATTTTCAGCGCACCGGTCCAAAACTCGGCAAGAGAATGACCGTGTTATATCGCCACCACCGCCGCGGGATCGGTCGTCGGCGAGCAGATGATCGCTGTGGTCGGGCAGTGGTCAAACGTCGCCCCACCGGCACGGGACTGGCGGAGGCGTTTACAATCAATACCGCTGCTCGATCACCTCATCCAGCTTCTTGCGCTGTTCGGGCGTTAGAATGGCCAGGGCCTTCTCGCCAGTCGCACGGTCGGGTATTGCTTGCCGTACCGCATCCTCGCTATAAATGACGTGGATTCTCGCGCGTTGTTCGGCGGTGGTGCGCAGTTCGTCGAAAATGGCGTCGTTTGAATTGCGGAGCGCTCTAATCAACGTTCCTGCGGCGCGGGCCTCCTTCAGCATGCGCGTCAAGGAGTCCCTTTGCACAGTGTTGAGTGTTTCGTTGATTTGCCGGTGGATATCGCTTCCAAGAGTTTCCAGTTTTTGCCGGTATTCGGCGTCTCTGGCCTTCTGCTCCTCGGCCGACAACTTGCGCGGCGATTCCTTCGGCTCGTAAGCATTGAAGATTTGCTGCGCCGCGACGGCGGATTTGGCTTCCAACCCCTCCAGTTTCCAGGTTTGTTCGGGACTCAATCCGATTTGCCTGCGGACGGTTTCGCTCCAGAGGCCGGCGCCAATGCTTAGGAATACCCCGCTTCGCGGAACATAAAGCTTAACGGCGATGGTGTGACAATCGGGGGATTCCAAAAACGCACAAGGTCCGCCGGCGGGAAATAAACGTGGGCTGCCGCCAATTCCGCGTCGGCGAATCTCGCCATGAGCCGCTCGCGCTGCTCCGCCGTGAGCGCGTCCACCAACATCCGCTGGTTCTCCTCGTGCTCGCGCTGTTTGGTAGCATTCCCGAGGTCGATTGCGAGCCGGTCCAATTCCAGCCTCTGCTGCCGGGTGAGATCAAGTCCGTACCGCTTGCCTTCGTCGTTAAGGTTCGTACATATGGAAATCGCCAGATCGCAGAGATCATCGAGCTCGACTTCGCTCCGCTGCTTTGCGGCAAGAATTTTCTCAATCGCCTTGCCGGTAGCCTCGCTCGCTCGCTTGGTTTTATCACGCTCGTCCGGCGAGATTCGTTGCTCTCTTGGCGGCAGTTTTTGCCTTTCCTTATTCGCCTTGGCGATTTCGGCAAGGAGTGGCTCGAAGGTCGCACAAAGTTCCCGTAACTTCTTCTCTTGGTCGGCATCAATGCCATAATGTCTACGTATGTCGGGCCAATCGAGTCTCTCGTATTTCAAGGCGATCAAGGGAAAATAGCCCGCCGGCCGCGGTCGCGCGGTCACGCTTGGTTCGGTGCCACGTTTCTCCGTGTCGGCCGCTGCGTTATCTGGCGGCTTAATCTTGGAAGTCTTGCCGGACGGATCGCTTGCCTTTGGGGCTTTGGCTTTCGCGGCTTGATCCGCGGCTTTCTTACGCCATTTACCTGCTTCTGCGAGATCGCCAACGCCCGTGAAAGCGTCGGCCACCAGATTGTAGGCGTCAGCGAGCAATTGTGGATCGCGCTGGTTCTTCGCCTGGCGGAATCGCTCGACGAACTCGTTCATCTTTTTTTGGACGCCGGGCAGCGCACAAATCCGGCGGCCCTCACGAGTCGAACAGCCGAAGACGACGCCAGCAAGCTTGTCCCATTCCCCTAGCTTCTCCGTGCCGGATGGTTGGAGACGAAGCGTCGCCTCGGTCGTCTCACCAGGAACGAGTTTTACTCGCACGTCGCGCGAGCCGAGGAACACGGGCAGCTCATAGACGTCGTTCCCGGCCCCCAAGTCTTCCTTGCCGGCCGGCAGGAAAAGCGTTGCCTTTCCCTGTGCATCCGTCGTGCCACGGAACGGCACCGGAAACGCCTCGTCAATTGCACTTTCGTAATCGCGCTCGCGCAGCAATCGCTCGCAGCGGACCAACGGATGGCAGTA
Source organism: uncultured Planctomycetia bacterium (assembly GCA_963775975.1). Classification (GTDB taxonomy): domain Bacteria; phylum Planctomycetota; class Planctomycetia; order Pirellulales; family Thermoguttaceae; genus JANXQG01. The sequence continues at coordinate 2,295,788 of CAVZKX010000002.1, forward strand.
GATTTGAGATCCCCAGTTCCACCAGCCGACATTCGGGCAAGAGACCACGTTCACGCCTGCCACCGGCTTGTCGTCACCGTCGACCGCCGTGGCCACACAGCGCACGAGTGGGGACATTGCCACTGTAATGAGTCCGGTCTGCCCAGGATCGAAAACCTGCGGCCGCTTGAACGGATCGACTTTTGGATCGCGCGGGTGCTGGACGACGCTGGGCGCGGCTCCCGATGTGGCGATATATTCATCACAAAGAGCAATGAGCTGCATCGGCTCGTCGGCTGGCCAGCCGTCGATGGTGAACGTCCCATCGGGCCGGATCGCAGTCCAACTAAACCAATTCACCCGATTGGCAGCGTAGCCCGCTGGGGGAAGCGTCTCCGTCTTAATGCGTCCTTGCCGGACAGGCCGCGGGACGTTGGCGCTCAATACCCCTTGGATTCGCAAACTCGGCCGCAGCGGTACGTCGATCTTCTTTGGCTCGCCTGCCGCCAATTCAAATTCAATGATTCTACTGAAGTGCGTCGCTCGATCGCCGTCGAGTTTCACGGCCAGCATGCTATTCTTGCCGGGACGCATGGCCGGTATGCGAAGTGAGCCGCTAGCGGTCTTCTCCGGAGCCACCCCCTTTCGCCAAGAGCGGCCGTCTGACCAAAGCAGGAACACGCCGTCGAGGCTTATCGCTTTGCCGTCGATAAACGGGCGGATCTCAAGGGGCACTCCGCGCGACAGCTTGACCTCGTAAGGCCCCTTTGACTCCAGCGGCACATCGATGTGCAGGTCGTCGATGTAGGCAAAGTCCGGGTGGTCGACATAGAGCGAAACAGCTAGGGTGCGAATCTGCTCCCGAACGTCGCGATAGCCAGGATAGAGGACGGTAGCGGTCCCGTCCGAGCCCGTAATGACTTCCCTTGGCCCAGCGCCCTGCGCCCTTGTCCTTGTCCTTCCACCAGCCGTGTCCCTGTGAACTTCGCAATGCCCAAGGAGTGACTCTAGCGCCGCTCACCGGCTTGCCGTCGGAGTCGACCACGCGCACAGGCAATTCCAGCATCTGCTGCCTGCCAGCCGGTAGTTCGACGGACGCGGCCCAATTAGCAGCGGTCGTCGTCCTCGAGCAACAGTCGCCAATCACAAACGCAATACCGATTAGACCGGCGAGCATCAAACCGACCGTTTTACGCGAGACTTGCATAGACTGTTCCTCCTTTTTCAAAATGCGGCGGATGCGGGCGACCAGCGGCCGCTCAGCCATCGCCGAAACCACCTGGCTAAGCGGTAGTTGCGAACTTCGCAGCGCGGCCTGGGAAACTCTTTCGGACAGATTGACGAGCATTTCCGCGTAGGCCCGCGGCTGGCGGGTGCGGGCGACGACGACTTCGTCGCAGCAGTGCTCCCTCTCTCGCCGCACCCAAGCCGAGACTATCCAAACCAGCGGATGAAAGAAGAGCAGCGACTCGACAACGCGCTGCACGAGATTCGCCAGGTTGTCCCACCGCCGCACGTGGGCCAGTTCGTGCAGCAGGACCATCTCCAGTTGCTGCGCGTCCCAGCCGGTCAGGACGACGGCGGGCAGCAGGACCAGCGGGCGGAATATGCCCAAGAGGACCGGCGCGGCGATGCGGTCGCAAATCGCCACGCCGACGCGGCGCGAGATGCCGAGCGCCGCGGCCAGCCGGCGGCACGTTTCCGCAATGGGTGAGTCTTCCACGAGGCGGCTCTGGCACCGCAGCCGTTCGGCTCCCAAGAGCCCGATCGTGGTCAAGAGAAACGTCAGCGGCGCGCCGATGAGCCACAACCAAGGCAGGCCCATCGCCGCGCGATCGAGGGCGGTGCGGAGCAACTCGCTTGGCCGCGGAGCGGGTGCTGGAGGCGGGGTGGAAAGGACCGGCGGCGCGGTCGCGGCGGGTTCTGGGAATAATTCGATCGCCGGCACGCGCGGCGGCAGCGGCGTCAAATCGGAAACATGTTCCGACGCGACGAGCGGTTCGCTTCGCGGCGGCGATGGAATGCGAATGCTGACGACCAGCGCGATCGGCAGAGGAGCAATGCCCAGAACGGCGAAACAGCCGAGCGCCGCGAGATAACGCAGATTCGCTTCCCGCGACCGCAGCAGCAGCCGCACCGCTGCGGCGACGACGCCGACCACCGCGCCGACCCACAAATAGTGCAACATCGTCCAGCCCGCAATCTGCCAGATTCGGAAGTCGATCACGGTGGAGACCCTCTCCTGCCAGGTAATTTAAGTGTGGCGGTTCATACCTTTTCGTTGCCCATCATTCGGCGGAGTTCTTTTCGCTCTTCCTCGCTGAGCTGGCCCGATTCCACGAGGTGTGCCACGAGCCGGTGGGCCGAACCGTCGAAGACGAGATTGACGAGTTTTTGGACCATGCCCGAGGCGGCCGATTGCTGCGTTGTTTTTGCCGACCAAATATAGCTCCGCTTGCCTTGCTTTCGCTGGACAAGTTTCTTTTCCCGCATGACCTTGAGCATGGTCGCCACGGTGGTTGGGGCGACGGGCCTTTGGGTGCGAAGGGCGGAGCAGATTTGACCGAGCGTACAGGAACCTGCTTGCCAGAGAACGTGCAGGATTTCCATCTCCCCGTCGGTAGGGCTGGTGGCTGGTGGGCGGGCCATCTTCGAACATCCTCCATTCCAGATTATGATTCACGTATTCTAACGAAATAGTTATTCTTGTCAAGTGGCTGTCGGAGGTTTTGTCAAACACCGATTTCGTCTCACGCCATCTAGGCTTCGGGATTTGAGGTCCCGCTAATCACCCCCTAAGTTCCGATGGGCTTTGGCGTCGTCCCCCGCTTTCACTGCGCGTGAGCGCGATTTGGATCGCTCCATTCATGTCGGCAATCTGGGACGCGGCGAAAACCGCGTTGGCGATCCTACTGAGCCTTGTTCTTCGTCCAGTAAGCATGGTACTCAAGCTCCTGGTTGTCTCGGACGAAAGTGCCTGGCGGGAAGGGCAGGTGGACGAGCTCGCGCGGACTCAATTCGATGAAGGCAGGTTTAATGGACCTGCGCGTCTCGACGATAGTAGAAGGCGCCGGTCTATCACTCCGCGCGGTACGGCTTCCGAGCCTCATATTGCTTGAGCCGCTGCCGCATGGCCTTGTCATCTTCGGGATGGGCCTTTGCCTTGGCGGCAAACAGCTCGATGGCCTTCTTCTGCCACTTGATCGCCTCTTCGTACTGCCCGCTCTCGGCGTTGGCCGCCGCTAACGTCTCCACCTGGTCCGCCACCTCCCACTTGAACTCTTCGTTGGCCTTGCGGGCGAGTTCGAGGGCCTTCTTGCCGTCGCGGAACTTCGCGTCCGGACACGTGGCCAGTTGCCAGGCATAGGCAGATAGCAAATTGGGGTAGTCCGGATCGTGCTCGAGCGCGACCGTGAAGTCGGCGGCGGCCTTGGCGTATTCCTTCAGCGCATTGTAGGCTCGACCTCGCCGGTAATGGACCATCTCGATCTTGGGATCCAAACGCAGGGCCTCGGTGAAATCCGCCACGGCCTTGGCGTTGTCGTGCATGTACCACTGGTAAGCCCGGCCGCGGTAATGGTGCGTCATAGCCAAGCACTGGTTCTTACCGTTCACGATCTTAGAGAAATCTGTGTCGTCTTCTATCGCCTTGGTGTAGTCGGCGATCGCCTTGTCGTACTCGCGTGTCGATTCGTAGGCCAAGGCGCGATTGAACCGTGCCGCAAAGTCCTTGGGATCTATCTCCAGCACCTTCGTTAAGTCGGAAACGGCGTCGGCGTATTGCTCGTTTTGGTCGTGAGCTTGGCCGCGCTCGAATGCGGCAGTCGCTTCCGCGGTGCTCCGGGATTAACGTGGTCCGATTGTTTGCCATTCTAACTCTGGCGTGACAGGCGCGCTGGGCAACAGTTGTACCACCTGCACTTGCGTTTTCTCGCCGGGATGCAGCGAAACGTTGCGGAACTCGACCCTTTCAAATATCTGGGTTTGCAAACGAAACGCCGTCACCTGCTTAGCCGAAAGCTTCGTGAAAGTGGCGGTGACCGCGAAGTTTTGCCCCGCGACGCCGCCTTTCCACTCCTTGGCAAGATGCTCTCGCCCCTGAGCGTCAACCGCGACGACTCGCGGCGGATCGCCGCAGATTCCGTGTGTCACGGTGACGCGCAGGTTTCCGTCCTTCTCTTCCGGCTTGGAAAAGAGGACGGCCGGGGCACTGGTTTCGCCGAGCGCGGGCTGGGCGCTGTCACCGACGGTGCGCCACAGCCCGGACCCCACGCCAACGAGAATCGTGGCCGCCTTCGTCTTCGCGGGCCAACTTCCAACTAAGACATGCAACTCTCGCTTGACTGCGCGAAAGACTCGCGGATACTTGGGGTCGGGCTCGCCCTCCACATTCAGCAGGCATGTCGGCTTCATATCAATCGCCGGCATTGAGTTGGGCCGCGAATCACCATCGTGGTATAATTGAAGGCTCGTCGGCCCGGCGGACAGATTTTTCAAAATGATCGCGAACTCACGTCTGTTTTTGCCAAACTCGGCTGGCCACATTCCCTCTAAGGTCTCATAGGGCCGCTTATCCAGCGGCGAGCCGTCGGGACGCCACCATGGGCGGTCTTTTGAGGGGTTCTCCGCGACGCCATAGAGTTCGGCCGTGACGCCGCTGGGCAGCCGGGCCTCGAAAGGCGGTTTTGTAGCTGGTGCCGGCGCCTTCTGCGCCTTGGACGGATCGGCCTGATGCCGAGGTCCGTTGTCGGGTTTTTCCTTCGGGGTGTTGTCTCGACGAAGCCCCGCCCTGCCGCTCTCCGTGCGTAACAACTCCTGGTAGTTTGCGCCTTGTTCCCGACGAATCTCATCTTTCGTGATGATTCGCTTTTTTCCGCCCTCGCGAACAATGTACCTTTCCATGTCGTTAGATTCCGCGGCTCGCAAGTCCGTTACGTAAGTCCCGACGGGAAAATCAAATTGAAACTCGGAGCGAGGAATGTCGGCATTGATGGTGTACGCCGTCACCTTGGCGTTTGACCAACCGAAGAGGCGACGACTCGTTCCGCCGACGTCGATATACGTCCATTCCAAGGGGACCCAGCCATACACGTGGTCCTTCTGGTACGAGATTTCAAAAGTCCTATCGTTCGGCCCTCGCTCTTGGAACCTTAGCGGAATGTAATCGCGCTGCGGATCGAGCCAGAGCGTCGCGCCGAAGGGGCCGCGCGGACCGCCGGTGAGAACGACGCATGCTTTTCCGTCGATGGTCTCGGTATCAGGCATCACACGGTAGTCGGCCGGGTTCCTGCCGCCCATGTTCGGCTCACTCGGCCGGAAGGCAAAAGCAATGGGCACGAAGAGACTACAATCATAATTGGGATTGCGGGCCTCGCGATCAATGAACCCATGCATTTCGCCGGTGCTTTTCTCGTCAAAGAACATCTTGGCCACCTCGCCATCGAACGTCGCTACGCCTGTGTCCCAGTTCAGTTGTCGTTCCGGGTGCCAATACGGACCATCCCGGTTCATCCTCAGCATCGTGCCGCTGATCAGTTCGCTCCACGTACATTCAATTGCCGTGTCGGTGGGTGGCAAAATGTCGACTTGGGTCCGGCCTTGCTTACCTCGGTTCAAAATCCTCGGCCGGAAGCCCTTCGGGATAAGTTCCGTTTCCGTCCACTGGATGCGGATCGAGCGGAGGCGCTCCTGCCTTGCCTTCCATGCCGCTGCGATTTGCTCGATTGAGGGGACGGGGGGTTTTTGCGAACCATCGCCGGTCTTGCCGCCGGACTCGGGCGCTGCTGCCGGCGATTTTTCCTCTTCCAGTGCGAGTTCGGCCTTTCGGCGTTCCGCCCGAGCACGCAGGAAATCGGCCTTCGCGGCTTCGTCAGGGGCGCGTTTCAATCCCGCATCGGCCTTCTTCTCGATTTCTTGCTGTGTGCTCAATAATCTCTCCCAGATCGCGATCCGCTCGGCCTTCGACTTCGCGGCCTCAAGCTGCGCGTTCAGCAGTTCGTCCCGCGCGGCGCAGAGATCGCTTAAACGCGCGAGCCGTTTGGAATAACTCGCCTCCTTTTCGCGGACCAACTCCTCCAGCCTGACGATCCGCTGCGGCAACGGCAGTTCGGCTAGCGGTATAGGCGGCGGAAGGTTGCCGGAACCGCTGGCGTCGCGGGCGATCAAGCGGAGCGTGCCGGCGTGGGCGGCGTCCGCGAGCGTCTCGACTTGCGTCGGAGTCAGCAGCAGCGTTACCGACGGACGCGCTGCGCGCGAGTTCGCCTCATTTTCCCCTGCCACGGCATTCGTCTTGCCGCCGACGGCAAAGACGCGGACGTCTCGCAAGATCATTATTCCTTTCGTCTCGACCGCCCCGGCATCGCCCGGTCGAGCAGCGCGGACGAGAAGCTGAACATCGACGAGGGCCTTGGGAACAATTGTGCCGCCGTCGGCCTCGTACTGATCGGGCTGCACGCAGATTACTCGCATCCCTTTGGGAATGACTGCGTCGGATGCTGGCTTGGCTGCGGTGGCCTCGCAGAGCGGCCCGAGCTTCACGCGGCCTTCGCCTTTCATTGCAGATTCGTCGCCGCTGCTCTTATATAAGGCGTCGACCTCCTTGTCGGACAAGCATCGGCGGAAGACGCGGAAGTCATCGAGCGACCCCTGGTAAATACATATAGCGCCGCCATCGTCTTCCATCATGCCGCCCACTAGGAACGGGTTGGTATTGTCGGTGTCGGAGATTTGAGCCGGCGACTTTTCGCTGTTGATCCGCGCGCCGTTCATCCACATCGTGTACGAGTCGCCGAGGCGTGTGACCACGACGTGGTTCCAGTGGCCGTAGTTAACCGGAGTGTGCAGTCGCGACTCCGGCACGTCCCAACCAAATATCCATTCGTGATTGGCCGTTCGAGCCGCGAAGTCCAGTTCGCCGCTATAAACGTTGAGATGCATGTTGATATCGCCTCGATAGTCGCGACCGAAGTGCATGGCCCCATGAGGATGCGTCACGTCGTCTGGCGGGTATGGGCGAAGGACATCGGACCAACTGAACCCGCGGTGGAAGAGCGACTTGGATCTGGCGGCCGTCGTTGGATTGAACCAGAGCGATATCGTGAAATCGCCCGACGTGAACCTCGGCGGCGGCTCGACCTTCGCGTAGTGGTTGCCGTCGAATTGAATGGCGCGGGGGTGCGATGTTGACGCGTCGCGAGGTGTGACTGGAACGGCTCCAGTCAGCCAATCGTCATTTTCTATCGCCTCGCGAACCTTCTGCCGCTGCGCCGATGTAAGCATCTCGAATGCCCTATTGTTCGCCGTGAGCCGCATCTCATCGGACTGAATCCTTATCTCGCCGGCAAGCTCCCTTATGGCTTTGATTTGCGCCAGCGTGAGGTTAAGCCGCTCGCGGACGATCGGATTGCCCGCAAGCGCGAGAAAGAAGCTATTGTCGGAGTCGTCCTTGGTTGCCGATTTCAGTTCCTCACGTTGCTTTGGCATAAGCGTTTGTAGCGATCGCTCCTCGATTTCCCGGCGAAGACGAATTCCTTCCTTTTGCATGTCGGCGACGATCGCAGCGTACGCCTTCTCTTGGTCGGAACGTCAAGCCGATTGACCGCCGAATGCGCGGGTTTTCGAGGATGTTCAAGACTGAACGGCGAAACGTGATTTCGCTCAATGTTGCCAGCTGCGCTGGCGTCAGAGCGTGAGCGGCCTCGTCGGCGGCCGATCGCACCGTCCGCCGCGACATGTCAAGTAGCGCTTGGGGCGAGAGCTTTTGCTCCGCTGCTTTTTTGAGTTCGATCTGGTACGCCCAGGAAATCTGCTGCAGCTTTTCCCACTGTTCGGGAGCGAGCTTCAGATCTTTGCGCACTCGCTCGTCATTGAGCAGATAGCAGCGATTACTCGGCACGAGAAAGACGCCTTGATCCAGCGCGGGCAACATTCCGGGCACGGGCTCCAGGTTTGCGCCGTACCAATCATACCGCTTCTGATCTTGCGTGACCTTTGATTCGCCGGAATGACCTGAAACGCTTCCCGTCCGTTTCCATACTAAATCCGCCAAGCGCGGCGTGGCGGGATTGATCCTTGATTTGTCATCAGTCGTCAGCGCGCCACGAATCTCTTTGTCCGCAAGGCGCACGGACAGATCGCCGAGGCGATCGTCCTCGCCCTCACTCCACGTGCCGTTGAAGCGGCGCTCGATGCGGGACCACTTGAGAGCGATCTTGCCGGGGCCTTTTTCCTTCGTGACGGTGTCGGAGTAGGAGCCGGTATACTCGCCCGGCGCGGTTTGCGTGAGCGTGACTTGGCCCCAGTCTTCGCCTTGCCAGGTGCCGGAGATGTCGGGCGGGGAGGTCGAGACTACGCCTGCGGCGAAGAGGCTGAGGCCGAGGAGGGTGAGCATGATGAGGGTTCCTTTTGTGAAGATGTTGCGATGTCTCGGCGAGCTTCCAACCGCCCTCACCCCCGGCCCCTCTCCCGGAAGGAGAGGGGAGTCGGAAGCGGACGGCACGCGGAGCGCTTTGCCCAATTCCGGAAGCGGCACGACCGTCGGCTGCTGAACGTGGGCGAGACATTGTTCCAAAAGCGCGGCGACTTCACTGGCCGACTGGAAGCGGTCGTCGGGCCGCTTCGCCATCAGCTTGCCGACAATCCCGCAGAGCCAGTCGGGAATTTCGGGATTGATCTCGCGGATCGGGCGCGGCTCTTCGTCGGTGATCCGCCGCAGAACGCCGTAGCTCGTCTCTGCGCGGAAAGGCGGACGGCCGGTACACATGGTGTAAAGCACGCTGCCGAGGCTGAAGAGATCGCTCCGTGGATCGACCGGCTCGCCGCGGGCCTGCTCTGGCGACATGTATTGCGGCGTGCCGGCGATGACGCCCGTCTTCGTCAAACTGGCATCGTCGGCCGCGCGGGCGAGGCCGAAATCGGTAAGCTTTACGCGCTCGATGCCATCGGCAAGAAGAATGTTGGCCGGCTTCACGTCGCGATGAACGAGCCCCTGGGCATGGGCAGCGGCCAACCCGGCGGCGGCCTGCATGCCGACGCGGAGGATTTCCACCACAGCCAGCGATCCTTCGTCGTTCAGCCGGCGCTGGAGCGACGGACCACGGACGTAGGGCATGACAAGATACGGTAGCGCGGCTGATTCGGCAACATGGTAGATTTCGATCACATTGTCGTGGACCACGGCGGCGGCGGCCTTGCCCTCGCGAGAGAAGCGACGAATTGCCGCGCCGCTTGTGCCGAGGTGCGGGGCGAGGATTTTGATCGCTACATAGCGGTTCAAGGCAGCGTCAAAGGCCTTCAGGACAACTCCCATCCCGCCCGTGCCAACAACGCCGACAACCTCGTAAGTTCCCCAGCGGCCGATCATTCGGTCGTCGTCGGTGGGTGCGAGGATTTTAAGGATCGTGGCCTGGCTCGAAGAAACGTCCTCGCTCGTAGAGTCGAAATCGCCGGAACGCGGATCGTTTGACGGCAGTTGCTCGTCTCGGAGAGACTCGCAGATTTCAAACGAAAGTTCTTCGCCGGCGGCGGCCGTTTCCAGCCGTTGGCGGCAATTGCCGCAGGCGCTCAAATGCGACTCGAAGGCAGACTGCTCCTCATCGCTCAATCTCTGTTCGAGGAAAAGTTCAATGCGATCGGGGTCGCAGATTGATGGGTTACTCATTTGTCCTCCTCGTATTCGGCCACTTTCTTTCGAATTCGCCGCATGACCCGGCTCCGCGCGGCATAGATCGCCCCTGAGTCTTTTGCCAGCTCCGTCGCCACGGCTTCAACGGACCGTCCTTTGATATATGTGAACCAAAAGGCGTCCCAAGTCTCCTGGTGGAACTCCTTGCGGACCTGCCGCGCGGCCCAGCGAAACACCTCACGACGGTACTCCAATCGCAAGAGGTCCGAATCGGGCCCCTCTCGCGACTCCTTCTGAGCAATGCCGGCTTGCAGCGACGAGCCGCCTGCCGCACGATCCGGCTTGCCGCGGGTTAGGGCATCGAGAATGATGTTATTGGCCACTCGATGCAGCCACGTCCGAAATCTCGCCCGCTTCGGGTCGTGTTCCCGCTGCTCGACCGCCTTGGCAACCGCCACCAGAACCTCTTGGGCGATATCTTCGGCGTCCGCCGCTTGCATCCCTTTATGTTGGGCAATCCGCAAGATGACGGGCCGATAGATCTCGACGAACTCTCCCCATGCCGCCTGATCCGCCGGATCGCGGACGCGGATGAGCAAGCTAGGGCGTGTTTCCGGGGCCGAACTCATTTCGGGGCTCCTTCCCTAACCTGTTATTCTCAGATCCAGCCGAAATCTGACAGATTTTCTCCGACACCAGGCAAGGTGCTCCTGCTCCCCACTGTCGGAGGACAATATAGGCTCAGTAAGCCTGAAAGAATCGCCGTCGACCTGGGATTCTTGCAGCCCTTCTCGATCGAGTGGGATTTCAAGGCGGGGCATAACAAGCGTGCCTTGCCACTTCTCGGGGCCGCGCCACTGGCACTCGATCTTGGCGCGAAGGAAGTACTTGGCTTTGTCAGTGCGTCCAAAAGCCCAGGCCTTGCACGGCGCGAGTCTAAGATAACCGCGGCCGTCCTTGGGAATCTGGGGCCCGGTTTGCGACATCGGCAGGCGAATACTGGCGCCCGACTCGAGGACCACCTTCTGGTCGAGGATTATCGAGGGCTGGTTGCCGGGGGGCGCCACCGGGGCCACGGTCTTGCCGTGTTCGTCCGTCACTTCCCAGGTGATTGTTGCGCCGGACAGATCGAACTGGACGGTGTTGTCGCCACCGCTGACATTATTCAGATCAAGGTAGACGGAAATGATCGGCGACCCGTTAACGATGGCGTTTTGGTAGGCGACCAGGCGGGCCTGAAGTGGTCCGACCGCTTCCGACCAAGCCCCGCGCGCGTCCCCATGGGCCTTGCGGATCGCCGCGGCAATCTCCCTGAGTTGATCGGGAAACTGGTCGGCACGGCGGGGGATCACACTTAGCCACTGATCGGACAATTCGTACTCCAGTTTCGTGTTGCGGTCCGCATCGACCAGGTAATGCGAATGCAGAAAGACTATGTAGCGTTTTCCTCTGTCAAACTTCGGCGGTTCCAGCGTTTTGAAGTTGTCGATCCACAGTAGGTGGTAGTAAAGGTCCAAGGTATCGCCCGGGACGGGCCGTCCCATCAACACCTGTACCACCTTCAGTTTCATGTTGTCGCGGGCGCCTTCTTCTGCCTTGTCCGGGTTAGTTTCCAAGACATCCGCGACAACGACGGCGGTCGAGCCGGATGCCAGACCTTGAAGCCCGGCGCCAATTGGGTACGGATAGGGCGCGGGCCATTTCGATTGAGGCGCCGGTTCCGAGGCGATTGCAAGGGTGAGAACGTCGAGTGCCACTAGGGCCACCAAGAACGCTGTACAAGTTCGCCGGAACATGGTTCGGATCGCCTCAAGCCAATACCGTCGCCAGAGACGGCCCTGACGCACGACGCCAGCGGCTGAGAACGCCTCGTGGGATTACAAGATAGCCTACTGGCACTTTTTGTCTCCGTCAATCACTACAGAAAGCAAGGCTTGGCCGTGCCTGGGCACGAGCCTAAGTCGGAAACCCCTACTGCTTGACGGCGACCCGACGAGCAGCCCGTTTCCGACGACGGGCCTGGGCTTCGCGGGATCCTTCTTCCCGTTGATCAAGGCGATGCTCGGGGTGCGATGTCACCCATCGATCCGGTAGTAGGGCTTCGAAACTGCGGTTCGGGAAGTACCGGGCGGGGAAGTGGTGACGTGAGGGCACTTGCGCTCGTAGCCGCTCTCGGTTGGCATCGGACATGCGTGCGGTAACAGTGGGGAATTCCGCAATTGTGTAACGCCAGCTTGAGTCTAATTACGCCTTTGTCTGTGACCTTCGTACCAAGTAGGATCACGCCTTGGAGCGAGGTCAATCCTTTGAGGTTTACCAACTCGGCATCCGTGAACTGCGTCATTTGCAGTCCCAAAACCACCACGTCGGCAAAGAAATCATCCCCGAAGATTGCCCGCTCCCAGGGCGCGCCAGGATTCCAAATTCAGCGTGGCGGTGCGACCAAACATGTCAAGTTACGGGCCACGGAGATGTAGGTAGGACCGGCATCGCCTTTTGGGGGCGTAGCACAAGGGCAACGTAGGCAAAACGGCCTTGACTTGACGTGCCAACTTTTGTATTGATTGGCGCCAAAACTGGCCCATTAGTGAGACAATCATGCTCCGACTCGTTCTTGTCGTGTTACTTGTCGCAGTCGTTCGTCCAGCGTATTCGCAGGACTACACGCCCAAACCGGCCTCGGCCGCACAGCCCCTCTTCGTCACACCAGCTGAAGTCGACACTGCAATCAATAGCAGGCCGTATGGCGCGGCTGCCGCACCGGCTCAATCCGAACCTGGCTCGTCGTCCGTATTCTTCTCCAAAGCCGATCATCTCCGTATCGCGGCCGACCACTTAGAAGCGGCCGGGCGCAGCGACGAGGCAAAAAGGATCCGGCAGTTGGATATTCAGGAACAGTCGAAGTCAGAAAGCGCCCAGATCCTAGTCAATCTGCGCATGTTCGAACTCCCTCTAAACAAGCTCGCTGAGGTCGACTCCGCGCGGTACGGGGGCGCGAAGGGAATGTCAGTCCTGGACTGGCTGAAGAAACTGCAATCAACCGGCAAGCTGCCGGGAATCGATGGGGTCCTGCCGTCGCTGGACCCAAAATTGATCGCGCTGATTGAGGCTCTGCGGAAGGATCGCCTCGTTTGGCTGCGCTCAGAGCCCAATTTGATCGTAACATCAGGCCGGCCGGCATACGTTCAAGTCGGAGGTGAAATTGGCTACCGCGTGAAGGGCGCCGATCGCAAGGAGACGGTCGAGCACAAGGAGTACGGCACGCGCGCCGACGTGGTGGCAATACTGTTGCCCGGCGGCCGAATTCACCTGGATGCGCGGCTGCGCGTGAGCGAACTGGACCCAGACCACTCCGTGGGGACCGGCAAGGACGCAATTCCTGCGATCAAGGGCCGCGAAATCGAATCGGGCGTTGATCTTCGCTCGGGACAGACGGCGTCCATTGGAGGGCTTGTAGAACAGCGGACCTGCCCTGTTGGTGCAAAGTCGCAAGAAACCAACGACAAATCCGGTGCGACCAAAGAAGTTCGTCACGTAACCGAGGCTGTCGAGATGGTTGTCCTGTTGAAAGCGGAGCTAGCCACGACGCATAACGATGCCAGCCGAAGCAATAATGCCGCACGCCGCTAAGTTCGGCTTTGTGTAAAGCGCGGTCACAGTATCAAGGGAATGAGCGCCGGCGTTTCCCGCTGGTAGCGTCGATATTCCTGGCCAAGGTGCTGCCACGGAAATCAGGCCGTCGAGCCCTATTTGCTCTTGTCGCTGCGATAAATGTATTGGAGTTGAAACGGAGATTCAACTCTCGAAGCTGGTGTACCAGCTTTCGGCGTCGAATAAGCCTCCTTGCTTCGCACCCGTATGGTCCCACAAATCCCGCGCTTCGTGAGGAACAGGAACGAAGCAGGATGCGAGTCGTCGATCTGCCCGGACTTCTCATCAAGCGAGGCGATGGGGCCTTCCCAAGGTTCGGGCAGGTCGAGTTTTGAGTCCTTTTGAAGCTCTTCTTCCAAATGGTCGTAACGGCGAATGTCGATCCGCCATACCTTCATGCTATGCGGCTGGAAGGCGAAGTACGATTTCTCGCTTCCCTTCGGCCGGAACTTCATGCCGATCAAATTGACACTTTCCTTCTCGGCCCAGGAGAGCAAGGCGGGCGAAGGTGTTCCAGGCGAGGAAGTCTTCACCAATTCGTCCGGCGGCAAAGGCATTCGCCCGGTATCCAAGTCGATACAAGCCTCCGAGCGGTACATCATTCGTGGATCGTCAAAGGAAATGATGGAGGGCCAACTCATTCCGCCGCCCAAAGCGACATCCTTGCCGACGGGGAACCCCGACATCGGTTGCGGCGTTAGCTGGGCCAACTCCTCGGCGTTCTTGGCCAGCACGCGCCGCGTGGGCTCGATCTCTGCTTCATCTTCGTCCTTGACGAACTTCTGCCAGTTCTTATCCCACCAGTCGGCCCAGCGCACGGCGAGTTTCTGGAACTCCAGACGCTTGAGGCGGTTCTGCTCCGCTGACTCGCCGGAGCCGCCGACATCCGCGATATTCGTGAAGGCCAATTCGCGCCACCGATGGTTCTCGCCCGTAATCTTTTGCAGAGCGGGCAGGATTTCGTTGATCGGCCGCCCATAGGAGAACATCGTGTCGCTGCCGGGATACTTTACCGCGCTTAGTTCCGGATATTCTTTAAGGAACACGCGCGTACTGTCGTTTTCCTGCATAAATTTCAGGAGTTCACGATCGTTGTTGATCGTATATCCGCAATCGCTGTTGGTGGGCTGCGCGATGCGCGGAATCGCCCGGATCAAGGCCGGCACGGCCCGCGGATCGCCGATGCCGCGGAGCACGAACCCGAAATCCCGCAAGTCGTGGTCGCGCTTGGTCGCGTCGAGTTCTTCGGTGAGTTTTGACGCGGCCGGCTTGCCGATGCGGATCAGCTCTCGCATCGCGCGTTCTTTCGGGTAGCCGTTGCTCCCGTCGCCCAAGCCGCAAGATCGGAGCACCGCGAGCCCGGCTGCGATGCGGTCCTTCTCCGCGGCCGGCGGACGGTCCAGGAGAACCATCATTGCCTTGGCGACGTCTTGCGGGAGAGGTGGAGTGTTCGGCGTAGTGAAGGACCGCGGAGCGGGCGCGGCGGTCACGACCGCTTGCGCGGTTGCCGGCGCGATCGATTGACCGACGCCACGCTGTTTGTCCGGCGAATAGACGGGCTTTGGCGTTGCCGGGGACTTATGCTTCTCCAACTCGAATTCCTTGAGCGCCGCGTCGATCGATTCTTTCCACAGCCGATCCGCATCGACCTTCTTCCCGATCATTTGCTCGTACTTCGTCCGTTGCTGGCGGGAAAGCAAATTCAAGAATTTGCCGAACATGGCTTTTTCGGTGGCGGCGCTTTGTTCCATCAGCGCCCGCATCTGTTCTTTCGATAATTTGGTGGGATCAGCCGGCGACGGGTTCTTTTTCCCTAGCGCATCGATCGCCTCACGATAGATTGCTCGAAGCTCGGTTTGCTGGTCGCCGGTTATAACCAAAGCCTTGACGAAATCCTGGTCGTATAATGCTTGTGTTCCCTCCGCCTGAAGTGCAATCTCCCCCGCGCGAACGAGTTGTTTCGGAAGCAGGATGACTTGCAGCCGCTGATAGCTTTTCTCCGTCGCTTCCTTTCGCTTCTTCGGGTCCGACAAATAGGGCTCCGGTCGCGCAAACAGGGCGGTGATTTGTTCCTTCTGCCGATCCGTCAAATGCAGTTCTTCTTGCACCGTCGCTAAGCGCCACTGGAATGAAAAGAACCTTAGGAGCCGCATTTCCGCGTTGTTCTCGGAAGATTCTTCGTCCGCGGATTTAAACCTCAATTCTCCGGTGTCGTTGTCGCCGGCGCGGGCCGTAGATAAGCGGATTTCATGCTCCGCACCATCGGCTGCGATAACTTTGGATTCATATTTGTACCCTTCCTTGCCAAAACTGTACTCCACCTTATCTTCGGGCGCCCAGGTCCACTCATAAACACCGTGCTTGTCCGACTTTTCCGGTATTCTTGTGTCCAAGACGATTGGATGTTTGGTGTTGTAGAGCGATTGGCCGCCGCGCCATGATGCAATTGAAACGTAGACTTCGGGAACCGGTTTGCCCGACTCGTCCACGAAACGGAGCCGCAGGTGTTTTCCGGGTTTGAGTTGGAAGTCGGCAGGTGCGTTCTTCGGCGCATACGAGACTACTCTCATATCTGGCGACCAACCCTCGGCCATGACGGTGAGGCGGAGATCGGGCCCATTGGCCGGCATTGGCGGCAGGCAATAAACGCCGGAGACGTCGGTATGGACCTCGTGGCGGAACATCTGATCCGAGGAAGTGTCCATGTACGGATCGCGACCCCAGGCCACGACCGCCCCCGCGACTGGCTTTCCGTTTGGATCGGTCACCTTGCCGGAGACTAGCGTTCCCCGCCGCATGACAATCGTCGCCTTCTGCTGTCGCAAGTCTTCGGAGGTGACTTTCTGGTCATTTTGCATTCGGCCAAAATAGAAATCGCTCACGTAATCGGGATGATTGACGTTGAATGTTATCTTGTACTTCTTGTCCGCGGGGGCGTTGTCCAACTTCCATCGCCCGTCAGCGTCGGTAATTACGTCGCGCCCTTCGGCCAAGTGAGGGCTGACGATAGGACGTTTCCCCATCGCTTCCTGTTGCTCCTCCGGGAAGCTCGGGCTGTAGCACTCGACGCCGATCCTCGCCCCCACGATCGGCTTACCTTCCAAGTTCTTAACGGAACCGCCAATCGTTACTCCCTTTTCGAGCCTGAAGACAAACTCATCGGGTAGCCGCTTCTTGGCGTCAAACCATTTTTGCTCCCAGTCCATGAACAGCGGCGGGTTGCGTGGCGAATAGGTCCAAAGCCGGAGAATGTCGAGTGTTTTCGGCAATTCGACCGTGGTCCAGCCGTCGGCATCGGAAGCATAATCTCGGTTATGCTTGAATGATGGCTCATGCGTCCAGATCGAAGCATGGACCTTGACGCCTTGCATCGGCTTTCCGTCAGGTCCGAGGACGCGAACGCGCATCGTTCGCTTTGCGGCCGATACGGGCGCTGTCGTGGCAACTGGCGCAGGTTGCCTCGGATCGGTTCCCGCCGTCGGCGCAATCACTGGAGCAGTCGTGCGTCTTGCTGCGTTTACAACGTTCGATTTTTGCTCCGCTCGTAAACCGGCTAATGGCACTGCGAACAAGATTGCCAGCCCGAACAACATTACAGAAAACACTGCTTTTCGCGTCATGCGAGTCACGATAGTACGCTCCTTGTCGAGTAAGTTGGTGATGCGGTGTTGGAAGTCGCTGTAACCGGTTTCGAGAATCGCCAACGTCGCCGGAATGCGAGGAAGATCGGTCAATTGGGCAGCCAGATCGACGAGCACGCGGGCGAACTCGCGGCCATCGGCGTGCGACTGGAGAACGTGATCGTCGCAAATCTCTTCGCGAAGTTGCAAAATGCCGCGATTGACTCGATGCAAGAGCGGGTTCCACCAGAACATGATGCCTGCCAGCCATTGCATCAAGCCGATCCAGTGATGATGATGCACCAGATGCGCCATCTCGTGGACCAAGATCGCCCGCAGTTGTTCGGCGTCGCCCTTTTCGGCCAAGTGCGTCGGCAGCACGATGAGCGGATGCACGAGGCCAAGCGAAAGCGGCGCTGGGGCCCGCGTGGAAACCCGAATTGGCGGCAAGCGCTTGATTCCGAACACCTTCGCCGCTTCACCCGCGGCCAGCTCAAGGCGATCCAGTGACGGCACTTCCAGCGAGCGGCGAAAACGTCTTAAGACAAGAAAGCCGCGGGCGACGCGGCCCGCGCCAATCAGCGTGCCAAGGAGCCATACCCATGCGGCCAGCGCGATTGCAATATGCCGCCACGATACTGCCGCGGGCGGGTTGGCCGGCGATTCCTTCGACTGCGGCGCGCTTGCCTGTGGCGCGGCTGGAGCGGACGTGATCGCCCGAGTATCTTCCTGCGATGCGCTTTTTCTCAGTTTCAAGGCAAAGGGAAACGCCGGCAGCGCGGAATCCGGCAGGGAAGTGTCCGGCGTGGTTCTGACCGCAGGGTCTTTTTCTGGTGCAGCTTCTGGTGCGGGCGTAGGCCGTTTTGCCTCGTCATCGGCCAACGCAATGGCGGCTATTTGCCCCCAGCCGTTCTGACAGGCCAACCACGTCATACCGGGCGCAAGCAGCGTTAGAACCAAGGTTGAAACCAAAATGGCGTGGCGAACCGGGGCGGATTGCCTGGAGAACAACAATACCGCCAACAGTCCGCACGAAGATATAAGCACCGCGGCAATGGCGAGGTTCACAAGATAAATCGCCACTGCGGGCGTGACAGAGGATGCCAGGAAAATTGTCATGACTTGCCCTCCTGTTTCTTGTTGGTTTTGGATGACGCGGCCTTGGCTGAGGCGTCCTCCAGCAGTTTGCTTACCTGCTCGATTTCAGCCCGCGAAAGCCGTTTGGAACCAAGCAGGCTCATCACGAGCTTGCCGGCCGAACCGCTGAAGAAGTCGTTGACGAACTCGCCCGCCAGCAAAGCAGATGTGCTCTCCCGGCTCACCGCGGCCGAATAGCGGTTGGGACGGTTCTCTCGGCAGCAGACGAGCCAGCCGCGCTTTTCCAGCCGATCGACCAGATTCAGCACCGTCGTGCGACCGACAGACCGGTCGGCCCGCACCGCTTGCCAGATTTCCACCACCGAGGCCCCCTCTTCTCCCCGGCTCCAGACGGCTTCCATAATCTGATATTGAACGGGCGTGAGATTTCCTTCCGGCTTTTTCATGGCAGAACTCTGTTGAATCGCGAGAAACGGACGAATGACGACAAGCGTCGGCAATCATTCTACGCGGCGCCGACAGTCGTCGTCAATAGGGACGAATGACATTTTTCCAGGGTTTTTCGGCGCGCAGAGGGACGCCAAGGCCGCGGAGTCTTGGATTTCAGTTGTAACCTGCGGGTATCCCGACTTCGATACTCGGTTTCAAGTGGTGCGGCCACAATGTGAACGGGTAGCTGGTGGGTTATGGAAGCCTTTCGCGTTGGTAGGCGACTCGAATCCGTTTCACAATCAACCTGCCGCGCCGGGACCGGGAGGCCTGTCGTTATTTGGGCGGCGGCGCATCCGGCGGCGCTGCGTTTTCTGGCTTGACCGTCATCCCCGCCGTCGCCTTGGAAGGATCGAGAATCACGCGGTCATCGCCGCTGAGTCCCTTGCTCACGACGCGCAGTCCGTCGTCCTGCACTTGCCCGACCTCCACGTCGCGGCGCTCGGCGACGTTCTGATCACCGACGACGAGCGCGAACTTCCTCCCTTGATCGCTTCCGACCGCGCGTTCCGGGACGAGCAGGGCCTTGTGCGGGTCGCCGGTCAACAGCCGCACGCGGACGAACATGCCGGGCAGGAGAACTCCGTCCTTGTTGGGAAGCAGCACGTGCCAGTGTTGCGTGCCGGTCTTGGGGTCGATTTCGCTGTCCACGGACGTGACCTTGCCGCGCAGCGGAAAACCGGCGTCGCCGCTGAGGCCGCATAGCACCGTCCGCGAAAGCTCCCAGTTGGGCAGGCGATCGGCCATGCGGCGGCGCAACTGAATGACCGTCCGCTCGTCGACGTCAAATACGGCGTAAATAGAATCGTACGAAATGATCGAAAACAATTGTACGTCTGCGCTTACTTGCAGTTCGTATTTGTATCGCGAAAAGTATGAGCCGATCTTACCGGAGCAAGGTGCGAGGATCTTGATGTACTTCACCGTGCGTTTTGCCGCGTCCAACTCCGCGCGGGCCTTTTTCAACTGATCTTCGGCCTGTGCCAATTGTTTTTGATCTTTGGTGGACTGCGGCACGTTCCTGCTGTCTACGGCCTGTTGCGCTTTCGCCAGTTTTTGTGCGTCCGCTTCCGAAAGCATGTCTGCAAGCAAATCGCCCTGCCTAATCGACTTTTCAGGATTGAAATGACATTGCACGGTACCCGTGATGGGAGCTTTGACGTTGATCTCTACGCCCTTGTCAATCCGGCCCGTGTAATCCGCGTAGTCACTCACTTCGCGACCGACCGGCCGGGCCACGGAAACGGCCGTCGGCACCGAGATCGCGGCCCAGGGCAGGGGCGGCGTGGTGATCTTTTCCGGTTTGACCGTCTTTCCTACAGCACGCTCCGCAGTAGGGAACATCGCCTGAAATGAGTCGTTCTCGCGGCTGGCGGGAATAAACCAATCGCTGGCATTTAGCCCCTCAACTACCGAGATGAAGTCGTCGTATCGTTTGCCAGTTTTGATCTCCCGTGCTTGTATAACATTCCGATCGTCCACGACGCCAACCACGGATTGATTACCTTCGCTCCAATAAAAGCTGTTGTGTATCAGCATCACCTTATGCGGCTCGCTGGTAATCAGCCGCACGCGGACGGACATGCCGGGCATGAAGATGCCGTCCTTGTTCGGCACCACGGCCTGCCAGCGTTGCGTGTGGGTTTTGGGGTCGATTCCCTCGGCGACGGAGACGACCTTGCCGCGATAGGGAAAGCCCTTGTCGTCGGCCAGCGCGACGACGACCGGCAGCGAGAGTTCCCAATTCGGCTTGCGATTGGGCATGCGGTGGTGGGCCAAGACAACGCTTTCGGGCGCGTCGAAGCTGACGATAATCGAGTCGGACGGGACGATGGCATTGTAGATAAGATGACGGTCATTTGCTCGCGGGTATGCTGTGTATTCTGGGCCGCCTGGAGTAAAAAAGACGAGCAAGCCGGACGCCGGCGACGTGACTTTCACGCGCTCCTTGCGGCCGAGATCAGCAGCCCAAGGCGGACGCGCGCCGGATGTGGGCGCAGCGACTGTAACGCACGGCATGTCGCGCGTGATGTGATTCAACTCTGCACGCGCGGGTTTCAGCGCCGCCTCAGCCTTGGCAATGCTCGCGGCATCATTTTTACCTTCTGCCGAGCGACACGCCTCTTCCGCACTGTCCAATGCATCTACTGCCTTTTGGAGCCGAGCGTCCTGATCCTTGTAAGGAACGTACTCGCCCAGTACGTCCCCTTCGCGCACAGTCATTCCCCTCGGAAGATCGGCCGGCACCCACTTAGATGCTTCTTGGTACGGCAAACGGATATCGACAAAGCCCTTTTCGATTCGTCCCGTGTACTCTTCATAGTCGCACACGTTGCAAACGACCGGCTGAGTGATGCGAACGGTTGGCGGGGCGGCGGCATGAGTATCCCCGCGGGCCGATCCGGGGTTTTGCTCCGAAATTGTTGATGGCTTGGGAATGAACGGGTTGGCCTCAGCGCCGCTAACCAGTTCCCCCGTGACCACCTCCATCCCTTCCTTTACTCCGGCCCCGCTGACGACGCTCAACGTCCCGTCCGTCAATTCGACCTCGACCTTGACCGGCCGCACATGCCTTCCGTCCTCAGCCAGCGCAAAAAGCCACCCCGAACGGCCTTTCCTTGTAAACAAAAGTGTCCGGGCTTCCGGAACTATCTGCTCCGGCCTCGGCTTCCAGCGCAGGGCCGCGTTCGGCACGCGGAGGACGTTCCGCCGCGTCTCAACCTGGAACGAGACGTTGGCTGTCATATAAGGCATGAGCCTGCGGTCGGGCTTGTCAATGGCGACTACGATCGTGTAGTACACCACGTTCTGGTTCATGGTTGCATTCAGGCGAATCTGCGCGACTTTGCCGGAAAACACGTCTTCGGGCAACGTATCGACGCGAAAACGCGCGTCCATTCCCTTCGCGATCCGGCCGATGTCCGCCTCGTTGACGGAGACCCAAATCTGCAACTTGTCGCTGTCTTTGGCAATCAGGAATAGGCTGCCAGAGCCGGGCAAAACATTCTGCCCGATATTCACGCGACGGTCGATAATGGTCCCTTTGACAGGCGAGCGGATGACGGTGCGGTCGAGATTGGTTTGGGCGAGGTCCAAGGCGATCGTCGGTTTGGTAACGGCCGCTTTGGCGGCCGCAAGCGCCGCTTCCGCGGCGGGGTCCTTCGCGCCGCTTCTCAGCGCGAATTTGGCCTGAATGGCCCTAGCTTCTGCGGCAGCGACTTCGGCTTTGGCATGGTCGAGGTCGGCAGCGGCCTCGTCGCGGCGGGTTCTGTAGACAGTTGGGTCGATCACAGCTAGGACGGCGCCCACGTCCACCGGCGTATTGTAATCGACCATCTTGTTCTTGTAGTTCGGGTCGGTTTTGCCGCGGGGATCGTCGCCGAATATCACGATGGGTCCCTCCACTTGCGCCGCTACGTTCACAACTTCCTCCGGCTCGATGGTTCCGGTCGCGCCAATCTTCAACGTGAGATCTCCGCGGGTGATGGGTTCCATGCGGAACCGGGTAGCCAGCGTCTCGGTCGCTGCCGTGGCACCGAAGTCCGCCGGCAAATTGATGTCAATCTTTCCATTGCTGCCGACGATGGCTTGGCTTCCCTCAGGCAGTTCGACGGTCGTTTCCTTACCGTCTTTGTGAATCCGAAGGATGATTCCCAAGGCAAAGCAAATTCCGCCGACGAGTGCCAACAGAACCAGTTGGCCCGCGAAGCGTTTCCAACGACGGCCCTCACCCCCGGCCCCTCTCCCAGAAAGAGAGGGGAGAATATCGTCCTCACTCCCTGCCTGTCTCCCGGAAGGAGAGGGGAGATTGTTGCCCTCTCCCAGAGAGAGAGGGGGACTTGATTCGGCACGCTTTAGCAACGCCACGAGGTCGGCGCCGGCGCAGAAGGGCGCGATCGCCTCGCCCACTTCAGCCGGCGTGGCGAAGCGCTCGGAAGGGTCCTTAGCCAACATGCGGTTCAGCACCGCCGCAAGCTGCTCCGGCACCTCGGGAACGATCTGGCGGATCGGCGGCGCGGGCTGCTGGACGTGGGCGTTCAGTTTGTCCAACGTCGTGCGATACTCCGCCCCGCTGAACGGGGCGCGGCCGGTAAGCAGCTTGTAGAAAGTGCAGCCGAGACTGTAGATGTCGGCGCGGATATCGACCGTGCGGCTGTCGGACGCCTGCTCCGGGGCCATGTAGTCGGCCGTGCCCATCGCCTGGCCCGTGCCGGTCATTTCTTCAAGGTGCGAAGCAGACGAGAACGTCCGAGCCACTTTCGGCAAAGAACCTCGCCAATCCGAGGTCCAACAGCTTCACCTCGCCCGATCGGGCGAGCATTATGTTCGATGGCTTGATGTCGCGATGGACGAGCCCGTGATCGTGGGCGCATTGCAGGGCAAGCGCGGTCTGGCGGACCAGCTCGCAGGCGTCGGGCACGGGCACTGGCCCGGTACGGCGGACGATTTTCGCCAGGTCCAGGCCGTCGACAAGTTCCATGATCAATACGGCTGTGCCGTCGATTTCGCGGGCGTCGTAGGCATGAACGATGTTGGGGTGGACGAGGCGGCCGACGGCCTTCATCTCGCGGGCGAAGCGGTCCGTTGCATGCTCGTCGCCCGCACGGCCGCGGGGCAAGACTTTTACGGCGACCGTCCGATCGAGCTTGGTGTGCAGGGCCTTGTAGACCCGGCCCATGCCGCCGCGTCCCAGTTCTTCAATAACTTGGTATTCGCCGAGCATCTGCGGCATGTCCGACGCATCCGACATCCGCGCGGGCATTTCCATTGCCGCTGCTAGAGCTTCTCGCAACTGCGGTTCGTCGAAGACTGATTCACCGCTTAAGGGCATCCGCAGGCGCCCAATAGCCGTGTCATCAGCGTCGTCCAAGGTCACGATCATCGCCTGGCAGTCGGAACAACCGTCGAGATGACTATCCAGGTCCTCTCGCTGCTCATCGGGAAGCATTCCCAGGGAGTATCGAAGAAGCGTTTCACGGTCAGGACAAATCGTTGCGATCATGGGAAAAGTTCTCCGCGCGAGTTCGAACATTTCAGCCGTCGGGCAAGTCGTGCAACTTGACCCTCTATAGATACAATGCGCGCGTCTGACACCATTTTATCCGATTCTCTTTAAGCCATTGTGGGGGCGAGGACTTAAAGACGCCCCTACTCAGGCAGTTCGGAAAGCACCTGCCGGAGTCGGCCCATGACCCGCGACTTGGCCTTATAGACTGCCGCAACACTCATCGCTAGGTCAGCGGCGACATGCGCGGCCGACTCTCCGCCCGCGCTGACCCGCCAGAAGGCCCGCCAAGTGCGATCCTCGAATTCCGCGCGAATCACTTCCAGCACCCGCCGCGACAGATAGGCTGCGGTTTGGGCATCGGGCTGGATGCTCTCGTCGGATGGTTCGGGCTGGGCGATTTCGGCCATCTGCTGGAGAGCAGTGCTGCCGCCACGGGCCTCGGCACGGCCTTGCCGTCGCCGGTAATACTCCCGCACCTTGTTGCGGGTAATGGCGGCAAGCCATCCGCTGAAACTGTCCTGCGGCCGATCGCGGTGAAAGTCGGGCAAGTGGACAAGGACCGCCGCAAGCACCTCCTGCACCACGTCAGCCGCATCTTCGGCCGTGAGATTGGACCGCCGGCACCAGCGGTAAATTACTGGACCATAAAATAGGACGAGTCGCTGCCACGCCTCGGGGCGGCGGGCGCGAAGCTGATCCAAGAGCGTCGACGAAATGGAACTTGGCTTCGAGGCGTTTTCGGGACTGGCTTGCGGCCCGGTTTCCATAATCGTTCGTGCCTTTGGCGCAGAAATCAGGATCCGCGAGGGTTCGCTGATTGTAACACAGCGGAAGAACGGAACCAACTCTTGCACAACGCCGCTGGTATCCGACTTGCAGCTTTGGGCGTGCCAGCTCGAAACTATCATTGCCATCAGGTTAGCCATATGGCGCTGACTGCCAAGGTACGTTCCTTTGATGGCACCTCCCTGCGACCTTTTCAAACCGGGAGCGGCACTTCCTTCCCAGACTGCTCGTCGGCAACGTTTGCCGACAGATTAAGACACGTTCTGAAATAGGGTGACTTCTCGACACGTCAAATCTCGGCCATATGTTTGTTAAGAATTCGCCCGTGCCCCACGGGACAAGGCACGTAGCGACAACTGAGTGCTGCGCTTCATCACAGATTGCACCCGTCAATCATCATCACCTTCGGATTCCGCTGCGAGACATCGTTTCAGGCCCCGGAGAAGCCGTTGTAGCACGTCGCCGAACGGGTTGTCGCTAATCAGATAGGTCCACGTTGCTGAAGGCCCCGCAAGCCCTTCTTTCGCCAGGTCGATGCCCTTTTCGGTGATCTCCGCTGAGCAGAATGTCTGAACAATTCGCTCGTCGATTGATTCCAGGGCGTGACCGAACTCGCGGCCCACCGTTTTGTGGAATTCATTAAGAGGATCATACATTCCTCCCAGGACGACCAGGTGAATGTTGTCGCGAATGTCTGCTACTCGGGCAAGATATTCCGCCCAGCACTGATCGATGTGATACAGCGATATCTGCTTCTCAACTTGTTTGAGGATCGGATCGCCGATCGTCCTTCGCAGTTGATCATAGCGCTCCGTCGCCCGTGTTGCCAGGAGATTAAGGGACTCTTGATCCAACAGAATTGCTTGACGCCGCTGGTGGATTTTCTTGCGCTGGTTTTCCACGAGCGAGGCATACCGCCACAGAGTCCGACGGATCTCAAATGTCTGGTGCTCGATCGTCTGCTGGGACCGGGCAATAGCACGGGCCGCCGCAAGATCATTGACCGGCTCGTCTTGAGGCGAGTCCTGGTGGCGGCGCGGAAGGAGACGCCGAACGCCGAATCGCTCGATCAGATCGTCATCCAGGCTGATGAAGAATTGTGACTCGCCGGGATCACCTTGGCGACCGGCTCGGCCTCGCAATTGATCGTCGATGCGCCGACTTTCTTGTCGGTTCGTGCCTATCACATACAGCCCCCCCAAGTCCTTCACGACTTGACGGTCTTGAGGTGGATCTCCGCCTAGCTTAATGTCGGTACCGCGTCCCGCCATGTTGGTCGAGATGGTCACGGCGCGCCGGGAGCGCAGCCTGTGCGATGATTTGCGCTTCGCGCTCGTCATTCTTGGCGTTGAGCACCTGACACGCGATGCCCGTCTCCATCAGCCGAGCGGCCAGATGCTCGGATTCCGCCACACTGGCGGTGCCCACAAGGATGGGGCGGCCTTTGCGGTGGACGCTTGAGATCTCCGCGATCAGCGCTTGGGTCTTCGCTTCCTTGTTCGTGAAGATTCTGTCCGGCCTGTCGGCACGGATGCACGGGCGGTTGGGTGGGATCACCACGACGCCAAGGTTGTAAAAGGTGTAGAATTCTTCGGCTGCCGGCTGCGCGGTGGCCGTCATGCCGGCGACCTTGGGGTAGAGGCGAAGGTAATGCTGCAGCGTGATCGAACCGCGGACGATGCCCTGTGGCTGTAGTTCAACGCCTTCCTTGGCCTCCACCGCGGCCTGAAGACCGTCGGGCCAACGCCGGTTCCGCGCCACGCGTCCGGTGAACTCATCGACCAGTTCAATCCGCCCGTCGCGGACAACGTAATCGACCTCGCGCCGCAAAAGGACCCGGGCATGGAGGGCTAGGCTCAGCTCCGTTAGCAATTCCAGATTCTCCGCGGCGTGCAAGCTGCCACAATCCAGCTCCGACTCCAAACAGTCGAAGCCCAACTCGGTAAAGCGAACGTTTCGCGCATATTCGTCGGTTTTGAAGTGCCGCCGGGAGTCGAGCGTCTGCACTAGGGCGGCCGCCCGACAGGGATCGATGCGTCGGGTGTCCACATTGCCGGCGATTACCAAGGGTACACGGGCTTCGTCGATGAGGATCGAATCGGCTTCGTCTACGATCGCATAGTGAAACGGCCGATGGACAAGGTCCTCTGGAACGGTGCATAAGTGATCGCGGAGGTAATCGAACCCGGCCTCCTTGGCTGTCACGTAAGTGACATCGCACGCATATGCCTTCCGCCGCTCCGGAGCGGTCATTCCCTCCTGGACGGAGCCTACGGTGAGTCCCAGAAAGCGATAGAGCGGGCCCATCCATTCGGCATCGCGGCGGGCGAGGTAGTCGTTAAACGTCAACACATGTACTCCGCGGCCTCCAAGGGCGTTCAGATAGGCCGGCAGTACGGCTGCCAAGGTCTTGCCTTCCCCTGTCGGCATCTCCGCCAGCTTCCCTTGGTGCATTGCGATGCCGGCGAGCACTTGAACGTCGAAGGGACGCATGGCCAGCACACGCGATGCCGGTTCGCACACCAAGGCGAAGCCCTCGACCAGAAGGTTGTCCAGAGACTCCCCTTGCCGTGCGCGGCCCATTAGGCTCGCCGATCGGCTTTTCAGACGATCGTCCGCTTCGGTTTCGAAGCTCAGCTTATTGATGCGTGCAAGGAGATTACGATAAGGCGCCAAATCGAGTTCCACGAGTCGGCCGCGGGCGCGATAGAAGAACTCGACAAGCTTGGCAATCGCGCGATGCATTGGTAAACAACTTTAGTCGGAAGTAGCGCGCCGGCGACCGCGCGCGGCAAACCAAAGTGTATGTCGCGTTCCCTTGCGGGAACCGCGCGATCGAAACTGCATCTCTTCAACCTCGAATCCGGCTTCGCATAGACGCTGCGCGAAGGCCCGATTGGGACTGGCCGACCATACGGCTAACACGCCCGTGGGCCGAAGTGTCCTAAAGGCAGCATCCAGTCCGGCTCGCGAATAAAGCCAGTCGTTGCCCTTGCTGGTCAGACCCTCAGGGCCGTTATCTACGTCCAGCAGGATGGCGTCGTAGATCTCGTGCTCCGACCTCAGAATCTGCGCGATATCGACCTCGCAAACCGTAACCCGGTCATCCTCAAGGGGACGACCAGCGAGATCTGCAAGCGGCCCCCGGTTCCACTTCACTACCGCCGGCACTAATTCGGCCACTACCAACTTGCCGTCGGCGCTAAGTCGATGCAATGCTGCGGACGCGGTATACCCCATTCCCAGCCCTCCGATTAGGACACGAGGATGGGAACGGTTGGCGACTCTTGCGCAGGCAAACTCGGCCAGAGCATCCTCCGAGCCATGCACGCGGCTGTTCATGAGCTCGCAACGATTCAGCCGAATGGAGAATTCTTCGCCTCGCTTGTACAGCCGAAGAACTTCATTGCTGCCGGCAACGGGCGAACTGTCAAGCAATTCCCACGGAACCAAAAGACGCCTCAACCCCTACGTTTCCGGAGGACCGCATTTGACCACATTCCCATCAACATGATGGATACAGATCCAATTGTCAAGAATCGGAAAGGGGTCGAATTCTGCGAGCATTATCAAGCGGTTGGATTTCCGGGAATCATGGCCCTGTTGTGTCGCCTCACATAAGTGAGCGGTGGGCGTGCCGATTGCCGCGTCCTCCTCTCTGCGGTTCCGCGGCCACGGCTTGCCGTTCAAGCGGAACTTGAATCCGCGCGGAAACAGGTCGGGAGTAATCTCCGGATCGCCGATCTTGAAACGCCGCCCCTGGCGGAGCTTCTCGCGGTTGTCGCGGATGAATCGCTCCCAGCCGGCTTTTGCCGTACTCTGCGCGTCGCTATCGAGTGTGATCACTGACTCGCCTGCGTTGTCGTCCAACACACTCAACAGGAGGCGCATGACCGCGTCGCCGCCCAAATCGGAGTTGTCCATCCGGGCGAGCCATTCCTGCATGACCAGGTCCTTGGTAATGCCGCAGGCCGGGGCCGAGTCCGCCGCCGCATCCAAAAGGTATTTGTCCTTGCCCTTGCGGAGAATTTCGAGAAGGGGCTGGCGAAATGCCTCGCGCGGGTGCTGCTTCGCCGTGTGGCAGGCGGCAATCTGAAGGTCTACGTACGGATCGGCCAGCAATTTCGGGAGTTCCTGGAGCACAGACTCGGGGATCGGCTCCGGAATGTACTCCAGCACCATCTCGCGCATGTACGGCGTTTCGTCGCGGAGCCAACGCATAATCTGATGAGGCCCGTCGGGCGGCCGGAATTCCTTTCGTTGCCGCATTGCAATGAGATAGACCGCCGCCTCGCCCGTCGTCCGCGGATCGCGGGGCGGTTCGGCGCCGCGTTGGAGGAGCAGAATCGCGGCGAAGCGGTAGATGTAGGCCGAGCCCCGCGGCCGGAAATACTGCTGCGTCTCAAACGGCAGGATCCTTGTGGCCGCGATCGACTTCGAATAGGCCGCTGTCAGATCCGGCATATCGGCCGGCGTGCCCATGCTCTCATAGATCCTGGCGATCTCCTCCAATCCGGTGCTCGTCGGGTCGCGGGCCAGTCGGGCTGCGAGGCGGCGGAGCGTCGCGGCGAATTGCGGGCGCCACGTCCGCTCCACGAACTTGCGATGCTCAGCCGAATCCGGGGTATCATGGGCCTTGGGGTCGTTGTAGAAGCCCGGATACCACCGCGGATCGGGCATTCCGGCCACTTGATGATACGCGGCCAGGGCCAAGTCGAAGTCGTTCTTGCCGATCGCGCCGTCAACGCACTCCATCAGGGCCGCGTTGGCTTCGGGCGTCCACATCTTGCTCAGTCCGAGCAGTGCGTCGCGGTCGCCGACCAGGGCTCGCTTGCGGAGGAGCGGCAAGTAGATGGGATGGACCAGGGCTTCGAAATCGGCGATCGGCCCATCGCGACGCTCACCAATTTCGGCTGCGGGCGTCGCCGGCAGTTTCTTCATCCGTTCGTAGATCGCGCGAGCTTCCTGCGGCGAGGGGACTCGCAGCGCGATCGTGGTTTCTCCCACCGAGAAGACGTCTCCGGCTGTTGTGCGGGTGCGGCTGCTATACCTTGCATCCCGATCGCGATTGACGATGCGAAGCCGGTATCGCCCCGGCCGGTCCAGTCGCACGTAACGCGCCAAGTAGAGCGTCTGCTCGTACACATTGCCCGGGCTTAGTTCCCATCGCGCCATGGGGCCGCCGTAGCTTTCCGGCACGGGGACGGACTCCAAGGGCTTGCCGGCCTCTTTGCCGTCGGCGTCGATGGGCGTCATCGTGATCTCGTATCCGTCGTTTTGCCGGAAGGTTGGGAAGTTCCCGCCTTTTTCGTACCGTATTGGCCTTTGGCCCACGTTCTCCAGGCGATAGCAGACGGTGATGTTCTCGCCGAGCAGAAAATCATGGCGGTCCAAGATCAGCGTGACACGGGCCCCCGCCGGCGACTTCGGCGCTGATTGGTCGCCGCGCAGCGTTTCGGTGGCCGTAGTCTTGAAAGACGCGGCCCGATGCTCGATTTCCTCAATCGCCTGCGTAGCGGCTTCACGCACCGTCATTGTTTTGAAAAGTGGCGGATCATATCTAAGGCGGGCAGCTACTTCTTCCTTGCCGTCATCGGCCAGCAACGCGCGGAGCGTGGGCAGGGCCGCCTTGTCGCCAATCTTGCCGAGCGCCACGATCGCGTTGCCGCGGATCTCCGTATGCAATCGTAGAATAATTGTCGGGAGGTTTTCTGTATTCTTGTTCGCCGCAGCGCGAATCAGCAGCGGAACCGAAGCCTTGTTGGGAAACTCGACAAACGCCTCAGAGGCGTACCACCGCAGAATATCAGGCCCGTCCTTGAAGATCCCAAGCAAAGCCTTTGTGCCTTCGGGATGTCCCAGGGCCATCAAGGCATAGCCGGCCCAATACCTCATGTCCGTTTGGCCGAGCGGTTGCCGGCTTTCCTTTGCCCGCTCCAAGACGGCCAGCAAGGCCGGGACGGCGCGCTGATCGCCCAGATGCGCCAAGGCGCAGGCCGCTTCGTAATTGATGTCCTTGTCCTGCAGGGCTTCGATCAAAGCGGGCACGGCGCGGCGATCGCCGATTTTCTCCAGGGCCCAAGCGGCGTAATAGTGGTCATCCACGATTTGCCCGGCGACGTAGCGTGTGCCGTCGTTTCTGAGTCGTTCCGGCCCGGTGGGCCTGTCGCTGGTGTCCTTCAGCTCCGCAAGCACCGCCGGCAGCCCGCGCTCGTCGCCCAGCCGCGCGAGGACCCACCCCGCGTTGCACCTGACATGCCGGTGGTCTGATTTGAGCATTTGGAGAATCTCAGGCACGCCGGCCTTGTCCCCCGCCGCGATCAACTTCATGGCAATCTCACCCTGCTTCCAGAAATCCTTCTCTTCCTTGAACTGGCGGAGGAGGTCAGTCGCCGGCTTGGCGGTGGACGTTTCGCCGGATAGATCGATCGCCTTCGTCTCGGCCGGCTTGAGCTGCACGTCCTTGTCCGGCTTCTGGTATTGGAACGCAATCGGTTCGCTCACGACATATTGCCGCACTCCATTCGTTTGAAAGACCAACAGGAACATGACGGTGTAAACGCCGGGCCGGTCGGGATACACGATTTCGCCGCCCTCGACCGAGCCGGTGCCCGGCCAGTCCAGCCGCAGTGAAAGCGAGGTCGACTTGCCCGGCTCGATTATCGTGGGCTTCGTAAGCTCGCTCCTGTCGCCCGCGAGAAATACGGGCTTAAAATCGACGTTGGCTTTCTTTCCAGGGGCGGCCGGCCGGAGCACGGCCGCATAAATATCGGTGGGCGGCCACTCGCCGCCGAGCCATTCGTGTGCGAGCGAAGTACGAATCGGCTGCGGGGATTTGTTTTCGATCTTGAGCGGGAGCACGCAAACCTCAATGTCTCGTTTCGCCAAGCCGCTATACGCGCGGACGGTGGCCACTTTCGCTTTAGGTGCGGCGAGAACCACGTTCAGCTTGCTCCGCACGAGATCGCTGAATCGATAGTAGGGCGACCAGCCGCTCCGGGCTTTCAACTGGCGGTCGATTTCCCGCAAGAGCGCCTGATGGTCCTCTTCCGCTTGTTTTGCGGTCTTTTCAACGTCATCCATCAAGCGTTCCACGAGCATTCGCAATTCGCCGACGATCGGTTCTCCGCCCTCGATTAGTCGCGAGTAATTGCCAACCACTGAAGCGCCTGAGGGGCACATCAACGACAAACGAATGCCGCCTGCGTCGGTAAAAGGCGCGCCGGACAGGATCTGAGCCAGCTTCCACGCTCGCATTTTCCGAACCGCTGCCGCGAGCTCTTTGAGCCGCTGGGGCGGCAAAGTCACTTGCACGCAGTTGTTGATACGCTGCCCGTTTACTTGGTAGGCGTTCAACAGCTTGGCCTCGCCGCGCTCATCGATCTGCAGCCGTCGATTGCCGTGGAGTCCCATGTTCAACTCGCACGCCAGGTTCATTTGCCACTCGTCCGGGAAATCGGCGTCGCCAACGTCCGGCGGGAAGGCATCCTCAATGTGAATATTGAGCACCGGGGTATAGACCTCCAGGGGAAGCTGAGTCGGGCGCTCCTTTTGCGTGGGAGCGCCGGCCTGAAGCTGAATGGTCTCGCCTGCCTTGAGCGGTCGAAGGAACCGCACCGATTGGAAGGACAGTCCCACGAGGGTGACCTCGCCCGGTGCGAGATCGGCGGAGCGCCCGACCCAGTCGCCCATTTCCGGCCCCATCCAATACATGCCCAGCGGTTTGGCGTCGCCATCGTGAGACAGGAATCCGACCGTGTGCCAACAAAGTTTGTTGCCGGCAATCGGTTGGTCGCTGTTGTTCTGCACCTCCGCTACCAAGGGCAGGATCGCGCCTCGCCGATACGTTGTTCCTTGCGGGGCGAGCAGCCTGAGGCGCAGCCCGTTGAGCGTATCGCTCCACGCGGTGGACTGCTGCTTGTCGGACACAGCCGCAGCCTTGTCTTCCGCACGACCGGCCCGCGAGCAATACCCGCCGATCACAAGTGCCATGCCAATCACACGAGCGAGCACCAAACCGACCATTTTACGCGAGACTTGCATCGACTGTTCCTCCAACTTCAAAATGCGGCGAATGCGGGCGACCAAGGGCCGCTCAAACATCGATGATATCACTTGGGAATGCGGCAGCGGCGAACTCCGCATTGCGCCCTGGGAAACTGGCTGACGAGCATTTCGGCGTAGGCCCTCGGTTAGCAGTATTCACGGCCGTCATCAAGGTTTCATGGTTTGATCTTACCTTTTTGTGGTTGGTTAGCCGGCCCGCCGTCTTTGACGCTGGTGACGGCCCGGTCGTTCCGCAAAACAGTGGCGACAAGGCCGTCTTTTGACCCAAAGGCGACGAGGAACCGGTCGCCGGGCAATAGCGCCATGGAGGGATGGAACGGTCCGGTCAAATTGCTCTCGACGCAAAGCGATTCCGACTTGGACCGGTCGGCCATGAATTTCCGGATAAATAGGCCCGCATTGCCTTGAGTAATGGTGACGATCGCCCCGTCGCTTCGGCAGGCGCCGGCGCCTGGGGGCTCAGTATACTGCGGCGACTTCAGATAGCCCAACGGCTCCCACCGCTGGCCGCCTTCGCGGCGCCAGAGCATCGCGCCGGCTTGAGACATGTCCTTGGGCATGAAATTGGCCACCAGAAGCAGGCCGCCGGCGGCGGGTAACAAGTAGTAGCCTTTATGCCACATATTGTCGGCCCAAGTCGGCATCACGCTATTCTCGCCGGTCCGGAGCACAGAGTCCACTTGCCAGTGGATTGCGTCGTCGGACCGCATCAGCCAACCCTGCCAGACGAGCCAAAAGACGTTGCGCTCGTCAATGGCGAACGTCGCGCGCGGCAAATGGGTCTCGCGCCAGCGATCCAAGTCACTTTGTTCCGTTTCGGGCAAGACCACCTTCCTCGGGAAGGACCACTCGAAGCCGTTGGACGAAGAGGCAATCCAAAGCGACTTGGGCGCTTTCGAGTCGCGGTTGGAAACCCACAACAGCCAGAACACGCCGCGCCGATCCTGTTGCAGGATCGGCGTTGCATCGCAATCCAACGAAGAAACAGGCAGACGGCGCGGCTGGCTCCAATGGGTCCCGTCACTGGACGTGGCGCAAAACAAGTTCGATTCCGCGTTGAGGTGCAATTCGTCGTTGCCGACCTGGTCCCACAACAACCAGATCCGCCCGGTGCGGTCGGTCTGCAAATAGGTGTTGCTGCCGTCGGGGGCGACGACTTTCCGCGACAGCACGTTCACATCGGCGTTCAGCATTACTTCGATTTGTTGTCCAGATTCAAGCTGAAGTATTGCCGCTCGCCGGCGACCGTCCGGCCAGCGAGCCTCGACCTCGTATCGCCCCGGCGGCGAATGAGAAAAGCCCAGGCTCCATTCTCTGCGGTCGTGCCGCTTGCCATTGATGTACAGGTCAGCGACCGGGGGTATGACGTTCACCCGGTAGCCGCCGATAGCAGGAGTTTTCGCCGGCCGCGACCACGGCCGCAGTGTGAAGTTAATCTGCCATCGGCTCGTTGAGGAGACATAGGTCCCCAACGCACGGATGCCCGGCTCAAACTTCAACGTGTGCCACGTTCCATCCGGCTTGACCTGCATTCTCTTTTGATACGAATAGCCCTTGCCGGCAAAAATAATCTGTGCCTTGCCTTTGAAAACATCCGGGATCTTCGTACCATCGTCTTGCAGCGAGAAGCTCGCTTCGGCGATCTCGCGGTCGGGCGGCGCAAGCCATAACGGGCTCGTGCCGTCCTGAATCCACTTGTAGTATCCGTGGGTAGGCGCGGTGTCGGGGCCGACAGTAGAGCTGTCCGCCGAAAGCAGATGCAAGCCGCGGGGCGGATAAAGCGTTGCATCGCGGTTCTCCAGAACCATCCGCCAATAGAGCGGCTCGTACTTCTCCCGCACCCTCGCATGCAGCCCGGAGAAGTCGTATCCGGCGCCCAGGAACAGGCCGTGCGTGCCGAGAAAATACCAGAGTTGCCCATACAAGCGTACGGCATCGTCGTCCTGTCCGGCCTCCAACTGCCAGCGTGCCAACCTCTCCAAGGCCAACAGACGAGATTTGTGCTCGTCGTACGACGCGGTAGAAGGTCCTCCGGGGTCGTTGAAATTAAGCCATGGCCGAGCCGGATCCGTGATGCGAAACGACACGTCGTATTGCGAATCGCGGCGAACGAGCCGCTGGAAGACGGCGACGGCCCCGGCGCGGTCGCCCAATGCCTGCTCCAGTATTTTGCCCAAGGCAAGGTAGACATCGGCAGGCAATTGGTTATTACGATCTTTTTCGACAAAACGGCGATACTCGATCACGGCATGGTCAGCTTCGCCCAACTCGTAGTAGAGTTGTGCCAGCCGGGCAGCCGCCGGGAAGTAGGCCGGATCGGCTCGCCGCGCCAGCCGCGCTCGCGCAGGGCGTCGAACCATTGCCCCTCGTCGAAAAGTCCCAAGCACCGCGCATAGTGCTCGAACGCCGGGAGCGACTGCGTCTTCAGCAGCTTTACCATACTCAGTTCCTCGTCGCTCATGGGAATCTCGAGCTTCGCCAGAATGGTGCGGACGAGACTTTGCTCGAGGTCGAAAACGCTGCCAAGCGGGCCTTCCACCTGTTCGATCCGAACGATTCCGGCAGTCGTCGTATCGATTAGCAGGGCCTCGATTGCGATCGTGTCGCCACGACAGGCGAACGTGCCAAACAGGCCCCATCGCACTTTGGCGACTTTGGCGATGTTCCGCGCGGTCTTGGGATCGAGAAGGCCGGCGGCATCCAGTTCCAGCTCGCGCGCCAGCTCCTGGATCCGTTCACGGTCCACCAACGTCAGCCGGCGCGAGGCCGAAAGGTCGGTAATCACCATGTCGGCCAGGCCCTTGCCCAACCAATCACGGCCGTCCGTCGGATTGCGATTGACCAGATCCAGCACGGCGATAGACTTGACGGCGTCCTGCGGACGGTCTTCGCCGTGTACAACTCGGCCACTGGAAAGCACCGCGACGACGACCAGCGCAGCAAGGTATTTCACAGCGATCCTCCCCGGTGCGGTTTCTGTAGCTGGACTTCGCACTTGTCCAAGAGTTCCTTGGCACGCGGTGCGAGGGTATGCTTGTCAAACTGCTTCAGGAAGCGGGCGAACTCCAGCTTCGCATGGACGTATTCCCCCTGGTCGAAATAGGACATGCCGTTCCAGAACCGCGCCCGGGCATGGGACGGATCGATGGCCAGGACCTTCATGAATTCCACAATCGCCTCGTCGGGCATTTTGGCATAATAATAGCCCAGGCCGCGCATGAAGTGCAGATTGGCCTCGGGCGATTTGTCGATCTGTTGCGGCGTCAGTTCGGGGAGCTTCAGGTTCAGGTCTCCCGCCAACTCCCGCGCGAGTTTGTCCAGCGGCTCGAAAAGCCGATCGCTGTGGGCCGCCACCTGGGCCGACCGCACGACGCGGGCCGTACTGACCTCCAGCAGGTGCGCGTTGATCTGAAAGGTATCGCCGATGGGGACCACGCTGCCGGCGAGCACGAACCGGGCGCCGACGATCTTGCCCACCCGCACTCGGTCGTCCTGGGAAGCAGCCAGCGCCAGTTTTTGTTCCTCCAACACCTTGTCGATCACGGCCCGGTCGACGAAGACCAATCCTTCGACCGCTTCGAGGCGGGCCACCAGCAGGTCGCCAACCGCCTCGGCCAACGGCCCGTACGTCTCCTTGGCCGATGCCTGATGAAACGGGATCGCCGCCACGGTAATCGACGGTTTGCCAGGCGCAACGGCCTCATCGGCGCGGGCCGTGGAAAGGCAGATCACTACCGGCATCAGAAGGGGGAGCAGATACTTCATTCTTGTCCTTTCACTTGGCCAGTCGATTTTCCGTCTTGGATGTCGTCGGCCTCGACCTTTCGCAAAACCGTGGCGACGAGGCCGTCTTTCGTCCCGAACGCAACGAGGATCCGACCGCCGGGCAATGGCGCTACGGAAGGATGGAACGGCCTGTTCCCACACGACTCGAAGCTCTGTAGCTTCGACTTCAATCCGTCGGCCGCGAACTCGCGGATACACAAGCCGTGAGTAGTTCCCACGCCTTCCTTCTCGCCATGATACTCCGTAACGGTCAGTACCGTGCCGGCGCTCTGACATGCGGCGTTGCCCGCATTCTCGCTGGAGCCCCAGGCAGGGAGGCATCCCAGCTTTCGCCAGTGTTGGCCACTTTCCCGTCGCCACAAGGTCGAGTCGGGATTGGCCACCAACAGCAGGCCGCCATCCGCGGCAAACAAGTGGCAGTCCCACACATCGCCGATAGTGTGCGTGTCGCGAGTCAGCCATGCTGGATCGACTTGCCAATGCGGCATCTGCGGACCGCATGAGACAACCCTGCCACATGAGCCAAAAGACGTTGCGGGCGTCGATCGCAAAGGCCGGCCGCGGCATGACAGTTGCGTTCGGCCAACTCTCTGCTTCTCCCTTCTTAAACTCCGGAAGGACGAGCTTTCTCGGAAAGGACCATTCTACCCCGTTGGGCGACGAGGCGATCCACGGCGTCTTCGGCGCGTTGGGGTCGCGGCTGGAAACCCATAGCAACCAAAAAACGCCGCGCCGGTCCTGCTGCAGGATAGGCATCGTGTCGCAATCCAATAGGGACATCGGCATGCGGCGGGGCCGGCTCCAACTGGCGCCGTCCGTGGAGGTGGCGTAGTACAGGTTCGATTCCACGTCAAGGCGCGTGAGACTGCCCCGGCAGACGTTGTCCCATACCAACCAGATTCGCCGGCTGCGATCGGTGAACAACTGGGAGTTGCTGCCGCCGTCCGGTGCGACCACTTGCCGCGACAATATCTGCAAATACGCTTCGCAGTTCAACTCTGCGAAGGCAGTTTGTCCAGGCACGACTTCGGCCCCAGCCGATCGCCGGCGGCCGTCCGGCCAGCGGGCCTCCACCTCATATCGTCCCGGCTGCAAATTGGGCAAGCCGATGCCCATGGCGTGGACTGCTCGCCGTTTGCCGTTGACATAGAGGTCGGCGGCCGTGGGTAAAACGACCACCGTAAAGCTGCCGACTTTGGGCAGCACACCAGCGGGCTGCGAAAACGGCCGCAGCACGAACTTGATCTGCCACCGGTTTGTGAAGGAGACGTGAGTCTCCAATGCACGGACGCCCGGCTCAAACTTCATCGTGTGCCACGTTCCATCCGGCTTGACTTGCATCGACTTAAGAGTCGGGGTCTGTATTAGAAACTCGCCACTTTTTGCCGGCACTTGACTCGCGAGAGTCCTGAAAGGCGGATTGCCCTTGCAGACGAACTCGATCGTAGCCCTGTCCTTAAACCCATCCGGGATCTTCGTGCCGTCATCCTCCAGCGAAAAGGTGGCCTCGGCGATCTCTCGGTCGGGCGGGGCCAGCCAAATGGGCCACTGAGACGATCCATGCGTTGGCTTGGTTTCCGGTCCGACCACCTCGCCCTCGGCCAACATGACGTGCAAGCCAGCCGCCGGATAAAGCGCCGCGTCGCGGTTTTCCTCCACCATCCGCCAATAAAGCGGCTCGTACTTCGCCCGCACCTTCGTCTGTAGCCCGGCGAAGGCGACAAAGTGACCCGTACCCCCAGCCATGCCGTGAGTATCGAGAAATGCCAGAGTTGCCCGTACCGCTGCGCGGCACCGTACACGTCTCCCGTCTCCAACTGCCAGCGAGCAATCCGTTCCAGGGCTTGCAGGGCCGACTTGTGTTCTTCGAACGATGCGTTTGCGCGGGACAGTTCTTTGGACAACTCGGACAATAGGGACGATTGGGCCGCGGCGTCCGCGGGGTGCGGGCCACTGAGTCCGATTTCGATTCCGATTTCGTCGAGACGGTTCAATGGCGGCGGAGGATCAGTGATGCGGAAAGGCCGTTCGTACTGGGGATCGCGTCCGACGATCCGCTGCAAAACGCCGATGGCGCCTGCCCGGTCGGCAAACGCCTGCTCCAAGATCTTGCCCATCGCGAGATAGACCTCGGCGGGCAACTTGTCGCGACGGTCCTCCTCGACAAAGCAGCGGTATTCAAGCATGGCATGCTCGGGTTCGCCGACCTCGTAGTAGAGCTGCGCCACACGGGCGGCCGCGGCGAAGTAGGCCGGGTCGGCCCGCCGGGCAAGCCGCGCTTCGCGCAGGCCGTCGAAGAATCGGCCCTCATCGACAAAGCCCAGGCTCCGTGCGTAGTGCTCGAACGCCGGCAGGGACTGTGTCTTCAACAGCTTTACCATCCGCAATTCCTCATCCGTCATGGGAACATCCAGCTTCGCCAAAATGGAACGGACCAGGCGTTGCTCCAAGTCGAAGAGACTGCCCAGCGGGCCTTCCACCTGCTCAATCCGCACGGTCTGCCGCTTCGTCACGTCGATCATCAGTGCTTCAATGGCGACTGTGTCGCCGCGGCACAAGAAGGTGCCAAAGAGCACCCGGCGGACCTTGGCAACTTGACCAACGCGGGACGCCGTTCCCGGATCGACCAACCCCGCGGCGGATAGTTCCATTTCGCGCGCGAGGTCCTGGACTCTTTCGCGGTCCACCACCGTCAGCCGATGCGAGGCCGAAAGATCGGTAATGACCATGTCGGCAAGTCCTTTGCCCAGCCAGTCGCGGCCGTCCGCCGGATTTCGATTGACGAAATCCAGCACGGCGACGGTCTTCACTGCGTCCGCGGAATGATCTTCGCCCAGCGCAAGCCGGGCGCAGAAGATGCTCGCGAAAACCGTCAGAAACGCGACATGCTTCACAGCGGTCCTCCTTTGCCCGGTTTTTGGCCCTCGATCTTCCGCAAGACCGCGGCGACAAGACCGTCTTTCGACCCAAAGGCTACGAGGATCCGGCCGCTGTGCAATGACGCTATGGAAGGGTGGAACGGATGATTTCCTGCAGACTCAAAACCCAGCGGCATCGACTTCGATCCGTCGGCCGTGAACTCGCGGATACATAGGCCGACTTCGGTGGAATTGCGGAAAGAATACTGTGAGACGGTCACTACCGTGCCGTCGATAAGAGATGCGGCGTTACCCGCATGCTCAGTGCCACGCGGCGAGTCCATCAGGCTCCCCAACGTCCGCCAGCGCGAGCCGTCGTCGAGTCGCCACAAGGTCGGGCCCGGATTGGCGACCAACAGCAGGCCCTCGGTCGCGGCAAACAAATGGCAGTCCGATACATCGCCGATGGCGCGAGTATCGCGCGTCAGCCATTTTGGATCGACTTGCCAATGCATGGCGTCCTCGGACCGCATGAGACAACCCTGCCACATGAGCCAAAAGACGTTGCGGGCGTCGATCGCAAAGGCCGGCCGCGGGATGGCTGTCGTATTCGGCCAACTCGCCGATTCTCCCTTCTTCGCTTCAGGCAGGGCGAGCTTTCTCGGAAAGGACCATTCGATCCCGTTGGGCGACGAGGCGATCCACGGCGTCGTCGGCGCGCCGGGGTCGCGGTGGGAGACCCATAGCAGCCAAAAGATCCCGCGGCGGTCCTGCTGCAGGATGGGCATCGTGTCGCAATCCAATAGGGACATAGGCAGACGGCGCGGCCGGCTCCAGGTGGTTCCGTCCATCGACGTGGCGGAGTACAGGTTCGATTCCGCATCGGCGCGCGCGACACCGCCCCGGCATATGTCGTCCCATAGCAACCAGATTCGTCCGTTGCGATCGGTAAACAAGTAAGAGTTGCTGCCGGCATCGGGTGTGACGACTTGTCGCGACAATGTTTCCACGTCGCAGTTCAACAGTATTGTGGCACGTTGTTGAGGTGCGAGATCGACGATTGCCGATCGCCGACGGCCGTTGGACCAGCGGGCCTCCACCGCGTATCGTCCTGGCTGCAAGCCGAACGAGATCACGTTCGTGGCGTGGGTAAGCCGCCTGCCGTTCACATACAGGTCGGCCGCCGTGGGTTGAGCGAACAACTGAAGGCTGCCGATTTTCGGCATCAAAGGGACATGCTGCGAAAAGGGCCGCAGCAGAAACTTGATTTTCCATCGGTTCGTGAAGGAGACAGGCGTATCCAAGGCACGGATGCCCGGCTCGAACTTCAATGTGTGCCACATTCCATCCGGCTTGACTTGCGTCGCCTTGAACCACGGGTAGCCCTTGCAGATAAAACTGATCGTTACCTTGCCTTTGTATACATCCGGGATCTTCGTGCCATCATCCTCCAGTGCGAAGCTCGCCTCGGCGATCTCCCGGTCGGGCGGCGCCAGCCAAATTGGGCGATACGACCATCCGTGGGTCGGCTTAGTTTCCCGTCCAACCACCTCGCCCTCGGCCGACAGCACATGCAAGCCGACGGGCGGATAAAGCGTGGCGTCGCGGTTCGTGGTCACCATGTGCCAATAAAGCGGCTCGTAGTCTTGCCGCACGTTCAGCCAGACGAAGGGAACGTCGCCCGAGATTTGGGACATGCCGT
Source organism: uncultured Planctomycetia bacterium (assembly GCA_963775975.1). Lineage (GTDB taxonomy): Bacteria > Planctomycetota > Planctomycetia > Pirellulales > Thermoguttaceae > JANXQG01. Next base: position 2,336,454 of record CAVZKX010000002.1, read on the forward strand.
GCGTATCGAGGAAACACCAGAGTTGCCCGTACCGTTGGGCGGCATCGAGTTCCTCTCCCGCCTCCAATTGCCAACGCGCTATCCGCTCCAGGGCTTGCATCGCCGACTTGTGTTCGTCGAACAGCGCGTTGACGCGCGACATGCCGCCGAGTTCGTTGAAGCTGCGGAACGGAGGCGAAGGATCGGTGATGCGAAACGGCTGCTCGAGTTGCGGATCGCGTCCGACGAGCCGTTGGACAACGTCGATAGCCCCCACCCGGTCGGCAAACGCCTGCTGCAGGATCTTGCCCATCATGAAATAGACCTCGACGGGCAACTTGTCGCGACGATCCTCTTCGACAAAACGACGGTATTCGATCATGGCGTGTTCGGGCTCGCCAACGTCGTAGTAGAGCTGCGCCAGACGCATGGCCGAGGCGAAGTAAGCCGGATCGGCCCGCCGGGCAAGCCGTGCTTCACGCAATCCGTCGAAACACCGGCCTTCATCGACGAAGCCCAAGCACCGCGCATAATGCTCGAACGCCGGCAGCGACTGGGTCTTCAACAGCTTGACCATCCGCAATTCCTCCTCCGTCATGGGAACATCCAGCTTCGCCAGAATCGAGCGGACCAGGCGTTGCTCCAAGTCGAACAGGCTGCTCAGCGGGCCCTCCACTTGGTCGATCCGCATACTCTTCTGCGTGGTCACGTCGATCATCTGGGCTTCAATGGCAATTGCTTGCCCGCGGCACGAGAACGTGCCAAAGAGCACGCGGCGGACCTTGGCAACGTGGCCGACGCGCGACGCCGTTGTTGGATTGACCAGTCCTGCGGCGGTCAGATCCATTTCGCGTGCTAGGTCCTGGACTCTTTCGCGGTCCACCACCGTCAGCCGATGCGAGGCGGAAAGGTCGGTAGTCACCATGTCGGCCAGGCCCTTGCCCAGCCAGTCGCGGCCGTCCGCCGGATTTCGATTGACGAAATCCAGCACGGCGACAGACTTCACTGTGTCGGAGGAATGGTCGTCAGCCCGGGCGAGCTGGCCGCTGCAAAGCGTAACGAGGCCGGCCAGAAAGGCAGCATACTTCACGGCGATCCTCCTTTGCGCGGTTTAATCGTCAGTTCCCTTCGCAGGGCGAGATGTCGTAGTAGTAGAGGCCGCGGCTCGTGGCGACATAGAGCACGTTGCCGGCCTTCAGCAGCGAAAGGAACCAGTTGCCGTCTTCATAAGCCAGCCAGGTTAGGCGGCCGGTGGCGCGATCGACCTCGTACAAGCCGCTTGAGGTCGGCACCCAGATCCGCTGCTGGTCCCAAGCCGGCTCTCCGATCATCGCGGGGACGGGCACGCGGGCCTTCACCGTTTGGCCGGCCTTGGCAAAATGGAACTCCGTCTGATCGCCGGTAATCCGCACGACGAGCGTCTCATCCAAGCTGGAAAGGACAAACCGCGGGGCGTCCTTGGTTGGGCGCCGCCGCCAGGCATTGTCCCGAGTCGACCAGGCGTAAAGCCGATACAACAACGGCAGTTCATTGTCCCAAATAAAACAGTTGCGGGCGTAAAGGCAAGGACTGACAGCGTCCCATTCGATACGGGTGATGTGTTGCACGGGCTCGGTATCCCCCGTTGCCTCATGGCTGGACGGAGCCAACACGGAAATCTTGTCCGTAACGGGGTCCAGTACGGCAATCCCACCTTGCGACGATCCGAGGAAGGCAAAATAGATCCTGCCGCCCCCTTCGCACACGTTCTTGACCACGTAGCCGGGAAAGGATGCCTTGTCGCGGTTGTACTTTTTGACCAGCGTGCCATCGGCGGCAACCTTGCAAAGCCCCTGCAATCCGCCGAAGTACACAAAGTCGTTCGACGCGGCCACGCATCCAACCCTGCCTGGCTCTCGCAGGAAAGATGCCTCATCTCGGCCGTACTCGTAAACCATGGCCAGTTCCAGGCCGCCGATGCATTCACTCGACGTAAACCATAGCTTCCGTTTCGTGGCGGCCATCCGCGTCTGTGTCAGCCCGACCCATTTCGTGCCCTTGATGAACCTCAGGCTGGCGATGCCGGGAACAGGTTTTCCGGCCAGTCTCGCCAGCAGCTCTTCGCGCTTCGCCGAGAGGTGGAACCACTCGTCGTAGCATCGTTGCCCCGATTTGAGCGACGCCATGTACGCATCGCAGATGGCCAGCGACAGCTTCTCTTGGCCGGGGCTAAGGACTTTCGTCACGCAGTAGTCGTACAGCCGGGCGACGGATCGGTCGAATCGCCGGACGGCTTGGAAGTGCTTCGCCCCGGCTAGCGCGGTCCGCCCGGCTTCCTCGTCGTCGCCCAGAAACCGGCATGCCTCGATCTTCATTTGGTAGATGCCGGTCAAGCTATCGCGATGCCCGTCCTTGCAGCGGGCCCAGGCGGCCTCCATTGCCGCAATGGCCTTGTCGAAATGTTGCAGCCCGGCGCGGTCCCTCTCGTGCCAACACAACAATTCGCCCAAAGCCCGGTGAACGACGAATTGGACCACCGGATCGCCGGAACCGATGTATCTTTCCAGCAACTCGCGATACGGCTTCGCCGGGCGGTTGCGGGTGAGGCCGGGCGGACAGAGGATGAGCACCGCGTCGGGATCGACCGAGGTGCGGGAAAGGGCAAGCTCCAGCTTCGCTCGGTATCCGTCGTCGGCCGCCTCGACCGGCATGGTTTGGGCGACCTTGACCCACGGCTCGTCCGGCGACTCCTTGAACAGCGCGGGATGGTTAATAATGTATTGCCCCATTTCCGCGGCACGGGACGGCGCCATGTCCAACATCGGTCGCAGGCAGAAGACATAGGATGCCGCACGCTCCCGGTTGGGCTGAATCCCCAATGCGCGCTCCACGAGGCGTGATCCGGCGATGCACCGTTCTGCCGCCGCTTGTTTCTCAGCCGGCGTCCATGCGGTTGGCCCTCGATTCACGCTGATCAAGTAGGCGCCTAGATGGTTCATAGCATCCGCGTCGCGGTCGTCCAGCAACAACACGTTTTCCCAGCAGCGAACCACTTCAGCCTGGTTCAACGGGCTGGACCCTTCGAAGCTGGGAATGAGAACCCTGTTTTGCCATTTTTTGAAATCCCGCGACAGCCAGGTTTCGAACTGAATCGGCATAAGATAAAGCGCTTGGCGGCGCCATAGTTCCTTTTCGCCAATGGAGGACCCGGGGAGCGGCCGGCGGCGGAGTGTCTCGATCTTTCGCATGATCTCGTCCGCCGCCGATTCGACGGCGTCGCAGCGGAATTCCTGGCCGGCGTGGTCGCTTTGGCCTCGCAGGCCCAGCGACAGATCGAGCTTTACGTTCCAAAGCTTGCCCGATTCGTACTCGCGACCAACGTCTTGCAATGTGCCGAGAATCACCATATCCGCCGGGGGAAGCCGTTCGACAGCCGGCAGGCGGACCAGTCCCAGCCGGGCCAGGTCGACCTCCTCCAATAAGCTCGTCGGATACTGCCTCTCCAGGACCACGGCCCAAGGCCGCTCCTGCAATCGCTTCCGCAGCGCCTTTTGCAGTTTGACGCACAGCGCATCGCTCCGGTCGGTGCCGCTGCGGTTGAGAATCGCAGCAACGCCGACGGTAAGTCGATTGGATGCCTGCGATTCGGGCCGGACTGCGGCCAAAACCTTCTCGCGAACCGACGCCGCTGCTAACGGTAAATCTCCGGTCACTGCGAACTGCTGCTCGAGCTTCACCTTTCCCGTGGCAACCTCGACCAGCCGGATCGAGAACTTTTTGCCTTCCAGGAGCACGTGCAGAAGATAATCGGCTCCGGCGAATTTTCCCAGAGCCACGGCGTCGGTGGTGTCCTTCAGGTTGCTCAACGCGATGGCATGTTCCTTGAGAGCCGCCTGAATGTTCTGCCGATCCACCAGCGTTAGGAACCGTTGGTTGCCAAGCTCGATCATCAGCAGGTCTTCCACGTTCTCTTGGCCGTCGCCGTCCGGCTTCTCCGCAGTAACCGTTACCGCGAGCCGGAGCAATCGCTCGATCGGAGAGATAGTTGACGGAGGCGCTTTCGCAACGGGGGAGGCGTCACCCTGTGCCGCGTCGGCCATCGGAGTCGCGCCGAGACACAAGATGGCCGTCGCCAGACCGGCGGGCAGCAAGACAACTACGGCAAGCGTCACGCATTTCATTCTTAGTTCTCACTTCTGCTTCGATTCTTTGCCAACGCGACGAATCAGGGCGTCGGCGGCCTGCTTGCCTGATTCCTCCAGGGCGGTCTTGGCCGCCAGCGATTCGACCAGGTCGACGCCCGCTGCCACGCCGCGATCGCTGACGTCGATGCTCCGGCCCGGCACGCGGATGAGACGCAGTTCCACGCGGGCGCGGCAACTCATGAGGCCATGAATCTGGGCGGCAAAGGCGCTCGTGCCCTCGCCTTCCAGCAGAAAGTCGACTTTCTTGTCGCCGTACTTGCCGGTCTGCAAAAGTGCTTCCTTCCAACCGGCCACGGGGTCTTTTGGCACGATCACCGTTAGCCCTAAGCTGCGGAGCCGTTGCATGATAGCCATCTGGGCGGCCGGATCGCGCAGCGGTTGGCCGACGTGAGTCTCTTCGACGGAGACCAAAAGCACCTTGCCCGCCAGCGGCTGGGCCAGCTTGTGCAATTCGGCCAGGACGGTATCGGACGGTTCGATCGTGGGACGCTGGAGCTTCCGTACCGCGGCCTCGAGCGGCTCGCCCAGCCGATCCAAGACGGACTGGAACCCGCTTTCGGCGCTCGACTTAGAAGATACCGTCGTTTGCTCCGTGGTCTCGACATTCACGATCTTTAGCACCAGGTAGAACGTCTGGCCGATCTTGCTTGCACGGCCGGCGACGATGTACTGCGCGGACAAGAATTTCCCGACCTTGACAGCCGCGTCGGTCTCCACTAGGCCGCTCAGGGCAATCTGGTGTTCGTCGGCCACTTTTTTGATCTGGTCGCGGTTGACCAGGTTCACCTGCGGCATCGCCGACAAAAGGGTATTGAGCTGGTCTGTCACCGCCGGGCCTTCCACGCCGACGCCCTGGAGGACGTCCACGTCGAGAATCGCGATGCGAATCGCACGGAGCTTTTCGGCACCTCGGCCTGCGGCCTTGTTGATGGACTCTTAGGTTTCGCTGGCGGATCGGCAAAGGCCGCGGACGAAAGCAGTCCAATGCTCGCCATCGCGAGAAGCAGTGTCAAGCGATGCAGGCTACGGTTCATTCTTACGATCTTCATTGCTCGTCTCCTGGGGATTCTCCCCTAAAGAAATACTCCGCTCGGTAAAGAAATGCATCAAGCGCAATTGAGATTCAATGGAAGGCGGCAGGGAGCTGTCGCGCCACCAGAGGATGTCGGAACGTAGCGATCTACCGGTCGCGCGATCCAACTTGAGCCACTTCCAACTATCGAGGACAGGGTTGTCACCTAGAATCAAGAGCGGCGATTGCGCGCCGATTCGAGCCTCAATCGTTTTTATGGCCCCAGCTCCTTCAAAAAGATCTGAGGGCGGTGATGCCTTGCCGCGTAGATCGAGCACGTAGGCCCGAATCTCTTGTGACTCGGCTTCACTGCCAACCTCTGCCTTCGCGGATGTCATCGCCGCCGCCAGCACCGGCCGCTCACTAGCCTTGATATCCGTGGTAGCCGGACAGAGCAAACGCCACCGCCCATCCAGCCGAGCGCGGCCCTTCGCGCCCTTCGCCGTCTCGGTTAGCAGTCGGAGGAATAATTCGTCCGCCATTTCGCTGCGTCCAAGTTGCTGCTGCCACGGCAAATAACTACATACCGTCCGCAACGACTCGGTTCCCCTTTGCGAACCTCGGATTTCTTCAACCAAGGGGTATTCCGCGCCGGCGATCCACGCCTGCCGGTTTACAATGCGAAGATGAGGCTGGCAGAAAATGGGAGGCATCGACCAGCTCTGGCCCTGCAAATCGGCCAGCGCACCGGTCATCTGAATTGGTGAAATGGCGGTACCACGACCTCCAGTCTCATTCCTGCTGAACCAGTCGGTCTCCAACAACAACACATTGGTCTGGTAACTGGCGGCCAGCCGGAAAATGTCGGTCAAGCCGTTTTGGGCGGCCTTGCCGCCGACAATCAGCAACGCAGGCCGTTCCAACTTCCGCCAATTGCCATCATCGCTCGGCTTTAGTTCCTTCAGTTTCCGAACAGGCAAGCCCACGGCTTCGGACCAGGTATTGAACCAATCGGGAGTTCCCGCCGCCGCCACTTGAGTTTCCTTGTCCCAGCGGGCAATCTGGTCTGGATAAACGACCAATTCACCAACGATGAGTTTGCCATCATTATCCGAGGCCAGTCGGAAGACAACAGGCACGCGGACTTTCGGCGCGGTAAACTCGACCACACCATCTTTCGCCGTCAGCGTTTCGCCCCAACGTTGTCCAAAGGCTCGGAGAGCTACGGAACTGCCTCGCTTGCCGTCGTCGCTGCGTACCGATAACGTCATCTTCTGGCCGCTTCGGGCGAATGTAATCGGCAACTCCTCGGCCCGCAATGTCGAGGACGCCGCGACGAACCAAACTACGAGAAAGCAAAGGCAGGTTTTCATGGAACCCATCCGTTAAGGCTATAGTTTAGGTTGGTCCCGAATCACCCAGGCACTCGCGTCGACGTTTACCAAGCAATCCTTGAGGGCCAGTTGCCCAAGGGAGGTCTCGCCGAGGCCCACCTGTCGATGGCCAACCAGTGCGGCATCTTCCAGCCCGCGCCCTGGACCGTTTGCAACCAAGACGTATTGCAATTTCACCTGGCCGTCGGATTCCGTTGGAAGCAGCCGCAACCGAAGATTGGCCGTCATTGCCGATGGCGGCAGTTCAATGGCTGCCGCGTCGTTGTTGCGGCATACGATAACGTAGGTTTTCGCCGGGACAGCCTCGTCGCATGGACAAGACTCGTTCTGCGCCAGTCGCAGGACGACCGCTATCGGTTGTCGTACTGTTTCCGCCTTTTGGGCCGGGGACACGAGGATGGTTGAATCATCGGCTGCATACCAGTTTAGCGGACCGGCCACCGATTCGTGCAAGCTGAATTCCTGCGCAATCTCGCGTTGTCGTTCAGGAGTGACGATGACTACCGGCTGCCGGATCGTTTCTGCGACCGGCCGCTCGACAGCGTGCCGACTGCCCAGCAGAAATCCGCCCGTCATCAAGATTCCGCCCAGCACGGCGGCTGACGCCAGACTCAGCGCATGCCATCTAAATCGAGACGCCTTGCCGGCTGGACGCACAGTCGGCAATGCCATAATCATCTTTGGCGGCTCCTGTCGCCGCCACGGCTTCAGTGCCCGCTGCAACTGGAGCATGGCGTTCAATTCTGCGCCCGCTTCGGCGCTGCCCAGCATGTGGGACAACTCGTCAAACACGTCACCAAGAACTTGGTTCGCCTGGTCCACGGGCAATTCACCGTCGACCAACTGCGACAAGAGGATTCTTCTTTCTTCCGAGAGACTCATGGCACTTCTCCGGCAAGATGATCGTTCATCTGTTCCATTAGGATTTGTCGGGCACGATACACGCGGGAGGCGACCGTGCCGCGAGAAAGGCTTTCGATGGCCGCGGCCTCGTCGTAGGTATATCCGTCGAGTTGCGTCAGCATGAACGCCGAGCGGCAGTCCTCCGGCAACTTGGCGACGAGGCTGAGGGCGAGCCGATACAATTCATTTTGCTCGCGCGCTGGGCAGGGCCGGCTTCGAGCATGGCCAACATGCCCACCGTCTGGCTGTCCCAATCGGCTCGGCAGTCGTCGGACCGACGGCTCTTGCGCAAATGATCGTGGGCGCAATTGATCGTAATGCGATGGAGCCAGGTGGCCACGGCCGCCCGGCCATCGAACTTTTCGGCACTCCGCAAGGCCTTGATGCAAGCATCATGGGCGACCTCCTGGGCAGCGTCCACGTTTCCGACGATCCGCAACGCCACGCGATACATCCGTGGCACTTGCCCGGCCAGCTCTTGGGTGATTGTCTCACTCATATCGAACTTCTCGGGCCTTTCTTCCTTATTAGACGCTCCGCCTGCGGATTGTTTCGCGACTTTTTTGCTGCGAGCTGTAGTTTAGCGCACGGGCCGTTCCTCCCTTCTTCACTGTGACCGTCATCCGTCGCCGCAAGCCCTTTCCGCACACTGTCCCCCGCAGCCAGACCGTCCGTGTCAATTTGCTCCAGCAACCTGGTCAGACTTGTGACAATGTTCGGGTAGCTGCCATTATAGCCGTATCAGACACCGTGTCCCTGCAAGGGCTGCGCCTGTCGCGCTCCACTAGATCGCCGTTGACCGGCTAAATAAGATTGCCCGATTACGAAGGCAATAATTGGATAATGAGCGATCGATCAATAGTGCTTCTACTTGTATTTCTTCCGCACCACATCAAAGGATACTCCAGTTCACCTCCTCCTCCCGCTCTGCCGCAGTCCCCAGCAGGCACAGCAGCCTTTCACGCCTTCTCCGCAGCAGTCGCCACCAGGATTCCACGCTGACATTGATCGCCCACTTCCCCAACATCGCCTCAGTGGGCATGACCTGCTCCGTCTTGCGGACGAGCCGCAACAACACCAAGACGGCTTCGATCGGCAGCCGTCCGTCGTTCACAAGCCGCCACACGTCACCCCACGACGTTCCCAGTGTCTCCCAAACCGAAACGCCGTGAGGGCCTTCCCAAAACGAACAGTCCGGCGTGTGGATCCGCCGGCACACCGCACGGATGCGTCGCTTGAACCTCAAGAGCTTGACGACCGCCTCTTCTGCTTCATCCGAAAGTTCGGCTCGCCCGGCGCAAAGTCCGCAGTCCCGGAAGTACGCCTCCGTGCGGATGGCGTCGGCGAGCTTCGTGCCGAACCGTATGGGAAGGTCAGTTCGGAGTTGCTCCAGGTCGCGGTGCGCGCGGCGGAGGTCAGCTCCGTGCATCCGCTTGCGTTGGCGATAGATGGACATGAGCTGCAACGTAGGCATGGTCATCTTGTCGGCGGGAACGGCACGAAAGCGACGGCCACGTTTTCCTTGCTGGTGCGCCAACCACCGAGTTCCAGCATCGCGTCGCCGTCGATCCCGAGTTCATCGAACGCAGCCTCAACCTGTACCGAGCTGAGTTCAGCGGGAACCAAGGCGACGAAGAAGCCTTCCTTGAACCTGTCGTGGACAGCCATCATTTTCAACGGGCGTTCAGCACTCGCGACCATTTCATCCTCCTGTGAATTTTTGCGATCATGGCCCGGTATTGGAGCAACGTCAAGGGGCGCCTCCAGGGCCGCGAAACCCTCCGCAGAGGCGTACATACTTCATGAACGCATACGACGAAGAGGTTTTGGCGCAGTGGACAGAGAACGAGGTGCGGACGGCACTCGGGGCGACAACTGCGGTCTCGGACGCTGAGGAGCTCGAGCCGTGGGGACGGCACAAGTGGTTTGCGGAGGTCATTGCCGAGATAGCCACGATCCTCGCCATGCGGCGGATGTCGGAAACCTGGAAAGTACGACCGCCTCGTCCCGCTTGGCGGTCCTGCGCGCCGCGATTCGCCACTGCGCCGACGAACGAGTCCTGGCTGCCCAGTTGCTTCACGGAATCACATTGGCTGATTGGTTCAATGCGAACGAAGCGGAACTCCAACGAGATCCTTGTCATCGGGAACGAATCGCCATCGTGGCGGCGGCTTTAATGCCGTTGTTTGTGGCGGAGCCGGCGTGCTGGAAGGCGACCGACTGGCTGGACTTCGACATGTCACGCGGCTGCTTCTCGGAGTACCTTGAGGAGTGGTGGGGGCGTGTTCCCGCGAAGTACCGCCCGTTCGTCAAGAGAATCGCAAGGGAGTTCGGGCTGGAAGTCGGGAAAAAGGGGTCACAGGAAAAGGCACAGGACGGGAAAAGCTTTCAGCATTAATGATTCTGGCCGTTTTTCCGATCGGCATCCGCGCTTGATCCAGGAACGACGGTGCCGTCAACCCAAACGTACGTTAAACGCTGTGCGTCAACCATCAGGACACGCGTGCCGTTCGGGATGCTCATCTGAATCGAAAAGTCCTTAGCTTCCCAATGCGGCGAGACCTCCACTTTCTTTACTTCGACGTCGGCGACCGTCCTCCTGCTCTCTATATGTTCCGGCGTGATTGGGTTCAGCCCCGGTACTTTGGCCGGAAGATAGGGCGATGGAACTCCACCAGGAGTCATCGTTTCGATATGAAACTTCAGGGGGAAAAAATGGCCTCCCTTCTCTTCCAGTTTTTCAACCTTATACAAGTATTCCGCGAACTGAACGCCATTAATAGGTATATTTGGGCGTTTAACCACGAGTTTCCGCAGAGCGAGCCTGCAATTCGGATCAAGCCAAAGCGACAACTCTAGTTTTGGCGATTTCCCAATAAGTACCTTTACCGGAATGCCATCAATGTTATCGCTATGTACTTGAAATGATAGGGATCGAATAACCTTTGATATAGCACCAATTTCAGGAAGATAACCAAGCGGAACGGCGACATCGTAATCTTCCGTTACAAGCCCTTTACCCGGCCCTTCATCGTCAACTTTCAACCACCCATGTATCGACACCTTACCACCATCCCTGACTCTCCGTGTAGCTTCAATATATCCGTCTTCGTAAGAAATGCGTTCGACGTAAAGACTCCGTTTTTTCGGGTCGATGCCTTGCGGGGCAGAGCCATCTGGCGCACTCAAGGGATAATCGCTCGCGCATCGCCATTTCCGCTGGCGTTGATCAAAAGCATATTCAAACTGCGTTGTACCTGTACTGCCAGGCGCCTCTTTACCAATACCGATTTGTTGATTGGATATGCCCGTAATCTTGATGCTACCAATTGAAAAGTTCTCCTTTATCGCTGCATTCAAGAGTTGGTTTACATCCCAGTTCTTAAACGCATCCTCACCGCCGCGCAAATTGGCAGGCAATATTAACAGAAACGAAAAACGAAGCGACCGCAATCTCTCTCGTTAGGCCGCCTCTCCGTAAACCGCCCGTCCCGCGAAACAAATTGGCCATCATATCACGCATCCTTTTTTCGATTATTATCAATGCGAACTTTCCGTGAAGTATATAAACAAACCATGCGCAATGCCATAGCTACGGCATTTTTCAACAACTGACCCAACATCGCCGCCGCGGCCGTGAGAAGAAAAGGAGTCCCGAGTTCCGCCGACGAAGAAGCCGCGACTATGACCACCTCAGAACGCCCCCTGGATGGAACCGGCTTCAGGAGGATCGCTCAATAATCTAGCAGTTTCGGTTTTGCAAGATGCGATGCGGCACTATAGCCAGCCCCTTACAGCTTGACCGATCGCGTCGTGCTCGAAGATTATCTGCTGGTGGGTTGGCCGTCGCGGGAATGCCTCGACCGGATCATCCCGCCCGTACCGTGGAAGTGGTGCGCGTCCACGAGCCGCCCTCTTCTTCGCGCACCACTTCCGCTCAAGACCGCCTCCCCATCGCCCCGCGAGAATCCTCCCCGGCCGTGCGCGAGATTGCCTTGAAGCGTCAATGAGGCGATCCAAAGCGGATGGCGAGGCGTCCAAGACAGCCCCCAACCGTACCACGGTGACCGTCGTGCCGTTGGAAGGCGGGCGGAACACCTGCGAACGCATTAGCGATGATTTGGGGCGATCGGCGGGCGGGACGAGGTAAAGGTCATGCTGGGCTAGATCGTCGAAATGTCCCTCCCAGATCACGCCAGGATTGGTCCGGGGGCATCGCCTCGGAAGCGGATGGGGTCGCGCTCGTCCGAGACAGTTCCTTGACTATAGATCGCCGCCTTCGTAGTCATCGAAGCCATGATAGACTTCTTTCCCGTAGACGACGTATAAGAAGCCGTTGTGTTCGACGACGACCACGCCGTTGGTCAGGCAGTCCTCATGCTGAGCGATTGCAATGTCGCGCTTCGCGCTCCGCAACCTCTTCGGTGTCGAAGGCGTGGGGAATAGCACGGGTCGCGATGGGTGGGATGCTGTTTGCGGCGTAAGACATGACCGGGTCCTTAATTCTGCTTGGAGGGTGACGAACAACCCTTCGCCTTTGGACAGAAACTCGAAGGCAAGTATGAGCGAGGGCTTGCGTCCACGCAGGTAAGCCTTGAACAGGAAGCGCGCGGGATGCTTGGTCATCTTACCGCCCTTCACCAAGGAGGAGGCGTTAATCGTCGTCATGGTTCAGTTCCTTTCTGCACCCGGTCTTATACAGCCTAACCGAGCTCGACGACTTGTTCGGGAGCGGACTTGTATGTGGCGATCCACTGGGCGGCCGTCGAGGCGCTTCTCACCCTCGCTGTCCTTTCACGGCTGACCCGCCGCATGTAGTCAAGAGAGGACAGGCGAAGTCATGCCCGTCCTCTCTCTCCCGCCATGCCTAGTCCTTGGTGAGCGGATGCTTCAGCGCGTCGGGGTTCTCGTGGATGAGGACGCGAACGCGAACACGGTGCGCCGTGCCTTCATAGATGGGGTGCTCCTCGGACGCCTCACAGGGGAAGCCTGCCGGGGCGTGGCAGCGAGGGCACTCGACAAGTTCGGTGGCGTCCTTGTGGAGCCACGGGCACTCGGTGGACAGCGGGATGAACGTCCAGCCGTGCGGATCGGGGTAGACGAGACCGCGCTTGTCGGAGCCGATGAGGGGCGTGAGGGATGGGGCGAAGGGGTGGTGCATCGCCTGATCGGTGATGTCCTGGACGTGGTCATCGGGCAGGTCGACGACGCACTGGATACGTCCGGCGGCTACACAAACCTCGCGGGCATCGTCGGGGTCATTGGCAAGCATGAAGCCTTGAGGGCAGGCGAACAATCTGGTCATGGTCAAGTTCCTTGGGGTAAGAGGATTTCGTTGGGCGATGCAATGTGCTTATACAGGTTCACCGACTTGGCGATCTTCAGACCAACCGAAGCCGGGCTCACCTCCAGTCGCGTAGCCGTCCACAGGAAATATCCCAGCCAGAAGAGCTTGACCCATCTGTCCTGCGGGAAAACCAAGCGTACGCTGAGCGAAGGGGTCGAGCGTCAGGAAACCAACATACTTTGACACACCATGCATATATTTTGGATTGCCGCGATATGACTTTCGGTTGTCGTTGCGGTCGCAGTCCACGATATGTCGGCGTATTATGACTGCCGAGGCGCGGAGGCCCATTCGGATTGCGACATGCCCGGCGAGTTGGCCTACGTCGACGACGACACGTTCTGGGCGACGTTCTAAGAATCACGGGCGCGTGTCGGCGGAGCCACGGTCTGTGCTAGTCCCGTAGCCACCCGCCGGCGCAGCCAGCCCCGTAAGCACCATTTCACGATATTGAGCGACATTCAATCGACCTCGAAGTTGCCCCTGAGATTCACCTTGAGTTTGCTTAAGCCTTCGCTCGTCACATTGCCGCACGCATCCAGGTAGAGGCGCTTGAGCCGCGGTAGATTGCGGAAGACCTGTATGCCATTGTCGGTAAGTTCTATGCCGTGCAAATCAACGTACTCGAGTGAATCAAGGCGGGACAAGGGAAGCAGCGCGTCGTCTTTAAGCGGCATATAGCCCAGCGAGATTTCTTCGAGATTCTTTAGGCTTACGAGACAAGCGACTCCTTTCGGCGTGACTCGCCCGGCGCTCAGGCTGAAACTCTTGAGGTGGGCGAGTGATGCAACGTGCCGGAGGCCCTCGTCGGTGACTCGCTTGGCGCCCCAAAGTTTTAGTCTTTCCAAAGCTGTCTGCCGCGCGAGCACCGCAAGCTGGTCGTCGGTAAGCGATTTCGCCCACCAAAGCGTGAGGCCGTTCAAGTGCGGAATATCCGCGATAGCGGCGATACCTTTGTCGGTCAAGTTTCCCGCCGAGTAGAGCTTCAAATCGGTCAGCTTCGGCAAGCCGAGCAGATGCCGGAATCCCAAGCCGCTCAGCCGATCGCCGGCGAGCGTCAGGCGCTTCAGTTGCTTAAACGTGCCGAGTTGTCGCAGGCCGCTGTCGGTAATGCCTTCCGCCTCGCCGAGATCGAGGACCTGCAAGCCGGTGAAGCGGCCCAGGACCGCGAGATCACCATCATAGATTTCGCGGCTCTCGACCCGGATCGCGGAGGTATTGGGCGGCAGCGACTTGAGATCCCCCGGGCCGTAGGCGACGACGGGTTCCGGTCCTTCCTCGGTTTCGGGCCAGCGCGGTGCGCCTGCCTTCGTCATGAAGAAGCTCTTCCGCGGCGTGGACCCGGCCGAAGATGAAGAGCTAGAGTCCCAGCAAAACGGTTCTTCGAGCGTGTCCCGCGGCACGAAATGCTTGTCGAGCAGCATGCCGCCGGCAGCCACGGGCAGATCGAGCCCGCTGGGGATGGTGAAAAACAAACTCGCGCCGGCTGACTGATCGCCTTGACTTTCGCCGAGATGCAGGTTTACGTGGTATCCCCACGAGTTGATGAGTGCGCCAGCGGTCGCGGATGAGATCGTATCCGATCTCCACTCGATGCAAGTAGGGTGATTTTTTGGCCGCCGATCGAGTTTCTTTTTAGTGATGTCAAGGTTCAATTGCGACACAATCGTTTGGAAAGGACTTCGGCGGGGGTTCGATAGTCGAGGCGTCTTCGCGGACGTTCGTTGAGTAAGGTCTCCGCGCGGGCCACCTCCTGGTGACTGATCCGCGAGAAGTCTGTGCGTTTGGGAAAGAACTGCCGCAGCAGTCCGTTGGTGTTTTCATTGGTGCCGCGCTGCCACGACCGGTAGGGCGTCGCGAAATACGTCTCCAGGTTCAATTTCCGAGCAAGCTGTCGATGTTCCGCAAACTCCTTGCCGTTGTCAAACGTGACGCTGCGACGCAACGCCGCGGGCAGGTCCTTCAGTCGCTTCGTCAACACCTTCCGTGTCGTGTCGGCCTTCATGTTGTCGGCTCGCCCGATGCGGGCGAAACCGCTTTTCCGCTCGACCACCGTAACCAGTGCGCTGTGGCGGGACTTGCCGACCATCGTGTCTGCTTCCCAGTCGCCGTAGCGGCGGCGGCGGTTGATGACATCGGGCCGCCCGTCGATGCGGACGCAATCGGCCAGTTTGCCGCGTTTTTCCGGCGGCCGGCCGCCACGCCGCAGCCAAGCTCGCCAGGCCGGCTCGCGATCGTCAATCCAGTTGTAAATGGTTTGTCGCGACAGGCGCCGCCGCGGCTGCCGGGCGAACTTCCGCCGACTTCGTCCGGCAATCTGATCCGGCGACCAATATTTCTTCAGCCCTTCTTCCACGTATTGGTGTAGGTGTGTGTCCTCCATCTTTCGCGAACGGCGGCAAGCCACGCGACGTTGATCCGCCAACCGCTGGGCCTGCTTCGGCCGATAGCCTCGTTGGCCCGTGTTGCGGCGCAGCTCGCGATAAATCGTGCTGCGGTGGCGTCCCATCAACTCCGCGATCTCCGCCTTCGATTTTCCCTTCTTGTGCAAGCCATATAGGATTTTCCGCTCTGCCGATGTAAGATGATCAGCCATCGCTGGGCCTCCGTGCGAATGTCACAGTCTCGACAACCGCGACATTCAAACGGACCCAGCGACCTTTCTCCAATATCAGTTTTCAACTTTGTCGCATTTGTATTTTGCCATCACTTTTTCGAGAAGCGCTTTCTGGATTGCGGAATCCTTGCCGAACTGCGCGTCGCCTACTGCGCGGGCGTACGGTCTCTCGACGTTGGCCGCCAGCAGGGCATAGGCCTCGAAGATCGTCTCCCGCGTGGGGGCGTCGCCGGCCGTGCGGCGACGGGTTGAAATCTTGACGAGTAAAGCCATCGGCTGCCCGCCGGCGGCAGTAACGGCGTTTTTGGCGATGAGGTACTGAAAGGACCGGCCGTACTGCCAGGAACTCTCCTCGACGGTTCCCAAGTTCTGGCTTCGCAATTCCTGCGATACGTTTGCCCAGTCTTTGTCGAGCGCGGCACGTTGTACGATGTGCGTCGCGCGGCACAAAATGCGCTGGTAAGAAGGCGCTTTTTCCTCGATCAGGCGGCGCAGATCCGCGGCGAGAGTCCGCGCGGCTCCCGGCGGCGAAAAGTCGCGGCGCATCCAATTTCCAACCGGGCCGCGCGTCTTTCCACCACTCTTGGCAACCGCGGCCGTACACTGCAAGTGCCGGCCCTCCTCTCGCTCGGATTTGCTCTTGATGAGGGTGAACTGGACACGAAGACCGTGCGGCTCGCTCGTCACTTCTTCGACGGCGGCCTCGCGGATTCTGCGGTAAGCAATGTCGACCGTGTCGAGAACCGGATAGCCCGCTTGCGATTCCGCCAAGGGCCATGCCGAAAACGCCTCGTGTAGGACTGCGTTCTCATTGAACCATTGCTCTTTGCGGATGCGCGCCTGCTCCGCGAGCGGCCGCGCAGCAAGGCTCAACCACGCCTCGACGACCGCGAAATCGGGCGGCACGGTGTACGTCGGCTGCGACCTCCCGCCCGACACGGCGATGTGGAGATAGAGGTCCAAGGCTATGTCGCCCTTGAGCAAGACCGCGCGGGAATACCGTGCAGCGGTATTCGGCATCTTCGCCGTCCCGTACCACTGCCACGGGTGCCGACCCCGCGGCACGTAGTGCCTTCTCGACTCCACCCCACTCTTTTTCATCGAACGTGCTGAAGGCGATCGGTCCCGCCCGCGAAAGCAGCCGCTCGCACGAACCCGATTCCTCCTTGGCGATGTTGCGAATCTTGGCGATCGCGTCCGCAACGGCGGCCTTAACTTTGCTCACGTCGGCGCTATCGGGCTTGTCGTCGGCCGTGCCGCTCGCATTGGGCTGCGTCCGCGCTTTCGGCGCGGCGGGCGGCGGACCTTCGGCGGAGGCAGTTCGCGCTGGCCGAAGCGCCAGCAACGCGACTGACGCAGCCAGTAAAAACGATAGCACGAAGGCGGAATAGCCCCAGCGGCGCGTGGTCCGCGGCTCAATTCGAATGTTCCCGTTCAGCAGCATTGCGATTGTCCTGGAAAGTTGCGATGAGTTCTGCCAATTGCCGACGTAAAGGAACAGTGGCAATGGCCGATGGCGCGGCGGGCCAACTGGAGCAATTATACCGCATAGCGTGTAGACTCCCACCGACGACTCGACCAGATTCTATGGCGCAGGAGTCCCAAGCCGAGTCAAGGAAGAGCTGCAACCGCGTCCATGGTGGATTGGGACCTCGAGGGAACCAATCCCAGGAGAAAAGCGTTCGAGCTTTTGCCTTTCCGGGAATCGAACTCCGCCCGTTACCGCCCCATACAGCCTAACCGATCGCACCAGCGCCAATCAGATAGGCGTCGCCGGCCACCGCGTCATTACAGCTCCACATCACGCATAGCCGCCTGGTACTTGTCCGACATGGCTCCATCCACACAGACATGCTGGTAGATCGCCAAGGTCTCGCGGCGGGCATGTCCGGTGATGAGTTGAAGCTCGGCGTCCGCCAGCCCCGAGTGCTTGGTCAACCAGGTGATCGCCTGATGGCGGAAGGTGTGGGGCGTCGCATTGACGCCGGCTTGCTCGGCATACAGCTTTACGACTTGCTCAACCCGCCTGGTGCTGAAGCGACTGCACCTCCTGGTTTGGAAGAGCCAGCGGTTCTGGGGATGGGCGGCGATATGGGTCTTCAATGCCGTGGCGAAGGACTTGCCGAACAAGACATACCTGTCCTTGCTGCCCTTGCCTTGGTTGATGAACACCTTGCAATTCTCCAAGTCCACGTCTGTGACTTCGATGGCGCATAGTTCCGAGACACGAACCCCGGTGTAAAAGAGGAGACGAAGCATCAGGGCGTGCTGAACGTCCTCGGCGGCGTCCACTGCTTTGTAGAATGCCCTAAACTGGTCTGCGGTCAGGACGCGAGGTAGTTTCTTCGGCTTGGCGGCGGGAGACAGCTCGCAGAGCCTCCGGACATGGCGGGAGACGTACCGCCAGTCCTCGTAGGTCAGTCCTTCCTTGCGGACGAAGCGGGCAATGCGGGCGACGATCTGCCCCTTCCGCGATTTCGCCTTTCCTGTTTGCGATCCGCAATCGAGCGGGTTTTGCTTCGCTTGAGCTGCCATAACTGCCTCCGATCTGCCCTTCTATTTCGTGAACGCCCCGAAATGCGAAATCGCAAATCAGGTTTCCGAAATGTCGGCGCGCCTGGTGTAAATGCCCTTGCCGTCCTCGGTGAGGTTCCAGGCCCAATGGCGACCCCATTCTGCAGGCGGCTCGACCAGGACTTTTCGGTCGCTTGCCTTGTCGCAAAGCCAAATGCCACGGACGGAAGTATCCTGCTTGGCGTACCAATTCAAGAACGGTGAGGGATGTATCCGACGGTCATTGTCGTCCACGGCGATTCTCCTGGTTATAGAAGTGATTGGTGAGCGCGAGGAACATGAGCATCGCGGCTGCCGCTGGAGGCAAGATGCAGAAAAGGGCATACATCACAAAGAACAGCACCACCTTTACGAGACAGCCGAGAATCCTCATCCTTTTGCCTCCTCTGCCTTGTCCGCCGTCGCCTTGCACCGCTCGTAGGTGAGCTCGGCCTGCTTCAGCCGCATCTCCTGCAAGCGGACGTTCAGCTCCGCTGCCGCCTTGGTCTCCTCGCCGGGCTTCAGGATACATGCCAAGGCCCGCCCGACGAGGCGGAACTCCTCGGCCGTCAATTCCAGGTGGTAGGACACTTTCATGTCGACATGCGCCATGGTCACTTGCTCTCCAACTGGGCAATATCCCGACAGATGTCGGCGAAGGTTCGCGGCTGAGGCGGCACTACGGTCGGCGGCAAGGATGTCGGCGGCACCGGAACAACCGGCGGTGGTAGCATTGGCACGGCCGGCGGAATGATTGCCATTTGGGTCCGCGAAGAGGACCGGCCACTGAGTTCGTAAAAGTAGTCCGCGAGGCTCTTTCTTCGACGCTTCTTTCGTCGCGGCGGCGGCGGGACGGCGGCAAACGGCGGCTCCTCTACCTCGGTCCCCGTGTCCCACGCGCCGAAGTCCAGAGCCTCATGTCCGCCGACTACGACCTCCGCGCCACGGTGCGGGATGCCTCGCCGATCCAGTTCCTCGACTCCGCGCCAGGTGATTGCGTAGCCCTTGTTCGTCACCGCCGCCATCGCGGGGGCATCGGCAGTCACGGCCAAGAGGGCGGGCATGATGAACTTCTCAAGTTCTTCGATACCGCAGCCCACGGAGTCAGCCATGCGACCTTTGGAGATTGCCCCGATCTGACCCAGTGCCACCAGGACATTGAGCCGTTGCTTGGTCAAGCCATAACTGTCGATGCCGTGGCTGCGGGCGACCCGTGCGGCGATCGTCGCCCAGTCCTTTCCCCCGTGCTGCTGCCACTCGATCTCCAAATCGGCGGCGAAGGCAAGGGCTTCGCGAGGAACTCGCCCGCAGTAGGACGCCGCAAGCTGGCACAGTGGCAGGTTCCAGTGCGGGCGATCGAGCTGAATGATCTGGGCGATGTCGTTCGCGCCGTAGAGTTCCAAATTGATCTTGCGGAAGCGGTTGTCCAGCGCCGGAAATAGCCGCCCGCGCTCTGTCGTGGCGATGACCCAGCAGACCTTGCGGCAGTCGGCGAACCAGCCGTTCTCGATGGTCAACATTCCGTCCTTCGGCTCGCTCGCCTTGAGGAGTTCAGGCACCAAGTTGCGGGAGAGAGCGTGCACCTCGTCGACAAACACAACGCAAGGCGGCACGCGCATGGTCGGATCGCGGTCGTAACGCGGGTCGGGCTTGACCATCTTCAAGCAGAGCGGCCCGTCCACGGTGTTCACGACCGTCTGTTCGAGCTTGAGCTCGATGGACTTGAAGAGCTCATAGGAGTCTCGGACGCTCTTGGGTTGAATCTCGACGCAAGGCAAGTCCACCGTCGCAGCGAAGAGCCGCGCCAGGGTTGTCTTCCCCGAGCTGGACGGCCCGAAGAGAGCGAAGGACTGGTCGGCGCAGCAGTGGTTCTCGCGACCCCACGCGCAGAAGGCGGCGCGGCTAAGGCACTCCTTGGCCCGCCGGTTCCCGACGAAATGGGACAACGGACACCGGGGGTTGTCGGGATCGGTCAGCCGCCGCCGCAACTCCGGCGACGGCAGATTCCACAGCAGTTCGTCCTGCGATCTCTGCATGTCGGGGTTGAAGCCGTTGATAGTGCGGGCGTGAAGGGAGTTCCTTCCCCAGTCAGGCAGGAGTTCCCATTCCTGCAAGGTGATGGTCCGGCCGCTATCCAGCGTCTCAGTCCTGGGCGGGCCAGTGAAGCGAGAATTGCGGCAGGGTTTGCTGGACATGGCGGGCTTTTCACTGTGAAAAGAATGTTCGGTATACGACCTTCTTATACAGCCTAGCGGTGTTCACCGTTCCGCCGCCCGGCGTCGCCTCGGACTTTCTCTTCCCAGCGGAAAGCCAGGTCAGTACTCCTCCGGCAAAATTGCCGTGGTCGCGGAACGCTTCCCTTCGTCGTCCGCCGCCTCGGTGATGATCCAGATTCGGACGCCCTTCAAAGTCTTGTACGCCGATAGGATGCGACCGCCATCGACTACTGCTTGGTCGTTGAGCTGCTTGTCGCCTTCGCAAACCTCGCCCCAGTCTCCTTGGACGTGCTTATCAAGGAAGAACTCTAGCGACTGACCGGATTCTTCCAAAGCCTTCAAGGCGGCAGGGGTAGCGAAAAGTTGACCAAGCGAAAACTTCGGCTTCACGACCAAAGTGGACATCGTATTTCCCTTTGGGATCTCGACGCAGTCCTGCCTTATCGCGCTCGGCGGCCGGGGATGACCGGGCTTCAACACGAATGAGCCGTCTTCGTCGGCACTCAAATGCTCCTGGATGCAGTCAGGGCAGACCGGACCCTGGTAATTCGCTTCGCCGACCCAGTAGTCGGGATACCACCCGAGCTCGATGGCTTCTTGGACGGACTTCGCTTCCTTTCCGCAAAACGCGCACTTCATGGGTTCATTCTCTTTTGGCCGTCGTGACTTCCGCTCAATCCCGCACCTTGGCTACTTGCACGCCGCCGCGGTCAATCCACACCATGCAACCGGACTTCGCGGTGCCGAAGTCGACACGGAACGAGTGCGCGAGCTGGGCGTAGTCGATCCTGCTTACCATCCGGGCAACCGCCGCAGCGATCGCCGTCCGTTTCGCGGCGACGTGATAGCGGTAGTCGCCTTCCGGCAAGTCTTGGGCTTCGTACTGCCCGTCGCCCACCTCGTTCAGCACGGCGGCGAACGAGTCGATGTCTTCCCGCAGTTGGGCGTGGACGACCAGGGAGTCGGGGTCGCTGGCGTGCTTGCCGATGCTCAAATGAGCGTTCTTGGTAAATAGCCACATAGGATTGTTCCTTTCTGGTTATTGGTTGATTTGTTCGTGTCGGAGTCTACGTCGGCTCGACTTCCGCTGGCTTCGGCATCGCCTTGAGCATTTTCAGGAACGCTTCCACCTGCTCACTAGATAGGTTTTTCCAGCCGGCAGCCTCCAGGTGCTCGAAGTCCGGGAAACGGGCGATAGCGGATTGCACCTCGTCGCCGAACGTGTCCTTCAACGCCCCGCTGAACGCGGCGATCATCTCGTTCCACTCGCCGACCGCCTGGGCAAGAGCCTTGATGTCGTGCTGGGCAGGATGATCGACATAGGTCGGCTCACGACCCGCAGCATAAGCCTCCCGCCAGTCGTCGGAGTAGCGGCTCGGGCCATACTTGCCTTCGTCTTCGATGTGGACCGAGAGTCCGTCCACCGTCGCGGCGAACTCCAGCAACGTGATGACGCTGATATGCGCCCGTAGGAAGGTGGCAAGCCCATGCCGGGAAGCATACTGCGTCTTACAAAACGCCCTCCCGGACCAGCTGGTCAGCCCTGTCCGTATCCGCCGCCCCTCGCGGTTGATGAAGACGGCGGGGTACTTGCACAGAAGGACATTCATCGGCTCACTGCCTGGGGCGACGTCCACCGTAAAGCCCATGACTTCCTTTGCTTGGACACGATAACTGACGCCTTTCTCGCACGGGTCGTCTACGTGAGCGCCCGCCTGAATGAGCAGCCAACGCAGGCTGTCGTCCCGGCTGTCCTCGCACGCCTTGCCCTTGATATGGAGCATCTCGCTCACGCCGTCGAAGGGCAGGTCCAAGGCCCGCTGGCGGACTTGTTCCAACGCCTGTAGCGGCGACGCCGGGCTTTTCTTCGTGTACTTCACGCACCAGTGAACCGTCAGTCCCATCGGTTTCGCTCCCTATCGTTGATGTCGTTCGGATGCAATGTCCTTATACGGCCTAACCGATTCGGTCACCGCCACCAGAACGTGCGTGACTGCTCTTCGGCGATGTAGTCGCGCCAGTCGTCCTCGTGGCAGGTCGCGTACTCCTTGCCGTTCAACCTGACGTACTCGCGGTCGAGAGATTGCAATGCGAGACGATCCTCGCTGTAGCGGATGCGGACTTCGCGCGTCCGGGGGTCCACCGTGCAGGGCGAGACGACCTCGGTGCCGCCGTCCCACACGCTCACGAACTCGCCCTCGACATGCAGGACACTCTCGCCACCCTCGTCCCGCACGAGGAACTGTTCGTCACAGCGCGGGCAAACGGGGCCGGATTGCTCCTCGTCGCCGATGAAGTACGACGGCAGCCAACCCGCGTCGATAGCCGCATTCAGGTCATCGGGCATGATGGAAGCGTCGCAGATGGCGAATTTCTCGTCATCGTGACCGTCAATCTCGTGCGCTTTCGCATCCGCAATGTCCGACGATCCAGGCAGGGGTTCGTCGGTGCGGTTGGGAAAGAGTTCCTCGCCCGTGCCGCTGGCCATGGCCTCGGCGGCCCGCATCATCTGCTCAGACGGGTCGCCGTCGTCGTCGAAATCGTCGGGGTCCTGGTCCGCGTCGTCCCATGTGCCGTCGTCCGGGCTCACACCGTCGCAGCCGAACTGGTACTCCACGACGCAGCTCGTAAAGTCCTCATCGCCCGCCTCGTCCAAAGCCTTCCGCACGGCCTGTTTGCTGGTAACGATGGTCGCATCGTCGATCTCGATGTCCTTGCTGGCGACGCTCGTGCGGGTGATAGTCACGGTGAATCTCATGTTTCGCCTCACGACAAGAGGTGGTTCAAAATGGAATGGACACGCTGAGGTGGAGCAACCTGCCGTCGACGACCAGGGCGGTTGCCAATACGCCGTTATGGCCGCGAGCTGAGTACGGCTCGCCGAGGCCAACCCGCGGTCTGGCAGGTTGCCACCTCACTTCCTCCTTCATATACAGCTTGACCGTTTTCGCGATCTCGTCCGCCGGGCAACCGATGTTCTCTTGGCCTGGGGCATCGAAGACGAGACCGTCGATGAACCGCTCATAGACTTCCTTGCAGGTCACCGGCTTGTCGAACCACTCAATGAGGGCTATCTTGCCGGCGATTGCCACTGCGAAGCCTGTAGAACCTTCCATGTAGGGCAGGCGGCTCCGCAGTTTCTCCACTACGGCCGGGAGCTTTGCCGAAGCTTCCGACATGCCTCCCGACTGCGAGCGGATGCCGAGACGAAGGTGCTGTCGGCGGATCGCCGCCCAGACGTTCAGCTGCTGGCCGCCGTGGCGTGTCTTGAGGAAGTACTGCATCGACGGCGGGCAGCGGGAGCCCGGCGTGAACTGTCGCGGGCCACCGTAACTCCAACGCCGCGGCTCGGTGCAGACGACTGGGATTCGCGTTGCGGCTCCGCTGGCCGCCAGAACAGAACGGCAGAAGATGCGGTTCTGCTTACCGCCGCGAACCTCGTCGCCCTCGACGAACAGCACCGGCTTGTCGCCCATATTTTCGACGACGAGGGAGGGGATTTCACCTTCCTCGGAGACCTCGTGGACGGTTGCAGTCCCCTTTGCCAACGCCTCGGAGGCGAGGATGTAATCATTGGGGAGAAGGGGCGTCTCCGCGAACAGCGGAACGACCACGACGCCACTGCAAACGCACGGTTCGCCGAGACGGACTTCAGGAATGGAAAGGTTCATTCTCTTGCTCCTCGTGGCTGGTTATATGCCTAGTGCTCACTCGCGAGCAGGATCACGTAGATGTTCTCGTCCAACGGTTCCACCCAGAGGTCGATCTTGGGGAGGTCGAAGTCGGTGTACTCGATCTTCTGGGTGATGACGGGTTCCTCGTCGCTGTCGACCCGGCAGGTCAGCACCGCGCTCTTCCTGCCATCCTTCTCGATAACTTCCAGCGTCCAGAACTGGATGTCCCGCAGCATCTCGTGCTTCAACGCCTTGGGTTGGTGCGAGGCGATCGCGTCCATGATCCAGTACGCCCCGTTTCCGCCGCCGTTGTCGGCGACGAACTTTGCGCCATCGGTCAGGACCATGTAACGGAATAGCGGAGACCACCTTGTATACGCCTCGGTGCCGGTGAACTGGTCCAACTGGGATTGCTTGTCTTGCAGGCTCATGTTTCGTGTTCGTTTCTGTCTGGCTTCCTATCCGACTTTTCTCAAGATGAGTTGGGCCGCCTCGGAGCGCGACAGCGGAAACCAAATGTCGCCACTGGTTACCTGGCATTGCTTCGTGTTGCGATTGACGGACAGATACCAGGGTCCTACCTGAATCACCTTGCAGGACTTATCGCTCAGGTCTTTGCGGATTCTCGCGGACATGATTCGGGTCTCCTTCTTCCCCTGTTCTTATACAGCTCAACCGTTTACGATGATCAAGCTCTTCATCTCCACCACCTCGCTCATTCCCAGCTCAGCCTGGTCTGCCAGCCGGTACTGGTGGCCTCGGTTTTCGGCAAGGCGGATGGCGTTCTTGACTGCCTCCACGGCCGCGTCGCCCAGTTGTCCGGCCGTCAGCCCGTCGACTTTTGGCTGCACCATGACGTGTACGACGATCTCTGCGACCAGCGCATCCTGGCAACGGACAGGATATTTCCCTAGGAGTTGCATCGCCGCCTTTTTCGCCTCGTCCTCGTCGGCGTAGATGCCGGCAATCGCGTCCTGGTGCAGCCCGCCGCGAACCCGCTCCATCAGCCCGCCGAAGGTGCAGGGGAGGCAGATGTCGCTCAGTTCGACGACCGAAAACGGCTTCAGCACGACCCAGAGCTGTTCGGGCATTCCTTGGATGTTCATGCCGGGTTTTCCGGCGGTGTCGCTTCAGTGACCTGGTCCAACGATCCGTCCGCCGTGAACCGCAACCGTATCCTGTTGTCGACGACGAGGGTCACAGGCGCACCGTGTCGCCTTGCGTGGTCGGCGGCATACTCTTCCATCTCTTCGACGGTCTTGAGGTGGGCAGGCACGCCGAGACAGCCCCGGATCGGGCTCCTCAGCAGGTACGGCGTCGGCGGGTTGGCGGGTACGGCAAGCCATTCCTTGTAATCCTCGTAGGCAAGGCGATCCTGCGTCCTCCGGTCGATCTCCAATGCCGCCGTCAGCTTGGAGTAGAGGATGGGATGGCATCTTCCTGTCCGCTCGAAGGCGTCGATCTTGCGGTATCCTTTGGAGACGTTGGCGTAGCCGACGATCCTGGCCAACTGCGCCAGCGACAGTCGCAGCTCGCCCCGCCGCTTTTGGAAGTATCTTGCCATGTGCGTGGTCATCGGATGTATCCTGGCGTGAACATACAGATCAACCGCCGACTCCCATGCCAGCCTGCGCCGCGCAGACCTGCTCGATGCCATTGGCCAGCGTCTTCTTCAGCCGGAAGAAGCTGGCGCGGGAGCGGTGGGTCAAGTAGCGCCATGCTGCCTCCTGCTCAGCAATGCTGTCGGGATAATCCTGCAAGACTTGCCGCAGGCATTCCTGATCGTGAGCCCGCGAGTCCGACAGCTTCGGCGCGGCCGTCCGACCAATCTCGTGGAGTTGGCTGGCCACGAGCTGCCGCCAGTCTACGCCCTCCTGCCGGGCATACAGCACCTTCCGCAGGCTCGGTTCCAATAGCCGCAACGACAATTCCCTGGTTGCCGAGAACTCCCCGATGAAGTCGACGACCTCATTGCATTCGTCGGGCGTCAGGCTCTCGAACCCTTGCGCCGCCAGTTGCCGCAGCATGACAAGAACTTCCTCGTTGCTGGCCGCCAGCTCGAACTGGTCAACTCGGCTCAACACCGCGCCGAAGGCGTGGTTCTGCCGTGGCAATGTGTTCACGGCGAAGATGATCCGCCCGTTGAAATTGAAGGACGACGGGATCTTGAGCTGGCTGCTGTTGTAGTTCACCAGCCGGTGCCCTTTCTGGCCTTCCCAGAGCGCGCTGCGGAGGATGCCGAGGGCCGGCAAGTTACGAAACATGGCGTCGCAATCGTCCAAGAACACGACCGATTCGGGATGCTCGTAGAGCGACATGTACATTGCCAAAGGTGTGCAATGCCCCGTCAGAGTCACCGGCTCGACGCCCTCTTCCTTCAAAGTGGAGAGCACGACCCTCGTCTTCCCCAGCCCGCCGCGGCTGCCATAAATGCAGAGACCGTTCGCCATGCCTCGCGCCACAAGGCGGACATGGTGGGCAAGGAGCCGCTGCCTTTCCTCAAGCGCGGTCGGCGCATGGTCAGCAGGGACGACGATCGTGGGAGGCGCAGGCGCGACGGGGGCCGGAACATTTGCAGTAGCAGTGCTGCTCTTCTTCCAACCACCCGTGAAGATGCCCAGCAGGTTGATCATGGCTCGACCATCTCCAAAGTGTCAGGAACAATCTCCAACAACAGACCCTCTTTCCCGGCCGGGCCGCCAATGAAGAACTGCCGGTGCCGCGTCAAGAAGGCGGCAAGCTCGATTGGCGCCCAGCGTCCCGCGTGCGTCACGATCGAGACCGTCACGGTGAACGTGTCGCTGGCATCGCCCAGGCAGTGCCGGTTGCGTTCGGCGATCGCGTCGAGTTCGCCGTAGAACAGGACGGCATCGCCGGGCTTGTTGCTCCATCGGTCGCGGCAAAGTACTGTCCGAGCGCGTCGCGAATAATGAATCGCGGGAACCGCTCGTCGCCGATCTTCTGGACTCGTCCAGGGGGCATGTAATCCAATTTCATTACTCCTTGATCTCCAGGGGCGGCAACTCCGGTGGCAGCAGCGCGTTCACCTCCGCTACGATGTCCGGCGGGCAGTCCGCTATTCGCTCGGGGCATTCGACGCCCTGGATTCCGCACCAGTCGGGATCGCCTTTCAGGAGCGGCACGTTCACGACCTGCCCGATCGCCCAGGGATAAAGGTGGATTCGCTGCACTTTCCACGCACTGCCATCCTGCGCGCACATAATATATTGTCTGTGCCCAAACGAGCCGATGTTGCTGCTTTTCGCGACGACCGTAAACTGCTGGCAGGTCTTGGCGACGAGGGCGGCGCGACGGTCGCACTCAGCTTTTGCCGCCTCCGCGAACTTCCGCTCGTTGGCTGGCAGCACGGTATTGACGGCTTCGGCGTTCGTCACGATCCACGACTTCAGCTCTCGCTCCACGTCGACCCAACAGAAGTGCGGGTCGCCCAACGGCACGCATTCGTGAATGTGCTGGACGAACTGCCGCTGCTGCACGGGAGTGGAGAACCAAGTCTCCCAGAAGCCGCGGGCATTGAAATGCGCGATGTGTCCCAAGATGTTGGAGAGCCTCTCGTAGAACTTCTTCGTGAACCGTTTGCGGTCAAAACCGCTGAGGATGAAGCGGATGAAGTCGTTGCAGAACCGCGTCTTCTCCTCGGCGGTTGAGTGCGGGGTTGCGGTAAAGCGGTCGGCGGCAAGGAGTTTCCTGGTCATGTCGTGGTTCCTCTCTACCCCGCTCCTATACGGCCTAACCGATTTCGCCGAATCCTGGCCGCTCACTGGTGGGAAGTATCCTGCTCTTCGGTCAGCGTGGCGGCGTTCCAGTCGATGCCGGAGGCGGCGAAGACCGCACCCACGGGCTGTCCGTAGCCTTCGGTGTCCACTTGCAGGACGAGGGAGTCTTTCAACCAGGCGACGAGGTTTTCTTTCGTCGGCGCGGCTTCGTCCTGGCGGTCGTCCAGCTCGGCAGGATCGGTAGCGAAGCTGATTTCCAATGGGACAACGATGGACTTATGGTGGTGGGGCATGTCGCTCTCCGCTTGCAAGGTTTTGCTTACGTCCTTGGGTCTGATGATCTCGTAAGAGCATCCATCGACCAGCCAGCCGTAGTGCTGGCTTAGGACATCGGCACCATCATTCGTCAGGTCGATGTCGTCCTCCATTTCGAGAACGCACTCGGAGGGCAGACCGCATTCTTCCGGCGTGCGGGTGCCTCGCAATCGTCCGCCGTCAAGTCCCAGCGAATGTCGTAAAAGCGTACTTGCATGGTTCTTCCTTATCTTCGCGACAGTCTCAAAGTAAATCAGGCGTCAAATATCCTCCGAGTGAGTTGGCATGATGTCTTTCATGCCGCACTTCGGGCACTCGTCGTTGCAGGCGCAAGACCAGTCGTCCGTCCACTCTTCGCCACACCTCGGACACCTGTAGTGGTTGCGGAAGCGGATTGCCTCCTCGTCGATCTTGGCGTCGTCGAGGATGGGCGCGGCATTGCCCGAGGGGACAAGGTTGCTCATGCAGGTCTTGTCGTCCGCCGGTGTTGCCGCAACCTCGCCGAAGCGCAGGCTGTCAAGGTCTTCCAGGACGCCCGGCGTGGAGAGAGCGGTTTGGAACAGGATGTTTACCGCCGACGCAAGGCTGTCGGGATCGGTCGCTCTCTCGTCGTACTCCACCTCGATCGTCAGTACAGTCTTTGCCATGTAATCGCTCGTCGTTCAAGTTGAAGAACCGAAAACCCGCAAGTCATGCGCACGTGCCGCTCAGGGCTGCGATGTATTCCGGCAACGGCTTGCTCTCGCCGGGTACGAAGACAACGGCTTCCTGGGTCGAAAAATCAAACTCGTACCACGACTCCTCGCCAGCCTTCGCGCACTCGCGGCGGATGCGGCGGGAGGAGGCATCGCTGCATTTCAGCGACAAGCCCTGCGAACCGGCTTTGATGGCGACGCGGAACCGCTTGATCTCCTTGGGCACGTCGACGACGACCTCTGCTGGCTCGGTGATGGTAAGCGAGGGTGCCTGTTCCATCCGCCAATCTTGCCTTGGGGTTGGATTCCCTTCGGCGTCCTTGATGGGTGTCGTCCATGACCGCCCTGGGTTCGACATATCGACGGACTTCCAGACGGCGATGCCGCCGCGCTCTTGGAACCACTTCCATATCTGGGCGGCGTTGGCTGCGAGGATGCGGTGCGTGATGGCGGGTGCGGACATGGACGGTTCACTCCACGATTTCAAGCGGCGGCAATGGCTCAACCTCGGGCGGCAGGGTTGCGGCCAGATCGTCGCTCACCTTGACGACCGCCGCCAGCAAGTCGTTGTGAGTCAGCTTGGCTTTCGCCAGCCGCGCCAGTTCCTTGGCGAAGGGACGGACCTTTGCCGCGTCCACGAGGTCGTTGCTGAGGCTGTTGGAATATGTACTGACAGGGCTTTCCATGCCGGCCCGGAAGTAGACGTTTTCCGAATCGAACTCGTAGTGAGCGTCGCTGTGGCGGTCGAAGGGAATACATCGCTCGCGGCAAAACGCTTCCAAGTCCTCGAACTGCCCGAACGACGCTTCCGCATCGGCTAGGTGCAGGTGTCCGTCCTCGTCCAGTGTTCGCCGCAGATCGTCGGCGTTGTGAGCGTCGAATGGGTCGCCGTCGTAACCGCCCATCCTGCCGCTATTCGAGTTGAGTTCGTTAAGGAACCTCTCCATCGCCTCGGCAGGCACCTTGCCGCCAATCCGAATCTCTGCTGCGAATCGTTCACTCATCGTAGTCTCCCTTTACATCCGTCCTTATACGGCCTAACCGATGTTGCCTAACGCTCTTCAAAAAGGCAGTCAATGCCGTGCTCATCGTGTGCCTCGTCGGCGATGGCGTCGGTCAGGTTGACCAAACCGTCCAGCAACTCAACATCGCCGGGCGCGGGCTTGTAGGGCTTCTTCCGTTGGGCGAGGTCGGCGATCTTCATTAGCAACTTCCGCTGGGCCCGGAAAAGGGGACCGTCGATCTTCCCCAGGTCGAGATTCTGGCTCATGGCTCATTTCCTCCAAGAGAGTACGCGGTTATTCCTTTTCCGCAATCAACTTGTCGATCTGCTCGTCGGCACCCTTGGCTCCTATCCCGCTGACAAGATACCTGACCTGCCCTTCGAGGCCGTCGTTGTTGGCGTCCGAGGCGACGCTCGACGCCAAATCGTGGACCGATTCATCCAGGTCTTCGGGCTGCAATCTGGCAGATTGCGCCTTGCCCACAAGTCGCGTCACGATGGCGGTGATGTCGTCTTGCAGCGACCATTTCCCGCCGACTCCTGCCGTCTTGGAGTCGTCCCAGTCTCGACCAGCCGTTGCCTCATCGAGCCCGAACTCCGTCTCGTACTCGTCGCAGGCATCGTCCTCGGGCGCGTCCGGGTTCTCGGTTGTTGCCAGCACGCGGGCCAGAGCGACCTTGCGGGCCAGCCCATTGCGCCGCTCCTGCGGGATTGTTGCCGGGACTTCGACTTCTATATTGCCCGTGAAGGTCACGGGAACCACGATCTTGATAGTTTCCATTTGAGTTTCTCCTTGCAAATCATCGGGGCTTGTTGCCCTTTATTGCTCGACTTCGCCTATTGCGGCTGTAGTTTATGCCGCAATCCCGGCAGCGACACCAAAGCAGCGATCCAAGTCTGCCGAGGAAGACGTAGACGCGGATGCTGCAACCGGGACAACGCATGGCTCATTCGTCTTTCCAATCGTTGCCCTGCTGGTCGAACACCTCATCGAACGTGAAGTGGACGATGTGCCGGGGGTCGCCAACTAGGACGGCGAACGCCGCTTTCAGCTTCGCGTCCATGTCATCGCCGGGCAGCCGGTCGATGACCTCGTGGGGGATGTAGGCGAACCGCCCGACCTTGGAGTAGTCGCCGCCGCAGTAGTCCGGGTCCCATTCCACCCGCACGCATTTCCTGGGCGGCTCGGGCTGCACCATGTCGAACGGTAGGTAGGCTTCTTCGCCCTCGACTTAAAGCAGGCTCTCTTCCACCGCCTCACCTTTTTCGTCTTCGTAGTCGACCTCGTCGCCCGCTACGAAGTCCTGACTGATGAACCGCTTGGCGTCGGTGTCGAAGTCCTGGATGACGAAACCGACGGTGATTTTCTTGACTAGCATTGCTTTGCTCCTTCTGCTCATTCCTTATACAGCCCAACCGATTTCCTCGTCCGGCGTCCGGGCCCACGACAGGCAGACGGCGGAGTGGGCGCTTTGTTCGTAGCGGTCTTCGAGGATCGCGTCGATGTCCCACGTGCCGCTGTGACCGCTGTTGCCGGCCCAGAGCCGGTAGTATTCGATCGGTCGAGTTTGCCTTCTCATGTCGGTAATTGTGGGGTGCGTGCGGAGGTCATCAACCGCTTGTAGTCGTCCTCGTCGAGGCAATGTGTGTCGTAAGGCAACTCCTCCAAGCAGTAGGCATCCACCGTGACTTGGCAGAACTCGCCATTGGCCTTCCAGATGGCTAGCGAAAGTCGTTCGGTGAACTCCTCCTCGCTCTCGCCGCCGTAGAGGCTCTCTTCGCCTGATGCGGTGAGTGTTCCGTCGCGCTGCTCGTACAAGTCGGTAAACGACCACTCTTTCTCGGAGGCTGTTTTGATCGCGTCGATGCGACCTGGTTGGTATCCACTGATTTCGACCTGCATTCTGTAGTAACGGCTCATGGCTTTGGCTTTCGGGTTAGATGTTCAATTCGGAAACCAGAAACTCTTCGCCCGACTTCGTGACACCGCGCAGTGCTCCCACGCCGTTGACGATTACGAATACGCTCATGGGCTTTGTCCTGGTTTCATGCTCCCTCGGGAGCTGGTGAGCAGGTTCGGCTGTCTCCCGCACCGGCTTTCCAGCCCCCGCACCTGCTACGAGCAGGCACGGGAGCCAAACGTCAATGGTTCATTGCTGGTTGGGCTGGCCGCCGACATAGTTCTCCAACGCCGCCAGCGGCAGGTCGCGGGTCGTGATGTAGGTGTCCGTGTGCTTCAGTATGACGGTCCACGCGATCTCGAACTCCGGGTCGACAGACGAGGGTCTGGCTCTGACGATTATCTGTGCGCACTCGACGCGCTGGGGCTGGTGGGCTGCAAGGTCGACAGTGGCGGGCATCGGGGCATAGTCGTCTCGCTCCAATCCAGCAAGCCATTCCTCGGCAGCCTGGTCGCCCTCCTCGCCCCTGTCGGCGGCAACGACGTCCTGGCAGGCATCGATCAGATCGCTGTCGTAGAACTCCGCCGTGCCGCCCCAGAAGTAGAGTTCCCATAGGTCGTTGTCCTGTTGCCCCGCCTTCCGCGCCATCTCCACACGACGATGAATCTGGTCAACCAGGGCAGGTTTCAGCTCCACCACAGCATAGTAGCCGCCGCCGTCGGCCCAGGGGTTGTCACTGCTGGTGACTAAGATAATCTTGACATTCATGTCTTTCTCCTCGTGGTTTGCTTCGGGCACAGTTGCTCGTGTTGTGACTCAGCCTACGATTTTTCTGGCGAGTGAATCAAGCGACGCATGGATACAATGCTGTGCCGGTTGTGCGCTCGTTGGCGATGGCGTCGGTCAGGCTAACTGACGCGGACGTTCGTCTCTCTTCACTTCATCGTGACTCAGAACTCGATCTCGGCGGAATCGAAGCGAATGGAACCGCTGCGCCCGCAATTCTTGCACGATCCAGTCCGTGCCTCGTCCCTTGCCGGCACCGTCCGCAGGTTTGATGCTGGCGGGGTCGGGGTGGTGCTTGTATTCGTCCGAGTGGGGGCAGAACGCTTCCGTGGCGCAGTCCGCATCGCGGAACAGTTCGGCCCATTCCTTGTAGCCTTCGTCGCCGGATTCCCGGATTTCCTCCGTGTTGCCGTGGACGTCGCGGCGGCGGATCGTGCCGCTGTCGTCGGGATGCTCGATTACGCCACCGTCGCTCAGCTCGACGCCTTGATCGGTCAGTTTGGTCATATTCATGGTCTCCTCGTGGGCTTTTTGTCCGCTTCCTTGTGCAGCCTGGCCGCTTACAGGAACCGTTCGTTGATGATCTCCAGGAGCTGATCGCCGTAGCGCTTGCGCACATCTCCGGCGGTCTTGGCGGTAAACGCCTGCTTGGAGACGTGGTACTCGTTGCGCTTGTCGGTCTTCAGTCTGAAGAGCGTCTTCGTCTTGCACTGACGCTTGAACGCCTTATTCGCCTGGAACTCACCGATGAGTTCCATCATAAACAGGTCCATGTCCATCGGACTGTCTTCCAGGTGGAAGTCGGACTCTTCCCAGTGGTGAGGCGGAAGCGTCGCTAGGTGAGCCATCACCTTGTCGCGTATCTCCTTCGATATGAAGTGGTGCATGTCGGGCCCGCCGCCTCCCTCGTTGTTGGAGTGGCACACCAGCTCGCCGTCCATGTATAGGTCGCAGTCGTAACCCGGACCCTCGTGACCTTTGTTCTCGTGGAACTTCTTTATCTCGAACGTCGGCATCTCAGAACTCCTTTGGGCTTGATCCTGTCTACTTCCAGAAAAACATTTGGGACTGTTGCGCGGCGGTGAACTGGTCTCGCTCTTCTTCGTTGATGACCCGTTCTTATACAACCTCACCGATTCGCTCGAACGACTACGCCACCCGCCGGAAGTTGAAGGAGTCGGCGTCCTTGCGGAGCCGCCCCCGAAAGGTCTTGCCCTTGCGGACGAACCCTTGAGGCGAACGTCGGTCGAGACGACCGTGCCAACGAAGGTCGTGACCTTGCGGTCGGGAGCCTTCCCCATGAGGTAGAAGAAGCCGCACTGCCCGACCTCGCAGTTCCGGTCAAGCCCATTCAATCGCGCTTCGTCCAGCAGCTTGTTGTGCGTGTCCGCCTCTTCCTTGGACACGGGAACCAGCCCGTGAACAGGGTCATAGGTGCCGTGTCCGTCGAAGTGCATCAAATCGCCCAGGCAGGCGTCCGTGCCCTTGCTGGTGATGAGCGAGCCGACGTTGTCCAAGTCCTCTCGCGCCAATAATCCCTGTTTTCGTGCCATGACATGTCCTACAAGGTTTGGTTGGCCTAACCGATGGGCGCATTCCCGGCAATTGCTGCGCTGACCGCCTGCAAGTCCTCGATGGCGCGGAGCAAGCGACGGTCGGCTTCCTCAGCCGACACGTTCTCGCTACACAACTCCGCGAGGGCGAAATGGAACAGGCGGTCCCCGGCGAAGGATTCGTCGCCCACGCGGTCGAGGTACTGCTGGTAGGTCTCGCCTTCTCCGGGCGGGTCGAAACCGAAGAGGTCGTTGTCGCGCCAGGCATCGAAAACTTGCTTCGGAGTGATCATCGTTTGCCTCTGGTGAATTGGCTTCGTATGTCGAGACCTTATACGACTTAACCGATCTTCGCAGTGCCGACGGCGGCCACTTGTGCAGGAGCAGCTCGACCTGTTCAAGTCCGTCGAAACGCCGACACGATGACCTGACATTCCCCTTCTTCGGTGATGGCGAAGCCGTGCCGGGGGTGGCGTAGGATGTATCCCGCAAGCTGCCGCTGGAACTGCTTCCAGGTCAGGGCCGGCTCCCAGTCGAAACCATGCCCGGTCTTGTCCACGAACCAACTCGCGCCGGTCCTTTGCCAGCCGCGAGGTTTGAGCGTGCCGATGTTGGGGCAGAAGAAAGGCGAGGTCGCTTCGTCGGCAGTGAAGGGGACATAGGGAACAAGTCCTTGCCGAGCAGCGGCACGGGCGATCTCGTTGTTAACGGCTTCAAGAACTTCGAGGGACATCATGGGTTCATTTCGTTTTCGTTTGGGGATCGAGTTCCTGTTCTTCCTCGACCTTGCGCTGGCAGGCGTCGTGGGCACGGACATAGGTGGCATGGCTGTCGCATCCGCCCGCGCCCGTCAGCCAGGCGATCTGCTCGGCGTAGAGGCGGCAGACGGGATGCTTGTTGACCAGTTCGGTGCCGCCGCCATTGGCTCGCGCTTCCTCGTTGACCTTCGCCATGTCGCGGGCGAACTGGAGGACGACCCCCGGCAGGTTGCTGGCGGATTGCACGTCCAGTGCGTTCTGATAAATACTGCTCATGGCTGCTCCTGCTGCCCGTGGTGCGGGCCGCTCCTGACCGCTTGCTGGTATCGCTCATCGGCTTCCTGCCGTTCCCGACTCTTCAAACCAGCCGCTAGCAATAGGTTGTTCCAGTTGCGCTCCAAGTCCGCCGCCGTGCCGATGATCGTGTCGAACCCGACGTGCCCCGCGTTTCTCGCCAGCACCCAGCCGTCAGACGTAATCACCAGTTCGACGATGCGCGGCTTGCTCCAGTCCTCGCCCACGATATATCCCACCACGGCCGCCATTCTGCCGGACATGCCGGGGAAGCGATTGGGGCGTAGCTTGTCGACGAGGCTGGGCACGGGTCACTCCTGGTGCGCCTGAAATGAAAAATACAGGCGAGGATTGTGCTGAAACATCAAGCTTCCCTTACGTCCATCCGCCTTGCGTTGGACGACGCAGTACGGGGCCGCAAAACCCAGTACAGTAAAATCACACGCAAGTTCGTGCGTGTTCCAGACTTTCCCATGCTCGGCCTCCAATGCCTCGCGGCTGCCTGGTTGCGAGTTGATCTCCGCCAACTGCTGACGGCGGATGGATTCGGTCTCGTCATTCATGCGTGGTTCTCCTTCGGTAGGCATCGCCACTCGGCCGCGATCCTCCGCCGACGCTCGTGCATTTCGGCTGTGGCGCGATGGCGAATAGCGAGGTCGTAGCCCCGCCGCTCCAGTTCCTCGAACAGGTCGGCATACTCGGCGGGCGTTGCCGGGTCGCTCTGAGCGACGCAGCCGTGATAGTCGGCGACGCAGTGCTGGCCCAGGTGTTGGTACGCCGTGCAATAGCAACCGAACTCGTCGCTGGGCAGTTCCGGAAACAGGGCGAAGCAGTCCTTCCAGCCGGTCCGGTCCTTGCGAAAAATGACGACGACTTCGTTCACGGCGTCGCTCCCACCAGTTCGGGCTTCCTCACGAAGCTCAACAGCAAGTCGGTCGCCTTGGACGCCTGCTTCGCCGCCTTGAAAATGTAATTGCGGTCGCCTTTCAATGCTTCAAGCCAGTTCTTCAAGTACGCGGCATGGTTGCCCAGTCCTTCGCCCTGCGGGATGCCAAGTTCGGCGGCGACATAGCAGGAAGCGATCTCGGCGGCGAGCTCGCCCAGGGCGTAGCCTTCCTTGTCGTGGTTCCAACCCGTCCTGACCTCGGACCAGTGCGCCAGCTCGTGGACGACCGTCTCGTAGAACGCGTCGGGCGGGTCGAACGTCGCCTTGGGCGGGACGCAGATGAAGTCGCCCTCACTGTGGTTCGGGTGCGAGCCTGCCGGCAAGGGACGACGATAAAAGGCGCGGTCGCCACCGAAGCGGATGTCGGCTTGTGTTGCGGCGATCAGTTCTTCGGCGGGCTGGAAGTCGGGCTGGACATCGGTGGGCTTTCCATCGTCCGCTTTGACCTGATATGCGGCAGCCGCGTCGCCCTCGACTTGGTCGGCCGAGAAGACGGTGAAGGTGCGGAGGCAGAAGAGTTTTTCGTCGTCTTCGTTGCCCTCGTCGTCCACGACGGTCTTCGTCAGAGACTTCCAAAAAATAGCCCGGCATCCCCAATGCCCCTGCTCGACTTCGTTGGGCCGCCTCTTGATCGTGCAGCCGATCTGGTGCCACTGGTTGAACGTTCCCCACCAGCGAGAAAGCAGTCCCAGGCGCAGGGCATGAAGTTCGAGGAGGATCGGGTTAACGCCCTGATATGCCTTGCGACTTGCGAAATTGCTATGGCGGCCGGGTTGGCTGCCGTCCGAAATCGTCCGCCAAGGGCGTCGCCAGGGAAGCAGATTCTGCTCAAGGGCGGCGATGATCCGAGCGGTAACTTCGTCGCGGATTTGGCTTTGACTTGACATCTGGGTCGTCCTCCGATGCCAAGTCCTTATACAGCCTAACCGATTTGGTTGATTTGCCTCTTATCAAGATCTATAAGGGGGCGTTGTGATGGCTCGATGGGCACATGTTGTCGCAGTTGAGACTTGTTTTGGCCTCAAGTCGCATGAGACTTTTGCAGACGCGGGCGTGAGACTTAGGGGCTCACCCCTCCACATGCCGATCGGCACCGACCTTGTGCCATTGGGGATCGCGAGGCGGTGATGGCCACTGGGACGGCTCGGGGATGGCTTGGAGAAGGGACGAAGGACGGTCGGCTACAAGTCCCTACGTTTACCTGCCGCGCTTATGGGATATGTTTTAGAAAATAATGCCTTCATTGACAAAGCACCTCCTGTCCAAAGCAGGTGGGCATCGACTCGCAAAGTACTTCCGATGCGATACAACCAGCCAAATCGCTGTGGAGCGCTCGTCGGCCCGCCCGACTTCTGCGGCCCCAAGGTCGGCTTGGCGCGTTGAAAACGCCGCACGGAATCAGGGCGAAATGGCTATTGCTGTCCCCGAGAGGTACCTGTGCGTTCGTTATTGGAAACCTCTGATTTGACGGCTTTCCAACGACTTGTATTACGTGATGGCAATCCGGGACAAGATTTGCCGGGCAAAGTGTGGCGGGGCGGGCGAACCAGCGGAGTGTTACAAAAGGAAGGATTCTCAAGACATGAGACCTTGGTCGACCTCCTACGGTGCAAAACGCGTAACTTCTTGACAGCGAAGGAGTACGGAGCTATTTGTATGGGCGAGAGACCTTTCCAGCGGACGAACGCGCCGGTATTCTTGGCGCAGTTGCAAAGGATTTCTTCGCCTCGCGCAAATATGCTTGTAAGGACCCGGGAACCAACAAGGGAGCGGGCGTGGCGACCGACGACCAGTCCAGCCTCATTACGGCTCTGAAGCAACGCGACCGCTCCACTTGGAGTGTTGCTGTCGATCGCCACCTTCACGAGGTCTACGGCTTCGTTTTCCACCTTGTTGGAGGCGACCGGACGGTCGCCGAAGACCTGAACCAGGAGACATGGCTGGCAGCCCTCGCCGGAATCGGCCACTGCGATGCAATGCGGGGCAGTTTCCGCAATTGGCTGTTTGGCATTGCCCGCAAGCGCGTCGCCCTGCATTACCGCCGCCGTGCCTTGGCCGGGAACCGCGAGCCGCTTGGCGACCAACTCAAGGAGCCTGCCGAAGTGGCGGACACCTCGCTCCTGCCCGAGGACGTCCTGGAACAGGTGGAACGCACATCTGTCGTGCGTGCGGCGATGCTGGTCCTTGCTGACGACCGCCGCAAGGCGCTCGTTGGGAAGTATCTGGAAGGGCTTTCCGTCGATGCAATTGCCGTCCGGATGGGCAAAACGGCCAAGGCGGTCGAATCGCTGCTTTCCCGAGCAAGGGAGCAAATGAGGGATCTGCTCCGCGGGTACGTAATGCCCTGTGGCGGCGGACGACCGGCAAGCAAAGAGTCTTCCCATGAGTAATCAATTCAATAGAGATGAGGAAATGCTGGCTCGGTTAGTCTGCGAAGCGGGAGACCCGAGTGTTTCACCCGAGCCGCAATATGCCGAGACGCTGCGGGCGATGATCCTGAACCGTCTGGGCGCGGCGGAAACGGTTGCCGCTGTGGCCGAGGCCCCCCGGCAGCCAGATGTGCTTCCCATAATTAGCTTGCAAAGTACCCGAAAAATGAAACGCATCGTCAAGTTCGCCGTGGCCGCAACCATGTTGGTGGCCTTCGGCATTCTAGTCTCTTGGATGGCGATCGGCGGCGGTTCGACCAGCATGGCATTTGCGCGGGTCGCCGACGCCTTGGACAGCGTCCGCAGTGCAACTTACGACGCGACGTCGGAATTGAAGGGAGATAACGGCCAGCCGCCCGCGACTGCGACCGGGAAAGGGTTCTTCCTTGCACCGTCGCGCCAGCGAATGGAGGTTTTGGCCAATTCTGCCAAGACGACAACAAAAATGGTCGTGGTTTCCGACAGCCAAGCGGCCAAAAGCATCATGCTCATGCCCGAACAACACATCGCAATGACGATGGACATGGAGAAGCTGCGGGGGAAACTGAAGAAGTCAGCTAGGTCTCTGCCGGATCTGTTCGAGACTGTGCGGCGGCTTGTCCGCGAGGGGAGCAGCGGCACGCGCGAGAAGGCCGAACGGCTCGGCAAGAAAGAAATCGACGGACGTACGGCGGTCGGCTTTCATACGCGTAGCAATGAGGCTAGCGTGACCCTCTGGGCCGATCCCGAAACGGCCCGGCCCGTTCGTGTCGAGGTTTCCGGCGAGATGTTCGCTGACGTTCATTTGGTGATGGACCATTTCCGCTACGACGTGGCCTTGGATCCCTCGTTGTTCAGCCTGGAACCGCCTGCGGGCTATTCGACCCTAGCCACGAACATGACGATGCCCGTGGAGGAGGACCTGCTCCGGAGCTTGCATACGGTTGCGGAGCACAGCAAGGGCCGGTTTCCGGCAAAGCTCGGCATGAACATGGAGGTTATCGTGGCCGTGAACGCGGGGGCTAGCCTTGAGATGCATAAGCTTGAAGGAGAGAAGATTGAAGCTGAGCTGAATAAGGTTGCAGCGAAGTACGGTGGCAAGGAGAAACTTCGAGCGAAGTATGGCAAGGAACTTCCGCCTGCCATTAGCGCCGAAC
This sequence comes from uncultured Planctomycetia bacterium, assembly GCA_963775975.1. GTDB lineage: Bacteria > Planctomycetota > Planctomycetia > Pirellulales > Thermoguttaceae > JANXQG01. The sequence goes on from CAVZKX010000002.1 coordinate 2,375,886, forward strand.
TCGCGAAGGCCGCGACGCCGCCGCCGCCTGCCAGTATGGCCGAATACATGAAGGCCTCGGTCCCGCTCATTGAAAAAGAGATGCAAGGGATAACTTTCTACACGATGCTCAAATCCGAGAACGATCCGCACTACATCGGCGGCGGCGTAAAGTTGGGCACGGCGGACCGCCCCATCCTTTGGTACAAACCCACGGGCGCCGACAAATACCATGTCATCTACGCCGATCTCAGCGTCAAAGATATGACGCCCGACGATGTCAAGAAGTTGCCGAAAGTGAAGCCCCAATAACCGATGCCTGGGTTCCCACTGTCGTCCCGTCAACTCAATCGTATTCTGGGGTTCCCATCAAACCACCCACTATGAAGCCGTGATTTGTCAAGCGGTGTACTACAGGAGTTTCCTTCCACTGCTATTTGTGGGGCTTTATTCAGGAGCCGTTGTTCTACCGACCTGCTTCGGATTTAGTCGACTATTCGAGTTTGCGACGTTTTTCTTTACTGACTTATCTGCGTCGTCTCAAGGGTCTATACAAGGCCGCACGCTCATTCGTTTCTCCAATCTCTTAAGATCGATCAGGGTGGTTTCCGAGCTCTTGCGGCGTGGCCGAAGATCAGGCAAATCTCCATCAGGGCAGTAGAAGAGGTTCCTTTCCGATCGGTTTCAGTGTCTGCGTAAACCTGATTGTCTCAGGCGCTGTTTTGGTTTGCGGGCGATCTAGCGCGCTACTTGGCTGCCGGTAGTGGGTCAATTTGAAATCGGCACCGCCCTCAATCGTGGCGCTTTTCGATTTTCGGCCGCTGATCGCGGATTGCAGCTATGAGCCTCAGAACAACAGATGCCACGATGCCGCCAAGAAAGAAAAAGCATGTAATAATCCCTAAATGCGAACCTGGATTCCAATCGCAATAGAGGAAGTCTAGGAAGTATCCAAGGAGAGTCATTCCGACTACGACCATACATCCTAGCGCGAGTGCTTTCATGCGGATATTCTATTCGGCAGCATTTCAACCCGCAATCGGAGCTTGCTTGACCGCTCATGCTTGGCTATACTTCGGGTATGGCAAAGCGAAAGAAACAACTCGACACGCAAGAACTAGCCCGCTCCATTCTCGATAGGGCCGTACCCGACGCCGAGCCAGCGAAAGAGCCTGAGAAGCCGGCCGGTCCCGCAAAGAACCCTGCTGCCGTCGCCCTGGGCCGCTTAGGCGGGCTCAAGGGCGGCAAGGCGAGGGCAGAGAAGCTGTCGGCAACCAAACGCAAGGCAATCGCAAAGAAGGCCGCTACGACTCGATGGAAGAATCGAAGTCCATCTTAGTTTGGCCAGAATCGTCGCGGACAGGAAAAGACCTGTCAATCAGTTTCTTAAACTGGTCCCACCCCTCCGATGCTCGCATTAGCCCAATAACTGCGTGGAGGTGCTGCGCAAGCGCCGGGTGGCCAATGTCTTCGGTTAGCCACCAGTAGTGCTTTGCTTTGCGCTTCCCGTTGACGATCGGATTTCGCGTTTCAAGCTCTTTAACGAGGTCTTTCGTCAACCTCGAATAAACTAAATCCATCGTGTATTTGGCCACACATTGGGGTCGGTTGATTTTCATCCCCTTCCATACCCAATTGCGGAGGCGGAAAATCTCGCGATAGAATTCGTCTGGAAATGACTTCGCCCATGTGGCAAATTCCTTGCGGAGATATTTATCTAGAATCTCTTGGAGCGCGAGTTTATCGCGGACGTATTGAAATCCTGTTGCTTCATCCACCAGCGCCGCAATTCCGACGGTCGCCAGCATTCCCAGCACGAGATCGCACTGCTTGAAAATGTGCTTGTATTGTTGCGGAATTGGCTCATCGTCATCAATGAATTTATTCCGAGCCTTGATGTAGGCCCCGGCTATCCATCCGTGTCGCTGGCGGCGATAGCAGACCGTCCCGGAGGAATTGCCAGGACGCGACTTCAGGAACTGACCCTTAGCCAATTCTTTGGCTAAGCGCGGACTCACCGCGCAAGCGCCTTGACCTGAGACGTCGTGGCGATGATGAGCCTGGAGACGATGGGCTACTACGACGACCGTCCGGACAGCCAGAAGTATCCGCCGCCCATCGGGTCGCTGTATCCTTCGGAAGGCAACTTCATCGGCTTCGTCGGCAACCTCACGTCAGGCGATCTTGTCCGCCAAGCGGTGAAGACATTCCGGCAGAGCGAGCAGTTCCCTTGCGAAGGGGCCGCGTTGCCCGAGGCGATATCCGCGAAAATCAGTGCCATCCGGGGTTTTTTCTTCAGGGCATTGCGTCCGGGCTAACCGCCCATTAGGTTGGAAGTCATGCTTGCCCTCCGCGCATCGATCTCCCCCACGGCATGTACCACGTTTCCAGCCGCGACAGCGGCCGCCATTACGGCTTTAGTTCAACGGGCGAGGGGACCATTCATCGCCGCGTGGCCGATCGACCGGACGTACCGGCCATCGCCGCCAGATTCGCGACGAAGCCGAACAACCATCGACGAAAGTAGAAAGAAAGTCTCGGTCTGACACCGATGCCGGTGTGACTCCGATGCCGGTGACAGCGATGCCGGATGCCACGCGCGCATGTGAAATAGTCGAGAGAATGGTAGACGGCACACTTCCCGAGAAAGGAAATTACCGATGAGCGCGCTGGGCGAGTTCCTGGAGGCCATCTACGGCCCGTCGGACGGCTATAGAACCCTCCACGCTTCGCTTCGCCATTGGCGAAATCGCGAATTGGCTGAGTACGCCGGATCGAGGCGCACGGCCATTGGCAAGCGCAGGACGCCGAAACCTGCGGCGAGAAGCGATGAATCGCTCTTGTCGGTATGGATCCAGCGGCCTGGACGGTTGAGAGTAGAAACCGAGCAAAGAGACGGTGAAAGTGTACGTTCGCATCTGACGATCATAGATGGAGATCGGTCATGGGTACGCGACGATCGGGGACGCGTTGAAGAAAGCCGCGACGAAGTCCAGAAAATCGGCCGCGCCGTCGCAAGCGAGACCGCCGTCGACCGGCATTTCTCGCACGCAAGCCTGCGGGAGTTCTTTGTCTCGCTGGCGCTGGAGGCGGCGGGCGAGATTCGCGTCGCCGGGCACGATTGCGTACGGTTGCGTGCGCGAATGCGACCCGACGGCCGCCTGTGGCCGCATTGGCTTCCAGCAGGCGCGGACGAATATAGTTTTGATGTTTTGCCCGCGCGCGGTGTTGTGCTTGCAATCGAGGCACGAAGGGGCGGCGCGGTTTTCGAAATCAATGAAGTGACCGCGGTGGCTTTCGACGAACCGCTTGACGACAGTTTGTTTCGCTACGTACCGGCGAGTGGAGAGCAATTACGGCCGGCTGAACCCATTCTCGAACACCTGAGTCTGGATGCTGCCGTGCGGCGCGTGCCTTTTGTGGTGCTGCTTCCCAAGGAAGTGCCGGACGCCGACCACGTTCAGTTAGAAGTCATGTATCATTCCTCGCAGGACCCGTCATCACCGCCTCATCTGATGCTCATGTATCGCTGGAACGGACGCGCACAGAGTCTATGGCTCAAAGAGGCGGCGACCGCCGACCCCGACCTTGAGAATTTCGATTGGGAGCCAATCACTCGGCATGGCCGCGAGATGCGGCTTTCGGACCCCGATGTCGACGGTGGGCGGCGCGTCGTTGCCTTTGAGCAGTCAGGTACCCATGTGACGATCTGTTCAGATATCGCACGCGAGCCGCTGCTTGATCTGGCGGCGTCGCTGACCGCCAGAACCGATAAGGGTTGAAACAGCCGCTATAACCCACTTCGTTGCCTTCGGCGGGCAACCTCGCCGCCGCGCGCTGGCGTTCGCACCGTCGCGGACACCAGATTCCCCGCGCACGGTGGAAGCCCGTTCGTCGGTTCTGACGCGATGACGAATAAGTTCTCCTCGGATTCTTGAACACACCGAGCTGAACGGTTAAAATCCCACGAAGTGGAACTGTCCTTTGGCGCGGGCAGCGAAGGTGGACGATGCCGACGACAGGCCAGAGATCTACACGCACGTCTTGAATCGAGGCGGTCGCGGAGTTCGTAGTCCGGCCGACGTGCTTGGACCCGGCCCTAGTGGCCCCGGTGCTACACGGAATCCGTCTAACGCGCTTTCCGATCGTTTGGAAAGAAGTAACTCATGAACGCAAGCGGAGTTGTGCCACACATGACGATGCGCGTTAGGCTGCAAACATGCCGTCTACAGGTGTTACAGGGATCGGTCTAACATCAAGTTCGGCATCTCACCCCCACATGGCATACGACCTCCATATCGTTCGCACGAAGGACTGGACAGAGGCTGCGGGCGCACCCATCACTAAGCAGGACGTGGACGACTTGATTGCGACAGATTCTGAGTTGGCGTGGTCCACTACGGACTACGTAGATATGGCAGACGCAGCCGGCGTTTCGACGCGCTGCTACATGATTACGTGGCGAGGCCAGCCGTGCCTTTGGTGGTATCGAGATCAGATTCAGTGTTCAGGACCAGACGAGGCGCAGGTAGACAAGCTTGTGCAGATGTCACGAGTCCTGCACGCGCATGTTGTCGGTGACGACGGTGAGATTTATCCGCTAGAGCAGCAGGCAGCACCACCGACACAGAAGCCGACGCCACCTGCAGCAGCGCGTTGGACTCCTTGGAAGCAGTTGCTTGTCGCTTTTCTGCTGGGTTGCGTTCTTCTCGCTCTGAAAATCTTGATTTTTGGAGGATGAGATATGATGACGACGATGCCTAACCAGACGCTGTAGCGGACCGCCGCCCCCCTTTGCAGTCGGGCGGTTCGGGGGAATTTGTTCGCGACTGTTGCAGCCGACCGGGCGTTTCCGGCGTCGGTCGCTGAGCTTGCTCGTTCAATGCGCACAAACCGCGGCGGTCACCCCCACTCCGCGTCGAAACGCCATAACAGGGGCCTGCCCGACCGCGTAAAGATCCCGTGCTTGGTAAAACCTACACGGCTCACCCGTCGAGCGTCCAGCCCGGCCGGTATTTCCGCCGCAACAACTCGATCGCCTCAGGGCAGTCGGTGACCCGGCCTTCGGCGCCGTCGTAGTGGATCTTCTTGCCGACGCGATAGGCGATCAGGCCCAGCAGCATCTGCTCAATCATGTTGCCGCTGTACTCGAAGTCGCAGGCCGTCTTGCCGCCGTGCTTGCACGCCTCAATCCATTGCTTCTGGAAATGCCCCACCGCCGGGAGCACCTTGTCCTTGGCCCGCGGCTTGTAGTAGGTCAGGTCCGACGTGTCGCCGAAGGGCAACACGATCCGCGAGTCGAAATCGGCGACCAGGAACCCCTTCGAACCCTTGATCATCATGCCGTGGTCGATGCGGTTCAGGTCAATGTACGGCTTCGGCGAGCCAGGCATCGCCCCGCCCTGGTACCAGCTTACGCGGATCGGACCGCGCCAACTGTTCGCCGGATGCTCGAAATGCAGTTCGCATTGGACCGGCGTAACGTCGGGATTGAACTTCTCGCCGCGGGCTTCCGCAGAGGTCGGCAAGACGGCATCGACGCAATTCCAGAGCAGGTCCATCGTGTGGCTGCCCATGTCGCCGATCTGGCCGACGCCGAAGTCCCAGAACATGTTCCAAGACAGGCAGGCCCCTCGCGGGCCGTCGGAGAAGTTGAAGTAGTTGGGGTTGTACGGATGGTCCGGCGAAGGGCCGAGCCAGAGGTCGAAGTGAAAGCCGGCTGGCGGCTGCCCCTCGGCTGGCCAGTAGCCGTCGCGGGGGATCTTGCGGTTGCCCCAGGCGTACGCCGCCGAGATGTCGCCGATCGCGCCGTCGAGGATCAACTCCCGCGTGCGGTTGAAGTTCGGATTGGCGTGCCGCTGCATGCCCACCTGTGTTGCCAACTTGTCCTTCTTCTTCAGCCACTTCGCGCGGACCACGCGGGCCTCTTCCACGCTGATCGCCAGCGGCTTTTCACAATACACGTGCAAGTCGCGGTTCAAGGCCCAGTTGGCGATGAAGGCGTGCGTGTGGTCGGCCGTGCAGATGACGACAGCGTCGAGGTCCTTCTGCTCGAGGCACTTCCGCCAATCGACGTAGGTTTTGGCCTTCGGGAAGTACTCCAGCCCCTTCGCAAAACGCTTCTCGTACACGTCACACAGCGCCACCACGCTCTCGTCCGCCAGCGAGCTATAGTGGGCCTGTCCTCGGCCTCCCACGCCGATTAGCGCCACGTTAAGCTTGTTGCTCGGCGCATTCTTGCCCGCTCGGGCCCCGCTGGGCAGCAACAGCAGTCCGCCGGCGGCGGCGGCGGTGGTGGTGGTGGATTTGAGGAATTCGCGACGTTTCACGGCAGGTACTTTGGGGGGTGAAAGGAAAGTGCAATTGTAACACGCTTCGTTGCCAGGTGCATGCCGTTGTCTTGGCCCTGATTCGATCCTGATAGATGAACTGGCGAATAGCCGACAAGGCGACAGGCAGTTGGTGAGCGGGTGGCGACGGGATCGCTGAGCCTAAAAGGTGGGCAATAACAGGTCGCTAGGAAGCTCTTTATCACATGACGAGCTCATGGCGTACTTTCAGGAAGGGTTATCTTGTTCTCACGCGCTAAAGGCGTCTTTAACGCCATGACCGGATCATACCCAGTGCAAACCGAGATCATTTCGCGGATTTATCGATGTACTCCGCAGCCGGAATGACCTTTCCGTCATGGTACCGGAACGTGGCACTGTCGATCTCGTCCAGAATCTGGTCCCCTTCCTGCAACCCGAGCGCATTCCATCCAAACCGGTCCTCGGCAATCGGCTCGTTCAACTTCGCATCGACCGACGTGAACTCTCGTTCGAGTTCCAGTTCGCCGGATTCCAAATACTTCCGAAGGTGATATCGCTGCGGTAGGTAGACGCCGGAAACCAGCGTGTATTTCCACTCGGACTCACTCTCTGTCTTGCCGTCCGGGCGAGTGATTCTGTCCGACGTGACCTGATAGCCGGCTGCCGAATCAAAAAGCGATACCCCTACCGTCGGCTTCGCTGTGCTCTCCGCGCCGCCAGGTCGGTATTCCTGAGTCAGGCTATAGTTCACGCCGGATTTTGAACGGGCCTCGCCGATTTTCATCGGAAGCGGCTTGCCGGCTTCCAACCACTCTGAATCCATGCGCAGGAAATCCCAAAACGGAATCTCGCTCTCACAAAAAAACCTCCTTGGATCGACGACACTCGAATACGTCATGTACTCGTTGGCTTCATCACGTTTCTTGCGATACGCGGAGTTGACACCCTTGCCCCTGGAGAGATGCATACCGGTCGCATTTTCGGTTTCATTTTTTCCCGGAGCCGGCGTAGATTTCAGCCAGTGTTCTCCCGTAAGAACATAGCGCTCGGTGAATGGAAACGCCACCGGAATTTGCCGCACCTTCTTTGTTCCCAGGTTTGTAACAGTCTCGGTCCCCGCCTGCTCGTAGGTTGTGAATAGTCTATTGTGCCTCATATCAATGGCGTATTGCACCAGAATCTTACGTTCCACCCAGGAGTTGTTGCTCCGCTCCTTGGAGCCCTCCTTCAACTCATAGGCCCCAGACCAGGTTTTTATCTGTTCGTAGTTGGCACGAAGTTTCGCCTCCAGCATCCGCATCGTCGCCACATATCGTTGCTTGTTCCGCCGCGCATCCACAGTAAGAGGATTGTCAGAATGTGCGTCTGACGCCGGAGGCGTCGATCCGTAAGTCACGTTGCCGGTATGAACAACAGTCGTCGACCAGCCGGCAGGGATTGACGGCTTCGTCCAGTCTTTATCAAAGAGTTTACTCAGAACACCCTCTGGATTGATTTTTGGGTCCTTCAGTTCGTAGACCACGCGCTCCATGCCGTTGGGCAAGTAGATTTCAATGGCGGTGGCAAAAACGGTCTGGGGACCAACCAGTTGTAGGATCACATTCACCTTTTTGTAACGGGCAGCATCCCGCGCAAACTTTGGATATGCCTCCAGCCAGACCTCGAACCGCACGTTTGGCGGCGTGATGATCCGCATGAAATACCGTTGTTTGAGTTTCTTGGCCTCAACGCCAAAGACGAAGGGCACAGGGCACTCGTCGGCACACTTCCCTAGTAGTTCTAGTGGCACGACCGACTCATGGACCGTTTTCGTCGCGAAGTCCCACTGGAAAATCGATTTGGCGTCGCAGAGCCATTGTTCCGACTGCTTCTGATCCTTGGCCGCGACCATCATCCACGCCTTGTGCGGCGCGGCGAATTTCAACTCGCCTTCGTCGGGCGGCGGAGGTAAAGTTCTGGAACCATACCGCCAACGATAGACTTTCGATTCCAGTACGCGGATTTGCTTGTTCCGCGTTTCCCAGTCGGCGAGCAGGCTGTCCAAGGCGGTGGTTTCCACCGGAGAGAGGACGAAAGGAACCCGTGGCGGTGCGGCGGGTCCAACGCGCGGGGCTTGAATGGGAGGCGAATAATAGCCAGAAGCCGATCCCAACGCGGTTCCAATTTTCCTTTTTCGCCCCGGCTTAAACGGGTCCAAGCCAGTCCCGAGGTCAATCCATCCGCCAACCGTGACGGAGACCTCCGGCTCCTTTACGATTTCTTTCAGCTTCGTCTGAATTGCCTTTTCAGCCACTTCGAGCGACAGTCCCTGGACATTGACGCGTCCGAACGAAGCCCCGAGCGGCACCGTGCCTCGCGGTTCCACGGCATAGATCCCACTGATGGGCTCGTCGGACGGCATTCCGGCCGCCACAATATAAAGCAAGTCGTTGGGCTTGATCCTGTAGGGTACCCTGGGTCGGACGCCGGGACTCTCGCGAATCGACAGCGTCACCTGGACCTTGGGCGCCACCAAGACATCCTTCAACTTCTTTGTAATCGCCTCCTCCGCTTCCTCAAGGTTAAGGCCCTTGAGCTGGACCCGTCCGTATTCGGGCCCCAAGGCCACGGTTCCCTCGGCTTCCACGATAAAGTGGTTGTCAATCGGATTGTCGTGCGGTGTTCCGACAACCCAAATAGTGAGCACGTCGAACGGCTGGATAGTGTATGGCTGCCGAGGAACGGTGGCCACATGCCAGGGCGGGTTCGTGTACGCAAAAGTCACCTGCACCGTTGGCGACTTAAAAAACGCCTTCAGCCTTTCGACGATCTTTGCTTCGGCTTGTTCAAAGTTCAATCCGCCGACGTTGACTCGCCCACAGGTCGGCCCGATCGCAACATTTCCGTCCGGTTCAACCCCATAGTAGCCGTCAATCGACTCGTCCGGCGGGATACCAGTGGCGCGGAACTGCAACACATCGAGCGGTCGGATCGTCGTACGATCAGAAATGGGGAGCGGGCCAGGTTTGCCGTCCGTTACTGCCGCGGAAGACGCCAGTTCAAGCGTCACGTCCCCCTTGGAATCAACATGCGCCGTGCTGCCCTCGGGCACCTCAATGGTCGTGGTCTTATTGTCCTTCTTCAGGTGGATGATTATCCCGGCCAGCCCGAGTCCGCCGAAGAAGAGCAGCCCGATGGCTGCGGCAAGGACTCGTTTCCTGCGCGACCAGCCGGCGAACAATCGCGGCTTGTGCTCTATGGCCGCCCTCAACTCCTGCCCCTCTCCCGGAAGGAGAGGGGAGTTCGGAGCGGACGGCACGCGGAGCGTGCCTGCTACGTTGGGCAGCGGCACGCTCGTGGGCTGCTGCATGTGGGCGAGACAGCCTTCCAGCAACTCGCTGACCTCCTTGGCCGAAGAGAATCGCCGCGACGGGTCTTTTTCCAGCATCCGATCGACAATTGCCACGATCCACGGCGGCAGCTCGGGATTCTGCGCGGACATCGCCGGCGGCGCGTCGTCGGTCAGTCGCCGTAATGTCGCCGCGGTCGAATCTGCCCGGAATGGAGAAATGCCGGTTGTCACCTCGTAGAGCACGCAGCCGAGACTGAACAGATCGCTACGCCCATCCACCGGTTCGCCACGGGCCTGTTCCGGCGACATGTATTGGGGCGTGCCGACAATGATGCCCCAGCGCGTCATCGAGACATCGTCCGCCGCACGGGCGAGGCCGAAGTCGGTGAGCACCGCCCGTTCGACGCCCTTTTCCAGCATGATGTTGGACGGCTTCACGTCGCGGTGGACGAGTCCCTGCTCGTGGGCCGCGGCAAGGGCGGCCGCCGCTTGCATTCCGATCCGCAAGGTTTCCTTCAGCTCGAGCCGGCCCTGCGCTTCAAGCCGGTGGGCAAGCGATTCGCCGGCCACCAGCGGCATGACCAAAAACGGCAGAGGGCCGTTGGCTTGTACCTGATGGATCGCCATCACGTTAGGATGGACGACCGCTGCGGCAGCTTGGGCCTCGCGGGCAAACCGCTTGCGGGCCAGCGAGCTTTGCGCCAAGTGCGGAGCGAGCACCTTGATTGCGACGTAGCGGTTCAATTCGCGGTCGTGGGCTTTGAGCACCACGCTCATGCCGCCACGGCCGACAACCTCCAGCACGTCGTAGCCGCCAAGTCGGCCAAGCACGTTCGGTTCATCCGAAGGCTCCAGATGCTCGACCGTGAAATCAACCTCCGACCACTGCTCCCGCGAGGGCACTTCCTCATCAAGCTCATCGGTGACAAGGAGGCGGGCCGCTTCCTTGCACCAAGGTTCCAGCCCAGCCATTTCTCCCATGGCGGTGCGGCAGGCCTCGCATTGATCAAGGTGCCGATAGAGGGCTTGCTCACGATCAGGCGCGAGGCTGCCTTCGATCGCCAATTGCAGTTCAACCGTGGAACATTCGTGGGTCATGTAGGTTTCTCCATTTCGCCGACGGCGGCTTTCAATCGGGCCACGACGCGGCACTTGGCCACCCAGACAGCCCCGACGGACATCCCAAGTTTTCCGGCGACCTCATCTGTCGAGCGGCCCATGAGGCTCGTCTCCCAAAACGCCTGCCAGGTCGCCGGCTGGACTTGGGTTTGTACGCGCCGCACGGCTCGTTGAAACAGTGCTCGCTGCAACTCGCGATCGAATTCGATTGTATCCTGCTCGCCGGCTGCGGGCAGTCGGTCGAGCAAGGCGTGCAATTCGCCCCCGCCGGTTAGAACGGTTCGCTGCGGGCTTTTGAGCCAATTGATTACCAGGTTGCGGACTACGCGCCGCAACCAGGCACGAAACGAGCCCTTTCCGTGGGCCGGCTTCCAGCGGTCGATATTCCGGCTGATGGCGAGAAACAGTTCCTGCATCAAGTCGCGAGCATCGTTATCCTGCAAACCGCGCTGCCTCAGCAGGCGATAAACAACGGGTTCGTAGAGACTTACGAACTCGACCCACGCCTCGTGATCGTGCGAGTCACCGAGTCGCAGCAACAGGCTTAAGTGGGTCGAAGGGGCAAGCGTCATGCGTGGTCTCCTACCTGTAAAACAGGCGAAGCACGGAAACCTTACACGAAAAGACAAAAATGTTCGCAATAGCCTCGAAATTCAGCCATTTTTCTCGCTGCCGACATTTACCGATGGGATTTGCGCGACTATTTTACCACGTAAAGGTGGTGCCGCCCCCGATGAAAGGTCGCGACGACAAGTTCAGCGCAATTCGCAATAGATTGGCTCGCGATCAATTCCTCTATCCGCCTCGTTAGCCGCAGCTACAAATGCAGGTCATTCTTCACATACTGCTTGGTTCTTGACAGAACTGAGCCGTGCCATCAAGCTTCCGTTGCGGCGAGACTTTTCGTAGGGCTCGCTACATATATTATGCCCCTCTCGTCCTTCCACGAATGGCTCGCAAGCCGTTCCCAAGAGCCTCCCCAAGCCGACCGCTTGGCGACGTTGATCGCTGGTGCCGGTACCGAGGCGGCGGGGATTTCTTTTGATCGCTTGCGATTGTTGTGCGGACTCTCGGCCGAGGTATTGCAGGACATACTGAGTTCGCTGGTGGCGAGCGGGCAGATCGTCATGCCAAAGGTGGGCGGGCGGATCGTTTATAGGGCGGCGAGATGAGAGCCGGTGCCAGCAAATCCGGCAAAGCGGCTCGCTCCGGCCCTACATTAGGCATTGGCAAGCTGCTCTGGGCCGGGCAAGTCGCTGACCACAGCCGATATCTCGGCGAGATATCTGTCGTAAGTAGTCCAGCCGAGAGCAGTAAGCAGGATTTCGTTGGCGTACACGTTAATCGTCGGATTTGAAAGCTCGAAAGCCAAGTCGGACCACGTGTTGTCGCGGAACGCAAGGGATAGGGCGTCAAATACTTTTTTGGTCGGGGAACGTGGCTCCGCCTCGTCCCAATGGTTGTATTGGTTTCTTGCGGCGAACACGATGAGGCCCGACCGGATTCCGTAGCGCAGTGGCCCGATGCAGAACTTGACAGCCGATTTCTGAGATGCCTGCACAAGGTGTGCAGCGTCTGAAGGAATCGTCGTGTTCTGCGAGAAGAGCCTGATTGCCATGTATGCTGCTTGCAGGATTGCGCCCGAAAACATGGCCTCGGAAAGCTTCAACTCAAAGTACTTCCCGGCCAAGTCCAGGTACCGGTCGATCCCTGCTTTTTTCTCGGGTGTCAACGGCTCGTTCAACCGGGTAATATTCCAATGTTTTGTAGCCTCTTGATAAAACGACCAGCATGAGTCCAGCCCTGCGTAGAAGTGTCTGACAGCGTGCTCAGTATCGTGAAGATAGTCAGCGACATTCTTGGGTGCCGTGAGCTTCATACAGTTTTCCCGAGTAAAGAGAGATTCGCAGGGATCGTTTGATGGCGACGGCGTCAGTATCACCGACACCGGCGACCAGGACAAGGTTCGGCTAGGGAATGGGATGGGCCGGCCTGACGCGATCCGTATGCCTACGGCAAAGTGGCAAGCTGACAAAGTGGCAATTGCCGGTGATCTCGGAGGTGCAGTGGTCTGCGCTCGCCGAACGAATCGGAGCGTAATTAGATTGCCGTCGCCGGTCGGCGACTCGGGATGCATCCCGGAGCTCGCACTGCGTTGTATACTGACTACATGCGCATCCCACCCGAGCTGCTCCAGCCCAAGACGCTACGAGCCGTCGTGCAGGAGTTCGTCACGCGCGACGGCACGGACGATTCTTCAGTCAAGCGACGCATCGAGACCGTCATGTGCCAACTCGACGCCGGCATTGTCGAACTACATTTTGATGACGAGACCAAGACCTGCAACATCCTGCCAGCGGGCGATGGAGATGACTAGCGGCACCGACGGATTGTTCCCACGGGCGTGGCTGGAACGGTCGTGTGAAGGTACTTTTCAGGTTAGGGGCGGTTTTCCGCGTAGTCGCATCTTACGCCGATCTTCCGACCCAGCGTCTGGATGTACCCCCGGGCCTTGTCGTACTCGTCGGCATTCTTGAGATGCTCCAACATGAGAGGCACTTCGCCCGGCAGCGCAGCGACTCGCTTCAAATAGGTGGCGTAGTCCAGCACTCCCGTGCCGGGAATGACTTCCAGCAGGTGAATGTTCATTTCGACCGGATCGGACCACGCCAGATCCTTGGCATGGCAGCTCACGATCCACGGCCCGAGCTTGTCGAAACATTCGTTGATCACGTCCGTGTTCCGATAGAAACGTTGCGGGGAGTTCACGACGTTGCACACATCAATATGAACGCCGAAGGCTGGCCGGTCCACCGCTTTGAGCATCGCTAGGTAGGCATCGGGAGTGTCGGGCAACGCCCAACCCATCATCTCGTAGCAGAACTTCGCCCGAGTGGGCCGAACGGCGTCGATGATCTTCCGAGCGTTCTCCACGCTGGCGTCGAAGAAATCCTTCGATAGGTTCTTCGGGTGCGGGCCGAACCACAACTTCGTGTTGTACGAGCCGGCGATGTCGACGCAGCACCGGGCGCCGACAGCCTCGGCCAGCGCAAGTCCTTCGGTGACGTTCTTCAGATTGGCGACCCGTCGAACCGGATCGGCATCGAGCAAGTTGCACCAGCGGCCCACCTCGGCCAGGACGACGTCGTGTTTCGCGAACGCCCTGGAAACGTCGCGGATCCGCTCCCGATCGCTCAGGGCGATCGTCGGACAGTAGGCCGCCCGGTAGCCGAGCTTACGGTGGGCGAGGGCCATGTCCTCCGGGTCTTTCGAGTGTACGAACACGGGGCCGCCGAGCCACACCGCCGGCCCTTTCCGATCCGGCTCGTCGGCAGACAGGAGACGCGGGGTCAACGCGGCTGCGGTGGTAGCGGCAACGCCCGCGAGGAAATTGCGGCGAGGTAGCGTTCGGTAGCTCATGGCAGGCTCCTTCGGCTTGGGGATGCCGGCATCCAGCATGCGGTTTCGGACAGGGAGCAGGGTCAGTCCTTCGCCACGAAGTCGATCACCAGAACCTTGTCGAGATAGGGCTTCAGCACCTTCCCGAACTCCTTGTGGGCCGGATGAGGGAGATAAGCGTCGCGACCTTTCACATCGTCGAACGTGACCAGGAAGCAGTGGGTGAATCCTTCGTTGCGATTCTCCGGGCTGATGTTGGTGCCCCACTCGAAATCGACGATTTCGTGGACTTTTTTGGGCAGCTCGCGGAAGGCGTCCTCGACTGTTTTCTGCTGCTCGGCAGTCGTTCCTTCCTTGAACTTGAAGAGCACGACGTGCCGCACCTTCCCGAGATGCGAAGTACTCTTGCCGCCTTCGGCAGCCGTTCCCCGCGCGCTCGCCATCAAGCCCACCAACGCCACGACCATTCCCAGTACGACACGACGCATAGTCTTCTCCGATCGGAAAAAGGGTTCATTATCTTCACCAGTCTTGTCCGAATGGATCGTGCTGTCAAGCCTCGGCGTTCAGGCTGTCGCCGCACTCGGCGATCCGTTGCCGGAGAAACCCGAGAGCCGAGGCGAACACTTCGCGGTACGCTTCACGCCGTTGTCCGTCTTCGACCGCGTCCGGCAAGGATAACAGCAGCGTCGTCATCGAGTCAGCGAGGGACCATAGTTCACGCACGCCCAACCGGCGTAAGTCCCGCCTGCCAACCGCCGTGATCGCCGCTTGCCGGTTTCTGTTCTTGAGTCATTCTTCTTGCGATACGGCGATTCCGCGGCGGTGCAACTCGGTTAGCAGATCCTCGTCGCTGAATGCCGGCAGAAAAGCGCGAACCAATTCCGCACTCCTTGCTTCTTGGATTTCGTTCGCTTTTTCGGTTTGCATCTTGAGGCGTTCGTTCGGCGTTAGCTCACGGTCTGCCCACTGAGCAAGATGGCTCTTGGAGCAGCCGCCGGAGCTGACAGGCTCTCCGTTGTCAAATTTGTAATCGCGCCAGAGGACCGGTGCATCCGGCGAGTCGTCGTAAACCTCGCGCGCAAAGGTGCCGCCTTTTCCAAGATAGAAACCGCCTGCTCGTATTTCGCTTGGTCGCATGGAAATCAACCCGAAGAGTCTGTGGAACAGTGGACTGACACCTCAGCTTATCATGCGGCAGTTCTTCTGTCAACGATTCTCGACATAATTCGCGCGGCGACCGCCGTTCGAGTCGGGTCACGAATGAGTAGGTTCCATGTTCGAGAGAAGCTCGCGCACACGATTGTTCTTCAACTTGTACAGCAAGTGACACCGGGGATCATACATACCGCATGCGATCTTTTTGGCATTGGCTTGAACACGTCACCGACGATCCCTCCGCCGCCGACAGCGTAGCGAACCTGATAGCGCAGGCAGGTGCCGTTGGGGTTTCGCTCCCGTGCCTTAAGAAGGTCGTCCGGCTTTCACCTGAAAGCCTGGACGAGGTCTTGAAGGGACTTTTGGCGTCGAAACAAGTGATGCTGCTGACGGTCGACGGCGCGAGGGTCTATCGCGCGACGTGATGATGCGGTCTTGTCCAGATTGGCATTTGCGAGGAGTCGGCGAGGACGGCAACTGGGCAAATTGACCTGTTCTTCCCGGCAACCCACGGAGCTCTGCGCGTCCAACTGCGGGACGCATGTCAGAACAGGGGCATTGCCCTGACCGATGTTTCGCGCGCAAACTTGCCGGTCGGCTCGTCAAAAGGCGCAGACTGCGCCATTTCCGTCCTCCTGCCGCCCTGCATCCCGTGTTCAGATTCTGAACAACAAAAGGTTCCAGGCGAACCTTCTTGCCGCTAACGGGGCATCTGACTGCATCGCTATCCTGCCTGAAACGAGTGCGGCAAGCCAGCGGTGCGAGCGATCGCCAGCCAGGGCACTTCACGAGACATTCTTCCCACAGTGGGAACATTAAGGCGTTTCCGGTGCCGCCAGGACACGACTCCGACGGACCACCGTACCGCATCCGAACCGGCACTGCCCCCCAAGGGACCGCGGGCAAACCGATGAAAGCGGTCAATTCACTTGTCCGGCTCCTTCACGACAACCTTCGGCATCCGCTCCAGCTCGTCGGCGGGGACGAAGACTACGTGACCACTTCGGCTGAAAACATCCAGCAGGCGAGGGCTGGTGCGGAGTCGGCGAGCAGCGGGTTCCATCTGGAAGTCGGCTGGAACGCGAAGGTGGTGCGGGCAGACATCTGCACCAAGCTGGTCGTAGCAGCAATTATCACCAAAAGCATCCCGATTCTCGCCCATTGCAAGATCATGTCTCACGGCTTAGCCGGCGCACGCTCGATCGTGACATTGTTCTGCTTGGCATTATGGCCCTGGTGCTGGACGATCTCGTAGAGCAGGTCGGTCCTCCGGCCCGGCTGCACCGTGGCCGTGTATTGAACCGTCTGGAAGTCGTGGTTCTTTGCCTCCAGCTCGCTGCGGAAGTCGACGTGGCCGCCGAAGCTACGGCGGATTTCCAAGTCAATTGGTTCCTTCGTGTAGTTCCGCACCCGCTGAGCAAAGAGCGTCTGGTCGTCCCAGCCGGCCACGGAACTGTTGACTTCAATCTGGACGCGGGCCGGATCGACGCGGCGGTAGACGTTCGCGCCGTTGACCTGCACCCAGATGTCGTCTCGCCAAGTCTTGAGCTTCACCAGCTCGAAGACCACTTCGGGATCGGCGCCCAGATTGAGCTCGATCTTGTCGCCGATGGGCACGTACTTGATATTTTGCGCCACCATGTAGCTCAGGCCGTCGCCGTTCTGACGGAAGACCCGCCACGTGCCGTCGGGCATGGGGGTCGTGCCGAGCTTCGACTCCTTGTTGTTCGTCAGAATGTACATCCGCACCAACTGATCGCCGTATTCTTCCGGGCGATAACGGTACTGGATTTTGACGGGCACTTTGGCCGTCTCCAGGCTCCGCATCCGCTTCGACCAGCCGTTGCGAATCGTCTCCGTGCCTTCGATGCTGTAAATAAAATACTCGCCGAGGCCTTCCTTGGTTACTTCTTTGGGAGCTGCTGGCTTGTCAGGCATCGGCGCGGCGGACTCTGTCAAAGCCTCTTTCTCCTTGATCGCGGCATTGAAGGCGTATACCGCCAGTTTCTTCCTCTCATCCTTTGCGAGCTTATCGACATCCGTGGCCGTAATCCGGGCCAGTTCGGCGATTTTCTGCACAAGGTTAATCCGTCCCACGACCAACCGGACTTGAGCGTCTTCGTATTCCTCGCCGGAATTGTTGGTCACGCGGACGAAGCCTTCCAGACCGAGGTGCGATTCTTCAGGGTTGGCGATAGCCACGTAGTCGGCCGACCAACTAATGCCGCTCGTGAAATACGTAATCTCGATAGTTGCCTCGCCGTCGATTTCACTTTGCACGTTCCAATAGAGCATCTGCGGTTTGGCGTGGGGAAACGTCGTGTCCAAGAGTGTCAACTTGTCAGGGTGCGTGAGAAAGCGAAGTTCGACCGAGGTCGGATCGATGAGCGTGTTAGCCCAACTGAACTGCAGCGGGTTAACGCCCGGCTTGAATGTAACCTTGCGGGTTTCGCGGACGAGCGTGAGGTCCTCCGAGTTGTAGATCGTCAGTTGGACCGAATTACGGTTAGGAACAGTAGAGAGGTCAATATTCTCGCGCGGGCAGCGGCGCAAACGGCAAGCGCTATGGCGATGAGAAATGACAGCAGCTTCATTGTTGTACCTTTTTGGACTGCGGCGACCCGAAATCACTCCACTCCGGCGCGCTGGATCGTTACGTGGTTCTGCTTGGCGTTGTGTCCTTGCCGCTGCACGATTTCATAAAGCAGGTTGGACTTTTGGCCCGACTGGACAGTCGCTGTATACTGAACGGTCCGGAAGTCGTGATTCTTTGCCTCCAGTTCGCTGCGGAACTGGATGTCGCCGTCGAAACTGCGACGGATTTCCAGGTCAATCGGCTTCTTCGTATAGTTCCGCACGCGCTGGGCGAACAACGTGTGGTCGTCCCAGCCGGCGACGGAACTATTGACTTCGATCTGCAAGCCCGGCTGATCGACGCGGCGAAAAACATTCGTGCCGTTGACTTGCATCCAGATGTCGTCGCGTCGTGTCTTGAGCTTGATCAACTCGAAGATCACTTCCGGATTGACGCCTAGATTTAGTTCGATCTTGTCGCCGATGGGCACGTACTTGATGTTCTGAGCGACCAGGTAGCTTAGCCCGGCGGAATCGTTTTGACGGAACACGCGGACTGTGCCATCGGGCATCGGCGTTGTGCCGAGCTTCGACTCCTTGTTGTTCGTCAGAATGTACATACGCACCAATTGATCGCCGTATTCTTCCGGGCGATAACGGTACTGGATTTTGACGGGCACCTTGGCCGCCTCCAGGCTTCGCATCCGCTTCGACCAGCCGTTGCGAATCGTCTCGGTGCCTTCGATGCTGTAGATGAAATACTCGCCAAGGCCCTCCTTGGCGACCTCCTTGGCCAATTGCATCTCACCAGCCCCAAGTTTTAGCTTCCCGCTGCTGACCGTCGTCGCCCCCGTGTAGCTGTTGATTGCCGATAGCACGACCGCATGCTCCAAGCGGTGTTTTTCGGCTATTGATAGCGAGTCAATCTCGCCGACGGGGATGCGGGCCAATTCGGCGATCTTCTGGACCAGATTGATCCGGCCGACGACAAGCCGGACCTGGGCGTCTTCGTACTCCTCGCCGGAATTGTTATTCACGCGCACAAAGCCCTCCAGGCCCACGTGGGACTCTTCGGGATTGGCGATAAGGACGTAATCCGCGGCCCAACTGATGCCGCTGGTGAAGTAGGTGATTTCGATCGTTGCCTCGCCGTCGATCTCGCTCTGCACGTTCCAGTAGAGCATCTGCGGTTTGGCGTGCGGGAAGGTCGTGTCCAACACTGTAAGCTTGTCGGCCTTGGTGAGGAGCTTCAACTCCACCGAGGTGGGATCGATGAGCGTATTGGCCCAACTGAACTGTAGCGGGTTGACGCCCGGCTTGAAAGTCACTTTGCGGGTCTCGCGGACGAGCGTGAGGTCCTCCGAGTTGTAGATCGTCAGTTGGACGGTATTGCGGTCCGGCACCGTGGAGAGGTCGACGTTCTCCGCCTTGACAGCGCCTGCAACGATCAGGACAGGCACTATGAATAACAGTGGTTTCATAGCTTCCTCACATCAGGCAGTTTCGTGGCTTGTTTCACTCCTCTGGGGCTTGTTACCATTCGTTCTTGATAATCAAGTGCAGCTTATGAACGACCTTTTCCGCTTTGCCGTCGGAACCGCGGGCCTTCAGCGGAACGTGGAAGAGCAGTTTCTCGAACGTGCTCTTCTCTTTGTCCGGCTTGCCCTCGAAGGTCGTCGATTTGCCCAGCTCCCATTGCACGTCGCGGCCGGTCTCGCCGCCGACCTCATTGCGAATGGCGCGGACGTTCTCGGAAATGTCCAGCACGGCCGCCTTGTCCTTGAAGTTCTCGATCTCGAACTTGACGACCACTTCGCGGTCGTTGAGATTTCCGGCGATGCGCTTCACGTCGTTGCGGTCGATCGTGCGGCGGACGACGATGTCCTGCGCCACGCCGACATAGAGCCGCATCTCGTCGTCCAGCGGCGTGAACTTGCCCCAGTCCTCGCCGATGAAGGCCGTGCCGCCATGACCGTCTTCCTGGAAGATGCGGACCTTGCCGTATTGCAGCGGCGCGGCGCCCAGGTGATTGGCCTTGTCGTTCTTCAGCACATAGTGCATCGGCACAAGCAGCTTGTTTTGCGGCCGGTCGAGATAGCCGAATGCCTGAGGATCGCAGGTGTAAGTCTTCTTGACGGGCACTTCGCTGAACTTTTCGGCGAGCATTTCCTTGGTCTCGTTCAGCCCGATCGGCTTATGGAACCGCGGCCCAAAACCGGCCCAGAGTCCCGTCGAGCCGTACGACTCGTTGGCCAAGTTCTGGATCCGCATGTATTCCGAAAGGACGAGCGTCTTCTCGTCGTTGGAGGCGACTGCCCTATAGTTGAAGCTCTTGTTGAGATTTCCCAGGATATAACTGATCCGCACCCGGGCGGAGCCGGATCCGCTGGAAGAAACCTGCCAGACAAGCGACGCCTCATTGGGCGGATAGCTCACGGAAAGGACTTTCACGTCCAGGGCGGACGATTCTTTGCTGCCGGCATTGGCATCGCCTTTGGCTCCGCCATCGATCCCGCCCAGCACACGGAAAACGATCGTGCCCGGGTCGATCTGGGTGTTGTACCAGGAGAAATCGACCTCGTTGACGCCACGAACCAGGGGAACGATGCGTTCCTCTTCCACCAGCGTGGCATTGGGATTGTCGAGTTGGATTTCCACCCGTTCCCGCACGGGGAGCGTGATCAGTTTGATGCGGGCCAGAGCAGTCGATGGCAGGGTCGAAACGACGGCAATAGCCAGCCAGAGAGGTAGATTCCGAGATCGCACGGCAATACTCCGAGGGTGGTTAATCGTATAAGAATACGTCAAAAATCCC
The DNA here is from genome assembly GCA_963775975.1 of uncultured Planctomycetia bacterium. Taxonomy (GTDB): domain Bacteria; phylum Planctomycetota; class Planctomycetia; order Pirellulales; family Thermoguttaceae; genus JANXQG01. The sequence goes on from CAVZKX010000002.1 coordinate 2,396,571, forward strand.
CCCGATTGATTGAGAGCAGGGGCACGTAAAGCGCTTTCGCCACAAACGTCGTAAGAATAGACGCTTTGCGCGGGAAATAGTTTCCCGAAATCGGCAGATTCAGACCTTAAGCATGTTCGCAGGAATTGGGCTCTCCTCCCTTTCTACCACCGAAGTCCTGTCGAACTTGCGAGCCGATTACTCGGCGGGAGCCCTTCCAGCAATACCCTGGTTCTCCGGGAAGACCGATCCTCGACCGTCTTAGCAACCAAAACAGGCTCCCTGCCGATCCAAGACGCCATCTCGTCATTCAAAGCCCTGGAAAGCCGTAAGAAATAAGAAATGGGGTTCTCGGAACCGCCCGTCCCCCGACTCTCACCCCAACCACCCCACGAACTCCTCCCGCTTCCACGGCTCGTCCATCCACCCCGTATACGGCAACGGCAGTTGCAGAGCCTTCTCAACCGTCAGCCAGCCATCCACAAGCTTCATCGTACGAAGCTTACCCCTCTGCGAAATCCAATGGAGAGCCGCAGCAGTTTCGCACTTCAGAGCCACCTCCATCGTCGTTCGGACATCCTGGGCCACATAACGAAGTACTTCCTCCCGCTTCCCCTCGGCCCAGAGTTGAGGTGCCTTGGCGCCCGACATGCCCTCGGGTTTGCCGGCGAGACCCATCCCCTTGGCGGCAGCATCAAGGCTGACCCCGAATCCTCGCAGGCAGAGAATGTGGAACATCATGTCGACGTGGTTGGTCGCCAGTTTTCGGCAGGGTTCAAGCATTTGGGCTTCTTCGGACAGGATGTCGAGGTCGAATCCGACGCCGTTCCAAGTGAGGAGGGTGTAGCCTTCTTTGGTTCGGGCTTCGAGGTATCGAACCAGATCGGCGGCCTCTTGCTGGCTCATCTTGTCTGCGGGGTTCTGGCGCGAACCGCCGTGCCAGAGAGTCGGCTCTTCGTCGGGGAGTAACGTGGCGGCGCAGGAGATCCCGAGCGGGCGGCTTGATCTCCAATTCTCTTCGGCGGTGGACGTGGTTTCGATGTCAAAGGCGAGGTAGTGGCGAGGTTTGCTCATCACTCATAAAGGAGTGTCGAGCTGACAACAATCGGAATTACAAGAAATCGGGGCATAAGAAGAAGGCATTCAGACCACCGATGAGGATGCAGTCCTGACCAAGCGCCTTCACCGAACCGGATTTCGGCTAATGCGTTAAACCGACGGAACGGTGCATTTGGGATCCAGCACCGCGTTGCCCAACAAGGGACTGTCGGGCGACGGCAAAACGGGCGAAGGATTGGCGTGCCAGCCAAAGCAATGGCATACGGTGCGGAAACGGGAGTAGTGGGAAAGAGAAGATACAGCTATAATCTTTGACATGTTCGTTTTCGTAATTCTTGGGTCCATGTTGCACGCAGGTGCAATCAGCCGGACCTTTGGTGACGCAACAGAGGCCCCGGATCATGTTTCCTCTCGGCCCGGTCGATTGGTAAGACACGACACATTTGACTCGCCTTCCGATTGCTTGTTGACCGTATTGGGCGGATGAGCTGTAGGTTGGGGACGGGGAGCCATGGAATCGGAAGGAGTATATAGTCGAACCTTCTGCAACCAATGTCAGCGCGAGACGAACCACTCGGTTCGTCATTGCCTCAGCAACGATCGAAACGATGGCACCAGTCAGGCCCCGCACTTCGTTCGGGAGGAATGGCTGCTCCTCAAGTGCAATGGCTGCGACTCGATTCAGGTCCGAGTGACCGAGAACGTCGCCAAATTGCAAGTCGCCTCGATGCGATTACTATCCGCCAAGGCAGCCCCGATGCCTGCCGCGCTGGCATGCTGACCTTTCCGGCGAACTCCAGGGGCTGATTCGTGAGATCTACGTGGCTTTGTCGGCGGAGTGCCCGACTCTTGCCGTGATGGGCGCACGGACATTGGTCGACAAGCTCCTCGCGGAAAAACTCGGCGATGTCGGCGGTTTCGTGCAGAAACTGGACATGGCGGTTGCGCGCGGAGTCTTGACTAAGGAGGCGACCGAAATCATCGCAGCGGCTGTCGAAGTTGGGCACGCTGCCTCCCACCGAGGATATGCCCCTACGCAGGAGCAAGTGTTCGAACGTCCTGGACATCGTTGAGCACTCGCTCCAAGCATCTTACGTACTACAGGACAAGTCCAAACGACTGATCGCGTCGGTGCCCCCGCGTGGCGCACGTAAATAAGGGAGACGACCATGCCTTTGGAACCAGGCGGCTATGCGGAGAAGCTGGGGAACCGCTATGAAGGTCGGTGGGGCGTCAGGCAACTGCTGCACTTGCTGAGCGAGGAACTTGTCACCGTCACCATCGAACCTCTTGGTGAAGACGAACCGGGGGTCGATCTGTGGATTGAACGGAGGGACGGTTCGCGCCAGGGCCAGCAGTGCAAGCATCACGACAGGTCGTGGACCCTTGCCGATCTTAACGCCCGTGGCGTGCTGCGCGCGGCGCGATTTCAACTCGATCGGAACCCCTCCTACCAGTTTGCCCTGATTAGCCCCGCAACATCGCCTGCATTGGGGCCGCTGTGCGAGAGCGCACGCCAGTCGAGCGGCGATGCGGAGCAGTTCTACGAATTCCAGGTTCAGGCTATCAGTGAGGATCGGAGACGTACCTACCGACAATTCTGCGAATATCTGGGGTTGGACCCTGCCAACCAGGCGGCTCGGGCACTGGCTTACAGCTATCTGCGGCGGATGTTCATCGAGTGCTGGCCGGATAGCGTGACCGTCAGGGAGGACCTCTTGGGGCTCGCCAATGTCCTCGTCGTCGGTGTCCCTGCGACGGTCCTCGCTGTGCTTGGGGACTTTGTGAACGACAACCTAAGGATACCGATTACGGCACCGGCAGTATGGCACCACCTTACGTCCCACGGGCTTCAGCCACGGCGCCTTCCCCACGACATCCGGATATTGCCCGCCGTCGAGGAACTTTGCCGGCAATTCGCCGACTCGATCAAGGACGATCTTATCGCAGGAGCGGTGATCCCGCGGAAGGAGACGTCCGCGATTCTTGAAGCGCTGCGGGACGGAGCCGTTGTCGTGCTTCACGGCAGTCCTGGCCGTGGAAAGAGCGGCGTTCTCTACGAACTGACCCAACGGTTTCGCGAGGAGAAATGGGTCTTTCTTCCGGTTCGACTGGACAGACAGGAACCCAGGATCACTTCCCGGCAGTTCGGCCATGATCTCGGTCTCCCCGAATCGCCGGTCAAGTGCCTCGAAGCCGTAGCGGGCCCGCAGCAGGCGGTACTGGTCCTGGACCAACTCGACGCCATCCGTTGGACTTCTCGGCACTCACTCAACGCGCTGGAGGTCTGCAAGTCGCTTGTCCGCGAGGTGAAGAGCCTGAGGGACCTCGGGAAAGCGATAGCGGTCGTCCTGGCGTGCCGCACCTATGACCTGCAAAACGACCCTGCGATCAAAGCCTGGCTGGCTGCCGAGAACGGTGGCGAACACAAGCCGGTCCAGATCGAGGTCGCGCCGCTTAGCGAACAAATCGTGGCGGATGTTGTCCAACAGCAAGGGCACAAATACTCCCAGTTTTCCAAGCGGCAGAAAGAAATCCTGCAATCTCCGCAACATCTGGCGATGTGGGTCCGTCTGGTCAAGTCGGGTCGTGCGCCGGATTTCCAGAACCGAGTCCAGTTAATGCGGGACTATTGGGAAAGTCGCGTCCGGGAACTTGCACTCCATGACGTATCAGTCGACGATGCGAACACCCTTCTGGGAACGCTCGTGGATTACATGGAGTCGAACGGCAGTGTGTCCTCCCCGAGTAGCCTTGTCGCAAACCACGCCGTCCTTGCTGCCCTTTGCGCGTGCGGGCTCCTGCAACTGAGCGGGAACCACGTCACCTTCAGCCATCAAAGCTATCTCGATTACCAGATTGCAAGTCGTGTCGTGCGGCAGATTCATGGAGAGGGAGGGACCGTCCGGAGCTGGCTGGGTAGCAGCGGACGCCAGTCGCTCTTCCGCCGCGAGCAACTCCGCCAGGCGATGGTGTTGCTTCATGACGACTCGCCCCGCCAGTTTCCGGCAATCGTTCGTGACCTGCTGGAGAATCCTGAGGGGCTGCCCGAGATCCGGTTCCATTTGAAACATCTCGTCCTGGAAACCGTAGGGCAGTTCGAAGCCCCTGACCCTGGCCTCCTCGGCTACATGAAGTCGCTGGCCGAGAAGGAAACCTGGCGGGAGCACGTGTTGGGTACCGTATTCCTTGCCCATCCGCCGTTTGTCGGATGGCTTATTGAGAGCGGCACCATCGCCCGATGGCTTAGCTTGCCCGACTGGGAACAAGCGGCCTGCTGGATGCTGCGGTCAGTATCCGACCAATTGCCGGACATGGTGGCTGATGCACTGACGCTGTATGGCCGTTCGGACGATGAGAAGCAGCGGGCCAGTGCGCTTGGATGCCTTTGCTGGAGGATACAGGACGATTCCGAACGCATGTTCGAGCTTCGCCTAGAACTGGCCCGACGCGGAACGTTCAGGGACTTCGTGGAATGGGAGGACCTGCCCCCGCGACGGGCACTCCAGCTACTTGAAGCTATCCTCTTCTCATGGACCACCGATGATGTCTCGCAGGCGGCAGGCAGAGGCGGATCCGGAAGGGTATCGCGTTGCGAGAGCTGGACTCTCCGTGATTGTGAGGTGCTGGAGCGGGCAACTCGAAACCTGCCTGAGCTGGCCTGGGAACTTGTGATGCCGCACCTTTGTCGCCTTGCTCCCTCGGAGGCATCCGAGCCGTACGTACTGGAACGGTGGCTGGATGGTGACCGCCATGGTATCCGCCAGGGAATGGAGTCTATCCCCCACGGCCTGCTCCGACTAGCCATGCCGGCCGGACGGGAGCTGGCCACTCGGGACGGCGTGGCATTCTGGGCATGCACTGCCGAGCTTCGTCTCCACCCGTCACCAGTCGTCCAGTATGTCCTCATGGATACGTATGTTGCCTTGCCTTCCGGATGCGCCAATGAAGCCCTGCAATGGCTGCTTGGCGACCGGTCGCGCCTGAGCATCGGAACCGGGGCAACCGAACCGGAGTGGATGCCAGCTGCGCGCCTGATAGAGGCGCTCTCGCCGCACTGCGACGACGCGACCTTTCGGCTTCTGGAGGAGTCCATTACCCATTATCACGCCCCTAACGAGCGGCGAGCCGCCGAGTACTGGCTTGCTTCCTGGGAACGCGGCTACTTCGGGGACTATTGGGGCCGGGCACAGCATTTCCTGCTGCCCGCACTTTACCGGCGGCGCAGGAGCGATGCAACAGAGGGGCTTATTGGCGTCCTTGAGCGGAAGTTCGGCGGCTATTCAATGGAGCGTTTCTGCCGCGCTGGCCGGTCCCATTTTGGAGTTGTTGGTTCTACGTTGCGGGCCGGATCGCTCGAGCGGATGTCCGACAACGCATGGCTTGCGCTCATCGCCAACAAGGACATCCCGGAGGATAGCAGGTGCCGTGAGTGGCTGAACGGACATTGGGAGGAATCCTCAGTGCTCCACTTCTCTCGCGACCTCGAAAACATCGCTGCACGGTTCCCAGAGCGTTTTGCCCGGCTGGCATTGAGGTTCCCCGAGGATGCCAACGCTCACTATAAGGCGGCGATCCTGTCGGGATGCCAGCGGACCGAGCCCAACGTCGTTCCCGAAGCGGACAAAGCCGTCTGGCGTCCGGCTGGAATCGAGTTGCTTGCCGCGGTGCTGCAGAAGTTTGGCAACGATGACAGCCGGGCCTACGCAATGGGGTTCTGTTGGCTGATGCGACAACGTGCAAGTGAAACCTGGCACGCGGATGCGATCGACCAACTGATGGACTACGCATGCAATCATCCTGACCCCGAGACGGACAAGCTCGTTGTCGGAAATACTGGTGGAGGGTTTGACTTGGCCAAGGCGACGGTCGAAACCTTGATCAACAATGCCCTGAATACGGTTCGAGGCGCTGCCGGACTCACGATGGCTTCCCTCCTGTGGCATCACCCTGAATTGCTGCCAAGACTCGGAACGGCAATCATACGGATGGTTCGGGACTCGCACCCGGCCGTCAGGATCGCCGCAGTGGAAGCGTGCTGTGCCGTACTCTGGATCGACAAGGACAAGGCAATCGACTGGTTCTGCGAGGCATGCAGCGGCGATCTGCGCGTCGCTGCATCGTCGGAAGCCGTCGAGTTCTTCAATTGTGGGATAAGCACACATCACGCCAAGCTGGCTCCGCTCGTGTTGGCGATGTTGAGATCCTCTTACGCGGAGGTAGCGATGGAAGGCGCCAAGGAGGTTGCGGCGAGGTGGCTATTTCACGACTATTTTTCAGAGGAGTTGACGGCCTGCCTGCGCGATGGAACGGTTCCCCAACGAAAAGGAGTAGGTGATGTCGCTGCCAGCTTCGTGACGAAGCCCGAGTACTTCCGCAGGTGCGCAGACATTATTGACGCCCTAAAGGATGACCCGGAACGCGAGGTTCGCCGACTCGTTGCCTCGGCATTTAAGGAACCGGAAGTGCTGGCAACGCCTGATGGCATTGACTTAGCATGTCGCTTCGTGAGTTCGCATGCTTTTGACGACGATCCGACAACCCTGATTCGTGGCCTGGAGGGCTACGCAGGGGATCTCTTGCCGTTCAAGGAGGTCGTGTTTTCGATGTGCCGGCAGTTTGTCGGTCCCCTGAATGCGGCCAGTCGCGACCCTTCCGGCAGCATCGGGTGGGACCTGTCCCAATTCTTGCCGATGGTAATGCGTCTTTACGAGCAGGCCACAGACCGGCAGGACTTGGATACCCTGAGCCGTTGCCTAGACGCATGGGACGCGATGTTTGAGAAACGAGTCGGCGTCGTCCATGAACTGGCAAAAGTCATGGACTAGGATCTTTCGGCCTGAGCAGGGGCTTCCTGGCTAGTTGGCCTGGAGGCGTGTGATCGCCACCATGCCAGAGTTGGGCGGCGGGGTAAGGCGACTCCTTGCAGGATCGCGGTTGCAAGGAGTCGCGAGCCAATCGCTGTACCAAGTCGGGGAAATCAATCTGGCATCGTGCCGCCGCGATTCCTCGATAAACCGTTTTCGTAAGTGCAGCCGACCGAGTCGAGCAGCCCAGCAAATAAGGCCGGTCAGTTAATCATTGACATCCGGCGGACGAGTACTATGCTGGACGAGAGATTGCGCGGCAGGGATCTCGCCTAAGCAGAATAGAATTGGTGTGTCGTGAAGGAGATGAACAATGACCACGGCATGGAGATCGTATGAGGAGGTGGCTGTCCACCTGCTCAACAAGTTCGCAAGGGAGTTCGGCATCGACCGCGTCGAGGGCAAGCAAGACGTGAGTGGCCATCGGTCCAAGACCGTCTGGGAGATCGACGCGAGGGGCGTGCGCCAAAAGGACGGGGCATTCATACTGGTGGAGTGCCGGCGTTACACCACGTCAAAGCAGAACCAGGAGAAGGTTGGCAGCCTAGCCTACCGTATCATCGACACCGGCGCAATCGGCGGCATTATCGTGAGCCCGCTGGGTTTGCAGGAAGGGGCCCAAATAATAGCGGAAGCCGAAAACATCGTGGAGGTGCATTTGGACGAGAACTGCACACCAGAGAAGTTCGTCATAAGCTTTTTGGACAAGATAATGGCTGGCGTCGCCGATACCGTCGCGTTAAAGGACGAGGCCAAGGTCGAGGTAATTCGCCATAATCCCTAGAAACTACCTGTATTTGTGGAAGAATCTACAATGCCTGACGACCCACCGCATGATCTAATCGTGTCCGAGGAGCCCGTTCCGGTGAGAACAGTGATTTGGCGATACTTCTCCTTCGAGCGGTTCCTGGACATTTTGAAGACGCACGCTGTTTGGTTCTCTCGACCGTTCCGATTTGATGATCGATGGGAGGGGCTGTTTCCGCCTTCCTATCTCAAGCGGACCTGGCAATACGCCAAGGCCAACAAAATCGCTTTCGAGGAGTTTGTCCAGGATTTCCGGAAGCGGTTCCTTCGACACCGGTTTGCGCACTTCGTGAACTGCTGGCACATCAGCGACCATGAGTCGGACGCTATGTGGAAGCTCTACGCGCTTGCTCCAAAGGGAATAGCGATTCAGTCGACGGTGGGCGATGTCCATGAATGCCTGCGACCGCACTGTTCCGGGAAGGTGATCTACTACGATCCATCCCGCGACGTGCGCAGCCCTTCGATCTTCGGTCCACACGATATCCTCTTCAAGCGAAGCTCCTTCTCCTGGGAGCAGGAATATCGCTTCTGGTTCGACGATGACGACCTGTTCCAGAAGATCGAGGCCGGGGAGGATCTCCAGGAAGAGACTCTATCCCCTGGGCGAAAGATTGACATTGCCGACACGCAACGGCTCATCAAGAAGATCGTGGTTGCGCCGAGCGCGTTCGACGAGTTCATCGAACAAGTCCGTGCCGCGTGCGCCGACCATAGCAAGAACTGGCTCGGGAATGTCATCGAGCGATCATACTCGGATCGAATGTGGGACGCGTTCGTGACAAATAACAAGCTTGGCTGCGTATTCAACGTGGATTCTTGACCACACTTACGCTCTAGGCTAGAATCCTGCGAAATCTCTGCTTGGTCGGGATTCGCGGTTATACCAAGCCCGGAATACGGTTTAGGCAAAACCTAAGACGAACTCCTAAGTCAGTGTCGCCTGCCGCTGGCTCCAGGGGATCTCTAAGCGGGGCAAGGCACGTATCATTCCACGAACCGAGGAAACCAGGTTGCCTTATGGCCGAGCCGAAAAGACTGCGATTGGGCCCAGATCGCCCCTCTCCAACCATGCACGAACAAGAATCGCGGGTGGCCGTTCTTCAGGCAACCGTAGAACATTATCTGCCTAGCTTCGACGCCGCGGTCAAGAAGACCAAAGCAGCGGGGAATGACGCTGTGCTTACGCTCCACCAGGATGCATTCGCCGCAGGATTCGATGACGACGAGTATACGTTGCTCGGCATGGCCATCAAGTATGCTGGGCTGTGCGGAGTCAAGATAACCGTCATCGGCAAGGACGAAGAGACCCTTCGCTGATTGCAACAACCGTCTGCGGCGGGCTCGTGGCAAAGTGGCAACGGTAAAGGTTGTCCCGCCCACCGCGGGAACCTCGGGCGACCGATGCCGTCTAAAGGAATCGGTAGCCAACGTCCATAAGCGAACTACTGCCAGCCCATCGGTATCACGGCCTCAAGACGCTATCGACGACCGCAGCCGCCGGACAGCCCGCGTCGCTCAAGCGTTGCATGCCACCAACTGCCCTCCGACCGCCCGGAAATTTGCGCAAGGCTGCGTTACTGCTTCGCAGGTGACTTGAGTATCCTGACTAGGTTCTTCGTCGGTCGTCTCCCAGGAAAGCGCGTCCAAGTCGTTCCAGGCTGCTTTGATCGCCTCGTCCTTACTTGCGGCTTCAACGGTCGCCTTCGCCTCCTCGTATACAATATACGACCTCGTCATGCGAATTTCGAACATCATGGTCCTACTCCATTCTTTGCGGATTCTTGTTCCTTCGAGTATTGCCGTTTGCAGCCGTCCCGATGCCATGTCTCCGTCCTACCAGATCGTCAGCGAGGAAATCAAGCAGCGAAGTGCCAACGCCAGCACGACTGTCGGCGTCTCCGGCTTAGATGCCAGTCCTACGCCAGTTAGGCCCAGAGGAATACTGCGGCCCGATTAAGATCAAGCATCGAATACAAATCTGCTTCGGAGCACGGGACGCACTCGCCATCGACATTAAACCGGCAGTACCACCCCTGCTCGATCGCCACGCCATACGGCGTTTGAAACGTCTCTTCGCCGATCACCTCGTCGCCGGGTATCCGCTCCTCGGCATTCAAGAGCACCTCGCAGTCGCAATACCCGCCCATTTCTCCCAGGATTTGTGCAAGGTCTCCAAAGGACAAGTCGTGCTTCTCGGCAAATTCTTCTGTCAGCCGGAGCGTATTGTCACAGGCACATCCGGCCGCCATACGGCTCCCAAGGTAATTGAACAACTGCTTGTATCGGATTCTGCGTTTTCTAGCCTTCATGTGTGTCTTTCGTTTGCTGTACGCTCGGATTGAGCGCTTTCGTTGTCGTGGGCGACGCGGCGCCAGCGACCTGCTGACGCGGCCTGTCGAACCATTGCTTCCACCGTAACCAATCCGACACGAGTGAATCAAACGCGAATTCTTCGACAGCGACCAGCGAGCACCGGATTCCGTCCGCCACCTTCGATTGCCGGCGAAGACGCGGCAGTCTCGGTCGGTTCGCGAACAAGACAGGTGCGGCTCCATACCGTCTTCGCCTGGAGATGGGTGAACTGTCCATCTTTCCGCAGAACTTGCCGAACAGCGGTAAGAACGAGGCCGTTTCCGCTCCGACATACTGGATGACAAACTGGCAAACTGGCAAACGAGGCCGCGAGCCACATTCCCCCAACTAATCCTCATCTTGCATAGCCGTCCGCAATCGTGTCGGACAAGGAGATCAAGAGCGTCATCATCGAATCGGCGAGGGACCGCAGGCCACGGAGGTCCGCACGGGTGCAGGTCCTGGGGTCAACGGCAACGTGCGGGCCGCTGCCAGTCCGCCTCGATGAAAAGGTTCCAAGCCTACTGGCCGCCCTGCGTTTTGCCATGCGAGGTCTTTCTCGCCGGTGCGCAAACGTTTCGCGATAACCGATGGCTGGCGAGAAGTGGTTCCAAGCCAAGGATCGAAGCCTTCGATGACTGGTACAGGCGGGGAGGTCTTCGCTGGTGCCTGCAAGGAATGGGCATCACCCGCCATGATGAAGAACCTAAACGAGCATCGACCTGAGCAGTCGCAACTATAGGCGCCGTATGGATCGCGGGCTATGCACCACATGTAGGCGCCCCACGCACAATTAACGAGCAGCGCCATTCTGCGCTTGCGGTTGCTTCAGAGGCGCCGACAGCCGCAGAGTCCATTATTAAGATGCCTCAAAAACACTGTTTTGTTATTAACGTCCTATAACGAGCTACGATTGCGCCTGACGCCGGATTGGCTCGATGGGCTTGATCTCCACCGGATTCACGATCGCCTCACAAAGCGATGCTGGAAGCGTTTGGAGAGCGATCATAATGCCCGCCGTCGTCTCCCCTTGCCAGCGGCCGCGAAGATGATCCGCACGCCCAGAATTCTCCGTCCAACCCGATGAAGGGAATATGACCGAACTCATGATGCCCTTCGGCAAGCACAGTGGCAAGCCGATCTCCGAAGTCCTCCGGCAGGACGCCTCCTACATCGCCTGGTTCTGCGACAATGTCCAGGGCCACGAAGTGCTCAAGCAGTCCATCCGCGCGCTGCCGGGGTTCGCCGAGGCGTGCGCGAAAGGTTTGCCATCCCGGACGGCGGGCAGTTTGGAGCGCACACCCCTGATCTCTGTCGTGTCGAGGATCGTGTTGGAATTGAGGAAGGACGTGCTCGGTGGGTGCCCGCGACCTGCCGACCATTGCGGGAAGTGGTTCCTCAGCCGACCTGGTATTCGCACAGGAACGACGCGCCGTGCGCTCGGTCGAGAAGTACTTCACGTAATCTCGCGTGAACAAGCGGGATGGCGGTCCGAATATAGGACATGTCGGGCTGTCCCGGAAGTACTTCCGCAACACGACCTCGATCGTCGTCCCGGCCAGACAAGTATCACCTACCGTCCGCACGTCGATCCTCCCCGTCGCCGCCCGAGACGATTGTCAAGTCCGGAAGGTTCGAGTTAGAATCGTTTTCCTCCAGCATGCCTTTGATGATTTCCTGGTTGTCCTTCAACGACTGCGCCGCCGCTATCTCCGGCAACGTATCGTTCCTCCTGCCCTCTTTCGACGTGTAAAAGCTGCGATCCACGGTGTACACGCCGCCGTCGTCCCAGCCGATCCGCAACTTCCGGGGCGTACACCACAGGTGATAAAAGTTCGCCTCATCGACGACGAGAGGTTGCGGTGGGTACACCTCGACCCCCGCCCAATGCGCGCCCAAAAGGTCGTTCTTGATCCGTTGCATGTCCTGCCAGCTGTGTCGGCATGTGGGGTCGGCTATAGTCAACAGGGCGGCGCCGTCAGGAAACCGCGAGTCCAGTACTAGGTACTTTCGGCAGCGCCACACGGCGGACACTTTGTTAGCCAAGCCACCCTGCTTGGACAATGCGTCCGGTACTGTGATCTGTCGCCAGTCCCACTCGCGCTGCTTCTGTCGCAGGCTATTCTTGATCATTGTTCATCATCCTCCTATTCTGGTTGGTTCTCCCCCGCTACCGCGCATCACGTTGAGCGCAGGGAATCAGCGGGGCAAAGGTCTAGTTTTCTTTGCGGAATGCCGGCACGGCTACTTGAGGCTGTCTCGGATGACGGCTTCAGCTCGCTGCCGGCGACTATGTAGAACCCGATAACGCTCGGGGCATTCCACAGTGGTCACTGGGTAATCAATGCGGACAAGTGCGGGTCGATTGCGAGGCTCGACCGAGCCAGTAATTCTGAATCTACACCAAAGGCGAAGAAGAGCCAAGCTGAGTTTAGCGAGCGATCAAAACGTTCGTTTTCACCCGCAATGTTAATGAAAACGCAGTGTATCAGACGCAGTTCCGCCGCGATGTGGGGCTTATAATTGCATCCGTGTTCATCGAAATCAAACCACGTCGGTGATTTCCGAATGGGCTCGTTCTCGACGGCGCCCAGTGCGCGACAACTTACCTACGAAGTGGTTCCGCTGCGAAGTTCCTATGAACCAGAGATTGCGGTTTTGCAATGTCGCTGCGGTAGCCATCGAGGTTGATGTCTTACGTTTATATTGCCGATGCGCCTCGACGGGCACCACTTCCACTTGCACCGTGGATCGAGACGGAGTGGAGGAAGCACGATCCTTCCGTATGCGCTTCTGCGACTGGACGACGTGCATGCGAAGTGGTTCCGGCGTTAGCTGCGATTGGTCGGTTCTCCCGACGCGGAGCACATGCCGACCGCGTGGTCGAGAAGTACTTCCCGTGACTCCGGCCTGCGCAAGACGGGATGGCGGAAGATCATCCGAAGGAGTTTCCGAGGAGATCGCCATGAACTGGAAGTACTTCCGCGTCCCACCTCGCCGCACCCCCCGCGTCGTTCCGGAGGCGGACCGGAGACCGGCATCTGCGTGGCGATGTCGTCGTGGTGATGTCGTCGTCCTCCACTTGGTGTAGTCATTGTCCTGGTAGCGATGTCGCCCTTGTTTTCGTCCTGATGGCAACGTCGTCACGCTTATGTCCAGGAAGTGGTTCCGTCCCGCGACCGACGATCTGCAAGCTGACCGCCGCGAACGTCCTCGGCATATTCGGGAAGTGCTGGGTTTCGCGACCACGCGGAATGTATCCCCTAAAGTGGTTCCTTGAAGTCGATGGACACCGTTCAGGTGACGACGACAGCCGCGCAGTCTTGTAGCTTTAACACTCATCCCCCTCGACCGCTTCCAGAACAACACCTCCGTCCGGTGCCAAGGAGGCGCGCACTCGCACCGAATCGGCAACCGAATCGACGAGGGTGGGATCGATGGCGAGCCCCATCCGGCCGCAGGCTTCCAATAGCAGTTCGCGCGAGGGAAGGTAGCGGGCCAAGAAAGCGAAACCGACGAGGGTATGCAGCGGCCCCAGCCCGTTTTCAGAGACGCTCTGCTGGCCGAGGATGCGTCCCTTGACGTCCAGGAAACGCAGCCGCAGGGAACCGTCCGACAGCCATTCGTACTCGCAACCGACAGCTTGCTCGTCCATTCTGTTCTCCTTGGTGAACGTGTCCTTTGGGTCCGTCTGCTGGGCCCGGTCTTTGGTAATCAGTCCGCCATGCTCGGTGCGGTGACGACACGGAGGTCCGCGGCGGCAGGCTAGGTGAGTGTCCTCGCCTCCCTGAGCTTCTTCAGCTTGCCGAAGAAATCAGACTCGGCGGCGTCGGCTTCCGGCGACCGACCGCCCAGCTCAGAATCGTGGGCAAGAGGCACGCTGTTGAGAAGGTCGAGATAAGCGTACTTCCTCACCTCGGCGCGGTGCTCCAGGAGCTGCTTCGCCATCGAATAGACATGACCGTTGGCTCGGCTTGGGCACACAACAGCTGGAAATGCGAGCGCGTCATAGGCTCGTTCACAACAGCACGCCAATTCCTCTTCGGCAGTATCCCCGTCGGCCTCGACGCGAAGGAACTGGCGAAGCATTGCCAAGTCCTGCTGCCGCTCGCCTTTCCAAGCCCATACCAAGCCAGCTGTTTCCCACTCGTCGATCTGGCCGGTGTAGGAGTTCGAAACATGCAGCTCAATACGGTCCACTTTGCCGCCTTGGGCGACCAAGTGTTCGGAGATCAGGTTCCCCAAGTCCGTGTATTCTAGGTGGCACTCAAGCCTCGGGAACTGTCGCGACGCGCCCCCTGCGAACGCCACCGGTGGAGTGTGTCGCGAGTAGCCCTGCATCACCAACTCATTATTCCAATGCCTAACCGGGACGTTATCGAAATGTCCCTCCCATGTCGGCACCAGACAGAATGCTTCGTTGGCGTCCGGGAGACCGAGCAGATCCCCCACATGCACGAAGTACTCGCCGTCTGCCTGCATACGGGCATGCGATTCGATGAACGTCTTCAGCCGATCACGCTCTTCGACAGGGCCAATTGCCGTGAAACGAAAGTCAAATTCCTGGGCCATGATGTTCTCCTTTTTCAAAACTAGACTGTGATCCTCTCACGATACAAGATTGGTACAAAACAAATCAAACAGATTTGCGGTGTCGCGACCCAAGCATCCAACGGGTAGAGTACCGCGTCCGTCACGTCGTCCGCCAAGGTAGCAACCGGCAGATGTTCGTCTTTTCAGCCCCTCGGGGTGTCGTCCGGCTTCTTCATCCATTCCCAGCCCTCAGCCAGTTTCTCGGCGATTTGCCGTTCCGCCTCTTGCACCCGCCGCACGATCGTCGCTTCGTCCCTGTGGTGGTAGCACCACGACCCAATCGAGTTGCCTTCGTAGGGGTGCCACTGACGCTTTCCCTCGTCTGTCTGCCGAGTCAGCCAGTGCGGCCATACTCCGCAGTTGCATCCCGCGGTATTTCCGCGGTGTCTGACCCACCACTTGCGCTTGTACTTCGCCGCCCGCTTGACCAGCGCCCGAAGTTCCTTCAGCCGTTCTTTCCGAGCGGATGCGCTCAGCCGTTCGTTCTCAGTCATTTCTTTTGCTTCAGTTGTGAGTGTCTATCTGTTGAGATAGTCATGTTTTCAAAGCCAGTGTTCGTCATCATCTTCATCGTCATCACCCCAATCCATTTCGTCCGGTTGGTCGTCCACGTGTCCCTCCGCGATCATGTCCTCGCACTCCCTGTCCTCCGTCGCTTTGTCCTGCACGATCTCGCGCTGCTCGGCAATGCAACCCATGACGATTGCGAGCATCGCCCGATGCCAGCCATGGGCTGCGACCTCCAAGTTTCTCGCGGCATCCATCGCCGCCGCACTGATCTCATAGTTGACATCCTCGGCGGGAACCAGGGTTTCCCGTGCCCACCCGACGACTTCATGCAGCTTCTTTGCCAAAGTCACCTTGTCCACCCTGTAGTTCATTTGTGCTTCTCCATTCAATTCCGTCGGAAATCGTCAGGATTACAGAACTCTTCGCGCCACTTGGGACGGTGTCGGTCGAGCAGCGGAACCAGTTCCTCCTTGGCGCAGAGCAGGAAGTACTCGTCGTCGTCCTGGTCGTAGAGGACGAAACCCGCCCACTCCTTACCGTGCTCCTCAAAGACGACCACGACGTTGGCGTGATAGTCGAAGTGTTTCGAGCGGCACACCGCGACGTTTTCGTCATGAATACGCCGGATTTCCTCCGGCGGGAACTCGTCCATTACTAACTTGGTAGCCAGGCTTTGCACGGCGTTGTCTCCTATTCATGGCCTACCGTCCCGGAGCGCAGAGCCACGCGGTTGTCCATGATCACGACCTTCACAGGGTCCAGGGCTCCTCGCCCCTCGGGATCAGCTCTGCCTTCTCAAGTTCGGAACGATTGACAATCTTGTTTTCGAGGGGAACATGGCCTTGCCGAGGGCGGTCCGAGCTCTCGACTTTGCCGACAAGATTGCCGTACCGGTCCCACCGCCCGAAGTACCAGAGCAACTGGCCGTCGGCAAGGCGGTACATCCGATTGACAAAAAGTCGCGGCTTCCTGCCGGATCGGGGTTCGGCGTTTGCCTGCTTCTTCCTCCTGGCAACAACCCCGCCCTTCCCGAACCAGCGAGTGTATTCTCTTCGGCATTCCCGAGCCGTTGCCCGGCCTTCCGGCGTAGAGTCAAACTGCAATTCGATGCTGAACGCGAGGCCGAGTACCGCCGGGGTGATGTGGTAGGCGATCACTTTATCAGCATACTTGTTGAGAACTTGTTGCGTCCACTCGACCGCTGTGGTGTCATCGGGTGATGCGATGATGTGGATGTCGGGCGAGAAGCAATTGCCCTGGCTCTCAAACTGTTTTGCGGCCATGGCACGGGCTGATCGGAAGGTAAGCATGAGGTTATCTCCAGAATGTGGTAAATAATTCTCTCGGCAGGGCGCGGTCGGGCTCGTGACGCGTCGATGTCCAGCAGCGCATCGCCCGACGGGTAGGGTTCTGGGTCCGATTCCTGCTGCTCTCCGCCTCGACCGAGATAATCGGGTAAAAATGCATGATCTACTCTCCTTCACAAAAGCCTCGGGGCGACGGACCCGCCGCCTCAACTCGATGCAACGGGACATGGGGCCGATTTTTGGCTGCAAGTTCGCAGTGCGCCGTCGGCCCCAGGATGTTAACACCCGCGCCAATCTGTTTGCGTATGCGTTCCCTTGCCTCCCGAATCCTTCGCTTGGCGATCTCCACATATTCGGAGTTCAGTTCGATACCGAGGAACGACCGTCGCAGCCGTTCGCATACGATGCCGGTGGTTCCGGCTCCGCAGAACGGATCGATGACGGTTCCGCCCGCGGGGCAGCCGGCCTTGATCGGTGTCGTGATCAACTCTTCGGGGTACATTGCGAAATGAGCGTCAGTAGAATGGGTCGTGGGGATTGTCCACACACACCGCATGTTTCTGAAATCGCCGGTGACGATGTTCCGCGCGAAGTAGGTCGGGTTTACGGTTCGCTTTATCTGTTCTCCCTTGCTGCCCGGACGCTTCATCACGTGCCTGCTGCCAGGGCATAGCGACTTCTCGAACTGACGGTCGAAGTAATACCTGCGCGACTTTACGAAGAAGTGGAGAATCTCGAAATCGACGGTAAAGCGGTCACGGACACTCGAGGGAATGGCGTTCGGCTTGTGCCAAATCACGATATTCCGCAACGTCCATCCCCGGTCGGTCATGGCAAGGGCGAACCGAAATGGGATCATTGCCAACGACTTCGGCACTCCGCCGATTTCCGTCGGCTTTCGTCCGAACCTGAAGTTCTCCTTGCCGGGGGGGCCACCTGCGCCCTTTCCGCTGCCAAAGTAGGTGTCGCCCATCACGACCCAACAAGTACCGTCGTCGCGGAGCGTCCGCCACACCTCGTCGAAGACGCCACACAACCTCTCGACGTATTCCCGCGGCGACGACTCCAACCCGATCTGGCCGGTGACCCCGTAGTCCCGCACCAGCCAGTAGGGCGGGCTGGTGATGCAGGAGTGTACCGACCCGTCGGGGAGCTGCCGCAGCACTGTCAATGCGTCGCCGGTGGCAATTCTGGTGTAAGTCATGTGTTCACGCTTCTTCTCATTGGTCACTAATCCGCACATAAGCGGTAGCCTGTTCGTGTTCAATGCCCCTCGCCTCCCGTATCCTCCGCATGCTCATCTCCACGTAGTCAGGGTTCAACTCGATCCCTAAGTAAGACCGCCCCAGTCGTTCACACACGACGCCCGTCGTTGCCGCGCCAGAGAACGGATCGAGCACGATTCCGCCCTCGGGGCAACCTGCCCGGACGGCGATCTCCACCAGTCGTTCCGGATACGCCGCGAAGTGCAGCTCTTGGCAACGGCCTACGGGGATCGTCCATGTTGCCGGCATGTTCGCTCCTTCAGGACGGAGTGCCGGTTCGCCCTCACCGTTTGATCGTCGCTTATGCATAGAATGGGCCGACCGTCCCGACACAAGCAAGTTCTTGTGCGAGAATCGTTCCAGGACCGCCATGCTGCCTTGGCCTTGGAAGTCCTTGTGCCGTGCCGGGTCGAACTTTTCCCTGTTGCGGGCGAACTGCTTGACGCGTTTCTTTGTTGATGGCTTGTAAGGGACGAACTGCTGCTGAAAGAAATACCGACC
The DNA here is from genome assembly GCA_963775975.1 of uncultured Planctomycetia bacterium. GTDB lineage: Bacteria > Planctomycetota > Planctomycetia > Pirellulales > Thermoguttaceae > JANXQG01. The sequence continues at coordinate 2,414,814 of CAVZKX010000002.1, forward strand.
GCTTTTCGTGAAAAAGTAGACCTCCTCATGGTCGATCGTGAACCGATCCTTCGCGCTGGCCGGGATTGGGTTCGGCTTGTGCCAGATGACTCGATTCCGACAAAGCCAGTCGTGAGCGATCATTCTCGAACCAAACCGCCCGGGAAGTAACTGGAGACTCTTTCGTGTGTACGTATCCCCGAGCACGACCCAGCAGGTGCCGTCCTGCCGAAGTACACGGCGAACCTCGTCAAATACTGGGAGCAACCGGTCAAGATACTCCTCCGACGTGGCCTCCAGGCCAATCTGACCGGTCATCTCGTAGTCCCGCTGCTTCCAGTAAGATGGACTTGTGATGCAGGCGTTGATTGACTCGCCGGGGAGTTGTCTTAGCACCGTCAGCGCATCACCGGTTGCTATCCGCGCAAAAGTCATGCTTCCTCCGGTGTCCCAAGGACTTGATAGGGCCGAAGGGTCTGGTGAGCCGCGTTAACGCGCTGCGCGCGGTTCCTGCCATTGCCGTTGGGCGTGCCCCAGGGCAACAACGCGCCGGCGCCTATGGCTCGCTCTGCCAAGCAATCGCCGTCGTCCGGCCGCTGCTCCTTGGGAGGCTCGGTACGACCGAGCACGATCCTCGCTGGCTTGGCCGCCGGACGATATCGCCGGATCTGCCGTAGGCGCCGATAGAACGTCGCCCGATCAGCTTTGGTAATCTCGATGAACGCGGCAGCGCGTGCGACGTTTGAGGAAAACGAGTCGTCGTCAATGAGACGTCGCACCACCAGCCCTATTTCATCGTCCACTTGGGCGTCGATCACCTTTTGCCAAGTCATCCTGGCCAACCCCGCCTTCTTCCGGTTGTATGCCTTGATGAACAGCCGCACGTCTGGCTCCCGAAGCGCATCAAGGCGTTCCCAAACGTAGTCGTAGATCAATTGGTCCCAGAACCAGGTGCCTACCTCGCGGTAGACCTCCGCCCAGTCGGGATCGAAGTAGACGAATTCCGCCCTTGACTCCAGGGCCTGGAAGATCGGGTCATTAACATTCCAGTGGTTAGCGATCAGGCAAACCGGAGACGCGGTCCAGAAAAACTTCGGCACCGCCTCCTCCGCAAGGATCTTAGTCTTCGTGCCGTAGTCCAGACGCTTGTACCGTTCCGTTTCCGTCAACGCACACACGTAGTCCCGGCAGAGACGCTGCGACATCAGGTCGTTGGCATCGTCGAGGATTACCGGAAGATCCTTGCAGCCATAGAGATCCGTGTAGAAGTCCAGCGCCGATTTCCGCCCTCTGACCACCAGCGTCCTCTGGTTCGCGACGGCCCTGCGCAGGCGCCTGCTCTTTCCGAGCCCCGGCCTTCCGACAGCGACAAGCAGTGGAATGCCGCCGGCCGCGAAAGCCCCAAGCAGCTCCTCGAAGCCATCGTAGGTCTTCTCGATGATTGCGCCTTCCGGCGGACGATAGCAGTGTCTTCCCATGTGCATCTCACGAATAACTTGCGACAGTGCGACAGGTCGAAGTCGCATGTAGTTGCTATTTCTTCCTCTTCTTGGTCCCGCCTGATCGAGAATTCTTCTTTTCCTTCGTAGTTTTCCTACCGAGGCGGCCTGCGTCAGGCACGTTTGGCCGCCTTGCGGGTTGCGCCGGATTCAAACGGCCACCCAGTCGATCCCTGTCGCTTTGCCGTGACTGACGATCACAGTCTCGCTGAACTCCGATGGGGCGAGGATGGCGCGCGCCGCTTTGACCGCCTCGGCCAGGGCGTCCTTGACGGCCGCCTTGTCGCCACTGTTGACGCCGCTTGACATGAGGACACGGACGGCGTGCTTCAGCCCGCCTACGGCGCCGAGAAATGTGGCGGCGGCGGCGACCTGGCCATCGGTTATGAGCTGCGCCGCGGGTTCGGCGTGCTGCGGCTCGTCGCCCGATTCATCATGGTTCCCATCGTCCTCGGAATCTTCTTCGTGCGGCTCCTCAGCGCCGTCGAGTTCGACACCGTCCCCGTCACCCTCGTTGACGTCATCGTTGAAGTACACGTCCTGCCCCTCCTCATCCTCCTCCGGCATCTCCAGCAGCTCGACGACGTGTCCACCACCCTTGGTCTTTCTGGGCCGCGCCAACCCATAGGCCAGCAGAACTTCGGTCCATGTCGAGTACCTGCCAGCAATTTCTTCGCTGGTCAGCCCTTCCCGAACGGCCGCCTCATAGATCGCCATTACCTCCCACACGCTGGTGCGCGGCAGATCGTTTTCGGTCTGAAATCCACACCACTTCCTAAGCGGCCGGAAGCGGCTACGGAGGATGGAATAGGCGTGGCCGGCGCCGCACCTGGCGACGATGGATCGGCGGGCAAGTGGGACGGCAAGGCGGTCACACTCCTCGCCCTCGCGCAAACCCGCATTGCCGTATTCCAGCAACTGATCAACAGACCACGTTTCGTCTGGCATGTCTGCCGGCGACATCACTATTACGTCGGGCGGTTGCGCCAAATCGACGGCATTGGGCTTCGGTCCCACGACCAGGTTGGATGTTTGTGTCATGACTTCTCCTTTCGTGTTCGGATCCCGAACATTCGGCATTGCTTCATGCCGATGATCGGCTTGGGCAGTAACCAGCGGCACGCCGAACCGAACATCCGCCCGCCGTCTGCTCCTCACGGTGTTGGCCGTTGAGATTCGGCTTGCCCGTCGTCAGGTCATCTCCACCGACGAATCAGATTTGGAGGTTTGTCCCGCTGCCGTCGCTAGGAGCTCCCGAAGCCACACCGAGGCCGCTGCTGCGAACTTGTGCGGATCGACTGCTTCGAGAAACATTTTGAATATCCATTGACGACACTGCTCGTCGAGAGTGAAGGTTTCAATCATGCTTATTAGCACCAGGTGTGTCATGGCGGTCTCGATATCGACCCCGTGGGTCTTGGCATATTCTTCAACGTTCATGTCATTGTCTCCTGATTTAGTCGAACAACCGTCTTGGCGACGGCCATTCGTTTCCCGTGTTCGGTTTCCGAGCATCATTCTTGGTTTGGCAACTCACCGCATTTCGGCAGGTGCGACTCGTCCAACAGCCGCGCCAACCGCAGCGTCAGTTTTGAGAGTAGCTGAATTCTGAAGGACAAAAAGAGGACATAAATCAAGACCCAAGAAACAAAAAACCCCGCATTGCGGGGCTGCGAAGACAAGCAAGGAGCTAGGTTAGATCCCATTGGTCTCCGGAAGTGTATCGGAAGCGAGTCGGGGCTCCCAGCAATACTCGCCTCATCGGTCGCAAATCACAGCTCAGTTCTTCGGCGAGTTCTCTCGTCGTGCGGGGCCCCTCAGACCGGATAAGTTTTTCGGCCTTGTCTTCAATGGACGGCCGACCGGAGCTGGCCGTCAGTCGGGGAGTGCCGGGGCGGCTGACCGCTCGCCGGCGAGCCGCCCGGCCGTCTGGAAGTGATGCGGGATCCTGTTTCGGGAGTGATACGGCTGGTGCCATGCGCTTATACCAATTCGATCGTGTGATGCGCTTGACTGCTGCATGGCGACTAATCTCGTATTGCGACTCCGCCTCTTCCGCTACCTGTGCCACGTTGCGAATCACTTCAAATCGCTCGGATGCCCACTTGTCGAATTCCTCGTTCTTCGGGGCGCCCTCGACCTCGGCGGCCCGTGGCCAAGTGCTGTAGCTCCTTCTGCTGCTCGGCGAGGAAGTCAGCCACCTCATCCCATTCGTAGTTATCTACGTGCTCGCACAGGCGGATGGGGGCGGGGGGCGACGGGATCAGCTGACGATCTCCAAAAACCACCGGATGACCGTGGAGATACAAGACGGTTCGCTCGTCCAGCGAAATGCCCTGCAGATGCAGAAGTGTCGCCAGAGTGGCGACGACGCACATCTCTTGCTTGGCAGTAGTGCCGTAGACGCCGCCGTCGTCAGGCACGTGACTCCGAAGTCGGTCGCACTCCGTGGGATACAGGCCGTTGAGAACCCACTCAGTCTTGTGGCTGCAGTCGAGGCGTATGGCGACGGGCATCGGGACCTCGAATGTTGGTGCGACCACCCAATCCCAACAGTACACATACAGCAGCAACGACCCCTCGTCGAACCGCGCCACGATTTCGTTGATGACCGCAAGGCGAGCTGGCTCGTCGCAGTATCCGTGTTTCGTCGCCCATCGATCAGCGGCACTCACTTCAACATCTCCAAGTATCAGAACAACATCCGGCAGGACGGCCCCGCCAGGCTCGAATCAGTACAAGACCTGGATGGGGTGGATGCCATACAGGTCACAATTTTGTCTCGCCCTACGCCAACTCCCTACCCAGCGGCTTCCTGCTCGGATGTCCCCTCGGAGATCCGCGCGGTCGGCGCCAGTGCCTGGAGCACCTGGTCCCATCCTCCCAAGCGATCGTGAAGCCACCGGAGTTGTCGTGCCAGGTCTATCGCCCGCTCACGGCTGCCCGAGTCCTGGATGATCCGCCCAACGCGGCGGATCGTGTCCAGTATCTCCATCGGGTTGATTGGCTGCTTGGGCAGAAACAGGTGCCCGCACCCCGGACAATGCCGGGATGCCGTGGGCACCAGCTTCCGACACCCCGGACACCGTTTCCTTCCTGGCTCGCCTCGTTCGTCTATCGGCTTCTTTGGTCTCGGCATGTTTTATTCTCATGGTACATTACTATAACATCATTATACATGTACTTATTTCTCCCGGCAATCCCTTCTAACGGGTTGGCTAGCGATGTTTTCCCTGAGTGGGCCATTCCAGCTCGATCCAGACCAGTCCGAGGTTCGTGTAGGTGGTGGCGCCGCCACGAACCTCCAAATCCCCGGCGGCTGCCTGTCCCTCGGGCGATGCGAGATCAAGGCGACGCCGAGTCGCCTCAAGGGAATTCAGGGACGCATCGGGGCCGAACCGGAGGGCGATCAAGAACAAGATAAGACTCATCGCTGCCGCCCTTGCTCGGCTTCAACGCGACCTCGCTAGCCCTACCGCGGCTGCCAATCGGCGATGCAAAGTCGAGGCGTTCGGTGGAAATTCGCGGGCAATGGAGATGGTACCGAGGGCGTCAGGGGCAAGACCCTCGGAAGGCCGACCAACGGCGAAACTGCCGCGAAACGCAGATTGGAGTCCAATAGCCTCCACTTCTTGCACGACACCGGATATCTGTCCCCTAGACCCACTGAAACCTGTCCCATAGATCGAATATCAGCCACGAAAAACTGTGAAAGTTGGAATGTCGCAAGTTGCTTGCTGACAACGAGATAGAGCGAGCTGTCAGGAGCGTGGAAGGTTGCCGTTCGAGCGTTCCCGCCGCCTCCACTAGATAGAAACGGCTTGCGATTCGTCGCAAGCCGTTTCCATTTCTTGAGTTACGATCATTATAGATTGTAACATCTACTGCTTGAAAACGGCCTGAATTGCCAAATGTGTCAGATAACGTGTCAGATATGGCTTGCCTCCGTGTCAGATAAGGGGCATAATACCGCTTATCTGACATTGGAATCGAACTCCTGTTTAGAGCATTGTCATGGTGGTTCGTAATCGTGAACTCAGTCCTGACGCCCAAGGCCGGTTTCGCCCTTATGTGGGGTGGAGAAAAACGGGCGATGGCAAGTATGTCCAGCACCGCTTCAACCTCGGTCGTGAACGTGAGATTGCTGAACGAAGCATGGTTCGACTTCGGCAGTTGTGGCAGCAGATCGAGTCCACATACCTCCCAGTTCTCAATTCGCCTCGACCACTATGGACGAGTCACACGCTTTGGATTGCGGAAGAAATCGCCAAGGGAAAACCGACGATCACTCTGCCGCAAAAACCGCTAGATGACGGTGAAACCTATGCTTGTTACTTTAATCGGATTCAGTCCCATTACCCGTTCATCGTATTCGCCCCAGAGAATCAGGAGAAGTACAAAGCGGCGGCAGCGGCAAATTCGCAACGGGTTGAACAAAAAATCAAGGGAATCGAAGAGGCAGCTTTAAGGTCTGGAAATCTCCCCAAAAAACGGGTCTTTCTGGATGAAGGAATGCTCCACGAAGCATTCGACGCCTATGCCGATCACATTGGTCAAACCAAGATCGAAACCGACGAACAAGGGGAGCAGGTCGTAACGGCTCATGGGAAGTCCTTAGTAGACGGTGTTGAACGCTTCAAAGAGCATCACCCAGATGTGCCTCTCGCTCGCATTGATTTTGACGAACTTCAGCGAATGGTGAACCATTGGCGTAGCCGCCCGCTCCGCAAAGGTACGAAGCGGCCTATTACGGCAAGAAGTGCCCAGAATGAAATCAAGCGGCTAGTGGCGTTCTACAAGTGGTTGCATCGCACAGCAAAATTCGCTTGGCGAAAACCGGAAGACTTTGACGACCTGGAAACTAAGGTGAAGTTGTCCGCATCCGAGATTGAAGACCGGGCGACCGCCGAGCAGGTTGAAACGTATAGCGTCGAGGAACTCCAAACACTGTACGAGTATGCCACTCCTCTTGAGCGATGCTTGATGCTCTTGGGATTGAATTGCGGTTTCGATCCTTCCGCACAAGGAACTTTGCGGGTGAAGCACTTGTTCTTGCGACAAGAACATCCAAGTGCCGACAAACTGGGTTGGAAGTCATCGCCAGAGGACTCGTTCGTAAAGAAGCTGAGAAACAAGACGAAAGTGTATGGGGAGTGGCTTCTTTGGGATCATACAGTGAAAGCATTGGACTGGTTGATTGCTCGACGCCGTAAGATTGGCAACACGACCAACAATAGCCTACTGATGGTGACGGCAGGCGATAAGCCGTTTTATCGCCTGACAGGAGGAGGCAATCGCAGCCAGAAATTTGCCAATATATTAAGTGGCCTTACCCGTCGTATTCGGGACGACAAAGACCACAAGGACTTCCCCTTTAGAAGTTTTGGGAAACTTCGGAAAACCGGGGCGAACATGGTGCGGCGATTGGCCGGTGGGGAAACCTACTACGTTTTTATCTGCCACGGAACTCCTTACAAAGCAGATGATTTGGCCGAACTTTACAGCAATCGCCCCTTCGCCAAACTCTTTGACGCCCTTCGTAAGATTGAGGACGAATTGCAGCCGTTGTGGGATGCCGTACCGGACCCCTTTGGACGGTACACGCAGCAATACACCAGTCTCAGCAAAGTGAAACAAATCAAGGCAATGGATCAAGATGGTGTGCCGGTGGCGGAAATTGCCGAAGCTGTTGGCGTTAGCAGGATGACGGTCTACCGTCATACAAAGAAACAAGGCAAACAGCGACCAAGGAGGAAGCGGCGTAGCAAAAAGTCAGACGACGGGAATTCGCAGCATGACGAAGGCCGACCATGATCGCCGCCAAATCCGTCGTCATCTGGTTCGTCCTGATCGCCGCCGAAATCTTACACGGCATCGTCCGAGCCGTTCTTTTTGTGCCCCCGTGTAGACGAATTTCGATCCAGATCGGCGTCTTCACCGGCTCCTTGATAATACTCGTCATCGCCCTGGTGTCGATGCGGTGGATTGGTGCAACTCGGTCCTCTCAATTGCTGCGTATCGGCATCCTGTGGCTCGTCCAGACCTTGCCTTTGAGTTCCTGTTCGGGCATTTCGTGGCCGGAGCCATCGTGGGAGCGACTGGCATCCGATTACAATGTTCTCCGTGGCGGCTTGCTCCCGTTCGGTATGGTCGATCTGGCCTTGTCGCCTTGGATTGCGGGGAAGGTGCGGGGACTGGTTTGATAAGTAGGGGCATTGGTGAATCATGAAGACCCGTGAGAGCGGAATGCCCGACGAATCCGTGTGGCAAGGATTCTTCAAGCCAGAAATTGTTTTGAAGTCAATGGGCCTTACCTCTGCCTGCCGTAACGTAGCGGACTTTGGTTGCGGATATGGCACCTTCACTATTCCTGCCGCTCGTATCGCTTCGGGCATCGTCTATGCCCTGGACATGGAGCCAGAAATGGTCGAATGCACAAAGGCCAAAGCGGATGAAGCGGGCCTGAAGAACGTCGAGGTACAACGGAGGGATTTCATTGCCGAAGGAACCGGATTGCGAGATGCTTCGGTCGACTACGCCATGCTATTTAACATTCTTCACGCCGAGGAACGAACGACCCTACTGAAAGAGGCATGGCGAATCCTCAAGACTGGCGGCACACTGGCGATCATCCACTGGAACTATGATCCAGACACCCCCCGTGGGCCGAGCATGGAGATTCGGCCTCGCCCAGTGGAGTGCTGTGAATGGATCGAGCAGATTGGTTTTCATCTAGTGCCTCCCGGCCAAATTGCGTTGGCTCCGTACCATTATGGTTTTTCTTTTCAGCGGTGATGCGTCATATATGATGGAGAATTTGCAGCGGGAAAGCCAAGCTGCCGCAGGATCGCTTCCCCCCAACGTCAAGGTGCTGGGATGGGTGAGTTTCCTGAACGACGTTGCCAGCGAAATGATCGTCCCACTGCTGCCGAAGTTCCTGATGACGATTCTTGGCGGGAGTGTGTTCGTCCTGGGGATCATCGAAGGGACGGCGGATTCTGCTTCCAGCATCGTCAAGCTGTGGTCGGGCGGCTGGTCTGACCGTATCGGCTCTCGCAAGGGACTGGTGCTGTTTGGCTACGCTCTGGCTGCCGTCACCCGACCCATGATCGGGATTATTACCGCACCGTGGCAGTTACTACCGATCCGGCTCGCTGACCGCATTGGCAAGGGAACAGAGAAACTCGCCCCGCGATGCCCTTATAGCTGATTCCGTCGCCCCTGAAATTAGAGGAAGGGCATTCGGATTCAACCGGGCGATGGATCACTTGGGGGCTGCGGTGGGACCAATCTTGGCAGCCACCTTCCTCTTCTTCTTCCCCGATCACTCCAGCACCTTGTTCCTCCTGACCGTCATTCCTGGCTTGTCGGTTGTCCTGCTATTGGCTCTTGGGCTTCGGGAAACGACGAGGCAGACGGCCATCGTACCGACGACGGCCTGGACGCTGACGCCATTTGGCACGGGATTTCGTCGGTACTTGATGGCCCTGGTGGTCTTCACGCTCGGCAATTCCAGCGATGCTTTCCTTCTAGTGCGTGCCAGCGACCTTGGTGTGCCCACCGCAATGTTGCCGATTCTCTGGTTCGTATTCCATGTTCTCAAGAGCGGTGGAAACATGGTCGCCGGTCGCGTTGTGGATCGTGTGGGATCAAGGCCCATGATTCTCGGCGGATGGATTCTCTACGCTGGAATATATCTCGGTTTTGCCCTGGCATCGACTCAATGGCACATCTGGCTGCTGTTCGTCGGCTACGCCATGTTCTATGCCATCACAGAACCAGCGGAGAAAACTCTCGTTGCGAATCTGGTTGGTGCCGACCGGAGGGGATTGGACTATGGATGGTTCAATGCGGCGGTCGGCGTTGGTACTTTGCCTGCCAGTCTTCTCTTTGGCTGGCTGTACCAAGCCTTCGGAGCGTTTGTAGCATTCGGTGCCGGTGCCGCTTTCGCATTCGTTGCTGGGGTGATGTTGTTGAGCGTAAAAATAGAAGATACTGTGGTCGAATGAATCTTGGAGCATCTCGGCTGACCGCTACCGCCGCCAGAACGAGATCGCCAAGTTCAGCAGCACGGTCAGCACAACGCTGACGACAAGGCAGGTCATTATGGGGAAGGAAAATGTCCAGCCTTCCCCTCGCATCCGAACGTCACCGGGCAGACGGCCTAGCCGAAGACCGACGCTCTCGATAAGCCAGATGATCGCTCCCACCACGATCAAGACGACGCCGAGAATTAAAATCCATTTGCCGACCATTATGCCGCCTATTTCATGGAGTGCCCGCCCGCTTTCGCAACTGCCTCGCCCATAGCGTCAGCCAGACGACGACCAATGCCATCAGCCACACGACGAACTTGAGGACGACGATTACCCAGAACCAGACATTCTGAATGAAGGGCCAATCAATCCCCGGCCCCAACATCGACAAGAACCATGCAGGCCGGGCCGACATGACAGCGAGGTAGATGAGCCATTGCAGCGTGATGAACGCGACGGCGATCAACAGCGTCCACCATCCGGCAACTGCTGCGGCCTTGACTTGTTTCTCGAAAATGTCGTTCATGGCTTTAGCCTCCTACTTCAATTCTTCGGGGCATTCATGTTTTCGGCCAGCGAGACTTAGTTAAACTGCCGATCTTTATACGCCACATGGGTTATTCGTAGACCGTTGCCCTCTGCCTAGAATTCTAGCGGGCAAGTCTTTTCAAAGGAGGCAGAAATCATGATTGAAACACTTTACACTGGTTCTCAAAAAGTGGCGGGCTTTAAGCTGAGCGGCAAGCTGCACGACGACGACTACCGGCAATTCGTGCCGACCATAGAGACTCTCTTAAACGCCGAGGGGAGAGTTCGGATGTTTGTCCAATTCGAGGACTTCCACGGCTGGGACTTACATGCCGCCTGGGACGATTTCAAATTCGCCATGAGGCACTACTCGGATTTCGACCGAATCGCAATGGTTGGCGACCGGCGATGGGAAAAGTGGATGGTCCAGGTCTGCAAGCCGTTCACGAAGGCAAAAGTACGGTACTTTGATATTTCTCAAATCGATGATGCTTGGGCATGGCTGCGAGAAGACGGTCATGGTCAGTAGTCGCGTGACGCGATAAAGCTCATCGAGTGCCATATTGTCTCGAACTCTATCCAGTCCGCGAGCATGTCATGTCCAAGCCTCCCACCCTGAACCGCTTCCCGCTCTTTGGACTCTTCGCCCATCGAGCCGCCCGGCACCTGGGCTACAAAGAGGACGACGCTCGGCTTCTGGGCTACTCGACCGCTTTGCTCTACGCAATTTTCAAAGCCAAGGCTCAGTCAAAGAAATCCGAGAAGGAAACCACGAAGGCGAAAGAACTGCCCAATGAGATAGAGGCCAAGGCAAAGACGCTTCAATTCGGCGGGCAGCAGTTCCAAGTCATCTATGGCAACGGAAAGCAACTGAAGCAAATCATCGTCGGCCACGAAGTTCATAGTGGCGATGAATACGACAGCCAAATCAAATCCAGGTTTCCTGAAGGCTGGTACGAGCGTCTTGCCAAGGCGTTTGATAAGTATCTCGCTGCCCAAGATACCGAAGCGTTGAACAAGGGCCTCTTCGACTTCTACAAGCCCTGGCGGGACGAGAACAAGGTCGGGTTCAATCGAGTGGACTTGGACAAACTAATTGCTTGGCTGCACGAACATGATGGACAAGTAGCGAAACGATGAGAGGAACGCCGATCCACCCCTACCTCGGCCTCGTTGCCTTCCTTGTCGTCTGCTTTGCCGCTGCTGGAATCGGTGGAGCGGTCACTACGCCGAAGATCGATACTTGGTATGCGACCCTGACGAAACCAACTTGGAATCCGCCGAATTGGATTTTCGGGCCGGTTTGGACAACGCTCTACATCTGCATGGCCGTCGCTGCGTGGCTGGTCTGGCGGCAAGCGGGCTTTTCTGATGCAAAGGTGCCTCTGATCCTGTTCGCCATTCAACTCGTACTGAACGTCCTTTGGTCCTGCATCTTCTTCGGACTTGAAATGCCCGGCTTTGCTTTCGTGGAAGTGTTTTTGCTCTGGACGGCAATTGCGGCCACAATGATCTTATTCTGGCAGGGGTCGATGGTTGCCGGAACTTTATTCGTCCCGTATCTGGCCTGGGTCAGCTTCGCCAGCGTCTTGAATTTCACGATCTGGCGGCTGAACGGGTAGTCTAAAAGTCTAAGCCTTTTTTGGCAGTACATGGTATGGTGGCAATAGAAAAGCCGCCTTGAACCGAAATCCAAAGCGGCTTCAATGATCCTCTACCCCGCCGTCACCAAGCTAAAATGCACCGGCGATTCGTGGAACGTCAAGGCCGAAGCGTGGACATCGGCACCTGAGTCGGCCCGATATTCTTCGCCTTCACCAACGGGTTCGGCTTGTACCCAAGTCATTCCGCTGGCGGTTCCAAGCATCTCCATCACTTCGGCGGCACTGGCCTGGGTTTCTTCCGGCATGGATTCCAATGCGTCCATCACGAAACCGGACAGCAGCCGATTCCAAACCTTCTGGCAAGTGGCGGGCTTGTCGAACATATCCACGGCGACGATCTTCTTCCCAATGGCTACGGCAACTCCGCAAGCTCCATCGACATACTTCAGTTTGTCCTGAAACTCGGTCACTCGCTCCTTATAGTTCTCGAAAGTATCGGACATTGCCCTGGTGCCGGAACGAGTGCCCAGCGATTCCTGCTGCCTCGCAACCTCTTTCCACACCTTGCCTTGGTCTGACATGTGGCTCCCGCTTTGCCGCAAGGAATCAGACACGGACATCTTTAGAAACCACCGCAGTTTTGAAGACGAGTAGTGGTCGCTGGAGCCGAAGTGCCGTGACTTGTATCGCCACCGGCCCTGCTCGACGCAGCTTACCGGAATCTTGACCTTGCTCTTGGCGGCGATCAAGACCGAAGTGTTCAAAACCCGATTCTGCTTGGCCCCAATGAGTTGCTCACCTTCAAGGAACAGAATGCGAATGTCGCCCTTGTTCTCGACCAAAAGATCAGGGACCGAGCCACCCTCAGAGACTTCTTCGACCGTCACGGAGCCGCTGCCAATGCCCTCATCGGACAAGAGGTACTCCACCCGGCTTTCCACTCCGGCGAAGAGCGGAAAAACTGACAAGGACTCGTAGCGAACTGGATCACCAACTTGGATTTCGGGGAACGTGACGGACATGATGGGCCTCCTTGGAAGAGAGATTTGACCGCTTATAAGACGCCGGGAAGGTCGAGAAGGTTCAATCAGGGCAAGAGAGGAGTCCCGCCCGTAGTCTCCCGAATAGGCCCTGTATGGAACCAAACTCCAAGGATTTTGAACCCGATTTCTATGATTTTGGTTTTGCGACAAAGGCCAAGAAAATGGCGTTCTCGCTTACTTTTCCCGGTCAAACTGATTTCCCATGCGAACCTCCCCTAAAATGCTTGATTCTCCGATAGGCCGAAGTTACGATGGCGGCATTCAGATATTTGGTGGCCTTTTGGTCGCCGTCACACAAAACCGAGGCAGCGTTCGAGTTTGACCGCTTCAAGCCGCATTCGTGCCGGTCTTGAAGCCGCTCAATTCGGATTCGTTAATCAACCGTCCTTGAAGCCGCCCCAAGCGGATTTCTCAGCGACCGGGAAGCCTTGAGTTTCTTTTCTCGAAAACGCTCTCCTTTTCGGGCTTGAGTTTCCAGTATGGTGGGTTGGGATGGAACGATAATCGGATCGGCTGACCCAAAGTTCGTTGAACGAAAGGGGATTGCGATGAAAAGGTTTGTTGTTCTATTGCCTGCTTTGCTCACGGCTGTTTGTTCTGTATTTGCTGGCTCGACTGTGGCTACTCGGTGCCGGTGGCATCGGACTGTTCGGATACAAATGGCAACGAAGGAAGACGAAATCCCGACTCCGCTCAGATGAAGCAGAAGGCCCGGCAATCCTAATCTTCCCAACTCAGCGGGCAGAATCGAACCGAAGGGCAGCGTAGTCGTGAGGGCCACATCGGGGTTGGACTACTTGATTGTGTGGAAAGTCTTTAAGATGGGGAAGTCTATTGCACGCCTGTTCGCTTTTCTCCTTGGGGCAGCAAGTTGGTTTACGCTTCCTAGTCACCTTGAAGCCGCATCGGGCACAGGCAATCTCTTCCTGGCAGACTACCGAGGCAACTTCATCTACAACTTCACACCGGACGGAACTCGCTCCACCTTTGCCAGCGGATTAAATGGGCCAAACGGCTTGACATTCGACAGCGGCGGAAACTTCTTCGTGGCTGATTCTCTTTCTAACCATATTTACAAGTATGCGAGCAGCGGGACTCGCTCCACTTTCGCCAGTTTTGGCAGTCCATCGGGCTTGGCATTTGACGGCAACGGCAAACTTTTCGTATCGAACTATTGGGGTAATAGCATTTCCGAATTCACGCCGAACGGAAGCCAGTCCATCTGCGCCAGTGGCTTGAACGGTCCATCAGGCTTGGCGTTCGATGGCAGCGGCAATCTTTTCGAGGCGGACTATGGTTCTGGAAGCATTTACGAATTCACGCCGAATGGAACTCGGTCTACCTTTGCGAGCGGGTTCAACGCTCCGAGCGGGTTGGCTTTTGCACCGACCCCCGAACCCTCGTCCCTCGCCCTTCTCGGAGCCATTTCCATCGGATTGATTGGCTACAGATGGCGACGAAGGCAAAAGATGACCGGGAAGCCAGCCCTTTCCAACGATGAAACAGGCTCGGCAATCCTGTCATTCCCGAATCAACAGCTACAATCAAAGCGAAGAGCAGCATAACAAAAAGCAATTCAGTTTCCGAATCCTGGGCCGGGCATTCAATCGTGAGTACCCGGCCCAATTCATTTCTTAACCGCCGCCGAGACACTGATATAGACGACGAACCCAAGCCATAAGAAGAAGCCGATAAGAACAGCATAGTTGGCATCAACATCGAGGAACACTGACAGCAAGACCGCAATGATGCGGGCCGCCCTGCGGTATGTCTCCTACGAAGACAGCAAGGACCTGATCCGCGACTTGAAGAAGATCTACAACGCGGACACGCTGGCGGCGGCGGAAGTGGCTCTGGACGAATTCGCTCAAGCCTGGAACGGCAAATATCCGACGATCTCCAAGCAGTGGCGTGCCAAGTGGACGGACATCATCACGCTGTTCGACTTCCCCTGGCCAGCCCAACCGCCACGACGGTGCCGGCCGCTATGCCCGCCACGCCGCCGGCGGCCACGCCCGCCGCGCTCCACGCCACGACGGCCGTGTAGTAGAGATCCTTGTCCATCTTGGACGGATTCTTGAAGTAGTAGGAGTAGTCGCTCCAGAACGACGGCTGACTGGCGCTAGAGTCGTGCGGCGGCGGCGTGGGCGGTGCCGGCGGCGCGATATTCGATGACCCGTTCAACGGCGCGTTGGTGATTTCCGGCACCGGCAGCGGGCTGTTGGTATCTCCGCCATCGGGACCGAAGCTCGGCACCGAGACGTTCCGTCGTGGGATAGCCCGTGCCCTGCACCTGGTTTGGGCCGCCCAGCGACATATCCCATTTCTCATCGTTGCTGACGCCGCTGATCAGGCTGCTGCGCTCACCATTGCCGGAAGGCCCTTGCGGGTCGGCGTACGTGTCGGTCAGGTTCTTGAAGTCCTGGTCGAAATGCGTGTAGCCGCCGCCGGAAGCCTGCGGGCGTCGAAGTAGTTGTTATACGGAATCAGCGCAACAGATGTACGCTCTCACTCCTGAAGAAACATCTTCGGGTTTGAACATATTTCCTCAACGAGCGAATCACGTGCTTCAACAATTCTCGATGTATCAATGTCCTTAGATTGCAGAACCCGGCACGCGCCGTCCAACAAGAATCTCGAGCGCGGTACGATAGATGTCCGAACTCGCCATGATGACATCGAACGGCAAAAAGACACTATACTCAACGTCCTTGGTGCGCCGGTAAATACCCGGTCCTCGAATCTCGTTCTCCTGAAGTCCTCGTTTCGCGCTGACGTTGAATATCAGGTCGTAATCATCACCATACTTCGACAAGAATTTCGCAGAAGGGACAACGAGAGACGTAACCACCTCGGTCATACGGCGCTGGAAATGCACCGAGAATGGGAATGTCGCTCCGGTCTCAATGTACGTCTGCCGAAAAAATACCTTCATTGGACCCGATTCCGAATATCAAGGGAAGAAGCTCTTCCAGTTCAGTAGCGGAATGTATTTTTCGTTGTTCCAAAGCTGCAGGAGCCTGGCCGACTCCGCCGCCTTTGCCGCTTGAGTCGTCGTCCTGCCTAGCGATGTGATTGAATATGTGACGTTGTCTTTACCAAAGATCTCACCTAACTTTCGGACCCCATAGTGCAACCTATTTGGAAGGCCTGTCACCTTGGTTACGCGGGTCATATTCGCCTTGCCAACTTTTATCAAGTTATCGTAAACCTTGATTTCATAGACCCCAAATTCGCTTACTGCACTGTTTGTGTTGAGATTGCAATTATGCACCCACACCGGTTCAGCGCCGTTTTCAACGAAGAATGTGTGGTCGCCTTCTACCTCGATATTGTACACGTTCACTGGCTGGCCGAGAACGCGCATGGTGTTGCTGACGACGACGACTGCGCTGCCGTCGGGCGAGGTCAGCGCAGTGCCGGGAGTCAAGTCCATCGCCGCCGTCCAGCCTTGCCCGTCGACATAGAACGGATGCTCACTCGTGCAGGTGATTGTTTCGGTGCGGCCTTGGGAGTCTTGCACCGTGACAAGCTGCTCCTGGCTCACCTGATGCACGTAGGCGGCGGTAACTTGCTTAAGTTTCGGTGGCGCAGTCGGGTCGGTCTGCGAACGCGAGACGACGTAGTCGCCGACCTGGATGTCCTCGATGTTCTTGGTGGCATAAGTGCCGTCGGAGTTCACTCCCGTGACGACCTGCGTGCCGGCCACGAAGCAAACCGAGCTGATGTTGCCGCCAAGAATGCTGCCGCCAACTTCGCCGATCTTCTCGGAGATGGGACCACCGTTGGCGCCAATCTTCCCGCCGATATAGCCGCCCACCGTGCTGCCGACCGTGCTGCCGGCGAAGGTCGCTACCGCGCACGGCACGCCGGCGTTGGCCAGCCCAACCGCCACGACGGTGCCGGCCCCGATGCCTGCCAAAGCGCCGCCGGCCACGCCCGCCGCGCTCCACGCCACGACGGCCGTGTAGTAAAGATCCTTGTCCATCTTGGACGGGTTCTTGAAGTAGTAGGTGTAGTCGCTCCAGAACGAGGGCTGGCTGGCGTTGGAGTCGTGCGGCGGCGGCGTGGGCGGCGCAGGCGGTGCAATGTTCGACGACCCGTTCAACGGCGCGTTGGTGATCCCCGGCACCGGCAGCGGGCTGGTCGTGTCCCCATAGGGGCCGTGGCCCGGCGGCTGAAATCCCGGCGTCGAGATATACGTTGGGCCGTAGGGCGTGCCGCTCTGTTCGCCCGATACCTTGTTCTGGCTGCCCAGCGGCATTTCCCATTTGTCTTCGTTGCTGACGCCGCTAATCAGGGATTTGTTGTCGCCATGCCCGGACGGCCCCTGCGGGCTGGCATACGTGTCGGTCAGGTTCTTGAGGTCCTGGTCGAAATGCGTATGGCCTCCGCCGGAAGCCTGCGGGTAGCCGCCCCAACTGTTATCGAGATTGGCCGCGTTTTCCTTCGTTTCGTTGACGTCGTCGTAGTTGAACAAGGGCTCCCAATCGGCCAGCGTCTTGGACCAGGTGTACTCGTCGTATCCGCCCTCGAAGTTCTTGTCCGTGCCGCTCTCGCTGCCGCTGGCGCTCCACGCCGTCGCTCCCGAGCCGCCCGAGGCCTGGCCCTGGCCCTTGTAGTAGGTGTCCTCCGCGCTGGAGTAGTCCTCGGTCTTCGTGCCGCCGGTGCGGGTCCAGTCGCTGCCGGCCTCCGGGTCGAGGTTGAAGGGCAGCGTGACGGCGGCGTTGTAGGTCGTGTCGTCCTTCTTGAAGTAGCTCGACACGCCGCCCGTGCCGCTGATCTTCATGGGCGCATTAGGCGCGGTATCGCTCGTCCTGGCGTTGATCATGAACGAATACGGCCCGCTAACGCGCGAATATTCCTTGTCGATTTGCGAATCGCCCTCTTGCGAGCCATGCCCGTCCACCGGCGCCCACTCGCTGCCGGTCAGGTCCGGATCCATGCCGTAGTAGCCGGTCGTATCTTGAGAATTGTTATCGCTGGCCGTAATGGTAAAGGTGCCGTGCGGGTCCTTGCCGATGCTCGGCAGCACGCCGTTGGGATTGTTCGTCCCGATCTGTACGGCGTACATGCCCGACCCGTTGATCCTGACGTTGTCGTGGCTGGAATCGCTCGTCTTCCCGTCCCCCACGGTGGTCCACACAGGTTTTCCGTTCGTGCCGTTCTTCGCCGTTCCTTTGATTGTGTTCTCGTAGGAACCGTTGCTGCTGCCGCTGGCGCTGACCGTGCCCGAGCCGGGCACGCTGGCGCTGCAGATCGCCGGACCGGCGCTGCTGGCGATGCGTCGGAAACTATGCTAACGATCGAACCACGATCCGACACGATTTGGCAAGTGATTTTCGCAAGAAGCCATCCGTTTTCCAACACTTCCCCTCAAATCACCGATTGCTCGTATCTTGTGCCTCGATCAGTTGCACACTATTATGGCGTGAATCGTCCGCCGGTAAGTTCGGTCCCGCGTTTGTCCCTCATATTCCAGGCCGGTACGCGCGATGACGAGTGCTCTGAAAAGCCTGTTCTGGTAAACTGCGTAAACGCCGGTTTTGAAACAGGATCTGGCAGGTGCATCCAGCCCCTCTCTCAATGCTCTGCGTCAACCTGAAGAGAAAATGTTGATGGGCCTCATACTCGGAATCATCACGGGAGCATCGCTCCTGGCGTGTGCCCTGGTTGCGGTTTGGATGGTCGGCGCGATCTACTACGACGTGTGTGGCGGAGCCAATTGGGGCCGTTGGGTCGCGCTGGCCTGGGCCGTTGGCGTGATTGCGATGTTCGCGGCCTGGCAGCCACTCTGGCAGCCGATCGTTGCCTTGCTCGGGGCGGAGTCCCTATTCCTCGTTTGGTGGTACCGACTGAAACCAAGCAACGACCGCGACTGGGAGCTGAGCGCCGCCGTGCTGCAGCGGGCTGTTAGAGCCGGGGATGCGGTGACAATCAAAAACGTCCGCAACTTTGAATATCGTTCGCTGGACGATTTCACGCCGCGGTATGAAGCCCGCACGTATCATCTGTCGAACGTCACGGGCGTGGACGTCATTTTCTTCGACTGGGGAGATGGGTTCTCGGGCCACCCGGTCCTGGTCTTCGACGTCGGACCTGATGGCCGCATCTGCATGTCGATCGAGGCGCGTTCGCTGAAGGGGCAGAAGTATTCTGTCATTCGCAGTCTGTATCGACAGTACGAACTGGTCTTCGTCGCCGCTGACGAACGCGACGTCATTCTGCGGCGCACGAAATACAGCCAAGGTACAAGTGCGTACCTCTACCGCCTCAATTCCAGCGTCGAAGAACTAACAAGAGTGTTTCTCGATTACGTGAATATGCTCAATCAATTGCACGAAAGTCCGCGGTGGTACCATGTCCTGTTCACGAATTGCACAACGTCCTTCTACAAACTTCCTAGCACACGGGTCCGCTGGGACTGGCGCGTAATTGCCAACGCCCGTTTGGATCGGACCCTCTATCACGACGGTCGATTGGATCGGACTCTACCGTTCAAGGAACTCCGCCGACTCGCCTACCTTAATGACATTGCGAACACAGCCCCGTCGGCGGGATTTGGAGATCATATCCGCCGCGAACTTGAAAGCCGCCGCCATGCACGATGAGCTGATTCCGCTCCTGAAATTGCACGAGTACTTTCAGGGTGCGTCCGATGAGACCCTCGAGGAAGTCGTGCGGCTCGGACGGGTCGCGCAGTATCCAGCCGGGAGCGTCGTCCACGAGGCGGACGTCGTGCTCACCACGGTGGGCTTCGTTCTGCGCGGGCGGCTCAAGGCGGTCCGGGTCAGCACCAACGGATCTGAGTCGCTGTTTCGCATGATCGACCGCGGCGAACAGTTCGGGCTGATGGTCGGCGCGCTAAGCGAACCAGTGCCGATCCGCATCGTCGCGCTGGAGCCCACGACGGTCCTCAGACTGGACTACGAAGAGGCGCTCGAGCTCACGTTCGCCAGACCGGACCTGCGCCGTCTGTGGCTCAAGACCTACGCGGGGAGCCTGCGAAAGTTCTTCTTCGGCGCCGCCCCCAAGCGCTCGGTGATGATGCTGGCGCTAATTCACGATTCGCCCGCCACGCGCCAGGTGGCGGAACGACTCATCCGTCGACTGAGCGACGTCGGTGAGCAACTCGCCGTGTTGAGTGATTCGGACCAGCGGATGGATTCGCCAAATGTGCGGTTTCGGCCGCTCCGTGAGGACGGCCGTGATTTGACGTTAGAGGAAACGCGGGAGCAGGTCACGCGCTGGCAGGACGTTCAATCGAATCATCTTCGACGTCCACACCTACCTGACACCGGAACGGGCGGCGCAGCTCATGAATCTCGTCGACCGCGCGGTCTATTTCGTCTCGGCAGATGCGGCAAACAGCGCCATCCGCCGCCTGCGGGCGATCGACGTGTCGGCCCGGGGCTGGCGCGACAAGATCAGCGTCGCCTGGCTGATTGGGGGCGACAGTTCCGTGGTCCCCGCCGTTCCGGACCTCCCCAATCTTGCCGCCCGTGATTTCAAAATCCACGAAACGCCCCCCAAACATCCGGCCGGCCGGTCGCTGGCCAACGGGCTGGAGCGGCTGGTGCACGATCTCCGCGGCGTGCGTGTGGGTGTGGCCCTCGGCGGCGGGGCCGCCCGAGGCATGTCGCACCTCGGCGTGCTCAAGGCCCTGGAGAAAAGCGGCATCGTCGTCGATATGATCGCCGGCACCAGCGCCGGCGCCATGACCGGCATTATGTACTCCGCCGGCCTGGATCCCGACTACAACGCAAATCAATTCGCCACCGACCTTCGCCCCTCATGGATTTTTCGCCGTCTGCCGCAAGGCAACTACTGGTACCTCATCTACAAGTACCGTCGCGGGAAATTCGACCCCATGCTTCGCAAGTACCTGCACGACTGGAGACTCGAACAACTGGCCGTCCCCTGTGTCTCCGTCACGCTCGACCTGGTGAGCGGCAACTCGGTAGTTCGCGAACGGGGCGACGCTGTCCATGCGATCCTCGAGAGCATCAACTTGCCCGTGCTCTCCGTGCCGATCGTCCGCAACGGCCAGGCGCTGATCGACGGCGGGCTGGTCAACAACATCCCGGCGGATGTGCTGGTGTCGATGGGCTGCAATTTTGTCATCGCCATCAGCGTGACGGCGAAGCTGGAGAGTCGTTTCTGCGACATCAAACCTGGGCAACCCATTCTGTCCAGGAACAAGCCAGGCATCGGGCCGACGATCTTGCGCAGCCTGTTGGTTCAAAACCACAACCTGAACGCCTTCGGCGTTCAGCCGGCGGACGTGGTTATTGAGCCGGACGTGACGGGCTTCGACTCCGCGGAGTTCATGAGGGCGAACGAGTTTGCCGCGGTCGGAGAGGCGGCCGCGCTCGAACAAGTCCCGAAGATTCGGCGGCTATTGAATCGGCTCGATCCGCAACTCTTCAAGTCAGCCGCCAACGCACATGAGCCCGCGCCGAGGTGACCGGCAGTGCCCGGCCGAAAATCAGATCCGGTAAAACAGAATTGCGGATGACCCCAGCAACTTGTATGTCGGCACGGCAGTGTCGGCTTTCTTGCTGATCATGCCGCAGTCGCAGGCGGCGGCCCTAGCGGCTGCGAGTGCGGCGGTCACGCCCCTGCCGGAGCCGGGCACGCTCGCGACCTTGGTAGCGGCAGCGGCACTGATGGCGATGTATCGCAAGCGGCGCTGACGCTCGCAGATTCCTTTCGTGAGGTGAATCGTGAACAGTCAACTCGTTACTTCCGTCAATCGTCGTCAGTTGTTTCAAGCTGCGGTCGGCGCCGCCGGGGGCCTGGCCCTCGCCGGTGTCGCCCCAGCGGCAGAACCGGCTGCCGAGGCCCCTGCGCTGAAGTGCAACATCCAGCACTCCATTGTTTCCTGGTGTTTTGAACCACACTGGTCGCTCGACGAGATGTGCAAGAACGCTCGGCAACTCGGCTGCAAAAGCGTCGAACTGGGGCAGCCGGCGACTTGGCCGACGCTCAAGAAATACGGTCTGACCTGCGCCATCGCGCCGAGCCATCTCTTCATCCAAGGCATGAACAACCCGAAGTACCAGCCGGGCTGCTTAGAGATTTTGCGGACACGGATCGACGAAGCGGCCGACGCCGGCGGGAAGACGGTGATAACCTTCACGGGCTATGCCGAAGAAAGCGGCCCGTGGAACAACGGCGCCAATCCCGATCTCAAAACCCTGCCGCCGAACCGGCCGAAAATCGATCCCGAGGCGGGCATCAAGAACTGCGTCGAAGGGTTCAAAAAGATCGTCGGCTACGCTGAAAAGAAGAAGATCAACCTGGGGATGGAGATGCTCAACTCTCGCGTCACAAGCCATCCCATGAAAGGCCATCCCGGCTTTCAGGGAGATCACATCGACTACTGCATGCGGATCGTCAACCAGATCGGCTCGCCGCGCTTTGGCCTCCTCTTCGATCTCTATCACGTGCAGATCATGGACGGCGACATCATCACCCGTATCCGCCAGTGCAAGGACGCCATCAAGCACATTCACACCGCCGGCGTGCCGGGCCGCGGCGAACTTGACGAATCGCAAGAGATCTACTACCCGCCATGCATGAAAGCCCTGCTGGAAATCGGCTATCAGGGCTATGTCGGCCACGAATTCATTCCGCAGCGCGCCCGACCATTCGCCGGGCTAAAGCAGGCCATCGCAGTTTGCGATGTGTGACGCGCGGAAGACCGGCGACCGGGGAAGAAGGCAGTCGGCAAAACGTTTGACGGCCCCGCCGGGTCGAGTATAATGGAAGCCAATCGGTTGATTCTTTCAAGCAACTAATTTACTCCATTACGAGGCAGCGTTTCGTCGGTATCGATTACGGCATGGAAGCGTAGGCGGCCACGGATTCGGTCGCTTGTCGGCGACATCTCGGTTCCCCGCTTCGCCCGGTGGCTCCGTGCTCGCCCATTCATCATCTGCCCTTCTCGCGTGGTCGTGCATGGAACCACAGTTCGTTCCAACGGTATAGGCCTTACATGAGATTCATCGTATTTGCGCTTGCGACCTGCCTTCCCCTTTGCGCGAACGGGGCCGCCCCGCCGACGTTCACTACGCTCGTGCAGTTCACCGGCACGGGCGGCACGGCCAGCGGCGCGAATCCCTCTGGAAGCTTGATCGCCAGCGGCGGCACGCTTTACGGCATGACGGCCCTAGGCGGCCCTAATTACCACGGCAATATCTTCAGCGTCGGCACGAACGGCACGAGCTATCGAGACCTCATTGACTTCACCGGCACCGGCGGCACGGCCAACGGCGCGAGGCCCTATGGCAGCCTGATCGCCAGCGGCGGCACGCTCTACGGCATGACGGAATATGGCGGCGTCAACGGCGACGGCAACGTCTTCGGCGTCGGCACGAACGGCACGAACTACCAGAACCTGGTCTCCTTCACCGGTACCGGCGGCACGGCCAGCGGCGTGAATCCCAATGGCAGCTTGATCGCTAGCGGCAGCACGCTTTACGGCATGACGTATGGAGGCGGTGCCATCGGCTACGGCAACGTATTCAGCGTCGGCACGAACGGCAAGAGCTACCATAACCTGGTTCCCTTTACCGCCCACGGTGGCACGGCCAGCGGCTTCTTTCCCTATGGCAGCTTGATCTCTAGCGGCGGCACGCTTTACGGCATGACGGCCTACGGCGGCGCCAACGGCTACGGCAACGTATTCAGCGTCGGCACGAACGGCACGAACTTTCAAAACCTGGTGGCTTTCACTGGCACGGGCGGCACGGCCAGCGGCGTGGTTCCCTTTGGCAGCTTGATCGCCAGCGGTGGCACGCTTTACGGCATGACGAACGAAGGGGGGGCGAATGGC
The DNA here is from genome assembly GCA_963775975.1 of uncultured Planctomycetia bacterium. GTDB lineage: Bacteria > Planctomycetota > Planctomycetia > Pirellulales > Thermoguttaceae > JANXQG01. The sequence continues at coordinate 2,438,343 of CAVZKX010000002.1, forward strand.
GACGGGAACGTCTTCAGCGTCGGCGTCAACGGCGCTAACCACCGGAACCTCCTTTCCTTCGCGGGCACCGGCGGCACTGCCAGCGGTAAGAATCCCTTCGGCAGTTTGATCCTTTCCGGCGCCAGGCTTTACGGCATGACCTCGGCGGGCGGCGTGGATGGCAACGGCAACATTTTCAGCGTAGAGCTCGACGGTTCGGGCTACCAAGACCTATACGACTTCACCGGCGGCCCCGACGGAGGCGATCCAAACGGCGACTTGCTGGCCAGCGGCGGCACGCTGTTTGGCATGACCTATCAAGGCGGATCGAACGGCGACGGCACCGTTTTCGCGTTCACGTTGCCGACTCCCGAGCCCAGCACGCTGGCCCTCGTCGGCTCCGGCGCGGCGGCGCTGGTGGCGTATGGTTGGCGGCGGAGGCGGCGCGGCCGGGCGTCGTTTTCTTCCTCATCTGGAAATGATCAATGTACAAGGTTCAATGTACAATGAATATCGAACATTTGAACATTGAACCCCTTACAGATTCTTCACGCAGCGGAAGCCGCCATCGTCGGTGGCGATGCACGTATCGGCAAAACCGGGCTCGTCGCAATTCCGCGCGGCGCTCGTGCATTCCTCGGCCTTGTTCTTGAATCCGCCGCCGCGGAGCACCTTTTTCTCGCCCTGCTCGGGACCGCGGGGATTGTCGGCCGGGCTGTGGGCATAGTAATCGACCTGATACCAGTCATTGCACCACTGCCAGAACGTCGCCCGACATATCGAACAGGCCGAAGGGATTGGCGGGCCATTGCCCAACCGGATGCGTCGTGCGATCAGCGTTGTCCTTGAACCATGCATGGGTGCTTAGTCCTCGGGGATCGTCGCCGAAGTAGTAGGCCTGGGTTGTCCCGCCGCGGCAGGCGTATTCCCACTCGGCCTCGGTCGGCAGCCGGTAGCCGTTGGCAGAGAAATCGCAGTTGCCGGTGGCCGCGTCGTAGCACGGTTTCAGCCCGTCGGCCTGCGATCGGGCGTTGCAGAATGCGACGGCCTCGCGCCACCGCACCCGCTCCACGGGGTTCTGCGGGCCTTGGTGTCGCGATGGTGACTTGCCGGTGATTTTCTGGTAGACCTCCTGCGTTACGGGGTACTTGTCCATGTAGAACGACGCCACAGTCACCTTGTGCGCGGGAGCCGTGTCATCGCCGGCCGCATCGCCCATAACGAACTCGCCGGCGGGAATATGGACCATCGACACTCCGCCCGGTGCGATCTCTTTGGGAGTTCCGCCAGCGGTCTCAGATTTGGTGGCGGGCGCGGACGGCTGCTGGTTGCAGCCGAGCAGGCAGCAGCTAAACAGTATCGCGGCGGTGAATAAGAGCGGCTTTTGCATCGGTTCTGGCAAGAGTGCTTAGGTCTTAGGTCTTAGTAGCGGTTGCTAAGACCTAAGCACTAAGTTCTAAGGTCTGCCTTCTCCTAAAACGTGTTCCCTGGGTCCGATTTTGGCTGGAGGCGTCGCGTTGGCTCCCACCACGTCGGTTTGCGGAGGACCTGCCGGGCCTTGACGATGACTTCTTCCGCCATCTTGGCGTGCTCGGGCGACTCCACCGCGAGCCGGGCGGCCTGCTCCGTGAGCCGGATCACCAGTACGCTCAATGTCCGCGCCAGATCGTCCTGTGTGCCCGCCACCGAGCGGCATTGATCGGCCAGCTTGCCGTAGTTTTTCTTGTTTCCCGGCCGGACTTCGTCGGCCGTTTGTTTCATCTTGTAGGTCCACTGGCGGACCGTCTCCAGGCTCGTCGTAGGCAGCTCCCGCCCGGCGATCTCCTCGATCTGGGCAAGCGGCTTTTGCAGCTCCGCGACGCTGGCAGCGAGCTGCGGCTGCTTCTGTGCCCGTTCGGCCAGCCCGGCCTTCAGGTCGTGGGCGAAAGCGGCGAAGGCCTGGTCACGACGGCGGATCATGCCGATGAAGGCCGAGGTGTCGTCGCACCACCGCGCAATCTGCTCGCGGTTCCGCACTTCTTCGCCGTTGTTGAACCACTTCTGCATGGTGTTGGTCATTGCGCAGACCGCCAGCCGGTGCTCCAGCAGCGTCTGCTCCACGCAGCCTTCCGGATCGAGAATCTTGTCGGCCTGCTCCTGGCTTAAAGCCTGCGCCATGGCTTCGGCGGGCGTGACAACCGAGGCGTCCGCATGCGTTGGGTGCGGCTGCAGGCAGTAGATTAGCAACTCGCCCTCGGGGCGGAATCGCTTCTCGAAATGGATCACCGTCTTCTCGCCGTCGAAGCGGACGGGATATCTGTACCAGTCGCGAATGTAGCGGCCCCAGAGCCTAAGCGGCTTGTTGATGAAGTAGAACGGCCAGTCGTAGTCGTCCGACGTGATGTGCATCCGCCCGAACCACTGAGCCTCGAACGGCCGCTTCCATGCGATGACCGTGTCTTTTTCCAGGTAGGTGCGAAGCAGCGGCTCGACGTGCCATACGCCCGGCCGCTCAATACAGGAAAAGTAGAAGCTCTGCCCGGCGGTGTCCAGCGAAAGCGCGTCGACGACCTTCTCCTTGCCGCCGGGCTTGAGGTCTACTGCCGCCGATTGGCCTCCCGACGGCCAGACGCCGGTGATCATGCAACCTTCGCCCTCGACCATTCCTAGTAGCATATTCAGCGCGGGGACGTGCAGGCGGTCCTTGCCGGCGAATGACTGGGGATCATAAAGGAAGTCGGTGCCGACGAGCGAGGGGACCATCGCGTAGCGCAGATTCATGCCACTGAGGACCAGCTTGCGGGCCTTGCCAGGCTTAAATTCCAAGATGCCGCGGTCATCGAGATACACCGTGAACTCGGTTTCAGCCGTCGCGGATCGGACCTCAATGCCGTCTCGGTTGCCGCTACGAACACTCTTAAGCGTCTCGAAACGCGTGACTGACTCGAAGGCGGCTTCGGCGCGGGGCGTGAGCCGATCGCCCTGCCGTGTGGAGATCACGATCCGGCCTTTCTGCGCATCGAAGGCGGCTGTCAAGGACGGAGACTTGAGGACCGTTTCCGCGGCGAAGACCGCGCGATGGGCCGGGCAGGATAAAACGCTTGCCACGAGGAAGACGGCCGTCAGTTTTCGACAATCAACCTGAGCCATGTTGATTCCTTTTTTGAAAATTGGGGACTAGTTCGCTCCAAGCCACTTCTGAAACGCATCGTCCTGAAAGACCGTTTTAGCCAGCGATTCGTAGCCCTTGGTCAGCGGATGGCTGGCGTCGGCGTAGAACTTGCTCGGCAGCGTAGGCGGCACGACGCACGGGACGCCCTTTTCCCGCAGCCATTGTACCGCGCCGTCGTGGATTGCAGTGTACCCCGCGCGGCCCTTGTCGGCAACCATGTGCTCGTTGAACGGGGCGACGACCACCAACACGTCATTGCGGCGGCTTTGCAGGAGGGCGATCGTCCGCTGGAACGCGGCCCATTGCAGCGACGATTCCAGGCTTACCCACGCGAATGGCTGCTTTCGGTCGTCGCCGGAACGTCCAGGGCCGGTGCCGCGGACTTCCCGGCCCGCGGTCGGCGTCGTCCGCTTCGCCCGACGGAACCTGAAGCGTGATTTGGGCCAGCGGATTCCTATAGGCGTTCGGGCGATGGGCCGCGTCGTCGCCCAGCGTCCAGTCGGGGATGCTTCTCTGCTGGAAATAGCAATCCTGCAAGTGGCTGACCCAGCCGAAGAAATTGACGTTACGCTGGACGAGGTTGCCCAATCGTTCGTTCTGATCGGCCTGGTAGCTGGGAATGTCGGGAAAGTACTGCGGCACGAGCACGGCATGGTTGATGCTCTGGGCCTTCTTGCTCTGCATATCGGCCTTGGGGCTGCTGAGCCAAAGCAGATTCAAGACGACGATCACCTTGCGGTCGTGGAGGGCCGCGCCGTAGTTCCGCACTAGTCCCTCCATCGCCAAGGGAAAGAGCCCGTTGACCCCGATGTTGACGAAACGATCGGGCTGCCCAGCCTGATAGTTGAGGAAGTGTGGCAGGGTCCCGTTGGCCTTCACGTATTCGCCCCAGACGACGGAATCGCCCAGCACGAAGATCGGCGCCCCTTCGGCGGTCTTTTGCAGCCGCCAGTCGTACAGCCAGTAGTCATCGCTTAGTTGTAAGGGAATGCGATAGTCGCGTCCGGTCTCGAAGCGTTCCACGTGTCGCCAGATGCGGGGAGTTGTGACCGTAACGATCGCCACGATCGCCAGCGTGACGACCCATTGCCGCAGGCTTAGCCGCATCTCATTGGTGATGGGCAATTCCTCGTAGGGTTTGGTTTCCGTGTCTGGCGTCATGGTCGATTGCTTAGAACTGGAAGTAGATGAATGTCCCGCCGCCGGACGAGCAGACGCCCAGGTACAGGAGCATGAAAACCGCCGTCGCCACGCGGAGCGGCGCAGCCTTCAAGTAGCCGCGCCACCTCGATTCGTACCAGAAGGCGTAGAGCCAGACGAGTGCCACCAGCAGCAGCATGAGCCCCGGAATTGGTGGGCTCCGCAACGGCTCGCCCGACGGGGCCAGATGCCACGGCGCGGTGAATATCCGCCGCACGATGACGTTCGCGTCTGCCAAGGAGGTTGCGCGGAAGTAGATCCAGGCGAAGCAGACGAATAGGAACACGCCGAGCTGTTTGGCCAGCTTGGGCACGCGGTCGCGATAAACGGCCGATCGCTCCAGCCCGCGAGTAAGCATCACGCCCAAGCCGTGCAAGAGGCCCCAGATCAAAAACGTCCAGGAGGCCCCATGCCATACCCCGGAGACGGCAAAGGTGATCAAGAGGTTGCGGTACAGCATGAGCTGGCCGTGGCGATTGCCGCCCAGCGGGATGTAGACGTAGTCGCGGAACCACGACGAGAGGCTGATGTGCCAGCGGGTCCAGAAGTCGCCGAGGCCGGTGGCCAGGTAGGGGTTGCGGAAGTTCAGAATCAGGCGGAAGCCCATCACCTTGGCAATGCCGCGGGCCATGTCGGTGTAGCCGCTGAAGTCGAAATAGATCTGCCAGGCGAAAGCGAAGGTCGCCAGCGCCAGCGCGGCGGCGTCGAAGTCCGCCGGACGGCCGTAGACTCGGTCGACATAGTGCGCAAGGTAGTTCGCTAGCGCCAGTTTCTTGAACAGGCCGACCAGGAAGAGCGACGCCCCGTCGGTAAAGTTTTGCAGGCGGACCGGCGGGAACTCGCGGTACTGCGGAAGCAATTGCTTCGCCCTTTCGATGGGGCCCGCCATCAACTGCGGATAGAAGCAAACGAACGCGGCAAACCGCAGGAAGTGCCGTTCCCGCGGCACGTTGCCCAGATAGAAATCGATCGTGTAGCTGAGCGACTGAAACGTGAAGAAGGAAATTCCCACCGGCAGCAGGTACTTGAATCCATACGGCATCATCGTGGAGGGCGGCGGAAGGTGTGCCGCCACGAAATGGGTCGCGGCCAGGGTGTTGAATTTGTCCATCAGGAATGCCGCAAGGGCGTTAAAATTCTCGACCAGGAATCCGGCGTATTTGAAGAACAGCAACAAGCAGAGGTTATTAAACAGGCTGATGAACAGCCAGATTCTCCGGCTGCTGAACAAGGCGCCCAGGGTCATCAACAACACTAGGATGCCGAGAACGATCAGCGTTGGCCGCAAGGTGGACGGCCCGAAGATGGCCAGTGACAAGACACCCGCGGCCGCCGCGGCCGATCCCAGAAAGGAGAATTTCAGTACTGCGTCGCCGAAGTCCAGCCGGGTCAGGCGGCCAATAACATCGACTTTCGTCCCTTCGCGTGCTCCTTCTCGCGGGCAGTGGTCCATGAGCGCGACGAGGAAGTAGTCCAACAGCGTGGCGTGGAAGACCAGCGATAAGTAATAAGGGTTCCACCATCCGTAAAAGAAATAGGACGCCAGCATCAACCAGGCGATCCACCACTGAGTCCTGCGCAGCAGGAAGAAGACCGGCAGGACGACGGCCAGAAAGACGGCAAACGGCCAGCTATTAAAGAGCATGGGGAGGTGCGAGTGGAGGATTCAATTGCTCTTGGCGGGGCGCGGACGCCGCACGCAGCGGAAGCCGATAGCGTCGCGGGCGAAGCAGGCGTCGGCGCTGCCGGGGCTTTCGCCGACGCGGTAGGCGCTGCGGCAGTCGTCGGCTCGCGAGTTCCACGCCCCGCCGCGGAGAACCCGCCGCGGACTATCATTCGGATCGGCCTTCGGGCCGCAGGGGTTGTCGGTTTGACCGTTCTTGTAAGAGTCCTTGTCGTAGGCGTCGTTGCACCATTCGGCAACGTTGCCGCACATGTCGTAAAGGCCCCAAGCGTTCGGTTTCTTCTGGCCGACAGGATGCGTCTGTTTCTCGGCGTTGGCGGCGAACCAGGCGTAGTCGGAAAGCTGGCGGCTGTCGGCGCCGAAGCTGTAGTCGGTCGTCGAGCCGGCGCGGCAGGCGTATTCCCATTCGGCCTCGGTCGGAAGCCGGTAGCCGTCGGCGGCGAAGTTGCAAACGAGGTTTTCGTCGTAGCACGGCTGCAGCCCTTCCTCCTGCGATCGTTTGTTGCAATACGACGCGGCGTCGTCCCAGCGGACCATTTCGACGGGCCGGTCGGGGCCCTTGAAGTGTGAACCGTTGATGGGATCGTAGCGGGAGTAGGCGGCCTGCGTTACCTCGTAGCGATCCATGAGGAGGGCGTTGATCCGGACCTCGCGGACCGGGGCCTCGTCTTCCTTGCCACTGGAGCTTCCCATCGCGAATCGCCCGGCGGGAATCTGCACCATTTCAATGCCGCTTTTGGTTTTGATGATTTCCGGCGGCACCGCGCCCGCGGCAGGTTGATCCGCTTGTTTGCAAGATGCAACGGAAAACGGCAGCGCCACCAACAAGACCCACGCAGCTCCTGGCATTCTGCTCACTTTGCCACCCGAAACCAGTCCGGCTCCTTGTTCGATTTGCCGTCGCTGGTGATGGCGACCCAGCGGTCGGTCTTGGACGCGTCGGCGACACAGATGTTCCAGCCCTCGGCCTTGATGCCGACCATCTCCGGGGGCATTCCCGCCTTCTTGGTCGGGCCGCGAGAAAAGGCTACGTAACGGCTGTCAGGCGACCAATCGATGTGATAGATGTGGATTGGGTTTTTGCTCGTTACTACTGGGCGGACGTTGGCGACCTTCGGCTTGCCGTCGACGATGTTCAAGTCGGCAACGCAAAGGACGTCGTCGTCGGCGCCCCAGGCAATCTTCTTGCCATCGGGGCTGACATCCGGCCGGCAACCCGGGATGCCGAGATTGTAGACAGCCCGGCCGCGGGCCTCGATGGCCAAGATGCCGTGCCCATAGCCCATCCCCGCATGGACGGTGGAGATGAACCACTCACCGTCGGGCACGCAGCAGGCGTTGTACAGGTGGTACAGTTTCAAGTTGACGTGCTGCCGCGTCTTGCCGGTTGCCACGTCGTAGAAGAACATGCCCTTGGTAGCGAAGTCCCGGTACTCAAGCTCGTCGAGTTCATCCTTGAGGTAGACGACGGTCTCGCCGTCGGCCGTCCAGCAGGCGTCGCGGCCGGCCTCGGCCACTCGCTTGCGGCCGCTTCCGTCCATGTTCATCATGTAAACATTGCGGCGTTTCGCGTTGCCTTCGCCCTCCTCGTGCTCAAAGGTGATTTTCTTGCCGTCGGGCGAGACGTGGGGATAGTTCTCGTTGGCGCCGGGCTTGGTGAGGACCACTGGATTCGACCCGTCGGCGTTCCGCACGACTAACGCCCAATGGTCGTCGCGGTAGCTCTCGTGGACGATCTTGTAGGCGTAGCGCTCCAACTCGTCCAACAGCGTCCGATCTTCGGGAGCGGCGGCCCTTGCGACCGCGAACTGCGTCAGCATGGACGTTAAAATAGCGCAAGCGACGAACCGGGCTTCTCTCATAGTTCCTTCTACTTATCTGCGGTATGCTGAATTTGAACTCTCGGCGCGTCGACAAAGCCGTTTTGTTTCAACACGCCGAAGATTATGGGGAAGTTGTGGAATTTCATGGTTACACCCTCTCCGATCATCGCCGCCGGCGCGGGGGAAATCAAGGGGCGGGCCTGAGAGCTTGGATTTGCCGAGCGTTTTCGGAAACGAAACATTGGCCGTTGGTCTTGGCTTGGCCGTTGCTGTTGTGCGGCCGTTGCCAGGCGGGCAACACTTGACACGGGGCTTGGGTTGGATTATCACGTCTCCTAGGAAGTCGTCACGAGGCATCGTTGCCAACGCGCCGGCAGCCCGCGCCGGCTTGACCCCTCGGGCAATTCCTCGCACCCCGATCGTCCCCATCAAGTCCCTCCAAGGAGATCGACCATGCCCGATATGAAGGCCACTTCCCGTCGGCAGTTTCTCAAGACGGCTGCCGCGGCCGGCACCTTGACGGCTCTGCCCTATTTCATCCCCGCTTCTGCGCTCGGCAAGAGCGGCGCGACGCCGCCTAGCGAAAGGATTCTCGTTGGCGGCATCGGCATCCAGAATCGCGGCATGCACGATCTGGATTGGATCATGAACCAGCCGGACGTGCAGTTTGTCGCCATCTGCGACCTGCAAGAGAAACAGCGGACGGCAGTCAAGAGTTTCGTCGACCGCCGCAATGGCAACAGCGATTGCGCCATGTACCCGGAGATTAACGAATTTCTGGCTGCGCGGCCCGACATCAACGCAGTTCTGATTGCGACGGGCGACCGCTGGCACGCCTTAGCCTCGATTCTGGCCATGCGCGCCGGCAAGGACGTGTACACCGAGAAACCGTCGTGCATGACGATCGCCGAGGGGCGGAAGGTGGTAGAGACGGCCCGCCGCTACGGCCGCGTCTATCAGACCGGTGCGCAACGGCTGAGCGAGGCCAATCACGTTTTCTGCATCGAAATGGCCCGCAGCGGCCGGTTGGGAAAAATCCACACGGCTTACGCTCACATCGCTCCTTGGGACGCCGCCGAGATGCGTCACGATTGGCTGCCGGAAGTGGCGCAGCCGGCGAAGGATGTGGTCGACTGGACCGCCTGGCTGGGCCCGTGCCCTTGGCGGCCCTACAATCCCAGTTATGTCTCCGGGGGCTGGCGGGGCTTCTACGATTTCCACACCAGTTGCATCGGCGAGTGGGGCGCGCATACCTTTGCCCAGGCGCAGGCTGGTCTGGATTGCGGCGAGTCGTCGCCGATCGAATACGAATACGTGGCCAACGACAGCGGTGACGGCATGATCACCCACTTCGCCAATGGCGTGCGAATGGTCCTCTCCCGCGGAAACAAGTACTGGCATGGCTCCTGCGGCGAGCGGTTCGACGGCACGGAAGGCTGGGCCGCAGCCGCCGACGGCTATGACAAGCCCGATGTCTCCTCGCCTTCGCTGCTGGGCGAGTATCAGCGGGTCATTGGCGAATACGTCGCTCGCACCGGCCGCTCGCTGGATCACATGCGGAATTTCATCGACTGCGTGAAGAGCCGCCAGCGGACAGTCGCCAACCCGGAGGTGATGCACCATTCCATGACCACCGTCCACGCCGCGAACATCGCCATGTGGCTCAAGCGGAGCCTCAAGTTCGATCCGGGCAAGGAGGATTTTATCGGCGACGACGAGGCCAACCGCCTCCGCAGTCGGGCCATGCGGGAACCGTACATTTATTGAAAGGACAAGCAGCATGCGCACAAATTATAGAACTCACGTATTGACGGCACTCCTGCTGCTCGCCGCGGCGCCGACGTTTGCCCAGGAAGCCAAGTTGCTTGCCGTGCTCCGCTCGGGCGCGACAGTCGAAGAAAAATCCGCCGCATGCCGGCAACTGGCCCGCGTCGCCACCAAGGAATCAGTGCCCACGCTGGCCGCGCTCTTGGGCGAAGAAAAGCTTTCGCACATGGCCCGGTATGCCCTGGAGCCAATCCCCGATCCTTCCGTGGATGACGCTTTGCGAACGGCCCTGGGCAAGTTGCAAGGCCGGCCGCGGCTGGGCGTGATCGGCAGTCTTGGTATGCGCCGCAGCGCCAAGGCCGTCGACGCTTTGGCCGGACTGCTCCACAACGCTGATGCGGCGACTGCCCAGGCGGCCGCACGCGCCTTGGGCAGCATCGGCAACCCGGCCGCCGCCAACGCCCTGACAACGGCACTGCCCGAAGTTTCGGCGGGAAACCTGTCGGCGGTTTGCGAAGGTCTGCTGCGCTCGGCGGAAGCGCTGCCGGGCGACGGCCACGGCCAGCAGTCGCTGGCGATTTACGATCGTCTCCGCAGCTTGGCTGCTGCTCCGGTGCAAGTCCGCGCGGCCGCCCTGCGAGGCGCGATCCTTGTCCGCGGAAAAGACGGCGTCGCACTGCTGGCAGAAGCTCTTCGGGGGCCGGACCAGGCGCTCGGCGCGGCGGCCATCCGCGCGGCTATGGAATCACCCTCTGCGGAAGTGGCCAACGCCTTGTTGGCTGAATTGCCCCGCGCTACGGTACAGAGGCAGGGATTGTTGATCGAGGCTCTCGCCGATCGGCCCGAGCCCCGCGTTTTGCAGGTCGTACTCCAGGCGGCGCAAAGCGGCGACAGCCAGCTTCGCATGACGGCACTTCGCGCCCTGAAGCGCGTGGGCGATGCCTCCTGCGCCCCGCTGCTGTTCGATGCGGTCGCCGGCGGAAGCGGTGAAGTGTCACAAGCCGCGATGGAAACAATTGCGGCGCTGCCGGACAAGGCCGTTGACGATTTGCTGGCGGCGCGGCTGGAGCAGGCTAAGGGCAAGGCCCGGTTGGCGCTCATGGATTTGGCCCGGCGGCGGCACTCGACCGCGGCCGTTCCCGCGCTATGGCTCGCTGTGGACGACCAGGACCCCGCGATCCGCGCAGCGGCCTTTGCCGGGCTGGGCGCCGTAATCCAAACGGCGGACCTGCCGAAGCTGATCGCGCGGCTGGCCGTCGCTAAAGAACCCCAGGAAGCGGCCGCTTTGGACATAGCCCTTATCGAGGTCTGTCAGCGTGCGCCCGACCGGGAAGCCGCCGCTGCGCGCGTGGCCGAAGGTCTGCCGTCGGCTGCTGGGCCATTGAAAGTCAAGTTGCTCCAGACGCTTAACAGCGTCGGCGGCACAAAGGCCCTGGAAACAGTCGCGTCGGCCGCCCGGTCCCATGACGCGGTGCTGCGCGAGGCGGCCTTCCAGGTCTTGGGTCAGTGGCGGTCGATCGACGCTGCCCCCGTCCTGCTCGACCTGTACCGCACCACCGCCGACGAGCGGCTCAAGATCGGCGCGATCCGCGGCTACATTCGCATCGCCCGGCAATTCGACATGCCCACCGAAGGCCGTGCCGCCATGTGCCGTACGGCCTTGCAAGCTGCTCGTCGCGAAGAAGACAAGCGGTTGGTATTGGAAGTCTTGCTCCGCTATCCGAGCAGCGAGATGCGCGCTATCGCTCTGGAAGCAGCAAACACACCCGCGCTGAAGGACGAAGCTTTGCTCGTCCTGGCGGGCATGGACCATAGCCGCGGAGTCAATCGCGCCGAACTAGGCAAAGCGCTCGCGCAGGCCGGCCACAAGCCGGTGAAATTGGAAATTGTCGAGGCCCGCTACGGCGCCGGTCAGCAGGCCAAGGATGTCACAGCGATTCTCCGTCGCCATGCCAAAAACTACCGCATCATCTTCTTGCCCGGCGAGAGTTATAACGCGAGCTTTGGCGGCGATCCGGCCCCGGGGACGGTAAAGCAGCTTCGAATCAAGTACCGCCTCGATGGAAAGGAAAGCGAGACGTTGCTTAACGAAAATGCTGCAATCGTGTTGCCGCTGCCGCATTAGGGCCAGCGATCGTTGGTCCCGACCTTGAAGAAGCTGCCACGAGCAAATGCCACCGACAACAAGCGGATATTACGATGAGAAGCACGCTTTGGTTACTGCTGCTGGCGATGATGTGGCCCCACGGCATTGAGCAAGCCAGCGCTGGGGAGGCTAAGGTCAAGTCGTTCAACGTGCGCGACTTCGGCGCCAAAGGCGACGGCCGTGCCGCGGATACAGCGGCGATCAATAAGGCGATCGAGGCATGCTCGACGGCAGGAGGTGGCCGGGTAATCTTGCCGGCCGGCACTTATCTTTCGGGGACCGTGCAGATCCTCGGCGACGTTGACTTTCACTTGGAGGCCGGTGCCACGTTGCTTGGCAGCGAGGATCTGAAAGATTATCGGAACTTCGCACCACCGGCTATCATGCCGGAGGCGAAATGGCTTCCAACCTGGCACCGCGCGCTGGTCCTTGCCGACGGCGCCCGAAATATCTCCATCAGTGGCCAGGGCGTGATTGATGGGCGGAAGGTCTTCGATCCCAAGGGTGAAGAACACATGCGCGGGCCGCATACCGTTCTGCTGGGCAATTGCCGCGATGTAACGATCCGCGAGATTTCGATCAAAGATTCCGCCAACTATGCGATTCTCATGGAGCTGACAGACCGCGTCGAGATCCGCGACGTGAAGATCACGGGCGGTTGGGACGGCGTCCACTTCCGCGGCTGTCGCGAGCAACCTTGCCGCGACGTTACCATTGCGCACTGCCAGTTCTTCACTGGCGACGATTCGATCGCAGGCCGATATTGGGACCATGTTTTGATCACTGATTGCACGCTCAACTCCTCATGCAATTGCCTGCGTCTCATCGGGCCCGCAACGCACCTGACCATCGAGAAATGCCGCATGTACGGGCCGGGAGAATTTCCGCACCGAACCTCGAATCGCCGCAATTGCTTAGCTGGGCTGAATCTTCAGCCCGGTGCCTGGGATGCCACCCAAGGCAAGCTTGACGACGTGACGATCCGCGACATCGTCATGGACAAGGTTGGAACGCCCTTTCATTTCACCCTTAAGTCCGGCAACTCCGCGGGCCGGATCGCCGTTGAGCGGGTGAAAGCCACGGGAGCATACCTCGCTGCCGCTTCCGTGGAGAGCTGGGCGGATACGCCTTTTGCGGAGGTCTCCTTCCGCGATGTGAGCATCGAGTTCACCGGGAGTGGAAAGAGAACAGCACCCAAGGAGACTTTGAGGGCGCCCAGGGTCGACGCACGGCCCTTGCCTGCCTGGGGGTTCTATTTGCGAAAAGTGCAGGATGTGACTTTGGCAAACGTCCGCCTGAGTTGCGTGAAGGACGACTTCCGTTCCGTGCTGATCGCTGACCAGGTCGAGCGGTTGACGCTGTGCGGCGTCAAGTGGCCGAACGTGCACGGCGCCGCAACACCTCTGGTGACGACCGGCGTCGCGCACTTTGAGCGCCGCGACTAGATTCATTCTGCTGCCGGCTAGCCCTCCATCACCACGAATTCGCCTCCAGCCGTTGCTGCGGCCCAAGTTCGTCCGTTACGTGCTATGGTTGCCGCTACTACTGGGTCACGGCTGTTGCCAAGACGACTCTTTTCATTGTCAATTGTGTTTAGTTCTAATCTGTTCTCAGAAGCATGGCCGAGAACTAAACGACCATCCACAGTTCCTGTAACGAACAGTTCACTCTCCTGAACACCAATTCTCGCAACGGCGATTATGACGAGAATAGCAAAAAATGCGTGGACATATAATCGTCGCAACGGTCTCTTACGACATTTTCGCAAGACTGCTTCACTAGGCTCAGCAAGGTTTGTGGGGCCGCCAGCTTTGGCGAGAATCTGACTCATCCAGGTTTTAGCTTGGTCTTTGAGTTCCTTCGTTGCTGGTAAGTCAACGCCATCACAAGCAGCCATCGCACCGTGAAGTATTACCCGATGGCAGCAGCCTGGCGGTCAATGAGCGACTCGAACGAGCCGGGTATCGGCATGCTGAAGTCGACGACGAAGAGTGGGGCTAAATCGGCCCCGCCCGTGCCAAAGTAAGCGGACGCTACCCATGCTCGCTTTGCTGCCGCAACCCGCGATTGTAGCTCTTTCCAGAGTTCCCGATTCGTTAAAAATCGTGTCAGCAACATCGGCTCCTATCCCCGGCTTTCTAACGTCGTAGATTGGTCCTTGCCTAATCTCCATTCCGGGATTCACTCTTGAGTCCCTTTTGCCGTTTCTCCGCTAAACGCGACCTCGACCTTACCAACCGTTCCAGCGCGATGCAATCACCCGCTTAAGAATAAGAGTTGCGATGGCATGCTGACTTTCGCATCGCTAGGGGATGCGACTTGCGGTTTCTCTCTCCAAGCGTTTGGTTTTCAAGTCAACTCGATACAAGCCGGATCGGCGACCGTAATACCTGCTCCACGGCTGCCGGGTCCCGGGTCCGCATGCCCAGCATGTGAATCGCCAGAGCCGGCGGCAGGCAGTCCGAAAACTTCATACCGTCCAACGCCGCGGGGCTAACGTCGGGTAGCAGCGTTGCCGGGTCTCGGGGCTGGAGTTCCTCGACCGCCCGCTGCACGGCCTCTAGCGGCACAACTTGCTCGAACTCGATCGTCAGGCTGTCGCTCGTTGTCGCCACGTGGGTGACATCGGCAATCGCGGGGGCGAGGGCGGCGTTGGCTTTCTGCCCGGCGAAGGTCCACCAGGACACTTGGCCATCGTCGCTTACCACGGTGGTCCCTTCAGCCGTGACCCAGGGGAACTTCCCCCGCACCCCCTCCATTTGCGACCGGGCTCGCTGCGACCAGCACGGGCGAATCTCGTCCTCCGCCAGCACCCGCTTGATCGCCTGGCAGAGGCGGAAGGACAGCCCCTGGCCTTGCCCCTTCCATCGCGTTCGGCCGCGGTCCTGCGAGACTTCGACGTGGGCGACCTTCCGCTGCCAGTCGATATGGGTGACGTGCCAGGCCCGGCCACCCAGGAGCAGCACGCGGCCGTCTTCTTGCTTACCGAGGAAGGTCAGTTCGTCCACGTACTCCAGCCCCTGACGTCCGTGGAGGACGAGGAAGAGTGGCGGGGACAGGAATACCGACAACAATTCCAGGAAGTGCTTTCGGCCGTAGGTTTCCTCGCCCTTTTGCCCGATCGCCAGGATGCCTTGATCCTCCCATAGCATCCCCTTGGCAAGCATTCCCGAGACAACTTCTTGGACGCGATCCGGGGACATGTTCGCGAAAGCCGGCACACCTGCAACCCATCCTAGCCAGGTGTACCGACCAATGCCTTGTTCCTGAAGCACCAACGCCATCAACTGCTGGGCCAGGACGTGGTAGGGCTCCGGCGGCGGATGGATCGGCTCGACGTAGCCCGCGCGCCATAGGTCAATGAGCCCCGCGGCCTGTATGAGCGTCTCGTCGCGAGTCGCTAGGAACAGGCAGTTGCGCTGCGTCCCGGCCCGGCGGCCGGTGCGGCCCATACGTTGCAGAAAGCTCGACACCGTGGGCGGGCTGTCGATCTGGATGACCCGGTCGAGGTCGCCCACGTCGATGCCCAGTTCCAGGACGCTCGTGGCCACGATCACGCAGTTGTCCCGGTTAGCGAAGGCATCTTCCGCCTGCCGCCGCTGTTCCTGGCTGAGCGAGCTGTGCGTGACGAAGGCTGTGATTCCCAGTTGCTTCAACCCCGCTCCCAACTGCTCGGCTCTGGCACGGCTGTCGACGAACACGAGCCGCTTCTCGCCCCGGTGCAGCCGAGAGATCACCACGGCCGCGTTTTCCAGGGAGCCGACGTAGTCGAGCTTGACCTCGGAATGCGCGGCCGCGGCCTCCGCTGGCCGGACCACGACGCGATCACCCTTGCAGGAGCCGGCCAGCCAGTCGATTAGCATCTCCGGGTTGCCGACCGTCGCCGACAGCCCGATCCGCTGAAGCTCCCGGCCGGCCAACCGCGTGACGCGCTGGAGGACCGACAGCAGGTGCCAGCCGCGATCGTCCCCGGCGAAGGCATGGATCTCGTCCACGACGACCACTCGCAGATTCGAGAACAGGCTGCGGGCATCGACGTTCGGCGAGACGAGCATCACTTCTAGCGACTCGGGCGTGGTCAGGAGGCAGTCGGGTGGATCGCGGAGCACGTGCCGTCGAGCCGTGGTGGTCACGTCGCCATGCCAAAGGGCCGACCGTCGCCCCAGGAGCGTGCAGTACCGCTGGAGCCGCACGTCGAGGTTGTTCAGCAGAGCCTTGATCGGGCAGATGTAGAGCACGCTCAGCCCCGTCCAGCCTTCAGCAAGCATGCGTGAGGCGACGGGCAGGAACGCCGCCTCGGTCTTGCCGCCGGCCGTCGGGCGCCAGGACGATCATGTGTTGACCGGCCAGGATGCCGGGGATGACCTCCTCCTGGAATGGCCGCAACTGTCGCCAACCCAGGCTATTGACGACGTGGTGCTGGAGGGCCGGGTGGAGTTGGTCGAAGTGGCTCACAGGTTAAGCTCGATTTCATCGACGTCCGTCGCGCCCATCGCTTGCCGCTCCACGGGCGTCAGCTCGGTTTCGGCGATCGTCAGGGCGTAGTGCTGCCGCGGGTCGAAGTCGGGGAACTGGTCGATTCGGTCCAGCACGTCGGCCACCAGCTTCTTGAGGAAGATACGCGGGGCGATGCCGACCTTGCCGCCGAGCTTTCCGGTGACCGCTTCGGCCAACTCTCGAATGTAGCCGTCGTCGCATAATGTAGCGAGCCGTTCGGGGGCCTTGGCATGCTGCTCGTAGATGCTCCGGACTTTGATGCCGACCTGGCAGAGGCGATCAAGGCTGAAGCCCGGCAGACGGATCTGCACGGCTCGCGGGTTGTCGAAGCGGGCGTCGGTCTGGAAATCGACGTGCAGCCGCTGAGCGAGAGGTTCTAGCCGCTGTGCCCCTTGCGGACCATCGAAGAAGGCCGGCGTGCCGGTGATCAGCAGGTACAGCCCGGGGAATCGGCCGGCATCCACCTCGTCGATTAGCTGCCGCAGGGCGTTGAGGCTCTTGTCGCGCACGTCGCCGCGGACCCGCTGTATCGTCTCTACCTCGTCGAGCACCAGCAACATGCCTGGGTGCCCTGAGTCCCGGAAGACGATGAGCACGCCCTGAAGGAAGTTCAAGTGCCCCGAAGTGGTCGATGTCGCCTTTTACGCCTGCCATCCGCTTCGCCGCTGCCGCGACATTCGGCTGGCCCGCGAGCCAAGCCAGGACGCCTTCGGCCGCCGGCTTGTCACCTTGGGCTTGGGCCTCGCGGTAGCCCCGCAGGGCCGCACTGAACATCGGCGCGGTGCTCGTGACCTTGGCCAGGCGTTGCTCCAGCAGTTCACCTGTACGGCGAAGGAGTGCCGGCTGGTTGTCCGATCTCACGGTGCCCTCGGCCAGTACATCTTCTTCTAAGGCGTAGAACCAGCCGTCCACGATGTTACGCAGCGCCGCTTGGGGCGTGTCGGCCGTCGACAGCCGCTCCATAAGTCGGCGGTAAACGGTCTCAAGGCGGTGCAGGGGCGTCTCGGTCTCCGACACCTGGACCTCTGAAGTGGCAAAGCCAAGTTTGCGGGCGCGATCAGCCAACCAACGGGCAAGGAATGTCTTGCCACAGCCGTAGTCACCGCGCACGGCTTTGAAGGCTCCGCCGCCAGCCGCGACCTTGCGGAGTTCTTCATCAATAACCCGCTCAACGCGTTCCAGGCCGACCGCAAACGCATCAAGGCTGCTCCTCGGCACCGTGCCACGCCGCAGCGCGTCGATGACTTCTTCCCGTCGTTGTGGGCTCAGCGACATCTCTTGCTCCTACACCAAGTCGAACTGCTTCAGCAGCAGCTCTCGGTTCAGTTCCACCGTGTCCGAGGCGTCGTCGCGGCTCAAGACCGCGTACCCGTCAATGTTTAGCACCCGTTGTGCCTTCGCCAGCATGCCCGGCAAACGTAAAGCCGGGAACTCCAACGCGCGGGCCAGCGCCACCGAGGTCATCTTGCCGCCACGGCGGTCGAGCGTAGTGAGGAGCATGCTGAAGACCGCATCATCCGGGACATTACGCCCGCCGAGCTGCTTCTGTTGCTCGAAGACGGCCGATGCCACTAGGCGCGGAAGTGTTGCACGTCGACGAACTGAAGCTGAGCAAGGATAAGGAACGGAAGGGATTCATCGACGTCGTTTGCAACAAGCGACCCGGTATCCCCCGTAATAATGTCGAGTCGTTATTGAGGGAACGGGCAGCGGAGTTGGAGGCGCCGGAACCCAACGGCCCCCAAACGGACGCCGCGGAAATCGACGTTTCACGTTTGGTGCGTCCCGAGCGGTTCATTCTGTCCGAGACATCAGGGCTGGCGGTGCCAACGATGATCTTGCTTGGCGACAAGCCGGTGGGGCGCTGGCACTTGTATTTGCGCTGGGCGGACGGCCGACGCGAACGACGGCCCATACCCCCAGCAATCGATCTACCCGGCGGCAAGAAGGTTTTCGTTCATCCCGAGCTGGCAGAGCCGACGCCCACAATGAAGGCCGGCTGGTCTCGGGAGGCTCGGGCGGCCTGGCTAAAGGGCGGCCCGCCCCCTGCCCCGGCAGATGTGTTCCGGCGGATCTGCGAGCGGATTTCATTCTACATCGACCTGCCGGCGGAACACGCGCCCGGAATCGTAGCGACGTTGGCGCTATGGCTAATGTTGACCTACTGTTATCAGGCATGGGACGCGCTGCCGTATTTGTTCGTTGGCGGCCCTCTCGGATCCGGCAAATCGCGCGTCTTTGAAATCCTCGGGCGGCTGGCATTTCGTCCGCTATCATCTTCCAACATGACAGCGGCGGCCCTCTTCCGCACGCTGCATAACTTCGGCGGCACTCTGTTGCTGGACGAAGCGGAGCGGCTGAAGCAGACGCAATGCCCCGACGTAGCGGACCTCAACAGCATGTTGCTCGCGGGCTACAAGCGGGGAGGGCAGGCATCTCGGTTAGAGGCCCTTGGGAACATCGGGCAATTCAAGATGGTCTGTTTCGACGTGTTCGGCCCCAAAGCCCTGGCATGTATCGCGGGCCTTCCACCGGCCCTAGCAAGCCGAGCCGGTGTTGTTTAAGAACTGGTATCCGCGCACGGTGACAGGGCGTCTAAAGTCCTACGGCATCCCTACGCCGCGGAAAAGCGGCAGCCGGAGGGAGTTTCGGGACGTGACGCCCGACGTGTTGCGCCGAATTCAAACGAACTACGGCATCGACCTGGACTCTACGGAGGTGGATAGCGACGGCGACAAGGTATAGGCCCACGGCAACCATCCCGATCGTCCCTACCGTCCCAAGGGGCTGTCCTCCTCGGGGAATTGTGACCGAATCTTGGGACGGTAGGCTGTCGGACGGAAGGCGAAATCCCCAGAGTTTCCGCCCTGTGGGGACGGTTGGGACGGTAGGGACGATATCTCAGAGAGAGAGGTTTACATGATCGACTATGACACAGTGAGTTTTCTGAAAAACCTGTTTAGCGGGGTGCCCGACGTGGCGGTTTCCGAGCCCGTGGAAGTTCCACCGCCCAGCCGGAAATTGGAATGGCTCGAAACAGACGAGGATATAGCCTTCCGGTCCTGCCGGACATGCGGCCGTTCCGATCTTTGGGAAACAATTTCCGGCGTGTGGCGATGCCAGCATTGCGATTCGGCGGCACTTGCACAGTCTCGATCGCTGGCGGAAAAGGCAGCGTTGCTGCGGGAACAATTGCTACAGCGACCGTAGCCGGACAGAAGCTGGCCCGGTTGACGCTTTGCACCAGTTACGGCGCTTGTTGATAGCATTTTCGAAGAAGTTCAGGGGGGTGACGAAACCCGCGATAGATTATAGATTGATATCTAGGGAGGCACTTGTCGGAACGGTAAGTATCATATACAATTCCGTGCATGAAAACGATACGGACGAAACTGACGGACCAATTGCGGGAGATCATCGAGAACTGCGGAAAAACCCGCTATGCCATTTCCAAGGCGACGGGCATTAGCGAACCAACGCTTGCGCGGCTTGCAAGCGGCGAGCGGTTTCTTTCGGCTCGCGCGCTGGATACACTTGGGGAATACCTTGGGCTGTCAATTATTGCGAACAAGTCCAAAACGAAAAAGGGCAAGTAATCATGGCGACGGTTTACAAACGAACGTATAAGGCCGCCCTTCCCGAGGGCGCGGAAATCGTGACACGCAAAGGGGAGCGGTTCGCGGTGTGGACAACAAACGGCCGGCGGCATCGTGCCCCCCTGACCGCGGACGGTACGCGGATCGTCTTGCAGCGCGCGGGCTACACCATTCAGTATTTCGACGCAAACGGCAAGCGGCGGAAAGAGTCTGTACGCTGCGGAGATTTGGACACGGCGAAGCGGATTGCCGCGGAGCGCGAAAAGGCGGCCATGCTGCGGCAGAAATTCAATATCACGGCATCGCAAGAACGGCTGGGAAAAGAGGGACGGCGGACCCTGGCCGAACAACTTGCGGACTTCCGGCAGTTCTTGGCCGACAAGGGCAACACGGCGAAACACGTCTCGGAAACAATGCGGAATTTGCGTCGGGTAATCGAGTTGACCGGCGCTACGCTGACGACGGACCTGGACGGCCCGGCGGTAATGAAGGCGGTGGGGGTGTTGCAAGAGCGCGGGGCGTCCCTGCGGACCTGCAATTCGTACATGATTTCCGCGAAGGCCCTGACGCGCTGGCTGTGGCAACACAAGCTGCGCGGCCGATGATCCCCTTGCGCCCTTGAGCGATTCAATGAAAAAACAGATCGGCGCCACGTCCGGCGGGAACTGACCCCCGAGGAAATCGGCCGATTGCTTGCCACAGTCCAAGAGCGGACGGAAGGCAGTCATAGCCTTTGCGGCCCCGATCGTGCCATGTGCTACCGGCTGGCGCTATCGACGGGGTTTCGCGCGAAGGAACTGCGCAGCCTGACGCCCGAGAGTTTCGACCTGGACGGCGCTATGCCGGTGGTGATCGTGGCGGCGGCCTGCTCAAAACGTCGGCGCGAAGATCGGCAACCGATACGGCAAGACGTGGCGGACGTGCTGCGGCCCTGGCTGGCGGGCAAGCCGGCAGGTATGCGGTTGTTTGGTCGGTTGCCCGGCGGCACGGCCCGGATGCTGCGGGCGGACCTGGAAGCGGCGCGGCGGGCATGGTTGGAAGAGGCCCCGAGCGAAGAAGCGAAGGAGGCGCGGGCAAAGTGCGATTTCCTCTTGTATCGCAACGCGGTCGGTGAAGTGGTGGACTTCCATTCGACGCGGCATACCTACATCTCGGGCATCGTGGCGAGCGGGGCATCGGTCAAGACGGCCCAAGAGCTTGCCCGGCATAGCGACCCGGCCCTTACCATCGGCCGATACTCCCATACCCGGCGACATGATTTGCAAGACGCCCTGGACGGCCTGCCGGCCCTCGGGGCGGTCGATCGCCCGGCGGAATCCAAACGAGCGACGGTGAAAGCCCAAGGGGGCGACGGCGCGGCGGAATCTGTGAGGGCAGAACTGGTAGCAGTTGAACGGCGAAACGTGAAAAGCGGTGGCGAGAATTGGCAGACGGCGGGGTTAGCTTTTCTCAATGACGAGGGTATGCTGGCGACGGATACCGACAAGGCGCAAGTGTATACCCTGGCAAGAAATAGAACTCGCCAACAACCTTTGGCGGCTGTTGGCGAGTGAGCGGAGGGCAAGGGAGTCGAACCCTCAACCCCTTGCGGGGCATCTGATTTCGAGTCAGACCGCTAGCCATTCGCATACCCTCCTGACTCGTTCTTTAATCTATAGGACACCGCAACGGCTGACAAGGTGTTGCCCGGTGGTCGCAGTTTTAACTTGAATAGCGATAACGGCTGGCAGCCGGCGTATAGTAATTCGCCCTGGCACATGTACCCCGCGACGGCGGTATCGGTCAGTCCCGTTCTGTTTCGGGCGCATTTTTTAGCGGTTCTTGCGATTGATTTCGCTATGGCGCGCGGCCGACTTTGGTTTTGCCACAGCCTGCTAAGCTGCCGATAGCTGCCTTATCTCGGACGAAGGAGCACGCCAACGGATGGGCAGCACATGAAGGACCGATACGATGAACAAAGGAACTTTTCGCGTGGTGACGCGCGGCGCCGATGGCGAGATTCGCACGCGCGATTTTGACACGGCCGAAGCTCTCCTCAAGCGCCACTCGCAGGTTGGCGTCGATGACTGTAGCACCGATCTCGAACTTCGCGGAATGCCCGTCTTCCGCGGCTTGATCGGCCCGATTCCCGAAGGCAAGACGGTGGTTCGCTACGAATCGCCGGAAGTCTTCGAGACGCTGACGAAGGAATGGAGCGCACAGCCGCGCTCGCGCCGCCGATCACGGAGCCGCAGCGAAGTATAGAGCGGGAACTAGGAAGTAGCAGGCACCGTTCCTTGTGCCGTCCGGGCTTGTAAATACAGCGGACGGCACGCGGAGCGTGCCTGCTACTTTTGGCTGTCGGGGAGGTTGCAACTAAATGAGCAACCCCGCCGACGGCCATGCGAACTCCACAGTTTTCTACATTTCTCCACACTTTTCGCGATTCGCACCACTCCTTTGGCTATATCAATTCCTTCTGTGGGTGGGGTCTGAAACTTTCAGTCGATCGGCCCGCTGCTTCGAGCGGCTGGCCTTCTCTCGTTGATCAAGACAGCGCTCGTCGTCGGCAATTTCTAATTCGGCCGGGTCGTCGCTACCGCAGAAGCGGCTGAAGACGTTAACGCGTTTGACGACTTCAAGCGCTACCTTGACATTGCCCTCGCGAACGGCCTTGTCGACGCATTCGGTGGCGTTGTTGGCGAGTCGTTCCAGCCGGTGGACGATGGCTTGCCGCATGTCTTTCCGTCCGCGATTCAAGGCGGCTTGGAAGGCGAAGTTTTTGCGGAGCCAGTTGTGAACCGAGCTGCGATCGACGCCGGCGGCGGCGGCCGCGTCGGTGACGCTTGAGCCATTAAGCAGCGCGTCCAAGGCGGCGATCTGCTGGATAGTAAGCTCCTTTGCGGGCCCGTTGTCTGCGGCGCCGTTGCGAGCGGCGGCGGGAGCGTTGGGCATGGTTTCGGACGGCATGATAGACCTCTTTCTTTCTGGCAGGTTGCGACGCGCGGCGGCCGGGCCGGAAATCGGCCCGATAACGAGCCGCAGCAACGTTTCTCGTCGTCAGTATACCACAGTTAACAAATCTTTGCAATAGGGTACGGGGAAGAATTCCGAAAAGAAAATGGCGGTAGTGCGGGCGGGAAAATGGCCGGAAAAACAGGCGTTTTTCGGCCGATTTGCATGCCACGAGAATCTCGCCTAGAATAGTGAAGTATTGACACCCTAGTTCCAACAGCCGTTTGGAAGATAAAGAGACCTTGAGAATGGACGAGAATACGCAAAACCATAAAGTCGTCGAAGTGCGACAGATCAATCGGAAGGCCCCCGATGGCCATCCGTTCAAGACGACGGCGACCTACCTTACGCTTACGATGAAACCGCTCATTCCGCCCGAACCGATCAAACGGCCGCAGGGGCACAGCAAGTCGTAAGCAGATTAGCGGCCCGGAAACTATTCACCTCGCGTTCAGCGATTGCGCGTTAGGAGGTTTTGACCATGCGGCTTTGCTGCTTGGGAGTTATCGCATTCCTCGTATGCGGGTCGGTCGCTTCCGGCGACGGCTGCTACATTCCAGAGCGCGCGGTCCGCAAGATACCGGAAATCGTCGGTCAGCGGGCCGTCCTATCGTGGAAAGACGGTACGGAAACTCTGATCATCGAGTCGGCGCTCGATTCGCAGGCGCAGCAACTTGGCTGGATCATTCCTGTTCCGAACGTGCCGGCAACGATTGAGAAGGCGACACCGGGCACGCTGAAGACATTGGACTTCTGCATTCAACCGAAAGTCACACACGATCTCTCGGCGCTTATCCAAACGGCGATCTTTTCCATGCTCGTATGCAACTTGCTCTTCGGATCGCTGTTTTTGAAGCGCGAGAGTCTCGGCTGCGCTGCAGTTTTTGTCCTGGTGCTCTTCTTGTTGATTGGCCTGCTGCTGCCCGCTGGCAACAGCGGTCGTGACGTGACGACGAGATCGTCGGGAGTTCGAGTCGAAAAAACTGCGAAAGTTGGCTCTTATGCGATAAGTGTCTTGCGGCCGGAGCGGCCCGACGGGCTTGATTCATGGCTTACCGAAAACGGTTTTGCCGCCCTGCCCGAAGCGGCCCGGCCGATCGTGGCGGACTATGTTTCCCGAGGCTGGGTCTTTGCGGCGATCAAGTTGACGCGGAGCGAATTGGGCGCGAACGTCCCGCACCCGATCAAACTGCAGTTCGCCAGCGACGAGCCAGTCTATCCGATGAAACTGACGGCGCTGGCCGGCGGCAGTCCGGCGTTTGAGCTTTTCGTGATCGGCAAGGACCGCGCTATGTGCAATGAGTTGCCAGAGGAGTTCTGTGATAGTTACACGCAGCGTGCGGATGTAGATTCCGAGACGGACGAACGGCGCACGGCGTATGACGGACAGACGACGCATTGCGACGTGGGGCACGCGGCAATTTGTTCCTTGATGTGGGACGGCTGCGTGCTGACAAAGCTATCGGGCAATCTTGACGCCGCGCGCATGACTGACGACATCCATTTCACTTGGGCGCCGTTCAAGTCACACCAAGACCACTATTTCACGCGGAACGGTGCGATGAACGTCGCCTCGATCGTCTTCATCTTGATGGTCGGCATCGGAAACATCCTCTCAATGTGGGATTATGCGCGAGGCCTCGCTCAGCCGCGTGGATTCGGTGGGTATTGCGTGAGGCGGGTTTTGCCCTTGTGTGCCGCGTCTGGCCTCATCGCGGGCGGCATTTTCGCGATCGCGCCTAAGCTGACCGATGCGGATATTCAGGTTTCACGCCTGCCTGCTAGCTGGGCTTATGTGCTTGGCGGGATTTGCGAGGGCGTGCTGACGGAACATCCAGAAGTCCAGGCGAAGTCAGGACCGGAGATCGGCGACTATCTCCTTGCGAATCTCCGCGAATTGCATACACCATCAAACCGGCTCACCGGCGGCGAACTCAAGATTGACGACAGTCCCGGCAATTTCACAGTCGAGAAGGCAGCAAACAGGGTGCTGCTTCGCATTTATCGAGCCGACGGCTCGGTAATGACCAGAGTATTGCCGGAAATGCGGACGTCACCCTCGCAAGACCGTACGCCGTCGGCGAAGCATTAGACGGGTGCCAGCCCCCCGAATAGACCACCGTACCTAAGGCGCTGCCAAAGTCTTAGGATTTTTCTGCCCATTGGTCTGGATTATTTCGGCGTCATTCGAAACGTCGGAAATCGCTCGAAAATTCTCCAAGAGCCCGTTGACGGCCAATTTCGATCCCTGTATCATTGGTGGTTTCCGCTCGTGGCAGCCTTAGTTGGCGCCGGGCGAGCAAACGCAGTGCGTCTGTTGTTTGACAAGCAGGGAATCGATTCGCCGGAGCCCCTTAAACCGGGTTCCTTTATATTAGGAGTTTGGCCGTGGCCGGACATACTACCGAAATCATCCGCATTCGCATGGAAGCCTACGACCACGCGATCCTGGATCAAAGCGCGATGGAGATCGTCGATACGGCGAAACGGACTGGGTCTGTTGTCCACGGGCCGATTCCCTTGCCCACACGCATCGAGCGTTACACGGTTCTGTCGAGCCCCCATATCGACAAGAAGGCCCGCCAGCAATTTGAGATCCGCACGCATAAGCGGCTGATCGACATCATGCAGGCGACCGCCAAGACGATTGAGGCGCTCAATAAACTAAGCTTGCCGGCGGGTGTTGACATCAAGATTAAGGCTACGAGCAGACATTAAGAGTATGCGGCACACTCCGTGTGCCGCCAAAAAACGGCACACGGAGTGTGCCGGATACATTTAGAGGGTCTATCATAACCGACCGAATGGCACGACTGACGCTGCCCCAGGATCGGTTTTGTTGGTGACTCTAAAAACACATTCGGGCAAATTATGCAACGGATGCACTGCGGGTAAACCGGCCGTAGGCCGGCCCTCCCGCACGGCGACGTGAACAAGGGCTAACAATCATGGCAGTTGGACTACTCGGCCGCAAGGTCGGGATGACTCAGGTTTTCGACTCTGCTGGAAAGGTAATTCCGGTTACCGTGATCCAGGCGGGGCCATGCCATGTGCTCCAAGTGAAGACGGCCGACCGCGACGGTTACGAAGCGGTGCAGCTAGGATTTCTGGACAAGCCCCGTCGCCTCGCCGGCCGCAGCGAACGCGGCCACGTTGCCAAGCTAGAGAGCAAGCGGCAAAAGCAACGTGCGGCCGCTGGAGTGCAGGCCGTCGTCAAGCCAAGTTGCGAGCCGCAGCGGTTGGTTCGCGAGTTTCGTCTCGATGATGGACGAGTTGCCGTCGGGGGCGACTTTCAGGTTGGCCAGCAAATAAACGTCGATATCTTCGCCAACATTCTGGCGGTGGACGTTTCGGGCGTTACCAAGGGCCGCGGCACGACAGGCGCGATGAAGCGGTGGAACTTCGCCGGGCAGCGTGCAACTCACGGCGTCAAGAAGGTCCATCGGCATGTCGGCTCGATCGGTATGAACACCGATCCGCACCACGTCTTCAGGGGCCATAAGATGGCCGGACATTACGGCGTGGAAAACGTCACGATCCGCAATCTCCGCGTTGCCCGGCTCGATTCAGAAAACAATCTATTGCTCGTCCGCGGCGCCGTGCCCGGCCCCGTCGGCGGCTACCTCGTGATTCGCGTGAGCAATAAGGTCGGACCTGGCACGCAGAAACTCGAGGCAGCGAAGCCCGTGTCAAAGAAGAAATAAGAGAAGAATCATGGCAAGCCTGGCAATACACGACCGAACCGGCGCCGAGGTGGGCAAGTACGAGATTGACCCCGCCCAGATCGCCCCGCGGATCAGCAAACAGTTGATCCACGATGCCGTGGTGATGTACCAGAACAATCTCCGCCTGGGCACGGTGCGGACAAAGAATCGCACCGACGTGACCGGTACGACAAAGAAGATGTATCGCCAAAAGGGCACCGGCAACGCCCGCGCCGGCTCGCGGCGCAGCGGCATCCGCCGGGGCGGCGGACACATCCATGCCATACGGCCGCGCGATTGGTCGTACCGCCTGACGAAGAAGGCCCTGCAGCTTGCCACGCGGATGGCGATCGCCTCGCGGATTGCCGACGACGAAGTGACGCTCATCGACCAGCTCAGCTTCGCCCAGCCGAAGACCCGCGACGCGGCCGCCATTATCAAGGCGTTGAAGCTGGACGGCGCTTCGGTGCTCGTGGCATTGCCAGGGCTACGACACCAATGTCCTCAAGAGCCTTCGCAACATCGCCGACGTATCCGTATTGCCGGTGAGCGAGCTCAATGCCCTGAATATATTGCAGCCACGCCGCTTGCTGCTCACGACATCGCGTTGGACGCGATTCGCAATAAGTCGAGGCGAGAAGCCGGCGGAAATCAAACGGCAGACTGAAAACTGAGGTACTGCCATGGCAGCCGAAATCCACCGACACAATTTGAATCTGGCGCCGCACCAGATCATCATCCGGCCGCTGGTGACGGAAAAAGGCATGCACAAGGCGAACCGCAACAACGCCTATGCCTTTGAGGTCAACCGGCTGGCGGACAAGGACGAGATCCGCCATGCGGTCGAGACGCTGTTTGACGTGAAGGTCGTCGCGCGTGCGCACGCAGAACCGCAAGGGCAAGCCGCGCCGCACCAAGATGCGGATGAGCACTACCAAGGCGTGGAAGAAGGCGATCGTTACTTTGGACACGGAGCATAGGATTAACTTCTTCTAGCTGTAGGGATCGGACTCCGTGCCGTTCCGCGAAGTCGGGAACGGCACGAGTCCGTACCCTACAGAACGAAGACAATTATGGGTATTCGACGATACAATCCGACATCTCCCGGCCGCCGCGGCGCGACCGTGAGCGACTTCGCCGAGTTGACGCCGGGCGCCAAGCCGGAAAAGAGCCTGCTCCGCCCCAAGCGGCGCACCGGCGGCCGCAACAACCAGGGCAAGACAACGGCTCGGTTCCGTGGCGGCGGACACAAGCGCGACTACCGCATCATCGACTTCCGTCGCGACAAGGACGGCGTGCCGGCCCGCGTCGATTCGATCCAATACGATCCCAACCGCACAGCCCGAATCGCCCTGCTGCATTACGTCGACGGCGAGAAGCGTTATATCCTCGCACCCGCGGGACTGAAGGCGGGCGATCAGGTGCAGAGCGGACAGGACGCGCCGGCCTCGATCGGCAACTGCCTGCCGCTTGGCAAGATTCCCACCGGCATGACGATCCACAACATCGAGATGCAGCCGGGCCGCGGAGGCGTGCTGTGCCGCTCGGCGGGCGTTGGCGCGACGCTGGCCGCCCGCGACGCCGACTGGGCGCAGATCAATCTGCCCAGCGGCGAAATCCGCCGCGTGCCGGCCACCTGCAAGGCGACGATCGGCTCGCTCAGCAATGCGGACAATATGAACATCGTGCTGGGCAAGGCGGGCCGCAAACGCTGGTTGGGCCGTAAGCCGCATAACCGCGGCACCGCCATGAACCCCATCGACCACCCGCACGGCGGCGGCGAAGGCCGCACCAAGGGCGGCCGCCATCCGGTCAGCCCGACGGGCGAAGCTGGCCAAAGGCGGTTCCACCCGCAAGCGTCGCAAAGCCATCGAACAAAGCCATCGTTCGCCGTCGCAAGTCGCGCCGGTATGGACAGTTGAAGATTAAGTAAGTCAACGGGATGTCAGGATTGGGGATTGGGGATCCGTGCGACCCAAATCCCGAATCCTGAATCCAAATGCCTGACAAGCTATGAGCCGCTCGCTTAAAAAAGGTCCCTACGTTCATCCCAAGGTCTTCGCCAAGGTCGAGAAGATGAACTCCATCGGCGTCAAGGATCCGGTCAAGACCTGGGCCCGGGCATGCACGATTATTCCCGAGTTTGTCGGGCATACGTTCATGGTGCATAACGGCAAGATTTTACGCGAAGGTGTTCGTCACCGAGGAAATGGTCGGTCACCGGCTGGGCGAGTTTTCGCCGACGCGGACCTTCCGCGGCCACGGCGGCAAGGGAGGCAAGAAGTAAACATGCCCTACGAAGCAACGCACCGGTTTGCCAAGATCAGCCCTCGCAAGGTGCGGCCATTGGCCGACTTGATCCGCGGGAAGTTTGCCGACGAGGCCCTGGAAATCCTTCAGTTCCAGCCGCATCGCGGAGCGCGGCTGCTGGAGAAAGTGTTGAAGAGCGCCTTGGCCAACGCCGAGGACCTGCGGGCGGCAAACCTGCACCACTTGATCGTCACCGACGCCCGCGTGGACGGCGGCCCGATGTTCAAGCGGATGATGCCCAAGTCGCGCGGCCAGGCGTCGATGATCAAGAAGCGGATGTCGCATATTCGGGTCGAATTGGACTAAGTTAAATAGGACACAAGATCTCCACCGGCCGCGCGTCGGTGGAACAATGACTGATAAGCTATGGGCCAAAAAGTCAACCCCATCGGTTTTCGCACCGGAATCATGCTCGGCTGGAAGAGCCGCTGGTATGCTTCCAAGCAGGAGTTTGCCGACCTGCTGATCGAGGACCACAAGATCCGCGACTTACATCAAGAAGCGGAAGGACAAGTTCGAGAAGCCGATCTACCCGTCGATCGCCAAGATCGAGATCGAGCGGACGCGGGACGAAGTAAAGGTGATCCTCTTCTCGGCTCGGCCCGGCGTGCTCATTGGCCGCAAGGGCGAGCGAGTTGAGGAACTACAGAAGGAATTGCAGGCTAAGACCGGGCGGCGGATCAACATCAAGATCGAGGAACTGAATCGGCCGGAGCTGGTCGCGCAGCTCGTGGCGGAGGACGTCGGCGAGCAGTTGGCCAAGCGGGCCGCCTTCCGCCGCACGCTCAAGCGGGCGATCGAATCCACGATGGAGGCTGGAGCCAAAGGCATCAAGATCCAGCTCTCCGGCCGGCTAGGCGGGGCGGAAATGTCCCGCCGCGAGAAGCAGATCGCCGGCGCCATGCCGCTTTCGACTTTGCGGGCGAACATCGACTACGGCTTCGCCGAGGCGATGATCGCGCAGGGTCACATCGGCATTCAAGTATGGATCAACCTAGGAACCTTTAGCGGAGACGATACCGATGGCGCTAATGCCAAAACGGGTGAAGCACCGAAAAAGCCAAAGAGGACGTATAAGAGGTGATGCCACTCGTGGCAACCGCGTCGTCCACGGCGACTTCGGCCTGCAAGCCTTGCAGGGCGGCTGGATCAGCGCGCAGACGCTCGAGGCCGGCCGCATCGCCGCCCAGCAGTACCTCCGCGCCGAAGGCCGGCTTTACATCCGCGTCTTCCCCCACAAGCCGATTACCTCGATCCCCTTGGAAACCCGCATGGGCAAGGGCAAAGGCGAGCCGGAATACTGGGCGGCGGTGGTGCGGCCGGGCAGCGTGTTGTACGAAGTCGGCGGCATCAGCGAAGAAGCCGCGCGGATGTGCCTGGCCCGGCTTGGCCCACAAGATGCCGGTGAAGGTGCGATTTTTGCGGCGACGACCGATGTAGGAGCGAGAGCTTAGAACTTAGATCTTAGAACTTGGAAGAGCGCGTAAGAACCGAGTACTAAGTACTAAGAACTAAGTACTAAGAACTGTTGCTATGGCCAAGATCAGCGAACTACGAGACATGAGCAGCGAGCAGCTTCGCTTGCTGTTGAAGGATACGACGGACCACCTGTTCCGATTGCGGATCCAGAGCCAGACGGAAAAGCTCGATACGCCCAGCGAGCTGAAGAAGAGCCGTTTGCTGATCGCGCGGATCAAGACCGTGCAGCGGCAGCGGGAGTTGAAGGCGACGGCCGAGGCGGCAAAGTAAACAGACGAATTGAATTCGAAGTCTCGATTGAGATCGCAAAATGCCTAAGAAAATAGTGACCGGGATCGTGACCCGCGACAAGTCGGCCAAGACGCGGCGCGTCGAGGTGACCCGGCTCGTGCGGCACCCACAGTACGGCAAGATCATGCGCCGCCGCACGGTCTGCGTGGCCCACGACGAAGAAAATCAGTCGCACTCCGGCGACCTGGTGGAGATCGAGGAATCGCGGCCGCTTTCGCGCACCAAGCGCTGGAAGCTGTTGCGGGTGGTGACCAAAGCCCACGAGGGTTTGGCGCCGGCGGAGGCAACGGAAAGCACTTAGATCTTAGATCTTAGTGCTTAGAACTTAGTGATTCGATAACTAAGTACTAAGACCTAAGTACTAAGTACTGGAGTTCATCATGATACAAATGCAAACGCGGATGGACGTGGCCGACAACACGGGCGCCAAGGAACTGTATTGCATCAAGGTTCTCGGCGGCAGCCGCAAGCGCTGGGCGCGAATCGGCGATATCGTCGTCTGCAGCGTGAAGAGCGTGATCGCCGGCAGCGACGTTAAGAAAGGCGCGGTGGTCCGGGCGGTGATCGTCCGCACGGCCGCAGCCCACGCGCCGCGACGGACGGCAGCTACGTCCGCTTCGACAACAATGCGGCCGTGCTCATCGACAACGACCAGAACCCCCGCGGCACGCGCATTTTCGGCGCGGTCGCCCGGGAATTGCGGGAACGAAACTTCATGAAAATCATCAGCCTCGCCTCGGAAGTCGTCTGAGTCGTCCGCCGAGTGCGCCGGTGGGTTGAAACTGTGGATTGAAACTAATGTGGATTCGAAAAAACGATACCGTAGTGATGATCAAGGGCGATGACCGGGGCACGCGGGGCAAGGTCCTCCGCGTGATCCGCGACAAGTCCGGCGGCGGCGCGGGCCGCGTCGTCGTGGAGGGCGTGAACCGCGTCTATCGTCACGTCCGCCGCAGCCAGCGGAACCCGCAGGGCGGCCGGCTCTCCGTGGAGATGCCGGTACCGCAGAGCAACGTCGCGTTTTTGTGCTCGGCCTGCGGCAAGCCGACGCGCGTCGGCTCACGGCCCCTGGCCGACGGCGCCAAGGAACGGTACTGCAAGAAGTGCGGCGCGTCCGTGGGAACCATAATGCCGCCGCGGCACGCGCGGGAAAAGAAGCAAACCGAGAGAGTGGGATAGCCTGATATGGCCGCCAAGAAAACGCAAAGCGGAGCAAAGAAGACGCCGCCGAAGGCAAGGGACCGAAGAAAGTCCCCACGCCCCGGCTGATGGAGCGTTACTTCAAGGAAATCGTGCCCGGCTTGTGCTCCAAGTTCGAGCGGAAGAACCTCCTTTCGTTGCCGCGCCTGAAAAAGGTCGTGGTCAACATGGGCGTGGGCAAGGCAATTACGGAGAAGAAATTCATTGAGGAAGCCGTCGAGGCCATGAAGACGATCGCCGGGCAAAAGCCGGTCGTGACCCGCTCCCGCCAGTCGATCGCCGGATTCAAGCTGCGCGAGGGCCAGGCCGTAGGTTGCAAGGTTACTCTCCGCGGCAAGCGGATGTACGAGTTCCTCGATCGCTTGATCTCGCTGGCATTGCCGCGGGTCCGCGACTTTCGCGGCCTGGACCCCACGGGTTTTGACGGCCACGGCAATTACAGCCTGGGCCTCACCGAGCAATTGGTTTTCCCCGAGCTGAACCCGGACAAGTTTACAAGCGTCCAAGGAATGCACGTCACGATCGTGACCAACAGCGGCAACGACGACGAGTCGCGCGAGCTGCTGCGGGCGATCGGCATGCCGTTCCGAGCAGCATGAAATAAACGGAGCAACATTGCATGGCAAGTAAATCGAAACGAGCGATGGCCCTGCGGCCGCCGAAGTTTTCCACGCCGACTGGTGCGGCGCTGCCGGCTCTGCGGCCGGCCGCGGGCCGTGCTGCGGAAGTTTGGGATCTGTCGGATCTGTTTCCGCAATCTGGCGGACGCAGGGCACATCCCCGGCGTCCGCAAGGCTAGCTGGTAAGCCGCGTATCCGGCGGACCGTAAAAAGAATTTGATTTGAAATGACACGAAAGCAATAGAAGACCTATGTTGACCGACCCCATCGCCGACATGTTGACCCGCATCCGCAATGCGGTGCGCGTCGAAAGACCGCACGTCGATCTGCCGCTCTCCAAAGTGAAGCGCGGGCTGGCCGAGGTCTTGAAGCGCGAAGGCTACATCTGGGATTGGGAAGAAGTGCCCCAGGAACCCGCCAAGCAGCTCCGCTTGCACCTGAAGTACGGCCCCAACGGCGAGCGAGTGATCCGCACCATCCGCCGCATCAGCAAGCCGGGCCGCCGGGTTTACAGTCGCTCCATCGAACTCAAGCCGGTGCTCGGCGGGCTGGGGATTTCCGTGATCAGCACCAGCCGCGGCGTGATCAGCGATCGCGAGGCGCGGCAACGGAAGTTGGGCGGCGAAGTGCTCTGCGAGATTTGGTAAGTAAAGGCCACCTATTAAACGATCGGAATTGAAACAATAAGGGCCCAATAACGGTCGATTGCTTCATATCCCGATGTCAGCAAAATAAAAAATGTCCCGTCTTGGTAGAAAACCTGTTCCCGTGCCGGCCGGCGTGAAAGTCGCCGTCGACGGCCGCGTAGTCAATGTCGAGGGTCCCAAGGGCAAGCTCCAGTGGGAGTTCCGCCCCGAGGTTTCCGTCATGCACGACGCCGCGAACAAAAGCATTACCGTTTCCCGGAACAGCGACGAGCGGCTCGCCCGCGCCCTCCACGGCCTGACCCGTGCAGTGATGCAAAACATGATGGTTGGCGTGACGCAGGGCTACGAAAAGCGTCTGGAGTTGGTAGGCGTCGGATACATTGCCGCGATCCAGGGGCAGACGCTGCAGCTTCGCGTCGGCTTGGCCAACGAATTACAGGTGCCGATTCCCGCAGGCTTAAAAGTGGCCTGTCCCGACCAGCAGCACATTGTCGTCCAGGGCATCGACAAGCAACTTGTAGGGCAGTTTTCGGCTGAAGTTCGCGCCCGCCGCAAGCCCGAGCCTTACAAGGGCAAGGGCATCCGCTACATGGGCGAGGCGGTCCGCCGCAAGCAAGGCAAGGCAATGGTCAAGTAGGCGTTTAGCCCGATGCGAACAGTAAGATCCGCGTCAAACCGAGCGAAATAAACATGCAACATCATCGACAAATACTGCGACAGCGCAGCGGCGTGCGGTCCGCGTGCGCAACCGCGTCAAGCGCGACGCTGTGCGGCCGCGTTTGGCCATCTTCCGCAGCCACCAGAACATTTACGCCCAGATTATTGACGACGGCGCCGGGCAAAACACTCGTCGCGGCCAGCAGCCGCGACGAGGCCTTGCGGCAAGATCTGCGTTACGGCGGCAATAAGCCAGCCGCAGTGGCGGTGGGCAAGGCGATTGCCCAGCGGGCCTTGGAGGCCGGCTTGAAGGAAGTCGTTTTCGACCGTCGCGATTACAAGTACCACGGCCGGGTCGCCGCGCTGGCCGAGGCCGCCCGCGAAGCCGGATTGAAGTTTTAGGAGTTCAACATGCCAGCCGAAAAAGACTCAACACGCGGTGAATTGATCGACAAGGTCGTCAAGATTCGGCGCTGCGCCGCCGTGGTCAAGGGAGGCCGCCGCTTCAGCTTTACCGCGCTGGTCGTGGTGGGCGACGGCCGCGGCAAGGTCGGCTGGGGTTACGGCAAAGCCAACGAAGTGCCGCCAGCCGTGGAAAAGGCCGTCAAGGACGGTACGCGGAAGATGGTCCCAATCGCCCTTAAGGGCACCTCGATTCCGCATGCCGTGGAAGGCCGCTTCGGCGTCGTCGAGTGTAAAGCTTGTGCCCGCCGCGCCGGGCAGCGGCGTCAAAGCGGGCTCGGCGGTGCGCGCCGTCTGCGAGGCAGCGGGCATCCACGACATTCTCACCAAAGTCTACGGCTCAACCAATCCACACAACCTGGCCAAGGCCGCCATCGGTGCGCTCTCGCAACTTCGCACTCAATCGGAAGTCGAGCGGCTGCGGGGAGTATCGCTGTCATGAACCTTCAGGAAGTTAACAAGGACGTCCACCGCAACAAGTCGCGCAAGCGGCTGGGCCGCGGTCCCGGCTCCGGGCTGGGAAAGACGGCCGGCAAGGGCCATAAAGGCCAGCGCTCCCGCCCCGGTTATAACGCCTTAAGCATCTTCGAGGGCGGCCAAATGCCCCTCGTCCGCCGCATTCCCAAGCGCGGATTTCACAACAAGTTCGCGCTAGAAGTCGCGATCGTCAATATCGGCGATCTGGAGCGCCGCTTCAACGCGGGTGAAGAGGTCAGCCCAGCCACGCTCAAGTCCCGCGGCCTGGTCAAAGGGCAATACGACTTGCTCAAGGTGCTTGCC
Organism: uncultured Planctomycetia bacterium; assembly: GCA_963775975.1. Classification (GTDB taxonomy): domain Bacteria; phylum Planctomycetota; class Planctomycetia; order Pirellulales; family Thermoguttaceae; genus JANXQG01. The sequence goes on from CAVZKX010000002.1 coordinate 2,473,330, forward strand.
GACGGCGAGTTGTCCAAGAGCCTGAAGATTTCCGCGCACCAGTTCAGCGCGGCGGCCAAAGAGAAAATTGAGAAGGCCGGCGGCCAGATTACGGTATTGCCCGGCAGGAAGCCGGTAGTGAAGGAAAGCAAGCGAGTACGGAAGAAGGCGGCGGAAAACACGAAATCCGAATGACGAAACTCGAAACAGAACATGAATCTTGAGTTTTCCAAACCGTTTCCATCGTTTTGATTTCAAGATTTGGATTTGTTTCGTGTTTCGGATTTGATTTTTCGGATTTCAGCCCTCCCGCTGCCCCTTAGCCGAGGATTCAAAACCCATGTGGGAAAAGATTCGCGTCATCTTTACGATTCCGGAGCTGCGCTCGAAGATCATCTTCACGCTCATCCTCCTGGCCGTGTTTCGCATCGGGTCGCATATCCCCCTGCCCGTCTTTGACCAGGCGCAGTTGGCGCAAGAACGTCCAGGGCGGCGGACTGCTTGATTCGATGTCCGTGTTTAGCGGGAGCAATCTGAGCCAGGCCACGATCTTCGGCCTTGGCATCATGCCGTACATCTCGGCCTCGATTATCTTCCAGCTCCTCGGGAGCGTCTATCCGCCGCTGGAAAAACTGCAAAAGGAAGGCGAGACAGGCCGCAAAAAAATCAACGAATATACTCGCTACGCCACGGTGTTCCTCTGTATCGGACAGAGTTGGTTCTATATCAGTGCCCTCTCGGCGGGCGGCAAGAACATCGATTATCACTTTCTCAACGACCCGGCGGTCGCGTCCAGCGGCTTGCAGTTTCATTGGCAGCTCATCTGCGTGCTCACGGCGACGGCCGGCACGATCTTTCTCATGTGGCTGGGCGAGCAGATCGACGAGTATGGCATCGGCAACGGCATCAGCTTGCTGATTATGGGCGGTATCCTCGCTCGGATGCCGACCGCTCTGCGCGAACTCGTCAAACCGATGCTGGCCGGCGGGATGGAAATCGGCGGCAGCCGCGGCAAGATTGGTCTCGAAGTCGTGGTGATACTAATGCTGTTATTCGTCGGCGTGATCTTGGGCGTTGTGCTCATCAGTCAAGCCCAGCGGCAAATACCCACGCAAAGCGCCAAGCACGTTCGCGGCCGCCGTGTTTATGGCGGCACGCGGCAGTATCTGCCGTTGCGCGTCAATCAGGCCGGTGTAATGCCCATCATCTTCGCCAGCAGCTTGCTCTTGTTCCCCTACATGATTTTCGGCTGGCTGGCGAATCGCTTAAGCGGCTACCCGTCCGTCAGCAACGTCCTGCACGACATCGAGAATCAGTTCCATCGAGGCGATTCCTGGATTTACAACGCCCTCTACGTGGTCCTGATCTATTTCTTCTGTTATTTCTGGACGGCTATCACCTTCAATCCAAAGGACATGGCCGACAATTTGAAGAACTACGGCAGCTTTATTCCCGGATATCGTCCTGGCCGCCGCACGGCGGACTACCTGGAGAAAGTGATGGTCCGCATCACCTATGTCGGTGCGGGCTTCCTTTCCATCGTAGCCATCATTCCGACCATTATCACGTCATCGATACCAAGCGTTAACTACACGATCGCCGCGTTTTACGGCGGTACGAGCCTGCTGATCGCGGTAAGCGTCGCCTTCGACCTTGTGCAAAAGATCGACAGCCACCTCGTCATGCGGAACTACAAGGGGCTGCTGGAGTAAGGGGTAGAAACATCGAGTGGAAATCCTTCGCTCCCCGCGAGAAATCGCCCAAATGCGCAAATCGGGTCTCCTGGTTTGGGAGACCTTCAAGATGGTCACGGAGATGGTCAAGCCGGGCGTGGCCACGGTCGAGATCGACGCCGCCGTCGAGGACTTTTATCGCCGCCACAATGCCGAGCCGCTGTTCAAGCACTATCCGAACTCGACCGAAGGCGGCCCAGCCTTTCCGGCCGTGGCCTGCATCTCGGTCAACCGCGAAGTCGTGCATGGCATCCCCGGAAAGCGGAAGCTGGTCGAGGGCGACATTGTGAGCGTCGACACCGGCTGCAAGTTCAACGGCTGGTGCGGCGATGCCGCCGCGACGCTGCCCGTGGGCAAGGTTAGCCCGGAGATACAGCGGCTGCTGGACGTGACCCGCGACGTGCTCCACTTGGCCATCCGCCGGATGGGCGAGCGGCGCTGGTGGAGCGAAGTGGCCGAGGAGATGCAGACCTTCGTCCGCAAGGCCGGCTTTTCCGTCGTCGAGGATTTTGTCGGGCATGGTATCGGCCGCACAATGCACGAGGATCCGCAGGTGCCGAACTTCGTCAAACGCGGCTACCGGCGGGGGCGGAACGACTTCCGCCTCGTGCCCGGCCGCGTCATCGCCATCGAACCGATGGTGAACATGGGCGGCAAGGAGGTCAAGGTTCTGCTGACCAGTGGACGCAGGCCACCTCCGATGGCAAGCCGAGCGCGCATTTTGAGCATACCGTTGCCATTACCGAGGCCGGCCCCGTGGTATTGACCGCCGGACCAAACGGCGAGAGCTGGTAGTGAGATAAAGGGATAATAGGCAGAAGTGAGCCATGGACTGAGCATCGGGCGATTCGCTGTCAACTATTTTCCCGTAGTTTCTATGGTTTTTCGTTGTGTGGGTCGTATTGCCTCGGCAAGAGCATTCCGCGGGCCAAAAGGAAGAATTTTGTACGCAGGGGGCCTTGAAGGAAAAGGTCGCAAGAGTTTATACTGATTTACTTTGGCCCTTTCTGCCGCCCGGCGGCAAAACCGGGGCCAGTCAGGTGCCGTCCCGAGTTTGCCGTCAAGCGGATAATTTCTTGCTTCAACGGCCAGCTCATAGATGTCGAGTGTCGAGCCATGAAAGTCCGAGCCAGCGTCAAGCGAGTTTGCGAACATTGCAAGATCGTCCGCCGCCGCGGCGTGATCTACGTCGTCTGCACCAATCCACGCCACAAGCAGCGGCAGGGTTAGCGGCAGCGATTTGGTCGCGTGCGCGTGGCGACGAAACACGCGGCAGCAGATCTTCGCGCGTTGTAACGAACAGTAACATCCCCAACCGTGTCGAGTAATAAACATGCCTCGTTTGCTAGGCGTTGACATCCCGAACGATCGTCCCACCGTAATCGCCTTGCAGTACCTGTACGGCGTCGGGCCGAAGATCGCGCGCGATTTGTGCCACAAGGCGGGCGTCGATCCGCAGGCCCGCGCCAAGGAGCTTCGCGAAGACGAGTTGGCGCGGATGGCCGCCTTGTTGGACAAGGACTACGTGGTCGAGGGCCAGTTGCGCCGCCAGACAAACCAGAACATCGTGCGCCTTCGCGACATCGGCTGCTATCGCGGCATGCGTCATCGTCGCGGCCTGCCGGTTCGCGGGCAGCGAACGCGCACCAACGCCCGCACTCGCAAAGGTCCCAAGAAGACGGTGGCCGGCAAGAAGGGCGTGAAGGACATGAGGTAACAGAGTATCGGGCACACTCCGTGTGCCGATTACAAGCGGCACACGAAGTGTGTCGGATACATTCAGCGAGCAAGAACAAACATGGCAAATCCCAAAGCGCAAACACCAGCTCAGACCGCGCAGCGGCGCAAGGCGCGCCGCAGCGTGACCGTGGGCGTGGCCCATATCAAGGCCACATTCAACAACACGACGATCACCGTAACCGACACCAAGGGCGACGTGCTCTGCTGGGCCAGCGCCGGCACGAGCAGCTTCAAAGGCAGCCGCAAGAGCACTCCCTTTGCCGGGCAGATGTCGGCTCAGCAAGTCGCCGACAAGGCGATCAAGTTCGGCATGAAGGAAATCGACGTCAAGGTCCGTGGACCGGGCAGCGGCCGCGAAAGCGCCATTACCGCTCTGCAGGCCGCCGGGCTGAAGATCAAGTCGATCGAGGACGTCACCCCACTGCCCCACAACGGCTGCCGGCCGAAGAAGCGCCGCAGAGTTTAATTGGCCCTGGGTTTAACTAGCCCTGGGTTTAAATACCGTGTCTAAACAAATCAACCTTACCAGTCATTACGCTACATGGCCCGTCAAATCGCACCAGTCTGCCGGTTGTGCCGCCGCGAAGGAATGAAACTGTTCCTCAAAGGCACGCGTTGTGATACGCCCAAGTGCTCGTTCGAGCGCCGCGAGGCGCCGCCGGGCATGATTACCGGTCGCCGCAGCAAGCCGACCGAATACGCTCTCCACCTCCGCGAAAAGCAGAAGGTGAAGCGCTACTATGGCGTACTGGAGCGGCAGTTCCGCAAGTATTTCGAGCTTGCCTCGCGGGCCAAGGGCAACACCGGCAACGCCCTGATGGTCCTCCTGGAGCGGCGACTTGACAACATCGTTGCCCGCTTGGGGTTAGGCCAATCGCGGGCCCAGGCTCGGCTCATGGTTAGCCATTGCCACGTGACCGTTAACGGGCGCATGGTGAACATTCCCAGCTTCCTGGTGCGGCCGGGCGACGTGATCCGCATCAAGGCCCGGCCCAAGAGTCAGACCCTCGCCCAGGCGAACAAGGCCGCCCACTCGCGCGAGGTCCCTGAATTTCTCGAGCTTGGCGGATGGTCCCGAGTTCGAAGGGCACATGCTCCGCATGCCGGAGCCGTCCGACGTGTCGATCCCCGTGCAGACGCAATTGATCGTCGAGCTTTGCTCGAAGTAAAAAACGTAGGGTGGGTCAAGCGCATGCAGACCCGCCGTTTTCCGGTGGTTGTGGCGGGGTTTCATTGGACTCGACCGCACGCCGCCGGGTCGCAACACAGAGAATTGGTTAGGAGGCTACTTAAATGCGAATTCGTCTGCGCGGACTCGAGTTGCCCAGTCAAGTGATCGCCGAGCGTGCTGTCCTCACTGGCACCTACGGCAAGTTTGTCGTGGAACCATTCGAGCGCGGCTTCGGCGTGACCGTGGGCAACAGCCTGCGGCGCGTGCTCCTCTCCAGTCTGGAGGGCAGCGCCGTCACGCAGATCAAAGTTCACGGTGCGCAGCATGAGTTCACCACGCTGGAGGGCGTTAAGGAGGACGTCACCGACATCGTGTTGAACGTCAAGTCGCTGGTGGTCAAGAACCACAGCGAGCAGACCAAAGTCGTCGAGATCGAAAAGACCACCAAGGGTCCGATCACTGGGGCCGACGTCAAGACTGACGATCAGGTCGAGGTGATCAATCGCGACCACGTCATCGCCACCTTGACTGGCGATGTCCGCTTCAAGATGGAAATGGTGGTGGAGAATGGCCGCGGCTACGTACCTGCCACGGAGCACACGCCCCAGGCCCAGGAAATCGGCATCATACCGCTGGACGCCGCCTTCAGCCCCGTGACCCGCGTCCGCTACGAGGTCGACGAGACCCGAGTCGGCCAGAAGACGAACTACGACCGCTTGACGATTGAAATCTGGACCAACGGCTCGGTGAATCCGGAGATGGCCCTGGTGGAGTCGGCCAAGATTCTCCGCAAGCACCTCAATCCGTTCATCCAGTACCAGGAACTTGGCCCGATGGTGCATGCCGAGGCCCGCGCCGTGGGCGGCGGCGGATTGGACCCCACCATCGAAACTAAGCTGGCCATGAGCCTGGCCGAGTTGGATCTCTCCGTCCGCGCGACCAATTGCCTGGAGTCGGAGAATATCACTACGGTCCGCGACCTCGTGGCGAAGACCGAAACCCAGTTGCTCGACGTGCGGAACTTCGGCGAGACGACCCTCGATGAAGTCAAGCAGAAGCTGGCGGACCAGGGCCTGCGGCTGGGCATGCGGCTCCCGCCCGTTTCCGCGCTGCCGGCGTGAAGCAATGCAATACTAATTAGCCACGGATTGAACACGGAATAAACACGGATAGAAAGCAGAGGAGAAACAGCAAGGATACTTGCGTCGTTTGCGGTTTTCTCCATTCTGGTTTTTCCGTGTTTAATCAGTGTTTCATCCGTGGCTCCTTTCCGGGACTGAACTACCATGCGACATCGACGTAAAGGCCGGACCCTCGGCCGCATACCTAGCCACCAGCGGGCCCTGCTTCGCGGCCTCGCCAGCGCGCTGATCCTTACCGAGGGCGACTTCGAGTCCGACGACAAGGGCAAGCCCAAAGTCAAGGGCCGCATCGTCACCACGATCCAGAAGGCCAAGGAAGCGCGGCCCCTGGTCGAGCGCTGCGTGACGATCGCCATCCGCGCATTGCCGCAGATCGAGGCGGCTTCCGGTTTGGAGACTGCGGCCGAACGCGGCAGCGAAGAATGGAAGAAGTGGCGGCACGGGCCAGGCTGGCAGGAGTGGAACCGGGCCATCGCCCCGGTGATCACGGCGCGGCGGCGGACCTTGCAGCTCTTGGGCAGCAAGCAGGCCGTACAGATCCTCTTCGACGAAGTCGCCCCGCGCTTCAGCGATCGGCCCGGCGGATACACCCGCGTCTTGCGGCTGGCCAAGCCGCGGTTGGGCGACGGCGGCATCCGTGCGATCCTTGAGTTCGTCGGCGTCCACGACCGTAAGCGCCGCAAGGCGGCCCGCCCGGCGTTTGATACAGAGACGGAAACGAGGGCCGATGAAGCGCCCGCCAGGCAAGAACTGGCGGAGACGGAATCCACGGAAACCGCCGCCGAGTAAACACGTTTCATTAGCCACGGATGAAACACGGAAGAAACACGGATAAAGAAGAACGAGGACAAACCACAAAGGACACAAGGAGCACAAAGAGGGGCAATCAAAGCTGCCGCTCAACAAGATAAAGGCGATGCTCTTTGTGCTCGTCGTGTCCTTTGTGGTTCACGTCCTTATCGTCCGTGTTTAATCTGTGTTCAATCCGTGGCTAAGTCTTTCTAACTGTGAACGGATTCGATTTCACGCATCACATCGCTCGCATCTGCGCGGACATGGCCGCGCGGCTGGACGAGTTCCGTCACATCGACATGTCGCTCGTGGCGGTCAGCTTCCGTCAGACCCGCAAGCGCATGCGCGGCGGGCTCTACGCCTCTTTGACGCCGCTTCGCTTCGCCGGCGGCCAGTTGCAATCGGTCCGCCGGGACCGGAGCTGGAAGATCCAACGTGTCGTGGTGGATGGCCGCGAGATGCTCTATCTCTTGAATTTCTACCTGCCGCGGTTCCTCGACCTGCCGTTCGCCGAGAAGCTCACCACAATCGCCCATGAATTATTGCATGTCGGGCCGCAATTCGACGGCGACCTGCGGCGCTTCGGCGGGAGGTGCTACGCCCACACCCATTCGCACGCCGAGTTCGATGCCCACGCCGCCAGGCTTGGCCAGTGCTGGCTGGCCCAGCAACCGGACCAGGCGCTGTATGATTTCCTGCATCTGGACTTCCACAAGCTGCAATCCCGCCACGGCCACATCTTCGGGCGCCGAATCGCCGCACCGAAACTCCTTCCGGTCGACTAAACGGAGGTGTTGGAGGCCAAAACTCAAAGGGATGATGGCGAAAAAATGGAGTCGGAGCCGTGTCACTACCATGTTTCCGCCATCATCTTTAACATCCACCTAATATTTCTCACGTATGATTTGGGGCGTCCAGCCACTGCGAGGTACTCTCGTGAATTTTAAGCAGGCAATAATGCAAGCATTGCGACATTCGGTTGGGGGGGCACCGCTTGCCAATGTTGCTGATAGTTTCACCCGATTTTCGCCGGCGTTTTTTAACGAGTGCTCAAGATGTTATTGAGATGTTTTCGTCGATCCCGAGAGTCGAGGGAACGATCGTCGGCGGGGCGAAGTAGGAATTGCTGTAGGTTAGACAGAAAGCTCCGACTAGAGTTACTCGAACAGCGCGTTCTGCTGTCGGCTGGGCCGCTGCTCAATGAAATCAAGGTAAACCCGCCAGGTGGCGACGACAACCGCTACGAGCATGTCGAAATCCGCGGCGCCGCGGCGCGAGCCTCAGCAATGTCTATCTCGTCGCTTTCGATGGTGTTTCAACAAGCAACCCTGGCAACGCGGACCTCGTCGTAAACCTCTCCTCCTTTTCGCTGGGGAGCAACGGTCTGCTCGTCGTCAAGAGCGCCGCTGGTACCGGACATACTCTCGGAGCAGGGACGACACTGGTCCCGAACAGCTTCTTCACGCAGAGCGGCGGCTTCGTCAACGGCACTTTATCGTTCTACCTGTACTATAGCCCCAACGGCGCATTTACGCAGAACGCAGATTACGATGCGAACAACGACGGCACGCTTGACAATCTGCCGTCCGGCTGCCAAGTGCTTGACGATGTAGCCGTACTGAACACCAACACCAGCGCCTCGGGCGACAAGGCATATGGCGGCGTCACTGTGACCGAGATCACGTCGCAGAATAGAGGCACGGCCGACGGTGTCACGCGCTTCACCGGCAATATCGCGCCGTCGTCCGCCGCGGCATGGTACGGCGGCGAATTGGTCGATACCAACAATGTGGCGTCGCAGCTCAATTATGATCCGACCCGCGAAGCCGCGAACGAGCCGGCCAACGCCTACTTGACACCTGGCGATGTCAATTATCCGGCCGACCAGATTCCTGCCGTCAGCACCAGTTCCGGCTCGCTCGGCTATACGGAAAACCAGGCAGCCACTGCCGCCGACCCTGCGATCATCGTTACCGACGCCGACAGCCCCTTGCTTGCTTCAGCGAGCGTCTCGATCTCCGACAACCTCCATTCCGCCGAGGACGTTCTCGCTTTCGTCAATACGGCGTCGATTACCGGCAGTTACAATAGCTCCACAGGCGTTTTGTCGCTGACCGGCGTCGATACGCTGGCCAATTACCAAGCGGCTCTGCGTGCGGTTCGCTATTACAACACGAGCGAGAACCCAAATACCGCCAGCCGCACGGTGGCTTGGACGGTCAATGACGGCACATACAATAGTCCTGCCGCCAACCGGACCGTTACCGTGACGGCGGTCAACGATCCCCCGACTATAGCGGGTCCGATCACGGCCAGCGTGGCACACCGCGCCACACTGGCTTTCGCCGGGATGGGCAACGTGTTCTCGGTCAGCGATCCCGACTCTCCCAGTGAGACAATCACGCTATCCGCGACCGTGGGAGTGCTCAGTGTTACGGGCGGCGGCGCGACCGTTACCGGCAACGGCAGCAATTCTGTGACGGTAGCCGGCGCTTTGGCAAGTGTAAACACGGTGCTTAGCACGCTAACGTATACCGCACCGGCAACTGGAAGCAGTGCGACGCTCTCCGTATCGGCCAACGATGGCAGCATAAGCGGGAATGTGGTGAGTACCGTCATCGCGATGCCAAAGGATGCGACATCCGTCGTGATTTCGAATGCCGCCGGGTCCTATCGCGGCGCCGCGAATCTTTCCGCTACCTTGACGGCTAATGGCTTTGCTCTCTCCAACGCGGCAGTGACGTTCAGCCTTAACGGCGCGACGGCAGGAACCGCGACGACAAACGCAAACGGATTGGCAACGCTCCCGAACGTCAGCCTTGCCGCATTCGGCGCAGGAACCTACATGGCATTCGTGGGCGCCAGTTTTTCCGGCGACGCCGATGATCTAGCCGGCAACGGAGCGGGTGATCTTACCATCAGACCAGCGGCGCTGATGGTGACCGCCGACGATAAAAGCCGCCTCTACGGTGATGCCAATCCGGCCTTGACGGCCCACTATGAAGGCTTCGTGGGCGGCGAAACTTTTGCCACCAGCGATGTGATCGGCAGCCCGGCCCTTTCTACCAGTGCCACGACGGCCAGCACTCCGGGCAACTATTCAATCTCCGCGGCGGCCGGAAGCCTCTCAGCCTCGAACTACACCTTCCAATTCGTTGCCGGCACGCTGGCGGTTATCGTAGAGACGGTCACTTGGACGGGCGGCGCAGGGACGAACAATTGGAGCGATGGCGGCAATTGGAGTTCCGGTACAGCGCCGCGCCGCGCCGACAACGTTGTGATAGATGCAACGTCTTCGCTGTCCGTTCAACATTCCGCTGGCGACGACACGATCTATAGTTTGACTCTGCCTAGCAGCCAAGTTGCGCTTAACTTTGCGGGAGGCAGTCTTTCCCTGCTCACGGATTCGACCTTGAACGGCACGATTGGCCAAGCCGGTACGACGAGCCCGACTTTATTGTTTCCAAACTCAATTCACGTTGCGGGCGCCACTACGGTGGATGCTGGAGCTTCACTGTCCGGCAATGGCACGCTCATTGATACAGCCGGCTTCAGCTTGACATTGGTTCGCTCGCTGACCGGGGGCGGTACGAGCGGTTTGACAAAGACTGGAAACGGCGACCTTATCCTGTCCGCCGTGAACTCGTATCTCGGCGGGACGAAAATCGATGGTGGCACGCTGGTGTGTACTGTCGCCGGAGCTCTACCCGACGGGAGCAACTTGACGATCGGCTCGGACGCCGCTCGGCTCCTTGGCCCGATTGCGGATTCTTCGACACTGGCCGAAGATTCCGCGCTGGCTGGCGAAACCGAATCCAATGCCCGGATTCCGCTTAGAATGGCAACGGTCAAGCCTGCTACGCTGATTGACACGACGGTGCCGGCCGTTCAAGCGCCGAAACAACGAGGACTTGCGGATGAGAAGTCCGCAACGGCTGTCGCCTGGATTTGGGCGATAATCCAAACAAGGCCGGCTGCCAATATTGATACAATGGCAGCCCTTTCACCCGCACAGGTCGATCTATTGCTGAGCGAATGGCCGTAGGCAGGCTATTGGTAACCTGATAACCGCACTTTGTGTGCGATGTTGTCGATTCTACCGACGCTTAAGCGGCCCAACTTCTCAAAACTTCCTCTTCCTTAATCATTCTGTTGCAAAACCGTCAAGCCTGCCTTGACTGGAATCCCCCCCTCGGCTATTCTCTGCGACCCCAACTGGTCCTCGTCCTTGGTGGCCCGGCCGTACTTTGTACTATGCATAGCTTTTCGGCTCCGGCGCGTTTTCTCTGTGTCGCGTTCGCGCTCTGCGGCTCGGGCTGCGCACTTTATAACCCGGTCGTCAGCCCGACCACTGGCAAGATCCTGCAACCGACGCTCATGCCGCCGGGCACCGTCGCCTTGGAAGTTTTTTCGATCTGCCTCCCGCCAGAAAGTCCCGAAATGGCCAAATCGATCTGGGCCGAAGTGGACGAACAAGACTTCCCCGTCGATGTCCGCCGGCAATTGGAAAAGAACGGCTTTCGCGCTGGCGTACTCGCCGGCGAAATTCCGCCGGCGCTCTCGCAACTGCTGGACCTCAAGGGCCAGCCGGGAGCGGCCGGCGAAGTGCAGCATGTGAACATCGCCGATCTGGCCACTCCGGCCCGCGTCACGATACAACACATGCAGACCCACGCCGGTCAACGCTACGAAATCGCCGCCTCCAGCGTGCTGGAAAAAATGCCTATCCTGGCGGCCGAAGCGGGCGAGATTCACGGCCAGACTTACGAACAGGCCCAAGGCGTTTTCGACATGCACGTCACGCCACAGCCCGACGGCCGCGTGCAAGTGGAACTGGTGCCCGAGGTCCACCACGGCCAATCGAAGCAGCGTTGGGTGGGCGATCAATCGATCTTCCGCCTAGAGCCCGGCCGGCCGAAACGGGCATTCGACGAACTGAAACTCGCGACCACACTCGGCCCCGGCGCCATGCTCCTCTTGGGCAGCCGGCCCGAACGCCAAGGCAGCCTGGGGCATTACTTCTTCCTGGAAAGCAACGGCCGCGACGACCGTTTCGACCAGAAGCTGGTGCTCGTCCGCATCTGTCAGACGCAGCACAACGACCTGGTCTCGCCCGGTCCACTGCCGATTAAGTAGCTAGCCCATCGAGCAATTCGAACAGCATCTTGCGAATGCCCTCGAACCGCTCGGGCGGAGCGAGCATTTCGGCCGGTTTCTGGATGCCGGGCGAGTCAACCAGCTCGTGGCCGCAATTGTCGATCATCGTTTGCACGCTTTGCTGCGAATAGTCCCAATGGAACTGCAACGCCAAACAGCGACGGCCGAATTGAAACGCCTGATTGTCGCAACCCGCGCTGGCGGCAAGCCGCACGCCATCGGGCGGAATGGAAAACGTATCGCCGTGCCAGTGGAACGCAGTGACCTGCTGTGGAAACCGCCCGAAGACCGGATGGCCAGCCGCCTCGTCGGTGAACTCGATCGGGAACCAGCCGATTTCCTTCTGCCGGTTGGCCGTGACACGACCGCCGAGCACCGAGGAAATCAACTGCGCGCCAAGACAGACACCAAGCACGCGTGTGCCGCGATCAATGACGCGGCGGATGAACTCCTTTTCGCGAACAAGCCACGGATAGGCGTCGTGTTCATCGACATTCATCGGCCCGCCCATGATGACGAGCCAGTCGATCGCCTCCGGTTCAGGCAGCGGTACACCCAAGTCCATGCGGGTGCAGCTTAAAGCGTGCCCCCGCTCGCGCGCCGAAACGGCGATGTTCGCCGCGTCTTCAAACGGCACGTGCTGCAAGTAATGGATGTTCATTACTGCTTGTTGGGATCGATAGAAGGGATGTCTGGCGGTGCGAAAGTTTTTGACGATGGCTGTTCGACCTCTCGCGGGGTCGCCGGACTTAGGATCGGTTGCGACGGTGTTATGCCCGGTGTCGGCGAAGTGTACGTTGTTACCGGTCTCGGCGTCAAATACGGCGCCGATGGCCGAATTAGCGTCGTCGCCGTGACCGGTTTAACGCTAGGTGCAGCCCCGGCACGGTTACCGCTGTTCTCAATGTGGATCTCGACTTTGAAGTTGGAGAATAGCGAAATCTTGTTGCCGCTGAAGATCGGCGTCTGGTTCTCGGAGAGGACCTTCGGCGCGTTGCCCGAAAGAAGATTGGCGCTGTTGCCTGAGAACAACGCGGCCTTGTTTCCGGACAGCAGATCGACGGTTATATCGAGCGCCCGGGCAAGATGTTCGCCGAGGGCCTTGAGCTTCTCGGACGTGGCGGCCGGTTTCGCCTGCGCCAATCCGCCGAATGTCAGGGTCGAGAAAAGTTGAGGGCTGGTCATCGCCGGCTTCTTGGTCGGCGGAGCGGGCTTATCGGGCTTGAGAGGCTGCGCATGGCAGATGGCCGCTGCAAGAACCAACAACGATGTCAAAATCGCGACGTTAAACGTGTGCCGCATCGGTAACTCCCTTGGGTTGAAAGGAAACAGTTGTTTCGTCATCGAGTATAATTGCCCGCCAACGGGATGCAAGCCATGCACAAAGCGCTCAATCGGCGCAATCTGTCCTGCGTATCTCGCGTCTGGCCGCTTAATCGCCTTTTTCGCTCGATTCTCCATGCCGGACTCTAATGCCCGCCGTGATACAATAGGGAAATGATAACCGTCACCGGGCTGTCGAAACATTACGCCGATCTCCGCCGCGGCCGGTTCGTGGCCCTCGATGGCCTGAGTTTTCAGGCCCTGCCCGGCCAAATCTATGGGCTTTTGGGACCAAACGGCGCGGGCAAGACAACTGCGCTTCGGATTCTCAGCACCGTGCTCCAGCCGACCGGCGGCACGGCCACGGTCAACGGTTTCGACGTCGTTCGCCAGCCCTCGCAGGTCCGCCGCCAGATCGGGTTTGTCTCGAATAACACGGCTGTTTACGACCGCATGACGGCCTGGGAAATGGTCGAGTATTTCGGCCGCCTCAACGGTATTCCACCGGATGAACTGTGCGACCGCATGGAGGCCATTTTCGCGAAGCTCAAGATGGGCGAAATCCGCGACGTGCTGGGGGCCAAAATGTCGACCGGAATGAAGCAGAAGGTCTCGATCGCGCGGGCCATCGTCCACGACCCGCCTGTGCTGATCTTCGACGAGGCCACGTCGGGGTTGGACGTGCTGGTGGCGCGGGCGTTGCTTCATCGAGTAGCCGAGCTTCGCGACGAAGGCAAGTGCATCATTTTCTCCACGCATATCATGCGCGAGGCCGAGAAGCTATGCGACCGCGTGGCCATCCTGCACCGCGGCCAGATCCTGGCCGAAGGCACGGTGGAAGAACTCCACAGCGAGCATGGCGAAGAAGACCTCGAAGAACTCTTCTTTCAGCTCATTTCGCGGGAAGAACTTTGTGCATCCGGCTTTCCAGTGTGACAAAACCGAGTCAGGCTGGAAAGCCTGACGTACTATGAACTTCTCCAACGTCAAGCTGATCCTCGCTCGCGAAGTCCGCGACCAGTTGCGCGACCGGCGGACGCTGTTCATGATCTTCGTCCTGCCGGTGCTGCTCTATCCGCTTCTGGGATCGGTGTTTGTCAAAATGCGGCAGTTCCATTCGGAGAAGCCGATGTCCGTGCTCGTATTCGGCGGCGCGCAACTGGAAAAGTCGCCGACGCCTTTGATCGACGGCAAGCGTTTCTCGCCTTCGCTTTTCCCTGAGGGTCCCGAGGCGGCGAAGCTGTTGGAATTGACGATCGCCGACGAGCATTCGATCAATGCCGACGCGGATCGTCTCGTTCGTGAAAAGGACTTCGATGCGGCGCTCGTTTTTCCTCCCGACTTCGCCCAGCGGCTGGACGCTTATCGCACTGCAATTCAAGAAGCGACGGCCGGCGCTCGCGGCAATGTATCCGGCACACTCCGTGTGCCGGAAGCAGGCAGCACACGGAGTGTGCCGGATACGTTAATCCCGCGGCCAAAAATCATCTATACGGCCGCGAACGATAGCTCGCTCATGGCCTTCACCCGCCTCACGGTCGTGCTGGATCGCTGGACCGACGAGGTGGGCAAGGCCAACCTCGTGGCGGGCGGCATGCCGGCCGAGGCCGTTCGACCCTTTGAGGTCGATAGCGCCAACCTAGCCGGCCCGACCGCGACCAAAGCAACGAATCTTTGGTCGCGAATACTGCCCGTGCTCCTGCTGCTTTGGGCCATGACTGGCGCGTTCTACCCGGCGATCGATCTTTGTGCGGGCGAGAAGGAGCGCGGCACTCTGGAGACGCTCTTGAGCAGCCCGGCCGAGCGGAGCGAAATCGTGCTGGGCAAGCTGCTGACGGTCATGGTTTTCAGCATGGTCACCGCGGCTTTGAACTTGATCTGCGTGGGGCTGATCGGCTCGTTGATCTTTCGGCAGCTACCCGGCTTCGGCGGACCGCCGCCCTTGGCTGTAGTTTGGCTCATGCTGGCGATGGTTCCCATCTCCGCGCTTTTCAGCGCGCTCTGCCTGGCCTTGGCGTCTTTCGCCCGCAGTACAAAGGAAGGCCAGTATTATCTCATGCCGCTGTTGATGCTCACGATGCCGCTGGCCGTGCTGCCGATCATGCCCGGCATGGAGTTGAGCATGGGCAATGCCCTGGTCCCGGTCTCGGGCCTGGTGCTGCTGCTGAAAACGCTGCTGGAAGGTTCCTATCAGCAGGCCTTGCAATTCCTGCCGGTCGTGCTGGCGGTCACGCTGGCGGCATGTTGGCTCTCGGTCCGCTGGGCGGTCGAGCAGTTCAACAAGGAGTCGGTTCTCTTCCGCGAGAGCGAGCGGTTCCATCTGGGCCTGTGGCTGAAGCAACTGTTGCGTGACCGTGGGCCGCTGCCGACTCCCGCGCAGGGCCTGTTTTGCGGCGTGCTGATCTTGGCGCTAAGCTTCGTGCTCGGCTCGTCCGTCACGCCGCCGCCGGGTTTCAAAGGTTTCGCACAAATCGACATCGCCACGCAGGTCGTCGTGATCCTCGTGCCCGCGCTAGCGCTGACCTATATGCTCACCAGCAATCCGCGGCGGACGTTGCTCCTGAAGCTGCCGCGCTGGCAAATGCTCCCCGCGGCGGCCGTGCTGGCACTGGCGCTGCATCCCTTCATCGTGGCGCTCGACTCGCTGGTCGTCTGGCTCTATCCCTTTTCGCCGGAGGTCCAGACCAAGCTCGTTGAAAGCCACGAAATGTTTGCTTCGGCCGACGTGTGGCTGCTTGTGCTTTTGGTCGCCGCCTTGCCGGCGATATGCGAGGAGTTGGCTTTCCGCGGCTTCATCCTCTCCGGCTTCCGCAACCTGGGCGGAAACCGCCGCGCTATCATCGTCAGCGCGCTCTTCTTCGGCATCGCCCATGGCCTGCTGCAGCAATCGATCAACGCCTTCGCGATGGGCCTCGTGCTGGGTTGGCTCGCCGTGCAGAGCGGCAGCCTGTTACCGGGCGTAGTCTTCCATTTCCTGCACAACGCGACGACGGTTCTGCTGGCGAAAGTCACGCCCGACCTGATCGAGCGGTTGCCAGCGCTTGGCCTGCTGGTTCATTCGACGAACGAGGGCCCATCCTACCAGTGGCCGGTCTACGTCCTCGGCGGCGTTGCAAGTCTCGCCCTGCTGGGCTGGTTTGCCTGGTTCCCCGAGGCGCGGACCGCGGAGGAGGTCTTGCAGGGAACGTTTCGAAGCACAGAATCTCTGGAAGGCGCCGTGGGCTGACTCAAGTCCATCGCATCGCTTCGGTCGTTGAAGTGGGTACTAACCAAAATGGCAGCGTCTTGCGGGCTTGGAGTCTGCGCAAAGACGCTAAGCCGCAAAGGCGCAAAAGAGAAAGAGAGAGTAAACAATGACTGAGAATGAAATTGCCAAGATCGGAGTAGATGCGGCTTATAAGATCCACAAGCACTTTGGACCCGGCTTGCATGAGTCCGTGTACGAGATCTGCCTGGCGCATGAATTGAAAAAACGCGGCCTGAGAGTGGAACGGCAGTTAATCGTCGGTATCCAATATGACTCCATAACCTTCGACGAGGCGTTCCGCGCGGAACGTCATTGTGGAGGGCAAGGTTATTCTCGAAATCAAGGCAATTGAGGAGATACGACGCATTCATAAGAAGCAACTCCTTACCTATCTCCGTCTGACGAACATGCGACTCGGCCTCGTCGTCAATTTCGATTCCGAATTTATTCGTGATGGAATTGCTCGAGTTGTCAACGGATTGTCGGAGAACGAAGAACGAACTATATAGAGAGTCTTTTGCGCCTTTGCGGCCTTGCGACTTTGCGTAAAAACTTGCCCCGCAAGACGTCGAGGCCCGCAATGACCCGTTGCCGACGACGAAGACAATTGTTTATGATTCGCACCTGACGAGATGTCGAATCGTTCGGTTCCTATACTTGACCAATTTCTACATGAACTACAATAATACGCATAACAGGCCGTATTGGGTGCTAAGGCCGGGCACTGTAACGGCGCTCACCGTGCCGCCCGGCTACTCAAATTCTTTGGCAGATTCGGTAAGGCTGCACCTAATGACAGCGGTCCTGAAGAGCGTCGGGCTGTCAAGCGACGATTTAACAATCAAGTAACGAAGCGGAAAGGTAAACGACCATGATCACACGTTACGCTGGACGCATTTTCTTAAGTGCCGTCGTGGCCGCTGTATCGGTGTTGGCGCTCGCCGCCATCGGCCAAAAGAAAGCGAAGGGGCCGTTTGCCGATGCGGACCCCGATGTGGCGGCGCTTGCCGAGGCGGCTGTAACGGGGGATTGCGACCTAATCGACAAGCTGGTGGCCCGCAAAGTGAACATCAATGCCCAGGGCAAGGAAGGCATCTCGCCGCTGATCTATTGCCTGCGGACTGGGCGAAAGTCGGGGCTTGATATGCGGGCAGGGAACATCAAGGGGTTTGAGCGTCTGCTCGTCCACGGCGCCGATCCGAACCTCCGCGACGAAGTCGGATACGCGGCTATCCATTACGCGGCGGGCTTGCCCGAGAAGGGGCCGGAGTTCCTGAAGATCGCGCTGGCGCACGGGGGCGACCCTAACCTTCGTAGCCGCCCTAAGGTTATTCCACCAAAGGAAGATCCTGACGGCGTTCCGATAGATTCTAGGGATAACTGGCCCACGCCGATCTTCCATGCAATGACTTTCCGCAATCCGGAGAATTTGCGGATTCTGCTTAAGGCTGGCGCTGATTTGAAAGTACGAAACGGCTCAGGCGATACGCCGCTCGCGTGGGCAGCCGCGGTTGCCGGGTTTGAGGACGTGCTGATCCTGCTGGAAGCCGGGGCGGATTTCCGGGTTAAGGATGACCTCGGTTTGCCGTTCAGCCACTTTTTCACCGACAAAGAAGTCAATCCTCTTGACCCGACGACGCGGTTTGCGGCTTTAAAGCGGCGCTGTAAGGAGTTTATGGAAAAGAGAGGAATCGACTTTGCTAAAGAGAAAGTCCAGAATGACAAGATTGACGAGGAGATTAGCGAACGGCGCAGCGAGAGACCGCGGAACAGGTTAAACGGCTGGAGCAAAAGCAAAAAGAGAAGTCGACGGGAAGGTGACAGTAGAGCATGAGGGAACCCGTTCGAGTTGATGGAGCTCGGCCTAATCGACTTTGACCACAGCCCAACTGCCTTGCTGGCGTCTAAGGGGCTGGCGATGAAAAAGGCGACTTTTGGCACAGGTTTGTTCGATCTTCGTGCTGAATACCCGATGGCCGAACTTCGGCCGTGGCTGTCGCAAGCTGCGGATAGCCACGGATGAATGATATGACACCAACCGGCTCTCCCCGCAGTTTACATTCACGCTGGGTATTCCCCGGTTCCGGCCCGCCGCTGAAAGACGCTACGGTGACGATTGCCGAAGGTCGGATTCTCGCGGTCGGGACCAAGCGCAGTGACGGGTCAGTTGAAGACCTGGGCGACGTGGCCCTAATTCCCGGCTTGGTGAACGCGCACACTCACTTGGAGTTCAGCGATCTCGCTCGGCCGATCGGCAATCCGAGAGCCAACTTGGTCCGTTGGCTGCGAACCGTGATCGAGCATCGCGCCGCCCAACTGCCGGTGAATCCGGCAAGCGCCATTTCTCAAGGCCTTGCGGAGAGTCTCCGCTTCGGTGTGACGACGATCGGCGAAATCGCTCAACGGCGCGGGATTAACGATGCCTATCACGCGGCGCCTTGCGTCGGCACGCTCTTCTTGGAACTGATCGCGCCGCGAATTGAGCGTGTGGACGCGACTTTGGAGGCTGCTCGCGTCCATCTTGAGCGCAATGTCATCCCCAGCGATCGCTGGCAAATCGGCCTGAGTCCCCACGCGCCTTACACGGTCCATCCCCAACTGCTGATTCGTTCGGCCGCTTTGTCTGCCGAATACAAAGTGCCGCTGGCGATGCACCTGGCCGAATCGCGCGAGGAGCTTGAGTTCCTTCGCGACGGTAGCGGGCCGTTTCGCGAGCTGCTGGAATCGCGAGGCGGCTTCGACCCGTCGGCACGGCCGCGCGGTAGCCGCCCGCTGGACGAGCTCCGCTGTCTCTCGCAAGCCAATCGGGCATTGGTCATTCACGGCAACTACCTGGATGACGAAGAGATAGCGTTCCTTGGCCAGCATCGCGAGCGCATGGCCGTCGTCTACTGCCCACGGACACATGCGTGGTTCGGGCATGATCCATATCCGCTGGAAAAACTTCTAGCGGCCGGGGCGGTGGTGGCGTTGGGCACCGACAGCCGTGCGTCGTCGCCTGATCTCAGCGTGCTGGCGGAAATGCGGCACGTTGCCCGGTCGTTTCCCGCGCTCAGTCGTGCAACGATCCTCGAACTAGGCACGCTGGCCGGCGCGCATGCCCTTGGCCGCGAAGCGTCGATCGGTACGCTTCAAGTCGGCAAGTGGGCGGATCTCGGGGCCGTCTGCTTGCCCAACGACTCCCGAGCCGATCCGCATGAACTGTTGGTCGACGGCGAAGGGGATGTTGTGGGGACGTGGGTGCGAGGGGAGAAGCTCAATTGATCGACCGTCACCGCGCCCGTGGGTGCGCCTTCTCGTAAACCTCGCGCAGCGCAGTCGTGCTGACGTGCGTGTAGATCTGCGTCGTCACGAGGCTCTTGTGGCCGAGCAACTCCTGCACGCTGCGGATGTCGGCGCCGCGGTCCAATAGATGCGTCGCGAAACTGTGCCGCAGGGAATGCGGCGACGTGCGGGCGTCCAGTCCGGTAAGCTGCAAATGCTTCTCCAGCATTCGCGCCACGCTCCGCGTCGTCAGTCGGCGGCCGAATTTGTTGAGGAAGACCGGCGTGGCCGGCCCCGACGGCTCGCGCGGGTTGGGCCGGGCCTTGCCGAGCCATTTTGCAATCGCGGCGGAAGCGTAGGAGCCAATCGGCGCGAGCCGCTCCTTGCGGCCCTTGCCGCGGACCCGCAGGATGCTGTCGTCCAGGTCCACGTCGCCGCGGTTCAGCCCCACGGCCTCGCTCACGCGCAGTCCGGCGGAATACATCGTTTCCAGAATCGCGCGGTCGCGGAGGCCCATTGATGTGTTGGCCGGCGGCGCGGCGAGCAAGCGGCCGATCTCGTCGGCGGAGAGGAAGTGCGGCAGCGAGCGGCCCTTGCGCGGGTTTCGCAGCGGCTTGGCGGGATTGGTCTTCGTCCAGCCTTCGCGCTGCCCGAACTTGAAGAAGCTCCGCAGTGATGCCAGCCGCCGCGCGATCGAGCTTTTAGCGTAGCCGGCTTCGTGCAGGGCCGCTACGTAGCCGCGAAGATCGAGCACGGTGATCGCTTGGGGCTTCGGGCACGCGCCGCCGGCCGCCTCGGCGAGATACTCGGCAAGCGCCGTCAGGTCCTCGCGATAGCTCTTGATCGTGTAGGCCGAGGCGTTCCGCTCGACGGTCAGATATTGCAGGAAGCGAGCGATCGCGGTTTGCATAAATGTATCCGGCACTCTCCGTGTGCCGTTTTCACTCGGCACACGGAGTGTGCCGGATACATTGAGTTCTTACTCTTCCAAATCGCTGTGCTGCGGCATTTCGAAGCGCGTGTTCGGCCGCACGCGGCGGCTTTCCTGGCGGATCTTCTGGCTTAGCACCGCCGCGTCATACCAGGTGAAGCTCAACTCGGGATTGGAAGCGTATCGACCCAAGGTCCGCAAGGTCTCGGCGCGATTGGCGTCGTCGTAAAGAAAGACGTAGCGCTCGTCGCCCTTGACCAAAGCCAAAACGTTAATGTCCTGATTCATCGCCGCTCCAATCCTCCCTTGAGTAGCCGTCGTTACCAACGGCACAGCTTTCCATGCTTTGCGTACGTCAGGCTTTCCAGCCTGATTGAGCGATCAAGGTCAGGCTGGAAAGCCTGACGTACTTTGTTGCAGTCATTAGTTTTCTTATCGGACAGTCGACCACCGCCACACTACTCGCGTTTCGCCCGCGCCGCCCCGCGCGCCGAGCATTTCCCAGATGTTCATGCGGCAACAGAAGCGAATAAAATCGTCGCTCCGCCGCAGATAGTTTTGCCAACCGCCAAGCCGAGAATCGTCGCGGGAATAGTAGTAGTCTTCCAGTGCCGTGGTGAACTCAACGTCGTTGCCACGATAGCTTTTCGTCTGTTGCATGATCGGCTCTTCGCAGGGAATTCCGTGCGGCCTATCGGCCGACGGCGGACAGGGAATGAAGCCGTGTGCGTCGGGCCAGTCGGGCGGAAATTGCCCGCCCGCATGTGCGGTGGCGCCGATCGCGGGCGACGCGGGCGGATTTGCCGGCTGTGCTGATTCTTCCTCGTGCGATGCGCTGCGAACGCCTTGCTTGTGCGACTTTCCCGCGTCCTTCGAGAGGTTCACTCCGCCTGCGGCGCCCCACTGCCCGTCACTCGGCGTGGGCAACGGCGGAACAGTGCCCGATGGATCGGCGGGCGGATTGGTCTGCATTTTCTGATATTGCGGAGTTTGTGTTTTAAGTTGTTCTTTCGCCAGCGCGAGCTCCGCCTGGAAGGCGAGCGGGCCGGGGATGTCTTTCTCGGCCGCCGTTCCCCACGGCAGGCCGTAGCCCGCCGGGATCGAATGGAAGGTCGGATTGGCAGCGAACCAGGCCACGGTGAGCGTCAATCGCGGCGGGTAGTAGGGCGCGTATTCAGTGACCGTGCCGACTACGATTGCATCGACATCCAGGATTTGAGCCAGACGGCGGGCGTCTCCTTCACGCCTGAAGTCAATTTGGTAAGCTTGTGCGGCGGTATCGACAATCGACGTGGAAATCACGGTGTAGCCGGGCACCTCGGCCAGTTCCGCCGCATAGGCCTCAGCCACCTTGCGACCATCGAGCGTCTTCTCGGTGCTCTGATTAAAGAAAGTGGCGATGCCGACCCGTGAAACCTGTGGGAATGGGTTGTGCAATGTCGGTTGATGCACCCGTTCTGGCAGCGCGGCGCAGCCGGCTGTGAGCAGGCAACCAAACAGTGCGATATATCGTAACATGTTATGTAACATGCACTTGCGATTTTGAAATACCGTGCAATTGCCGCTCGTCGCACCGCGATTGGACGGCAAAAATTGCACCGACACTCATTAATGTCTGCTTTATCGGCAAAGTCAGCATTTTTTCTCCAATTTGAATTAATCGCTATGAAAGTCGCCCTATTCTTCGCGAGGTTAGCGCCTTTGCGTGAAACTTTGCGGGATGGAGCTTCACGCAAAGGCGCAAAGCTCGCAAAGTCATATCCCAATCGCCAGCGATTCGCGTAAAATGGAGAACTGATGCCATTTCGCAGCCAGCAATTCAGCGAACTACCTATGTCTCAAGCCGCCCGAAATCCCACCCGCTCCGTTAAGATCGGCTCCGTAACTGTCGGTGCCGGCCACCCGATCGCCGTGCAAAGCATGTGCGCGACGAAGACCGCCGATGTCGCAACGACCGTTGCTCAGATCGAGCACCTGGTCGAAGCCGGGGCCGACGTGATCCGCGTGGCGGTCGATACCAAGACCGACGCCGCCGCCCTGGCCGAAATCCGCAAGCGGACCGGGGCCAATCTCTCCTGCGATCTGCAGGAGAACTACCGCCTGGCCGCCGACATTGCGCCATCGGTCGACAAGATTCGCTACAACCCGGGCCACCTCTATCATCACGAGCGATTCAAGCCGTGGCAGGACAAGGTCAAGTTCCTTGTCGACACGGCCGGCGCGAACGACTGCGCGATGCGCGTGGGCGTGAATTGCGGCTCGCTCGATCCGGCCAAGCGAGAGAAGTATCCCAAGGAAGACCGTATCAATCCCATGATCGATAGCGCGCTGGAGCATTGCGAGTTGCTGGACAAGCTCGGCTTCACGCGCTACGTGGTTTCATTGAAGAACTCCGATCCGGCGGCCGTGGTCGAGGCCAATCAAAAGTTCGCCGCCCAGCGGCCTGAAGTGCCGCTCCACCTGGGCGTGACCGAGGCGGGAATGCCGCCCGAGGGCGTGCTGAAGACACAGCAGGCCTTCGAGCAACTTATCGCGGCCGGCATCGGCGATACGATCCGCGTTTCGCTCACCGTGCCCGCCTTCGACAAGCAGCAGGAAATCGCCGCCGGCCGAAAGATCCTCAACGACATCGCCGCCGGCCGCTTCGTCGGCATGACCGCCGAGGGCGACGCCGGGCTGAACATTATCTCCTGCCCAAGCTGTTCGCGCGTGGAGAACTCGGCGTTCGTCGATTTGGCGGTGAAGGTCCGCGAGGCGACGCGCTACGCGGCCGACCACGCGATCTCGATTGCCGTAATGGGCTGCCGAGTGAACGGGCCAGGCGAAACCGACATGACCGACCTGGGCCTCTGGTGCGGGCCGAAGTTCGTGAATCTCAAGCGCGGCGAGGCAACGCTCGGCTCGTTCAGCTACGACGAAATCCTACCGCGATTGAAGCAGGAGCTTGATGCGCTGATCGCGGAAAAGCAGGCGTAGAGCCCATGCACCTTTCTCCGATCCTCGACAATCGGCTGCTCGTCGGCTCTTGCCCGATGACCGAGGGCGACATCTTGCAGCTTAAGGCCGAAGGCATCACGGCGGTGCTCAATCTGCAGACCGACGAGGATATTCGCAATCGAGAAATCGATTGGGCGGCGATGGAGGATGCGTATCGGCGGCATGGCATCGTGATCCGCCGCTTTCCGATAGAGGACTTCTCGCCCAGCGACATGCGGCGGAAACTCCGCGCGGGCGTCCGAATTCTCGATGACCTCATTCGTGCCGGACACGTGGTCTATCTCCATTGCAATGCGGGCATCAACCGCTCGCCGACCTTGGCGGTGGCCTACCTGCATTGGGCCGAGAAGTGGGACCTGGAAGCGGCGCACATGCACGTGCTGAATTGCAGACCGTGCGATCCGTATGTGCGGGAGATAAGGCTGGCGGACGACGAATAGCTCTTTGGAAACCACGAAACACACGAAGTACACGAAAGGAAGCAGACGAGCCACGGATTGAACACGGATTAAACACAGATTGTTTCCGTGTTCCATCAGTGTTCAATCCGTGGCTTCAAAACATTTCGTGTGTTTCGAGTATTTCGTGGTTTTCATTGGATCGGCTTCTGAAACTCCTGCTCCGCCAATTCCTTCAGTCGCATTAGATCGAGCTTCCCCGTGCCCAGCAACGGAATCTCGGCCACCTGGCGAAAACTGTCGGGCGAGG
Source organism: uncultured Planctomycetia bacterium (assembly GCA_963775975.1). GTDB lineage: Bacteria > Planctomycetota > Planctomycetia > Pirellulales > Thermoguttaceae > JANXQG01. Next base: position 2,497,514 of record CAVZKX010000002.1, read on the forward strand.
GGACCCAAAGCGGCGGCAGACCTCCCGACAACATCGCATGGCAGATGTCCGACGGCGGCAGCGAGAGGCCGGTGTGCAGCACCACGATCCGTTCGCCGCGGCGGTCGTCGTATACCGCGGTGACCGCCAGTTGAGTTTCGTGATTGTCGTCGCCAATCGCTTTGCGCACGGCCGCTTCCACTCCAACGTGAGGCACCATCTCGCCGCCGATTTTCGAGAAGCGGCTCGTTCGGCCCGTAATCGTGATGAAGCCGTCGGCGTCGATCGCGGCCACGTCGCCCGTGATGTACCAATCGCCGCGCATCACTTCGGCCGTGAGATCGGGCCTATTCAGATAGCCTTTCATCACGTTCGGTCCGCGGACGAGCAACATGCCTTGGCAACCGCGAGGAAGGTCTTCGCCCGAATCGAGGTCGATCACCTTCACCTCGACGCCTTCCAGCGGCCGGCCGATCGTGCCAATGCGATTGCCGCTGCGGTCTGGCGACGGGTCGCGCAGCGGCGGCTGGTTGCCGGAAACGACGGGCGAGAGCTCCGTTGTGCCGTAGCCTTCGACCGGCAAAACGCCAAACCGCTCCTCGAAGGCGGCGGCCAGCTCCGGTGGAAGCTTTTCGGCCCCGGCGAACACGACTTCCAGCGAGCGAAGATCGTCTGGCTCGCATCGGCGGAGATAAGCCCGTAGGAAAGTGGGCGCGGCGATCAAGATCGTGCCGCCATGCTTGCGACAAAGCACGCCGATCTGCCGCGACTCCAGCGGTGAATAGTGATAGACGCCCAGCGGATCGAATGCCAATACTGTCCAGAGCGTGGCCGTATAGCCGAAGGAGTGGAACAGAGGCAGTACGCCCAGCAGCACATCGCTCCGCGTAAAATGAATTAGCTTTTCGACCGCCTTCAAGTTTGAGCCGATGTTGCCGTGCGTCAGCATGACACCCTTAGGCACTCCAGTTGAACCCGAGGTGAACATCACCGCGGCCACATCGTCGAGGCGCACTGCCGGCAGGCGCAGCCATCGCTCCAAAAGTGCGGCCGGCAAGATCCAGGCGGCCGCTGCCGCAAGTTTATCCGTCCAACTGATGCGCTGTTGCATGTCCTCGATGAAAACCAATTCGGTTGCGAGCTTCAGCGGAGTTCGCTCCAGCATCCGCCGGCTGGTCAGCACATGGCGGATCTTGCACTGGGCGATGCACGCGTTCAGAACTTCGGAGGTGACTGTGTAGTTCAAGTTGACGACCACGCGGCGATCGAGCGTCAGTGCGGCGTTGGCCAGCACTCCGCCCACCGACGGCGGCAGAAGGATGCCGACGTGCTCTTCATCGCCCGCGAGCACCTCGCGCCGCAAGTGTCGCCGCAGAGCCATCGCGCCGGCCAGCAACTGGCCGCCCGACATCCGGCTGCCGGATGAATCGGCGGTTTTGCTCCGCCACAAGTTACGGCGGCACATGCGGATGAACGTCCGCGCTAGCGTTAAGTCGTCGATGATCCCCTACTTTCCGACTTCCCGATACGATGCAACTCAAGGATTGAGAATTAGATCGACTTCGGTTTCAAAATCGCCGCCGATTGATGAGATGCGTGGTAGATTATCATATCGCCAAAAGGTCCGTCTGCTCAACTCGGCTACCACCTGGAAGGTGGGATCATGGAGATCTCGCGCAACCAATACTTCATGGCAGGGCTGGTCCTGCTGTTTCTCGGCATTCAGTTCCGCGCGGTTGAGTCCGTGGAGCTCAAAGAGCAGTTTGCCAAGCTCATGGTCGAGAAATCGGACCATCCACTCATTAGCGTAAGTGCCCAGAGCCCGGTGCTTTCGCCTCTGACAACTGCGGCAGTCAACCGCGTCTTCCATCCCCCCGAATGGATAGGCTGGCTGCTTCTTTCACTAGGTAGCGTTCTTGTGCTGCATAGTTTGGCGATGCCTAAAGGTGGCGGCGGATAGCGACAATCGTAGGGTGAGGTTGAGTCTGACGAGACCCACCGAAAATTGGCGCCAATGGTGGGTCTTCACGGCGCTCAACACCACGCTACAGGTTCGCCGTCTCTCCTCAATTTCGCCGTGCTTGACCCCCCTCCACCCGCTCGTTAGGATATAGGAACGTTTTTACGGCGATTTCCTGGTTCGGAGAATTCTGATGCCCGCATATCAGCGCCTGGAGGTGGCGGAGGTTGGCGAAGTGACCGTGGTGCGGTTTCGCAATCGCCGGATCACCGAAGACATCGATATTCAAGAGCTTGGCACCGAGATGTTCAACTTGGTGGAAAGCGACAAACGCGGGAAGCTGCTCTTGAACTTTTCGGCCGTCGAGTTTCTCGGCAGCGCGGCGCTCGGCAAACTGATTACTTTGGATCGCAAGGTCAAGGCTCAAGGCGGCGTACTGAAGCTTTCCAACATCGGACCGAACATCTACGAAGTCTTCGCCATTACGCGGTTGAATCGCTTCTTCGACATTAAAGAAGATGAAGCCGACGCGCTAGCCGCATTTTAAGTTGCAATGACCGACCGCTGGGTTTGGCTTTACGATCGGGTGATTGCCAGCGATACCAAGGCGGCCCGGCAGGTGTTGGACGAGATGCTGGCTCAACTTGAGGCCCAGCATTGGCAGCAGCGCGACATTTTCGCCGTCCATCTTGCGACCGAGGAAGCCTTGGTAAATGCAATCTGTCACGGCAACGAGTCCGACGTGGCAAAGAACGTGCATGTCGTCTGCCGGCTTTCGGGCGATCGGATCCGCATCGAGATCGGCGATGAAGGCGGCGGCTTCGATCCGGCCGCCTTGCCCGACCCTACCGAGGGCGATCAGCTACACGTTCCGTGCGGTCGGGGCGTGATGCTCATGAAAGCTTTCATGTCGCGGGTCGAATTCAACGAACATGGTAATGTAGTCGTCATGGAAAAAGACCGTAATCTGGTTGCCGGCTAAATTCAAATTTGGAGTACAACGTGATGAAATTGGTTCGCTTTTTTGCAACAGTTCTTGCCGCGGTGCTTGCCCAGCATGATACCTCGGGTCGCGGCGCCGATTGGCCCATCTACCGCGGACCGGCACAGGATGGAATATCGACCGAAAAGATCGAAGTCCCAGCGAATGGCGCAGTCCCCAAGGCCCTCTGGCGGACGCCGACCAATACGGGCTTCAGCTCCTTTGTGATCGCCAGCGGCAAGGCATTCACGCAGGTCATCCGAGATATCGACGGGAAGGCGCGGGAGATTTGCCTTGCGCTCGACGCGAAGACGGGCAAGGAAGTCTGGTTCGCCGATCTCCGTCGCGGCGAATACCAGGGCGGCGGCGACACGGCTGGCGGAGGCGACGGACCTCGGTCCACTCCCTCCGTGAACGACGGCAAGGTCTATCTGCTCACGCCTGATCTCGTCGTCCATTGCCTTGATGCGGCCGACGGCAAGCAGCTCTGGAAGCACGACCTGATGCGCGAAAACCACGGCCGCAACATCGACTGGAAAAGCGCTGCCTCCGTGGCTGTCGATGGAAACCTCGTCTTTGTCGGCGGCGGAGGAAAGGGCGAGTCGATGCTCGGCCTCGACAAAGAAACCGGCAAGGTCATTTGGAAGTCGGGCGATGAGAAGATCACCCATTCCACACCCGTCGTCGCCACGATCCTTGGCGTACGGCAGGTGATATTCTTCATGCAGAGCGGACTCGTCTCCGTCGACGCGACCACCGGTCATGAGCTTTGGAAGTTTCCCTTTCGCTTCAATGTTTCGACCGCCATTTCGCCCGTCGTATCCGGCGACATCGTCTATCTCTCCGCCGGCTACGAAGTCGGCAGCGCAGCCTGCCGCATCGAAAAGCAAGGCGACGGCTTCACGGCAACGAAGCTCTGGTTCAGTCCAGGCGATGAACCGGTCGTGAACCACTGGAGCACGCCGGTTTGCAAGGACGGCTACCTTTACGGCATGTTCGGTTTCAAGCAGTTCAAGAAGGGGCCGATGAAGTGCGTCGAGTTGGCCACTGGCAAAGTAATGTGGAAGCATCCTGGTTTCGGCCAAGGCAACGTGATTCTCGTCGGCGACCGGCTTGTAGCCCTGGCGGAAGACGGCAATTTGGTGACCGTCGAAGCCACGCCGGAAGCGTACAAGGAAGTCGCCCGCACCAGGGCCTTCACCGACAAGTGCTGGTCCACGCCCGCGTTCTCCGACGGCCGGATTTTTGTCCGCAGCATCAGCGAGGGCGCGTGCTTTGACGCGAGCGGAAAGTGAGCGGTTACCTATCCAGTTTCGTCTTGGTCCTTTCTCTCGCGGCGCGGGCCTCCGCCGCCGCACCGGACGCCTCGCCGCCCGACGCCTGGCCGGTCATGCGCGGCACGCCCGGCGGCAACGGCGTCGCCGGCGGAACGCTGCCCGACAAGCTTCAGGTCGCCTGGACCTTCAGCGCCGAAAAACACGCATTCCAAACCGGCGCGATCATCGCCGGCGGCAACGTCCTCGTCGCATCGACTACCGGCGTGCTTTACTCGCTCGACCTTTCGTCGGGCAGCAAGAACTGGGAGTACCAGAGCAAGGCGAAGTTCGGGACGCCGCCGGCGGTTCGCGACGGCCGGGTCTACATTGGCGATATGAATGGCATTTTCCATTGCGTCAACGCGTCGACCGGCAAACAACTTTGGACCTTCGCGGCAGAGGATGAAATCCATTCCCCGGCCAACTTCTATCGCGATCGCGTGCTCTTCGGCTCCGATGACTCCGCCGCCTATTGTCTGGATGCCGCCACGGGTCGGCTGGTCTGGAAATTCGACATGGAGGACTACGTCCGCTGTCCGGCAACCGTGTCAGGCAATCGCGGCTACTTCGCCGGCTGTAGCGGCGAACTCTACACGATGGACCTCGACAAGGGCACCATGCTCGCGAAGGTTTCGATCGACGCCCCGACCGGCTGCGCGGCAGCGCTCGGCAAGGACCGAGCTTATGTCGGCACGGAAGACAGCCAGTTTATGGCGATCGATCTCGCCAAGAACGAGGTGGCTTGGCGATGGCGCATCGAGGAAGCCTTCCGTGCCTCGGCGGCCGTGACGGAAGAAGGCATTTACATCGGCGCGCGGGACAAGAAGCTCTACGCCTTGGACCCGCGCACCGGCAAGCCGCTGTGGGAGTTCGCCACCCGCGGCATGGTCGATAGCTCGCCCGTCGTCGTCGGCGAGCGGCTCTTCTTCGGCTCGGAAGATGGGCGGGTCTACGCGCTCGATCGGCGCACGGGCAAGGAGGTCTGGCGGTTCGACGCCGGCGGCAAGATCTACGCCTCGCCCGCCGTTGCAGCCGGCCGATTGGTGATCGGCAGCGATTCCGGCAAGTTATACTGTTTCAAATAGGTCGAAAGCTGATTGCGGCGAGGCCTCCACGGACCATGAAACAAGTCATTGCCATTGTCAAACCGTATCTGGTCGAGAAAGTGCTCGATGCCCTGAAGCACGCGCCGCTGGAGGCGTGCGAAGTCTGCGAAGTGAAGGGCTACGGCCGGCAGAAAAGCTATCTCGACGAGTACCGCGGCAGCGAGTATTCGCTGGCCTTCCTGCCTAAGGTGGAAATCGCGCTTTGGGTGGAGGACATCCGCGTCGAGGAGGTTGTGCGGGTGATCGTCGATGTTGCCCGTACCGGCCGCATGGGCGACGGAAAGATTTTCGTCATGCCTGCGTTGCCGGGCGGAGCGTGGGACGGCGAGACCTGAAACTAGCCCCTCCAGCAATTCGCATCGCAGGTTAATACGGGAACCAAACATTAGCAAGGCAGTTGTCATTTTGACCTGCCTCGTGTTTCTCCGTATGCTAAACTGTATTGCCTGATTTCGCGGGAGTTTGCGGAGCGGCACAAGAAAGGAAGCAATTTGCCCATGTGCGGAATTGTCGGATATGTCGGATCGAACGAGGCCATCGACTACCTCATTACCGGGCTGCGCCGGCTGGAGTATCGCGGCTACGATAGTTCCGGCGTTGCCCTGCTCACGTCCGAGCGGCATCTGACGGTCGTCAAGTCGGCCGGGCGGATTGATCGCCTCGAAGCCCGGCTCGGCATGGCGGCCACCGTCGGGCGGACGGGCATCGGCCATACGCGCTGGGCCACTCACGGCGCGCCGAGCGACGTCAACGCCCATCCCCATCTCGGCGGGGATGGCGAGGTGGCCATCGTTCATAACGGCGTGATCGAGAATTTTCGCGGGCTCAAGAGGCGGCTCATCGAGGAGGGCTATAAGTTCCATTCCGCGACCGACACCGAGGTCATCGCCCATCTCGTGGCAAGCTGCCTGAAACAGCAGCCGGATGTCGAGGACATGGCCGCTGCCGAATATCGGCCGCTGGTCGACGCGGTCCGCGAGGCGCTCGGCCAATTGCAAGGGACTTACGGCCTGGCGATTATCTTCCGCGATTGGCCGGGCGTGCTGATCGTTGCTCGGTCGGGCAGCCCGCTCGTGCTGGGTGTCGGCAGCGACGAGCATTTCGTCGCCAGCGACGCCTCGCCCTTGGCTGGCTACACCGACAAGATCGTCTATCTCGCCGACCACGAATTGGCCGTGCTCACCGCCGATCGGATGCGGATATATCACCGCGACTCCGGCCACGTCGATCCGCAGATCGAGACCTTGGAGCTCGAAGCGGGCGACATCGATACGGGCGGCTACGATCACTACATGCTCAAGGAAATCTTCGAGCAGCCCGAGTCGATCGAGAACGCCCTCCGCGGGCGGCTTGATTTCGACGCGGCGACGGCCAAGTTCGGCGGCTTGAATCTTACGCCGCAGCAGCTTCGCTCGATGCGGCGGTTCGTGTTGACCGCCTGCGGCACGAGCTGGCACGCGGCTATGGTGGGCGAGTACCAGATCGAGGGCCTGGCGCGGCTGCCGGTGGAAGTCGAGTACGCCAGCGAGTTGCGATACAAGAACCCGCCGCTGGACGACCACACGCTCGTCTACGCCATCACCCAAAGCGGCGAGACGGCCGACACGCTGGCCGCCTTGCGCGAGATGCAGCGGAAAGGCTATCCGGTGCTCGGCATTTGCAACGTCGTTGGCAGCACGATCGCGAAAGAGTCCGACGGTGGCGTCTATCTTCGCGCCGGACCGGAAATCGGCGTGGCTTCGACGAAGGCATTCACTTCGCAGTGTACGGTGCTGGCGATGCTGGCGCTTTACTTCGGCCGGCTGCGGCACTTGAGCTTCTCGGCCGGGGCGCGGATCATCGACGAACTGCAGGCGCTGCCGGACAAGGTCCGCAAGGCACTGCAATGTCATGAGAAGGTGAAGGAGATCGCGGATAAGTACGCGGAATGCACCAATTTCCTCTACCTGGGGCGGCAGTTCAATTTCCCCACGGCGCTGGAGGGCGCGCTGAAGCTGAAGGAGATCAGCTACATTCACGCCGAAGGCTATCCGGCGGCGGAGATGAAGCACGGCCCGATCGCACTGGTGGACCACAACACGCCTAGTGTGTTCCTCATGCCGCACGGACAGACCTATGACAAGGTGATGTCAAACGTCGAGGAGATTAAGGCCCGCGGCGGCCCGGTGATCGCTGTGGTCTGCGAAGGCGACCGCGAAGTGGACCGCCTGGCCGACGAAGTGATCGAAGTGCCCGCGGTTGAGGAGTTCTTGCAGCCGATCGTAACGGTGATCCCGCTGCAACTTTTGGCGTATTACATCGCCGTGGCCCGCGGCTGCGACGTCGACAAGCCGCGGAACCTGGCGAAGAGCGTTACGGTGGAGTGATCGGTTGGCCGGACGTGGGGCAGATTGCTAATCTGCCGAGCGGGTTTGCAATTTGTTTAGCACGTGCCGCCGTCGCACAATCCATCGTCCCGCGGCGATCAGCCCGCCCGCCGCCAGCAGTGCCATCGTTCCCGGCTCGGGCGTCGGGTTATTGTTCGGCGTAAGGCCAATGGACTGGTCGTTAAACATATCATCGAGCTGGGATAGCGTGATTCCGTTGGGCAGATTTTCGCTTGGATCGAGCCAGGTCGCTTCGTCGATCAGACCAGTCAAGGGATCAATCAAGACCGCCCCAATGACGTCGTTGACGCCGCCGCTGCCGTCATAAGGCACGAGCCAATCACCGGTCTCATTGCTGCCGGTCAATACCATGGCATCAGCTTGGTCCAGCCCAAGGCTGCCCGATCCGTTTAGAGTCAAGTCGGCCGCCAACGCGCTATCGGTCGATAGGTCGCTCTGTGCATAGGCCAGCGCTCCGGAGGAACTTGTAACTGGCGAAATCAGTGGCGGTGGGGCGGGAAGTGAGCCGTCGTTAAACGGGTCGCCCGTATCGAGCGATTCAGGACCCTGCGGGTCGACAGTGAACTTGTAGCCGCTGACGCTGAAATCGGCGCCGCTGGGATTGATCGTGCCGACTCCCGTCTGCGGCTGCCCGGGGCAGGAATTGAAGTTACGGAACCAGGAATAAAGCCGGGCATGGTTCACGACGGTGCCGTCGGGCAGTGTAATTGTCTGTCCCCCTGCGGCCGTTGTGTAGTAGCCGTAGCGCAGATAAGCGTTGTAGCCGAGCCCCCAGCCGCCGAGCGCCGCTGGGGTAAAGTCGCCGACATTGGCCCGCGCCTGGGCAAAGCCGGTCCACGGGTCGTGGACGAAAAATCCATTGATGGTGTAATTCTGTCCCGGCGCCGGAGCCGCTGGAGTCGTTTGCACGCCATAGACGCAGATCGAATGCGCGCCGCTTCCGACAGCGATTTGAGCGGGAACATTCCAGAGTTTCAGGGCGTCGGCAATCGTTCGGCTGGCATCCGTAGCGCTCGTCATGTTCGGCGCACCGTTGACCGGTGAGGGGAGATTATAGCCCACGAATACGTCGTTGCCGAAGGCCGTTCCGGTCCCCGCGTTGACGTTCGGGTTGTCCAGCAGGTTCAGCGCGGTGACGACACCGTTGCTGTCGGAGCCGGAGCCGAATGGAACGTTGACGTTGCTATAGCTCAGGCCATTGACGGTGTTCGCACCGTGATTCAAACCGTAAATGAACGACTGCGGGCTCTGCTGCACGTATCCGACGCCAAAACTGACGCCGAGCACGGGATGGGGTGGCGCGGCGTTCATGGGCAGGGGATAGTACTCCGGCGCCTGCAACATGCTCTTGACGATCGGATTAGCGGCGCTGTTGGCTATCGTAGGTGAGTCGATGATCATCTCGACCGACGCCGCCGCACACCAGTTTGAATAAATCTGCGGGACGTAAAAGTCGGGTGTGATTGTGTTAACGGGCGCACCGTATACGCCTCCGCTGGCGGCCCCGACCGCTAGGACACTTAACAAAGGCAAGGAGTAACGCATTGGATTATCTTTCGGGAACGATCTTGAAAAAACACACCTGTCGCCGCAATCGGAACAACTGAAGCCGAGGCAGTTCCGGTATCTATAAAATAATTGTGCCGGATTGGCGTCTGACGCTTCCGCCCGTAAACGCCAGTTCGTCGATACGCCGGATTTCAGAAGGCAACCGAGAAAGCGCATCCACACTTGCGGGACGCGCCAGTTTTCGATTGCATGCGCTGCCTGCTACTTGGGGCACGGGGAAAAGCTTCGCGAACAAAATCATGGTAGCTTTTTCGGGGAATTCAGTCAATCAATTTGTAGCGCTAGTGTTGTCAAATCATTGCAAGCTGGGGTTTACGGTCGAACTCGAAACCCTCAATTGTTTGCAGGCGCACTTATTCGGACGCACAAGCACAAAATGCGCATGCGCGAACAGTGAGCGGCGTTTCAATTGACATGGACGTATAAACATCGCTTACGGTGCGACCCGCGAACGGGCGCGGTATAATAGCTTCCCTTCTATTGTTTCCTCGAGCCGAAAAGAGTGACTCGCCATGCGTATCGCGATAGCCGCCGACCATGCCGGATTCTCCCTCAAGCAACCTTTGGCCGACGCCCTGCGGAAGGCCGGTCACGATGTCGTCGATCTTGGCGCAAATGAGTTTATCGGCGGTGACGATTATCCGGATTACGTCCTCCCCTTGGCGAAGGCCGTCGCAAGCGGCCAAGTCAAGCGCGGCATCGCCGTCTGCGGCAGCGGAGTCGGCGCGACTGTGGCGGCCAACAAGGTCCGCGGCGCCAGGGCTGCGCTGATCATGGACCCATTTTCCGCCCGGCAGGGAGTCGAAGACGACGACATGAACGTCATCTGCCTGGGTGCCCGGGTCATCGGTTTCGCCTTGGCCTGGGAGCTTGTCGGGGCCTTTCTCGCCGCCCGATATAGCGGCGCCGAACGCCACGCCCGGCGGCTTGCGAAGGTAATTGCAGCCGAGCAAGCGGGGGGCTAGCGCGCTACGATGCCCGCCGCGACGTGTCTGCGCAAGTGCCGGTGCCGAGAAAGCAATCCTTTTCGTGTACGCGAATTAGGTTTGTGGCCGATCTGATGATTATGCCGTCATCTAGACCGAAAAACGCCAAGCAGAAGGTGCCGGCGCGATGGTTGATCGCGTCGATCACCATTCTCCTGGCATGTACAGCATTGCAAAAAAATGCCTCGGCACAAGAAGCGTTAACGCCGAGTTTCAGTGCGGCGGAGAATAACCAGGGCGGCGATGATGAGCACCACAACTATGGCCCACCGACAGGCGAGCCGCGAAAAACGCTATTGCAATGGAGCTACGGCACAAGCTTATCCGGCGGTCCAGAGCTCGACAAGCCGCTCGTCGCGGACCGTCCCGACTTTACGCAATCGTCCGTTACCGTGGGCCGCGGCGTGCTGCAGATCGAAAGCGGCTATACCTACACCGTCAGCGGACATGGTGACGCGCAATTAAGTTCGCACTCCTTTCCGGAATCGCTGTTTCGCTACGGCGCCTTCGCCGAGTGGTTCGAGCTTCGCCTCGAACCGAACTTCCTCGCTCAAAGAGACATTACCGGCTGGAATTCCGGCATGGCCGACACCTACCTCGGCTGCAAAATTGCCCTGACGCCGCAAGAGAAATGGCTGCCCGAAATGGGCATACTCATCGAAGGAACCGTGCCTTCTGGCAGCCGGGCATTCACCGCCGGGCAGGTGCTGCCAGACGTGAATTGGGTCTACGGTTGGGAAGTAAACGATTTCTTGTCGATCGACGCCAGCACGATCATCGGTTCGGCCGTGGACGGTCAGTCCAACCGGCCGTATACTCAGTTAAGCGAATCCTGCTCAATCGGCTACCAGTTGACGAAAAAGCTGCACGCGTTCACGGAGTGCTACGGGTTCTTTCCCCACGGGGCGGAGACCGAGTTGCCGCAGTATTATTTTGATTGCGGATGCTCTTATTTGTTCAACAACAATGTTCAATGGGACATACGCGCGGGACTGGGCTTGAGCGAGGCGGCAGATGACTACTTCTTCGGCATGGGCCTCACGGTTCGCATCCCATGAGCGCGGCCGCGCCGTCTACTTCGCCCTGAGCAATAACACCGGCACGCTGAGCCGGTGCTGCACGTCGCTAGCGGTGGTGCCGTAGACGAGGTCGCCTAGCCAGCGGTGGCCATGCGTGCTCATCGCCACGAGGTCGCAACCGTTGGCCGCAACCCACTTGACGATTTCCGTGGCCGGCTCGCCGTAGGCAAGCTCCGTTGTGGCTTGCACGTTGGCGGCTTCGAACTCGGCTTTAACGCCGTTGAGATATACCTGGCTCTTTTCCACTTCCTCGCCGCCGGCCTCCGCGCCGAGCCACTTGGCCGCCGCGCCTGCGGCCACGTGCAAGAGCACCACGCGGCTGCCCAGGCATGAGGCTAGCTTCTTGATGTGCTCAATGATCGCGCGATCGGTGGGCGTGGTGTCCAGGGTTACAAGTATGGTGTGGTACATGGGAGTTTATCGTTAGGTAAGATGGACCTCCGGGTCCGTCAGCCAATAACACGGACGGACCCGGAGGTCCATCCTACAGTCTATCCTCCGACAATTACCGTCCAAGCCTGCTTGAGCGAATCCGGCAGGCCGTAGACGTCCATCACGGTAATCAGCACCGCGCAGGTCCAACCCGCGATCAGTAAGAACCAGCCCAGTTTCCAACGGCCCATTCTTTTCTGCGACGACGCAAAAGACAAGAGGGGAAACATGGCCAGCGGAAGCTGCAGGGCGAGCACGACCTGGCTGAGCGTGAGCAGGTCGGTCACGCTGCTGTCGCCGCGTGCGCCGATGATCAAGATTGCCGGCAAGATGGCCAGCATTCGAGTGATAAGGCGGCGGACCCAGGGCGCGATCCGCCAGTGCATGAAGCCTTCCATCACCACCTGCCCGGCCAGCGTGCCGGTGATCGTCGACGATTGTCCGCTGGCCAAGAGGGCGACGGCGAACAAGATGCTGGCGGCGACCGTGCCCAGCAGCGGCGCCAAGGTAATATACGCGACGCGAATCCAATCGCTATCCGGGCTGATCTTGGTTCCCGCCACGACCGTGTAACCATCGGCAAGGGCCTGGGGCGTATGCAGCGGGGCGTAAAACACCATCGCCGCGAGCACCATGATCGCCGCGTTGACGAAAAACGCGATGGTCAAGGCCAAGGTCGAATCGAGCGTGTTGAACTGGATCGCACGGCGGATCGAATTGTCGTCCTTGGCCAGCTTGCGCGTCTGCACGAGGGCCGAGTGCAAATAAAGGTTATGCGGCATGACGGTGGCCCCAATGATGCCGATGGCGACGTAGATCATTTCTTTGTTACGGAATGTCGGCAGCGGCGAGGCCAGCGCGCGGCCCATCTCAACGAAGTTCGGCCGCACGTGCGGCAAGACGAAAATCTCAATGAAGTAACAGGCCGATATGGTTGCCACCAGCACGAGCACGATGGCCTCGATGGTCCGCATCCCGAACCGCTGCAGGCCCAAGAGCAGCAGCACGTCGAATCCAGTAATGAGCACGGCCCACAAAAGCGGAATATGGAACAGAAGGTTCAGCGCCACGGCGCTGCCCAGCACTTCCGCCAGGTCGCAGGCGCCGATCGCCACTTCGCACATTAGCCAATTGGGCCAGCGTGTCCAGCGTGGAGCCCAGTCGCGGCAACATTGCGCGAGGTCCTTGCCCGTGACGACGCCCACCCGCGCGGCGATGACCTGCATGAAGATGGCCATCAGGCTGGCCATCCCGACGACCCACAAGAGGCCGTACTTGAACTGCGCGCCGCCTTGCAAATCGGTGCCCCAATTGCCCGGGTCCATGTAGCCGACGCTGACGAGGATCGCCGGCCCCGAGAACGCCCGCCACTGCCGCCAGAACCCGGCCCCGTGCTCTGGCACTTTGATCGAGCTATGTACGTTTTCCAACGAGCGGGAGGCAGGCGAGGAGGGGATTTCCGCGACATTGGAGGGCGAAGGCGTCGGCAGCGTTGGACCGCAGTCGTTGGATTTGTGCATGTCGCGTTCCGCCTATGTCGACAGGGACTATTTGGTATTACAAAATATCCATTTTAGTGCGGAAAAGCAAGACGAAGGCATGCTTTCAGTTCCCGCTCCGCTTCTACCGTGGCGCCGTCGCGCTGCGCGCGGGTAGGCGTGGTTTTCAGTCTTCCCAAACAATCTCCCTCGACCGACCTGGTCCTGCGAAAAGCGGAACGCCTCCCGTGTCGCTTCGCGCCACTGGCCACTACGGCCGATAGCGATGATCCGAGCGAAGGCATCGCATTCGCCGTCGCTAAGCTTCCCATCTCTCTTCGTGCGGTCTACCCACCGTTCGATTTTGTTCAGCGAGTCAGCGTTTTTCGTGTTGCAGGCAGTATATAGAGCCTCCATGAGCGTGTACGCTTCGAGACTAGTCGCCGGCGGATACTTGCGGCATCCCGGCCACAGGACCGCGCTACGCGCCGCGACCGACGCCACGAGCCCGCATAGCAGCTTGGGTGACCGCCAACGTCGCGGATCGCTCGCCGTGACGGCTTTATTCTTAGTCGCCATCGATAGGACCGGGACGGTCTCCTGCTTTCATGGTCGATAGGGCCCACCACGTATTGAGGTCGATGGTGGCCGGGATAAACGCCACATGCCCATCGCCGAAGAGCACATTGCCGCCGCAGGCCGACCATGGCCCGTACATCTGGTCGCAGTGGTTCGTCGGATAGCTTGGCGGGTGGATGATGGGCACGGGGCCCTCGTCGGGGGCCGGGCCGCTGTGGCAGAGGACGGTGCATCCCGCCGAATCCCAGCCGCCGTCACCGGCCGGATACATGGCCGGATTTTCGTTGATCTGGTTCGAACCGGGAACGACGCCGACCCACGTCTTGTCCGCATAGTTGGTGTGCTCGCCGACGAACACTGTATGGCTCAAGCCGTCGCTCACGTCAATGGCGCGCATGCGCGAGTTCCGCAAAAACGGTCCGATGCCAGGCAACGTGGACCAATCAGGGAGGCTCCTGCCCCAAGGGTCCAATTGGCCGGCATTTGCGACATAATGTGAACGTCCGAAGACGGCCATCACGCGATAGTTGCTCGGATCGACGGGATCCGATATTGCATTCAACTGCTTCACTTGCATGGTCGGCGAATTGTTCGGCGCCCAAGGGCAAAGGTACTCTTTCACAGACGTAGCGACGCCGGCCGCGTTGGCCGGATCGGTGCATGACCGGCTGAGGTCAAGCTGTCTATAGAGCCCACCGTATTCCATGTACGGCAGCAGGTACGCGCCCCATGCCCAACCGGGAGGCGCGTCGTATGTGCAAATCCCTTCGGGAGTGTTGCCCATGTCCATTCCCGCGGGCGGCGGCTTACCGGCCACGTAGGGTGTGGAAGTGTAACCCGGCGGAAAGACGCCGCGGGCACTCTCATAGCTGTGCGTTGCCAGTCCGATCTGTTTTAGGTTGTTAAGGCTGGAGGCACGCGCAGCCGTCTCGCGAGCGGCGTTGACTGCCGGCAAAAGCAGGCCGATCAAGATGCCGATGATGGCGATGACTACCAGAAGTTCGACCAACGTGAAGCCGCCGGGGGCGTGGCTTTCCCTCGCTGTTCGGTGTCGCCATCGGAATATCATATTTTGTCCAACACAATCACTTATTTTGGCTCACCAAAAAATGTATTTAGGCAATAATAGACGCGGATTCAAGTCACGTCAAGGGGTGCGCGGCGCGAATTGGGCGACCGCGCAAAGATCGGGTGGGCTACTTCGCGCCGCCGGCCAACGGCCGGACGAGAATTCGCGCAGCCATTTCCCGGCTCAAGCTGATCGAACGCTGCCCCACCCGGACGGTGACTATCCCCGCCGAAGGCTGGTTTTCCGTCAATTGCCCCGCCACGCCTACGATCAGGCCGCCCTCGCGAAGATAACGGAGAAACTCAGGCGAGCGGTCTGGCACGCGCAGCAACTCGAAGCGGATATTCACGGGACAGTCGGCAAGCGGGGTCCCTTCGCGGGTCCGCATCTTGCCGTCGCTGTCGGGAATCGGATCTCCATGTGGGTCGCGGTCGGGGTGGCCCAGATACTCATCGATGCGGGCCGCCAGGCGGTCGGATACGGCGTGTTCCAGTGCCTCCGCTTCGGCATGCACTTCGTCCCAGGGCATCCCGAGCGTGCTGACAAGAAACGACTCCAGGAGGCGGTGATTACGGACGACGCGGATGGCCGCCGACTGTCCCTTCTTCGTCAGTCGAACGCCTTGATGCGCGGCATACTTCACCAAGCCCGACTCAGCCAGCCGCTGGAGCATCAACGTGACGCTGCCCGGCGTAAGCGCCAAGAGGCGGGCCAACTCGCCCGTCGCCACCGCGCTATCGGGCGCGTCGGAAAGGTGATAGATCGCCTTGAGGTAGTTCTCGACCGTAACGCTTTCCAATGCGCACATGGCACTTGATGAGACCGTGGGAAGATTTAAATCGGGGTGGCTTCAGTTTATTGCCGACATTCTACCACGTTTTCGGCTGGGAAAAACTGCCGTAAAAGTCTACGCAGCTTGCCTGGAACGTTACCCGCAGATAAGCCGCGCTGCCGCGCATAATTGGAATCAATCGTGTAATCCTGAGAATCCGAATTACTTCCTTAGATGCCGTGCCGGGGAAATACTATGTTTTTTCGCAATAGAGTCATCCCAAGACTACAGACCGGCAGGTCCTTATCAATCTTGCTTGCCATTGGAGTCCTGGCGGCGCGGTATGCGGCCGCCACAGAGCCGACAGATCCTTTTCTGGCCAGGCAAACTTCGGCTGCCTTCCCGCAATTGGCAATGGCCAGTCCCGACCGTAGTCTCGATCCCGCGGACACTGGCAATGATGCGTCGGAAAGACCGTCCGATGCCCCGGCAGTCAGCAGTGCCGACGACAAAGAAATGAAGGAGCAGCGCTTCAATCTCCACGCGCAAGCGACGATCGTAGCACAGGGCGACCCGCCCTTTGCCGCCGACTACTCCGGTCCTAATAGCTTGAACCCTGCGGGCGAGCGGCAACAGACGCTGTCCGCGGACCTGTTTGTCGGCCTACGACTGTGGCAAGGCGCCGAATTGCACGCCGACGCCTTGATGTGGGAAGGCTTCGGCTTGAGCCAGACGTTCGGCATCGAAGACTTTCCCAGCGGCGACGCGTATAAAGCGGGTTCTGAAATCCCTGACTTCATGCTGGCGCATTTGATGCTCCGCCAGACGTTCGGCTTCGGCGGCGAACAGGAGGACGTCAAGGACGACGCCCTGACGCTGGCTGGCAAACAAGACGTTTCGCGGCTGACGGTCACCGTCGGCCGCTTCGGGTCCACCGATGTCTTCGACAACAACACCTACGCCAAGGACCCGCACACGCAGTTTCTGAATTGGGCCGCCTGTACAAACCTCTCTTGGGACTACCCGGCGGACAGCGTCGGATACACGACGGGCATCGCGTTCGATTTCAATCAGCTCGACTGGGCCTTGCGCTACGGCTTCTTCCAAATCCAGGGCGTTCCCAACGGCTTTACGGCCGACGACCGGATTTTCAAATGGCCCAGCGAGGGCAGCGGAGGGAGCTTCTGGGAGTTTTGGGGAATGGCGGCGGAGTTGGAGCGGCGCTATAAGATCAACGACCATCCGGGGGCCGTCCGCGGCCTGGTGTGGCTTGACGAGGCGAACTATGCCAGCTTCGCGGTGGCCACACCGCTCTTGCTGGCGAATCCTCCGCCGCCGAACACGCCGCCAGGAGCCGAGATCACCATCCCCGCCGCGGCCTTCGCCATCCGCAATCACTACGGACTTGGGCTGAACTGGGAACAAGAGCTATCGAAGGAGGTCGGCGTCTTTTCACGCGTGGGCTGGAACGACGGCCACGAAGCGGCTTGGTCTTACAGCGATGCCAATTGGTCTGCGTCGCTGGGGGCGAACGTCAAGGGCGGGCAGTGGTGTCGGCCCGACGACACCGTCGGTCTCTTCGGCGTTCTCAGTGGCGCGTCGGCCGAGCAGATCCAATTCCTCAAGGCGGGCGGCACCGGCATCCTCAACGGCGACGGCAATCTGACCTACAGCAGCGAAAAGGTCGTGGAAACCTACTACGATTTTCCCATCGGCAAAGGCTGCCGCTTCGCCTTCGATTACCAGTTCGTCGCCGATCCGGCCTTCAACGCCGCCCGCGGCCCGGTAAACATTTTTGCCGTGCGGCTGCATTGGGAACAATGACGGCAGGTGTCGGCACGATTCCAATGAACATCGGCAACCTTGATTCAGTTGCTTCTTCCCTAAGGGCTCGATAAACTACTACGCAAGGATCTTAGAGGAGTGACATGAGCACCTGCGGACGAAGTTGATGAGTCACGAAGAGTCGTCCCTGTCGCGTGCCGCCTCGTTCCTCCGCTCCGCTCGCGAGGTCGTCGTATTCACCGGTGCGGGCGTATCGGCCGAAAGCGGCATCCCCACGTTTCGTGATGATGATGGCTTTTGGCAAAACTTTCCAGTCAACGACTTCGCCACTTGGAAGGGACTGGTGCGTACCGCGATCTATAAACCCCGTCGCGTAGCCGAGTTCATCCATGCGCTAATACGCCCAATCGCCGAGGCCAAACCCAACGCGGCCCACCGGGCGGTCGCCGATATGGAGCGGCACGTCGGCGTGACGGTCGTAACGCAGAACATCGACAACCTCCACCAGGAGGCCGGAAGTACGATCGTCCATGAAGTTCATGGATCGCTTTTCGAGGTGACGCGGCGCGGTCGTTTTCATCAACTGCTGTCACGGCCGCAATTGATTGGCATGGCCGATCGTCTCGATCGTGCTCGGCGCGGATGGTTTGTCCTACCCAGAACGCTTTGGGCTGTCCGCCCGATGGCCGGCCTCGGGCCTCGCGGCCTGCACGTTCCCAAGCTTGTTCTGTTCGGCGATGCAATGGCGGAGCCGGCGTGGTCGAACGGCCTGGCGGCCACTCAAGCCTGCGATTGCATGATTCAAGTCGGCACATCGGGCAACGTGTGGCCGGCCGCAATGCTTCCACAGGAAGCGCAATCCGTCGGAGCTAAGGTTATTACGATCGATCCAAATTGCGGCGGGGGAGACGTTCTGGCTGCGGGGAACGGCAGCAACGATGCCGCCACAGTTGATCGAGGCGCCGTTTGAGCCAGTTTGACCTCGCCAGCTCCAAGCAGACGGCACGCGGAGCGTGCCTACTACTTTTCCTTCTTCCCCCCAAACCACTGAATCACATAATAAAAAGCGGGCGTCAGAAAAATGCCGAAGAGCGTCACGCCCAACATGCCGCTGAAGACGGCCACGCCCAGCGAACGCCGCATCTCCGCGCCGGCGCCGCTGGCGATCACCAGCGGCACCACGCCCAGGATGAAGGCGATCGAGGTCATCAAGATCGGCCGCAGCCGCAGGCGGACCGCGGTCAAGGTCGCGTCCAGGCGGCTCGCGCCGGCCTCCTGTTGCTGCTTCGCGAACTCGACGATCAAGATCGCATTCTTGCTCGCCAGCCCCACGAGCACGATGAATCCGATTTGCGTGAAGATCGTCACCTCGATGCCCGCCAACTGCACGCCGACGACCGAACACAGCAGGCACATCGGCACGACGAGGATCACCGCCAGCGGCAGCTTCCAGCTTTCGTATTGCGCGGCCAGCACGAGGAAGACGAAGGCCACCGCCAAGGCGAAGAACCACATCGCCGTGTTGCCGGCCTGCTTCTGCAAATACGCCAGCCCGGTCCACTCGGTGCGCATCATCCGCGGCAGGTCGCGATCAGCGACGTTTTCCATCGCAGCGACCGCCTGGGCGGAGCCCGTGTGCGCGGCCGGGCTGACCGTGATCGCCGCGGCCGAGTAGAGATTGTAGCGCATCACGACCACCGGCCCGCTCGTGTTGTGGACCTCCATCAGCGTCCTGAGGCGCACCATCTGTCCCTGGTTGTTGCGGACCTGGAGATTGAGCAAGTTGCCAATCTTGGCGCGGAACTGCGGCAGGGCCTGGACGTTCACCTGCCAGGTACGGCCGAAATCGTTGAAATTGTTTACGTAATACGATCCGAGGTAGACCTGTAAGGTGCTGAAGACGTCGTTCACTGCCACGCCTTCGGTCATGCACTTGTCGCGGTTGATGTCGAGATAGACCCACGGCGTATCCGCGCCCGAGCTGTTGAAGAGGTCCCGCAAACCCCGCGTCTTGCTGCCGTCGGCTACGATCCGGCCGCTCGCGCGTTCGAGGTCGGGCAGGCCGAGGCTGCCGCGGGCCTCGACGATCAGGTCGAAGCCGCCAGTGGTGCCCAGGCCGTCGATGGGCGGCGCGCCGAAGGCGGCCACGATGGCATCGCTCTGCTGGTCGTGGCAGCGGCGCTGGATCTCAGTGGTCACGGAGTCGGCGTCGTGACCCTCGTGACTTCGCTTGTGGAATTCGTCCAGCAAGACGTAGAACGAGCCGAGGTTCGGCGCGTTGGCGTTCAAGATCAGCGACTGCCCGGAGATACCGATCGTGTGAGCCACGCCCGGCGTGCCTCGGACCGTCTCCTCGATCTGGGCCATGACCTTTTCCGTCCGCTCCAGCGAGGCCGAATTGGGAAGCTGGACGTTGAGGACCAGGTAACCTTTGTCCTGCTGCGGAATGAAGCCGGTCGGCGTACGGTAGAACTGCCACCAGGTCAGGCCCAGCATGCCTGCATATACGGCCATGATCACCGCGCTCGCGCGTAGCATCCGGCCCACGCCGGCCCCGTAGCTTTCGGTCGCCCAATTGAAGACGCGGTTGAAGCCGCGGAAGAAAGAGCCGAGCACGGCATTCACGGGCCGAATGATTATCCACCCGATAGCGCCGCCCAGCATGATGCCGGGCACCGCCGAAATGCAGACGAGACCCCACCACGTCAGAGGCGGCATATCCCTGCTCTGCGGCAGTCCGAAGTGGCCGCCAAGATAGCTCACGCCAAGCCAGGCCGTTGCCAGGCCGCCGAGGATGCCGAAGAACCACCAGGGTAGCGCCTCGGGGCGGTGCTCGTGCCCCGCCTTTTCGTCGGCCTGAAAGATCAAGACCGCGCGGGAAGGCGTCATCGTCAGTGCGTTGATCGCGGAGATGATGGTCGATACGGCGATGGTCACCGCGAACTGCCGGAAGAACTGCCCGCTGATCCCGCCTAGGAAGCAGCATGGAATGAACACGGCGCTTAAGACGAGCGTGATCGCCAGCACGGGGCCGGTGATCTCGTCCATGGCCTTGATCGTGGCGTCGCGCGCATTGAGGCCCGAGGCGATTTGCCGCTCGATGTTCTCCAGCACGACGATGGCGTCATCCACTACGATGCCGATCGCCAGCACCAACCCGAAGAGCGTGAGGTTGTTCAGCGAAAAACCCAGGAGGGCCATGATCGCGAAAGTGCCGATGAGCGAGACGGGCACGTCGATCAGCGGCAGGATCATCGCCCGCCAATCTTGCAGGAACAAGAGCACGACGATCGCCACAAGGATCACGGCTTCCAAGAGCGTGTACCAGACTTCGTCGACCGATTGTTGGATGTAAGGCGTCGTGTCGTAGTAGATCTTGTAGTCGACGCCGTCGGGAAAGTACCGCTTCAGGTCTTCCATTTTGCTGTAAACGCCCTTTGCGGTTTGCAGCGCGTTCGAGCCGGGCAATTGGAAGATGTTCAATGCCACCGACGGCTGGCCGTCCAAGGTACACGATTGGTCGTATTGCTGAGCGCCGCGTTCCACGCTTGCCACGTCGCGGAGCCGCACGAGCGCCGTATTCTGCGCAGCCGGCGAATCGGTGCTGGAACTCGATTGGCTCGACGACTGCGATCCGCCGCCCGACGTGCTCTGGCCCGGCGCGATGGCCGACGCCGTGGTCCCCGACCCGCCGGAAGCCTGGGCTCCTTTGAGAATGATGTTCGCGAACTGCTCGGGCTCAACGAGGCGGCCAAGCGTGTTGACCGTAAGCTGGAACTGCGTGCCGGGCGGGGCCGGCTGCGCACCGATCTGCCCGGCGGCGACTTGCACATTCTGCTGCGTTATGGCGGTCACGACATCCATCGCGCTGAGGCCGAGTGCCGCCATTTTTTCCGGATTGAGCCAGACGCGAAGGCTGTAGTTCCGCTGCCCCATGTAGGTAATGCCCGAGACGCCATCGACGCGGCCCAACTCATCGACGACGTCGGTCGTGGCGTAGGTGCTGAGGAAAAGCTCGTCGAAGCGCGGTTTTTCGCCTTTGGGGCCTTTCGGCGAGACGAGGTTGACGATCATCAGCGTATTCGGCGCCTGCTTGCGGATCGTGATGCCTTCGTTCTGCACCAGGGCCGGAATGACCGGCAGGGCGAGCGAGACGCGGTTCTGCACGAGCACCTGGGCCATGTCGGCGTTCGTGCCGAGCTTGAACGTGATCACGAGATTGTAGGCGCCGTCGTTGGTCGAGCGCGACGACATGTACATCATGCCTTCCACGCCGCTGACTTGTTCTTCGATCGGCGCGGCCACGGTGTCTTTTACTACTTGGGCGTTCGCGCCGGGGTAGCTCGCCGTGACGAGCACCGTCGGCGGCGTGACTTCCGGATACTGCGCGATCGGCAGCGTAAAGGCGGCCACCAGTCCCGCGAGCACGATGACCACGGAAATCACCGTGGCGAATACCGGACGATCGACAAAGAAGCGGGCGATCATGGTCTACCTCCTTGCTCCAATCTGCCGGTTAACCTCGCGCAAAACGGCGATCAGCAGCACGCCAAGCACTCCGCCGACCAGCGGCATCCAGGTGACTCGGCCGACGCCGAGCAGGGCCAGCAGGTAACCGACGAGCGCCCCCAGGCTGCCCAACGACACATAGGAAACGACCGCCTTGGCGCGTTCGGAACGAAATAGCCGACCCTCGCCGAAGCCCTGGATGACGTAGAAGAAGACCGGCGTGAGGAAGATTCCGAAGAGCGTCACGCCCAACATGCCGTAAAACACGGCGATGCCTAGCGAGCGGCGCATTTCCGCCCCGGCACCAGTTGCCACCGCGAGCGGAAGCACGCCGAAGATGAAGGCGAACGAACGTCATCAAGATCGGCCGCAATCGCAATCGGGAGGCTTCCCGAGTGGCCGCAAACCGCGGCGTCCCTTCCAGGTGCAGTTGCTTGCCGAACTCGACGATCAATATCGCGTTCTTGCAGGCCAATGCCACGAGCACGACCAGCCCGATCTGCACGAAGATATTCACTTCGCGTCCGGTGAGGAGCACTCCGGCCAGCGAGCAGAGCAGGCACAGCGGCACGACCAGAATCACGGCCGCCGGCAGCGACCAGCTTTCATAAAGCGCTGCCAGGGCCAGGAATACGCAAAGCACCGCCAGGCCAAAGACTAACATGCCGTCGTTGCCGGCCCGTACTTGCAGGAACATCAATTCCGTCCAGTCGGCCTTCATGGAAATCGGCAGCCGCTTCATGGCTTCGGAGTCGACCGTATCGACCGCTTCGCTCGTGCTGTAGCCCGGATGTACGATGCCGTTGACTGCCGCCGATGCATAAAGATTGTAGCGCGTGACCGAGATCGGGCCGCCGATCTCGCGCGGCTCGGTCAGCGTGCCCAGCGTTACCATCTGGTTCTGATTGTTGCGAACCGCAAACAGTGCAATGTCCGAAACGCTGTTGCGGAACCGGTCGTCGGCCTGCACGGTGACCTGCCAATGCCGGCCGAAGGCATTGTAGCTGTTGACATACAAGGAGCCGAGGAACATGTCGAGCGTCTGATTCACGTCGTTCAGCGGCCACGCCGAGCGCGGCGACCTTCGAGCGGTCGATGTCCAGGAAAAGCTGTGGAATGTTGGAGCGAAACTGCGTCGTGGCCGTGCCGATCGGCTTCGTTTTCAGCAAATCCCGAACGAGCGATTCGGTGCGGGACTGCAATTGAGTGAGCCCCAGTCCGCCGCGATCTTCGACCATGAATTTGTAACCGCCCGCCGTTCCCAAGCCGGGAATCGGCGATGAGCCGAAGACCAGCGCCGTCGCGTCGGGCACTTCACGAGCCCACCGCTTGCGAAGCTCGCCCATGATGACCGTGTCGCTCAAGCCCTTGCGTAGCCGCTCGTCGAATGGTTTCAAGACGAGAAACATCGACCCGAAGTTCGGACTATTCGCCTGCAGAATGAACGACATGCCCGCGATGGAAACCGTATGCGCGACTCCATCAGTGTGCCTGGCGATGTCTTCGATTTTAGCAACCGCCGCCTTAGTCCGCTCCAACGAAGTCGAGTCGGGCAATTGCACGCTCACGATCAGCCGCCCCTGGTCCTGCTGGGGAATAAAGCCCGTGGGCGCCCGCTTGAAAACAAAGAATGTCAACAGCAGCAGACCGCCGTAGGCCACGAGCACCGCAACATTCCCTCGCAGCAGCTTGCCGACGGACCAGCTATAACCGCTGGTTAAGCCGTCGAACCCACGATTGAAGCCGCGGAAAACCCAACCCAGCGCGGCATTGACTGGCTGGATGATGAACCAGCCGATCACGCCGCCGGCCAAGGCGCCGGGCAGGGCACAGACACCGATAAATCTCCACCACTCGGACATCGACATTTCGTCGGTCGTGAGAATCCCAAAATGTCCCGCGAG
Source organism: uncultured Planctomycetia bacterium (assembly GCA_963775975.1). Classification (GTDB taxonomy): domain Bacteria; phylum Planctomycetota; class Planctomycetia; order Pirellulales; family Thermoguttaceae; genus JANXQG01. The sequence goes on from CAVZKX010000002.1 coordinate 2,521,406, forward strand.
GTATGTATTGCCCAACCGCGCCGTTGCAAAACCGCCGAGTAGGATGAAGAACCACCAGGGCAGCGCTTCCGGCTTCCGCTCGTGTCCGGCACGGTGCTGCGCCGCTCTGAATATCAACACCGCGCGCGAGGGCGTCATGGTGATGGCATTGATCGCGGAGATGACGGTCGAGACGGTTATTGTCACGGCGAACTGGCGGAAGAATTGTCCCGTGATGCCGCCGATGAACGCGCAGGGTACGAAAACGGCGCACAGCACCAGCCCCACGGCCACGATCGGTCCGGTGACTTCTTCCATCGCCTTGAGCGTGGCCGCCCGCGGTTCCAGCCCCTTGGCCATTTGCCGCTCGATGTTTTCCAGCACGACGATCGCGTCATCGACCACGATGCCGATCGTCAGCACGAGGCCGAAGAGTGAAATGTTGTTGAGGCTAAACCCCACGGCGTACATCACGGCAAAAGTGCCGATGAGCGAGACGGGCACGTCGATCATCGGCAGCACCATCGCCCGCCAGTCCTGCAGAAAGAACAAGACGACGAGCCCGACCACTGCCACGGCCTCGAAGAGCGTTTTGAGAACCTCGCCGATCGAATCGCTGATGTAAGGCGTCGTGTCGTAGGCGATTTGGTACTCGATGCCGTCGGGGAAATCGCGTTTCAAATCGGCCATTTTGGCCCGCACACGGTTGGCGACATCCAGCGCGTTGGTGCCGGGAAGCTGATAGAGTCCGAGGCCCACCGAGGGGCGGCCGTCGAAGCGGCAGGAAATGTTGTAGTTCTGTGCGCCGACCTCGACGCGTGCCACATCGCGGAGGCGGACCACGCTCACCGCAGGCGAAGGCGGCCCGCCGCCCATTATTCCGCCCGCCATCGAGTTCGCGCCGACGACTCCACCCGCGCTGGTGTCGGCGGATGTAATATCGGAACTCGACAGCCCGCCACCAGAAACACCGCTGGTCTGACCACCGCTGGAACTCGAATCGCCCGCGGGAGCGGCATTGGCGCCCGCCGTTGCCCCGCCGACGGTCGTCCCTCCGCCGATTGCGCTGCCGCCGCCCGCCGTGTTTCCGCCGCCGGCACTATTGCCGCCGCCCGCCGCGCCTCCGCGGGTGAGGGCGACCGTAGCGACAGCGCCTGTCGAACCGCTGAGCGTGGTGCTGCCGCTAGTGGAAGGCGTCGTCGTGGAATTGTCGCTCGACGCGCTGCCGCTGGTGGTCGACGGCGCGGCAGGAGCACTGCCAATCGAGCTTGCGGCAACGGGAACGCCCGCCGGCGTAAACATCGGCGGGCGGCCGCCGGTCTTAAGGATGATGTCGCCGAACTGCTCCGCCTGATCGAGCCGCCCGAGCGTGTTGAGCGTTAGTTGGTACGACTGATCGTTGACCGACGGCGGTTGGCCAACTCGTCCAATGGCGGCGTCGATGTTTTGGCGGCGGATGGCATTGGCCACGTCTGCCGAGGTCAGATTGCGCACGGCCATTTTCTGCGGATCGAGCCAGGCCCGGATGCTGTAGTCCCGCTCGCCTTGCACGTTGATGTCGGAAATGCCCTCGACGCGCAGCAATTCGTCCTTGAGGTTGATCAAGGCGAAATTGCTCAGATAGATGTCGTCGTAGCGGTCGTCCTTGGCGGTCGAGTAGAGGTTGACGATCATCAGCATGTCGGGCGTCCGCTTGCGGATCGTGATCCCCTGGTTCTGGACTGGAGTCGGCAATTGAGGCATCGCCAACGTTACGCGGTTCTGCACCGCGACCAGCGCCGCGTTCACGTCGGTGCCGATGTCGAACGTGACGGAAAGCGAATACGAGCCGTCGTTGCCCGATTGCGAGGTCATGTAGAGCATGCCCGGCACGCCATTGACCTGCTGCTCGATCGGCGCGCCGACGGTGTCGGCCACGACTTCCGCGCTCGCGCCGGGATAGCTGATGGAAATGGAGATGCCCGGCGGCGTGATGTGCGGATATTGGGCGACCGGCAGTTGAGACAGCGCGATGCCGCCAATCAACGTGATGGCGATGGACAACACGGTGGCGAAGATCGGCCGATCGATGAAGAACCGGGAAATCATGGCGCGAATACTCGTTCCCACGCTCCGCGGGGGAACGGGATTGACGGCCGCTCCGCGGCCACACGACGATCAATTGTCAATGCTAACTGCATTCCTAACATGACGCGGAGCGTCCGCATTGTGCGTTACGACGCGGAGGGTCGTAACGAGGTTTTTCAACTTACCGAGTGTCCTTGCTCGACTCTTTCGGCGCGTTGCGACCGCGCCGCAGCGCGGCGCGGCCGGGGCCGATCCCGTAGACGCCGGGGCGGATTTCGCGGCGGGCGCGCCTGGCGCGCCGGAAGGAGTTTCCACGGCACTCTCGTCGCCAATCGTCGGCATTTTCTGTCGATCCGGAGTAACAACCATCTGCGGCCGGACCTGCTGCAAGCCGCTGACGACGACCCAATCATCCTCTCTCTACCCCGGATTCGATCACCCGCAATCCGTCCGCTTGCAATGCGCCGGTCGTAACCTTGCGATACTGCGCCTTGTTGTCTTTATCGAGCACATAGAGATACTTGATCCCCTGATCGGATGTCAGGGCGCGATCGATCACCAGCAGCGCGTCGTGAGGCTGGCCGATCGGCAGCCGTACGCGGACAAACATGCCGGGCATGAGCAGCCGCACGCCTTGGGTCGCGTTCGCGTTGACAATCTTCGGGTTGGCGACCTTCGCCCGGCTGGAAACGCTGCCCGTCGATGGGCTGAACACATTGTTGATGAAGTCGAAATTGCCCTGATGCGGATAGCCGTCTTCGCCTTGCAGTCCGAAGTAGACCGGGATCTTTGAGCGGTCCTCGTAGTTTTTGATCTTCCCGGATACGACGCCTTGCACGATCCGCGTCCTCGTCGTCTCGTCCAAGTTAAAGTAGACGTACATCCAGTCGAGCGAGACAACTGTAGTCAAGAGCGTCTGGTCCTGGATGACGAGATTGCCGCGGGTAAAGTAATAGCGGCTGACCATGCCGTCAATTGGCGACGTGACTTTGGTGAATTCGAGGTTGAGTTTGTAGACCTCCGTGCTGGCCTTGGATGCCTTCAACCGCGCGTCGGCCTCCAAAACCGCTGCCTGGTCCTGATCGAGTTGTTGCTGGCTGACCGCTCCCGGAGCGTCTTGATTGACCTTCTGATCGCGGAGAAGTGTCGTCTTCGCCAAGTTGAGCGAGGCCTCGTTGACCTTGACCTGGCTTTCCTGCTGATCCAACTGGTCTTTGTAAGGCCGTGCGTCGATGGTGAAGAGCGTATCGCCCTTCTTGACCTCGCGTCCTTCTTGGAACGGCATTGTTTCCAGATAACCGGTTACGCGGGCGCGAACATTCACCGACTCCACTGCGTCCGTCTGGCCGGTGAAATCGACGTAGTCGGTGACTTGGCGGCGCACCGGCTGGCTGACCGGGATCGGCACCGCGCCCGACGGCGACTGCCCTGGCTCGTTCTGCCGGCAACCGGTCAAAACCATCGGAAACAATAGAACCACGCAATACAAGAACCGAATCATTCGGCTGCGCATCGGATGCTCACCTTCCAATCGTCATGCTCATCGCGCGGAATGCATGCCCATTCCATCCCGCCACGCTCCGCGTGATGCTAGTGCGCGCATCCTCAACTGCTTAAGGACCCCCGCGCACCGGGATTCTTCGACATGCTCCATAACTCTTCGGCATGGCCCGTTTCTTCGTCCGGCACGTATTCCGCTACGTTGCTCGGCAGTGCTAGTCGGGTCGTGATTGCAGTTTGCATAAGAATACGCCCAACTGAATTGCCCGGCAATGCCCGATTTTTTAACGGCAGACTACGGAATTGCGAATCCTGAAGGACGCCGCGGCCGGTGCGAAATCGGACTTCCCGGCCTTTTCCCAGCGGATATTCGACCGACGCGCCGATCTCCATCTTCACCGACTTGCCCTGGTGCCGGGCGGGGACGGCTACGGGAAACTTGGCCACGCCGAAACCGGCCGGGCCGCAGTCGATGCGCGGCGAAATGGTTGCCACGCTACCGCCCGCGGGCCGCAATGCGATGTATGCCGCGGCCGGCCTGTCGTAGCGATTCTGGTACATGATGGAAAACGTGGCTGTCCGGTCCTCGGCTTCGAGAGAAACCGTGAAGCAAAGGCCATCGCGTTCAAAGACGGGCCCGCTCGAATAGCCAAGGTAGTCCGGCACCATGTCGCGACTTCGCTGAGTCCGCGAGATAATGGCCAAGCAGGTCGCAGCCAGCGCGACGAATAGGAGAACGACTCCGCCAAACACCTGCGGCCGATAGTTCCCGATGAACGTCACCGCAACGATTGCCGATCCGAGCAAAGCGACAACCAGGGCGGAATGTTTAACCTCAGTAGGGCAAGGCAAGTGATTGGCTCCCGATGACGCGGAGCCTCGAGAGGTGGGCCGCCGCTATCTCGCATTATAATTACGAGAGCCGGGAATTGCGAATTCGTGCCGCGTTTCTGGCCTATGGCTCGACCGTCTCGCCGCTGAGGAGATCGACGCCCAACAAGGCCGCCTCGTGCAGCACGCGCTTCCGCGTCGCGGCGTCCGTAATCGCCACGGAATGGGCGAACGCCTCCGCGGCGGGCCGGCCGGCCAATAGCGATTCGACCTCCAGAGGCTGGGCCGGGTCGAGTTCGAACTCGCGCAATGTGCGAACATAGTCGCCGAGGATCGTCTCTTGTTCGAAGAGTGAGGCCGGTAATGCGGCCCCCGGCGCGGTCTCCACGCCGAGCGTCCAGACAATCGGCGAGGACAGCCCGTGCTCGATCCGCAGCCATTCCAACAACTCGCCGCGGAGCTTGCCGCGGCGTAGGTCGGTCAAGATCGGGCCGCTGCCGCCAATCGACCACGTCACCAAGAGATCGCTCTTCGCGTGGTCCACCACGGCGCGGATGCGCTGGGCACACATCGCTTCCAATTCATCGCGTCCGATGGAAGGGCCAACCGTGATTGCTTCCTCGCGCCATTCCACAGCGCTGCATGCGATGGAGCTAAGTTTCGCGCGGCCTGCTTCATCAACTGCAATCAGCGTGCAACCGCAACTGCCCAGCTCGGCGGGACCGCGACCCTGCGGCGATCCAGGATAGTGCGCCGTTGCATGTATCTCGTTTAATCCGGAGCCAGCGGCGACGGAGTTCGTTGGTGCACGAGCAGGCTCGAAGAGCGTTGTTCGCTCATCACGCCCGCCGAGCGCCCAGTAATGGATGCCTTGCGACTGCATTTCGGCCGCGTCCATCTCGCCGCAGGCGACCGCGATCGAGAACAAACCGACAGGGTCGGGCACAAATTCGATTGCGTGCAGCGATCGAGTGCCGCGGCTCGTGCCGACGATGCGGGCTAGTGGCGGTCCGTCGCCCGTATGTAAGTATTCACCGATGTGATCCCTGGCGAAGATATGGACGTTTCTCGGCATCGCCAGCACGGGCGGCAGCGCCTCGGGCCGATCGGATTCGCTCGCCGCCCAATAAACATCGATCCCGGCCGCCGCCACGCGCTCGAATTGCTCGACCAGAAATGCCGTCCCGCGCGGCCCGGCGCGGTCCGGCTGAATGATATTGCCCGACAACAGCACGAAGGCGACGCGTTCCGAAATCGCCGTGTCGAAGACTCTCCGCGCGGCCGTATAGGGAGCATCCAAGAGGCGATCGCGGAGATGATCGGGCACTTCGGCAAGTCCGCGCATTACCACGTCCAGACGGAAATCGGATGCATGCAAAAACCGAAAGGGTCGATCGGACATGGGCGGCTCGCATGGAACTTTGTTTACGGATCGAGATACGCGGCAGCCGTATTTTACAGGATTTGCCGCGGCGTACAAACGGCGATTTACCGCGAGATACCCTGCGTCGCCAATATGCGCGTTCGTCTCCACTTTGTGGAAAGGAGCGCAGCGCATACTGCGATCAAACCGAAAAGCCCGAACGCGGAAGGTTCCGGCACGGCGACCGGCGGGTCCGAGACAATAGCCGCGCCGCTGGTCTGGAATAACGACGTGCCGCTGCCGATCGTCAAGTTGCCGCCGTCGGGCAATGCACTGGCTGACGCGATGATGAGCTTTCCGCTGTTGAGTACTGTTCCGCCCGTGTACGTATTCGTGCCGGTTAGTGTGAGCGTGCCGGTTCCGGTCTTCGTGAGCGTGCCGCGGCCGCTGATCGCCGCGCCAAAGGCCGCGTTGTTAGCTTGATTGAAGATCAAACTGCCGTTGTCCAAGACCCCACTCGCGCTCGGGACCGATGTGAGGCTGGCGCCATTGCCGATTTGCAAGGTGCCGCCGCTAATGACGGAGGCGCCGCCGAAGGTATCATTGCCCGTCAGGGTCAGCGTGCCGGACCCGGTTTTTGTCAATCCGCCTGGGCCGCTGACGCCGCCGCTGAGGGTCAGGGAATCGGCCGTTCCGTTAACCGCCACGAGGTTTCCGGCAGCAGCGAGCGACAACGGCGCGGAAATCGTATGGCGGCCGCTGGCCACGTTGATAAGGCACTCGCTCATCGGACCATTGGTGGACGACAAGGTGAGTGTTTGGCCTGCCGCCGCAGCGATTGTACAGTTGCCGCCGCTATTTGCGAAATCGATCTCCTCGACGCTTGCCGGCGCGTCGAGCGTTACGGTGGCGCCGCCGGCCGCGCCGTTGAATCGAGCGACTCCATCGGCGTTTTGAGGCGCCGCGCCGCCGCTCCAATTGGCGGGATTGCTCCACAGCGCCGTGCCCGCGCCATTGGTCCATGCGCTGGCCGGCCCGGTCTCGACGTGCACGGTGAAAGCGCCGCCGGCAATCTGGCTGCCGTCGCTGAATACAGCCACAGGCACGATCGAGTTGTCGCCAGGCGCAAGCGCGGATGAGTTGATGCTCAGCGAGCTTGGCGAGCCGGCGGCTTGCGCCACGACGCGGCCGAGGCACGTCAATTCGATCTGCGACACCGTGCCGTCGCCGGCCGCGGCGGCCAGGCCGATCGTTGCAGGCGACGCGCCGAGGGTCGCGTTTCCGCCCGTGAAGCTGATCGAGCGCCCGTGGTTGTTGACGACTATCGGCATCGCGGCATAACCTTCGGAGGCCGCCTGGGCGTTGTTGATCGCCACGGCGCGGAGTTCGTGGACGCCGTCCGACAAGGCGGTCGTATTGAGGCTGAATGTTCCGCCGCCTCCCGCCGCCGCGACCGTGGAAAGGACCACGCCGTCCGCGAGGAATTCGAATTGGCTGATTCCTGTTGCAATCCGCGCGTTGACCAAAGCGGCTGAAGCACTCAGCGAGATCGCTCCCCGAGCAGCGCCGTACTTGCCCGGACCGGACATGATGGAAACCAAAGGCACGTCCGCATTGGGCTGGGCGAGCATGTCGCCCAAGGGCATCTGCACGTCGGGCGCGGCGACCGATTTGGCGAACGCCTCGGCGAGCGTCGAGCCGTCGGCAATGAACGTTTGAATGGAAGTGTTCGTGAAGCGGGCCGGAATGGCGTACGGCTCGACGACCGCGCCGGTCGTGCCGGCGGCCCCCGAGGCGATAAACTGAGTTGCCTTGGTCTGGCTGGTGTCGAGGAAGTAGCAGCCGTAGCTTGTCACGTCGTCCGCCCAGGAGCCGGGCAAGTAAATAGAGCCGTTGTTGAGGGTCATCGTGGGAGCGCCGCAAAACGCCGCGGCCACGTTGTTGCGGTTGAGCGGAGTGGCGCCCGGCGTATTGTTCTCGAATTGGCCGGAAACGCTCCTGGCAGCCAACTGCAAGGCGGTCAACGTCCACTGCCCGGCGCGCATCGTCGCGCGAACATCGTTGTTGTTCTCGTAATAGACGGCGCCTCCCGGATGCGTGCCGTCGGCGGCCGCGGCGCGCTGCAAGCTGGCGATGACCTCTCCAACGGTGTTGCCGTTGGTGCCCGTATAACCGATCGTCCCCGACATGTAGTAGTTCGTCGCGAAGTCGGCGCCGGCCGCCGGATAAGTGACGTCGTACGAAGTCGAGTGATGGATGGCCGAGTTGCTTCCCACGGGGATGCTGCCGCAGACCTGGTAAAGCGACGACGTAGGGCCGGAGGGACTCACGTACGTCGCGCCCTGCAACGTCAGCCCCGAACCATTGGTTAAGGGAGTCAAAAGGCTGAGTGCGTAGTTTAAAGAGTTGGCGGTCGTTGACGGGGTCGAGAACTGGGCGCTGATCGAGTAGCACGTCGCCTCGCCGATCGTGCCGATGGAGTCGATCTGCTTGCTGAGCCCGCGCGACGATAGGGCGTTGGCGATCGGCGTCAGATAGTAACTGTTGACTTCGTCCTGCGATATGGGCTGGCCATCGTTGTGGTAATCCGGCGGCGGCGCATATAGAGCACGTTGTTCGCGGGAATATCCCGCAAAGCGGCGTATGCGTTGGCGATCTGAAGTGATGAAGGATCGGCTGGGTTGACGACGAGAAGCATGTTCTCTCCGGCCCCGCCCGCGAGCACCGGTCTGCTCCAGTCAAACTGCCGACGATGACAATCAAACGGCAAATCAAGCCGAGCGCCGGCGGCGTTCGACGAACTGGCGATTGCCGCGCTACAGGTTCACTCGCTTGAGTTCTGTAGCCGGAAACAAACCGAAACCCCAAGCTCATATGTGGCACAATAAGCGCAACGCTCGGGGAAATGCGAACCGCAAGCCATTGCAACGATAACGAAATGGTACCCAGCCAAATAGTGGCGCACAGCAACGGTCGCTTGTAGAGCTAATTGCTACTAATCCGAGGGCTCTGAACTGAAACTACGCGTCATGCCCGGCTGCGTCGTGCAGTCCGGGCGATTCGAGACTAGTCGAGGTAATAGGCTTTTCGAAGGCTTATTCCTCGCGTGATGCCCTGAAAAACCCAGTATACAGGTGCCTTAATTTTATAGCAAGCGAATTGCGCACCGTGAAAAATAGCACGATTTAGTTGCCCCCGATCAATGGAGCATCAGTCCTGCCCAGTATGTAAGCCACACTCAGTTTTTGCCGAACCGCTCCAGCGCCCGGCGCGCTCATCTTCGCCCGACTGAACCGGCCGCGTGCAAGGCTGGCAGCCAATGCTCGGATAGTTCTGATCATGAAGCGGATTATAAGGAACGCCTTCTTCGACGATCCGCTTCCAAACGTCATTTTTCTTCCAGCCAGCCAACGGGCTGATCTTGGCGAGGCCGAACTTCTTGTCCCATTTCACGATCGGCGTGTCGGCCCGCGTAGGGCTCTGGTCGCGGCGGACTCCTGTCGCCCAAGCATCGTAACTCACGGACACGCGGTGCAGCACCGCGATCTTGCGATCGAAGCAGCAACGATCGGAATCGCGCGAGTAAAGTGGGCCGCCGTGCAGCTTCTCGTAGTCGGGCACACTCAACTCGGGCCTCTGCAAGTCCACGTCGATTCCATATTTCTCGTTGATTCGATCGCGAAGTTCCAGCGTCTCCGGGAACTGGTACCCCGTGTCCAAGTTGAAGATGTAAACGCGCGGCTCGATCTTGGCAAGCATCGAGATAATCACGCAGCCTTCCGGTCCAAGGCCGGTGGCCATGGTAAAACGCGGAAAGTACCTTTCTACCGCCCAGGTAAGTATCTCCTCCGGGCTGTGGCCTTCCAACTTGCGGCTCTGTTCGGCGAACCACGCAATTTCTTCGGGACTCGCAGTCCGCACGGCGGGCGCGGAATCTACAGGCTTCGCCTTCAAAGTGCCATTATCATTGTGTACCGGCATCGGGCTCCTGCCAGTCTTTGCACTCGGCCGATCCTCGGTCATCGCAATTAGCATAATGGCACTCCTCAATTCAATACTACTTCGCTGATGTTTGCGGAAAAAGTATAGGTGCCATACGTCCCGAAGTCAACAATGTATCGCTCAAACGTAAGTTGATAAACATTGTAATGATTCGCCTCTAATGTTAAATATCGACTGGCCGATTAACCTGTCTTCATGGCAAATCCGGAATCTCTTGCCAAGTGATTTGGATACTACATTTAAGTAGCATCTACCTCCTCTCGAACAACATCACCGCATTTGCGTCCGCCGGCAATTCAGATGGCGGGACGCGCCGATATCCGCCGTAGTCGGCGATTCGTTGTTCAACTAGCGCGAGTTGCTCGCGCTTCAAGTCCTCGGAGTTCCATAGCACGAGGAAGTCGGCCGTGCGGCGGACAACCACGTCAGGCGGAGGCACCATCAGGCACTCGCGCGGTCCGATCGAGCCGACAAACTTTCCCTGGGAATAGAACGCGTCGAGCGACAAATCGTCGAGATCGATATTGCCCGCCAACGTTGGCGAATTGCTCGAGTGATCGAACATCCAGCGGCCGAGTGCCGCGTGCCTGCGCATATGGGCGGCCGCCGATAGGGGCGCATCTAGGAGGCTGCACGCAATCAATATCGCCGCCATGCCGCATACGAATGCACGTTCCGCTCGAAACGAGAGTCGCCCGCGCCGCAATAGTCGCAGCGCGGCGGTCACGAGGTACTGCCCGCCTATTGCCATCCACGGCAGTCCGACAATGACCATCGGCATGAAGTAGCGCAGGTCGAGGCCGGCCGATCGGTAGCGAATGCCGGAAACGATCAGCAGTAATACGTTCATGATTAACAGAACAATATGTTCGGGCCGGAGGAAGGTCCGCCATTTCGCGGCGATGCCGACGAGCAGCAGCACGCTTCCGACCCAGGTAAATCCCTTGGCGGCCCGTTCCATGAGCTTGAATATCAGCAACCAGAGCGGCGCCGATTTTTCCGCCGGCAAAACGGCCGGCAAGATGATCGACCGCGGCGGCGGCGAGTTTTTGGAGGCGCTGGTATCGTCGGATCGCGACACCGTGTTTGGTGGGGGTGTGGGGCAGGTTGCCAACCTGCCTGGCAGATTGGCAATCTGCCCCACGTTCGCGGCCGGCGATGATACACTTTCCGCAGTGGGCGTTGCCGCCTTCACCTCATCCGGCGCTTTCCACCAGTCCAACATGATTTGCCAGTGGTTCTCCCGCAGTATTTCCCAGCGCGGCTGCTCGCGCAGCCAAGTGGCGTTGACGATAGCCAGCGATGCCGGCAACACTGCAAGACAAAAAATCACACCGGCGACAAGTCGCGCTCGATGAGATGTAGGATGGATCTCCGAGTCCGTCGTAGTTCGGACGGACTCGGAGGTCCATCCTACGGACGCTGACCAGCGAGTTGCGGTCCATCCGAAAAGCGGTATCAGCAGCAGCCAGCCTTCCGTCCGCGTGTAGACCGCCAAAGTAAACGATGCGCCCGCCGCTAGATAATACGCCGGTCGCAACTCGTGTACCGCCCGCCAAAGGCAATATAATGTCGCCGCCAGCAAGAGCCAGAAGGTCGAATCGCGAATGATCAAGGGCGAGATGGCGATGAGTTTTCCGTGCAACGCGTAGACCAGGCAGGCCAGCAGGGCGGTGCGATCGTCGAACATCCGCCGCAGCCAGCCCCAGAGCGGCACGACCGCGAGCGTCGCCACCAGCACGCTGAACCATTTGCCGGCGATTTGCCAGTCGATGCCCAGGTGCCGCAGCGGAATCAACATTAGCGGATAAATGTTCAATCCGAATTCGGCGAAGCCGTTCTTGAAGTCGCCGCGCTCCAGGGCGAGGCTGGCGTGGACGTAATGCAGGGTGTCGCCCCAGAGTACGTCCCATTGCCATGCAGCCACGGCTCGCGGCACGAAGCAGGCCAGCGCGAGGAGCGCGACGGTCCCCATCCGCCGCGGCAGTCCGCGCGGTGGAGGATCGGCGATCGCTGGGCGAAGCTCGATCTCGTCTAAGACTTGCATTGAATGTGCATCGCGATGTACTTGGCGGAGCGGCAATAGTATCGTGATCCCGCCTGCTACCACAAGATGAGAATTCTCGGCAAATTAGGCTGAGTTTCGCGCCTTTGACTCGTGCGCATCCACCCAGAAGCCCAGCCCTGCCCCGGCCGCCAGCACCGCAACGGATGCTAGCAAGCTCCAAGGCGTCATCAGGACGGCATAGTCCAGACTCTTGACGAACATGAATGCATTGGAGAGGCAGAATAGGAGCGGCAGGACCGGATACCACGGTACGCGATACACTGGCGCGGGCCGATCCTTAAGTGTGCGGAGGCGAAATAGTGCGCAGCTCACGACGAAGAGGAACAGCCAGAAGGTCGGCGAGGTAAATGTCACCGCATCCTCGAACCCGTTGTGTCCTTTTTGCTCTTGGTTCCAGCCGAACCCCGCGATCAATGCGATCGTCACCGCGGCTTGAATAACCAGCGGCCGCGCCGGAGTATCGGTCAACGAGTTCCATCGGCCGATCCACGAGAACAAGCGGTGATCCGTTCCCACGGCGTAGAAGATCGCGCGCCGGTGAAGATCATGCCGTTGATGCCGCCCAGTGCCGTAATGCAGATCAAGAGGCTGATCAGTCGGCCCGCACTCGGGCCAATGCTGAGCTTGACTACCTCCGCTGCGACGGCATCGCTCTTGCGCAAACCATCAATTCCCAACGCATGCACGAACGCGAGGTTGACGGCAATGTAAACGGCCGTTACCGCAAGCGAACCGAGCAGCAGCGCGCGGAGGATGTTCCGCCGCGGATCGCGGACTTCCGCGCTGACGTAGGCCATTTCGTTCCAGCCGCTGTAGGCGTAGAAAATGAAGATCATGATGAAGCCCAGGTTGAGCGGCGGCGGCTCGGTCGCGATTGCCGCGGCCTTCGCGGGCGAAACGCTCAGGCCGACGCCGACGATCGCCAGCAGGCCGACGAACTTGACGACTGTCAACACGTTTTGCGTCGTCTTGCCCGCGCGGACGCCGAGCAAATTGACGCCCGTGAGCACGACGATCGCAAGCACGGCATAAACGAGCACCGGATGGAATCGTTCGGGCAGCGCGAAGACCTGATTGGCGTAGTCGGCAAAAACGAAGGCCGTGATGCCGAGCGTGCCGGGCCGGACGATCCAAAACTGGGCCCAGGCGAAGAGGAAGCCGACCTTTCGGCCAAAGGCTTCGGTGAGGTAGACGTAGTCGCCGCCGGAGCGGGGGTAAGCGGTCGCCATTTCGGTATAGCAGAGCGCGCCGATGAGCGTGAAGACGCCGCCGACCGTCCAGACCGCGACGAGCCACGCGACGTCCGGCACGCCGCCCGCGATCCGCGGCGCGCTACAGTAGATCGACGAGCCGATGATGATGCCGACGATGATCGACGTCGAGTCCCACAGCGAGAGATGCCGGTGCGGCGCGTCGTGCCGCGGCGGCGAGGTTGCGGTATCTGGCGATGGCATGGAAAATGGGCTCGTTAGGTGGTTAGGCGGCGCAGGGCGTACGGTGGCGTCCGGATTTGCATAATGCGTCGGGGATCTCTCCTTGATGGGCCTATTACTTTATCGTTCATCGGCCGCGGCGGGGCGCTGCGCGGCGGAGAAACATTTTTTCTCGGCTCACAAACCTCGAATTTCGCCTGTTTTTTCTATGTTTTTAAGACCGGAACCAGACAGGATTGAGACAGGAACGAGTCAGGATCGAGACAGGATTACGTCTTCTGGTTATTGGTTCAATCCGGGGTCTGGCAATTGGAGGGGATTTCGGCGGCTCATTTGACGGGCGGGCAAACCTCGAAAGACACGAGTTACACGATTTGGCGCCGGCGGCAAGGTAATTCCCTGCGCGAGAAAGATCTGGATGAACAGCATAACGGCAAATCTCATGATCGCACCTCATAATCCATTGTTCACGGACGGCCGGCCGCCAACTTGCGCCGCCGGCGACTTCTTTCCCGCCACTATACCACACTATCCAATTATGTCAACAAATGTCTAGAAATGTTGTTACATTTATAGGCTAACTCCTTGTCCGGCAACGAGTTGCGCTCCCGGCTTATGTTCGCGCCGGCGGGGTGGAATTTCACCAAAGCAGCCGGCGCATCGCCGCAAGTGCTTACACAGCAATGGTTTGTGAATCAGCGGCGGGTCGGTGTGTGAAAAGCCGATTTCGACCACCCCCCAAAGATTTTCTTGCGAATGCCGCTTGGCCTCGCGGTTCGAGCCTCGTTGTTAGATACAAGTCGGTGAGCGATTGCGGTCCCGGAGGGACCATTGATAGTAGCCCAGCAGTTCACTGCAGGGAAAATGAGTCGTTTGCAAGATTTGAGTCCCGTAGGGACGACTGACGAGAAGGCGGATTTGCCCAAAGCTCAGTCGTCCCTCCGGGACTCTCGGCGGGATTTCGCTGAACCTGGTCCCAGCGATGAATCGCTGGGCTATTATCAAATGCCCCTCCGGGGCAAATTGGCCGACACGCATCGTCAAGGTGCGTGCAACAACAAGGGGTTCGGGGCGGGGAGCAGAAACCGCAGGCGTGAGTCAAAACGGTTGGCCATGAGTCTCAGTTCCCGACGGGTAACAAGAACTCCTATTTTGTCTTGCTCCGCACGGCGTGGGTCAGCAATGCCGCGACGGAGATCAGCCACACGGCCAAGGCGGCGATATTGGGCCAGTTCGGGCGGCGGCGCTCTTCGTAAGAGCGGGCAATCGAGTCTAGGTCACTTTGCTTGCAGCCATCGATTTGCAACGATTTCGGGAGGTGTTCTGGCGTCAGGCTTCCGGGTGGAAGGAACCGCACGCTGCGATCGAGCATCGCCGCGTTGGCGCATGCGAGCGGCTCGTAGATGAAAAAGAAATCCGAAGCAGGCCCGTGATGGCTGGACGGTCTTAGCACGGACTCATTGGCATCGGCCGCTTCTAGCGCATCCAACGACAGGTCTCGCGGTTCCATCCAGGCGATGCGCGAGTTGGCGACCTCCACAACCATGACCGTATCTGAACGGGTTCCACCGATTTCGTCGAGCTTCCTTCCCCTCTTGCCGAGCCAAGCCGTGTTCGCTCCTACCACGGCCAGATAGTTAGTCTGCGTTGAACCTGGACGACGGGAAATGGGATCGCTGGGGCATTCGTACACTGCATTTTGATAGACTGCCAGTTTCTTGTTATTCGGCCCGTCCCAAGGCTCGTTGAAGTTGTACTTCTTATAGAGCCAATCCATATCAAGGTATGGCAGCAACAGCACCCGCCAACTGTGCATCGGCTTGCCATTCTTATCGGCGATGTATGCCGGCGGATAATGACCTTTCGCCACTTCGTAACTACCCAATGCCAAGGCAATTTGTTTCAGGTTGTTGGAGCACCAGACGCGACGACCTGCTTCCTTCGCAGACTCGACGGCGGGCCAGAGCAGCGCAATGAGGCATGTGATACAGAGAATTGCCAATACAAGATACTTTACGACCGACATACAACCGACTCCGCGCAGGAAAACTGCCAAACCCAACACAAGCGCAAAAACCGCAATCCCCCACGCCCCAAAAACCGCCAACGACGACGCCAGCACGAAGAACACAAGAAACATCGTCGGCAGCGTGACTTGGAACCAAGGTTGCTCGCGCGGCGTCGAGACGATGGGGATTTCTGCTTCGCTCATCGCAGTCGCCTATTTCTCATTGGGTTTTGGCGTCTCTTTCTTCATTGTTTCCGCCGCCGGTGAGCGAAAATCAAGGCGCACCGTCGAAACCACCGAAATCTCCGGCCGCATCGGCAACTCGCGCGGTTGGATGTCGCCATCCGTATTCAGCCCGCGATAATACGTGTTGCGCGGGCGTTCGGCTTGGATCATCGGCACGTTGTTCCGCCAGTTCGGCGTTATCGTCTGTTCGTAACTGGCCCGAAAAGACGCGTACATTGAATCGGGATAGCGGACCGTCGTCTTCTCCTGCACGTTGATGATCGGCAGCCTGTCTTTGAACAGCCCGAGCAGGGTGTCGGCCTTCGCGCGTGCCGCCTTCACGGCCTCTTGGCGGACCTTGGCCTTCGCCTCATCGAGGCCGCGGCTCCAATAGTCGAAGGCGATGATGTCCGTCACGCCTTCGGCAAAGGCGGCCGCCAGCACGGCCTCCGCATGGGCGTTGTCCGGCACGGCCAGGTGAACGTTGCTCTGCATGTGGTAGCCGGCCTTCTTCTCGACGCCCACCTCGGTCCCTTCGCGCTGCTCCAAGGTCCACTTGTACCGCGGCAGCACAGCGATGAAGTCGACGAAGATGTTTTCGGGTGGAATGTTCATCTTGGTCCAGGCCGCTTTAAGGTGATCGACCGTGGCCGCGACGGACTCCTGGCACTTCCCGGCCGATTCGGCCTCCGCGGTCACGGCCAAGACGATGCGGATTTCGCTCGGCCGCACGCGGGCCTCCGCCCGGCCGTCGAGCGTGATGTACGAAACGGCGACTTTCGGATCCAGCGGCGGCGGATCGAACGAACGCTCGGCCATTTGGCCGGATGGATCGCCTTCGTTGCCACCGCGACTGCCGGCGAATTGGGCCTGTGCTGACGGCATGGGAGGCGATAGAACGAACACGAGAGCAAGACGAGTGAGCGATCGAAACATAATGGCGTCCTTTTGAAGCGGAGTTGGGGTGTGCGGAACGCGACGTGCGTCGCAAATAACGATTATAGCACCAGCCTTTCTCACCGCCGCTGGGGCACGATGTACGAGCGCACGCGATGCACGAGGGACGTGAAAACATCGCTTTGCGTTGCACGCCAAGCCCTTGGCGGTCAATTGATGCCGCGGCGCGGGGACCGCTCAGTATCGTTGCAGCAGATCCATCAGCTCGCGATCGAGCTTATGGCCTTCGAACTGCTCGTAATGCACGTCGCCGCGTTGGCTATCGAGCACACCCATATCGCCGCGGAAGTTCCACATCGCCCAGCCCCAGCCCGCGCGCTTCCAATTGGCCAGACAGTCTTCGGCCCAGCGGAGGACGACATCGTGCGGCGTGTATTTATAGACGCCCCACTCGCCTACCATCACGCCGCTGCCCTGCCGCTCGGTTTCTTTCCAAGGCTCGATGCAGTGCTTCCAAAGCCAGTCGCGATCTTGACGGGCGCCGCTCGGCAGCACGCGCGGCCATTGCGGCGTCGGAAAGTTTTCGCTGTGGACCCAGCTTGCCTTGTAATGGCTGATTTCCGCCGGCGCGTCAGCCGCGCGTCGCTTGGGCGATGTGGAGCGCCGCGAGCGCTGCCACGGGCGTGTTGCCCCACTGCACCCCATCGGCGATGATGAGGCGGTCGGGGTCTTCGCGGCGGATCGATTCTGCCAGCTTGCGAACGACCGCGACGTAGGCTTTCGGATCGACGTTGCCCGGTTCGTTCACCAGGTCGAAGCTGAGCCGCGTGTTGGGGATGCCGCGATACCGCTTGGTGAACATGGCCCAGTGCTTGCCGCAGACGCGCTGGGGCTCGGCGTCGGCCCAAAGATTGGTCCGCTCCGGCGGCTTCGCCACGGTATAGCCCGGCGCGCGGTGGAAATTGACGCAGACGTGGATGCCATATTTCTCGCCCCAAGCGACGGCCTGGTCGATCTCTGCGAGGGCCGTCTCGTCGAACTGTTCCCAGTCGTTATCCTTGATCCAGAAGCGGTAGTCCATCGGCAGCCGCACGAAGTTGAAGCCCAGCTTGGAGATCAAGCGAAAGTCTTCCTCGTGAAATGGTTTGCGGCCGCGGCCAAGGAGAAACTTGTCGAGCAGATTAAAGCCTCGCCAGCGCGGCAGTTTTTCCGGGCTGGCCGGCAGCCAGGGGGACTGCGTTGATCCTTCGGCTGCGATCGAATTGACGTTACCCGCGGCCAGGACCGCGATAACAAGAATTGGGCAGAAGTATTTCATGGGCGAGTGCCTAGCAACATTCGTCGTTCGTTTTCGGCCTTCCGAGTCCGCACTGAGGCATTCAGCCGCCAACGCGAAAACCATCCAATGCGGGTCCCTTCCAGCCGTACTTCTTCCAGCGTCGGCACAGCCTCCAGCGCGGCATGAACCTCGCGCTTCGTGACCTTCGTGCGGGACAGGTCCAACCGCTTGAGGAGGCTGAGCCCCTCCAGCGCGTGCAGTCCTTTGTCGGTGACGCGAGTGCCCGCCAGGTCCAGCTCGAACAAATAAGGCGTGCGCGGCGGTTCCTGGGCGAGGAACATGAGAAAAGCATCGTCGGCCGCGGTATCCCGCAGGCGAATGACGCGAAGCCGCTCGACCAGCACGGCGAAGTCGCCCACGGATTGTGCCAGCCAATCGACTTCCTCGAATTCGACCTTTCCACCTAGTCGCTCGACCAGGGCGGCCGCCTCCAATTGTCGACGATAAGAATCGACGTGGTCGGCGATCCACTTCCGGCGATCGCCGCAATGCTCGATGTACTCCACCGCCCGTTCGTACGCCTCCTGGATCTTCAAGAACTCGCTGGTCGATCCTCCTCGGTCCGGGTGAGCTTTTAACACCTTGGCCCGATAGGCGGACTTCACGTCATCGAGAGAGTACGGCGGGAGCAGGCTCAGAGTGGCCATGAACTCCAGCGGTCCCGTGTCGCAGCTTGGTCTGGCGGTCAAAAGTATTTACACCGTCGTCAGGGCGATGTGAATCGAAGCCCGACGCGCGAGCGAGTGGTAAAAACGGCCCCCGCTCGCTTGCGCGTCGGGCTTGCACTAAGAGCGGGAGAAGGGGTTCGAACCCTCGACAGGTGCCTTGGGAAGGCACTACTCTACCACTGAGTTACTCCCGCATAATGGGGGCGGACTCATCCGCTCCACACCATCAATATACACAGCCCGCCACGCGATGTGCAAGCCGCGGTAGTGTCCTAAGAGTGTGTTGCTGAGAGGCTGCCGTGCATCAGAAACGCAAATCGAGCCCCAAGTTAAACCCTTGTGCCCAGTAGTCGCTCGTATGCAGCACAAACTGCGGGCGGGTGGCCGTGGAAACTGTCGGCGGCGGGAATTGCCGTGGGTCGAGATTCAAGTCGATCTGGTCGCCGGGCCGAGCGACGCCGGGCCAGTAAAGCAGATCGTAACCTACCGTGCCGCGCAACTGCGGCGTGAAATCCCAGCCCAAGGTCAACGCCAATTCGGGCACGATCGAAAGCCGCTGGCTATCGAAGACACCCATGTTGCTGGGCAAGGCGAGGAACCCGCCGACCTGATTCGAGATGCCCGTGCCCGGAATGTTGGTCGTCGTCGCGCCGAGGATTGACACCTGCGAGAAGGTTTCGCCCACCGCGGCCTTCAGTGACGTATTGATCGAAAAGTTTTCGAGCTGGACGAATGTCGTTAGCCCGACCTCGCCGCCTTGGAACACATTCTGCGTGTCGAAGACGTCCGATTGCGTGAGCGTGCTGCCGGCGGGCAAGGCCGCCTGGCTGCCGGAGAAGCTCAGCGTGTCGTCGATGCCGAGATGATCGTTCAACTGCTGATAACGATAGCCGGCGGTAAGGTCGATCGTCACGCAGCCGCGGCGCGTCAGGTTTTTGCGAACAAGAACTTCGGCCGCTTGCAACTCGGTGGAGACCGACGATGTCAACGTGCCGCTTTGTTGGCCCGGGAAATTGATGGTTTCCGCGTCCTCCGTGCCGCCTTCGCTGTTGAAGAACGGCCGGGCGATGATCGGAAAGGTGCCGTCGTTGAATTGCCTTACATTCGATTGGGGATTGAGCTGGAGATAAGAAGCCTCGATGCCCCAAGTTTGCGCAGCCGAACCATGTGCCGAGAACAAACCGCTCGCCCGGCTGGAAGGCGCCGCGCAGGTCCTCATTGCCCAAGAGCACGCTTGTGCCCGGCTGGCCCAAGATGCCGGCTTCGGTGATGTCGGTGCCTGCCGGACTTGAGGTCACGAGCGCGGGCGTGGCAAAGCCTTTGGTCCACCAGCCGAGGAATTCGGATCGGAACCAAATGTGGTTGTGGGGCCAATCGACAATGGGACTCGCTTTGTGGATGATCAACGCCAGATCGCACGCGTCCAAGGCAAAGGCGCTCGCGCAATCGCCAAGCGGCCCTGTCGACCGGCACGAATCGTGGGCCCAGACCGTGGCTATATGTTCGTCGGCCTCGTCGGTCCACGGGTTGGGCGAACTGGTAGCGCCGTCGGCTTCGGTCGCGCTGCCCGGCGGCTGCTGCCAAGGGGCAGGCTGTCCCGCGGCGGGCGAAGCCCAGGCGCACACGGCAATTGTGCCGCCAAGCAGGAGCGCAATCCAAGTTGGCCGACTTCTGTTGGAGGTCATATCCTATTTGTCGGTTAAAATCGGAAAAACCGTTAATCTTTATGCAGAGTGCCTATATTTCGTACAACCATACAGCTTCTTGCACTAGCCCGATATGAGGGTTAATGGTATCTTGGTAGCTTCCCACAGGGGCAAGGACTTGAAAGACTTTCGGAAGTATTTGATCACCGTGTTGAAAATCGCCGGCTCGCTGGCGATTATTGGCTACCTCTTTTATTCCGCGATCAATACTCCGGACGGTCGCACGGCGCTCGTTGGGATATTGGCGCAGTATAAGAGTTGGAGCATTGGCTTTCTCGCGGTCGGGTTTTCTGTGCTTTTTCTGGCGATTTTGACCACGATGGTCCGGTGGTGTTATCTAGTGCGTGCTTTGGGGATCGACCTATCGCTCCGCGATGCCTTGCGAATCGGATTCGTTGGATACCTGTTCAATCTGGCTCCCTTGGGCATTGTGGGAGGCGATCTGCTAAAGGCCTGGATGCTTGCCCGGGAAAAGCCGGGCGATCGATCCGACAAGCCTAGCAATCGGGCCAAGGCATTTGCCTCGGTGATAGTCGACCGGATCGTGGGGTTGTACGTTCTGCTGCTCTTCGCCGCGATGGGGCTGCTTATTACTGGTATTTTTCACCGTCGCCCATTGGTTTGTATAGCGGTGTGGGCGGTGGCTGCCGTTTCCACGGCCGGGATTGCGCTGATCCTCGTGCCCGGATTCCTCGAAGGGCTGGACAAACGACTGGTCTCGACCAACGCCCGACTTGCCAAGGTTCGACACGGGGTCAAGAGTTTGTCGGATGCACTAAAGATCTATCGCGGCGAGCGGCGGGTACTATTCTGGGCTTGTTTGGCAACGATTCCTGTACATTCGCTCTTAACTGCTTCGATTTTCTTTACATCCTTGGGGCTGCGTTTCGACAAAGTGCCTTTCCGAGATTATTTCGCCGTTTATCCGGTGAGCAGCATCCTTAGCACGATTCCCTTGCCTGCCGGGCCGCAGGAGTTCGGAATAGTCTCCCTTTATAAGACGGTTCGCGTCCGTGCGGAGGAAAGTAACGGCAGTGACTACGCCGCGCTCACAGCTGCTGAAAAGGCCGCGCAACAAAAGACCTGGCACTTGGAGGGTCTGATCCTGGCACTGATATATCGTCTGAGCACCATTTTGATCGCCCCGATCGGGGCCGCTTATTACTTCCTTGGTGCCAGGAGCGAGGTATCGGAAGTGCTACACCATCACGAAGACGATGATGTCTCCGCCCCCGATTGACGCCATCAGGATTTCTGTCTATAAATAGTGGTTTCCGATCGCGGATCGGGCCGTGCGCGGCGTCGTGCCGCAAGCCGTAAGTTGTATTACTGCATTGGGTTAGGTGATTGTCATGGCACATAAGAAAGGTCAAGGGTCGAGCCGCAATGGGCGGGATTCCAACTCCCAGCGGCGCGGCGTGAAGCGATTTGGCGGCGAAAAGGTCCGCAGCGGCAACATCCTCGTGCGGCAGGTGGGCACTGTCTTCAAGGCCGGCCAGGGCGTCGGGCAGGGCAGCGACTATACGCTCTTCGCCCTGGTGGATGGCTTCGTCAAGTTCGACCGCGGCGGCAGCCGGATTCACGTAGTGGCTTCGCTCACTTAATGTATTAGGCACACTCCGTGTGCCGTTCCCGGCTTGACGCCACCCTGCTTGACGGCACACGGCGTGTGCCTAATACGCCATGCCCGCTACTCTCATTGACGGCAAAGCGCTGGGCGACGAAATCCGCCGCGAGATAGCCGCGGACGTGAGCAAGTTCACGCTGGCAACCGGCGTCAAGCCATGTCTTGCCGCAGTGCTTGTTGGCGAGGATCCGGCCAGCCAGGTATACGTTCGCAACAAGCAGAAGGCCTGCGAGCAAAACGGACTCACCAGCCGCTTGCATCGTTTGCCCGATACGACCACGACGGACGAATTGCTTGCGTTGATCGATCAACTCAACGCCGACCCGGCCGTGCATGGCATCCTCGTCCAATTGCCGCTGCCGAAAGGCGTTGATGCCACTTGCGTGCTCGATTCAGTCGCGCCGCTAAAGGATGTCGACGCCTTTCATCCGGAGAACGTCGGCCTCATCGTCCAGGGCCGCCCGAGGTTCTTGCCATGTACTCCGCACGGCATCCAGCAGATACTTATCCGCCGCAAGATTCCCACCGCCGGCGCGCACGTGGTCATCGTCGGCCGCAGCGAGATCGTCGGCAAGCCGATCGCGCTCATGCTCATGCAAAAGGGGCCGGGCGGCGATGCGACGGTGACAGTCTGCCACAGCAAGAGCCGCGACCTGCCCTCGATCACGCGCCTGGCCGACATCCTCGTCGTGGCAATTGGCCGCGCGAAGTTCGTCACAGCCGACATGGTGCGGCCCGGCGCGACGGTCATCGACGTGGGCATCAACCGCACCGACGGCGGTCTTGTGGGCGATGTCGATTTCGAGCCGGTCCGCCAAGTGGCCGGCGCGATCACGCCCGTCCCCGGCGGCGTCGGCCCATTGACGATCACGATGCTGTTGCACAACACGCTGTTGGCGGCTCGGTTCCAAACGGTGTAGATTGTACTCATCACGCTCCGTCGTGATGGATTCCCCCGCGACGGAGCGTGGAGAGTACAAGGTTTTATTGAGGCAAGCTCTTTCTCAACGTCAATCCCACCAGCACGCTATCGGCGTGTAGCCATCTGGCACATCTAAATCTTCCGTGTCCACATCTTCCCACTGGCCGAGTAAGCACTCGTCTGGTGCCATGTATTTTGGAAACCAAGATTTGACATTCTTAGCGTCCGCAGAAGTAACGATCCATACCGTGTCACTAAAGGGCCACTCGATGTCAAAGACAAAGATTTGAACGCGAACGTCGACAACCTCGCTTCGCGAGCTAATACGTTGGAGAATGTCGTAAACCTCCTGAGGTTCAGGAGTCGGCGTACAGTTACAGCAAATGCTGCCGGCGACTGTATTTCCGATAAAATACTCTTCAAGCGTGAGCAATGGCCTCGGTGTGGTAGGATCGTTTAGGTCGCCATTGCGATTGACTCGTTCGGAGATTAGTTCAAGTGGAGTCATAGCAGTCAAAGAGTCTATTGAACGCTATAATTCGGGCATTGAAGTCGGTTGTATAGCGGCAGCGCAAGCCCCGCCTTTTACTCTAACTCCGCCTCGGAGATAAGCCTATCAAGACGCCCAGCCGCTAGATCATCTTCGATCTGCCGGTCCCAAGCGTCAGCTTCAAACTGCTGTAGCCACGACATCAACTCCGCGAACTCGCAGCGCGGCAGCTTTGATATCGCGGCCTCTATTTCTGCAACGCTCATGTGCAAGACCTCGTATATGCCCGACTCAACTTTACTATATTCGGCTTGGCGCATGAGGTCAACTTACTTCACAAAACACAACTCGCCGGCCGACGCTTGGCCGGCAGGCGAGCTGCAAAGAAGTCGGAAGTCAATCACGAGCATCCCATGCTATTCCCGCAGTTGTAGCAGAGGTAGCAATTGCCGGCGCGGGCGGTGATCGCGCCGCAGCGGTCGCAGGAGGGGGCGTCGGTTTGGAAGCTGGCGAACTGGTCGTGCCGCGCGGCATAAGCGGCTTGCGGATCGGCGATGGCGGCAATCCGAACAGGCGCGGAGACGGCAACGGCAGGCTTCTTTGCTGCCATCGTGTGTCCGTTCGTGGCGTTACCGCCCGCGCCGTTGGTTCCGTGTCCGTTGCCATTATGGCCGTTGCCACTATGACCTGAGACACTGTGGCTCGCGCCGTTGGCCGGTCCGTGTCCGTCGCTTACGCTTCGGGTTGGGATCGTCGGCTGGCCCTTGGCATCGTGCCCATTCGCCAGCCCGCCAGCCTTCTTGGCGGCGGGCTGAAGCTCTGTTTCCGTGTCTCCTGAAGCAGTCTCTGAGCCGTTGCCGGCTTCGGTGGGCGAGGCCGGCAACGATTTGTGCATCTCGCCATAGCCGGGCAGGAACGTGATGCCTAGCCAGCGGAAGATGTAGTCCACCAGGCTCTTCGCGATCTTGATGTCCGGATTCTTCGTATAGCCCCAAGGTTCAAACCGCGTGTGCGAGAACTTGTTCACGTACACTTCCAGCGGCACACCGTATTGCAGGCTCATCGAGACGGCCGTGCCGAAGCAATCCATCAAGCCGCCGATCGTGCTGCCTTCCTTGGCCATCGTGATGAACAATTCGCCGGGCCGGCCATCGGGATAGAGGCCGACCGTGATGTAGCCCTCGTGGCCCGAGATGTTGAACTTGTGCGTGACCGACTGCCGCGTATCCGGAAGCCGCTCGCGCCGTGGCTTGGCGGTTGCCTTTTCGGCCTTCTCCTTATCGACCTTCTTGGTCGAAAGCGGCTGCACGTCCTTCGAGCCGTCGCGATAAATCGCCAAGGCCTTCAGGCCAAGCCGCCAGCCTTCCATGTAGGCCTGGCCGACGTCATCGGGCGTCGCTTCCTTGGGCATGTTCACCGTCTTGGAAATCGCGCCCGAGATGAACGGCTGGGCGGCGGCCATCATGCGGATGTGGGCCTTCCAGGCGATCGAACGCGTGCCGTGCGCGGCATGGAACGCACAATCGAAGATTGGCAGGTGCTCGTCGGCAAGGTCCGTCGCGCCTTCGATCGTGTCGTGCTCGTCGATGTACTTGATGATCGAATCGATCTGGGCGTCGGTGTATCCGATGGTTCGCAGAGCGAGCGGCACCGTCTGGTTGACGATCTTCAACATGCCGCCGCCGGCCAGCGCCTTGTATTTCACCAGGGCGATGTCCGGCTCGATGCCGGTCGTGTCGCAATCCATCATGAAGCTGATCGTGCCCGTCGGGGCGAGCACCGTCGCTTGCGAATTGCGGAAGCCGTAGCGACGGCCGCTGACGAGCACCTCGTCCCAAAGCTGCCGCGCGGCGGTCTGGAGATACTTCGGGCAGTTCTGGATCTGCTCGACCTTCTCCCAGTGCATCTCCATGACGCGAAGCATCGGCTCGCGGTTGGCCTCGTAGCCCTCAAACGGCCCCACCGCGGCAGCCAGCTCGGCGCTAGTGCGGCAAGCGGCCCCGTGCAGGAGCGCCGTCACCGCGCCGCAGATGCCGCGGGCTTCGTCCGAATCATAGGCCGCGCCGGACGTCATGATCAGGCTGCCGAGGTTCGAGTAACCAAGACCAAGCGGGCGGAACTTGTGGCTGTTGGCCGCGATCTTCTTTGTCGGATAGCTGGCGTGGTCGACCAGGATTTCCTGCGCGATGAAGACGACGCGGCAGGCCGCTTTGAACCGCTCCACGTCGAACGTGCCGTCGTCGCGGCGGAACTTCATCAGATTGATGCTCGCCAGGTTGCAGGCGGTATCATCCAGGAACATGTATTCGCTGCACGGATTGCTGGCGTTAATGCGTCCCGAGTTCGGGCAGGTGTGCCAGCGGTTGATCGTCGTATCGTACTGCACGCCCGGATCGCCGCAGGCCCAGGCCGCTTGAGCCATGCGATTGAGCACTTCGCGGGCCGGGTAACTCGGGCCGGCTTTCTTCTCATCGGTGACCCAGTGCGTCGTCCAGGTCCGGTCGGCCTCGACGGCCTGCATGAACTCCTCGCTCAAACGGACCGAGAGGTTGGCGTTTTGGTAAAGGATCGAGTCGTAGGCATCGTTCGGCGGGCAGACGCCGTCGGCTATCAAGGCGCGGGCCTTCTTCTCTTCGCGGTTCTTGCACTCGATGAAATCCATCACGTCCGGGTGCCAGTCCTTCATCGACTGCATCTTGGCCGCGCGGCGGGTCTTGCCGCCGCTCTTGACCACTGCCGCGATCTGGTCGTAAACCCGCATGAAGGAGAGCGGCCCCGACGGCTTGCCGCCGCCGGAGAGCTTCTCGCGCTGCGAGCGGAGCGTGCTCAGGTCCGTGCCCGTGCCCGAGCCGAACTTGAAGAGCATCGCCTCGCTGCGGGCGAGTTCCATGATGTCTTCCATGTTGTCGCCGACGCTCTGGATGAAGCATGCCGACGCTTGCGGATACTCGTAGGGGTTCTCAGGCTGGATGACCGTGCTCGTGGCAACGTCCCAGTGCCAATTGCACATCGCGCCCTTGATGCCGTACTGGTGGAACAGGCCGACGTTAAACCAGACGGGCGAGTTGAACGAGGCGTACTGCTGTACGCAGAGCCACGCCAGGTCGCGGTAAAAGTTCTCGGCATCGCCGGCGGAGGCGAAGTAGCCGTCCTCCAGGCCCCAGTCGGCGATCGTCCGGGCAACGCGATGGACAAGCTGGCGGACGCCCTTCTCGCGCTCGGAAGTGCCGTTCTCACCGTAAAAATACTTGTTCGCCACGACGTTGGTGGCCAATTGGCTCCAGAACGACGGGATTTCACAGTCCGTCTGCTCGAAGATGACTTCGCCGCCCTCGCCCTTGATGGCAGCCGTTCGCTTTTCCCACTGAACGGTGTCAAACGGGTCCGCCACATCGGTCGGGCAGAACGTGGGCTCGACGGTTAGTCCTAAAGAGGGGTTTCGCGGTGTTTTTGCCGCAGGTCGGTCAGGGACAAGTACGGAAGTTTGGACGGATTCAGGGTCTCTGGGATCCATAAATAGACCTCGGTAGCTCAGGGTTCGATTGGCTCTAATTCCATGCCAAATTTACTGCACATCAGTATAGAGAAAAGACTGACTGTGCCGGCATCCTACCCAACATATTGTATACGTCGTCTCGATAGACCACAATATGGAGGAAAGTCTGTCCAAGTTTAGCCGATTCTCCCAAAGCGTCAACTGCAGGGCGTAAAGATTGTTCTAAAGTCCTATGAGCTTTCGGTTTACGATTTGTTAGGAGCTAGCTAAGCTAGCGTGACGCGTCGGCGGATGTGGTCGTAAGTTGTTTGACTGTAAAGGGTTGTGAATTGTCGATCGAAGTGAAGAGTTTGGCGAAGAATAGAAAAGATAGGCGGGATGAGCTTCCTCGAACTGGGGGCCGGAGCGGACCGGTTTACGTTCGCTGTCCATTTGCGCACCGGAAGCAAGAAACACGCGAGGCGGTGCGCAGGACGTCGAATGCAAAGCGAGTTGACTCCCCATTGCCGCACAATTAGGCTGGTAGTTGTCGCGGGAACCCTACCAATTGCAGTGCCTTGCCGTGACGTACTGCCGCAGGAAGCGGGGACTGGCGGCAACCTTTCTCCTGACCGCCTGGGTGCGGCACCGCGGTTTTCGGCAGTTTCTACGCTCCTTTTCTCTCATGGTGAGGCTCGACGGCTATGACTTTACGAAGGTTTCTCGTCGCATTACTGGTTCTCATCATGGTCGCCGTCGGCGTGGCCGTCTGGTGGTTCGGCTTGCTGACCACGCGGTATACGGCCAAGGCGTGTCTTCTTATCGCACCGCTTGAGCCAACAATACTCTCACGGCCAGGCGAAAAGGTCGACTGGGAGGAATTTGCGATATTCCGCAATAACCAGGCGAAGTTGATTCGTGAGCGTTTTGTCATCCAGGCGGCGCTACGCAACAACAAACTAAAGAATCTACCCAGCCTCGTGCGTGAGGACGCAAAGCACAATAGCGTTGCTTGGCTGACCGATCGTATCCATGTCAGCTTTCCCGAGGACAAGAGCGGCATCATGGAAGTCAGCGCCACGCTGCCCGATCCGAACGACGCCGCGACAATCGTAAACGCCGTGGTCGAAGCCTACATGGACCAGGTGGTCAATGTCGATCGCCAGAAGCGGCGAGAACGTTACGAAAGCTTGAATAACGTCGCCGCGGATAAAGAGGACGAAGTCCGCAGGAAACACGAACAGTTGAAACGCGAATTGGAAAGCATGGGCGCGGGCGACGACCAGACGGCGTCGCTGCGAGGGCAAATGGCCGTGAGCATATTTGGCGAATACCAGCGACAGCTCCAGGCATTGAAGTTCGATCGGAATGCACTGCAAGGGCAACTTGAGGCGGCGAATTCGGCGCTGAAGGTCTTGAACGACCCTCAGATCTCCGATCGGAATTCCGTCTCCGAACTCGAAATTTCCGGATTGTTATACAGCGTCCCAGGTTACCGTGAATTGTTCACGCGCAAGATGCTGCACGACGTAGATAAGAAGCCGCCGTCGGCCGATTCCAAGTCCCAAACCGCGTTGGAACCTGCCAAGGATGACAAGGCCGGCAAAGCGCCGTCGGAATCGGGCGCGGAACATCGCGAATCTAGTGACGCCGAAAATGAAGCCGCAGCGAAAATTCTCGACGAATTGCACGAGCAGTGCCGCAAGATGCTTACTGACGCCAAACGCATCGAGCTGGAGCGAGAAATCTCCCACCTGACGGCCCGAATTGACATCGCCACCGAGCAAATCCTCGCGTTCCAGAAGGAAGTGGAATCCAAGGCCCGCGACGCGGACCTCGTCGGCAAATCTCCAGTATCGGCACAAATGCAGCGGGCCGATCTGGAAACCTTAGAGCGAATCCTCAACCAGGTGGTCGATGAGCGGGAACATCTCAAAATCGAACTAAAGTCGCCGTCGCGCGTTACCGTTTCGGGCGATGCCAACGCTCCCGCGGCCGTTCCGGAAAACCCCGATTGAGACTCGAAATAGGCGGCGACGGGCTGCATCCGTTCTATTGACTAGAGGCAATTTCGACGCGACAATTCGATCGCTATTTGTTCGTCATGAGGCTTGGCAACCATGTCAATAAGAACATTGCTTCTGACGCTCTTGTTGCTTGGCATCGCCGCCGTAGGTGCGGCGGTGTGGTGGGTCAGATTGCCGATCAAGAAATATACTGCCAAGGCGTGTCTCGCCGTCGCGCTCATCGACCGGACAACGCATCCTCAGGTTTCCGCAGAAGTCGATTGGGACGAATTCAAAGCCTTTCGCGGCACCCAAGCGATGATACTTCGCGATCGGTTCGTCATTCAGGCCGCGCTGCATGACAAGAGGCTTACGAACATGCCGTGCATCGTGCGCGAGAATAAGAACCACAATGCCCTCGCTTGGCTAACTGATCAAATCCACGTCCAAGTTGTGGGCGACGACGGGTGTGTCATTGAGGTCAGCGCCACCGAGCCCGATCCGAACGACGCCGCCGCACTAGTCAACGCCGTCGTTGATGCCTACATGAGTGAGGTTGTTAACGCCGATCATCAGAAGCGACGCGAACGGTACGACAGCCTTTCGAGCATTGCCAGCGAGATGGAGGGGCAGGTCCGGCTTGTGCGCGAACAGTTGAGGAACGAACCGGAAGGCCAAGCGTCGGATTCCGCGCAAGAGGTGCGGGCCAATCTCGAATCGATGCTACAAATCTTTCGCGGAGCCATCGAAGAAAAGGAACGCCTTCGCATTGAACTCCAGACCCCGCGGCGTGTAACCGTCATGGGCGACAAGAACTCTCCTGCTACCGTGTCGGAAAAGTCCGATTGAGCCGGCGGCCGAACGGGACCGGTCACTTCCCAAAAATCGCGGCCAAGAGCGCCGCGATGAAAAAGATGATCAACGGCATGGCGGCAAGCACCGCGGTCGTGATGTCTTGGCGAAGGGACCGATTCGCCGGATCGGCCGCGGGTCGCCGCCACTTCCAAGGAACAAAGAGCTGCAGCTCCCAAAGCCCCGGCCGTGTCGGGCCCCATTGCCGCATCAACTGACCGTTGCGCGCGGTGGCGATCGGCTGTCCCAGCACAATCGGCGTGAAGGCCCGCACGCGCGATAATTGCCGCGGCGCTTGTTTGGCCGGCGTAAGGCCGAGCGTGGCGGCAAGTTCGAGCGAAGACGGCCGCTCGTCGTCCGCCAGCGCGAACAGCATGGTGGGCTCCAAATGAGAAAGGATCAGCATACGCAACGCATCGCCGCGGGCACGCACGGCCGCGTAGCGCCGCCGCAATTGCTCTGCGTCCCATATCGTGGGCGGATCGTCCGGCGAGATGCTGCTATCCATCAACAACAGCTCCAAAAGCAACATGTCGCGGCCAAAACGATCGCTGCGCGGCGCCGCGCGGCCGTCGCCCTCGACGGCAGCAGCCGCGAGATCCGGCGGACAGTAGCCTTCCGTGCCGTAGGTCCCGCCTTCGCCGACGCTGAGCGACCGGTTCGCGCCCGCCTCGTCGGCCACAAAGGCGTCAAAATCGATCAAGTAAAGCGCCGGCTGACCGGGTGGGGCGGCGGTGTCAACCACGATGTTGTTCGGCGACAGGTCACCATGCACGATCCCCTCCTGCTCAAGCACCGCCAGCGCCGCCAAGAGATCGATGACGCACCGCCACCGCAGCTCCTCGCTCAGCCGCGCCGAGTTGTCAGCAACGGCGTTCTTCAGTTCCAGCCACGTCTTGCCGGGCACAGCTCTCGCAAGGTATCCGGCGAAGTCGAATGGGCCTTCGGCTACGTGGGGCAGATTGCCAATCTGCCTTGCTTCTGGCAGGTTGGCAACCTGCCCCACTGCCGGGTCGGAGAAGCGGGTATCGCCCCAAATCATCGGGGCGGCCGACAAGCCCGGCAGCCAGGTGTGTACGCCCTGCCCGATCAGCCAGGCCGTGCGGTCGAGCCGCTTCTGCGTTGGCCGCGTGAAGAACTTCAAATAGGCGACGACGGAATGGTCGTAGCCCAGCAATGGATACGCCTTGCCCTCCGCACCAGACCGCCACGGCGGTTGGCCGCGGTGCTCGCGGTCGTAGTCCTTAAAGTAATACGTCTCCGAACCGACCCTTACCATCCGCCCGGCCAGTTCCTTGGCTTGGGTGTTGGTGAGCGTCAGGATTTCGGATGCGGTAGTGGACATGCGATGATGATTTTAACCGCGCACAACCGCAAGCGTCAGGTTGTCGTCGAAATCCTTAGGGCGATCTCGAATCGCGCGGCCGATGAACTCCTGAGCGGCGTTCTCCACGCACACTTTACGGTCGGCATCCAGGTCGTCCAACATAGCGAACGGCCGTGCGCCGATTCCCCGCCCAACGCCGTCGGTCATCAGCGCGCAAAGGAATGGGCCGTCAATCGGCTCTTGCCGCCAGCAGTCGAACTCGTGGACGTCAGGTTCCGCCGGGCCGAGCGCGTGGACTTGCTGGCTTTCCAGATTGCACGCGGCAAGGATGCGGTCGCCGGCGCGCGAGCCGCGCCACAACGCTCCGCCGTCGCCGATGATGGCAAGGTTGAAATGGTCGGCGTGGGGCAGATTGCCAATCTGCCTTGTATCTGGCAGATTAGCAACCTGCCCCACGTCAATCCAAGCAAGCGTCAGCGTCGTCTGGAAGAGTCCGCCCTTCTTCAAGATGTACTTCCATGTCGAAAGGAACTGTCCTTCCGGGCAAGACGCTTCCGGGTCGCGGGAAAACTCGTCGGCAATCCGCGCGATCGCTTGGCCCGCCGCGTTGAAGGCAAGTCGAGCCAAGTCTTGCTGAACGGCCTTTCCGTCGTTCTCGGTAACCGCCCGCACCGACACCCAACATGCCATCGCTGCAGCCCACTCCGAACGATACGAGTTCGTCAGACCATCGGCCAATGCCAAGACGAGCCGCGGCTGTCGGCCATCGCCACCTTCCGTCGGCCGCCAAGCCAATGCGTAATCCTGATTCGTGCTCTTGTCCTGAGTCGGCGGCCCGAAGTCGCAATGAATCGAGCCGGAATACGGCTCCGCGCGGAACGAGCCGGAGCCGACGACCAATTCGCCCCGCTCCGCAAGCCACGCGCGGCATTCATGGATCACATGATCCACGTCGGGCGAGCCGGAGGAAAGCGGTTCGGGCTCGCTGCCGCTCATGGCCTACCCCTGGATGAGCTTAATATACTTGGCCACGTCTACCGCTCGCGAAGCCCCTGAACTGCCGACCGTGGCGATGAATGTGGCAAGCGCCTGGGCGTTTTCGATATGCACGTAGCAGTCCGGCGAGGCTATCTCGCGAAGCGTTTTCTCGTCCGGGCATCCACTGCCGACCGAGACCCCCGCCACGGCGATAACGACCGGTTCGCCGTCGAGGTTCAGGCCCTTGATCTCTTCGGCGATCGGCCGCGGCCCGGAACCGACGTTGTGCTCGCCATCGGAGAAAACGAGCACCAGCGGCAGGGGGTGTTCGGCCCGCTCGGGATGCTGCTGCAGGGTTTGCATGTAAGGGCGCAGTCGCATCAGCGCCAGTTCCAACGCGGCGGTGATGTCGGTCTGTCCGCCGCGGCCGTCGATCGAGATCTGGTCGGGATCGATCATGCGAACGGGCGTCATGGCGCAGAGCAGGTCGATCGTCGCCTCATGATCGAAGCGGATGAGGAGGAACTTGAAGTAGGAGCGGTCCGGCCCATCCGGACCGCGCGACTGGCATTCCATGAGCATCTCGCGGATGCCGCGCGTAGCGGCCTGGGCTTTTTCGCCGGCCATCGAACCGCTGTTGTCGGCCAGCACGCACACCAACTGCGGCCGGGTCTGACGTGCTACTCGGGTCATGGAGCGTCAATCCTTATCGGCCTGCTTTGCCTCGGTCGCCGCCAGCGCGGCCTCGCGAATGAAATCGGCCACATCTCGATAGCCGCGACTCTTCGCGGCAGTTTCCAGCACGGCCTTCTCCATTGCGGTCAATCGAACTTCAATCTGCTCGCTCCGCATCCCTTGCCTGCCTGGCGCCGGCGGCCGAAGGCCTTGCTCCAAGAGGAGGGCCACAGCGGCACACATCGCTTGACGCGTGTCGGCGATGCATGCGTCGGCCGTTTTGCCGTTGGCGATAACGTGCGGCAGTTCCAGTCCCCGGCCGTACCATTTGCCGTCTTCAAGAAGGACAACGATCTGGTACTCCGCCGCGATTTTTCGGGCGTCTTTGATGATCCGTGCCGAAAAAGGGCGGTTGATCGCCTTGACCATTGCATGGGACTTCGCGGTCATTTTGGAACTCACGTCTTATCTGCTTTCGGAACGGCCTGCCGGGCCGTCCCCGGCAGCAAGTTAGAGTGTAACATGTATAGTACGCGACCGTCCAACCGATTTATCAATTTAACAAATTCGGAGCGTACCGCAGTGAGTTTCACGCAAAGGCGCAAAGCTCGCAAAGAAAGAGCCCACCGTTTTGCCCCTTTGCGAGCTTTGCGCCTTTGCGTGAGGAATACAGGGTTCGGATGCGAGCATCGAGTTCTGGATGTGTGCATACGACGCGGACGATATAATGGTGCCGAACTGACGACCACCCACGTCCAGCATACCGTGACAAGCAAAACGCCTTCCCATCAAGGAGCCAGCCATGAAAACGACGCTTATCAATACCCTAGCCGCAGCCGCGCTCGCCGCCTGCATTGTCGTCTCAGCCCAGTCCGCGAGGGGAAACGGCATCACGGACGCCCTCCAGCCATTCGTCGATAATCACGAAATCGCCGGAGCCGTTACGCTCGTGGCCGATAAGGACAAGGTCCTTGCAATCGACACCGTCGGCTACTGCGATCTGGACGCCAAAACTCCGATGCGGGCCGATAACATTTTTGCAATCGCCTCGATGACCAAGCCCGTGACGACTTCCGCGATCCTCATGCTCCAGGATGAAGGCAAGCTCTCGGTTGACGACCCCGTGGCAAAGTACCTGCCCGAGCTTGCGAATCTCAAGACGGCTGACGGCAAGCCCGGCAAGCTCACCTTGCGGCATCTGCTCACGCACACTTCCGGCATGGGCGAGGCCACGGCCCAAGAGTCGCGCGCCGCGCGCACGCTGGCGGATCTGATCCTGCACTTCGCAGACAAGCCGCTGCAGTTCGAGCCGGGCAGTAAGTGGCAATACTGTCAGTCGGGCATCAACACGCTCGGACGAATTGTGGAGGTCGCTTCCGGCGAATCATTTCCCGATTTCCTCCAGAAGCGGCTCTTCGATCCGCTGAAGATGACCGACACGACGTTTTACCCGACGCACGAGCAACTCGCCCGCCGGGCCAAGTTATACAAAGCGGCCGACGGGAAGCTGGAGGAATCCGCGGGCTTTCTCGGCCGCCGCGATCCGTCCGCGCACGATCACGTCCCAGCGGCCAACGGCGGTCTCTTCTCAACCGTCGGCGACTATTGCCGCTTCTGCCGGATGCTGCTCAACAACGGCTCGCTGGACGGTAAACAATACCTCACGCCCGATGCGGTGAAGTTGATGAATACAATTCAGACGGGCGACTTGAAGACTGGCTTCACGCCCGGCAACGGCTGGGGCCTCGGCTGCTGCGTCGTGCGGCAACCGCAAGGCGTGACGGCCATGCTTTCGCCCGGCACGTTCGGCCACGGCGGCGCGTTCGGCACACAGGCCTGGATCGACCCGTTGAAGCAGCGGATTTACGTGCTCATGATCCAGTGCACGAACTTGCCGAACTCGGACGCATCAGACGTGCGGAAGGCGTTTCAAGAGGCGGCGGCGAAAGCGTATCCATAAGGAAACAACCGCGCCGCATGCGCTACGGAGAACGAATGATGAAAGGCCGCTACCTATTACTGTTGTTGGGACTTACTATTGCGACCGGCAGCGCCGGGGCTGCCGATCGCGTGCTTTTGGAATGTGAAAACTTCGACGATATTGGCGGCTGGGTGATCGATCAGCAGTTCATGGACGAAATGGGTTCGCCGTTCCTCCTGGCTCATGGCTTGGGCGACCCGGTTCGCGATGCGGTTACGGCGGCCAGATTCCCCACGGCAGGCACGTACCATGTCTGGGTGCGGACTCGCGATTGGGTGGCGCCGTGGAAGGTGCCGGGCGCGCCGGGCCGATTTCAAGTTTTCGTCGACGGCAAGCCGCTCGCAGAAACATTCGGCGCCGAAGGCGATCCGTGGCACTGGCAAGATGGCGGCGTGGTCGAAGTGGGCAGTCAGGCCAAGGTCGCCTTGCACGATTTGACCGGCTTCGAAGGCCGCTGCGACGCCCTCTTGTTCGCGAAAGACCTCGCCTTCGTGCCGCCCAACGATCGAGCCCAGCTTGGCAAGCTTCGCCGCGAATTGCTGAATCTGCCCGATAAGCCGGATCGCGGAGGGAGCTTCGACCTAGTGGTCGTGGGTGGGGGACTGGCGGGCGAGTGCGCGGCAGTGGCGGCCGCCCGGCTTGGACTTAACGTGGCCCTGATCCAAGATCGGCCTGTGCTCGGCGGCAACGGCAGTTCCGAAGTCCGCGTCTGGCCGGAGGGCAATATCCATCAAAAGCCATATCCGCGGATTGGCGACCTCGTGGCCGAACTTGTGCCCGAGAAGACAAAGACCGATGGCAATGCGAAGTCGGCCGCGCAGTACGATGACGCCCGCAAGATGGCGGTGGCTCGGGCCGAGCCGAACTTGACGTTGTTCCTCGAATATCGCGTCAACGGCGTCGAGGCGAGTAACGAATTGCTTCATGCCGTCGTCTGTCAGAATACGCGGACCGCCCGGCGACCGCGGATCGAGGCCCGCTGGTTCGCCGATTGCACGGGCGATGCCGCGGTCGGCTTCCTTGCCGGCGCCGATTTTGAAATGACCAAGGAAGGGCACATGGGAGCTAGCAATCTATTCAACTTCGTCGAGGGCACGTCGGCCGAGCCGTTCCCAAACTGCCTCTGCAAGGATCTGGATCCGATCGACAACGCGGTCGGTGCGACGAAACAGCCGGTTGCCTTTCCGCGCTGCCCTTGGGCGGTTGTGCTGCAGGATAAGAGTTTCCCAGGTCGGCGGCCGGCGACGATAAAGACGGGCACGAAGTCGAAAGATACGTCGCTGAGCGCGTTAGGCCAATGGTATTGGGAGAGCGGCTTCGACCGCGACCCGGTCCACGATGTCGAGCGGATGCGCGACTTGAATCTGCGCGCGATGTACGGAGCGTGGGACACTCTAAAAAACGTCGACCACAAGTATGCGAACTACAAGCTGAGCTGGGCGGCGTATGTGGCGGGCAAACGCGAATCGCGCCGCCTGCTGGGAGACGTGGTGCTCACGAACCATGACTTGCTCGATGGCGTGGCGTATCCCGATGGCTGCTTCCCATGCACTTGGAGCATCGACTTGCACTTGCCCGATCCCAAGTATCAAAAGGGCAACGAAGGCGACGAATTCATCGGCCGGGCCACCGTCGGCGACAAGGCATACAAATATGCCGGGCCGTATTGGGCGCCATACCGCTGCTTGTATAGCCGCAACGTTCAGAACCTATTCATGGCCGGCCGCGACATCAGCGTGACGCACGAGGCCCTCGGGGCCGTCCGCGTAATGAAAACCGGAGGCATGATGGGCGAAGTCGTGGGCATGGCGGCCGCGATCTGCAAGCGCGCCGACTGTTACCCGCGAGACGTGTACACGAAGCATCTTGACGAGTTGAAGACGCTCATAACGCGAGGTGTCGGCAAGGCCGAAAACCACCGTTGGGTTGACTAAAACTACAATGTACCTCGTTCCTGAATTGTAAAATCGTCCCGGCGATACTAAACTGGGATCATCCTCGATTTAATCATTGCGAGTTACTATTGCCAGTTCCATCTCGGGAACGAAGCCAACTATGCCTGGATTTGCAGCCCTGATTCTCGTCGCCACGGCCCTGCCTGGCGCCGCTGTGCTGCAGCCGGCCGCCAATATGTACGCCAAACCGACAACCGATTCGGAAGTCGTGTCTCAGGCCATTTATGGAACCAATGTGGACGTGTTGGAACAAAAGGAGAATTGGGGCCGCGTCCGCACCGCCGACAACTACACCGGTTGGATGCCGCTGGTCGATCTCCGCAAGGACCGCTCCTACGCCACGGCCGGGCGGGTGGCCGAAGTGCAGGCCTTAGCGGCTCATCTTTACCGCGAAACCGACGTTATTAAACACGCTCCGCTGCTGACTGTTCCCTTCGAGACCAAGCTGGAAGTGATCGCCGAGCCGCCCAGTAAGGAGCGTTGGCTGCAAGTCCGATTGCCCGACGATCGCACGGCGTGGGTGCAGCATGGCGACGTGGCATTCGATGCAAAGCCGATGAGCATCGCCGAGACGTTGGAGTTCAGCAAGCGTTTCATCGGGCGGCCATATACGTGGGGCGGGGCTTCCAGCTTCGGCTACGATTGCTCGGGCTTCGTGCAGATGCTCTGCCGCCGCCGCGGCGTGATCGTTCCCCGCGACGCCCGGCTTCAGGTAAAATGGGACGGGGTGACGCCCGTCGATCGCAAGGACGTTGCGCCGGGCGATTTGCTTTACTTCGGCAGCGCGAAGAAGGTCACCCATACCGGCTACTATTTGGGCGACGGCAAGTTCATCAACGCCACCACGCACGGCACCCCAACGATCCACATCGACGACTTGAACGAACCCTATTGGACCGCGCGCTGGTCGCGATTCGAAGACTAAAGTGAGTTTACACATCTTAAGGAGAACCGTATGAACCGCAGGACCTTTATTGCCGCCGCTGCCGCCGCTGCGCCGGTTGCCGCATTGGCCGAAACGGCCGAGGCACAAGCCGCCGGCCCCGCGAGCCTGACCACGAAGATCGTCCGCCTCAACTTGCGGCACGCTTGGACGACGCACATGTCGACCAGCACCTACCGCGACACCCTGCACGCGACCTTCGTCCGCGACGGCATCACCGGCCGCGGCGAAGGCGCGCCGATCGTCCGTTACCACGAGAACGCCCAGGACGCGCAAAAGGCGGCCGAATCGGTCCGCGACTTGCTCCTCTCCGCCGACCCGATGCAGTTCGCCAAAATCATGTCGCGGGTTTTTCAGCAGGTGCAAGGCAATTGGGCGGGCAAGGCGGCGATTGACATTGCCCTGATGGACTGGGTGGGTAAGAAGCTGGGCGTTCCGCTTTACAGCCTCTTCGGCCTCGATCCGGCCGATGCCCCGGTCACGACGTTCTCCATCGGCATCGACACGCCCGAAGTCGTCCGGCAGAAGACCCGCGAGGCGGAAGCGTATCCCGTGTTGAAGATCAAGGTGGGGCTGGCAACCGACGAGGCGATGATCGAGGCCGTGCGGAGCGTGACCAAAAAGCCGCTCCGCGTCGACGCCAACGAGGGCTGGAAGGACAAGGAGGAGGCCGTCCGCAAGATCAACTGGCTGGAAAAGCAGGGCGTAGAGTTCATGGAGCAGCCGATGCCGGCGGAGATGATCGAGGAGACCCGCTGGGTCCGCAGCCGCGTGCATATTCCGATCATCGCGGACGAGGCGGGCTGCCGGGCTGTGGACATCCCTAAGCTGAAGGACGCCTATGACGGCGTGAACATCAAGCTCGACAAGAGCGGCGGCCTGTTGGAGGCCTTCCGCATGATCCAGGTCGCCAAGGCGCTGGGCATGAAGACGATGCTCGGCTGCATGGTCTCCACTTCGGTGAGCTGCACGGCCGCCGCCCATCTCTCGCCGCTGGTTGACTACGCCGATTTGGACGGCAGCCTGCTCATCGCCAACGATCCGTTCCACGGCGTGACAGTCGAAAAGGGCAGGCTGATATTGCCCAAGGGACCGGGGCTGGGGCTGACGTAGGGTGCGGTCGAGCGCAGCGAAGACCCACCACGTACTGCCGGAGGACGGTGGGTCTTCGCTGCGCTGGACGCCACCCTACGCACGGTTCTCACAGCGTCGCCAGCACGCCGTTGGTGTAGCCGACGCATTCGCAAAGGCCCGGCAGCGGGTCCTTTTCCTCCGCTTCCCACTCAAAGGAAAACGTGCCTTTATAACCGACCTTCAGCAACGCGCGGATCATGCCGACGATGTCGATCACGCCGCGGCCGAGCTGGATGCAGCGGCCCTTGGCAGCGGCCTCGGTCACGTCTTTGATGTGCATTTCCAGCAGCCGATCGTGATAGCGATTGACCGAGTCGATGAGGTCCGCTCCGGCGCGGACCGTATGGTCGATGTCGATGCACAGGCCGACGCGGCGATCGAGCGATGCGATCGCATCGTAGGCGCTCTTGGGCGTGGGCCAGCGGCGGTCCTCCGGCCCGTGGTTGTGAATGGCGACCGCAATGTCGTACTTCTTAACTTGCGATTCCACCAGCGGCAGCATCTCGGGCGCCGGGCTAATCACCAAGAGCCGCAATCCGGCCGCCTTGCCGTACTCGAAGGCGTGGAGAATTTGGGCCTTCTTGCCCATCTCGATCACGCCGCCGCCATAGAGCGTCAAGCCTGCCGCGGCCACTTTCGCTGCCGTCGCCGCCAGCACTTCCGGCTTGGCGTCCAGCGGAAGGTGCATCGACTTCAGGCAGATGTTCTTGATCCCGGCGCGCTTGGTCATTTCGATCGCCTTGTCGAGCGGAAACGCGCGAAACGTGTAGGACGCAACGCTCAGGTTAAGCGACTTGCCCTTGGCAGATTCGGCCTTGGGCGCGGGCGACTGGGCCGCCGCGGTCGATGTCGCGCAGGCCAGCGCCGCGGCGCCGCCAAGTTGCAGGAATTGGCGGCGAGAGGCGAGAGAGTTTTCTTCGCGAGATTTCATAATTGCGGTCTTTCAGATGTTGTTGGCGCGCGGGTCGGGACGCTGCAATCCTCGCGCCCAAGTTGCGTCGTTCGCTGACAACGGCGGCTTAAGATCGACGTTATAATTCAGCGAGAGATCGTAACGAGCGCGGTCATAAACCGATGTGAAAACGGCCTGCAAGTCGAGCGATACATCCGAATCGTCTTTTTTCAACGGAATGGGAATCGCCGGCAATCGATCGCGGAGAGTCCAGGCGTAAACGTCAGCGTGGGGTCGGCGGTAGCGGCGGCTGACGATCGAGTAGTAATCGGCCAGCGGCAGCGGCGTGACCGTTGGCAATCGCAGTCCACCGCGCACAAGATCGAGTTCAACAAGATGCGATTGGCTTGCAAGCACCTGACCCCGTTTCTGGAGATACTCGCGCCGTCCATCTCCGCCGGGTCGCTTGTTGGCCGGCGAGAGCGTTTCCAGGACGGTGACGACTTCCATGGTTTCTCGAAGGCGGATCAAGAGATACGTCTCACGCCGCTCTTCTGGCATGGGCAATTCAACGTCGAATGGTTCGGAGGAGACCGTCAGTCCGGCCTCAACCGCGGCTCCGCCAACTCCGGTCCCGGTCCACAGAACGGCAACGTCAGGGCGGCGGAAAAGAGAGTCCGACTCGCCAGGCGACTCCACATAAACCCGCCGTTCCGCGCGCACGATATAACGCGGAGCAACCAGTGGCTGAAGCGCATCGCTGATAGCCGTATTGAACTTGGCATGGAAATCGTCCCACTCCTGAAGTTCCACGAACGGGTCCATTCCCGGAAACGGCGAAGGCATGTCTCACCTCTTAATCAAATCCTTCACCGTCATGCCCGAGGGGATCATCGGCAGCACGTGCTCCTGGTAGGGCACTTGCACGTCCAGGAGATACGGCCCCGGCGAATCGATCATCTCTTGAAGCGCCTCGCGCAGCTCGGCCTTCTTCTTTACATGCCGCGCGCCCCATTGAAATCCCTTGGCGATCGCCACGAAGCCCGGATAGCGTTCTTCGGGCGTGATGCCGTCGCCCAGGCCCACTGCCTCGGGATGGTTAATTGGGCCGAGATAAGTATGGGCGCGATTTGACTCGTGGAAACGGTCTTCCCACTGCACGACCATGCCCAGGTGCATGTTGTTGAGCAGGAGCACCTTGACCGGCAGATTCTCGGTGTAACAAGTGGCCATTTCCTGAATGTTCATCAAGAAGCTGCCGTCGCCGTCGACGTCGATCACCAGGGCATCTGGATTAGCCGCCTTGGCACCCATCGCCGCTGGCAGCCCGAAGCCCATCGTGCCGAGGCCCAGGCTGGAAAGCCAGCGCCGCGGGCGGCGGAAGTGATAATACTGGGCCGCCCACATTTGGTGCTGGCCGACGCCCGTCGCCACGACGGTATCGCGGTCCTTGGTCAGTTGCCAAAGCAGGTCCAACGCGTGCTGCGGTAATACGCCGTCGAAACTCCGGTCGTAATCGAGCGGGTCCTCGCGCTTCCAAGTCTCGATCTTGCGGTGCCACTCGCCGAGGTCCGAGGGCGGCTGCACGACCTTGTTCAATTCGACCAGGGCGTACTTCACGTCGCTGCAGATCGGGAGTTGCACCTTCTTGATCTTGTTGATCTCCGAAGGATCGACGTTGATGTGCAAAATCGCCGCCCGCGTGGCGAACTCCGACACCTTGCCCGTCACACGGTCGTCGAAGCGCACGCCCAGCGCGATCAGCAGATCGCAGTTATCGACAGCGTAGTTGGCGTAGACCGTGCCGTGCATACCCAGGAAGCTTAGCGAAAGCGGGTCGTCGCCCGGAAAGACGCCGAGGCCCATCGCGGTGGTCGTCACCGGGATGCCGCACTTGCGAGCGAACGCGGTCAACTCGGCGCTTGCGCCGGAAGCGACAACTCCGCCGCCGGCATAAATCACCGGCCGCTTGGCGCGCTTGATCATCGCCGCTGCCTCCGCAATCTGCGCGGCGGTCGCGCGGTACTCGTTGATGTGATAGCCCGGCAGATTCATCGGCGCGTTGTAGTCGGGCACGGTCTGCGCGAGTTGCACGTTTTTTGGCAGGTCAACGAGCACCGGGCCAGGCCGGCCGGTTGTGGCGATGTGGAACGCTTCGCGCATCACGCGAGCGATGTCCTGGACGTTCGTCACTAGATAGTGATGCTTGGTGATGCTGCGGCAGACCTCGACGATCGGCGTTTCCTGGAAGGCATCGGTGCCGATCACGGGCGTGCCGACCTGTCCGGTGAGGCACAGCAAGGGGATGCTGTCCAGCTTGGCGTCGGCGATGGTCGTCACGAGGTTTGTAGCGCCGGGCCCGCTGGTGGCGACGGCGACGCCGATTTTGCCGGTGCTCCGCGCATAGCCCTGCGCGGCGAATCCGCCGCCCTGCTCGTGCCGCGGCAGGATGACGCGGATCTTGTCGCGAAAGCGCGTGAACGCCTGATGCAGCGGGATGCTCGCGCCGCCGGGATAGGCAAAAATGGTATCGACGCCATGATTCACCAGCGACTGGACTACGATATCGGCCCCGGAAGTGGTCGCGGGGGCTTCGGCGGCCGGGCAGGCGACCGCGGCGGACTTGAGAACCGGGTTTCTGGCAGTGATCGTTGACATGGTTTTCCCTGTCCAAGGACGTAAGGTCACGCAAAATCGCAAGCTGCGATAAACATTCAAGTGTACTCCGGAATCTTGTCGGACTCAAGCATGGGGCGGTTGCAATTCCCCGGTTCGGGACGGTAAAAATGCCGCAATCCTCGCGAATTCCGTCGGACCGTTCTGCCGCCAAGATTCTTCCCAGGATGTACACGGCAATACAAATCGGATACAGTTCGGAAGTTCCTTCCAGCCAATCGAAAAACCGGGGCAATTCTTCATGGAACCAAAAGACACGCTCCCGCCCGGCGATGAGACGGTGAAAGCCGAAACTCCGGAGGACGATTTCGAGCTGCCCGTCGCCCCGTTCGAGGGCACGCCCGAAGAAATCGAACGCCAATGGTTCGAGAAGGTTTACAAGGGCCGCGGCGATTCGATGGCCCAGTTGACCTGGCGGGCGGTGATCATGGGTTCCGTGCTTGGATGCGTGCTCTCGCTCACCAATCTGTATATCGGCCTGAAAGCCGGCTGGGGTTTTGGCGTGGCGATTACCGCCTGCATCCTTTCCTACTCGCTTTGGACCACTATCTATAAGATCGGGCTCGCCGGCTCGCAAATGACGATCCTGGAGAACAACTGCATGCAATCGGCCGCCAGTTCGGCCGGGTACTCGACGGGCGGGACGCTCATCTCAGCTTTCGCGGCCTATTTGATGCTGAATCCGGACAGCCCTTTGCCGCTGCCGTTCATGTTGGGCTGGATTTTCTTCCTGGCGGTGCTGGGCGTGACGATGGCCATTCCCATGAAACGGCAGATGGTTAACATCGAGCAACTCCGCTTTCCCAGCGGGATCGCCGCGGCCGAAACTTTGCGGGCGTTGCACTCGCATGGCGAGAAAGGAGCCCGCGCCGCCCGCGCGCTTGGCATCGCCGGCGTACTCGCTGCCGTCAATCAGTTCTGGGCCGACGGCCTGAAGCTTGTGTATAAACCTCTCGATGCGATTTCCAGCAATACTCTTGTCGACAAGTTCAACGATCTTGTCTTTGGCGAACACTGGATCGGCCGCACGGTGTCATTCAGTTGGGACCCGATCTTCATCGCGGCCGGCGCCCTGACGGGAATGCGAGCCTCGGCTAGCATGTTCCTGGGCGGCACGCTGTGCTGGGCGGTTTTCGTTCCGATCATGCAGCACTATGACGTCATCAAAGCCAACGACTACCGCGGCATCGTGCAGTGGACGCTCTGGGGCGGCGTCGCCTGCATGATCACCTCCGGCCTGCTTTCCTTCGCCATGCAGTGGCGAAGCGCCCTGCGGGCCTTCGGCAACTTGAAGTCGCTGTTTTCGTCCGAAAAGAAGAGCAGCAATAGCGATATGGACGCCATCGAAGTGCCGGCCTCGTGGTTCTTCGCGGGTCAGCTCTTCTCGCTCATCGGCCTGTCGTGGATGGCCAAGCAGTCGTTCAACATGCCTTACTGGCAAAGCACCGTGGCCGTGCTTTTGACGTTCATCCTGGCCCTGGTGGCCTGCCGCGTAACGGGCGAGACCGATACCACGCCGATCGGCGCGATGGGCAAGGTCACCCAATTGATCTTCGGCGTGCTCAGCCCGCGCAACATGAACGTCAACTTGATGAGCGCCAACATCACGGCGGCCGCTGCATTGTCGTCCGCCGACCTGCTTACCGATCTCAAAAGCGGTTATCTTCTCGGCGCGAACCCGCGAAAGCAGTTCCTCGCGCAGTTTGCCGGCATTTTTCCCGGCACGATCGTGACCGTCCTTTGCTTCCGCGTTTTGGTGCCCGATGCCTCGGTGCTCGGCTCAAAGCAGTTTCCTGCGCCAGCCGCGCTTACCTGGAAAGCCGTGGCCGAAGTGCTGAGCACCGGCGTGGAATCGCTGGGTAGTGTAAAAATAACCTGTTTGATCGTCGGCGGTTTGGTCGGCATCCTCTTGCCGGTGCTTTGCTGGCTTTTTCCCAAGCAGGAGAAGTGGATTCCGTCGCCCGCGGCGCTTGGATTGGCGTGGACTTTCCAGTGGTACACGTCGCTGTTATTCTTCATGGGCGCGGTAATCGCCTACGGCTGGGAAAAGAAATCGCCCAAGCAGTCCGAGGAATTTCTCTTCCCCGTCGCTTCCGGGATCATCGCCGGCGGATCATTGATGGCGGTGATATTGATCTTCTGGGAGAATGGACCCCAGTTGATTCAGCAACTACTGCATCATTGAGCATCAACTCTCGGCGGCCAAGCGCCGCAAATTAGTGATTGAAGCCCACGAAGAAGCTGAAGATCTGCTGCTGGTCGCCCGGCTGCGGGTTGAGCGGGAAGGCGAAGTCCAACGCGATCGGCGCGGGGCCCATCATCGGGATCGAGATCCGCAGGCCGAAGCCGGGGGCCACGCGGACCTGCTGGTTCCAATTCGAGATCGTCGGCTCGACCGTGCCGGCGTCGACGAAGACCACGCCCTTGAGCATGTCGTCGGCCGTGATGGGGAACATGTACTGCGCGGTTCCCAATATTTGGAAGTCGCCGCCAACGCCCATGCCGTAGACCGGGTCGCGGGGCGTCACGCCGCGGAAGGAAAAGCCGCGGATCGAAGAGAATCCGCCGGCATAGAAACGCTCAAAGATCGGCGTGTTGTCGCCGGTGAAGCCCGCCCGCAGGTCGAGGTTCAACACGTGGTTGCCCGATCGGTCGGCCCGCTGGAAGATTTTGAAGTACTGGCTGAACTCTACGGACGCGTTTGGGTATTGGAACGCTCCGAGATTTTCTCCGAGCATGGCCGAGATCAAGTGGCCTTCGGTGGCCATGAAGGGGTTGTCGCGCGTGTCGTGTTGTAGCGAGCCCGAGAAGGTGTACAT
This sequence comes from uncultured Planctomycetia bacterium, assembly GCA_963775975.1. GTDB lineage: Bacteria > Planctomycetota > Planctomycetia > Pirellulales > Thermoguttaceae > JANXQG01. The sequence continues at coordinate 2,566,244 of CAVZKX010000002.1, forward strand.
GGGATTGCGTCCCAAGACTTCCAACAGGTCGGGCACCGGGAACTCCGGGTGGCCGATGGTCACGTCCTGGCCCTGGAATCGGACCGTGCCGGTCAGGTCGTGAGTGAACTGGTAGCCGAGGCTCACGCTGCCGCCGACGCGGTTCTCGGTCCACTCGGTGTAGATCCGCTGGTAATAGAAACCGCTGAGGCCGAAGCTGATCGGCTGATCGTTGAGGTACGGGTCCTGATAAGTAATCATGTAGCGCTGGACTTGCGTGCCGGGCACCAGTTCCAGGCGGAAGCGTTCGCCGGCGCCGCGCCACGCGCGACCCTCCATCACGTCTTCCCAACTGCTGGGCACGTTGCGCCAGTCGAAGTTCTGCTCATCGACCGTGACGTTGCCGACGAGGCCGGCGTCGGAGTTGACGCCCACGCCGAACATCAGCCGGCCGGTTTGCGTTTCCTTCGGATCGATTCCAATATCCAGGTTGCGAAGCGGTTCGCCGGGAGCTTGAGGATTCATGTTCAGCGGCGGATCACCAACCAGACCGTTGCCGTCGGTCGGTTGGGGAACGGGACTGCCGGCAGGCGTATAAATCAAGCCGCCGCCGCTCGTGCCGGAAGTCGGCGGAGGCACGGAGGGATATGCGTATGCGGGAGTTGCGTTTGGCGGAGCGCCGTAGCCCGGCTGCGGCGCGTAGCCGCCGGCCGGCGCGGGAGGCTGCACCGCGTAGGGCGCGGGGTTTTGCGCCACATATTGCGGACCCGGATTGTAAGCCGCGGGCACAACCGATTGTTGCTGCCCGGGCGAATAGATTTGCGGCGGTTGCCCGTAGCCATTGGACGGAGGCTGTTGAGGCGGCGTATAGACCTGGGTTTGTTGCGAATAGGCGTATTGCTGCGATTGCGGCGCGGCTGCGTAAGGTTGCGGCTGCGCGTAGCCATACTGCTGCGGCGGTTGCGACGTTGGATAGTTCTGCTGTGGCTGCGCGGGCGAGACGTTGTTGCCGCCGTACTCGCCGTTCGGAGCCCAGCTTTGCCCTTGCTGCGGTGGTACCCAGCCTTCGTTCGTTTGGTAATGGACTTCGTAAACGATCGGGCGGGAAGTCTGTTGCGGGCCGGCGGGGAGATGCCCCTGGTACGTTTGCGGCGCGGCAGCGCTGCCGCCTTGAAAAGTCTGCGCTGGCAAAGGATAGCGTTGATCGGTCGGATCGGTCGGCCGATCAGTCTGATATGTCGGCGGAGGAGGAGCAGGCGCCTGTACCTCCGGCGTTTGGCTCACCTCCTCTTCGTGGTTGACGTCGAGATCGATATAACGCTCCCCTGGCGGCAACAGCGGCAGTGGTGTCTCCGGGTAGCGATAGTACGTCGCCTGCCTCCGCCCGGCGACGGCCGTACCATCCGAGTCCGGCGGCGAATAGACTATCTTCGGCTCGGCGCCTTGCTTCACCTCAAAGAGCTGGGCGGCCTTCAACCGCCGCTCGCTGGCGCGGATTTCGCGCGTGTCGGCGATGTCGCCCGTCTTCACGGAAAGGCGGTTCAGCACCGTGGTAATCTGCGTGTGGGGGTTTTCGCCTTTGATCTCGATGTTGATCCGGCCGATGCGATAGCGGCTGCCTTCCTCGACGTTGTAAACGATGTCGAGCCGGCCCGGCTCTTCGAGGAAGCGGTTGTCCGCCTCGACCTTGGCGAAGACGTAACCTTCGCTGCCGTATTCGTCGCGCAGTTGTTGCAAGTCGAGGTTCTGCTGGTTTTGGTCGAAGGGCTGGTCGCTGAGCAGCTTCAGCTTGGCGGCCAGGCGGGGATTGTCAAACTTCTGGTTGCCCAGGAAGGAAATGTTTCGGACCGAATACCGCGGGCCTTCGTTGATCACGAAGGTAACCGTGACCCAATTCTGCTTGTCGTTGAATTCCAGTACGCGGCCGACGGTGGCGTGAAAGTAGCCGAAGCCGCGATAGTAGGCGATCAGCTTGTTCACGTCCTCATCGAGTTTCTTCTTGTCGAACTCGCCGGAGAAAAGATAAAAGTACGGCGGATGCGTGTCGATAAGCGTCTTCAGCCGCTGGCCGGAGACGAAACTATTGCCCACGAAATTGACCCAGAATATGCGCTGCCGCGGCCCTTCGTCAACCACGTAAATCACTCGCAGGTCGCCGGTCTTGTTGCCCTCAAGGACCGTGACGCGGACCTTGCTGTAGCCGTGGTCCTGGTAGTACTTCTCGATCTTGCGGCGGCCGTTTTCGACGGCGAACGGGTCGGCGGCGTCGCCCGTTTTGAGATCGGCTTCTTTTTTGAGCACGGTGTTCTTGTATTCGTCGTTGCCGATGATGATCACGTCCTGCAACAACGGCCGTTCCGTGACGCGGAAAACAACGACCACGCCGTTAGGTTGAACGCGGTCGACGAACGGCCGCACGTCGACGAAGAGCCCCATCCGCGTCAATGCGCGAACGTCGTCCTGCACGCTTTGCACGCTGTAGGGCCGACCCGCGCGGGTGTGGATCTGGCTTACGATCTTGTGCGTGGCCACCGTCCGATTGCCGTCAACGCGGACTTCCACAACATTATCGTCCGGGCCTGGGGGCGCCGAGTTAGGCGGCGGTATCGTCGTCGGAGGCACTGTCGCCGGCGGAACATTGCCTGTCGGAAATGCAGGATTGTACGGCGTGGGCGGTGCAATCTGCGATTGGCTGGCCGGAGGATAAGTTGCCGACGCCGCTCCAGCGGGTTGGTAACCGGTGGGCGGATAGTTCGCCGGCGGGAAGTTTTGCTGAGGATAACCATAAGCCGCGGGGCCAGGCGGCATTAGCGTCGGTCCGCCCGGCGGCGGCTGAGCAATGCTTGCCGAGCGGCAAAGTCCAGCCAGAGCCAACAGCGCGCATGCGCACAGACGCCCGCATCGGAGTGTTTGGTTCGGCTGCCTTGCCATGAAGCCCTTTCCGCCGGAGCGGGGAGCCGGGAGCGCGAAGCCGGGGGCCGATCGTGTTGGCTCCGTGCTCCGTGCTCCCTGCCTTTGAAGAGAAGGGAAACTTACGGACGGCGAAAAATACCGAAAGGACTGCCGCCAAGCAAGGCGAGTTGACAGCAAAATTTGTCACTTATTCTGCGTTTTCAACTAAAAGCCGGAAGGCTGGGCAGTTTCTACAAGACGGAGAAGTAGTCGCTCGCCGCCGCATCGATCGCTTCGACGCTTAGCCTTGGCGTTTCTTCGAGAAACTCGTAATAGATTTTGATTTGGCGGAGCAGGTCGCGCGGATGGCAAAACCGCATCGCTCGGCCGGTTTTCCGGTAGTATTCGTCTAAAAGATGATCCACCGGCGGCCGGGCAGGCTCGATGCCCATCGAAAAGGCAAGTTGCAGGAACAATTCGCGGAATTGCTCCTCGGAGGGGCCGCCAACGTCGATCTTGTAAGGAATCCGCCGGAGAAAGGCCTCGTCAACCAAGTCGCGCGGCTGCAAATTGGTGGAGAAAATGACGAGCTGATCGAACGGCACACGGATTTTCCGCCCGCTCGTGAGATTGAGAAAATCGTAGCGCTTTTCCAGCGGCACAATCCAACGGTTCAACAATGCGGAGGGGGCCACTTGCTGCCGCCCAAAATCGTCGATCACGAGCGTTCCGCAGTTGCTCTTGAGTTGCAGCGGCGCCTCGGCGACGCCTGTCGCGGGGTTCGGCGTGATCTCAAGGTTGTCGAGCACCAACTCGCCACCCACGACGATCATCGGCCGGCGGATTCGCACCCAGCGGCGGTCGATTTTTTCCTCGTCGATCAATCCGTGTCCCTTGGCCAAGGGCATTTCTTCGTGGCAGCTTGGATCGTATACGCGGATGATCTCGCCCCATGCGCTGATCGCCCTGGGAATCCAGATCGTTTCGCCATACGCTCGGGTGATGCGCTGGGCGATGCTCGACTTGCCGTTGCCCGGCGGCCCGTGCAGAAAGAGTCCTTTGCCGGAGATGATCGCCCGGCCGAGCCGCTCGAACGTTTCGGGAGCGAGCGTCAGGTCGGCAAACGCACGGCGAAGGTCCACGACTTGCGGCAGGCAATTCTGCAACGACTGGGCTGCCACGCTCGCCTCGTAGTCAGCCAGGCAAACCGGCGCTGCGCCGAAGTATTTGCAATGTTCGGCGAACTTGCACGCGCGTTGGATGCCGGCTTCAGTCAGTTCGTAGAGAAAATCGTTGAAGCTGATCGTCGCCTTCAAGACGACCAGCCGGTCTGTTTTAAGCGAATAGAGCAGCTTTTCGCAAATGTTGAAAGGAATGCCGATTTGCTCGCTGATCTCCAAGCCCGTGGCGCTGTGCCGGTTCATTAAGAATTTCAGCGCCAGCGACTCCACTTCCGCTTCCGCCAGATTGAACTGGGCAAACTCGCTCGGCACAATGGGCACAAACTCGCCCTGCCGAGCGCTGGCGGCGTGCGCCGAGGATGAGCCATTTTGCCATTCGGCATAACCGATCGATCCATTCGACGCCGGGGTGCCGGAATTCGCGCCGCCTCGGTTAGCGTCGCGACCTTTTCCGGCGGAGCTCCATCCACTTGCAGGATAGCCGAAAGCTGGTCGAGAAACTTCTTTCGTCGCTCGTCGTTGTCGGAAGTCGCGGTCGTCATGGCGTTTTAGAGTATCTAACGCAACCGATCCAGGGGCTTCGTCAGTCTTGCCATTTGATCGGTTTCGGCAGAGGCTCGTAAAAATCTAGGTCAGCAATGGTGCGCAAACAAGGGATGAGCCGTGAAACTTCGCGGTACAATCCGGACGTTCGATACACGTATGACCAAATTGGCTACCCGCGGCGCTTGCATTTCCGACAGTTTCAGCACATCATAAGTCCTTTCGGGCAAGCCGCGGACCGCGGAGCCCGCGTCTCACTGAGAGGACTATCATGAAGCGACTGACAATTTGTCTCATTTCATTCCTGGTTCTGGCCGGCGGCGGCTGGATGGCTCATAGCGTCTGGGGGCAGGCCGCCGAGCCGGCTAAAGAAAAGACGTTCACGATTACCCAAAGCCAGTTGGACAAGTACGTCGCCGAACAGATCGCCAAGGCGATGGCTGCCAACAAGTCTGGCGGCGGCGGAGCGGTTCCTGACGAGCAGGTGCTCAAGAGCGAGAACTGGCACCGCGCGGTGTTCAACAAGGCCGAGTGGGTAGTTTATACCGGGCCGGGGCAGGCGATGTTCCACCACTGGGTCGAACAGAAGGCGCCGCCGGCCAAGTCCGGTACGGGCTCAGCCCCCGCGGGCCCGGCCGGAAAGGGAGGTTGAGCCGATATGGATATCGAAGGCGTTCGTAAGCTGCTTCATCAAAAGCCGTTTGAGCCTTTTGTCATCCATTTGGCCGACGGCCGGTCGTTGCCGGTGCCCGATCCGGACCTTGTCGCCCTGACAGGGCATCGCGTGATAGTCGGGACCGAGGACGATTCGTGGTCGTTCGTTGATCCTTTCGCGATTGTTTCCCTGGACGCGCTCTCGCGGAAACCTAACGGCGTTAAACGCGGTACGAAGAAAAAACGCGCCTTATCGTAAAGTCGAGTCAGGTCGGTTATCATGCTGGCATGGCGACCGTGCTCCAATCGCGGCCGCCCGCGAGCGGGCGTCAGACAGGCGAACACCCTTTCGCGGCGGCTGCTCACAACGCCGAACCGGCTAACATCCCACGAGCGCAATATCACCCCTTGGTGATCGTGCTGACGGCGGCCGCGGTGGGAATTGTAATTGATCGCTACCGGCCGTTGGCTTTTTCGGCGTGGTGCATCTTGCGCCCGCAACGCTTGGACTCTGGTTCGTTCTAAACAAACGCCGCAAGGAGTTTGCCGCCAGCATAATGCTCTCGGTCGCGGTCGCCGCGGTCGCCGCCGCTTGGCATCACGATCGCTGGAACCTGTTTGGCGCGGATGATGCCGGGCTTTTCGCGCGGTCGCGGCAGGAACCGGTTTGTATCGAGGCAGTCGCATTGCAGACGCCGCAAGTCACTCCACAGGTCGATTCCAACCCTTTGCGGTTGTCGCGTCTGGACGAAGAGGTCCGATTGAACGTCGAGCTAAGGGCCATTCGCGACGGCGACTTGTGGCGGACGGCGTCAGGGTGCGCGGCGCTCGCGGTCGAGGGCCCGGTGCCGCACTTGGCGGCGGGCGACTGCTTTCGTGCGTTTGCCCATCTCCTGCCGCCGGACCACGCGCTGAACCCCGGCGAGTCCGATCGCGCCGATCTCGATCGCGGCCGACGGATAACGGCGCATCTCCGCGTGACATATCCCGAAGCAATTACGATCATACCCGGTGGCCGCGGTTTCGACCTCAGAACCCTGTTGGATACATTGCGCCTTCGCGGGCGGCAGGTTTTCGCCCGCTATTTGGACCCGCGGCAGGCCGATCTGGCCGCCGCAGTGCTCTTGGGACTTCGCGAGCAACTCGACCCGGAAGAAATGGCGGCATTCCAGATTACCGGCACCATTCACTTGTTAGTGATTGCCGGATTGCACTTGGGCATAATCGCGGGACTGGCGGCGCTGATCTTCAGGCGCGTTTTGCCGTGGCGTTTCGCAATGCCGGCCACCGCCGCCTTTGCGTTAATGTACATGCTGCTGGTAGACGCTCATCCACCAGTGGTGCGGGCAACGGTCCTGATTGTGGGCGCATGCGCGGCGGTTTATGTCGGCCGACAAAGGATCAGTTTCAACGTGCTCGCCTTGGCGGGCCTGATCGTCTTGGCCGTCAATCCGAACGATCTGTTCAACATCGGCCCGCAGCTTTCCTTCTTGTGCGTCGCCGGGTTGATGACTATGGGACCGAGGTGGATGGGTACAGCGCCGGAAAGAGGTCCGCTTGAACGTCGCGGGGCCGCTGACCGAATCGAATTGGCGCAATAGGATTCCGCGTTGGCTGCCACGCTGGCTTCTGCGACTTCTGCCCGAACGGCAGCCGCGGGAGATTCAAAAGCTATTGGACCGAGAGCGTCCGTGGGTGGTCCGAATGATTTGGCTCCCGGTGCGTTCCCTCCGCCACCTGACGCTAGTGAGCGGTGCGATTTGGCTCCTCACAATGCCGCTGGTGATGGCGCGGTTCCACATTTTTAACCCGATCGCCGTGGTTCTCAACACGCTTGTCTGGCTTCCAATGGCGCTCGCGCTGGCGAGCGGCCTTGCCTTGCTACTATTCAGCGTGGTACCGGGCCCGCTCGCGGCCGTTTGCGCCGCGGTCTGTAATTGGAATCTCGGCATCGTTGAGCGGCTGGTGCGGTTTGGGGCGACGATCCCCTATGGCCATGCCTGGGTGCCGGGACCGGCCGATTGGTGGCTGATCGGCTTCTACGCGGCGCTGGGAGCGTTCGCGGCGTTTCCGCGAATTCGTCCACCGCTACGCTGGCAATGGGCACTGCTCGGCGCATGGACGGCCGCTGGGTTTATCGTTCCATGGTGGACGGCGGACCGCCACGCTCTGCGCTGCACGTTCCTCAGCGTGGGTCACGGCGAGGCAGTCGTATTGGAACTGCCCGACGGTCGAACCGTGCTGTATGATGCCGGACGGCTCGGCGCGCCGACCGCTTGCTGCCGATCCGTCTCCGGTTATCTCTGGTCGCGAGGACTGACGCACATCGACGCCGTGGTAATTTCCCATGCAGATACGGACCACTACAATGCCCTGCCCGAGTTGCTTGACCGTTTTTCCGTCGGCACAGTTTGCGTTTCGCCCGTCATGTTCGACGTGCCGAACGGGGCGGTCCGTTATCTCTCTCAGAGTATCGAGCGGGCAAAAGTGCCGATTTGTGTGATCGCCTCGGGCGATCGGCTTTCCGGCGGTCCGGGCTGCGTACTGGAAATACTCCATCCGCCGCCACACGGATTGCCGTCAACCACGAACGCGAACTGCATCGTGATTTCGGTGGAATATGCCGGGCGGCGCGTGTTGTTGCCGGCCGATCTTCAGTCGCCCGGTTTGGATGACGTGCTGACCGAGAGCCCTCTGCACTGCGACGTGCTCCTGGTGCCGCATCATGGCAGCAAGTCGAGCAAGCCAGTGCAGCTCGCGGCCTGGAGCACGCCGACATGGGCCGTAGTCAGCGCCGATCATCGCTACGACACAAGCTCGGTCGAGGCAGTCTATGCCCGGCGAGGCCGCGTCTTGCATACCGCGGACACGGGCGCGGTGACGGCGTTCATCGACGATAAGGGGCTACGAGTCGAGACGTTCGTACCACGGTGACTTTCATTCGACCTCTTGGACTGCGAACGCGGTCAAGATGTCTCGCGTCGAATGAGGTCCGTCGTCCGCCGCACAGAGATTGCGCTAATCCCATCGAAGTCCCGATCCTCAGTCCAAAGTGGATAACCGAGTGTCAGCGCCAATGCAAGAATTTGCACGTCCCTCGGATCGCGCTCGGAAATCAACCGGCTGGCCTCGACAAGATTTGACTCATACTGGCTAGGCTGGCAGGCGATGATTGGAAAGAGTTCGAATTCCCGCAGCAGCACGTCGAGTTCTCTCCGACTAAGCTTCGACGCCGTCGCCGGAATGTACTTTTCGACCTCGAATAACGTGTGCTGCGCTGAATAAAGCGCAAACTAGTCGGAGAAAATCACTTCTCTAGCTGCTCCGCCCAACATCGCCGAGATGATCGGATTTGCATCGACGACCAACGGCTCAGACACGATCAAATCCCTTGGATGTCGTGCGCGTCGCCTCAAAATCGGCGAGGACATCCGCCTCGGTCAGGCCCTTGGCAATCATTGCAGCGCGGGTGGCGTCTGAAAGTCGATAGAACTCACCTTTCCGCTCCTCGGATGAAAGCTTCTCGCGAATCGCCTGCGCGACGAACTCCTCCGGCGAGCCATTCCTTGGAACAACCGTCTCGATTCGTTCAAAGAGAGTTTGCGGAATCTCGACCTGCGGCATATCGCACCTTTTCTTCCATTCTAGCATCGAGACGTTCCTTCGTCAGTAGCCTTCACTGAAGCCGATTCTTGCCGTGTCTTCTCTTTGGCACACAATTCGCTCGCTGGTGCGGAACTTTCTTGGGTACGGAAGCGCCGCCCACTTCCACCCGGAGCCCCGATTTCTCGAAGCACTAGGAGAATCAATTATGGAACGTCGTGATTTTCTAAAGTCCACCGTGGTCGCTGCGACACCTATAGGAGTCGCCGGCTTCGCAGGCTCCTCCTCTGTGTGGGCGGAGGATTTGGCGCCGCTCACCACATTCACCTTGCCGCCGCAAACGATGATGGGCGAAATGATCTATCGCCCGCTGGGGCGAACGGGCGAGCGAGTCTCGATCATCGGGCTGGGCGGTTTTCACATCGGCGGACAGAAGGACGAACAGGAAAGCATCCGCATCATTCGCTCCGCCATTGACCGCGGCATCAACTTCATGGACAACTCGTGGGACTATCACGACGGCGGCAGCGAGATCCGCATGGGCAAGGCCCTCCGCGACGGCTATCGCAAGAAGGTCTTCCTCATGACGAAGATCGACGGTCGCACCAAGGAGTCCGCCGCTCGGCAAATCGACGAATCTCTCCGTCGCCTGCAGACCGATCATCTCGATCTCTTGCAGCACCACGAGATCATCCGGCTGGAGGACCCGGACCGCATCTTTGCCGAAGGCGGGGCGATGGAAGCGTTCGACGCCGCGCGGAAGGCGGGCAAGATCCGCTTCATCGGTTTTACCGGCCACAAAGATCCGCTGGTTCATCTGCGGATGTTGGAGATCGCCGAGGCGCACCATTTCCACTTCGATACCGTGCAAATGCCGCTGAACGTCATGGACGCCCATTTCCGCAGCTTCGCGCGGCAGGTCTTGCCAGTGCTCGTCAAGCAGGGCATTGGCGTGCTGGGCATGAAGCCGATGGGCAGTGGAATCATCTTAGCCAGCAAGGTGGTAACTCCGGTCGAATGCCTACAGTACGCGATGAGTCTGCCGACGTCGGTCGTGATTACGGGCATCGACAAGATGGAGATCCTCGAGCAGGATTTGGACGTCGTGCGGAAGTTCAACCCGCTCACGGCCCAGCAGATAGCGGCGCTCTTGCAGCGCACCGCGCAAGCCGCTGCCCAGGGCCGCTACGAGTTGTTTAAGACGAGCAGCCAATTCGATAGCACGGCCAAGAATCCGCAGTTTCTTGGCTAACTTTGCCGCTGCCGCGCTTGTCGCTTCCTAGGCGGCGGAGCTACTTTGCTTGTAAACGGCGTATTCGTCGGGATGAATGCCCGAGCCATAATGCCGGGCGTAGACCTGCGTCGCCTCGGCGCCGACCAGCACGATGATCGACGAATAATAGGCCCAAACGATAAGGGCGACGAGCGAGCCGGCCGCGCCATAGCTTGAGGCCACGGCGCTGTGTCCCAGATAAAGCCCGATGAGATATTTCCCGACGGTAAACAGCGCGGCCGTTAGCAGCGAGCCCACCCATACGTCGCGCCAAGGCATCTTGGCGTCGGGCAAAAACTTGAAGATCAAGGCGAAAAGCAGCACGTAAACCACGAAGGAAAGCGCGAGTGTCAAGAGGCTCCAAAGCGTTCCTTGCCTGCCAAACACGAACACGATGGCGGCGGTCACCACTAAGGATACCAGAAGCAAAAACAGGACCGACAACAAGATGCCGATCGAAATCAGCCTCGCCCGCAGCCAACTCCAGACGCCCGCGTTCGGGTTGGGCTTGACGCCCCAAATGTCATTCAGCGAGGATTGCAATTGGCCAAAGATGCCGCTGGCCGAGACGAGAACGGTAATCAGACCGATCGCGGCGGCCCAGCGGCTGGAAGATTCCCTGTGCTGATTCTCCTTCGTGCTTTTCATTACCTGAGCGACGCCCTCGGCAGCTTGTCCGCCCACCATCGACTCGACCTGTCCGATGACCGCGTCCTCGGTTCCGGGACGGAACCACGCCGTGGCCGCCAGCACCAGAAGCACGGTCGGCGCAAGCCCCAAAATGCAGTAGAGGGCCAACGCCGCCGCCTTGGTCATTACCTCGTCGCTAGCGAACTCCTGGGCGGTCTCTTTCGTCATTGACCATGCATTTCGCCACACGTCACACGCCTTTCAACACTTAAAGGGTCTGACTCTACAGCAAGAATTGTGCCGCGATTCATTAACGCTTAGTTTTGTACGCCCAGCGCGCGGACGAAATCATCCGTCCGGTCGTTGAATTCCAGGCTGCCGGGCGTGAAGAGAAACTGCGCGGAATCGATTGGCCCGCGAAAACTTACGTCGGTGAATTTGAGGCTCAAGAGGCAAAGCGGCGATGACGTGGCCGCGCCGCGGATATAGTCGATTCGCAGCGGAAAATAGTCCGTCTGCCGCAAATAAACTGCCGCGCCGTCGGGCAAGCGGGCCGACAGCTTCGCAAGGTTGTAAGGGCGGCCCTTCGCGGCGGCGTCTTTCTGTTCGGGCAGCAATCGAGCCAGCACGCTCGGCTTCCACCCGCCCGTGAGTTTCCAGACCGGCGCGCCGTCCAGCTCGTCGGCCGTTTCGCGAGCGAAGTCGAACTGGCCGTTGAGTCCTCGCATCAAGCGGCCGAGACCGCCCAATCCGGGCGCGGTCAGCATCGCGCTGGGCGGCATGTGCCCTGCGGCCTGGTCTAAAGCGGTTATCGCCCGAACCGCGTCGAGCTTCGATAGTGATTCGCCATTGGGCAGATTTCGGTAGGTCCACAAGGTGACGCCGTTGCAAACTTGCTTGAGGCTCGTCGAAACCGAGTCGATTTGCACGGTCATCGAAAACTGCATTTGCGGGATTGGGCCCTGTCGATGCTCGCAATAGCGGCCTAGACCCGCGAAGGGATGGCCCAATAGTTCGCCTTCTTCGGAGACCTGTGCAGATATAAACTGCTGGCCTTCTACGGCAAGCACTGCGTAGTCAACTAAGGATTGCGGCCTGCTGCCGCTCGATGGCGAGTTTTCTGATGGTGCATTACGCTGCCCCTCTGCCGCAGGGAGTGTAGGGCTGCGTCGTTCAGCGGGCAAATTGATGGAGGAAGGCGGCGGAACCGTGGTCTGCCGCAAGAGTGGCATCACTTGACACCAATCCATATGCGAACGCAGGTAAGGCGCTGCGACGATGACCGCCAGCATCAGTGCAAACAGGATGGGCAATTTGTTCCGCATGGCGTTAATTTGCAGGATATGCCGGATTTGCCAAAGATTCGCGTTGTAACAGGACGACCATACACCAAGAAAGCTATTCGACCCGTTGAAGCCTTGCGCAGCCCGCGTTCGTAGTGCCGGCCTAGGCTGGACTTCATGCACGCGCTTGCGAACCAACCGCTGCTAAGTCGGTCATGCGATAAGGCAGACAAAAGGCAAAATGGGGTTCGTATTGTAAGCCGACCCTGCATAGGGGTCTATGTCAATTGAGGGGGGATACAATGAGGATTACGGGAGTGTTATTGCTTGTGTTGGCGACGGCCTCCGTCGGCTGTCATGCGCCGGTTCAAAACAACTTGCCGCCTAGCGCCATGATGGCCCATCCTGGGCCCGGCGTGGAAGGCCCGGGACCGGGCGTGCTAGGTTACCAGCCGGCAATGGCGCCGGTGGCAGCCTCATCGCAAATTTACTTTGTCGGCCCGGAAGGGCTCGCTATTAACTGGGACGTCACCGCGCCGGGCCGCTTTGATTCCGAGCAGCTCGTCGCTCCCGCTCGCTACAACTTTCCGCAAGGGGCCTTGTATCGGCTGAAGCTGACGAACATTCCGGGCCGGCCGGGCGTCGAGCTCTTCCCGTCGATCGAGGTCGCCCCGACGTTGCCGCGTACCGAAGCCTTCCTGGCCCACAACGCGATTCCGGTGGAATTCACCGACGAGGATTTCGACCAGGTGATGACGGGCAACTTCGTTACCAAGGTTATTTACCTGCCCGATCCAGAATTCCAGGAGCCCGCGCTGGCGGGCGTCGGCACGCTGGTCAGCACGAAGCTCGATCCGGGCGTCGATCCGATTGTCGAAGCCGACCGCAAGGGCGCGATCATGGCGATCGTTCGCCTGGGCAACAAGGACCTCGGCATCGCTTCTCCGAGTGGAGAAATGATGGGTGGCGCTGGCGCCGGTCCCTACATGCCCGGCTACGTCGCCGGCGTGACCGCTCCGCAGTACGGCATGCCGATCACCGGCACGCCGATCGGCTTGGCCGGCCCGCCGCACGTTCCCTTGGGAGTGCCCGCCGGCCTGCAACAACATGTGATGGTGAATCATACTCGCGTTTGTTTGCCTCAGCCGGAGACGAAGATGCGCGTCGATGTGAAGCAGCAACCCGGTTTCCACTATCCAGAGCCGGTCAATCACGTCCGCATCGTGGAGCGGGCCCACGGCGGCGCGGCCGGGACGGCCGACGGCTCCGGTGGGTCACCATGTCCGCCGAGCACCGCATCGAGCAGCTCCGCTCCTGGTGCTCCGAGCAGCAATTGATTAACCCTGGGTTCCCCTCTCCCATTGGGAGAGGGAACCGATGTTTTGTAATCCTGTATCCCATTTACTCGCGACAATGGTCCGTAAGCTCCGCTCGACAACTTGTGTTCGACATCCGGGAAACCGAGTTGCCGTCGAATTGGCCGGGGTAGCGATCGTGTTCTTGTGTCTGGCCGCATGCGGCCGTGCGCAGGAACCGGCCGTCCATTACTGGCACGCTGGCGTAATGCCACCGGGAGCGATTGGAAGTCGGCAGCTCCAGCGGGGCGGACCATTGCCGGGGTTTTTCCAGCCAGTCGAGATCAAGGCCCCTGCTGGGGTCTCGGTCTCGCTGGCTGTGAACGAACAGTTTCTGCCGGAGAAGCCGGCGCCACAGCGGGTCGGCCTCTTGATCGGCGCGGTCTATCGACTTCGCGTGACCAACATTCCGCGGGCCGAGGGAATCGAAGTCTTCCCCACGATCGAAATTATCGACCGGACCTACGCGCCCGCCAGCCATCAGGTGCGATTCGCGGTACCGGTGGAAATCGCCCAGCAAGACCTGGAACTGGCCATCGAAGGCAAGTTTGTCACGCGCGTGATTTACCTGGAAGATCCGCATAATGCCTCGCCCAATCGCAGCGGCGACGGTCAATCTTGGTTTGAGGTTTCGCCCGGTCACGATCCCTTGGCCGCCGCCGATCAGTTGGGAAGGCCCGTGGCGATCCTCCGCATGGGAGGCCGAGTGCCAAACGCCGGGCCGGACCCGATTTTCTACTACGGTTCGCCGCCTTGGGTGGCCTATCCGCCGCGTACCGCGCTGGAAGCGAAGCCCGTTCGCGAGACCTCGGCGATGCGGCCGGCCCCCGCACCGCCCGCTATTGTGCCGCCTAACGGAAATCCACAGCCATGAACCACACGATCAATTACCGATTGGCGCAGGCTTGGCGGATGGCGATCATCCTGCTCGGCGCGCTCATGCTTTGCTCCTGCCGAACTGATCCCGGCACGTCGGGACGGCAGTCGCTTAACTCGGAGCCAACGGCGACGGCGCGGGCCACCGATGCGAAGCCCGTAACAAAAATACAATCCGCCTCTCCAGCCAACACCGGCGTCGTTCCCACCGCTTATCTCGACCTTCAGCCGCAGCCGCCGGCGCGAGACCTCCCCGCAATTCCGGGTGACGGGCCTTGCGTCATGGGAATGCCGGGCATGGAAGCCGGAGTTCCGCTGCCTTACACGGCGGCCGGGCCTTGGATTCCGCCGGGCATCGTCCCGCCCTGGCCCGCGGACGAATATCTCCGCGACGGTGGCGAAGTTCCGCCGGGCGTCGCCGCCGGCAAGAATGGCGAACTTCACGGACTGCAAATGGAAGACACCGTCGCCCGCTTTACCACGCTCGACGGCCGCACGCTCATCGAACCGAGCAACAAGGTCGATCTCTACAGCCCGCGGTTCAATGCCGTGCGGCAAGTCGTCGACGCGGAAGTCGACCAGCAGCGGCAGCGCGGCACCGGAGTGACCAAGCCGGTGCAGGCGATCATACCGCGCACCAGCGAGCCGGTGGCTTTGAACACCTTGGACCAGCGACCGATTCGCGGCATCGGCACGAACCCGGCCGGCCAGCTTCGCGCCCGGCTTGTCCATGCCACACACTTCACCGATTTGCTGCCGCACGCCTTCGACATGGGCTTCCGTCCGTATGAAAACATTTCGGTGATCCGCAGCGGCGTCAATATCGGCAGCGACGAGCCGCTTCTGGCCCAAAGTTCGCAGGCGGCGATCGCTTGGAGCCATAAGGACGCGGTGCATGTAATCCTCGACGAATTCGCGGCCGCCGCGGCGGTGGGCACGCAGACCCCCCAAGAGACCTTTACGGTCGGCACCGCGCCCAATCCGCGTCTGCGAATTGTCAAAGTCGCCTCCACGCCCGTCGCCGAGCCGGGCGACGAAGTCTCTTTCACTATTCGCTTCGACAACGTCGGCAATCAGCCGATTGGCAGCGTGCAGATCATCGACAGCCTGACGACGCGATTGGAATACGTACCCAATAGCGCCCAATGCAGCCTGAAGGCTCGCTTTGCCACGCAGCCGAACGAGGGCGAGTCGCTCGTCGTGCGCTGCGTTCTGGACGAGCCGTTGCCGGCCGCCAAAGGCGGCGTCTTCCGCTTCCGCTGCATCGTGCGGTAACGAATGTATCCGGCACACTCCGTGTGCCGCTGGGAAAGACGGCACACGGAGTGTGCCGGATACATTGTCGTCTGGCGAATGCCAACTAGGCAGCCATGCACCACCTCCGTTCGCACCGCCTCGCGTGTCTTGTTCAGGCGGTGCGTTGTGCGGGCGTCGTCGCAACGTGTTATCAGATATCATCTTACGTTCATTCCGAGGTGGTGCTTCGGGCTGTTAATCTGGGTAAACATGGTGCGTCGGGCACTCGCTCATTGTTTCACCGCGGATCATGCGGATGGACGCGGATTAGCTTTTCATAATCTTCAAAGTTATCCGCGGTGTGATTCATGCTTGAACTCTCTTGCAAATTCCGGAAAAAACCGCCCATTTTGTGGCATTTTTTCCGCCTTTTCTCCAGTTTTTCGCCTCCGGAGGCCGGAGTATGGTTTTTCGCATGGTCGAAATTTCGCGGCAAAATGGCGTCGTGTCGTTTTTTGTCGCAATTTGTCCGCGGAAAAGCATTTTTGCGATTCGTCATCTCGCATTCGCGGGTGGGCACGGCGCCGCAATGTTCAAGGCTCTACCTTCATTGAACATTGAACCTTCTTGCCAGCGTATTGTGTTATCATATATCAACACCGATGTTCGTCAAGGGTTCCGCAGAGTATTCCCGGAATCCGGGCGGGTGCCATTTCTGGCAGTGTAAACACCAGTAAACACAAGACAGCAACAATCGTGCCAAGCGCAATGAATCCGCGCGGAGCGGCGATTGCGAGTTTGGAACCGGCGGAGTGCCGAAATGCCGGTCGGGAGAATAGGGGCATTCATGCCCCTTTTTCGGCTTTAGCCGGAGTTAGGCCCGCAGCTTTAGCTCGAGATGATCGATTCCGCGAGCCGCCGCGACTCCCCTCCGTCGCCTCCTCCGCCGCCTGTGGCGACGGAGGGGGACGGTGCGCAGGTCGATCCAACCCGTGCTAAAGCTACGGGCCTAGAACGCCGGCGCGGAAATGGCCGTGAACGGCCATCATGGAACGCAAAAGCCGGCCGTGTTTTGTGAAATCCCCGTGGGCGTTTGTGGCATTGAAAATAGAAAACGCTGGCCTGACCCCGCGGAGAGCGGAGGCGCTGGCACTGCACTCAAGTGGCGAGCACACCGGGCTGTCGGTCGCCTGGCCAATCCGCTATGCTGGTCGGCGGGAAAACTCGCGCGTTTCATCTCGCCACTTAGCCTTGCCGTTTACCGCTATGCCGCTTGGAATCAACCCATTGAACGACTTCGCCTTTATGAAGACTTTCGGCACTCCGGAAAACCGCGAGTCGCTGATTGGCTTGCTGAACGCGGTACTGAAGCCCAACTCGCCGATCGCCGATGTGACGATCCAGAATCCGTTCAATTACAAGGATTTCCAGGACGACAAGCTATCCATTCTGGACGTCAAGGCGGTCGACGCTGCGCGAACTTGGTACGACGTGGAGGTGCAGCTTCAGGTCGTGCGGGGTTCGGTGAAACGGGTCGTCTATTACGGCTGCGGGCTTTACGTGGACCAACTCCGCGAGGGGGACGATTATGCCAAATTGCGGCCGGCCTATTCGATCTGGCTACTGGACGGTGTTCTGTGGGCCGAAACGCCGCAGTTTCACCACGCCTTCCGGCTGACCGACGGGACGTCGGGCCGCGTGTTGGACGGCACGCTGGCGATTCACACGCTGGAATTGCCGAAGTATAATTTGACGTACAGGGATTTGGCGTCCGACGACCCGCTGGGCTGGTGGCTCTATTGGCTGCGGCACGCCCCGGATTACGAAGCGGATGCCTTGCGGACCGCGTTTCCGAAGCCCGCGATGCGCCGGGCATCGGAGGCGCTTATTAGTATCGCACAAAAAAGCGAGGACAAGGCAATGTATGACCGACACCAGAAAGCCGTTCGAGACCACAATTGGATGCTCAACGCCGCCAGAGAAGAAGGCGAGGAAAAAGGCAGGATCGAAGGCGAGATCAAGATGATCCTCATGTTACAGGGTTTGCTCTCGATGCCACTTAGCGACGAGAAGGAGCTTTCCGGGATGAGTCTGACTGAGCTTGAGGCGCTGACGGCCAGCTTGCAGGAAAAGCTCCGCGGCCGCGCGCCGCGTGACGCGCGATCAAATCGAGGCTTCGTTGCGATCTAGGAGCGACTTTAAGCAAGTCCGAGGCCTGAATGTGGAGAACTGGCCGCACTTTTGGTTCGCTGACTTATCCTTGCGAATTGCATCGCCATTAACCATAATAGAGCGTCGTCGTAAGTCTCGTCACGGACCGCCGCATGTCGCTCGAATCATTGCTCAATGTCGTTCCGCCGCGGGCAATCTATCGGCGGATCCCGCTCGATTCGCGATTGAACGCGCTCGGCCCTTGGCAGGAGGCGGCCGAGAAGTTCGTCGTTCCTTCCAATGATAACGGCGTCTGGACGGCGCTGGTCTACGCGTCGCAGATCTCGGCGCTCCGATTGCTGCCGGCGCACCGCACGTTCGCGCTGGGCGTACTCGACCGGAATGCCGATTGTCTCGCCGCGCTCGATCGCGGTCTCGAGCGCGGCCAATTGCAGTTCAGCGAGTTGCGATCGCTGGAGCAAGTTCCCGCGGAAACCGAATTTGCCTCGCGGCTTGGGGAGATTGCCCGGCTGCACCTCATTCAATTCCGGCTGGCTTTTTCGGAAGGCGACCTCGTCGCGGCGGCCGAGGAAGCCTTTCGCCTGGAAAAGATCGGCTACTTGATCTGCTCCGGCGAAGGTCAGGTGATGCATTACCTGATCGGGCTCTGGCTGCGCGCCGCGGCGATTCGCGGATTCGGACACGTGGCCACGAATATCCACGCGCCGGCCGCCGTTCTGGAGCGGATCCTGGGAACGGTCGAAGAAGGACTCAAAGCGCCCGATGGCATGGCCCAATCGCTTCGCGTCGATCTGAACTCGATCGCATTGGCTCAACTCGACCGCACGATCGACAGCGGCAAGTTGCCGCAAATTGTCGACAGCCTGCTGGAAGTCTATTACCGCCCGCGCCGCGGCATCGACGCCAAGGCGCCGGGCTCGGAGCATGCGGCAATTGCCGAAGCCTGGCTCGATGATCTCCGTGAGCGGCTCCTTTTTCTTCTCGACGGACATCCCCGGCCGTTCGACAAAAAAGCGACCGCGCGGCTTATGGGGACGATCACCGCAGAGACCATCGGCGACCTGGAATACGCTCGGCGTCCCGCATTCTTGGATATCGCCGCGCAATTGCAGGGCATGCGCCGCAAGCTGCGGCTCTATCGCCTGTCGCAGAGGACGCGCCATTGGCCGGTCGAGCTGTCGCCCGGCGTGCACGTCGATGCTACCGGCGGAATGGGCATGAAGCCGCCCGTCGACGATGATATCGTGGCCATCCAGCTTCCCGCGGAAACGCTAAACGACGCGCGATTGAAGGTCTCACGGAGCAAGCTGCGGCGCGTCGACAATCCCGTGGGCCTGATGTTGACGGAGCAGCTAATGGCTTACGATTACGGACCTCACTTGCTCAATCATCTTAACACCATGAAGACGATGCGCCGGCTCATGAGGCGGCGGATTGCCGCCAAAGGGACGATCCACAGCGAAGACTGAGTTACTAAGGGCTTGTAAAAGAATAATCTGTAGGATGGACCTCCGAGTCCGTCCCATTTTTCGCGGACGGACTCGGAGGTCCATCCTACATATTCATCGACTTATTGTTTTACAAGCCCTAACCCGTCAAGTGCGATAGGGGAGGAGCGTCAGTAAGGACTTTGCAAACGGGACCAACGATTGCGGACATTCACCGACTTCCAACGCCCTCACCTGCCCTTTCCCAGAGGGAGAGGGGACGATGTGAAAGGCGAGGCGCGCGATGCACGACCAAGACAAGAGCCGCGAACAACTGATCGCCGAGAACGAAGAACTCAGGCGAATTGCGGCAGCCCGCGAGGCCGTCGATCTTGAGCACGGGAAAACTATCGAGGCCCTGCGGGAAAGCGAAGGCCGCTACCGCGCCTTAGTCGAGTCGACGCACGACATTATCTACATTCTCGACTGCCGGGGAAACCTTCTCTACGCCAATCAAGCAGCGGCGCGCGCGATCGGCATCCCCGCCGATCAGCTCGCGGGCAAGAGGCAGGCGGACCTCTTTCCGCCCGACATGGCTCGTAAACACATCGAAAGAATCGAGCAAGTTGTCGCCACGGGCACGGCGCGGGCGGGGGACGAGTTATACCAACTCGGTCCGGAGCAAGTCTGGCTTCGCACCCACTTGATTCCCTTGCGAGATGAAGCGGGGAACATAACGTCTCTAATGGGCGTATGCCACGATATCACCGATCGCAAGCGCGCGGAAGCGGCATTGCAAAAGGCCCGCGATGAGCTCGAAGAGCGGATCGAAGAGCGGACCGCCGAATTGCAACAGGCAAATGAATGGCTCAAGCGCGAGATCGAAGAGCGGCGGCAGGCGGAAGCGTTGCTGAGAAACAACGAAGACAAGTATCGGACGTTGGTGGAGGCCTCGCCGGACGCCGTGTTCATGACCGATTTGGAAGGGCACGTCACGTTTGCGTCGCGACGGGCGGCGGAGTTATACGGCTCCGAGAATGTCGATGAACTGCACGGACGGAATCCGCTCGATTTCTTCGCGCCAGAAGATCATGGCAAGTTTCTCGACAGCCTCCAAAAGACGTTGGAAACCGGAGTCACCAGCAGCGTTGAATACACTCTTCTTAAAAAAGACGGCTCGCAAATCGCGGGCGAGGTTTCGGCGGCGGCGGTACGGGATTTGTCGGGCAAGCCGCACGCCATTGTGGCCGTCGTTCGCGACGCCACGGAGAAAAAGCGCGTACAAGAGGCCCTCAGCCAAAGCCACGACGAACTTCAGGCGATCTATGCCGGCATGTTTGACGGCCTGATCATCATCGACCTTGAAACCAAACGCGTCGCCAAGGTAAATCCCTCGATTTGCCGGATGCTCGGCTATTCGGAAGAAGAACTATGTTCGATGTCGCTTATGGATATTCATCCGCCTTCCGAGATTCCTCACACTCTGCAAAGAATTCAGGTGCGCGTGGAAGGAGAAATTTGTAGGAAGTGCGAATGTCCCGGTTATACGAAAAGACGGTGAAGTGTTAATCGTCGACATTACCAGCAACGTGTTGGAATACCGCGGACGCCCATGCATCGCCGGTTATTTTCGCGACATAACGGACCAGCGGCGCGCCGCCGAAGACTTGCGCGCAGCGAGGAGCGGTTCCGGGTCGCGTTCGAGGAAGCCCCGGTGGGCATCGTCATGGTCGTTGGAATCGGCTTTATGACGCGGGTCAACCGGACCTGCTGCCAATTGATCGGCTATAGCGAGGAAGAGTTGATCGGAACGTCGATCTTCGATCTCACGCATCCGGATGACCGCGGTTATTGCGAAGCGTTGAGCGCGAGGGTTCTCGCCGGCGAATTGCCCAGCTTTTCGATGGAGAAGCGATACCTGAAGAAAGACGGCGGAATCTTTTGGGCGCAGATCTCGGCCGCCGCTGTTCACGACCGGGAGGGGCGCGTGCTTTTTGCCCTCGGCATCATTGAAAACATGACCGAGCGCAAGAAGCGCAAGAGGCGCTGGAGCGCGAACGCCGCACCTTGGAGCACATGCTCGAAGCCAGCGATCACGAGCGCCGACTCATTGCCTACGACATCCACGACGGCCTGGCCCAGGAACTGGCAGGCACCATCATGCAGTTCCAAATGTACGCCCATGCGCGGGAAAGGGAACCGCGCGATGCCGCCAAGTCGTTTGATGCGGCAAGCCGAATGCTCGAGGCAAGTTACGGCGAGTGCCGTCGCCTCATCAGCGGTGTGAGGCCGCCGATCCTGGACGAATTCGGCGTTGTCGCGGCCGTCGCCCACCTCGTCTACGAGCCGTTCGTCGACGACGGCCCAAAGATCAAGTTGCGAAACCGGGTACGGTTCAAACGGCTGGCCCCCATCGTCGAGAATGTTATCTACCGCATCGTTCAGGAGGCCCTAACGAACGCCCGCAAGCACAGCAAGAGCGGCAGGGTTCTCGTCAGCTTGCTCCAGCGGGGCGATCGCTTGCGGATCCGAGTTCGCGATTGGGGCGTGGGCTTCGACCCGACGACGCTGCAGAAGAATCGCTTCGGCATCGAGGGCATCCGGCAGCGTGCCCGCCTGATGGGCGGCACGTGCAACATTAAGAGTAAACCCGGAAAGGGCACTTGCGTTCTCGTCGAGTTGCCCGTCGTGGAGCGTGAAGAGGACTAGCCGATGCCCGCCAACGCCGCTGTGGCGGCAAAATCGCGAATGCCGGCCGTGGCGCCGAGCGCCGTAATGCAGCATGCCCCGGCGGCCGCGCCAGGCGACCGGCGCGGCCAACGTCCATTCCGCGCAAAAGCCCGGTGATCAGTCCAGCATAAAAACAGTCGCCGGCGCCCGTCGTATCGACGATCGCTCCCGGCGGAGGCACGGCGGGGATATCGATGTATTCGCCCGACGCGGGACTGAGCAGAGCGCCCTTGGAACCGAGCTTTAGCCCGATGAGTCCCGGAGCTCCGCAACCGCGATATACCGAAAGGATCGCCCGCGGGTCCTTCAAGCCGGTCTGATGGCTGGCCTCGTCGATGCTGGGAACATATAAGTCGAGGTGCGGCAGGATCCGGTCGAGCGGCTGCATCGTGCCCCCGCTGCCGGCGCAATCGAGCGCCGTCTGGCAGCCCTTGACGCGGATCGCCGCCAGCACTTCGGGCAAGTCGTTTTCCAGGTTCGGCATCAGCGAGTAATAGCCGATCAACGCCATGCGGCTGCGAGCGAAGAGATCGAGATGGTCAAGAAACAGCCGACGGTCCATGAGCTTGGGAGCGCCGACGCAATGAGCAAAGCTCCGTTCGCCGCTGGGATCGATCAGCACCACGCTCGTGCTCGTCGCGGCCGTTGGATGCTCCAAGAGGCCGGCGCAGTCCATGCCCTCGGCTTCCAGCCGGTCGCGGATCAGGCCGGCCCAAACATCGCGGCCGACGTAACTGAAGCCGGCTACCTTCATTCCCAGGCGGGCCATTGCCCCGCCCGCGTTGCTGACGATGCCGCCGGTGACGACTTGCAGCGGCTCGGTCTGCAGCAGCCGCCCGCCGCCGATGGGCGTTTCCAACGGCACGGGCCGGCACGGTATATCGACAACGCACGAGCCGCAGCAGACACAGTCGAGGTTTCTAGTCATTTTCAAGGGACTTGGTTGGAAACAACTTCGCGATTTCAACGTGGGGCAGGTTGCCAACCTGCCAGTTAACGGCAGATTGGCAATCTGCCCCACGAAACTTGTTCGCGTTCAACTTCTAACCTCCAAGCGCCCGGCGGAAGTCGTGCAGTTCGTCCTCGATCCGTTTCACGGCGGCGGAAAGTTCGTTGATTTCGTCCTGCTGCTGTCGCACAGTGCCGCGCAACTCTTCGACCGTTTGCCGCAACAAACCTTCATTCTCCCCCTCTCCCCTTCGCCCTTTCTCCCTTTCTGCTTCAGCAGGCGGGACGCCCGCACCACGCGCGGCCGGCCGCGGCATGTCGTCTCCCTCGTCCGCCCCATCGCCCGCAGCCGCGGAATGTGATGCATACCGCGTACGCTGGTTGACGAGATCGCGCTCGGGATACAAACCGTGCGTGAAAACCTGTCCGCGGCCTTCCGGCGTGAGAGGCAAAACGAGCCCCTTCCCATTTAGCGCGGTCAATAGCTCTCGCAGCGCGCCGAGATCGTCGACCGGGTCCATCCGCGAGACGCGGCCGCGGAGTTCGCCCATCGTTTGCTCGCCGCGGAGCAGAAGCTCGATCATTACGGAAAGTTCGACCTTGCTCACGCCGAGCCATTCGTAGAGATAGTGCCGATACTTCTGCACGCGGCCAGAGCCCTCGACGAGGGCCACCGCGCCGAACTCCCGCAGACGGTCCAACGACTCTTCCACCTGGTCTGGCTCGAGTTGCAGGACCGGCGCGCGATTGCTCTTCTGGTTGCAGCCGGCGACCAGGGCGTTGAGCGTCATGGGATAAGCATCGGGCGTGGTCTTGGCCTTTTCGCCCAGCACGCCGAGCACGCGGCGATCGATGGAGTTGAGCGGCCGCCAACGTGGGGCCGGTTGCGCGGCTGAGTGAACTGTTTCATCCATGACGTGAATGTAGGCGGTGACGGCGGGACGGTCAAGGGCGGTCGATACGATGCGGAACAAATCCGAGAATCATTCCTGCTGAATCAAACTGAGGGGCAACGGCACGCCTTTCTTCACGAGCGGATCGAAGGACTCGCGGGCTTTCGCGTCGCCGGCGGACCGACCCTGCCAATACGATAGGAACGCCTCGTGGGGACTCACCGGTGAAATAGCGCGGCCGATCTCGCGTTCCAGTTCGTCGAAGGGGTCCGTCGCGAGACACTTCGCCCGCAATTCGGGCTGGGGCGGCTGTGCGGCGGCGAACACGGACCACTCCCAATAGCCGCACGATTCGGGAATCAAGCGGAGGCGCTGGGCGGTGAGCCCGATCGCGCGCTGAACGTCCTTATTCTCTCGGGCGGCCGCGCCGAGGCGCGTCGTTGCGCTCCATCGCCAGCGCGACGGCGTAATAGGCGGAAGCGGACCGGCCGGTATCGCGAGTGGCGCGTGCGTATTCTGGGAAATCGGCCGCCAGCTTCTTGCCCGCGCGGAACATCAAGACGTTGATTTCGGCGCCGTAGCTCGCGTAGCTTTGCCCGCTGGCGTGGGCATCTTCGGCAAGCCGGACCATCTCGTCGGCGTCGACGCCGGCGCTGGCTGGGAGAGTCAGTTTCAATTCGATCAAGTTATCAACCGCGGCGGCGTACTGCGGCCCTTTCACTTCATGCTGCAACTTGGCCACGAGCGACTGACGGCGCGCGATCGAGGCGATGAGCGCTTCCTTGGCCGAAGGCTGTTCGTCGTATCGAAAGTATTTTAGCGAATCGCGCTCGGCTTCTTCCATGTCCATCTGCGACGCGGCAAGCCGCGCGGCGAGGCGCTGCAGTCCCTCGCGGTCGCGGAGAAAACTGTAGATTTGCGAGACCAGATAGGCATTGCCGCGACTTTTCGGCGCCAGCACGCTGGCCCGCTCCATGTAGTTGAGCGCCTTGCGGAGGCCGCCATGCTCTCGGGCGCGGCGGCGCAGGTCGTCCAAGCCCTTCTGATCGGAGACGAGGTAGCAGAGCGCGGGGAGGCTTCCGGACATCTGCAGCTCGCGGAGATTGAGTTGGCTCCCCGCCAGGTCCTGCACCGCCGCGCGCAGCAACTGACTGCCCGCATTCGACAGGACAACAGAATCCGAAGGCATGAGGGCCACGGCCTTTTCCACCCACTGCGTGGCGCGGTCGAGCGCCGCACGGTCTCCTGTCAGCTCAAAAAGCTGCAAGTAGGCCAGTGCTCCGTTGTTGAGTGCGGCCGCAGTGGGGGCCTGTTTTTCATACACGGCCGCAGCTTCGCGATAGAAAGCCGCCGCCTCGTCATCCTTGCCCTGTTCCTCGGCACGTGCGCCTTGCGACTTGGCGAGCAATGCCTTGACTTCGCCCTCGACCTGATCGCAGCGCTCGAGCCAGTGGATTTCATCGTCCAGGTCCTTATAGGTAATTGCGCGGACTTGGGCGATGGTGTGCCTCAGACGATCGTCGGAAGCCTTGTCGTAGGCTTCTTCCAGCATCTTGCGGGCCTCGGTGGCCGCCCCCAGATCGCGCAGCACACTGGCGATCGAGCAGAGCAAATCCGGCTTCCGATCGTGCTTGGCGAGCAGTTTGTCGAACTCCTGCTGGCCCTCTTTCTGCTTGCCGAGCCAGTAGTAGACCTGTCCCAAGCGGAGCATGTACTCGTCGGCCTCGCCCGCGGTGCCGCGGATGGCGAGGAATGTCTTTTCGGCACGTTCGAGTTCCTTGCGGCGGGCGGCGGCGTCTTTCATGCCTTGGGCGTGCTCGAGCGTGACCATGCCGAGGTCCAGGGCGGCGGGCACGACCATCGCCTGGCGGGCCAAAGTTTCGCGAGCCGCATTCACTTCGGCGTCTTCTTTCACCTGTCGCGCCATATACTCGACCGCCATTGCCCGGCCCTCATTTTCACCGGCGAGGCTAGCGCGGCGAAAGTCGAAGCCGGGCGCCGTGCCGTCGCGAAGCTGCTGCACGATCCTCGACTCGGCCTGCTCCAGCGCGGTCGCATAGGCTTGCTCGGCCTGGTGGAACGCGTCCAGCCGCTGGTCGAGGTACGGGCTCAAGAGCGCGTACGACTCGTCGTACTTACCTTGCGCGGCCAGGGCTTGCCCGAGCGCGCGTGCGCCTTCTCCGGCGCCAAGTTTGTCGCGCAGCGGCGCGAGCAGCACGACGATGCGCACCGCGGGATCTCCGGCGGCGCCGTGCCCGGCTCCCGTTTTGCTTCCTTCCGCTTCCACCGCCAGCGCGAGTTGGACCGTCAACTCGACGTCTTGTGGGTTGGCGGCAACGAGTTTCTCCAAGAGGGGTCGCCGGACCGCCGCGATGCTCGCTTCGTCGGCGCCATCCAAACGCGAGAGTTGCTCCAGCAAAGCGAACATTTCCTTGGAATCGGCCTGCGGATGTCGCTGGCCCCACGCCATTGCCAGAGCAAAGAGTTTCTTTTCGCCCGACGGCCCGACAATTTTTTTGGCGGATTCCACGGCGGTTTGTACCGCAGAACACGGGGCCTGGTCCAACGGCCCGGCGAATAATCCATTGAGGCATTTGTCGATGGTCGCCGGTGTTCCCAGCGGCGCTAGTGCCGCAAGCAGCTCGAGCGCCGCGGGCACGTTGCTTTTCGCCACGCGCTCGAATTGCTTTGTCGCCAGGTCTGCGAATGCGGCCTTGTCGGGTTCGCTCCGCGGAATTTGGGCCGCCTCGCTGAATACGGCGACTGCTTCGTCGGGCGGAAGCGCGGAGAGCGGACCTTTGGCGAGCTCTGCAAATTCCTGATACGCCTCCTCGGGGGAAAGACTCGACAAGCATTGCAGCAAGGCGATCGAACCTTTCGGGTCCGTTTTGGCGCTGCGTTTCACGATCGAAATTCCGCGTTTCATCACCGCCGGCCATTGACCACTCAGCCGCACCGTCGAGGTCACCTCGCCGAAGATCGTCGTTACGTCCCGCAGCGCCATGGAATCGATCTCCGGTCGATCGATTAACTGGACGCAGCGCAGTTGCGCGGCTCCCGCATGTTCCGTGCGTCCGGCGGCGACCCGACTATATAGCCTGGCAGCTTCCAATAGATTGCCTTCCGCCGCCGCTTTGTCCGCCTGGGCAAGTTTTCGGCCGGCGACGGCGGAAGGGCTGTTTTCCGCCGCGTCCATGACCGCCAAGCCGATCAGCGCGGCGATGCCAAGTGGAAACAGAACATTCCACCATCTTGCGAAGCGGGAGAGCGGCACCTTGCCGATCAAAGACCATCCGCCGGAAGTAACCGCGATGCGATAAGCTCCCAAGGCAAGGACGGGGACGAAGAGGATGCTCAGACAGTGCGTTTTTACGAAAGTTCCCGTGGCCGGGTCGTGGTCGCGCCGATTATAAAGCCCGGCGCCGATTCCGTGGACCGTCAAAAGCGTCGGCCGCGAACGGACGGGCCGCATCTCGGGGTATTTTGTACTGAAATAAAGGGCGTAGTTCGCTTGCGGCGCGGCGGCCAGTTCGGTCCAGGTTTGCTGCGCGTGTTCGACCAAGCCATCGGCAGTCGATTTGGCCAAACCGGTCGATTGCAATTCGCGGGATACGTCTTCCGCGGAGCTGCCGGCGGCAAGCTGCCGCATGGCGGCCACGGCTAGCTGCTCGATGGCGGCCTGGTCGTCTCGGGAAGCGGCGTCGGACATGATGCACCTTTGACTTGCTGTCGTGCAGTGATTTCCGGGTATTCTACGAAATCCACGGCTTGGACGAAATGGCCGGAGTTCTCCCCGCTTGCAAAGGGTCGGGCGGATTGCAAGAATGGGGGAGAGCCGTCTACACCTCAGGACCAAACCCATGTCCACCGCCGAAACCAACCCGCCGACCGGGCCGACGCCGCAGGAACTGAAGTCGGCATTGAAGGCCTTTCGCAAGCGGCTGAAACTGACGCAACTGGATGATCAATCGCGGCTCGGCTACGGGCCAATGACCGGCGGGCACGCCTCGGCGATCGTGGGCATCGTTCCGCCCGACCAGTTCCGCAAGGAGATATGGGAAGAGCTTGCCCGGCAAGGCAAGCTGAAGCGCGCCGGCAACGGCATGTACGCGCTGGGGCAGCCGTAGCGAGCCAGGGTGGCGTCGCCTTGGCTTTTTGTCCCGCTTCGTGGTATCCTATTGGACATCCCACCTTAACTTCCCGCCCCTCGCTTCTGGAGAGAAATCATGTCCCAAATGCACCGTCGCGTCCTGGCGGCTGCCATTGCCCTAGTTTGTATTTATGCCTTCGCACCCGCCGTGCGCGGCGAAGATGGGCTTTGGCGGACGGATTTCGAAGCCGCCAAGGCCAAGGCCAAGGCGGAAAAAAAGTTCCTGCTCGTCGACTTCACCGGTTCCGACTGGTGCATCTGGTGCAAGCGGCTGAAGACCGAAGTATTCGACAAGGACGAGTTCCAGAACGAGGCGCCCAAGCATTTCGTCCTGGTCGAACTGGACTTCCCGGCGACTAAGAAGCTGCCCGATGAACTCAAGGAGCAGAACGACGCACTGCAGAAAAAGTACAAGATTCAAGGCTTTCCCACGGTCCTCGTGATGGATCCCCAAGGGGAAGTCGTGGCCCACACCGGTTACCAGCCGGGCGGACCGCAGGGGTACGTCAAGCAGCTCGCCGAGTTCCTGGACGTCTATGCCACCGTCGTGAAGATGAAGCAGGACCTGGAGTCGTCGAAGGGCCTCGCGCGGGCGAAGCTCTTGGACAAGCTCATTGACGCCTACGTCAAGCTCAACAACGAGAGCGATGAACTGACCGGCTGGAGCAAGGAAATTGTCGCCCTGGACGCCGGCAACAGGGCCGGGCTGCGAGTGAAGCACGAGTTCCGCCTCTACATGGCCGAATGCAACAAGCTCAAGGAAAAGCAGAAATATGCGGGCGCCAAGGCGGCCCTGGAAAAAGCCCTCGCGCTGGATGGGATTTCCGCCGCGCAGAAACAATCTTGCTACATGGCCAAAGCCGAATTGTGCTTCATGCAGCGAGACTTCAAAGGTATCGTGAAGTGCATGCAGCAAGCGATCGATGTCGCTCCCAATTCGCGCGATGCGTCCGAGGCCAAAGCCGCGATCGAACGCTTCAAGCCGATCGTCGATGCCCAGGAGGCCGTCGCCAAGTTGAAATCTCAACTGGATGGTGCTGAAGGACTGGGCCGCGCGAAGCTGCTCGACAAGCTGATCGAGGCCCAGATGAAGCTGGTTCCGCTCATGCCGAGCCAGGCCGCCATTCGCGACATCGAAAAATGGTCGCGGGAGATCGTCTCTCTCGATGCGGAGAACAAGGCCGGTCTCAAAACCAAATACGAATTCCGCACCAAGCTAATGGACGCCGCCGGACAGATTCGCAGCAAGGCGTTCGACAAGGCGCGGGCGATTCTGGACGAAGCGACCGCGCTGCCGGGTTTGACGAACGATCAAAAGACAATGATCGATCAAGCTCGCAAACGGTTGCCGAAGGAAAAAAACGAGTCGGCAAGCACGGATAAGTCGGACAAGTGAGCGTCTAGCTCCGCCCGTAGACCGCGAAAAACCTATCGCGGACGCGGGTGTTTACGTCGGCACTCGATGCGTCCCCGACCGGGGCCGACGGCGCCAAGCGTAATTCCCACGCGGCCGCGGCGCGAGCGGGGGTCATAGTCGTCGCGGCCGGCCGGCTCAGAAGCGAGGCACGTGCGGCGATCGCCGCGGGGGCAGTCACTCCGGTTTGTGGCGATATTGAAGCTGCGGCAGGCGAGGAAACGGTTGGCGGCGCGGGCGTTGTCGTCGCCGCCTCAATCGAGACGAAAGCTGAGGGACTCGCAAAGAGACTCGCGTCGCCTACAGCCAAGCTGCCGCCGTCGGGCAGCGCGCTTGCGTTGTCGACGATGAGCTTTCCGGCGGAGACCGCCGTGCCCCCGCCGAAGTTGTTCATTCCGGACAGTTCGACAACGCCAGCGCCGCTCTTCGTGAGGCCGCCGCCGCCCGAAATGTTGCCGCCGATTGTAAGCCGCGTGCCGGCGACTGTCGAGAAGTTCGCGCCGGCGGCCAGGACCAGCGGCGCGGCGATCGCATGATTGCCGGAGACAACGCTCACCGTCGCACCTCCGGCGGCCTGGAGCGTAATGCTGCCGCCGGTCCCCGGTGCGATGGTATAACTGGTCGTGGAATTGTCAAAAGTGATACCGGCGAGCACGGGGTTTGCGCCGTCCAAGATGGAGATCGCACCGCTTGCCGCGGCGAACAGCACGGTATCGCCGGCGATGCCGCGAACACCGGGAGCGGCGATCGCCGTGCTTGAAATTGAATCGGCCCAGCTTCCGGCGTCGCCCCATGAGGCATCGTTCGCGGAGTTCCATTCAGCTTCGCCGGTCACGTTCACGGAAGCTGTGTTGAAGATCGCACCGCTCGTGGCTGTCACCGTTGCCGCGCCGGACGCGTAGGCCGGCGAATAGAGGCCGCCGTCGCTTAGCGAGCCGGGGCCGGACAAGGACCACGTTACCGATGGATTCGTAATCGGCTGTCCGAACTGGTCCTGTCCGGTGGCTGTAAACTGCTGTGTGCCGCCGGCGGTGATACTTGCCGATGATGGACTGACGGCGATGCTCGTCACCGTCTGGTTCACGGTTACACTCGCCGCGCTCGTCGTTGTCTGTCCGCCCAAGTCGGTAATCGTCACCAGGAAGTCGTACGTGCCGGCGGTCGTAAAGGTGGCTGTCGTATTCTTTGCGTCGTTGGTGCTATTGGCCGAAAAACTCACCGCAGCCGGCGGCGATCCCGTCGTGGACCAAGTGTAAATAAGGTTCGGCTCTTCGCCGCCGTCGCTGTCCGCTCCGAGCACGGAAAGGCCGGTCGTGGCGCCTGTGACCGGGCTAGGCGATGCGGCCGCGGCCATAGCCACAGTCGGCGCGGAGTCCGTCACGGTGATCGCCGCGGGATTGCTCGTCACGCTGCCGCTGGCAGCGGTGACAGTCGCTGCGCCCGAAGCGTACGAAGCCGTGTAAAGTCCGCTGGAAGCGTCAAGGCTGCCGACGCCCGATTCAAGGGCCCAGGTGAAAGCCGGCTGGCTGGCCATTGCCGCGCCGAACTGGTCGTTCGCAGTCGCCGTAAACTGCTGCGTTGCGCCCGAGCCAAGTGAAATAGTTGCAGGGCTGACCGCGATGCCCGTAAATGTCTGGTCCACCGTCACGCTGACCGCGCTGGTGGTCGATTGCCCGCCAAGGTCGGTAATTGTCGCGAGAAAGTCATACGTGCCTGCCGCGGCGAATGTTGCAGTCGTATTCTTGGCGGAGTTCGTGCCATTGGGCGAAAAGCTCACTGCCGCCGGCGGCGTGCCCGTCGTGGTCCAGGTGTAAATCAGGTTCGCCTCGCCGCCGCCATCGGTATCCGAACCGAGGACGGTGAGGTTTGTCGTCAACCCAGCCACGGGACTCGGCGACGCGGAGGCCGCCGTGTCGACCGTTGGCGCGGCATCTGTCACCGTGATCGCCGCGGGGCTGCTAGTCGCGCTGCCGCTGGTTGCAGTAACGGTCGCTGAACCGGACGCATACGGCGCCGTGTACTGACCGGTGGAACTGTTGATGCTGCCCACGCCCGACGCCAACGCCCACGTAATCGATGGAGGGCTGGCCATTACCACGCCGAATTGATCGTAAACGGTGGGCGTGAATTGCTGCGAAGCGCCCGAGCCAAGCGACGCGCTCGTGGGGCTGACGGTGACGCTCGTCGCCGTGCGGGTCACTATTACGGTTACCGGGCTGGTCGTGGTTTGTCCGCCTTGGTCGGCAATCGTCACCAAAAAGTGGTAAGTGCCAGACGCGGTAAACGTCGCCGTCGTGTTTTTGGCCGCGTTCGTGCCGTTGGCCGAGAAGGTCACGGCGGCGGGCGGTGTGCCCGTCGTCGACCAGGTATACGTCAGGTTTGCCTCGCCGCCGCCGTCGCTGTCCACGCCGAGGACGGAGAGATTGGTTGTCGTTCCTGTCGCCGGGCTAGGCGATGCCGCTGCCGCGGTGGCGATCGTCGGCGGCAGGTTCGAGATGCTGGCGAGGGCCGTAGCGCTAAGCGACGTTTTGTATATCCGCACGTCGTCGAGCGTTCCAGCAAAGAACCGGCCGCCCAGAGAGTCTTGGCCGAGGTACGAGGTGCCGTCGAAAGCGCTCGCCGAGTTGGCAACCGCGTTCGTGGCCGATTGCATCCCGCCGCCCAGCGGCTTCATGTATATGGTAGCATTGCTGGCGGTTATGACCAGCGCCACGAAAGTCCATTGCGAGGCGGGGACCGTCAGGCCCGAATTCCAGTTGTAGGTCGAGGCGGAATTGTTCCACGTATAGCGGAGTTCATTCGCCGTTCCAAAGTGCAGCCCTGAAGCGCCGCTGGAGCTGTTGCGATCGAAGGCGATGCCCGCCCAACTGCTTTCGCTAGCCGTGCGGTAAACCCAGGCGGAAATGGTCACCGTGTTGCTACTGAGGCTCAAAGATGCGGCGCTTAAGGATTGCGATGTGCCGTTGAAAGCAAGCGCCCCGCCGATCACGCCGCTGCTCCAGGTGGGGCCGCCGACAAGCGACCCGGTGTGGCCTCCGCTGCCCGCATCGGCCGCCGTCGATCCAGAAGTCTCGTTCAATTTCCAGTAGTCGTTCGCTTGCACTACTTGCACCGTCGAATTCGCGCTGCCGCTGCCGGTCGTGGCGGTAACTGTCGCGGTCGTGGAGCTGGCGGGCGCGGTGTAGAGCCCTGTAGCGGAGACCGTACCGGCGCCACTAGTCGGCGAAACGCTCCAGGTGGCCGCCACCGGATTGCCGAACGCCGCGCCGAACTGGTCCGAATTGAACGCCTGCATCTGGCATGTTTGCGACGGTAACAGCGCGGGACCGCCGGGAAAGACGATCAGCGAGCCGGAGGCCGTCTGGTTGACCGTCACGCTCACGCTGCTGGTCACCGTCAGTCCATATTCATTCGTGATCGTGACTTGGAAAACGTATGACCCCGCTGCGCTGAAGGTGGCCGTCGTATTCTTGGCGGCGTTGCTGGCGTTCGCGCTGTAGGTCGGCGCAGCCGCGCCGCTGGGCACCGTCGTGGCCGCCCAAGTGTACGTCAAGTAGCTCACCGGGTTGGCGTCCGCGCCAAGCGCCGAAAGGGCCACGGATGTGCCTGTTACTGGGTTCGTAGCGGCGTTGGCGGCCTGGGCCACGGTGGGCGCCGAATTGCCGCCGGCCAGCAGTGCCACGTTGTCGAAGGTGGACGTGTTCAGCAAACTGTTGTTATTGGCATCGACTTCCAATCCCACGTCAATCGTGGAATTGGTGAACGTGATGCTGATAGTGCCGTCGGAAGTCCACGTATTGCCGTCAACGGACCGATAGCCGGTGATCGTATTGCCGGAGCGCACCAACTTTACCCAATAGGGCGCCGCCGGCCCGCTGTTGCCGCCGGTGCCCGCGGCGCTGCCTGCGGACGCCGTGCGGTACTGAAACTCGGAACCGTTGCTGGGCGTAATGCACTCCAGGACATACTGGTCGTTGTCGTTGAGCGAATTGCGGAGCATGACGCCCGTCTTCGCCGATCCGCCGGTGTTGGTGTACGACGCCACCCGCGCAATGATCACACCATCGCCCGTGAGCGTGCGGTAGACGAAATGGAATTGGTCCGACGTGCCCCAGATGTCGCCGCCGCCGCCTTCCACGGTAAACGTCGTACCGTTGTCGTACGCAGTGCCGGTCTGGCCGGGGCCGCCGATGTCGGTGGATTTCCACGGCGAGGAAACGACGCCCGCCTGCGCCGTGCCCGTAAAAGTCGTCGAAGACACGGTGGCGGTCGCAGTGACAGTAGCCAGAGTGCCGGACGAAGTGGCGGTGTACTTTCCGCTGCTGTTGATGCTCCCCGTGCCGGCGGTGACGTGCCACGTGAAGCCCGGCTGCGAGGAAAGCGCGTTGCCGAACTGATCGTAGGCCGAGGCCGAGAATTGCTGCGTCGATCCACCGCCCACGCTCGCCAAAGCGGGCGAAACCGTGACGCCCGAGTACGTCTGCACGACGGTCACGTTGACGGAGCTGGTTGTCGAGAGACCTCCGGCGTCGGTAATCGTCGCCTTGAAGGTGTAGGTGCCCGACTGGTGGAACGTGGCCGTCATGCTCTTGGCCGTGTTGTCGCCGTTATCGGAAATCGACGGAAGCTGTGTGCTGTTGGACGAAGCGCTCAACGTCCAGGTATATGTCAGGTTTGATTCGCCTCCGTCATCCGCGCCCAGCACGGAAATGGTGGCCGTCGTTCCGGTCACCGTGGTCGGTGTGGCAGCGGCGGCCGTCATCACGGTCGGCGCGGCATTGCTCGGTGTGGTTGAAATCGTCAGGCTCGTCAGGCTCGTGTCAACGGAGGGTACGCCGTTGGCAACGGCGAAGACGGAATAGGTTCCTGCCGGGATGCCGAGCGGCAGCGTGAAGTTGACCGTCTCGGAAGTGCTGCCCAAAGCCACGCCCGTATTGCTCCAGTTGTATGTCCTCGCATAGTAAACGTTCGAGCCGTTCACGAGCCGTACGATGGGGTAATTCGTGTCCATCTGAGCGTCGTCGCCATAGGCGGCGCCCGCGTCGAGCCCGTTCAATCCGGTGCCGGTCAGAAGCATGGAACCGTCGGCGTTGTTCGTGATGCTCGTAATCGTGGGCACCGCTGCCGCTGCCGCCGTCGTTCCCGGATCGAACACCTCCAGACCGTTGGCTTGTACGAGCACGGTGCCGTCCGGCAAGGCAAGCATTCTCTTGGTGTAGGGTGCGCACGGTTACGGTAGGTGCGTTTGGCGCTAGCGAAAAACTATTCATGAGCGGGTCGTAAATATAATACGTCGTCGGCCCGTTGTACGTACCGGTCGGACCCGTCTCCAATAGGATTGTGCCGTCGCGAAGCATCGCCGCGGGCGCGTCGTCGCAACCGAGGTTGACGAGCGGAGCGAGGGGATTGCTGGGTATGGCTGGCCCGGCCGTCCACACGCCGGGCGACGAAGTGCCCGAGGGCGTATAAATTACCGAGGTCGAAGTCGCGCCGAAGAATATCGCCCGCCCATCGTTCAACAACAGTCCCGGTCCAATCTCCCCCAATGAATCGAAAAGATCTTCGGGCACCACCCCGTCGTTCACCCAAGAGTTGCTCGCTGGGATGTAACGCTCCGACGTGCTCGCGCCGTCAATGGTTAGGATGCTGCCATCGGCCAGCTTGACCCAGCTCTGTTCGTCCATCGACCCGCCGCGGTAGATTTTTGGGCCCTGCGACCAGGTGCTGGTCGCCGTGTTGAAGATCGTCGTGTACCCGCTCGGGTTTGGAGCGACTGGCGCTATCAACACGTTGCCATTGGGCAAGAGCATTGAGCCAGAATCGATGAAGCTTCCGAACGACTGCGAGGGCAGCGTGGTCCAAGTGTTCGTGAGCGTGTTGTAGACTTCGCCCGTCGCCGCGCCGTTGCCGTATTCTCCGCCGGCGACGAAGACGTTGCCGTTTTGCAGGACTTGAGTCGCATCATAAAGTCGCGAGTAGTTGGCGTTGGAGACCTTCTTCCAAGTGCCGTTGACATAGCTGCCGCTGGAGTTGGGCGTGAGGATCGCCCACTGGTTGCCGCCGTCGGTCATCAGGACCGAGCCGTTGGTCAGCAGATCCATCGTCCCCTGGTTGATCGGCGCGGAGTTGGCCAGAGATGTCCAAGTTGCCGCCAATAGGCTGCGGGACTCAAGCTGCTCGATGACAAGCCGCCGGCCGCGGGTAGTCGTGTAGCACCTCGCTTTGGGAACCGATTGCCGACGGTTTTTTGCACGGCGCTGCTTAGACATAAACTTGTGTCTTCGCACGACACACTCCCCCTCGCGTGGGAATCACTAGCCGCGATGCTCTTGAACTTGCCCAAGCGCAGACCGTAATGCGCACGAACTGAATGCCCATTGTAAGGCAGAAATCGTTCGATGGGAAGGAAAGGCAAGGATGCTGGGAGAAGGTGTCGGAAAAAAAGGGGCACCGCAGCCCTGCTCGCCGCATAGGTTGTTGTGAAAATTAGCATTATTATCAAAAAGAGCGGAACCTTTCGCCGGGAACGGGGTTTGACCTTGTTCCACGATCAATGCACTCCCTACTGGCACCCTTTTTGGGCGGGAAAGTGAATGGCCGTAGTTGTGGGTGCGGTTCGGTTTTCGGCTCGGCGGTTTGCGATGTTCCTTAAATACGATGATAATGGTCATATTCCGTATTAGAGGCGTTCGAACGGGTCGAACTCTGGGAGGATCGGCATGAATAGGCAAAGTTTGGCAATCTACATCGCCGCGGTGCTTTGCGCTGCGGCTTTATCGACGGCGGCGCGGGCGGGGACGGTGGCTATTGACTTGGTAGGCGTCGGCGATGTGGGCAATGTGGCGGACCCGCTTACTGGCTATGGAAGTGTGGGCTACTCGTACAGTATTGGCAAGTATGACGTGACTATGGCCCAATATGTTTCATTTTTGAGTGCTGTAGCGGCGACATCAGACCCTTACGGCCTTTACAACACGAGCATGGCAACAGCCACGCCGACGTACGGAATCATCCGAACGAGCACAACTGCCGGGTTCACCTATGCCTTGAGAAGCGCCGGCAGCGCGAACGTTCCGGTGACGTATGTCAACTGGGGCGACGCCGCCAGATTCGTAAACTGGCTCCAGAACGGGGAGCCGGTCGGGCTGGGGGAAGTCGCCGGCTCGACAGAGACGGGAAGCTACGCGCTCAACGGCAGCACGGGCAGCGCGGCGCTAATAGCCGTGACGCGCGGAAGCAACGCCGATTGGATACTGCCAAATGTGAACGAGTGGTACAAGTCGGCGTATTATGCGGGCGGTGGAACGAACGCGGCATATTGGCTCTACCCGACGCAAAACAACAACGAGCCGAGCAATGTGCTCTCGGCTAGTGGCACAAATAACGCAAATTACACGGCGTCACTCGGGCAGCCGCCGGTCCTAACTCGGAGCGATCCAGTGAACTGGCTTACTGCCGTAGGAAGTTTTACGGATTCACCAGGACCTTACCTGACGTTTGACCAGGGCGGAGATGTTGACCAGTGGCTAGAAGACCCTGTGTTCGGTATCTACCGAGAGGCGCGCGCCGGGGCATTCGCTAGCGACTCGGACATTATGCTCAGCACCGTGTTTGGCGGCGGGCCGCCAAACTCTGGAAATGAAACGTTCGGTTTCCGGGTCGCCTACGTTCCCGAGCCGAACAACGCGGCGTTGCTTGCGACAGCCGCGCTTATCAGTTTCCTTTATCTCAATCGTCATCGATTAACAAGACAATAACGAACTCAATTATGCAATGTAGATTCGTAATCTGGGCAAAGGCGCTCGGCAGTTTCATTTACCGTTCCGGCAACTGTCTCTTTTCGCGGCTGAAGAGGAACGTGAAGCATCGGGGCAGAACGCGGGCAGAACGGGGTCAGACTTTAAAACTTCACTTATCATTGATATAATGTAAAATGCCTATTGCAATGAAGCACGCGCCGTGCTTCCACGTCGAGTAGAGCAGACAGAGCACATCGAATATGCCGCGCCCTCCACGGATCGACTTTCCCGATGCTCTTTACCACGTGACCAGCCGCGGCAACGGCCGCCAGGTCATCTTTTGGAACGACGCCGACCGCGAGCGGTTCCTCGGCCAGTTGGCCGACAACCTCCGGGTCGCCGGGGCTGTGCTCTACGCCTACGTGTTGATGGACAATCACATCCACTTGCTCGTCCGTACCCCGCGAGCGAACCTCTCGCGCTTCATGCAACGGCTGTTGACGGCCTACGCGCTCTACGCCCGCTACAAGCACCGCCGGCCGGGCCACCAATTGCAAGGTCGCTTCAAGGCGAAGCTCGTCGAAGATGAGACCTACCTGCTCGCCG
This sequence comes from uncultured Planctomycetia bacterium, assembly GCA_963775975.1. Taxonomy (GTDB): domain Bacteria; phylum Planctomycetota; class Planctomycetia; order Pirellulales; family Thermoguttaceae; genus JANXQG01. Next base: position 2,603,828 of record CAVZKX010000002.1, read on the forward strand.
TAACGCGTTACATCCATCTCAATCCGGTGAAGATCGCGGCCTGCCGCAGGCTCGCCCGCGGCGAACGGCTGCGACGGCTGAACGCCCACCGCTGGAGCAGCTACGGCGGTTACGCCGACGCCAAGCTGGCCGAAGAGTTCGTCTGCTACGACGTGCTGAAGGAATATGGAAAGGATCTTACCGAGGCGCGGCGGCTATATCGGGCCTACACGCACGCTTGCTTGCTGGACGATGACGGGCCAATCATCGAGGCGATGGCGGCCAGCCGCTACGCGATCGGCACGCACAGCTTCGTCGAGCGGACGGAGCAGTCGATCGAACTGCGCCGTGTCGGTCGCTTGCAGGACGAAGATCTCGATTTGCCAAGCTTTACGGTGCCGTTGGAGGAGATCGACGCGGCGGTTGCGCGGCATTATGGCGTCGAAGCGAAGCGATTGCGCGCGCACGGTCGCAGCGTGGGCGAGGCCAAAGTCGTGGCTGTGGAACTGGCCTGCCGCTTGTCCGGACAGACCGGCCGGGCCATCGGCCAGCATTACGGCAAGATCAGCTCCGCCGCGGTAAGCATGACGCATCGCAAAGTGCGCGAAGGCAAGTTCGCCATCGCTCGAGTGGCCGAGTCCCTCGAATCCGTCAGCAATCAATTGACGAAGAAGAGGCGCCGAAGACGGAAAACTTAAAAGTTAAAGTCAGGCCCCGATTCGGGCCCGGCCCCGATTCGGGCCCCGCGATGACAAGCCGCCGGCCGCGGCTAGTCGTGTAGCACCTCGGTTTGGGAACCGATTGCCGACGGTTTTTTGCACGGCGCTGCTTAGACATAAACTGGTGTCTCGCACGACACACTCCCCCTAGCCTGGGAATCACTAGCCGCGACGCTCGTGAACTTGCCCAAGCGCAGACCGTAATGCGCACGAACTAAATGGCCATTGTAAGGCAGAAATCGTTCGATGGGAACGAATTGGCTGAAATTATCGCATATACCGGCTACATCACCGGATCAGCCACCGAAGCATCGCCCGGGGGAAGCGATACGCTCAGTGGAATTCCGATGGGCGATTGAACCGCGGTATTGTGCGTTGCGGCGTAGAAATCCACCAAATCGACATGCAATTGAACACACTGCAAGTAGAGCCGCCTCACTTCCTCGTCGTCGCGCAGCAGCGCGTCGAGCCGGCCGAGCTCGTCCTCCGAAATCTGCCCGTCCAGCATCGCCCAAACGAGCCCTTCGAGGTCTTCCGGAATAGCCGTGTCAGAATGGGTGGTCATATAACCTCGCCTCCTTTGCGCCAAACCTTATACATCGTTCGTTTCCGTGGCGTAAAGCCCAAACTAGGATTCGGCCAGTAGGAACCTTCCTGTGCATTTAATATGCCAAATGGCGCTATTTGAGGAAAAGCGTTCCGTCTGGTGCATCGCCTTTGGTTTCGGCCGTTCAAATCGCGGTTACAATGGGGCAGATCAGTCCCTAGGAATAACGGAGTCTCGATATGTCGACACGTTCGCCGCGGCCCAGAGCCATATTAGGTTGTCTCTTAGTGGTGCTGGCTGCCAGGATCGCTCTTGGCCAAGCGAGCATTGCCACTCCAAGGCCCGTACAGACGAAGCTTCTCCTGCCTGCCCCACCTTCGGTTGGGTCGGACGAATACAAGGCGGAGATTTATGAAATGCTGGTCATGCAGGCCGCCCGAACGGATGTGCAGATCAAGCAATTCCACTTGCAAGAAGGCTTAGGGCTGGTCGCTTTCAAGGACATCATGCCCGAATTGGAAACGCCCACGAACTTGCCGAAGTTGACGAAGCTTTACAAAGCGGTGAAAGACGCGGCGGCGGAACCGGTCGATACGGGCAAGAACTACTTCAAGCGGCTACGGCCTTTTCGCGAGGACAGCCGCATCGAGCCGTTGGGTAAACGCGACCAAGAGTATGCCTATCCGAGCGGTCATGCCACGCGTGGATATCTTTGCGCTAAGATATTGAGTCAGATCGATCCCGACAAAGCGGACGCCTTGATGGAGCGTGGCCGCCAAATCGGCTGGAATCGGGTCGTCGGCGGCATGCACCATCCCAGCGATATTGCCGCCGGGCGAGTGCTCGGCCAAGCCATTGCTCGTACACTGCTCAGAGATGCGGACTTCAAGGCGCGATTGGAAGAAGTCAAAGAGGAATACGAGGCAGCCAAGAAGAGTCATACGGAGCATCATGCCGAGGCGGCCGCGCCGGCACACGCCCCATGAGTCGCTGATCGTTTTTGTCACGTTCATCACACTCTACTCCCTCTTTGGCCATGTCCCAAGCGGTCCGTAAAAATGCCGGCAAGGTTTACCTGGTCGGCGCCGGTCCGGGCGATCCGGATTTGATCACCGTTCGCGGGCTGAAAACACTGGCCTTGGCGGACGTGGTGCTGTACGATTATTTGGTCAACTCCGAGGTATTGAAGCACGCTCGTGCCGGAGCTCAACTGATCAGTCTCGGCCACGCGCACGGCGGGCGGGGCATGTCGCAGGAGGACGTGAACCGGCGGATGGTCGATGCGGCCCTCGAAGGCAAGATCGTCGTGCGGCTCAAAGGCGGCGACCCTAGCCTCTTCGGCCGTGGCGCCGAGGAGATTGACGCCTTGACCGAGGCCGGCATCGGCTTTGAAGTAGTGCCGGGCGTGACGGCCGCCTTGGCCGCGGCGAGCGACGCGGGCGTCTCGCTTACGCACCGCGACTACGCCTCCGCCGTGGCGATGGTGACCGGGCATCAGCGCAGCGACAAGGAACCTTTGGAACTTGACTACGACGCGTTGGCCCGATTCCCCGGCACGCTGGTGTTTTACATGGGCATGACAACCGCCCGGCGATGGAGCGAGGCGCTGGTTGAAAGCGGTCGGCCGGCCGACTCGCCGGTGGTGATCGTGCGGCGTGCGACGTGGCCGGACCAGCAGGTCTTCCGCTGCACACTCGGCACGGTGGCTGGGCTAATCGAACGAGATCGGCTGCGGCCGCCAGCCGTGATTATTGTGGGTGAAGTGGCAGGGTAAAATAAACCATGACTTCCGACGCCGAATCCACCGGCCTGATCATCATCTGCCACGGCAGTCCGTTGGACGCGGCGAACAAGGGTTTTATCGCGCTGGTGGATCGCATTGCCGCCAAGCTCGGCATCGGCAACGTCCTGCCGGCGTTCTTCGCCTTACTGCGGCCGAACATACCGGACCAAATCGCCGAACTCGCCTCGCGCGGCGTGAGGCGGATCATGCTCATGCCCTACTTCTTGTTCCAAGGACAGCACGTAAACATCGACATCCCGGCAATCCTGGCCGAATGTCACGAGCGGTTCCCAGGCGTGACGTTGGAAATGCTGCCGACCCTGGAAAACGACCCAGCCGTGGAGGCCGTGGTGGTCGAGCGGCTCATGCCGCTGGTTGCAGACATCCAGCCCGCAAGGAAACGCAAAGATTGTTAGACGTGCGCCGAAGGCAGCAGTGCGCGGCGGGGATCGAGTTCGTCGTAGATACCCATCGCCGGATCGTCCCAACCAGCCCGTTTACCGAATTGCTGAAGCTGAAATTGCCTTTCCTGTTCTGTCACGGGGTCTTTCTCGAAGAGGGACTTGAACCGCTCGTAGACCTCTGTGCGCACGAGAACAAAACTCTCGCTCCGCCCCGGGCCGCTGACACGCACGGGAGCATCGCCTCCCTCGATATCGGCCCACTGGTTTTCCGTAAGTTGGATTGTCATAATACTTCACTGTAAGCGAATACGAATCTCCAGCAGAATTATAGCTCGAAGCGTCGCTTTACAAAACCCAGGTGCGGCGGTTGGTGCCACGGACCCTGTCGATGGAATCCGGCCGCCATCTTTAACCCTGTCGCGACGCTCAAACCGAATAAAATCGTAACAACTTGAGAAAGGATGGACCCATCAATGTCGAACGAACTTTTGACCACCGACCGCAAGGCACTGCTCATCAACCTCGACCAGCGCCGCTACGGCACGTTCGCCGAAATCGGCGCCGGGCAGGAAGTGGTGCGGTGGTTCTTCCACGTCGGCGGCGCCGCCGGCACGATCGCCAAGAGCATGTCGGCCTATGACATGACCGTCAGCGACGCGATCTACGGCACGGTGCGAACGCTACGTCTGCCGCGAGCGGCTGGAGTCGATGCTCGACCACGAGCACGCCCTGAACCTCAGCCGCCTGCAGGACACCCGCGGCGACACAACCTGCTTCTTCGTCTTCGCCGACACCGTTTCCGCCCGCAACTACAAGGGCACGAACGAGTGCCACGGCTGGATGGGCGTGCGGTTCCAGGCCTATCCCCGCGACCAGGACAGCCAGATCATCATGCACGTGCGGATGCTGGACACCGACAACGCCTTGCAGCAGGAGGCGCTGGGCATCGTCGGCGTCAATCTGCTCTACGGGGCCTTCTTCCTCGCCCACGATCCGGAAAAGCTGATCGAGTCGCTGCTCGACAACCTCAGCCATGCGGCGGATCGAGATCGACATGATCGAGTTCTCCGGCATCGCCTTCCGCCAGGTCGACAACCGCGTGATGAGCCTGCGGCTGGTGCAATTGGGCCTGAGCAACGCGGCCATGTTCGCCGCCTCGGGCGACGTGCTGCAGCCCAGCGAAGTGCTGTACAAGAAGCCGATCCTGGTCGAGCGCGGCAGCTTCCGCCCGGTGACGCACGTCAACGTCGACATGCTCCGCTCCGCGCACGAGAAGTTCGCCATGGAGCCGCAAGTGGCCAAGGAGACGTCGTGTCGCTCATGGAGATCACGATGAACAAGCCTGCAGGACGTTTCCGGCGGCCAGCGATGGCCAGATCGACCTCCGCGATTTTCTCGCCCGGGCCGACGTGCTGGCCGCCTGCGGCACGACGGTGCTGATCTCCAACTACTTCGAGTACTACCGCCTGGCCGCCTATCTGACGACATTCACTAACAAGATGATCGGCATCACGATGGGCGCGGCGAGCCTGCTGGAGCTTTTCGACGAGAAGTACTACACCGGCCTCGGCGGGCGGAATCCTCGAAGCGTTCGGCCGGCTCTTCAAAAACGACCTGAAGATCTACGTTTATCCGCTGCGCGATGCCGCGTCGGGCGAGTTGACCACGGTGCAAAACATGAAAATCGCGCCGCCGCTGCAGAGAGCTCTTCAACTACCTGATGGAAAAGGGCTGCCTCGTGCAGTTGGACAACTACAATCCGGCCTATCTGCCGATCTTCTCCCGCGACGTGATGCAGAAGATCAAGGCGGCCGACAACACGTGGATGGAAGCCGTGCCGCCGGAAGTGGCCGACGTGATCCGCAAGCGCGGGTTTTTCGGCTACAAGAAACCGGCGGCGAAAGAGCCGGTCGGCTGAAGGTTTCACCCATTGCGACAGTTGGGGCGCCGCGCGCGCCTCGCCTTCGCGACGGACCGCGGCACCGCGGCCCTGAGCTTTGCAGTTGAACCGCATCGCGGTTGGCGGAGGGCGGCACATGCCGGAAGCAAGCTTGTCCCACCCTACAATAGTTGAGAAGACCGCAGATTCCAGTAGAATTAAGGTCACCTTCCCATGAATGTCCTGATCGTCGATAGGCTCTCGCCCGAAGTTGTCGAATCGCTCAAAGCGCTTGGCGTCCAGGTGGAAGTCCGGGAAAATCTCGACGCCGAGTCGCTGCCGGCGCGCTGCAAGTTCACCGATATCCTTGTGGTCCGCTCGACCAAGGTGACCGCGGCGGCAATCAAAGCCGCGCCGCTGCTCTCGCTGATCGTTCGTGCCGGGGCGGGCGTCGATAACATCGACTTGGCCGCCGCTAGCGCCCAGGGCATCTACGTCGCCAATTGCCCCGGCAAGAACATGGCCGCCGTCGCCGAACTGGCCATCGGACTGTTGGTGGCCGCCGACCGCCGCATCGCCGAGGCGACAATGAGCATGCGCAGCGGCGCATGGAGGAAGAAGGAATTCGGCAAGGCCCGCGGTCTGGCCGGGCGGACGCTCGGCATTCTTGGATACGGAGCGATCGGCCGCGCGACGGCCGACCGCGCAAAGGGGTTGGACATGAGGGTGACGGCCTGGTCTCGGAGCCTCACGCACGAGGCGGCCGAAGCGGACAAGATCGGCTATACCGCTTCGCCCGAGGAACTTGCCGCGCGGTGCGACGCGGTGAGCATCCATCTGGCTTTCGCCCCGGAGATGAAGCATTTCGTCGGCGCGCGGTTTCTCGACGCGATGCGGCCCGGCGCGATCTTCATCAACACGTCGCGGGGCGCCCTGGTCGATACGGCGGCGCTTCGCTCGGCGATCGCCGCGAAGGGATTGCGCGTGGGCCTCGATGTCTTCGAGGGCGAGCCGAGCGGCGGCGACGGCGAATGGCCCGACAAAGAGCTTGCGGCGCTCGTCACATGCACGCCGCACGTCGGGGCCTCGACCGATCAGGCCTCCGAAGCGGTCGCCGCCGAGGTGGTGCGGATTGTCGGGACGTTCATCGCTACGGGCAATCCGCTCGGCACGGTGAACCTCAATGCCCATTCGTCGGCCAAACACCGACTGGTCGTGCGGCATTACAATCGCGTGGGTGTGCTGGCCTGCGTACTCGACGGACTGCGCGAGGAAGGCATCAATGTGGAGGAGATGGAGAACGCGATATTCGCCGGCGGGTTGGCGGCCTGCTGCTCGATGCGGCTGGACCAACAGCCGTCGATCGACTTGTTGGCCGGTCTGCGGAAGAATGAGAATATCCTTCACGTGTCGTTCAATCCGGGCGATTGAATCCAGCCGAGGGGCTACTTCTCGCCGCTCCCAAGCGCTTGCGTCCGGCCCGCGGCGATGCTATCCTTTCGCAGTATTCCCGCGGCATAATAGACAAATGCTCAAATCGCTCGACAGCAAGATCCAACGAATCCTTGCCGATCCTTCCTCGAAGGACTTCATCCTCGCCGATGCCAAGGACGCCGACATGGCCTATGGCATCGCCGCGCCGGGCCGCAGCCCCGAGCATCACGCCCAGGAGGGCCGTTTCCGCTCTCTGGTGGAATACCGCGAATTGATACGCGAAAACGTGCGGCAGGGGCTCGTGGATATCATGCTCATGAGTTCCAGCACGAGCGAGGTGCTGACGATCCGCGAGCGGCTGTTCGATAATAGCCCGGTGACGCCGGCGATTCGCGCCAACGACGCGACCGACGTCTGGACAGCGCAGGGTGGCAGCTATCTTGCCAAGCCGTCGCGGCCGTTCCGGTCGGCGGCGATCGACGAGGCGATGTGCGGCAAGCCGGCTTGCGCAGTCGAGGAACGGACGCGCGGCGTCGATCTGGGCCTGTACTCGGTCACGTTCAATAACGACTTGGCCCTGGACCATCAGACGTTGACCGCATACCGGACGTTTACCGCCGAAGCGGCGGCCAAGGGTTTCCGGCATTTCTTGGAAGTCTTCGATCCCAACGCTCCGCAAGCCGCCTTGCCGAATCTGCCGCGGTACGTCAACGACATGATCGTGCGGACGCTGGCCGGCGTGGCCGGCCCGGCGCGGCCGATCTTCCTCAAGATCGCCTATCACGGTCCCGCGGCGATGGAGCAGCTCGCCGGCTACGATTCGCGGGTGATCGTCGGCATCCTCGGCGGCTCGTCGGGCACGACCTTTGACGCTTTTCATCAACTCTGGGAAGCACGCAAGCACGGCGCCCGAGCGGCCCTTTACGGGCGGATGATCAACAACTCGGAACATCAATTGAGCTTCATCGAGCACCTGCGGGCGCTGGCCGACGGGCAGGCGGAGCCGGCCGAAGCCGTGCGTTCCTATCACGCGGCCCTGGCACGGCAAAAGATTCGGCCCTATCGCAGTTTGGAGGACGACCTCAAGGCCGCGCCTCGCGCGGCCGCCTACGGAGGCAAGCCGGCGGGCAACTCGACCGGCAATTCTGCGACTGCGGCGGCGAGTCAGTCTAACCCGGATTTCTCGAAAATGAGCCAGGCCGAAAAGATCGCCTGGAATCGGGCGCGTTGGAAACGGATTCTGGGGTGACAGGCATCAAGGGAGCCACGGATGAAACACTGATGAAACACGGATGATTCCAGGGGTACCGGGGATTGCTTGGTGCCCTCGATAATCCGTGTTCAATCAGTGTTTCATCCGTGGCTATTTGTGGAAGTGGCGGCGAGCACGAGCGCACGATCTTGTGAGACACGGCCCGCGGGGATGTTTTGATCGCCCGCCATCAGGCGGTCGAGCATTACTGCCTTGTCGCCGCCCGTCACTAGCCAGAGAATGCGGCGGGCGCGGTTGAGCATCGGATAGGTCAGCGTCATCCGCCGGCGGTTTTGGTAAGGGCCGGTAATCGCCACCTCGCGGTCGGTCACGTCAAGCACCGCGTCGCCGGGCACGAGCGACGCCGTGTGGCCGTCCGGCCCGAGACCGAGGTGGACTAGATCGAGGATCGGCGGCGTGCCGGCGATCGCCCGCAGCAGTTCGGAATAGCTTCCAGCCGCGTCTTCCAAGTCGGGAGATTCGACTGGCATCGCCAGGACCTGATCGGGCTTGAGCGGCGCGTACTCTAGTAAACTCTCTTGCAAATGAGTCAGATTGCGGTCGGCATCGCCGGCCGGGGCGACGCGCTCATCGACCTGCGCGACGTAGACTGCCGGCCAAGGAACGTCTTCGCTTGCCAGGGCCTTGAGCATGATCCAGGGCGTCTTGCCGCCGCTGACGGCCATGACGAACCGGCCACGCGCGGCGACGGCCGCGCGTGCGTCCGCGGCAATGAACTCCGCCGCCGCTTGCGCGGCGGCATCTGCGTTGGCCAGCATTTCGATTTTCATTACTGCGCCGGGTCCGTTGCCGGCTTCCAAACGTCATTGGCAATCGAAATGATAGTTGGGTTAATGTCTCCCGTTACGCGAGGTTCGACGTGCCCGTCGAAGTAGAGGACGTTCATCGTGCCGGCGTGGCGGAAGCGGCTCGCTCCCCAACCGCCCCATTGGTCCGACGACGTCAGGGCGGGCGGCGGAAACTTATCGGCTGGCGGCACACTCGGCAACGACGGGTCCGGCAGTACAACGGCGACCAGCTTGTCGTACTCGGCAAAAAGCACGTGGTTGCTATCGCCGTTTAGCATCACTTGTGCGCGGTTGTTAATGCCGTAGCTGCAGCGATCGTTGAATTTCCATGTCTGGCCCTGATGAAATGGTTGACAGGGTTGATTGCTCGTATCCAGGACCACTTGGCCCTGCGGATCGTAGAGTGTGTATTGGGTAAAGCCGTGGCCCTTGGTCCACGCCCAAGTGCCGTACACTCCGTCCGCGCGTGGGTCGATTAGGAGGCAAATGTCGAGCATGTCGCCCTCGGACGCGCTCGAGAGATCTTCCATGCCAATGACGTACGCAGGGTCCGTTGATCCTTGGAGGCCAAGAATCGTTCTCCATGTCTGTCCGCCGATTTGGCTTTGCGCGGAACTTAGATAGTCGTTGGCCTGGGGCACCATATCCAAATTGCCCCATACGCGGGCATAAGGACCGTCGCAAAGGGGAATGTTGCGGGGCGGAGTCGATTGCGCGTCGTAAACATAATAGTCTTCAATAGAGCCGTGGGCCTTGTTTGAATCGCTGTCATCCGGGCAAAGCAACGTATTGCTCTGATGCTCCATGAACGGGGAGAGCACCGACATCCACGCCCCGGGCCCGATTTTGGCAAAGCTGCCGTTATTGGCTTCCATCATGGACTGGCAGGCCTTGCCGACCTGTGACAAGTTGTTGGCGCATTGGGCTCGTCGTCCCGACTCGCGGGCGGAGTTCACTGCGGGCAACAGCAGCGAGACTAATAGGCCAATGATGGCTATCACGACCAGCAGTTCCACCAGCGTGAATCCGCGAATGGGCCAAGCATTTCGGAAATGTAAAGGGTTCGTCATGTGTGACCTCCTATGGGATCGGTTGGATCAGGTTTTGGCGTCTTTATCCGCCAGGCGTTGCTGCCAAGATTTGAGATTGCGGGCTTTGAATTTTTCCCATGCCTCGTGGAGCTTCTTTGCGGCGGGTGCCCGTTTCTCTGGCGGTGCATTGGCGTCGAAATCCGTCGTGAATTGGACAAGCCGAGAGACGGACTCGGCCGCGGTGGATCGGACTTGGGGCGAAGGATCGTTGAGCGCGTCGAGCATCTGAGGTACACAGTCATAGTCCCAAATCGTCGCCAAGCCGCGCATCGCCGCGGAGCGAACGCCGGGGTTAGTGCTCTCATTGAACAAGCGGACAAGATAGGGCTGCACGGCGTTTCGTGTTCCTGTGCCGTGCGTCTTGCTGGCCAGGGCCACCAGTCGGGCGCTCCCCTGCTCTTGTTCCTCCGCCGTCGAGGCGTGCAGGGCCATCTCGGTCAACTTCTCCGGCGATTCCACAACCGGCCGCGACATCACCAGACGAATGGCCACCCCGCCCGCCAATAGGACGAGGATTGCGACCCCTACCAATATCCGCATCTGGCTTGACATATTGTTCCGTTCCAAACTTCACAATATCGCGCTGCAATAAAACATGCAAGCACAAGCGGCGGATTCTGGTGGATGACACGTTCGGTGGGTTAGCGGCGGGGAGCGTGCTGATTTGAATCTATCCCAAGTAACGACATATCACTATACTTAGATGTATGTCAAAAAGAACTACGATCAATGACGTAGCACGTTTGGCGGGCGTTTGCATCGGAACCGTCTCGCGGGTTATCAACAACAAGGATAAAGTCCTTCCCACAACCCGCCAAAAAATCCTCGACGTGATCGCGGAAACCGGCTATCGCCCCAGCGCTATTGCCCGCGGACTGGTTTTGAACCGGACTCATAACATACTTCTTTGCATGCACAACGTCGCGGACCCGTATTGTGCAAGCGTGGCTAAGGTGATTCGTGCGGCATCAAGGAAGCTGGGATACGGCCTGCTGCTAGGCGATTCAAACTACGACCACGACACGGAGGCCAACTACTTACGGAACGTTTCGGAAGGCCGTGCGGACGGACTGATCATCGCCCCCTTGCCAGGCAATAAGAACGCGCGGTACTTCATGGATTTGATCCAATCGGGCTTTCCCGTGGTGGCAATTGACGCCGAGGTGCCGGGCATGGATTTGAACAGCGTGAAGTACGACGACGTGCTAATCGCCCGGCTGGCAACGGATTATCTCTTTGACAAAGGGCATAAGCGGATCGCGTTTTTGCAGTGGCAATCGGAGTTTCAAACGGTCAAGGATCGCTATGAAGGCTACTTGCAAAGCCACGGTTCGCACAATGCTGCCGTCAACCGGGAGTATTGCGTAACGGCGCCATCGTCGCTGGAGAATTGGGACAAAGCGGCGCTCGGCGAATTGCTGTCGTTGAAAAAACCGCCAACGGCAATTCTTGCCGAGAACGAGATCATGGCAACCCTTTGCGTGAACGCCCTGCTGCGATTGGGCAAGCGCGTGCCGCAGGACGTGGCGGTGGTTGGCATGGGAGACGTATTGTCCGATGCGTACTACCCGCTTCCCATGACCGTGGTGTCGTTTCATCACGAAGAGGCAATGCGGCGGGCGATGGAAATGTTGATGGAACTGATCGATTCGCCCGAGCTTCGCACGCAGACACCACGGCACTACGTTCAGCGGCCGGAGTTGATAGCGCGAGAATCGGCGTAGCGGCACCCGAAAGCGACTTTTTTTCAAAAATCTCAAGATTTTTTCCCGAATGCTTGCAATTTGGACGTTGTAGCGTTATGATGTGGATAATTACCCGCGTCATTAACTTGCTTCATTCGCGGGTCGCCTCGTCTTACGAATTATGACTGTCCTAGTTGCTGATATTGGCGGAACGCATATCAAGCTCGGGATTGTCCGCCAAGGCGCGGTCGTCGCCCGCGATGCCATGTCGGCGAACGCCATTGAAGGCTTTGCCGCGGCGTTGGAACGCATCGAGGCTGGCTGGAAACGATTGCTTTGCTTGGTCGAAGACGGCCCGAGTGCGATCACGGGCATCGGCATGGCCTTTCCCGGTTTGATTCATCCTCAAACCGGTAAAATACTCTCGTCTCCGGTGGGCAAGTTTGACGACGCTTGCGCGCTCGATCTGGACGAATGGGCCCGGCTAAGGTTTGCGATGCCATTGACGGTTACCAACGATGCGAATGCCGCCTTGACGGGCGAGTGGCATTTCGGCGCCGCGCGGGGCTGCCGCAGCGTAGTCATGGTCACGCTCGGTACCGGCATCGGCACTTCGGTGATCATCGACGGCGTGCCTCTTCGCGGAGAGCACGGCCAGGCGGGCAACCTAGGCGGACACTTCGTGCATACGCTCGCGCCGCGATCGTGCCCTTGTGGAAACCTGGGCTGCGCCGAGAGCGAAGCGTCCGGTTGGGCGGTCCAGCAACTGGCGCGGCAAGATGGCTGTTACGCCGCAAGCGCACTGGCGGACGAACCGAGCAGCGACCTCGCCGCAGTTTTTCGCTGCGCCGCCGCGGGTGATGAACTTGCTTCGCGGTTGCGCGATCATTGCATCGGCGTCTGGGCAGGGCTTGCAGTTTCGCTCATTCATGCCTACGATCCGGAGTTGCTGGTATTTGGCGGCGGCGTGATGCAAAGCAGCGAGCAGATCATTCCCGCAATTGCCGCCCACGTCGAAAAGCACGCCTGGACGCCGTGGGGCAAGGTGCGGGTCGCGGCGGCGGCGCTTGGCAACGACGCGGCCTTGCTGGGCGTCGCGCACCTCGTCCAGCGGCAAGACGGCAATGTTGCGAAGAGCCTGCCTACCACGATTGAAGGGCAGCCGCGGCCACATGCCAAATTTGCACGAAGGTCTCTTTCGCCAGGCAGCTTGCAAGGCGATAATTGAGACCGGAGTAACGTGCCATGAAGTTCCGGTTTCTTTCGCTGTTTTTCCTCATTCTCGCTGCAAGGGTGCAGGCCGCCGACGAAAGAGGCGCCTCGCCGCCCGAGCGGAAGTGGGAAATCTACATCCTCATGCACTCGCACAATGATATCGGCTACACGGACATCCAGCCGAACATCGCCAAGAAGCAGGCCAAGAACGTCACGCGAGCGTTGGAATTGATCGGCAAGACGAAGAACTATCCGCCCGGCGCGCGGTTCAAGTGGAACTTGGAAGTATTGGTGCCGTATGAGGATTTCAAGGACGTCGCCACAGCGGACCAAATGCGGCAGTTCGAGCAGGCCGTCCACGACGGCAACATCGGCATCGACGCGATGTATGGCAACCTGTTGACGGGCGTATGCCGGCAGGAAGAGTTGTTGCGGCAGTTCTCCTTCAGCGTGGCCTTGGGGCGGCGATGCGGCGTTAAGGTCGATTCGATGATGATCAGCGACGTGCCGGGCCTGACCTGGGGCGTCGTGCCGGCGCTGGTGCAAAATGGCGTCAAATACATTTCCGCCGGCCCAAACGCCAACCCCAAGTCGATGGAAGGCGACCGCATCGGTTACGTCCGCGAGCAGTGGGAGCACAAGCCGTTTTATTGGCAATCCCCATCGGGCCGCGACAAGGTGCTTTACTGGGGAGCGCAAGGCGGTTACTCGATCGGCCACGGTTGGAAGTCGATCACGGCTGCGCTGCCGTTTCTGTTGAAGCGGCTGGAGGACGAGAAATATCCTTACGACATCGTGCAGATGAGGTGGACCAAGGGCGACAACGGCCCGCCCGACGAGGCGGTGATGGACCTCGTGCGCGATTGGAACGCCAAGCACGCCTATCCGCGATTGATTATCGCCACGACGACGGAGGCGTTTCATGCTTTTGAGCAGCGCTATGGCGACAAGCTGCCGATGTATCGCGGAGACATGACGCCGTATTGGGAGGACGGCGTTGGGTCGAGCGCGAAGGAAACGGTGGTCAATCGCGAATCTGCCGACAGTTTGTGCCAGGCCGAGACACTTTGCGCGGTGATCAATCCCCGCCAGTACCCAGCCGCCGATTTCGACGCCGCGTGGAAGAACGTCACCTTATGGGACGAACACACTTGGGGCGCACATAATAGCATCAGCCAGCCGGAACTGGCTTTCGTGAAGGAGCAGTGGATGTACAAGAAAGTATTTGCGCTAGAGGCTCAATTGCAATCGAACCAATTGTTGGACCGGATGACCGATGATCGCAGTAACGGCTTTAGGCGGAATTTCAAAGAGCTCCCAAAAGGCGGAACCTCGAAGTTGACAATCGATTTCTTCAACACATCCTGCTGGCCGCGAGCGAGTCTTTTTACTATTGCTAACCTTGGGAACGGGTTGCGCCTCGCCGACGAACGGGGACACCTAGTTCCATTTCAGTCCCTGAGCGAAGATGAACTTGAATTCCTAGTTGCGGATGTCCCTCCGTTAGGCGCCAAACGGTTCATCGCTACGCCAGGTTCGTGTAAGCCCACGGGAAATGCGCATGCGGAGGGCACTGCGCTTTCAACGAGTTCGCTCACTTTGAAAGTGAACAGCACCACAGGCGCGATCGATAGCCTGAAACGAGCCGGCATCGATGCCGAGTTTGCCAACGGCGCGATCAACAGCTACGTCTATCTGCCCGGCGGCAACGTGAAAGACGCGAAGACCAATGGCCCGGTGAAGATCACCGTCAAGGAGAAGGGGCCACTCGTTGCGTCACTCTTAATCGAGTCCGACGCTCCCGGTTGCAAAAAGCTCACGCGCGAGGTGCGTGTGGTCGACGGGCTGGACTACGTGGAAATCATCGACAAGATCGACAAGCTACCGGTTCGCGAAGTCGAGGGAGTGCATTTCGGCTTCGCCTTCAACGTGCCGAATCCCGTGGTCCATATCAACAGCCCCGGTGCGGTGATTGAGCCGGAGAAAGACCAACTGCCCGGCGCGTGCAAGAACTGGTTCGAAGTCGAGCGCTGGGCCGATGTCTCCAACGACAAATACGGGGTGACATGGGTCACTGCGGACGCTCCGCTGCTCGAGCTTGGCGGGTTGACGGCCAATTTGCCGCGCAAGCAGCCGAATCCAAATGCGTACTTGAGGCACATCGAGCCCTCGGCGACGTTTTACTCGTGGGTCATGAACAATCACTGGCACACGAACTACCGGGCATACCAAGAAGGCGAAACGACGTTCCGCTACTTCATTCGCCCGCATAAGGCTTATGATCCGGTCGAGGCCGCCAAGTTCGGCATCGAGGCGACCGAACCGCTAATCGTGGCGCCTGCCCGCGGCGATAAGCCGCTTGCCTCGCGATTGCAAGTCGAAGGCGAGGGCGTACTGGTGAGCGCGATGAAGCCCAGCGACGATGGCCATGCGATCATCATTCGGCTCTACGGGGCCTCCGGAAAGGATGCGACCGCGCGGCTTAAATGGAGCGATCCGGTGCCGAAGAAGACCTGGCTGAGCGACGCCAGCGAGCAGCCGCTGAAGGAAGCAGGCGATCGGATCGACGTGCCTGGTTGGGGCACGGTGACTTTGCGAGCGGAGATGCCGTGAATTTGGAGAGCTGTGGCTTGCTACAGCTTTTCAAGAAGGATGGAATGTCTTAGACGAGGACATGCCGCTAAGAAAAGCGAAGGCAAGCCTTCGCACTCCAAAGCGCCGACGGACGCGGATAAAATGAGCACGGCCGAAACTTCAACAACCATCAATGCTTCGGCTACACACGGCTTCAATCTTGGCTTCGTCCTCTTCTGTGCGGCGGTCACCGGCATCGGCGGGTTCCTCTTTGGCTACGATACGGCGGTGATCAACGGCGCTAATTCGCTGCTGCAGAAGAACTTCCATCTGGATATCGAGGACGACTCCTTCCTTATCGGGCTGGCAACCTCCTCGGCGATCATCGGTTGCGTAGTCGGTGCGATGTCGGCGGGATTTATCAGCGACCGTTTCGGCCGCCGCAAGGTACTGTTCTTTTGCGCGGTGCTATACGCCGCGTCGGGCGTGTTCTGCGCATTCTCCTGGGACTTCAGTTCGTTCATGGCGGCGCGGATCGTCAACGGCATCGCCATTGGCGTGTCGTCGATGATATGCCCGGTGTACATCGCCGAGATGGCGCCCCCGCAATGGCGAGGCCGCCTTGGCGCGCTGTTCCAACTCGGTATCGTCGTCGGCATTTTCGTCGCGTTGTTCAGCAACAGTTTCATCCAGACGCTTGGCGACGCGGCCTGGGATACGGCGCGGGGCTGGCGCTGGATGCTCGTGCTGGAGACGCTGCCCGCGGCGATCTTTCTGGCGCTTTTGTTCCCCATTCCCGAAAGTCCCCGCTGGCTGATCCAGGCGGGCCGCGAGACGGAGGCCAGGCGGACGCTCAACCGAATCGGCGGACCGGCTTATGCCGACGAGGAAGTGGCCGCGGTAAACGAAGTGCTGCACGAAGAACGCGGCACGTTCTCCGAGCTGTTTACACGCGCCTACAGCTTGCCGCTGCTGATCGCCGTGTTCATCATGTTTGCCTCGCAGTTCAGCGGGATCAACGTCATCATCTATTATTCGACCGACATCTTCAAAGCGGAAACAAAGCCGATCGAACGGCTGTCGCAAGCGCTGGCGAAGGCCGAAGCGTCCGCCGACTTGGCGAAGGGGCGGGAGAAGACGTCCGTCGCGCTGGCTGCCCTGCGGGCCCCTGAACTGAATGGCAAACTTGACGCCGCCGAAGTGAAAGCGGTCGACGCGGCGCTCGAAAAGGCCCAGGCGGCGACCGCGCTGCCCGCGCCGTGCGCCGCCGCGGCGGACGCACGCCAAATCATCGCGCGCGGTCCGCTCGCTCGGCAGATGGCCGAGATCACCAGACTCGCCGATCGGACGGCATTCCGCTGTTCGGCGTGGCTCGGGCTGGTAAACGTTCTGGCCACGTTCATCGCGATCGCGTGCGTCGATCGGCTGGGACGCAAGCCGCTCTTGCTGCTAGGCAATGCCGTGCAGGTCTTCGGACTAGGCGGCGTGGGGCTCTTGTTTTACACCGGCGTCGTGACGATAAACTCGCTTTTGGGACTGGTGATCGTCTACCTGATCGCCTTCGCCATGGCGATGGGGCCGATTCCCTGGATCCTTTGCTCCGAGATTTTCCCGGCGAAGCTCCGCGGCCGCGCCATGTCGATGGCGACCTTTTCGATCTGGATGGGTTGCTTCGTCATCGTGCAGACATCGCCCGCGCTGATGCGGCTAAGCCCTGCCGTTGCGTTCTTCTTCTACGGGGCATGTTCGCTGGCAACATTTTTCTTCGTGCTCATGTTCGTGCCGGAGACCAAGGGCCGCACGCTGGAAGAGATCGAAATATCGTGGCATAAGCAGGCGGAACGATGACTGAGGGACGGTCGCCGAACTACGACAAATCCCCGTCGGTCGATGTGCCGCGCCATCGATGCGCCGCCGGCCTGGATGCGATTGCCGCACGATTGAAGAAATCGATTTCCGGAACACGCACGGTTATCGCTATCGAATGTTATCCGGGAATAAATGAAAACGAGATCGCCGCGGAGCTCGTGCGGCGTCTTCGGCCGGAGTTAGCGATCAAGACGGCGGAAGCGCTTCTGCCGCCGGCCGCGATCGAGCGGCTCGTCGCGCCGTTTCTCGGCGGCGACGACCCGGTATTTGGCTTCATCACGAACCTGCGGCTGGAAGCGTTCTTCGATGCGGAACGATTGGCAGAACTTCGCCATCGAATCGACTCAGTATCGGCAGGACTTACGCTTGTCGTCGGCATCGGTGCAACGCTTGCGGTTTCGCGGCCTGATGTTGTTATCTATGCTGACCTTGCTCGTTGGGAAGCACAAAAACGATTCCGCCGCGGCGAAACCGGCAACCTCGGCGCGGACAACCGACACGAGTCGGCCAGTTTGAAATACAAACGGGCCTATTTCGTCGATTGGCGCGTCGCCGACCGTTTCAAGAAACCGCTTCTGGAGTCGTGCGACTTCTTTCTCGACACCAACGACCGTGCCGCGCCAAAGCTTGCCGATGGCGATGCCGTCCGGAAAGGGTTGTGTCACGCGGCGCAGCGGCCGTTCCGCGCAGTGCCATTCTTCGATCCCGCTCCTTGGGGTGGCCAATGGATGAAAGAGGTCTGCGACCTGGACCGTTCGGTGCAGAACTTCGGCTGGTGTTTTGACTGCGTTCCGGAAGAGAACAGCCTGCTCTTGAACTTCGCCGGCGTCAACTTCGAACTTCCGGCGAGCGACCTTGTGTTCCATCAGCCGCGGCAACTGCTCGGCGAGGCGGTCCATGCCCGATTCGGCGACGAGTTCCCAATTCGCTTTGACTTCCTCGACACGATGGGCGGCGGCAACCTTTCCTTTCAGGTCCATCCGCTTACCGAGTACATCCGTGAGCACTTCGGCATGACGTACACGCAGGACGAGAGCTACTATCTGTTGGATGCCGGGCCGGACGCGGCCATCTATCTCGGCCTCAAGGAAGGCATCGACCCAGCGGCTATGGCACGCGACCTCCATTGCGCCCGGAAAGGCGAATGCCAGTTTCCCTCTGACCACTACGTCAATCGATGGGCCGCGAAGAAGCACGATCACTTCCTCATCCCGGCGGGGACCTGCCACTGCTCGGGCGCGAACAGCATGGTGCTGGAGATCAGCGCCACGCCGTACATCTTCACGTTCAAAATGTGGGACTGGGGCCGCATGGGCCTTGACGGAAAGCCTAGGCCGATCCATCTCGATCATGCGTTGGCCAACGTGCAATGGGATCGGACCACGGCATGGGTTGAGTGGAACCTGCTCAACTGCATCGTCGAGATTGGCCGCGGCGACGGCTGGCGCGAGGAGCGGACCGGGCTCCACGAACTAGAGTTCATCGAAACGCGGCGTCATTGGTTCATTGGGCCCGTGCCGCACGACACCGGCGGCGGCGTTAACGTCTTGAATCTTGTGGAAGGCGAGGAGGCGATCGTCGAGAGCCCGGCCGACACGTTCGAGCCTTTTGTTGTGCATTACGCCGAGACGTTCATCGTGCCCGCCGCGGTGGGGCGGTACACAATCCGGCCGCACGGCCCGGCAGAGGGCAAAGAGTGCGCTACGATCAAGGCGTCGGTGCGGACGTGATGCCTGGGCTGTGGCATTTTCCACCGCTTCATTGTAAACTGACAGCACGATTGCACGGCTTTCCCCGCGATCGTTCCCACCCCATCCAAGGAGTCCAGCGATGAAAAGTTCCGTCGTCTTGCTTACAACCCTGTTCCTTGCCTCCTTCGCCGCCGTAGCATTAGCCGCGGACGATTGGCCGCAGTGGCGCGGCGTTAACCGCGACGGCCATTCCGCCGATACCGGCCTCTTGAAGCAGTGGCCGGCTGACGGCCCCAAACTTGTCTGGAAGACGACCGACGTCGGCAGCGGCTACTCGGGCGTGAGCATTGTGGGCGACAAGATCTACACGATGGGTGACCTCGACGACTCGAGCTGCTTGATCGCCTTGAATCGCGCTGATGGCAGCAAACTCTGGTCGACTAAGGTCGGCCAAGGCGGCGCACCGGGTTGGGGCGGCTTTTCCGGCCCGCGCTGCACGCCGACTGTTGACGGCAACCTCGTCTTCGCCGTTGGTCAATTCGGCCAGGTCCTCTGCGCCGACGCGACGACGGGCAAAGAGATTTGGCGGAAGGACTACGCCAAGGATTTTGGCGGCGAGCGACCGGAATGGGGCTTTACCGGAATGCCGGTGGTCGATGGCGAGAACGTGATCTTTCCATCGGGCGGCAAGGAGGGCGACCTCGTCGCCTTGGACAAGAAGACGGGCAATCTCGTTTGGCGTACCAAGGATCTTACCGACAACATTCATTACTCTTCTCCAATTATTGTCGAGATCGGCGGCGTCCGCCAGGTCGTTCAACTTACCGGGGCAAGCTTGGCCGGTGTTCGCGCCAGCGATGGCAAGCTGCTCTGGAAGGCCGATCGCCAAGGCAGGACAGCCATGATTCCCACACCGATCTATAAGGACGGCGAATTCTTTGTCGCGACGGGGTACGGCATCAAATGCAACCTCTTCAAGGTCACGGCTGAGGGCGACAAGTTCTCCGTCGACCAAGTGTATACAAACGACGATATGATCAACCACCACGGTGGCGTCGTGCTCGTGGGCAAGTACCTCTATGGCTTCTGCGACGGCAAGGACAAGGGTTGGACGTGCATGGATTTTGAGACCGGCAAAGTCGTTTGGCGGGACAAAGGAGTCGGCAAGGGATCGTTGACCTACGCCGACGGGCTGCTCTACCTGCGCGCCGAAGGCGGGGATGGAACCGTCGCCATCATCGAAGCCTCGCCCGATGGCTACAAAGAACTCAGCCGCTTCAATCCGCCGGATCGCAGCGACAAGAACAGTTGGCCGCATCCGGTCGTCACCGGCGGACGGCTTTATATTCGCGACCAGGACGTGCTTCAGTGCTATGACGTGCGAAAATAGGATATTCTCCTAACGGGGCTTGTAATACCACCCTAGGGAGAGCATAATAATAGCAGCAATACAAGCCTTTTGGCTATAACTAGTCCCCTTAATGTCCCTGGATGTAGTTCTCATGACCATCGAAGCTAAAACTCGCCTGCTTGTCTGCGACGACCAGGAAGTCGTGCGCGAGGGCGTGAAAGCAATGTTGGCCGGCACCGAAATCAAAGTGGTTGGCGAAGCGACCACCGGGCAGGGGGCCGTCAAGCAAGCCTTGGAGATGGAAATTGATCTTATGCTCCTGGATGTGCGGATGCCGGATGGCGATGGGTTGACCGCATTGGGACGCATCAAGCTCGACAAGCCGGACTTGGCGGTGGTCATGTTCTCGGCCTTCGATAATCCGGCGAGCGTTGCCCGGGCGATCGCGCTGGGGGCGGGCGGCTTTCTCATAAAAGACTGCCATCGCGACGATTTCGTCCGCACCATGCGCTCGGTGGCGAACGGCGAGAACGTCTGGAGCCGCGAAAAGCTTCGCAGCGTCAGCGGTGCTCTGCGCACTCCGCGGCTGAGCACCAATTTGGAGGTCTCGCTCAGCGAACGCGAGGGCGAAGTCCTTAGGCACATGGCCACCGGGTCGACCAACAAGCAAATCGCGCAAGCCATGAGCATCAGCTACGAGACCGTTAAGGAACATGTGCAGCATGTTTTGCGCAAGATCGGCTTGACCGACCGTACCCAGGCAGCCGTCTGGGCCGTGCGGAATAATCTGCTTTAGTCCACGAAACGTTTTCCGCACACTCCGTGTGCGGCAAGACGGCACACGGAGTGTGCCGGATACATTAGGGACCTAAATGCATTTAGCCCTGGCGCTTGTGCCGGCCCAATCGTGAGCCGACACAAGTCCACGGGCTAACTTTTTCTTCAACCGTTCCGGTCCCGCCGGAACGATGACGTTGTTACGCCACCGCTCATCCCTGCTGGATCGGGATCTTCTTCGTTTCCGGCTTCTTCTCTTCCGGAAGCTCCAGCTTGAAGGTCAGCGTGAGGATGCCGTCCTTCAACTCGGCAACCGGGTCGCCCTTGATGTTTTCCGGCAGGCGAAGCTGGCGCTTGAACGAGCCGTACGACAACTCGCGGACGTGATACTGGTCCTCGACCTTCTCGCCGTTCGTCTTGGTGACGCCCGAGATCTCCAGGATGCCGTCGGGCAGGATCTGGACATTCACCTGCTCCGGCGTATAGCCGGCGACCGTGGCCTTGACGACCAACTGGCCATCCTTGGTGGTGTAGGCGTCAAGTGGCGGGAAATTGGCCTTGTTCTTCACGCCTTCGAAGAAGTCCTGGCCGAACACGTCGTTCAGCATGCGGTCGAACTGCCGCGACATCGGGCCGAACAATTCTTCGCGAGAAACGGGACGCATACGCAATGTACCGAACATAAGTAACCTCCTATTAACCCATCGGGTTGGTTATACCGCTCCGCTAGGGACACGGCGACTTGTCCACCCCACGTGGGGCGTGGACCTGAGCGGTCGCCAACATGGCAGCCGCCTTACGGAGAACAGGAGAAATGCAGATTCCGTGCCATTTGGGGCGGCTTGGCGGCCAGTGAACGGAAGTCCAAGCGGCGCTTGAAGTTTGGACTACAGAGCCAATTCTACAGCGTATGCGACGGCTGCCAAAATGGCAGACAAGATTGGGCTTATCCCCGGCAAACCGACGAGCAATCGATATGCAAAAAGAACGCGGATTGTATTGTTGGGACGCAGCGCAGCCGGCTAGAGCCGGTACTCCAGCCTAACGGTCCGAGCCGAAGCAGGCCGGCATGTAGCAATCGCACGCACGGGCGAGCGGGTTGCAGAGACACGGCATCGGCTTGCAGCAGTAGGGCACGCAAATGCCGTTGCAGGGGCAACAGGTCGGGCACGGCATGCACTTGCAGCAATAGGGCACGCAAATCCCATTGCAGGGCGGACAAGTGAGGCACACACATGGCGGCGGGCAATAGCAAGAGTAGGTGCAGATCGCCGTAGCGCGGGGCGACAGGTCGATAGATGTTGGCGCAGTCGTGGTTGCGACAGGCGAAACGGCGGGCATGGCCGAGTCGGGAACTGGCGGGATGGTCGGAGCTGCTGTGGCAACGCCGGCTAAAAGGGTCAGGATTGCCAGCGCGAAGCAAAGAGTGCAGGTCTTCACGATTCGTCCTCTTGTCAGTTTGAAGCGACCGTTGTCATCTTCGGAAAAATCATTGCCATGCGACAAGGAATCCCCGCTTTGCCGGCATAACCGTCACGATGTGCATTGTCGCCTTTCGCTCTGCGAAAGTACCGCGACTTTCGCGGAGCGAAAGGCGACGCTAGGCTTCCTGCCGCGACGCCAGGGCGTGCAAGACCGCCTCGTTCCGCCGGCCGACGGCGCGGATCGTGAACCGCCGCGACTCGGCGCCGGTGACGTCGATGCAGATTTCCAAGTATTCGCGGGGCAGCGAGCGCTCGATGCGGTCGGCCCATTCGATGAACACCAGGCCTTCGCTCTCAAAATATTCGTCGGGCCCGAGTTGCTGGAACTCGTCGTCGTCGCGGAGGCGGTAGGCGTCGATGTGATAGAGCGTGCGCTGTCCGTGGTACTCCTGCATGAGCACGAAAGTGGGGCTGACCACGTCGCGGCGCGGGACGCCGAGCCCTTCGGCGATCGCCTGCACGAGCCGCGTCTTGCCCGCGCCCAGAGTGCCGCAAAGCGCGACGGTCGTGCCTGGCGGCAGAATTTCGGCGAGGGCGTGGCCGAGCGCGGCGGTGGCGGCTTCGTTTTCGGAGGTGTAGACGATTGGCGGCATTGGCGTGGGGCAGGGCGACAACCTGCCAAGGGTAAGGCAGATTGGCAATCTGCCCCACGCCACTTTAATGCTCCCAACCGGTCGGCGTCAATGGGCGGACGACGCCATCGGCGCCGCGCTGCCAAAGTCCCCGCTCCGTCGTAAATTCGCCGATGTCGGTCAGCGCGATTTGCGTTTTTGGAATTATGGCTGGCATCCGTTTCGCTTCCATCGGCTCGACGGCCAGCAACAATTCAAAATCCTCGCCATCGCCCAGGGCGTGCTCCAACGGCGAGCGGCCGTCGCGAGCAGCAAGCCGATGCGCGTCGTCGTGGATCGGAACGCGGTCTGTATCGACGATAGCCCCCACGCCGCTTTCGGCCGCAAGCCGCGAGAGATCGAGCGCCAGCCCATCGCTAACGTCCATGCCCGCGTGGAGCTCATAATTCTTGTTGAGCAGCAGGGCCTCGTTGACGCGAGGCTCAAAGTCGAAATGGCGGCCGAGGATGCTTCCGCCGAAGGCGCCCGTGACGATGATGCGATCTCCTGGCCGCGCCCCGCTGCGGCGGAGCGGCCCCTGCGCACCCGGCTTTCCTAAAACGGTAGCCGTGATCACCAATGGTCCATCCCAACTGTTGGTGTCCCCTCCGGCGATCGCCACGTTGTACTTTTCGGCCAAGGGAAGGATGCCCTCGTAAAGCTGCACGGCCAACTCTCGTCCGCCTTGGCGCGGCAGGGCGACCGCAATCACCGCGGCCAAGGGCACTGCGGCCATTGCGGCCAGATCGCTAAGATTCACCGCCAGCGCCTTGCGGCCCACGCGGCGAGGATCGACTTCAGAGAGAATGAAGTCGGCCTGATCGGTGAGCAGATCGACCGTGACGACGCACTCGTCCACGCCCTTCATATTCAGCACGGCCGCGTCGTCGCCCGGCCCGAGGAGCAGCAGCGGGTGCGGCGGCAGGCGCTCGCGGAGCCAGGCGATGAAGTCGTGTTCCATCACACCATTGTATCCGGCACACTCCGTATGCCGTAGACCCGCGGCACACGGAGTGTGCCGGATACATTCACGGCTGCCGGGCGACTTTCAGGCTGATCGGCATGAAGCCGTAGAGCGTCTCGCTGCCGCGAAGGATAAAGAACTTCACGGGATTGATGCTGTTGAAGTCGGGCCGGTGGAGAATGTAGGTAACGTTGTCCTGCGAAATCGTTTCCCAGATGTGCATCCCCACCAGCACGTCGCCCGCGCGAATGCCCTGATCGGAGGCGGGGCTGTTCTGCCGCACGCTGACCACCGTCAGACCGCCGCGGTAACGGGTATGGAACTTCTGCTTGAACTCGCCCGCGGGCATCGTCCGCAGGTCGAGGCCGAGCACTTCCCAGGCGCTGCTGTCGGACGATTGGGCCGCGTCGGGCGTGCCGGCCAGCACGACGCTGATGCTTATCGGCTTGCCGTCGCGCTGGACGGTCAGTTCCAACTTGTCGCCCGCCTTGCGGTCGATCAATTCACGCTGGAAGTCCAGCGCGCGGTGGACGCTCGCGTCGCCGACCGCGGTGACCACGTCGCCTTGCTTCAGCCCTGCCTCCGCAGCGGGGCTCTTCCGTTCAATTGAGGCGAGTTTCATTCCCGAGAGTGATGCGGGCGTGTCTGCGGCGGCCACTAGCCCGTGCCACGACTTGCCGCCGGCGGATGCCAGCAGCGTGGCGGCGACGTTCATCGCCTTGTCGACGGGGATGGCGAAGCCGATTCCCTGGCGCCGGCCCGCACCGCCACGTTGACGCCGATCATCTCGCCGTCGATATTCATCAGCGGGCCGCCCGAGTTGCCCGGGTTGATCGGCGCGGAAGTCTGGATCAGGTCGTCGTAGAACTGCGCGTCGTTGATTTGCACGGCGCGGTGCAGCGCGCTGACGATGCCGGTGGTCACGGTGTCCTCGTAGCCGAAGGCGTTGCCGATGGCCACGACCGGCTCGCCGGGCATGAGGTCCGACGACGTGCCCATCGGGATCACTTGCAGCTTTTCCGCCGGACTGATCTTGATGACGGCCAGGTCGGTTTCGGTGTCACGGGCGACGACGGCGGCGACGTATTTCTTCTCGTCGGAGGTCGTAACTTGGATTTCACGGACGCCATCGACGACGTGATAGTTGGTGAGGATGTATCCCCGCGCGTCGATCACGATGCCCGTTCCCATGCCGTTGACGCGGCGGGGCGGGTCGGCGACGGCTTCCTGCGGCGCGGGCATGACGGTCTTTTCGCCGCGGATGCTCACGACCGAGGGTCTGGTTTTTTCGAACACCTTGACGGTGGGCGTGAATCGCTGGTCGGATGCCGCGGCCGTTCCCGCCAAAGCGAGAAACAATGGGGCGATCGCAGCAATCGCCATAAGCCGCCGGGGGGTCCGAGATACAGTTCGAGCCGGTCGGTCGAGCATAGTGGTGGGTGTCGCAGGAGTTGTGACAAAGGGCTCGAAGCGCGGGCTGGAATTCCGCCTTTAGGCGGCTTGCACGATTCGCCGGCTAAAGCCGGGACTCCAACTAGCAACGAGTGCCGGAACACTTTTGCTAGATCGGATAGCCCGTATAACACGCTTGACCGGCATTATCAGCCCTAGAACAGACTGCCCAGATTGCCAGGACGGAGCGTTATAGATCGGGAGAAATTGCGTCCCCCTTGCGCGGCGCATGCCAGCCGTCGTTCGGAGTGGCAGAGAGGGCCGGCGCATCGGTTGGCCGGAGCTGCACTTCCGCCGGCGCGGGCTCGATGCCTTCAGGCAAAAAGACAGGCCGGGTCGGCACTGGATGAAAACGCGGATACACCGGCGCAGCCGGAACGGGCTGAGCCGAAGCTCCTACGCCGGGACAAGCAACTCCACTGCCGCCGCAACGATGGTGCCCGCAGCAGCCTGAAAGGCCTAGCGCGGCGACACCGCAGGCAAGCAGCATCGTCATCCAGCCCGTGGCTATCCTCCGCGCGCATCGGGGCAAGGCTGCGGACTCCTAGAACGGTGATTCGATCCCATGTTCAAGGAGAATCGGCCCGATAGCAGCCGGAAAATAAGGAATAATCGGCAAACTTCGCCCAGTTTGCCAGGAGCCGGATCTATTTTTGCGGGATGTCGATGCTGAGAAGCCTGGCTAGAGCCTCGCGAACCACAGCACTGCGATTCCGCATCGCGTGGCCAGCCGCATATCGGTCAATAGCCTCGACGATTTGCGCGTCCTCTCTACCGAACACCGTACCGACGGTAACCTTTTCGACGCGGCTCGCCGCAACCTCGCGCGCCACTTTTTCAATTCCGGCAGTTCACCTTGGATGGACTCTCGAATCCTCGCGTGGCGCTCGCGCTCGTCGGGCGTTGCCGGCCGTACGATCCGGTTGCGAACTTCACGACTCACATTCTCGTTATTGTCACTGGCCGTTTCCATGTCATTCCTCGACCTCATAAGCCGTAACCGGATAGATGGTCACCGTGTCCAACATTTCGTAAATCGCCACAATGAGCCGGCCATCGGGCGTATATCCAGTGACCAATGGACGTCCCGAGCTTCGACTAACCTTCTTTCCTAGCGGATTGCAAATCGCCTCCTCAACGTCTTCGGGCGTGAGACCGTGCTCCGCGATGTGCTCAACACTGCCGCCTGGTTCGTAGTTCCATACAAAATCGTACCAGGGCATTTCACCTCCTTGCTCCTTATTTTAACATACCCAAGGTCGTGTGGGCAATTCTCAATTCATTAGTCGGGAAAACATTGGGCCAAAGCTGCAACGTGGCGCGGTCATTTCGCGGGCGGTCTTCCTACGGCTTGCTGGCCTGTATCGTCACCTCCGCCGGCTCCAGGCCCTTCGCCTCGGCACGCAATGTGATCGTGGCTGGCTCGCGGCCGGCCTTCACCACGCATAGGCCCAGACCGTGGAACACGGAATGTTTGTCGGCCTGGAATGACTCGTGGCAGATCGGATTGCCGTCGTCCACGCCGGCGATCGTGGCCGGACCCGTGAGATGATACTGCACCATGTCGCTCGCGCCGGGGCAAACGGTGCCGTGATCGTCGACCACTTGCACCGTGACAAACGACAGGTCGTCGCCGTCAGCATGAATCTTATCGCGGTCCGGCAGCAGCACGAGCCGCTTGGCCTTGCCGACCGTACGGACTTCGTCGGTGGCGACCTCTTTGCCGTCCTTCTTGCCCACCGCCTTCAAGGTTCCGGGCTCATAAGGCACTTGCCATTCAACGTGCAGCGCACGTTCGCGATTGAGCTTCTTTTCGCCCAGCGACTTGCCGTTGAGGAACAGTTCGACGCTGTCGCAATTCGTGGCCGCCCAAATGGGAATCTCCTTGCCCTCCCAGCCCTGCCAATTCCAGTGCGGCAGCAGGTGGACGAGCGGTTCGGGTCGCCAGACGCTCTTGTAGAAGTAGTAGCGGTCTTTCGGAAAACCGGCCAGGTCAACGATGCCGAAATAGGAGCTCCGCGACGGCCAGCGATAGGGCGTCGGCTCGCCGATGTAATCGAATCCGGTCCAGACGAACTCGCCCGCCACCCACGGCGAATGGATCTGGGCCAGGAGGGCCGTCTCGGCGTTGTTGCCCCAGGCCGGTCCGACCAGTTCATAGGAAGTGACTTGATTGTCGGCCTCTCGCTGAATGTGCAGCTTGCCGTCGGTACCTTCTTTCAGCCCGTACTCGCCGCGCGTGCTCAGGGCGGATGCGGTTTCCGAACCGATCAAGTTATAGCGGTCCTTAAACTGGGCATAGGCACGGATGTTGTAGTTGATGCCCAACACTCCCAGTGCCCCGGCGTAGCCGGTGCGGCTCGCCGGGCCGGGATTGTTGCACGCCGACGTGGTCGGTCGCGTGGGGTCTTCGCGATGGCAGAAGTCGGAAAGCCGCTGCGCCATTTCGCGGGCGTTTCTCGCGCCCTGCTCGGGAATCTCGTTGCCGATGCTCCAAAGCACAATCGAAGGGTGGTTGCGGTCGCGGTGCAACATGCTCACGATGTCGCGCTCGCTCCACTCGTCGAAGAACCGCCCATAGCCGCGCGGCGTCTTGTTCTGCTTCCATTCATCGAATGCCTCGTCCATGACCACAAAACCCATCGTGTCGCAGAGGTCCAGCAGGGCCGGGTCGGGCGGATTGTGGCTGGTGCGGATGGCGTTGCAGCCCATCCCCTTGAGGATCTGCAACTGCCGCTGAATCGCGCGGCGGTTAACGGCCGAGCCGAGGCAACCCAGGTCGTGGTGGTTGCAAACGCCCTGCACTTGCACGTGGCGGCCGTTGATCAACATGCCGCGGTCCTTAGTGAACTCGACGGTGCGGATGCCGAAATCGGTGCCCAGCGAATCGACCGCATCGCCCGCCACGGTCACTTGCGACGTGGCGCGATACATCTGCGGCTCGTCGAGCGACCAGAGTTTCGGGTCCGGCACTTTAATGGTTTGCACGAACGTGACATCCTTGCCGGCGGGGACGGTCTGCGTAGGCGGATCGCCGGCCGGGCGGAACACCTTACCGTCGGGTCCGATGACCTCGGTCCACAATTGGGCCTCGGCCGGCTTGTCGCCGCTGTTCTCGATGCGGGTGATGATTTTTACTTCGGCCTCGCCCGTCGTGATCGTCGGCGTGGTGATGTATGTTCCCCAATGGGCCACGTGGACTGGCTTCACGGCCACAAGCCGCACATGGCGGAAGATGCCCGCCCCGGAATACCAGCGGCTGCACGGCTGATCGACGTCTAGCCGTACCGCAAGGACGTTCTTTCCTTCGGGCTTCAGCGCGTCGGTGATGTCATAGTAGAAACTTGTGTAGCCGTAAGGATGCCGTCCGAGGCTCTTGCCGTTGAGCCAGACTTCACTGTCCATATAGGCGCCGTCGAACTCGATCCAGACGCGGCGGTCCTTGGCCTCCGCGGGCGTGTCGAACGTCTTGCGATACCAGCCGATGCCGCCATTGAGATAGCCGCCGCCGTCGCCGGCCGGCGAGGTCGGGTCGAACGGGCCTTCGGGCTTGATCGCGGCGGCCGCGTCGTACATGCCGCCTTTGTTGTCGCCGTTGTAGACCCGCACGGCGATCACGTTCTTGCCTTGCTTGACGAGCTTGGGCGCGACCTTGTAAAGGCGGACGTTCTCCCAGGCACTGCGATAGCGCGGCGGCATGCGGCCCGTCGCGCCGATCCGCTGCCCATTGAAGTAAGTCACGTCGCAATCGTCGATGCGTCCTAGGTTCAAGAGGATCGTTTTGCCAATATACTCCTTGGGAAATTCGATCTCGCGGCGATACCATCCGTAGGAGTTCGCGTCATTGTAGTTCGAATGGTCGTTCCACCATGCCGGAAGCTGCACGGTTTCCCAGCCGTCGAGTTTCAGCTCGGCGTCTTTCCACGAGGGATCGTCGCCGCGATGGAAACGCCACTTGCCCTCGACGACGCCAACGATCGGCAGGTGCGGCTGCTCGGCTTGGGCGGTCCCTTCGATGCTCCAATCGTGCGGCACGTCGAGCTTCCGCCAGGTCGAATCATCCAGTTCGGGTTTCTGTCCGTCGGCGACCTCGTCCAAGTGGAACCGCCAATCGCGGTCGAAGTTGATCGTGGCGCGGTCGGCGGATGCCGCGGCAGCGGCCGAAGAGGACGATTGATAAACGGCGGCAACCAACGCCGCCAGGAACAGAATTGCACAGAATTTCGTCAAATTCATCGCGGGCCTTTCAAGAATGTGGATACCCAGGAAGCAGGAAAGACAAGCCTCTATCTTACTGCCGGGAAAACCGGCAAGCAACGGGTCGAGGAAAGCAACGGGCTGCTCTTTGCCGTAGGTGCTTGCGGACGGAGATTCAGCCTTCGGCGCAACGTCTGCTACATCCTCGAAAACCGCGTCTTGCGCACCCCGGCCCAAAGTTGGGCTACAAGATTGTCAGGGTTACCAAAACAAAAATCGGCAGGAGAATTGCCGCGCTGTAGACCACATATCCGAAGAAACTCGGCATGGCGACGCCCGATTTCTCCGCAATGGCCTTGACCATGAAGTTCGGGCCGTTTCCGATGTAGGTCATCGCCCCCATGCAGACCGAGCCGAGGCTGACGGCGGCCAGCAGCGACTCCTTCACGCCCGCCACCGAGGGCTGTCCGCCGAGCGCGCGAGCGGTTTCGAAATAGACGGCGTAGGTCGGGGCGTTGTCCAACACCGACGAGAGGCTGCCGCTGGCCCAGAAAAAATGGGCCGGCGTGGCAAGGCCAAGCGACGCGCCCTTGATATGCAGTATCTCCAGCGGCGCCTGCATGCAGATGAAAATTCCGAAGAATAACACCGCCACTTCGAGGATTGCCCCATAGTTGAAGCCGTTGTCGCGCCGCACGTTCGCCGCGCTCAGGAGCGAAATCAAGACCAGTCCCAATTGCACGACTTCCCGCAAATAAATCCAGGGATGCCAATCGGTCCCCGGAAATGGCTTGCCCGGATCGAGCAGAGCCACCGACGCGATCACGGCAGCCAACAAACAAGCATTGGGCCAGAGTCCGCGAAAAACCAAGGGGCGAACGCTGGTCTCGTCTCTTTTTATATCTCGGGCCGATTCGCGCGGATAGAACCAGTAATGGTCCCAAATAAAGTAAAATGCCAGCAAGAATCCGTTGACCAGCAGCCACGCCGGCCACAATCTCAACGTCCACAAAAACGGCACGCCCAACAAGTAGCCGAGGAACAAGGGCGGATCGCCGATGGGAAGCAAGCAGCCCCCGCAGTTGCATACAATGAAAATGAACATCACGATCGTATGCTTTACGTGCTTGCGTTCGCTGTTAGTTTCCAAGAGCGGGCGGATGAGAAGCATAGACGCCCCGGTGGTTCCAATCAGGCTTGCCAGGATCGAGCCAACGGCGAGAAAGGCTGTGTTCGTCAGCGCGTGTGCGGGCAAATCCCCTTCAATGCGAATGCCGCCGGTGATCGTATACAAACTAGCGAGCAGAACGATGAACGGCAGGTACTCGCCGAAAACGGCGTTGGAAAACGCCGTTCCGGCCAGGCCCCAGTCCGGCCCTTGGGCGGACGGCTGCGCAAAGTACTCTGTCGGCCAATGCCCCGGCACGTCGTGACGATGAAGCGCGGCATAGTATGCCAGAGTCAGCAGGCTAAGTCCGCCCGCCACCAAAAACTTGTGGCCGTTGCTATCCCACCAATGAGAAACACGCGGAGTAAGCGGCAGGACGGCGATGGCGAGCAGGAGAATGACGAATGGCGACGCCATCCAAAGCGGCGGACACGCCCGGTCGGCATCGGCGGCGGCCGCTTCGCCGTTGGACTTTTCACCCGCTTGCAAACGATCTTCGACAAGCTGCCGCTGTGCAGCCAACGCCGCCGTGGCTTTTTGCGGGGCATGAGCCGCCAGAGCTGCCAGGTACAACACGATAATTGCGACAATCGCCACAACGGCCGGATCGGTCGAGGTCTTCGGAGTATTAGTCACTAAACTTCCTTATGAGGTCTTGAATTGGCGTTAGGGGCTTTTCGGCCGCTGGGCTATCGTCGTGTCAGCCGTTGCCTTCTCGTTCAAACCCCGGACCTTGGCTCGAAGCGTCGTCCGGCTCAAGCCGAGAATTTCGGCTGCGCGGGCCTGATTTCCGCCCGTAAAACGCAGAACTCGCTGCAGCAGGAGCCGATCAAAGCTCTCGCGAGCTATTCGATAAAGGTCGGTGCGAGTGCTTCCCAATCCTACCTCCACCGCGCGGGCGAGCGTTTGCCAATCGACCTCCGGCTCGAAGTCAGCGACCTCATCCACTTCGGCATCATCGAGCGGCGCCTGACGAACTTCCGTCGGAAGAAAGTCCGGGACAATCGTCGGTCCGGCCGCCACGAGCAAGGCTTCGCGGATCGCGCTTTGCAATTCGCGGACATTGCCCGGCCAACCGTATCGCTCCAGCAGTTCCAGGGCTTCCTCTGAGATCGAATGCACGCCCGTTCCGAAATGGCGATTGTTGCGAAAGAGGAAGTAATGCGCCAGTTCGGCGATATCTTCCGACCGGTCGCGCAGCGGGGGGAGTTCGACCGTCACGTCGCGGAGGCGATAGTACAGGTCTTTGCGGAAGCGGCCTTGCTCGATCAGCGCGTCGAGGTCCTGGTTCGTCGCGGCGATGACCCGTACGTCGGCCTCGATCGACTCGTTGCCACCCAGCCGCTCGAAGCGCCGCTCCTGAATGAGACGCAGGACCTTGGCCTGCGTGTGCGAGGCCATGTCGCCCACCTCGTCCAGGAAGAGAGTGCCGCCGCTGCATTGCTCAAATTTACCGATGCGGCGCCGGTCCGCGCCCGTGAATGCGCCGCGTTCGTAGCCGAAGAGCTCGCTTTCCAGCAGCGATTCCGGGATGGCCGCGCAATTGATCGCCACGAAAGGCATCTGACTTCGCCGGCTGTGATGATAAAGCGCGCGGGCGACCAGCTCCTTCCCGGTACCGCTCTCGCCGAGAATGAGCACGTTGACGTCCTGCGGGGCGACGCGGCCGATCTTCTTGCACACGGCCTGCATCGCGCCGCCGTTGCCGATGAGGCGATCCGACTGATACTCAGGACGCTCGCGGTCGTCGACCACCGCCGGCACGCGCATCAAACGGCCGATCACGAAGGCCTGTTCGACGATCTTCTGCAATTGCGCGGGGTCCAAAGGCTTGATAAGGTAGTCGTAGGCCCCAAGTTTCATGGCTTCGATCGCCGTGTCGGCCGTTCCGTGGCCGGTGATGAAGATCACAAGGCACTTGGGATCGAGTTCGCGGATGTCGTGAAAGACTTGCAGGCCCGAGCAATCGCCGAGCCGAATGTCGAGGAGGATTGCGTCGGGCATTTCCTGGGCCACGACGCGCAGGCCTTCCTCGGCCGTTCCCGCTTGCAGCACGTTTACCGGTCCGCGAGCAAATACTTCGGACACTCCGAAACGGATGCCCGGCTCGTCGTCGATCACTAAGAGCTTAGACATGGCGTTCCTCCGGGGCGCTCGCCGCCGGAAACTCGCCAACGAGCGGCAACTCGACCGTCACGACCGCCCCTCCTGCCGCGCCGTTCCCGGCGGTCAGTTGACCGCCCTGTTCCTGCACGAGCCGGCTGCTTATGGCCAGCCCCAGTCCGGTGCCGTTCGTCTTGCTGGTGATAAAGGGCTCAAAAAGCCGATCCGCAACTTCGGCGGGGATGCCCGGACCAGAATCGGCAAAAATCACCCGACACCCGTCCTGCCGCTCGCCGCCGCGCTGGATGCCGACTTGCATGCTGCCGCCGCGCGGCATCGCCTCGATCGCGTTCATCAACAAGTTGACGAATACTTGGTGCAACTGCGCTGGATCGGCGTTGACATCGACCGGCCCATCGGGCAATCGGGAGCAAACCGCCACGCCGTGCTGGCCGGCAAGCCCAGCCGTAAGCTGGAGCGCTGCGTTAATCGTGGCGCGCAAGTCGTGCCGCACACGGTTCGCTTGCGGCGGCCCGGCAAAGTCCAAGAGTCCTTGGACCGTCTTCTCCATGCGGGCGATTTCCGCTTGAATCACGTCGAATTGCCGCTCGGAAAGCGACCGATTCGGCGTATTCTGCGCTGCCGCGTGCAGAAGAAGCTTGACAGCCGTGAGTGGATTGCGAACCTCGTGCGCCACACCGGCGGCCAGCTCGCCGGCTACCGCTAGGCGCGAGGCGACGATCGACTTCTGACGTTCCTTTTGCAGGTCGCTGACAACTTGTCGAATCCGCTCCGCCACCAAGTCCACCTGCTCGCGGAGCTTATTGAGATTGCCCGAGGCGTCCAGGCCGATGCGGCCGAGTTCCTCCTTCAACTGGCTGTCGACCGTGCCAAGGGAAATTCTGATTTGCGAAACCGATGAATCAACTTCCGCCGCGGTATGGAAGCTCCAAATAACTCCAGCCACGGCGCCGACCACAAGGATCGCGGTGAACGTGAGAGCGATGAACGTCATCACGCGGCCTTGCCATGCGACATCGGCCTCGGCCAAGCGTTCGTTGAACTTCCGCAATTGACGGCACAAGTCGGTGATCGATTCCGCGGCGGCCAACAACTCGCGGTCGGAAGACTCGCGGCCTGGGTCCTGGCGACGAACCGACGTAAGCCGCCGGTCGAGCTGATTGCGAAGGTCTGCATATTGCCGGCGAATACTCCGCGAGACGCCTTGCTCGTACTTGGTATAGGAAGTCTCTTCGGCTTGAACCAGATAGTGCTCGAACTGCTTCTCCAAATCCGCAATCGAGTCTTCCATTTTGGCCACGGTCGAGGGTTTGGCCGTCAGGACGAGGGTCATAGTCTTCCAAAGCGTATCGGACATCGAGTTGGCCGCCTGAATGGTAATGCCGGTTTCCGCGACGACTTGGGAATGGAATCGCCCCACCCAATACATGGCCATTGCCACAACGCCGCCAAAGGCCAACCAGCAAAGCACCACCAACACGGTGGGGCCTATGATTCGGTTCCACATGTTTCTGTCCTGCCAAACCCGCGCATCGAGAGCTTTCCTTGAAGCGACCTTAGGGAATTACAGGACACGGCGGACCCATGCAATTGCCGTGCCTTGAAATTGACGCAAGGGCTGGAAATCGCCACTTACGCTTCTTCCTTGTCATATTAAACAGCTTATCCGTTCGCAATTCCCGCTGCCAACCGTTCCCTCGAAGCAATTGTGTTGCTCAGATTATACTCCAAGATCACTTTCTGGCCCGGCGCTTCCCTTCGGCGGGACGAGCGGTTCGCCCTAGTTCCCCGTTTTGTCCGCAGCACTCTTTTCACCGCCGCGCCGCTGGCCACATTCTGTCCAAAAGACCAAATATTGTCCTGGATTCGGTGCCCCAGCCGAGGTTTTGGAAGTCAACTTCCTTCTAATCCGATGCCAACGTTCCGCAAGTCTTGGACGTTTCCGCGATTTTTATAAATATTTTTAAGTACGGCACAGTGCTTGCATAGCGATAACCGCGACTGGTCTGCGAATACAAAGTCAGGCCAATGCCATACGTGAGTTGTGCGTCCGGCAATCGGTCACCGGCGTGGCCGCCCTTGCTTGGACGACTTTGAAACCCTTTACCCGTAAGAAACGGAGAATGCAAATGCGAAAGCGCGTGGTGCGGTGGCGTTGGCCCCTGCTTATAGTCTTGTCGGTGCTCGTGTATAGAACTATTAAGGCGGACGACAAACCGGCCTCACCGCCGGCGTCGACGGCAACCGCCGAAGCAAAAAAGGATACATCCGCCGCGCCGGCCGCGGCCGCCAAAGCGGATGAACCCAAGAAAGACAGTGCCGCGCCGCCGGCTCCATCCGCCGCTGCGCCGCCGGCCACTTCCGCCGCAGCGCCGCCGGCCACTTCCGCCGCTGCGCCCACCCTTCCTTCCTACTTTGGACCGGGAGGGGACGATCTGAAAAAGGGCACGTGGCCTGATCCCAACGGAAACAACGCCGCGGCGTGGGCGACCCCTTCTAATGTGCCGGACACTACTAAACCGGCCGATCAGCAGCAAGTGGGCGATGTGCCCAGCAAGATGGCGCCTTCGGACCTCTACGATCGCATCGTCCACAACCTCTTCTCAATCAACATTGTTTGGGCGATGGTGACCGGCTTCCTCGTGATGTTCATGCAGGCCGGATTCGCCATGGTGGAAACCGGCCTGTGCCGCGCGAAGAACGCTGGCCATACGATGTCGATGAACTTCCTCATCTATCCCTTGGGCTGCATCGCGTTCTGGACCTACGGCTTCGCGCTCGGCTGGGGCAATTGGTATAACGGTCCCGCCGCGCCGGGCTGGTACAGTTCGCTTGGCCCCGGCACCTCCGTGCTCAACAGCGGCCTGGGAGTTGGTCCGGCATTCGAAAAGGACGCGAAAGGCAACGACGACACGACCAAGCCGACCGGCGCCTACAAGTTCGGCCTCTTGGGCACGAAGGGCTTTTGCCTCAGCGGCGTCGACGACGTCAGCGTCATGGCGCTGTTCTTCTTCATGATGGTCTTTATGGACACGACGGCTACCATACCTACCGGGGCGATGGCCGAACGCTGGGCGTTGAAAAACTTCCTCTTATATGGCATATGGGTCGCGCTGCCCTACTGTATTTATGCCAATTGGGTATGGGGCGGCGGCTGGCTGGCGCAGATGGGCCTCAATTGGAACTTGGGCCACGGAGCGGTCGACTTTGCCGGCTCCGGCGTCGTACACGCAATGGGCGGCGTCATCGGACTCGCCGGCTCGATCGTGCTCGGACCGCGTATCGGAAAATACGTGGACGGCAAGATCCATCCGATTCCCGCTCACCACATCCCGATGGTGATCGCGGGCACGTTTATCCTGGCCTTCGGCTGGTTCGGATTCAATCCCGGATCGACTCTGTCCGGCACGGATTTGCGGATTTCCATCGTCGTGGTGAACACGATGCTCGCCAGCGTCGCCGGCGCTCTGGCTGCCATGCTCACGCTCTACGCTAAAGGTCTCAAGCCCGACCCGAGCATGCTCTGCAATGGCATGCTGGCCGGCCTGGTGGCCATTACGGCGCCTTGCGCGTTCATCGATAGCTGGGCAGCGGTCGCCGTAGGCGCTATTGCGGGCGTGATTGTGGTGTTCAGCGTTTTCTTCTTCGATAAGGTGCGGATCGATGATTGCGTCGGCGCTATTTCCGTCCACGGCGTCTGCGGCCTATGGGGCGTGCTCTCCGTCGGCATCTTTGCCAACGGCAAATACGGCTCAGGCTGGAACGGCGTCACCCGCGATGCGTTCGTCAAGATGTTCAACAAGGACTATCCCGGGTTGAACGGCGGCTCGGGCATGGACGGCGTGCGCGGCATCCTTTTCGGGGACTCGTCACAACTCGTGGCGCAGGCGGTGGACTGCGTGGTCCTGGCCGCGTTCGGCTTTGCCATGGCATACGTCTGGTTCAAGGTCAGCAACCTGATCACGCCCATCCGGGTGCCCAAGGAAGTCGAAATCGAAGGCCTCGACCTGCCCGAAATGGGCGCGATGGGCTATCCTGAATTCATTGCGACCTCGCGCAACTAACATCCAACGCAAAGGGAGAACGTATTGTGAAGAAAATTGAAGCCATTGTGCGCCATTTCAAGCTCGACAACGTCAAGAAGGCATTGAACGAGGCCGGCGTTAAAGGCATGACGGTAACCGAGGTCCGCGGCTTTGGCCGGCAGAAGGGCCACGCGGAGACGTACCGCGGCGCCGAGTATACCGTCGATTTCATCCCCAAGATCAAGATCGAAGTCGTCGTCGACAGCGGCGATTTGAAGTCCATCTTGGACACGATTTGCCGCGCGGCGAAAACAGGCCAGGTCGGTGACGGAAAGATCTTCGTCAGCGAGCTCGCCAACGTCGTTCGCATTCGCACCGGCGAATGCGGCGTCGCCGCCATTTGATTCCCTGTCCCCATTGCGGGGACGACTGATTGATGCGGCCGGCAAAGCGAAGTCAAATCGCGTGCCGGCCGCATCACGGTCAACCGAGGCATGGTTTCCGCATCTCGCATTCCGAATCGGGCCGGAATGCCGTCTTGCAGAGAGAGGACTCGCCAAACCGGCTAACGCACTGTATTATATTAGAGGCTCAATCAAAGCCGATCAAATGGCACGAGTGACGCTGCCGCAGGATCGGTTTTGTTAGAGACTCTAAGACAGTGATCCGTGCTCTCCCAGCAATCTCATCAGCCGCCATGCAAGTGGAAGAGTGCCCGCGACAAGAGGAAGCTAATCCGCCAGTACGCCACGTGCGCACTTTTTGGCTGTGGGTAATGTGCTTGACCGGCGTGGACTACTTTTCCACGCTCGGATATCAGCCTTCCATCGCTTTCGACAACGCCGGGATGTTGGCTCCGTTGGCCACCGTGGTTCTGGTCGCCGTGACGCTCTTCGGAGCGCTGCCGGTCTATCTGCACGTGGCCAAGCGATCGCCGCACGGCCACGGCTCGATTTCGATGCTCGAGAAGCTGGTCGCCGGATGGCGCGGCAAGCTGATCGTTCTCTTGCTGCTGGGATTTGCGGCAACCGACTTCGTTATTACGAAAACGCTATCCGCGGCCGATGCCGCCGAGCACATCCTGCACAATCCGCTTTGGGCCCATTACGCCCCGGCTCCCCTGCGGGGAGCGCACGCGCAATTGACACTGACGATGCTTCTGCTGGTCGTCCTAGGCGCTATCTTTCTCCGCGGCTTCGGAGAGGTAATCAAAATCGCGGTGGCCTTGGTGGGCGTCTATCTCGTGCTCAATGTCATTGTCGTGGGCAGCGGCATCTACTACGTTCTCACGCACTCGGAGTTGGTCGCCCTGTGGTGGCACGACGTGATCAGCGGCAATTGGCATATCGCCGGCGAGACGGCGCCGATGAATGGCGTAAGCCCTTTAATGATTGCGGCCGTCTGTTTTCTGATATTTCCCAAGCTCGCTCTGGGGTTGTCCGGTTTTGAAACCGGCGTGGCCGTCATGCCGCTCGTTCAAGGCGATTCGGACGACACTCACGACCGGCCGACCGGCAGAATCCGCAACACGCGGAAGCTGCTCGTCACAGCCGCGCTGATCATGTCCGCCATGTTGATGGGCTCGGCCTTCGTCGTATCGACGCTCATCGATCCGGCCGAACTTTCGCACGGGCATCCCGTGACTGGGCCGAAATTGGAAGGCCCCCTGGCCGCGCCGGCCGCGGCCGCGACACCGGGCAAAGCCGCTAATCGGGCCCTTGCGTATTTGGCCCATGCCGAAGGGCGGCACAAAATCAATGGCATGTTCGGCGAAGTCTTCGGCACGATTTACGACATCAGCACGGTGTTGATCTTGTGGTTTGCCGGGGCAAGCGCCATGTCCGGGCTGTTGAATCTCGTGCCGCAGTATTTACCCCGCTACGGCATGGCGCCGGAGTGGGCCGGCGCGGTCCGGCCGCTAGCCATCCTCTTTACGCTGATCAACTTGCTCGTGACGTGGCTCTTCAATGCCGACGTCGAAAGCCAGGGCGGCGCGTACGCGACGGGCGTTTTGATGTTGATGTCCAGCGCGAGCATTGCCACGGCGATCGACGTCTCCAGGCAGAAGAGCGGACCCTGGTTCGCGCGCCTCTCGTGGCCGTCGATACTGGTGGCCGCGGTCTTTGTCTACACCACGACCGCCGTAATCATCGAAAAGCCTGAGGGCATGAAGATCGCAAGCTTCTTCATCGCCGCCATCGTGGCCGCATCGTTCCTTTCGCGGCTCCTCCGCAGCACGGAACTCCGAATCGACCATTTTGCCTTCTCGAATGCCGAATCGCAAATGCTCTGGGAATCGCTCAAGTACTTGGAGATTCCCGTCTTGGTTCCGCATCGCCCCGGCCGCCGCGACCTGATCGAAAAGGAGGCCGATATCCGCTGCGTGCATCGCCTCGAACCCGGTACGCCAATCGTCTACCTGGAGGCCATACCGGGCGACGCCAGCGAGTTCCTGCACACGCCGCACATGGAGGTGATTTCTCAGGAAGAGCGATTCATTCTTCGCGTCACCAAGTGTCATTCGGTCGCCCACGTGGTCGCCGCCGTCGGCTTGGAGCTTGCGCGGGAGGGCAATCCCTTGGAAATACACTTTGGCTGGTCGGACGAAATGCCGATCGCGGCCAACGTAAGATTCCTCTTATTCGGCGAGGGCAACGTGCCTTGGATGGTGCGCGAGCTAATTCGCAAAGCCCAACACGACTCTCGCTTGCAGCCGCGGATCGTGGTCGGGTAGGAACGGCTATACGGCGAGTTCGCCGCGGCATACGGTGACCGCTTGCCCGCTTAGAAAGCTTCGCTCTCCATCCACTCGAACATGGACAATGCCGCCTCGGCTCGATGCCTGAAATGCAACGAACTGGCTTTTTCCCAATCTCTCTTGCCAGTACGGCCCCAGGCAGCAGTGGGCCGAACCAGTGACCGGGTCTTCGTTGACGCCTGCTCGAGGCGCGAAGAATCGAGAGATGAAATCGTATTCCGATGTGGCCGACCGGCTGGTGACAATCACGCCCCGAACGTCGATCCGGGCAAGG
This sequence comes from uncultured Planctomycetia bacterium, assembly GCA_963775975.1. Lineage (GTDB taxonomy): Bacteria > Planctomycetota > Planctomycetia > Pirellulales > Thermoguttaceae > JANXQG01. Next base: position 2,643,944 of record CAVZKX010000002.1, read on the forward strand.
CGCTCGAAGTCCGGCGCCATGGTGCGAACAACCTCTTCGGACTCCGCTTCGACGAGATAGTCAAACTGATTGCGGCCGATATGCTTTGCGGACATTCCCAGCGCTTCCAGCAGGTCCGGCGGCGGCGGCGCGGGCGACGACGGCACCGTGGGAAAATCGAGTTCGATCAGCGACTTATTCCTCGCCGCTTTGAGCAGCCCGGTCTTGGTATGGAATCGAATCTCTCCGTCGTCCGCGACGTAGCCCTCGCTCCAAAGCACGTGAGCCGATGCCAGCGTTGCGTGTCCGCAGAGTGCGACTTCGACCTTTGGTGTGAACCAGCGGAGCCGATAGCCATCGCCTTCCTTGAGCACAAACGCGGTCTCCGAGAGGTTCATTTCCATCGCCACACTTTGCAGCCACGCGTCGTCCTTCCATTCGGCAAGCGGAACTACCGCCGCCGGGTTTCCGGAAAAGGGCCGATCGGTAAAGGCGTCAACGACGAAATAGCGAAGTTCAGACACTGGCGTATATCCTCAATCTCGATGGGTCAGGCATTGCATGATTTTAAGATCGCCGCGGCCGGACCAACCGCCGCGGTCCCAAAATCGCTGTCCAGGCTCGTTGTCAACATAGAGGAAGATGTTGCACTTGAGAATCCCCAGCGCCGCCAGCGCGGAAAGGCAAGTCTCGACTATTCTGCGACCAACGCCGCGGCCGCGATACTCCGGGATGACCGCCAAATGATAAAGAAAGCCGCGGCGTCCATCGTGCCCGCAAAGCACCGCGCCGACTAACCGTGAGCCGTCCCGTGCAACGAGGCTGAGATTCGGATTTCGATTCAAGAAGGCTTGAAGCACGCCCGGCGCGTCCGATTCCGTCAGTCCAACTCCGTCCGTTCGGCCCCATAGCTCATGCACCGATTGTAGGTCGGCTGCCGTCATTCGCGAGTAGGTTATATCCATCATTACATCAGCCCGTAAACTTGGGCGTCACTGTACTTGCGGAAAGAGGATGAGACACGCCGAATTCTTTCAAGGTTCACTTGTTTCGGGCTCCGGCTTCCGGCGGGCATGGCGACTCACCGTTTCCTTCCGCTACAATTGTCTCCATCGTGCCGCGATGGAGTAGTCGTTAAGAATCAATAGATCCTGCCAAATTCGGAAGCGAAAAAAACATGATGAAACCGCAAATGCAAACTAGTCGCCAGCAGCAGGGATTAAACCGACAGAGAACGCTGTCGCGGCGGCGGTTTCTCGCCGCCACGACACTGGCCGCCGCCGGCACGGCACTGCCCGCCGCCGCGCAGGACCTAGAATTTGGTGCTATTGCGCCGATTCTCGCCTATGTCGGCAGCTACAGTTCGCCGCAAGGCCCGGAAGGAAGCAAGGGCCGCGGTCGCGGCATCTACCTTTTTGCCATGAATCCGGTAAGCGGCGAATTGACCCTCCGCGAGATCTTCGCCAATGACGCCAACCCCTCTTGGCTCGCGCTGAACCGGGCGCGGACCCGCCTCTACGCAGCAAACGAGACGGCGACGTACCACGGCGAGAAATGCGGTTCCGTGAGCGCCTACTCGATCGAAGCAACGGGCCATTTGACCTTGCTCAACACGGTCAGTTCGCAGGGCGCGGGGCCGGCGCATCTTAGCGTTCATCCCGCGGGCAAGTACGTGCTCGTGGCCAACTATCACGGCGGCACCGTGGCCGTGCTGCCGGTGGGTGAAAAAGGCGAACTTCAGGCCGCAAGCGACGTCAAGCACGGCGAAGGCGACGTAGGACCCGATCAAGCCGTTTCCGCGCCGCTGGGCAGTTTTGCCATCAGCGGCCACGACACGCCGCACATGCACATGATCCAGTCCGATCCGGCCGGACGCTTTGTCGTGGCCGCCGACCTTGGCCGCGACCGCCTGTTCATTTGGAAGTTCGATTTGCAGCGAGGCCGTTTGCTGGAGCACGACCCGCCGTTTGTCGCGCTGCCGCCCGGCGACGGACCGCGGCATTTTAATTTCCAGCCCAACGGCCGCTGGTTCTACTGCCTGCAAGAAGAGTCCTCAACGATTGCCTTCTTCACGTACGATGCCCAACTCGGGCGACTGGCCTTGAAGCAGACTCTTTCCAGCCTTCCACTCGAGTTCGCGGGCACCAATTTTACTTCGGAGATCATGGTCACGCCGGACGGCAAGTTCGTCTACGCTGGTAATCGCCTGCATGACAGCATCGCCTGGTTCTCGATCGGCGCGACGGGCGAGCTTACACTTCGCGGCGAAGAGTGGACTCGCGGCGACTACCCGCGGAGCTTCAATATCGACCCCAGCGGCCGGTTCCTTTTTTCCTGCAATCAGCGCAGCGACGCGATCGCCACGTTTCGCCGCAACGTCAACACGGGCAAATTGACTTTCACCGGCCAATACACGCCGGTCGGAACTCCGGCCATGATTCTTTTCCTCGCGTGAGTACATAAGGGTTTGTAAGAGAGCAACCTGTAGGATGGACCTCCGAGTCCGTCCCATTTTTCGCGGACGGACTCGTAGGTCCATCCTACAAAATCATCAACTCGTGTTTTAAAAGCCCTAGAGCAAGGGCGAGTCCAAAACGATGCAGCTTGAAAGGACCCTTGCGCCCGGCCTATCGCCCGTTTCCAATCGCGATGCGTTCTGCGCGGTAGCGGCCGGCTTCCTCGGTTGGACACTGGACGCCTTCGACTACTTTCTTGTGGTAATCTCGATCCCGCGCATCGCCGACGACTTCCACGTAAAAGAGAAGGACATTGCTTTCTCGCTGCTGCTGACGCTCATGTTCCGGCCCGTCGGCGCTTTCATTTTCGGACTGATGGCGGACCGCTACGGACGGCGCATCCCAATGATGGTCAACTTGGTCTTTTATTCGGTCGTGGAAGTGGCTACGGGCTTTGCGCCGAACTTGACGACCTTCTTCATTCTGCGGGCCCTCTTCGGCATCGGGATGGGCGGCGAGTGGGGAGTCGGGACTTCGCTCGTCATGGAAAAGGTGCCGCCGAAATGGCGCGGCGTCCTGAGCGGCTTTCTCCAGGAAGGCTACGCCGCGGGATTCCTCTTGGCGGCCGTGGCGGCATATTTCATGCTTGACCGCTTCGGATGGCGTCCGATGTTCTTCCTTGGCGGCGCGCCGGCACTTCTGGCGCTGTTCATTCGCTTTTTCATCAAGGAATCAGATGTTTGGAAGAAGACCAAGGCCGAGAGTTGGTCTCATCTGGGCCGCGGTATCGCCGCGCACTGGAAGCTCTGGATCTATCTTACGTTGCTGATGGCGATGATGAATTTCTCCTCGCACGGCACGCAGGACATGTATCCCACATTCATGAAAGAGTTTCGCGGGCTAGATACCAAGATATATTCGCAGATCGTAATCGTCATGATGGTCGGCGCGCTCGTCGGCGGGATCTCCTTCGGCCTGGCCTCAGACCGCTTCGGCCGGAAGAAGATGATGATCGCGGCCATGCTGGCGCGCTGGCGGCCGTTCACTTGTGGGCATACTCATCGCCGCCCCGGCTGGGAATGATCGTCGCCGGTGCGTTTCTCATGCAGTTCATGGTCCAGGGCGCGTGGGGCATCATCCCCGCCCACCTCAGCGAGCTCTCGCCCGATCAGGTGCGGGGGTTCCTGCCGGGCTTCGCCTACCAGTGCGGAAACCTGATCGCTGCGTCTATTGCCTGGGCCCAAGCGTCGCTGGCGGAAAGGCTGCCTTATCCTCACGTTATGGCTGTAAGCGTTGCTGCGATCCTCGTCGTAGCCATCGTGGTGATTGCCCAAGGTCGAGAGCGTCTCGGCATAGTTTTTGGACAGGAAAAACCCCCAGGCTGAAAACGTCAAGCGGTTTGCTGCCGATTGTCGAGTCGTCGAGACAAACACGATGGCGTGCGTTATAATCGGTCCAGCAGTCGCTCTTGCGGCGGCTTTCGATCATCGTTCATATCACAAACCGAGGTCGCGGATGTTCAACGTAACGTTTCGCCGAATGGCAGCAATGTCACTTCCGCCAATCTACTTGGCGCTCGCCGTTTCCTTGGCTGTCGCTGACGGACCAGGCATCGTGCTCCAAGGCGAACAAGGCCCGCTGGCGGGGAAGCATATCGTACTCGTCGCGGGCGACGACGAGTACCGCAGCGAGGAGCTGATACCGCAGCTTGGCCGCATCCTGGCCGCCCGTCACGGCTGCCGCTCGACAGTGCTCTTTGCCGTCGATCCCAACACGGGCTTCATCGACCCGCCCGCACAGAACATTCCGGGACTCGAAGCGCTTGACGGCGCTGATGCGCAGAAGGCCGACCTGCTGGTGGTCTTCACCCGCTATCGCGAATTGCCCGACGGACAGATGAAACACCTGGCGGACTACATCGAATCGGGCCGCCCGATCATCGGACTGCGGACGGCGACCCATGCATTCAACTACACGCGGCACAAGGATAGTCCCTACGCGAAATACAGTTGCCACAGCAAGGCGTTTCCCGGCGGCTTCGGCCGGCAAGTGCTGGGCGAGACGTGGATCAACCACTATGGCGTCCATAACTCCGAAAGTACGCGGGCGACGGTCGTGCGCGACAGGCGGCAAGACCCGATCGTCCGCGGCGTGGGAGAAATCTGGGGGCCGTCCGACGTTTACGCGCTCACCACGCTGGAGGGCGACTGCCGACCGCTCGTTTTGGGCCAAGTGCTCACCGGCATGAAGCCGACGGACCGGATCAACGATAAGAAACCGCCGTTGCCGGTCGCTTGGACGAAGACGTACACCGGCACGCAGGGCAACACCGCGCGGATCTTCACGACCACGATGGGCCACTGCGGCGATTTGCAAGACGAGAACTTCCGCCGCCTGCTCGTCAACGCCTGTTATTGGTGCTTAGGATTGGAAGAGAAGATTCCGGCGAAGTCTAACGTCGATTTCGTCGGCAAATACGAACCCAATCCGATCGGCGTGGGGCGTTACAAGAAGAACGTCAGGCCGAGCGATTACGCATTGAAATAAGCTACGACCGGTTGACGATTATGCCCCGTCTTCGCATTATCCTGGTCGTCGTGCTGGTCGCCGTGGCCATTGCGCTTTCGCGCGGAAAGCATCAGCCGCCGCATTCGGCTGGCAAGTTGCGGATCGCGTCGCTGGCGCCTAACGTCACTGAGATTCTCTTCGCATTGGGGATGGGCGACAGCATCGTCGGCGCGACCGACCAGTGCAACTACCCGCGCGCCGCCCGCGATATCCCGCGCGTGAGCGGCTTTGGCACGCCGAATGTCGAGAACTTGCTCGCCCTTTCGCCGGATTTGGTTGTCTCGTGCGGCCTGGAGAAACCGGAAACGCTCGCCGTCTTGCAAAAGTCGGGCATCCGCGTCGTGAACGTGCAGCCGAGTGGCTTCATTGCCAGCTTTCCGGAACTGTTCGTCGCCATCCGCACGATCGGCGACGCGACGCGTCGACCGAACGAGGCAGCGGCGTTGATTGCGCGCATGCAAGCCGAGCTCGACGCCGTGGCCGCGCGGGTGGCGAAGATCGACGACGCAAACCGACCGCGCGTCTTCGTCGAAATCGAGTCCAGCCCGCTGATGACCGCCGGGGCGGGCTCGTTCATCGATGATCTGATCACGCGCGCAGGCGGCCGGAATGTCGCCCATGAGATTCACGACGCCTACCCGCGCATCGATCCCGAGCAGGTTGTCGCCTGGAACCCCGATGTGATCCTCGTGGCCCACAGCAACTCGCCGGGCGAGGCGGCAAAACGCCTTTCGGAGCATATCGGCTGGTCGGACGTTGCCGCGATACGGCAGCGGCGGATCATCGACGACATCGATCCGGATTTGTTGTTTCGCCCGGGTCCGCGATTAGCCGACGGCGTCAGAGAACTGGCGGAGAAGCTGCATTAACTCGTTCCCACGCTCCGCGCGGGAACGCACTTATGGACGCTCCGCGTCCCCGCTCAGCACAAATGCCGCAGAGCGGCCGCAAGCCCGTTCCCACGCAGAGCGTGGGAACGAGAAATCATGTCCTACCTTCGCCACAAATCGCCGTTCATCCTATACAGCCTATTCGGGCTGGCGCTAACCGGAGCGTTCGCGTTGTCGATCGCCACTGGATCGTCGCACCTGGCGTGGAGCGAGTTATGGAACAACACGGCCATCCTAAAACTCCGCGCGGCCCGATCGCTGATGGCAGCCATCGCCGGCGCAGGGCTTTCGGTGGCCGGCGCGGTCTTCCAGGCGCTGCTAAGGAATCCGTTGGCCGAACCCTACGTGCTCGGCGTCACCGCAGGCGCAGGCGTCGGCGCCGCGTTGGCGATTGTGTTTGGCATCACCGCCATCGGCGCGTGGACCGTGCCAGGCATGGCCTTCGCCGGAGCGCTGGGCACGATTCTCCTCGTGCAAGCGCTCGCCCGCACACCGGACGGCGCGGCGCCGGTGGAAACGATGCTCTTGGCCGGCGTGACCGTCAGCGCCGTGCTCAATAGCGTTTTGATGTTTCTAGTATCGATCGCACCGTCGGGCAAGCTGCATGGCGTGATCTGGTGGCTGTTGGGCAATCTGGCGGCAGCGGAATGGGCTCCGATGGCAACCGTCGGCACGATGGTGACCGCGGCCCTGGTTGTCTTAGTCATTTGGGCACGCGATTTGAATCTCATCGCACTGGGCGACGCACCGGCCGCTCATCTAGGGCTGCACGTCGCTCGGAGCCGGTTGTTGTTTTACGTCGTGGCCTCGCTAGTGACCGGGGCGACGGTCGCCGCCTGCGGCATCATCGGCTTCGTAGGGCTGATCGTGCCGCACGCCGTGCGGCTGCTCGTCGGGCCCGATCATCGCCGGCTGATTCCCGCGTCGGCGATTTTGGGTGCGGCATTTCTCGTGTTGGCCGATTGCCTCGCGCGGACGCTGCTTTCGCCGCGGGAGATCCCTATCGGCGTCGTCACCGCCCTTGCCGGCGGGCCGTTATTTATCATGCTCTTGCGACGACACAAATCGGTACTGTAGGGAACGCTCTCCGTGGCGTTCCGTGCAGACGGAACGCCGCGGAGGGCGTTCCCTACAGAATCATACATGGAATCCTTCATGCTCACCGTTGAACAACTTGATGCAGGCTACGGCGACACGCTCGGCCTGCGCGACGTGACGCTCACACTAGGCGCGGGCGACTTCCTCGGCGTATTAGGCCCGAACGGTTGCGGCAAGACGACGCTCTTGCGAGTTCTGCGGGGCACGCTTCGCCCGCTGCGTGGGCACGTGAAGCTGGAAATGCGCGACCTCAGCGCGATCGACGCTCGCTCGCTCGCCCGCACGATGGCCTATCTGCCGCAGGAGATGGTCATCGACTTGGACTTCACCGTCCGCGAGCTTGCACTGATGGGCCGCAGCCCGCACGTTTCACGCTTCGTGCGCGAGTCGGCCGCCGACCGCCGCGTGGCTGAGCGCTCGATGGAACTGGCCGACGTGCTCCATTTGGCCGACCGCCCGATAACGGCACTTAGCGGCGGCGAACGGCAACGGGCGTTGATCGCCATGTGCCTCGCGCAGGAGCCGAAGATTCTGCTCCTGGACGAACCGACGAACCATCTCGATCTCTCGCATCAGCTTTCGATACTCGATCTGATCGCGCGGCTCAACCGCGACGGCCTGGCCGTTGTCGCGGTGTTTCATGACTTGAACCTGGCCGCGGAATACTGCGGCCGGCTCGCGCTCATGGAAAGCGGACGCATTGTTGCCAATGGTTCGCCGGCGGAAGTGATCACGGCGGAGATGATCGGGCGCGTTTATGGCGTGCAGGCTGTGGTTGAGTCCAACCGCATTTCGCAGCGGCCGCACGTCGTCTTAGCAGCGGGCCAGAGAATCAGGACACAGAATTAGATCGCTCCAATGGGTTATATTGATACACTCCAGAAAACTAGAAGCGGAGCCGAAACGCTTTATTGACCCACCCATGTGAGTGCCTTTCCAAAATCAGCCAAGGTTGGAGGGCGGCGATTCCGAATAATAGTCCTGAGCAGCCCTCGACATATTTTCGCACGGCGATATAGTGAGGGGAAGCTCGAAGGAGGCGGCATTGAGCCGCCCGGGCCGATTGCTCCCCATCCAACGTGCGAGTTTTTGCCACGTCAGGCACTCGCCGCGGTGGGTTTTTGTCGCGTTATTTGTTATTAACAAAAACAGTTACAGGAGAAGTTGTGGTAAAAATCGTGCTACGCGAGCGGGAGTCCGCTCAAGAGGCGGTGCGTCGACTGCGAAAGATATTGGATCGATCGGGCTTGAAGCGCGAGTTGCGCCGCCGGGAACGTTATGAGAAGCCGTCGGCAGTCAAGCGGCAAGCAAAGAATCGCGCGATTCGTCGCACCAAGGCCCAAGCGCGGGCAGCCACTGGTGGTCGGCCCTAGGTTTTGCGATAGGAAACAAGGCGCGACCGGCTCGGATCGCGACCAAAGTAGAGTTGCTTCAGGCTTCGGTCGGCTGCTGGGACATTAAACTGGCCGACACTGCTTCCATGCCGGGGCAGCCGTAGAGTTCGCCGTCTTCTTCGGCAATCGCCAGTGCCGCTTCGGGCGTCCACGCGGTGATGATTGCCATTTGACCGTTGGCGTACGTGACTTCGTAATCATTCATGGGCGGTTCCTCCAGAAGTTGCCTAGCATCCAATCGATTCTGCCAATTCCTATCGGACATTCACACCGCCGCACTGCGGGCGAAAGTTCGTTATGCGGCAATCGTAGCGGTAAGACCGGCCGATATAATCCGGACGATCGGTTTCGTGAGGAAAGTCGCTGGCAGGACGGCGATCCTCGGTATTGGGATAGATATCCGCCGTGGTACGCAGCAAGGCTCGGTTGACTTGGAATGAAGCAACCGTTAACCTTAAAGCCTTGGATAAACGGGGCGTAGCTCAGCCTGGTAGAGCGCTTGGTTCGGGACCAAGAGGCCGCTGGTTCGAATCCAGTCGCCCCGACTTGCAAGACCCGTTGACAGTGATTGTCAGCGGGTCTTTTCTCTTGACCGGATAAGCACTTACGGCGACGGCCCCGGCTTCGGTGGCTTCCGCTCTTGTTTCGGTCACCTTGTCCAGAATTGACCCCAATATGCACGGCTTGCCGATAGTTGGTACAAGCGTTGGTACAAGCGGCGACGCGGTCAAATCATCGGTGCCCGTTGCACTTACGGCGACGGCTTCGCGTTGCGGACCAGCCCCAAGGGGCAGACTTGGCAACGATTCCATTGCGCCGGCAACGTCCAAGAGCTTCGGATCGGTGTAGACGTTCATAGTCAGGTCAATGGTCGAATGACGCATCGCCGCTTGTGCCGTTCGCGGCGTCACCCCGCCCTTGCTCAAAAGGGTGCCGAAGGTGTGCCGAAGCGCATGTACGTCAACCGTCCGGCCCCGTTCATCCCGTTTTTCAGCCTTCCACACCCCCGCCTGAGTCTTCACCCGGCGAGCGATTCCAGCGGCGACCAAGTCGCGGTCTAGGATTCGGACGAGCCCGGCCGGCACTGTGAAGACGCGCGTATCGGGCGGCAGCTTCGGCCCGGCAGCCGGAAGCCGTAGGACGTGCCTGGTCGGTTCCCTGGTGCCCCCTTGTCCGGCCTTCGCTTTGTCGGCGAGCCATTGGCGAAGGTCGGCGGCAAGGTCGCCCCGTAGGGGAATCGTCGAGCCTTGCCGGTTCTTTTCGTCGGCAGCGTTCAGAACCAGGAAAGCCGGGTCGGCGTCAAGCACCAATTGCCCCACGGTGAGCGAAGCCAGTTCGCCCTTGCGAAGCCCGGTTAGCACCAGCGTCTTGTAAATCAATTCGCGTTCCCTGCCGAGACATTCGAGCCGGCAGCGGGTCTCTTCCCGAAGCACGGCGGCCCCTTCGCCTTTTCGCTTGCCCCGGCGAATCGTCATCGCATCCAAGAGCGGCCGGCGGCGTGCCAAGTCCAAGAGTTGTACCAGCTCACTCTCCGTCAGCGCCCGGCGTTTCCGGCGGGGGTCGGCCTTCGCATCGGCCTTCGGCACCCCGGCGAAGGGATTGGACATTAGCCGGCGATTGCGGACGCACCAGTTGCCGAAGGTAATCCAAGCCTCCCGGTATCCGTTGCGGGTGACGGCCCCCATGCCCTCGTCTTGGCGGGCGGTCAGCCAACGCTCCAAGGCGGTGCCGTTCATATCGGCCAGTCGGCAAAAGCCGCATTCAGCAGCGATGCGATCAAGCCGGCTTCGGGTGTTGTTCAGTTGCACCCGGCTTATCCCCTTCGCGGTTTGGTGATTAAGGAAGGCGGCAACGTGTTCGGCAAGCGGCCGGTCTTGCTGGTCGATGGCGGCGGCTTCGTCAGCCGTCAGTATTCCGCCCTTCACCTTTTCGGCCCGGCGTTCCAAGTCGGCCAACACCGATTCGGCGGCGGTCTTGTCCCGGCAGCCGGTGGTTATCTTGCGTACTACGCCCGAGCCGTCGCGGTACTTGGCGGTGTAGGTGCCGGCTTTCACGGCAATCCGGTCCCCGGCGGCGGTAAGCGGCGCGGTCCGCCTCTTGCCCTTCGCGTCTTGCCATTCTGCGAGCTGTCGTCCAGTACGGACGATAATCTTCGCCCCAGTCGGCAGCGGCTTGGTAAAGGTAGCCTTATAGACTGTGCCCATGATTTTGCCTTTCAGTTTGCCGGCGGCGTGCCGGTTAATTCGCCTTTTTTATTGCCCTCGTGTTCACCAGCATCGGCCGTGCTAGATTCTCCGGCGTCGGCTCCGGTGGCACGGCGTCAGGGTCCACCGTCATCCGAAGCCCCAGGTACGCGGCCAGCCGATCGGCCTTGTCGAGGCGGAGCGATGTTTCGCCGTCCATGAATCGGATGACGGAGGTCACGACCAGTCCGGTGTCCTTGGCGATTTTATAAGCCGAGAAACCGCTGTCCCGCATGGCGGCTCGCAGAGTGTCGGTTAACGTCGCCTTACGCTTACTCATATTTGCTTTTTAGCAACTATCGAGGATTCTGTCAAGAGGTCGAAGAACATTTTCGTTGCGGCCGGCTGCATGAGACTGCCTAAGTCGTCTCTATGTTTACTTGTGGCTTGATACCCAGCCGCTTAAACTCTTCGAGCATAACTTCCTGAACGTAGTCCTCGCTACCCTCCGTCGTTAGGATAGAATCGTGGATCGTCGCGATAAACAAGTCCGGCTGCTCAAACATGATACGCGGGACCACGCGGCCGAACATAAAACGGCTCTCCTCCCGCTGGGCGAAGTGAGCCATACGTCGGTAGTTGGGCGTCTTGATTCTCCGGATTTCAGCCATAACGTCCGGAAAAAGCTCCTCTAATGCGAGCGTCGCGCCACTGCGGTGGGCCTTCGGTCGCACTTTATCGAACAGCGCCACCATGACTCTCTTCTTCGCCTGCTCCCTAGTCTTGCCGAGGCATTTTGCCACTGAATTGTAAAGTTCTCGGTTCTCGCACGCCTCAAGATAGCGGCGCAGGTCGTCGGGCAGTGAATCACGACCAATTGATACCCCTAATAGGGAGTCGCTGTCCATCATAATACTATTTTCGTCCATCATATGGAGAGTTCGCCTCGTCGCGTCGTCCGCCGCTTCCCGCCTGTTTGCCGTGCCGCCGTCCTGTTGTGGTGCGTCGCGTCGCTGCGTGGCGGGGCTGTCGCTCGTTCTGTCGCGCTTCGCGTACTTGGTCGCTACCGCGATGCCAAAGAATAGCGGTTGCGATTCGCCGATGTCCACGTTGACTAGCCGCTTGCCGTCGATCCGTAAGTGCTGCCGGACATCCTTTCGTAGGTTCGTGAGATTTGTATGGATTCGCCCGTATCTGTCGGGAATGAACCACCATTCCGCTGCTATGATTTTCTCCACGCATACTTGGTCAGACGGTCTCAGCGCTTCGTCCCGGATCGTCTCTGCGAGCCGGACCTGCTGGAGATTGCTACAAAGGTGTTCGCATACGTCTGCGCTGGCCCCCGCTCGCCCAGCGCGGATTGCCTCCCATATAGCTCGCTGACGCATCTCTTGCCATTTGCGGATAGCAACGATCAGCGCGGGGTCTGTGATCTGCCGACGGACTAGCTTGGCCTTGTTGTATGGCGGCAGAATCCAGTACGGCATACTCTTGGGCGTGAACCTGGAGGGCAAAAAGGAGCTGCTGGGGCTGTGGCTCTCGGAGAACGAGGGCGCCAAGTTCTGGCTCTCGGTGTTGACGGACATGAAGAACCGTGGGCTGCGCGACATCTTCGTGGTCTGCATCGACGGCTTGACCGGCTTCGCCGACGCGGTGCATGCGGTCTACGACAAGGCCAAGGTGCAATTGTGCATCGTGCATCTGGTGCGGGCCGCCCTGCGGTATGTCTCCTACGAAGACAGCAAGGACGTGATCCGCGACTTGAAGAAGATCTACAACGCGGACACGCTGGCGGCGGCGGAAGTGGCTCTGGACGAATTCGCTCAAGCCTGGAACGGCAAATATCCGACGATCTCCAAGCAGTGGCGTGCCAAGTGGACGGACATCATCACGCTGTTCGACTTCCCCTGGCCGATCCGGCGGGTAATCGCCACGACCAACGCGATTGAGTCGCTCAACAGCGTGATCCGCAAGTTGACCCGCAATCGCAAGATTTACCCCAATGAGGAATCGGCCCTGAAGATCGTCTACATGGCGATTCGCGAGGCGTCCAAAAAGTGGACAATGCCGATCCGTAACTGGAAGGCGGCTTTAAACCACCTTGCAATTCAGTTCGAGTGTCGTTTGCCGGACTAACGCAACTTACGTTCCGATGGCGGACTGACACAAAAAATCGGACAGGGCCCTTTCCGTCGCAGGCTCGGCGGCCATTTTTTGTCCCCAGTGCAAGCGATTCGCGCGCCTGCGCGGGCATCGTGCTGCTTGTCCATTTCCATTCTATGCGTGAAGGAGCAGTTCCGCTGCCCTATCCGCATCTTCTAAGAGTTCCTGCCTCGGGACTCCAATCCTTGCTCTGATGACAAGGCCACGAGACATGTCCAGTAGCATTCGAGAACGGTCCTCGCACGGGAAATCAACGGGCAGTTCCTTCGCCTCAACTCCTTGTTTGAGGCGCATGGCTATTGCCGCCGTGGTTTCCTCAAAGGCCTTAGCAAGGAACCGTCGGATGTTTTCGTCTTCCTCAAGCGGTGCGACGCAAACCAAAAGACAGCCGAGCGGTGAGCCATCGTCTGTTGCGCTCTCAACGCAGAACCGGAGCAGGGAGCGAATCGCTTCGCGAACATCCGCCGGGCCGAACAACACTCCGCCTGCTAGCTTCCCGCGGTTAGCTCGATAAGCCTTCAGGCATCGCATGAACAAGGCGGACTTGTCCCCAAAGATGGCGTAAAGGCTTGGCCTTCGGACGCCCATCCCTTCCACGAGGTCATCAATGGTTGCGCCATCGAAGCCTTTCCTCCAAAAGACCTTCGTGGCCATACGGATCGCCTCGGATTCATCGAAGGTCCGAGGCCTTCCCCTGGGTCTTTTGGTATTTTTAACCATTTAGTTCTTTATCCCTTGACTCAAGGTTGTCCAAAGCTTATCGTACCATCCAGTTAGAAATTGGCAACCTACTTTCCAATTTGTTGTGGGAGACCTAGCTAGAAGACAACCTTGAAAAGGAGAAGAGACTTATGACAACAAAAGATCTTTTGGAATGCAGTACAAGGAACCACTCATGAAACATTCGATTGCTCTCGTCACCGGGACTACCTCCGGGCTGGGTCGAGCCGCGGCCTACATGCTCGCGGCCGAGGGCTGCCGCCAGGTCATCGTCACCGGGCGCAGCCTGTCTCGGATCCAAGAAACGGCCACTCAGCTCGCGGCTGAGACCAAAGTACAGGTATTCACGCCGCTGGAGCTTGATCTGGACACGCCGTCCAGCGTCCAGTCCGCCCTCGCCGCGCTCGTCAAGCGAGGTCGGCCGATCGATTTCCTACTGCTCAATGCAGGGATGGTCCCAGGTAAGAAGCGCGTGCTCACTGCGGCGGGCATCGAGGCGGCTCAGGCCCCGCTCATCGGCCATCATCAACTGACTGTCGGGCTTCTCCGCGCCAACCTGTTGAGTCCCAACGCGCGGATTGTTATCGCCGGCGCGGAACCTGCCCGAGGGGACGTCCCTATGTTCAGCTACACCGACGTGGCGGCCTTAGCGGCTAAACACCACCAGGGTGACCGAACCGCCGCTGTTGAAGCCTTGCTGCGCAACGCGCCGAACGTGAAGTACGAGCCCAACCGGACGTATGCCGACGCGAAGCTCATCGTTGCTTGGTGGGCGGCGGCGCTGGCGCGCCGGCTACCCTCCGGCATGGCCGTGTACGCTGTCTCGCCCGGCAGCGCGCCCGACACTAAGGCGGTGCGAAACCTTGGGCCGGCCATGAAGTGGCTGATGATTCCACTGGTGAAGTTCATCCCCGGAATGTCCCAGACGCCGGAGACCGCAGCTCGCCGGTACCTCCAGGCCTCGGCGTTCGGAACCGACGTCTCGGGCCAATTCTTCGCCTCGGCGCCGAAGAAGCTCACCGGCCCAATCGAGGCGATGCGTCACCCGCACTTTCACGATCGCGCGAACCAAGAAGCTGCTTGGCAGGCCGTCGTCAAGGTTTCTGGCAGCGATTTCTCTCCACGAAAAGTTCAATAGTCGTCTTGTCGCCCCGACTTACATTTCTTAACGAGTTACCCTCCGCAGCGGAGCCAAAAAATAGCCTCTAGCGGCGAGGGCAAGGCGTACTTGCCCGGCTCGGCGGCTTCTATGGCCGCTGAGCCGTTGTAGTTCAGTGAGCGGCGCCCCGTCGGGCCGCGGTAAACTTCAACCGGATTGGGGTCGGAGCCAAAAACTACGACGCCGCTGGAATCCTTGTTTACCGAGCGCTTCTTTACCGGGACTGACTGAAACCGTAGGAACAGTCTGGCCCATTAATGGCAGGCGGCCGGCCAAGCCCGCTCCGCGACATGCGCCCAACCCCTCCCCGCGCGGCAAGCAGAGCATGCGATAGCGCCCGCCTACTGGCGCGCCTGTTGGCCCGCTGGCGCGTCGGCGCTGGCAGCTCCCGCTGACGGCGCTTGTCGCGCGGCGGATTGAGTGTTGCAAGTTCTTTCGTGACAAGTAGTTGTGATCGCAAGGCGGCGACCGCCTCCGACGTGGCACGGCTCTTGCTTTTCAGTGCGGCGGAGTAATGAGTCATGCTGCGAATCAATGTCGAAGTCAGCCACCACGTCGTTACCTTCCGCCTCGAGGGAAGTCTCACGGGGCCTTGGCTTCAGGAACTCGAGGACTGCTGGCAACGCTCATTTGCCTGTCAGCAAGGGCCGATTCGGCTCATCGATCTGACAGGAGTGACGTTCATCGACGCGGCGGGCAACGCCTGCCTGTCGGCCATGCATCGGCAAGGGGCCGGGTTCATCGCCGCCGATTGCATGACCAAGGCCATCGTGTCCGAAATCAAGCGAAACGTTAACTGTTGTAGTCACGAACACAATCACCCGAAAGGAAAACAGCCATGAAAAACATACTCTTTATCCAGAGCAGCCCGCGAGATGCGGAATCGTACTCGCAACGAGTCGCCCAGTCGGTCGTAGACGATTTGGCGAAGCGTTATCGCGACGCCAAGGTCACGGTACACAATCTGGCGAATAGCCCGCCGCCGCACGTCGGGTCGGCATTTGTCGATGGTCTTTCGGTGGCGCCGAGCGGCACACGCCAGAGCAAGCCGCGGCTCTCGCTCTGTCCGACAAGTTGATCGAAGAGCTGGCCGCCGCCGACATCCTGGTGATGGCGGTGCCGATGCACAACCTCGGCATTCCCTCGACGCTCAAGGCCTGGATCGATCACGTCGTACGGGCGGGTCGCACTTTTGCTTATACGGCCAACGGGCCGCAGGGGCTCGTCACGGGCAAGCGTGCCGTCATCGTCTTGGCCAGTGGCGGCGTTTATTCTGCCGGGCCAACCAAGCCGTTCGACTTCCAGGAGCCGTATCTCCGCGCCGTCCTCGGCTTGATCGGCATCACGGACGTGGACGTTGTCCGCGTCGAAGGCGTCGCCATGGGCACGGTCGGCGCGGAAAAGGCCGTCGGCACTGCGATGAAACAGTATCGTGATTTGCTCGCGCAAGTTGCATAACACGATCCGCCCATAAACAGAAACGCAAGCCTTCAACCCTTTACCTTTAACCTGAAAGGAACGGATCATGAATACCCAAACCAACCAAACAACTGCATCGAAGGCCAAGAACATCGCCCTCTGGTCTTTGCAAGTCCTCCTCGCCGCCGCCTTCTTGATGGCGGGCTTTGCGAAGCTATCCGGCCAGCCGATGATGGTCGAGATGTTCGAGAAGATCGGAATTGGCCAGTGGTTCCGCTACGTCACCGGCGGCATTGAAATTGTGTCGGCCATCTTGCTCCTGATTCCCCGTCTGACTCCCGTGGGGGCGGCGCTGCTTGTCTGCAACATGATCGGCGCGGTCATGACCCACGTGGCGATCATCGGCGGCTCGCCATTGCCGCCGGCCGTATTGGGCGTGCTCGCGGCCACGATTCTCTGGGGAAGATTCCGCGAACTTAAGGCGCTGCTCGGCCACAAACCGAAGGAGATTGAGGCATGGCCGGCATCGTAGTCGTAACGCGAGCGGCCTACTTCGCCTCGACCTTCGCCCAGAATGGGTGCTGGCGGTCGCCGCGGACGCGGAGGTCTTCCAGCATCGTCTCCACGCTGGGCTTGATTATTGGCGGCACGCCGGCCGGCCGCCGGCCGCCGAGCGTGATGTTCACGCGGGCCTTGAAGTCCACCATATCCGGCGAGAGCCAGATCGTGGCGCCCAGATTGCCCGCTGTCAGGGCAATGTTGTTGTTCACCGGCACGCTGCCTCGGACTAAAAGGGGCTTGATGCCGTGCGGCGCGGGCCAAGCGGCAACGGCCGCGTTCGCCGGCAGTTGGGCGACTTCTGCCCACCAAAAGCTGTCGTCGGTCGGCCGCATCGTCGCGCAAGTGAACTCGCGGTCGTGCGGCAAGGGAAAACTCCGCTTGCAGCGGCCCATCCAGTCCAACAACGGCAACTGCTCGTCGACAAAATGCTCGTGCCCGCGGCCCAAGTATTCGACGACGGTCGTGTTGTAGCCGAATTTCAGATAGCGGTCCAGCACCATCGCGTCGCGGGTGATTCGTCCGCCGTCCAATTCGCCCAATACGACGTAGAAAGGCACATACCGGGCGTTGTCCGTGTAGAATTTGCAGGAGTAAAGGGCCTCGGCGGAGATGGGCATCACGCCGGCCCAAAGATCGGGATGCGAGACGCCGATGTCCCAGGCCGCGTCGCCGCCCGTGGAATGGCCCGTAAGGAAGACGCGGTCGGTATCGACGGCGAACCGCCGGCAGGCGTCGCGCACGCAGCCCAGCACCACCGCGTGCTCGCGGGGCGTGCCTTGGTATCCTTTCTGATGCTCGGCAGTCCAGGCTGGTGCGATGACGATGTAACCGTTACGTCCGGCTTGGCCATGACGCCCAGGCTTGCCATTGGGGTCATGCTTTTCGCCCGCCCACCAGTCAATCTGCATTTCGGGGTCCATGCCGACGGCATGAAGCGAAACGATCATCGGGTAGTGGCGCGAGGGATCATATTCCGGCGGCAATTGCACGAAGTAGCTAGCGCTAGGCTGGTCGGCCGCCACGTCGACGTCCACCTTGTAGAAGCCGGGGATCGCTTCGTCGACAAGTTCCGGCAGCGGATGCGGCGGACGCATATGGGATGCCAGCGCCGCGACAATAGCCGGCTGGGCTGCGGACTCCGTAATGATATTCGGCAGAATCCGCGTTCGTTTCACTTTCATCGGCTCGGCCAAATAGTCGCACACGTAGCGGTGCATCCGCCAGGCCGACAAGGTGAGCGGCAAGTTGGGCGTGGCCAAATCGGAACCCAGCAGCCAACCGCCCACGGCCAGCGAGAGCAGCTCTTCGGGCTTGATTCCTTGCACATTGCGGCTCTGCAAGTAGGCGGCCATGCGGGGCATCGTTTCGGCGTTCAGTTCGTTTTTGATTACGCGCAGTGCCGCGGCCAACTCCGCGCGGTCGGATCGCTCAACGACAAGCAGTTGGAGCTTATCCAATTCGCCGCAGATCGTCCTCCGCTGCTTTTCCAAGTCGGCGTACTCCTGCTTTACTTGGCGGATGGTCTGCAAGATTTCGCCCGTCACGTCTTCCGTGGGAAACTTGTCGAGATACTTCAGCACCAGCGCGTGCTGTCCGTTGATCCGCCGCAAGCCCAACTCTTCGAGCATCTGCTGGGCGTACATGATGTGCAGCAGCTTCTTGGTCTGAAGAAGGTCCTGTTGGTCCTTGGTATCGGCGATGCCTTCGTTCAGCAGATTCTCCAACAATTCGACCGCCTTTCCGTAGCGCTTGCATTGCAGGAAGAAGCGGATGACCTTTTTGCGGTGTTCGACATTCTTGGGGCTGATCTGGTGCATGAGCAGCTTTTCCAGCGTGTCATCGTCAATCGTGCTCGTGGCGATGCGCATGTCCCACTTGAAATGCAAGGCTTCGACTCGGGCGTACTGCGGCGTGATCTCCGTGATTACCTGGACGACCTTCAGCAGGCGGTCTGCGGTCTGCATTGGATAGATTCGGCGGCCATGTTCGTCGAATGGTTTCAATTCGCCGGCGGGCGGACCGACCGACTGGATCATCAATTTGCTCGTGCCGATCTGAGATCGCGGCTGTTCGCAATCGAAGTTTTCGGCGTCATCCGACGGTTTGTCGCCCTGCGCGCCCGCGACCTGGCGGCGGGAGACGAACGTGATGCGGAGATCGTCGTTCACGAAGACGATTTGCTTTAGCGAACCGCCTTCTCCGCCGGCGGACACCTCAGCCAAGCCGGTCGTTTCACCCTTTCGGCCGCGCAAGATGCGGCCGTCTTTGAGCAGCACTTCGGCAGCTTCCGCCCGCACGGCGAGAAGCAACCCCGCAACGAGAATACCAGCCGCCGCAATCGTCCAAGACGGTCTGCTTTCAAGCCTCATGGGATCCTCCGTTCCTTTTGCCTCTCAATTCATTGTGCTCTGTGGGCAGTGCGTGTCAAGGCGGCTGCCGTAGCGAGCGGTTTTCGTCCCTTGACAATCGCCGCCGATAGCTGCAAAATGGGGGGTATGCGTCACAAACAGGTGTTTTCCAAAGCCCTTTTTACTTTGCTTGTCGCGGGGCTGCTCCTGCCCGTGACGATCTGCATCGTTTTGGCCTTGGCAGCATTGCTGGAGGCGATGAAGGACGGCACGGGCAGCCTGGTCCTTCGCTATGTGGCGCTAACAGGCGGAGTAGTGTGGCTCGTCGACCTGGTGGCGATCGTGTTGCTTCAGGCGATCGGCGCACTGGACTGGCGGGACGAAGGGATCCCGCGGGACGAAGAGGACCGGTAGTAGGCATTTTAGTTGGAAAAGTCCAATGCGGCAGAATCCATGGATGGACGATACGTTTGCGAGCGGCCCGGTGCAATTTAGTTCGGCCGGGCAGCCGAACCCGACCGCGCGCAAGCCAATGGAAGAGCCGCGGCGCCATTTACATCTGCATCGGAGAATTCCCAGGATGCGATTCCTGATTTCGAATTGGAGGGCAGCACGGAGGTGCGGGTTCCCGATCCTCCGTCCAAGCGGCTGAATCCGATGCCTGCCGACAAGATACTATTTCCGCGCCGCATGATTTACATCGAGGCGGTGCTCTACTTGCTAATTGCCGCGGCGGCGTTCGGTATGGGATATCTCATCGGCCGCGGAGGAGGCGCTAAGGCGGTCTCCAAGGATTCCGCGGAAGCCGTCGCGGAGAAACGCGTGCCGCTGGCAGGGCGGATCACGTTCTCGACGCCGGGCAGCGCGCCGCAGGCCGACGCGGGGTCGGTGGTGATCGTGCTGCCGAACGGTACATCGCTCAACAAGCCGTTGGCGCCGGACGGGTTCCGGCCCGGCGATCCGCCCGTTAGCCCCAGCGATTCCGGCATGAAGGCAATCACCTCGCTCGGCGGCGCGACGACACGGGCGGGCGACGACGGCAGTTTCACCCTGGTAGTTCCGAAGCCCGGCGTATATCAAATCCTGATCATTTCACGGCACGCAAAGGGCGATCCGACAAAGCGGTCCCAATGGCAACAGCTCAACAATTACTTTGACCCGCCCGCGGAAGTCTTAGGGGACCGCCAGTGGAAATGGTTTGAGCGCAAATTGGAATCCGGCATGGAGCCGATCAAAATCGACCTTTCCAACGAGGACCTATCGCTTAAATAGTGGCCCGCCGTAGACGGCCGTGTCGCCGAGAATCTCCTCGATGCGGAGCAACTGGTTGTACTTGGCCATGCGGTCGGTCCGCGAGGCGCTGCCGGTCTTGATCTGTCCGGTGCGCAAGGCAACGGCCAGGTCGGCGATCGTCGAGTCCTCGGTCTCGCCGCTGCGGTGGCTGGTGACGCTGGTGTAGCCGTTGCGATGGGCCAGTTCGATCGCCTCGATCGTCTCGGTGAGCGTGCCGATCTGGTTGACCTTGATCAGGATGCTGTTGGCGATGCCTTCGTCGATGCCGCGCTGCAGGCGCTTGGTGTTGGTGACGAACAGGTCGTCGCCCACGAGTTGGATCTTCTTGCCAAGGCGGTCGGTGAGCAGCTTCCAGCCTTCCCAGTCGTCTTCGGCGCAGCCGTCCTCGATCGAACAGATGGGGTATTTGTCGACCCACTGGCGTAGATGTCGACCAGGGCCGCCGAAGGGATCTCCTTGCCGTCAACGCTGTAGACTTTCTTTTCCGCGTCGTAGAACTCCGAGGCGGCCGGATCGAGGGCGATGAACACCTGCTCGCCGAGCTTGTAGCCCGCCTTGTCGATGGCTTCGACGATCACGTCGAGTGCATCCTGGTTGCTCTTCAGGTCCGGCGCGAAACCGCCTTCGTCGCCGACGTTCGTGGAGAGCTTCTTGTCGTGCAGCACCTTTGCGAAGATTATGAAAGACTTCGCAGCCGCAGCGGATGGCGTCGCGTGAAGCTCGTAAAGCCCAGCGGCATGACCATGAACTCCTGCACGTCGACGTCGTTGTCGGCATGCGAGCCGCCGTTGATGATGTTCATCATCGGGGCCGGCAGCAAGCGTGCGCCGACGCCGCCGAGATAGCGGAACAGCGGCTGGCCGGTGTGGGCGGCCGCGGCATGGGCCGTGGCCAGCGACACGCCGAGGATCGCGTTGGCGCCGAGCTTGCTCTTGTTCTCGGTGCCGTCCAGATCGATCATGCGACGATCGAGCGCGGCCTGATCGAGGGCGTCCATGCCGGCCAGTTCGTCGGCCAGCACATCATTCACATTATCGACCGCCTTGTGCACGCTCTTGCCCAGGAAGAGCGCCTTGTCGCCGTCGCGGAGTTCCAGGGCTTCGTGTACGCCGGTGCTCGCGCCGCTGGGGACCGCCGCGCGTGCCGAACGAGCCGTCCGCCAACTCCACGTCAACCTCGATCGTGGGATTGCCCCGGCTATCGAGAATTTGTCGGGCATGGATGTCGAGGATTTCGGAATTCATGGCGGTCTCCTGAAATAATGGGCTCTTTTTTGAATCGCCATATTTTCTCGCATGGAAGCCGTTTTGACTAGAGGGGGACGCTATTCTTGATCGCTTCTTCCGCATCGTCTCTTGTCGCGGTATGATGGTGTGAATTAGGGAAAACCGGCGATGATCGACACTCGCAGTGGAACTGAAATGCCAGCCAGAGCCGTGCCGCAGCGGTTGCCGGAGAACATCCGCAGCGTGCAGCCCGGCGGCGGCGCATGCTACTCGATCGAGCTGGCGTGGAGCCGTTGGCGACGCTGGTGGCTGAAAACCTTTCGGCCGGGCTATGTGCGGGCGATGGCCGAAAGTAGATTGGGAAGCGGCGCGGGAGCGCCGCATGAGGTCCTCGATCCGCGCGATCTGAAGTACTGCCGCAACATCTGCGATTACACTTGGCCTGATGCCGAAGATTACTTTAACCGGCAAAGATCGTTGCCCTGTGCGCCTTGGGGTGCGGCAGAGTTGTTGCTGATGGGCGGACCGCTGCTTATGCTGATCGTGTTGCCGGCGGTGATCTTGCCCGGGCCGTGGAAGCTCGTGGCTTTGTCGCCTGCGGTCGTGTTGGGGCTGATTCTTTATTTCTTTCGCAATCCGCGGCGGAGCGTGCCGCAAGCTCAGGGGCAATGGGTTTCGCCGGCTGACGGCACGATCGCCGAGATCACGCAGCTTGAGCACGACGATTTCGTCGGCGGCCCCGCGGTGCGGATCGGCATCTTCCTCTCGATTTTCAACGTACACTTGAATCGATCGCCGGCGGAGGCGCGGGTGATCGCCTTGCGATATTCGCGCGGTGAGTTCCTGAATGCGTTGAACCCCGAAAGCGCGATCCGCAACGAGAACATGTGGATTGGCATGGAGGAAGAAGCCGCGCCGCACCGAAAGTTTGTCGTGCGGCAGATTTCCGGCGCGATCGCCCGGAGGATTGTTTGCGACCTGCGGCCGGGCGAAGTCGTGCCGCGCGGTCATGTCTTCGGCATGATCAAACTCGGCTCGCGGACGGAGTTGATTGTGCCACAGGAGGCTGGGTTGGAAGTTAAAGTAAAGGTCGGTCATAAAGTGAAGGCCGGCGAAACTGTTTTTGTGGAGTACAAAAGTAAAGGATGAAGGCAGAAAGATGAAGGATGAATTCCATCCTTCATCCTTCATCCTTCATCCTTCATCCTTCATCGCCCATGCGTACCATCCGCACCTTCGCCATCCTGCCGACGATGTTCACGCTGGGCAACCTTGTGTGCGGGTTCTTCGCCATCGTGATCGCATCGCGGGTGCAGACGCCGCTCGTACCGGAAGGCAATCCGGCGGCCGATCCCGCCAATTGCTTCTACAGCGCCTGGTTGATCATCTTAGCGATGGTTTTCGACGCGCTGGACGGCTACGTGGCTCGGCTGGCGAAGGCGGCCAGTGAGTTTGGCGCCGAGTTGGACAGTCTTTGCGATATGGTCTCCTTCGGCATTGCGCCGGCCTTTCTGCTGGTGAAGATGTGCCCGCAGTTTTCCTTCTTTCACAAGCAGGCGATTTGGGTGATTGCCGGTTCCTACGCGGCCTGCGCGGCCTTGCGGCTGGCGCGGTTCAATGTGGAAACCAGCGACGAGGACGATCACATGGCATTCCACGGCCTGCCTAGCCCGGCGGCAGCGGCAAGCGTGGCCGGTTTTGCCATCATGTTCGATGCGCTCAGCACGCTGAGTACGCAGGCGGGCGCCGAAGCTTTGCGCCGCAGATCTTCATCGGATTGCAGCGCGTGCTGCCGTTCTATGCCTTGCTGGCGGCATTGCTGATGGTATCGCGAATTCCCTACCCGCACGTAGTCAATCAAGTCTTTCGCGGGCAGCGAACGCTCCGGCACCTTGTGGGCGTGATCTTCGGCATCGCGGCGGTGATGGCGTTTCGCGACTATGCAGTATCGATCGTCTGCGTTACCTTTGCGCTTTACGGCCCAGTGCGATATGCGTGGGAACTGCTCGTCGAGAAGAAGCACCAGGAAGAAAGGATTCTGTGATCTCGTATGTTTTCCGGCATCGTTGAAGCCCTTGGCGTCGTGAGCGAGATCAGATCGGAACCACCCGGCTGCCGGTTGATCGTGCGCGAGCCGCGGATTGCCGCCGAGGCGTCCGATGGCGACAGCATCTGCGTCAACGGCTGCTGTCTTACCGTGGTAGCCGTCGAGGGTGATATGTTCTCCTTCCAGGCCGGGCCGGAAACGCTCGCCCGGACCAACCTGGGCGATCTGCGGCCGGGCAGCCCGGTGAATCTGGAGCGCTCGCTGGCCGTCAACGGCCGGCTTGACGGGCATTTCGTCAGCGGCCACATCGACGGCACGGGCAGTCTGCTCGAACGGATCGATTCGGGCGATTGGTCCACCTTCTGGATCTCCGTGCCGCGGGAGCTCGCCCGGCAGATGGCCGGCAAAGGTTCGATCGCGATAGACGGCGTGAGCCTGACGATCGTCGCCAGCGAGCCGGACCGCTTCAGCGTTGCGCTGATACCATTCACGCTCTCCGCGACAACGCTCGGCCGGCTGGCCGTGGGCGGCAGGGTGAACCTGGAAACTGACATCCTGGCGAAGTACGTGCAGCGGCTGGCGGAATCGCAGGGGTGGTAGGCACAGCGAGTGCGATGATCGGTGGCGCAAGATGCCGCCGTGGCGACAAGGGGCGTTCTGCGGTATACTTTGCAAAAAGTTTCGAGGTTCCGCGCCTTGCCCCACCGCATCCTGCACATCATCGATTCGCTCCAGCGCACCGGCACGGCGCGGCAATTGCAACTGCTCGTCCGCTCGATGCCGCGCGAGCAGTCTGAATCGCAAGTCGTCGCGCTTCGTGACAACGGACCGATCGCGGAAGAACTTACTCAAGCGGGCGTTCCGGTTGACATCCTCGGACGCCGCTGGCCGGCCGACCCGCTGACGCTGTGGCGCTTGGTGCGAAAGATCAAGGAACTGCGGCCGGATGTCGTCGTCGGCTGGCAGTCCGCTGGCGCGCTTGCGCGGCGGCGGCGATGCAATTCGTTCGCGGACCGCGGTTGGTCACCGTGTGGCGCACGATCGAAACAAATCAAAGCCCCGTTCAGCAAGCCATTGACCGCTTCGTCGGCAATCGTGCCGATGTAACAATAGCCACGTGCCCGGTGGTGCGAGATCATTGTGTTGCCCAGGGCATCGCGGCGGAGAAGATCCGCGTCATTCCCAGCGGCGTGGAAACGACGGCGCGGCCCGCGCCGACTCGCGAGCAATTGATCAACCGCTTGGGTCTGCCGGAAAATGCCCGGCTCATCGGCTGGGCCGCACGATTGGAGCGCGACCGCGGCGGCAAGGACGCCATTTGGGCGGCCGACCTCTTGAAGGTGATCCGCGACGACGCGCATCTGCTCATTTTCGGCGATGGACCGTATCGCGACCAGCTCGTGCGCTTCCGCGATCAGGTCGAGATTGCCGACAAGGTCCATTTCCTCGGCGACTGCGGCGACTTCGACCAACTGCTGCCGCTCATGGATCAATTCTGGTCGACCGGCCGCCGTGCGGGGCATACGCAGGCATTGATGGAGGCGATGGCCGCGGGCGTGCCGGTCATCGCCGCGGACATGCCGGGCGTGCGGGATTTGATCGAGCATGAAAAAACAGGTTTCCTTTTCGCCCCCGGTCATCGTGCGGGAATCGCCCGCTGGTCTGAGCATTTGATAAACAATCCCACTGCGACCCAGCAAATCGGCGCAGCGGGCAGAGAGAGGATTGTGAATAGCTATCGCGCGGAAAAAATGGCCCTTGGATGGGAGGTAATCATGACGGCGTAATGGCGCGACGCTTTGAGTATTCGAAAAACCGCTAATTACAGCGTTATGACCGCCGGAGAATTGCTCTTTCCGGCCGCCTCGCATACGATAAGTACAAGCAATTTTCGCCATTTTAACGCGGTCCGAACTGGGAAGTCCGGGGTTTAAAACAATGTCTCGGACACTTCACAGGTTGTAGAATGGCTTTCTAGGTCCGCTGAAATCGGCCTAATAGTACACCCGCCCGCTTCGTTTCCGCCCCCCATCTTACGCCGTGAGACCATCATGGATTTGCGAAATACGAGAACCCCGATCCTCAACCAGGGCACGGCCGCCGAAAAACGGGAGGAAATCCGCCGCTACTTCAACGCTACCTTCACCCTCGACGAACAACTTTACGACACCTTGGCCGATGAGAAGGCGTTCTATCTGCGGCCCGAACCGCTCAGGCATCCGCTGATTTTCTACTTCGGGCATACTGCCACGTTCTATATCAACAAGCTCATCGTCGCCAAGATCATCGAGGAGCGGGTCAATCCTCGATTCGAGTCGATGTTCGCGGTCGGCGTCGACGAGATGTCGTGGGACGACCTGAACGAAGCGAACTACGATTGGCCGACGGTCGCGGAGGTCAAGGAATATCGCAAGGCAATCCGCGCGGTCGTGAACGACGTGATTTGCTCGCTGCCGCTGAATGTGCCGGTCCAATGGGAAGATCCATTCTGGGCAGTGCTGATGGGCATCGAGCACGAGCGGATCCACATCGAGACGTCGTCGGTCATCATGCGCCGCCTGCCGATCGAGTTGGTACGGCAACTGCGGCTCCTCGACATCTGCACGGAGAGTGGGCCCGCACCGGAAAATGAATTGCTTCCGGTCGCCGGTGGCCACGTCGTATTGGGCAAACCTCGCAACGATCCGCTCTACGGCTGGGACAACGAATACGGCCGCCAGATGAACGACGTTTGGGATTTTTCGGCCAGCCGCTATCTCGTCTCCAATCAAGAGTTCCTCGGCTTCGTCGAGGACCGCGGCTACGAGAACGAGGAAAACTGGACCGAGGAAGGCCGCAAGTGGGTCGCGTTTACCAAATCGCGGCATCCGCTGTTTTGGGTCGATTCGCCCAGCGGCTACAAATTCCGCACCGTGGCCCAGGTCATTGACATGCCCTGGAACTGGCCGGTCGAAGTCAACCAGCTCGAGGCCAAGGCGTTCTGCAATTGGATGGCGGCGAAGACGGGCAGGCCGATCCGGCTGCCGACCGAGGCCGAATGGCGCCGCCTCCACGACCTGCACGACATCCCCGACCAGCCCTACTGGGAAAAGGCCCCGGGCAACATCAATCTGGAGCATTGGGCCTCGCCCTGCCCGGTGGACCGCTTCCAATTTGGCGAGTTCTACGACCTCATTGGCAACGTCTGGCAATGGACGGAAACGCCAATCAACGGTTTCGACGGCTTCGAGATCCATCCCCATTACGACGACTTCTCGACGCCGACTTTCGATACGCGGCACAACCTGATCAAGGGCGGGTCGTGGATCTCGACCGGCAACGAGGCGATCCGCGACGCACGCTACGCCTTCCGCCGGCATTTCTTCCAGCACGCCGGCCTGCGCTACGTCGAGTCGGAGCAGCCGGTGGCCGTGCCCGAAGCGATGTACGAGAGCGACGCGGCCGTTTCGCAGTACTGCGAGGCCCATTTCGGCCAGACCTATTACAACGTGCCCAACTTCATGTCGCAATGCGCGGCGATTTGCTTGGAGCACGCGCAGGAGCGCCGCGGCGCAAGGCGCTCGACCTGGGCTGCGCGGTCGGCCGGGCCACGTTCGAGCTGGCCCGCGAATACGATTTCGTGACCGGCATCGACTTCTCCGCCCGGTTCATTCGCATCGCGCTGCAGCTCAAGGAAAAGGGCGTCGCCTATTACGACCTGGCCGAGGAAGGCGAGATCGTTTCCTATCACGAAGCGCGGCTCTCGGAGCTTGGCTTGGAACGCACAATCGATCGCGTCGAGTTCCTGCAGGGCGATGCGACAAATCTCAAACCGCAGTTCACGGGCTACGATCTGATTCTGGCGGCGAATCTCCTGGACCGGATCCACGACCCCAAGGGTTTTCTGGCGTCGATTCACGAGCGCATAAACGTCGGCGGACTGCTGGTGATGACCTCGCCTTACACGTGGCTGGAGGAGTTCACCAAGAAAGAGAACTGGCCCGGCGGCATCCGCAAGGCGGGCGAGCCGTACTGGACCTTCGACGCCTTGAAGGAACTGCTCGGCCCGCACTTCGATCTGTTGGAAGCTCCGCGGGACGTCGAGTTCGTAATCCGCGAGACGCGGCGGAAGTTCCAGCACACGCTCGCGGAAGTGTCGGTTTGGGAACGGGCGCGCTAGGCAGATTGTCGCCTTTCGCTCCGCGACAGTTGCGCTTCTTTCGCGGAGCGAAAGGCGACAGACTAACGCCCTGAGCCCGAATGGCCATTGTGGCCGTGGTCGCATTTTGTTCGGGCGTAATTTCGAAAAACGGCTTGTATTGATCGGTTTGTGGGGTGCGACAAAGACAGGAACAAGACAGGAAGCACTCAGGACGGAGACAGGAGTGCCTCTTCTGGCGGTTTGTATTCGCGGGTCATGCGGCATTGGCGGGGAAACCTCGGCTGCACAAAAAAAGGCTCGCCTGGGCGATGTGCCCCGCCTTCGTATTTTCCAGCGGCCGGGCGCATCGTTGCCGGCCGTCGTAAACACTTATAAACACACGACTTACGGCGCGGCAAACAGGCGGCGACTCCCGCATCCCTCGGAGGAACAGGCTGGGGCACATCGCGGGGCCGACTGCCATTGTGGCAGGAAAGTTGGCATGTCAGGACCGGGGTGTTCTTGGTTCAGGATAACGTTCACTCGTGTTGGCATTGTAATTGCGCCTAGTTCGTGTTCTGGTCTCCGATCATCGATCTCTCTCATATGCCCTTTTCACAATTCCGCGCTCGTTGAACATTGAACATTTGAATTTGAACATTGCTACTCCGCTCCCATTACTCAACTCTCAACCATCAACTATATACTCTTGTACACATCTCAATATATATATTGCTAGATGCGCTATGCGAAAATGCGAAAATTCTTTTCGGATTGTTCCCAAGTCGTTGCCGGACAAGGACTTAAAGAATTTTCGTGGTCATTTATGACATATCGCAACTCCGCCGTTTTCTTGCCCGTGCATCGTTGTCGAGCCCGACGAAGACCTACCATGCATAACCACAAACGCGAGAATGGTGAGTCATCGCACCACCCGACGCCACGCTAAGACCGGCAATATGGGCAGCGCACTGCGAAGACGGCGCGGATAAGTGTAGAAAGTCTCGCCGCGATGCTGCGATGCCGCCCCATTCTCAATCACTCTCTTTACGACTGATCGAACATCCTGGGAGTGCTTTGCGAAGTCTAGCTTCTCCGTCGGCAGTAACTTTCGTATCGTGGATAGAAAGGTGCTTGAGATTCGTTAGCGCACTAAGTCGCAGGATACCGGCATCAGTAATTCCGGTACTATCAAGGTGCAACTCCTCAAGTTGGTGCAAATGTTTGAGAAACTCCAACCCGGCGTCCGTAACAGAGGTCAAAACCAAATTTAACTTTCTAAGTTGAACCATTCCACTAAGGATTCGTAAGCCGCCATCGCTGATTATATTGCCCGAGAGGTTCAAGGATTCGAGCTTAACCAAGGATGCGATATGTGCTAGTCCCGAATCGGTCACCGGGTTGTCAGCGAGATTCAGATCCCGAAGCGCCGTCAAACAGGCCAACTTCTCTAGTCCTTGACCCGTCAGCGAGACGTCAGACAAGTCCAATGTCTGAAGCGCTGTCAGACGTGTCAATTCTTCAATAGGTGCATCATCCGTAAGCTGGCTGTTACGTAACCCTAGGTCACGGAGCGCGGTCAACGACTTGAGATACGACAACTGAGTGTCCGTTATTGATAAGAACGAAAGGTCCAGGGTCTCGATGTAGCGCAGCTTCGCAAGATTACGGAGCCCGGAATCGGTGACCGTAGTGTATCCCATGCCCTGCTCGTTGAGAGCGAGTTTCCGCAGGTAAGGAAACGCTGCCAGTTTTTCCATCTGGTCGTCTCGCGAGACATCAGCCGCGACAATGTCATGAAAGAAGTCGTCGCAAAACAGGTTCCGGAGCCACTGAGGCTCGCTCGGATGCCTCGATCTTCCTTGTTCAGAAATGCACTTCGTGCTGGTCGGATCGAACTGGTAGTCGTAAAGCACAGAGCCCGGTGGGCTGTAATGTGCAGTGGGGGCAGATTCTCTCTCAATCCACTCCACAGCCTTGCGCTGCTGCCTGGCGTGGTACATCCTGGTGGCGAGGTAGCTGCAAACCAGAACGCTGACGAGCATGAACAACAACACCGACCGGAGGGTGAACTGAAACCAACGTCGGCTGACGAGAGTCATTAACGTCTCCTTAGTTGTCCGAAGACAAAAGGCGCACACTGAACCATCGAATCACGAATCCTACCATGATACGAACCAAATCTTGAAATACTTAGCTGCAGCGGGGCCACACCGAGACTGTCGACTTTCCGCCTGGAGCAACGTAGGGGCCAGACCTTAAAACGGTGAACTCCGGCAAGCGCTCTCGGGCGTGTTGATTCGGGAGCGTGCGTTAGTCCCCCGCGCCCGGCTTGCCGTTGTGGCGGCGGCCGGCTCTTTCGCGGGCTTTGCGTAATTCGAGCTGCAGCTTCGCGTGGCCGACGGCAAGGTCGCTCCGTTCGCGGCTGTAATGGGCGCTGGTGGCCATCATGTCAGCCACGGCGAGCAGCAAGATCCATAACAAGATGGCCAGCACGCCGATCCAATAGTAGACCAGAAAGCGCGGCGACTTGACGAAGTCCAAGAGCAACTGGCCCACGACGATGGCCACTCCGAGGAGTCCGATCATGGCGCTGGTCTGTACACGGCGGCGGAATTGCCGGCGGCGAAAGTCAAGCTCCCGCTCTTCGAGCCCTTCCCCGTTCAGCCGCTTCCAAACGCGGACGTGCCGCACGACCAGGGCCACCGACGTGGCAACCAGAACGAGCGCGACAAGGAAGCTGGAAAGATCGTTCATTATTGCTTCCGCAGCCATTCCCGCAAGACCCAGCCGACCTTGGCCAGGCTGAGCGCCGAGCAATGGTCGGGCGTATCGGCCTGCGTGTGCCATTGCTTTTCCATGAAGCTGACGTCGATCAGGTCGCAGGACGGAATCTTGCCCAGGTCGTGCAAGGCCACGTGGTCGTCGCTGATCGCATCCAATGACGAGCGGTCCGCAAACTCGCGGACGCCCAACTTGGCCGCGGTGGCCCAGATGCCGTTCACTATCGGCGCGCTATCCTTCCAACTCATGCTGTTGAAATCCTTCAACAATTGCAACTGAGTTCCGCCGACCATGTCCATGAGCACCGCAGCTCGATACTTAAACGCCGGCGGATGGTTGGCGTAGTCCTTGGCAAAGTATTCGGAGCCCCAGAAATACTGGCCGTGCGCGCTGTGCGGCTCATGGTCTGGGCCTGCTTCGGCGTCTCGATTGAAGATGAACTCCTCTCCATCGAAGAGAACGAAATCGACTCCGATCTTGGGCGGCTCCTTGGCATACTCGTTGCCCAGCTCCATGAGGATCGCCACGCCGCTGGCGTTGTCGTTGGCGCCGACGAAGCGTCCGCGCTTGTTTTCCTTGTCCATGAGGGGAAAAGGCAGTGTGTCGTAATGGCTGCAAAGAGCTATGCGTTCGCGGTTCTCCGCGTTCCAGCGGACGATGATGTTGGCCATCGGCACCTTGTGGCCGATCTTCGTTTCGTCCGGTCCGTCCATCGGATAATCCGCCTCGAATCGCTGGAACTCGACCTTCGCGCCGAGCTTCTTGAAATGGCTTTCCAGCAACTCCTGCTGCTTGGTCAT
This sequence comes from uncultured Planctomycetia bacterium, assembly GCA_963775975.1. GTDB lineage: Bacteria > Planctomycetota > Planctomycetia > Pirellulales > Thermoguttaceae > JANXQG01. The sequence continues at coordinate 2,675,152 of CAVZKX010000002.1, forward strand.
CGCCGCCGACCCGCTCGGCCGCGGGCCGAGATCGCAGAGCTGCTTCAAGTATTCGTAGGCCTTTGCGCCGTCAAAGGGGATGTCTTTCAGGCGGGAATCGGCCGCAAAGAGCTTCTCGCCGTAAATAAAATAGGCCAGCGAAGCCAGAATGATCGCGCTGGCCACGACCGATCCCAAAAGAAAGAGCGTCTGCCCGGAGAGTTTTTTGCGCGGTTGGTGCGCGGCAGCGGGCGGTTCAGGCGCAGGGGTTCGGCGGGATGTCTTCATGTACGTATTGTATCCGCTGATCCGATTTGATGGAATTGCAGTATCACCAGAGACGGGTGATTGGGTATTGGTCGAGCGCCGTATCCACGCTGACCACCGAGATCTGCTCCGCAATAGCTTGCGAAACAATCATCCGATCGAACCGGTCCTTATGATGCATGGGCAATGACGAGAGCACCGCGGCGTGCCGAATTCCAACCGGCAGAATGGTCATGGCGGCCCCTTCAATACCGCGACGGAAGAACTCCTCGAAAGGGACCGTCGTCGGATACTTCCCGAGGCCGACCTTGATGGCGATTTCCCAATAGCTCGCGGGACTTACAAGCACATCATTTCCCAGATCGGAGATTAGCGAACTCGCGTTGTCGCTGAGTTTGGGATCGGTCGTAACGAACCACAAGAACGCATGCGTGTCCAGCAAAAGCTTCACCCCATGTACTCCCGAAACCCCTCCAAATGCTCGTCATCTTCAACAAGTAGAGTAATCATGCCTTTGCACAGGCCTGACTGCCGCCGCTGCCCGGGTGGATTTGCCTGCCCGACAAGTTTTGCCACCGGCCGGCGATTCTCCGTAATCAGCACTTCGTCTCCTGGAGCGAGTTGATGGATCAATTCCTTCAAATTGGCTTGGGCTTCGTCGATCGCGATTGTCGTAGACATTCTATCGGTCTCATTTGCATCGAGTTGGTCAACCTCTAATATACTCTATCATCGGCGCAAGAACCACCGGTCCAACACGACTCTTTTCACGAACCAGCGCCTGCGCGAGCAGCCAATGGGCGACGCGGCGGCGGAGGGCGGAAGTTGCGCGGGAAGACGGCACGGCGGTTCGCCTTGGGCCAAACTGTACTTCCATGCGGCGACGATATGCGTCGAGCGTCTCCATGCGATAATCGCCCCGCGCTGCCACGATGGTTTCCGCCGCCATCAGGCCCGATTGGATTGCTGGGCGGATGCCTTCGCCGCTTTCGTTGTGGGAAAGTCCCGCGGCGTCGCCGACCCAGACCACGCCTTCACCCGCCAGCCGCCGCGCGGCCTGTTCGTAGGTCAAATAGGCGTGACCGGGAAAGTCCGACGGCAAACCGTCCGGGAGCCGGCCTTGCCGTTTCATCCATTGGTAGAAATCCCGCACTTGCTGCGGAAGCTGCTGCGGCACGACGCGGCCCAGCCCGACATTGAGATGGTTTCCCTTGCGAAAGCACCAGCCATAGCCCAGCAGGTCGGCACAGAAATAGAGTTCCGGCGACTCCTGTGCTACGGGACATGCCGCCTCCTGATCGGGCGTTAGTTCGATTTCCATTTCCTGGGCGTTAATGGCCGGCCCCCGCTCGCTTGCTTGTCCCAAGAGCCGGGCGACGGGACAAAAGTGGCCGCCGGCCGCCACCAGCATCGCCGCGCGATACTGTCCATTGATGATCCACGCATCGCCCGAGCGCTCGATCGACTTCACGGCCTCGCCCAGCGCAAGGCGCGCGCCGCAGCGACGGAGAAGATAGTCGTCGAACTGTCGGCGGAGGATGCCATAGCTGACCGTCTCGCCGTAGTTGATGCGTACGCGCGACCCGCCGACCGTCCCGATGGTGAAGCCCGACATCGCTTGAAAGACTCGCTCGCGGCGGTAATCCTTGATGTCGAGCTTCAGATCATCGAGCACACCCAACGTGATCCAGCCGCTACAAAGCTTGCCGCGAGGGAAGTCGGCCTTGTCGACGATCAACACGTCGAGCCCGCCCGCCCGCAGTTGCTTGGCGCAGGTCGAGCCGCCGGGTCCGCCGCCGATGATGATCACATCCGCTTGCTGCATGTTCAGCGATTCCGCGTCCCTTCTCGTTCCCACGCTCCGCGTGGGAACGCACTGTCGGCCGCTCCGCGGCCCCGCAACATTCTGCCAGTACTACCAATCCGTCACCACTTCAATCAGTCCCGTCAATCCCACATAGTTCCTCGCGCTGCTATACCTCCAATGCACTGGATCGTCAATATAACCGCGCCGAACCGAATTGTTGTGCATGTATTCGAGTTTCTGCCTCATCACGTCGTCGTTCAGTATCATCTTAGGATGGCTGCCCTCCTGCCACAATTGGTATTCGCGATCAACTTTGTTGGGAGCCTTGAAGTATCGGAGTTGCCGCAGCAGATCAGAGACATTGGCCGCTTCGAGTTGATCGATGATCTTGCGGGCCACAAATGACTTGAAGTCGCCGATTTCCTTGGCAAGGTTATTGCTTGATGCGATCAAGTGGAGATGGTTTTCCATGATCACGTAGCCATAGAGCACCAGCCGTTTATTCCGCTGAAGGAAACACCAGCTATCGATAACCTCCTTCACCGCGTCCGGGCGGATGAAGATCGGCAGCCAGCCGACGATCGTGCATGTCATGAAGTGCGGATAGGCGTCGTTGCAGACTTTGTAGCGAGTTCGCATTTGTGACTAAACTTTGGGTTATGATCGATTACGTGGCCGCGGAGCGGCCATCAAGTGCGTTCCCACGCGGAGCGTGGGAACGAGGTTACCGCTGCCGCGTCCAAGGGATGTCGTTCGACGCGTGGCGGGCAAAGACCACCTGGAACAGTTGCAGCGAGCCTGTGCTGAAGGCGGCCTGCGAGCCGGCCAGGTAGAGCCGCCACGCGCGTACGAAGCTCGCGTCGAACATCTCGGCCACCCGCGGCGCGGCTTCGTCAAAGCGGGCGAGCCAGTGTTTCAAGGTGAGGGCGTAATGCAGCCGCAGATTTTCCACATCCAGCACCGAGAACCGACGCGGCTCCAAAACGCGCGTGATCTCCCGCAGGCACGGCACATAGGCGCCGGGGAAAATCCGCTTCTCGATCCAGGCGTTGAGCAAACCCTGATCGTCGCGGCCGATGCTGTGGATCATGCCCCGGCCGTTCGGTCGCAAGCAGCGATCGATCACTTCGCCAAGCACGCCATAGTTTCGCACGCCGACGTGCTCCAACATGCCGATCGAGGCGAAGACGTCGAACTGCCCGCGAATGGCGCGGTAATCGTCTTCGATAAACTCGACGCGGCCTTCGAGTCCTTCGGCCTTCGCCCGTTGGCGGGCCGTGCGGATCTGCTCATGCGAGACGTTATAGGCCTTGACCGTGACGCCGTACGAGCGAGCCATGTGCAGCGCGAACGCTCCCCAACCGCAGCCCGCCTCCACGACCCTCTCGCCCGGCTTGAGCCAGAGCTTGTGGCAGACAAGGTCCATCTTGGCCATTTGGGCCTCTTCGAGCGTCGCATCGGGCGTGGGGAAGAACGCACACGTGTAAACCATTTGGCGATCGAGCCAGAGCCGGTAGAAGTCGTCGCCGATGTCGTAATGGTGGTAGATGTTCGAACGCGCCCGGCCGATCGTATTGAGCCTGTCGCGTCGAAGGCGGTTGGCAACTGCGGCCAACCCGCTCCGCGGCCGCTCATCTTCGGCGCGGTAGACCAGCTCGAGAAACGCCAATAGGTCGCCCTCGACTTCCACGCTGCCGTCGCTGTACGCATCGCCGAAGTGGAGGTCCGGATCATAAATCAGCCGCCAGAACGTCGGGCGATTGTGGACAACGACTCGCGCCTGGGGTTCGGCGTGGCCGATTGCCTCGCCGTCCCATAGCACCAGCGCGATGGGCGGATTGCCGAGCGAATGGAGCAACCGCCGCACGAGCCACCGCTCGATCGCCCACACGCGACCGCTCCTGTCGCGCGGGACCGATTCTTGCGGGGACTTCGACCACCGCCTTGCCCAATGGGCCGGCGCCGCTGACCGAGAAGAAACCGAGGTACTCACGGGCATTGCCTCCCGATAAAGTGTGCGCGATTTTACTCTTAGTCCATTGTACAAACCGGGGAAATGAATACAATTCCCGGTGAAACAGTCGGCGTCGCCGCCCGTAGTAGCAAGGAATTTGGTCCTCGACCCCTCACCAGGGAGACTTTTCGATGTTGCACAACTTGTATCTAACGGTTCTCGTTACCACCGCCATGCTCCTTTCCGGGGTCGCCGCTGCCCAGCCGCCGCGCAATCCGCCGCCCAGCCGGCCGCCGGCCGGCGGCCCGGCTGCGACGGACAAAGGATTCTTGTCTACCGGCCGTCCATCGATGTCCGGTCCGGCCAAGTATGTGGCGATTCCGGGCTTGTTTCCATTGAGCATGTCGGGCGTACAGCGCGAGATCGCCCTGACGCCCGATCAGAGGCAGCAGTTGAAGGCCGTTTCGGACGGTTATATGGCGACGGTGCAACGACTCGGCAAGACGTTCGATCAGCTCGATCCAGCCGAAAAGCCGAAACAGGGCAAGGGCTTTGCCGACCAGGCTGCGCAAGCCGCGCAGGCGGCCCAGCGGAAAGCCGAGGCGATCCTCAATCCGGAACAATTGCAGACCGTGAAGAAGATCGCCTTCGAATTGTCGGCCACCGGCGCGCTGGCCGATCCGAACATGCAGAAATCGATCGGGCTGAACGACGAGCAGCAGCAGCGCTTGGCCGCCGTTTACGAAAAGGCGGCGGAAAAGATGCAGCAGCTTCAGCGCGAAACGTCCCAGCAGGCAATGCAGGTCTTGGACGAAGAGCAGGCGGCCGCACTGCGGCAGCAAATGGAAGCGCAGAAAAAGCCACAGTAGGCGCCTCGTTGCGACGGCCTACCTCGATACGACGCTCCGCGTCGTAACGCACTTTCCGGACGCGCCGCGTCGATGCCGGCGTGGCCGCGGAGCGGCCGCAAGCCCGTTCCCACGCAGAGCGTGGGAACGAGGGCGCATTTGACAGCCCGCCAATCGTAACCTAGCTTTTCTTTGGGTCATGTCTGGTTTCCGCGAGTTCTCGCGCCGCTAGAGGCCCCCGGTCTGACTTCGCTTCCGAGCTTTTCTCCCTATCCCTCGAGGTCCTCGGCCGTAAATCCGGCCGGGAAAAGTCGCTCCATGACTACGCTCGCCACGCTTTGCCATCCCCGCGCGGAATCTCCCGACCTTCGCGGTCGACAACCTCAGCACGACTGCAACAACGCAATCTTTCCCTTCGACCCGCAAGGCGCCGCCGACGAGGAGGTCCGCGGCCAGGTGTGGGCGCTTTTGAGCACGCTTTATCCCAAGGTCACGGTCGTCGAGCGGCGCCGCGAGACGCGGTATCCCTTCCCCTTCCTGATCTACCTCACGCCCGTGGGCGACGAAGGCACGACGCCCACCGGCGAGAGCATCGTGGTGGTGGGCAAGCACGTCTCCGAGCGCGGGCTGGGCTTCTATCATGCGAAGCCGCTGCCGCAGCGCCGCGTTGTCGCGTCACTGGAGCGGCCGCACGATGGCTGGTACGCTTTTCTCCTCGACCTGCGCTGGTGCCGCTTCACGCGGCAAGGCTGGTACGAAAGCGGCGGCCGGTTCCTGGAAGCGGTCACCTCGCCGCTGGCGCCCGGGTGAACTCGACGCAAGCCGACAAGGTTTCGCGCAAAGGCGCAAAGCTGGCAAAGGGGCAACTCGTCATTCTTTCCTTTGCGAGCTTCGCGCCTTTGCGTGAGACTTCATTCCTGCAAGTTGTTTTCAATTCGCGAAATGCCATCCCTTATCAATTAGACGCGGAAATTGATAAGAAGGCCCGAGCGAACGAATCGTCGCAAAAGGTTTCACGCAAAGGCGCTAAGCTCGCAAAGGGCGAATCGGCCGGTCTATTCTTTGCGAGCTTTGCGCCTTTGCGTGAAAATCTATTCTTGCAAGTTGTTTACGATTCGCGAAATGCCTTCTTTTATCAATTCGACGCCGAAATTGATAAGAAGGCCTAACCGGCGGTCAGCAACTCGCAGATAGGTCAAGAGAATCTTCTTATGGACCGGCGCTACAGCTTGGATGGACTTGATTTCGACAATTACACAGTTTTCCACCAAGAGATCGGCCCGGAAGCCTAAATCCAATTTCACTTCATCCCATCTGACGGGGATGCCGACTTGATTTTCGACGTGCAGCCCTCGATTGCGGAGTTCGTACATCATTACGGCTTCGTAGACCGATTCTAGGAGGCCCGGTCCGAGCTGCCGATGAATATGATATGCCACGTCGACGATTATGGCCGCCACTTCATTCTCTCGCGTCATTGCATCCTCGCAAAGAGTTTCACGCAAAGGCGCAAAGCTCGCAAAGGGGCAAACCGGTCGTTCCTTCCTTTGCGAGCTTTGCGCCTTTGCGTGAGACTTCGGTTACTTCCAGGAATAAGTCCGGTCAAGCGATTATTGTCAATACACGTCGAGGCGTTCGTTCACTAACTGCTCGCGCCAGCGGGCGCTCGTCCGGCCGCAGTACCAAGTGGCGATTCCCATGATAAGGACCATCAGCCCGCACCAAGCGGGGGCCAGCCGCCGTACCTCGTCCAAACCGAGGATCAAAGAGCGGGCCTGCGGCGTGAGGAGCACAAGCGTCATCGCCATCGCATAAATCGTCGTCAGCCCGGCCGATAGTACCATTTGCATCCGCACCGTCGCCCAGTCGGGAACGTTCGCCAGCCAGCCGGCAAAGATCAATTGCACCATTGCCAAGATCACTACCCACAGCGCCCAAGGCGGCGCAGTGCGCAGGTCCACATGGCGCGTCAGCACGAGCGGCAGCAGAGTCAACAACGCCACGCCGACTAGCGCGGCTGCCAGACCGCGGGCCGTCCGCCGCTCCTGCCAAGTCGGCTCAATCGCGTTGGCCGGCACGTGCTCGGGCCGAGCGGGCAGGAGATTGCGCAGCCAGGAAAAGAACTCAACACCGCGACTCCGCCGCAGCGTGACTGCCTCGTCGATGTCGTCATCGACGATTGATGGCCGCGGCGGCAGCCCGATCCGGTCGGCGCCGCGCTCGTTATCCTCGTATTTCGGATCGTACTCGAATTCCAGCGACATGTCCGTTTCCGGCGGGGGCAGCAGCGGCACGATCGCCGGCTGCGCAAAGAACGCCTCGCCTCCTGTCTGCGCCGTCGCCGTTGGCTCCGGGTTAAACGAAGCCTGAGGCAATTCGAAGGCAGGTCGCGCGAACTGTTCCTCCTGCATCGGCTCGTCCAACAACGGCTCGTGGTCGAACGAAGTGAGCGGCGGTAGCGACTCGAGAGGCGGCTCGGGCACTACCGCAACTGGGACCGTCGGCGGCAATTCAATTGACAGCGGACTCAGGAACTCTGCTGCCGCGGGCGCCGAATCAAGCGCCGCCGCCGATGCGAGCGGCGCCATCGCCGGCTCGGGCGTCATGGTAGGCAGCGGCGCGGACGGCATTTCGGCCGTCGCCTGACGCGGCGGCTCTATCAACTCTCCGCGACTTGTAAAGCTGTAGTCTGGTACCGGACTAATCGGGCGCGGGGGAAGCGGCGGTAGCGCAAGCTCGGGTTCTAGCGCGGGAGGAAGCGAGACCGGCAGCTCGATGCTTCGCGGCGGCGCTACCGGCTGCGGCAAAGACTCGACGACGGGAGTCTTCGGCGGCTCTTCCGCAAGCGGCTTCGCAAGAGCCTGTGGCGGAGTCTTTCGCGCTGGCTTGGCCGCGGACGTGCGACTCGCGCCTGGCGGCTGAGGCACGAGCATGATCTTCCCGCAGGCCCCGCAGCGAATCTTTCGCCCCGCCAGTTGCGAATCAACGTCGAGGACGTGGCCAGTCGGACAAATCAGGCGAAGGATCATTACTCGTCGGCAAAGACCCGCGTACTCTCTTCCTTGACCACGGGCCGCTGCATTTCGTCGGTCATCAATTGGCAGCGGACCCGCAAGTCGCCCGCGCGGATTCCCCGGGCACGCACGCGGAAGGCGGCCACGGACTTGGGGGCGAGCTGCGGAAGGCTCTCAAACACTACCCTGTCAGCCTGTATTGTATACCGTGTTTGTCCCTCCGCCGCCAGTGGCTTGAGTTCGGGCGGCAGAATGACGGCCAATTGCAGGTTGGTCGAAGCCTTCGAACCCTGGTTGACGATCGAAATCTCATACGTCGTCTCGCCGCCGATTTCCAGCGGATCTTTGGTGTGCGAAAGCTGAAAGAGGACCGAGGCCAGCCCTTCCACGAGCACCGGCTGGTCCTTTTCGTCGGCCACGCCCCGCTGGGCCATGCCGCGGACTTTCAGGTTGTACTGCCCCGCGGCCACCGGCATCGTGACCAATTCGACGTTTCCGCGCTGGTTGACCGGCAGTTCGTCCATCTGCCAAAAAACTGCCCGAGAAGTCGCGTCGTAGCGACCGGCATTGTTCGCGCTGACGAACTTCAGTCCCGGCGGCAGATAGGCGACCAGCTCGACCTGCTTTGCCGCCGCGGTGCCGGGATTCGCCACCGAGAGCTGATAGGTCGCCTCGCGCTCCAGGTAGCGCCGCTTCGGCCCGTTCAGGACTACATCGAGCTTGGGCGAGGCGACTTCGAAGCTGAAGCGGTGCTCGGCACGAAGATTAGCGTCCGCCTTGGCGGTGATCAGGTTGTTGATCGTGCCCGCCTGCACGGCTTTGAGATGAAGCTCCAACTGGCGGCTCTCGCCCGGCTTAAGATCGCCGACATTGTATTCCAGTTCCGCGCCGGCCGGATGCTTCAGCCCGGCCGGTATATGTTCGACGAGCGCCACGCCGGTCGCAATGCCGCTGCCGGGGTTCGAGACGGTGAATGTGAGCAGGGCCTCGTCGCCGGCGAGCACGCGTTCGTGCGGGCCGGCCGTTGTCACAACAAGCTTGGGCCGGGTGACGATCGAGCGGGCGGTGGCGACGGTCTGGAAGCGGACACTGGCCACGCTGCCGACTTCGCCCTCGTCGGTGGGCATGATCTGCATTTCGACGGTCGCCTCGCCGCCCGGCTTGAGCGTACCCAGCGACCAGACGAGCTCGCCATTGCGGCCTTGCGCGGCCTGCGGCGCAGTGCCCAAGAGCCGCGTGCCGTGGGGGACCTGGTCGTGGATTTCGACGTCAGCGGCCGGCGCGGTCCCGCCGTTGTGGACGGTCGTTCGCAATACGGCCGGGCGGCCAACTTGGATCTCGGGCGGCGCCATTTTTTGCAAGACGATCTGCGCGTTCTGCGGCCCTTCAAGCCGCTTGTCGCCAGGCTGGCCGGTTCCGTTCTGGCTCGAATCATGTTCGCGCGCATTGTTGGATGGACTTCCAAGTCCGTCCGTATTATGCGGAACGGACTCGGATGTCCGTCCTACGAAGGTTGGCGTCGGCTCGGGCGAAAACGATTGCGCGGCGCCTCGGCCACTACCGGCACGCGAGGGAACGCTATAACGATCATCGCCGACGGGCATGAGCCGCGGTTCGCGGGAGGGCACTTGTAAGCGGCCGTCGGGAGTTCGCGCGTCGACTGGTTCTTCGCCGGCGACGAGCCGGATTCGCGTGGGGCCGGAGCGCCGCCGTTGACGTTGCGCGGCGGCCGGTGGCGAAGCGGATTGTTATCGGCGGCCGGGGCAGTATCGACTGGGCCGACCTCTGAGCCGACCTCTTGTGCCCGATAGCTCGGCGGCGGATTATCCGCGGGCGGCGACCCGTCCTGGCGGAGCGGATTCGGCGGTGCGTCGCCCTGCTGCGGTGCCACAGGTCGCTGAGCATGGGCGATCGTCAACAGGCCGAGCCCGGTGATTGCCGCGAGTACGGAGAGTCGAAAGAAAATGCGTTTCATGGCAATTTGCCCCGCGAGAGGGAGATTTCGGCCGGACGAGAGTCGGCTAATTACCAAAAACGGCCGCAGGAGGGAAGATCAGTTTGGCGGTTGATAAAGGATGGGCAGGGTAGGGAGAAAACCTTCGCCTGATTGAAAACAGAGGAATTCCGGAGGCTCTGAGGGGCTATCGTACGTCCATTTCATAGAATCAACGCCTTTCGCAGCGCCGCTTGCTGGCCTGCACAAACGGGGCAAAATAGCCTACTATTGATGGTTCGGCCGAGAATCTTATTGACTAAAGCAACCGTGAAAAGTCCCTCCCGGCCGGAGGGGCGTATGAGACCATTCCATGATCGTCGTTATGAAAAAGGGTGCGACCCGCGCTGAAATTGACCACATGATCGAGCGCGTCGAGGCGCTTGGCCTGAAGGCGCATCCGATCTTCGGCACCGAGCGGACCGTGATCGCCGCCATCGGCGAGAAGCGCGACGAGCACCGCCAGTCGCTGGAGAGCGGGCCGGGCGTCGCCGAGGTCGTGCCGATCCTCGCCCCATATAAAGTGGCCAGTCGCGAAGTCAAGGCCGAGCCGACTGTCATCCGCATCGGCCCGTTCGTCGTCGGCGATTCCCACATCGGCACGATCGCCGGGCCGTGCTCCGTCGAGAGCGAGGAGCAGACGCTCAGCACTGCCCGTGCGGTCAAAGCGGCGGGTGCCACGGCGCTCCGCGGCGGCGCGTTCAAGCCCCGCACGAGTCCTTATAGCTTCCAGGGCCTCAAGGAGGAAGGGCTCAAGATCCTGGCGACCGCCCGCGCGGAGACCGGGCTGCCGATCGTGACCGAGGTCATGTCCGAAAACGACGTCAAGCTGGTCGCCCGATATGCCGACGTGCTGCAGATCGGCGCCCGCAACATGCAGAACTACCGCTTGCTGGAGGCGGTCGGCGGCGAGGGCAAGCCGGTGCTCTTGAAGCGCGGCCCGGCGGCGAGCCTCGACGAACTGCTGCTCGCGGCCGAATACATTCTCAACGCGGGCAATCCCAACGTGATGCTTTGCGAACGCGGCATCCGCACCTTCGAGACGCACACCCGCTTCTCGCTCACGCTGGCCTCGGTGCCGTACCTGCACGACCGCACGCACCTACCGGTGATCGTCGATCCCAGCCACGGCACCGGGCACACGGCGCTCGTGTCGCGGATGGCCGCCGCATCGGTCGCCGCCGGCGCCGACGGGCTAATCATCGAAGTCCATCCCGATCCCGAGTCGGCCTTGAGCGACGGCTATCAGTCGATGACCTTCAAGCAGTTCGAGGAAATGATGGCGCTGTGCCGCAAAGTGGCCGCGGCGATCGATCGGGTTCTGTAGCGAATTGTAGGGTGTGGGGAGCACGGAACGCCAGGGAAGGTGCGTTTCGCGAAGCCGTCTTCCTGGCAGGTAATCACAAATCCACGTTAAACATTCCGTGCGCAACGCACCAACTTGGGGCGGCTTCGCTTTACACACGCTACGTGTTCGTAGGGTGCGGTCGAGGTTCATAGATCAAGTTGCCGCACGACCCGCATCGGCAGGAAGAGGTGACGCCGGTCATCCCGCAAGGCGACGAAGCCGAATTTCAGATAAAACCGGCGGGCATCGTCGTCCAACGCGTGGACCTCCACCGCGCGAACGCCGACGTGTTCGGCGATGAACGCAGCGCGTCGCAAGGCATCCATGAGAAGCCATTCGCCCAACCCCTGCCCTTGGGCGCTTCTGTCGACTGCCAATCGCCCAAGCAAAACGACAGGCACATCGATCTCCGGAAGCCCCTTCGCCTCCTGCTCCGGAAGCGCATCGTAGGAAACCTGGTGACTGGAGATGCAGTAATAGCCTGCTACGGCAGGTTCGCCGGCAATGGTGACGATGTATGTCCGCGCTAAGTCTCGTCGGTCGTATTGACCAGCAAGTTGATGGAGCCACTGATTCAACTCGGGCTTGCCACAGTCGAACGACGACCGGTTGTGCGACTTGTCGAGCCGGCGGACTTCCCAAGCTGGTCGGGCAGGCTCAGCCACGGCTTTTCTTATACCTCCGGCCGGCAGCGAGCAAGGCTTTGTTGGGCCGCCCGCCCTCGTCGTCCAAGAGTGCCAAGAAGATGTCGCGATCGCGTTTCGACAGGCGCGTCACGTTCCCTTGCTCGATCACGCGCTGTGCGGTTTGTGCCAACGTCGAAACGGCGAAGTCCGTAACCGATTGGCCCAGCCGAGCGGCTGCTTCCTCGATGGTTTGTTTCAAGTCAGCCGGAAGTCGGAAGTTGAGCCGAGCATCGTTAGTCTGAATATGCGTGGACATGTGATGGCGCCCTAGTGGTATTGATGTGGCAAATGGCTGTACAATTATAGCCTGAAGTCCAGTGAAGGTACAGGACTCTGAGGGTGGGATTTGTCCGCATGCAATTCGTCAACTTTGTCTTTCGCGACGGCTCCGATGATCAGGTGATGCACACAGCGCCGGTGCCCGACGAGGACGCGGCCTATTTGCAACGGATCATTGCTCAGCTTCGTCCGTTATCTGAAGAAGACTATATGAACGGACCGGCCGCCATCCTTCGGACTCTGGCTAAGAGTAGTTATGTGCTCGATGGAGCCGAGTTGTTTTGGTGCATTGAATGGGACCCTGGCCTCATCGTCGTTCGGTTCTCACCGAACGGGGCAATCGCCTGGGCTGCGATCCGGTCGCCGGTGCCCAATTTCGGCGGGCGGGAGGCCGCCGACGCCGATTGGGACAACTATAATGAGGACGCTGCGGACCCTCAGTATAATCTGGTGTTATTCTCCTGGGACGCTCAATTCGATGCCCAGGAACGTGAATGGCGTTCATTCGTGCCAGCGCCGCCGGACGTTCAATTGCGATTTGAGAAGGCTCTTCGTCACGCCGATGAGCTACGAGATATCATGGAACGGCGGTTCTCGCACGATCCCGATTGGTTCAAGCGATGCGAACAGAATCTAAAGGAATGGTGCGGGGATGGTGTGCATCTGAATTGAACCCGAGGCCCGATTGATTAGCTGCCGACTCCAATTGCACGGCGGATTCGCGGTATCGATGGTGCGACGTGCGAAGTCGTCCCATGTTTTTCACCCGCACGCAGGGATTTTCCCCGCGGAATTCGGCAAATATTTTTTGTTTTGCAGCGCGAAACGTGGTTTTTCACCGCTTGCCGCCGAATTCCTCGACCTGCGTCAAGTCATTATCCAGCAAGGACTTACGTGCAATGAAGTTATTTTCCGGAAAACCCTAGCGCAGAACGCGAACAAACGCCCTGCGCGTAAGTCGTTGCCGGCCAAGGGTTTAGTGATGTTTTGTATCATCAATTCGCAACAAGTGTTGACAACAGATATAACCTGTGGTATATTGAGCGGGCAAAGAAAGGATGGAGGATAAATGTTCAATGTACAAGGTTCAATGTTCAATGCCGAGCAACTGCCGCGGCTTGACCGCCGCCTCACCAAATCCCCAAATCCCTTGCGTCACCGCCCGTCTTTCGTGCGTTTCGCGTATTTCGTGGTTCACCGCCGCCTAAGCTTTCCCATCCGGTCTATGCGTTTCTATCCCATTTCTATCTCGTTCCTATCCACTTTCTATCCCATTTCTATCTACTTTCTATCTCGTTTCTATATAGGCTTCGGATTAAACGAAGGTCGTTTTCACGAGAGATTTCCCGAATCGGAGGCCAAAAATAAAAAATGCGATGTATGGCGCGCCGCCGAGGAAGCTCAATCACTTCGAAGAACGGCGGCCGGCCTCGGTTTGCCGCGAAAGAGCGCAAAGAACGCGAGAGAACGACAGCGAGGGCCGAACCGCCCGGCCTTTGGTTGGTTTTCGTGATGCTCGACGCCGCCATACTGTCACGGTACGATGAAACAGCCTGACCATTTCCCTCCCACCTGCCCTGGAGTCCCGCCATGTCAACGAGAAAAACCTCCCGCCGCCAGTTCGTCAAAACCTCGGCCGTCTTGAGCGCCGGCTATTGGATTGCCGACCGCGCCGCCGCCGAGAGCAAGTCGCCCAACGAGCGCGTCGCCTTCGCCTGCATCGGCGTCGACGGCAAGGGCCATGAGGACTCCAACGACGCCGGCCGCCTGGGCGATGTTGTCGCCTTCTGCGAAATCGACTCGAAGCGCCTCGCCGCCGCCACGAAGCGATTTCCCAAGGCCAAGACGTTCAACGACTTCCGCAAGCTGCTGGGCACGATGCACAAGAGCATCGATGCGGTGACCGTGAGCGTGCCCGACCACATCCATGCCCCGGCGGCGGCGATGGCCATGCGGCGGGGCATCCACTGCTTCGTGCAAAAGCCGCTCACGCATGACATTCACGAGGCCCGCACGCTCGCCCAACTGGCCCGCGACAACAAGTTGGCCACGCAGATGGGCAATCAGGGCTCGGCCTTAAGCACCCTGCGGAAGGCGGCCGCGCTGTTGCGCGCGGGCGTGCTAGGTAACGTGAAAGAGATCCATATCTCGACCGATCGGCCGATCTGGCCGCAAGGCATCGATCGCCCCGCGCCGTCGCCGCCGCCCAAGAATATTGACTGGGACCTCTGGCTCGGCCCCGCGCCGGCACGGCCCTACGGCGAACTGACCGACGCGGCGCGCGGCAAGTATCCCAAGACCACTTATCATCCGTTCGCATGGCGGGGGTGGTGGGATTTCGGCACCGGGGCGCTCGGCGACATCGCCTGTCACGCTATGAACATGACGTTTCACGGCCTGGACCACCGCGATCCGACGACGATCCAAGCCGAGACATCGGGCCACAATCGCGACAGCTTTCCGTCATGGTCGATCATCACCTACGAGTTCGCCGCGACCTCCGCGCGGCCCGCGCTGAAGCTCTGCTGGTACGACGGCGGCAAGCTGCCAAACCGGGACTTGTTCGAAGGTTTCAAGGGCCGCAGCCGCGGCTGTCTGGTGATCGGCGAGAAGGGCAAGATGGTTTTCGGCGAAGGCGGCCACCGGCTCACGGAAGGCCTGAGCGAGCCGACGGTGAGCTTCCCCGAATCGCCCGGCCACTTCGACGAGTGGGTGCGGGCGATCAAGGGCGGCGAGCCGTGCTATTCGAACATTCCCGAGTTCGCCGGCCCGCTCACCGAGATGGTCCTCGCCGGCAATCTGGCCGTCTGGGCGGCCAACGCGCCCGGGCAGGGGCCGAAAATCGAGTGGGATGCGGCGAATATGCGCGTGAAGAATGTCGACGGTATGGAGCCGCGGATTAAGCGGGAGTATCGGAAGGGTTACGATCTCTAGAACGTATAATTGATTCTGAATGATGCCGCAGATCAGCCGATTCTACGGGATAGTAATATACATGTACTGGGGCGACCATCCGCCGCCTCATTTTCATGCGCGTTACGGTCGCGAGGAGGCGCAGGTGCGAATTGACCCCGTTGGCTTGTTGACCGGTCATTTACCGCCGCGAATTCTTGCGATGGTGGTCGAATGGGCCGCCTTGCACCGCGAGGAACTGTTGGCCAATTGGGATTTGATGCAGAACAGTGCCGCGCCAAACAACATTGAAGGTTTGCCATGAACGAACAGCAAGTGAAGAATCGTTGGCCCAAGGAGTCGCCGCGCGTTGTCGCAGTGCGCTATATCGAGCCTTATCGGCTGGAACTTACATTTGACGACGGCGCCTCTGGGATCGTCGATTTCGAGGGCTGGCTTATCGGCTCCGGCGGCGTCATGGCCCCGCTTGCGGATCGAGAGTTTTTCAAGCAAGTGAGTGTCGATACAGATGCCGGAACGATATGTTGGCCAAACGGTGTCGATCTCTGTCCCGATGTTCTGTATAGCCGCGCGACTGGAATCCCGATACCGTTTGCGGAAGTCGAGCACTCAACCGCGTCACATTGACGTTTCGACCAGTTATTTCATCTCCATCAACTCATACACCGCCCGTGCAAACCCATGCGGATCGCGGACGATCGCAATTGCCAGCCAGATGGCCAGCACATTGCCGGCGCTGAGCAGGAGCAGACTGCCGATGCTCCACGGCGAACCGACGTTCCTCAGTGCCGCGCGCAACTGCTTTTCCAGCCGCGTCCAGCCCTTGATATCTTGCATAGGTCCAGAGGAAACCAGCGAAACGTTTCGCATCCAGCTCACGGTGTCGAGATGGAGTTGCACACCGAGGCCCGGCAGGAAGAGGCTATCGCCCGCCAAGCGGGCCTCGGGGTCCAACCGCTGGGCGATCCCTTCTAGGATTGGGCGAAGTTGCTCGGCCGTTACGTTGTAAATCACCAGCCGCGGCCGCAAATTGAGCAGCAGGTAGACGAAGCACATCACGATCAAGGAGATCAACAATGACCAGACGTATCGCGTGCCCATCGGGCCCATGCGGGCGGCGATGCTTTCGGGGAAAAACAGCGACAGAGGCCCGACGAGGACCATGCCTGATACGGCAAGCGCGAGAGCCGCAGCGTCTCGCCCGCCGGAAACCATTACCGGCCGGCGCAAGAGGCCGATCGCGCCGAGCACAAGCAAATAGATCGCGACCGGGCCAAGGGCCACGCATTGGTGGAATGCTTCCATGAGAACATTGTAGCACGGTGGGGAGTGGGGAGTGGGAAGAGATGAGAGACGAAAGTGGAGAGTGGATTGTTCAAACACTTACCACTTCCCACTACCCACTTCCCACTCCGCCTACGCGGCCTTCTTCATGCTGCCTTCTTCTCAGGGCGTTTCTTTCGCGTGTCTTTCCAGCGGCGGTGGACCCACCAATACTGCTCCGGGGCGACGCGGATGCCGCTTTCCAACTGGGCGGTGTACCATTGGGTCAGCTCGCGAACCGTGCCGAGGTCGCCGGCCGAATCGTGCGGGTCGGCGATGGCGGCGGAGACCATTTCGAACTGCATCGGCTCGCCGAGCCGCCGCGCGTAGCACACGGCCACCGGGGCATCGTGCTCCAAGGCCAGCAGGGCGATCGCCTTGTGCGCCGAGGCCGGACGGCCGAAGAATTCGACCCAACAGCCTTTCTCGCCGGCGTATTGATCGGCCAGAAGCGCCATCGTGCCGCCGCTGGCGAGCACGCGTTCGATCTGATCGTAGCCGCCGTTCTTAGGGATGAGGTGCTGCCCGGTCGCCGCGCGAAAGCCGGCCAGATAGCGGTCGAGATAGGGATTATCGAGGTTCCGCGCCACGGTGTGCGTTGGAAAGCCAAGGATGCCGAGCGCGTAGCCGCCCAACTCGAAATTGCCAAAATGCCCGGTGACGACGATCACCGGCCGCTTGCCGATCAGCTCGCGCATCAGCGGGGCCACGTCGCGAAGCTTGATATACCGCCGCCAGTTTGTCTCGTGGATTTTTCGCGGCACGTGGGCCACTTCGAGTACGAGGAGGAACAGGTGTTCCCACATCCGCCGCGCGAGGGCGGCCCGTTCCTGCGACGCCAGTTGCGGAAAGGCATGGGCCAAGTTTTCGTCGACGACTTTGGTGCGCATCCGCAGCACATCGCACATCAGCCACGCACAGGCGGCGGCCAGCTTGCGACCGGCTTCCAGCGGAAGAGCCTGCACGATGCAGATCAAGATCCGCACGGCGATATAGGCGGCGTAATCGAGAGCGTTCTTGCGTGACACGAGCGGAGCGAGTCCAATATCCGAAACTTACCGTTTGCCAAAGGCGGACTTTATCACGCACTGATAAAATAGGCAATGCCGGTTTCCTGGCAGACACCCTGCCGCCATCCGCACAAAATCATCGCAATTCGCCATGCCCATCGCCGCCAAATCCCCCGCCGAGCAGCTCGCCACGCCGATTCAATTTCTCAAGGACGTGGGACCGCAGCGCGCTGAAGTGCTCCAACGGCTCGATCTCAATACGGCTCGGGACCTGCTATTCTTCTTTCCCCGGACCTACCAGGACATGACCGACCTCCGCGACGCCGATCAGCTTGAAGAAGACAAGCTGCAAAGCGTCTGCGGAACGGTTGAGGAGTTCGAGCTTCGCGGCAGCCAGCCGGGTCGCTGCGTGCTGGGCGTGCTCGTCCGCTCGGCCTCCGGCCACCTTCGCGGACTTTGGTTCAATCAGGCCTTCATGCAGGACAAGTTCAAGGTCGGCCAGCGCGTCGTCTTCTCCGGCAAGCCCAAGCAGCACGGCCTCGTCTGGGAGATGTCGCACCCCAAGGTCGATTTTTTGGGCGATGAGACGGAGACGCCCAAGGGCCGGATCGTGCCCGTCTATCCGCTCACCGAAGGCATCCAGCAATGGCAGATGCGCAAGGTCGTTGCTGAGACTGTCGCCGAGTTCGGCAATTTGCTGGAGGAGATTTTTCCAGAGGACTATCTCATGGCGCATAATCTCTGGCCATTGCCGCGGGCGATTCAACAAATCCATGCGCCGGAGAGCGCCGATCAACTGGCCGGCGCGCGGCGGCGGCTCGCTTATCAAGAACTGTTCCTGCTGGGCTTGGCGCTGGCCCTAAAGCGGCATCAGCAGCACGATTTACACCAGGCCCCGCCGCTGGAGGCGACCGCGCAGATCGACGCCCGCATCCGCCGACTCTTCCCCTTCGAGCTGACTGCCGGACAGCAGCACGCTATCGCCGACATCCGCGCCGACATGGCGAAATCGCGGCCCATGAACCGCCTCTTGCAAGGCGACGTGGGCAGCGGCAAGACGGTCGTCGCCCTCTATGCGATGTTGCTGGCGGTCGCGCATGGGCATCAGGCCGTGCTCATGGCCCCCACCGAAATCCTCGCCCGGCAACATGCCTTGACGCTCCGCCGCTTTCTGACCGGCAGCCAGGTCCGCCGCGCGGAACTGATCGGCGGCCTGCCGGCCAACGTGCGGGCGGCCATGTTGGAAGAAATCGCCGCCGGCCGTATTGATCTCGTCGTCGGCACGCACGCGGTCTTGCAAGAAGACGTCCGCTTCGCCAAGCTGGGCCTGGTGGTGATCGACGAGCAGCACCGCTTCGGCGTGCGGCAGCGGGCGGCGTTAAAACAATCGGGCACCGATCCGCATTACCTCGTGATGACCGCCACGCCCATCCCGCGGACCGTGACGATGACCCTCTTCGGCGATCTGGATATTTCTACGCTAGGCGATCTGCCACCGGGACGACAAAAAGTCCACACGTATCTCGCCGGCGATGAACGCCGCGAGCCGTGGTGGGCGTTCGTCCGCAAAAAGCTCGACGAAGGTCGGCAGGCCTACGTCGTCGTGCCGCTCGTGGAAGAGTCGGAACAGTTGACGGCCGTCAGCTTGCAAGAGACCTACGAAGCCCTGGCCAACGGCGAGCTGGAAGCCTATCGCCTCGGGCTGATCCACGGCCGCATGACGAGCGAGGAAAAGGACGCCTCGATGGAGCGGTTCCGCTGCGGCGAGACTCAGGTGCTTGTCGCCACGTCGCTGGTGGAAGTCGGCGTCGACGTGCCAAACGCCACGCTGATGACGATCGAAAACGGCGAGCGCTTCGGGCTCTCGCAGTTGCATCAGCTTCGCGGGCGGATCACGCGCGGCAAGCATCCGGGCTTTTGCTGCGTCTTCGCCGCGCCGCAGAGCGAGGAAGCGCAGGAGCGGCTCACGGCATTCGAAGCGTCAAGCGATGGTTTTCACCTGGCCGAGATCGACTTTCGTCTCCGCGGTCCCGGTGAACTGTTCGGCACCCGACAGCACGGCCTGCCGCCGTTGCGCGTGGCCGATCTGCTGCGCGACGCCGAGCTATTGGTCGAAGCCCGTCGCGATGCCGCGGAACTTGTCGCCGCCGACCCTAGCCTCAGCCAACCGCAGCACGCCGCCTTGCGGCAACGGATGCTCGCTCGATACGGCAAGGCGCTGGATCTAGGCGACGTGGGATGAGGACCCGATTTCCATCTCCCTTCTGTCTGGCGGGTGTATTCCATGCTCATTGTCCGCGAAAAACCTCCAAAAAATACTTGACTTAAATGCTGTTGCTCGTACCATTAGCTTTGGCGCCTTACCTTGAGGCGAGATGCTGTCAACGGCGGCTTGAATGGTCCCGGGGGTAAAAAGATGCATCGCAGAAAGCCATTAGGTTGGACGATCTTTTCGGCGACTGCGGCGCTCGTTGCCAGTTTCGGTAGTTGCCCGGCGGCGGTAAATGCGGCCGTCTATTCATGGGGTAACGTCGGGTCGAACTGGACCGATGCGTCGAATTGGGATGGCGACGCGCCGGACAGCGGCGACGTGGCACTGTTCGATATGGGTTCGTATAATTTTCAGCCGACCGTTCCGGCCACGGCGGTCGTCGGAGGAATATGGGACACCGGTTCGGCCCCGCTGACGATCGGCGGCGGCACGCTCACGCTTCGTGCCGCGCCGATCAACGGCAACTATGCCATTGGGATCGAGATGGATGCCGGCTCGGGTCCGCTCACAATCACCGCCCCGCTCGCCCTCAGCGGCGCCCAGTACTGGATCAATAATTCGGCGCTGCTGAACGTTCAAGGGAACGTGGCCGACAATGGATACGCGATTTCCGTCGAGGGCAGCGGCAATACGACCGTCAGCGGCGCGATCAGCGGCGCGGGCGATTTGAACATGTTCGGCTCGGGCTTATTGCAACTTGGCGGACAGGACACGTACAGCGGCGCCACGATCGTTGACGGCGGCACGCTGCAATTGCCCGGCGGGGCGCTGGCGTCGCCCACGCAATATGTTGGCTACAACTACACCGGCGCAATTGCGCAGTCGGGCGGCGGAAACGCGGGCACCACAATCTATCTCGCCTACAGTCCGGGCAGCAGCGGCAGTTACAATCTGAGCGGCGGATCAATTTCAACATTCGATCAGGTGATCGGCTATGCAGGAGGCGGCAGCTTTGCACAATCGGGCGGGACGAATACGTTCGCGAACACTTTACGGCTTGGAAACGGAACCGCCGCCACCGGGAGCTATTATCTGACCGACGGGCTGTTGTCGGGCAACGAAGTGGACATCGGGGTGCTAGGCAACGGAAGTGTTGCCCAGTCGGGAGGAAGCGTTGCCACGGGCAATATCTACCTCGGCTTCCCGGGGAGCGCAAGCGGAATTTACTCGCTTAGCGGCGGATTGCTGTCGCCCGATAGCCTGGAAATCGGCAATGGCGGCAACGGAGTTTTCATCCAATCGGGCGGAACGAATTCGTTCACGAACTTTCTGGAAGTCGGTCCCAATAGCTCCGGCACCTACAGCCTTACCGCCGGGCGGGTGCTGGGATATGAAATCAACCTTGGCATCTCGGGAAACGGCAGCTTCATGCAATCGGGCGGCTTGGTTTCGTCGAGCAACGCACTGGTGTTGGGCTTCAGTATGGGTGGCAGCGGAGCGTATTCCTTGAGCGGCAGCGGCGTCTGCTCCAATCCGTACTTGATCGTCGGCTACTCGGGCAGCGGCAGTTTCCAGCAATCGGGCGGAACGAACTCGTTGATCGCCCTCATGGAAATCGGCAGCGGTGCCGGCTCGGTCGGCGCCTATAACTTGATCGGCGGCTTGATTTCCGGGGTTGAAGTGAATGTCGGTGGGTTGGGCAGCGGCGCGTTTGTTCATTCCGGCGGATCCTTGGTTCTTGCCAATCCGCTCGTGCTTGGATTTGGCACGGCGTCGGTCGGGACGTACAACCTGAGCGGCAGCGGATACATCTGCGGGCCGGTGGAATACATCGGCTATTCGGGCAGCGGCACGTTCACGCAAAGCGGAGGGACTAACGCGCCGAGCGGCGGCATCCTTCTCGCCGGCGACACGGCCAGCGCGGGCACCTACAACCTTAACGGCGGTGTTCTCCTCCTGGCCAAGCCGCTGGCAAGCGGTTCCGGCAGCTTCGCATTCAATTTCGGCGGCGGTACTCTCCAGGCAGGCGGCTCGTGGGCCACGAGCGTGCCCATCGCGCTGACCACGAGCGGCAGCCGCGGCACTATCAATACGAACAGCTTTATGCTGGTATTGAACGGTCCGCTGAGCGGCCCCGGCGGATTGACGCTTGCCGACACTGGCAACGGCACGTTGATCCTGGCAACTTCGAACGGTTACCTCGGCGGGACGCGGATCAGCAGCGGCTCGTTGCAACTCGGAGACCCCGCCGCGCTAGGCGGCGGCGCACTAGTCGCGACCGGCGGCACGCTCGATCTGTCGGGTTACGACGTAAGCGTGGCCGGTTTGAGCGGCGCGGCGGGCACGATCACCGATAGCTCTGGCGCGTCGTCCATATTGACGACCAGTCAGACCGGCACGACGACATTCGGCGGCAGTTTGCAAGATGGCGCCAGCCAAGCATCTCTCATGGTGATGGGCGGCGGCAAATTGTTTTTGACGGGCACCAATACTTATACCGGCGGCACGACAGTTACGGGCGGAGTCTTAGTCGTGATGCATAGCTACTCGCTCGCGACGGGCACGGATTTGACAGTTGGCAACAGTGCTTCGCTTGCCCCAGCGGTTCCAAACGCGGCCGGCAACGGCACGACGGATTCACTCGCGATGCCCGTGCCAGAGCCGGCGCCGATCCTCTTGATATCTGCCGTTTTCTTCATGCTGGCGGCCGTTCATTTAAGAAAGGGGAAAGATTTGTAACGCGCAATCAGAGGGAGTCCAGCGCACGTTCAAGAGTCGCGGCACTCCACGCTAGCCGGACATCGAACGGCCGACTATAATTGGGGACTTTCAAACCCAAATATAAGGAGACCGTCATGATCGTGCGAACTTCGACCGCCCAGTGGCAAGGGGACCTCAAGCAAGGAAAGGGACAACTGGCAACGGGAAGCGGTGCATATAAGGGGCCCTATTCGTTCCGCTCGCGCTTCGGCGACGGCGCGGAGACCAATCCCGAGGAACTGATCGCCGTCGCCCATGCCGCCTGCTTCTCGATGGCGCTGGCCCACGGGCTCTCGTCCGCGGGGCACGTGCCGACAAACGTGAGCACCGCGGCCAAAGTGCATTTGGAGCAGCAAGGCGCCGGCTTCGCCATCACGCTCATCGAGTTGGAGACCGAAGCCTCGGTGCCGGGCCTCGACGACGCGGCCTTCCAAAAGTTCGCCGAAGAAACGAAGGCCGGCTGCCCGGTCTCGAAGGCGCTATCGGCTACGCCGATGACGCTCAAGGCGAAGCTGCTGTAACCTTTACTTCAAAGGGTAATCTGTAGGCCGGAACAAGCGCAGCGCGGTTCCGGCAATTTGTTGACAATCCGGGCATTGCCGGAACTGCGCAAGCTTGTTCCGGCCTACTTGTCCTCCGCGGTTACCTTCACCTCGCAAATGCTGGCCCAGGTGGTCGGCTGGCGGGGCAGGCCGGTGATGGTAATGCGGACGTAGTGCACGCCCGTTGCATGGAAGGCGAGCTTTTGGAGTTGCGACGTGCCGCGGGTCTGCCGTTGGTCGCTGAGGACGGACCAAGTCTTCAGGTCGGGTGAACCCTCGACGACGTACCGGTATCGTGCCTCGTTCTCCCAGAGGATCTCGCAGCCGGTGAGGTTGCAGGACTTGCCCAGATCGACCCGCCACCACTGCGGCGTACCGCCGCCGCCGGCGCACCAGCGGGTGTCCGCGTCGCCGTCGTTGGCCGCCTCGGGCGGATTGCCATTCTCGCTCGATGACGCGGCAGCAGGCTTTTTGAAGGCGATGTTGTCCGGCGTGGCGAAGTTCAGTTTCGCCGGTTGCGGCTCCTCCTTGGGAACGACGAGCGGCACGGATGCGTCGCACGGCTCGGAAACCGTAATTACCTCGCGGCTGGCCGCCTTTTCGATTTCAAGCTTCGCGTCGGGCTGCAATACGCCCGTCTCGTCGAAGATCACCAGCACGTTGTCGCCGTCCTTGAGCCAACACTCGGGCAGATACATGCCCGGTGCCTTGATTCTTTCCGGGTAGCGTCCCAGGTTGTGACCGTTCAGCCACGCCGTGCCGCGGGATAGCGACTTCGTGACGAGGCGAAGAATGGCGCCTGAGTCCGGCTTGTCATGGAACGTGACTCGATAGAAGATAGGGCATGGGTCCCAAAACGAAAGAAGAGCCCTCTCGACGGCATCGTTGTTTGATTTGCGGAGCGCCAGCCAGTCACCGTCGACGGCACCCGCGCCGCCGCGCATCTTCCAGCCAACAACGTCGATCTTCTGGCCGCCGATCTCAAGCTGCACTGTGCCGAACAGTCCCTTGCGGCAATAATCGTTGAGCGTGCCGAGATAGCTGAATGCCTTCTGCCGTCCGCGATGTGACGCAAGCACGGCGATCTGGTTCTCGCCCTTGACAAACTGCGAATTGCCGTCGAACGGAATCCCATTGACGAACACAACGATATTGTCTGCCTTGTCTTTAAAGCGAAGTGTGCCTTGCGCGGCGGCTTTTAGATCGACTGTGGCGCGATACCACGCAAAGGCGCTGGTGTCACCGTCAGCGCCCATTTGCTGCGGGTGGTTTGACGATTTCCAGGAGGAGTCGTCGAAGTCCGTCGCGGCTTCCGGCGAATACCGAATCTGCAAGTTGGCAAGTTTCGGAGCGGGAGCGATGTCAAGCGACGCGCCGGCATTGACGGCCAACTGCTGCACCTTCTCGCCGTAGACGATGACCTTGCCGCACGACGCCTGTCCATAGGGACGCTCGATCGTCAAGGAGGAAACTTCCCCATTGCTCGCCTTCACGTCACCGACGAAGGCCGGACCACAAACCACGAAGTCATCAGCAATCCACGTCCGATCGGCCAGCGCCGTGTTCGCCGCCACTATGCGAACCTTGTGTTCGCCAGTCGCAATCTCTTGCTCCTGCGGGCCGTTCTCGGGGAATGTCACTGCTACTTGCTTATCGCCAAAATCGACCTTGCCAGATTCGCCCGTCGGGCCGTAAACTACGAGCGTCGTCGTCTTGCCCTTCGTGGCAGCGCCGAGGATTCGCGCTGAGCAGGAGACGAGTTTCACGCCCTCCGCAATCGGGGCGTTGGCAAACGACTTCGCGCTGTTGCCATCAAACTCGATCTTCGCGCCGGCAGCGCGCATTTCGGGCAAAAGCTGGGCCAGCAGGTTCGCCCTCTTCATCCGATAATAAATCGGCCTTAAATCCCCGCATTGCCCGATCGCCGCGCCGTAGTCGTAGCTGGCCGCGCCGCTGTCGTCGTTCCACGTCTCGAAGTTCGAGCCGCCGTGCAGCATATAGAAATTGTGGCCCGCGCCGCCGTGGGCCAGGATTCGCCAGTTGTCGCGCTCGACTTCTTTGAAACGCTTGTTGACCAGGTCGCCGTAGAGGTCGAACCAGCCGGGCCAGAACTCGGTGCTGAACCAGGGTGTCGTGCGGCCCTCCACGCTCCGCGGCCAGGGGCCGTTGCCGTGGTTCAGCCCGCTGAAGAAATACGGCACTTCGATGCCGAGCTCGACGGCCTTCTTCCGCAAGTGGTCGAAATACGGATCGCCGTTGACAGTGCCCCAGCCGTTCGGATGCTCATTCTCAAGCTGCACCATGATCACGTTGCCGCCCTTGTGAATCTGCCGGGCGGCGACGATCGGCAGGATCTTGTCATACCAGTGGTCGTTCCACTTGAGATACTCGGGATCGGCCGTGCGGACCCGCATCGGCGGCTTGAACTTGAGCCAGAAGGGATACCCGCCCGAGTCCCATTCGGCGCATACGTACGGGCCCGCGCGGACGATCGCATAGAGGCCGAGTTCCTTCGCCGTATCGAGGAACGCGCCGAAATCGTGGTCGCCCGCAAAATTCCATTCGTTCTCGCGCGGCTCGTGGAAGTTCCAGAAGGCATAGGTCTCGACACAGTTGAAGCCGGCCCGTTTCAGCCGCAGCAAGCGGTCGCGCCACAGCTCGTGCGGCACGCGGGCGTAGTGGATGCTGCCGGAGGCAACGTAGGTTCGCTTTCCGTTGATGATGAACCCTTGGCCGTCGATCTTGATGGTCTTCTCCGCCGCCGGCGCGGGCGGATACATGAGGTCGTTGGCGAAGGCGGCGGTGGAGGTCAGCGAAAGCAGGATGACAAGATATTTCATGGTCTACTGGTTTCCTTCAAATGAGTCCTTCTGGCAATCGCCGCATTCCGGGCAATCAGCCCGGCAACGTAACCGCCTTTGAACCCCGCATCGATGTTCACGACCGTGACATTGGAGGCGCAGCTATTGAGCATTCCCAAGAGCGCGGCCAGCCCGCCGAAGGCCGCGCCGTAGCCGACGCTCGTGGGCACGGCGATCACCGGGCAGGCGACGTGCCCTCCCACCACGCTCGGCAACGCGCCTTCCATGCCCGCCACGACGACGATCGCGTCGGCGCCGGTCAACAAATGGAGATTGGCGGCCAGCCGATGCGGCCCCGCCACGCCGACGTCTTGCACATAGTTTACACTTGCTCCGGTCCATAGGGCTGTCTCACGGGCTTCCTCGGCGACTGGCAAGTCGCTCGTGCCGGCCGTTACGATCGTCACGCGGCCGGCCGCCTTATCCGTCCCATGCGGCCGCGAGATGCAAAACGTGCGGCCGATCGGGTTGTAAGCCGCCGCGGGGTGTTTTGTGAGCAAGGCAGCCGCCTGCTCGGCGGACATTCGCGTCGCCAATACGTCGATTCCCTCGGCAAGCTGGGCCTCGATAATGCGGGCGATGGCTTCGACCGTCTTGCCCTCGGAGTAGATCACCTCGGGAAAGCCGCAGCGTCGGCGGCGGTCGAGATCGATTTGGGCGACGCCGACATCGGCAATGCCCGATCGCTGAACCGCCGCAGCGAAATCGGCCGGAGCGAGGTCGCCAGCGATAAGACGATCGGCTAGTTGTTGAAAAATTTGGGCGTTCATACTGTCATCATAGTCAGTCCGGATCGGCAATTCACCCCCTTTCGCAACGGCGCCGAACCTGTTCCAATATTGATGGACTCCAGCGAGCAGACCATGGATTTTGCCGGCCGGCGCGAAAAACTGCGAAAACTATTGAAAAAAAGTGGCGCGGAGGCCCTGCTCGTCAGCAGTGAGCCGAATGTCACCTATTTGACCGGCTTTACAGGCGATTCGAGCTATCTGTTGCTCTCGCACGCTAAGGAACTTCTGATCAGCGACGGACGCTATGACACGCAGATCGCCAAGGAATGTCCGGGGTTGGAAATGGATATCCGCCGGCCGGGCGTGCTCATTCACGAGCAGACGATCAAAATCCTCCGCGCGGCAAAAATCGCGCGGCTGGCGATTGAGGCCGAATCGATGAGCGTGGCGACCCGCGACCTCATTTCGGAGAAGTTGCCCAAGTTGGAGTTCGGCCACTCGACGGGCGTGGTCGAGTCTCTTCGGCAATGCAAGGACAAGGACGAACTGACGCTGATCCGCGAGGCGATTCGCATTGCCGAAGCCTCGTTCGCCGCGATTCGCGCGGGCCTCCGCCCGGAGCAGACCGAGGCGCAGGTTGGCGACGCTTTGGAGCGCGAGATTCGAGCGCTGGGAGGCGACGGGCCGGCCTTTCCGACGATTGTGGCCTCCGGCCCGCGCGGCGCTGCCGCACGCAGGCGTGAGCGGCGCTTGCGTCGGCGAGAGCGACCACGTTTTGATCGACTGGGGCGCCCAATGGAAGCTCTACAAGAGCGACTTGACGAGAGTGCTGGTGAGCGGTAAAATTTCGACCAAACTCCGCCGCGTGTATGAAGTTGTGTCGAGCGCTCAGGCGCGGGCCATCGCGGCCATTCGGCCCGGCGTGGAAACGACGGTGGTGGACGGCGCCGCCCGCGGCGTAATTGCGGCGGCAGGTCTTGGCCGCCGCTTTAATCATGGCACGGGACACGGCTTCGGCCTCGAAATCCACGAGGCGCCGAAGATGACCGGCAAGAACACCGCGCAGCTTCGGGCGGGGATGGTCGTGACGGTTGAACCGGGCGTATATCTGCCGGGTTGGGGCGGAATTCGCATCGAGGACGACGTGCTCGTAACGCGCAATGGTCATGAAGTGTTGACGAGTGCTCCCAAACGGCTTGAGGAAATGGTGGTCTAATGTGGGGCAGGTTGCCAAACCTGCCTCCTGTCGGCAGATTAGCAATCTGCCCCACGATCAATAATCATGAACAACCCTGGCATGTCCGGTTCAACGCCCAATCAAGACGTATTCGACCTGCGGCGAATCCGCCGTTTCGTCGAATTGATGAAAGAGCACGACCTCAGCGAGATCGACATCCGCGAGGGCAACGTGCGCATTCGGCTGCGCCGCGGCGCGAACGAGCCGATCGTGACGATGGCGGCCCCACGTGCCGCCGCGGCGCCCGCGCCTGCCGCGGCGCCGGCTGAAGCCACGAAGGCGGACGAATCGCATGTCGCAGTAATCACCAGTCCCGATCGTCGGCACTTTCTACTTGTCGGCCAATCCCGAAACGCCTCCCTTCGTCAAGGTGGGCGATCACGTCGGCCCGGAAACGACCGTCTGCATCGTCGAGGCGATGAAGGTCTTCAACCAGATCCAGGCCGAAGTGTCGGGCAAGATCCAGGCCGTGCTCGTGGAGAACGGGCAGCCGGTCGAGTTTGGTCAACCTCTGTTCAAAGTGGACACGCGGGGCTGATGTTCAAACGCATTCTCGTTGCCAATCGAGGCGAGATCGCCCTGCGGATCATTCGCGCCTGCCGCGAGATGGGCATCGAAACGGTGGCCATCTTCAGCGAGGCCGACCGCGGCGCGGCCTATCTGCGAACTGGCCGACGAGGCCTTTTGCATCGGGCCGCCCAAAGCCGCCGACAGCTACCTGAAGATCGATCGCATCATCAGCGCCGCCGAGATCGGCAACGTGCAGGCGATCCATCCCGGCTACGGCTTTCTCGCCGAGAACGCGCATTTCGCCGAAGTCTGCCGCAGTTGCAACATCGACTTTCATCGGCCCACGCACCGAGGCGATGGCCATGCTGGGCGACAAGAACTCTGCCCGCGCGATGGCCCGCAAGGCCAAGGTGCCCACCGTGCCCGGCAGCGACGGGCTGATCGAGAGCGAAGGCCAGGCGCTGCAATTGGCGCAGCAGATCGGCTTTCCGGTGCTGATCAAGGCCTCGGCCGGCGGCGGCGGGCGCGGCATGCGCGTGGCCGCTGAACGACCTGGCGCTGAAGTCGGCCTTGCAGCAAGCCCAGGCCGAGGCGGAGGCGGCCTTCGGCAACGCCGGCGATCTACCTGGAAAAATACGTCGAGCATCCGCGGCACGTCGAGGTGCAGATGATCGCCGATCAGCACGGCAACGCGGTGCACCTCTGGGAGCGCGACTGCACGATGCAGCGCCGCCATCAGAAGCTGATCGAGGAGAGCCCGGCCCCGAACCTGCCCGGCGAGACTGCGCAAGGCGATGTGCGAGGCGGCCGTGCGGCTGGTCGAAGCTGGCCAACTACACCAACGCCGGCACGGTCGAGTTCATCGTCGACAAGCAGGGCAACTTCTACTTCATCGAGGTCAACGCCCGCATCCAGGTCGAGCATCCGGTGACCGAGATGGTGACGGGCATCGACCTGATCAAGGCGCAAATCCGCGTCGCGCGGGCGAGCCGCTGCCGTTCACGCAGGAAGACATGTCAAGCATCATGGCTGTGCGATCGAATGCCGCATCAACGCCGAAGACCCGGACAAAGACTTTCAGCCCTACGCCGGGCAGTGATCGACGCAGATTCATTCCGCCGGGCGGGTTCGGCGTGCGCTTCGATTCGCACGCCCACGCGGGCTACATCGTTTCGCCGTATTACGACTCGATGATCGGCAAGCTGATCGTCCATCAGCCGACGCGCGACGCGAGGCGATCGCCTGCATGCAGCGGGCGCTGAGCGAATTGCGCATCGAGGGCATCAAGACCACCGTTCCGTTGCAGGAGACGATTCTCAACCACGCGGCCTTTATCGAGCACAGCGTCGACACGACCTTCATCGAACGAACCTGGAAGACATAGTTCAGTAGGGTCGGGTCAGACGCAGCCGAGACCCACCAATCGAACGAAACGACATCCGGTGGCGTCTTCGCTGCGCTCGACCACACCCTACAAGAAAGCCTTCCATGACCAGTACCCTGTCCCGCCCGCCGTTGTTGGAATCGAGCATTCGCCGCGTGGCGATCCTGTTCGCCGGCGGCCCCGCGCCGGCCGCCAATGCCGTGATCTCGACCGCCGCCGTCTCGTTCCTCCGCAACAATATCGAAGTCGTCGGCATCCTGCACGGCTACTCGCACCTCGTGGAGTACGCCGCCGACAAGCCGCTGGTCGAGGGCAAGCGACTACATCCGCATCACGCATGCGACGCTGAAGCGGACCCGCAACAGCCAGGGCATCCTGATCGGCACCGCTCGGGCCAATCCCGGCAAGCAGGTTTCCGCACCCGGCCCACCTCCGCGATCCCGAGCGGACCGCGCCGCTGCAAACGGTCTACGACGCGCTCTGCTCGCTGGGCGTCGACGCCCTGATCTCGATCGGCGGCGACGACACGCTCAAGACGGCCAACAAGTTCAAGCTGTTCCAGGAGACGTTGCCGCCGGGCAGCCGCCACATCCCGATCGTCCACCTGCCCAAGACGATCGACAACGACTACATGGGCATCGACTTCACCTTCGGCTACTTCACGGCGGTCGAGACGCTCGCCACCGAGATCCGCAACCTGCTGGCCGACGCCGAGGCGACGCGGTCCTATTTCCTCGCCGAGACCATGGGCCGCAGCGCCGGCTGGCTGGCCTACGGCACGGCCATCGCCGGCGAGGCGAGCCTGGTGATCAGCGTCGAGGACATCACGGGCAAGTACGAAACCAGCGAGGAAACCGTCAATCCCAAGACCGGCCGCAAGGAAATCCGCCGCGTGATGGACTTCAACGAGGTCGTCAAGCGAATCGCGGCCACGATGCGCGTCCGCGAAGAGGCCGAAGGCAAGGAGTTCGGCGTGATCGTGCTGGCCGAGGGGCTCGCCGAATTGCTGCCGCAGCAGCACCTCGAAGGCATCCCTCGCGACGACCACGGCCACATCGCCATCGCGCAGCGTCAACCTCGGCCCGCTCTTCGCCAAGCTGGTGGCCGCGGAATACGCCAAGCAGACCGGCCGCAAGCGAAAGGTCACCCGGCTGCAGCTCGGCTACGAAAGCCGCTGCTCGCGGCCGCACGCCTTCGACGTCATGCTCGGCAGCCAACTCGGCGTCGGCGCCTATCGGGCGCTGGTCGAAAAGCGGCTGGACGGCGTGATGGTCTCGGTCCGCGGCCAGCTCGAACTCAACTACGTCCGCTTCGACCAGCTCGTCGATCCGGCCACGCTCGTGACGGTCGTCCGCTATATCGAGCCCGGCAGCGATTTTCATCGGCTGGCGCGGTTCTTGGAAACCTATGTGAACGAGTGAGCGGCCTTTCGTCATGCTTTCTGCCGCTCTTGTAGCTGCGGCCGGTACAGTGTAACATGTATACTGGGAACGTCCGGCGACCATGTCCGCACTAATAAGTCAGAAGAAATGATATTTCACGTGACGCTCGAACACGCGGAAGACGGATGGGTCGTGGCCGAATGTCCGGCCCTGCCTGGTTGCGTCTCGCAGGGCAAAGACGAAAAAGAGGCCCTTGAGAACGTCAAGGAAGCGATCGTCGCTTGGTTGTGGGCGGAAGACCAAAAAGCTCTTAAGAATATCAAGCATCCGCCCGTCTTAGTCGCGGTCTAACTAAATGGCCAGATTGGGCAATATCTCAGGCAAGGAGTCCGCGAACGCCTTCGTAAAAGCCGGCTGGCAGCCGGTCGGACAGGTGGGCAGCCATCTCGTTCTGACGAAGCCCGACGCGCGGGTCAATCTCTCCGTTCCACAGCATAAAGAACTGCCCGCGGGACGCTTCGTGCTTTGATCGCCTCGCCGGCATTCTGGCACTTCTGTAAACCGCTCGGAACTCCCGGACCGTCCTGAACCGAATTCTCGGCTGCCGCGCGGCAACTGTGAATTCGGAAATTAGGACGGGTAGGCGGGACTTCTAGCCAACAATCTTGCGCTCCACGGCGGTCAACGCGATGGAGGCGTTGCGCAGACAATGCTGGCGCCGAACATCGGCGGCGGCACGGTCAGCTTCAACAGCGAGAGCACGTCTGATTCGTTTGCCGACGGTTTGAGCAAAGAGCAGCGACCCCTTGTCGTCGACCGCCTGCCGGGTTGTCAGGCCGGTGTTTCGGCGGCGGGCCGGTTACGCAAGTACTCGCGCAGCGCCTCGTTCACGGCCGCCTCGTCCGCGAAAGCCGCGCCTACGTCCTTTGCGAGCCGCACAATCCGCAGGCGTTCGCGGTATTCCGCCGCGTACTTGCCGCGCACGACGCCGCGCATCGCGCGGAAGTCATACTCGGCGCGCATTTCGTCGTCGGGCGGCTTCATTCCTTCAGGGGAAATGGCCATCTTCGTAATCCCTCCGTTCTCGGCGACTCGCCACGCGTGCGCTGATGATCCGCACTCGATTCTCTCGGTCGGTGTGCGAGATCACGAGCAGCCGCCCGTCAAGGGAAGTCCCCATCGTGATATATCGATCCTCGTCATCCGAGTGATCCGGGTCGTAGCCGGTCAGTGCCAGCGGGTCGCCAAAAATAGTCTCCGCCTCTGTGAACGACACACCGCGCTTCTGCTCGTTCGACGCCGCCTTGTCGTCGTCCCATTCAAATTCCATCCGCGGACTCCGCCAGGGCCTCTTCTCGTCCGTTCATTCTTTCTTGCCGTACGCCCGGCGTCAAGTCCGGGCTTCGGGAGCCGATATCGTTTGATTCGATCGCCGAACTTGTTGCACTGGTAACAAAGCGCCGGTAGTACGCCCGGCGGGCATCGCGGAATACTGGATTGTCGATCCCAAGGCCGAGACGATTCATGTGCTGGTCCTCGACGGGGCCGCCTATTGGGTGCAGGGTGAATATCCGCGCGGAACGACGGCCAAGTCCGTGCTCTTGCCGACTTTCGCTGTCGATGCAACCGCTGTGTTCGACGCCGGCTTGGGATTGCGAATGTGGGACGTAAACGCGCGGCCGATTCCCTTGCATCACTCGCGATGCACGGTCTCCGGCGAAAAGGCCGGAATACAAACGGCGATGTACTCGGCGCCCTCCGCCGCCGGGCTGCTGTATTGAACCCACTCGCCGCCGCGGACAAGGATCGCTTGCCCAGCGGCAACGTCGAAGGCGGCGTTTTTCAATTGCACGCGCAGGCTTCCCCGCAGCACCACGGTATACTCGTCAAACTCAGGCGTCTGCCCCGGTTCGGTCCAGCCCGACGGGCTTTTCATCCGGGCGATGCTTACCGCTGAAGTGCCCGAATTCACACGTCCGACGTATTCTTCGATGGTTTTGGGCGGGAAGCCGGCGGCTTCGATGACGATCGGTTTTTCAATGTATTTGGCCATTTCCTTGCCTCCGTTTGTACAAGTCCGCTCAAGGAGCCGGAACATGCGAACATTCCTGCCGCTTGACGGACCAGCGCACGACGCCGGCCGCACGTGGGCAGGCGTACCGAGAATTGTGTGCTTCCTTCGCAGGCGGGGCAAGAGGGGCGGTCATTTGCCTGTGACCGTCCAAGCGGACTATCACCGCTCCTTTCCCTTCCGGATTTTCTCCAATGCCGTGGCTGTCGCTTCGCGCACCCACGGATCGGCATCCTGTAGCATCTCAGTGAGGACCGGAATGGCTTGTTGCGACTGCGATCCTATGTTGCCTAGAGCCTCGGCGGCACGGGCGCGAACGTCTGCGTACTCGTCCTTGAGCAATTCGGTGATAGCAGGAATAGCGGATCGCGCGTTGGGACCAA
The DNA here is from genome assembly GCA_963775975.1 of uncultured Planctomycetia bacterium. Taxonomy (GTDB): domain Bacteria; phylum Planctomycetota; class Planctomycetia; order Pirellulales; family Thermoguttaceae; genus JANXQG01. Next base: position 2,708,646 of record CAVZKX010000002.1, read on the forward strand.
AATTGCCAAGAGTGTAAACGGCAGACCAGCGAACGGACCTGTCCTTGTTGCCGAGAAACTCCGTGAGGACGGGGACCGTTGCGTTTGCCACAGCCCCGGCACGCCCTAAGGCCAAGGCGGAACTCAAGCGAACATCCGCATCTTTGTGCTTGAGTGCTGCGATGAGAATTGAGATGCCCGCAGGACCGATTTTCACCAGGGCCTCTGCGGCTGCCTCGCGAATACCTTCGTCATAATCCAGAAGCAAATCGGCTAGAGAAGCAGTGGCCGCCTTCGCCTCGGGGCCGACCCGCGCCAGAGTCGAGGCAGCATCCAGGCGAATCTGTGGGTCCTCGTCCTTGAGCGAAGCGTTGAGGACCGGGACGGCTGTTCTCGCTTCTGGTCCCATGGATCTCAGTGCCGAGACAGCTACCCGCCGAAGGCCTCCATCCGTGTCTCGGAGCAGTTTCGTAAGCGCCGGAATGGTTGTCTCTGCCTCGGGGCCAATCTGTCCCAGGGCTTCGGCAGCAGCCCGGCGAACGCCTACGTCTTTGTCCTCGAGCGACTGGCCGAGAGCAGGAACGGCTGCCGGGCCGATTGTCCCCAAGGCCAAGGTGGCAGCTGATTGAACTTGCCAATCCTTGTCCCGGAGCAATTCAGCGAGAAGGGGTACGGCCATTTTTGCTTCGGGACCGACCTCTGCCAGGGCCTCGGCGGCTGCGCGGCGAACATCCGCATCTTTGTCCTTGAGCAACTGGATAAGCGTTGGAATAGCTGCCTTCGCTTCCAAACCGATTTTACCAAGAGCCCCCGCGGCGCTACTGCGAACGTCTGGTTCCTTGTTCCGAAGCAATTGGATGAGGACCGGAACGGCCGACCTCGCCTCGAGACCCATTTGTCCCAATGCCTCGGCGGCGTCACGGCAAACGTCTTTGTCTCGGAGCAATTCTGCAAGCGCCGGAATTGCCGCCTTTGCATCGGATCCGATTTGCCCAAGCGCCGAGGCGGCCGACTTGCGAACCTCCGCGTCCTTGTCGCGGAGCAATTCAGTGAGGACGGGTACGACAGCTTTCACGTCGGCACTATCTTCCGCTAAGGAATTGGCGACTGTCAAGCGAACGGATGCGTCTTTGTCTTTCAGCGATTCCGTGAGGACCGGGAGAGCTTTCAGACCGATCTCCGCTAGCGCTGAAGCGGCTGCATAACAAACTTCTTCGTCGTGGAACAATTCAGTGAGGGCGGGGATAACCATTTCGCCCTCCGGGTCGATTCGCCCAAGCGACTCAGCAAGTTCGCAGCGAACCCGCGAGTTCTTGTCTCGCGTCAATTGGGAGAGGGCAGAAAGGGTCGTCTTCGCGTCCGGACCGATTGCTCCCAAGGCCCATACGGCATCCCGACGAACGTCTGCATCTTTGTCCTGCAACAATTCAGCGAGCGCCGGGATGGCTGCCGGTCCCATTGCGCCGAGTGCCGATATGGCTGCGCCACGAGTGTTCTTGGCCCGCACTAATTCAGTGAGGGCCGGGATGGCGGTTTTCGCGGCGGGACCAATTTGCTGCAATGCCGTGGCGGCACACTCACGAACATTTGCGTCTTTGTCGCGCAGTAATTCGGTAATGGCGAGGATGACCGGTTTTGCGATAGGACGTATCTGCCACATCGCGCCCACAGCATCGTAGCGAACGTCCGCATCCTTGTCCTTAAACGATTCGGTGAGCACTGGGACCGCTGCCGGACCGATTTCTCCCAGAGCCCAGGCGGCGGCAAAGCGAGCCTTCGTGTCATTGCCCCGCAGTAATTCAGCGAGGCCCGGGATGGCATCGGGACCGATATGCCCCATCGACCACGTGGCGGTATCGCAAACATGCGCGTCCTTGCCCCCTACAAGTTTGGCGAGGGTCGGGACTGCTTTCGGACCCATGTATTGCAGGGCTTTTGCGGCGTCGATTCTTATCTTGGGGTTCTCATCTTTTGCCAGTACTGCCCATTCAGAAAGCGCTTTCCCGCGACACGTCAGGTCTTCCGCAAAAGTCGTGGAGACAGGTACCTGCTCCGCGCCGAAGCACATTACGATACAACTGATCTTCAGCAACAGGCAGTACGGTCTCATGCTTCATTTCTCCAGCCTCATTGCCGTCCCTTCGTAAGGCATTGCTGAAGGGCGGCGGCGCGGAAGGGCGTCGACAGGAATGTTGCGCGGTGCCACATGAATCTAGTATACAACCGCCGTAGCCTCTTCGATATAACCGTCATCCGCGGGTGTGCAGCCGAGGCGACGGTGCAACTGCTTTGCCAACTGCACGGTCAGAGCCAGACTCTAATGATCAATTATGGCAGGCAGCCATAATCGAGCAACAGGCATCCGAAAGATGTCAACGAAGAGCCCTACGCAGACGTACCGCTCAAGCGGCCGCGCTGGCTTAGGATTCTCAGTGCCTGAGCGCAATTGAGACTGTCCTGTGCGGCGACCGTCACGCTTCGCTGCTCAGACGCGGCCACGCGCACCGGCGCAGTCGGCTTAGGAGCGCGGTAAGGAACGGGCATCGTGACGGCCGGGCGCTGAATGGCTGATGCCTCGGGGATTTGCTCCGCAGACGCGGCCGGCGCGGTCAGAAACACCACGCCCAGGCCGGTCAGCAGGCCGCCGAGCAGGCCGCAAAGGATGACTAGCAATCGGCTCGGGCTAAGGGGGTGCGTTCCGGTGTCGGGATCGTCCACCGCGCTGATAAGGCTTGATGCCTTAGCGCCTGCGAGCGTGGACCGAGCGTTGTTGAGGCCCTGCTCGGCCCGTTCCAGGAGCTTCGCGCGGCTGCTCGACTCGCTCAAAAGGTTCGTGTAGGTGGCACGCAAACCGGCGAGCCGCTTCAACCGCGCGGCGGCCCGATCGCGCTGCTGTTCTAGGGACTGCACGCGGCCTGTGGCGACGGCCTGTTCGGCGTCCACGCCCAGAATGGCCGTGGCGATCTCAGTGTGCAACCGCTCGGCCACTTGGGCCTCCGCTTCGCGGGCGGCTATCACCTCGGGATGTTCGGCGGACATGCGGCCTTGGAGCGCCGCAGTGCGAAGTTGCGCGTCGACCAGCCCGTCCTTCAGCCGCCGCAAAGCTGGCTGCGATTCCAGCAAACGTGTCGGCGCCGCCATGAGGCGCGCGGGGTCGGCTTGGGCCGCGATGAGCAAGTCGCGAAGTTGGCGATTGGCTTCCACCGCCGCGCGGAACTGGCGGAGTTCGTTCTCGACTTCGGAAACCATGCGGCGGAGCGCCGTGTCGCTGGAGTTTGAATCCAAGAGCGACCGCAACTCGGACAAGTCGCTGCCGACCTCCGTCTCCAAGGCCGTCAGCCGCGCGGTGGCGGCCATGAGATCGCTCTTAGCCACTTGCACAGCCTTCTGGAGTTCCTCGATCATGCTGCGGGCCTTGGCGTCGCGGATGTCCTGCAAATCGCGCTGCAACTGCCGGCTGATGGCGGTGCTCAGGTCGGCCGCGCGCTGGCGGTCTTTGTCGCGGACTTCAAGGTAAAAGACCTCGGAGGTGCCAAGCTCCACGCCCTTGGGCGGAGCGATTTTGACGTTCTTTTGCAGATCCTCGACATCGGCATCGCTGGGCCAGGCAGCCGCCTGTCGGCGGCCGGCCGGCGGCCCAACATCGGCCAGCGCGGCATGTATGACCTTGCGGCTTTTGGAGAGCTCGACGATCGTCTCCTGGATGTTCTTGAGTTCATCCTGCCCGTGGAAGCGAACGGAGTCCGCATCACCGCCGACGGCCTCATTGCGGACGATCATCGCCTGCGACGATTGCCATGACTTGGGCGAGAGAACCGCGTAGACGGCCGCGGCGGCCGTGATCACGAGCGCGGTGACCAGCCAGCGCCGCCAATAGACGACCAGCAAACGGCCGAGTTCACGGGCGCGGAAATCGAGTTAGGCGATGTGTTCATAGCTGTCTCTTTGGAGTGCGACGGCTCGCCGCCGCTTTTCGCAATGTCTGCGGGCGTTTTAGAGTCTCTAACAAAACCGATCCCGGGGCAGCGTTAGTCGTGCAATTTGATCGGTACTGATGGAGCCTCTTAGTATGGCCTTTAGGGAGCGTTCGTCCCGAGAGCCTGCCGCTTTGAAAAGCGACGGCAAGCCCTCACACTCCAAAGTTCGTGCAAAACCGATGCCGGTTGCTCCGAGCGGCCAGTTCCGCGGTCAAACGATCATTCCACGTTGCCAAAAGTCAACATCGCGCATAACTTTTCCAACCCGCCGCCCGCCGGCGACTCGTTTCCTCAAATCGCGGAAAATGACTTGCTTATTCCGCCCCATGACAGAGATTTAGGTATGCAAACCATAGCTTACTCCCGCTGGGACGAGATTGTCCCGCACGCTGAATCGTGGGACCGCCTTTCCGGCGGCGTCCCATTTCGCTCCTGGGCCTGGCTTTCGAGTTGGTGGCGGCATTACGGCGCCACCTCGCCGGACGACCCGAACAACCGGCTGATGGTGCTGGGCGCGGTGGACACTTCCGGGCGGCTGGTGGGCATCGCACCGTGGCGCGTCGAGCGCTTGTCGGCCAAGGGATGGGTCGTGCGTTGGCTGGGCAGCGGCGAGATCTGTTCCGATTATGCCGGCCTGCTCGCGATGCCCGAGGACGCTGACCGCGTGACCGAAGCCATCGCCGCCTACCTGACCGGCCCGCAATGCGCACAGGGCAAGGAGCATTGTTGGGACCTCCTGGAAATCGACGGCGTCGATGGCGAGGACGCGACGGTAGGCCGCCTGTTGCGGCAACTCGGCGAGCGCGGCTGTTCGCAACATGAGAACTCGCCCGTGCAAACGTGGCGGCTCGCGCTGCCAAACTCGTGGGAAGACTTTCTCGGCATGGTTTCCAAGGGCCATCGCAAAAAGCTTCGCCGCGCCGACCGCGATTTATTTGCCACCGGCCGCGCGGTGATGCGGACCGTCGAGAACTGCGAGCAACTCGGCCCGGCGTGGGACACGCTCGTCGATTTGCACCAGAAGCGGCGGCAGATGCTCGGCGAGCCGGGCTGCTTCGCCTCGGAAAAGTTCGGGGCGTTTCATCGCGACGTTGCCCGGCAACTGCTGCTCGCGGGACAACTGCAATTTCAACTGCTGGAACTTGATGGACGCACGGCCGCGGTTGAGTATCAAGTGCTCAGCCAGGGGATCACGTACGTTTACCAGGCGGGTATCGACACGGAACGGTTGGACGAAGAGCCGGGCCATTTGATCACCGCCGCGACGATCAAGCGAGCGATCGAGCAGGGCGGCCGGGCGGTCGACTTCCTCCGCGGCGACGAGCCCTACAAGCCCCATTTCCGCGCCGAGCCCCGGCGGCAATTGGCGCTCCGTGTAGTGCCGGACCGCACGCTCTCGCGGTTCCGCAACAATATCTGGCTAGCCGGCCGCGGCGTGAAACGCTGGGTGATGGAAACGACGAAATGAACGAAAGGTCTTAGGACTTAGTGCTTAGGTCTTAGCAGAAGTCTAAGCTCTAAATACTAAGTTCTAAGCTCTAAGTACTAAGTTCTTATGCCGCTTTGGAAATACCTGCTCCTGTACGCCTACTACCACGCCACATTGCCGCGGCGGTGGTGGATTAAGCGCATCTTGGCAGCCCGGCAGCAGACACCGATCATCTCGCTGTTCTACCACCGCATCGCAGACGACGGGGCCACCGAGTGGACGATGCCGGATCGCACGTTCATCGAGCAGGTCACGTGGCTGCGGAAAAATTTCGAGCTGATTTCCATGCAGGAAGTCCAGCGGCGGCTGCGCAGCGGCGAGAACGCGCGTCCGGCGCTGCACATCACTTTCGACGACGGATATGCCGATAACTGCCGTACCGCGATTCCCTGGCTGGTCAAGGAAAAGATTCCTTGTACCTATTTCGTTACGGTGGAAAACATCCTGAAGAACCGGCCGTTCGCGCACGACCTGAAGGCGGGCGTACACCTGCGGCCGAACTCGCTGGATGAAATCCGCGCCATGGCGGCTGCGGGCATCGAAATCGGTGCGCACACTTATTGCCATCCGGACCTGGGCAAGGTAACCGATCCGGCGGAGTTGAACCACGAGATCGTCACCGCCAGGCATGAACTGCAGGATGCGCTCGGCCAAGAAATCCGCTATTTTGCCTTTCCTTTCGGCCAGCACGCCAACTTGACCTGCCGCGCGTTTGAGCTTGCGGCCCGCAGCGGCTACGAAGGAGTCTGCTCGGCTTACGGCGGTTATAACTTTCCCGGCGACGACGCTTTTCACATACAGCGGATTGCGGCTGTCAACGAACTATTGCGCATGAAGAACTGGCTCAATGCCGACCCGCGAAAGCTCTACACGCGGCGATTCGATTATCAATGGAGCGACGAGCAAGCAGATCCTTTCTGCCGGAAAGAACCAGCGCGGCGCGACTCGCCGGACGATGCAACGTTTCCACTTGATTCGGCGCGGAATGGTCCCTCTCGGCAAGAGGGACCTACCGAAGACGAGGCGTGCTGTCTGTAAAGGAAACTCATGCTATTTCGACAAAAACGCTATGCAGACATCGACAAGCGCGGCCCGCTGCGCGTGATGTTCATCATCACGTCGATGCAGGTCGGCGGCGCGGAGACCTTGCTCGTCGAGCTTGTTCGCCGCATGAACCGCGGCCGCTTTCTGCCGGAACTTTGTTGCCTCAAAGCGCCGGGGCCGTTGGGGGAAATGCTGGCGCAGGAAATCCCGGTCCATCACGATTTGATCCGCCGCAAGACGGATGTAAGCGTGCTTTGGCGACTTGCCGGACTGCTGAAGCGCCGCCACATCGACGCGGTCGTCACCGTGGGCGCGGGCGACAAAATGTTCTGGGGCCGGTTGGCGGCACGGCTCGCCGGCGTGCCGGTCGTGGCTTCCGCGCTGCACTCGACCGGCTTTCCCGATCGCGTACAATTTGCAAATCGTCTTCTGGCGCCGCTTACCGACGCTTTCATTGCCGTAGCGGAGCCGCAGGCGAAACATCTAGCCGCGCACGAAGGCTGTACAGCGGCCAAGGTCCGCGTTATTCCCAATGGCGTTGACGTGGAACGCTTCCGGCCGGGCGAACCGAGCCGCGAGTTTCGCGCGGAACTGGACTTGCCGGAGGGCACGCCCGTAGTGGGTATTGTCGCCGCGCTGCGGCCGGAAAAGAATCACGAGTTGTTCTTGCGAGCGGCGGTGCGCGTGCTCGATGCGGCGCCCCGTGCGCGCTTTCTGATCGTCGGCGACGGACCTCAGCGAGAGGAACTGGAGTCCCTCGCACAATCGCTTAATGTGGCGCACGCCGTGCGTTTCTTGGGCATGCGGAAAGACGTGCCGGAATTGCTGTCGCTCATCGACGTGCTGGCCTTGACGTCGCACATCGAAGCCAACCCGGTCTCGATTCTGGAAGCGATGGCTGCGGGCAAGCCGGTGGTCGCCACGCGCGTCGGTTCGGTCGACCGGGCAGTGCAGGAAGGCCGCACGGGCTACATCGTCTCTCCGGGCAACGAAGAAGAGCTCGCCTCGCGTCTGATCAAACTTCTTGGCAGCCGCGCTGAAGCATCCACGATGGGCCGCGCGGGACGGCAGTTTGTCGTCGAGCACGCTTCCATCGAACGGATGGTTGCCGGCTATGAAGACCTGTTGGCGGGCATCTATCGACAGAAGGCCTCGGCGCTCCAGGAGCACGCCGGAACAATCGACTGCACCTCTTCTACAGCCTCGGCGCGCCTGGACGCCGATCCCGCGGGGCTTGGCTTGCGGCAGTCTGTACGCTAAGATAACGGGCTGTTAGCAAGAGGTCGGAAGTCAGAGGTCAGCGATCAGATCTGACCTCCGAACTCCGACTTCCGACCTCTGGCCTCCGGCTGCCGATTATGGACAAAGCCTCGCTAATGAGGAACGTGCTTGCGGTCTCAGCACAATTGCTCAGCGGCGCCAGTTCGCGGTGGGTCGATTCGCAGCCGGATACATGCCAACGGATCTACTTTGCCAACCACACGAGCCATTTGGATGCGATTGTCCTCTGGTCGGCCCTGCCCGCCAACGTCCGCGAAGTGACGCGGCCGGTGGCGGCCAAGGATTATTGGATGAAAGGCCGCGTCCGGAAGTACCTGGCCACGGAAGTCTTCAACGCCATGCTCATCGACCGCACGGAAATCAAAGTCCATCAGAGTCCGGTCGACGTGATGATCCGCGAAATCGGGCAGCGGTTTTCGCTCATCGTCTTCCCCGAGGGCAGCCGCGGCGACGGGCTGGAGGTCGGCGATTTCAAGAGCGGGCTATATTACCTGAGCAAGAAGCGGCCCGACCTGGAGCTGATTCCCGTCTATCTCGACAACATGAATCGCATTTTGCCCCGCGGCAAGGTCCTGCCCGTGCCGATGTTGAGCTGCGTCACCTTCGGTCCGCCGATGTGGCTGGAGTCGGGCGAATCGAAGGACGTATTCTTGCGGCGGGCCAGAGACGCGGTGCGGCGCTTGAAGGAGTTGTAATGGATTCGACAAATTGCGCGTGCCGCCGCGAAACCGCTTCGCGAAGCGGTAGTCCTGCTTTGTATAACACCCAGGCGACGCCATGACGGATTGGAGAACTCCAGCGCTCGTGGGCAGCGTGCTCGTCCTGTTGGCCGGGGCGACGGTCTTCATCCGCGCGCTTCGCGCCCGCAACGACAGCGGATTGAACACCGCGATCCTCGATACCTTTCGCATGCGCGTCCATGCCTGGTGGGTGCTCTGGTCGATTCTTGCCGCCACGTTTTTTATCAGCCAGGCGGCCACCGTCGCAATCTTCGGCCTGGGCGCGTTTTGGGCGCTCCGGGAGTTTATCACGCTCACGCCGACGCGATTGAGCGACCATCGCACGCTGTTCGTGGTCTTTTTCGTGATTACGCCGCTGCAATTCGTGTTGGTCGGATTTGAGAACTACCCGCTTTACAGCATCGTGATTCCGGTCTACGCGTTTTTGATCATTCCCGGACTTATTGCGCTGGAAGGCGACTACAAGCGGTTCCTGGAGCGGATCGCCAAAATCGAGGCGGGGCTGTTGATCTGCGTCTATTGCTTGAGTTACGCGCCGGCGCTCTTGACGCTCAAGCTGGGAGAGCAGCCGAGCCCAGGCGCCAACGCCCGATTGCTCTTTTTCTTCGTGCTTGTCGTGCAGCTTAGCGACGCGCTGCAATACGCCTGGGGGCTGATCCCCAGTCGCCACGTGATCGTACCTTCGATCCATCCGACGAAGACGTGGGAGGGCCTTTTGGGCGGTTCGGCCAGCGTGACCCTGATCGGCGGCGTACTCTGGTGGGCCACGCCGTTTCCGTGGTGGATGGCCGCAGGGATGTCGCTGGTGATTTCCGCGATGGGATTTGCCGGCAGCCTCACGCTGTCGGCGATCAAGCGGGACCGTGGCGTCCGCGACTACGGCACGCTCGTCGAAGGTCACGGCGGGCTGTTGGACCGCATCGATTCCCTCTGTTTCGCGGCCCCCGTCTTCTTCCACCTCACGCTCTACTGGCTGAAGATGCAGCTCGTGCTGCAACCTTGGCAATAGTGCTTATTTGACTGTCGATCGTTTCCAGAATAGAACTTGTCGAGGATATTATGGCTAAGAAAAAAAAGCAAGCCGCAAAACCAGCCGCCGCCAACGCCCGCCGCAAGCCGACCGGAAAGGCCGCAAAGAAGCCTGCGCGCGAACATAACCACCGTGGGCACGATCATCGTGGACACAGCCACGACGAAACGTGCGATGGAGTGGAAATCGAACTGGACGCCACTGAGCGAAAAGCCGTCGACATGGTGCTCGATTCGGAAAAACTGAGCTTGGCGCTGGAAGCGGAAGCTATCGCCTCGTTGACGGCCACGGTCCGCAAGTTCTGCCGGCAGTATGGCGCGCCGCTCAGCGCGGCCCAGGCGCGGAACGTGGCTATGGTGCTGTTTGGCGATTGAACCGAGATTGTTCCATGCGTGTCTGCGGCGAATGTCAATTGTGCTGCAAGCTGTTCCCCGTGCCGGTGCTCGATAAACCGGCCGGAAAATGGTGCCGACATTCGTGCGCGGGCGGTTGCGCGTTCCACGGCCCGCGGCAGCCGGAAGTCTGCCGCCAGTACGATTGCTACTGGCGGGACCACGATGAATTGCCCGATGCGTGCCGGCCCGACCGGATCGGCGTCGTTGTGACCGAGGCGGGCAATGTGACGGTCGCGGGGTATTTTCTGCCCGTCGTAACGCTCCAGGAGGAATTTGAAGACGCCGGATGCGGAATCGAGGCGGCGCAGTTGCAAGAACGGTTCGTGCGTGACGGATTTGCCGTGATGGTCATCCACGGGCCGAAGTCGCGGCTGGAATTCGACCGGACCCGCTATCCGGGCGTTTCAGAAGAACTGATCGAGGCGGCGCTCCGCTACGAGTTATCACAGGACGCCGACGAACTGCGACGGCTGGGCGCGGTCGATGGCTCATTTCAGAAGCTGAGCTTCGACGAAGCGCGGGCCGCGTGCCGGAAGGAGCGGGAGGCATGAGCGACCGGACGCGCTTGCAGTATTCCTTGTCGACCTTATTCATTGCCACGGTCGTGGTGGCAGCATCGCTTTCCGCGCCGACCGCGCCGCATATAATTGAGTAAAGTTGTCGCGGGGAGGAATTGCTATGAGCTATCCCAGGAGGGTCGGCGGACGGCACGGCAGATTTGCGCCTTTCACATTCGGGATGGTCACATGTTCGATGCTTGCTTGTTACGTCAGCGCCGTGATTGGACAGACCTCTGGCGATGCGGCGACGAAACCGGCTGCCGAACTGCAAGGCAATTGGCGGCCCGTCAACATCGAGAGGGATGGAAAGAAACTCGACGACGCCAGCCTCCGAGGCCAACGGCTTGTCATCAAGGGCGACGAATTCGCGACCGACCCGCAACACGTTCTCCAATTCAAGCTGGACCCGAGCAAAACTCCCGCCGAGATCGATTTCACGGGCTTTGTCGGTCCCGCCAAGGGCAAGGCAGCCGGTGGCATCTACTCCATCGAGAAGGGACGGTTGACGATATGTTTTCCCGAAAGCCCCGATCGGCCCGCCGCTCGCCCCAAGGAATTCAAGACTCGGCCGAGCGATGGGCTGCTGCTGGTTCAATTCGGGCGTTTGCCGGCCGTCCCGCCGCCGCCCGCACCGGCCAAGGGCGCAAGCGACCGAGCCAAGCTCGAATTCGCCGTGGCTTCGGAACTGGCCCGGCAAGGCCGCTACGACGAGGCCATCGCCGGTTTCCGTACAGCCCTTTCGATCCGGCCGAATTACTTCGAAGCCCTTAACAGCCTCGGCCTGTCCCTTGCCGCCCAATCGCGTCCCGATGATGCCGCGGCGCAATTCCGACAAGCGGTGCGAATCAAACCAGCTTTTGCCGACGCGCATTACAATCTCGGCAACCTTCAGGCTAATCGCGGGCGTCTCGACGAAGCGATCGCCTCCTATCGTCAGCGCGGTGAGATACGATCCGCAATTCGCCGAGGCGCACAATGGCTTGGGTATCGCGCTTGCGTCGAAAGGCCGGTTGCACGAGGCGATCGTACATTTTCGCAATGCCGTACAGCTTCGTCCGGATTTGACCGAGGCGGCCGAAAACTTGCAAAAAGCGCAAGCGGAACTGTCCGCGCGGCAATGATGCTATTTCGGCTCGGTAAAATTCTTCTTGAACCACTCGCGCAGCGGCCCGAATGTCTTCTCGACAGCGGCCCGCTGCGATGCGCTTAGCCGCTTGGTGCGATACATGTCGAATATGATGAGCTGAGCGAACAGGTCGGCTGCCGCTTCATGCGGATGATAGATGTTTGTTGAGTGACCGAAGACCGTACGGTAGTCGCGCACGCTCAAGAGATCGGATTGCTTCGGCTGGCCGTCACCGTCGAGCTCCACGCGGTAACCATCACCGTCGGGCACGACATAAAACGCCACCATCGCAAAATCCGCGGACATTCGTTTTGGCCCTGGCCCGGCGGTCAGCGAGCACTTCGGCCAGATGTAGCGCGTTTGGCCATTTCGGGGGATCGGAAAGACCCACGGGCAATCGATGGCGTCGGGATTGACGAGCTGGTGTTCGACGATCGACGGGCAGGTCTTGATCGACTTCGCGCGGATGAACCCCCATTGTTTCGTGTAGAGCGGCTCGAACAGTTCCGGGCTCGCCCGTTGCAGGACGTGCATCTGTTCGTGCAGCAGCAGTTCGAAGCCATTGCGCGCCCGGCCCGGCGCCGCACGGTCCGCGGCGGCGATCGCACGGCAGACACTCTCGTCGAGGATGATGTATTTGCCGCGCGTATGGGGAAAGCCGCCTTCAAGATAATTGGCGACCTTGAGAAAGTTCCAGGGCGTGTTGGCATAGCGGGGATAGTCCTTGCGAACCGCGCGATCGACGTCGGTCGCCACGTTGTTGAGGGCGGCCTTTTCGCCGTCGGTGAACTCACGAACGGCTAGTTGGTAGCGGCGTCGGCATTCGGCCCGCTGCTTATCGAGCGTGCCGGCCTCCAGCGGCCGACCTGTCTTCGTTTCCATTTCCATCGGCTGCAAATGATCGAAATAGGCCGGATCATCGACGATCGCGGCGCGCCCGGTGGCGAGGTCAGCGAAGGAGACGTCGGGAGCGGCGCGGATAACGGCAGGATGGATCGCGAGCAGAAGAAAGAGAGCCGGAAGTCTGCATTTCATTTTATTGCTCATCGCGTTCTTTCGCCCGAGTTTGCCATATTTCCGGGTCGCGTGAGGCGTGGAATATTGCGAGCACTACGATGCGGCGTTCCTCCACCCTATGGTACACGGCGTACGGAAACCGGTGAACAGGGCCTTCCCGCACGTCTTCGAAGACGATCGCATATCGCTGCGGATTCGCTTTGACCTGATCGAGGACATGCTGGACGGCGGAAGACAATGCGCCGACTCATCGCTGGAACCGCTGCTCCGCGTCGGTCTTGATTTGTTCCCACGGCACGACGTCGTCTGGAGAGGCGACATGTTCCGCCAAGCGGCTTTGCAACTCGTGTTTTTTCGCGTCGCTAAGGAGTTTGCGGCCCTCATCGTCCAAAATGCTCTCCCACAGGTCATTCATTAGATTGATCCTTTCGTCGAGGCTAAGGCGATCGATACCCAGATCTTTAAGGATCGCAACCATCGAAATCTCTCTTGCCACGCGGGGCGTATGTGAACACAAACTGGAGCAATCTTATTCCACGATATTCTAGCATCTTTCGGGCCGTGCGACAAAGGCGCATTGTATACTGATCCGTCATTTGGCACGCCAGACTCCAAAGAACGCTATCGCTTTTCCACGTTCTTCAACCGCCGCTGCGCGACTGCGTAGGCATCGTCGCGGCCGGCAATCGGGATCGGGGCCACCTTGCGATAGAGCCCGGCCGCCAAATCGTTCAGACGATACTGTTCGGCGATGCGGCCGAGCACGTACCAGTCGGCATCGTCCAATCGCCCGCCGCGCAGCTGGACGGCGCGGCGAAATTCTCCAAGGCGTCGGGCGTCTTGCCCAGCTCGGCGTAGACGGCCGCCAGCGTCCGCAGGCAACCGGGACTCGCCGGCTTGGATTGCTCGACGGCAGCCAGGGCCTCGTCGAGCGCCTGCTGCGTCACATTGCCGGAGACTACTGCGGACCACGCTTCCTTTGCGCCGGGATTGTAGGTCATGGCTCTTGCGACCGGCGGCACGATACGGGCTTGTCCTTGCTCCAAGATGACACGCCATTGTGAATCGTTGAGCTTTTCGCCAGTGACGCGCACGCGGAATCCGTTGGCCGTATCGCCTTCGAGCTTGAAGTCCGCCTGCAACACGGCATCGACAGTTCGCAACGGAGGAACTTCATTTTCGCGAGTGGTCTCCAGCGCAGGACAGACCGCGCGAAAGACCGCTTCTCGCGTAGTGGCGACTTCCGCCGGTGTGGCCGCACTGACCAGAAGCGCCGGGGTCTTGTCGGCCGCCTTGTATCCGGAAAGCGCAGCGACAAACAACTGCTGCACGACACGCCGGGGTGCGTCCTGAGCGAGCTCGGATTCATCCATGCGGTGAAACTGGCCAATGGCCTTCGCCTTGGCTCGAAGCTCTTCCGGCTTTTCGGCATCCTGTGCAGCCGCTTCGTATAGTGCTGCGGCCTGCGCGTAGAGTCGGGCTTTCTGTAGACAATCGGCCGCGTTCTCAAGGATCTCGCGGCGGGCGTCGCCGTTGGCGGCGATTTCCGTGGCCCGCTTGTTCGCGTCTGAAACACCTTGCCGTGCGGCGACCGCGGCCACGAGGAATCCGCGCCATGAAACGGCCTTGCCCGCTCGGGCCGCCAACTTCTCCAGTTCGGCATACTTTTCGCGATAGAGCAGCACTGTCGCCAGGTTCAGTTCCAGGGCGTCAAGCCAATTTCGCGGGCCAAGTTGCCGCTGAGCCTTGCGATACTCGTCGATCGCGTCGTCGAGCCGGGTGCCCGGCGCGTAACGCAAGCCGTCTTCGTCGTGCTCCAGGAGGATGGCCCAATCCATCCGCGTAGCGACATCGGCCGGATCGAGTTCCAGGGCCTTGGCGTAGGCCGCCGCCGCGCCGTTCCAATCCATGCCGGGCCGGAACTGGCGGCCCAGCAGATCGTAGGTCAGCGTGCGGGCAAGATTGGCATAAGCGGCCGCTGCGCCGGGTCCAAATTCGGCGGCCGATCCCGGCGCGCCGGGAACGGTGCGCGTATCACCTCGACCGCCGCCAGCCGGAGGAGAATGATGTTCAAGATCGACGGCCTTCTCGGCTTCGGCACGAGCCGCGTCGCCCAGCCCCGCCTTGAGCAGCAAGCGAGAGTAATGGGCATGTTGGTCCGAACGATCGGCGTACCGGGCGATGTCCGCGCGGGAGTGGGCCAGGGCTTCCGCGACGTGGCCCGCAGCCATCTGTGCCGCGGCGATGTTCTCCAGCGGGATCTTCACTTCCCACGGCGTCTCCTCGTCCTTCGCCAATTCGGCGATCGCTTGCCGCAGATCGTCGACTTGTTCCGCCGTGAGCCGCCCTGGTCCCGTGTCGAGATTAAAGGTCGCCACGATCACGTTGTCGCCCAGCATCTCGTATTGCTGGCTAATCGTCGCTGGGCCATAGTGCTTGTTCGCCGATTCGGGGAGCGCTTTGACGGTAAAGCCGGCGGGCAACGTGATACGGTATTGCAATTGCCGACGGTGCGGCTCCGGCAGCAGCATCGGTCCCTTCCGTCCTTCCAAGGACGAGGTCGTTGCGAGCTCGGAATCCGCGCTGTCCTCATCATCCGAAACGATGCCACGGAATAAATCGGGCAATCGCTGGAAGAGCGGATCGGGCTGGAGCGTGATGGTGGCAGCGGAATCCTCGAACTGACCGATCCGCGCGTCGGCCACTTCCGCCGTCACGCGGAACGGCTTCGTCAAGTCCAGCGGCGGGCTGTATTCCAGCCGTGGCGAGGAGTGCGAACGAAATTGGTCCTTCAAATAATCTTTCCAGCGCTTCCGCAAAGCCTTGATGCCAAGGCTCGCGTAATCTTCGCGGAGGTCCTCCGCATAGGAGCCGCTGCAAGACACGGTGACGCGGACCCGTCCCTTGCCGGTGTCGGCGGGGAACATTTCGATCACTTGATCGCCCACATTGATCTTGTAATCCATTGACGCCGTATGCACGAGATCGTGCGTATCGCGGCTGGCCAAAAGCGATAAACGGTCTTGATCCACCACCGGCAGCCAGCCGGCCGGGGCGCAGCGCGCGGAAGGATCGATCCACATCGGTTTGCCGATAGGCGCGGGCCGATCGTCCGGAACATAGACAATGGCATGATCGAAATCGCCCAGCCCCGGCAGGTTCGGCGCGATGTCGTCGTAGCGCCCGGTTCGAAGCAGTGCCACGTGGGCCTTGATGTTCGCCGCGCGGAGCATGGAGACAAGCAGCGTCGCCTGGTCCTTGCAGTCGCCGTAGCGCCGGGCGAGCGTATCGCGCGACGAGCGCGGCACGATCGCTCCGCGGCCGAACTCGATGCCCGTATAGCGGATCTGGCTCCGCAGCGAAGCCAACAGCAGTTCGATGATTTTGCCGCGATCAGTTTCCTTGCCAATGGTTTTTTCGACCAGCGGCCGGACCGTGTCCAAGTCCAGGTGCGATTCAACCAGGTCGGAGTAAGCCGCAGCCACGTCGGCCCACGACTTGCCGGTCGAAAAAGCTATCTCCGGCAATTTCATATCCTCGGCCGGGAGAAACTGCTCCGGCGCCGGCGTGGCGGGCAGGGGGCCAAGTTCGAAGACAAGGGTTGTGTGACCGTCCGCTTCGGTACGAACCGGTTTGGCGTCGCTGCTAATAGCTTCGTATTTCAACGGCAGAGACGACGGCGCCTCGATCGAGAGCCGCAGCTTGCGGACCGGGTATTGCTGCGTCAAGGAGAATCGCTCGACGATGCCATGATCGAAAAGCGAACGGACCTCGCGGGTCTCGATCTCCTCTTCGACCACCGCCCCCACGACAATCGCGGGCAGCGGCGCGCGGAGCAGCTTGTCATCGCTGAAGAGTGTGGGCGAGTCCTGCTCCGCCGGAGCCTCGCCGATGCTCTCTTGATCGAGGGCATGGGCCTGCCCATCGGGAGTAATCACGCGGACATGGAAGGCCGGCTTCTCCTCACACCAGGGCGACCAGTCGGCTTCAGTACAAGACCAGTCATCGACCCCTTTCTCGGTGAGATAGCGATAGACTCGCCGCGCGATGCGATGCTGCCGGCCCTCGTCGTCGAGCCGGTAAATGTGCTCCTCGTAGAGCATCTCAATGTCGCCGTCCTTGGTGCGGGCTGCGCGGCTGCCGCCTTGAGAACCGCCTCCGGGCTGGCTGAAAGCGCCGGCAGATTCCACGGCCCCGACTCAGTAGGCACTGGCACCGCGGCTTGGCCGGCCAGCGGCGCGAGCAATGTGCCAAGGAGGACGCTGGCAGAATAGCCGACAAAGCTGTGACGGTGGATCATTCGTGGTTCTCGATGGATGGCAAAGCCGCTTGCGACAATGCAGGTCAGGGGCGGCCCACTCCGATGAGGGGCAAATGCTAGTTCCGGTGCGCCGGGCCGCTCACGCTATTGTAGCCGGACGTGGCCAAACGGGGCAAGAAAGCTTACAACGCCCAACGTCCATCTCGAGTCCCGGCGTGCCGGTAGCCAGACATTGACGAGAATGTGGTCCATTTCGGCCTCATATTCCTCTGGTTATAATCATCGCCAGTTTTTACAGCCCGCAAGCCGCTATGTTGCCAACCGACGATTTAAGATCCTTGGTCCTTGACCTTCCATTGCAGGAGGATCCATCGGGCATGTTTTGCGTGGGCTCAAGCGGCGTGCGGTTGGAATCGGTCCTTCTGCGCTTTCCAGCAGGGGGCGAGCGCCGAAGGCATCGTCCGCTCGTATCCGCCATTGCGCCTGGCCGACGTTTATACGGTAATCGCCGGCTACCTCACGCATCCCGCTCCTTTCAAGGAATACCTGTGCTACTGCGATGCACAGGCCTCAACTCGCAGCGAGAGTGAGACTGGCGAACGAGCGTAAAGTTCCGAGAGCAGCGTTGCGCTTTTTCGCAAAACTTTTGCGCGGTTTCGGCTTGTCAGCCTAGCGATTCGACGCGTAAGATGACTATCATGAGTCCTGGGAAAATCAATTCGTGGTGCGCACGCCACCTCGCGCCCGGCGGCTTCACGCTCGTCGAACTACTGGTGGTCATTGCCATCATCGGCATCCTTATCGGATTGCTGCTGCCGGCGATCAACGCGGCCCGCGAGGCAGGCCGCAGAGCAAAATGCCAGAACCAGCTCAAACAGTTGAGCTTGGCGATGATCAACTTCGAGAGCAACCGCGGCGGGTTTCCGTCGATGGCGATGGGCTGGGTCGGCCACCCCCTGCACAACGGCGGTCCGGCGCGTGGTATGACGACCACGGCTGGTACAGCCAGATCGGCGAGTTCATCGAAGAAAAAGGGATGGGCAAGTGGATCAATACGACCGTGTCGCTGAGCGATGTCTCAAACGCTTTAGCGCGCCGATACATGAATGGTCTTTTTGCTTGCCCGAGCGACCGCGGGCTTCAGCGCAACGAGTGGAGCAGCGACAACTGGGCGCGCATACGCGGCAACTACGTGGTCAACGCGGGGAACACCAACTACGGCCAGACGACTCTAGCCGGCGTAACGTTCCTCGGGGCGCCGTTTACCTATCGAAAAATGACGCCCACCGGCAAGATTCCCGACGGCCTGGCGCACACGCTCTTGATGTCGGAAATTCTTGTGCTGCCGGAACTTGGCTCGCAAGCCGCCGGGCAATGGGGCGGGCCGCCCTCGGACTTTACCACGGCGCTGGGAGGCCAGACCTTCAACGGCTATCTGCCGCCCAACTCGCTGGTTGGCGATCAGGTTGCGCGCGTGATCCAGCCCCCCGATTATTACACGGGCGCCAGGATTCCCGTCCCGACGCCGCTCTCCGGTTCGGCCGACGACCAGACCTTGGCCCAGACGTTCGCCGCGCGAAGCCGGCATCCCGGCGGCGTCGTGGCAACCTACTGCGACGGCTCCGTTTGCTACACCGCGGAGTCCATCGATCCTTTGATCTGGCGAGCGTTGACAACCGCCAAGGGCAGCGAGACGTTTATGGATCCGAATAAATAGGGAGTACTTTGGTCTTAGATATTAGGTCTTAGATCATACTTTTACGCTCTAAGACCAAAGGTCCAAGGCCAAAGACCTATGCTTAGATTCACGTTTTGTGCAATGCTTCTCGTGCTGGTAACCGGATGCGGTCCCGCGGGCCGCACGGAACCGGTTGCGAATCTCGAAGGCACCGTGACCATCGGCGGCAAACCGCTGCCCGCGGACGCCGAGGGCACCGTGACCTTCATGCCAGCCGTCCGAGGCGAGGCGCCGCCCGTGCAGGCCAAGATTGCCGCAGGGCACTACAAGGCCGAGAAAGTGCCCAAAGGGCAGGTCACGGCCACGTTTCAAATCTCGCGGGTGACAGGCAAGATGCTCAAGACATCGGCCGACGACATTCATCCCACTGCGGAACGCATCGATCTAGTCCCGGAAGCGTGGCGAGTGGGCAAGAAGTTCGAGGTGCAGGGCGACAATCCGCATCAGGACTTCGACTTGAAATAGCTTTTTCCCAAGTTTCGACGAGCTTTAGGCGTCAATTCCTTGCCAGACCTGGCCGCCGAGTGCGAGAGCCGAGTTGCGCAATATCGAAAAGTTTCTGCGCAAAAATGCTTGAATGAATTTGTTCCCCGCGTTAGACTGGACTTGTTGTTGAATACTCGAAAGCTTGGGTTAACTGTTTACGAGCGTTTGCTAACTGGGTGATGGGTTCAAGAGCGAAGCCCCGTCTAAAGCGCGTCCGAAGTCTCTGTTTGTGCGAGGAGTGCAGCGTGAATAATTGTTCCAATCGGTATCATTTTACGTTTGTGAAGATAAGCATCGCGGCGCTTTTGGCTGGCTGCTTTTGGGCTGGCCAAGGTCAAGCGGCCACTTACACGTGGACCGGCGCATTATCGTCCGCAGCGGACGGCACTGGGAATTGGAACGGGCTGGCGGGTAATTTCGCGGCCAGCGATTTTGCGTATTGGAACGGCACTCAGCCCGGCGCGCTCAATCTGAGCCTCACCGGCCAAGCCGTGATGAATCCCGCCGCGCCCGGCATCACGCTGCTTGTGGATTCGGGCCAAGTCAGCGCGCTGACGCTCAATAGTTCCAACGGCACCGCGACCATTCGGATGAACGGCATCATCCTCAATCCCGGCGCGGCGCTTTTACGTTCGGCAACTCCAGCCTGGCGACCACCACCAACGTCACACTGGGCGGGAGCGGGGCGGCCCCCCTCACGATCGTGAACTTCACCAACAATTCGGGCGCCACGGCGACGATCGGCGCGAATGTTTTCCTCAACAACAGCTCCGCTGCCACGCACGTTCTTGCCCTGAACGGTTCGAGCGCCTGGGCGTTCAACGCGCCCATTCAGCCTCACAACGGTGCCCAGATCTGGCTGGCCGATACGGGCACCGGAGTCGTGACCTACGCAGGGACAACCAACGGCGCTGCCGCGGTCGAAGTGGGCGCCTCCGCCGTCGGCAATACGACTTCCACCTTCAATATCGTGCCCGGCGCGTCGTTGGCCCTGTCCGGCGGCAGCACGAGCGGCGGCCCTCCGGGCACGCTGAGCCTCGGCATGGGCAGTCTTGGCACGGGCATCGTGAACCAGTCGGGCGGCACGGTCGCGCTGACCACCGCGGGCTGGAACCTGGAGTTGGGCGAGGTAGGCGGCTCGTACGGGTATTACAACATGTCGGGCGGCAGCCTCTTTGCGAACGAAATGGAAGTCGGGAATAACGGTTACGGCTATTACAATCAGTCGGGCGGCTCGGTCACGATCGGCACTTGGATGCTCTTTAATCGCGCTGGAACCGGCAGTACAACCACGTACGGCGTTGCCAACATCTCGGGCGGGCAGTTGCTCTATAGTGGCGGCAGCAATTTCGGACAGTATTTTGGTAACGCTAGCGCTCTCGGTTTTAGTTTGAATGTGAGCGGCAGCGGCTTTGTTAGTCTAGGCGGCAACACCGTCGGTCTCGGCGCAACAAACGCCGGCGGCGTCCTGAACGTCAATAGCGGCGGCACGCTCCAGGTGTCCGCTATTAAATTCAATACCGGCAATGGTGGTCTGAATCTCAACGGCGGCGTGATAATCGCCTCGTCGGCGACTACCGCCTTCATATCGAACAACGCAAACATTCCCACGCACGTCTTCGCCAATGGCGGCACCATCAGCAATAACGGAAACAACATCACCATACCCGCCGCGCTGCTCGCGCCTTCGGGCAGCGGCGTCCTCAGCATCGCGGTCACCGGAAGCGGCTACTCCGCCCCTCCGGCCGTCTATATCAGTGGCGGCGGCACCGGCGCCACGGGCGTGGCCACCATCGACGGCAGCGGCAACTTGACCGGCATCACGATTTCCGCTCCAGGCTTCAACTATTCCTCGGCGCCCACGCTCACGCTTCTCGGCGGCGGCGGTACTTTGAGCTCCTATAGCGTCACAATGGGGACGTTTGCCAGCGGCGCAATGACATTCCAGGGCGGCGCGGTCACCACGCTGTCCGGCACCAGCACATACACCGGCGGGACGACCGTGACCGCCGGCACGCTCTCGCTGGGCACAGGCGGAGGAGCAGGTGCGATCCGCGGCCCGCTGACTATCAATTCCGGCGCGACGGTGAACTTGAATGCCACCGACACATTGGGCTTTAACGTCGGAACCTCCGTCACCACGGTCTCCATCACCGGCGGCAGGATCAACAACAACGTGGCGACGAATAATTCGTACCTCACCAACTACTCGCTTACCGGCGGCACCGTCTCCTCCAGCGGCGGCGGAAGCTACAACTTGTCCACGGGCAACGGCGTCACGACCAATGCCAGCAATGTAACCTCCGTCTTCTCCGGCCCGATCATTATTCGCGACGCGAATAACCTTACGTTCAACGTCGCCTCGGGTACAACGCCCACCGGAATGGACTTGCTGGTTAGCGGGTCCATCGCCGGCACGGGCACCGTGAACTCGGTCACCAAGACCGGCGCGGGCCAGATGGTGATTGGTTCCGTCTCCGATACCTATAGCGGCAGCACCACGGTCGCGAATGGTTCACTGCTCCTCAGTTCCGGCACGCTTCTGGGCACGGGCGTTGTTTCCGTGTCTGGCGGCGCGGCGTTCGGCGGCAACGGCAGCGCGGGCTCGGTCACCATTTCCGACGGCGGCACGCTGCAAGGCGGATACAGCACTGGCGGCGGCAGCCTCGTCTTGCCGACCTTGACGTATTTGGGCGGCGGCGGCATGTACCTCAGCGCGATCGGCTCGAACAATACCACGACACCCAACGTCAACGTGGCCGGCACGCTGACCACCGCAAATCCCGTCCAAATCCAGATTGGCAGTCTCGCCGGCACGACCACCGGCACCGTCTATCAACTTCTGAGCTATGGGTCGATCGCCGGAACGGGTACCAGCGTCTTCACGCTGGGCTCGCTGCCCAACCGTGCTACCGGCTCGCTCTCGTTCCCCGCGGGCCAGATTGACCTGACGCTCACCGACATTGATTACGTGCATTGGTCCGGCAGCCAAAGCACTGCCTGGGACACGACCAGCGCCAACTGGACTCTCAATTCCAACGGCGGGACTACGGCCTATATCGATAGCCCCACCGGCGACACGGTAGTTTTCGACGATAACACGAGCAACGGCACCGTGAGCATCGCCGCGGCGGTCCATCCCTCGAGCGTGACCTTCAGCAACACAGCCACTGGCTATTTGCTGCAAGGGACGAGCGGCATCTACGGGAATACCGGCCTGACGTTCAACGGGCCGGGCTCGCTGACGATCAACACCAGCAACGGCTATACCGGGGCCACGCAGATCCACGGCGGTCTGGTTCAGACCGGCAGCGCCGGCGCGCTGGGCAACGGCTCGCTCCTGGTTGACGGTGGCACTTTGAGCATCGCCGCCGCACTGAACAACTCCGCCGGCACGCTGAACGGCAGTCAGTTGAATACCAACGGAAATGCAGTCATTACCAATACGGTTCCCCTCACGATCGGCGCCAATGGCGGTACGATCAGCGTGAACTCGGGCAGCCAGCTTTACTTCCATACCGCCAACACACTCTTGGGCGCGGAGCGCTGACATTGACCGGCACCGGCGCGATCGCGCAGAACGGCGTGGGCAACCTACGCGTCGACCAGGCGAACAGCTATGGCGGCAATCTGACCTTGCAGAGCGGTGGTATTTTCGAGTACGGCGCTGCCGGGGCGGTCTCTTCCAGTGCCACGTTCACGATCAACAATCAGGGCGAGCTGGCGGTGCAAAACGCGATCGTACTGCCCAACAACATTACCGTTAATGGCGGCACTAACAGCGTCTTGAGCTTCGAGAACGGCGGCAACGGTTCCTATACCGGCACGATCACGCTCAACGCGAATGCCGTCGTTGGCCTGCGCAATTGGTACAACAACGCCACCGTCACTGGAGGCTTGATTCTCGGACAGGTCACCGGCAATGGCGGCTTGTCGATCAACTCCGGCACCGGCGCGGGCGGCGTGCTCGCGCTGGGCAACTCGACAAACAACTACGCGGGCGGGACGAGTGTCACCAATGCCATCCTGCTGGTCGGCGCGGTACAAAACCAAGGCACTGCGGCCGGCTCCACGACAATCGCGCTGGCAACCGCGTCGCTTGGATCGGGCACACTGACCGTCAATGGCGGCGGCGCGGCGCAGTTCGGCTACCACGAAACCAATACGGACGTGCCCATGCTTCCCTATCCGATCGTCCTCAACGGCGGCGCCCTGTGGGCCAACGACGCCTATCAGCACCTCACCGGCAGCATCAACGTGACCGCCGCGGGCGGCACGATGGGCTCGACCTACGAAGGCGGGACCGGCAGTTGGAACAAGGGCTTATTCTTGGACGGCATCGTCACCGGTTCGGGGAGTTTGACGCTCATTCAAGCCGGCGCCGGCGGCGAAGTCAACGGCTATGGCAACGGCAGCGGGAATGCTTTTAACGCTTCGATCGTCATGTTCACCAACGCCGCGAACCTCTATTCCGGCGTCATCACGGTGACCGGCGGCGGCACTGGGCTGAACAGCTACCTGGGCGTTAACGCGAGCACCGCCTTGCGGTACGCCACTGTGAATGTCGTCGGCAACAACTCCGGGTCAAACGTGCGCTGGGGAACCAGGGCGCTGCTCTTCCAAGCCGGACTGGGCAGCGATTCATTCAGCTTGGGAGCGCTCACCGGTAACGGCAACGTCGCGCTGACTGAGATCAATGAAGCCACGTTGGCTGCCGGCAACTCGGTCGCCCTCACTGTGGGCGGCAACAATGCGACCACAACCTATACGGGCACGATGAGCGGTAACGGCAACCTTACCAAGACCGGCTCAGGCACATTCACGCTGACGGCCTCGAATACGTACGCCGGCGGTACGACGATCAACGGCGGTGTATTGAACATTAACGCCGACGCCGCCTTGGGCGCTGTCCCCGCGTCGCCCGCAACGAATGTCACATTCACCAACAACAGCACGCTCCAGTTCGGCGCCAATGCCATCGCGCTTTCGGCCAGCCGCAATATCGCCATCAATAGCGGCGCGACCGCCACGCTCGATACGCAAGGCTTCTCGGCGACCGTCAACGGCGCGATCGCCGACGGAAGCGGCCAAGGCTCGCTGCAAAAGCTGGGCGCCGGCAGCCTGACGCTGGCCAACTCCAACACGTACACAGGCGCGACGACGATCGGCGGCGGCACGTTGACGATCGGCAGCGCGAGCAACCTGGGCGGAGGCAATTATCCCGGAAGCATCGCCATCGCCACGGGCGCCGCGCTCATATATACCGGCACGGGGAGCCAGGCGCTCGGCGGCGTCATCAGCGGCAGCGGCGCTCTGACCCAAAGCGGCCCCGGCCTGCTGACTCTCAATGGCGCCAACACGTATACCGGCAACACAGCGGTCAACGGCGGCACGTTGTCGGTCAACGGCGGCGCGGGAGGGTCCTTGGGCGCCACGAACGTCAGCGTGGGAGCAAGCGGCGTCCTCGCCGCTGCCGGAGCCACGAGCATCGGCGGCAATGTTTCCACGCTCGCCGCCGGCGCCACAATTAATTTGCAAAATGCCAGCATCGACACGCTCGGCGTGGCCAATTTGGGACTCGCCAGCGGCTCGGTGCTCAACTTCGATATCGGCGGCTCGCCCGGCAGCAGCGATCAGATCGCGGTCAGCGGCTCCGTGTCGCTGACGCCGAACGCCGGCGGGACCGTCAATCTCTTGCAGCCCAACATCGCTGGCGGAAACTACACGTTGCTCACGTCTGCCTCAGGCGGTCTCACGCCGGGCGGCGTCGATTTTACCCTCGGCACGCATCCTGCCTTCCACGGCACGGAGAACTTCAATCAATCGACTTCCACGGCCCTGATCCTCACGGTCTCCGCCAATCCGTTCCAATCGACTGTGTACTTCACTGGGGCTGCCAGCGTTGCCGGCGGCGACGCGGCCTACAACTGGAGCGCCGGGTCGACGAATACGAACTGGTCGACCGATGCGGCCGGATTGACCGACGCCGGCCAAGTGCCTGGCCCGATCACCAGCGTGATCTTCACGGCGACGAACGCTGTGCCGAACCTCGGCGGCAGCGTGTTGAGCAGCCAATTGGACGCGAACTACTCGATCCAAGGGCTGACGTTCGACGTCCCGGCGACCAGCCCGCAAATCACCGTCGCCGTGGTCAAACCCAACGGTCATACGCTGGCGATTGGCAGCGGCGGCTTGACGCTCGCTGCCGGATCGTCCGCCAGCGCCACGATCGCCGGCGGCTCGGTGCAGTTGACAACGAGCCAGAGTTGGGCGAACAACTCCGGGCTGCCATTGACGGTCAATGCCGCCGTCTCCGGCCTCGGCGCCACGACGTTGACCTTCAATGGTACGGGCATGGGCGGCGTCACTCTGAACGGCGCGCTCAGCAACGGCGGCGGCCCGTTGAGCCTGGTCTTCAATCAGGCTGGCCTTACGCAATTGAACGTCGCCAACGCCTTTACGGGCGGCGTGACCGTAAGCAGCGGCACGGTGCAACTGGGCGATCCAGGCGCATTGAACGCTACGACCCCTAACTCTCTCACGTTCGGTTCCGGCTCGTTCGTTATTGGCGATTTGGAAGTCAACGGCAATGCCGTGACTGTCTCGTCGCTCAATACAGATGGCAGCGTTCAGGCCATCGTGGAAAACGGTCCCAATGCTGCCGGCGGCGGCACTCTGACCGTGGCTAACGCGACCTCGAGCACCTATGGCGGCACATTGCAAGACGGCGCCGCCAGCCCGCCGTTGACACTCGTCAAGTCGGGAAGTTCCGCGCTCTATCTAAACGGCGTGAACAGCTACACCGGCGGGACGAACCTCAATTCAGGCCTGCTCAACTTCGCGTCCGGAGCGCTTCCGCTGAGCGGCATCGCGTTTGGTGGCGGAACTCTGCAATGGGCCAGCGGCAACTTGCAGGATGTTTCCTCCGGCATCCCGCCCATCGCCGCGGGACAGGCGGCCATCCTCGATCTCAACAGCCAGAGCATTTCGTTTGCCTCCTCCCTTACCGGCAGCGGCGGCGTAACGCTGGTCGGCAACGGTTCGTTGACCCTCCTGGCGAGCAATAGCTATTCCGGAACGACCACCGTCAGCAGCGGCACGCTACAGATCGACGCCGGCGGCAGCACCGGCACTCCAGGCGCGGGCAACATCGTCAATAATTCGGTCCTGGTATTCGACCGCAGTGACAGCTACACGCTGAACAACAATATCAGCGGCGCTGGATCGTTGTATCAGATCGGCAGCGGCACACTGACGCTTGCGGGCAGCAATAGCGGCCTCGGTCCAGTGACTGTCACGGGCAGCGCTGCACTGAACATTGCCGGCACGACATCGACGGCCGCTACAGGCAGGATCACCGTCGGTGCGAACACCGGGAATTCCAACGTCTTGAACATTCTGCCCGGCAGCGTTCTCAACGCGGGTGAAACCGCCGCACCGTCGTTAGTGGCGGGAGCGGCCGCCGGGGCCACCGGCACGATCAATATGACCGGCGGCACGCTAAACACGACCAGCGAGCTTTGGTTGTCGTCCGCCGGCAGCGCCGCGGGAATCATGAACATGAGCGGCGGCACGGCGATCATCGGCAGTTGGCTGGCCGTGGGCCGCGGCGGCGACGGCGGCGTGCTCAATCTCAGTGGCGGATCGCTCGCGGTGACCGGCAATTCCGTGGCCATCGCGTCATTTGCGGGCAACGCCGGCACGCTCAACGTTAGCGGAGGCACCCTCCGTGCCGTCAATGTCATTTACGATGGTGAAGGCGGAAATGGCACGATGAATGTTACCGGCAGCGGCTTGGTTGCCGCGACGAAGTTGTGGGTCGGTTACAATGCCGGCGCCAGCGGCTCCTACACCCAAAACGGCGGTACGCTTGCCACGTCCAGCGACTGGATTATCGGCCACCAGACGACGGGCACGTTCTCGCTTGCGAATAGTGGCGTCGTCGCCATAGCCGGTAACGCCTACAACGGCGACTTCAGCGGAGGAACCGGATCCTACCAGCAGAGCGGCGGCACGTTCACCGTCGTGGGAACATTTAACGACGGGAACAACGCCGGTTCTGTCGGCTCCTATCTACAGAGCGGCGGCACGTCATACACGGGCGGGAATTTCCTCGCGAGCAACGCCACGGGCAGCGTCGGCTCGGCAACCATTAGCGGCGGCTCGATGACTGTTGTAGGCGGCTTCATGGTCTGGGGCGGCGCCGGCACGATCAACATCAGCCAGACCGGCGCCGCGACCACCCTGGTCAGTCCACGCTGGGTGACGCTGGGCCAGTTGTCCGGCGCGGTGGGAACAATCAATCAGGATGGAGGAACTTTTGCCACCAACAATAACGACAACTTCTTTATCGGTTGGGGCGCGGTGCGCAGGGCTTCTACAATCTGCATGGCGGCTCGATGACGTTCAACGACGTTCGCACCGACTCCGGCACGGCAACGACCTTCCAGGATGGCGGCAGCGCGACGGTCAACGGTTGGCTGCGCATGGGCATGGGCGCCGCTGCCAGCACTACGTACTCATTGGCCGGCGGCACGCTGAACGTCGCGGGCGCAAACAACGTTGCGCCCGTCGTCCCAGAAGCCAACATCGGCGAGAACGGCGTCGGCGTGATGACCATCGGCGGTTCCAACGGCGGCACGATGGTCGTCTCGCCGACGGGACTGCTGACCGTCGCCACAGGCTTTAGCGCCAACGGCACGTTGACCCTGCAAAGCGGCGGCTTGCTGAAGACGCCAAACGTCCTGGCGGGCCTTGGCACGGGGACCTTCAACTTCTCAGGCGGCACGCTGCAAAATCCGACCGCCGCCAATCTCAGCGTCGCCATGCCCGTCAATCTGGCCGGCCAAGGCACGGTGAACGTGGATGGCGGTCAGACGGCCACCTTCCAAACTGCCGCGGCGCTTAGCGGCGCGGGCGGCCTCACGAAAGCCGGCGGCGGCACATTGAGCGTGCAGTCCGGCAATTCCTATGCCGGCCCCACCGTCATCAACGGCGGCGTGCTGCAACTTGGAGTTGCCACGCCGCAAGTGGCTTATGATTTCACTTCCGGCTCGGCCGTGAACACGGGGAATAACGTGACCGCCGTAACGTCGACGCCCGTCGGCGCGCCGGCGTTCGGTTCATCCGGCGGCCCCAACGGCCTTGGCGTGATGGCGCTCAACGGCAGCAACTATTTGGCGATCACCGCCGGCAGCCTGCCAACCCTCAGCGGCAGCGCCAACTACACACTCGGCGTGTGGATCAACACGACCCAGGCCGGCGCCAGCGTCCTTTACAAGGGGTCCTCGGGGGCCTGGAACAGCAACGGCCGCGAGGACTTCTATTTGACCACAACCACGCCCAACAGCAACAACGGTGGAACCGGAACCCACTTCGGCGGCGTACAGTTTGCCGGCGGTTGGGTGGGCGGCAACACGACGGTCAACACCGGCACGTGGGAGTTCGTTTCGGTCGTACGCTCCGGCACCGCGTCGACGATCTACGTCAACGGAGTAAACGACGGGGTCAATACAGTCGGCATGGGCATTAACGAGCAAGGCACGCAATTCATCGGCCTGGGCTACAACAGCGGCGTGGCCCACGACGGGGCTTTGATGTTCTCAGGTTCGATCAGCGGCACCTATCTCTATAGCAGCGCCTTGACCGCTGCACAGATCCAATCGCTGTATAGCGCCGGCCCTGGGGCGATTCATGGCAGCCTCCCCTCGACCACGGATGTGAGCATCACGGCGTCGGGCGCTGCATTGGATGTCGACAGCGCCCAGCAGACGGTTGGCTCACTCAGCGGCGTCGCCGGGGCGAACGTCTTCCTCGGCGGCGGCACATTGACGGTCGGCAATACCGGCAGCACGACTTTTGCGGGCAACATTGGCGACGCGGGCGGAGCCAGCACCGGTGTCGGCGGCAGCCTGGTAATGAACGGCAGCGGAATGTTGACGCTAACCGGCACCGGCACCTATTCCGGCAGCACGGACGTATTTGACGGGACGCTGGTCGTGACTTCGCCGCAGGGGATCGAAGGCGGCACCAATTTGTACGTTGGCTCCGCTGGTTCGTTCTTCGCGCCGGTCGTGCCGGCGCCGCAAGCGGCCTCCACGGTGACTCCCGTTCCTGAACCTGCGAGCTTGTTGCTTGTCGCGGCGGGAGCTGCGGCTGCCCTGACAATCGGTGCGCACCGCCGCGGGAAACAGCAGAAGCGCAACTGATGCAGGCGATTTTCGCCCGCCTGCCGCGGCACGCGCGCAGCGCCTGGCCCAGCGAGCTTGGGGTCAGGCGTTAGCGCGCGGGCCGTGGTCCCGCCGCAATGCGGCCTAGTTTCTGGGAAAGATGCCATGACGACTTATCGCTACCGCCCTGTGAAGCACGAATGTCGAATAAGCCCGTTCGCCATTCTTCCATTCGTCATTGCTTCGTCCTTCGTCTTTGTTTCATTCCTTCCGCGACCGTCATCCGCCGCCGTTTATACCTGGAACGGCAGCGGTGCCGGCGCGGGAAACATCTTTGATTCCAGCGCCAACTGGGGCGGCACCTTGCCCAGTGACACCGGCGACACCGCGCTTTTCAACGGCGCAAACTCGCCTTATGCCGGCGGCGCGCTGGCGATCTACTACAGCAACGGCAGCATCGGCGGTGGCGCAGGCGATACGGGCCTGAACGTGGCTCTCCAGTCGAGTCAATCGGCCGCGGTAAGCCTCGACACGACGACAACCGCCTCCCTGCGATTGGCTTCCATCTCGGTCAACGCGGGGGCGGGCGCCTTTACGCTCGGCGGCGGCGCAACCGCCTTCATGGTCACGCTCGGCGGCGCGGTGGGAACAACGCAGACGTTCACGAACAACTCGTCCAACCCCTTCACCATCGGCGCCAACGTTTCCTTCGGGGGCGGCGGCGGCGGCGGGGCGCACACGATCGATTTTACCGGGGCCGGCAACTTCACCTGCAATAACTCGTTCACTCCCAGCAACGCCGGCGCGGGCGCTGTGTTTACGCTTGCGGACGACAACGCGGGCGTCGTGACTCTCACGGGCGCCAACGGCTACACGGGCGCCACGTTCGTCAATTCGGGCATCCTTTCCATCGCGGGCAGCGGCAGCATTTCCGCAACCAGCACCTTTTCCGTCGCCAACAGCAACCAAGCGGCCGTGTATCAGACCGGATCAAGCTCGGTTGCTACGACCTACACTGGGTTGGGCGGATTCCAGATCGGCACGCCCCAGTCGCATTCGGCTACTACAACCTCGCGGGCGGAACTATCAACGTCGCCGGCGAAATCGATCCCGGCGGATCGAGCGGCGGCGCGGGCACCTTCGGCCAATTGGACATGAGCGCGGGATTAATCAATCTTCCCACCGTCGCGTCTTCGTGGTTTCTGCCCAACCGCGGCGGCGCCGGCGAAGCGAGCGTCGTCAACATGTCGGGTGGAACGATCAGCTTCGTCAACGGTGCGACGGGCTTCCGTCCCAACTGGTCGACCTCGCAGAACAGCACCTTCACGATCAGCGGCAGCGCCCGGTTCTTATCACCGGGCGCCAACGTCTTCTTCAACAACAACAATGTCTCGTCCAATGTGTCCGCCATAAACTTGGATGGCGGCATCTTTCAGGCCCAAGGCTTCGTCAACGCGACATTCGGCGTACTCAATTTCAACGGCGGATATCTCAAGGCGGGCAATTCCGCGAATGCGTCCTACCTGACGGGGCTCGCCGCGGCTTACGTCAATTCCACCGGCGGCACGATCGGCAACAACGGCCAGGGCATCACAATTGCCCAGGCCCTCTTGGCCCCGAGCGGCAGCGGGCTGATGACCGGCGCGACGCCCGTCATTTACTCGTCCGGCTTTACCGCTCCGCCGCAGGTCGTATTGGTTGGCGGAGGCAGCGGTGCGACGGCTTATGCCACGATCGACCAGGCTAGCGGCGCGGTCACGAATTTCGTCGTCACCAATCCCGGCATCGGCTACACCGCGGCGCCGACCGTCGAGTTGATCACGACGGGCGGCACGACGATCCTGCCCACGTCGGTATGGCTGCCGGCTCTAACCGGCAACACGGGCGGCGGGTTGACGTTTGTTGGCGGCGGCACGACCTCCTTGACCGGCGTCAATACATACACCGGCCCGACCGTCCTCGCCGGCGGCGCGCTGAACGTCAACGCCGACTCCGCCTTGGGCGCCATTGCGTCCATCACGACGTTCTCGGGCGGCACGCTGCAATTCGGCGGCAACATCGCGCTCTCGGCCAGCCGCAGCATGGCAATCAATAGCGGCGCGACGGGCTTTTTCGACACGCTGGGCAATTCGGCGACCGTCGCCAGCACGATCACCGGCGGCGGCACGCTCGCCAAAGTCGACAGCGGCGCGCTTTACCTGACCGGATCGAGCTCCTTCACCGGCGGCACAATCCTATCCGCTGGGACGCTCAATATCGCTTCCGACGCCGCGCTGGGCGCCGTGCCCGGCAGCCCGGCAACGAACCTCACGATGGCGGGCGGCACCTTGCAGTTCGGTGCGAACAACATCACGATCAATGCCCGGCGCACGATCGCCGTCAACAGCGGCGCGACCGCCTACTTCGACCCGCACGGTTTCACTTCGGCGACCATCGCCGGCGCGATCAGCGGCTCGGGCGCGGTTGCGATGGCGGGCAGCGGCACGTTGACCTTGACTGGCACCAGCACCTACACCGGCTTGACGACGGTCAATATCGGCACTTTGGCGCTGGCCTCGGCTTCGATCAGTTCGTCGAATGTAAGCGTCGGGGCTACGGGAGGCACGTTGGCCGCGTCCGGCGTCGCGAGCATCTCGGGAAGTCTCACGAACAATGGCACGCTCAATCTCGCGAACGGTTCGATCGATACCCTTACGGTCGGAAAACTCTTTTTGGCCAGCAATGCGGCCCTGTATTTCGACGTCGGTTCCACGGCCGGCAGCAGCGACAAGATAGTGGTGACCGGAAAGGTCTCAATTTTTCAGTTCGGCGGTCAACCAGTTTATATCACGCAGCCCATTGTCACCTCCGGCACCTACAGCCTGCTGACGGCGGCCACGGGCAGCAATCTCACTCCGGGTGGCGCCGACTTTACGCTCCATTCTCCGACGTTCCACGGCACGGAGAACCTCAACAGTTCGACGGCCACGTCGCTGATTCTCACAGTCTCGGCCAATCCCTATGTCGCCACCGCGTATTGGACGGGTTCCGCCAGCCGGGCCGCGAGCGATACCTCCAACTTATGGGTGCCGGCACGTCGATCTCGAACTGGGCGACTAACGCGGCGGGGACGACCGATGCGAAGCAGGTGCCGGGTTCGATCACCAACGTGATCTTCAACGCGGCGAACGCCGTGCCGAACATCGGCGGCAACGAGTTGAGCACCGCATTGGACGCCAACTACTCGATCCAGGGGCTGACGATATCCGTGCCCTCGATGAGCGGCACGCAAATCACCGCGACCTTGATACAGCCTAACAACTACACGCTTACGCTGGGCGGCAGCGGATTGACGCTCGCCGCGACATCGCTCTCGGGCGGCACGTTTGGCGGCGGCGCGGTTCAGTTGGCGACCAGCCAGAGCTGGGCGAACAACAACGCCACGCTGCCGCTCGTCGTCAACACCACGATCGCTCCCTCAGTGGCCGGCTTGACGACACTGACTTTCAATGGCAGCGGCGCGGGCGGAATCGTGCTGACGAACACGCTCGGCGACGGCAACGGCCAACTGGCCCTCGTCTTCAACCAAACCGGCCTGACACAATTGAACGCCATCAACAGCTTTACCGGGGGCTTGACGGTCAGCAGCGGCACGGTGCGATTGGGCAACGCCGGGGCGCTGAACGCGACGACGCCAAATGCCGTCGCCTTCGCTGCCGGCTCCGGTGCCATTGGCGACTTGCAGCTCAACGGCAATAGCGTGACCGTCTCATCGCTCTCATCCGACGGCACTGTCCAGGCCATTCTGGAAAACGCTAACTCCACCGCGGGCACCTTGACCGTAGCGAATGCCCTCCCCGTCACCTATGGCGGCACGCTGCGCGACGGTGCGGGCGGAGGCGCGTTGGCCCTTAACATGGCTGGCGGCTCGAAGCTCGTCGTGAATGGCAGCGGGTCCAACACGGGTGGGACCAGCATCAACTCCGGGACGTTGCAGGTCGGCGCCGGTGGCAATACTGGCTCGCTCGGCCTCGGCAGCGTGACCGACAACTCGGTGCTGGTTTTCAATCGCGGCGACAGCTATACCTTGAGCAATAGCGTCAGCGGTTCGGGGGCGTTGTACGAAATCGGCAATGGCACGTTGACGCTCGGAGGAACGAATGCTTTGACCGGCTCGATTTTCGCGACAAACGGCGGCGCGCTAAGCATCTCCGGCAGCGCCGCTTCAACCTCAGCCAGAAGCTTGTTTGTCGGTCCCGGCAGTGGGACCAGCGGCTATTACACGCAAAGCGGCGGCGTGCTAACTCTCACCGGCACGACTTTCAACGCCGCCACCGGTGTCGGCCTCACCGTCGCCTCGTCCACCGGCAGTACCGGCACGCTGAACATCACCGGAGGGACCATCAATGGCAACGGCCCGCTGATGGTCTGGAGCGGCACCGGCGCGATGACCGTCGCTCAAACTGGGGCAACTCCCACATTCGTAAATCCCGGCTGGCTCACGCTGGGCCAGACTTCAGGCGCGGTCGGCACGCTGACGCAAACCGGCGGCAGCATCGCCTTGACGGCCGCAGTCGGAGCCGACTTTTACGATGGATTCGGCGCTCGGGCCGCCGGCACGTATATCATGCACGGTGGTTCGCTTTCCGCCCGCAACCTCCGCAACGATTCTGGAACTGCAGCAGTCTACCAGGACGGCGGCGGCATCTCCCTCAGCGGAGCAGTCTCGCTGGGCATCAATGCCGGCGCCAGCGGCTCCTACACTTTGGCTGGCGGCCTATTGCGAACGCCGAGTATCACCGCGGGCGCGGGCACCGCCGCGTTCAACTTCTCCGGCGGCACGTTGCAGAATGCGCCGGCAAGTAATCTCACCGTCACGATGCCCGTCAATCTCAGCGGTTCCGGCTCGGTAGCCGTTGACAACGGCCAAACGGGCTCGTTCAATGAGGCGGCGCCGATCAGCGGCGGCGGAATTCTTTTCAAGGTGGGCGGTGGCGCGCTGACCCTCAGCGGCAGTAATACCTACAGCGGCGGCACAGACGTTTTCAACGGAACGCTGATCGTGACGACACCCCAAGCGATCAAAGACGGAACCAGCTTATTCGTCGGCGCCGCCTCATCATTCTTCGCGCCGACCGCTTCCGCGCCATCCGGGGCACGCTCTGCGTCCGGCGCGGCGGCCATCACGGCGGTCCCCGAGCCGGGTACACTAGTCTTGCTGGCGGCAGGCGCCGCAGCGGCGTTTGTCACCCTGCGGCAGAGAAAGCAGATAGCCGCGCGGTGAGCGGCCGCGCCTCGGTGTTTTTGGAGACCACGGAGCCCGATATGCAGCACATTCCGTGCGGTTCGTGTATAATCAGAGGTAAGGCAAATCATTTGACACGACTCAAGTTGGAACCCGCGCTGCCCCAGAAAAGAAGCTGCCGTGCGCCTTAAACTTCCACTGTGGAATGCCTTGCTACCGCTCGTGGCGACCGTTGTCTTTGCCGCCTCGATTGCCGGCGCGCAGCAAGTTCCCGTCCTGGGCGAGACCTTCGCCCACGATCCCTCACCCTTGGTCAAGGACGGCGGCTCATACTTCTATTATTCCACGGGCCAGGGCATTCTCGCGCGGTCCTCGACCGACATGAGCCACTGGTCCGACGGTCCGGCGATCTTCGCGACACCGCCGGCATGGACGTCGCAGGACGTGCCTGGATTTAGCGGAACTTTCTGGGCGCCCGACGTAGAGTATTTCAATGGACTCTACCATCTCTATTACGCCGTCTCGACATTCGGCAGCCAGGTTTCGGCGATCGGCATGGCTACGAGCCCCTCGCTCAATCCGTCCGACTCGAACTACGCCTGGACCGACCACGGGCCGGTGATCGAATCGAAGAACGGCTACGCCTACAACACCATCGATCCCAGCGTGATTACGCGCACCGATGGGACGATGTGGCTGACCTTTGGTTCCTATTGGACCGGCCTTTATCAATCGCAGTTGAATACGACGACCGGCATGCTGCTGAATCCTGGCACGACCCCAACCCACCTTGCGCAGCGGAGCGGCAGCGATACGTCGTTGGAGGCTTCCTACATGTATAGCCGCGGCGGCTATTACTATCTGTTCGACAACTGGGGAATGTGCTGTCAAGGCGTGAACAGCACGTACAATGTTCGCCTCGGACGGAGCACGAGCGTCAACGGCCCGTTTGTCGACGAATCCGGCGTCAACTTGCTCAGCGGCGGCGGCTCGCTGTTCCTCAGTACCGAGGGCAACTACATCGGCCCGGGCCAGGTCGGCATATTAAGTCAAAACGGGCAGGACTACGTCAGTTACCACTACTACAACGGCGCGAATAATGGCACTGCGGCATACGCCATGCAGGACCTCTACTGGACTTCGGACAACTGGCCGACGACGTTTCAACCGCTGGTCTGG
This sequence comes from uncultured Planctomycetia bacterium, assembly GCA_963775975.1. Lineage (GTDB taxonomy): Bacteria > Planctomycetota > Planctomycetia > Pirellulales > Thermoguttaceae > JANXQG01. The sequence continues at coordinate 2,744,341 of CAVZKX010000002.1, forward strand.
AGTGCGTCAACATCGGGATCCGTGCGAGACGGCGGCGGAACGTGGGACCTGACGCACTCCAACTTTATTTACGCGTCAAGCAATCAAGCGTGGAACAACTCCGGGTATGCGTCCGTCACGTTTGGTTCCGGCGCGGGAACGGCGGGGACCATCGCGCTGGCGCAAAGCGTCAATGTCGCCGCGATCACCTTCAATCCTGCTGCGAGCGGCAGCTACACGATCTCGGGCGGCACTCTCGTCACGAGCGGTCCCGCTGTCGCCGGGCTTGCCGTCATCGCAAATGTTGCCGCCACAATTCAAAGCCCGATTACCGGAACCGGCAGCCTCGTCGTGAGCGGAAGCGGAAACTTGCTGCTCGGCGGCAATTCCACGTACAGCGGATCGACGGCAATCGCGGGCGGCGGCAATCTCACAATCGGCGGGCGCATCACCGGCACGTCCAATCTCTTTCTGCAACTGGGAACGGCCACGATCGCCGCGGGCGGAAGCGTGACTTCGTCGAATTACACGAGCGTCGGCCAGCTTTCCGGCAACAACGGCACGCTCAACGTCAGCGGATCATTGACGGTCAACGGCGACTTCAACACCGGCGACAATGGCACGGGCGTAACAAACCTCCTGGCTGGCGGCCGTATCCGTGCGACAACCTTGTACGTCGGCAAGTTTGGTAGCACGAGTGGAACACTCACACAGTCCGGCGGAACGCTGAGCGGCGTCGGCAGCGGCGGCGAGTGGCGCATCGGGGGAGGCGGCAGCGCCAGCGATTCGGCGGCCGTCGGAATCTACAGTTTACAGGCGGGACTGCTCTCCATGCCAGGCAATTTTCAGGTGGGTGCGTACGGCCAAGGCACGTTCAAGCAGACCGGCGGCAGTGCGTCGATCGGTGGCTGGCTGTCGATCGGCCGCTTTGGCGGCGGCGTGGGCCGCTACGACATGAGCAGCGGCAGCGGCACGCTGACCGCCACGGGCGTTCCCTATCTCATCGTCGGCGAACAAGGCACGGGAACGATGCTCGTCGGCGGCAGCTCCAGCGTGACCGCAAACTCGCTGGGTATCGCCTTCAACGGCGGCAGCGGCACTCTCACACAGACCGGCGGCACGGTCCATGCCGGCGGCGGGGTGGTCTTCGGCGTGGACGGCAACGGCGGCAGCGGGACCTATCAACTCCAGGGCGGTTTGCTTCTAGCGGCATCGCTGTCACGGACGTCTCGGCGCCGCCGCTTTCAAATTCTCCGGCGGCACCTTGCAAAACACGCCATCGGGAGGTCTTAACGTCAGCATTCCGATCAGTCTTGCCGGACAGGACACGGTGTCCGTCAACAACGGTCAGACCGCGACGTTTCAGTCCACGGCGGCGCTCGGTGGCAGCGGCGGGCTGACGAAAGCCGGTCCCGGCACTTTGGTCCTAAGCGGCACGGACTCCTACACCGGCGGAACATTTGTCGCCAATGGCACACTGATCGTCTCCTCCCGCGCGGGGCTGGCCGATGGGACGAACTTAACCGTCGGAAATGCTTCGCAATTCTCAAGCGGCCCGGTGTCCGGACAAGCGGCACAAAGGGCGGCAGCCGTGCCTGAGCCGGGTGCCCTAATTCTATTTGCTGCCCTGGCGGTGAGCAGCGTGATTGCGCGAAATCGATTCATTTTGCGCATTTTCGGTTTGCCAGCGGTCGACGACGACGGCTATAATCGAGAGATTGCAGCAATCTGGGTTTTTGAACGTTGCGGCGGCAGGGCGAATTCGATTCTTCGAGCCTCCACTGCAAGGCGCGGGGCCGAATGTCCTCTGGGAGAGAATCGCGATGAAACGATCACGATTCGGGAATAGCGCTATGCGCGCCTGTCTGGCATGTTTTTTCGTGCTTGGCCGCGCGGACGTTGAAAGCCCAGTTGCCTTCGGGAAACTGGGCGCTTCAGTTCGCCGACGAGTTCAACCGCACTTCGCTGGACACCATGAAATGGAGCGTCGGCATCCCTTGGAACCCCGGAGGCACGACCGCCAGCAATATTGCCGTGAGCGGCGGCAATCTCAATTTGAGCACGCTGCGCGTCAACAGCAGCACGTTCAACGGCGCGACCATTGCCACGGAGAACACGTCCTACAATGAGCTTTTCGGCCTGACCTACGGCTACGTCGAGGCCAGCATCAAATTGTGCTCGGTGCCCGGCTCGTGGCCGACATTTTGGATGCTGGAAAGCGGCTGGCCGCCCGAGTTGGACATCTCGGAGGATCCCGTCTTCGTGTCGGGCACCAACCTCAATCAGTACAGCGACAACATCCACTACACGAACTCCAGCGGCGGCAATTCGTCGCTCGGCAACGGGGTCCACGACCCCGGGCTGGGCAACCTGACGACTGGTTTTCACAACTATGGCATGAAATGGACGCCGTCGTCGGTCACCTTCTATATCGACGGCAACGTGCAATCGACGATCACCGATTCGACCGCCATCGCCAACCTGGTGAAGTCCGGCGGCGGACCGATGTACTTGATTTTCAGCCAGGGCGGCGGCAGCGGCTGGCCGGGCACGCCGAGCGAGAGCCAATGGCCCGACGGCACAAGCTCCGTCTACCAGGTCAACTGGGTGCGGGTGTGGAAGGACAGCAGCGGGAGCGCATCCTCGGTCACGTGGAACAACACCGCCAGCAACGGCGTGGGGAACTGGACCAGCGGCGGCGCTTGGTCCGGCGGCGTGGCGCCGCAAATCGCCAACCAGACGGCCATCTTCGGCGCGAATGCGGTCAGCAGCAGCCAGACCGTCAATTGGAACTATTCGCAGACCGTCGGCGGCCTGACCTTCAACTCCGCGACTGGCTACACGATCGGCAATGGCGGCGGCAGCCTGATGCTAGCCAGCTCCAGTGGCAGCGTGCTGGTGCAGGCCACGTCCGGCAGCACCGTGGGACAAACGATCAACTCTCGTGTCGAGCTTTACAACAACGGCATCTTTCGCAACTCGATGACCGGCGGGCAGCTTCTGACCATCAACGGCAAAGTGATCGACATCGGCTCGCAAACGCTCACGGCTGACGGCGCAGGGACGGTCGTGCTTGCCGGGGCGAACACGTACAGCGGCAGCACGTCGATCGCCTCGGGCACGCTGGTGATGGCCAACCCATCGGCCTTGGGCAGTGGCGAAGTGTTCGTCAGCAACGGCGGCACGCTCGTCGTCCGCACTAACGGCGGCGACACGCCCTACGTCATGCACGTCGGCAGCAACCAGAGCGGGACGATCACCTCGGACGTCTTGGTCGGCGGCACGGGCATCAACCACATAATGGGGGCGCTGTTCATCGGCTCCAATAGCCTTCTGAACATTGCGGCCGGCGGCAACGTCGCCAGCGGCAGTCCGGCGATTACGCTCGGCAACGTGTCGATGAGCAGCGGCTTTGGCGCGGGTCTATCGACCTTCAACCCGACGACGGCGAATGTCAATATTGGCTCGGTTTCTTCGACCACCAATTCCGCCAAGACGCTCGTGCTGGACGGCACTAGCGGTAACAATAGCGTGACCGGCAACATCTCCAACGGCACGAACTCCGTCAGCGTCACCAAAAGCAATTCCAGCACGTGGACCCTCGTCGGCGCGAATACCTATACCGGCACGACGAGCATCACCGGTGGCCGGCTCATCCTCAACAACTCTGGCCTGCCGAACACGTCCGGCGTTGCTCTTGGCAGCGGCGCAACGCTGACGGCCGAGGGAAACATCACCACCGGCGGCGCGATGAATGCAATGGGAACGCTCGACCTCATCGATGGGACTGTCAACACCCTGTCGATCAGCGGCGCACTGACCTTGAACAACGCCGCGATTGATCTTGAAGTCGGCTCCGTGACGGCCGACCGCATTGCGGCTTCGGGCGCGGCAGTCGTATCGGGCACGACGACGATCAACATCGGGGCCGCTCCTGGACAAAACCTGAGCAACGGCGGGTCGTACACCATCCTCACGGCCTCCGGCGGCCTTAGCGCCGCGAACTTCAAGGTCGGCGCTAAGCCGGGATCGTTGGGGTTCTATTCATTTGCCGTTTCGGCCCCGACCTCAAGCGCCCTCGTCGTCAGCGTCAGCGGCAACCCGGCCCCCGCGGTTGTTTATTGGACCGGCAAGGCGAGCACGACACTTGGCGACGCGGCCAACAACTGGGGAAGCGGCCCGTCGATCAACACGAGCAACTGGTCCACCGACGCGGCCGGCGCAAACGATCCTCTGCAGCTCCCAGACTCGAACTCGACCGTGATCTTCACGGCCGCCAACGCCGCCGGCAGCGGAGCATTGTCCACGCAGTTGGATTCGGCCTACGCGATCCAGGGTCTGACGTTCGACGTGCCGGCGGCGACCGGCATTTCATCCGCAGTCTTAAACACAAACAGCTATACCTTGTCGGTAGGCAGCGGAGGCATTGCCGTCGCGCCCACGTCGAATTCGTCGGCCACGATCAGCGGCAACGGCGCCGTGCTCCTCAGCGGCAATCAGAATTGGGCGAACAACAGCAATAGCCTGGGCCTCAATGTCACAACCGGGATCAGTCCGGTTTCCGGAGCGACAACGTTGAGCGTTACTGGCACCGGCGCGGGCGGCGTCAACCTCTCCGGCGTACTTTCCGACGGTCCCGGCGCGCCGGGACTCTCCACAGTTTTCAACCAGGCCGGCACGACCACGCTTTCCGCCGTCAACACGTACACCGGCACGACGACCGTCTCCAGCGGCCTGGTCGTCATCGCGAGCACGGGAAAGATCATCAGCGATACGACCATCAACGGCGGAACGCTCGAGCTCAACGGCGGCAGCGATGCTATCGGCGACGCTGCCACTGTCGCCGTCCAGTCGGGCGGAGTGCTCGACATCCGCGCGGCCACGGCCGGCGCGGCGAAGACCGAGGCCATTGCGCTCTTGACCGGCGGCGGTACTGTGGCCCGCGGCAACGCCGGCGCGACCACGTTGACCGTGGGAGCGACCGGTCTTTCGGGCACGTTTTCGGGCACAATCCAAAACGGCAACGGCAGCTTCGCCCTGGTCAAGACCGGCGGCGGAACACTGGCGCTCGCGGCCACGAGCGCTTATAGCGGCGGCACGACAATTACCGACAACGGCGGATCGCTCCTGGTCACGCATCCGGGCGCCCTGGGGACCGGCAACGTCACCATCGGCAACGGCAACACCAATCAGGACGGCGTGCTGCAAATCTCGGGAGGGATCGCCATCACGTCCGTCCCAACGATTAACTTCGAGTCCCGCTACACAACCGATGCCGGCGGGTCAGCCGACATCGAAAACGTCTCCGGCAACAACTCGCTCGCCGCCAACTTCAACATCAATATGACGGGCGGCAGTTCCGTCAATATCCTTTCTACGGCCGGCAGCCTGACGCTCAATGGAAACTTCTCCAGCACCGGGCTGAGCACGTCCCGCGGCTTCGATTTCTACGGCGCGGGCAACGGCCGCGTAAATGGCGTCATCTCCGACGGCAGCGCGCAGCCAACTTTCGTACAAATGGATGGTCCCGGAACGTGGACGCTCGCCGGAAACAACACCTACAGCGGCAGTACGACCGTCAACGGCGGACTGCTCGTCTTTACGGGCAACAACAATTTCGGCAGCGGCGGCGTTACGGTCAACGGCGGCACCGCTTCGTTCTTGGCGAGCAACACGTTCACCGGCGCCATCGCGCTGAACGGCGGCACCGTCATCATGGGCAATCCCGCGGCGCTGGGCAGCGGCTCCATCAGTTTGGCCAGCGGCGGCCTCGTCGGCGGCACGCTGGTCGTCCAAACCAGCGGCGGCGACACGCCTTACAACATTAAAGTCGGCAGCACCGACACGCTCACTCTCGTATCCGACGTGAAGACCGCCGGCGCGGGCATCAATCATACTTTGGGCACGTTGTCCATCGGGGAGGCGACCACGGTCAATGTGCTGGCTGGAAACAGCGTTGCTGCCGGCAATCCTTCGATCACGCTGGGCAACATCACGCTTTCCAGCGGCTTCGGACCGGGCCCCACGACGTTCAACCCGACCACCGCGTCGATCATCCTCGGCGCGGTCACAACGTCGACAACCACCGCGAAGCAACTCGTCCTGGACGGCACGAACACGGGCAACGTCGTCGCCGGCGCGATTACCAATGGCACGAAGGAAATCGCCGTAATCAAGTCGAACTCCAGCACATGGACGCTCGCTGGCGCGAGCACTTACACCGGCGGCACGACGGTCGGCGGCGGCGTGCTGAACGTCAGCGGCGCGGTTACCGCATCCGCCACCGATTCCATAACGTCCGTCGCCAACGCCGCCGGCGGCGCGGTTCTGAACATTACCGGCACGATGACACAATACACGATAAACCTGGGCGGCGCGAGCGGCGGCGCGGGTGCGGTCATCCAATCGAGCGGCTCGGTGGCTACGGCACTTGCGGCCGGCCGCTCCCTGGCGATTGGCGATATCGCGGGCGGCTACGGCTACTACAAGCTTGCCGCCGGCGGTTTGACGACGCAGGAGACGCAGATCGGCTCGTGGGGTCCCACAGCGGGCAACAATGGCGGCAGCGGCATCCTTGAAGTCGACGGCGGCACGCTCAACAACCTCGGCTGGCTGGTGATGACCCGCAGCGCGGCCGCGAACGCCCAGGTTGGCGTGCTCAACTTGTCCGGCGGCCTCATCAACTACAACGGCAGCGGCCTGCAGGCCAACTGGGGCACCGGCCAAACCGCCGTCATCAACGTCCGCGGCGGCACTCTCGCCACGGCGAACAACACGCCGATCGGTCTGAATTGGAGCAATAGCGCGTCCAACCGCGGCATCCTGAATCTCGACGGCGGCGTCGTTCAGCCGGCCAACATCACGGGCGGGTCGGCCGTCGTCAATTTCAACGGTGGCACGCTGCGGGCCATTAGCGGGACTACGAGTTTCATCTCCGTCGGCAGCGCATACATTTACGGCGGCGGAGCGACGATCGACACGAACGGCTACGCGGTCACCATCGGCCAAAACTTGCTCGCGCCCAGCGGCAGCGGCGTCACCGCCGGCGGGCTCACGGTGAGCGGTTCCGGCTACATCGCCCCGCCGATCGTTTCCATTGCCGACCCGACGGGCAACGGCGCGACGGCCGTGGCCAGCATCGACGCCAACGGCAACCTGACCGCCATCACGATCACCAATCCTGGCGTTGGTTATACTTCGCCGACTTTCAGTCTGATCGGCGGAGGCGGGAGCGGCGGCATCACCGGCACGGCACTCCTACTTGCCAATTCCAGCGGTGGCCTGACTAAGACCGGCACCGGCACGCTGACACTCAGCGGGACCAATACGTATACCGGCCTCACCGCGGTCCTGGGTGGAACGCTGGTCGTGACTTCGCCCAACTCTCTAGTCAACGGAGACAGTTTGTACGTAGGCTCCGCGGCTTCGTTTTTCGCGCCGGTCACACCGTCGCCTGACCTCTCGAGTGTGCAATCGTCCGCCGTGCCCGAACCGAGCACGCTCGCTTTGCTGGCGGCAGGCGCGGCGTCGGTCTTGGCGATTCGGTGGATGAAGCGAGTCGAAGCGCGAGTGAACTTAAAGGCGTGAGATGGCTAGGCTCCGGATTCCACGCGGCGTAGTCGACCGGCCAAAGTTCGATTAAACTGTTGGCATGGACAATCCGCAATCCTTCTCCTTTCCCGACGAAGAGCGCGTCCTAGACGCCGTCCGCCGTTATTGGGGTTTCGACGGCTTGCGGCCGTTGCAGGGCGAAGCCATCGCCGCTGCCTTGGCGGGACGCGATTCGCTGGTTGTGTTGCCGACTGGCGGCGGGAAGTCGCTTTGCTTCCAGACGCCGCCGCTCATCTCGGGCGGGACCGACGTGGTCATCTCGCCGCTCATTGCCCTGATGAAGGACCAGGTCGATAGCCTGGCCGCCGTCGGATATCCGACCGCCGCACTGCACGGTAACCTGACGGACGAGCAGCGGCGGAGCATCGAGATCAATCTGGCCGAAGGCGAATATCGACTGTTGATGGTCGCGCCGGAAAGGCTGGTGCAGCCGGGCTTTTTGCAGCAGCTCGCGCGACTCGATATCCGCCGCTTCGTCATCGACGAGGCCCATTGCATCAGCCATTGGGGACACGATTTCCGTCCTGACTACCGGCAACTGGCCATGCTCCGCCAGCGGTTTCCGCGGGCCAGCATGCACGCCTTCACCGCGACCGCCACGGCCCGTGTTCGCGAAGATATCGTCGGGCAGCTTCAACTCCGCGATCCGACGGTGCTGGTCGGCCGGTTCGATCGGCCGAACCTCGTCTATCGGGTCGTGCCGCAAGAAGACCGCTTCGCGCAAACGCTGGAGGTGCTGCGGCGGCACGAGGGTGACGCGGCGATCATCTATTGCCTTAGCCGCAAGGACACGGAGGCCATGTCCGGCTATCTGCGGCAGTGCGGCTTGCGCGCGGCGCATTACCATGCCGGCATGGAAGCGGCCGAGCGGCGGCAGACGCAGGACGACTTCGCCCAGGAGCGGGTGGACGTCGTCGTGGCCACGGTGGCCTTCGGCATGGGCATCGACCGCAGCAACGTGCGTTGCGTGCTCCATTCGTGCCTGCCCAAGTCGATCGAGCATTACCAGCAGGAAACGGGCCGCGCGGGCCGCGATGGTTTGGAGGCCGAGTGCGTGCTGCTTTATACGGCGGCCGACGTAATGCGCTGGGAATCGCTCATGCGCAAGAGCGCCGAGGAGGCTCAGGAGTCGGCGGAGGTCCTGGCCGCGCAAATCGAGCATCTGCGGCAAATGCAGCGCTACGCCGGCGTGGCCGCCTGCCGGCACAAGCTCCTCTCGGAACATTTCGACCAGCCCTACGAGCAGCCCGACTGCGGCGCCTGCGACGTGTGTCTCGGCGAAGTCGAAGGCATCGCCGACGCGACCGTGGTCGCCCAGAAAATCCTGTCGTGCGTGGCCCGGGTCGAGCAGCGGTTTGGCGTGGGCCACGTGGCCGACGTGCTGCTGGGCGCCGACACCGAGATGATCCGCCGCTGCCGGCATCATCAGCTCAGCACCTACGGGCTGCTCAAGGAGCATGGCAAGAAGGAAGTGCAGGGCTGGATCTACCAATTGCTCGATCAGGGCCTCGTGGGACGCAGCGAAGGCGACTATCCGGTCTTGCGGCTCAACGAGCAATCGTGGGCGGTGATGCGCGGCCAGGCGACCGTCCGCCTGCTCCGCGCGAAAAAGGGCCGCCGCGAGCGGACACGCCACGAAGAGCAATCGTGGGAAAACGCCGATCGCGGCCTATTCGATCGGCTGCGCGAATGGCGGCGCGAGGCGGCGGCGAAACGCGGGGTCCCGCCGTTTGTTATCCTGCACGACACCGCCTTGCAGCAGATGTCCATCGTGCGGCCGACGAGCGTGGAAACGCTGCGGCAAGTGCGCGGAATCGGCGAGCGACGAGCGGCCGATTTTGGGCCGGAATTGACCGCGCTCATCGAAGCCTATTGCCGCGAGCATGGGCTGACGTGCGACGTTGCCGCGGCCGCGACGGGTGCAGAACCGCCTCGTCAAGCGTCACGCGCCGCTCCGATCAAAGAACAGGCGTTCGCGCTTTTGCGCAAGGGCAAGGCATCGATCAAGTGGCGCAAGCACTCGGCCGGGCGCGGAGTACGACCTGCGGTTACCTGGCCGATTACGTTGCCGAGCGTCGGCCGGAGCGGATCGACGCTTGGGTCGATGACTCGACCTATCTCCGCGCGGCCGTGGCCGCCGCGGCGAGCGAGGACGGCCGGCTGAAGCCGCTATTCGATCAACTCAACGGTGAAGTGCCATACGAAACGCTGCGATTGGTCGTTGCCCACTTGCAGGTCACCGGCGGCATGCGGCGGCAGGATTCGTGAGGAGGCGATGTGCTTGTCTGGCTTGCTCAGCATCACTATATTTGTAGAAGGTCGGAGCGAACAAGTTGGAGATGACCTGCCATGATGGACGAAGGCCGTTTCTGGGAGTTGATCGACACGTCGCGACGCCGCGCCGCAGGACCAGAACGCCGGCCCGGTCAGGACTTTCTTGATCTCCATGAGCAGGCGCTGGCCGAGATGCTTCGACGACTCCCGCCAGACGAGATCGCCGCATTCAGCGAGCGATTCTGGCACAATCATGCTTTAGCCTATCGCTGGGACCTCTGGGCAGCCGCCTACTGGCTGCATGGCGGTTGCGGCAACGACGGGTTTACCGACTTCCGATCCTGCCTGGTCAGCCTAGGTAAAGAGCACTTTTTCCAGGCACTAAAAAACCCTGACTCGCTGGCAGATCTCGTCGATCGCCCCGACACTCCCTACATGCAGGCCGAGGGCTTCCAGTACGTGGCTGGGAAAGTCTACAAGGAAAAGACGGGCAAGGAAATGACGCTGGGAGTGGCCGATGGGCCGGCCGAGCCGGTGGGCGAGCGGATCGATCACGACGATGAGGAAGTGATGCGCGAACTCTTCCCCAAAATTGTCGCGAAGTTCCCCGACATGGGCGACTAGACAGGTCCTGTCCTCTTCCCAGCTTGGACAAGCATCGCTGCATCGGCCTTTAGTCGCCACTTATTGATCAAATAAAGCATCAGGCTCCTGCCCAAGTTCCGGTGGATTCTCTCCGCTCGGACCGCGAGCGGCCGTTTCCTTCCTCTTTTGGCGTCGCACCCGCTTATCCGCCGCCTTCAGTTTCTTAATGGATTCCCGCTGCCGTTTGGCAAAAGTGTTTCTGTCCTGCGCCATAATTCCTCCTGTATGTTCGCTCATTGTATCCGGGCCGCGAAGGAAAGGGAATGCTTCGCTTGGCTCCGCGCAGCCCAGCGTGTATTATTCCGAGCAAGCAAATTGGGGAATGATCGCGCGGCAGTTTGAGGGTTTGTCGGCAAAAAAACACTATCGAGGGTCGAGACCATGAGCGGCCAGCGGAAAACGGCAATCGTGACTGGAGCGTCGCAAGGGATCGGCGCGGGAATCGTGAAAGCGTTTGTCGCACGCGGTTTTAGCGTCGTTGCCAATTCCCGAAAGATGAGCGAATCGACCGAGGTCGCGGCTTCCGACAGTGTCGCTATGGTGGACGGTGACATCGGTGACTCGTCAACCGCCGCCAAGATCATCGAAACGGCATTGTCTCGCTTCAAGTCGATCGACGCTCTCGTCAATAATGCCGGCATCTTCTTCACCAAGCCGTTTACGGACTATACGGCCGAGGATTTCAAGTCGCTCGTCTCCACCAACCTCGAAGGTTTCCTGTACATCACTCAACTCGCCATCAAGCAAATGCTGGCGCAGAAGAGCGGCGGGAGCATCGTCACGATCACGGCGGCCCTGGCGCGTAACCCGATCCGCGGCGTAACGGCGGCGGTGCCCATGATCACCAAAGGCGGCCTGGAAACGATCACTCAGCACTTGGCGATGGAGTACGCGCGCGACGGCATCCGTGTCAACGCCGTTGCGCCTGGCGCGGTTTACACGCCGCTGCACCGCAACACTCCAAAGGAAGTGATGGAGGGCATGTCGCCGATGGGCCGGCCTTCGACCGTCGAGGAAATCGCGGCAGCGGTCATGTACCTTACTGATGCGGCGACGGTCACGGGCCATATCCTGTATGTCGATGGCGGGGCGCATTTCGGCCACTGGTAATAGGAGAAGCCATCTGAACACGATTTTCCACAAGCTCGGGATCGAATTGCCTATCATTCAAGCCCCGATGGCGGGCGTTTCGACGCCCGAGATGGCCGCCGCCGTGTCAAACGCCGGTGGGCTTGGGTCCATCGGTGTCGGGGCGGTCGACGCCGAGGGTGCGCGGCGGATGATCGCCGCCGTCAAAGCACGGACGGACCGCGCGTTCCACGTGAATGTCTTCTGCCATCGGCTGGCTGTCGCCGATGCCGCGCGTGAGGCGGCGTGGCTCGATCGGCTTCGACCTGAGTTCGCGCGGTACGGAGCGACCCCGCCGGAACGCCTGACGGAAGTCTACCAAACGTTCCTGACGGACGAAGCCAAGCTGGCGGTCCTGTTGGAAGAGCGGCCCGCCGTCGTCAGCTTCCATTTTGGCTTGCCGAGCCGCGAGCGGATCGAAGTCCTTCGCAAAGCCGGTATCGTGCTCTTTGCCACAGCGACGAATCTCGATGAGGGACGGGCGATCGCCGCGGCGGGCATCGACGCCGTCGTGGCCCAAGGCTACGAAGCGGGCGGGCACCGCGGCATGTTCGACCCGGCTGCGCCGGACGATCGGCTGGGCACGTTAGCTTTGACCCGCTTGCTAGCGAGCAAGCTCGAAATCCCGGTAATCGCCGCCGGCGGGATCATGGACGGGGCAGGAATCGCCGCATCGCTCGCGCTAGGCGCGGCCGCCGCGCAACTCGGCACCGCCTTCGTGGCCTGCGATGAATCCTCGGCCGACGCCGGCCATCGGGCCGCGCTCCTGAGCCCCGCCGCGAAACACACGATGATGACCGCAGCGATTTCCGGCCGCCCGGCGCGCTCGCTCGCTAATCGCTTCACTGCCTTGGGCGCGAACGTCGAACCGGAATCAATCCCCGAATACCCGATTGCCTACGATGCGGGCAAGGCTCTTCATGCCGCTGCGAAAGCGAAAGGCGAATTCGGATATGGCGCCCAATGGGCTGGCCAAGGCGCGCCGCTGGCACGCGCGATGCCGGCGGGGGAGTTGGTTCAAATTCTTTGGAAAGATTCGGAAGAAACGCGTCATCAAGAATGACGATTACTAGTACCTCATCAGGCTGCAAATCCTGCAGATCAGTAGCACTGTAGGATGGCCCAGGAACCATCGAACTCCGAATTCGCGATGTCTTGGTGACGATTCCAGAAGTAGACTCGCCCCGCATCACCCCACATCCAGCCGAGCCGCTCTTCATCTGAGTCAACTTGGAGAAGCAGACGCCAGTCGCGAGCACCGGCCTCGAGTGACTTGACACGGGGATCGTGGTAGCCGCTAGAATCTCCACAATAAAGTCCATTCGTAACGAGCTGACACTCCAACTGCATCGGGTTTTGGACTTCCTCCGGATGTCCTCCAACGCGATGGATTGGATCCCCGCACGATTGATCCAGCAATTGCTCTATAAGGGATCGGTACTCGTCTTGGTCCCAATCCTTCGGTGGTCGGTCGGGAAGAGTCCATTCACGCCGAAAAGTCAACGGCCTTTCGGGAAATGTCGGCGGGAGAGTTCCCTCGTTCGGCAGCTCGCGTCGCGTAAGTGATTCCGATTCGGGAACGAACAGTACGCGACAATGACCGCGTTCCAACGGATCAAACCCCCATGCACAACCCGGGTCGTAAAAAAACGATAAGAGACCACGACTTGGCAATGCGGGCAACCCTATCCCCAAAACAAGCTCCGCCAGATTCAACTGGCCGAGAAACATGAGTGGCGTTGGCCCGGCGGGCATGTCCTTTCGCGTCTGGGCAGCGAAGTCTCTCAGTCCAATTGCACGGGGATTCGCTTTGAATTTCGCTTCCAATCGGCTCGCCTTCGTCGACAAGTAATCTCGCTTATCCCACGTCGGCCAAGGTATGGAGGCGGGCAGAAATGGCATTCCACAAAATAGGAGCTAAGTGCGGGCTTCTCAGGTTGATCCGAATTAAGAACTTCAATTCGGGCCGACGGTAATAGGTATTCTGTCAGTACGAATGCGTGCCTGGGCAAACTGGAATGAAGGATATCGACTGCTTGTTGCCGTTCCATTTCATTCTCCTCTGCGCGCACCACTGCCACCGCGCAGCTACCTCCAGTTACCCGGTAGCGAACAAACGCGGCATTACTTCGCCGCCAACTCAAACCGGTCTAAATTCATCACCTTGCCCCACGCGGCGGCAAAGTCGCGGACGAACTTTTCTTTCGCGTCGTCGCAGCCGTAGACTTCGGCGATGGCTCGCAACTCCGAGTTCGACCCGAAGAGCAGATCAACTGCGGTGCCGCTCCACTTTACAGCGCCGGTCTTGCGGTCGCGGCCTTCGAAAAAGTGGTCGCATTTCGCGGACTTGCTCCATTCCGTACCCATGTCCAACAGGTTCGCGAAGAAATCGTTGGTGAGCTGGCCCGGCCGGCTGGTGAAGACGCCAAGCTGCGACTGCACGGCGTTCGCACCCAGTACGCGAAGCCCACCGATGAGCACTGTCATCTCCGGCGCAGTCAGCGTCAATTGACGGGCGCGATCGACGAGCAACTCCGCCACACATCGGGCATCGCCGTTTCGGGCGTAGTTGCGGAATCCGTCCGCGGCCGGTTCGAGCACGGCGAATGATTCCTCATCCGTCATCTCCTGCGAGGCGTCGGTGCGGCCCGGCGCGAACGGGACCTTGACTTCATGTCCGGCTTTCTTCGCGGCGGCCTCGATGGCGGCGTTTCCGCCCAGGACGATCATGTCGGCCAGCGAAATCTTTTTCTTGCCGGTCTGCGAGTTATTGAACTCCTTCTGGATTTTTTCCAACACCGGCAGGACCTTGGCGAGTTCGGCCGGCTGGTTAACCTCCCAATCCTTCTGCGGCGCGAGGCGGATGCGGGCACCGTTCGCGCCGCCGCGTTTGTCGCTGCCGCGGAACGAAGAGGCCGCTGCCCAAGCGGTGTTGACCAACTGTGCGGTGGAAAGCCCGGATGCGAGGATCTTGGCCTTGAGCCCAGCGGCGTCTTGTTCGGAGATAAGTTCGTGATCGACCTTAGGCACCGGGTCTTGCCATAATTGCGGCGGAGCAACTTGCTTGCCTAAGAGCCGTGAAACGGGTCCCATATCGCGGTGCGTCAGCTTGTACCAAGCCTTGGCAAAAGCCGCAGCGAACTCGGCAGGGTTCGCGTGGAAACGCTTCGAGATCTTCAAGTAACTTGCGTCCGTCTTCAAGGCGATGTCCGTCGTGAACATCATCGGGGCGTGCCGCTTCGACGGATCGTGAGCGTCCGGCACCGTTCCCTTGGCCGCGCCGTTCTTGGGAGTCCACTGCTGCGCCGGCCGGGCTCTTCGTCAGCTCCCATTCATAACCGAAGAGGTTTTCGAAGTAGCCGTTGTCCCACTTCACGGGGTTAGAGGTCCACGCGCCTTCCAGGCCGCTGGTGATTGCGTCGCCGCCTTTGCCGCTCTTGAAGCGGTTCGTCCAGCCAAACCCTTGCTCCTCAAGGCCCGCACCCTCGGGCTCGGGTCCGCAATACTCAGCCGCGTTGGCCGCGCCGTGGGCTTTACCGAAGGTATGGCCGCCGGCGATTAGGGCCACAGTTTCTTCATCGTTCATCGCCATGCGGCCGAACGTCTCGCGGATGTGCTCGGCCGCGGCGGCCGGGTCCGGTTGACCGCCAGGTCCTTCCGGGTTCACGTAGATGAGGCCCATCTGCACCGCGCCGTATGGCTTTTGCAGCCGTTTGTCGTCGTCGTAACGCTCGGCACCTAGCCATTCGATTTCCGCGCCCCAATTGATGTCGGCTTCCGGCTCCCAAATGTCCTCGCGCCCGCCGGCGAAACCGAACGTCTTCAGCCCCATCGACTCCAGCGCACAGTTTCCGGCGAAGACCATGAGGTCCGCCCAGGAGATTTTTCTGCCGTACTTCTGCTTGACCGGCCAAAGCAACCGCCGCGCCTTGTCGAGGCTCGCGTTGTCGGGCCAACTATTGAGCGGCGCAAAGCGCTGGCTGCCGGAGCCCGCGCCGCCGCGCCCATCGGAGATGCGGTACGTGCCCGCGCTGTGCCAGGCCATGCGAATAAAGAGCGGCCCGTAATGTCCGTAGTCGGCCGGCCACCACTCCTGCGACGTGGTCATCACCGCCTCAATGTCCTTCTTCAGGGCGTCCAGATCGAGCTTTTTGAACTCCTCGGCATAGCAGAATTCCTCGCCCATCGGGTTGGATACGGACGAGTTTTGGTGGAGAATTTCCAGATTCAACTGATTCGGCCACCAATCGCGATTTGAGCGGGCGCGATTCGATCGGGCCTGGGGCGCTTTTTCTCCATTCATCACCGGGCATTTGGTTTCGGTCGCGGTCGACATTTCTTCCTCCAGTGCTACTTTCTCGGATTACGGCGCATTTCTCGCGCCGACTGATTCCGGAGGTCAGTTTACCCCTGCGAATCACGTAAAACAAGCACACTAACTTTAGTGGCATTATCGCTCTAGGCAACCAGAAAATGAACGTTTCGCCGTTCATTTTTGCTTGTTTTGGCGAGGGATCGCATTACCCTAAACCCCCAGCTTTATTTTTGTAACGTGCCGAACTAAAATTGAGGGAGGTGCGGTTCGGGTCCCTTGTCGCGTCTCATCTGGAATACCGCAGGAACCGCGCCTAGGAAACGAGAAGATTACCCGACTGCATTCTGTCGGTCGCGCGTGGCGGAGAAACAGCCTTGCTCTATTCTATGAAGTCTCGGATCGCGGGCATACTACTATGCTTGGCTCTTGGTTCGTCCGAGCTGCTTCATGCGCGAGAGCCGGGGCAGCCGGTTGCCACGGCTCCGCCGAGCGGTACGGTAAAGGAGAAGAGCTCGACCGCAGAGTCGGCCTTGTCGTCGCCACAAAAAATCGAAGAAAGCTTCCCGTCAATTTTCTATCTGTCGGACGAGCACGGCAAACTTCAGGCAGTGCCGAACTTTACGCTCAAGGATTTTGAGGATCTTTACAAGCTCAAGCACCAATTGGTGCAGGGCGATCTACGGCCGCGATTCAGCCTGCAACAGATGATTGCGTCGGCCACTATTAATTCGGCCGGCCAGGCGGAATTGACGGTCCAGTTTCGAATCGTTGTGCGCGAGGATCAGTGGACGCGAGTACCGTTGCGGCTCGACCAGGCCGTGCTCCGCGAGCCGGCGCAGTACCAGGGGCCGGGCGAAGACCTGTTGTCGTTCGAAGGAGAGGGCGACGGCTACGTCGCCTGGCTGCACGGCTCGGCAGGCCAAATGCATCAATTGACGCTCAAGCTGCTTGTACCCCTGACGGTCGCAGGACAAGAAACGCGGATGCGATTGCTGGCGCCTCGGGCAACCGCCTCGGAACTGAGGCTGAAGGTGCCATACGCGCGAGCCGTGGCACAGGTATCCGAAGGCGCCGCGCTGCAATCACCGCGCGGCGGCGCCAAGGAAACGGAATTGATCGCCGTCGGTCTGAACGGCGATTTCGAGTTGAGTTGGCGCCGGCCCGGTTACGCGCCGGGCAAGGCGGCCTCGCTGGAGGCGTCCGGGAACATCTTTTCCCGGCTCGACGGCCGGGGGGTGGAAACCGACGCCATGTTTTCCGTCCGCAGCTATGGCGATGCCTTCGATCACTTTCATATTCGCTTGCCGCCCGATTCGGAACTCGTGCCCGGCAACGGCGGTGGCTACACGTTGACATTAGTTGATGGCGCAACCTCGACAGGCGGCGCGGCGGCCCCGGCGGGACGCCCGCGGACGGTCGACGTGCAATTGGCTCGGCGGACCGCAGGGCCAGTGGAAATACGCTTTTCCACCAAGCGCGCGGTCGATCCCGCGCGCGGCGACCGGTGGCTGGAATTGGCCGGCTTTGAGATACCTGAAGCTGCCCGGCAATCGGGCACGATTGCCGTTAGCGTGGCCGGCGACTCGCAGGTCCTTTGGGGCGCGCAGCCGCGGCGTGCGCCAGATCGACCCGCCGGAATCGATGCGTAAGAAAGACGTCGTGGCGGCCTATGAATACTTCGCGCTGCCGTCACAATTGATGGCGCGGCTGGCGACGCGGCGCACGCGGATCAACGTCGAGCCGGACTACACGATCTACGTCGATAGCGATCAGATTCGCCTGGATGCGACGCTTCGCTATGCCGTCCGCGGCGCCAAGGTTGCAGCCGTGAGCCTTAGCATGCCCGACTGGCAATTGGACGACGTCGGACCCGACAATGTGGTGGCCGTCGATGGCGTCCCGGCGGACGCCTCGGGCCCGACGTTGACTCTGCCGCTGGTATCGCCGTCCGTCGGACAATTCGAGATCCACGTAAAGGCCCATCGGCCTCTGCCGCCGGACGCCAAGTCGTTTTCGTTCGTGCTGCCTCAGATTCAGGCCAGCGCACCGGCGGCGGCCGCTGTCAAGATTCTTCCAGCCGACAACGTGGAAATAGCTCCCATCGCGGCGACGACGACCGGACTGATGCGGCAGCAAACCGCCCCGCCGATGGAGTCTGAAGCAAGGCAGCAAGAGCCCCTGTTCTATCGCACCGATGCGCCGCGGGCCGTATTCACCGCCGAGCTTCATCGCCATCGCCAGTGGGTGACTGTCAGCGTTAATAGTCAGGTGACAATTGAGCCGACCGGCTCGCGGCTGGAGCAAAAGTTCTCCTATTCGGTCGCCTACGAGCCGACGGACTTCTTCCTTCTGGAGGTTCCTCGCGAGCTATCCGGCAAAGGGCGGCTGGAATTAAGCTGCGACGATCAAATCCTATCGCCGGTCGCGCTCGGAGATGATAGCGATGGCGGGACAAAGCCGCTCCGCATGCGCGTGGCTTTGCCTAAGCCATGCATTGGACACTGCGAAATCGCGGCACGCTACTCGCTGCCTCCGGCCGGCACGGCCGCCGAACTGCACGTGCCGCTGATCATGCCGCTGGACGCGGAACTGGCCGGCAATAACTTATCGGTTATCTCGACCGCGGAGCAGCAGGTTGACGCCGGCGGCGATTGGACGGTAATCGACGCCGGCACGCCCGAAGTCACCTCGCCGCGAACCCGGGGATTCTCCGCCGTCCGGCCGACGAACGAAGTCTACTTGAAACTGCACGGCGAAAGCGGCGCCGCGCCGGTAATCGTCGAACGAGCGTGGCTGCAAACTTGTCTTCCCGGCAGCCCGCGAGCGGGTGCCCCGACCGTCCGACAGGATTCGTTCGTATTTCAATTTGCGACTCGGCTGCGGCAACTGGAAATCACGTTGCCTTCAGGCGCGACGGGCGAGCAGGCTTCGATCAAACTCTTTGCCTTCAATCGCGGCAGCGCCGGCGAGAAAGAGGGCAACGAACTGCCGGTCGCGTCGACGATGAAGGGCGATCGAGTCCTCGTCGTTGCCTTGCCGGCGTCCAGTGAAGCAGCGCGGTACGTGATCAGTTTGCAATACCACGTTCCTGCACAGACCCGTGCGCCGGGACCGAAGGAAGCACCGCGTTCGACATGCCGCGAATCGGAAATGACGCCTGGGTCAATCAACTGTACTGGCAGTTACTACTCCCGGCCGAAGAGCATCTGCTGGCGACGCCGCAGGGACTTACGAACGAGTTCGTTTGGCGCTGGAACGTTTTTTACTTCGGCCGCCAGCCGGTCATGGATGAAAATGATCTCGCAACGTGGGTCGGGCTGCCGCGCTCTGCGGAGGCGTATCCCACGACGGGGCTGAATTGCTACCTCTTCAGCACGCTCGGACCGCCGGCGTCGTGCGAAATTGCCACCATCGGCCGCACAACAATCGTTTTTGTCGCATCGGGGATTGTGTTGCTCGCCGGACTGGCTCTAATCCATTTGCGTGCCGCGCGGCATCCGATGGTCCTGCTGGCGGCTGTCGTTTTGCTTGCTGGCGGCGCGGCCATCTTTCCCGAACGGACACTCCTGGCGGCGCAAGCCTCGGTGGTCGGCCTGGTGCTGGTCCTGTTCGCGCTAGTCCTGCGGCGATGGTTGGTTATCGATCGGCCGCTGACGACTCCGGACATAGCTAGTTCGGCGACGCTGGCATTGCACGTTTCTCCGCCCTCGGAATCTCCAGTCCATGTCGAGGCGGCGGCTCCTTCCAAAGCGGCGGCAATGTCGTTTCCTTCCGATGCAGTGACATGAAAACCGGCATCGCCACAACCTTGATCGCGCTCATAATCTTCGCCTCGCCCGGCTGGACGGCGGAACCGGCCGCGCCATCGAAAGAGCCCGCGTCCTCGCAATTTCGCCGAGTCTATGTGCCGGAAAGCGTCAAAGACTGGCCCAAGGGAAATGTCAAATATCTGCCGATGGACGCGCGGGAATTCGAGCGGCTGGTTGGTCAGATCCAGCGCAAGTCGACAAGGCTCCCCACGCAATCGGCCGCCGGCTTCATTCAATCGCAAATAGAATGCCGATTGAGCGGCGACCCGCAAGCGGGACCCCCGTTGCTGCAGGGCAGCGGCACGCTCGAGGTCTCCCCGGCGATCGCCAGCGGGATGCTCATGACGCTCGAACCCTGCAATCTGGCAATCGACCGAGCCCAGTGGATCACGTCTGACGGCGCGCCGGCGGTCCTCGGATCATCCAGCGATGGACATTTGCAAGTGCTTGCGGAACGCGCCGGCGAAATGAAGTTTGACTGGTCGCTCGCCGGCTTGCGCGATGGCGCGGACGCAACCGTTTTTGCGATCCAATTGCCGCCCTGCCCGGTCAATCGAATGCGGATCGATTTGCCTGCGGAATTGCTTCCGACTGTCGATCGCGGCGTCGTCGCCGACGAGGGGACGATCGAGCCTGGGATTCGCCGCTGGACGGTCGAATTGGGTGGTTGGTCCGCCTTCCGCCTGCGGCTTGCAAAGGCGAGCGGCGAGATTCAACCCCGCCGCGCCCGAATTCTGGCCGAGCAATCGACTGCCTGTAACATTTCCTTGCCCGGTCTCGAAGTGATTGTCGATCTGAGTGTCGGCGCGCATCCGGGAGTCGTGCGCAATCTTGTGTTGAATTTGGATCCGTCGCTGGATCTGCTGGAAGTCGCCGCTGGCGGACAATTGTTGCCGTGGAGTGCTCTGCCGGCGCCCGACGGCAAGCGGGGCGCCGGCGCGCCGCGATCGAACTTCCTGTCGCCTTGCAGGAAGGTCCGGCGAAGCTGCGATTTCGGGCGGTTGCTGCGTTGGTGGAATCCGAATCGTGGAAGCTCCCGCGCATCCTGGTCGAAGGGGTAGTCTGCCGCACTAACACCTTGCGCCTGACGGTTTCGTCGCCGTTGTGCGTGGCGAGTCTGACGCCCCACGGCTGCCGTCAGACGGCTGCTTCCGGCCTGAACTCGGCGACGGGCGAGCACTTCGATTTTGATATCAACGACCCCGACGCCGACGTGGAAATCGGCTTGACGCGACGTGCCGCCGGCGTGCGGGCGACCTGCGCCACGGCCACGGTCCTCGGCCAAGGCAAAATGAGCAGCCGCGTGGTGGCGGATTTCCACGCCGCCGAGGGCCCCGTGTTTTCCTTGGACGCCGACCTCTTGCCGAATTGGTCGATCGATAGCGTCGTCGCGCAACCGGCCGACGCGCTCGACGATTGGGCAGTCGAATCCCGGCGCGCCGGAACGCGCCGCCTCGCGGTTCGATTGGCGCACCCGCTGACACCCGCGCGGCCGTTGCGATTGACTGTCTCGGCGCGGCGGCTCTACGCCGGCGCCGGCCGGAATCTAAATGTTCGCCTCAACATGGACGACGTGGTGCCGCTGCGCTTCGGCGCGCCGATCGAGTCCCGCCGGCTAGTCGATCTTCGCACCAGCGGAGCAAACGAGATGCGCATCGCCGCCGGCGGTCAAGCGGAGCGCGCGGATGTCAAGGAATTGACGCCCGCCGAGCTTGATCTCTTCGCCGATGCTCCGGGCGAGCTGCTGCTGCGCGACAGCGATGGAGCGGCAAATGTGCGGCTCGTCCTCACGGCCCGCAAGCCAAGCTTATCGGCCGATATCCGCCTCGAGGCCGTGATTTCGCGGGGAGTCCTCGAGGAGAACTATACATTTTCTTGTACACCCGCCAAGACGGCGCCCGTGGACAGCCTTGTCGTACACCTTACCGGTCATCGCGACAACCCATTGAGTTGGTCGATTGACGGACTCGACGAGACCCGACTCTCGGCGCACCGCTCGACGGCGGCTCGCGGGGCCGCCGCCGGTCTCACTGCCGACGAAGAGGTATGGGAAGTCGCGCTGGGCAATCGGCGATCGGTGCCGTTCGAACTGCACGCGACGCGGAAGACCAGGATTGCTCCCGGCGCGCCGGGATTGCCGCTATGCCTGGCTTCGCTGCCCGATGCCGCGATCCAGCGGGCAAACGTTCTTGTTCGCAGCCTCGGTCCCCAAACGATTCAAGTAGCGGCCCACCGGATGGCCGCCCTGCCCATCGAGCCTGCTCCCGCCGGCCAGATTCAAACTGCGCGAGCGGCCTACTCCTACAACCCCCGCGAGGAGTCGGCGCCGCATCCCGAACCGGGGATCGTCGTCAATTGTATCGAAGGCGCAAACCCCGCCGCATGGGCATGGGACTGCGACGTCCGCTCGCGTTATGCCAGCGACGGGGCGGGCGATCACCTGCTTACTTACAGAATTGAAAACGCCGGCCGCCAGGAATTAAAGCTGAAGTTGCCGCCGCTCATGCGGGGAGAATTGCGACAGATTCTAATCGACAAGAAGCCGGCAAACGCCTACGCCGCCGATGCTGGTTCCGACCGTCTAACAATCGAATTGCCGGGCGGCGTAAAAGACATCGATCTATCGTTGCATATCTCAACAAGCGGCGCACCAGGCGGCGCGCCAATGGGCGTGTTTCAGAGACTCCGGCCGCCGCTCGTCGATCTCGGACTGCCGGTCCTCGCACGGCATTGGAGCGTTGAGTTGCCGCCCGGCTACGCGTCCCTGAGCGCCAGTGACGATTCCCAAGCGGGCTCCAGCGACTCCTACAACTTTCGCCGCCGGCTCTTGGGATTCATCGGCCGCAATGAGGGGCAAATGATTTTTGATCCGTTCGGCGGCCGCGAATGGCTTGAACTACTTCGCCCCGCGCGCGGCGAGGACCGCGACGACGGCACGAGTCGCATGGCGGGAACCGCCGGCTGGTCGCTATACCGAACGAACCTCGTCGACCAGACGGCCTATGTCACCGTGATTCGCCGGTCTGCGACCGAAGTGGCCGGGTGCTTGCTCTTTCTGACGGTTGTAGCCCTGGGAACGTGGCCGTTCCGGCGCACCGAGAAGCGGTCGCTCGTGTTGACGATGACGGCAGTTCTCTGCGGGACCTTGGCCTTGACATTGCCCGCGGCGGTCGCGGGGGTGTTCTCCTGCGGTCTTTTGGCAATCGTGTTTTGCCTGGTGCTTGCGCTGGTGCGAATACCAGTCGCCGCAGCAACTTCACGTTCCCCGCGCGCGGCGTGGGGGAATTGCCGAGCACTCTCACGAATGTGATTCCGTACGGCGCGCCGATCGTGGCGGTCGCCTTCTGGTGCGGCGGCGGACCTGCGCTCGCCCAACCGCCTCACGAGGTGCCGGCCGCGCACTCGATCTTCATTCCTGTCAACGACAAGCGAGAACCGACTGGCGGCAAGTATCTCGTGCCCGAATCGTTCTTTTCCGAGCTTTACCGGCGGGACGCGCAACATGTCGAAAAGCCGCAAGGCTGGATGATCTCACAGGCGGCCTACCGCACGGCGCTTTCCGAGGATGTTGCCACTCGGGAGTACTCCGTCGATCAACTGAAGGTCGAATACGATATCCGCGTTTTCAACCTGCCCGACCCAGGCTCGCCCGTCCGCGTCCGCATCCCACTCCACCTGGACGAAGTCAGCCTTCTGGATCGCCTGCAGTTGGACGACCGGCCCGTCCAGCCGGACTGGGAGGCCGACGGCAGCGCTTTGCTGTTGGACGTTGCCGAGCCGGGCGAGTACCGCCTGGAACTGACGTTGCGGCCGAAAGACAAGCCCGGCGCCGCCGGGCCAGGGCGCGGATTCGAGATCGCCATCCCGCGCGTGCCCGGCGCGCGGTTGGAAGTCACAGTCCCGCCGAACGGTCCGCCGGTTACGATTCCCACGGCGCATGGAAGTGTCCGCTGGGAAGCGATTCCCTCGCGTTGGATTGCCGAACTTGGTCCCGCCGATCGGCTCGCCGTCCGCTGGCAGAACGCATCGGCTGCCGCCGAGGAGCCGATCGATATCCAGCAGCTTCAATGGCTGAAAATTGGGCAGGGCTGCGTCATCCTGAACTTGCGACTAAAGGCCACGACGCCTTCTCCGCAGCCCCGCCGGCTGCAACTTAAGGCAGACGCCTCGCTGCAACTGCTGCCGGACTCGACTGCGGCCGCGCAATCGACCGTTACGCGCGGAGGCGATGCGACGCAGATCATCGACTGCCAGTTGCCGCCTTCGACAGCGCCGTCGTCCACCTCGACGCTAGATCTGCATTTTCTATGCTCCGCCGCGACGAGCGCGGGTGTCTTCCGCGCGCCGCAGATTGAATTAGTCGGTTCCCGGCCGGGCCGGCATTTGCTTGCGGTCTCCCTCGATCGTTCGCTCGATTACCAGTCGCATGGCGGGCGGGCGTCCGACGTTGGAGCAGTGCAGGAATTCATGCGCAATTGGGGAAGCGGCGAAGCGGCCCCCGACTTGGCCATCCGGCTTAATGGAAATGCCGCAGATTGGAGCATGACGACACATCTGCGAAAGGTGGAGACTTCGAGCGATCAGACGGTCGTATGGAGCTTCGACTCCGACGGTGCTCGAGTGCAGTTCGACGCCCAACTGGCGACAGTGGGCGGGAATGTCTTCCAATACCGCCTCGCCATTCCTTCGGCACTACGCGTCGATTCGCTCACAGTCGGCAGCGAAGGCAATCCCAGTGCGCCTGGATCCCGCTGGCTCGAGAACAAAGAGGGCCAATTGACGATATTCCTTGGCGGCGCGGCGACGGGACGGCAGTTACTGCAGCTCCGCGGCCGGCTGCCTATTGCCAAGAATCGCAATGTTGAACTGCCGCAGTTTCGCCTGGAGGACGTTCGCATCCAGAATTCCATCGTGCGCCTCTTTCAGTCCCGGCGCGCCGGCATCGAGGTCAACGTCGCCGCCGCGACGGGCCTCGCCGAGATCAAGACGTTGGAGGAGGGCGCGGCGCCGGTCGAATGGGGACAGCCGGTGCGGTCGTTTTATGTCGATCCAGCGAAGGACGGCAAGTTAACGATTTCGATCAAACAGTCGCCCGTGCCGCCGCCTCCAGGGGCCGCGGCCGCTGTCCCGAACGATGCCGCGCCACCGCAATCATCGCTTCCCGGCGCGCTGGGACGGGTCGTCGCCGCGAAAATCGGCTACGTTGTGCAGTCGGACGGCGGCGATATCGGCGCGGCCGTGCTAGATGTTGAGTCGCCAACTGCTGGCCATTATCCTCTGACTATTCCCGATGGATTTCAACTGCTCCACCTGACCGTCGACGGAGTGCCCGTCGATGACGCACCAGAACACTTGCAAGAATTGAACGTGCCGATTCCGCTGCATTCGCCGAGATCGCGCGTCGAAATGCTGTTTGTGAGGAATTCTGTCGCACAAATCGGGGCACTGACATCCAAGTCGCGAGTCACGCTTTCGGCGCCTCGGATTGGCGACTTGCCGCTGGAGACAATAAGTTGGATTATCGCCGCGCCGCGTGGGTTGGAGCCATTGCTGGCGGAGGAAGGGGGCAGTTCAGCGAAGCAGGAAGTTTTGTTCAGCGATGATGCAGGCGATCTGGCGGCCGAGTGGCGTCAATTTGCGGCGAACTCCGGACATGCCGTTTCCCGCACTTTTGACGGGAACACCAATTCAATTGACGTCAGCTTTCGGGAGACTCATCAATCGACTTGGAACTGGTGGGGGGCGGTAGCGGCTATCGTTACGATGGTTTTCGTCGTTTCACTTCTTCGACGGGGTTTGCTCCAGGACTGGGCCCGGCGATGGCCAAATCTTGCCGGCATCGTTCTAGGCATTGCCTGGTGGCTCTGGGCATCGCCAAGCGCCCTCGGGCTGGCGATCGTGGCGGCCATATTGGTGCGCCAAGTTATTTTTCGATGGCGGCGTTCCTACGGCTTTTGGTCCGAGCCCATCATCCCTTCGTCGTCCAGGAGTGAGCCTGCGTAAGTGCAATTTGAGATTTGCGATCTGGCACTGCTTCCGGCGCAAATCTGCGGCACCCTAATACGAATTCTTGTTTGATCCTGCCGGGTCCATTTTTCGTAAGTGCTTGCGGGGCAACAGTTAAGCAATGCTAGCAACGCGCAGTTTGAAACGAGAATCCGTATAATGCCCCTGACTTGTCATTGGACGAGACAGAAGTCATAATACTCTTGCATCGGGCTGAAACGTGAGCCGGAGTGGCGGAATGGCAGACGCGCTGGACTCAAAATCCAGTATGGGCAACCATGTGTGGGTTCAAGTCCCACCTCCGGTACTTTGTCAGCCGATGACAAAGGATGACGACAAGTGCCTAAACCCTTGCTACGACTAGGGTTTAGGCTCTTTTTTTGGGCGGCATCCTTGCCATTCAAGGTCACGGGACGACCCTCAGCGCCGCCAGAAATGCAGCGCATTTCCAGCGCGGCGTCTTTGCCCGGCTCGGCCTTGGGACGCGGCTTGGGCGAAGTTTTCGGAACGGGCAGATTGCCGACCGCCCGCGCCTGGTCGCCTATGCCGATGTGCGTGTATTTCATCGTCATCTTGACGTCGGAGTGGCGAGCCAATTCCTTGACCTCCGGCAATGATGCACCGCTGCGGACCAACTCCGTAATATGCGTGTGACGGCCGGCGGCATGGAAGTCCGCCACGCCAGCGTCCGTTCGATACGGAATCCCGACCCGTTCCAAGTCACGCTTCACCATCACCGCCGTGTCCTTGCTGGCGAGCTTGGGGAAGAGGTTGTCGCTCGGCGCCAATCCCACGATCCACTCCCGCAGCCTCGAAACCAGTTCCGGGTGCAACGGCAGTACATCCTTTTTGCGATGCTTGGAATGGCAGGCTTCCACCGTGACCGTCGCAATGGAGCCTTCCAAATCGAAACTCTTCGGCGACAGGCTGCCCAATTCGCTCTTGCGCAGACCGGTCATGTAGGCCATGAGGTAGATTCTTGCACGCTGTTCACCGTCGAAACGCTGGATTTTCTTCCTGCTGCCACGTGCCGAATCGATCAATTGGCTGACCTCGGACGGGGTCAACGCGCGGCGCTTACGGCGGATATCCACTTCCGTGTTCAGCCGCTCCAGCCCCAGCACCGGATTGACCAACAGCCGCTTCGTCGTGACGCACCAGTTGCAGAAAGAATCGAGTGCTTGGATGTAATGGTTATAGGTGCGGCGGGAAATGTCGTCTGTCTTGCGCAGACCACGCAAGTACGTTTGCACTTGCTCCGCATTGAAGTCAGCGAGACGGCCAAAGCCGCAGCCGGCCACAATCCGCCGGACTCGCCCCATCGTCACCTTGACATGATGGCCGGTGTTATCGCCAAGGCTGGATTCAAACGCCGTCAGGTGGTCGGCGACAGCGGCCAACCTTTTCTCCGCGAAATGTTCCTGTTCAGGATCAATGAGACCGGTCTTCCGCAACCGGGCTTCCGTTTCCAGCTTGGCCGCCAATTCCTCTGTCAGCCCCTTATCGGTAAAGCCCTTGGCCGTCTTGCGTTTGCCGAGGTAATCTTTGTACTGAATCCAGTACGGTTCATTCTTTCGCTTGCTACGCTTGTAGATTGAAGCCATGATTTTAGGTGTCGCAGGGAATCCGCGACTATAACGGGGTCTTGCGAAGACACTGGTAAAGTACGACGAGACACGTCCAAGAGGTGTGGCGAAAACCCGGTGGTTTACCCACGTATGATTCATTATACCGCCTAGTGGACATTTGGCAATGTCCTGCAATCGGATTTTTATCGACAGTTTCGCATCACCGACCGGGTTCTGCCGCCCAAACATTCCATTGTCGTCAACGGCAAGGACGTTCGGTTTTCCGTGCGATCATTATCGGTCGGGCTCAATATTCCTTTCCGCCTTCTTGGCACACTCCGGCAGCGCATACCGTCGCATGAGCGCGTCGAGGTTTGGTCGTTCCGGTGGTTCGTGCCTGGGCTGAATCGGTTCGAGCCACTGTTCCTGCGGCCGGCCATCGGAAGCGTTTTCGACGATCCGCCAAGCCTGAAAAGATTTTAGCCCTACCTCTGAATACAGATTCCAATCCACCGCCGTGTTCAGCAGTCCGATCTTCTCTCTACGAGATAATTCTGTAAACGGAACAGGAACGGCCTTGTTGCCCTTCTCCGAAAACGGGAATTCGATTCCACGCATTACGGCCGCAACTTCGGCGTAGGCCTCCATTAGCACTAATCTTTGCGTCGCTTCTCGCATCACTTCTCTCCTGTTGACGGTTTAGAACTTAGAACTAGAACCCAGCCTTGCGATTCTTGACGACATGATTGAGTCCCCACAACGAGCCGGCGATGGCAACGCCGACCCATGCCAAGGTGAAAAACTTCAGCCAGCCATGAAGGCCCCACTGGCAAGCAAGTGCGAACGGGCCAAACAAGATCATTAGCCATAGGCACGACAGACACGACACGCGGCAGATACGAACTGCAACCGGCCCTACTGATTCGATGAAGACATGGTATAACCACGCCGGGAGCCCTTCGACGACGAAGCGGAATACTCCCCGGATCATTCGCCGCTCAGCATCCTCGACCTCAACGAGCCACAAGTAAAACCCTGAACGCATGACTTTCTCCTTTATGAAAACTGGGGGCCAAGTAAATGGTGGTTAACGTAGCAATCCGACCTTGTCCATCCGTGCATCAAACTCATAGGCTTCCTTGACTAGCGTCTCGCAAACGAGTTTCAGGATTTCCGGGCTGAGGCCGGCGGTAATCGCTAAGTAGCTGAGGGTGAAACCGACCTTGTTGCCGTCGCCAAAGACCGTACGCCAGCCAACGAACGGTTCACCGTTGCGCTCCAGCAGATAGCCCAAGACGGAAACGGGCACTTCTCTCGCCGGCATCCAAACAGCGCTGCACACCGTGATGCCAACACAAATCCCCTGGTCGCCGAAGCTGATATGTAACTTGCGGCGCCCGACGAGTGGGTCGTTGAAGTACAATACCAGTTCGTTCGCGCTGGGACGCTCGTCGATCGACCAGCGAAGCGTTTGGCAGTACGTCTCGACCGCCACGCGAGCAGGATTGATCCCCGCTACGAAGCCCGAGGCGATGCCTTCAAAAAAATCGCGGAGTAGATTCACGATCAAATCCTTTCACCTTAAAGGTCTAGATTTATATTGACTGTCGAGATTGGTTTCTTTCACTTCACTTGCCGTAATACTTACGCAACCGCCGGCAATCCATTGCGTGACCTCGTCGAGACGCCAGCGAACAGCGCCGCCAAGCCGTACGGGTTTCGGAAGTCGTCCGGCGCTCCGCAGCCGCCAAAGCGAACGGACTGACAAGCTCAGCATTTTGGCAAGCTCTGCCGCCGTGATGAGCGCGGGCGTTTCGGGAACTTCAGTCGGCATGGTTTCACCTGTCAAGATCGAGGTCTTTGTCATCACGGCCGCGACCGTCGCGGCCTTCAACTTCTCGTAATCGGTCAGCAAGGACCGAATTGCCGTGGTTCGACGACTCATCTTCCAGATCGCGGCTATCGCCGCGACGGGCTTCCGCCACTTCGCCCGGCGTTTTCGTGCCGTAGACGCCGTATTCCGGCTGTTGGGCGATATTCGATTCTGGATAGACCGCGCCTCGCAACTCGCGCAGTCCCAGGCGAAGCATCGCCCCGGCATGTTCACTGCCCCATTTCTGTTGTTCGTTTTCGTTTGCTGCCATAAAACTGTTTCTTTCCGGTTAGAAATCTTCGCCGCGCATCCCGCGAAGCTGCTCCGCGATTTGCTGCTGTTCGATCATCGAGTCATACATATCGCTGGCCCGCATTCGCATCCAGGTAATGCCCATTTGCGTTTGCACGAAGAGGCAAACCGCTCCAATCATCAAGTATCTGCCCAGCGGCCTGTTATCGGATTGCACCAGCGCACCGACAATAAACAGAATCACGGGCTCCATAACTGCCTTGACTTTGATCTCCGACATCTGCCCGAACCACTTCATGAAAACCGGGCGACCGTTGTAGCGGGAATGAACCGGCGTTTCGCCCTTACGCCGCCGCGACGCCATGTCAATTCGCTGTGCGAGGCACATAAACAAATAGGCTGGAAGGTAATACAGCATCGGATGCAAGTCGTCATGCGGCCAGCAGGCCATATAGAATGGAATGAGGAGCAGCACGGCTGGGGCTTGCGGGCCGAGGAAACGCTCGCCGAAGCCAACGTGCAGAAAAACTTGTAGCGAAGTCGCCCAGACATCAATGACGAAGCCAAGGGCGTTTAATCCGGCGGTTTGATTGTCCGCCCCGCTATTGTTGTTGCCTTGCATGGAATTCTCTCCCTTTATCGCTGTGAGAAACTCACCTTGAGCCAGGTTTTTCCCGAACGGCTAAAACGTCGCCCGCCCTGAAATACGATGCCATCTACCAGCCAACCGTTGGCCGGGCCACCCTTGCGGAGCGTCGTGAAAACGCGAGGCTGCACCTCGAACTCCATGCTTTCGCTCACTCCGGAACTTGTGTGCGGCGCTCCGCGCCAGCCGTTCATGCCCGACAGCCAATTCTGCGGATCGTAGCTACTCGACGCGTTGGTAAAGAACTGCCGCGAGCGGCCGATAATCGACGCAGCCCAATCATTCGTAACCGGGTCGCCATTGGCATGGAGCACTTTGGTATTTAGATTGGCAAAAAGTGAATCCACTTCCGCCTTGCCTTTCTCGTTTCCTCCCAGCGCCGAATAGAAATTACTGATATTTTGTGTCAACATCACGGTGGCGACCAAAGCCGAACGGCAAGTTGTCTGGAAGCTGGTGTCATTCGACGTAACGAAAAACTGCGCCTCGTCAGCCCACAGGAAAACCGGCCGAGGCGACGCTGCCACGTCGCGGCGTTCAATTGACTTTTGGAAGGCATACTTCCAGAGCACCTGGCCGAACAATCCGACTTCGCCATATTCCTTCAGCGGCATGTCAATCAGGATGATGGCGCCGTCGCGAACCGCCTCCGGCGTGATATTCGTGCCGCCGCAAAACAGTTCACGGAGAATTCCGCGATTCAGCACGTCCACCATACTGGTGAATGTGCTTAGAATGACCGACCGGGTTTTGTCAGACAGGCCCGCGAACTCGACAAGAAAGAAGTCCGCCACAATCTCAAAATCGTGCTGTTGCAAACCCGACTTGGGCCGGGCGTCGGCGTCCCGCAGGCACTTGAAGCAGAACGATCGCGATCGCCAGTCGTCCGACCGTACCTGTTCGAGCGACGCGGGCGCGGAAATGACCAAGCGGTACAAGTCGGGTATAGCCACGCTGCCCGTCGCCATCACCAGCAGGTCGATGGCATTCCGGGTCAGTTGCCGGTTGGCCCTCCGCCAGAACGCCTCCTCGTCGCGCCCGCCCTTGCCGGACTGACGTTCAGCAATCTCCAGCACCTCACCGAGCAGATTGACGAGGTTCTCGGTCAGGCCGGCGCCGGCGCCCTTGCGATTGAGCTCGTAGTCCAGCACATTGAACCGGGAATCGCCGGTGGCCGAGAAGACATGCAGATCGGCGAGCCGGTCCGTCGCCCGGCAGTAGGCTTCCCATTGAGCGCGCTCATCGGCCTTGGCGGTGAGCACGAGCCCGCCATAGCCGGCAGCCAGGTAACTCATGGCGAGGCAGCGTCCCGAACCGCTTGACTTGCCGCTACCGGTAGCGCCAACTACCAGACTCCCCTCCACGGAATTGCCAATCGTATAGGGGTCTTGCGGCGAGAGCATGAACACGGTTTGATCCAGGCCCCAGACTTTCCGCGGCCTACTTTTCTTCGATGCAAAAGGCCACATGCCGTTGCTCCATGCAGGTGTGATGAACGAATGTGGTTGACTATCGACGCTTGCCGGACTTCGATGATCACGCACAGAATTCGAGGCGTTCCTGGTTCGCGCCAGAAGCGACGTGATAATGGGAAGCACATGCAGACGATTCTCCGGCGAGGCAGCGACGGTCCAGAGGGATACATGTTCGAGCGCTCGTTCGAACGGCGTCGCCAGGAACAGCATGGCCGAAATCACGGCCCCGGCGATGGCCAGCGCACCACGACACGGCCGAGGCCCGGTTGTCCGAATTTGCAATACGTGCTTCTGCATAGCTGTTTTTCCGCGGATATGACGCCTCGTGGTCTTCATGCGTTGCTAGAAACAGTGACCTCGCGCTTCCGTCTGTTATTTCTTTGCCTCGTCCTTGAGAATCCGCAGGAAGGTCCCCAATTCCAAACCTTTAGGACGCGACTTGCGAGCCTTTCCGAGCAATTCTTCGAGCCAGGCGATCAGCGTGTCCAAACTCGTCAGCCCGGCACCTGCCACGGTGATGCTGCGGCCGTCGCTGAGCTCTGCCTTGATCCGGGCCAGCGCCTCGGCCGCGGTTTGATTGCGGCTGTTGCTCTTGCGCTTGACGATGCCCGTGAGGCCATCGCGGGTCAACGTGCCGGCAGCCAACTGGTTGGCCAACGCAGCTTGCTCCGCAGCGTCTGAGACATGCGATAAACCGTAACCGGCGCTGGCGTTGATGCCTCCGCTCTTGATCTTTTCCTGGATCGCTCGCGGCAACTCGACCAACGTCAAGAACTTTGAAACGCTGGCGCTTGAGAAGCCGACCTTGCGAGCGATCTGCGCAACGCTCCAACCGGTCAAATCTTTCAGATTCTTGAGGGCAGCGGCGATTTCCATCGGTGTCAGGTTTTCCCGCTGCGCGTTTTCGATAAGCTGCCTCTGAATAATTTCGGCGGGAGTCAGGTCGCCGTTGAAGATGGTTGCGTCGACCGTCGTCCACCCGGCGAGTTTCGCTGCGCCCAGCCGACGGGCGCCGCAGACGAGATCGAACCTGTCGCCGGCGCGACGTAAGCCGATCGGCTGCAATTGTCCAACCTCGTCAAACGAACCGACCAGATCGTGCAGAGTCGCCTTCGCCGAGTCATCGCGAACATTCTCATAAACATTAATGAGATCAATCTGTACGCGACCATGTTCTTGTGCCACTTGTACCATCACAACCTCCAAATCTTTTTAGCGGGAACGTAATGTGTCAACGAACAAGGAGTGCGGCCGGCCACACGGCCGGGCTGCGCACAGGGTTAAACCGCGGCGGCGGACGGTCGGTCACGCTGCCCGAGAATGTGCTAAATCAGAAGTTGCAGCAAACGCAACATGGCGATTCTCCTTGCAAACATGCGAGTGTCTACGGAATGCCGCGGTCTTCGTCACTCGCACCGAAATTTGCGACGTAGGTTTCTGCCCCATCCTTATATGGCTTCTGCGTAGAGAATCCTTTCCGCTTTCACGGTGAAACGTTTCATTTCCATCGTAGATCCGTGAGTTGCCGGCGCATCGCCGCCAGTCCATAAAAAGCGCGAGTGCTTAGTTTCGGCAGCCCTCTCCGATCATGTCGCCCAGAATCTTGCGGTCCAGTTCGTCGAGACCGTCATCTGGCAGATCCATTTCCAACATGGCATGTCTCCTTTCTTGAAATACGGGCACCATTTCGATGTCGCGGTGTTCGTCGATCGCACCAAACTCCGCGACAGTGGTTTCCATCTCATCCTTATATGGCCTCCGCGCGGAGAATCCTTTCTGATTTCACGGTGAAACGTTTCATTTCCATTCCAGATTCGCGAGTTGCCCACGTAGCGCGGAGCGGGCGTGAAAAGCCCTCATGTGGAGTGCCCTGGCGGTTTCACCCCTTTCAGCGGCGAAAGCCGACAAATTAGCATCTTCCCAATACATCAGGATCAACACTTCCTTCTGCTTTTCCGGCAGATCGTCCTGCGCTCGGCGAACACATTCCGCCGTTTCGTTTTGCGTCGCGTCGCGCACCGGGTTCTGCCGATCGTCTTCCGGGTCAAAGGAAAGAGTCACATGGCTCCGGACCCGTTTCGTGATTGACTTTCGCGTCGCATGGCGCACCGGATTCCCCCGGTCGTCGTTTGGATCAAATCCAGGGGGACTCTCGCGCCGGTCGTATCCGCCATTGTCTCGACCGAGACAAAACCACTTCAGACGTGTGTATCCGAATGGATGGAACGGTCTGACCCCATCCCACTGATCGAATCCTCCGCCTTCCTCCAGCATGAACTCCCACCACCGCTGTGCTGCGTCATCCGCCAGATGCACGGCGTTCCGAAATCGCCGACTTCTAACAAGTGCTACCGCCGTCGCCAGGACGCAGGCCGCCACGTAATCGTGCGCCGCATTGCAGTCCTCCGAACGATTCGCTTTCGGCGTTTTTCGATTCGCGATGACGGTTCTGAATTGCTGCTCAAAGCCCGTCCACGGGTGGGGTTTCTTGCCGCTTAGATCTTTTCGTGGTGCTCGCATGATCCTAATCCCTCGCTTATCAGATGACTCGTCCAAATCCACGCTTTCGGGCCGTTCTATGGCTCGAATGCACCTGCCTTTGATGCAATGCGTCGCGTCTCGATAACCTCAATCTAAACCGGAAAAGGAATGCCTCAAAAGTGCGCAGAAAGAATGCGCACCAGTACCACGATTGCCCGCAGACGAGTCCTGACAACCGCTATTGCGCCTTAGCCGATCCGCTTACCAGCCTGCTGTTTGGCGGCGACTTCGAAATCGCGAACCAATTGGCGAGTATTCTCTAGCCCTACGGAAATGTCGTACCGCTGATAATCATCGTTGAGCATGCGAATCACGTCGCGCCGGTCGGTAGCGGGATGAGGGTCCGGTCGACCGCAAGCAGCCGCAAATGCCCGACGGGCCAGGACATGCTCCAGATGAATGGTCGCCAAGATTTCCAGCAGGCCGGCGGGAATTCTCCATGCACTAAACTGGTCGAAGATAGTGGGCTGACGGCGGCGCAATTGCCCCAAACGTATCTGGTCAGTGGGCAGCTTCAATGCGGCAAAATGCAGCTCCGTTAATTGCGAGGGCAAGTGCGTAATCCACGAAACGATGTCATTCGCTTCGTTTTGCCACACTTTGCGTGAACGGTCAAACGATCCTATTAAGATCAACCGCCGTGTATCCCCGCCACTCAAGGTACGAGCGCGCTTCCGTTAAGAGCGCTCGCCCTTCGTCGCTTAGCAGACTGCCTCTGCGAGTCGGTTTAGTCAGCGACGTTTTGAGTCGCTTAGTCAGTTCTCCAAGCATTTCGCGGATCGCGGCTTCGCTGGTCGGCAGTCCTATCAACGCCACGGTTTCCATTGCTTCCAGTTTTTCACTAACCTTCCGCAGTCCCATCGGTCCAACGTTTTCCATCACCGCCCCAACGAAGACAAACAACAGAAGGTCTTTGTCGGCGTTTAGTTTCAATAGTCTGTCGAACTTTTGCTGAACGGCGGGGTTGAGGTGCGAGAGCAAGTATTCCAATCGCCGCCGGCCATCGCCTGTCGCGGCAGCCAATCGGCTCCCCAGGTGAGGCGCCGCGCTGCTCCCAATAGCCAGCACTACCATGCCGGCCATGTCAGCCGTCTCCTGCTTCCGTCCGAGCAGGCAATCCACAACCGCGGGCAATGCCGGCATCGCTCGATCGCGCCAGTTGGCAAACTTCGATAGCAGGTAGGTGGCTTCTTTGTCGTTGAGTGACGGCAGCAAGGCCGCCATAGCCGGAAGCGCCGTCTCGGAAGCCGGCCACAGACCGCACAATAGCGACAATCCCATTTGGCGGATGTCGTGGTTGGAGGCGTTCAGCAGACTAACGGCAACTTCGTCAGCGGCATCTCGCCCAAGCATCATAAGCGCGGTAATCACCGCTCCGGCATGCTGCATGTTCCCTGACAATATAATGTCACACAACGGCTTCACGGCTATTCGGCCGAGCGCCGCGCATGCTCCCGCCAGGTCCCCGGTAGTCTCGCGATCAGCTTCCCGGCACAACGCCTCGATTACATCATGCACCAACAGTTCCGTTTCCGGCGCAAAGAGCTCTATGCCGCGCGCGGCAGAACGTCGAATCGCACTATTGTCGGACGCGAGCAAGCGTCGGAGGCGGCGAATGGCTGCTTTGGGCAGGCGACGACTGTATCGCAATCCGCGCAATGCCGCATCGACGACCTCCCAGTCGTCCTCATTCAGAAGTCCGACAAGCTGCTTGCCGACGGTAATGTCGTTTGGACAAACACTACCGAGTGCAACGGCCGCGGCCGCGCGAAAAATGCTTGCAGCTTTGCCGTCTCGGGCGATCCTATACAATGTTGGCGCGGACGCTCTGGCTGGCTCCCCAATGCCGCGGAGAGCCAGTAGCACTCCGTATTGATGAGGTGTTTCCCCTTCGTCAAGTCGCCTAACCAGCGCCAGGACCGCCTCGTCACGTCGGATGTCAAGTCGGGACAAGGCGGTCGCGGCAACAACTGCCAAGGAATCGTCTTTGAGATAGATGGCTTTCGTCAACACGGAAAGCCCGTGCGCTGCGGCTTCACCGCAATGGGTCAAAGCGGCTGCGGCATATACTGCCAATACGTTATCCGTCTGGTCGACAATCTCTACCAGAAACGGTATCGCCTTGTGGGGAACCGGGCCATCGGCCAACCGGCCGCAGGCCCATAGTTTCGGTGCGAATTCATCTTGCTTCAAGGCGTCGATCATGACGGCCGTCGCCCGCTCCACCGAACTCTGTCTTGGATGACCCCCGTACGCTTTTTCCGCAAGCTTCAACAGATAATATGCCGCCAGAATCCGACAAGCCGGGTCCGGATGCCTCAACGAGGCAGTAAGTGCGGGCCAAATCGCATCGCCCACCGAGGCCAGCTTTTCGGGAAACAGCCCCGCTGCCTCTCGCAATGTCGTCGGATGGACCGCCGCAACGAGAACTTCCTCGACCACTTGCATCGCCCGAGCGGGAACGAACTCATCGGCTTCATGGTCTTCCACGATAGATTCACAAGCGGCCCGTGGTCTTCACTCAAAACCGACCCAGCCATCAAATATACCGTGAAAGTGACTCAGCGTGTAAGCGTTTGAATTGGGCTTCCCGATTCATCAATCGCCATCAACATCGCGGGCCCGATAAGCGCTTGCCGAATGTGCTTTGACAAACACCCACACTGTGCCGCGCCCGACCTCCGCCATGTCTCTGTCCTCCGATTCCGGCATAGACGGCCTCTACTCGGCCGTGGGCGGCCAAAGCGGCCCCGTGACCTGTGCAGGAATCGTCTCTCATCGAATCAATTCCACTTTCACGTCAAGATCGAGTTTCTTCCAGTCGCGATCCGCCGTCAGCACGGTTGCCTTCCGCTGCACTCCCAGCGATAGGCAGGCGCAATCGGCATAGGAGATGCCGAGTTTGCATAGCTTGGCGTGCAACACGGCAGACTGTTCCGCAAGTTCGCGGTCGAGCGGAATCACACAGGGGAATGACTCGCGCAGAAAATGCCGCACCTGATCGGCGGGCATATCGTAGCGAACAAGCTTCGAGAACGCTTCCAAGAGATTGAGCGAGGAGACGATGCACTTCGTGCGGACGGCGCCGACACGCTTCTCGCCCGTCTCGCCGCGTGCGAAGGCCAGGACCGCCGAAGCATCTGCGACGAACTCACTCACGTTCCGCCGCGTCGCGCCGTTCGGCGAGTAAATCATCGACCACGCTGACGCCCGGCGGAACCTTGCTGGCCAGCAGCGTCCGGAATTCGGCGAGCGTTGTGTCGAACGTGTGCAGTTCTACTTTTCCCTTGCTGACATCGACGATCAAGGTATCGCCGACTTCGACACCAAGCTCTTTGCACGCCTCTTGGGGCAGGACAACGCGCCTGCCATCCGACACCTTCACATGAAATAGCTGATTCTCCACGCCACGACCCTCCGTTGTTGGCACTTTCCCCAACCATGCCACAGTTCCGGTTGTCCGTCAAGCAAAATCGGCCATGCCGCGAAACGGCCCAAATGGCGACCGTAGCAAATAACCACCTTTATTTGCTACTCGCCGGCCGGACCGGCGGACATTTGGCTGTTATTCTCCAGAGTGGAGCTCAGCGGGCATCGCTTTTCATAAAGCAGTATCCAACCTCCCGCCGAAAGGAAGGGGTCCAGCCCTCTTGCACTCGCCGCGCCGCCGAATTATTCTTGTTAAATCTGGCGGGGGCCGGCAGCCCCGAACTCCAGCTAGGACACTGTCGAGGCAGAATATCACGAAGGGCATGCCAACCGCGTCGCTGCTCTACGCCGACAAATGTCGCAAAGCAAAGCCCGATCGCGGTACCACTCGCAGACAAGAGACAAAGGGATGCGGCACGCCTTAAGAAAACCACGAGTCTTCATCGTATACCAGAAGTCGGAAATTCTCCTCGCGGACGGCATTAAGAGTCTTCTTGAAACTTGGGGCTATAAGGCATTCTATTGTCGCCAACACGCAAGAGATGGCAAGTTCTACAGGCAGGAATTGCGACACAAACTCTGCCGATGCGACTTGGTCTTGCTTCTCCTGTCTAGGGAGTTTCAATGGTCGCAATACTGCCAAGCCGAAGCTGGAACGACGATGGCACTTGAAAAGCCGTTCATTCCCATTGTCATTCGGCCAGCTACCAGCACCGACATCGGCAATGAAATCGCCAAAGTCATGGAAGGAAGTCAATTCCTTTTAGCCGACGATAAGTTCTTTCTGCCAAAACTTAAGGAAGCGATTATTAGAGAGCTTGCTACAAGCAAGAGCAGATTGCACAAATTGGTTGCGAAACTGCAAGACTTGGCGGCAGTCGATCTTGCACCAGGCCAGATCTCCGACCATAGATTTGAAAAGGAATGCCAGGAAAACGTCGTGCGAGTCGTCAAGGACATCGAAGAGAAATACAAACTTTATCAGCCCAAGAAAGTACTGTCGAGCATTTGGCCAAACCTCGACGATCGTGGCTGTCGTGAAAGCATTATCGGCAATATTAGGCAGAGCCTTCAAGACCGTACCCAAAAAACCGTCCTTGCCTTTGTAGGAGTGTCACTAAAGTTTTCGCTCCAATTGATCACTGAGGCACTTGAAAACCTAAGTCCCCAGGGATTGACCGCAAAAAAGGCACTTACGATTCAACTGGTGCATATGGATGATCAATCCCACATCCTTCACGCCGTTCGCGACACCAGAGATATTGAGACGATCCGTCGGAACTTTGAAACAGAGTGGCAGGAAATCTCTGCCAAGTGGGAGAACCTTTGCAAGGCAGCCTCGATTGATCTCGAAGCACCCAAGCTCTATAGAATCGACTATATCCCGTCACGCGTTGGAATACTGATCGATGACAACATTCTGTACGCGGGCCGTTGTGCCCTAAAACCGGTCGGATCGGGCACTTGGCCGATTTTCCATTTAGATGTTGGCGAGTTGGAGTATCAGTTTCATATGAAAGGGAGCAAGGAAGTCTTTCCCGGCGGGGACAAGGCTATCGACGAATTCAAGGGATTTCTCAAGGCATACGGTGAAACCAACAATAATTCTGGTGTTTCACCTGTATGGCGATCGGATGCGTGGCTCGAACGCCTGGAACAATGCATCGCAGATTACAACGACACCGAAGATATCACGTTTATCAGTGCGTCCGCCACTAAATTTGAATCCATGATCGTGCGCTTATTGGAGCGCAGGCCTACAACAACCAGGAGCGCCGCGTGAGCTAGGCGCACCAGGAACATTAGCGATCGGCGGAAAAGCTAAGGTTATTGTGTATATCCAGAGTTCCGACAACGCGCGCGAGCAACGCATAAAGGAATTGGAGGCAAGGATACGGAGGAACCTTGGATGCATTCCAGGGAAGGATTGCCTTGAGATTCGGTCATACAGACATCCGGCTACGTTCCGGGCGATAGTAATAGGGAATGTGGCGATAGGGCTTCAGCCCTACATTAACGCCGACGAAACACACGAAGGTACCACGAAAAAAATCCCTGTGGGTCTTGTTTTTACTAAGTGTTTCAAACATTTTTTGGAACTGAAGAGAAGCTTGCTCACTTTTAGCGATGGAGAGCCGTCTGCTGGTCCTGCTTTGAACGGCGCTCTTGGACTGAACGTTGAGTCTCCTGAATAGAAACGTACACGCACAGGCAATTTCGATCTCGATGGTCCGAAGAGTAGACGCATCATCCAATTAGCACGAAGGGCGATCTTGAGAATGCAGTTTGTGAACCTTGGATCGACCGGATTGAAAGTCTCTCGAATTTGCCTTGGGTGCATGACCTACGGAAGCAAGCAATGGCGTGATGGGGTGCTTGACGAGCAAGAGAGCCAACCATTGTTCCAGCGTGCATTCGAATTGGGAATCAATTTCTTTGACACCGCGGATTTATACTCGCACGGCGTCAGCGAGGAAATCCTGGGGCGGGCAGTTAAGAAGTTCGGAATCGGGCGAGAAGCGGTTGTGATCTCTAGCAAAGTATTCAATCCCACTGGCGACGGTATTACCCAGCGTGGGTTAACTCGCAAGCACGTCCGTCACGCTATTGATGAAACCCTGCGGCGCCTAGGCACTGATTACGTTGACCTGTACCAGATACATCGATTTGACCCAGATACTCCGATTGAGGAGACTCTTGAAGCATTGGATTTGGTGATCACGGCTGGAAAGGCGCTCTACATCGGTGCGTCATCAATGTGCGCGTGGCAGCTTGCCAAAATGCTTTTTACATCCGACCGTTTGAGACTGAGCCGATTCATCACTTTGCAGAATAACTACAATCTCGTCTGCCGCGAGGACGAAAGTGAAATCATCCCATTCTGCCGATCGGAAGGTATCGGCCTGATCCCCTGGGGGCCGTTAGCGCGTGGATTCCTAGCTGGCGACAACACTATGGACGAGACCAAGCGAGCCAAGATTTGCAAATACCACCTGGAGTCTGATTTCGCGATTCTTAGTAAAACGACCGAGCTTGCTCGGCAACGTGGCGTATCCAATGCGCAGATTGCGATTGCTTGGCTGCTGCAACAGTCAGGAATTACAGCCACCATCGTAGGGCCGCGCACGATACAGCACCTTGAAGAAGCAGTGCAGGCGATTGAACTGCATCTCGGCGATGACGAGCTTAATGCTCTTGCCGAGCCGTACCAACCACATCGCGTATCCATCCATCGCTAGCGCCGAACTCCGTTTGGCTCACGGATGTCGCCGTCTTCTTTCCTAATGGCACGCAGTTCTTCTTTGGCTGCATTAGGACCAATGATAGGTTGTGTTTTACGGAAGGCGTCATCCCTTTCCCCTTCTGCCAAAACATCCACGACATCCTGATGTCCCGCTTTCCTCGCGTCTGCTATCGGTCCAACGGTTCCATTCGGATGCCGGTTTGCACCAGCGTCGATTAACATCTCAACCACATCTTTGCAGCCACCACTTGCGGCCTCGTGCAATGCCGTTCGATTGGCATCGTCCATTGCATTGACATCCGCTCCCGATTCTATTAGTTGTTCCACGACCTCTTGTGCGCGTCGTGACGGGGCCACTCGGTGCAGCGGCGTACGCTTCCAATTATCCTTTTCATTGACCCGAGCCCCCGCATCTATCAGCAATTCGACCATTTCCCTTACTCGATCTATTGGCAATACGGCAGTCACAGCCGCGTGCATAGGCGTTGTTCCTTGCCAATCCGCAGCATTAACATCAGCCCCATGTCTTATTAATAGCCTTGCCATTTCCTTCCTGCCGAGCGCCGCCGCTAAATGGAGCGCGGTCATTCCACTGGCATCCCCGTCGTTGATCAACGCACCAGCGTGTATTGCTTTATCGGCAAAAGCAAGGTCGTCTTTCCTCACACACTTTAGCAACAGTGCATTCAGTTCGTTACGACTGTAAATATCTCCTAGTGTACGACTGCGCATATCGAGTACTCACGATAGATGTTAAGAAATGATACCGGTGTTAATATACCATAAATGTACCCAGGGATTATTAAGGTTTTATGACAATTGCAGCACGCCGGGACCGTCCGGTGTAACACACTGGTATCGTTAGTGTTTTATCATACTGGTCATCTCGTCTGCGGGGAAAGCATGCTTCCAGACTCTCCTTGGTCGCTTCGCCACTGGGCGATTTCTTCTATGACCGTCGCCGACTTCTCGGTTTGCAATGCACCGGCGCCATCGACCTCTTGAATCCAGACGACCTTGTGCCGGGCGATTCCCTGGAAAAGCCGGATGTTTGTCCGGGCTTCGCTGTTCAGATTCCGGCCCCTGATGTGGATTTGCTGGCTGCCCAAGTACAGCGTGATGCCTTCCGACGGATCGAACTCGACACGCTCCAGCCAGCTATAGCCAACGGCCAGGATGTTGCCCTTGTTCTTTCGCAGTTCGAGCATGATTGCCCGGCCGCGGCCACGCAGCCAGCCGAACGCCCCAAGGTCGTCGGTGGTCTCAGGTTCGTCCGCGGCAGCGGAGCCAATGGACTTGTCGCCGCTTGCGCCCGTGTATTTCTGCAATACCTTATCGCTCACGTTCCACTTCCTCCCG
Source organism: uncultured Planctomycetia bacterium (assembly GCA_963775975.1). GTDB lineage: Bacteria > Planctomycetota > Planctomycetia > Pirellulales > Thermoguttaceae > JANXQG01. The sequence goes on from CAVZKX010000002.1 coordinate 2,786,495, forward strand.
ATTGCGGCTTGCCGGTTCCGGTAACGCAAGGGCCATTTCCGCCTGTCGATGATGGACGGCGACACGGGTGCGCCTATCGACGAATTCGGTTGCCGAAAGCCGATCATCCGACCGGCTGACGGCCGCAAGCAGCGCCCTCTTGTCGCCGGTGTAAATCGTCGCCTTTTTCTTGCCACGCGACACAGAGACATAGAATTGCTCGCGCGACGAAGCCGGGACGGATTCGGCCGATTGTCCAATCAAGACGTGATCGACCGTCTTTCCCTGCGAGGCGTGCGACGTGCTGACATAGCCGTGGGCCAAGTGACCGTAATCCTTCGCAACCGTCCAACCGTTATCAAGAACAATGTTGCCGGTCCGGCCAAAACCTTTGACCGTATAGCGAGCACCGTTGTTGAGCCGATGCTTTCCGTCGGACGTAACGCCGTTCTTTGTGATTCGCACGATGTCGCCGACCGCGAGACTCAGTTCGCCGGCATGGAATGCTTGGAATCGGGCCGCTTGATTCAGCGGCAATGGCTGCCGTTCGACGATAATGCGATCCCCTTTGTAAAACCCTCTCGCATTCTGGTGGAACTCTACGACGTCACCGGGGAAGTAATTCACCGGATCAGCTCGCTCGGCTTCCGTGAAGTTTGCGTTGACCAATTGCAGCACCGGCCGTTCCACTTTACCAAGCTGTCCCTTCCGCTTGAGCGCGTCGCGAATCTCGGCCGTAATCTTTTCGCCTTCGCGATGCGTCGGCGAAACAACCAGCGCCGTTTTGCCGGACGTTACGGTAGCGACATAATCCTTGGCCAAAACCTGACAGCGATCGGCGTCGGACACTTCCCGCACCCAGCCGAGCTTATCGAGTTGGCGGAAACCGGCTTCAGTCCGGCCCTCGCTCAAAAACCGCACGGCGTCTTTATAGTCGCCAGACTGCCGCATGATGTCCTTTATTTCGGCGGAGATTAGGCCAGCCTCCTCTTCCAGCAGCCGCAGCGGCGCGCCGCGTTCGACCGAGCCATGCTGCCGACGATCACCGGAAAGAATGATTCGTGCATCAAGTTTTTCGGCCAATGCAAAGACCTGTGCCATCGTTCTCGTGCCGAGCAATCCGGCTTCGTCGATCCAGCAGACCTGTCCTTTCATGTTTTCGTGCAGCCTTGTGTCCACGAGCAGCCGGGCAACCGTATCGGCGTTCTCAAAACCTTCCTTGCGCAAGACGCCGCGGCTGGCGTTCGCCGAGGGTGCGAACGTGAATACTTTCGTGCCATTGGCCTCAATGGCCTCGACCGCCTCTTGCATCATGCTCGTCTTACCGACGCCGGCGGCGCCACGGATCAGCATAACTCGGTCGCGAGACTCCAGGACGTGCTCGACCGCCCGACGCTGCCCGTCGTTGAGCCAGTCCCGCCTAACGACATGAGGCTTGCTACCCAGCTTCGCTTCGGTGCCGCGCCCATCACGGGCATAAGCCAGCATTTGTGATTCTTCGGCAAGAACACAGCGCGTGGTCACCATGCGGCGACCATCCTTGTCGCCAAATACAAAGTCAGACCGCCGAAAGGCATCTTCGACCGCTTCGGGCGATGCTTTGCCGAAAGCGTGCCGCATCGCTTCGGCCAGGAGCGTGCGTTCCGGCACGACCGCCGCACGCTCGAAGCAGTGCTCGGCCGCGAAACGCACGGCCTCATGCGCGATGTTGCGGTCTTCGCCGATCGCCGTGCCGCCGATGCTAATGTTCACGGCGGCAATTCCCGACCGCTCCTCGGCAGTTAGGCGGGACTGCCATTCGTTCTGTAACTGCTCAAGGGTCAAGTGTTTCTGTTTCCTCTTGCGGGTGGCAGCCCCCAATTGCGACTTGGCCACCGGATCGTGGATGCCCTTGCGCTCGGCTTCCGCTTCAATAACAGCCGTCCGTCGCGAGAATCGCTTGAGCGCGGAGGTCGGGACGCCGGCAACCCCCCACCCCGTTTTGGTCCGCTCAATTGCAACGCCAAGTTCCGCCAGTCGGCGGCTCATGCGGGAATGGAACTGCGCCTCGAAATACGGTGCATCGCGCTTCAGGTCGGCGAATTCCCCGGCCTTCCAGGCAGCCTCTTTGTGGTCCCAGGTCGTATTGAAAACGAAGCAATGGGCATGCAAATGCGGGTCGGGCACGCCATCGACGGGCCGCGATGTAAAATGCATGAATTCGCCCCAGGCCATGTTGCCCGTAACCCGCTTGTCGTTCATTCCATTCTTTCGGATGCGGGTCTGCATGTCGGATTCCAATTCGCGCATAGTCTCGTCCACCGACTGACGGAAGGCTTCGAGAATGCGCTCGTCTTTCGTCAGGCCGTACAGCACCGACACGCTCTTGGGCACATGGAAGTTGAAATCATAGCCAACACGACGATGCTCCTTTTGCCGTTGCGTGAGCGTCTGGCCGGTCGCCGGATGGAGATTTTGGCAGAGTGCATCCCATACGTCTTTCTGCACTTCGCCACTCAAGCCGAGCCGTTTGGCCGCTAAGCCCTTCCAGCCTCCGACGAGCTCCTGTCCCTCGGAGTAATAATCCGCTTGCGTGTAGTAGCCCATCGCCCCGGCTGCGGAACTGTTCTGGATGATTCGTAGCATCGCCTCGGTCACCTGTCGCCGCTTCAAAACTAATAAACGCCGCCTCCTCATATTGGGCTCCCGATGAGAATTCCTTTCACTGCGGGCACGGTTTTCCCGAAGATTCCATTCCATCTCCGCTACGGCGAGCGTTTGGTCAGGCCGACGAATGCGCCGGATAGCAGCCCTTGATGCCGTCATCCGCCCAAAGTGGCCTATCGTCCAGAATCTTTCGCCGGGCGGTCTGCGCGGAAGTTGCTACACGGCTCTCCGGCTTGTTTGGCAGGCAGGGTTGCCGGCAATCCGTCGCGTTCCCCTTGCTTGCCTTCTTACCGGGCCGACCCACACGGCCAATCTGATGGGCACTCTAAAGCCGCCACCGGCCCGCGCAAGCTGCCAAGACGGTTTCCACCTACGGCGGAGCCTCCGTCTTTCGCTTGGGCGCGGTACGCTTCGCTCCGGTTTCGGCGGCTTTGGTTCCGTGCCATCAGGCCGCGATGGGCGCGACCCGTAAATCAAAGACAAGGAGAACGAACATGACTGACGCCAACAATCAGACTTCCACGCCATCCAAAGCACCGACCCACGTTGCCTACCAGGTCCGCGACCGCGAAGGCAAAAAAGGTTTCTGGACAAGAATCGGCAGCGCGTGGGCGCACGGAGACGGCAAGGGCTTCAACATCCAGGTGGATGTAATCCCGCTCGACGGACGCATCACGCTTCGCGTCGTATCGGACAAGAAAGACTAATGGAAACCAACCGGGCGGGCCAATGTGCCCGCCCACCACCGAAAGGAATCACGCCATGTATCACGCAGACCATCACCTAAGCAGCCGCATTCTCCGAGTCGAGTCGTCTCTGGCCGAGTATGACTCTGTCGATCCCGAATTCGATAGCGGCATAGACGAACTCGAACGCGAGTTCGCCGAACTCCGCCTCCAGCTTTCCAACGACTAACTCGGAAAGGAATTCGACCATGACCACCAACCAAGACCGAGCCAGTCGCTGCCAAGGCGCACTCGAAACCTACGAGGACGACGACTTTGCCACCAACCTGACCGACATCCTATGCGACGCCCAGCACTGGTGCGACCAAAACGGCCACGACTTTCATTTCCTGCTGGCGAGCGCCTGCCGGCATTACATCAACGAACTCAACGACCAACAAACCGACGAAAGGAGACTATCATGAACTACGCCACGATCAATCCGTTCTACGCCGCCAGGCAATACCGCCCGGCGAGCGAACCTACGGCCGAGCCGTATAAGCCAGTCTTTGTAAAACTGCCGCGTGCCCCGATCAACGCCAGCCCGGTGCCAGGTCTCACGAGCCTTTACCACAATGCCGAAGCGGGAGACTACGGCAACCGAGGCTATCCGGGCAATTGCAGCGGCAACCTGATCAAGGACTTGCTTGCCTATTTTCGGCCGGGCTTGCTTTGCGATCCAATGGCCGGTTCTGGCACGTGTGCCGATGTGTGCGACGAACTCGGCATCGCCTGCTTGCATTTCGACATTCACAGGGGCTTCGACGCTTGCGACCCGAACGACTTTACCGCCGTGGATATGTTTGACTTCATCTGGGCTCATCCGCCCTATTTTCGGCAAAAGCTTTATTCGGACAATCCTTGTGACCTGTCGCGTTCGCCGACGCTGGAGCATTTTCTCAAACGATACGGTCAGTTCGTCCGCAACTGCGCCGCGCACTTAAGCCGGGCGGTAGACTGGCAATTCTGATGGGCGATTACTGCGATTATAAGGAAGGTTTCGTCCCGCTCACGTGGCATACCAAACGTTTCGCCTTCGACTCGGGACTCCGGCAATGCTGCACCGACATCATTCGTTTCAGCCACGGAGCATCGAGCAGCCGGAAGGTTTACAAATCGGTCTTCATACCTGGGCTCCACGACGTATGCTCGATCTTTGAGAAAGCCTCCTAGCGGACGACGTACGCCCGACATTTCCGACAACTGATTTCGACCCCAGTATCGTTCGCGACGTATTCCTGGGCTGCGGGCTAGCGGCGTACCTAGAGCAAAGCGCAATGCATCAAGGCTGGCCGGACATAAGGGCAACGCGCTGCTTTGCCTGCCGCTCCTACGATGAAGCGTTGGCCGAACGAGATATGCATCGACGCCGCGAGGATTGTCGGCGCCGCAAACCACGCAGCCGAAGTCTACAAACCTTCCCGACTGCCAGCCGACGAACAGTGTGATCGCCCCGGCGCTGGTACTACGCCGAGCGGCTCATCGTCAATAAGAGCATTGAGGCGACTTGCCAATGAAACGCAACGTCGCCGCGCGTCGTCGCTCCGACTCAGGGGCATCGAAGGAAGGAATCCTGGTAAGCTGCCACCATCTCGTCCATCTTCATAGCCGGCCGAATCCGCCAATACGCCGCCCACTGGTCATTTCCCGGGGAAACATCATTTTTCAAATCTCCCGTTCGTCGGACTCAATTTTGCGAAACTCTGCACGGCCGCGATTTGTTTTTCTGTCAGACATCTCTCCTATGCTGCGCTTAGGCAGGTTTTCACCGTGAAAGTGCCTTCCGGTGCGTTAGACATAGTTCACGCTTGCGGCACGCTATTAGTAGCTCAACTGAATTGCCAGCTTAGCTATTCGACACGGGGATTGATTGATGGGTAAAAACCCACTCTCCCTTCTCCGGCGGTGCCCGAAAAATGAATGTGCTTCATTTGCGGAATCAAATCATCGGGCGGATCGTCGTTCTCGATGATGACAATTTGCTGCTCCGGCGGAGTGCGAACAAGCGACTGATAAAAGCCGCGAATAAGATCTTGCTCTACCTTGTAAGTGTCATTAGGTTTGTAGGAAGTGAGGGGCGAATCGATCACGACAAACTGCGGGTGCCGACCATTTGCCACGTTCATCAACGCAATTGTAAACGCCGAATAGAGCACCGCACGATGGCCTTTGCCCTGCCCAAAGCGACTCGCACCGTTGACAACGAGATCCATTTGCTCACTGAATTCTGTGATGCCAACATTGGGATAATTCCAGGCGGCGAGCAGCCTCTGCACTTCATCACAAAATGCGCGTCGGCCTTTCTGTTGTACCCCGGTACCCGGCGCAGACGCGGCAGTACGGGTTGTCTTGGGCTCGGGACCTAGAGCATTCTTCAAGTCCAGAAGTGACTGAAGCCTATCCCGGATCGCGTCCGCCAACGCGTTGCGCTGCCTAGTATTGTTTAGCTCCTCCAGTTCCCGGTGTGATGCAGCGATCGCCGGTTGAAGCTCGACGTTAATCGCACGCTCGGCGTCTCTAATTCTGCTTTGCGCTGCCGATATTTCGCTTGCGAGGTGTTCGCGTTCGGCCACAAGGGCAGAAGTTGTAACTCCTAGATCGGCGATGCTTCGCTCAATTTTACGACGTTCCGCTAGACACGACTGCCGAATTGTTTTCACTCTCGTCGCGGCGGGCACGGTGTCGTCGATGGGAATGGACATGAGAGACTGGCACAGTGGGCACTTCACTTCACTCAGCTGCGACAGTAGGAATTCGCCTTCCGCGACGAATGTGAGGCGGTCCAAGTCGGATTTATAGTGTTCATCGAGTAAGTCAAAACGAATAAGCAGTTGTTGAACCGCTTCGAATCTAGCTTGGCGCACCCTGAGTGTTGCCCACTCGCGCCGTCGAGTGCTGTTCAGATCTTCGATTACGCCAGTGCGTTGGTCGATCGCAGAGACAATTTCAGCTACTCTCACTTCAATGGCGGACCGTTGCGTCGCGTCGATAGGTGACAGAGATGATACCTGAGCAGTTGCGTCGCTAATCAACTGCTCAATCAGCTCGCCTTGAGCATGCCATTTTGCCTTTTCCACTTTGATATCGGGACGAACGACGACACCCGTGGCATCCTGGCCAGAGATCAAAAAATCAAAGATTGCTTTCTCAAGCGGCTTATCCTGCCGTTGCCGGGACGGATATATGGGCGAGGAGTCGTCAATGATAGTCGTTTCGTTAACAATGATGAACCGCTTCAGATCGCTGAAGCTTATCATTCGAGACGCATTGGACTTGTATTGCAACATGGTCCCGTCGACGCCGCAGAGTCGCAACAGTAGACGGGAGAGATTCGCCTCATTCTTCGGGCTATGCTTCCACGCGATGACAGTGTGGGCGCCATCGGAAGCCCAGGAATCAATGGAACACTCATGAACGGCCGCCTCACCGCCAGTTTTCAACCCACGTCGCAAAGTGAATGGCGACGGAATCGCATTGTTCTCGACGGAAATCTCCAAGAGAAGCGTATGGTAGTGCTGATCGCCTTCAACAGGTTTGGGAGGATCTTGGCCTCCGAGCATGTAGTAAAGACATTGGGTGACATAAGATTTCCCGGTATTGGACGCGCCAGAAAGGACGGTAAGTCCGTCCCCGAATTCGATTTCTGCAGGTGGAACGTCTGTTCCGACAGCTCGAAGTCTACCAAGGCGCAGTCTCATGGAACGGTCTCATCTTCGAGCGGCTCGGCGGTGAATTCGACGCCCCACTGACCAACCCGGGCCTGAATGAATGCTTGAAGTTCAGCGGACGACATCGGATGAAATGCCGACGAGATCCATTCGGAAACTTCAACACAGCGCTTCGAATAAGAGGACTCAAAATAAGCCAAGAACGGTATAGCGAGAGACGACGCTACGAAGGAAATCCCGTCTTCTCGGTAACTGCGCTGAACAAGTCCCCGACTTTCCAATAGCGACAAGCCTCGATCGATGAGACCCCGGCGCACAAGCAACTCACCGCTGCGCATAGGTGTCTCGGGATGCAAGCTCGGCGGTCCGCCTTCAATATCGGCCGAATGCAAGAGCAGGTAGTCGTAGATTGCCAGGCGTTGCAAATCGGCGCCGTCCGAAAGCCGTGATAGTAGGATGATTGTGCGAAGGGCGACTTCCAAAGAGCTATTCAGCACGGATTCGTGGTAGCAACGCGGCTGCTCCTCGTTTGCTATATTACCCATTTTAGCTTTTCCTCATTCGCAAGCTGATGGCAAATCCCTTGTAAGCTCTTGGACTTGAGGTAGCTGCGTAGCGGATGATTTAGAATCTGGGTCGTCTGGGCAACCTTTACCACTTCGATCACTCGGATATAACCGTCTTCATGATCCGGGCGAAGTGCCGTATCGATTACATTGTCGTAAACTTGGTTTTGAACGTCGGCAAAAGTGTAAGGTTCCGGCAGCGTGTCGCGTGAAAATTCCCTAATTGTTTCGGCACAATAGTACCGCTCTCGTGACAACGTGAAGTGCTGATTAAGATGTTGGGGAAGAAAGTCGTAGTGAATCGCGTCGTCACTAGTGTGATCGCGGTAGGCGGCGAGCAGACACTCAACATATTTTACCTCCTCGGCGGCGATTTCGTCGGGCGGCAGCCTGTCCGGCGGCAGTGGCTTTACAAGGCCACCACCGAACCGTCGCACATAGCGATGGGGAATCTCGCGAAGTTCGGTTACTACTTCCAAGATTGGCTTGCATCGGATTCTCGCGAAGTCGAGCGATTCTACGAAGTCATTGAGTGCGCCTTCAAGACGGGTGCCATGATTGCCGCCAATCTTTCGATAGAGCGGTGTGCCTTTCGAATCGTCACGCCACTCAGCCATGAGCGAACGCTTCAACTCGGCCGGAGCGTCCAATAGCGCGGTCAATTCGGGGCCAACATCTTGCGGCGCGACAATATAGTAGCGGCGGGGTATCGGAATCTGCTCCCGAAAAGTGAAGAGGCACAGCTTCCCAAGCTCCGGCCACAATTCGGCCGGCTGAAGCGGATGGCCGTAGTGCTTGCACTGAAAAACGTCGATTACGACAGGGGTAACATCAGGATCAACATAGCCAATGACGTCTCGTCCCCGATCGCCCGCACCGCCGAGACGCTGCACTCGCCTGTATTCGCCGCAGCGCTGCTGTAGATAAAAGAATGCCCACTCGCGGATCATTTCCTCAAAGTCGGTGTCGGAATAAAGTTTGATCCGAGAAAGCGGGTCAACCTGCGGACCCATTAGGATTTCCTCGGGCGTGCAGATTGGGATCGCTGCTGGCTGCTCGATGTCGCTAAGCTCGTCGAACATGGCTTTCTCGCGGGACTCGGACGATGGGCATTAGGTGGCGTGGAATTTTCAGTATCGGCCCCAGCCGCGGTGGGGTCAATAGGCCACTGATTTCGCCCGCTGATTTTAGTGGTGCTAACTGCGGGGATTCAAACAGTGGCTTACCTCGATAGAATCAGTATCTCCTGCGGCCGAACGGTCATTTGCAAAGTACGCACCGGCCCATTCGAAATAGAGCCGTCAACCTCGCCGATCGAAACGGCGCCAGCAGGCTTGAGCGTCACCGGGCCGACCACGCTGCCCGTATTGCCCTTGTTGCTGAAGAGCACGCGATAGCTGGGGTCGGATGCGTTGATATTGAAATCTACGATCATTTCGCCGGTAAACGAACTCGCCGCATCGGTGTTGGCAACAACCAGCACTTCCTGATCGTTCAGAATTTCGAGAAAACGCCAGGATGCCCGTCGGGTACGGCGAAAGCCCAAAGTTGACGCCGTTGCCAGATATCGGCCGGAAATAATATCGACCGTACCGAAGCGCCGGCTGATCGGCCCGAACCTTCCCGAGAGCCTGTAATGCGACATATAGCGGATGGTTTTTGTTGAAACCGACGGAGTTGCCGGCAGCATCGACTTTGCCCCACAGCGCCTCGCGGACCATCGAATCATCCGTTTGCGACGATGTCTTATGCCCCGTCAACCCCTGTTCGCTGCCGTAATAAACGCACGGGACGCCCGGCAGGGCGAGAAGAATGCCATATCCAAGTATGAGCTGGTCAATGAGTTGAGATGCCCCCGTGAACCCGAATCGCTGGCCTTGATCGTGGTTGTCGAGAAACGTGACAAAATACTGCCCAGCCTCGCCGTGCGACGTGAGAATGGTCTGTTCGATCCGCTTGCGGTTTTCAAAAACGTAGGCAACGTCTGCGGGCGTCGGGCCAAGCCCCTTGATCATTCCGGGGAGCTTGAAGAACAGCGGATAGTCCAAGGCCGCATCGACGCCGACAGTGTCTCCGCTCGTCGTCGTATTGCGGCCAATGAATTGCGCAATCGTCGCCTCGTCATCGTAGACTTCGCCGAAGGTAAAGAAGTTCTTTTTGCCAGCCTCAGCCCAAACTCCCGCATCGCATTGCCGAAGATCCGCTCGAAATCTGCCGGAATGAATTTGAGCGTATCGATCCGGAAGCCGTCTACATCGAACTTGGCCACGATGTACTGGTAGCTGCGAATCAGGATATTCTGGGCCGGCGTAAGACTACCACCCGGGAAATCGAAGCAGATTCCCTTTAACGAGTCAAAATCGCCAGCCGGCTGGCCGCCGTTGCTGATCGCGTTTCCCCTTCGTGTAAACAAAGCATTCTGCCGCAGTTCCGCCGGCCATACGGCAGCGTCCAAAGGCGGACTGGCAGGCGCATTGGCCCAAGCTAGATTGCCAGTCCCGGCAGCGTCGCGCCAACGCACTGGCTGAACGCTGCCTTGCCAGTCAAGGCTGCTGACCCCCGCCCCGCCGGGAGTGACGTATTCAAAAACATCGCCGGCGTGATGGAGGACGATGTCAAGAATCACATACAGGCCGGTTTTGTGGGCGTCGTCCACCAAACGACGAAGCTCAATCTCCTCCTGGCCAGGCGCACTGGCAAACCGCGGCTCGATCGCCAGAAAGTTCTGAATGCCGTATCCGTGGTAGGCATTCCGATCAAATTGTGGGTTCTTCATCACCGGCGAAAGCCAGATCGCGCTGAAACCGAGATCCTTGATATACGACAGCTTCCCCCGCACGCCCTCGAACGTTCCGCCTTGAAACTCATTGAACTGGCTGTCGAACGGAAGATTCCGCGGCACCTTATCCGGCCGGTTGAATCGATCCATCATTAGAAAATAGATTGGCAGGTCGCGCCAATCATCTGGCGACGGGAAAAGGGTGCCAGCACCGCTCCGCGCCTGATCAATTGCGGCCTGCACCGACGGTTCGAAAATCGAGGTTGGCATTGGATTGATCCTGTGGTTTGCAAGAGGTCGTATGTGCTATTTCACCTATAATAGTGAGCAATCCATCGATTCACAATCAGGCGGGTCGCTGCAATCGCGAAAATCAACTCTTGGCGGCCAAATTTGGGGCAGTGACTCGGGCGACACCTGAGTGGCCTAATCTTGGTCAATGCTTCGCACCGCGCGATTAAAGCAACATCGCGTTACTTTGGTCGGGAAGTCTGTTTACTGGCCAAAGTCGGGAGCCACCGCTGTTGCGAACGACTTGCGAAAAAAGCCCTGAAATAACGAGTTTCTATTGATATGCTAATTCGATGTGATCGACTGCTTGTGCTTCAGTGGAATTGCGACGTATCCATCGATCTCTCGGTGGACTACCGGTAGCTCCGCAACGATAAGGCTTCCTTTGCGCGGCTTGCTCATTATTCTGCTTTTCCCCGCCAGTAAATGGACACGTTCTCGGATGCCCGACACGCCAAAGCAATCCTTCGGGACTTGTTGGGTTTCAAACCCGATGCCCCAGTCGCGGATCGTGATGCGTTGGTAAGCACGCCGCCGGACGAAGCGCACCATGACTTTCCCGCTTTTACTATGCTTGCGGGCGTTGGTCAGCCCTTCCGGGGCGATTTGATCCTCGCTTTATTCCGTCTTGTCTGCTGCGCAGTGCGCTCACCCATGCGTAGTGTTACCTCGAATCGCTCTTTTTGCGTTCGGTAGTCCCGAAAACCCTGCTCTGACAGCTCTTGGCTTGACGAAGCCCGGTCCGCATGGCACGATAAATGTCGCCGAGCACCTCAGAATTTCGATTAGTAATGGATGGAGCTTGGACCTCTCGGAATGGGGAATCCCGTGGCAGATCAGCCTTTAGTCTCGAAATCGTTGGAAATTCTGGGCTCGGAAGAGAAGACGATTCAAGTCGTTTTGTCGAACGAGCTAGTCCATCTGCTTTCGGACCAACTTTACAAATCGCCATTGAAAGCGATCGAGGAACTGGTCGTCAACTCATACGATGCAGGCGCGGATGATTGTTTCCTTTACGTACCGTCGCCCTCCGATCAGGCCGCCGACGCTTCGGGTGCCGTCATCACAGTCTTTGATAATGGTTCCGGTATGGACGTCGCTGGCCTTCAGAACCTGTGGCGAGTGGGCCAGAGTAGCAAGCCCGCCCAGGATGTCGACAAACGCACGAAGCGAAAACTCATCGGCAAATTCGGTATTGGCAAGCTCGCCACCTACACTATCGCCAATCGCCTAACTTATGTCACCAAGTCGAGCGCTGGTATCTTCGCGGTCACCACTGATTTCGGGCGATTCAAATCTAGCCGCACGGGTTCCGCTGGTCCGGTTGATCTCGCCGTCCGCCGCATCTCGGACGTGAGTACCGTGTTTGCGAATCCGGCGTTAGCACGCGTGATTGCGAAGTCGCAAATCCCCAGGGAGCAATTCAATAATCAAAACTGGACTTTGGCCATTTTGGAGGAGTTGAAGGAAAAGGCCCGAACTATAAAGCTCGGAATGCTCAAAAGGGTATTGGCGACAGCGATGCCGCTTGTGAGCGCATTCAAGCTTCGCCTGAACAGCGCGGTGGTTGACAGCGAAAAGACCAATTACACGAAGGTAGTCAAATTCGCGATCACTGATCTTCCAGAAGAGCGATTGAAATCAATCTTCAAGGCGACCGGTCAAGTCTTTAAGCGCGAAGGGCGGCACCTCGTTTCGCCTCTCTTCACGGAAGGTATTGCAGGAGAAGTATTCGTCACCGACCGCAGTTTGGCCGGAAAAGCTGACGACTTGATGCGAAGCAATGGCTTCTTCATTCGTGTTCGGGGTCGCTTGATCAACGAAGACGACCCAAACTTTGGCATTACTGCGGCCTACGGCACGATGAATCGTTTCCGCGCCGACTTAGATGTCGATGATCTCAATCCGATTCTCACGGCATCGCGCGAAGGCTTCGAGAAGACAGACTTGAGCCGGTGGCTCTACATCATCCTCAACGAGGTATTTAATGAGGCACGTAATCGGTACGAGGCCTATGAAGCCGAACTGAAGAAGAAACTGGATCGAGCAAACGAAGACACCAGAAACTATGTAAATCCTCGCTTTGTGGAGCATCCCGTTGCCGACGCGCTTGTCTCGCCGGCAGCATCGGCGATCGGCGCCGAAGCCAACGATAAGTGGTTCTACGTCGATGTGCCTAAAAAGGAAGATGTTCCTGACCTCATTCAGCGTCTCTACAATGCCCCTCGCACAAAGTACAAATTCATATACGCTACCGGTGACAAAACGTCTCGCCTCGTTAGTTTTGACCCGGTCAGCGCGAAATTCACTATCAATACCTCCCACGAATTTGTCCAGGCGCATTCCGATGAACCGCGCGCTAAGCTTCTGCTTGAAGATGTCGTCACGGCAGAGGTGATGCTAGAAATTTACCTGCGTGAAGCATCCGTACCACCGAATGTCATTGGACAGGTGCTGGAGCGCCGAGACTCGCTGCTTCGTAGTCTTGCCCTCGATCATCCCTTCTCCTTGAATTCGATCGCGGGCGCGCTTGAAGATGCTGCCGCGAATGAGCGCGATCTCGAAGTCAATTTGGTTGCCGCGGCGCGAGCGATCGGGTTCGTTGCGACGCATGTATCGGGCGAAGGCCAACCCGATGGGCTCGCAAAGTTCATTGATTACCCGACGGGGCCTCAAATCATCACGCTTGAGGCCAAATCATCGAAAGATGTGCCGTCGCTCGGGACGCTAGATTTCGCCGGCTTACAACAACATATGATCGACTACCACGCCAATGGCTGCTTGGTCGTTGCGCCTTCATATCCTGGCACATCTCGCGAAGAATACAGCGCCGCATCAAAGCGAGCGCGCGAATTGAAGATCTCTTGCTGGACTATTTCCCAATTGTCATGGTTTGTGAAGGCGGTCGAAACCCACCACCTGTCCGCGCGAGAGCTTCTTACTATCGTGCTGTCCAAGTTCGCGCCCGAGGAAGTTGCAACTGCTATCGTCGAACTGAAGAAGGCGTTGGAATGGACCATGCCCAACCTATACACCGCCATTGCGGTCGCACTAAGGGAGTTGGAGGATCGCCTGCCGGACTCGCCGCGCACAGTCAGCGCTATCGCTGCCGAGGTGTCCCGAGTTCAGGAATTCAGAAAAATTCGACTGGAGCAAGTCAAGCTAGCCGTTGTATCGATGGCCGAGTCCAGTAAAGGCGCTATGACTATTAGAGACGAGAACGTAATTCTCCATGTCGGCACCGCCGAACTGGAGCGCCGCGTTGCCGATCTAACTAAGCAACTCGGGCAGGCGCGACGTGAGAGCAACTTTCGCGACGGCCCCCCACGCGCCGGTGCCTAACTGCTGTCACCAAGGGAATTAGCGCGATCGCCGAAGAAACCGGCATCAGCCGGAACGGCATTCAAATGGCCCTCTCCGAATCTGGCAACCCGGAATTCGCGAGCGTAAACGCCATTCTGCATGCGATGGGCTATAGCCTTATGCCGCATAGACTGGATGCCGGCGCCTTATCATGACGCTTAATCATCGCCGGTCGACCGGCCTGCTTTGACAACGACTCCGTATCGCAAAAGTTCAATTAGCTAAGATTTCGTGTGGCCGTCCGTAGCGGCGATCAGTTGTCCGCAATCTCGTCTTCCAAATGAATCGCGTCAACGGGAAAAAGCCCAAGCGAGTTGATTTGGAGCCGGGCCGTCGTTACGTTCGTAGTGAAGAGTACTACGATCAGATCCTTCATCGCCCGCGTGCAACATACGTAGAAAAGACGCCGAGTCCTTTCGACAACTGTTTCCTTGCCCTCTCGCCTATTTGACTCGTCCCTCTCAGAAAGCGGTTTGATGCCAAGATATTTGTCATAGGAGAATTGAATATGGGTGCCTTCGTCATCGTCTAGGACGACGAGCACGCGTTCAAACTCCGCACCCTTAATGCCTTGTTGTGTCGAGAAAGGGGACTCATCGTTTACATAGTTGTAGTAGCCCCAAAACTGCGACGCGGGACAGGCGAGGAATGCGTCCATTGCTGACACTTCCTTGGTCAAATCTTCTTCGTCGTCTTCTTCGTCTGCCAACACTGCCTTTTCGTCGCCCTGAGCCTCGGCCGGCGCAGGAAGACTCAGATACGCGAGAGCCCTTGGATCGAGGACGACCAACTTGGCCTGATGGAGGTGACGGAGAATATCGGCATTCGTTGCATCTGACTCGGGCTCCATCATCCGTTGGAGAGTTTCGGTCAATCGACGCAGCTCACTAAGTCGTTCAGCTACGTTGACTCCACCGAGGTTCTCGCGAGCAAGAAGCGGCGATTGGCTCCTGAGTACCTGGATCGCTTCAAACTCGTTCCGCTTCCTCGTAGCACTCACAAGTGGCAGAACGAATTGCATAAATGGTCGCACGGGCCATGCGGTCCCGTCCAGAAATCCGTTCTTGAACTTCTCTGGAGCCTTGTCATTCAAGGCCGCGTATAAATCGACGAATCCCAGCCGCTTCGCCGCCATACGGTGTACGATGACGAGCAGCTTCACTCCGTCATCTGTATGCCATGCGGGATCGTCATTGTTTCGCGCTGCCCACAAGCGTACTTGCGCGATCCGTTGTTCTCGTCTCTCGTCGACGGGAAGTACAAAACAGTGCGCGCTGCCAGGTACACTGATTTGAGCGTTTGCCGGTCCTGTCATTCGCCCTCGTGTCTGGACTAGGCCATCGCCGTCTCGGCGGATCGCATTGGCCACACTGAGCACGGTCGCGGGACAGCGGAAATTCTCAGGTTTCGTAATCGTAGCCCAACCCGGCCCAACCGAAACATCGCCGATTCCCGTCTGATAAATACTTTGCATCGGATCGCCAAAGAAGCCGACGCAGAATCTATCGCCGAACTCGTCGTCCACGGCTTTAAGAGCGGTCACTACTTTCTCAGTTGTATCTTGACTCTCATCAACAAACAGAAATGGGAATTGCTGTACAATAAGTAGTCGCATTAATCGGCGCTCGACGATAAACCGCGGCACCATTTCAATGATGTCATTGTGACCGAGGATGCCGTTGACATAATCACTGCCTGTCCCGTATCTGAATGAACGAACTCGTCCAATGCGCGCTCGCTGGTGTTCATAGCGGCCTATATCGCTTTGGTTCTTGTCGCGCGTGCGCTGTTGCACGCGCGGTCCGAACTTTGCTGCTGCGTCTTTTAGCTCCACAAGCTTTTCATCAATTCGGCCCGCGACCCATGCCTGGATATCCGGTTGGAACGATCGCACCAACAGCCATAGGAAGCTGTGAATCGTCGACACATGGATTAGAGGATTATTCCCGGTATCCGACCAAATTTCTTCAGCCGCGATTTCCGTATAGGTGATGCATGCCACCTTTTGCCGGCGGAGCCTAAGCTTCTCGCCGTGCTTATCAAGGATTTCAGTGAGCCCTTTAATCAACGAGGTGGTTTTTCCCGAGCCGGCTCCGGCGACCATCAGAAAGCTTTGAGGAGGTGACGCGTTGAGGCAGCCGTAAAGCTGTTGATCCGCTTCTGTATCTTTTTGCAGAGCACGGCTGGTCATTCCGCCACCTCTGCAACCGCCGCGATTGCAGCCTCAGGTGCCTCGGGCAACGGTACGGGCAATTCGAGACGAACCACGCTTTCAAGCCATCGCAGACCGTCTTTGATGTAGAGCGGTACATTCCAATCTTCAGGAGGTTCCGTCAGAACGCCTAAAGCAAATTTAGTCTTATCGAATGACTTCCCTCCGACGCGTTTGTGAAGCCCGGACGCAAGCTCACCGGGCGCCGTAGGAGTGACACGCAGTTTCAGACCGAGGTGTCGCTGAGCCGCGTTCTGGCACCACGCTGCATTTTCAAGTCCGAAAGCTTCTTCCAAAGTCCGTCCGCAAAGATCGGCAGTTGCATTATTCCATGTCACGTTTGTCGGCACTTGGTAGGTTACGCGGACCTTGAATCCGTTGTCGCCAACCTTCTGTTGCAATTTCTCTGCTTCTGTCGCGGCGAACAATTCGGCAACGGTCTGCTTCTTTGGCAACCACTGGATCAACGTCTGGTTCGAGGTGTAAGCATTATTTTCAGATGGCAGGCACGCGCTACCGGACTTCTTCACAGGCGGCTGGTGTTCGTTGGTGCTCGGAACCTCGAACATGGCATCGCGATCTTCGTCGACGTCGGCATCCGCGACAATCGTCACGCTATCCAAGTCCGTGATTACAAGCGCAACAAGTCCAAGAAACTCGATCAATGACTTGAAACGATGTGCGAAGGCACCTCCAACTTCTAGAATAGATAGGCAAGCTGATCTCAGCGAAGGCGCCTCCTGTTCGATCATCACAGGAAGCAAGAGCCGTTCGACATTGCCTTCGACGAGAATCACAGCATCCGCAAAAAACAGATCACAATGAGTCAGTTTAAGATACCGTTGAAGGAAATCGCGTTCATTCTCATTCTGGTTGTAGAATGCGGAGAGATTGAGCACTTCGGTCGTCTGGTCACCCGCAACGTTCTGGCGCCTGAAATATCGGATGGGCTGGAAGCCGCGTTCATAGACAATATGTGGGGAATGGGTGGTAATGACTGTCTGGCTACTGAAAGCGCCGTCATCATTTTGGCCGTCTTTCATGAGCTCAAGGACGTTGCGAATAAAGACCTGCTGAAGCTGGGCGTGCAAATGTGCTTCAGGCTCCTCGATGAATATCAAGTGAAGCGGAGCTCGTTGCTCTTTGTCGGCGATCCATCTGGCGTGCAGGTCAAGTATCTCAACCACCATGTAGATGAGATTCTTAAAGCCGAGGCCGCTATAGGAGTCGGGCAGTGTCGGAGCGTCTGCGGCATCGCCCAACACATAATGCACGCGCGCATCCTGACTACTCATGATCGTGGCCGGGTTTAGAGCCGACTTAATCTTCAGTTGCGGATTGTGAAAGCCCGGATAACCAAGGTTGGAGAGCCGGTTGAGTGTATCCTTGAAAACATTGTCTAAGTGCTCATTCAGTCCTGCCTCTGAATCAAATAGCGCTCTCAATGCATTATGGTCGTCCTGCCGTTGATCGAGGTTTCGCTTATAGAACCTGCTAAGGCGCTTCGACAGGTCTTCGGATCGCCCTGCGCCCCCTCCGGTGTTCGCTTCGGGGTCAGCCAAGTGCCGTTGTGCGCTGAGATTATCAATCTTAACGAGAGATTTCAGAATCGTGGCACCACTCGGCTCCTTACCAAGCAACAGTGGTACATATTCTGCCTGTGGCATGTAGGCATCATCGAACCGAGCCCGGTCGAGGACATAGTACCGGAACTCGAACTCGCGAGACAGTTCGTTTTTAAGGTAGTCGGTTAGGCTTTTGGGCCATGGAACATACTTTTCATTCGGCCGGGGAGCTAAAGCACCCGCATTCGCGTGTGCATTGTCGCGAGCAGTTCGGAATCTGTCCAACATTTCTGTCGGGTTACGCGCCACAAACTCGATTCGAATGCCGACCTGCGTTCCTTGCCACGCCGTGCTCGGCAACAATGGTATCACAAGTTGCAGGTCGTTCTCTGTTACCTCAAACCAAAGGTCCAGGCTTATCGACGGCCATGCAGGCTGCGTCGCACCGACTGCTGGAGGATTGCCGAGCGCATCGAACTCGGTCCAGCAGCGCGAGCTAAAGTCGTATATCGAAAACTTTTCTTTCGATGCAGAGACGAATGCATGAATGGCCTGCGTCGCCGATGTCTTCCCGCTATTGTTTGATCCAACGAAAATTGAAATATCCGAAGCGAGCTCGATTTGAACATCCCGCAGCCGCCTGTAATTCTTAATTCTGTACGAATGGAGATGCACGTTTGCGCCCACGCTTTCTTTGAACGGATCGGCTCACTTTTACGCCGCCATCTTTCAGACCAGGAAGGACGGAGCCCGGGGCGATCATTCTGGCTCCCACGATGGGGGCCATTCGCGCAATTAAAACATCCCTTGTTCTGCGGGTCAAGGGTGAGCGCTTAACTGCCGGCATTTCCTTCTGCGCGGGCAGCGGCTTCGAGATTGTCTTCTGAATGCCGGCAAAGTCGTTAGCGCGCTTCGTGGCGTCACGGGCTGAGGACATTCGCTAGCTAATCAAGACGCTGTCTGATCGTTCGCCAGTAATTGGCACCGCAAGGATTGCAACTTATTCTAAGTCGTGGTACGACCTTGCAACAAACCGCTTATCTGGCAATTCTGCTAGGGGTACAAAACCGGGGTATCTGCATTTAATTGATACAAATAGTTGTTTACACATCAATGTCTTAATAACTTAATGTGGCTACCGTAGGGGTCGCCAATTCTCTGCCCACGGTTATCCTCGGTTGTCCTCGCAAACCTAGTGTCAGAGCCAATCACAGAGGATATGTTGGCCGTGGTTGTCTAATAATACTTGTTGACATCGTGCCCACTTTCGGGGTACTTTCGGGCATGAGATACCCCAGCTAAGGAGAAATGTACCCCATGCCCCAATGTCTCTCGGACGCCAAAGTCCGCAACGCCAAGGCCAGAGCCAGGCCCTACAAGGTTTCCGACGGCGAAGGCTTGTTCCTCCTGGTCAATCCGACAGGCAGCAAATACTGGCGACTGAAATACTTCTTTGCGGGCAAGGAAAGGATGCTGGCGCTGGGAGTGTACCCGCAAGTTAGTCTGGCCGACGCCCGCGACCGCCGGGCACAGGCGCGCCGTCATCTTGCCGCGGGATGCGATCCAGCGGACGCGAAGCGCGAGGCCAAACGGCAGGTCATACTGCGAGCCGCCAATTCGTTCGAGACCGTTGCCCGCGAGTGGTTTGAAAAGCGAGAGCACGAATGGGCACCGTCGTCAGTGAAGACAATGCGGGCCCGACTTGAGCAGCATATTCTTCCCAAACTGGGCACAAGGCCGGTCGCTGATATTACAGCGCCCGAAGTGCTTGCCGTGCTTCGCCAAGTAGAAGCCAGGGGCACGCTGGAGACCGCCCATCGCGTGATGCAGATTTGCGGGCAGATCTTCATGTACGCCATCGCCACCGGCCGGGCCGAACGCAATCCGGTTCCCGACCTGCGCGGCGCATTGAAGACCCCGATCGTCAGGCACCATTCATTTCTCAAGGCAGACGAACTGCCCAAATACGTCAAAAAGCTTGAAGCCTACGACGGCGGCGTTCAGACCAAGCTTGCGCTGCGTCTGCTGCTTTTGAGCTTCGTCCGCACGAACGAACTGCGCGGCGCGCAGTGGACCGAAATAAACTGGGACAAGGCGGAGTGGCGGATTCCGCCCGAACGGATGAAGATGAAGGAATTGCACATCGTACCGTTGTCGAAACAGGCAATCGCCACGCTTCGGGAATTGCAAACGCATTCCGGGAACCGGCAATACCTTTTCCCGAACGAGCACAACCACGGCAAGTTCATGAGCGAGAATACGATGCTGTATGCCCTCTACCGCATGGGCTATCATTCCCGCGCCACCGGACATGGCTTTCGCAGCACCGCCAGCACAATTCTGAATGAACACGGATTCCACGCGGACGTAATCGAACGTCAGCTTGCCCACTGCGAACGCGATCCAGTACGCGCCGCGTACAATCACGCCCAGTATTTGCCAGAGCGTCGAAAAATGATGCAGTGGTGGGCCGATTACCTCAATAAAGCCGAGAAAAAGAAGTAACGGGACTTATTGGTGCGGGGTGCTTTCCGACAAAGTAGCAACGAGCGCACGGATGTCTTCCGCCCTCCAGACGGTGCAACGCGCCGACAGCTTGATCGGCTTCGGGAATCGGCCGGACTTCACGCCGGCCCACCAGTACGATTTGCAGACCGGGATGACGGTCAGGATTTGCCGTAATCGTAAGAACCCAATCTCAGGGATATTCTGCATTGAATAGTTCCTTTCGTATTTGCCTATTGCATCGCACTTTCATTGTTCATTCAGTGGCGAAACTCCGGCGCATGTTCGACGAGCCATTTTTCGAGATCGGCGTTGCTTTCAAACGCCGCGACCGTAATGCTGTCGATGGTCGGGCCGAGCTCGCCCACTTGCCGGATTTCATCGGCCGTCATTTCGCGGACCCAAAGCACGCGATGCCGTTGCAGGCCGGCTTGCGTCAGGTTGATCGTACCGTCCTGTAGCGGCCGGTCGATGTTGCTGCCGCGGATCAAAACCAGGTATACCAAGTCCCCGGAAAACTTCAGCAACAAGCCGTCCGAGGGGTCAAAGCGCCACGGCCCCAGCCAAGAGTACGGAAACCACATGCTGGCACCGCGGCGGAAGCGAAACTCCACTGCCGCCGATTGCTCCCGCAGGCCCCGCAAGTAGCCGAAGGCAGCGCAGGAGGCGACTTGCTCCTCCGTCTCTCTACTTGCCACTCTCTCGTGAAACTTCTTGTCATCGCTCATGGTACATATCCTCCTTTATGGCGAAACTGCCGGAGCAGTTTCAATTGCCGGTCGCTGCGATGCGTGGCGCAGTATCCGAGATTGCCCGGCGACTTCCGTTGCCGACAGCGGCTCGTCGTGCCGGCTTATCGCTTTCAGCAACTCGTCCCGGTCGTCGGTGTAGACCTGTGCTTGCTCTTTGCCGCGCGTCAGGGCGACGTAGGCTGTACGATCGGTCGTAGCCGGAAACGACTCGCTCGACAGGCCGACGAACACGCGATCTACCGTCGCGCCTTGGCTGGCATGGCTGGTTACGGCATAGGCGTGCGTTAGGTGGCCGAAGTCGCGGTCGATGACCCAACCGCCGTTGACTACGATGTCGCCGCGCTTGGTGAACCTCTCAACGGCGTACACCGAACCGTTGACAAGGCGATGCTTGCCGTCTTTCGTCTTGCCGCCGGCGGTGATCCGCACACGGTCGCCCACCGCCAAGGCAAGCTTTACCGGGTGGTAAACCTCGAAGCGATTAGCCAATTTGGTCGGCGGTGTGACATCTTCGCCGATGATGAGCCTGTCGCCTTTTGTGTAAGCGGGTGCGTTCTGGTGGAACTGAAGCATATCGCCCAGCTCGTAGAGAGTCGGGTCAGTTTTTTCGGCGTCGGTCCAATGCGGCGAGACCCAGGCCATGATTTCCCTTTCTTCGCCGAGTTTCTCCCGTTTTTTCAGGCCAGCTCGAATGGCGGCCGTAATCCGGTCCGCCTCGGCATGACTTGGTGACACGACCAGGGCAGTACGGTATTCGCCGTTTGGCTTCCTGTCGGCAATGGTCGCAAGGTAGGCCGAGGCAAGTTGCTGGTAGCGCTCGCCGTCCTCCACTTCTTTGATCCAGCCGAGCCTATCGAGTTCCTCGAACCCTTCGGCGATTCGACCCTCGCTCAAGGCTTCCGCCGCCCTTTTGTAATCGCCTTGCTGACGCAAAATCTCGGTGACTTCGGCCACGCGAAGGCCAGCCGATTCTTCCAACAGCCTGAGCGGCTCGCCCGCCGTGACGCTGCGGTGCTGGCGGCGATCGCCGACCAGCAGGACGCGAGCGCCGATGCGCTCCGCCACTGCAAACAACTGGTTCATATCACGCGTGCCTAGCTGGCTTGCTTCATCCACGAGGATGACACCGTCCATCGCCGATTGCTGCATTGCATCATCCTTGAAGAACCGGGCCACGGTGTCGGCTGAGGCAAAGCCCGCTTCCTGCCGCAGCACTTCGCGGCTGGCCTTAACCGACTGCGCCAGGGCGACGACCGGATGTCCGGCTTCGGCCAGGGCATCACCGATTTCGCGTTCGAGGGTCGTCTTGCCAGTGCCGGCAGCGCCACGAATAATCATGACCTGGTCACGAGAGCCGAGCACATGGCGGACGGCCGCCTTCTGCCCGTCGTTAAACCACGCCAGCGAGCACGGACGCTCCGTGTCGCCCAGCGGACGGCAGCGCCCCCGCCCCTCGCGGGCGAAGTCGATCAGGTGCCTTTCCAGGGCAAGCATTTCTTCGGTCGTCGCCATCTGCCGGCCTTCGATTTCACTGCGAATGAGCGGCCGGGTGTTCAATTCGTCCAGCACGCTGTTGACCGTTACCGTGCCCAAGCCCCGTTTCAAAGCTTCGGTGGCGAGCTTGCGTTCGGGAACCACTGCCTCGCGAACGTAGCTGTGCTCAATGGCGTAATCGACGGCGCCGGCCTCTCCTTTGGCCGCAGGCGCCAATGCCTGTTCGCGGGCATGGACGCCTGCCAGCACGCGACGTTCGTCGTCCGTGAGCCGGCCGTCCCATTCCAGCCGGAGACGTTCCAAGCCGATGGTCTTGTCTTTCTTCTCGCGGGTTTCGGCACCGAGTTCGGCCTTACGGTCGGGATCGGTAATGTTCTGCTCCTTGGCCTCCGCTTCGATCTTTGCGGTACGCCGGGAAAATCGCTTAATCACGTCGGCCGGCATCCCGGCAAGCTCGAAATCGTCCCGCTTGCGCTCGACGCCGAAACCAAGCTCCTGGAGCTTGCCCGCCAGCCGAACACGGAAGGCCGCCTGAAAGTACGGGGCGTCGCGCTTCAGTTCCCTAAACTGGCCCGCCTTCCAGCGGTCTTCTTCCACATCGAACGTCGTATTGAAGGCGAAGACGTGGGCATGTAATTGCGGGTCGGGAATCCCGCCTATGGGCCGAGACGTGGTGTGGATGAACTCCGCCCAAACCATGTTGCCGGTAATACGGTCACTATCCTGCCCCTCCGTTCGGACACGGGTTTTCATCTCGGTTTCGATCTCCCGCATCGTTTCATCGACGGCGGCGCGGAAGGCATCCAAAATGTCCTCATCGCCGCTTAATGCATAAAGCAGCGAGACCGACTTGGGCACCGAAAAGGTGAAGTCGTAGCCTACGGTCCGCTCCGACCGTGTTCGCACCGTCAGCGGTTCACCGGTCTTGGGATGGAGATTGTCGCACAGCCTGTCGAATGAGAACTTATCGACCGTGCCTTCCAGGCCGAGCCGCCCGGCTCCCTTGCCGCCCCACATGCCGACGAGCTCCTGGCCCTCGCTGTAATAGTCGGAAGCGGCATAGTAGCCCTTTGCGCCCTTGGCGCTTTGCAGTTGCGTGATACGAAGCATCTCCTGTCGAGGGTAGCATAAAATCGTTAACGAAATATTAACGAAACTATGCTCTCTGGCTCTGCGCCTCAGTTTGCGGAGATTCGCCCTGCCATGAATCCACTCCTCCCTCTTAACGACACCTTCCGACCATGCTGAGCGAAGGTGCCCCTATGACTCGCTGACTGCAGTAGAAACAGGAGGCCCAGCCAGGCCCAAGCGGGCATAAAAAGGCAACCATGAAGTTAATTTGTGCATATATGTATTAAGGCATTTTAACGCAATAGGCGTCTTCCCTATGCACAGCATAGGCACCAAGGCCCGGCAATGCCCAGCGAGCAATGGCCGAGCAGTTGCGGTGGCAATCCGTGGCATTCTTGATGGCAAAACCGGCGGGTCAAGACCGTGCGGTTCAGAGCGGTCGACAGCTCCATAGCCGGCCCTCCATTGTCAGGTCAGGGTCACGTTCCTCTTCTTGAGCGTGGCCCGTACGCACTCATGGCTGAGGGTATCGACGAAGCCAAGGGCAACCAGGCGATCTGCCAGCAGCCGCAAAGTCCAGCGTTCGTGGCCCGCCGGCACTGGACTTTCAACCAGTGCCACCAGGCGGTCCTCCTGCTTCGTCGTCAGCTTGCGGTACTGCCGCCCTTCCGCCGCTTTGCGGGGAACGGCCGCCGCCAGTCCCTCTAGAGCAAACCGTCGCCGGACGTTATGCACCGTTGATTCGCTGACTACCAAATTGCCTGCAATGCGAACGTCGCTCCATCCCGGCCCTTGCGTCGAGGCATCCGCCAGGAGCAGCACTCGCGCTCGCTTCAGCACAGCAGGGGCCACGCGCCCTTCGTGTAGTGTTGCCTCTAACCATTCCCGCTGCCCAGCTTGTAGGCGGACCACGTATTTTTCTTCCTTGCCCATCTTCAAATCCTCTCCTGACTCGTTAATACGAATCGACAACGTCCAGTATTTCCTTCTGTTTCCATCCGTGACGCTAACCTGTAACTTCAGATTTGACGAATCGTTAAAACTGTGATACCATTCTTAACACTACTTAACTATTCAGTCCCACTAACACATGGAGGTTAATATGTCACCACGTAATCGCACACCCGATAAAGACTCTGCAGAGAACTCAACCGCCGTCGCCGAACAGCCCGGCGCCGAAGCCGCCACTACGGCAGCCGACCAGCCTCATACCGAAGGCGGGGACAATGCCCCCGGCTTTGCCGAGCGCGTCGGCGAGAAGACCTACAAGCCGTTGCCCGATCCCTTCGGCATCGCCGCCGACTACCTGGCTGGCGTCCGCCTCATGGAGAACAAGAAGGACCGGACGATGGCCATCCAGTTCGGTGACGGCAGCACCGAGGCCAAGCCGAGCCAGGACGTCATCGGCATAGTCAAAGCGGCCGGCTACCGCTGGAACCCCTCTGAGCGGATGTGGACACACCCTATACGGTATGAGACGGCCATGACAACCCGCATTGAGGCCGATCGCCTTTATCAGGAAGTGTGCAGCCAGATCCGTCAGGAAAAGGGCGTCGGCGAGGAGAAGACGCCCTTCTGACCGCCTTTGGCATATGCCCAAGCGGCCCCCAGCCCGGCGACAAAAGTCGCTGTTCTCAGGCGGCCCGGATTCCACGTCCGGGCCGCCTTCTAACTCCGTAATTCAATCCAATGGAGACAATCATGCAGTACATGACGATCATCCACGAACTGTTGCAACAGCAGCCCCGGACGCACCAGCAGCTACGCAAGGACCGGCGGCTCCTGTCGACGGTGGAATGCTACGCCAAGGAGCTGAAGGCCCGACACGAAGCCTGGAAGAAGATGCTCGCCCCGCTACGACCGACGAGCCACCCGGTACAGATCGCGAGCGAAGCCTTGGAATTCGCCCTGCAGGAAGTCGAGAATCATTTGCCGAGCGATTCGCAGGAGGAGGAAGCGCACCAGTTCCTCGACGCAGCGATGTTCTTTCACCGCGCCAGGCCCCGCGGGTAAGCCCGTGGCGCCGTCCGTTATCGCTGTTTGACGGCGAGACCGGCGACAGTTCCGCCACTGTCCCTGCCCTGCCCCCGGAACCCAAAACCGGTGAAACACCCGTCACCGGCGCCGTCCTGGCAACCGACGAGCCGGCTGGTTATCAACCTTCCTCGGAAGCCACAGAACGACTACCGCACATGCCCGGGGGTGAGAAGGCCAAGGCACAGGCAACGCTGGCCGCCATCCGCACCTTAAAGCAGATTGAACGGGAAAAACGGCCCGCCAGCGAGGAGGAACGACAGGTGCTTTCAAGGTTCTCTGGCTTCGGCCCCTTGGCGCTACGAATTTTTCCCGACCCGGTCACTCATAAATACAAAGGTCCCGACTGGAAGGCGCTCGGAGAAGAATTGCAGTCGCTTTTGACGCCGGAGGAATATGCCAGCGCGTTGCGTACCACGTTCAACGCCTTCTATACCTCGCCCATCGTCATCCAGGGCATCCATGACGCAATCAACCATTTGGGCATCCCCGAAGGAGCCACGATCCTTGAACCGGGTTGCGGCATCGGGAACTTCATGAACTACGGCAGTCACCGCCATCATTATATAGGCGTCGAACTTGATTCGATTTCCGGCCGTATCGCCAGGGCACTCCACCCCGATCAAGACATTCGCATCGAGAACTTTCGCGATACCAAGCTCCCCGAAGACAGCATCGACGCGGTGATCGGCAATGTGCCTTTCGCCGACTTGAAACTAACGTATCACGGCCATACCTTCGCCCTGCACGATTATTGCTTCGCCAAGGCGGTCGATGCCTTAAAACCGGGCGGCATATTGGCCCTGGTCACTTCGCGATTTACGCTCGATCGAGTAAATGCGGATCTTCGGGAGTATCTCGGAGAGCGGGCCGATTTTGTCGGAGCCATTCGCCTGCCTTCCGACGCCTTCGCACGCGAGGGTACGGCGGTGGTCGCCGACATCGTCTTCTTGCGAAAGCGTGCGAAAGGCGAGTCGGCCCGCCATGAGGAGGCCGAATGGCAGCGCTCGACCCCGTTTGACATCTTGGGCACTGAAATACCCGTCAACCGGTATTTCCAGCGGCATCCCGATATGGTGCTCGGCGACTGGTCGCTCAAAAACACCCTCTATGGCGAGGGCTTCAGCATCGTCGGTAGCGGCGATTTAGAGACCGACCTCGATCAGGCGGTGTGCTGGCGGCTGCCGAAGTTTGCACCCATTAAGCCGTCCACCCGCGTTGAGACCAAGAAACAATCTTTCGTGCCGCCGCCGCTCGATCGGCGTGTCGGCGAGGGCAGCTTCTTCGTCGCCGAGGACATGAGGATTTGCCAAATGGCGGGCGGTGAAGCCGTGCCAGTTGTCTATAGCGGCACGACCCTTCGCGCCGACGGCACGATGACCGGTAGGCGCATGGCCGCCCTCATTGGGCTGCGCGACCGCGCCCGCCGCGTGCTCAAGTCGCAAAACGACGACTGGCCGGAAAAAGACCGCGCCGAGGCCCGCCGTGAACTGAATTGGGCCTATGACCGCTTCGTGATGTTCTACGGCCCGATCAACAAGACCACCTTCGGCGAGACGGCGGACGGCAGTTTCATTCGCCGGATGCCCAATATCGTCAAGTTCCGCGAGGACCCCGACGCCATGCTCGTCATGTCGCTCGAAGACTATGACGAGCTGACGGGAAAGGCCCGCAAGGCCGACATCATGACCCGCGACGTGGTGGGCAGGACGCCGCCCGTCACCCAGGTGAAAAGCGCCGAGGAAGGCTTGCTCGTCTCGCTGAACCAGCGCGGTATCGTGGACCTTCCTTATATCTCCACGCTTTACGGCAAGCCCGAAGCTGAAATCATCGCAGAACTGGGCGATTTGATCTACTTCGATCCCGAATCCAAAAACTGGCAGACGGCCGATGCCTACCTTTCCGGCAACGTCCGGGAAAAACTTGCCAATGCCAAGCGAGCCGGACGGGAATATGCCCGCAACGCCGAGGCGCTTCACGCCGTGCAGCCCGAAGATGTGCTGCCCGGCGACATTGACGCCGGCTTAGGCGCACCGTGGATACCGATTGCCGATATCCGGCAGTTTGCGACCGAACTCCTCCGCGTCGCCCCTACGTCGATCCAGGTTTCGCATTTGGTGAAGGATGCCGTCTGGAAGCTCGATGCCGATTACGCCGCCGAAAAATCGGTCGGCGCCACCAGTGAGTTCGGCACGGTGCGCGCCAACGGCACATGGCTTTTGGAATTAGCCCTCAACATGAAAACCCCGGTCATTTACGACACGATCCAGAACGGCGACCGCGAAGAACGGGTCGTCAACCAGGAAGCAACGATGGCCGCCAAGGAAAAACAACGCCTTATTAAGGATCGCTTCCGCAGTTGGATATTTACCGACGCCAAGCGTACCGAACGCCTCGTGCGGATCTACAACGACATCTATAATAACCTCCGGCCGCGGCTGTTCGATGGTTCGCATCTCGATTTTACCGGCTTGAACCCGAATCTTACGTTGCGTCCGCACCAGTGCGATGCCGTGTGGCGCGGCATGAGTTCGGGCAATACTTTGCTCGCCCACGTCGTCGGCGCCGGCAAGACCTTTACAATGGCCGCTACCGGCATGAAGATGAAACAGGCCGGGCTCATTAAAAAGCCGATGTACGTCGTGCCCAATCACTTGTTGGAGCAGTTCTCCCGCGAATTCATGCAGCTTTATCCCAACGCCAAGCTGCTGGTCGCCGCCAAGGAGGATTTGACGCGCGAGCGCAGGAAGTTCCTCACCGCCAAGATCGCCAGCGGCGATTGGGACGGCATCATCGTTACCCACAGCAGTTTCGAGCGGATCGGCATGTCGCGCGACTACCAGGAGAAGTTCCTCATCGAGCAGATCGACGAGTACCAGCAGTTGCTCATCGAACATGCCAGCCAGAAGGCGCCCAACCGTAACATCATCAAAACGATTGAGAAACAGAAGGCGGCACGCGAGGAGCGATTAAAGAACCTCTTGGCCGAGAAGAAGAAGGATGACGGACTTGTCTTCGACGAACTCGGCGTCGATCACGTCTTCATCGACGAGGCGCATTATTTCAAGAACCTGGAAACGCCGACCAAGATGGACCGCGTCGCCGGCATCCAGACCGGCGGCAGCGAGCGGGCCTTCGACGTCTACATGAAGGCGCGGTATTTGGGTCAGCTTCATCCGGGACACGGCGTCACGTTCGCCACGGGAACGCCCATATCGAACACGATGGTCGAGATGTACACTATGCAGCGGTTCCTCGATCCTGAAGGCTTGAAAAGCCGGGGCATTGAGCATTTTGATGCCTGGGCGGCCACCTTCGGCGAAGTCATCGACACGATGGAAATCACGCCGGACGGGGCCGGTTTGCGCCGCGCAGCCGCTTCGCGAAGTTCAACAATCTGCCGGAACTCCAGCAGATGTTCCGTTCGTTCGCTGACGTGCAGACCGCCGAGATGCTCAATCTGCCGCGGCCAAACCTTGAAGGGGGCAAAGCAACGATTGTCGCCTGCCCGATGTCGCCAGAACAGAGTGCCTTGCAGGATGGGCTGGTCGAGCGCTACGAACGGATACGGTCCGAAAAGATCGACCCGCGCGAAGATAATGCGCTTAAGATTACGACCGACGGCCGCAAGCTGGCGATCGACGCAAAGATGCTGTCTGCCAACGCCGAGGATTTTCTGGAATCGAAGATTAACCGTCTCGTCGAGAATGTCGCCGCCATCTGGGAGCGGACGAAGGAGAAACGCAGCACCCAATTGATCTTCGCCGATATGGGCGTCAACCCGACGCCTTGGGGTTATTCGCCTTACAGTGACATCATCAAGAAACTGGTAGAGCACGGGATTCCGGCCGAGCAAATCGCCACCATCGGCGATGCAGAATCCGACGCCAAGAAACAGGCCCTCTTCGAGAAGGTCAGACAAGGTTCGGTGCGCGTGCTGATCGGCAGCACGCAGAAGATGGGCACCGGCACCAACGTGCAGAAGCGATTGGTTGCCCTTCACCATTTAGATGCTCCGTGGAAGCCGGCCGAGATCGAGCAGCGCGAGGGGCGAATCTTACGGCAAGGTAACGAGAACGAAGAAGTGGCGATTTATCGTTACGTTACTAAGGGTTCGTTCGACGCCTACATGTGGCAGGCGCTGGAGACCAAGGCCCGCTTCATCGCCCAGGTCATTACCGGCAACAATATGGCCCGCCGCGCCGAGGACATCGGCGGGCAGGAATTGTCCTATGCCGAGGTCAAGTCCATTGCCTCCGGCAATCCGGCCGTGCTGACTTTGGCTGAGGCCGACGCCGAATTGCAGCGACTCGCCCTCCTCAAAAGAAACCACATGGACGAACAGTACGTCGCTCGTCGTAGCGTACAGGATTTACCGAAGACTATTGCTGGCCTATCCGACCGCATCGCGAAGCTCAAGGCCGACCAGGCTACGGCAGAGCAGCACGCGGGCGACTCAGTCGTTATTGCCAGCCGCAAGTGCCTCCGCGATAACGTAATGCCTGTGCTTACAGCGCAACTCGATTCGTTGCCGCCATTCGTGCGACAACCGACACGCGTAGAATTGGGCACATATAAGGGGCTAACGTTCGGCGTTGTGCTGCACTCGCAAGTGCCGCCGGATGTCTTCGTCGAGGGCGCAGCGACGCGGCAAACGTCGCTCTCGCGTGAGCACCAGGGGCCGCGGGCCGTGCTCAATGCCGTGGAACGCCTCGTCGGAGGCTATGGCCTGGAAGCAAAGCACATCGGCGAGGATCTAACCCTGGCCGAATCGCAGCTACGCGATTATCAGATGCGACTGGGAGCGCCGTTCGCCCATGAAACCTATCTCGTGGAACTGACCGAGTTGCGGGACCAGCTAAAGGCCGGGCTGTCGGGCCGGGAGCCCGACGCGGGAACAGGTGCGTTGACCGTACCTGAACTGGCCGGACAAATCAAAGCGCTTAAAGCATCGCAGAATATCGACACCACGCCACAGCGCTCGGAACAACAATCCATCACGGCAGCGGAACCAGTCACGGCGCGTATTCGGCGTCGGATGGAGTCGGAAGGCGCTATGGCCTTCCTGGACGCGCCCAAGTCGACATCGAAAACAATCGTGGACGAATCAGCCCGTCAGACAGTTGATGCACAGCGAGCACCTGGATCAGGCTCCAGCGACAGTCTTGCAACCCCATTTCAAAGCGAGCACACTAACCGCATCGGCTTCCAGCAACGGCTCGCGAAAGAACGGCGGTCCCAAGACCCGGAACAAAGTCGATCGTGAACTCAAGGCAACATCGCATTGCCTTGATCGAGCAGACAGCAACAGACAGTTTCTGAAATTGACGTGGCCAACTGGCCTGGGCGAGTCGCGAGCAAAAGCGCATTACAATCCTAGATAAACTCCTGTCTATTACCGTTTCTTACTGCGTGATCGACAATCGCCCATCTTGACCCGAAAACCACAGGGACGATAATCTCGCAGATTCAAGCATTTGTCCACATCTACCCAAATAAAAAAACGCGCAACCGCATCCTAAGCCGAGCTTTGGCCAGACGGGTTGTAATCCAATCTTGATCGCTAAGAAGCCGTTTCAAAACCTGGATTTCAACTGAGCAAGTCGGTTAGCACAAAGGATGGCTGCGGCCAACTCATGAAAGGCTTGGAAGTGTGTTCCGCATCGTTCATAGCACAGTTTCAGACGGCGGAAGTTGCCAAACCAACTGAGCGTCCGCTCGACGACGTAACGAGTCTTGCCAAGACCGCTGCCATGAGGTCGCTTTTTGCCGAGGGGAGCCAAGATCGGTTTGATCCCGAGCCATTTGACGATCGCCGCCAGAGCAGCCGAGCCGTAGCCAGCGTCACCCTGCAACGCCTTTGGCTTTGTGCGCGGCCTTCCGCGCGGTCCAGCGATGGACGGCATGTTGACAAGCAGCGGCAGCGCAAGCTGATCGTCGCGTGTATTGGCGGGAGTCGTCGCGACTGCCAGGGGCAGTCCCTCGGCGTCGGTCAATACGTGCCGTTTACAACCGGCTTTCGCACGGTCCGTAGGGTTGGGGCCGGTGTGCGCCCCCCAAAAACCGCGCGGACGCTGGCGCTGTCGATCACAGCTCGTTCGAGGTTGACAGCACCTGCTTTTCCCAGCTGTGAGAGCAGGAGGGTGTGCAGCTTCGACCAGACTGCTAGTCGGGTCCATGCGGCGAACCGCCGCCAACAGGTGCTGCCGCTGCCGCAGCGCATCTCGATGGGCAATGACTGCCACGGAATGCCCGTCTTGAGCACAAACACCACACCCCTCAATGCTTGCCGATTCCCGACCCGCGGACGTCCGCCCAAGGGCGACGGCTCCGGCTCCGGCGGCAAAAGCGGTTCGATTTCTTCCCACAGTTCATCCGAAACAAGTTCTGCCATGCGTAGACCTCCTTGCGTTACGCGAAGGCGGAATACTACTCAATCAATCGGGGTTTTGAAATAGCATCTAAGTTGCGCGGCCTATTGCACCCCCTTCATTTTCTTCAGTTAACATAGTTCTTAAAGGTCATTATGAGTGTCTTCGCTCCCCTTGCTACCGACATTTTACGTGCAAGTCGCCCGGCGTCCGACCTGCGGATCTTGATGGCAACACCGGACGGCGACCGAACTGTTGGCTGGCTGCGGAATATGTTGCAGTTGGCTATCAGTTTGGAGTCCTCTACCATTCCACCGTATCTGGTGGCCATGTGGTCGGTCATCGATCAGAACGACCCGATCACCGATCTCTTCTTGCAGATCCTCCTCCAAGAAATGCTGCATATGGGAATTGCATGCAATCTCCTCAACTCCATTGGCGGTTCGGTACGCATCGCCTATGCGGATGTCGTCCCGACATATCCGGGGCATTTGCCCGGTAACGTCCATCCCGGTCTTGTCGTTGGACTGGAGCCGCTTTCCAAAGATCTCATCGCCAAAGTCTTTATGACGATCGAAGAGCCTGAATGCGGGCCAATCAAATACTATCTCGGCCAGACCTACCCAACGATTGGCGAGTTCTACTCCGCCATCCAGGACCGCGTGAAGCTTCTTCGGCCGGACGAAATCGCCCCGACGAAGCAATTGGCTAGCGCCAAGCTGGGACTAACGCCTATTGGCACGGTACCGCAGGCTCTTGCCGCCCTGGAAACGATTAAGGAACAGGGTGAAGGCACTTCTTCTTCTCCTAAGTATGGCCCGAATCCCGGCGATTTCGCCCACTACTACGTCTTTGGCGAAATGTATCATGGCAAGAGGCTGGTCGAGGTCACCCCCGGCAACTGGGAATACTCCGGTGCGGCTGTCGACTTTCCCAAACCGGATGGCATTTATCCAATGGCACCGATTCTGGCTACCGGCTATCCTGAGAGCATGGCCTTCAACCGAGCGTTCACAAACATGCTGCAGGAGTTGCAGCAGGCTTGGGATCTCGGACATGAGGGCGGCGGCGACGGTCATCTAACCGCCGCCGAAACCCAAATGGGAAGCCTTGGCGACCCCGCCGCACAACTTATGACGACAAAAATACCCGGCAGCAATCTGACCTACGGCCCCTGTTTTAAGCTTGTATGATTTCCGCGGCTGGTGAACCCGTCATCCACTGTCTTTGTTCCGTTCCATTGATGAGGAGAATATGACCCGAAAGTTCAAGATTGAGTTTGACGTATTGGCCGGTCACCATCCCGGAACCGGCGCCACCTTGTCATCGGATTCCCTTAACCCAAGCGGCTGGCGATCCATTGGCAACGCAGCCGGCGGGAAATTCGTCAATGCGACTGGTTCCACTATCGTCGCAATCTATCTTAAAACGCTCAAGACCGGCGATTCGTTCGACATCGACGCTAATTCTGGAGGAACTCTATTTGACACGATTTGGCTGAAGAGAGACGGCACAGAAGCTTATTTCATGGACGCCAGAGTCCCTGATTCCAGCATCGATCCGGTGGCTGGGCGATTCTGGATGCGCGTCCCACCGAACACCGATACCGAGATTTCGGCCTGCGACAGCAGTCAGGAATGTCCTTTTCTGGGGCAAGCGTTCGCCCAAAATCCCGCCAATCCGACCGGTTCGGATTGGAGCAAGATTAAAGCCGCCCGCGAGGGCTTGAGCCCCACGTTCCTGACGTTGCGCGACGCCTTGCCTTCCGATTCGAGAAACATCATCCACTATGGCGAAGCGCCGGACGGATCGAAAATCGCCTTCATTGCGAATGGGCAGCTTTATGTCTACAACCATGACTCTGGGCAGGTTTCTGAACTCGGCAAGCAGGAGACGATCGTGTCAAGGGCCAACAGGATTACTATCCATGACGACGCGGTTACGCTTTGGAACAGTGGCCGGTCCTTGCGCACCTACGCCCTTCGCGACAAGGCGGCTTTCAAATCGGTCCGGTAGTTCCCGCTCCGCCAATTGGTGACATCGCGCGGCGACTGGTGCAAGAATGAACACAAGGGAGGCACCTTCGCAATCCCAGTTCAAGGTAGTATCGACAGACCTTGATCAGATTGAGTGTCTCGTTTGCGAATTCCATAGATTCCCCCAATTCCAGACAGTGCAATCTCGCGCCCGTTTCGCAATAATAGAGTGGGTGACGTCACCAACAGCTCCCGGCCGGCTTCACGGACGAGCCTGCCGGCAGTTGGTGCCTTAAGATGACTTATCGCGCTATTCAGCGTCCGGCAAAGCCATGTGTTTGCTCTATTTTTGCAGCGCGGGCAGACAACGGCATCGCAAGTCGAAACGCCGGTGAGGCTTATGTGCAAGCCGTCTCCGGGTTTGGGTCCCACCGCCTCCAAAGCTTCCTTGACCACAGCGTTCACGCGAATTCACCGCCGTCGAACCGACATCGCATCGATGCATGGACCTGCTGCACGGACGGAGCGCACGCGGTGCATGAAAAAACGACTGTGCAGTTGTGTGCATCGTGCATCCGGAGCTGTTTTACGCCCGCGTGTTTTTGATAAAAGGCTTTAAAGCATCGCGAAGTGCAGCAATCGAAACTGCCGCAGCTTTAGGGATTGCAGGGTCATCGGCAAAATCACTGACTACCTGGTCAGGTTCGATAGACAATGCATATCGTAAGCTTCGGCGATCGACCTTTTTCAACAAGCGAATCGTCGTGGCGAGAATGGTGGCTCCGCCTGCCCAGTGGAATGCTGCCCCCTCTATGTCGGGGACGCCCGAGAGCCGCCTTCCGATTCTCAAAACGATGGTTAATACGTCTTGCTCAGATCGTGCGAAGCCGACCGCATTCGCGTTTTCGACAAAGCGAGAGGACATATACAACTGATCCTTTAGGAAGAATTCCGGTGTCGGGCGGCTTGCGAGACAACGCGGCCATTTTAGGTCGAACTCCCATGCGTACCACTCCACGTCCCGCACTCGGCGCTCGATCAATTGGGCATGCTCCGCAGTTGCACTACACTGGTCGATCTCGAAAAGCGTCCACGCCGCATGCCAGGTTTGTGGCGAATTCCTAGCCTTGCACCGCTCCAGCCAATCGTCGCGAGTATTGTTTGAAAAGTGTTTCCAAGCCAAGCGAATTTGGTTCGCCAGAACTCGTGGTTCGGGAACTATCAAATGATCACCGGCTTGAAATCGATGACCTACCACGGCCTCAAGGTCGTTGAGGATTCGATAGCCCAGAAGCCATGCCTTCAGACCGAAGTCGACGTGCTCGGAGCCCCAACCGCGCATTGCGCAATCGAAGCCGCCGAGATCTTCATAGAGCTGTTTCGGCACTGCGAGGCAGCAACCGGCCAGGTTAGGAGACTCAAACAGACGGCCGCTTCGCCGAAGAGTGCTCAGTGGCACCCAACGCTCCTGAAATGATTCCAGATCGAGCAAATACCCAGTACCCAAAGTCGTCGTGCTGTTTTCCCACGTCGCGCAATCCAGGGTGGCAATTCGAGGCACGACAATCGCTGGAGCATTCAGTTCCTCAATATCGGTAACCAAAAGGCGAAGTGCTTTCGATTCGATATTGCAGTGCGCGTCCAGAAACACCAAAATAGAACCGTTTGCACCCCTCGCTCCAAGGTCTTTAGTGGCTGCGACCCCTTTACAATTGGCGTGGCGGAGAACATGGACCTCAGGATAGCATTGAATTAACCTCTCGATCGAACCGTCGCTGGACGCATCATCGGACACAATGATTTCCGTGCGGATATCCCTTGACGCGGCCAAGCACGATTGCACTGTCTTGCAAAGGTTATCCCCTTCATTGCAAGTCGAGATTACTATGCTGACTAGCACGTTTGCGCTAAATGCAAGAACCAGAGGGTGTCCGCGGATTGGGGCATAATCGAATCCGGCGAAGTCCTAAAACGATTGGTGCTCCTGACTTTTTGGAGCGGGAAGTCCAGCGCACCGTAATTGGTCGAGAAGTGCTTGCGTTGGGGGGAAGTCGGGACGATATCGAAGCGACAATTCAAATTCAGTCGCCGCCTCATCGTGAACGCCCTGCTGCAAGTAGATTACACCCAGGTTGTGGTGTGCAGCCCCATCGTCTGGGAAGCGAACAAGAAAAGTCCGCAAGGCATCCTCCGCCGCCATGAGGTCGCCGTTTTCAAACTGAAGTCGGCATAAACAGTGGCCAGCCTCTCTACTATGCGGTTCCAAGCTTACGGCATTCTCGAAGAATTGTCTCGCTTCGTTAAAACGTCCTCGTTTCGACGCGATTCTCCCTTTCAAGAGCACATATTCGACGCAATCCGGATTTGCCCGGCTATTGCCGTCTGGCGGCATTGTAAGCAACGATTCCAGGGCATCAATCTTGTCTTGTCGCAACATGACATCGCCTAGTCCATACCACGCTGCGCGATAGCTTGGAGTGTCCGTGATTATCTCGCGCCATTGTTCTTCGGCATTGGCCAGATCGCCCATTTGGTCGTAGACCAGAGCAAGGTTGTGACGGGCTTTGAAGCCTTGAATGCCAGTGTCTATGCTCGAAAAATACTTCGGCTGCGGCCGCGTCAGCAGATTCTTGTAGTCGCTTTCGGCCTCCTTCAATCGGCCGAAGTGCTGATGGAAAACCGCCTCGCGAAACAGCAACTCGGTGTCGTCTGCATAGAGGCGCCTCCCCCGCTGACACGCGTCCCAGGCCGCTTGATAGTCACCGAGTGAGCTTAGACTGCCAGCAAGAAGTGCATACGCCTTGCGGACATGGGACTCTTCCGTATTAGACACGTCAATGCAACGTCGAAGAAACTCGACTGCTTTGTCATGTTGGCCGGCGTCCGCATGCGTCATGCCGAGATTGAATAGGACAAAAGGATGATCAGGTCGCTCAGCGGCGTCTAGGTTCAGCAGGCGGAAGTCGCGCTCCAGTTTCCTTCGGCGACCTTCGGCACTATGGTCGGCGCCTGAATGCAGCACAGAAATCTCCGTGAACGCCACCTCTCCGTCGGCCCGCCGAATCGATTGAAGGATCTGTTCGTGAATTCTGCCTTCGAACCGCAGTCCCATCCGATTTCGGAATAGCTTCACGTGATCGACGACGGTAAAACTCAATTCGTCATCTCCAGGACAACGCACTTGCATAACGTACCCCATTTCGGGGCGGCCGCTACTGGCTAGCGCAAGCTCGCGCAATCTGCGACCGTCGACTTCCGAAATCGTATCATCCGAGTCCATCCAGAAGATCCAGTCACCGCTAGCATATTTAAGCGATTCGTTCCTTGCTGCGGAAAAGTCATCGCACCACGGAAAATTATACAGTTTTGCGCCGCACTGCTGGGCAATTACGGGGGTTGCATCCCTCGATCCGGTGTCGACTACGATCATTTCGTCGACCCACGGCTTAATGCTGGACAGACAAGCTTCAATTGTCTTTTCATTGTCACGGACTATCATGCATAAGGAAAGAACTACCTGCTCACGCTGCAATTGCAGACAACCGAAGGCGGATTTCGTTAATGCGAAGCGCGGCCGATCCGTTTGAGATTCTACCTCCGCCGATTGCTGGCTTTCTTCCGCCTGCCATTTGGCGCGAAATATGCGTTCATTTGTGCTCAATGCCTCGGCCATATCAACGCCGTTTGCGAAAAACGTACGACTGCCGAAGTGGTGTACGAAGGCGTCCTGAGCGATCACCAATCGATAACCGGCCTTCAGAGCGCGGACGCAGTAGTCATCGTCCTCGTACATACCCATGCCGAACCGTTCATCGAGTAAACCGATTTGCTCCACGACCTCCCGCCTAAAAAGCATACAGAACCCAAAAACTCTTTCCGTGACGAAGCATTGGCCATCGTACTCCTTGCCATGATCCCACGCGAATCCATCCAGGTCACTCAGGCTCTGGTAGCAAACCGGAATCCGTTGAAGTCCGGCGCAGCAGTTCGAGTTCGGTCCGACGATTCCGTGACGCGGGTCGCAATGCAAAGCCCGCAGCAGCCGGTGCAGCCAGCCTGTTGTAACGATTACATCGTTGTTCAAAAGAAGGATCTGGTCGCCGCGGGAGGCGCGGATGCCCTGGTTGCACGCGGCCGCAAACCCTCGGTTTTCGTCGTTGGCGATCAAGAATACGTCCGACCGCGAACGTAGGTATTCGACGGTGCCATCGCTCGAACCGTTATCTACCGCAATAATCTCGCAGTTTTCGTCGGTCCTGAGGCGGATGTTTTCAAGGCACTGCCGGGTATAAGCGATCTGATTGTGGACAGGGATGATAACTGAAGTCAAACCCGCCGCAAGATCGGGACTCTTTACGGCCGTTACCAAGTATTGGGTAACGTAGAAATCGAGCGCCTGTTCCTCGGTCATACCGGTAATGTGCAGGCCACCCAGCTTGATCTCTTGCGGACGATTCCTCTCTTGCCACTGCTGCAACTCCGCACTAGGCGCAGGTTGAATTCTCTCAATTCGATACCCAGCGCGAAAGAACAGCTTTTCAATTTCCTTTCGTGTGAAGAATCGCAGGTGAGTTGCGTCCAATATCCCCGCCGTTTCGTAAGTCCAGTTTCCATAGAGCAAAGACGACACCACGCTATGATGTTGAGCATTAGGAATACTCGCAATCACTTTCCCACCATCGAGATGTTCATGAATCCGACGCAGGACACTCAAGGGATCACGCAGATGCTCCAAAACGTCGGCAAAGACCACGCAGTCAAATGACCCTGCTACTGAGGCCAGATCAAGCGATTCAATGTCGCCGATGATGACATGATCGAGTCTGGCGCGAGCAACGTCGGCAACCTCGGGAACGAATTCGATGCCCACGACCTCCGCGAGCTGCCGCGCCTTTACCGATGCCCCGAGATTCCCAGCGCCACAGCCGAACGTCCAATACTCGGCGCGCAGTAGTTGGGATCAACGCCAAAACGTCTGGCCGGGGCATATCGTAGTAGATAGCGTCGGCGCGTGTTTGCTTCTTTGGCGTGCAAGCAGCCGGAACGAGATGAACACTGGACGACCTCTCTACGGCGAGCAGAATTTCTTCCATGCGTTGCCGATAGGTGTGCCGTGTAATGGCCTCTTCTCGTCCAACCGATCCGATGCGCTCGCGCGCCTCCTCTCGCGCTAGGTAGTAGTTGAGTTTGTCAAGCAAATCTTCGGCGCAGTCATACGTCTCAAAATGGACGCCGGATCGGAACAATTCCTCTTGACCGTTGTCGTGCAGCGAATTTGTCAGGAGCATTGATCCGCATGCGAGTGCCTCGAATACCCGCATATTCAAATCGTCCCGGACGCTACGATTAAAAACGACCCGCGACACGGAGTACTTCTTTGCCATTTCCTCGAAATAGCACTGGCCGATGAAGTGCTGAGGATAACGCCGGCTGATTAACTCCAATAATTCGGTCCTAATGCCGGGGAGCATGTTGCCGACGAAGCACACGTCATATTGTTTGGGCGTTTCGTGCTTACGGTGAATATCAGGATCGCATGCCAGCGGCAACCACTTGGCATCGCAGATGTTTTCGTTTTGAAACAGCAATGCCGCATCCCGCTGGGCGGCAAATACGAAGTCAAAACGCCGAGCGCTGCTGCGGTACGATTCCAGATTCATGTGCGTGTCGATCATCCACCACGCCGACGGTCTAAGACCGTCCGGAAGTTCGTAGTTCAGCCCATCATCGATGCGCAAATAAAGATCGAATTCTTGTGGCGCAACCGTGCCGATTTCGGATGGCCTGACATGTCGTATATCCGCCAATCCGTCCAAGGCTCTCTTGCAATATGAGCCGGTCGTTTCAGGCCTTATCTGATCGTCATAAATAAGTGCAACGCGCATATTCGACATTTGCTTGGGAACGTTAGTTACCAGTCACCCGGACCTCGCCTTTCTTCCGCAAGAGCGGTCGGTATTGGCGTTCGACTACCGTGTTCCACGTAAAATCTGCCTCAAAGCGTCTTCTCCCCGCTTCGCCCATGTGTGTCCGCAGGTTCCTATCATCCAGCAGCCGCTCGATTTTGGACGCTAGATCGTGCGCGTTGCCCGGTTCGAAAAGCAATCCCGTCAAGCCATCCGTGACGGTGTAAGGCAGTCCTCCTATCCGGCTGGCGATCACTGGGCGGCCCGCCGCCATTGCCTCCACCGTCGTGCGACCAAGGCCCTCTTGGGCGATCGTGGGCATTACTAGAATATCAGCTTCCTGTATGACTCGTGGGACGTCGGCCTGCGACTGCCAGCCAATCAAGCGGGTGAACTCGTCGACAGGCCCGATCGGGTCGCCCGTCGCAAGCAACTCAAAATCCTGGCGCTTGCTCCAGAGAAGTGAACATGCATCGTGCAAGATGTGGAAGCCCTTGATCAACTCGGAAACTACGCCTGCCATCAGGAGCTTTTTCCGGGACTGATCGCCAGCAGGTTTTTCAGGCGGAGGCCAAGGGAACCGAGAAGGATCCATGCCCCACGTTACAACCTCAACGCGATCGGCATATGGGCGAAACATTTCGGCGACCAAGGGATTTAGCGCAAGCACGGCTGTGGCCCTGTCAATTGCGCGATAAAGCGCCGTCCGATACTCTGCGGTTCCGACGCCGCTAAGAGTTCTCTCCCATCGGTGCAGGCCGCCGGATTGTGCCGAACGGGCTTCCAGGCAGCTATTGCAAGCGTCCGGCGCGGCCAACTGGTGTTTCGGACATTGTTGTACGCTGCCGCTGGGACTGACGAGCAACCGCAAATTGTTGAGGGGACACAGGCACTCCATTGCCTGAAAACGCAAAAAGTAGGGATAGTCGCGAACCGCGTCGGCCAAATGCGGCTTGAAGTTCCAGCAGTCGGTGATGATAACCCAATCTGGGTTGAA
Organism: uncultured Planctomycetia bacterium; assembly: GCA_963775975.1. GTDB lineage: Bacteria > Planctomycetota > Planctomycetia > Pirellulales > Thermoguttaceae > JANXQG01. The sequence continues at coordinate 2,827,395 of CAVZKX010000002.1, forward strand.
TCGCTCGACGGCCCGTCGGAACACGTCCTTTATTTCGGCAATCGACTCCGGTGAAGCAAGAGGTTCCGAACGAATCGGGAGCGGACATTTGACATTTCCAACGAGTCCGACTTCATCCTTGTAATAATAATGTCGCACTTCGTAACCCGCGCGCTGTAGAGCCTGGACTAATTCCACCGTGTGGACAATGCCGCCGCCCATGGACGGCCAATTGAACAGGAAACTTAGAATAGCCACTTTTCCAGCGGTGTCTTGGCGCGGAATCGGATTTGCATTTTTGATATGGCAAGTCGCCGAAGATGACTGATAATCGGCGTCGGCACAAAGTAATTCCAGGTTCTCGCGCGCCATTGCCAGCGAACTATCAATTGATATGGCCGCCTGGAAACCGGCAATGGCGTCGTCAATGTCGCCAGCGGCAGCCGAAATTGCAGCCAGATCATTGTGAATCATTGCTTTTTGCCGCTCGCTCGATATTGAGGCGTCCAGTTGACGATATCGCTCCCGCGCCGAGTCCAATTGCCCGTGCAAAGCAAGGTCCACGGCTTCTTGATACGATTCTTGCTCATTGAGGCAAATCGATGACGGTTGGGAGGCCGCCTCGCGGCCGCCGACACCAGCTGCGACAGTTGTCGGCGCTGCCATTGGAATCGAGCGAGTGCCTGGGGAATGTCGAATAGTTTCCGAATTGTCTGGCGACAACGTCTCCGCTCCTTGTTCCTGGCGAGTTCGTGAGCGCAAATCTGAAAGGCTGCGAGCTTCGACCGGAAGTCCGCCGGTGTCGGCCCGATACCAATGATACACGTAGACTCCCTCCATGAGATACACGCTTACGCCTTTGGCGGCTGCGGTTCGGTGCAAATCCGTATCTACACCAAGGAATCCGTCGGTAAAGCCGCCCAGGAGCTTCCACGTCGTTTTTGAAAGCAGGATCACGACACCACTCATATAGCCATCGGCGGCAATTATGGTTCGTAGCTTGACGCCGAAATCCCGCAGGATTCTCTCCCCCACCGAACGATGGTATTCCATCGAATGGTTGTTGGGGTCGACGCCTGGCGCGATTTGCCACGGCGATCCGACTCGATTGGTTTTCGCCGTCAAAACGGCCGCTTCGTCCAACTTCTTCGTAATCGCTTCCAGTTGAGGATACCACTCACGAGTTGTAAAACACGCATCGTGATCGATGAAACATGCCCAATCGTCGTCACGGAGACGTTCCACCTGCTGGTTATATGCGTAGCCCAGATTTGTGCCACGTTCGCTCGGGCAATAGGGAATCATCGTAACTATCATGCTTATGCTCGTCCGACTACAGCGCTAGCGCTGATTTCGCGGTTTCTCGCAATTGGGAGAATGGTTTTCACCCGCGGCGCTTTCTTATAACGCAAATTGATCTCGCGACAAATCTATGACGATATGGACGGCTTGGATCGCCGAACAATTCGTTGGCCGGAGTCATAGGCCGTAGGCCTCATGCTGACAAGCGCAGACTCGTGTTGACTCAGCGCTATGTCCGAGAATCGTCCTCAACACGCGGCGCTAAGGCATTTCGCATCGTTTCTAAGGCAAGCCGAACACACCACTTTTTCTCATGGGGTACACCGCCCAGTGCATTGCATACCTGCTCTTCCGTGATTTTCAGACACTCCTTTACCGTAAGGCCGTTGACCATTTCTGTCAACGCAGAGCCAGCGGCAATCGCAGGACCGCAGCCGAAAGTACGATAACGAACCTCCTGGATACGCGCGTTAGCTATTCGAAAGCTCAAGCACATAAACGGGGGGTGACCCAGGGCGCCGATCGCCGCCTCGGCGTCGTTTTGCTCGATCCAGCCGACGTTTCTCGGACGATCTATGTGGTCCATTACGATGTCTGAGTACGGCATGAGGTGCTCCGCTAGCGTTTGCAGTTCGGCGCGTGGCTCTATTCATATTGAACTTTCTCGGCGCAAAACGCAAGCAGGCGCACGTTGCTGGGGAACGAAGATTGAAGGATTGCGATAGCCGGCCAGGTTAGCGTAGTGTTAAGCCGGTTTTTTGAGGCATGAGTTGCAGCTAGTCGCGTGCCATGCGCGGCGATGGCAGCGCATTTATCCATTAGTCCGATCACGGGACCTTCGCGTTTTGCCTATTTCCTCGCTCTGAGAGACTTGACCACAATCGACACACGCGCTTTTTTCACCGTAGATCAAGGTAACGTGAAGTTACCTAAAAGGATTGTGCGATTGCTTGACCTTTCGACCCTCATCGAGGCGTGCGGCTGGAAGTCTGCGGCCGGCACCGTTTTCGCATGACCAACCTTGGAGGCCGTCGGCATGGACCAAAGTAAATTCGGTTTTCCGTTGCTTGCCGGTTTTGGTTGTCGCCCGTAGAATGATTCCGAGTATCGACGCGCTGCCTTGCGGTTCAGTGGTATGGTGGAGGACAGCGAGGTCGAACTTGCTCTTCTGGTGTTGATTGTGTCGTTCTTAAAGAAAGTGCTCCACAGGGAGGAACTTGACATGATATGGGTAACGCCCCAGCCGGAATGCCAGCAGAACGATGATAATTCGGATGATTCTGCCAATTATGGCCCGGTGCAGACTTGCTGTGTGCCGCTTCAACAGCCGGGCGCGTGCAACGGCGGTGGGTGCGGGGCGCCTCCGCCTGGGCAAGATCCCCCCGAGAACCCGTGCGGCTGCGGAAATCAGCAGGTCGATGCCAACGAGCTAACCGATCAGGAAGATTGCGATGCGCTAATTACTTCCTATTGTCAGCGGAACTCGCCGGTGGGCGAAGGAGTTTTTGGCGACGGGGGTGTGCTGGAGCAAGGGATCAAAGCAGCGGGCGTTGCCGCGCGCCGGCCATCGTCCATTCCCGGCGTTTCGCAGGCCAATTCCCAGGAGGTCGCACTCGGCAGCGGCAATCTAATGCTCAGGCTGCGTCTGCCGGGTTCGGGAACATATGACCCCTCGCCGGTGCATACTTACAATAGCCGCGACGCTGGAAGCGGCTCGAACTTTGGCGCGGGCTGGTCGGGCCGCTACGCCGAGACGTTGGAGGTGGACACGTTCCACCTGTCCGACGGCGCATTGGTCGTCACGGGCGAAGGCGCCCAGTTGTTCTACTCGAATCCCGACTCAGGCGACCTATTCACGCCGATTAACGGCAGCCATAAGTCGTTGGCCGCCGCCGGCGGAATTATCCTGATAACCCAAACGGACGGGTTCCAGAAGATCTTCAAACACTATGACGGAGACCCTTCAACTCTCTATCGCTTATGGCGGATGATCAACCCGAAAGGGGCAACTTGGACGTTGGATTACGACTCCAGCAACCGCCTGTCGAGCATCACCAACCCGTTCAATCTCCGTACGACGTACATCTACGGCGGCGCGGCGAACCGTCTGCTGCGGATTGTGGACGGCAACAATCGGATTACCACGTTCACGGCCGATGTCAGCGGTCGGGTGACCTCCGTCCTCACGCCCGAGCTTTGCCAGACGCAGTTAGTGTATGATGGGTCCAATAATCTAATAGCTAAGATCAGCCCCAGCGGCGCGCGGACGACGTATTCTTATGCGCCGGGGTTCCCGGCCGGTGTGATTTCACAAATCCAAATGCCCGACGGCACGCGTACGACCTATACTGTCAACGGCGGTGGTGTGCCGGGTCGCATCAGCACGACGACGACTCTCAACGCCGCAGGCAACCGGACGACACTGATTTACGACGGCGTGACGTATGGGAACGGCGCATTGCTGGCGGCCCAAATCGACGCGCTAGGCAATCGTACGAGCTTTACTTGGGATCCCAGCACTTACAACTTGTTGGTTGTGGAGGACCCGCGCGGCAACCGCACGACCTACGTCTACCAGGGCATGGACGACAACACCACGCGGCTGAGGGCGATCTGCTATCCAGACGGCGGCCGCTACACCTACGTGATGGATACCAGCAAGGGATTGATGCTGGCCCTGGTGGACCAGCGCAACCATCGCTCGACGCTGGTTTGGAACGCGGTAACGGGCAGTCGTGACGCGGTGGTGGATGCATTGAATCGGCGAACGACCTACGCCTACAACAGCCGCGGCCAGATCGCGGCCATCGTCAATCGCGTGGGACAGCGGACGACCACCGTGTTTGATTCGCAGGGGCGGCCGCTGGCTACGGTCGATCCGCTGTTGAACCGGACGACCTATGGCTACAACGCGTACAGCCGACCGCTGTTCGTGGTGAATCCGCTGGGACAGCGGACGACCTATCTTCGCGACGCGATGAACCGTCTCACGGTCTTTATCGACGCCAACGGCCACCGCACGAGTTACGCCTACGACGCCGAGTGTCGCTTGCAGAAGATTACCGATCCGCGGAAAGGCGTGACCACCTTTCTGTACGACGTGATGGACCGACAGACGGCGATGATCGATCCGCTGGGGGCGCGGACCTCGTATGTCTATGATCTGGTCGGCAACCGCATCGTCACGATCAATCCCTTGAAAGAGCGGACAACGTCAGTGTACGACGCGGTCGGGCGGAGGATCGCCAGCATTGATCCACTGAAGAACCGGACCACGTTCGGTTATGATCCTGCCAGTAACCAAAATCACGTAGTCGATCCGCTGAAACACATCTCGACGACGGTTTACGACGCCTTCAACCGGCCGGTGGCAGTAGTCAATCCGTTGAACCTGCGCACAAGTTTTAACTACGACTTGGCCGGAAATCTCAAGTCCCACCGCAACCCGCTCAATCAGGCTACGACCTATCTTTATGATGTCCGCAACAACAGGACCGTGGCGATCGATCCGCTCGGACGGCGGACGACAATCGTTTACGATGCTGCGGCCCGGCCAGTGGCCGTAATCAACGCGGCCGGCAACCGTACGACGACGATCTATGATGCCGACGGGCGGGTAAAGGGCAGCATCGATCCGCAGTTGGCCCGAACGACCGTCCTCTTCGACGCAGCCAGTCGAAACATTGCCACGATCAACGCCCGGAATTACCGCACGACGATGCAGTACGACCCGGTCGCCAAAGTTCTCGCGACGTGGGACGCCTTGAGCGGGCGGACGACGATGGCCTATGACCCGGCCAACAATCGTATTCGTGTGCAGGATGCCACGGGGGCAATCTCCACCACGGTCTACGACCTTCGCAGCAGCGTCATCGGCCAAGTTGACTCGCTGCTGGCGCGGACGACATTCGTCTACGACGCGGCCAGGCAGCGGATCGCGCTCGTCAACCCGTTGGGCAACCGCTGGACGACGGTCTACGATCTGGCCGGCCGAGCTTTGGCAGAGATGAATCCGCTCCTCAATCGCACGACGTACGGCTACGACGCGGCCAGCCGCTTGGTACAAGTTAAGGATGCGCTGGGCCATCTTACTACATCGATCTATGACGCAGCCAATCGGTTAGTGGCGACCCGTGACGCGATGAGCTTCCGCACCACGCAGGTCTATGACGCCGCCTCGCGGGTGATAGCCCTGGTGGACGCTAATAGCCACCATACCACCTTCCAATTCGATGCAGCTGGACAAAACACGGCCATCAAGGATGCCCTGTTTCGGCCAACGACGTTCACCTACACAACCACGGGCCAGAGGGCAGCGCGATGGGATGCCCGGTTGAATCGCACCACCTACACCTATGACCGGGACGACCGCGTCACTGGCCGGCGCTATTCTGACAGCACGCGGGCCACCTTCAGCTATGATAGCGTGGGCAACCGCACTCTCATGGCGGACGTAAGCGGGCGGACGACATCGACCTTCGACGCCTTGAACCGGCTTGCCAGCATCGTCAATCCAGGCGCCAACAGGATCACCTATAGTTACACGCCCATTGGGCTACGCGCCGGGATGCGCGATCCGGACGGCGGGAGGACAACCTACGCCTATGACGCTGCGGGGCGGATGATGTACCTGGTGAATCCCCTGAACGAGCAGACCAGCTTCACTTACGATGCGGCCGGACAGATGCTCATGCAGCATGTGTCGCATCAAACGGCGGCAAGTTACAGCTACGATAACGCCGGGCAGCTAAAGCTGCTGTCCAACGGCAGTATATCGCGCTACTCCTACACCTACGACAAGGTGGGCAACCGGGTGAGCGTCGTCCAACTCGATGGCACGGGGACCACCTGGACGTACGATGCCAACTACCGGCTCATCAACGAGATCTGCACGACGCTGACGGCGGTCGGCACGATCACTTATTATATCCACGACGTCACGCACACTTATGACCCGGTAGGCAACCGGCTGGTGCAGAACTCGCTCGTACCACTAACGACGTTCACCTACGATCAACAACTGACGACTTTCACCTACGATGCGGCCAACCAACTTGCCACGAGCCAGGACTCCTCCACCGGTCCAACAACGTACACCTATGACGCCACGGGCAACCTGGCTTTACAGAACACTTCGGGGTTACTGACGACTTACACCTGGGACATCGAGAATCGGCTGACGAAACTCTGGCTGCCGTCCAGCGTGGTCAACACGATGATCTACAACGCGGATGGTCTGCGCATGGCGAAGACCGATTCCACTGGCAGCCAGAACTTCGTCTGGGACCTGCAGAACTTGTTGCTAATCAAGGACACCTCCAACGTCACTCAGGCGTTATTCACCTTGGAGCCCGATGCCTATGGCAGCCTCATCAGCCAGTGGAATACTAACAACGGTTCGCGGTTTTATCACTTCGACGGCCTCGGCTCGACAACGGGTATCACAGATGACACGGGATCCGTCTCAGATATTTACAAGTACTTAGCATATGGCGCCGTCAGCGTGGCCACCATAAATCAGACCGTCAACCCATTCCAGTGGGTCGGAAAGCTCGGATACTTCCTCGACAGCGACCCGGTACAATACTATGTCAGGGCAAGGAATTACGACCCGATGTTGGCTAGGTGGTTAAGTCAGGATCCAATCGGCTTCTCGGCGGAAGACGCAAATCTCTATCGCTATGTCGTAAATGGCCCGACGACTGCGGGCGATCCGAGTGGTCTGATGGTGAGAACGTTTACATTCAACGCGACTGGCAACTGTCGTACAGGCGGAAAAATCACGGCGAGCTACAAAATTCCGTTTATCTGCGTCGGCCCAGTCCCGCCTTGTAAAATCGCTGATTTTGGGACTATTAACCAAGGATGCGGAAAATTGTGCTGTAAGAGTGCCATGACTGGTTGGGGAGGGTCAAGCCTCTTGGTGGGCGCATGTGTATTGACTTGCTTTCCCCCAGTAGCCTTCGTTTTTGGATGGACATGCGCGTAGTAGTCGGTCTATCTCACAGTAATGGGACTTTGGTGTGCTGTCGATGTCACGGTGGCAGGTAGTTTACGCAGGAGACCCACGGATGGCAATTTCAATTCCAAATAAGTATCAAGTATGGCCTTCCTCCGAACAACGCGAACGGCTGAAGGGGATTATGCGCCTCGGCCAAGAAGATCCGGCACGCGCAGATTCTTCTTTGGAGCGATTGCCACCGCGAGGTAGGGCGGCTGTCCAGCCAGGAAATCGCAGAGCGGCTGGGCATACACGACGATTCGGTGGACCATCCGCAAGCGGTTTGTGTTGGAGGGGAAGAGCCGGCGCTCGAGCGCAAGGCGCGCGAAACGCCTGCCATCCAGCCGAAGATCAACGATCGAACCGAAGCCCACTTGATCGCCATATGCTGCGGTCCGGCGCCCGAGGGCCGCACACGTTGGATCTTGGGGCTTTTGGCCGAGGAATTGGCAAAGCGGCGCCTGGTGACGAGCGTCCGCGTGGAATACGTACGCAAGACGTTAAAAAAACGAACAGCAATCTTGGCGTAAGCAATGCTGGTGCATGCTCGAACACGACGCCGCGCGTTTCGTCGCGCAAATGGAAGATGCCCTCGATCTCCACGCGGTGGAACATACGGAAAAAGAACCGTCGATTTGCATGGACAAGGCCAGCAAACATCTTTTGTGCGACGAACACCCCCTCGAGTCCATGGCACCTGGCCGCGATGCCCGCGAGGATTATCACTACGAGCGGCGCAGCGTGCAAGCGCTTTTTATGTTCTTCGACCCCGTGCGTCGATGGCGGCGAGTGTCTTGCCACGACAGCCGAACGCGTGTTGACTGGGCGGAGGATTCGCCGCCTTCTCGACGAGGATTGCCCAAACGCCCGGGAGGTCAAGCTGGTCTGCGACAATCTGAACACCCACGACATCGCCTTGCTGTATGTGGCCTTTCCCGCCGAGGAGACGCACCCGCCGCCGCCAACGCCTGAAAATCCACCAGACGCCGCGCAGCGGAAGCTGGCTGAACGTTACGGAAAGCGAGTTGGGAGTGCCTTCGCGACAATGCCTTGACCGCCGCATCGGCAACCCCAAGGAACTTCAGCAGGAACTGTCCGCCTGGCAAGTCCAACGTAACGCCAACGGCGTCACCGTCAATTGGCGACTAACCCCGCCGACGCGGGCAGTCGTCCATGTCGGGCTTTACCAACAACTTTGAACTGGACTGAACTGAAGCGTGAAAACACCATAAGCATATAGCACTTTATTATGACCGCACGAGGTATGATTCGAGACGTATTAGAAGCTTCTTGGCATAATCCTGATCCCTCTTTCGCAGCGGTCGGGCCGAGTAAACCGAGTGCTGAATCGGAAGCGGTTAGGAACGCAATGCTGGCGGGCGCAACAATGGGTGCGGACCTTGCGGAACGCAACTTGTGGGAGGGAGAAGTTGGAAGTGCTGTCTTTCGCCAATTCTTGAGTCGGCTGGACCTTACGGGCTGGGACGATATACCAGGGATAGTTGACCTCTTTAAGAGCTATGGAGTCAGCCTGAAGATTCGGTCGTCCAGCATTTACGCTTACTTTTCCGATAAATGCGCACTGACTTGGAGCCTCATGCCGTGGGGAGCGGACATCGCGATTGTTCAACGTCGGCTGCCTGAGTGCATCAGTTCGCTATATAGCCCAATTGATTTGTCCGAGCCTAATACTGTATCCATTATACGAGACGACGTACTACGATTCTTTGTAGACTTGGCAAAAGAGTCTCCATGGCATTCAACATATTGAAAGGGGCAGACTGAAGAAGCGTCACTTGGCACCGCGTGGTCGGCGAACGTCTTTCGCAAAAAATGGAAGAACCGGTCGATGAGTACTTTCTACTATCACTACGACGGCCTTGGGTAACTAGTGCGTGTCGCACGGACGTTTGGCGTTCGCGACGTAATGTTCCCACGCTTTTTCATGCGAAATGACCGCTACACTTACTTGAAACTCGCTCTAATCCATCTTCCAAGTTGTCGCTAGCGGCGAAAATGGAGCCGCGAAAGTGGCTTCCTTTTTTCACGCGCGAGACCCGTATAAAGTGGACGCGGTGGTCCACTCCCTAGTGTAGTGTCTCAGGCTGATGGGATTTTATCGAGCGTTTTTCGGGCACGGCGAATTCTTGTAACCGTCCGGCAGAACACGTGTAAGCGTCCGGCGGAACACGTAGTGTAGCCGGGCAGGGAACAGCGGGGAAGAAGCGGGCGGAAGCGTCAAGCCGACTGCCAGCGGTGGGGCAGCAGCGCGAGAAGTTCTTCTTCGCCTGCGGTGGGAGGCATGGCCGGAAGACGGATGAGCACGTCGCGGAGATATGCAAACGGGTCATGGCCGTGTCGCTTGCAAGAAGCAAGCAAGCTGATGTGGACCGCCGCCGCGTGCCCGCCCGGGTCGCTGCCGCAGAAGAGACAGTTCTTGCGGCCCAGGCAGATGCCTCGCAACGAGTTCTCCGCGGCGTTGTTGTCGATGTCCAACCAGCCCGACTCGGTGTAGCGGCGGAGCGCCGGCCAGTTCGAGAGCGTGAAGTCCATCGCCGCTCGCACGGGGCTTTCCGGCGGCGGGCCGGAAGTCGTCTGCTCCGGCCTAGCCTGGGCGTCGAACAACAGGTCCTATCGCGGATCGAATTTCTCGCTGGTGCTGCCGTAACTTTGTTTCAGCAAGAGGTGCATGTGGTGCTCTTGCCGCTCAGTCACCGCGCGGGTCTTCTGCAACTCTGCCAGCAACTGCACGATCAATGCCTTCAGCAGCGCCGGGGCGTCCGGCAGCATGGCAGGATCAGTGAGAGGCAAAGCATCCGTGCTCATGCACCCTGCATTAGCGTCCCCAATAGTTCGCTTTGGTTGGCGAATATTTTTTCGACGCGTCAGGCCGTGCGTTGATAGCGCGGTTGCCGCTTCACGCTGGCCGGGTCGATACCGCACAGCACCAGCGACAACTCCTGGGATGAGACTTCGATGCTTCGCGCTTGCGGATCGTCGGGCGTAGGGAAGCGGAAGGTCCCTCTCCAGCCGCCGATACTACAGCGTCAGTCCATCGCGGTCCCACCACAACATTTTCACTCGATCGCCACGGCGACTACGAAACACGAAGAGGTGGCCCGAGAGCGGATCGTACCCCAATCCTGCCCGCACCACTGCAACCAAGGATTGGATCACTTTTCGACATCAGCTTCGCACACAATTGTTTCTATATCATTGAATTTGTCACCAATGATTCTTCCATGCCCCTCCACACCACGAAGGTCGGCAATATCCGATTGTCCCGGCCGACACTCGCGCATGTTATTGAACCCAGCAAAGTACAAAGTAGCTTCTAGCAACGAATAGCTCCACGCCGCCCTATGCCCGTGCGCGTACAGAATCGCATGCATGGAACCCCTAAGGGACTCCTCTGGACTCCACCTTCGAACGAACGTGTGGTAGTCTCGATCTGCCAAGCGGTAAATCCTGTCCAAAGCAGGAACCGCCACACGAATGACTCCACCAGAAGCAAGCACTCGTCTACACTCCTTGAAAAACTCAATCGCGGCGTAGTATTCGACGTGTTCGACGCAGTGCTCGATGAAAACATACTGCGTAGAAGACTCGGGGAAGGGGAGAGGCTTGGTGATATCAACGTCGATATCGTAGTTCTCCCACCCCCGGAGCTTGTTGCCTCCACATCCAAGATTGAGTCTTCTCTTTGCCGCCAGATTTGCTTGGGAGTTATCGGAAAAGCGCGGCGCGATCACTCCCGCAGCAGCGCTCTTAGAAATCCAATCCGTATCGCCAATCGACTCTGTGTAATGAACATCTTTATTGTCCCTGGGCATGTTTCCCTCCTGAAACCTATGATACGCGCAGACTTTATTTTGGCAATGCTTGTCCAGCCTTGCGGTTTCCGGGGACTCTCGGACAACGAGATAGGCCGCTTATTCGCCTAGCGCAGCCCGCCGTGCCGTCGCAAATCGGTGCTACCGTGACGTCGGGAGGTCTCCCTTGTGATTCGAAATAGCACAACTCTAAACTGGATGAGACCTTTCATATCCGAGCTATGTCACAGGACTTCAGTTAGACGTAGAATGGATTCGACGCCAAACTTACTCTGCTCGTTGGACGTATGGCTAAAGCAACAGGGGCATTGAATATTGACGTATTTGCGCTCGCCTTTAATGAGGAGGAGATGTTACCGCATTTCCTTCGACACTACTGGTTTGCTCGCCGGATCACGGTTTTCGACAACGAATCGACAGACCGAACTTGCGAGCTAGCCCTGGCCGATCCACGAGTGCGCGTGCAGACATGGAAAACTGGCGGACTGCAGGACAATCTTGCAATGATATACATCAAGGACAACTGCTGGCGTGGTTGCGACGCGGATTACGTCGTCGTTTGCGATATGGATGAGTTTATCGATTGCAGTCCACTCGAATCCTTTGGGCGGCAAGAGCTTGCTTTCCGATGCGTCGGGCGAAACATGATCGGGCGAGACGGCGAAGCCTTGCGTTCAATCCGGCGGTACGATCCGACGAACCACTACTATGATAAAATCGCGGTCTTTTCACCGCGAATCCAAGGTATTAACTACGAAGTCGGGTGCCACGCGGCGGCTCCGGCTTGCGTGATCGTTGAGGGGCTTCTGGTTCTTCGGCATTATGCGCTACTAGGAGAAGAACATGTACTCCGCCGCTATCGCATGTACAGTAGCCGGATCAGCAATTCAGACAGAAGCCATCGTTGGGGCTGGCAATACCTCGAATCGGAGGAACAAATCCGCACACGGTATCGACGCGCCTTAGCCGCGAGCGTCGAGGATTCGCCATTTGGAAAACCCGGTTGATGCAATCAGATGTCCGATTGCCCCGACTTTGTTGCAAACCAAAACGACCACGACGCCGGTCAAGCTAACTGGGTTAGTTTAATTTGCCAATTTGGCGACAAGCAATGCCGCGATCGGACCCTCGGTGGCATTCTTTTGCAGCGCCGTTGCAGATCGCCGGAGATGGCGACGAACTGTAAGTGCTTTGCCCGTCCGGCGTTGCGCCGAAATCGGCCGCGGGGCGCGTGGCCGACGCTGGCACCATCAAGATAACACGAGGTTGCCTTGATTGAGCGTATCTATGTTACACCGATGCAAATTATAGATAAACTATTTTGGGTATCCGACTTTTCGCTGGGTGATACGGTATTTCCGCGATTCACAATAGGATTAATCGCCGCAAATGCAATCGAGGGACAGCGATTGCGGCTGGGTCATCTGTGGGTTCGACTCCGATAACTCTCTTGCGTCGATAGGCTGCCGACACCGGTCGAACATCAAGGTAAAACCGTGTTGCTTTGGCCAGGATAACCGGTCGCTTGTAGGTTCGATTCCCGTGACACAGGCAACTCAGCTGGCTGGCACACAGGTTTTCTCGATTTGACGGCGCAGCTAACAGAAACGGCCGTTTTCAGAAAGTTATGCTTGACAACCTCATGCTTTTTGACTAAAAAAACCAAGAGTGGGGACATCAATTAATTGTAGTTTATCATAGGCTTCTTAAATTATTGCCGCCAAACTTGTTCGTATCGGCGGCTAGGAGAGGATACCATGTCGAGGGCCGAGTTTGAGCCGTCGAGGCGAGCAAGCCGCGAAGTACGAATCAGAGTCCTTAATGCCGATCATAAGCCAGCCGAAGGCGCGGAGGTTTTCTTTTCCATCGATGATGAACCGTGCGGAAGTGTGACAATTGGGAGGAATGGGCAGGCTTCGTTACGAACTCAAAATCAGGACGCAATTATTGACGTTCTGGCTAGATACGGCAAAAACGAACAACGAGCAAGTCTCCAACGGGGGATGGATAAACATGACTTTGATTTTGATTTCGTGATCCACATTCGAGAACACGTTCCGCCCGTCGCCCGCTGTCCGGATGGCACGACCGGCCAACCCTGCGTTGAGTGCGACATTGATGGTGAAACAATCAGGATTTGTTCGTAGCAATGGTAGCGGAGATGATGATTGAACGAGCTATTGATGTTTTCGTGCGTGACCGAAATGGAAAGCCAATCCCAAGAGCAACCGTCAGCTTCAAGAAAAACGGAACTGATGCGGGAGAAGTTCGGAATGCGGAAGGACGTGCAAGGATTGAATTACCAAAGCGAAAAACTGTGATTGAAGTGATCGCGACTTATAGCGGCCAGACACAGACAGCAAAGTTGGGTGTCAATCAGGACAGCTACACTTTCACGTTTGACGTCGATGTAGATCCGGATTTGAAAGCACCTTGGGAACGTCATCTTGCACTGGTGGTTGGGCTTGTCATATTCGCAGTAGCTATTGCGCTGGCCTTCATCTTTTCATCGCCGAGCAAACTACAGTCCAGAATAATTCTAGGCGCATTTTCTTTGGGTGGCGGGGCGATCGCTACCGAGATAAGTGGCATGATCAAGGTCGATCTGAACCTTGGTACGAGACTGGCTATTGGGGCCACTGGTGCAGCCGCGATCTTTGTCATTCTCTATTTCGCCGTACCCGCATAGTTTGACCGAGTCCGCCACATCAAGCATGTCGTCACGACCATCGCCAGCGATTCAGCGAACCCGACCATGGCAACTATTGTCTTCTTAATGTGCCTAGGCAGCGCCTCCCAGACTTCAACAAGGCATTGAAGATCAGCGTCAAGGGACGCCAAAGCGGGACAATAAGAGTTATCTCCATGCAGCGCATTTGTAGCATGGCAGGCCGAACAACTGTCGCAACTGCATTGCTGGCAAAAGGTTTCGTCGAATTGCCGGGTGGCCCTCGGTGGTTGCCCGCCCAGGGCTCCCACAGACCCGGACGTGCCCACATTAGAGCATCCGGTTCCTCAAGTAACCCTTTCACTTTGACCCCACCTAGCTACGCGCCCTGACAAACCCGTATTGCACTAGCCGTGGTAAAGTGTCGCAAATGCCAGACGGCTTTGCACTTGCGTCGGAACCGTCGATAGGTTCGATTCCCGCAGCTTCGCGGGAATAGTCGGTCGATAACAATAAGTGATCGCCACGCGACCGAAAATGTCAAGGCAACACGACGGTACGATGAAGAGTTCCAGCGATGGCGCAGCCGGCCGCTGGGCTGCGTCAAGCTACCTTCTGACTCGAAACCAATTGGGCTCGCAATACCAAGTATGTTTTTCCACGATCAGTGATGTGCACGAACGACTTGAGGTCATCACCCTTTATTGGCAACTTGCGAAGCCCTTCAAGTTTACTATCTCGATCTATCAGGCCGAGGTCTCGCAGTCTTCTGAGTTCGTGGATGAAGCGATCATCATCCTTACCGCCCCAAGTATATGGGAAAGGCTCGGGCCCATTGAGTTTTGTAAGATGAGTTAGCTCCCAGTCAGTGACAAATCCAGATACCAGGAAACGGAGGGCATCCACGTCTGCTTGCAGTATCTCCTGCTTTCGCTGAACCTCTTGGAATTCGAACTTTCCGACTCCAGAGATTTCGATATTCTTCACGAAATCCGAAAGCCAGGGCACTATTGCAATCAGCAAGAACCCAGCAGTAATTCCATCCGGGATAAACCGTGGAACAATCATATGTGCAATCGCGGCGAGAAGGCCGCATGCCGTCACAATCACGCGGAGCCTCAACGTCGGTGACTGCGGATCGGGTTGTTCAGGCGGTGGCATAATTTCCTTTCAGCATTTGTCTACTGACTACATACCATGATCGGAGCTTCGTTGATGCTACCCAAGCACGTCCTAGCACCTTGCCCCATAACCGGCAGATCTTCGCATGATGACCACTGGCATGGGAAAACCAACAGCCTGGTTACTTGCCGGTCAGACCTTGTAGGCTGTTGTCCGTTTCGCGAGGAGCAAACAAGCGAACTGGTGTTTGCTCATACAAACATAACTTAACACATGTATACCGCACTGGCCGAAAGTGAACCCACGGATCTCCAAGCTCGTCCTCCGAGAAATCCACCGGAATGCGCGAAGGTCGCAAGTTATCGTCGAGGACAAAATCATTCTTTGAGATCTCCATCAGCTTGATTTGATTTGCGCACACTTAGTTGTACCATTTATTTAGTGTTTCGCCGAGGTTCCCATTCCTTAAACGGCCGCCTTCGGCGCGAATACTTTTTGTATCGGGGGACAAGGTCTTTTTTCCCCCGAACCCCCTTTTATCTCTTCTCTGTTGTTCCGTGTAAGACAGAACGGAAAAGGCGGACTGCGGCAGAAAGCGCCTACGGGCAGAGAGTGGTTGCCGCGTACCGCAGCAACGCTTTGCCGCGATGCGCGAGTCGTTGAAGCCCTGGTGGAAATCCGGGCGACACACGACAGTTGCAAAATGTACGCCAACGGCTAAAGTCAACAACCCCGACACTACCGCCAAGGTAGGCGTCCTGGGGCGATCGCCATTGTACAAGCAGTACGGAGCGAGCCCCTTATCCACATCTATTCCACGTCTCTTCTGAGCTCAGATGCACTTGTTGTTTTTGTTCGACCACTCCAGTTGCACATTGAACCCGGCGACCTTCTTAAAGTTCCAAGCGCAGATGTCGCCAACTTCGCCGTTGATCTGATCGTACCAGCCGGCACCGGGAACCGGATCAGTGATGGCCTCGCATAGTTCGTGGGAGCTGGTGCCCGTCAGGGCGTCCAGAACATTCATGCCGCCCAGACAGCCAGTGCAGGAGGGGTAAGGCATTACCGCATAATAGACCTTGCCAACGTTGTTGTGATAGCCGCAAAAGCTCTTGCACGAACTGCTGCCGCCCATGATGGAAACGACTCCCGGATCGAGGTAGATGAAGTAGAGGGAGTTGGCGTTGGCAGGAGGAACGGTGCCGGCGGCGAGCCAGGCTTTCAGACTGGTTTGCACCGTGCCATCGGTGACGCTGCCGACCGGAGCCTTGGCGGTGATCGTCTTCGACCCGGTGGCCGTGCCATGGCCGATCTTTTGGCCGGACACATTGTATTCGCTCAGCTGATCGATCAGCGGGCTTACGACGATCTTGGTGAAGAAGTCATTGATCTTCGCCATCAGAGTAGTGGACGACGCGTTCGTGCCCCAGAGCTTGCCCCAGAAAATGATGTGAACGGCGACGTTCTGGATCAACGCGCCGCCATTGTACGTCAAGTGAGCGGTGGCCGGTGCCACGGTCGGCTTGCCGGAGAAGAGGTCGGAATCCTTCTCGCCGCGCAGTTTGCCGAGCTTGTCAATCGACAGTACCGGTTTCGGATGATGCATCGGCACCACCCGGATGTACTCATTCTTCGACGCCTTATCAAACTTGGCCGGGGCTCGCTTGACCGCTTTCTGTTTGACCGCTTTCATTGATACGCCTTTCTTGAAAATGATGTTAGAACGGACTTTCTCGATGAGAGTAAGGTGCATTTGACCAAAAAACGTGCCGGATTCAATAGCCCGATTAGGTCATTTTACAAACTTCGATTTTGTGGCGGAAAAACGCGAAATGAGGAAACTTACTTTGGGCCAATTCTCTGATTTCGCTAAACATCTTTACCAAGCCGAGACCTACTCACTCCCGGAACTGTGGGCCCATGATTAAAAAGCACGCCAAAACATCGGAAATAACGGAAAACCTAGAAATCCATGAGCGCCAGCCGTCAGGGCAGACATGGGCGTTCGCCACGCTTAATTGAATCAAAGCAACATCGTGAGACTTTGAGCAGCATTTACGGACGCGCCACAAATTCTGAACTTAAAGGTAAATGCTCGTGGGCTGGATCACGCATGTATGCTTCTCGCGCCCCTTAGGCCTCGCCATGTCGGCGAGTCTTCCTCCGTTCGGCTGTCTGGCCTAATACCCAGTTCGTCTCCCTACTGTTAAAATGCCCATGGAGAACGCCGCAAGAAGCACATTGATAGATCGGACTTCAAAACGATTAGACTATTAGTGCGAGTAAAGTCCCTGCAGACGCTACGAAGCGGGCATGTTCCATACGATCGTATCGTCTCATCCAGCAAAGAGAACCAATCATGATTCGTCATCTGACAGTCATCGCAGCGGTAATTGCAATTGTGCCATCGGCTACTTCGGCGCAAACGCCGCTTAAGACTGTAACCTTGCGGGCTCATTCACGTCCGTTTTCGCAAAAGACCGTTGCCGCTGACGGCCACACCGTGAAACTCGACACGCAGCGTATGCCTAGCTACGTGCCGCTTCATTTCGATGTACAGGACTTGTCGACCGAGAATCCGCCAACAACTCACCAACTGGGCGAAATGGTCGGTCGGATGCAGGCGATTCAAAAGGTTGTCGACTCGGCCATGAAGCCGAACGTAGGTAAGCTAGCAACTACGGCACAGATTCTCGACTCCTTGGCGCAGGCGCACGCGCCGAAGGCGCGACGACACTGAAGAGCGATCTCGAAAACCTCTTGATCGCGACGCTCGTTCGCACCGAACGGCGAGGAACCGATGAATCCGGCAACAAGATCAACGATCAAACCTGGATTTGGTCTTACCGCCGGCTTGACGGCCAAGGTAACTGGGGGCCTCTAATTGAAACGGCCCCAGGACGCATCCTTCTGATTCCCGTACTGAACCTTCTCGACAAGGCGGAATTGCAAGCCCAGACGGTTCCCGACTTCGCGATCGTCGACCCCGTGCGATCGGGGCCCGACCCGGACAGCTCAATGAACTGCCCTCATGATTTCGATGTCATCAACTTGCACACGCACGGCCTTAACGTCTCGCCTTGCTGGCCGGCGGACAACATATTTCGCGATCAATTCGCGGCAGTTGAAGTTCTACATCTACCAGTTACCGTCAGATCAATCGGCAGGAACATTCTTCTACCATCCGCATGTACATGGTTCCGTGGCTACGCTCGTGGCCGGAGGCATGGGCGGCCCGCTGATTGTCCGCGATCCATTGCATGGCCTCGATGAATTGGGCACCCGTAGCGGTTGGGGCATCGACAAGGAATCGATACTCATGTTTCAGCAATTGACGCTTTACAGCCAAAGCAAAGCGCCAACAGTTCGTTTTGCTCGCCCCGACTTCTTCGCGCTCAAGGACATGCAATTGGAGCAAGCGGTAAATTGCAGTGATCGGCCGGATATCAAGAAAGTTGCTCGGAGGCTGGCTGGCGATCCGCAGACGAATCTATCGCCTATCTTCAAGCATGACATTGAGACCTGGGTCAGCGGGATGTTTCAGCCACAAGTTTGTAACAAAGTGGCGTTCGGCGAAATACGTCGAATGCGCCTGATTCACGCGGGTGTCGAAGACACGATCGACCTAGCGATCCGACCGACCACTCCGGGCCGGCCGGCGGCGATGATTCAGGTCATCGCCTGGGATGGAATTCCATTGAAGCAGCCGTACTTTATTTCCGACGCGCAGCATCTCACGCTTTCGCCTGGCAACCGCGCGGACGTGCTAGTTTGCATACCACGAGCTTCCGGCGACATTAGCCGGCTCGGAGAAATCACTTACTCAGTCGTTAGCCGGGCGCCAACGGCGACAGATAGCGACCTCGTTCTCGCCACGCTGGTCGTTGATCCTAAGAAACCCCTTGATGGGAAGCCATCCTTCGTTTCCGACGCCGAAGCCCGAAGGATATTTGCGAGCTGCGCTCCCGCTCTATCTCCGCCCGCTATCCCAACCGTCGAGGCGTATAACCTTTCGTTTGCCGATGCCAGCTTCAACAGCGACAATACGTTCCAGCCCGGAACATTCAAAATCAACGGTGCCGCGTTCCCCGGTGACGAAAAGTTCTTTCGCTTGGGCCATTCGCGACGGTTGGCATTTGCCGTCCCTGACGGAGATAGCAACCATCCGTTGCACATTCATGTCAATCCTTTCCTCGTTCCCGCCGATCCGGATCGCGGCACGACCGGTCTTCCAACTTGTGAATTCTGGGCCGATACCCTTCTCATTCTGAAGCAGCAGCCGCCACTAAACGTTGTCATGCCGTTCCATCATTGGAGCGGCAAGTCCGTCAGCCATTGCCATATCCTGGACCACGAGGACGCGGGCATGATGGGCCTGATTCATATTCGTCCCGATGTATTTTCGTGGCCGGAGTTCTCGGTGCCGAGCATCATGGAAATGCACAACATTCCCCGTGCCGCGCTCGATGACCTGAGACAGACATGGCCGGTTCCGTCGGCTAAGATTATCCAAAGCATCCCCAATAAGGTGTCGCTATACGTCTTCATGCCGGCCAATGCGTCCGGAGAACCGTGTGGCATTTGTTCCAAGGCGGTCCAGGCCGTGGCCGCGTTTCGCGAGCGTTTGAAGGACCCTGGGAGCGTTCGCGTAGTCGCGGTCAGCGCGGCCGACGCCAAGCTGTTGCCGGCTCCCGCGGCACTCGGATTGCTGCGAGAGCATGACGTGTTGTGCAGTGACACAGGCCTTCGGGCTTTTGAGTCCATTGGACTGATTGACGGGACGCCAGAAATTGATAAGGCCGGTACGCTGCGCTTTCCGAATTCGTTCGTGCCGAACACCCGCCGACCGATTTGGCCATCGGATGTCATGCATGGTTTGTTCATTGTCGACGCCAAGGGTATGGTGGTATCGGCCCGCCGGGACTTTTCCGCCTTTGACGACACGGAGCAGATCATGCGCGAGGTCGAGTTGGCAGGCCAAGGCCACAACGCGATTCAGGCTGCCTATAAGAAAGCTGGAACCGCGAGTTCAAATGCTGTGGATGCACGTCAGATCGACCAACAGCGACAGAGTTTCGAGCGGCGTCTCAAGGCCTTTAACGAGACCGATAAGTAAGCGAACATCGATCCCGCGTTACTTGAAAGGATTGCAAGATTGTTTGGAGCGAGTAATGATTTGCCAGGCCCTGCGATTATTGCCTGTGGGGTTCATTTCGTTCTGGAATACTGGCGTTGAAAAGCCGATCTTCGCCGATGGTATTTGGTCGGCGACGGAGTCGGAGAGTCCAGACATTACTTGAGTGTGGAGGATTCAGGGTGCCGATTGAAATTGATGCCGATGCTGGTATGTCGATCGAGACGGAGGGGAATGGCAATCGCCAGCGATTCGCCCATGTGTTTCGCCAGGTCTGGATTGGCGTTCCGGCCACAGATCGAGAGGCGATGGTAGCACACTGGATCAGCGGGATCGTGGGACAGGACCACTCGCCGCAGATTGAGCTACACGCGGCCGCCGATAAACCTGGCAACAATGATGGCTTCGGCAACACCCTCACCTTCAATTCTTGTGTTGCCGAACTGCTCGCTGAAGTTGACCTGCTAGCGGATCTGATCGCGCACGAACTGGGCCACGTCTACTGCTTTGCGACCAACGCATCCGCACATTCCACCTTCCCACCTAATACGGAAGCCAAGGAAGATGAAGCCGACGCGACGGCGGTTCGATGGGGGTTACGACATACAAGCCTTACGTAATTGGACCAACGAGCATTTCGAAGACATGGAAGGCTGTGGCATCCACATTCCGCCGGCTGGCAGGTGGTAGCAGCCAGCGAATCGTGGGCGAACCCGTGCCGGCAGACACGGCCGCCTCAGCGAAGGACTTTGCGTTCCGCGGTGAAGGTTTCACCGTGAAAATCGCGTCGTAACTGACCGCCATTCTCCTTCACGATTCACCGTTTGCCAGCGAATCTCCGAACCCAACTAACGCCAGCACAGTCTTCCTGATATGTGCCGGCAGGCCGTTCCATGCCGTGATGATGCTGCAAATCAACGTCAAGAGTCGCCAGTGTAGGACAATCCGCACGCACGGCCTTGCAGCACATTTACAGTGCCGCAGCAGGGACAATCGCCGTAACTGCAATCCCCGACAGAAGTTATGGCGTGGTCATTCGTGGGTTCGACTCCCACAGCCGTCCCCTTGATTTGCTGGCGATTGCGAAGAAGTACTTGAAGTCAGTCGATCGGCAAGGCAACACGGAGTTACTTTGATGCGAGCCACGAACTTCAAGTCGCTCAGCTTCACCGCACTACGTCGTCTATAAATCTGCTGAAGGGCCGATGACAAGATGGGGCCTTTGTGTGCCTTGCGGTTTGCGCATTTCAACCAACAAAGTCAAGAATACGCTCCCTGCTTGCCGATACTCTCGGCGACTTCTCCATGAGTCTCATCCAGTTTTCGATCAACGGGCGCTCGCTCGGTTCAAGAAGCCATTGTTGCAGCGCCCCGTCATCAACCCTTGGAAGTTGGACTTTGCCATGTCAGGGACGCAGCGATATTGGTGTCAAGCAACTCTTCTCTGCCTATTTGGGTGTTGCACCATAGGATGCGAAGCGTTCCAGCTCGACCACCGAACAGGCCGAATGTCAAGCACACTATCCGACATTCAGTACAGGGAAGTAATGGATAATCTGCGCGGACAGCGGCTTGCCCGAATTCGCTTCCATATTTCAACGTGGCAACAGCTGGCAAGACGACTGTTCAGCAAGTCAATCAGGCGAATGCAGGATTGGGCTGGGACTTGATAACGGCAGCTCCAACTGGCCTTGCAAAACTGTTTGGCTTGACTCTACTGGACAAGGAGAGCCTTTCACTACAATTCAGTCAACAGAATATCGACGAGTGGGACACGGCTCCGTCGTTGGACCCAATCCAGTTGATAGCGATGCAGGGATTGTATAAGAAAGCATTAGGACTCCCAATGTCCGACTCGCAGATTGCCGTTCTGAATACATTCTATCCGCCACAGTCGCAATCCAAAAACGAGAAGCCAGACAGTGCTAGCCCTGAAATGGAAGAGCCCTACGCGGGTATGAAAGGCGAAGCAAAGGGCACCCCAAAGCTAGCAATGTCTAGACCGAAAACGAGCAAAGAGTATGTGGCAATCTTACGACAGCTATATGAGGAACTTGGGCCTGGTTGGGTGTATGTTACTACGAAAGACTGTTTGCCTAAGAAGGTATGCTACGCTGCTTGCTACAACGATACGAATGCCTCCGTCACTCCGAAGGGAATGGAAGCACTGACGAATCTGACAATCCTTATCATTGACGCTGCCACGAGGGACACCACTCAAACGCCTGACAGCATGGAGAAGGCTGCGGAGAAAGGGGCGGTCGGATATCAGAGACGGCCATCTCCCCTTGCACAAGCGGCCCGAATATAAGTCCGACGCCGTGACTCCTTTGCTCAAGCACTCATTTGGTCGGGGCGGCCCGTCGCGGATCACCGAGGACGAAAGTCGCGTTCACCCAATTAGATCTTTGGCGATCTCACTTTGCCAAACACGTCCACTTGCCAACTATCACCCCTCCGCTACATCCTGTTAAGGTCTCGCCGCATCCATGCGGACGACCAGGGCGATCATTGCCGCCCCTGGACCCAAGCTAGCCTCAAGCTCTTTTCCGGTGAGGTTGAAAACGAATAAGACAGTTGCGTCGAATTCAGTGCGGAATCTTGCTGCGGAAGCGGATGTGAACGGTGTGAAATGGTTGCTGCGTACCGCAGCAATGCTGGGCACCGGATGTTCTTGCCGACGGGTGCCGTCATGCTGAACACAGGCTACGACGACAAGCAGCGATGCAATCAGCGTACTTCCCCTCCACCTGCCTCGAAGTCTATAATTTCGGCCAGTTAGTTTGATGACACACGACAGGCATGGACAAGACATGGAACAGAAGCGGTTAAGCCCCTCTGATATTATTGCACTAATTGCAGTAGCAATAGCCGCCACAAGTGCATGGTGGACCTACCAAGGTGCCCTCGCTGTTAAGCAGGCAACCGAAATGACAAAGACCATGCACGACGACGACGCCGAATTAACGAAATACAAAGAAATGCCATGCCTGCAAATAGAGCAATCGCGTCCAACCAAGTCGGGAGCAACCCAACTAGTGCTCGCGAACGTGTCGTTAGCACGTAGTGCTCGAATCCTTACCATCACCTTTCGTGTGGAAGACCCGGATGACGTTGCTCTATTGAAATCGAGGCAAATCGGGATAGCTCCGAATCCGGCGGTGTGCGAAAACTGCGGACCCCACGGCTACTTTCAGAAAGGAAACCTAGATCAGAACGGTTCCTTTGTCTTCACCAAAGTTCCGCAAGACTTAGTAATCGCAAAGGGTGACTCATTACCTGTCGATTTTGCAATAGCATCGACAACAGTAGACCATGCCATAAAAGGGATGCTGACGTTTGAACACGACGGATTCAACTCGCCGGTGCATTTCAAAACGGAGTTGAAAGCTTCGACGTTGTTCCTTGAACCAGAAGCTGCACCGAAGCCTGCTCCCGTCCAGCAAGGAGGGCGTCGGAAACAACGCTAGCAGCTAAAGGCGATCGTCGATGCCAAGGATCACTCGCGAGATTCGCTGCGCCGTGTTTTCACGGTGAAACCAACTCGTGCCTGAAGCACCGATCCTCGCAGTTCAGTTGCCACATTGCCTCTCAGCGAACCGGAGGAGGCCGAACATTGTTGTCCGGACATGCGTTGGTAGCCCCACCTATACCGAATTGAGCCGTTGTAGATCAGCGACAGCCGCTGCTACAATGTGACTCCCAGAGTCACTGCTTTGCAGAGCCAGTGCAGCGCGCCAGCCACGGCAGAATTCGCAACAGCAATCATCGTCAGCACTTGCGCCGAAATCATGATTGGGCCGAAGGCCGTTGGCTATGCCGGCCAAACTTTAGCGAGGAATACGGTGTACGGGTCATCGGCGATCTGACGGAGGGCAATTTGAAACGCTTCCACCGGTTGACCAAAACTTTGCGCGATGTGCGGCAGCGCGGCGACGGCTCGATCATGCGCGGCTTGGCTGGTCGGCTCCGTGTCAATATCATCGTACTCTTCGATCAAGCACCGGATTTCGACTGCGCCACGGAGGCCGAGAGGCCGCAACACGGCTAGCTTATCTTCAAAGTACAACCACGCCAGTGCCTGATTCATGCACTCCGTCACGAAATTGAAAGTAAGATTTGAACGCATTACCAGACGCACCGGATCGCAATAGGCGATTTGCGTAATGGTAGTCACGTCCTCGTCGGCGAGTCGCTCGACGATGGGGCGATTGATGCCCTGCAGCTTTACAATATCGTCATGGCCTTCATCCGCGTTTGGCTCAAGGCCCAGTTTCTTGTTAAAAAGACGCTTCATCATGGAGGTAATCTCGGTAAGCGGAAATGCGCCAGCGCAAAGGCTACAAATGCGCCCGATTCTTTGGGGGCAATGGTATCAAAGGCATAGCCCATCGGTACGGCGATCGTAAGCCGCAACGCCGCCCAGGATACATTTGCCGGTGCAAAGTCGAGCCGCCGCGAACGGGAAATCAGGTCGTTGCACGCCCACAAATAGGCACCGGCGATTGCAGCACTCGCAACCTTAGGGAGGTCGAACAACGGATTTGAGCCAATGTATCCCACAGCATGCAGCGCTGTAAATGTCATCAAGGATGTCGAAATGAGGCCGACGAAAACAAGCAAGACACCCGGCGCCGTGAAGAACCTCCGGCCATACCACTTTGTGTAAAGTCGTTCAAACGCGGCTTTCACGCTGCCAGGTTGAGGCGGCCCATTAGGCAAATCCGCAGGAGCAAACATTTCAAAGTAAGCGGTGCGCGCAGCTTCATTAAGGCCGTCCATAATGTCCTTGCGTTTCGCCGCCCACCCGGTTATTAAAAACCGCGCGAAGGGCAGCAGCAACCCAGCTAGACTAACAAGGATCAGGGCTGCGCATACGAGGCATTTCTGTACGAACACGCAGTCGATCTTCTCCGATGGAGAGGGACTTGGGTCCGATGGGTGTTGCGCGGGATTCTCTGCAGATGTATTTCGTTTGCCTTCGCACGACGACGACGGGCGCGTGACAGTATTCGACGACCGAGCCTCGACTCCAGTATTTCTGGCAGCTTTGCAACTTGGCTTTAAGGATCCGCCGCATGTCTTTGCAATAGCTGGTGCAATACTGCACAGTAGCGCGCCAACGAGAAACACTGCGACATACCAATGCCGTACCATGCGAAGCCTCCTCGCAGGATTTAACAGTAATCAGGTGTAGGCGCGAATTCCTTCTACACGCGGCCGAAGGGAGAAGAACCAATCTGAGATGCGAATCAATCAGGGGGACACTATAAAAAGAATAGTAACTTGGGACAACCCCAGACCGACGGAGCTACAAAAGGCAACTTCTCTTTAATACTGCAGTTGTTGTTCGCGAGAAGAGCTCGGA
Organism: uncultured Planctomycetia bacterium; assembly: GCA_963775975.1. Taxonomy (GTDB): domain Bacteria; phylum Planctomycetota; class Planctomycetia; order Pirellulales; family Thermoguttaceae; genus JANXQG01. The sequence continues at coordinate 2,852,802 of CAVZKX010000002.1, forward strand.
CTAGGAGCTATGGCCCCGACCGTGACGAACCGTGGCCGCAGTCAACGCGTGCAAAGGCGCGAGTTGCGCAACTTGTTGTGACCCGTTTCAACGATCGCCGTATCCTGTCGACAAGTGAGCAGCTTCATCTTCGCCAAATTCTTGATTCATTCGGCGCGGCGTTCAAGGTAATATCGCGTGACCTTGATTCAACAAAATGCTGGCTTCGCGGATTCCAGGACTCCCCGGTCCAGACAATTCAATCTCATGCCCGCTTCGCAATAGAGAAGTACGTGATGTCCCAAGGGTTTCGGCTGGCTTCACCGATGAGCCGGCCGGCAGTCGGTGCCCTAAGATGACTTATCGCACAATTTAGCGTCTAGCAACGCCGCGTATTTGCCCCCATTTTTGCAGTGCGCGGGCAGGCAACGGCATCGCAAGTCGAAACGCCGGTGAGGCTTATGTGCAAGCCGACTCCGGGTTTGGGTCCCGCAGCCAAAATGCCGGGTGAAACCAAGGTGCGATGTCCCAATGCGAGATTTATTTGTGCGCTTGCGGCATTGCCGCCAGTACGACTCGCTCCATCTATCAATCTTCAGAACGCGCAACACCTTTTGCTGGAATAGGAATATCGACCGTTAAATAATCAACGTCATGCGATGTTGTTTTGATATATAAAGTTCTATTGTGTGAAGGCACGCTATCATGTTGGCCACAGGCGAAAGGAGCAAGGCAACGCGATGTTGCTTTGCTTGCCGAGATTCATCAGTAAGTTTTTTGGGAGAATTCAGTGGTTGACTCCGTATATGCTATCAGGGCCACTCGCGACCAGGGTCGCCACAACAGGACAATCGAAGCCACAAATTCGGAGCGCGAAAGGCAGCGCATATCCGCTTTCGCGCATCGCAAGCTGTAAGCAGTTGAGTCCGAATTGCCTTCGGGTTTGGATCCCGCCTCCAGTTAATCACACTCGCACGGACTCCGTAAGGCAGCTTGCCGGCGTAAGCCGCGCGAGCTGGCATTCGATCGCCAGTACAGTCGATTGCCAAGCCTCGAATTGCCGCGCCGCGATCAAAGTAACGTCGCATGGCCTTGATCCCCCACTGCGGAGACATTCCTCCTCGACACAGATTCTGCAACAAGCCGCGAGATTTATTTTCGAGTTTAGAAATGCGCCCACCAGGACCATAGAATTCTAAAGGTCGCTTACGCACGCGTTCCATGCCCTAGGCCATGTGGAAGACGCGATTGCGCTTTGGAATTCGGTTGATCGCGCCGGAAAACCTTGCGACACCTGTATTCGACGTGAGCGGAGGCGCACACTTCGGCACAATACGGCATACTTTTGTTCGTCTTCTACTTATAGTTAGGCATACCACGTTCAGTCGCGGTCGCACATTTGTTAGAGATTTCCTCCCAAGTAGTTGACGGCAATTCCTTTCTTGATATTGTCATGATTGGCGTAGTGCGTTGTGGAGATTATTTCGCGTGGCATGAAATAGGCTAATCCATGGCACGATTCAACCGATTCGCCGTCGAGGCAAGGGCTGCCCGCCGAGGCATTCGCCGAGCAGCTCAAGCATGCCGCGACTTCCGCTACGGCTATGGTCTCGTGCGTATTTCAGCCGCGTTTGTCCACCCGCTCTGACTCGGCTATCCCTTGCCGGGTTTTTGTTCTGTGTACGGCATGATAGATTTGCATTTTAACTTGGACCGTCACTACACCCTTTCTACAGGAGATTTGTCATGAACAGAGTGCGTTCTTTCGTGTTGCCGAGCGTGGTCGGGGCGATTGTTGTATTCACGGCAATTTGCTGTCCGGCGTCACCGTACTACCCTGATTGTACGCCCACCTGCGATATTTCGACGCAAACGGTTGAAACCATTCCGGCCCCTCGTAATCGGACCGAGATCGGGATTTGTGAGCAAGTGACTTGCTCTATTACGAACTGGCAGGCCACCGCTGGTACCATAAGTGCTGAGGCGCAAGGTTCGGTCACGGATCCGATTGGGATGGTCACGTGGTCTGCGGGCTATGGCACAGTCGTTCCAAACCAAGGGTCGACTACGACGTACACCGCGCCCGACGGCGACCTCTCTGACACGGTTACAGCATCGGTGCCCGACTCGTTAGGCGTCTATAGCCCCCTCTCCAAGTCAGTTACTTTCCAAGTCGATGTTCCCACGGGATCGAAGCCGTTTTTTGACCATGACATCGCGCTAGGCAATCCTGGACCGCCCAACAATCAGATCGGTGCTAAGAGCTATTTTTACGCTCAGATTCTACCGAATTCAGTGAACTTCAGCCGGGCGCAGTTCCGAGAAGACCTTCCAGATCAGACCTTCAACCCGTGGCCTGATCGGACAGCCAACACCTATCAGGCCACCATCTGGACGTACTCAGTGTCTGATACTTCAGTCGGCGGCACTACCATTCCAAACGTGACCGATGACACCGTGTCGGAAGGGCTCTTCCCGGCCGGCCGTTTGAACAATGGCGTCGGCAACCAAGACTACAGCTTCAGCGTGCAGGATCCGCAGCAATACTATTCCAATTTTTATGATAGCTCCTGGACCACGTTCGTAACGGAGGTGCATCCAAGGGTCTATACAGGCGCTACGCTAAAATGTCATGTGGGCTTTCAAAGCAACGGAGGAGATGCGGTCGGAGGCGATAAAGGTCCCTGGCAGTAACGCAGGAATCTGCCATCAATCGGCAATAAACGCCGAAGTGGAGTGTTGGAGCGCCTGGACTTCGGAATACCTCGTGCAATTGGAAGGCGGTGCCATGAGGAAATCGGCTATCCTCGGCTTTGGGTTCGTGACGCTATGTGTACTTTTGAGCATCGCAAGCTTTGCTCGCGCTGATAACGATCTCCCGAAAGAACTCAACGAGCTCGACCGAATGCGCGCGGGGAAAAACACCCCACTACAAGACGTCGAAAATCGGGGGGAGAAACTTCTGAAGGAGCACGCGAGCCCCGAGGAACGGGGCCAAATATACTACCACCTTGCCGATGTTTACGGGCAATCAGGTATGGTCCATCCTGAGCTTGTCATTGAGAATGCCCGCCACTCGCTTCAATTCCCAATCAGTCCCTCCCAACGTTTAAGGCTCTATATCTACTTGGGCGATGCGCTAGTGATCGAGAACGAACATAGTGCCAAGGGCCAACGTAAGTCGCTTCCCGAAATTCGAAAGATGGCGGTCGTTCCATATCTCGAGGGCTTGAAGGATGCGCAGAACTACCAAATCCCGCGCGAAAGGCCACGCTTGCCAGGGGTTGGCCGATCCGAAGGGACAACAGACGGTCCAGACTACCAGGAAGCCGTAAAAAGGCATGAGCAACAGATGGTGGCACGCGAGCGCGCTATGGCCGAGCAGCGGTTGTGGGACTACCGAGCCATTCTATCAAATCAAATTGTCGAGCTATATGCCCGTAAGCCTTATGCGGCAACGGAACTACGGCACCTTGGTAAAGAGATCCTAGCGGATCCGACCGCCGTCGATGGCCTAATGAAGATTATCGCCGAGAAAGGCGCCCTCAGCGATGATCCGGTAAAGACGACCGATCCGCCGCGCGCGGCGCCGCCCCCCGACAACCGCTGGCCGCGCACGGCGCTGCGAGCCGGTGCGGGGGTTTTGCTAGCCCTACTGGTGTTGGCGTTTTGGTTCCGCCGTCGTTATTTGCATGGCAAGTCACGTGCATAGCAGATGCGCTGAGAGGTGGCTTATGGCGCCGCGGCCGGTCGCCTGCTTGCTCGTCACACACGCCGCGCTCGCGGGTTGGATTTCGTGGACCGCTTCCCCGAACAAGACCGAAGTGGCGCACATGGTCGCCTCGGTCTACTTCTGGAAAACGTCCCGATTCGACGTATTCGATGTCAATCCTCCCTTCACGCGTGAAATAGCCGGACTGCCGGTGGCTCTCTGCCATCCGAAGGTAGATTGGAGTTGCTATTCCGACCGGCCTCAGGATCGATGTGAATGGCCCTTGGGCAACGCTTTTCTGGCAGCGAACAGCCCCAACAAGATCCGCTTGTTTTTCGCGCTGGGGCGTTGGTCGTTGATCCCTTTGGTTCTGCTCGGCGGGTATTTCGGGTTCCATTTGACGCGCAAGTTATATGGCCGACAAGCTGGGATTGTGTTTGTAGTGCTTTGGTGTTTCTCGCCGTTGCTACTTGCTTGGAGCGGGACAATTTGCCCGGACGCGACTGCGGCGGCGCTGGGCCTCGCGGCCACTTACACGTTCCGCAATTGGCTGCATGGGCCGAACTGGAGCCGAGCGGCGATCGCCGGCGCATGCCTCGGCCTGCTGCCGCTGACTAAATTGACCTGGATCGCCGCGTTTGGCCTTTGGCCGCTTATTTGGTGTGCTTGGGTCGTGCCAGTCTACCTGACGCCACGCGACAAGCGTTCGCGCCCATTGCCACCGCTGAGGCAGTTGGCGGCGATTCTCCTGCTTGGGCTTTACGAGCTCAACATGGGCTATTTTTTTGATGGCTCGTTTCGCGCTGGGCAATTACGAGTTCATTAGCCGATCGTTCGGCGGCGAGCGCGATTCGCTCGACTCCGCTGCGCGCGGTTGGAAACCGGTTTTCCGGCACATGGCTCGGAGCGGTCCCGATCCCGCTGCCTGCCGATTTTCTACAAGGCATCGACACTCAGCGACTCGACTTCGAGCGGGGAATGCCTTCCTACCTTCGCGGCCAATGGGCCGACCACGGCTGGTGGCACTATTACCTTTACGTGATGCTTTTGAAGATGCCGTTGGGGACATGGGGATTGGCGCTGCTGGCCGCGGTCGTTGCCGCTTGGAGTTGTATCCAACGCATTCATCACGCACCCCAGACTGCAAGCCAAAGCAACCCGCGCTCACCCGCGCGCTCTCTCCCAAAGCGAAAGGAGAGTTATGTCGCGCCCTGGCGGGATGAAATGCTGATCTTACTCCCTTGTGCGACGCTGTTTCTTTTGGTCAGCAGTCAGACGGGTTTCTCCAAGCATCCCCGCTACATTCTGCCCGCGTTGCCCTTTCTCTTCGTCGCCATCAGCCGCGTGGGTGTTGCCTTCACCCGAAAGGCACGCCTGACCGCGGCGCTGACAGCGATCTTCCTCGCATACACGGTGGCAAGCAGCCTGTCGATCTATCCGCACAGCTTGTCGTATTTCAACGAGTTGGCTGCCGCTTTGCCGACGCCGGCCGACGCATCGTATCCCGCGCCGAGTGAGGATAAATCGAAGCGTCGGGGACTTTGGGAGACGGTCGAGAGCGATCTTTCCGCTGGTCCCCGAAACGGGCCCCGCCATCTGCTTGACAGCAACATCGACTGGGGACAGGACTTATTTTACCTGGAAGACTGGTATGTATCTCACCCGGAAGCGCGACCAATGAAAGTCGCCTACTTCGGCAGCTATCCTCTGGAGAAGAGCAAGATTGATTCTGCGGGTCGTCCGCCGCCCGCGCAGGAACGAGCGCACGTCAACGGCAGCGATACTACGACTGTGGGCCCGCTGCCGGGGTGGTACGCACTGAGCGTCAACGAAATCTACGGACAGTCGCAGCAGTATAGATACTTTTTGAATTTCCAGCCCGTCGCCATGGCCGGGTATTCGATATACATCTATCACGTTACACTAGAGGAAGCGAACCGCGTGCGACGGGAGATAGGGATGAATGAACTGCCGAACCCGCAGCCCTCACCCCCCGCCCCTCTACTGGAAGGCGAGGGGAGATGATAGTTCGCAGCACCACTGTTTTCCCGAAAAAGGCGAGAGTCGAAGTGGAGAATGGCCATGAAAGGTTCAGGTATCGCGATCGTTTTGTTTGCGCTCTTAGCTGTGGGCTGTTCGCGCACCCCTAATTCGCAGGAGGTTGAACGAATCAAGGCGCTAGGTGGACACGTGGAAATCGATCCGGCTGACAAGTCTGTCGTCAAGGTCTGGTTGAGCGAAACTGACGCCGATGACGAAGATATGCGAATTGTCGGGCGATTAAAGAATTTGCGAGAGCTTTATCTCATTGGCACGCAACTGACGAATGATGGTACGACGCAGTTGATAGGCTTATCCAAACTAGAGACGCTCGATGTGTACAATACTTCGATTGGCGACGTAGGCGTCACAAATCTATGCAATCTGACCTCCCTGGTACGTTTGGCTCTCGGAAGGACAAAGATCAGCGACGCCGCAATTACATCGCTGAGTTCACTTCCAAACCTTCAAGAGCTAAGACTGGAAGGAACCGAGATTACGGATGCCGCAATGCCTGCTGTGGCGAAGATTAGCGGGCTTCGTTCATTGAGCTTAGAGAACACTAAGATAACCGGCGCAGGCATCGAAATACTTCGCGGAGTGAAAGCTTTGGAGCACTTGGGACTTGCAGGCACAGCGTTGGACGACCGCGCGGTAAAAACGCTTTCAGGAATGACGTCGTTAAAAACACTGACTGCATCGCGTTCGCGCCTTTCCCCAAACGGCGCGTCGACGATTCGCAAGGCGTTGCCTAAACTGTCGTTAGATTGGCCGCCGCCACCAGCACCCAACGCGCTAGCAGTTAACGGCGTCATTCGAATCAAGGTCGGCTCTACATCACCATTCACGGACTCGAACGGCAACGTTTGGCAGGCCGAGTTAGGATTCGACAGCGGAAATCGGTCTATCCGCGGTCCGAACACCGTAATCGCCAATACGAAAGACCCCGATTTGTATCGGACTTTGCATCATTCGATGAACTCCTTTTCCTGCGGTGTTCCCAATGGAAAGTACGTCGCCAAGCTGCACTTTGCTGAGACCTACCAGGGAATAAGCGGCGAAGGCAAGCGTGTTTTCTCCTTCAATGTGCAAGGCCACGAATTCAAGGACTTTGACATATTGAAGAAGGCCGGCGGGCCAAATCGCGCCTACGTCGAGACGGTGCCGGTGGAAGTGACCAATGGCATGTTCACGATCAAGTTCACAAAGAAGATTGAGAATCCACAAATCAACGCAATTGAGCTTCTTCCGCAAGAGAGTTCAAATCCCACGGTGATTCCCTTAAAGGGCCTCGCCCCGAGCCCGCGGCCCCTGTAGCAGGACACGGCCCGTCGGCCTAACTTGGCAAGAAGATTTAAGTGCCCTCTTGGCGAACTAGCATGGGGACGATACTAAGGAAATGATTGAAGAGTCTCGCCATGTTCCAGTCGAGTCCGCAGTGCCGCGGGCAAACGGTCCGCCCGGCAACAGCGCGCCGCTGGTGAGCGTAATCGTCCCCGTTTATAACGAGATCGAAACCATTTCTGAGCTGCTTGCACGTGTCATAGCCGCGCCGTATTTGAAACAGGTGATTGTGGTCGACGACGGTTCGACTGACGGCACGACAGACGCGCTCCGGATATGGCAGGATGAATCGCAGATCGAAATCTTGCAGCATGAAGTCAACCGCGGAATGGGTGCTGCGATTCGGACCGCGTTGCCGCATGCACGCGGCCGATTCACGATCATCCAGGACGCTGACCTAGAATACGACCCGCAGGAGTATCCGCGTTTAGTCGAGCCGCTGTTAGTCGGGAATGCCCGGGCGGTCTTCGGGTCACGATATATGCCAGAGACGCCGCCCCAGCCCCTATGGACAGGTGTGGTGAACGGCCTGCTCGCGATGAAGTTCCATGTGCAGAACGCGGCGAAGTCTTTCGTCCGGCGCGCGATGGCGTTTCCCGCTCGGTGCGCGACGATTGTGTTGAATGTGCTACGAAGACCGCGGGCGACGGACGCGGACGTCAATCCTGCACAAGCGGCCGGCTCGACGTTGCATCCAGCGCAAGCGGCCAGTTCGCTGCCTGGTCTGCCAAAACGTCGCTTGCCTCGATGGGGCATGCGCCGTCTCGGCGCCACTGTATTTAAGCTCACGTCACGTATGCTTTATCGCGCACCGCTCAGCGACGTGACCGCAAGCCTCAAGGCATTTTCGACGGACCTATTGCGCAAGCTGGACCTGCAATGCGAGCGTTTCGAGTTCGGTCCCGAAGTGACGGCCAAACTGTGCCGTGCGGGAGAGAAGATCATCGAGGTGCCGGTTCGCTACGAGCGAAGGGTAGCCCGACGATCGAAGATTTTTGAGCGATTCTCCCGCCGTCCGGCTGAGATGGACGATCGCGGGAGCGGACGAAGGCGCATCGCCAAAAAACATCGCTGGAACGACGGCCTGCACGCCTTGGACACGCTTTGGATGTGGCGCTATTGGACGATGTCGGTGCCCGACCCGGAAAGGATACCTGCCGCGGCGCCCGCCGTCGCCGTCTACACGAAAAAGTCCACGGCCGGCGAAATAGTCTCTGCGACCGTTCAGACGAACCTCGATCACTGGGCCGAAGAAGACGCAGAGCGATCCGACTTCGACGAGGCGGCTTGGAACAAACTGGCGCGGCCGCATCCCACAGATTCGTCGGTCGACAGTTTGACCGAAGAGGTGCTCGTGGCGCCTTCGGAAGTTCAGCGGGGGAGAGCCCTTGTCGCCGCGGCAATCGCTGCCGCCGCGGCATCCTTCGAGCCCCGCTTAATGTGGGAGATGTTCATCCGCAAGCCTTCACCCAGAGTCGACGACGACTCCGACGAAAAGGACAAGGGTCACGACTGGGAACACTGGGGTCTGACCGACTTGCTGTTGCTGCTGGCGATCGTCAATATCGGGCTTGTTCTCCTCGTGACGATGGTAACGCCATTCTCGTCCTGGTCCGGCCTGCTCCTGGCGGTACTGGCGTCGGCGGTGACCTTTCGCACCACGCGCGCCGGCAAATTCAGGCTCGACAAATGCAACCAGGCATTCGCCATTCTTACGGTCCTGCTGGTTTGCTCAATGTTTCCCGATTCCTGGGTGTGGCGAGGTCGCACGATGTTAGTCCTGGCGGCGCTGATCTTGCTGGTGGGCCTTTTAAGGCTTCACTCGAAGGGCATCAGGCAACCCGAGCGCAATCTTTTGGACTTGATCGGCGCCTTGGCGCTTTGTTTCGCGGGCTTGCAGTTTGCATCGGCCGATCGTCGGGCGATCGAATTGTTGGTTCTTCTGGTAAGCGTAACGCTGTTCCTCGGCGTCAATCAGCGACGCAAGATGCGGCGATCTTCCGATAACTTGCTTTTTACCGGGGCGGTCGTCTGCATTTTCCCGGTCGTGGTTTTTTCGTATCTCTTTCCGCTCGACCTTTGGCGGCTCCCTTGGTGGGAGACATGGCTGCGGTTCCGATACAGGGTTCTTCCTCACTGGAGCGACTTCTGGTGGTTCCGTTGGGGCATCGTGGCCGCGCTGGCGGCGATCGTTGTGGCCTTGCTCGTGAATCGCGCAAAGAGGAGCGGGGCGTGAGAGCGAGAAATGGAAGAACGCGCCCGGTTGGCGGCATTAACGTAGTGTTGCTGGGAGCACTCCTGGCACTGACCGCCATCGGTGGCGCTCTGCTGTGGCTGTCGCCCGCATGGTGGAGCAGCTACCTGGCGTTGCTTGACGTGCGAGTATGGACACCCTGGAAAGCGGTTGGCTTGGGAATTGTGTTGATGCAGAGCCTGTTGGTGATTCGGCTCTGGCCAGAAAAGAAGTGACGCCTCACTGTCAGTCTTGCCGCATAGGGCGAATGATCCATGAAAGAACAGAAAGTGCCGTTCACCTGGATCGACTGGTGTTTGTCGGCCGCAATCGCGGCCTTGTTGATCTTGCTGCTTGCGCTCGTTTGCGAGCCAGCAATTGGCGCGTGGCTTAACCATCCTCGGCCGGGAGTGCAGGTTGCTCAACAATACCTTGCCAAGCAAGCCGGCGGAGCGGAGATGAGCATTCCCATTGACTACCTGCTCTATTTGCCGCCGGATTATGATGCAAGCGTGAAGTGGCCGCTAATCGTGTTCCTGCACGGTTCCGGAGAACGCGGCGAAGACCTAGAACAGGTGCGGCGAGTAGGACTCCCGCGCGTGGTCGAACACGACGAAAGTCGGCGTTGGGGCTTCGTGCTCGTTTCCCCGCAGTGCCCGAAGGATTCCTACTGGGAACCCCGGCAGGTCGTCGAACTTCTTGAACACGTCAGCAGCCGCCTGTCGGTAGACCAAGACCGAATCTACTTGACGGGCTATAGCATGGGCGGTTATGGCACGTGGGCGGCCGCCTGCTACGATCCGGATCGTTTTGCAGCGATCGTGCCCGTTTGCGGAGGCGGCAACGTGGAGCAGGCGGAGCGGCTAAAACGTTTGCCCATTTGGGCCTTTCACGGCGACAAGGATAATGTCGTGCCGTTCGAAAAGGATCAGGCGATGGTGGACGCGGTCAAGAAGTCTGGCGGCGACGTGACGTTTACAGTCTATCGCGGCGCTGGGCACGGGATTTCAGACATGACCTATGGAAACGACCGGGTTTACGATTGGCTGCTCGCCCATCGGCGTAGGCAAACCCTTGGCAACGGAAGCGCTCCATGACAATGGCTTCCCGGATGGCGGCAGGAATGGCCCTCATTCTGACGTGGACGGCCGATGCAGCCCGCGCCCAGTCCGACGATTTCGGCGCCCGAGTGGGCAGGCTTTTTGGATCGCACGAGTATAGGTGTGCCGAGGGGCGATTCATGGGAAGGTCCATCAAGTACGGGTTGTTTATGCCGCGCACGGCGAAGCCGCAAGAACGGTTCCCGCTATTGGTCTGGATGCACGGCAAGGGAGATAACGCGCGGCCGCTCAAATGGATCGATAAAATGCTCGACGATCCGGACCACGCCGAAAAATACCGCTTCTTTGTGCTCGCGGCGGAGTGTCCAGCTGACCTTCCATGGTTCGAGCAAAGTGTCGGCTTAGAGTCAAAACGCCCGGAGGACGTGCTGACCGTGATGACTGACCTGCTTCAGAAAACGATGGCCGAGTGTCCGGTCGATCCGGACCGCGTGTACCTGATAGGAATCTCCAATGGTGCCACCGCATCCTGGGAATGGGCCATGCGAGAGCCTGGGCTCTTTGCGGCAGTCGTGCCGTTGGCATCGGGCGGCGGCGACGAATCGCGGGCTGCAAAACTGGCGAGAATCCCAATTTGGGCATTCATCAACAAGGGCGAGCGGGCTGGCGTCGAGAAAACGGTCGCGGCCGTTCAGGCCGCGCGCGGCAACGCCTATCTGACCGTCGCCGACGCCCCCGGCCACGACGCTTGGAGTGCTCCTTTGCAAGGCGGAATACTGGAGTGGATCCTGGCCCAGCGCCGCGGCGCTCCATGCTGGACGCCGCCGGGACGCGAGCCTTGGCAATGGTGGCACATCCTTACAATTCCCGCCGCGATTGTCATTTTTGTGCGTTCGGCGTGGGCTCTGGAACAGAGGCGGCGCTGGTGGCGCATGCGCGGGGTCGGGTCGAAATCAAGCTCGATTATCGAATGACTTTATCGCCGTGCACTAAAGTGGGGTATTGACTAGTTCGGGAAATACCGTTATGTTACAGTCGTTTACTACGCCTGACCTCCTCATCCATAGGTTGGCCATGGAACTTCTCACCTCTGGGAGTTGATGATGATTCGCAAGCTGTCGCGATCGAAATTGGCGTGGCTGACTGCATGCATTGGCGCGTTCGGTCTCAGCCAGGTGGCGATGGGTCAGGGCTGGGTATCGGAAGGGCCGCCATCGTTCAGCCTCAGTTTCGGAACTACCACTCTGCTCAGCGGTGGAACAACTACGGTCTCAATCGTCAACTGGCAAGACCCATACGTCTGGCAAGACGGCGAAGGCCAATACACCTACGATACCGATGGTATGAACCTTGCAAGCGTGCAGTGGTCGGTCAGCTCCTCGGTTGCCGGTGCAGCCTCGATAACTTCCAGTCCCACCGACCCGAGCCAAGCGACTCTGACTGCCGGAACGGTCGCAACCAACTCAACGGTAATCGTGACGGCGTCCGCGTGGGATTGCGGCGGGGCTGACTTGGAGCCGGAGGTGTATGCGGTCGCGCCGCTCCAAGCCTCCGCAACGGGAAGCGTTACGGTGACGGCAAGTAGCGCCTGCATCACGCTGGAGATAAACCAGCCTGGTCCGCAGGACAATTATGTGGCCCTTAACGGCACGGGCACGCTTGTAGTGGGCGTGTCGGGCGGCATCAGCGGCACGAATTACGCGGTGGGGCTATCTTGTGCCGGCTCGGGGAGCTCTTCGGGCAATGTCACCTTCTCCAGCACGTCCGTTACTGTGCCCAGCGGCGGCACTCAATCGCTCACGATTACCGGCTCGACGACGGGCTACTTCACGATCACCGGGACCGCTTCCGGCGCGACGACGGGAACGGTCGGCGGAGCAGTTGTCAACGTTGACATAGTGAGGACCATTGCCGGCGGGAGTACGACCGTCATCACTGGCAGCACCTCGAATGTGATGGTGGGGCAAAAGATCTCACTGACCGGATCCGCTGAACCGGCGGGTCTCACCGTTACCGGAGGCTCATGGACGGTACCCGGCACACTTGTGAAGAGCTACAGCCAAACAACGGCGAGCGCCGGCTCGGCAGCACTTTCCAACTCAGATCTTTCGGGGGGTACCATCGGCTACTATTGGATCGCCGGGGGGACGGCGGGTACGAGTCAGGTCGTCAAATATCAAGCGACTGTCGGTGGCGCTTCGGTTAGTGCATCGACGACGTTTAATGTCTGGCGTCCGAATTGCCTCGCGTTTACCTCCACAACAACAACTAATTCACCGGCGGTGAACTGCGTTGACAACGGGATGGGGCACGGGCTCGCACTTTCTTTCGGCAGCTCGGCTTCGCACGGTATCAGTTGGAGCGTATCAGTAAGTGCGCCGGCAATGGGCTCGGGGACATTAGCGCTGACGCAACTGATTAATATCAACCGCGTTGCCACTTTGGTCGGTACCTCAGACGCCGCGACATTTTCGTCGAGCAATGCTTATGTCCTTGACAAGGGAACGGGGGTTCACTACGTCGGTACAGAAACCCCAATCACGGGCGGCAGCACCCAGGCTTTCCCTTGTGACGACACCCCACATACTCCCCTGGAATCAGTGTCGAAAACGGGCGCTAACGATGGTTATCATACCTACCTCCAGTACTTACCCGTCGGCGCGGACAGCATCTGGGTGACGCTGCGCGAAATGGATTGGAATTGGAGTGGGTCATGTACGTATAATTCGACGGCAACGCCGCCCTGGTCAATGGACACAGTTACGGTTCCGGCGGGCTCCACACCGCCAGCGGTAAATCCTGTAAGTTCCGACAGCACTGTGTTGCCCACGTGGAACAACTTCAGATCAAACCTTGGATGGGTACCCAAATAGGAGGACATGGTATGACACGCGTTTCTTGCCGAGTCAGGATTTTGAAGTTTATACTCGCGCTGGTACTGTCGCTTGTCGCTGTGATCTATAGCTCCCCAGCGTCAGAGGCGGACATGAGAGTTAATAGAACGTGGGGGAAACCAGTAGAGGCCCAGGCAGTGTCGATCGGGAGCCCGAAGGCCGCCTACGCTCCAGGAGAACCAATTCGCCTGAAGGCATGCTTCAAGAACGTCGGGCAGAAAGACGTGAAGGTAGTTTATACCGATCCTCTTGCGCTTTATCAGCTAAGTGTGCAGCTTCCAGATGGCAAGCCGGCGCCACTTACCCTGTTTGGAATTCAAGGAGAAACCGGCCCACGAATTTCTTCCGAGTCAAGGTTCGGGACTTTGAAGGCAGGGGAAGTGACATGCGACGAAATTGAACTAACCAGATTGTTCGATTTCACACTTCCCGGAAAATACACTGTTTCAGCGCAAAGGGTCGTTTCCGTTAACTCAAGGCTGAAAGCCACGTCGAACAACCTTGAGATAACGGTTGACGAATCTCTGGGACGCGGCCTGGCCGGTGCAAGACCACCAACAGACAAGAAAAAATGGGGCAGCGCAATCGAAGGACAAGCGGTTTCCATTGCGACCGACGTAGCGGCCTACAATATGGGAGAGCCAGTCCCGTTGCACATTTGCTTCAAGGAACGTCGGGGGGCACGACGTAAAGGCTGCGCGGAAGAATCCGTTAGCGACGTATTCGCTGACCGTGCGTGATCGTGGAGGCAAAACGGTGCCGCTTACGCTGTACGGGAAGGGAGCCATCAAGTCGGTCGATGCCAAGAACCTCGAGAGATTAGCGCCGGGAGATGAGATCTGCGACGAAGTTTTGTTGAACAGGTTGTTCGATTTGACCCTATCCGGGGATTACACGGTGTCCGTACAAAGGCCCATTTGGAAGGATGGTGCTCTCAGCACAACAGTCAAGGCGACCTCGAACAAGCTCGGCATAACCCTCAGATAAGGGCCGGAAACGTCGGCCAACACGGCTTGCAGGACCTCCTAGATGACCATGAACGACAAAAGGCGTGTGCCGGTTCGTGCCTCAGGATCCCCGCGGGCGGGCACAATCGGCGTTGGATTGCTCTGTTTCATCGCGCAGGTATCGTTGTTCGTCAACCCTGTATCAGCCTCTTCAAGCGAGGAAGTGTCCAAGGCGGTTGGTGAATTGGAACAAATGCGATGTGCCCGCAAGCCGACGTTTTTTGAAGATGAGGAGCGGCGGGCCGGCGAATTGCTGGCCAAATTCACCGATCCCAAGGACCAAGGACAAATCTGTTTTGAGCTCCTTCACGTCTACGGTCAAAGCGGCGGCCCGCCGCCGCGCATCATCGAGTGCGCCAAGAACGCGATTCAGTTTCCATTGGAGCCGCAACAGAAACTCCGGCTGTATCTCTATTGGGGCGATGCCTTGCTCCACCTCAATCCGGGCCATCCGTCGGTGAATAGACAAATCGCCGCGGCCGTCTACCTTGACGGCGTGAAGGAGTATCGCAAGATCAAGTCCGAGCAGGCGCAAGGCGGCGCAAAGGTGACCTTGGACGCGACCTCTGCCAGGGATATGACCCTGTACTACGAGGTCATTCTCGCCCAGACGCGGGTTGCATATTCATCACTTCCGTACGCGCCCGCGGATGAACTCCGCGATCTCGTCATCGAGAAGACCGGCGACCCAGAACTGGCGGGCCGGATGGACAAGGCCGTGGAGGAGGCAAAAGCCAAGATGCCGGTGCACAAATACCGGCCAAGCGCTTTGTCGCACGCAGGAGCATTGAATCCGCCGCCGAGGCGCATCGGCGCAGTCCCGCTTCTTGCGGGCTTGCTGGTGATTTTCTCTGCGGTGTTGATAGGAAGGCGATGGTATTGGCGTCGCCGAGTTACTTCCTGACGGCCTCTCCGGTTTTGGCAAGGGTGTTCAACGCCACTAGCGATAAGGATAGCCATGTATTTTCGACTCTATGATTTATGGCGGATATGTCGTGGATGTCTGTTATAAACCGGCATCGGGCCGCTGCATGTCTTGCGGCAGTGTTGACTCTTCATGCCGGATTGCTGGCGTGGAGCGCAACGCGTCACAGCCCCGTCATTTCGGAAGTAAAGCACCTTCCCGCGGGGTTGAGTCATCTGCTGTTGGCACGATTTGATTTGTTCCGCGTCAACCCGCCTCTGGTGCGGATAGTCGCCGCGCTGCCAGTCGCCGCGATGTCGCCAGCGACGAATTGGGAAAGATACGATACGTCGCCGCTGTTTCGTTCCGAGGACAGGGTAGCGCAGGATTTTTTGGCGGCGAACGGCCCGCGCTCGTTGCGGTTGTTCACTTTTGCGCGCCTGGCGTGCATCCCTTTCAGCATCCTCGGCGGCTACATCTGTTTTCGTTGGGCGCGTGAGCTCTATGGAGCCGCATCGGGCTTCACGGCGCTGGTCCTCTGGTGCTTCTGCCCGTACATCCTGGGACACGCGTCGTTAATCACCCCCGACGCCCATGCCGCGGCGATGGGCGTTACCGCCTACTATGTCTTCTGGCGCTGGCTGAATGGTCCGGATCTTGGGCGGTCGGTCGTCGCCGGCGTCGTACTGGGACTCGCCGAACTGACCAAGTTCACCCTACTGGTCTTCTATCCCCTCTGGATCTTGACGTGGATAATCTATAGGCTTTCAGAGCAAGGGGAAGGAAGCGCGAAAGGCTGGTTTCGAGAAGGCGGAAAGCTGGCAGGCATCCTCTGTCTGAGCCTTGTCGTTATCAATTGCGGCTACGGCTTTGAAGGATCATTTCGGCCGATCGGCGAATTCCAGTTCCAGTCGCGCTTGTTCAGCGGAAGGGACGAAATTGGGAACCGTCTTGCGGGCACATGGCTTGCCTCGCACCCCGTCCCGCTGCCAGCGAACTTCGTGCAGGGCATCGACACCCAACGATTGGATTTCGAGCGCGGACTGCCGTCGTACTTGCACGGCGCATGGTCCGAGCACGGATGGTGGTACTATTATCTCTACGCGCTGGCCATCAAGCTGCCCTTGGGCACCCTTGGCCTGATCGCCTTGAGCATCCTTTGCCTTTTCAATAAGTCCTACCGCGGCACTTGGCGGAACGAGATTGTCTTGTTGCTGCCCGTCGTCGCGATTCTCACCCTCCTCAGTTCGCAAACCGGCTTTGGCGTCCATTCACGTTACGCGATTCCGATCCTGCCGTTCGCGTATATCTGGTGCAGCAAAGTTGCGCGCTCCTTTGAGTCCAGACGCTGGGCCGTTGCCGTTGCGGGCGCGCTGCTGCTAGGCTGGTCGGTGTGCAGCAGCTTGTGGTACTATCCGCACTCGCTGTCGTACTTCAACGAGCTCGTCGGCGGTCCATTGGCTGGTCACGCGCACCTTTTGGACAGCAATATCTCCTGGAGTCAGGATCTATACAATCTCAAGCGGTGGTACGACGCTCATCCCGACGCCCGACCGTTCCATTTGGCGAACTACGGGTATCTGAATCCGAGGATGGTGGGAATCGAATACGATCTGCCGCCTGTGGGGCCGAATTCGGCAAAGTCAAAGAACGGCGAGCGGTTTAAAGCTCTCGGTCCCTTGCCAGGTTGGTATGCCATCGACATGAACCATCTTCACGGCGGGCGACTGCTAGCGACCGACTACAAGGGAGGCTGGCAGATCCCAGCCGACGATGATCACGATTTCACCTATTTTCAGCATTTTACACCGGTCGCAATGGCGGGCTATTCGATCTATATTTACCACGTTACAATAGACGAAGCGAACCGTGTGCGACGGACAATGGGACTGCGCGAGTTGGCGAACTCGGAACCTTCACCTCCGGCCCCTCTCCCAAAAGCAGGCGATTAGACGAAGAGGATGCCATGTCGGATAGCAATGGCTCGCAACTGAACGATCCTCGCATCGGAACTATAGGAAAAGCCTCCGAGTTCGTCGCACGAAAACGAATGGGCTCGGACGTTCACCCGACAGGCCAAGTCTCGGTGCTGGTTGCCGCCTACAACGAAGAGAAGACCATCGGACATGTACTGCTCCAACTACTGGATCTGTCGGATATCGAACTCAAGGAAGTCATCGTTGTCGATGACGGTTCCCGGGACCGGACAGCTGAGATCGTGACAGAGATTTCCGCCGGCGACTCGCGCGTGCGGCTGGTTCGCCAACCGCGAAACCTCGGCAAGACTGCCGCCATCGCAGGGGCGATTGCCGCAGCGACCGGCGACATCCTCGTGGTCCAAGACGCCGACCTTGAATACGACCCCGCCGAAATCTCCGCCATCATCGCCCCCATTCTGAGCGGGCATGCCGATGTCGTCTACGGCAGCCGCTTCATGGTCCGCCGCGCGGCTCGCGTGATATACTTCCATCACTATCTCGGAAATCGACTCATCACGTTCCTATCGGACGTCCTCACGAACCGCAACATGACTGACATTGAGACCGGCTACAAGGCGTTCCGGGCCGGACTGATCAAGCCGCTGAGACTGACGAGCAAAGGATTCGGCATGGAAGTAGAGATCACCGCCATGCTATGCAAGACCCGCGCGAACGTACGAAGTGCCGATCTCCTATTATGGGCGCACGTACGAGGAAGGAAAGAAAATTGGGTTCTGGGACGGAGTAATGGCCCTTTACTACATCCTTTACTATAACCTAATTGTCGCTTGGCTGCCTTCGGGACGGGCATTTATTCGGGAAGCCAATCGTTTTCTCGAAATTGACGCGCCGCTGGAGTTCCGACTTCCGCCGGTGTGTCCGCCACAATCGTCGCCTAAAGGCGGAACGCTAGCGGATAAGGAGCCTGCCTTGCCGCGAAAAGCGTTTTCCATGGTTGAGTTGCTAGTGGTGATCGCTATTATAGGGATTCTCATCGCGTTGCTGCTCCCGGCCATCCAATCGTCGCGTGAAGCAGCTCGACGGATTCAATGCGCCAACAACATGAAGCAATTGGGAACCGCCTGCCTGGCCTATCACGATGCGCTCGGGACGTTTCCTCCGGCGATGACCGTCCCCGCCAAGGGAACCGATCAAGACAAGGACCCCGGCGACACGAACAAATGGGGACCGAACTGGGTCATCAGAATTCTCCCGTTTTGCGAGTACGATAGCCTGTTCCACGAGTTTGACCTGGATAAGCCGATTTCCGATCCCGCGAACGCTGTCGCCCGTGCCACACGCGTCGCGACCATGCTCTGTCCGTCGGACAGTGACTACAACAACAAGCCCTACAATCCCGTGCGGTATAAGCGCGAGGGCGCGAATTGGGCCCGCGGCAACTACGGTGCCAATGGTGCGATCGCGCTCTTGGATGGCGAGGGAGTCAATGGGTCCCTTAATGACTCCGGGGTCACCAAGACACCACTATTGTTTTTGGGCCCCGGATCGAAGGGCTGGAACGCAACAGGTGGTACAAAATCCGGAGAATTCGCGATCTCGCGCGGCGTGATGGGATGCAACGAGGCCTGTTTCATGCACCAAATTACCGACGGCACTTCGCGCACAATTATGCTTAGTGAATTGCGGTCCGGGACATCGCCAGTGGATCGCCGCGGCACTTGGGCCATGGGCGCCGCGGCGCAAGCAGCCTCTGGGGTCACGGCGCGTTCGACGACCATGGTCCCAATGCCGATAACTCTCTCGCCGACGATATCAAGGACGGCATAGAAATCGAAACCGCTGCCGGCGGCGATATGCCCCTTGAATTTGACGGAATGGGATGCAACAAATATCGTCACAAGAGCACACAGGCAACGGCACGAAGTTTGCACGTTCAAGGAGTCAATGTAGCCATGTGCGACGACAGCGTCCATTTCATCAGCAACGATATCGACCACGGTTCAAACACGGACCCCGCTGATCGTGGCGTTCCCGTCGATCCTCGCAAACTGCACATATGGGAGAGGCTGAATGTGTCCTGCGACGGGCAAACAATCGATGCCAACGCATGGTAAGAATCGGCGAAGTGCATTTTGCGGCGGATGTGCAAGATTATAATTGGACGACCACAAGAGCGGTTGAAAGTACAACTGGCGGAATGGTACGCCTCATCCTTGCAAACAGTACTAGTTCTGTCGGAGAACTAGGGGGACTCGACATTGCATCTGCGACGAGCGAGGACGGGTCGAGACAGTTAGAGCCATCACTTTGCAGCGCCGTTGCAGGGTTCCAACCGTGGCAGAAATCGCAACCACCGTGGCCGTTGGCGGTTACATCTTGATTTGCATCGGGGAGCGTGCCCGCAACCACTTGGGTAACCCGCTCTGCCCCGCTCGTAGTTTGGAACCGACCATTGGCATAACATGGTCACTGTACCTGACTTATGATATAAACTTCGCTGTACTTTTAGTTGCAAATGAGGCAAAATTGTTTGATGGATGCTGGATTAGAGTCAAGACTACTTACCATCGATCAAGCACGCAATTGGACGCAAGAAGTGCCGTCATTACTGCGCCGTGAGTTTGAACGTCAACCCGATGCTACCGATCAAATAGATATCGGTCCGATTAAGAATGGCAATCCGTTCAGAGCAATTGGAATTGGAGTGGGTGCAATTCTTGCGGTCTCCACGTTCGCCAAATGGATGCCGCGCAAATTCAAATGGCTTTCGGCCAGCGGTGCGATAACTACTAGCGCCGTAGGTTTTTATTGTGGTCGCGAGGCCGATCGGCATCTGGCAGCGGTTAGGCATGCCATTCCCACACTCAAGAGGGCCGTTATTGCCTATTCCCATAAACTTGAGACAGATGACGATCTGAAAGAAAAGCTAGCAACTTATCTCACGAGAAATATTACCGCGCAGGATGTGTCATTTCGACCTCTTGAATATGCCGTCATTGGAAAAGCAATTGAGTTCGGTCGAGTCAACGGTATATTCGATTTTTTGACAACTTCGACCGGAACGCTATGCGCCCCCCGTCATGCGCCTGATCAGACCTTGGGGCGCGGCGTTTAAGCGAGGGTGACTCTCAAATGGCAAGTTCGGATCCAACTTATTAGGAATGATGGCTGCGAAGCGAATGTGCAACAGTTGCCCCCATAAGAGTTTTGGCTTCAGGAATCCATCCATTTAGATACAGACCAGCGTACTTCGACAGTCCTCGATCAACTAAAGCGTCACCAAAGGTCTTCCCTCGATATCCAATTGAAAAACCAAGCTTTGCAAGGTCCTTTACGAATGGCTTTAGGACCATGATTTGAGCTAATCGCGGATTTCGCGCAGCCGCCGCAAAAGCAAAATCGGCTCCGCGATCGATTGCCGTACCACTTATTACAGTATTAATGACCCACGGCCCATATTTCTCATCGATGTGGTCTGCGATGGACCGGATGTGCCAGACGTCAACGTTGCGCAAAAACGGCGCCTGATGATGGCCTATTGCCTGATCAGAGAGCCAATTGATCATGTCGTCTAAATCATTCAGAAGCAACGCGAGGCCACGAAGCTTAGGGTCGTAGAATTCCACGGAACACCCCCTATAATGAAGAGAAACATTGAATGAACGAAATCCGAGCTAACGCCCTCTATTCTATTGCAAATCCCGATTTTGAAAACGGTTCTGAAGCTAGATATTTGCTAGGACTTGGTTAGAGTCCATCGGGCTATCTCGCACCAACACTGGCGATTTCAATCCGGCGTTAAAAGATTCCAAGCAAAGTCAATTTGAGCAATTGCGTTGCCGCAACAGCATTTGTTAGGCATGTCAAAAAGTCGCAAGTGAAGGAGAGTTTGGCGTTACCGTATGCCTCGACGGACGAAAGCGTGACGGCAGCAAAACTGAGTACAAGTACGACCATTTCGGTGACGACATGAACGAATATTGGAATAGGAGTGCGTCAGGCTGCAGGACGTGCATTGGCGTCATCTGCACGAAACGAGAGAACGATTCAGAGGTATTACCTTCCCCTCCTTTCTAGTGTCGACCGCTTGTCATGTCGCGATCGCCGTCTGTGGATCTCCAGCCAGTCGTGAAGAGTTTGTGCAGTTGCCAAATGTCCGTTTTCATTAGCCAATCGGATTGCTTGGTCATTTGCCGCATGTATATCAGCGCCCTGTTCTAATAAGAGCTTCACGGTTGCGGTATGTCCGTTTTCAGCCGCCATACGGAGCGCCTGATCGTTTTCTGCGTGAACATCGGCTTGATATGCCAACAGGAGCCTCACAAACTCGGTGTTTCCGAGCGCCGCACCATCCCGCAAAGCAAGGCTATTCCACGCTTGGACATCGGCGCCTTGATTGATTAAAACCTCCACGAACTGAACGTCGAAACTCTTAGCTGCGTTAATCAGTTGTTCATCGATATCCGGCATGATTCCTCCTTGAATTTAATACCTCCTAAACTATGGAGAACAGCCTAACCATATCATGCCTCGCGAAGACGAAATGTGAAGATTCTGTGACATTTCAGCGTGGGCAAAAACGTGCTTTTTGTTCAATTGGTTCACGCTGGTCCGCAGTTTCTCGCCAAGAACGGGCGCAGGCTTTCTGGGCACGTGACCTCAGTAAGAGAAGGTGATTTCACATTCGGCATCGTACTGTAGTGCAAGGAATTGTCAAAACGCAGAATGCCGAGCGCTAGTAATCGTAACTCTTTGCGGCCACAGCGCATACTTGCGACGAATCGCCCAACAAAGCTCTATAGAAACTTTGACTCGAAGTCGTAGGCACAATTCACTCGCGACTCAACCTTCGCGGCGCTTGAAGTCCGCAGTGTCACTTATGCCGTTCGAGTTCATCACGCAGCTGTGTGCGTCAAACCTTTCATTGCCTTTGCCATGGATTGCCTTGGCAGGAGAATACAGTCCATTGTATTCGGGTGAATAGCCGGCTAGCGTATCAGGATCGCAAAGTGTTTCCCCAGGCGTTGCTTTCTCTTGAAGTCGTGCGGCACGGATGATTGTGAATCCGGAATACTGAAAGCGGCCACCTACGGCAGGAGTTGCAACTATGTCCCCGGTGGCGATCCCTATACCAAAGACGCGTTTCCCTATGGCAAGCGTCTTAGACATATTATGCGCCTGACTTGCGCGATGCACGGCCAGAGCAAAGCGATGTGCATCGTCGGGCTTGTTTAACACAAGTATCGCATTATCCCCCGCCGTTTGAATTACTGTCGTATCACGACTCGCTTCAATCGCTCGAAGTCCGGCGTCTATTAGGCCTTGAATTTGTTTTTCAAGTCGCGGACCAGTTTCGACACTTAGTCCTTCCTCCAATTGAGCAGCGATAGTACTGAATCCGACGAGATCTACGACAACGATTGTTTGCTTTGCTGTGACTGGCAGGGAGCGCTCGAGTTCATTTTCAAGAGCTAAAGGTGGTTCCCCTAAAACAACCACGCTCAGCGGAACTTGAACGCTTTCCGGCGGCCCTGCTGGCGCGCACACGCCACAAAAGAGCATGAATAGTTACATTGACGCGCTCAGTTTGGGGCTGCTGCTTCTTGACAACATTAACACCCCACGGTTTCCCAGGATCAAGTTTCGGGTACAAGGGCGTATAGGCGCGCGTGAATTCTTCTTCGAGCACATGCGAACCGTCCTTGGCTGGAGTGCCGCCTTTAAACTCAAGCAGTCTGCTTTCTGGGGAGACATATCGTAACTTAAACACCCTAGTCTTGAAGTCGCGACAATCCTCGTTGGCCATTACCGCCATGCGAAGCGTATTCCCGTGATACTTCTCGCAATCGGAGGATTGACAACAAGAATCCATACAACAGTACAACCGTATGCCGAGACACTCTTCCGCCTTATTGATGTGCGGACAAGACCGGTTCTGGATCAGTCGATCAAAGTTTTCACAGGTTTCCGGCAAGTTCAGTTCGTTGAACCGACACGGGTACTTGTTAGCAGACATTCTGTTCTCTGTTGTGATTCTCGTCTAAGACTGTGTGGCGACAAGCAAACTGCGATCGGGCGTCGGCAATGGTCTCCTTAATGACTCGGCCGAGATTTGATCCCTGAATAAAACGAGTCGAAAGCATGCCAATTAGCGTGGCTAACGGGCCATACATGATCCGGTGCGATAAAAACGTACAGAATCGATGTACTTCGTGATCTAATGCTTCCAAATCGAATGCGAAGTCTCCAGCATCCGTGTTGATTCGGATTGTCTTTACGATGGGCGTTACCGGGACTTCGACGTCATGCAATTGACGGCCTACGCGAGTGGCTCGTAGGACGTGCGATATCATTTCATCAAGCCGCCCGTCTGCCTGATTACTCGCCGGCTGGATGGAAAACGCGCAGCCAATCGAACTCCCATCTGTATAGAGGACGACGCCCCGTTTCCAACACGGATCCGTGCTCGAAACTTCTACACATTCTGTTCCGGCGAGGCTGTAAAAAATGCCGATGCTTTCGAGATACTTTTCAACTGCGTTGTAAAACTCATCAAGGCAACAATACGTTGCCCATCGCAGGACAACCAACCCTTCGTCGCCGACCGATTCTGCCGCAAAACACTCGCCGGTTACAATGTTGACCAACGAGGCGCCTCCTGTTTCTTTCTCACACACTTTTAGTCGCGCAAATGGCGGGACTGTATCATAAACCTCAATTTCGCCGGTGTAGTCGAGAAGCCCAGTCATACTCCATTCGACTTCCGATATCATCTTCATGAACTTGGTCGAGGCTATGTCGAGAGAACTGTCATGCGTAGGAAAGACCAGTTTGTCATCATCTACGACAAGCCGATTTATTGCCGTTGTCTCTGCAGAGCGGTAGTCTTCAAGGCGATAAAGACTCGTTAATTCCGATGTATTCACAAATCGCTTACCAAAATCCTGCAATAAAGACAGAACCTTACCTCGCGATTCGGTTATAACGCTCCAGACGCCATCGGACGTTTCAGATCGTGGCGGGGCATCCAAAACGTTCTCGCAATACTCGGTAATTCTTTGTAGTTCCGTCTGCCTCTCGCGAATGTTACTAATTGCATTGGATGGATTGTCGAAAAATCCAAGCAATTCGGCATTCGTTGCATCACGGGGGTGTATGACTGGCAAAAAACTTGACGGCAGCGTTGCCTGAGATTCATCGTGACCGCATGCGGAAAAAATCCGGGTAAGCAACTTCTTCTTCTCTAATCGCGAAAGACAGGCTCCGCCTCGTCTGGGGGCACGTTCAGCAGCACCGCTGCGCTCGTCATCCACTTCTAACAAGGAAGCCGGCTGAAACAAATCAAGAAGGAATCCGGTCGTAGTCACTAACACAAGACCATTTGGTTCGTCCAAACTGTCAGATCCACACATGGACTTAACCGCAATTGCCAGGTTTTCGGAATCGTGTCGATCACGATCGTCGCGATGCCGAGAATGTGCGCGTGGGCATAACGAGATCCAATCATTCAATGATTCTGCCACGGAATCATCGTAGTCTGCGAACACTCCCCTAAATCTGCTGTTCAGCAAAAAATCACGCAGCCGACCCAGTCGTAACGTAGTATTGTGCATCGCCTCGACAATCGACACGCTTATTTCTTCCAGCGTCGCTCCCTCTTCCAATTGAATATCAAGAGCATTGGCAATTACTTGCACAGTTTGAAGCGAATCACAAGGATGTCTTCGAAAGTCGATGGTATCCAGACGCCGAAGTCTTCGAAGATAATGCAACAGTTCTTGGAATGCACCCCAAGGGAGGCCGTAGCATTGGCTTCCCAAGTGAAACCAAGAGTAGACTCGATAGCCGGCGAGCTTTGCATCGGCACTGTCGTCATCTTCGTCGACTGAGATGAGCCGGCTGAGAACGTCAAAGTCAATCAAATACGTAAATGGCCGTAATTGCCGAAGCATTCGCAGTCGGTGCTTCAGGTGTTCGAACCGAATGTTATAGCCGCTTCCGATTATTAACAAGAGCTGAAGACGTTGTGGTGAGCTTAATAGATCTTCCCACGTGCGAAGAGAAAAGTCTGGCTTTTGGGGCGTCTTTTCGCTTGGTATAGTTTCCATCGTGTTAACCATTCGCACTACCTCCGCGAAGCCTAGGAAGCCGCAAACAACTCAAATTCGGCTACTTCTTCTACTCAACGCCGTCGACGTCCTCAAGGTCCGAAAGTATTTCCCGTGCTTTGGCGGCGGAACATGGATTGAGACCGTCGCCGAGAGCCATTAAAAGTGCGCCGAACTCCAGCCCCCGACCGCCCATACGAACAGTATTGCTTCTGCACATCGCCTGGACCCCATCTTGAACAGTCTTAAAAAACAGCCTGGAATGCTGGAATTGTCCACCACGGCAAATTACGTCGAGTGTCCTCGGGTCAGGAGCCTTCTCATATTGATGAAGTAAGTCCAAGTGTTTAAATGCGATACCAATTGTTCCCAGTAGCTCATCTGCGGAAGCCCGCACCAAGCTAGTTGCCAATTCCGTTGGCGCAACTGAATCGGCGTCGCTAGTAATCACTGCAGCAATTTTTGCAAAGCGAGACTTCCAATCGAATTGCTCTGTTCGACAAAGCGAATCGAACCAGTTTTGAATGTCCTCGGCAGATTGCACACCCCGACCAAATTGGTAAATATCGTTCAGCTTACATTTCAAAGTGTCAAATAGCGGTGCGGCTTCGCGGCGGTCCTGAGACCGTAAAACTTGTTCAATGTATCGGTTCGCCAACCGGAATCCACTCCCCCAATCACCGATGATCGGGCCGTTGCCATCGAACTTATGCTCTTTACCAAGTCGAAAATTCCCAAGCCCAAGAAACACTGAAGCACCAGTGCCAGCGACCACCGCCATTCCAACTGATCCTAGCGTCTCAGCGACAAGCCCTGCCCAGGTGTCGTCCACAATTGTAAGGCGCTCCTTTGGTCCTGATAGGAGCGTTGCCATGCCAAGGTCGTGATCCAATTGGCTAGTCACACCTGGCAGGGCGACCGTGATGCGATTGATATATCGCGCAAGCTCACGAGCGTCACTTATTTGATACCGAGCCCATCTTGTACAAGAAATCGACTTTGCTAACCCGTTCAATAGTTTCTCTGCTGTCTCACCTACAGTGCGATACTCGTGGGCATGGTAATTCAAGCATTCGGCCGACGCGCGACCGACAACATGCGAATCGCAGACGGCTATGGCTCGACTCTCGGTATGCCCACCGGAAACCCCTACGAATATGGAGGAATCATTATGTGATCTTCGACGAGTTACCGGACTCGTTAAACCGTGCGACATTGTGGGGCATTCCTTTAATTTGCACCACGGTGGCCGACGGAGAACTTGAGTAAGCCGTCAAAAGCACCGAGTTACTCTTCTAACTCTATTGGAGACAGTCATTTGGCGATCGCAAACTGCTATCTAAAGTTGCCGGACAATCCACGCCAGACTAAGTCTACAAAAACGCAAGCAGTCTGGCAAGTGGCCGTTCTGTTACGGAACCTACCTATTAAGCTTCGCGCGGCATACGCACTTTCGCAAACGATACACGATGGATGATGAATGTTACCAAACCGCGAACGCAACCGACTGGCAGGCAGCCGCAGTGCGTCGATTACGATACGCATTTAGACAACCTCTCTGCGTCATTTTTCAAAGTAACATTGTGCGACCTTGACCTCTGGTTACCTAGCGACGGCGTGAAAGACCTGCTAAACGGCAGACGCGAGGGTTTGCCTGATCGTCTAGACTTGTTAAGATAGTGCCCAAATGGGCAGCAGGCCACCCAGAGGTGTGGCGCGATTGCCGTTCAAAGGGCCAACTCCGGTGTCAGAATTGGGTTGTGGGTGCACTGCCTTCATCCAGCGGAATTGAAATGAAAGCGTTGAGCTTCCCACTCGGATACCTCGACGGACCGCCAGGCTGCCGTTTTAAAAACAGCCAGCCCGCACATTTGACTGCCGCGATAAACCAAATCTGCAACATATTGATGCGGGCAATCGGCAGCGGTCTTGTTCACCAGATTGCCAATTGCCTCAAGCTCTACCGGTGATAATACATGACGCCTTTCAATGAAGATCAAGCCAAGAGCGAGTTCTACTGGAAGGTTCATGCCTACCTTAGCGAAAACATACGCTTTGCCGACACAAAGGCGGGAATCGTAATCGCCTGGACATCAACTGTGATTGGCTTGCTACTAAATGCAAAACTCCAGGATTTGTTTGGAAAGTCAGTCATAGGCTGGACCGGACTTTCCGGATTTATTTGTTTGCTCGGCGCATTCGGCTTCGCATTTGTAGTGGTAGCCCCCCGCCTGCAAACAAAACAAGAGACCGGCTTCATATTCTGGAAGAGTGTCCTCGCGCATAAGAATCGGCAGACCTTCCTCGAAGCTCTTAGGAACGAGTCATCGGAAGTGCTGACACAGCAGGTAGCCGGACATCTGCATGACTTGGCAACAATATGCGATTCGAAGTTCTGGTGGTTTGGTTGGAGCCTTGTACTCGCGTTGGTCGGAAGCTTACTCGCGGGTGCAAGTTATTTGCTACGTTGATCGTGCTATTGGCTGGCGAGCTAGCTACCCACTGAGCGACAACTGCAAACTTATAGTTGTGAACGATCTGCAGCGATTCTATGCGATGAGAATGCCGAGTTGGATAGCAAGGTCAGGCAACGCCAAGCTGCGACAATCAGCGCGCCGGTAGTGCAGCGCAACTGCAAGAGCAAGTGCAATAAATGCAGTTCCCGACAGCCGTTGCAGCTTGATTATTCGTGGATTCGATTCCCGCAGCCTGTCCGATCAACGGCATTCTCCTAAATCGGACAAGGTAATGCTCTGCAGGCCGTGGAGGAACCGGCCGCAGAGAGCGAAACGCAGAAAGTGCGAATCACTCGTCAACTCGTTAGTCGCCGACTGCCGGAACGTGGTCGGCAACAGCGACCAGAGAAATCGGCAGTTCCTGTCGTTGTCAATAGACGATCTGCCAAGCGCCTTTCGGGCGAGCTCACAAGACGCTCGGCTTGCCAATGCGCCTGCCGAGCAGCAACCTCGGATTTCCAAGAGTGGTCTGTCTATCGCGCAGACACTGTTCTGCAAAGTTCCGGATTGGGCTTGCGCAACCTGGCTAACCGTGCGATAACGATACGCACTGCTCTTGCCGGCGATCGCAAACGCCACCCTGGCAGACGTGGCCGCTCTAGGCGTATGGCGAGAAGCCACAGCGTTACCAGCGCCATCACTTCCAAATGCGAACTCGGAAACATCTCCGGCACCAGCATCAACGCCCAGCAAGAGCCGACGCACCAGATTCCGTGATTCAACCCAAATCGTAGCGAGTCCAGTTCGGCCGCCACGCCGAATGCAGCAAGCGCGGTATGAGCATGCCCCCGGTTGAGACAGCGCTGTTTGAAAGGCGAGCATTCCCAGATGAACGCGACGCCGACTACTGCGGCAACGAACACCGGCGACTGTAAAACGTTCTGCGGAATGGCCAGCCCGAGTGCAAGGAACAGCATACCGGCAACCATCCAAACGGCAACATAGGCCGCCAGGAACAGCATGACCGCGCGGAGCGCCGCCGCGCAAAGCTGCGATCGAGTACGTGGCGAACCGGCACGGCCAGCATCGGCCCCATCATGGCGACCAGCATCAGAACCCAACCAACTGACAGCGACGCAAGTGAACTCCATGCTATTCGATCGTGCCAATAGGCCAAGGTCGCATTACTTGGAGTGCAGCAGGTGTCGCCGATGAGTTTGGTACGAGCAATAAAGACAAGCACGAGCCATGCGAAAAGGGTTAGTAAATACGTCGGTAGCTGGACGCTCCAGCGTTCTCGTGCGGCGGGAGTCATAGCCAAGTCTCGTTTCAGTGACCCTGCCGGTAGATGCTGATTCGCCCGATGCTCACCCGGGCGTCCTTCGACACCGGCCGTATCGGAACGATGCGCAGGTGCATAGCATCCACGTCGAGGGCTTTATCCAGGTGAAGCCGGTCGGCCAGTTTCGTGATTTCCAGGACGAAGGTTAGGCCCTGGCCGCCATGCTCATCATCGGGATTGCTGGCCTTACGCACGCCGAACAAGGCGATGCTTCCGGCCAGCAATTCGGGATGATCGGCCGGATTCGCGCCTTTGGGCACTCCGACATAGACATTGAACGCGGTGGCATCGGAAAGCCCGCGAACGTTTTCCAAGTTAAGGAACACCCGATCCGGCTGCGGTTTCGCGACATCCATATTGAGACTCGCGGTGAGCTTACGGTGCGCCAGGTGGTCGAGTTGCACGGAAGCGGCGATGTCCGCGCCCTCTATCGGTACAGCCTCCTTGCTTGCGCCCACTAATTCGACGTTTTTGCCGGTTTCCACGACGACGCCTCCCCTGTCCTTCATTGTCTCGGGTCTGCGTCCCAACGCCAAGAGTCGTGACAACGGACTCGGCGTCGGCACCGCAGGCGACAAATCGTCGTAGGAATAGCCGAGAGTGGTTAAGTCTACCATGTCGGCCGGAGTATAGGTGTACTTGCTCCCGTCCGGCATCGGCAGCGCAAAACGCGCTCACCGATGTTAGCGGGACCACCCAGCCAGTTCGCGTCGGTCGGGTCGGTGTCTGACGGCGGATTGTGACGCCAGACCTCCCAGAGCCGGTCAATATTGGCATGGTGCAGCCAGAAAACAGGATCGAGCGCAGCAATATCGGGAACGGACATCAGTCCGGGAAGAGGTGAGTTTGCAGTATTTTCGCCGCCGACGAGGCCGTGTACCCAGTCGTGCGGCTGCGTTTCGATACCGCCATGCACCTGCCCGCCGTGCGAGAATCCCGTATCAATGCCGCCAAATCCCGTACTTCCGCCGCTCGCCACGCCCGTGAAATCAGGATCGGTCATCGCGTTGAGGTTCACCTGGTCAAGCGGCACAAACACATTGCCATCGCTATTAGGTCCATAACGCTGGGGAACGAAGAGCGGATTATTGCCTTGTCCATCCGGCCAGTCCGGTGACGCGAAGGCCGGCGGCAGCGCCGCTTGGTCCTGCTTGAAATAATTCCAATAGGGGATTGTCCAGTCGGACGGGCCTTGCAGATTGACTACTTCGGCGCGAATGACCTTCTCAAAGGCCAGGACATACCCGCGGTGCCAGGGCAGGAAATACCATGTCCCGTGCTGGCACTGCTTCCAATACGTATCATGCAAGTCTTGGCTTGGCATCGGCTCTCCCGGATTAAAATAGCTGACTTGTTGCCAGCGAACTGGGTCGAAACCGTGGATGGCAGCGTAGAAACGCCAGCTTGTCGGCGCGGCAAGCGGCCGCGCTTTCATCGCGGCGACGCCCCGCGCGTACCACAGAATCGGGCTCGCCCAAGGATCACCCAATTCCCAAACATTCTGGCGGTTATTCGGCATGGTCAATGCCCTTTGCAAGCTTGGCTTCAAATGCCGAGGGGATGAATCAGTAATCGATAACGAGACTCTGCCACACATTCTATTCGGTTCGCTGTTGGCGTCAATCGGCGGGCGCTTCGCCCCAGCTCGCGAGTTTTCTGTAAGAAACGGTGGCTACTCGTCCTCCTCTGAATGCCGTACATCAGAGCAATGCGTAATGTAGTGACGTCATCTGTGGTTTCGATTCCCACACCCAGGAAACGGGGCTCGCGAGTTCAGCTATGGCCCGGCGTGCTCATCGTGCCACCGACTGTGCCGGAAAAACGAGTTTTCTGCAAAACACGGACTTTAGTGCGACGTTTCAACTCCGAGGAAGTCAACGACTTACGATCGTCGTCTGGACTGCGTGACGGATCGACGGACATCAAGGTAACATGACGTTATCTTGAGTGACTTTTTATACTGCTGCCAGTGCCTGTCAGCTACTTGGCGTACTCAGAGCACATACAAGTTGACAGCATTATCCCCATGCTAGCAGCTAACGTGACTACTTCTCGACCATGATCTTTCGACCGAGTTTCGCCAGTCCTGCTTGACGAAAATGCGATCCTAGTTACACTGCTAGGCGACGTTCAAGCGTTCGCGTCTAAAATGAAATCCTTTGCGGTTCGAACTTGTCTTTAGAATTAAACGACCATCGGGTCAGTCGAGGATTGGCAAAAGCTTAAGCGATGGCACCTCTTGGGCATCGTGCGACAGACCGGTCCAGCAGGTACTTAGCACGAAATCGAACGCGCGATGTGATGCGCCGGAAAGCAAACATGAGAGTTTTCACGGTCATTCTCGGGGGTGGACCAGCCGGCTGCGCTGCAGCCATTCAGCTTGCACTAGCCGGCCAGGAAGTCGCGATCCTCGAACGATCGCAATACGAAACCCAACGAGTCGGTGAAGTATTACCACCCGGGGCGATCCCACGGCTTCATCGTCTTGGGGTCTGGGACACATTCGACTCGTATTTACCTTCCCCCGGAATTGTCTCCGTTTGGGGAAACCCGCAGCCATACGAAAACGACTTCATATTC
Source organism: uncultured Planctomycetia bacterium (assembly GCA_963775975.1). GTDB lineage: Bacteria > Planctomycetota > Planctomycetia > Pirellulales > Thermoguttaceae > JANXQG01. Next base: position 2,884,402 of record CAVZKX010000002.1, read on the forward strand.
CATCCATATGGCAAGGGCTGGCACCTCGATCGGCGAAGATTCGATGAATCGCTGGCCGGACTGGCTTGTGCTGCCGGAGCGACGCTTCACTGCGGAGTGCGCGCAATTTCCTTTTCACCAGCTTATGACAACGGGTGGTATATCGAAGCCGAGACCGAGCAGTCCATGCTAAGGTTACATGCAGACTTCTTGATCGACGCAACGGGTCGAACCCGTTTGGTGTCGCGCCGCCTCGGTTCGCGTCCCCTGGGAACCGACCGGCTTGCCGGGTTTGTGGCCGAGTTCTCCTTGCCAGAGGAATGGACAGTGGATCTTCGGATGTGGCTCGAAGCTGAGGAGAACGGCTGGTGGTACTCCGCAGTTCTGCCGAACAGCCGCATGAGCGTTGCGTATATGACGGACGCAGACTTATTGCCGCCATGCTCCAGGAACAGCGATGCCATGCAGTGTCGGCTCCGTCACACCGTTCACACTCATTTGCGTCTGTCTGACAAATTGAAAGCCAGCGGTTTTCGTGTCGTCCCGGCGTCGAGCTACCTAATGGATCGAGTTGCGGGCCCCAACTGGGCGGCCGTGGGCGATGCGGCGATGGCTTGGGATCCGCTGTCCGGTCAGGGGATTACCAAGGCCCTGGACAGCGGTATGCGCCCGCGAATGCGATCTTGGACATGAGCGAGGGGAACCAAAACGCTTTGCAGGAATACGGCGATTCGGTCGCCGTTCAATTCGGGGGCTATCGCCGCGCGCTTGCTCGTTATTACGGCGGTGAATCTCGATGGTCAGAGTCACGCTTCTGGCAACGTCGTCTGAGCATATCGGAACTTTTCTTGACACGAAGGTCATCTCATGAGTCACCATTTACCTAATCGTGGGGCAAAGAGGACATTGCCCCCCTGCAAGTGCCACATAGACCCGATCGAGGGACTGAGGGAGCTCTTTGTGGACGTTGCCCAAGGCGGCGATCTGGCCGCGGGGCGCGACCCGGCCACGCGTCCGGTCTTTCTGCAATTGCATGGTGTTGCGCACGGCGTCTTCGTTGTGCCGCCCGATCTGAGTGAGGATCTTCGTCTCGGTGTCTTTGCCCAGGGATGCGAATATCCTGTTTGGGTACGCTTTTCCAGCGACGTGCAACCGGGAACACCGGATTTCCTCGGCACCGTTGGAATCGGAATCAAGCTTTTCGGCGTCGAGGGCACGAAACTGCTTGAGCCCGAACAAAATGCCATTACCCACGATTTCATTTTTCAAAACCACGATGTATTCTTCGTGGACACCGCAAAGGACATGTGTGAATTCACCTATCAATCGCTCAACGGCGAGTTTGATGCGTATGTGAAGTCCCATCCGATTACCAGTAAGGTGATCGACGATATGAAGAAAAAGGTCGACACGGTTCTGAATACCCACTACTGGAGTGTATTGCCGTTCCGCTTCGGCGCTGTGCGCTACGTAAAATACAAACTCGAACCGGAATTGGTGCCCACTGGAGCGCCTCCCGATTACAATGATCCATTCTATCTCCGTGCGGACCTTCATGCCCGTTTGAAAACAGGAGATGCCCGATTCCGTTTTCTCGTGCAGTTCCAGACAAATGATCAAGAGATGCCGCTCGACCGGGCTACCATTAGATGGAGCGAAGAGGCCAGTCCTCCGATCCAAGTCGCCACACTGATTCTGCCGAAGCAGGATCTTGATACGCGAAATCAATCGGAGTATGGCGAAAATTTGGCATTCAATACATGGCACGCACTTGCCGAGCATGAGCCGATTGGATCGATTGCTGCTGCACGAAAGGCTGTATACGAAGCCTCGGCGGAGGTTCGTAGAAACTTCAACGCGACTCCGGTCGCCGAGCCGGTAAAGCCGCGTCCCGGCGACTGGAAGCCAGGTGTGCCGTATCCTCCGGGCAAAGAAAGCACGATCGTGCAAGCCAAAATCCACCCGGCGATCGGTGTCGCACGAGTCGGCAATAGCCAGGACGAGTATTTCATTGGCCCCGAGATAATTGACCCAGAACCGCAGAAGGAAGGATTCTACCGCGACGGCCGCGGGGCGCTGAAGCGACAGGCGGCCCGATTTCGCATCTACGGGTATGACACCGCCGGCAATGTGGTCCGCGAGCTGACCGCCGACTGGGCCGACATTCACTGGTCGGTCCATGTTGCGAATCGTAAAGCCGCCTGGTATCGGTGGGATATGGCGCTTGACGTCAGAGAGGCAAACGGTCACAAGCTGCCACGAAGGAACGCAGATGTCTTCGGCGAGAAGCGGCAGGGACTGGCCATTGATGGCGGACTCAAGTGCATTGGTGGCAAGAATCAGCAAGGCGCCGAATACGAATTCCGCGGCAAATTCCAAGAGACGGATGTTTATCTGGGCGAACTCCGGACCGATGACGATGGCCGCCTTTTGTTTCTCGGCGGGCACGGCAAATCGGAGTCTCCCAGCGGCAGCCCAATATTTACTGATCCAGATACTTTTATCAACGCCGATGGATGGTATGACGATATTTCCGATGGACCGGTCACCGCGGACGTGTCTATCGACGGACGACAAATCCCGGTCGAGGCAGCATGGGTCGTCACGGCTCCGCCGGACTACGGCCCCAACCTCGTCGGCGTCCGCTCACTCTATGATCTTCTCTACGATCTCTACATCAAATCTGGATGGATGCAGTTCCCGGAGAGGGTGTCGTTCACCGAGCACGTCTACCCGCTACTGCGCCGCCTGAGCGACCTTCAATGGACCAACACCGGCTTTGCCGCGCAGTTTGGCCACGGCCGCCCCAACGATTTTGCCAACGCAGAATACGTGGCCAAGCTGGCGCGAGATCCAGCGGCGGACGGTGTGGATCTCTACAAAGAACAACGTCTGCAAATCCTGCACTCGTTCCGCGACCCTGACGGTCTCGACAACAACCAACTGCCGTGGCCCTGGATCTATGGGGATGCAATGCAGGTTCCGCCCGCGGCCACTCCGCGGCAGAATGCGACAGTTAGTGGCACCCAATATCGTTTTCTGCAAATGTGGGCGGATGGAAAATTCGATGCGGACTGGAAATCCACGCAAAGGCAACCGACACCGCTTGACCGACTGAAAATGGCCGATCGGCCGGCAATGCTAGATCGAGCGGCCCTCGAGTTCTGCCTTGCAGACGCGTTTCATCCCGGCTGCGAGGTTACTTGGCCGATCCGTCACATTTCGCTTTATCAGGCTCCGTTTCGCATTCGACATCGAGCCGCCAACGATCCCGAACCGGACTATGGGCCAATTCTTACTCCGGAGGTGGCCGTTTCATCAAGTGGGCCGATCCATGCGCAGGCGCCAGGCGGCCTGACGCGATGGATGGGACTGCCGTGGCAGGCGGATACCGGGTTCTGCCGAGCTGGGTATCCGGCTGACGATTACCACTATGATTCGTTCATTCCGGCATTTTGGCCGGCTCGAGTTCCGAACGATGTCTTGACCGAAGCAAACTACCTAATCGCCATTGATCTGACTCAGCCGCGTGCACGACGGCTCGCTGCTTTTTCCAGGCGAATGAAATGGGCCGAGTATCCGTTGGATGACTCCGCGCCGACGGCCCAGCAAATGAACCGCATGGTCGAGATCTTCGGCGATATGGGCGTGGTCGAAGTGCGTGATGGCGTGCCCAACGACGCCGATTTTCCCCAAAAGATGCAGGTGGCTTCCTTTGGGCCAGGAATACTCCCTCCGGGGCCGCCGTCTGGGCCCGCAGTTGTGGGTGAACCCAGAGCGCCGCGACGCAGAGGGCCGCTGCTACTTCCAGTTCGCTACCCGAAGACGGCAAGGGATTGACTAGCCCCACCGAGGATCAGCGAGCACATGTACGACGCGGTCATCGGCCGTTTCTCGCCCGCCCGAAAACCACTTCACCGCCGGTAAACGCATTCACAAGTGCAGGAACACTCAATGGCAATAAAATGATTGATGGATGTCCCGGCGAAAGATCGTGAGGCACAATGGTTGGCATACAGCCTTCAGGAAGCTACCCGATTGAGCCCCGCTGGCTCGTTGATGGTGTGCCAAGACGTGGATGAATGCTCATCTGAACACCTGGCTACCATCGCCGCTTGTACGAAATTCGACTTTGTACTGGCTCATCGCAAGCTCCTTGTGGCTGCCGATCTGCCGTAAGATGCTACGATTTGGACCCTCTTGCAACGTCCGTAAAACTAAGCCCTTATTCCAACGACTCCAACATTCAGGGAGATTCTCATGAGTCAGGCACCATCCTTTGCCAAGGACATTCGTCCCTTATTCTCGGATGAGGACGTCCAGCATATGTCTTTTCGCTTCGACCTGTCCGACTACCAGGACGTGAAAGACAACAGCGCGTTGATTCTCGATCGCATTAAACGAGCGAAGGCCGACCCTAAGCTGATGCCTCCGGCACCGCGCGGTCCGTGGAGTCCTACGAAAATCCAGCTATTCGACGATTGGATCAAAGGCGGCTTTCAGGCATGACGTTAGCGTCCCAACTCCAATTTACTCAACCGGCTAACTTGTAAAGGACCGAAGTATGCCAAGGTTCGATAATCGCTGTCAGATCGTGGCTGGTATGCTGAGTATTTGCATCGTGGCGTGTGCCGCCATCCCGCAAGAGATCCCGGCAAGGCGTGCCGACGCACGGACGGTGGCTATCGCCGCAGCGTCGACTGACTTGGACGGTCCTCCAGGGCCCGTCTTGAGCTCGAATTTTCCGCGACTCGTTCCGCAACCGCCCGATGGTCTAACGCCTGAACAAGAGCGGCCATGGTTCGACACGTTTTCATGGCAGGAGTTCCTCGCCTTAAATTGGCCGGCCCTCGAAAACCAGCGCGGAGTGCCTAAGGATCCGAATAATTCCACCGCTTTCAAGGCTGCGTTCGCATCGAGGTCCGACGGAGAGTATCCCCAAGTGGTATGGGGTTCCTGGAAGCAGGCCTACGAGCTTTTCGAACAAGGAAGCGTCCGTCCGACGCCCTGGGCCAAGTTTGACGCAGTGTTACCTTGCACGAACCCGGCGCCGACGCCGCCCAAGACATTTCTTGACGCGACGAGACTGGATATCAACCAGTCGTTTGCCGCTCCCCTCATTGACCAGAAGAGGAACTACACTCGGTATGAGATCCGAATCAATGAGCCTGAGTATCGCTTTATTCGAGGCCAGGATAGCCAAGAATCGAGCTGGCTGTACCTGTCGCCCAGCTCGTCACTTACGATCACTTTCCCGACGAGCACGACGAGCGAGCTTGGGGCAGTGGAGGTCAAAGCGGCGTGGAAGTTGATGACCCCCGAGGACGACATGAGGCGATACTACGTCGTGAACGCGCTTGTATTGGTGAATCCGCAAACTAAGGAGGCGGCATACCAGAAGATGGGACTGGTTGGCTTCCACATCGGGCATAAGACAAGCCCTTTCTCCGAATGGGTCTGGTCGACCTTCGAGCAAGTCGACAACGTCAGCGCGCCCAGTGGCGTCATGCCATCCTATAATAACGGGACACCTAAGCCCGCGACCCCGAACGGCTTTGACGTTGAGCCGCCCTTCTTCAAGGGCGCATTTGCAATTGCTCCGTCGAGCGTCCAGGTGACGCGCGTTAATGCGATTCCCACATCGCCCCCGAAGTTCTCGACGGTTAGCCTGAATGCGGCTTTCCAGAAGCTTGTCGCCGGAACTGTTTGGCAAAACTACGAACTCATTGCAACGCAATGGCCGACCGACCCCCCGAAGTTCAAGGTTGGCGGCCTCTATCCGGACGACTGCGGCATCCCGTTCCCCAATGCCGGCGTCGCGAATACCGTTATCGAGACTTATGACCAGTTGCCACGAAACCCCGTTACCGGCAACAGTTGCATGCAGTGTCACTACCTGGCGGCAATGACCGACTTTAGTTGGGTCCTTGCGCTTCGGCGGCACGACTCAGTGGCGCCGGCGAATCAAGCGCAGTTTCTTGCCTCTGGACGATTTGCAGCAAGCCGCACGCGTGCCGCGGTTTCAAACCTCAAGGTGTCACGCAATGCGAAGGCCGCCGCTTTCGTAGAGGCTCTCAAGTCTCGCCAGGTGGACTCACAATGAACCATCGGTTTGATTCTATGAAAGAGGGGCAAAGCTAGGTTTTCCTGGAATAGAACGACGAGTCACAGGGGCTCGCCGATTGTTTGACCGGCCGCGGCGACGCGGCGTAACCAGGAGAGCCGCCAACTCGGAGACGCCAGCGGCGGCCAGTAATCCTCGACAGGGCCGTTTGTGGCGGCCCAGGCGAACTGTGCTGTCAGCTCTAGCGGCGTGCGAGGCCGAAGCCGCTGGTTCCAATACCGGTTCCTCTTGTATGTTTACAGAAGAAACCCGGAAGTGTTCAATGAGCGTATCGTCAAAGAGCGCTGCGCAGCGTTCCTTGACGCGGTCGACGACAGATCGCATTCCTCTTGGCGCCGAACAGGACGCCGTAGAGAAGCCGGATCGTCGTCGATCTCTTGGAATTAGCCCGAACAGACGCCAGAGCGGACGCCGTGCGCCGGCTGCCAGCTCGCATCCGCAAGATAGGGTCCCTTCCATGATTGACGTTCCCGCCATTGATGCTGCAACGGTTTTCATCGGCATTGACGTTTCCAAATCCTCCTGGGATGTGCATCTCCTTCCCGAAGGTCGTTCGTTCACGATTCGCGTCGATGATGGTGCCGCGGAGCGACTGAAAGGGATGTTGGGTTCTCCCACCGCATCGCTGGTTGTGCTCGAAGCGACCGGCGGCTTTGAGCGGCGGCTCGTCGCCGAACTCATCGACGGCGGCTGGTCCGTCGCCGTCGTCAACCCCCGCCAGGTTCGCGACTTTGCCAAAGCCTTGGGTCGACTGGCCAAGACCGATCAGATCGATGCCGAGACGCTGGCCCTGTTCGGTCAACACGTCAAGCCACGCACTACGCAGAAAACCCCCGAAAAGCAGCAAGAACTTGATGCTCTCGTGACGCGGCGGCGACAATTGATTGGCCTCCGCAGCATGGAAAAAATGCGCCGGCCGCAGGCCGTCCACAAAACAGCCAGCCGCAGCATCGAGAAGGTGCTCAAGCTCCTCGACCAGCAGATTGCCGCGCTCGACAAAGCCATTGCCCAGCTCATTCAAACGGACGACGATTGGCGGGCCAAACGCGAACTGGTTGAGAGCGTTCCCGGCGTCGGCGCCGCCACCAGCGCGACGTTGGTCGCCGAGTTGCCCGAACTTGGCCGCCTCAATCGACAGGAAATCGTGTCGCTCTCCGGCTTGGCGCCCTTCAACCACGACAGCGGCAGATATCGCGGGCAACGCCGAATCCGTGGCGGACGAGGCCACCTTCGCGCCGCACTCTACATGGCCGCTCTCACCGCAAAACGATGCAATGAAACGATTCGCAACTTTGCGCAGCGCTTGCATAGCGCCGGAAAACCTTTCAAGGTTGTGATGACCGCGTGCATGCGAAAGCTCCTCACCATCCTTAACACCATCGTTCGTACTCGTACTCCCTGGATGCCACACCCGGCCGTGGAACAGAGATGAGGAACCCGTATTCTCACTTTCAGCCCTTGACATCTTACACAGACGCTTCTCTGTTGCCTGGAGAGGAGGTGACACGATGCCCGGCATAGACTTCCGGTTGCTCCGCGAGCGGATTGCGATGCGGGACGTTCTGCACCTGTTGCAGTTCGAGGCGACGGATCGACGTGGGGAACAGTGGCGCGGCCCCTGTCCGGTGCATGGTTCCCGGGATCCCCGGAGTCGCTCGTTTTCGGTGAACGTGCGGTTAGGACGATACCAATGTTTCGATTGTGGAACGCATGGCCACGCGTTGGAACTGTGGTCGGCGGTTCATGGAGTGAACCTGCATGCCGCAGCGGTGACGTTATGATCATTCGCTTATGCAGGGGCAAGCCAACCAGGGACCGATTCCTGGGCCGCAAGCTGTCGGTGTGCCGACGTCCGCCTTCGCTTTCCCGGCGGTTGTTACGACTGTATCGGACGGGACGGCCACTGTAGCTGTCAAAGCTTCTGATCCTGGCAATCCACGCCAGTACATTGACGGGCAAGTGTACGGCGTTAGTTATGCCGTCGGCAACTCACCGCCGCCTGTCGGCTCGGTGAGCAACGCGAGCAGGTTGCTCAATGCCCTCGTGTGGTCCAGGTACGATGTGCCAGAGAATCCGACATGGACGCAGCACGTAAAGCCCATTTTCCAGCAATACGCGAATCTGTACCCGGCGATGGCACAATTCGTTGATTTGTCAGACTTCAATGACGTGGTTGCAAAGCAAACTCTGATCCGAAACGTCTTCAGCTTACCCGCGACCGACCCGATGTACATGCCCGTTACCCGTGACCTTTCCGAAGGCAAGAAAGCCATGATCCTCAAATGGCTCGACAATCCAGTGCGCTGCCGACACCAGGAGGCGCCCTCGTAGCCGGGATCGCAAGGTAACACGCAGTTGCTTTGATTTAGATAGCAAGCTAGTCACCAAGTGCAGAAGCCGCCGCGTAGATACGCCCGCGAGCCGCACGAAAACTGCAATGGCTACAAACTCGCGAGTGTTTTCGGCCGACTGAACGGCTCGAGCGACAAAGCCCCCGACGCAGCGTCCCGTCAACTTGTGGATTCCCTTCCACTCGCCCCTTTTCTTCCCAACAATTCCTTCGGTATACTGCGAGCTAGCAGTACCTTCGATCATGAACGTCAAGAAGCCGGTGAGAGATCGCGCACGAAAGTTCGCCAAATGAGCACTAGCTCCAGGAAAACAGCACCACCGCGATCCGACCGGACAGAGATGCAAGCCGGGGCGACGATCATCAAACCAATTCTGGATGGCCACGTGGACGCGCTTTCCGCATTGCTGCAATCGATCGGAAACGACATCAAAGGCAATAAGTGGATACCTTTCGCTCTGTTGCCGACCGTCCATTTCATGAGCTGGTTTATCATTGAGACGGACTCATGCGGAGCATGCTTGGTGCTGGAAATCAATATAGACGGCCCGATCGGGTCATCCCTCAAAGATCTGGCAGAGAAGGCCGAGGCCGGGTTAAACCAGATTTATCTGCACTGTCAAGGCTATGCTGGTCCCGGCACGAATCGCGGCACGGCAATCGTGGACTACCTGCTGCGAGATGATGCGGGCTACGATTGCTTCTACGTCGGCTGGCAGGGCTTTACCGTCAGCCGCATCAATCGTGAGCGGGATCTACGTGCCAGATTGGAGTCAACACTTGACGAAATCGGCGACGCGGCTATTTGCAGCCTGTCACCAACAGAGGTCCGGCATCGCCTTCAGTTCTATATCAATGGAGAACCGTCACTCGCATGGGCCAAGACCTTTCCTCCGCGCCCCTTTTTCGTCCGCTACTCGAAACAAGTCGCAATGTGGGCCGGTCCGGTAGCATTGATTAGTGCGGTCGTCATTGCGTTCGCATTGTGGCGCTGGTGCGGCCCTTGGCCCGACCTTCTGATATTGGGCATGACCGTAGCGCTCGTCGCGTTGTTCGTTTTGGTGCTCTGGTGGCACGAAATAACCGATCCTGTCGCAGCCGCTGAACCGGATCATTCGAGCGTCGAATCGATAGTGCAGCACGAAAACATGGTGATCCAGAACCACATGGTAAGCGTTGCCGACGTAAAGCCAGGGCTCTTTCGCTGGCTGGTGCTCAAAACGGTCCTTAAACTGATTCAACTCCTTGCTGTTACCGTCTCAAACCATGGAAGCTTGTCCGGAATCAGTACCATTCATTTTGCTCGCTGGCTAGTTATCGACAAGGGAAGGAAGCTACTGTTCCTGAGCAACTACGACGGAAGCTGGGAAAACTACCTCGATGACTTCATTGACCGAGCGAGCAGCGGCCTGACAGCGATCTGGAGCAACTCGGTCGGCTTTCCAAGGACACAGTGGCTTGTGTACGGCGGAGCACGAGACGAGCTCCTATTCAAGACCCTTGTACGCAAAAGCCAAGTTCCTTCGCTGGTATGGTACAGCGCGTATCCCGACCTGAGTGCCGAGAACATCGCGAGCAACGCCGCTATTCGCGAGGGTCTGTTCGCCGAGATGGACAAAGACTCCGAAATGGCGTGGCTAAAGCTTTTCTAGGATGCGACGATTGCCATGGCTCAAGTCCAGTCACAAACGGTGGAGTGGAACGATGTGCAGGGACTCGTGCTTCGCGGATTTGGCAAGCACGCGTTTAGCGCCGCACTTTTGCTTCGAATTAGCGATCCGGTCGCGGCCCGCACGTGGCTTGCGGCGGCGTGTAGCCGTATCACCACTTCAGACCGTGCCATGGATTCATCGCAGGAATGTGTTTTCAACATTGCGTTCACGGCGAGCGGTCTACAAGGGCTCGAGTTCCAGCAGGAGTGGCTTAACTCGTTTCCGACTGCGTTTCTCGACGGCATGTCATCTGAAAGTCGTTCGCGTATCCTGGGCGACCGCGGCAACAGCGCGCCGAACCACTGGTCGTGGGGAGGTGCGGATAATGGAATCGACCTCATCGCGCTACTGTTTGCCAAGGATGAAGAAACCTGCGATCAGGAAGTCGCTTCCGAACTGGCCCGGATGTTGCACGCTTTTTTGCTTGTGTCAACGATTAAGGCGCGACTATGGGACGACGAGAAGGAGCATTTCGGATTCCACGACGGCATTTCACAACCGGTCATTGAGGGTAGCCCGCCGTCGCACCACAAGAATGCGAGCGCGGAGGTTGACGGCCTTTATTCTCCCCACAATGTCATCAAAGCCGGCGAGTTTCTTCTTGGCTACCGGAACGAGTACGGCGTGTTGCCCGACTCCCTGAATTTGCCACCCGACGCCGACCCAACCAATCTCCTGCCGCCCGTTACCATGCCCGATGGTTCCGTTGCTCCCGATCTGGGCCGCAACGGAAGCTATTTGGTCGTACGCCAGATCGACCAGCATGTCGCCGAGTTTTGGACGGACATTGACCAACATGCCCTGGCTGGCCAGAACAGCGTCATAGCCTATTCGCGTGAAAAGCTAGCCGCCAAACTCATCGGACGGTGGATCAGCGGGGCACCGATGGCGACGTCGCCCGTCCATGATGACCCGAAGCGCTTTGAACAAAACGAATTCCTTTACCAGGGCATCGATCCGGATGGCTTTCGGTGCCCCTTTGGAGCGCATGTCCGCCGCGCAAATCCACGCGACACGCTCGGCGACGATCCGCAGGAAGCTCTCAAGCTTGCAAAGAGGCACCGCTTGATCCGCCGCGGCCGATCTTATGGGCCGCGGATCGCGAACAACCTTGACCTTTCCGACAAGCGGCAGCGCGGTTTGTTGTTCATTGCCGTAAATGCCAACATTGAACGCCAATTCGAGTTCGTACAGCAGACCTGGATCAACGGCACGTCGTTCAGCGGGCTTTACAATGAGAGTGATCCGGTTTTTGGCATTCCTGACGGAAAAAAAGATGGGACAATGACCATCCCCCTTCAACCCGTACGGCGCAAGCTTCACGACCTCGGCGGCTACGTGACCGTGCGAGGAGGCGCATATTTCTTTTTGCCAAGTATTCGGGCGTTGCGATACCTAGCAGCGATGCCCCAAGAGAGACCGGTTGCGACTCACTAAACCGAGGTAAGACTTTGACCGACAGCACGATCTACCATCCGCGAATAATCTCCATCCCAGTCAGTCCGTATTGCGAAATCGCGCAATGGCGCTCGACTGGTGGGGGATTCCATACGTGGAAGAATGCCACGTACCGGGCTTCCATGTGTTGGCGACGCGTCGCTATGGTGGTGGTAGCGTGGTTCCAGTCGTCGACACAGGAGAGGCCTCGCTGCTTGAACGCGCGTGAAGCGGTGGATTACTACGATTCCCGCTGCACGCGAAGCGCTAAGCTCTATCCCAAGGATGACAAAGCCCGTGCCGAAGCCAGCGGTTTGTTCGATTTCTTCTTCGATAAGTTTGGTGTTGCCGTGCGCGCATGGGCATACGCCTACATGCTGCCTCTTCGGGCACCAACGATTTGCTCATGGTCGGGCCGCGCACCTTTCTGGGAACGCATCTGCCTTTCGATCATTTACCCCTTGCTGGCTTCGCAAGTCCGGCAAAGTCTGGCACTGCAACCGAACACGATTCCCGACCAGGAAGTGGTGATCGAAAAGGCGCTGGCGCAGGTGGATTCCCGCCTTTCGGACGGCCGCCGGTTTCTTATGGGCGACTCGTTTACTGCTCCCGATCTTGCACTGGCCGCACTGGCTGCACCGATGTTGTTGCCGACGCAATATGCCGGCCCACTCCCTACTCTCGATGAATTGCCTTCCGCCATGCGCGCAAGCGTCGAGCACTGGCAAACGCGGCCAGCCGGCCAGTTCGTGCTGCGGATCTATCAAGAGAACCGTCCGCGGCGTACTCCCGACCTGAATGCTGAGGGTGTCCATGCTTCCGGAAGTACTTGGAAAGATAAGCTCGGCAATTTCATTGTCAGTCCCGGTGTGCTTCGACCGGTTTTTGCTGCTTTCCGGCGATTTTGTCCAATCTGCATTCTTGGAAAATCCGCCATCATCACGCGCTACGACGATGTAGTCGAAGTGCTCAAGCGCGATCGCGATTTCACCATTCGGGAGATCAACGAGGCAAAGATCAATGCCATTGATGGTCCGTTCATTCTCGGGATGGATGCTTCTCCTGAATATGATCGCGAAAACGCGTTCCTCCATCAGGTCATTCAGCGGGAGGACCTGGACAAGGTTCGCCAGTTTGTTGTGCAAGCCGCAGCCGGCCTAATCGAAGCCGCCCGACCGCGCGGTCGGATCGATGTGGTGAATGGATTCGCGCGCGTTGTGCCAGTGCGCCTGGTCGCCGAGTATTTCGGAATGCCATGTCCCAACGATCCCACGATGATGCGCTGGATGCGCGACATCTTTCATTACATCTTTGCCAACCTGACCGGGGACAGCAGCGTCCTGCGCGACGCCCTGCTTGCCCGTGCCGAATTGCGTAGCTACATGGACGCGCAAATCGCGCTCCGCAAAACTCAGCGGGCAAGATTCGGCGCGAGTCGTGATCTGGCCAGATGCGATTCCGGCCACAATGGCGCGAGCGACGTTCTCGGTCGGATGCTCGCCCTGCAGGGTCACGCCAATCCCTGGCTTGACGACAACGCCGTGAGGCGCAATCTGGGCGGCGTCATCGTCGGAGCTGTCGACACAACGGCCACGTTCGTGACTCTTGCCATCGACCAACTCCTGCGCTGGCCGAAGCCCTTTGCCGACGCTCGCGACGCCGCACTTGCAGGTGATGTCGAGGCCGTCGGACGATATGCGTGGGAAGCCGTCCGTTTTAATCCGCATCATCCCCTGCAGGTGCGATATTGTCCAAGAGAAACAAAAGTCGCCGAAGGCCAGAGTCGCTCGAAGACCGTTTCGGCAGGCAGTTCCGTCTTTGTCGGCACGCTCTCGGCAATGTTCGATCCGACCGTGTTTACCAATCCCCGAGAATTCGACGCCAACCGCAACGTCGAGTATCTGCATTTTGGTTACGGCATGCATGCCTGCTTCGGGACGCACATTAACAGAGTGCAGATTCCGGAACTGCTCGCGGCGCGACTGCGCCTGCCCCGGTTGCGCCGCGCATCCGGCCGAGCCGGGCAAATCCTCTACGAGGGCCCATTCCCCAATCGTTTAGTGCTCCAATTCGACTCGTGAAGAGATTGCTTTCGATATGACCTACGATTCTGACGTAAATCTCCCGTGACCCTGTGTGAAGGTAGAGGTTGTGCGCAAATTGTTGCAACAGATTGGCGACAATCCCGAAGATACCCGTATACTCCTATCGACAGCTTGCAAGTCGTGGTCAAATGACGACAGAATGAGTCGTTTGGCGCTATCGTTTTGCAGCGGCAATGCAAGCACGCCGCGATTGTCAGAAACCACAACCACAGTCAACAGAGTAATACGATGTTACCTTGATGGATGGTAGAAGCGGAAGCCATGCTTGTGATGGTCGGCGGGACAACCGTAACAACTAGGTAACATGACGTTACGATGCTCACTTCTGAGCGGCCGTTCGTGCGGAGTCGATCGCAATAACTTCCAGGTTTTCTCAGATGCTCTCGGTGACGAGTGAATTGTCATGCCTGGCACGTTATCAAATTGTTGTCAGTAAACTGAGTGTCGAAAAGTGAGGGGATTGACGTGGCGCGCATCGCCTCTATAAAATGAGACTGTCGTTCGGAACTCGGAGTCTTTTCATGCGGAGGGCCTCTATGGTCAATGAAACCTATCGTGGCCGATATGCTATTGTTGGTTGGGTTCTTGGTTTTGTAGCAGCATCCTCTTTGTTTCGATTCGCGCAAGGGCAGGAGCGGGGTGCGGTGGTTCAGGAACGGCGAGCGATGAGCCGCGAGGAGCTTCAAAGAGGGTTTTCTACAGCCTTTGATATCGCCTCCGATGTTGGCCACAAGCAAGATTTTTTCACCTGGTCTGCATCGGCCGATGAAGCAAAACGTTTTCAAGCGTCGGTGTCGCAGGCGAAAGAAAGCGTGGCGACCATTTTTTCGTCTAACTATACGCTTTCGCGGCCGTTCCTCGTGGCAATGCAGGCCGATTACGATGTATTCCACGACCTGGGAAAGGCGTCGCAGGACAAGAAGTTCTCCAAGCCGATGGTCGAACGGACAGTTGGGGCTTCGCAGGACCTGCAGATCAAGGCTGACTTTCTGAAAGCAAACGGTAAGGACTTGATCTCCGTGGCAGTAAGAACTATCAAGCCGGGCACCGACGTTGAAATCAAGGGGCTTTACATATGGTACGCGCCCCGCTACGACGATCGGGAGTCGAACTGGAATCGGTTCGGCCCGATCAGTAGCCCAAGTAGCGACGATATACCGCCCGGCATCTGGTGGATCTGGGCGCACGACGCCACCGGTAAGATGGGGAAACGCGAACCCCTGTCTTTATCGCACAGCGGCGGACCTTCGCACTTCGACGTTGACGCACCATGACTTGTCGGAATTGTACCCGAGAAATGGGAAGTATTGAGGCGTTGAGCAATGGGTGGGCTTGTTAAGCGGATCGGTCAATTGGTGACATTAGTATTGGGCATCTTCGCGCCGATGCCTGTCCCGCAACCGGTCAACGTTTGGCCCCGAATCATTGTCGCGGTTGCCATTGTGATCGCCTGGGCGCTTGTCGCGGTACTGAAGCCCCAACAGCGCGCCCGAATCGTGGTTACGATAGTCGCCATATTGCTCGTCGGTTTTGGGGTTCTGTACGGCGGGTTTTCGTATTGGCTAGCCCTTCCCGCCAGGACGATTCATCTTCCGGTACGGGGTGGGTTTTTCGTGATCGGAACTCCGACGCAGGAGACGGCCGAATCGCTCAAAAAGCTTGATGTGAGCCTCGACCGCTACATCGACGGCAATCCTCACCGTAGTGTCGATTCGTTCTTCACGCCGGAGTCGGTCAACGCCAACGAGTTACAACTGGCGTCCTATTATGTCCTATTCTTGGCGCCGACGGCTATTGGCATCGTGCTGCTGCTCGAATGGATCCCGGACTCCAAAGGGAAGTGAAGATGAATTGGCGCGAGGGCTCCCGCAACATGTTCAAACTGTGCTCGTCGGACGACGAAACAAAAGCAAATCCGATCAAGCGAGTGAATCAAGGGGCGGGTACTTCTTGTTGGTAATACTAGCAATCGAAGCGTTCAAGGGTTTTCAATGCCGACTGGCTCAAAAACACTGCCGAATGGCAGCGCGGTTGGGACTCGACGGAGGCCATTCGCAAAAACAGCGCCGAGCTGAATGGCACTTGAACTTTCGTAAGTGGTTACGCGGTAAAAGACGATATGGACATAAAAGGCCTCTCTTGTCATAAGGGGGTTGTGAAAGACCAAATCCAAAATGGCAAGGAGGCCAAGAATGGTTCACTCGTTTCGCGCCGCAGTAGCGGCTGCTCGTCGTCACGGCGATTTATACTTCGCCGCATTGCTCAGCGAAGATCGTATCGTAAATGCCTTTGGTTCCGCAAGATGGCTTTGGCAAGGTTGGATTTACACGCCCACAGTGATCGTTTGGGTTTTTCTCTCGCAGTGCCTCAGCCCCGATCATTCCTCTCGCGACGCGGCGGCGCGGCTCATCGCCTGGCGCGTCGCACGCGGGCAGAAGCCTTGCTCGGCCGAGACGGGCGCCTATTGCACGGCACGCAACGATCTGCCCGAAGAAGCCCTTCACGAACGGGTGCGCGATACGGGCAAGCAGATCGAGAACGATGTGCCGGAAACTTGGCTTTGGCAGGGGCGAAAGGTTCGCGTGGCGGACGGCTCGACCGTTACCATGCCCGACACGCCGGCCAATCAGGCGGCCTATCCCAACAGAAATCTCAGTGACCCGGCTGCGGCTTTCCTTTGGCGCGAATCCTGGTCGTCTTCTCGTTCTCGGCGGGCACCGTATTGGAGGCGGCGATCGGCAAGTATCAGGGGAAGCAGACGGGCGAGAACAGTTTGTTTCGGGAACTCTACCCGACGCGGAGCGAGGGCGAGGTGGTGCTGGCGGACCGTTATTTCAGCGGTTGGTTCGACATCGCGCTGCTGCGGCAACGGGGTGCCGATGTGGTGATTCGCAAGCATCAACTTCGGCCCACGGACTTTCGCACCGGCAAGCGACTGGGCAAAGAAGATCATCTGGTAATGTGGGTCCGGCCGGCACGACCGTCTTGGATGACGGAGGAACAATACCTCAGGTTGCCCGACACGCTGACGCTGCGAGAGGTCCGCGTTCGCGTCTCTCAGCCGGGCATGCGCACGAAGTCGCTGCTGGTGGTGACCACGCTGCTGGACGCGCAGCGGTACTCGGCCGAGGAGATTGCCTCGTTGTACCGGCGTCGCTGGCAGGCGGAGCTTCACTTCAGAAGCATCAAGGTCGTATTGCAAATGGACCATTTGCGGTGCAAGACTCCGAAACGTGTTCGTAACGAGTTTTACATGCATTTGGTCGGTTATAATCTCAATCGCGGTGTGATGGCGGCGGCAGCCGAAAAGTCCGGCGCGTGTCCCTGGGAAATCAGCTTCAAGGGAACGCTGCAAACGCTCAGCCAATTTCTTCCACTACTCCAGGCTGCCGCGCCCGAGTCTTGGTGCGAGGCTTTGTTGACGGCGGTGGCAGTGCATATCGTCGGCGATCGGCCGGATCGTTTCGAGCCACGGCGAATAAAACGTCGCCCCAAACACTATCTCCTCTTGCAAAAGCCTCGTCCTCCTCTTGCAAAAGCCTCGTCGCCTTTACACAAGTCGAGACGAGCCAAAGCGTTAGGAAAGTTCAAGTGCCATTCGGCCCAGGGGGTATTACAGAAGCACTTCGGTCAAGCCGGAACTTGCTCGACCTTTCCCCAACGGATGTTGATGAAGCATTGCGTGAGCTTGAATCGCTTGGCTTGGTCAAGTCCGTCGGTGTATTACGGGGACATACCTATCCCGCTCAATCGATATACCAATTGACGGAATCTGGGAAGGATCTCTATGCCGACGTGACGAATCGCGTTCCGAGTGGACCGTTCTAATCTCAAACCGGCAACCAGTCACTTATCAAGCAAGCCCGTACTGGCGATCAGTTTTCGGCCAACGCCTCGGCTGGCACCGCTATACGCCCGAAACCGTTGTGGATCGACACGATAATACGGCTAAGTCATGGCAATTAAGCCATATTCGCTAAACGGCATTACAATCCCTTGTATGCGCGAGTAGTGTGACTGTTCAAAGTAACATGATGGTGCTTTGGACAATGTGCGCGGCGCGGCAAAAAACGCCGTAAACTATCCACGCCGGTTTTCTTGATGGATTCGTGATCTAAGCCACCGGCCTATCTTGGAACGCCTCTTCACATCGCGGCATCGGCTCCGCATACTGGTCGAAAGTGGCAGCTATATCCAAGATAATCTCAAGTCGGAGAAAAGTTATGGCGCGCGCTAAGTCGGGTCAATCAAAGAAGGCCGTTGTGACGAAGAAAGAAGCTTTGGTCGGCACGGCCACCAAACCATTCTGCCGGAATCTGCCTCGAACGATCCCTCAACTTCAACCGGCTGTAGTTGCCGATCCTCGGCGTGCCGCTGCAATTATCGCCACGCGCTCAAAGTGGGTCAACGGAACAGTGCTGCATTTCAGTTTCTTTGCGGCAGGGCATTTCGCCGTGCCGAAGGTTCAAGCGGATGCGGTTCGGGGAGCATTTGCAACCTGGAAGGCGGTCGGAATCGGTTTAGAGTTCAAGGAAGTGAACCAACTCAACGAAGCGGAAATACGAATCGGCTACTCGACTGCCGACGGCAGTTCGGCGTCTTCGGTCGGAAGGGAGGTGTTGGACGTGCCGGTGAGTCAGCCGACTACCGTATATGGCTGGGACCTAACATCGCCTTACGGCCGCGGAACCGCATTGCACGAACTCGGCCATGTTCTCGGTATGGAGCATGAGCACCAGAATCCATTTGCCGGAATCAAGTGGAATGAAGACGCGGTTTACGCATCGCTAGCCCAGCCACCGAATCGTTGGGATCGCGCTACCACCTTTCATAACATATTGGAGAAACTTTCTCCGCAGCAGGTTCAAGGGTCGGTCTGGGACCCCGACTCGATTATGGAATACGAATTCGAACCTGGGCTCATTATCTCGCCGCATCCTTATGACGTCACGGGCATTACGCCACCAGGAGTGCTGTCAAAGGCTGACAAGGATTGGGCATTGAAGTGGTATCCGCCGATGGCGGCAGCAGCGCCGACGCTTCAAGCATTTCAGCCTGTTACGGTCGGACTCGAGACCGGCCAACAAATCGACTACGACATTCAACCAACGGAATCCCGCAAGTACCGGATTGAAACAAAAGGTGCTACCGACACGGTGCTTGTCTTATTTGAGGATGTCGACGGGACGCCTCGCTTATTGTCGGGCGACGATGACAGTGGAGAAGAACGCAATGCGGCGATTGAACGCCGGCTGTTTAGCGGCCGTAAGTATACGATTCGGCTCCGCGTATGCTATCCAGGCCACACTGGCAAAACGATGTTGATGTTGACTTAAGCGATCGGCGACTTACTTGCCGAAACAGACTCGCCACAGCTCAACTCGACGGCTACCTCACCATTTGGAGTACATGAAATGAGCGATACGAAGCCAGATCGAAGAGACACGGATAGCGTAGGGCGCTTTGCGCATCCGTTTTTCACCAAACGGCACTTGCCTCCAGGCGAGCACCGGATGACCGACCATATCAAAGGGAAGCTGCAACCGATTCCACCCGCCAAGGGCGACTCGACTATGATGCTCGCCAACGTCATCGGTGACGAGGCAGCGGGCGAGATTGAGAGTGCTGGCGTCATTCAGTTTCACGCAGTGGGTGATACCGGTCACGAAGACGGCGCAGCTTTAGAATTAGTCGCAAAGGCAATGACCGGGGACTATACGATTGAAACCCCGACGGCCTGTCCAGCGTTTTTTCTCCATCTTGGTGATGTCATTTACTACGACAATACGGATCGAGGCTATCACGCCCAGTTTTATGTGCCGTACAAAACCTATCCTGGCAAGATCTTGGCCATTCCGGGTAATCATGACGGTGAAATCTTCAAATACAACGGCAAGCCCACTGGACAGGCCACGACCTTGGAAGCGTTCCAAAAAAACTTTTGCCAAACTGGAAGCAACTCGGTCATCACTTCCGGGACTGTTCTGCGTCACATGGTTAGCCAGACCGGGGTATACTGGCGACTGAACGCGCCGATGGTGGACATTGTGGGGTTGTACTCGAATATGGCGGAAAACCCGGGTTATATCAAGATCCCTGGGGAAAATGGAACCATACAGACGACTTGGCTGACCCAGGTCTTAAAGGCCGTCAAGTCGGAACGCGAAAGCAAGCGTAAGGCTTTGATCATTGCAGTGCATCATCCGCCGTTTAGCGATGGCTCGCACGGATCGAGCGAGGAAATGTTGGCGGATATCGACGAGTCATGCAAAGAAAGCGGAATCTGGCCCGATTTGGTGCTAGCTGCTCATTCGCACGATTACCAGCGCTATACGCGATTCCTTACATCGTCCGGCGGTAATGAAATGGCTATTCCGTATTTAGTGATCGGCACGGGTGGTCGAGGCCTCTCGCCGAAAGTCGGACACGCTTCTGGAAAGCGAAATGGCAACCTTCGCTTCGACAAGTCACTTCGTGGCTACGGCTATTCGATGGTCAAAGTCACCTCAAATCGCATTGAGCTGGATTTCTTTCAGGTCGATGAGCACACGGGTGCCAAAAGCAAATTCGATACCCTGTCGGTCAACCTATAGGAGAGACGCCTGAAATGAATCTTCTGCGCAGTAGCGGGAGAGGCAAACTGCTCAGTTCGAGACGAGTTATCGCGGCAGTAAACTAGCGAATGGCTCACCGAACCGTCATCGATCCAGAGCGCTGCCGGGCAATCAACGTCCAGCCTGACGCTGGTTTGACACCGAATATATCTATGCGCGGGCCAGGGCTGAAGCGCTCCAACATCGTCCTGAGTCGATCCGGGTCGATCGCCCGGCCGGCAACCGTGCTTTGGATGCGATTGTCGCGAAACGGCAGCTTCCCTCTCACACCTAAGAGCAAGTTCCGATGCGCACGCCGCCAGTAGTCGCCACTCTCGGCTGGTTCTGCGGCGCAGGCCAAGGACGTGGCAAAACGAAGGCCCCAGCATTCCAGCAGATGAAGGCCATCCGCCAAGGCTTCGGGAACAATCCACAGATGGAGATGCGCCTTAGGTGCTGAGATTGATGCCAGGGGGAGTTTCGCCAAGTCGCGGAGCTGGCGGGACGAGCAAGCCTCGTCGCGAGGAGCGACAAGAATGCATGCGAAGCTCCTGCCGCGGCGGGCGAGCGATCGCAGCGTTTTTTTGAGTTCGACGGACGGACCCTCTTCACTTCTTTCTTGGCCCGGCTCGGCAAGTCGGATCAACTCAATGGCAGTCGGCTCGATCCCTTCCTTCGCTGCCGCTCGCAAGTATTGTCGAAATCGCCGTTCAGGAACAGACGCTTGACGCTGCCAGCGTGACGATTCCACGCGCGAGACCCCAAGACTATCCAGACTTGGCTGGGCCGATTCGCCAAACGCAGCGGACTTACGATCTCCCCCCTGACGCACCATTGCACCGAGGACTTCGCCCAGCTTCCTTTCAGCACATAATCGCAGTTCTACCGCCAATCGCACGGTCTTTAGGTCCGCTTCGGCCTTTGCTTCTAGCCGCAGCGCGCTTGCCTTGGCCCGTATTCGTTTGATTTCTGAAAGGTTCTTGGTCTTTGCTAATCGTTGATGCGCTAGCCGGATCGCACGGGATTTCGTTTGTAACTTTGCCATTCATACTCACTAATGGGGGTTCGATGTAGCCGATGCATTCTATTCTGATCCCTCCGTGCCAAATTGACAACCGCCTCTCACAAGCGCACCCATTTTGGGGAGTGAACCGCAATTGAGTATTTGGGGGGCAAATTGTTTTTGCCAACGCATACCATGAGCAAGCCAATCCATCGTGCCGACCCGCTGCATTCCACAGCCCTGACAGCCGCGCTGACCGCGTCTGACGCGCTATCAATTTTGGAAGATACCCGCTGCGCTCTGCCGCATTGCAACGATGTTGCCCAACTCCTAAAACTCCGCGATCAAGCAGAAGCCATCCGGCAGCGTCTCAAGTCCGACGCACTGGGCCTTGACATGCTCAATTGCCTCGCCATCGTGAGGCTTCACTGCGAACATCGCGCCGGAACGATCTTAAAGCAACTTGTCAAACGCGGCGGTAATCACCGAGGAGCCAACTCCTTGCCAAGATCACAACTCCAGGAACTGGGCATCAAGAACAAAATGCAGTCGTCAAGGCTGCAAGCCGTGGCCTCGATCTCGGAGGATGACATTTCGCGATTTGTGAATCAACTCACCGGCGAGCAGCGCGCGGTGAGTACCAAGGGGCTGTTGCGCTGTGCCCGCTTGGCGTGCAGCACATTGTCTTCGATAACCGGGGACAATGATGGCCTCGCGTCAGTCTCCGCCGGCTTGGCGAGCCTTGCCAAGCAAAACAAGCGGTTTTGCTGCATATACGCGAGTCCGGATTGGAGCGGTGACAGGAAAGACGGAGTCGTTGGACTCGCGAAGAAACTATCGCAATTGCCTGTTAAGGAGATTTCCGCCGCCAACGCCCATGCGCATCTTGCAGTTCGGCCGGAACGGATCAAGGATGGAATCGCCATCTTGGACAAATGGGGATTCCATTATCGGGGAGAGCTGGTTCTCAATGTTCCGCGCTCGGATTTTGGCGACCACTGGAAGTGTTCGCATGTCTCCTTGCTTCTCGGTGTACGGGGTCGGCTGCCCTTCCGCGACACAGCGCTGCCGAGTTGGTTCGGCAAGCACGATCTCTTCGACAGCGCCAACCCCAATGAAGTTCGCGACCTGATTGTGCGCGTCAGCCCGGCGCCCTATCTCGACCTTCTCGCCGATAAGCGCGAGCGGCAATGGACTTCACCGATTCTGTTTAGTCGCCAAGGCAAAGCCGACGGGATTTCGCCGTGAAAACACTTGGCTAGGTGCCCGCAGTTGTACACCAGCGGCGTCAACCTGAACTGTGAAGGATTATTATCACGCCACTGCCTCCATGTCACCGCCGTTCTGTCTCATCGGGCTCCTTCAATCGTGGATTGATGCGGGTCGCGGTCGGCTGAGGATTCGAGGCGTCGTGGGTAATAGCCGGATCGTTGCCCCACTGTAGCCCGACCGGTATCAGGTTTTCCCAGCGAAGCTTCTTCGTGTCGGCTCCTGGTCGCTGACCGTTTTATTGAAATGTCCCGAAGATCCAGCTGCTGGGTGCTTGGGCGTGCCGCATCATCACGTCCATTCCTCTCCAACGTCAAATTGCTATTCGTGAATCAAAATGGGCGCGCTGCGGCCAAGAAATCAAAAACGTTGCATCCAGGCTGCCGTGCCACCCCCCCATCGGACTGGCAAGCTGTATGAATGCTGGAGCGATGGCCATTGTGCTGGTTTTTCCTTTTTGTCTGTGCTCTTCAATCCCACTAAATCGTGTATAATACGGGCAACTTATCCAGCAGCATCTATTTTGAATCGTGACCCGAAATGGGCGCACGGTTCGAAAACAGAGGTGTATGTCGTGAGCGACTCCGCCGCAGCCCTCTCGATGGACGACGAGACCGATTTTCGAGCCCTTATGTGCCGCGTACGCGCAGGCTCCCCAGACGCGATTTGTGAGCTCATCTGCAAATACGAGGGCTACATTCGCCGGGCGGTGCGGCGGGCGATGGACCCTAGACTGCGCTCCAAGTTCGATTCGATGGACTTTGTCCAGTTAGCGTGGAACTCGTTCTTTCGCGTGCCAAAACACGTTCATCGAATCGAGACGTGTCGGGATTTTATTGCATACGTGACCACGATGGCGCGCAATAAAGTCCTTATGGAACGACGTCACCGACGAACGCAAAAGCGCGACTCGCGACGCGAATTACCACTGGGCCAAGCGGGCGACGAGGCGATTGCTCGCGAGCCGCAGCCGGTCGATACTGCCATCGCGCTTGAGCGATTGGAACAGCTTGTCAAGAGCCAGTCGCCGCTTCATCGCAGGATTATCGAATTGAGATTGCAGGGAGACACATTTATGGAGATCGGCACGAAACTCGATATCGATCTGCATACCGCCCAGCGTTTCATAAAACGGCTAGGAAGGCAGACACCCAGGTAACCAAACGAACAGCGATAACGCAGGCTGGACTCGCCATGAATGTGACCAATGAGTTGGCTGCCGGGACCGGCCTCAGGTGGGCGTTGAATACGGCGTCCCAAGTCAAGCACGACTGGCAAAGCGGCGTGTCTCCGAACTTAGTGCACGTCCTGGAGACGTATCCGGGACTGAGTAAGCACCGAACTATTGTAATCGAACTGGCCTATGAGGAATTCTCCTTGCGAAGGAAGAAAGGCGAGGCACCGGATCCCGGCGAATTCTCGCGGCGGTTCCGCTCCTTCGCGCGTTCGATAGAGTTTTATCTCGCCGTTCGCACCATCGTCGACGCTAACAGCGATTGCACCGCTCTGCGAAACGATGTTGACTGGCCCGAAGCTGGCGACCGCTTTATTGGCTTTGAACTGCTATGCGAGATAGGCCGAGGCGCAGCAGGACGGGTGTACTTGGCTACGGAGGACGAATTGGGCGGGCGTCGAGTAGCCCTGAAAGTGACCCTTGAAGGTGGGCATGAAGCGAATATCCTCGGCAAGTTTCAACATCAAAACATTGTGCCCATCTTTTCAGTCAAGGCGGACGAGACCAGCGGCCTTAGTGCCTGCTGCATGCCCTATCTCGGACAGGCGACCCTTGCTTCCGTGGTCGATTGTGTGTATGCCGATCATCGGATACCGAAGCATGCATCGTCAATCCTAACAGCGATAGCCAATGTAAACGAAGACGCCGAAGTCCCGGAATCCCGTCTCCCGCCTAACCGCATATTCATCACTGGGCCCTACGTTGAGGGTGTGATGCTCGTCGGCGCACAGCTTGCCGAGGCCCTCGCGCACGCGCATTCCAAAGGCATCGTGCATCGCGACCTGAAGCCGTCGAACATCCTCATGGCGCCCGATGGGCAGCCGTTACTTTTGGATTTCAACCTCTCGGTGGACAGCAGCAGCCCGATCTGGCGGATTGGCGGCACTTTGCCCTACATGGCACCCGAAGAATTGTTGGCTGTTTTCAAGCCACAAAGTTTCGCGCGTCACTGCGATCCGCGAAGCGACGTGTTTTCTCTCGGCGTGATCCTTTACGAATTGCTCGCCGGCGCCTTGCCGTTCGACACCATCAAGCAAAAGCCCGGCATTAAGAAAATCGCAGCCGATCTTCGGAAACGCCAAAGGAAGGGACCGGGACCGTTGCGACGGCACAACCGCCAAGTCGACAAGCGGCTCGCCAGACTGATCGAGAGTTGCTTGGCGTTTGACCCTGAGCTTCGCCCGGCCACCGCAGATGTACTTGCGATCGCATTACGCAAAGAGCTTTCGCTTCCCAGGCGCGCCAGCCGTTGGTCGGCTGCCCATCGTGGTTTCGTCGTAGCGACGATTGTCATTGCAATGCTGATAGCGGCAGGCGCGACATCGTACTTGCTGCTGCGCCCTCCCTACCCTGTCCGCCAATTGCGGCAAGGTCTTGCGTACTTTGAGGTGGGACAAGACGAGTTGGCGCTAAGGAGCCTGAATGCATCGCTCGATGCCGAGCCTCATTGCAGCGATGCACTTGTCGCCCGCGCCCGCGTGCGGCAGCACCGCGACGAGTTCCAGCTAGCATTTGCCGATTACGATGCTGCAGATAAATTGGCGCCGAGTCCACAAATTGCCGCCTGCAAAGGTTATTGTCTAAACCGACTCGGACAAGAAAAAGCGGCGGTCGTCTTTTATCGGCGCACGATCACCGAAGGGTACGATTCGCCCGCGGTGCTGAACAATCTTGGATTTAGTTTATTGCAACTTGGGAAGTTGGAGGAAGCCAAAGAATACCTCGAAAAAGCAGCGAAAGTTGACGATGAACAAGCTCCTCATCTCAACCTCGTTGTCGTTTTCGTGAGGCAGGCACTTTCGGGTCAGGCTATTCCGCCCGCGGCATTTCTCAATGCCCGCCGCGCCCAGGAAATCGGAACGGCATCAGGCGAGCTTTACCGCGATCTGGCATGGTTTTATGCTCTTGCTGCAAAGCAGGATGCCGGTTGGAAGAAATCCGCTATTGATTGCGTCGCGGGGGCGGTGGCACATGGCATTGATCCACCGTCCCTCACATCCGATCCGATATTCTCGGAGATCGCGACGACATCTCCCTTCGAGGAAGCATTGGTTCGACGAAGCACTGCGCAGGGAGCGGTCAAGGCGATTCGCGTGCTCGATCCGTCGTCCGCAGAGCGCGAAGCGCGACGAATTTCTCTTGAGGCGATTCACGAGCTGGCCAGTCGCTCGGAATCATTTCATTACGCCTCAGCGCGATCTTGCCGCACATGTCGCGGATAGAAGGCATCAACCGCGCACTCGCGTGGCCCGCATTGACAATGGTTCGTTCATGCAATCGCGCCCATATCTACGCGCCGTTCGCAATTAGGAAGAAGGGCAACTAAGCCCAGTCGCCACTCGGCGGTTTTCACAAACCACAGGGATGTCCTATGCTGCGCGCAAGCCAACTCTTCGCCGTCATTCTCGATTGTATCGCCCGCTTCGCTTTGAGCCGCTGGAAA
Source organism: uncultured Planctomycetia bacterium (assembly GCA_963775975.1). GTDB lineage: Bacteria > Planctomycetota > Planctomycetia > Pirellulales > Thermoguttaceae > JANXQG01. The sequence goes on from CAVZKX010000002.1 coordinate 2,910,651, forward strand.
ATCGTAGCTTGCTCAGTGCTGGCGGCGGCACAGGGGAACTCGCGCGGCCCGTAATTACGCTTCATGTCGCACATGAAATCGCCGATGTTTGGGATTTTCAGGGATCGGTCTCGGAAAAAGGCTGCTCCACAGCAGGATTCATCGTTCAATTCGGCGGCATACTTTCAAAATGTGGTTTGACGGCGACCGTGGCGAGTGACGGAACCTATTCTACGACCCAAGAAATTCCTAATCTCTCTTCAGGCACGGCAACAGCGCAAACGAGCGATGCCTTTGGTACGCCTTCGAACGTGGCGATGGACATTGTCGATAGTGGGCATGGCACCCTTGGGATGTCAACCGCCCGTGGCCTTTCTTCGTCTGGCCTGTCAACGTCAAGCGGTGGAGTCGTGGCCAATATTGCGACAATTGCCGGCTCATCGCGCTATTTGGGGGATGGCAAACTGGCGATCAACGCTTCGCTAAACTCACCAGAGTGCTTGGCAGTGGACTCGCTCGGAGATATTTTCATTGCCGATACGTATAACAATGTCATCCGCGAGATCAACGCCTTCACCGGCAATATCAGCACCGTCGTAGGGAATGGTGTTTATGGATATGGGGGGGACAATGGTTTGGCTACGGCGGCCGAATTGAATGCCCCGGATGGTATCGCCGTTGATGCTGCGGGAGATCTATTCATATCGGACAATGGCAACTTCGTCATCCGCAGGGTGGACCATGCTACTCACATAATTACCACTGTTGTCGGAAACGGCAGTTATGGCTTTAGCGGCGACGGCGGAGCCGCCACTGCGGCGGAACTTGGTTGTCCGAATGGCATCGCTGTCAACGGCGCTGGAAATCTGCTTTTCATTGCCGATAGCGACAACAATGTGATCCGCAAGGTTGATCTCAGCCAATCCACACCGGTAATTGTCACGGTCGCGGGGAACCACACGTTGGGCAGCGGCTATAGCGGCGACAGTTACGCAGCCACCAGCGCCCAGCTAAGTTATCCAGTTGGAGTCACACTAGACGCCGATGGCAACTTGCTAATCGCCGACACCGGCAACAACGTGGTCCGAAAAGTCGACTCCACGGGAGTGATTTCGACGGTCGCCGGCGACTACGCACTAGGTTGCGGCTATAGTGGAGATGGCTACGCGGCCACCGGCGCCCAGCTCAACGCACCCACGAGCATCACGGTAGATAGCAGCGGCAATCTCTACGTTGCCGATAGCGCCAACAACGTTGTCCGCAAGATCGATCCTCTTACCGACACGATTAGTACAGTCGTGGGAAACGGCACGTGGGGCTTTAGCGAAAACGGCCATTCGGCCACTAGCGCCGAGTTGAGTAACCCTACGTCGATTGCGACGGACTCATCGGGCAATCTTTTCCTTACGGACGACATGCACAACGCGGTCCGCGAAGTGAATGCGACGACGAACCAGATCGAGACGATCGCCGGCAATGGAGCAGGATTCTATAGCGGCGACGGAGAGGCTGCCGCAAACGCCGAGCTTTACGATCCAATGGCAGTCGCGATCGACCCGGCGGGGAACGTCGTGGTCGCCGACAGCAACAACGACGCGATTCGACTAGTCAATCTAGCCACGGGCGGTATCAGTACCGTGGCCGGGAACGGATCCTGGGGCTATGGGGGCGACAACGCGGCCGCAACGAGCGCCACACTAAACGACCCGATGGGGGTTACAGTCGACGCCAGCGGGAATATCTTTATCGCCGACACCGGGAACAACGTAATTCGCAAAGTCGCCCCCGACGGAACGATCACCACCATCGCAGGCGACTTTGCGCTGGGCAGCGGTTACAGTGGCGACGGCTTCGCCGCGACAAGTGCCCGACTTAACGCGCCCATGGGGCTCGCGCTCGACGAAAGCGGAAACCTCTTCATTGCCGATACGGGCAATAACGTCGTTCGCATGATCAATCTCTCCACAGGCACGATTACCACGGTCGCGGGAGACTTTACCTTAGGCAGCGGCTTCAGCGGCGACGGCTATGTCGCCATCGACGCTCAACTCAACGCTCCCAATGGCATTGCAACAGATGCTGCTGGAGATCTCTTCATCGCGGATACTGGCAACAGCGTCGTCCGTAAGGTCAGTTCCGACGGCAGCATCACAACGGTTGCGGGCAACTACACACTCGGTCCTGGCGATGGAGGAGATGGCTATGCCGCCACAAGTGCCCAATTGTGCATCCCAAGCTCGGTCGCGGTAGATGCTGCTGGGAACCTCTTCATCGCCGATACCGGCAACAACGCCATTCGCCGCGTTGATTCCACGGGCATAATCTCGACCTATGCCGGGAACTCCGCGCTCGGTCCCGGCTATAGCGGCGATGGTCGATCCGCTATCAACGCCCAGTTGGATAATCCCAATGGTATCGCGACGGACCACAACGGAAATCTCTTCATTGCCGACAGCGTCAATAATGTCGTTCGAAAGGTCGCACCGTCGTTGTATTGGGACCCGAGCCAGACCGAGACAGAGGATGGAGGAGGAAGCGGAACATGGTCGGCCGGCGACGAAAAGTTCTGGTACGATCCAATTCTGCGCGCAACGTTGCATGGAGCCAATATAGCAACGCGATTTTTGGCGGCACCGGTGGCACGGTCACGATAGACGGCATCGTCCAACCCGCGTCGATGATATTTGGAAGCAATGGCTACGTCATCACCAGCGCCACTTCGAGCGACAGCATTGCAATTGCATCAACGGGCGTGCCTGTCAATGTGGTGGCTGACCAAGCTGAAGTTGACGCGCCTATCACCGGCGATGGCATTCTTATCGTAATGAGCAGCGGCGTGCTGGTGGTGGGCGGCCCAAATACGAGTGCTGGCACTGATCTGGAAGCTGGTACCGAGCAGCTGGTTAGTAGCGCGACACTGGGCGATGGCAGCCTGATTATCAATGGCGGGAATTTGGATCTCAACGGCAACAGCGTCGTAGTCGGCTCGTTGAGCGGCAGCAGCGGCGTGATAACCAACAGCAAGTCGGCGACGACCAGCACGCTCGTCGTCGCTCAAGCGACCTCCGCGGCATTTTATGGCAGCATTCAGGATGGTAGCGGGATCGTTAGTCTCACCGTATCAGGCCCAGGAGTTCTCGTACTTCCGAGCAGCAATCCCTTTTCCGCTGGGGTCGCCGTCACTGAAGGGATACTCGTTCTTACAACTCCGACCGCCGTGCCCGACGGCTCGTCACTTACGATTGGCGCCAGTGCTATAGCGGTATTCGGTCCAGGCGCCGTGGCTCCGCCAGGAAGTGGCGGCGCGGCGTCGCAACAAAGCTCGGGCGGGAAGCTTAACTATGGCAATAACGGCGCTACGGCTCCGCCATCCGACTCGCCTCCCGTTGTGACATCGATTCAATGCGTTGGTCAATCGCTCATCGACGCCAATTCCGCAGTCTTCAGCGTCGTGTTCAGCAAACCGGTAACGGGCGTCTTAATGAACAATTTCGCGATAAGGGGCGGACGCGGAATTGTCACGTCGCTGAGCGGACTTGCGTCGCAGTATACGGTCTCGGTTAGCGGAATCGACGCGACGGGCGGTGGAGCTATAGGGTTAGCTCTGGTCAATGCTGCTACGATCTCAGATTGGTTCGGCACGCCGCTCGCCGAAACTGCTATCGCCGTCGATCAGCAATACACCGTTGATAACGATCTCTATTGGGGCGACTCCAATAACGGCGGTTCGGAAAGCGGCAGTGGCGAGTGGAGCCCGGGCGTCGCCAATTGGCACGTCGGAAGCCCGAACGGCCCCTTACAAGGTTGGGTCGATGGGAGCGCGGCGTTTTTTACGGGGTTGCCCGGCACGGTCCAAATTGCCAGTCCCGTAGTAGTTGCTTCCGTGCATTTCCTCGCCGGCGGTTACGTGATCAAGGGCAACACGATGACTCTCGTGTCGGCGTCGTCCCCCGGAGGCGGCGGTACGAACATTGCCGTGGTAGCCGGTACGGCAACGATTAATTGCCAAATTGCCGGCGCCATGATGACGAAAACAGGCAATGGTACACTGGTGCTCGGTGCAGCGAATTTGTTTTCCGCGACAACACTTTCGGCAGGAGTGCTGGAAGTCCGCGGCAACCATGCTTTTCCTATTGGTTGTAGTCTATTGGTCAACGGTGGCGTTGCCAACTTGGATGGCAACAGGGTGACAGTCTCTACAGCGACCATGGCAAACGGGAGCATCGTCGACGGTACCTTGACTGCTAGCACTTTGATCCAGATTTATAGCGGAACGGCACTTGCAAACCTGGCGGGAACTGCCGGATTGCAGAAGTTGGGAACAGGCACGGCCGTCCTCATGGGAAACGACACATACCAGGGGGGCACCGATGTCCTGGATGGCGTTTCTGTGGCCGCGAATGCCGAATCCTTGCCGACAGGAAAAGTGGTCGGTTCCGGGACGGTTCTCATCCAACCCACGCTTTATTGGATTGGCAGCGGAGACTGGAACACCGGCCGATGGCAGCTCGCGGACGGGACGCCGACGCCTTGGATCGACGGTAGCAACGTCGTGCTGGCGGCCGGCTCTCTTCTCACGATTTCAGCCACGGCAAGCGTCACCTCGATAACGACGTCAGGCGACGTCACGATTGACGACGGAACGCTCGCGCTTCCTTCGTGGGGCGGCGTGATGACTGTCCTCGGCGGGACGCTTACGATTAACTCGGCACTCGTCGGCGGGAACCTAGTCAAATCCGGCTCTGGGGAACTGTTGCTCGATGGCACGTTGGCTTACACTGGCACGACTGTCGTGGTCGCGGGCCAAGTCGAACTGTTGTCGCCCGTCGTCAGTCCCCCAATGGTTTGCGGCGGTAAAGTAATCGGACCAGGCGCTGTGTTCAGTTCCGACGGCAGATCGCTGTACGACCTCGATTCAACCATGTTCGAGTTGGCAAAGAGTCTATTCGTAAGCGGCACCATCGATCGCGCGGGCATGATTCAGATCCTTCAAAGTGCAGCCGTGGACGGAGCGGTTACGCCAACGACACTTGACGCTCTGGTCGCCATGACCGCACCGCAAAATGAATCAAGCCTCGACATGCCGGACTATGTAGCTGTGCTTGCAAGCGACGTCGTTCAGGGCAATCAGGCCAATACCATTTATCAAGGGCAGCACTTGGGTGATCTTGCCACTCAAGCCAACGATCAAGCTCGCGCTGTCGCGCTCAATGACCTGGTCAACAAGTGGTTTTACGGCGCGGACTTGCCGGCCTCGGCCGGCGGTACGTATTGCGTCACTGCCGGCTCGTTATTCGGCGATAACCCGAACTCCAGCCTCGACGTGCCGAGCTCCGCCGATATGCGACAAGGCAGCGTGGGAGATTGCTACTTCGTCTCGGCACTGGGGGCACTAGCAGACAGTTCACATGCCGTCATCGAGAACATGCTCATCGACAATGGCATCGAGAACGGCGCCCACACGTGGACAGTTCGCTTCTATTACGACACGCCGCAAGGATACGTAGCGGACTATGTCACAGTAAACGACCTGTTGCCCGGCTACTACACGACCCCACTTTATGCTAAGCCGAGTCCCAACGGCGGCTGGTGGTTGCCGCTCGTCGAGAAGGCGTATGCCGAGTGGAACGAGACCGGCCATGAGGGTCGCGGTGGGCAGAATAGCTATTCGAGCCTGAATGGAGGTTGGATGGACGCGGTGGATGAACAGGTTCTCGGTCACGCTGTGGCAGCTTTTTCGCCGCGTAGTCCCGGCGCCAAGCAGACGGTCATCGCGGCAATCCAAGGCGGCACTGCGGTTACGGCGGGCATTTTTACCGATGGCAACCCCTTGTTCAATGCCCTGCGTCTGGTTTCCAGTCACGCCTATCAAGTGGTAAGCTACGACGCGGATCCGCAGAGCGCCGGCTATGGCACATTCCAGCTTGCAAATCCCTGGGGCTCCTACGAGCCTAGTCCCTTGACCTGGTCCGAGCTGACTGAATTCGCTGCAGGGATTGTCATTGGCGAGACGACGGCTTCGATTGCCGCAAGCCCGGCGACAAGTACATCCGCTGAAGCAATGCGTGCCGCGGCCCTGCAGGCCGTCTCTACTCGCCAATATACGCCGTCTGCTGGACTGGTCTCAGACCTCGCACTTCAACGGAATACACCTGCTTTAGGTAACGAGCAAAATCTGCAAAGGCGAGCTTTGGACATGCTCATGGCTGGTTACGGCATGGCGTAGACTTGGCTCTGCCCTCGATTCAAGTTCGCATCACTCTACTTTGAACGCGAATGTTGCTCTCGGGCAATCATTGACGGAAGCGGCAGGCACCGCTATTCGATTCTCTGCGTCAGAATGCAATCAATGAATACAGGGCAACAAATGCTCTGCGAGTGAATGGCTGTTGAAGCTCAATTTACTTCGCCGTTGCCAAGACGAATTGAACCCGCGTTTCGTCGAGGTATTGGAACGCACGTCATTTTCTCGCAACGGAGTTTGTGTAACATGTTCCCGAACCTTTTATAGGATGACCATTTGCTATGATCAGCAAACGAAGGCGACGCAGACGGCTAAGGATCAAGCGCTACGTACAGCGAAATGCGCTTCGAGAGAGACAGGCAAGGATGTGGCAACGAATGTTTCCTTGGAACTGTTTCCGAACGCATATTTGAACGAACGGCCAACTGGAGCCATCGAGAAACCCAGGCATTCGCCAACTTCGCCATTCGATATTGACACACATTCGCAAGATGAATATCGAGGTCTTGATCGGCCGTTGCGCGATGTGCTGTCTCGTCGAGCCGATTGCCCAGGTAGTGCGCCACTGAAGATACGATCTGATCACGCGAAGAAGCGGTGTTCTAAGACGCCTCGCGGGTGAGCGCGTCACACGTGAGACCGCGATCTCGACTTTTAGAGAAACCGGCATCGCATTGATCGCCCGAAATCCCGGCGCATTCAATTGAGTTTTTGTGCCCGGAACCCGGTTTCCGGCCCCAGAAATCGCATGGGCGCATGACTTTACTTGGCGAACCGTTCTCGACATTGACCTTTCCTGTGCCTCTCACGGCGAAATGCTGGCCAAGGTCACATCGCACTATTTTGAACAGCAAGGTGCGAGAATCCGAATTCTTTTGCGGAAACCTGCGCCCATTTCCTATGTCGTTTCGCAATTAACTGTTGGCGGAGTCCCCTATTCCGGATCAAAACCTAAAAGCTTGCCATGTACGCCCCCCTCGATTCGCCGTCGCAAGCCTTGATTGTTCTCGATGGTGCCCGCCGCACACTCGCCGAAACCGCCGATCTGGACCGGATTAAGGACGTACGCGATCAAGCGGAGGCCATTCGGCACTACCTAAGAGCCGCAGCCTTAGGCTTGGAGAAGCAAAACCAGGCAGCCGAAGTGAAACTTGTCGCCGAGAGGCGTTTAGGCGAATTATTGCAGAGTCTGCATCTTCACGGAGGCGATCGCAAAACCGGAAGTCGATGCGACGGAATGCAGTTGACACGGCTTGGCATATCGCGGACGCAATCCTCAATGTGGCAACTGGAGGCATCACTTCCGGAGGAACTGTTCCGGGAATATCTGCGGCAGACTCGGCAGGAAGGCAAGGAACTGACATCGAACGGGCTTCTTCGCATTGCTAGGACGCATGCCGACGCAGCAAGCCTCTCGGTCCCAATCGAGAACCGACTTGGGAGGCTTACGGAGAGACTCATCGAATTAGCCCAGCAGCGACTATCGTTCTCTTGTATTTACGTCGATCCTCCCTGGCATGGCAGCCGCAAGTTGAAATCTAAATCCGCCATCTTCGCCAAAGAACTGGCTGAGCTACCAGTACGTCCCCTGGCAAATCGACAAGCGCATCTCCATATCTGGGTGACGCCAGAGCTATTGGACCTTGGCGTTAAGATTCTACAAGTGTGGGGTTTCCGTTACCGTACCTCGCTGGCAAAGACGAAGACGGCCGGAGAATTCGGTCGCTATTGGCAGCAGGCTCACGACATTCTTTTGCTCGGCGTCCGGGGCGATCTTGAGTTCCGGGACTCCTCCATGCCAAGTTGGATTGACGGGCATCTTGCTCCAACCGCTAGGTCGCTGTGCCAGATTCAAGGTCTTATCGAGAGGGTTAGCCACCCTCCGTATCTCGAATTGTTTGGCAGCGGGGGCGCTGCCGGTTGGACCTCGTTGGTGCCGTGAACGGAATCTACAGAAGTGGGAGTCCGCTTTCAGCCATGTCAGCCCTTTCTCACACGGCTTACAGCAACGCCAATCAATGTCCCATCCTACTCCGTCTTGCCTCCGCGACGCTGAAGGAAACGGACAGATATCCTCCCCTATGGTCACCCGTCTCATCCGACCCAACCACTCAGAATCAAGGCAACATCATATTGCCTTGGTGGTTCGTACGCTGCGTTAAAAATCAAGCCGCCATGATCGATTCGGCGTCAAAAAATGACATCGCAGGACAATTGATGCAGCGTGCATGCAGCGCTAAGCACAGTGCGCCGTGGAGCGCGAGCGTCGCAAGTGCTGGTGCCATAAGCAATTGCGTGAAGAGCGTCGGTGGGTTTGGATCCCGCTTCCAAGTTTTTTATTTAAATAAACGTCGGTTGTTTTGGTTCGTTCTCGACCTACATTGGGGGGATTACCGTTCCCGTTGTACCCCTAGCGATAACTGAATATTGGTCGGCGAAGGAAACACTGGAACGAAAATGTTGAGAATCCCCGCGGGTTCATTGCATTGCTTGTCGTGAGTGCTATACTCTTGGCTGTGTTGCGTAAGTTTGGCTTGTCTCGCGGATATCCTACGCGAAATCCGGAGCAAGATTTATCAATTTCTTGTGCGGCAAATCATGGCAACCGAAGCTGTATATTCCCACTCCGCTAGCAGCTTGTTCGAATCTTTGGCTAGCTCAAAAACGGATGCGACCGGCCAGCGTCGCTTGCCTTCTGGAAGACGCGCAGGCATTGCAGTTAGCCTTCACCGGCTCGTGGCCAGTTTAGCGTACGCCTACAGTTGGCTTCGGTTTGTCACGGCCTTGGTAGTTTCTTTCGCCGCGGGAGCGATGGCGTGTCAGTTCAATGGTATCGTCGTGAGAAGTAGCACGTAAAGACAAACTGAGTCATAAACATAATCCCTAGTACATTTACTTAAGTGCAATTTTTGAGCCATCAGAATGCAATTAACTTCGGTTCTTAACGTGGTCGACGGTAGTTTGATCAGTCACTGACATCATCTACCTTGTCCGCAAAGATGGCGGCGTGCTTCTTTTGGCAGCGCCGTTAGGTTATCTTCAACCTTTTCCGCAGGAGTTACATGATGCGATTTACCCGATTGATGAGGACCATACAACGCTACTTGGCGTTGCCCCTTTCAGCTATTATCATTGCGATAGTGCCGATCACTAGTCAGTACTGTAGCACGGGCTGGGCCGATACTTCAACTGGATGGTACGGGCCATGTGTTGAAACTCAAGCGACATCGGTCATCGTGGAAAACGGCCCAACATGTTCGGACTCCGGTTGCACTTGGACCGCAACCTGCGCTGGGGTGAAAATCTATAATAACTATCAAGCGAGTTGTACCAACCAGAATGAGACAACCTGCTACCCAAGCCCCAACCCGCCAACTGCGACGTATTACCCAACGGTAAGTTATCTGGGGAATACCGCATTTTATTCCTGCGTTGGGTTTAGCACTGCCTGCGGCGTTTGTTTGTCCAGTAGTACCATAGCGTGGGCGCTATGTGCTGGTCCCGTAGGGGTGGTCGCCGCTGTCACGGATGCCGGTTGCGCTGCCGTCTGTCTCGTGGGAGGTTATCTTGGCGTAACACCGTGTGGTTGCTGTTTTAACTGCTGCCTGTTTACTAGAGTAGTGTATACAGGGTCCGGAACTACCTGCCACGATTAATAGTAGGCAGCAGTAGAAGTCGAATTAACCGTGGCGTCGCCGCAACTGAGTCCAAGAAACGCGACCAACTTTCCCATTCGGGAGATTGGTCACAAGTTTTCGTGTGCAAAGAACCGTTCGGCCCGTTATCGTTGGGAGGATTGTGCGCCCTTCCAGATTGCTCGCTGATCGGCCAAAGCGTGTGTTTGATGTCATCTGTCAATAGTATATCGCACAAAGCGATTCGTTGGAGTACGCGATGCGGTTACGAGTGTATTTCTTGTTGATGATTGCTTGCTCGCCAACGTTGGCTTACGCGGCTGAACCAGACGCGTTCGATTTTGCTATCGAAATGTTCCGCCGACAAGGAGCAAACCCAACATTGATTACCAGCGGAGCGGCTGAAATTACCCTTGAAAGATTCAAGCCGATAAACCAAGCTGAGATTGACCAGAAAGTCGATTCTGCCGTCAATGCCGTCAGAGGGCAGTTGGCGAAGGTAACAGATCCCGCTGAACGGCAAAAACTAGAGAATTTCCTCAAGACCTATCCGAGCGACCTCCGTAAGGCTATTCCGGAGCAGCTTGGAACAGACAAGCTCCTCTATCGGTTGGCGTTTGACGACAATCGCATGTCGGGACGGTACTACTCGGAAATGTTGCGGTTTGACGCGCAAACCAACAGGTATGTCCCCTGGGAAGTGTGCCTGAGGGAGCGCGCAAGCAAAAATGGCGCGAACCTGATATGTTATCAGCCGCCTGCGAGACTTGCGCTCGTCAAGAATTCGCTTCAGGAAATCCTCCTTTTTCAGTTATTTGGGAGGATGCAAGGCAAGGCGTGCGCCCTCTTCACGGCAGTGCTGCTTTTGGGTGGCGACCCCGACCATTTTGTCTTCAGTGAGGATAACCTGAAGGGAGCGAAGCAGAGAATTGCGCAAACCGCGGCGCTAAACAAACCGTTGCCATGGCGGATCGTCGGCACCAAATCGTTCGAGGGGTCGACGGTTTATCTCCTGGAGTCGGGATTGCGCGGTCAGCCTGGGGTTAGGATCTGGGTCGACGCAGCACGGGGCTACATCACACCGCTCATTGAGGAATACGAAGCTGGTACCAAGCTTGCTCGGCAATACAAGTCATCTGGCTATTTTCTACATGAGCAAAGCGGCTTATATTTTCCTGAAAATCATGAGGAAAGTGCGTTCAACACAACGTCAGGAGAACTCATTCAACGAGACACGTTTCACATCAATCCAAAAACACTCCACTTGAACGAGCCAATCTCTGGCAGCGAGTTTGCAGTGCGAGTTCCGAGGGGGGTGGTTGTCATCGATGAGAGGGACAAGAACCGACCGCAACTGATGGTTCGCGAGAGCGAGGCGAATCTCGCGTTCAGGGAGGGTGAACTGGACCTGCAAAAGGTACAAGGGCTTGGACCAGTACCTCCCGTAGGCAAACCGATAACTCCAGTACCCGATTCTCAAAGTAGGCTGAGACCCATAGCAGCTTGGGTCTGCGCCGCACTTCTAGTTGCGATCTTGGCAGTTTTGATCTGGAGAAGACGGAGGAAGCGCCTAGCGGCGGTTCTTCTTGCTATCGCGATCGGCTCGGTTACGGTTACAGGCCAGGCGACCGCCGGGATTGAGGCCATCGTGTGCCTTCCTTCAGCCGTTGAGTTTGGAGAACGTCATGCAGCAAGATGAGTACCTTTCTAAGGTTGTGCGAATCGAAAACCGCGGCACCCACGATGTTACAATTGAGAATGTTCTAACGTCGTGCGGCTGCACGGTAGCCAATCTCAAGGAAAGGTTCGTTCCGGTCGGAAAATCAGTCGAGATGGAAGTACGGCTCAATACGTCTCACCGCAAAGGCCCAGTTGAAAGTCCCATCTTGATCGAACTCAAGGGCGAGACGCGCAAAATCAAGCTGTCAATCACAGCAAACGTGATCGAACTATATTCCATAGATAAACCATCACTGCGATTCTCCTTTACCAAAGGAGCAGCGAGCGCCTTGGAAACGTTCAAGGTGTTTACTGAAAAGTGGCCAGAGCTTAGATTCGATCCTAAAGCAATTGGCGATGGTTTTTCTCTCAAGGAGATAGGTCGTACCACTACGACAAAAGGCACAAACATCGAATATGAAGTGACGGCTAGAGCGCCGGAAGGCGACAAAGACTACCGTGTAGAGCGGCTGACGTTGAAGCCTGCGCAAGCATTACCCAGTTACAAAGTCGTTGCGTACCTGTACGTAGCGGACGCCGGCGCGAGCTTCGTAAAGCCGACAAGTCGTGCGCTCGGGGTAATCACGCCGGGAAGCCAAACCGATTTCCGCCTGTTTTGCGATAAGTCGTTCGTGAAGCAACTAGTGATGGTGGATGAAGGAAAGGTCGAGGACGGTTTCCAGGTGAGAATTGCGGCTCGTGATCTTGAGCAAGGAGTCCTGACGATCCAGTTCGTCGTGGACAAGGGAGTGCCGCCGGGATTATTCCAGAAGTGGATTGTGCTTAGGGATGGTAGTGGTAATCGAAAGTCACATATCGAGCTTCTGGGCGAAGTGAGGGAGCCTGGCTCTCGTTCAGCTAGGAATCCCTAGCGTGGTTGGGTTGCGGTCGACTTTTCGTTCTGTATACGATTGAAGTCCCTTTGTGAAGGTAGTGCGATGAACCCGGTGGAATGGACGATTGTTGTGATATTATGTGTGGTGTTGGGAGGGGTAATTGGCACGGCTATTAACGTCAAGAGACTGGTGAAATCTTGGGAGCGTGATACTCCCGCGATTCAAGCACTTTTGACTGAGATAAAGGAAAGACTCGGCAAATAGAAATCAGGAAGCAAGGTGCATTAACTGCAATACGAACACGCGCCTCGTGTCCGTTGGTTTTGGCGCTGCTAGCAATTCAGGCAGGGCTTCTTGGCTGGAGCGCGTGCGCCCACAGCCCTGTTTACAATGAAGTTGGCCAGATGTCGGCTGGTTTGAGTCATATCCGCCTCGGTCGGTTTGACCTGTTTCGGGTAAACCCTCCGCTTGTACGGACTGTGGCAGCGTTGCCGGTTGTATTGGCTTCGCCCCGGATTAATTGGAACAACTATGACTGCGATCCCCTTACTCGCTCAGAGTACCGTGTTGCGCTGGATTTTCTCGAAGCTAACGGTCCACGTTCCTTCTGGTTGATAACAATCGCAAGATGGGCGTGCGTGCCATTCGCTTTGGTGGGCGGATATGTTTGTTTCCTCTGGGCGAGGGATTTATTTGGAGGTACGGCTGGTTTGTTCGCGGTTGCGCTCTGGTGTTTCTCGCCGACAGTACTAGGCTATGCATCCCTGATAAGCCCAGATGCCCATGCCGCGGCAATGGGAGTTTCGGCATGCTACCTGTATTGGCGCTGGCTCCGTCGACCACACTGGCTAACGGCCTTATTGGCAGGAGTGACGCTCGGTTTAGCCGAACTTTCTAAACTCACGCTTCTCGCTTTCTATCCGACTTGGGTAATGTTGTGGTTACTGTACCGACAGCCCAAAGCGACGCAGACGCGTAACCGCTTTTCGTTACGTCAGGCCGCCATGCTCGCCGTGATTATTTTAACAAGTGTCTGGGTAATCAACATTGGTTATCTCTTTGAGGGCTCGTTTAAGCGGCTGGCCGACTTTCGGTTTCAGTCAATGATGTTTACCGGCGCCGCTTCGCTCGTCGACGTTCCTGCTGGACACCGAAACCGTTTTACCGACACTTTTTTGCGCGACTGCTGGTGCCGTTACCTGAAAACTACGTTCAGGGGATCGATGCCCAGCGGCTCGATTTTGAGCGAGGGATGAAATCGTACCTCAGCGGCCAATGGAGCGGAGGCGGCTGGTGGTACTATTACTTTTTTGCATGGGCAATCAAGCTTCCCTTGGGCACTTGGGCGCTTGTTCTCCTGGGGATCGGGGTTACGTTTGGTGCCAAAGGCTATTCGGCCTCGTGGCGCGATGAATTGGCATTACTCCTGCCAATGGCGGCCATACTACTGCTTCTCAGTTCGCAGACCGGATTCTCGATTCACTCGCGCTATTCAATTCCTGCGCTGCCGTTCTTGTTTATATGGGTGGGAAAAGCGGCGCGCGCATTTCGATTCGGTCATCGCGTCATTGCAACAGTAGCTGGCACAGGACTTCTATGGTCGCTAAGCAGTAGTCTATCGTACTATCCGCATAGTCTGGCATATTTCAACGAACTTGTTGGAGGCCCGCTAGGTGGACACAACTACCTTTTGGACAGCAACGTAAGTTGGGGACAGGACTTGTTTTACCTTAAGCGGTGGCTTGTCGGTCATCCCGAAGCTACACCATTCCATCTGGCCTATTTCGGTCAAGTCGATCCCCGGCTCGCTGGAATCGATTTCACGTTGCCGGACGAAGAAGCCGGACCGGTGCCAGGATGGTACGGGATTGACGTAAATTACTTGCATGGAAGCAGTCTTCCGGCCGCGGATGGCAACGGGAATTGGCAGTGTTTTGGCACTAGCGCATTTCGCTATTTTCTTGATTTCAAGCCGGTGGCGACGGCTGGTTACTCGATCTTCATTTATCACGTCACACCGGAAGACGCGAACCGCGCGCGGCGGAGGATGGGACTTTCGGAGTTGGCGACAAAAGGGCACTCACCTTCCCCCCGAAACGCACGGGTGACTAACAAACTACCATGGAAACTGAGTCTGAAAACAGCCGAGCGGGCACGGTAAACGATCGAGCTTGCAACAAGCTTTCCGTGTCCGCGGCGGAGCGTGAGCCGGGGATTAACCGCTTAATCTTGAGTCCCTACGGTGCGATACGCCTAGCGACGGCCATAGTCCTCTTGGCCGCAGCCGGGCTGAAAGGCGCAACAATTGATGACGAAACCGGTTCTCGGAACGGGTCTGCTGGAGACACGCTGGTTCCTCATAAGCGTTGTTGAATTCGAGTTTCTCTTTGCGCTTTGGCTGTTGTCAACTTTGTTCCCGTCTCCCACCCGGACAGACGCCCGCCGTGACGGCTTTTGGACGTGGTTCGCTTCAATCATACTCTTTTTTACGCTGGGCTGCGTATCGCTATGGAGAGCCGCCGGCGGTGAAGGAAACTGCGGCTGCTTCGGAGCGCTGAGAGTTAATCCATGGTACACCGCGGCCCTAGATTGGGGCCTCGTCGTGGCATTAATCTTGTTTCGGCCACGAGGCCAATTCGTGCTCAAGTGGATTGCCGCATTTGACCTGCTTCGCATGGTTGGCATTCTCATAATATGGCTCGTTGTCGGCGGTCCCATCGCAATTCGAGTGGCGACATATCAACCGGCGATATTGTCGGACGCGGGCGATGTACTAAACGATGGAACGATCGTACTAGAACCGGGCAGTTGGCTCGGAAAGCAGTTTCCATTGTTAGAATACATTCCCGATTCTGATCCGTTGCGAGCGGGCAGATGGAAGGTAGTACTGTATCACCACGACTGCCCTCGGTGCCAGGAAGCTATTCGCCAAGTGCTCGCTGGCAGCATTGAATTGCATCAGGCCATACTAGGAATTGCCTTGGTCGAGCTTCCGCCCTATGGAGACGATTTAGTCAATTCAGATAGTGTTCATCTCGGGACCGCGTTCTTGCAAACAAGGCTGTCGAACAGCCATGATTGGTTCGTAGAAACGCCGACCATATTCGAGTTGCAGGAGGGTATTGTCGCTTCGGTAGAGAAATCGCAAGGACCGGCGGCCGACACAAAGCGCATTACGGAGCGCGCCGCGACCGCCCGTGTCGCCGGCAAGGTGCCCAGTGTTTTTTCGATTTGGGCTTTTTGCTCGACGCTGGCGTTACCATCTCCGAGTTTGATGAGGGGTTCGACGCAGACCAGGTGACAACCTATGTTCGATAGCAACGAGCCGAGATATGACCCGCCGCACGACCAATGCCGAATTTCGGTGCTGGTCGCCGCGTACAACGAAGAGACGACTATCGGACTGGTTGTCGACGAATTGCTCGGGCTGACCGACATCGATCTGGCGGAGGTCGTCGTGGTGGACGACGGGTCGCGCGACCGAACCGGCGAAATCATCAACGAATTCGCCGCCCGCGACCCGCGTGTGCGGCTCATCCATCACCAGGGGAACCTCGGCAAGACTGCTGCCATCGCGCGAGCAGTCGCCGCGGCGACGGGCGACATCCTCGTCGTCCAAGACGCCGACCTGGAATACGACCCGGCCGAAATCCACGCCGTCGTCGCCCCGATCCTCGATGGCCGGGCGGATGTCGTCTACGGCAGCCGGTTCCTCGTGCGCCGTGCCGCACGCACCGTGTACTTCTACCACTACCTCGGCAATTGCCTGCTTACCTTCCTCTCAAACCTCCTGACCAACCGTAACATGACCGACATCGAAACCTGCTACAAGGCGTTTCGAGCCGGCGTAATCAAGCCGCTACGACTGACCAGCAAAGGATTCGGCATGGAGGCCGAAATCACCGCGATGGTCTGCAAGACCCGCGCCAAGACCTATGAGGTTCCGATTTCCTACTACGGACGCACGTACGAGGAAGGAAAGAAGGTCGGGGCGATAGATGGTCTGATGGCCCTTTATTACATATTCTACTACAACCTGATTGCCCCTTGGCTGCCATCCAGCCGGGCATACGTCCGGGAGGCCAATCGATTTCTGGAGACCGCGGCCGGTCTCAGTAACCACGAGGGGCCGCAGCCAAGCTTCCATCGCCGGCCAGCAGGGACCGTCCGGCGCAACGGCATTTCGGACTCGGACCAATGGCAAACGCGGGTTCCACGGTAAAGGGGGTTCGTCATGGAGAGAACGAGTAACAAATGTCAAGCGAGAGGCAATCCGGCGGCGCGTCAAACCGCCAGTAAGGACAGCACTGCCCCTTCTCCGCGGCGCTTCGGGTTTCGCTTGCCTCGCATAGGCGTCGGATTGATATCGCTCGGTCTGGTGGCATTTCTTGCCGCAGGTTGCTCGCGCACGCCAAATGCTACGGAAATCGAGCGGATCAAGTCGCTCGGGGGACACGTTGAAATCGATCCGGCTGACAAGTCAGTCGTCAAGGCCTGGTTAAGCAAAACCGACGCAGACGACGAAGACATGCGGACCATAGCACGACTGCCCCAGTTGCGGGAACTCTACCTCATCGGCACACAACTCACCGATGAGGGAACGAAGCAATTGACGGGCTTGTCCAAGCTCGAGACGCTCGACATCTACAACACTTCGATCGACGACGCGGGCATCGCCAATTTGGCCAATCTAACCGCGCTCATTCGACTGGCTGTTGGAAGGACGAAGATTAGCGACGCCGCCCTCACCTCGCTGGCATCACTGCCGAACCTTCAAGAATTACGCCTGGAAGGAACGGAGATCACGGATGCAGCAATGCCTGCGATTGCGAAGATTAGCGGACTTCGCTCGCTGAGCTTGGACAACACCAAAATAACCGGCGCGGGAGTTGAAAAACTCCGCGGCCTCACGGCCTTGGAGCGGCTGGGCATTGTAGGTACGGCGGCGGACGACCGAGCGGTGCCGACGCTTTCCGGCATGACCTCGCTGAAACTGCTGTATGTATCGCGCTCGCGGCTGAGCCCGGAGGGAATGGCGGCGATTCGCAAGGCGCTGCCCAAGGTATCGGTGGATTGGCCGCCGGCGCCGAAGCCGGCCGCGGCTAACCAGGCTGGCAAGGGCCGAGCCGTGGCGGTCAACGGTGTCATTCGTATCAAGGCGGGTTCCTCGGTCCTGTTCACCGATTCCAACGGCAATGTGTGGCAGCCCGAAATGGGGTTCGATGGCGGCAAGGTGACTGTCCGCGGTCGATACATTCAGATCGAGAACACGAAGGATCCCGATCTTTATCGGACATTACATTACGGAATGGCTTCTTTCTCATGCGACGTTCTCAACGGCAAGTACATCGCCAAGCTGCACTTTGCCGAGACCTATCAGGGCATTCACGGCGAGGGCCAGCGCGTTTTCTCTTTCAACGTCCAGGGCCACGAGTTCAAAGGCTTTGACATGTGGAAGATGGCCGGCGGATCGAACCGTGCCTACGTGGAAACGGTGCCAGTGGAAGTAACCCACGGCAAGTTCCAAATCACGTTCACCAAGCAAGTTGAGAATCCGCAAATCAACGCGATCGAGCTTGCTCCGCAAGCAGGTTCGACGCCGGCAACTACTCCGGCAACAGCCCCCACCCAGACGGCGCCTCCCGCCACGGCAAAAGCGTCGCCGTGCGCGATTCGGCCGGCGGGGCGAATAAGAGCGTGAAGCCGTTGTCGGGCGAAGGTGCGCCGCATGCGGGGAGCGAAAAATGAGCAACCGGAAACCGGCTGAAGTATCGATGGCTGCCTCCGTCGACCGCGCAGTGCCGGCGGCACACGACCCGCGCGGCGGTCCGGTCGTTTTGACCGTAATCGTGCCGGTTTATAACGAGGCCGAAACCATCTCCGAGCTGCTGCGCGCATCTTGTCGGCGCCCTATGCCAAGCAGGTGATTGTAGTGGACGATGGGTCGACCGACGGCACCAACAACGTGCTTCGGGATTGGCGGGACCACGCTCAGTTCGAAGTCCTTCAACATCAAGTGAACCGTGGAACCGGCGCGGCAATTCGTACCGCGCTTCCCCATGCCCTTGGACGATTCACGATCATTCAGGACGCCGACCTGGAATACGATCCGGAGGACTATCCCCGCTTGATAGAACCGCTCCTGGCGGGCGAGGCGCGGGCGGTCTTCGGCTCGCGTTATTTGAACGAAACGCCCCCCGACCCGCTGTGGAGACGCGTAGCGAACGGTGTACGCACGATGACTTCCCGTGTGCGTGATGCAGTGACATCTCTCGTCGGATGCATGGTCGAGTTTCCAGGCTGGTGCGCGGGGGCCGCGTGGAAAGCGCTGCGAGGACTGCGGGCGACGGACGCAGATATCAGTCCGGCGAAACCGACGGCTTCGAGGGTTCATCACACGCAAGCGCCCGGCTCGCCAGCCCGTCGTTCGAAGCAACGATTGCCGCACTGGGGAATGCGACGATTCGGCCCGGCACTATTGAAGCTCGCGGCCCGGCAACTCTACGGCGCACGGCTCAGCGATGTATCGGCAAGCCTCAAGGCACTTTCAACGGACCTATTGCGGAAACTTGATCTCGAATGCGAGCGTTTCGAGTTCGGCCCTGAAGTGGCTGCCAAACTATGCCGCACAGGAGAGAAGATTGTCGAAGTGCCGGTCCACTACGAGCGCAGAGTCACTCGCGGCTCGTGGATCATGGAGCGCTTTGGTCGCCGTCTGGCCGCGACTGGCAATCGCGGAGTCGATCAAAGGCCCGCAGTGAAAAAACATCGATGGAACGACGGCCCGCGCGCCGCGGCTACATTATGGAGATGGCGACGTTGGGCGCCGCAGATCCCGGATCAAGACAGAATACCCGCCGTGACGCTGGCCGTCGCCGGGCAAAAGTCAGTTTCCCTCGACGTGACCCCTGCCGCACTCGGGGCGGACATCGATCATTGGGCCAAAGAGGACGCAAGCCGATCTACCTTTGACGAGGCGGCGTGGAACGCGGGGCGGCGGCAGGCGCCCGCGATGGCGCTGGCTGACGGTTCGGCCGAAGCGGAACCCGCAATGGCATCTTCCGACGCACGGATGGCGGCATCTTCCAGCAGCTCCACCTTATCTGCCGCTACATCGGTGTTCGAGCCCCGATTGATGTGGGAACGGTTCGTCCGCAAGCCGTCGTGCGCCGTTTCCGACGATTCGGACGAAACTGATAGGGGCCAAGATTGGGAGCACTGGGGCCTGGTTGACTTGATGCTGCTCCTGGCGATCGTCAATATTGGGCTCATCCTCCTTGTAACGGCGGTCACACCATTCTCGTCGTGGTCCGGCCTGTTGCTTGCCGCGATTGCGTCGGCGGTGACGTTTCGCACGTCCCGGTCTGGCAAAATCCGGTTCGACAAATGCAATAGGGCGTTCGCCATTCTAGCGGTCCTTCTGGTCTGGCTCATGGTCCCCAGTTCGTGGATTTGGCGAGATCGCACTATGCTGCTCCTTGCGGCGCTGACGTTGCTGGCGGGACTCGTGAGGCTTCGCTCTACAGGCATTAAGCAGCTTGATCGCAATCTGTTGGATACAATTTGCGTCTTGGCGTTTTTCTTCGCGGGCAGGCACATTTCATCTCCCGATGGGAGGGCGATCGAACTGTTAATCCTACTCGTGAGCGTGACGTTGTTCCTCGGCGCCCATCGGCGGTGCAAGATGCGACATGCAACCGATAACGTCCTCCTGGACTTGTCGGCGATTGGCATCTTCTTCTCGGTGGTTTTTTCGTACCTGTTTCCGCTCGATCTGTCGCGGCTTTCGTGGCGCGAGTCATGGCTGCGGCTGCGGTATGCGGTACTTCCTCACTGGACCGACTTTTGGTGGCTCCGATGGGGCATAGTGGCGGTTTTGGCAGCGATGGCGGCCGCATTGCTCGTCAGCCGCGCCCGGAGAAGCGAATTGTGATAACAAGGAAGACGCCAACTTGGCTTCTCTTTGGCGCGATCGACGCGGTGCTTTTTGGCTTGATCCTGGCGCTAGCCGCTGTCGGCGGTGCGCTGCTTTGGCTGTCGCCCATGTCGTGGAGCGTTTATCTTACAATGTTGGACGTGCGAATCTGGACGCCCTGGAAAGTAATCGGCTTGTGCATCTTGATGATGCAGAGCTTGCTGGTGGTTCGACACTGGCCGGGCAGTAAGTCATTTTCGGACGGCAAGTGCGCCGCGCAAGATGAGCAATAGTAAAGTACCATTCACGTGGATCGACTGGGCGATGTCGGCGGCGATCGCAGGATTGTCAATCTCGCTGCTGGCACTGCTTTGCGAGCCGGCGATTGGCGTGTGGCTAAACCGTCCTCGGCCGGGGATGCAGGTTGCGCAACAATTCCTTGCTGGGAAACGCAGTGGGACGGATACCGGAACGCCCATCGACTACCTGCTCTATTTACCGCCGGAGTATGACGCGAGCGCGAAGTGGCCGTTGGTGGTGTTCCTGCACGGCGCCGGCGACCGGGGAGAGGACCTGGAAAGGGTGCGGCGGGCTGGGCTTCCGCGTGTTATCGAACAAGACAGACGCAGGCATTGGGGCTTCTTGCTCCTTTCCCCGCAGTGTCCGAAGGAATCGAACTGGGATCCCGAACGAGTTGTCGAACTGGTGGAGCACGTCAGCAGCGACTTTTCCGTGGACCGAGACCGCGTTTACCTGACGGGCTACAGCATGGGAGGTTACGGCACGTGGGCGACCGCCTGTCACGATCCGGACCGGTTTTCCGCGATTGTGCCGCTGAGCGGTGCCGGCGACGTACAGCAGGCGGAGCGGCTGAAGAAACTGCCCATTTGGGCGTTCCACGGAGAAAAGGACAACGTGGTGCCGATTGATGGAGACAGGGCAATGGTGGACGCTGTCAGGAAGGCCGGCGGGGACGTGACCTTCACCGTCTACCGTGGCGCGGGCCACGGCATTTGTGACATGACTTACGGGAACGACAGAATCTACGAGTGGCTGCTCGCACAGCGTCGGAAACGCTTAAGCGGCAGCAAAGGGGCTGGGTAATGACCGCGGCTTTGCTGTTAATGTCGATCGCACTGCCAGCAGTACCGGCAGGGACGGTAGCACTCTTCGAGGAGCGCGAGCATCGCTGCGCGGACGGCCGCTTCCAAGGAACGTCGTTCAGCTACCGGCTCTTCGTGCCGCGCGCGGCCAAGCGGGGCGAGCGGTTCCCGTTGTTGGTATGGCTGCACGGCAAAGGCGATGGCGGCAGCAATAACGTCGGACAACTGAAGTGGATTGACCTCATGCTTGACGATCCGCGGCACGCCGAAAAGTACCGGTTCTTCGTGCTCGCGGTGCAATGTCCCATGGAAATTCCGTGGTTCGATCGGGCCGGCAATTCCGCTCAGCCCGACGACATGCTGAGCGTCACCGCCGATATAATCCGTGAGATCTTGCTCGACAATTCGATCGACCGCAATCGCGTCTATTTGGTGGGCATTTCCTCGGGCGCTTCCGCGGCTTGGGAGATGGCCATGCGCGAACCCACGCTGTTCGCCGCGTTAGTGCCGTTGGCGTGTGCATCAGGCAGCGATGAATCGCGCGCGGCAAAGTTGGTGGGAATCCCAATCTGGGCGTTCACCAACAACGGTGAGCGGGCCGGCGTGGAGCGGATGGTCAGCGCCGTTCAGGTTGCAGGCGGAAACGCCTACCTGACTGTTGCCGATGCGCGCGGCCACGACGCCTGGAGCACTCCGCTGCGGGGCGGTATCATGGAGTGGATACTTGCCCAACGTCGCGGCGCCTTTTGCTGGACTCCTCCGGGCCACGAGCCTTGGCAATGCTGGCACATCCTGGCAATCCCCGTTGTATTCGTCATCTTTGTCCGATTAGCATGGTGGCGCGAGCAAAGGCGGCGCCGCCGCCGCGCCCGCGCGGTGGAGTCGCAGCCAACGGCATTGATTGAGGCGAGCGTTCGTGGTTGATCGAGGAAAGTGATTCATCACTCAAGAAGGAAAGGGAGCTGGCGATGTCGCGAAAAGCGCTTTCAATTGTCGAGTTGCTCGTCGTGGTCACCATCATCGGCATTCTCATTGCCTTGTTGCTCCCCTCCATTCAATCATCTCGCGAGGCGGCTCGCCGAATCCAGTGCGCGAACAACATGAAGCAGTTGGGGACCTCCTGTCTGGCCTATCACGATGCGCTTGGAGCGTTTCCCGCGGCAATGGAAGTTCCGACGAAAGGGAGCGATCAAGATAGGGACCCAGGCGACACGTACAAGTGGGGGCCGAACTGGGTCATCAGAATTCTGCCCTTTTGCGAATATGACGGTCTGTTCCGCCAGTTCGACCTGGACAAGCCGATCTCCGATCCGGCGAATGCCGCCGCTCGCGGGACTCGTGTCCCAACTATGCTCTGTCCTTCGGATAGCGACAACAATTCCAAGCCGTACAATCCCGTGCGGTTCAAGCGCGAAGGTCCGAACTGGGCTCGCGGCAACTACGGCGCCAACGGCTCCATCAATTTCGCAAGCGACTACAGTGATAGCCCCGGTCACCCCGCGGGCAACGGCAAGGGACCATTCTTCTTCCTCGGACCCGGTTCGCCGGGCTGGAACGCGACCGGCGGAACGGCGGCGAACTCGATTCCGATCTCCCGGGGTGTGATGGGCTGCAACGAAGCGTGTTCGATGCATCAAATCACGGACGGCGCGTCCCACACCGTGATGTTGAGCGAGTTGCGCAGGCACGAATCCAGTCGATCGCAGGGGCACATGGGCGATGGGCGCTGCGGGGGCAAGCAGCCTCTGGGGCCACGGCGTTTGGGATGACCATGGGCCAAACGCGGACAACGCAGACGCCGACGATATCAAGTACGGGCCAGAAATCGCCGCTGCCGCCGGCGGCAGTACTGTCCTTCAGTTCCAGGGCATGGGGTGCAATTCAGCTCGCATCAAAAGTACGCAAGCCACTGCGCGTAGCCTCCATGTTAGAGGGGTAAACTTAGCTTTGTGCGACGGTAGCGTCCACTTCGTCAGTGACGATATCGACCACGGGTCGAACACCGACCCTGCGGAACGACACGTTCCCCTCGACCCCAGCAAGTTGCACATCTGGGAAAGGTTGATGATTTCGTGTGATGGACAAACCATAGATGCCAACGCATGGTAAAGCAAACCGCGCTATGCTGGTATTCGGTATTCTGTTGGCAGTAAGCGATCGAACCCTGGGTAATGTTATCCAAGCGTGGATTGCGCTTCTAAGGCAGTTGATGCAACTGCTTTCTGACTGACCTTGACTGGAAAAACCGCAGGCGAAGTCCGGCGAGCGACGAGACAGCAACATTGATGCATCCGACCGGGCTGGCCGTGCCGCCCGGTGACAGGCTCTTGTTCGCACATGCGATCGGGGCCTTTTTTCTTTTTCCCATCGGACGTCACAATTCCCGGCCTTGCCAATTGGGGTCAATCCGCGTCGCAGCAAGAAACAGCGAGCCGCAGCATCGCAGCGCCATTACAGCGCGAAACCGATGGATTGATCGTAAAGCCTTTGCCCATCGACGGTTGCGCCCAACCGGCCGCGGGGCGCGTGCCCGCAGCCATTTTGATAATGGCGGTAACTCGCGACAAGCACTCGTAGGTGTTGCGCCACCGATGCCTGAATTCGTAATGATGTTTTTGAGGATTCCAGATTTCCGTTGTTCAAGGCAACTCGGAGTTACCTTGAACAAGATCCGCTACCTGGTGTAGATTCACGCTCCGCATACCTTGGGACACACGAAAGCAACAGCCACGACTGTTCATTTGCAAATGACTACCGGCTACTTATCCTCTGACACTTTCCGGTGATCCAATTCTGAAGTTCAACGAGCCGCCACCGCATGGCACTCCTGATTTGTACCGGCCTAGGCAGATTTCCGGCAGATCGCCGCCGCAAGGCATTTCGAGTGGACGATTGCAGAAGTTCCGAAAGCTTGCTCGTGGTGATCAGCAATGGGGTTTCACTGGCCTCGCTTGACATTTCTTTCCCCCTTCCGGAATTACGCGACTTTAAAGGCCGTTGCTGCCCCAATGTACGATCGAATTCCCGTTATTTGCACACGATATGCCAAATCAGCGTCGACATCAAACCGCACGCTTGACGGTACTTGGCCGCGAAACCACTGTCGACGAAAATCAAGACACCGACAATGATTGCTGAAGGACACGTGAAACGTCATCCTCATTGTGCGTAATAGCAGATCTAGGCAGAGATTCCCCAATTTCTCTTTCTCGCGGTTGACGCGACTTCAACACTGAAAGACAATACGGACACAAGGAATCTTTTCGTTGCAAAACCTACCTACTTGGTAATGGCATTCGTCGGGGCATTTTCTTTGAGTAATGAGCCAATCACTCTAGACATTAGCGATGCGATCCAATTGGAAAGATGCATTCCAAGAGAGCCGGACGCAACATTCTTCTGGAATACCACGGGTCCTAGAGACAAGCGCGTCCAGAAGTACGTCGAGCGCATGGGAGTCATTGCGGAAGCAATCCGCGATGGCAAGCCGTTCGCCGAGCTTGCCACCTCGATCGACGACGTAGTGATATTAACCCACAAAGATACCATGCTCGGCAACGGCTCTGTCCGTGGGAGCATTTGTCTTTCCCACCGAGGGAAAGTTCTTAGCGGAACATTTCGAGACTTCGATCAAAACAAAATGTCTAATTTTGGTGGTGTTTCTTTTCCTGACACCAATTGGCCATGCGCTAGCGGTTCTCAAGAGGAAAAAGCCATTATTAAGAACGCCTGTGTGGCATCGACCTTACTTGAAAAAATCGATTACAACCCGTCCAACGGACGAAACCGATCCGGTCTGATATTATTGGCCGGAGGTACGAAATCTGGAAAGAGTAAGGTTGCACGAGCCATTGCACTAGAAGCGATTCGCAAAAACGTCATAGTGCGCATCGAAGCCGCGTCGTCCGTCCTAAAAAGGGACAATCGACTTCCGCATTTGGTGACCTTTGAGGACCCAATTGAAAAATGGGAAATCCTTGGCAAGGGCTTGATATGGGGATCGTCCTCGGACGACCCATTTCCAAGTCTGCGGCATGGTTTTTGTTTTACTCCGCGGCAAAAGGGAATCGATGCACTCACTTTGCGGGATGCAATTGCAGACGCGAAGCGACAAACTCCAGCATGCCTTTATGTTGGCGAAATCAGAAATACCGTCGATTGGCGTGAGGTCCTGGAGTTCGCTGGCTCCGGCCACCTTGTGGTAGCGACGACGCACGCTAGCTCTCTCATTGAAATGATTGCGCAGTAATGCGCGCGATGCGGGCGTCCACGCCGTTAGAGCGCCGTGAAGTCGCAGCACAGCTCTTGGCCTGTATTCATTTGGAATTACGCGATATGCTGGGCGGAAAAAAATTGTTGCTGCCATCGGTTTGGATGCGATCGGGTATTACACTCAGTGCGCTAGTCGCGGACGGCCTTTCCGCAGTAATTCCCGATGGGCGTTTCATTTGGAGCCGAAAACAGGCTGTTGAGTACCTCATCAAGTCCGGCGTGAGAAATAAAAAAGCAGCGATAGCGATTGCCCAAGAGCGAGATGCCGAGGAACTAACGAGACTATGAACAACACACCGCGTAAGAACGATATTCCATTGAAGTTTGGCATTGCATCGTTGGACGATTTAATTACCCCGGATCTCCCTCTTTCACGCGAACCCGCTGGCGCAGCACACTTGGACGGCGGCCATTCAAGGTCCCGATGGTTGCGGCAAATCGATCTTGGCGCTGCACTTGGCATCGCGATACTGGCTGGATCACTCGACTAAATCGGCGAATGCACGGCCTTCCATCGTCTATGTATCAACTGATTTATCGCATCACCAGGCGGCCATGCAGTGGTTCGCATTCGGCCTTGACCAACCGCATCGGCGTAAGAAGACTCTTGAGGCTTGGTACGGAGTTCACAAGGATCGCCAAAAGGACATTCCGGCTACGGAAGCACAAGAAATCACTTTGGCTCTGCTCGATCCTGTTTTGAGCAAAGCTGACGATACGCGAAACCAGGAAAAGGATGACGAAAGGCCTCAAACGGTGGATGACTTCTTTGCTGAACATCCCAAGAACTCTGTTTGGTTTGTTGACTTGCAGTCATCCACCGCTGGGGACGATTGGGGTTGGATAAATAAATTTGTGAGTCTCCTGCCTCACCGCGATAAGCGCCATCCCAAGCACCTACTCATTGTGGACGCTGTGGAGGGCCTGGAAACGTTGGTGGGTGATCGCGACGCCTACGGCAGCCGTCGCTCGCGTCGCTCACGCGTTGCACAGCTCATTCGCAACGCAAATCGAAAGGGCACCCACGTCGTCTTCATTGTGGAGGAGTCGCGAACGAATACTCGTCTGCCAGAGCAGTTTGTCACGGATTTAGTAATCCACGTTCGGCAACATCGCGACGGCGACTACTCGCAGCGCACTATCGAAATCGAGAAATGCAGAGCCATTCCTCACGTTCGGGGCGAGCACGAATTGTCGATTCGCACCGGCGGCGGAGCTTGTACAGGCGCTGAATATCATCTCGATAATCCGCAAATCATTTGGACTCCAGCGAACAAGGACAGCAAGAGGGCAACTTGTCTTTCGCACGTGCATATTACTCGCAGCATGCACCGCCGCAATCGTGAAGTCCGCGAAGATGCGGTCGATGTGCCAAGCAATAAAGGAAAGCCGACCTTCGGCCTTGATGAGCTCGACAAATGCTTTAAAGGAGATTCGAGCCTTGCCGGGTCCGTGACGCTTGTTCTGGGGGACGCTGGCACCCACAAGACTAGCTTGACACGTCGCTTTCTCTCTGGGGCCTTCCTGGACAACGAATGGGAAAAAGTGCGAGATTCAATCGACCTGGGGGTTGCTGTCCTGATTTCCTCACGCCTGATCGACAAAAAGACTCTGATAACAAATATGATCAGCCATTGGGATATGATAACAGATGACGACAAAGAGAAGGCGGCGGCCCTAATCGAGGATCGCGTGTTGTGTCAGCGACTCGGTTCACGCAGATTGTCGAGCGCCCCACTGGGTGAAATCGTTGCAACCTACATCCACCATGCGCAACAATTGCTTCTGGGGGAAGCGTTTATTACCGACGTAGAAAAGGTGGAAATGATTGGAAAACGCCGAAGCAAGGGACATCGCATTCGCGTCGTTCTGGAGGACTGGAGCGCCCTGCTATCGAGCCACGGTGCGTTGCAGAGCGATCCCATGCTCTTGCAGTCTATCATTACTCTGCTACGTCGTGAAGAGGTCAATGCACTCATCGTTTCCACACAACCCGCACAACCCAGCATACGAGTGCAGAACACGACTAGCCTTCCCGACTTGCGAAGCGTCGACGAAACACAAATTTTGACGTGGCCAGTCTCATTTTATGGGCAGCGTCGAACCGCAATCACCGTCGCGTCGGGCTCGCAGGAACCGGACGGGCCCTCGATTTATGAGTTATTGCCGAAAAGCTTGCCGCCCGCCCATGAAGGGTTACAAGTTGACCCGCATTTCGATATTTACCGAGACGTCGATGCCGGTCGCCCTAGCCGTGTCCCGCTGGTGGTCCGCCTGTATTCGGGAAGCCATCCATCTGAAAACGTGCATGCTGAATCGTTGCGTTTTGCTCGCTTGCTGCGAGATTCGCTTTCGCAAGTGTTTGCGTCGGATGAACCGCAACACGAGGTACTTCAATTCGGTGACTTTGACCACTATGACCGTTTTTTTGCCTTTGCAACGGAGCTCAATAGCGCTCGTCTTGATTATTCCCTCGTCATGCAAATCGATGATTTTTGGTCGGGCGAGCATCAGTCCCTGGCGGATTTGGAGGCATTTTGGAATGAGGATCCCGTAGTCCGGGAAAATCTCGCAGCGCGAGACTCCCTGCTGCGGTCGAATCGCGAGCAATACATCCGCCACTCGGACATTGGACCGCCGGTTCGTCAGCAAGAGGTTCCCACGAACATATTCTTAGAAAGTTGCAGGGGTAGGCCCCGAAACGATCCATTATATGATAAACCCGAGAAGGAAGAGAAAACGGTCACGTTGCCAATTCCACGTATTACAAGCCGAGGCGAGAAAGCAGCAGAATTCGAAAAGTCACTGTATGGAACACAGAAAAATCGATCCAATTTCTTCGTCCAGTCGAGGCGCTCCGATCGAATTCCCTATCTATGGGATTTCGGAATGTTACTAGCCGACCGAGAACTTTGGCGACGGCACGCAGACGAATCGGTGCCCGTACTAGTCCACCCCGATACTCAACTGACCATTAGAGATGTTTGGGATTCCCTCTGCCTTGAACGAAGCCGACTCGAAACGTGCTCAGTGATTTGGCTCGCAAGAAGACTTTCGTCGCCCCCGGTTGATTGGCCAACTTTTCTGGCCGCTTGCCGCATCATCGCAGATCGCGAAAGAATTGCTCCCTTCGACGTTGATCTTTCCACGGCCGAGACTCTCACTTGTTTGGTACTGGAAGCATGGGCTTCCATTCAGGACCAGCTTGCTGCCGAACTCGACAATAAGCATTTTTGGCCTCTACGCTCTGAGAACGGAGGCAAACAAAGCGATTGGACGTTGAAGCGACTCGTCACGGCGTTCCCGCACAGTCTCTATCTGGCTCTAGCGCACTTGACAGCCACTTGCATGCACTTACAGTCAAAGCACCGCGAGGTCACTCGAAGCCACGTTTCGGAGCGTTCTGCCGCTTCCCGTCAATGGTACCAGACTGCCGCGGCGATTACGCGGAAACGAAATCCCGACGGTGTGACTCTGCTCCAGCTTCCCGGTAGTTGGGCCACTCGCGGCGACTGGGCTCTGGCAGTCGCCGCAGGCAGCCGAAGCAAACGATTGGCCCATCTCGCGCTCGACTTATTATCGACTCGGCGAATGAACCTCTTGCGTTTACAGGATGGATTCGGCTTGCCTGTGAGAGACATTCTTCCCGACTCACAGATCGGCGAATTGCCGTCAGCGATTTATGCCGAAGATTTTGAGAATAAGAACGTGACGGCCATCAGCTACGGCGAGATTTGCTATTTGGGGGAGCAGGAAGAAAAAAACTTCCATTGGTTATGGCGATCCAGCATACTGCATTTCGACCGGGACAGCTTCTACTTCCGTCGCTGGATTGCGAGAATGTTTGAAGAACATGATTGGTTGCCATCCGATTTTCTTACCAATTCAACCGTAGCCACAAACGCCATGAAAGAGTGCCGACGAGTAGAGGAACTACAAAATCAACCATCGCGTCTGCGTCAAGTGACGGAAATCTCGCAATTCAACAAAGAAAAAATCGGTCAGGAGTTTACAACAGTCTTTGGACGTAAACTGCGAATCCTGGCCGCCTCGCTACGATGCTTGTAGGTGAAGTCACCTACCTTGACCATCTCGGGCAAGACGTTGCGACGCGTTCAGAACTTTATGAGCGGCCTGTCGAACTGATTCCAGAGACTCGATCACAATGGGCGCTCTCGACTGCGCTCCGCAAACCGTGAACCGCGATAGTTCGGGCGAAACGGTAGCCTCGAAGTTGAGTCGCTGACCGCAGCCTCCTTGGATTCGTCCATCTGCCTTGGCATAGATTTCCAGGTCAATTCTTCCATCCGTTTTCAATCGGACATCAAAACTTTCAATTTCTGCAAAGTCAGCGACCTGGCGTGCGAAATCAATGGAGAACTGCAGCAACGTTTCACCCTTCCAAGTCTTTAACTGCCGTTCATCTTTTGTCGTCGTCAAGTAACTAATCGGCGCAGGATGTTGCACATTCGATAATTCACTCGTGAGCATGACATCGTCCTTGATGGGTGCTTAGAGCCAAAATCATCGAGAGTCTAGTCGAAAACACAATTCGGAGTCAAGGCCGATTCTCGAAGTCCGATCGGTGGGTTTGCGAGAGTTTTTGTGCGATTGAAAATCAAGGTAAATCAACGGTTTACGAGGCAGGCTAGCAGCGCAACTCGCGTACCAGCTTCTTCCGCGAACAGATAATCCCTGATCAAAAGGAGTCAACACTGGTAGAAGTCGCAAGCGCAATCGCCGTCATCGGTTGTCAAAGAATCTGGTGTGGGCACGCTCCTCGCCGCATCTCGCGCATTTAGTCCACCGGCAGTCTCAACCTCGACATACACGAAGCCAATTGAACCGGCGTAGCTTTTGCGCTAGCTGGCTTTCCGAAGGCCATCAACAATTGCTTGGAATTTGCCAAAACCACTCCCATCGGGCTTCTTGATCTCGTTCGTATGGTGGCGACATACGTACTCGTTTCAAGACGCGGGCAAATAATGAATCGCCAATGCGTCGGCGCATGTCCCCGCGACGTTTCGACGATCGCGACAATCTGCCACATGCGGCCACAACCTTTCACTTTTGCGCCACTTTCTTCCAGGACTATCCTAATGCCGCAGGGCATCGGAGGATCAAGGTAACATGATGTTGTCGTGAACCGAATACGCCACGGGTAGAGCTATCGTATTGCAGCGCCAGTGCTGCGTGCCAGGTCCTAATAGAAGCCGCAACTGCGAGCACCAAAAACGGTTGCGCCGAAACGCGCCTCGGGTTCGATTCCCACATCGCGAAAACTTGGCAGGCTCGATAGATTTGAGCGGTTTTCAATCTAACTTCCAGGATAAGACTGCCAATACATGGCCCAGCTACCCCTACCTGCATCGCCTTTATGGAGCCCGAGATCGAGGCAAACCAGCTTCTTCGCCCACCGGGTTGTAGGCATCTTCCGGCGGTATGAAGCTGTCGAAAATCAAGTCTGCAGCCGATATCGGCAGCGGTGTCACCACTTGCAGATCTTAGGACCTGAAACGATAATCAAGCCCGATAACCTCAGCGGCTCCGATTTCGTCCCCTTGTGGCCAGTCTTGATTCGCCCAGTGACACCTATTCCCAACGATGGTGCGCGGGAAGCCGTGAACCTGCTCCAGTCCAAACGATTGTCGAAGGTAAAGCCACTTTCGCCGCGTCGGACAAAGCGACCGAAGAAAGTCAACAAATCTCATTTTACGCGACGGTGGTTCGGTCTTACCCGCCCGAGGAAATTCGTTGCCATAAGCACTCATAGACTTACGGGGGGAAGATTTCCAGGCCGCTTGACGTCGGCTTGGGCACTTTATTGAATAGAGTGCAATACGCACGGAATTTCAGTTTATGCGGATCTAGAGACAATAGATCGCAAGCTCCACGATTCATCCGACCAAGCAGACTTTAGTTAACGAATACTGTCGTAGCAACTCGTCGCACCGAAATAGCGCGCACATCCTGCGGAGCAGTCGACTATGAAGTACGAGTGGATCAAACATGAGGCAGACGACCCGGTACGGCAGGGGGACCTGATGCTCGCACGCGACCCGACGACAGGCCGCGTTGAGGATCTTTGCATCGTAATTACCGCGGACTGTGATATCGCCCAGGGAAAATTCGGCAAGCAACTTGCCGGTCTCCGCGTGGTGTCGCTGAAAGACTACTTACGCACGGAATGGGCCGAACGGAAGTTACGCAGCAACTTCGACAAGGAAACCGAACGAATTCGGGACCAACTGAACAAGTGGAACATCCAGCGCGATCCCGGAGCTGGACCGCTTTCACCCGAAGTTGTCGTGAGCTGGATTAGGCGACGCGAACCGGATGATATCTGTCAGGACCTGAAGATTCCCGAAACCGCCTTTGCTAAGGTGCGAATGGCGCTCGCGCGCTTTCGGTCGGTGGCCGAGGCTTTCGACCCAGGCGACTCCGCCGACAACCTGACCCGCCTCGTGAGTATGAAGGTGGCGATGTTGGCAAGGCCGCTGGCCGATGCCCAGAAGGACATCTTGGAGGAGGCGCAAGGGAGCTCGTTACCGGGCAACGTCTTCCTGTTGACTACTCTCCCGCAACTGCCGGAGATCGGCCCGGCGGTGGTCCACCTCCGCGAGCTGATCGGCATTCAATTGGCCTCCGTCTGCTATCACGCTTACGACGCGGTTTCCAAAGACCATTTCTTGCGAATCGGCCGCCTAAACCCGGTAGTCAAGTACGCCGTGTCGCAAGCTTTCGGTGTCCTTTACACACGGATTGGCTTGCCTAAGGATTATGAAGACGAACGGAAGGCCGCCATCAAGCATATCGACACTTTTCAATGGGACTAATTCATGCTCACCATTACCTTCGACCAGAAATCCATCGATGCCATAACGGCCAGGCAAATCGACTTGGATAACGTCGTCACTGGCCTGCAACTGCCCGCCTCCAATAAATACACGACGTGCGTCTGCATCGCCGACCACGGGTACGTTGTTTCGCCTCACTTCCAAATTGCTGACGGGCTGTTGATCATCTCGCTGTCACAGGATGGCCCTCTCACGGACCTCGTCAAAGAGGTGCGCGAGGAGACGCTATCGAGACTTCTCCGCTGCGCTCAATTAATTTTCACAGGGCGGACGCGCTCGATTCCGATCCAGTGGCGCCCCTACCACGTCAATAACCGACTTTCCTTCCAAGCTGACCGGCGGGCGAGGCCAGGTGGTCGAACGGACGCGGGGCGGGTCGTCGTGGAAGTCACCCAGCGAGCGGGTCCTTGTGCGTTCGCCTTCGCGCTCGACCGAAGCGGCAACCAGCACCTGAGTAATATCCCGCCTCCGCAGCGCCTTCTGGACTCGGTCTACGATCACATCGTTGAAGCCGCGGCGACGGCGCCGGTAATTGCCCCCACCAACCAAGCGCCGCAGCATCTAGGGAACGAGATCGCGCTTGACCCGCATGAGTTGATTACCGGCTGGCAGCGCATTTCCCTCGATGACTGGTACAAATCCCGCCTTACGCTCCCGCAACGAAAGTTTGTTGACCACCCGCTCTCGGCGAGCGTTCGGCTGATCGGCCCCGCGGGAAGTGGCAAGACCGTTGCCTTGGTCGTCAAGTGCTTGCGCGAGTTGCAGCACGCAGACAAAAAGAGTCCCGAAAAGCGATTCCTCTTCCTCACCCACGCCTCTGCTACGGTGTCCGCCGTCGAATCGCTTGCGTTAGACATGGACTCCGCGACGGTTCTCGGGGCGCTGAGCGACCCCCCGCGGTTGGTGATCTCAACGGTTTACGCCCTCGCAAACACGTACATGCGATACGACCTGGACGGCCTATCGCCGGTGTCCTTGGACGGGCACGAGGGGCGCGCCTACCAAGCAGATGTCCTCAATGAGGTGATTGACGATGAATTGAAGACAAATTGGGTCGCGTTCCGCTCCGGGTGTTCAGCGCCCTTCGTCGCGTACATAGAGTCGGCGAAGACCTCGCCAGAAAGGCGTTTCTTCCTTTGGGAACTGTTGAACGAATTCGCCTGCGTATTGGACGCCGAAGGAGTTCGTAGCGGCTTGGAACGGCGGGAGAAGTACCTCAATGAGAAGCGCCGGCCTTGGATGATGCCTTTGCACGCGCGCGAGGAACGCGAGGTAGTGCTACGATTGTACGACGGTTTCAGGAAGTGGCTTCAGGACGACCGCGCAATTGGTAACGACCAAATGGTCGCCGATTTTCTCAACTATCTGGACAGTTACCGTTGGGAGGCTACGCGGAAGAAGGAGGGGTTTGACGTGGTGTTTGTGGACGAACTGCACCTGTTCAATCGCCCGGAGCGAATGCTGTTTCGCCACCTGTTTCGGGACCCGGACCGTCCCCCGACCGTTTTCATGGCCTACGACGCGAAGCAGTCCCCGCGCGATACGTTCCTCGGCATCCCCGACAAGGACGCCCAGAAGTACGATTTATGGCAGGACGCGAAGCTAGGAAAGACGGAAAGAATCGAATTGGTCGACGTCTTTCGCTACACCCCCCAAATTGCGCAAGCGCTGGCGTCGATCGACAAGCGGTTCCCGGGCGAGGATCTGGACTCGGACTGGCCCGCTTACAACGGCATCGCCAAGACTGAGGACGGCCCCGTACCAGTCTTGTGCGAACTATCGACTCGCCAGGCTATCTATGGCGTTGTGTTCAAGCGGGCGTCGGCTCTACAAAGCCGGTTGGGCATTCGCAAAGGGGTGGCCGTGCTGTGTTGCAGCAACGAAGCATTCAAGTGGTATCTGGATCGGCCCGAATTGCGAAACGATTATTATGCGATTACGTCGCGAGATGAGGCGTCGGCGACCCTCCAGAGTGCCCGTAGGTTCGTTTTCAGCATGCCCGAGTACGTGGCAGGGCTGCAATATGACACGGTGCTGTTGATCGACGTGAACCGCGGTGAAGTCCCCCAGGGGCCGTTCTCGGCCGCTGCGTTGCGCAAGTTTGTGTCCCAAGTGTACCTCGGTGCGAGCCGTGCCGAGCGGCGGCTTGAAATCTTTTGCTGCACTGAATATGGAGGGATGGCACCCCTGCTATCGCTAGCTGTTACAGAGGGCTCAATTGATAGGGTTGAGAAAGAAGCCCTCAAGCCAAAATAAGAGCCGCCGAACCTCGGCCACTGGGAGGAGCGGCGAGCCGTAGCGACGTCCGATGGCGGCCGCCCGCTCGGTGTGATGGCTATAGGTTTCCCGATGCGGTCGTTTTCGCCGCGAGCATTTTTTCGTGCCGTGAGAAAAGGTCTTTTCCCCCCAAAGGGCATTCGCGCCAAGTTCCAATTGTTCGCCGGAGCAGAATACTTGTTCGGCGAGCGTGAGACGCTCAACGGCGCATTCGGCGACGACCATGGCATCGAGCCGTGGAGTTACGTGCGCGAACTACTCCTTCCCTTGCATTCCGATGATCCGCGGTTGGAAGAGATGTTGCCCGACCGCTGGGCCGCGGCTCATCCCGAGGCCGTCCTCAGCCATCGCCTCTACGAATCCCGAGCCAAGGCCACCCGCACCCGAGCACGTCGCGCTCATCGCCGTGCCCACTCCAAGTAACGCCAGCCACCCTGGACGGGCCGAGCGCTTACCGATTCCCGCAATTCATGAGCACCAATGCCACGAATGATAGATGCGGATGTTGCACGCTCGTCCGCGGCCATCTGGCCATTCGAACGGGCGCGAGTGAGTGCTGACGTGCAAGCAGTCGGCTTGCTGCCCTGCTGGCAAGTGTCGGAGCGGTTTCGGCTCCTCCACCGTGTGGAGGTCGCCTTGCCGTTGAGTCATTGCGGGTAGAAGGTTCTTGGCGATAGATCGCGAGTCGCGCACGTATCCGACCATCATGGCTTCTTGCATCGGCCACGCATAGTCGCCGATGATAAATCGCTTGATTCCCTCGATACAATAGTCTTTACCGGCCGAATGGCCCTTGTCCACGGGCTTACATTCCGCCACCAGTGCATCGTGAGTAAGTAGAATCGGGAGTGAATCCCTGTTCAAGTAGAAGACCAAGTCTGGCATCTTGTCCGGATGCTTGCCGTCGAAATTCGTCATCTTCGGCTCCCGCGCTGGTTTTCCGAATGTCCGCTTATCGAAACCAGGAACCTCCTTCAATTTGTAAAGACGATTCACAATGACCATGTGCAGTCGAAACGTAATGGCGTCTTCATCGGCAAGACTAAGTGTGAAATCGGGTGGCGGGGCTTCTCGCAGAAGCTGCAAGCCGCGTTCAACCACCGCATGAACGATTAGAATCAGCCGAAGGGGAATTGGCGGATGGGGCATATCAATCGCCACGTCCTGCGTAAAGAATCCGGGCGAGTTCATTTCGCGTCCTCAAGCGGAAATGCATTGAGATGATGTCGCATGAGGTAGACGCCACATAGCCGCGAGCGGCTTCTGGTCCAGAATCGCCGTTGGTTCAGGATGCCGAGGAGCAACCCGCCTTCGGGTACGCGCATTACAACCCGGCTGGCAGCGGCCTTGTTTGCTTCCTCCATCAAGCTGCGAATGAGCGAATCAGTGGCGGGCAAATCGTCGCCATTAATCGCGATTGTCAAGAATCGCCACGAAGGCTCCCAATCTCCTTTGGCAACTGGAATCAGGGTGACATTGACTCGTTGGCCGACAATTGTGAACGCGGGCTGAAGCATCTCTTCGAGATAGGAGCGAAACGTCCTTGCCTCATTCACATTGGGCGACTGCTCCGCGGACTCGCGCGCGGACTGAAAGGGCGTACCGACCGCCAGGGTATCCCTCACTACTGTCGCATCGTCGTCGTCCAGAGCATAAAGTTGGAAAATAAAGTCGTCGATCTCATCCCAGAGCTTTCTCGGACTCGTTTCCAGTGCTTCCGCAAGCTCCCTAATGCGTCGTTTTTGCAAGCCGCTTAGCTTGTCTGGATCGGGGAAGGGAAACGACTCGAGGTCCGATTTGGTGAACATCCGCCGCTCCGCGCCAATGCTGGAACTTACCATCAAACAGTAGTATTGAAATAGGCAACTGTGAGTGATGAGGTAAAGTAGCGATACCAGCACGTCCGCCACATCCGCGTCTCGATAGCCGGCAGCGGAGAAGCCGTAGTAACTTTGTGAAAAGCAAATTGCTTGTGTCGTCGAGCGGTATGACTTCGCCTGAGATCGCCCTTCTCCAGGCGATTTCGGAACAATGAGTAAGGGCGGCTGATAAAGGCGTACACTCCTTGGAAAATGGGCCGTTCTGCGCCCATGATTCTGCTTCCAAGTGCTCAGTCGTCCATAGTCAATGTAAAAGCTTGCCTTCGGTTCTTCAAAGTCCAGAAGTGGAAATAGGTGGTCCGCCGGTCGCTGAAAAAGATCAGGAGATAGATTGTATCCTTGTCCAGAGTAAAGTCCGGTCTTCTTGGGGGCCCAGAATTCAACCAGCGTCTTTCCTTCAGGTGAAGCCAGACTTTCCATCACTTCCGCATCCAGCGAGGTACTGACGGCAAGCGTCTTGAGGAGCCAAGGCTTTTCCAAAACCGCGTCAGCCGCTACCGGCTCCGCAGCTTGATAGTCAATACGAAACAGGCCACGGTTGTTAAGCGAACTTTCGAGCAGGGGAGTTGCAAAGTGAAAGTGATGCTTTGGCGGCGGAAGTGCATTGCGGGCAAAGAACAGCATGAAAGGCTGATTCATCTTCGGCCATACGTTCGTGTCGGACAAATTCGAACCATTGATGATCCCTGTTATGGTTAGCCCGCGAATCAACGCGGTGCGAGCGTCCTTGCCCTGTTCGCTTTGCTTGAGCAGAATGCGGCCTGGCAATGCCATCGCGATGATGCCACCCTGCTTCGCCCATTCCGCAGCCCGCCAGATAAAAGGCAAATCGGGGTTGTTATCAGGATTGGAGTAATCCCGCGCAATACCGTCGAGGCCGCGCGAGGTGAGGACACGCCGCGTGATCGCAGTGAATTTGCCGACCAATTCGTCCAACCGTTTCTTTTCGCTCTTGCTTTCTAAGTCTTTGTCTTTCTTTTCAGCGCGGAGACGCGTCCAAGGCGGGTTTCCTATTACCACGTCAAAAGCACCGTTGAACCGATCGGGCACATCGGGGCCAAGGCTGCCGAGAGCAAACCCATTCCGATGCTTGGCATTGCGCGGCCCAAAGTTGAACAACACTCGTTCCTGGAGGCCGCGAGGGAACTTCAATCTCATCGGCGGGCGTGGGGAGTCGTTGAGTTCAATGGCCGTAATGTAAAGCGCCAAAGCCGCAAGCCGCAGGGCCGACTCGCTCACGTCAAAGCCGCATATTTGGTCGTAAAGTATGCCCTGAATCGTGCGGGTATTGGGACGCGTCCCATCCACTTCCCAGCGCGCACGTACGAGTTTTCGGAAGGCGAGTACGAGAAAGATTCCGGCGCCACAGGCGGGGTCGAGCACATGAGCATCCGCCGCACCTTTCATTCCGCCAAACGCTTCGTCCACAACGCATCTCGCAATGTTTTTCGGCGTGTAGTACGCGCTCGTTTTCTTGGAGCGTTCTCCGTCCCATTGATGGCTGAACGTCTCGTATACTTGACTCAAGACGCCGATGGGAATGTGCGCAAAATTGAAGTCGCCCCAGTCAATCCGCCGCTGGAACGAATGACCGTGGGGCTCCCAGTCGCAGAGGATGGCCTGCAGGTACTGAAACACCTCTTGCTGCGTGTCGGCGCCGAACTTGCGGTACAGTCTAAGGTATGCCTTGCGACGTCTTTCCTCGTCGGCATTGCGCTGCATGTCCAGCCCGAGCGGCAGCAAATCGCCGTTGAACGTCTCATCGAGCCAACATGATGTGGTAGCCGCCTTATCCGCATCGGAAAAACAATCCTTGAGATTCGTGGCGGGAGAGCATATCTCGTCGTGTTCCGGCTCAAGGATGATACGGCGGTCTCGCAAGAAACGGAAAAAGAGGGCGCGGCCGGTTACCGAGAGCACATCCAGCGGGTTCATTCTCCCGACCAAGGCGTCCGATGCCTTGCTGAGCAAACGATGGATTTCGTGAAAGACAGAGTCCGCTTCCTTTGGTTGCCCCTCCAGCGGAACGTTGCCGGCAGCCAAGCTCTGAAAAAAGGTCGGCGCGTCGGGTGCCGACCGCTGAATAACCTTTGGAGAAGCCTTGGCAAGTTGTTTTCGGTCAAGATTGATGGGATATATGTCTAAATGACCGGGCCGGACAATACCAAGACAGGCTTGTTCGCTGCGGTTTGCCAGAAGTTGTTGAAGATTCGGAACGGCACCGGTGTCACGGCTGCTGGCCTCATTAGCTGCCTCCGCGTTCACAACGTACATGACCGGGCGGCCCTGAAATTCCGTCACTGCTTCAGGGAGGAGCGGCGCCGAAGACCGAGTCGGCAACAAGTCTAGGTATTCGACCTGGGCCGGGGTCGGTTTGCCCCCTAAATAGACAGGTTCAGGGCAGCCGTAGGCGCTAAGCTGCTCCATCAGGTGGGAATCATCGTTTGTTCCCGAACCTCGTGCGCTGGCATTGCTCACCGGACACCTGACCACTAGCCCTGGACATTATCCAGCCCGTCAACGCGCTTTCCGAAGGAAAATACATTTCGCCACCTATGGCGATGAAATCAGACCGCGTCTTGCAGTTTGCGCAATAGTTATTTCTTCGGAATTATCCAAAAAAATGCTTAGCAAAACCGCTTTCTTGATCACTTCCCGAAATTTCTCCTAAAGAGGCCAAACTGAGGGCTGGGGAGTCCAGCAAGGATACAAATGTATATTACACCGTCCGGCAATCCGAGGCAATCCGGAGCATCGCCGAGTTCAGCGGCGATCGTCGGTCACATCGACTGGATGAGGTTACGGCGATCGATTCGTAGGCTTTTTTGCTGGAATTCCGTCTTACCTCAATCGCGCGGAACGATTCCGCGCCGCCTCATCTCTGTTCGAAGAACAGCCCGTACAAGATCCAAAAGCGAATCGACTGCGACGTCGAAAGGGGCTTTCGCTTCGCTCCAATGGCCCTTGCCGACGCGCACACGTGCATAATCACGAATATGCTTTTCCGGATGAACGGGGTTCCTCAATTCCCGGACTAGATGTGTCCATTCGGCCAGTCGATGCCGAGCGAACTTGTTCGGGCGGACCTGAAACCATTTTAGCGCCGCAGCCACACCGAGCAACAGATTCCACAGCACCGCCGCCAGCACGATCTTGAACGAGCATGGTTTTCGGACTGACGTCAACACAACCGCTTTTCTGTGGGCTCTGTTCCGGGAAAACTGCGGCTGCACGACGATATCGCCGATTCGCGCAAGATGCGGATTTCATTCATACGGCCTGTTGTTCCGTGGGAGGAGAGCGCGGAAAAGCGATCTGTCGAAGCCAGCACCGATGGGGCTGTAGAAGGTTGCTGCGTACCGCACCTACGCCGTGCCGCAATGTCGTTTTATCCCCGCGATTGGGTTGCCTCTTGCCGTCCCCGATGCACGGCCGGCACCATGATCGTGAACGGTCGGAAGGTGCTGGTCCTTGTGCTAGGCCACGCTATTGGAGTGGATTCGTCTCAGCCTTTACAAGACTGAAGAGGGGTGCCGCTTGGAAATGGGAGATGCCACAAAGTTCTTGTGTCTGTTGAGTTTTCAGTTTGGCAGATAACCGAGAATCGATATGACGGACGTTTCACGGTGAAATCTGCGCGATTGATGGTCCAAAGGGACGCCCTCCGGTCCCTCGGGACCGGAGGCGATACACGAGCGTGCTCCTGGGAGAGCAAGCAGATTCCAACCCTGCTGCACGGGGTTCGACTCCTCGCGCTCGTGCTTGATGCCGACGTGGCTCGATTGAGAAAGGCGGCGGTCTTGTAAACCGCATGATGCTGGTGCGAATCCAGTCGTCGGCCCTAGTTTGTCCCGGTGGTGTAGCGGAACGCATTGGGGTTTCCTAAAGCCTTGGACCTGGTTCGACTCCAGGCCGGGATATTGAACGTCTCGATGGTG
Organism: uncultured Planctomycetia bacterium; assembly: GCA_963775975.1. Lineage (GTDB taxonomy): Bacteria > Planctomycetota > Planctomycetia > Pirellulales > Thermoguttaceae > JANXQG01. The sequence goes on from CAVZKX010000002.1 coordinate 2,951,306, forward strand.
CAAGGGATCGCATGGGACCCTCCGAAGGTCCAGATCCAGGTTCAAGTCCTGGTCGAGACACTTGAACGCCCTGCGGGTGTGCCGGATGAGCATGGCAGTCCTCGAAACTGCCGGACGAGGTTCGATTCCTCGGCGGGGCGCTGAAACAATATGTTCTCGGAGTGTGAGGGATTAGCACGCGACCGTGCGAGGTCGAAGACCAGGTTCGACTCCTGGCGAGGACACTGACAACTCGGCGCTGGACCCAGACGGCACGGCGGCTGCCTGCAAAGCAGCTTCAAGTGGGTTCGACTCCCATCGACCTTTCTTCGCCACGTGGCGACAGGAGCAGATCGCTACCGAAAAAACGATAAGTGCCGGCATCCGACGCCGGATCGACGCCTAAACGACTCCGGTTCGGAAGGTAATCCTCCGCGACGCTGCGGTCCCGATAGTAACGCCGTGTCACACACCGGCATGTAACGCATTATGCCATCCAAAGCACACCCCCCCCTTTGCGTGGGATAGCTGCGAGAGATTGACTGTTGAAGACGTTACGGCAAGAATGGATGCCTTCGCGATGCGAGTCATGCCGCCGAATCCGCCGCGAAAGCGATTTGCGACGACAAGACGCCGACGGTAGAATCACAGAACTTTCGCCATCGCGCTCGTGGCGGTGATGGTAAATTGCGAGGGCACCATGACTTCTCATTCATCGGCATCGTCAAATATAGGTGCGCTCGACAGTTGGATTACCGCGTGCGCCCCGTTGGACCCGCTAGAACAGCTTGCCGTACTCGGCCTTCTGCAACTCGACCCAACGCTGACCCCCAGCCAAATCGATCGATCGCGCGTCGTTGGAGAGCATAAATGCCGCGAGGCGTCTGAATGGATGGCGAAGCACTTTCGCCAAGTTCTCCGGTTCTATTGCGATAATTGCAACAAGATTGCAGCATCGGTCGGCGGCAACACTGCAAGTGTTCACGGCGCTGTTAAGCAAATCGCAGCACTTCTTGCGGGCGCTGGTCTTGGGATGCATGTTGGCGCCGCCACGGGGTTTGCGTTTTGGGCGCTCGCTGCCTCGCTGAATCTATGGTGCGGCAAGAAACGCCACGGAGTCCCTCGACGGCACAGGCGATTACATTATTTGGTACAATGCCGGAACAGATTCTGACTTTCCCGATGCCGACTCCTTCGAGACATTCACCGGTCAATTCTCCGTCAAATATGTACCGCCGATCGAGGAGACCGTCAAAGATACCAAGAGATATCCGCTGCCCACACACCGTATCGTGGTCTACGCTCCCGCGGAAGCCAGCGGTTTATTCGCGTCTACGCCGCCCTGTAACACGGGCACTCTCTGCAGCAGTTTGGATGGGCGAACTGGGCATTCCTTTAAGTTTGGAGACACCGTTACGTCAAAGACCGTATCCGGAGGGATTCGTAGCGTGCGGCAACACCTGACATTGCCTGACGTTGTGGACTTTGAAGCGGCTGATGGTTCCGTTTCCCTAGTCTAACATGTGTATCCATTTGAGCGGCCGATCCCGGCGGATTCCAGTTGTTACATTGTCGGTGGCGGCGCGGCGAATTGCGGGGGCGAGGTGCTGTTCGTGCTCCAAAACACATGACTCCGGTGGCATACCGGTTGACGCCGAACGTAGCCCAGCAGTCCGATTGCACCGACGCCGAGGAGCGCGAGTGTTGAAGGCTCAGGGACCGCTTCGCTGCTTGCTACGCGGAAGCCTAAATCGTTGTACTCGTCCGCCGGATCGTGACTGTACCGACTGGAGGCCGAAGTGCGGTCGCCGAGGGGCCAACTGCCCCCCCTCTCTCCGTGAGCTGAACCGACAACCAATGTTTCATTCCATTGGAACACGTCGCCACCCATGTCGAACGCGCCGTACGGACTCAAGGCCGACGCATACGCTCCCACATCGGTCAAATAGTTCAGGCTCGAATCAAGCGATAACGACCCCGTATTGGCGAATCCGCCGGGACCGTAAAAGTTCGCGGAATCGCTTCCACCTGGGGGAGCTTGCGACGTGGGCGCGAGGTCGCTCCGGAACGGATACGCCCAATAGCCGGCGTTCGTGCCGCTCGTTTTATAATATGCGACCTTGTACCATTCGTTTTCGGTGGGAATGAACCATTTCGTTCCCGTTCCGGCCAAGGCCGAATGGTCGGCGGGTAATGCCGCAACGGACGCTAGTCCGGTCAACGTGTAAACGCCCGTTTCCGTTCCGCCGATACCTTGGCCATTCGTGAGCCAGTTTGTAAATCGCGCCGCGTCGTACCAACTGACGTACGTCACCGGCCGCTGGCTGTGTTGCATCGCACCGGCATCGCGAACGGCGTCCATCCCAACAAAATTCCACGGACGCTGAATGGCACTCAACCCGTATTGGTCGGATGCGGCAATGGGCGGTTGCTTCTCATTGACGGCGGCCATCGCGTGGCGAGAGCGCTGCTCGACGGGCGCAAGACGATTTCCGCGGTGATTCTAACCGAGGAGGAAACGCGGTCCTGCGTCCGAGACGGCCAAATGGAGCGATTCGACCGCGAGACGAAGTAAGAAGAGGACCTGGACCCGTGGCTGACCGTTGTTCCCCCCGCAATTAACTTTTCGATTGTGAATCGCCGAACCCAACCATGGCCAGAACTGTCTTCCTGATATGCGTTGGCAGGCCATCCCATGCGGCGAGGACTCGCTGCAAATCGGCGTCAATGGACGCCAGGGCGGGACAATCAGAGCGCTTGTCATGCAATACATTTACAGCGCCGAGACAAGGGAGGTCGCTGTAACTGCAATCGCTGATAGCGGTTACAGCGGCATCGCGAGTGGGTTCGACTCCAAAAACCAACAGCCCGTCAAGAACGGCGGACAGCCGAGGTAAGGCACCTTTCGATATCAGCATCCCACTCGAATGCAGGCGATGTCCCCGCTGCCAGCGCAGTGTGTTGGGGAGAGGGAACCATCGTCCCAACGTTCCCCTCCCCAAACCCCTCTCCCTCGTTCCCTCTTTTCTGTGGGCTCTGTTCCGGGAGAGACCGCAAAAACCGCAGTCGCCTGTGCATTCTGCTGTCCGATCGGGATGCAGATTTCATTCATACGGCCTGTGGTTCCGTAGAAGACAGCGCTGAAAAAGCGGGCTGCGGAAGCGGGCGCCAACGAGGCCGAAGAAGGTTGCTGCGTACCGCAGCAATGCCATGCGCTAAGGAGCTTCCTGTTCAGTTTCGAGAGCCGACAACTACTGCAAGTAACTATAATGAGTGCGGTATCACGACTGGCTGTTCAACCGTTCGTGGGGAGTATTTGTCGATCCTTCTTGGCTTGACCGAACCGCACCCAACGGTGAAGTGTCGAGAGGGGTGGACGGGAAACCGTACGACGCCTGGGGACGTTCCCGCCGGTTGGCCGCACGGCCCCCGCGGGGCCAGGGTGGCTAGCGGCACAAGGCAAACGCCGCGGTCGCCGTCGCAATGGCTGCCGTAACAGTTATCGAAGCCCCTGAAAGATCTAAGCCAGAACCGCAGGCTACCAGATTCCAATCAGCGCCAAGATTGTCCGCCGCACCGCCTCCCGTAGCCCACTCCACGCGGAAAACGCGTGAATTGCACGTCTGTCGGGGCAGGCCCATCACCTGTTCGGTGCTGTGACGCGCTATGCATTTGCTGCTTCACGCTTGCTATCGGCGCCGCCGTCACCGACTCCCTGTAACACTCCGAGGAGATATTCCTTCGTAGTGCGCCGACCTTCCTGCGTCAGTGCGAACCCCTTTCCCTTCTTCTGAATGTACGCTTTGTTCAACAACGATTCCAAGGCAGGGCGGTAGTAATCGCTCTGATAAGAGTAGAGACGGCGGCCATCGTCATCCACAAGCGCTCGCAAGAGTCGCGCCTCGCGTTTGTCCAGGATCGTAGCGGCCTGGACAATTCGCTCTGCAACGGTGGACGGTAGTGCGTTCTCCCGCCGCCCTTCCTTGATGATCTGCTCGACCTTGCTCGGGTCAAGGCTAACCTTGAAGCTACCGGGCCCTTCGATCTCACGGACGCGACCGAACAAGCCGACGAGCTCGCGACGCAGGAGCGCGATGGCGATCAGAACTACGACCGGCCAAACGATGACCCCGAGCAGACCCGTGAACGCTTCCATAGTTTAGGCTGTCTCTCCTTCGTCGTACTTGTTCGTGGGTTGATCCGTGTGTTACTGTAGAGCGCCTTCTTCGGAACCGGTCCTGCTCATTCTAAAGCAGCAGGGCGGCCTAAGCATGAAGTGGCAAGCCGCCGGGTAGTTCTGCGCCTCTGAATTCTTGATAACTACAGTCCGCGTGCTTGGTTGCGGTAGAAGCATTGTGCGATACACACGATTTCGGCAGACACGGTAGTCGAGACCTGTGGAACTGTCCCGGCCTCGGCATAGCTCGCAAGATTCATTAGGGCGAAGCTGGCTCCGTTCCGTCGCTCATCCGCGGGAAGGGCCTGAGTCGCAAGGTGGAACTCGTCAATCATTTTACTTAGGGCCGCCCGGCTTGAAAGTGTTGGCAACAGATCGCTGATCTGGGCAAGAATCGTGGCGTAGCCCCGATAGAACTCGCTCGTGCAAGTGGCATCATATCGTTGTGCCATAATGGAGGAATTGCAGGCCCCACGTTTGGAGATGCTCAACAACTTAGCATCGTCTAACCACGATATAATCCCCTTGACGCTCATTTGCTCATCCCTTCGCACTTTGATTCCTGTGCTTTAACGATATTCTGGTTCGGGCCGACCACAGGCGAGCGAAACGGTTTCGTCGTATGGTCATCATAATGGTGGCCGCATTCTTCGCAGTGATTCCCCCGCCCTTTGAATGCCACGCAAGAACATAGGCGACATTGTCCGAGCCCGCACCAAATCGGACATTCCCGCATGTGGCTAGCGCCAGCGGCGCGAGGTACGTTACGCACGGCCAAGACTCCCTGATGACAGCGGCGTGAGCCCGCTTGTTTACATCGCTCAACTTTGATCCAGCCAGCCAAGCCGCGCTAAATCACGGGCAAGTTCGGGTGGCGGTATTACGAGACCACTCCAATCGCCAAGGGCTCTTGGTTGTCGAAGTGCCCCGTATCGTAAATTCCGCAATCGGCAAATCAGCGCCATTACTTGCTGTGTCTCTTGTAAAGGCTCTTAATATCCTTTTTATAATCCTCCGGGACCTCAACCTCATGTACCGTGTGTCCCGGCTTCAGGACGGGCCTTGTCGAAGGACAACCGGCTACGGCATTCTCAAAGGTCGCAACGACCTTCCCGTGTTCATCTTTGACGAGATTAATCTTCATGCGTCCGCTCCTAAACACCATTGCTTTCAAAGTTTCCCGTGATGCCCTGATTGACCGGGTTGCCAAACTGGTCGACCGCGTTCAACGTAATGTCATAGCTTGTCACACCAGGGGCACCATCCTGGTCAACATAAACCGTGACGTCGGAAATAAGCGCGCCGACATTGTGTTCCGCGCTGTGCAGCGTGAATGCAAAGACTTCATGATTGGTAATGCCGCCGCCCTGGTTAATCCACCTCTGGGGGCCGCCAGTCTGAGTGAATGTTGGAAACGTTGCCATTGCTAACCTCCGTTCTTTGTGCTCATGTGATCGACGGATGTAGTCGCCCAATCATGTTACGGCTGGTCGCGGTCGTCGTCAAGACACCCGCACCGTCTTCTTCGGCAGTTCGGTGTCCAGTCGCCCGAATCTTCAGCCGCCCTGGGCCTTTCTCGCCGACAACAATCAAAGGAGCATTACGTTACTTTGATTTCGCGGGCCACGAGGTGACAAATCAGCGGCACGGATCGCAAATGTCCGGATACAAATCGGCGTCAAGTAATGCCACGTCGGGACAGCCGGAGCCGCCGTCTCATTCGGACAAGTAGCCAACTGATGCTCGGCGAATTCAAAGAATCATCGTGTTACATTGATTCCGGAATCGCACAGTACCGTCTCGGTTCGGCCAAGCGACACCACGGCTGCTCGTTACGCGGTGTCCAGTGGGTTCGATCGCCGCCGCCTTTGGTTTCTCGGCCTAGTGAAGTTCCCGAAAAAGTCGACACTAAGTCTCCATCGCAAAATGGAGGTGCGGTCGAAGAGTTCAAATGGAGTTCGGCAAAGCCTGATGCGAATTGTTGAGTTCAGTGCCTACCTGCCTAACCCGGTGATTCAATTGCATAGTCAACCCAGGTTTCACCTCTTTAGGCCAAGCCAAACCAGCAGTGCCGCAAGCAATATCCCGAATCCGAGTTTGATAAACTCCTTCATTCCTTCATCTCGCAACGCAGCGCGCGCCTTCTCCCACGCAGTCGGAGACACACCTCGTGTCAAAAACAAATCATAACCTAGCTTTGCAACGATTCCAGCCGGAGACGTAGCATCGTCCGATTTGCCTATCCATTTGCAGGAATCCGACGCGCGGAGAATCTCGTCCACATTGCACTCTGGGTTATCGGCTCTCATGGCCGCCCGACACTCGCTACAGATGAACCCATGTAATGTCTTGAATCTTGCTTCATCAAGCGAGTCGGTGAAGTCAAACAGGCACCCTTTCGTACCCAAATGTATGCTCGTGCTTAGAGATGTCGACACAAGGCCAACGGCCTGTCTCATTACGTGCGTAATTGAGGCTTCGAGCAGCGACGGGGGAGCCATGTGACTTTCCCAGTCCCCCAACGCAAGTAATCTGATATTCGGGACGCTGACGGAATAGTAATAATCTGTGAACGTGGACAACGTCAGGAGAATGAACTTCTCTGGGACCGTCTTCTGAGCCAAGTCATACTTGTCACTTAAGCCGGATAAGAAAACACGTGTCCGATCTTTGAACGCTGATAATTGGTCCCGAACTTTCGGTCTATCAACTCGCACGCCGCTCCTGAGAAGTGCTGTCGTGGAATCCGTGGGATCTGTCGGGAGCACTTCAAACTCGAAGCTCCGCTGTAATGTGTTTAGATGAACGATCAAATACTTCAATGCCACTGTATTGAGCTTGCCGAGGTCGCCAAGCAAGATTCCAATTCGCACTGGCTTTGACGCTCCGAGTTGCTCACTTTTTGCTGCTGCTGTGGCCGCGAGATCACTGTCTGTTGCCATCGAATGCCATCCTGTAAAACGAATTCCTACTGAGGAGTCTGTCGTGGTTGCGGCACATGCCCTTGTTTCACTACAAGTCGCCAGCAGGCATATCCAATGAAAGAATGCATTTTTCGATTCTACCTACTTCTGTGATGGTTGTGTAGCGCGTACGCCGCAAGCCACCTGCTAACTTCGCCTTCAAGACTCCCTTTTTGAAGATTCTGGCGAATGAGGGATGGACCTCATGCTCACGAATTGCGTCCTTAAGTCCGCTTCGGGCATCCTTCCAGTCGCTCTCCAACCGAGTAAGGGTTTCCAATTGACTGGGTTGCCGCCGGCCGGTCCTGATACGCGGCCTGCACCCTGATCGTCACCGGGCGGAACCTGCTGGCGTCTACGTCAATCGGGAATACTTCCCGAATGGCGGCAGCAAAAGCGCCCATCCTGGGCCAAGTAGCCTCCGTGTTCTCACGGGTTAGAAAATCAAAGTAATACGATATTACTTTGATAGTTCCGGGAACGATGACTCCCAAGCCGCCAAGGTTGGACATTCGAGCGTTCGACTTTGGCCGCCGACGAAAAGTGGTATGAATTCGCTGACGGTGAGGCCGCGTCACCGGCGCATGCCGCTTCACGATCCGTTCGCAAACCTTCAGCACCCCGACCGTGATTATCGGAGCGTTGAGAATCTTCCCGCTCCACGGGAACATCCAATTACCAGCTCAACCTGGCGATGCCAAAGCGCTTTGCGAAATACATGACCTGCAACTGAACGCGGCTGGATATGCCATCGTATTACTTTGACGCAATGCAGCGGCCGATGTTTCACGGTGAAACTGTGGCGGAATCGTCAGCTTCACGGCCGACTCAGACGTGCGCTTCTACGGTCCTCGGCATTCGCCGATTTGGCTGCCCTTCACGATCCTTCGCCAGCGGTTCAGCGAACCCGACCAGGGCCAGAATTGCCTTCCTTATGTGACTCGGCAGCCCCTCCCAGGCTTCAACAAGGCGGTGAAGATCTGCGTCAAGGGATGTCAGAACGGGACAATAGGAGCCGCCTACTTGCAGCGCATTTGCAGCATTGCGGGCTGGACAATTGTCGCAACTGCAATGCTGACAAGAGGTTTCGTCGAATTCATGGGTGGGTTCAAGTCCCACCTCCGGTACTCTAATCAGAATAAGGACTTACGATGATTTTCGTAGGTCCTTTTTCGTTGCCAAAAAGCAAAAGTGCTACAGCGAGTGCTACATTTTCATTTTTCGGCGTCTGATTTTTGCTGCTCGTTTTCGTCTTCCTTTTCCTCTTCGTTCTTCGCCTCCTCAGCGTCCTCAAACCGCACCCGCCGGGCATTGGCTGCCGCCCGTAGAGCCGGCTTGGTGTTGATGTAGTAATTCTCCGTCGTCGCCACCGTCGCGTGTCCGAGAAAATCCTTGACCACAACGGTGGGAATATTAGCCGCGATCAGGCCAGAGGCACAGGTGGATCGGCAGTTCTTCGGGACGTAATGCTCTCCATCGGCGATGCCCGCCGCCGCCTGAATGGCATGCCAGTCGTCATAGATGGCTCTCAGGTTGTCGTGCGGCCAAGGCAACACAGGGTCACCGCCATGGGCGTTCGGTTGCTTCAATTTCCACTCGCGAAGCAATGCCCCCATTTCCGGCGATATTGGAACCACTCTTTCTTTACGCGACTTCGACGTTGGGGCCACAATGTGAACCTCCAATGTCTCTAGCGGGACCTTGTCCCAGGTGAGCCCCAGGATTTCCCCGCGACGCAGTCCGAGATAGTAGGCGGTGTACATGAACGTCCGCCACCAATCGGCCGGGCGGTATTTGAGCACGAGATCCGGCTTTCGCAGAGCCTTCACCAATTCCACAAAATCTTGCTCGGGAAATGATCACCGGTTTCTTCCGATCCTCCCGGATGAACACGCCCTTGAAGTCCGGCACCTCGGAAATGTAACCGCGTCGCTTGGCCCAGCGAACCGCTGCCCTGATGTGACGGAGGTCTCGATTCACGCTGGCCACGGCCGCCTTATCCTTCAGTCGCTTGATCGTGAAATCCTCAAGCATCGTGTGCGTGACCTTCATCAGTTGCTTGGGCTTGGCGACCTTATCGAAGATCTCAAGGCAGTGTTTGTACAGAGCCAATGTCGTTGCAGGTTTCCTGCCAACGTGCTTGTCGAGGAAGTCTTTGGTGAAGTCTGTCCAGGTAGTTTCCGCCTGAGCCCGCCTCCCATTGCTTAATTCATGTTCGAGGTCGCGACGCTGTTGATCCCTTTGCCACGACTTGCCGGCAAGTCGTCACGGTGGGCCCGGCGAACGGTCGCAACGAAACTCGGCTCTTGTCCTTGATGCGGAAAATATAATTCGTGTGGAGAATGGGCTCGCATGTGGGGCCTATCCGCAAGCCGCGTGCCGTACCGCAGGAAAACGCCGAAGTCTCAATCCAATAAGGAGTTAGGCATTTCGACCGAGCGGCCCGAGGCACGGGTGATCGAGAAAATATTTGACAGGCGAAGTAAGCATTTTCCACGATGCGCGATGATTGGCCCCTTTCTTAAATGCTGGCACAGATTGTTTTCGCATAACTACCGTAGGTTCGCCTGATTTGCCCGTTTCAACATTTCGGCACCTCGATTGCTACGTTATGCTATAGTCGGCCTCACTGAGACGCAGGCGAAAGCGCTCTGGCCTCGATGTTTTCCATGATCTGCGACGCATGAATCCCAAGAGCCTTGTCATCTTTATGACGGGGCATGGAACGACGGAGACGGCAATTGAGGCAATGAAATTGGGAGCCTACGACTACCTGGTTAAGCCGTTGGACGCAGACCAAATCCAGCAAGTAGTCAGTCAGGCTATCGCGATAAGCCGGCTAATGAACGTCCCTACGATCGTTGACGAGGGAGACCGCCCCGAAGACTGGTCCGATCGCTTGATTGGCAGCGGGGCCGCAATGCAAACCGTGTGCAAGCAGATTGGCCGTGTGGCTCCCCAAGACGTAAACGTGCTGATCTTGGGGGAGAGCGGCACCGGCAAGGAATTGGTCGCTCGGGCCATATATCAACACAGTCGCCGTAGCCAGGCCCCTTTTTTGGCCATAAATTGTGCGGCCATTCCCGAGGCGCTCTTGGAAAGTGAATTGTTCGGGCACGAGCGCGGCGCATTTACCGGAGCGGATCGCCGCCGCATAGGCAAGTTCGAGCAGGCCCACCAAGGCACGCTGCTGCTTGATGAAATAGGCGACATGGCCTCCGGCACTCAGGCCAAGATACTGCGGTTGCTTCAAGAGAAGAGTTTCGAGCGCGTAGGCGGCAGCGAAGTGAATACAGCCGATGTACGAGTTATTGCGGCAACCAATCAAGACCTGGACGCCTCGATTGATCGCGGTCGGTTCCGCAAGGATCTATACTATCGCTTACGCGGCGTGACGATCCACTTGCCGCCGCTCCGCGAGCGTCGCGAAGATATTGCCGAACTGGCGTACTATTTCCTGTTCCGTTACAACCGAGAACTGAGTACTGCCGTGCAATCAATCTCGCCCGAAGCATTGGAACTTTTGGAGAAATACGACTGGCCAGGTAACGTCAGGCAGTTGCAGAGCGTGATACGTGAAGCCTTGATCGTCTCGGCAGGATCCACGATCATTCATGAGTTCCTCCCCGTCGAACTACGCCGGGAGCAACCGAAAGACCCAGAGCCGGAGGTCATCAGCCAACCGATGTTCGAGCCGCACGAGACGGACTTAGCCGAGTTCATCAGAACGTCGATCAATTGCGGTGAGACCGACGTATATCGGAAGGCGATCGCGCGCATGGATCGTTTACTGATAGCGTGCGCTCTTGAGCAAGCTCACGGGCACCAGAACCGGGCGGCTGAAATACTAGGCCTGAGTCGGGCGACGCTACGTGCCAAGATGCGAAACATGCAGTTGTCCGTCGAGAAAATACTGACGCCGCACGACCCAGATCCTCAACGGCAGTAGCAAGGACGGGATGACAATTCACGAAGTTTGAGCTGCGAAAGAGAGCGACACGAAAACTTGATCGCGCGCCCAACTGAGACCGTGAAGGACGTGCACACGCCGCGTGCCTATTTGCCGATTGCCTTTCGACGGCGGAGGTATACAGTAAGGTAGATTCTGGGCCAGTCGTACGGTGAATATCAATCAGTTCGTTCAAGTATACGTCGAATCGGTGGATCAGCTTCGAGTTCTGTTGGCGCTGCAGAAGGATCCCGCAGCCGAATGGGACGCTGGAGATCTCGGCGCGAAACTCTACCTTCCCGTCGCCGTGGCCGCCGGTGCTCTTGCCAGACTGGAAGCGAGTGGCCTCTGCGCATCATCGGGCGAACCGCGGCGCTACCGCTATGGGCCGAAGACTGAGGAGCTTTCGCGGCTGATGGTGGAATTGGCGACTTTCGATCGCCAACGGCCCGTGACGCTGATCAACTTGGTATATGCCCGGCCCACCGCCGTTCAGGCCTTTGCCGAGGCATTCAAGCTGCGGAAAGAAAAGGAAAGCTAGTATGGCCGCTGTGGTGTAGTTGTTGTGCGCGGGAACCGCTTTGCTGTGTTGCGGGCTGTTGTGGCGAGGCTACCGCCAAAGCCGCGCATCGTTGCTATTCTGGAGCGGCCTCTGCTTCGCGGCGCTGGTCGCCGACAATCTGCTGCTTTTCGCCGACCGCGTTCTGCTGCCAAATATCGACCTGACCTTGCTGCGGACGCCGATGGCGCTGCTCGCCGTCTTGTTGCTGTTATATGGTCTAATATGGAATTCCAACCCTAAATGATTCGTCTGGATGGCCGAAGAAGATGATCCACGATTTTATCATGGGCGCGGTGGCAATGGGCTTTGTAGTGGCGGCCCTATTCTTCCTGCGTTTTTGGCAGGAAAGCCGCGACCGGCTTTTTGGGCTCTTCGCCCTGGGTTTTCTCGTCCTGGCGTGCAATCGCCTGGTTATCGTGCTGGCGCACGAAAATAGGGAAAACTCGCTCGTACCCTACCTAATGCGGCTGATTGCCTTCGGCATTATTCTGCTGGCGGTGATCGATAAAAACTTGCGCCGTCCGAAGTGAAATGAAAGGAACTGCGTGCGGTTGCTACGGCCGCAGGCAGAGTTAACAGTATGGAATCCCGAGTAGAACGTGGCCTTGTTGGCGTTGCGGCAGGATATTGTAATATGTGAGGTTGCACTGCCATGATCTCCAATTAATCTTTCTTGACTTTCCCCGGGGATTTCGAGGCAGAAATACCGCCGTGAAGGCGATGATACGCTAATGGCGTAATGCCAGTTATTCTTCGGAATACCAAACGCATCCGCGCGGCGGAGCAAAAGCCGCAGGCCAAGGCAATCTTGTGCATTTTGAGCCGTTGCGGCGATGAGAGCAAACGCTTTCCATGTTCGATCCGCAAGCGGCAAAGGTACTCGTATGGCGGGCAGCCGAGCAAACGCTGAAACTTCTCGTGCAACGAACGGCGCGATACGCTCCCTTCTTGCGTCACGCGCTCGATCCCGAATGCTTCGCCAAGATGGTCTCGCATGAAATGCACTGCAGCACTGACGTGCGGATCGGTTACTGCAATTGTATCCGTCGAGCGCCGACTGACCACGCCTTCGGGAGGAATCAGGATATCGTTCGGGGGCGGCGATTGGCCTTGTATGAGTTGGTCCAGAAGCCGTGCTGCCTCGAAACCGATCTTCCAAGTCGCCCGCGAGACGCTGCTCAACGTGGGTTGACAGAACTCACAGGCGGTCAGATCGTTGTCGACTCCAAGTACTGCCACCTCATGTGGGACATTCAAACCGAGGCGCACAGACTCGTCAATGATCACCCTGGCCCGATAGTCGTGAACCGCCATAATCCCCACAGGGTGATCAATCGTCCTCAACCATTGGGACAACAGCTCTCTCCGTTTGTCCCAAGGAGCGTGCGGATCGGTATTTGCCGCCGTATTGAGACATTGACATGGAACGCCCGCCTCCTTCGCGCGGTCGACGAAGCCTCGCTGCCTCTCGCGCGAGTAGCGGAGTTCGTTCAGGCCATAATATGCGAGCCTCGTAAGGCCGCGATGGAGCAGGTGTTCCGCAGCGATCCGGCCTGTCGCGTATTGGTCGGTCATGACCCGCGGCACGCCGCAGTTCACCATGTTGCCGTTGATACACACCACCGGGATCCGCAAACGGCGAGCTGCTTGTGCCTCTGACGCGTCGTTAATCACCACGATCGCACCGTCGCCCGGCCAGCCTTTTAGTCCGTGGCACGTTAGAGCGATTTCGGCCGACTCTCCGAGTGTCGGCGGGCTGGTCGTAAAATCCCAGTCGCCATGCTGCCGAGCATATTCGGCCACTCCGTCAGCAAGTACCGCCAGCCAAGAGACTGTGACCGGCAACACCAAAGCGACTTGCTTTCGTTGCGGCTGCGACACGGCATCCTCGTTTTACGATCTGGGTGGTTCCGGGTACTTGCAGAAAACGATCTCGTTTTGCAAATAAAGATGTCTGTTTATTGCAAGCGTGTGAGACTATTATAGCACATACGTCGTGCGACCATGCCCACCATTGAAAGAGCCCACCTACCGAACCGACCGAAAAGTTGCCTCGCACGGCGCTACGCCCGCGTTTCGAAACCGCGTTTACGAAAGTCAGGCCTCTTTGGTCGGTTCGTTTCCATAAGAGCGAGGAGCGTCCATGCCATCAGCCATTGCATTTGATTCGGGCGCCGCCTTGTCGAGGCAACAGCGCGGAGCGCTAACCGCCTGTCGTCGTGCGAAAAAGACCGATTTGCTGGCGATCGTTTGGTTGCAAACGCGATTCCAGCCACAGTTCCTCTGGAAACAGCCCGGCGCGGCGATCCTTCGAGTATTCTATTCGTTCCTTTTCGGCGATCCGCGCGGGCTGTTCCTTGTATCGGAAAACAAAGGGAGCCTGACCGGCTTTGTGCTCGGACACGCCGATCCAGCCGGCCTATCGCGATCCTTCGAGATGGGGGCGCTTCTGAGTTTAGCGGCGATCGCAAGCTGCGCCGCGACGCACCCGCGCCAACTAACCAGATTGTTCAAGGATATTCGAGCGGTAAGCCGGATCAAGCACGAATTGGCTGACGCAGGGGACGGAACTTGTGAACTTTTCACAATCGCCGTCCATCCACTTAGTCTTGGGCAAGGCCACGGAATGGCTTTGATTAGCGCATTTGTCGAAGCGGCGGCAGCCAGCGGAGGAAATCGAGTCCGCGTTCGCATCGGCTCAAATGACCACGACATGAGTTCCTTCAACCGGAAGCTTGGTTTTAGTCCGTCGCGCACTTTCCAGGCGAGTGACGCACGGTGGCTGGACGAATACGTGCTGAGGTTTTGAAAATCTGGCGATACCGATTTTTGGCCGTAATGATTCGTACTTTACTGAAAGGATTCCCAAATGCTTGTACTAACACGGAAAGTCGGGCAACAAATCGTGCTGCCTGGATGTGGAGTAACGATTGAGGTAATCGATGCGGGCAAGAACCGAGTCCGGCTGGGGGTTGCCGCCCCGGCAAACGTCCCCGTTCACCGCCGCGAGCTCTGGGAACGTATCCGTCAACCGAAAGAATGCCCGCTGCGACAGCGGGACAAGCACGTTTTATAGCCACATCAGGCACGCGGACATGGAACTTATTCGTCTGGAAAACATCACCAAGACTTACCGCTTGGGTGAACTTGACGTGCCCGTGCTTAAAGGCATCTCGTTGAGCGTCCGCCGCGGCGAAATGGTTGCGATCATGGGTGCCTCCGGTTCCGGCAAGACCACGCTGATGAATGTCCTTGGCTGCCTCGATCGGCCGAGCTCGGGGCAATACTGGCTGGACGGCCAGGAGATGAGCTGCTTAACGCCGAACGAGCGTGCGATAGTGAGGACGGTTAAGTTGGGTTTCGTCTTCCAGAACTTCAACCTGCTGCCGCGAACGACCGCCGCACAAAACGTGGTTATGCCATTGGACTACGCGGCGCAGAGTACCGCCTCGCACGATCGCCGTCAACTGGCGCGGACGCTATTGCAACGCGTCGGGCTAAGAGAACGTTGCGAGCACGAACCGTCGCAGATGTCGGGCGGCCAACAGCAACGCGTTGCCGTCGCGCGGGCGCTGGTCAATCGTCCCGCGCTCTTGCTGGCCGACGAGCCGACCGGCAATCTCGATTCGAGCACCAGCGTCGAGATTCTGGAGATGTTCCAGAAACTCAATTCCGAGGGCATCACCGTCGTCTTGGTGACGCACGACCCCAAAGTCGCGGCCTACGCGCACCGGACGATTCACGTTGCCGACGGGCTGATTTACGAACGGCAGTCGGTGGAATCGCTGGATCACCAGAAAAACAGTCTGTCATCCCAGGCTTATTGCGGGACAACGCGAGTTTCGCGGCCATCGGCAGACAACGGCAACGGCCATTTGCCGATCACGGTCGCTCGAACAGATTCCCGGCGACGCCGGGCCGAGGATCCAGGAACCGCCTCCTCGACAGCACTAGCGTCGATGACTGTCACGCACGGCACGAAAAGCCGGCCATCGCGAGCGCGCGCTACCACCGTGCAGGTTCACCCACTGCAGCACGCGGCCGAGTCGCGGCCGAGGCGCGCGCAACGGCCGGCCCGTTCCTAGTCCCGCCCACGCTTCGCACCTCCCTCGGTGCATTGCGGCGCAACACGATGCGGTCGGCCCTGACGGCCTTGGGCGTGATTATCGGCGTTGGAGCAGTAATTGCGATGTCGGAGATCGGCAACGGCTCCAAGATCGCACTGCGGAAAACAATTGCCAGCATGGGCGCAAATAATCTCCTCGTCATGCCGGGATGGGCCGTCACCGGCAGCGTCAATTTCGGCTCCGGCACAATCCAGTCGCTTACTCCCGCCGATATGAAGGAGATCTTTCGCCAGTGCCCGGCGGTAGGCAGCGTTGCCCCGATTGTCTGGCGCAGGCGCAGGTCATATATCACAATCGCAACTGGATTCCCAAGACGATGAGCGGGACCACGCCGGACTACCTCGCGGTCCGCGACTGGGAAGAGCTTGCCGAGGGCAATGCGTTCACGGACGCCGACGTACAGAAGGCCGCCAAAGTATGCCTGATCGGCGCTACGGTGAGACGCGCACTTTTTGACGACGAGTCTCCCCTTGGCAAGATGGTCCGCATCCAGAACGTCCCGTTTCGGGTTGTCGGAGTTCTCCGCCGCAAGGGCGCCAACATGATGGGCCAGGACCAGGACGACATCGTGTTGGCCCCCTGGACTACGGTCAAGTTTCGGGTGAACGGCAGCGGCGCCGGCAGCACAAATCCAATCATAGCCCAAAGCGTTTTGACCACGATTAACACGCTCGCCAACGTATATCCGGGCGGAACGCCGCTCTATCCGGCGCCGCCGGCAACACAGCTTGTCGACAATCCCCAGGCTGCGCGTCGAGTCAACGTGGACCAAATCCTCGCCAAGGCGGTCAGCGGTGCGCAAATCCCCCAAGCCATCCGGGAAATCAGCGAGCTGCTCCGCGAGCGGCACCACCTCGCACCGTCGCGCGACAACGACTTCGACATTCGCGACATGACCGAAGTCGCCAGGACGATGTCCTCCGCTTCCGACTTGATGGAGGCCTTGCTGATGGTTGTGGCGGCCATATCTCTGGCCGTGGGCGGCGTGGGAATCATGAATATCATGCTTGTCTCCGTCACCGAAAGGACGCGGGAAATCGGCCTTCGTATGGCGGTCGGCGCTCGCAGCTATCACATTCTGCGGCAGTTCCTCGTCGAGGCAGTGCTGCTGTGCGTCGCGGTAGGCGCGATCGGAATTGTTGCCGGGCGCGTGACGGCGATTCTCGTTCGCTCGCTCAAAAACTGGCCGACGCAGGCGTCGCCGTCCGCCATCGTTGCGGCAGTGCTGGTCTCGGCAGGCGTGGGAATCGTATTCGGTTTCTATCCCGCCTGGAAGGCTTCCCGCTTGGATCCGATCGAAGCCTTGCGATACGAATAACTCAGTCCATTGTGCGCAGCTCAATTCCCAGGAACCAAGCGAGGTCAAAATGCCGGATCAGAACACAACCGCTAAACGCTTTTGGGCGTGGCTGCCTGAATTCCTCCTGCTGCGCGAGCGCCGCGTTCGCAGCCAGGCTCGATTGCTCGGGCTGGCGCTTCTGGTGGGAATTGTTGCCGGGCTAGGCGCGATTGTGTTCTATGTGGCGACGCGCGCAACCGAGCACTATGCCCTGGGTGAATTGGCCGGATATCGCCCTTCCGTACGGCCTGCCGGGGAGCCGGAGATTCCGGGGCTTGTCACCCTCGACCAACCGTTCCGCCCTTGGCTTCTGCTCGTCATCCCGACGATCGGCGGTATCCTTAGCGGCTGGCTCGTGTACACCTTCGCGCCTGAGGCGGAAGGCCATGGAACGGATGCAGTGATCGCTGCGTATCACAATAGCCAAGGGCAAATTCGCCCTCGCGTGCCCTTGGTGAAAATCGTCGCCAGCGCTTTGACGATCGGCAGCGGCGGTTCGGGCGGCCGGGAGGGACCGATCGCGCAAATCGGCGCCGGATTTGGCTCGCTGCTGGGAGACATATTGAAGTTGACGGCCAAGGATCGCCGTATCCTGGTTGCCGCCGGCATGGGTGCGGGGATTGCTGCGATCTTCCGTGCCCCATTGGCAGGCGCATTATTTGCCGCCGAAGCGCTCTACTCGTCACCGGAATTCGAACCGGAAGTGATCATGCCGGCGGCGATTGCCAGCGTCGTCTCGTACTGCACGTTCGGGCTTATGGCGGGATGGAAACCGCTGTTCGACACGCCGGACCTGACCTTTACCAATCCGTGGGAGTTGGGGCCCTATCTTGTGTTGGTGCTGTTTATGATAGTGCTGGCAAGTTTGTATACACGAACGTTCTACGGCGTCACAAGTCTATTCCGGCGGCTGCCGCTGCGGCATCAGCTTCGACCTGCCGTGGGCGCGTTGTTGACTGGTCTGGCGGGCGTTCTTCTCTATTATGCCTTTGGCCGCAACCAGTCGGTTCTGTCGGTCCTCTCGTTCGGCTACGGTTCGGTGCAGCTTGCGATGACTGATGAGACGGCTATAAGTGGTTGGGTGCTGCTGGCCATCGCCTTGGGAAAAATCGTGACGACGAGCCTTACCATCGGCAGCGGCGGTTCGGGAGGAGTATTCGGCCCGTCGATGGTCATCGGTGGCTGCGGCGGCGGGGCGTTGGGGGTCTTGCTGCACCATCACTGGCCGGCGCTAGTGCCTCACCCCGCGGCGTTTGTCATTGTCGGCATGGCGGGCTTCTTCGCGGCAGCGGCAAAAACGCCCATCTCGACGCTAGTGATTGTAAGCGAGATGACAGGCGGTTACCATTTGCTTTTGCCCGCGTTGTGGGTTTGTGTTTTGGCGTTCTTGCTTTCCGACGAGAGGTCGATCTATTCGGCGCAGATGAAAAGCCGTTCTCGTTCGCCTGCGCACCGAGGGAGTTTCGTTCGCGAGGTGCTGGGTGAAGTGCCAGTGAGCGGATTCTTCGTCCCAGGGGAAGCAGTCTTTGCTCTCCGCGCCGGCGACACTCTTGAGACCGTGTTGGAGCGACTGGACGAGTCAGTTCATTCCGTCCTGCCGGTCGTTGGACAGCGAGGCCGTTTGCTTGGAGTTGTGGATGTCGAAGAGGTCCACGTGGCCGCCCAGGCATCGCACGCGCACTCGCTGGTTGTGGCGGAGGATCTCATGCGCACCGATGTCCACCCGCTGGTTCCTCACGATACGCTTGATCGCGCGTTAGAGCTTTTCATCGAAAACGATTTGCCGTCCCTACCCGTCGTTAATAACTTGCGGCAACGGACCATTCTCGGAATGGTGCGACGGCAGGAAATAGGAAACGCCTATTTGCGCCACCTGCACGGCCCTCTCACTCCGATTGAGGAGGAAAGTCAGGTTGGATAGCCGCAAGGTCAAGCGGAAGCCGTTCTGCAACACGCATCATCGCATTCTCGATGCGTTTCGGAAAAATGCTTTGTCAACCGGAATCAGAAGATCGGATGTCGTTGCAGAAAACGAACCTCGAATGCCAAAATTAACTACCTGTTATTTGGCGTCCGAGGAATCATACTTAAATTGTGGTATTGGTCGGTTCACTAACTGATTGCCACTTGCGATGGAGAATCCGAAGTACGGAGCGCTGACTTTGTCGATAACAGGAGCCATTTCCCCGGAGGTCTCGTACAAGACCGCTAAGAACCTAGCGAACGTCGCTCGGACTGGAGTCCGTCCATGCTGCCAGGATGACATCCCGCAAGTAGTGGAGATTCACAAGGCACGGTTCTCCGCATCAGGCACACTCTTGGCACATCTTTCCCGTACTCTGATCGCCGCACTCTATTCAGAGTTTCTAGATCGCTCGGTTTTTCTGGTCCACGTGAGCGACGGCGAGGTGGATGGATTCGTTGTCGGTGGATGGACACATGACACGATGAGATGCAAGTTGGCATTCCTGCGAAGGCATACCTTGTTCTGCATTGCAAACATAGCGCGCTGCCCGCGCTTCTGGTATCGCGCAGTTCGCTTTTGTGCCAAGGTGGCCGGCAAATGCTTCTCGTGGAAGCTCGGTAATTCACCGCCGAATGAATACCGCCTCGTATCAATCGCCGTTGCTGCGGGTGCTTCGCGTAAGGGCGTCGGGACCGCACTAGTTGAAGGCTTTGAGAAGACGATTCGCGCCGAATGCGACAGCTACAGATTGAGCGTTTTGAAAACCAATTCGCCGGCAATCGGCTTCTGCGAGAAGCTGGCGTTTCAGTTTGTCGGCGAAACAGAGAGTGCTTGGAGTATGCGCAAGGAGTTGGCGGCAGCTAATCCTGGAGTTCGACCTTCCTCCCGTTAGTGCGAGCCGTTTAAGGATTGTCGCCGGTTAGAGGTGTCTTCGACCAGTACCAGGATACAGTCAAGCGTCCCGTCGT
Source organism: uncultured Planctomycetia bacterium (assembly GCA_963775975.1). Classification (GTDB taxonomy): domain Bacteria; phylum Planctomycetota; class Planctomycetia; order Pirellulales; family Thermoguttaceae; genus JANXQG01. The sequence goes on from CAVZKX010000002.1 coordinate 2,971,336, forward strand.
TCTTCCTCATCGCCTGAACGGTAAGGCTCACACAGAGCAATTTGCCGTCCTTGCACACGAATCGTTTGTCCATGACATACCGACCGGCGCTCTGATCGAGCAGGTGTGTGAACTGAGCGGTCTCACGCGGCAAGTCATCAGCAAACGTCAGTTCGTCCCACATCTTGCCAATCAATTCCCTTTCGGAAAAACCAAGCAGCCGACAAAGCCTATCATTGACTTCGATCCATTCCCCTCTTCCCGACAGCATCGCCATGCCGACGACGCCCTGCTCAAAACACGCGCGGAATCGCTGCTCACTTTCTAGCAGCCATTGCTCCGCTTGCCGGCGTTCAGCGATCTCCGTTTTCAGGGTTTGGTTGCGCCTGCCAGCTCAACGAGGGTGGATTCGGTTCGGTGACGACTCGCGCGAAGCAGTTCGCTCAACAAGGCCACCGCGACGCCGACAACCGCAAACAAGCCCAGGCTGACTTGGTGTTCCAGATCGTGGATCACGAGCGACCCACGAGGTTGCACGAAGCAGTAATCGGCCAAGAGAGCGCCCGAAACGAGTGCGAGTAGCGAGGGACCGAAACCGCCATACCACGCGGTAACCAAGATCGCCACGAAATACGCCGTGAAGGGCGCTGCGTTTTCCAGCGCGGGATCAAGCAGCTTTCGCAACACACTTGCTAAAACCGTGGCAATCACCGCCAAGCCATACCGCAGCATCAGCGAAAGCCAGGATCTTGACCTCGACGCTTCCGCAATTCGATTAAGCACGCTCATGGGCGAAAAGGTCTCTCGAAAAACGGGCTATCCATGAAGAGAGTTGCCATTACAAGCGAAATCTTGCTGCAGCGTAGCGGGCGCAAACGGCGCGATCGTCGAGGCTGGGAGGCTGGAAGTGACGAACCCAAATGCTATTCTTAGCGATTCACGATTGATCGTCTGGAACTTCGTGGCGTTGGCTCCGTGGCTTCCGAGCGCCGTGACGGCCACGCGCGTGCCGGAACCGGGAGTGTGGGCGTAATTGATAGTAAGTGCGGCACTATTGGCGATGTGTCGCACGCGGTACTAGTGCGTGAATTGAAATCAGACAGGAGTCGGCTGCTGATTTTCCCAGAATCCCATAACTTTTCTAACGCATCCTATCAATCGACCGTTGAACTAAACGCTTCGCGTGGGTAGGTCTGACGCGTGCGCAACCGTGGTTCCGTTGTGAACCGGATCTGGGTCTTCCTGAGCCAGGTCTTGAGTGCTGATCATTCCTGCCGTGCGGCGGTCACCCGCTTGATCGCCCATCGAGTTTCGCAAGGAAAGCGTCCCTGTTCGTCGGAGACGGGCGCCTACTGCCAGGCCAGGAAGCGTTTGCCAGAAAAGTTCTTCTCCACGGTGACTTGCCTCGTGGGACGCGCTTTGGATGCAAAGGTCGATCCCCAGTGGCTTTGGAAAGGGCGTCGAGTCTACATGTTCGATGGAACAACGGTTTCTATGCCCGACACGGCGGCGAATCTCAAGGCATATCCCAAGACTTACAACCAGAAGACAGGGCTGGGATTTCCCATCGCACGTATCGGAGCCATCGTTTCTCTTTCCTGTGGAGCGATCCTCAATGTTGGGTTCTGTCGGTATGCAGGCAAGGGACAAGGCGAGGTAAGCCTGCTGCGGAGAATGTGGGATTTCCTTAGCCCCGGTGATGTTCTTCTGGCGGATAGTCTGATGTCCAATTGGGCCGGGATCGTTATGCTCAAAGAGCGTAGTTTCGAATTGGTGAGTCGGTTGAACAAAGCCAACCGCAAGGCTGACTTTCGAAAAGGAATACGCCTGGGCAAAGATGATCACATCATTCACTGGCGCAAGCCAACCTCAATTCGATCGGTTGATCGGAAAACGTACAACTCGCTTCCCGACGAGGTGACAATTCGCGAAGTTCGGGTGCGCGTTAGACAGCGTGGCTTCCGGACCAAGAGCCTGGTCGTCGTGACGACTTTGCTTGATCCAGAGCAAACGACCAAAGAGGAATTGGCGCTTTTGTACCGGGCGCGTTGGAACAATGAGCTCGATCTGCGATCGATCAAGTCGACGATGCAAATGGAGGTCTTGCGCGGCAAGACGCCAGAGCTGGTGCGCAAGGAGGTCTGGACCCACGTACTTGCCTACAACCTCATTCGTACGATCATCGCGCAAGCAGCATCCAAACATAACAAGGAGCCGCGGTCAATCAGCTTCAAAGGCGCAATTCAAAAACTGGAAGCCTTCCAACCAGTGATTGCCATCCAAGGGCAACGCAACCGCCTCATTCGAACGAACTTGTACCAGCAACTACTCGATGTGATCGCCACGCATCAAGTCGCGGATCGACCAGACCGCTTCGAACCTCGACTACGAAAACGACGACCAAAGCATTACGCCTTTCTGCGAAAGCCAAGAGCCGTGATCAAGCGTCAAATGGCGAAACGAGTTAGGTAAAACTACGTGCCATTCGTCGATGTGACCGAAGCGGAGATCCATAGCCAAATCGACGCTGGCTGCTAACCCGACGGCATCCGCGTGGTTGCCGGAACGTCGCGGTTGGCTCAGACGTTTAGGTAGCCAAAAAATCCGGGGCAAATCCGGGGCAACACTGGCCATGCAAAGGCAATTCGGGTACAATGCCAACGAAGCGGTCGCCGTGACAGAAGTCGTTACTACGGAGTAACCTACAACACGAAATCAATCCTTGTGACCTGCTAATGCAGTGGTCGCCAAGTGTTCTCAAAATCCAGTACTCGCAAGGGTGTGTGGGTTCAAGTCCCACCTCCGGTACTTCAGTCAAGGCGAGGAGTTGCGATGACTCTCCTCATCGGCATGATGGTCAGCTTTTCAACGTGCCGTTCTTGCCCAGCACGAACCAATTGATGAGACTTCTGCCGAAGACCGTGTCGTGGGCGCCGCTATCAAAAAACGTAACCGGGCTTGACGCCGGCGCCGTTTGTCTGGCCGAACTGGCAAGTAGCCGGCGGACGCTATAGCCGTACGACATTCCTACTTTGTCCTGCAACAAAGTCATGAGGGCCTGATCGTTGGAGTCGGCGCTCGTCGATCCGGCGAAGACGATGTTCGATTTTCCCTTGGCGGTGAGACTGCTTATGCCTCTGCCCGCGATCAACAAGTTTCTCCCCGCGCCGCCCGTGATCGTGTCGTTGCCGCCTCCGCCGATGAGGATGTTGTCGCCGCTGCCGCCGGTGATTTTATCGTTGCCCGTTCCGCTGCGAATAAGAGTGGTCGCTGCGCGGCCACCGGTGAACGTGTCGGCAAAGGCGGTGCCGGTCAGCTTGTTGATGATGCCGTTGACGGCCAGCGTGGTGTTCCAGGGCGCGATTGCTTGAGCCTGCCCATGATCGAGGCTGAGATTTACGGTGACGCCGCCTCCGTCCTTGCTGAAGTCCATCGCGTTGTAGCCGCCCGCATCGACGATCGACACCGGAACGTTGCTAGTATTGAGCGCGTACGTGTCGTTGCCGGCGCCGCCTTGCAGCGTGAGCTTCTGCACGGCGGCGACCGAAACCGGCAAGCCATTGGACGTGACCGTTCCACCGGCGAGCATGTAGTTGTTTGTTCCGCTCGTCCCCACCACCGTAACCTGGTTGTTCGTGGAGCCCGTAAGCCCCTTCACGAGCACCTGCTTGGGATGCGCCGCTGAAGCACTCGAGGGGAGAACGACTGCAACGAGGTTCGTCTGACCGGCTGGGCAATCGACCTCGACGGTGTCAGTCGAGCTAAACGTGGAAGTAGTTAGGATCGCATTGGCGATGTTGTCGAAGATTTGGACCTGACCGCCCGAGAACGACACCGTCACGTTGCCGCCAAGGCTCGCGTTAATGGGAATCGTCGTAACGCCAACGCCCTGTGAAACGGCAATGTTCACCGGTCCGATTGAGGCTGTGTGACCCAAGGTATCGGAAAGCGAGGCGCTGAACGTAGGCGACGTGTTGGCCTGATTGCTGCTCGGCGTCCAGGTGAAGGTGTTTCCGCCGCTGAATTGCATGCCGGTGGGCAGGGTGCCCGGCGTCACGGTGACCGTATCGCCTGCAGGCGCATTGGTTTGCACCGTATAGGTATAGACTTGGCCGACCTTGGCGGAGGCGGCGGGGGTCGAGGTCACGGTCAGTGTGGTGAACACCTCGAGTTGCTCGGCTGGCGAACCAAAACTGGCGACGCTGGCCGTCTCGTTGCGGCTTGAGCCACCGCTATCGGTATAAGTTGCCGCCGTCGAGATGGATTGGCCGGCCGTAAAGGTATGGATGCCGTCCAATAGGCTGGTCGAGCCGTTCGTGGGAACGGTCACGGTGTTTGACGCGGCCGTGGCCGTGCCGATCGCAACGCCGTCGGCATAGAGGGTAACCAGGTTGCCGGAAGCTACGCCGGAAACGAGGAACTGCAGTTCCTTCGATGCGGACGAATTGTTCGCCGTCGTCAGCGTCGAAGTCCCCTGGCCGGCCTGCGGCTGAAAGGCGACGGAGGTCGGCGCGGTCGGCGTCTTGCTGGCCCACGGATTGACGACGTTGCCCGTTGCCGTGTCGGCCACTACGTTCACCGTGAATGTCCTGGTGGTGGGCGTGTTCGTGGTGCTGTCATAGGCCGTCACAGTAACGGTGAAGCTGCCGGTGACTCCCTTGGGGGCCTTGAGCATCAAAACGCCATTCTGAGTATCGGTGATGATGCTGGCCGAGTTGATCTTGATTGGCGTGTTCAGGTAGCTGAATCCCGATGAGCTTTCCGTCGGCTGTGCTTCAATGTCCTTCAGCACGGTAGTCGCTTGCCCGTTGACCGTGATTGCCTGGTCGACGGTCTGGAATCCGAAGAGCGTGTAGCTGTAATCGAGGTTTCGCGTCGCCGCCTCGCCGATGAAGAACTCCGTCCCGCTCGTGTCGGGCGTGTTTGTGCGGGCCATCGCCAAGGTGCCGGCCGACGTGTAGGTCAAATCCGGATTGAACTCTTCGGGAATCGTGGCTGGCGACGGCGGCGTTTTGATGTTATGGGTTCCGGTAACGGTTCCGTTGGAGATCGTGGGTACCGCGTTGCCCCCCTGTACCACGAATCCGCTTTGGGCGCGATAGATAAAGAGATTGTCGTAGAACCCTTGGCCGACAAGCGTTTCAATATGATTCGCCGTATTCGGCGTGAGGTTATCGAACAACTGAAAGGTCATCGCCCCCAGGCCGTTAATATTGAACTGCACGCTCTTGTTGGTCTGCGGCATGACGACAGGCGAGACCTTCGTCGGGTCGGAGGTAGTCACCGCAAAATGGACCGTCTGGCCCGTGTCACTGCCGTTCAGCGCGACCAGGGTCGACGTGCCGGCGGCGAGCGTGACATTCGAGATCGTGCCAAGCCCGACCGAGGAGAGCAGTCTTCGCTGTTCCAGGCATTCAAACCCGACTCGCCGTTTTGGGGGTGTTGACGATTTGCCGTAAGTCCTTGCTCCCCAGCCAAAAAAGCCGCCGCGACGTTGCTTGCTCATCGTAATCTGTTCCCAGAAAGAATCTGCCTATTCTGCTATGATATTCGATCGGCTTTCCGCTTTCACACAAATCCCTTCGAGTTTCCAAAAAGCTGGGCCAGGCCGTATCCTTTTATAAGGACAATAACGCCGCGGAATTGCTACAACCGGCACCTTGCCAACTTGCGGCCGGACCAGTAAAAAGGGGGGCGTGGAATCGTCTGGAACGAAAGTGGCTAGATTTCGAGCAAGCAGATGGCTGCCGGGCAGACATTTGCAAACATTGTGGCCAACATTGACGCGGCGTGTTTCGCTGAAATTCGCGACCGGAACGCCTTGAGCTTCCCGATGGCGATTTTACGCGGCTCGACTGGGTCGGCGATGGTGGCCCGATTGTTGTCATGCTGCCGGGTCTTCAGGGCGATCTTGCTTCCGGCTACGTTCGCGGTTTGATGCGGTCGTTTCTCGCCCGCGGATGGCGCGGCGTCCTGTTGAATCACCGCGGCCGCGCGGAGCCGAATCGCAAGCGGCAGAGCTATCACTGCGGAATGACTTGCGACGTCGATTACCTGGTCCATTTTTTGGCGGAGCGCGAGCCGGATGCGCCGATCGCGGTTGTGGGATTTTCTCTGGGCGCGAATATCTGCTTGAAATGGCTCGGCGAATGCGGCATGCGCGGGCAGGCGCTCCCCGTCGTTTCCGCCATTGCCGTGTCGCCGCCGCTCTATCCCGCGGTAACGGCCGAAACAATCAACCGCGGATTTGCCCGCGTCTACCAGTGGTATCTGCTGGGCAGCCTCCACCGCGATATGAAACGCAAGATGGCGGTGATGGGCGACAAGTTGGGCATTACCCGCCGCGAGCTGCGGCGGTTGAACACGTTCTACAAGTTCGACGATCGAATCACCGCCCAATGGAACGGCTTTGCCGGCGCCGACGACTACTACGACAAGTCCCGATCCGACGTGCTGCTCAAGCACATCGCGGTGCCAACGCTGGTCGTGAATGCAAACGACGATCCATTGATACCGGTCCACTTGGTCCCGCGCGCCTGCGACGTTTCCGACAAGGTGACGCTGGAAATTACCGAGGGCGGCGGTCACCTAGGATTTGTTGGCGGCCGTTGGCCCTGGTCGCCGCAGTATTGGCTCGAAACCAGAATACCGGCGTTCCTTTCGCAATATCTCGAAGTCGAGGCTGCGAGCGGGCGCACTAACTAATGGAGGATCGCCATGACAACACTTCTTTCCAATTTGCTCATAGCCGCCTTTCTTGCGGCGACAGCTTCCGAGACCAAGCCCACGCTCTATATCGTCGGCGATTCTACGGTTCACAACGGCACCCGCGGACAACAAGGCTGGGGCGATCCGATTAAAGAGTGCTTTGACCCAGCGCGAATCAATGTGGAGAACCATGCTATCGGCGGACGCAGCAGCCGAACATTTCAGACCGAAGGGCGCTGGGACGCAATTCTGAAAAAGGCGAAGCGACGAGATTTTGTTTTGATCCAAATGGGGCACAACGATGCGGGCAAGATCAATGACGACTCCCGCGCCCGCGGTTCATTGCCCGGCATTGGAGAAGAGTCCCAGGACATCGACAATATCCTGACGAAAAAACATGAGACGGTGCACACCTACGGATGGTATCTGCGCAAGTACGTTGCCGACGCCAAATCCAAGGGCATGACTCCGATTATCTGTTCTCCGATTCCGCATGTGCCCCGGAAAAAAGTTGAGAGCGGCGAAGTCGAAGGCAATCGTTATTCCGAGTGGGCGGAGCACGTCGCCCGTAGCGAAAGCGTGCCGTTTATTCATCTCAACAAGATTGTGATGAGCCACTTTGCCGGCATGACGCCCGCAGATGTCAAGGCCAAGTACTTTACGACGGCTGACAATACCCATACCAGTCCGGCCGGTGCGAAGCTCAACGCCGAATGCGTCGTCGAAGGTCTGAAGGGCCTGAAAGACTGCCCGCTGGCTTCCTACTTGCGGGAAAAAGACGCCGCAGTGAACTCGAAGTAATCGCCTGCACTTGCCGTTCGGTGAGGTCCGACCGGGTATTGGAACGCGCTGTGACGGATCGCTGGCGAGCGGTCGGCGGAGCGATTACACTGGAGGAATCTTGCGTGAACTGGCCCAATCCTTTCCATTCCATCTTTCCATGAAACATCACCATTATCTCGCCGCCGTCGCGGCCTGCCTGATTTGTTCATCCTTTGCGCTGGCCGCCGACGACGGCTTTGTCGACATCTTCAATGGCAAAGACATGGAAGGTTGGGTCGTCGAGGGGGCCAAGTCGTCAAAGAAGGGCGACCTCGACGAGCCGATCTGGTCGATCAAAGACGGCCTGCTCACCGCTACGGGGGCCAAGTTCGGCTTCCTCCGCTACGACCACGTTTACAAGGATTTCATCGCCCACGTCGAATACCGTCTGAGCAAAAGCTGCAATAGCGGCGTCGGCATCCGCACGGTGAAGTATAACGGCAAATACGCGACCCGCCCGTCGCAGGCCGCCTACGAGGTGCAAGTCCTGGCCGACGCGGGCAAGAAGCCTGATAAGCACAGCAGCGGATCGCTTTATCTGCACGTCGCCCCGAAAGTAAACGCCACGTTGCCGGCCGGCGAGTGGAACACGATCGACATCGAATGCCGCGGCCCGAAGATTCATATCGTGCTCAACGGCAAGGTGATCCAGGACGTCGATCAATCGACGATCGACGAGATCAAAGACAAGCCGCTCTCCGGCTACTTCAGCCTTCAAAGCCACTCGAACAAAGTCGAGTTCCGCAAGGTGCAGATTAAGGAGTTGTAGGAGATGGCCTGGGCTCAAAACATCGACTGCGCGTCTTCGAGCGCCATGCCGAACACGAAGGATTCGAGCGCCCCGATCCGAGACCTCATAGTACATGACATAGCTTCCGACGCAGAAGAAGCGCGTGCCGGGACGCAATTCATCACACTTCTGGCCGAGTAGCGGATTTTGGCCCAGAATGAGAAACACTTCTTCAAATCGCTTCCGGATATGGTTGGCCGCCGGCTCGTTGTCGGCCGCAATATGCTTCCAAATCCCGCGCACGTCCGCACGCGCCGTTCGAGTGAGCGAGAATCGATTCATTTCGACCGTTCGGCCGCAATTTCCGCGCGAGCTTCTTCTTCCAGATCGTCGAAGAACCGCTTCAACCCTTGCTCGTCCTCGATGATTATTTCGTCGCCACGCTCCAAGTCATCGACGCCCACTTGGATCTCCTTCCGCAAAACTTCGAGCTTTTGTTCGCGCAGCAATCGCAGTGCGTCGGACACGACTTCCTGGGCCGAGTTGTAGCCGCCCGCGGCAAGTTGATGCTGCACGAACGATTCGAATTCAGCGGGGATTTCGGCTGAGATCATCGCGATTTTCCTCCGTCATTGGCATACTCATATTAGCACGCCGTGCGGCAATGGTCAACGAAGCCGGCCTATCGCGATTCGGTCTTGCCATCTGCCGGCGGCTTGGCGGCACTCTTGCTCGCTTCCTCGCCGAGGCGGATCGTTTCCTCGACGATCTGTTTCACTTCCGGGTCGTTGTCGAAAACGCCTCGCTTCACAAGTCCATTCACGGCCGCCGCGCCGCCCGGCGTGCCGCTCAGGCTTTGTAGAGTTGAGGTCGTAAGGCTGATGATGCCCATCGCCCGCTCGATCGGTGCGGTTTTCTTCGCGATCAGGTTCGTGCCGGTAAGCTGTGCGTCCTCGCCGATGTAGACCCGGTCGCGCGGGAATATCTGGTAGTTGGTGGCTGTCTCGCCGCGGCGCGTGATGGCGTGCCAATCTACCTGCAAGACGGTTGCTTTTTGTGCGTCCGAAGGCGACGGCCTGACGATCCAGATTCTCTTGCTGTCGGAGACTTGCGACAGCCCATTGATTTGACTAATGGCATCCAGGACCGTATCGTTGCCGGTGCTCGGCAACCGGCGGACGCTGTCGCCGAGGCCGGCGCCTTGCGTAATCATGAAATAGACTTTGCTGTTGTAGGCCAGGACATCGACCGATACTTCGGGCGAGTCGAGGAACTTCTTCAATCGCTCTTCGATTCCGGCTTTTGCCTCGGCCACAGTCTTGCCCGAGATCGGAATCAACCCATATTTTCGCAAGTTGATCGTGCCGTCCGGCCCTACGAGGTATTGTCCCGTGACCGGCTGCGCTCCGGAAATACGAGCTAGTTGCACGTATGCGCGAGGATCCGTGAGATATTGCTTCAAATGTTTGTCCAAGGCCGCGTTCATCTCGCTTATCGTCATGTCTGTCACGCGGACCTTGCCGTATAACGGTCCAAGGTCGACGGAACCGTCTGCCTCAATGACGAAATTGTTGTCGATAGGCTTGTCGGGAGGAGCGTTGGCCGTGATCTTGAGCACATCAAATATCGCGGCGCGGTAGGGCGGTTTGGGGATTAACTTTAGCATTTCCACCGAGATCACGTCCGGCGGTTCGATTCGGTACGCGGGCAATGGTTGCATGGCATGCTCGTGCGGCGGGGTTTTGGCTTTCTTTTCGTCGGGAACCGAACGGTATCCGAGATAAAGAAAGCCGTTGGACACAGCGGAGTTCGACTTTTGCGGCTCCGCCTGCAAGACCAATGTCACAGTCCCGTCGATGGCAAGCGGCTTTCCTGCTTCGCTACTTGACGTTGGCTTTTCCGCCGCTTTCGCGCCGCCGTCCTTGATCTTTTGTTCGCGGATCGCGTCGAGGATGACGTTTTTCAATTGGTCGTCGTCGGTAATCAGGTTTTTCTCTATGAGCTCCTTGATCAGCTTTTTAGCTCCCGGCGTATCCTGAACGCCGCGGAGCGTGGAAGCAGTCAAGCCGACAACGCCATTGACTCGCTCGATGGGCGACGTCTTCTCGCTGAGAAGATTGCTTTGCGTCGTCTGCGGATCTTCGCCGAAAACCAGCCGGTCGCCGTGCATGAGCGTGTAGTTCGTCGCGTTAATCCCTCGCTTGGAAATGGCTTCCCAATCTACATTCAGGATCGTGCTCTTGTCGGCATGGTGCGGCATCGGCCGGGCGATCCAGATCTTTGTGCCGGAAACCTGCGAGATGCCGCCGATCGCGCCGACGGCGCTCATCACTGTCTCGCTACCAGTGCATGGCACGGTACGCACGCTATCGCCGAGGCCGGCGCCTTCGGTGACGATGTAGAAGACGGGGCCTTTGGGAATCGGCGCGATCGCTGCGCCAGGACTGGGCGCGACGCTCGTTCCGGAAGCGGACGAATTGGCGTCCGTAAACGTCACGGAGTCGGCGCTCAGTGTTACGGTGCCACTGCCATTTAGACTAAGCGGAGCAGCGGCGGTGTCGACTCCCCATGATCCCAAGAGCGTGCTGCCGTTGACGATCGTGCCGCCGGTATAGGTGTTCGTGCCCGTGAGAGTCAGCACGCCTGAGATCACAGCATTTGGCCTCGGCGGCGACGGGCCGTTGGTGATCGTGCCGGCGAACGTAGCGTCTCCGCCGCCAGCGAATGGCGGCAGTTGCAGTGTGCCGCCGGAGACAGTCGTCGTGCCGCTATACGGCTCTTGCATCGGCACACCGGGGAAAACGGGCAAAGGGTTGACCGAAAGTGTTCCCGATAGGGTGCCCGATGCGGGTTCTTGGGCCGGAAGCTGTACGGATGAAGCGGCAATTGCGATGAGAAGAAACGAGCAATAAACGAGTGTTCGCGGCACGGTTTGGACTCCCCAGCGTTACGAGCGACGGAACGCGACCGAGGCGTTCGGCGATCCCTCCGCTCTCGTGATGCACTTAATGTTACCATCGCAGGGGGAAGCTTGCGGAGAATTGCAAGAAAAAGTAGAAGAGGCCCCGGGAGCCTGAGCCGCTTTCGCGAACTCAAGTTCCCAAGGGCCCAAGGGAGGGTTTCCGAGGTTTTTCGATATTATTTAACTACTCGGCAACTTGGATCATCACCAGGCGGCTGCCCTGTTCTGTGCGAACCGTCAGCATAAGCCCGGCGCTCAGCGAGCCGGCGTCCATGACCTTCCGCAAATCGGCCAATGACTTCACCGGCTTGCGGCCGACGTGCGTGATCACCATGCCTTTTTCGAGCCCGGCCATCGCGGCGGGGCTGCCGGCCTGAACGTCGGTAACCGCCACGCCGAAATCGGCCTTGACACCGAGTTGCCCGGCCAGCGAACTGGTGAGCGTTTCGGCCTGAATGCCAAGCTTGTCGAACGTGGCATGGCCGCTGCCTTCGCCGTGCTTCGCCGGGCTCGCCGCTGCGGTTTCATCGGCCGGTAGCTCCTTGCTGACGACTTTCACCGTCAGCTCCTTGCCCTCGCGGAGCAAGACCAGCGGCTCAGAGCTTCCGATGGGCGACCTCTCAACTAGGCTCTGCAATTCCATCGGCGTATTCACCGTTTGCCCGGCAAACTTCTCGATCACGTCGCCCGGCTGCACGCCGGCCTTCGCGGCGGGCGTGCCGTCGCGGACTTCCCTGACGAAGACGCCGGAGTGGACCTTGATCTTGAACTGCTCGGCCACTTGCTGATTGACCGGCTGGATCATTACGCCGAGATAGGCGCGATGCACGGTGCCGTTCTGTTCAAGCTGCCCGCCGACCCACTTCGCCTCGTCGATGGGGATGGCAAACCCGACGCCCTGGTAGCCGCCCGAGTTGCTGGAGATGGCCGTGTTGATGCCGATCACCTCGCCGTCGAGATTCACCAGCGGGCCGCCGCTGTTGCCGGGGTTGATGGCCGCGTCGGTCTGGATGAAATCCTCGCGGTCGGTTATGCCGAGGCCGCGCCCCTTGGCGCTGACGATGCCGGCGGTCACCGTGCCTTCCAATCCGAAGGGCTGACCCAAGGCCAGCACCCAATCGCCCACTTCCACGTCGCTGCTCCGGCCCAGCCGCGCCACGGGCAGCGAGCCGCCCGCCTTGATGGTAACTATCGCCAAATCGGCTTTGGGATCGGTTTTGATCTCGGCGGCCTTGAATTCGCGGCCGTCGCTGAGGCGCACGGTGATATCCCCGCCGCCGGAAACAACGTGATTATTGGTGAGAATGACGCCAGACGAATCGACGATCACGCCCGACCCGCTGCTGGCGACACCGTGCGGCATGTTGGGCGAGCCGCCATGAAACTGGAAGAACTTCCGCAAGTTCGGGTCCTTCATCATGTCGCCGAAGGGCGAGCCGTTGAACCCAAAGGGAATCTCCTCCATGCCCTCTTCGCCGTCCTCCGACGGCTTCATGGCTTTCACTTTGGTCATGCTCGGCTTGCTGGTGATCGTCACCACGGCTGGCAAGACCTGTTCAGACGCGGCATGAAACGCCCGAGACATCGCTTTGGCCGACTGCCGGGCGTTATCAACGGCTTCCTTACTGACTGGCGTGTTTGTGCCGCCGTTATCGACTTGCGGCGACGTGGAATACCATGCGTTCGCCGAATTCGGCCGCATGTTCTTAGCATAAACAGACAGGCCGTTCCAGCCGACGGCCACGGCGGCGGCAATCGCCACGAGTGCGAAGAACCCGTAGGTGAGCCGCCTAGAGCTGGCAATATTTGATCGCATACCTATTCTCCTTTAACGATTGGCTCGCGCGGCGCGGGAGCCTCCTTTTGCCCTGGGCTCGCCACGGCGTCCACAGCCGCCGGCACAGGGCCAATACCTTGTGTTCCATGAAAAATGTTGCCGCTGAGGCAGGTAATCTTACATCCGCGGCGGAAAAAATGTCCGAAATGCAAGCCAGAAAAGAGGTTAGGAAACGGCGTCGGTTTCGATGACCGCCAGCACTTGCCCCACGGAAATGGGGTCATCCACATCCGCGAGTCGCTTAACCAGCACTCCTGATGCAGGGGCGGGCAGATCGACGGTCGCCGGCCCGGCGAGGATTTCAGCAATCGGCTCGCCCTGTTCGACCCGCGCGCCGCGGGAGACGAGCCAATTGCTCAGCGAGATCGGCTGATCGCCGAGGCCGAGGTCGGGGAGACGAAGGTCAATGCGGGGCATAACGCGGGAAGTACCAAATGTCGAATGACGAATGTCGAAAGAAGCCCGAATGTCCGAATGACGAAGTCAGACAAGCTTCAGTTCCCGCGGACGCTTCGTTCATTTGACTTTCGTCATTTGAATTTGTTTCGACATTCGTCATTCGGATTTTCCAACCGCCACCATGTCCCGCGCATGATAGCTCGACCGCACAAACGGCCCGCTGGCCACCTGCGTGAAACCCATGTTTCGAGCGAGGCGGCCCAAATGGTCGAACTCTTCGACCGGCAGATAGCGAACGACCGACATCTGCTTCAGCGACGGCTGCAAGTATTGGCCCAGCGTCAGAAGCCGCACGCCGGCGTCGTAGAGATCGGCGAATGTATCAAGCAATTCTTCGTGCGTCTCGCCGACGCCGAGCATCAGGCCCGACTTGATCTTGATCGCCGGATTCCGCTCGCGGATGCGGCGGAACATGGCGAGCGTCCACGGATAATGCGAGCGGACGCCGCGGACGGCGCGATAGAGCCGCGGCACGGTTTCCGTGTTGTGGTTGTAGACCTCCGGCGCAGCGTCGATCACGAAGTCCAGGGCGTCTTGATTGCCGCCGAAGTCCGAGGGCAGCACTTCGACCACGGCGTCCGTCGCCGCGCGGATTGCTTCGATCGACCGCACATAATGCTCCGCGCCGCCATCGGGCAGATCATCCCGCGCGACGCACGTCACCACGACATGCTTCAAGCCCAGACGGACAACTGCCTCCGCCAGCCGCCGCGGCTCGTCCGGATCGGGCGGCTCCGGCCGGCCCTTCGGCACGCTGCAAAACCGGCATGCGCGGGTGCAGGTATTGCCCAGGATCATGAAGGTGGCAGTCTTGTTCGCGTAGCACTCCATGCGGTTAGGGCACTTCGCGCTATCGCAGACCGTCTCCAGCTTCAGCTCGTCGATGAGCTTGGCCGTGAAGTGGTTCGCGTTGCCCTTAGGCACGTTGCGTTTGAGCCAGCGAGGGAGCGGAAGCGGTGGGGATTGGGGCATGGAAAATGGCTTTGCGGCTAATCGGTCCGTACCGGACTAGCGAACCGTGGTCGCGTAGCGACCAATCATGGTAGCGGCGGGTTTTAGGCCGCCGACGCAATGTCGACACGCCCGTTCGTCGCGTAGCGACGGCTGAACCTTCAGGCGTCGCTACGCGACGCAATTCATGTCGCGGCGGCTCGGTGTCCTTGGGTTAAAACCCACGGCTACCATCGCGACATCGCTACGCGACGAGTGTCGGCGAACTTTGCCTATTCTACAAAAAACGGCCGAAAAAGCCAGGGGCACCGCCCGCTTAGCCCTCGCGTGACGTGATACAATAGGTTTTGGGAGCACGCAGATGAACGACGGCATTGCGCAATCCGCGCGCAAACTCAAATTGACGTGTCTGTTCTTTGTGCCCGCGTGGCTACATGCTCTGTTTGTGCCGTCGATTTCAATAAGCGTCCTCAACCTGGACGAGCCCTTCGGATCGATAATGTGGTTTTTGTGCTTCGTTTTGTGGCTGCCGCCCCTGGTCCCTGTTCTACGGCGCGCGATTACTTTTAATCGAGCAGCACTTTTGACCGCCGTACCGTACGTGCCATACGTTATCTATCAGATTGCAACGATGCCTGATTGATGTTCGGTCGCTGAAAAGCACTCAACCACGGATGCCCTGTATACAGATGATACCGATCGCAGCCGAAAGCTTCGGTCAAATTGCGCACGAGAACCGCGCGAACCGTCGCCATCCGCACGACGCCGCAGCGCTCGGCGGCGAGGCTGCCGGCAGATGCGTTCACGAGTCGGAATAATCCCATCGCCGGCGAGACGTTGATGAAGGCTCCGTGCCAGGTGACCCAATCGCGAACCGCCGCGCCGAGCAAGGCGATCTGCCCTGTCCGGCCCCATACGCCGCGCCGGCCCGGCGGGACGTGGACCTGAACTCCCAACTCGATCAGCGTCTCGGCGATTGCCGATTGGAGCCGATGGAGATACTCGCCCAAGGAAAAGCCATGCCAGCGAAGCGGCACGATCGGATAGACGGCCAACTGCCCCGGGCAATGAACGAGCGTGCCGCCGCCGCGATTTACCCAATGGGTCTCGATCTCGCGGGAGCGGAGCGCGCCGCGGGCGGAGATGTCCGACGGCCGGCCGCCGCGGCCGATGGTGATGACCTCCGGGTGCTCGCACATCAACACGACGATCTGCCCATCATCGCGCTCGGCCACTTCGCGCCGCAGCCGCTCTTGCGCCTCCAGGCATCGCAAATAGGGAACGCGGCCCAGCAGAAATGTTTCCACCGCGGGCGAGCGTGTTTCGGTTGGCGTTCCAATAGGCATGGGCAAAACGATCGGAAGAGGCTAGAATACCTGAAAGCGACGACTATAACGGGGATTCTTTGGAACACTAATTAACGCTAATTACCACTAATCCAGCGGCTAGTGGCTTCGTTGTTATGATTAGTGTTAATCAGTGATAATTAGTGTTCCAAACTTTGTTTGTTTCAATACAGTGACGGCAACGATCAATTATCCCAGGACCGATTTTTCGCAGGAATAGCAATTTATTCCTTTGTGCTATGGCAAAACCCTCCAAGAAAAAGACTACGGACGACGCCAACGAGCGGGTGATCAGCGAAAACCGCAAGGCCCGGCACAATTTTCTCGTGCTGGATGCCCTGGAGTGCGGCATCGTCCTCGTCGGCAGCGAGGTCAAAAGCCTCCGCGAAGGGCGGATTTCGCTGGAGGAGGCCTACGCCCGCGTCAAGGAAACCGAGGTCTGGCTGATCGGCTGCGATATACCCGAATACACCGACGCCAGCCGCTTCAACCACAAGCCCAAGCGCCCGCGGAAACTGCTCCTGCACCGCCGCGAGGTCAAGCGCTTCGCAGAGTTGGCCACGCAAAAGGGCCTCACGCTCGTGCCGCTGCGGCTCTACTTCAAAGCCGGCAAGGCCAAGGTGCTCTTGGGCCTCTGCAGGGGCAAGGCCAAGCACGATAAGCGGCAGGCGATGAAGTCGGCGGAAGCGAAGCGGGAAATTGCGCGACAAATGTTGCGCAAGCGGTAACTCGCTGGTTGTCTGCACTTGACGTTATATCGTATCCGATATATATTCTTAAGTGACTTGAGAGGAAGAATTGACGATAGCGAAGCTTCGCAGGCGGCAGCGCGAGGAACCGGCCCGCAAGCCTCTGGTTTGGCTTCACGGCCGAATAAAGACGCCTCCGTTTACCGCCGCGGGCCGGCAAGAAGCCGGAATGCCGCTGCGGCTCCTACAGGAAGGCGAGAAGCTAGAAATGCCGCAGGCTGAGGCGTTGCCCGACGTTGGACCGCGCTGCGTGTGCGGGACGCCGGGCACAATTGGCGAATCATGTTTCGCATCGACGTAGACGCAATTCTGGTCGTCGAAGTCTATGCGAAGAAAACTCGCACCATCCCCGGCACGGTGATGAACAAATGCAAGCAGCGTTTAAGGCACTACGATGCCGTCGCAGACGGCCGCGACGCGGCCGCATCAGAAAGCGAGGTGTGATCGATGAAATCATCAAAGCGAAAGGTGTTGGAAGCTGCTGGCTGGAAAGTGGGCGACGCCGCCGATTTCCTGGCAATGAGCGACGAGGAACGTCAGTTGCTCGACGCACGGGTCGAATTGGCATTGGCCGTTCGCCGCCAGCGAGAAGCCGCTTGCTTATCCCAGAAGGAACTGGGCGCGAAGCTCAAAACGAGCCAGCCTCGAGTCGCGAAGATCGAACGAGCGGCTGCCGACGTTTCGCTCGACCAACTTGTGCGGGCCTTTACGGCCGCCGGCGGACGGATTGTAGTAAAGGTCGATGACCGTAAAAACAGACGACGCAAATCGTCGAGCCGTTCGCAATCGACTGTCGTTGTGGAGGCCTCCGCAGCCAAGTAGTCAAGGACGCGGCGTCGGTTACTCTCCCCGCAGCTTCAGCCCCATCGCCGTCAGCTTCTCGCGGACCTCGTTGAGGCTCGTCACGCCGAAGTTCTTGCACTCCAAAAGGTCGTCGCCCGTGCGGCGGACCAATTCGGACATCGTATTAATGCCCAGGCGGATCATGCACTTGCGGGCACGCACGGAGAGATTCAGGTCGGCGACCGACTTGGACAACATGGCCTGTTCGTCGGCGGAGAGCGGCTCCGGCTCGAAAGTCTCGCTGACCGGGCGTTCCGTGGCAAGCTGCCCCAACCGCAGGCCCTTCGAGCCGAGCATCTCCTTGATCTCGACGAGGCTCGTCTCGCCGAAGTTCTTGCTCGCCAGCAATTCGGCCTCCGACGTGCGGCAGAGGTCGCCCAGCGTAGAGACGCCCATCTTTTCCAGGCAGTTGCGGCTGCGGACGCTGAGCTCAAAATCGGAAACCGGGATGCCGAGCACCTGGCCCATGCGATCGCGCTTCTTCATCGCGTCATCGTCGTAGAACTGCTCGTGCGTGGCTTCGGTGTCTTTGATATACAGCGCGGCGCGCTTGTGATCGGGATAGGAATCCAACACGCGCTGGTAGCACTGGGCGGCCCGTTCGTATTGTTCGCGGTCTTCGTAAAGCAGGCCGAGGTTCACGAGCGAGCCGACGTGCGCCGGGAACGTCGCGGCGGCCCGCTTGTACATCTCCATCGCCGCGTCGTCGTTGCCGTAGCGGTCGTTTTCCAGGGCCAGGCCGAAAAGGGCGCCGGGATGGTTGCGGTCGGCCTCAACGGCCCGTTCGTAGAGCGCGATAACTTCCAGCGGATTGCCGCCGACGGCCGCCACGGTGGCGCCGCGCTGGTAGAGATAGTCGGACGTATGCTCGACGGGGCCGAAGAGGTTATCCAAGACTTGCAAGGCTTCCTGCGGTTTATCGGCGTAACGCAAGGCCTCCGCGCGGCCCAAGGCGCACTGCCCCGCCTCGTAACCGGCCTTCTCCGCTGACTGATAGCTATCGACGGCCTCCAGATAGCTGCCGCGGGCGTAGAGCGACTTGGCCAGATAGAAATGGGCCATCGCCCCGCCATCGGCCTGCTTAAGGACCTCGCTGGCGCGGAAGTAACGGCCGAGCAGGAAAAGTGCTACGCCCAGGCGGACATTGCTCGCCGGCGTCGGCTCTTCCTTGGTCTGCAGCTCGTTCACCGCGTCGCGGAGACGCTGGAAATTGACATGGTCCCGGGCAATCGCCTCGCGGATCTGCTTGACCTCGCTGGGCCCGAAGGGGCCGTTGTCCAGGATAACCTGCTTGACGTCGAATTCCGTGCTCGTGACCATCGTTTACGAATCTCCTCAAGTTCCCATTGTGGGCAGGTTGCCAACCTGCCAAGTCCCGGCAGATTGGCAATCTGCCCCACGCGCGGCATTCTTACTTACCGGCGGCCGTCTATTCTACGAACGACTTTCCGGGAGAGCCAGCGGAGGGAGTCGAATCTGAACCCCCGCATTATGGATGAAAATATTCATTTGGCTCTAAGTGCTTGACTACAAACAGTTTACGAACTGTATTAAAAATGCCTGCACAACCTGACACCCAATCTGACATCCAAAGGACACCAAGTCAGACACCAAACGAAGAGCCTTCGGTGAGAGTCGGACTCACGACCCCAGCTTTACGAAAGCTGTGCTCTACCACTGAGCTACGAAGGCGTAGGATTAACAATGTCAAAAACACGTCATATCACCCTGCTGTCCGCTCTTCCCTCACCCCTCCGGCCTCTGCGAAAGACGGCAAGTGGAAGTTCCGCTACTACGGAGCCTGGGCCGATCTGCCCGCCGCCCTGGCCCGATATGAGGCCGAAAATAGCGGCGTGCCAATCGAATCCAGTAGTTTAACCGAGAAAAAGAAGCAAGGCAAGCCCTGGCCAGGCTTCCCGTTGGGGCAGGGCCAATCGGTTCCTGATTTGGGTAAACTGTAGAGTGGGCCGAGTAACGGGTGTCCCACAATTTTTCGGGACTTCCCGGTGGGACTCGCGTCGCTCGGCCCACCCTACTTTGGAATCCGATCGGCCCTGTAGGCCGCCTGCCAATGGTTCGCTTGCCCGCCAGAGGGCAAGCTGCTACCATACCAGTGTCCTCTTCCATGTTCGTGATGCAGATGCCAGTTTTTGGTGAGCCGATACGATGCCCGTTGGGTACCTGACTTAAAGGACTTGGCCGCGTGTATAGCCGCTGATCTGCCTTCGGGCAAACAACGGATCACACAACCCGGGTTCCAGGCGCCCCCCTAAGCAACACGGGCTCTCAAAAAGACATCGCCACGGCATTACGGCGGAGGACTTTTTATTTGGGTCTTGGGTCTTAGGATTTAGGTCTTGGAAGACTGCAACTTTGCCCTCCTAAGACCAAAGTCCCAAGACCTAAGACCCGTTCGCACTTTATGCTGGCACTCACTCCCGAGCTTATTGCCAAACGAGACCGCCTGTTACAGCTTCTTACGAGCTACGGCAGTTGCGCGGTGGCCTTCTCCGGCGGCTTGGATAGCACGGTCGTCGCCCAGGCGGCGAAAACGGCGCTCGGCGATCGTGCGGTGGCCGTCACCGGCGTGAGCGCGAGTCTGGCGGGCGGCGAATTGGACGAGTGTGCGGCGCTCGCCCGGCAAATCGGCATCCGGCATGAAGTCCTCCACACCGACGAGCTTTCGATTCCCGGTTACCAGGAGAACAACGGCAATCGCTGCTACTACTGCAAGTCGGAACTGTTTCTCAAGGTCGAGCAGCTCGCCGAGCGGCTGGGCGTAAAAGTCGTTTGCGACGGCACGAACCTCGACGACCGCGGCGATCATCGGCCCGGCATGAAGGCCGGCCGCGAGCGGCAGGTCCATAGCCCGCTGGCCGAGTGCGAGCTGACGAAGGCCGAGATCCGCCAGTTGGCCGCCGCCTGGGACCTGCCCGTCTGGGACAAGCCGGCCACGCCCTGCTTGAGCAGCCGCATCGCCTACGGCGAGACGGTGACGCCCGAGCGGCTGGCAATGATCGGCGGGGCGGAGTCCTACTTGCGGGAGCATGGATTCCAGCCGCTGCGGGTCCGCTATCACAAGGGCGACGTGGCGCGGATTGAAGTCTCGGCGGACGCGTTGCCGCGGCTCTTGGCGGCCGATTTTCGCGACGAAGTTATTCAAAAGCTCAAATCGCTGGGCTTCAAGTTCGTATCGGTCGATCTGGAAGGCTTTCGCAGCGGCAGCATGAACGCGATGCTTTCGATAACGCGGCCGAATGGTTGACAAGGCGCGGAACTGGGAGCTTTCGGGTTTTAGCCCGACATTTCACGTCGAGCGGAAACGGCTGCCCTTCCATTCCCGCGCGATGTACCCGCCGACCCAATAACCGAGGGCCATGATGGTCAAGGAGGGATTGAAGCCGCCGTTCGTGACGTGCAGACTGCCATCGGCCACGAAGAGGTTATCGATTTCGTGGATCTGGCCGTAGCGATTGGTCACCGAGGTCTTGGGGTCGTTGCCCATGCGGCAAGTTCCCGCCTGGTGCTGGCCGCCGCTGAGGCCCATGCCCGGCAGATTGCACCAAGTTTGTTTGGCGCCCGCCTCCTGAAGCAGGATTTCCGCCTTTTTAGAAAGGAATTTGGCAATCTCGATGTCGTGAGGGTGCCGTTGGCCCGACAACCGGGCGACGGGGATGCCCCAATGGTCCTTGACGGCCGGATCGACTTGGACGCGGGCATCGAAGACGGGCATTTCCTGGACCGGCCCCATGATGCGCATCGTATGCTTGTACCAGCGCCGCTGGAAGTCCTTGTCGGCGCGGCCCCAGCGCGGCGCTCCCGGCGGGCGAATGTGTGTGAATTGATACGGCAACGCGGTGAACTCGTTGGCCAACATGCCGCCGCCGCGAAAGCCCGGCTGGCCGTGATTGAAGTCGCAAAAGGCGATGCAGGCCCCCGGTCCAAGTCCGTCGTGGAGGTTCGCGTCGACGAATCCGTTGGCTCCGGTGTAGGCATGCCCTTGAAGATTTCGGCCCACCCAATCGTTGTTGTTGCCCGCGCCGCGAGGGAACAGTTTCGAGCGGGAATTCAGCAGCAAGCGGGCCGTCTCCGTGGCCGAGGCGGAGACGACGACCACATCCGCGGTCTGAACATTCAGCTTGCCGGCAGCGTCGAAATACTTCACGCCCGTGGCGCGGCCGTGGTCGTCGACCATGACCTCGCTGACGACCGATTCGGTTCGCAACTCGCAGTGGCGGGTCGCCAGCGCGACGGGTATCACCGTATTCTGCGTGCCGTTCTTGGCATCGATCGGGCAGGCGAAGCCGACGCAATTCATGCGGTGGACGCATGCCCTGCGGCCGCCATAAAAGACCGAATTGCGGAGCATCGGAATCGGAAACGGATGCCAGCCCAGCCGCTTGGCGGCCGCCTCGAGCTTATCGGCCTCGGTATTGTACGGCATCGGCGGCATCGGCTGCGGTTTCTTGCGCGGCGGCGCAAATGGGTTCTGGCTGTCGTCGCCCGACACGCCGATTTCCCATTCCGCCTTTTCATAGCAAGATTCCAGATCGTCGTAGGTGATCGGCCAGTCCTCGAGCGTCGAACCGGCGAGCGAGCCATAGGTCGACCGCATCTTGAAATCCTGCGGCATAAATCGCCAGGCCATCGCCCCGTAGCATACGGTTCCGCTGCCGACGCATGCGGCCACGTTGTTGTACGCGCCGTCGCTAGGCCGGACGATCCGCGTCGAGCCGCTTGACTCGACCACGACGCGGCGATAGTCCCGATCGTCCGGGCCATAGCCGTTGCCCAGCACGGTGGTCCGTTGCGAGATCAGTTCATTGTCGCCATGTTGCTTGTAGGAAACCCATCGTCCGCGCTCGAACAGAACGACGGACAGCCCGGCTACGGCCAATTCCTTGGCGACCACACCGCCGCCGGCCCCGGTCCCGACTACGATCGCGTTGACTTGTCGATTTGGCATTTGGCGGCTCCTTTCCTTTTCCAAGCTACGGCTTGCCGCCCGACTTTAGAATCGGCAGCGGATAATAATCGTGGTCCAGGCCGAGCATTCGAAAGCTAACGTAATTGTAGTTTCCGCCATCCTGCGGGCTGCCGTAGAAACCCTGTTTCGTGTGTTCCAAGATGAGATTGAAGAACTCCGTGCCGCTGGGCGA
This sequence comes from uncultured Planctomycetia bacterium, assembly GCA_963775975.1. Classification (GTDB taxonomy): domain Bacteria; phylum Planctomycetota; class Planctomycetia; order Pirellulales; family Thermoguttaceae; genus JANXQG01. Next base: position 2,993,881 of record CAVZKX010000002.1, read on the forward strand.
CTTCCAAATGTCCCTCGGCGCCCGCCCCGATTCAAGCGCGGTCAGAACTTTCGTTTGGTCGTCCCGGGCGAGAGCTTCGAACGGCTTGCCGAACTCTCGACGGCACGTCTCCTGCAAGGCGCGAAGACCGGCGCGATATGCCGATTGATGCTGCGAATATGGTCCAACCAGTTGGCGGTCGATGAATGCGACTACCTTGGCATCCTTGGCGCCCGGGTCCTTATCCGCGGGGATAATTTGTTCGGACACTGCTTCGACCAACCGCATTTCCTCCAGCGTGAAGAAGTGCATTGCGACGGCCGGGCTGTCGTTGTTCCCGGCACCGGCCGCGAACCCGCCGCTGGTAAGTGCGCCGGCGGCAACCGCGGACAACACTTTTATTGCGTCGCGGCGAGTAGGCAGGGAGTCCAAGGCAGAATTCACGTCGGCAGATGAGTATTGCATGATCAAGCCCGATTTGTAATGGAATCGCTTTATCCTACCAGATCAGTATTTTCGCAGCGAGTACACCGTCGCCAACCGGTTTTAACATTTTTCGCGCCATATTGCACCGCCACCCGCCGGCAGCGATACTTCTAACGTTTTGTGAAACATGGAACCAACCGCGTGGTTGACGATACTATCATTCATGAAATCGCGTACGGTTCGGCCGAATACCGCGCCGCACTGGAACTCCGCGACGCCGTGCTGCGGAGGCCTTTGGGGCGGCAGCTCTCTGCAAAAGATACCGAGGGCGAGGAGTCGGCTTATCATCTCGGCTGCTCTGTGGGCGGCCGCCTGGTGGCCTGTCTGGTACTCATTCCGCGCGCCGGCGACGACGTCCACATGCGGCAAGTAGCCGTCGCTCCCGACGTGCAGCGGCAAGGCATCGGCACCGCTCTCGTGATTCGCGCCGAAACGCTTGCTCGCAAGCAGGGCCTGCGCCGTATGGTCCTCAACGCCCGCGAGACAGCAGTGCCATTCTACGAGAAACTGGGGTACGCGAGGTGTGGTCCGCGCGTCGATATTGTGAGCGTCCCGCATTGGGAGATGGAGAAACACCTTGACGACGATCCGAATGAAGGTAAAGCAATGTACCCCCGGCAGGATTCGAACCTGCGACCAATGGATTAGAAATGCAGATAGGTGTTATCTGAGTGTTTCCTGAGTGCCGATAGCCCCGTGTTTCGGCCGTTACCATTCGGCGATTCACGGGGCAAACGGCAAAGGGTATTGATACTAGGTACTGTTTTAGGTACGGTTGAAGTGTTCGGGTAGCCGCCGGCCAGCGGCACACGGCCCGGCAGGGGTTCGCGTCCTACCACGCGGTCCCTGCCGCGCCGGCCCGGTCTATCACGAAAGGTAGGTTCTTGTGACAGCGAAAAACAGCCACATAGCGGAAATATGCGTTCACACGCTATTTGAAACCGGTACGCCAGAATCAATTGCTCACAACACGCAGTTGGCCGCTGCGAAAATGAAAACGTTGCCCGGCGGCGGACTGCGGATACCACTGGAAAGCGTTCCCGCGATGTATGGGGCGGTTCCCGCGCCGGCCGTGTTTGATCCCGAAGCTGGCACCATCAGCATTGAGGGTAGCAATCTTCTGCTAGAGCATGGCGAAAAGTACGTTGTGAAACTTCTTGTCGAACATCGCACCGCAAGTCTTGATACCTTGAAATCGGCACACGATCGGCCCGACAGGATTCTAAAGAGGTTGCGCGAAAAGTACCCGGTACTTGAGAAGTACATTTCGCTTCCGGGCGGACCCGGCCGCGGCGGTTACTCGACAAGCATCGTCGCCAAGCATAGCGACACTTCTTGCCAGAAGTAAGCCACTTCTTGCCATAGTTTTTTGTTCGCAGTGTGCTTCAATGAAAGCACCATGACGACTGCGATCGAAATTCTGGAAAGTCTCAATGCGGCCGAACTGCAAGGCCGGCTAGAAGCCATTGAAAAAGAGAGGGAGGCGCTTCGGATTCTCCATCGCGCCGCCATTCGCCTTGAACGGCAACAGATTCGCGCCTGCGAGTCATTAGAACTGGCCGCGCCGATCCGCGGGAGGGCCAGCGATGATTGCCAGAGGCAGGAAGCCGACTCCATTGCACGGACGCGGAGAGGTCCGCGGCGATGCCCTCTATCCCGTCACCGTGCTTATGCGGCGACTCGGAATCGCCCGGAACACGTTGGCGAGTCTGCGGCGGCGCGGGCTGAAAGTTCACACAATCGGCAGGCGTTGTGCCTTGATCGACGGCGGGGAGTTGATTCGGTTCCTACGTGCCGAATGGACGGCGGAAGCGGACCAAGGCAGCAATGATGCTTTGGACCATGCCGGAAAATGCGGCGATTCCGAGGTAACAGTACCCGCGACAGTACCGGCGGAAGGGGGCGACGATGAATAGTGCAGCGACTCGCACCGTTCAGGCCAGCAAGCGTTTGAAGCGGCGGCGGCAGACCGTGCCCGTGCTGATCGTCTTGAACGGCGACGGCACGGTTGAAGTGTTCGGGGATAGTATTCGCGTTCACTTCGTCCGCCGTCTTGACGTGCAGACTCTTGAAGCTGAACGGTTAGCGGATGAGTACCTTGACCTTTGCTTGCCGCAAAATTTGCAAGCGTTGTACGTGCCGCGCAACCTGGCCGGCGTCGATCAATGCAGGCCGCATAGCGTTGAAGACGAAGCCGACTTGCGTTTAGAGCTGGATATTCTCCGCGAGCTGCGGGGGCTTCAAGCGGCAGGGAGGGCCGGAAAATGACGCGCGTGATATGCGAGCCGTTGAACGGGAAGCCTCAACGCGCCGTCACAATCGAGTTATCGGACGGCCGGCAGTATTCCGATATGATCGACGTGCGAAGCGGTTTTCAGCGGCAAACATTTCGGGAGCGCGCGGCCGATCAATTCGACCTTCTTGACGATGATCTACGGCCCCTAGATTCGCAAATACTGCGCGAGGCCGCGCTTGCTGACCAGCGGGCACAAGCCGGCGACGGCAAAGAACGCTTTCCGCTCATTACGTCCGCACAGTTGGCGGCGACGGACTACACTCCGCGGCCGATCATAACCGATTGCCTCTATGCCGGTCATCCGGGCTTCATCGGCGGCATGTTCAAGACGTGCAAAACGCTGCTTGCCGTAGATGCTGCAATCTCAATTGGCAGCGGACTTCCCTTCCTGAACGTGTTCACAATTGCCGCGCCGATGAGTGTACTTTACTTTTCGGGCGAGGGTGGCCCGTCGATCATCAAAGACTATGGCGAGCGGGTGGCAGGATCCAAGGGCACAACAGAGCGAGCTTTCACTTTGTCCGATGTGAGCAACGTCCAATGGTGCTTTTCCGTTCCCAAGCTGGAAAGCCTGACCGACCTAGACGCAATGGTTGAATGTATCCGCGATACGGCCGCAGAGGTCGTCTTTATCGACAATACGACCCTGGCACTCAGCGGCGACAATGCCGGCGTCGTGATGAAGATGGGCCAGATATTCGGCACCGCGATTGCGCGGTGTGCGGAGGTAGGGGCAACGCCTATCTTTGTTCACCATTTCAAGCGGACTCGGGCGACGGACCAGTTTGCACCGGGCGAGCTGGCGGACCTGACCCAAGCCGGCGCTGCCGAAATTGCCGGCCAGTGGTGGTTGCTCACGCGACGGGAGGCGTACGACCCCGATACGCCCGGCCAGCATCGCTTGTGGTTGAATGTCGGCGGCAGACTAGGCCATGGCGCTTTACACGCTCTGGACGTGCAGGAAGGGCGTTTAAGCGACCCTGGCGGCCGGCGGTGGGATGTAGATGTACAGAAGCCGGAAGAGGTTCGGCAGGCGGTGAAAGATCGGAAGGCCCAAGTCCAAGCAGACCGGGAGCGCGAGCAAATTGATTCCGACCTGACGAAGATTTTTCGGGCTATGGCGTTCTTGGAGCGGCAACACCCAGAGGGCAACAGCAAAACGACCATCAGGGACCGGTCTTGCATCCGCGGGAAGCGATTCGACGAGGCGCTTGCGGCGGCCCTGGACGCCAAGCAGATAGAGCCGTGTGCGTTCACTGTTTCCAATCACCGGACCCCAATTGCGGGATACCGACTTTGCTCTGAGGTATCGCATGACTGAGCACTACGGAGCACTACGGCAAAAGCACTACGGCAAGCCTGTCTGCCTGAGTGGTGCGAGCACTACGGCAAGCATGGCCCCTACGGGGCCAATGCGTGTTTGCCGGAGTGCTCACCCCTACACCGCAGAGCACTACGGCAAGGTCGAAATCCGACCCAAGCACCTACTATCCCAAGGTCAGGCGCAAACGTAATGGGCTAGCGATAACAACAGTACCTAAAACCGTACCGACCGATGCCGCCGGACGGGTGCGGAAACCAACAGCGGCGAACATGGAGTTTGATATGAAACCGAAACCGATTGATGAGACAATCCCGCTTCACGCTGAGACTGCCGAAGCCATGAGACCTTGGGAAGAGCGGACCAAGGCCATGCAAGATCATGCCGACGCCCGGCATACGCTGCGGCCGACAAACCCAAAAGCACCGACTGACGATGACCCTAACCCCGAGGTGAAATAATGCACGTATCGCAAATTGCTACCCTGTCAAACAAAGAGTGCCGAACGCTCGTCGAGGTCGGCCGTCAACTCGCGCTCAAACGGATTCATGGCGAGTACGTGGACCCCATTCACTTCACCGAGGTGGTCAATGCGATGGGCGATGCGTACAGACAGGTCTTGGAAATCGAAAAGACCAAAATCAAGCTTCAGCAGCATCGGGACGATGCCGCCCGAGCCGTTGCGGCGGCTGAAAAGCCCAAGGCCCGGCGCGAGGCGAAACTTGCCACCGCCAAGCAGCGAATCGCGGAGCTGCAGCGCGAGTTAGAAAAGGCCCAAGCGGCGGCCGTCGCAATCGCCAAGGAAGATGCCGAGATCATCGACCGGCCGCAAAAGCTGCAAGGGGCGGCCGATGGTACGGCCAGACTTCTCAGCAACTTGGAAGGTTCGATGTGGCGGATTCTCCTACATGCCGAATGGACCGCGCCCGCCGAACTATTCGAGGAAGGAGCGACCGCCTAATGAGCCAATCGTATGAACCGAAATTGCCCGACCGAGTATTTGGCGAGCGACCGCCGGAAGCGGTCCCGTCGATGAGGCCCGATTTTGAGCGACAACGTATGTTTTGCGGTCCCGTGGAATCGTTCACAGACAGGCCGGATATTGCCGCGGGCATTGCGCTGGCGGCGGGCCGCGCGGCGGCACAGGAAAAGGAAATACCGCCTGACGTGCAACAGCGGCAACGTGCGCGATTGGGTTACGACTGACCGCGTAGGGGCGATTCTGAGGGGCTTGGTTTTCCAAGGTCCAAGACATCGACCCGGCGGCCGATCGTGCAACAGGCGCAATCGTGTGCAACCGAAATTAACGTTTGGAGGTCCAAATGAGCAAACCATCACCTATGGCCGTTAATGGACGGCGATCGGACGGCACGTTCGCGGCCGGTCACAAGTTCGCCCGCGGCAATCCCCTTGCCCAGCGCGTGCAAAAGCTGCGCGTGGAGCTTGTCAAGGCCATAGGCAAGGGCGACTTGGCGGCGATCATTTTCAAAATGATCGACCTAGCCAAGAACGGCGACGTGCAAGCGGCGAAGCTTGTTTTTGACCGCGCGATCGGTGCGCCCGTGGAAGCCGACTTGATCGAACGTCTTGCGCGATTGGAGCAAACCATTGGAGGTGAAACGCGATGAGCATTGAAAGCCGAATCCAGAAGTTAGAGGCGGTCGTATCATCCCGCGCCGCGGCGTTTGGAGGGCTTCCGCCCGTGTCACTCTGGCAAGGTGTGGTGTGCGTCGATGATGAGGCGAATCATATCGACTTTTTGGGCGAACGCTCACACTACACCGGCGCCTTGCCGTATTACCGCGGGGAAGTGGTGACTGAAGACGGACGGCTAAGGGCGCGTGAAGCCGATGACCCTGAAGACGCGCCGATCTTCGCGCCTGAAGTCCAAGCCCGGTTGAACGCGGAGTATGAGCAGCGGTACTTCACCCACCCTGACACGCCAGATAACCGCACGTGGTATCGAAAGATCGGGTGGGGGTTCTTGTTTGGGGATGAAGAGAGAAGCCCGGCGCGGCGGATGCCGAATCCTATGGTCGGGCGCGACTGTCCGAAAGATTCCGAGTAACAGTACCCGAATCGGTACTTTTCCCCTCTTGAAACTTGGGGCGAAAAGGCGAATAATGGAAGTATCAAAAGTCAGTCTGCCGACTTGTGGCGGACAACAAAGTAAGGTTCTCTCCCATGTTCGATTCTGAGAACACTAGGCAACCCCCTTCCGGCCCGTGGCGAGTGGCAACACCGTCCGCGCGGTCTTACTTCCGCGTTGATAGGACCGGGAGGGGCTTGCCCTTTCATGGGAGTTATCGAACATGCCAAAAATTCACGTGCATGTGGTAGCGTACCGGGATTGCAAGAACCTCGTCTTGCGGTACATCGACCCGGCGACACGCAAGCCCATTAGGGCGACGAAGTACAAAGACCCGCAGACCAGCGAAGTATTCGAGACAGGGCAGAATCGCAAGTATGCCCGTAAGCTGGCCGCGCGGTGGGAAGCTGATCTAAATGCCGGCAGGGACCAAGGCCGGTACGCGGCGACGTGGGAGCAATTCCGCGAGCGGTACGAAGATGAGGTCGTACCGTCATTGAAAGACAGGACCGGAAATAAGATCGGCACCACGTTCAACCTTATGGAGAAGATTCTACCGATGGTTGCGGTGGGGAAGTTGTCTGAGTTGAACGCGGAAACTCTATCTCAATTCCAGCAAGCCTTACGAGCCGGCGGCCGCGCCGAATCGACCATCGCGGGCTACCTGGCGCACCTAAAGGCCGCGCTGAATTGGGCGGTTGAAGTGGAGTTGCTTTCCACACGCCCGGCGATTCGGAAACCGCCGAAGAGCGCCAAGAAGGGCGGCCGGAAGATGAAGGGGCGGCCCGTCACCGGAGAAGAATTCGACCGGATGCTTGCGGCCGTGCCCGCGGCCCTGGCGGAGTGGCGACGGCGACGGCGGAACATGGCGCGAGCGGCGGCACGCAAGAAGGGACTCGCGGAACACAAGACGCAAACCGACTCCATCCCCGTGGAAATCGACCCGGCGGCCGTCGAATCGTGGCGGCACTATCTGCGGGGCTTGTGGCTGTCAGGGTTGCGGTTGGAAGAGTCCCTAAACCTCTATTGGGACCGCGACGATCGACCCCGCGTTGATTTGAGCGCGGAGCTACCCTTACTGGCAATTCCCGCAGAGTGGCAAAAGGCAGGCCGTGACACGCTCACGACCGTTACACCGGACTTCGCAAAGTTCCTTTTGCAGACCGCAGCGGACCAGCGGCGCGGCCCCGTGTTCCGGCCAATCATGCCCGGCGGCGTGGCCCGATACGACCAAGCCGGCAAGATGGTCAGTTTGATAGGCGAACTGGCCGGCGTGAAAGTCTACACTCACCCCAAGACGGGAAAAGTGAAGTATGCCAGCGCTCACGACCTGCGGCGCTCGTTTGGCACACGATGGTCAAGGGTGGTCAGTGCATCCGAGCTTCAAGACATGATGCGCCATGCCGACTATCACACGACGCAGAGTTACTACGTTGACCATCAGGCCGCAGACCTTGCCCGGAGTATCTACCGCAAGGCCGGCGTCGATCTAGGTACTGTTTTAGGTACTGTTGGGGCTTGTGACGATGATTCGGACGGCGCGGCGATCGTCGCAAAGTCCAATGGTTTCAACGGTTAACGACAGTACCCCCGGCAGGATTCGAACCTGCGACCAATGGATTAGAAATCCATTGCTCTATCCCCTGAGCTACGGGGGCTAAGTGGACGAAAACAACTCGAACATTGTACGCCGCATTAGCTAGTTTCGCTACCATCGCGGCTTCCCTCCTTTTTGCGCTTCGGCCTTGTTGGGAACTCGTTTGACCGCTCATCCAGCGTCTGCTACGATGTAGGCGGGCGAATCAGCCGGCGAGGGTAGAGCTATGCAATTTATTGAAATGTCGGGCAAGGCGTTGAAGCGAATCGTCAGTGAAGACGAATTGCAGACCACCGAGCTGGGGGATATTGGCGTGACCGACGACAGCATGATCCGCGTCAATCGCCAGGGGGATATTGAGATTCGCCGCAACAACACTTGGGACGTAATCGGCGGCCTGTTGGGCGACTTCGAGCATCGCGTTCAGCGCGAGACCGGGTTAGACTGGGCCGATTGCTGCGGTTGGCGCACGAGGACGATGCGCTAGCTCGCTGATCGCAGTACGTCCTTTCTGCCGGAAAGGACGATTGCGGCGTCGCTCAATAGTTGGCGCACATTAGTCCCTTCCGGCAGAAGGGACCTACGTCAACCCGGCATCGGGAGCCCGCCCACGAAAAGTCCATAGGTGACGATCGCCAGCATGACCAGGCCGATCCAACGCTCGGCCCCGTCGGCGCACCAACTGACGATTAATAGCCCGGACACGAGGACGACTGCGGCGAAGACGAAGAACAGTTCGTGCCAGTAGCTGTTGACGGCGAATGTCCGTTTGGCGCTATGGACCGCGGTGCGCAGTTCGTGCCACTCGCCGGCTTCCTTGCTGCGGCGGTCTTTGGTTGTTTGAGTCTCATATTCGGCGAGTTCCTTGCGAAGTTCCTCTGCCCGTTTGCGATCGTCCGTCTTGGCTTCGTCGCGGGCGCCGAGACTCCTGGCATCATTTTGCAAGGCAAGCTTTTTCGCTTGCACGTCTTCGTCAAACTGCTCGACGGTCGTTTGGGCCACGACCGAGGCGCGTGTCGCGTTGCGCAAGTTGATCGCGTCGCATCCCTTGGAGAGCAGGGCCAGCAGGAGGCCGACGGCGACCAGCGGACGACCGATCCATCTTGCCTGCAGGGGCAAGTCGCGAGCCGCCTCGGGCGAAACCGACCAGCCGCGATTGGGCGCCTGTGGCGGTTGCGATTGGCTCCCGTTTGACACGACGAAAGACTCGTTGCAGGCCGGACATTGGATCCGCTGGCCCACGTGGGAATCACTCACCTGAAGGCGATGGCCTTTGGGGCAGGTCGTTTCGAAGGGCATCCCACACCTCGGAGAAGAACGGCTCAGAGAAGAACGGCAGGCGGATACCATTTAGTTTATTCCAACGCGTGCGACACCGCAACGCGCCATAACCGGGGGGGTTCTGGTCCAAATGCCGCCAATTCAATAAGATCAATGGCATGACTGCCGCAACATCCCGCCCTGCTGCCGACACGCCGCGCGAATCCGCCGCGCCGGCCGCTGAAGTCTTGATCGTCGATAACGACCAGGCGCACGCCGAAACTGTGGCGGAAAGTCTCGATCGCGTCGGATTTCATTGCCACGTGGCCGCGTCCGGCGGCGAAGGGGCGCGGCTCGTCGAAGAGCGCGAATTCGACGTCATCATTACCGACTTGAAGATGAACGACGTCGATGGCCTGCAAATTCTCGAACTGGCAAAAACGTCCCAGCCCGACACGGAAGTCATTTTACTCACTGGCTTCGGCTCGATCCCGTCGGCTGTGGAGGCGATGCAAAAAGGAGCCTTCAACTATCTCACCAAGCCGCTGGACATGGGCCAGCTTCGGGCGGTCACGCAGCGGGCGGTAGATAGTGCGCGGCTGCGGCGGACGAACCTTGAACTGAACCGCCGCCTCGACGAACGATTCGGCTTCGAAGGCGTAATCGGCGACAGCCGCCAGATGCGCGACATCATCGAGCGGCTCAAGCGTATCGCCCCGACGAATGCCACCGTGCTAATCCAGGGCGAAACGGGCACCGGCAAGGAGTTGGTCGCCCAGGCCATCCACCAAAACAGTCCCCGCAAGAACAAGGCGTTCGTGGCGTTGAATTGTGCCGCACTAAGCGAAAACATCTTGGAGAGCGAGCTTTTCGGCCACGTCAAAGGGGCGTTCACCGACGCCTCCGCGGATCGCGTGGGCAAGTTCGAGTACGCGCACGGCGGCACGCTATTCTTGGACGAGGTGGGCGATATGCCGCTGGCCACGCAGATCAAGCTCCTGCGGGTGCTGGAGAACAATGAGATTACGCGCGTCGGCAGCAACGATCCGATCAAGGTCAACGTGCGGATTCTTTCGGCGACGAACTCGAATCTGGAAGAAGGCATCGCGGCCGGCACGTTCCGCAGCGACCTCTACCACCGCCTGAAAGTCATCACGCTCCGCCTGCCCAGCCTGCGCGAGCGGAGTCAGGATATCCCCATCCTGATCGATTACTTCCTCAAGCAATTCACCGCCCAGCACAGCAAGCGGATCAAGGGCATGTCGGCCGCCGCGCGGCACCGGCTGATGATGTTCGACTGGCCGGGCAATGTCCGCCAACTGCGGAATGTGGTCGAGAGCATGGTCGTCGTCGATTACGACGGCCTGCTGGACATGGATGACTTGCCCGAAGAACTGGCCGATCCCGCGACGTCCTCCGCGGAGCCGGGAGAACTGCCGCTCTCCGGCCTGGTGGGGCGGACGCTGGTCGAGATGGAAAAACTGTTCATCGCCGAGACGCTGCGGCTCTCCGGCGGCAATCGCGAACTGGCCGCCGCCAAGCTGGGCCTGGGTGAGAGGACGCTCTATCGGAAGATCAAGGAGTATGAGTTGTGAGTGCGAAGGGATTAGTGATTGGGGATTGGAGGGCTACGATGGCAAGTCAGAATTTTCGAGAACTGAGAGTCTGGCAATTGGGCATGCAGTTGGCGGAAGAGGTCTACGGTCTGTCACAGCAGTTTCCCAAACAAAAGATGTATGGCCTGACGAGCCAGATTCAGCGGGCTGCGGTGTCGATTCCAGCCAACATTGCCGAGGGACATGCAATGGGCTCGACCGGGGACTTCATACGGTACTTGGCAATTGCGCAAGGATCGCTCGCGGAGCTGGAAACCCATCTCACGCTTGCCGAGCGCCTGAGCTATGTTACGTGTGTCCAAATCGCACCGACGTTGGACCGCTGCTCCGAAGAAGCACGAATGCTCCGCGGCCTGCGCGAAGCCTTCGCCGACGACTGACTAATGGGCAATGAATGGAATTAGGGATTAGGGATTGGAAAAACGCTGACAAGACGGTGGTTTACATGTATATACGTCGCCATTAAATCGGAACCCACAACCCCTAATCCCCAATCCCTAATTCCTAATCCCTCCCCTGCATGCCCATCCACCGCCTTTCTCAATCCCTGATCAACAAAATCGCCGCGGGCGAGGTCGTGGAACGGCCGGCGAGCGTGATTAAGGAACTGATGGAAAACGCCGTCGACGCCGGCGCAATGCGGATCGACGTCACGGCGCAAAATGGCGGATTGGACCTGATGCGCGTCGTCGATAACGGCTGCGGCATCGCGGCCGAGGAACTGCCGCTGGCCGTGGCCGCGCATGCCACGAGCAAGCTCGCCGAGGCGGACGACTTGTTCCGCGTCGCCACGCTCGGATTCCGCGGCGAAGCCCTGGCCTCGATCGGCGAGATCAGCCGCCTCGTCCTCCGCAGCCGAACGGCTTCGAGCCAGGGCGGCGCGGAAATCGAGGTCGCCGGCGGCCATGTGGGCGAGGTCGCGCCGTGCGGCTGTCCGCAGGGTACGACGATCGAGGTCCACAACCTTTTTTACAACACGCCCGTGCGGAGGAAGTTTCTCCGCACGCCGCAGACCGAGTTCGGTCATATCAGCGAGGCATTTACGCGGATCGCGCTGGCTTTGCCGCGCGTCCATTTCACTTTGCGGCACAATGAGCGGCAGGTGTTCGATTTGCCGGCAACCGAGAACGCGGCGGAGCGGATCGCGGCGCTCTTTGGCCGCGAGTTGGCCGAGCGATTGATTTTCGTCGCCAGCACTGACGGCGACGTGCGAATCTCCGGCTGCGTGGCCCATCCCAGCCAGAGCCGCAGCAACAACCGCATGCAATATATTTTCCTCAATGGTCGGCATATTCGCGACAGCGCTTTGCAGCACGCGCTGGCCGAGGCCTATCGAGGGCTCTTGATGGTTGGCCGCTACGCGATCGCCTTCCTTACGATTGAGATGCCGCCCGACATGGTTGATGTCAACGTCCATCCGACGAAGCTCGAAGTCCGCTTTCGTGATGGCGGCCGGCTCTATAGCCAATTACTCTCTACACTTCGCGGCAAGTTCCTCACTACCGATTTGACCACGCAGGGCCACGCGCCGCCGGGCGCGGAAGAACCGGGCGGCGCTCACGACGAGACACATGCGGCACAAGTCCGTGAGGAATTGGTCGCTTGGGCCAAGGGCAAAGTGGCGGGCTGGCAGCCGACGGGCGAAGGCGGAGCGGGCGTCGCAGCGCCGCAAATCGCATCCGCCGCGACTGCCGATGAGCCTTGGGCACGAAGCGAGCCGCCGCGGCAATACTCGTTCGCCGGCGAGACAATAGCGGAGCGCCGGCCGCTGGAACTGACGAACATTCATTGGCCGCGGCCCGCGTTTTCGAGCGGTGGAGCGGTCGATCCGCCGGCGGAAGGCATCGTCGCTCGTGAGGATTCGGCGCATGTCGTGAGAGACGACCAGAATAGGTCCCTTCCGGCAGAAGGAACCTACGGCGGCGCAGGGTCCTACCGGCCCGCCTTGCAGATCCACAATCGCTACCTCGTCACGGAATCGGAAGAAGGGGTGACGATCATCGATCAACACGCCTTGCACGAGCGGATACTTTTCGAACAAATCCGCGCACGGATCGAGGCAGGGGCGTTGGAGACGCAAAACCTGCTCGTGCCGGAGCCCGTCGATCTGAGTCCGGCCGAGGCGGCGATTGCACTGGAGCATCGCGACGTGCTGGCGCAGCTTGGCGTCAGGATCGAACCCTTCGGCGGCGACACGGTGTTGATCACCGGCTTTCCGGCGATGCTGGCGAACATGAATCCGGGCGAGGTCCTGCATGCGCTCTTGGAGCGGCTTGTCTCCGGCGGCGGCCAGCCCGACCGCCGCGACCTGTTGGACGACATGCTGCACACGGTGGCCTGCAAGGCGGCAATCAAGGCCGGCGACCGGCTCACGACGTCGGAGATCGCCGCGCTTTTGGAGCAGCGGCACACGGTGCATGACTCGCACCACTGCCCTCACGGCCGGCCCACCGAGCTTGTTTTCACCCGCGACGAGCTGGACAAGCAGTTCAAGCGGATTTGAGAGGCAGCTTTAGGTCGTTGACAAGGGATGCTAGAATTAAGACAGAATTGCACGGCGAATTGGAGGAAGAGGCATGGGTGAAATAAAGGTCAAAGTAGAACTGGAGAATTACGGTGATCGTGAAGTATCTCGGCGCGGCTTTTTAGCAGAAGACCAAGTCCGACGAGAAAAGGTCGATGTCATCGTCGATAGCGGAGCCGTAATGTTGGTCCTGCCGCAAGACCTGGTGGAAGCCCTCGGCCTGCCGACGCTGAGAAAAGCCATCGTGACCTACGCGGACGAGCGCGAGGAAGAACGCAACATGGCCGGCGTCGTGTCGGTTACGGTTGCCGGCCGCAGCGTCCAGACGAGTTGCGTGGTCGGGCCGCCCGGCAGCGAGCCGCTGTTAGGCCAGATCGTGCTCGAGGAGGCGGACCTGCTCGTCGATTGCGCGAACCGGCAACTCATTCCACGGCCGGAGTCTCCCTACTTACCGACGTTGAAAGTGAAGTAATCCATGATTTGCGTCAGTATCGGCAACGCTCGGCATCGTTTCATGATCCACGAACATCGGCACGTTGCCGAGTTGGGCGCCAAGCTCGTCGAGTTGCGGCTGGACTATATCACGGGGCCGGTAAATCTCCGCCGCCTGCTTACCGACCGTCCTTGCCCGGTGGTTATTTCTTGCCGCCGCCCGGCCGACGGCGGCAAGTGGCAAGGCGGCGAGGACCAGCGGATGCTGCTGCTCCGTACGGCCATCACCGAAGGCGTCGAGTATATCGATCTGGAAGACGACATAGCGGCCTCCGTGCCGCGCTTCGGCAAGACGAAGCGGATCGTCAGCTTCCATGACTTCCGCAAGATGCCGGAAAACCTCGATGAAATCCACAGCCGCCTGGCCAAGTGCGACGCCGACATCGTGAAGATCTCGGCAATGGCCAACCACCCCAGCGACAACGTGCGGATCCTGAACTTGGTCCGTAATGCCAAAACACCAACCGTCGGCCTGGGGATGGGCGATATCGGTGTGCCGACGCGCATCCTGGCGGGCAAGTTCGGCTCGCCAATCACCTACGCCACGTTCTCGCAAGACCGCGCGCTGGCCCCCGGACAACTCGGCTTCGAACAGATGATGCAGGTCTTCCGCTACGACGAAATCAACGCCGACACGGAAGTCTACGGCGTCGTAGCCGACCCCATCGGGCATAGCCTCAGCCCCTTGATTCACAACGCTGCCTTCGCCCATCTAGGCATGAACAAGGTTTACGTTCCTTTCCGCGTTCCCCGTGAGGACCTGGGCCGCTTTATCGACGAGGCCCCCGCGCTGGGCATCCGCGGCCTGAGCGTGACGATTCCGCACAAGGAAGAAGTGATCAAGAAGCTAACGGCCGTCGACGACTCTGTGCGCGGCATCAGCGCGTCGAACACCGTCGTTATCGATGGCGCCTCTCGCAGTGGCTACAACACCGACTACCACTCCGCCATGTCCTCGCTCGAAGATGCGATGGAAATACCGCCGACGAAGGAAAAGCCTCTGGCGGGCAACACGGCTCTGGTGATGGGCTGCGGCGGCGCCGGCGCGGCGATTGCCTTCGGCCTGGTCCGCCGCGGGGCGCATGTTCTCGTCAGCGATATCACGAACCGCAAGGCGGAACTTATGGCCGAGCGATTCAATTGTATGGCCATCGAATGGAACGACCGCCACAAGGCCAACCCGGATATCCTCATGAATTGCACGCCTGTCGGCATGCACCCCAACGTCGACGAGACGCCTTACGAAAAACACCACCTGCGGCCATCGATGGTCGTTTTCGATGCGGTCTACAACCCAGAAAACACGCTCCTCATCAAAGACGCCCGCAGCCGCAACTGCACGGTCGTAACTGGCGTGGAAATGTTCGTCCGTCAGGCCTGCATGCAATTCAAATTATTCACTGGACAAGACGGCCCCGCCGACCTGATGCGCGATGTGATCCGCCGAACGATCGGCGCGGCGAAGATGTAAAAGGTAGGACTTTGGTCTTGGGGCTTAGGTCTTGGGAGTTTTCCCAAGACCCAAGACCCAAGACCCAAGACCAAAGACCTAAGACCTAAGACCTAAGACCTAAGACCAAAGACCAAAGACCAAAGACCAAAGACCAAAGACCAAAGACCTAAGACCTAAGACCTAAGACCTAAGCTAGGCACCAAGTTCCACGCAGCAAGTCCTAACCATGTTCTTCCTCGAATCTCCCTGGCCGATTCTGATCGTTGGACTAGTACTGGAGTTGCCTCTGGTAATTGCGCTCTTCCAGACGCGGAAGGGCAAGCTGCTGTGGGCAATCGGCGGAGTCGCATTGCTGGTTTTGGCGGGCCTGCTCGTCGAGCGTTACACGGTCACCGATACGAAGCTCGTGCGGAAGACGTTGGAAGCGGTTGCGACAGGATTAAAGGCCAATAGTAAAGAGAAAGTCTACGACTGCATTGTTACGGGTCCCGATGGGGACCCGGCAAGAAAAAGGACCGACGATGCGTTCAGTATCGCCGAATTTTTCGAAATCTCCATTCGCAATCTCGATGTGACGATCAACTACCGCGCCAGCCCGCCGACGGCAGAGGCGGAGTTCACCGTTGTCGTTCACGGCAGACTTCGCGCGGGGGAAATGAGGGACTTGGGCGACGTAACTCGGCCCGTTAGAATTAAGGTTGAGCTTCGGAAACAGTCCGGCCGCTGGCTGATCTACGGCGACCCGAAGCACGACGTTCAGGAGTTGGGCGGCAAACTATAATGAACTCGGCAGACCTAGACTACCCTTTTTCGCCCGTCCCGTCGCCCGCCACCAACTCCAGAAGCTTCGACTTTGGCACCAGCCCGACACTCAGCGGCGCGGCGACTTTTCCGTTGCGGATGACCATCAACGTGGGCATCGCCATGACCGCGTAGCGCTTTGTCAGCGTGGGATTGTCATCGACGTTGACCTTCACCACGCGGATTTCGGGGTGCTCCGCGGCGAACTCTTCCAAAAGCGGCGTCAGTCGCTTGCAAGGGCCGCACCAATCGGCGAAGAAATCGACGAGCACCGGCTTGTCGCACTTCAGCACCCGCTCGTCGAACGTGGCCGCGGTGACGTGTTCTAGTGAGTCTTTCGCCTCCGGCTCCGACCAGGGAAACATCCCGCTGTGCCCCATGCAGCCGGCCAGAAACGCAATTCCCAGCAAGGCGGGAACAAACAACAAGCGTATCGTTTTCAAGTTTATCTTCATGGCAAGGAAACGGTCGAACCAGCAGGGCAACGCTTAACATTATCTCCACTCGTCGGGTGTGCGGTCAAGTCCAAGCTGCTTGGGAGCGGAGCTTTTGGCTCGCGATTTAATCGTTTTTCCTCTTTACACGCGCTGCCGCGTCCCGGTATTGTTTGGCCGATTTCCGCCCACTTCCAGCACCCACTTGGAAACATTACGATGTCCACCCTTCGCCTGATCGCCGCGGCGCTGCTTGTGTGTACCAGCATCGCGGTCGCCGCGCCTGCCTCCGCCGCGGACTTTCGCGTCACCAATGCCGTCTTCGTTGAAGGCGAGACCGGCCCGCAGAGCCAGAGCGTGACGATTTTTCACGCCGGGCTGGTCTACGACTTTCTCGCCGATCCAGCCGAGATCATCGTCTTCGACAAGCCGCACGGGCAGTTCGTCCTCCTCGATGTCGGCCGCCGCGTGCAAAGCGGTGTGTCCACCGATGAAGTCCAAGCGTTCGTCGATCGAGCGAAGCGGCTGCTTGCCGGCTCCAAAAATCCTCCCCAGATAATCTGGCTTGCCGACCCCAAGTTCGATGAGACGTTCGACAGCCAATCGTCTGAATTGACCCTCCGCGGCGAATCGATGACCTACCAGGCGCAACTGCTGCCCACGGGCCCGGACGTAGCGGCCCAGTATCGCGAGTTCTCCGACTGGTACGCACAGTTCAATTATGTGTTGAATCCCCACTCGCGTCCGCCGTTTCCGCGGAAGGTACTGAATGCAGCCCTGGATCGCAACCACGGCATCGCCAAGGAAGTGCGGCTGTCGACCAACTCCGCCAAGTCGCCCTCGCCGACGGAGGTCACCAGCCGCCACGAGTTGGCCGGGCAACTCGAAGCGTCCGACAAGAAACGCATCGCCGAAGCCCGCGCCGACATGCAGAGCTTCCAGCATGTGTCGCGGAAAGAATACGTGCAGAGGAAATGAGGACGAAGATCTTCGATCTTAGTTCTTAGTGCTAAAATCTAAGCACTAAGTTCTAAGTGCTCTTTACGGCAGCTTGTGCCCCATCTTGTCGCGCTTGGCGGCCATATATCGGGCGTTGTGCGCGTGGACCGGTCCGACGATCGGCACCTGATCGACTACCTCCAGTTCGAATCCGCCATAGATGAAGGCGTCGGTCTTTTTCGGATTGTTCGTCAGCAGGCGGACTCGCGAAATGCCCAGGTCTTTGAGGACTTGAATGCCCACGCCATAATCGCGGCTATCGACCTGATGGCCCAGGGCCAGGTTTGCCTCAACCGTATCCATCCCTTGGTCTTGCAGGTTGTATGCCTTGATTTTTTCGACCAATCCGATGCCGCGGCCCTCCTGCGGCAAGTAGACGACGATACCGCCGCCCTCTTCGCTCATCATCTGCATCGCCATCTGCAATTGGTCGCCGCAATCGCAGCGCAATGACCCGATTAAGTCGCCGGTGAAGCAGGATGAATGCAATCGCACCAGTGGCGCGGCGGATAAGTCCGGATCGCCCAGCACGATGGCGATCGGCACCTGGTCTTCAAAGCGAACGCCGTAGACGATGATTCGCCCCGGCCCGAAATGCGTGGGAAGGTTCGCTTCGGCGGCGCGGTAGACCAATTTCTCGCTCTTGCGGCGATGCTGGATGAGCTGCTCGATGGTGATCATCTCGAGCTTGTGCCGTCGTGATAGTTCGTGAAGCTCGTCGGACGTAGCCCGTTGGCCGCTTTCGGCCAGCACTTCGCAAAGCACGCCGGCCGGCTGCAGGCCCGCCATGCGCGCCAAGTCGACGGCCGCTTCGGTATGTCCGGCGCGGCGCAGTACGCCGCCTTCTTTGGCGATCAGCGGCGACACGTGGCCGGGCCGAAGGAAATCGTCCGGCTGGCTTTTCGGATCGATCAGTGCCAGGATCGTGGCCGCCCGCTCGGCCGCGGTGATGCCCGTCCGCACGGTGCGATGATCGACAGGCACGGTGAAATTGGTCCGCAGCGGTGTCGTATTGTCGCCCACAATGGGGTAGAGGTTCAGCCGCCGGCAGGTGTCCGGAAGGAGGGAAACGCAAAGCTGTCCCCGGCCGTTAAGCATGAAATTGACGAGTTCGGGCGTGACCTTTTCGGCAGCGCAGATGAAATCGCCCTCGTTTTCGCGATCTTCGGCGTCCATGACAACGACAATCTCGCCGCGACGGATCGCTTCGACTGCCGACTCGATACTCGATAATCGCTTCTTCACGCTCTGCTCAACTGGAAAAACGCCCGATCAGGATGCCGGGACCCTGCCCGGCCACTCAGTATTATAGGCGTCAAAGCCCATGCCGCCAGGGTAAGGTTGACGTTTGTAGCGGTCGGCTCGATTTTTCCGATTATTCTGCCGATAAGCTTAGAGCGACTAATGGAAAACGTGTAGGAGACAAGCAAGATGCGCGGATCAATATGGTTGCTGGCACTCGGCTGCGGCTTGGTGCTTTCGGCGTCGGGATGCTGCGGTAATATGGGCAGTTGCGGGCGATGCGGCGATACCTGCGGCGGATGCGACGGCGGCCCGGTCTACCGTCGTCCGGTTCGCCAAACTTGCGGCGACGATTGCGGCACGTGCGGCGGCTGCCGCGAAGGCTGTGATTCTTGCTGCGATCCGTGCGGCGGCGACTGCTGCCAGCGCAATTTCTGCTTCCATCCTCTCCGCTCGCTCGGCCGGCTCCTCTTCATCGACTCCTGGTGCGGCCCGCGCTGCGGCGGCTGCTGCGGTGGCGACGAATGCAGCTCGTGCGGCGGCAGCTGCGGCGGATCAGAAGCGGGACCGGCGGTGGGCGGCCAGTACGGATACTCGTCCCCGCGCCCCGGATGCAAGAGTTGCAATCGCGGCGGCGAGTCCTACGACAGTGCCAACATGTCGAACGCTACCGAGGGCGAAGTCATGGATGGCGAGGCCTCGCCAGAGCCCACGCCCGCTCCAGCGGCGCCTAAGACATCCCGCCGGCCAAACCGGCAGACGCCCGCGTATAACTGACGGCTCTGGGACCGTCCCCTTTGACGCTGCGAAAAGACAAATCTATCGGGGGGCAGAGCGGCCCGCGGGATAGTATCCCGCGGGCCGCGGTTTTTTCTTGTCGCTCGCGCGGCAGCGAAGTGACGGTGATGGGTCACCGCCGACACAAGTTTGGTGGCGTCGAGCGCAGCGACGACCCACCAATTCGCGACAATTCATGGTGGGTCTTCGTAGAACTCGACCGCACCCTACAAGCTCTCGAAAAGGCTAAAAGCGGGGGGCCGGCGTCAGGCGAACTGCGTTAATGAAAGGAGGTTGCCGTCGGGGTCCTTGAACCAGCCGACCTTGGCGCCGCCGGGCGACGTCCAGATGCCCAGTTCGTCCTGCGACATGCCGGCAAAGCGTTCCAGATTGACGCCGCGGCCCTTGAGTTGCACGGCCACCGCTTCGATGTCGGCGACTTTCCAGCCCATAACGGTAAAAGGCATCGGGGTGAAACTCTGGACCTTTTGGATCCGCACAGCCGCATTGGCCGCCCGCACGATCAAGGCGAACGGAGTATCCTCGACGAAGCGAAGTCCGAGCAGGTCGCAGTAGAAGGCCCGGGCTTTGTCGGCCTCGGCGGTCGCCACAAAGCCCATAACTTCGTCGTTTTGCAGAATCATATCGGCACGCTGAATTGTTCGGAGCTAATGGGTTTCGACGCCGGCAAGTTGATAGCTTATCGCGCGCTGAGGGGGCGTGAATAGACAGCCGCGCGGCGGCATCATCCGCAAGATGAAAAGGCCGTCGCGGACATACCTTATTTCTTTCGCGCGTGCCAAGCGGCGAGCCCTTCGGCTTCGCGCGCGGCCGTCAGCCCGGCGCGGAGTTTAGCCTGTCTCGCGGCGGGCTGTTTGTGAAACCACTCGAGCGTGGCTTGCGCCGTGTCGGGAATTGTTCGGAAGGTCAAACCCTTGCCGAGCGCTTTGTTCTCGTCTATTGGTTGGCATCTCTCCTAGTTCTTGCTGAACCCGGCCATCGCTGCGACAAAACTCTCGCGGCCCAAGGGATGCTTGACGAATTTCTCGCGGCACTCCGGGCAAAGATCGAAGCGAAGCTGCTGGCAGACCTCTTCGCCGATCGCCTCGTTCATGATGTCATCCTGCCGCTCGATGATGTCCTGAATCTGTTCGAGCGGATCGTTGTCGTCGTCTTCCGTGGACGCGTCCATCGCGGCGAAGATTTCCATTTTCACCACGTAGCGGAGATCGTTCTCTGCATCGAGATCCCGCTTGCACAGATCGCACGAATATCGAATCATTGATCCACTCCTTCTTGCGGCTCGCGCTGGAAAGGGAAACGGACATCCGCCTTTGGGCAACGGAAGCCCGATAGGTTCATCCTAATGGCCCCGCGGGGACTGACGCAAGACGGGCGGCGGAAGATTTTTGGCAATTTCGGCCGATTTTTCGGTGGCCTGACAGAAATCCGCAAAGGCGTCTGGCAGATCGCTCCGGCTTAGGTTAAGATAGAGCGGTTACGCAGCCTCAAAAGGCATAGAAGAGGCTCTATCGGATCCGGTCAAATGGCACGATGGACGCAGCGCCAGGATCGGTCTTGTTGGAGACTCTAAGGCAATACCCGAACACATGCTTCGGGTGGAACGGGAGACCTTCCTGTGCGCCTCAATCAGTCGGCCAACACCCGCGTGGCGAAACTGCACGGCAGCCGCAAGCTTCCGGCGCATAGAGAGGCATTTTCTACAGCCCAGCCGCATTGTTCCCCCTCGCTCCACGCCAGCGTGCTGGTGCTCAATCGGCTTTATATGGCGGTACATGTGATTGGCATCCGCAGGGCATTTGCCCTCTTATGCCGCGAATTAGCGGAGGTTATTCATGCCGGCGAGGAAGGGATCTTCGGCAACTATACGTTTGACTCGTGGCTTGAAGCCAGCCAGTTGCGCGTCCATCAAAAACAGACGCATGAGGACTGGATTCGCTCGGTGAATTTCGAGATTCAGGTGCCGCGAGTCATCCGGTTGCTGCGTTATGATCGGCTGCCGAAGCATGGCGTCCACCTCAATCGGCGCAACGTGCTAGCCCGCGACGGACACCAATGTCAATATTGCGGCAAGCACTTGCCCATGCATCAGTTGA
Organism: uncultured Planctomycetia bacterium; assembly: GCA_963775975.1. GTDB lineage: Bacteria > Planctomycetota > Planctomycetia > Pirellulales > Thermoguttaceae > JANXQG01. Next base: position 3,015,364 of record CAVZKX010000002.1, read on the forward strand.
GTCTCGACCACGTCCTGCCGCGGAGCCGCGGCGGGCCGACCACTTGGGAGAACATCGTCTGCGCTTGCCTGGCGTGCAATGTGAGGAAGGGAGGGCGCACTCCACACGAAGCGAAGATGAAGCTCGTCTGCAAGCCCGCGCGGCCGAAGCGCAACCCCATGCTCACGTTGAAGCTGGAAAACCCCAAGTACGAGAGTTGGCGGACTTGGCTCGACGGGGTCTCTTGGGAAATCGGAGCGAAGGATTGAAGTTTGCGCACTCTCGCTTGCCGCGCTGGAGTCCCGGCTTTAGCCGGTGTATTCCTAGACATGCCGCCTGAAAGCGGTACTCCACCCCCCCTAATGCCGCGCTTTTTGGCACGCCAGAAGCCCCTTCCAAAATGCGACTTGTTTCTTGCATAGTCCTTGTCTAAAATCGAATAGGGCGACGTATGCAGTCCACGGGGCCCAGGGGCATTAGTTTCTCGTCAAGGTTTTTAGCGTGGCACTCTCTGATATTGATCGAAACCTGCTGGATCGCTGCCTCAACCGCAAGCCAAGGGCGTGGGAGGACTTCGTTGACCGCTTCATGGGCCTCGTGCAACATGTGATCCGGCACACGGCCCAAGCCCGGAGCATGCGTCTTACTCCTCACGATCGCGACGACCTCTGCGCTGAGGTCTTTCTGGCCGTCATTCGCAGCGACTTTGCGGTGCTCCGCAACTTTCGCGGGCAGAGCAGCCTGGCTACCTATCTCACGGTCGTCGCGCGGCGAGTTGTCGTGCGCGATCTTCTGGCACGCGGACCGGGCGGCAAGTTGTCGGCGCCAGCCCAGCGTCTGCCGCAGGCCGTTCCCGATCCGCACATGAACGCGGAGAAGAAAGTGAGCGATCGCGAGGAAGTCGAACACCTGATCGGCGGTCTGCAAGGCACCGAGGCGCTGGTCGTTCGCATGTATCATCTGGAAGGCAAGACCTACCAAGAGATCAGCACGACGGTCGGCATGCCGGAAAACAGCATCGGGCCGATCCTATCTCGCGCCCGCGACAAGCTCCGCCGGGCAGGCGTCAACCCGGCGGTAGGCTAACGCCGTCGCAATGTAGGATGGACCTCCGAGTCCGTCCAGTCTTCGAGGACGGACTCGGAGGTCCATCCTACGAACTCGACGAAATAACTTGTACGCAGGTTCTCACTGGTTCATGGCGTTGGCGGCGTTCTGCGCGTCCATCGCGTTCTGAGCGTTGACGGCGTTTTGCGTGTTGATCATGTTCTGCGTGTTGATCATATCCTGAATGTTGTTGTTCATCATCTGATTATTGATCATATCTTGCCTTTGTTGCATGTTCCGCAGATTGGCTTCATCGTTCAACGCGGCCGAATTGTCGTAGGTCGAGTAATAGCTGTCGTCCACGTTCGCGGTCGAGCCTTGCCCTGCGTCGCGCAGATTGCGAATCATGCCCGCCGGAAGCCGCACGGTCATGTAGGGCATGCAAATGGTTTGTCCGCCGTCGCGCTCGTTGCGCACAGTAACGCCATATCCTCCGCGAGTCGTCGCGCCTCTCCATTGGCGGGCTTGTGCATAGACCTGCGTCTGAAGAATCGGCTGGAGGCAGTTCGTTGTCGCGGTCCAGCCGGGCGCGGCTTGAACTTTCTTTGCATACTCAAGTCCTGCAGCCGGATCGGTTGTGGTCCACGAATGGGCCTCGTCCTTGACCCACTTGCCATCGCTCAGGTGGAACGCCCAGATGGAATAAATCGGTTGACTGGCGTTAGCGGTGTCGAAGGCGAGGACCGGGAACGAAATCAGCATGATCGCGGCAAAGGCGATGGTTTTCATCTTACGGCTCCAAAATGGTGCGGAAATTGACCAAATCGTTTCGTGCATGCCGTGTGCCAAAGGCCCGGCACGGCCCAACATCTCGTTACGACGCTCCGCGTCGTAACGGAACGTCCTGGCCGCTCTGCGGCCTAGATTGGGCGTGAATCCGTCGGTCCAACAAAATCCGCTCCGGGGCCGCGGAGCGGCCGACAGCCCGTGGCCACGCAGAGCGTGGGCACGAGGACGAGCGTGAGGGCGGTTCACATTGATGACATCGCGCCCAAAAAGCGATTGCCGATTGGCATCCTTGGACCCCGGCCGCAAAAGTGGTATGATGAGCCTTTCCGTCTGGGTATTCGGCGTTATAGTGTCCCTCAGTGGAGTGGTGTATGGCGAACAAAGAGGAAGCAATCGAAGTCGAGGGCGTCGTTACCGAAGCCCTCGCGAACACGCGGTTCCGCGTGCAACTGGACAGCGGCCACAAGGTCATCGCCCACGTTGCCGGGCGGATGCGGAAGAACTTCATCCGGATCGTGCCGGGCGACAAGGTGCGAGTCGAGCTCTCTCCCTACGATCTGACCAAGGGACGGATCACGTTTCGCGAGCGGTAAGCTATCGTTGGGTAAGGCCGTGCGGCCCCACACAATCCATTTCCCAATAATTCTGTGCCGCGGGCGAATAACCGCGATAGTGCCGAATATCCACTTTCCCCTTTCCAGGAGAAGAGCTATGAAGAAGTGTTTGTCCATGTTCCTGGCTGCGGCGGTTCTATTCGCCGCGGGCCTTTCGCGGGCTGGCGCCGCGGAACCGAAACCGATCGCCGCAGTAGCCGTCGCCAGCTACAACGATCTCCTTGACGACATCAACTTTGTCGGCGGGCTGGTTGACCGGCCGCAGTTGGGCGCCGGGCTTGACGGCCTCGTCACGCTGGTGACGCAGGGCAAAGGTCTGGCCGGCGTCGATAAGGCGCGGCCGTTCGGCGCGATCGTCCAAGCCAGCAGCGCTGACGACGTTTCCGGTTACGTCTTCGTGCCGGTCAACGACTTCAAGGCGGCGCTCGACCTATTGAAGCTCTACAACGAGGTCGAGGAGCAGGGCGGCGTTTACAAGCTCACGCCCAAGGATGGCAAGCAGGCCAACTACGTTAAGCAGCACGACTCTTGGGCATGTTTTTCCGACAAGGCGGAGTCGCTCGCGCACATCGCAGGCAATCCGCTCACCGCGATCCACGGCATGGAGAAGAACTATATCGTCGCCGGACGTATCTTTCTGGCAGACGTGCCCGAAGCGCTCCGCGACAAGTTTCTCACGGGCCTCAAGAGCGGGATCGAGAATGAGGCCAACAACAAGAAGGACGACGAGACCGACGAGCAGTTCGCTCAGCGGAAGAAGTTCCTGGAGCAGGTCGAGGCCTATCTCACGCGAGTGGCGGGCGACATGGACCAGATCAACTTCGGCTGGGGCCTGGATCGCAAAGCGGCGCGGACGTTCGTCGATTTCAGCGGGACCGCCAAGCCGGGCACCGAGACGGCCGCGGAAATGGCCCTGGCCGCCGAGGCCAAGAGCTACTTCTCCGGCTTCCGCATTCCCGGAGCGGCGGCCCTCTATGCCGTAGCCAGCCCGATTCCCGCAGTCAAGCAAAAGCTTGCCGAGAGCCTGATTGAACTCGCGCGCAGCCACGCGGTGAGTAAGATAGTCGAGCGCGCTCCGGAGAACAAGCGCGCAACGGCCAAGGTGGTTGTCGGCGACAGCCTCGACCTGTTGACCAAGATGGTCAAGTCGGGCCGTACGGACATGGTGATCACCGGATTGCTCAGCGAAGATTCGGCTACCGGCTTGGCCGCGTTCTATGTCGCCGACGGCAAGTTGTTCGACAAGATCGTCCACACCGTGGTGAAGGCGATCGAGGAAGACAATCCCGCGGTAGATCAATTCGTCACGCTCGACGCGGAGACCGCGGGCGGGCTGACAATCCACAAGGTTTCGATTCCCATTCCGGAAAACGCCGAGAATCGCGAGACCGTCGTTAAACTCATCGGCGAGAAGTTGGATATCGTCGTCGCGGTGGGGAAGGACAACGTCTATGTCGCCGTCGGGCGCGACGCCGCGGCAAAGCTCAAGGCGGCCGTTGCGTCGTCTAATGAAAGCGGCGCGAAGTCCGTCCCGCCGGTAAATGCCTCGTACGCGTTCCAGCCAATCGCGGGGGCTATCGCCGCGGTGGGCAAGCCAGAGGATCGGGTCGGCGCCAAGATGGCCGTAGCCGAATTGAAAAAGTCGCCCGGCAAGGACCATATAAGTCTCACCTTGCGGCCGATCGACAACGGCGTGCGGATGCGGCTCGAGGTCGAACCGGGCCTATTGCGGGTGGCCGGGCAATTAATTGTCGGGCGCATGGAAGGCAAGAGCCCGGCCGCGGAATAGCACCGCGACCCCTATAGTTCTCAAAAACGCAACGGAGTGCGGCGGCCAAAGGTCGCCGCACTCCGTGCTTTCTTGGCCCTCAAAAGATGTCAACTTTGCGGACGCCAAGCCAAGTCGTTCATCGTGATTTAAGCTCTAAGCTCTCCACTCTCGGCTCTCCACTCTAAGCTCTCCACTATTAAAGACGGCTGGCCGCCGAGGCAGATCCAAGCGCCACAACCGCGTATGACCGGTCTGGGTGAACCGGTGGGTGACTAGAAGTCGGCTGTGTATACTCCCTGCCTCGGCGTCCAGCCCGAGTGACGTGTAATCGTGACAACGTGGCTATTCTGCCCTAGCTTCGTGTGCTGTTTGTGAACCGCCGGCAAACGTTCGGTTAGCAATCGGTTTGCGTTGGGTTAGGTCGTGCGATGGGCAGGCAGTTCGCATGGCGATATAATGGGCTTTCCTCACCGATCATCACCCTCCGACAGAGCGCACGCTAAGGCGCAAAGCTCGCAAAGGGATTCCATGAGACTAAGCGAGATGATTCTCCCGAGCCGACGATTTTCCATTTTATCGATCGGATCGACTGATGTTTTCTTTGCGAGCTTTGCGCCTTTGCGCGAGACTTCCCAACGATAATGCTGGAGCCTGCTGCTGTGAAAACTGCCAGCTTCGTGTTAATCCTGGCTATAACCTCCTCCGCAATCGCCCAGCCTCCGGCCATGTTCGATACTGAAGCCATCGACGCCAAAGTGGGCGCCCTGTTGAAGCGGATGACGCTCGCCGAAAAGCTCGGCCAGTTGACGCAGTTCTCCAACGGCGCGGCCACCGGGCCGGGCGGCGCGAAAGTCGATCAAAAAGAACTCGCCGCGCGAGGAGGACTCGGTTCGGTCCTCAATCTCACCGGCGCGCGCGAATGCAATGAGCTGCAGCGGCAGGCCGTGGAAAAATCGCGGCTGAAGATTCCGATCCTCTTCGGCCTCGATGTGATCCACGGGCACCGCACGGTCTACCCGATCCCGCTGGGTCTCTCCGCCGCATGGGACGCCGAACTTGCCGAGCGCTGTGCCCGCATGGCCGCCGAGGAGGCGACCGCCGACGGCATTCGTTGGACGTTCTCGCCGATGGTCGATATCGCCCGCGACGCCCGCTGGGGCCGCATCGCCGAAGGCAGCGGCGAGGACCCGTTCCTCGGCTCGGTGATGGCGGCTGCCTGGGTCCGTGGATATCAAGGAAAGGACCTGTCTAATGCAACGGCGATGCTCGCTTGCGCCAAGCATTATGTCGCCTACGGCGCGCCGGAGGGCGGACGCGATTACAACACGGTCGACGTCTCCGAGCGCGTCTTGCGCGACGTTTATCTCCCGCCCTTCAAGGCGGCCAAGGATGCCGGTGCGGGCACGTTCATGGCGGCGTTCAACTCGTTGCAAGGAGTGCCGGCATCGGCAAACCATCATACGCTGACCGACATCCTGCGAACCGAATGGGGGTTCAAGGGCTTCGTCGTGAGCGATTGGGACTCGATCGGTGAGCTCGTGCAGCACGGCGTGGCGCTCGATGGCAGCGAGGCGGCGCTGAAAGCGATTACCGCCGGAGTCGATATGGATATGCAGAGCGGTCTATATGACTCGGTGCTGCCGGAGTTGTTGCAGAGCGGACGGTTGAAGAGCGAGGTGATCGATCGGGCAGTCGAGCGCGTGCTGCGAATCAAGTTTGCGCTTGGGCTGTTTGAAACGCCATATACGGACGAAAAGCGGAGTGACACGCAAGCTATCAAGTCAAAACATCGAGAACTCGCCCGGCGGGCGGCGGAAGAATCATTTGTGCTGCTGAAGAACGATAATGTATCCGGCACACTCCGTGTGCCGCCTGCGAACGGCACACGGAGTGTGCCGGATACATTTCTTCTGCCGTTGCCAGCGAACAAGAGAATTGCCCTCATCGGCCCGCTGGCCGACGATCACGCGGGCATGTTAGGCGCGTGGGTGATGAAGGCCGATCCGAAGCTCGTCGTGACCTTGCGGGAATCGCTCGCCGAGCGGATTGGCGATCGACTTATGTATGCAAAAGGCGCCGAAACGCGCGGCGACTCCGAAGCCGGCTTTGCCGAAGCACTTGCCGCGGCACGGGAAGCCGACATTGTGCTAATGGCCTTGGGCGAAGCACCCGACATGAGCGGCGAGGCCGAATCGCGGGCCCACTTGGACCTGCCTGGCGTGCAGCTCAAGCTGCTCAAGGCGGTCGTCGCGACGGGCAAGCCGGTCGTGCTCGTTCTGTTTAGCGGGCGGCCGCTTGCAATTCCCTGGGAGGCCGAGCATGTGCCGGCGATCATCGCGGCCTGGTTCCCCGGCGTGCAAGCCGGGCCGGCGCTCGTGCGCACGCTTTACGGCGACGTGAATCCATCGGGCAAGCTCACCGCGACCTTTCCACGGAGTGTGGGCCAGGAACCTTTGTATTACAACTGCTTCAACACGGGCCGTCCCGCGCCGGGCAGCGACCACTACGTGACCGGCTACATCGACGAGCGGAATACGCCCCTCTTTCCTTTCGGCTGGGGGCTGTCGTACACGAAATTCGACTACTCGCCGACGTCGATAACATCGCCGGCGACGAGTGCCACGGACATAAACCGCGACGGGGCGATAACGGTCGAAGCGACCGTCACGAACACCGGCCCGCGGGACGGTATGGAGGTCGTGCAGCTCTACATCCGCCAGCGCGGCACGAGCGTCGTCCGGCCGGTTCGCGAGCTAAAAGGTTTCCAGAAAATCATGCTCGCGGCCGGCGAGTCCCGGATGATCAAGTTCACACTTACAAAGAAGGAGCTTGCCTTCTGGAATATTGACTTGCAGCACGTTGTCGAGCCGGGCGAGTTGACCGTATGGGTCGCGCCCAATTGCCAGAGTGGCCAGCCGGTGAAGGTCCTGATCGGGCGGTAATATTCGAAAAAAGAAGAGGACTGAGCCGGCGCCCGACGTAACGAACATCCGTGCCGTTATTCTTGCCCAAGATTGACCTGGTCCCAAGCGTCCGTGCTCGGGGGCGTCAATGGCTCAGTCCTCTCCGGTTGTAGGGAACGGACTCCGTGCCGTTCCGCGGACTCTGGAACGGCACGCAGACCGTTCCCTACAGAAACACTGCAATTACGCGACGGCAAGCCGATCCGATTGGCTGTGGGCGATGATGCCGGAAACGAACTCCTCGAAGATGCGCAGGTCCAACGCCGAGGCCGATTCGCTCTCGGGATGGAACTGGGTGCCCATCGCGAACCAGTCGTCCATCGTGCTTTCGATGGCTTCGACCACGCCGTCCGGGCAGCGGGCGGTCACGGCAAAACCGGGCGCCACCTCGTCGATCGCCATGTGATGGAGGCTGTTGACGCGGATTTCGCCCTCGCCGAAGACCCGCTCCATGATCGTGCCCATCTCCACCATCAGTGCGTGGCGGTGGTGAGGATCGGTGGCGTCGAGGTGTGGCAACGCTCGCGGCAGGTCCTCGGGAATGTGCAGGAAGAGGTTGCCGCCTTGCGATGTATTCAGCAATTGCATGCCGCAGCCGATGCCGAAGACCGGCATGCGGCGCTCGGCGACCATCCGCATCAGCAGGCGATCGAACTCCTCGCGGCGGCGGTCCAAGAGGCGGACCGAGGGATGAACCATGAATCCGTCAAAGCGCGGGTCGAGGTCGGCCCCGCCAACGAGCACAACGCCATCAAGAACATCGAGCAGCCGGGAGAGGTCGTCCTCATCGGTCAGCGGCGGTATCACCACGGGCACGGCGCCGGCCTTCGTGAGCGAATCGTAATAGCCGGCGCCGATGATCGAGAATGCCGGCACGTCTTTCTTTGCGGAACGGAAATCGGCGTTGATGCCGACGAGCGGTTTGGAATGCATGAGATACTCCTTTGACACGTCCTGTGTCGGAAAAGCTGGAATCGCCTGTATCGCGAGGAGAACGTCCGATGATTGCGAAGCCCTCGGCAAGGGCAACTTAGAGTCTCCAACAAAACCGAATCAGGGGCAGCGTCAGTCGTGCCAATTGATCGGTTTTGATAGAGCCTCGAAGAAAAGATCCGTCCGACAAAACCGAGCTACTCGGCAGCGTCAATCCCTGACTAAGCGGAACGCGGATCGCTTTCCTGCGGCTGCGGCGTCAACTTGCGTCAACGCTTTGCCGGTGCAACCTTCGCACGTCACGATTGATAAGGCACATACTCCTGGAGCTGTCACGCGCCTCCCTGTAGGAAATGCAAGTTCGAGGAGTCTAAGGGTTTACCCTAGTAAATACAAGCTTCAGCCATATCTTGTGATTAATTGCAAAATCAGCCACAATATATGGTATTGCAAGCAATGCTAGCAATGTGGAAACCCACAGTCAAGGCAAGTGTATTTTCATTGCGAGCCCAAGAGATTACAACGTGCTGGAACGGCAATAAGCAGCCTTTTATCGGGCTCTCGCGGCGTGAATTGAGCCCACAGCCGCGAACGAAATGCAGCTCAAGCAAGTCCATATTAACAAGGACGAACTACGTGTATGATTGTTACATGCGACCGTCAAACGCTGATCCAAAGATCGCTAAGAGGATAATGGCTTTCCTCCCGCACGCTCTCGCTTGTTCCGCCACTTTCATCGCGGCCATCTTCAGTTGCTCCCAGGGCTGGACCGCGGACCCGGCGACATACAAGCACGGCGTCATTATCGATCTCGAGGGTGAAATTGGACCGGGACTGGAACAGTACGTGTTTCGCAAGCTGGATGCCGCCAAGGAAGCCGGCGCGGATCTTGTGGTCGTGGAGATTGATAGTCCCGGCGGCCGACTCGTCGAGTCGCTGGAAATAGCCAAACATCTGGCGACTGTCGATTGGGCTCACACCGTGGCTTATGTGCCCGAAAGCGCTTATAGCGGGGCGGCTGTCGCCTCGCTCGGTTGTGACGAGATCGTCATGGGGCCCAATGCGAAATGGGGCGACGCCGGCGCAATCTTTCGCGATGAGAAATCCTTCTTCCATTTCGTCCCGGAGAAGCTTTTAAGTGCCTTCAAGAGCGAACTGCGCTCGCTGGCCCAGGCCAAGGGTAGGCCGATCGCTTTGGCCCAAGCCATCGCAGACAAGGAGATGAGGGTCTTTCATGTAGTCAGCCTCAAGCCAAAGGCTGGGCAGCCTGTGCTGGACACTTACATCTCCGAGCGCGAATTCAATGACAACCCTGGCGAGTGGAATAGGATTGGCGAGATCGCGTCATCGGGCAAGGGCCAGTTTTTGACACTCACGGGCATTGAAGCGGAGAAATGCGGACTTGCCAACTTCCTCGTCGCCAACCGCGAGGAGTTGGCGAAACATTACGGCCTGAATGAGTTCCAAATCATGACGGCGACGTGGCTCGATATCACCGTCGAGATATTGAATTCGTGGCTGGTGACGGCGCTCTTAATCATCGTCGGGCTGACCGGGCTCTACTTCGAGTTCATGTCGCCCGGCCACGGCATCGGAGCATTGATCGGCGCGGCGTGCTTCCTGCTGCTTTTCTGGAGCCATTTTCTCGGCGGCACGGGCGGCTGGCTGAGCGCCGTATTGTTCCTCCTCGGGCTGGGCTGCATCGCGGTGGAGATATTTCTCCTGCCGGGCACCGTCGTGCCGGGGCTTATGGGGTCGGTGCTCGTCTTGGCCAGCATCATCATGGTTTGCCAGGGCTTCTTGATTCCGGAAACCGAAGCCGACCTGCACACGCTCGCCGGCACGATGGGCATGATCCTCGGGTCGTGCGGAGTGTTCGTGGCGGCGGCAATTGTCATTACGCGGCGCATGGACACGCTGCCGCTGTTTAGTCGACTGATGTTAGCCCCGCCCGACGCCGAGCCAATAGCCATGTCGGGCACCGCCGCCGGCGGCGAGACCACTCTTGCGGCCGGCGATCAAGGCATTGCCCATACGCCGCTGCGGCCCGGCGGGAAAGGCCGCTTCGGCGAGCGGACGGTCGACGTCATGGCCAGCGGCGATTTTCTTGATCGCGGTACGCCGATTCGCATCGTCCGCATCAGCGGGAATCAAGTTTGGGTGGAAACCGTCGAGGAATCTTGAACATGCCAATTCTCGGAGCGCATCAATCGATCGCGGGCGGTTATTACAAGGCCGTCGAAATCGGCGAGCAGACCGGCTGCCAGGTGATCCAGGTCTTCACCAAGAATACGAATCAGTGGCGCGGCAAGCCCATCACGCCGGACGAGGCCGCGCGGTTCCGCGATGCCCTGGCCAAATCCGGCATTGAATGCCCGATAGCGCACGATTCCTACTTGATCAATCTGGCCAGCCCCGACGACGTGCTCTGGAAGAAATCGATCGAGGCCATGATCGACGAGGTCGAGCGGGCCAGCATCCTCGAAATCCCCTGGGTCGTATCGCACCCCGGCGCTTATACGACGACCAGCGAGGACGAAGGAATCCAGCGCATCGTCACCGCATTGGACGAAGTGCTCGCCAAAACGAAGCGTCTTTCCGCCGGCATCCTGCTGGAAACCACTGCCGGGCAAGGGACGACGCTAGGCTGGCGATTCGAGCACCTCGCCGCGATCCGCGCGGGCGTCAAGGACAACCGCCGCCTGGGCGTCTGCTTCGATACGTGCCACGTCTTCGCCGCGGGCTATAAAATGTCAACGCAAGCCGAATATAAGGCCACCATGAAGGAGTTCGACCGCATCGTCGGGCTCGACCATATCCGCGCATTCCACCTGAACGACAGCTTGAAAGATTGCGGCAGCCGCGTCGATCGACACGCCCATATCGGACATGGCAAGATCGGCCGCGATCCGTTCGGCTGGCTCCTCCGCGACCGCCGCTTCGGCAACGTACCTATGGTGCTGGAAACGCCCAAGGGCCAGCAGGACGGCGAGGAGTGCGATATCATCAACCTGCGCACGCTGCGGGAGCTGGCGGCGAAGAAGAAAGTGTAAGGACGACCACATGCCGGTCTATGAATTTCTATTGCGGCGATTGCCATACCATCTTCAGCTTCTTTTCGCGGCGGGTCGATACGACGACACGGCCCAAATGTCCGCGCTGCGGTCGGAAGAAGCTTGAGCGGAAGGTCTCGCGCTTTGCCACTTTGGGAAAGGCCGGTTCCGCGGCCGACGCCGACGACTTGCCGGGCGGCATTGACGAATCCAAGCTGGAGGGCCTGATGGAATCGATGGGCCGGCAGGCGGAGGGCATCGACGAGAACAATCCGCGCCAGGTGGCGGCGATGATGCGGCAAATGCACGAAGCGACGGGCATGCCCTTGGACGGCCGCGCCGAGGAGGCAATCCGCCGCATGGAAGCCGGCGAGTCGCCCGAAAAGCTCGAAGAAGAGCTAGGCGACTTGTTCGGGGAGGAAGGGCCCGACGCTGAACTGCCCGCGGGGCGGCGGCGAAAAAAGAGTCGTTCAGCCGCCCCCGCCGTCGACGCGACGTTGTACGATCTGTGATTCGACGTTTGCCATCCCCGCGAGCCGCGGAGCGGCAAAAGAAAATAGCCAGGGCGCAAGCCCCTGGCGACGAAGAACCACGATTCGGTAGCCCCGGAGGGGCGAAACTTGACTTACTGTCGCCGCTCCGCGGCTGTGGTATCCAATTCGACATATCCCAGGGGCTTGCGCCCCTGGCTATTGTCTATCGCCGCTCCGCGGCTATCAATCGGCAAACCAATTCCACGGCGAACGTTAGTTGCCCGGAGGATTTCCGCCATTGCCGCCGCCCTGGCCTCCACGGCCACCGCGTCCGCCGCCAAATCCGCCGCGGCCGAAGCCTTGCTGTGAGAACTTGAACTCCTTACCGGTCAGCTTGCCCCACTCGACCAATTGGTCGTCGTCCAAGACGGCCAGGGCCGACTTCATCGTGTCCGCGCGCTGCTTCGCCATCTTGTCCATGAACTCTTTACGCTCGTCGTCCGTCGCATTTCGGAAGTCAAACTGCGGACGATTCTGGCGGGAGTCGTCGACGATCTTCTTGATCTTGTCTTGGGCATCTTGGGAAAGCTTGAGCTTGGCGACTGTGTCAGGATCGCTGAGCGCCTGAACGCCTTGGATCTGAACCTGCAACTGCTTCAGGCGTTCCAGTTGTTTCGCATCCAGGATCTTGTCGACTTCCGCCTGGGTCTTTTTGCCGGCTTCCGCCATCTTCTTTTGCATGTCTTCCCGGGCCTTGGTCCGCTCCTCATCGGTCATGTCCTGGAAATTGGCGAAGCCCTGGAAGGACGAGCGCATGTCGTCCATCGCCTTCTTCTGGAGATCGGTCAGTTTGGTTTTTTGGTCGTCGGTGACGGCGAGTTCTTTCTGCACGTCTTCCATGCCAAGAATCATCAAGCTGGCGCCGCGCATCCCGCCGCCGCCGAACATCCCGCCGAATCCACCCCGTCCGCCAGGGCCGCCGGGACCGCCGCCTCCGGGCTGGGCGAAAACCGTCGCCGCCCCTAAGGCCAAAATCAATCCAATTACTCCCAGTGTTCGTCGCAACATGAGCCACCACCTTTCTTTACGCGTCCCAGACGAAGCCAACCGTTGGCTTTCGTCAGAGACAGCAAGGACCGAACCGCCCGTCATAGTAACGGAAGACGGCGGTTTTTATTGCGTCCCGCGCGCGGCCAACCGCTGGCTTTGCCCAGGACGAAAAGAATACACGAGTCGCAGATAATGATAGTCCTGCCGCAGGGCGTTGTCTACCGCCTGGTAATTCGCGGATAAAGTGGGTGCTTGCGTCGCTGGACCCCGCTACATGGTTAACCGCCCTGGCCTGCTAGGAAAACAACTTTTCCCGCGGGTCGATAAACAGCCAGGTTGCCGACGCGACCAGGAAACTGACCCCGATGAATACGAGAGCCACGTTCCAACCTAAGATCATGGAGCCCAAAAAGCGGATGCCGTGCAATGCGTAGTGGTCTTTCAGATAAACCACCAAAAGCGGGCAGGCGATCGCGCCGACTTGTCCGGCGGTATTCATCGTGGCGCTGACGGTGCCGGCATGGCGGCCGCCGATGTCCTGGCAAGTCCCCCAGGCGGCGCCCATGATGAACATGTTGGCTGCATTGCCTACTGCAAAGAGCAAGGCCGCAGTATGCGCGTCGCCGGCGACGCCCGCCAGGATTATGCAGATTCCCGCACTCAGATACGAGACGAGCCCCACCCCCGCGCGTCCCCAGCGGGGACCTATGCGGCGGACGGCCCAATCGGTCGCCGCGCCGCCGAGCACGTCGCCCGCGACGCTCAGCAGCAGCGGCAGCCCAGCCAAGATGGCGAGCGTCCGGCCCTCGAGGCCGCGGCCCTCGTCAAGGTAGCGATGAAACCACGTGATGCAGAAGTAGAAAATGAAGCTGTTGGGAAGATACATCAGGCATAGGGCAATCATGTTGCGATTGAACAGCAGCCGCCGCCAAAAGGCCATGCGACTCGCGAGCGGGCGCTCCGGCTCGTCGTCACTGCTGGTCAATGTGCGGTCGGACAAGATATATGCCAGTTCTGCGTCGTTCACTTGCCGGTGCTGCTCCGGTTCGTCGCGGAACCAGTAGTACCAGACCGCGGCCCAAACGAGGCCCGGTAAACTGAAAAGTGTGAAGACGCCGCGCCAGCTCAGCGGCAGCACATGCACCCAATGCCACGATGTGCCGTGCATCAATTGATAGACGATGAGCGGCGTAACGCCGACGGTGACATGCGCCCCGAACCACACCACTCCCTGCGCTGTGCCGCGCTCGCGATAAGGAATCCACCGTGAGAGCGTCTGCGAAATCGCCGGCCACGCCCCCGACTCGGCTACCCCAAAGAGAAACCGGGCAACAACCAACGAAACGAAGCCGCTCGCCAGCCCTGTGGCGCACGTGCAGAGCGACCACAGAACGACGACCGTGGTGAGCATGCGGCGGGTGCCGATCCGGCCCGCCCAGCGTGCGCTGGGGATGCCGAAGGAGCAATAGGCGATGGCGAACACCGTATCGATGCACGCCAGTCCCTGGTCCTGCGTCATGACCAGCCCCCACACATGCAGCGACAAATCGAGGTCCTTCGAGATGGGCGTCTTAAGCACGCCCAGGCAGGAGCGATCGAGATACGTGACCATTCCCATCAGAATGGCCATCGTCACGACCACCATGCGGACGCGCGAGGGCCGCGCGGAAGTGGTTTGCCCGGAAGATGAGGTCAACGATCGGGAAATCACACTTGGCCCATCTTGCGGTTTGTGGCGGTCAAAGTTAGCCTCAGTAGACAGCGTCTGGCCGTCCTGGTGAAGCCCCCCGGCCCCGAATATGAACCGCATCTCCCGGCGCTGGGATTCAGAGAGTGCCACTCCACTTCGTCAACTTATTCTGCCACAAGATGTGGCTACGGATCATGATTAGCTCAGCTCTCGCCCTCACCGCGTTGTTAATTGGCGCATCGTCCAATACGTCCCAATCCGACGTAGTCGTTTACGGCGCGACTTCCGCCGGCGTTGCCGCAGCCGTCGAAGCCGCCCGGATGGGCAAGAGCGTCGTGCTCATCGAGCCGAGTCGGCATGTCGGCGGGCTGACTTCCGGCGGACTGGGACGCACCGATATTGGCAATAAAGGGGCCATCGGCGGCATCGCCCGCGAGTTCTATCGGCAAGTCCATCGACATTATCTTGATGCCGCCGCGTGGAAGCATGAGACGCGCGATCAATATGTTGCCCGCGCGAAGGGCTTCGTCGACGCCGATACGATGTGGGGCTTCGAGCCGCACGTGGCCGAAGAGATTCTCCGCGCAATGCTGGCCGAGGCGGGCGTCTCGACGGTTTTTCAGCAGCGGCTCGACCTGTCGCGCGGCGTTCGCAAAGAGGGTTCGCGGATCGTCTCCATCGCGATGGAATCAGGAATGATTTACGCGGCCAAAGTCTTCATTGACGCAAGCTATGAGGGCGATCTCTTGGCCCGTGCCGGAGTCCGCTACGCGACCGGTCGCGAGGCGAACGCGCAGTACGATGAAACGCTCGACGGCGTCCAGACCCGTCATGCCACAAAACACCAGTTCAGGCACCCGGTCGATCCTTTCATCGTCACCGGCGACAGGGCCAGTGGACTTCTGCCGGGCCTGCACGGCGGGAGCCCAGGCACGGACGGCGAGGGCGATCGGCGCGTTCAGGCATACAACTATCGCATGTGCCTCACCGACGTATCGGAGAACCGCCGCGAGATTGCCCGGCCGCAGGGCTACGATCGGCGGCGTTATGAGATTCTGCTCCGATACATTGAGGCCGGCGGCAGGGAGATTGTAGGCAACCCCGAACCGATGCCCAACCGCAAGTCGGACACCAACAACAACGGAGCATTTTCGACCGATGACATCGGCATGAACTATGATTATCCCGAAGCCGGCTACGCGACGCGCGAAAAGATCGCCGCCGAGCACCGCGACTATCAACTCGGCCTGATGTGGACGATCGCCCACGATCCGCGCGTGCCGGCTTCCATGAGAAAAAAGTTCTCCGCCTGGGGACTGGCCAAAGACGAGTTCACGGACAGCGGCAATTGGCCCGAGCAGCTTTATATTCGCGAGGCCCGGCGGATGATTTCCGACTATGTGATGACCGAGCACGAGTGCCGCGGCCGGCGCACGGCGGCCGATTCCGTCGGTTTGGCGGCCTACGGCATGGATTCGCACAACACGCAGCGCTACGTTGACGCCGCGGGGCACGTCCGCAATGAGGGCGACGTGCAAGTCGCCGTCGCGGGGCCGTATCCGGTCAGTTATCGAGCGATCGTGCCCAAGGCGGCGGAGTGTACGAACCTCGTCGTACCGGTCTGTCTTTCGGCGACCCACATCGCCTATGGATCGATCCGCATGGAGCCCGTCTTCATGGTCCTTGGCCAATCGGCCGGCGCCGCGGCCGCAATGGCGGCCGGCGACGGCATCGATGTGCAGCAGGTCGATTACCAGCGGCTCCGCGAGCAGCTTTTACGCGATCGACAAGTTCTGGCTTGGCCGAAGTAGTACGCCACCTACGGTAAAATGGCGGGACCAGTTCGCGATGTCGAAGCCCGACGCGCAAGCGAGGCTTGGATGCGGCGCCGGCCTCGCTTGCGCGTCGGGCTTCGATAGCAGCGATGACCCGCCAATTCGCTTATTGACCGCACTGGGATGCCCAGGCGGGGGCCTTTGCAATAAAGGCCGAAGCGGGTATATATGAATATGCGGAACAATTCCATTGAATTCAAGTAAAGGAACGGCAGCCTTGGCCAAGCAAGTTAAGGAAAAGAATAACTTCGACCAGTATCGCACCCGATTGCTCGATCTGCGGTCGCGCCTGCGCGGCGAAATGGGCCGCATGGCCGACGCCGCCTTGAGCCAGGGCAAGTCCGAATCGAGCAGCCTGCCCATCCACATGGCTGATTTGGGCAGCGACAACTTCGAGCAGGAGCTCACCTTAACCCTTGTCGGCAGCGAGAAAGTTGCGCTCGACAAGATCGAACTCGCGCTTCAGCGAATTCGCGAGGGCGAGTACGGGATTTGCGAGGATTGCGGCAAAAAGATCCCCGAGTCTCGGTTGGAGGCCATCCCCTACGCGGCTGTCTGCGTGCATTGCGCGGAGATCCAAGAGCAGCAGCAGGGCGTCGAGCAAGAATAAGCCGGTAGGGTGGCGTCAAACGCAGCGATGACCCACGACTCTTGGCGATTCCTGGCGGGTCTCGTGGAACTCGACGACACCCTACATTTCTTCGGGTGGCGGCGGTCCGTCGGACGAGTCTGGCGGAGGCGCGGATTGACTTTGGGGCGATTTCTTGTCGTTCTTCTTTCTGAGGTCCTTGAAGTCGGCGTCCCGTTTGATTTTTTCCTGCCAAGCCGGTATCACCTCGTAGCGTATTGTCCCCCGCATCAAGGCTAAATACTCCTGCGCGGTGTCCTCGGAGACGAACTGTTCCCAAAGTTCCTTGAAAGGAGTCAACGAAATTATGCGGATTACGTAGGCCTCGGACTTAGGGCCGTTCGTCGCGATCGCAACTTGACCGGGACTAAGGCTGAATACCGTCTTCATGAATTCCTCGCCGGGCTTCTCGAGGTCGCCTACCTCGCTTATGGACGGCGACTGGCCCGTCAACATGCCGCTGGTCATCCAAGTAAAGCGAGGCGGCTTTATGACCTCGATTCGTTTATCGCTCGCCGCGAGGCTAGTCAATGATTTGCCGGCGTTATCGGCCGCACTCGCCTTCTTCTTAAGATCTTCGGCGGCTTTCATCGCCGGCACGCGGGCCTGGAAGAGCTTCCACTCCTCGCGCACCTTGCTCTCGACTCCCTTGTCGTCCCACTTAGGCACGCCGCCGGCCTGGTCGTCGGTCTTCCAGAAAAGGTAAAGCTTCTTGGAAAGCGTCGAATAGCTTGGCCGGGAAACGTCAACCTTGTAGAGTGTCGTAGGACCGAAAATCTCGCCGACAGCGGGGACGAGGCGGCCTGCCTCGGCATTGATCATATCCGACTTGCCGAACTCGGTGTCCACCAATTGCCTCAGCGAGAGCAGGCCGGTGCGATGGGCCGTCATATTGTATTTTTTGGCCAGCGCGGCGAAATCGGGCGACTTCGGCTTTTCGTCGCCCGCGTTGGTATACTTTTCGCGATAGGCGTCCAGCGTTGTGCGAACTTTCGAGATGCTATCGCTGTACTTCTTGTTGGCCAAATTCTGGCGGATAGAATCGCGCAGGCGTTCTTCCGCCGTTTTGATCGGCTTCCGCGCCTCTTTTTTGGCGGTTGCGTCAACCTTTTCCGCTTTGGCGCCCGATGACTTGGTATCCACCGGCTTTGATTCGCCGCCTTGTTTCGCGCCTGTCTGTTTCGCGCCTCCTTCTTTCACGCTGTCCGGCTTGGCATCGGACTTCGACGATGGCGTCGGCTCGGTCGCCGGCCGTTTGCTATCAACCGCCTTTGCGGCAGTTGTCGGATCCATCTTCGCCGAACTTTTCGGCTCCGCGTTTTTCTCTGCGCCTGCCGGAGGCGTTTTGTCAGCGGCCTTGTCGTCGACATACGCGACGAGGCGGAAGGGACTTGCCGGCGCGGCCAACGAACTGCCCGAAGGCTTCACTGCGGTTGACGCCGGCTTCACAGGCTCGGGCGTCTTTCCCGCCGCAGGCGTGGCATCCGGTTTTACGCCGGGAGATTTTTCCTCGGGCACTTTTATATTGGGCGCTGCCGGCGGGCTCGCGGTTGATTTTGCCGCTGGCGCGGTCGCCGGGCGACTATCCGGCTTCGCAGGCGGCGTCGGCTCCTTCAATACCGGCTCAGTTGTCGGCTTGCTCTCCAGCGGAGTTTTGCCGCCGGCCTTGGCGGCAGCGGCAGCCTTGTCTTCTTTTTCGCGGGCGTCACGGTCTTCCTTCTCCTCCTTCTGAAAGTCCTCCTTTTCGCGAGCATACTTCGTGGGGTCTTTTTCGAACTCCTTGGTGATTTCCGCCTCGGTGACTTGGCCCTCGTAGCTATCCGGGTCGGCTTCCAGATACTCGATATTGACCTTTCGCGGCACGCGGAATCCCGGCTGCGGAGAGTCGGGCGACGGCTCAATATCCTTATACTTATCAAAGAACTGTTTGAGTTCGTCGGTCGTAGGCTCTTTCACACTTTTATCGCCCAGGAATTTGCTCGTCTGCAGCACTGCCACTTCCACGGAAGCCCGCTGATGAAACCGCTTGAAATAGTCCCATCGTTCGCCCGGCGTTGCCGAACTGCCGGCCCATTCGTCGTATTGATGGCCGAGCTGCATCAAGCGAATGGCGAGCAACTGCTGGCGCATGATCTTGAAGATCTGGGGTTGATTGGCATGGACGGCTTGAATCGCGAAGTCAATCCTTCCCTGCGCATTGTCGACTTCCATCGTCATCTGCGCTAGAAGATCGTTGACCGCCTTGTCGTCGATCATGACACCCATCGATTCCGCCGTGCGCGCGTAAAGCCAGCGCTGAATGGCCGTGTCGTCCGTGTCATCTCCTAAAATCGCGTATACCGCAGCGATGATGCCGGCTGCCTTCTGCGCCTGCTGATTACTGCCCAGTTGCGCGCGAAGAAAGTCCACGAACTGGCGGAGCAGTTTCCGCTGTTCTCGCTCGCTATTGATTTGCGATTGAGTGAGGCTTCCGTACTTCGTTTGAATGGCTGTCGGCTCTCGGCTCCCCAGCCGGTTCATGCCGATCATCGGGCCGCCTAGGAAAACGAAGGCCACGATCGCCATAATCGTAATTCCGGCCATCCAGACCTTTTGATTCTTGCGAAAAGTACGGAACGGACTAGCCATAGCAGAGGTAAACCTTTTGCACGAATTGACCGGAATCTTTCATTTTAGAATACCAAGCTACAATTGCAATGGTAGACGACTTGCGTATCATAGGATGGATCGTCGATCCACGGCGAACCTTGCCGACCATCCCTTTGCACAGATTATCCAAATTAACATGGCCAAGAAATCGCCCAATTCCGACGCACCTTCGCTGGTAATCGTTGAGTCGCCAGCCAAAGCTCGGACGATCGGCAAGTTCCTGGGGCGGGGGTACACCATCGAGGCCAGCATCGGCCATATCCGCGACCTGCCCAACGGCGCCAAGGAAGTGCCCGAGGAGCTAAAGAAGGAAGATTGGGCCTATCTGGGCGTGAACGTCAACAAAGGCTTCGAGCCCGTGTACGTTATACCTCCGAAGAAGGCCCAACAAGTAAAAAAGCTTCGGGCGGCGCTCAAGGATGCCAAAGACCTCTATCTGGCGACGGACGAAGATCGCGAGGGCGAGGCGATTAGTTGGCACCTCTGCGAAGTTCTCAAGCCGAAGGTTCCGGTCCATCGGCTGGTGTTCCACGAGATCACCGAGGAAGCGATCCGCGACGCCTTGACTCACCCCCGCTCGATCGACCAGGCCTTGGTGCGAGCACAGGAAGTGCGGCGAATCGTCGACCGCTTATATGG
Source organism: uncultured Planctomycetia bacterium (assembly GCA_963775975.1). Classification (GTDB taxonomy): domain Bacteria; phylum Planctomycetota; class Planctomycetia; order Pirellulales; family Thermoguttaceae; genus JANXQG01. Next base: position 3,035,477 of record CAVZKX010000002.1, read on the forward strand.
CTACGACGTATCGCCGCTCTTGTGGCGAAAGATCCGACCACGGCTTTCGGCCGGCCGCGTGCAGAGCGTGGCGGTGCGGCTGATCGTCGAACGCGAGCGGCTGCGAATGGCCTTTCGCTCGGCAACCTACTGGGACCTTCTCGCCACGTTCGCCAAGCCGAGCGGCGAAAAGTTCGAGGCCGTGCTCGTCTCGGTCGATGGCAAGCGAATTCCCGCCAGCCGCGACTTCGATCCCGCGACCGGGCGATTGAAGGACGACGTCTGCCTGCTCATGGATCAGCAGCAGGCCGCCGACTTGGCTGCTCGGCTCGAGCGCGAGACCGCTCGCGTCGCCGAATTGGAAGACAAGCCCTATACGACGAAGCCCTATCCGCCATTCACCACGAGCACTTTGCAACAGGAAGGCAATCGCAAGTGCGGCTTCACGGCGCGGCGGACGATGGAGGTGGCCCAGAGCCTCTACGAGAACGGGCACATCACCTACATGCGTACCGACTCGACGAACCTGGCGACCGTGGCCATCGAGACGGCGAGGCAGATTATTTCCAGCCAATACGGCAAGGATTATCTGCCCGACGCGCCGCGAATCTATCAGACCAAGGTGAAGAACGCCCAGGAAGCCCACGAGGCGATTCGTCCGGCTGGGCACCCCTTTCCACTGCCGGAGGACCTGCGAAACCAGTTGAGTCCCGACGAGTTTCGTCTATACGACTTGATCTGGAAGCGGACCGTTGCCAGCCAGATGACGGACGCGAAAGCGCGGCGGATCACGATCCGGGTCGATCTCGGAGGCACCCTCACCCCCGGCCCCTCTCCCGAAAGGAGAGGGGAGACAGCGCGCTTCGAGGCCAGCGGCAAAATCATCGACTTCCCCGGGTACTTGCGGGCGTACGTCGAAGGTTCTGATGATCCGGACAGTGAACTTGCCGAACGCGAGGTCGTGCTGCCGCAAGTGGCGGTCGGCGAGACGCTCGAGTGCCGCGAACTGGCGTCCAAAAGCCACACCACGCAGCCGCCCAATCGCTTCAGCGAAGCCTCGCTCACGCGCGAGTTGGAAAAAATGGGCATCGGCCGGCCGAGCACCTATGCCTCGATCATCGACACGATTCTCGCTCGCGATTATGTCTTCAAGAAGAGCGGCAATGTGCTCGTGCCGACATGGACCGCGTTTGCCGTTTCGCAACTGCTGGAAATACACCTGCCCAACCTGGTGGATTACCAGTTCACCGCCAAAATGGAAGACGAGCTGGACGACATCAGCCGCGGCGAGCTCGACTACGTCGAGTATTTGCAGCAATTCTATTTCGGCAAGGGCGAGAAAGGGCTCAAGGAATTGGTCACGGCCAAGGCGGGCGAGATCGACGCTCGCGACGTATGCCGCGTGAGCATTGGCAGCCCCCAGGGGCAAGAGGAGATATTTGTCCGCGTCGGCCGCTACGGTCCGTTCCTGCAGCAAGGCGAGCGCCGCGCAAGCATCCCCGACCAGACCCCGCCCGACGAATTGACCCAGGAGGCCGCGCTTGCGATGCTCGAGACGTCGGCCCAGGGCGACGAGCCGCTGGGGCACGATCCCGAAGGCAAGCCGGTCTTTCTGAAAGTCGGCCGCTTCGGTCCCTACGTGCAGCGCGGGAGTCCGGACGACGAAGAGACTCCGCAAAACGCCTCGCTGCTAAAGGGCATGGCGCCCGAAGACGTGACACTTGAAGTCGCGCTGAAGCTGCTCTCTCTTCCGCGCACGCTGGGAATGCACCCACAAAGCAGCAAGCCGGTCATGGTTTTCAACGGAAAATTCGGGCCGTATGTGAAGTGCGGCGATGACAAAGGCGACGAGAAACCGGAGACGCGTTCCTTGCCCGCCGGAGTCTCGCCGCTCGATGTGACGTTCGAACAAGCAATGGAACTCCTCGCACAACCCAAGGCCGTCGGCCGCGGCCGCGGTGTCAAGCGCGAACCGCTCAAGGTATTCGATGCTTCGCCCGTAACGACCAATCCGGTACAACTATTGTCTGGTAAGTTCGGTCCCTACGTGACCGACGGCACGACCAACGCCTCGCTCCCGCGAGGCATGTCGCCAGACGAGCTGACATTCGAATTTGCCTTGAATCTTCTCAAGGTCCGCGCCGAGCAAGGCCCGACGGAGCGGCAGTTGAAGAACGCCGCGAAGAAAGCGGCAGCGGCGAAAAAGGCCGCGCCGAAGAAGGCGGTGAAAAAGAAAGCCACAAAGAAAAAGGCCGCGAAGGGCGCGGCAACGGAATCGGAATAAGAAAATGGTTCCTGCCTGTCGCCAAGTTGGTTCTCATCGGCCGTGCGTCGAGGTTCTTGACGACATGATGGTCCGAGTGTTGCGCGAGAAGACGCCCTCGGAGCGGATTGCCATGGTTTTCGACGCCGAGCGCACCATGCGCCTGATGCTTCAGGCCGACGTTGCGTGGCGACATCCCGATTGGAATTCTCGGCGAGTCTCGGAGGAGGTAGCACGGAGGTTTCGCGGTGGATCAGGCTGACTTGCTGCGTCATGTGCTCGACGTTCTGGAATCCCAGGGCGTGACTTACGCGCTCGTTGGCTCCTACGCCAGCGCAGTTTACGGAGAGCCGCGATTCACGCACGACATCGATATTGTCGTCCAGCTTACCCTTGAAGACGCCAATCGATTATGCGCAGCGTTCCCGCCACCCGAGTTCTATGTGAGCCACGCCGCGGCCCGCGAAGCCGTCGCGGAGCACAGCCAATTCAACGTTATTCACCCCGCTTCGGGCAACAAGATCGACTTCATGATTCCACGCAACGACGACTGGGGGCGAACGCAGTTAACGAGGAGAATTCGCCGCCCGATTCTGCCCGACCGCGAGGGATTCGTGGCGGCGCCCGAGGACGTCATTCTCGGCAAACTCTGGTATTACAACGAAGGCGGCTCCGAGAAGCACTTACGGGACATCGCGGCGATGCTGCAAACCAGTGGGGATATGATCGACACCAATTATATCGAGCAATGGGCGCAGCGGCTTGGTTATGCCGAGCACTGGCGGTTGGTTGTAGATCGGGTACTCGACAAGTCTAATGAGTGAGTTACGTGCATTATTCTTCCCTTCCCATCACAATCGCATACGCCGTAGCGTGCGTTCGGCAGTGGGATAAGGTGACGAGAATCTCACCGACGCCTTGCTGCTCGATGAGGTCCTTGATCGCGCCGCGGGCGGCCACCGCCGGGCGGCCCGAGGAGTCGCGGCGGATTTCCACGTCGGCCCAGACCGCGCCTCGGGACGAATTGATGCCGAGCGCCCGGAGGATCGCTTGCTTGGCGGCAAAGCGGGCGGCAAAGTGCTGCGTCGATTGCGGGCGGCCCTGGCAGTAGCGGACCTCGGCCGGCGTGTAGACGCGGTCGATGAACTGCTCGCCGTGCTGCTCGATCATCCGCGCGATCCGCAAACATTCGGTGATCTCCGTGCCGATTCCCAGGATTCGAGCCATAGCATTGTCTCAAACGGTCAAACTTGTCGGATCGATAAATCGAGCAATCGGGTCACGCCCTCGCGATCGGCGGCGGCCAGCCAGGCCTCGCCGTGCCGCGTGCTCCCCTTCCCGTCGTCGCAGGCCAATTGAAATCGAGCGGGACCGCAGCCACTAGAGCAGTGCGAAAGTTGGTAACGCGCCGCCGCGATCGGCTCGTCGATTTTTAGCCCCGCCGCTTCGGCCAGCCGCGCGGCCGTGTCGCCGTCGACTCGCCCGCTGCGGACGAGCCGATACCAACTGCGGCATACATGGCAATAAGGGCTTCGGCTAAAAACGTAAACTATTGCCACGGCCGCCGCGACGAGCAACATGCCGTCCATCGCCCAACTTGCCCAGGCGCCGGCCCCGCGGAGCGACTGGAGAGCAGCGATCTTGACGGTGAACTTGCCGGTGATCGCGCGGCCCTCTCGCGCCTGCCACAGCATGTAGTCGGCGAACGACGGAGGGGCCGGCATCATTTCTGTAAACGCTCCCGCCAATCCCTGGTCGGCCTTTTCGGCAAGCATCGCCGCGCGCGTGTAGACGAAGTCACGATAGTGCAAATAGTGCTGCCCCACGACCGCCACGACCGCCGCCAGCACGGCGCCGATGATAAGTGTCGGCCGATGCCCGATGTTCAATGTTCGCAGCATCGCGACAAGCAGAAGCCCCAGCCCGACGCCAATCAAAAGCGGAAAAATCAACAGCGGCGCGCGAACGTGCTCGGCCCAGACGGCCGCGCGGGCGACGGCGGCTCCGAGCAACGGCGCGGCCAAGACCCAGGCGAGCGCTTGCCAGGCGATGAACCGGCCGCGGGGCGGCAATTCGACGGCGGCCCGCGCGGGGCAAACTTCAGTCACGCTCCCCTCCCTCCTCTTCGCCTCCCGCACAAGGCATGGCTACTTTGCATCGCCGTTCGCCGAGCCGGCCGCCGCATTCGCCGCGCGGCCGACGTCATCCTTGTCGAACTGGTAGGCGATTATCGAGCCATCGGCATGAAACGCCGCGCCGGGCAGCGCGATGTACATCGTCGCGGGAATCTTCGCGGGCATTTCGAAGACGAGATGCACCTGGATGCGGTCCTTCGTGACCGCCTTCATGTCTTCGCCCTTCTTTTGCGGAACCTGTCCCAACAACTCAAACGAATTTCCCTTGCCCTCCTTCTCGTCGTCCTTGAGGAACACCGCCTTCCTCAGCTTCTCGTCGGCCCAACTCGTCAAATCGACGTTCTTTTTCGCCCCATCCTTGAGCTGGAGATTGACCGGCACGATGAGGACTTCCGCATCGTTGTCGGTGGTCTTGATGCCAGTCGGCGGAGCGCCGCGGAACGGCTTAAGCACCATGACATCCACGTCGCCCAGCATGGTCGTTTCGACGGAGGCCTTCTTCCAGCTTGTCGGCCACTTTGCCTGCACCGCTTTTTGCTCGCCGGGTTTCTTTTCGGCGGCGGGCTTGGCTGCGCTGTCCTCGGCATTCAAGACGTTTAATGCCTTCGGGTCTTTGTTCGGATCAGGCTGCGGCGAACTGAGCCAGCCATTCGCCAGGGCCACAATGAACACGACCACGCCGACGGTCAGGCCGCCGCCGATCACGCTCATGAGGATTATCGTTACCTTTTTCTGCTCGGCCTTCTTAAGGCTCTGCATGCCGGATTTCATCTTGCGGCGCGAGACCATCACCGGCGCCGCTTCAAATTCGAAGTTATCGAGTTGCACGCCGTGCTTGCGCGTGCCGCCCAGCGCAAGCTCCTGCGGCAGCTCGGCCGGCGGTGGAGGCGCCTCGGCGGCCGCCGGCAAAGGGCCGGCCTTGGCGGCGGGCGCGGCGTCCGACTTCGCCGCCTTGGGCAGAGGCTTGGCGGATGCGGGCGCGGCCTTGCCTTGTGCGGAACTTTGCGCGGCGGCCGGCGCAAACAGGCCCTTGATTCTGCCCGCCGGCACCCACGGACCTTCGCTGCCGCGTCGAACCAGGTGCTCGGCCTTCAACTGGCCCTTCGCCACTAACGTCTTGAGCTGCTGGTTGTTGAGCGGACCAACCTTCTTTTCACCGATTTTGCAGAACCAATCAGCGGACATTTCTGGAAGCTCGGACTTTTCGGCGCCCGGCCGGCTAGCGTGTATGAGAGGTAGCGGTGCCCAGCGTGATTGACGCCTCGCGAATACATTTACTTTAGCGGCAAAGACGGTCGAATTCCAGGCGGGGCGGCAAAAGCCATGATCGCGCGGCGTCGTGACTGTCGGATCGTTTAGCCCGGGGCCATCGGCGACGGCGATTCCCGCATTGTCTGTCGCCGATGGCTCCGGGTTAAACAATGCGCTGCATCAAGAAATACAGCCGGCCATCGTGGCAGATCCAAGCTCGCTGAACGCGGGTGTCGGCCCTGGGTAAACCGACACAAGGGAAGAGAATGCGTGTCTAAGCTAAGCTGATTATGACTGCACGATGGCCGGCTTGACCGTGTCAATTGAAAAGTATGCTAGGTTACTTTCCTTAGACGTGCTTGGTTTCTGTGCATTCATTGCCTCGCAGGTGGTCATGTTCTTGTGATTCTGTGCCTCAAACGATGATTTCATGTGGAACGCAAACGTCGTGCCGCTCCCGAATTTGAAGTCTTAGTCTAGCCGCCGTCCGCCTACGGAACATATACTGGCAAGGTTCATAACCGCTATGTGCTTCGAAAATGATTGCCGCGCATGTTAATATCACATACGGGCGGTTTGTAAAAACATTTACCGCGACAACCGATGAAATGCCCTGCCTGCCAGGAAGACAACGACCGGGTGATCGATTCGCGTGCGAGCCACGACGGGTTTGCCACGCGCCGGCGGCGGGAGTGCGCAGCCTGTGGGCACCGTTATACGACCTACGAACGGATCGAAACCGTGGTCGTGAAGCTGATCAAGCGGGACGGCTCGCGGCAGCCATTCGATCGCGCGAAAGTCAAACGCGGGTTGGAAATCGCATGTCGCAAGCGGCCCATCAGCGACGACCAGCTCGAAGCGCTCGTCAATGAGGTCCAAAACGAATTGGAAAGCCGCTCCGATCTGGAGATCGAGAGCCACGAGGTAGGCGAACTCGTGTTGCAGCACTTACGAGAACTAGACCAGGTGGCCTACGTTCGTTTCGCTAGCGTCTACCGGCAGTTCGAAGACGTACACGACTTCGTCCACGAACTCAAGCCGATGCTCGCCGAGGCGCGGCGACGCGATGAGAGCAAGGCGGAGGAAGAGGAATAAGAAAGGGAGAAAGGGAGCAGGGGAGAAAGGGAGATTTCGATTTGATGCCTCTCCCCTTCTCCCTTTCCCCCCTGCTTGCCGCTAATGGCAGCCGCAGCTTCCGCAGCCGCCGGCCTTCGCGACATTTGGATTGTCGATTACAAAGCCGCGGCCCGTCGGGCCGTCCTGAAAGTCGATCTTCGTGCCGTCCAAATGGAGGGCCATTTTCTTGCTGGTGATAACGGCCACGCCGTCATACTCATAGCGGGCGTCCGCCGCCGGCTGGTAGTCGTTGGCGAAACCCAGGCTGTAATTCAGTCCAGAGCACCCGCCGCCGGCGATCCCCATCCGCAGCACGTAGCCCGGCTCAATCTTTTCCGCGTCCATGTAGCGTTTGATTTCCGCGGCGGCGCCGGACGATAATTCAATAGCCATAAGTAGTATTCTCCGAAATTGGTTCGTTTCTTGTCGTTTGCTTGGGCGGCCGACCGGCGGTTTTTCACACCGAATTCGCCCCGCTCCATTCCCAACAATCTTACCATTCCCGTCCCGGCAAGGCAACTTCCCCGTACCGTAGGGTGGGCCGATCGAAGGGACTCGCCGCGCTCGGCCCACCCTACGAATTACGACTGCCCGAACTCGCAAACCGCCGAGCAGCCGGGCGATTCTTCCAACTCGATTCGCAGCCACGCCGGCCGCGGAAGTCCATTCGCCGCAAGGCGTTCCAGCAGCCGCTCGGCCAGATAGCTGGCCATGAGCTCGACCGTCGTGCTGGCGATCGGCAATAACCGGCATTCCTCGCGCGGAAAGACCCAGCGCCGATCGCCAAATCGTACCTCGACTTCTTCTTCGCCTGCCGCGACATGGATCTGCCCGCTCCGCGCCGGCAGGAGCACGGCGTGATCGATCTCAGCCAGGATCGACTTCATTGCGCGGAGCACGGCGGCAAAGTCGATTACGCAGTCCGTCTCGTCCAAGGGCCCGCTGAGATCGACCGCCACACGGTAGTTGTGGCCGTGCAACGGCTCGCAGAGGCCGCCCGGCAAAACGATAAAGTGCGCGGCGCTATAAATCAGCTTGTCGCCGGCGATGCGGACGGAGTAGTCAGGCATGGTGTCGGCCGTTCGCCGCCGATAAATGTCTAGTGACCGGGCGGGGCGCTGTCAGGCAGGGACGGGTCGGGCCGCGGGGATGGCCTGCCACGAGGCGGGGAAGATCCGCGTTCCCCTCCACCGCGCGGATTGAAACGCCTGCCCTCACCGCCGCCCGCACTTGGTCGATCAGGCTCCTTCGTCGCGTCATTCCAGTCCTTGCTCTCGCCCATCTCGTCGTGGATGACCAACTCGCCATTGTCGCTCAGAACGAGCATTGCGCCGGGGGGATGGGGGCTCTTTTCCCGATCTCGCGGAGACAAGTATTCGCCGCCTCCCGTAACGTCCACAAGAATGGAATTCGTTTCCGCTTTGGGTTCTGGAGTCGTGCTATCTTCGGATTTCGGGTGCCAGGTGGCACCCTCAAAGGTAGAGTCGATCGGCGTGCCTCGGAATATAGTGGCCTTTTCGGTCCACTTATTCGCACCGGTATCCTTATCCCAGATGATTATGCGGACCTGGCCAGTGATTTCAGCGGGGCTCGGGCTTTTTGCCGGTTCAACGGTGCCCGCGATCAGCCGGTTGTCGCTTGGCAATCTGGTTGACTGACAGGCATTCGACCAGCCCTTGTCATCAATCTTCAAGTCGGCGACTTGGTTTTTCGCGTCGGGCTGGTCCTTGCCCGGCGTGACGGATAACGTGCTTTGACTGCTCTGCTTAGGATCAAAAAGCGCCGATTCCGGAAGGCCGTTGTTCGGATTTTGCAGCAGCGGAAAAACCCGGTAGGTGTATTGCTTGCCCGGTTCTACGTCGAAGTCGAAATAGCGCAGCAAATAATACGGAGGAACTTGAGCCGCTTCGTCAACGGACTTATTATTGGTGGCCTCATCCCTGGCAAGGACAGTTTTTTTACCGAATAGTCCATTGCCGCCGCCTTGATCGCTGCCGGGGCGGACCGCATCTGGCGGGGGACGCCGCAGATTCTGGCGATAAGCGCCCTCGCCACGTCCCGACGGCAACCTTCCGCGAAAACCTTCGCCTGCACCGGGTCGAATTGTTGGAGGTTGGCCCGCTCCACCGCCGCCTAGCGCCTGATCTCTCTCTTCCTTCGGAATGAGCTTGATCTCCGCCGGATGAGCCACCTCGTCGCCCCATTCGCCGGTTGTCCGCGGCGGCAATTGCGACGCCAAGCCCGGAAAAATGTACTTGGAATCAACCACTTCCAGCGAGCCGCCGCTCCATTTTTCCAACTGGTGGCGTAGGAAATCCGCGTCGCAGATCGTTACCGCCTTATCCCAATTCGGCTCGCTTGCGGCGCCGGGGACAACCTCCGCGCTGTACCAGGAACCCGACGTATTCCGGCGTGTCGTTGTTGCCCTCGAAACCGGCGGTCTCGAAATTCCTCTTGTACTCGGCCAATTGTTTGGCGTAGGGGACCAGTCCAGTGACGACGACCCAGCGCTGGCCGACCGTGCCGGCGGCGTTGGCGTTGCCGCTCAGCGCGCCGCGGCCCGCGACTGCCCGCAACTCCTCGACGGGAATAACTGCCGGTGTTCCGCGCGGGTTCTTCGGCGCAATGACCGCCGGATCCATGACGGCGTCAAACTTGTATTTGCCGGGATCTTCAGGCATTTTGAATCGCTCGATCTCGCTGGCGTAGGCCGTAATAGGCGCTTCGGTAGCGGGCGACTTATTCAGGGGACCGGTCACCATGGTCTTTTGCGCCGCCTGGACCGCATCGGAGAGGCTCTTCGGATCCTTCTTATAGCTATCGTTGGCTTGCAGCATGACGGCGCTATAGGTGAAGTAGAGGAACAACAGGCCGACGACGCCGATCACGATCTTTTCGGTGTGGTCGATGAAAAACTGCTTGATCGCCTTCGCGTCGAGTTTGCTTTTTTTCTTCATGGACGTGCTCCTTGCGGTTTCCGGTACACTCCAAGTGATTGCCCATCGCAGCGGGAGTGTGCCGGACACATGAGCGTGCGATTAGTTGGAATGAAATGGTTCATTTCGCTTGCGTTGCGGTTGGCGGAGTTGCCGTCCCGGCAGGTGCGGCCGGGCTTGCTGCCGGTGTTGCCGGCGCAGCGGCGGCCGCAGGCGCCGCCCCAGTTGCCGTTGTCCCCGTCGCCACCGCGCCGTTTGTCGACTGTGGCGTGGGCGGGTTGTAAATGTAGATGACGCCTTGAATCTCGACCGGAACCGGCGGAGCACTCGGGTCCGCTGACTCTTCGCTGTAACTGAATTCGTTGTTCTGAGACGCGTTGCCGGCGCCCTGCCCGCCCAGCCGATTCATCATCCCGTGCCCGCCGAACCCGGACATCCCGCGTCGGCCGCCTGCCGGCGGACGCCCCAGTTGCGGAACGGCGGCCGCGCCGGCAGGAGCGTCGCCGCCCGTGCTACTTCCGTTGACGTCAAATGCGGGCGGCTTCTCGGCGAGAATCCGCACGGAGCGGACATCGATCCGCATGTTCGAATTGGCGCACTCGACCAATAGCCGTGGAATGGCCCTTTGTTCCATGACCACCCGCAGATTAACGGGCATCATGCGGAACTCCTGGTTCGGCTGTTGCTTGGGATCGGCCAGCGGCTTGCCGTTGTTATCTACATAGCGGCCGACAAGCAGCGAGGCCGCCGAGCCGCCGCTGGTGGCGCCGGCGGCCGCACTTTGAAAACCCATGCCGCGGCCGGCGCTTGGACCCGGTTGTATCGTCGGTGCTTGGGTGCTTGCCGCCGAACCGCCATCGCTCGACAATACGAACACCGCGTTCTCGCAGGCAGCCCAGCTCTGCGCGGCCTCGTTGCCGATCTCCAATGCCTGAATCTCCTTGATCCGGGCGTCCTTGTGGGTGCCCGGCGATTGATAATTCTTCGCACTATGCTTGGGATCATTCCCCACATCATTCGTATTGCGAATGACTTTCAAAAGCGCCTCGTAGACCCAGACATTTTCCTGGGCAACGATGACATCCGGCGTGGTTGGGATGTCGTTCCAATTGCGGAAATAGTCCATCAAGTTGCCCGCGTTGGCCCAGTCGACAACGCCTTTCGGCTGTTTGGAGGGATCGTCGCCTTGCATAGGACCATTCCGACCGAAGCGCTGGCCTTCACCCCCGCCCGCATTCGATCCAGGCTCTCCCGATGTTCGCAACTCGATCATCTCAAAGAGGCTGGGAAAAACGTCTTTGATCTCGTCGCGGTATTTCAGGCGATAGACTTGCTTTAGTTCGTACTGATCCTTGTTGGGAGCGTCCGCCGGCGGTGATTCGATGTCCTCGATCTTGTGGTTCCAAACCTTCCAAAAATCTTCTTCAAAGCGAACCTGTTCTTCGTGGTTGTTCGGATAGATGGGCGGCAATTCAAAGGTCGTGCGCTGGCCGTCAAAGAGCTGCTCGGCGGCCTTGGATACGTTCCCGGTAAGGCTCTCGCTCGGGCTTTTGATTCCGGATGCCTTGATTACTTCGTCCGACGCGCCGGCAAACTCGCCGTCCGGCGCAGAACAACGCCTTTGATGAACGTCTCACTTGGATGATCGCGTTTACCGGTGATCGCAGACATCGAAGTGAACTGGCCTTCGATCTCCTTTTTGCACTTGTCGTACTGTTCCGCCCTATCGGCGGTGGCCATGTACCATGTGCCGAACGTGATGAGGACGATCAAAGACAGGAGAATCCAGAAATGGTACTTCTTGAAGACTTCAAGAGCTGCGCGGACTTTTTCCATGATTATCGGCTCCGTCGTAAGTTAATTGATACTATCGTTAGGGCTTTGCCGCTGGCGCGGTAGCCGCCGGCACAACTGCCGGCGCAGGCGCGGCTGTCGCTGTCGCCGCCGTTCCACCGGTCGCGCCGGCAACTTGATCTCCGGCGGACTTTGGCTGCCAAATGAATTGCACGCGGAACTGGAAACGGTCGACTGTTACTTTCCTTTCCTCATCGGGCGCGCCCCGCCAATACCGCCGAGCGTCATGGGGCCTGGCGCCAACGGACCGTGCCCAGGTCCAATGTTGTTGCCCGGACCGAATACGGGATTTACGGAGTTCTCACTCCGCTTCGGCCCCGGAATGACAATCTCCTCTTTGTCGTTGGGCGCGGGCTTCACAAGTACCGGGTAGGAAACGCCCAGGTCGTGCATCTCCTTGCTCGCAAGCTTCGTCAACAGCGTGCTGTAAACGTACTGTGTGCCGACTTCCTGCTGTTTCTTGTCATTGTGGAAATGCTTGCCGTATATCTGCACGATCATGCCCGGTCCCGTAGGGCCATCGGCTGCGGCTATTCCACCAGTGCCAGCACTTCCCGACGATGCCTCGGGCGAATCGCTCAAAAACGGGGCGCCGGGTTGGCCGGGAAATGGATGGTACCACGGCTTCACCAGCGCGAACCACTTCGATGCGTCGTCGATCTGCTGCGAATCGACGTTCGTTATCAGCAGTTGCTCTCGATCCATAATCTCTTTGCGCAGCTTCTCTGGATCGGTCGAACTGGGCATCGGCTTCGCATGAATTTTGCCGTCTTTGCCCGGGTAGGGCGGCAGGCACGTGTCGATCGCCGTCAGGAACTTCAGCCACTGCGAGCGGTTTTGCAGGTTTTTCACCAGGCGGTCGCCTTTGCCCGTAGTCTCCTCGAATTTCTTCTTGGCCGCTTCATAGTCGCCGATCAGTTGTTTTGACTTGCCATCGGCCGCCTTCGCCTCTCCTTCCGGCTTCTCCCAAATCGCGGGCCGCACCGCATTGAATTGCAGGGCATAAGCCGCGTAGCTGACCGTGCAGGCCAGCATGACCATCGCCGCCGCCGCCACCGCCCACGGCTTCTTGCGGCGGATCAGCCGGTCCATCGAGATTTCCTTCGGCAGCAGGTTCGTCTTGAGGCCGCCGCTCTGAAGGCCTTGCAGGCACAGCCCGTAGCAGACGCCGAACGAGAGGATATTGTCCTTGAACGCCGGCGTGGCCAGCACCTCCGCGCCCACCAGGCCGCGGAACGACTCGACCCGCTCGATTTCTTCGCCGAGACTCTGCGCCAAGTAGCGCCGCAGTCCGGGCAATTTGAAGGCGTTTCCCATCGCCACCACGCGGCCGATCTTGGCGTTGCGGTCGAGGTTGCTGAAGAATCCAATCGAGCGCTGCAGCTCCGTCTGCAAATCGTTGAACACCGGCCGCATCGCCTGGAACACCGCCTTGGGGTCCTGCGCCGTCGTGGCATTCCGCTTCAAGTGCTCCGCCTTGGCAAACGTGAGCTTCATCTCCTTGGTCAGCGACTTGGTGAAGTGATTGCCGCCCAGCGGCACGCTCCGCTGCCAGACCTTGAACCCGTTCGTCACGACGAGGTCTGTCGCGTCCGTGCCCAGCGAGATTATCACAATCGATTCCGGCGGGTCGTCCGGATCGTAGGCCTCCGGGCTGGGTAGGTCTTGCAGCATGTCGAAGACGACATAGTTGTAAAGCGAGAGCGGCGCCAACTGCACGATATCGACTTCGATGCCCGCCTTGACGAACGGGTCCAGCGCCCGAAAAACGGCGTCGCGCTTCATGGCGAAAAGCCCGATTTCGGTCTCCAGCACGAAGCCCGATTCCTCGCTTCCGCCGCCTAGCCGCTGGTAGTCCCAAATCACGTCGTTCAGATCGAAGGGGATCTGTTGCCGGGCCTCGTAACGGACGATGTCCGGGATCTTTTTGGCCTCGACCGGCGGCAACTTGATGAATCGGGCCAGGCCGCTCTGGCCAGCCACGGATACCGCCACGCGGTCGTTGTGAACCTGGTTCCGAGAAAGGAACTGTTTCAGGGCGTCGGCGATCAACTCGGCTGGATTGGCGTCGGGCTGCGTCAAGATTTTGGGATACTCGATGTAGTCGAACGCCTCGACCACGATCTTGTCCGGGTCATCGTGTGCCCGGCAGCGCATCGCCTTCAACGCGCACTGGCCAATATCAATTCCCCATACGCTACCGCTTGCCATGATGGATTTCTCTCCTTAAGTGGACGCATGGCGGATCGACCGCATCGTCCACGATCGCACGTTCAACTGCCGCGCTATGCAGTCGCGCACTGCGCAGCGTCAAGCGCCTGATGCTCTGTTTCCGCACTCCTTCTGCTGTTCCTGACGGCTCCCATGCCTCAATAAGGCGCATCCAGAGTGGACCGGAAAAGAGCCATCTGCCTCTACTACATAATCTATCGCAACCGGGCAGCGGGTGTCAATCAAAAATCGCCCACGCAGAACACGAATTTATACCAACCCGCCGTTGACAATAGCCCGGCTAGTGGGGGGTCCGACAGCGGCGGCTATACACTCTTAGGCGTGCGACGTTCGAGCGCCTTCAATTCCGTTCCTTCGCTGCAATCCAACTACTCGTTACCGTTGGAAAGAGGCTGCCCGGCGTTCGGCGGGACGTTGGTGCTGTCCCGCCACCCGCGCCGAAATTTGTCCTACTATTCCTATGACCCGTTAGAGGAAATCAGGCCCCGCCGCCAGTCGAGTCGAAAAAATGACTGAACGGCGGCTGCGGCCGCGCTAACCAAGAGATATGGCAACGACCTGTGCGGCAGAGAATGTAGTGGAAAATGGCGCCTTGATGGCCGTCGGCGTGGAGACGCTGCGCACATCGGGCGTGCTGCCGTTCGATCTCTACTTCTACGGTGACGGACCGAAACGCCCAGTTCTTTACCGCGAAAAGACACTGCCGGTTGGCGACGACGATCTGGCTCGGCTGTTGGAGCGCGGCGTGCGGACGCTGTATATCCTGCAAGGCGAGTCCGCTTCGTATCGCGAGTATCTCCGCGAGACTCTGCTGGCCAATCCGGACATTCCGCCCGTGCAGCGCTACCAGGTGCTCCGCGAGGCGACCCGCTCCGTGCTCAGCGAAGCCTTGCACAAGGGCGACAACGAGACGGCTGTCCGCGTGACAAGCGAACTCAGCGACGGCCTGGTACAGACCGTTTGCAATTCGCAAGCCGTGCTCAACGACCTGCTGCGGGTGATGTCGCACGATTACAGCATCTTCACGCACGCCGTCAACGTGGCCACGCATTGCCTGCTGCTGGCCCGGCAGATAGGCATCAGCGGCGATCAGGAATTGATGCAGATCGGCCAGGGGGCGCTGCTGCACGACATCGGCCTGCAGGGCGTGCCGCGGAATATCATCGACAAGCCGGAAAAGCTCACCGAGCGCGAGCGGCGGATCGTGCAGCAGCACACGACGCACGGCTTTCAGGAGCTTTCCCGCCGCCCCGAACTGAGCTGGCCGCAGTTGATGATCGTTTACAGCCACCACGAGCGCTGCGACGGCCGCGGATATCCGGTGGGACTGGTGCGCTCGGAAATCCACGAATACGCGCGGATCTGCGCCATCGCCGACGTATATGAAGCTTTGTGCCGCGACCGTCCCTATCGACGGGCATCGCGGCGGAACGACGTTTTGGAGTATCTCGACCGCCAGGCGGGCCGAGCTTTTGACGAGGAGATGACGCGATGCTGGATAGCGGCGGTCGGCAGGAAGAAATAGGGCGGTGGATCTTTTCGCTGCCCTGCCAGGTGCAGTTTCCGCCCAAGCTCCGCGAGGAGTTGGAACGGACCGGCGCGGTCCCCGTGCCCAGCGACGACGTGCGGCGGCACCGCCGCATCTACTGCCGCGGCGAAAAGCACCGCGCGGCCCTGGAACTTCGGCAGTCGCTGCCGGCGCTTTCCCGGCCCACGGCCTGGCATTGCGTCTACACGAGCGATTTCTCCAAGAGCGGTTGCGGGTTCATCCACAGCGCGATCCTCTATCCGGGCGAACGGCTGCGGATGGTTCTCTTGACCGTGCGCAGCGGCAAGTTGAAGTGGCCTGGTGCCGGCGGTTGGACAAGCATTGCTATGCCGTCGGCGGGCGATTCGTGGCAGACCCCGCTGGCGCGGTCGATGAGGAGTGACATTATGACCACCGGACCAGCAGACGCCGCGGGCCAACTGGAGCAATTGCTTCAAGGTTTGGCCATGCTGGCCGAAGACACGGACTCGGACGCGCCTGTGCACGACCTGGCCCCCTCGACCGCCGCGTCGCGGCCCGCCTTGGCCCGCGACGGCGAGTTGACCGCCGGCTCCGATTCCGAAGCAATTCCGGCCGCGGGCAATCGATTTCTTCCCGCCGCTCCGCGGAGCCTGGAGGAGACGGGCATCCGCCAGTCTGATATCGAGAGCATCATCCTCCGCCTGATGCGGCTTCGCGGTACGGCGACGGGCATGGAGATCGCGCAGCACATCGGCTTGCCCTTTCCGCTGACGGAGAAGGTGCTCCACTCGCTTAAGAACGAACGCTTGCTCGTCTTCCGCAACTCCGCCCAGCTCAGCGATTACCTCTACGAAATCACCGATCAGGGCCTGGAGCGCGCCGGACAGTTGTCGGCCCAGTGCGGCTATTGCGGGGCCGTGCCCGTCGCGCAGGACGACTACACGGCGAGCGTCGCCGCACAGTCGCTCTGCCACACCCGCCCCTCGGCCGAAGCCGTCCGCCGCGCGCTGGCCGATCTTACCGTCGATCGGGAAATGATCGCTCGGCTGGGCCGCGCGATCGCTTCCGGCTGGGGGCTTTTCCTGCACGGTGCGCCGGGCAACGGCAAGACGAGCATCGCCGAGCGCATCACGGCGGTTTTCGGCACGAGCATCTGGATTCCACGCGCGATCAACGTCTGGGGCGAGATTGTCCGCATTTATGACCCGAGTTGCCACGAAGAGCTTCCACTGGCCAAGGGCGAGCAGATCATCGATGACGAGCGGCTCGACCACCGCTGGGTCCGCATCCGCCGGCCGACGATCGTCGTCGGCGGCGAATTGACGATGGACAATCTGGAAATAACCGTCAACAAAGATACGGGCGTCGCCGAAGCGCCGCTGCAAATGAAGAGCAACTGCGGCACGCTCGTGATCGACGACTTCGGCCGCCAACGCATCTCTCCGCAGAAGCTGTTGAACCGCTGGATCGTGCCCCTGGAAGAGCGGCATGACTATCTCGGCCTGCCGAGCGGGCGGAAGATCCGCGTGCCTTTCGACCAGTTCATCGTCTTTTCAACGAACTTGGAGCCGCGGGACCTGGTGGACGAAGCGTTTCTGCGCCGCATCCCGTACAAGATTGAAGTCCAAGACCCGACGCCCGAACAATTTCGCGAACTATTCGAGCAGACGTGCCAGCGGCAGGGCGTCGGATTCGACGCGGGGGCGCTGGATTACTTGCTCGCCGAGCACTACGCCGCCGGCCGGCGGCCGATGCGATTCTGCCATCCCCGCGACCTCGTGCATCAGATCGGCATCTTCTGCCGCTTCCGCAAATTGGCGCCCGCGGTAAGCCGCCAAGCCATCGACGCCGCGGCGACGGATTATTTCTCCGTGATGGGGACTTAGATCGGGTTGGAATGGCGTAGGGTGGAACCGGGTTTCACAATGCCCGTCAAGAGTCCGACCGCACCGAAGGTGCGAACCATACCAGCCCAGGCCAACGGCCTGGGCATGATCGCCCCGCGATAATTTAGGGCCGAAGGTCCGATTGATCCAAGCAAATCCCCGCGGCGCCGCGAATTAGCTTCCGAGGGCTTCGGAACGCTCGCATGATCCCGTTGCGACTGACCGACGCGAGCGCAGAGCCAATCGCTATAAGCCTCCGAGGCCGCATGCGTTTAATCTAGACGGCAACAAAAAACGGCGGAGTTGCGATATGTCACAAATGCCCCCGAAAATTCTTTAAGTCCTTGTCCGGCACGAAGTTGGGAACAATCCGAAAAGAATTCTTCTATAATCGCATAGCGCATCTAGCAATATATATATGGGAGTGTGTACAAGAGTTGAGAGGTGAGAGTTGAGAGTTGAGAGGGGAGAAAGGATGAAGGCGGAAGGATGAAAGGCAAAGGTTCAATGTTCAAAATCCGCAAATCCCCAAATCCCTAAATCCCAAATTCCCCAAGACCGCATCCGTGTTCAATCTGCGTTTCATCCGTGGCCCCGTCCGGCTTTCGTGTGCTTCGTGTATTTCGTGGTTTATTAAGACAATCCAATAAGTGAAAAGAAGTGTCCATGAGATCCTATGAGTTTCTATGCATTCCTATGCGCTTTCTATGCGATTCCTATGACGTTTCTATGGGGTTTCTATATAGATTTGGCGCGGTTGTTCATTAAACGCACGCCACTTTCCGCGGGAATTGACGACATGAGGCCTTCAAACAAAAAAATGGCGGGCACTTGTCGCGACCATCCGTGACCTGCCGCTTCCAAGCCGGATCAAAGCAGTTTCAAAGCGAAATCAAAGCAGTTTCATGTTGACATTTCAGCCGCAAAGAATGTGGCCGGCCGGCGGACGGAAGTCTCCGACTCGTTCCAACGAACCAACCACTACAATCGTTAAAGCTGGCACACGTTATTCTTTCACGTTGGGCAGGAACTGTAAGGTAACTTTTGAAGATAGGCCGCGCCATGTGCCTCGTGAGCGCGCTTTGATCGGCGTTTATTCGGGAACTTAGAGAATTCATCATGCAGGTCACGTTTATCGCTTGTCCCTTCAAGACCTCCTACGGAGCGGCTTCAGAGGCCCTCAAAAAAGCCCTCGAAGCGAAGCTCGTTGAAAAGCAGCTTGGCTCGAACGTCGAGTGGGTGGCGTCCAATTGCGGCTGCGGCGACGACGTCGAGGTCAGCCGGCAATTCCAGATCCCCGGCTGCAAATACTTCGATGCGATCACGATTACCGACCATCCTTCGCGAAACCCTTGGAAGCTCAGGATCAAGCTTGCGGCGAGGAAGTTCTTCTACTACTTCCGCGCGCGGAAGTATCACGCCTTTTCCGCCGGAGCGGAAGTCGTGAACTTCCAGCAGACGTTGAACGCTTACGGATCGACCGTGCTCTTCCACTGGTTAACCCAACGATCGCCGGCCGCGCGGGTGGTCACGATCCACGAGTTGGACCGTCACCAGTTGGAATGCCCCGAGAGCAATCAAGCATATAACAAGGCCGACGCGATCATCGTACAGCAAGGCGCCATGCGAGATCAGCTCATCGGCCTCGGCGTCGATCCAAACAGAATAGAAATTGTTCTTCACGGGTCCGACCTGCCGGTAATCGACGAGAATCGCCCGCGCGACGGAATCATGTATTACTGCGGCCACCATCCCTTCCGAGCCAAAGGGCTGGAGTCGGTTTTCCAGGCGATGGCGACGCTCAAAAAGCGTCTCGGCACGAAG
Source organism: uncultured Planctomycetia bacterium (assembly GCA_963775975.1). Taxonomy (GTDB): domain Bacteria; phylum Planctomycetota; class Planctomycetia; order Pirellulales; family Thermoguttaceae; genus JANXQG01. The sequence goes on from CAVZKX010000002.1 coordinate 3,054,463, forward strand.
GCTCCGAAACTGAAAGTACATGCGTATTTGAGCGGCGAAGACTTGACGACCTTGAAGGGCATGGCCGCCCAGGCCGGTTTGGCAGACGACGTTAAATGGCTCAACCAGCCTTCGACGGAGGAACTCGTTCGCGAGTATGGTTCATCGCTGCTGTGCGTGCTGCCCTTCACGGGCAGTTTCGCCGGCCTGGCCGCGGCCACTGCGGCCGCCGTGGGACTGCCGATCATCGCCACGAAGCACGCGGGAATTATCGAACACATCGGCGAAAATGGAATCTGGCTAGATAGCGACACGGCCGAGGAAATCGCGGCCCAGATCGAACGGCTGCTCGGCGCCGATGCGCTCCGCCGCGATCTGTCCAAGCGCTTGCGGCAGCACGCGGAGCAATGTTTAAGCTGGGATACTGTCGCCGAACGCACGCTTGCGGTCTACGAACGGGCGATCGCGCGGAAAATGGGACAAAAGTGCTGTCGCAACTCGCAGGCAAACGCGCGGTTAACGGCCGACGACGCCGAAATGTGCGAAGAAACGTGCGGTTGCGCGGTCGCGGATTGAATGTATCAGGCACACTCCGCGTGCCGTCTTTCCGCACACGGAGTGTGCGGGATACATTCCTTTACAAGCGCTCCGCGGCTTCGAGCACGATCCGCTCCGTGGTTGCCCAGTCGATGCAGGCGTCAGTGATCGACTGGCCGTAGACAAGACTGCCGGGCGGCTTGGGAAACGGCTGGCTGCCGGCAACCAGGTTGCTTTCCAGCATCGCGCCGACGATCGACGCCGTACCGGTAGCTCGCTGGCAGACAATGTCGCGCAAGACGTTCCGGCTGGCGGTTGGCGTCCTTGCCGCTGTTGCCGTGGCTGCAATCGATGACGACGGCCTTAACCAGCCCGGACGCCGCCAACTGACGTTCTGCGTCCGCAACGTGTTCGGCCGAGTAATTCGGACCGTTGTCGCCGCCGCGGAGGACGAGATGACAATCGGGATTGCCCTTGGTCGAGACGGCGGAGGCGACGCCATCGCCGCTGATGCCGAAGAACCTTTGCGGCTGCCGCGCGGCCTTGATCGAATTGATCGCCGGCGTAACCGAGCCCAGTGTGGCGTTTTTGAAGCCCAGCGGCATCGACAGCCCGGATGCCATTTGACGGTGCGTCTGCGATTCGGTCGTGCGTGCGCCGATCGCCGACCAGCAAATCAAGTCGGCGATGTACTGCGGCGTGATCGGGTCCAAAAGTTCGGTTGCCGTCGGCACGCCCAGATCGATAATGTCGCGAAGCACGCGCCGGGCGATCCGCAGGCCCTCGGGGATGTCGCCCGAATCGTCCAGGTGCGGGTCCATGATCAGCCCCTTCCAGCCGAGCGCGGTTCGCGGCTTCTCGAAGTAACAACGCATTACCAGAAACAGCTTCTCGCGCACGCGGTCGATCAGGCCGCGGAGGCGGGTCGCATATTCCAGGCCGGCACGTGTGTCGTGCATCGAGCAAGGACCGAGGACCACGAGGAAACGCCGCGAGTTTCGCGTCAGGATATCGCGAATCTGCTGCCGCGACTCGGCGACAAAATCCTCCTGGTCGCCCGAACGGGGGATTTCATGGAGCATCAACGCCGGCGCGGGCAGCGGGATGTTGGAATCGATATTGAGATCGGATACTCTTCGCATGTGATCATGCTAACAAATCCGCGAGAATCTGTCGAATCGAACTAATACGGATAACAGCGCGACCGTATCCCCGGCGGCAATGCCGGCCGAAGCCGCAAATTCGGCGCGATCCGCAAAGTCGAGGTGGGCGAGAATGTGCCGCAGCGCCGGAAAGCTCTTGGCCGTGGTCTTGGCAGCCGCCGCGCTTGCGCCGGCATGCTGCGCGGCACAGAACGCCTATTCGCCGGTCAACGGGCAAGCACTTGGACCGAGCCGAGCGATGTTGGAACTCGCGCCGGACGCGGGCAACCAAAGCGCGCTGAGGCCGTCCGGCCCGATTTTTCCAGCTCCCGCGCCCGATGAGATCAAATCGCTAACCGTGCCGCAAATTGACGGGCCGGAGTCCTTGGATGACGCCTGGCGAATCGCGCTTTCGATCGACCAGCGCGTGGCGGCGGGCGACTTCAACGTGTCGGCGGCGGACCACGCGCTTTCCGCCGCTCGCGCCGAGCAGTTTCCCTCCCTGAACTTAGGCGCGAATTACCTTGCTATGAGCGACCAGTTGGCGATCAAGGCCAACGTGCCGCCGCTGCCTGCGACCCAACTGCCGTTCTTCAACCGCGACAGCCTCGGTTTCAACGCCCTGGTCAGCCAGCCGATCTACACGTTTGGACGGATATCCAGCGGGATCGACGCGGCCGGCGCGGGCGTCGATGCCAACCAGGCTGACGCACAGCGCACGCGGCTGGACATCAAGATGAGCGTCGCCGAGGTCTATATCGCAGTCCTCCGCGCGATACGGGTCGTCGAGGTTGCCGGCAGCCGCGTGTCGAGCCTCGCGGCGCACGTCCGCGATGTGGACAACCGCTTCCGCAAGGGCGTGGCGTCGCGCAACGACCTATTGGCTGTTGAAGTGGCGCTGGCCGACGCGCAGCAACAGGCTGTCCAGGCGCGAAATGCGCTGGCAATGCTGTGCGCGGCCTACAACCGCGCACTGCGGCGGCGACTGAACGAACCGGTCCGTCTTGTGGATCTGCCGGGCGAAGGCGGCGCGGGCGACGTGGACGAACTGACGAAGATAGCGTGCGCCTGCCGGCCGGAGCTCGCCGAGCTTTCCGCCCAGGCGCGGGCACTGCGCTGCCAGGCCGATGCGGAACGCGCCAAGCACGCGCCGCAAATCGGCGTGAGCGGCGGATACCTGTATCAACAGGACCAATACGTCGATCCCAATGGTGTGGCCGGCGTGGCTCTCACCGCCCAATGGACCGCCTTTGATTCCGGCCGCAGCAGCGAGCAAGCCGCTGCGCTATGTCAGCGCAGCGAGGCCTTGCTCCGCACGCGGAACGACGCCGAATCGTCGATTGCCCTGGAGGTCCGGCAAAAGTGGCTGGAGGTCCAGACCGCACGCGATCGCCTCGACTTCGCCCGCAAGGCGACCGCGCAGGCCGACGAGAACATGCGAGTCGTCCGCGATCGCTATCTCCAGGGCCTGGCGACGAACACCGAGGTGCTGGACGGCGAAACGCTCCGCGTCCAGGCGTATATGAACCTGTACAACAGCTATTATGAGTCAATCCTCGCCGGGCTACGGGTCCGCCGGGCGGTCGGAAATCTATAAGCGTGGGGCAGGTTGCCAACCTGCCTGAACTCGGCAGATTGGCAATCTGCCCCACAGTTAACGCAGCGCCGCGAGCTGTTCCGCGCTGGGAAACTCCGTCACGCGGTAGCGTTCGGGATACATGTCTAACGGCGTCATCAACTCGCCGACGACCGATTCAACTTTCTCCCAGTCGGCCACGACCGGCGTCTCGCTTATAGTGCCGAGCACAATCTGCTCCGTGCGGGGCAACAGCGTCACGGCGCCATCGGCCCAGACGCAGAAGTTGATCCGCTTTCCGGTCTCCTTGTGTTGGGCAACGCTGAACGAGGCGACGAAGACGTCCTCGCCTCGCGACTCGTGCAGCTTGTCGAGAAGGTCTTTCTGCTCGGCGTAGTCCTGGCCTTGCGAGCGCAGCCAGAGGCCGTGCAATTCCTCGTAATGCGGATTGTCCATGTCCGGCAGCCAGCGGGTCCATTCGTCGCCGTCCAGCCGCAGCGCCGCGCCGGAGACCGTTCGCGGCTGGTCGAACGCCTTCTTCGCCAAGGCGATCATCGCTTCCAGCCCGGCGGTGTCTTCGGAGCCGGTAACGATCAGCATTTCGCGACCCGGCGCCATGGCGATGTAGTCGCCGTCCACCTCGAACTGCCGCACCAAATCCAAGAGCACCAGCCGCGACGAGTCGTAGCCGTCGTTCGTAGTGAAGACGTAAGTGCCCGGCCCTTCCTGCGGGCCGATGATCTGCGGCGGCACGTGCCGCAGATTCTCGCGGGCGGACTCCAGAGCTTCGTAGAACGTCACGCCCCACGATTCCAACTCGCGATTGGAAACCGGCTTCATCGAGTCGGGCATATCGTAGACCAGCCCGAGGCCCAGGTCGTCGCCGATCGTCTGATAGGGGAGATATGTGTCCTCCGCGCCGCCGAGTTGCATCCGCAGCCGCGCAGCCTCGAAAAAGCTTCGCGACCGCACTGCCGGCAAGATGTCCGGTTGAATGTCGTCATACTCTTCCGGCGCCGGCTTGTTGGCCTGCAGCCAGCCGCGCACGAACCGCCGTACGGCTTGCTCGCGACTTTCCACCGCCAGCGAGCAATACTCGCGGTAGGCGTTGTTCAGAAAGAGGACCGATCCCTTCTCGCCCTCGACCTGCAACTGGAACTGTTCGGCGTCGTAATCGATCGGGTTGGTGACGCCGACCTCGCGCAGGCGGTCGATCACGAATTGGGCGAAGGCGTCTTGATCGCTGCTGACCTCGAAATCCGCCATGATGCCTCCATTTCATTCGTGGGACAGATTGCCAATCTGTCAAAACATGGCAGGTTGGCAACCTGCCCCACAGCCCTCAATCGCTGAGCGAGCACATCGGATGCCAGCGGGGCAGGACGACCGGCTTCTGGTCGAGCATCTTGACGACAGACTTCGGCAAATAATTCTTCTTGACGACGATCAAGAACAGGTGTTCGTTGAACCAGTTGTCGTAGAGCGACCAGTAGCCGTCGTGGCCCTTCTCCTTGCCCCAACTGTTCTCCACCAGCCATTTGACCGGCTTGTCGCCCTGCAGGTCGACGCCCATCAGCACCATGGCGTGGTTCGGCGTACTGTCCCAGTAGGTCCAGCGCTCGGCCTTGTCGAGCTTCTCGCTCGCGCCGAAGATCGAGTCGTAGTCGTGGACGCCGACCTCCATGATCCCGTGCGGGCCGTCCTGGTCCTTGGACACGTCGGCGGCGAACCAGACGGGCTGCTTGTCCAACACCGACTTCAGCGCGGCCGCGCGGAGCACGTCGATCTTCATGTTCAGATAATGGATGTCGCGCTCGCCGTAAATGTCGCGGGAATGCGATAGCTCGTAGACCTTGCCGTATTCCTGGCCGGGCACGTTGCCGATCTGCACGTAGTCGTCCAGATCGGTCTCAGCCACCCATTCCTTCCAGAACGACTGCGGCGTGTACGTCTTCTCCGCGCTGAGCTTGCCGTCCTTGTCCTCGTAGCGCCAGTTGAACTTCGTCGGCGGCTCTCCGAGGTTCATCACGAGGATGCGGTAAGTATCGGCGAGGGCCTTCTCCTTGACGTTCCGGATCTCATCCACCGACTTGCCCTCCTGCTTGAGCTTGCGAAGCTTGACGGCGGCCGCCTTCAGCCGGTCGCGGATCACGTGGTTCATCTGGACGGTGTGCGACGAGCCGTGCGTTTCCGGCATGATCTCGATCGGCACCGCGCCGTACTTCTTCGTCAACGCGGTGACAAAGTCCCACATGCCGCCATCCTGGAATCCTTCCATGAGGATGTTCTGCACGTCGCGGTCCAGCGGATCGCGGTCGGCCGTCTCGATGATGTCTTCAAGAAAGCAGTTGGCCTTTTCTAGCTTGTCCCAGAAAGCAATATAATTCTCGGAAAGTTCGAGCTTGCCCAGTTTGTGCTTTTTCATCAGTTCCGGCCGCATGACATTCAGCGAGGCGAAGAGCCAGCAGCGGCCCGACGTCTGCTGATTCGTGACCGGGCCAGTCTTGATCTTGTTATTGAACAGATCGTTGTGCTTGCTGACGATCTCGCGATTCAAGGCAAGCTGGCTGATGTCGAGGCTCGACACCGCGTTGTAGACGGCACGGGCGTGATCGTCCATGCGGAATGAATCGCGAAGCGCCGCGACCGCTTGCGGCGAGAGGCTGCCGTCGCAGGCCGCCGCGCGGCCGGCCGGCGCAGTGGCCAAAAGGCAGATCGTGAGGGCGGTCAAGGAACAAAACAAGGTCGGGCGCGCGGTTTTCATGTTTCAATCTCGGTGTATGTGAGGTCGGTTCTAATGGAACTTGGGCGACCGTCCCGATTGTGGTCGAACAGAACTCGCGATTATTCTCTTTTGACCTCGACCGTTATCGGGCGGCGAGTGCATCTGCTATTGTACCGTCCATTGCTATTGTACCTTCCTTTATGCCGGCTACCACGGGCCTTGGAGGCCCCATCCAGCTTGCCTGGATGGTGAATAAGGTGCCCAGCTGGCCCCGCGTGGCCACTTAGCCAGTAAACCTGCTTCACCATCCACCAAGGTGGATGGGGTCGGGTCGGCTGTAATTGTTCACACTAGCTATTCAAATTTGTTCACCATCCGGGCGAGCCGGATGGGGTCGGAAACGTGTGTAACAACGAGGCCGTTGCCCTGGGCCGACATAGGGCCGCACCCTCAGTGCTGATATTTGCATTGTCAGGCGGCAACAACTGCTAGGCGGCCTTTTCCGTTTCCACTCCCATTTCAATCCCCGCCGGCTTGGGCGCGATATCGATGGTCGACGAACTGGTCGGCTCGCCGGCCCAGTTCAGCCAGCGGTGGTTGCGATAGTCGTATAGTTGGCAGACGTTCAGCATGTAGCGAAAGCTCCGCATCGTGAAGCGATGCTCGACGATGTCCGCGGCGAATGCCTTCCGCATGCACTCCTGGGCCTCGGCGAGATGGTAGAGCGGCACGCGGCTGTCGGCATGATGGGCCGTGTGGTCCATGATGTTGTGGATGAACCAGTTGATCGGACCGGGGAAGACCACGTGGGAAGTCCCCTGAATCTGCCCGCGGAAAAACGACCATTCCTCGATCGTGTCGAACCAGGGAATCCGCGGATGCGTGTGGTGCAGCAGAATAAGAAATGCAACCAGCCAATTCCAGATGATAAAAGGCAGCCATTGCCCAAAGAAGAGCGACTCAACGGCCGGACAGGGCACGCCGAACCAGCCCGGCGCGTAAACCAGAAAGGCCGCCTGCACGACGGCAAACCCGGCCACCAGCAGGTCGTCGGCCAGGAATTTCGACAGCGGCTTGCCGCCGCGATAGCGTTTTGCGGGAAAGACGATCTTAGGAAGATAAACCTCGAATAAGTAATAGAGGCCCAGTCCCGACATCGTGCGATAGCGGCGGTGAAGTCGCCTGCCGCCAGGGAGGCAGCGAGTCGTACTCGTCCTTGGAGAGCGGCACCCAGACATAGTCCCTTTGCCGCAGGTTGGTCCAGACATGATGATTGTGGTTGTGGCCATGCTGCCAACCGGCGTAGGGGTGCCAGGAGGGCAAAAATGAGATGCGGGCGAGCAAGGCGTTGAGCCAGCGGTAGGGCACGAAGGACCCGTGACAGGCATCGTGCCCGATCACGAAGAGTGTTGAGAGGAAAAAGGCATTCGCGAGCGCAAAGACGAGCTTCAACGGCCACCACGGGGCCAGCACCGTGCCAAGAAAGGTCGTCAAATAGAGTCCCACTCCCACGCCGAAGAGGAACAGGCCCTTGGCGGTCGAGCGGTGGCGAGCCTCCTCCGGGATTATTTCACGGATTCCGCCCGCCCGGAGCTCGTTCGGTTGGGGAAACAGCATGAAAAGCCTAGGGAAAGTGGGCGTCGGGGGGTAGTGGCAAAGGTTTAAGTTACCATGGCGGCGCATTCGGGCCAAGACCGTAAATTAGAAAGTTCCGGCCTGGCGGCGGTTTCTCAAGGGGGAAATAAACGAAATTCGCCTTATGAGTTGGCGACTTCGCCAACCTCGATCACCTTGTCGCAGTGCGCCATGGCCTTCTTCAGCGGGCTGGCAAACGCCCAAATCGCTAGACCGGTGGCAACGCCGATCCCCGTCAACAGCCAGAAAAACTCAGGCTTTGACAGCGTTTTATTTTCGTATAGCTTGCCAATGTAGCCGGACAAGACGTTGCCGAAGAAGCTCGAAATGAACCACATTCCCATCATGAGCGAAATGATTCGCGCAGGCGATACTTTGGAAACCAGCGAGAGGCCAATCGGTGACAAGTAAAGCTCTCCGACGGTTACGATAAGCGTACAGAAGACGGGCCAAAATAATGAGCCTTTGGAGTCGCCAACGATATATGCGCCGATCACCATGATGATAAATGAAAGGCCCAAGATGATGCACCCAAGGGCCATCTTGGCAACGCTTGATGGCTCGCGACCGCGTCGAGCCTGCCAGGCCCAGAGCATATCGAGCGGCGGCGCGAGGATCAAAATGAAAAGGGAGTTAAACGATTGAAACCAAGTCGAGGGAACCTGGAAGCCCAAGATTTTTGGCCACGCGGTATTCTCGTCAGCCCAGGTTTGCATTGTATTGCCTTGCTGCTCGTAGACCGCCCAGAAGGAGATGTTCAAAACACAGAGAAAGATCAGGGCCAAAATGCGCCGCCATTCTGACGCATCAAGCGGCCGCTTCTGCTCAGCTCGCGGAAGTGCCTTCGATGCCGCGATGTTATCGATCGTAAGGAATCTCTGGCCGAAGGAATAAACGATCAGGCCGAGCACCATGCCCACGCCGGCCGCTCCAAATCCCCAATGCCAGCCGAATCTGGGGTTGGCCGCGAGTGTCCCGCAGATCAGCATGCAGATGAAGGCGCCGAGGTTGATGCCCATATAGAAGATCGTGAACGCCCTGTCGCGGCGCGGATCGCCGGGCGGATAAAGATTGCCGACCTGCGTGGAGATATTCGGTTTGAACGCGCCATTGCCGATGATCAACAATAGCAGGGCGAAGAAGAACCAATTCTCAATCGCCATGAGAAAATGCCCAATCGCCATCAATATGCCGCCGAGGAAGACCGTTTTGCGCTGGCCCCAATAGCGGTCCGCCAAAAATCCGCCCAGCAGCGGAGTTAGATAGACCAAGCCGATGTACCAGCCATAGATTAGCGAAGCATCGGACCCCGCTGTCAGATCAGAGTTCGAGCCGAGCAGATGCCGAATGAAAGTCCATCCCACCACCGCGTTCGGGTCGCCAAGCCCGTGCTTATCACTTCCTTGGAAGATCTGCCGCGAGGTGACGAAAAGATAGTTGGCCATGTACAGCTTAAGCAGCCCGCGCATCCCATAGTAAGAAAACCGCTCCCACATCTCTGTGAAGAAAAGGACGAACAATCCGACGGGATGACCAAGAAATGTTGGTTGCGGGGGCGCCGTCGGCACGGCTTCCATGTGGGCAGAATCTGAACTCAAGAGCTTAGTCCTTCTCGTTTTTTCGGGAGGCAGACCGGAAATGACTTACGCTCGGCTAGGCCGATTGATTCTAACCAACCGCTGACGGAGGCGGTAGGTCCCACCTTTCACTTTGGCGGCCGCTGAATTACTATGGAGAAAGTTCTTATTGGGTGGGATTCAAGTCGTAGCCGGTTGCGACTCCGCGAGGCAACTTGCGGTAGGTCGATTTGCAGCCGCAGAGCGGCGACAGTGAATTGCCAGGGGCGTTAGCCCCTGGAAGACATCGAAAACCAGTTGCATAGCCGCGAAGCGGCGACAGTATGTTTCCGAACTTTCGCCCCTCCGGGGCTACCGAAATCGTCTCGCTCCTTGCCAGGGGCTTGCGCGCCCGGCTATTCACTTCCGCCGCTCCGCGGCTAAGGGCACGCTTTTACCTTTGCCTGACATACGTATTTTTCGTCGCCGTACCGGCGTTTTCCGCGGAACCCGCGCCGCCTTTTCACGCCTGGGCGGAGACACCACCGATGGGCTGGAACAGTTGGGACTGCTTCGCCACGACCGTCACGGAAAGCCAGACCAAGGCCAACGCCGACGTGATGGCCGAGAAGCTCAAACGGTTCGGCTGGCAGTATATCGTCGTCGATATCCAGTGGTACGAACCCCGCGCGACCGGCTTCGACTATCGCTGGAACGCCAAACTCGTCATGGACCCGTGGGGTCGGCTGCTGCCGGCCGAGAACCGCTTTCCCTCGGCGGTCAATGGCGCGGGTTTCAAGCCGCTGGCGGACTATGTGCATGGCAAGGGCCTGAAGTTCGGCATCCATCTCCTCCGCGGCATCCCGCGCGAGGCGGTCGCCCGCAATCTGCCGATCAAGGGCACCAAATACACGGCCGGCGAGATCGCGAACCGCAATGACACCTGCCCTTGGAACGGCGACATGTACGGCGTCGATATGTCCAAGCCGGGCGGGCAGGCGTATTACGATTCGGTCTTCGCGCTCGCAGCCTCGTGGGGCGTCGATTTCATCAAGGTGGACGATCTCAGCCGCCCTTACCACAAGGCCGAGATCGAAGCGATCCGCAAAGCGATCGATAAAACGGGCCGCGCAATCGTCTTCAGCACGTCGCCCGGCGCGACGCCGTTGGCCGACGGCGGGCACGTCGCCGGGCACGCGAACATGTGGCGAGTGAGCGATGATTTTTGGGACCAGTGGCGGCCGCTATTCGAGCAGTTCAAACGATTGGATGATTGGACGCCCTATCGCGGGCCCGGCCACTTCCCCGACGCCGACATGATGCCGCTGGGCGCGATCCGCCAGGTGCGCGGCACGCGCGATCCCGGCCACACGCGATTCACGAAGGACGAGCAGCGGACGATGGTTACCCTCTGGTGCATCGCCCGATCGCCGTTGATCATGGGCGGCGATCTGACGAAGCTGGACGACTACACGCTATCGCTATTGACGAATGCCGAAGTCATCGCCGTCGACCAGCATAGTTCGGGCAACCGGCAGCTTTTCAACCGCGACGGATTTATCGCCTGGCTTGCGGACGTGCCCGGTTCCAAGGATAAATACATGGCCCTGTTCAATACCAAGGGAGCGGCGGCCGCCGCGGCGGTCGATGTGGCGGCGCTGGGGCTGGGCGACCGAGTGCACGTTCGCGATTTGTGGACGCATATTGATATTGGAGTAGTTGCCGGCCGTTTTGCCCCGGAGCTTTCCAAGCATGGTGCGGGAATGTATCGTTTATCCGCAGCAAAGTGATAAGACAGGACCAGCGAAGATGCCCACGGCAAACAAGTGGAAAGTTGCCCTGCTGATTGAAACGGCCCGCGGCTATGGGCGGCAGGTGCTGCGGGGGATCGTCGACTACGCCAATCATCACGGGCAGTGGTCGTTCTACGTGACGCCCGGCGATTTCGAGCAGGCCCTGCCGGAAATGAAACGCTGGGACGGGACGGGCATTATCGCGCGAATTATGAGCCCCCAGCTTGCGCGGGCGATCGCGGCGACGGGGCTCCCGACCATCGCCTTAGATATGCCCGAGGATCGATCGAATTCGGACGGATCGTTTCACGGCTTCAGCGAGTTGGTCACCGATTCGCACGCCGCGGCGAAGATGGCAGCGGAGCACCTTTTGTCCAAGGGGTTCAAGCACTACGCCTTTGTGGGAACACCCGGCCAAGTCTGGTCAGATCGGCGCGAAAAGGCATTCTGCGAGCGAATCGCGGCCGCCGGCTTTGCCCCGCAGGCCTTCCGCGCGACGGGGCGAAAGCGAAAGCTGCATTGGGCCGTCGAGCAGGAGGCGATTGCCCAATGGCTGCGGGCGTTGCCCAAGCCGATTGGCTTGATGGCCTGCAACGACGATCGCGGCCGCGAGGTGCTGGAGGCCTGCCGGGCGGGGCAGATCGAAGTGCCGGAAGAAATCGCGGTAATCGGCGTCGATAACGATTCATTGCTTTGCGATCTGTCGTCGCCGCCGCTCTCCAGCGTGGCCTTGAACGCGGAACGCGGCGGGTTCGAGGCCGCGGAACTGCTGGATAAGCTGATGTCCGGGCGAGTCTCGACGTCGCAACGGATCGTGGTTGACGCCCTCTATATCGTCAACCGCCACTCGACCAACATCGTGGCCGTGGACGACGCCGACGTGGCCACGGCGATACGCTTTATCCGCGACCACAGCGGCCAGCCGGTCCGCGTGCACGAAGTGGCCGAGGCGGTCGGGCTGTCGCGGCGGATGCTGGAAATCCGCTTTCGTTCGGCGCTGGGTCGATCGCTCAACGACGAAATCCAGCGCGTCCACCTGGAAACGGCCAAGCGTCTGCTGACTGAGACCGACTGGCCGATGGAAAAGGTCGCGCTGGCTTCGGGCTACAACGGGGCAAGCTATTTGAGCGTGCTTTTTCAGCGTTTCTTGAATCTCAACCCGAGCGAATACCGTCGAAGAGTGCGGTCCATTTGACAGGCAAGAGGGCTAATAGGCTCAAGCGGTGGAGTTAGCGAACTGGCATTGCGCAAAATCAACCGCTTTTTGCGCAAAATTGCTTGCGGACGCAGTTGCCCCCCGGATAAAATAGACGTTGTCCGCGAATTTCAGTCTTGGGTACAGGTTTGCTGGTTTTCGGGGAAAGCAAACCGCCGCTGCGAGCAATTTGTCTGGGGACCCTTGAGGCCGTAGGCAAGCTGAATCCACATCCTTGGAGCTAGTAATAAAATGTCGACGAATGTCTCGAAACCCGGGTCGCTGAACATCAGATCCCCGCATCGGAAACTCGTATCGGCGATGGCATTGTTGGCAGTTCTTGCCGCCGCCAGTTCGTCCGCCCAGGCGGCGACTTACACTTGGACCGGCGCGAATGGCGGCGACCTCGATATTGCCGCCAACTGGAGCGGCGGCGTGCCGGCCCCGACCGGCGGAAGTTCGGGCATCGCGGAATGGAACGGCGGCGTGGGCGGGGCTCTTTCGCTTTCGTTTAGCGCTAACCCGACGTTCGGCGCTTCGCCAGGCGCAGTGATCTATTTGAACTCTTCGCAAACGTCGGCGGTGACACTCGACGCGATTTCTACGTCCACAACGGCAAACACGGCTATACGCCTTGGCGGCGTCACCATTGACCCCGGGGCCGGCGCTTTTACGCTTGGAAGCGCGCTGGCGCGCGGGTTTCACGTTAACCTGAATAGTTTCACGGGAGCCGCGGGCAGTTCGTTCTTTGTCAACAATTCCGCCAACGCGGCAACGATTAATCCCGACGCGGTTTTCAACATGAGCGGTCAAATCAATACCGTGCTGGTCACCGCCGGCACGGGAACATGGAACCTCAATACCAATATTCACTCGGACAATCCCGGTATTCTCAGTCTTTCGGTCAGTCAAGGGAACACGATACTGTCCGACAGCAGTTCCTTTGGCATTAATGTGACCGGGGTTGGCAGCGGCACGCTCTCCGTTGTCGGCGGCGTCCTGAGTGTGGTCAATTCGGGCCAGTTTTCCGGCAACATGACCATTACGCCGAACACGATCATCGTAGGCAATACCAGCGGTGTACAGGGCGCGATGTACCAGTCTGGCACGACCTCGGTGGCACCCACCAACACCGCGTTGGGCGGTTTTCAGATCGGCAGCGCCGCGGGCGCGATGGGCTATTACAATCTCTCCGCTGGCACGCTTAAGGTGGCCGGGGAAATCGATGTCGGCGGCTCGGGCGGCGGCGCCGGAACCTTCGGCCAGTTGGATATGAGCGGAGGCCTGATTAACCTGCCTACCGTGGGGTCTTCGTGGTTTCTGCCCAATCGAGGAGGCGCCGGCGAAACGAGCGTCGTGAATTTCTCCGGCGGAACGGTGAGTTTCATCAATGGCGGAACTGGATTCGTTGCCAACTGGGGCACCTCACAGAATGCCACGGTAACACTTAGTGGGAACGCGCAATTCCTCTCGCCCGGCGTAAATGTCAATCTTAACCAGAGCGGCAACGCGTCAAACGTCGACTACTTGAACTTGAACGGCGGCACGTTTCAAGCGAGAGCTTTCGTGGGGACTACGAACGCGACAGTCAATTTCAACGGCGGGACGCTCAAGGCGGGCAGTACGGCCAGCACGAACTACATGAGTGGTTTAAGCGCGGCCTACGTTAACTCTAGCGGCGGCACGATCGACAATAACGGCCAGGCAATCAGCATTGCGCAGGCTCTCATGTCGCCCACCGGCAGCGGTGTTACGGCGGTGCAAATCTCCTCGCCCGGCTCGGGCTACAGCGTCCCGCCGCAAGTCACCATCACCGGCGACGGTACTGGCGCCACGGGTTACGCAACTATCAATCCGGCCACGGGCGAGGTCACCGGAATTGTGATTACCAATCCCGGAACCGGATATTCCATTGCGACGGCATCGCTGACTGGCGGCGGCTCGGGAGCCGCATTGGGGACCGTTTCTCTGATTGCCAATGCCGGCGGCGGATTGACGTTCCAAGGCTCCGGCGCTACAACGCTTACCGGCGCGAATACGTACACCGGCTCTACGACCGTCAGCGCCGGCGCACTGGTCATTAACGGCAACCCGACGGGCGGCGGCACTTATAATATCGCCGCCGGCGCGACCCTTGGCGGCTCTGGATCGATTACCAACGGTGGAACCGTGACGCTGGCCGCCAGCGCCAACTTGGCGCCAGGCAGCAATGCGACCACTGGCGGAATCGGAACCTTGACCGTGCCCGACTTGACGGTCAACGGCGGCGGCATTGCCTACTTCGACCTCTCCGGCACCAATACAAATACCGGCAGCGGTTTCAATGACCTGGTGACGGTGAGCGGCAGTCTTTCGTTGGCCGGCACTACGCCCGTTTTCGTCAACGTCGTCGACAACGGCGGAGCCTTTCAGACCAGCGGCACCAGCGTTTACGCGCTGTTCAACTACGGCAGCCTCAGCGGCTTTACTGCCAGTTCGTTCAAGCTCTCTAATACCGGCGTGCTCAACAACCGGCAGTTCGCACAATTCGTCAACAACACCGGCTCGAGCCAGATCGATTTGGACATCGTCGGCGTCGCGGGCAATTTGACTTGGGTCGGCAGCAATGGCGCCTCGTGGGACACTTCCAGCAGCACCACCAGTTGGTTCAATTTCAACAGCAATTCCAACGATAAGTTCGTCAACGGCGACAATGTGACATTTGCCGCCGCCAGCGCCGGGCCGCCGGTTGTCAGCGGCTCGGGGATTGTGACAATCAACGGCGCTGTGGCGCCCGCGACGCTCAACGTGGCGGGCGGGAGTTACACCTTCAGCGGCACCGGCAAGATCACCGGCGTCACTGCGCTAACCGTGCAGAGCGGCGCCGCCCTGGTCGTCGCCAATACGAACGACTACACCGGCGGCACGCAACTTCAAGGGGGCGTCATCACCTTGGGCGCGAATAACGCTCTGCCGCTCAGCACGGCGCTGTCGTTCAGTTCCGGCACGTTGAATCTTGCCGGCTTCAACCAGCAAATCGGCAGCGTTAGCGGATTCGGATCGCAGCTCATTACGTCCAGCAGCGGCAATTCGGTGCTCACCTACACCGGCGGCACGGCGGCCTCGCAATACACCGGCACGATCGCCGATACGGCCCCCGGCGGCGGAACGCTCGGCTTGACGGTCACCACCGGCACTTTGGATCTCAGCGGCGGCACGACGAACTACCACGGCGCCACATCGGTCACCGGCGGCCGGCTACAGCTCGGCGCGAACCTGCCGCTTAGCAGCGCAGTTTCCACCGCGCCGGCGGGCACGCTCGCGGTCGCCGCCGTCAACTCGAGTTTTAACTTTACTCCCAACGTCAGCAATTCGGGTACATTGGCCCTCTCGGCCAGCAACAACAATACACTGGGAGTCACGGGGACGATCACCGGTGCCGGTGCGTTGACCTTCAATGGCGACTCGACCGGGCTGGTCAATTTCTCATCGGTAGTGTCCGGCTCCTCCGCCGTGACCGTGCCGAGCGCCGGAACCGTGTCGATTTCCAGCAACCTGACGGGGACGCTGAACAAGAGCGGGCCGGGGCTATTGGTGCTCAGCGGCTCGAACAGTTTCACCGCCCAGGCTCTCGCAAGCGCGGGAACTCTCGTGCTCGCGAACACGGCCGCGTTGCCCGTGTTGGGAGTATCCACCAGCAACGGCAACACCACGGTCGATCTCGCCACCGATACCAGCGTGCAGCCGTTCAATTTCAACACGAACACAACCTTCAATGCCACGATCCTCGTCGATCGCGCGACACTTGGCACGGGCATCACTCAGAATCTGGCCACGGTGCAATTGGGCGGCGGCGCGCTTGCCGTGCAAGCGGGTCCCAACGTGACCAGCGGCGGCACGCTCGCGGCAAACCGGATCGACTTCACCGCCGGCTCGACTCAAACGACCATTTTGAATCCTGTTGGCGTCGTCATCACCACCGGTACACTCGACAGCTCCAACAACGCCCAGCTTCACACCGCGGACTTGGACGGCACGTCGATCGGAAATACCATCGGCAACGTCTTGCAGCCGACGGGTACGATCAACATCGTAAAATCCAACGCAAGCTCATGGACGATCACGGGCACCAATTCGTATACCGGAACGACGACCGTCAACGGCGGCACGCTCACCTATCTGAATCCGATCGGTTCGCCGGCCGCGCTGACCGTCACCAGCCCGAGTTTCGGCGCCAATCCGGCCGTCGTGCTGAACCTGGCGAAGACCGCGTCTACGACGGTCGGGTCGCTGAGCGGCGTGGTTAACGATCCCTTCGACGGCAATTCGGCCACGATCAACACCGGTAACGCGGGCACCAGTTTCATCGTCAACCAGTTGGCGACCAGCGAGTTCGACGGCGTTATCGCCGGCGGCGGCAACTTTACTTTATCCGCTGCCAGCACCGGCTCGCTGACGCTTGGCGGCGCGAATACCTATGGCGGCACGACCTCGGTTCTCGGCGGCGCGCTGACGATCAACGGCCAGCTCGGATCGACCACGGCGCCGCTGATCGTGAGCAACTTGAACACCGGCGCCGCAACGTCCGTATCGCTCACCTTGACATCGACCGCCAGCACGACCGTCGGCTCGCTCAGCGGCGTGCTGAATACGGCCAGCGTCGGCACGAACACGTCGTCGATCTACACCGCGTACCCCTACGACTTCACCGTCAACCAAACGACGGCCGGGGTCTTTCCCGGCATGATTGGCGGCGGGGGGAATTTCGTCCTTGGCCCCCTCAGCACCGCGCCGCTGACTCTGACCGGCGCCAGCAGCATTAGCGGTTCGCTGGCCGTGAGCGGCGCGGGCTTGGTGGTAAACGGCAGCTTTGCCGCCTCTTCCGCCCAGATCAATAGCGGCGCTTCCCTTTCCGGCAGCGGCACGGTAGCCGCGCCGCTGACCGTCGGCAACGGCGGCATTCTCACCGCCGGTTATCTTAACAGCGGGACGTTGACCGTCAACGGTCTCACGTTCGGAACGGCATCAACCGATACTTCGATCGTCAACGCGACGATCGGCACGAACCCGGCCCTCATCAATGTCCTGGGCGACATCAACGCGGTAAGCGGGGTCCACAACGTGACGATCAATGTCGGCGTCAACGGCGCGGCCGCGATCAGCACGTATCCCTTGATCGACTACTCCGGGTCGCTCATCGGCACGGGCAGCGCCGCGTTTATCCTCGGCTCGTTGCCGCCGCGGACCAACGCGCACTTGGACTTCTCCACGATGGGCGTCATCGACTACAACGTCACTTCCATCGATCACCCGGTTTGGACCGGTTCCGCCAGCAGCACATGGAGCACGGCGGCAATCGCCAATCCCAAGAACTGGAAACTGGCGATCTCCGGCGGCGCCACCGACTTCCTTACGGGCGACAGCGTGGAGTTCAACGATACGGCACACACCGGCGCGGTGCAAATCAGCGCCGCCAATGTGCAGCCCGGCAGCGTGACGTTTAACAACAATTCGCTCGCGTATACAATCAGCGGCGCTTTCGGCATCGCCGACTACTCGGCCTCGCAATCAACGTCGCTAACTGTGGCGGGCACGTCTGGACTGGTTGTGCTGGCCGAGACAAACTCCTACACCGGCGGCACATTCATCAACGGCGGCACGCTTCAGCTCGGCAACGGCACGGCCAGCGGCAGCGTCGTCGGCAGCGTATTCGACAGCAGCATGCTGGCCTTCAATCCGTCCGCGTCGGCGACCCTTGCGGCCGTCATTAGCGGCACGGGGGCCGTCGAGATGGGCGGAAGCGGCCGAGAGATCCTCATCGCCGCGAGTCAATACACCGGCGGAACGACGATCAACAGCGGCACGCTGCAACTCGGCAACGGCGTCACCGGCGGAAGCATTAATGGCAGCATTGTGAACAACAGCGTGCTGGCCTTCAATCAGCCCACTGCGACGGAGTTCGACAATGCCGTCAGCGGCGCAGGCGCCTTGAACAAAATCGGCACAAACGTTCTGACGTTCGCCGGATCCAATTATAGCGGCACGATCCTCATTAACGCCGGAACGCTCTCCATCGGCAACGGCGGATCGGGCGAATTGGTCGGCAGCACGTCGATCGTCGACAACACGGCATTGCTATTCAACCATGCCGATACGACGACCTACGCCGGAAACATCAGCGGCCCGGGCACGCTCACGAAGATCGGCGCTGGGACCACGGTGTTGACTGGCTCCAACACCTATACGGGCCTGACGACCTTGTCGGCCGGCGTAGTGAACCTGGCGAGCAGTTCGGCCCTCTTCGGCGGCGGAAACATCACGTTCCAAGGCGGCACGCTGCAATACTCGGCCACCGGCGCTGCCGTGCTGTCCAGCCCGGTCGTCAATAGCGGCGCGAGCCTCATGAATTTCAACATCACCGCGGGCACGCTGCAAATGAACGGCAATCTCGCCAGTTCCAACTCGGGCGGACTGACCGTTACGGGGCCCGGCACGCTGGTCCTGGCCAATAGCAACAATTACAGCGGCACCACGAACATCGCCGTCAATCAGGGCATCGCCGTAGTTCGGGCGACGGCATCGCAAGCGTTCGGCACAGGTTCGATCGTCTTCGATTTTGTCGGCAACTCCACGCGAGGGCGGCTGGAACTTGCCGGCACTACGACGCAGTCCAATCCGATAAGTCTGTCCGGCCGCGGCACTCCAACCGATCCGGACCTGACTGTGGCAATCGAAAATATCAGCGGTCAAAACGCGCTGACCGGCACGATGACTTTGCAGGCGGGTGGCACCAATTACTGGCTCCAGTCCGACGCCGGCCTCTTGACGATGTCCGCCGGCACTGCCATTACCAGCGCCGCCGGCGGGACGCGGAACGTCAGCCTGCTGGGCAGCGGAAATGGCCTGATTAGCGGTGCGGTTCTTAATGGTTCCGCGACCGGCGGACTCTCATTTACCAAGCTCGGCAGCGGCGCGTGGACCATATCCAACACCGGGAACACGTATACCGGCGGCTCGAATGTCAACGCCGGCATCCTGCAGTTCGCCAAGACTTTGGCAATGCCATCCTCGGGCACGGTCGCCGTTGCCAGCGGGGCGATCCTGGCGGTCAATGTCGGCGGTACCGGCGAGTTCTCCACCGGCACCTCGGGCGCCGGATCGGTTGGCGGCCTCGTTGCCGGGATCGGCGGGCAGGGCTCGCCTGTCAACTGGACCACCGGCGCGATCCTTGGCATCGACGCGAGCAACGCCCCCGGCGCAGGTGCGACCTACGGCGGCAGCATCGGCGGCACGATCGGCCTGGCCACGCTTGGCAGCGGCACGTTGACGCTCACCGGGAACAACTCCTATCCCGGCGGCACCGACGTGCTGGGAGGAACGCTGATCGTGACCTCGCCCGGCGGCATCCAAGACAACACGGCATTGTCCGTCGGCTCGGCCTCCTCGTTGGCAGCGTTCGGGACGATCTTCGCCCCGCCCGTGCCCTCGGCGCCGATAGCGGCCCTAGCGGCCGGCGCCGTCTCGCCCGTGCCGGAACCGAGCATGCTGGCCTTGCTGGCGGCGGTTGCCGCCGGCCTGCTACTGTGGCGGCGGAGAAAATAACAAGCCTGCGAACGGCCGATTGACTTTTTGACCGGCTGCCGCGGCACGAACGCTTCGCGTGACCCTTCGAGCTTGGGGCCATGCGAGCGCGGGCGGGCCGTGGCGGCCGGTTTCTTTAATGTAGTACGCCGTCTATGGCAAAACGGTGGGACCAGTTCGCGACATCAAAGTCCGACGCGCAAGCGAGGCTTGTATATGCCGCCGGCCTCGCTTGCACGTCGGGCTTTGATTAGCCCAACGTACCTCTGGATTTCCGTTTCCACGCGCTGTATTCTGACTGAAATGCACTTGCGGAATGCCAATCGCCCGGTATTTTTCTCGATGAGGCCGAAAATGAAATCGCCGAACATCTGCACGATCGCCTTGGCAGCGCTGGTTCTGATAAGTTCCGCCCAAGCGCAACCGCGGCCCGCGCCGCAAGGCGTCAAACTCCTGCGCGATCTCGCCTACGTTGAAAATGGGCACCCGCGGAATAAGCTCGATCTCTATCTGCCGGAAAAGGTCCCGGAAACCGCCCGTGCGCCGCTGCCTGTCGTCGTCTGGATCCACGGCGGGGCGTGGTCGGCCGGCAGCAAAGACGGCTGTCCGGCCGTCTGGCTGGTCGGCAAGGGCTACGCAGTGGCCAGCATCAACTATCGCCTCAGCCAACATGCCGTATTTCCCGCCCAGATCGAGGACTGCAATGCGGCCATCCGCTGGCTGCGGGCCAACGCTGCCAAGCACTATCTCGATCCGGACCGCATCGGCGTCTGGGGCGAGTCGGCCGGCGGGCACTTAGTCGCCATGCTCGGCACGACCGGCGGCGTGAAGGAGCTGGAGGGCAAGGGAGGCAACGCGAAGCAGTCCAGCCGCGTCCAATGCGTCGTCGATTGGTTCGGCCCGACGGATTTAGTCTGCATCGACGGCAAGGGAGACAGGCCGGACTCGCCGGTGGCTAAGCTCGTCGGCGGCCCGGTCAAGGACAATCTCGAAAACGCCAAGAAGGCGAGCCCGCTGTTCTATGCGAGCAAGGACTCCGCGCCGTTTCTCATCATGCACGGCGAAAAAGACCCCCTCGTGCCGCTGAAGCAGAGCGAAGCCCTCGCCGAGGCGCTCGCGAAGGCCGGCGTCGAAGTCAAACTCCAGGTCATCAAGGACAACGGCCACGGCGGCCCGGGTTTTAATACGCCGGAGAGCCGTAAGATGATCGAGGAGTTTTTTGATAAGCACCTTAAGCAAGGGGACGTCGGCAAAACCGGCATGACGCCACGAAAACCGCGCGTTCTCGTCACGATCTCCAAGGAAACGACGTACATCACCGGGCCGTTGCGGAAGGATGGCTACGTCGATTACGTCGCCGCGCTGAACGAGCGGTGCAAGAAGGGCGTGACTCCGGAGAACAACGCCGCCGTGCTGTTCTGGCGGGCGATGGGGCCGGGCGAGATCAATCCCGACATGCGCGACCGCTACTTCAAGATGTTGGACATGAAGCCATTGCCGCAAAAGGGCGATTACTTCATCCCGTTCGGTGATTACGTGCAGCGACTGAAGGACGCCAATGATCCTCGAGCGCCGAAACCCGCGGCGGATGGCCACGATACGAGCTATGACCAGTTGAATGCGGCGAAACGGCCATGGTCGAGCCAGGAGTTCCCTGCGCTTGCCGGCTGGCTGGCTGATAACGAAATGCCGCTCGCTCTGCTCATCGAGGCATCGAAAAGGCCGCGCCGATACGATCCTCTCCTTTGCAGCGGGACCGACGAAGGCCTTGTCGCCGTCTTGCTGCCGCAACTAAACGTGTATCGGGAGCAGGCGAGGGCCCTCGTTTCGCGGGCTAATCTGAGGGTGAAGGAAGGCAAGATCGACGAAGCCTGGGAGGATCTCGTGGCCTGCCACCGCCTCGCCCGGCTGGTCGGTCAAGGCCCAACGTTAGTAGAGGTGCTGGTGGCGATCGCGATGGATGGCATCGCCGGCGAGGGCGATCAAGCCATACTGCAATCGCCCGCATTACGTTCCGACCAGATCGCCAAGATGCGGAAGGACCTGGCCAAGCTCCCGCCGATGCCCAAAATGTCGGAAAGATTCGACCTGACCGAAAGGTACATGTTTCTCGACTGCATGGCCTCAGTCGTTCGCAACGGCATAAGCTCAATAACCGTGCTGATGGGCAACCCGCTTGCCGGTGGAGGCAAATCGAAGACGCTGACCGAATTGTTGATGGACGACGCGACGGGTACGGCAATCGATTGGGACCTGATTCTGCGTATGGGCAACTCCTGGTACGACCGTCTGGTTGCGGCCTGTCGCATACCGACCCGGAGCAAAAAACGGGAAGAACTCAATAAGTTCGACAGGGATATAAAGGAGTTGACGGTCGACACCAAGGATCCGAAATCGTTGGCCCTTGCGCTATTGACGAAGACCCCGCGCCAGGCGGTTTCGCAACGGATCGGAAACGTGTTCGTAAGCATGTTCTCGCCCGCGCTCTCGGCCGCTGCCAATGCCGAGGACCGCGGGGCAATGCAATTTGAAGTTACGAAACTTGGCTTCGCATTGGCGGCCTACCGCGCCGACCACAGCGCGTATCCGAAGCAATTGAGAGACCTGGTGCCAGAATATATCGCAAAAGTGCCCGGCGATGTCTTCGCCAAAGACGGCCCGCCGCATTATAAGCCGCAGGGAACGGGCTACTTGATTTATAGCGTCGGCATCAATGGGAAGGACGACGGCGGGCGGGATTACAACGACCGCAAGGAAGGCGAAGACTGCGACGACCTCTCGATCCGCGTGCCGTGAATGGTGTGGCGTAATTCTCAGAACAATCCTAAGGAGTAACTCATGAAAACGATCCTAATGGCGTGTGGTCTTATGTTGGCGCCTGCTCTCGTGTGGGCCGCCGGGGAATCGCAAACGATGCCGCTGTCGGCCGCTCCGCGCGGCTTCGACATCCGCCGCGAGAACATTGAACGCGGCAACCTCGCAACGGTGGAATACGACTCCAAAGCTACCGGCGGCAAGCGGAAAATGGTGATCTATACGCCGCCCGGCTACTCGAAGGATGCGAAATACCCGGTGCTCTATCTGCTTCACGGCGCGGGCGACGACGAGACCGGCTGGACGCGGAAGGGCGCGGCGGCCGAGATTCTCGATAACCTGTATGCCGAAAAGAAACTCGTGCCGATGATCGTCGTCATGCCGAATGGTTTCGCCCGGCCGCCCGCACCGGCTGGGGAAGCCGCGCCGCAAGCAACCCCGGCCCCGCAGCCCAGCGGACAACCGGGCCGGCCGCGGGGCAGGGGACGCAATAGCGCGTTCGAGGCCGATCTGCTGAAAAACGTCATTCCCTATGTCGAGACGCAATATCCGGTGAAGAGCGGGCCGGAGAACCGCGCGATCGCCGGGCTCTCGATGGGCGGCGGGCAGGCCCTAAATATCGGCTTGAAACATCTCGACACGTTTGCTTGGGTCGGCGGGTTCTCGTCCGCGATATTCGGCGGCGGCAGCTTGGTGCCGGCCGACGGAAAGGGCTTGCGGCTGTTGTGGCTCTCCTGCGGCGATGCGGACGGGCTCATGAATAGCAGCAAGGCGTTCCATACGTCGTTGGAAGAGAAGAAGGTGCCGCACGTTTGGCATGTGGATTCCGGCAAGCACGAATGGCCGGTATGGAAGAACGACCTTTATCTGCTTGCGCTGATGCTATTCCGCGATAAGGCGGGTCAACCGTAGATCAATTTGGTGGGTCTTCGCTGCGCTTGACGCCACCCTACGTCTGTGGGCTATCGAAGCCCGACGCGCAAGCGAGGCCGACGCCGAATACAAGCCTCGCTTGCGCAGTCGGGCTTTGATGTCGCGATCTGGTCCCACCCTTTTTGCCGTAGACGGCATACTACGTTACCGCCCTACTTCGGCAAAAACGGCTTGACGTTGGCGTCGTTGCCCTGGATCTGCGCCGCGCGGCGGAAGAAGGGCGCGGCCTGATCGACTTTGCCGTCGCAGTAGAGATGGATGCCGACGACTAGCGCCAGGTCGCCGTTGGTCGGCTCGGCCTCGGCCTGCTTGACCATGCCGTCGACCTGGGCCTTCTTGTCGGCCGCGTTGTCCCCGTAAACTTCGTCGAGGCGGAAATTTGCATCCGCCCAGTCGGGCTTTTCCTCAAGGCCGCGGCGCATCGCCTTGGCTGCCTGGTCGTACTTGCCCATCGCCGCCAAGGCGAACCCTTCGCGGAACCAGGCGTCACCGAGGTTCGGGGCCTCGCGGGCGGCGCGGCGGTAGCGATCGAGGGCCTCGTTGTACTTTAGATCGCCGAAGCGGGCATCGCCGAAGGTGATGAATTTCCAGGCCAATTCGGTCGCTTTCGTCCCCACCGCCGCCTTCTGGGGCCGCGGCGCTGCGGGCACATTGGCCGCGGCGTTTCCACCCGGCCGGTTCCCGCCGGCAAAGCCCGGATTTGCGTTATTATTATTGGCATTGGCACCGGCATTCTGATTGAAGTTGGCGGCCGGCCCGACGTTTGCCTGCTGGTTGAAGCCCGGATCGACGCCCATCAACTGTTGGATAGGCCCGAGTCCAAAAAGCTGGCCCGGATTGGCGAACACCGCGCCGGGATAACCATAGCCGAGATACGGTTTGCCGTAGTACGGATTTGAATATCCATAGCCATAGGGCGAGTATCCATAAGGATTGTAACCGCCGCTGTAACCGCCCGGGTAGAGATAGGCTTGGCCGCTGTAGGGGTCGTAGCCCAAAACGTAAGGACTAGTGCCGTAAGGCACATACGGATAGCCGTATGACCCGTAGTAGCCGTAACCCCGATAAGGATTACTATATGGATAATTGCCGTAAGTATTGGGCGATGGCCTATCGCGGACAGGCGCGACCGGCTGGACAATGGGGGGCTGGGAGCCGAGCGGCCGCATCTGGGCCGGAGCCCCAAAGCCGGCAGACACCTTTGCCGCCTGAGCGGCTTGGGCGGCGCGGACAGCATCGGCCTGACGGCTGGCGGAACTGCTGTTCGTACTGGCGGCGGGAGGCGGCACAAACCGCGACCCGCCGGATGCTGGACTCGGATTTGCCGCCGGCTGGGGCCCCTGACGCTTCGTGTCCGCCGCGACGCAGAACGCCCCCCATGCCAAGATACCACCCCAAGCGCCACTCAAAACGAGAAACCGCCTCATAGACCTTCTCCTTCGCCCTCACCCAATTACATTATCCGCGCTCGGCGGCAATTGGCAATGGCAAGGCATGGCTGAAGATGTAACTTCACCTGCAGAACCGTTCCTTGGGAAGTGCCGGCCCAGTAAGCACGCGGCGATTCGGCGACGAACAACCGATAAAACCGATCCTCGAGGGACGCGAGGAAACCGCGTAACGCGCGTAACATACGAATCCCTCCCAGTGGCGGATATTTCGGCAATTATAGCACAAAGTTGACGATTTTACGCACGTGTACTAAAATGAACAGCTTACCTTCTCGTCATCAAGCCAAGATCATCGTTCATGGCAGAGCCGACACTTAGCGTGGTTCTCCCGTGCTACAACGAATCGCCGGGGCTTGCCCAGATACTTCGCCGCTTTGCGGAAGTCGGTCCCGACGTGCCTTATGAGTTGATCCTGGTCGACAACGGCTCCAAGGACAATACGCGCGAGGTGCTCGCCGAGCTATTGCCCAACTATCCTTTTGCCCGATGCGTTCCGATTGCAGTCAACCGCGGTTATGGAGACGGCATCTTCACGGGCCTGAGGGCGGCGCGCGGCGACGTGCTTGCCTGGTCGCACGCCGATATGCAGACCGATCCGAAAGATGTGTTTCGAGCTTATGAGGCATACCGACAAGCGCCGGACGCAAAAAAGCTGATCGTCAAAGGCCGGCGGAAGGGCCGGCGAGTGAGCGATCGCCTGATCAGCCGCGGGATGGAAATCGTTGCACTGTTTTTTTTGCGAACGTGGCTGACGGAAATCAACGCCCAACCTAAGGTCTTTAACGCTCGGCTGTTGGAGCACCTCGCACAACCACCAGTGGATTTTAATTTCGACGTGTATGTGCTCTACCAGGCGCGACGAAACGGCTGGCGGACGGCTACGATCGACGTTCGACTTCCCGCCGCGGCAGCACGGCCAGAGCAACTGGGCCGCCACGTGGCGATCCAAGACGCGGACGATTCTCCGCAGCATTCGATATATGTTTCGTTTGGGATACGCCCGCGCGTCATGAATGATTATTCGCCCTATTTCGTGGCCCTGGAGCCGAATGACGCCAGCCGGGAGAAGATAAACGGCTGGAAGCGCAAGGTCCGCGAAGTAGTGGGACCACAGCTATACCTCGACGATCCGCCGCATCTCACGCTTTACCTGGCAATCTTTCCACGAAGCTGCGATTTGGCGCCTGTCGTCCGCAAGCTGGCGGGCGATATCCGCTTGCCGCCGCTGGAGATTTCGGGGTTGCACGTCTTCGAGGCCGACGTGCTCACCGACCGCAACACGCTCGTCTGCGACTTGACGCCCGCCAGCCGCGATGCATTACGATGCGTGCAGCAGGAGGCCGTGCAAGCGCTTGCCGGGTTGCGGGACCGGGATCGCACTCGCGCGCGGTACGACGCGGCCTGGCAGCGGCTGCCGGACGTGGAACGGTCGAACATTGAGTCCTTTGGCTTTCCGTTTGTCGGACCGATCTGGCATCCGCACGTCAGCATCGCGTCCATCCAGCGAAAAGCTTGGGCGGCAGTCTGGCCGGACTTCGCCGGAATACAGCCAGCGGGGCCGTTTCAGTTGCCTTGGATGACGCTCTACCGCTTGGAGGCGGAAAAGCCGGTGCTCATCGACTGTTGGGCGCTCGGCATGTCGGAGCGAGGAAAACCATGATCGTTGACCCTCGTCGCCGTGCGATTTCGCAAAGGCGCGCCGCGGCGGAAGCGGCGGCGGACATGCCGCTCGCTTTGCGCCTACGCCGAGCCGCCACTCGCCTGGCGTGGCGCTGCCGCTATCTGATCGGCTTCATCGCCATCGGCTTTGCTTCCATCGCGTTGGAAGTGTCCCTCGTGCTCCTCGTAAACCGCTACTTGATGCCGAGCTCTTGGCGGGACTCCTGGCAGGAAGCGGCGCTCTCGCTCGTGGCCTTCGCGATCGGCATGGTGTTCGCCTTCGTGATGAACGCAAAATTCAATTTCCACGTCTCGCGGCGCTATTTCTATCGGACGTTCCTTCTCTTTGCGCTAATCTCCACGATCAGCTATTCATTGAACAAGTATGCGGCGCAATACCTGCAAGCATTGCACTGGAACAATTACCCGGCATCGCGCTTCCTCACGTCCGGCTGCCTGTTCGTGCTCGCCTATACGCTGCACCGGCGGTTCACGTTCCGCCACGCGCCGCGGAGCCTGGGACTGGCGATGTACACCAACGAGATCGGCGAGATCAGCCAGTTCTACCGCAAAGTCGGCGAGCAGTGCGACCACATCCACGTCGATCTGCTGGACGAGACGTTCGATCCCGAGGCGGCCCCGGTCGATATTCTGACGATCGCCCTGGTCCGCGACCTCTACCACTGGCATCCGCTTTGCCTGCACATCATGTCGAAGCGGCCGCGGCAGTGGATCGAGCAGACGGCCGAGTATTGCGATTGGATATTGATCCACGTCGACATCGAGGAAGACGTCATGGACAACATTGCCTTCTGCCGCGAACGCGGCTGCAAGGTGGGTGTCGTCTGGCATCATACGATCGGAATGCATCAACTGCTGCCCTACCTGCCGCATGTCGATTTTCTCGCGGTCTTGGGCATCGATCGGCCCGGCCGATCCGGGCAGGTGATTATGGAGGCGGCGGTCGTCGCGGCGAAGCGCTTTCGAGAGCTTTCCCAAGTGTACAACTATGAATTGATTTTCGACGGCGGGGTCACGACGGAAAACATCTCGCGCATTCCGGCCTCGATCGTCGTTTCCAGCTCCAGCGTCTTGCGGGCGCAAAGCCCAATTCACAATGCCCTGGTCCTGATGGCGGGAGGTCGCCGTGACCGATGACGCGCGGAGTGCCGAGCGGGAGGAAAACAGCCTCCGCGCCGAAGTGACCGGCGCCTTGTGGCGGGCCGCCGACCGGTTGCCCTATATCCTCTCGGCCACGCTCACCGGCAGCTTTGCCGAGGGCCGAGGAATCTGCGATGTATCGGACATCGACCTGGTCGTCGTGGTCGATCGGCTGGACGGCCCGCGCTTCGCGGAACTGCGCGAGACGTTTCAAGCCGAACTCGCTCCCGTGCTGGTCGGGCGCGGTTTGGGGCCGCGGCTGAATATGTCGCTTGGTCCGCTGAAGTTCAACGACGAGCGCACGGCCGTCTTGCACCTCATGGTCTACACGGCCGAGGCGCATCGCGAGCATGTTCTCGGCAGTCCTTTCACGTGCTTCGATTGGCAGCGGTCCGCGCGCTGGCGGTGCGCGTCGCTGGGCGACATATTTCCGGTGTTTGGCCTGCAACCGCGGCATTTCTTTTCTCGCCGCCGGGGAATCGAGGACTATCTTCGCGACCTTCAGCAGAGGGCGATCACGTACCGCGAGCTATCGTTCGACGTAGCCGGCAGCGAGGGGGGCTATCTCGAGATCAAGCGGCAGCAGCCGATGAACGTGCGCGACTTGCATGAGTTCGCCTACCACGTGATGCGGTTTCTCATGCAGAACTTCCTCAAGCTCGTGGAACGCCGCAACGAATCTCCGGAAGGTGAGGCTTTGTTAACCGGCTACGCGCGTCACTTCGCCGCCGACATGGCATCACATGGACCGCTCTTCCTCGATCTCAAGCGCCGCAAGTCAGAAGGCGATTTTGCGCTCGATCTCGACGACTTGACCGAAAAGATCACCGCCTTCGTGCGGACGTTTCATGCGCAGTTCACCGCCGCTTTCCACGACGAGGCGACTCGGCATGTGGTGTTCCGGCATTTGCCCACGGAATTGAACAAGGAAAGCGGCGAGTCGCGGAGGTTTCAAGGCCGGATCGACCCGCCCGTCGAGGACTGTTCCTCGACCGACATGGAAAGCTTGGTCTCCGCGCTGAAAGATACTCGGCCGAGCAAACTGGTCGCATCGCCATTGCGCCGCGCCGTGGCGACAATTGATCGCGTATCATCGGCCGCCGGCTGCTCGACCGAAATCGAGCGTGACAATCGACTCGTGGAGATCGACTACGGCGCGTGCGAGGCAATGACCGTAGCCGCCGCGCGCCGTGACTATCCCGATCTGTTTCTCGCGTGGGCCCGCGGCGAAGACCCGCCGTTTCCCGGCGGAGGAGAGAATACCGACGCCGTCCTTCAGCGGCTGGAGGACTTTGCGGCGGAGCGCTGGGGCCAACCGACTGAACCGAGCGCAGTCTGCACACACAACGTCGTTCTCCGTTGTCTGCTGGGCAAGGGTCTTGCCATCCCAAAACCGTTATGGTACCTATTGGAGATTCCTCACAACATGCCGATTTATATCGTATCCACGCGGCGGTTCGGATGGTTCGTCGAAGTTGACGAAGACGCCCAGCGCATGATTTTCCAACGCTTCTACTGCCGCTCCACGAGGTGATTCATGCCCTTGCAAATCGTCGTACCGATGGCGGGCGAAGGCCGCCGCTTCCAGGAATGCGGCTACACAATTCCCAAGCCGTTGATTCCGGTGGCCGGCGTGCCGATGGTCGTGTGCGCCGTGCAAGACTTGCCAGCAGCCGAGCGAGTCGTATTTTTGGCCCGGACCGAGCACCTGGAAAAGTTTCCGTTGCTAGAGCAATTGCGGAAACACGTGCCCGGTTGCGAAGTGGTCGAGGTCCGCGAATTGACCCAAGGCCAGGCCTGCACGGTGCGGCTGGCCGCCGAGCATCTCAACCCGGATTGGCCTGTCATCGTTGCCGCGTGCGATAACACGCATCTTTATTCTCGCGAGAGCCTGTTGGCGGCGATGGCTGACCCGGATATCGACTGTCTGATCTGGACCTATCGCGGCGACACCCGCGTGTTGGCGAACCCGGTGCATCACGGTTGGGTGGAAGTTGATGGTCAGCGCGTTGTACGCGTATCTTGCAAGGTGCCGATCTCGGCGAACCCGATCGCAGACCATGCCATCAGCGGCTGCTTCAGCTTCCGCAAAGCAGGGCAGATGATCGACGACATCGACCGCATAGTTGCTCAGAACGTCCGCGTCCGCGGCGAGTTCTATCTCGATACGTTGCCGAATCTGCTCGTTGCCGACGGCCGGCGGGCGGAAGTTTTCGAGGTCGATAAATACATAGGCTGGGGCACGCCCGCCGATCTGCAAGATTTTCAAGCTTGGGAGCGTTATTTTGCCGAACTCCGCTAGTTCCGAGATACCGCAAGGCGAGACGGCCCGGCACATCCGCCGCTTTCTTGTCATCGGCGTGCTGAGCGTCCTAATCGATCGGGGAACCTACGAGATGCTGAAAGGGGGACTCGACGTGCCAATAGCCAAGGGAATCTCCTACGTGACTGGTATGGTCTTCGGCTTCTTCGGCAACAAGTTTTGGACGTTCCAATCGCCGCGGAAATCGGCGGCGGAGCCGGTCGTCTTTCTGGCCCTCTACGCGATCACTATGGGAGTCAACGTGGCGATCAATTCATTCTTCCTGAACGAGTTATCGGGCAGGCTTTCGCCGAAGTTAGCCATGGAAACCGCCTTCCTGTTCGCGACGGGCACGACAACGATCTTGAACTTCCTCGGCATGAGGCTCTTGACCTTCAACGCCGGCATTCGCGCGCGGCGCGAGTTGCTGCGGATCGAAGATGAAAAGGCCCAATGAATGGAATACATCCAGCATCGCGTCAACACGGTCGAACAGCTTAAAGGCGTGCCGCCGGAGCGCGGAGTCGAGCTCGATCTCCGCGATCGCGGCGACCGCCTCATCCTGCGGCACGATCCGTTTGGCGACGGCGAAGACTTTGCCGAGTACCTGAAGGCTTACCGCCACGGCACCATGATTTTGAACGTGAAGTGCGAGCGCATCGAGCATCGCGTGCTGGAGGAAATCGAGCGGGCCGGGACCGTGCGCGACTTCTTCTTTCTCGACAGCTCGTTTCCCATGATCCGGCTCTTGAGTGAAAAAGGCGAGCGGCGGATCGCCGTGCGGTTCAGCGAGTACGAGCCAATCGAATCGGCCCTGGCCTTGGCCGGCAAGGTGGAATGGATTTGGATTGACTGCTTCACGCGCATGCCTTTGGACGATCGAACCTACTCGCGACTTCAAGGGCTATTCAAACTCTGCATCGTATCGCCCGAGTTGCAGGGGCATCCGCTGGATTGGATTCCTCGCTTCGCCGCTGAGTTGCGCCCTATGCGATTGACGCCGTTTGCACGAAACGACCGGACGTATGGGAGGATGCGCGGACGCGCCTTGCCGAGGCCGCTCAAGTGTCGTGACTGCACGCCGATTCACGCCACTCCGGTAATAGCCTGGTATTAAGGGACCACCGGCAGCGCATAGAGGTATATCAACCACGGAGAGTCGGGCTGCGCGAAAGTTCTTTCCAGTTTCCAGCCGAGTTCGGACGCGTTGCCGACTTCCACGGCGCTGAAGAACATAGCGCGCGCCCAGCCTGGCCAACGCCGCAGTGCTTACGTTAAGATGTTCGACGCGGCGTTTCGGCGCGTATTTAGTGCAAAGGTACTCGTTTCCAAGCTCCGCGCTGAAAAGGTAGCACCGTGACCCCCATTCGTCGAAGTACGCCGCCAGTTTCGGATCCTTAGCTAATTCGCCGGCGATCGCAAGACGAAAGCGGCGTTTGTAGTCGAGAGGGTAGTTGACCCAATAGCCATCAGCCGTGTCGAAGCCGTTGTAGAGCGCGATCGATGGATGAAGTCCCAGGCTGGCCACTCGGTAGCGTGTTGGCGGGGCGCCGATGTAATCGCGGACGCCGCGAAACAGAGCCGGCGAGAAGAATTCGGCGAATGTCAGTTGCTGCTGTCGGTGCTCGTCGTATTGCGCCCCGATGGAAACTGCCAACTGCATCGCGACCAGCACCAAGGCCGCAACCCGGCCATAATTGAACGCCGCGGAAATGGTCGCAAGCGCCGCCGCGAAAACCAGTGCCCAAAGCGCCGGATGCAGCCAATTTAGTCTTTGCAATTGGATCATCTTCAGCGGCTTCATTGCCGGCGCATCCAGCAGTGAGAGAAACATGCGGGAGGAACAAAGCCCCCACCAACATGAAATCGCCACGCACGTGAGCAACAGGGTCAGCAAGAGCAACCACGGGCGACGGCAAGAATGCCGCGACGCATTTTCGCCGTTTTCATTTCGCTCTGCGCGCGCGCGTCGCGTCGCGATAAGACCAATCCAATTGCCAGGGCCAGGACCGCCGCCGGTGCAATGACAAAGTTTTGGACACTCGGCACATAACCATCGCCCCCGACCAGGTTTTCTGCCGTTCGAACTGCTATGCGCCGGAGGCTTGCCGACTCTCTGACAAACT
Organism: uncultured Planctomycetia bacterium; assembly: GCA_963775975.1. Classification (GTDB taxonomy): domain Bacteria; phylum Planctomycetota; class Planctomycetia; order Pirellulales; family Thermoguttaceae; genus JANXQG01. Next base: position 3,086,607 of record CAVZKX010000002.1, read on the forward strand.
CCGTGCGATGCGATACGAATCGCTCGCGGCCGAAAAGCTCCGCGAAAAGCCGATATTCCGAGGCCCCGTAGCCGGCCGTCAAGACGATCAGCGCTACGGCCAATCCGGCCGGAAACTTCCGCTTTAGAAGCAGTTCAGCAACTACCCAAGCCGCGACGAGAGGAATGAACGCAAATCCGACAAATGGCAGTGACGAAGTGAACGGGAACAACGCGACGATCAGCCAGTTCCATAGCGACATGTCCCTGCCACGGATATTAATCAGAGCATATGCAATAAGTGGTTGGCCGGCGACGCTCAAGTCGGCGTGTACATAGAACGGTAACAAGGCAAAGCACAACGACGCGCCGAAGGTCAATACCGCCGGAGCCCGAGGCAGTACGTGCCGTCGTAATAGCAGAACCATCCCCACGAGCGCCACAACGCGTTGGATCGCCTCCATCGCCACGCAGGCTTGAAACGGGCTAAAGCACCGATAAAGCCACAGGAAAAGCCGTGTCTCGCTCGGCAAACAGCTACGTGGGATTCCACCCAAAATCGGTTGAAAAACGGAATCGAGCCGACCCAGGAAGACATCGCTGGTGACTAGTTTGGCGTGCGCCGGGAGGTAGCTGTCGAGCCCGTCAACGATCGGCATGCGCGAGCCTTCGCCGCGCGAATAGAAGGACGCCATCACTCCCGCAACCACCAAAAGCGAGAAAAGCCAAAACCAGAGGGGCCTCGCCGCAGGGTCCGGCCTCGTCGAGGGCCCTGCGCCCAGCGGCGAGCTGCCGTTGGAGTCGATTGGCGTGCTCGCGAACTGGGGCATCAGCTTTTTTCTCCCAGCTTTTCGGCTGCCACGGCGTACTGTGCCCCCAAGGGAAACCAAGCCAGGAGCCGTTCGCACGGCCTCAGCAGCGTCAATCGGGGCGGAAAGAACATGAGGTATTCCGTGCGCGTGGCCACCTTGCCGATCGCGTTCAACCCCCGCACGACCTCGCCGGGGCGCAGCATGATGGCGTTCTGGTCGATCGGCGTATGGCGGACGACCCACTGCGTCACCGGATTATACGGGTTGTGCTCAAAGACGATCAATCGACCGCCAGTACTCAGCAGTCGCAGGGCATCGGCATAAACCTGGTTTCGCTGCGGGATCTCGACGTGGTGCATTACGGCGCTTATGACGACCAGATCGAAAGACCGGTCCGCATAGGGTGCGCGGCCTTCGATCAGTTCGAATCTGGTCGGCTCACCCTGCGGCCATCGTTTGCTGGCTTCCTTAAGCATCTCCTGGGACACGTCGCAGCCGGACAATGCCGCGGGAAACTTCATTTTGCTTAAGACGTGCAGAAGCGTGCCCGCGCCGCAACCGTAGTCCAGCAACCGCGGCGAGGCCGCATTGCCGCGTAAGGGGAAGCGCTCCAGGTACCGCAGCAGCCAAGAGGCTTTGACTTCGATGAACGATTCGGCGCTGCTGCCAAGACAACGCTTCAAGCCGACATCCATGCCCGCACTGTAATCCGCCGCATAGGCGTCGAACTCAGATTGCGGCGGATTCCCTGGGTCCGGTAACATCATTTTCATTGCAAGTGGTTGGCCGCTGTCGTAGTCGAAGAGACTTCCTCATCAGCCGCCGTTTCGTGGATGAAATAAAGCGGCCGCTGCTTTACCTGCTCATAGGTGCGGCCGACATACTCGCCTAGGATGCCGATCGATATCAAGTTGCTCGCGCCGAGGATCACCACGGAAAGGATCAGGCTTGTCCAACCGGGCTCCAGATGCGCGCCCCACACGAAATGCCGGATGGTGGCAATTCCCAAGTAACCGAGAGTTATGGCGGAGATCGCGAGCGCGGCGATAAACGAGAGCTTTAGCGGCATCGTGGAAAAGGAGACGATTGCGTCGGCCGCAAACGCGGCCATCTTGCGAAACGGGTACTTCGTCGTGCCGGCCTTGCGGCTCAGGCGATTGTAATAGATTTCGGTGGTGCGAAACCCGACGAGCCCGACCATACCGCGGATGAAGCGGTGGTACTCGCGCATTTGATTGAAGGCGTTCAGCGCGCGGCGGCTCATGAGACGGAAGTCGCCCGTATCGGCGGTGACATGTTTCGCCCCCAGGGCCCGAATCAAGCGGTAGAATATGGCAGCCGTCCACCGCTTGAAGCGCGTTTCGCCTTCGCGCTGTACGCGGATCGCCTGAACGAGATCGTACCCTTCCTTCCATTTTCGGACCATTTCCTCGACGGCCTCGGGCGGATCTTGCAGATCGGCATCCATGCAGACGACGGCAGATCCCTTCGCCACGTCGTAGCCGCAGGTCAAGGCGGCCTGGTGCCCGAAGTTCCGCGACAAACCGACTCCTCTTACGCGATTGTCGCGAAGACAGAAGTCACGTATCTTCGCCCAAGTGTCGTCCTTGCTGCCATCGTCGATTAGTACGATTTCCACGTCGAACTCGCCGCGTAGCCGGTCGGCAAGGGCGATCAAAGCGTGTTGCAAATGCGGAAAAACCTCGCTTTCGTTGTAGCAAGGGATCACCAGGGAAATCAATTGGCGTGGAGTCGGTGCGTCCATCTGTCCGTTTGGAGTCAAGTCTCTGCCATCGCGCATCGAGATCATCACCTGCCCAAGCCGCCATCGCCCCGACCGCACCTGCCGCTTGCCGCAATTCTAGCTCGCCCTGAGACACCTTTCAAGATATACTGCACGCGGGGATGCGGCGGAAATCGAGCCGGAGTAAGTTGCCGTTAGTCCCGAACCAAACATATCAAACGAAAAGCAATGGTTTTTTTCGCGGCAATACGGCGACAAGTGCCGATGTTTCCGGTTTTGCTGGGACTCGCCTGTGTGGCGACTGGTCTTGGGTATCGAATCTGGGCCGGCAAGCCGCTGGGACCGACGGACCCCCGTGAGACGGAAAGTGTCGCGGTAGATGGCATTGCGCTCAATTCGATCGACACCTTGACGTACGCGACGTGGGCGAAGCAATCGGTGGACGGATCCTTCCTGCTCAGCGATCTTTTCACCACCGAGCCGCATCGCCGGCTGTATTTCAATCCCTACTTCTACCTCGTCGGCCGACTTTCTAACGTATGCCATACCACGCCGATAGCCGTGATGAACGTCAGTCTGCCGCTGCTTCCCGTACCGATCATGTTGCTTTGTTATGGGATCGCCGTAAACCTTGGCTATTCGCATCGAGCGGCACGGCTGACGTGTTTGCTGATGGCCTTTGCCTCGGGCTGGTCGTGGATGCTCTTTGCCGTTCGACATGCCGGCGCCGGCTTGGGCTTCTTCGGCCGGAACCGCTTCGGCGCCGACGTTGAATTCGGTGACACGTTTCCGTGTACGACGATGGCCGTCTATCCGTATCACGCTGCTGGCCTCCTGCTGCTGTGCCTCGTCATCTATCTTTGGACGCTGGCCGACAAGCCCGAGGCGCCGGGCAGTCGAACCGAGCGGTGGCTGCCGCCGGCAACGGCCATCAGTTGCGGGCTCCTTGTCGCGGTTCGCCCCTACGAGTTCTTCCTTCCCGCGTTCAGTTACGCCGTGTTCTTGGGTCTGACGGCTTTTCTCGCCGCAACGGGACGGCCGATGCCGCTGGGGCATCGAACCCGAATCTTCCTGGCATCGCTCGTCCTTTCCGTGCCGCTGATGCTGTATCGCGCCTATATCGGCACCCAGCCTGTCTGGAAAACGTTTGCCGCGCTGAGCATGTCGATCCACACCACACCACTTCAATGGACGATCGGACTTGGACCGACGCTTCTGTTCGCGCTGGCAGGCGTGCATCTGGTGCTCCGGGATGTGAAGAAGGCTCGCATCGAGGTTCTGGTCGCATTTTGGGTCGTGCTGTTGGTCGCCGTGCTTTACTTTTATAATCGCGGCGGATCAAAGCTGTCGCACGGCGGCTTCTTGGCGCTTTCCTTGCTGGCTGCTCGAGCCCTCGAAGCGGCGTGGGACGAGATTATCGCGCTCGATTCGCCGCGGCTGCGACTCGCCGTGGCGCTGCCGTTGGTCCTTCTGATGCTGACCGCTGTGCCGACCTTGCCCGTCGGATTGGAGTACTACCGCACGACTCCCGACCTGGTCGCGTTGCATCGCTACGATCCGGAGATCGTTTCGCTGTGGGAGCGGGCTTCCATCGTCCTCGATAGAAACAAGGCAGTCTTGTGCGACACATACACCGGCAATCGACTGCCGCCGTTTTTGGGTTGCCGAGTGTGGGCCGGGCATTGGTCGCTAACGCCCGATTTTGAAGCGAAGAGCGACCGCCTTCAGCGGGCGGGCATAATCGACGGCGAACTCGGAAATTCTGCCGACACAAGTGACATCGCGCACGAATTCGCTTCGCTCTGGGCCAGCGCGGGCTGCGACTACCTGCTGCTTAAGAAAGACGCCCCCGCGCGTGCTCCGGCCGAATCGGCGGCGGCTCTGGCCATCGCGGCCGAAGGCGAGCGCTGGATACTTTTTCGACGCCGCGAGTCCGATGGTGCGCACTGAGCAATGACCGTCAAACGCGGTTTTTCCAGTTCCCGGCGGCATAAACAGCCCTTTGCGCTCCTTGCATCCTGCCGCGTCGCGAAGTACGCTTGGCTAAATCGTCGGCGCCATCTTATTCGGATCAAACCCGAGACCGTTGGGTAAGGCACTGGGACACTATGTGGCAAGCATTCCGCGGATTCCTGCAATCGTTCGAGGACGTCATTTATCGTCTGCTGGTCGCCGATTCAAAACGGGCTTTCGGCGTCGCGCTGGTCGTCATTTTGATCGCCGTGACCGTGGCCGAAGCCCTTTTGATATCTTGCGGCGCAGCCGCACAGCGTGTCAATTGCACGGACGCGATTTTCATGCTGGACAATACTTGGAAACTGGTGTGCGGGCAACGACCCCACAGCGATTTCTATGATTTCCTAGGGCCTGTCTCCCTATTGCCCGTGGTGGCCGGCATGGCGGTCGGCGGTTGCAATTGCAATGCTTTTGCTTACGGCGCGGCATTATTCCTCCCGCTGATTGCGTTTCTTTCCTGGTGGATTGCCAGCCGCCGATTCCCAGCCTTTTCGACGGCCTGCACCGTGGCTCTGTTGACCGGATTGCCCATTGGCACCTTTCCCCCGGGCTGCTACCGGAGAGATATCGCCTATTGCGACTACTACAACCGTTTCCAATGGTCCTTGGCGTGCATGCTAGTGCTGGTGTGTTCTGTTGCGCCGAGACGAAAATCCGGATCGCTGAATTCGATACTCGAAGGACTCCTTGCTGGTGTACTAGGTGGAATGTTGCTCCTGGGAAAGTTGAACTATTCCGTGGCCGCGGTTCTAGTCCTTGCGGCCGGCGCGGCGGTTCATCGGCGATCGATCGCGTCATGGGCGGCGACGCTCGTCGGCCTTGCCGGCTGCCTGACTTTTGCGTGGATCTACCTGCATGGAGACCTTGCCGCTTGGTCCCGCGACTTGGCGATGCTCTCCGGCGTTCAGGAGCCCGGTCGCCGAATTCATGTGATCCGCCACATCATCGACGAAACCCTGCCGGAACTTGGCATAGTGGCGTTGATTGCAGCCTTGCATCTGCGCCGAGTTTTCTCCGCGGAACCTTCATCCGGCGTCGCGAAAGATTACCTTAAGGCAGTGGTTTTCTCGTTGTTTCTCGCCGCGCTGGGAATCTTGATCACCAGCGCGAATATGCAGTCCTATGATATTCCATTCTGGGCTTTGGCCGCCATGATCCTGGCGGAAAGAACTCGCTGCCTCGCCGTTCCCGGTGGAGATCTGAAATTGCTTGCCGGCAGTATAACGGAAAGCTACCGTCTCCGAGTATGTTTGAGCTGTTTGGCCGCGGCATTTATGATGGCGATGATTGCCTTACCCGACTACCACAGCGTGGCCTACGCCTACCTTTGGAAGCGGGTGCGGGGCTCCGCGATGCCACCGGACGCCCGCATTGTCGCCCCGCCCTTTCAAGACATGCTGCTTCCGCCGGATAGTCTCGACCCATCCGAAATCACCGCCGCGCGAGCCACAATGCCGACGACCGAGCAGCTCCGCAGCGACAGCGGAGGCACCTATTTGCTGGGCCTCCGGATAAACGACGGCCTGGCGCTATTACGAGACCACGTGGACCGCGACAGCCGGATCCTGGCATTCGATGAAATCAACCCCTTTCCGTTTGCCCTGCAATTGCCGCCGCCGCGAGGAACGCCAAGTCTTTGGCATTTCGGACGGCTTGAAAACGACAAGCGCCATCCGCCGGCCGAGATTGTATTCCAGGACGTCACGCACGTGATGGTTCCGCGCGTATCCGCGGACGCCGATTCATTTGAACTGATCCATCGCCTCTTTGACGAGTATGTCAAAGAACACTTCGTCGAGGTCGCCGAGTCGCGCGAGTGGACGTTGCTGGTCCGCAAGCCAGAACACCCGGTGAAATGAGCCAGTTTGCCGCATAGTCAATTCGCTGGCGAACTAAGCCTTAAAAACGGGCTGAGGACGGCATAGGGCTCGAGCTCCCTGCATTTTGCGAACTTGCAATCGCAATCGGTTCGATTTGCCGCAAATTCCTTGCAATCCAGGCCATTTTAATTATAATAACCACTTCGGTCGCGTTCGGCGCAACCAAGCTTCAGGCGGCAGACCGGTAAAGGACGCAATCATGGCATTTCGTCGCGGCGTTTTTGGCGGGGCCTTCATGGCAATGCTCCTGGCAGCGGCTCGATTATGGGGCGGCATCGCGGACTTCACGACCTGGAGCCTGGTGCAAGATCCGGCTGACCCGCACTTTACCAGTTTGGTGAATTCCTCGTCGTCGATCACGCTCGGCGCGTCGGGCGGTCCCGTTTCAGCGGCCACCGATATCGGCTATCAAAGCGTAAGCGGCAATTCGTTCACGAGTTCGACCGCGGGCTACGCCTTCAGCCCATCGTCTAATTTCTCCGTGGCGGTCGACTTTTCGCTGGCCGTCTCCGGATCGGGTGGGCTGGGCGTCGGCTTTGGGCTCGGTGAGGACCGCGGTGGGATGAATTCCGCCGGCGTCGCCATGTTGACCGTCAACGGCGCGCCGTCTCTGTACTTCGGCGGGGCGGCGCGCATCAACGACGTCAACCAGAGTCCCCAGCCGATACTATCCGTGCCGGCGCAAAGCAGCGGACGCTTGATCTTGTCCTATGACGCGGCCAGCGGCAACGTGGTGGTAGGCGTGAGCACCAACGGCGACGATACGCCCGAGGGAACGACGAACATCAGCGGCATTCAGCACAGTTGGGCCAACCAGCCGTTGCTGGTCTCGTACTTCATGCGAAGCGACAATTCGCTGGGCACCGCCTGGACGTCGGGCACGGCCAGTGCGGCTTTCACGAACTTCCACGTGATTTCCGGCACGCCGATCGCCGTGCCCGAACCTTCGAGCGCGGCGCTTTTGATCGCGACGGCCGGCGCACTTGGTTGCTTTTACCGGCGGCGAAGTCTAGCTGTTCGAATGCGCAATCTTCTCAGCTAAGCGGAGCCGTAGCGGCGACTCATCTTCCGCCGCAGCAATAACGCCGCGACCGCGCCCGCTGTCAATACCGCGAGCGTCCCCGGTTCGGGGACGGCGACCGCACTTGCCGGCGCGGCGAGCGCGGGGATTCCCGGCGCAAGCGACCCAGCACCGCTGCCGACGGACAAGCTCGATCCGTCGGCAAGCGATTGGTTGCTGGTCACGATCAAAACGGCGTCGCCCGTAACGGATGTGCCGCCGTTATAGGTATTCGTGCCGGTAAGGGTAAGGGTGCCGCCGCTGACTACCAGGGCCGCCTTGTTCGTGGGGCCGTCGGCGATCGTGCCGGCGAACGTAGTCGAACCGGACTGCGAGACCGTCAAAGTAGCATTCGTCGTGCCGGACAGGTTGGCGACCAGGCCACCCGCCGTGCCGGAAAGGCCGCCGATTGTCGGGCTGAAACCGGTCAAATCGAGCGTGCCGCCATTGACCGCAACAAGGCCCACTCCCAGAGCGGAAGAGTTACCCAACTGCACCGTGCCGCTGTCGATAAACGATCCGCCGGAATACGAATTGCTGCTCAAGTTACTGGCGCCGAGAATCAATGTGCCGGCGCCGGTCAGATGCACGCCGCCGCTGCCCGCGAGGCCCGCATAGACGTTTACGATTTGCGGAGCGCCGGTTGCGTCGGTGCTGTCCATCACGGCGCTAGTGCCCGACAACGTCATGGTAAAGTTGTCTCCCGGTTCACCCCAGCCATTGTTGGAGACCGAGTAGACGAAGCTGTCTTGGGGCTGCAGCGTGCCGCCGCTGAAATAGAAATACGTGTTGGGTCCGGTTCCGAAAATCGAGTCGGTCTGCACCGTGCCATTGGCAAGGTAGAACGCGCCCGTCCCCGCGGTGCCAACATTGAGGGCAATGTTTGGCGTAAACAGAAGCGCGCTGGGTCCATTGATCGTGAGCGTCCCGCCGGTACCCGCGCCGTCGCCGAGTACGACATCTCCACCGACTCCATTGACTGCTCCGATTATGGATACCGTGCCGCCAGTCATGTTGTAATTCGTACTGCCGCCTTGGGTAAGATAGAGCGCATTGCCATTGTTGCGATTAATCGAAATCGAGCCGCCCGTTTGGGCGAAGTTGGTCGTGGAGCTCGCAACAGCGTTGAGGACCATGGCAGAAGCGCCGGTAGGAATAGTGATCGACGCTGAACCGCCCAGAATATAGTTCCCGTTGTCCAGGAAGAAGTGACCGCTGCTCTGAGTGATTGCGCCGGCGATATTGAGCGTGCCGGCGCTATTCCCGGTCCAATCCTGTTTGCCGTTGGTCATGTTGATCGACGCGTTGAGGGTCACCATGCCGGTGGCCGTGTTGGCGAGCGAGACCCAATGGGCGTTTGCATTACCCGTGCCATTGGGCGAATTCAGGGTGATGGCGCCGTTGATTGAGCCGGTGTTCGAGATTGCCAGCAAGTTCGCGGCGGCGCCGCCGGCGAACGTCAAGTCGGCGGCGCTCAGTTGCGCTATCGTGCCCGTGCCGCTGATCGCGGGCGTAATCGTCTGCGGCGCAAAGTAATTGAAGGCCAGCGTACCGTTATTGGTGACGCCGGACGACTGGTTGATGCTCGCGTCGTGGCCGGCGGCGCCGTCACCCAGTTGCAGCGTGCCGCTGTTGGTCGTCGTCGCGCCCGTGTACGCGCTTGTGCCGATGAGCAGCAATGAACCCGGGCCGGCGATGCGCAAGTTTAGTTGCCCGCCGCCGCCGTTATTGTTGTCCACCAGCACGCCGGCAAATGTGGTGGAAGCGATATTGGTTCCGACGGTCAAGGTGTTCGACGACGCTCCGTCGTTCAGCACAACGCTTCGCGGGGAAATGCTGGGCTGCGACAGTCCGCCGATCGTCGTATCGTTCCCGTTGAGGTCCAATACGGCGGAATTCGCGGTGCTGTTGAAGACGACGTTGCCGGCGGCAAGGCCGTTGGGAAGCGCGTTTTGCGCCACCATTTGCAGCACGCCGCGAGAGATTGTCGTGTCGCCCGTGTAGCCGTTCGTCGCCCCCAGCGCGAGCGTACCCGATCCGGCCAGCGTCAGCCCGTAGCCGCCGGAAATGTTGCCGCCGACGGTCAGGGTACTGGAACTCACCGTGACTATGGGAGTAGTGCCGAGCGTCACCGGGCTGTTGCCGAGGCTCAAGGGACTGCTGCCGACGAATGTGAAGTTCGCATTCCAGTTCTGGACGCCGTTGATCGCCAAGGTTATGGGAGAGTTGCTGGTATTGTCGAGCGAGCCGCCGCCGATCGTCAAAGCGCCAGTCCCCAGCGCCGCGGCGTTGCCAAGGTTCAAAAGACCGGCGTTCAGGAACGTGCCGCCCGTATAGCTGTTGGCCGTGTTGATCGTCAACGCGGCGGGACCATTCTTCACCAGCGACGTGGGACCGCCGATAGAGCCATTGCCGTTCATCGTGTAGCTGACCGCCGTATTGCTGACGATCATCGAAGCCGGGCTGACGATGGCGCTGATATTGACCGTGGCAGCGGCGCCGCCCGGCCGATCGTTGAAGGTCACGCTGTCGCCAGAATAGAAGACGTCGGCGGAGCCGGTGGTGCTATTGTACCAGGCCGGCGTGCTCTGAATGTCCCATGTGCTGTTGCCCGAATTCCAGAAAAGATTGCCGACACTGCCGGATACCACCAGCGCTACGGCCGACCCGCCCGACGTGCCGAAGGAGTATGTCTGCCGCGTACTTCCCTGATAGCTGCCGCCCATCGCGAAATCGCTCGCGGGGTCGGGCGTGCCGGCGTTGTAGGTGATGAGAGTATAGGTCCCTGCCGAGAGCGGCGTGGTGGGCAACAGGTACTCGGGATAACTTAGCGACAAGGCCCCGCCCACGGCAATCTTGCTGCCGGGAGCGTAGGAATAGGTGACGTTGCCGTTCAGGTTGAGGCTGCCGGAAATGGTCATCGTGCCGCTTGCGGCCGGACTGATCGTGGCGTTGCTCATGTTCACGCTGCCGTTGATGTCCGCGGCGAAGGAGCTCGTTCGACCGGCGGTCAGCGTCATATTGCTGAAGCTGTAGCCGCCTACCGGGTCCCACGCCGAAGTATCCAGGACGGCTCCCTGACTAACCGTAACGTTGCCGTTAGGCAGCGTGCCGATTGCGCCGAGAGCCAGGGTGCCGGCGTTGACGATTGTCGCGCCGTTGTAAGTGTTCGCCACCGTGAGCAATACTAACCCGGAGGTCGTTTTGTGCAACGGGCTGCCGCCGCCGCCCAGCACGGCGCTGACGGTACCGCTTTGCAGCGTATAGGAAGGCGCGTTTAGGACGCCGACACCTGTGCTATCGACAATGCTGCCAGCGGCCAGCGTGATGGGAGGACTGGGATTACTCGACGTAATGCCGTTGATGTCCAATGCGCCGCCGTTTATCAGAACGGCGGCGTTCGCATTTCCCAAGGCGTTGATGCCGGCGGCGCCGATTTGGACTGTGCCGGCCGCGACGTTAAGCACGCCATTAAAGCCGGAATTCGAGCCCTGCATGACGATCGTTCCGGCGCCGGCAGTTGAGAGCGTTCCGCTCCCAGCCAGTGTGACGTAGGCCGGAACGGTCCGGCCGACGCCATTCGTGTCGCTGCTGCTCATCGTGGCGGCCGACCCGGAGATCGCCAGCGTGATGTTTTGGGCCGCCGTCGCGCTGCCCCAGCCCGCGCTGGCGACGCCGCTATTGAGCGGCTGCAATGTGCCGCCGCTGAAGTTGAAAATATCGTAAGCGGTGGACGACGTAGCACCGTCGGTGAACAAATAGTTGACCCGCAGCGCGCCATTTTGGAGATTGACGGTCGCTACGCCCGCGCCGTTGCCAGTGAGGTCAAGTCCGGCAAAACTTGCCACTGCACCGGCGCCATTGATCGTAAAAGTTCCCGTGGCGACAGTCCGATTGTCCCCGACGGAGCCGGTACCGGAGGTGACTAGCAGCGATCCGCCGGTCATGGTAAGGCTGCCCGTGCCGGCTTGGCTGACGTAAAACGTGGCAGCGGGAGAACTGGGGCGGCTTGCGGAAATGACGCCGCTGGTTTGCAGGAAATTGGTCGTGTGAGCGCCGCCTTCCGTGCCGCTGCTGCCGGACATGACAAGGGCAAAGCCCGAAACCGTGATCGAGCCCGCACTGCCCATCGTATAATTGCCGTCGTGCAGGTAGAGGTGACCGACGGTATCGGCAATCGGCGCGGCGATATTGAGCGTGCCGCTGCCGCCGGCATTGGACCAGTAATTGGTCGATGCGCCGGTGAAATTCAGCGGCGAGGCAAGTGTCGACTGACCCGGTGACGCGTTGATAAACGTCGCGCCGCTAGCCAGGGCGATCGAGCCGCCGGTAATTGTGCCGCTATTGCTAAATCCCAGCCCGCTCAATGTGTTTAGCCCGGTGAGCGTCAGTGTATTGGAACTGCTCATAGCGAGAATGCCCGCGCCGCCGATCGGGACGGGCAGCGAGGTCGGCCCCGCATTGCTGATTTGTAGTGAGCTGTAGCGTGCCGGTCCCGGCGGTCGTCAGGATGCCATTGCCCGACATCGGGGTAAAGACGGTCACGGTCCGTCCGACTCCGCTGGCATCGTTGCTGCTCATGACTTCGCTGCCGGAGAGTGTCATCGCGATGTTGGCCGTGGTCGACAATCCCCAAGTGAGCGCGAGAGTGCCGTCCAATGGCTGTATCGTCCCGCCGCTGAAGTTGAATGGAATCGTGCAGGCGCTGCTTTGAAACATCTGATCGGTTTGGAACAACCCGCTCTGCATGTTCACCGCACCCGTGCATGTGCCGGTAGCGGCATTCACGTTCAATTTGGGAGTCGCTACGAGAGCGCCGGCCCCGTTAATATTCAACGCTGAGCCTTTGTTCGTTCCGTCCCCAATGCACAATGCGCTGCTGCCGCCGGAAAGCAACAGCGAGCCACCCGTTATCGTATAATTGGTCGTGCCGCCTTGAGTGAGGTACACCGCGTTGTTGTTCGAGCGGCTCACGGAGATAACGCTGCCGGTTTGCAGGAAATTGGTCGTAGAGCCCACGACGGCATTCATTACCAACGCATAGGCGGCGTTGCTGGTAGATATGGTGATCGAGCCCGGGCTATTGAGTACGAAATTGCCGTCTTGCAGGAACAAGTGCCCGGCCTGCACGACGGTAATCGGTCCGCCAATCGTGAGCGTGCCGCCGTTCGGTTCGAACCAGTTGTTTTGCGTTGTTCCCGGAAGCATGGTCACGGCGGAGGAGATCGTTACGTTCCCGCCGGCGGTATTATTAAAAAACTGTGAGCCGCTGGTGAGCGAGATCGTGCCGCCCGAAAGAGACGTCTCTTGATCGAAGAGGACGCCCGACGCGGTGACCGAGGTTACCGTCACGGCCGCCCCGGCCGTGGTGAAATCGGCCACGTTGCCGGTGCCGGACCAGGTGATGTTCGGGTTCCAGTTGGCGGAGCTATCCCACGCGCCGGCGAGGCCGCCGTTCCACGAGTATGTTGTCGCCGCCTGTGCCGTAGCCGCAGCGACGGCGATGCATGACCCCAGCAGAAATCGGGCTAGCCTACAATACCGCTTACCACCAACCATGAGAATACCCCTATCGAAAAGTGCCCGCGCGCAGCCGTCTCAGCCTATAACCTTTGAATATGGTCCGTTTGGCGGCAAGGTCAATGACGATCTGTGCCAAAGTTCCGAACAAATCGTGCCAGACGGCTCTTGGCCTGCGAACGCGCCGCTGGCATAATACGTCAACGCGGTAGATCACAGCCGCCGTTGTTCTGTGTGAAGTGTGACAGGTGAAACTGATATGGGCAAGCGGCTGCGCATTGTTTTGCTGATCGAGACCTCGCGCGGCTACGGGCGAATGCTGTTGGACGGCATCGCCGACTATGCGCGAACCTACGGACCGTGGACCTTTTTCCAGGGCGAACGCTCAATCGACGATCCAGTGCCGCCGCGGCTTCGCCAATGGAAGCCCGACGGCGTGATTGCCCGCGTCCTCGATCGCAAGCAGGCCGCACAGATCCGCCGGATCGGCGTGCCGATCGTCGACGTTTCGGGCGGTGCCGGATTCGCGGACGTTCCCCAAGTAGTGCCTGACCAGCAAAGCGTGGTCCGCGCGGCGCTGGAGCACCTCTTGGAGCGCGGTTACAGGCAACTGGCCTATGCGGGCTTTGAGGGCGTGTGGTTTTCCAACGAGCGCCGCGACCTTTTCATGCGGCGCGCCGCGGATGCTGGTTGCCGCTGTGAGGTCTTCCAGGACCGCGGTCCGTGGCACGCGTCGGGGCTGGCGCGCCTCGAAGAGGAGTCGTTTCGCCGCGACCGGGGCCTCATTGCCTGGCTGCGGGGCCTGCCCAGGCCCGTCGGCCTGATGGCCTGCAACGACACGCGGGCTTACCAGGTGCTGAGCGCCTGCGGAGAATGCGGCATCGCCGTGCCGGGCGAAATCGCGGTGATTGGCGTGAACGACGATAGCGTGCTGTGCAAGCTTTCCGATCCGCCGCTGTCGAGCGTCGATCCAAACTGCGCACCGCATCGGGTACGAAGCCGCCGCGCTGGTCGCGCGACTAATCGACGGCAAGCGTCCGCCCCGCGCCGTGATTCGCATCGAAGCGGCCTCGGTCGTCGCACGGCAATCGACTGACGCGGTGGCACTCGCCGACGCGGACATGGCGGCGGCCATCGAATACATCCGCCGGCATGCCTGTGAAGGACTCACCAGCGACGACCTTGCTGGCAAGCTGGCCATCTCCCGTCGCACGTTGTATCGCTTGTTCGATCGGCATCTGGGGCGCTCGCCGAGGGAGGAGATCACGCGGGTAAAGCTAGAAAGAGTCAAGGACCTATTGACGACAACCCGGTTGCCCGCTGAAGAAATCGCCCGCCTTGCGGGGTTTGAGTTCACCGAAACGATGCACCGGCTGTTCCGCCAACGGTTCGGCCAGCCGCCGGGATCATAACGCGCCCGCCGGCGCATTGAGCCGGCGTGAGGCGTTTGCGTATTGTCCATTCATCCGCCATAATGCCCGGCGAGTAGCACGCTGCATTCAGAGAATTCCATCAAGGCGATTGGTATCGCGAAACGGTAGAAACTATGATTGCCACGATTCGTAAAACGTATTTGTTCGCCTCGATCGTTGCCGTGATCCTTTGCCTGGCCGGCGCTTCCCAACTTCCGGCGGCAGATGCACCGTCCTTCGCCCGGCAGGAAGATGTAATTTACGGCCGAAAAGATGGCATGGCCCTGACGATGGATGTGATTACGCCCAAGGAAAAGACAAACGGCGCTGGGGTTGTCTGGGTTATCAGTGGCGGCTTCTTCTCTTCGCACGAAGTAATCAACCCCGGCTTTGTCGTGGAGTTGCTCAAACGCGGCTACACCGTATTCGCCGTCGTCCACGGCAGCCAGCCGCGCTACACAATCCCCGACGCCGTCGCCGACATGAATCGCAGCGTGCGCTACATCCGCTATCACGCCAAGGATTTCAAAATCGACCCACAGCGGATCGGCATCACCGGCGGATCGGCGGGCGGGCACTTGTCGCTCATGATCGGAACGGGCGGAACGCAGGGCAACCCCAAGGCCGCTGACCCTGTCGAACGGGCGTCCAGCCGCGTGCAGGCCGTGGCTTGCTTCTTCCCGCCCACCGATTTCCTCAATTACGGCAAGGAAGGCGTGGTCGCCATGGGAACCGGCGTGCTCTCCGGCTTCAAAGCCCCCTTCGATTTCCGCGAGCTGGACCCGAAGACGAGGGCTTACGTGCTGATCGACGATCCCGCGCGGCGGTTGGAGATCGGGCGGCAGATTTCGCCTCTGACGCATGTCAGCAAAGATTCGGCGCCGACCTTGATCATCCACGGCGACGCGGACAACTTGGTGCCGATCCAGCAGTCCGAACAAATCATGGCGCGGTTCAAGGAAGCCGGCGTGCCGGCGCAGCTCGTGGTCAAGCACGGCGCAGGGCACGGCTGGCTGACGATCGCACTCGACATGCCGACGATCGCCGATTGGTTCGATAGATACTTATTGGAAGCGAAAGGCCAAACGGACAAGCACTTGGGCACAATCGCTATGGCACGGTCGAGTGCTTCTTGAAGGCGGGGTGCGCCATGGCCGTTGCATAGATGACGTTGTTGACCGGGTCCCACGCATAGCCGCCGAACCATTGCGGGGCATAGGTGTATAACGGGTCCAAGTTTGCGTGCAAGGCCGAGACTTTCACCCAAGTTGTGCCGGCATTGGTCGTCTTGTAAACGCCCTTGGGGCCCACGGCGACCATCGTCTTCTCGTCGGCCCCAAAAAATGGTCCTTGCCACAGGTCAACCGGCTCGCCTTGGAGTTGCCAGGTGGTGCCGTGATCCTTGCTTGAGATCAAGCCCTTGGACGTACACAAATAATGCGCCCCTTGAAAGAGCACGGGGATTTTCGATCGAGGCTGAAACTCCGAGACCTTGGTCCAGGTTGCGCCCTCGTCGGTGCTGCGCTGGATGCCGTTGGCGTAGCTATAGACGAAGGTCTTGGCGTCCATCACGCCGATCATGCAGTTGTCCTTTTTGGCCACCGGATTCATGACGATCGGGAGCTTGATCCAGGTCGTTCCGCCGTCGGTGGACTTATACACCTCGCCGCCCGATTCGTGCTTGCCGGCCAGGATCACCTCCGCGCCGGGCGAGGCCCAATCGACCGAGCCGAAATCCCAGTTCCGCCCCATGCCCTTGAACTTCTTCCAGTGCTGCCCGTCGATGGTATAGCCGGCATCGCCGTCAAGCGAGAAGACGGCCACGCGGCGGGGATCGTTCTGGTCGACTTGGACCGACCAGCCGCTTTCGCCCCGTCCGCCGATGATCCCTTGGTCCAGGCGAGTCCAGGTCTGCCCTTGATTCGAACTCTTCCAGAGCCCAAACCCGACGAAGTTGACCATGACATCGCCGTTCAAGCGATTGACGGCGCAACCGGCACACCCGCCCGGCCAGGGCTGCTTGCCCAAGCGGCTGATATTAGCGCTTGAAATGTCGTCCCACTTGTCGGCAGTCTGACCATTGGCCAGCGTCGGGGCAAGACATAGGAAACCCAGAGAAAGTGCGAAACGAATGTTTGCTGATCGTGATATCACTGTCAGTCCCCAAGTTGGAGCCGTTCGATCGCTTGTTGCAAAGCTTTGGTCATGCTCACATTATAGTACGCGCTGGGCGGTTCGGCGAGAGACGATGGTGGCTGATGTCACGAGGGCGACCGGCGCGGCGGCTGAAAGCGTAGCCCGAAGCGCAAGCGAGACAGAAAAGCCGCGGAGCTGGTATTGGACTCATCCCCATTGTTCCTTCCCCATTGTTCCTTCAATTGTTCCGTCCTTGCCGGCAAGCATGTTCGGCCACACGCGGCAAGCGGTTTTCCCCCGAATGAGCATCGGAACGGTGGTATACTTGCTTGACTATCTGCCGGCGTGGAGATGACGGGTCATGGAACGATCCAGACAGGCTGTGGCGTTCGCTGTTTGCGCATCGCGCCTCTCCGTGCGCGTGCCAGGCGTCGTTACAATCGCTGCAATCCTCGTTGCCGGGTGCAACGCGTGCCGGTCGCCGGATCGCCCCGGCATCTTTGCTTCAACCGCTCCTTTCGCCGCGCAGCAAACAGTTTGTTTCCCGCCGACGCCCGCGACGGTGCTTGAGCCGGAGGCGATCCGCTCGCCCACGGAAGATGAGCAGCGCGGCATGGAGCTTGACTACCGTGCGGCGGTCGCCGCGTGGCGGCAAATCGAATGCGGCAACACGTCCGCCGTCGCGGATTACCGCAAGAGTCTCGCCCGGCTGCTCGTGAAAGCGAACCGCGCCGGCTGCTTGGATCCCCGCGGCCGATTGACCGTGATGTCCGCGCAGGGGCTGACGGTCATCCCGATCTGCCATCACGGCTTTGCCTGGAAGCCGACCGAATTCAGCCGCGTCCTTCCGGCAAACGATTTTCGCGGCGGCGGTCTCGAACACCACTATTACACGTCCGGACTAGGCGTCTCGCTCGTGGCCGTAAGGGAATCGTGCGGCGAGGAGGAATACTTTCGCCAACGGCAAGCGTTTCCCATAACCGCCGTCTTGCGGCCGGCCGACCAGGGCGCCGTATTGGAATTCTATAATCCCCTGGTCTTCGGAGCGATTCCCGTTGGTCCCGGAGCAATGCCGCTCGACCGCGACCTCAGCGCTTCGTTCGTCTTTCTCAAGGCCGAGGCGCCGAAAACGTACATCGAAGGCTTCCTCGATCCGGGCGAAATCGCCGCCAAGCCAAAGCTCATCCTGCTGGAACCTTACCAGCCCGGCAAGATGCCCGTCGTTTTCATTCACGGTCTCGGCTCCGATTCGCTCACCTGGGCCGATGCTGTCAATCGGCTGCGGGCGCAAAGCGATATTTACGGCCGCTTCCAGTTCTGGTTTTTCCGCTATCCAACGGGCGGAGACCTGTTGCAATCGTCGGCCGCGTTGCGGGAGAAGTTGCTCATTGCCCGCGATACGTTCGATCCCGAGCACCGCGATCCGGCCCTGGAGCAAATCGTCCTCGTCGGGCATAGCCTGGGCGGATTGGTGGCCCAGCTCCAGGTCAGCTACTCGTACGACATTCTCTGGCAGAAGGCGGCCCGGCGGCCGCTGGAGGCCGTTCGCGCCGCCCAAGGTGCTCGACCAGTTGCGGGCGGACTTCTACTTCGATCCGTCGCCGCTGGTCAAGCGGGTAGTGTTCATGGCGACGCCGCATCACGGGTCGAGCATGGCCGTGCGGGTCATCGGCCACGCGGCCTCCGGGCTGGTCAAATACTCCGACGAGGAAGAGGCGGAATACCGACAATTGATGGACTGCAATCGCGACGTGTTTCGTGAAGAGCTTTGGGACAAGAAGCCCACGGCGATTGAACTGCTCAAACCGGACAATCCCTTGCTCGATGCGATGGCCCGCATGCCGATCAGCCGCTGCGTTCGTTGGCATTCTATCATCGGCGACCGTTGTTTCAAGCTCGACGGCGAGGGCAGCGACGGCATCGTGCCGGTCCCCAGGCGCGACTGGCCGGGTCGTCGAGCGAGCGGTTCGTTTCCGCCCGGCACACGCGCGTCAACAAAGTCGACGAAGCGGTGGACGAGCTGGCGCGGATCCTGCGCGAGCACGCGATGGCTGCGGCTGCGCCTCATGAGACAACGATAATTATCAAAAAGGATGGTCGCGATTGACGCGACAATGAGCATGAAAACGGGACATCACTGATAACCCTTGAACCGACAAGCTTGATAATCAGTGATGTCCCCTTTTCTTCTCTGGTCCAAGCGGGTCCACGTCTGCCCTCGGTTCGAACTCTTCCAGAGTCCAAACCCGACGAAGTTGACCATGACATCGCCGTTTAAGCGATTGACGGCGCAACCGGCACATCCGCCCGGCCAGGGCTGCTTGCCCAAACGGCTGATTTCGCCGCTTGAAATGTCGTCCCACTTGTCGGCAGTCTGACCATTGGCCAGCGCGGGGGCGAGGCAAAGGAAAGCCAAAGATAGTGCGAAGCGAATGTTGGTCATGCTGGCTGCTCCTTGCAAGTGACATTCTAACTTCGCGGTCGACGGGGTTCAATCCAGCAATTCCGAGACGGTGTTTGTACACAATTCGATGCGTTAATGATTTTTTGCGTTAGAGACTCTAAAACTGTTCTTGACCAGTGTGGCGAAGTTGCCTATTCTCCCCATGCCCAAGACGTTTCATGCGGGCTCTTGGCTGGAGAAACAGCATGTCGCCTTCCCTTCGCTCGCTCCGTGCCTTACGGCAGGATGATCCGGCCGAGACCGCCCGATATTCGCTCGGTTATAATCCGCGTCTCGACGGCTTGGCGCGGTGGCTGTGATGCTGGTCCTGCTGTCGCACTACGGGGTTCCCGGTTTTTCCGGTGGAGGCTACGGGGTCGATATCTTCTTCGTGTTGAGCGGCTTCCTGATAACCCGGATTTTGTTCAAGGACCTTGCCGATTCCGGCAGCTTGTTTCCCTTCTATTGGCGTCGCTTTCTGCGTTTGTTCCCGGCCCTCGCCTGGCTCTGCCTGTTGCTGCTGCTGGTTTCCCAGGTCTTTGAAACCTGGGTTTCTCCAGAAACCGCGCGCCTGGACGTGCTGACCTCGCTGGGCTATATGGCCAATTGGACGCGGGCCCTTTCGCTCGGCCCGCCGCAATTACTGGGCAACTGCTGGTCGCTGGCCGTCGAAGAGCAATTCTACTTGCTCTGGCCGCTGGTTTTCTTGCTCTTCGCTCCGCATCGACAGGACGTCAGACAACACGACCATCTGCTCGCCGCCGGACTGGTCCTGCTGGGCGTGAGCGTAGCCTGGGCTTTCCGGCTCGAATCGCATCAACTCGGCTATGCCCGGATCTACAATGGCTTCGACACTCGTTGCAGCGGACTTTTGCTGGGCTGCTGCCTCGCGCTCATCTTGCGAACGGCTCGCGGCGACGCGTTGTGCAAGCTCACTGCAGGGTGCTGGCCTCTGGCCGTTGGCGCATTGGTCATGTTGGTAGGCGGACGATTTGAAAAGTGGACCGTCCTCTTCAGCCTGCTCGCCGACGGCGCGGCCGTGCTGCTGATTTTGGCCGCACACTACGCGCCAAACTCGCCGGCAGGCAAATTGTTGGAACTGCGTCCGCTGGTGGCTGTGGGAAAAATCTCGTACGGGCTCTATCTGTGGCATTATCCGATTTCGATGGCGCTATACTTGCATCGCCTGCCGTCGCCGTGGGTGATCGGTCTGGGCATTCCCGCCTCATTTATTTGCGCGGCGTTATCCTATTGGTTCGTCGAACGGCCGGCACTTCGCTGGCGCTCGCTCCCCGGTCTGCGCTTGCGACAGTTGGGCATCGTCGCCGTCGGCCTTTCGATAGCGGGAATTTTGGCGGCGGGAAGCTATTTCTTTCACGAAACGGTCGGCGACGCGATCTTTGCCGGGCCGACCAATATCGTGGCCTACGGTCCGCACATCATTGAAGCCGGCGACACATTCAATCTCCAATCCGACGGCGAATCGTATCTCTGGATGAGCGTATCGAGGACGCTGCCGGCCAAGACCAAGCTGCGCATCGGCAAGTGGGTCCTGGACACGAACAATTCCGGGCGGTCGCTTTCGGCGCTGCTTCCCCGCTCCCTGCTGGCCCAAATCCAAAAGCAGGCGATGGAGCTGCTTGGTCCCGACGGCCAACCACTCGGTCCCCCGGTGAGTTTTGAGGTTGTGGCGAGCGCGCCTTATTATTCGACCGGCACGCGCACAAGCACTCTCGCCAGGTGAGTTCGACAAGGCGCCAATTACCGTCAACACGATTGCGACTGCGATCCTCTCCTTCACTTGCCCGCTCCCAACACGTCTTTATGATCGGCGGAATTGATCTGCGTTCTTCGCACGCTCTCGTGCAGAGTGCCCGGCTTGCCGGCGAGTTGCGGCGGGGGCCTGGTGGGGTGCATGTAGAGACGGAACCAGTGTTCGGCGTGCATCTTAACCACGTCCAACGGCAGATTGTGGCCAAAATTCTCGTAGACTACCAGTCGCAAGCGATCGGGGTCCTTTTCATAAAATGGCTGAGCCGCTTTTACGAATGCCCGAGCCGTGGCCGGGTCCACGATCTTATCCTCGCCGCCATTGATCATGAGCAAGGCCGTGGGATACAAATTCTCGACGTGACGCACTGGATCATATTTCAGCAGTTCCTTCGTTTCCGGCCACAGTTCCTTCATCTTTCCCCGCCAGAGGCCGTTGGTGTGCCACGTATCAAGCCATTGGGCGTAGGCCCCGGTGCTGACAAATACCACGATGGCCGCCAATCGCGGGCCTTGGGTTGCAACGGCCAGCCCTGGGATGCCGGTCGAGGAGCTGCCAATCCAGCCGATCTTGTCGAGGTTCACGTCGCCCCGCTTGGACAGATACTCGATGACTCGACGACTATCCGCGGCCGCCCGATGGCCGCCCAGCACGTAGCTATGGGCAAAGCGTTCGTCGAATACGAGCCACTGCGGCTGCCGAGCGGGATCCGCATCGGGCGGATGTGCCACGCTGAACGCAACCAGCATGTAACCATCTTCAAGCAAGCCCGTACTCCAGTCGGGAGGATGGCCCGGTGTCAGCGACCCAAGCATCAAAATCGCCGGACGCCGTTCGATTCTTGCAGTACGGCAAAGGATATGAATGGTCGCCGCAGGGCCGCCTACTTTGAGGGTCACCGATTCGAACTTCAGGTCGGAAGCGGCCGGCTCTGCCTTTTGCGCGGAGCCGGCGCGGTCGCCGGGCGCCAGTGGGGCGGCGGCAAGTTGAGACGATAGCAATAGGATCGAAATGAAATTCACGCCTGATCCTGATACGAGATTTGATTTCCGCGTCATTGAACGCGCGAACGAACCCTTTGAATTGGTGTCGAAACAGGGACAATGTTCGAAACAGTGACGCAGAAAGTTAAATGCGAATTGGAGCTGCGTCCCCGTATCGACACTTATTCATCGCCTTAGCGGTTCCCCGCAATGGCTGATTAGCCGCTGGGCTCACCAATATCCTCGTTCCACAACTCGGGGAATCTGTGAATGAAATCCGTCATCAATTGGATGCACTCCTCACTATCGACAACCTCTAACAGTACTCCGCGGGAACGCAAGTAATGCTCCGAGCCTTGAAATGTTCGATTTTCTCCGATCACGACCTTTGGAATCTTATACAAGAGGGCTGCCCCGCCACACATATCACAGGGAGATAGCGTCGAATACAGCGTCGTCTTCCTATAGTCAGCCGCGGTGAGGCGACCAGCGTTCTCGATGCAGTCCATCTCGGCATGCAGTATTGGACTGCCTTGTTGGATGCGGCGGTTGCGACCACGTCCGACAATGTCGCCGTCCAACACCAAAACCGAACCAATTGGAATACCGCCCTCGCTTAGGCCAATCTCAGCCTGCTCGAAGGCGGCGCGCATAAACTTGTCCATCTATCCGTACTCTATTCGGTGAAAAAAAGCGATTCCTGATTCTATCGTAAGACTTACGGTGATTCAATTCGCCCGGAGTCGCAATAGGGATGGGGCTGTCTACCTACGGTGCGCGCGTTTGAAGTTGGCACTCCGGAATGGCCAGAGCAACCGCGTGATTCTGGCCTATTCTCCTCTCCCAAAACGCCTTATTGCTTCTTCTTCCCCTCGTATACGCGAACGTAATCGACGTACATGTCGGCCACGCCGTGGTAGCGTGAAAGGTCCACGGGCCAACCGCCGCCCGTGGCCAGGTTGATCAGAAAGTAGAGCGGCTTCTGCTTGCAGACGGGCAGCGTCGGATGGCGGACTACTTCGATGTTGTCGCAGTAGTAAATCGTGTCGGTCTCGGTGATCTTGCAGCCGTAGGTGTGCGGCGCGTCGAACCATGTCGACGGGATGCCGAACTTGCCCATGTGGGTCGGGCTCTTCGTGCGGTAGAACTTTTCCGTCATGGTTTCCGCGGCCGAGCCTTTTTGCTCCCAAGCATGCGGCGTGATCATGTACGTGTCTTTGGCGTTAGGATGGCCCGGCCCTTCGCCTCCGTAGGCCTCGATAATGTCGAGCTCGTCACACGGCTTCGCCTTCGGATCGCTCAAGTTGTCCGTCAGCAGCCAAAACGCCGGCCAGGTGCCGATCGCATTGGGACCAATGAAACGGCATTCGAAATAGCACGGCGCCGTCGTCTTGATGCCGCGGCCGTCGCTCTTCAACGAAGAAATGAGGCCGGAGCTCTGCAAGCGGTCGCTGGCGCGGATCCGCAAATAGGTGTCAATTTGCGTGAACGGATTTTTCGCGGAACCGTAGTCGGAGAAGCGGTGCTGGCTGAAATCCTGCCAGCCGTGCGGCGGCTTGTGGTCATAGTAGCTCGCCGCGGAATTGTCTCCGCCGATGGAGAGCGGTCCGCTAAAATCATCGGCGAACAGCAGCTTCATTCCTTCGGCGGCCGGTGGAGCCTTCGGCATGCCCTCGTTCCAGGAAATGCCGCCGCGGTTGTAAAGCTGCAAGTAGCAGTTATCGCTGAAGCCTTCGCCCTCCCCGTGCAGCCGCACATTGATCGGGCCGTGTGGATACTGGTCCGCCGGAAATACGAATGAGCCGCGGCCCTGGGCGTCAAGCGACACTTTGGCTACCGTCGAATCGGCGCCGAACCCTGGCCCTTGTTTCCAGCATTTGGCCGTGACACTCTTGAATCCGATTGCCAAAATGTCGATCTTCGTGAGGCCTTTGACGTCCGAGCAATACTCCGGCGAGGTCACCGTTACTTGGCGGTCGGAAAGGGTTTCCGCGGCGCTTTTTTCCGAGTCGACCGAGAGCGCATCGAAGTAGAGGTCCCCTTCGGCAGCCAGCAGCTTCGCTTGATCGGCTGCACCGGCAACCGGCTGGCCGATGGCGAAGGTGACCGAAGTGATCGGATAGTCGATTTTGCCGCTCTTATTGCCGCCCCAGATTTCGAGCGGCGCATCGAGATCAAACACGACCTCCTTCCAGCCGGTAAAGTCAACGATCCCGCCTTGGCCCTTGCCGCTGGAAAGCGAACGGTATTGGTGTGTCTTGCCGGCGGCGTCTTGCAGTTGCAGGCCGTAGGAGCATTTTGAGCCGTTTCCGTAAAGCGCATACCGCAGCTTGTGTACGGGCACCTGGATCTTGACCTTATTCGGGACGCCCAGGTATTGAAACTGGCTGCCAGCCAGAAAATGGTAATGGAGTTTCAAGCACTGCTTGCCTTCGAACGGGTGCTCTGCGGTCAGGCTCACGGCCGCGTTCTGGTTCGGGATGCCGACGACCCAGACCTCTGGAACCGCCGAAGCCTTTTCGAAATCCTGCACCATGACAGGCGCGAGCGCGCAGGCGGGCACGGCGGCGGCAAGAAAACAGACGATGGCAAATGTCGGCATTTTTTGGCCCATGATTGCTTACTAGGGTTCGCGGCGGACACATCTCCAAGACCGCAGCTTTGCACATTGGCCTGATTCGGAGAAATGCATGATCGGTGGGTGGTTCAATTTTCAGGCTCTAACGCCCAATGTGCAGATCAATATGCAATGCCGGCAGCGCCCTCTGAAGGCCCTCGGCCCCAGCATCCGTCACCTTGGTTTCGTAGAGGTTCAGACTTTGGAGATGCGTTAGGCCCGCGAGATCCGGCAATCCGGCGTCCGTCACTTGAGTCTGCCAGAGGTTCAAGGTTTGAAGTTGCGCCAAGCCCTTGAGGTTCGGCAACCCGGCGTCAGTTATCCGGGTCAGGTGGAGGTTCAACTGCTGGAGTTGCGTCAGGCCCTTGAGGGCCTGTAAGCCGGCGCCGGTGACCTTGGTGCCCTGAAGGTCCAACTCCCGGAGATGCGTCAAGCCCTTGAGGTGTACCATCCCGGCGTCCGAC
This sequence comes from uncultured Planctomycetia bacterium, assembly GCA_963775975.1. GTDB lineage: Bacteria > Planctomycetota > Planctomycetia > Pirellulales > Thermoguttaceae > JANXQG01. The sequence continues at coordinate 3,111,443 of CAVZKX010000002.1, forward strand.
ACCCCAGTTCCGCCGATGTCCAACGCCTGCAGTTGCGCGAGAGCTGTCAGATATTCCAGTCCGGAGTCTGTCAGCAGAGTACCGCCAAGGTCCAATCGCTGGAGTTGCGTCAAACCCTTGAGGCGCTTGATTCCGGCGTCCGTCACCGCGGTTCCCTTGAGGTCCAACCGCTCGAGATGCGCCATATCCTTGAGGTGCTCCAAGCCGAGGTCCGTCACCTTGGTGAGACCGAAATCCAATTCCTTGAGCTGCGTCAAACCCTTGAGGTATTCGAGCCCCTCGTCCGTCACCGGCGTGCATCCGAGCGTCAACTCCCGGAGTCGCGGAAAGCGATCGAGATGCTTTAACCCGGCGTCCGTCACACGGGTGCGCATGAGCCGCAACACGTGCATTTCCGTCAAGCCGACAAGGGGTTCCAAGCCGGCGTCCGTGACTTGGGTGTTGCTGAGATCCAGCCGTTGGAGATGTGTCAAGCCCTTGAGACTCTGCACCCCGGCGTCCGTCACATGGGTGCCCTCAAGGCCCAGCTCGCGGAGTTGCGTCAAGCCCTTGAGCTGCTCCAGGCGGACGTCCGTGACCTGGGTTTCGCCAAGGTCCAAGACCTGAAGTTGCGTCAAGCCCTTGAGGTGCTCCAAGTCAGCATCCGTAAGGCTCGTACCGGATAGGTCCAGCGTAGTCCCGCGAAAGCTTTCCAATTCCGAAACCGGTATTTCCTGCCAGCCGCCTTCGGTTTTCACGCGGCAGGTCTCAATCTTTGGCGCGTTGGTGCTCTTGCTGTCGCCACAACCGCCAATTGCTGAAGCCATAAGGCCGACAATCGCAGAAAACAGCGCCATTCGCTTCATAGTAGGTCCTTTTCTATAACACTGCCGACATCTTTCGCCGCATGGACAGGCGTCGATGTACGGCCGCACTGCTCGGCACCAATCCCAGCCGTTGATCATTTCTGCTTACATCCTTCTGCTATCATCCCCTTCAATACTTTCAGATCGATATCGGCCAGTTTAGTGACGTAAACACAGCCCATGCCCGCTTTGTACTTGCCCAGCTTCTCCAGTGCGGGACCGAGGGCGTCAACATAACTGCCGAAGTACAGTGTCAGGCTCGTTTTGCGCGGCGCGAAGCCTATCCGGAACCAGTCGGATTCGCGGCCGGTTGTGGCGCTTTTGTGTCTTCTGATACCGAAACCGACGAAGGAATTGCTCCAAAGTACCGGCTCTTCCTTGCTGGCTTTCTTCATCATCTCCAGCAGCACAAAGCTGTCTTTGCGCTTTTGCTCAGGGGTAATGGTATTGAGAAAACCTTCCACGCTTGCCGTGGTTGGCTTCGTTTTGTTATCAGCCAGTTTTGTTTTCTTTTCAGCCATTGTGACGTTTCCCGATAGGAACGTTAGTTTCCGTTTGGTGCCCTGATGCTACCCGAAGACCTGTGGCGGAACAAGTGTTCGCTCCGCGATTATGGCCGGCTGATGCTGGCCAATCTGTCGCTGCAAGCCGGCTGGCAGTGAGCAATCCGCCCGGCACGCCCCGACCTTCCCCGTGTCGCCGCCGGTCAGTGTATTTCAGAAGGTTGCCCCGAAGGTATCTCGTCCACGCAGGTCAGCTCGCGGAGCGCGATGCCGACCAGCCCAACGGCACCCGATTTCCTATTGGTCGAAGGCCGTTCGCTTCGCCGCACTGTTCGCTGTCAGTCGTCTTTGCAAGCCGTAGGCCAGTAGCGCGATCGCACCGACCGCAAGGAGAGCCGGCGCTGATGGTTCCGGCACGGACGAGACCGGGGCACTGGATGCTGAACGCGAATCAATGGTTGGGGAATTGAAGACTAATGATGCGTTTGCGCCGACAATCAAGTTCGTCCCGTCAGGGACAGCAGTCTTCGACGACAGAGCCAGCGTACCGAATTCAACAAACGTGCCGCCAGTGAAGCTGCCGGTACCACCGAGAATCAACTTGCCGCTGCCGTCCATCGTGACCGTCTTGGCCGAGCCGCCGGCGATTAGCCCTCCGCTAAGCTCCACTGTACCGCCGGAATTCACAAACAGATTGTTCAGCAACGTAACGGGTGGTTGGACCCAGTGGCTGCCGCTTATCACCGTCACGCGTGCGGGGCTATTGCTGTCCGAACCGGTCAGCGTCAACCCCGTAGTGCCCGCCCCTTGCAGGACCCAGTAGCTGGCATTGGGGTCATCAAAAATCATGTTGCTGAGCAGCGGGGCGACGCCGTCCAAAGCCACGGTTGCCGTTCCCAAAGCGACGGCCCTTCCGAAGGTGGCAGTATCGGTTGCATATCCCAACACGCCAGGCACGCCCGTCAGTCCGCCGCCGACCGTGTCTTTCCAGTTGCCGGGCGCTCCCCATGGTCCGGTTGTGACGTTCCATTCGGCCTTGCCGGAGTAGACTGCGCCGGTGACGCTGATCGCCAGGCTGCCGAGGTTGCCGCTGGCCCCATTCAAGGTCGAATCGTCGGCATAACTCAGGTTGAACGTCTGATTGATCGTACCGATTGGCTGGCCGTTAGCCAAGGCCGCTCCGATTGAGGCGCTACCGCCTGGAAGGATGCCGCTGACGTTGTTGATAGTCACGAACCCCGTGGAAGTGCCGCCAGTAGTCTTCAGGTTCACGCGGGCACCGCTGGCGTTGTTGACGCTGGCCGAAGTCGTCCCCGCGAGCGATCCGGCGTAGCCGACGTGGGCGAGCGGCAACCCGATCGTCGTGCCCGAGGCCGAGCCGCTGGAATGGTCCAGCACGGTGACCGAAACGCTTTGTGTGCCGCCGCTGTTGAGTGCCGCGCCCGCGAGGACGCCATTCGTGCCGTTCACTGTGATCACGCCGGTGTAGCTGCCGGCCGCCAAGGATGCACTGTTAAAGCCGCCCGCGATAGTGAAATTGCCGCTGCTGGTCGCCGCAAGGCTACCGCTCGTACCAAGGCCGTAACCGAGGCCGCTCGCCGAGGCCGTGAATTCCAGCGTGTCGGACTGTGCTGGCGCAGAGTTTGTGACGTTGACGTTCAGGGCGGTGGCGTTGCCCCTAATGACTGCGGGATCGACGGCAGTCACTGTGATATTATTGCCGACTTGCGCCTTATGCACGGCGTCCAGCTCTGTGCCGTTCGTGTTGTAGAGCACCCCGTAGTTCGTATCGAGGCCTGTGATGCTGGCAAACGAGCCACTCCTGCTGGTGTAGGTGAGCAGTCGATATTTTCCCAGCGTGCCTAGCCCGGAGACGCTCAACGTGCCGTTTATGCTTGCGACACCGTTGCAGATCAACGTGTTTCCCAGGCCGAGTTTCAATCCGCCGGTGCTGATGTTTAACGATGTAATGGACGTCGCGTAGCCGGAGGTGTCTAGGGTGCCGCCGCTTACAACCATATCGGAGCTTGCGGAAAGCGCGTTACTCGCTCCGGCTGCCAACACGCCGCCGCTGACAGTCGTGACCCCGTTGTAGGTGTTGGAAGTCGCCAGTGTTAGTAATCCGCTGCCATATTTGGTCAGGCTGCCGTTGCCGCTGATGCCACCGCCGACGGAAAGGGTGTAATTCAATACATTGTTATTGAAGAGCACACTCTGCGGCTGGAGGCTTGCATTGAGCGTCACCGTGGACGTGCCGGCAACGTCGTTGAACGTTACCGCCTCGGCGTTGCTGAACTTGCCGGAGGTGCCGCCGCTGCTCCAGTTTAGAGTTGACGTATCCCAGACGCCGCTCTGTGAACCGGTCCATAAAAGGCTCCAAGTACTTGCAACTCGGAAACCACAGATATTGTCTGCCGGGGAATAGAAGCTGCTAGCGGACGAGGCCATGGCGGTGACGTAGGCGGTACACTCTCCACCACGCACCTTCCGATCCAAACCGTTAACTTTCGCCTCATTCCACTGCATAACATCACCACCCATGTCATATGTCCCGTAAGGACCGGGCGACAAAACAAAACTGCCGACGGGCGTATAGATGTTCGTCGGATCAGTGTAGCCATGATTCCCGGTTCCGAAAATATCGTAGAAGTTGGCGTGGTTGCCCGTATCGGGAAGCGTATTGATCGGGGCCGTTTTGCTCTTCGTCGGAAAGGTCCAGTAGCCCGCATTCGTCCCGCCGCCGACATAGTAGGCTGCCTTATACCATTCGTCCTCCGACGGAATGAAGTAGCTGGCGCCCGCGTTGCGTGCAATCGCCATCAGAGCCGCCTGGGAAGTTCCACCGTTTAAGCTGTAGGCCCCAGTTTCAGTTGTGCCGGCGCATTCTGTGCCGCTCGTCGGCTGGCCGTTTTGCAACCAGTTGCAGAACCGCGCCGCACCACCCCAGGAAACAGCGAATGCCGGCATATTGTTCACTCCCGGTGCGCTCCCCGTGACAGAATAGCTGAAATTGCCCGGACTGCCGCTTTGCTCAATGCCCGACGTTCCGAGAACCCGAGGCCATGTACGAGGTGTACAGGCCATAGGGATCGCTCTTCGTCGCCACGGCATTTAGAAAGGCCGTGTATTGCCCCAACGTAACGTCGTATTGCCCGATGTTGTAGTTGTACGATACGGCGCCATAGCCCGTACTGTCGGGCAGGTTGCCGGCGTCGCGTACCGGGACCATGGCACTATTGATTCCGGCCTGAGCCGACCCGGCTGCGGCTATCAGGCCCGCGGCCAACAACCCTCCCACCATCCTCCGGCCAAAGATAGGTACTCTGCAGGTACAAGTGATACTTCGCGTAATAGCACGTCCACTCTTATGCATACAACACTCCTTTTCGCAAAGGCGTCGGCGATTCGTGTCGGCGCGAAAACCAAGTACGGGGCTGGCGGAAGGGGGGCAAGTCCAATTGGCCTTGTTTCCTCAGGTCTGCCACGAGGGTGAAAGGTAGACTCAAGTCCGTGTCGCATCATAGGCCTACCATTGTGTCAATAACTGGACTTGCCCTTTACCTATTCACTCCTTCCGTTTCGTAAGATTTTAACGGCGTACCACTTGCGGGACAAGTAGTGATGGAGCCCGTCTTATTAGACGTAGCACCCGGCTGAAACAATGTTCAATGATCATTGAACTTTGTGCCTTGTACATTGAACATTACGCGCCCCCTCGATTTACGCGGAGCCCTGGGCCGAGCATCCAAAGGGGCGATAAGCAGCGAAAAAGTGTAGGGTTTTGTAGGGTTCGTCCAATTCGATCCCACTCGCTTGCGCGTCGGGGTTGTATGGACGGAGCGACAGCGGACGGCACACGGAGTGTGCCTGCTACCTTCAAGCAACGACCACTCCCTGCCCACTGCTCCCTGCTCCCTGTTTCGTTTCCAACTCGCTTGCGCGTCGGGCTTGGATGCAAGAAACGACGGCGGGCACGACCTTGCTGGATCGCACCCGCCGCGGAAGGCTAGACCAGACCTCTAGCCCAACCGCGCGGCTCGAGTCTCGCTCAATCAGTTGCAGCAGCCGGGGCACCCGCTTGCGGGTCCGCCGCAGGCCTTCGCTTCTCCGCAGCAACTCGGTTCGCAGCAGCTCGGGACCGGGCACCAAACCGTGACCGGAAGGCTGCTTGCAAACCACAACCGGCACGCACCGAGTGACTGTATACGGAGCACACTTCGGCTCGCAATGCCAGCAGTTGATCGTCTCGATGCAGCACACGGCTTGCAGACCGTATATCGTCTCTACGCGTGGCGGTGCCGGCGGCAGGCTCGCGCGCCAAGTCCGATCATCCCGCAACCGGCAAGGGCCAGAGTGGATGGTTCGGGGATTGGTATCGTCGAGTTAAAGCGAATGCTGCCGTCATTCCAAGCGCTCAAGTTTCCTTCGTCGTATTGAACGAAGTCGGCGGCAAAGCTTTGAAGCTGGCCCGACGTGTTATACGTCGCCTGTAAAACGTTGAAATAGCCGGTCAATTGATTGTCGCCCCGCCCATCTCCGACGAACGAAAGCCCGGGCCCCGACCCTTGAAATGGGTAGCGAGTCGCATTAGCGTAAAGTCCCGGCGTTACTCTGGTGCTGTTGGGACCAATGAAGTCCAGGTACCACCATTCACCCGCTGGAAAGTCAGTGATGCTGAAATCGAGGTCATTGCCATTGTTCTGCTCGGTGAAAGTGTAGCCTTGTTGCGGAGTTATGGTCTCGGTTAGTCCTCCGCCGACCCAACTTGACTGAGAGCTCGTGAAGTAGAACGTATCCTGTCCATTCGCTTGGCCAGCTAAGGCCACGTCGAGCAGCACGAACAAAACAAGCAAATACGTCAATTTGATCGTATGACCAAAAGCATTAACTTCTGTGCTCATAGTACATCTCCAAATGCGGCAAGGGGTAATCGTAGCTCCCATGGAACCATTCCAAGCGAGAACCCCTCGCGGCTAGCGCGAAGCCGGGAGGGATTTCCGCCTGATGTTGGCGCGTTGAACCGCACTGGATATTGAAATCGCCGTTGCATCCAAATAGGCACCGAAGAGACGGCTCACGAAGTGACGGCCTTCGTTTGGTGGCGGATGCTGCTGATGAGTGCAACAAGAAGGACGGTCGTCCTCACGTACGGAACGCTCGTCGACTGGTTGCTATTCGCTGCCTGCTGTGGGGCCTTCAGAATGGTGATGTCATTTGTTATTGTGCATATTCGCACAGAACTGTCAAGCTATTTGCTGAAATTGTGTGTGCCTAAGCACAGCTGCGTATGTAAGCTCGGCAAATGAACCGATGAAAAGTGCAATTGCAGCTTGTGATTATGTATTGCTCGCTGCTTCCCGCTCATCGGACGAAAAAAAGGATAAGTCACTTATCCCCTTTCGTTTACCCTAAAGTTCTTCCTTTGCGAGCTTTGCGGTTTGGCGTGAAAAACCACCGCAAGGTAAAAAGGAGGTAAAAAGCTTCCATAGGGAAAGGTGAGAATTGCAGTAGCGCGCGTACGTCGAGCGCAACCGCGCGTTGCGGTTTTTGAAAAGGCCCTCATCGTGGCGCGGTGGTCCAACACGGACGATCTCCGTCGGGTAAAAAGGCTCTTCTCGCCAATTTGGTATATACGAGGCCCAAGGCCCCACGTTTCCGTATCCGGCGTTCGAGCCCACGACAGAGCACCATGCTTTTTCAACGGGCTTGGCACACGCGATGGAGAACCATCACATGGCACTGCCCATGGGGTCAGCGGCGTTATCGGGAGTCCGTGTCGGACACGTTCGCGCGGGGACTTGGAGCCTCAGCTTCTGATTGTACTTTGCCGATCCCCAGCTTTGCCAGCACAACGAGCAGGATTTCGCCGATGGCCTGCGGTCCTTTGCGGCGACTGCGGCAGGCCTTGCGGCAAGTCTCTCGCAAGGACTGGGCTTCGGCGGCCTGTTCGGGCTTGGGGATCTGCGCCGCCGCGGCCTGCAGATCGCGGAGGATTTCCGGCGGCGCGGTGGCATGTTCCTTGTGGAATTCCAACAGCTTCGCGATGACGTAGGAGCGGTCCAACCGGCTGGGATGATGGTACAGCTTCCGGCCGCTGACCATCTGAAAGACGGTCCGTGTGACCCGGTTGGCAACGCGGCTGCGGACGTCGCGCGGGTTCACGCCGCGCTGCTTCCACAGTTCCGCCTTGCCGCGGTAGTGCGCGTTGCTCTTGACCAGGCAATCGGCGACGCGCATCCAGGCGCCGCGCAGCCGCGCGTTGCGGAAGCGGGCCAACGGGCCGTCGGCGCGGTCCACCTCGTCGCTTTGATAGCGCGCGGGAAACAGCCCGGCGCGGCCGGAGATCGCCTTGGCGTGGGCGTAATGTTCGATCGGTCCCGTCTCGCCCGCCAACTCGCTGGCCGTGACGACGTTGATGCCCGGATGCGAGAGCAAGAGCAGATAGGGCGTTTTCACGAGGATTCCGGCCAGGTCTTGCTCCAGCTGATCGATCTGCCGGGTCTTGGTCTGCCAGTCCTCATAGAGCGCGTGCCAGACCCGCGCCAAGTGCTCGCAGAGCGGATCGGTCGCGGCGGCGTTGCCGGCCCAGGCCAAGAGTCGTTCCACCGTCCGCTTTTGCACCTGCAGTTTCTCTTCACGCAGGCAGCAGAGCACCCCGCCAACGCCGGCGTTGAGGATTGTCTCGGGACGAGCTGCGCGGCGGGCCACGGCCATGGCTACCGGCCTTGTCCAGAGATCGTCTTCGGGAAACAAGTCCGCATAGCCGGGCAGGCAGCGCTGTAGTGCCTGGCGGATCTGGCTTTGCAGCTTGCCGCGCTTCTTCACCAGATCGCGGCGATGCCTGGCGAGGATTTGCAACTCGCGGTAGGTCTCCTCCCATTCCGGTTCGACCAGCCCGAAGCCGTTCACGGCGGCGCGGAAGATGCCCTCCAGATCGTGATCGTCGGTCTTCGTGTCGGCGTGCGCCGGGAGGCGATAATGCCGCGAGGCGAAGGGGTGCACCAGGCGCGTTTCGCTGCCGGCCTTGCGAAAGGCGCGTTGCACGGGCCGGTGGTAAGTTCCGGTCATTTCCACGGCCACGATGTGGTCTTCCAGGCCGTGCTGCTCGATCGCTTCGCGGAGTTGTACCGTGGCCAGTTCCAACGCGGCGCGCTGATGCTCAACCACAGTGGGCGGGATAAGCACCTTGCCATAGAAATCGCAAAGCATCCATTTGGAGCGCGCCTTAGCGCAATCAACTGCAACAATGCCGAACCGCTCTGGCCCGACTTTCTGCACGCGCGCCTGAATCACGCCCCTGGGCTTGCCCAGTACGGCTGGACTGATTTTACGGGATTTGCGAGAATTACGTTTCGTAGCCATTCCAACTGTTCTCCTGTCTTGGGAAAGAGGTCGAAGCCTTTCCCAAAACGTACAGTTGGAATGGTTCTATTGATTTCTTGTCAAAGAGAACCTGATACCAGAGGATAAGACTTATCCCCTTTCTTTTTCTTATCCCGTTTCTTTTTCCGATGGCTTGCCAACGGGATCAAAGTGGAGGAAATAGCTGTTGACCGCAGTGCCGGCGGGTATCACGGAAGTACTGAAATTCTGCGAAGTGCTGTTCGGCGAGGTGCCGGGGACTGAAACATCGACCGTAACGCCCCGGTCATTAGGCACTTTGTAGGAGAAGAAACTGCGGTCAATACGCTTGCCGTTAGCGACTCTCGTGTGCGTAATCGCACGAGTGAAACAGGTGCGCTACAATCCCTTCAAGAACTCCGCGATGCGATAACCGGCCTGAACCACCCGCAGCTTGCCAATTTCATGGGCGCGGTCGCGGTAGTCGTCGGACAGTCGCACGAACACGGCACGGTAGGAATGTGTCTCGTCTCGATCGTTAGCGATGATTTTGCCGCGGATTTTTGCGTCGTAGACCTTTTCCTTCGCCAACTCAAAACTTTCGCGAGCCCATGGCTTGGGGTCTTTGTTCTCAGCGGCCCGTTTGCCCCGCGCATTGAGATCGGCATCAGATAGCAACAGTTCCACCTGCTTCAACGCCCTCGCATACGCGCGGTCGTAGCGCTGATCGAACGCCTCGTTCTTGTCGTAGACCGGGTCCGGGCTGTCGTCGGGCGCGGCGTCCCAAACGGCGTGCAGGTTTCGCTTGTCCTCAAGAATTATCGAATTGCCGCCTCCGTCGCCTTGGTGGTGGAGCTCCGGCTCCAGGGCCCGAACCGAAAACGCGGACGAGACGTGCAGCGGTTGATGAATGTCGCCCAAGAGGTGCAACAGCCAGCACAGGGCGACGGCTTTTTCCGTCGGGCTGCCATGCGCGAACCGCTCGCGATTGAAGGGAATCGCCTGCAGAATGTTCTTTACTTCTTTCTCATCGGCAGGAACATCCGTCGACAGGTTGAGGCGAGTCCGCGCCTTCTCCTCCAGGGTTTTGGCCTGCTCGTCGCTGGTTCCGTCGGCAAGGATTAGCAGCGGCGTGTCGATGAAGTGCCAGTTGCTGCGGTTATAGGAGCCTTGCTGCGCCGGCAGCGGTGGATACAACGCTTTGTTGGGCTTGGCCGTGCGAACCTGATCCGGCCAATCCGACGCCCGGCAGAGCAACCAGCGGGCCTCGCCGTCTTCGTCCAGTCCTTTAGGCATCGAACTCGCGAAATCTTCCTCGAAGCGCGGATGATGCTTGAGGACGGCCACCAGTCGCTTAATGGCCTGGGAAGGGGAATTGCCGGGCGAGAGCAGCTTGTAGGCAACGAGAGTTGTCAGCATGTGCCCGACGTCATGCCAGGCTAGGCAGGGTGTGGCAACGAGCGACGCGGCAAGGAAACCGGCGGTAAGCAGGGAGCGGAGCATCGTTCTTGGCCACATTGCTGAAATCGCGCGTCAATTATATATACACTGTCGGCCCGATTCAAAAGCGTTTTCGCTGGCTGGTTCTCCTGAAAGAACCTTGATTTCGCTTGACCGCCCTGATTCTACCCTAAGAACTATTGTGAGACAAGCAGCCGACCGAGGGGACGGGCCAGCCCGACCTCTCTCGGTCGGCTGCCTGTCTCGTTTGCTGAGTGGAGAGTTGAGAGTGGAGAGTTGAGAGTGGAGAGTTGAGAGTGGAGAGTTGAGAGTTGAAAGCGCTTATACGAATTCTTGTTTGATCCTGCCGGGTCCATTTTTCGTATGTGCTTGCGGGGCAACAGTTAAGCAATGCTAGCAACGCGCAGTTTGAAACGAGAATCCGTATTACTTCTCTAGTCTCTCAACTCTCACACCCAAGAAACGACGGCGGGCACGATCTTGCTGGATCGTGCCCGCCGCGAAAGGCTAGACCAGACCTCTCGCCCAACCGGGGGCTCGAGTCTCGCTCAATCAGTTGCAGCAGCCCGCCTCGCCGCAGGCCTTCTCTTCTCCGCAGCAACTCGGTTCGCAGCAGCTCGGCGCCGGGCAGCAAACCGTCACCGGCACCTGCCTGCACACCACAACCGGCACGCACCGTGTTACCGTGTACGGAACACACTTCGGCACGCAATGCCAGCAGTTGATCGTCTTCGAGTAGCACACGGGCTTGCAGACCGTGTAAGGAACTTGCTTCACGCAGGTCTCCGGAACCATGTGGCAGACCTGGTAAGGAATTTCCCTCGTGTGACACTCCTTGACGATGTGGCAGACCTGGTAGGTGCAGGTCTTCACGCGCTGCTCAGGCACCATGTGGCAGACCTGGTAGGTGCAGGTCTTCACGCGCTGCTCGGACACCATGTGGCAAACCTGGTAGGTGCAGGTCTTCACGCGCTGCTCGGACACCATGTGGCAGACCTGGTAGGTGCAGGTCCTCACGCGCTGCTCGGGCACCATGTGGCAGACCTGGTAGGTATAGGTCTTCACCCTTTGCTCGGGCACCATGTGGCAGACCTGGTAGGTGCAGGTCTTGACCCGCTGCTCGGGAACCATGTGGCACACCGTATACGGAATGTGTTTCTCATGGCATTCCGTGACCATGTGGCAGACCTGGTAGGTGCAGGTCTTCATCCTCTGCTCGGGCACCATGTGGCAGACCTGGTAGGTGCAGGTCTTCACGCGCTGCTCGGGCACCATGTGGCACACCGTGTACGGGATCCGCTTCTCGTGGCACTCCCGCACCATGTGGCAGACCTGGTAGGTGCAGGTCTTCATCCGCTGCTCATGCGTCATGCGGCAGACCGTGTAGGGCACCTTGCGGACGCACGTCTCGCGGACGTACTTCACGCAGTCGATCTGCTTCTCGCAGACTTCCGGCACCCAGACGCGGCAGCAGCATTGCGGCTGGCAAGGATCGCAGCAGCCCGACGCGCACTCGCAGCAGGCCGGCGCCTTGGTCTCCCAGTGGCCGCCGCAGCATTGCACGGTCTTGCAATAATGCACCGGCTTGCAGACCGTATAGCACTCTTCGCGCTCGCAGCACTCCTGCACCGGCACACAGACCGTATAGCAGATGTTCTTCGAGCACGTCTCCCACACCGGGCGGCAGGTCGTGTAATGGCAGACTCGCTCGCACGTCTCGTACACCGGCTTGCAGACCGTGTAGCAATAGTTCTTCGTGCAGGTCTCATACACCGGCTTGCAGACCGTATAGCAGTAGTTCTTCGTGCAGGTCTCGTAGACCGGATGGCACGTAGTGTAGTGGCAGACCCGCTCGCGAGTCTCGTAACACGGCTTGCAGACCGTGTAGCAGATGTTCTTCGAGCAAGTCTCATACACTGGCTTGCAGACCGTGTAGCAGACGTTCCGCGTGCAGGTCTCGTAGACCGGCTTGCAGACCGTGTAGCAGTAGTTCTTCGTGCAAGTCTCCCACACCGGCTTGCAGACCGTGTAGCAGTAGTTCTTCGTGCAAGTCTCATATACGGGCTCGCACACCGTGTAGCAAATGTTCTTGCTGCACGTCTCGTACACCGGCTTGCAGACGGTGTAGCAGTAGTTCTTCTGGCAGGTTTCCCACACTGGCTTGCAAGTAGTGTAGTTGCACGTGCGGACGCACGTTTCCCATACCGGCTTGCAAACCGTGTACTGCACTTCGCGATAGCACGTCTCCGGGACGTACTTCACGCAGTTGATCTGTTTCTGCTCGCAGACCCGCTCGTAGCAGGTCTTGTAGCAGGTATATTGGCGCTGCTCGTAAACAACTTCCCGGCAGGTCTTCATCACAGTGCAGGTCTGCTGCGGGCAGCACGAATCGCAGCAGCACGATGATGCGCAGCGGCAGCGAGCGATCCCGCAGAAGCTGGCCTCGGCCGAGCTTCCCGCGAGCACCGCGAGCACTACCGCAATCAGCGGTACGGCAATGATCCTTCTCATCGCATGCCTCCTTAAATCGCCGACGGCTTGTGGCAAAACAAACGCTCGCTTGTCGCAACGATCTGTTTCACTTCCGGCCGCAGCGTGTAAAACACCACGAAATGGTCTGGTCTAGTTAGTTGGTCTCAATCCGCACGATCTTTGTGCGGACTCAGACACCCAATAGGCAATCTTTGCCTACAATCTATTCGTCTTGCTCAATTGACGTACATTAGCCACAAACCCAAAAATGCGTATATATTCCTGTCGTTGAATGTTGCATATTTACCCCAATTGCAATTTATCGATATGTGAAAAACAGTCGTTTCTTAAAAATGCGATTTTTGCGTTAAGTGGGTTGGGCTTACGGACGCGACCGCATTTACGGACGCAAGGGGTCAGGTACCTTTGACGAGTAGTTCGAATTACCGGGCTGTTGACGAATAAAGTGAACGCAACCTTTTTGACGCTTTGTCGACGCTAGACGAGAATAGCGGCAAATTGACTCGCGACCGTTTCTAACCTATTTACTCTGTAGCGTGTCGGACTAGGGAGCGCGGATGGATGTTCGATTAGGCGGCCTGCAAAAGCCGCCGGCAAGACTGCCCAGATTGGCCGCGAAAGGGCGAAACATGAAACGCTCAACAAAGATCCAAATCGCAGCAGCACGGATATGCAGCAATCCCCGCGGTGGCTTCACTTTCGTGGAGTTCGTGATTGTGGCGGTTATCGTCACGGTTCTCGCCGCGACCATTCTGCCGCAGTGCTCTTCCTCCTCGAAGGAGGCCAAAATGAGCAACCTTGCGTTCAATCTCCGCAGCGTTCGCTCGCAACTGGAGAAGTACAAGGAACAACACCAAGGCCACTTTCCGACGGCCGCATCGTCTGCTGAGTTTGCAACTCAAATCGCCCTGTATCTTGAAGGCGGCATCCCTGTCAATCCGTTCAATGGGAGCGCTACGGTGGCCATCATTCAGGGCAATACTCCGCCCGCCGGGCCCACCGGCAGCAACGACGGTTGGCAATATAGTTCAGCCCAGGGTTGGTTTTATCCGAACGATTCGGAGTATTTTCGGGCCGCCCGTGGCGCGAATTGAGCAAGCGGTAGGCCAGCGCCGAAATTCATTGGCTGTTTCACAGCACCTTCTCAATCGAATGCCCGTCTCTGTTGTCGCAAGCCGGAAAACCGAATATACTGAGACGTTCGTGTCGGAATACGGCCAGTTGCCAACATTTTGGCATGTCCGGCCGAACGGCACGTGATATTGCGTGTCCTAAAGTTAGCCGACCGCAACTCGTTTTCCGGCACCGGCTTACGAATCCACCCTACCCGGTGGTGTAATGGTAACACAAGGGTTTTTGGTACCCTCGTTCATGGTTCGAATCCATGCCGGGTAGCTTTTTTCCGTCCTTTGCGTGCGACTGCACTTTAATCTTCGCAGTCTGCCGCCAAAGGGCAGCAGCGCAGCAGATACCGCGAAAAGCAAAAGCGTGCTTGGCTCCGGCACCGATGAAGCTACTAATGGAGCCTCGGCGGGTGGATCTGCCGGAACTAAAAACAATGCGGCATTTCCGACCGAAATATCCGATCCGTCAGCCACGGCAAAGGCGCCGCCAATTGTTAGCGTGCCGTCGAGAACATAGGTCCCGCCTCGATAGCTGTTCGTGCCGCTCAGTACCAGTGTGTCGGAACCGAGCTTCACCAAGCCGAGCCCAACGTTGGTGATTTCGCTTGCATAGCCGAAACTTCCATCGGTTGTATCGAAGGCGATATTTGCTCCGGGCGAAAACAGTTCCGGCATTGCAAGCAGGGAGTCAATTTGGCCGCTGGTCCACGTCTGGCTGCCGCCGACGGACAGTGCAAGCGCCGCTCCGGAGGCCACGTTCACATTTCCGGGCGTGAACGCACCCGGCAATGCCGCGGCGCTGGATGTCTCAAGCGTGCCGTCGGCAACTATCGTCCCGCCGCCATAGCTGTTCGCGGCGCCGAGAACCAGCATGCCCGGCCCTTGTTTAACCAAGCCTCCTGGGCCGGACAGCGCGGCTGTCAACGTCAGCGTGTTTCCGATCGTATCGAAGATGCCTTTGCTTCCCGAAGTCGCAAGAACGATTGGCAAGGAGGTAGTAAGGCTCGCTCCAGCCTGGAACGTCCCGCCGCTGAAATTGAAAGCCGCATCGCCGTGGCCCTTGGTAAGAGCCGCCACGGTCAGCAGTCCGCCGACGAGGTTGTAAACGCCGTTGCTGCCGGTGGATTCGCCCATGTGCAGTTCAAGAGCCGAGTTCGTTCCGCCCGACTGCGTGAAGCCGCCGCTGTCGGAAAGACCTATGTATTCGTAAGGCGTTGTGAGGGATCCGCCGCTGAGGAAATAGCTACCACTGCCGCCCGTGCCATAGCCGACGTACAGCCCCCCCCTCGCCATATTCGTTCCGCCCGCCTGCGTGAAGCTACCGCTGCCGTCGATACCGACATATTCGTATTGGGCCAAAAGCGATCCGCCGCTGAGGCTGTAGCTACCGCTGCCGCCGATGTTATAGCCGATGCGCAACTCACGGACGGAATTCGTCGCGCTCGACTGCGAGAAGCTGCCGCTGCCAGCGGTACCTACGTATTCGTACTGCGCGGAAAACGATCCGCCGCCAAGGCTGTAGCTACCGTTGCCGCTAATGCCATAGCCGATGTACAATCCACTGACCGAATTTGTTCCGCCAGATTGCGTCAAGCAACCGTTGCCGGAGTTGCCTACGATCACGTTCGGAGCAGCTAGCAATCCGCCGCTGAGGACGTAGCTACCGTTGCCGCCGGCGCCGTAGCCAACGAATAACGCACCGAGCGCCGAATTCGTTCCTCCTGACTGCGTGAATCCACCGCTACCGGAGAAACCTGCGTACTCGTAATTCGCCGTGAGCGATCCGCCGGTGAGGTTATAGCTGCCGCTGCTGCCGGTGTTGTAGCCGAGGTCCAACTCTCCGGCCGAACTCATTCCGCCCGACTGCGTGAAGCTTCCCATACCGTTGAGACCGTCGATGACTGTCAAAGCGTAGAGCGATCCCCCGCTGAGTTCGTAATTGCCGCTGCTGCCGTTTTTGGCGGCAAGATAGACGGTATTTCCCACGGAGTTCACACCGCCCGACTGTGCTATTGCGCCGATGGAGCCGTCGCCCACATGTTGGTTAACCGATGATAATGAGCCGCCGCACAATACCAGGGTACTACTGCCGTCCACCGTCAAATTGCCGGAAAAAGAACTCGAACCAACAAGGCTGATCATGCCGCAGCCAAGGAGCGCGCAGCGCGCCGCCGCTGATATCGCCGTTGATTGCCAGTGTGCCGGGAGAGTTGTTGTACCAATTTTGGTCGTTTGCCACGACCAGCGGGGCGTTTATCGTTAGTGGACCTGCCGAGGCCTCCAGCGCTATGCCGGTGTTTAATCTGCCGTCGATCGACTCGGTGCCCGTCAATGTCAAAACAGTGTTGCCGCCGATCGTAACTGCGGCGGACCCGGTGACCGAGATGCCGTCAACCACACCGAGGCTGCTCAACGAAGGTTGAGCGTTATACGTGCCGGCGGCGAACTCGGCGATGTCACCAATCTGCGGGACGCTTGTGCACCAATTTGATGCCGCGCTCCAAGATGTTCCGGTTGCCGCGGGGTTCCAAGTGCAGACTGCCGCTGTGGCGCGTGTGGCAAACGCGAGCGACAGCAGGAAAAAGATAAAACGACGCCCCTCCATGCGAACCCGCTCTCGCTCAAGTGAAAAGTACAGCGGACCAAGAATATTGCTGCGGAAAACATCGCATTCAAATCAAGTCTTATCTGTCGCACTTGTTTTGTCAAACAACGGACACCGAAACTTGATCGCGCGGCTTCTGGCAGTTTTAGCCGTTCTCCTCCGGGCTCTGGCACAGCAGGCAGTCACAAGTGCTTGCCACATAAGAGGTTATCGCGATTGGCCCACCGCGCAACACCTAAGCGAAGAATGAGAACGCGTTTTTCAATCCGGGTTGAGCGGACCGGGCCGGTTGTGCGAGTGGCATGGCACTCGCCTAACGGATTACGCTGCTCGCCATGACAGGACAACGAGTAAACGGGCCTGATGATGCTGTATTTGACCTTGGCTCTCCGTTGACGACTGGTTCAAATTTCACTACACTTCTAGGTTTCCCGTCTGAACGGTCCGGCCGGGGTAATCGCATGCCATTTTGACCGCAGTGCCTGACTAACGCCGGACACTCCCTCCTGGTGAGGCGAGACATAGCCGGTGTGCCTTATAGGAGTGTTTGTTTGGCTACCGTACTTGTAAAGGACCTGATTGAAGCAGGGGTCCACTTTGGCCACCGCGCCAGCCGCTGGAACCCCAAGATGCGGCCGTATATTTACGCCCGCCGCAACCTAATTCATATTATCGACGTCCGCGAAACCGTTCGCGGCTTGCTGCGTGCCCGCAAGTATTTGCAAGGTGTTGCCGCGCAAGGAAGTCTTGTGCTCTTCGTGGGAACGAAGCGGCAAGCAAGCGACACAATCGAGCAGCAGGGAACGCGCTGCGGCATGCCGTTCGTCAGCGATCGCTGGCTGGGCGGCACGCTCACCAACTTCCGCACGATTCGCAGCCGCTTGAGCCGACTGGAAGAACTCGAAACCATCCGCTCGGGCGAGGAATTGGCCACCTATTCCAAGAAGATGCAATCGGCCTTGTCCCGCGAGTATCGCAAGATGTTTCGCAACCTCAATGGGATGCGGACCATGAACCGGCTGCCGGAGTGCATGGTGATCATCGATCCGCGGAAGGAAAAAAACGCGGTCAAGGAAGCCCGCAAACTCGGCGTGACGACCGTCTCGTTGATCGACACCGACTGCGATCCGGACGAAATCGACTTGCCGATTCCCGGCAACGACGACAGCATCCGCTCGATCGAGTTGATCGTGCAGTTGTTGGCCGACGCGGTGATATCAGGCAGGGCCCAAGCCGCCGAGGTGAAGCAAGAGCGGACCGAGGGTGTCGATTCCGCGGCGCCTGCGGTTGCCGCCGCGAGCTAAAGTCATTCGAGTAGGGTGGGCCGAGCGCGGCGAGTCCCACCTGTTTTTCGCTTTCTTGCTTTGGTGGGACTCGCTGCGCTCGGCCCATCCTACATGAAAGAACATTTGTTAAGGACGTTTACCATGCCAGAGATTACCGCGGCCGCCGTGAAGGAACTTCGCGAAAAGACCGGCTTGCCCATGATGGATTGCAAGCAGGCGTTGACAGAATGCAACGGAGACCAGGAGAAAGCCATCGAGGAGCTCCGCAAGAAGGGCAAGAAGGTTCAGGAGAAGCAGTCGAGCCGCTCCACCTCGACCGGCCGGATCGCCGTTTGCGCCGATGCGGATAGTAAGTACGGCGCAATCATCGACCTTCGCTGCGAATCGGCCCCGGTAGCCAATAACGAGCATTTCATGTCATTGGCCAACGATCTGGCGAAGCAGCTTGCCACCGGTCCCGGCGCGGCCACTCCCGATGCCTTGCTCGATCAGCCGTCGCCCAGCCAGAAGGGCTCGACTTTGCGGCAGCAGTTTGACGACCTGAACAACCGCATCCGCGAGAAGTTCGTGCTCGAACGCATTCTGCGCGTCGATGGTCCGACGGCGGGCTACGTGCATCATAACGGCGCAGTCGGCACACTCTTGCAATTCGAAGGATCGCACGGCGGCGAGTTGGCCCGCGACGTGGCCATGCACATTACCGCGCTCAATCCGGGCTTTTTGCACCGCGACGAAGTCGATCCGGTGGCGGTCGAGAAGGAACGGAAATTGTTGGACGAAGCCCTGGCCCTGGAGGCCGACAAGATCAAGGCGGAAGCCGAGCGGATACTCGCCGGGCCCGACGAGAAAATCCAAGATCCCAACAATCTGGAAAAGACGACGAGCAGCCACGGCCGCGCCCGCGGCGACATGAAGAAGGCGGAGGGCATGATGAAGAATCGCCCCAAGGTCATCGAAGGCCGCATGGGACAATTCTTCGGCGAGCGCTGCTTGCTTGAACAAATGCACGCCAACCAGGCCAAGTATAGCACGAAGTCGATCGCCGAATTGGCCGCCGCGGTAGGCATGAAGATCAAGGGTTTCGTTCGCTGGGAACTGCCGAAGGAGTGAACTATATCCGGCACACTCCCTGTGCCGCACGTCAACGGCACACGGAGTGTGCTGGATACAAAGGAGTAAATTGATGGCAACAGCCGCAACCGAAAAGCCGGGCCCGTGCTATGGCCGAGTCGTGCTGAAGATTTCCGGCGAGGGCTTTACGCATCCGGGCGAGCGCGGCATCGCCATGGACGCGGTGGTCCACATCGCCCGGCAGACGCATCAGGCCGCCAAACACGGCATCCAGTTGGCCCTGGTCATCGGCGGCGGCAACATCCTTCGCGGCGCTCAATTCACCTCGGGCAATTCGAGCGTCCAGGAGGCGACGGCTCATTATATGGGCATGTTGGCCACGGTGATGAACGGACTCGCCTTGCAGGACGCGCTGGAATCGTTGGGATGCAACACGCGGCTGATGGCCGCCATCCGCATGGATGGCGTGGCCGAGCCCTATATCCGCCGCCGAGCCGTGCGGCACCTGGAAAAAGGCCGCATCATCATCCTCGCCGCGGGCACCGGCAGCCCGTTTGTGACAACCGACACGGCCGCCGCGCAGCGGGCGTTGGAACTCGACGCGGATATCCTCATTAAGGCAACGCGGGTCGACGGCGTCTTTAGCGACGATCCCGAGAAAAACCCGCACGCCGTCCTTTACAGCCAGTTGAGTTACGAAGACGTTCTGCGGCAGAACTTGCGCGTGATGGATGTCGAGGCAATCGCCAAGTGCCGGCAGTACGAGATGCCGATCATGGTCTTCAATTTCCGTAAGGAAGGAAACATTGAGAAGGCGGTGAAGGGCGAACGCGTTGGAACTTTGATCAGCAAGGGACCACTTTCATGACGAGCGAAGAAATTCTGTTCGACGTTGAAGAGCGGATGGATAAGGCGATCGACGTGCTGAAGCGCGCCTTGGCCGGCATTCGCACCGGCCGGGCAAACCCTGGCCTGGTCGATACGCTCCGCGTGGATGCCTATGGCTCACAAGTGCCCATGAAGCAGCTTGCCGCGGTCGGCGCGCCGGAGCCGAACCAGATCGTGATCCGGCCGTACGATCCGGGCACGATCAAGGACATCGAGAAGGCGATCCAAGCAAGCGACCTTGGCTTCAACCCGCAGAGCGACGGCCGCATCATCCGCCTCAACGTGCCTCAGCTATCCACTGACGTCCGCCGCAAGATGGTCGCCCGGATCAAGGACCTTACCGAAGAGGCCAAGGTGGCCATCCGCAACGTCCGCCGCGACGGCAACAAGATGGCCGACCAGGCTGAAAAGGACAAGGAGCTTTCCGAAGACGACCGCGACAAGATCAAGGATGACATCCAGGAACTGACTAAGAAATACGAAACCCAGGCAGGCGACATGGCGAAGGCACGCGAGAAGGATGTGATGGAGGATTAGCCCTCGATTTCTCGCAATAGCTGACTTATACGGATTCTCGTTTCAAACTGCGCGTTGCTAGCATTGCTTAACTGTTGCCCCGCAAGCACTTACGAAAAATGGACCCGGCAGGATCAAACAAGAATTCGTATTACTTGTCGCATAACCTCCTCGTGCGGGATGGGACGCTCTTCCCGCAGCCGCCGATTCAGTTCCTCAATAGGAGTGGGCGAGTCCAGAAGATGTTCGGGCAACGTCATCGCGATTCGCTGCTGCTCCGTAAGTTTGCTCACCGGCGTGAACGTGCCGAGCGGATTTCCACCTTCGTCGCAAAGTACAACGGGTTTACCAGGATTAAGCTGCTCAACCAAGTAGCCTGGGATAGTTATACGAGTCATTAATCGTCCCTTGACATAGGGTTATGTTGGACGACACTGATATATTATACCTTCCGCTCAATCGTGCCCGCCGGAACGTCTTCACATCCTTCGCGTCGTAGGGATGTGCCCGCTTGCGTATCACCTTGGCCTCGATGATCTTGTCGGCCGCCACGCCGTTCGAGGTTTCCGGATCAATCCGCTTGAGCTTCGCCAGCATGTCGAAACCGCTGATCACGCGGCCGAACACGGTGTACTTGCCGTCCAACTGCAACGTCGGCACGAAGCAAAGAAAAAACTGGGAACCTCCAGAATTCGGTTGGTCGGTGTGGGCCATGCTTAGGCTTCCGCGGAAGTGCTGGCGATGATTCGGCTGGTTGCACTCATCGGGAATTGTATATCCGGGTCCGCCCGTGCCCGTTCCTTTGGGATCGCCGCCTTGGGCCATGAAACCGGGCAATACACGGTGGAACTTCACCCCGTCGTAAAAGCCCTTTTCCACGAGCGAAATGAAGCTCAACACCGTATTGGGCGCCTCGTTTTCGAAGAGCTCGACGGTGACGTCGCCCTGGCTGGTCTTCAAGAGCACCCGCGGCAAGTCATCGGCCTTGGCCTCGGCCTCACGAATCTTCTTCTCCTTGGCCCATTCTTCCTTGGCCTGGTCGACCGTCCTAGGGTACATGAGATAATCCCTAGGGCGTTCCGAGTGGTCGAGCTGCTTGATTTTGTCGCATACCTTGGCCAAGTCGCCTGATACGGCGGCGGTTTTCAGCCAAGGTTCGGCCAGATCGTATTCGTTCACGCAAAAGGCGGCGATGCCCGCCAGCGCCGGCACGGCTGGGTTTGGGCACTTGCTGTCCATGAGCAACTTACCGAGTTTGAACGCCGGCTCGTAGTCGTCGCGATCGACCTGATCGATGAGCGTGCCGACCAGGACATCGGTCACGTCATGGTCGGAGTTGGGAGCTTCGGTATAAGCGTTTTCCGCCGCCGTAATGAGCTGTTCCGCCATCGCGTGGGCCTTATCCCGCTCGGCATTGAATTTCTTGGCAATCTCCGCCTTTGCATCAGCATTGCCGGCGGCCGCATACTTGCTTTGCATCTCCGTTAAATCTGCGACCAATTCGTTGAACTCTTTTGAGACCTTAGTGAACTCCTGCGCCTTAGGGCCGGCAGCCGGTGCGGCCGCGGAAGCTGCCGACTCCGCCGCTTTTTGCGCCGGCGGGTCCGCAGCCCACACCGCGCTAGTTACCATGCCGCATGCTACCGCCAAAAAAACTCGAATTCGCATCTTAATTCCCTGAAATTGCTGGATTGTTGATGTAATGCTGATAATGCCGTGGCTGGCGACTGACCGCTCGATACCGTACCATATCAATGATACTCGAACCAGAGACGCCGCATGTCGCCGCCAAAGAAACCAAGAGGAAAAAAGGGAGCCGTCTCGTCGAGTGCCAAGCATCTATCGGGCCGAAAGGGCCGGCAAGGAGCGCCAACTTTTTCCGCTAAGTCCGCCGAGGTTGCCGGGCTGCGGATTATCGGCGGAAAGTTCCGCGGCCGCAAGCTGGCCTATACGGGCGACATTCGCACGCGGCCGATGAAGGACCGAGTTCGCGAGGCCCTTTTTAACCTCCTCGGCCGGGCAGTCGCCGGGAAGACGGTGATCGACCTCTTTGCCGGCACTGGCGCACTGGCATTAGAAGCCTTGAGTCGCGGCGCGAGTCGGGCCGTGGCTATCGAGATGCATCGTCCCACTGCCCGGTTGATAGTCCAAAACGCGGAGTCGCTTGGCATTCCTGCGAGCTATGAATCCCGCGTGGCGCCTGAAGAAGGCATTGCCATCGTGACCAGCGACACGTTTCATTGGGCGAAGCAATCGCCGGACTTGGGAAAGGCCCCGCTGCTCGTGTTTTGCTCGCCTCCATACGAGTTTTACCAAAGCCGTAAGGACGCTATGCTTGAACTCCTGCGTCGCTTGCTCGAAGTGGCGGCGGCCAAGAGCCTGTTCGCCGTAGAGGCCGACGAGCGGTTCGATATCGGACTCTTGCCCGACGCTGGGGACTGGGACATCCGCAATTATCCACCGGCCGTCTTGGGAATCTGGGAAAAGCCGCTCGGTGGGGCAGATTGCTAATCTGCCGAGAAAAGGCAGGTTGGCAACCAGCCCCACAATCCTAGTAGTAATGCAAACCTATGGACATTCGAAATCTCAACGAAGTGCCAGCATTCATCACGATGGATGGTTCAGAGATCCGCGAGCTTCTGGCCTATAGGAACTCATGCATCCGAAATCAAAGTCTGGCTGAGGCCAGATTGGGACTTGGCTTGAGTACCACTCCGCATTTCCATCGGAAAACCGAAGAAATCTACTACATTTTGGAAGGTCGCGGTCGGATGCAGATGGGGGATGACATTAGCTTGGTCGGGCCAAACGATGCAATTGCTATCCCTGCCGGTCAGCGGCACCAGATAACCAATATAGGGGATGGAGTGCTGCGATTTCTTTGCTGTTGTCGCCGGGATACGAAAACGGCGACACGGTTTTAGACGCCGAATAGCATCGACGTGCAATCCGGCAATCTGGCTTGCAAACACGTCGCATCCTTCGCACATTATCTAAATTAAAGCAAATTGCGTGGTGACGAAAATGCTCCAAAATCCGCCTATTTCGAGTGGTGTGCCAACTTCGCAAGTCCCTTATATTTCGCAACTTGCGCGATCGTATCTTGGGAATTCCCGTTTGATTCGCTCGCTGGGAACATCCGATTTAATTAGATGCCAGAAGTTGCACCATCTGGGTTCGCTGCATACGCATGGAGGCGCGGAATGTTTCGCCGACGACCGGATTTGAGTTGGCCGCTAATTGCTCTGCTTGCCGGGCTATTCTTTTTGAGCCTCCGCATGCCGCGGCAGTGGGAACGGATCGCACGCGATTCACGGCTTGAATTACCGTCGCGGGCGGTCCCAAGCGACATTCAAGCGACTGCGCCGATCGCAACGGCGTCCGAGATTTACGACCCACCCGCATACCGTGCTATCGAGCCATCTACCGCGGTGGGCTCGAACGCGGAGTTCGCGGCATCGAGCGAAGTGAAAGCGAACTCCTCGGTTGTTGTTCCTGTAGCGGCATCCGCGACGACACCACGCAATTACTCGTCAGCTTCGAACACTCCGGCCCACGATGTCGAAATCGCGATTGCCGAGGAGCGCTCCATCCCAACGCCGCGCGCGGAACCGATTGAACCTACCGACGCCACCCGCGCCGTTTCCGACGAGGTGCAAGTTCTGCGTGACGCTTCCGCGCCGCCGGTCAGTCAATCGGCAAACGCGGAGGAACACGTCACATCGCCGTCCGACTCGGCAACGATTCAGGGGCCGAAATTTGCAATATCCGCCGAGCAACAAGTCCCGGCTGCCGAGCCCGCTATGACTTCCGCGCGTCCCGTGGCGCCCGAGCCGCGGTCAATAGCGGCGGACTCAATGCGGCAGCCGTCTGTCGAGCCAATGATCTCGCAGCCGTCAGCCGCAGCGATCGAGCGCGACCCTGAGCCGATCCTGCAATCGAATCCCGTTATCCCACGGCAGAATCCGGCCGCAGTCGCGTCGCAGGAAGCTCCATCACGGCCGATAAAGGCGATCGGGCGGGCGTGGGCGGAGCCGGCTTCTCTGCTGGTCCGATTGGAGCGGTTGAAACGCAGCGAGTCGGCAAAGGCCTGGGCGATAGAAACTATAACCGAGATACGCAAGCTCGGTCCGGCAATCGCCGTCGGCGCGCCACAGACCTCTGAAATCCTGCGTCGATTGGACGAGCTCGTGCAGCAAGCCGCGACCGTGGCGGCGAAAACAGACGACGACGCCGCGGCCAAGGAAATCGGCAGCACTTCCTTCGCGCTCGCGCGGTGGATAGTGATCTGGAAGCAGATTGGCCAGATGGGCGGCCTGCTCCTGGCCGATGCCCCGGCTCCGACCGTCGATCCGCGCTCGTTCAACAAGGCCCTTACCAACGTCGAGAAGCTTACCGCCGACTCGCCGGAGGGCCACGCCTGGCGTAAATACCTGCTCCTCGATTCGCTTCGCGACTGGGCGGCGCGCCGCCGCAACGGCGACGAGCGGATGCCGCGCGAACTGGCCCAGCAGTGGTCGGCACGCCTGAACCGCATTTCGATAACCTCGAACCAGCGGCAGTTTCTTACGTCGGGAGCTGCGGCCGCGCTCAATCGCGAGATGCTCCGCAATACGGCGGAACCGGTGGAATCTAGCCGGTTGCTCGAACATTTGGAAAACTACGAGAAGAGCGGCTTGCCCAGCGACGCCCACTTGCTCGCGCGAGATTGCCAATTCCTTTCCGTGAGCACCGGCTCGGCGCCGCGAGAATTGGGCGACCGCGTGGAAATGTACTACCGCAACGCCAATTTGCGGGTGGCCGTGACGGCCGAGTTGCTCAATCGCATGATGCCCAAGCGCGAGCCGGAGTATGCTCCGGTGCAGGACAGGATCCAAGGCGCCGAGGTTCGCGGCCAAAGCGTTACGGCAAACGAGATCAGCGTGCGAATGATACCCGATCGCGACCACGTCCGCATGGCGTTGGAAGTCAACGGCGAGGTTGCCGCCATAACGCGTTCTACCTCCGGGCCGGCCACGTTCTACACCGATAGCGAGTCGAGCTACGTCGCCCGCAAACCGCTGGAGATCAACTTGCGAGGCATCCGCATGTGGCCGACGGAAGTTTCCGTGGACAACAACTCCACGGTCCGCGGCGTGCGCACTGATTTTGACCGCATGCCGATCTTTGAAGGCATTGCTCGCGGCGTTGCCCTTAACAAGTATGGCGAGCGCCGGCCGGCCGCCGATGCCGAGGTCCGCGAGAAGATCGCGGCGAAAGCGAAGCAGCGGGTCGATCGCGAGGCCACGGAGCAAGTGACCGCCGCGGCGAAGCGACTGCACGACGAATTGCTTGGCCCGATGGACTCGCTCTTGCTGGACCCCATGTTGGTAGATGCCAAAACGACTGAGAAGCGGTTCGAGATGAGAATTCGCCTGGCCGGCCCCGACCAGCTTGGCGGTCATACGCCCCGTCCGGCTGCCCCGAGCGACAGCCTCGCCAGCGTGCAAATCCACGAAAGCCTCTTGAACAACATGCTCGAGCGGCTGGAGCTTGACGGCGAGACGTTCGACCTGGCCGGGCTTAATCGCCGGCTTGCCGAGCGGATGCATCGTTTCACGCCCACGCCCGTCGATCCGGACCAGGAAGATGTGAAGATCACGTTTGCCGCCAAAGATGCGGTTCACGTCCGCTGCAATGACGGCCGCATGGAAATATTTCTGGCAATTGCCCGCTTGAGCAAGGGCAGGAGCAAGTTCAAGGACTTTCAAGTCCGGGCGGCATTCAAACCGGTGGTCGAAGGACGCTCGATCGACCTCGCTCGCGACGGCGTCGTGCAGTTGTCGGGCGGGCGGATGAACGTCGCGGCACAGGTCGTTTTGCGGAGTATCTTCCTGAAGATCTTCTCGGACAAGCATCCGATCCACATGACGCCCGATGCGTTCGTCAAGAACGAGAAGCTCAAAGGCGTTGTGGTCACGCAATTCGTCATCGACGACGGCTGGATCGGCGCGGCACTCGGCGCGCAGCCGCGCGTGGCGGCGGAGTCTGCAGCGGTGCGTTAGACGCCCGCGAACTTCCGCAGATCGCCGCCGACGGCCTTGATCCGCGCAACTTGCTGCGCCTTGATGCCGGGCAACTCGGCCGCGTTCGCCGGCGGGTCGTATGCGAACATGTAGAACTTCACCTTCGGCTCCGTGCCGGAAGGGCGTACGGCGACGTAATTACCTTCCGTCTCAAAGTCGAGAATAACAAGATCGCCGCGCGGCCCGTCGAGCGGCGCGGGTTTCCCGCCGACATCAGTAATTGTATCATTCAAATAGTCTCGCACTCGCGCCTGCTTCATGCCGCCTAGCTCCGGCGGCGGATTGCTGCGGAACGCCGCCATCACCGCCTTCATCGCGTCCATCCCCTGCTCGCCCGGCATTTGCACGTTGATCTGGCTTTCGGTATGGCAGCCGTAGCGCGTGAAAAGCTCATCAAGTAGTTGGTGCAACGTTTTGCCCTGGGCCTTCAACCGGCCCACTAACTCCGCCAAGAGAAGCGAGGCCACCGCGGCGTCCTTGTCGCGAACGTGATCGCCGGCGAGAAAACCGTAAGATTCCTCGGCGCCAAAAACGAACTCCTTCGGGCCGCGCTTGTCCATTTCGCCGCCAATGTACTTAAAGCCGACGAACAAGTTGCCGGCAGTCTGCACGCCGTAGTTTTCGGCAATGCGGCGAATCAATTCAGTCGTCACCAGCGTCTTGACGACGTACAATCGCGGATCGAGCGTGCCGGCCTCTTTTCGCGCCGCCAAGAGCGAGTCGGCCAAAAGCGAGCCGATCTGATTGCCCGTCATCGTTCCCCACGCCGAATTGGCCGCCGGTGTAAGCCGCGCGGCACAACCGAGCCGGTCGCAATCGGGATCGGTAGCAAGGATCAGGTCGGCGCCGATCTCATTGCCGCGGACGATCATCGCATCGAACACCGCCGGATTCTCCGGATTCGCGACGTGGCCCGGCACGTTGGTGAATTCGGGGTCCGGCGCTTCATGCGGCCCGAAAACTTCGAAGTCGCGAAAGCCGGCACCCTTAAGCACCGGACAAACGGCCGACGCACCCACGCCGTGCAGCGGCGAATAAATGATTTTTAAGTCCCGTGGCCCCGGCGTACTCTGCCGCAAGACCGCGGCCACGAACGCCGCATCGACCTCCTCCTGGCAAAGCACGATCTGGCCCGAAGTGATACCTTCCGTCCAGGGAATCCGCTTGATCTCCTTGACCTTGTAGACCCGGTCGATAACATTCTCGTCGTGCGGCGGCAGGAGCTGGCCGCCGGTCGACCAGTAGACCTTCGACGCGTTGTCGGTTGGCGGGTTGTGGCTGGCGGTGATCATGATTCCGCAGTCGCAGTGCTTATATCGCACCGTAAACGACGCCTCGGGCGTGCTGCGAAAGCCGTCGAGGAACCAAACCTGAAAACCAGCCGCCGCCATGATCGAAGCGCACAACTCCGCGAACTCCCGCGAGCGATGCCGCGTGTCGTAGGCGATTGCGCAGGCCAATGGCTTCGTGCTCCCCTCTCCCTTTGGGAGAGGGGCAGGGGGTGAGGGCGTGCCCACCACTTCCTTCACATAATTCGCCAGCCCCTGGGCATCTCTCCAATCGTGCGGTCGTTGATCGTATTCGTGCCAATCGGGTACATCCGCCCGCGGCGCCCACCGGTGCCGAAAGGGATCGTCGTCCAGAAAACGTCCTCCAATTCTCGCCATTTGTTCGCGGCAATATGCTCAATTACTGCTGGAGCATATTCCGCCAGGTAAGGCGCCGTGAGCCAGGTGCGGACGTTCTTTTCGGCGGCGGGGGTCAACTTGCCGGTCGTATGGGCTAAATCAAGTTCTTGCAGCGCTTCGTTGAGATTCATGATGCCGCCAATTGTATGCTGCCGCCGCGACTGGGAACAGCGGGGAAGCGCCAATCGCTCGTCTCGATTGAAGTGCCGACTGGGGACTCGTATAATACCGCTCCACATGGAGAGTACTGCAGCATGACAGAGACAATTATCAGCGTATCCGGCCTTCGCGGCATCGTTGGCGAATCGTTAACGCCGGAAATCGCCATCCGCTATGCAGTCGCTTTCGCCGCCGTCGCCCCACCTGGACCGATCGTGCTCGCCCGCGACAGCCGCCCCTCCGGACGGATGCTCGCCGGGGCCATCAACAGCGGCCTAGAGGCGGCCGGCAGGGCGACGATCAACGCCGGCATCGCCGCCACGCCAACTATCGGCGTACTCGTGCGGCATCACGGCGCCGCCGGCGGAATCCAGATCACCGCCAGCCATAATCCGTCGCCCTATAATGGCATGAAGCTGTTCGCCGCCGAGGGTCGCGTTATCCCGGCGCGGCAGGGCGAGATGGTATTGAAGCTTTATTGCGATGGCCAAGCGGCATGGGCGCCACACGATCAATTGGGAACTTGCGAGGTGCTGACGGATACGCAGTCAGCGCATCTCGATCTGGTATTGGCCACGGTTCGGCCCGAAGTCATCCTCAAGCGGAAGCTTCGCGTCGTGTTGGACGCCAACAACGGCGCCGGCGGCCGATTAGGAAGGCGCCTCTTAGAGGAACTCGGCTGCCTAGTAACGATCCTCGGCGAAGAGCCCGACGGACAGTTTGCCCACACGCCGGAGCCGACGGCGGAGAACCTGACGGAAGTTTGCCGCCAAGTGGCTGCGGCGGGCGCCGAAATCGGGTTTTGCCAAGACCCGGATGCCGATCGGCTCGCTGTGATCGACGCCGACGGCCGATATATCGGCGAGGAATACACTGTCGCCTTGTGCGTGGAACATGTGTTGCGGCATAAAAAGGGCCCGATCGTCATCAATTGCGCGAGCAGCCGCATGACGCAAGATATCACTGAGAAGGCAGGCTTGCCGCTGATTCGTTCGGCGGTGGGCGAGGCGAATGTCGTCGACGCGATGCTTGCCGCTGGGGCTATCTTCGGTGGCGAGGGGAACGGCGGCCCAATCGATCCGCGCGTGGGACTGGTCCGCGATAGTTTTCTGGGCATGGCTTTGCTCTTGGACGCGATGGCCGAGCGGGAAATGCCAATCGGCGCGATGGCAGACGCCTTGCCGCGCTATGAGATCGTGAAGACAAAGATTTCATTGCCGAAAGAGAAACTCGCCGCCGGACTGGACTCGCTCAAGAAGCACTTTCATGATGCGGCGGCCGACTTCATGGACGGGCTGCGCCTCGATTGGCCCAACCGCTGGCTCTTGGTCCGCGGCAGCAATACTGAACCGATTGTTCGGGCTATCGCCGAAGCACCGACGGCAGAGGAAGCTCGGCGGCTTTGCAACGTCGCGGCGAAAGTTCTCGCGGCAGTATAACCCGGTTTTCGCCAATTTGCATTATCGCAGCATGGGCCGAAGAGCTAGAAAGAATCGCGCTGAAAATCGCGGCGGCAATAAAGGCGAGAGCGGGTTAACGCCTCTGATTTGCACAAGGGCGGCAACCGCGACGAAACGCCGCGACGACATGAAGGTAATCGCCGTCTGCGGAATCCTGGTGCTCGCCGTGGCCGTCATCTACGGTCAATGCGTCACTTTCGACTTCGTCAATTTCGACGACAACGTCTACGTCTACGACAATCCGCTGGTTGCACACGGTATGACGGCACAATCCGTCGAATCTGCATTCACCGAAGTACGCGAGGCCAACTGGCATCCGCTCACCTGGCTCTCGCACATGCTGGATTGCGAGATATTCGGCCTGAATCGTCCTGGCCTGCACCATTTGACGAACGTCCTGCTTCACGCGGCGTCCGCAGTACTGCTCTTTCTCGTTTTGCGGATGATGACCGGCGATCTCTGGCCCAGCGCGATTGCGGCTGGCCTGTTCGCCGTGCATCCCTTGCACGTGGAGTCGGTGGCCTGGGTTTCCGAGCGGAAAGACGTTCTCAGCGGGCTGTTCTTCATGCTCACTGTCGCGGCTTACATCGGGTATTCTCGACATCCGTTCTCGGTTCTTCGCTACCTTCTCGTGACAATTCTATTCGCGCTCGGGCTGATGTCGAAACCGATGTTGGTGACGTTGCCCTTCGTGTTGCTGCTGCTGGACTATTGGCCGCCGGGGCGCATGAAGTCGGAGAAGATCGCTTCGCGTCGATTGCTGAGATTGCTTTTGGAGAAAACGCCGTGGCTTGTGATGAGTGCCGCCAGTTGCGTCGTAACGCAATTCGCGCAGCGGAAGGACGAATCGCTCGTTCCCTTGGAAGCTTGCCCTTTCGCGTGGCGAGCGGCAAACGCTGTCGTTTCCTACGCCACTTACGTGGTGCAATTTTTCTGCCCGGTCGGGCTAGCGGCGCTCTATCCGCACCCGCTAAACACGTTGCCCGCCTGGAAGATCGTCGGTTCAATCTTGCTGCTAACCGCCGTTACGGCGGTGGCGTGCGCATGGCGGCGCAAGTGCCCCTACCTTTTTGTCGGCTGGCTCTGGTTTGTCGGGATGCTCGTGCCCGTGATCGGTCTCGTGCAGGTGGGAAGGCAAGCTATGGCCGACCGCTACACTTATCTGCCGCTAATTGGCCTGGCGGTGGCGACAGCTTGGGGTGCAGATCGTGCTTTCGGAATGTCTCTTGACCATCGTCGCGCTTGTCGGATGGCAGCACTTTTGTTCACACTCGTACTCGCGGCCGTGGCGTGGCGGCAGACAAGGTTCTGGAAAGACAGCGAGACGCTTTGGGCGCGCGCGGTCGCCTGCACGTCGCAGAATTGGCTGGCGGCAAAATAATCTGGGAGTCATTCTGGACCAGCGAGGCCGTTTCCGAGAGGCCATCGTGCAATTTCAGGAGGCCGCGAGCATTAGGCCCGGTTTTGTCGAGTCGCATTACAATTTGGCGAATGCGCTGGCCGACGGCGGACAGGTCGAGGCCGCCATTGCCGAATACCAAAAAACGCTCGACATCAAACCCGACCACGCCGAAGCCCGACTCAACCTCGGCATAGCGCTGGAGAAACAGGGACAATTCCGCGAAGCGGCTGCCGAATATGAAAAGGCTTTGTCGCTCAAACCGGACTTTGCCGAGGCCCATAACAGTTTCGGCATCGTCTTGGCTCGGCACGGTAGGATCGATGACGCCATAAACCACTTCCAGCAAGCTCTCGCGATCAAGCCGGACTTTGCCGAGGCCCGCAGCAATCTGGACATCGCCCGCGCGAAAAAAGCGTCGTCGCTTCAATCGCCTCCGCCGCCGTGATATTCGTTACTTTCTCGCCTCGATCCGATCCTTGCCCATCCATGCCCGCAGGACTTCCGGCACGACGATCGAGCCGTCGGCCTGTTGGTAGTTCTCCATCACGGCAATGATGCCGCGACTGATGGCGATGGCTGTGCCATTCAAAGTGTGGACATACCGCAGGCCCTTTTCGCCCTTGACGCGATAGCGGATGTTCAGCCGCCGCGACTGGTAATCGGTGCAGTTCGACGTACTAGTGACTTCGCCGAACTCGCCGCGGCCGGGCATCCAAGCCTCCAGATCATACTTGCGATACGCCGGCCCGCCCAGGTCGCCCGTGGCCGTATCGACGACACGATAAGGCACGCCGAGACCGTCGAAAATGCGGCATTCCATGTCGCGGAGGTATTCGAGCATCGCATCGCTCTCGTCTGGCGCCGTGTAGGCAAACATTTCCACCTTGGTGAACTGGTGGACGCGATAGAGACCTCGCGAGGCCTTGCCCGCCGCGCCGGCTTCCGTGCGAAAACAATGGCTCACGCCGCAGAGTTTCAGCGGCAGCTCTTCCGCTTCGATCGTCTGGCCGGAAAACAGGCCGCCGAGCGTTATTTCGGCCGTTGCGACCAGGCTCAAATCGGTCGAATCGATGCTGTAGATCTGCGTCTCCGGCCCGCGGGGAATGAAGCCGATGCCTTGCAGGACCTCGTTCCGCGCCAAGTCGGGCGTGGTCATCGGCGTAAAGCCTTCGTTGAGCAGCACGTCCAGCACGTAACGCTGCAAGGCCAATTCCAGAAGTACGGCATCGTTCTTGAGGAAGTAGAAACCGTGGCCGGCGACACGAGCCCCGCCCTCAAAGTCGATCATGTCGAGTTTTTCACCCAACTCAACGTGGTCCAACGGCTTGAAATTGAACTCGGGCAGCGGCGTCTTGCCGCGAAAGAGTTCCAGATTTCCCTTGTCGTCGGCTCCCACCGGCGCGGCCGGGTGCGATAGATTGGGAATCGCCCGAACAATCGCATCGGACTCGGCCGACACCTCGTCGAGCTTTCGCTGTATGCCGGCGGCCTCTTCGCGAATGCGACGGCCTTCTTCCTTGAGCGCCTTGCGCTGCTCCGCCGGAGCCTTGCCGATCGACTTGGAGGTCTCGTTGGCCTTGCGGTTGGTTTCGTCGAGTTGCGTCTGCAAGGTCCGCCGCTGAGCTTCGAACTCGACGAACCGATCGACGTCGGCCGCGGCGCCGCGATTCTTGCAGTTCTGTTTGACGAGTTCGACGTTGTCGACAATGAATTTGCGGTCGAGCATGAGAGCAGGCGAATTGATACCTAATGATTCCGGGCGAAACGTCGCATTATAGCGGGAATCGTTAGTTCACACTACCCACCGCTCGCCGCTCGTCTTGTGAGTCACTTCCACTTGCGGCCGCGCATCGCCGGGAATCAGCCGAAAGGTCAACGGCAACACGCTGCTTGGCAGAGTTTCCGGCTGCTCAATCGTTGAGTCCGCAATCTTATGCAATTCGGCTCCGTCGTGCCAGAAGAGTTCGAGCACCCACTTCTGTCGATTGAGAATAAGCATCTCGCGCACGCCGATCTGAGAATAAAAAGGAATCTTCTCATAACTCCGATCGCGTGGACTAGTGACTTCGATAATGAAGTCCGCCGCGCCGGTCCAAAACTCGCCGTGGTTTACCGCCTCGGTACCGGCAAGAAAAACCAGCACATCCGGCACGCGATAGTTGTGCATCCAGTCGTCCGCGGAAGACGCGAGATTTACGCCCGGACGGACTTTGCCGAGTCGGGGTCTTGCGTCCCGCAATGCATAACAAAACTCCATTACGATCTCCTGGTGATCGTCGTCAGCTTCCGGCGACATGAAATAAACTCCTTCCCAAACCTCGTCGTGCCGATCTGCGCCCCAGGCTTGCCGTCGAGCTATCAGCTCTTCCTCAATCTCAGGATTCTCGATGTACATTGCCATGGCATCGCTCTCACTGTGGAATTCTCTCCGCCTCACCTCTCCAGCATTATACCATGCTACGACGGCAATTTCACTTCGCCAGCTTCCCAATCTCCTCCCACAACCGCGCGCTCGCCTTCATCCCGCGATGAAAGTCCGCCAAGCAAAACTTTTCGTTCGGGCTGTGGGCGTTGTCATCGTCCGTGCCCCAGCCGATCAATAGCACGTCGGCTCCAAGCGCCTCGTGAAACTTGGTCACGATCGGAATCGAGCCGCCTTCGCGCGCATAAACCGGCGCGCGGCCGAATGCCTGTTCGATCGCCCGTGCGGCGGCCGCAATGAAGCGGCTTTCCAAGGAAACCATCACGCCCGGCGAGCCGCCGAAGTCGATCAGTTCGACCGTCGCGCCGGGCGGCGTAATCTCCGGCAGCCAACGCCGCAACGCCGCGGTGATCTTCTCGGGCGATTGGTTGGGCACGAGGCGGAAGCTGAACTTGGCTCCGGCCTTCGCCGGCAGGACGGTCTTGGTCCCCTCGCCCTGATAGCCGCCCCAAAGGCCGCAGACATCGAATGTCGGCCGGGCCCATCGCCGCTCCAGCGCCGAATAGCCCTCCTCGCCGAACGCCTCGTTCATTCCGACCTCGGCAAGAAACTCGGCTTCGCTGAAAGGCAACTCTGCGAACTGCTGCCGCTCGCGATCGGTCAATGGCACCACGTCATCATAGAAACCGGGGATCTGCACCTTGCCGCGGCGGTCAATCATGGCCGAAAGTATCCGCGCGACCGATGTGGCCGCGTTCGTCACCGCGCCGCCGAAAGAACCCGAGTGCAAGTCGCGATTGGGCCCGTCCACGCGAATCTCGAAGTACGCGTTACCGCGCAGCCCGTAGGTAATCGCCGGAATATCGCGGCTGAACTTGCTGCCATCGCTGATGACCACGCAGTCGCACGCCAGCCGATCGGTCGCTCGCGGCAGATACTCCTCCAAGCCGTGGCTGCCGACCTCCTCTTCGCCCTCGATCAGATACTTCAATCGCACCGGCAGCCGCCCATGCACCGCCAGCCACGCCCGCGCGCTGGCGATATGCGTGAATACCTGGCCCTTGTCGTCGGTCGCCCCGCGCGCGTAGATGTTTCCATTCC
The DNA here is from genome assembly GCA_963775975.1 of uncultured Planctomycetia bacterium. GTDB lineage: Bacteria > Planctomycetota > Planctomycetia > Pirellulales > Thermoguttaceae > JANXQG01. The sequence continues at coordinate 3,145,873 of CAVZKX010000002.1, forward strand.
TCCGCGCCGGTTCAAAAGGGGGGCTAGTCCAAAGCTCCAGTGGATCGACCGGCTGCACGTCGTAATGCCCATAGACGAGCACCGTCGGCGCCCCCGGCACGGCGGGCGACTCGGCATAGACCAGCGGATGCCCGCTCGTCGCAATCGTCTCTGTCGCAAAGCCCAGGCTCTTGAATTGTGCGCCCACCCAGTCCGCCGCCGTGGCCAAGTCCGCCTTATGAGCCGGATTGTTGCTGATGCTGGCAATCCGCAGGAAATCGCACAATTCCGCCTCGAAAGTATCTGCATTGGCCGTTAAGTACTGATCTAGGTCTGGCATGGTAAGTCCGTTGCTCGCGATTTACTGGCGGCTTGTTTCAGGCGGTCGATAATCAATATAATGTCGAAAGAGTGGGTGCTCGGCTAGTGGACCAGTGCGAACGCATCCGCGGCCTTGTCCTCCTTGCCGCCACTTAGTAGGGACGCCATTACCGCATATTGAGGGAGCTATGGCCCAGAACGCTGCCGTTGCCGACGTGGAGGAAGCGGTCGAAACCGCGGTGCCGAAGCGCGAGAAGAAGGAAAAGCGCAAGCCGAATAAGCAGCCGCGCTACAACGTCATTCTATGGAATGATGACGACCACACCTACGAATACGTTATCACCATGCTTCTGGATCTCTTCAACCACCCGGCCGAAAAGGGCTACCAATTAGCTCAGGAGGTGGACCACCAGGGCCGCGTGATCGTTCTGACGACTACCATGGAACACGCCGAATTGAAGCGCGACCAAATTCACGCCTACGGCAAGGACATCCTCATCGACAACTGCCGCGGCTCAATGTCGGCGACCATCGAGCCGGTGGACGGCTAGAACGGGCGGGTAGAGCACCGGATTTTCTGCCGTTTCTTGTCGTTTCCCTCTGGCAAGGCGCGCCGCCATTTGCTACACTCCCGCGACTTTTCTCGCAAATTCCTTGCGAAGTTGCTTTTTATGCGCTATAGGGCAATGAACATGATCCGTAGGACGTTTTGCTGGTTGTTGGCCGCGCCGCTGGGATTCAGTTTTGGAGCAGCGGCCGTCACACGCGCCGAATCGCCCTGGTCGAACCTCTTGACCATCAATCATGTCGAAGCCGATCCGAGCAAGGACTACCGGCTGAAGGAAGAGCAGGGGCCGTGGATCATCATGGCGTGCAGCTTCAGCGGGCCGACGGGCGAAAAGCAGGCGCATGAATTGGCCTTGGAACTCCGGCAGCGATACCGGATGGAGGCCTACGTCCACCACATGGACTTCAAGCTGGACGATCCCAACAGCAACGCGCAATCGATCACCGCCTCGCCGCATCGCCACGTCTATCACCAGATCACTGAAAATCCCAACGACTATAGCGACGGCCAGATTAAGGAAACCGCCGTGGTGGTCGGCAATTTCACGGCAATTGACGACACCGACGCCCAGCGCATCTTGGCGAAGCTCAAAGCGGCCGACCCCGATTGCTTGAATCCGAAGCGGGAAAAGGGAGAAACTCGCTCCTTGGCCTGGTGGCGGAAGATCCAGGCCGAGGCGGAGGCGCTTGCTCCCAAGGAGATCGAAGGGCGAAAGCTAAACGGCCCGCTCTCTCGCGCTTTCATCACCCGCAATCCACTCTTGCCCGACGAATACTTCGTTCCTAAGACCGGTCTGGATGAGTTGGTGGTGAAGATGAATAAGAACGTGAAGTTCAGCTTGCTGGACTGCCCGGGAAAGTACACAGTGCAAGTCGCTCATTTCACGGGCGAGGTGATTCTCAACCAGGGCGAGATCAAGGCCATCGAGAGTGGCAACCGGCCCGGTCCGGAATCGACCAAGCAAGGCCTGGCCCAGGCGGCCGAGAACGCCCATGAATTGACCGAGGCTCTGCGGCTGAAAGGCTGGGAGGCGTACGAGTTTCACGATCGCAATTCCAGCATCGTAACCGTCGGCAGCTTTGATACGGTCGGATCGCAGGGAACCGATGGCCAGGTGCAATATAGCCCGCAGGTTCGCCGCATCATCGAGAGTTTCGGCATCGAGCAAGTCGAAGAGCCCGGCAAGCCGACTCAGTTCAAAATGCGGTCGTGCATCGGCATTTTCTTCGACGCCCAGCCGATTCCGATCGAAGTGCCGCGGCGGTCGATCAGCCGGCAGCTCGGGCAGAGGCTGGAAACGGCGGGCGAATGACGGTAAGATTCCCGTCATGCCTCCACTGCTAGTAATAGGCACGGGAAACCGTAAGAAGGGCCAGGAACTTGCCGCGCTGCTCGCGCCCGCCCGCGTGGAGCTGCGCACGTTGGCGGATTTTCCCCAGGCCATTGACGTTGTGGAAGATGGAGATACATTTGCCGCCAACGCGGAGCTGAAAGCGACGCAGCAGGCCCGGCATTTGGGGCACTGGGTTTTGGCCGATGACAGCGGCCTGGCGGTCGACGCGCTGGGCGGCGCTCCCGGCGTCTTCTCGGCACGTTACAGTGGCGAAGGCGCGACCGATGAAAGCAACAATCAAACGCTGTTGGAAGCCTTGCGCGACGTACCGCGGGATCGCCGCTGGGCGCAGTTCGTCTGCTACATTTGCGTCGCGGACCCGAAAGGAAACGTCCGCGGCACAAGTTCCGCCTCGTGCCGCGGACGGATTCTACCCTCTGCCAGCGGGCAGGGCGGTTTCGGCTACGATCCGCTATTTGAAATCGTGGAATACCACCGCAGCTTCGGCGACCTTAGCGCCCTAGTGAAGTCGCACTTAAGCCACCGGTCGCGGGCCGCCGAGCGGATCGTGCCCGTGTTGATCGAGCTGCTCGGCAGCCTGTAGGGGACGCCCTCCGCGGCGTTCCGAATCGAAATAGCATCATGCCACGCTTTGCAATGCTGATCCACGACAGTCCTCGCGGCTTGCACTACGACTTGCTCCTTGAATCCGGCGATGTGCTAAAGACCTGGGCTCTGCCGAGCATTCCGGCGCCAGGAGATGACATCGAATGTGAAGCGCTGCCCGATCACCGCCTGATCTATCTCGAATACGAAGGGCCCATATCGGGGAATCGCGGCACGGTCACGCGCTGGGACCAAGGTACGTTCAGCGTTACGACGTGGACCGATGACGAGATTGCCCTACTTCTCGCCGGCGAGAAGCTCGCGGGCCAAATCGAATTGCGTCTGATGCCGGACCAATGCGGACGCTGGCGGTTGTCGCTATGCGACTGACTCGCCCAATGCCCAAACGTCATAACTGGCAAGGTCGTTGTTTTCTTACCTTCGTTTATTCGGTTACTGAAACAAGCACGTTGAAATCGCCCTGCCGGGAAAGGAGTTGAACTAGCTTTACGATATACGCCTCATTTCGCATCGGGAGTTTCGCTTATGTTATCGCGCTCCAATTCTAACCGCGTCGGTTCCCCGTCAAGCCCGAAAACCCTTCGCAAGCGCGTGTTCGTCGATTTCAAGCTGCAAGGAACGATCGTGGCCCGCATCGTGCTGTACTGGCTAGGTTGCCAGTTCACGACGGCGGTGCTGCTTTTCGGCTTTAAGGCTGCTACCGGCGCGGAGCACATTGGCGACGACATGTCGGCGTTTTATCGAAGTGCGCTGTTCGGCACGGTAGGCTTCCTGCCGTTGGCCGTGATCGACATGGTGCGCTTGAGCCATCGCTTCGCGGGTCCGATGTTGCGATTCCGACGAGCGATGCAGGAATTAGGCCGCGGCGAGCAGGTCGAGCCGTTGCGCTTTCGCGACGGCGACTACTGGCAAGATGTAGCAACGGATTTTAACGCCGTTTGCAGCCGAGTCCAAGGTCAGCTCAGCAAGCGAGTGGAAGAGCCGCGCCCGATGAAGACTTGGAAGCAGTAGGCGCGGGCAGCATTTGAACTGGATTGAATTAGACCGATATTGAATCAACCTGTCAATACGCCGGCAGGGATCGCGCAAGGGTCTCCCAACTCAGTTCGTCGCGTCGTGTGCTTTTTCGCTCGGCCGTTTTCTTCCAATTCGCGCGGTTACAGCAATCTTTCGGCCTCACCGGTGGATTTCGCACATCGCGCCACGGCAATTCCGGCTTGGTAGCGGCCGTTTTATGAACTAGGCTCGTATAAGCGTGATAGTGCGCAGGCAAGGACTCGACTCCTGCCGCGCTGATTTTGTTAACGACAAGCGAGAGGCAGTAATCATGGCAACGAAGAACAAACGAAAAAAGGTTCTCGTGGACCCCGGCGTCCAATGGGCCATCGTCCGGCAGGCGGTGATCCACTGGTTGTCTTTCACTCTGGCCGCGATGACGCTCCTCGCGCTGCAGTTCCTGGCGCTAGGTTTGTTCACTCCAACGCATGAACAATGGCCGACGGTTTGCCGCGTGGTCGTAGCGATGTTCTTGTCGCTGTTGCTCCTATTGCCGCTATTCGTCCTTGATTCGTTTCAACTCAGCAACCGCTTTGTCGGCCCCGTAAAGCTGCTGCGACGTGCATTGCGGGATTTGGCTGAACGAAAGAAGTATTCGCCTGTCGCGTTCCGCAAGGGCGATTTCTGGCAGGAGATGGCCGACGAACTGAACAGGGCGGTTGAGACGCTGCAAGAACAGCACTCGGTGGATGATCCGCCCGGTTACGCCCACAACGGCGAATGTCGCCCTACAGAACTGGAAACGGTCGCCTAGCCGTCACACGAGATTCTGCTCATGCCGCACATTCCGCACAAATCGAAAAAACGCCGCGGCGCCGCGACTGTTGAGTTCGCGCTGGTAGCCCCCGTACTGTTCCTTTTCATCTTCGCAATTTTTGAATTTGGGCGGGCCTTCATGGTGATGGACTTGCTGGGCGATGCCGCTCGCGTCGGCAGTCGCGAAGGCGCCGTCCAAGGGAAAGCGTCGTCCACGATAACCACCGACGTGCAGAACCGATTGTCGGGCGAGGGAGTCAACAATTCATCGGTAACCGTTGAGGTCAATGGCGCCGCCGGCGATCCCTCGACCGCCAATTCGGGAGACGAAGTAACAGTTCTGGTAACCGTGCCGGTCAGTTCCATCACATGGACGAACGCCAAATTTTTGTCGGGCAATTTGTCAGGCCAGTGGACCATGGAAAAGCAATGAGCCGTCGCCGTTTCAAAACCAAGCACACCGCTCGCAAGGGCGCTGCGGCCGTGGAGTTCGCGATGCTGCTGCCGCTGCTTTGCACGGTCACGCTGGGCATGATGGAAATCGGCCGCGGCCAGATGGTCTGCCGCATCATGGACAGCGCCGCGCAAGACGGCGCGCAGGTTGCGGCCTCGCCCAGTTCCAGCAACGCCACCGTTACTAGTGCGATTAACAGCGTGCTTACGGCAAACAACATCACAGCCGCAAATGCCACGATCACGATTCTCGTCAACAACGCCGCGGCGGACGTTTCCACCGCCAACGCAAACGACAAGATCAGCGTAATGGTTTCGATTGCCGCCTCGAACACGAGTCTCACGAGCTTCAACATGTCGCTGCTGACGAACGCCATCTTTACCAGTTTCTTGACCGTTATTCGTCTATGAATCCCATTCCGACTCCACGCCTACCGGAGAGAGTCCGGCGACAAAACAACCATCGCATTGCACGACGTCGTCCAGTAACAAGGAGTTAAACCATCTTCGCCTGCACTACCAAATCGAGCCAAACTCCGCTTTGCTCAAGTCGTCAGAAGTCAAGAAAACCGCGCCGCAGGGGAGCAGTTGCGGTATTGACGGCACTACTCGGCATTCCGCTGCTGGGAATGGTGGCGTTTGCCGTTGATATCGGCTGGATCGCCACGTCGCAGTCCAAGCTTCAGGCCGCCTCGGATGCGGCGGTCCTCGCTGGTGCGCAGCAATTGGCGAGCAGCTTTTCGACCTATAGCTCGTCGGCGGGAAGCGCGCAGGCCGGCGTTGTCAGTAGCGCCAAGACGAGCGCTAAGACATACGCTAAGAACTTTGCCAGCTACAACAAAGCCGGCAACGTCAGTTCGCTAACACTTGCGGATGCCGACATTGAGTTCGGCTATACTACAAGCGGAGGCTCATATACCGTTCTCAATGGCACCGGCACTTATCCCAACACGCTCAAGGTGACCCTCCGCCTCGATGGCACGAACAACACGATGCTCGGCTTGTTTTTCGCGCCTGTCTTGGGCATGTCGTCCAGAACGCTGACGGCAACGTCGACATCCGTGGTGTATACCAGCGGCAATATCACAGGCTTCAATTCGTCGCTGGGAATCAATGGCCTTTTGCTGCCCGTGGCATTGGATGTCAATGACTGGAACACGTTCACTGCCACAGGCGTATCGCCGGACGGCACGACCCACCTGGGCCCCAACGGTCAGCCGCAGTTGCAGGTCTACCCATCGGCGAGCGGCAATTTCGGTCTTTTGAGCACCGGAGCGGCGGCCAGCAGCACTCCATCCTTTCGAAGTTGGATCGACAACGGCGATAGTCCGAGCGACATGCAGTATCTGCAAAACAACAACCTCATGCCGGTCTCGCCCAGTTCGCCTAAGGCATGGTCCGATGGCCCCGGCATGAAAAGCACGCTGCAAAGCAACTTTGCCGGCATCATGGGCCAACCGCGGTTGATTCCCGTGTTTCAGCCGGTTTCCTCCAGTCCCTATCAGGGAGAAAACAATAACGGCACCTACAACATCGTAGGCTTCGTGGCAATCACGGTCACGGAGGCCAGCGGCAAGGGGAAGAACATGAACATCTCGGTGCAAGCGGCCACCGCGACGGACCCGACTTTAATTTATGCGACCGTTCCCGCGGGCGAAGGCTCGTCGACAACGGCGATCGTTTTGCCGCCCAAGCTGACGCAATAAGAAGAACTGTGGCGAGGACCTCGGCAATTGCCGGAGAATAGCAGAAAGTCTTTTACATTCAGGGTGACTCATGATCAAGCCGTCTGGATTTCGCAAGCGCACCGCCCGGCGTGGAGCAGCCATCGTCGAGTTCGCGCTCATCGCGCCGGTCTTCTTCGCGCTCATTCTTGGCATCATCGAGTTTGGACGGATGCTGATGGTGGAACAAATCCTTATCAACGCGGCTCGCGAGGGAGCGCGCGCAGCGACCATATCCGGCGAAAGCGATGCGCAGGTTACCACGGTAGTCAGCACTTATTTGGCCAACTCCAATATCTCGGGCTACACGCAGACGCTTTCTCCCACGCTCGCCTCAAGCCCGGCATCCGGCTCGGCGCTAACGCTGACCGTCAGCGTGCCTTGCCAAACGGTCAGTTGGCTGGGCGGTTCGACCTGGTTCAATGGAAAGACGCTCACGCAAAGCGTCGTCATGGTTAAACAGTAATCTTCCTCAACCTAAGCCGGGACTGGAACGGGTCCGAACCGGACCGTCGCACGTTCGCCGAGCCGGCTTGCAACACGAAAGGTTTATATTGATGCACTCACGCTATCAAGATTCTCATCGTCGTCGGGGCGCGATTACAGTCCTTGCCGCCGTGCTCATGGTTTTCCTGGTTGGCATGGTCGCGTTCGCGGTTGACATCGGCTACCTGCTCGTCGTCCAAACCCAAGCACAAGCCGCTGCCGATGCGGCGGCTATGGCAGGCGCGGCGGGATTGGGTTCGGGTGCGGCCGTGGCAAACGCGCAGTCCTGTGCGGCCAAAAACACGGCAAATGGCCAGTCCGTGACCTTGCAGAGTTCCGATGTGGTTTTGGGAACCTGGAATAGTTCCAGCAGGACCTTTACCGCGCTTTCAGGCAGCGGTACGAGCAGTGCGAATGCGGTCCAGGTTACCGTGAACTTGACTTCCGGGCGAGGCAACCCTGTCAACCTGTTTTTCGCCAAAGTATTTGGCATGGGCCATTCTGATATCGCCGCTACAGCGATCGCCGGCGGGTCGGGCCGAGCGGACACAGTTATCAGTCAGGACATAAGCGGTTCCTATGCCGATGACCTGTCCTACGCGGTAGCCGGTGGCCAGGCACTCTTGTCCGACTTCAATACTTCATCGCCCTCGTCTTATTTCGGCGTCGCTCAGCACGGCGGCTGGGGCAGCACTTGGGCGGCGCTGCAGCAGGTCGGCGCACATTATAGCAGCCTGAACACCGCGATCGGCAACCTGCAGGACTGCAACAACAACACAACCAGCGCCTACAACGTTTACGGCGGAACGACCTCAAGCATCGCGGTAACGACGCAAACGCCAAGCTGCTGCGGCTCGGACTTGGCGACGGGGATGCAGCAGGCCATCAATATGTTCAATTCGAGCGCCTATATCTCCTCCGCCGGCACGAATGCGATGAAAGCCATTGTCGTTTCCTCCGACGGCGCCTCGAATGCCGACAGCAACGGTCAACATCCGGGCTATAGCGACACGCAGTTGGACGCGCTCGCGCAATCGACCGCGGATGCTGCTTGGGCGCAAGGCATTTCCGTCTATGTGTTGTATTACAACCATGGCGGAAGCAGCTACGATGAAGCCCTCCTACAGTCGCTGGTTCGAGGGAAGGGGATCTATCTTGAGGTGACCGATCCAACTCAGTTGAGTACGGCGTTAGTAAGCCTTCTTCATGCTTCCGGTGGCACCGGCATTTTGCAATGAGTTTTGACCGCAGATTGTATATTATGCGAACTGCGAAGATGGCAATTGCAGCGCTCGCCTTTTCGGGCGGCATGGTCCGAACAGTCGCCGGCCAGCCACGTCTCACAACAGATCCCAGTGAGTGGGCCGCCAAAATGTTTACGGCCGGCTGCAGCAAGGATTTCGGCGCGGTGCCGTTCGGGACCCGGCTCGAACATCGCTTTGAGATCACCAACATTTACGCAGTGCCTGCGGAAATCGTCGAGTTGCGGGTCGGCTGCGGCTGCGTTAAGGCCACCGCGGGCAAACGGATGCTCCAGCCCGGCGAGAGGACGACTATCGACGTCACCCTGGACACAGGCGCGTTTACGGGCGCGAACACGGAGACCGTCCGCGTTATGGTCGGCCCAAATCCCAAGTCTAGTTGCGTGCTCAAAGTATCCGCACTCAGCCAAACGGATGTCGTATTCAAGCCAGATCGGATAATTAACCTTGGCGAAGTAGTACGAGGCCGAACGTCGGCCCAAAGCATCGATGTCGAGTACAGCGGCACGCTTGCCTGGCAGATCAAGAAAGTGATCGTCGCCCAGGATTCGCAGATCGAGGCGACTCTTAGCGAACCGGTTCGCCGGCCGGGGCAGATTGCCTACCGGCTCACGGTTACACTCAAGAATGACGCGCGCACGGCAGAATAAGGAACTACATATATCTGAAAACAAATCAGATTGACGCCCCGCTCATGCCGGTGCTGGTGACAGCAAACGTGCTGCCATCGTCAAAATTGCAGCCGGGCATACATTCTTCAGAATGATGCCCGCCGGCATCCGCCAACTCGCCATTCTTCTCACTGCACCGGGAAGCGAAATCTGCTAGGGCCGCAGATGGCCTTGCGACGGACTTTGCCAGCGCCCTTGTCTTCCGTCAGCCGATCGTTGCCGTATGTTAGAGTAACGTAAATAAAGGATCGGATCACAACTTCATTCCAATGCGGCTACATATCAATTGGGGGTTAGATTATAAACTGTCAGGAATTCCCGATCAGTGGCGGAGAATAGGCGTCTGGGAAAGAAATATCCTTAGGCACATTCCGCGTTGAAATTAGCAACCGGCCATTCAGGTGGGGAATGGCAATGAAATTGGAGTTTGGAGCGCTTTTATGAAAAGGTCGGTAGTCCTAGCGGTCATATTTGTTCTCTCCGTCACTTTGACGGTTCAAGCATCGGTTATTCTTCAAACCGGCGATGTCGTGACGTACGATGGTCACGCAGCCGGCCTGTATGAGGGAAATGGCGGTGCGTTTAATTGGGATATTCATTCCGTAGTCGCATCCCCTGCGTCGTCACCCGTTGGAACAACGTTCCAGACCTTTTGCCTGGAGTTGCAGCAGAGCATCTCCAATGGTACTAACTACACCATCGGCCAGATGTTCACCCCCGGGACGGGTGGAACGGCAAACTCCTCGGGGAACACTTTTAATAACCTCTCCGGGGTTTACATCTTTGATCTTTGGTCCAACGGCATAATTTCGCAAGACGCCGCGGATGCTGGCGCGGTGCAAGTCGCACTCTGGGAAAGTGAGGGTTACACGCAAACTCAGATCACTGGAACCGGCGGCTATACGACGACTCAATACAACAATGCCAATACGCTCATTTCGAACATTTTGGCGACAAAGGTTGACATCAGCGGCTCCTATTCCGCCAGTTGGGCCCCGACCGATTTGAACGCGTTTTTCCTGTCTCACAACGGGACTGGCGCAGGACCAAATCGTTCTTGTTAGCACGTCAACCCACGGCGGGAGCCCGGCAGTTCCTGAGCCGGTTGGCGCTGTAATTTGGGGCGTGGGCACGGCTCTCGCCGCTGGAAGCGCAGCTTTGCGTCGGCGCAAGAACCGCCGTCGGCCATGGTCGGAGGAGAATCGCGAAGCCGTATTGCGAATCATTCAGGGCAAGCACTAGCGCTTCGAATCTGCCATTCGATCGCATCCTTGAACGACCGGCGCCGATCCGCGCGATCGTTGGGCCAATTCGTTTGCGGCTTCTCCTCATCGCTCCGCGAAATAGCTTAGCCCAGCGCAGCTTGCCTCCGCATCCGGTGCGTTGCGCATTGCCAATTTGGAATGAACTAGCGGATCATTCACATTGTAGCGGCTGGACTTGAAGCACCGGCCATCGGCTGCATCTCAATCGCCAATCGACAACCGCTTTCTGCATACCCGGGAAAAATAACCTATAGTTGTCGTAGAGGAAGCCCAGACTCATCTCATCGCACTCGGGCTACTGACAAATGATTACTTCGCCCAGCACCCGTGATTCGAAACGTGCTGCGCACCGCCGCAGCGCCGCTTGCAAGCGGCTTGCCCCTCAGCAACGACGCGGTATCGTCGCAGTCGAAGCAGCCGTTTGTCTGCCCGTAATCGTGGCCATGATGATGGGTATGTGGGAGGTCGGCCGCATCGCGCAGATGTCGCGGATTCTCAAGGACGCAGCTCGCGAAGGCGCACGCGTCGCCGCCGGCGGCGTCAACAACGGTTCGACCGTCACCGTTGCCATGGTGCAGACTGCCATACAGAATTATTTGACGTCGTCAGGAATGCCGTCAACGGCCGTCAACGGGGCGGTTATCAGCGTGACAAACTTGAGCGCCGACGCCTGGACGGACCCGGGCAATGCACTGCCGCTGGACCATTTCCGCGTAACCGTGACCATACCATCCGGCGCGCCGTTTAACAGCCTGTTGCTTTTCACCTCATCGCTTTCGGGGGTGACGCAGTTGCAGGAAACGGTCGATTGGCTTTCGGCCAACGACGCGCTGGTCGTGGTGAACACGCAATTGCCCTACTGAAAGCGCAACTCATCTCATCTATCATGATTCGCACACAACAACTCCGGCGGCGCGCACGCCCCGTCGCCGCCACGGCGCGGCCATCGTTGAAGCGGCCCTTGTCCTGCCCGTCGTCTTGCTATTCATCATGGGCCTTGTCGACTACGGCCGCTACTTCCTCATGGTCCATGTGTGCAGCAACGCCGTTTCGGCCGGCGCGGCGTACGCCTGCAAGCACACTTCGCCAATCGTACTCAGCGGCACAACCTACAACAACGGCACTAGCGACGTTTCGAACATCGTCAATTCAACGATCGGATCCCAGCAGTTGTCCAATCCGACGATAAGCGTCTACCTGTCCGACGCCAACGGCAATGCCGTGGCCGATAGCGCGGGCAACAACCCGGGGCTATTCACGTACGCGTCTCCGGGAAGCTATGTGTGCGTCAAACTCACGGGAACTTTCACCTTCGTGCCTTCCACCTTTTTGAAACTGCCTTCGTCGTATAGTCCGACGTTCATGGCCGTCCGCCGCAGCGAGGGAAACTAACCATGAAAAACTACATAGAACGCCATTCGACCGGTGCGAAATACGGCTTACGTGGATACAATGCATGCGGTGCGCTAAGCGGTGCGCTGTCGCCGCGCGCCGGCCGTAAAGGGCGAGTTGCTCGGAGCGGCGCGGTAGCAGTACTCTTTATTGTTGCACTAGTTCCGCTCGTCGGTTTTATGGCTTTTGCCATCGACGTCGGTATGTTGACGTGTGCGCAGACACAATTGCGCGACGCGGCCGACGCCAGCGCGCTGGCCGGCTGCCGGGCGATCAATGGCGACACGTCGAACAACAATAACTACTCCGGCGTGTCGCCCGCCGCACAGAACGCGCTGACCAACAACAACGTCCTTGGCTCATCGCTGAGCACTCCGCAGCTTACGATCAATATCGGCCGCTACAACTACAACGCCTCTACGCAGCAGTTCGAGGGGAACTTTCCGGGCAGTGGCGGCAATTGGAACATGGTGCAGGCGATTGTCACCGCGAATGTGACCGGCAGCTTAGGCTTCGGTAAAATCTTCAATTTTACATTGCCAAACTTTCAAGCCACCGCCACCGCGGCGCATCGTGCGCGCGACGTCTGCTTCATCCTTGATTACTCGGGCTCGATGCGTTTCGCCAGCCTGCTCGGCACGCCGTATTACGGCAATCGTTCGTGCAACAATCAAGACGCCGCAGTGCCGACGTTCGGCCATTACTCCGCCGGCAGCAGTTCGACGGGTATGCCCGCAAGCAATGCGTCTTCGCCCTACGGCAATGCAAACATTACCACGGCCACTTCCGACGGCCGGCCGGCAGTCGTCAACGATTTCTACGTGAACTCCATTGGTTCGCCGGCATTTGTCTCGGCCTCGGCGGACTTCACTAGTACGCCCGGCGGCGACGTGCCTCCCAAGACTAACAAGGGCGCAGGCACGTCGTATGCCCAGACCGTCGCGCAGGCACTCAACATCGCCAGCCCCACGAACTCAACCTACGATGCGACGTTCGAGACCCAGGGCTACAAGGGCTACAGCATGACGTCGGGCACCGCCTTCCAAGGTTATACGCAAGGTCCCGGCTATTGGGGCAAGACGTTTTACCTCTGGCCACCCGATCCGACGAACGACTGGCGCACTGTCTATTTCAATTTTCCCACTGCCAAGGCGGACAATTCGCAAATGTGGGACAGTAGCGGCAACCTCAAAACACCCTCGGTCACAGTCGGCGGCAGCGGTTACTCGATCGACTACGCTGCTATTCTGAGCTTCATCAAGAGCGTCGGGCCAAGCGTCTTCCCGTCGCAGTTGCAATCGGGCCGAATCGTCTACTACAGTTCCATCCCCAGCACGATCGACACTTCGGTTTGGCCGCCCGCCGATCTCAACCAGCGGTTCTGGAAGGATTACATCGACTACGTATTGGGCGTGATGCAGGTCAGCTCCAGCTCCTACATCATCATCAACAACGGCAATTCGGGCAACACCGGCTATGGCAACGACTTCTCTTGGGGTACTGTGAAAATCACCGCGCTCAGCAGCCTTTCCGGCAGTCCCAAGCCGTACATGCACTACGGCGACAACCCTCAGCGGCCGATCACCAGTTTCTGGTTCGGGCCGATGACGATGGTCGATTTCCTGGGCAATTACAACCTCTGGTACACCGGCTACGGCAACGACGCCTCGCGCTATTGCTGGTGGCCGGGCACGTGCCACGAGTCGCCCATGTACGAGTGCAAGCTGGGCATCGGCGCCGCGCTGAACGACGCCAAGAACAATCATCCCAACGATTACTATTCGGTGATCATGTTCAGCACGCCGCTGACGGGCGCAAACGATACCAGTGCCGCGCGATTCAACCGTCCGCGCGTCGCCCTGGGCCAGAACTTCACGAATCTGAACGAGTGCCTTTGGTACCCGCCGGCGACGCTCGGCAATTCCGCCGCGACCGTGACGCCGTATGATTCTAACAATCTGGAAGTGCCGCGGGCGATGGGCGGCACGTGCTATGCCATGGGGCTGATGCTGGCCTACAACCAGTTCAGCGGCAACTCGTCGCTGCAAAGCTTCAATCCGGGCCAGCCCAGCGGCGACGCGGGCGGCAACGGCCGCAAAGGTGCGCAGAAGATCGTCATCTTCGAGACCGACGGCTGCCCGAACACGACCGCTTCGGCCACGTTTCAGAACAACGGGTCATACCAATCGTATTACAAGGTCCGCTACAACAGCACGACGCCGTCGTCGAGCGACTTTCCCTCCAATGTGAACGGCTACGGGGACAGCGACCCGACTGTGGTAAATCAGATCCAGAGCATCGTCACGCAAATGGCCGCCCAGGACACCGCCAACGGTTTCAGCAGCGCGACCCGGCCGTTCCAACTGCATTGCCTGGCCTTCGGGCCGCAGATCAATTCCACGGCCATCAGCACGTTGAATCAGATGCAGACGGCCGGCAACGTGACGGACAACATGCCCAGCTACAAGATCATCAACGGCAACTCAAGCACCGTGGTAACCAACCTGCAAACGGCGATCGCCAAAATCCTTCAAGACGGAGTGCAAGTGTCGCTGATCCAGTAGATCTACTTCGCTGCTTCAGTTGCGCCCGACGCCTCCAGCTTGCCGTCGCTAAGTTTGATCGAGTCAATGTGAACGACGCTGCCTCGTCCGGAACTGGCCGCGGCTAGCGTGATCAGGGCCACCGGATCGCCATCAATCTGCCGCCACTGGACGCGAGCATTCGATTGGCGTGCCACATTGGCGATGGCCTTGAGGATCGGGTCGAGCGACCAGGGAATTGCTCCCAAGCGGGCCTTGTGAATCCGCACACTTATTACGTCGGCCGACTCGACGAGGACGCTCACTTTGAGTGAGAGCACGCCATGCAGGGCGAAACGGTCGAGACGACAAGCGAGAGTTATTTCGTCCGGCGCAATGCGAACCCGCGGATCGCTTATTCCTGGCGGCAGCGAATTGGAGAAGTTCCGCGGCAGATCGACTGCTAGCCATGCGTTGATCATCTTGGCCTCGAAGATTTGTTGCCAGTGGCAAGGGTGCTGCCAATCGGAATAAAACGTCGTTGCCTGCTCAAGCATGCGATCGCTGTCCTTTTCCTGCGTCGCAGGCGCAATCGCCATCTCGTCGGCGTAGAAACTTGGCACTTGTTGCGCGGTACGGTAGAGGGCAAAAGGCACGCCGCCCGCAAGCAGGAGCAGGGGTGCGAAAGCGATCAGCGAAAGGCGGAGCACTTTGGACATAGTATCGCGACTTGTGAAGTGCGTCAGTCTTGGCTGACCAAGCGCACATTTGAAATCCAAGTACTGAGTACTGAGTACTGAGTACTTTTCCGTTCTATCCTACGCATCGCAGCAGAGCGTAGTTCTTTTTGCCTTTACGGAGTACGATAATCGATTCGCCTGCCAAGTTGGCGGGTGAAAGCCGAGCCTCGATGTCGGCGACGCGATGGTTGTTGACATAGACCCCGCCTTCGCCAATTGCACGGCGGGCCTCGCCCTTGCTCTTTGCCAGCCCGACCGCGCATAGCGCGTCCAGCAATGGCAAGCCTTCGCCGTCTAGCGACGACCGTGAAATCTCCTGGGACGGCACTTCGGAAAAAACCTCGGCAAGTTGCCGATCGGAAAGATCATGGATTTCCGCGCCGAAAATCATCTCGGTTGCGCAATACTGCCGTCACAGCTTCTTCACCGTGGACGAGCCGCGTAAGCTCCGCGGCAAGCTGCTTTTGTGCGATTCGTTTGCCGGGGTCGGCGGCGTGCTGGCTTTCGATTTGCTCGATCTCGGCCTGGCCCAGATCGCTGAAGTAGCGCAGGCATTTGCCCACGTCGGCATCCTGCGTATTGAACCAATACTGGTAGAATGCGTACGGGCTCGTTCGTTCGGCGGAAAGCCATAGCGCCCCGGTTTCAGTTTTGCCCATCTTTGTGCCATCGGACTTCGTCAGCAGCGGGCATGTGACGCCCTGCAACTGCGCGCCGCGCATCCGACGGCCGAGATCGATTCCGGCTGTGATGTTGCCCCATTGATCGCTGCCGCCCGCCTGAACTTCGCAGCCAAACTGATCGTAGAGATGAACAAAGTCGTAGGCCTGCAAGAGCATGTAGCTGAATTCGGTATAGCTTAGCCCAGTGTCGGTCCGTTCGAGCCGCGTCTTGACCGAATCCTTGGCCAGCATCACGTTGACCGGAAAATGCTTGCCGGTGTCGCGAAGAAACTCGATGTAGCCGAAGCGGCCCATCCAGTCGAAGTTGTTGACCACAAGCGCCGCGTTGGGGCCGGAATCAAAATCGAGAAAGCGGCGCAGTTGCTTCTCCAGGCACGCCACATTGTGCTGGAGGACTTCGGCGTTCAACAAGTTCCGCTCTTCGCTCTTGCCGCTGGGATCGCCGATCATGCCCGTTGCGCCGCCTACAAGGGCGATCGGCCGATGCCCGGCCTGCTGGAAGCGACGCAGCAACATCACCGCCACAAGATTGCCGACGTGCATGCTGTCGGACGTGGGGTCAAAGCCGACATAAACCGACCGCGGCCGTTCATTCAGCCAAGTCTGCAAATTGGCGGGGTCGGTACACTGGTGGAGCAGTTCTCGCCAGCTGAGTTCGGCAATGATGTCGGGCATGAAGGAAAAATCTCAGTCGTACGGTGGCGTCGAGCGCAGCGAAGACCCACCAATAGTCGCATACAATGGTGGGTCTTCGCCGCGCTCGACCGCACCCTACGTTTACCTCATCGCCAGATATTATCCTCGGCGAACGGGTGCGCCCGGCCGAAGAGCTTCGGTTTCGGCAGCGCCTTCAATGCATGTTCAGCGAGCCGCAGATCTTCTTTCGTCGTGATCTTCACATTGATTAACGAGCCCGGCACGACGGTTACCGCGTGGCCAATGCGCTCAACCAGTTGGGCGTCGTCGGTTGCCGCAAAACCGTCACGGCGGGCATGGGCCTTCAGGAGCAAATCGCGGCGAAAGACTTGGGGAGTTTGCGCCTCCCAAAGACTTTCGCGGGAGACCGTTTCCTGAATCGTGCGGTCGCCGCCGACCCGCTTAAGCGTCGCGGAAACCGGAATTGCCAGGATCGCTGCCCCGGTCTTCTCCGCGGCGCGAAACACCGCATCGATCCACGCCTCGGCCAGACACGGCCGAGCCGCGTCATGTACACAAATATATTCAGCGTCGGGCTTTACCCGCGCCAGTGCGGCAGCCACTGAATCCGACCGCTCGGCCCCGCCGGGCACGACATCGATTCCAAGGATCGCCACGTTGGAGCCGAATTTGAAATTGAAGTTCTCGCGGTCCTCGGGAGCAACTACGACAAGGACTTGAGACACGTCGTCGCGCTGCAAAAAACGCTCGGCGGAATGAAGCCAAACGGCCTTGCCCGCTAGTGGCGCGTATGGCTTCTTATAGTATTCGTCCTTGAAGCGGCTGCTACGGCCGGCGGCCGGCAGGATAACGGCGAATTTGGCCATAAAAACGTTCCGTCAAGGCATTTCGACCGGAAGCGTTGTGATAGGAATGCTAGCTGAATTCACGGTCGCCTCGCCGCCGTCGATAGTCGCCAATGCCTTATAGACGTTCATGTCGATCTCCTCACTTACGAAGTGGACGCTTGCGTCACATGCCGCGAAGTTGCACCCATGCACGTGCTTGCTCATGAACGAGTAGGAGTACTGCCAGGCTGAATAGAAGCTTGGATCCATCGGATTGTTTGTCGGCGAGCTTAGAAAGCGATAGGAGTTCATGGGGACGCCGCATGTAGCGGTTGAACCATCGAACCACATCCACAAAGACCAGGGGCACCACGCGGGAACCGATTCGCCGGCAAGGAAGGTCTTGCTGGCGCCGTCGCGGATGTCCACGTTCTGCGTGGTAAGCGGCACAGGGGAGAGTGATGCCGGCGGCACGGCGCCGTTGCTTGTATTTGTGCCGCCGCCGCGGCAGATAATTCCATTGCCATAGTCGAGGCCATTCGTTGGGGTTGGGTTGCCTGGACTGGAATTGCGGCCCCGCGTCCCTGACGAAGCTGCAAAGGGCTGAAAACCTGTCCAGTTCATGCCCGCACATGCCTTGTAGTTGGTTGGGCCGTAACCGTTAAATTGCGTAGGATGCGGATCGGAGGGACAAATGAAAGTTTTCACTAATGTCTGGCTCGCGGTCGGATTGTTGTATGAGATGCCGTTGACGTTGCCGGTATAACCCATTGACTGCCCGACGGCAATCTGATCGAAGAGCGTCCTACTGTCCATGTACGGCAGGATTAGCGTTAGCCAGCTTGTGCCGCTCGATGAGAGCGCGAGTGACGGTATGGCGCCGTTGGTTGGGACTCCGACCGAACCGACTACGCCCCAATTTATGGGATACTGCCGCTGGCTCGTTTCATATTGGGTGGTGGCCAGCCCAATCTGCTTCAAATTATTGATGCACGATGTGCGCCGTCCGCTTTCCACGGCCGACTGAACTGCCGGCACCAACAAGCCAATGAGAATACCGATGATGGCTATTACCACGAGCAACTCGACGAGCGTAAAGCCGGTTCTCGGCGCTTTCAGCGCGACCTTGTCCACAACGTTAATTTGACGACCTTCGCAATTGGCACTCATAGAAACCACCCTCTCGCTTCCGCAAGCTTGACGCGCGCGGCGCGATGCCTCTCCCGCGCCCCGCTTGCCCTTACTTGGTAGCATACCGCAATTCGTCGCGACTGAAAAGCTGATTCAGTGATTGTTGGCTACCGCGTCAATTCTCTAAGGCTTGCTTTGACCACCAAAGGAGGCCACCCTTCCAACAGGGGAACCCGAGTCCGAAAATCGTCGCGACATCGATTTGCCAATCTTTGGCTTTCTCCTCTTGGATCAGGCGCTGTGCTTCGGTAGTCATCGCAGCTAGTAACCGCAAGCCGATTGATTCAGCCAAAAGTTGCCTGATATGTCCGTCAGACTGGCGATCATTCGCTCGGCTGAATGCCTCTATGGATGGGTGTGCCGCGCCGCACGGGTACCGATAGATGCCAGCCCCTGCCTTCACTCCAAGTTGCTTCGACTTGACGAGCGCGACAAGCAGCTCAGTTCCTCGCGATCGATGATCCGTAACTTCTGAGAGCACAATGCCGCTTTGAAGTGCTGTGTCGAGGCCGATTTCATCGAGTTGACGCAGCGGCCCCATCGGCATGCCGAAATCGAGCATGGCAGTGTCGATTCGGTCAGGGGGAACTCCGGTTACAAGAAGGTCAAGGGCCTCATTTAAGTAAGCCATGAGCAGGCGATTCACAACAAAGCCGGGGCCGTCGGCGACTACGAGAGGCAGCCTTCCAAGAGACAACGCATGCGCGGCAATCATTGCAATCGTCTCGGTTCCCGTGGCCGCTCCTGGTATGATCTCGACCAGGGGACGCAAGCGCACCGGATGGCAAAAATGCATCCCGCCGAAGCTAGCTGGCGCGGCAAGACCCGAGGCGAGACGGGCGATCGGGATTGTGCTCGTGTTTGTGGCGAGAATTCCACCGTTTGCCAATTGTGGCGCCAATTGCCAGTAGAGTGTTTGCTTCGCCGTGCGATTCTCGGCAATGGATTCAAGAATTAAATCGCAGCCTTCAAGATCTGTGTTGGATGCACTAAAGCGAATCAATGCGCGATCGATCTTGGTTGCGGACTTTGCCGCGCACCGCAGCGATTCTGCATTGTTGTCCAAAAGAACAACCGGTATTCCCCGTGCGGCATGTTCCCGCGCGATGGCGGCGCCCATGATCCCGGCGCCTATGATCCCGACAGTACGGACAGGCGTCGCGGCCGCCGTTCGCGCGATGTCTTCGCCCTGCCGGCGACAGGTGGCTACGATTCCTCCGACATGTTCCAACGCCGCGGAAACTTCCGCTGAATTCGAGGCAAACGGATTGGGCATAGCGGGGGCTTTTTGTTGAGGTAGCCGCATTATACTGTATCCCAAATCAGTCACCACCGCTTGACATTCGCCCTTCCACTACGGAAACTTTGTGCATTCAAAAAACCACGTACTTGGCATTGTCTACCGAATCCCGTTTGCAATCTATGGCTGAAATTCAAGCTTTTCGTGCAGTTCGATACAACCTTGGCAAAGTCGGTTCCCTGAGCGATGTGATCGCTCCGCCCTACGATGTCATCGGTCCGGAGCTTCAGGATGAGCTTTACCGGAAGAGCCCGTTCAACGTTATTCGCTTGATCCTGAACAAGATCGAGCCTGGCGATGACGACGCTGTCAAGAACCGCTACACTCGCGCCGCACGTTTTTTGCGGGACTGGCAGTCCGACGGCGTTCTGTATACGGATCCCGATCCAGCGATCTACGTTTACCACCAGGAGTTCACGGCCGAGGGTGTAAGTTACAATCGCCGCGGCTTCATGGCGCGTGCGCGGCTGTCTCCGTTCGGCGAGGGCAAAGTCTTTCCGCACGAGGAAACTTTGCCCGGCCCGAAAGTTGACCGGCTCATGCTGACGACTACGACAAAATGTAATTTGAGCCAGATTTTCGGCCTCTACCCTGATCCGGCGAACGAGGCACAAGCCATACTCGACAAGGCTGCGGCAAAACTGACGCCGGTGGTGGCAACCGATCATTTGGGTGTTATCAGTCGCGTCTGGGCGGTGACCGAACGTCAGCACAATCGCGGCGGTGTCGGCAGTTATCGGACCCAAGCCCGTTTTCGTTGCCGACGGTCACCATCGCTATGAGACTGCCTGCGAATATCGAAAGCAGATCTACGAGTCGGGCTTCCTCGGACCCGATCATCCCGCCAACTTCGTGCTGATGATGTTTGTGGGCATGGAAGATCCCGGACTGATTGTTATGCCAACGCACCGGCTGTTCCGCGGATTGCCGGCGATTTCCAGTGAGGAGTTGTCCGCCCGGTTGTCGCCATGCTTCAAATTGCGGCCGGCCGGTAAAGGTCCCGACCAGGCAAACAGTGTTTGGGAAGACATTGAAACGGGCGGGAATCAGGGGGCGATCGGCCTGTATACGCAGAAAGATCAAACCTGGACAGTGGCCGAATTGACCGACGCAGGCCGAACGCGGATGGCCGAGGTAGCCAAGGAACACACGAACGAATGGCGAGAATTGGGCGTTGCCCTGCTGCATAGGCTGCTCATTGACGACTTGCTCGGCGGCAAGGGCTTGCCCAAGCCGCGATACGTACATCTGGTCCAAGAAGTCGTGGATGGGCTGAAAACCGGCGAATTCTCGTTGGCCGCCCTCGTAATGCCGGCGACCGTGCAGCATATTCGCTCTATTAGCCTGACGGGCGAGCGGATGCCCGCCAAGAGCACCTA
The DNA here is from genome assembly GCA_963775975.1 of uncultured Planctomycetia bacterium. GTDB lineage: Bacteria > Planctomycetota > Planctomycetia > Pirellulales > Thermoguttaceae > JANXQG01. The sequence continues at coordinate 3,167,065 of CAVZKX010000002.1, forward strand.
CTTCTATCCCAAGCTTTTGAGCGGCCTTGTGCTCAATCCGTTGGAATAGTGTCACGGTTTCACGTGAAACGCCGTCTACGGAAAGTATTCCGAACGCGGAAACTGGGCGTTCCACGTGAAACGTAAGGTCGTGCATGATGCCCTTCGCTTGAACGCGATATGAATTGGCCAAATTGCCATTTCCGGCTGGTTCGATCCGTGGTTACAATCCGGCCACGGAGGCGGTATGGGTCGATCCTTGTGCGTGGCGAACCAAAAAGGCGGCGTCGGCAAGACGACAACCGCCATGAATCTGGCGGTCGCTACTGCCAAAGCCGGCTGCCAGACTTTGCTCGTTGACCTCGATCCACAGTGCAATGCGACAACCGGGCTCGGCCAACAGCCGGTCAAAAGCCATCCGCTTGTCTCAGGCAATTCCGTCCGACAAGGAGTTTGCGCGACGGGCGTTGCCGGGCTGGACTTGCTTCCGGGCAGTCGTACGTTTCGCGATGTAGAGGCGTTGACCAGCGACGATGACGACCACGCCGTGCGGCTCCGAGAGCACCTGACGCGCGGCTTCAGCACCTACGATTACGTGCTAATCGATTGTCCGCCTTCGCTGGGGCCGTTGACCCGAACTGCGCTAGCCAGTTCGGACGAGGTGCTTATGCCGATTCAATGCGAGTTTTTCGCGATGGAAGGCCTGACGCTGATGATCTCGACGATTGGCCAGATCCTGAAGCAGGCTGGCCACACGCTTCGCTTTGGCGGTATCGTGCTGACGATGTACGACCCAGCGCTGGAACTGACGCGCGAGGTGGAACACGAAGTAAGGGATTTTTTTGGAGAAATTGTGTTTTCGACCGTCGTGCCGCGCGACGTGGCCGTCTCGGAAGCCCCGAGTCATGGCCTCTCGGTGATTGACTACGCACCCCGATCGCGCGGCGCTCGGGCATACGTCGAACTTTGCATGGAGGTATTGGATCGTGACTAAGGAAAAGCGACTTGGGCGTGGACTTGAGGCCCTGCTCGGACAACTGCCCGGCTGGAACGGCGCCGCACCGCCGGGACAAGTCGGTGCGCCGCCCGCAGCGAGCGCTGCGCCGCCTGGAGATCGTTCCGGCGGGTCGGCGACGATACCGATTCGCCCATTGGATGACACTCGCGCGGAACAAATGACCGAAGTCACTTCGGCGCCGCTGCGACTGGACATCGACAGTCTCAAGCATAATCCGCACCAGCCTCGCCAAGAGTTCGATGCCGATGAGCTACAGCGGCTCGCAGACAGCATTCGGACACATGGACTGCTCCAACCGGTCGTCGTGCGGCCGTGGCAAGGCGGATATCAACTTATCGCCGGCGAGCGCCGCTTGCGGGCAGCGCGTCTGGCTGGTTGGACCGACGTGCCGGTTACGATCGTCGAGGCCGATGAACGACAAACGGCCGAACTGGCGATCGTCGAGAACTTGCAGCGCAAGGACCTCAGTGCTTTGGAAAAGGCTGCGTCGTTTCAGCGTTACCTCGACCAATACGGCGGAACACAGGACGAACTCGCCGGCCGCCTGAAAATTGATCGTTCAACTATTTCCAATTTGATCCGGCTCTTAGAACTCCCGGCCGCTGTCCAGGACGCCATGCGCCGCGGGAAGATCACGCCCGGCCACGCGCGGGCACTCCTCCCGCTGGGTGATGAGCGCGAGCAGATTGCCTTTTGTGATCGGATCCAGACGGAAGGCTTGAACGTCAGGCAAACTGAAGTCTTGGTTCAAGAGGCGATCGCCGCGACGGAGGATGTCGGCGGCACCGAGGCAAATGGCGTTTCCAGCCGGCCGCAGCGGCGAACATCGGACAATATCGCGGCCTTGGAACAGGAGTTTCGAAACGCGTTGGGCGTAAAAGTGAAGATTGCCCATGATGCGCGAGGCCGTGGAAAGCTGGTAATCGCCTTTGGCAGCCACGAGGAGTTCGACCAGGTGCGACGCCATATCTGCGGAGGGGGTCCGGCTGCTCGCCGGGCACAAGCCGGGTAGCGGACGATTGCAGCCCGGACGTATTTTCGTTATGATAACCTGATTGCGGTATGAATATCGCACGGGGCGTGGCGCAGTTCGGCTAGCGCGCCTGGTTTGGGACCAGGAAGTCGAAGGTTCAAATCCTTTCGCCCCGACTAGAGGGTAAGTGGCATGGACTTTTACGGTGGCTATCAAGTTTACTCGGAGACTGGCGTTGACCTTACGCTCCTCCGCGAAAGACTGAAAATGACGATCACCGAGCGCTGGGAGGCAAACGCCCGGGCCCTGGAATTTGTCGAGGCTTTTCGAAAGGTCAATCGTGATCAACGCCCAACCGATCTTGCAATCGCTTGTCGAGAAGCACGTTGAATTTGTGGTCGTGGGGGGGCTGGCAATGGTCACACGCGGCTCTTCGTATGTAACCGACGATCTTGATATTTGCTATCGCCGGTCCGTGGAGAACATTTCGAGATTGTCCAACGCGATTGAGCTTTTTGAGCCCTATCTGCGTGGAGCGCCGAAGGGGCTGCCGTTCCGGTTTGATGCCGCGACGATCTCCGCGGGATTGAATTTCACATTGACTACTACATGCGGTTCATTCGACGTACTAGGGGAAATCGCTGGCGTCGGCGGTTATGAAAGCGTAGTCGGCCAGTCAACTCCGGAATTGGTGTTCGGACTAACAATCATGACCCTCTCGTTGGATGGCCTTATCGCCGCCAAGAAAGCGGCGGGACGCATTAAGGACAAACTTCATCTGCTTGAACTTGATGAACTCAAAAAGATGCGCCAATCGGACGGAACTTAGCTCACCCGGAACGCCGTTCATCGTGCCAAGGAATCGGCAATGCGCGAACCTCACTCGGATCGATTGTTTGAACTCCTTAATCGGCTCGGATTGGCGAATGCTCGCGACATAAAGAACGTAGAGCCGACGGTTCACCGCATTTGTGGCGAGCTTCCGCTCTTTCAGTCCGCGTGGATTGACGCCCTTCGCAGAGCGCGCAGTCTCACTTATTTTCAGGCCGCTGAGATCATGGCGGGCCGTGGCGAATCGCTGCGAATTGGGCGCTATGTTTTGTGCCATATTGTCCAGGAATGTGGCTATGCTTGCGTTTACAAGGCACGGCATATTGAGTCCCACGAATTGGTTCGCCTCATTTCCGCAACTGTAGCGACAGCGTCAACTGACAGCATTTTGTCACAACTCGATGGTGTTATCCAACTCGCGCCGGAGTTATCGCGCATTCTGGGATTAGTAACAACTGCCGGCGGTGACGGCCCACATGTTTGGGCCGCGTCGCCGTGGGTTGAAGGAACATCGCTCGCAGACTGGATGTTGCATCACGGCCGCTTCCCGCCCGAAGCCGCCTTTGAAATTGCCAGGGCCATGGCAGAGCAATTGGCTGCGATGGAGTCGGTCGGCGTGGTCCACGGCGACCTCCGGGCCGAAAACGTCCTGCTGTTGGCCGATGGCAATGTCTGTCTTCCGCAGCCCGGAGTGCGAGCAATTATTCGGCCGCATGAAGGGATTGCGCATTGCGACCTGGCCCCGGAAGCTTGCAGCACGCTCGCTCCGGAACGTGTTTCCCGTGGAACGCCGCCTACCGTTGCCAGCGATCTTTTCGCCTGCGGCTGCGTTTGGTGGCAGATGCTTTGTGGGCGGCCTGCGCTGGGTGGAGGGGACTCGATGGCGCGGCTCCGCGCAGCGCAATCGGCCGCGATCGACGATTTTCGGCAGTGGGCAATCGACGTGCCCCCGCAGCTTAGCGATGCATTGGACGCCTGCCTGAAAAAGAACCCGCGCCAACGTCCACATTCAATAGCCGCGCTTGCCGAACAGCTTGGTCCGACGAGCCGCGGCGGTCGCCAAATGATCGTTCGCTGGCTTGCCGCGGCCGACCGGCCGCTGGCGCCTTGGCTGCTGACGAAGCGAGCCAAGGCCAAGAAGAAACATCCACACTTGTTGACGGCCGCCGCACTTGTATTGCTCGGCGCGATCTCGGTAGCATGGCCCCTGTGGGTTGCCGCCAATCGGCCGCATAATACGGCGACGTCCCCGCCTTCCCTGCAAACTGCGACATTAGTCGCGAAAGGTCCGTCAAGCAAGCCGCGCATACCGGCTGCCAAACAAGCCGCAGTGTCAGGGCCGCGAAGATCTTCGGTACTACAAGCGGCTTTCAACGAGCCGATCAGTTCACGCGACGAACTCGGCTTGCCGCAGATCATAAGTGCTACTGTGAACGAACTGAAACTTCGGCCCGGCCAAACCGTGCGACCGCTTTCCGGGCGGACGCGAATCGTAGCGCCGCCCCAGGGATTGGCCGTGACCGCCGATCGCGTGACGTTCGAGCATATTGATTTCGCATCTGAAGGTCGGCCGGCAAGGCTTGCTGACGGCAACCAGGGAAGCTCTGCTCTCATTCGCCTTTCCTGCGATGAGTGTACGTTTGTTGACTGCTCCTTTCAGTCCGCCAGCGGCGCGCCGGAACTAAGTGCCGCGATTCGTTGGGTGCAGGGCGAGCAAAGCGCAGCGGCATTGCTGCCGTCGGGCCGACTTCGCTTGCGCGACTGCGTATTTCGCCGCGTCGCCGCCGGCATCGACTCGAGCCGCCGCGGCGCGATTGCCGTCGAGGCCGACAACGTTCTCCACTTGGGGCCCGGTCCGTTCGTGCAATTGCGGCACTTTCCGGCGGCCGACGAACCGTTGCGGATCGGCCTTACGCAGGTTACGCTCCGCAATGCGGAATCGCTCGTCGAACTCGATTGTCCCGCCAGCCTCGGCAATGGCCCGACCGGCGAGATTTCCATCAACGCTACGGGCTGCGTGTTCGCTCCGCGCGATAATCGACCCGTGTTGCTAGTAGCCTGCGACCAATCTCCGGCAGAATTGCTCCGCGGTCTGAAATGGACAGGGCGAGGCTCCGTGCTCACTCCAGGGGCCTATTTTGCGCGCTGGCAGCGCCGCGACTTGAGCACGGAAGCTATTGATGACATGGCAATTTCCATCTCCGGGCTGGTCCGTGGCCAGGTTATGTTTTCGGGTCCGAGCGACACGCTGCCGACAAACAGCCGAGTCGTCGAATGTCATGCGCCGTTGACGGATTCGGAATCGCCTGGCGCAATCACGGCACGGCTGGCCGCCGAGGCTGCGGCGGCAGGCGATCGATCGCCTTAGCGCCGCCGGCACATTCGCTACAAGCGGAAACCGCGTCCACGCCGCTACGGTCGATTCTCGCGCCGCGCCACTCGTTTATTTGACAAGTGTCCGCGGCAACCTAGGGTTTAGTAGGCACGTTAGCGTTTTTTCGTGAGTAAAATGATGAACCGCATCCGCCAGTTTCTGAACGACACCTCGGCCGCCACGTCGGTCGAATATGCGGTCATGCTCGCGCTCATACTCATTGCCGTGATTGGTGCGGTTGCCGCCGTTGGGCAAAGCACGGCCAGCAGCTTCAACAGCACGAATTCCAAGCTGCAAGCCGCCGGCTTCGGGATCTGAGCCAAGTATCACGTCCGCCGGAATGTCTCATAGTAGAGCAGCGCCGCCACCGTCTTGGCGTCGCGGATGCGTCCGTCGCGAACCATTGCAAGCGCCTCGTCCCACGTGAACCGTGCAACGCGGATGTCCTCGCCCGCTTCGAGGGCCATCTCGCCGGCGACGAGCCCGGCCGCCGCATAGACGTACATCTTCTCGTCGAGGATGCCCGGAGACATCGAGAGCGTGGTCAGATGCTCCAGGTGCCCGGCGCGGTAGCCGGTCTCCTCGGCCAACTCGCGCAAAGCCGTGTTACTTGGCTCCTCCGGCGGCTCTAAGGTGCCGGCGGGCAATTCGACAAGCCGCTCCGCAACAGCCGCCCGGTAGTTTTCGACAAAACAGAATCCGCCCGTCATCCAAGAGCGGAATGATGGTCACCGCTCCGGGATGACGGACGATATCCTTGGCATGGCGCGTGCCGTCGGGCGATTCGTAGGTCACGCGTTCGACGCGGAAACGTTCGGCCTGAAAGAGTACTTCCGGCGGTGTCGTCATGTCGCGATCCTGTAGCGGCGGCTTAGTAGGATGGACCTCCGAGTAAGTCCGAGAAATGTGGACGGACTCGGAGGCCCATCCTACAGATCATTTATTCACCACTGATTCACTTACCCGCGCCGGCGAACATGGTCTCGGCGCCGCGGGCCATTTCTTCCATCGACGGATCGGCGATATGCGTAGCCAGGGTCCATGAATAGCCGAACGGGTCCTTGAAGGCGCCCATGCGATCGCCCCAGAACATGTCCGTCACGGGCATTCTCACGGCGCCGCCCGCGGCCAGGGCTTTTTTGAAGGCCGCATCGACATCCTTGACATACAAGTACATACCGATCGGCGAATCACCCAGCGATTCGGCGCTCTTGCAATGCGGATGCTCGTCGCCCATCATGACCGGCGAATCGCCGATCATGATCTGTGCGTGCATGACTCCCTTGCCATCGGGACCCGGCATAAGAAACCTCTCGGTAGCGCCGAACGCCTTCTTATAGAATTCAATCGCCTTGCGAGTATCCTTGAACATAAAGGTTGGGGTAATCGTGTGGAATCCGTCTGGAATCGGCTGGGTCATGATTGTTCTCCTTCAATTGAAACCGAATAGCGTGCCGCCCGCGGCGGCGTAACTCCAACAATTATTGTGTCGACGGCGAAGCGCGGCAAGGAGGACGAAGCGTAGCTTACAAACCACCCCACGAAGGTTGCCACTCACTCGATTTCAATGATCGGCGCGACCTCGCCATCGGATGCAAATCGCGCTACGAGGGTCTCCGTGGAGAGATTATGGCCCAGGAGCGTTCGGTTGGCCACTTGACCGAGCGAGCGATAAACAATCCACTGTTCCCGACCAATGGCGACGCGAAAACCGACCGCGCGATCGGCAGGGACTGGTGCAAGCGACTCGGCGACCGTGAGCGAACGCCACGTTAAGCGCTTGCGGAACCGGGCGCGGTCAAGATCGATGAATAGCGGAGCGAACAGCCGCCGCCCTTCGGTCTCCTGGTGCAGTTCCAGTCCGCGCGGCGTGCCTATTAGCTGGCCGATGCGGGCGTCCGATCGCCATTCGGGCAGGGCGAGCGGCATGACTTGGGCTAAACCACCGCCGCTTGCAGTCGACTTACTCTTTGCTCCGCGCTCCCTGCTCCCTGCCCTAAGCAGCCCTTCGCGAGTCTCCGTCGCCGGACGGAACTCGATTCCAGCGCCCAGCGGCACGATTCCGCAATACTCCAAGCCGCCGATGTCCGCGCCGAGCACGGAGTCTTCCAGAAGCAAGAATCGGTCCTTGCGAGCCAGCACCAGATGCCGTTGCAACGTGACGTAGTCCGCAAGCTTTATTTGCAGTTCGAGATAGTCAACGTCCGCGTCGCTGTTCCAGCAGATCGACTCCCAGTCGGAAACGGGCTCCAGCGGCTGCCCCTGCCGCGAAAGGCTGAATCGCCATTCGCCCGATAAGGCGATGTGCTCCGATGCAATCAATTCGATCTGACACGACCGACGCGCAAACCGCACGACGAGCCGTTCATCGTCGCCGCGCCAACCGCGGCGCAGGACGGCCAAGGCACTTTCCTCGCAATGAAGCGAGGCGGGCGGAAGTTCCGCGCCCCTCTTCGGCTTGGACGGCGTTTTCCGGGAAGCGGGCGACAGAGCGATGGCAGCAAGTTGACGATTCGTCGCATCCGCGGAAATCTGCAACGCCTCGTCGAGCACTTTGCCATCGTCAGTCGCCAGATTGATGGGCGATAGCGCCGGCTGGCCATCTGGTCGCGCTATGCGTAGGACGTTGCGAACCACGCGATCAAAACGCTGCTGTGCGCACGGTCCCCATGCGCCGCCGGACAAATCCTTGGCCAATTGGCCGCAGCGGGTCCAAGAGGCCAAAAGCGGTAGCAGAATCGAGAAGTGCTCAGCCGGCGGCACGCCTTGCGAATCGAGAATCTGCCCAAGACCGAGAGCCACCGCCGCCCTGCCCGATTTCTCCATGCGTCGGCGCGATTTGGCGTCGGGCAGCCGGGCCGCGAGCGTCAGAGCAAGCTCTCCAGCGAGCAATTGATGGAGCAATGGCTGGATCAGCACGTTGCACTCGCCAAGTTCAGTCGCCGCGCGGCTAAGCAGTTCCGATAGTGCCAGAAAATCGATCGGGGCGAGTATTTTGGCGACGAGCGGGAGCCCCTGCGCCAGGCGATCGCTTCGAACGCCAAATCAACTGACACAAACGGAGAATCGACAGTCGGCATCCAGTCCAGCAGCCTCTGCTGGATCAGTTCCGAAGGCGCGTCGCCGCCCCAGAATTCTTCCGCAAGGAGCCGCGGTCCATCAATCGGATTGATGGTACGGTGGAACTGCTTTGCCGGAGGAATCATGTGCATCGTGCGTAACTCTGGATTGGACAACTCTCGCGAAATCGTCTATCTTATAGTCCGATGTGAAGAGTCACATTCTAACGAAAGGCCGCCCGCCATGAAATTGCCACGTAAAACATTTTGTTTCATGCTTTTCGCCGCGCTTGGAGGGTGCATTTCTCCCGCGCTGGCGGACGACTCGACGACGGAAGTCAAGCCACGCGATCTTGGCCCGCCGCTGGTCGACAACGTCAAGGACCTGAAGCAGTTGGGTAAGTTTGCCGCGTGGCTCGATCCGAAAAACAAGCAGGTTGTGCTCGTCGGTGAAACATGCAAGGCGGGATACGGGCTCGAATTTCTCATTACCTCGAAGGAAAGGGCTTACGAGTCGGTGATTGTGATCAATGCACGGCGGCACGACAAAAATGAATTGCCGGTTTTCGAGTTGATTCACGCGTCGTTGTTAGGAGTCGGCGCCAATCCCGGACATCCCGCCTACTACAAGGATGAAAAGACAACCCTCGCCACCGGCGACGAGATCGCAATCGAAGTCCGTTGGAAAGACAAGAACAGTAAAACGCAATCGGCCGACGCACGCACTTGGATTCGCGACATGAAGACGAAGAAATCGCCCGCGGTGAATTGGGTCTTCGCCGGCAGCCGGTTTGTGAAGGACGAGGAGGGCCACGAACATTATCTCGGCGACAGCGGTGATTTCATCTGCGTACTAAACAACCCAATCGCAATGCTCGATCTGCCAATCCTAAGCAGCGGCGCGATCGAGAGCCGGCTTTTTGAGGCCAATACCGGCGCCATGCCGCCGGAGGGAACGCCGGTGACGATTATCTTGAAGCCAAAACTCAAGCCGAAGAAGTAGGTCCCGCTTGCCGAGCGGGACGATTGCGGCAAAAGCTCGTGGACGTTCAGGACAGTCAGACGCATTGGTCCTTTCCGGCAGAAAGGACCTACGCTAGCAGCCGCGTCACACTGTCCAGCAGGCGGTCCATGGCGAACGGCTTGCGGATGTAGTCGTCGACGCCGAGCATTTCGGCGTAGGCCTTGTGGCGGCTGCCCTCGTTGGCGGTGATCATAATCACCCGCATCGGCACTGGGCGGGTGCGGCGGAGCTTTTCCAGTACCAAGAAGCCGCTCCGCTTGGGCATCATCATGTCGAGAATCACCAGGTCCGGGTCCTCGCGCTCGACCATCGCCAGCCCCTGGTTGCCGTCGCGAGCGACCAGCGTCTCGAAGCCCGAGGCGTCCAGCGCGATGCGCATCGACTCGACAATCTCGCGATCGTCGTCCACCAGCAAGATCTTTTTTCGCGGCCCCGACGGCGTCGTGGCAGCGGTTGCCTCTTCTTCGCTCATAAGCGACTTCCTTCCTGGATAATCCTCTATTGGTACTCTATCGGCTAGCGATTTGCAAGGACTCCGCCGGACGGTCTCCAAAGGTCGCCGAAATCCGCAAGGCCTCGCAAAGGCGGTGAAGATACTCGGTCCGCGGCACTTCGATCGCTCCGAATTGCGCCGTATGCCGCGTCAATTGCTGGATATCCATCAGCAAAAAGCCGCGAGTCCGCAGCCGCTCGACCAAATGCACGAGAGCCACCTTGGAGGCGTCGCTAACACGGTAAAACATCGATTCGGCGGCGAAGAGCCCCCCGATCGCCAACCCATAGCAGCCGCCGGCCAACGCGTCCTCATGCCAGACTTCGACGCTGTGGCAATGGCCAAGCTCGAACAGCCGCGTGTAGGAGCGGATCATGGGGACGGTGAGCCAAGTATGCCCATGACGATGTCCGGAAGTCGCACAGCCGCGGATCACTCCGACAAAATCGGTATCGAAGGTGACACGGAACTTGCCGCTGCGGCAAGTTTGCCCCAATCGGCGGGGTATGTGGAACCGTTCCCATTCGATGATCGCTCGGGGATCGGGCGAACACCACGGCACGGGCAGCGTCGGGTCGCCCGTCGGCCACGGGAAAATACCATGCTGGTAGGCGTCCAAGAGCCAGTCGGGCGATAGTTTTCCGCCAAATCCGACAACACCTTCGACGTCGGCGCTCTCGGCCGGCGGGAAAAATCGGGATGGGGGAAGCGTGGTCATAGTCCGATGGCTGGGTTCGGCGACGATGGCCATTGCCGCCGTATCGAGGGCGATGCTGATCATTATAGTGTACGCAAGGACTGCGGCTTTTGGCGACAGGGTACTCACTGGACGAAGTCCAATTCCTCGAATGCTCTCGCGAACGGCAGTGCAAATAAATTCTCTGCACCTTGGGTGCGGACGAGAGTGGGTGGCACACTCTGAGCATCAGGCGAAGGCGTGTTTTGCGGTTCCGCAAGCTCGGGGACGTGCCGGCGGCTCGTTCAAGTTCTTTTCATATGACGTCTCACCTCCGCATGGCTTCGCACCATTCCTGCAATCGGGCTTCATACGCACCGCCTGCGACATCGGCGCCGCGTGGTGCGACCCCGGCGCGTCGCCGTAACTCTTGTGCCAGCAAGATGTTACGCAATAGCAGCGGAGTTTGCCGCATTGGTGCTTCCTGGTAAGATTGGTGCTTCACAGCGTCCGGCGGCGAATTCTGCGGCGTGTCGAAATGCTCCGCCTGCTGCACATTCCGCAATGGCGAAGGGCTCGTGGCGGGCGGCGCGATCTCTTCAGTGGCCTCCGGACAGTTTTGCTCCATTTCGGCAGGCGCGGCGGGAGCGGACACTTCCGCCACCGGCTCGACTGCAGGGTCTTCTAGGGTGGACCGCGGCTCGACCACCGCGGTCGGATCGGCAACGGGTTTGCCGGCCGGTTCGTTCTTCTGGGCCTCGGTCGCAGCTTCCTCCGCCTTTTCCTCCGCGAGCAAGCGCATGAGCATGTTCTTCATGGTCTCCTGTCGCCGTTCTCTCTCGGCCTTCGCCTCTCGATTCCAGGTTTCCCTGACGCGTTCCAGGTCGCCCGTCGGCAACGTGTCGACCCATGCATAGGCCTCATCCCTTTCCTCCTTGGCCGTCGTTGGGCGGTCGGGGTCGCGCCACTGGGGGTGTTCGTAGGGCGAACAGAGCGGCTTGCCATGGGGGCCGCGAGCCACGTTAACGCCCGCCAACTTCTGCGATCGATCACCGTTCTTGGCGTTGCCCTCGACGCCGCGCATCGCACGGTTGAACGCCCGGAGAAAGTCGCTGCTCTCCTTTTGCGGCACGAGGGGCATCGTGAACGAGAAGATTTCCGCGAGCACCGCCATGACCTGGTCGCCGGAGAGGGAGTGCGGCGCACGGCGGCCGAACTCTTCGGGGTGGCGGCGTTCGAGCATCCAGGCGGCCGCCCGCCAATTCTTGTTTTCGGCCGAAGCCTCCTGGATCCGCGTCAGAGCGGCGACGTCGACGTGATTTTCGGCCTCCTCCAGCTCGGCTGCGAAGGCCGGGTCGCGGCGTGCGGCGCGGCCGATGGTCGTATGGCAGCAGCCGGCCTTCTCGGCCGCCAGGCGGCGGCTGCAACCGAGTTTTGTGAGGGCGAGGACCTGCGCCTTGCAGGCGGCGAAGGATTTGCGGGAGCTCTTGCGGAAGGGGTTCTGCGTAGCAGCGGACATGACGGGACCTTTCGTTGGGGGTTAGGGGCAGGGAGCGGGGAGGGCTCTAAACACGAAGAACACTAAGAGCACGAAGGAAAAAACGTTGTGTCTTTCGTGGCATTCGTGTTGAAATCCTCCGCGTTCGACTATTTCAATCCACGGTTCACTATTCCTGCCTACGGCGTTTCGCCGGTTATACCACATATTTCAAGTGATGTCAACAGATGTATATAGATGAACGTGCAAAAGTCACCTAAAGCGTTGCCGGAATTGGACTTGCGGCGCGAGTCATTGTTCGCTGTTTGTCTGCCGCGGGCTTGATGAAACAGGCGGTCGTCGCCGCAAACCCTTATGCCGTAATGGGTTGTGGATTCCCAGTCAACTTCGAGTTTTCGATCTTTGAAAACGCCGCGCTGAAATAATCAGCGCCAACGGGGTTGCGACACTTGCCCCCGGCATCGAAGGTTTTTCCGCGTCCGCGCCGAAATATCAGTCCCCCGAAACTTGACAATTTCTTGCCCCGCCACGATGATAACTCCGAGCTCGACCTCCTTTAGGCTTCAGGTATTTTGTCGAGCGAAGGAAGGGGCGTTCGACGGAGATACCGAATATGCGTCGATTGATGATTGTCTTCGCGATTGCGTTGTGTCCGGCGTCGGCTATTGCCGGTCTTGATGTCACAGCCTACTCCGGGCTTGTGGAAGTTCCTAACGCCGATGTGGACAAAGACGGAGTTCCAAAGGCGAAGGATATGGTTCGTCTCTCACCTGTAGACTTTCCTGAGCGTTTCAAGGACCTCAAGTCCGGGGCCATCTACCGGTTTAAGAAACAGTTTGACTTCAGAGCCGGCTCATACTCCGGCTACAATCGGTGGCGTAACGAGCTGGCCAAGTTGGCAGGCTATCACCCGATAGACGCAAAGACAGTTGATGGGAAGACCGAGTCCCGGTACGACGCCGCTGCGTGGAAAGCGAAGTCGGGGCCGTTTTTGGAATTGATCAACTTTTCGGATGCCGAAGGTGTCATCGGGCCCATTGCATGCGAGAAGCTGTATGCTGACTTCGTGGCGCACCATAAGGCCGCGATGGCGCATTCATCAAAAGACTTTCAAGAGTCCTATCTTGACTGGGAAAAAGCCCTTGAACTTGGCTCAAGGAACGGTGCCTTAGAGTTTCACTGAATGGCCAGACACGCCGATGGACGAGTAGCAACGCTTGTCTTTTTCGATCCGCTCCGCGAAACGCGTTATTGTCACAGTCATGGCCGATATAGTTCTCGCCACGCTCAATGCCCGCTACGCGCACTGCGCTTTCGGCCTTCGCTATCTCTTCGCGAATCTGGGTGACCTCCAACCGCGTACGCTGATCCTCGAATTCGACATCAATCAGCGTCCCTTGGACATTGCAGATAGCATCCTGCGGAAGAATCCTCGCGTTCTCGGGCTCGGTCTCTATATCTGGAACGCGTCGCAGACTCTCAGTCTAGTCCGTCTTCTCAAGGAGCTCCGTCCCGACCTCATCATCGTTGTCGGCGGCCCCGAAATCAGCTACGAAACCGATCAGCAGGAAATCTCGCGGCTTGCCGACCACATCATCCCGGGCGAAGCCGACGTTGCTTTCGCCCAACTATGCCGTCAACTCTTGTTTTCACTCTCGGTACCTGCTCAGGTTCAATCCCGTGCTCTCCCCGCTCCAGCGCCCCGCCCTCTGCTTCCCGATCTCGCCACGCTCGCGCTGCCTTACGATTTCTACACCGAAGAGGACATATCGCAACGCGTCGTCTACGTCGAAGCCTCGCGCGGATGTCCGTACCGATGCGAGTTCTGTCTCTCCGCCCTCGATGAAAAGGTCCGCCAATTTCCGCTCGACCGGTTTCTCGCCGCCATGCAGCGGCTTTTCGACAAAGGCTGCCGCCAATTCAAATTCGTCGACCGCACATTCAACCTTGACCTGAGAACCAGCGCAGCCATTCTCAAATTCTACCTGGATCGCTACGAGCCAGGGCTGTTCCTCCATTTCGAGATGATTCCCGGCCGGCTTCCCGATTCGCTTCGCGCCGTCATCGCACGCTTTCCGCCCGCCTCGCTTCAGTTCGAGGTCGGCATCCAAACTTTCAACGATGAAGTCGCCCTGCGGATCAACCGCCGGCAAAACAACGCGAAAGCCGAAGAGAACCTTCGTTGGCTCCGGGCGGCACACGGGCGTCCATATTCACGCAGACCTCATCGTCGGCCTGCCCGGCGAATCGCTCGATAGCTTTGCCGCCGGTTTCGACCGGCTTGTCGCGCTGGAGCCACACGAAATCCAAGTCGGCATTCTGAAGCGTCTTCGCGGCGCTCCAATCGCTCGCCATACGGCCGAGTGGCAAATGATTTACGATCCGCAACCGCCTTATGAGCTTCTCCAGAACCGCGATCTTGATTTTGCCACGATGCAACGCCTTCGCCGGTTCGCGAAGTATTGGGACCTGGTTGCCAACAGCGGCCGCTTCGTCGGGATCGCACCGCTGATTTGGGAAGACAGGTCGCCGTTTTATGAATTCCTGCGCTGGAGCGACTGGCTTTACGGCGAGACTCGCAGCACGCATAGCATTGCTTTGCAGCGTCTGGCCGGCTTGCTGGAAAGGTATCTACGCGAGGAGAGAGAGTTTTCCGATATCTCGGTGTCGGCAAACCGCTTGCGGGTTCCGGGCTCTCGCGCACGGCAAGCGCGCCACCTGTCCGGCGCGTCGGGCGATGCCGGTTGAAACCGGGCCTACGGCGACTTACCGCTGGTGCGCAGGGCGTCATGGGGCTCGCGGTCAACGGCCGGCGACTGCATCTATCGTACTGAGGTACGACGAAGAGTTCCGATGCGACATAATCTCCGCCCCGCGCCGACCCTGTGTCTAATGGTTCGAGATTGCGCGCGATTTCCAGGGCTGCGCCCTTCGCTGGATTACGGGACGCCCCTTTGGGGCTCACATTCCGGCGTTATCGCTTCTCGCGCTCATTATACCGCCCGGTGATGTTGAAGAAGAACCAGCCGATGACCGCGCGGAGAAAATGAAAACTGCTCCAGAAGATGCCGCCTACGAAGAGGTCGAATAGGTGCTGCGCGAGGAGGGTGCGGTTGACCCGCTCGTGCAGTTGCCGGTCGAAATTGCTCGGCGGCTCGCGGACTTCAAGCTCAGCAAGTTGTTCGAGGAAGTCTTTCATCGTGTAATAACCGCCTAAAGGCGGGACTCCAACTTACGTATTCGGAAATCGGGCCTGAAGCTTTTCGCGGGCACGGCTGACGCGCATCTTGCAGGCGGAGGCGGAAATTTCGAAAATCTCCGCCAACTCGTCGTATTCGTAGGATTCGGCATATTTTAAAAGCAACATCGCGCGGTCCTCCTCGGATAGCGTTTCCAGCATCGCCAGGAGATCCATCGAAACGCCCTCCGGCGCGGTTGGCCGAGCCTGTTGCTGCGATTCCCAGCCCTCCTCGGCGGAAACCTGTTCATGCCGTTGCCGCCGTCCACGGCTTCGCCGTATGGCGAGGCACGTCTTCACCGCCACAGCATGAACCCAAGTGGCATACTTCGACCGTCCGGCGAATCGAGTGCGGTGCAGGAACAGCCGCAAGAATACCTCCTGAGCGGCATCCGCGGCATCCTGTTCATTGTTCAGCAGCCGAAAGCAAATCCGCCATACACGGGGCCGGAACCGTTCCACCAGCGCGACGAAGGCTGGGCCGTCGGAACTCTCTCGAGCGGCCCCGGCGGCAAGTTCCTCGTCGCTACAAGTTGCCAGGTCGATGCCAATGGGTTCGCTCGATCGTTGCTAGTCCCGTTTAAGGCTTTGATGCCGATGGCGCAAGATAAGTCACGATTGGCGTTTTACCCTCGAAAATAGGCGGAAGACAAGGCCGCTTTGAACTGAAGAACCGTCAAATCCGGAGTGAGTTTCACAAACGGCCTGCGAAGATGCGTCTTTTGGCGGAAGTGGGACATCTAGCTAAAAGCCGGTGCGCTACTTCGTCGATAGCATCGCTAGATCGGACCCGGATTCCCTATTTACGCTAGGTTGCGTAATTTTCCCATTGGGTCGATGTAACAAGGAGTAACTTCCATGAAGCGTGTTATTCTGTCGGTGGCGGCGCTGATCGCTTTGAGCGCATTGGCCACCACGATTGCTCGGGCCAGTGATTGTGGTCCGGGCTGTTGCGCAGCCCCCGCGTGCTGCGCTGCCCCAGCCGCTTGTGCGCCCGCCCCGGCGTGCTGTGCGGCCCCGTCGTGTGGTTGCGAGAGCGGTGGCTGCTGCCGCCATCGTTGCCACTTGTTGTCGGAGATGCGAGGCTGCTGCCATCGCTGCAATAGCGGTTGCGGTTGCTGCGCGGCCCCGGCTTGCTGTGCGGCCCCCGCGGCTTGCGCTCCGGCTCCTGCGGCTTGCGCTCCGGCGCCTGCTGCTTGTGCTCCGGCTTGCGGTTGCGAAAGCGGCTGCGGTTGCGCTCCGAAGAGCTGCCGTCCCCGCTTGATGGATCGGCTGCGCGAGCGTTGCGCGTGCCACCGTTGCCATAGCGGCTGCGGCGGCGGATGCGGCGCCTGCGAAGCCCCCAAGTGCTGTGCCGCCCCGGCTTGCTGTGCGGCCCCCGCGGCTTGCGCTCCGGCGCCTTGCGCTCCGGCCGCTTGCGCTCCGGCCCCGGCCCCCTGCGCTCCGGCTGCTTGCGCTCCGGCCCCGGCCTGCTGTGCCGCCCCGGCTTGCTGCTCGGCTCCGTCGTGCGGTTGCGAAGGCGGCTGCGGCCACCGTTGCCACCACGACTGGCTCGGCAGCCTGCGAAGCTGCTGCCATAGCTGCTGCGCCCCAGCCTGCTGTGCGGCTCCTGCGGCTTGTGCTCCGGCGCCGGCCTGCTGTGCCGCTCCGTCGTGCGGTTGCGAAGGCGGCTGCGGCCACCGTTGCCACCACGACTGGCTCGGCAGCCTGCGTAGCTGCTGCCATAGCTGCTGTGCCCCGGCCTGCTGTGCGGCTCCGGCCTGCTGTGCGGCTCCCGCCGCTTGCGCTCCGGCACCGGCCTGCTGTGCCGCTCCGGCCTGCTGCACCCCGGCTTGCGGCTGCAAATAGCCAAAAGCGAGAGGCAGTTTGCCTCCTACGATAAAACCAAGCTCGTCGCCCAGACGAAAACCCCGCGGCCTGTTCGCCCGCAAGCGAACAGGCCGTTGGCGTTTCTTGACGATGGGCACCGAATAACGAATAGCGGTCCCCTCGCCCGCCGGGAGAGCGGATATTCGACCGGGCAGAACTAGGCGCGGCCGTTTCTTTCACGGTGCTTGCAGCCGGGCCAGCAGCAGGGGCGGCGCTTGCCAGCGAGAAGCGCGGAGTGGATCCGCTCGATGTGGCTTTGCCGAGTCTCGGCTTTCTTGACCGACGTCGTCCAGCAGATCCACTCATTTCGGGCCAACGGCGTGAGGTCTTCCCAAGCGGCCAAAACCTCGGGCGAGGCGAGCAGCATTTTCTTGACGTCGGCCGGCAGGGCGTGGACCGTTCCGCCGGAGATTGTTATTCGCGCCATGATCGTATGGTACACGAGGTTTGCTCGCCCTTCGAGATGCCCGCGGCTTGTTTGGTGTTTTACGATTTCCAGCAAAAGAGGGGTGACGGCTTGACTCCACGCAGATTTTTCCGCTAGACTGGCTTGTTTTGCCGTGTCAGCCGCCGGCTTCCGCCAGCGATTGTCCGTCGTTTTTTCCATCGAGACCCGCCCATGCCGGCCACGTGTGTTATTGGATTACAGTGGGGCGACGAAGCCAAGGGGAAGATCGTCGATCTTTTGACGGACCGCAACGACATCGTCGTACGCTACCAGGGCGGGGCGAACGCGGGGCATACCGTGGTGGCGAACGGGCAGACCTACAAGCTCTCGCTGGTGCCAAGCGGCATCTTTCGACCAGAAGTGCAATGCGTCGTCGCCGCCGGCGTTGTCATCAATCCTCCTAGCCTGCTTCAGGAAATCGAAACGCTCGTCAATCGCGGCATCCAGGTGGGCAAAAACCTCATGGTGAGCACGCGGGCGCACGTGATTTTCCCCTGGCATTTCGAGGAAGATCGCCTGATGAACGAATCGACAAGCGGCGAGGCGATCGGCACGACGATGCGCGGCATCGGGCCGTGCTACCGCGACAAGGTAGGCCGCTCGTACGCCATCCGCCTGGGCGACATGTACCGCGAGAATCTCGCCGCCCGCATCGAGCAAATCGTGACCGCGAAACGCCGAATTCTCAAGGGATTGGGCTGTCCGGACGAGGACATCAAGCTCGATCCGAAAGAAATCTACCGGCAATATAGCGAATATGCCGAGCGGCTGCGACCCTATGTGGGCGACACGACGGCCTATCTGCTGGACGCCGTCGATGCGGGCAAGAAGATGCTCTTCGAGGGCGCTCAAGGCGCATTGCTCGACATCGATCACGGCACGTTTCCTTTCGTCACCAGCAGCAATAGCTCGGGCGTCGGCGTGTCGGCCGGTTCCGGAGTGCCGGGTCGCTACATCACTAAGGTGCTGGGGATTGTCAAGGCTTATTGCACGCGCGTCGGCGGTGGACCGTTTCCGACCGAACAGGACAACGAGATAGGCCAGCATATTCGCGAACGGGGCAACGAGTACGGCACGGTCACGCGGCGTCCGCGGCGTTGCGGTTGGTTTGATGTCGTGGCGGCGCGGTACACGGCTCGGCTGAGCGGCGTCGACAGTCTGGCGGTGATGCTCTTGGACGTGCTGAGCGAGCTGCCAGAGCTTAAAATCTGCACCGCGTATGAGCTCGACGGCAAGCGGATTACGAACTTCCCCGAACACGTGGACGACCTGCGGCGAGTTGCGCCGGTTTATGAAACAATGCCCGGCTGGCAGTCGGAAATCAGCCATGCACGCACGATGGGCGACCTTCCGCCGCGGGCGTGTGCTTATCTTGCTCGGCTAAGTGAATTGGTCGGCCGGCCGGTGGAGGTCGTTTCCGTAGGGCCCGACCGTCAACAGACGATATTTGCTCAAACAGTCCCCTCTCCCACCGGGAGAGGGCTAGGGTGAGGGCGGTATGTCGCAAGCTCAGGCAATTTCCGAGGATCAGACCGCAAATGCCCTCACCGCCTGCCCCTCTCCCAAAGGGCGAGGGGAGCCTGTGACCACGCTGGCCGACGTTCCGCCGGAAAAAATACCGCGGCACATCGCCATCATCATGGACGGCAACGGCCGTTGGGCGAGGCGGCAGGGGCTGCCGCGGATAGAGGGGCATCGCCGCGGAGCCGATGTGGTTCGCCGCGTGACCGAAGAGTGTGCCCGGCTGGGCATCGAGCAGCTCACGCTCTATTGCCTTTCGAGCGAAAACTGGAAGCGGCCGGCCGCCGAGATCGCCTTCCTCATGCAGTTGCTGGAACATTACATGATCGGCGAGCGGAAGCTGATCATGGACGAGAACATCCGCTGCTGCGTGATCGGCCGGCGCGAGGGCATCCCCGGCGGCGCGCTCGTGGAGATGGACCGCACCGTGAGCATGAGTGCTGCCAACACTGGCATGACGCTCTGCCTTGCGATCAATTACGGCAGCCGCGCAGAGCTGGTCGACGCCTGCCGCCGGATCGCGGAAGATGTCCGTGATGGCAAGCTGGCGGCGGATGACATCAGCGAAGAGTCGGTGTCGGATCGGCTTTACACGGCTGGAATGCCCGAGCCGGACTTGCTCATTCGCACGGCGAGCGAGATGCGAGTCAGCAATTTTCTTTTGTGGCAGATCAGCTACGCGGAGATTTGGGTGACGGAGCGTTTTTGGCCCGAGTTCGACGAGGCGCTTTTGCACGCGGCGATAAGGGATTTTGCCGGAAGGGACAGAAGGTTTGGAGGGTTGGGGAAGTAGATGAAGAGGATCAATTACCGGTCTTCCTGATAGGGGAGTGTCTTGTTTGACGCCGATCTCGATAAAAGCTCTCGACGCCACGCACACCTTATCGGCATCGGCGGCGCGGGCATGCGGTCGCTGGCGGAAGTCCTTGCGCAAAAAGGCTGGCGGCTGAGTGGATCGGATGCGGCGATTCATTGCGATGATCCACTCGCCGCGGCCGGAGTGCGCGTCTTTGACGGACATTCTGCCTTGAATGTTTGCAGCGACGTTGAACTGGTCATTCATTCCAGCGCGATCCCCGACGAAAACCCGGAACTCGCTCGCGCCGCGGAGCTAGGAATCCCGATAGTCAGCTACGCCGAAATGCTCGGACTGCTCATGCAGGGCGGGCGTGGGCTGGCCATTGCGGGCACGCACGGCAAATCGACGACGACGGCGATGGCGGCGAAAATCTTCACGGCTGCCGGATGCGATCCGACGTATGTCTACGGCGCGGTGCCATGCAATGGTACTAGGGGAGCGCGCGCGGGCAATGGCAACATTGTTCTCGTCGAGGCGTGTGAGTACCAACGGAACTTTCTCAAGCTTCATCCGCATGATGCGGTGATTTTGAACGTCGAGCCGGATCACTTTGATTGCTATCCGAATCGTGAGGCGTTGGAGGATGCGTTCTGCCGGTTTGCGGCACTGCTGCCGTCCGAGGGTACGCTGGTAGTGCCGTGGGGCTACCGTGGGGCAGATTGCCAATCTGCCGACATGCTGGCAGGTTGGAAACCTGCCCCACGTTGCCATATGGAAACATTCGGCCTCACTGAGCAAGCCGATTGGCGGGCTGCAAACCTGAGAAGCGATCACGGACGCTATGCCTTCGATATTATCCATCGCGGCAACTTTCACGCTCGCGTCGAGCTTGCCGTCTACGGAAAACATAACGTCCTCAACGCCCTTGCCGCCGCGGCACTGGCGGCGATCAACGGTTGTGCCGTGGACGCAATCGCGGCAGGGCTGGCGAACTTTTGCGGTTTGAAACGAAGATTAGAATGCATCTACAATGTCGGTGGACTGGCGATTTGGGACGACTACGCCCATCACCCGACGGAAATCTCGACTACGCTGGCGACGATTCGCGAAATCTCGCCCCATTCGCGCATCTTTTGCCTGTTTCAGCCGCACCAGGCGTCGCGGACGGCACGCCTACTGGACGAACTGGCTTTGAGCCTGCAAAATGCCGAGAGGGTGTTGATAGCCGACATCTTTCGGGCCCGCGAGGGGCCGCCGCGGCCCGGCGAGGTGACCGCCGCCGATTTGGCCGCGCGGACCCGCACTGCCGGGCAGGAAGTTTTCGGCTCGCACGCTCTGCTTGACATACAATACCATCTTCAGCAGCATTTGGCTCCGGGCGACGCGTTGGTCGTCATGGGGGCGGGCGATATCGGAAGGATTGGTTATGGCCTCGTGGACTGGTTTCGAGAAAATCGTGCGGCAGGGTGAACCCCTCGCCATGCACACCTGGTTTCAATTGGGCGGCCCGGCGGAATTCTTCGCCGAACCGGAAAATCCCGACCAGTTGATAGTGTTGCTCAAACGCTGCCACGAGGAGGGAGTCGAGGCCCGCGTTCTTGGACAAGGCTCGAATCTGCTGGTTCGCGACGAAGGGGCGCCGGGCATGATAATCCGCCTCGCGTCGCTGGAGTTCGGTCGCATCGATATCGACGGCCCGCGCGTCACCATAGGTGGCGGAGCGAACCTCGGCCGGCTTGTGACCACAGCCGTTCATCGCGGCCTAGGCGGCATGGAAATGCTCGTCGGCATCCCCGGCACCGTTGGCGGCGCGCTGCATGGCAACACCGGTTCGCATGGCGGCGACATCGGCCAGTGGACCGCGTCGGCTACCGTCGTTACGGCGACAGGTGAGACGTTCGAGCGAACGCGGGACGACCTCGCCTTCGGCTACCGCGAGAGCAGCCTCGACGAAGCAGTAATCCTCGAAGCGACGCTCGTGCTCGAAGAAGACGACCCGCTCGAGCTCGCGCGGCGGATGCAGAAACAGTGGATCATCAAGAGGGCCAGCCAGCCGATGGGACACCAATGCGCCGGCTGCATCTTCAAAAACCCGCGCGGCGCGAGCGCGGGCGAGCTAATCGACAAGTCCGGCCTGAAAGGGACTCGCATTGGCGGCGCGGTCGTGAGCGAACGGCACGCGAACTTTATCGTCGCCGAGCAGGATTGCACGAGCCAGGACGTGCTCCGTTTGATCGACCTCGTGCGGAGCCAGGTCAACGATCGCATGAACGTGCGGCTTGAACTAGAGATCGAGATATGGTAAGCACAACAAAAAAAACGACGCCTGTGGCAATGATCCCGCCGTGGTTGCGGCTGACGGTCGCGTTCCTCGTGGGACCCGGCCGCACTTTCACACTGGCCGTGATTATTGTCGCAGGGTTTACCGGCGGAGCGTGGGCCGTTTGGCGACGTGTCGAAAAGCACGTCGAGACTTCGCCCGACTTCATCGTCAAAATCGACCAGATCACGATTACTCCGCAGCCCGAGTGGGTCCGCAGCGATGTCCGCGCTGAGGCGTTCCGCAACGCAAACTCGCCCGATAAGCCGCTCTCCAGCATGGACGACAATCTGGCCGAGCGGATCCATATCGCGTTTATGCTCGATCCTTGGGTCGCCAATGCAAAAGTTACGAAGAGCGCCGCCGCGCGGGTCCGCGTCGATATCGATTACCGCCGGCCGGCTTGCATGGTCGAGGTGGCCGCGGGGCAGACGGTCGAGCTATTGCCGGTGGACGGCCAGGGCGTTTGGCTGCCGGCCGAAGACTTCTCGCAAAAGCAGAAGGAAAGCTATCCATGTCTCGCGGGCATCGATCGTCGCCCGATCCAGCCTGTCGGACACGCATGGGGCGATGCCCGCGTGGCGGACGGCGCCGCGATTGCCGCGGCGCTTTTGCCGGTGTGGCAGCCGTTGAAGCTCTATCGAATCCGCTGCGTATCGAAGACCGTCGCGGAACGGCCGATGTTCGAACTTTATACGCGTATGGGCACGAAAATCGTTTGGGGCTATGCGAGCGGCGGGACGGCGAGCGAACCCGCCGCTGACGAGAAGGTCGGCAGGCTTCAGCAATACGCGGCCGCCCATGCCGGGCTGGACGGCGGGCAGCCCATTGATGTCCGTAGCTTGCCGGCGAGGGTGGCAAAGCAGTAAAGCGCGCTAGCCATTAACTTGCCGAATGACTTGCGGCGCTGGGAGAAGACGCCGGCGCGGCGTTTTCGGCTGGAATATTGTGACCGTTCGCCAACTCCTCGCGGAGAATCGGCAATTCCTCGGGAGCCTCCACGCCGATGCGGACAATCCCCGGCGCAATCCGCACTACCGTGATCGCGATCTTGTCGCCGATCAGAATGCGCTCGCCCGGTTTTCGTGAAAGGACTAGCATCCAACTTGCCGCCGCAGCCCGGCAGCTCCCGTTATGGGTCTAATTTGCGAAATGGCATGAATCCACTTTGCCATCATCAGAATACCCCTTATGACTGATTTGTGCAAGTGCCCCTAGCTAGGGGGAAGGGAGGTGGTGAGGGTTATTCCGGCGATGCTAGGGCTTTTGCCACCGTGTTGCTAAAGCGGCTGGCCGGAGATCGCAGATTAACACAACGCGCATGGGATGGCGGATGGTATTGTTGTACTGTTGCCATTGGTTCAATCACCGCCCAATTCGATCATGCCCGACGCTTCCCGACCACTGCCGCCCGACATTGAAATCGCCCGAGCGGCGTCCATCCGGCCGATCGAGCAGATCGCCGAGCGGCTGGGAATCCTCGACGGCGACCTCGAACACTATGGCAAGTACAAAGCCAAGATTTCGCTCGATCTCTTTCACCGTCTCGACGGCAAGCCGACGGGTAAGGTGGTCCTGGTGACCGCAATCACACCCACGCCGGCCGGCGAGGGCAAGACGACCACGAGCATCGGACTCTGCGACGGACTGAACCGCATCGGCAAGCGGGCCAGCGTCTGTCTTCGCGAGCCTTCGCTGGGACCGTGTTTCGGCATGAAAGGCGGCGCGGCGGGCGGCGGACGCTCGCAGGTCATCCCGATGGAGGACATCAACCTCCATTTCACGGGCGATTTCCACGCCATCGAACTGGCGCACAATCTTCTCGCGGCGCTCCTGGATAATCACATCCACCACGGCAATGCCCTGGGGATCGACTTGCGGCGGATCGTTTGGAAGCGGGTCGTCGATATGAACGACCGGGCGCTGCAGGAATATCGTTCTCGGTTTGGGCGGCGTAAACAATTCGATGCCCCGCGAAGGCGGGTTCGATATCACCGTCGCATCGGAAGTCATGGCATGCTTCTGCCTCAGCGAGTCGCTCGGCGAGCTGCGCGAGCGGCTGGGGCGGATCATTGTCGCGTACAACCGCGACAAGAAGCCGATCACGGCGGCCGACTTGAAGGCTCACGGGGCGATGACCGTGCTTTTGAGGGAGGCCATCAAGCCGAACCTCGTGCAGACACTCGAGGGCAACCCGGCGTTCATCCACGGCGGGCCGTTCGCCAATATCGCTCACGGCTGCAACAGCGTGATCGCCACGAAGCTTTCCATGCGGCTTTCGGAATACACGGTGACCGAGGCCGGCTTCGGCGCCGATCTCGGCGCCGAGAAGTTCATGAACATCAAGTGCCGCAAGGCAGGCATCAAGCCCGACGCCGTCGTGATAGTTGCCACCGTGAAGGCCCTGAAGCTGCACGGCGGCGTGCCGTTGAAAGATCTTGCCACGCCGAACGTCGAGGCGCTGGAAAAGGGCGTTGAGAACCTCAAAAAACATATCGAGAATATCCACCGCTTCGGCCTGCCGGTGGTCGTGGCCATCAATCACTTCTCCGCCGATACCGACGCGGAAATTCAGTTCATTCGCGACAAGTGCGCCTACCTCTCAGTGAAGATCGTGCAGGCCGATCATTGGCTCCTCGGCGGAAAGGGAACTGAAGAGCTGGCGGCCGCCGTGGTTGAAGTGATCGAAAATACCAAGACCGACTTTTCGCTGCTTTATCCCGACACTTGCACGCTTTGGCAAAAGGTCGGCATCATCTGCCGCGAGATTTACGGCGCGACCGACGTGCTGGCCGATAAAAAGCTCCGCGAGAAGTTTCATCAGCTTCAGGAAGCCGGTTTCGGGCACCTGCCCGTCTGCATGGCGAAGACGCAGTACTCGCTCTCGACCGATCCGGGTCTTGTCGGTCGGCCGAAGAACTTTCGACGTCCCCTTGCGCGACGTGATGGTCTCCGCCGGCGCTGGCTTCGTCGTCGTCTTGACCGGTGACATTATGACGATGCCCGGCTTGCCGAAAGTGCCGGCGGCGGAGACAATTGATATCGATGAGAAGGGGCAGACGGTGGGGCTGTTTTAACGCGACAGTGTCGCCTCCGTCGTCTACTCGCGGATCGTGCTTACCCACTGGCAAAACTTGCGCATCCACGCGGTTTCTTCCACGCCGTGGCGATCGTCGAGGAAACGCTGCAAGTCGCCGGGTTTCAAGAACGGAAATGCTTGGCTTCGCTCGATCGCGCGATAGCTGCCATCGTCCTGCAACTCGTGAAACTCCAAGTGGTCGTCGGCAAAAGTCCAAATCTCAGGCACGCCCAAGTCGGCATAAATGGAGTGTTTATCGACGGAACTCCGCGAAAGATCGACTTCGATCGCCAAATCGGGCGGCGGATCCATGGCCGGATCGTACTCGTCGCGCCCGCGCATTTCGAGCTCGTGCGCAATGTAATAGCATTCATCCGGTTCGAGGCCGCGCTGCTTCAAGACATCCCTCAGGGTCGTCGAACCGCTACTGCTGATCGGGATGTTCCGCTCAAACGTCAGCATCTCAACCATGCGTCCGAGAAGTCGTTTGACTCGTTCGTGCTCGCGCGATGGCGACATAATTTCCAATACCCCTCGGTCATAAGTAAATCGAGTGCCGGCACAATCGGTCCCTTGCACAAGCGCGTCGTATGCCGCCCAACTTACGTTGTCGATTACGATTCGAGTCTCGGCATTGGACATTACGGTTGACATGATTATTCCTTGCAATCGACGGATGGTCTCGCAGGCTCGACGCCCCCGCCCTCACCCGGAGGGAGAGGAGACAGCAGTTTGCTTTACCCCGCCCCTTCCGCCGCGTCTTTCGCTACGGTCGCTTCGGGTAGCGTGCGGGGCTTGGCGGCGTCGCCGGTGCCGGGCACGATCTTGGGCGTGGGGGAACTCTCTTCGAGGATCTGCTTCAATTCAGAGGCGTCGATGGTCTCCATGACGATCAGCCGCTTGGCAAGCGCCTCCAGCGCGGGCCGCCGCGTCTGCAAGATGTGGCGGACGTTGACCTGCGCGTCTTCGAGGATGTGCTTGATCTCTTCGTCGATCTCGCGGGCGGTCTGTTCGCTGTGCGAACGGTCGCCGACGAGATCGTTTTGCCGCGTGGCAAGGAACACGTTGCGGCGACTCTCGCGATAGCTTGCCCGGCCCAGCCGGCTCATGCCGTAGTCCATCACCATGCTGCGGGCGATCTCCGTGGCGCGTTCCAGGTCGTTCTGGGCTCCGGTGGAAACGTCGCCGAAAATCATCTCCTCGGCCAGCGTGCCGGCCAGCAGCAACCTGGATGCGGCTTTCCAGCTCGCCCTGCGTCATCAGGTAGCGATCCCCCTCGGGCCGCTGCATCGTATAGCCCAGCGCGGCCAACCCGCGCGGAATGATCGAGACCTTGTGGACCGGATCGGTGTTGGGCAGGCTGGCCGCCACCAGGGCATGGCCGCTCTCGTGGTAGGCGACGCGCTGCTTCTCGTCGGCGTGCATGATCCGCTGCCGCTTCTCCAGGCCGGCGGTCACACGCTCGACGCCCTCGTTGAACTCGGCCATTGTCACGGACGACCTTGCCCGGCGCGGGCGGCCAACAGCGCCGCCTCGTTGACCAGGTTGGCCAGGTCGGCGCCGACAAAGCCGGACGTCATGCGGGCGATCTCGCGGAGATCGACCGATTCGTCGAGCTTCACGTGCGGACGTGGACCTCGAGGATCGCCTCGCGGCCGCGGACGTCGGGCCGATCGACGAGCACGTGGCGGTCGAAGCGGCCCGGCCGCAGCAGCGCCGGGTCGAGCGTTTCGGGCCGGTTCGTGGCGGCCATCACGATCACGCCGCTGTTGGAGTCGAAGCCGTCCATTTCGACCAGCAGAGCGTTGAGCGTCTGCTCGCGTTCGTCGTGCCCGCCGACGATGCTCGAGCCGCGGGTCTTGCCCAGGGCGTCCAGCTCGTCGATGAAGATGATGCACGGGGCCTTGGCCTCCGCTTGCTGAAACATATCGCGGACCCGCGCGGCGCCGACGCCGACGAACATTTCGACGAAGTCGGAGCCGGAGAGGCTGAAGAACGGCACGCCCGCCTCGCCGGCCACGGCCTTGGCCAGCAGCGTCTTGCCGGTGCCCGGCGGCCCGACGAGCAGGACGCCCTTGGGAATGCGGCCGCCGAGGACCTGGTACTTCTCGGGCGTGCTTGAGGAAATCGACGACTTCGCGCAGCTCGTCGACCGCTTCGTCGATGCCGGCCACGTCGTCGAACGTGACGCCGATGTCTTCCTGGGCGAGCAGTTTGCCGCGGCTGCGGCCGAATGCCATCGCTGAGCTCGTGCCGGTCAGGCGGCGGAGCAAGAGATATATTGCAAGACACGCCAGAACTATCAGGGCAATAAGCACAACGCTCGACTTCCACGCGCTGGGCTGCGAGCCGCCTTGAAAATCGCGAAAACCCTTTTGAATTAGCAAAGCCTGCAACTGGCCATTGTCCTGTTCCAGGCCGTAGCGCGAGCACGTAAAGCTAACGTCCTTGGCTTCCGCGGTTTTCAGATCGTCCGGCGCTACAATTCTTCGCGCGACGGTGCCGGAAATCTCGCTTGGACCGACTTTCAGGTCCCGGAGATTGGAATACTGGATCGTCGCTTCGCGGCTGTTGACCGAATCGTTGACTTCGATATTTGGCAAGGGGTTTTGCTTCGACGGCGCGCCCTTCTCGATCAATTGCTGCAACTGCCCGAACTTGATGACGACATCGGATTTGCCGGTGAAGACAAATGCGGCGATCACGCCGCAGACGGCCGCGGCGATAAGGAAAAAGCTTATGTTGCCGTTCCCGCTGATGGATGGCTTGCGGTTTTCGGGCGATTTCGAGGCGCACGGCGGTCGCGTTTTTCGGCGAGTTGGCTCCATGCAGGGGTATTCCGGTTATTGAATCATTACTGTGCAGATTGCTCTTACTATTCTACCACACTGGCGATGAAAGTCGCTGGTCCTACCCCTCAGTATGGCGGCATAATTTGAGGTGCTTGGCTTTTCGTGGACAGTCCAACTCCTTATTTTCATGGGAAGAAGGAGACTGCCGCAATGCGTCGCTCCAAGTCGAATAGCAAGCGTAAACCCCGCCACTCTTACTCCGAGGAATTCCGGCAGGAGGCCGTGCAAATGCTCCTGGACGGCCATTCTGCCGTGTCCGTGGCCTCTCGCTTGGGGCTCTCGGGTCCCAACCTCCTTTATCGTTGGAAGAAAGAAGCCCTCCATCAAGCTGGGCCGGCGGCGCGGACCCTCGGTGATCGCGTCCACCAGCTCGAAGAAGAACTACGCCGCGTTGAACGCGAACGGGACATCTTAAAAAAAGCGTTGAGTATCTTAAGCCGCAACGTGTAGCCGACCTGTACGCCGTCATCGAACAACTCACTATCCCAGGATCTTTCTCCGTGTCCGCAATCTGCGATACCTTGCTCGTCAGCCGTGCCGGCTTCTACGCCTGGCGGAGCGATGTTGAGTCGGCGCATGAGCGCAGAGAACGTGAACTGTTGCCGCTGGTGCGCAGACATCTTCTGGCGCCATCGGCGGCGTTATGGCGCTCGCCGAATCGCCGTTGAGTTGCAAGCCCAAGGACAACCTTGCGGCGTCGATCGAGTCGCAAAACTGCTGAAAATGCAGGGTTTAATCGCCATTCAGCCCAAGTCCTTCGTTCCTAAAACAACCAACAGCCGGCATAAGCTCGGCTATAGCCCGAACCTCTTGGCCGATGCGCCGCCGCCCGACCGCGTCAATCGCGTCTGGGTCGGCGACATCACCTACATCCCACTTCGCGGAAGCACCTTCGCCTACCTGGCCTTGCTCATGGATATCTTCTCACGCCGCATCCTCGGCTGGCAACTCAACACGCAGATGACCGAGCCGCTCGTCCTCGATGCCTTGCATCAGGCTATCCGCGCCAGGCAGCCTGCACCGGGCTTGATCCATCACACGGACCGCGGCGGCCAGTATGCCGGCAGCCGCTATCGCGCCATCTTGCGCGCGCGGACGCTCGCCAGAGCATGAGCCGGCCCGACAACTGCTACGACAACGCCTTCATGGAATCCTGCTTCGGGACCATCAAGACCGAACTGGAAATGACCGAATACGATAACAGCTTCCAGGCCCGCTCCGAGATTGCCAGCTATATCGCCTACTACAACAACGAACGCCGACACTCAGCACTCAACTACCTCAGCCCAGCCCAATTCGAAACCCAATACACCCTTCCCATCTAAGAGGATGACCTGTCCGAAAACTGCCAAGCATCTCAATTGGCCCCCTGCCATCTTCATGTGGGCAAACATTTTCTCAAATCAATGCCTGTTCGGAAACGTTCTCTCACTCTCCGGAGGAAGTGCACCCGATTCCTTGCGGATCGCTGCCAGCGCTCGGGCCCAAAGCATGCGCACGGTGCCCACGCCGCGGCCCATCCGCTGGGCGACATAAGGCCCGGCAGCCAAGGAATGTCACGTCGGATTCGGCAACTTCCGCAACGATCGCTAGAATTCGAGCCGCAGGGCCTGAAGCCGCCGGCGGGTCTCGGCCATCAGGGCGTCTTCCGCCGCTTCGTCGGCCGCCTCATAGGTTACGGAGAACCGCAGGAAGCTGCCCGCGTCGTCCCAAGGAACCGTACAGATCGAATGTTCCGTAATCAGGAATTGCGACGCGGCCTCAGCCGTAGCGAAGCATTGCCCGCCAGCCATGCCCTTGGGGCTTCGAGTATAGAGGAAATACGTGCCGCCTGGCATTTGGCAATCGAAGCCGCACTCGCGGAGCGTGGCAACGAGCTTTTGCAAGCGGCGGGCGTACTTCTTCTGTGCAAGGCGCGGAATCGAGGCGTCGTCCAGCGCCGCGGCGGCCGCCTTTTGAATGGCTATAAACTGGCCGGAATCGGAATTGTCTTTCACGTCGCCGAATGCCCGTACGATCAACTCATGGCCGCAGACCCAGCCCATCCGCCAGCCGATCATGTTCCAGCCCTTGGAGAGCGAATGGACCTCGACGCCCACCTCGCGTGCGCCGGGCACTTCGAGGAAGCTCAGCGGGCGATCCGCATGGGTGAGCATAACGTGCGCAGCATCCTGAATCACCACGATCTCGTTTTTCGCGGCGAAGTCGACGACGCGGGCATAGAAATCACGAGTGGCGACCTTGCCCGTCGGGCTGTTGGGATAGTTGATCACCAGCAGCTTCGCCCGGCGGCGGATATCGGCCGGAATGGAGTCGAGGTCCGGCAGAAAGTCATTTCCCGCCGTTAGCGGCAGACGGTGAACTTCGCCGCCGTAGAACTTCGTATGCGTACCGGCGACCGGATAGCCGGGCACGGTCATGAGCGTCACGTCGCTCGGATTAATAAACGCGGCGGGCAGGATGGCCAGGGCAGTCTTGGAGCCGATGCAGGGATTGATCTCTTTCGCCGGATCGAGCGCGACGCCGAACTCGCGCTGCATGAAACGAGCCGCCGCCTCTTTGAAGGCGGGGATGCCGTTGTCGGAGTAGCCGCGGTTCTCAGGCTTGTCGATCTCGGCGGCCATGACCTGGCGGACGTTGGCCGCGGCCATTTCGTCGTTCTCGCCGATGCCGAAGTCGATCAGCTTCCGTTCCGGATGATCGGCCAGCGCCTTGCGCTTGGCGCGCTTGATCTTCTCGAACTTGTAAATCTCGGTGCCCTTGCCATAGCTCGGGCCGCCGATGCGGTCTGCAAAGAGGGATTGGAAATAGGGGTCGGACATGATTATTTGTTTGATTACTGATTTATGGAAAACCGATTGGGCTTGTGATCTAGCGTGGCGGGCTACTGTCATGTCCCGATTTGCTCTAGCCGTTCTATGTACCAATTGGGACACTTCATTTTATTCATAGCTGCACGGGCTAGGTCGAGATCGAGTTTGCTTACTTCGCCGGCCTTTGCGAGCAATCTACAGCGCTCGATATTTGCCATGCAGACATCATGCAGCGAACCGCACTTTTCCCGGTCGGCAATTTCGCGATCCCGAACCGCGACGGCCGCCCGCAAGTCTTCGCGGAGTTCGTAGTAAGCAGCGATAGCGTCGGCGCACATTTCATCCTTGCGGTCGAGCTTCTGCAGCTGTCGCATTCCCTTGTGAAATGATTCCGCCGCAGCGCGCTCATCGCCGCGAGACTGAAGCGCGACAGCAAGCCAAAGCAATCCATCGGCGTAAGTTCTGCGGAACTGTTCTTTTCCGAGTGACTGTTCAACATTCAACGAAGCGTGAATTTCAACCTCGTCAACCAAATCGAGTTTGTGACAAATTCGACATAGGTGAAAAAGATACCAAGCCGAAAACCAGTCATTATCCCTTTCGTTCGCGATCGCGAGCATTTGATGCGCCAACTCATACGCATCGCTTAATCGTTCGATGTTTAGGAGATAGTGCGCGCGACGGTAGTTCAAAACGAATCGTTCGTCGACTCTGTTTTTGCCAATGTGCTCTTGGAGATATGCGAATCCTCGTTCGATTTCTTCCTGAAAGCCGAATGGATCTATTTCGAAATAAGTGTATAAAACTTCGATGAGAATGGCCGAGTACTGTGAATGTGTCCGACCTTCGGTCGTGTTCAGTCGAACCATTAGTTCCATCGCCACAGGCAGCGCTCTGGAAAAATCGTGAAGGTCCGACGTCAGTGCCCCCAGTCGCTCCTTGCCAAAGAAAATCTCCCACCACCACTCGTTGAAAAGCTTCGCGTCGTCGCGGCATTGAGTTACCAGATCAAGTCGAATTTCAGGGTCAGTTTCACGGTACTGCCAGGCTTGGTTGTATCTACGAACCATCGCTATACGCGCAGAGTCACCGGATTTTACGATTTCGGCGCACCTCCTGTTGAATTCTGCCCGCGAATTACTCATGGGTGAATCAATCCTTCCAGCGATTTATGCCAGGCTTCGAGATCAGTCGTCGCTCGCGCACCGTCTAGCATCCTTCCGCAAAACAGTCGCGCGAAATAAGCTACAACCGCGACAGCGGCCTGCTTCTTTCCCGACGGAACTTGCGATGAAACAAGGCGCTTGATCAACGGGCATGACGCGTTGAGGTGCAATATGCCGCCGTCGCGGTCCGCACTCAGCACCGAACTTTTGCGGCTTTCAATAAACCCTCGCAAGAGCGACGAAAACCCGTCGGGCACGATACCTTGATCAAGCGCGTTTGTGGCGTCGCGTATCAACTCCGAGTCGGCCGGATAAGTCATGACCGCGGGAAGCTGCACTGGGCGAAAGATCGACACACGAACATCAAAGCCCAGCTCCTCGCAAAGCTCAACGAGTTCCTGAAATTCCTCTTGCGGCGCAGGGCGAATGAGCGAATCGATGTTGTCGTCGAGCCGTTTCAACTTTACGCCGGGGCGCATCACCGCGTAACGATCCAAGAATCGCTCGACGCCAAACCAATGCGCTTCGATCACCGGCACATCGCGGCCCTCGGCCAATACCTTTTCCTGCAGCGAATTAAGCTTGGTTGTCGTATGATAGGCGATGTTGCCTGAAGACCGGAGGTATTCGGGCAATGCCATCCGTCCGCGGCTGGTTTGCAATGGTACGGTGTCGGCGACCAGGCGGAAGAACTCGTCGTCCTTTGCCGCCCAGCCGACGATGATGTTGCTATGTCCATAAACAACTTGCCGCCAAACTTGCGGCTGCAACCGACCAAGGTTGCGCAGGCCGTTGCCTAATTGTTCCGCGATCACCTGGCGAACCGCGTCAAACGAATCATCCTGATGCACGGCTTCGCGGGAAGCCGTCGGCTGAAGAACCGGGCAGTCGATCACGCCTTGCAAAAATCTTGCCCACGGCGGTAGAAGCTCCTTGTCGGCATCGCAGATTGACATCCCGCGTATATAAACGGCTACCGTGCCATATTCTTTTAACGAAATCTCCAACGTCGCCGGAACGAATAGAATCCCACGCAGAGGCACCGTCAGAGTATCGTGCCCTAAGTCGATTCGACCGTCCACCAGCGGAAGAATCCAAATTGGTTCGGACTCGTCAAATCGGCTGCGGACATAATCGCGGCAAGCGCTTTCTGGGTCGGAGTCGTTCCAAGGAAACTTTCCTAAATTTACCTGCTCGCTCGCTCCCTTCACGTAGATCGGCGTCGGCAAAAAATCGGCATACTCCCGAATTACGCTCAGAAGATTTTGCTGGCGCAGCAAGAATCTTGCGGCGGGCTTTAGCGCCAGCGACACAGTCGTGCCGGTTTCCGCCCGGTTTCCGTCGGTCAGTTCGAACTCCTCGTCGCCCGCCGATTGCCATCGTAAGGGACGATCCGACTTGGAGCGCGTTTCAACTGTGACCTTGGCCGCCAATAAATAGGCTGCCAGAAAGCCGATACCAAATTGGCCCACGAGTTCGCGCGACTCGCCTAGTTCCTCTGCGGCAAGCCGTTCGCGAAGCTCGCCCGTGTATCCGCGTCCGATCACGGTCAGATAGTTGTTAATCTCCTCTTCGGTGAGCCCGCTGCCGTTGTCGGAGATGGAAAGACAATTGCGCTTGGAATCGATCCCGATTTCAATGCGAGGATGAAAGTTCGCATCGGGTTGCTCGACGGCGCGGCGGATACATGAGTCGTGCGCATTTTGAATCAATTCGCGCAGGCCAACCTTTTGCGTCGAATAGAGATGCTCGGCCAGCACTTTAAGCAAGCCGGGCATGTGCAATTGAAATCGTCCGCGAGTTGACATGCAATCAATTGGAGAGGTCGGCGGCCGCGCCGTCAAGACCCATAATAGGCCTCAACCGTAAGTCCGGCACGGCGTCGCACAAGCTCCGCCAGCGCATCCACCTCCGCGTTCTCCAACGGCGTGGCGAAGTTCTCGGCGGGCGGCCGGGCGATGGTGTGGATCTGCACGTGCTTGATTTGGCCGCCGGCGGCGATGATCTCGTTCAAACGGTCACAGTACGCTTCCTGCTCGGCCGGTGGCGGCGGATCGCCGTCCAGGCGCATGAAGAGCGATTGAATCACGATCGGCCGCTTCCGCGCGGTGACGATCAGGTTTTCCATCACCTCGGCAAGCTTGACCTCAGTGCGATCGACTCGCTGATAATAGCCCTCCGTGCCGGCGTCGAGCTTGCCCCAGATTTCGCCGTTGTTGGCGTCGAAGATTTCCAGGGCTTTTGCAACCCGCGGCTGCTGGAGCATCGTGGCGTTGGTGATTAAGACGAGCTTCACGTCTTCCAGTCCGTGGGCGGAGCGGACATCGGCACAGATTTGAACTACTTCGTCGAAGATCGGCGACACGGTCGGCTCGCCGTCGCCGCTCATGGCGATGTCGTTCAGGCGGCGATACTCGGGCGGCGTGGCCGAAAACCGCGGGCTTTCGAAGAGGCCGCCGCTGGTCGCTAGTTGGACCATCTCGTCGAGTTCCTCGCGGAGCTGCGGCAGGTCAAGCTTGCGGAGAACCTGCGAACCAGGCACGGTGCGGTCAACCTGGCAATAGACGCAATCGAAATTGCAGTATTTGTCCGGGTTGAGGTTGACGCCTATCGATACTCCGCCAGACCGCCGGCTGACCACCGCGTAGACGAAGCGGTTATCCTCGAAGCTGCGCGAGTGCGTTTGGAACAGTCGGGTCAAGGGCGTGGTGGTCATACGGCAATTTTATACAGTCGTCGCGCTGGAAGTAGGTACGTTCTGCCGGAAGGTACCAATGCGCCGGGGCTCAATGTACGGGTTGACGCTTATCGAAGTCGCCAGCCGCAATAGTCCCGCTCGGCAAGCGGGACCTACACCCGTCGCAGCGTCGTAAACTCGTCCAGCGCGAGCGTGGTCAATTCGCCGTCGTCGCGGCGGAGGAGGATGAAGTCGCTGTAGACTTTGTCGTCGAAATTGCGGCGGAAGTGGAGGCCGTGCCGCCGCGCTCGGTTTCGACGACCGTACCGACGCTTGTCGTGGTCCAAGTCTCCGGGCCGATGGTGACGACGTGGATCGCCTCGAGCCGATCGCCCGGCTTGAGAGCGTCAAACGTGCGGCGGGTTTCCATCTGCTGTTGCGGGCTGGTCTGTGTTGCGGCCATAGTTTCGTTCTTGTCGCTATGTCTTGCGCTCCGTTTTGTAGGGAACGGCCTCTGTGCCGTTCCAGGAACGCCGCGGAGGGCGTTCCCTACAGGTTAAACCTCCTTGGCGTTGATCCACGACATCAGCCGCCGCAGGCCGCGGCCGACCTGCTCGACGATGTGGTTCCGCTCTCGCCGCCGCATGGCCTTGAAGGCCGGGGCATTAACCCGATTCTCCAGCAGCCACTCCCGAGCGAATTTGCCTTCCTGGATTTCCGACAAGATGCGTTTCATCTCGGCCTTGGTTTCGGCGGTGACGATCCGCGGCCCGCGGGTATAGTCGCCGAACTCGGCCGTGTTCGAGATGCTGTAGCGCATGTAGTTCAGCCCGCCCTGGTAGATCAAATCGACGATGAGCTTCATCTCATGCACGCACTCGAAATAGGCCATTTCGGGCTGATAGCCGGCCTCGACAAGCGTCTCGAAACCGGCCTTCATCAAGGCGCTTACGCCGCCGCAGAGGACCGCCTGCTCGCCGAATAAGTCGGTTTCGGTCTCCTCGGCGATTGTCGTCTCGATGACGCCCGCGCGGGTGCCGCCGATGCCTTTTGCATAAGCCAGGCCGATATCGAACACGTCTTTGCCGGCCCCTTCGCCCATTGCTATCAAACAAGGCACGCCGCCGCCGCGGGCGAACTCGGACCGCACCAGGTGCCCCGGCCCCTTCGGCGCGACCAAGAGCGTGCCGACGCCCTTGGGCACTTCGAACTGGCCGTAGTGCAGGTTGAAGCCGTGCGAGCAGAGCACGATATTGCCCGGCGAGAGGTTATCGCGGATTGAATGTCGGAAAACGTCGCCTTGCAACTCATCGGGCAAGAGGATAACGATGATGTCCGCCTTCTTCGACGCTTCGGCAGCGGTCAGCGGGGTGAAGCCGTCCTTCGTCGCTTGCAAGCCGTTGGGTGAATGGGCGTTTTGGCCGACGATCACGTTGCAGCCGCTGTCGCGGAGATTCTGGGCGTGGGCGTGGCCCTGCGAGCCATAGCCCAAGACGGCGATCGTCTTGTTCTTCAAGAGTGAAAGGTCCGCGTCCTTGTCGTAAAAAATCTTTGCCGTCACAGTTTGCCTCGTAGTGCTATCGTTCGATGTACGTCAGGCTTTCTAGCCTGATTGCCCTTGGTCAGGCTGGAAAGCCTGACGTACTTATTACGCCGGTTCACACGCCTGCCCATTGTTCTCGGCGTCGGTCTTTCCGCGGACCATGGCGATGCGGCCGGTGCGGACGAGTTCGACGATGCCCAGCGGCCGCATCATTTCGATGAAGGCCTCGATCTTGCCTTCCTGCCCGGCGATTTCGATGATCATGCTTTCGGCGGCGACATCGACGATGCGGCCGCGGAAGATTTCAGTCAGTTGGGAGATTTCCGCGCGGCGGCCGGCGGCGGCGGCGACTTTGATCAGCATTAAGTCGCGCTCGACGTGGTCCTCGGAGCCGACGTCATCCACGCGGACGACGGTCACGATCTTGGCCAATTGCTTTCGCACCTGCTCCAGCACGCTATCGTCGCCGACGACGACGAAGGTCATCCGCGAAAGTTGCGTGTCTTCAGTAGCCCCCACCGCGAGGCTATCGATGTTATAGCCGCGCGAGGCTAACATGCCGGAGATGTGCGAAAGCACGCCCGGCACGTTCTGGACCAGTGCGGAAAGGACGTGGCGCATAGCGGTTTTCCCAAAAGTGATAAACTGGCAATGGTAATCGGTGGGGCCGCGGGAGGCAAGGGGGGAGGTGAACGGCCCAGGAGAAGTGCAAAATCGCGGCTGATTGCCGGTTTGCAAACAAGCCGGAAGCGCAAGCGAAGGAAATCCCCGACAGTTCTTCGCTTGCGCTTCAGGCTTGTGTGGGTGGAGCGTGCCGTTATAAGCCGCTCGTGTCGATCGTCAGGCCGTCGTTCCGGCAGCCCAGGCATTGGTAGGTTGGCACGTCGATGTTGTACTTGATCCAGTGGACCGAACCATCGCAAAAGGCAAAGCAGCAAATATCGACATGGGCACTCCCGAACATATCGAAGGCCACGGTTGCCGCGATCTCCGCTCGGTCTCGTATGGGCGTGCCGGCCATGCCGTTCAGGCCGTAGGTCGTCCGCTCGTTATCGTACGAGCATCCGGAGTACATTGACCTGCTGTCGCCTTTGTCCGCGCCATTGGAGTAGTTGTTCGGATTGAGGTATTTCTCGCCCAGCAGAATAGTACTTGTTGTCCCATCGATAATATCATCCTTGCGGATCTGACTGCCGGTATAAATAACGCCATTGGGTTCGCCCTGAGATGCTCCAGCGCCGTTGGGCAAATAACTGACGAAATTGAAGGCCGTGTAATAGACCTGCCAATTCGCGTCGGATAGCGCGAGACCGCCCGAAGCTGCCGCATTGCCCGTGGTCACATTGCCCGCATTGGCCCTAAAGTTGGTTGCGGTAGGGCCCGCCTGCTGCATGACTGCATCGCTGACGTTTCCGGCGTTGGCAGCGTAATCGCTGCGGCCGTACCCCGACGGGTTGGCACTGGCATTAATCGGTTTATAAGCTGTGCCGGGATAGGGCACGGAGCGCCGCCGCGAAGGACAATTCATAAATGGCAGCGCGGTGCCGATGCACGTCTGAGCTCCGGCCATTTGGTTGCCGGCCGTGGCGGTCGTTCCGTCGCTGCCGGCTAGACGGTAGAGCGCGTCCTGGTCCAAGTTGGGAAGAGTCGAAAAAAGCCAACTGCCCGGCTGCCGGCGTCCGTAACCTAACGTCGTATCGCCCACCCAAGAACCTCCCCAACCGCCCGAGGGATAATAGCCCTGCCCTTCCTCGTGCTGCAGGCAAGCCGAGCCGAGTTGCTTAAGGTTGTTGGCGCATTGTGCCCGCCGCCCCGACTCTCGGGCGGACATCACTGCCGGCAACAGCAGGCCGACTAGCAGGCCAATAATCGTAACGACGACCAGAAGTTCCACTAGGGTAAATGCGCGACGGATCATGGTTCCTCACTCATTCTGAAATGCGCCGGGGATGGGGATCCCAACCCCACCCGAGCGTGGTCTAGCACCGCGCTGGCAAGCACATATTACAACCTCGCCCCGAAATCAGTATACCAGATTATCCGGCGCAAAAACACGGTCCTGTGCAAACCGGTCCGCACGCGCGTGAAATTCACCGTTTGGAGGGAACTTTCCCACGAGTCAAGCGATGACTGAACGGACAATGCAGTTCCGAGTCGGCGTGATGCTGCTCGCGGCGGTCCTCGCTGCGGCAGTGCTGGCGCTGCTATTTGGCGGACTGCCATCGCTGCTGACTAAGACCTACACTCTGCATGTGAAGTTTCCCTCGGCGTCGGGCCTGACGGTTGGAGCGCCGGTTCGCAAAAGCGGCATCCGCATCGGGGAAGTGACCAATATCGCTCTGGCTCCGGACGACCAGGTCCTTGTAACGCTGCGGACCGACGCCAAATACCCGATCCATCACGACGAGGTCTGCCGGTTGCGGACGAGCCTGTTGGGCGACTCTTGGGTGGAATTCGAACGTGGGCAAGCCGCCGGCAGTCCCGGAGATTCGGCCGCGCAGCCGACGGGGAACAAGCCGGGGAAATAAGACTCACTCCTCTTGCCACACCTCGCCCAACGGCTCGATTGCAGCGGCGAATGATGGTTCCTGCGGTTCCCAAGGCGGCTCGGATGCAGCGGCGACCGGTTCGGGGAGTTCGAGCGGCAAATCTTCCGGCTCGCTGATCCGCGACTTGACCGGCTTCCGCGCGGCCGGCTTCCGCGGCTTTTCCTTCAAGCCGTCGTCGAAGACCAGCGGCGGCGGGTTGTGCTCCGCGTTGCTGGGCAGTTCACATACCGGCGCCTTCAATCCACGGAAGAGCTTGGCGATATGGTCGTGGCATGTGAAAACAAGCATCTGATGGCCCAACGCGGCGAAGTCGCGGAGCACTTGCGCGGCCGCGCGGCGCGGTCCATATCAAAGTTCACAAGCACGTCGTCAAGGATCAAGGGCAGCACGGCGCCGCGACGGGCGAAATGGGCCGCCAGCGCCAGCCGCAAGCTGAGGAATAACTGTTCGCGTGCTCCGCGACTGAGGACTTCAACCGCCAAGTCCTGGCCCTCGGAGTCTTCCACCCGCAGCACGCGCTCGCCGACCGGCGTCCAGACCCGGCGGTACTTGCCTTGCGTCATCTCGTGGAAATATCCGGATGCCTCTTGCAAGGTTTCCGGCTGGCGGTCGGTCTCGTAGGACGCGCGGATCGATTCCAGCACCTGGCCCGTCACGGCCAGCACTTGCCAGCGGCCGATCGCCTCGTCGATCCGCTGCTGAAGCGTGGCCATTTCAAGCTGCCGCGCCGCCAACTGACGGTCTTCAGTGAGGGCGGTCAACTGGGCGGCGATGCGGCCGCGAGTTTCGATCCGCTGGTGGATGTCTTTCTCGATAGCGGCAAGTCGCCCGCGAAGGTCGTCGCGAATTGCGGGCAGGCTCTCGGCCGCGGGACCCTCAAGCAGTTCTTCCACGGTAGAGCGCGATGACAACTTCTGTAGGGAACGGACTCCGTGCCGTTCCGTTTTGAGGTTATCCGCTCCGTGCCGTTCCGACTCGCTCGATACGACACCCGGAAC
This sequence comes from uncultured Planctomycetia bacterium, assembly GCA_963775975.1. Classification (GTDB taxonomy): domain Bacteria; phylum Planctomycetota; class Planctomycetia; order Pirellulales; family Thermoguttaceae; genus JANXQG01. Next base: position 3,206,862 of record CAVZKX010000002.1, read on the forward strand.
GCCACGGAGGGCGTTCCCTACAGCCGACATTTCCAGAGCGGAGTCCAGGTCGCGCCCAAGTTGCTCGTGTTCTCGGCGGAGGTTCTCCAAGCGCACTGTTTCGCCCACGAGCTTCTGCAAGTGCTCTTCGCTCTTGGCCCCGTGCTGCCGCAGCAAGCGGCGGCGGCGCTGGGCCGCGGCCGCCACCGCGGCTTTCACCTTTGGTCCGCAGGCGGCCGAGCTTCCGCAAGCGGCGGCGGATGACATCGCGGCGGGCGACGCGGGCTTCCTGCCTCGTGAGCATCTCGGAAAGCTCGCGCACCTTGTCCAGCGGATGCTTCGATTTCACGTCGACTCCGCAATCGAACACAAGCTGGGCCACGCGGCTATGGAGCATGTCGCGTTCGCGGCGGCGCTGCGCCAGTTCGTCGTCCAAGAGCGCGGTCCGCGCCTGCATGTCTTGAATCCGCACGGTCAGCCGCGCCGCGATGCGGACCTGCCGCGGCTTGAAGTCCAATGGCAACCCGGCATGCTCCAGCCCTTCGCGCCATGCCCGCCGCGCGGAGCGGAGTTCTTCGTCGGCCTGATCGGCACGGCGGCCGGCTTCGTCCGCGTCCTGCCGTGCGGCGGCATGACGCGAATCCAATGGCGCCAATTCTTCCAGCGCGGCGAGCTCTTTTTCTGCCGCTGCCAATCTCGCTACCATCGGCCCACCGCCGCGAGGAAGCTGATCGTCAAGCACCGCCCGCTCATCCTGGGCCTGCTTGATCTGCGTTTCCAAGAGCCGCAACTGGTTCTGGCCCTGCTCAAGCCGCTGGTCGTTGGAGTACTGCGAGAAGTACCGCACCAGCACGGCCCCACAAGCGATCGCCAAGCCAATCATGGAAATGATCCAAAACATCGGCGTATTCAATCCCGAAACAAATACGCCCAGCGCTACAAGCAAGATTCCGACGACGAATATCGCCACCAGGGCGATGGTCGTGCTGCCGCTTGGCACTTGGCCTTGCAGCAGCCCGTGAGATTGCTCGCGGAGTTCCTGTTGATTCCGGCCAAGTTGTTCGAGCCGCTCGTCGAGCTGGATGCGGCGGCGGAGTTGATTGACGAGGTTGCCTGCGCGCTCGCTCGCCGTGTTGAAATCGGGCGCTTCGAAGTCGGCCAGGGCCTCGCTCACCTGCTTGTGGACACCGGCAGCCTCCTGATGGGCGTCTTCAGCGTCGCGGCGATGACCTTTGTACTTCCGCATGGCCTCGCTCAGCCGCTTGCCCGGTTGGCGGAGCCGCGTGAGCGCCTGCGGCGAGAGCGTCGGCAGGCGGTCTTTTCGTTCCGGGGTGCCGAGGCCCATCTTCTCGTACTCGGTGAACATCGTCGCGTGCAGGTCGTTATGCTGCTTTTCGAGCTCGACGATCTGGCCTTCCAGCGAATGGAACCACGGGTCCTGTTCGAGCGTGGCGACGATCCGCGGACCGCAGCGGCCAAGCGCCTCGTTGACGTCCAGTTCTTCCGCTTCACGGCGGAGCTTACGTCGATGATGCCGCAATCGCTCCATGCGGGCGTCGTGCCTCGCCGCGCGCTCTTTGAGAGCTTCGAGCCGATCGAGCGCATCGGCCGGCACGCCGTTGGATGGCCCCAGATCCGCCAACTCGTCGCCCAGCGCCCGATGCCGATGCCAGCGGTCGCGCACGCTCAACGCCAAATCGTGCAGGCCGAACTTTTCTTGCAGTTCATTTTTTGCCTCGTCGAGTTGCACTAGCTCCCGCTCGATCACGTCGCGGTCGCCCAGCAGCCGGGCGTAGGCGTGCATCTGCAACTGAAGCTCCTCGATTTGCCGGGCGACCTGGTCGCGCTGATGAACAAGCTGCGTCACCTGACACGCGCCGCCGTGCGGATCGAGAATTCGCGCCCGCGAGGCGTCAAGCTCATTCATTACCTCGATCAGCGAGACGCGGTCGAGACCGGCCGTGATGCTATAGAGCATCTCGGCGGCCTGCGTATCGGTGAGCGTGGCCAACTCCTGCATTTCGCTGAGGCTGACGGCGAAGACATGATTGAACGTCGCTTCATCGATGTTCGCCAGCAGTGTTTTAATGGTCTGTTCACCCTGGCGGACACCGTCGGTCGCGGTGACGTGCAGTTCGTCGAGACGGGGATTGCTGTCGGACGAGGCATATCGGGCGATCTGAAACTGCCCGCCGGCACCCGACACCTCGATCGAACCCCCCGGCCGGCCGCCGTGCTTCGGCGGCAGATAGCGGCGGCGCGGGGGCGAGAATCCGTAGAGGGCCGAACGGACAAAGTGCAGCACGGTCGACTTGCCCGCTTCGTTCGGGCCATAGACGACATTGATCGCGTCGCTCATGCGCTGGAGTTTCAGGCCGTTCCAGACGCCGTAGCCTTCGATTTCCAGAGCGAGGAGTTTCATAAGCGACCATCCGTTAAAGTCGCGTACATTTTACCCAATCTTCCGGGTTGCTAAAACAGGGATTTTGGGAAAAAGCAAGGATTATGCCGGCCAGCTCGGGCCGCGTATAGCGTTTGTATCAAGTTCGCCCGGCGTTCGGGCTTTGTCGAATCTAGTGGATTGTCCTAGCTTAGCTTTTCTCTTAGGCCGCGCACGCCGGTCTTGTCGAGTGTATGCACTGATACGGTCGTCTTGCCTGTGATCGCTGGCGCTAGTATTCGTTTTGTGCCGGGCGGCGGGCGGCCGTGGGGCAGATTGCTAATCTGCCAGTGGAAGGCAGGTTGGCAACCTGCCCCACGCGCATGAAGAAAACCAACGATGCGACTCGCGTACCGACATTCGATCCTGCTCTGCCTCGCGGCATTCGCAAGCGGCTGCACGAGTCTGCCGGAATATGTCCATAACGGATTCAAGGTTGGGCCCGAATACTGTGGGGCAAAGGCCGAGGTTGCACCGCAATGGATCGACGCCGCCGACGCCCGAGTCCGCAGCACGCCGGCCGACCTGAGCCATTGGTGGACCGTATTTAATGATCCGGCACTGAACGAACTTGTTTTTCAAGCCTACAGCCAGAACATTACGGTCAAGGAGGCTGGGGCGCGGGTCCTGCAAGCGCGGGCGGCTTTAGGCATCGTCAAGGGCGAATTATTTCCGCAAGCCCAGGCCGCGACGGGCAGTTACTCAGCGAACGAAATATCGTTCAACCCGTTCTTCCCGCCGCTGCCCAAGTTCTACGACAACTGGAACTTCGGCTTCAATCTGGCTTGGGAACTCGACTTTTGGGGCCGCTTCCGCCGCCAGGTCAAGTCGGCCGACGATCAGTTCGAGGGTTCCATTGAGGATTACGACGCCGCCTTGGTCACGTTGGTGGGCGACGTGGCGTCGAACTACGTGCAGATGCGGCAGTCGCAAGAACAAATCGTGCTGGCCAAGCAGAACGTCAAGCTGCAAAACGACGTGTTGGGAATCGTCACCGCCCGATTCGAGGCCGGCAGCGCCACCGAGTTGGACGTCGACCAGGCCCAGTCGACGCTCTCGCAAACGTTGGCGTCGATTCCGGCGTTTGAGATCATCTTGCGGCAGAGCCAGAATGCGATTTGCACCTTGCTCGGCATCCCGTCCACCGATTTGCAATCTCGGCTCGGCGCGCTGCCGATACCCGCCGCGCCGGCCGAGGCGGTCGTGGGCATTCCTGCAAACCTCTTGGAGCGCCGCCCGGACGTCCGCCGCGCTGAGCGCAACGCGGCGGCGCAGTCGGAACAGATCGGCATCGCGCAGTCCGACTGGTATCCGCATATTTCGATCCTCGGCACGCTGGGCTATTCGGCGACGAGCCAGGGCTTATCGCAGTTGTTTACTCCTGCCAACCAGTTCGGCGCCGTGGGCCCATCGTTCCAATGGAACATTCTTCAGTACGGGCGGATCGCCAACAACGTCCGTTTGCAGGACGCCAGGTTCCAGGAAACCCTGCTGGCCTATCGCGCTGTCGTGCTGAACGCCAACCGCGAAGCCGAGGACGGGCTCGTGACTTATCTGCGGGCACAGGAGCGGGCGAATCTGCTCCGCCAGAGCGTCATCGCCGCCAACAAGGCGTATGGAATCGTGGTGGCCCAGTATCAGGCGGGCCGCGTGGACTTCACCACGGTTTCCCAGATTGAGTTGACGCTGGTGCAGCAGCAGGACCTCTACACTCAGTCATTGGGGCTGATCGACCAGGGATTGATCCAGGTCTATAGGGCGTTGGGCGGCGGTTGGGAAATCCGGCTAGGGAACGGCTATAAGTCCAATCTGCCGCCGCCGACGCCTGCTCTGCCGGGCGAGGAGAACAGGCGACTGCCTACGCCGGGGATGGAATCGACGGAAATGCCGGGCCCAAAGGCCAAACCGGACTCAATTCCGCCGCCGCCGCAGCAAGTTACGCCGTAAGCCCCTGTTGCAATATCTACCCTGACCGGTAATACTTATACAGTCGCTCGGCCTTGTCGGGCGGCAAACCCGGGGCGTGGCGCAGCCTGGCTAGCGCGTCTGAATGGGGTTCAGAAGGTCGCAAGTTCGAATCTTGTCGCCCCGACTAATGGTTCAGTAAGGTAAAAGGAGTGCCGGGCTTTATGCGTCTGATAGTGACGCTGCAAAGCGATGAAACGGGGATGATAGTAGCGGAATGTCCTTCCATTCCCGGTTGCGTCTCTCAGGGACGTACTGAGGACGAAGCGGTTCGCAATATTGAAGAGGCAATCCGCGGCTGCCTAGAAACCCGAGCGGCTCACGGCATGCCGTTAACGGTGGCTGTTCGCGAAGTGGAAGTCGCACTCTAATGGCCCGACTGCCGGTAGTGTCCGGCGCGGAAGCGGTTCGCGCGTTTGAACGCGACGGCTGGCGCTTCGATCGGCAGCAGGGCAGCCATGTTATTCTAGTCAAGCCGGGCCACGTTGCGACGTTATCGGTCCCGCAGCACCGCGAACTCGCCCCCGGAACCCTTCGATCTTTGATCCGAATCGCAGGCCTGACCGTCGAGCAATTTGTTGCGCTCTTGCGCTGAGCGGTAGCGGGATTGCGCTGCCGCCAAGCAACCCAACCCGCGCCATAACGAGCAGGTCGTTTAGCTCGATTCGAGACGCACTTCAAGTACTTTTTGGTCGCGACTTTGCGTGAACAGCGCCAGCGGTTGTGTTTCGCGACGTGTTCGGTGCGGCACTATTCAGCCCCACTGCGGCTCGAATAAGCGCCTTGAACGCCTTTTCGTCAATCTTGTCGCCCTTGTGGAAGTCGATGGCCCGGCGGCTGTTGCCTTCGAGGCTGGAGTTGAAGAGGCCGGAAGGATCCGCAAGCGAAGCGCCCTTGGCGAAGGTCAGCTTCACGGCGCTCTTGTACGTCTCGCCGGTGCAGATAATTCCGGCGTGCGACCAGACAGGAACTCCGAGCATCGAGTTCGAGGGCTTTCTCCATTTCACCTCCTCGACCACTTCGGGATCGGCCTGCTTGATGAACTTTCGGAGCCGAGCGAGCATCTCGCCTCGCCAATCTTTTAGCTGAGAAGAAGAGTCCCCTCCTTTTTCTTTCTTCGAGCCGATTTTCGCCTTCTTCATGGTTTTTGACCCTCTCTTCATGATTGTTCTCGGCTGTATTCTTTGCGATCTGCTGTAGCCTATCGGTCGTAATCCGGGGGCGGGAGTTTCAGCGGCGTTGGATTCTGGGCTACCCAATTCACAGCAAGCTCGGACAATCGACGCGTGTTACCATTCGTGTGCTTCAATTCCGCGACGGTTTTACGCGCTTCAGTCAACAAGGATTCGGCGAGCGGTGTTCCCGAGGCGATATGCACCAAGAACGCGGCAGCCATCTTTCTGTACCCGCCGTCCCAATTGATACCCCCATTACGCTCAAGTTCGTCATGGATTCGACCTGCAATACGAACGACTTCGCCTTGAACCGTGCCTGCGGCCCCGCCAGAGGGGACGAGCAATTCCCAAAGCTCTTGATGCTGGTCTTCCCAGCGCGCACTTCGGGCGACAATGGGCGATTTTCCGTCGTGCAGAAGGCGACGAGGGACCGGCGGAACTTCGAATAGAACATACAACTTGTCGAGCGCCGTGCTTGTGGCCCGCACTGACTCCGGGTTGAAGCCGGCACGGTGAAACTCGAAATCGGTTCCAATTCGAGCGACAAACGCTTTCATTTCTGGCGTTTGTTGTGCACCCGCCGCGAGAAGTAGGTCCGCTAACGCTGCCATACTCTGGATTTGCGCGTTACTACAGCGCTGGAGCGCATGCGCAAGAGGCGTCTGACGCTCGCGATTGAGTGCGTCGACGCGTGCGCCATGTCGAAGCAGTAGATCCGCGGTTGTGGCGTTGTATGATCCCGCCGCCGCGTGAAGTGGCGTGCCACGCATGTTTTCTCCGTTATTTACATCCGCGCCAAGCTCCAGGAGGACATCAATGCGCCCTTTCCAGTGGCGGGAACGTGAGTGGAGTGGAGTGTCTCCGTAGCTGTCGCCTGCAGCTAAGTCTGCCCCGCTCTCCACCAACCACCGAGCAAGGTCGTCGGGACATTGATTGAACGCCAGCGCGGTTTGTTTGAAGACACCGCCGCGCGCATTGACGTCATAGGTATCGAATAGGATTTTCAGCTCTTTTATGTCGCTGCTCTCCAACAACGTCTCGAAATCCTTCGGCAGTTTTTTCTTTTTTGCCTTGGCCACCGGGTCCTCCAAACGGCTCAAATACTCCCCGAAACATGACAACAGTCGAGACTCAGCTACCCAAACGAACGACTTAGCGACCGCTCACGCTACGCACCTTGCATTGGCCGCTCACAACCGATTACCCGGCAATTCGCTGGCTTGCTTCACCCAATCAGCAAATTGCGCTTCATCAATCTCATCATCCTCGTGAATATGAAAGTAACGTACTTCCTTCTGCGCGGAGTCGACAGGGGGAAGGGGTCGCAGCGACGTGCCGCGGAAGAACGCCACCTTGATGTACTTCGTGACGCAGTGAAAGGCGAGGAACCAGCCCTGGCCCTCGATGCCATAGAAGGGCGTGTTCCATTTGACCGCCTTCTGCACTTCGGGGACGGTCCGCACGATGAGCGCGTCGAGGCGGCGGCCGACGTCGCCTTTCCAGCCCGGCATGGCCGCGATGTAGGCCTGCACGGGGGCGTCGCCGTCGCCCTTCGCGATCTGCGGATTGCCGCCCGCAAGGAGACGCGGCTTGGCTGCTTTCGAAGCGCCTCGTCTGGCCTTGGCGGTCTTTGCAACGTTTATCGACTTTTTGGGCGACTTGCCAACCATAGTGTCGACTCCACAACTCCGATAGGAAGACGATTTGCACAGCCGCGCTTGCCGCGGAGACGCTTAAAGTATAGCCGAGCATCGGTTTGTGCAACATGATCCGAATTAAGCGAAGAATCGAGCGTTTGATGGAATTAATTACGTCTTGTGAGACCCAGAATCTCAATGCGACCGCGCCGCATAATTCGTTAATTCTGGTTCGATTGGGGGCGTATGGCCCGTAAAGTTGGGCGGACAAGAAGCGTGAAATCGCATCATCTGGCCCAGTCGACACTCGACTTTAACGGTATTCCTCGCACACGGGGATGCCCGGTCCGCGTTAGAAGTCGCGTGGCAATCCGGCCGATTTCAATGGTATCCAATACTCCCCCGAAGGGCATTGCCGTGATCCGCGCGATTCATCCCCAGACCGTCGGCATCTCTACAATCGCTACTTACGAGCCGTCGTGGCTGCTCGGCAACGACTGGTTCTCGGAAATTTTGACGCGGAAGTTCGTGCAGCATACGGGCATCCTCTCGCGCCACATTTCGACCGAAGACGAAGTGGCGATCGGGGTCCGGGCGGTTGAATGCCTCCAGCGGGAAGGAAGCTTCGACCTGCAGGATTGCGCGGCCGTGGTCTTCGTGTCGCCCTCGATCGTGCCGGGCGCCGCCTTGCGCGAACACCTCGATGGGCAAAGCGATTGGCTGCGATCGACCGACCGCGCGGCGGAGGAATTCGTGCGGCGATTGGGCATTTCGACGGCGCTGGTGTACGGCATCAATTGGGGCTGCAGCGGTTACAGCAAGGCGCTCTCGATCGTCCAACGGCAGATCTTGCCCGTGCGACGGCTGCGAGCGGACCAGTTCGTGATGGTCGTCACGGCCAGCCGCATCAGCCGCATCACGGACTACGGCTGCAAGCAGACGGCGCCGCTCTTCGGCGACTTGGCGACGGTCACGATCCTCGCGCCGATGGGCAGCGAGAAGTACCCGGTACACTTCGAGCTCGTTCACGCCCGTGCCGGGATGCAGATCGCCGAGAGAGTTTTCTTCAATTATCACGTTCAGGAAAACGTACCCTTTCCGACGCCCGACGGCGGGCGAAGCAGCGTCCCGCGGCGGCTCGTGTTTTCGCTCGATGGGATGGGGATTGCCGAGGCCGCTCCGCGCGCGATGGCCGGCAGCACCGCCAAGGCGCTTAAGGAGACGCACATTCGCCCCGAGGAGGTGCAATATCTCGTGCCGCATCAGGCGGGGACGGGCATCGTGCGCTTCGCCGAGATGAAACTGGAAGAGCTCGGCATCCGCGGCGAAGTAATCAACGGGCTGACAAGCGAGGTCGGCAACGTCAGTTCGTGTTCCGTTCCATATGCCTTGAGGAAGACCTGGGGCCGGCTTGAGGGCCTCGTCGTATGCCCGACCGCAGGGGTGGGAAACCCCGGCAACGCCCAGGTTTCGCACGGGTGCGTCGTCCTGCAGTCCACGCAGGCGCACGCTTGACCGCGAGCATGCTTGCCTCGGAAACTAGCTGGATACTACCGCCGGGCAGCGCACTTCAGTACTTTTCGGGCACGAACTTTCGATCTTTCAATGAGGTCTGGTCGTCGTATTCGCCCTTGTTGGACCGCTTCGGCAGCTCGACCTTGTCTCGTTTCACTTTCTTGTAAGGAATCAGGCTCAGCAAGTGGGAGATGCAGTTCAGGCGGGCTTTCTTTTTGTCGTCCGAACGCACGACGTACCACGGCGCGTATTTGGTGTCGGTGGCTTCCAGCATCTTGTCGCGGGCGCGGGAATAGTCGTACCAGCGAGTCCACGATTCCACGTCCATCGGGCTGAGCTTCCACTGCCGGAGCGGATCGTCGACGCGGGCCGCGAAGCGCCGCTCCTGCTCCTTCTTACCGACTTCTAGCCAGAACTTGATGATCATGATCCCGCCGTCGACGATATACTTTTCCGCCGTCGGACAGTTCACGAGGAAATCGGTATATTGGTCCTCGCTGCAGAATCCCATCACCTTCTCCACCCCGGCGCGGTTGTACCAACTGCGGTCGAAGATCACGATCTCGCCGGCGGCCGGGAAGTGCTGCATATATCGCTGCATATACATCTGCGACTTCTCGCGGTCCGACGGGGCGGGCAGCGCGACGAGCCGGAACACGCGCGGGCTGACACGTTCCGTGATCGCCTTGATCGTGCCGCCTTTGCCGGCCGCGTCGCGGCCTTCGAAGATTACGATGACGCGCAATCCCTTGTGCTTCACCCACTCCTGCAAGCGGCAAAGTTCCGTTTGCAGTTTGCGCATCTCCTTTTCGTAGTGCTTGTTCTTCATCTTGGCTTGTGCTTCATTGTCGTCTTTTTTACTCACGGTCGGGTCTCCTGCTGTCTTGAAACGGGCGGTAGCGTTGGCAAGTAGCAACCATTGGGAAGAGCGATATACCCTAGCCTAACAAGCGGGCGGAGCGAATGGAAGCATATATCGGTTGACGGTCCATAATCACGGATTTAGAATCGATTGTCGCTATAGCCCCATCGCCCTCGGTCACATAGTCAAATATGACAACAATACGTCAAAAACTGCACCGCCGTCCGGCGCTATGGATAGCGTCGATTTCATTCATTTTGTTGCGATATGGAGCCGGCGAACCGTGCCAAGCGGCCGACCTGCCGGCTTCGCCTGGCGCGGCGACTTATCGCGACGCCCCGTTCTTCAAGCAAATGAAGGACCCGCTCGGCCGCGGCATCGACCTGGGCAATGCCCTGGAAGCACCGAACGAGGGCGACTGGGGCGTGACGCTCAAGGCCGAGTACTTCAGCAGGATCAAGGCGGCCGGCTTCCGGAATGTGCGGATACCTGTCCGCTGGTCGGCCCATGCTGTTCGCGAGGCGCCTTTCACAATCGAGCCGACATTCTTCGCGCGCGTCGATTGGGCGATTCGCGAGGCGCTTAAGAACCGCCTCGTGCCCGTGCTGAACATGCACCACTATGACGAGATCTACAAGGACCCGGACGGCCATCGCCGCCGTTTTCTGGCGCTTTGGCAACAGATCGCCGAGCACTACCGGTCGTCTCCGCGGGAGTTGATTCTCGAGTTGCTGAACGAGCCTAACGGCAAGCTCGACGCCGCGCAATGGAATTCGATTCTGGCCGACGGGCTTCGCGTAGTACGGAAGAGCAATCCCAGTCGCGAAGTCGTCGTCGGCCCGACCTCGTGGAACAACATCAACGATCTCGATCGATTGCAGTTGCCCGACGACGACCAGCACTTGATCGTCACGGTCCATTACTACAATCCGTTTCAGTTCACGCACCAAGGGGCAAGTTGGGCCGGACCGCAAGCTCAGCATTGGCTGGGCACGCGCTGGACCGGCTCGCCCGAGGAACGAAAAGCGATCGAGCGCGACTTCGACAAGGCCGTCGCATGGGCCGTCGTGCATCGAAGGCCGATCTATCTGGGCGAGTTCGGCTCATTCAGCCGCGCCGACATCGATTCGCGAGCCCGCTGGACGCGGTTCGTGGCCGATGCGGCATTAGAGCGAAAGATGGGCTTTGCCTATTGGGAGTTTTGTTCCGGCTTTGGAGCCTATGATCCCAAGAGCGATAGGTGGATCGAGCCGATCAAGGATGCGCTGGTGCAAAGCAGTCCCGGCAGTGGCAAGTGAAGCGTGATTTCAGATCTGAAATTTCCGATCTGAAACATCGGGCATCACTTTGATGCACGCTCCAGATTGCTCGGCGACGAGCCGTAATGCGGCGAAGAGGCCTCGCCGCTGCTCCCGGCGACGCCGGAGGATGAAACTCCGTCCGGCACGGTATCGAATCCCCAGCGCGCCAACAGCGCGAGGAATGCGGGCACGAGCACCGTGCGAATGATGAAGGTGTCCAACAAGACGCCCAGCGACATCGCAAAACCGAGTTCGATCATGCTCCGCAGCGTACCGGTGGCCATCGAGCCGAACGTGCCCGCCATGATCACACCGCAACTGGTGATAATTCCGCCTGTGCGGGCGACCGCTTCGCGGAGGCCGTCCAGCGGCCCGCGCCGCCGCTGCTCCTCGAAGACCCGCGTGACGAGGTAGATGTTGTAGTCCTCGCCTACCGCCACGAGAATCACGAAGAGGAAAATCTTCAGCTTCCAGTCCAGTCCTTGGTAGCTGGCGCCGTAGAGCCAGGAAAAGAACAGGTGCGTAAATCCCAGGCTCACAATGTAGCCGAACACGACGGTGAAAATGAGATACATCGAAACGATCGGCCGCCGGATGAGGAACAGCAACACGATCAGCACCGCCAACGCCACGTAACGGGCGACCCACTTCGTGTCGCTCGAATTCACCGCGTCGAGATCGCGGATTTGCGCCGTAATGCCGATGAAGTCGAAATCCACGTCGTGCCAGCCGGGCTGGGTCTTGACGTTGTTTTTCAGCCAATTGTCAATCGAGTCCAGCAGGTTAATGCTCTCATGCGAAAACGGGTCAACATCGGTCACCAGTTCGAATCGTGTAACCTCGCCGAGATGCTCGCCGCTGGAAAGATACTGCCGCTTGGTCTCTGGGTTCTCGGCGATGGCATTTCGCCGCATCAACTGCCGCGCCGAGAGCTTTCCACCCATCGGATCGCCCAGCGGATTGGCGAGACAGCGGACTTGATCAATCCGAATCTTTTTGCCCTTGCTGTCGGTATAATCGAAGTCCTTCAGTTGTATGGCGAGCTGGGTGATCTTCTCGCGTTCAGCCTTGGTATCGAAATTGCCGCCGGGCCGATGGGCCAGTATGATCATGGGGCCCGTTTCGCCGATGGGAAAATGCTTCTCCAGAAGTTTCATTCCCTGGACACTCTCGCGCTTGGGATTGAGCTCGGCCAACATGTCGTAGGTGATCGGCACGTTCAATCCGTACCAGGCCGGAACGGCCAGCACGACAAAGCTGACCGCGAGGATCAAGCCGGGATGGGCCACGATCTGCCGGGCGAGCATCGCCCAAAAGCGGCCCATCATGGTGTGCGGCTCCAGCGCCAAATGCGCTGCGGTGTTCGGGCCGGCCGCGCCGTTTGCCGCGGCAAGGTGCGTGGGCGAAAGGCCGACGCCGAAGGGCCAGAAGACTCCGCGGCCCATCGCTCGCAGCAAGGCGGGCGCAATGGTCATGCAGGCGGCCAAGGCCACGACCAGCGCCATGGCGATTGTTGGCCCGCCGGAACGGTACTTGCCAAAGTCGGCGAAGATCATAGCACCCAGGCCGAGGATCGTGGTCATTGCGCTGGCGGTCAATGCATGGCCAGTCTGCCCGAGTGCCTCCTCAAGGGCAGCGCGGCTCCAGCCCGCGCTCGAGCTCCTCACGGTAGCGGGCGATCAGGAACAGGCAATAATCGGTCGCCGCGCCGAAAAGGATCACGACGATGAAAATCTGCGTCGTTTTGAAAACTTGGTAGTCGAACTGCTGGCGGCCCAGCCAATGGCCGACCGTGGCCAGCGCGCCAGGGTGCCGTCCGGCCCAATCCGCCACCAGCGCGATAAGGTTCAGCGAGACGAAGTACGACACGCCGATCGCGGCCAGCGGCACCAGCACCAGGCCCGGTGAGCGATAGACGATCAGCAGGATGGCTATCACCAGCACGATCGTCGTGATCTCGGTGTTCTCGATGCTCTCTTTCATCGACCAGAGCATGTCCGTCCCGACCGGCGCAGAGCCGGTTACTCCGATTTGCAGTCCGGCGGGAAAGCCCGGCTCGTGGCGAACTTCGTCGACCTTGGCATAGACGCCCCTGATGAACGGCATGTTGTCAACGGCCATCAGCTCCGTGTTCAACTGAAGATAGACAAGCACGGCTTGGCCGCTTTTTGGATCGTAACGGCTGATCAGCTTCCGCCCGACGACGTCGTCCTCCTTATAACTCAACACGGAAACGACGGGCGATTTTTCGCCTTCCTTCGGCGTGAACATCGCGGCCAACCGCGCGGCGACATCCTTGTCGTCGTCGCTTAGGCGTCCGTCGGGCCGGGCGACGACGAGCACGACGTTGCTCTTCGCAGTCAGATCGGGAAACGCCTCCTTCATCAGCTCCTCGCCGCGGACGCTGGTCATTTTCGGCGGAAGATAGGCGAAATCCCCGTCGTGGGTGATTTCATCCCAGTTGGGTGCGTAGTGTTTGAATCCAATTGCCAGGATGATCCAGGCGACCAGTACCCAAACCCAGTGTCGCGAGATTCCACGCGCAAATTTTGCAAACATGCCTTCAGATACTTCCACTCGTTTATTTTATGCCTTGGGCAAACGAACAAAGCATTGACAGAGAATTAGTAGTACCAGAATTGGCGTTTTCTCGCAATGGTACGCACGATTGCTCGCCGTTGCAAATTGCGCAGTCGACCTAGGTTATCTTCGCGACAAGAAGCGGGCCACTTATGGGAGAAGTGGAAGTATCGAAGAGTCGACTATGGCACCGCGGCCACCGACCGCTGACCTGTCAATGCCCGCTTGGCTAGCGTCTTCTCGTACAGCTCCACGTACTTCCGGGCGCTGCGCCCCCATGACCAGTCTTGCGTCATGCCGGTCTCGACAAGCGTCTTCCACGCGGCAGGTTGCACGCGGAACAGATCGCACGCGCGGCGGAGTGTTTCGCTCAAGGCTAAGGCGCTGTATTCCAGGAAACTGAAGCCGTTGGCGGCCGTCGATTCGGCCTGTACGCCGCCGTAGCCTACGATCGTGTCAGCCAGCCCGCCCGTCTCGCGAACGATCGGCACCGTGCCGTATTTCAGGCTGTACATCTGGCTCAGCCCGCACGGCTCGTATTTGCTGGGCATGAGGAAAATATCCGCGCCGGCCTCGATGCGGTGGGCCAAGGCGTTGGCGAACTCCATCCGCGCGGCGACCTTTTCCGGAAAACGCGCGGCGAGGCTTTCGAACTGCTTTTGGAACTTCGCCGCGCCGGTGCCGAGAATGACCCACTGCACGTCGCTCGTCTGCACCCAGCGCTGCACGACCTCGGCAATGAGGTCGATGCCTTTTTGCTCGTCGAGCCGGCCAACCGAAGCGACCAGTGGCGCGCCGGGAAGTTGCGGCAGGCCGAGTTCCTTTTGCAATGCCGCCTTGCACGTCGCCTTGCCCCGGGCGAACGTCGCGGCGTTGTAACGCTCCGGCAGATGCCGGTCGGTCGCCGGGTTCCACTCGTTTTCGTCAATGCCGTTGAGAATGCCAGATAGCACGTCGCGGCGATTTTGCAGCACGCCTTCCAGCCCGCATCCCAGCGGGGCCGTCTGGATCTCCTGGGCATAGCGTGGGCTGACAGTGACGATCGAGTCAGCGAAAACCATACCCGACTTTAGCAGGTTCAGCTTGCCGTGGAATTCCATCTGGTGCCAGTTGAAGTATTTCCAGTCCAGGCCGGTAAGGAGCATGTCCCAATGCCAGAACTGGCCTTGATACGCCATGTTGTGAACGGCAAAGACCGAGCCGATTTTTTCGTAACGGGTGTCGTTGGCGTAAAGGATTTTCAAATAGGCTGGAATAAGGCCGGTTTGCCAGTCGTTCGCATGTAGCACGTCCACCGGCAAATCGAGCAGGCGGATGGCCTCCAGCACGGCGCGGGAGAAAAAAACGAACCGTTCGCAATTATCGATGTAATCCTTGCCGTCGATACCGTAGAGCTGGTCGCGGTCAAAATACTGATCCTGTTGAACGAGGTAGACGGGCACCTTGCCGCCCGGCATCGTGCTGCGGGCGAGATGGCCGCTGACCATCTTGCTGCCTACCGGGACAATAAAATCGATTCCCAGCCTCTCGATCGGCTGGCCGCAATAAGGCGTCTGCCGATAATTCGGCATTATTATGGCGACTTGATGGCCGAGCTTGGCCAGTTCGCCGGGCAACGCGCCGCTGACGTCGGCCAGACCGCCGGTCTTGGCGAAGGGAACCGCTTCACTGGTGGCTAAAAGGATGTTCATGCCGATCAGTGAATAGTAGCATTATGTGGGGCAGATTGCCAATCTGCTGAATGTTTCAAGGCAAATTAGCAATCTGCCCAACGCGCATTAATGGATGACCGAGCAGGATACCAAATTGACGGCGATCGAACGCCGAGGAGAACTGCCACTGCTCGGCATGCGCGACCAAGCCGGCTTTGACGAGGTTCTGCTCGACGTAATTGATAGTTCGCTCCAACTCGGCATCGTCGCGGACGCAGTGGTCGTATGATTCTTCCTGCCAAAACTTCCCGCGACGGCCGAGTATACGGTTGCACTCGATCGCGATATGTAGCTTAAGCGAGTGCATAATGCGTTCGCGCTCGCTTCGCTGTCTGCGCGGCCGCCCTGCGTGGGGCAGGTTGCCAATCTGCCTTGGATCAATTCCCCGCTCTGGCAGATTAGCAATCTGTCCCGCGTCTCCAATTGGCAGGTTGGCAACCTGCCCCACAGCCAACGGCCGGAAAACCAAATGCACGTGGCTCGGCATGACGACGTAAGCCAAGAGATCATAGCGCTGGCCAGCCCAGTGATAGAACGATTCTGCGACAACGGTTGCAAGCCGCACATCGGCGAGGTGTCGCACATGGGGTTTGTTGTCAAGCCAATCGTCGCAGCGCAAATGTCCGCTTCCACAAGTCGACTTCCCACTCGGCTGACGACTTTCCTGTTGGACGAGGCATCTTCGTTACGCCGGCGCAGAATCGCGCTAAATCGAACAATCCTTCGGCCGGAATGCTCCCTTCCAAGCATGTCGTGATGAAATACGTCGCGCCGGGCAGATCCCAGTGCGGCAGACGCCGGAAGCGAACTTTGCCGTGACTTTCCATGTTTTGTGTACGCACTGGGGGCAGCTTGCTAAGCTGCCAATCACGTCAATGGCAGGTTGGCAACCTGCCCCACAACTTATGCGCCGAAATCGATGTTGTAATCCAATGTCGCGGCGGAGGGGACGAAGCGGCGTTCGTTGGGCAGACCGGCCGCTCGCCAGACCTTGTCCAGGGCTTCGCCGGTCTGCTTGACCACGAGGTCGCGGCGGCGGCTCTGGAAAATGCCCCGCGACGGCCGCGGCGTGATCGGGCCGTCGTAACCGGCCGACTTGAGATAGACCAGGAGCGTAGGAACGTCGATCCGGCCCCCTTCGACGCCCGGCAACAGCCGCGACTTCTCGTCGATCTCACCGTTGTTGCTCGCGGAGACCAGATCGGCCACCTGCACGGCGACAATTTGCTCCGCCGGCAGCTTGCGGACGGCATCCAGCGACCCGCCCGATACCACGATGTCCCAAATGTCCAGAAGCAATCCGATACTGGGCGAAGAAACCATGTTCACTAGCAGCGTGAGGGCATCGAGTTCGTGAACGAACTGGAAAGCGCGGTTCTTGCGGAGGTACTCGGCTGCCTGAAAGCCGATGCCGAAGCGTATTCCCGCGGGCTCAAATACCTGGCAGATTTCCTGGAAGCGCCGCTTGTGGAACTCGAAGTTTTCGTGGTAAGGCCGCGCATCGCTCGCTGGAGCCAGCGTCGCCACGCAGCGGGTGCAGCCGGCCGCAACGGCCGCCTGGGCGTATTCGGGCAGCTTCTTCATCTCCTTGGCGAAAGTCTCGTCGTCGCTTTCCCAATCGAAGGGGAAGGCAAACGTGCCCAGCTTGAAACCCATCTTCACCGCGGCGCTATCGAACAGGCGGCGGGCGTAAGGCACGCCCTTGAGTCGCGCCTGCATGGCGAACTCGACGATGTTCAGGTCGATGCTCGTAAAGCCGAAGGAGAGTGCCAGTTCGATGATTTCGCTCTGGTGCCCGGTAACGCCCAGCGCGCCCGGATTGAGGTTCTTGAACATGAAAAAAGCTCCGTAACGCTCGTTTTTCCTGACAGGGTGGTTGGGCCCGGTTTTAGCCGCCAGCGTACAAAAAGGCGGCGCCGCGATATGCCGGGACGTCAGCGCCGTTTCCGGCCTGCGTAATAAACATAGGAACCTTGTATTATGCCAGCGACCGCACAGTTGTCCAAGGGGTGCGGGAATTAACGAGTATGCTATGATTCTGGATGCGACATCTACGATTGATTTTGCTTTGCATTACGGGGTTCCTGCTCCAACCCATTTGCGGCATGCTGCCGACGGCAAGCTGTTACTGACGGTCGTCGACGCCGAGACCCATAAGCCAGTAGCCTGCCGGATGCATCTTGTCGGGCCGGGTGCTCGGCCCAAGCGGATCGAAGGCGCGCCGTTCTGGGGCGACCATTTTGTCTTTCCCGGCACAATCACACTCAATCTGCCGGTCGGCCATTATACGTTCGAACTGGAACGAGGCCCGGAATACTACAACGTCACAGGCAACTTCATTATCGAACGATCCGCGGACGACACCAAACAGGTTGAGCTGCGGAGGGTCGTCGACATGAGCAAGGAAGGCTGGTGGTCTGGCGATCTCAATTTCGCCGCGACGTCCGCGACATCAAATTGATCATGTCGGCCGACGACCTGCACGTCGCCGAAGCGACAACTTGGTGGAACGAGAAGAACGATCTGGCGGGCAAGAACTTGAAGCTGCCGAAGAACCGGCAGGTGACTTTCGATCAAGATCGGGTCTACGAGCTTTACGCCGGCGGCTACGCGCGCGGCGGAACCGAGTTGCTTTGCTTCCACTTGCCCGGCCCCGCGCCACTGCCAGCCGCGATCGATGAGTACCCGCCGTTGGCGAAGCACTTGATGTCGCTGCGGCAAGAGAACTCGGATCTCTGGATCGACGCGCCGGCGAGCTACGGCTGGGACTTGCCGATTCTCGTGGCTAACGGTCTTATCGATTCCATCGAAGTAGCAAACGGGCATTTCTGCCGCAAGGCGATGCTGCCCGACACGAAGCTTGGCAAGCCACGCAACATGGACCAATACGCCGGCCCCTTTGGCTATGCCCGTTGGTCGCAGGACGTTTACTTCAAGCTGCTGAACTGTGGGCTGCGGCTGCCGCCGACCGCCGGCAGCGGCAGCGGCGTGTCGCCCAATCCGGCCGGCTACAACCGCGTCTACGTGCATCTGGACGCCAGCTTCGACTTCGGGCAGTGGTGGAAAAATTTGAAAGCGGGGCAGGCGATCATCACCAACGGGCCGCTGCTCCGTGCAACCGTGGAGAATGAATTGCCGGGCCACACCTTTCGAGGCACCGAGGGGCAGGAACTCGAATTGCGGATCGGCATGACATTGACCACGCGCGAGCCAATCAGCTATTTGGAAATAGTCCAGGACGGACTGGTACGAGAATCGATCCGCTTTGAAGACTACGTAAAAGCCGGCCGGCTGCCTCCGCTGCATTTCAAGCAAAGCGGCTGGTTCCTGTTGCGCGTCGTCGGTGAAGCTCCAGAGACCTATCGTTTTGCGATGACGGCGCCTTTCTTCGTCGAGTTCGGCGGCAAGCCACGGATCAGCCGGAAATCGGCCCAGTTTTTCCTCGATTGGGTCTACGAGCGAGCCCGGCAAATCCAGATCGCCGACGCACAACAGCGCCGCGAGGTGCTGGAATACCACCGCAAGGCGAGAAATTTCTGGAAGGGAATATTGGATAAGGCGAATGCGGAGTGAATATCCGTCAAAGTTTGCCCAGACTGCCAGCCGATAATTTGAAAACATCCCAATCTTCTCACGTTTAATTCCTATGCCGCAAGACCTTCGCAAAGCCGCCGTTCTGTTGATGAGTTTGCCCGACGATCAGGCCGCTCAGTTGATGAGTAGGCTGGAGCCCAAGCAGGTCGAAGCGGTCTCGATCGAGATCGCCAAGCTGGGCTCCGTCACCGGCGACGAGCAGGAGTCCATCATTCAGGAGTTTGCCGGCGCCAATCCATCGAACATGGCGATGCGCGCGGGCGGCCTCGAACTGGCCAAGTCACTCGTGGAAAAAGCCCTCGGCAAGAGCGCCGGGCAAACCTTGGACAACGTCCGCCAGTCGATCGAAGCCCTGCCCTTCGGGTTTCTGCAAAAGGTCGATCATCAGAACCTTTTGACCTTTATCATGGACGAACACCCGCAGACGATCGCTCTTATCCTTTCGCACCTCCATCCGCAGCAGGCGGCGGAGATCATCAAGGGCCTGCCTGCTGAACGCCAGCTTTCAGTCATTCGCCGCGTGGCAACAATGGGGCAAACCAGCCCGGAGATCATCAAGGAAGTCGAGCGCGGCCTGGAGATCCGCATGTCGAGCGTCGTCAGCCAGCAATTCGAGAAGGCGGGCGGCGTGCCGAACGTGGCCAACATGCTCAACGTGATCGACCGAGCCACGGAGCGCAGTCTGCTGGAGAACCTTTCCCACGAAGATCCGGAACTGGTCGAAGAAATCCGCCGCCTGATGTTCGTTTTCGACGACATCAACAACTTCGGCAACAAGGAAATCCAATCGCTGTTGAAGAACGTCGACAACTCGCAATGGGCAATGGCATTGAAAGGCGCGAGCCCCGAGTTGAAGGAGAAGATTCTCGCCAACATGTCGAAGCGCGCCGCCGACATGCTCCGCGAAGAGATGGAGTATCTCGGCCCGGTGAAACTCTCCGCCGTCGAGCAGGTGCAGCAGCAGATCGTCGACATCGTCCGCCGTCTCGAAGACGCCGGCGAACTCAACACGCACGCCGACGAGCACGAAGAGCAGCTCGTCAGTTGAGCAAGTGCGCGTTTATGACCTCTTGAATATCCTCACCAGAACGCTGACGCCTAAGGCAATCAGAGTGCCGGTCCCCGCAAGCGAGCCGTAGAAATACGCGCCTGCGTACGCCGTCTTGCCATTGGTCTGGTCGTAAGCGAGATACGTGCCGCAACTTGGACAGCGGTCGCCGGCCGTGACGCTGCTGGGAAGAACCGCTCCGCACTTGGAACACTTCTTTACCATGACCTGCTGGAAAGCCGGCTGATTGTTCGAAAACGAAGGCGGCATGTTCGGCTCTGGCATGGGCGGCGCTTGCACCGGCGCGGGGAACGACGGCGCGACCATTGGCGGAGGTTGGTATGGCGCCGGCCGAATCGGCGCCGGAGTCGGAATCGTGGGAAACCTGAACTCAGGCATTCGGGGCATGGCTGGCATTGCGGGAATCATCGGCGGCGCGTGTGCGAACTGAGGCGCCGCGGGAGCGGGCTGAGGAATTACCGGCGCCACTTCCGCCGGCACCTTGTCGCCTTCGCCCCGTCCTGTCATTTCCGTGCGAACAAAGCGCTGGTCCGCAAGGCTGAACTTGTCGAAGGGGAACGTTGTGCGCTTCCCCTTGAAGTGCAGGACAACATTGGCGTCTTCGATGCCGATGAAGCGGGCCTGGATGGATCGCCCTTGAATGTCGGTCCACTTCCGCTCCGGGCCAGGCTTCGGATCGTTCGCGGCGGCGGCATCCTTTCCGTCAGAACCAGCCTCGGCAGCGGAATCCGGGGCCGCCGGCTTCTTTTTCGCCGGCAATTGGCTGCCCAGCCCCTTCGCTTCCAACTGCTCGCGGACGAAGTCTTGATCGTCCTCAACCAGGTGGCCAAAAGGGACTTGGACCATGCGGCCGGCGACGTTGATTACGACCTTTCCCTTGAGCACGCGGACGAACTCGCCTTCGACCGTATGGCCCTCGGTATCGTTCCACGTGCGCGCGAAGGCGGGAAACGCCAATGCGAGAAGGCAGGCAGCCAAACATACGCAACGGCACATCGCTACTTTCTCCTTAGTTAATGCCTGCGAGGTGAACGAGCCATTTGGTTGTGGGGCAGATTGCTAATCTGCCAGATGAAAGCAGGTTGGAAACCTGCCCCACGGCTACTGCTGGGCATACGAACGGATTCGAAAAACGGCCACCGCAATCACACAGCATAGCGACGCAAGTCCGACGGGCGCACCGAGAGACCTGAATGTGGACGACACTTCGCGCCGAGGACCTTGTTCGGTGTCGTCGAATTGCAGGTAAGCGCCGCAGTTGGGGCACGTGTCGCCCGCCTGTATCGAGTCCGGCAACTTGCTCCGGCATGCCGTACAGATCTTGCTTTTGACGGGCGGCATCGATACCACACTTTGCGGCGCGGCAAGCGGCTGTTTCGCCGCGGCATTCGTCTTCGCCGGCGGCGCGGCTGTCGCCTTCGCCTGCGCGATTTGTGTCGGCGCGGGATGCCCAGTGTGCGAAGGTTCAACCGGCGGATGCGCGGCAAGCGGACGCTCAGCGGCCGGATGCCCGGTCGAAGGAACCACAGTCGGCGGAATCACAATCAACGGCTTCGCAGACTCCGGGTGTGCCGGCTCTGTCGGTTTGACTGCTGACGCGACTGCCGACGGCTGGGCCGGCGTGGGCGCAGGATTCGCAGGCGGATTAGGAGTTGGTGAATTGGCTTTAGTCGGATTCTTCGCAATCTTTGACGGGTCCGATTTCGGATGAGTATTCGGCTGAGGCTCGGCAGGCACCTTGTCTGGCTCGCCGCGATCTGTCATTACCTTGCGAATGTAATCCCGGTCTTCGGGGCTAAAATCTCTGAATGGACGCCGCATGTTTGCCAACATGTCATTTTGTTGTACTAGCAGAACGACTTTATTACCGTCCATGTCCATCAAGCGGCCCTTTGCGGCCTTGCCATTTTTGTCCTTCCACGACCGTTCGTCGACTTCAGCCGCAGTCTTCTTTTGCGCGGTCACCTGCTCTTGCTCGTATTTCTTGTCGTCAAAGCTCAGTTTGGAAAGTTGATACTTGTGTTCCTTCCCGCGCACCGACAGAATGACGACAGCCACCGGTTGCATTTTGCCGCTTTTCGCCTTAATTTGATCGTGCCCTTCCCTGATGAAATCGCCGTCCACTTGCTTGCCATCGATGAGCCACGTGTGCGCAAATGCCGGCGACGCCGCAGCAAAAAGCAAGATCACAGCCAACCTGCAAGAGCGGTTCATATTGGGCTCCTCGCGAATGCGAAGCCGGTCGCGCCAAAGCGCCACACGGTAAGTGCCAAAATCATAATCCACCCTAATTCTAATCGATTTTGCATGGCTGTCAATCTGGCGGAAAGGCCCCAGATTGACCTCGTGACGACGCTCCGCGTCGTCACGCATAATGCGGCCGCTCTGCGGCCTCGTAACCGGAACGGCTTTGGACGTACAGGAAGACTTCGGGGCCGCCGTGCGGCCGGGACGCCCGTTCCCACGCGGAGCGTGGGAACGAGGACGCCGGAGCCTCCCGGCGGCGCAGGTTTTCTGCTATGATGTCGTCCCATATTTTTGCCTGATCGCGGACTGTTTGCGACATGATTCGTTGCTGAAAAGGGAGATTAAGATGGCTATTACCGCTGATAAACTCGTATGCTTTGCCCGCGGCGTGCTGGGGGACGATCCCAGCGTGCCCAAGCTGCCGGTGGAGAAATACCTGGAGGCGATTCCCCGCCTCGATTCGCTCGCCGATCTGCCCAGCGGCACGCCCGTCCTCATCCGCGGCGACGTGGATGCCAAGCCGGGCGCGAAGGTGGGCGAAGGCGATATCCGCCTCCGCTCGATGAAAGGCACCCTCGATTTTGCGCGAAAGCACGGCTGGAAAACCATCATCTTCGGACACATCGGCCGCGAGCCGGAGAAGTCGCTCAACAAGGTCGCCGCGCGGCTGGGCGAGATCCTGGGCTGTAAGGTCGAATTCATCGCCGATTGGCTCGACTCGGCGACGACGACGATCAAGGACGAAGTCAGCGAGGCGATCGCGGCCGCCGCGCCGGGCAGCGTGATTATGCTGGAGAACACGCGGAAGTACGACATCGAGCGCGTGCTCTGGAAGGCCAAGCCGGCCGACTTGCCCAAGCTGGCCGACAAACTGGCCAAGTTGGCCAACGAGTTCGCGGCGAAGGTCGCCAAGGTCTATATCCACGAAGCATTCTCGGCGGGCAGCCTCGACGCATCGAGCGTGATCGTTCCGGCCGCAATGGACCGCGTCGCCTTGGGCGAATACGAGGCCGAGCAATTCGACGTGCAACTCCGCGACTGTCTCGCCGCGCAGCTTGTGATCTTCAGCGGGCTGAAGGCCGACAAGCTGGACGACATGGAAGCCATGATCGCCCGCGGCAAGATCCGGCTGGTGATTTCGGCCGGCGCGCTTTCGGGCTCGCTCCGCAAAGCGGCCGCCGAATTGGATGGCAAGGACGTTTGCCTGGGCGTGGCCGAAGATCCGGCCCACGCCGATAAGCCCTACTTTGTGCCCCGCTTTCGCATCGACCAGGCGAAGAAGATGCTCGCCGAAGGCCGCGCCAAGGGCATCGAGTTCGTGCTGCCGATCGACTTCGTCATTCAGGACGGCAGCGTCGTCACGACGCTCGGCCCGGCCGACGAGCAATTTGACGTTGGCCCGGCGAGTAACAAGCTTTTCGCCGACACGGTGACGCGGTTCATCGAGCAGCATAAGAACGACAAGCCGCCGGCTGTGGCGTTTCATAACGGCGTGTTCGGCATGTTCGAGGACCCGCGGTTCGAGAACGGGACGAAGAACTTCGTGCCGCAGTTGAAGCGGATGAAGGACGCGGGCATCAAGGTCTACATCGGCGGCGGCGAGGGCGGCACCTCGCTGGAGCGCTACGGCCAGCCCGACTGGGTGACGTATGTCTTCACCGCCGGCGGCACGGTGCTGAACGCGCTGGGCAGCGAGCCGGTGCCGTATCTGGTGGCGCTGATGTTGGCGGGGAGGAAGCGGTGAAGGGGTGGTCAACACCGATTGTAGCAAGGCATATCTAGCCGCAGAGCGGCGGTAGTCAGTAGCCAGGGCGCGAGCCCCTGGAATCGGGAACGTAGCGATTTGAACGAAGCCGCGAAGCGGCGACAGAATTCTTTCGCCCCTGCGGGGCTAGCCTGTGTTTTCACGGATCTTCTCCCAGGGGCTAGCGCCCCTGGCTATTTTCTTGCGTCCCTCCGGGACTAATTCCACGGTCGTCATCTCAGCCTCTTTGCTTCCACCGGCCAGGAACTTCAGGCGGCCGGTGGCAAGCGAAATCTTCTTTTTAGATTCTTCGTTCATGATTTCCTCCCGTTTTCCAGGGGTTTTGCAGGGTCGTTCGGGAGTAGGCGCAGGGCAGAAGTTGAGTAGGAGTTCAGTAGGAGTTCAGAAGGAAGGCAGTAGGATGCGAGTACGATTTGAGTAGGGCTGGAGTAGGAAATACGTCTTGTGGTGGTTGTTGTGATCGTGGCGTTCGTCATTGGGGTGGAGTGGAAATTGTATGGTCGTTCGGCGCTCAGCCGCAGACCGGCGACAGTTAACAGCCAAGGGCTTGCGCCCCTTGCTAGCGACTTTCGTTCTCCCATGACTAGCTCACGTGATTCTCATGTCTGTATATGTTAACACATCTAAACGTCAGAATATATAGACGCTTTAAACTCCGGAATTATTCCCCGGTTCCGCGCGGAATTCCGCAATTCTTGGCTTCGCGACCCAAGTCATTGGTGTACAAGTGCTTAGACATCAAAAAACTTTTGCGGCGGGCGAAATTGGGGTGCTCGCATCGACAGGCGGCTGGCTGCTTGACACGTCAGGGATTTATGGGATGCTACCAATAGGGGAAAACGCGGGGTGGAGGATGGGAAAGCGCGCTGACTATAGAACGGCCGAAAGGCGACGAAAGCGCGGCCTAGACCCTGGTCGAACTGCTCGTCGTGCTGGCCATCATCGGCACATTGCTGGGCCTTCTCGTGCCCGCTATCTTTTATGCGATCGAACGCTCCAGGCGTGCGGCCTGCGAGAACAATCTGCGGCAAATGATCGTCGCACGCCGGCTAATGAACGAACTCGGGTCCTACCATCTCCTGCCGCCGCGTCCCGCGCCGAATACGGCGGACAGTTTCTTTATCGAGCTCCTGCCCTATCTCGACGAGAAGGCTCTCGCCAAGGAGATCGCCGCGAATCCGACGCTCGACCCGGCGAAGTTGGCGCCCGGCGCTCGTCGCCGGCCGAGGGTTTTGACTTGTCCGTCGGCCCCGGACCTTGAGAGCACAGTCCCTACGGTCCCGGCGGCGCACTACACGCCGTCGGGCGACGTTCCTTACGGCTTTCTCAAACCCTCGCTCGTCCGCTCGGGGCTGCCCGACAATTATGAGGCAAACAATCAAGGGCCGCATGCCGGCGGTTTCAACGTGGGCTACGACGGCGGTGAACTCGGCGGATCGGTCCAATTTGTTAAGGGCGGCGGGCCATAGTTTTGGACCTTTGCTGTAAGAGCCGTGAATTGCCTAACGCCGCGAGGGCCTATATATTGATTCGTATTCCAATTCTCCCCGCGCCAATAAGGAGGAACCTGCCATGATCGAAGTTTTGACCGGATTACCCGCCCATACCATCGGTTTCAAGCTCAGCGGCAAACTGCACGACGAGGATTATAAGACGTTCGTTCCGCTGGTGGACGCGGAGATCGCCAAGGAAGGCAAAACCAGCGTGCTGGCGCAGTTTCACGATTTCCACGGCTGGGACGCCAAGGCGCTGTGGGACGACATCAAGTTCTCCACCACGCATTGCACGAAGATCAAGCGGATCGCGCTGGTTGGCGAAAGCTCCTGGCAAAAGTGGATGGCAACGGTCTGCAAACCGTTCACGATGGCGAAGATCCGCTACTTTGACGCCTCGCAGTTTGACGCGGCGAAGTCGTGGCTCGCCGAAGAGGCCGCCTAATCCGGCCTGGCCCGCAATAGATCCGGGGTCCAGCGGTTCGAGTGGATTATATGCGTTGTGCCGCCTTTGCGCCCAATTCAATTGGCAAATTCGTGGCCGACACTTGCCTCGCCTGCAATACCACCATAACGGGTGGTTATTTACGCCCTCGGCGGCAATGGCTCGCTGTTCGTGCGCAAATTACTTTACATTTTCGCGCCACTCATGCAAACTATAGGAGGCTAACGCCGGCACGCGCATCGTAGCGGCCGATTCCAAATTGCCGGGCTGATACGCGCTTATTGGGGCATTGAATTGAATCTCGGCCGGCCACTTTTTCTTTCCATCATGCAGAGTTGGAAAATGTTTCCCACTCCGAGCGCGGAACGACCACGGCGATGCGGCGGACCGCTTGCTCTGGCAATGCTGCTTTGCGGTCTCGCCTTCGCGCGGCCCGCATTTGCGGATGACGGCGACATTATATCTCCGGATGGCACGGTCATCGACGGCTACGCAACCGTACCGACCGATCCGGCCGGGGGTACGAATCCCATCACGGGGACGGGGAACGACGTGCCGATCAGCGGCGTTCCACAACTCAGCAGCCTGCCGTCGTCGCCATACAAAATCTATTTGGACTTCACCGGAGCGACGATCAACAACTGGGCCGGTTACAGCCCTGGAACAATTCTGCCCTACGACCAGAATGGCGATCCGACCACGTTCAGCGACAGCGAACTACAGTCGATCGACCAGATCTGGGCCCGCGTGGCCGAGAACTATTCGCCCTTCAAGGTTGACGTGACCACGATCGATCCGGGCAGCTACGGGACCAATCAGGCGGTACGGGTCGTGATCAGCGGCAGCGGATCGTGGTACCCTGCGCCCGCTGGCGGCATCTCCGTGCCCGGCAGCTACAATAACGCCGGCACGAACGCCATAACCGACGGCACGGTCTTTATCTTTCCCGGCTGGCTCGCCAACGGAACGGCCAAATACGTGGGCGTTGCCGCCAGCCACGAGGCCGGCCACGCCTTTGGTCTCTTGCATCAGAGTGGGAACGGCCAGGAGTACGGCCCCGGCACCTGGCCCGGCGATCCGGCGCACCCTTTTTCCACGCCCGGCACGGGATACAAGTCGCCGATCATGGGGCTCGGCTACTACGCCGATCGCGCGCTGTGGTGGAGTGGGCCGAGCATAAACAAGCCCGGCTATCCCAACAACAACCAGGACGATCTGGCCATCATTTCTTCGAATGTTTTCGGCTATCGACCGATCAATACGAATGTCAGCATCGGCACGGCGCTATCGTTCGCCGATACCGGCGGCAACATCGCGGCGGCGGGCATCATCCGCAAGACGACCGATCAATACTACTATTCGTTCATGACGCCCGGCGGGACCGCCAACATCAATATGGACGTGGCGCGGTTCGTCAATTCGTCGGGCAGCGCGCTCGGTGATCGGCATGCTGGACAGCAAGCTGCAGCTTTTCGACAGCCAAGGCAACTTGATCGCTTCGGCCGGCACCGCGGCCACGAACGCCAATCCGAGCCTCGACGCGAGCCTCTCGCTCAGTCTTTCCAGCGGCATCTATTACGTGGCGGCCGAAAGCATCGGCAATTACGGCGACATCGGCCAGTTCACGATGAACGGCTCGATCGTTCCGCCCGGTCCGGCTGTGCTCGGCCTTTCCAACCCGCTCAATGCGACGATCATCACCGGCGGTACGGGCACTCTGGGAGTATTGGTTGGCAACACGGCAGCGCCGTTCAATAACAGCCTGAGCTACTCCGTGTCGGCCGCGCTCACGAGCGGAACGGCCAACCTGGGAACTCTAGCGCCACGTCCGGCACGATCGCCGCCGGATCGAGCCAACTGGCCACCATCGCCGCCACATCCACGGTCATCGGCAGTCATACGATCGGCTTCGCCGCCAGCGACGTGGGAGGCTCCAGCGGCACACAGGCGGCGTCGGCCACATTGACCGTCGTCGCGCATGCGCTGCCCTCGCTCACGGCCGCCAACCCCAGCCAGCCGATTGTGATCGTCGGCGCCCAGGGAGTGACCGCCAATCTGACGCTTTCCAACGGATCGGCGGGGCAAGCCAGTCTCGCCGCGCTGGACGTCACCGCGACCGGGCCGGGCGTGAGCGGGCCAGTCGGCGGGCAGATCGTGGCTTCCGGTTTGCAGCAGTCCTATACCGGCACGCTGAACACGTCCACGCTCGGCCCCCAGAGCCAGACCTTCAAGATTACCGCCGGCGACGATCACACGCTGCCCGGCGCTGCGCCGGCCGTCGACTTGACCGCGAGCGCGAGCTTCACGGTTATGGACCATGCCAATGCGTCGTTTTCGGCGACGGCCGCGCAAACGACCGCAACGATCAACTTCGGCAACCTGCTCGAAGGCGCCGCCGCCACGCCGCTATCGTACACAATCTACAATTCGGCAGCCAACACGACGCCGGCGCTGACTTCCAATCTCAAACTGACCGGCTATTCCTCGTCGGGTGATAGCGTGCTGGGCACCAGCTTGTCGATCTTCGCCAATCTCTCGGCGGGCAACGGAAAGTCTTTTTCGGCCACGATTGACACGAGCCGCATGAGCAATAGCGGGCTGAATACCTTGACGATGGACGCCTCGCAATTGCTTGACGACAGTAGCCTGCCGGGCGCTGGCGGAAACAACAATGGCACGTTGACCCTTGTGCTGGCGGGCACGGTGGGCGCGGCGGCGGCCGATAACAGCAATTCCCGGAGCAGCTTCGGGCCGGCATTGAACGCTCAAGTGCCCGTGGGTGGAAGTTATGCCGGGCTGAAGTCGCAGACGGTGACTACGTCCGGCACGGGCGGCGGCGGGCTCCTGGCCGGCACCTCGGCCGCGATCCTCGCCGGCACTGCCAGCGCGGCAGCCAATGTCCAGATGGCCTGGCGGACCACCGGCGTCGGCTCGCCGGGTGTTCCCGCCGACGGTGCACTTGGCGATGTCGTGAAAATCTTCGGGGCCGTCTCAATTCGCAAAAACACAACGGCACGTCGCACACCGATCTTTACGTTGTGCAAATGAGTTACGATCCGGCGACGGCCGCGTCGCGGACCGGGATGAGCGAACTGTCCGCGGCGCAGAACGGCCTCATCCAACTCGACTATCTCGATCCGGGCGCGGACGCCACGCCCTATACGTCGGACGACGAGTGGGAGCTGTCCGTCACGGGGAACATCGGCAGCACGAACCACGAATTTCACGGCGTCGGTTCCTGGAACGGAGATATGACTCTCGGCGATTACGGCATCGACGTGAACTCGCACACCGTCTGGGCCGTAGTGGATCATGGCGGTGATTTCGAGGTTGTGCCCGAACCTTCCGCGCTTGCCCTGTTGGCGGCCGCGACGGTGTCGATTATGATATATCGCGCCCGCCGCATTGGCGGGCGATAATCGCTCGGGGATTTGGCAATGTTCCCAATTTCTTTCCGCACCATGCGGCGTTTGGCGGCTTTCTGGCTGATAGCCGGTTTTTTCTGCGGCGGCGAGCTTCATGGCCAGACGCGCACGGCCAGAGGGACGTCAGGCAATTCGTCGACCGGCGCTTCCGCGACTGGCGCTAAAGCGTCCAGCGGGAACTCAAATGTCGGCAGAGGATCGGGCGGAAGCATGGCGGGAAATTCGGGCGGAAATACGGCCGGCAACTCGGCCTCCTACCGGATGGCGAATCGCGGCCAGAATTACTCCGGCGGCAGTGGCTACGCCGCCCGAGCGCAATGGCAAAATGGCGGCGCGAGCGGTTCGTACGGCGCGGCTGGCGGCTATGGCGGCAGCCAATATAATACGGCGGCATACGGCACGGCGAACGTAGAAACAGTTTTTCCCGGCGGAGTCGCGCCGTTGCCGCATTGGCGCGAAGTCGGCACTATACCTTTGCCAACTACTTTCTTCAAACCGAATATGGACAACGTCGGGACGAGCCTCCCGGCCGTCTCCGCGCCGGCTCCGGCGCCTGCGGCCTCTTTAGCACCGATCATAATTTCTGCCGACAGCGGCGCTTCCGCCGGCGGCGGCCCGACCGGTCCGATTTCACTCGGCTTCGAGCCGCCTCGTACGCTGCCGGACCAAGTCGGTCAGGCGATCGCGAAGCGGCTGAGCAAGCTGCCGTCCATTCATTTTCTCGGTGCTTTCCGTGTCGATATCGCCGGCCGAACGGCCTACTTGCGCGGACGAGTCGCGTCAGAGCACGAGCGCGATTTGGCGGAGCGGGTTGTCTTATTGGAAGCTGGGATCGACGAAGTGGTGAATTTGGTGGAGGTCGGCAGCCCCGATTCCGCCCTCCCGCCTCCTCCCACTCCGGCCATCCCGCCGCCGCCCGCGCCGAAGGCAAACGGTTGATCGCACGGGCGAAATTGACCGTATCCACGACAGGCGTCGAACAAAGCGTTCCGCCGATCCGTAGTAGCTTGATTGAGCTTTAGGGCCAATAGCTCAAGTTTTGGACAAGCGACCGGGGGCCTACTCATCCCGACATCGCGGGACGGAAAATCCGAGGCCCGTGCATGCGAGCGTATTTCCCACTCCGGCCTCGCTTGCGCCTCGGGCCTTGATCGCCCGGCTGCTCCGCCCTATTTTTGACACGCGTTACCTTGCAGTTCGTTTGCCACCCGCATATAGTGTAAGTTTGGAGCTAATCAAGAGGCGAGTCGAGGCATGGAATCGGAAGTCGTCATCGAGACCCGGAGTCTCTCCAAGGTTTACCGAGACTTTTGGGGCCGGCAAAAAGTCCGCGCCCTGAAGGCCCTCGATTTGGAGGTCCGCCGAGGTGAAGTGTTCGGGCTGCTGGGGCCCAATGGGTCTGGCAAAACCACCACGATCAAGCTGCTCCTGGGATTGCTGTACCCCACCAGCGGGCAGGCGCTCGTGCTGGGACAGGAAGCCACTGAAGTCTCCAAAAACGAGCGGATCGGCTATCTGCCGGAAGAATCCTATCTTTACCGCTTTCTCAACGCCGAGGAGACGTTGGATTTCTACGGCAGGCTATTCGACATCCCCCGCGCGAAGCGGCGGCAGAAGGCGGCCGACCTGATCGAAATGGTTGGTCTGACCAAGGCCCGCCGCCGTCAGTTGCGAGAGTATTCCAAGGGCATGACGCGCCTCATCGGGCTCGCCCAAGCGCTGATCAACGACCCGGAGGTTTTGTTCCTCGACGAGCCGACCAGCGGGCTGGACCCGATCCACTCGCACGAGATGAAGCTTTTGATCCGCGATCTGCAAGCCCAAGGGCAAGACGATCCTGATGTGCAGCCACTTGCTGGCCGACGTGCAGGACGTCTGCGACCGCATCGCGATTCTGCACCAGGGCGAGTTGAAGGAGCTGGGCCGCGTGGATAGCCTTTTGAAGGTCCGCGATGTGACCGAGATCCGCACTTCCAGCCTGGGCCTGGATGCCCAGGAGGAAATCCGGCAGGTCGTCGCCCGACATCAGGGCACGGTCCACAGCATCGACAATCCCACGACGACGCTGGAAGAGTTGTTCGTCAAGGTCATTCAAGAAAGCGACGCCCATCCGGGCCGCCGCGCTCGCGGGGATGGAAATGGGCATGCGTAGCGGATGTGGGGCAGGTTTCCAACCTGCCGGGAATTGGCAGGTTGGAAACCTGCCCCACGTTTTGCCAGGCAGATTGGCAATCTGCCCCACAAGCAAGTTGAACGAAAATGGTAATTGAGAATCTGCAAATCACGCCGCTGGCCGAGTGGCTGCTGGGCGCCGGCTGGTACAACGGCTGGCTCTGGCATTGGCAGGGCATCGCCTTGCTGCTGGCCGTATTATTGGGCGGCGGGTTTGCGCTCCTCTTCGCTCTGCGCCGCGGCGGGACGCCTAGCCCCGGTCGTTCGATGTGGACCGGTCTTGTGCTCGGCTTCCTCTCGCTGCTTGTGCTGGCGGTTTTGGTAATGTTGTCCAATCCCGTCACGCGCATGTTCTTGAATGGATTTGTCGGCATGCCGCTTTTTGAGTTTCTCTCGCCGATGCTTGGCAGGGATACGACGTCCGCCCCTGATCCGTCTCAGTTGACGTTGTCGCCAGAGTCGCTGATGTCGTTAGAACGGAACTGGTCCAGCGGCGCGATCTACACATGGCTGGCCGTCGTCGTCTGTCTCTTGGGTTTGATTTACTTCCTCTCGTGGCTGATCTCGATTTTGATCAGCGGGCCGGCAAACGGAACGCGGCGATGCGGCAAAGCGGTGCTGGAAATCGCCACGGACATCGCCCGCATCTCGCCCCGCCGCGTCTTCGCGCTCGCTGGGCTGGCATGGCGCGAATCGTTCCGCCGCCGCGTGATGGTGGTCTTCGCCGTCTTCGTGGCCATCATTCTTTTCGCCACGCTGTTCATGAAGAAAGACAGCCTCCATCCGGCCCAGCTTTATATCACGGTCGTGATGAACTGCACGATTTGGCTGATCGTGCTCTATTCGCTGGTGGTCAGTTCGCTCAGCTTGCCGGCCGACATTCGCGATCGCACGCTGCACACGGTTGTGACCAAGCCGGTGCGAAAGATCGAGATCGTGCTTGGCCGCGTGCTCGGTTTCACTGCCGTGGGCACGGTGCTGCTTGGCGGGAATCGGACTGATCAGCTACGGCTTTACCGTCAACAGCTTGCGGCATACGCACAAGTTGACCGCCGACGATTTGCACAAGGAAACTCTGCCCGGCAACCGCGGCTACCTGCTGGTTGGCGAGACGAAAGAATCGCACGGCCACACCCATCGCGTGACGATCAACGCGAAGGGCGAAGCCACCGTGGAGACGCGTCAGGACCACACCCACGAACTGGAAATAACCGAGCAGAAGGACGGCACCAGGACGTACAAGCTCGGGCCGCCTATCGGCCAGTTCCAGGCCCGCGTGCCGATCTACGGCAAGCTCAGCTTCACGGACAAGACGGGCAAGCTTAAAGGCCAGGCCAAGGGCATCAACGTGGGCGACGAGTGGACTTACCGCAGCTTCATCCAGGGCCGCACCAGCGCGATGGCCACCTGGCTTTTCTCGGACCTCCACCAGGACATGTTCCCCGAGGATGATTTCCGCCAGGGCATTCCCATCGAGATGACCATCGAGGTCTTCCGCACGCACAAGGGCAACATGGAGAAAGGCGTCGCCGGAACGATCTTCCTGGAGAACCCCGAGACGCACAAGCGGGTAACGCTAGAGAACTTTTCCGCCGAGAAGTTCGCCACCGACACGCATTGGATCCCGTTGCACTTCTCCCGTGCGGGCAGCGACGGCAAGATCGAGAAGTACGATCTCTTCAAGGACCTGGTAAGCGATAAGGGCGAATTGGCGATCAGCATCCAATGCCTGGAGTATGGCCAGAATTTCGGCATGGCCCAGCCCGATCTTTATATCCGCGCCGCCGACGGCACCTTCGAATTTAATTTCTTCAAGGCGTTCGTCGGCATCTGGCTGCAAATGGTTCTGGTGCTCAGCCTGGGAGTGATGTTCAGTACGTGCGTCAGCGGGCCGGTGGCGATTTTGGCTACGATCTTCTTCATGATCGCCGGCATATTCAGCGGTTTTGTCGTCGAGCTATCGACCGGCAAAATAGTGGGTGGCGGGCCGGTCGAGTCGGCGGAGCGGATCACGACACAAGACAATATGATCTCGGAGTTGGACCCGGGACTGAAAACGACCACGATCAAGGCAATTGATCAGGGGATAGCGATGATGTTCCGCTATTTGTCCGCCGTCCTGCCGGATTTCGACGATTGTTCCTACGGCCGGCACCTGGCCTACGGTTTTGATGTCGGTCGCAGTCTGATCGCACGCTGCGTGATCCGCGAGCTGGGTTTTGTGCTGCCCGTGCTCTTATTAGGTTATTTGTTTCTGAAACTGCGGGAGGTGGCCCAATGAGCACGGTCGCAAAAACTACCATCGGCGCCACGGCGCGGGAGCGTTCCCGCCGCCGAAAGGCAATCTACGCCATAGCGATCATCGCCCTGATCGTCGTGCTATTCGAGCTAGGCAAGCCGAGCACGCTCGATGAGGATAAAAACGGCCGGCCGGGCGGCGTTCTGGCCCAATACCGCGACAAACACGCTCTTAGCCAGACCGAGCTCGGCGTGATCGATCCGATGAGCGAGACGGTCCGCCTGGGCACGCTCGGCATGCGCGGCGTCGGCAGCTCGGTGCTCTGGTGGACGGCCACGCAGTTTCAAATGAAGAAGGACTGGACGCAGCTCAGCGCCACGCTCGACCAGATCAGCAAGCTCCAGCCGCATTCCATCGCCGTCTGGCGCTACCAGGCATGGAATCTTTCCTACAACGTCTCCGTCGCCTTCGACGACTATCACGACAAGTTCTTCTGGGTAATCAAAGGCCTGGACTTCATGCTGGGAGGCGTGCGGCTGAACGACAAGGAGCCGCGGCTCTACTGGGACATGGGCTGGTTCATCTCCAACAAGATCGGCCGCGCCGATGAGGCGAAGTACTACCGCCGACTCTTCGCCGGCAAGAAGGACACTTCCGAGACGGCGGCCGACTTCCGCCGCGGCGCCGGCGACGACGACGCCGGCAAGGATTTCGCGCCCTACTACGTGAAGGAGTTTCGCGAGAAAGCGGTCCCACCCACCGGTTTCCCGCACGGCGCGGATGTCCGCGACAACTGGCACGTGGGCAAGGCTTGGTTCCTGGCCTCGGAGAGCAAGATCGATCCACCCCGCTACCCGGTGCGGGGCATGGCCGACGTGATTTTCTATTCCGATGCGCCGAATACCCAGTTCTATTACGCCGACAATCTGGAGAAGGACGGCCGTTTCGACCAGGTGGCCGTCAACGCCTGGAAACAAGCCACCCGCGAATGGAACGCTTTCGGCGACATGGCAATCGACACTTCCTACGACATGAAGCTGCAGCTCAACCGTCAGGAGGAGATGGAAGCGGCGTCGGCAAAGGACCTCAAGACGCTCGATGAGATGGTGCCCGGCGAGCGGGAGAAACTCCGCAAGGAGAAGCTGGAGCAGTTGAAAAAAGACCATCCCTATACCTGGGCGGCATGGAACATACTCGAAGATAAACGCACGACGCAGCAGAACCAGCTCGTTTACGACGTCAGAGACCGGATGGACGTAAAAAACGACGAAGTCGCGCGCCGTGCCGCCAAGGACAAGCGGCCGGATGCCCTGAAACTGGCCGCGAAGATCGAGTCCGACGCGACGATTATCCAGTACATCAAAAACGAGCGCTCGAAGGTGAACTTCGACTTCTGGCGGACCCGCGCCGACGCCGAGTCGAGCGCGGAGTGCATCGCCGCGCGAAAGTCGATCCATGACGGCGACGAGGCCTTTGCCAAGGGCGACCAGATTCGCGCGTTGCCGCTCTATGAAAAGGGAATGCGGGGCTGGCGAAAGGTGCTCGACAGTCATCCATCGCTCGTCTCCGACCCCAGCCTCGGCGGCGACCTGCTGGATGTGATCCATAACTATCAGAAGTGCCTCGGCCAGGACGACCGCGACTTGCCCAAGGATTTCCCGTTGCAGGACATCATCAAGGCGCACGAGCGGGGCGGCGGAGGGGGCTAACTCCTCGTTCCCACGCTCGGCGTGGGAACGGATGTGCGGCCGCTCCGCGGCCAGGTTCCACAGCTAGGACGCAGAGCGTCCGTCCAGTGCGTTCCCACGCGGAGCGTGGGAACGAGTAAAGCACCATGCCTCGTCGCAACTTCCACTGGCTGATCGCGATCACCGTCATCTCGGGGATCTGCTATCTCTACGTGCCCGGCAGCCGCTATAGCCGCGTGCTGGCCGAGAGCCTCGACCTCGTCGCGCGGCGCTACTACCGCCCGATCAACGACTTGGAGCTTTTTGAGAACGCGATGAAGGGCATGCGCCCGATCGGGACCTTCGCGAGGTCCTGAAAACGCAGTTGGACGAGCATTCCCACTACATCAGTCCGGCCGACAAGACTGAATTCGACAACGACCTCAACCAGGAGTTCGTTGGCATCGGCATCCTCCAGGCTTCGGACCCCAAGACCAAGCAGCTTCTCGTGCTCAGCCCCGTGCCCGACGGTCCCGCCGTGGCCGCGGGCGTTCGCGCCGGCGACCGCATCGTAAAAATCGACGGCCAGAATACGAAAGGCATGTCGCTCAAGGATTCCTCCGCGCGGATCAAGGGCCGAGCGGGCACGTCGGTCACGATCACGGTTGAACATGTCGGCCAATCGCAGCCGGTAGACGTCACGATCGTCCGCCGGCTGGTCCACGAAGAGACCGTGGAAGGCGCGTCGCGCGATTCCGAAGGGCGATGGAACTTCCTTCTGCCGGGCAGCCCGCGAGTCGGCTACGCCTGGATCACGGCTTTCACCGACGCCGATCGGGGCGAGAAGAGCACTGCCGCCGACTTTCTCGCGGCGCTGGAGCAACTTCGCAAGGATAAAGTCCGCGGGCTCGTGCTCGATCTCCGCGACAATCGCGGCGGCTCGCTGCGGGCGGCCATCGAAATCTGCGATATGCTCGTGCCGCGCGGCGAGATCGTCACCACGCGCGGGCGGGATGGCCGGGTGATGCGAGCTTATGCCGCCTCCGGCCGCGCACGCTTCACCGATTTCCCAATCGTCGTCCTCGTCAATGGCTATACCGCCAGCGCCAGCGAGATCGTCGCCGCCTGCCTACAGGACAACGGCCGGGCGATCGTCGCCGGTCAGCGCAGCTACGGCAAAGGCACCGTACAGGAGGTCGTCGATCTCGGCCCGGCGCTTGGTGAGATGAAATTCACCGTCGCCACTTATTGGCGCCCCAGCGGGCAGGACATCAATCGACCGCCGGACGACGGCAAGAACATCCCTTGGGGCGTGACGCCGAACGAAGGTTTTGACGTCCCCATCAGCGATCAACAGCGGCAGAAGCTGCTGGAATACACGCAGGACCGCGAGATCGCCGCGCTGACCGGCGCGAAGCGGCCGCCCGAAGTGCAGGACCTGGTGCTGCAAAAGGCCGAGGAGCATCTGGATGGGAAAAAGTAGGACGGACCTCCGAGTCCGTCCCATTCTTCGTGGACGGACTCGGAGGTCCATCCCACATCTCGCTTGACGCGAGCTTGTCCCCTACCCGGAACCGCGTGCGGCGTTTACAATAATTGCCAAACGATTCCGCTACTTCGAGCACAACCGCACTTCAAAACGCATGGCGCAGGACTACTACAAAACGCTCGGAGTTGCCAAGGAAGCCCCGCAGGCAGAAATCCAGAAGGCCTATCGCGATTTGGCGCGGAAGCACCATCCGGACATGAACCCGGACAACCCCAAGGCGAAGAAGAAGTTCCAGGAGATCCAGGCGGCTTTCGACGTGCTCAATAACCCGGAGAAGCGCGAACTTTACGACCGCTACGGCAGTTCCTTCGAGACGATGGGCCAGGGCGGGCCGCCGCCGGGCGGCTGGGCCTCGGCGCCGGGCGGATTTACCACCGAGGACATCGACTTCAGCCAATTCTTCGGCGATCGCTTCGGCGGGGCAGCGGGAGGCGGTGGCGGCGTCGACCTGGGCGACATCTTCACCCACTTCCGCAAAGGCGGCAACCGCGGAGGCGGCGGCGGCGGAAAGCGCCGCGGCGGAGACGTGACCTCCGAAATAACCGTCCCCTTCGCCTCCGCCGTCAATGGCGGCGAGGTCCAATTGGGCCTCGACCGCGGCAAGGGCCAGGTCGAAACGATCGTCGTCAAGATTCCCCCCGGCATCGACGACGGCAAGGTCATGCGGCTCCGCGGCAAGGGCGAACCGGCCGCCCGCGGCACCGCGGGAGATTTGCTGTTGACGATCCACGTCGCGCCGCATCCCTTCTTCACCCGCAAGGGCAACGACCTCTACGTTCGCCTGCCGGTGACGCTGGGCGAGGCCGCGGCCGGCGGGAGCGTCGACGTGCCCACGCCTCAAGGGACCGTCTCGCTGCACATTCCGCCGGGCACTTCCAGCGGCAAGCGGCTGCGGGTCAAGGGGCACGGCGTGCCGGCCAAAACCGCGGCGGGCGATCTCTTCGCC
Source organism: uncultured Planctomycetia bacterium (assembly GCA_963775975.1). Taxonomy (GTDB): domain Bacteria; phylum Planctomycetota; class Planctomycetia; order Pirellulales; family Thermoguttaceae; genus JANXQG01. The sequence goes on from CAVZKX010000002.1 coordinate 3,244,639, forward strand.
GAGGTGCTGATCGTCCTGCCGGCCAACATGAGTGAGGCCGATCGCGAGACGGTCCGCGCAATCGACGCCAAGACGCCGAGCAACCCGCGGCAGAACTTGCGGTGGTAATGTATTAGGCACACTCCGTGTGCCGTCCGCCGTGTGAAAGTCGAATCCAAGTTGTTACTGCGACTCCAATGCCCGACCAGCGATTCCTCCGCGCCTACCGGATCACGCGCAGCGCGGATTTTCAGCGGGCCTACCAGCGCCGCCTCACCGCGGGCGACGACCGGCTGCTGGTTTTCGCCTTCCCCAACGGACTGCCGCATCCGCGGCTGGGCCTTTCCGTCTCGCGGAAGGTAGGCGGCGCGGTAGTCCGCAACCGCTGGAAGCGATGCCTCCGCGAAGCTTTTAGGCTCGCGCGCGAGCAGCTTCCTTGCGGCGTCGATTTGGTCGTTATCCCTCGGCCCGATGCCGTGCCGGGAACGATGGAATTGCAAGAGTCGTTGGTGAAGTTGGCGCGTCGGGCGGCGAAGCGGATTTGACAGAAAGTAGAAAAAATGGGCCGGAGTTGGCTGTCCACGATCGTCATGGCAATAGTCCGCATCCCGGCGTCGATCTTGATTGGGCTGGTTCGCCTTTACCAGTGGACGCTCAGCCCGATTTTTGGCCGGCAATGCCGCTTTCAGCCGTCGTGCAGTGCGTATTTCATCGGCGCGGTGCGGAAGTACGGCGCGATTCGCGGCGCGTGGCGCGGCACCGGGCGCATCTGCCGCTGCAATCCGTGGAATCCCGGCGGCTTCGATCCGCCATAGGGCGGGACCAGCCTGCGTAGATTTACGTTGATTGCGTTGAGAGTCGTAAGGTTTCCAGGTTCGGTTTTGTTCCGCACCGCATTATGCCACCGGGCAAACCCGATCATGGCTCCCTTCTCCCCGGTACTCCGAGGAGAAGGGCTGGGGATGAGGGGCTGGAGGTAGAATTGGTTGCGGCCCTGATATCATCTGCCAATCACTGTCCATCGCTGACATTGACCTGTGCTTTTCAAGCGTGAATTACGTTTTGTCTCAGTATTGCGACTGGCTCCCTACCCCTCACCCCCGACCCCTCTCCCCGGAGTATCGGGGCGGGGGGAGACAAGAGTTCGAACGTCAAGCTCGCTGGTCCCACCCTACAGCACGGCATCCCAAGTCTTTCGGTCGTGGAGCAACTGCTCGCGGAGCAAGCGCAGCGGCGGCGTGCCGTGGGAGAGAACGGCGTCGTGATACTTCTTCAGCGAATAGCCCGCGCCTTCTTGCTTGTGGAAGTCTTCGCGCAGCTTCAGGAATTGCAGCTTGCCGAGCGTGTAATAGAGATACTCCGGATCGTTGGTGCCGCGGACGGCTTCCGCCCGCGCGGGCGCCGCTTCGTAGTAGCAATTGTCCTCCAGGAACTTCGTTGCCTCGTCGACCGTCATGCCCTGGCAGTGCATGCGGATGGAGACGCACAGGCGGCAGAGCCGCAGCAGGGCCTCGTCGGACTGGGCCATGCGATACTTGGCCGCCGACCCGCTGCGCGGGTGCCCCGCCGCGTCGCGATCGGCGCCGAAACCCTGGTCGATCATCATCTGCTCGCAATAGTGGGCCCAGCCCTCGGTGAAGGCGTAGCTGGTAAAAACGGCTTCGGCCTTGGTCACGCCGGAGGCACGAAGGTGCAGCCCGTGGACGTAGTGGCCCGGATAGGCCTCGTGGATCGAGACCACGTCGGTCGTATAGTAGTTGAAACTTGTTAACCATTCTTCTTTCTTCTTGCTCGACCAGTCCTTCTCGACGGGCGTCACGTAGTAATACGCCTGCGAACTGTTCTTCTCCAAGGGGCCGGGCGAAACCATCATCGCGAACGCCTGCCGCAGGTAAGGCGGCGTCTCCGTCACGACTGCCCGCACGTTCGAGGGCACAGTCACGATGTCGTGGTCGATAAGGTATTGGCGGATCGCTTCCAGGTTCTTCGCCGTATCAGGGATCAGGCTCTCGGCCGTGGGATGCTCGTGCTGGATGGCGGCGAAGATTTCCGTCGGCTTGCGGCCGGGGTCGATCACCCGGCCCGCGGCGGCAAAGCGGGCTTGCTCGCGGCGAAGCTCACGCGTGCCCAGATCCAGCAGGACCTCGGGCGGGAGCGTCACCAGTTCCCCCGCAAGCAGCTTGCGGTAGCGCTCGCGGCCCAGGGCGAAGTTTTGATCGGCCTTGGGCAGTTTTGTCTTCAGAAAGTCGGCGTAGTCGCGGAGCGCGCGGCCGGCCAGCTTGGTCGAGGCGCGAAATTGAGCCATTAGCGCCGCGTCCGTCACGTCGTGGAAGGCCGTAACGACGTCGCCTTCAAGGAATTCGGCCGCGCCCTTGGCATTGCGGATCGCTTCCTCCAGCCCAGGCTTGGCCAGCACGTCGTCCAGGTTCTCGCGTGCCGAGGCAAGCTCGCGCGGCAACGCGTTCTCGATCGAGATCATCGATTTCAGCCGCACCGCCGGCGGCGCAAAGTTCTGCTGGATGAAAACCGCCGTGTCCGGGATATACGACATCGGAGAAATGGAACAACGGCGGGCATCGCGGAGCCAGAACAGATCGCGATGCAGCCCGGCGAGGATGATCAGCCGGTCGTAGCGGTTGCGGTCGCCGAGCGACGAGGGATCGAGGGCCTCCAGCTTCGCCTGGCACGATTCAAGCCGCGCGACCACGGCGGCGATGGCCGGTTTGCTATAGTCGGGCAGTTGGCCGTCGTAGTCGTGCAGTCCGGCGCTAGTCGCGTCCAGCGGGTGCCAGACGAGCGAAGCATCAATGGCCTCCGCGGCCAGTTTATCGTAGGCCGCATCGCCCGATTCGGCGGCACGGGCCAAATCGGGCGGCAACAGCATGGCCAGTACGGCCAGGAAGAAGAAGTACTTCATTCTACTTCTGTTCTTCGTCCTTCGCCTTCGCGACAACCGGCCCGAAGGCTTTTTCCAACTCGTGGGTGAGCGCTTCGCCCCGCGCGTTCAGCGAGATCGCCTTGCCGTCGCGGCCGAGAAGGATCAGCGTGGGGATGCCGAAGACGCCGTAGTAGTTGGCGAGTTGTCCCGGCACGAGCTTCGAGCCGTCGCCCGGTGCGCTCTTTTCCTTGTTCCACGAATCGTCGGTGACGATGGTCCAGGGCAGCTTCTCTTTTTCCATGAACTTGTCGAGGTCGTCGCGTTTCTGGTCGAGGCTGACGCCGATGACCTCGAAGCCGCGGTCGTGATAGGCCTCATAGTTCTTTTTTACGTTGGGAAGCTCTGCGCGGCAGGGGCCGCACCAGGTCGCCCAGAAGTCGATGAGAACGACCTTGCCGGAATACTTCGACCAGTCCAGCGGCTTGCCTTCCAGCGTCGTGCCCTCGATGAGCATGTTATTATCCTTGAGCCCCAATCGGCGGGCGGCGCCGACGAGCTTGCCCGCCATGTCGACGACCTTCGGGTCCTTCTGCTCTGCGAGGATCTTGCCCAACTCGCGGTAGGTATCCACGGCCAATTCGCTCGACCCGCTGGACTCGGCGGCGCGGCCGGCATTGACAGCAAGTCCGATCAAGCTTTCATCGGCGGATCCGCTCTTGAAGAAGTCTTTTACCTTGTCGATGACCTTCTCCAATTCCTTCGGTCCGCGTACCACGGCGAACCCGAGCTTGTCCGACAACACCATGCGAAGGGCCTGACGAGCCTCCTTGGGCATATTCGCCTTTTCGAACTGCTCGATCAATTCCTCCTCCTTGGCCATGAGCTTATCGTCGGGATTCGAGATCTGCACTTTGTCGAACGCCGCCAATTCAAGCTTCAGCGCGTTTGCCTTCTGCTCGGTCGTCGGATCGGCGGCGAGGATCTTATCGGCCGCCTCGAGCGTGGCCGTCGCCACTTTGCGACGGAACTCCATTACGGCCATGTAGTCGCTCGCCGTGCTGCGCTCGCTTTTCAGCTCCTCGGCGTACTTGAAAAGTTCCTCGATCGAGCCGGAGGGAACCTTGAAAATGTCTTTGTCGGCCGATGCCGTTGTGCCGGACGCTCTCTGTCCGCCAGCCGTTTGCATCCGCTGCGCAGGCACTGCCGCTCGCAGCGTCCCGCCGATTGTCGGCAAAACTGGCGCCGACGCGGCGTCACCGCCCGACTTCTGAGCTTTCTGCGCATTCTCGGCCTGCTGGACGATGAACTTCAGGAGGATTGCTTCGGCGCCGGTCGCAGTCTCTTGGGCAGTCTTGGCGCAATCAATGGCGGCCTGATATTGCTTTTGCATCATGAGGCAGTTGCACTTCATGTAGGTCGCACGCCCAATCTGCTGCGGCGTGATGCCGGAGACCGCGAGGGCCTTCTCGATCGTCGCCTGGGCCTCCTTGGGCTTGCGCGAGACGTAGAGTTTCTGCGCTGCGTTGAGATAGGACTGGTACTCGTATTTGGCTTTCAGGCCGGCCTTGTTGTCGACGTCCAGCTTGATGACTTCATCCATCCACTTGGCGGCGTCGGCCGACTGATCCTTGCCGTCGACGCGGTTCGCGACCTTCGCGTAGGCCGTCAGCGTTTCGTCAAGCAGCTTGAGCCGGTCCGGGCCTTCGGCCTTCGCAAGCTCGCTCTTGAGCTTGGCTGCCTCCTCCTCGTTCTTGATCCTTTCCTCGATCCGCGCGACGCTCGACTTGAGCATTGCGGCCTTTGGGCTCTCCGGCGCGGCCTCGACCGCTTTATTCAGCGCCGCCAGGCAGGCGGGGAAGTCCATCTTCATCTGCGACAGGTTTGCTTCGCTAACGTAGGCATCCTGCTTCTGCACGGCGGTTAGCCCCGGCAAGGCGAGGAGCTTTTCGACGGCCTCGTGGGCTTCGTCAAATTTCCGGGTTTGCATCAACTTGGCAATCTCGGTCATCAACTGGCGGACCTCGTACTTGCCCTTCAGGCCGGCCTTGTTTTCCGAGTCCAAAGCGATGATTTCCTTGGTCCAGTCGCCGATTTGCTCATCGCCCGTTCGCAGTTCGGTATTGGCCTCGATCAACCGGTCCAACAACTTGGCGCGGTCAAGGCCCTCGGCCTTGGCCAGTTCGCCGAGCATCTTGACAACCGATTCGTGGAGCACGATTAGATTGTCCAAATGCTTCACGTACTTTTCCGGGCCGCCCGCATGATAGCCGGTCTGGGCCAAGACTTCGCCGGCGGGGTCCAGAAGGAGAATCGTCGGATAGCCGCGGATTTTGTATTGCTTGGCGAGCTTGGCATTCTGGGCTTTGAGCTCGTCGGGAAGCTGCTTTTCGTGCGGAAAATCAAGCTGCACCATGATATACTTGCTGGGGACGTCGGCCTTGAATTCATCTTTGTCGAATACTTCGCCGTGCAACCTCTTACACCAAATGCACCAGTCGCTGCCCGTGAAGTCGACGAACAGCAGCTTCTTTTCCTCTTTGGCTTTGGTTTTGGCCGCCTCGAAATCGGTCACCCAGGAGATGTCGTCGCCGCGCGACGCCTTGGTGAAGACGCAGAAACAGGCCAGGGCGAGGGCCATTGCTAGAAAATGACGGCTACGTTTGGACACGGCGATTCTCCTTTGCGGTGGGAGGAAAGAGGGTGGGCTTTCAGTTATGTGGGGCAGATTGCCAATCTGCCAGGCAGGTTGGAAACCTGCCCCACGCCGGCGCGTTGCCGAAGGGCGGCATCGGTGATAGTATACACCTCGCCCGAGATATCGGAAATGCTCCTTTGGCAACATTTTTCGCATATTTCGGTGGCACTCGGTCTTGCTGCGCGGTAAACACATGATTTCACGACGAGAGTTCTTGATTTCCATCCCCTTGTCCGCCGCTCTGCCGGCGCTGGCCCGCGCGGCGGGCGGCCCCGCCAATCGCGTGGCTTGCCAGGCTAATGCCTGGCAGATCAAGGCCGGCGACTTTCCCGACTTGCTTAAGCGTGTGGGCGACATGAAACGGCTCGGCTACGAGGGCTTCGAGTGCAATGTTCGCTACGTGGAAGGAGAGTTCGCCCGCGCTGAAGGAGGCCCGCGCGCAAATCGAGGCGACGGGCATGTCATTTTTCGGTCCGCACACCGGTCTCGGACAGCCGGCCAAGCATCTCGATCAGCTCGTCGAAGGCGCCGCTGCCTTGGGCGCCCGACACTTTGCCGTAAGCGGCGCGAACAAGAGCATTGTCAAGGATGGCAAACTCGATCAGGAGATTCTGAATAAGAAGGTTGGGGACCTCACACGGCTAGGCAAACGGTGCAAGTCTGCCGGACTCCAACTGGTCTATCACAACCACCAGCCGGAATTCACAGCGGGCGGCATCGAAACCGATGCCTTGCTCAAGGACACCGACCCCGCGTCCGTCTTTTTCCTGCTGGACTTGGGCCACGCCTTTCGCGCCGGGGCGGATCTGGTCCCGTTTTTCGCCAAGCATCACCAGCGCATTGGCGCCCTGCACCTCCGCGACATTCGCGGCAAGCAACAGGTTCCGCTGGGTCAGGGCGAACTCGATTACGCCGGCTTGGCCGACGTGGTTCACAAAACGGGCTGGCCGGGCTGGCTGACCGTGGAGGAAGAAAACCTGTTCAAATCGAAAAAAGGCGCCGAGTTCGAGTCGAGATTGGAAACCGACCGCCGCGTGATCCGCAAGTTCTTCGCCGTGTAAACAGATTGTCGCCTTTCGCTCCGCGAAAGTCGCGCAGCTTTCGCGGAGCGAAAGGCGACTGATTCACATCGTCCACGGCTTGCGATAGGGCATGGCCATGAGCATCGCTTGCGCCGCGGGATCGCCCACGATCTCTTCCTTCGCCGCATCCCAGCGGAGGGCTCGGCCGAGCGCCTGCGCGACGTAGCCCAAATGTCCGGGCGTGATCGAACGATGCCCCGTTTCCGCCGGTGCAATGCACTCGTTGCGCGATCGAACGCAATCGAGGAAGTTGCGGACGTGTCCGGTCGAGACGTAGGCATTCCACTCGCCGCGCTTGAAGTTGGGATCCAGCCAGTGCTTATCGGAAGCCTTGATCTTGCCGCGATTGACCCACAGCCAGCCCCGTTCGCCGATCCATTTTGTTCCGCCTTCAACCTTCGTCGATATGACGAGCACCGTTCCGCCGGGGTATTCGCAGCGAATCTCGTAGTCCACCGGCGTGTTGTAGATGTCGGTTTGCGGCATGGTCCAACCTGCGGCTTCGATGCGCAGCGGCCCTGCGTGGTCCATATTGAGGGCCCAGTGCGCGATGTCGTTATGATGGCCGATCCAGTCCATCAGCACGCCACCGCCAAAGGCCCGATTACCGCGCCACCAGCGATGGTGCCGCGCCCGCATGTAAGGCAGCACCGGTGCTGGCCCGCACCACAGCTCATAGTCGAGCCCTTCCGGCACGGCGGCCATCGTCGCGTCACCCATTGGTTTGGCATAGCCCGGCCCCAGGCCGACTTCAACCCGCTTGATGACGCCCAGGTGGCCGTTGCGGACCAATTCCACGGCCTGCCGAAAGAGCGCGTCGGACCGCTGCTGGGAACCGACCTGGTAAATGGCCTTGTGCTGCGCGACGGCGCGATAGAGGGCCTGCACTTCGGCAAAAAAATGGGTGAACGGTTTTTCGCCGTAGACGTTTTTGCCCTGGCGGATGGCCTCCAGGGCATCTATCGCGTGCCAATGGTCGGGCGTCGCCACGAGCACGGCATCGATATCCGCCCGGCCGCAAAGTTCGCGGTAGTCGGCGTAAGCGGTGCAGCCTTTATACTTTCCGCTCGTCTTCTCCGCCGCGTAGTGCTTTTCCACGGTCTGTCGGCCCGGATCGCGCCCCATCGCGGCCCCTTTGCCCCACGGTCTGTCGCGATAGTGCAGTCGATGCACGTCGCAAACCGCGACGACCTGGGCGTCCTCTTGCATGAGAAAATCGCGCATGTCGGCATTGCCCTGCGAGCCGAGACCGATGCACCCCACCTGGATGCGCGTGCGAGCGCGGGGCGGCCGAAGCCCACGGCGGCGCCAGGGATGATCGTCGGCGAAGCAGCGCCGCGGCGCTCTTCAAAAATCGCCGTCGGGATCGTTGGATGGAGCCGCTCATTCCTAGAGAGCTTTCAATCTTTTTTACTTCGACTTCTCCTTCGCCTTCTCCAGCGAATCAATCTTCTTCTGGATCGCATCGACCATGCGGCTGCGGGACGGTTCGGGCATGGCTTCGACCTCCGCGGCCGTGAGCCGGCCGTCGTGGTTCGTATCGAACTGAGCGAGCAGCGGTGCGATGACTTCCGGAATGGGGAAACCGTCGGCCGGTAGCTTGGCTAGAATCTTCTTCCGCGTCTCGGCGTTGATAGACGGCGTCGACGCTGCCCTTCTGTTGCGAAGTTCCGGAAGCTGACCGCCGCCCAGAATTGCGCCGAGTTCCGCAAAGTTCATCGCGCGGACCTTCCGCAGATCGGCCGGCGTGTCGGTAATGACCGTCATGCCGCAGAGGCACATTTCGTCGGTCGTCTGCTCGCCCCAATACACGCGCCGCGGCGGATCGCTGGGGTTCTTGGGATTGTCCGACGAGTTGTCGTACACCGCGTCGACCTTGACCACAGTGCCCTTTGGCAGTCTGACGGGCTTCACGTAGCGATAGGCCCCTTGCCAGTTGAAATCCCAGTCGCGAATCCAGATCATCGGCAGGACGTCGCCGCCGGGCAGATAGGCCATGACCTTCATTTCCTTGCCGAGGTTGTGCATGTGAGGAAATATCCCCAGGGCCGTCACATCGGCCGGCAATGGTTGGGTCTCGCAATGGACCGTGTATTTGCTTTCGCCCGGCGGAATGTCGAGGCTGCGGGTGCGCATGGCAATTCCGCCCACGATCGTCGTGGCCGGCTTGGGCGTGAAGTAGATGCCGACCGACGAAAGATCGGTCTCCTCCTTGCCGTCCGGATGGTAATGAATCTGCATCACCAGCTCGCTGCCTTTTGCGAGAAACATCCCCGTGCCCTCGGGCAGCCGCTGCGGGGTCGCGCCGGGGGCCCAGCCGCCCAGCCCGCCGCTGGGCAGGACGCCAATGCCGCCAAAGGTCGAATAGCCCGGCTTGCCGTCCTCGCCGTCGCGCAGGCGGGCCTGGCCGTAGGCGTCCAGGAAGAACAGGGCATGGTGTACCACGCGGCGATTGCCCGGCCGGAACTCGGTGGCGGCCACCGTACGGTCCTCGTCGATGGGAATCTTGAGGACGAAGTTGCGGTAGATGTCGCGCCCGCTGGCGTAGACGGTGAACGACTTTGGCATGGTGAGCACGAGGTCCGGCTTGCCGAGTTGCCAACCTTCGGGGAAGTGCGGCATGGCGGGCAGGTCTTTTGGGTCGCCCTCGGGCGCGCCGGCATCGGCCCATTTGGCGAGCGTCTTCAGGTCTTCGTCGCTGAGGCGGCGGACGTTGCGGAAGTCGCCAAAGCCGGCTTCAGCCTTCCAGGGCGGCATGCGGCGGTCATGCGTGATGTCCTTGATGAAGCCGGCCCGCTTCTTGGCGTCTTTATAGGTGAGCAGCGAAAACGGCCCAATCTCGCCCGGCCGATGGCACGAGGCGCAGTTGTTCCAGAGGATCGGAGCGACTTGCTTGCTGTAGGTGATGTCTTCGGCCTGAGCGGACGCAGCTACGAAGATCAGGACAGTTGACGTAAAGGCAAATCGGCAAATCATCTTGAGGAAACTCCTTATGTGCGACCTGAATAATCTCACGCAAAGGCGCAAAGCCACCACGGGAATATCAACCCTTTGCGCCTTACGCGCCTTTGCGTGAGTCATCTCTCTGCTACTTTTCTTGCCTCGGCAGTGGGCAGCCGTAGGGCTTGGTTTCTGTAACTTCCAGTTTCTTTCCAGCAACGACGGCGCGGAGGGCGTCTTCTAACTCGTGTTTGCTCGGCTCATCCCGTCGCTTGCCGTTGGTGGCAAACCGGTCGTCGATCCGTCCATGATACAATACGGCTCCGTCGGGCGAAAGCACGAAGGCTTCTGGCGTCGTCCGCGCGCCGACGGCGCCGGCCAACTTCTGCTTTGGGTCCAGCAAGAGGGGGAATTTCAGCCCATACTCCTTGGCGTGCGCCGCCGCGTCGGCCGCGGTCAGGTCCTCGTCGCAATGGACTCCGTAGGTGACGACTCCCTTTCCCGCATACTCATGGGCGATGCGGGCGAAGTCGGGCGAATAGAAGTTGCTCACCGGACACTCCGCGGCCACAAAGAAAATCAGCACGGCCTTCTTGCCGTGCCATTCGGCAGAGGAGTGCTTTTCGCCTGAGGCGTCCGGCAGGGCAAACGCCGCGCGAACCGCTGCCGGGGCCGGCTCCGCAGCGCTGGCTTGGGCCAACGCCAGAGAGGCAATTAAGACTGCCGTTGAAACAGTATCAACTTTCCGAAAATGCAACACTTTGGCACCGATTGTCCGGAAATGGGAGCTGACCGCTTCCCAAATAATTACACCCATCCGCCCGGCCCGGTTACACCGGGGGATCGAGCCTTATTGGCGATTATACCGCACACAATCGCACACGAATCCTATCCTCGAAACTCTGGACCGGCAGGTCGGCCGAGCGGCAGTGCATGAAGCACCAGGTGGCGGTCATGGAGCATGTCGGAGCGACCAAGGCGGAAATCGACTGGGCGCGGAAGCAGGCGGAGGGGAACTACGTCAAGGACAATGAAGGTTCGAAGGACTACGAGAGACGCAATTGGTGGGCCGCCGTTCCCGATTCAGCTTGAAAGTGTTATTCTGAACTTGACGGCCGTCGTGGTGCCGCGAAAGATTCCATTGCTAGGCAAACAACTTGGCGAAGCGAGATGAGTACTGATCCTCGACTTTTCCGTACAGGTAAACTGCATAACCTAGGAAGAGGCTGCCGATAAACAAAAGTGTTACGAGCTGCCCTCGTACCCACGCTCCGCGCGGGTACTCACACCGGTAGACGCGCATGGCCGCAGAGCGGCTGTGAAGACGTTACGACGCGGAGCGTCGTAACAAGAAAATGTTACGGCTCCCTTTCTTTTTCGCCCTGATAATCGAACATGCCCAATCCCATCCGACTCGCCCTCGTCTTTCACAATCATCAGCCCGTCGGTAACTTTGACAACGTCTTCCAGCAAGCCTACGAAGACAGTTATCTGCCTTTCCTTGACGTTTTCAGCCGCTACGAGACGCTGAAGATCGCCCTGCATACGAGCGGATCGCTGATGGAATGGCTCGACGCGGCCCATCCGGAATATGTCGACCGGCTGGCCGAACTAGCGGGCAAGGGGCGGATCGAGATCGTCGGCGGGGCCTACTTCGAGCCGATCCTGGCGATGATTCCCAGCCGCGACCGCGTCGGGCAAATCCGCAAGTACTCCCGCTGGCTGCAAAACCGACTGGGCACGACCGTCCGCGGCATGTGGGTGCCCGAACGGGTCTGGGAGCAGTCGTTTACCCGCGACATCGTCGATGCGGGCATTGAATACACGGTCCTGGACGACTTCCACTTCAAGATGGCCGGGCTGACCGAAGCGCAGCTTCAGGGTTATTTGGTCACCGAGGACGAGGGCCGGCTCCTGAACGTCTTTCCCGGCAGCGAGAAGCTTCGGTACTCGATCCCCTTCGCCTCGCCCGACGAGACGATCGCCCACCTGGCGATGCTATCAGAGCAGCGGCCGGGGGCGATTTGCCTGTTTGGCGACGACGGCGAGAAGTTCGGCACCTGGCCGGAGACGAAAAAGCACGTCTACGAAGACGGTTGGCTTTGCCGCTTCTTCGACGCCCTGGTTGCCAACCAAAGCTGGCTACAGATCACGACGCCGTCGGAGGCGATCGATAGTGTGCCGCCCGTCGGCAAGATATATCTTCCCGATTGCAGCTACCGCGAGATGACCGAATGGGCGCTGCCGGCCGAGCAACTGGTCGAGTATGAGCGGATCACGCACGAGGCGGATGGCGACGGTCGGTTGGCCAGCCTGCGGCGGTTTGTCCGCGGCGGCTTCTGGCGGAACTTCAAAGTGAAGTATCCCGAGGCCGACGAGATGTATTGCCGCATGATGATGGTCAGCCGACGCTTGCAGGATGCCATCGAGGACGGAGCGACCGGTCAACTCGTCGAGGAGGCCCGCACCCAGCTATATCGGGCACAATGCAATTGCAGCCATTGGCATGGGGCGTTCGGCGGCATTTATCTGCCGCATCTTCGCAATGCGGTCTATCGCTCGCTGATCGCCGCCGACGAGGTTCTCGACCGCCTCGCCAAGCGTCCTGAGACGTGGGTCGAAGCCACAGCCGACGATTTCAACTTCGATGCCCGGCAGGAGATTTGCCTTGCCAACGATCGGATGATGGGACTAGTGACGCCCAGCCGCGGCGGACTGTTGACCGAGTTGGACATCCGCGCGATCGGGCACAATCTGCTGGCCACGCTCTCGCGGCAGCCGGAGGCTTACCATCGCAAGGTGCTGGCCGGCGCGAACCAGCAAAACGTCAGCTATGCCAGCATCCACGACCGCGTTGTCTTCAAGCAGGCGGACCTCGATCAGCGGATCCAATACGACAAATATCCGCGAAAGAGCCTCGTCGATCTCTTTTACGATAACGAGACCGCGCTGGCCGCGGTGGCATCGGGACAGGCCGAAGTTCGGAGCGACTTCGCCGTGGCCGCCTATGAGGCCAAAATTCGCCGGAACGCCGCCCGCATCCAGGTGCAATTGATTCGCGACGGCTTTGCCTGCGGCGTGCCGGTGCGGATCACCAAGGGCCTGACCTTGGCTGCCGGCAGTTCCACGCTGGAAATCGCCTATCTGCTGGAAAACATGCCTCAGGACCGACCGCTGCACTTTGCCGTCGAGATGAACTTTGCCGGACTGCCGTCCGGCGCGGATGATCGCTATTTCCATGACGCCGAAGGGAATCGTTTGGGACAGCTTGGCGCGCAACTCGACTTGGGCGAGGCCGCGGGCATTTATCTTTGCGACGAATGGCAGGGCATCGACGTTGGGCTGACTGTATCCCGGCCGACGCAATTCTGGACGTTCCCGATCGAGACGGTCAGCCAGAGCGAGGGCGGTTTCGAGCTTGTGCATCAATCGACCGCCGTACTGCCGCACTGGTTCGTGACCGGCGACCGCGACGGCCGCTGGTCGGTGACCATGCAGTTGAACCTTGATACGCGCCGCGCGGAAAATCGCGTCGCGTCGCCGCACATTTCCGCCGCCGCCGCGGTGGGAGTGTGAGGATTTCGACTCATGTGGGGCCGGTCAACCTGCCGCGGATTGGCAAGTTAGCAGCCTGCCCCACGAACGATTGCCATGCCCACTTACGACCTCTTCTCCAATTTGCCTGACGACTCGCCGCCCGAGCCCGCCGCGCCACAGGTGCTTTCAGTCGGGGAACTGACGGCCCAGATCAAGGACTTGCTGGAAACGTCGTTTGAGAGCGTGTGGGTAGCCGGCGAGATATCGAATCTCTCGCGGCCCCATTCGGGACATTGCTACCTTACGCTCAAAGACGACCAGGCTCAGCTTCGCTGTGCAGTGTGGCGCAATACGCTCAACCGGCTTCGTTTCGACCTCGACGACGGCCTCGAGGTCGTGTGCCGCGGGCGGATCGACGTTTACGCGCCGCGCGGCACTTATCAGTTGATTATCGAGAGCATCGAGCCCAAGGGCATCGGCGCGCTGGAGTTGGCGCTGCGGCAGCTTCGCGACAAGTTGGCTCGCGAAGGACTTTTCGAGCCGGCGCGGAAGCGTCCTCTGCCGGCGTTCGCGCGGCGGATTGCCGTCGTGACGAGCCCCAGCGGCGCGGCGATTCGCGATTTTCTTCAAGTGCTCGCGCGGCGCTGGCGCGGGGCCGATGTGATCGTCGTGCCAACGCGCGTGCAGGGCGAAGGCGCGGCCGCCGAGATCGCCGCGGCCATCGCCGCGGCCAATCGGCTGCCGTTGGACATAGACTGCCTCGTCGTCACACGCGGCGGCGGCAGCTTGGAAGATCTCTGGGCGTTCAACGAAGAGGCTGTCGTGCGGGCGATTCACGCCTCGCGGATTCCTGTGATCAGCGCGATCGGCCACGAGATCGACGTCACGCTTTCCGATCTCGTGGCCGATGTTCGCGTTCTGACTCCCAGCGAGGCGGCGGAACTCGTGGCCCCGGCCGCCGAAGACATCATCGCGCGCTTTCGCCAAACTGAAAAGCGGATGTCGGCGGCGCTGCGCTGGCGGATTTCGGCGGCCAAGGCGCACCTGGATGCAATTGCCGGGCACCGAGTTTTCCGCCTGCCGCTAGCGCGCATCGAGGACTTTACGCTGCGACTCGACGAACTGGATGCTCGAGCCGCCCGCGGGCTGGGGCAGCGCCTGCTCATGGCTCGCACGCGCGTCAAACAGCAGGCAGCGCGGCTGGAAGCACTCAGTCCGCTGGGAGTGCTTGGACGCGGTTACAGCTTGACACAAAAGGCCGACAACGGGCAAATCGTCCGCGACGCTGGCGAATTGTCGCCAGGTGAAGTGATCGTTACTCGCTTCGGCCGCGGCCGCGCCACGAGCCGCGTGGAAACAATTGAAACGTGAGGCGGAGTCGCCGTGGGGCAGATTGCCAATCTGCCGCGCAATGGCAGATTAGCAATCTGCCCCACAACAAAATACACACCGAACTACAAAGCGAGAAAACGCATGTCGGATGAACCGTTAATTGCCGTATTCGTCGATTTTGAAAACTTGGCCATCGGCGTCCGCGATATGAAGGCCGGCAAGTTCCAGATCCAATTGGTCCTCAAGCGGCTGCTGGAGAAGGGCCGCATCGTCTACAAGCGGGCCTATTGCGACTGGCGGCACTATGAAGACTCGATGCGCGAGTTCCATTCCCAGGGCGTCGAAATGATCGACATCCCGCAGACCAAGATCAGCGGCAAGAACAGCGCCGACATCCGCATGGTCGTCGATGCCCTGGACCTCTGCTACTCGAAGCAGCACATCGACACCTTCGCGCTCTTGTCGGGCGACAGCGACTTTTCGCCGCTGGTCTCCAAGCTCAAGGAGAACGACCGCCGCGTCATCGGCTGCGGCGTGAAAAGCTCGACTTCCGATTTGCTCATCGCCAACTGCGACGAGTTCCTCTACTACGACGACCTGATCCGCAAGGCGAAGAGGGCGCCGCGAGCGGCGAAGAAGGAAAGCCCAAGCCCGGAGGCCGACAAGAAACACGAAGCGGAAGAGCGCGTGCTGGAGGTCATTCATTCCGTCGAACAGGATTACGACCCCCTCTGGGGTTCAACGCTCAAGCAGGCGATTCGCCGCGTCCATCCCGGCTTCAACGAAGGCTATTACGGCTACAACAGCTTCTCCGACCTTCTGGAGGACATCAAGTCGAAGGGTCTCATCGAACTCGACTACGATCAGGGCCGTGGTAACTATAAAGTACGGTTGACAAAAACGTGAACTTGCGAAAAAGTTCTTTGCCGCGCTGATTATTTTACACAACAAGCGTTATTAGCGCTCAACGCGAAACTTTCCTGCTTGGAAAGTGTTGTAGTTATAGGGCTTTCTCGCGTGGCGCAAGTGCTGTGCACCGTCCTTTTTCGCGTCACAAAAACCAATTAGCGGCTCTCGCTACTACATTTGACGGTGACGCGAGAAATAATCACGTGCCCGCAACTTTCCGCGCGGCATGGCAATGCGTTGTCGATCTTTAAGATCGAAGGTATAGTTTTAGATACGGGCTGTACGAACCAAGACGATACACCAAGTGGCAAATCAATCTGAAGCATCATTACTCCTGACCGAAGCTCCTTCGCGCAGCGATCGCACTCGATCGTCCATGATGTCGGCAACCGGGCACTTCAATGTGTCGCATTGGCTGATTTCCGTGCTGATGGTTGCGCCGTGGCTGGTCGTGGCCGCACTGCTGACGGCAATCAGTTTGGGCGTTCGTTTCGAGCGCAATAAGTCCGCCGCCATTCCTGCTGCCAGCAACGCTATTCCCGGCAAGCCCGGGCGGTGGGGTCAGTTGGAGTTTCGGCCGATCAGGCTCGATCTTCCCGATGAATTTGTATTTGTGCCGCCGCCCGACCAGCCGCCAGTCCGCTGGTTCTTTCATGGCTTCAGCAAGGAGCAGGCGCTGGAGTTTCTGCAATCGTCCGGCATTACTCCGGCCCAACGGGCACTCGTTGATAAAGCAACATGGAAGACCGAGGCGGAAGGCGTGTCCGTGGAGCCGGGCGACGAGTTCATATTGTCCCTTTCGTCCGCCGCTCGAGCGGCGATTTATTTGCGGCTTGTCGAGTTTGACGAAAACTCGCGGCAGATCGATCCCGTATGGTTTCGCACCGGGCAGGTTGACGATCGACTGAAGGACTGCGGGTTGTCGCCGTCGTCGGTCGAGCTTCTGAAGAGTCTGCTCTATCCGCAGGGGCCGTCGCTATTGTTGTTCGCCGATTTCGAGCCTGCGCTCCGCCGATTGCCCAACGACGATGAGCGGCGGCTATTCATGAATGCCGTGTCGCGGAAGCGAACGTTGCTGGCCCGTTTGCGCGTCACGCCCGACTCCAACTTGGAGGCGATCATCGACTACTGGGGCGTCGGCGGACGGAAGCGGAGCGTCACTCCGCTTCTGCGCGCCTTGCACCACGAGGGCGACGCCAACGTCAACATCGTCTGTCTGCTTCCCGATTTTGCCCGCGACCGCATCTACATGCACCCGCTCTCCAGCGGCGTCGATGCGGGCGGGCTGAAGCAGGATTGCTTCTGGTCCGCGATGAACTTCTTCAACGATCCGCCCGACAACCGCGTCAACGACATGAACTATCTGCGCGACCTGCTCAAATCGGATTACGCGTCGATCACGCAGCCGACGCAAATGGGCGACGTTGTGTTTTTGGCGACCGCCAAGGATGCGGTGATTCACGCGGCCGCATACGTTGCGGACGACATCGTCTTCACTAAGAACGGAGAGTCGTACACGCAACCTTGGATCTTCATGCACATGGAAGACATGCTGGACACATATGCCGTCAAGCACCCCAGCAGCGGCCCGTTGAAGGCCCTTTATTACCGCAAGAAGACGCTCTTTTAGCGACGGTCCGCGAGTCAGTCGGCGTCTTCAGCCACGATGCCCCATCCTGCACTGGCAATAGATCGCTGTACGGCTTCCGCATCGGAACTTTCGTCCGCGGATTGCGGGGGGAACAATCCAACGACGTCGGTGATATCAACAAGGCCGATCGGCCGGCCTTCGCTATCGACCACCGGCAGCTCGCTGATCTTACGCCGAGCCATGAGCGCGACCGCCTCGGACATTAGCGAGTCTTGCGTCGCCGTCAGGGGATTGGCCGTCATCACCGAGTAGATTGGCGCGTCCAACGCCGCGTCTTGGCGATGTTCGAAGAGCCGCGCGAGATCACTATCGGTGAATATGCCGGTCAAGTGTCCGTCCGCATTGACGATCATCGTTGCTCCGCTGCGGCGGCCGGGCACGCTTGCCTTTACGAGCACCTGCCGCACCTTTTCCTCCTGCTCTGCAACGCGGCACTGCTCCAATGGTCGCATGTACCGCTGGACCTTGCTAAGCTTCAGCCCTAGCTTGCCAGCCGGGTGATAGCGGGCGAAGTCATCACGGGCGAAGCCTCGCATCTTGCTTGCGACAAGCGCCAAGGCGTCGCCCACCGCCAGCATTGCGGCCGTGCTGCTTGTGGGTGCCAGGCCGAGCGGACAGGCTTCTTCTAACGGCCCGAGGTCGATGACCGCGGTTGCCGCTCGGGCGAGTGTGCTCTTCGGCTTGCCCGTGATGGCGATGATCGGCACGCCGGACTCAGCCAGCGGCGGCAGGAGGCGAACAATCTCCTCGGTCTCGCCGCTTTGCGAGAGCACGAGCACGACATCGTCCCAATGGACACGACCCAGGTCGCCATGTACGGCTTCGGCCGGATGAAGGAAGTGGCTCCGCGTGCCGGTAGAGGCGAGTGTGGCCATGATCTTCTGACCGATCAGGCCAGCCTTGCCGATGCCGGTGACAATCACGCTGCCGCGGCAGTGAAATATGCAATCGACCGCCCGGCAGAAATCTTGATCGAGCCGCCGCGCGACCTGGGCGATCGCGCGGCTCTCGGTTTGCATCACTTCGCGGGCGAACCGCAATTGCGCGAAGTCGGTCCAGCGGTGTGCGGGCGACCAGCTAGCTTGATCGGCGGCCAACGGGCTGCTCATGGTTCGTCGTCCTTGACGGGTTTTTGCGAGGCTATTGGGGGCAGCGGATTGTAACGTTCAGCTTCATACGATGCAATGCTGCATTTGACGGCAATAGCCCAGCTCCCGGGCGTCGCTTTCACGGCCTTACCTGGCCAAGTTTGGCCAGTCGACTTCACAATCAAATTTCTTAGCCCCATACTCCACAGCGGCCAACAGCGGCTCGGCGCAGCGGGCGGCCATTTCCGCGCGGTTTGACGTAACGCTTACATCGCTAGCGGGAGGCAAACTGGGATGATTGAGCACCACGCCCGCCACGGACAGCCCGCCGCGATAATGGCGAGCTGTGAACAGCGTCTGCAACGTGGCGTTGATCGTGCCCAAGACGTTTCGCGAGACCACGACCAGCGGAAAGCTGAAATCATGTGCGAGGTCAGCGACGCATTCGCGGTCGCCCATCGGTGACAGCAGTCCTCCGGCGCCTTCGACGAGCACTACGTCGCAGCGGTCTTTCCAGTAATTAAGTCCGCGCCGGAGCAATTTGGAATCGAGCATCCTTCCTTCCGCCCGCGCGGCCAAATGTGGGGCCAGCGGCGCGGCGAATCGCTGTGGGCAAACCCTTTCAAGGTCGCCCGGCCGTCCCGCTGCCTCCCAGAGCACAACCGCATCGTCCGAACGTCAAACCGCCCGCGGCATCTCGCATGCAGCCGCTGGCCGCCGGCTTGTAAACGCCGACCTGCAAGCCGGAAGCTATAAGCGACCGCGCGATGAGCGCGGCGATGTAAGTTTTGCCTACGCCGGTGTCGGTGCCCGTAATTAAGAGGCCCTTCATAATTCAAGAAACTCTTCCACGGCCTCGCGCATCAATTGGCGGTCGGGGTCCAGCGTGGTCCAGAGGCGAAAGTCGACAGCGATCTGTTCCACCAGAGCAGTCAGGCCGTCAATGAACTTGCATGGCCGTCCGGCCGCCGCGTGCAGGAGCCAAGCGTCCGCCGGATTGACGGCCAGGTCGGCGACGACTAATTCGGCCCGGAGGCTTGTTGCATCCAGCGACGGATGATGTCCGCCGTGGTTTGCCGTTATCGAGTGCGCGCGCACCACGATATCGATGTCCTCTGCCATGCGATAATTGTCCTCCCAGGCGTGCGACGAAACGATCGTGCGGTACTTGCCTTCAAACAATCCGGCGGCCGTGGCGGCCTTTTCGGCCGACGCGTCGGTGATGCGGACTTCCGCCGCGCCGGCCGCGGCCAGTTCCGCGGTCACGGCCTTGCCGATTTCGCCAGCGTCGAAGACGAGGCAGCGCTTTTCGGCGGGATCGATGAGTTTGCGGATGGCTTCCAACAGTCCGCGACCCTCAGTATTGTCGCCCAGCAGGTGGTTTTCCACGCCGCGGATGAAGTTCACGCTGCCCAGCAGATCGGCGATGTGCGTTGCCTCGTCCACGAGCGGCAAGACGGCACGGCGGTGCGGGTTGGCGATCGCGCCGCCGCGAAAGCCCATCGCGCGCATGCCCTTCACGGCATCGGCGAGCCCCTCCGGCGACACTTCCAGGCTGAGGAAACGCCAATCTAGGTTCATCGCGGCGAACGCCTTCTCTATCGCGTATTGCGTCGGGTTGCCGCCGACGGGTGAGGCCAAAAGCGCAAGGATCGGTTGTACGGCTAGGCTAGTCACGGTCCCTATTTCACCTCCAGCATCCTTTGCAGCGCCTCAAGCGCATACCGCGCCGTCTCGTCGTCCACGCGCACCACGTTCACCGGCTTTCCGGCCGCAAGGCTCTCCAGCGACCAGCAGAGGTGCGGAAGGTCGATGCGATACATCGTCGCGCACATGCAGACCATCGGCGAAAGGAAGTGGACCTCCTGCTCGGGATGCTCGTGCTTCAGCCGCTGCACCAGATGCAGCTCCGTGCCGATCGCCCACTTGCTGCCGGGCGGAGCTTGTTCAACCGCCTTGATGATCTTGCTCGTCGAGCCGACAACGTCGGCCTGATCGACTACTTCCATCATGCACTCCGGATGGACGAGTATCTTGATGCCCGGATACTTCTCGCGAAATTGGGCAACATGCTGCGGCTGGAACATCTGGTGCACGCTGCAATGGCCTTTCCACAACAGCACACGGCTGTTGAGCAATGCCTCACGCTCGTTTCCGCCCAATTCGCGATCGCGCGGATTCCAGACGGGCATTTCATCGAGGTGGATGCCCATCTTCAAGGCCGTGTTGCGGCCCAGGTGCTGATCCGGGAAGAATAGCACCCGCCTCCGCCGCTGGAAAGACCACTCCAAGACCGCCCGCGCATTGGACGACGTGCAAACGATGCCGCCGTGGCGGCCGCAAAAAGCCTTCAGGCTGGCGGCCGAGTTAACGTAAGTGACGGGCATGACATCTTCCACGTCGATCACTTCGCCAAGCTGCTCCCAGCAGTCTTCGACCTGTTCGATATCGGCCATATCGGCCATCGAGCAGCCGGCCTTCATGTCGGGCAGGATCACGGTCACGCGCTCGCCGCCGCGGCGGGCGACTTGCTCCGGGCGGTTGGCCAGCACGTCGGCCGTCTCGGCCATGAAGTGGACGCCGCAGAAAGCAATCGCCCGGCATTCGTCCTGGGCGGCCGCCATCGCGCTAAGCTGGTAGCTGTCGCCACGGAGATCGGCCAGAGCGATGACCTCGTCTTGCTGGTAATGGTGGCCCAGGATCATCAGCCGGCTGCCCATCTCCGCGCGGACCTTCTGGATCCGCTCGGTGAGCACATCGTTGGTCAATTCCTTGTACGGCTTCAAGTCCGGCATCGGCCGGGGCGGATCGAGTAGGGTGGGCATCGGGCGATTTGTCAGTGGCCAAACAGGGGGTGAAACACTTTATTCTATCACTTCCGCAAACTGTATGGCAGTGCGGCAAAGGACTCGGAGATGATCAGGACGCGCCACTGACCGACCAGCCTAATTTATCTGTTCGCCGAGCCTTGCGAGAGAGGCGGCGATTAAATCGTCATAATGGCCGCATTCAAAGCCTGCTATTTCGACTTGGGGTCCCGTGACGCCGTGTAAGTCAAGTCGTCGAAATAGGCAATCACCTGCGCGCCGCCAGGGCCGACGCAGAGTATCCCGAAGTGATCAAACACGGCATCCTTTGATTTCGCGCCGGCCTTTAGATCGAGCTTGACGGACTCGCCGCCGAGCGTGACGCGCAATTGGCCGCGGCCGTTGTTTGCGGCCGGGTCATAGAGGAATGTCCACTCGTACGCCTTCCCCGGTGTAATGACCGGCCCTGACTTGGTTCTCGGTCCGGCCTTGATGCGGCCGCCTCGGCCGTCGGCCGTGGCAAGTTGCGGGAGGAAGTAGTGGCCGACCCGCGTCGGGCCGCCGATCGATATTCCGACGAAGTTCTTGCCTTTGAACGGTTCCTTCTCGTCCACTTGCTTCGCCTGGCTGTTGAACCAGCCGAAGTAAAAGCCCGAATCCGGCGCGCCGCTTGTGAGCACGAACCGTCCGCGGGCTTCGAGTCGGTCGTCGAGCGAAAGCGGCCCCGCGCGATCGGCATAATAGGCGTAGGGGCTGCGCCAGATGAGTCCGCCCAACTCACCCGCTGTCCCGCCGGCATGATTCGAGGCGCTGTAACCGAAATCGTGGACGCCGCCGACTTCCTTCGCGCGATAGCTCGTGCGATTGCCGGAAGCGTCCCACTTGGGATCGCTCGACAGGTCGAGCGGCTGTCCGTCAAGCACGAGGTCGCCAAAATAAACGGTCATCGCCCCGCCGGGCCGGGTCATGTTGATCAGACCAAAATGGTCAAAGAGGGTCCCCTGCTCCTTGAAGCTCTTGGGCAGGTCGACTGTGAATACCTTTCCTTCGAAATCTTCCGGCTTGCCGCTCTGGCAGTTGATGGTGAAGCGGATTTGGCCCTGGCTGGCAAGCGCGCTGGGGTCGTAGTCGAGCTGCCAGTGGTAGCGTGTGCCGTCGATCTTGATGGGCGTGGGACGCTTGATCGCGCGCTCTTCGGGCGTGTGATATCGCTCGAAGCGGGTCACAACAATGCCGCAAGACTGATTCTGAGCGGTGATCAAATGGATGGCAAGCCTTCCGCCTGTTTTGACGCTGCTCAGCGTCATCGCCAATGAATTGACCGGCCGGCCCATCCCGCTGGGCTGCCGGCCGTTGAACCAACCAAAGGAAATCGCCCCGCCGGCTTTGGTAATCGCGAAAGTACCCGAAGCGGAAAGCCTATCGTCAAGCGTCTTGGGTGCGGTCTTAACGGCGTACCATGCCGGTTCGCTGGCGCGGGTGATCCGGCCGCCGATTTCGCCGGAAGATTTGGCGGCGAACCGTGTGGGGCTAAATCCGAAATCCTGCGTCACTAAGGGCGTTGCTTCGGACACAAGGCGGTTATTGTAGCCCGCCCATGCTGGGTCGCGGGCGAAGCTCTCGGTCTTGAGGTTTGTCCGGTCGGCTGGACTTGTCGCGACGGACTCAGTTTGTGTGCCGTCGGCGCTCCGATCATCGGCCGGACTGGGCCGCGATGCCACCCCGACGAGCACGAGCAGACTGACGGCCGAAAGGCACTGGCGATGGATGGTGCGGTAAGGCATGTTATTCTAGAACTACGCAACCCGCTCTCCGCTATCCACAAGCGCTACGCTTGTCACTGCCTCAAAACTGCCGATGTAAAAAAGTTGGCGAGAGACCACTGAAAACCTGGAGGCCGGCGCGGAACCGTTGCCGCCGGGGTCGAACGCGATGTTCTCTGGATGCTCGATCACAATCCGGTCGCCATTTTCCATATTCAGCACGAAAGGTTCAAACGGAGCCTGTCGCAAAAGTGTAATGACTGCCGGTCGGATTACTTCGGTTCTCATGTGAAGTGTTTGGGAGTGGATGTGTGACGGGTCGCCGCCTTTTGCTTATTGTACCAGCGCGCATTATCGTTGAAAAGCAATCGCTTTTACACACATCCGCCAACGCGCAAGCGAAGGAGCACTCGACCAATTCCTTCGCTTGCGCGTCAGGCTTGTCTGCCTGGCAGAGGAACACGGCAATTACCGCGTCGCTGGGCTCAACAGCGGCGCGCCGCCGGTTGCGGCCAAAAGATCGGCATAGGCGCCGATCGCCTGCCAGGCGGCGTCCAGTTCGACGTTGCGGGCCTCGATGAATCGCCGCCGCACTTGTAGAAGCTTGAGCAGGTCGGTCTGCCCGGCCTGATAGAGTCGGTCCATCCGCTCGGCCTGCCGGCGGACCGGCTCCAGGCGCTGGTGCGTCCGCTCGGCGGATTGCATGGCCTGCGTCCACTTCACTTCGACGGCCATGACTTGCGCGGCGACTTGCTGCCGGGCCTGCTCCCAGGCGATGCAATCGCGGCGATACTCGGCCTCGCGCTGGCAAACCAGCGAGTTGCCCGCGTTGAGAATCGGCACAGGAGTGCTGAACGAAAGGCCGTAGAACACCGCGCCGGTTTCGTTGCGCTCATAGTGCGGACCGAGCGAGGGAATGGGAATGCGGTCGGCGCGAGCGATCTGAAGGGCCGCTTTGGAGACTGACGCTGCCGCGGCCGCCGCCTGCACTTCGGGCCGGCTTTCCTGGGCCACTCGCACCAGCGCCTCGTCCGCGCCGGGCACCTGGTTTTCAGGCACCCGAAATGCTCCAGCCGGCTCGGCGGTCGCCGCTATGCCCGGTATTCCCATCTGTTGACGCAAGTCGGCAAGCGCGCTGACATAGTCCTGACGCGCAGTCTCCACCTGTTCGATCGTGGTCTGGCTTTCGACTTCCGCCAGTATCACGTCGGCCGCCGCCGCCTGGTTCGCTTCCGATTGGCGGCGGATGATATCGACCAACCGCGCGTTGAAGCCGTTCAGCTCTTGCGCGATCGCCAGCTTCTCGCGACGATAGAGGGCCGTCTGGTGCGAGCGATACGTCAGAACGAGCGCCGCCAACTCGGTCTGCAAAACCGTCCATTGCGTCTGGCAGAATTGTGCCTGGGCCATCTGTTCGCGGTACGCCTGTCGATGGCCCAACTCAATCGGCTGCGCCCAGGTGAGAACGACGGCCCGGTCTAACTGGTCAACCTGGCCATTGGGCTGCCGCTCGAAGACCCACGGGCTGACATCGACGGACACCGTCGGATTGAGGCTCATGGGGAAGTGCCGGGCCACATTCAGCGCTTCGGCCGAGACATTGGTGTTCTGCCGAGCGGTGACCAGATTCGGATTGTATTGCAGCGTCCACTGGAGGGCCGTTTCCAGGTCGATTTGCGGGGCGAGTGCCAACGACGGAGCATCGCCCGGGCCCGGCGCGATCGGAACCTGTGCCCGAGCCTCAAACGGCAGCGCGACGAGTAGGGCCACGGTCAGTAATAGGTTAAAACGTTGCAAGATGCCGGTTGTCGTTGTAAACTAAGGACTTTGCGTTGGAATTGGTTCTCTGGATAGAATCGGCAATATCGCGCTTTTCGATCAAGGTATGCCGTAAAGCAGTTGAACCTGAAACGGTGATGTAAAGTTTAGGGGTTGCTGAGATTCTCCGGGCGGCCCGAGCCAATGGACAATATGCGATTTGCTTGCGATGACACGGCAGCGGCACCCAACATGCGAACAATGTTCGCGTGCTGCAAATGCCACTTGTCGATGGCGAACGCCCTGCTTGCGTGGGGCGTCGCGCTTATGCTGCTTCCTGTCATCTCCGGCTGCCGGCATGCCACGGCAAAAGACGGCGACGACAAGGAAAAGGGGCCGGACGTCCGTGTTCGTGTGCAGCCGGCTGCCGAGCGTACGCTGGCCGAACGGGTCACGGGCCTCGGCCGCTGCGAAGCGGTGCCCGAACACTTTGCCGCTCTCACGGCCGCAGCCGAAGGCCGGGTCGTCGACCTGCTGAAGCGGCCGGGCGACGCCGTGAAGGCCGGCGAGGCAATCGTAAAGTTGGATGCCAACATCGCGGAAAAGGGACTTACCGAAAAACAGCGCGCTTTGGAGTCGCAGAAGCTGGCGATTGATCAAGCGGAGTTGGCCCTCAAGAAAGCCCAGCTTACCGCGAATCATCTAAGGCAATTGCGGCAGCGGGGCGAAATCTCCGAAAGCGCCATGTACGACGCCGAGACGGCCGAGCGGCAGGCCGATCTGCAAGTGCAGACCGCGAAAGCCCAATTCAAAATGGCCGAGGCCGCCATCGCCACTGCCAACGCCCAGCTCGCTCAATTGACAATTCGCACGCCGATCGCGGGCGTGTTGAATGAGCTTACCTGCCACCTGGGACAAACACTCGCTGTCGGCACATCGGTGGGCGAGGTCGTCGACGCAGGCCAGCTTCTGGCCGTCATCTGGCTCACGGTGTCGGACGCGCAGAGATTGAAGCCCAAACAAGCTGCGGCCGTTCGCCCCTGCGGCTCCTCGCTCGATCATGAGGAGGCTGACGACGTTGCCGCAAGTGTCCTGGACGTCGGCAAGATAGCGGACCCGCAGACTGGCAACCTGCCGGTCCGAATCAAGATCGACAACTCGGCTGGCCGTCTGGCCTTGGGTCAGGCCGTGATGGCGACGATCGTTGTCCGCGAAGAAAAGTCGCTCGCCGTGCCCGCCAATGCGGTCCGCGACACGGGCGACGAGGCCGTGCTCGTCGTTGTTCGCGATGGCAAGACCGCCGCCTTGCACCCGAAACTCGGACTGAAAGATGACGGCTGGGTAGCCGTCAGCGATACCAATTTGAAGCCGGGCGAACCGGTCGTCGTCGAGGGCGGCTATAACTTGGACGATGGCACAATGGTCGAGGTGGAAAAGGCCGAGCCCGTTGGAGTCCCGTCTTCAGGCGGAAGTACGGACGACGGTGAAAAAAAGGACGACATTGGAAAGAAGGAGAACGATGACCGGCTAAAGCCGGGACTCCAGCGGACGGAGAGTGCGAAATGATCGCCCCGGCCGCTCCCGACGCGCCGTCTGCGACGCCAGCCCACCCGCGCGGCGGCCTCAACCTCGTGTCTCTGGCCCGGCCCTATTTCGGCCTGATCGTGCTGGCGACGCTGCTCTTGGTCGTGTTCGGCGTGATGGCCATGCTCCACATGCCTTGCGGCATCTACCCGGAAGTGACCTTCCCGCGGATCACGATCGTGGCACAAACGGCCGGCCTGGCGGTGAACACCGGCGAAGTAGCTGTCACGCGGCCGATCGAGGAGGCCGTGGGCACCGTGCTAGGGGTCCGCGCCGTTCGCTCGAAGACCCTCCGCGGGGCGTCGGAGCTGAACATCGATTTCACGCCCGGCACCGACATGGTGCAGGCCCTCAACGACGTGCGGGCGAAGATCGCCGACATCAACAACCAGTTTCCTGCCGGCACGAGCACGCTCATCGAACGGCAATCGCCCGCCGTCTTTCCCGTCATATCCTTCGTCGTCACGGGCGGGCGCAACCCCGCAGCGCTGCACGACTACGCCTACTACGATCTCCGCCCGCGGATCAAGCGGATCGACGACGTTTCCGACGCTGTGGTCCAAGGCGGCGACGTACGCGAGATCATCATCGAGATCGATCCGTTGCGGCTTGTGGCGTCCGGGCTTTCCATGTCGGACGTGGCCGATCGCGTGGCGAAGGACCACCGCCTTCGCGCCGTGGGCCGGCTGGACAGCCTCGACAACGGCCCGTTGCAATTCCAGGTGCTGCTGAACAGCCAGGCCGAGACGCCGCCCGACTTGGAACAACTCGTGTTGGCGCACGTCAACGGCCAGACGATCCGCGTGGCCGACGTGGGCCGGGTGGTCATCGGCCACGAGGACCGCACGTCGTGGATCCGCGCCAACGGGCAAAACGCTGTCGCGATAACCGTTTTTCGCCGCCTGGGAGGAAATGCACTGTCCATTTCCGATCGGCTCAATGCGATGCTGCCGGAACTGCGAAAACTGGCCCCGCCGGGCATTGAGATCACGCCCGTCTACGACCAGGGCGAGCTGGTGCGGACGTCGATCGCCAACGTGCGCGATGCGATCCTTGTAGGCGGGGCGTTCAGCGTACTGGTGCTGCTGATGTTCCTTCGCAGCATCCGCGCCACGCTGCTGACCGCGATCTCCATCCCGCTCAGCCTGATCATCACGTTCGTTTTCCTGCACCTCACCGGCGACACGCTCAATCTCATGTCGCTGGGCGGTTTGGCCGTGGCCATCGGCCTGATCATCGACGACTCGGTGGTGGTCGTTGAGAACATCGCCCGGCACCTAGCCGAAGGACAGTCGGGCGAAGCGGCGATCGACCGAGCCAGCCGCGAGATCAGCGGTGCGGTGATCGGCTCGACACTGACCACGATCCTCGTCTTTCTGCCTCTCAGCTTCGTGCGCGGCGTCGTCGGCCAATTCTTCCAATCATTGAGCCTCGCGCTGACCGTGGCGCTGTTGGTGTCGATGGTCGTGAGCTTGACGGTGATCCCGGTGTTGGCTGCCCGTTTCCTGGCGAACCGGCCGATGCCTAACAGCGGCCCGATCTATCGCGTCATGGCCGACGCTTACGAATGGGCCCTTCGCCGGGCCTTGCGCTGGCCGCGGTTGGTTGTGCTTACCGCGCTGCTTGCGGCGGTGCCGGCCTGGTGGTTTTGGAGCAAATTGGATTCGGGCTTCATGCCGGAGATGGACGAAGGGGCCTTCATACTCGACTATTTTCTGCCGGCGGGTACGTCGCTGATGGAGACCGACAAGGTCGCTCAGCGGATCGACAAGATCCTTTCCGAAACGCCCGACGTTTCCGGCTATCTCCGCCGCACCGGCGCGGAGAACGGCATCTACGCCACCGAGGCCTTTCGCGGTGACATCGAGGTGGCCCTGAAACCGCCCGGTCGGCGGCGTCCGTATGAAAAAATCAAGGAGGAAATCGAAGAGAAGCTCAAGGCCCGCGTACCCGACGCCGACACCGAGTTGACCCCGCTGATCCGCGACCAGATCAACGACCTGGTCGGCTTGACCAAGCCGGTCGAGGTGAAGATTTTCGGCCCGGACTTGGCAGTGCTCCGCGATTTGGCCGAAAAGGTCGGAAAGATTCTCAAGGACGGAGACGTGAAAGGCGTCAATACGCATTCGGACCTTGAAAACCCCGACATCATCGTGCGACCGGACCGGCTGGCATTGGCCCGCGCCGGTATCGCGGAGGTTGATTTGGAGAACCAGCTCAACGCGGCGCTCTACGGCCAGCTTGCCGCGACGCTACCCGAAAAGGAACGCATTACCGATATTCGCATCCGCGCTCCGGATAAGGTCCGCTACGATCTCGACCGCGTGGAGCAGATTCCTATCGCCTTGCCGGCGGGGACAAATAAAGCGGCCGGAGAGTCGTCGCCGCCCACTTTCGTGTTGTTGCGACAGCTTGCCACGGTCCAGCGCAAGACTAGCCCCACCGAGCTGTCGCGCGAGAACCAACAACCGATGATCGTCGTCACGGCCGAAGTGGCGGCCGGCGACGTCGGCAAGGTCTCGCAGCTCGTGCAGCGAGAGCTGGGGGGTACCGCGGTGCAGCCGCCGAAACTGACTTTCCCGCACGGCTACCGCTGGGAGTTGGGCGGCGAATTCAAAGCGCAACAGGATGCCTTCGCCAGCCTGGCGGTCGTCATGCTCTCGGCCTCGGCGCTGGTCTTTCTGCTATTGGGCTTCCAGTTCCGCAGCCTCGCTCTGCCGCTATTGATTTTCCTTTGCCAGCCGATTTCAATGGCCAGCGCCCTGGGGGCCTTGTGGCTCACTGGCACGCCGCTGAACGTCTCTTCGTTCATGGGGGCGATCCTCCTCATCGGCCTGGACGTCAAAAACGGCATCATCCTCATCGAGTACATCGGCCAGCTTCGCGCTGAAGGCCAGCCGCTGCACGAAGCCCTGCTCCACGCCGGGCGGGTCCGCTTCCGGCCGATTCTGATGACCAGTCTAGCAACGATCCTCGGCCTCTTGCCGCTGGCTTGCGGTTTTGGTCCCGGCGCCCAGATGCAGCAGCCGCTGGCCATCGCCGTGATCGGTGGCCTGACCGTCAATATGCTCGTCACGCGATT
This sequence comes from uncultured Planctomycetia bacterium, assembly GCA_963775975.1. Lineage (GTDB taxonomy): Bacteria > Planctomycetota > Planctomycetia > Pirellulales > Thermoguttaceae > JANXQG01. The sequence goes on from CAVZKX010000002.1 coordinate 3,273,724, forward strand.
GTTGATCCCGGTGGGGTATTTGCTGGTGCGGGGCAAGTAGGTCCCGCTTGCCGAGCGAGACCAATTTGGCCACTCGGCGGAAATAATTGGGCTATTACAGTCGCTCACCGAGTCGTGCCGCCAACTTCGTCAGCACGAGTTGATTCAGGCTCGTCCCCTCGGTTGCCGCTTCTTTTTCCAGCGCCACGTGCAGCGACTTCGGCAACCGCACGACAAACCGGCCGCTCTTAGTCGGTTCGGCTCCTGCTGCCAAGCCGGTTTCCTTGATCTTCTGCTCCAGAAGCTTGTGTAGCGCGTCGTAATCATTGGACTTGCGAAATGCTGCGCGACCAGCTTTGTCCGGAATCTCTTTCGAAATCAATCCGTCTGAACCAAAAAGCGCGTTTGAGAAATCGGCCCAGCTTTGCGAAGCTTTCGCGAGGCGTTTCGCTTTGGCGACAATGTCATTTACTCTTTTTCGCATCAGGTTTCTCCATTTTCTTCCGACGGTCGATTGAAGTCAAACTCCACGTCAGTCACTTCAAAATAAATGCTTTCCTGCTTAAGTTTTCGCGAGATTCGAGCTGCCAACTTCTTCACAACTCCGATGTCCTCCTCGTCTACGACCGCCCACACCATAATCGATTCATCGCGCGCCCTCGACCCGTCGCCCATCGTGTAGACCCCTTGGCACGAGCCGCCGATTGAATAGTAGTCGAGCGTCGTGTCGATGTCGCGCAAAACGCTGCCAAAAACATCGACAGGAACCTCGGTGCCATCGTTAAATGATGTTGGTAGCAGGATTAAGCACTTCTTTCTTTTCATCGGACGATACTACATGTGATACTATGCGAATTGGCGCCGAAGATCAACCAGGCGCTCATTTGAGCCACGGACATCATTTATATTCCCATTGGTTTCCTCACGCTCCCCAGTCCCCCGCGTACCGCGTTGTGAATGGCGCGCCGTCCCGTTGGGCGAGTTCGAAGAGCCGCTTGGCGATCTGCCGCAGGTGGAGCGCGTCGTGCGCCGCCCAGGCCGCGAGCAAGTCGCCCGCGGCGATCGGCCCGAACTTGGGATGGTTGTGCGCGACGGACCAATCGACAGCCACAGGTGCGGTCTCGACGGAGCGCAGCCAGGCGATGCTCGCGGCCCGCTCGCGCGAACTCGTTAAGCACGTCGCCCAACTCGCGATCGTGATAGCCGCGCGTGCGTGCCCAGCCTTCCGGATCGATTGGCGGCCACGCCGCAGCTGGATCAGTGAGCGTCGATCTCACGCGTTGCCGAAAGTCCTCCCGCTCCTCGTCCGCGAGATGCCGCGCGACCTCGAGGATCGACCATGCGCCCGAAGGCGGCTTGAAGCGAGCTTCATCGGCCGTCACTTTGCCAACCGCGGCACGAATCGCGGCAGGAAACGACTCAAGGCGGCGGATGAGAGCTTCGGCATTCACGGAACAGATTTTACAGCGGAAGAAATAGCATCTCAACCAGGCATTACAATCCAAACAACCCCGACCACCCGCCCGCGATTGACAACATTCGCCACTAACCTACTCTTTCGATAGTAACGTAAGGAAATCTCAGCTTTCGCTCCCGGCCATGTAATGTCCGCGACCCGATCCGCACCATGAAGCAGCACGCTCGACGATTCATCGTCTTGGTCCTCGCGCAGAGCGCATGTCTGGCGCTGGGGCTCTGGCTCGAATTCCGCTTCGTCACGTATGCGGACCGCTTCGCCGCGAAATCGACCGATTCGGCCGAGAACAAGACGAATACTACCGCCGCTGCGGAGGGCAAGGAGTCGCGCGATTCCGCAAACGGCGAGGCTGCGGCGGAGAAAATACCGCTGGGCGCTATCCGCATGATTTGCTTCGTCTGGATCGTCGCACTGCAAGCTGGAGCGGCTTGGCTGGTCCTCGCGCGGGCCAGCGAAGCCGACTACCGCAAACAGTCCCAAACGGAGAGCGTCTCGCTGCAGCGCTACAATGACCTGGTGCGGACCCGCGACGCCGTGATCTTCGGCCTGGCGAAATTGGCCGAGTCGCGCGACGCGGACACGGGCAACCACCTGGAGCGAATCGCCATCTACTCCACCCGCCTCGCGTCCGCTCTCCGCCGTAATTCGCCCTACCGCAATCAAATCTCTGCGCAGTTCGTGCAATTGATCGGCATCAGCTCGTCGCTGCACGACATCGGCAAGGTGGGCATTGCCGACTCGATCCTGATGAAGCCGGGCCGCTTCGCTGAACGGGAGCGGCTCATGATGCAGCTTCACGTAGCGATCGGCGGCAAATGTGTGCAAGACATTGAAACGCGGCTCGGCCAATCGAACTTCCTGCAGATGGCGAGGCAGATCGCGCTTTGTCATCACGAACGCTGGGACGGCAACGGCTACCCGGAAGGGCTCTCCGGCGAGGAGATCCCGCTGGAAGCCCGCATCGTGGCCGTTGCCGACGTTTACGACGCCCTTTCCACAAAACGCGTCTACAAGGACGCCATTCCGCATAAACAGTGCGTCGAGATGATCCGCGACGACGCCGGCAAACATTTTGATCCCGTCGTCGTGGAGGCGTTCCTGGAAATCGAGGCCGACTTCGCCGAGGTCGTCAAGCATTGCGCCGCACAACGGGAGGCGATGACCGCCTCGCCGGCGCCCGCCGCCGCACCGCCCGCCGCGGCCGGCGGGAATCGCTTCGACGACGACCTCTCTCTCGCCCTGGAATTGCTCGACGAATGGGCCGGCACCGCCCGATTTTGAACGTTCGCCTGAAAAGCGCGAAACCAAGTCAAACCCTAACAAGGAACCCGTCAATGCTTCGTAAAAAAACGACCGAACAACGCATTTTGGAAATCGCTTTGATCCTGATCTGCGTGGCGCTTTGCGGCCTGCTCTATCGGGTCGGTCCCTACCGGATGGTCGTACTGAACTTGTTCTATCTGCCGATCGTGCTGGCGGCCTTTTTCCTCGGCCGCTACCTTGCCGGCGTACTGGCTCTGCTCTGCGTGGTGTCGGCATCGGTGGTGACGGCGCTGGACCTAAGCTCGCTCGCCGCCATCGCCTCGCCGCTGGCGGTGGGGCTCGCCCTGTCGATCTGGGCGGCCGTGATGGGTATCAACGCGATTTTGGTCGGCACCTTGAGCGACGAGCGGGCGAACAAGATTTCTGAGCTGCACGACGCCTACCTGGGCGTCGTTGACGTCCTCTCGCAGTATTTGAACAGCGCCGACCCGCGTCGCTGCGACCGCGCGCGGAAGATCGCCGAGATCAGCCGGCAAGTTGCCGCCCGCATGAGATTTTCGGAGAAAGAAATCGACAACATCCGCGTGGCCGCGTTGCTGCAGGACATCGACCACATCGAGGTCACCGCCCGCGTCATCCGCAAGGCGGTGGGCGAGGTTTCCCAGGCCCAGCGCGGCAAGCACCTGGAGCACACGTTCCACGGCAGCGACCTGGTTCACGCCCTCGGCTCGGTGCTCACCGGGGCCTTGCCGCTCCTGGAGAGCCGCGGCAGCAGCCTTGAAGCCGAATGCGAGGCGCGGCCCGCACAGCCGGCCAATTCGGCCAAAGCGTCGCAGGTCATCCGCACGGTGCGGAGCTATGTTTCGCTCTTGAGCCAGGACGCGACAATTGCCGGCCCTCGCGACGCGATCGACGCGCTTCGCAACGGCGCCGACGGCGATCATTCCGCCGCGGTGCTTAGCGCGCTGGAGCAAGTCGCGGGTCAGTCGGCCGACGAGTCGCTGGAACTGGCCGGCTGCGGCGCATAAACCCCTCCACAGTTTTGCGGGGTGTGGCCGGTTCCCGCAAGACCCACCAGAAAGAAGCTCTGAATGTTCTGTCCCTCTAATTTACCCTGCTTTTCAGGTTGAGATGGCAAGGATCGCCCTGTAGTATATACTTTTGATCCATTCTGTCGGGTTATTTTCATAAAAAGCGCGCCGAGTGCTTGCATAGAAGGAAGGGTTTGGTAGGATGAAGCCCGTAGGTTCGAGTTAACGGGTGCCTTTGGCCGTGACTCGTTTGGCTACCCAGTTTTTACTGGGGTAATCGTATACCCCTCCATAAGAGGCAGCGTTTCATACCGAAGGCCATCTGATCAGTGGGCTTCGCTCTTCAGCGAGGCTGTCCAGCCGCGCGCACTTCTTAGCGGCAAGTAGACACGCACCCTTGGCGTTCTCACTGCGCGCGGCGACAAACCATTGTCGCAGATGGCTAACGGTAGAAACATTAACCGACTCCGCTGAGGAACTCATGATGAACATCTCATTGAAGCGTGCTCCTTTTTCGCCAAACTGGGTCATCCGCGCATGGGCGACCGTGGCGCTGTTTGGCGCGGCGGTTCTTTTTTGCGACGCGGCGTCGGCGGGAACCCTCGCAACGAATCCGAATTCTCTGCTCTTCGGGATGACCAGCTACCATTTAGCCGACTATGAGAACCTCTACGACGCAGAAGGCAACGTCGTGACAAACCGTCCTGCCCAAGCGGGCGACACCCTGCAGGGCGTTTATGTGATCGACAGTGTGGCGAACTCCGATCCCAGTTCCGGCACTAAAGCCGTTTACTCGCCAGATACTGGCGGCGTTGAGCTTACCGGCGTCTTCGACGAATACGTCGCTGGCATCGATTCGGCGGGAAATTACATCGTCACGCCCGACAACACGACGACGACGTCTGGCGGTACCAACGGCAAGACCATTTCGGGCAGCGCGTTTCAAAGCACTTACGGCACGAACGCAATGATTGCCGAGTACTATAACAACATCGATGCCATGCCACTAGGGACGCAAGGGAATGGCCTGGTCGGTCTGACTACCGCGCAAGCCTTTGCCTTGGCGAAGACGGGCTCGGAATGGGCCAGCTTCGGGGCCAAAAACACCACGGGCGGAACGAGCGGCTGGGGCGCAAGCAACGGCTATTTTTGGGCATTCAACCAGACGGGTCCTGGCCTTGCAGATTTTTCGGCTTCATTGGACATGATCCAGAACGACACAGCGTACGCTAAAAGCATGTACGGTCCCGTTTTCCAAGTGCCGCCAGGAAATGGGACCGACACGAGTATTGCCGGAAATCCGCCTGGCCTTTTCAATATCTTTGGCATCCAAGGCACGACCAACCCCACAAGTTCGGATCTTGCTGGTACGGCGTTTACAGTCTTTAGCACCGACCCAGCGCATTTAAACCTCGTGCCCGAACCATCGAGCCTAGCCCTGGCAGGAGTCTCATTCGGCGGATTCCTCTTCATGCTTCGTCGCGCCAGGCGCAGGCTCGGTCATTGAACCGGTGTTCACCGGCAAGATTGACGTCATCGCGCTGAGCGGCTGAGACCGATCTTTTCGACGATGGCCAACTCCCGCCGCGCAGGCGCCGGTGAAGAGACACAGGCCTATCAGACTGAGGCCGGCGAGCGTCATCAGCCGCCCGCGGTAGAGGCTGTCGGGCCGGAACTCCCAGCGGACCTCCGCATTGCCCGGCTCGACCACACAGCCGAGGAAGTCGCCGTTGACGCGGTACGTCGGCGCCGGCGAGCCGTCAATAAGGCAGCGCCAGCCGGCATGATAACTCTCGGCAAGCACGAGCAATTGTGGTGACCCGCAGGAAACATCAACGTCGATCTGGCCGCCGCCGCAGTGAGTGATTGCGGCCGTTCCCGGCTTGCCGGGCGGCAGGGCCAGCGAGTATTCGCAGAGGGCCTCGCGCTTTAGATCGATGTCCGGAAGATCGGTGGCCGGGTTGTCGCTGCGGACGACCCGCGTCACGAGCCGTGCCGCAGGCAGCGGGTCGGGCACTTGCGACCACTCTTCGTTATATGGCGCAAGGCCGTCGATGCCGGCTGTCGAAGGTCCGCGATGGACCCAGCGAGTGGACGACGCCCGCAGCGCGGCAAGCTGGAAATAGTCCAACGATTTCCGCGGTTTCATGGCCGCACAGCCGTCGATCCGCTCCCAGCCTGCCAACGTCATCTGGTTGCCGATCGGCGAGGCGTCGTCGCTATAGGCGGGCGGGGCGAATACGCGGTCGGCGGCGCAGCGCAGTCGCGTTTTCGGCCGGCGGAGTTACCGACTGAGCGATCACGTCGTCGGGCCCGGTGGTCGATTCGTCCAGCGTACAGCTCAGGCCGTAATAGCCCAGGTCGGCGGCCATGAAAAGCACCAATCCGACGAGCGCTCCGCGGACGCCCTGTGAGGCTGCGATCACCAGCAGCGCCGCCGAAGCCATGAGTAGCGGCCCGATGAGCACCCGCGACGGCGAGGCGACTTGGTGGCCGGTTTGGAGGATCAGGCCGGCCACTGCCACGGCCACGCTTGCAAGCACGGCCCCGCCCAGCACCTCGTAGCGCCGCCACAAGGCCGCGGCCGGGTGTTGGATTTCTATAAGCGGCACGTGGCGCTGGATTTTTCCCTTTTCTCTCGCCTCTCGCTCAACGAGCGCGAAGCCAATCGCCGCCAGCACAGCTACCGCCAATTGGAACAAGACGGTGTAGCGGCATGAGAAGTGGAACCATGCCGACCACAGCGCCGAGTGCGGGGCTGGGACCAACCGGCTCCCCATCGCCAGGGCGATGGCGACCAAGGCGAATGCTGCCGCGGCTTTTGCCAGCCGCCGCAGGCTGCCGAGCTCGCCGCGGCGCGAAGACCCACAGCGCGAGCATCAATGGCACGGCGCCGACGTAAAGGCTCAGCTCGTGAGCACTGCCGCCGAATGCACGGTCGATCGGCAGATATGGCGCGATGAGTTGCACGAGGTTGATCGGGTGCAGCGTGGCGGCTTCCGGCGAATCACCAACGGCGACCGTGCTATGCAGCAGAGCGTCCAACGTAGGCAGCAATTGCACGGCGCCGACGAGCAGGCCGATCATCTTGGCGATGATTACACACGATAGCGAACTTCGGCGGCAGCCGATGCACACGCGGCACGTGGGCATCGTTTCGCAGCCGTCGCGCGGCGAATACCTCCGCGTCACGATCAGGAATGCCGCGAAGCATGACTCGGCCAGCAGCGAGTACCAGACAAACTGCGGACAGCCCAACAGCAACTGCGAGCCAGTGAGCAAGGCCAGAAATGCCTGGGCCAGGGCGACCCGCCAGCGCCTGGCGTCAACCAGCACGATGTCGATCATCGTCAAGAGCCAGGGAATATGGGCGACCGCGGCCACTTCGTTGGGATGCACGAAGTGCAACAGATTGAAGCTCGAAAATGTGAACGCCAGGCTGCCGAGCATGGCGGCGTCGCGCCGCCCGAGCCGCCGCCGCAGGAGGAAATACATGCCCGAGAGCATGAGCGGATAGCTCAACAGATATTCCCAGCCGAGCGCGGCGCGGAGGGGAAGAAAGCGATAGAGAAAATGATGCACCGGATGATAGGTCCCGACCTGCCCGTCGCCGGTGAGGTAGAAGCCGGCGAAGATGCTCGGCATCCAGTCGAAGGCTTCGCCGCGGGCCAGTTGCTGGGCGTAGTAGGCCCGCGCCGGAAGGTGGAAGTTCCCCAGGTCGTCGGCGGTGTAAAAGCCGCCGGAGAAGAAGGGCATGGCCAGCAGCGACATGAGGATCACGCCCGCCAGCAGCGACCATGCGAACAGATCGCGTTCGCTGTGCGCTGTGACGCGGGGAAAGAGCTTGCCGATGCGGAATGCCATGGTGTTTCTATATATTGCAACTCGTTTTCTAAAGATAGGTCATAAACGAACACTCGTTCCCACGCTCTGCGTGGGAACGCACGTGCCGACGCTCTGCGGCCACGTACCTGGCGACGGGACGCAGAGCGTCCGGACGTGCGTTCCCACGCAGAGCGTGGGAACGAGGAAGGTTTCGCGATTTTGTTAATGAAAGTTCGCACTGAAAATCGCGACCTAGACTATAACGGCACGCCGGATGAAAACTGGGGCCGGTTGTGCCGGTTGGTCGTGATAGGAGGGTTACGCATGTCGCAGTGGCGCGTCAGTGACATGGCGCTGTGTCTGCTCACCTCGCTGGCGGTGCTGGCGGCGTGGGAAGGCTATTCGCTCAACCACCGGCCGGAAACGAGCGGCTGCGGCGGAGACTTTTCGCAGTTCTACACGGCCGGAACGATCGTCGCCAGCGGCGAGGCGGGGAGGCTTTACGACCAGGACTACTTCAAGCATTTTCAGGCATGGATGCGCGAAGATCCGCTACGCTCCCTTTATCCGCCGACGATGGGCCTGGCGATGGCGCCGCTGTCGCGGCTGCCCTACTCCGCCGCGCTCTCCGCGTGGTGGGCGATTCAACTTGCGTGTCTGGCCGTGTGCGGCGTCATGTTCTACCGCACGACACCACTAGCGCGACAGTGGCGGATCAATGTGCTTGTGGCCCTCGCGGCGCTCTTGCCGCTATGGATCGCCATCGGCATCGGCCATTTGGCGCCCATGCTGCTGCTGGTATTGACGGGCGGACTAACCTTGCACCGCCAAGGCCGGCGACTCCTGGCAGGAGCCGTGTTGGCGCTGCTGGCCGTTAAGCCGCAACTCGCGGTCGGGCTTGCCGTGTGGATGTTGCTCCGCCGCGACTGGCGAACATTGGCGGGGCTAGCGCTCGGCGGCTTCATGCAGTTTGTGGTTGTGGCGGCGGCGCTGGGTCCCGGTATTTGGTTCGATTACTTGCGCGAGTTGCCCAAGATCGCCGCTATGACGCGGGAGTACACCTACTCGCCTTTGTTCGAGCAGTCGTTTGCGGGCATTGCCAGCAACCTCTGCGACGCGCTAGTGCTGACAACGGCCAAGATACCGGCAATGCGGATCGTGTATGCGATTACGACAGCCGTGGCGGCAGTATCGCTTTGCCGCGTCATTGCCGTACGGCGGCCGTTTGGAGCGAAGCAGCCGGAGCGACCCGCCACCACGAAGAAGAATTATGAGTATGCCTGTGGCGTGCTTTTCATGACGATCTTTCCTCCCTATTTCCTCGTCTACGACCAGACGCTCTTGGCCTTTGCGCTGGTGATGCTTTGGGCCTCGCCCGGCTGGCGCTGGGGTGTTCTTCTACTGGCCGTCTCGTCGCCGCCGCTGGCAAATCTTTCGTTCGCGTTGGGGTTCAGCGTAACGAGCACCGTCGCATTGGCGGCGATGATTTCGCTGGCGCGCGAGGCGAGCCAGCTATCGGCGCGGACAAGCGGGACATTTCGATCGGAAGGCCTCCAAATGCGATGAGCGAGTGTTTTTTGAAACTGGCGGCTCCGCCGTTTCATCTGAAACTTCAACCAACCCCCCGGCATGGTAGCCGAAGCATACGAGAATCGCGATTCTTTATTTATACTCGCCAAAAGGGGGTTGAATTCTGACGGGTCCCATCTAGGATGATGGCACCCCTTTGGAGTATTGCAGCCTTTCTGATAAGGACCGGGCCAATGATTACGCAAGAATATCTAAAGAAGAATTGCGCACCGGATCGCGGCCTCACGGATCATGAGATTCCCACGGTCTTCGTCGTTGATCCGGACCCGTCCACGGGCAGATTTGTAGGCGGAGTTCTGACCGGATATCCGATCGACATACAGGCATTTGTTTCTGGGCGGGATTTCTTTGCCGGGTACAACGGCAACCAGCGCGGCTGTCTAGTGCTCGAACAGCGGATCGCCGATACCAGCGGCCTGCAAATTCAGCGGCGGTTGGCGGAGCGCAGGCAGCGGCTGCCGATGATTTATGTGTCATCGAGCATCGACGTGTCGACGGCCGTCATTTTGATGCGCGGCGGGGCAGTCCATATTCTCGAAAAGCCGCTCCGTAGCATTGAAGTGCTAGGGGCAATTCAGGAGGCGCTGGCTATTGACAAAAAACAGCGCCAACAAGAGGCCGACAAGCGGCGAATTCGGGAATCGATTGCTACGCTCACCCATAAGGAGCGAAAACTGGTGCGATTGCTGGCCACCGCCACGTCAAACAAATCGATTTCGGAGGAATTGTCGATCTGTGCTCGCGCGGTCGAGTTGCGACGCCGGGCAGTGATGGAAAAGTTGGGGCTAGAATCGCCCCTAGAACTAGTCCGTTTTGCCCTACTCGCACAGGCGGAAATCAGTGGACTTCTCGACGCCGCGAGCAATGAATGGGACGATACCCAATTCGACTAGCCGGATAAGGAATGCTTTTTCTCTGCGACGTGCCATATAGAATTAGAGGGTATGGCACACGAAATCGCTAAGTTGATGCTCGAACATGCGGATACGTTTTTAGAGCGTACCGAAGCGATTCGCGTGGCAATGTCGCTCGGCATGCCACTTTTGGCTATAGAATCATACCTCGATTGGCTTGACTCGACAAGAGGACAGATGCCCCCACTTCCTGACGAACAAGAGCAGACGGACGAAAGATCTGGCGGAAACCGTAGCTAGGTATTGATTCTAAACCTTGCTATTGCCGCCGATTACTTGATAGATTGCAGCGCGATTTGCTTTCGACCATCGCCCGCGGCCGATCTTTTGTTTTCGCCGCGCCACCGCACTGGCGGCTGCAGCGCTAACGATGCCCCAAATAGCAAGGCTGGTTGGCTCCGGCACGGTCGAATCATTGGGGTTATGTGTTGGCGTACCAGGCGTACCTGGAAGGACACCGCCCGGGCTGTCATTGGTACCAAACAGGAAGAAGACGTCGTTGATGCTCGATTCGCTGACGGAGCCGCTGGACAATAAGAACGTGAACGTCAGTGAGTCCTGAATAAACGGGTACTGCGATCCGCCAAACCCACCGGGGAAGCTGGTGCTCGATGCTAAACCATAGTCGGGGCTGGCATTGCCGAGGCTCATGCCGTTGCCTTGAAACAGATTCTTTCCAGTCGTGGCCACCCCCATATTGACCGCGGAGCCCGAATACGTTGTTGCTGTCAAAGCGGCGTCCCACGAACCCGCGATGGGGGTGGCATTATTGGATCCGGATGAACTGTTCCAAATCGTGCTGCCAGGAGTCAGCGACATTGATGAGAGCGTCGACGAAGTGGACAAGATATCGAACATCAAACCAGTCAGCGTCCCCCCCGGACCATTGGTTGGTGATGCGGTGCCGCCAGTGTTTGTCAGAACTACTGTGAGAGTACTTCCAGAAATGCTGAAATCCGCTTCACCGAAGAGTTTACTTGTTCCACTATCCCCAGGATTTGTGCCGCTGCCGGTAAAAGAAATCGAAGCTGAGGCTACTTGCGCGAGACCGATCACTGCCGCGACAGCTACAGCGGCTGTAAATACTCTTGCCATTTTGCTAAAACCCGTTGTCATTCGACCTTTGACCTTCTCTTCCTCTTATCCGCTTTGCCCTATCATGCAAACGCTATAATGTCTCCTATTCAGTATCCGCCGCTGCGACCCAATTCCTGACACCCGATTGTGGCGGCATCCACGGAATACCGCCGGCCATTTGAAAAACTCATCGAGCATGGGCTTACAACCAACGCACCTCTCTGATGGGTTAAAACTGGTTTGCGTGGGCTGCTTCGCCAACGTACAATTGCGTTGTGCCTTTCTCGTGGGAGGATTCCTAAGGCAATGTTGCTGAAAATGGCGATTTGCACGGTCTGGCGCGAGAAAGAGAAGCTCTTCGGCGCTGTGGTCGGCGTTGCTTTGGGCGTCTTTCTGGTGGTCTTCCAGTGGGGGCTCTATTTTGCCTATAAACGCGACACGACCGTCGTTCTCGATGCCTTTGCCGCCGACATCTGGATCGTGCCTAAGAACCAAACGATGTTCGACGGGTTCACCTCGATGGACGATCTGCCCTATCGCCGCGCCAAGGCAGTCACGTGCATACAAGACGTCGCGCGGGTAGTCTGGGGAGATACCGCCTGGCGAACACCCACATCGGGTGGAAAAGAATATATTCAAATTCTTGGAATTGACGTCGATTCGTCGATCCCGGTCCGCTTTAAGTTTGCAGAAAAGTACGCGCCGAGCCTCATTCGTCCTGACGGGTACGTGCTCATCGGCAGCAAGGACCGCCAAAAACTCGGCGTGGCGGCGCGGCCCGAGGGGCCATTCGAAATCGCCGGCCGGCAGGCCTTCGTGTCGGGATTCGTGGACGACGTGCGTCTCTTTACTACGGCCGGATTCGTGCTAACCGATGTTGACAACGCGCGGGCGTTCCTTGGCTTGCCGTCGTCTCACGTCAATTACATCATCTGCAAATGCAAGCCGGGCACGAACGTTTCCGAGGTTGTCCGCCAATTGCAGGCGCTCGTTCCGGAACATGATGTGCTGACAACTAAGCAGTTTCATGATCTTTGCTCCAACTACTGGGAAACCGTCAGTGGCATCGGGCCGTTGATCTTCGTCTCGTCGGTCCTGGGCATCACGGTCGGCTTTTTGATTGTCATTACCACGTTCTACATCTCCACGATCGAAAAGATTCCGGTCTACGGATGCCTCAAGGCCCTCGGCGGGACGATCGGCGAGATCGCGGCGATGTTGGGCGTGCAGGTGATCGTCGTTTTCTTGCTCGGCGCTGCGATTGCCGGCGGAGCAATTTTCGCGACCCTGGCCGCGCTCCGCAACTCGATGATCGTGGTCCTGATCACGCCCAATCTTATCGGGGCGGGGCTCGGAACGATGTTGACGTGTTCCGTTTTGGGGGCGATGATCTCCATCCGACGCCTCTTTTCGATTGATCCCGGCGAGGCCTTCCGCACATGAGCAACAGCGATAGCGATTCCGTCTTGCGCTTGGAGGAACTCCACAAGGACTATCCTGAGCCGGCCGGCGTTTTGCACGTCCTCAAGGGGATTTCGCTCTCCTTGCGGCGCGGCGAAATTGTGATGCTGATGGGCCCCTCCGGTTCGGGCAAGACGACGATGCTGCAAATCGCCGGCTGCTTGATCCGCGCGACGAGCGGGCGAGTGGAAATCGCGGGCCGCGACTTTAGCCGGTCGTCCGAATCGGAACGGCTGCGAGTTCGCCGCAAGCACCTTGGTTTCGTCTTCCAGAGCTTTCATCTTGTCGATGCCCTGACGGCATACGACAATGTAGCCCTCGCCCAGCGTTTGAGGAGGCAGCCGATTCAGCGGAAGCGGATCCTCGAGGTCCTGGACCGCCTTGGCATCGCGTCGAAGGCCAAAAAACTTCCGCGTGACCTGAGCGGCGGCGAGAAGCAGCGGATCGCCATCGCCCGCGGCCTGATCGGCTCGCCCGACGTTCTGCTGGCCGACGAGCCGACGTCGCAGCTCGATTCGCACTCGGCCGAAGCGGTCAGCGAACTGTTGCGGCAAGCGGTCAAGCAGTACAATCCGGCCGTGCTCGTTTCCACGCACGATCCGCGGCTGGGCGCTATCGCCGATCGAATACTTCACCTGCGAGACGGCCAATTCCATGAGTAAGGTCATCTTTCTAATTATCGGCGTGATATTGGGCGCGTTCGGCGTAGCGTTCTACGCGGGACTGATCCCCGATTGGCTGCACAAGGTTCCAACTTCGCCGGCCGCGCCCGTCACGGAGACGAAAAAGCCCGAACCGGCCCAGGCCGTTTGCACCGGCATGGTGGAAGCGACGGGCGGCGAGGTCGATGTCTTCGCACAAATGCCGGGCGAGCTGGTGGAAGTAAACGTCCACGATGGCGATACCGTCGAGAAGGGCCAGGTCGTGGCCGTATTGGACGCCCGGCGGCAAGAGTCGCAAATCGCGGTGGCTGAAGCCGCGGTTGGGCTCGCGCAGGCAAAGCTGAAGCAGATCCAGGCGGGCGTCGGCAAAGAGGAGAAGCGCGAGGCGCTTGATGCTGCTGACGCCGTGGCCGCGCTCTTGAAGTATGAAATCGCGAATCGCGATCGCCTGCGGAAGCTCTACTCGACCAAGGCCATCAGCTTGGACATACTCGAAGCCAGCGAAAACCAGGTTAACCATTTACAAAAGCAGATCGACGGCCTCAAGGAGCACTACGAGGCGCTGCTCCGCGGTCCCTTGCCGGAGGAAATTGAATTCGCCCGTGCCGAAGTCACGCAGGCGGACCAGAAGCTGAAGCAGGCCAAGGTCAACTATGCTTACCGCATGGTCTACGCGCCGGTCAGCGGAACCGTGCTTCAAGTCTATCGTCATGCGGGCGACTCGGTGTCGGTCCAACAGCAGACGCCAATCGTGCGGCTCGTCGATGCCGGCCATCTCCGCATCCGCCTGGAGATCGACGAGACCGACGCCCCGCGGCTCAAGCCGCCGCGCGAAGGAACGTTCGATGTCGGCGGCATCGCCGACAGCGTGGGGCGGCTCGTGATCACGACCGTGGTTCCGCAGTTCGGGCCTAAGCGGCTTTTCAATCCCGATACGAGCGCCCGCATCGACACCCGCATCTTGGCCGTGTTGTGCGACATCAAACAGTGCAAGATTCCGCTTTATCCGGGGCAGCGGATCACGGCGCGGATACCTTTGGAGGACGGCCATGCTACTGAAGACGGCCATACGCATCATCCTCCATGAAAAAACCAAGTTCGCCGGCGCGGTCGCCGGCGTAGCGCTGGCGATTTTTCTGGTGATTCTGCAATGGGGTTTTTATTTCGGCTACCGCCGCGACACAACTATCGTGCTGGACGCCTTCGACGCCGATATTTGGATCATCCCCAAGGGACAATCGACATTCGATGGCTTCACGACGATCGACGATCGGGCCTATTGGATGGCCAAGGACCTGCCGGAAATCGCCAAGGCCGCGCGGGTCGTGTGGGGCATCGCGCCATTCCGCAATTGCGTCAACGGCTCGGCGCAGAAGGTGCAACTCTTGGGCGTCGATTTCGATTCCGGCATCGGCGTACACATGGACACGGGCAACGCCGATCTGGCATCGGTGCTTCGGCCTGACGGCTGCGTGCTCGTGGGCCGAAAATGCCAGCGGCAATTGGGCGTCGATTCCGCGGACGCCGCGGGGGCGGAAATCTTCGGCCGCCGGGCGAAAGTCGTTGGTTTCGTGGAAAATGTGCATCTCTTTACAACGCTCGGTTTCGTGGTGACGGGGTTGGACAATGCCCGTGAGTTTCTCGGCCTCGCTCCTTCGAACATAACCTACGTCGCCTGTAAGTGCCGGCCGGGGGCGGACGTCCGCGGCGTCGTGGAAAAACTGCGGCAGACGCTGCCCGAGGACGACGTGCTTACTTCGCGCGATTTCCGCAATTTGACCTTCAATAATTGGGAAACGAAAACGGGCATCGGGCCGCTGATGCTCTTTCCATCCATTCTTGCCGGACTGGTCGGGTTCCTGATGGTGTCGCTCACGTTTTACATTTCGACGATCCAGAAACTGCCGCTCTTTGCCTCGCTGAAGGCGATCGGCGCGGCCAATAGTGAACTGGTTTTCCTGCTCTTGGTGCAGGTGATAACAGTTTTCGTACTGGGCGCGGCGCTGGCGGCCGCGGGCTTGTGGCCCGTGCTGACGGCCCTCCGCGAGACAACGATCGCGGTCGCGATCTCGCCCAAGCTGGTGTTGGCGGGCAGCGGGGCGCTGTTGTGTTTTTCGATCGTCGGTGCGCTCTTCTCGGTGCGGCGCGCGGCCATGACCGATCCGGGCATGGCGTTCCGATCGTGACGCGTTGTTCATGTTCGGCAGGCTATAAAGCCCGACATTCTCCCGTTTTGCGCCCACTTGCCAATCGCAGCGACAGTGTAGATACTATGGGTGACGAGCGTGCCATTCAACTTTTTGAGGAGCCGAAATCATGCCCGCCACGCGACATTTGGACATCGACGAACGGGGCGACGTCACGCTCATTCGCTTCCGCGACGAGCGGGTCACCGATCCGATGGATATCGAGGACCTCGGCCGGCAGTTGTATCACGTGCTGGAGTACAGGAATTGCGAGAAGCTCGTGATCGACTTCTCGCCGGTTGAATTTCTCTCCAGCGCGACGATCGGCAAGCTGATCTCGCTGAATCGCAAGGCGAGAACCTGCAAAGCGGCCGTGCGGCTGTGCGGGATGCGGCAGGGAGTGCGGGACATCTTTCATCTATGCAGCCTGGACCGCGTCTTCGAGATTCGCGAGGACGAGAAGGCGGCGCTCGCGTCGTTTTGAGCGGCGGAAGAAGTTCTCAGCGCGATCTTTCCGGTTAGCACACGGTTCAAGCCCATGCCCTCGAGCGTTTCTACTGGTCTTAGCCCGAAATCGTTCGTCGGCGGCTTCATCGTGGTTGTCTTCGGGCTGGCATGGTCGGCGGCAGTTCTCTCGTTCGATGCAATCGAATTCAGCGCCATCTATCACCAACTCGCCGCGCTCGGGTACGCGACCGCGCCGGGCCGCGTGATCTCCAGCGAGGTCAAAGTCAGTCGAAGCACGCGCAAACGCGAACGCGACACCTATAGCCCGTGCATTCGCTTTTCCTACGTGGTCGGTGAGAAGCCGTACCAGGGCAACCGCTACCGTTACGGGCAAATGGCCTCCAACGACAATTCCGCCGCGCGGACCGTCGCCGAATTTCCGGCCGGGGCGATGGTTACGGTTTATTACCGCCCAGCGGATCCGAGCGATTCTCTGCTGCGGCCGGGCGTGATGGGCGGCGATCTGTTCGTGTTGCTTTTCCTGCTGCCGTTCAATCTGGTGATGCTCGTCATCTGGCGGGGCTTCGCTTACCTACTGCTCCCGCGGAAGCGCACGCGGCTCGCCGGCGGGTCGAAGATTTGGGACGACGGCTTTCAGGTCCGCGTTCGATTGGCCACCTTCACGCCGTTGGCCGCCGCGGTCGTAACGATCGGTGCGGTCGCTTTTGGGAGCATCTTCGCGGTTGGATTTAGCGTTGGCTCCAATCCTTCGCTGGACTTCATGATTGGGGTGTGGAGCGGTCTGCTGGCCGCCGGTTTGATTGCGGCCTTCCTCCGCGCGCGGCGGCTGGCGTCGGGCGATTGGGACCTCGTGATCGACAACATGGAGCGAACCATTCGCCTGCCGCGCGGCATGGGTCGGAAAGAGCCGCTTACCGTGCCGATTGCGAATGTTACCGGCGTGGACATCGAGACGATCGCCAAGAGCGGCTCGAAAGGCGAGGCGAATTACCGCTATGTTCCGGTGATCTTCTATTCGCCGCAGAATGGCGGGAAGCTCAAAGTACTGCTCGTCGAATGGTTTGACAAGGATCGCGCGCGGGAGTTGGCAGGCTGGATCGGCGAGAAGTTGCAAGAGCTGGGCTGGCGGCAAAGCTGATCAAAACTAATCGCGAAAAAGGCGAAAGAGCGAAAGCACGAAGCAATTGGACTATCGTGACATTCAGTCCTGCATTCTCTCTTTTGCGCCTTCGTCCTTTCGCAATTTCGCGATTTTAATCATCATCCACATTGACGAAAGACCCCGTGCTGAGTTTCCTCAGCACGGGGCTCGTTATGCCTTCGTTTTCAGACCTTGGAAGGTCGATTGACGGCCGCGCGGTCCGTTTACCGCCACCAGCAGCAGTTGGGCTTATCTTTGAAGTCCAACCACCACCAGCCGTCGTCCCATTGCAGGTTGACTTTTCGCCAGCCCAGCGGAACTTGCGGATAGGGATAGAAGGGACCGATGTACGGCCACGCGGTGGGCGAGTATTGCTTGGGATATGTCACCGCGGCGTAGTTCGGATAGGAAGCGTAGCTCGGCCAGGCGTAGGCCGGCATCGCCGGATGGTCGTAACGCACCGGCGCGGGACCGCCAACGGCAGCGCCCGGAGCATACATCGGCAACGGCGCGCCCGGCACGCCGGTGGTCACGTCAGCCGCAGGCAAACGGCTGGGCGTGCCCGAGGGAGTCGGAATCGGCGCGGCCGGCGGGGCCGGCACGGCCTGCATCATCGAAGCCAATGTGGCCGACGACGGCTGGCTGATCGACGAGGGCAATGGCTGCGCCTGGTTGGTATTGCCGGCGCCGCGGAGCGGGTTGGCGGACGAGCCGTTATCAATCTTCAACGATTCGGAGACGATACGGCCGATCGCGATGTCCGGCGTCGTCATGACGGTGCCGACTACTCGGTTGAATTGGTTCCGGTCGGCAACATCTCCTTGAAGCCAGACGGTTCCATTCATGTATTTCACGGAAATCTTGCGGCCTGCCAACTGGCCGCTGTCCCGCAGGTGATTGCAAATCTGCTTCGCGGCATCCTGGTTCGGATTTGAATCTTCCGACCGAACCATCGCCGGCAAAGTGCCGGTCGCCAAAGCGACCAGCGCTACCATGACCAAACGTCGCATCATACCCTCCTTCTGACTAAATCGAATAGTCCACGAACACGCAAGGCATTCCTATATTGGTTTCGGTATGCCGGTTGTGCGGGACGGAGGAAATCTTTCGATTTTGCCGGAAGTGGCGAAGTTAGCGAAAGAGCCGGCAAGCTGGGCAAATCTTACGGTGGCGCGGCGCAAGCGGTTGAGACGCCACGCTACAGCGGGTTGGCGAAATCGCAGACTGCGGTCACAACCATCACGGCAAGCGTGGCCGCGGACATGAACCAGTGTTGCGAGGCGTTTCCCAAAGTGATGGCCGTGGTAAACGCCACAACCACGAGCAGCCCCACAAATATCCTTTGCGATAGCGCCTGCCAGGGACCGCCTTCCATCATGCGGGACAGTGCTGCGCTGACTAGGCCGCAGCCGTGAACCGAACACAAAACGCAGAGCTGTCCTATGGTGATGCCGTTCATGCGTCGAGCCTTCCTTGGCTGGAGTGCAAACATTGAGAGGAGGTTTCCCTGCCGAATCCGTCCTTGGATCGCGGTTGTGGGAAAGGCGGGGCGAACTATAAACGATTCGGGTCGCGAAGGGAAGGACAATTCTGAACGTGGGGCAGGTTGCTAACCTGCCGGGAAGTGGCTACGGAAATGGCAGGTTGGAAACCTGCCCCACAATCCCTATTTCTCAGTCGCGGCCGTTTCTGAAGAAATCACCGCATAAGCCGAGACTTCGGCCGTCGTTTGGCCCAGATCGGTCGCAATGCGAATCGATTTTGTGACCTTTCCTTCGGTTGTGCCGGCGACGAAGGTCACCGGGATGACGTGGACCTTGTTCGAATCCGTGCCGGCCGAGGCGAACCTAAACGACTTGTCGTCGCAGGTAACCGAAACCACCTTGAAGGCGCGGGTTCCCTTCACCACCAGCGGCTTGGTCACCGTCCGGCCCGGCTGAACGACACCCATGAAAAGCGTGGAGGGGCTGACGGTCAGGTTCGAGACGACCCGGCCTTCGATAGCCAGCGGCATTTGCATACTTTGGCCCTCGCTGGTCAAAAGCATCAGGTGGTCCTGGATGTATCCGACGGGGGCGTCCTTATCGAGTTTCACCGTCAAATCGGCGTTCGCCCAGCCGTTTTGCTGGGTTGAATTGGTCACTTTGGCCGAGATGCTCGGATTCGACGAGTTGACGCCGGTGACCTTCCAATCGCCCCATCCGTAGTGGCTTACGCGGACGTTTTTCTCGATCGCTGTTCCCTGGTCGACATCGCCAAGCTGGATGCTGCCCGGCTCAAAGGTCACGTCACCGCGAATTACCCCTCGAACGTGGAGGAGGACTTCGGCGGCCTGAGGCTTGTCGATGATGACGGTGATAGTCGCCGCCCGCGACCCCAGGAACGTGGGGGTGTTGAAAACGGCATGGATCGCCGCTTCTTCCCAAGATTTCGTGGTAGGGCGGACCACGCTCACGCTCGTGCAACCGCAGCTAGAGTAAGCGCTGGCGATGTGGACGTTGTCGCGGTAAAGGTTCGTCAGGCGGAAATCGAACTCAGCCTTTGACCCGCGGGCGACCGTGCCAAAATCGTGCTCGGTCGTTTTAAACATTTTCGACGCCCACTCCTGGCAACAGCAGGGTGCGGTCGAGCAAGCGATATAAAGCGCGGCGAGCAACGCTTTGCGGCTCATAGAAATACCTTCAATGGACATGTGAAATGGATGCGTCCAGCAAATCTTGACCACAAAACGACTCATGGCAAGCGTACAACTAGGCATTTCCCTGCAAAAACGACGCCTGTACGCCGGCATAAGCAATACGAACGGGGGGAAGGGTTGGTTTTATTCGATTTTGCATTCGACCCACAATCCGTGCATTTTCGCGGGCAATTAACTAAGCGGAAGGCATTGTCAAAACGCCCTACAATTCGCTAAACTAACAGATTCCGCGCAAATGACGTG
Source organism: uncultured Planctomycetia bacterium (assembly GCA_963775975.1). Classification (GTDB taxonomy): domain Bacteria; phylum Planctomycetota; class Planctomycetia; order Pirellulales; family Thermoguttaceae; genus JANXQG01. The sequence continues at coordinate 3,293,739 of CAVZKX010000002.1, forward strand.
CGGTCGGCATGATCGTCGCCTTTCGCGTCGCAAAAGTAGCGCGCCTTTCGCAGAGCGAAACGCGACATAGACAATTCGCCCAGTTACCCATGTTCGAGTCCCTTCAAGAAAACATCAGTTCGGCCATCAAGACGCTCCGCGGACGCGGACGCTTGACCGAGGCGAACATGCGCGAAGGGCTTTCGCTGGTGCAGCGGGCATTGCTGGAAGCCGACGTAAGCGTCGAAGTGGCCAAGGATTTTGTCGCTAAGGTCGGCGACCAGGCGGTGGGCGAATCGGTCTTGAAGTCGTTGGACCCGACGCACCAGCTTGTCTCCATCGTGCATCAGGAGTTGGTCGCACTGATGGGACCGGTAGACCATTCGCTGCACCTCAAGCCGGAAATGACGATCCTGATGCTTTGCGGCTTGCAAGGCTCCGGCAAGACTACCACCTGCGGCAAGCTGGGCCGCATGTTGCTGGAGCGCGGCCGCAAGCCGATGCTCGTCGCCGCCGACTTGCAACGCCCAGCGGCCATCCAGCAGTTGCAAGTTCTCGGCGAGCAGATCGGCATCCCCGTTTACGCCGACCTGGCCGCGAAAGATCCCGTGGCCCTCTGCCAAACGGCCGTCCGCGAGGCGAAGTCGCAGGGCGTGCAAGTCGTGATCCTCGATACGGCAGGACGATTGCACGTCGACGAAGAGCTGATGGGCCAGTTGACGCAGATCGACCGCCGCCTTGGTCCCGATCAGGTGTATCTAGTTGTTGACTCGATGACCGGCCAGGACGCCGTGCGAAGCGCCAAGGCGTTCAACGATGCCCTGGAGCTCGACGGCGTGATCATGACCAAGCTCGACGGCGACGCTCGCGGAGGCGCGGCCCTCTCGGTCAAAGCGGTTACCGGCGTGCCGATCAAGTTCATCGGCACGGGCGAGCACCTTGACGCGCTGGACGAATTCGATCCGGAACGCATCGCCGGGCGCATCCTCGGAATGGGCGACATTGTCGGGCTCGTCAAGCAGACGCAGGAGAAGCTCGACAAGGAGGAGATGGAAAAGGCCGAGGCCAAGCTCCGCAAAGGCGAGTTCACGCTGGACGATTTCAAAAAGCAGCTCGGCCAGATCTCCAAGATGGGCCCGATCCAGAAAGTCATGGGGATGATTCCCGGCATGGGCGGAATGGCCAAGATGCTTGGCGATCAGAACCCGGATGCCGACATGCGTCGGTTGGTGGGCATCATCGATTCGATGACGCCCGACGAACGCCGCAATCCGTCGAAGACGGTCGATCAGAGCCGCCGCCGCCGCATTGCGGTTGGAGCGGGCGTCGAATCCCACGAAGTGAACGATCTCGTCAAGCAGTTCGACGGCATGGCCGATCTGATGAAGAAGTTCGCCAACATGGGCATGATGGAGCGCATGAAAGCGATGAGTCAGCTTGGCCCCGGCATGATGAATCCCAACAACAAGCTTGCCAAGCAGTCCGGCGGCACCGGCAAGCGGCTGACCTCGGCCGAGAAAGCCAAGCTAAAGAAGCAGCGCGAAAAAGAACTCCGCCGCCGCAAACGAAAAGGTAAAGGCGGCGACGGCCCGGCTGGCGTAGCTGTTCGCTGACAACTAAAGACATCGATTCACTAAACACAAATCACTAACCACTAGCCCCTATCAAGTTTATGTCAGTACGAATTCGAATGAAAAAAATGGGCCGCAAGCACCGCCCGTTCTTTCGCATCTGCGCGATGGATATCCGGGTGCCGCGCGACGGCCGTGTTTTGGAAGAGCTTGGCACCTACGACCCGATGGTGCCCGAGACGGATGCTCGCGCGATCCTTAATGGCGAGCGTGTCAAGCATTGGCTGAGCGTCGGCGCGCAGCCTTCGGACAAAGTGAGCGTGTTGATCAAGAAGTACGGCGCTACCGGGACGCACCTGGAGGCGCAGCGACTGGCAATGGCTCGGCTCGCGCAGGGCAAGCGGCTGCCGATGCCGAAGCCGGCATCGCAAAAGCCGAAGCCGGCGGAGGAGGAATCGGCGGCCGAGCCGGCAGAGACTGTGGCGGAATAGGCATAATGTACGTCAGGCTTTCCAGCCTGACTACCGGCGTGTCAGGCTGGAAAGCCTGACGTACAAGAAATGCGATTCGACATCCTGACCCTGTTCCCCGACATGTTTCCGGGCTACCTTGGTCAGAGCCTGTTAAAGAAGGCGATCGACGCGGGGCTGGTGGATGTCCAACTGCACGACATCCGCCGCTGGACGCGGGACAAGCACCTGAAGGTGGACGACCGGCCCTTCGGCGGCGGACCCGGCATGGTGATGATGGTTGAGCCGGTGGTCGAGTGCATTGAGGCTGTGCAAGCAATGGCGGTGCAGGACACGGCCGAGCCGGGCCACCTGGTGATGCTCACGCCTCGCGGGCGGAGGCTCGATCAGGCGTGCGTGGAAGGGTTGGCCCGGCACAAGCGGATCGTGCTGCTATGCGGCAGGTATGAAGGTTTCGACGAGCGCGTGACGCAGCTTTTGCAACCGGAGGAGATTTCGATCGGCGACTACGTCCTCAACGGGGGCGAGGTGGCCGCGATGGTGATAATCGATGCGGTCATTCGGCTCGTGCCGGGCGTCCTTGGCGACGCTGAATCGAGCCGGAGCGACTCGTTCTCCACGGCCGACCGGCTGCTGGAGTTCGCACAATACACGCGTCCGCGGGAGTTCCGCGGGCTTGAAGTACCGGAGATTTTGTTAAGCGGAGACCACGGCGAGATCGCCCGCTGGCGCGAGGAGAACAGCCGCCGGCGAACCGAGCAGTGGCGAAGCGATTTATTGGATAAATAATGTATCCGGCACGCTCCGTGTGCCGTTGCAAGGCGGCACACGGCGTGTACCGGAAACATTGAAAACGAAAGGCAATAATATGAGCCATCAATTACTGGGCATCGTCGAGAAGTCGAGCCTCAAAGAAGAAGTGCCGCAATTCGAGATCGGCGACACGGTCGACGTCCACTGCCGGATTCTCGAAGGCGAGAAGGAACGCGTGCAGATCTACACCGGCGTGGTCATTGCACGCGCCGGCAGCGGCAGCCGCGAAACGTTCACCGTCCGCCGCATCGTGCAAGGCGAAGGAGTGGAGCGGAAGTTCCCCATTCATTCGCCCAAGATCGGCAAGGTCGTCGTGCAGCGCCGCGGCGTCACTCGCCGGGCGAAGCTCTATTACCTCCGCGACCGCGTGGGCAAGGCTGTCCGCTTGCGCGAACGCAAGGTCGAATCGGCGAAAGACTAGGCTGTGGGGCAGGTTGCCAACCTGCCTTCATTCGGCAGATTAGCAATCTGCCCCACGAGGCAGTGCGGAATCATGCGTCTTACCGACTGGCTGGTGCGCGGGTGGCATCGTTTCTTTCCTTCCAAGAGCCTTGGCCGCCGTGGCGAAGATGCGGCCGCGCGGTATCTCAAGCGATTGGGCTATAAAATCCTCGACCGCCAACGTCACTTGGCGCCGGGCGAGCTTGATCTCGTCGCGCTGGACGGCCGGACGATCGTGTTCGTGGAAGTAAAGACGCGAACTTCGGCCGACGCCGGGCATCCGGCCGAGGCGGTGGATGCGGCCAAGCAACGGAAGCTGACCCGACTGGCCGTGACCTTCTTGAAGCAGCACGGCCTGCTGGAATTTCCCGCTCGATTCGATGTCGTCGCCATCACCTGGCCCGCCAACGCCGGCCGGCCGGCAATCGAGCATTTTAAGAATGCGTTCGATGCCGTAGGGCAAGGGGAGCTGTTTTCCTAGCGATTTTGACCCGAACGGCCGGTCGATATAAGCCGGAAATTTGCCATTCCCCCCGGTTGCTAGACACCGGTCTCGCTGCCTGCGATAATAAACAAACGATTCATAGTGTGGGAGACGGTGCGGCATTACTGGGACTTGGAATCGCAATCCAAGGGAGGCAGACGATGTCGGTCGCGCGATCGAACATGCTGAGCACGCTGAGTCTAGCGTCGGTGCTGGTGCTCGCAACCGGACTGACGGCTGCTGCGCAGAGTAGTTATTCGGCCGCGCCTGCGGTGGGAAGCGCGCCCGCCCCGTCGGCTCCGGGCGAAATCCAAGTGCTGGATGCTAAAGCGGCCCAAGGCGGCGCCATGTCCCCTGAGGTCAGAGCGGCCATGCGCGCGGCACGCCAAAATGCGGCCAACGGCGGGGCGGTTAACGCGGCATCACCCGGCCAACCGTCCGGCCAGCCGTCAGGCAAGCCCGACGACGCGAAGGGGAAGGAGGCGGCGTCGGCGATCCACCGACCTGCCGCATCCGCCTCGCCGCCGAAGAGCGACGAGTTCAAAATCCGCCCCAACGCGGCCGGCGAGGTACGCCTCAATTTCAATGGCCAGCCGTGGCAGCCGGTGCTGGAGTGGCTGGCCTCGATCTCGGCCATGAGCCTCGACTGGCAGGACCTGCCCGGCGACACGCTCAACCTCACTACGCGGCGGAGCTACACGGTGCCGGAAGTCCGCGACTTGATCAATCAGCACCTGCTCACGCGCGGATACACGCTCTTGTGCCACGGCGAATCGATGTCGGTCGTCGATATCAAGAAGCTCGATCCGAGCCTCGTGCCGCGCGTCGAGCCGGCCGATCTGGCCAAGCGCGAACCGCATGAGTTCGTCAAGGTCTCGTTTCCGCTGGACGCCTTCCCGGCCGATACGGCCGCCAGCGAGCTGAAACCGATGCTCAGCCCCAACGGAAAGCTGACTGCGATGAACGAAACCAATCGCCTGGAGGCGATGGACGCCGTCGTCAACCTCCGCGACATCGATTCGGTGCTGACACAGCAGCAAGCCCGCGCGAACCGCCCCAAGTCATTTCGCGAGTTCAAGCTAAAGTACGCGCGAGGCGAGGAGGTCCTCACTTTGCTGAACACGCTGTTGGGCCAGGAGTCGCCGAAAATGCCGGGCGGCCCGGGGCAGCAGCAAGCCAATATGGAACAGCAGCAGCAGATGATGATGGCACGACGAGGGATGCAGGGCGGAGGCCAACCGGGACAGCAGCCGGGCGGGATGCCGGCGATGAAGGAGTCGACGGTTACCCTGGCCTTCAACATCCACAACAACAGCATCCTGGTCCAAGCCCCGCCCGACAAAATGGCGATCATCAGCCAGGCGATCGAGGCCATCGACATCCCGGTCGACCGCAACGGCCTGTCGATGATGAACATGGGCCGGATGCAGATCTACCGCCTGTCGGGCATCGACCCGGAACCGGTGGTCAAGACGTTGATGGACCTCGGCAACCTCGACCCGTCGACGCGGTTGGAGGTCGACAAGAAGAATTCGGCGATTATCGCTTACGCCCCGCTGGCCGACCAAGTGACGATCCGTGCGTTGGTCGACAAGCTGACCGGCAGCGACCGCAAGTTCGAGGTGATTCGCCTGCGGCGGCTGGCGGCTGATTACGTGGCGGGCACGATCAACGTCATGCTCGGCAGCGGCGCGAAAAAGGATCAGCAGCAGCGCCGTCCCTGGTACTACAACGACTCGCCCCAGGAGGAGAAGGGCAAGGCGGGGGAGTTTCGCGTCGAAGCCGACGTTGAGCACAATCGCCTCTTGCTTTGGGCGAACCCGGTCGAGTTGGCCGAGGTCGAGGCGCTGCTCGTGAAGCTGGGCGAGATTCCCGCCGCGGGCAGTGGAGCGGCCAATGTCCGCGTGATCGAAGGGGGCGACGCCAAAGAGAACGCGGAATTCATCGAGCGGCTCCGCCGGGTTTGGCCGTCGGTACGCGCCGAACGAATTGCAGACGCCCGCGCCCGCGGCGGATGAAAATCGAGATCGGGCCGCCAGGCCGCCCGCTGGGGAAAAGGCCGCGCCCACGACGATGCACGCGCCGTTGCCGGGCCCGACAGCCCGCCACGGTCGCGGGCAGTTGCTGCGGCTTGCCAATGTGAGCGGCGAACCGGCAGATCGGACTCCTGAGCAGGGCACGCCGGCCGTGCCGCGCGACGCCGCGCGGCCGGCGCCGCCGCCCGTAAAAATCACGATCGGCCCGGACGGCAAGTTGATCATTTCCTCGCAAGACTCCCAGGCCCTGGATCTGCTGGAATCGCTGGCGGCCGAAATGCCGGTTTCGCATAAGGCTTACCAGATCTTCCATTTGAAATATGCCTTGGCGTCAAGCGTCGCCATGAACCTGGAGGATTTTTTCAAGGAGAAGAAGGATAAAAACCAAGACATGCCTTGGTACTTTTTCGACGAATACCCGTCGCAGAACGATTCGAGCGACGACCGGCGGCTCTCGAACCGGAAAAAATTGAAGTTCATCTCCGATATCGATACGAATACGATCCTCGTGGACGGCGCGGACGCGCGGCAGCTCAAGACAATCGACGAACTGATCCAGGTTTACGACCAGCCGCCTCCGAGCGATTCGCAGTCTGTCCGCAAGACCGAGTTGATAAAGCTGAGGTTCTCCAAGGCCAAGGCGGTGGCCGACACGGTCAAGGACGTCTACCGCGACTTGCTCAGTTCCAACGACAAGGCGCTGGCCGACAACAATCGCAATCGCGACTCCGGCCCGCGCTTTCTTTTCAGTTCCAGCGACACCGACACGGCCGGGCAGAAGACGCCGAGGTTCAAGGGCCTGCTCTCGATCGGCGTCGACGAGACGTCCAATTCGCTCCTTCTTTCTGCGCCCGCCTTTCTTTTCGATCACGTAAGCAAGATGGTCCTCGAGCTCGACAAGGCGGCGGCGCCGGAATACGAAGTGCGAGTGGTGCCGATCGGGCCGGGTGTCAGCGCCGAACGGGTGAAGGACCTGTTTGATGAAGTTTACAACAACAAACAGCCTGAAAAGGCGGCCGAGAAGCCGCCGGCTGAAAAGAAGCCTTCCGGCAGGCAGTCGAAACGATCAAAGCCCGGCGGCAGCGGCGATTCGAAGCGGCAGCAGGAGGAAGGCGGCGAAAAGAAGGAGGGCGGGTGACCTGCATCTCGCTCTGGAGCGACGTGGATTCTCATTGCGTTTGATGCCCTCTCTGAGTAGGGTGTAGTATTAGGCAAAGTCATGCCCGCTCCTGTCCCTCTCCCGCAAGGCGAGGGAATTGATTGCCCTTGCGCCCTTCCCTTGCAATGAACTCAATCTCAAGACTCGCCGCCCGTCATTGGCTGCCCGCGATTTTGGCGGTCTCGACGTTGCTTTCCAAAGCGGTGGCCGCGCAGCCTGGGCCGGACGATCCGCCGTTGACGTATGAGGTGCAGATCGACGGCGAGAGTTTTCAGGTGGAGAGCGGGCAGCCGCCCGTCAAGGTCGAAAGCAAGCTGAAGAAGGGCACGACGTACACCTTGGGCGTGCGAGTCTCGATGACGCAGGTCCTGCGGCTGAATTCGGTGCGGATGGAATACGGGATGTGGTCGAACGTCTATGACGAACAGCAAGGAAAGAACAAGAGCATCCGCGTGGCGCGGATCGTCAAGGACCCGGGCATCACTTTGGAAATAACCGACATCGGCCACCACCTGGACTCCGAACCGGCCGACAAGGTGCTGAATACCTTGGTTTCCGACGCCGAGAAGGACTATGCCAAGCGGAAGGCCGTTGTGGTGTCGAAAAAAGGCCCGCTTGAGATGAAATTTGGCAAATCGGCGGGCAAGGGGACGAAAATCAGTTTCACCGACGCGGCCGGCGACGCGCATACGGCCATGTTTTTTGTGCTTTCCGGGGAAAAATACACCGTTGCCGCCGAGATCGAATATCGCGACAAGTACACGGAGGACGCGGTGCCGTGGATGCGAAGCTGCGCTGGGCTCAATCCGGCCCTTGCGATGAGCCGCGGGCCTTTTGCTTCTCCTCGTCACGTTTCCTCGCCCAGGCGTTTTCAAACCCGCAGAACAGAGGGACGGGGGCAGTAAGACTTCGCGTCCGAGTACGTCGCCAGCGGACGAACGGCACGGAATTTCCAGCTTTTCGATACCCATTTTCCAGCGATCCGTGCAATATAATAGGGGCGTGTTCCCGATTTTTCTACTGGGAAACCATTGCCTGGGTTGTACGTGTCATTAGACCGAATGCTGACATTAATTCAGAGCAAATCGAAGGCGCTTGCAGCGAAACTGATAGCGGTGAACCTCTTGGCATTGTGGTCGTCCGCCCTATTTGCTCAGCCGGAGGCATTTCCCGGCGCGATCGGCTTCGGCGCCTCTGCCACCGGCGCCCGCGGCGGCACGCCCACGATTTACCACGTCACCACCCTGAGCGATTCGGGTGCCGGCTCTTTCCGCGACGCCGTTAGCCACTCGAGCCGGATCATTGTCTTCGACGTCGGCGGCAACATCCACATCACCTCGCCTATCAGCGCCTCGTACAACCTGACCATCCTGGGCCAGACCGCGCCCGGCGATGGAATCGCCATCTACGGCGCGGAAGTTTCATTCTACAACCGCAGCAACGTCATCTGCCGATACGTCCGTTTTCGCGACACGACGCAGGACCCCGGCGGCCAGACCACGAATAATTCCTCGGGCAACTGCCTAAACCTCGGCAACACGAACAACATGATTTTCGATCATGTCTCTTGCGAGTTCGCATCGTATAACAACATCGACGCCGTCAGCGCTGCGAGTCTCACCTTCCAGAACTCCCTGGTCGCCGCGCCCATCAAGGACCAGCAGTTCAACTTCCACTGGGAGGGCGGCGGCGGCGACGGGACGTTCATCAACAACGTCTTCGTCGATGGCCACAACCGCAGCATCCTGGCCAAGGGCGACGCCCAGTACGTCAATAACGCCGTCTACAACTATCAGGCCGGCTTTACCTCCGGCAATTCGGCAGGTAATTTCAACTACGACGTGACCGGCAACTACTTCATTACCGGCCCCAGCACGACCAGTTCCGGAAACGACATTTATCAAGTGGACAGCAACCAGAGCGCGTACGCCACCGGCAACATGCGCGACTCCAACAACGACGGCACGTTGAACGGGAGCAGCCAGAATACGATCGACAGCGCCGTCGTTCTGTCCTCGCCGTTCTTCAGCTCAACGCCGCAACTGCCGCAACTGAGCGCAGCGGCGGCGTACGCTTTCAACGTCGCCCACGCCGGGGCCTCGCTCAAGCACGACACCGGCACTTTCGCCGGCTCGCTGGGCTACGACCAGGTGGACCAGTACATGATCAACGAAGTCCAGACCCTGGGCGCCGCCGGGCGGATGTGGAATACCGAGAAAGACGACGGCCTGGGCAATAACGGCCTGGGTACGCTCAACTCCGGCTCCAAGCCCACCGACACCGACGGCGACGGCATCCCCGATTCCTATGAGTCGGCGCATGGCATGTCCACCACTTCGTCCGACTCCCTCAAGCTCGATCCGCTCGGCTACACGATGATCGAGCATTACGCCAACGAAATGGCCGACCAGGCGACCCTGACGACGCGCACCTGGACGGCCGGCAGCGGCGCGTGGACCACCGCGGCCAATTGGAGCGGCGGCGCATTGCCGATCACCTACGACATTGCCTCGGTGCAGGGCAGCGGAACGAGCAACGGGCTGGTCACCGTCTCCAGCTCCACGCCCGTGGCTTATCGGCTTTACATCGGCGGCAACGGCCCGGCGGCAGGCGAGAAAGTGCAGGTCACCAGCGGCAAGCTGGACGTGTTGGACACGATCTTCGTCGGCAACACCAATAACGGCACGCTCCAGATCGACGGCGGCACGGTCCAGGCCGGCAACGTCGTCATCGGCAACACCCTCAGCGGCACAACCTATAACGGCAACGTGCTGCTTAACGGCGGCGTGCTGCAGGTTTTCAACGCCATCGTGCCCGGCGGCGGCACGCCCGGCAACTGGACCAGCGGCGGATCAATCACCTCCAACGGCGGCACGATTCAGGCGCTCGGAGCCGTCACCGTCAGCGCCCCGGTCACGCTCTCCGCAGGCGGGGGCAAATTCGACACGAACGGCAACGTCGCGACCATCTCAAGCGTCATCAGCGGATCGGGCTCGTTCACCAAACTCGGCGATGGAACGCTTACCCCGACGGGCGTCAACACCTATACCGGCGTCACCACCATCAGCGGCGGAATCCTGGAGATCGGCTCGCTCACCAGCGGCGGCGTCGCGGGAAATCTGGGTGCGGCTAGCACCGCCTCGACAAACCTCGTTTTGGACGGAGGCACGCTCCAAGTGGACACCGGCAGCGGCACCGATCGCGGGATGACGATCACCGCCCACGGCGGCACGTTTTACGACGACGACGCGGGCGGCGGCTCCACGATCGGCGGCGGCATCGTTTCCGGCGGGACCGGAAATCCTGTGTTGACGTTCGACAAGGCCGGCGGCAGCACGGACACGGCCACGATCACCGGTACGATCAGCGATTCCGGTTCTGCCAAATTGACGGTGACCAAGATCGATTCCGGGCGGCTTTCCTTCTCCGGCGCCGCAAAAACCTACGGCGGCGATACGACGATCAACGCCGGCACGCTAATGGCCTACGGCACGAACGTGATGCCGTACGGCAGCGGCAAGGGAAACCTGGTCGTCGCCAGCGGCGCGACGTTCGATGCGCGTTTTTCCGAGAACATCAACGGCCTTTCAGGCGCCGGCACGGTCACCAAGAACAGCAGCAACGGGGCTACCTTGACCTTGGGCAACGGCGACGCGACCGCGGCGTTTTCAGGAATAGTGGCGGGGCCGCTTGACATCGCCAAGACGGGAACGGGAACGCAAACTTTCAGCGATTCTAATTCGTACACGGGCTCGACGACGATCAACTCAGGGATGCTCGTCAATGACTTGGGCGGAAGCACCGGTGTGACGGGCACGATCAGCCCGTTCGGGACCGGCGCGCTCACGGTCGGCAGCGGCGCGGTGCTGCAATTGGGTCACAACCCGGGCTCCCACAACAATACCGAGTTCGACTACGGCAACAACGTGACCCTCAACGCCGGTACGCTGTATGCCGAGGACGGCATACAACACGTCCAGGGAACGCTGAACGTCGGCCCCGGCGGCGGCACCCTCGGCTCAACGTACAACATTGGCGCCGGCGATGGCAGCAAGGGGTTGTACCTTGACGGCGCGGTCAGCGGCAGCGGCAGCGTGACGCTGCAACAGTCCGGCATCAACACGGGCAACAACTACGATACCTCATTTGTCGTTTTCACGAACAACGCCAACAGTTATTCGGGCACCATCAAGGTTGTGCCGATGGGATCGGGAAAGGGCGGCGGAAGCTATCTCGGTTTGAACGCCGGCAACGCGCTGGCCGCCGCCACGGTGAATCTCGCCGCCAACAACAGCAGCAATGCGTCGGTCTTCGGCAGCAGTCCGCTGGTGTTCGCCACCGGTTTGGGCACGGCCGCGCTTGCGCCCTTTCGGGCAGCGGCAACATTGTCCTCACCGGCTACGACGAAACAAACCACGCATACGGGAGCGACGCCATCGCCCTGAAAGCCGGCAACAATACGAACACCACTTACTCCGGCGTCATGAGTGGCGTCGGAAGCTTGACAAAAATCGGGACGGGCACATTCACGCTGACCGGCAGCAACACCTACCGCGGCGGCACGACCGTTAGCGGCGGTGCGCTGCAACTGGGAAGCGGCACGGCGAACGGTTCGATCGGCGGCACCAGCGGTCTCAATCTTGCCGCGGGCGCAATCGTGGATTATGACCTTTCTTCGAGCGATACCATCGGTTACCGGATTAGCGGCCAAGGATCGTTGCACCTCCTGAAAGGCACGCTCATTTTGACCAGTTCCGCGGACAATTATCTTGGCGGGACCTACGTCAATTCCGGTGAGCTGATCGCCGCGGTCGTTGGAGCTTTGCCGACCGGAACGAACTTGACCATCGGCAATGCCGCGCTGTTAGGCGATATCGTTCCTGCATCGTATCGGCAAAATCTCTCCGGCGACGCAACTGACTCGTCGGACACCGTTCCGCTGGCGCCGGTGCCGGAGCCGGGCACGTTGGAGCTATGCCTAGCCGCGCTCGCCGCTGTAGTCGCCTGCCGCTCCATTTCTTTACGTAACTATGCGTAAACCATCACGGCAGGGCAAACGTCAAGCCGCTTGCTGGGCGCACTGCCGCCTCGCAGTTTCTCGCACCGCGGCATTGACACTTCCCCTCCGTCGGCTAAAATACTGGGTTTTCCCCTTGCGCACCTGCATTGCCCTCTCTCACGTAGAGCGGACCGGAGCAGCCACCGTTGGAAGACGCGATATTCAAGGCCGACATTCTCATTGAAGCCCTGACGTGGATTCGCCAGTTTCGCGGCAAGATCACGGTCATCAAGCTGGGCGGCAGCGTGATGGAAGATCCGCGGTCGATGACCCATCTGCTGCTGGACATCATCTTCATGGAAACCGTCGGCATGCGGCCGGTGCTCGTGCATGGCGGCGGCGCGGCGATCAGCCGGGCGATGACCGAGGCCGGCCTCGCAACCGCAGTTCGTGCAGGGGCGACGCTATACGGACGACGCCACGCTGGCCATCGTCGAGCGCGTGCTTGGCCGGCGATATCAACGAAGGGCTCGCGAAGCAAATCCAGGAATATCGGCGGCAAGGCCCAGTCGCTGAACTTCCGCACGACGAACGTGCTATTCGGCGAGCGGTTGACGCTGCCGGACGAGAATGGCGAACCGGTCGACCTCGGCCATGTCGGCACGGTTACTTCGGCTGACGGCGAGATCATCAGCCGGCTCTGCGACGTGGGCGTCGTGCCGGTGATTCCTTCGATGTGCATCGACGCCAGGGGCCAAAAGCTGAACGTCAACGCCGACACGGCGGCGACGGCGGTCGCCCAGGCGATTCGCGCCGAGAAGATGGTTTATCTGAGCGACGTGAATGGCGTCCGCCGCGACAAGAGCGATCCGGAATCGCTGGTGAACTCGCTCACGGCCGAACAGGCCCGCGAGCTGATTTCCACGGGCGTGATCGATTCGGGCATGATCCCCAAGGTGCAGGCTTGTCTCGATATACTCGATTGCGGGGTCCGCAAGGTCCACATTATCGACGGCCGCGTTCGCCACGCCCTGCTGCTGGAAGTGTTTACCAGCAAAGGCGTCGGCACGGAAATAATTAGGAACGGAAAGGCGTGAACCAGGACCTCGGTTAAGATGTCCGAGATTGTAAGATGGACCTCCGAGTCCGTCGCGTAAGTGAAGAGACGGACCCGGAGGTCCATCTTACGAAAAGCAACACGGTGATTCTGGCGAACCAATAAAGGTGAACGTGATGTCAACCGATTTGAGTTCCGACACTTTATCGTCCCCCGACGTACTAAAGCTCTTCCAGCAGTACGTCATTCCCAACTACACGCGCTATCCGGTTGCCTTGACGCACGGCGAAGGATCGTACATTTGGGACGCCGAAGGGAATCGCTATCTCGATCTGTTTCCCGGCTGGGGATGCGGGCTGTTGGGCCATTGCCCGGCGCCGGTCGTCGAGGCGGTTCGCGATCAGTTGGGCACGTCTGATCCATGTGCCGAATACCTGGCACACCGAGATTCAAGGCCGCTGGGCGGAGGCGCTTTCCGAGCGGAGCTTCGGCGGCCAGGCGTTCTTCTGCAACTCGGGCACCGAGGCCAACGAGGCGGCGATCAAGCTCGTGCGCCTGCACGGCATGCCGAAGCATCGCTACAAGATCATCACCTTCGAAGGCAGCTTCCACGGCCGCACGCTCGGCTCGCTCACGGCGACGGCGCAGCCCAAATACCACGAGGGCCTCGGGCCGCTCATGGCCGGGCTTCGTTTATGCGCCGTTCGGCGATCTCGACGCCGTGGCGCGGCTGATCGACAACGAGACGGCCGCGATCATGATCGAGCCGATCCAGGGCGAAGGCGGCGTGCGGATTCCGCCCGACGGCTTCCTCGCCGGGCTTCGCAAGCTGGCCGACGAGCACGGTCTGCTATTGGTTTTCGACGAAGTGCAGAGCGGCTTCGGGCGGACCGGACACTGGTTCGCTTATCAGTCTGTCGATGTTACGCCGGACATTATGACGCTTTCCAAAGCCTTGTGCGGCGGAATTGCCGGTGCGGCGATGCTCGCCAAAACGGAGATCGCGCCTTTCCTGCGGCCGGGCATGCACGCGGCCACCTTCGGCGGAAACCCGATCGCCGCCCGTGCCGGTCTGGCGGCGATCGAAATGATCGAGAGCCAGAACCTATTGGATGCAGCCCGGCGGCTGGGCGAGGTTTTCGAGCAGCGGCTGACCGAGTTGCAGAAGCAATGCGACCTGGTCCGCGAGGTCCGCGTCCGCGGCGCGATGATCGGCATCGAATTGGCGATCGACGGCACCGACATCGTCCGGGCGTGCATGGAGCGACGGCTGCTCATCAACTGCACGCACGGCACAGTCGTGCGGCTCTTGCCGGCCTTGACGCTCAGCGAAGACCAGGCCCACGAAGGCTGCGACATCCTGGCCGAAGTCATCAAGGCGCAGGCGACGGGAAGTCCGAGGGTAATCTTACAACATGCGACACTTTCTGACGTTGGCCGACCTGTCGACCGCTGAAATCGAGCGAATCTTCTCCATAACCGAAGACTTGAAGGCGAAGTACGGAAAGGGCCTGCGCGAGCCGCTCTTGCCCGGCCGCGTGCTGGCGTTGCTCTTCGAGAAGCCGTCGTTGCGGACGCGGGTGAGCTTTGAGGCGGCGATGGTTCACCTCGGCGGCAGTTCGCTTTTCCTTGGGCAAGACACCGGATTCGGCCGCCGCGAGAGCATCGCCGATTTCGGCCGCACGCTCGGCGAATACGCCGACGTAATCGTAGTCCGCGCGAATCGCCATTCAACGGCCGTCGAATTGGCCAAACACAGCGATTGTCCGGTCATCAACGGGCTGACTGACTTCAGCCATCCTTGCCAGGCAATGGCCGACTTGTTTACGATCCGCGAGATTGTCGGCGGGCGTTTCAAGGGACGCACGCTGGCATGGATTGGCGACGCGAACAACGTCGCCCGCGATGTCGCCATAGGCTGCGGCAAGCTGGGCATTCGGCTGATCATGGCGGTGCCGCCGGCGTATCAGTTCAGCGAGTCGTCGCTGGACTGGATTCGCATGCGAGCGCCTGAACTGGATTTGACGGTTACCGACGACCCGATCGAGGCCGTGTGCGATGCGGTGGCGATTTACACGGACGTTTGGGCGAGCATGGGTCAGGAGGCCGAGCGCGAGTTGCGCCGTGACGCCTTCGCTCCCTACCAGGTGAACGCAGCGCTCATGGCCCAGGCGCAGAAAGGCGCGGTTCTTCATGCACTGCTTGCCCGCGCGGCGCGGCGAGGAAGTGACCGACGAAGTGATCGACGGCCCGCAGAGCGTCGTCGTGCAGCAGGCCGGCAATCGCATGCACGTGCAGAAAGGCATCCTCGCCTGGCTGATGGGCACGAAGGCCGCGGGCGGAGCGAGTGTACCGTCAAGCGAGTCTGGGAATTTCGAAATAGCGTCTCGTTCCCACGCTCCGCGTGGGGAACGCACTTGTTCGCCGCTCCGCGGCGCCGTGAACACATTTACGTAAATCGCATGGACGCGGAGCGTCCGCCAAACACGTTCCCACGCGGAGCGTGGGAACGAGGTGTTATATGCGTCCCGACAAGCGCCAGGCCAACGAACTACGTCCGATCAAGGTCAAACGACACTACACTCGCTCCGCGCCGGGCAGTGTTCTGATCCAGGCCGGCCGCACGACGATCCTCTGCTGCGCCGCGGTCGAACCGGAAGTACCGGGTTGGATGAAAGGAAAGGGCCGCGGCTGGCTGACGGCTGAGTATAGCATGTTGCCCGGCAGCACGAGCCCGCGCAAGCGCCGCGAGCGGGGCGCGAATATGGACGGCCGCACGACGGAGATTCAGCGGCTCATCGGCCGCAGCCTTCGTACGATTATCGACCTTTCTGCCATCGGCGAACGGACGGTAACGATTGACTGCGATGTGCTGGAGGCCGACGGCGGCACGCGAACGCTAAGCATTACTGGCGGATTCATCGCGCTGGTCGACGCCTTGCAGGCCGTGGTCAAGGACCTTCCCGCCGGCGCGCGGCCGTCTGCGCGACAGCATTGCCGCGGTGAGCGTGGGAATCGTAGGCGGCAAGCCGCTTCTTGATCTCTGCTACGAGGAGGACGTAGCAGCCGAGGTCGATATGAACGTCGTAATGACCGGCTCCGGCCGCTTCGTCGAACTGCAAGGCACCGGCGAGGAGGCCACGTTCAGCGAGAAGGAGCTGTCCGCGATGCTTGAACTGGCCCGTGGCGGGATGCGTGAATTGACTGCTACGCAGGCAAAGACGCTTGGTCGAGCGTGGAAATGGTAGGATTCGCACGGAACATAGATTGCCTCACTCCCCTTGCACCGTCAAAACCAACCTTCTTCTTCCTCCGTGCAGTCGGTGTTCGCAAAGGCAGATCCCTTGCCAGGTGCCCAGGCAGAGCCGGCCGTCGCGAATCGGGATCGTGAGCGAACAGCCCATCAGCGACGCCTTGACGTGGGCCGGCATGTCGTCCGGGCCTTCTTCCGTGTGCCGATAAGGTGCATCCTCGGGCGCGAGCCGGGTGAGCGACTGGTTCAAGTCGTAAAGCACGTCCGGATCGGCGTTTTCGTTGATCGTCAAACTGGCCGAAGTGTGCATGATGAAGACGTTGAGCAGTCCGGTTCGGACTTCAGCCAATTCAGGCAGCGCCTCCACAACTCGTTCGGTGATCTTGTGGATGCCTTGCGAAATCGCCGGCAACGATAATTCTCGCTGAAGCCAGTGCATCATATGATCCTCATCTATCGCGCACGTCAATCAAAGTGATCGTCGCCTTTGCCTGCCGACGGCAGATCGCCCAGGGCGGGCGAGCGCGCCATCCAGGGGCTAGTTTGCCAATTGTCGACCGGCGGGGTATCGAGTTGGAAGGGCGGCAGCGATAGAAGGAAATGCGCCGCCAGCGCGTTGACCACCGGCTCATACAAGCCGCGGAGTTCCTTCAGCGCCGCTATGGCCGTCGCGCAATCGCGCACATTCATGCCCGCCTCGTGAAGCCGCAGGAGCATCCCGGAAAACTCCGCCTTTGGCAAACGATCGGGCGGCGGCAACGGCTGAGAGCCGAAGACCAGTGCCAGGTCGACCGCCGCGTGCCGCGCCATGGCGAACGTCAGCCGCGCCTGGTAGCTGTCCGGGCTGTCAACGCAAGTTACCAACACGGCGGACGCGTCCAGTACCATTGTGAGCGTCGCGACCCACGACTGGTTTTCATGCTGGGAACGGTAATAGCTCAATACCGGAAACGAGATATGGCTCTCCAGCAAATCGGCCGACCAACGCTCCCACTCGGCCAGAAACGGCCCGGCGCCGCCGGGCGGTTTCCCCACGGCCAGCCGCCGCAGGAATTCGCCGGCGCAAGGCGGCGAGCCGGCGCGGGCGTCCATGAGCGCGATCGTGATCTCGCGCCGTGAAAACGCTTGATATAGAACCGGAAGATAGCCGACCACGGCCGCCAGGAAGACAAAGCCCATTCCGGACTCGGCCACGCTCAGCGCCCGCCCCACCGGGCCGGTAGGTACAAGATCGCCGTAGCCAAGTGTGAAGAACGTAGTGCCGCTGAAATAGAGATAGGTCGGGAAGCCGGCGTCCGCAATCGAAATCGCCACTCCGAGCGACCAGTGCAACAAGGCGAATCCTAGAATAAGCCCCACCGCCCAGGCGATTATCAGGACAAATAGCGAGAGCGGGCCAAAAGTGCTGAGGAAGCCGGTTCGCCAGCGGCCGGCTGGAAGCAACCCGGCGGCGGCGCGGCCCGCCATCCACGATATTTGATAGAACTGCCGCGCCAGCCGGAAGCCATGCCGCACCCGCCGCGGCAGGAGCACGACCTCGAAGGCATCAATCAGTACGATGACGATTATTGCTACGGCAGGAATTATCCCGATCAACACGCTCGTTTTCCTTCTTGTCCAGCCGCAAGGTTCGTTTTGCCACACCGCAACTGACGCCCCGTTATACGGCAATTGCTCCCAAAAAGGCAAGGTCCGTCGGAAAAATGCGCCAAATGTAGTGCAAAACGCGGGCAATACTTGTAGACGGGGGATAGCATGATCGCAGTTCAATCCGGCGAGGGAACAAGTTCTAGGACGGCGACTCGGTGCGACACGTTCGTCCAATGGTTGGGGACCGTTTCGCCGCCGCAGTATGGCTCGCGTCCTAGTCATCAGCGGATTCATCGCAACGATCGTTTGGTGCATCCAATATGCGGAAATGGCCGGCGATCTTGCCCGCTCGTTTCGGGACAGCGGTCAACATGCACCGCTCGCGCAGTTGGTCGATCCGTTCCTAATTGCCAAGGCATTCCCGGTCGGACTGACAACGGTCCTCGCGATCGTCGTTGGGTTTTTTGCGTTGCTGCGATTAAAGGCGGCAGTACTGATTGAAGGGAGAGTATTGCGGGCGCTTGGCGGTGTAGGATGGACCTCCGAGTCCGTCCAAACTTCGCGGGACGGACTCGGAGGTCCATCCTACGTTGGCTCGTGGACCTGGATCGCCGCCGGCCTGGCTGTCGTCGCGGCGGCCTTGGCTATCCTTGAATGGATGCAACCTTATTACTTCGTCCAGGATGACAACTTCGCTAATGTCTTGCCGGGCGTTCTGCAAGGCTGCCGCTCGATGTGCCAAGGCGAGTTCCCCGACTTCGATCCGTGCCAGTACTTGGGGATGCCGAACGCGGGCAAGGGAATCTTCGCGCTCTTCTATCCGCCGACGATAGTGTCGTATGCAATCGCTCGATGGCTGCTGGGCAATGAGGACTGGACGCTGGATGTTTTCGCGGCAATGCACTTGCTAGTCGGATACGTTGCATCCTACGCGGCCGCACGAACGGCCGGCCTGCGGCCATCGCTAGCATTTGCATTGGGAATATCGTTTGTGCTCTCCGGCTATATCCTGGTCGTTGGCCGCGGATGGCACGCGGTGCTGACGCTCGTAGTCTGGCTACCGCTTTTGTTCTGCTCGATGGAGGCCTGGCTCAATGGACGTGCCGGCTGGCGGTGGCTGCTAGCCGGCGGTCTGGCCATCGGTGGCTTCTACTACATGGGGTTTCCGCAGTATTGGGTTTACGCCATGTTCTTCCTGGCGCTGGTCGCCGTGACGGCAGTCGTCGCTGGGCGAATTACACCGAGGCAGTTAATCTGGCCGGCGGCAGCCGGTTTGTTGGGCGTTTCCATAATTCTGCCGACACTCATCGTGCAGTTTGAAATCACGCGCGGTATGGAAGATAAGACAGCCAATTTCGGCATGGGATTCGAACAAGGGCTCATGGCCACCGTCGCGCCGTTCCCGTTCACTCACGCCGAAGGCTTTATGGGGGTTCCCGCGAATTGCGACAAGGAGCTGCAAACCGAGTCGTACTACGCCGGAACGATCCTCATGGCAGCCGGATACATTGTACTCGGGGCCTTGCTGGCCTACCGATGCAGTCGACACTGGCTTGCCGCGAACCCCTGGGCGGTCGCCGCCGCGGTTTCACTCTGGCTCGGACTCGGTTCGGCGGGACTCTTGTGGTCACAGCTTGGGAGGTTGCCGGTAATGCGGGCAGTGAACCACCATCCGCATCGGCTGCTGCCGTTTTTCGTTTTCTTTTGTTTGGTTATCGGCGGGCAGTTCATTGAGGGTTTATTGCGCGGGAGCGCACGTCGTCGCCGTGGGGCAGATTGCCAATCTGCTCCACACAAATGGGAATACGCGATCGCCGCGGTCACGACGGTGCTGATGCTCTTTCACGTGTCGCTGGCCCGAAACAGTTTGTGGTGCTATGGCGATCGCCCCTATCCGCCGCTCCCGCCGGAGATCGCACGGCAGGTATTGCCAAGTGAGAGCTCGCAAAGTGGGCGAGTGATGTGGTACGGCCCTTGGCGTTCCGGGCAGTCGGGATACGCCAACTTGCTTCCGCATAGTTTGCCGTCGGCGTACGGGGCATGGGCCTTCGCCGGCTACGATCCGATCATCGAACGTCGTCCAGAATCATCGGCCATTCAAGCCCGCTTCGACCGCGATCCAATTGCGACTGCCCGCGCCTTCGGCGTGCGCTGGATCCTGGCGGCCAATCCCGATCACTATTGGCCAGAGCGCGATTTCTGGCAGCAAGTCCGGAAAAAGGATTGGTGCTTCGATTTTATGGAGGAAGGGCCGACCAGCGGCGAGGAGCGGGTCATGTCAGCGTCTAAGCTCATTGTCCAGCGCGACGATGCGCGGCTTTACGAGTTGACGGGTGCGAGCTCGATGGCATTCGATACGGCAAAGCCAGACCTTCCGCTGCCGATTCGCTTCCACGGCTGGGGGGCCGAGGTGGAATCGCCTGGCGACGGCGAGAAAAAAATTGTCGTCAACCTCGCCATGCGGCCGTGGGTCCGGGCTACAGCCGATGGAAAAACCTTGCACACGTCGGCGGACAGCTGGGGACGCCTCGAAGTTCAAGTTCCGTCGGGAGTGACCTGCTTTAATGTCAGCTATCAGCTTCCTTGGCGTCGCGGCCTGCTTTTCGGCGGCGGATTGGCCTTGTCCACTCTGCTTGGCATGGCCGTCGTGCGACCTCGTGTCTTGCGCAATGCTTAAGCCGCGCGAAAGACGCCGAACGTTGCGGTAACAAACCTTGAAAGCGGAACTAACTATTATCGACGCCACGACGAGTGTAGTGCCTGATCGCTAAACTCATCCGAGTTTGCTCATTTAAAGAGCTGTGAAAGTGCAAAAAGTGTGCGGTTTAACGAGGCAAGAATCCTTCCCTAGCGCTTGACAAATAAACTACTCTGTGTACAATTAACTGTTTAAGGATTGCGGTATATCCCGCTATATGGGGTTGATGCACGCCCCAGTATGATCCCTTATGCCGTGGGGGTCGACGGCCAGCCACCGGTTCCGGAGTGAATGGCGATGCCATTCCGGCTGGCGAGACAAGAAACGGGTTTTGGAGTGTATTTATTATGATGACGCGTAACGTTTTTGAAGCGATTTTGGAATGCGGCCACGACGAGGATTTTATCCCGGCTGATGAAAGCCCGGAATTCCGCCGCACTGATGCGCCCGCCGGCTCGAAGGCGAAGATCGACATGCTCGCGGAGCGCGTAATGCGCGGACTTCCCTTGTGGCACAACGAAGACCGAAATGACTATAGCGGTCTCACAAGCGGGGGAATGACCAAGGGCGGACTAAATGGGAGCAAGAACCCTCGCGTTTAGCACCGATTCGCCAGATTGATCGTTCAAAAAACTTACGCTCGAAGACTTTCGTCTTCGAGCGTTTTTTAATTTGAAATCAGCCGGCAGCCTTGCGAGGTTCGTCTTCCGCCCGGACTTCCGGCTCCAACTCGGCCCGCCGAACACGGACTTCGGGCGGCGCTTCGATGCCGACCCGGACTCGGTCGCCATTCACTCGCACAATGGTTAGGACGATCGATTCGCCCAGTCGGATACGCTGACTTTCCCTGCGTGACAACACCAGCATCATGGACCTCCTTGTCGATTAGTATCTGTACAAATGTATATTATTTTGCCGTCGCGTCAAGTGCGGCGGATCGGTTTTTCTCGTTTATTTGCGGCCAGGCCCGATCTGCTTATTCCTCGCCGCGGTGTCGTTTAGTTGGATGTAAAGGGTTGGATTTCGGGACTTTCGGTCAACTGTGTGGTTTGGAACCGTTCCCCGCCCGAGCCATAGAAAAGGATCTTGTTGCGATCCGTTTCCCAAATGGCCGAAAAGCGGGTAGCGCGGGGCCCATGCAGACAGAAATAGATCCCGCAGGGCTTGTCGCCTCGCCGCAGGACCCGTTCCGTCAGTGGAAACGCGCCGAACAGTAGTTGATATTGATTGCAAAGGGTGGCGTTGACGTAGTTCCGAAGATCTTCGACGTTGTTGATCTGTTGAAGACGAGTCAACATTTATGATTCATTGCTCCTTGGCTAATTGCGCAGTGTGCCCGGTTGAAGCACGTCCGCGCAGAAAAGGTAAGATAGGATGAATGCCGCCAGTTTAAGCTATCGGCAATTTGGGGACAGGACTTCTCCCTTCAAAACTGCAATGTTCACGTAGGTCGGGCGATTTGTGAGAACTTTATGAGCGACGATAGTTCTTGCGATGCAAGAAGTTAAGGCGATGAATGCAAGGCGGGCGACACGCGCAGTAAAGAAAAGTCTCAAGTCGAAGTTGTGTGGCACAGATGGAACAGCCGCGCCTACCGCTACAGATTACGTCGTAAAGCGGTGACAACTCGCTGAATGAGAGATCAGGAGGAGCAGGCAACATCGCGCTCGCCGCGAAACTGCCGGCGGAGCCAGCGATTCCACCACAACAATTGGGCGCGAAGGACCGTGGCGGGGAAGTGCGTGAAGCGATAAATGGCGCGAACGCTCGTTCGCCAATGTGTCTTGCTATGTTGATCGCCCGTGCCAAAGTCGTAGAGGCGGTCGCCGCGGCCGTGCCCGTCCTCGAGCATCAGTTTTTGCAAGACTAACCCAGGTGAAAGCGCGGCAAAGCGCGGATCGAAGCCCTTGCGCAGCGCATAGATACTCCCGTTCCAGCAATAGGTGTAGATGAATGCCGCCGCTTGTCCATCGACGTAGAGCAGGCAGATGTCCGCCGCGCCGAGGTCCGCCGCGGCGGCATGGGCGGCGCGGAAGCATCGACCGAACTCGCCGTGGCAGAGGCTCGTCTCGTCGCCGTGATCGCCTTGCCAACTTCGGGCGGCAAGCGAGACACACGTGTCGTAGAGATCGTGGGGCAGATTGCCAATCTGCCGCTCTTCCGGCAGGTTGGAAACCTGCCCCACGTCGCGCCAACGAACAAACCCGATTTTTCCGTGTTCAGCGATCCGCCGCTGGAGGCGGTCGATGTTCCTGCGGAATTTGGACGATCTGCTCAACCAATACTCCTGCCACGAATCGGGCAGCTCGATCAGCGACGTGACGTCCCATTTTTGCCGGCACGGCGGGAAGCCTGTTTCGGACATGGCCCGCTCGGTTTGGCCGAAGTCGCCTCCGTCGGCGTCAATCCAGCGGAGATCCAAAACATCCCAATCACGCGGTGTGTGGCGGACGTGCCGCAAGCCGGCGGTCAGGATCGCGCTCGGGTCAGGTCCGATCGGGCCAAAGAAGCTCGCCCAGTCGTGCAGGGGATAGGTGAGTACGCGTACCCGGCCGACGCGGGTCGTTTCCGTCCGCACGACCAACGGCAAGATGCCGATAGGCCGGCCGTCGTTGAGGGCGACCAAAACCCGCAATCGTTGCCCGGCGCCGAAATACTTCCAGTAGCATTCCAGCCATTCGAGGCTATGGAAGAACGTGGCGCCGTCGGTCACTGCCAGCAATTGCCGCCAAGCCGCGCGGAATTGGCTCAAGTCTTCGAGTTGGTTGATTTCGTGAACTTCGAGCATGTGGCTATAGGGTGTGGTCAAGCGGATCGCAGACCCACCATCTCGCAAGGCCCGTGCCGGTTGGCGTTTCGCCCGGGATTGTGTAGCAATGCAAGTTTAGTTCGCTGAAAAGCAAGGCTTGCCGCGTTTTGGCAGCCACCAGCGTTGCGAATCAGCATCGGGCGTCGTGAAAACGCAACGCCGGTCCAGTTTTCCCGCGATCCTGCCCTACTTTTCGCTGCCGCCAATACCTTAGTACAATGGAGGCATTGAGCGACGTGCCACCGCTCTGCATGACAACGATTGGGCGGGTCGCCATTAGTCCGCCGGCAAACTATCAACGGAGCTATTGAGATGCGCCGCGTTTTCGTCCGCGTTATCGCTGCGGTATCGATGTTGATCGGGACTGTAACCGTGTGCGCCGAACCGCCGCAAGCGGCCAAAGACGCGGAGGCGAAGGGAGAGGCGGCTGCTGAGACCGGAGACTTTGACAGCGCCATCAGCAAGTACAACGAAGCCATCCGTCTCGACCCGAAATTCGCGTTGGCATACAGCTTCCGCGGGGTTGCCTATTCGAGAAAACACGACTTCAAACAAGCGATGGCCGATTCAAACGAGGCCATCAGTCTAAATGCAAGATCGACGGCTATTCACATCCACCGGGGTTGGCTCTTCTTCGACCGCCGCGAGTATGACAAGGCCATCGCGGATTATTCTGAAGCCATTCGCATCGACCCGAAGTGCGCGGGTGCATTTATCGATCGCTCCCAGTCCTATGACTACAAGGGCGAGTATGAAAAGGCGATGCTCGACGCCAAAGAAGCCCTTCGGCTGGAACCGAAATCGCACAAGGCCAACAACGAAGTCGGAATTGCCTACGACTCCTATGCCAGGGCTGTGTTTGGCGCCGACGATAAAACTGCTGAAGCCCTCTTCAACCGTGCATCGGTCTATTTTGATGCTCCTCCCATTAAACTCGGCGATGCGCCACCGATCTTGCAAGTCGAGGGTTCAATGGACATGTTTCGCTTGGCCGCTAGGAAGCTCGACCGGGCTAGCAAAGGGCAACTGCTATTCGACTATTCGGCCACTTACTTCAAGCGGGCCGTTGAAATCAAGCCCGACTACGACTTTGGAAACAACAACTTCGGCGTATATTTGCGCGGCAAGGCAAGGCACACAACGCGGCAAAGGCGGAAAAGTATTTCCGCAAAGCCCTCGATATCAGCAAGGGATATGCGGATGCCTACAACAATCTGGGCATTGTTTTGGCAGAACAGGGTAAGCTCGACGAGGCAATTGCGGCGCACAAGTCGGGATTGGCGGTACGGCCAGGCCGCGCATCCGACCATAACAATCTTGCTAACGCCTACTTGAAAAAAGGCGATTTAGACAACGCCCTTGAAGAGAACGCCACGGCCTTGAAATACGACAAAAAGTTTCTCGGCGCTGGGCAGGCCGCGCAGAGATTTACGAAAAACAAGAGGAACTCGAGAAGGCGACAAAGTGCATCGGGGAAATGGTCGCGATCGATGCCAATTCGATGGATACCATCCGTGCGCAATACGCGCTCCTTCAAAAGTGCTTCGAACTGAACCGCGACGATGATGCCGTCGCGTTTCTCAATGCATCAATAAAACTCAATTCGTCGAGTCCGTACCTTTATAGTTATCGCGCGGAAGCTTATCTGCGCAAGAACGACTTGGTTCATGCAAAACAGGATTACGAAAAGGTCAAACAGCTTCGTCCAGGGCTTCCTGGGATCCAACAGAGAATCGACGCCATCCAGGCGCGGTTGGACAAGTCCGCCAGGAAGGGCGCCGAGCAAGCAAAAGGCGGCTCGAACGAGTAGAATGGAATCTAGCTACGGAACAGAGGCACAATGAATCCACCCCAACCGCTCATCGCCAAACTGCGCGAAAATATCAGCCGCGTCGTCCTCGGCCAGACCGAGGTCGTGCGGCTGACGGTCGTCGCCCTGCTGGCCGGCGAGCACATCCTGCTGGAAGACGTGCCGGGAGTCGGTAAAACGCTCGTCGGCAAGGCGGTCGCCCGGAGCGTGGCCAGCGAATTCCGCCGCATCCAGTTTACGCCCGACCTGCTGCCGGGCGACATTACCGGCAGCAGCATCTATAGCGCCGAATCGCGGCAGTTCGAGTTTAATGCCGGGCCGATATTTGCCAATGTCGTGCTGGCCGACGAGATCAATCGGGCGACGCCGCGGACGCAAAGCGCCCTGCTGGAGGCGATGAGCGAACGGCAGGTTTCCGTCGATGGCCATTCGCATCCCTTGCCGCGGCCCTTCATGGTGATCGCCACGCAGAACCCGGTCGAATTTGAGGGCACGTATCCGCTGCCAGAAAGCCAGCTTGACCGCTTCTTGCTGCGGATTCCGATGGGCTATCCGTCGCCGGAAGTGGAGCTGCAGGTACTGTCGAGCCACCGCGACGGTGAGCCGGTCGACTCCTTGCAGGCCGCAATCGACGGCCGTGACGTGATTGATCTTCAGGAAGCCGTTCGCAAGGTGGCGGTTGA
The DNA here is from genome assembly GCA_963775975.1 of uncultured Planctomycetia bacterium. Classification (GTDB taxonomy): domain Bacteria; phylum Planctomycetota; class Planctomycetia; order Pirellulales; family Thermoguttaceae; genus JANXQG01. Next base: position 3,319,591 of record CAVZKX010000002.1, read on the forward strand.
TGCGGCCCTGAACGGCTATTTGCTGGAAATCGTGCTCGCCACGCGAAAATGCGAGGAGTTGCACGTAGGGGCCAGCACGCGGGGCGCATTGGCCTTATATAGGGCGGCTCAGGCGGCAGCCCTGATCGCTGGCCGCGAGTTTGTTGTGCCAGACGACATCAAGACGCTCGCCGTGCCCGTGCTGGCACATCGCGTGATCCCCAAGGGCTATTTGCACGGCGGCCAGAGGCAGGCGGTAGAGTCGCTCGTCGAACGGCTGGTCGAGGAGGTGCCCGTGCCCGGGTGATTGTATCCGGCACACTCCGTGTGCGGTTGGCAGGCGGCACACGGAGTGTGCCGGATACATTGGAGACAACATGACGCCACGACGCCGCATGGCATTCACACGGGAGGGTTGGCAATATCTTTTCATATTTGTCGCTGTATTCTTCGGCGCACTGATCAATGACGTCAACCTGCTCTTGATCCTCGGCGGCATGTTGGCCTGTCCGCTATTGCTTAGCCACCATCTGGCGAAACACAGCCTCCGCGGGCTGGTCGTCGAGCGTCGGCTGCCGCGGGCCGTTTGTGCGGGCGATCTTCTGGTGGTCCACGTGGCGATAGTGAACACGCGACGGCGGCTGGGCGGCTGGATTCTGGCTCTGGAAGACAAGATCAGCCGGTTGGGAAACGGCCGTGCCGGTAAGCGAAACGGAGCGATCAACCGGCCCAGCGTGCTCTTTCCTTATGTTCCCGCGCGGCAGACCGTGAACGGCGATTATCGCGGCCGGCTCACGCAACGAGGGCAATACCAGGTCGGCCCGATGCGAGTTTCGACGTGCTTTCCCTTCGGCTTGTTTCGCTATTCGTTCGCCTGCGGCACATCGGCCACGCTGACGGTTCTGCCGCGGCTCGGCCGGCTTACGAAGACCTGGCGGGCGCTGCGGAACGATTCGTTCGCCGGAAACGAGCGCCGCGAGCACCGGCCGGGCATCGACGGCGATTTTTACGGTCTGCGGCCCTGGCAGCGCGGCGATAGCCGTCGCTGGGTCCATTGGCGGACGACCGCCCGAACCGGTGAAGTCATGGTGCGGCAATTCGAGCAGCCGCACAGCCGCGACGCGGCGATCGTGCTTGACCTTTGGCGGCCGGCCGAAATCAACGCTCGCCATTTGGAAAACATCGAGCTGGCGGTAAGTTTTGCCGCCACGTTGGCTGCCGAGCTTTGTCGCACGGGCAGCAGCGATGTTTTCCTTGTCGCCGCGGATCCCGAGCCAAGGCTAACGGGCGGACGGGGTTCGGCCGCACTCTTGCAAGACATCATGGAACGGCTGACGCTAATCGACGCCCGCAACCGAGAACGCGTGCCGGAACTGCTTCAACTTGCCGCGGCCGGAGTTGAAGCGGGCACGGAAGTCGTACTGATCAGCACGCGGCCGTTGGATTTGTCGATTGCCGAATACGCGGGCCGCTTGCCCGGCGAAGTGGCGCGGCGGCTGGGAGGAAATGGATTACGTGTCGTCGATACGTCGAACGAGAATCTGGCGCGGTATTTTGTGCCCTGACGAAAACTGCGTTGTCAGATTCGGGATTTCAAATCTGAGATTTGAGATTTTGAATTGCAATTCGCTAAACTAAAAACTTAGAACCTGCAGCATCCCGTGGACCTCAGAACCTGCTATCGATCGCGACGGCCGCGTTAACCGCGCTGGGCGCGATCCTCTATTCAATGGGCGCACAGCATACGTGGCTTGCGCTGGGGCTGTGGATGGCCGTCATATCCTCGTTAGTCGTTACGGACTTTTTCGGCATATTTCGTTTGAATCGGAGTGTAGGATCTTTCTTGATGTGGTGCGCGCTGGGCGTATTCCTGATCCGATATTTGGTCACGTGGGACGGGCGGATATTTGCGGGCCACAGTGCCACCTGGCAATTGGATAGTGTCACCAATCTTCTCATCTTTTTGCAATGCGTGCTGCTGTTTCAAGATAAGGACGCCAGAATCTTTGGCTGGCTCACTGTCATGAGCTTGCTGCAAGTGGTCGTGGCGGCACGCTATAGCCGCGGGGCGGACTTCGGCGGCATCCTGGTTCTCTATTCAATCGTTGGGCTGTTTGCACTGTCGTTGTTGTCTCTTTACGCACAGCGGCGCCGCGGCCAGTTCGTCTCGCGCATTAAAAGGCAGCGCCTGGAGCAAGATGGAAGCGATTCGCCCGCCCGCTGGCCGTTTTCCGTAGCCGAGTCTGAGTTTACGAGCGTCTCTCCCGGCGGCGAGAGGGCAGGAATCGTGCCCGAGTTTTTCGGGCGACTGTCGCTGATCATCGCCGGCGGTCTGTTGCTCGCGACGGTCATTTTTTATGCCGCGCCGCGGCCGCGGATTCCTTCCTTCCGCGGCGACACCAATCGAAAGATTTCGGTTGTCGGTTTCAACGACGCTATTCAGTTGGGTGGATTGGGCGCCATGATCGAAAGCCGCGAGGAAGTCATGCGCGTTCGCCTCTTGGACCCATCCACGCGGCAGCCGTACCAACTGCAAAGCGGTGAAATTTATATTCGCGGGACTGCGGTTAACTGGTATTCGGGCAATCAATGGCACCGCCTTTCGCCGGCGGCCTATAAAGAGGGCCAGATTGTCACCAAGGAGCTCGATGATCAATCGATTGACGGCGGAGGACCGCCAGCCAGCGAAAACAACGAAGCCTTGAGGATCGGCAGTCCCGTCCTGCAGAAGACGACGGTCGAGCCGAATTTTGAGCGTACCGACCTGTTTTTTATTTGGCCGCTGATCGACCGTGTTAATCTCGGTCAGCTACAGTACGAGCCGCAGAGCGAGCGGCTGTTCCGCAAGGTTGGCTTCAGTTTGAACGGCGTGGACGACAGCCCGATCCCGCCAGGCGAGTTTACCTATGAGACGAAGACGAGCGGATTGGTCGATGGCCGCCAGGTCGATTTAGTGCCGGCGCGCTGCGTGGAAGATCGCCCCATGTTGTTGCAACTGCCTGGCGACGGCTCGACGCTGCCGCGGCTTACGGCGCTTGCCGCGAAATGGAGAAGTGGCGCCGGCTTGAGGCCCGATCAGCACTACGAGATCGCCCGACATTACGAACAACAGCTTTCTTCCTCCGGCCAGTTTCACTATTCGCTTCAGCCCGCGGAGCGCGATGATTCGATCGATGCCATCGAAGATTTCGTGTCGAACAACCCGCGCGGGCATTGCGAGTATTTCGCCACGGCGCTGGCCTTGATGCTCCGCAGCCAAGGGATTCCCTCGCGGGTCGTCATGGGCTACCGCTGCGACGAATGGGACCCGCAGGAGCAATGCTTCCAGGTCCGCCAGTTGCACGCCCACGCCTGGGTCGAGGCGTTCCTCGATCCGACCAAAGTTCCCCAGTCGCTACGAAGCCAAAATCCGCGGCGTTGGACCTACGGCGGTTGGCTCCGGCTGGACGGAACGCCCGGCGACGATCTGGGCAGCACGGCCGCCAATAGCACGACATTCGGCGAGTGGGGTGCTCGATTTCACGCCTTGCAGCACTACTGGGAGCGCTACATCGCCGACATGGACCGAACGAAGCAGCAAAAATCGATTTATGAGCCGCTTCGCCGCTTCGTGCGCGAAACCGCGAGTAAGCTTTTCAGTTGGAGGGCATGGCGAGAGTTGTTTTCCAGCGCCTGGCATGGCTTGGCCCGACTGATGCAAAGCGGTATCATGGGGAAGCTGCTTGGCGCGGTGCTTTTGATCATCATCGCGGGCGGGCTCGCGCTTGCTGGCTGGTTGGTCACACGCCTTGCCATGTGGGCCTGGCGGCGGCTCTTCGGCCGGGGCGGGGCGCGATCGTCCCAAGTGCGGGCGTCGGTCGAGTTCTATCACCGTTTCGAGCAGCTTGCGGCCCAGTTGGGGCTGCTTCGCCGCGTCGGAGAGACGCCGCGCGAGTTTGCCCGGACCGCCGGCGCGCGGTTGGCTCGCACCAGCGGCCGTCCCGAGCTTTCCGACCGGGCGGTGCAGGTGGCCGAGGCATTTTACAGCGTCCGTTTCGGCCGGCAGGAGCTGCCCGCGGACGTGTTACTTAGTATTCAGATGGCACTTGAGGAATTGAAGGAAGTCAACGCATGAAAATCGGATTGGTGGGATATCAAGGATCGGGCAAGAGCACGGTCTTCGAGTGGCTTACGGGCCAGAAGCCCGACCCGGCCTTGGGCCACACGGCGCAAAGCGCAATGGCCGTCATCCCCGAGCCGCGCGTCGAGGGGCTTTGCGGCATTTACAAACCGAAAAAGGTGTCAATGGCCTCACTGGAGATCGTCGATACGCCCGGCCTCAGCCGCACCCATGAAGGCAGCGCCGCCCGGCTGGCGCTCATCCGCGAGGCGGCTTGCCTGGTGTTTGTGGTCGATGCCTATAGCGGCAGCGATTCAAAATCAGATCTGGAAGCCTTCGACGCCGACTTGATTCTGGCAGACATGGAGCTCGTCACCAATCGACTGACGCGCGTGGCAGAATCGCTCCGCAAACCCGTTCCCAAGCAGGAGCGCGAGACGCTGGAACACGAGGATGCCACGCTGAAGACCGTGCTCGCCGCGTTGGAAAAGGGTAAGCCGATGCGTGAAAGCGAGATGACCGACGATCAGCTCCGTGTCACCCGCTCGTTCCGCCTTTTCGGCGAGAAGCCCCGCGTAGTGTTCTTCAACACGGCCGACGACGAAGCCAAGCCGGAGCGATTCACATCGCTCGCCACGCCGGAAACGCCCGTTGTTGCTATTCCCGCCGGACTGGAACTCGAGCTCGCCAGAATGAGCCCCGAAGATCGGGCCGAGTTCCAGAAGGAAATGGGAGTTGGAGGCGCCGACCGCGATGGGCTGATCCGCCTCATGATGACGACCTCCGGCCAGCGGCTCTTTCTAACCGCGGGCGAGAAGGAAGTCCGCACCTGGCTCTTGCAAGCCGGCGGCACGGCCCTGGACGCCGCGGCCTCGATCCACACCGACCTGGCCAAGGGCTTCATCCGCGCCGAAATCTTCGATTACCGTGATTTGATGCGGCTAGGCAGCGAGCGCGAACTGAAGGCTAACCACCTAGTTCGGCAGGAGCCGAAGGGATATGTGATTCAGGACGACGATTTGCTGTTTATACATTTCAGTAAGTAGACGTGATGTTTAGGCCTCTAGTACCGGCGGGGATGCCGCCGGAAGACCGCGAATGGAAGAAAAAACGCCGCGGAGCAGGGCAAGACGCTAAATTGCCCCCTCTTGCCGACCCATTCAACGATCTGCTATATTACGGCACGACTTGTCGGCGCGAGGTTCTAGGGCCTAGCAGCGGGCGAAGTCATTCTTTCGGTTTGGCAGTGATTATCTAGTGATGGAGTAACGCGTGGGAGTCAAGAAAACAGGAAAAGGCCGGCGAAAACTCGGCCGCAAAAAGCGCCGTATGCGGGCCAAAATTCGGCATCGCAAGTAGCGCACTTATCACGCGCGTCTTCTGATCAAACCGGTACACTCCGCAGCCCTTGCGAGGGACGGGCGGTGGTTTGCACCTTGAGTCAGGCGCCTAGATTGCCCATTGATTAGCGACTCCTTTGCCCATGAGGCACTCGTGAAATACCCCTCCCTATCGGTGGGGTGTGTGGCCGTACCGGAAGTGTCCGGCAATTCCACTTTGCCTCAAGGCCCGGTTCCTCTTCCACAGGCGGCAAAACCTGCACGACGATAATTCCCGGTTTTGCGCCACGCGTAAGCTAGGCTTTCTGGTAGGTCTGCGAATGCGCTAGACCATCCGCACATCCCACGCGCAAAGCATCTTCGCCATGACTGAAACGGAATCGCTGCTGGACCAGCTCTCGGTCCGTTCGGGCCAGCTCTATAGCCTGCCGGGCGTGGCGATGCAGGTTCTGCAACTCACGCGCGATCCGCACGTGGACACCCGCGCTGAAGGAATGTATCGAGAACGATCCGGCCATCGCCAGCCGCGTGCTGCGAGTCGTCAACAGTTCGCTCTTCGGACTGAGCCGCGAGGTTTCGGATTTGGGCCAGGCGATACCGATGCTCGGCATCAAACCGCTCAAGCTCTTGGTCCTGGGATTCAGTTTGCCGAGCGGGCTGTTTCTGGATGTCGAGTCGAAGACGCTCCTATGGTACTGGAAGCACACGCTCACCAAGGCGGTCGCCGGCCGCGTTTTGAGCCAGCGCTTGTGGCGCATTCCGGGCGACGACGCGTTCCTGGCCGGATTGTTCCAGGACCTCGGCGCGCTGCTGCTCTTCCAGCAGCTCGGCCAGCCTTATGCCCGCTTGCTCGATCGAGCCGTAACCCACCATATGGACCTTTGCGCGATGGAGCAGCGGGCGCTGGGTTTTGCGCACACGGAGCTTTCGGAGCGATTGTTGCGGCAATGGAATCTGCCCGAAACGCTTTGCGAGGCCATGACGGTTGAATCGCCCGACCGCGAGAAACATTCGGCGCTGCCGCAGATTGTCCACTTGAGCGAACTTTTCGCGCGGCTGTTTGCCGACGGGCAGTCCTCGGCACTGACGGAACTGTTGGCCGCCGCGCGCGGATACTGCCACGTTCTCGATCATCAGTTGGAGCCGCTCGTGCTGGAGGTCGAAACGAAGGTCAATGAACTAGCGGATATCTTTTCGCTGGCCCTGCCCGACGGACTCGAGTACCGCGACGTGCTGGCTGAAGCCCAGCGCCAGTTGACGCAAGTGACCACGCAAGCCGCCGAAGATCTGCTTCGCAGCCGCGTTCCCGAAGACACCGAAGTCGACGAGGACTGGATCTTGAGCGAGTTGGACTCGCTTTCCGACGCATTGGCCGACGTTTGTAATCGACCGCTCGAATTGGAGCCGACCGCCGCGGCGGCGCCGGCGGGAACGTCGGCCAGGTCGCCATCAGCCAGCGGGACGGCCACGCAACGTGCGCCCGCAATGTCCCGAGCGTCCGCAGCCGCGCCGAATCTCTTTGACCGCCTGACGAGCGTCGTGTCGGTATGCCGATCGACGCGGCGGCCGCTGAGCCTGCTGCTGGTCAACCTTTCGTGTGGCGAAGAAAGGCTGGCATCGGGCGGCCCGCAGGAGCTGGCATCGCTGCGGCGAATGTTGAGCAAGGTCTGCGCCCAACTCAACTATCCCGGAATGATTAGCCTGCCCCATGCCGAGTTCGGCTTTGCCTTGATCCTGCCCGCCGCCGAGCGGGTGCAGGCCGTGGAATTGGGCAACGATTTGATCCGCGCCGTCCGTAATCTGTCAGCCACCGCCGGCATCGAGCAGAAGGACTTGCTGAAGCTCGATATCGGCGTGGCCTCGCTCGCTCAATTGCCCAAGAATTTTCCGCCCCGCGACTTGTTCGAAGGCGCGGATCGATGTCTCTACGCATCGCACGCTTCCGGCGGCGACGTGGTGAAGAGCATCGAAATTTATTGAAACCAAGGATCACACGAAACAACCAACGACTGTTGCGATCGCCGCGATGCCTAGCTCGCCCAATATCATGAATCCCGCACTTTGCCCGACCGCCTTGCAGCGCCGGTCGCGAGCAACGTCGCGAAGCGGCGCAGTGGCCGTCGAGGCCGCAGTCTGCCTGCCGGTGATTGTGGCCATGATGCTCGGCATGTGGGAGGTCGGCCGCATCGCCCAGATGTCGCGGATCGTCAAGGATGCCGCCCGCGAAGGCGCGCGTGGCGGCGGGCGGCGTCAACAACGGCACTCCTGTCACCGTCGCCGCCGTGCAAACCGCCGTGCAGAATTACTTGACGTCAGCCGGAATGCCGGCCACCGCCGTCAACGGCGCGGTCATCAGCGTGACGAACCTGAGCAGCGACACGTGGACCGATCCGGGCAATGCCTTGCCGCTGGACCATTTCCGCGTGACTGTGACCATTCCGCCGGGCGCGGCGTTTGACAGCCTGAAGCTGTTTACCACGTCGCTTTCCGGCGTTACCCAATTGCAGGAAAACGTCGATTGGCTTTCGGCCAACGACGCGCTGGTTGTTGTCAACACGCAATTGCCCTACTAAAGCGAAGCACATCTCGCATGAAACCAGCCCAACAACGACGAAGATCAGGGAACTCGCACCGCGCGCGGCGCGGCACGGTGCTCGTGCTATTTGTCGTCGGACTGATCCCGATTGTCGGCTTCATGGCCTTTGCCATCGACGTGGGCATGATGACGGTCTCCCAGACGCAACTCCGCGACGCGGCCGACGCTACCGCTCTCGCCGGCTGCCGAGCGTTGAACGGCGACATTGCGAATAACAACAACTATGCCGGCGTCGCTCCGGCCGCGCAAACGGCGCTCACCAATAATGAGGTCCTCGGCAAGTCGCTGAACACTTCGCAACTCACGCTCAATGTCGGCCGTTACAGCTACAACCAATCCAGCCAGCAGTTCGAGGGCAACTTTCCGGGCGGTTCCGGCAATTGGAACATGGTGCAGGCGATTGTGACCGCGAATGTGACCGGCAGCATGGGCTTTAGCAAGCTGTTCAACTTCAGCCTGCCCAACTTCCAGGCCACGGCCACCGCGGCGCATCGCGCCCGCGACGTCTGTTTCATTCTCGACTACTCGGGCTCGATGCGTTTCGGGAGCCTATTCGGCACGCCGTATTACGGCAGTCGCTCGTGCAATAACCAGGATACGGTTGTGCCAACTTTTGGCCATTATTCCGCTGGCAGCGGTGCGACGGGCATGCCTGCCGCAAGCGCGACTTCGCCTTACGGTGACGCGAACATTACCACGACCACATCCGACGGTCGTCCGCCGATCGCAGCGGATTTTTATGTGAACTCCGGCGGGACGCCTGCCTTCACCGCGGCTCCATCGAGTTATGCCTCCACTCCGGGCGGCGACGTGCCTCCCAAGACTAACAAGGGCGCAGGCACGTCGTATGCCCAGACCGTCGCGCAGGCACTCAACATCGCCAGCCCCACGAACTCAACCTACGATGCGACGTTCGAGACCCAGGGCTACAAGGGCTACAGCATGACGTCGGGCACCGCCTTCCAAGGTTATACGCAAGGTCCCGGCTATTGGGGCAAGACGTTTTACCTCTGGCCACCCGATCCGACGAACGACTGGCGCACTGTCTATTTCAATTTTCCCACTGCCAAGGCGGACAATTCGCAAATGTGGGACAGTAGCGGCAACCTCAAAACACCCTCGGTCACAGTCGGCGGCAGCGGTTACTCGATCGACTACGCTGCTATTCTGAGCTTCATCAAGAGCGTCGGGCCAAGCGTCTTCCCGTCGCAGTTGCAATCGGGCCGAATCGTCTACTACAGTTCCATCCCCAGCACGATCGACACTTCGATTTGGCCGCCCGCCGATCTCAACCAGCGGTTCTGGAAGGACTACATCGACTACGTGTTGGGCGTGATGCAGGTCAGCTCCAGCTCCTACATCATCATCAACAACGGCAATATCGGGCAACACCGGCTACGGCAACGACTTCTCTTGGGGTACTGTGAAGATCACCGCGCTCAGCAGCCTCTCCGGCAGTCCCAAGCCGTACATGCACTACGGCGACAACCCTCAGCGGCCGATCACGCAGTTTCTGGTTCGGGCCGATGACGATGGTCGATTTCCTGGGCAATTACAACCTCTGGTACACCGGCTACGGCAACGACGCCTCGCGCTATTGCTGGTGGCCGGGCACGTGCCACGAGTCGCCCATGTACGAGTGCAAGCTGGGCATCCAGGCGCGCGCTGAACGACGCCAAGAACAATCATCCCAACGATTACTATTCGGTGATCATGTTCAGCACGCCGCTGACCGGAGCCAACGACACCAGCGCCGCGCGATTCAACCGCCCGCGCGTCGCCCTGGGCCAGAACTTCACGAATCTGAACGAGTGCCTTTGGTATCCGCCGGCGACGCTCGGCAATTCCGCCGCGACCGTGACGCCGTATGACTCTAACAATCTGGAAGTGCCGCGGGCGATGGGCGGCACGTGCTATGCCATGGGGCTGATGCTGGCCTACAACCAGTTCAGCGGCAACTCGTCGCTGCAAAGCTTCAATCCGGGCCAGCCCAGCGGCGACGCCGGCGGCAACGGCCGCAAAGGCGCGCAGAAGATCGTCATCTTCGAGACCGACGGCTGCCCGAACACGACCGCTTCGGCCACGTTTCAGAACAACGGGTCATACCAGTCGTATTACAAGGTCCGCTACAACAGCACGACGCCGTCGTCGAGCGACTTTCCCTCCAATGTGAACGGCTACGGCGACAGCGACCCGACTGTGGTAAATCAGATCCAGAGCATCGTCACGCAAATGGCCGCCCAGGACACCGCCAACGGTTTCAGCAGCGCGACCCGGCCGTTCCAACTGCATTGCCTGGCCTTCGGGCCGCAGATCAATTCCACGGCCATCAGCACGTTGAATCAGATGCAGACGGCCGGCAACGTGACGGACAACATGCCCAGCTACAAGATCATCAACGGCAACTCAAGCACCGTGGTAACCAACCTGCAAACGGCGATCGCCAAGATCCTTCAAGACGGAGTGCAAGTGTCGCTGATCCAGTAAGGAGCCCTCTCATGTCGCGACCCATCGTAGAATTCCAAAACGTGTGCAAGATCCTATCGCACCGGCTGGCTGTGTCGCCGGACGGTCCATGCCCTGCGGGATGTGAGCTTTGGCGTGCCCCGCGGCAGCGTTTTTGCATTGCTAGGACCCAATCGTGCGGGCAAGACCACGCTCGTCAAGGCGTTGCTCTCGATCTGCCGGCCAAGTTCCGGCACGATTCTTCGCCTTGGTCGGGGCACGTCCGATCGCGGCACGCTGGCCAGCGTCGGCTATTTGCATGAGAGTCCCGCATTTCCACGCTATCTGACCGCCCAGTCGTTCCTCGCTTACTACGGCGGCTTGTCGCTGCTCAGCAGCCGCGAATTGGACGAGCGAATTCCGCGGCTCCTGGAGGAGTTTGGACTGGCCGATCGTGCGGCGGAGCCGGTCGCCAATTACAGCAAGGGCATGTTGCAGCGATTGGCGCTTGCCCAGGCGCTGATCAACGAACCCGAACTTCTCGTACTCGACGAGCCGACCGAAGGCATGGACCTTTCCGCCCGTAACTTGTTGCACCGCGTCATCCTCCGCCGCAAGCGGCAAGGCAAGACGGCGATCCTTGTAACTCACAACATGGACGACGTGCGGCGGCTATGCGACGAAGCGGCCGTGCTCCGCGGCGGCAAACTCGCGTTCCGCGGGCCGCTAGCGGAGCTGGCCGGCGAATCTTCGGCCGACACGGATACCGACGCCTTGCAACACGCCCTCGAACCAATCTACGCAGGAGCATCGTCATGAATATCACGGTCTCTCTTTCCGTTATTTATCGTCTCGTCCAAGACACCTTTCGTCAATCGATGGCCGCAGGCATCTGTTGGCTGTTGATGGGCGTCAGCACGATATGCATCCTCGGCTGTCTGAGCGTGACCGTCACCGGGCCGAAGATTCTGACGCCGCCCGGCGAGGGTGCGACGTTCCTGCCGCGCTTCGACCGCGATGCCCAGGACGCGCACAAGCTGGAGACCTCCGGCGTTGCGGTGGCCGACGGCACGCTGAGCCTGGCATTTGGCGCGGTACGCGTGGCTGTCGCTCGCGACACTTCGTCCGCCGTGCATTTCGTGCAATTGATACTGGCGGCGGGCGTGGCCGACACGCTCGGCCTCTTGCTGACGCTCATCTGGACGGCCGGCTTCCTGCCGAGCTTCCTCGCGCCGCAATCGGTTTCGGTGCTCCTGGCCAAGCCCGTTCCGCGCTGGGCACTGCTGGGCGGCAAATACATCGGCGTGCTGGCTTTCGTGCTCGCCCAAGCTGTCTATTTTGTGGGCGGAACCTGGCTCGCGTTGGGGCTGCGGACTGGCGTTTGGGATACGACGTATCTCGTGTGCATCCCGTTGCTGCTTCTGCAATTCGCGGTCTTCTTCGGTTTCTCCATGCTGTTGGCCGTTTATTTTCGGAGCACCGTCGTTTGCGTTACCGGGTCGATCGCCTTTTGGGCCGTCTGTTGGGCGATCAATTTCGGCCGCCACGCGGTAATGGCCGCCTCGCAAGTCGCCGATTGCGGCAAGTTCTCCCCGGTGGCCGTGTGGTTGACGAACGCCGGCTATTGGATCATGCCCAAGCCGGTTGATCTCGGCTGCCTTTCGTTCGACGCCTTGGGTGCGCAAACCCACTTCCGACCGATCTTTGAGCACGCGGGCGGGCTCTCGCTCGGACTGTCCGTGCTCACGTCGCTGGCCTTCACACTCTATCTTCTAATCGTAGCCGAGCGGCAATTTGCAAAGATGGACTATTGAGATCGGCCGAATATCAGAACTGCGCCGACTAGGGCGACAAAAACGAGAAACGCCGCCACAAATATCCAGCCGAGCCGCGTGCGGCCCGCTTCGTCTTCGTCGCGGTTCAGGATCTTCTCCGTACGGCGTTTGAATTCGAGGCTGTTTTCGTAGCGCAGCTCAAACGTTTGCTTGCAGGCTGGGCAGCGGCCGAGCTTGCCCAGCAGCTCGCTCGGGGCTTTCACGACATGGCCGGAAGGGCAGCGAATGTGCAGCATCTTGGGCGGCGGCGCAGCCTGAACCGGCGCTTCGCTTGCCGGCGCTGCACCGGCGAGAAAATCTTCGCTAGTTGCGCCCGGTGTTACATTTGCCGGCGAGACGTCGGCACGGGGAATCTGCGCCGCCGGTGCTGAGCCCCACGACGTTGGCTGCGGCGAAAAAGCTGATGCCGGGTCGGGGGCTACCGGCGCCGGGCCGGCCAGGAATGACGATGTTGGTGTGCCGGTATCCGTTTCTCCATGACCGGGCAACTCAAAGGGCAGCGATGCCTTGGCAAAAGGATCGAAACCAAGATCGAACCGCGGCCCCTCTACACTGACGGAAGAAGTGGCCGGCGGCGATTCCGGGGGTCTCGGCGCGGGCAATGAAGTCGGCGCGCTCCCAGCCGTGGTCGAGCCATACTGCGGCGCGGGATACGCCGGCGGCGGGTATCCGCCGGCCGGATGTTGTTCTGAAACTGGAACTGAATAACCGCTCGGCCCTCCTGGAGCCGGCCACATTCCCGGTCCCTGCGCGAAGCCTTGCGACATAACCGCACCCGTATCCGGCGGCGGGACGTGGAAATCGCTGCCGCACATCGGACATCGCATGATTTGGCCAACTATGGACAGTTCGCCTTGCAAAATGTGGCCCTGCGGGCAGCAGAATTGATACGGCATGAAATCGAATCCCAAGTTGGAGTTCCGCCTTTAGGCGGCTGGGTAACGTGGGGCAGGTTGCTAACCTGCCAAAAGCAGATTGGCAATCTGCTCCACGGCATTACTTTCCTGAAACCCAATAAAGCAGGAACTCCAATTGTTTCACTGACTGCGAATGGTCTCCTATTGTAGCAATTGCTCGGCCGCGATCTGGCCGCTGCGAATACAATCGGGCACGCCGACGCCGCGATACGCACTGCCCGCCAGCTTCAGTCCGGGCAGTCGCGCCAGCCGGGCCTCAATTCGTGCGATCCGCTCCTGATGTCCAACATGATACTGCGGCATCGTTCGCGGCCAATGGGCAATATCGCAGAATTCCGGCGCACCGGTAATGCTCAAAAGCGGGCGAAGGTGGTCCAGCACGAGCGGCAAAATATCGGTGTCGGGCGTCTCAGCCAGTTCCGGCCGCCGCGATCCGCCCACGAAGACCCGCAGCAGCGTCTTGCCCGGCGGTGCTCGGTGCGTATACTTCTGACTGCTGAAACTGCACGCCAGGATCGGGCTGTTCTCAATAGCCGGCACGACCGCCCCCATGCCGTCCAACTTGTGCCCGATCTGCTTGAGGTCATAGCCCAGCGAAACGATCGCCGTTCCTGCGTATTCGATCTGTCCTAACTCGGCCGCCAATTCCGCATCGACTCCGGCCAAGAGCGAAGTCGCGCAATGCGCCGGCGTGGCCACTATAACAGCGTCCACATCGATCGCTGATTCCGACTCCGGCCAAATTTGCCAGCCGTTTTCCGTCCGTTCGACCTTCGCAATTGGGCAATTCAATCGCAGCGCATCCGCCGGCAATCGGGCAACCATCGCGTCGACCAACGTGCTCAGCCCCGAGGCGAGCGTTACGAACAAGCTATACCGCGCGCCGCTCTCGGGTTTGCCGTTGGAGTGCTCCCGCATCTGCCGCCGCATCGCCCGGATCAGGCTGCCGTGCTCCGACTCCATGTTGCGGAAGCGGGAAAGCGTCGCCTTGACGCTCAGCTTCTCCATGTCGGCCGCATAAATGGCGGAGATCAGCGGCTCCACAAGCCGGTCAAACGTCTCGCGGCCCAGCCGGCGGCGGACGAAATGGGCCATGCTCTCGTCGGCCTCGTCGCGTCGCGGAGGGATGAAATACTCCAGCGCCGCGCGAATTTTGCCCAGCGGACTGAGGATGGGCGTCGCGATCATTGGCCAAAGCCGCGTCGGGGCCATCATCAGGAAGCCGTCCGGCAAATAGTGCAACCGCCCGTGCCGCACAACGAAGGTCCGCCGGAGCTTTGAGTTCGTCTCGACGAGTTGGTCCGTCAATTCCAACCGCTTGCACAATTCCAGTCCCCACGGGGCCGTGGTGATGAAGTTGTCCGCGCTCTGCTCGACCTGATAGCCGTCGCGGTGGACGGTCGAAATCACTCCGCCCGCCCGCGGGCCAGCCTCGAATAGCATGACCTGGCAGTCGGGCGATCGTTCCCGCAACCGCAGCGCGGCAGCGAGGCCGGAAATTCCCCCGCCCAGCACGGCGATTCGGCGGACTTCAGATGCACTCATGCAGCGCATTCTACCCATTTTCAGCCGCTTTTCCCAGGCTGGATGTAGGAACGACGCTGCCGGCCTCGTGACGACAGCCCACCTCGTGACGACGCTCTGCGTCGTCACCGGCGTCACGGCCGCTTTGCGGCCACGCTCAACGAATGCTATTGCCGCCGCGGAACAACCTAGCCGCGCCGCGGAGCGGCAAGCCGCTGCGTTCCTACGCGGAGCGTGGGAACGAGGCGAGTCTCTTTCTTTGTCTAGCCATAACTGCCACGAATTCCGCAAAAACCGCCCTAACTTCATCTTGGCTCGGAAATTGCTTTTTGCTACGCTTCACCCAACGAAGTCGCGGCTAAGTTATTCGACCTCGCGACTTTGCTGTCGGACAAAGGATGTCCGGCTCGAGGGAGACCAACCGGAATCCCAGATCGCAATCCGCCGTGACGGGCCGACAAGGAAGGAGGCCGCCGCCATGCCTACTGAGCAAAAGCAGGAAATCCGCGTTCACATTCGGTGGATGATCCGCCGCGACATGCCCGAAGTCCTCGAAATCGAACGCCAAAGCTTCGAGTTCCCCTGGGTTGACGACGACTTCATTCGTTGCCTGCGGCAACGCAATTGCATCGGCATGGTCGCGGAGCACGAGGGCCGGGTGGTCGGCTTCATGATCTACGAACTGCACCGCTCGCGGATCCATGTCATCAACTTCGCCGTCGGCGGGCTCTATCACCGGCTGGGCGTCGGCAGCCAGATGATCG
This sequence comes from uncultured Planctomycetia bacterium, assembly GCA_963775975.1. GTDB lineage: Bacteria > Planctomycetota > Planctomycetia > Pirellulales > Thermoguttaceae > JANXQG01. The sequence goes on from CAVZKX010000002.1 coordinate 3,335,090, forward strand.
CCAAGCTGATCGCCAAGCTCACCGTGCAGCGGCGCAGCCGCATCGTACTGGAGGTCCGCGAAACGAACCTGGACGCCCAGTTGTTCTTCCGCGAGAACGGCTTCCGCGCGGTCTCCGTGTTGCACAAGTTCTACGACGACACGCCCGAAGACGCCTACTTGATGCAGTATCGCTACCGCACCGAGCGTCCCGCGGCGGTTGGCAAGTCGGAGGTCCCCTCGCGCCGAGCGGCGTAATGTAGCAGGCACGCTCCGCGTGCCGTCCGCTGTCCGTACTCATCACGCTCCGCCGTGATGCAATTCGCCCCTCTCCCTTCGGGAGAGGGCTAGGGTGAGGGCGGGTCGGAATGCGGCGTAGTGCCATGCGGGCCGGCGAATCATTTACCAGGCGACATATTCTCAAACGTCGCCTCGTAGTCCTCGCGGCTCAACACCGTGTCATAGAGGCCCACGTCTTCGTCCTCTTCGTGTTTGTCCAAGCCGGTATATACTAGGCTCGCGTCTTCGTAACGCTTGAACTTGTAGATCGCGTCGTTCATTAGTGCGCTGTTGAAGAGACCAAGGCTTACGAGCAACTCAAAATCCTTAATTGTCAGTGCCGTTACCCTCTTAAACAATGCCGGCTCAAGTTGCGTTATGATGTCTTTGAGCGACCGCTCGCGATAGTCGGTTAGATACATGAAAATCGGCACGCGAGTCGCGAACTTCACCAACTTCTCTTGAATCTGCTTGCGCTTGGTTTTGAACTCCTTTTCCGCTTCGGAAAGCTCCTTGCGCTCCTTTAGCGTCATATCCTCGTCGTTTTTCTCTTTTCGGGCATTCTTCACGGCTTCCGACTTGTTGATGATTGTCTCGATGTCCTGATTCAAGTTGCGGAAGCCCTCGATGCTCATGAGCGCTTCCATCGCCTTCTTGTTGCCCATGAGCCGGGCAAGCGTCGCGTTATCGACATTTACCAGAAGTGCGCTCTCCCATCGCCGGGCAAGAAGTGTGGCGCTTGTGCCGCTCATCGCCATTTCCAGTATCCCCGCCGCGTCAATTTGCCTCATGGAACTGCCGTGGTATGCCAGTACGGGCAAAAAGCTGATAAACTCCGCCACTTTTTTCTCAGGGTTCGATTCGTTAATGTCGAGCCGACAGGCGTAATCGGCAATCTGCCGCAGCGCGCGATTCGGGGCAAAGTCGAATACGTAACATTCCTCCTTGATGACCTGCTCGCAGTTCGGGTCATCGCCCTGGGGGTTCATGACGGTCCACGGCGACTGGACGCGAAACGCGGCCTGAAAATAGGTCTCTGGCGTCGACGCATTGCGGAGCATGAAAATGCCCGTCCACGGCCGCACCGTTACACCGGTCGTCAATTTGCCGCAAGACAGCGTAATCGTTTTTGTCGTCAGCGGATTTTCCATCGCTTCTAATACCGGGGGAAGGGCCGCAGCGCCGATTCCCGCCGCATGCCCCGCGGCGACGATCACGCGGTAATCGTGGTAAAATTGGTTTTGCCTTTGCGCGAGCAAGTTCCGCATTGCATGGCACGACGCTACGCTCGGCAAGAACCAAAACGTGTGCGATAGTACGCTAAGAAGACGCCTATCGGAGTACGGCATCGGCGGCTTTTGGCCACCGAGTTTCAGGTTATCCACCGCCGTCGGCAAGAACGCTCCACGAATCAGGTCGAGCCACTTCTGCACCTCGTCTACCAGCGTGAATTGCGCTTGTTTCCCCTCGCCTTCGGCCGCAAAAAACACGTTCAGGTCGAACTCGTTGAACTCGCCCTGCTTGGCGATTTCAATGATTGTTTCGGGCAGTTGATAGGTCATCAAAACGATGCGCGGCAGGGCGGCGTACGGGCTGTCCTTGCCCTGCCATTCACCCTTGGCGCGCTGCTCGTCGGAATAAGTCCAGTTGTAAATCTGTTCCTCAATGAACTCGCCCGACGCAATCGCCCGAAATGGCGTACCGGAGAGGTAGAGATAGTGGCCCGTGGTAATTGGCATAGCGCCCTCGTCGAAATCTTCGACGCCTTCGCCCTCTCCGAATTCGACTTCATCGCGTTCTTCAGCTTCAAAAAGCTCTTTCGCGTTTTCGCGCCATGCGCCGTAGTGGTATTCGTCGAGGATGACGCAGTCCCATTCAGTATCATGCACCCATTGGTTCTTCGTTTTGATGCCGCCCGTGCTGCGGTTTTTGCCCAAATAGTCCTGGAAAGAGCCGAAACAAACGATTGGTTTTTTCTTGTCGGCGTCCTCGAAGGAAAGGCCGTCGCGACAAATGAATTGCCAGCCGCGAAAATCAACGTGCCGGTCGATGTCTTCTTTCCAGGCGTGCTGCACGGCCGGCTTGAAAGTCAGCACAAGCACGCGGCGCCATTTCATGCGCTTCGCGAGTTGATAGGCGGCGAAGGTCTTGCCGAAGCGCATCTTGGCGTTCCAGAGAAAGTGAGGCGTCTTCTTCGGTTCCTCCCGGCGTGACCGCTTGAAATACATCGCGGTCTTTTCCACCGCCTCCCCCTGTTCGGGCCGCATGGCGAAGTCCAGCGTTCGCTTATGCTCGAACTGTAGGCCGTTGCGCAGCGCGATGATCGCCGATTTAACATCATCGACGGTGCAAGCAAACCACTCGCCGTCGGGATTCTTGAACCCGGCCCGCCGAAGATAACGGTGAACGTCGTGATCGGTGAACGACGTCCCATCGTTGCGCATTGCCGATTCGTCACAAACGATCTTGTAGGGCCGTTTCCCAGGCCGCAGTGTCGGATACTGCTGCGCGATTCGTGCTTGTGCCGTCGTTGTTGTGTAGCCGACCTTCAGAAGACCCGCGTATTGCGGGTTCGTGTCTTCGTAAGCGTAGATCGTGGGTGTTGATGCCGGACGCGGGGGGAAGAACTTAACTGTCGCCATTGCCGTCCTCCATTGGACGAACCATGGATTCGATGAATGCAATTTCCTCGTCGGTCAGCTTGTATTTCTTGTAGAGCCTTTCGTCAGACCACGGTTGGTCGAAGTCCTGCGTCGGAACAAACGAGTAAACCTCGCGTGTTGTGCCTTGTGCTGGCTTATGCAGCAGAATTAGAAATCGCGTCAGGCGGCAGAAGAGATAGGACAAGGCATTTTCAGCGTGGCTCTTCGAGTCGAACGGGCCAATGCAAAGGTAGGTTTCCGAGGAGATTGTGCCCGGCTTCCCGAGGAACGGCGTACTAATGATCCTGTGTGGGTAGGTGTCTTTGTTTCCCGTCCCCGGACCGGCTCTGCCTGTAAAAAGCTTCCATTTGCCGATAAAGTGTTTGCCCATCGAAATTGACTTCCTAGCAACATAGCCCGTGCCACCGTTCTGCTAGATCAATAGGTCACCGGGCCGCTTGGCGGCCCTACCTTTAAACGTTGTTTCCAGTCCGAACGGCTTCCTTGGACTAACCAGTCGTTCAAAACGCTTGCTCTCTGGTAAGGAAAGCGACGCTGTTTCTCCACATTCAGCGGCAACGACCTTCTTAAGTATTGATAGTCCTTCATTGAAGCGGACCAGCACGTCCAAGCCCTCTTTGCTGAGTTCGCGAACGGCCGTTGAAAGGCGTCCGTCGTTGAAATGAGTGGTGACGCGGCAGGGACCCGGATTGTCACGGTCCCAAAGGAAGTAGCAAACGCCACCCTTGAGGCCAACCCCCGGAAATACATCCGACGCGTTTAGAAAGTCGTCGATAGATCGCATGCGATCGTCGGCGAGCATGGACTCCCTAAAATCATCCAGCCCTTTGCCGCCGCCAAACCAGCGCGACGGGACGATCATTGCCAAGAAGCGCGGATTAAGCTTTTTCGCCTGATCGACGAATTGGTGATAGATAGGCGAAGCGCTGTCGCCCGAAGCCCCCGTCGCTTAGCTGGTAAGGCGGATTCCCGACAATTACATCGAATTTCATTTTGAAAATCTCCTCGGGGTCCTCGACATGGATGAACTGATAAGCGTGCGTCTCAAGCTCTTCCCCGCGTTCATAGTCACGCTCATTCGCCCCGCAATACTCGCATCTGCCGTCAAGCCAACTGTGTTTAGTGCGCTCAAAGCGGATGTTTCCTTGCTCATCTTCAAACGCATCGCAATGGGAATACTTGCTGTTCGCCGATTTCGAGCAGTACAGCGAGCGGCGCGAAATCAGCGTGGTAACGTCAGTGATCGCCAAGCCGAATAGCTGTTTGGTGAAAATGTGGTTTAGCCGCTTTTGCTGGTCGGGGATCGCCTTTGCGAGTCCCGGAATTAGACGTTTCGCAATCTCGCGCAAGAATACGCCCGACTTGCAGACCGGATCGAGAAACGTCGCATCGGGATTGCTCCACAGTTCGGCGGGCAACATGTCAAGAATGCGATTGGCCATCGCCGGCGGCGTGAACACCTCGTCGCTGCTGAGGTTCGCCAGGCAGCTCAGAACGTCCGGATTGTAGTTAGGCGCCTTCAGCATCGGCCAGCATCAGATAATGGGTCAGCGGATACTCTTTGAGAGGCTCGGGGAGAAAAACTTCGTCGCCCAGGTCGGAAAAACTCAACTGCCGTTCCTTCGAGCTTTTTGCGCCCGCGAGCAGCTCATGGAATGCGAAGTCGCGGCGCTTCACCATGCTGCCGTTGACAAACGACCACTCCGAAAAGACGATAGGCTGCGGATGGTCGCCGACCGTTTGCAGCGACAGCGCGTCGCCCCAAATGATATTGCGCTCAATAACAAAGCGGACGGTCCTCAGGAAGTCGTCGCGGAAAAAAACGCGGAAGTACCGGTCGACGAGTGCGAGAAGTCTTTGTCGGCATTCCAAGACATTGTCCAAGAGGATGTCGATCCCGTAGAGCGACGAAACCGCCAGAAGCGTATATCGCTCGTATTCAAGGAGGCTCTTGCGGTATCGCGCCTCGACCACGCGCAGCTTGCGCGCAGAATTTCGGCCAGAAAATTGCCGTGCCCGCAGGCAGGTTCGAGAAACCGCGAGTCGATTCGCTCGGTCTCCTGCTTCACAAGGTCGAGCATCGCGTTCACTTCGCGCTGCCGCGTGTAAACCTCGCCATGGTCGGCGACCCGCCTTTTTGAGACGACGTGCTTATCGATCAAACGTGCGCCCATTGGAAGAAAAACCACGCAAACAGGGGATTCTACCGGGAAACCGATCCGGAAAGCTCACTTCCTCTCGCGGCCTTGATTGTAGGGCAGGATTGCCGGTAGATCAAGTACGCACGAAATCGTGCCGCAATTCGCAACGCGCTGATTTCGCTCAATTGGCACGATAATTGCTACCTGCTGTATACTAGTGTTCACAAATACAAGAAATGACAGGACACCAGATGGCCGGCCACGAGATGTGCCCCAACCCCTTCGTGCGGAGGGTCGAATAACGCCCGCGATGCGACGCGACATAAACTATTGTACACTATAGACTTGCGGCGACGGCTGGCGATGCGCCCGAGCGGCGGAAAAACGCGAGGGCGGGGCGCATCGTAGAAGGCTGTCAGCGCCGACGCGGCACGCCGACTGCCAAAATGGCAGGTAGTGGTGAGTGAGTAGTGGTTAGTGGGAAGTGGGTAGTGAGCAGAGAGGGATTAGAGATCGGAGGCCAGAGGTCAAAAGCAAGAGCCACGGATTGAACACCGATCGAACACGGATAGTTTCCGTGTTCTTCCGTGTTTCATCCGTGGCTCCTTACTGCCACGCGAGAAAGCGCCTCAAATCGCCTCAAATCGTCTCACACATGCGGTTTTCCCGCGGAAAACGGGCCTTCGGCGGGGCAATCGAGAGTCTCAAACAGTGTCAAAACGGTCCAAAACCGTCTCAAATCAGTGTCAAAAGTCTCAAATTTGAGACTGCCGCAAGGAACGACAAAATGCGTAATTTACATCGATCCTGCCGGTTATTCCGGTTGTAGCGCCGAGGTGCTGCTAAACCTTGCCGGTTGGGTTGCCTGTGCGTCAAGTTCCGGTTGCGCCGGTTCCGATGACATTTCTGCCTTTACTGCTTGTAGGAGTCGTAGCGATTCTTACAGCAGCCAAGGTGCCGCGGCCAAGGCCGTGGAAGTCGTCATTATTAGGGGGGTGTCATGCGATTCGTTCTTTGCTTTCTTGCTTCGCTCTTGCTTGCGTCCGGAATCGGCGGAACCGCCTTGGCGGGCACGGCCGACCACGATCCCCGCGCTGCCGTGCTGGGGCGCCAGCAGATCCGCGAGGAACTGGCGACGGCGCTGACGAAGGGCTACCTCACGCGGATGGACCAGTATCACCTGCTCGTCCACGCCAAGGAGGTGCTTTCCACCGAAGACCTCCGCGGCTTCGAGCGGACGTTCGACCGGCTGGCCACGGAGCAGGCCGCCAGGAATGGCGGCGTTACGTCCCGCCGAATCACGAGCGGTAAAGTGCGAGACGACGACGGATCAAGAGTGATCGCAACGTCGCGAACCGAGGAGATCGCGCCGACTCCCGCAACAGGTGAAATGGCAAGCGACAGCCCGACGATCGAAGAGGTCCCCGCAGGCCGGCGCGGGTCGGAAGTGCGGCTGCCGATGGAGGAAGCGGACTGCGGTTGCGACGGCGAGGAATGCCGCATTAAGCGCAACTGGTTTGCCGTCGATTTGTTCAGCGGCATCGATGCCTTCAAGGGCCCGATGGACGTCGGCAACGCCAACGGCAATTTCGGCGTCCGCGCCGGCGCCAACGCGGCGGTTTCGATCTTCCAGCGTTGGGGCATCGCCATGCAAGCCGGCCTGGCGGCCGACCTGAGCAATCTCAAGGGGTCGCCCTATCCGTTTCCCAATGCCACCATGCGCGATCAATACTTCACGACCGCCGGCATTTTCCAGCGGATCAACCGCGACGACGGCAGCGCGGTCACGTGGGGCTTCGCCTACGACTGGCTGTTCGACGACTATTACTCGAACTTCCACTTCGGCCAGTGGCGCGTGAAGGGCGAATTCGAGGCGAGCGAGTGCGACGCGTTCGGCGTCGAGGCCTCGATCGCCGAGCACGGCTCGTCCGGCGAGCTGCCGAACTTCTTCGGCAGCGTCGATGTGTTCAGCTTCAAGCCGATCACGCAGGGCGATCTCTACTGGACACACACCTTCGAGAATTTTGCAAGTGTCACCGGCCGCTTTGGCGTGGCCGAGCGGCCGGGCAACTTTGTCTTCGGCACCGACGGCTGTGTGCCGATCACGCGGAACCTGGCCCTCACCGCCGGCTATACGTACATCATGCCCAACGTCGGCGCCGGCCCCACGGCCCAGACGGAAGAAATCTGGAACGTGTCGGTGGGCATTGAAATTGTGCCCGGCGGCTTCCGCCGTTGCGGCGCGTCGATGCTGCGACCGTTCATACCGGTGGCCAATAATGGCACGTTCGCGGTGAAGGAAGTGCAGTAGCAACGATCGTGGGGCAGATTTCCAATCTGCCGATAATTGGCAGGTTGGAAACCTGCCCCGCCAAGAAGGCAGCCTGCATCATGTCGCGATCGAACATCAGATACAGCCGCCGTTTCGCGATTGCTCTCGTTCTGGCGTTGCTTGCCGGGCTTGAAGCGGTGCTCGCCATTCCGCGAGCGTCCGCCCAGGAGATGCCGCCAGCGGTCGAAGTGACGCTCGGACAGTGCATCCAAATCGGATTGAACAATCAGGCGGCGATTCAAGTTCAGATGGCGGCGGCAGGTGCCGCCGAGCAACAGGAGGCGATAGCGCAGTCGTATTTCTACCCGCAAATTGATCTGCAAAGCCGCTTTACCAATGCCAGTTCGGTCTACTCGGTGGCGATTCCGAGTCCAGTCACCGGGCAGTTGGCGGACGTGGTGGCCGATTCCGGGGCCTTTTTCGGCATCGCCAAGCAAGCAGGCAGCGCGGCCGCACAAGCGGCGCTCGATAACCCCAATGCGTCCGTGGCGCCCGGTTTACCTTCGTTCAATGCCGCGCGGCAAGCGGTGCTGAACGCATTGCCGGTGAACTACGACGTGGATTTGCTGGGCCAGAACTTCCTTACAACCCAGATAACGCTCGTGCAGCCACTATGGGCCGGCGGAAAAATCCGTTATCGCCGCGAGCAAGCGGAGCTGGGCACGAGGGCCGCGCAGTATGACGTGGAGCGTACTCGGCAAGAGACGACCTATAACATCACACGGGCCTATCTTGCTATCCTGCTTTCCGGGGAGTTAATTGGCGTCGCGGAGGAGACCGCGGAACGATTTGAATGGATCGAAAAACGCGCGCGCGGCGAGGTGGATCGTGGCAATGTAAATGTGTCCAATGCGGATCTGTTTCGCGCCAGCGCTTTACGATGTTTAGCTGAGAGCGAGAAAGCAGGCATGGCGCGGGTCCGCGACCGGGCACGTGCAGGACTGCTGCTCGCGATGGGGCTCGACCAGCAGGCGCAGATTCAAATCGCGGACCGGCGGCTGATGTGCGGCGACAGGGATCTCGACGCGAGCAGCTTGTTGCAGCAGGCCATCGCCCGACGCCCCGATCTGGCCAAGGCGGAAATCGGAGAAAGGGCGGCGCAACTAGAGCGGCAGATCGCCAGAGCCGCGTATTCTCCGGAAGTTGCCGCGATTGCCAGCTTCAGCAACGTGTGGGACGACGGCCATTTCGCGAATCCCACGCACCCGAATGAAGGCACCGTGGGAGTCGGAATGCAAATGCCGTTATTCGAAGGAGGGCGACGTTCCGCCGAGTCGCGACGTGCGGAGTGCGAACAAGCCCAGGCGTGCCAAGTCCGCCGCCTTTTATCCGATTTGGTATCCCAGGAAGTCCAGGATGCTTATTTTGAGTATTTGCAGTCAAAGGAGCAGCTAAAGCTCGACCGGGAGGCAGTTTCTCAAGGAAGAAAGGCAATGGAGACGCTGGAGAAAATGGCGGGGCTGGTCGAGTCGAAGGATATGCCGAAGTACTTCCAGGACCTGGTCCTGACGCAGCAGATGTTGACGCAAGTGCTTGTTCGATGCGACCAGACTGTCTATAATTGCAACCTGGCGATGGGACGAATCCGGCTTGTGACGGCATGCGATGAATATCAAACCTTCATGGAAAATGGCGAGACTGACGCTCGCCGCATTAGCGATGCTGTCGGCTCTGCCACGACCGACGACGGCGGGCGATGAGTTGCGGATCCGGGTGGCGACCAGTCTCTTGCGAGGGAACAGCCCGGAACAGGCCCGCGATGTGTCGCGCGACATCATGGTTGAAGTCGGCCGCCTCGCTAAACCTCCAATAGCCGTTTCACTTGAGTTAGTGAACGACCAGAACCTCAAAGACTTGCAATCGCTAGGCAAGAACTTGTCCAATGGGACCTACCACGGCGCTGTGATGTGGGGAACGGAGTACGGATGGCTGCGGAAAAAAAACCCAAAGTTGGAGGCGATGGTGACCGTGTACAATGGCGCCGACTCCTGGAGCGAAATCCTGCTAGTGCGGCGAAAGTTCGTGGAAGAAAAAGGGACGTTAGCGGAATTGAAAGGCAAGACTCTAGCGCGCTATACCGGCGAGTCTTTTGTTTCGCATCTGCTCTTGGAGGCAATGGTCCGCCCAGTAGCCAACGGCGTGCCGCCGAAGGATTTCTTTAAGCACGTCAATTATGAGTCCGCGCAGAAAGCCGTTGAAGGCGTCGCCAACGAAAATGCCGATTGCGTTTTGATGGATTATGGGAAATGGTGGACGATCCAAGAGGTCTACGGCAAAAAACTGGCTGGCAAGCTGGCTCGCCTGGGAAATAGCCCTCCCATTCCTCCGGCTGCACTCGTCGGCTGCAAGGACAACTTCGAGAAAGTCCGTCGGGGACTCTGGGACGACCTGGCGAAGGCCGCAGTGCGCGTACACAAAGAAAGGAAGTCCGTTTCTTGGGACATGGAGTTCATGCAATTCCACAGATTTGCTGCGCCGGACAAGAAGTTTTTCGATCTGGTGGAATCCAGCACAAAGGATGTCGGAGATTGGAGCAATCACATCAGCGCCGCGAAAAACGCCGAGCCTTAGTCTGGGTTTAGCTAATGCGGCTGCGGCGGTGCGACGCCTTTCTCCGCACCGTCATGTGGCCGCTGCAGGTTCTCAAGGCACATCGCGGCCAGTTCCCTCACCTGAAGGTTCGGATGCTGGCGCCGCAAATCGTCGAGTGTGCGAACCACGGCTTCCCTGGCCTTGGCCTTCACTTCGGCGGGCAATGCAGGAGCCAATGAATCCATTTCCGTAATTGCCGCTTCAGGCGGGTGAGGCGCTGGTTCTGTTGCCGTCTCGGCCAACCAAACTAAAAAATCCGTTACGATCCGCGGAGCGTCCGCCGGCGTTCCTTGGATCATTGTGCTCACAGCCTCCGACGCCGGCACGTTGAGTTCAACCGTTCGCATCCACGGAAACATGACCTTGGCGCGGTCGGCCCCACCTAATCGCACAAAGTCGCGCAGCGCCGCTTCGACGACGTCGCGGTCGAACGCCGCGTGAGGATCCTTTCGCTCGAGAATCTCTTCCAAGGCGACCTTGATTTTCTTGAAATCCCTTCCGTCGCGCTGCGATTTGTCACCGATCTGCGCGAGTCCGTGGACGGCCGCGACGCGCACGCTGGAATCGACGTCACCGTTCTTAGCCGTCGCGATCAAATCATCTGCGCCGTCGAGAAGATACAAGCGACCCAGGGCCTCGGCTGCCGCGATCCTGGCAAAGCGTCCTGCTTCCCGATTGCGCAAAACTTCACCGAGCCGAGTCGATGCGTCCGCGGCGGATGAACGAAGGCGCAGTTCCACGTAGGAATTGATAACCGTGTCGAGGCAGTCGCGGTTATCGCGCCACTCCCGCAGGAGTTTGGCGACGGCCGGGAGTGCCTTTTCGTATGCGGCGGCTCTCCTGTTCTGCAAGAGCCCAATCGATTGAATCAGGTACTCCAATTCGAACGAGGCAACGTTTTCGCCCGCGGGCCGTTTTTCGACGGTTTCGACGAGCTGCGATTGGACCCAATCGCCGATTTCGTCGACTCGCCGCTGATTCTCGCGCTTTAAGAGCGCGTCGCAGTAAGGAATGATCGATTCGCCCGCCGCGTTTTTTTGGTGAATGACGCGAAACGCAGTCATAAGCCAGCCGCATAGCATGTCGACGCGGTAGTTAGCCAGTTGCCGGACGCATGCCGCGATGATTTCCTCGTCCTTGCTTTCGCGCAAGAGCGTAACTACTTGCCGAAGCGCCGCAGATCGGGTTTCTTTGTCCAGCGATTCGAGACTGATCTTCTCCACGCTGCCGGCCATCGCGGCGATCAGGCGCGGATCTCGGGACTCCTGCATTTCAATTTGTTGAAGGATCTCCAACGTTTCCGACGGGCCGGCCACGGATGGCAAAGCCGCCAACGCAACAACTCGAACATCGGTCGGGCGGTTGGGACCACTCAGCAGCTTTTCCAGTGACGCGGCGAACTTGAGCCTGCGTCCGAGGTCATTCTTGGCGTCTCGCGCTGCATGCTGCGCGTATCGTTTCAACAAGCCCCCGGACAAAAGCCGAATCTTCATCGTCATCCAGCGTCTTGAGAACCTGGTCGAATGTTACCGGATCAGATAAGTCGAGGTACCGGAGCGCATTCTGGCGGTCTCTCGCCGGCAGTTTTGAGTTCGCGAGCACCTTCTGCAGCGATGCGGAAAACTTGGCGCAACGGCCATCGCCGTTCTTGGAATCCTTTTCCAATTCCAAGTGAATCGCGTCCGCCAAAGCGGCGATGAAGCGCGGGTCCCTGTCCTCGTCGAGGGTTTTCAACGCCCAGTCAAACACCGCGGCGTCTCCCAAGACGAGCGATCGCAACGATATCAAGCGAACGTCGGCCGGCAATGTCGTGCGCGCAAGCAGCCCCTGCAAAGACGAAGCAAATTCTTCGCGGCGGACTTGGGTTGTCTTCGAATTGGTCTGCAAGTCCGCGCGAATCGCATCGACCAGTCCTGAGATGAAGTCCTTATTTGTATCGTTATCCAAGACAATCAAGACCTGCTTAAACACCTCGGGATCGGCCAAATCAAGCCAGTGCAGTGCCTCTAATCTGTTTTCGGCCTTCCAGGTTGTGTCCCGCAACACGTCAAGCGGCTGGCGCGGAAGAATTCTCCAAATGATCAGCGCGAAGACGGCCAACAGCGCGACCGCAATGCCGATCCGCCGGCCATGCACCCAAAATACATGCCGCAACATGTCCTGTCCGATCTTCGTACGCGCCTTGCGCCGCGTGAGAAGCGCGATGAGCGCGGTTTCGCGGAGCGACGGCAAGAAGCGATCTTCGTGCGATCCGGCCCATTCGCGCGCCCGTTCCTCCAGCAGCAGCCTTGCGCGGCCGGGCATTGTCTCGTTATCTTTGCGCGTCAGCCAGTCCCGCAGCGACGGAACCACGTAATCGTGCGTCAACTGGTAGTACTTTTGGCCCGCTGAGACCGTTGGAGGCGCGGAGCGGTCTTGCTCGCCGCATTCCGGATCGGTCGGAGTGATCAGCCGCACTTCGGTGTTGAGGATGCGGATCAATTCCTCATAGTCAGCCGGCTTGCCTTCATAACCGGACGCCGTCAAGAGTTCATTTGCCGACCGCATTCGACCTTTGATCGACGCGCCGGATGCGGGCAAAAGCGCCCTAAGCACTTCCCTCGCGGCCTTCTGATGAAGGCGATGCTGGGGAGGGGCGGTCGCCGCGCTAAAGGTTTCTTCGAGAAACGTGACACCCACGCCGGCGATGCCGCCCACGGCCCTTAGCGCGGCCGGCGTCCAAGGTTTTCCTTTCATCATGTCGGCGAACAACGCCAGCCGCACGCAGATGACCTTTCCGTCCTCGGCCAGTTCGGCCGTAGCTTGCTGCACAAAGGCCCTTTGCTCCTTTGAAAGTTCCGCCGGCTCCTCCGGAAGCTTGCCAAACGCCCTGCCGAAAGCCTTTAATATCCGCTTCGCGTGATCGACGCTGAATAAGTCGACGGCGGACGAGTTTTTGCCTTCTTCCAGGCACACATCCAACTCGCGCAAGAACCGCGTCACCTTCATCCAGAAATCGTCCCGGACCATGAAGATGCACTGCACCCGCTCGCCATCGCACTGCCGGAGCGCCCGTACCAATTCGGTGTTTTCGTATGTCGGCTTGGCATGGAGCCATTGTTCGAATTGATCGACCACAAGCAGAAGCTTCTTGCCCGGCGGGAGACCTTCTCCGCAGCGGATCGCTGAGACGCTCTCGGCGATTCCAAGATTGCCGGACAATTGCGGACTGCGCGCCCGTAAACTTCGCAGCAGACGGACTTCCGTCTCGTCGGCGGTGGCCTCGATGTAAACTGAAATCACATCGGACGCCAGGCGCGGCAGCAATCCCGCTTTGACAAACGATGACTTCCCACAGCCGGTCGGACCATAGATCAGCCCCACGCGAAACGCCTGCTCCAGCCCGCGGTCTTCGACGCGATACTTCCAAAACCGGATGCTTTCCGGCAAGCCATCGCGGTCGCGAGGCCCAGCCAACAAATCCAGAAAGAAGTCGGCGTCGCGCATCAAAGGAACGCAAGCCCTTGGGCACGATTTTGACGGGAGCGACGATGCTCGCGCTGTCCTGTGATGAAGAAGTTGCCGACGATCCGCCAGCCGCTGGCTGTAGAAACTGCCGCAGGTCATCGGCCATGTCCAGCGCCGTCGAATAACGGTCGGTCGTCCGCTTGGAAAGCGCCTTCAGACAAATCCTTTCCAGCTCCAGGGGAATGGAATCGTCCAACTGCCGCGGCGGGCGGACTTCGCGCGTTTTGATGTCTTCAAGCAGCTCGTAGTTATGCGCCCCGCGGAAAGGGCGCGCGCCCGTAAGCAATTCATAGAAAACCACGCCCAAACTGAATATGTCCGACCTGCCATCGACGAGATGCGATTCGCCGCGGGCTTGCTCCGGACTCATGTAGGCGCGTGTGCCGGCCACGCTTGGCCCTTGCCCGAACTTCTCGTCGGTCAAGGCCAGACCGAAATCGGCGACGTACGGCTTGCCGGTGGGATCGAGCAGGATATTGGCGGGCTTGACGTCCCGATGCACTACTCGGTGGCGGTGCGCGTGATGCAATGCCGCGGCAACGGTAGCCACGAGCGACGCCGCTACCTCGCGGGACGGCAGACTGGTTTTGATTCGGTGGGCCAGCGTCGTCCCTTCGATGTACTCGGAGACGACGAAGCACAGTCCGTTATCTGAACGGCCTACGTCATGCACCTGCACGATGTTCGGATGCTTGAGGTTGGCGACGATGCGGGCTTCCGCCAGATAAAGCTCCGCATTATGCACCAAATGTGGATGCGGCACCTTAATCGCCACGAAACGGTCGAGAATCTCGTCTCGGCAGCGATAAACTACTCCAAAAGCCCCTCTGCCCAGACGATCGTCGACTTTATAGCGGCCAATTTGGGCCGGAGTGTCGTCGGAATCGAGTGCTTCGATGGACGGTTGCTGTGATATCGTCGAATTCTGCTGCGATGATTCCGATCCGCCAAGCGGCCGATCCGGCACGTCGAGCGGCGGGGACCGCGTCTCGGAGAATTGACGATCGGATTTGTCCATTTAGACAAGTCGGAAGAAGGGTCGATTGTCCACCGGCGCAACGAAATGATTATATTCCACCCCTCTTCGGATGCAAGCACTTCGGGTTCTCGATTATTCGATTAACCTACCTCGGGATGAACCCACGGCCCGCGATAGGGCCGGCAGAGGAGGCGATTGGCTTCATCGTCACCGATGATCCTGCCCTGCTCGGCGTCCCAGGCCAGCGAGCGGCCGAGCTTCATGGACATATTGGCCAGGATGCAGCTTGCCGTGGAAATGTGGCCCTGCTCGATGTCGGCGACCGGCCGGCCGCGCGAGGCGATTGCGGCAAGAAAATCCTTCATGTGCCGCCGAATCGCGGGAGCGACGTGGATCTCGATGTCCTTCTCCGTCACGTCCTCTGGATACTGTTCGCGCTCGTAAGTCACGTCGCGATGCACGGCCGGGCCGGAGTTGGGCGTAAAGTCGTAGCTGTAAACGCTGGCCTTCAGCGTGCCCTTGTCGCCGTAGAAGGTCATGCCCCACGCATATTTCGGATCGGGCGGCTGGCCCCAAGTACGGTGCTGCCAGACGACGTCCAGGTCGCCGAAATCGAAGGTGGCCGTCTGCGTGTCGGAGATGTTCGCCTTGCCACCCTTGGCAACCAAAATCCCGCCCGTGCTGCTGACGCGCTTTGGCCAGCCGAGGCCGAGCATCCAGCGGGTCGCGTCGAGCATGTGGACGCACATATCGCCGATGATGCCGTTGCCATATTCCATGAAGCCGCGCCAACCGCGCGGATGGACCATCTGGTTGTACGGCCGCAGCGGCGCGGGGCCGGTCCACATATCGTAATCGAGATACTCCGGCGGCTGCGTGTCGGGCGGGTTGCCGCCGTTTCGCATGTGGTAGTAGCAATAGATTTCTACCAGCCCGACGCGGCCGAGTTTGCCCGCGCGGACGATTTCATCACGGGCCTCGATGAGGTGCGGCGTACTGCGGCGCTGTGTGCCGACTTGGACCACGCGGCCGTGCTTCCGCGCGGCGGCGAGCATCGACTGACCCTCAACGACATCGACGCTGATCGGCTTCTGTAAATAGACATCGGCGCCCGCTTCGACCGCGGCGATCAACGGCAAGGCATGCCAATGGTCGGGCGTGGCGATGAGCACGATGTCGAGATCCTTCTCGGCCAGCATCTTGCGATAGTCGCTATAGGTTCGCGGGCGGCGCTTCGATGCCTGCCGTACGGCGACCGTATCGGCCGCAGAGGACAGCATCCGCCGATCGACGTCGCAGAGCGAAACGACTTCGACGGGCGCGACCTGGAGCAGGCGCCAGAGGTCGATCTTGCCGTACCAGCCGGTCCCGATAAGGCCGACGCGGGTCGGCCGCTCGGGCGCGAACGCGCCGGCCGTGCGATAGAGACTGGAAAGAGCAACGCCGGCCGCGCCGGCGCGAAGAAAGTTGCGGCGATTCATAGGGAGACCCCTGGAGAGAAGGGAAGTTTACCGATCGAGCATATTATACAATGTTCACGGCACTTTGTGGCAATGTAGAATTCGCCTTTGGACGCGTTATACTGGGACGAGCTATCGTCAGTCAGATCGCGAAAGGACGAAAGTGCGAAATCGCGAAACTGAGGCACTAGCTATTTCGCGTTTTCGTTCTTTCGCATTTTCGCGTTAAAAGAAGTGCGGCTGATAATTTTCTTATTGCGCTTGCAGTTTGCGAAGCGCGGTTGTGCGAGAAACCGCGGCCAAGTATTATGAATGGCGGCCACAAATTACGGGAGGTCCAAATGCGAACTGCGTTCCTTGTTTGTCTAGCGGCTATTATGGTTTCGGGCTGCGGCCTGGATGGACCGGCACCCCAGGAAGCGAAAAACCCCCCAAAGCCCTCCGCCGCGCCTGCGTCTAAACCCGCAAGCGCCGCTCCGGACAAAAACACGGCGCGGACGCGGAGCCCGATATCGCCGCCCGCCGGCGGCGCTTCAACGCCGGCTGGAAATGCAGAGCGGACGCTGTCAGAGGCCCGGCGAGGGTTTACCACAAAGCTCGTCCGGCAAGAATTGGACCACTCACCCGTGCCGACGCCGCCGGCCGGAGTCATGCAAGTCGTGCAATACGAGTCGCCGGTGGGCGGTCTCAAAGCGTATCTCACGCCCGCGCCGACCGATGGCAACAAGCACCCGGCGATCGTCTGGATCACGGGCGGCGACTGTAATACGATCGGCGACTGCTGGACCGACGGGCCGCCGGACAACGAACAGACCGCGGCCGCCTTTCGCAAGTCGAGCATCGTGGTGATGTTCCCATCGCTGCGGGGCGGAAACGACAATCCCGGTCACAAGGAAGGCATGTTTGGTGAGATCGATGATATCATCGCGGCCGCCGCATTTCTTTCCAAGCAGGAGTACGTCGATCCGAAGCGAATCTATCTGGGAGGCCACAGTACGGGCGGAACTATGGTCTTGTTGGCCGCCGAGTGTTCAGACAGGTTCCGCGCGGTCTTTTCTTTTGGCCCCGCGGCAAGCATCGCCAATTACGGCGGGAAGTTCGCCTACCACGACCCTTCCAACCAGCGGGAAACGATGCTTCGCTCGCCGGCGCTGTGGCTTGCATCCATCCGCTCCCCAACGTTTGTTATCGAGGGCACCGTCCATGGAAATCTCGCAGCGTTGCAACTGATGGCGAAGCGCTGCAAGAATCCGCTCGTCCATTTTTTGCCTGTCAAGGGCGCGACTCATTTCAGCGTGCTCTCTCCGGCGTCGAAGCTGATTGTGGAGCAGATCCTTCAGGACACCGGAGAGAACTGCGCAATCGATCTGACGGAGGAGTCGCTGAACAAGGCTTTCGCCGGCGGCAATGAACCTGCGCCGTGCGCGGCCGGAGGCGAGCGCGGAGCCCCGCACGTGCTCGTGGACCAGCAGGAGAACACGGCCGCTGGGATCGGATGGAACAAGGACATCGTCCTCGGCCGGCCCGGCATGGTTGGCTTTCACGTGACTTCTCAGGGGCGGTTCGCGGTGACCATTTTGACGGACAAGGCATATCAAGCATTTCAGCGGAGCGATGAAAAGGCCCTAACCAACAAACAGGACGTGTTGTACATGGCCGATTCGCAAGGCAATGAGATGAGCGGCAAGGTCGCTTTTCCCGCGGGCACGTGGTGGTTCAACATCGAGAACCGGTCCGACGCGCCAGTTGATTTTCACTTGAAGTGCGAATTGCTGAGCAAATAGGGCGAGCGCCGCGGGCATTCATCGACTTGCTTGCGGCGGTTCCGACGCGCGGAGCAGCTCCTCCAAATCCCGCTCCCATAGCTTGGCAATCGTGTGGCTGCCGTGCCCGCGCGTGGCGGCGCTGATCGGGATCAACACGAATTTGCCGCGCGGCACTTTCTTGATCTCGCGCTCCAGGATGCCGAGCTCCGGCGGATTGATCTGGTCGTCGGCCGAGTTTACGGCGATGAGCGGCGTTTTGATCTTGCCCAAGCGCGGCGCAGGGTTATACTCGCGCGACGCCTCGAACGCGTACATGACGTCGTTGGGATCTATGCCGCGCATTCGGTTTTCGGCGGCACGCGACAGGCGGTCCGCCGCGTCGCGGGTGGGTGCTTCTTCGTGCATGTGAAGCGGCGCGCTGCCCATGATCGCCATGACGTCCGATACGGTCTCCATCGCTCGCAGCGGGGACGTGTAGTCGCCGTTGTTCCAGCCGGGGTCGTTGCGGATGGCGTCGATGATCATCTTCCGCCAGACGCGATTGCGGCCGGCGATCTCCACTGGGGCCGAAGCCAGCGGCATGAGGGCGTCCATGAAATCGGGATACGTTTCACCCCACACCCAGGATTGCATCCCGCCCATCGACGTGCCGATCACCAACCGGAGATGATTCACGCCGAGCCCTTCATTCAGCAGGCGGTATTGGGCGAGCACCATGTCGTCATAGGTATACTTGGGGAAGCGAGCATGCAAACCGTCGCTCGGTTTGCTCGATTTTCCATGCCCGATGCCGTCGGGGAAGATGATGTAATAACGCGCGGCGTCCAGGAGGCCGCCGGGCTTGCACAATTCGCCCGCAAAGCTCGGCACGATGAGCGAGTTTCCGCTTCCGGTCGTGCCATGCAAGGCCAGCACCGCGTTGCGGACGACGCCGTGGGAATCCTTCCGCGGCGCGCCGATCGTGTGGTAATGCAAACGCAGTTCCGGCAGCGTCTCGCCGCTTTTGAACTTAAAATCCTTGAGAACGAAATCGCCTTCCACCGGCGGCGGATAGGTGGCCGCCGATTGTTCTGAACCGATAAACAGAGCCGAAAGGATAAGCAGGATTCTCAAAAACAAATGCATGGATAGCACCTCTTTTATCGGAGAAATTAGTATCGCGGCCGGGCGATCGGCCCTTCATCGCTGAGCAAAGCACTTAGTTTGGGATCGCGTAGCACGGCTTCGTAGTCCATTTCGCGCCCGTCGACGCGCACGGTCCGCCTTACCGGCCGGACGCCGTGGCTATAGTCAACATACCAATCGACATGCACGGTGGTGAGCGGCTGGATCGGCTCGCCGCTGGGATAGTGCCAGCCGAAAATCGCCAGCCGGTGCGGGCGCTCCTGCAATCGGTTCGTGACGACGATGTCTTTCTTGATTCCGGCCCAAATTGCGCCGCGCGGGATCCCGGTGGCCTGCTCCTCAATCAACCGCTGGCTTTGCAAGAATGTGGCCGGCGACTCGCGGTCCTTGGTAAGCGGCTGGGGAATCAGCCGCACCGCGGCTTGGGCCCAGATATCGTTGGTCATTTTACGCGTCGGCAGCGCCATGCCGGACTCGTCGCAGAAGGCTTGAGCCGTGTGAGGATCCATCGGCATGCGCACAAAATCGCCGTCAGAGCCGATCGCCAGGTAATCGGGCATCACGTCGTAAACTGCCGTGTGTTCCTTGCCGTCCCAGTCGGTCGTGACGGTCACGCTCACAAGCGGCCGCAGAAAACTGGGGATATTGCCCGTTCGCAACTCGCGCAGAACGGCGGCTTCTCGCGCGGCGCGGTCCAGACCGCTGAGCGACGCGATGAACGCCGCGCCGCCGATGGCTGTGGCGGGGCGTTGCGGAATGTTCGGCTGCGCCAGCGGGACGGCAGCCGGCTGCGCGTCGCGCTCGATCCACGCGACGTAGGCACGTGGACCGTCGAGGGAGGCCAGTTTGTGCTCCCAGGCCGTGCCCGTCGTCAGGGCGTGGATGTAACCATTCATCTCGCCGACCAAGGCCGTATGAAGAATCTTGTTTTGGGGATTGCGGTGGACTAACATTTCCACCTGTGGTGCGGTGAAGCGGATGAACGCCCCCTGTTCGCCTTCTTGGATCGCCATTCCCCTGCGCAGGCTCTGGACCATTCGATTGGTGGCGTGATAAGTCCCGCCGGTCCGCGAAAGGACCAACTTGCCGTTCAGCGTGATATTGCGATCGTCGTAGGCAATCACCTCCAGCCGCCGCGCCGGATCGCCTTTCAGCCACTCCGCGAGCTTTGTGCCGTGGGAGTCGTCGAAAGAATAGTTGCTGTCCAGGAAGGCGATGCGTTCGACCTCGCTGGGGATCGCGTCCATCTCGTTCAGGCATCCGAAAAGAAAACTGCCGCCGCCGCTATGGCCCGTCAGGCAGAGCGACGGCTTGCCTGGCAGCGTCTCCTTCACGCGCGCCAGGATGGCAAGCAGGCTCTCCTTGGGATGCTTCTGCCGCCAGGTGGGCCATGAGTGCAGGTCGTTTTCGAGATAGGCGACGACGAGGTTCCGCTCCGCGAAGGCCTGCCGCAAAAGCCGCGTCTGCGCGCCGATATGCTGGATGTCGAAATGCCAGTCGAGTCCCGCCGCGGCGCGTCCGATCGTCTGCGCCGTCGTATTGCCGTTAGGCAGGGCGTACGTCACCAAGAGCGTCGGGCGCGCCGCGTCGAATTGCCGCGAAGGCGGAGCGACGACGGTCGCGGTGACGCCCGGCTCGATCAAGAGCACGCGGACCTGCTCTCGGAACTGGCCGGAAACTTGAAAGAGAGGCAGCGCGGCGGCGAGAAACAGGTGCGCGGGTCGAGCGCGGCATCGCATTTTTCGGCGGTCTCCTTTTCTCAAGCGACGAGAAACGTGGTCGCGGGGAACCCGAGCGATTCTACCGCCGGAAAAGCCGGGAGACAACTAGCGACTAGGGCGCCGACAGGCCCACGGCAAGCGAATCGTTAGCCGCAACGACAGTAGATTACTGCGTAGTAATAGCAACGCGGAAGCCTATATCGCAACTCTCGCTGTCCTGTGAAAAATCGTCGCGAGCGGCAGAACCGCATTCGTGTGGCCAGGAATTCCACGAGCCGCCCCGAGTGACACGGGCAGCTCCGGTATCTGGGCCGGCGGGGTCGTCTACGGGGGACTTGCCGTAATAGTCCTCGCCATGCCAATCGGCGCACCAGTGCCAGGCATTCCCGTGCATGTCGTACAGCCCAAAGGCATTGGGCTTGAACTTTCCCACCGGCGCCGTGAACACGTAACCGTCCTTGGCTTTGATCGCCCCGTTGAAGAAGGGGAAGTTCGCCTTGTACGCCGCGTCGGCCACGTTGCCGATTTTGGCAAGCGCCTCCGGGTCGTCCCCATTATAGTAGCGGGTTTTCGTCCCGGCCCGACACGCGTACTCCCAGTCGGCCTCGGTCGGCAAGCGGTACGTCTTGCCTTCCTTCTTGCTGAGCCATTGGCAAAACGCCACCGCGTCGTTCCAGCTTACGTTGACAACGGGGTGCTCGTCGCTCTGGTCGAAACCGGCGTTCCGCCACGAGTATTTCTCGTTGGTGTAAAACTCTCCCTGGTCAGAGTCCCATCCGAAGCCCCCCCGATTTTCTCCCTTCTCCGCGTCCGTCTTGTATCCCGATTGCTTGACGAACTGACGGAACTGGCCGCGCGTGACGTGGTACGTCCCCAGATAGAACGGCCGTGTGATCCGCACCCGGTGCTGCGGGTGCTCGTCCTTGAAGTGCTCCGCCGTCGGATAATCGAAGCCGAACGTCTTCTTGAAGAACTCGGCCGTTTCTCCCGCCGACTCCTCGCTGCCCATCATAAACTCGCCTGAAGGGACGAGCGTCAGCTTCATGCCGATGGAGTTGGTTATCTGCTTCGTCGGGGATTCCCTCGCAGCGGCGTTGCCATAGTCCTTCGCCATTTGCGGGTAGAGATCAATCAGGTCATTGGTATCAAAACGGCCGGTGCGCGGGCGATGGGCCGGAGCGGCGGGCGGTTTCTGCGCGGGCGGCGCGGCCGCTCGCGGCGGTCGCTGTGTGCCCGCGCCGGCGTTCCGGCCGTCGCGGTCAAAAATCGCTTCATGGTGCCGCGTCGGCTCCCAAATGAACGAGCCGAGACCGCGGCGGTCTGGGACGTTGTAAACCACGTCGTTCAACTCGCGTTTGCGATAGGAGTATTCCGCCGCGAGCAGGGCATATTGCGGATAGCGGACGGCCAGATCGTCGAAATTGGCCCTCCATTTCTCGGCCGGGCCGTCGGTGTTGCACGACAGGCCGATGATGTCGAACTTCACGCCGCGCGAGATCAGATTATCCAGCCACCAGCGGACGACCGCGTTGTTGTTGCCCTTGTCGTGATGCAAGACGATTTTGATCGCCGGATCGACCGCCCGTGCCGCGGCGATGCCGGACTTGATGATCTCCGCGAAGTTGTCGAAATGGTCTTTCGCCCGTCCGTCGGGCCAGAGAAATCCGTTGGTCACTTCATTGCCGATTTGCACCATGTCGGGCGTCGTGCCCTGCTTTTTTAACGCACTCAACACTGAGTAAGTGTGATCGTAAAGAGCCTTCTTGAGAGCGGGCATATCGAGGTTTTCCCAGGCCGCCGGCTTGAACTGTTTGCCCGGATCGGCCCAGGTGTCGCTGTAATGAAAATCGATCAAGAGGCCCATGCCGGCGGCGCGGACGCGCTTGGCCATCGTCAGCGTATGCGCCGCATCGCAGAATGCCTCCTTGCTGCGGGCGGCATACCCGCGCGGCGCGGCGGGATTCACGAACACTCGCAGGCGGATGAAGTTGAAGCCGTTATCCTTGAAGATCTGGAAAACGTCCTTCTTTACGCCGTGGTCGTAGTAAGTCGATCCCTCGGCTTCGTCCTCCTGCACCCAGGAGATGTCCGCGCCGAGGATGAAGGGGCCGGTGCGATGGGCTGCCTGCCCAACTTCGTTCTGCCCGCCGGACCGAGCGAGATTGGCCGATCCAATGGTAAGGAAACCAACGGTAGCGATTGCGATACTGAACTTCATGTTGACATATACGATCCGCCGGAGGAAGTCAGCAGATTTCCATCATCGGCCGCGTTCGCGGTGACGGGAGCTCGCGCCCCGACTGCTGATAATGGTCGATGACCTCTTGAATCACCTCGCCAAGTTCCTGATATACCTTGACCGGATCGTCGCCGTGAATCCCCGTGATCAGATCGGGGCACTTGCCAATGTAAACCTGGTCATCGTCACTCCACTCTACCCATCGATGATATTCGTCGATCGGTTTCATTTTTCGACTTCCTCAATTGCCCGTTTGACCTGCTTCACTTGATACCGCTTTGCGTCGTCGCCCGCTTGGCCGCTTAGGGTTACGGCTCCCCGGTAGTTTGCGTGCGTCAACTTTCGGTGCGAGCCTTTGCCAGCACTCGGCACAAGCGCGAATCCGGCCTCCAGCAAATCACTGACTAACTCGCGGATTTTCCGAGGCACGTCACCAATCCAGTGTTTGATGCGACACGCTACTCAACCGTCAATTATAGCAAGCGAACGGGCATATTCCATCGCCCGCCGAACTTAATGTTTGACGAACTCACGGCCTCCCTTCACGCTCGCCCGACGCCGCCTTCGATTCAAGCGTGGCCGTCGCCGCCTCAAAGGCGTCGCGCGTGGCGGTCAATGTAATCTTGCCCGGCACGCGCGTGGAACGGATCGCTACGCGGTTGATGCCGCATTCGGTGTCCAGCCAGAGGTTGTTGACGGAATTGGCTTTGCCGCTGTTGTAGCCGCCGCGCCAGATGGCCGGACCTTCGAGCTTGAAGTCGACGCGGGCCTCGTCCGTCGGGCAGCGCCGGCCCTGCGCGTCGACGACTTCGACGTCGAACAGGGCCACGTCCGCGCCGTCGGCGCGAAAGCCGTCAGGCGAAATGATGCGGCGTGAGCTTCAGCCTCTTAGGCTCGCCGGCGGTAGTGATTTCGTGTTCGCATACAATTATTCCGTTGGCCGTTGCCACCGCCTTGATCGTGCCGGGCGAGAACTTGATTCCCGGCGAGGACTTGATTCCGGGAGCAGGATGCCGGGAAAGGCAAAGATGTAGCCGTCGGTCAGCGCGATT
The DNA here is from genome assembly GCA_963775975.1 of uncultured Planctomycetia bacterium. Taxonomy (GTDB): domain Bacteria; phylum Planctomycetota; class Planctomycetia; order Pirellulales; family Thermoguttaceae; genus JANXQG01. Next base: position 3,358,924 of record CAVZKX010000002.1, read on the forward strand.
TTACCGGCCGATTTTCCGTTCACAAATAGCTCGACGTCGTCGCAATGATTCGCGGCCACATAAACCGTTTTCGTCGTGTTCGCCGGATAATTCCAGTGGCCGATGATGTGAATGTCGGGCGTATCGCTCTGCATCACGCGATAAACGTAATACGCCTGCTTCGGCAGCCGCACGGAGTCGACCTTGCCGCTCACGCGGCAGACCTCGCTGCTGTCCTGCCGCCCGTCGGCGTTGCTGTCCGACCAGTAAATCGAAGCGTAGCCCGACCATTTCGCGTGCGCGGGATCGGTGTTCGAGATCTTGTTGAGCAATACTCGTGATAGCGCTCCGCCGCGGCGAGGCAGAACGTTTCGGAGTTCCATGCATAGGTATCGTTCGGCCCCTTTTTGAAACCGAAATGCGGCGGCGAAAAATCGTCCCAGAAACGCCGCGCGGCCTCGTCGCGGAAATCCTCCGTCTCGATGATCGGCGCACGGTCGCGGCGCTCGGCGCTGATAGGCGCGGAACATCGCCGTGCGGTCCTTGAGCGCGTCGGTGCGGCGGTCCTGTCCGACCATGACGCCAAAGTACTCCGCGATTGGCGTGGCGGCGGCTTCGTTCAACGTGCGGCAACCCATCACGCGGCCGCCGTGCGGATCGCATTCCTTCCGCAAATCGACCATCTGCTGCAAATGCTCGGCGGAAATCGAATTGTTGCCCGCCTCCCAAAACAGGATGCTGGGCGAATTGCGAAAATAGATCATCGAGTCGCGCATCACTTCCATGCGCTGTTCCCATTGACGGCCCTGCACGTCCTTCTCCTTGTCGCCCGCCGGGCAGACCTCGACGATCCCCGTCCTGTCGCACGCCCGCACGTCCACGGCCTGCGGTGACATGTGCATCCAGCGAATGTAATTGGCGTGCGTGCTGCGGATGAGCTGCGCGTTGTAGTCGTGCATCCAGTCGGGATACGCCTGGCCGAGTCCGGCCCAGTCGTTCACGCTACGCTGCGCATAGCCGGTGAGCCACGCGAAGCGGTCGTTCAGACAGACGCCGCCGGTGCCAGCGCCGCCTTTGAAGTCGACTTTGCGGAAACCAGTGCGCGATCTTGCAGCACGTCCACGATTTTGCCATTCACGGCGAGCATCGTGTAAACGTCGTAAAGATAGGGCGTGGCGTCGCTCCAGAATTTGGCGTCCGCCAACTTGCCGACTGCCGTGAAAATCTCGCTTTGGCCGCTGACCAGATCGCTTGCCTCGCTTTCGAACTTCGCGCGGACGTTGCCGTCCGCATCGACAACGAACGCCGAAAGCATGATCGACTGCGAGTCGCCCGATTCATTGCGGACCTGCGCTTCGACGTTGACGTCGCAGCTCCTGTTCTTCACGTCGAAATCTGAGCCATAAAGATAAATGCCGGTCGTCTTCAGGTTTTCATAGAGCGGCAGGGTCTGGTAGATCTTGCCGGTGAGGTGCAGGCGGATATCGTGGTTCAGTCCGCCGTAGTTGGGGTTGAACGCGCGGCCCATCCACTCAAACCCGGTGCCGGTCGCCTCCTCCGTGTAACTATCGCTGTTGTCGACCTTCACCGCGATGACATTTTCCGCGTCGCCAAAATGCACGAGGCCGGTCAAGTCCAGGCCGAGTGGCGTGACGCCGTTTTCGTACCTGCCGGCGAACTTTCCGTTGACCCAGAAACGTCCGGCCTGTTTCAAACCTTCCAATTCGAGAAAGACCTTGCCGTCCCTTGCGCTCGCGGGCAGCTTAAAGTGCTTGCGATACCAGACGACGCCCGACCACGCCCGCCGATCGCCGCCGCCGTGGCTGATGATGGCCGTGTAGGAATCGGTATCGTTGAAAGTGTGCGGCGTGCTCACGTCGGTCCACTTCGAGTCGTCGAATGACGGCTCGAAAGCGCCGGCCGCGTCGCCCTTGAAGAACTTCCAGCCGACGTTGAAGTCGAGGACCTTCCGCGGCGACGGCGGCGGAACAAACCTCTCCGCCGCGCAAATGCGCGACGCAGCGGCGGAAAGGATAACTGCGAGAACAACAAGATGCTTCGACATGGCCGGTGCGGAATTCCTGGACTTCAATCGAGGTTTCTAAGATTTCCCCAAGGCACGCTGGAAAGTCACGGCATGGTAAAGCTCTTAAAGAGCTGGGCAAACTCCCAGGGACGAGGACGATTTTCAGCGCCGGCTCGTGCGCTGTTCGCGGCGCGGCCGTTGCGCCGCCGGCGGCCGGCATCGTCGTTGATTGACCAGAAGTGCAGCGAGCAGATCCACGGTGTTTTGTCGGCAAAGCCCTTGATGATTTTGGCGTCGTCCATCGTGAATATCTCGTCTGGGGAGCCCATTCTGCCCAGACAGGCGCAAAGGCCGATCCGAATGGCGGGGTCGATCTTCTGCAACTGCTCATGGGCAGTATTTGCGGAATCAACCCCTAGTTGGCCTTCGGATTTTCCCTTGTTGATGAACTTCTTTCCGAACCACATGACCATCAGGTCCACCGAGTGAACTTTGACACCTTTCTTGACCGCATCGGCGAGAAGGTCTTTTGAGGAGTCCAACAAGCCATCGGGATCGATGGGCAGCGTATAGGAGATTCTGAGGCCGGGATTCTTCTTTTGCAGGCCGGCGAGGGCCGTATTGCGGCGCTCGCTATCAAGTTTGCCTTTGGCCAGATTGTCGCCTTCGATGTCGAAATCAAGCCACGTGAATTGGTATCGGTCGATGACTTTCTGGTACGCGGCCTCAAGCTCGATCGGATCGTCAATGACGTTGGCAAGTTCCTTGCCCGCCTGGCCGCCGAAGGACATGATCACATCGCCGCCGCGCGCGGATGGCGTCGATTTGATCCTTGTAGAGATTCTGCTCGATGGGAATGCGGCCGTCCCAAGATGGCTCCTTGTAATACTTCATATCGCGGCCCCGGCCCTCCTGCCGCGCGATGATGAAGGCCAGTGTGAAATATTTGACGCCGCAAACGTCGTTGCAGTCCGTGAGTTTGAAATTGTCGCCCGCGCCGATATACATGTAAGGCGCAAAAACCCTGCCGGGCCACTCGGCGCGTAAAGTGCCGCCAATCAAACCCGCCATCGAAAACAAGGCGAGCAAAGCGGAATATAGGAATTGTTTGGCCATGGGCGCAGCCACGGCAGTTCTGGGGACGGTAATAATTGTCTTCATAAACAAGACCTGATGGGAGATTTGATTTCCTATCTCGGCTGTTAGTCTATGGTACGGGAAAATGGCAATCAAGTGGCCAAGTGAAGGGGGCGGGCATGACCGCCTCCTTCTCCTGGCCACCTGACTGCCGTGGAAACCAGGCAAGGTGACGCTCGGGCGGTTGACGCGGCCAAACAGATTCTGTCTCCCCTCGCCCCGATACTTCGGGGAGAGGGACCGGCGCGAGGGGTGACAAGTCGATTCGTAACCGCTCAAATCCGTCGGCGCCAGAGCCGATTGGCACAGAGCCGAGTAGAACCGAACCGTTCGGCACGGACCCATTATTCATTGATTTGTCGGATAGTTCGCGCCGGCGGCGAGGTAAGAAAACGCCTCTAATGCGGCATTCGACGTTGCGCAATCGGGACCCAACAACTAGCTCTCATAAATCGTTAAGACCCGGCTTTGCGCTCCCGTGCCGCGGGGCCCCGCTTCTCCACAATGCGCCGATAACCTAGAATCTGCAACAATGCAATTATAATAGACCTTCGGTGGTTTCGCGATATCATCGAACTTCCCTTTGGTTGCATCAGCAATGAGTGCCTTAACTGAGCAACTCAACGGTGACTGATTTTCCTTATGGCCATTTTGCACTACTGGCGCACCAACCGGGAAGTCGTCCTGGGGCAAACGATCCAACAGGTCGTATCGAACGCTGGCGACGGCAATCTGCGGGATGCTAGCGAAGCGTCGCATGAGTTCCGAGAGTTCCTAAAGCTGGTTCCGATTGACTCTCTATTCGCCTACTCGCGCCAATGTCTTGACGCGCCGTTTCAAAAGAGCGGACCAGTACTTCAAGACATTGTCAACGAACTTGGCCGGCGACTGGATTTTGAGGTCCAGAATGGCTTGTACCAAGGGCGCAGGAACGCCATCGGCTTCGATGGTGTTTGGAGGTTCACGGGGGAGCCTGAACTCGTCGTAGAAGTCAAAACGACCGACGTTTATACTTTCCCGTTGGAAACCACGCATGAATACCGCGAGGAGCTCATCGGCCAAAACGAGATCGGCCGGCGATCCTCGATCTTGATCGTTGTGGGGCGTGAAGACACCGGTGCGCTTGAAGCGCAGGTCCGCGGTTCGCGTTTCGCTTGGGATATTCGCCTAATCAGCGTAGAGAGCTTGATCAAGCTGGTCCAAATTCGCGGAAAGTCAGACGATCCGGCAACCGTGCGCCAGATTCATCAACTACTTCGACCATTCGAATACACGAAAGTCGACAGGATAATCGACATACTGTTCACGACGGCCGCCGACGTCGAAAGCCAACAGGAAGACGAGGAACCGGAACCGGTCGTCATGGAGGCGGCGGCCGAGGAGGCTGCGCCTCAGACGCAGGAAAGGACCGATCGCTCGTTGATCGAGGAAATGAAGGATCGCGCGATTAAGGGATTCTCCAAGCTGAAAGGCGTCGAGTTGGTGCGTCAGGGTCGAACCTATTTCTGGAGCTCCGACCGACGACTACGGGCGTGCTGCACGGTGTCCAAGCGATACAAAAAGCTATACCAGCCTTACTGGTATGCGTACCATCCAAAATGGAATGAATTCCTCCAAGAGGGCGATGGTTATCTAATTTTGGCTTGCATGGATCGAGACTCAGCGTTTGCGGTGCCTCAGAAGTGGCTCGCCGAAAATGCTGCTAGCTTTAACACTACCGACGAGGAAGACGGTCGGTCGTATTGGCACATCCCGTTGACTACGATGGACGATGGCGGCTTGGCGATCAACGTCCCGAGCATTTGCCGCAAGTACCCGCTGGAACCGTACCGCTTCCCGCTGGCGCCCGGTCGAAACACGGACCACTAATGGGCGTCGCAACCGGCGCGGCTGGTGTTCTATCCCGAGGCGACCGCGGATTCCGGGCGATTGGCACGATAGTTGCTATCTACTGTGTACTGGTGTTTACATACAAGAAATGGCAGGCGGCCGACCCGGCCGTCCGCGAGATGCGCCCCAACCCCTTCGCGTGGCGGGCCGACAAACGCCCTGATGGAGCGCGTTGTAAACTGTTGTAGGCCATAGACTTTGGTGCGTAGTCCGGCCAGAAGGGGTATTCCTGATCGCGTCCTAATCGCACCCTGAATGAGGTTTGACTTGGGAAACGGCCAGAAAACAGGCCAATTCGACAATGAACGCGAAACAAAGAAAAAAACGCGGGCTCTGGCGGCCGGATAGGCACCACCGCTAACGGTGCCGCGCAGGCGAAGGACATAACGCGCCGGCTGAAGCCGGGACTCCAACGGGAAGTGCTCAGCGAGCAGTGCCCAGTACTCAGTTCGCCAGGACAAAGACCCAAGCCCTAAGACCGAAGGCCCGCCACGCACCAAGTTTACCCAAATTGCCAGCCCGGAGACCGTCAGTAGAATGAACGTAAGATGATATCTGATAACAGTGTGCGCCGACGCCCGGTCCACGCACCACGCGGCGTGATACTTCTCGGCGGTGCATACGATGCCTGGTGCGTGGCGCGCTCGCGGCTCCAAACTTATAGCTCACCGCTCCACGCTCCCTGCTCCCCGCTACCCGATCTCCGGCAATTCATATCCCTTCCGCCGCGGGCGGCTGAGCAGATGGTTGGCTGCTTCGTGGTTGGGAAAGCGTTCGGCTGCCGGGTCCCACCGTAGCGGCTCACCCACCTGCCCGACCTCGCGCACGATGTTGACGAGACAACAGAGCGAATTCGCCCGATGACCGATTTCGATGTCCGCGTTACACATCTTTCGGCTCTTGACGCACTCGATCCAGTTCTCGATGTGATAGGCGGTTTCGGGACGTTGATTTTTCCCTGGATTGCCCGGGTCCCGCGCAATTTCCTTGGGATTGCTGGCGAGCTTATTGCGGTTGATTTCAATCTTGCCCCTTTCGCCGCTGAAGATCGCTCCCAGGCCGGGGCCGCGGTCGCCATCGAGATGCAGATTCAGCTCCGTTCCATTGGCAAAGGTCATCGTCACCTTTGCCCTCGGTCCGGTGAGTTGCGCCATATGGAAGTAATCGGTGCCGGTGTCGATATCGCCGGTTTCACCAAGGACCGCGCCGCCGACCGTTGTCCGCGGGGCGAACTTGCCCGACGGCCGATCGGCGACCGATTCTTCCAACAACAGCGAAACAGGGCCGGTGTCGTCCGTTCCCAGCGCCCGGTTCACCTGGTCGTAGGAGTGGGCGCCCCATCCGGTGACGCCGAAGCAGTTGCCGCCGCCGTCGTAGTCCCACCAGGTTCCCCAACCGTGCTGCAATTCGGCCGCGTGGGGCCGCAACTCGGCTTGGTTCGTCCAAAGATCCCACCAGCCATCGACTGGCGTCTTTATGTCTTTCGTCGAAGTCTTCGTCCAGCGCACGGGGCCGATAAAGTTCGGCGCGAGTACGGAGGTTATCTTGCCGAGCGCACCGTGTTTAATAATGTCGCTGGCCCAGTTGTTGATCGGCATGGAGCGCTGCTGCGTGCCGACCTGGGTAACCCGCCGAAACTTTCTCGCCGCGCGGACCATCGTGCGGCCTTCGGAGATCGTGAGGGCCATCGGCTTCTCGATGTAGGCGTCCATGCCCATCTGCATCGCCAATATGGCAATCCAAGACCTGGCGTGCGTCGTGGTTTCGATCATCACCGCATCGAGCTTTTCCTTCTCGATCATCCGGCGGAAGTTGGTATACGCGCCCCAGGGCTTGCCGCCGGAGAGTTTCTTGACGTAATTGTTGGCCTTATTGGGCACGCAATCACAGGCGGCGACGACCTGAAATCCTTTTACGTCCGCAGCTTCGCGAATTACGTTGGCGCGGCCGCCGCAGCCGATCACTCCCACGCGGACGGTTTCGCTGGGCGCCGCGCCGTCGCGCCCCAGGACATGGCCCGGCAGCAAGGTGGGAAGGGCCGCAGCCGCCGCGGCGGTGCGAAGGAAGTCTCTTCGAGTCGATCGTGTGGTTGTCATGGGGTTACCTTTGTTGAATTGCCCTGGTATCGAAGTATGCCTTGATGGAAATTGCTTTCCAGCCTTTCATAGACCGCGCGAGAATGTCGCGGCGGTCGCCGTGAATGCCGTAGCAAATGACGCCGATGGGGCCGCCGTAGCCGATCTTTTGCAGGGCGACGAGCACGCGGCTGACATCGAAGTGCCCCTGATCAAGGGTCTTGATCCAGACCGAGACATCCTTGGCGCTGTAACCGTCCGTGCCGTTGATTACCGCCATGTTCAAGTAAGGCCGCGCCAGCTCGAGGACGTGATCGAGGTTCTTCGCGTCGTCCAGCGCCAAGAAGTGGCAAAACGTGAACGTCATGCCGACGTTCTTGCGATCGACCTTCTTAGCCAGCCGCACAACGTCTTCCATACGCTGCGCGTAGCAGCCCCGATGCGGATAGAGCGAGATCTGCACGCCGTGCGGCCGGGCCAGATCGGAAACCTGCCGCAGTAGTTCGACCGCGCGATCGTCGCCTCCCGTTGTCGACGGCTTGTAGCTGCGGCTGGTGACAAAGAGCCAGACGACCGTGCCATGTCCTGCCAATCTGGGAATCAACTCCTTGAGCCGCGGATCGTAACCGCGGTCGCCCGCATCGACGTTCAGCGGCGCGTAGACGGCAAACAGCTTCTGCTTATGCTTCTCCAGTTCGAGGATCTGCGCCTCGGCCTCGTTGAGCGTCGGCAGGGCCATGCCGTCGAAACCCGTCTCGGCCAGCAGCGGGGCAAGTTCCTTCTGGGCCGCCGGACTGGCAAAAGTCGGTTCTACGCCAATCCCGACGCAGTAAGCGAAGAACGGGCTTGATGTTCCGCCGTGAGCCTCGAGTGGCCGGCTCGATACCCAAATCGCCAAGGCCGTCAGCAGGAAACAGTTGCCGGCTCGCAAGATATTCATCGAAGTAGACCAATCCGAGTGAACTTGTCAGAACGTTATTATACCACGCGCGGATGCGCGGCGAAACTGCGGCAAAGTAAACCACACGCCAGCCGATTAGTTTTTCGCCATTAACACATTAGAGCATGTCACAATTTGTGCAGCCGACGCCGTGTCATTTCCTTCGCCGGGCTTGAACTCAATGTCACTTGCAACCTACTTGATACAGTTAGGAAATCCGCTGATAGAATCTGCTCCTTTTCACGCGAAGGCTGACAAAAGCACCGCCCTGCGAGGCCATTTCCTCCCGAACCTCGCTCGAATAGCATTTCTTCGAGCCGTCCGATGAATCGGTGTGCCGACTCGTAAATTTACGTTAGCCAAGATTACGTGGGCGGCTGGCTTTACCCTGATCTTTGACAGAAAGGAAATTCAATATGGATACGCGAATTGATCCGAGAAAGGCTGCCCCCGAGGTTTACCGGGCAATGTTTGCATTGGAAACCGCGGTCAAGGCGACAGGACTGGAGAGCAACTTGCTCGACTTGGTCAAACTCCGTGCTTCGCAGATCAATGGCTGTGCCTATTGCATCGACATGCACAGCAAGGACTTGCGGGCCGAGGGCGAGAGCGAAGAGAGGCTTTATCTGCTCAGCGCCTGGCGCGAGGCGCCACTTTATTCCGACCGGGAACGGGCCGCGTTGGCCTGGACCGAGGCGGTGACGCTCATTGCTGACGAGCATGTGCCCGACGACGTTTACAAGCAAGCTCGCCAGCACTTCACGGATGGCGAGTTGGCGAAATTGACGCTGGCTATCGTGGCGATCAACGCCTGGAACCGCTTTGGCATAGCCTTCAGGGCCGCTCCGGGACATTATCAGCCGGTCCACAAGCACGAAGCGGCGATGGCGTAATCGGCCGGATTGGCACCGTCTTCTAAAAGACACCGTCATCTAATAGGCGTTGCCGGGCACGACTACTCCCGCGCTCTCGCGCTCAACGACTGCCAATAGGAGATATCAATCGTATTGGGAATGAAAGTCTGCGAACCGTCGCAAAGCTCCGTATTCACGCCGCCGGGGTGCCGGCTCCGCGCGGAGATGTAGTAGGGAGTGCCCGACTGGCAGGGCGCTCGGCGCCCATCGCTTGAGTGCATACCTGGCAACTGTCGGTGCCGAAATTGGGTGTATTCATCGACATGAATTGCGCATAACCCCCGCCGGAATTGAAGAAGTCGCCCCGGCAGTCGTTTTCCGTATCCGGCGCCTGGATAACTTCCGACATCATCATGCAGTGCGAAAGGCCCTTGGTGATCTCTTGCGTCCTCGTCTGGTGATTGGGGCCGAACGCCCCGATCATTAGTCCGCTGGGCTGAGTTTGGAAGAAATCGCAGTAGCCCCAGCTCACTAGGTAATTCCCCCGGCGGCGGCCGGCGTGTGTGTCGCCCTTCCAGATGCCTTGTTTGTCATCCGGGCAGTAGTAGATCGGGTTGCCGTAGCCCGTCAGCGAAAGATTCTGCGGCGCATAGAACGCGTACTGGAAGCTGTATTGTTTGAAGAGGTAAGCCGACTCGAAATAGGGCCAGACGTTGATCACGAACGAGTATCGCTGGTACGCGCCTTGATTTCCAATCGCGCCGTTGGCGACGGTCGCGCTCGGGCCGGCCGACCCGTACACCACGCCCGCGGGAAGCGCTTTGTGGTCCTGTTCATAGTTCAGGATCGCCAGCCCCCATTGCCGCAGGTTGTTGGCGCATTGCGCGCGGCGCCCGGCTTCGCGAGCGGCATTGATGGCCGGCAAGAGCAGACCGATCAGGATGCCGATGATGGCAATCACCACCAGCAACTCCACAAGCGTAAATCCGCGTTTCGACATACCTTTCGCCTCCGTACAATCCAGAATACCCGGACAAACGTGCGCGTCAAGTAGGCACAGAATGTTGGAGGACTCGGCAAGGTGGAATGCCCTCAGCGCTGGCTGAGATATATTCGCACGCCGCCCAACACGATCAAGCAGACCGGCATGGCGAGACGGAGCAAGAGCCGGCTCGCGATATTCCGCCCGAACTTCTGGGCACCCTCGTGGGCGTAAAAGTCCCGGCATGCGGCGAGACGAGTCTCTTGGCTGTATGTAATGATGGGCAGAAAGCCCCGCTGACATTGCTGGAGCACCTGCTCCTGGTGCATTTGCCACAACACGCGCGGACTTGCGTCCCTGATGCCGGCTCGAACGAAGTTGTGAAGCTCGGTCCTAGTTCCGCTGGCATCCGAAGTCAGCACAACGCCAGCACCTTGCGTCGGCGTGTAGAAATAGAGGTGCGGCGCCGATCCAACAAGAAAAATCGTTGCAAAGGCGTGGCCGTCCGGCGAAGCCAGATCAAACGACGCCTTAGGCTTGCGCACGGAGGACCATTCGCGGCGCGTGCCCAGCGGGGCAAATCCCAGTTCGGCGAGCTGCCGGATCATCGACTGCACCGCCGGACCGTTCTTGGCCGATTCCAGCGCCTCCGGCCCCGCAGCGTAGTCGCAACGGATGGCGTCCAAGAACATCAACTGCAAAATCTGCCGCAGGCAGGGAATGCCATAAATCGCCAATCCGACGATTCCAAGAACCAACAGATAAATGCCAGGCATCATGAGCATTGTCCTTCCCAAAATGGACCGTCGCGCGCGGTTGCGCGGGTCCTTATGGAAATTGTAGCTCAGAATTCATCTCGAAATCAGCCCTGGAAGCCATTCAGACGGTTTCAATTCAATTGGGTGTTGATCCGGCTGCAGCAGCCAGATGTGCCGATCCTTGAAATACCGAAGTAGCTCTTCGTTTCCGGTACTGCCCATATCGCGAGCCCAAATAACCTTCGAGCCGTCAATATCCGCATTATTGTAAACCCATTCCTGCCATACATTGTGGTCAGGCGAATAGCGCACGATAACAAGGTGTTTACCGGGCAGCGACTCCAGCTTTTGGATGACCTCTAGACGGCTTCGATCCGCGGGAGTGGCCGAGTACCAGGTTGTGGGCACTGTCGGCATCGGCAGCCTGCTGACGACCGGGAGCGAACGTATCAGCAGCATTGCCACGACGACGGCCGGAACGAGCCTCACTCAGCGCCCGCCCGACCTTTCGTCCGCCCGGCTTCCATGCTTGCAGGTGGCGCATGCATTGCACGATGACGGCGACGAAAAGGACCGTGAACGGCGCCGAGTAATGCGGAATCCAGAAAGTCTCCACGAGCATGAGCGGAAGAAATACGGCCGCCGCCGGCAGCACGACTCGGAAGCGGCGGTCGCGCGCGAGCGAAGGAAGCATGATCAACGGCAACGTGAAAGCAAAGCCGAAATAGAAAAGCCAAGCGCGAAGCACTTTCCGAACCGCCGCCAAGCTGCCGCTAACAAATCTGCGTCCCTCCTCGTACAAGCCATATTCGAAATCGACGTAGTACTTCTTCAGTTCCGCGTGACGGTAGTGCGGTTGCGGGTATGGAGATTGAAACAAAAAGTACGGGGCAGCCGCGTACGTCTCGCGATTGACTTGGTAAGGCATCTTCAGCGGACTGCCCGTCACGCGCGCGAAATAGTAGCCCATTCCCGCTCCAATTAAAGCAAGCAGCAGTGCCGCGGGCAGGACGATCCGGCACCGCACGATCCTCTTTGGGACCGACTTATTCTGCACGGACCAAACGAGCAAGACAAGGAAAGCAATCGCTCCTAGCACAAAACCTTCGAAAGGCCGGCTGTTGGCCATGATCCCAAGCCCGATGGCGAACCAGACGGCGTCTCGGATTCGCTGGAAGCGAATTATGCGGTGTACCGCGCCAAACACGAGCGCTCCGCCGATAGCGGCCATCGCGCCGCCACAGTAAGTTCCAGCCCAATAGCTGTAAACGCCGAAGTGCAGCATGGCTATCATGCCGCCGAAGAACGCCCATCCGGCAGGCACGAAGCCGCACAGCGCCCAATAGATCGCGGCGGTCATCAAGGCCAGACTAATGCAAACGCCTGCAAACGGATGTCCGCCGATGAGGACGCCCGCGGCCAGCATAAGTGCTTGCGCCGGCGGATACATCGACTGATACGTCGGCTGCTGGTTGACGTGAAAGGTTTCGAAATGAGTCCACATCGGGTGAGGCGGGTTCGTAAGCCGGCCATGAAGAAAAGTGTCGGCGCTCAGTAGATACCCGAATTCATCGTGAATACGCGGAACTGGAACCGGTAAAACTGGCAGGACCGCGGCTCGGACCGCCAAAGCCAGCAAGGCCAGAATCAGCAGGCTGGCCGCGCGGTTTTTGGCCACGCCCTTCAAGACATGCTCGGCCTTAGCGAAAGCCCGTGAACCGAGGGCGGGGGCTTTGAAGGCTATGACTAAGACGATGATCGAGAGCGCGGCTTCAAGAATGTCGAGGACGTGCTCGGTCACTATCGGGCTGTGCAAGAGTGCCATGCTGTCTCGACACGGAGCGCAAATAGATGTCAGTTAGACGAACCCATCAAATGGGCCCGAGCCGCTTTCCAAAAATCCGGCTCTCGCAGCCGTCGCAGGATGAAGTACTCGTTCAGTGGATGGTCATCCTCTAGTGCCGGAGTGTCGGCTTGCTCCATCAAGTTAGCAATCGGTATTTCATGATTTACGACCATTGCAAATTGGTCTTCAGCGGTCTTGGCCGGCCCCCATTCCAGAAGGTCCGCGGCCGCGGCTGCGGGAAGCTTCTGGGCGAGTTCAGATGCCGTGAGCTGCTGAATCGGCGACTTGCTTGCAAGAAAGTGAGTGCCCCAGCCTTCGATCGACCCGAAGGCTCGAACGTATGGAAAGGATTTGTGAAGCGCTCGCGCGACCGACGCGACTACGGTCGAATCTCCTTTGGGCAGCCATTGCTGCAAAATGCCTTCTTTAGATAGGCGGTGGCTCACCGTATCGTAAAACTCCGTCGAGTAAAGAAGGCTCGAACCGGCCGCCTCGACCGGCGGCGGAGGATCGATCGTGACCACGTCATACGTGTCGTTGGAACGCTCCAAATACGAACGCCCGTCATCTATCACAACTCGAGATCGGGGAGTATTCATCGCTTCCGCCGCGTTGGGGTGAAAAAACGAAACCAAGCCCGGCACGCTGGGCACCAATTCAACGGCCGTCGAATCGATACCCCAGGAAAGCATGGCGAGGTGCGTCGTGCCCATTCCAAAACATATGACCAGCCCTTTTCGAGGCGGGTGTGGCAAATGGGCGTTCGGCAGATGCACCATCATCTTCGTGATCGGCGTGAGATTCGTGATTCCGACGCCGTTGACTAGGAGGCGTTTGCTGGCGCGATCGGCGCCGATTGCCACGAGCGTGGCGGTGCTGTCTCGCCGAACCTCTCGGGGTGAATACTGTTCTTCGAATCCTTTTGCATAAAACACCGCCGCCGCCGACCCCAATGTGATGATGCAGCAAGCGAGTCCGCTCGGCGACGCGATTCCCTTGCTCGATGAGAATACTCGCTTCGGCAAGCACATGAGCCCGGCGATAAACCAGGGAAACGCGAAGGCGCAGAGGGAAAGCCGTTCGCCCAGTGCGGGCAAGAACAAAAACCCCGCAACGACTGGTCCCAGCACGCAGCCAATTATGTTGATCGCGTAGGCGTTGCCGGCTCGATCGGGATCGCCGCCGGAATAGCGATCGAGAATGCCCGGCGTTGCGAAGCCGACCAAAAGTGAAAATGGCATGATGCCCAGGGCCACGCGAACGATGCCGGGCAGCGACAGGCGTGGATCGGCGGTCAGAAACGCTATAACCACGGAAACTCCCAGCACGACCCAGAGCAGCCCGCTCTCAAGAACGTCGCCGCCGCGCTTCGAGCGCCGGTAATACCACGAACCGACGTCCGTCGCGATTAGGTACAGGCCGAGAATGATGGCGAAGGCATAAACGACGGTGCTCAGCGAAGGAGTATAGAGCCGCACCCAAACGACCTCCGCGCCCATGCTCGTGAACCCCGTTCCGAAGAGGAGCCACAGCAATGCACGGTGGGAAAGAGTGCCGGGAGCGTCGGCGTGCGGCGCTACCGGTTGCGAGCTTCGAACGTTGCCCTGCGATGATTTGCGGGCGAATGAAAGCAGAAACGCGGTAACAGCCAGCAGCAGGTTGAAACAGGCGCCGACGCGAAGGGTGCCGTGGAATCCAAGAAGCTCGATAAGAAATAAAGGAATAGTGACTCCAGCCGTGGCTCCCAGGACATTCGCCAAGTACAGATAACTAAACGATCGGGCCGACTTCGGGTTTTCCTCATTCCGGATCGCGGCCATGGCAAACGGGAACGTTGCGCCCATGCAGACGCACCAGGGCACCAACGTGATGGCCAGCCAGATTCCGGCCGGAAGATAGTAGCCGGATGATGACATGTCGTGAACGGCACTCAATACCAGTTTGCGCCCTAGAGCCAATTGCCACGGCACGGCGATGGCCGACATTCCAATGAGAAGCTCCGCAAGCGCGTATAAACGCAACGGCGAGGCCCGCCCGTGCAGCTTGCGCACAAGGGCACCGCCACCCCATGAACCAACTCCCAATCCGCCCATGAACGCGGAGAGCACCAGCGATACCATGGCGGTTGTGACGCCGAATTGCGCCATGCTCAGGCGAAGCCAGATGATTTCATATAATATGCTGCAAAAGCCTGAGACTACAAAAAAACAGAAATACCATTGCATGATGATTCGATCGGCCTTCTTATTGGTCGCTCGGCAGCGCGATAGGAGCACGCGAGCATTCAAAGTGTACGCCGCAAAACCGGCAAATTGAGTCGTCAGAACAAAAACAGCGGCGGATCTCCTCGTGCGAATTGCAGATACGCGCAGCGGCATGAAGGACTGATCGGATTTCTGTTTTCCTTTCACTATCCTGATTCTAACGTAGGACTTGCGGAGTTTCAATTGACCAGTCGAGCGAGGGCGGCACGGCTCGATCGTTGGCCGTTTCGCATTCATGTGACAACCCAAGAAACGGCGGCGACCCGGTCTTGCACAACCGGGCCGCCGCTCCAAGCTGGACCAGACTTCACGCTCAAATGCTGATCTCTGCAAGCACTCGGCTGGTGGGCAAACTGCCGAGGCCCGACATCGCGTCCCGGGTATCGCCCCAATTCGCAAACAGAGTGTCCCTCACTATTGTAGCGCGCGGCTTCGCGGCGGACTCATGCCCGGCGGCAGGTGTTGATGCAGTCGGGAAGCCCTCGGAAATGCCTTGCGGCGCCACGGTCGAACGGACGTGTTCGACTGTCGCGTTGCCAACGATCGGCAGGTCGGGCGTTGCGCCGCTCCCGGAACATTCCACGGCAAAGTCCTTCGAGATCATGCTCACGCTGGCATAGAACGGACCGCCGTACACCTGATGTCCGTAATACGGGGTGAAGGATCCGACGACGGTGCTTACGCCCCACGGATTGTAGAGTTCGAACGGATTACTGCTGTACGGAGAGTAGTTGACGACTGCGTAGGCGTGGGTCCCGTTCGTGTAGTCGCCGACGACGAGGTTGTCGCCCGCGTTGGGGCTCGAACCGAGGACGATGAGCTTGCCGGCGTTCCAGTCGGCGGCGATGTTGCTGGAACTGACGGCGAAGTGGCTGGCCGATCTTCCTGTGATCGCCTGCAACGCCCAGACCGGATCGCCCTCGTTGAGCGCGCCATAGGAATCGCTTCGCAGCTTGCCGGTCTGCACAATACCTTGCCCGTTCGCCTCCGCGTAGGCCTTCTCCGCCAGCGCAGCCCAAAGCGGACCGTTTTGCGTCAAATCGGCGTAACGACCGCCGTCGGGAAGCTCCGTGTCCACGGTAACGTATTGCGGCGCCCCAGCAGAATTGTAGAAGCGAACTTTATAGAGGCTGACCGTGGCGCCGTTCTCGACCGTTGTGCCGGAATAGGTGAACATGCTGGTGATGTCGGCTGGATCGCGGGCAGCCACTTCGGCCAAGCTTGCCATAAGCCAGCAGTCGCCAATCTGGCCCTGATGAATGTCCAAGTAGCTCGGTCCGCCCGCAGCGAACAACGAGCCGCTGACGGGCGAATAAGCGTGACCCGCGGAATCGGGGTGGTCCACAGTGCCGCCGCCGCCACCGCCTCCGCCTTCCCCGGCGGGCGTCGTCGCGGCGACGTAGTTCGACCAGGACACGCCCGCGGAGTTGTATGCGCCGACGATAAAGTAATACGACGTGGCGGCCCGCAAGCCCGTGACGGCGACGGACGTCGTGCCGCTGCCGTAGTTGGCGATTTGGGTCCAACTGCTGCCGTTCCATTCGTCGATCAGGTAGCCGCCGGCGCCGGCCGAGCCGTTCCAGGAAAGATTGACTTGGGAGCTGGACGCAACGGCGTCCGAAAGCGTGGGTGCGGCCGGAGGACCGTAGCTGGGCGTTGCGACGCTCACGTAGTTCGACCAGGAAACGCCCCCGTAGCTGTAAGCGCCAACGTCAAAATAGTACGTTGTGCCGGCCCGCAGTCCACTGACGGCGACTCCGGATGTGCCGCTGCCGTAGTTGGCGATCTGGGTCCAGCCGCTGCCGTTCCATTCGTCGATCAGGTAGCCGTTGGCCCCACCCACGCCGTTCCAGTAGAGATTGATCTGCGAACTGGACACGGCGACGCCTCGGAGCGAGGGCGCAGCGGTGGCAGCCGAGAGGCTCGCTCCCGATCGCACAGCGCCCTCCAAGGAATGGAGTGCCGCCAGTCCTCCACCGTTGGAACCCGCCGCGACGCCTACCGAGGCGAAATAGGCCGAGCCTGACACGGTCGTTTCCGCCGTCAAGAGAGGGCGATTCGACGCCGTTGACGATAATGGATTGGCCGACATGAGAATTTGGCGCTCCAGCGATTCCAACCGCAAGGCGCGTCGCGTATTGTGTTTCCGGCTATTCTTTTCGCATCGTCCGCGGTTAGAATGACGGAATAAGCGGTTTACCGCACGCAAATTGAAAGGGTTCGGCATCATGGCAATCGGTCCCTGGAAATGGGGTGGTTTTTGGGTCGGTTTGGGGAGCGAATCGGGTCCCACAATGCCAGCTACTACGGCGAACCGCCCTCGATCTTGCGCGGCGGGAAAAAAGGATTGGAACTTTTATGGCCGTTAAAGACCTATGCGACGACGCCAGCTTTCCTTCCACGATCGGCTCCCTGATCGTTTCGGCCGGCGGCGGTGATCGCGCTCGGCGGCGGCGGGCACTCGACGAGCTGCTGCGGCTATATCTGCCGCCGCTGCGGGCGCATCTGGTATTTCGGCGACGGTTCGCGCTGTCTCGTGCCGAAGACCTTTTACAAGGTTTCATTGTCCGCCAGGTATTGGAGCGCGGACTCCTGGGCCGCTTCGACCCATCGCGTGGCCGCTTTCGCTCATTCGTCCTCAAAGCGCTGCAAAACTATGTCTTCGACGAACTTCGAAGCGAGCGAGGCAACTTCCGCGGCGGACCGGAGGAACCGGCGGTAGAGCCCCAGTGCGATGTGTTCGACATTGCCTGGGCGCGGCAGCTTCTCCAGGAAGCGCTTCGTCGCATGAAACTTCAATGTTCCAAAGACGGGCAGGCCGCGCGATGGAATCTCTTTCTGGACCGAGTCGTCGTTCCCACGTTGACGGGACAACCTTCGTCTGCCTACCCCGCGCTGATCAAACAAATAGGGCTTCGCTCGCCCGAACAGGCCGCCAACGCGCTCGTTACCGCCAAGCGGCAATTCGCGCGGACGCTCCACGCAGTCGTCGCGGAAATTGAGCATGTCGCAAGCGACGCGGAGATCGACGCTGAAATCGACGACCTGTGCTTGACATTGCGGAAAGCGGGGCCGCTGGACGTCGAATGGGACCATGCGCCGATCGCCGGACCGGAACAACCAGCGCAACAACGGATTGCCGAGGTGGACGACGGCAGTGCGGGCGACCTGGCATGTATGTTGAGCGTTCGCGAGTTGCTGCACGGCGAATGGCGGCCGGAGGACCTCGCCGACCTGCTTAGGCACTCCCTCGACACGCCGCTAGGCGAATACTTGAGCGTTGGCAAGACGGGTAGAACGGCCGAGCTTGAGCCAGGCTCGAAGGCGCCCGCGATGACACTTTGCGAATTGTTTCGCGACCCCGCGCCGCCGCTGAAATACCTGCTCGCAACGAAACGTCATGCCCGCGGTCTGGCGGCGCCCGGGGCGAGCGAAGTGCCCATTGACGTCCATCACATTATCTACTCGGCGAGCATTGCCGTGGCATTGCTTCGCCATGAAGAGCGAATCTCGAAGTCGGGGCGGGAAGTGCTGCAAATGGCGTGGCAACGGCTGGCGACGGAACCGTACATCGATGAGTGGTTGCGGAACATCTTCGCGGACGCTTATCGAGCCATGACGCGCCGGCCGCGATTGCCAAGGTGAGTAAACTGGCCGCGTCCGCTCATGCAGGTTGCTCTGTCCCCGCAACTTCGTTGAGCAAGTCTTGCAAGTCGGCCGAACGCTTGCCCATTCTTTGAAACGAGGGCGAGAGGCAGCCGAAATACGCGGCGGCGCAGGCATCCTCGGCCACACAAGTCACCATCGGTTGTTCCTTTCCAGGTGTCGATGCGGCAACTCCACGGGATGTCCGAAAGTATTTGCTAATGTGTAAAAGTTCACACATATCTGTTATGAATGTGTTAATACATCCAATGAATTCCACTTTGTCATACCTTTTCGTTCTTGAATCTGCTGTTATAATGAGTCTACTTGTTTGCAGTAGCCGGAGTCCCGCCAGCGGACAGACATTGAGCAGTTTAAGCGGGAGCATACTCGGCAGCTTGTCGTTTTCACGCCGTCAGGTTCTCAATCCCAACGTTTCCGGAAGACGCAATAATGGTTGCTACGAGTCGCCGCATTCGCTGCCGTGAGCAATTGGTTTATGGCAGGGGTTTTACGCTTGTGGAACTGCTGGTTGTCATCGCGATAATCGGCATATTGATCGGGTTGCTCGTTCCGGCCATACAATCTGCACGAGAGGCGGGGCGGAGGATGCAATGCAAGAACAATCTCAGGCAAGTCGGCTTGGCGCTGCTGTCTTTCAACGACTCGTATGGGCACTTCCCGCAGGGAACTTACGATCTGATGGACGATCGAGGCACCGTGATGCCGCAAAATCGCCGCTGCTGGATGCAGGATCTGTTGCCCTATATCGAGTTCGGGAGCTTGTATAAACAATTCGATAGCTACATGCAGAACCCGAAGAACAGCGCGCTTGTCTTTCCGGGCAACTTGACCGTGATTCCGACACTCGTATGTCCCGACGACCGCGTCTCGCCAAAAATCCATACGTTTTCTACGGGCGAATACATTAACCCCGACCAGGGTTTTTCAGGCAACATTGTGCTTTGCGCCGGCAGCAACTATTTCAATCCGACCGGACCCGCGAGCAGCAAAACGGTCGACGGCCTCTGCTTCGCCCAATCGAACGTAACCACCGCCCAGATCACCGATGGAACGAGCCACACCGCGGCCTCGACGGAAATCATTCTTAGCCCCGATGTCACTTCCAACGACATTCGCGGCCGCTACTACAATCCTTCGCATGGCGGCGTACTGTTTACAACGCGCATCACGCCCAACACTTTGGTTCCCGACGTATTCGATTACTGCTCAGATAGTCCCGTGCAACGAGCGCCTTGTACCGACGCCGGCTTTAGCGCGCCGATGTTCTTGTCGGCGAAGAGCTATCACAACGGCGGAGTGAATCTGGGCATGGCCGACGCTTCCGTGACGTATGTCGCTGACGAGGTCGACGCCACGATCTATAAGGGACTGGGAACCCGCGGCGGCGGCGAGATCAATGGCGGCCTCTAATCTGGTACAGGCAACTCGAAAGCCAATGGGCTCAAAGATGCGGGCAGTAACGCGCGTGGCGGCGATCATGTGCTTGTTGCTAGCCGCCACGGCCGGATGCGGCCACAGCGGCGCGGTTACTTTCCCGATATCCGGAACGGTCACCTACAACGGCAAGCCGCTGCCGGACGGTTCCATTGTATTGCTGCCCGTGAGTGGTCCGAGTGCGGCCGACCCAGGCACAATCCACGACGGCCGCTTTGCCTTTGCGGCGCGCGCGGGCAGGAAGAAGGTGGAGATTCGCGCCATGCGCGAGGTTGGCCCAATTATTCGATCCATGGGAGCCAGGGACAAGCAATCGTACATTCCAGGCCGGTACAATTCGCAAACCACGCTTTCGGCCGAGGTCGTTCCAGACGGCCCAAATCAATTCGCTTTTGACTTAAAGGGCCCGCCTTAGCGTGGATAATCATGCGAATCATTACGCAGCTGTTGGCGATCGGCAGCGCTCTTGGATTGACATTTCTTACGTCCCTTGCGATCGTCCGCGCTGCCGAGTACCCAGGCGTCGCGCCCGGTCCTGCCCAGGCCGGAATCGATCGCGACTCAATCTCTCTCGGCAATAAGGCGTTGTCCGCACACTGGACTGTCCGCAATAGCGGATTACTCCGCGCCGGCTTACGTGACGAATCCGGGCGCGCTGGGAGCGACGTTCTGCCCATCTCAGGTCCGGCGTTTCGGATCGCGATGAGCGACGGCACGGAATATGTCGCCGACGCGATGAATCGGGCGGCCCAGCCGTCGATGGCTGACGCTCCGCCGCTGTCCAAGGCCGTGCGGGCCGCCGATCGCAGCCCTGGCCGCCAAATCAGCGTGCCGCTAATTTCCGCCGACGGCAAGTTGGCCGTGACGTGGCGCGCCATCCTTCGCGATGGAAGCAATTACGTCCGCGAGGAATTGGAGCTTGTTCCCAAGCATGACGACGTTAGCATCCGGGAGGTTATCTGGCTCGACGAAGTCCTGCCCGGTGCCAAGACGACTGGGACTGTCGACGGTTCGCCGATTGTCGCCGGCAACTTCTTTCTCGGGTTTGAAGATCCGATGTCGGTCAATGATGTCGCCGCTTCGGGCCGGGTCACTTGCCGGTTGAAACGGGATGCGACGCTGGAGAAAGATCAAAAGTTGACGCTGAGCTTCATCGCCGGCGTGGCCCCAGCCGGGCAAATGCGGCGGGCATTCCTCTACTACGTCGAACGGGAGCGAGCCCATCCTTACAGGCCGTTTCTGCACTACAACTGTTGGTACGACATTGCCTGGCACCATTATTTCAGCGAGGAACAATGCCTCGACGCCGTAAAGGGCTTCGGCGAACAATTGATTCGGCCGTATGGCGTGACGATGGACTCGATGGTGTTCGACGACGGCTGGGACGACTATCACACGCTTTGGCAGTTCCACGAAAAGCTGCCTAACGGTTTCAGCAAGATTGACGAGGCATGCCGCAGCTACGGCACGCGGGTCGGCGTCTGGCTTTCGCCCTTCGGCGGCTACGGCGCGGCAAAGGCTGCTCGGCTCAAATACGGCCGCGCCCAGGGTTACGAAACCAACGCGGCTGGGTTCTCGCTTTCCGGGCCGAAATACTACGCGCGGTTCAAGAGCGAGTGCCGCAACATGATCGGCAAGTACGGCGTGAATTACTTTAAGTTCGACGGCATCGTTGCCCCTGCCCGCGACGATGCAAAGTTCAGCATCGCAGCCTCCGCCGACGCCGGTTCTAGGTTTATTCTCGACACGGAAGCCCTGCGTCGACTAATGCTCGAATTGCGCGATGGAAATAACGGAGGCGAGCCCGATTTGTTCATCAATTTCACCAGCGGATCGTGGCCTTCGCCGTTTTGGCTGCGCTATGCGGACTCGCTCTGGCGGCAGGGCCACGATTCGGGCTTTCGCGGACCGGGCCCGGCGCAGCAACAGTGCCTAACCTATCGAGACGGCGAGACCTACAGGAATATCGTGCGCCGCGGCACGTTGTATCCGATCAATTCGCTTATGACCGGCGGCATCATTTATTCGCGCAATGGTAACCCCGGCCGGACCGATTTCACTTCGGCCGGATTGAAGGACGATATCCATTCCTATTTCGCTAGCGGCACTTGCCTGCAGGAACTTTACCTCCAGCCGTCGCGACTGACGCCATCGGATTGGAAGGTGCTCGCCGAGTCGGCCCAATGGTCACGAGCAAACGCCGACATCCTTGTGGACACGCATTGGATCGGTGGCGATCCGAACAAGCTCGAAGTCTATGGCTGGGCTTCATGGACGCCGCGCAAAGGCATCATATCGCTCCGCAATCCGAATGACCGGCCGCAGACGTTTGCGCTGGACGTGCAGCAGGCGCTCGAGCTTCCGAACACGGCAGCCAAAACGTTCGTGCTAAAGAGTCCTTGGAAAGAAGATGCCGCCCGGCCGACTCTCAGGGCGGAAGCCGGCAAGCTGCTTACGATTTCACTGCGGCCATTCGAAATCGTCACGCTGGAAAGCACGGAGCAGGGAGCGGGGAGCACGGAGTAAATCGTCCAATTCGGCTGCTCCTCGCTCCTTGCTCCCTGCTCTCCACTTCTCAGCCGGCCCAATAAGCGCCAAAACGAGCGAGGTTGTCCTCATTCAAGAATTCCGGGGCGGCGGCATCGTCGCTGCCCATCGCGGCAGAGGCCTTTTTCCATAACTCGCTGCGTACGTAACGCTGGTGTTCGCGCGGCCAATGGTGGTCGTGCAAAATGCGGATCGTCACTTCAGGGCTGCCAGCGGTCAACGCCAAGTCCGCGCGGCGCTCGGTCACCAGACGATGCTCCGGCGCCGCGCAAGCAGCGTGTGCCGCTTGTCGTCGAGCCGCAAATCGGTGTACAGTTCATCGAGCTCGACGACCGCTATCGGATCATCGAGCGGGCCGGCCTCAAGATGCGGCACAGCCAGCAACGGCTCGTTCATACCCTTCCAAAGAATGAGGCCGGCAATCCGCCGCGCATTGGGCGCGGGACCTTCCGCCACCAAGGGTAGCGCGTCAGCCGGACGCCCGCGAAACACAAGCCATAGCGCCAAAGATTCCGCGGCGCGTGCATTCCCGCGAGCCAACTCGCGGCCGAGCGCCGCTTCGAGTTCCAGCCCGGTGGGCACGCATGACTCTGGCAGCGGTCCGTCACCGTCGCGGAAACGTTCCCACTCGCGTTGCCAGGAAGAGTGCGCCGCGCCAAGCCAAGGTTCTGTCCGAGCGGGAAGATCGAGCTTCGGCCAGGCAAGATTGTCGCACTCTTCACGGGAATGGACAGGAATCCAAAATTCCTCGAAATGCCGCTCTTCCCCGCTGCCAAACATCGGCTTCTCTCCTTGGTCGATCAGCGGCCCGCTCTCGATCTCCACGTAGCAATCGCTGTTGGCGGTCGACGCTTGGCCCCAGCGGCGATGTTCGCCATAGCCGTACGTCCAGACCTTTTTGCCGGGCAAATGGGCCGGGTCCGCCAGATGCATAAGCCCGAAGCCGAGATCGTGGTGGAACGCGCCGAAATGCGCTGCGCTGCCGGGCTTCCAGAATAGCGCCGTCATTTGCCGCGCGTTGCGGTCCCAATTCAGTCCATTGCCGGGCCAGTCGGCTTCCGCCAGGCAGTCGTCATGCACCAATACGCGATGCGGCGGATGGACGAACTCCGTGCCCTCGGTGGAGCGAACGGCGGCGATCGTCCACATCATCCAGGGATGGCTCATGCCCGTCCGGTTCCGCAAAGATGTCCGCTGCACGAGTGCCGGGCAGCCGTCGACAAGTCCCAGCTCTACTGCCCATTCCATGCCGCTGCGGGCCTCGCGCTCGCCCACGCGGATGAAAGCGTAGTTGCCCTCGCGGCCGCTGGTGCAACCAACTTCGCTGATCGAGGTGGGCGAGTGCGCAATGGGAAAATTGAATTCGATTCCGCCCGAGATGAACGCCCAGACCGGCAGGATTCGCACCGGCTTGACCACCGGATTGCTGAAAAGCACCTCTTTGTCGATCCGTTTGTCGAAGAGGCTGTAGACTCGGCCGCCCAATTCGGGCGCTACTTCGACCCGCAGAAAGTCGTTCTCCAGCACGACTATGCGAAACGTCCTCTCCACCGCGACTGCTGCCGTGTCGCCGCAACTGGTATACGGAAAAAGATGCTCGCGCTGGTAGATCAGCGGCAAATCGGTCAACGGCAGCGGCCGATAAAACGGTAGGGTGCGGAAGGTCTCGCGGCACTCAATCATTGCATATCCTCACGGTTTTCTGCCCCGCTGTCGGTAGCGGGCGGGAGACAACCCAGTCTTTCTCTTGAACAATTGCGAGAAGTGATAGGGGTTCTGAAAACGCAGAGCACTGGAAATCTGCTTGATGGAAAGGTCGGAGTTCCGCAGCATGTCGCCGGCGCGGCGAATCTTCAATTGCAAATGGTATTGGTACGGCGTCAGTCCCGTTTGCTCTTTGAAAATGTTGAAAAACTGCGTGCGCCCAACGTCGAGGCTTCCGATCAAGTCTTCAATCACCGGCAGGTTGTCTGGATCCTCGTCCAACATCAGCTTGGCCTTGCGAACCAGGTCCTTGGAGTGTGGCGGATGGTGCTGGGCGTTGGCGGTTCCTAGTGCGCGGGCGAGAATTTCCAAGGTGTGCGCGGCCAAAATCTGCTGCAATCCGGCCGGCTCCATCCGTAAATCATCGAGCATGCGGTTGAAGGCCGAAAGAATAGAATCATCCAAGCCCACTCGCAATATGGGTCGCCGCTGAGAAATGAACTCTCGCTTCGCCAGGTCGTCGGCGATCTCGCCGAGAAAATGGACCCAATAAACTCCCCAGCCCGTCGTCTTGTTGGCGCGATAGCGATGCCATTGGCCGGGAAACAGTAGGATAACGTCGCCCGCTTCCACGTCGATGAGCCCGGTGGACTCCGATTCGAACTCTCCGCGGCCATGGGTGACATAGAGAATCGCGAACTCATGAAGCACGCGGCCTGACTGCCAGACATAAAAGTGCCCTGGCGGGTGAGGGCGATCGGGAAGATGGTCGGCGCCGGCAGGCGCCGGTTGATAGCCGGCCCCTGTGACCCACAGTTTCCACTCTCGGTCGCGCTCGCCTTCGGCTAAGTATCGGAAATACTCGGCAGGATTTTTGGACATTATTGGCTTCGGAATAGAGCCAGACGGCTCGCTGCACCGCGCCCAAGCAAAATGCGGCGCGGGCGAGCATCATTCTTGCTAATATACTTTTAACACCGAATATCTGGCTCCGCAAGCGGTTTACGCCAAGTCCGGCAAATATAATCGCGCAAATGTTACAAATATGTGTGGATTTGGTTCGGGAATCTCATTCGCGTACTAATACACATCTTTTCGAATGATTGCGTATTGTGGAATTTGCAGTGACGGTCCATATTGAACGGGTTGTCGCATTATCCTCGAAAATCCCCGTTGGTTCGGAGACTTCCCGTGCAACGCAATGTTATTCTCTCCGCCGTGCTCTTGATCGCTCTTTGCGGACAATCTCGGGCGAGCGTGCTCACTTGGAACTCCGCCGGCAGCGGTTCGCCCACGGACGGCGGCGGCACGTGGAACACTACTACGTCAAGCAACTGGTGGAACAACATCACCAACAGCTCTTGGGTCAATGCCAACAACGACACGGCCTTCTTCGGAGTCGGCGCGGGAACCACGGCTTATACCGTGACGTTAGGTACTGCAACCACCACCGGCGGCATTACGTTTGCCAGTCAGAATTACACCATTGGCACTTTCGCCACCACCCCCGTCCTGACGCTGGCCGGGGCGACGACGCCGACGATCACGATGAATGCCAGCGCCGGCACGATCAGTTCACGCATCACCGGCAGCAATGGAATGTTGGTAACCGGCCCGGGCGCGCTGACCTTGACGGCTTCCAACTCAGCAGTCGCTGGCGGCGTCGCCGTGACTGGCGGCTTCACCGTCAGCGGCGGGGCGAATTTAATTCTGAATGGACTCAGTGGCACGACAAAGGGGTTTGTCTTTCCGGCCCTTACGGGCTCCGCCACGGGGAATCTCAACATCTCGAACGGCACTCTCAACCTTCAAAGCTATTACGCAATCGAATTCGAGAGTACCGGCAGCACGGTCACTGTCGGACCCAATGGCTTGCTGTTAGCGAACAACTCGATCGGTGTCTCCAACCAATTCTACAATCAATACTGGCTTACAAATCTTGTCATGCAGGGCGGAACTTTGGCGGCAAACTACCCGGGGAATGCAATTCCCGGCGGGAATAGCTATGGGAAGTTCACGATCTTCACCGGCGGCGGAGTGACCACGTCCGGGGGCGCCGCGTCTACAATTTCCTGCGAGCTAGGCTTGTTTCCGACTTCTCCCACGGTGTTTAATGTTGCCGCCAATTCACCGTTGCTTATATCCGGCAATATCCAAGCGCCGGCGGCTGCCAACGGGAAGGGAATAAACCTGACCGGCGGTGGGCAGATGACGCTTACCGGCACGGGCAATACTTACACCGCTACGACCACGGTAACTTCCGGCACGTTGAACATCGCCGGCAATGGCGTGCTCGGCAGTGCGGGCGTGCCCGGCAGCGGCAATTTTGCCGGAACCATTGACGTCGCTCCTGGCGCACTGCTGAATTACAACAGTTCGGCAAACCAGACCCTCAGCGGCATCATCAGCGACAACGGCAATTTGAACGTATCGGCTGGCGTGGTCGTGCTCAAGGGCGCGAACACGTTTTTTGGAACTTTCGGCCTCAATGACGGCGTTGTCAACCTGGCCATCGCCGACTCCGGATCGGTCGGCCCGCTGGGCCTCGCTACGGTCGTTCTTGGCGGCGGCACGCTGCAATACTCGAGCGTCAATAATACCGACTATTCCGGCCGCTTCAGCGCTTCGGTGGGGCAGGCTTACAACGTCGATACCAACGGCCAAAGCGTGGCGTGGAACACAGGGCTGATCAGTACCGGCGGCAGTCTCGACAAGCTTGGCGGCGGCACCTTGGCCCTGAATGGCGCAAACTCGTATACCGGCGCCACGGCGGTCAATGCCGGCAAGCTCTATATCAATAACACCGACACGAGTTCCTCGATCAACGTTGCCGGAGGCGCTGACGCTGGGCGGCTCCGGCGCGTCGACGGCTACCGTCACCGTCGCCGATGGCGGCGCCATCGAGGCGGGCTACAGCGGCTCGGGCAGCCTGGCTGTCGGCGGCTTGAAGTTCCTCAATACGGGCACGATCAACATCGCCAATTTCGCCAACTATTCCACAAGCGCCGCCGTCACCGTCGGCAGTGCCGGCCTGACTACTAGCGGCGCTCTCATTCTGCGCTCAATGGCCCCGCGCCGGTCGGCAGCGGAGTTGCAGAACTCTTGCAGTATTCCGGAGCGCTGCACGGCACAGGCTCGAGCGCATTTGCCCTGAATACATCGGGCGTTTCCGGCCTAGGTTCGCGTGCCCTGCTTTCCTTGTCGTTCAGCAATGCCGGCTTCGTCAAGTTGAAATACAGCCTCGATCATCCAGTGTGGAGCGGCGCTGCGGGCGGCAATTGGATCACTTCCTTAAGCACCACCGCCGCGGGCCCAACGAACTGGGTTTTGGCCTCTGATACCTCGACGGCAACCAACTTTATTCAAGGCGATGCGCCGGTTTTTGACGACACCGCGGGCACCGGAACGACAACCGTCAATATCAGCGCCGCCAACGTCGCGCCATTAAGCGTCATTTTCAACAATACCAGCCTGAGTTACACGCTGACTGGGGCTTTTGGCATTGCCGGCTCGGGAAACCTGACTATGAACGGCAGCGGCTCGCTGACTATCGCCAATTCCAATGGCTACACGGGCGGCACCACGCTCAATTCAGGTCTCCTTAACATCAACAACAACTCGGCCTTGGGGCAAGGCGCCTTCACGATTGGCGGTGGATCGATCGATAGCACGACCGCTGGCATAGTGCTGGCGAACAATCCCCAAGCTTGGAGCGGCGACTTCACTTTCCTGGGCAGCAATAGCCTCAACCTGGGCAGCGGTTTGGTGACGTTAGGCGCCAATCGGCAGATTACCGTCAACGCAAGCACACTTACCGTCGGCGGGGCAATATCCGGCGGCTTTGGCCTCACGCTGCCTGGCCCAGGCTCGCTTGCCTTGACTGGCTCGAATACTTACACCGGCGATACGACAATCAATGGCGGCACGCTCACAGTCGGCGGCGCCGGCGTGCTGGGCAATGGCAGCTATGCCGGGGCTATCGGCATCGCCGGCGGCGCCGCGCTCAATTACAATAGTTCCGCCAATCAGACGTTCGGTGGCGTCATCAGCGGTCCCGGAAACCTCGTCGCGGCCGGGCCCGGTGTACTGACTTTGACAGCCAGCAATACATACAGTGGCGGCACCTCGGTTACCGGGGGCGGATTGACTCTGAATTCCAACAGTGGCACCGCGGCGGTCTTTATCTTGTCGGGAAGCTCAAGCTTTGCGGTTTCCAACGGCACCTGTAGCCTGAACAGCAATTCCGCGATCCACTTCCAAAGCACCAGCAGCACGCTCACGGTCGGACCAAATGGCCTGGTGGTCGCGAACAGTCCGTCAGGCGCCGCCGCCAACTTTCTCAATCAGTATTGGCTTACCAATCTCTCCATGCAGGGAGGCACCTTGGCGGCCAACTATCCGGGCAACAGTTCTTACGGAAACTTCACCATCTTTACCGGCGGCGCGGTCACAACTTCGGGCGGCAGTCCGTCCACTATCTCCGCCGCTTTGGGATTGTTTCAGCCCAACACGACGTTCAATATAGCGAGCGACTCGCCGTTGTTCGTTTCCGGGGCCATTACTCAGGCAACGGTTGGCGTCGGCCTCACTATGGCCGGGCCGGGACTGATGACGGTCACCGGCACCAATACCTATGCGGGAGCGACCACAATCAGCGGCGGCATGCTGAACGTCACCGGGGCTAGCGTGCTTGGCAATGGCAACTACCCTGGCGGCATCGACATCGCCGGCGGTGCCGCCCTGAATTACAGTAGTTCGGCAAATCAAAAACTCAGCGGTGTCATCAGCGATGCCGGCAACTTGAACGTCTCGGCCGGCTCGCTCGTGCTCAGCGGCTCCAATTCATTTTCCGGCACGTTTACTCTGAACGGCGGCATCGTCAACCTAGCCAGCGCCGATACGGGAACAACCGGCCCGCTGGGCACCGCATCGGTTGTTCTTAACGGCGGCACCTTGCAATACTCCAGCGTCAATAATGCCGACTATTCCGGCCGCCTCGGCGCCGCGGGAGGCCAGGCGTACAACATTGATACGAATGGCCAGAACGTAACGTGGAACACCGGCCTGACGAGCACCGGCGGCAGCCTCGACAAGCTCGGCGGCGGCGACTTGGCGCTGAATGGCGCCAACACCTACACCGGCGCTACGGCGGTCAACGGCGGCAAGCTCTATCTCAATAATACGAATGCCACGTCCGCAATCACGGTCGCCGGAGGCGCTACGCTGGGCGGCTCCGGCTCGACGTCCGCCGCCGTCAACGTCGCCGACGGCGGCGCCATCGAAGCCGGCTATAGCGGCTCGGGCAGCTTGGCGCTCGGCGGCCTGAACTTCAACAATACGGGCACGATCAACATCGCCAATTTCGCCAACTATTCCACGAGCGCGGCCATCACCGTAAGCGGCGGCCTTTCCACCAGCGGCGCTCTAACGATCAATCTCGCCGGGCCTGCGCCCGCCGGAGTCGGCACGGCGGAACTACTGCATTTCTCCGGCGCGATGCAAGGCGCAGGTTCCAGCGCATTTGCGCTAAACACCGCGGGCGTTACCGGCCTGGGAATCCGAACTTCCTTCGCCCTATCGTTCGCGAGCGCCGGCTTCGTCGATCTGAATTACAACATCGATCGTCCGGTCTGGAGCGGGGCCGGCAACGGCGCGTGGATCACGTCGGCAGGCACCACCGCAGCAGGCGTAACGAACTGGGTTTTGGCCTCCAATCTCTCCACGGCAACCAATTTCATTCAAGGAGATGCCGCGGTCTTCGACGATACCGCGGGTACGGGGACCACTACCGTCAACATCAGCGCCGCCAATGTCTCGCCCGCGAGTGTTGCCTTCAACAACAACAGTCTCAGCTATACCTTGACGGGAAACTTCGGCATCACCGGCAGCGCAAGTCTTGCCGTGAATGGCGGCGGTTCGCTGACCATCGCCAACTCCAATAACTACACGGGCGGCACCGCGCTCAATGCGGGACTCGTCAATCTCAATAACAGCTCTGCCTTGGGCAGCGGGACCTTCACGATCAACGGGGGAACGGCCAACAGCAACGCCGCGAGCAATAATGCCGCCGGCACGACGCTCAATGGTGGCCTTCTCAATCTCAACAACAACCTGGCCTTGGGCAGTGGAACCTTCACGATCAATGGCGGAACGATCGATAGCGCGGCCGTTGGCGTCGTATTGGCCAATGGTTTTCAGGCGTGGAACGGCGACTTTGCTTTCTTAGGCAGCAACAACCTTAACTTGGGCGGCGGTTCGATGGCTTTGGGCAGCGACCGAATAGTCACCGTCAGCGCCGGCACGCTGACCGTCGGCGGGACCATCTCCGGCGCCCATGCCCTTGCCCTGGCCGGCGTTGGAACGCTCTTGCTGACCGGTTCCAATTCCTATACTGGCGCCACCGGTGTCGGCGGTGGGACGCTGACAATCGGCGGCGCCGGCGTGCTGGGCAATGGCACCTATGCCGGAAACATCGGCATCGCCAGCGGCGCAGTTCTTACCTACAACAGTTCAACCAACCAGACTTTCCGCGGCAACATTTCCGGCGGCGGAAACCTTGTCGCGGCAGGGCCGGGCACGCTCACCTGGTCGTCGGTCAGCAATTCGTTGTCCGGAAGTGTCTATGTTTCCGGCGGCGTACTGGCGGTGACGGGTAATGGCGGCGTTCCTACAAGCATTTTCGGCTCCAACCCGCCGATTACGTTTTATGTCGGTAACGGCGGGACATTAAAAGTAACGGGCTCCTATAGTCTAGGCGGCCCCAACATCACTCAGCAGAACGTGACGATTCAAGGCGGCACGCTCGACATAAGCCCGACTTCCAGCGACGACGGATATGGAGGCCGGGCTTATCTCAATACGATTGCCCTGGACACCGCGCCGGGACGGATAATATCGAGCAACGGAAGCGGGTTCCGGCTCGGCGCATCGCAAAATCCAACCGTGACGGTGGCCTCCGACGCGAGCGGTTCCGTCATCTCATCGAACCTGTGCGCCGTGTTTCGCTTTTCCGGGAACTCGACCGTCTTGACGTTCAACGTCGCTTCCGGGTCGGTCGCCAGCGGCGATCTCACGGTCAGCGGAAGCATCTTCGACCCACCGGCCGGATCGGGTTTCACGGGAATGACGGTAACCAAGGCCGGCGCCGGTCTGCTGGTCTTGACCGGCTTCAATAACTATGCCAGCGCCACATCGATCAGCGGCGGCACGCTGGCCGTCAGCGGTTCGGGCGTGCTCGGCGGCGGGAATTACGGCGGCGCGATCGACATCGCCGGCGGCGCAACGTTCGACTACGCGAGTTCGGCAGCGCAAACGCT
The DNA here is from genome assembly GCA_963775975.1 of uncultured Planctomycetia bacterium. Classification (GTDB taxonomy): domain Bacteria; phylum Planctomycetota; class Planctomycetia; order Pirellulales; family Thermoguttaceae; genus JANXQG01. The sequence goes on from CAVZKX010000002.1 coordinate 3,390,345, forward strand.
TTCCGGCAATATCACCGACTCGGGCAATCTCGTGATGGCCGGAGCCGGCGTGCTGACGCTTTCGGGCACGAACACCTATAGCGGCGGAACATTCGTATCGAACGGAACGCTGGTGGTAACCAGCCCCGCTTCACTCCTCGACGGATCGAATCTGACCGTTGAGAGCAATTGGCCGAGCGGAGCCTTTGCGCCGGTGGTGCCTCCGCTTCCCGCCGCGACAGCCAGCGCGGCCCCAGTGCCCGAGCCGGGAACGTTCCTATTGCTAATAGTTGGCGGATTGCTTGTCGTGATGACCTATCGCATCATGAACCTGGCCACTTGCCGCCGTCCCGGTCGAATGCCTCAGTAGCGCGCGTCGGTGATTTCCGTCGTCTTAACCCGCTAGAATCCATAGACTAGTGGCCGATCCGACGATTCATGTTCGCCTTTGCGTTCGCAAGGTTGTTTCGAGCATCCGCACTGTTGGGACTGATAATCAGCGCTTGCCGAATTCCAGTGACTTGACTTTGCGGGGACCGCATTCGACACTTGAGAGAGCGCCGCAGTAGACGGATTGAGCGCTGAGGTGCGCCAAGTGGTTGCGGCCGGCATTTGCCGAGGAACGGCACGCGATGGCAACTCGACACTCGCGAATGTACTTTTCTGTGGCCCTGGCCGCGATTGCCGTGGGCGGTTCAAAGGCTCGCGCGGACCCGCCTGCCCGTGCGGATCAGCGCACCGATTTAACGGCCCGAATCCAAGAGAAAATTGCGGATTTGGACAATCCCTTTTACTCGGTCCGCTGCCACGCCGCTGAGCAAATGGAGTTGTGGCTAAGGAGAACTGACGTTGCCTCGATTCTGTCGGAACAATTCGAGCAACTCAGGGTGCGGCCGGACCTGCCCCTGGAAATTCGCTGGCGGATTTCGCTTTGGCGAAAGCGATTGTCGGCGTCTCGAAGCGAACCACCACAAAGCGTTGCGGCGGATGAATTGCAGCGACTGGTCCGCCAGTTGGACGACGACTCCTATGCGCTCCGCGTGGGCGCCAGCGAGCGCTTGCAATGGATGGCCGGCAGCAAGCGCCTTGCGGGGCCGATCATGCTTCATCTGCGGCGCCGGTTGGCCGATCCCTGGATCTCCGAGGACTGCTATCGCCGAGTCGATTCGGTCTGGAACGTGGCCTGGGGCGCTTGGTTGGCGAGCGACGCCCCGGAGTTGAACGCGGAGTCGCCTTCCGACGGGCAAATCCAGAACTGGCTCGATGAACTGACGCGGGCGCCGACCGAGCGCAACCAAAACGCCGAACTCCGCTGTCGCTTGGCCCGACGGCAGTTGTTAGATGCTCTAATGCAAGATCGCGACGTGCCGCGGCTGAAGGCGGCGATGCAGGCCCGCGCCAGTGCCGACAAGAACGCGGCGGCCCGGTTGGGCGAGTTCATTGATATGACCAGGCCGGCGATGGTGGCCGAAAGCTGGTCCCGCGGCGAGCAAATCTTCGAGCAGCATCTTGTGCCGGAGACACCCGCGCAAGCCCCAGACGACGAGCACCCGCTCTCATTTGGCACCGTCAACGATGAGACAGCTCATTGCGAAAGCGGCGCCGCGCTGCCGCCGGGTGACTATCCGGTAGGCATCGCCTTTGTGCCGCCCAACTACGATGCCCAACACCCCGCCATATTCTATTTGACTTATCTCCCAACTCCTCGCCGGCAGATCGTCTATTCTTATTTCGTAAAGGCGGATTCGGCCGCTCGGCTGGCGCGGCTCAGCCGTCGGACGCTAGATCGTTACACTTCGCAGAAGAGACAGTTGGACCGCGACCACTTGGCGGCTCTCGACCAGTTGGATGCCCGCGAGGTCTCGCGCTTTGCGAGCCGCTTTTTTGCGACGATGACGGATGGACCCGTGGCGTTTGACCTCGATCAGGAATTTGCTTTTGTGCATGGCCGATCGACCGGCCAATTCGGCAGCCGGAACAGTTGCTTTGGTGCGATCTGTGCTCATTTGTTAACGAGGGGTACGCGAGAGGCGGCGCCGGGGCTCATTGCGGCTTTGCGGCAACAGAGTTTTCGCCAGCCCACGCCTGCGGAACCATATCGGCTGCCCTGGCTGGCGGCGTTCGCTATTGCCAGGCGAGATCCGTGGCCAGATGTCGATGCCTGGCTGGCGGCAAACCTGGATAAACTGCAAACAATCGCCCTTGATCATGATCAGCAGGGCCGACGATTGCGGAGAGTTCCTGAAACGCCGGGCACTCGCGGCCCAGCGAGCGGCTACAGCGAAGAAACGGCCACTATCGGCGCTATGGCCGCGGCGCTGCTGGCCAGGCGGCACGCCTGCCGTCCGGCGGCGCTCGGTCTTCTACGAACGTCCGACAAGCAGATGGAAGCGTTCAACTTGTACGGTTATCGCTACGGCAAGCCGGAAGATATCGAGCGTGTCCGCCGGTGGTGGAATTCGCAATAGTTCACTCCTTCGCCACGTTCGGTGCGTGTGCGACACACGCGCTAGTCGAGCAGGTCGTTGCATGTTACCATGGATTGCATTCGCAGCCAAACCTTGGAACAGCACCGGAAAAACGCGGAGGCGGCAAAGGATGATAGTTAAGATGTTTCTGCTCCTGACAATATGGTCAGGTGTCGCAGTAGTCACGGCGAACACGGCGCAGGCCGCGCCGCTCGCAACCACGGCAAAAGCGAACCAGGCCCGTCACTTGCCGCCGGTGGGAATCGAGATTCCGGCCGCGGCCCGCGAGGCATTAGAGAAGAAACTGCATGACCTCGAAGCCGCGGCCGCGCGGCTGGCGGATGACCCTCTCTGGCCCGACGCGGCCATGCTTTTGAAGGCCGTGCGATTTGCTCTGATCGACGGCGAATTCTATGGACCCAAGGATGCCGATAAAGCCAAACAGTTGTTGCAATTGGCCGAATCACGGCTCGCCGAATTGAAGGAACATCGCGCGCACTGGCCGGCGCAAACGGGCGTCCTAGCGCGCGGCTTCACTTCCAGCATCGACGGCTCGCCGCAGCCGATCGGCCTGGAAATCCCCGTCGATTTGGATTTGTCCAAGCCGGTTCCACTGATGGTCTGGCTGCACGGGCGAGGCGACAAGGTCACCGATCTGCAATTCATCGACGAACGCATGCACCGGCCCGGTCAATTCCTGCCGGGCGGTTGCATTATCCTGCATCCCTTTGGCCGGCAGTGCCTCGGTTTTGAATTGGCGGGCGAGACGGACGTGCTCGAGGCCATCGAGGCCGTCAAGCGGATGTACCGGATCGATGATCGCCGCATCTTGCTCGCCGGCTTCTCAATGGGCGGGGCCGGGGCATGGCACGTCGGAGCGCATTACGCCGACCACTGGTGCGGGCTGCATGCCGGCGCCGGTTTCGTGGAAGTGAAGCGATTTCAACATCTCGCGCCGACCCAGATGCCGCCCCTTTACACCCAGACGCTCTGGGGCCAATACGACGTGCCCGACTGCGTGCGGAATCTTTTCAACATCCCGGTGCTCGCCTATAGCGGCGAAATCGACAAGCAAAAGCAGGCGGCGGACATTATGAGCGCCGCCTTCCAGGCCGAAGGTCAGAAACTTCATCACCTCATCGGGCCCGGCATGGCACACGCCTATCATCCAAAGGTGCTCAAGGAAATCGAGGCCTGGGCCCACGAACGGATGCAGGAGGGCCAGCCCGCGACCGTGAACGAGGTCCATTGGCAAGGCAGGACGCTGAAGTACCCGAGAATGTTCTGGTTCACCGTGACGGGCTTGAAAAAACATTGGGAGGACAGCCGCGTGGATGCCACGTGGAAAGGAAAAGAACTGAAGGTGACGACCAAGAACGTGAGCCGCTTTTGGATATGGCCAGCCTCCGGCCACGACAGTTGGCCCGGGCAGATCACGGTCGACGGGCAGTCCGTTGACGACCAATTGATGGAACTGCCGGAATTCGAGCTCAACAAGGGCCGCTGGCGGCAGGCCTCCCAAATCGCATCTGCCAGCCGGTTCCGAAAGCAGCCCGGCCTGCAAGGCCCGATTGACGATGCCTTTACCACGGCGTTCATCGTGGTGCCGCCCGACAAGGTCTCGGCTTCCGCCGTGCGAGAAGCGTTCTACCAACGAGAACTTGCTTACACCGCGCACCGCTGGCGGGAACTGTTTCGCGGCGACTTGCCGGTAAAGCACTCGGTTGAATTGTCGGCCGACGATCTGAAGACGAAAAGCCTGATTCTCTTCGGTGAACCGGAAACCAACGAAACAATGGCTAAACTGCTTGCCCAGACGCCGATCGCGTGGCGGCCCAATGAACTAAAGCTCGGCGCAAAATCGTGGAAAGGCGAGAGCGTCGTGCCGCTGGCCGTTTATCCGAACCCGGAGCAACCGGGCCGATACATAGTATTGAACAGCGGCCCGACGATCCGAGAAAAAACCGACGCCAGCAACGCCTTGCAAACGCCGCAACTACCGGACTGGGCCGTGCTCGACGTAAGCGGTGCGGCAACCGATAGCGTGGCGGCGCCCGTCTTGGACGCCGGTTTCTTCAACGAGCAATGGCTGCCTTGAGCCTTCATAACGCGCTGCGGCAGCGGTGCGCGGGATGATTTACCAAGTCCACGCGTTCAGCCCCTCATCCCCAGCCCTTCTCCCCCGGAGTACCAAGGGAGAAGGGAGCCAGGTTCGGGCCGAGGGAGGGGCGGGGGTGAGGGGTGAGAGTCCGATTCCGCGCGATTGGCACGGCAGTTGCTATCTATAGTCTTCTGATGTTTACATACAAGAAATGGCAGGCGGCTGGCCAGGCCGGCCGCGAGATGCGCCCCAACCCCTTCGTGTGGAGGGCCGGCAAATGCCCTCGCTGCAATGTGCTGTAAACTGTTGTCGTCAATAGACTTGCCGCAACGGCCGGCGATGCGCCCAGCGGCCGATTTTCGCGAGGGCGGGGCGCATCGGGGCAAGCGGCCGCCGCCGACGAGGCCAGAACGACTGCCAAATGGCAGCCCGAGCGGTGGATGGTGGTTAGTGAAGAGTGGAAAGTGAAAAGAGATGAGAGAATCCAGTTCAGCGGCCAGAAGTCAGTCTCTGTAGTCCGGCCGGAAGGGGCGTTCCTGACCGCATCCTATGTCCATCCTATCTTCGTTCTATCTCCATCCTATGTCGATCCTATCTCCGTTCTATCTTCGTCCTGTCTTGTAAAGCAGGCACAAACCGCCGAAAACAGGCCGATTCGTTGATGAACGCGACACAAAGAAAAAAACTGAGACTCCGGCGGCCGGATAGGCACCATCGTTGCGATGCCGCATGCACGAGGAAGGCAGATCGCCGGCTAGAGCTGGCCGTGCCGATCGGTTTTCGATGTAGGGTGGGCCGAGCGAAGCGAGTCCCACCGGGAGGTTCCAAGAGATGGTGGGACTCGCGGTGCTCGGCCCACCCTACGCTCTGCCCGAAGGCAAGACATAATGACGTACGTCATCAGACCGCTTGCTGCACCACGGCGCCAATGTCAAGGGGCGGTGCATTAAGAGCCGGTAAAAGCATCACTTGTAGGACGGACCTCCGAGTCCGCGCGATTTGTCGCGGACGGACTCGGAGGTCCATCCTACAAATCCATCAACTTATTCAACTGCAATCTCTATACGGTTTTTCCTGTCCATTCGACCGCGTTGGCGACGATCTTGCACATCGTGGCGTCGAAGAAAAACGGATAGCTCTCATGGCCGGGCTGGAAATAGAAAACGCGGCCCTTGCCCACGGTCCAGACGAGACCCTGCCGCGAGTTTTCCTTGCTGCCGTTGGGACGGATGTATTCGCCATCGAAAATCACCGCTTCGGGCTCCGGGCACTCGAACGGCTCGCCGTAGCGCTCCGTATGCGGAAAGGAGAAATCGTTGATCCCGCGGGCGATCGGATGGTTCTTGTCCTTGACGATCATGTTCAGCTTGCTGCCGTCGTCGACGTAGCCGCCCTTCCAACCGCAGTTGGTTCCCAGGATGGCCTTCAGCGGCTTGGAGAAGTGCGCCGAGTGCAAGGCGATAAAGCCCATGCCGCCGTTCTTGACGCGATCGACGATGCGGCTGACGTGCTGCTTGGTGACCTTGTCGTGCAGCTTATGTCCCCACCAGATGAGCACGTCGGTCTTATCGAGCGAATCGACGCCTTGTTCGGGGTCGGTAATCGTGGCGGTCGTGATTTCCCAGCCCTTGTCGCCCAGCGGCTTGAGCCCGTCGGCGAGCGCGCCGCGGATGTCGTGGGGGTAGACGTTTTTCGGGGCGGTCCCCTCGGACCAGACGACGACTCTGCGTTTCGGCTCTTCGGCACGAGCTGTTCGGCTGGAAAGCAGTTCTACGGCGGCAACCGCGCCGGCGGCCAGGACACTGCGGCGGGATAACAAGAGGTTCATGGCGGTACTCTACTTGATAGATGTGCTTGGGATGTTTCGCGACTTTGTTCAAATCGGCGAAACGCTTGATAGGAAACCCGTTTCCCCGTCAAAGCTGAAAGTCTACCGCAAGCGTAGCGGCGAAGCAACTAGCCGGTGGGCTCTGAATTCGCTTTGCGGGCGGGTCGGGACGACCCTAGAAAAAACATTGCGATCGACCCGCCGCAATGCGACATTGTGCGTCACATGGACGTTGCCCGAGGAGTAAACGAGATGCATCGCCAATTCGATGCCGACGCGTTTGCGACTCGGCTTTTTCCCTTACGCCGGCGAGCCTTCCAGGCTCTCGGCCAGGCGATTGAGGGCCTCAGTCTCGATCTGCCGTACGCGCTCGCGAGTCAGGCCGAGGCTTTCGCCGATTTCCTTCAAGGTCTTTGGGTCGTGTCCTTCCAAGCCGAATCGCATCTTCAGCACGGTCGCCTCGCGGGGGTCCATCGTCTTGAGCTGGCCCATGACGTGAACGAGGTTGTCGCTCTCGACCATTTCGACTTCCGGCGTCCGCACCCGTTCGTCGGCCACCATCTCGCCCAGCGACCAGCCGGCCTCGGCTTGATCCGTCTGCGGCGTGAGGTTGTAGATGCGGATCGCCTTCTTAATAATCGGCAGCTTCTTGCGGGCCAAGCCGAGCACGCGGGCGATCTCTTCGGGTGTCGGCGTGCGGCCGAGTTCTTCCGCCAGGCGGTTCGTGGCCCGCCGCCACTTCGATAGCAATTCGACCATGTACGCCGGGATGCGGATCGTCTTGGCCGTGTTGATCAACGCCCGCTTGATCGACTGCTTGATCCAGTAGCTGGCGTAGGTCGAGAAGCGAGTGCCAACGCCGGGATCAAAACCTTCGACCGCGCGGAGCAGGCCAAGGTTGCCTTCTTCGATAAGGTCCTGCAGGCCGAGGCCCTTGCCGGTGTAGCCGCGGGCGATGTTGACTACGAGCCGCAGATTGGCGCGGACCATGCGGTCGCGGGCCTGTACGTTGCCCTCGCCGATGGCCACGGCGAGCTCGTGTTCGTCGTTGGCATTGAGCAGCGACGTCTCGTTGATTTCGCGCAGGTACGTCTCCAGGGGAGACTGCACGGAAGCGAGCGGGCGGCGGCGTGTCTTCGGCATGGCGCGGTATCTCTTCGCAGTTGCAGGGCGTGGACAAAGTAGGTCATCGACTCCGCGGAGTCGGAATCTGCAAGGAGGCGGTAAGTTTGCGGCCTGGTCGGAAGATGCGCGTCGGCGCGAAGGTATCGAATAAAACGGCCCCGCTGGTTGTAACCAGCAGGGCCATGAAAGTTGCGGCCAATTATGATGACGTTACGCTTCTTCAGCTTCCGACTGCGTCGCCCGCGGCGCAATCAGCGGGCCGCTGCCACCGCCGACGCCGCCTTTGAGTTCGGCTGGCGGTGCCGAGGGCTGCGGCTTAGCGGCCTCGCCGCCCTCCCCTTCGCCGCCTTCTTCCTCACTCCAATCGACCCGCTTCCGCGAGAGGCCGATCTTGCGCTCGTCGGCATCGACGCGGAGCACCTTGACCTCAATTTCCTGTCCAACCTTGACCACGTCCTCGGGATTCTCGACCTTGTGATCGGCCAATTCCGAGATGTGCAAGAGGCCTTCCAGGCCGTCTTCCAGGCCGACGAAGACGCCGAAATTCGTAATCTTCGTGACCGGGCCCTTGACGATCTGGCCCGGCTGGTACTTACCTGGGATGTCGGTCGCCCAGGGATCGTCGGCGAGCTGTTTCATTCCCAGGGCAATGCGGCGGCGCTCCTGGTCGACGGAAAGCACGCGGCATTCCAACACCTGGCCTTTTTCGACCATCTCGTTGGGATGGCTGATCTTGCGGGTCCACGACATGTCGCTGACGTGCAGGAGGCCATCGATGCCCTCTTCGATTTCGATGAACGCGCCGTAGTTGGTGAGGTTGCGGACGGTGCCCTTGACCATCGCGCCGGGCGGATAGCGGTCGGCAACGCGGTCCCACGGGTTCTCCTGCGTCTGCTTCATGCCCAGCGAGATCTCGTGCTTATCCTTGTCGATCTTCAACACGACGACTTCGATCTCGTCGCCAGCTTGGACGAGTTCGTTGGGATGCGTGATGCGGCGAGTCCAAGACATCTCGCTGATGTGAACGAGCCCTTCGATGCCCTCGTCCAGCTTGACGAACGCGCCGTAGCTCATCACGTTGACCACCTCGCCCTTGGTCTGAGTGCCAACGGGGAACTTGGCCGGCACGGCTTCCCAGGGGCTGGGCATCTTCTGCTTCAAGCCCAGGGCGATCTTCTCTTTTTCGTAGTCGATGTGCAGGATCTGGACTTCGATTTCCTGGTCGATCGAGACCATCTCCGAGGGATGGTTGATGCGGCCCCAGCTCATGTCGGTGATGTGCAGCAAGCCGTCGATGCCGCCCAGGTCGACGAACGCGCCGAAGTCGGCGATGTTCTTGACGATGCCCTTGCGGCGCTGGTTGACTTCCAACTCGGCGAGGAGCTGGGCTTTCTTTTCGGCCCGCTCGGATTCGATCAGCGCCCGGCGGCTGACGACGATGTTCCGCCGCGCGTCGTCGATCTTCAACACCAGCGACTGAATAGTCCGATTGAGATAGTCGCCAATGTCGGCAGGGCGGCGGATATCGACCTGACTCGCCGGCAGAAAGACCGGGACTCCGATATCGACCAAGAGGCCGCCCTTGATCTTGCGGGTGGCAACGCCGGTGACCACGTCGCCCTCATGGACGGCGTCCATGACCGACTTCCAGGCCTGGATCTTCTCAGCTTTGCGCTTGCTGAGCGTGATCATGCCACGAGAGTCGTCGATAATCCCGGTTTGGTCCTCGACGTCCTCAATGAGGACCTCGATCATCTCGCCCGGCTTGGGCAGTTCCTCGCCCTCATCCCATTCGTTGCGGAAGACGATTCCCTCGCTCTTGTAGCCAACATCGACGAGCACGACGTCGTTTTCGATCCGCAGGACGCGGCCTTGAACGATTTGATTGACGGCGACTTCCTGGGTTTTCCATTCCAGTTCTTCGGGCGGCGCCGATTCGAGGGCTTCGTTGAGTTCCTGCTGCCATTCCTCCTCAGATAAGTCTAGGGTTCGGATGAGGTTGCGATTGACCATGTATTGGATTACGTAAAGAACTACGCGCAATGAGAGGACTACTCGTTCGCCCGGCTCCCGGTTCCCAGGAACAATCCGCGGACCATCGAGAATCACGCATTATAGAGGGATTTTAGAAATGAAGCAACGGGAGGCGGCCGGCCGTTTTCACCCTCGTGCCCACGCTCCGCGTGGACACGCCGCCTTGCCGCCGCTCCGCGGCCCCCGGCGTCGTAAACCTGTAAGCTATCAGCCTTTGCGACGTAAAGCCGCAGAGCGGCACTACCGTACGTCACGACGCCGGAGCGTCGTAACGAGAGGGCTAAGGTATATTGAACGGATCGCTGGAAAGTGCAGTATTGTGCTTGGTGATCAGGAAAAACAGGTTGGCTGCGTCGATCTTTTTCGACAGCGCCAGGACGCTGCCGTCGCACATGCCGCAAGTCACAACGGCAGGATGAGCCGACGACGGGCCGTAGGCCGGTGCGACCTTGGAGAAGCCGGGATCTTCGTACTTGCCGGCGTCGGCGCCGGTGGGACTGAAATCGTAGGAGAGGAACGTCCTCAGCCCGGCCTTAGTAACGCCCGAGTCGTCGCCGAAGGAACTGTCGAATCCTGGCGGCGCGAAGAATGGATAAGGTGCTTGAGGCTTATCGCCCGTCGCGGAACTCTTCTGCGGCAGACCGACCAGAGTTGCCTCCTTGCCGACTAGCCAGCGGCTAGCCGCCTCGTCGATAGTTTCAATTGTCATAATCGTATGCGAAGTGCCATCCGTGATGGCGGCCATGGGGAGATTATGTTCGCTCGGATAGATCGCGCCGTCGGCGTGCAGTTTTGCCTCGCCATAGGGCGGCTTGCCATCCGGGTTTACGACCATCTTGAGGCTGTCGCGGGTCGTGGCGCCCATCGCTTTGTAATTGGTAATCGCCACAATCGGCTTGCCCGCCTCAGCCGGATGGTTGTCGCCACGAGGCCCGTCGGGACAGATGAACTCGTTAACCACCGTGTTTGTTGCCTTCGCTATCGCCTGGTTCGACTTGTCATCTGGATCGCCGAGTATCGGCAAGGACCTGAATAGTTTGTCGTAAGCGAGGAACGGCAGAACCTTGTAAAGAAAGCTATACGCGGTAACCTTCTTTCCGTCCTTGGTCATTTGCAGAGGTGCCGACGGCGGCAAGCAGTTATTGTAAGTTGACGCATAGTTTTGCATCGCCAGGCCAAGCTGATGCGATTTGTTGAGACAACTGGCTCGCCGCGCTGCCTCGCGCGCCGCCTGCACAGCCGGCAGCAGCAAGGCAATCAGAATTGCGATAATGGCAATGGCCACCAGCAGTTCGATGAGTGTAAAGCCACGTTTGACATTCGCGAACATAGCACACCTCCACGGGTAAAAGTTTCGGCCGATGCGCATAATCTTGGACCTGTTGTGCGGGAAAGTCAAGCAGGCACGAATCCCGTTCTACTGGCCCCTTGCCCGAGCCACACTTTCCCTAAGAATCTCGTGACACGCTCGCACCCGCCGCTCGACCTCAGCCACAAGCTCCCTTTCGTCCGCGGCGATGACTTCTTCCGGCGAGATCGGCTCGCCATAGTGGACATGGATCGTGCCGAGACCGGGCAACTTCTGCGATCGCGGCCAGGCGGCATGCGCTCCCTCGATCGCCACGGGCAATATCCATGCCTTTGCCCTGGCGGCCAACACCGTAAAGCCGGGGCGGAACGTGCCGACGCTGCCGTCACGAGTGCGGGTGCCTTCCGGAAAGATGAGCACCATCTCGCCGCGCTTCATGCGGCGGAGCGATTCCTTGATCCCATTCAGCCCTAAACCATCGCGGTCAATGGGGATCGCGTCCAACGAGTTGATCAGCCAGCGAAAGGGTTTGAAGCCGAACAATGTGTCCCTTGCCAGATAATTCAGCCGCCGTGGACAACCGGCGCCCACCAGCGGCGGGTCGAAATGGCTCTGATGGTTTGAAACGACAAGCACAGGACCGGATGGCGGAATGTTCTCCCGGCCGCTGTGCCTTAGCCCATAGGCCAACGGGCCAACCAGGCTCACGCATCCGCGGAGGAACTCGTACCAAAGTCGGCTAGCTAACGGGCGGTCGGACATGCGGTGAGTAGGTCCCTTCTGCCGGAAGGGACTAGCGTGCAACAACCCAACGACCGTTCTTATCTTAAAGGTCTCAATTTGGTCGAAGCGTTTGGTTCGTTTTGGCAAGCGTAGCCAATTCGGCAAATTGTAAGACTCATCGCACAGACTGTAAACGACGGAGCCCCCTTCGGGGTAAGTGACGCGGCCTGCCTTAAACTCTGCCGTTTGCTCCTCTCTTGGCCGCCCGGAGTCGTTCAAGCCGACCTTTTTATGAACATTTATCATGGTCTCCGGGCGATTGATGAGTACAATTCAATTGGCAGTACTTCTGTCATTCAAAATCTAGGAACGTCCAAAATTTCAAAATAAAAGGTGAAATCATGAGAGCAATCCGACTATCCACATTACTCTTAGTTCTTTTCGCTATCGCAGCGATGCTAGTCGCGCCTGGCGCGGTCATGGCAGCGCACGGCGGCGGTGGAGGTGGCGGCCACGGCGGCGGCGGCGGTGGTGGAGGTGGCGGCCACGGCGGGGGCGGCGGTTTTGGCGGAGGTGGCGGCCACAGCTTTAGCGGAGGCGGATTCAGCGGCGGCGGCGGCACATTTTAGCTCCGGCGCTATGCACATGAGTTCGGGCGGCTTTTCAGGGGCCAGCCACAGCTTCGCCGGCCCCGCATCGGCCGGAAGTTTTATGCACTCTGGCAATGGCAACTTCGCTAATGCCGGCAACGCGAATTTCGCCCACGCCGGCAATGCCAACTTCGCTCATACGGGCAACGCGAATTTCGCTCACACCGGCAATGCCAACTTCGCTCATACGGGCAATGCGAATTTCGCTCACACCGGCAATGCGAACTTCGCCCATACTGGAAATCAGAATTGGTCCCACAACGGGTCGGGCAATAACGACTGGCATGGCAATAACAACTGGCATGGAAACAATGGGAACAACTGGGGCCATCACGATTGGGACCACCACTTCACCAATAATCGCGGCTGGTGGGGCGGCGGCTGGGGAGGGGGTGGCGGCTGGGGATGGGGCGGCTGGGGTTGGGGATGGGGATACCCGCTTAGTTGGTGGTGGGGCGGTCCATATTGGGGCGGATACGGCGGATACTATGCCGACTACTTGTGCCCATACGGCGCGTACACTCCTTACTACGCCACGGCCTATCCTGATTCCGGCTATGTATACAACTATGGCAGTGACGGGTATGGCAACGATGGGCAATATGCGGTGGGCTCGCCTCTTGATCAAAACGTGGTGAACGCCCAGCAACCGCCCAACGCTGATCCGCAGGCTGCACCGAATGCCGAACAGGCCGGCATGGAAGCTTTGCAATATTACAATGAAGCACGCGCAGCCTTCGAACAGGGCAGCTATCAGGATGCTTTGCGACTGGCCGGTCACTCGGGCCTCGACTCGCCGCAGAATCCCAAAGTGCATGAATTGGCCTCGCTGGCGCTATTCGCCTCGGGCGACTACCGCGGCGCCGCCACGGAAGCCCACGCAGCCCTTGCCTTTGGGACCCCGAGCGATTGGGCGGATCTCTATGGCTATTACAATGACATTGGGAAGTACACCGAGCAACTTCGCAAGCTGGAGAATACCGTCTCGACGACTCCTAATTCGGCTCCGGCGCAATTCCTATTAGGCTACCAGTATCTGATGACCGGCGCGAAGTCGGACGCCAAAGCGCACTTCGCCCTGGCTGCCAAACTGACGCCCAACGACAAGCTTGCGCAGCACATTTTAAAGCAGCTCGATGCCGGCGGCCCGGTCACGCCGCCAGAAATGCCCAAGCCGCAGCCCCAAGGTGCGGAACAACCGCCTCGGCTTCCGCCGGTGCCGTCGGCCCCCGGGCAACAGCTCTAGGAACGACGTAGACGCCTTGTTCCGTTGGCGTTACCCAAGCGGCGAGACGCCGCTTCAACAGCCGCAGGTAAAGAAAGCCTGTTGACAATCATGAGGTCGGAGCTAACAATATACGATATATTGTCAGTAGAGCCCCTAACACAATCATCGCTCGCGCCGGCTGAACCAGGCCGCCGCAAGCCGGGTTATGTTAGCGGTTCTCAGATGAACCGACTATCTTAATTGCTCGCGCGGGAAAATGAAACAATCGTCTCCTCGTGAATACGGTTTGTTCCAGTTCCGACCGCAGCGAGTATGAAATGGCTGCTACATGCACTCGGAAGAGTTTCCGGAGCCGGTGCCCTCCCTTCAGGCGCTACTTCAAGGTTGTGAAGAGCGGATCGGCTATTCATTCCGCGATAAACTACTGCTACAAGCCTCTTTGACCCATGCCTCTGGGGCGGAGCACCGCTTGGCCTCGAACGAGCGGCTCGAATTCCTTGGCGACGCGATTCTCGGCGCTGTCGTCTGCGAGTTGCTCTTTAGGCAGTATCCCCAATATCTCGAAGGCGATCTGACGCGGATCAAGTCGATTGTCGTCAGCCGCCAGACCTGCGCAAAGATCAGCGAGGGCCTGGGGATGCAGGAGTTTCTCATCCTTGGCAAAGGAATGACGACCAGCCCTTCAGTGCCGCCTTCGTTGCTTGCCGACGTCTTCGAATCGCTCGTGGCCGCGATGTATCTCGATGGCGGCAGTGAAGTCGCCAGGGCATTCTTGGAGCGGCATATCGCGCCGGAAATCGAACTGGCGGCCGGCGGCGAGATGGGCATGAATTATAAGTCGATGCTCCAGCAGCTTGCCCAGCGTGATAACGGGATGACTCCCATTTACCAGTTGCTCGACGAAAAGGGTCCCGACCATAGCAAGTGTTTTAAGATTGCCGCCCAAGTAGGAAACAACCGCTTCGAAGCGGCCTGGGGGCGGAACAAGAAGGAGGCCGAACAGCGCGCTGCGCGGAATGCGCTGTGCGAGATCCACGGCAAGGCGGCGCCGTATCCGGCGGGGGAATAGGGGCTAAGAACGTAGAAGTTAGGAGTTAGGAGTAAAGAATCGAGAACTCCTAACTTCTTCTTCCCAAGAAAATAGAAACGCCCGGTCAGCCGTGCCGGGCGCTCCTTTCTCGTCGTTTCAAGGCGAAGTTCACAGAAGAGGTCTGCGTTACTTCTTCTTCTTGGCTGCCTTCTTGGCGGGCTTCTTGGCGACCTTCTTCTTTGCTGCCTTTTTCTTGGCCACAGCACTTCCTCCTAAAAAACACGACTTGGAATAACCGCCGCAAACTTGTCGCCCGACTCAAGGCCAGCGACCATCCGCGATCATTCCGAAAACCGGGAGGCGATCATCGTCATGCCGGCGAGACGACGCGAGGCCGTCATCGACTTGCATTGACTCATTCGCTCCCGAACACTTTTTCTTCGAGCAACTCTTCCTTCACGAAAGCGCTCGAAGGGAAAGAGCCTCCAAGGCTCTAACTATTTAGATGTTATCGCCTCGCTAAAACTTTTCAAGCTCAATTCGCGCTCAAGCGCGCGTTTTTCTTGATTCGCAGCGATGCGATCGAGGCTTCTCGCAGTGCTTCGACGCGTACATTCGAAGACGAGTTTCATGAGCAGTTGACCGCAATCCGCATCGCACTTTCGCGCGCGCGATGCGCGCGTGCGCGGCACGTCGGCGCGACGCGCGCGGCGCACGTTGCGCGGGCATTGATGAATGAATCCGATCGAGATTCGCGCTCGCGGGAGACGCAGCTTCGCATGCAACGCCGACGCACTCCGATGTCGCTCGGCGGCGGATGGAATCGCGCAGGATTGCAATGGCAAACAGCGTGCCTTTGAACGCCTAATGATTGTCGTAACTTCTTTTTTGATAAATAGTTACGACGTATTCGTTGAAAAGCTTCAGGATGTCTTTCGATGATCTTCCGATGCGCCGTGCGCAACGCGAAAGTGCGACATCTTTTGAGCCTGCGACATGCCGAGCTGCGCGCTGTTCGCTAATTAAATCAGCACGTTGTATTGATTGCTCCACCATCGTGCGCAGCGCTTCCAATAGGGCTCCGATGCGAACGACTGAGCGCGCCGATTCACGACGGAATGAGCATCACAAAGCGATCGAGAGCATGACTTCCTCTGGCGCGACCGATGACTTTGAAAGAGCCCGCGATGGGTGCATCCGAGCCTCCGGAAAATTTTTCGAAAATTCTTCGTCGATTGCCAAAAAAACAGGTGAGACACTCCAGAATTGAGACTTCGACCGCCAACTTCGACCAATCGACAGCCCATTCTCAAAGTTAAGAAGAGAGTGCCGAGCGCGATTTCGAGAAATGTTTATCGCCGATCTTGCTTCGATAACTCATGCCGGGGGCGGCGCCACGTACTCGACGCGTATCAGCACTACTCCGGCGTTGTCGATCCGTTCCACCACCTCGTAAACGTGCTGCTGAAAGTTGTGCGGAGCGGTTTCCTGCAACTGTTCGTCGATCAGAACGTTGACGGCGTATTCCGAAGCCGTACGGAAGCGCTGGCCGACGCGGCCGTGATGTGTCAGCGCGTAATAGCGGCGGACCTCGACGTGCTTTTTCAGCTCGCCGGCGACGCTCGTGCCATCCAACGGGCCGCCCCAGAACTTGAAGATGATGCGCTTCATATCGGCATTATACGCCAAAATGCCCGTAAAGTTCGATGGCACGTTGTCGAGAAACCGCGTTCCTGGCACAATAATTGACATGATTATTGCCATCGACGGACCCGCGGGCGCAGGAAAGAGCAGCGTCGCCAAAGCGCTCGCCGGGCGACTGGGATTTTACCACCTGGATACCGGCGCCATGTATCGCGCCGTCGCCTTGGCCGGCTTGCGTCGCGGCGTCGACTGGAACGTGCCCGAACAGTTGGCGGAAGTGGCGGCCAAGCTCGATGTGAGCGCCTGCGGCGACAAGGTTTATCTCGATGGGGAGGACGTTTCGGCAGCGGTGAGGAGCCTGGAGGTGACGGCCGCGACGCGTTACGGGGCGGGCAATTCCGCCGTCCGTGCCCGGCTTGTGCTGTTGCAGCGCACCGTTGCCGAAGGGAAAAACTTGGTCACTGAAGGCCGAGATCAGGGCACGGTCGTCTTTCCTTCTGCCGAATGTAAGATATTCCTCACCGCCAGTGCGGAAGAACGGGCGCGGCGACGGTTGCTGGATCTTGAGCAACAGGGCGAACCGGCCACGCTGGAGCAAATCCTGGCCGAGCAGCATCGCCGCGACGCCGAGGACGCCGCGCGTGAAGTCGGGCCGCTTCGCCGCGCAGACGATGCTATCGAAGTTCTCACCGACGGGCTTACGCAGGAACAAGTGGTCGATCGGCTGGAGGAGTTGGTTCGCGAGCGATTGCCAAAGTAGCAGGCACGCTCCGCGTGCCGTCCGCTGCGCGGATCACTTCGCTTCTTGCTCGTAAGGGAATAGCCGGTAAATCTCCTCTACTATGGCCCAGTCAATATTGCCAGAGACGGTTTCCGTGGATTCCAACAATTGGAAACCCCGTTGTTCAAGTCCTACGTCCCGCCCGTGCAGCCCGCAATACAAATTGGCGAACTTGCAGTACCAATAGTACATGTTGTAGAACCTAACCTCTTCGGCCGCTGGCTGCGACTCGCCGAGCAAGTACGGCCACTGATCGAACAACATAAAGTGCAGGAACGCGGGGCCATAGGTCGGATGCGACCAATCAATGATTACGCGAGGGTCCAATGTCGGCACCAGCGTCGCGACTTCGGGTTCGGTTGCGCGTACAACACTTTCAGGGATTAGTACGTGCCCTAGCATCACAATTGCTGGTCCTTTCCCCAATGCGGCGGACGGCACACGGAGTGTGCCTGCTACTTTATGTCCCCCAATCCCGCGCGTAACGGAAATCCCTGTCCATCGTCCGCGCCGAGAGCTTGGCGATTACGGGCATTCGCCGCTTGTAATGATTACGGCGAATGAGCGTCGCCACGCGATCGACAAACTCGGCTGCGAAGCCGGCCTCGATCAGCTCCGCACGGCGCAAGCGGCGATCGACCATAAGCACCATCAGCCGATCGACTTCGGCGTAGGTGAATCCTAACTCCGCCTCGTCGGTCTGGCCAATCCAGAGGTCGCCGGTGGGCGTTTTTCGCAAGATGTCGGCCGGCACGCCGAGGTGCGCCGCCAACGGATAAAGCTGAGTCTTATAAAGGTCGCCGATCGGATTGATCGCCGAGGCCATGTCCCCGAACTGCGTGCCATACCCCAAGAGCAACTCGCTCTTGTTGCTCGTGCCCAGCACTAGGGCATTGAACGCCGCGCTTTGGTCGTAGAGCGCCGTCATCCGCTCTCGGGCACACTTGTTTGCTAGTCTCATGCGGCTTGCGTCCGGAAACTGGGCAAAATAAGCGTCGATCGAGCCAGTAATTGGCACATCAATCGTCCGCACGCCGAGGCTTTTGATTACCGTTTGGGCATCACTTTGCGTGGCGTCGCTGGAAGTTTTGTACGGCATGGTGACGGCGAGCACATTTTCCGGCCCCAGTGCCCGCGTGGCCAGAAATGCGACGACGCTCGAATCGATGCCACCCGAAAGCCCCATCACCGCCCGTTCGAATCCGGCGCGTCGGATCTCCGCGCGGATAAAGCGGGTCAAGATGGCCGTGACCAGTTCGCAATTAATTGCCAGGTCGGCGGCGGAGGGTTCTTGTGCCATTTTTGGTTTCGATGCAGCGTGTAGGGTGGGCCGAGTGAAACGAGTCCGACCAATTGCAGTCTGGTGGGACTCGCTGCGCTCGGCCCACCCTACTTTCCATATCGATTTCGTTTAATACGATGCAATTCCTCAATCGTCAGTAAGAGCCGCTCGTCGCGGGCTAAAGGCGTGATGAGCCGCTGGCGGCGCAAGTCGGCCGCGTCGAACGTGGCCATCGTCAACGATTCGTCAAGCATGGGCGCCTGGGCGATCGTTTGCCCGTCCGGCCCGATGACCGAGCTTCCGCCCCAGAAGCAAAGGCCATCCTCGAACCCGACGCGGTTGACGGTGATCACGACCACGCCCATCAATTGTGCGTAGGCTTTTGAAATATGCTCGCTGGTCTCCGCCGTGCGGACCCGCGGCCCCTCAACGCCTCGGCCGGGAGAGTTCGCGGGGCAAATCAGCAAGTCGATCTCCTCGGCCTGCATGATGGCCGCCGCCGAAAGGTGCCAGAAATCCTCGCAAATAAGGATGCCCATGCGACCGAATCGGGCCGTATTGAAGGCGACGAAGCGATCTCCGGCCGCGAAGTAGCGCTGCTCCTCGAACAGACCATAGGTCGGCAGGTAGACTTTGCGGTGTACATGAACAACGCGGCCACCTTCGGCGTAAAGGGCCGAGTTATAGAAGCGATGCTGCGGCGACTCCTCCACGAATCCCAGCACGACAGCCATCGGCCCGGCGGCTTCCAACATTTCGTGGATCTCCGGCGCGTCGGGCGTGATGGCCACGTCGGGCACCATGTCGCGGACGAAGTAGCCGGTAAGCGAAAGCTCCGGAAAGACGATCAGGTCGGCCTCTTGTTTCCGCGCCGCCGCGATTTGTTCCAAGTGCAGCGCCACGTTCCGCTGCCGATCGGCGAGGACAGGTGCGAACTGGGCCAGGGCGACGCGGTGGACGGTGGGGCGGAGGGTAGCGGATGTGCTTGTGGAGGGCATGTATCAATCGTAGCTTACTTGAGCCGACATTGCCAAGAGAGGGTAGCGCAAGGTAGAATTGGAGCATGATAATCATTAAGGAGTCACGATGACATACGATGGCATTGTACGAAACGGAACAATTGTGCTGGAGCAGGGGGCTACGCTGCCGGAAGGCACGCACGTGAAGGTCTTTCCGGAGTTAGCGGAGGAAGAATCGAAGCCAACGCTCTCGGGGTTGCTGAAGTACGCGGGAGCGGCTAAAGATCTTCCCGAGGATTTTGCTGCGCAGCACGATCACTATCTTCACGGGACGCCGAAACGATGAGGACGGTTTTCGCCGATTCGTTCTACTTCTTTGCTCTACTCAATAACCTCGACCCGGCGCATGCAAAAGCGACGGCTTTCGTTGACTCGTACTTTGGGAGGGTCGTAACGACGCACTGGGTCTTGACCGAATTAGCAGACGGATTATCCAGCCCCGGAAATCGGTTCGTGTTCATGGCCGCTCTGGAGGCATTGAGTGCGGACCCGCGAATTACCGTCGTTGGATGCACCGAGGAGCTTTTCGACGCCGGGGTCGATTTGTTTGGTCAGCGTCCCGACAAGTATTGGTCGCTCACGGATTGTATTTCGTTCGTCGAAATGCAGCGGGACGGTATCACCGAGGCCCTTACCGGCGACAAGCATTTCGAGCAAGCGGGGTTCACGGCGCTGTTGAAATGATGAACGTATTGAATTGCCTATGAACCGCTACCTTAGTGTGATAGAACAAGCCCCGAATAATCAGGCCGCTTACTCGCCTGATTTGCCGGGCTGCGTTGCCATGGAGCCACCCGCGAGGAGGTCGAGGAGCGGATGCCCGAGGCGATCCAAATGCACCTTGACGGGATGAGGGAAGACGGGATTCAGATTCCCGAGCCGTCGTCGGTTGCGGAGTATATCGAAGCGTGAAGGCGGCATTTTGAGTGCGGCCACTAATCGTCGTTCCATCCAAGGAAGCGATAGAACGCCTCCTTCGATTGCGAATCGTAGATTAGCACCTCGTGTTCGAAATCGTAGCCGTGTTGCTTTTCAAATGGAACGTCGAGTTCATACTTCTGCCAACCATTTACGTTGTCTGCAATCGCACGCCATGATTGCCACCAGCCTGGATCGCTAGCGTCGTGTGGGCTTAGCAAGGACGCGACTCGCTTCCACTTCGAACCGGTGATTCTATCGATCGTCAACTGGTCTGAATGGAATTGCAAATGCGTCGCGTGATGTCCGTTGAGATCAGTGTAGGACGACGATTTCGCGATCGTGACCGTCACGGGCGGATCAAATCCGAATGATTGCCTGAACACCACAGTGGCAGACGGTTGGAAGAACCTGGAATACAACTCACCGCTGAAACCGAGCAAGATGTAGCAAGCAAAAAAGGCGAACGGCGAGGCCGGAACGGATGCACCTATCCATAGCCGATAGAAGCGCGGCTTACGCCAGTTAACGGTAGCTATCCAAACGCCGACGAAGACTGGGAAAAAGGCCGCGAACAAGCAACAAGTGCCGAGCCCGTGCATGTCCACTCCTCCTGCAAATGCGGCGGCAGGCCGCCGCACTCCAAAACTACTTATTCACTTTGATATTCAACTCCCTTAACTGCTTCTGATCCACCTCGCCCGGCGCGCCGGTCATCAGGTCGGTGGCCCGTTGCGTCTTGGGGAAGGCGATCGTGTCGCGGATGTTGTCCAGCTTGCCGAAGAGCATCACGACGCGGTCGATGCCCAAGGCGATGCCGCCGTGCGGCGGGGCGCCGAATTGCAGGGCGTCCAAAAGGAAGCCGAACCGCTCGCGGGCAGTTTCCTTGTCGATGCCAAGTAGATCGAAGACCTGCTGCTGGATCTGCTGGTCGTGGATACGGATCGTGCCGCCGCCCGCCTCGTAGCCATTGATCACCAGGTCGTAGGCTACGGCGCGGCACTTGCCGGGATCGGTCGCCAAGAGCGGCATGTCTTGCGGACGCGGCGAGGTGAACGGATGGTGCATCGCCGCCCAGCCGCCTTCCTCCTCGCCGTCTCCTTCCCCAGCAGGGGCGAACATGGGGAATTCGACGATCCAGGAAAAGTTCATCGTGTCCGGATCGTAGAGCTTCAAATCGACGCCGAACCGCTTCCGTAGGGCGTAAAGGGCCTTGCAGGTGACCTCGAACTTGTCGGCCACGAAGACGAGGAAGTCGCCCGGCGCGGCGGACATCCGTTCCGTGATCTTCGCCAGCAGCTCCGGGCTAAAGTTCTTAGCGATCGGCGAGGCCAGCGTGCCGCTTTCCTCGACCTTGAACCATGCCAAGCCCTTGGCGCCGAAATTCTCAGTGATAAACGACGTTAGCCCATCAATGTCCTTGCGCGAGTACCGTGCTGCCGCGCCCTTCACATTCATGCCGCGGACACGATTGCCGGCATCGGCCGTCTCGCGAAAGACGCGAAACTCAGCCTCCTTGGCCAAATCGGTGACGTCCACCAGTTCCAGCCCAAACCGCAAATCGGGCGCGTCGTGGCCATAGCGTTCCATCGCTTCGTCGTAGGTCATCCGCGGCAGCGGCAGCTTCAACTCAATGCCGAGGATATCCTTCGCCAGCTTGGCCATCAGGCCGTCGATCACGCCGATGATGTCTTCCGCGGTAACGAACGACATCTCCAAGTCCAACTGCGTGAACTCCGGCTGACGGTCGGCACGAAGGTCCTCGTCGCGAAAACATCGTGCGATCTGGATATAGCGGTCGTAGCCGGCCACCATAAGAATCTGCTTGTAAAGCTGCGGCGACTGCGGCAGGGCATAGAAATGCCCCTGCACAACGCGGCTGGGCACGAGATAGTCGCGAGCCCCTTCCGGCGTGCTGCGGCCGAGCATCGGCGTTTCCACCTCGACGAACTGCTGCTCGTCGAAAAAGTCGCGCATTGCCTTGATGATGCGGTGACGCAGGAGCAGCGTCTGCTGCATCCGGGCGCGACGCAGGTCGATGTAGCGATACTTCAGCCGCAAGTCCTCGCCCGGCAGTTCGGGAGCTTCCGGAAGGAAAGGCGGCGGCGCGCTCTTGTTCAAGATCTCGACATGGCGGACGCGGACTTCGACGTCGCCCGTGACAAGCTTCGCATTGACGGTGCCTTCGGGCCGATGGGCCACATCGCCACGGACCAGAATCACATCCTCGCAGCGCAAAGCCTTCGATTGCTGCAACGTCTCATCTCCGCGCTCGGGCGTGAACACGATCTGCGTCTTGCCGTAGCGATCGCGCAAATCCGCGAACAACTGGCCGCCGTGATCGCGATACGTATCGACCCAGCCGCACAAGGTAACCGTTTGCCCGACATGGTCCGCGCGAAGTTCGCCGCAAGTGTGAGTTCGTAACAAAGTGGAGATCCCTTCAACCGCATGTTTCCGTACCGGCCAACCCGAATTAGGGGCCGGCTTGGCAATTCTCAAAGACTGTCAATTCTAACTGCCAATTTGTGGTGCGCGAAGTAAGGGCCTTCAGGGCAAAGCACACCGGCGGCGACCGCCAGTTTGATGACTTGCAACCAACTTCTTACGCGGCTCGAGCTTCTTACGCGACGCAATGCCTCACACATTCATAACAAGCGGCCCGTATAATGTGCTGCCGTTTTCGGGCATGCGCAACGGCCGGATACAGGTACGAGCTACAATGGA
The DNA here is from genome assembly GCA_963775975.1 of uncultured Planctomycetia bacterium. GTDB lineage: Bacteria > Planctomycetota > Planctomycetia > Pirellulales > Thermoguttaceae > JANXQG01. The sequence goes on from CAVZKX010000002.1 coordinate 3,413,191, forward strand.
AGCGCCCCTTGACACATTAACGGAGCAGCACCCAACGCTGGCGGGCGTCGCACAGCACGACTTTCGCCTTTCGCCTCAAACGCCGGCGAGCGCGCTTTACGCCGAGTTTCAACGCGATGCTATGCTGCCTGGCGCCATCGTAGCCGAAGGCGCTGAGGTTTTGGGACTCATCTCTCGCCATCATTTTTTTCAGCTGCTCAGCCACCGCTTCGGTGCTTCGCTCTTTCTCGACGCCCCGGTGCAGAAAGTACTTGGCACGGGCCCTCACGACTTTTTGACGCTGGCGGAGGAAATGACCATCCATGAGGCGGCGCGGCGATGCCTGGCACGGCCCCGGGACCATGTCTTCGAACCTGTTCTCGTCGTGGACCGGCGCCGGAAGACGCGCCTGCTGGGCATGCACGAACTGCTGCTGGCCCAATCACATCAATTGACGCTCGCCCACGATACCATCCAGAAGCAGATCGCAGTCGTGGAGGCCGCTAGCCGGGCCAAAGGCGACTTCCTCGCCAATATGAGCCACGAAATCCGCACGCCGCTGAACGCGATCGTCGGCATGACAGAACTATTGCTGGAAAGCGATCTATCATCGCGGCAGCGCGGATACGCCGGCACCGTGATCGATTCGTGCGAGAACCTGCTGGCCATCATCAACGATATCCTCGACCTTTCCAAGATCGAGTCGGGTCGGATGGAATTAGAGCAAGTGGCATTCGACCTCCGCGAACATCTGGGCGATACGCTCAAGGGGCTCGCAGTGCGGGCGTGCAGCCGGCGTATCGAACTTGTTTATCGCTGCTCGGAGGACGTTCCCCGCGAAATCATTGGCGATCCCGTGCGACTCCGCCAGGTAGTGATGAACCTCGTCGGTAACGCGATCAAGTTCACCCACGAAGGCGAAGTTGCCGTGTACGTCGATCTGCACAGGTTCGATACTGATGGGCGTGACTCCGACGAGGCCGTATTCCATTTCTGCGTCGCCGATACCGGGATCGGCATTCCGGCCGCCAAGATTGACTTGATCTTCGACGCCTTCGAGCAAGCCGATACCTCGACCACTCGCGAGTACGGCGGTACTGGCCTGGGGCTTGCAATCTCATCGCGGCTGGTCCGCATGATGCAGGGCGAAATCTGGGTGGAAAGTGAAGTCGGCCGCGGGAGCAAGTTCCATTTCACCGCCAGATTGGGCGTTGCCGACGAGCGGGATTCCGAGGCCGACGAGATTCCGCTTCCTGCCGGCGCTCGCGTGCTGGTGGTGGACGGACATCGCACGAATCGTTCGATCTTGATGGAACTCCTCGCGGCATGGAAGTTGGAGGCAGGCGGGGTTGCCTGCGCTTCGGAGGCGCTGATCTCGCTTGGAGAGGCCAAGGAGGCCGGCAAGGCCTTTGACTTGGCGATTGTCGACTCTCAGTTGCCCGACGGCTGTGGGTTCGATCTGGTCGACTCGCTCCGCAGCCAGGCGCCGTACAGCAAGATGCCGCTGCTAACGATTATCCCCGCCGATCGCGCGGCCATATCTCGGGCTGATCGCACCGCCATGGCGGGCTGCTTGACAAAGCCGCTCAAGCATTCGGAATTGCGCGCGGCCATTTTGACGGCGCTGGGCGGCCAGCCCGCGGATGATCGGGCGACCCGCCGGAAGGAATGGGAAGAGCCCGATTTGCCGCCGCTTAGGATCCTGGTTGGCGAAGATAGCCAAGTCAATCAGAAACTTATACTTGAAATGCTCACCGGCCGCGGACACACAGTCGACTTGGCCAACAACGGTGAGGAGGTTCTTACCCGGCTCACCGGCGATCGATACGATGTCGTGCTGATGGACGTGCAAATGCCGCAGATGGACGGCTTCGAGGCAACGCGACGGATTCGGCAGCAGGCAAATGGTTGGGCCCGACAGATTCCCATCATTGCGCTCACCGCCCATGCGCTGCCGGAAGATCGCCGGCGCTGCCTGGACGCGGGCATGGATGAATACCTCGCCAAACCGATTCGAACCCGCACATTGCTTAGTACGATCGCCGCCGTGCTGTCGCGGCAAAAGATGCAGGTTTGCGAAATCTATGCGCCGGCGGAGGAAAGGCAATCAGGTCCGCCGCAGTCGTGCGAAGGTTTGGAAGTACTTATCGCGGACGCTTCGAAGCACACACCTTACATCGATTGGCAGCAGACATTGGCGGAACTGGACGGCAGCGAGCATGTACTGCGGGTACTTATTGAAGCGACGCTGGAGGAAGCGCCGCGGATGGCCGCCTCGGTCCGGGCGGCGATCGAAGCACGCGACGCCACCCAATTACGCCTGGCCGCCCATACGCTCAAGGGTGCGCTCCGCTATTTTGGTGAAACGCCCGCTTCCGCCGCGGCGTACTGCCTGGAAAAAATGGGATCAGACGGGAATCTGGATAATGCCATCGACATCTGCGGTCACTTGGATAAAGTGCTTGCGGAGGCCCTCGGCAGCATGTACGATTATCTGCAACGGATGAGCGCTGAGGGCAGATCCGTGTGGCAGCGCCGTGCCAAGCCAGGCTTGACCGAGAGGTACTCCAGATGATTACTATTCTTGTCGTCGATGATTCGCCCGTCGATCGCCGTTTGGTGGGCGAATTACTCTCGAAGAACCCGACCGTCCAGTTGCAGTACGAATTCGACGACGCGGAAACGGTCGATAGCAAGTCGATGGGCGAGTTGGCCGCCGGCGCTGCGGCAGTGCAAGTCGAATATGCGGTTGACGGCCGCGACGCGCTGAGCAAGATTTCCCATCGCAAGCCCGATCTCGTCATTACCGATTTGCAGATGCCGGAGATCAACGGCCTGCAATTGGTCGCCGCCATCCGCGAGAACTATCCGCAAATCCCCGTCATCCTTATGACGTCGCAAGGCAGCGAGGAAATCGCCGTTCAGGCCCTGCAGCAAGGCGCCGCCAGCTACGTCCCCAAGCGGCTGCTCATGCGCTATCTATGGGAAACGATCGAAAAGGTGCTCCAGGCGTCGGTGCAGGACCGCGGCCAGGCCCGCTTGCTGCACTGCATGTTGCGGACCGAGAGCATTTTTCACTTGGATAACGACCCGGCGCTGTTCGAGCCGCTGGTGCGCTATTTGCAAGAGGAGACCATGCGGTTGGGCGTTTGCACCGAGGCCGATCGCGTCCGCGTCGGCGTGGCACTTGAGGAGGCCTTGGCCAACTCCCTTTATCACGGCAATCTGGAACTCGATTCCGAGTCCCGCGGCTCGCCCGAGTACCGCGATCTGGTGCAGCAGCGCTCGACGCAGCCCGGCTATAAGGACCGGCGCATCGAGGTGGAAGCCCGCATCACCCGCAACGAAGCGGCCTTCGCCATTCGCGACGAAGGAATCGGCTTTGATCCCTCGCGGTTGCCCGATCCCACCGACCCGGCGAACATCGAGAAGGCGAGCGGCCGCGGCATCTTCCTCATGCGGGCCTTCATGGACGAAGTCCGCTACAACGACACGGGCAACGCCGTCGTGCTGGTGAAGCGGCGGGCGGCTAGCAATGGGGAAGCTGCCGCGAACGGCTCGCGCGATTCAACGCAAAAGTAAAGCCCGCCGGCGACGCAAATAATAACCGGCGAGACCGACAGCGCCGATGGCGGAGAGGACGACAGTGCCCGGCTCCGGCACCGAACTCGGGGTGAGCGAAATGTCGTCCAGTGCAAAATCGTTTCCCGCCTCCGACAAGTTGGTGTCATAAATGTGCATGATCATGCTTGTGTTATTGCCAGAGTTCACCGTTGTGGAGAATTGTTGCCATACACCGCCGTTGGATGGCGCAGCGTAAGAAAGTGGGGTGCCACCGTTGAGCGCAAAACTGAGGTTGGCGGGCAAAAAGGAATCGATGCTGGACACCCATGCGGTAAATGTGTAAGCGGTGTTGGGAGTCACCGATGCTGTTTCGCTCCAAGCAAGCGTATTCGCGGTCGTTGCGCCGTTGCACAACAACATGAGCCCCGAACCAGTAGAGTGATCACCATAGCTGCTTACGATGGTAAAGTTACTCGCCCAAGGGAGTGGGTTTTTGTCGACGGTGTAGGCCAATGCAAGGTTTCTGGTGCCTCCACTTGGCGTATAAGCGTACTGAGTCGCGAAGCCGGTGTTGCCTTGCTCAAAGTCGCCGTTGGCCACTAGGTTGGCCGCGATCACCTGGCTCCCGAAGGTTGCCGCGTAAACAATTATCGCAATGGTGACCGAAGCTGGGCGCGCGACGCTTTGGGAAAAACGATGGGGGATAACAGATGCTTTCATGAGAGTTCCTCGATTGGAAATTGTTGTGATGAAAAACCATTTACTTGCTTCGCCGCCATTTACATTCGAGTGGCGGCCTCCTCGATTCGGAAACAATCGGCGGTCCCTGGGATCTTCCGATTGACAAATTGTGCGCTGCCGCATTTCATTGCCAATGATGACGCCGAGAAAGTACCGCCGCTTCCTCGCTCGATCACGTTGTGTGATCATTTCGGATAAGAGCAGAACGCAGCGCAACAAAACTCGGCAGCGCAATCCCTCATGCGAACGGCATTAGCTGTCGCGCACCGGGAGCTACAAGATCAGAAGTAAAGCCCTCGGAAAACGCTGCCTCGAAGTCGGGTAATGCGAAAGAATCCCGGCGACCGGGACTATTAATTCGAATCGCGCCCGAAGGTAATTGCGCGTATCCGAACTACTTTGATTAATATACACTCAGAACAGTTCTTCATCAAACAGTTGGCGCATGGGTTTAGTTTAATGTGCAGCAGCAAACAATAAGGAGCTTTCGTCTTCGCAGAAGGGAAGTGGCCGGGGGTGATCGCTCCGCTATGCTCAAAACGAAACCGTTCGGCCGCCCGCGCTGATGCTGGTCGCGGCCGGGTCGGCGCGGCCGATACGGTGAACATCCAAGAATCCCGCGTCCGTGGTATCTCTTAAGCGCCTTTATCGACGGTTTCCGTTAAAATAAGACGGAAGGTTCTCCGCGTATGGCAAAAATACGATGTCCGTTTCGCGGCTAAACTCCGCTCCGCCGTATAACACGCACGCCTGGCCGCCCATCAACAGGTAGCGTACGCGGCTCTTGTTCAATTCCGAAAGGACTTTGAGGATCGGGTTCGGGGTCAAGCGAGCCACCTAATTGCAAATAAAAGTCCCATAGCTTCTCGCTCTCTCGCCAGCGCTCCAGCGGCGAAAGTCGATACCAGGCGAGCCACTCGTCTTCCACACCGTGGCTCTCGTCGCGATCCTTTTGCGGTCGGTTGGACATATCGATATTATAGCATCGCCGGCGCCCGCCGCAGAAAGGATAGCCCGTATCTCTCTCGGTACAGCAGGATTCAGGTCATGCTCGCGGCGCGGTGCCGGGGGGAATGGGACTGCGTTACAGCCGACTTTACCCCTCGATCGTCCACCCCTTCCGATACTTCCTCCGCAGCAGATCATTGGCCTCCGGGCAGTTCGTGACTCGGCCCTCGGCGGCGTCGTACTCAAGCTTCTTGCCCACGCGGTAGGCCACCAGGCCCAGCAGCATCTGTTCGATCATGTTGCCGCTGTACTCGAAGTCGCAGGCTGTCTTGCCGCCGTGCTTGCAAGCCTCGATCCACTGCTTCTGGAAATGGCCCAGCGGCGGAAGGACCGTCTCCTTGCTCCGCGGCTTGTAATAGGTCAAATCGGCCCGGTCGCTGAACGGCAGCAGCAGCCGCGACTCGAAGTCGGCCACCAGAAATCCCTTGCTCCCCTTGAACATCGCGCCGTGGTCGATGGCCTTAAGATTGACGTAGTGCTTGGGCGACTGGGGCATCATGCCGCCCTGGTACCAGCTCACGCGGATCGGCCCGCGCCAGTCATTGGCCGGGTGCTCAAAGTGCGATTCGCATTCCACCGGCGTGACGTCGGGATTGAACTTCTCCCCCTTGGCTTCCGCGGTGGTCGGCAGAGTGGCGTCGACGGCGTTCCAAAGCAGGTCCATCGTGTGGCTGCCCATGTCGCCGATCTGGCCCGCCCCGAAATCCCAGAACATGTTCCACGAAAGGCAGTTCATGCCGGGACCGCCGGAGAAATAGCCCGGGTTGTAAGGATGGTCCGGCGAGGGGCCGAGCCAGAGATCGAAATGGAATCCCGCCGGCGGCTGTCCCTGAGCGGGCAAGTAACCGTCGCGGCGGATTTGCCGGTTGCCCCAGGCGTAGGCGGCCGATATGTCGCCAATCGCGCCGTCGCGAATCAATTCGCGAACGCGGTTGAAGTTCTCGAACGCGTGCCGCTGCATGCCCACTTGAGTGGCCAGCTTATCCTTCTTCTTCAGCCAGTTTGCGCGGACGATACGGGCTTCCTCGACGGTGATGGCCAGCGGCTTCTCGCAGTATACGTGCAAGTCGCGGTTCAAGGCCCAGTTGGCGACGAAGGCGTGCGTGTGGTCGGCCGTGCAGATCACAACGGCGTCGAGGTCCTTCTGCTCCAGGCACTTCCGCCAGTCGATATAGGTCTTGGCCTTGGGAAATTTGGCCAGTGCCTGCGGGAATCGCTTTTCGTTCACGTCGCACAGCGCGACGACATTTTCATCGGCTAGCGAATCGTAATGGGCCAACCCGCGTCCCCAGACGCCGAGCAGGGCAACATTGAGCTTATTGCCCGGCGCGTTTTTGCCCGCGCGAGCGCCGCTGGGCAGAATGAGTGTGCTGGCGGCGGCAGTCGCAGCCGCGGCGGTTTGCAGAAATTCACGACGTTTCATGGCAGATTCTCCGCTTTGTAAGATGGACCGGTTTTTAGGATGGATCGCCGGGCCGCCCAGGATGGTTTCACCGACTGGCCATTGTATCAAGCGTCATAACTCGCCGCGATAGCCACGCCGGAAGTATGTATTTTTAACGCTAGGTCGTGATGGTTAGTCTCTGTCGCCGAAAGTGATGTGCATTTGCAGTCGCATTCTTAATTTCTGACCCATCTTTCCCTCTACACCGTAAACCGATTATTGATATGGGCGACGATCGCCGAGATCAGGCTTTGAGCAACATGCACGAACTCAATTGCAGTGTTTGAAGAAACCGCCCACTGGTCTCCAATCTCGGCATCAACGCCGTGATCTGCGGCATTACGAATGTGCCCAAGATATTTGACCATGAATTTATGCTTTGATAGCATATGTCCCGCATTTGCCAGGACGTCGGCTTTTGAGTTAATTCCGGTCGCATTCTGCACGTTCACGCCGCGATGCGCGGTGAGTTGCGCGAGGAACGACTCTACGGCATTCCCAGCGTGAACAATCGGTGCTCGCTGGTCTTGGCTCGCTGTTGCGGCGCGTTGGTACGCAGTAATAAGATTCTCCAAGACGGTATTTCTGTCAACCCATGTTGCAGCTTCTTCGCCGAGCCGACGGCGAACCTGGCCTGCAGCCGCTTCACGATCCTGTATTACTGAGTCGAGGATTGTTAGGAACCCTTTGGCGCTTTCTGCACGCGGCCTATAGAGTCCACCGCCCTCTGAAATAAGTGATTGCGCATATGTCCCGAGATCGCAAAATGTGCCTGAGATGATCTGCCGGTGAGCCTGCAGATTATGCAGGGCTTTCGTCTGCGTTGCAGCTTCGCCCACAACGCCCGTCAACTCCAATCGCGATTTAAACGTCTGATAAGGCTCGTACTGCTCAAGCACAAATCGAAGAATCGCAGCCTTGCACTCGCGCTCAGAGCTGCAGAGATATATGGCGCATTTTGACCCCACCGTGAATCTTCCTACCTGCGTTTCCACAACAAGGCCAAGTTCCCGGGCCATTTGAAGGGTTTCTGCGCATACGCCATTGTTGTGTCAAGGAATGCAGCTACCAAATTCTCGTCCACGCCATCAGGTTTCTGAACAGCCGCATCTGCCGCGCCAATTATGTTCTCTGCGCTTGTCTGATAGACCTCATACGGCATTTAACGACACCTTTCTTATACGAATCAAACGCCTCTAGGTGTCACTACCCTCGCTCGATCTGCCGTCAATCTCTTGTACGAGCTTGCGGATCTTTTTTCCAAGACCGTCCAGCTCCGACGGCTTGGCGTCGATCCGCAACTCAATTCGAACAGAGGTTCCGCCCGCTTGCGCCACAACAGCGCGCGTTTCTAGTTGAAGTGTCGACGGAGTAGAATGTGTGCCTCCGGAAGGTGAGGCCGACGTTCGACTGCTGTCTTGCGACGTTAAGTTACTTCCGCTGGCAATAAGTTGACCGTCCTGTTCACGAACGACGCCGGCAGTGCGCAGAATATCGACTACGGCCCTCGCGCCGGTCATTACTGGCGGCGACTTAGCTTCGCCAGCCGAATAGGCGACGTGAGCCTCAAGTGCCGAACTCTCCATTTGCCCTCGGATCTTTACCGCGGCGGCCATTTTTCCGAGAAAATCAGTCTCGCGGACAACATGCGCCCAACTCGCTTCGATTTGCTCTGGGAGTTCGTGTTCGAGGGCTTGAGCGAGTTCTTTCCCCCGTGCTGTTGCTGCTTTCGATTGCCCGCCTTCAATCACGCCGATGTAGACCAGGAACGCGTTATTCGCGCTGATAGCTGTTCTATTCATCGCACATAGGCGGCTTACCTCGTCGAGGGACGCTGATTCCGCGACGTGGCCGTATGCTTTGATTATTTTGCAGAGTTCCTCGTAGGAAGATCGTGGCAATTTAACCTTATCGTCTGACATTGCTGGGGCCTCGATGCCAAGTTTTATCGCACCTACACTGAAAAAAGGCATTGCGGCTTGTCGGCAAATGTCACCTAAGGCGCGCTTTGCGAAGTTTGGCCCGATTTTAGTTTACCCCGCGAAACGTGTCTATATACCCCAATTGGCGCACTTCGAGCTCGAAAAAATGTATAGAAACGGTCCAGGGACAAAATTGAATAGCTCCATGCAGTTCGGCAAAAGACGAAACACCAAACATCCCTGCGCCAGAATTTAATTCTGGAAATTCGTTTAGCGGGAAGTATCGACGTTCACATTCTAATGGGTCGGCAGCCCGATTTCCGAAGTACTTGGCAGATAACGACTTGCGCCGATGCGCGGCGTGTCTTCGTGCCGCAATTGCGTTTTTGCGCAAACAACAACCGCGACGCGCAACTCCCATCGCAGCAAGGACTTAGGACACATATGTGTCATCATTTCATAACAACTGTTTACACAATCATGGGAATCTGGTATAGTGGCCTGCCGACTGCGCAAGGAGGGCGGAGAAGGAAGACAGAGGTCGGAGGTCAGATTTCGGAGGTCGGAGATCAGAAGTCAGAAGTCGGAAGTCAGGTGTTTCCCCGTCGCCGGCACAGCTTCACACTTCATCTCTCAATGCTCAACTCTCAGCCCTCAACCCTCTACCCTCACATCAATCAAGCACCAACCTTACCCAGTTTAACCATCGCGTCGCACCACCATATTATTAACTTAAGATGATACACGATAACAGCTTACGTCGAAGCACCGGGCTAAGCACCAGCCGCACGAAATCGCGTCGGCGGTGCTTCGCGCGTGGTGCTTCGTGCGGAACGGCTTGGTGCTTCGCGACCGCATGCTTTCCCGAGCGTAGAGCGGAAAAATGTTTTTCCGCGGACAAATTCCGACAATTTCCGACACGAGCCAGTTTCCCCGCAGAATCCGGCCATGCGAAAAAGTCTCGCATCGGTCACGATTGGACGACTCCGGACCGGAACTCTCGGAAAACGCGGAAAAGTGACCATAATCGACCACTTTTTCAGGACCCAAGACCTAGTTGGCGCTAATCTCTCACGGTCATATCCGTGGCCTCTCGCGGGAGTCTTTTTTTATACGGTTTGCAAAAATCCCAAAAAAACAGGCCGATCCAACATGTTTCAGTTCACAAGAGGGCTTTTCGCCGCCGCTTCGGCATTGCGGCAAACGAATGGCTGCAAATTGCGGCCATGCCCTGGTCGCGCCTTGCAACCATTCGGCTGCATGGCGCACTGCACGAGTCAAGTTCTCAACCGCAACCAACTTCCTATGGGCTTTGGCTTTGCGGCGTGTTCGTGGCCGCACCGGCAACTTCGGCACGATGCTTGCATAAGGAGTGTCCGGCTCGTCAGCCGTCGCTGACGCATGGAAGAAGTGCGTCTCTTCACGGAAGGAGAAACGTTGAGAATGTACAACATCGAGACCATTGTCGAATCCGCCACCGAGAACGCCGTGCAGCGCATCGTAATTTGTTATCCCACGGAGTCGTTGACCGGCCAAGTAGTCCAGTGGGCCGAGGGACGGGATGACTGTCGAGTCGACCCGGTGTTCGCCCGTTCGGCGATGGCGATTCGCCGCTCGTTGGAGCGCGCGGACTTGGCATTGGTCGACGCCAGCGACGATCACGAGCAGGCGATCGACCTCTACTCTCAGGCGGTCGCTCGGCTGGGCTCGCGGAAGGCATCGGTCTATACGGAGCGGATGCACGACGGACTGGAGCTTTTCGTGCGAACGCATGGATCGTGGCTGCTGCTAGGGCCGCTGACGGACCAGCAGTGGAACAATTACTTTTCCACAATGCTGCGCGACGGTCGCAAGCCAGTACCTGGTCGCGAACCGGCCGAGCATCGGTCCCGGCGGAGGGCGGCGTGAATTCAAGACCACGTGACGCTTACGGTTGGGAGTGCGGCGATCCGTTACTTGTAGTTACGGTCGGCTTCGTTCCAAAATGTAACAAGTATAACCCGGCGCCGGCGCGAGCCAGCCGGCACATTGCGAGGAGAACGTAAACGTGAAATCGATACTCAACGAACTGCAAGAACTGGCCGACTCCGACCTCTACGCGTTGTGCGAAGCGGTCGACATGGAAATGCAGCGCCGAGAGGGGCTAACGAGCGAGCTTCCTGATTCCGCCCGCCGCCGTGCACTAGAGCGAGGCGAGAGCTACCGCCGCCGCACCGGCGCGGCCGCCCCGCCCGTCCGCGCCGTCGGGCTGCACAAGCGGCAGCCGGGACGCCGCGCCGCCTGATCGGCAGCCAGTTAACGCAATAGCTGGGCACGCAAAAGCTGGCCGAGCATAAGTAGGACAAGTGCAAACCATATAAACAACGCTATTATTGCCAAGGAGGCCAACGATGGGCATATACGAAGAACCCCGGCCCGAAGACGAGCCGGTTATTCTATCGCTGGAGGAGTATCGCCGGGCAAACGCCCGTCCGGACGATCCGCCGCCGCAACCAACCGATGAGCATGATCCGAGGTCCGACGAGACTGATTGGGCCGGACGGAACCACGCCATGCGCCGCTCGGCGCGGTGGGCCGCTTGAACTAGCTGGAGTCCCGCCTTTAGGCAATTCCCGGCTAAAGCCCGGACTCCAGCACCGCGAAAACTAGGCTGCCGGGCTGACCGGAGCCTCCAATTGAGCCTGTAAAGAATCCACGAGGTCGACATGACACGCAATTCCTGCAAATTGATCCTGGTCCTGGCAGCCTGCGCCGTACCGCTAGTGGCGGCCATCGTCGAGGCGGAACAGACGGAACGCGCGACAGGCCAAAACGGCGCGTTGACGAACGATCGTGCGACGCAGGACTACCTGAATGCGCTGAACCCGCAGCGCAAGCGCGACAAAGAGGAAGAAGCGCGAGCCGAGGCGCTCGACAAGGCCGCCGCCGGGCCGCAGTCGTCAAACGGTCAGGGCGTCAACGGATTGGGCGCCGAAGAGGGGCCGGGCTGGTCCATCAATTCACCCGACACGGCCGAGCACGGCTGGATCATCGTTTTGGCAGTGGCCGGGCTGGCGATCTCGTTGGCCGCCGCCGCGTATGCGGCGTGGTCTCGCACGCAGCGCGTCCAGGGAACGATGACCGTGCTCATGCCGCACGCGCGGCCGCAAGCTTCCGACAAGGCTTCGATTGGGCCGGCCGCGAAACAAGACAAGAGACCCGAGCGCCGCGCGGCCTGAACCTCCGATACAACTTCAGCATATCAAGGGGCAACTATGAAACTTCTCAAACGCATCACCAACATGTCGATTCTCGAACTGCAAGTCGTGCAGGAGGCCGTGTTGTCGGAGGTCCAGCGGCGCAAGGCGATTGCGTCGAGCGGCCTGACGGTCGAGTCTGCCGAGCCCGAGCCGGCCCCCGCGTCCGCAGCGAACCCCGATTTGCCGCACACGCTGCCGGGCCCAGGCCGACGCGTGTCGCGCGTGCCGCGACGCCTGAGGCGCGCGGCTTGAGGCTGCGCCGGTAGAATGTCCAGCGCATCATGGAAGGACGATAGCCTTGCGAATTCTCGCTTGGAAAGCCATCTGCGCGATTGCATCGGCCATGCTTTTCGTCGCCTTACCAAGTTCGGCCCGGTGTGATAGCCTGCTTGTTCGCTCTGATGCCACCTGGCGAACGTCGCGGGGCACGACCCCCGTCACATCGGATTGGATCTCCAATCTCGACTACGACGACTCGGACGCCAACGGTTGGCGTAACGCCTTCAAGTCCCCGTCGGACGACAACATCTGGTATAGCAGCAACCTCAGCAGCGACGGCGTCAGTCACGCGCGCTTCCGACACATATTCGATCTGACCGCGCCGGTGTCGGCCGCCAGCGCCGACATCTTTTTCGACGACAACGGCGAACTCTGGATCAACGGGACGGAAATTGTCGACGACACGGGCGGCGGGGCAACGTCCTATGACAACGTGGCGATCGACCCAGGACTGTTTGTTGAGGGCGAAAACCTGATTGCCATGGAAGGCTTTGATACGAGCGGTCCGTTTCACAACGTTGCCTTGGATTTGACGCTGACCGTACCGGAGCCGACCGCGATCGGGCTGCTCGGCGTCGGTTCTCTCGGCATGCTTGGGTGCGGCTGGCGGAGGGTACTGCGAGCAGCACCATTGCGATGTCACTAACGGAAATGGTCCATGCACTCCTTGTAACTGGGCGTCTTTCGTTCTACGATCATGGCACCCCTCTTTCGTCGACTGCCGCGCCGCTTGCCCCATGCCTGACGCCATACAAATCCAGCAGACTAGTTCGTTGCGGGCGACTGTTCGCCCGCCAGGGTCAAAAAGCATCACCAATCGCGCGTTGGTCTGCGCGGCGCTAGCCGAAGGCGAATCGCTGCTCACCGGCGCTTTGGAGAGCGACGATACGCGAGTGATGATCGAGGGACTGGTCCAATTGGGCATCGCGGTCCAGCACGATCGCGCGGCGCGGACGATCCGCGTGATAGGCTGCGAAGGCCGGCCGCCCGCGGCGTCGGCAGACCTGATGCTGGGCAATAGCGGCACGACGGTCCGCTTTCTTACGGCCTTGTGTACGCTCGGCAATGGCATGTACCGCCTCGACGGCGTTCCGCGAATGCGCGAACGGCCGATCCAAGACCTGTTAGAAGCTCTCGGGCAGCTCGGTGCGGACGCCGTCAGCGAGTCGGGCACTGGCTGCCCGCCGGTCGTCGTCCGAGCGGCTGGCTTGCGGGGCGGCCATGCCGAAGTCGCCGGCAACATCTCCAGTCAATTCCTCAGCGCGCTCTTGCAAGCGGCCCCGTGCGCCAAGAGTGATGTCGAACTATCCATTCGCGGCGAGTTGGTCTCCAAACCGTATGTCGCCATGACGCTGTCGGTCATGCGGGAGTTCGGCGCAACAATACCCGCCGGCGATTTTCCGCTGCGGGTGCCCGCGCCGCAGAATTATCGCGGGCGAAATTATGCGATCGAGCCCGACGCATCGGCCGCTAGCTATTTCTTCGCCGCGGCGGCGATTGCCGGAGGAAGCGTTACGGTCGAAGGGCTCTCGCGGAGCAGCCTGCAAGGCGACGTAGCCTTCTGCGACTGCCTGCGCGAAATGGGATGCGACGTGAGCGAAGCGACCGACCGGATCACCGTAACCGCCCGAGCCTTGCATGGGATCGACGTCGACATGAACGCGATCAGCGACACGGTTCAGACGCTTGCGGCTGTGGCTCTGTTCGCTATCGGGCCAACGACCGTTCGCAATGTCGGGCATATCCGCCACAAGGAAACCGACCGCATTGCAGCACTGGCCAGCGAACTGCGGAAGTTTGGGGCGGAAGTGGAAGAACGCGACGACGGATTGACGATCACGCCCTGCCCCCTCCACGGTGCCATAATCGACACCTACGATGACCATCGCATGGCGATGAGCATGGCATTGGTTGGACTCCGCGTGCCGGGCGTAGTAATTCGGGATCCGGGCTGCGTGGCAAAAACCTATCCTGCGTTCTTTGCCGATCTTCAATCGCTGACAAAAGAATGAAACGCCTGTGGAGAACGGACCTGGTGCGGTTCCGCGGTCGACGGAGTCCGTACCTCACAGTACATGTTTGAAACACCGCTAACGACTCGTGTGCGAGTGGCCAGTGGATTGCCCTACCGCGGATTGACGCAGAGCTACCGATTCCAGCAATTCGTTCGCTCGTTGCATGAGAACGCTTCCATGTTCGCCCGAATCGTCGCGCGACGCAGACTTGTCGGCTGCCGCAAAGGTGCCCTGACAGTGCTGACAGACAACTCGCTTACCCAGATACTCGATTCGAATCTGAAGCCGTCGTCCACAGGTTGGGCATTCCTGCACGAAGTATGTGGCACTTGGCATTGCTGCAAACTCCTTTTCGATAGCCCCCTTCCACCATCAAATCATTGTTGCAGAATACCGGTTTTTGTCAACTACGAACATTGTTTATTTCGCGCTAGGATATTATCGCGAGTAATCTACCGCATTTGCCGTACTGATTTAATGGCCACCGCCTCGACCGGCATTTTCGCATGGCTGCCCGAATCGTGCACAGGACCTTTGGCGATCCGGTCCAGGATCTCCATTCCTTCAGTTACTTCCCCGAATACGCAGTAGCCATAGCCTTCCGAAGTTCGTGCCTTGAAATTCAAACTGTCGTTGTCTGACGTATTGAAGAAGAACTGGCTTGTTGCGCTATCTTCGTCGTCGGCGCGTCGAGCCATAGCGATGGTGCCCCGGTGGTTTTTCAGGCCATTGTCAGCCTCGTTGCGAATTGGCATTTTAGGCGTCTTTTCCTTCAGGTCGGACGTATAGACGCCGCCCAAGACGATTTGCACTGGCTTGCTATAGACCTGGTGGAAAATCGTCTGATCATAGTGACCGTGGGTTGCGTAATCGCGAAAATTGTCCACGGTTAGCGGCGCCTTTTCGGCGTCCAATCGCACCGTGATCTTGCCCGCAGTGGTATCGATCGCGAACACCGGGTGCAGTAGACTCGGATCGGGCTTTGGATCATCGAGAACCTCCGCGGCGACGCTGGCCGCCGATTCTGCTTTGCTACTGCTTGGACTGCTGGATGTCGCGGCTGCCGGTGCGGAATCGCCGCCCTTTTGGCAGCCCACCACGACCGGAATAATTACTAATAGTGCGAAGGCCGACTTTCGTAAATATTGCACTGTTACGCCTCCATGCCTGGAAACTGTGAATTGCGGAAACTGTTCGGGAACGAACCAGCCGCTTTTATTCGGCGCGTACCACCAAGCAGGAAAGATTTTTTCCCAGAACCAGCGCATCATCCTTAATTCGGGTGTTTAATACAAGGGCGGTTTCGTATCAAAGCGTCCGTGTGTTACAATGCCGAGAGGGGGCCGGAAGGTCTTTTTTAGCGTGTGCCCAGCGAAAAACAGTCCGTTTGCGATGAGAAGTCGGTGGTATCGACTGGCCGTCCTCATTTTGTGGGGCGTAGCCATCCGTTGGCTTGTCGCCAATAAAATACTTCCGCCGTTGTTGGTTGGAGAACCGCCGGTTTATGCGTCTTCGGCCACAGAAAAATCGCGGCCGCCCGTTGCCTGGTACCTGAGCTTGAACGAAAGCCGAATTGGTTGGGCCCTCAGTGAAATCAATCGGCAAGCAACCGATGTTACCGAGATTCACAGTCTTGTCCATTTTGACGGATTGCCAATTGACTTGGTTTTTCCCGCGGCGATCCGCCCGTTCGTTCGAGCCAGTACGCAATTGGCAAACAGCAAGGGCATTGACGTGGAGAGCCATATGCTGATCAACCCGCTCAATCAGCTTCAGAGTTTCGATTCCAAGGTGAAGCAATGTCCGCATACCGGACAAAGTCTGGTGGCCATCGAAGGCAACGTTGATAGCGACATGCTGACGCTCGCCTATCGCTACGGTGACACACCCCAGAAAAAGCTCACGTTGGCGCTTCCGGAGAACAAGATTCGCGATAGTCTCTCGCCGGAGACTGAGCTGCGAGGCCTGCACGTGGGCCAGTCGTGGACGATTGTTAGCTACAGTCCCTTGTCCAGCAATCCGCTGGATTATTTACAAGAACGCGCCCCAACGGAGGTGCTGCTCGCCAAGGTCGAAGACAAGCCGGACATGATATGGAACGGACAACCGGAGCCAGTGTGGGAAGTCGTCTATCGCACCGATACCGTGCAAGATCCGACCAGTGACAAGAACGTTCGCAATCGGATGTGGGTGCGGATGGACGGCACGGTGATCCGTGAGGAAGTCCGGCTCAGCGGCATCAGGCTGCTGTTTGTCCGCATGCCTGACAAAGACGCCGCCAAGTTGCGGACCGAAAGGAAGGAGTTTTTTACTCGCAACGTCGTGAACTGAAGCGGAACATGCGTCCGAGTTGACGCATATCGGTAGTTTTCGACGCAAGCAGTAAACAGTCAGCATCATGATCGAGTTTGATACGGTAGTGCGACGATTTGGGCGGACAGTGGCGGTGAACGGCCTGTCGCTGACCATTCCGCAGGGCGAATTGTTTGCCTTGCTGGGACCCAACGGCGCCGGCAAGACGACTACGATCCGCATGCTCGTCGGCCTATTGCAGCCCGATTCGGGCCAAGTTCGCGTCTGCGGCGTCGATTGCGCGGAAGCCGCGCGAAGCGAGCAGCCGTTTGGGCTACGTGCCCGACGAACAATTCCTGTACGAAAAACTCTCCGGCCGCGAGCTCTTGCAGTTCGCCGCGGAGATGCACGGCTTGGACCAGGCGACATGCCGCGACCGCATTCGGCGCGAGACCGAACGCTTCGAGTTGGGAGACTTTCTCGACAACCTAACCGGGACCTATTCCCACGGCATGAGGCAGCGACTGATCTTCGCCACGGCGCTCTTGCACGATCCGCAAGTATTGGTGGTCGACGAGCCGATGGTGGGCCTCGACCCCCGCAGCGCGCGGGTCGTGAAGGATTTGCTCCGCGCGGAAGCCGCCGCCGGCAAGACCGTACTCATGTCGACACACACCCTGGGTGTGGCCGAGGAGATCGCCGACCGCATCGGCATTCTCAATCGAGGCCGGCTCGATTTCCTGGGCACGCTCGCCGAATTGGGGCAGGAGCTTTCCTCGCCGCACCAGGCCCTGGAGCACCTCTTCCTGGAGCTGACCAACGGGCACGCGCCGTCCAACCGGCAAAGGGCCGTGGAATGACCGCTGCCGCAAACTCGCCGCTCTGCGTTGCTTCGCACGAAGGCCAGTCGCGGGCCTTTCACCGGCTGCGATGGCGATCGTTCCGCGCCGGGGTGGCCCAAGGCATGGCAACCTCGCGCCTGCGGTATGCCCTCGTCGCCAGCCTCACCGTGCTGCTCTGGTACGGCCTGTTCTATCTTGTGGAGCAAGGCTTTCTCTTTATGAAATCGACGCTGCCGATGGGGACGCATAACCTCCTCGTGCCGGGCATCTTCAACTTCTTCTTTTTGGGTCTTTTTGTGATGCTGATTTTCTCCAGCAGCGTGATCCTCTACGGTTCGCTGTTCCGCGGCGGCGAGGTCGCCTATTTGCTGACGATGCCGATTGAGGAGGAGCGAATATTCCAGCACCAATTCCAATATGCCGTCGTGTTGAGCAGTTGGGGTTTCATCCTTCTGGGCAGCCCCATGCTCGTCGCCTTTGGACAGGTCGTCGAGGCGCCGTGGTACTACTACGTCATGCTGCTGCCGATGCTTGTGTCCTTCGTCTACATACCCGGCGGCATCGGCGCGATTCTCTTGCTGGCGATCATGCACTTGATTCCGCGCAAGCGGCGCAAGTGCTGGGGCTGGCCATCTGCGGCATGCTCATATTAGCGGCCTGGTTCTGCTGGTCGCTCGTGGCGCGGCCGGAAACGGACTTGCTCACGCCGCGCTGGTTCACCGAGATGCTCCATCGGCTGCAAATGACCGAAGCCCGTCCGCTGCCCAACTGGTGGCTGAGCACGGGACTGCTGGAGACCGCCGGCGGCGACTGGTCCGAAGGTGTTCTGTTTTTGGGACTCCTCATCGCCAATGCCCTCTTCTTTCGCGAATTGGCCGGCATCTGTGCCGAGCGGTTCTACCGCCGCGCCTATTGGGCGGCCGCCGGCATGGGCTCGCGGCCGGCACGCGTGCAGATGGGCAGCTTCGACGCCGCGCTGAACTTCTGCCTGCGGTTCCTCCCGCCGCGGGTGCGGCTGATCCTGATGAAGGACGTCCGGCTCTTCCGCCGGGACCCGCTGCAATGGTCGCAGTTCCTCATCCTTGTCGGTCTCCTCTTAATGTACTTCATCAACGTCCACCGCGTGAGCAGCAGCCAGAAATTCTCGCAATGGGTGAATATCGTCAGCTTCATGAACCTTTCGGTCGTGGGCCTGCTCATGTCGACGTTCACGACGCGCTTCGTCTTTCCCATGGTAAGCCTAGAGGGACGCCGCTTCTGGCTGCTGGGCCTCTTGCCCTTGAAACGCGACACCATACTGTGGTCAAATTCTTGTTTTCCGTGGGCAGTCTGCTGGTGCCCTGCGGGCTCCTGGTCTTGCTGAGCGACTGGCGATTGGACGTGCCCAAGGAGTTGATCGTCGAGCACCAAGTGACGTCGCTATTGCTCTGCCTGGGACTCTCGGGCATCGGCGTCGGACTTGGAGCTCGGCTGCCGCTGCTGACCGAACCTTCCCCCTCGCGGATCGCCGCCGGCTTCGGCGGCACGCTAAACCTGGTCGTCAGCACGCTCTTCATCGTGATTGTGCTCGTACTCAAGGCCATGCCATACCACATCTATCTTGCCGGCCAGATCGACCAGGCTATCGCGGCCGGCAGCGGCTGGCTGGGGATCCAACGCGCGGTTGGGTCGTGGCTGATCGTCTGTACGCTGATCAGCGTCACGGTGAGCCTGGTTGCGGCCCTGTTGCCGATGTGGATCGGCATCCGCACCTTCCGCCGGCAGGAGTTTCATTGACCCCCATCGAGCGGCGGGCCGGAGGCGAGCGACGGCAGGCTCCTCGCCGATCGGGCGGTCGCAGGCCTATTGGCATGCTGCGGAAGCCGCGGTTATTGCTGTTTGCGACGGGCCGAAGTCCAGAACCATACCAGCCTGGCGCTCCGCCCTCGTTATTGCACACAAGTCTCTGACCAACCCCATTCAGCTTGCTGGACGGTGAAGAAGGTTGGGAGGCTAGCAGTCACCACTGCTATTCACCACTCGGGCCGGCGGAGGATTTCGTTCATGATGATCGCATGCGCGATGCTGTCCGACGAGCCGAGCAGCTCAGCCAGGCCGGAACCGGCGTCGGGCGGGGCTTCCAGCGTGGGCCGCGAGACTTCGTCCACGGCGACCTCGGCGGCGATCTCGCCTTCGACCACCTCCGGCGCGGCGGCCGACTCGCCGCGACGGGCCGAAAGCTTGCTCACGTCGCCGCTGAAGGCCTTGCGGACTTGTTGAGTAAACTGCGCGTCGCCCAGCGCAACGTCATCGCCGAGGGCATCGCTGCGGCGGCCGAATTCGCTCGTATCGAGGTACCGCTGCACCTGCTGGCCGACGCCGGTGCCCACCTGATCGTCGTCGACTGCTTCCGCCGCCACCGGCACCGTCTGCGTCTGGGGAGGCGGCGCGGCCGGGCCGCCGCGCCGCTGGCCCGCGCGGCGGAGGAACTCGTCGATCTGCTCCTGGATGCGGCGATTGTCGCCTTGGGCCATCGGCCTCGCCGCCGGTTGCGAAATCTCGCGCATTCTCGACGCCACCACTCCGATGAATGGAACAATGATGAAGAGGACCACAATGATTAGAAAGACCAATCCCACAATGCAAAACGCCTCATGCCTGCGCGATCTTCTTCGCACCGGTCACGGCCGGCGCTGATGCGGGCGATCGCCGTCCGCATATCCGTATCGGCCTGCACGTTGCGCAGCTTGTAGTAATCTAGAATCCCCAGCACGCCGTTCTGAAACGCCTCGGCGATCGCCTTGGGGACCTCCGCCTCGGCCTCGACCACTTTCGCCCGGCTCTCTTCGATCTGCGCGATCATTTCCTGCTCTTGCGCGACGGCCATCGAGCGGCGGCCCTCGGCGTTGGCGCGGGCGACGCGCATATCGGCCTCCGCCCGGTCGGCCTGCAGCCGGGCGCCGATGTTTTCGCCCACGGTGACCTCGGCGATGTCGATTGAGACGATCTCAAAGGCAGTATGCGAATCCAGGCGCCGGGCGAGCACGGTCTTGGAAATGCGGTCGGGATTCTCCAGCACAATGTGGTGCGATTCGGCGGAGCCGATCGCGCTGACGATGCCCTCGCCGACGCGGGCAATGATCGTCTCCTCGGTGGCGCCGCCGATCAACTGCCGCAGATTGGCCCGCACGGTAACACGGGCCTTGACCTTCATCTGCACGCCGTTTTGGGCCACGCCGTCCAAGGTCTCGCGGCCCAAGTTGCGCGAAGGGCAGTCGATCACCTTGGGATTGACGCTCGTCTGCACGGCTTCCAGGATATTACGGCCGGCCAGGTCGATAGCGGTGGCAAGCTTGAAATCGAGTTCCAGCTTGGCCTTGCGCGCGGCGATCAAAGCGCGGATTACCAGCGGCACATTTCCGCCCGCCAGATAATGCGCCTCCAGACCCTTGGAAGTCACTCCGTCGCGGTCGCCGATGCCGGCTTGCACGGCCATGATCTTGCTGCGGACGATTACGCTCGGGCTGACTTTGCGAAAGGTCATGCCGATCAGGTCGAGGATGCCGATGCCCGCGCGAGTGGTTTTCGACTGGATCCAAAAGCGGAAGTAATGCGCGAAGACGGCGATGACGACCAGGCCGGCCAGCAGCACCAAGACGGAGATGACGATAGTTACCGACCACAGGCTGCCCATCATATCGGGAACGAGCGGTTTCTGAGGCATGACGTGCTCCTGGAAAAAGCGTTGGCGGCGCAGTTGAAATGGACCGACGATTATTGTCCGCCCGCGGGGTGCCGGTTGTCAATAGGCTCCCTGACATGGTTGCCGCAAGCCAATCCGGTGGGGAACGGCCTCCGCGCCATTGATGCCGCGAAACGCCGCGAGGGCGTGGCTTCCTCCATTGCAAAATCTTCGGCAAGCGGCTGCATCTTCGGCTCAGCGGCAGTGGCGGCGGAAGAGGCGACGACGGCGGCGGCGATAGCCAACGTGAGTTGTAGTGGGAAAAAGTGGAGGTTGCATGGTTGAGTTTCACCGATTCGCGGTGTCGAACGCTGTCTAGGCCATTTCGCGCACACTATTCAGTGTTCGGGACCCAGTTGCCGTTCTCGTCTAACTTTATGGCCGCGTGTTTATGTTTCTCGATCAACTTCTTGCGTACATCGTCAAAATCGACGCCCTTCTTGCTCATGAACGAAATCACCTTTTCGCGCAACCCGCCATCGAGTTTCGGGTCAACGCGCGAATCCGCGACACAGTCGGCGAGATCATAACCGGCCTTGTCCGCTAAGCGGTAGTCCGCCCCCGCGTCGAGCAACTTGTACACAGTGTCAAACAAATTCAGGGTAGCGGCTAACATTGCCGGCGTATTACCGCACGCATCCTGAAAATTCAGGTTCGCGCCGGCCTTGATAAGCAGTTCGAGGTTTTTCTGGCGCCGGCTAAGAACTGCGTCGAAGATTGGCGTTGTACTCATGCACGCACTAGCGCCCTCCGGATTCACGAGGTTCGGGTTCGCACCGTGCTTCAAAACCAATTCAAGCCATTCCGAATCGTTGGCCGCCAATGCGGAGAGACTTGTTACCGACGAACCCTTCCCCCGCCCGCCCGTTACTTGCAAATTAGGGTCGGCACCGCGCTCCAGCAGATGGCGAAAGCCGGGCTTGCTTTTGGCCCACATCGCCCAGAGCAGCGGCGTCATCCCGTCCTTGCCGCGCGCGTTGACATCGGTGCCGGCGGATATGAGGCGATCAATCTCCTTGATGTCGCCGCTTCCTGCGGCATTGGCCAATGCGATCACGTTCTGATCGCTGAAGAAGTCACCCGCTCGCCAATTGCCGGTCGTGCCGGTCGAACAACCTGGCAAAATGCTAGTGGACAGCGTCACAATCAACGCATAGGCTTTTGATTTCAAAGCGGATGAGTGGCGCATTATACAATTCCCCGGGTGGGAGACGAAATAGGCGAGCTGGTTTTTCGCGGAAAACCCACAACTAGGCTTGACCGTTCCACGAATGTTACTTGTAAAGTGTGCTGGCTAAATGCCGAGTGCCTATAGCTCGACTGCACCACCAATGCCGGCGAACCTTGCCGCCGGGCTGGCCGACGTTCGCGACAAAGGTCAGGACCACGTCTCCGCGATTCAATGGCATGCTTTGGTCCGGTTCGCGTCGTAGTCGTCATAGTCGTCCATTGACGGCTCGTTCCAGCCGTTTGCCTCCGCCGACCGCGCCAGTAGAAGCCGCAACTCGTCGTCAGTCCATTCGCCTCGATCCGGTAACAGTCCCTTGATGCGGTCGAACACATTCTTTCGCACCAACACATAGGTTTTATTGGTGCTGGGGTCAATGGCGACCGGCTCGGGCAGGCTCAACTCCTGTCTCTGTTCCTCTGTCAGCTTGATCATTAACTTCTCCTCGTTCGAGAGTTATTCAACTCGCGCGAACAACCTGGCGAGAAATTCGCCTGGCTACAGGTTTGCTTGGATTATGAGCCGATGGCCGGGAGGTGTCAAGCGAAGCATATCGCGGGACTGCTTTGTTCCGCATTACGGGCTGTAGGCTCACCGAGCACAACACCAAGCCAGCCGCCCCAGCAGGCGGAAATAGATCATCAGTGTCGCCACAGCCGTCACGGCCAACATGGGAATCGCCAAGAACAGGTTCCCCAAAAGCATCGTCGCAATCGCACTTGCTCCAACTACCGCCAGGAGCAAGATCGTCTCCAGGTAGAACCCGATCCATTCGCGCCACTTGCGGCGAAGGCTGCCGCACACCAACTTGGATATTGGAACGACGGGCGAGTTCGCCTCCAGCATGGAGAGCAACAGAAGCGGAAATAGCACGACAGGCACGCTAACCATCACATATACGCCGTTCACTTGGGCCTGACGCAGCAGCCAGCCTAGTCCTTGCCCTGCCATCACACTGAGGGCCAAACTGTTGATAACGAAGAACGTACTGCCGACCCAATCGACGAAGGCCGCGGCTTCGGGCCAGTGTCCTACTTCGTCCGCCCCGGCGGCCGTATCGCCGAGGATCGCCAACAGGTTGATGATGAACACGCCCGCCCAGCAGACCCCCAGGCAGCCGGCCAAGAGCTGGAGTAGCATGCTGAGGACCGCTGGCCCCGCAGCGCCGATGCCCGCGCCGTACCCGATGCGGCTTCCCATGCTCCAGCCGAACAGTTCCATCTCGGCGATTAGCATCGCCCCGATCGATAGCCAGATCCATTTTTCCAAACTGCCGCGGCGCCATGGGAAATCGAACACTCCCGAGAAGAGCGGCCAGCGCGGCGGCCGCGGTTTCGCGGGCATCCGGCCATGCTCGTCCAGCATTTTCTTGAAGCGATCGCTGAACCAGATTGGCGGCTGATAGGGAACAGATGCTTGCTGATCGGCGGTCGCGTCTGCTTGGGCGTCATACTGGCCGTCGATTTCCTTCGTCGGGTCGGGCCTGGGCCGTTTACGCCGGGGCGACGGCACGGTTACGGTTCGGCCGCAATCGGGACAGGACCACTCCTCGCCTGCCTCGCTCGCCAGGGCGTGCAGCCGCGTGCCGCAATGACAAACAAAGCCGACGTGCTCCTGATCGGCCACCGATTCGTGCGACGATTGGTCGCTTTCCTTGCTGACATCGTACGATTCGGTCTTGGTCGATGTTTCTCGTTTGCCGCGCAGGCGGGCGCGGTAACGGTATTTGCCTTGTTGCAATCCGGGCATGTGACTTCGCTTCCCACGCGTTCGGGCGCGACCTGCATCAGCGTGCCGCACCGCCCGCAATGGACGGCAATATAATCCGGTGGCGGGGCCGCGGGCAACGCCGGATCGAATTCTTCGCTCACGGCGTAGCCATCCACCGGCGCGGACTTCTTTTTCCGGCGCGGCGCAAGCTGTGCCGGAACGGTCACCGGCGTGCGACAATCGGGGCAGTTCTTCTTCTGCCCGACCTGGTCCTTCGGGGCCGTCATCCGCGTATGGCAAACCGGGCAGTCAAAGGCAATCTCCGGCTCCGAATCCGTTGCTGGCGCCGAACTGTCGTTAAAACCGTATTCGTCGAAGTCGGTCCGCCGGCTTTTCGACGGCACCTCGATGCCAAATTGGCACCGCGGGCATCGCTGTCGTTTGCCCGCATTGCGCATCGGGGCCTTCAAGGGCGACGTACATCGCGGGCAACCGAAGTAGACGAATTGCTCGCTGGTCGGCATGATGACGCTCGCAGGTTTAGCCAGCGCTTGGTAGCTGCTCAACTCCCCTTGCCCACGCAATACAGGTTGTGCGAAGTGCGGATGAACAACTGGCCGCCGGCGGCGGCGATCGTGGCCCGAATTGGCTCGTGGCCGGTCGTCGGGTCCATGGGGATCACGCGCTGCAAACTGCCGTCGGCAGCGCTGAAGATCGCGACCTGTCCGTTGAAATTGATCAAGTAAATCTTGCCGTCGGCCGCCAGCGGCGAGGCCTCGTATTTGACGCCGCCGGGCGTTTTGACGCTCCACTTCACCTTGCCGCTGCGCGGCTCGATGCGCGACAGGCATTTCCGCAGATCGCTGAGCACGAAGAAATCGCCGTCGTAGAACGCGGGCGTGGGCACGTCCGTGGTGAGATCCTTCGCATCGCGGCTGACCCAAGCGTTCGGATGCTGGCCGCCGGTTGTGGCTCCGTCGGCTTCGACCGCATACACCGGCTCGCGTTTGGGTGCACAGACCAACGCGATCCCGTCGCCGCCGACGGGCGAAGGAATCAGCCGCCAATTGCCCACGCGGGCCGAATCGTAGTCGCCGCCGCGCCACAATTCGCGGCCGTCGGCCGGGCTGTGACTGCTTAGCACGTCGCCGCCAGCGACGAGCAGTTGCCATTGCCCCTTGACCTCGAAAGGAATGACGGTGGCGTACGACTCCCGCGATTCGGCCACGGCCTTGGTGGGGCGAATCTGCCGCCAGAGTTTCTTGCCGCTTTGTGGATCGAGGGCCAGCAGATACGATTCATTCTCGCGATCCTTGAAGCCATACCTGCCGACCGCCACGTCGCGTTCGAGCACTTGCAGATACAACTTGCCGTCGAACAACGTAGGGCTGCTGCTAGGTGTCCACTGATAGGCGAACGGCCCGTAGTCCTTCTGAATGTTTCGTTTCCATCGCGTGCTGCCGTCCAGGTTAAAGCAGACAAGATCGCCGTTGCCGTAGAAAAAGACCGCGAGCTTGCCATCGGCCACCGGCGAGGGAGAGGCGTAATTGCTGCGTTCGTCCTTTTGAATTCCCTGGGCGACATCATGCTGCCAGAGCCGTTTGCCTTCGCGGCGATCGAAGCACATGGCCTGAAGGGTATCCTTGTCGGCGTCGGCGCCCGACACGAATACGCAACTCCCGCAGACAATCGGCGTGGCTGCGCCGCCCGGAACCTCGGCGCTCCAGGCGATGTTCTCGCTCGTGCTCCATTGCGACGGCAGGTTCTTTTCGTCGCTGGAACCATTGAAGAACGGTCCGCGCCAATGCGGCCATTCGCCGGCTCGACCGGGCGAGGTGGCGGCCGCTGATACAGCCACCAGCGTCAGCGTTGTCAGCCACATCTTGCTGAATTGCGTCATCGAAGTCTCCCTATTGCGGTTTACGGAGCAACGTACCAACGTCGATCTCATTGACGCCGCCGGAAAGCTTTTGCTCGGTTCCCTGCCAGACAAAAACGCCAGAGATCTTCTCTGGCAGCGTGACGGTGCCGCGGCAATGATCCTTTTCAAGGGCCAGATTTAGCTTGATGAAGCCGTCGGGGTGCGGCGTGGTGCTGACGATCTTGGTCAACGGGCCCGGCAACGGCGCGATGCGCACGGAGCGGAAACCGGGCGAGGCGGGACGGACACCAGCCACGCTCGCATGCAGATGGAACAACGGATGGCTGCCCCAGGCATGGCAATCGCTGCGGGTATCGCCCGGCATTTCGACGGGCGTCTTGAGCCCCTGCCGGACGAGGTCCTTCCAAAACTCCATCCGCTGTACGATCAGATCGCCGCGGCCGAACTTCCGCCATGTTTCCAGCAAATAGAAGCTGAAGTAGATGGTCGTACGTTTGAGATCGGGCGCGGTCAACAATTGCTGGAAACAGCGATCGGCTTCCGCGCCGGTTAGCGTATCGGTCAAGAGCGCGAGGCATTGGCCGTGCTCGCTGAATTCGGTATGCGAGAGGTTGTCGGCGATCAGTCCCCGCTTCTCATCCCAGAACTTCGCCTTGACCGCGCGTGCCGTACGTTCCGCCGTGGCGCGGAGACGCTCGGCCAGCAGTCGCTCGCCGAGGCCTTCTTCGACTTCCGCCGACTTCTGCAGGGCCATCACGTAAAGAAGATTGTTCAGCGACGAGATGCCATTCACTCCATCCGGCGCATTGCCCGTGTTCCATTGCGGCACCCAATCCATGAACGGCCAGCCGGGCAGGTTTTCCAGCAGGCCGTCGCCGTTCACGTAGGGCTCGAAGTGCTCCAACATAGAGCGCAAGCCGATCGCGCGAGCGCGAACGAACTCTGGATCGTTGTGCCACGCGGCATAGTCGGCCAGCATCAGCGCCCAGATCATCGAGAAGGTCGGGGAGTACTGCGTGAGGTAGGCCGGATAGCGTTCGTTGACGAAGCCGCCGTTGCGGCGGGAAAAGTCGAACAACTCGATTGCACGCTTGACCAGGCGATCATCGCGGGTCATCACGCCGGTAGTCAGCAGTTCTAGCCGCGAATCGCCGTCGTACATAAGCTGCTCGTAGAACGGGCAGTCCATATAGGTCTCGTGCGTACACATTTGGATGCCGCGGACTGCGAGTTTGACCACGCCGTCCAATTCCTTGTCGCCGCCATCGAAACTGCTCTCGTTCTCGTGCGGGTAGCGGCTTTCGTCGAGCGCCAGGCGGTGCAGCGTCAACGGCTCGGCGGCCGTTTTGATGTTGATCAGGC
Source organism: uncultured Planctomycetia bacterium (assembly GCA_963775975.1). Classification (GTDB taxonomy): domain Bacteria; phylum Planctomycetota; class Planctomycetia; order Pirellulales; family Thermoguttaceae; genus JANXQG01. Next base: position 3,440,419 of record CAVZKX010000002.1, read on the forward strand.
ACCAACGGCCGGCCCGCCACCAAAGCGTCGAGAACTTTTGGTGACTTCCGCCGTCCGGTAAGAACGTGTCCGTCATGCCGCGGAAGGTCTTGCCCAGAAATTCGTTGCGGTTGCCCTTGGCCGGCGAGTTCGGCTTGTAGAGCGACTCGGCCCAGGTCCAAGTGAGCTTGGCGCCCGCTCCGCCGGAGGCCTCGCAGAGCGGATAGGCACAATAGTAGTCGTCGAGATCCCAGAGTACGAACCGCTCGGCGTGTGGTGGCACTACGACTTCGCCTCGGCCGGCAATGATAGCCTGCCAACGGGGTAACTCGGCATTGCGAGCCTGCTCGACACGGAGTACGTCTTGGTTTCCCAATAATCCATTTCCCAGCGCCACGGCCCGACCGACAGTGATTTCGCGATCGATCTGGTCGGGCAGTTGCGTCGGATAGAGTTTCCAACCCGGCGAGGTCTCGCCGTAGGGATTTCCCGCTATCGGCGAACGGACCACCTTGGCCCGCGCGTAGTCGCCCTCTTTCCACTGCGGCCCGCAGCCGCGCGCAGTCAGTTGCGACCCGACGAAAAAGATTCCGGGCGTGAAATCGAAGCCCTCCAGCCGCGCGACTTCCCAGGCGGCCCTGCCCGTCGTGAGCTGTGCTTCGTAGTAACTGCCCTCGGCCTTAAGGATAAAACCGCCGCGCCACGAGAGCTGTGCAACCGGCGCATGTGGCCCGATGCTCCACGCCAGGGCCTCTAGCTTGTGTGGTCCAGGCGGAAGGCGAAGCTCGTACGTCGCATACGACCAATGCTCGACATCGCAGCGGTCCGGTCCGCGAGCGATCCGCTTGCCATCGAGGAACAATTCAAACCGCTCGTCGCCGCTGACGTGCAGTCGCAGCGGGGACTCTGTTGCGACGAAACTCTTGCGGAACCTCAGCAGCACGGGCTCGTGCCATTCGGCCGAGAAGTTCTCGGCGTGGGCCGCCTTCGAAATGTTTGCCAAAGCCGGATGCCATATCCACGCCGCCCCGTCGATCGGCTGCAACGGCTTGATGCCCGTATTGCCCTCGTGCAGGCGCGGCGGAAGAATGACTTTGGTCACGACGGGCTCGGCGGCTCTCCCGGCGAGCACCGTACACACCAACGCAACGGTGAGAATTGCTTTCATGGCGGAAAACGTTTGATGCGGGCGTGACCCAAGCATCAGGCGGGGCCGCTGTCCGCTAACCGCTTGCGTATAGTGGGCGATACGGGACTCGAACAAAGTGCTGAAAACGCGGGAGATTCTACCATTTCTGCCGACGCGCTGCAATTGGCGCTGCAAATTGCTGCCCTGACCCCGCAACAGCGGGAGGCACTTCGGCAAGCCCTGGACCTCGGATAGAACCCGCGGAACGACCGCCAGCACGAAACCAAAGCGGGCTTCTTGGGCAGGATTGCCTGGAAGCCCGCGCCCGTTGACGTGTGCCACGGCCAGAAGCGGCAGGGCGACGGCACGGCGACGACCAGCAACGCGACAACGGCCAGCAGCGAACTATGGAAAAATGCAATGACCGTGGGACCCTCGACTTGGCAGGAAAAAGTTCCGTCTCCCCCGGCTTCTTTGGCCGTGGCGGAGTGCGTATATTCGCTCCCCTGGAAATTCGCGTTTTTGGTTTCACACTGGGCAAGGTTGACGGCTGACTGTCCAGAATGGTGGATGTAAGTGGACTCCTCCCACTTAAATACGTCTCTCTGCCTCTAGCTCGGCCCACCTCGTCTTCACTGTCATAGGCTTTGTTGAGCCATGCAGAATATCGAAGCGGCTAAACCAAACTCTCCCGGAAGGCGATTCTGCTCTGACAGCCTCAGGATCAGTCCCCAGTCTCTCGACTATTGCGCGGGTCGTTTGTCGCTGTTTGGCTGCCGTGTTGCCCGTCAGGGCAATAGCAGAATCCCAAATCCGGGAGAGAACTTCCTTCGCCTTTTCCCATCCGTGGGCGGATGGCTTACCGAGGGCAACCCAATCTTGAACAAGATAGGCCGCCCGTTCCCTGCCTCCGAGAAGATTTATCTCCGCGTCGGTCGCGAGCCCTCGATCGTGCATGGCGTGAACCAGCTCATGCACAATCTCTTCGGGTCTGGCGTCGTCTCGAATGTGAAGCGATTTCCCGTCCCAGATGGATACTGGAAATGCCTCGTCAGGCGAAACACCCCTCGCAACAGCACTTTCGATAAATGTTTCTCGATGTGCAGCTATAGCTTCCGCAAAAAACTCCACCGGTTGGTGGATAACATCGAACTTTCCACCAGCGGCCCTCACGGTAATGCGCCCACCCCCTGGGGCCCTCGATCGGTCGGAAGAAGTTCCGTCTCCCGCCGATGTTTGCGGCCAGGCGAACCTCGTATATACACCTTCTCGACTGAATCGAGATTATGTTAATCTAGGGGATTTTGCGATTTGCGGGCAGTTCGTGTGTTGCGGTGTGGCATGGTTGCCGGACTGTGCGAATCTGGGGGCTTTGTGTTGCCAGTAGCCTGCCTCTCCCGTATGCTGGCGGGATATGCTGGCCCGTTCGCCTACACCTTTGACTGCGCGTGCCGCCCGTCGCGGGCGAGGTTCGCTGGCCCCGCCGTTTAACAGTCAGTCGGGCCGTGCCGCACGTCGTAGACAATTGGAGCGACTTGGCGCGGAACGTCGGAGCGCTCAAGCCCGTCGTGCGGCGAATGTACGCTGGTCCCGTGTCCGCGGCGAACGGCTCCTGCGAGAGATATCGCCCGATGAGGCCATAGACGTACTTTATGGATGGCTGTCGGAGCAGTTCGCGTCCGAACAACCGATTTATTGGCTAGGACAGATCGAGCGGTGGCGGGAGCGGCGACTCAACCGACGCGCCGCGGATTCGGAATAACGGGTTCGTGAGAACGCAGAACGGGCGGTATTGCGACTAGCGAAGCAATCAGAACGGACTGCAACGACTCTATTGGCTGATGATAGGAGAATCTTTATGGAGTTCCCAGAAGAAGAACGTCCGTTTCACCTCGAATTCATGCGACGTACTCTTGATCTTGTGGAGAATTATCACGGCCCAAGCGACATGACTAACCTGATGAACTGCCTCCTCGGCCTGCTGGTTGTGCCGAACGAACGACTTTTTGATTTGATACCTACCGATTCGATCGAGACACTTAAGAACTGGGGGATTGATCCAAAGAACATAACGCACTATGGAAAGTGCGAGTGTGGGGACCGGCATCCGAAGAATCTCCGACAGCTTGTAAAGAGCCTTCGACATGCCGTTGCACATTTCCAAGTTAAACCGATAAACGAGAATCGGGAATGTGTAGGTTTCGCATTTTCCAACCGGAGCGGCTTCCGCGCGAGGGTAAGGAAGGACGAAATGAGGGTATTTGTGGAGAAGCTCGTGAAACACCTGGACGAATACTTGTCGAATGCTTAGATGCGTGAGGTCGCCGTCTGATTCCGGGCTCTTGTTGCCTCCCTCCCCCGGTGGTATGCTTTCGCCTTGGGTTCCCCGCCGCGATTGCAACGTGGCGGGGATGAAATCGAGTCGGTGGGCTGCTGCGATCTACCTTTCCGCGGTGGCCCGCTGACCCGGCCCGATCCCGAAGGGCTTTTTCTTAATTGTGGCACCAATAGATAAAACATTCCTGCGCGAATTCTGTGGGGCATTGTGGTTAAACGAGATTCGGTCGCAACTGCTTGTCGAGTCCCAAAAGATGCGATCGATGGGGGGGAATCAACCAGATGCCTAGGATTTTCGACAACATCAAGGATGACCTCCTTCCTGCCTTGCGGCAGACGCTCGAAATATCCGCACGCGCCGATTTTTGCGTTGGTTACTTTAATCTCCGCGGCTGGAAAACCATTGATGCATTGATTGAGAAGTGGGCCGGCGGCGAAGGTTCGCAATGCCGTCTACTCGTCGGTATGCAGCGGCTCGCACAAGACGAACTGCGGCTCGCCTACAGCCTTTTGCCGCACGAAGACCCGATCAGCCAACAGGCGGTAATCCGTTTGAAGCGGCGTCTAGCGGACGAGTTTCGCGCGCAGCTCACCATCGGCGCTCCGACCGACGCCGACGAAGCCGGCCTTCGCCGCCTCTCGGCCCAACTCAAGGCCGGCAAGGTTGTCGTAAAGCTTTTCCTCCGCCACACGCTTCATGCCAAGCTATACCTCTGCTTCCGGGTCGATCCCAACAATCCTATCACCGGATTCCTTGGTTCTAGCAATCTCACGCTCTCCGGACTATCAAACCAGGGTGAACTCAACGTGGATGTTCTTGACCACGACGCCACGACCAAACTCGCTCAGTGGTTCAAGGATCGCTGGGATGACAGGTGGTGTGTGGACATCACCAAAGAACTCATCCAGGTGATTGACGAAAGTTGGGCTCGGCCGGACTGCCCGCCGCCGTATCAGATTTACGTCAACATGGCCTATCACTTGGCGGAGGAAGCACGCGCGGGCCTTAATGAGTTCTCCATCCCGCCGGATATGCGCGGCATCCTGCTCGAATTTCAATCCGCCGCAGTCCGCATCGCAGCCAAGCATTTGGAGAAACGTGGTGGCGTCATCCTTGGCGACGTGGTCGGCCTCGGAAAAACCCTGATGGCCACCGCGCTGGCGCGAGTGTTCCAAGACCCACCTCGCTCGCTCGAGACGCTCATTCTCTGCCCGAAAAACCTCGTCGGCATGTGGGAAGACCACGCTCACCGTTACCGCTTGATCGCGCAAGTGGTGTCCATAACTCAAGCGCAGAAAAAGCTGCCCGATCTCCGCCGCTACCGCGTCGTTATAATCGACGAAAGTCACAACCTACGGAATCGCGAGGGGCGTCGTTGGGCAGCCGTGCGCGACTACTTGGCACGAAACGCAAGCAAGTGCATCCTTCTTTCGGCCACGCCGTATAATAAGGCATACCAGGACCTTGCCAATCAACTTCGGCTCTTTCTCGCGCCGGAGGATGTCGTCGGAATCCGACCCGAGGAATACCTACGCCGCGACTGTGATAGCCGCGCGGACGAATTCACTCGCCTCCACCAATGTCCGGTCAACTGCCTCTCGGCATTCGAGAAAAGCGGCCATGCGGACGACTGGCGTGAGCTGATGCGACTGTTCATGGTTCGCCGCACGCGCAGCTTCGTGGAACGGAACTACGCCTTCACCGAATGCCCGGCGTGCGCCACGGTGCTTTTGGCCACGCAGGAAAAGTGCCCCACGTGTAATCGAGAAAAGGCCAAAGAAGATCGCCGCTTTCTAATCCTTGAGGGCGGCGGTCGGTTTCATTTCCCGAAGCGCCAACCGAAGACCCTCAAGTTTCGGATTCGCGACAGCGACCCGAACGACCAGTACGCCCGGCTCTATTCCAATCAGGTAGTAGATACCGTCCGGGCGCTTCATCTTCCGCGATACGGACTTGCCAACTACCTCAAGCCGACACCCGATTCGCCGCCCACCAAGGAAGAGGCCGACGTGATGAGAAATCTCTCCCGCGCCGGCAAGCGGCTCATCGGCTTTTGTCGCACCAATCTGTTCAAGCGACTGGAGAGCGGCGGCCATGCATTCCTGCTTTCGGTGCGCCGCCACATTCTGCGCAACTATATTTCGCTGCACGCGCTGGAGAATGGCCTACCGCTGCCGGTCGGCACCCAAGACTCTGCGTTGTTCGATACTCGCACCGACGATCATGACAGCGATAGCACCCTCTTCGGTTCGGATGAATCGCCTACGGCTACTAGCGAAATCACTGCGAATTCCCTGGCTGATTTTGCCGCCGCCGGAGGTTCGGGCTACCATACGCTCCGCACCGAGAACGCCAGCAATTTCGATTGGCTGCGCAGCGATGTATTTGTCGAAGACTTTGCCAAGCATCTCCGAGAAGACGCGCAACGCCTCTTCTCCATCATCGAACTCGCGGGTCGGTGGCAGCCCGACGACGACAACAAGCTGGCCGAACTTTGCAAACTCCTTACGAAGAAACATCCCGATCAGAAAGTCCTCATCTTCTCACAATTCGCCGATACCGTATCCTATCTCGCGGAACAACTGAAGACGCGAGGGATCAAGCAGATGGCCGGTGTGACTGGCGACACCGAAGATCCATCCCGCTACGCTCGCCGCTTCAGCCCGGAAAGCAATAAGGCGCGGGACAAAGGATCGCCGACCTACGTTCCGCCTGCCGAAGAACTCCGCGTTCTGGTTGCCACCGACGTTCTCAGCGAAGGCCAAAATCTTCAGGACGCCGCCATCGTCGTGAACTTCGATTTGCCGTGGGCCATCATCCGGCTCATCCAGCGCGCGGGCCGCGTGGATCGTATCGGCCAAAAGGCTGAGGAAATCCTTTGCTACTCCTTTGTCCCGGCCGATGGCGTCGAGCGCATTATCCGCCTGCGATCGCGGGTCCGCCAACGTCTTTCCGAAAACGCCGAAGTTGTGGGCACCGACGAGACCTTTTTCGAGGATGAAAAGCACGACACCGTTATTCGCGACCTGTTCACGGAAAACTCCGGCGTCTTGGACGATCTGGACGACGACGAAGTGGACCTCGCGTCTTTGGCCTACCAGATTTGGAAAAACGCTTGCGACACCAATCCGGCGCTGAAGAAGATCATTCCCGACCTGCCCGGCGTTGTCTTTTCCACCAAGGCCCTATCCGCTGTTCCGGTCAAACCAGTTGCCACGGCCGGTCCACAGCCTGACTCAGGCGTTATGGTTTACGTCCGCACGGCCGATGGAAACGACGCGCTGGCCTGGGTGGATGAACAGGGCCGCACCGTAACTGAATCACAGCACGAAATCTTGCGTGCCGCGGCGTGTGAACCGGCCACACCGACACTCCCGCGCCTGGCCAGTCATCATTCGCTAGTCCAAAACGCCATTGCCGGCATCCAGACCGAACAAATCACCACCGGCGGTCAACTTGGCAAACCGACCAGCGCGCGACGCCGCGCCTATGAGCGGCTCAAGGACTACGCCCGCCACGTGAAAGATACGCTGTTTGACATCAAACCGCTACATCAGGCCATTGACGAAATCTACGACGCGCCTCTGACCGAGGCCGCTCGCGACTTGCTCAACCGCGAACTCCGCGCCGGCGTCAGCGATGAAGCGCTCGTCGATCTCGTCCTATCCTTGCACGAGGAAGACCGGCTCTGCGTCCCGAAGGACAATACCGAAGACCGCGAACCGAAAATCATCTGCTCCCTCGGCATTCGGAAAGACTGATATATGCCATTCGATTTTCAGCGTGCGCGTCCACTCTTGCAAAACTGCGACCTTCCCAAGCTCTTCATCGAAGAACTCGGCTGGGAACCGTGCCGACAAAAGCTTACACTTCGCGTCGGTGAAATCGACTACTGCTTTACCGCAGTCGGCGAAAAGCGGTTTTTTATCGCCTGGCTTTGCGAATCGCCTACCGGCGATCTGCCCAACCACGCCACCCGCCTCAAGCTCGACCGCAAGCTTTCCGAGACAAGTTTCGAGCATCTCATCGTCTTCGTTCCCAGCGACCGTTCCAGCCAATCCTGGATGTGGGTCCGCCGGGAGCCGGGCAAGCCGCTAGCCGCGCGCACCCACGAGTACCATCGCGGCCAGCCCGGCGACTCGCTTCTTCAGAAGCTCCAACTCCTCTATATCTCGCTTGAGGAAGAGGAAACTGGTATCTCCACCGTGGCCGTCGCGGGCCGCGCCTGCGCCGCGTTCGACATCGAGCGACTCACCAAGAAATTCTATCGCGACTTCGACACCCACCGCAAAGCGTTCCTTGAAAGCATTGATGGATTTCCCCCGCCAACCAAGGTCGAGGGCAAGAAGAAGTTCGACCCGGACCTGGAATGGTATGCGTCCGTCATGCTCAACCGCCTGATGTTCGTCTATTTCATCCAAAGCAGACTGTTTCTCGACGGCGACCCCAAATATCTTCGCAATCGGCTGGACCGCTGCAAGAAGGAGCATGGCAAGGACAAGTTTTATACTTTTTACCGCTATTTCCTCCTCCGCCTGTTCCACGAAGGCTTTGGCAAGCGCCGCAAGGACCGCGCGCCGGACCTCGAAAGACTCCTCGGCAACATCCCGTATCTCAACGGCGGCCTGTTCGACGTGCATGAACTGGAAAAGCCCGATCGCTACGGAAAGCTTATCCAGATTCCCGACAAAGCCTTCGAGCGGGTCTTCGATTTTCTTGGAGATTGGGACTGGCAACTCGATCCCGAGCGGACGGTGAAGAAGCCCGGCGACAAAGAGCAAATCAACCCGGACGTACTGGGCTATATCTTCGAGAAATACATCAACCAAAAACAAATGGGGGCCTATTACACGAAGGAGGACATCACCGAATACATCAGCAAGAATACCGTTCTGCCGTTCCTGTTCGATGCCACGCGCGCCAAATGCAAAGTGGCTTTCGAGAATACCAACGGCCCGACCGTATGGGATTTGCTTCGCGAGAATCCCGACCGCTACATTTACGGCGCCGTGCGTCACGGCGCGGACAAGAAACTCCCGCCGGAGATCGCCGCCGGGCTGGATACCGCGAAACCAAACCTCATCGAGCGCCGCAAGCCGTGGAACAAACCAGCGCCCGGCGACCATGCATTGCCGACGGAAACTTGGCGCGAAGTCGTCGCCCGCCGGCAGCGCTGCGCGGAAGTCCGAAGAAAACTTGCCGCCGGCGAAGGCCGCGAGGTGAACGACTTCATCACCCTCAATCTCGATCTGCGCCAGTTCGCGCAAGATGTAATTCAGTACTGCGAAGGCCCGGACCTGCTCACGGCCTTTTGGCAAGCCATCACAACCATCACGGTGCTCGACCCCACCGGTGGCTCGGGCGCATTCATCTTTGCCGCGCTCAATATCCTTGAACCGCTCTACGAAGCCTGTCTCGACCGCATGGAGGCGTTCCTCGCCGAATGGGGCGAAAATGGCCGCAAGGCGCATCCCAACTACTACAAGAAATTCACCGAAATCCTCGCTCGCGTGGACGCCCATCCTAACCGCCGCTACTTCGTCCTGAAATCGATCATCCTCAATAATCTCTACGCGGTGGACATCATGGAGGAGGCGGTGGAAATCTGCAAGTTGCGGCTGTTCCTCAAGCTGGCCGCCCAGGTCGAGCCGGACATCGCGCTCGACAACCTCGGCATCGAACCGCTGCCGGACATTGATTTCAACATCCGCGCCGGCAATAGCCTTGTGGGCTACGCAACGGCGGATGAGGTTCGCCGCTGTATGAAGCAATGGGATGGCGGGCAGATGAAACTTCTGGATGAGGGCGAACTTGTCAGCTTCGCCCGCTTCAACACGCGCTGTGCCGACGTGGAAGATGCGTTCACCAAATTCCGGCAACTTCAGACCGAGGGCGACTGCACGGTGCCCCCCGCCGAAAAACGGGAACTCCAGAAACGGCTCAAGGCGCTGGAGGATGAACTCAACGGGCACCTTGCCAGCGAATACGGCGTAAACCCGAGTGACAAAGCCGCGTACGCCAAGTGGCTGAAATCGCATCAGCCGTTTCACTGGTTCATCCAGTTCTACGGTATTATCAGCGCCGGCGGGTTCAACGTCATCATTGGCAATCCGCCGTATGTTGAGTATACCAAGATAAGAAACACCTACCAACCGAAGGGGCTTACAACGAATAGTTCAGGGAATTTATATGGAATGGTCTGCGAGGTAGCGTTCAAGATTCTCGGCTCGTCTTCTCGTCTTGGCGTAATTATCCCTATGAGCGTCGTTTCTACTGAGAGGATGAAGTCAGTTCGGCATTACATTTTGAGTCGTTCCGCTTGCGTTCATTTTAGCCATTATTCCGGAAACAGAAATCCCTCGGTGCTTTTTGAGGGCGTCGAAATGCGACTGACGATTTGTTTCGCAAAAACCAAGCAGAGCGGCCGCCAACCCTCAGTTGCTCACGCTTTTTCAACCGAATTCAGGCGGTGGGCAGCTTCGGCGAGGGAACACCTGTTCGCCACCACCAACTATGTCGAAGTTCCTGAAAGTTTTCTTTCTGGCAGTCTATTTCCAAAATTCGGAACAGAAACGGAAGAGGCAATCCTTGCTAAACTCGCCGATGTCAGTGGGTCAAGTAACCTCGGAATCGCAACCGTTTCAGATGGCACGCACAATGTATACGCGCATCGAATCGCTTCGTATTTCGTGAAGGGACTGACGTTTGTTCCGCGTTTTGCAAGTGAACGAGATGGAGAGAAGCGGTCCGAGGACTACAAGGTGTTCTCTTTCGCAAATCGAGCGCACACATCGGCTGCTTGCTGCGTAATCAATTCGAGCCTTTTTTACCTCTACTACATTGTGTTTTCTGACGCCTATCACTGCGGCAGGGAGTTGATCGAGCAGTTCCCGGTCAACATCTCACGGCTCTCGACTGAACTGCCTCGCGAAACAAGGGCGTATGAAGAGTCGCTCATGCGCGATCTAAGGAAGAATAGCGATATCAGAAGAATTTCGTACAAAAACACCGGCCTCGTCGAAATGCAGAAATTCTTTCCGAAGCTTTCCAAGCCGATCCTCGACGAAATCGACATGGTGCTGGCGGAGCATTACGGGTTCACGGCAGAGGAGTTGGACTTCATACTGAACTACGACATCAAATACCGCCTTGGCCGCGAGGCCGAAAGCAACGAGGACTGAAACTTCATGGAAATCAGCAAAAAACCCTGGCCAATCCTATCCGTGTGCGGATTCCAGAATCGCATCGATACCAACCCCGATTTCCAGCGACCGGCGGTCTGGAGCACTGGCCAAAAGCAATTGCTCATTGATACCATCTTGCGTGGTTACGATATCCCGAAGCTCTACTGGCGCAAGGTCAGTAAGACACCCGAGAAATACGAAGTAGTGGACGGCCAGCAGCGACTGCGGACTATCTTCGAGTTTCACGGCGGCAAGTTCAATCTCGCAAAGGATGCCGATGACATCGACGGTGTGGTCGTCACCAAAATGCATTACGTAGACTTGCCGGAAGACCTCCGCCTACGCTTCGACAACTATGCCCTCGACGTGATCGTGCTCACTGACACCAACGAGGATGAAGTGCGCGAGATGTTTCTGCGTTTACAAAACGGCACGACTTTGAAGGCTCAAGAGAAGCGCAACGCGATGCCTGGCAAGATGCGCACCTTCATCAAGGATCTTGCCCAGCATCCATTCTTCTCCCGCTGCCAATTCGCGAACACTCGTTTCACCCACGATCTTGTGGGAGCGCAAATGACCGCGATCGAACTGAATGGAGGGCCGTGCCATGTTCGTAATTCCAATTTGAACGCGATGTATGAGGCGAATCTCGATTTCGATGCCACCAGTCCCAAGGCACGCAAAATTCGACGCGTACTGGAATTCCTTGCACAAGCGTTTACCGAGAAAACTCCGGAATTGGAACGCTATAGCGTTCTGTCGCTCTACACTATGGTCTCACACTGTCTGGAAAAATACGCATTGAATGGCCGTCAGGATGCCCTGCGCAATTGGTTCATCCAGTTTGAAACCAATCGTGCCAGCCAAGAGGGGCTTTCTGCCGACGCCTGCGATCCGGAGTTGCTCGCTTACAAAGAGCGCACTAGTCACAGTACGGACGCCCAAGACTCCATCCAGTGGCGGCACGATTTCCTGCTCCGTAAATTTTTTGAGGCCGTGCCGGACATCGAGCCCAAGGACGGCCAGCGTCTGTTCTCGCATGAACAGCGACTGGCGATCTTCCGCCGCGACAACGGGGTCTGTCAGATTCGTCGCAAATGCGAGGGCGTTAAATGCGAATGGGACGCATGGGAAGCCGATCACAAAATCGCGTGGTCAAAGGGTGGCAAGACTACTGTCGAAAACGGCCAAGTTTCCTGTCTCGCGTGCAACCCGGCCAAAGGCGCATCGACATGAGAAGCAATGCAACCAATAGCCATCACCTTAGCTGACGAACGCTATCCGGCGCGATTGCGAGATCGCATGGACGACGGCGCGCCCGAGCAACTCACCGCCCACGGTGAACTGGACTTGCTGGCGTTGCACAAGACCGCGCTATTCTGCTCCGCACGATGTCCGGGAGAAGCGATTCTCCGTACGTACGATCAAGCCGCGCGTTCGCGCGACGAGCGCCGCTGCATCATCAGCGGTTTCCATTCCCCCGTCGAAAGGGAATGCCTCCAAATCCTCCTGCGCGGCAGTCCCCCCGTCATTATCTGTCCCGCGCGTGGGCTGCCGAAACGCTTGCCCCCAGATTGGCGAAAACCATTGGCCGCCGGACAAATGCTCCTGCTCTCCATCTTCCCAGCCGGCGTGACGCGCGTCACCGCTGTCCTCGCCACCCGGCGCAATGAGGTCGTAGCTGCCCTCGCTGACGAACTTTGGTTCGCCTACATTACCGCAGGCGGCCAGATTGCGAAACTGGCGGACCGCTCCCGAGCGTGGACCCGCTAACGCATGCGCGGAAACCGCTACCGATTGTGGCTGAATCGACATGATCCACAACATGTAGTGTAGGCCAAGTTGCCTGACGGGGTGTGTAAAACAAATCTCAGGCAAGCTGCATTGACGTTGCTCAAGAAATCTGCGAGAAGACGCTACCAAGCGCGATACTGTCCACTTAGAATGGAGTCGGTATGGAGAGTCACGGCCTTGTAGAACCATTTGAAACGGAAGACCTCGCTGGAACCGATGCCGAGTTCGCCTTCGCTCTTGGTGTTGAGTGGGCGATGTTTCGGCAACGGCTCAAGACGGAGGAGCGGTTCACGGACCTTGTGATTGCACAAGGCGCAGACCGCTTAGTACGGATGGCGGAACGAAATGGTCGTTTCGTCGAACACCATCCGTACTGTGACGGCTGGACGAAGATAATCGTCGGAGACTATCTCGTTTGAGTTTCTCTAACGAGAACCCAAATCACTGCCCGATGGCAATGATCGCACGGAGGAGCTACGTGTCCCTTGGGGAACGTGCGTTCAACATTGTGAGCGCAGTTCGTGGACTTGTAGATACCCGGAACCCGAATGGTATGACCTGTACTTACTAACATGGTCAGCCTTTCTAGGTAGCCCATTACCGCGCCGCGAAGAATTCAGTAGTGCCTTCGGGCACGATCTTCCTGAGTCGCTACCGTGACCAGGAATGGAAACCCCGGTGGTTACAGCCGCTGGGGTTTCTTATGCGCATAAAAATAGCCTACCCGGTGGGCCCGGAAGGCTTTCGGAGAATTCGCACTCTCCCTATTGACGTTTTTTCTGATTTACCGTATCTTGAAAACATACATGGCGAGACAACGAAGTCTCCCTCGTATTTTGGGTCGGAAGGAAAGCGGTGTCAAAGCAAGCCTTCTGACTAATTCAGGTTTAACTCAAAGGAGAAGCCGTCGGCGTCCTGCTTGGCGGCTTCTTCTATTTCTACTGGACCAATCTAGCAGATTTTCCTATGCGGGTCAATACAATTCATCTGCTTGCGACAAGCCTAAATCGCGGAAATCTTCGCCCGTATCGGCGATCGTTTATTGGATAAGGCCGAAAAATCTTCGGGCAAATTGTAGCACTACCCGATAGCTTCCCGGCATTGGAAAAACGCGGTAGATTGACGGTCAGCATAGGTAGCGTTGCTGCAACATCGCTCTCAAGCGGTCTCCGGCGCGATCAGCGCGTCTTTGTGCCGGGAACGAGCCCGGACAGCGAAAGGTAGCTTCTCGTGGCTGACTCTCAGCAGCAAATCGACTGGAACGACCTGGGTAATGCCGCACGGGACTGCGTCAGCTCCGCGTGCAGCCTTGTGTCTTGGGGCGAGCGGTCACAAGAGGACGATTACAAGGTGGACGACGCTTCACTGCACTTGGCGGCAATCGACGAGGCGCTGGACACACTGAAGCGAACGATAGCCCTATTCGACCCCCGATACGACAACGTGATTGCCCTGGCGTGTGTGGGTGAGGGACCGCGGCCAGATTTTCGCTTTGGTGAAGCTTGTTATAGCACGGCTCACAGGGCCGCTTTAGAGCTTCTCCGCGCAGTAGTGCTACATATAGAGAATGGATTTGCCGACGATTGGTTTGACGGTCGATTTGCTGCAATTGACCCGTTGCCAGATGGTTCATTGGAATTGGTGCTGCACGCACTTTCGCCTGATAACTTGCGAGAATATCTGATCGACGTATGCGCAAGGCCGGTCTACGCTTGGGCGGTGAAAGAGATTGAGTTTGCACAGGTGAAAGAGATTCAGGCGTGGATTCATCGGGAGTGGGCGGCAATCAGTCGCACGTCCGACAAGGCTCCGGAAGCTGAGATAGTGCATGTCACCGATGAGGACTGGCACATCTTACAGGCATTGCGAGCGAATCATCCGAAGTTGCTTACGCAAGAGCAAATTGAGGGGGCAATACCTCAGTCGCGAGTTGCTCTCCGCACAATTCAAAAACGGCTACCAATTCTTCGGGATGAAAAAAAACTGGTTGTACAGCCAGAGGGCGCGCGTAGTGGTTGGGGGTTGTCGCGAGATGGCTTTGCGCTTTCGAGCCGGCAAGAGTAATTTGCGGGAATCGTGCGCTATCCGTGCGTTCACAGTTTCCGTTGTCCGCGGACAATGGAAGCACAATGAACACTCAATCCAAGCTTCTGCCAGTCGGGCCAACGGCCCGGCGATTTCGCGTCCCTGTTCGTTGGCTCAAGGCTGAGGCCGACGCCGGGCGGATTCCATGCGTTCGCGCCGACGCAGTTCTACTATTCGACCCGGATATTGTGGAGCGGGTTCTTCTTGAACGCGCCCAAGCGGCAACCGTTGCCGAGGAGGGCAAACCATGATGACCCCTCGCAACCCGATTCCGTCCAGTCCGCCAACTCCGCCTGCTCTGCGCCTGCTGCTCAGGCCCCAAGAGGCGGCGAATTCGTTGGGCGTATCGCTCCGGTCCCTCATGGCCTGGGCGGCGGCCGGCGAGGTGCCCGTCGTTAGACTCGGCGATCGCTGTCTGCGGTTCAGCGTGGCCGACCTCCAAGTGTGGATTGCAACGCGATCGACGACAGCACGGCCGGTGGACGACAACGACGGCCCGGACGAGACGGAGTGCTTACGATGAGTAAGGCGTCCGCCAAGGTCGAAGTCAAACAAGCGGCGCGCGGCCGGACGAAAGCCGCCGGCGCGATCGTCACTTTCACCACGCTGGACTACCTCCAAGCGCTTTACCAAGCTTGGACGCCCGGCGCATTGCTGGCCTATGTCAAGGAGCCATTTACACGCCGCTTTGGATACGCTTCCGGCCTGCCTAAGTTTTCCGAGTGTATTTGTCAACTCAATGAGCAGTACGATGTTTACCTCACAGTCAATGCGCTCGACGGCAAGGCAATCGAGGGGCGCAGCCCGTTTGCCCGCGGGCTGGAATGCGAAGTAACTGCCATAGTGGCCCTCGTGGCGGACGTGGACGCTGAGAAGCCCGGCCATAACTACCCGCCTCAGCCGCATATCATTGACGCGCTGGCCGAAATGCCACTCCGCGCGTCGATCATCGTGGTGAGCGGCCAGCGCAACGGCGGGTTACATGCTTATTGGCTTCTGACGGAGCCCTTCATCATCCGTAGCGATGAAGACCGCGCACGGCTAAAGCGAGCATCGAAAGAGTGGCAACAGTTGTTGCGAACGAAGCTTGCGCCTTACGAACTCGATTCGACGCATGACCTTGTGCGTGTGCTCCGTCCTATCGGCACCACGAACAAGAAATACGGCAGCACCGTCAGCGCTCTTGTGTTTGAGCCCGACCGCCGTTTCACCGTGGCGGAGTTTGAGCAACACCTCCCGCCGACAGCGCGGGCGAGAATCTGGACGCCGCCAGTCAACATCGACCACGGCACCGTCATCGACCGCGCCGCCCGGTACGTCGCAAAGATTCCGGGTGCAGTCAGCGGCCAGGGTGGGCATAACGCGACCTTCAGCGTGGCGATGCGGCTAATCGAGGGCTTCGCGCTTTCTGTGAATGACGCCATGCCGATCATGCAGGCTTGGAGCGCGACGTGCGAGCCACCGTGGGACGAACCGGACTTGATGCACAAGCTGGAGAGCGCCGACGCCCGAGCCGAGCGCCGCGGATATTTGATAAACCAGTGCGAACAATCAGGAAATGGGGCGATGCCAAGCAGCAATGGCGATCATCGGTCAGTCAACAGTGATTCGCGTAACACGGACTCGCGAAACGAGCCATCAAAGTATTGGGAGCCCAACATCGTGCCCATGAACAGCATCGAACCCCGCGCCGTCCAGTGGCTCTGGAAATATCGCATTCCTAACGGCAAGCTGGTCAGCCTCAGCGGCAACCCCGGCTTAGGCAAAACGCTGGTCCTGATGGACATTGCCGCTCACGTGACAACCGGGGCAGCGTGGCCCGATGGTGAGCCCGGCGGCGATCCCGGCGGTGTTGTTATTTGCAGCGCGGAGGATGATCCGCACGACACGTTGCGACCGAGACTCGACGCGGCTGGCGCGGACGTGTCGCGGATCAATTTGGTGCAATCCGTGGTGCTGATGGACCCCAAGAGCAAAAAGAAGTCGGAGCGCCTCATCGACTTGCAGCAGGACCGTGATGCGATCGGCAAAGCGATGGACCTGACCGCCAATTGCAAGTTGCTCATCATGGACCCGATAAACGCCTACCTTGGAAAGACGGACAGCCACAAGAACGCCGAAGTTCGACAAGTGCTCGGACCCGTGGCCGAACTATGCCACCGAAAATGCGTGGCGTTCATCTACCTGGGCCACTTGAACAAGACGACCAACGGGCCGGCATTGTACCGCGCCGCCGGCAGCATCGCCTTCGTAGCCGCGGCACGTGTCGCGTACATGGTTGTCGAGAGCAAAGATGATTCCAGCATACGGCTTTTCCTACCGGTCAAGAACAACCTCGCACCGAACATCGGCGGATTGAGTTTTCAAGTCGTGGCAGTTAATGACCTTCCCCGAATCGAATGGAACGATACGCCAGTAACAACCACCGCCGACGAAGCGCTTGCCACCGATTCCCGCGGAGTCCGAGGAAACTTGGAGCATGACAAGGAGTGGTTGAACGCACAACTCGCCAACGGCGCGATGGAGTCAACCGAGATATTCGAGCTTGGCAAAGCGGTTGGAATCTCGCGTAATCGGTTGTTCAAGGCCAAGGAGGCGATCGGCGCGGCAGCGAAAAAGAATGGCTTCGGCGCTGACTCAGTTTTTGAATGGTTCATCTCGTAGGACTCGTAGGACTCTACGGGACAGTTAAACGGTATGGGACAATATGGGACTCTATGCACCACCCCCACAAGTACAAAGAATCCCGTACAGTCCCATACTAACCCATATATATCTTTTTTGTTTGTGGAGACCCGGACTGCATGACGGCTGCGGGCGACCGGTGGGTCGATGACGCCGCTTGCAGCGCAATTTGCAGCGCGAACAGGCCGACACGTAAAACGATCGGAGAATATTCCATTTGTTCTTGTCACACCATGACTTGACTCCCAAGTGGACATTGCCGATAATTGGAACGTCAAAAGTCAGTCGGCACTTTAAGCCGGCAAACAGTATAAGGTTCTCTCCGATGTTGTCTCTGCACAACGTACACCGAAGCCCCATTGGCCTGCGACGAGTGGCAACACCGTCCGCGCGGTCTTATACCCGCGCTGACAAGACCAATGGGGTTTCGCTGTTTCAATGGAGTTTGCCGTTATGGCAAGTTTGATTCACAAAGGGGACCGCTGGACCCTGCAATTCCGGCTGCGGCCCGATCAGGACCGTGTGACGATCGCCCTGGGGGCGATGTCCGAACCGCAAGCGGAATCGTACCGCGAGCGCGTAGAGGCCCTTGTCGAGTCGTTGCGGGCCGACAGCCCGCCCGACCGATCGACGGCCGCATGGGTCGCCAACGTGCCTGACGCGATTCACGCCAAGCTGGCAAAGGCCGGGTTGGTCATCCCGCGGGACAATGGCGACTGCGCCACGGTGCCGACGCTGGCAAAGTTCCTCGACAGCTACGTCCAAAGCCGATCGACGGCCAAGCCAAGCACGAAGATATTCTTCGGCCATACCAAGCGCTGCTTGATCGACTTCTTTGGGGCAACTCGGCCGCTGGACAAGATCAGCGCGGGCGAAGTTGACCAGTGGCGCGAGTGGCTCGCGTCCGATCAGAAATTGGCCGACAACACCGTCCGGCGGCGCTGCGGCATGGCCAAGCAATTCTTCCGCGCGGCCGTCCGGCTGCGGTTGCTCCGCGAGAACCCCTTCGCCGATATGAAGGGCTGCGTGGTGCATGGCAACCCCGACCGCGAATACTTCGTCACCCGCGATGAGGCCGCGGCCGTGTTGGAAGCGTGCCCGGATGCCCAATGGCGGTTACTGTTCGCCCTGAGCCGCTACGGCGGCCTGCGGTGCCCCTCGGAGCATTTGGCGCTACGCTGGGCTGACGTGGATTGGGAACACTCTCGGATGCTCGTGAGGGCTTGCAAGACTGAGCGGCACAAGGACAAGGGCAAGCGGCTGGTGCCGATCTTCCCCGAACTGCGGCCGTTTCTGGATGAAGCTTTCGAGCAGGCCGAAGAGGGGGCGTTCTACGTCATTACCCGCTATCGTGACGCGACACAAAACCTCCGCACCCAGTTGGAACGGATCATCCTCAAGGCGGGGTTGAAGGCGTGGCCCAAGCTATGGCAGAACCTCCGGGCGACGCGGGCGACGGAGCTGGTTGCGGCCGGGTGGCCTGAGTACAAGGTCTGTAAGTGGCTGGGGCACACCGAGGGCATCGCCAAGAAGCACTACTGGCAAGTGACCGATGAGGACTACCGCCTTGCGGCCGGAACTGCGAAGGGCGGAAAAGCAGCGCTGCAAATGGCGCTGCAAACATCCGATGCAACAGAGCGAATTGCAGCGCACCAAAAAGCAAAACCCCGATAAATGCCGGGGTTTGCAGGGGTTTGCAGCTTTCTGCACCCCCCATAGTGGGCGATACGGGACTCGAACCTGTGACCCCTAGCTTGTCGAGCTAGTGCTCTAACCAACTGAGCTAATCGCCCTCGACGAAGATCATTCTGCCAGTAGTCGTAGCGGATGTCAACCATATCGTGGTGGATAATAAGTTTCGGATCGTTCAATTGGCACACCGCTTGCTTCAACGGGGCAGCGAGTTTCCTCGCTCGCGCGGTCACGTGGGGCTGGTTTAGAGAAGAGGCCAAGCAACTGGGGCCGGACGAAAAAGGACGCCCAAAAAATGCCTGCGATTTCGAGAACGGAACAGCTCAAAATCCGCATTTTTTGGGCTCCTTAAGAGGCAATCGAAGGAGCGCTGGCAGTCGCGCAAACCCATTGGAAAAACAGGAGGTCCCCAAATCCCCTTCCGGTATGGAGTCCATTGCAATCCGACGGGTTGAAGCTCACGCTTCCCTTCAATATCAGGCGGGTCATGGTTTCGTCGCCCGAACGAAACATGACCCGCCTGCTCTATTTCGATACAGCAGAATTGAACACTCATTGCAGAATTGAACATACTAGTGAGGTATCTCATGTCGCGACGATTCGGTAGTCGATCAGCAATAGTCCTCGTTCTCAGTGTCATCACGGGAGGATTGATTGGCCTCGGCGCATGGCTCAATTGTCAAACTGCCAGCGCGGGCACATTCACCGAGAGCGACTACGCCGAGCACATCGCCAAGCTGCGAAAGACGCTGCCCTCTGCCGATTTCACAATCGTCGTGAGCCGGCCGTTTGTCGTGATTGGCGATGAACCGGCCACGATAGTCCGCCGCCGATCGAACGACACGGTCAAATGGGCGGTCGAGAAGCTGAAAAAGGCCTATTTTACGAAGGATCCGAAGCAAATCCTCGACATTTGGCTCTTCAAGGACAAAGAGAGCTATGAGAAGAACGTCAAAAAGCTCTTCGGCAAAACACCCGGCACGCCCTATGGCTATTTCTCCGAGCAGGACAAAGCGCTGGTGATGAATATCTCGACGGGCGGCGGCACGCTTGTGCATGAGATTGTCCATCCCTTCGTGGCGGCCAATTTTCCTAACTGCCCAGCCTGGTTCAACGAGGGACTCGGCTCGCTTTACGAGCAATCGGGCGAAGTGGATGGTGCGATTCATGGTTTCACCAACTGGCGGCTGGCAGGGCTGCAACGGGCGATTCGCAACGGCAAGCAGCCGTCGTTCAAGGAACTCTGCGGCACGACCGATGCCGAGTTCTACGAACAAAGCCGCGGGCCGAACTACGCCCAGGCACGATATCTATGCTACTATTTGCAACAAAAGGGGCTGCTGCCAAGCTACTATCGCCGCTTCCTCGCCGGCCGGGAGGACGACCCCACCGGCTACAAAACTCTGAAAGCCGTGCTCGGCCGCGACGACATGGATAAGTTCCAGCAGGAATGGGAGGCCTATGTGCTCAAGCTTAAATACCCCGAACCTGATCGCGAATGAAGGGTTAGCGGCAATGTAGAAGCGGCGTCTCGCCGCTTAAATAATGCGGCGGGACGCTGCTTCTACTTTGTCGCCAATGGCCTCAAACCTCGCCGCATGGTAAAATGGATTGTCGCCGTAGGGCTTGAGGGCGGAAACGCGGTTCGAGGACTTTAGTTCGCACGATGTACGAGTGGATTTGGCCCATTTTGTTGCTCTCTCTCGGGCTAGGTCTTGCGATCCTGGAGGTCTTCTTTCCCACGGCCGGAGTTCTGGCATTTTTCTCCGGCGCCGCGCTCTTGGGGGCCGTCTTGCTGGGCTTCCGCAGCGGTCCGAGTCTGGGGCTTTCGATGACCGCGGCGGTGGTCATCGGCATCCCGATCTTGATCTCCTTTGGCTTTCGACTATGGCCAAAAACGGCCGTCGGCAAGGCCGTGTTGTTGGACGCTCCGCGGGCCGAGGACGTGCTGCCGGACGACCACCTCCGCCGCCAACTTAAGGGCCTCATCGGCCGGCTCGGCAAAGCCAAGTGCCGGATGCTGCCCAGCGGCGTGGTAGCCGTCGATGGGCAAACGCTTGACGCCATGAGCGAGGGCATGGTCATCGAGGCGGGTCAAACCGTCCGCGTCATCAAGGTCGAATCGAGCCGCCTGGTAGTCCGCGCGGTGGACGAGGAGATTCCCAGCCCGGCGGCCGAGAATCCCCTGGAACGCCCGATCGACACGATCGCCGATGACCCATTTGGCGAGCCGTTGGTGTGAAATCGACTACTCGCCCGGCTCGGGCGCTTCGACTTTCTCTTCGCCGACGGCGTCGCGGAGCTTGGCCATGGCGCGGGCTTCGAGTTGGCGGATGCGCTCCTTCGTTACGCCCATCACGCGGCCGACTTCTTTCAAGGTCATCGGATTGTGATTGCGGTCCAAGCCGAAGCGGTGGCGGATGATCTGCCGCTCGCGTTCGTCGAGATGCTTTAGAATCCGCGAAACTTCCGACTGCCGCTCGGTCTGCGCCAGCTCGCGCCGCGCGGCCTCCACATGCACGTCCGTCACGACCATCAGCCGCTCTTCGCCGCCGGTGCGGAAACGGGCGTGCTGCTTCAACTCCGCCGGGATCGTCCGGGCGAAGTTCTTCATGATCGCCCAGGAGGCATAGGTGCTGAAGCGGAAGCCGCGGGCGAAGTCGAACTTCTCAACAGCGCGGATCAGCGACATGTTGCCGTCGCTGATCAACTCGAAGAGATGGCCCGGCCCGGTGGCGTAGCGCTTGGCGATCGAAACCACGAGCCGCAGGTTCGCGCGGACGACGTCGTTCTTGACCGTGTTCGCGGCGGCGGCGTACTTTTCGATCTGGGTCATCGCCGTCAGGCTCGGCCGCTGCGCATTAAGCCGATTGCGGAGCACCGCGGCCTTGTGCTTCAAGTAGTTCATTTTGCGGAACAGGTGCTGCTCCTGTTCGCGGGTCAAGAGCGGCGTTTCGTACATGCTCGCCAGGTACGGCGGCAGGCCGGCCGGCCGCGCGACGGCTTTGGCCGGACGGGGATTCTCCGGCGACGGTCCAAGCACGACCGCCTGCTGGTTGGCCGACATCCGCTTGAAACGCTCGTTGGGGATGTAGTCCAACTGCAATTCCTGCACGCGCTTGGCCTGCTCCTGCGCGACGACCCGCGAGATCCTTGAAGGAGTCGTGCGGAACCGCTTCGCCAGTTTCGCCAGCGATTCGCCGCTATCCCGGCGTCGGACGATCTCCAGCCGCCTGGCAGCGTCCCGCGCTCGTTCCAAATCGGCTGCATCGGGGCGGGGCTGGAACGTATCGCGGGCGCCTTCGGCTCGGGCCTGGTGATTTCCCAATTGCCATTGGGCGGCAAAGCTTCCCTGATTCGGCCGGGCCGCCGGCACTCCGGGGCCGTTGCTCTTGAAGTGGTTCGCAGCTCCGCTGGAATAGGTTCGTGGATCAAGTTGTCGAGTTTTTGCAATGCTCATAATGCTCACCACCGTGTAAGTCTGAATATGTCGTTCAGTTTTTCCTTGTCCCGTATTCTGTTGCCGCAGGAGGCCGCCAACCTACTTCGCATTGCCCTATTCTCAGGCCGGTTTCCTCCCGCCAGGGCTATTTTACGCAATAAAATATATCAAAAAAGATTCCTGATGCGCTGATTAATGAACCGTTACCGTTCCAAAGGTGATCTTGTGTTGTAAAGTCAATTGGCAAAAGGATTTACGTCATTCTTTGTGCATGCCTCGAACAGCCGGTTAATCGAAAGCTAATGCGCTGTATGGTGGACACTTGGGGCAGAAGTCCGGTTCGCATGATCTTTAAGTCTATACGCACTATACAGTTAGTGTCGATTGGCCAATGTCGCATGATCATTCACATATAATTACTAAGCGATACTTGAGGACGAAAATTGGGCCGCACTGCCACGGCGATTAACTGAAATGCTAGTTGCCTAAGCATATTCTGCCCCGCTTCGGGCATTCGCGGCAGGCCTTCTCGGGGGCAAGCCATTCTGTGTTCGCGTCTAGTTTCTTTCGAGCGCGCCATGACAATCGACCGCGATTGAACCGTTTCGACTTCCACCAAACGTGCGTAGTTCATGCGGAAATCAAGGCCGGGCCGGGCTGATCGTCCATCAAATGGCCATTTACCAATCGTGGCAATCTGGTCGCAAAACTTGACAGAAATCGTCTTCTTACTGCGGATCGGGGCGCGGTTTTTGCTAGAAGTTGAGCCAAAGCCCCAAACGAATGGCGTTAATTGCGGCACGTGGTGAAAAAGTTGACATACGCTACGATGGAAACGGCCCCAGACCGTTTGAATCACAGCCCAACGCACGAGGACGACCTTCGCGTTCTGGCTGAGATCGCGCGGCTCCTGGCCACGCAGCATGGCCAGCGGCAAATGCTCGCCGAGGTCCTCAAGCTGCTCGACGAACGGCTCGGGCTGATCCGCGGCACGGTTATGCTCCTCACGCCCGACGGCAGCGAACTGATCGTGGCCGCGGCACCGGGCATTCCCGGTCACAGTCATAGCCAGTACCGATATCAATACGGCGAAGGGATCATCGGCAAGGTCGTCGAGACCGGACAGCCGGCCATCGTCCCACAGGTCTTCGAAGAGCCGCGCTTCATCAATCGGCTCTACCAGCGGCAGCCCGAGACCGACGCGGACGTGGCCTTCCTCTGCGTGGCAATTTCGCTGGGCCGCGAAGTGGTGGGCACGCTTTCCGCCGACGTGGCGGTGGACGACGCCGATCTGCTTCAGGAGCGCTGCCGCTTTTTGGAAATCGTGGCCAGCATGATCGCCTACGACGTCAAGTCGCGCCGGATGGAGGAAACGCAGCGGCTGATGCTCGAATCGGAGAACCTGCGGCTCCGCGACGCACTCAAGGAACGCTTCCGGCCGGAAAACATCATCGGCAATTCGCACCGCATGCGCGAGGTCTACCTCCGCATCCACCAGGTCGCTTCGACCAACACGACGGTTCTCATCCGCGGCGAGTCGGGCACGGGCAAGGAGGTCGTGGCCTCGGCCATACACTACAACAGCCAGCGCGCCGCGAAGCCGCTGGTGAAGGTGAATTGCGCCGCGCTCAGCGAAGGCATGTTGGAAAGCGAGCTCTTCGGCCACGAAAAGGGCGCGTTCACCGGCGCGGCGGTCGCCCGCGTCGGCCGCATCGAGGAGGCCGAGGGCGGCACGCTCTTCCTTGACGAGATCGGCGATTTCTCGCCTGCCGTCCAGGTGAAGCTGCTTCGCGTCCTGCAAGAGCGGGAAATGGAACGCGTCGGCAGCAACCAAACCACGACGGCGAACGTGCGGATCATCGCCGCCACGAATCGCGATTTGGAGGCGCTGGTCGAGGCCGGCCTCTTCCGGCAAGACCTCTATTACCGCATCAATGTCTTTCCGATCGTCCTGTCGCCGCTCCGCGACCGCAAGGACGATATCCTGCTCTTGGCCGACCATTTCGTGGCCAAATACGCCCAGCGGCTCGGCAAGGAGGTCCGCCGCATCAGCACGCAGGCGATCAACATGATGACCGCCTACCACTGGCCGGGCAACGTCCGCGAGTTGGAGAACTGCATCGAATACGCGGTCCTGCTCAGCCGCGACAATGTAATTCACGGGCACAACCTGCCGCCGACGCTGCAAATGCCCGACACGGATGACGCTTCGCAGATCGATTCGCTGCGGCATCGGGTGGCGATTCTGGAGAAGGACATGATCGTCGACTCGCTGAAGTCGTGCCAAGGGAGCATCAACGCGGCCGCGCGGCACTTGGGCATCACGGCGCGGATGGTCCGCTACAAGATCAAGAAGCTGCGGATCGACTACCGGCAGTTTGGGGCGAAGTGACGTGCGGACGGCGTGAAGCTGTCCCATTCCTTCTTGTGAAAGCGATTGCTGTGATCGCGCGTCTTTCATTTTTCGCGCCATCGTTTCTTTCTGGACGAAATCCTCTCGAAATGCCGTGTTTTCAAGCTGTTTCGCCTTCGAAAAAAGACAGGAACAAGACAGGAAACACTCAGGATCGAGTCAGGAATACGTCCTTTGGCGGTTTGTATTTGCAGGTCCGGAGGGGTCGGAATTCGCATCTGTTTTCGCTCTTGGTCTGCCGCAAGCTCAACACTTTGTCCGCTCACTATACACTAATTTTAGCGTCTGTCAACACTTGTAGTGAAATGATAATACAAAACATCGCTAACTCGTTCCCCGGCAACACTTTGCGGCGACGGCGAATGTTCGACGCCTTCTCCTTGGGGGAGCGGCGCCAAGGCGATCCGCCGCCGCAACTCCTTGCGGCATAATGGTTTGGGGAATTCGGCGACGGGCGGGATGACCGAGTGGATAAAATTAAGCGGGCGAAAAGAATATTTGACGCGATTTGGCGACAATACCACAAGGGGATCGCGAAAGCGCGAAGACGCGAAAGCACGAAACGGGCGATCGCCATGAAGCGCACCGCAAACCCATTGCCTATTCCGGTTTCCGCAAATCTCGCGTTTTCGCCCCGTCGCGCTTTCGCGATGGCCCGGTAATGATGCTGCAAACTCTGAAAGTGCCAGATTTGACAGCCCCTTGCCGGACCGAGTAGGATAAGATGGCAGGGCCGGCCATATTCCGGAATGGGCAAGCAGTTCGTGGAATGGCAAGCGGCGGTCTGGCGGGAATTGACCCGCCCTGGGTTCGGGGTTCTTATGGCTGAACACCACGATGAATTTGCGGGGGACAAGGTGCCCCGCGGATTCCAGGAAGAAAGCTCAGAAAATGAGGCGTTCGGGGTCTCCGCCTTTGCTGGAGCATCTGCCCCTGAAGGGCCATTTGAGGATGATTTTGAGGAGTTTTGGGAAATCGTCGAGTGCATGAGCGAGGAGGGCTGGGAATCGGCAATTGCCGCCTGGGAAGCGGCCGACACGCGCCGCGGCGAACTTAAAGCTGAACACGCGGCGGCAATCAGTGGGACGACGGAAGAGCCCGCGTTTGCGGGCGAAGTCGGCGACGTGGCCCAACTCAAGAAGGTGGAGAACCTTGTGCCGGACGGCAAGCCGGCCATCCCGGTTCTTCTGGAGCTTCTGCGGGACCGGCAAGAGCGCGTCCGTTTTCTGGCCGCCAGTGTGCTTGGAGGGATCGGCTCGGATGCCGCAAGCGCGATCCCGGCCCTTACTGATTTGCTCAACGACGAGAGCCGCGCGGTGCGCCGAGTCGCGGCCAAAGCGTTGAGAAAGATCGAAACGGAGAAGTAGTTCCATCACGGCATAGCGTGATGAGTATGGCTCACTGGCCGGCGAGGCGCTCGCACTATTGCGGCCGCGAGCGATTGCGAATGTAATCCTGATCGTCGTCGCAAAGCTTTTCCAACGGGATGCTGACGACGGAGCCGTCGTCGCGTTGGAGCTTGACCACTTCATTGGCCATGCCGCGGAATGTGGCGGAAATGTGGTGGCTTCCCGTGGCATCGGTCCATTGCCGCGGCTTGGCGGCGTGGGCGGCGCGGGCCGCGGCGGCTTCCTCGCGCTTTGCTTTGGCGGCCTCCTGGGCGGCAATTTTTGCCTTCTCGCGATCGGCTTTGTTCGCGGCCTTCTTTGCAGAATTCTCTCCGGCCGTTTCGTCGTTCGCGGAGTCGTAGCCTGCCGCCGGACCGCCGGCCGCCGCCAGGCCTTTTTCAATCAAGGGAGCAAGGGCCTCGCCGCGAGCGTTCAGGCTGACCACCTTGCCGTCGCGGCCAACGAGGATCAACTGCGGAATGGATTGTATGCCGTAGTAGTCGGCCAACGGCGAGGCGGAGTCGGCGTCGCGGCAGATCGTCCACGGCACTCCTTCCTTCTTGACGAAGTCCGCAAGCTGGTCGCGGTCCATCTGGTCGAGGCTGATTCCCACCACGTCGAATCCTTTGGCGTGATACTTCTCGTAGTTGGCCTTGATGTTGACGATTTCGGCCATGCAGGGCCCGCACCACGTCGCCCAGAAATCGATGAGCACGACCTTGCCGCGGTACTTTTCCCACTGCAAGGGCTTGCCGTCCAGGCGCGTGCCTTCGACCTGCATCGAGTTACCGACGAGTTTCAGCCGCCGTACGAGCCCCTGCATTCCCCTTGCCGCCCCGGCGGTTTGCGGATCGGCGGCCAGCAACTTGGCAAGGCTCTCATAGGTGTCGGCCGCAAACTTCCCGTCGCCCGACTGCTCGGCGATTCGGCCGGCGGTCGAAGCCAACTGGGCATCGGCGGGCGCAAGAGGTCCTTTCGCTAGAAATGACTTGACCTCCTCTAATTCCTTGCGAAAGCCGTCCCGATCGCCGGCCGCCGCCTGAAGTTTCACGGCGAGTAATCGGGAGTGGAGCGTGCGGGCCTGCTTGGCGTGACTTTGCTTGGTGAGCTTGCGTTCTAGAGTGGCCAACTCGTCCGCGTCGCTGCATAGAGCTGACTTGACTTGGACCGCGAGGTTCAATTGCTGGTCGTTGGCCTTGCCGGCCAGGATCTTGTCAGCGGCCTTGAGGGCGGCCGCGCGCGCCTTGGCCGCACTCTCGGCATCGTGCGGCTTCGGCATTTGTTGAAGGAAGGCCGCTTGCTTGTCGGGCCCGCCGTCGGGCACGGCGTACGGGTCGTTATCTTCGGCCCGTGCGGGCGCGCCCGCCGCGATCAGAAGCACCACCCCCGCCACCGAGACATGCCACGGACGATTCATGATCAAGACTCCCCTTGCCTGGAGTAAGTGTTGTAAGACTTGCGGGGCATTATAACACCTTGGGACGAGCGCGGCAATAAAAGGTGGAGCCTACGATAGCGGGAGGGAAATGGTGAGGTTTGCGCCCACTATACCCATCCCTTGGGGGTTAAGAAAGTCAGGCAAGCATTTTGGGCTTGGGGTTCATTCATGTTCCAAACAAAGCACCGTCGCGACCTTATCGGGCATTTCTGTCGGCAACTTCACGGTTAGACGGTCCGCTTCCTGGGTGACCGTCAGCAGTCTGTCGCGATCGGCCAATAAATATGCCTTTGTCACCTTCGACTTCACTTCCTTCAGTTCGAACTTGCCGTCAGGCCAATCGAAAATGTGAATGTACATCTTGCCGGGCTTTGTCGTGCATCGCCAACTGAGCGCGCCTTCGTTCTTGGTCCGGCCGCGGCTATCGGGCTTGCCGGGCTTGCCAAGTTCGTAGCCGAACGCCGTCGGGCCGGCGCCGTAGATCGATTCGCCGTTGACCTTCAGCCACGCGCCGATCTCCTTGAGCCGCTCGATGCTCGGATCGGGCATCAAGCCTTCGGAGGTCGGGCCGACGTTCAAGAGATAGTTTCCGCCCTTGGCGACGATGTCAATGAGATTGCGGACGAGCGTCGAAGTCGATTTCCAGTTGTGATCGGCCTTGTTGTAGCCCCAGTGGCCGTTGATCGTCATGCAGACCTCGAAAGGCTCCTTCGCACCACCCGCGGGAATGTATTGTTCCGGCGTGCCGTAGTCGCTGCCCGCGCCGAGGCGGTTGTTGATGAGGCACGCGGGCTGCGCCGCGTGGATCATGTTTACCATCTCGTCAGCCTTCAAGAGCTTGGCGCGATCGGGCGACTTGAAGGCGCCGCCGCCGTCGAACCAGAGGATGCCGATCGGACCGTAGCCGGTGAGAAGCTCGTGGACCTGGTTGCGCATGTAGTCGGCATACTTTGCCACGTCGGCGTCGTCCTTCGGGTTGCCGTGGAAGCCGCGCTGCGAATAGACGGCCGGCGAATCGGGATTGTGCCAGTCGGCGATCGAGTAGTAGAAGCAGAACTTGATTCCCTCCTCGCGGCAGGCCGCGGCAAGGTCCTTCATGGGATCGCGGCGGTAGGGCGTGGAATGGACGATGTTGAAGTCCGAGAACTTCGTATCGAACATGGAGAAGCCGTCGTGATGCTTCGAGGTGATGACCAGGTATTTCATGCCCGCGTCTTTGGCCGTCTTGGCCCACTGCCGGGCGTCGAACTTGACCGGGTTGAACTCGGCGGCGTACTTATCGTATTGCTCGCACGGCATCTTGGTTTGAAGCTGGAACCACTCCGCGTAGCTGGTCTTGCCCTGCCACTCGCCAGCGGGGACCGAGTAGATGCCCCAATGGATGAACATGCCGAACTTGGCATCGCGGAACCAGGCCATCCGCGCGTCGCGATCGGTTTCTGCCCCGGTTTTGGCCTCTTGCGCGGCGGAACAAACGGCCGCGGCCAACATGGCGGCGGCGAAAACGGAAACGAGCAGCTTTCGCATGGAGACTCTCCTGATTGTGGTGGTTGCAGACTTCGTATTACAACGTGGCGGAGGCTTAAGCCACATCGGCTTGCGTCCAGCGGCCGTCGATCAAGCGCCACATCTGACCGCTGGAATTCTTGTCCCGCAGGGCCGGCGGCAGGCGGTGCGGACGGACGTTGTCGTAGCAGTGCAGCCCGGCGAAACGCCGCAGCGCGGCGGGGATGCCGACGGCCGTAAAGCCGGGGTGGCCTGTCGCCGGATAAGGCCCTCCGTGGTTCATGGCCGGGCTGACGGCCACGCCCGTGGGCATCTTGTCGTTCAGCAGCCGGCCGACGCGCTGCCGCAGGCTGGCGCGATCCGATCGTATGCCGCGTCGTCCGACCCGGCCGTGTCGGAATAGACGCAACCCGTCAAGTTCCCTTCGAGTTGGTCGATTGCCTGGCACAGCTCTGCAAGATTCTCGGCAATCACCAGCAGCGAACAGTTGCCGAAGGCTTCGGTCTGAAGCGCTTCGGCGCGGCTGAGGAACTGCCGCCCGGTGACCGAGAAGGAGCGTATTGCTGTGATTGTATCCCGGGCTGCCGCCTGGCGTGCCACCAGCCACAACACGCGCGCCGGCCTCGCAGAGCGCATTCACGCTGGCCTGTAGCGACTGTTGGACGCTGCCGGAGAGGAGCGTTCCGACCGGGGCCGCTTGGAACCGCTGGGTGACCTTGCGGACGAACTCGTCGGTTGCATCGTCTTGGATCAGCAATACGAGTCCCGGATTGGTGCAGAACTGGCCGGTGCCCATCAGACAGCTCGAAGTGAATTCCTCCGCCAATTCCGCGCCGCGCTCGCGCAATGCGCCGGGCAAGAAGACGACGGGGTTCACGCTGGAGAGTTCCAGATAGATCGGCTTGCCGGCGGCATCGGCGGCAGCCTTCAGTTTCAGCCCGGCCGAGCGGCTGCCGGTATACGCGATCGCTCCCGTCTGCGAGTCGGCCACGGCGCGGGCGCCGTCGGCGTGGCTGACGCGGTAAATCAGTTGGACGGTCGCGGGCGGCAAGCCGGCCGTTTGCCGGGCCGCTTCGGCTAGTTCGGAAAAGATTCGCGTCGTGCCGGGATGCGACGAATTGGCCTTGGCGATGACCGGATTGCCCGACGCAATGGCCGCGGCAAAATCTCCGCCGGAAGCGCTGTTAAACGCAAAGGGGAAGTTGTTCGGCCCGAAGACCCACACCGGCCCCAACGGCGCGAGGCACGAACGGATGTTGGCCTTCGTATCGATCGTGGCCAGCCGCCAGGAGCCTTCGCGGGCGGCCGCCGCCGCTTGCCGCAACTGGCTCGTCGTTCTCGGCAGCTCCACGCCGGCCAGGCGCGGCGATTTCGGCAAGGCCGTTTCGAGGTGCGCCATCTCCACCAGCTCGTCTTGCCGGGCTTCGATGCCGGCGGCAAAGGCCTCCAGGAATTCGGCCAGCCGTTCACCCCTCAGGGTCCGCAGTACGGCGAACGCTCGGTTTGCCGCGGCCAGGGCTTCGTCGCAATCGTCCCACGCGCTGATCGGGTATTCGTCGGGCAGCGGTGCCCGCGTAGCCGGGTTCTCGGCGCGAAAAGTGCCCGCGGCACGCGCCTGCCGCCATTGGCCGTCGATGAGGATCGGTTGTAAAGTCATGGGTGTCCAGCGGGTGTTTATTAGGTTTAAGAACGTGGGGCAGGTTGCTAACCTTCCAAGCAGATTGGCAATCTGCTCCACGGCATTACTTTTCTGACACTTAACAGCCTTGCACAATAGGGTTGACCAGCGTTCCGATGCCGTCGATCGAGACTTCCACCATGTCGCCTGGCCGCAAGCTGAAATCGCGATCGGGGACGACGCCGGTCCCGGTGAGCAGGAACGCGCCAGAAGGAAACGAGTTGTCTCGGCCCAGCCACTGGATCAGTTCTTCGAACGAGCGGGCCATTTTGCCGACGCTGGTCGTGCCGGAAAATGCAACGTTGCCGCCGCGGCGAACGATCAACTGAATCTGAATGGACCCGCTTGGCGGCATGGCGTCGGCCAGCGTGATGCACG
Organism: uncultured Planctomycetia bacterium; assembly: GCA_963775975.1. Taxonomy (GTDB): domain Bacteria; phylum Planctomycetota; class Planctomycetia; order Pirellulales; family Thermoguttaceae; genus JANXQG01. The sequence continues at coordinate 3,471,548 of CAVZKX010000002.1, forward strand.
GGCCCAAGCCGCAACAGGCGTCGTATACTTTGGCTTGCGGAAGATAGAGCGGGTTCTCGCCTTCGATGTCCCGCGAACTCATGTCATTGCCGGCCGTAAAGCCGACGAGCTTCAGCCGCGAGTTCAGGACCAGCGCGAGCTCCGGTTCGGGCACGTTCCAATTAGAATCCGCGCGGATTCGCAGCGGCTGTCCCGGTCCGGCCACGCGGTGCGGCGTGGCCTTGAAGAACAGCTCCGGTCGGGGCGCGGCGTAGACGCGATCGTAGCAGGAAGCCATCGTCTCCGACTCTTCAATCCGCGCCGCCTGGCTTCGCTTGTACGTCACTCCTGCTGCCCAAACCTCTTGCCGGTCGATCGGCGGTAGCAGTGTCAACTCCGCGGCGGGCATCGCGCGGCTGGGGTCGAGCAGCAAGCGAGTCGTCTCGGCGGGATCGTCCTGCTCCAGTAAATCCGCCAAAGATTGAATTGGATTCCGCGACAGATCCAAGGGAATGACGCGGTCACCGTCCAGTTGCCCGATCGCGGGAGTGCCGCCGCGCGAAATGTACTTAATGAGTTTCATTTGAATTCAATATCCTACCCCGGCCGTACTCGATCAGCAATGCGCCCAAAACGGCTATTGGGTTTCACGAAAGTAATGCCGTGGAGCAGATTGCCAATCTGCTTTGGCACGCTTAGCAACCTGCCCCACGTCACCAGACATTGGTTACCTGAAACCCAATAGCGAACGCATTAGCTCCGGACGAGGCGCTTACGGCTGAAGCGAAATGACGAGGGAGAACTCGGTCCTGTCGTTGCCGTTTTCGACGCGGTAGAGGACGCGGTTGATTCCTTGTTTGAAGTGGACCTTTCGAAGCCCCTCGTTCAGCTTCCATGCCTTCAGATTCTTGCCACTCGACCAGACGAGCTGGTCCTCGATCCAGACTTTGGCGAAATCGTCGCTGCCGATGGCTACCCACAGGTCGCAGGCCTTCTCAAACCGCAGCTCGGTATAGGCATAGTAGATGATGTATTGCAGGTTGCTGCGATAGTTGGCTTCGCGGCCGAACCCCGGGTTCCGGACTGCGGCGTTGTAGGCGTCCAAAGGCGGCATGATGTTGGGCTTGCTCGATTGATGGAACTCCCATCGAATCGGGACACCGTTCTTGCCGGGGTAGGTCGCGTTCAGGTCGATGACCGTTTCGGGGGGAATTTTTTGTCGATGTTGCCGCGGCGGGTGTTGTCGAATGGACCGAGGATATACCAGCTATCGGCGAAGAGCCATTTTGCCGACGGACCGCGGGCGGCGATGCGGCGGCCGGGAAACGGAAACACGCGCGCGGAAACATCCTCGGGCGCCCGGCGGCGCCTCTCGCTCCGGGAATTCCGCCTCGGCCAAAACCGCCGGGGCCGCCGGGAAAGCCGCTGCCGCCCGATCCGGAGCCGGCGCCGAATGGGCCCACGACGCCCGTTTTGCCCAAATTGGGTCCCGGCGCGCCGCGACCGCCTTGGGCGCCAATGCCGCCACGGCCTCCTTTTCCACTGCCGCTTCCCGTCCCGCCGCCGCCGTTGCCCGATCCGTCACCGCTCGAACCGTCGGCCTCCGCGCCGCCCGTTTCCGCGTCGCCTGACTTGCCGTTCCCGCCATCCATTGCGCCGGTGAGATCCTTGGCCCATTGGCCTTCATCTTCCGCGGCCAGATTCTGCATTTTCTCCCATTGTTCATACTTGTTGTCGAAATCCGCGGGCGAGATCGTCGAACCCTGGCTTTTTTCGAGTCCTTCGGCCTCCGTAAGCATCGAGCCGGCCAGGCGGACCATCGCACCGACTTCCGCCTTGGCGGTCTGAACGGCTTCGCGCGCGGCTGGCACGTCTTCGCCCGATTCGATCGATTTCTGGAGTCCTGCCCGGAGATCGGGCCGAATGACGCGCGCCACTTCCGTGAGTTGAACGGCCTTCGCCAGCGGCAAGTGCCGGATCATCGCCAGTTCGGCGGCGCGGAGACGGCGATAGGATTGGGTCAGGACTTCTTCTGTTTTCACGGCCGACTCGTAAGCGTCGGCAAGATTCGTCTGCTCGCTTCCGGCGAGCGATGGCGTCCCCGACGCGTCGGGGTTCGGCGCGGCCTGGTCCAAGGCGGAAAGCGCGGCGGCGCCTGCGGCCGACCCCGTGCGTGCCGACGTTCGTGAAGTGCCGCGATGGCGTGCGCGGCCTTTTCCTGGGCTCGCCCGGCGTCGAGCTGAAGCTGTCGGGCCGTCGTTTGGAGGCCGATTAGTTTCTGATCCTTGGCTGTCGGTGCGACCGGCACGGGTTCGTGTTCGGCGAGGAGCTCGGCGACCTTGGCCTCGAGTTGCGGGAGTTGCTTTTTGGCGTCCTCGATTTTCTTGGGCTCGTCGCGCAAGCGCTTGCGAACAGCGGCCAGATCTCGCTCGGCTCGCACGGCATTCTTCTCGGCCTCTTCCGCCGCCTGTCTGGCTTGGACGCTCGGATGGGCGCGGGCTTTGGCGGCGGCTTCCTCGGCGGCGGCTTCCGCTGCGCTCGCCACGGCCTCGGCGACGGGGATCTCCTTGTTCAGAGTCGCCCGGTTGGCGTCGGCATTGTGAATCGCTTCCTTGGCGCGCTTGAGGTGGTAGGTGAAATGTTCGATTTGCCCCTCGCGGGCCGTCCGCTCGCGAGAACCTCGCGCCGCGTCGCGGGCGGCTTCCGCATCGACGAGGGCCTTGGCGGCTCGATCTTGCGCGGTATTGGCTTCGCTTTGCAGGCTCCGCGCCGCGGCGAAACGCTCGTCGCCAAGGGAAAGAACCGCCGTACTCTCCTCCTGCAACTGCGAAATCCTGACTTGTTTCTCGCGGGCCGCCTTCTGAGCTTCGGCCAGGTCGTCGAAGTAGGCGTTGGCCCGCGTTTGCACGAATAGTGTGCTGGAATCGCCGGCCTTGTCGAGTTCCGCCAGGGCCTCGGCCTGAAGGGACGCGATGGACTGCAACTCCGCCGCGGCCTTGGCCGGCGCGTCCTTGCCCATTTCCGCCGCGAAGGCCGCGAACTCGGCTCGCTTGCGGCTTTCCAACTCGGCCATCTTCCCGCGAATGTCGTCCAGTTCGCGGAGCTTGTCTTCGAGCGAAGTTGCCTGCTCGTCCCTTATCTGTTCGACGACTTCGCGGGCGCGATCGGCGCTGACATGGGCGGCGGCGGGCTTCGCGCCGGGGTCGAAAACTCGAACTGGCGAAAAGAAAACGAGCCAGCCGAGAAGCAGTGCATGGAAGGCGATCGACGCGGCCCACCAACGCGGCGATATGGAGGCGCCGGGAGCCATTCCGAACGGCGCGCTCATTTCACCGACCGGGCGTCGATTTGGTGTGGAGTCCGACATTCTTCAAGCCTTCGAATTGGCAAAGATCGACGATGCGAATAATGTCTACGAAGCGGGTCTCACGGTCGCCGTCAATCCGCACTCGCCGGTTCGGAGTGGCCGCGGCTACTTCGCGGATGCGCTGGTGCAGCCGCTCCGTGTCAACCGCCTCGATGAAATCGCCCGTGCTCAGATACGGAACGCCCGCCTTGTCGACGCCGATGATGAAAAGGTCGGGCGGCTGCTCAACGTCCAGGGCCGCCGAGGCCTCGGGCAGGTCGAGCGGCAACTCTTTTTCGTGGCTCTTCAGGGTCGTGGCGACGAGGAAGAAAATGATGATCACCAACATGCAGTCGATCATTGGGATCAGCATGATCTCGAATGGCTCGTCGTCGGGTCTCTTGACGCGCATGGTGTTGCGGGGACTTTGCCCCAGATCACAGGAAAATGCGGCTAATTTGCAATGTGCTCGCCAACGGCCGCGGGAGCTTCACGCTTCATGAGCCAGGCCGTAAGGAGGCTCGTCACCTCGCCCTCGAGCAATACGCCGTAGCCGTTGGTTCGGTACTTGAAAAAATGGTAAAACGCGAGAAACGGAATGGCAATGGCCAGGCCGAGGCCAGTCGTGACGAGGGCTTCTGAAATGCCCTGGGCGAGTTGTGTCGGGTCGCCCAGTGCGCCAGCCAGGGCCACGGTTTCAAATGTCGTAATCATGCCGAAAATCATCCCCAGCAGGCCCAGCAGCGGCGCGAGCGTGGCAACGATGCCCAGCGGATAGGCCCGCTGGTGATGGATTGCCAACTCGCGGGAAACCAGCTCGCCGGCGATCTCGGAGACCTCGGCCATTGGTGACTTTCGGTTCTGAGCGATAAAGGAGATCACCCGCGCGTAGGTGCTTGGCTCGGTTTCGCCCAGCCGTTCCAAGGCATCGAAGTCGCCTTCCTGCCATAGTTTTCGTGTGCGAGCCGTAAGACCGGGCGGCACGAGGTGTTTTCGCCGCAATCCAAAGAGCCGCTCGAATATGAAGATCGCGCCGAAGGCCGACATCCCCAGTTGCACCAGGCCCACAGGACCGGCTTCCTTGAGCTTGTCGCCCCACGACATCGTGCGGAGGCTCTTGTGTGCGATGGTCTCGTTCGCATCGGCCTTGGCGGCCGGCTCCGCCGCATTCGCCGAAGAAGCAACTGCGAGCGACAATCCCAACGCCGTAGCGAGGAATAGCCGCCAGTGGCAAGGGCGCAGCGGGAGAGCAGAATAGAAGCGATTGTCGGGCATGTTGCTGGGGAGGCGGGATGTTGGCGATTTACGGAGAGGTGGACGAAAACTCGAGTAGGCTTCAAGGTGCGCAAGTTGTCAATGAAGTATCGGAGCCGACATTATCGCGCAATAGCGCTTGGCGGGAAGGCCGAGGCGTTGCCGACGTTCAAGCTCGTGCCCGTCGGCAATCGCCTCTTCGCCCCAACTACTAATCGCGATTCGTTCCGAGAAGAAGATACCTTGGGATCCTCGTCCCGATAACGCCCGGCTTTTGAACTTTCCGCTTCTTCCGCCGCAGGGCAACGGCCGCGGTCAATGCACCCGCGGCCATCAAGGCCAACGTGCCCGGTTCGGGCACAGGAGAAACCGCCGACGCTTGCTGCGGTACAACTGGCGCGAAGAACGAAGCGGCAGCGCCGACGAACAAATTGGCGCCATCGGCCAGAGCGGTCGGTGAGGATACAACCAGCGTACCGCCGGTAACCTCGGTCAAGCCGGTATACGTATTCGTGCCGCTGAGGGTCCAGGTTCCGGAGCCCGCCATCGTCAGAGCGAGCGTGCCCGAATTGCCATTCGTGAGGGCGCCGGAGATCAAGCCGTTTCCAGCGCCGAGAAGCGTAACTGTCCGCGTACCGGTGGTGCCCGGTCCCACGCTGATTGCCGTGCCGCCAGAAAGAGTGAGTTGGCCCGCGTCGGACTGGATCCAGTATTGAGCGCCGCCGGCGCCAAGATTGATCGAGCCGCCAAGCGTGTTGCTGCCGCTGACGTTCTCGATGGCAACCGTGGAGCTGCTCCGGGCGGTGAGATTGACGGGATTATTCAATGTAATGCCGCCGGCAAGTTCGAGCCGCGCCGTGCTTCCGTTGCCGGCCAGATCGAACTGGACAGTTCCCGTGCCAAGCGCCCGGAGGCCGTGGCGCGGATCACGCCGGGGCCGCCGCCGGCGCCTATCGTCGTATTTCCAAGGTAGTTATTGCTTCGCGCGAGAATGAGCGTTCCGGATCCGCTTTCGGTGAGCCCGCCCGAATTCGAACTGGCAAGACTGCTATTGAACTGCGCGATCTGACCGTTGGTGTCGATCGAGATCGCACCCGTGCTGTTGACAATCTGCGTGGAATAGTCCAGCGTATTGCTCGCGGAGTACTGCAGCGTGCCGCCGAGGAAAGTGATTTTGCCGCCGCTAGGAATGGCGGTGGAACTTGCCAGACTCAATACGCCGCCGTTGACAAACGTGGCGCCGGTGTAGGTATTGACGCCGGAGAGCGTCAGCGTATTGGCGCCGGTCTTGTAGAAGTTGACCAGCGCGCCGCCGGCCGAGGTGCTGATATTGCCTGCGTAGATTGCGTTGCCTCCGGTGGTGTCCATGCCGAAGCTGTCGCCCGCCGACCAACTGATCGGAGTGCCTTGGGCGCCGACGCCGCTCAACACTCCTACGATCGTGCCGCTGCCGGAACCAGTCGTTGCGAATCCCGTGGCGCCGCCTACCGGGATTATGAGCGCCGTGCTGGCGGCAAGGTTGATCGCGCCCGTGGCGGGCATTGCGAGAGTTGAGGTGAAATCGACTCCGCCGCCATTGACGCGCGTGCCGCCGACGTAAGTATTTGTGCCGCTCAGCGTGGTTATGCCGGCGCCGGTGACTGGGAGCCCGCCGGTGAGCGACAGCCCGCCGTCGGCGGCGTTCACTGCCGTGGCGAGGAACGCGGACGCGCCGGAACCGCCGCCGCCAACGAAGCTAATGCTCGTCGGATCAACCGTGTAGGATCCGGAACTGGTGATGGAAATACTGCCGATCACGAACAACCCGTCATTCAAGCCATCGGGCACCATGTTGGCCACGGCCGTCGCGTTCTGGCCGGACCCACCGGTGATGTTTACTATCGGCACGCCGGCATAGCCCGAACCGCTGCTGGTTAGCGTGATCGCGGATACTCCGTCGCCGCTGGCGCCCGCGATTCCATTGCCGATCGTGATCGAAGTGCCCGAGTTGTCGATGTATCCGCCGCCGGCGTAAACCGTCACATTCTTAACTCGGTTTGGATTGCCACCCGACGGATCGGCATTGAAAAACAAGGCGCCTGCGTTCAAAAGCGTTGCCTTCAGCGTACCGCCGTTGAAGTTGAAGATCGTGGTGGCCGTGCTGTGCGTAGATCCTACGCCATTCACCTGCAAGGTGCCGCCCGAAAGCAGATTCGCAACTGCCAGGCCGGCATTGGTGGTGGCGCACATATTCAGCCCGTTGCCGGTCTGGCCGCCGGCTGACGGACCGTTCGTGGTGCTCGGGCCGGCTACCAGTGCCCCGCCCGTCCCGCCGCCGATATTCAGCACGGTCGTATTGTTCAAATTCCAGCCCATTTCGAGCGGCGACTGAGTCACGGCGGTATCAAAGTTGACGACGCCTCCGGTCACGCTAAGAACGCCGGAAGAAGTTGAGCCACGCGCGAGCGCAATAAATCCGGTGTCGTTGATCGTGCCGCCGGTGACGTCCATCACGCCAAGCGTGTTGGCCGCGCTGCCGCCAACGTCGATTTCATTGGTGTTCAGCACGCCGCCGGAGAGTTTATAGTATCCCTCCGCACTGGCAGACGCGCCGATGGCCATGTTCGTCGTGCCTGCCGTCTGGCCCAGACTGAGAACGCCGCCGGTTTGGTATACCGCGCCGGCAAGGCTCATGGCTCCGGTGTTGCTGATCGTGCCGATCGTCATGTGGTCGGCCGAGATATTGCCGGAAAGGATCGCCATCGCATTGGCTTGCGTCCCAAAGTTTGCCACGGTCCCGCTGGCGTTGGTAAACGCGCTGCCGACGGTGAAGCCACCGCTGTTGCCAATTAACATGCCCGAGTAGACCAGCGTGCCATTGCAGACCGTCGTATCGCTGCCGTAAGTGTTCGTGCCGCTGACGGTCAGCCGGCCCGCGCCGCTGCCGGTCAACTCCAGGCCCAGGTTGCCGCCGCCTCCGCCGTTGGCTAACGTGCCGGAGAAGGTGTCGCTTTCACTGGAGTTCACAAGCAACCAGCGGGCGGAGCCGCCGCCGTTGACCACCGTGCCGCCACCAGTCAGACCGGCGGCGATGAAGTCGGCGGTCGTGGCGGCACTGCTGCCGGTGTTGATCTGCAAAGTGCCGGCATTGACTGCCAGGACTCCGCCGATCACGCTGTCGTAAGCCGGGAATCCGCCGCCTGTGGTGATCGCCAGCGTGCCGGTCCCGGTCTTGGTCAGGCCGGCGGTGGTGCTGAAGATCGGACCGACGCCAAACGTGTTGTTGTCGACCGTAACGGTGACGGACGAGCCGGAAGCGGGATTGAGCGTAACGGCCCCCGTTCCCATGCTCAAGTTCTGGCTGCCTAGGAATTCGAAGTTGCCGTTCCACGATTGCGGATTGTTCGCGGTCATGGCGAGGCCGCCGGAAGTGTTGTCCAGCTTGCCGCCGTTGATGGTGAGCACGCCCGCGCCCAATGCCGCGGCGTTGTTCACGTTCAATACGCCGGCGTTGAGATACGTCCCGCCCGTGTAGCCGTTGCTCGTGGCGATCGTGAGCGTGCCGCTACCAGACTTTATCAGCGACCCAGCGCCGCCAATTCCAAATCCGGAGACGAGCGTGTAGTTATTGGTATTGTTGTTGAACAGCACGCCGCTGGGACTCACGTTGCTGCCGGTGATGGTGACCGAAGTCTTGCTCGACGCGGCATAGTCGCTGAACTCGACGAAGTCGTTCGGCTGGTACTGGGTTTGCGTGCTCGTGTTGACGCTGTTGGTGTTCGAACTGAGTACCCAGTTCGTGTCGCTAGTGTTCCAGTTCAGGCTGTTGCTGCCGCTCCAGACCGGGAAGCGGAACGAGGTCACGTTTAGATCGAGCGATTGGCCGGCCGTGTTGTCGATCAGGGTGGCGGCGACGCGATTGCCGATATTCAGCGCAAAAGCGGTGGAATCTGTCGCGGAAATCGAGCCAGCCGTATAGGAGATGAGCTTGTACACGCCGACCGCCGGCGCGCTGGCGTAGGTCACATTGACGGCAACCGAGCCCGGCCCGCCGTTGACGGTCACGCCGCCGCCGGTCACATTGATTGTCGACGCATTGGCGCCGATGGACATGTTGAGCGCGGTGGTGTTGCCCGTGTTGGCCCCGAAGGTGAGCTGTCCGCCCGCGACCGTCAGCGTTCCGCTGCCGTTGTTGCCGGGCGTGAGGATGCCGCCGTTGGCCAACGTCAGCGGCGCGCCGATCGTGCCGTTGCCAACCAGCGTGGCTCCGCTGTTGACCTGGACCAACGTGCCGCTCAGGGTGCCGGTCACGGAAAGAACCCCCGCATTGACCTGGGCGGTAGTGGTAAAGGGGCTGCCCAGATTGCCGGTTACCGCCAGCACCCCGCCGTTGACATTGACGTTTCCGCTGAATGAGGTGCTCGTGCCGGAAAGCGTCAGTGTCGACGTGCTCGAGGAGCCGAGCGTGAAGTTGCCGAAATCGGTCAGACTGCCTGCATACGCCGCGGGGACCGTCTGGTTGACAGTCAAGTTGGCGCTCGGGCCGATGTCGATCGAAGTGCTCACACTGGGACTGCTCAGCGAGCCGACGGTGTTGTTGCTATTAAGGCTCAGCGCGGCGCTATTGTTGAGGAATAGCGGGGCCGTCGGCGCGCTGAGTTGGCCGTTGAAGCCGACAACTAGCGAACCGCCAAGCAGCGACGTGGTGCCCGTGTAGGTGCTCGTCCCGCCCAAGGTCAGCGAGCCGGAGCTGGCGGCCGACAGCGTGAAGTTGCCGGGCCCGGCGATTGTGCCGTCGAACTCGCTGACGGCCGACTGATTTACCGTGAATGTGGTCCCGGAATTGCCCGTGTTGATGATGGCCGCATTGCCGTCGAATGGGTCCGCGACGGGACCGCTCAACGAACCAACGGTCGTGCTGGCGGTCGTCGCCAGATTTAGGACGACGGGCGGGTTGACGCCGAAGTTCGGGCTACTGACGACTAGCGGGCCGCTCAACCCGACGGGCGTCAAGCAAGTCAAAGTGCCGCCGTTCACCGTCGTCGTACCGTTGTATCCAGCGGTTCCGGTAATCGTCCACGAGCCATTGCCCGATTTTGTCAGGTTGTCGGCATTGACTCCGAGGGTCCACTTCCCGGTATACACGTTTCCGACGGATGAGCCGCCCAGCACTAGCGTCGTGTTGCTGTGGGCGCCGGTGACCGCGTCGATTTGCATTACGCCGCTCGTGGGATTCAAGGTCACCGTCGAAGGGTTGCCGTTGAGCACGAGGCTCGTCACTTCGAGCGTGCCGCCGCTATTGTTGACATTGGCGCCGGCTTGCAAGTTGAGCGTGCCGTTGCTGCCGAACGTCAGAGTCGCAAGGGTTTGCTTGATGCCCGGGCCGTTTGTCGCTCGGTCCACGATGATCGTGTCGTTAGGCGTCCCGTTGTTACTGAAATTGAACGGAATTACGGGAGTGTCGGTAGCCAGGTCGATGGCAACGTTATTGCCCCCGACGTTCGCTCCTACGGCGGGCAAGGCGGCCGTGCTCGCGAGGACCAGAGTCCCCACGTTGGCCGCGGCCTGCGCCGTGAAGGTATTCGAGGCGCTGAGTACGATCGTGCCGCTGTTGCCGTTGAAGTTTACCAGTCCGGCGCCGCTGATTACGCCCGGTACTGTCAGTGTGCCGCTGCTGGCGGCTAGCAGGGTGAACGTGCCCGAATTGCTAATGTTAGGCGCGAACGTCAGATTGCCGGAGGGCGAGATAAGGAGTGTGGATCCGGCTCCGGTGCTTACGCTGCTCGTGTTGGGCAGATTGCCGCTAAGCACGAGGGTGCCGTTGCCATTGACCGCCGTAGCGCCGTGATAGGTCGTCGACGCGCCGGTGAGATCTAACGTGCCGGCGGAAACGGTAAGGTTGAGCGTGCCCACGTCTTGGATCGTGCCAGCGAACTGCGAGGGCGTGGCCCCGCCGCTGAAAGTCAGCGTGGAGTTGCCAGTGCTCGCGGTAATAACTTGGTTCAAGGCTGTGGCGCTGGGGTCCGTGCCCAGGCCCTTAAGCTGCTGGCTGAAGCCGGCCAGGTCCAAGGTCCCCGAAGTGCCGAATGCGCCGATCGTCAGCGTGCCGGCGGTGGGCAAGGCGTTATTCGCGCCTAGAGTAATTGCGCCGCCCTGGAGGAATGTTCCGCCGGTATACGTGTTGGCATTCGTAGTGGCCATGAGCAATGTCGCCGGGCTTTGCACGGTCAACGCCCCAATGCCGGCAATCGCGCCGGAGCTCGAACTGACGAACGTGTAGGCGCCGCCCGTGACCGTCGTCGAACCCGGGCCTACTTGATTGACGATCGACACGGTACCGGCCATCGTTCCGGATGTGAAGGTGACGTTATCGCCGTTGGCAAAAAGATCGGCAGAGCCGGAGCCGGTATTGAGCCAGTTCGTCGAGGCGGTGGAGGTGGTCCATGCGGACCCGCTTACGGCATTCCAGTTCAAATTGGCCGACGCTCCCGTAATGTCAATCAGCACCGCTCCCGCGGTGGTCGTGTCGAAACCGTAATGCTGCCTCGTGTTCAGCACGCCGGGCGTCGCCAGCGAGAACTGGCTGGATTGAGATGGCAAAAGTGCCGTGCCAGCATAGCTAAACAGCGTGTAATTGCCGTTGGCCAGCGTAGCCCCGCCGCTGCTGATCGAAATCGCGGTGGTTCCCGTCAACGCGAGGCTGCTGGTAACATTGACCAGGTCGTTGGATGTACCGCCCGGCGCGGTGCTGGTTGTCAGATCAAAATCGACGTTCGCGCCGTTCGCAAGGGCCAGGGTTCCAATGTTCAGGGTGCCGATGGCGCCGAGGCCCCCCGTAAGATTTTCACCCGGCGCGAGGATGCCGTTGGCGTTAACCGTGACCGTGCCGTTGGCGATCGTCCCAGTGCCGGCGAGAATTGCGCTGCCCTGGACGATGTAGCCGCCAGAGCCGGTTGGGATTCCATCGACCAGCAAGGTGCCGGCGTTGATGGATGTCATGCCGGAGTAGGTATTGTTCGCCGTGAGCCGTAGTGAGCCGGCGCCGACCTTGGCAAGACTCCCGCTATTACTGCTATAATCCGACAGCGTTTGTCCAATCGATATGTTGAACCCGTTGGAATTAATGAAGGCGCCGGCGTTTTGGACGGTGGCGGCAGTGAGGCCGGTCATGAACGACGAATTGTTGGTATTCGCGATGATCATGCCGCCGTTGAAATTCAGGACGCCGGTTCCACCGGAATCAAAGATGCGAGGCGCTGTCAGCGTGCCGCCGCTCAGGTTGACCGTGCCGCTGCTGGCCGTGTTGCGCGATCAACAAACCGGAGCTGGCGTTTGTCGTAGGCGCGACGAGCACGGCGCCGCCCGAGTTGACGTTGAGCACTCCGAAGCCCGTGCCGCGCCGCGCCGTTGCTGACAAGTATCGAACCATTTCCAAAGTTGCCTCCGCCGGCATTGGAGTTGGAGAAGATCAAGCCGCCGCTATTGACGTTGATCGTCGTCTGATCCGTCGCGTATGCCTGAAGTACGATGCTCTGACTCATGGCGCTTGTAGGAGTGATAGCCAAGGTTCCGAAAATATTAGCGGCGCCGGTGCCGGAAAAGCGCAAACCGCTATTGACGCCCCCGGTGCCGTCGAGATTGGCGGTGCCACCCGAATCGATGTTAAAGGTGGCCCCCGTGCCGCCGTTGCTATTCAGGAAAATCGTGGCCGTGAAACTGCTGCCGCTGGTAAAATTCGCGAAGGCCCCGTTGCCGACGTCGAAGGTCTTCCCGTCTTGAATCCAAAGAGCACTAACACCGGGATTGGAATTTGAGGTCGTGCCAAACGAACCAGAGTTTCTGGTAATCGTCAGCGACCCTGCGCCGAGCGTGAAGCCGGAATTGTAGACCCAGAGGGACGAAGCGGTTGTGGAAACGATAGGGCTCACGGTCCAAGGGCCGCCGTCGCCGGAGGTATTCGTAAAGACCGCGGTGCTGCTGGTAGTCCAAGCCGAGAGGGCCGTACCTGTGGTGGTCCAGCTATTGGAGTTCCAGTTGCCGCTGGCGGCCTGAATTCCGGCAGCCGTATCAGAATCCCACGTCAGGGTCGCGGCCTGAACGGCCGAACCGGGCAAAGCGATTGCCAGCAATGTGATCGCGATCAAAATCGGCCGCTGCCGAAACGACGCAGACAAGTTCCGGGCCCAAGTTCTCACGTTATCGCTCAACATCTCAAATTCTCCCCAAACTGTTAGTTACCACTGCGCAACAACTGCCCTCGACCGGATGGTCTCTCGCACGAAACGCGTCAATGATGTAATAAGGTCAAATGTCCCAGTACTAAAGAATAAACGAACAACAACCCAAGCTCAAACGAAAAACGCTAGGCGCTCACCGGTGCCCGGCAATATCAGGATTACGTCTCCCCGCGATTTGCTCCCTCCGCTCGTCCGTCGAATTCGCCGCTACCTTCGTTCCCACGCGCTTGGCGAAAAGGAACTCCGTCGGCGGCAAGGCGACGTCGCAAATGCGGACTTCATCAATCCATCCCTGAAACATTTGCCGCGGATGGCCGCCGCGTGAACCGCGGCCAATCGACCAAATGTTCGGATAAAGCGGGCCCTTGTGCTCGCCTCGCCCCAAGGCCGTATTGCCGGTGGCGGGCAACGGGGTAATCGACGCCAGAACATAACCCTTGCCGTCCAGTAAATCGACATAGAGCTTCAGGCTTTTTCCGTCGCTGGAGGCGGCCACGTGGTGCCAGCGGTTGTTCTCCAACGTAATGCCCTCGGCCGTTGCTTTATGCATCCGGCGATCAACGTCGCAGAACACGATTTCAAAGTGCTTTTCGGGCGTGACCTGGAAGGCGAGCGGCGGGATCTTCGGATCATTCTCGTCGGCACTCGCGCCGTCGCGGACGACGAAGGCTTGGATGAAGCGGGGAAGCCTTGCCGGTTTGACCGTGGCCTCGATCGTCCACTCGCGCGGCGTAATCGTTTGCAGATCGGTGCCGGAGGGCCGACTCCAGTCGGACTTCGTAAAGAGGTCGCGCGTCGCCGCGCCTATGGGCGGGGTGCTGTTATCCAAGCTGAATGTATTCGCCGCACCGCTTTGCGGCACGATCTTTTCCGAGACATCGGGCGAAAACCGGGGCTGCGTGCCTTCGCTATATGTATAAAGATCATTGCCGTTCAGGCTCGAATCGAGACTGCCGCGAACGGGAGCTTGGCCTTTCTTCGAATCGGGCACGAGCACGCCAACGGCGTGATCCTCGAACCGCCAGTAGGCCACGACGTGGCGCTTATGATCCGCATCCTCCAAGGAACGGGCAAAACGCTCGCCGTCGTTGGCCACGAACTTTACTCCTTGCGTATCCGCGTTGAATTCAAGACCCTGAGATTCAGTCAAATGTTGCGGCGCGACCGAGAGGCCATCTGCCAGCGATGGTGAGACTACTACCTCACCGCGGAAAACATGCACTTGCTCGACGCCTGTTGGTGCGACTTCCAGGCCGAATTCGGTGCCGAGATCGACGGTCTTCATGCCCGGAGTACGGATGGCGAAACCCTTGGCCGCGACGGTCTCGGCACGGACTGTTACCTTGCCCGAATCGAGCACGGCGCTGTTGACAGATTCAGCCTTAAACGATGCCCGCCCCTGGAGTATGACGCGGGCGCCGCAGTCGAAAGTGATTTCGGCCAAACCGCTATTCAACGAAAGCCTCTGCCCTGCGTGCAAACTGCCTCCTTCCAGGGGACCCGCGTCCTCAGGCTCCCAGACGCAATTGTTCGAACGGACAAGCCGGGCAACTACGGCATGTTTTGCGGCAGAGTTAGAAGGAAGCGCCAGGTCGTCGGACTTGCCGAAATGTCGGCGAAATCCGCCAATCGCAAACGTCAATGCCACGCCAAGTACCAGTACCAAGGAAACCCAGAACACGGGCTTGAGCTTTCCCAAGGCCGAAGGCAGTCTTCCAAGGAAGTCGCGAAAATGCGGCTGCGAGATTGCATCGGATCCTACGGTTCCCGCGGACTCGCTGTCGGGGGAGGAATCGCCGGCAGGACATTCGGCCCACGTCCGCAGGCTGCAAAGCGTGTGCATATACCGCGCGTAAAAACCGCGGGCCTCGTCGCGCTTAAGCAGGAGGTGATCGAGGCGGGCAGATTGCTCCGGCGTGGCAATACCATTGACACTGTCCTCGATAAGGGCCGTCAGTTCCAGGCAGGTTTCCTCCGCAAGTAGGCCGTATCCACCGAGCGGGCGCTGTCGACTCATGGATGCTCCTCCTGTCGCATGGTCCGTTCAACGCAATCTTGCAAGGCCAGACGGATTTTGGCTACCTTCTGCTGCGTCGCCCGTATCGAGCGTCCCAAGCTCTCCGCGACCTGTTTCACGGTTCGACTCGCTTCATAACACTGCCGAAGCAGGGAGCGATTCGCCGGCGCCAGTTTTGCCAAACAATCGGCCAAAGCGCGATGTCGGGCATCAGCTTCTGGTTGGATTGCCGCGGCCGCCTCGGCCACGAGTTCGAGTGCGGCCTGACTGAAACTGGCCCGCTCGCGATTGACTTTCTTGCGGTGATCGAGCACGAGGTAGAAGGCGATTTTTCTCGCCCAGGCAAGGAAGTTGCCGGAGGGATCGTACTCTGCGAAACGCTCCCAAAGCTGGAGCTTTGTTTGTTGCAGCACATCGTCCGCATCGGCCCAATGGGGCATCAAGGAGAGAACGTAAACCCGTAACGGCCGCTCGCTCTCGAGCAAAAGCTGCATGAAATTGCGGCCTGGCACGTCAGGGCCGCCGTTCGTCCGCGCTGCGCTCAAATCTGGCTCGCGCCGATCTGCGTCCACAAAACTACCCAGGTGATTGGAAATATCTATTGCCATAAAAGTCGCCCGAAATGCGTACAATTCGAGCCAAGTTACTATTATGGCCAATACGGCATCGAAACGAACCTTAAAAATCGAGATATTGGAAAGTTTTAGCGCTGCGAAGGCTGCTGCGTGCCGCCATCGTGGGGACTTTCGCCGGGAAAGACTCTGCCAATTCGCTGATACAATAATCAAGTTAAAATATTAATCGCGTCCTTCCGCTATATGCAATTCGTTTCCTATGCCTGGTTCCTCACTGGCCCGACGGCCGTCGGCAAAACTGCTGTCTCGCTTGCGCTGGCCGAGCGGATCGGCGCGGAAGTCGTCTCGATGGACTCGATGGCGATCTACCGCGGCATGGACATCGGCACGGCGAAGCCGACGCCAGGCGAGCGGCGGCAAGCGCCTCATCACTTGATTGATCAGGTCGAGCCGCACGAGGATTTCAGTCTTGCTCAATACCTCGACGCGGCCCATGCGGTTGCCGCGGACATTCGTGGGCGAGGCCGCCAAGTGCTCTTTGCCGGCGGAACACCGCTCTATCTCAAGGGACTGTTGCGGGGAATTTTTCAGGGACCGCCCGCCGACTGGGAGTTCCGCCACGCTATCATGGCCGAGGCCGCGGCCAACAGTCCCGACTGGCTGCACGCGCATCTCCGGGCGGTCGATCCAACGGCGGCTGATCGCCTGCATTCCAACGACAAGCGCCGACTCGTCCGCGCCCTGGAAGTTTTCCATTTGACGGGGCGTCCGATTAGCGAGTTGCAACAGCAATTCGATCGGGCGACGCCTGCCGACGCCTGCCAGGTGTTTGTGCTCGATCGGCCCAAGGCCGAACTGCACGCTCGCATCGACCGCCGCGTGGATGCAATGTTCGCCGAAGGTCTAGTCGAGGAAGTCGAGCGGCTTCTCGCGCGTGGTCATGCATTAAGCAAGACTGCTCGAAAAGCAGTAGGCTATGGCGAGGTCATCGATTACCTTGAAGGCCGGCATGATCTTGCTACGGCGATTGAACTCGTGAAGACGCATTCGCGTCAACTGGCCAAGCGCCAAGCAACGTGGTTCCGCAGTCTGAGCGAATGTCGTTTCATAAGCCTTGAAGGCGACGTTTCGGCGGATATAGTGGCGGAGCAAATCGCCAGCGCGGCCGGATTGAATTGTTAATCGACCGCGCCCACCAATTCCGCCGCCTGCGCGTTCATCCGCGCCTGATCAGCGTCCCTGGCGCCAGGAATTACGCTGCTTACAACGGGGTCTCTCAGACACCAGGCCAGCGCCCACTGCGGCATGGGCACGCCGGCGGGCAATTCCTTCTCGCGAATTTCCGCAACTTCCGCAAGCCAGCGAGTCCGCTTCTCGGCATCGATCGTCGATCGCATGTCGTTGGCCGAAAACGTGTCGGCCGACGTGTATCTTCCGCTCAAGAAGCCGCTCGCCAGCGGCACGCGGGCCAGGATGCCGAGCCCGTCCCGCCGGGCAATCTCAAAGTAATCGCTCTCGGCGCGGCGATCGAGGCGGTTGTAATAGACCTGCAAAACCTCGACGCCGAACTTGTGCGCTTCCTCCGCCTGCACCACGCTTCCTTTGCCGACAATCGACGCGCCGAGGTGGCGAATCTTGCCCGCTCTCTGTTGATCGTGAAGCATGTTCCAAAGTTGCTCTTGGCGGAATTGCTCGTCGGAACCGGAATGGAACTGGTAGAGATCGATAAAGTCAGTCCGCAAGGCGCGGAGCGAGTCCTCCAATTGGCCGCGGACCTCGTTAGGCGAAAGATGCCAAGAGCGGTCCATAAAGGCGTGATACTCGTGGCCGAACTTGGTGGCGACGATCCAGCGGTCGCGTCCGCGGCGGGCCAAGTAGTCGCCGATCAACTTCTCCGAAACATGATCGCCGTAACATTCGGCCGTGTCGATCAGATTCGTCCCACATTCCGCCGCCGTATCGAGAATGGCATCGACATCGGCCTGAGCAAAGCTCCGTCCCCATTCGCCGCCGAATTGCCAAGTGCCGATGCCGACGACGGAGACTTCAAGGCCGGTTGATCCGAGTTTACGGTAACGCATGGAAAGATTGTAGCCGACGACTGTGCGCGTTACAATTCCGCGAGTGACGGTCTTGGGTCATTGGTCTTAGGGCTTGGATCGAACACCCAAGACCTAATGCCTAAGGCCAAAGACCTAAGCCCTAATCTCCATGTCCTCCATCTTCCTCACCGCCCAATGGCGCTGACCTGGTCATGCGCAACTATGCAATCGACCCGGCGGCGCTCCAATTGCTGGTTCCGCGGGGCACGGAGCTCGACTTCTTCGAAGGCGAAACGTACGTCAGCGTCGTCGGCTTCCGCTTTCTGGAGACCAAGGTTTTTGGCGTGGGAGTCCCGATGTTTCGCGATTTCGAGGAAGTCAACCTGCGGTACTACGTCCGCCGTAAAGCGGCCGAGGGCTGGCGCCGCGGCGTCGCATTTGCCCGCGAACTGGTGCCGCGCCGGGCGATCGCCTTCATCGCCCGCACCGTTTACGGCGAACCCTACAGCGTTCTGCCGATGGGCCACTCGATCGAGCAGAAAGGCGATTCGCTGCACGTCGAGTATCGCTGGAAGCGCGGGCAGGCGTGGGAATCGGTCGGCGTCTTGGCCCGCGGCGGGCCGCAGCCGCTAGTGCCCGGCAGCCATGAGGAATTCATTGCCGAACACTACTGGGGCTACACGGCTCGGCGCGGCGGTCTGAGCGAATACCACGTCGAACATCCGGCCTGGCGGATCTGGTGCGGGACCGAGAGTTATCTCCATGCTGATGTCAGCACGCTGTATGGCGAATTGTTCGTCGAGGCCCTTTCGGCGCGGCCTGTTTCGGCGTTCATTGCCGAGGGGTCGCCGGTGGCTGTGCATAAGCGGGAGAAGGTCAAGGTGTGACGCTCCTTGCTACCTTTGTGGCTTGAAAACCAGCGTCGCCAGCGGCGGCAGCGTGATTACGATCGAGGCCGGGCGGCCGTGGCTCTCCGATGGCTCCGCGTGTACGCCGGGGTAGTTGCCCACGTTGCTGCCGCCGTAGTAGCTCGAGTCGCTGTTAAATACTTCCTCGAACCAGTCGCTTCGGGCACGCCGAGGCGATGGTTGTGCCGCACGACCGGCGTGAAGTTATGGCAGACGATGAGATAGTCGGCCGGGTCCTTGCCGTGGCGGATGTAGCTCAACGTGCTGTCCTGGTAGTTGTGGCAGTCGATCCACTCGAAGCCGCGGTAGTCGAAATCGACTTCGTGCAGCGCCGGCTCGCGGCGGTAGCAGGCGGTTCAAGTCGGCCACGCACTTCTGCACGCCCTGGTGCGACTCCCATTGCAGCAGGTGCCATTGCAGGCTGGTGTCGTAGTTCCATTCGTTCCACTGGCCGAATGTCGCCGCCCATGAACAAGCAGCTTCTTGCCGGGATGCGTCCACATGTAGCTGTAGAGCAGCCGCAGGTTGGCGAACTTCTGCCACAGGTCGCCGGGCATCTGGTCCAGGAGCGAACCCTTGCCGTGGACCACTTCGTCGTGCGACAGCGGCAGGCACGAAGTTCTCGTGGAAGGCGTAGATCAGGCTGAAGGTCAGCTCGTCGTGGTGATACTTGCGGTGGATCGGCTCGTGCCGCATGTAGCGGATCGTGTCGTTCATCCAGCCCATGTTCCACTTCAGGCTGAAGCCCAGCCCGCCCAGGTAGGTCGGCCGCGAGACGCCGGGCCAGGCGGTCGATTCCTCGGCGATCGTGAGCACGCCGGGGTATTGCAAGTGCGCCTGCTCGTTGAGTTCCTTGAGGAAGACGATGGCTTCCAGGTTCTCGCGGCCGCCGAACTCGTTGGGCATCCACTCGCCCGCCTCGCGGCTGTAGTCGAGATAGATCATCGAGGCCACGGCGTCGACGCGCAGGCCGTCGATGTGATACTTGTCCAGCCAGAACAGGGCGTTGGAGAGTGAGGAAGTTGCGGACCTCGTGCCGGCCGTAGTTGAAGATCAGCGTGCCCCAGTCGCGATGTTCGCCCGGCGGGGATCGGCATGCTCGTAGAGCGCCGTGCCGTCGAACTGCCGCAGACCGTGGCCGTCGCGGGGGAAGTGGGCGGGCACCCAGTCGAGGAGCACGCCAATGTCGTTCTGGTGGCAAAGGTCGACGAAGTACATGAAATCCTGCGGCGAGCCGTAGCGGCGACGTGGCCGCGTAATAGCCGACCGTCTGGTAGCCCCAACTTGCCGTGAACGGATGCTCGCTGACCGGCAGCAGCTCGACGTGCGTATAGCCCATCTCCTTGCAGTAGTCGACCAGCTGATGGGCCAGTCTCGCGGTAGGTCAGCCAGCGCGTCGGGTCGTCGCCCGGCCGCTTCCAACTGCCGAGGTGCACTTCGTAACAAGCGATCGGGCGTTCGAGCCAGTTCGTCTCGCGGCGCTTGGCGATCCAATCGTTGTCGTGCCATTGATAGCGGTCGAGGTTGACGACTTTCGAGGCGGTCCGCGGCGGCACTTCGGCGGCGAAGCCGTAGGGGTCGGACTTCTCGAAAACTTCCTCGTTGTGGCGGATCTGGTACTTGTAGAGCGTGCCTTCGCCCAGCCCCGGCACGAACAGTTCCCAGAAGCCGCTGGGGATGTGCTTGCGCATGGGGTGCCGGCGGGAGTCCCAGTTGTTGAAGTCGCCAACGATGCTCACGCCCGTGGCGTTCGGCGCCCAGACGGCGAAATTGACGCCATCCACGCCGTCGATCGTGCGCAGGTGTGCGCCCATTCGTTCGTAGCTTTGCCAGTGCCGTCCTTCGTTGAGCAAGTACAGGTCATACTCGGTCAAGAGTTGAGGAAAAGCATAAGGATCGTGGATTGTCGTTTTCATACCTTCCTCATCAGTCACGCGAAGTTGATAGCGCGACTTCTCCGCATTAGGCCCACAAGGGCAAATTGCCTCGAACAGCCCCGCCGGATGAATCCGCCGCATCGGCCGCGCCGTCTCGCTCGGCGACGCACCGACTACCCAGGCTTGAGACGATTGGGGCAGGAACGCCCGAACTGCCAGCGCCTGCCGCCCCGCGTCATCAACCACGTGAGGCCCTAGGAGCTCAAATGGGTTTTCGTGTTTACCCACGATTAGTTGGTGGATGCTCTCCAAGCTCACGTTCGTACGCACAAGATCCTCCTTGTGTCGGCGTTCAGCCGTTTGTGTTCATGCCCGGGACCGCTTGGCGGTGGACGAATCCTCGCGCCGAAGCGCGATCGCTTGTCCAACTCCATAGCGATTGACTCGCCGCCCGAAAGCGGCGACCCGCCCGGACGGGAACTATCCATGCCGCATATTTTACCCAATTGGACAGCCTATCGCGAACCCCCCCTTCCGAAAGGCGGAGTTTCGCCTTTAGACGGCTTTTCTGAGCAGAGCCGGCTGAAGCCGGGACTCCAGCGCCGTGCGGCGGGTCAAAACGGCGGCGGCGGCACTCCACGTCGTGGAATTGGAGTGCTCGATCGAGCCGCTGCCAGAGGTCTGCATTCTTCACGGGCACCATCTGCCCGAAAAATTCCCATCGCCAGTCGCTGCCGCGCCATTCCGCGAGGCCGTAGTGGATGCCCGTCCAGACATAATCGCTACATTCCACCAGCGTCACCCGCGATGGTTGATCAAGCGACTCGAGCGCCCGAACGACGGTCAACAGGTCGAGGCGCTCAACGGAGAGGTCTCGTTCAGCGTCGTGAGCCTCGAAGCGTTGCGTACCGTCCTGGCTGCGCAAAGCGAATTGCCATTGTCCGCTGCGTCCGCTGCGGTCGATGTGCGCGATTAGATTGAAGTGGGGGGAGTTGGCTACCATCGCTTGCTGTCCTTCGCAATGTAAAAGTCTTCCCCATTTTCCGCGCTTTGCAAGTCGGAATTGTCTACGAATTGGGAATTGTCCGCGGCCAGAGGCTATAATAATCGATTAAGGACCGACCGATGAAAGCCGTTTTTGCGAGTGTTCCAGGCCATATCCTCGAGTGGCGGCATCGAAGCGATGCCGATCAATGGGATGAAGTCTGGGCAGGGATATTGCACATGGCGCCGAGCCCCAATCGCGAGCACCAAAGTTTTGAGTTCAAATTGGCTATGTGGCTCGAACAGAATTGGGCGGAGCCGAATGGTTGCCGCGTCTATCCCCAAATCAACGTCGCCGACCCGGCCAGCGCCAAGTGGACCGACGACTATCGCATCCCCGACCTCGTGCTGTTGACGCCGAACCGCTTCCACATCGACAAGAACGAGTACTTCAACGGCGGGCCGGAAGTCGTGGTTGAAATTCACAGCCCTGAAGATGAAGCCTACGAAAAGCTGGGTTTCTATTGGAAGGTCGGGGTGAAAGAGGTGTGGATCATCCAGCGCGATTCCAAGACTCCTGAGGTTTTTGAGCGCGGCCAGTCGGAATTTCAACTGCGAGAACCCGATGCAGACGGCTGGCACCGCAGCATGATTGTCGGCGCCGAATTCCGGTCGGCGGGCGGTGGGAAAATGGGAATTCGGCTTGTTGGGCAGACGCGGATTGCCCAATTGCCATAGGTTGGGGACACTAACCCAGTAACCGATTTCGGCTACCTTGCTTGCCGGCCAAGCGCCTCCCGCAGAAATTCTCCCGTGAAGTTCTCTTCCATCATCGCCACCTCCTCCGGTGTGCCGGCGACGATTATCTGGCCGCCGCCGTCGCCGCCTTCGGGGCCGAGGTCGATGATCCAGTCGGCCGTTTTCATCACGTCGAGGTTGTGCTCGATGACCACGACCGTGTTGCCCAGATCGACGAGGCGGCCCAAGACGGCGAGCAGCTTCTCGATGTCGTCGAAGTGCAGGCCGGTCGTAGGCTCGTCGAGAATGTAGAACGTCTTGCCCGTATCGACGCGGCCCAACTCGGTCGCTAACTTGATCCGCTGGGCCTCGCCGCCGCTCAAGGTGAGCGATGACTGGCCGAGCGTCACGTAGCCGAGGCCCACTTCGCGGAGACTGGCGAGCAACCGAGCGATCACTGGGTGGTTCTCGAAAAACTCGGCTGCCTCGTCCACGGCAAGCTCAAGCACGTCGGCGATCGAGAGGCCGCGATAACGGATTTCCAGCGTCTGACGGTTGAACCGCTTGCCTTCGCAGACCGGGCAGGTCACGTAAAGGTCTGGCAAGAAGTTCATCTCGATCCGCTTATGCCCCTGGCCCCGGCACTCCTCGCAGCGGCCGCCCTTGTTGTTGAAGCTGAAGCGGCTCGCGCGGTAGCCCCGCGAGCGGGCATCGCGGGTGGTGGCGAAGACTTTTCGTATTTCGTCGAAAATGCCCGTGTAGGTCGCGGGGTTGCTCCGCGGCGAGCGGCCGATGGGCGACTGGTCGATATCGATCAGCTTGTCGATCTGGCTCGCGCCGCGAAGCGAAGTGTGCGGTCCTGCTTTGGGCCCGGAGCCGTTCAGTTTTCGGAATAATGCGGGGGCGAGCGTGTCGTTCAGGAGCGAGCTTTTGCCGGAACCGCTTACGCCGGTCATGCAAATGAGTGCGGAGAGCGGGAATTTTGCGGTGACATTTTTGAGATTGTTCGTCGTCGCACCTTCCAGCGTAATCGCGCGGGTTATTGCCACGCTGCGTCGCTCCGCCGGCACGGCGATCTTGTCCGTGCCGGCCAGATAGCGGCCGGTGAGCGACTCGGGATTGGCGGCGACTTCCGCCGGCGTGCCCTCGGCGACGATCCGGCCGCCGTTTCGCCCAGCGCCTGGGCCAAGATCAACCAGCCATTCGGCGCGGCGCATGACGGCTTCATCGTGCTCGACGACGAGCACCGTATTGCCGCGGTCGCGCAGGCTCTCCAGGGCCTCGATCAGTCGCTCGTTATCGCGCGGGTGGAGGCCGATCGAAGGTTCATCGAGCACGTAGCAGACGCCGACCAGCCCTGAGCCTAGCCCGCTGGCCAGCCGCACGCGCTGCAGCTCGCCGCCACTAAGGCTTTCCGCCGGGCGGTCGAGCGTGAGATAGCCCAGGCCGACCTGGTTGAGAAATTCCAGCCGCGAAAGAATTTCGCTCGTGATCGGATCGGCGATCGGGCGGCGGTCATCCGGGAATTGCAGCGAGCGGAAGAACGCCTCGGCCGCAAGGACGTTTGCCGCTGTCACTTCGTGGATTGCCTTGCCCGCGAT
Organism: uncultured Planctomycetia bacterium; assembly: GCA_963775975.1. Lineage (GTDB taxonomy): Bacteria > Planctomycetota > Planctomycetia > Pirellulales > Thermoguttaceae > JANXQG01. The sequence goes on from CAVZKX010000002.1 coordinate 3,495,085, forward strand.
TCGCACCGCGCGAGCCTCCGGACGCAGCCGCGAGCCGTGACAATCGGGGCAAGTCTCGCGATCCTCACGCTCCTCGTGACGACGCTTTGCGTCGTCACGTGCTTTGCGGCCGCTCCGCGGCAATTCGTGGGACGCGGCTGAGTCAGCCCCACTACGTGGCGGCGACGCGGAGCGTCGGCCAAGTGCGTTCCCACGCGGAGCGTGGGAACGAGTATCTACCACGCCGAGCCCTTCGCAGCGCGGGCACGCGCCATATGGGCTGTTAAAACTGAACGTCCGCGGCTCGATCTCTTCAAAGCTGATGCCGCAGTTCGGGCAGGAATAGAGCGTGCTGAATAATTCGTCGCGCCACGCGGTCTGGCCGGTTTTGCCTTTAGTCTCGGAGCTTGCCACCACCAGGCCATCGCCGTGGCGAAGAGCGAGGCGGACCGATTCGGCAAGCCGCGGCTCGACCCCTTCGCGGATCACGATTCGATCGACGACAGCTTCGATCGTGTGAGCTTTCTTCGGCGAAAGTTCGGGCGGCTCGTTGACTTCCAGCAGTTCGCCGTCGATCCTCGCTCGCACGAACCCGGCCTTGCGAATCTCCTCGAGCGCCTCGCGATGTTGTCCCTTGCGGCCGCGGACGACCGGCGCAAGGATCATTATCCGCGTACCGGCTGGTTGGGCCAGAATCGACTCGATGATTTGCTCCGGCGATTGCGGGCGGATCGCCATGCCGCACTGGTGGCAGCTCGACTCGCCCAGCCGGGCGAAAAGCAGCCGCAGATAGTCGTAGATCTCGGTGACCGTAGCGACCGTGCTGCGAGGATTATGACTGCCGGCCCGCTGGTCGATCGAGATCGTCGGCTCAAGCCCTTCGATCAGATCAACGTCCGGCCGTTCGAGCTGATTGAGGAACTGCCGCGCGTAGGGCGAAAGGCTTTCGATATATTGCCGCTGCCCCTCGGCGAAGATCGTGTCGAAGGCCAACGAACTCTTCCCGGATCCACTCGGCCCGGTGAGCACGACCAGCCGATCGCGCGGCAGCGCGATATTGACGTTTTGTAAATTGTGCGTCCGCGCGCCGTGTACGCGAATGCAGTCGGCGGCAGTCGACGACGTCTTGTCGGAGTTGCGAATTGTTCGCCCCTACTACAGGTTTTCGTGTGGGCCGCCGGCTTCGGGCTGATGGACGGGATTGGGCGGAAAGTGGGGATTCATTCCGCGCTCAATCATTGCCATCCGTTCTCGGTGGCGGATCAGCGTCTTAAGGATCGCGACGATGCCGAACATCAAGATGAAGACGATCGGAACGAGAAGGACGAGAGTTTCTGGATGGCTGAAAACTTCCAGCCATCGCGGTTCTGCTGTCTGTTGTGCGAAGAGTGAGTACATGGGTAGACCTCCGACAAGCCGATTGGAAACGTGATTCATTCTAATGCAATTCGCCGCTGGGGAATAGTTCTTGGAAACGGCTTGTCGAACCACCCTATGGACGGGTTGGTGCGCATTGGACGAAAACCAATTCGGCTCTAACGCAGCAGTGCCGAGAGACTCAAAAACGTCACCACGATGGAGAAAACCACTACTCCAGCGACTACGCGAAGGAATAGCGGCTGGAAACCGGCCAGCAGCGAGATGACCGCTTCACCGCTTTCGCTGCAGATCGAATCGAACGCCGCCTCCAGCTTCCCCGCCTCCTCGCCCGCCACGATGGTCGCCCGGTATCCGAGGGGCACGCAGGCGACGGCCGAAAACGCCTCGGCGATCGAGTGGCCGGATTCGATGCGCTCCGCCGCGCGAAGGAAATCGGCGCGGAGCGCTAAGTTCTCGGCAGAGTCGGCGGCCAGACGGATCATTTCCTCGACGCGGCGACCGCCGGTCGAATAGAGGACGTTCATCGCATGAAAGAACCGGTTCATCGTCAATTCGCGCTCGGCAGGTCCGATAACGGGCACGAAGAGCTTTAGGCTCTCAGCCAGCAAGCGGAGCGGTGGCACGTAGACCACAGCCGCCACGGCGGCGGCCAGGATGGCGTAGAACTTCAGCCGGTCGAGGATGTAGGCGATCGTCATCGCGCGCGGCGCTATGAAGCAATACGCGGCGGTGCAGATAACCGTGTCGGCCAAAAGCAGGCAGAGCGGCGCGAACCACATATTGCGCATGATCCGCATCGGCTCGACGAGCAGGCGGCAATGACTTTCAAGGTAGAGCAGCGTCTCGTCCAACCGCCCTGCCTCTTCGCCGCAGCGCACCGCGGGCAGAAAGAAGGCGGGAAACGAGCGCTCGTGCGGCTTGAGGGCATCGAAGAGACTCATTCCGCCGGCCGCTCGCTTGGCGGCAGCCGTCAGGATTTCTCGCAGTAGGGGACTTGGCGCGGAGCGTTGGCACGTCAAGAGGCTTCTGGGAATGTCCAACCCGGCCGAGATGCATGTGGCCAGATTGCCGGAGAAGAGCGAGAGCTGCGCGAGCGAAAGTTTCCGACCGATCACGATTGGTTGCCTTCCAAGCGTTTGACCTCGCGATCGAAATCTGAGACGAATTCGGCGCAGTACTTGGTGGAATGTTTTTTGCTGAAGTCGGCAGTATGTTCCAAATTGGAACATACTGAGTCATGCCTCGCTACATTGCTGATTTACGAATTCGCCGTTGCTTCGCGGGTTTGCGCCTTACTTTGCCGGCCTTTGCGGAAGCGGCTCGCTTCTTAGCCTTGTTGCGATATCGCTCAGGGAATTCGCCGGTGCCTTTGGCGTCTAGTCTACACACTTCAGTTTCAGCCGAAAACGGCGTGAGCGAATTGAATTCCTTTGAAAGGTTTGCATAAAGATGAACGTGGTAGCGCTCGCCATCCGGTTGCGTAGGGAGCGAGTCCTGATCGACATCCGCCAGCCAAGTGAGAAGATTTGCGAAGGAGCGGAGTGCTTCGGGATCTCCACCGATAAAAACCCCGTGGCGCGATTTGGATATCTCAAGCGTGCCTTTGATTTTGGGGCAGCCTGTCCACTTGTTTACCCAAACGACAGAACGATTGCGCGGGGACATGGATTCTCAGTTAGTCAAAACTAAGCCCAACGACCACAACAGTGTTACGACGGCGTCGGATTATAAATCAGCAGCCAATAGACAATTGCCACGACCACCGCCAGCACCAGCGCGAAGAACGAGCCCCAGACGAGCATCTGCGGGCCATTGAGCGGCGGGGCACCAGTGAGCGGCGTGTTCGTCTCGGAGATCGGCGGGCGGCCCATGCCGAGGCGGATTGCCATCGCCGTTTCCCGAGTCCAGGTTTGAAGGTCGCGCGGGATTTGCAGCGCTTCGGATGCCATCGAGGCTGCCGTCGGATCGCGATAGAGGCCGCGGAAGCCAAGCACCACGCAGACATAGAAGGTCTCCAGGGCGTCCTTCTGCGGCAAGGCGAAGGCCTCCTTGGCCTTCTTGTAGAAGAGATCGTAGCGGGAGTTCGTCTGGAAGATTTCCCATTCCAGCTTGTTCTCGTTCCACCAGTCGCGGTCGCGCCAGGGGGCGTCGCCAATCAGCATCTCGTCGATCCAGGCCACCAGGGCGTACTTGGCCAGTTGCCAGTCCGGAGTGCGGCCGAGCTGTGCCTCGGCATGATCGAGTCGGCTGCGGATTCGCACCCGCTCTTCCTGCGGCGAGGGATTCTCGCCGTTGCCGATCCGCTCCAAGAGATCGAGCATGTGCTGAAACACGAGATCGACGGCGGCGCTGAATTTCGGGTGTCATTTATTCAGCGCCTCCGGGGTGCGGCACGGCAAACAGCGCGAACTGCAAATTGACGTGCTTGCCGCCCACCGTAACAACGATGTTCCGCTCGCCTTGCAGCTTGTCGCGGTTGACGATCAGGCTATCGGTGAGCCGCATGGCAAGCGTCTGTGTTTCCAACACGTCGCGCCAGGCGACGTTGTCCCGGCTGACTTCAAAGTAAAGCCAATCGCGCCGCGGCGGCAAAGCCCGTGGGGCTTGCGAGAGCGGCCGAATGTGCAGGCCCTCGGCGCCGAACTGATAGAGCGAATCGACCTGCCGCGAGCTGCCGAGCTTCCAATTGAGCGCGCCGGGCCGCAAGAGCGCCAAGCAATCCTGCTCGCTCAAGTTGCCGTAAAGCACGCCGATGAACCACTGCCAGTCGCTGCCCAGCCATTTCGACTCCAACGTCACGCGCATGCCCTTGCCCTCGCCGACGAAGAACCGCTGTTCGTACTCGTAGTCGCGGACGCGGCCCAGCAGGAGCACGATCCAGTCCTTGATCTTGTGGAAGATCGTCGCCAGGTCGTCGTGATCGTAGCGCGGAATGTCGGGCGGACGCCGCTCAGAACTGAAAATCGAGAGGCGGCCGACCAGCCGGCACAGTTCGGCGTAAGCCGTGATGGGATGGATGCCGCCGGCGAAGGCGAGCACCGTGAGCACCGAGTAGGACGCGTTCAACTCGTTGAGCATGAAGAGGCGGTCGAGGTCGCCCGGTTCCTGGCTCACGAGCGTGATGCCGCGGTTGATGACCTGCTCGCTCAAGACTTCGATCTTTTTGCCCAGGATGTCGTAAATCGCGCGGACCACGTCGCGGCCCAGCGGCGGCCAGGCATCGATGGCCAGCATGGGCGGGAAATAACTGTCGTCGATGCGTGGGGCGGCTTCATTTTCCGTCGCCCGCTGGACTTGGGCCAGCGGCAATACTTCATAGCCGGCCATGTCCTGCGTGGAGAGCATGAGCCGCGCGTCTAGCATGCGGAAGCGCAGCTCCTGGTCGCTGCCGCCCGTACTCTCGTCCTGCACTGATTGCACGACTTCCACGTACCGAGATTTGGTTGATTGCCCATCCGTGCGGACATTGGCCGCACCGATCTTCAGCTTCGGAACGGCCAGATAGACCTTTACCGCAGCCTCCCGCGCGAAAGCTTCTTTCAGGTCGAGGCGGTCCAGTTCCTGGCCCGGATCGAGGGCCACGAGCGTGCCATCCTTCATTCTGGCGTGGCAGACATTGACCTGGAACTGGTAATTGGCGATAGCGTCAGCGCTCAACTCCAGCCGGCGGACGCCGTGCCCGTAATGGTGGTCCCAAAGCTCGGAAGTCTGCAACGTCTCGGTCCAAGACCGCTCCGCCGCCTGGAAATGCTGGGGCTGCAGAAAGAGCCCTTCGGACCAATGTACGGGCAGACTATTCATGTGGAGCTTCCGAGCGATACTCGCCGCGGCCCGAAAATAAGCCGCCTGCGCCTTTCCAAAGGCCAGTTTACTCGGCAGCGGAAGCTAGATCAATGGGACCATCGTCAGCCGGAAGGCCGCTCGCGCAGCCCTACAGGGTCAGCGACATGTGCAGCAGGAGGGCCATGTCGTGGTCACGATCGGATGAGGAACCCGTAACGCCGATGGACGAAAGCGGGATGAACAGCGATGCCGCGGATCGATTATTCACGGTCAATTGCACCAGCAACGCGGCGTCGTGAACGCTCACGTCAAGTTGGGCGGTGGCCGTCGTCGCGGCCGAAGACATCCCGCTGGGCTCAGGCGGGTTCGATGGAATTGCCGCCGCGAGAATTGGCGCGAGCGCCGGCTGGAACGCCGCAACCCATCCAACCGTGAGCGAGCTTCCGTCCGGCAGCGCAGTCGGGTCGGTTACGATCAACGTTCCGCCGGAGATATAGGTCCCGCCGGTATAGCTGTTGGGACCGCCCAGCGTGGCCGTGCCAGGACCGGTCTTGACGACGCTCACGGGGCCTTGGATGCCGCCTTGAATCGTGCCCGACTGGATCGTCACCGCGCCGTTGGGCAGAATAGTCATCGTGCCCGTTGCGGTGGCGCTGGTGTAATCGTGGATGGCGCTATCGACTGTAAAATTGGCTACGACGGCATAAGTGCCCGGCAAGCTCGGCACGGTCGGCGAGCCGTTGTAAGTTAAGCTGAACACGCCGGGAACGGGAGTCACGCCGTCGATGTTGATGGCCGTCGCGGTCGCAGCCTGCGGAGCGCCGGTATTACCGAAAGGGCCGCTGTCGATGACGATCGTCGGCGCGATTGGATTGATGACAATCGTCGTCGTCGCCGTCGCGTTGCCATAGCCGGGATCGCGGCTGGTAAAGGTAGCGGTAACCAGGTAGGTTCCCACGTCATACGGGGCCGCCTGGTATGGCGGGATGGCCGGCGGTACGGCGGTGTAGGCGATGGTAATCGAGCCGTTCAACGGCGTGACGCCGTCCGTCGCATAGGCCGCGGCCGTGGCCGGATGTTGCGACGGGCCGAAACTTGGATCGAACGGCCCGAAATTGAACGTTCCACCGGTAACGACAATTATCGGATGCTCTAGTACATTGAACGTCAATACCGTGGTTGCCGTGCCCGCGAGGTTGGTTGCCTGGAACGTGGCTGTGGCGGTGCCGACTTCGCTCTCCGTTGGCGAGTAGGTGATGGTGTCGGTCGTCGAATCGAACGACATCGTCGGCGGCCCGCTAAGCATCGTTATGCTCGGAGCGGGGTTGCAGGAGTAAACGATCCTGTACTGGGTTGTTGCATGGGCTTCGGCCGAAGGGGTGTTGGGGGTGTACACGCCGTTCGTGTAGAGAGTGTAGCCCGTACTGCTAGGTGGAGTCGCCACCTGGGGATAAATGTAGGTCGTCTTTGGCGAGGCGACGTCATTGCCGTCGACCGAACTCACCGCAAACGAGCGATTGCCGGAGGGCACAGTGAACGTATAGCTCGTTGAGGTGATGCCGCTGGCAAATGTCTGGTAGGTTGTCGTGCTGCCGTGGCTGCCCTTTCCGCCACCGTTTGGTGTTACGATTTTTTCAGTGATCGTATAGGAACTCGCGGGCGTGAGATTCGCGTCGGGCTCCCAGGCCGCGTTCCAATAGAGAGTGGTAGTCGTGGTCGAAGCCGGCGTGGAAACAAAGTTCGTGGGAATCGTCGGATCGGGAATCGTGACCGTTATCGTGTTTCCCGAGTACTGCTGCGGGTCGGACCAACTGTAGTAGTTCGGATCGTTGGTGTTGAACGTGGCGACGGCACTGTAGGTTCCCGGAGCGAGCGGCACCGTCGACGAGCCGTTATAGGTATAGGTGAAACTGCCGGCGACCGGTGTGACGCCGTCGATGCCAACTTCCGTGGCCGATATCGGGTGCGGTTGGGCGTCGTAGGGGAATGTTCCTCCGCCGGTGGCATTGATCGTCGGGATCGCCGGATCGATCTCAAGCTGGCCGACGAGATAAGCGTCCACGTAGCCCGGATCGTTGCTCGTGAAGTGGACCAGCAACTGATACGTGCCGGCGTTTGTGGGCAGCGCGGTCGAACCGTTGTAAAGGAAAGTAAACGAGCCGTCGATGGTCGTAGTGCCATCGGGCCCATAGGCGAATGCGACGCCGGGATGCGCCGTGCCGTCGTAGGAGAAAGTATCCGCGCTGTAGTAAGTACCGCTTTGCTGGAGGGTCAAAGTCGGATAAGCAGGCAACCCATTCGGTGGTGTTCCGACGGGTGTGGTCCAGACGTTTGTCACGGCCGATCCGGCGGCATTAGTTCCGCCGATGACGTCGATGTTTCCGTCCGCATCGATCACCGTGGCCGCGTCATAAACGGCGGAGGGCAGCGACGCGTCGGCGGTCCACACGCCCGGCGTGGCGACTCCGTTCTGCACGGTCGTCAGCACCGGATCGAAGTTCCATACCGCGGCCACCGCACCCTGGGCGGTGCGGCCGCCGATGAGATACGTCAGGCCATACGCCGCGTACAGAGCGCTCGAATCGCTCATTGCCGCAGGGATTGGGGTGGCGGTGTCCCAGCTATCGGTGGCGATGGTGTAGCGGTAGACCGTGTTCACCGGAGTGCCGCTGGAGTTCTTGCCGCCGAAGACGAAGATGTGTCCCGCGCCGTCATAGGCGGCCGTCGTGTGCGATAACCCCTGGCCAGAGGGCAGCGGCAATGGGGTCATGGTCGTCCAAGTGTTCGAGGTGGCGTCGTAGCGTTCCACGCTTCGCAGAGCCTGGTTCGAGCCGTTCAAGCCGCCAATGGCGTAAAGATATTCGGCGGTAGCAGAGCCGGTGTTGCCCGGCGCGGCAGCGTAAGCAAAAAACGACCGCGCGGTGGACATCGGCGCGAAAGTCGATTCATTGGTGTAGTTGGATGTCGAGTTGGTTACTTGCCCTTGGCTCACGCCGCCGAAGTTGAAGATGTCGGTAGTGGAATCGCCATTGTTGTTTGGAGTGAAACCGGTCTCGCCCGCACCGCCGGCGGCGCGACTTGAATTAAGCGACGTGGTCGTGGTCCAGGCCGACGCGCCGTAGGCCAGTTGAAGAACGGCGGACGTCGCTTGCGTGCCGTGATAACCGCCAAAAAGATCAACCGCGCTGCCGTAGTCTATCGCGGCGGCCGCCGTGGTGGCCGTCGGCAAGCTCGGGCCGGCGACCCAAGGCGCCACCGACAACAGCCGGCGGTTTTCCAACGATTCGATCCGCAGCTTGCGCACGCCGACTCCGCAAACCGCGCCCGTGCAGTTTCGCGCTCTCTTATGAGTTGAAAAACGGTGACCAGAACGCGTTACAAGTCCTACCTGACGCCGCGACATGCAGACCTCCCAAAGAACGAGTCTTTCGTTGACGAGAAGAGAGGAAGTGAATTGCCCGACCGGCGTCAATTTTACAGATATGAGGGCTGATGTCAAGCAAAGACAGGCTTCATCCGAGCATCGAGCGAAACTTTATGCACCGGGAAGCCAATACCTCCTCGGCGGCGCGAAGGCCATGATAGAACGCTTCTTCCATCAGGGCTACGCCGCTCAAATCGGTATGAGCGAAGTGAATGCCGCGATATTGCTGCGCGGCCTTGCGACGGGCGTCGCCCCAAATGAAGCCCGGCCGCGGACGTATCATTGCATGACCCCACCGCATGATATCCAATCGTTGTACGAGAGTTTCAAGTTCCGGATGCGCTCTCTCCAGGTCGGTCAGTGCTAGCATTGCACATTCGTCCCAATTCATATTCAATAGCTCCTGCCGCGATTTCGACGGTGCATCGCTTGCGAAAGCATGGTAATACGTGAGCACGGTTGGTCCGTAGTCCAAGCCGGACTGATGCGTCGCCACCACGTAGCCCAGCGAAGGGCTTTCGTAGAGCACGTTGTCCCAGGCTAGCGGAAACCCAAGGCCGCTGGGGCGATCGCGGAGGAATAGGTTTGCAACTATCCACGGCACGTACTGGAACTCGTCGATGTGTTTTGGCGGCGCGCTGCGATAGTCGCGGACGACGTTCTTCGCGATGAATTGCGGCGCGGCGAAGATGACGTGATCGGCGTGCAGTCCGCGAACGTGGTCGCCCGAGGCGTCGAGCATAACGACATCGACTCCGTCTTCCTTTGGAACGAGCTCCGCCACGAGCCAGCCAAAGCGGACACGTTCTTTGATTCGCTCGTAAAAGTGTGAGACGATACGGCCGTTGCCTTCGGGCCAGGTGATCAGAGGCTGCGATTTCATGCCGGGCCGGCGGATTCGCGCGGCGAAGTAGAAGACACCCGCCCAAGCGCTTGTCTGGTCGCACTTCGAGCCGTAGTCGTCGCGGCAGCAGTAGTCGACGAGCCACCGAAGCCGCGGCGAGGTCCAGCCGTGGAGATCGAGCCATTGATTCATGCTGATCTTGTCTAGCGCCGTGACTTCCGCGTCGTCGGAACCGGCAGCGACCGGCAATGCGAACGCCCGGCGGCCGCGGCCGTCGCGCCAGCCGGCCCAGCGGTCCATTTCGGCCTGGAACGCATGAAGCTGTGCCAGATCGTCAGCCGTCGCACCGGCGTAAAGATAAAGCCCTTCGTACCAGCGGCCCTTGTAGAAAACACGTTCCTGCGGATCGCGGCAGAGGAATTGCTCGGCGACGATCGGCTCGCCCTCGGCGTCGCGGCCTTCGAGAACTCCCATTTCGTCGAAGAGTGCGACGAGAGCCGTGTTCTCCTTCATCGGCACGGGCACGTAATGCGCGGCCCAAGGAAACGCGCTGACCTCCGACTTACCGCTGGTGGACGTGCCGCCCGGCTGTGGTTCCATTTCGATGAGCGTGAAGTCGTGAAAGCCAGCTTTTCGCAGCCGCCAGGCCGCGGCCAGGCCGGCGATGCCGCCGCCGACGATGACCACACCACTGCGCTCCCAGGCGTCGTCCGCCGGGCTAGGCCGCTCTTTATCCCAAAGGCGATGGCCCAGCGACTGCGACTGACCCACGATTCGTCCCTCGAGCTGCGGCGGCTTGCTCGCACTTCGACAACCGCCCAACAGCGCTGGCACGCCCAATAGGGCGGCCAGCATCTGGCGGCGGTCGAAGGCAGACGATTTGTTGTTGGAGTCGCTCATGCGTGCGATCAGGAAATTGGAAATGAGCATCGTGGTCACCCGCGCCCTAGAAGCTCCTGATAGCGGTCGTGGCTGCCAATCCAGAACCAAACCAAGCCGTCGGGCCGTTCTCTCGGAAGCGCCCGAACGCGCAGATTGACATGCGCGGACCAAGACTCACCGACCTTCTTGAATCGCAACGACGGATGCCGCGGGTCCATCCGTAAGAGTTGAAAGCAGCGGTCCGCAGACACACGGATCCCTGCCGCCAAACGGCGATAATGAAACCAGAATTCCGGCGTGGCGAAATGGCTCACGGCAGCGGCGTACAACGACCGGCTTGGAAGTCCTCGTCGGCGCGTCGGCCCGCGGAGTCAAGTCGTCCGGCCAGGATGTCCGCCTCGATCTGGTCGTCCCAGCGGTCGGCCAAGTATTCCTCAAACCAACGAGAAAACCGCTCCAACTCCTCCTTGTGAAGATCGGAAACCGCAGTTTGAAGTTCTTCGACACTCATAACGCCCCTATTATTGCACTCCCTCAGTTGAACGTCAACAATTTCGTTTCGTCGCTCTCGTCTTTCGCCCTCCCCCTTATCCGCGACGGGCAAAAGGCTACACTGAGATGGGTGGCGAGCCGTACGACGAAAGGCCATTTGCCGACTGCATTTGTCTCACATCGGGCGATTTGTTACAATCGACCGTTTGATTCCGTTCACAAGCCCCCCACATACGTGGGGCAGTAGGGGCACGAGCGCCATTGGCATTAGTTGCGCACGTTAGCGACGACTTGAAGGAGCTTACACTCAAAGGAGCTTACTCTGTGCAGATCAAGATTTCCGCGCGGCATGGGCATCTCAGCGACGAGACACAGGCCAAGATCCAAGAGAAACTGGAGAAACTGCCTCGCTACTACGACCGCCTGTCGTCGATCGACGCCACGGTGGACCTCGAACACCGCGATTCGCCAAACGTCGATCTTCGCGTCTCGGCAGACCATAAGCACGACTTTGTCGCCGTCTGCCATTCCACGGAATTGATGGCGGCAGTGGACGAGGTCGTGGAAAAAATGGAACAACAGTTGCGCAAATACAAGACCAAGATTCAAGACCGCCACCGCGCCGGAGGACATCGTCAGGTGGGCGAGACCCTGCCCCCGGAAGACTCCGAGGACGAGGAAGCCCCGGCGGACACGGAGAGCGGCTCATAACAGCTAGCGCCTACTCGATAGGCAACCGAAGGGAGATTGGTGCATGAAGTTTTCCGACTTTATCTGCCGCGAAGCGATTCGCGGGAGCATGTCGGCGGCCGACAAGCAGGGGGCCATCCGTGAGATGGTCCAGTCGCTGGTGGACGCCAAACGGGTCAGTGCGGACGAGTTTGAGAGCATCGTCAAAGCCATTTTGAAGCGCGAAGAATTGGGCAGCACGGGCATCGGCCGCGGCGTCGCCGTGCCGCACACCAAGCACCCCAGCGTCGATCGCCTGGTCGGCACGGTGGCAGTGAGCGCGACGGGGGTCGACTTTGCCAGCCTCGACGGCGAAACGGTCCACTTGTTTTTCCTGTTGATTTCGCCGCCTGACCGGCCCGGCGACCACCTTCGCGCTTTGGAGAACATTTCGCGGCAACTCCGCGACGACACCTTTTGCCGCTTTCTCAAGCAGGCGAAAGCGCCGCAAGAGATTGCCACGCTCCTGGACGAGGCCGATAACCATCAATTTGGATCGTAAGGCGCGCGGCGGCGGACGTTGCGTGCCAACCGCCGCGCTTTTCCGCCCGCCCGCAGTGCCGAGGCGCCCATGCCCGAGCCCGCTCTGAAACGAACTATTGTCGTGGCCAACCGCGCGGGATTGCACGCGCGGGCGGCCGTATTGGTTGTTACCGAGGCACGCAAGTTCAAGGCGCGGATCACAATCACCAAGGGGACGCAAGAGGTCGACGCGACGGACGTGCTGCAGATGATGACGCTTGGAGCGGCGCAAGGCGAGGAGTTGTCGCTGGAAGGATCGGGCGACGACGCGCAGCAGGCCGTTGATGCAGTGGAGCAGCTTTTCCTGCGGAAGTTCGACGAAGAATAATACGTAATACAACGTAAAATGGACCTCCGGGTCCGTCCAAAAAATGCCGGGACGGACTCGGAGGTCCATCCTACGGAAGACACAAGACGGATGCACAAGCTACAAGGAATCGCCGTTTCGCCCGGCATCGCCATCGGCGAAGCGCTGGTCATGGACAACGAGGGATTTCGCATTCCTCGTCGGTTCGTGGCGCACGATGCGGTGGACGACGAGCTAGAGCGGCTGGAAAAAGCCATCGCGGCCGCATCGACGGAGATTTCCGGCCACCGCGAGGCGATTGCCAAGGAGCTGGGCGAGAAGTACGCCGCCATCTTCGAGGCCCATCTGCAAATGCTCCACGATGCCCGGCTGCGGGGCGAGCTGGAGGACATGATCCGCAACCGGCATTACTCGCCCGAATATGCCGTGAGCCGCATCCTGCGGCGCTATGCGCAGGTCTTCCAGCGGCTGGAAAGCGCGCACCTGGCGGAACGCGCGGTGGACATCTTCGATATCGAGAAGCGGTTGCTCCGGCACTTGTTGGGCCGCCGCCGCGAAGGGATCGCGCACCTCACATCGCCCGTCCTGGTGCTCGCTCACAATCTCACTCCCAGCGAAACGGCCAATCTCGACCGGCAGTTCGTCCGCGGCTTCGTCACGGAAGTCGGCGGGCCGGGCAGCCATACCGCTATCGTGGCCGAAGCTTTGGAAATCCCGGCGGTTGTGGGCACGGGTCCGTTCCTGGCCGACGTTTCCGGAGGTGAATTGGTCATTATCGACGGCGACAAGGGCGTGGTGATCGTCCAGCCGGACGAGGAGACGCTGAGCCGCTACCGGCAGGAAGTTGAGACGAACCGCACGGCCGCGGTTCGTCTGGAGGCCCTTCGCGACCTGCCCGCGGTAACGGCCGATGGCGTGGCGATCAGCCTCTATGGCAATATCGAGTTCCCATACGAAGTAAACCACTGCGCCGAGCGGGGCGCCGACGGCATCGGCCTCTATCGCACCGAATTCCTTTATCTTGGCGCAGAGACCGAGCCCACCGAGGAGGTCCACTACAAGGCCTATGCGCAGGTCGTCGCGGCGATGGGAAAGCGGCCGGTGACGGTGCGGACGTTCGACCTGGGGGCCGACAAGCTGCCGCACTTGCCGCCGCCCGAGGACGAGCGCAATCCTTGTCTGGGATTGCGGAGCATCCGACTGGCCCTGCGGCACTTGCCGATGTTCCGCACGCAGTTGCGGGCCATCCTTCGCGCCAGTGTGCTGGGCAATCTCCAAGTCATGTTCCCGCTGATTTCCACTTTGCTGGAGCTCCGCCAGGCCAAGATGGTGCTGGCGGACATCATGGAGGATTTCGACGAGCATGGCATCCCCTACAATCGCGACATTTCGGTCGGAATGATGGTCGAGGTGCCCGCCGCGGTGATGATGATCGACCGCTTCGTACACGAGGTTGATTTCCTCAGCATCGGTACGAACGACTTGATCCAGTACACCTTGGCGGTCGACCGAAGCAACAAGGATGTTGTCGGCTTGTACAACGCGGCCGAGCCGGCCGTACTGCGGCTGATCGCCATGTCGATCGAGGCCGCCGACAAAAAACCGATCCCGATCACGATGTGCGGGCAGATGAGCGGCAATCCGGCCTACACGATGCTCCTGCTGGGCATGGGCTTGCGGCATTTCAGTGTTTCGCCCGCCGCCCTGCCGGAGATTAAGAATATTTGTCGTCGCGTGACCCTGGCCGAGTGTCGAGCGGTCGTGGAGCGCGTAACGACCATGGAAAACGCTAGAGATATTACGAATTACCTGCGTGAGGAATTGAAGAATCGCATCCCGGGGTTGGGAGGCGAAGGATAAACCAACACATCTCGTTCCCACGCTCCGCGTGGGAATGCACTTACGGCCGCTCCGCGGCCATGTAATGCGGACGCAGATCGTCCAAGCAAAGCGTTACACCGCGGAGCGTCGCAACAAGAGGAACCATGAAACAAGAAATGTTGATTAACGTCGCGCAACCGGAGGAATGCCGGATCGCGATCGTGGAGGACGGCGTCCTGGAGGAGCTCTATGTCGAGCGCACCGGCCAAGACAGCTACGTGGGCAACATCTACAAGGGAGTTGTCGTCAACCTGGAGCCGAGCATTCAGGCGGCGTTCGTCGATTTCGGCGTCGGCCGCAACGGCTTCCTGCACATCAGCGACGTCGAGCCGCAGTACTTCGTCCAAGGCGGATTCGATCCCGACAAGCCGCTGGGCCCTCCCGGCGATCGACGCGGACAGCGCGGCGGCGGCCGCGAAGAGTTCGACGAGCCCGACGACACCGATTTCGATGACCCGGCGCCGCCGGTGCGGGGTGGCCCGAAGCGGCAACTTCCGCACCGGCGGCCGGCCGCGCTTCAAGCCGCCCATCCAGGAGATCCTCCGTCGCGGCGATGAGATTCTCGTGCAGGTGATCAAGGAAGGCATCGGCTCCAAGGGGCCGACGCTTTCCACCTATATCAGCATTCCCGGCCGCTACCTGGTGCTCATGCCGGCGCTCGGCCGCATCGGAGTTTCTCGAAAGATCGAGGACGAGGACGTCCGCCGCAGGCTCCGCGACATCATGCTCGAGCTGAACCCGCCCAAGGGGATCGGTTTCATCGTCCGCACGGCCGGATCCGACCGCTCCCGCCGTGAGCTTTCCCGCGACCTGGCCTATTTGCTGCGGCTCTGGAAGGTCATCGTGCGGCGGATCAAGAAGCTGCCGGCCCCGGTGGACATCTACCAGGAAAGCGACATGATCATCCGCACCATCCGCGACATCTTCACGGAGGAGGTGGATACGATTTACATCGACGAGTCCGCGGCCTACGAGCGGGCTCGCGAGTTCCTGCAACTGGTGATGCCGCGCTACGTCAACCACTTGCAGCTTTATGAAGGCAAGGAGCCGTTATTCTTCAAACATCGGCTCGACCAGGAAATCGCGAAGATCCACGCCCGCACGGTCCCGCTGAAGTCGGGCGGCTCGATCGTCATCGACCAGACCGAAGCCCTCGTGGCGATCGACGTCAACAGCGGCAACTTTCGCGCCGAGGGCGATGCCGAGGAAACGGCCTACCAGATGAATCTTCACGCGGCCAAAGAGATCGCCCGGCAATTGCGGCTCCGCGACTTGGGCGGCGTGATCGTGAACGACTTCATCGACATGCACAAGGAGCGGCACCGCCGCAGCGTGGAGCGGGCATTGCGCGACTCGGTCCGCCGCGACCGTGCGCGGACTAAGATCCTTCGCACCAGCCCTTTCGGATTGGTCGAGATGACGCGACAGCGCGTTCGTCCCAGCTTGAAGCGGAGCGCCTACCAGGACTGCCCTTGCTGCCGCGGCTCGGCCGTGGTGAAGACGCCCGAGAGCATGGGCATCGATGTCGTGCGAGCGCTGATCGTGATCGCGCAGAAACCTTCGATCGTCCGGGTGACGGTGAGCGTGGCCCCGGCGGTGGCTGATTATCTCAACAACCGCAAACGGCACGAACTGGCCCGGTTAGAGGATGAAGGCAATATGAATGTGCAGGTCGTAAGCGACGAACATGCCGGCCCGGAACATCTCATTTTTCAATACTGGGATGCCGACGACCGGGAAGTGAAGTTCCCCTAATTGAAAGAGTCTTCGATGCAGACGCCAATACGATTCCATTCTGGACTTGTTGTACTTGCGCTAATCGCGATTTCCGCGTCAGGCTGCGGACCGGCGATGGTCCGCCCGCCGGAAATTCCTTCCGGCGCCGGAGACCGCGCGATTGCCAAGTACGACGCCAATAAAGACGGCTCGCTGGATTATCAGGAATTGGCCAAGGCGCCTGGCCTTCGGGCGGCCGTGGCGACGATCAAGAAGTTAGTCAGTCGTCGCCAGCCGGTACCATCCGATAGCCAACTACAAAGCGCGAAGATCACCGCCGAGGAGATCGATGCGCGAATAAACGAATGGAAGAAGCGCGGTACCGGCCTCATCAACGTCATGTGCCTTGTCAAGCGCAAAGGAAGCTCGGAACCGATCGCCGGCGCGGAAGTGAAGTTCGTGCCGGAAGACTTTTTAGGCAAGGAATTGCCGCTCGGCGTCGGAACAACGGACGCCAGGGGTTACGCCAAGATATTGCCGCAGGGGGCAAAGGGACATTCCGCCCTCGGCTTATGCCCTGGTTTTTACCGCGTGGAGATCACCAAAGGCGGCGAGATTCCGGCCAAGTACAACACGGCCACCGAACTCGGCCAGGAAGTAGCGGTGGACGCCCTCGGCATCTCGACAGGCGGAGTGTTTTTTGAATTGAGCTATTGAGCGGACCGATTACTCAGCGCTCGTCCGAGATGTCACCGAGTTGGCGCGAATTACGGTCGCCCCAAGCGGTCCAAATGATCGGGTTGACGTTGTAGCGAATGAGGTGGACCGAGCCGTCGCCGTAGCATATATGGGCGCCAGCCGTGTGCGCGCTGCCGAAATTGCCGTAGCTGAGGACGCCCGGCACGTCTTGCAGCGGCGTGTTCACGGTGGTGCGATAGATGTCGTTGTCCTGCCCGACATAAATCGACTCGTTGTCGCCGGGGTCCAATCCGTCAAGGTAATGCTGCGGGTCTGCCGATTTCTCGCCGATCATTATGGTATGCGCCTGCCCGCGCGTTACCTGGGCCGGAGTTACGAGCGAACGAGTAAAACAGATGCCGGACTGGTACTGAGGATTGGGCTGGCCATTTACTTTTATATCATTGCAGTTGGGAAACGCAAAAGTTTTCGCGTCGGTATAGGAAGCCGGTCCACCGTTGAACTCGGGGCCTCCTTGGGAAGCGCTACACGCCGCGTAATCGCAGCGCGTGGCCACGTTGTTGTTGGCGTCGTTGTTCTGCGCGTTGTGGGCGATAAACGTTCCATCCGACGGCTTGTCATATAGCTTGGCCGGCCGGCGCGTAGGGCAATGGAACGTTGGCACCGGCGTATGTACGCGCTGCATAGCGCCCAGCATTTGCTGCGCGCTGCCCGATGTTCCGTTCGAGCCCAACTCGTGCAAGGAGTTGAACTCGATAAACGGCAAGATGTTGTAGCACCAGCCGCCGGGCTGAGCGTCCTTATATCCACGATTCGGGTCCCCGACCCAGGACCATCCCCAGCCGCCCGTCGGATAGGTGCCGTGCGTGCTGATATGATTCAAGCACCCCAAGCCCATTTGCTTCAAGTTGTTGCGGCATTGCAAGCGCCTTCCGGCCTCTCTCGCGGAGTTGATGGCGGGCAACAACAGCCCGATCAATATGCCGATGATCGCAATCACAACGAGGAGTTCAACAAGTGTAAACGCGCGCCGCTTCATGGCAGCTCCTTTAAAGAATTCACCAGGTTTGCCCGTCCGCCCCACCTCAGAGCGAATCAAGGCCGATTGAATGAAGAGATTCTGGAAACCAATCGCCCGAACGCCGACTCATACTATCGCAACTGTGCGGTAACAGCAAGCACGGCCCACTTCCACCACACACATTGCCCTCTAGTCTTCAATTGTGCCGATGGCAGCAAAGCTGTCAAGGGATTTTCACCTCAAGTTTTGAAGTTTTCAGGTCAATTAGGGCCGCCGACCGCCTCTGCCCGCCAGGGCAAGTCACTGTAGACCCCTCATACGGGTAGGTATTTCCGATGCGTATGTTACCATGTGAAAAACCGAATTCTCACATTGACATATTCCGAACCGTGCGTAGATTTAAGGTTGCCGGACAATCCGGGGTGCGCGGTACGGGAACGAGATCGGATCTCGCGGGCGAAAACTGACGAACGTCCCGTCAAAGCAATCAAGGGAGGATCCCATGAACGATCTACAGGACGGGCGAGGCGTGTCGCCGGAGCTTTTGATCGTTGTCCCCCAGTCGTTGGCGGAGGCCGAAGCGCTTTCGGCCTCGATTGAAAGGGCTGTCCAGGAGCAAACGTGCGGCGGAATCGCCCAGTTGGCCGTTGTGGTTGAGGACGGCGGCGTTTTTCTCCACGGTTCGTGCTCCAGCTACTATCACAAGCAGCTCGCCCAACATGCGGCGATGACCGTGCCGAGCGGGCTAACTGTGACGAATTGCATCGAAGTCGATTGAACGCCAGTGCCACATGACGGATGGGCAGAAAATAGACGGCGAAGTCCAGCTTTTCACCGACGGCGCATGCAGCGGCAATCCCGGTCCGGGCGGCTGGGCGTTCATTCTTCGCCACCCCGCCACGGGCAAGGAGCTCGAATCTTCCGGCGGCGAACCCGATACGACCAACAACCGCATGGAACTGACGGCCGTAATCCGCGGCCTGGAAGTGCTCAAGCGGCCCACCCACGTAGAAGTCGTCAGCGATAGTGTCTACGCCGCTCAAGGGCCTCGCCGAATGGATGCCCAAGTGGAAGCTCAATGGCTGGAAGCGCCGCGAAGGCGGCAAACTCAAGGAAATCAAGAACGAAGACCTCTGGCGCGAACTTGATGCCTTGGCGGCGCAGCATACGATCAAGTTCACTCACATTCGCGGCCACCAGGGCCACGCCGAAAACGAACGCTGCGATACACTGGCCGTGGCCGCTTATCAAAAGTATCGGAAGTAGCAGCTCACGTATTGTCGTCCCCCGGCACGACATCCGGCTCGGTCAAAAACTGATCAAGACCCCTTGGATCAATGACCGGAAAGGCGTTCGGTGGCAGTTTGGTTTGGGCAGCTGATCGCCGCCTGGCTTCCGCATAAGCCTTTGACAGCACAGCCTCTGCATGATTACGCAGCGTGCCGCTCTCAAATATCTGACTCAGCTCGCTTCTTTGCTCCAGAATCGTGTTGCTCCACGAGGTAGTGCGCCGATCGGGCTGATGCTCCCATTTCAAGATATGAGAAAGGAGCACTACTAACCGGCTGAAAACCTCTCGTCGATCGCGTCGCGCCATGTCTGCCAGGTATGCGCGTAAGGTTGTGAAAGTCCATTTCCGCGAGACGGCCCTCAGCCGCCAAGGCTGACATCGCTTCCAGCCAAGCGGTCTCGTCGCGCTCGTAGAGCAGGCTCAAGTCAAGTGCGTCGGCAGTTGCCATTAATCGATCCTCGCAAAGTAGGAGATCTCCATTTACCAATTATACCACTATACTGTTCTCCGGTTGAAGTGATTCGTTTCTGCAGCGGACAATCGAAGCCCGAAGCGCAAGCGAGAGGGGCCGTTTTTCCCACTCGCTTGCGCGTCGGGCTTCGATTCGATTCGTCCCGCGCGAAGTATATATTCGCCGCTGCCGGACGTTGCGACGTGACGATTGAAGCCGGTGCGGGCCGGGGTTCCATGTGCCAGGCAAGGTGGAATTTGGCCCTGTTTGCCGCGGAGAACGGCAAACTGGGCCTATTTACATTTGCGTCTAATCCCGCTACCATCAACTAGCATTGCCGGCTTGTACCTGGGTTTTGGAATCGATCTTCTCAAGGGCCATCATGACCAATCGCCACGATAAGATTCTCTTCTGGGGCTGTTTCGTAGCCATTCTAACAACCGCGTACGCCTTCATCAGCCGGATGATTTTGTGCGGCGGCCACTTCGGCACAGATTTCCGTCTTAACGAAGTACAAACGGGCGAACTCATAGGCGCGGGAATCTGGCCGTTCGGCGTGAGCATTATTCTCTTCAGCCTCATCATTGACCGTATCGGCTATAAGACGGCAATGTTGTTTTCATTTGTTTGCTACGTTGCATATACCGGCATGGCGATCGCTGCCTATAGCGCCATTGATGGCGTGACTGGCGATGCACTGGCTGCCGGGCGGACTAAAGGTTTCTATCTGCTCTACTTCGGCAGCGTCATCTTGGGGCTCGGAAACGGCACGGTCGAGGCCTTTGCCAATCCGGTCGTGGCCACGCTATTCAGCAAAGAAAAGACCAAATGGCTCAACATGCTCCATGCGGGCTGGCCGGCCGGCCTCGTTGTCGGTGGCCTATGCACGATCGCCTTGGACCCCGATCCGACAAAGCATATCGATTGGCGCCCCATCCTGGGCATGATCCTCGTTCCTGCTGTCATTTCATTC
This sequence comes from uncultured Planctomycetia bacterium, assembly GCA_963775975.1. GTDB lineage: Bacteria > Planctomycetota > Planctomycetia > Pirellulales > Thermoguttaceae > JANXQG01. The sequence goes on from CAVZKX010000002.1 coordinate 3,515,459, forward strand.
CTTATGCTCGTTGGACTGAGATTTCCCAAGAGCGAACGCGAACAGGCCGGCGTCAGCTACGTCGACATGCTCAAGGAACTTGGAATGTTCGGAGCGTTCGTCGGATTCGGGCTCGTGTTTGCCCAATTGGGCGAGACGGTGCGCTCGCTGCTGCCGGCTTCTCCCATGTTGAACCCCATCGATCCGGGCTATTCCCATTGGCACGATCCGATTTTTCTGACGACGTGGGCGCTGACGATCGGCGTGGTGCTCATCTTCGGCGGCGTGACAAAGTCTTTTGGCAGGCCTCTGTTGGCGTTCTTGATTCTGATCATGATGCCGCTAGCTACGACAGAGCTTGGCACGGACAGTTGGATCAGTTCGCTCATGGAGGCGCCGATGGCAGCAGCGCATCATCACGCCGGCTGGGTACTCGTTTACACCTCTGCAATAATGATGGTACTGCGGTTTAGCGCGGGGCCGATCGTACATAAGCTTTCGCCGCTGGGATTGTTGGCTAGTTGTGCGGTCTTGGCGATTCTCGGACTTCTCGCGCTTTCACAAGCCGGGGCACTGGGTGTCATCGCAATCTTCGCCGCGGCGACCCTTTATGCGTTTGGCAAATCCTTCTTCTGGCCGACCACGCTGGGCATTACCAGCGAACAATGCCCAAAAGGCGGCGCGCTAACGCTCAACGCAATGGGTGGAATCGGCATGTTGGCCGTGGGAATTTTGGGCATGCCGTTCATCGGGTATTTGCAGGATTCGACCGCCACGAAATTGCTGGAAGCAAACAATCCTCGAATTGCACAGGCCGTGACCGAGCAGAAGTCCTATCTACTTGGTGAATACCGCGCGATTGATCCGAACAAAGAAGCGGCAGTCACGAGCAAAGACGATCAAGATGCAATCCAAAAGGCCAAGGCCGCGAGCAAGTTCGCCGCCCTCGGCAAGATGGCGATGTTCCCCGCCATCATGCTCTGCGGTTACATCATTCTCATCGTCTATTTCCGCTCGCGCGGCGGTTATAAGGCGGTGCATATTCATGATCCGATTGCCGATGAAGAAGCGGCGACGTTCTGAACGGCCCAAATCCCTTCCGAACGGATTGGCGTTGCCGTAGGTTGCGGCAGCGTGGCCACGTTGCCTAAATTACCGCGATTTCCTTCTCTGACCCGCGCTCCCCGCGACGAGTAGTATACGCGCCTATTTTTATCGGCATCGTGCGACATTGTTGCGCGACATTGCGATCGGGGTAACGAATGGTGGACCTGCGATCGCTGCGCGATCTTGTTCCACCCTACGTTAGTCAAGAGTCCGCCCGGTGACCCGCCTAATCAACTTCTGTTGGTGCTGGTTCAAGTGGGGCCTGATCGCCTGCGTGATCGGAGCTGCGCTGTTGGTTCCGTATTTCTATCACCGCATGGACAACGAAATCCGTCGCCGCTTCGAAGATTTATTTGCCAAGCAGTACCCCGATCTGCAAATCAAAATCCGCTCCGCCGTGCTGATGAAGGGAGAGGGAATCTCCGTCCGCGGACTGTCGATCGTCGATCCGGCGGCGGAAGGGCCGTGCCCGGAGCTTCTGAGCTACGACGAGTGTTTTGTCGCTTGTCCCACCGATCTGTCGGACCTGATGAGCGGCGAGCCGCGGGCAACGCAGGTAATCCTCCGCCGGCCGACGCTGCGGATGACGCGCCGCCGCGACGGGACTTGGAGCGCCGCGCGATTGCTGCCGATGCCGCGGCTCTCCAACGGTGCATCGCCGGAAATCCGCGTGGAAAACGGCACGATCGAAATCTTCGACCCGACGAAGTCGCCCGCCTGCTCCTGCACCCTCCGCGACGTGAACTTTACGCTTTCGCCGATTCCGTCTCCCGACGGTAGAGAAGGGGACGGTCCCGCTTCTGCTGACCTCAACGGGAAGGACGCCGCCCTCACCCCCGGCCCCTCTCCCGGCGGGAGAGGGGAGCGACGGACTCGCCGCCGCCACATCCAGGGTACCGCCAGCGGCGATTACTTTCGCCAGGTTTCGTTTGAAGGCGATCTCGATATCGACCGGCCGACGGTCGAGCTTTTCGGCAAGATCGAAGGCCTGGAAATCTCGCCCGAAATGCGCAATGCACTGCCCGACGCCAATGGCTGCAATCTCGCCTGGTTAAGCTCGCTGCGGGGAGAGACTGAGGCCCAATTCCGCGTGAGCTATGATCCGGCGGCGGCGGAGAAGTGGAAGTTCGACGTCAATGGCCAGTTGTCGCATGGGCGGATCGAGGATCCCCGCCTGCCGCATCCGTTGACCGAAATTCATGCCGCGGTCCACGTTGACAATCGAGGTTTTTGTGTTCGCGATTTTGGGGCGCGCAGCGATCAAGCCACTCTGTCACTTTCGTGCAGCGGTGGCCTGGCCACAGGGAGCACTATGGATGTGGATTGCGACATTCGACAGATGCCTTTAGATGCCCAGCTCTATGCGATCCTCGGTGATCGATATTCGTACGCATCCAAGCTCCAGGAGCTTTGGCAAAAAATTCAACCGGATGGCGTGATTGACGCGGGCATTCAACTTCATTGCGACGGCCGCGCCTGGCGACCGTTGGTGCGGATCAATTGCCAGAACGTCTCTTTCACGCACACGGCCTTTCCCTATCGGCTCGATCACGGCAGCGGCACGTTGGAACTCAAAGACGACCGTTTGACACTCGGAATCGTCGCTTATAGCGAGAAGCAGTTGATCGGCCTGCGGGGCGAGATCCGAAACCTGTTTGTCGAACCGACCGGCTGGCTGCGCGTCAATTGTGACGCGCTGCCGCTAGACAACAAACTGCTCGAAGCGATACCTTGTGACGTGCAGCCGCTCGCGCAGTCGCTCGACTTGCGGGGCACGGTCGCGGCCAATCTGGAACTATCAAAAGATGTTGCCGGCGGTCCAATGCACAAGCACTTGCGTGCGACATGCAATCGCTGCGCCCTCCGCTACAAGCAGTTTCCCTTTGCCATCTCCGAAATCAACGGTCAACTGGAGATGTACGACGGCAATTGGCGATTCTGGAACCTGGAAGGCTGCAACGGTACGAGCCGCGTCACCGGCGATGGAACCTTTACCTGCTCGCCGAAAGGCGGCGAACTGACTCTTCGGCTTGCCGCCGGCAACGTGCCGTTGGAAGGCGAACTGCGCGATGCCTTGCCCGCCGGCATGCGCCAGGTCTGGGCGCTGCTGAATCCGCGCGGCATTATCGACCTCACGTCTACTGTGCATTGTCGGTGCAGCGACAACCTCTGGGATGTGACGGTCCGCGCCGAGCCGCGGAGCGGAAGTTCGCTCGAACCAGCACAGTTCCCATACAGCCTGGAAAACGTGCAAGGCGTGTTTACTTACGGCAGCGGAGGCATAACTTTCGAGCATTTCAATGCATGGCACGGTCCGGTGAAGCTCGCCTGCAACGGTTCATGCAGCTTCCATCCCGACGGCGGTTGGCAGCTTCAACTCGATCGCCTTGTCGTCGATCGCTTGCGGCTGGATCGGCAATTCATGCAAATCTTGCCGCCGCAGCTCAAGAAAAACCTTGGCGAGCTGAACGCCACGGGTCCGATCAGCGTGAAAGGCAACGTCGTCGTCTCGCATAGTGGCAAGCCGGCGGAGCCGACCATTTTGCAATGGAAAGACGTCGCGCTGGACTTGACCAGAGTGGGGCTGGATTGCGGCCCGCGGTTGGAGAACATCAACGGCACGATTCGGGTCAACGGCTGGTCCGATGGGACACGCTTCCAGATGCGCGGCGAGTTGGACATCGAAGACATGACCTGCCACGACATCTTTTTTACGCAGGTCATGGGACCCTTCTGGATCGACGAGCAAAAGGCGCTATTCGGATCGTGGGTCGCCGCGCAAGACAATCAAGCTTTGGCAAAGGGACAGCAGCCCGCTCCGCAGCGGCCCATCGTCGCAAAAATCCTTGGCGGCACTATTTACGGAGACGGATGGGCCTCCTTCGGCGAACAGCCGCAATTTGGAGTCCAGGCTCGGCTTGCGGATGCCGACTTGAAGGCCTGCGATCGCGACCTGACGGGAAAGGACCGAAACCTCGTGGGACGCGTTTATGGCACGGTGCAATTAAAGGGCTCCGGCCACAACCGTACCGCTTTAAATGGCGACGGCACTTTGGGGCTCCGCAATGCGAATATCTATGAACTGCCGGCGATGGTTTCCCTACTGAAATTCCTCAGTTTTAAGCCGCCCGACCCCAATGCATTCAGCAATTGCGACAGTATTTTCCACATTCAGGGCGAGCACCTTTATTTCAGCAAGCTAGACTTTAATGGCGACGCCATCAGCCTGTCGGGCAAGGGCGAGATGAACTTCCAAGGCGATATGCGAATGGCCTTCGCCACAACCCTTGGCCGCGGCGACGCCGGCGTGCCGATAGTCCGCAACCTGTTTGGCGGCGTGAGCCAGCAAATCATGCAGATCCGCGTCACAGGCAATATCCAAGATCCCCAAATCATCCGCGACGCATTTCCCGGCGTTAACCAGGCGCTGAAGAACTTGCAGGAGCAAAAGTAGGTACTCATCACGCTCCGCCGTGATGCAATACCTCACGGCGGAGCGTGAGGAGTACCGAGGAGCCATCCCCATGAGCATCGGATTACTTTCCAATATCGGAGGCAGCGTGGCGGGCACGTCGCTCGCGCAGCTTCGCGGCTCGGACGTGGACCGCGGCCAGCAGGAAACGAGCGCCCGAGACCTCCGCGTTCAGAGCGAGGAAAAGGCCGAACTCGCCGCCGGCGTCGGGCAGGCCGATGGTGACGACCACCAGACGGCCGACCGCGATGCCGATGGCCGGCAACTCTGGCGGCTTCGCAATCCCCAAAGTCAACAGGCGGAAGAGGGCGTTCCTTCCCAGGATGCCCGAAGCAAAGACCCTACCGGCCAAAGCGGCAACATGCTCGACCTGAGCGGGTGATACGCGAGACGACGCAGCCTCGTAACAACGCTCCGGATCGTTACGCACCGTCCGGAGGCTTCGCGTCCATAGTAGTTTACCCTGCTTTCGCCATCGCATACCACTCTCATGGCTATAGTTGTTTGGCCATTGGATATGTCTCTGCGGCAAATCTTGCCGAAATTGAAATAATCCGCCGTAACTGGCGGCCTTTTTTGGGGTTAGTAAATAATTAAGGCAATACACGTATTTCGATCCTCCCGTAACACTGCGACGTTCAATTCGTTCGAGGAAATGGCGGTTCGCTGAACCGGCGCCTTTGGTGGCAAAGAGCAAGAAAACCGCCTAGCGAGCGAAGAGCAGAACGGATATTAAAAACGAATGAACCTTGCCGCCATGCCACGAATTGCCGCCACAGAAGAATGTGGCTCCTGCAACGATGCCTCTACCGACTTCGAATTCGTCGGCCGGCACTTGATGGCCAGCTATGTCGGCTGTGATCCCGATGCTTTGCGGGACCTAGATGCCTTGGAGGAGGCCATGCAACAGGCGGTGGAGGCCAGTGGGGCTACGCTCCTCAACTCCGCACGGCATGTTTTTCCGCCCGACGGAATGACGATCGTGATGCTGCTCTCAGAGAGCCATGCCAGCATCCATACCTATCCTGAGCACAATTCGTGCTTCGTTGACCTTTTCACGTGCGGCTTGGACTGTCGGGCCGAGGAGTTTGACGCCGTGCTGCGATCTTATCTTCGCCCTGCCGAGAGCAATGCGACTACTTGGATACGCCACAGCGGCATCCAGCAAGATCGATTTCATAGCCGCCGCCGTCCGACTTCTGAACGCGGAGGAAGCTGCGAATGCCCGATACGACTCCTCCCGCGTCCTCGGCTCGTTCCGCCGGACCGTCCGGCGAACCGCTAATGGTCGTCAACAGCGACGGTAAACTGGTCCCCGCGCTGCCGGTCAAGTCCCGGCCTTACGAGTTGCCGCCGCTGCCGCCAAACCGGTATTATGAGGACCCATTGCCTGCGGATGCGGGCCGCAACGCCGTGACTTTCCTGGAGAAGACTGATCCATTCGACATCTTCTCGTTCGCTTTACAAAAAATCGTCTACTCGGGCAAGAGCGCGTTCCAGGACGTGATGATCGCCGACACGTTCAACTACGGCCGGGCGCTCTTCCTGGATGGTTCGATTCAAAGCTCGGAGGACGACGAATCGCTGTATCACGAAATGCTCGTGCAGCCGGCCATGCTTCGCCATCCGAACCCACGGGACGTGCTGATCATCGGCGGCGGCGAAGGCGCGACGCTCCGCGAAGTGCTTGTCCACGCTTCAGTTAATTCGGTCACGATGGTGGATCTCGACCGGCAGGTCGTGGAACTTTGCCGCGAGCATCTATTCCACTGGCATCGCGGGGCATTTGAAGACCGTCGGGTCCGCATGATTTACGGCGATGGGCGAAAGTTCGTCGAGGAGGACGACGGCCGCTACGACGTGGTCATCGTCGATGTCGTGGACATGCTGGACAACGGTCCGGCGCAGGCCCTTTATACACGGCAGTTCTACGATACGCTTCGCCGCCGTCTGCGGCCCGATGCGATCGTCGTCGTCCAGGGGCTGGAGTTTTCCTTTATGGACGACAAGCCGCACGTTGCCCTTTCGCGAACGTTGCGGACGGTTTTCCCGGAAGTCCACAGCTATCGCGTACATATTCCCGTCGTTTCTCGGTTGCTGGGGTTTTTTGCTGGCGAGCGACTGGGCGCGGCCTGCCGAATGGCGCGACGAAGACATCGCCCGCACGATCCAGGACCGACTTGGTCTTGCCTGGCTTGAACATGTGAACCCCGAGTTTCTCAAGGCGGCGTTTTGCCTCTGCAAGGAAACGCAGTTTCTGCTCTCGCAGCCGGGACCGGTGCTGGAAGACGGCGTCGATTTCATTCCGCCGCCCAACATCGAGGACATCGAGCCGCCTTACGCCAAGTTCCCCATCAAGCCGGCGGGCTGATATACTGGCGGCACGGAATGACGTATGCCTGCGACCGATCCACCGCCATCTGACGCGCCGCAACTCTACTGTGTCCACTTTGTGGAGCATGTGCCGGTAGGCCAATCGATGTTGCGGGAGTTCACTGATCCTTACTCACGGCCTCGATATGCGTATTTGGAATCGGTAGGACTCGATAGGCTGCGGCCGCCGCATTGGCCGCCCGAGCGCGAGGACCTCGATCGCTTCCATTTCCTCTTTCTGCCGGGCGGTTCAACCACCGCTTTCGACGAACAGAAGCGCGGCGAGCAGTGGATGGCCAAGCCCGACGTTCCCACGGCCGAACCTACGGTCGAAATTCTCATGCGGAGCGATCGGGTCCTTTGGCGGCCCGGCCGCGCGATGATGCAGGGCGCGGCCGACCGCATGCATGAGACGCTGCTGGCGTTGGCCGACTTCTCGTACTTTGAAAGTGAGCTCCGCAAGTTGGAGCACGAACTCCACGCCGACGCCGAAATCCTCGCTCACGACGTCCCGCTGACGACGGCCGCAGTCAATAAGCAATCACTACGTGCGCCTCCGCCACGTCCACGAGCGGACCTGCACGATAACCGAGCGGCGGATACGCTACTCGCGCGTGGAGCGGCCGTTGGAAAAGCCATCTATCACGCTGCCCGGCGCAGGGCGGCGGCTCGTAAGCGAACTGCTCGTGCAGTGCGAGGTCCAGGACCGCCTCAAAGCCGTGGATGAGCGGCTGGAAGTCTACGAAGACACCTACGAGCTGGCCAACGACCGCCTCATGGAATACGGCAACTTCCGCGCGGAGGCCAAGCTGGAGATATGGATCATCGTGATCCTGCTTGGCGAACTCGTGCTGATGCTTGGGGAAATCGGACTATTGGTCTGGTTTGAGCACAAATGACTGACGAATAGTCGGGTATCGAGTCGCTGTCCTTGACCACATCGAATCGTCTTGTCACAATCTCTCCATGCCTGAAATCAAACAACTCCCCGCCCGCAGCGAAGTCAATTCCGCCGACACCTGGGACCTATCGAGTCTCTTTCCATCGGATGATGCCTGGGAAGCCGCCTTCACCGCCTGGGAGGGTCGCATCGGCGGATACGCCGCCTTTCAAGGCAAGCTGGGCGAGAGCGCCGAATCGCTCGCCGCTTGCCTGCAATTCGATCTCGATCTCGATCGCACTGCGGAGGCGCTGGGCAATTATGCTTTTCTGAAAACGGCCGAGGACGTCGGCGAGAGCCGGTACCAGCGGATGCAAGGCCGTTACATGAACGTCGGCAGCCGAGCGGCGCAGGCGGCGAGCTTTATCCGCCCGGAGATTCTGGCCATTCCCGCCGCTACAATGGATGCCTTCCTGAAATCGTCCATCATCGAGCCCTATCGGCTCATCCTCCAGCGCGTTCTGCGTTACAAACCGCACACGCTCGGCCCCAAGGAAGAAAACCTGCTAGCCATGCAGACCGAAATGGCGCAAGCGGCGAACCAGGTCTTTCGTCAACTCAACGACGCCGATCTGAAGTTCGGCAATATCACGAACCACGAGGGACAGGTCGTTGAGCTGAGCCACGCCACCTTCAGCGCGCTACTGCACGTGCCTGACCGCGCGGTCCGCCGCGGGGCCTTCCAGCAATACTATCGCGAGTACTCGGACCATTCCCACACGCTGGCCGCATCGCTGGCCGGCTCGATGCAGGGCGATATTTATTACGCCAAGGCGCGGAACTATAAAAGCGCTTTGGAGGGGGCTTTGTTTCCCGATCAGGTGCCGTTGGCGGTTTACGATAACCTCATCGAGTCGGTCCATCGACATCTGCCCTCACTCTACCGCTACTACGACGTGCGGCGGCGGAAGATGAAGCTCGACGACATTCACCACTACGACACCTACGTGCCGATCCTCGCCGACTTGCAGCGCAGGCGCATCTTGGGACGAAGCCGTGGAGGTCGTGGTCCGCTCGCTCGAGCCGCTCGGCAGCGAATACTGCGCGACCTTGGAGAAAGGTCTCCGCGGCCGCTGGTGCGATCGCTACGAAAACCGCAATAAGCAAAGCGGAGCCTTCAGCTCGGGCACGTTCGACAGCGATCCGTTCATTTTGATGAACTATCAAGCCGACGTGTTGGACCACGTATTCACGCTTACGCACGAGGCGGGCCATTCGATGCACAGTTGGCATTCCGCCCGGCATCAGCCGTTTGCCTACTACCATTATGTGATCTTCGTCGCCGAGGTTGCCAGCACGTTCAATGAACAGCTCTTGAGCAAATACCTCTTGAAAAACGCGGCGAACGACCAGGAACGGGCGTTCCTCATCAACCGCCAGTTGGATGCCATGCGGGCGACCATCTTCCGCCAGACGATGTTCGCCGAGTTCGAGAAGCTTGCCCATCATTCGGCCGAGTCGGGCGAGCCGCTCACGCTGGAGCGGCTCCGCGAAATCTACGGCGGGTTGCTCAAGCTTTACTTTGGTCCGGACTTCGCCATCGACGACGAATTGAGCCTCGAATGTCTGCGGATCCCGCACTTCTACAACGCGTTTTATGTCTACAAGTACGCCACCGGCATGTCGGCCGCCATCAGCCTCGCCGCGCGCGTCACCGGCGGCGGACAGAAGGAACTGAACGACTACCTGAACTTCCTCAAAGGCGGCTGCTCGAAAGATCCGTTGGATCTGCTTCGCGACGCCGGCGTCGATATGGAACAGCCGGCCGCCGTGGATGGGGCGCTCATGCAGTTTGGCGAGATGGTGGAGGAGTTGGATTCGCTAATCTAAACCGGCTTCATCGTACTCACCCACAAAAACGGCTTGCCGGCCTCGTCGACGCGGAGCTCGAACTTCAGCCCGACCTTCCCAAGCATCCTTCGCAGGGCCACGCTGTAAGTCGTGCGGGCCTGCGGATGCGAGAGGGAAGTTTTCTCCAGTTCGATGCCGTACCGCGCCATGGCGTTGTGGTCGTAAAGCACCGGCACGCCTAGCTGCTTGCCGATCGCCGCCAGAACCTTTGCCGCGGGCACGTTGGAAATGTTGACATTGTGAAACTCATAAATGCCCGGCAGGACTTTTGGGCCATTTTCCGCCGGCCAGCCGATCGGCCATATTTCCTTGTCCAAGTCGGCTTTCCTCACCGTGTAGGCGAGCGTATCGCCCGATTCGTGCGGCACCATGCAATAGCCGATCGGACGCAGGATGCAAGCCAGCGCCGTGCCGCACGAAAGGCTCGACAGGTCCTCGTCAATCTTGTCGTCACCATCGCTCAGCGTGCCGTCGATCGTGAGCGAAAGCCCGAGTTGCCCGGTGATTTTGCGAACCGCGTCCGCTCGCGAGATGCCCCGCGTAGCAAAGCCGACCGTTTTGCCGAGGTCCGTGTTGACCTTCTCCAACTGGCTGCCGGTGAGGCCGAAGGCGGAAACTCTTTCTCGCTTGTCCGGCGGCCCGCGCTTGGCCACGTCGTCCAGCCAAGCGGCGATCTTCTTGCTCTCGCTGCGGCGGAAGCGAGCGCCGGGCAGAAACAGGACGTCGCCCGGTCCGATGACGCCCGTGACCTTGTATAGCGGCGCCTGCGGCGTGCCGCCGACTTCGATGGCCGGCTTGTCGCCGTCCTGTCCGGATCGGAGGGTGCTTTTGACGCCGGCGTCGGCCAACGCCCGGCCCCATTCCTGGAACGACATCCCGGCCCCTTGTTGCGTGTCGCCGGTGATTTCCAGTACCACCTGTCCTTGCGCGGCGGCCCGGACGGTGGCGGGCAGAAACAGGAGTGCCAAAACCGATGTTAGGCAAAGCGAAAATCGCATGGGCGTACTCCTTCAATGGCGAGACGGAATGGATATAGGGATTATAGCACGTGAAATGTACGTCAGGCTTTCCAGCCTGACTTGACGGACGGTCAGGCTGGAAAGCCTGACGTACATCGTAACCTAGACTTTATCAGCCGGAATAACAGCATCCCGGTCCCGCCCAGAGTCAGGCTGGAAAGCCTGACGTACCTGTCCCTCCTTGAGGTAAAACCATGATCCAGGAACTCGCCACCTCCCCGGAATACTTCGTTGATCGCCGCGCGAACGACGTATCGAACCGCAGCCCGGCCTTTGAGCGCCGGCAGTTTTCCAATTCCTATGAAGAACTTTCGCCCGAGGCCCTCGACCTGGCCCGCGCGATCGACGGCTACAAGCTCCGCCACCGCCGCCGGTTCATCACCTACGAAGAAATGTTGTCGGTGGTGAAGTCGCTGGGTTATGCGGCACGTAGGTCCCTTCTGCCGGAAGGGACCAATGCGGCAGGAAGAAACATCGAACTTGGGCCTCTTTCAGTCGTTTCACACGCAATAGTCCCGCTCGGCAAGCGGGACCTACTACCTCTTGCGACGTCCTCGCCCGGCGGCTACGCTTAATGGACCCTCCCGTCCATCCCCGCCTTTCCTGGAGACCCGCATCGTGTCTGCCCTCCGCTTGTGCGCCGCTCTTACGTTTCTTACCTTGACCGCTTCACTCGTCGCCGTTCCGGCCGATGCCGCCGTCGGCGGAAGGAGACGCAGCGCGACCTCGGCGGAAACTGAAGCCGCCGTTCATGCGGACGACAACGTTAAGTTCGAGAACGAGCCGACGACCTCGCCCGGCAAACTCTGTCTTTGGTACACACGGCCGGCGAAGACCTGGACCGAGGCCCTGCCGGTCGGCAATGGCTACATGGGCGCGATGGTCTACGGCGGCGTGAACACGGAACATATCCAGTTCAACGAGGGCACCGTCTGGACCGGCCAGCCGCACGACTACGCGCACAAGGGCGCGGTCAAGTACCTACCCGAAATCCGACGGCTTCTGCAGGAAGGCCGCGCGGCGGAAATCGAGGCCCGCAAGCTCGATCCCGATCTGAAGTCGCCCGAAGCGCGGGCGAAGATGCAAGTTGCCCAATCGCGGCAGCGCGAGGCCGAAGACCTGGCCGGCCGCGACTTCATGAGCGAACCGCTGCATCAGAAGGCGTATCAGCCGCTGGGTGACGTGTGGTTGGAGTTTCCCATAGCCGACCGGGTAGGATGGTATCAGAGGCAGCTCAGCCTTGAGCGCGCTGTTGCGTTGACAATGTTCAATGTTCGCAACACCATGTTCGTGCGCGAAGTCTTTTGCTCTCATTCAGAGAACGTTATTGTCGTCGCCGTGTATCCTGTCGAGGTCGGTAGAGAGCAGAACGATTGCCGAATCCGAATAACAAGCCCTCACAAGCAAATTTCGATTGCAGCGTCAACGGATTCTCTAACAGTCAGTGGCCAAGTGGAGGAAAATGGCATTCACTTCCATTGCGTTGCTAAGGTCGAGACCCGCGGCGGGAAGATCCTTGTTGAGCACGATTCACTTCATGTGATCGGCGGCACGTTCTTGACGATACGATTGACATGTGCGACGACTTTCAAGAATTACCATGACGTCAGTGCGGATCCGGCTGCCCGCTGCCAGGACGCGTTGACGCGGAGCCGAAACAGAACGTACCAAGAACTCAAGGGCGAACACGAATTGCAACATAAATCGCTCTTCAATCGCGTCTCTCTCGACCTCGGCCACACTCCCGCCTCCGACAAACCAACCAACATCCGCCTCCGCGACTTCCGCAATGGCAACGATCCCGATTTGGCCGCGCTCCTCTTTCAATATGGCCGCTATCTGCTCATTTCCTGCAGCCGCGAGGGCGGGCAGCCGGCCAATTTGCAGGGCATCTGGAACGACTCGCTCAACCCGCCTTGGGACAGCAAATACACCTGCAACATCAACACGGAAATGAACTACTGGCCCGCGCTGACCACGAACCTGGCCGAGTGCCAGACGCCGCTGGACGACGCGATTATGGACCTGACCCACACCGGCGCGTCAGTGGCCAAGCAGCAGTACGGCGCCCGCGGTTGGGTCACGCACCACAATTTCGATCTCTGGCGGGGCGCGGCCCCGATCAATGCCTCCAATCACGGCATCTGGGTCAGTGGCGGGGCCTGGCTCTGCCAGCATCTATGGGAACAATACCTGTTCACGGGTGATAAGAAGTTCCTCGCCGAAAAGGCCTATCCGGCCATGAAAGGGGCGTCGGAGTTCTTTCTTGATTATCTCATCAAAGACCCACTCACCGGCTACCTGATCAGCGGGCCCTCGAACTCGCCCGAACAAGGCGGCCTCGTCATGGGCCCGACAATGGACCACGAGATCATTCGCAGCCTGTTTGCCAACACGGCCGCCGCCGCGCGGGAACTGAAGATCGACGCCGATTTCGCCGCCAAGCTCGACGAGACCCGCAAGCAGATCGCCCCGCACCACATCGGCCGCCACGGGCAGTTGCAGGAATGGCTTGAGGATAAGGATAATATTCGCGATCAGCACCGCCATGTCTCGCATCTCTGGGGCATTTTCCCCGGCGCTGACATTACTTGGCATGACTCCAAGCTCCCCTCTCCTTCCGGGAGAGGGGCAGGGGGTGAGGGCCTATTCGACGCCGCACGGCAGTCGCTCATCTATCGCGGCGACGCGGCCACCGGTTGGAGCATGGGCTGGAAAGTCAACCTCTGGGCCCGTTTCCTCGATGGCGACCACGCCTACAAGATTCTCAGAAATCTCCTCGTGCCCGTCGGCTCGATACCGGGCCAGGGCGGCCTCTATCCGAACCTCTTCGACGCCCATCCGCCGTTCCAGATCGACGGCAACTTCGGCGCGACCGCCGGCATTGCCGAGATGCTTCTGCAGAGCCACACGGGCGAGGTCCATCTGCTGCCCGCGCTGCCCAGCGCTTGGCCGGATGGAAGCGTGAAGGGTCTCTGCGCCCGTGGCGGATTCACGGTGGACATTTCTTGGAAAAAAGGAAAGTTGACGGAGGCACGGATTGTTTCGGACCTCGGTAGTCCGCTCAAGATTCGCTACGGAGAGAAAGTGATAGAGAAGAAACTCGGCAAACGAAAGACGTTGGTGCTTGATGGTGGGCTGAACTGAGCGGTAGGCGGCGAGCAGTTTAAAAACCATTCCAGGAGGTTCTAAACGCAAAGTCGCAAAGCCGCCAAGGCGCAAAAAGACGACCGGCTTTGAATTCCTTTGCGTCTTTGCGGCTTAGCGCCTTTGCGTGAGATTCCTCTCGCGTTAGGAATGACCACCCGAGTTGACCCTACTTATCTCGATTTCATTTTTTCATACCGCAGCTTTAGGACTTCGCCCAAGCACATAAACCAGCGCCACGAAATCATACAGCCCGTGCGCGACGATCGGCACGGTCAGATTGCCGGTAGCCAGATAGAGCCAGCCGAGATAGACGCCGATGATCGCCGCCAGCACCGCGTAGGCGACATTGACCGCGTGCAGCGCGCCGAAAAGGATCGCCACAATAATAATCGCCATCCAATCGCCGGCCAGCGCCGCGGCCGGCGTGTGCGGCAGGAAGTCGCCTGTCCATTGGGCGATGCCGTTCTGGAGCAGGCCGCGGAAAAGCAACTCTTCGCCTAGCCCCGCGAGAAACGAAATCGCCGCGAGCTCGATCCAATTGCATGTGCGGAACAACGGCACGACGACTTCGTCCAACACGCGCCACAAGGTTCGCACCGGCTCCCAGGCAAGCTGACGGCAAATGAGCACCAAGACCACGAGTGGCAGCACAGCCGCCACCCCCAAGGCGATGGCCGAGCCATTCACCTTGATCTCTTCCCAGGGCGATTGACTTGAAATCCAGCCCAGTCCGATGGCCAGCGCCGCCAAGCCGGCCTCGAAGAGCGCGGCCTGCAACGGAAAATAGGGTATTGGCGTCGGTTTTGCGTCTATTGGCATTTGATGATTCGTGGTGTCAAGCAACAATCCTGCTACAACTTCAGATTCGCTATTTTTTTCTGACCGCCTAAAGATATGGAAGATCACGAATCGACCACTTGCCACGACAGCCCAACGGCATATCTGGATTATTGACGATTATGCCCACCACCGATAGACTAACACGTTTCCACCGTCCGGCAACTCATTAAGGAGAAATCATGTCCACCGCAGTTCTCACGCCCGGTCACCACTCGCCGGACGAAGTGGCCACGAAATACGTTTACAGCTTCGGCCCTTGGGGAGCTGAAGGCAATCAGACCATGAAAAACAGCCTGGGCGGCAAGGGGGCCAACCTGGCGGAAATGTGCCACCTCAAGCTGCCCGTCCCGGCTGGCTTCACCATCAGCACCGAGTATTGCACGGTCTACCTCCAGGGTGGCAAGCAGTTCTCGGACTCGCTGAAAGAAGAGGTCAGCAAAGCCCTCGCCCGCACGGAAGAGGCGATGGGCAAGAAGTATGGCGACGCAGAAAACCCCCTCCTTTTGTCCAGCCGCAGCGGTGCCCGCAGTTCGATGCCGGGCATGATGGAGACTGTCTTGAACGTCGGCCTTTGCCCGGCCACGATCCCCGGCCTGGTCGCCAAGTCGGGCAATGAGCGGTTCGTTTGGGACGCCTACCGCCGGCTGATCATGATGTACTCCGACGTGGTGATGGAAAAGGCCGAGGACATTGAGCCGGCCGAGGGACAAGGCATCCGCATGCAGCTCGAGCACATCATGGGTGCCTTGAAGAAGGAGAAGGGCTATCAGTCGGACACCGACATGACGGTCGACGACCTCAAGAAGCTCTGCGGTGACTTCAAGAAGAAGGTCAAGCAGGTCCTGAAGCGTGAGTTCCCGGACGATCCCATGGAGCAGCTTTGGGGTGCGATCGGCGCGGTGTTCAAGAGCTGGCAGGGCAAGCGAGCGGTTTCCTACCGTCGCATCGAGGGCATTCCCGAGGAATGGGGCACCGCTTGCAATGTGCAGAGCATGGTCTTCGGCAACATGGGCGACGAGTCGGCCACCGGAGTGGCCTTCAGCCGCAATCCGGCGACGGGCGAAAACAAGTTCTACGGCGAATGGCTCGTCAATGCCCAGGGCGAAGACGTGGTGGCCGGCATCCGCACGCCCAGCCCCATCAATGAATCGACCAAGAATGAGCAGAATAAGCATCTCACGTCGCTCGAACACGCGATGCCGCATCTCTACAAGGAGTTGTACGACATCCGTACGCGGTTGGAGCACCACTACCACGACATGCAGGATATCGAGTTCACCATCGAGAATCAGAAGCTCTACATGCTCCAGTGCCGCAACGGCAAGCGGACGGGCACCGCGGCTTTGAACATGGCGATGGACATGCTCCACGAGAAGTTGATCGAAGAGGTCACGGCCGTCACCCGCGTCGAGCCGGCCCAGTTGGACGAACTTTTGCACCCGATCATCGATCCGGCCGCCGAGAAGGACGCGACTGCGATTCTTTCCGGCTTGCCTGCCGGACCGGGCGGAGCCGTCGGCAAGATCGTGCTCACTTCCGCCGACGCTGTCGAGTGGGCGGCGCGAGGCGAGAAGGTGATTCTCGTCCGCGAAGAGACGAATCCGGAGGACGTCGAAGGCATGCGCGCGGCCGAGGGCATCCTCACCGCCCGCGGCGGCATGACGAGCCACGCGGCTTTGGTTGCTCGCGGCTGGGGCAAATGCTGTATCGTCGGCGCCAGTGCGCTGCACATTGACTTCAAGAACAAGACTGTCGCGGCGGGCGACACGATGCTCAAGGAAGGCGACGTGATCACGCTCAACGGCACCAAGGGCAACGTCTATCAAGGCGGCTTGGCAATGATCGACGCCACCGAGAACCCGCGTTTCCAGGAGTTTATGAAGATCGTCGACAAGCACCGCACGATGGCCGTCCGCACGAATGCCGACACGCCGGAGGACGCCCGCGTCGCCCGCAACTACGGCGCCGAGGGCATCGGCCTCTTCCGCACCGAGCACATGTTCTACGGCAAGGGCTCTGACGAGGCCCTCTTCATCTTGCGGAAGATGATCATGGTCTTGGGCAAGAAGGCCAAACCGCAAAAGACGGCGAAGGCCAAGGAGGCGGCCGAGAAGAAGGTGCTCGAAGAGCGTCGAGCGGTGGTGAATGAGCTTTTCCCCTTCGTCAAGCGCGACATCAAGGCGACGATGGAGGCGATGGACGGCCTGCCCGTCACGATCCGCCTCCTGGATCCGCCGTTGCACGAGTTCGTGCCCCAGGGCAAGGCGGCGCAGTTGGAATTGGCCAAGGCGCTGAAGATGCGGCTGGCCGACGTGCAACAGCGCGGCGAAGAATTGCACGAGACGAACCCCATGATGGGCCATCGCGGCGTGCGCCTCGGCATCACCTATCCCGAAGTGAGCGAGATGCAAATCCGCGCCATTTTCGAGTCGGCCGCCGAGTTGATCAAAGACGGCAAGGACGCCAAGCCGGAAATCATGGTGCCCGTCACTTGCGATGTGAAGGAACTTGACGACACCCGCGTGATCGTCGATCGCGTCCACGCCGAGGTGAAGGAGCAGACGGGCGTCGATGTCCACTTCCTCTACGGCACCATGATCGAGATCCCCCGGGCCTGCCTGCTGGCCGACAAGATGGCCCACAAGTCGCAATTCTTCTCCTTCGGCACCAACGACCTGACGCAGATGACGTTCGGTTTCAGCCGCGACGACATCGGCGGCTTCCTGCCCGACTACTTGAAGAAGGGCGTCTTGGCGGCCGATCCATTCCAGACGATCGACCAGGCCGGCGTCGGCCAGTTGATCAAGATGTCGGTCGAGAAGGGCCGCCACGCGCGTCACGACCTGAAGATCGGCATCTGTGGCGAGCAGGGCGGCGACCCCGCCTCGGTCGATTTCTGTTTCAAGGCCGGGCTGAACTACGTAAGCTGCTCGCCCTACCGCGTGCCGATCGCCCGGCTGGCGGCGGCGCATGCGGCGATTAAGGGGAAGAAGTAAAGGCGCTACGATCATGCGGCGAGAGGAAGCACTCGGCTTGATACGGCAATACAAAAATGAGCTGGCACTGAAGTTTGGCGTCACCCGCATTGGTGTCTTCGGCTCCACCGCCAGAGACGATGCCAAGGGCGATAGTGATGTGGACGTGGTCGTGGAATTGTCCAAGCCCGATCTTTTTCTTATGGTGCATATTAAGAGCCTCCTCGAGCGCGTGTTGCGACACCGCGTCGATATCGTGCGCTATCGGATGCGGATGAACGGATTGTTGAAAGAGCGAATTGACCGGGAAGCGGTGTATGCCTGACCGAGAGTTGGTTCGCGATGTCCTCGCGCGGATAGCGACGTTTGCGGAACGCATCCAGCGAAGGTTTGCGCGCGTTGGCTCGCCCGATGAGTTCCTTTCGAGCGATGAAGGAATTGACCGGCTTGACGGAATCTGCATGATGCTCATTGCGATTGGCGAGAGCCTGAAATATCTGGACACAATCACCGGCGGCGACCTTCTTCGACGCCGACCCGAAGTGGACTGGGACGGCGCCAAGGGGATTCGGGACATTCTCAGCCATCATTACCAGGACGTGGACGCAGAAATCGTGTACAACGTATGTCGGGAGAAGATGACCGGCCTTTTGAGCACGATCAACGCGATGCAAGAAGAACTCAAGGATGATAGACCATGAAAATCTTGGAGAAGAGATACCCGCCAGGAGGTCGTTGAAATGGCTAGGAATCCGTGCTCTTCGGGGCCTTTGAAGCTGCCGCAGGTTTTATCCTGTTCTCCACGAATTTGCACGAGTTCGCTGGCGCAACCGACTCGTCGGTCTGACCGATGCAGGACTCCTTGTCGTCGATTCAAAGGTGCCCAGATCCGGGTTCTATGAATTTCACCCCAAGCTCCTCCTTTGGAAGGACGCTGTCCGGGTCACCACTTCCTCGACCATAAGTATTGGCGGGATGATTCTTGGAGTACTGGCTTTCGTCCTCGGAGTTCTGGCGTTCGGCGCCGTCTGGATTCAAAAGACGCACACTGGCGGCCTTCTTCTCATGCTGATTGGGTTTCTGGGGGGACCAGTACTCATCTTTGGCGCACGACGTAACTTGATTACGGTCACGAGCAACGAGGGTCCGTACAAATGGATTTCTGGCCCGTTGTGCTACAAGCGCATTATCAAGCTCTGTGCGATGACAGTGGAGCACTGCGATAAGAATCATGTCCCATGTACGTCACATATTAAAGTCTGAGGCTGGTACAGGCGCTGACAACTCAGATTCGTTCGATTCGCACACGGCCGCCATCAACATGCTCGATGTGAAAACAAGAATGACCGGCTCGCGATCAGCGTTGACGGTTCCGGTTATCTCCTGTCTCTCGGCGCGCGGCCGGTGCCAAAGCGCCGGGTAGAGGGATAGCCAACGCGCATCATCCATGTCTGCGCGTCGGGAAGACGCTGGCGGAGGCGGTCGCTCGCCGCCGCGCGATCGGGTCCATTTCCCAATCGCCCGTCTCAATGTCAATCGCAACGAACTTGCCTTTATTGCCGCCCTCTACCTGGGCGCGAATGTCGCGTTCGTAGAGGTCCTTGCCCCGCTGCGCAATTCTTTCTTGGGGTAGCGACGTTGTCGAACAGCCATTTTTCCTCCTTCTGCACAAAGTCGAGTCAACTTCGTCCGACGGTTCAATTATATACCAGGAAACGGAACAGCGCACCGCTCGTTATAAGCCTCGCCAGAAACCAGCGACGCCCTTCTGCTAATTAGCTCCAAACCGGTGCCATTGACCGCCGCCGGCAAAAAGTGAGAAATGGACGTATGAAGAAGATCGTTTCCATGAGGGTGCTTGAGGACTACCGGGTCTGGCTGCGGTTCGATGATGGCGTCGAAGGAATAGCAGACCTTTCGGAGTTGGTGGGCCGCGGCGTATTTGCAGTATGGCGCGATTACGCTTTCTTCCGCCGCGCGTTCGTGACCGACTACGGCTCGCTGACGTGGCCGGGCGAATTGGATCTCTGTCCGGACGCGCTGTGGTTGCAGATAACGCGGATGCAACCCGAAGACTTGTTTCCCAACCTGAAGGCCCTTGCCGACCATGCCTGAAGTCAGCCGCTTTCTCGGCATCGCGGTCCGTTTCAATTACAACGACCATTTGCCCCCACACTTTCACGCAGATACGCCGAGCACGAGGCGCAAATCGCCATTGGCTCGCACGCGCTTCTCCGCGGCCAGTTGCCCGGTGGGGTGCTGGGTTTAGTGCAGGAATGGGCTGAATTGCACCGCGGGGAACTCGAAGGATGCTGGGAACAGGCTCGGCGCGGCGAGGTGCCCGCGAAGATTTCACCGCTCGTTTAGGAGTCGAATCGAATTATAATGGAGTGCGGTAGACTTGCAACAAACCCTCGACGAAACCAGCGATGCCTCAACCGCGCACCTTCCTTCCCGCCGACGAAGCCCAGGCCCCGCTCTTCATCGGCATCGACTTGGGCGGGACGAATATCAAAATCGGCCTCGTCGATGACCTCGGCCGCCCACTGGCCTGGAATTCCATCCCTACGGTAAGCGGCAACGGACCCGAAGAGACCGCCCGGCGAATGGGCAAGGCCGTCCGCGCAATGATCGCCGCCGCGGGGCTAAAACAACAGGACATCGCCGGCGTCGGCCTCGGGCTGCCGGGCATTCTCGACATCGCCGGCGGGCGGATCATCCGCGTGGTCAACATGAAACGCTGGGACGGCTTTCCGGTCCGCGACCGCGTCGCCTGGCACTGCGGACTGCCCGCCGCCATGGCCAACGATGCCGATGCGGCCGGCTATGGCGAGTTCTGGGCCGGCTCGGGCCGCGGCTTCAACAGCATGGCGCTGCTCACACTCGGCACCGGCATCGGCTGCGGCATCGTGCTGGGCAATCGCGTGCTCAGCGGCGAGCACAGCTACGGCGGCGAGTGCGGCCACATGATCATCGACTGCAACCCGACGGCGCGGATGTGCGGCTGCGGCCGCCGCGGACACCTGGAGGCTTACGCCAGTGCAACCGCCGTCATCCAGCGGACGCAAGAGGCGATGAATAGCGGCCGCGCGACTTCGCTCGCCGCGGCCGTCGCCGAAGGCGCGACGCTCAATCCGGAACTGCTTTGCAAGGAAGCCGAAAAAGGCGATGCCCTCAGTTTGGAACTCATCGACGAAACGGCCGATTATCTCGCCGCGGGGGTCGTCAACGTAATGCACACGGTCGATCCCAGCGGCGTCCTGCTGGGCGGAGCGATGACTTTTGGCGGCGCGGAAAACGAGATCGGCCGCCGCTTCCTGGATCGCGTCCGCGCCCAGGTTCAAGCCCGAACTTTCGACATCCTCTCCAGCCAGACCGTGATCGACTTCGCCACGCTCGGTGGCGACGCGGGATTTATCGGGGCGGCCGGGATTATGCGGTTGAAGCTTGAGGCCTGAAATGTATCCGGCACACTCCGTGTGCCGACGACAGCGGCACACGGAGTGTGCCGGATACATTGATCAAGCTTCGACCATCGCCAGCTCGTGGTACACAGTCTCTACCACGTCGGCGTCGATGCTCTGCAAGTGGCGGCCCGCGCCGGCCACCAGCGAGAGGTCGGCCAGCAGCCGCACCTGACGGGGTACGCCGTGCGAGAGCTCGTAGAGCCGCTCGATCGCGCGTTCATCGAATTCATGGCCCGAGCCACCGACGCGCCGCAGCGACGTGTCGAGATAGCCGGCAATGTCATCTTGCTGCCACGTGGTCAGGTCGATTCGCAACTCGCAGAGACTTAGGAGCGTGTTGCCCAGCCGGCCCATGTGCAGGCGATTTCCGGCCATGATCAGCGTCAGCCGCGGCTGCGGCCCGACATCCAGCTTGGCGAGACGGACGAGGTGCGGCACGACCGAATTGGCCGCCCGGTCGGCGTCGTCGACGAGGATTACGGAATCGATCAATTGATAACGAAACGCGGCCAGCCGGTCGCTCAATGCCCGCCAGAGCACGGGTGTATGGTCGCAACGGTCGAGGTTCCGGCCGAACTGGGCCAGGATTGACCAGAGCATTTCGTCGCCGCTGATGCCGGTGAGGTTTACGCGCGCGACAGCCGGGCCATGCCGGCGGAGGTCGGCGGCGAGCATTTCAAGGACAAGCGACTTGCCGCTGCCTTCCGGCCCTAGCAGCAGTCCCAACCGGCGGCGCTGATCGACGAGGAAGTGCAGCCGCGCCAGGGCCTCTTCGTGCGTGGGGCTCTGGTAGAACCCTTGCAGATCACAACCCTCGTGGAACGGCGATTGCCGCAAACCCCAATGCGACTCGTACATATCTTCTCCCTCAGATTTGCCCGTGCGCCGGGCGTTCGCCTATTTCGGCGGTATATTCCGTATCAGCGGAATAATCGGCAACGTTTGCCGAAAAGTTGAGGGCATATTCTTTTTGGTGTCATGTATGACACCCACCCACTCTGCAACTCAACAATCTAGCGATTCGGGCGAGGGCTTTGCGCTTGCCACATGCCTGATTAGAAGGCCGAAGACACTACCGACTATTGCTCCAAGGGGCAGAGCCACTACGCTGAAGAGAATCACACAACCCACAGCATTTCCGGGGTCTCTCAATGTTTCCCAATAGCCTCGGGAGAACACAATTACGACACCTAACACCGCTGCCACTGGGCCGCAACACACTCCAATTACCGTCCATCGAAGAAAAAATATGAACGATAGGCGTTTGGGCTTGGGGTCGCTCATTCCCGTTAACATAACTTTTGGGGGCGGGAAAACCAAGTGTAAGAACCGCCTCACCCAATTTGATTAGTTCATATATATGCTTCTATCCTGCTTGTCGGCCCGCAGGAGCCGCCCTATCATGGAGCGATTCTGCCATCTCTCGAACCTGGAGGCCCGCACGATGTTCACCGTCACCAAGGATCTGATGCTGCCGAGCGCTACGACCGGCTCGTTTCCCCGCCCGAAGTGGTTCGATGTCAGCATGTGGGGCAAGCCGCTGGATACTTGCATGATGGATATCCATTTTCGCGAGAAGTTTCAGGACGCCCTGGCCGTCGTCATCAGCGACCAGGAACGGGCCGGGCTCGATCTCTTGACGACGGGCGATTTCCATTGCGACGAAGACCTGGCCGGCCGCTCGTGGCACCACTACCCGATCCAGCGCTGGGCGGGCCTGGAGGGCGATTACCTGCAAGCCGAGGAGACCCGCAGCGAGTGGCTCCGCTATCCGCCCGGCACGCTCTTGAACGAGATTTACACCGGTTGGCGCTGGCCCCGCGTAGTCGACAAGATTGAGCACCGCCCGCTGGACTATCCCAAGATCTGGCGGATGGCCCAGTCCCGCGCGTCGCGGCCGGTGAAGTTTGGCACCTGTTGTTCGCAGGTGATGACTCTATTCCTCGACATCCACACGCCCAAGTACAAAGACAAGCGGGAAGTCGTCTGGGACATGGCCGTGGCGATGAACAAGGAGCTGCTCGCCCTCCGCGACGCCGGCTGCAAGTGCATCCAGATCGAGGAGCCGTGCTTCCATTTCATGGCCAACACGTTCGGCAAGGACGACTCCGCCACGCGCGACATGCTGGCGGCCTACAACCGCGAAGTGGAGGGCCTGGACGACGTCGAGCTTTGGATTCACACTTGCTGGGGCAACCCCAATATGCAGCGCGTCCGCGAGGACACGAGCTACGCCGCCTCGATGGAAATGTACCTGCACGAGGCCAAGGGCGACGTCTGGACCGTGGAGATGAAGGACCGTAACTTCAAGGACATCGAGCTCTTTGAGCGATTCAAGGACTCGAAGAAGAAAGTCGCCGTCGGGACGGTCAGTCATCGCAACTTGCAGGCCGACCGGCCGGAGGACGTGGCCGACGCCATCCGCAAGGCGCTGAAAATACATTCCGCCCGAGCGGCTGGTCGCTTCCACCGACTGCGGATTCGGACGGCAGGGCTGCAATCGCGAGATCGCCTTTTACAAGGCGACGTTGATCGCGCAGGGCTGCAACATCGTCCGCAAAGAGCTGGGCCTGGAAGCGAAATACATTCCGGCGGCCGATGCGAAGCTGCAGACGGATATTGTGCCGAAGAAGTCTTGACAACGACGCATATTACCCATGTTTCTGCTGCCAGTACAGTCGGAAGGCACGCAATCGCGGCAATGACTCTCGGTCCTTGGCACGGCCAGTTGCCTCTTTGCTGGCAATAATGTCATCCAAGTGACAGACTGGAAACCCTTCGGCGTCCACATGACGCTTCCAAGCATCGTCAAATGATTCGATGCCGTCCGGGGCGAAAATCAGGTCGAGGTCGAACGGGCCGTTTTTCAGTTGTACGAAGTCCTTGCCGCGAATGATCGCGGCCCCTTCGGAATCGCTTAGCCGGAATTCAAGCTCGTGAAGCGCAGCTACGATTGCGCGGCCGTTTGCTTCGCTCTTCTTTACAAACAGATCCGCGTCCTGAGTCGTATCGGGGAAGCCCAGCAAAATGGCTCCTGACTTGCCCAAGAAAAGATAGACCACATGGTGCTTCGCAAAGCACTTGTGGATCTCCTCGGCCTGCCGATAGTCAAACGCGCCCATATCCTAGCCAACTCGGAAGATTATCTTCGCACCATTTCCGATAATCGGCCGTTGTGTCGAAAGCGCGGAAGCTTGCGTCGTCCATTACGGGCTTGTAAGTACGAATGAAAGCGTATCGCAAGCGCTGCTCGAGCGGCCTTCGCGCTGCCGCTTCGAATTCCTCCAGCCATTCCGACGGAATGCTGTTCTCGTCGTACTCAGGATCGTTGCTCAGAATTGACATGTTGCCTCTTTATCTCGCCGCTTCTGGCTCCGGCTCGTTCGTTGCCGCCTTTGCCGCGTTTTCCCTGTCCTTCCGCACTTGCCGCAGCGCCTTGGTCACACGGTCGGTCAGGGCGTTGACCGCTCGGGGCACCATGAGAAACTCCGGCTCGTTCGTCACCGCCTCGCGGAGAAAGTAGCCGAGGATCGGCCCGGCGCCCAGGAGGTCGAACACGTGATCGACGCTCATCGCCTTGTGCGCGCGGCGGACGACTGTGCGAGGCATGGTCCACTCTTGACTGCGGCCCTCGCACTGAAAGTGGCAAAGGATGCCCGGCGGCTCGACGAAGATCGAGAGGTCGAAAGTCGGCCCAATCGGCTCATCGGCCGGAAGGGCGATACCCTCCGGCGCGATGGCCGTATTCAGTTCTGCGGGCAGTTCGTCAGACATCGGGCCCGGTCAATTCCGCCGCGACAGGAAAATCTGTATGACGTACCAGAACAGCAAAGCTACCGAGGCAAACAGTGCTAGCGACGCGGCCACGTGCTGTCCGATGCGGTAGTGGTGCAGTACGTTCGACGTGTCGTAGAGGATGTAGCCGCAAGCCAGGGCAACCATCGCATAAACGAAGATCGCGCCAATCTGGAAATTGAACAAGATAGCCACACCGATGAAACCGAGCGCTGCAATGCTGCCGAACGCGAGGAACGTCCGCATGAAGGAAAAATCCTTCCGGGTGACGAACACCGCCAACGTTAAACCACCAAAAAGCACCAGCGTTGTAGTTGCCGCCGAGGTAATTACCGATGTTCCATTCCTCGCATCGTATAACTGCGCGATATAGAGCAACGGGCAAAAGATAATGGACTCGGCCAGCACATAAAGCCCTAAGCCGGCATATTGAGTTGAAGTGCTCGTCGAAGACCGCGCCCAGTTGGACGCCAATGTGCTTACGAGAACGAACGCTCCTAATACGATAAACCAGCCAAAACGGCTGATTCCCAGCAACTCGACAAAGTTCTGCGGAATCGACGTATTCAGCAATATCGCTTCCAGCCCGGCAAATACCGCAATTGCGCCTGCCAGATGTAAATAGGTCTTCGTGATAAACGTCATCCGCTCGTCGGCCGCGGCCATCGCGGCAAAGTCGCCCAATTGACTGCGATACGGTTCTTGTGCGTAGCTCATAACGGTCCTCACTCCTCGTGTTCGTGGTGAAACGCTTCCCAATTATACGATGCCGGCCGCGCGTGAATAGTAACACCGGCATCGAAAGCTACGCCAAAGGTGGGGGCGACAGGAATCCGGTCTAGGGTCGGCGGAGCACTTTTCGCTAGAATCTGCTCCATGCCTGCCACTTTCGCTCTACTTTTGTTGACCGCGCTCCCAATAGGCCAGTCGCCTTCTTCCGCCGCGCCGAATCAACGAGTGGCCTCGCGGCCGAATCGGCAAATCTCTGTGCCCGGGAATGAATTGCCCCGCCTTCAATCGGTTACAACGCCCGCGCGCCGTGGGCCGCCCGACGACGCCTGCCTGTGCGACGTCGCGTTCGTCGATCCGCAGCACGGTTGGGCGGTCGGCGATCATGGCGTCATCCTGCACACCATCGATGGCGGCCGGCAATGGACGCCGCAAGACTCGGGCATCGCTTGCACATTGAACTCCGTCTGCTTCATCGACGACCGCATCGGCTGGGCGGCCGGCGGCATGGCTTGGCCTTATCTGCACGATACGTCGGGCGTCGTGATCGCAACCCGCGACGGCGGCACGACTTGGCAGCGCGTTCCGGTGCTCCTGCCGGCCTTGCTTAAAATCCGCTTCGTCACCGACCGCCAAGGCTGGGCGATCGGCTGCTCGTCGCCCATGTATCCCGGCGGCGCATTCCTCACTCGCGACGGCGGCCGAAGTTGGCAGCCGGCTTCCAGTGGCGGCGCGATCGGCCTGACCGCCGGCGACCTCTATGATGGGCGAAATGCGGTCCTCGGCGGCTCGCTTGCTCGGCTCGCTACGATCAGAACGGGCGACTTCGCCCATGTGCAATCTGGCGAGGTCAATGAATTGCTCGTATCACTTCGCGGCGTCCATGCCATGCAGATCGTGCCGCCGAGCTATGGTTGGCTCGTTGGTGACGGCGGCTGGATCGCGCTGACCGGCGACGGCGGCAACTCGTGGCGCCCGCCGCTGGGCAAGCCGCCGGCGTGTGCCGCACTCTTCGACTTCTCGGCGTTGGCGGTTCGCGGCGGCAAGTGCTGGATTGCCGGCTCGCCCGGTAGCCGCATTTTCTCAACGCCTGACGCCGGCCGAACGTGGGCCGCGGCAGCAACCGGCATCACCGTGCCCCTGCGAGCGATCGCGTTTGCCGACGACGATCACGGCTGGGCCGTCGGCCAACTTGGCACAATACTCGCCACCAGCGACGGTGGGCAGACTTGGCAGCGGCAGCGTGCCGCCGGTGCCCGCGCCGCGTTGATGGCCGTTTCGGGAAGAGCGGAAGATTTGCCGCTGGAACTGATTGCCCGCACGTGCAAGGACCAGGGCTATTTCGGCGTGGGCGAGGTCATTGGCCGCGAGGACGCCGAGCTAGAAACTGAGAATCAAAGCCCGACGCGCCAGCGTGAGGGGAAACCCGACTCGGCGGCCCGACGAGGGAGCATTGCCCCGCTCGCTTGCGCGTCGGGCTTAAATAGCGATGCGCCTGCGGTCAATCGCTTGCATCAAGCAATGCTGCATGTCGGCGCGTGCGGCGGGGAAATGGCGTGGGGCTTTCCCGCTCGCCTCGCCGAATTGCAGCTTCCGCCACAGGCCGTCTTGGAGTGCTGGAATCGCGCCTACGGTGGCCGCGCTAACGATGCCCTGATCGCGCATCTGGTCCGACAGATTCGCACCTGGCGGCCCGACGTGATCATCGTTCCTGCTGGCCGCGAAGGCGATGGCCTCTATGAGGTCATACAGCAATCCGTTGTCACCGCCGTCAAGCTGGTGGGCGACCCTGCTTACCTCGGAAATCAACTGCTGGCCGCCGGCTGCGAGCCGTGGAACGTGCAGCGGGTCTACCTGGTTTCCGAATCCAAGGGCGCAGGAGTGATCGTTTTGTCGGCCGACGAGTGGTCGTCGCGCCTCGGGCAAAGTTGGGCCGACGCCGCTTTGACCGCGCGAGGTCTCTTGGAGCGTGATTTCCAGGCCGGCCCGACGACGGTCTCCGCGCAGCTCCTCGCCGCAGGAAACGCGGGGTCGCCTGCCGACCTGCCAGGAAGCAAGGCAGATTGGCAATCTGCCCCACAATCGGCCGACATTATGTCCAACATCAATTCAACGGGTGGCGGCAATGCGCGCCGGCCGCTGCCGGACGTCGCTCGGCCCGAGAATGCTCGACTCGATGGCCTCGGCCAGCGTCGCCAGGTCGAAAGCATGCTCGCTTCCCTCGACCAAGACCCGCAGGCCTTCCTCGACCGACTGACGAAAGGAGATGGACTGCCGCAAGGCATCGACTCGGCCGAGGCCGCTGCACTCGTGTTTCGCATCGCCGAGCGATTGTACCATTCGGGCCGCTGGGAACTGGCCGACAAGGCATTCAGCCTGTTTCTTGATCGTTATCCGGATGACCCGCTTGCGCGTTGCGCCGTCGTCTGGCGGCTGCAATACAATGTATCAGGCACACTCCGTGTGCCGACGGAAAGCGGCACACGGAGTGTGCCTGATACATTGCTCTTCGCCCGGCAGATCGAGTTGTCTCTGCCCGATTTGTTCGCCTCGCCGACGGTCCGATATCCACTCGCCGCGGCCCTTCGCCGTCAAAACCAAGACACTCAAGCGGAACGGCTTTACGTATTGGACCATCGCGGCGTGGATCGCGACACTTGGTGGAGTTGTGCCCGCGGCGAGAGATGGCTGGCCGACCGCAAAGGCCCGCCGCCCCGACCGCTGATCCAATGCGCGGCGGTGAGCGAGCGCCCGCACCTCGACGGCCAATTGGACGAATCGTTGTGGAAGCAATGCACGCCAATCGCGCTGTCGAGTCCGCTGGCTGACGATCGCGCGTGGCCGGCCAAAGTTTTCATGGCCCACGACGAAAAGTTCCTCTACGTGGCCGTGCAATGCCGGCAAGCGCCGGCGCTCGGTACGATAGCACGTCGCAGCCACGCGTGCGCGATCCAGACCTGTCGCAGCACGATCGCGTCGATATCTTTTTGGACATCGATCGCACCTACGCCAGCTATTATCACTTGACCATCGATCATCGCGGCTGGGCGGCCGACGCCTGTTGCAGCGACCGCAGTTGGAACCCCAAGTGGTTCGTCGCCGCGCAAACCGCCGACGGCGCATGGACCGCCGAAGCGGCAATCCCTTTGGCCGAATTCAATGCGGCCATCGTGCCCGGCAAGACGGTTTGGGCCGTCGGCGTGCAGCGGACGGTGCCCGGCGTCGGCTTCCAATCGTGGACCACGCCCGCCGCGCCGGAGGTTGTGGCGGAGGGGTTCGGATGGCTGGAATTCCCCTGAACCACAGATTTCGCACCCTACATGCAAGTGCGGCGTAGTCGCTACTTGAAAACGGCCCGAAAACCAGCTTGCTCGAAATGTTGGTCCGCCGTCAATGCCTCGGACAACCCGCGCTCGCTCATCACGCCAAACGAAATGCAATCCGTCAGGGACCAACCTTTGTCCGGGCGCTTGGCAAACAGGTCGAACCCGGCTTGGTAGACGGCTGCCTCATACCCGACGACATCGAAGAGCGGATCCGCGCGAACGGCTTTCAGAAACGCCACAGCGGTTGAGCGGGCCGCCGGCGCTGAGAGGGCGTCGGCCAGTTCAACCAGTACCCATTCGGTTGTCAACAAACGTCCCCGAAACCCATCAAGATATGCGGTCACAACGGCATGAGCGTTGTCGTGGGGATTCATCCACGCAATCAGTGCGAACGTGTCGGCGAACACGGTCATCGCTTTGCGGTTCCAAGGCGATAGTGATCGTGTTGTTCGGCCAAGTCATCCGGTAGCCCCGCCGCAGCGCCCTTGAATTCGGCAAAGCGCTCACCGAACGGTTTGGATCCTTCCGTCGGAGCCAAACTGATTCGAACGCGCACTCCCTCAACCAAGGCCGCCGCATCGTCCGGCACGATGACGCCGTCATGGACTACACCTTCCAGTTCCATAGCACATACCTCCTCTCTCAACTTATCACATTTTCGTTGCCCGTGCGTATTTGTCGCTCTTGCTTGATTCTTCTGGTGGTAATACAATGTATTAAGCCGCTGTTGGTTTGAGGTCCCCATGTCCGAACCCAAAAAACAAGAAATCATTACGTTCAAGGTCGACGACGCCCTGCGAAAAGCCTTGCAGAGCGTTCCCAACCGCTCGGAATTCATCCGTGCGGCGATTTTAGCGGCCTTGGACAGCGTCTGCCCATTGTGCAAAGGTTCGGGCATCCTCACGCCCGACCAGCGGAAGCATTGGGATACATTTTCCAAGAATCACCCGCTGCGGGAATGCGATGATTGCCACGCGTTTCATTTGGTTTGCGGCGCGGAGGAATAGTACTGAGTACTAAGTACTGAGTACCGAGTATTATGAGCTTAGGAGCCAGACAGCCAGCCCAGCGTGTTTTCGGCGGTAATGAAGCCGGCCTCGCCTTTGCCGCGCTCACTGCCGTTGTTCTCTCCGCCGCGGCGTTCTTGCTCGTCTCACCGACAGGCGGCCAAACCGCGCCGGGCGATACTGAAATTGGAGCGCTCGAAATTTTTTGCGGGATTCCGCCCGTGGCCTATTTGGTCAAACGGATAAGCGGCCGGCATGTTCGCGCGGAAGTACTTGTGAAGCCGGGCCAGGACCCGCACATCTTCGAGCCGACGCCGCGGCAAGTCGTGCGACTGAGCAAGGCTCGGCTGTTCTTCAAAATCGGCATGCCATTCGAAGACCGATTGACGGAGCGTATCGCAGCCAGCGGCTCGAGCGCAAGAATTGTCGATACAGCCGCCGGGATCACGCGCCGCGCCGGCGTCGATCCCGACGAAGAGACCGGCGCTGACCCGCACGTCTGGCTCGCGCCGCGTTTGCTGAAGCAAATGGCAGCGAACATCACTGCCGCGCTTTCGACGGCCGATCCGCCACACGCCGATGACTTTCACGCGAATCAAGTTGCTCTCAACGGCGACCTCGACGCTCTCGACCGCCGCCTGGCAGCCAGCCTCGTGCCATATCGCGGACAAGCGTTCTACGTGTTCCATCCGGCCTTCGGCTACTTCGCCGATGCCTACGGGCTCCGGCAAGAATCTGTCGAGATCGAAGGCAAACCGCCTACTCCGCGACAGCTTGTCGCGCTCGTTCAAAAAGCCCGAGCGGACCACGTGAAGATCCTTTTTCTCCAGCCGCGTTTCAGTCAACCGGCCGCCGAGTCGATCGCCCAGTCGCTCGGCGGCGCGGTAATGCCGATGGACGACCTAGCCTATGACGTAATTGCCAATCTCAACGAGATTGCGGACACTGTAGGGAACGCCCTCCGTGGCGTTCCTGATTCACGGAGCGACGACAGGGCTTCACCCCGGAACGGCACGGAGTCCGTTCCCTACAGTCGCGAGGCCAACCCATGACTCACCCCGTCATCGAGCTTCGCAACGTCAGCTTTTCCTATCAGGCCGCGCCGGTGCTGGAGAACGTGAACCTGACGATTTTCGACCGCGAGTCAATCTGCATCGTTGGGCCAAACGGCGGTGGCAAGACGACGCTCCTGCGGCTGCTGCTGGGCCAGCTTCGCCCAACGCAAGGCGAGATCCGAATCTTCGGCAAGCCGCCGGAGCAGGCCCGGCTGCAAATCGGCTACATGCCGCAGCGCTCTGAATACGACTCACTCTTTCCCGTGACGGTGATGGACGTGGTGCTGATGGGTCGCCTCGGCCGCGGTGGCCTCAGCGGTTGGCTCGGCTGGTACGGTCGTAAGGACCGCGCTGCCGCGCGCGAGGCTCTTGAGCAAGTCCACATGGCCGGTGCCGTACGGCAGAATTTTGCCGCCCTCTCCGGCGGGCAACGTCAGCGAGTGCTCATCGCGCGAGCCCTCTGCTGCCAGCCCGAACTATTGCTGCTTGACGAGCCGACGGCCAACGTCGATTCGCTCGTCGAGGAGCGGCTTTTCGACGAGCTTCGCCAGCTTGCTGGGCGGATGGCCATTGTGCTCGTCTCGCACGATCTGGGCTTCGTCACTTCGCTCGTCGAGCGGGTGATTTGCGTCAACCGCCAGGCGGTCGCCCATCCGGCGGCCCAGCTTACAGCCGACGTGATCCGTGAGATGTATGGCGGCGACGTGAACGTGGTCCGCCACGGCGACGTGATGTGCCACCGGGAGCACGTCCATGAGTGAGTTTCTTGACGCCCTGAGGAGCCCGGACGCGCCCGCGATCCGTTACGCCCTCATCGCCGGCCTGCTATCCAGCGTCGCCTTGGGCATCATCGGCACCTACGTCATCACGCGGCGGATCAGCTACATCGCCGGGGCCATATCCCATAGCGTCTTGGGCGGCATCGGCGCGGCGATCTATCTGCAGGTCGTTTGGCACTGGCGGTGGTGTGACCCGGTCTATGGCGCGATGGCCGCCGCCTTGCTCTCGGCACTGGTGATCGGCACGGTGAGCCTCCGCGCCAAACAGCGGGAGGACACCGTGATCGGCGCCATCTGGTCGGTCGGCATGGCGATCGGGCTCTTATTCTTCGCCAAGACTCCCGGCTACACCGATCCGATGAGCTATCTCTTTGGCGACATCCTGCTCTTGGGCCGCCGCGACCTGCACTGCATTCTCGCCTTGGACGCGGTCGTGATCGTCCTCGGCGTGGTCTTCTACAGCAAGTTCCAGGCGGTTTGCTTCGACCAGGAGTTCGCCGAGCTTCGCGGCGTGCGAGTCAATGTCTACTATATGCTGCTCTTGTGCCTGACCTCGCTGACGATCGTGGTCCTGCTCCGCGTGGTAGGCATCGTGCTTGTGATCGCACTCTTGACGCTGCCTGCGGCCGTGGCCGGTCACTTCGCGCGGCAGCTTTGGCAGATGATGGTCCTGGCCATCGCGGCGTGCGGGCTTTTCACGGTCGTTGGCCTGGCAGTGAGTTACCACACCGATCTGCCCGCCGGCCCGGTGATTATTGTCATCGCCGCGGCCGCGTATTTGGCGGTGGCGGTGGGGAAGAGGCTGGGGAAGGCGTAGTGGATGGCGCGTCTTGACATCGGCCAGCGTAAACATCGCATGGGCGACATTGCCTTAGCGATCGCCACGGAGCATAATGGATAGGAAATAAGCCACGTTCGATTTTGCGAACAGCAGAATGGAATGGGCAGAAATACGACGACGCAGAGTTGCTATGATCGCATTCGATCCCTATCTCACCTGGCTGGGCATTCCCTCCCACGAACAGCCGCCCAATTTCTACCGATTGTTAGGGGTCGTGCTCTTCGAGTCAAATCCGGTGGTGATCGAGCAGGCAGCCGATCGGCAGTCGCTGACTGTCGGTGCCTACCAGGGCGGGCCACATGACGAACTTTGCCAGCGCCTGCTGAGTGAGATCGCGATGGCCCGCTATAACCTTTTGGACCCGCAGCAAAAGGCGAACTACGATTCGCATCTGCAAGGGGCGCTGGCTCATCGCGGGGAGCGGGCAGTCGCCGCTCCGCCACCGCCCGGATATGCGCCGCAGGCAAGGCAGCAGCCCGTTTACTCGCCACAAGTCGTGCAGCGGCATACCCCGCGACCGCTTCCTGCGGCCAGGCAGTCGGCGCCTTCGCCGCAAGGCTATGGCGGCCCAATGCCGGTTCCAACGGCCGCCCCATTTCCCGTAGCGCGGGCGGTAAGCAACGGCGCGGCTCCCGCAGTGCCGCTAGCGATTCCGCCGGCCGCGCCGCGGAACCCCATGGATGAACTGGAAAGTCTGGCCGCACAGCCCAGAAATCGCCGACGGCCCACCAAGAAAAAACGCCGGACCGATTATTCCAGGGAAATCATGTTCGGCGGCATCGCGGCCGCGGCGGGCGTGATATTGGTGATCATTTACATTGCCGCGCAAGGGCCGAACAAGACGGGCATGGGCGCGATCGGCGATCCGAACATTCCGCCTAGCCTGATCGCTCCAAAAGCTGCGAGTGAAAAGCCCAAACCGGAAAATCAGAAGAAGGATACCCCCGCCGCGACACCGAAATCGAAGGCGGGCGGAACGTCGAGGCCGTCGGAATCATCGCCTCAGCGCAAGACACCTGTCGCATCGGACGATAACGATTTCCAGCACAAGAGTCCGGCGGTGAACCCCGCACCTCGGCGGCCCAATCGCACAGACATTTCGCCGCAGGATTTGGGCGGCCCCGACGATCCCGTGATGGGCAAGCCGGACGAGAAATAGATGAGCGACCCCGCGCTGAAAAACGACGTTCCCCGCATGCCCGGCGACCTTTCCGGACGGCAGATCGGAAACTTTCGCTTCTTGCGCCGACTGGGCAAGGGCGCGATGGCCGAGGTCTATTTGGCCGAACAGTGGCAGTTGAAGCGCTGGGTCGCGGTCAAGGTCCTCAAGCCGGAGTTGGCCGGCGACAGCACCTACTTGCGGCGGTTCGAACTCGAGGCTCAGGCCGCCGCGAAGCTGGTGCATGCCAACATCGTTCAAGTCCATGAGGTTGGCGAATTCGATGGCCTGCATTACATCGTGCAGGAATACGTGCAAGGTCAGAATCTTCGCGATTGGATCGCCCGAAACGGCCCGCCGCTGGTGCAGCCGGCCCTCTCGATCATGCGGCAGATCGCCGCCGCGCTCTCAAAGGCTGCCGAACAGGGCGTCGTTCACCGCGATATCAAGCCGGAAAACATCATGATCACTGCCTCGGGCGAGGTGAAGGTGGCCGACTTCGGCCTGGCGCGCGTACTCAGCGAGAATGGGGCCGCCGCCACCGCGCTGACGCAAGTGGGCATCACGATGGGCACGCCGCTGTACATGAGCCCGGAGCAGGTCGAAGGCCGCCCGCTGGATCACCGCAGCGACCTCTACTCCTTCGGCGTATTATGCTATCATCTGTTGACTGGAAAACCGCCTTTCACGGGCGACACGGCGCTGGCCGTAGCCGTGCAGCACGTGAAGAGCCAGCCCACCGCCTTGGAGACGCAGCGGCCGGATTTGCCGCCGGCGCTCTGCCGGGTGGTGCATCAGATGCTGGCCAAAGACCCAGATCAGCGCTGGGCTTCCTGCCGCGAATTGCTGCGCGAGCTTTACCGACTCCAGGTCGCCTATTGCCCGCAGGCGTCGCCCGAAGAAATGTCGCTCTGGGGCTCGGTCGGCATGGAGCCGCTCAGCGACCCGCGGATGCGCGCCGCACGGCAGTTGGCCGAGGCCATGCGCGGCTCAGCGGCGGCGCGAAAGAGGCTGACGCCTTGGCTCGTTGCGCTGGGAGTCGTGGCAATGTTCGCGCTGGGCGGCGTGACCGCCTGGTGTACCGTCCGCACGCCGCAACTGGCGCCGCCGCAGCATGGCGACAAGGCCCCCGTCCCCCAGCAGGCCACCGAACTGCAGCAGTGGTTCTACGCCAGCCGCATCGCCGCCGAGGCGGGCAACACCGACGTCGATCGCGCGGCCGAAGCGTGGCAGTCGGTCGTCGATTATCCGGACGTATCGGATTTAGTCCAATTTCGGGCCAAGCAGCGGCTCGCGCGGATTTATCTCAACGGAAATGATTACAATCGCGCCTTGGCGGTCTTCGACGACTTGGCCTCGCTTAAGGACACCTACCGGGAAATCAAGGCCTTCGGGCTGGCCGGCAAGTGCGGCACCTTGTACTTGATGAAGCGATTCGCCGATTCGGCGGAAGTTAACGAGCAGCTTTTGGACTATCTCCCCGATTTGCACGACGCTGAAATGGAGCAATTGCTGCGCGCCGCGACCGAAGGAAATCTCAAGGAAATGGGGGCCGCGTCGCGGCAGAAGTTTGACAAGTGGCTCAAGGAGCATTTCACCAACCAAGACGGGCAGAATCCCCCCAATTAAAGCTATTCCGGCGATCGCGCTTGACAGCCGCGGCATTGCATGGGTAGCCTAGAGGATGGGTGGGCCTGCAAATTCGTTTAACGCTAAGCCAATGGCGACGCCTCGGCGAATGCCTGCACCTTCGCTCAGGGTTAAACGCGGTTCCCAAAAACGGACCAGCCAGGGCGGAACGGAACAGAGGAGTGAGATCATGCAGTATATCAATCGACAATGCGCGCTGGTGTGGTTCGTCGGCTTGTCATCGATGTTAATCGGGCCAAGAGTGCCTTCGGCTCGAGCGCAGCCCGAGTCGTTGGCCGATTGGTCGACGAAAGCGCAAGCGAAGGCGCCAATCCCGTCTGATAGGCGAGTGACATTTGGCGGACAAATGGAGGCTTTTCACACAGGCGATTTTGCGAGCCCGGGCGACGACCAAGTCTTCGCCAATTTTTACCAGAAACGGATATTCCCATATATCACCGATCCCGCGAAGCGTGGCGAGAGAGAAGACGTAATTCTAAAACTGCACAACGATTACAGGGCGCTAGCCAAGTTCCCCGTCTCGCCGGTACGCGACAAGCTGACCGAAATTACGTTGGAATACATGGCACCAATCGCCAAGGACGGAAAGTGGCCGCCCGCAGTGCGGGAAAATGCCCTGCTCGCAATCGGCGAGGTAAAGTCTCCACAAGCCGTCCCGGTGCTCTTGGACATGATCAAGAGCAAGGAGTTGCACCAGATGTTCAAGGTCGTGGCGATGGCCGACCTGGTTCACCTGGCGGAGCAAGGCGTCCTCGCCGACGAAGCGGTTGCCGATCCGGTGGTGAAACTTATGGCGGTCGCCGTCCCACGAAAGATTCCCAATGATGGTTGGCGCTGGATGCGCGGCCAGGCTGCGGACATTCTCGCCGCGGTTGGCAACGCCGGAAACAACGTGCCCGACGCCCTGCTTACCATGTTGGCCGACGAGGACTTGCCGTTGATCATTCGCGGCAAGGCCGCCCGCGCGCTGGGCAAACTGAAGTACAACGGGAACGCGCCGGACGCTGCGAACTATACCAAGGCCTTTGCGCAGTTCGGCAGCGACGCCTTGTCCGACAACTTGCCGAGCGAGGCGCGGCGTATTTGGGCCGTCTGCAACGATTTTCTTGCCGGGCTGGATCAACTCATGAAGCAAGGCGCCCCGCCGAAGACGGCCCACGACATCCAGGTCGCAATGGACGAATTGCGAAAAGCGGCCTCGAAAGCAACGCCGGAGGAAGACCTAAAGCCGGCCATCGCCAAGGCGCGGAAGACGCTCGACGCCGCGGCGAAGAAAAAGTAACGGATGACTTTGTCTCAATTCGGCAAAAGGATTTGCCTGTTGTTATCTTTCAACTCGTATAAACAGATAGTCGCTCTGCCTCCCGCGGTCTGGATGCTCGCGGCACTGCTGCTGGGCGGTTGTTTGCCGCATTTGGAAGTCCCAATCGCGCCGCCCGACCCGGTCGTGGCCCTCGACGATCGTCCCGACGCGTCCAAGGAGAAGCCTTCCAAGAAGCTGCCCGAGGAAGCGGAGGCGCTGCGGGAGTTGGCTCGCCGCGTCGATGCGGCGGACGACCCTCGCTTCTCGGCGGCGGCCCAGTCGCCGTCCGCGGCCGTGCGGATCGAGGCCCTGCGGGCCTGGACGGCCGGCAAAAAAGGCCCCGTGCCGCAAATCGTAGTCGATATGCGGAGCGACGACGATCCGCGCGTCCGCGCGGAAGCCCTGGCCATGCTCGCCGCGCGAAAGTATCCCGACGCCCTCGACTATCTTAGCGCCGCGCTCCGCGACGTGAATCTTTCGGTCCGCCAGGCGGCCATCCGCGGGCTCGGCGAGCTGGACGACGAGAAGGCGCGGGCGGAACTGGCCGAATTGCTCAAGGACCGCGCCGAGCTGATTCGCGCGGAAGCCGTCGCGGCGATCGCGGCGCATGGATCGCAGGCGGCCGTGCTCGCCGCGGCGCGTGATACTTCGTGGCGCGTGCGGTTGAAAGTGGCCGTGGCTCTGGCCAGCTATGCCAACGCCGACGGCGCGGCCGCCGCCCGGCGAATGCTCAATGATCCCAGCGCGGAGGTCGAGCGACAAGTCGTCCGCTCGCTGGCGGCTTGGCCATTGGAATCGGCAGTGCCGATTCTCATCGACGCCCTTGCCCGCGATGCCGT
Source organism: uncultured Planctomycetia bacterium (assembly GCA_963775975.1). Lineage (GTDB taxonomy): Bacteria > Planctomycetota > Planctomycetia > Pirellulales > Thermoguttaceae > JANXQG01. Next base: position 3,553,115 of record CAVZKX010000002.1, read on the forward strand.
GAGCGTGCGAAAGCCGGCGGCCGAACAGCTTGCCGCACGTTGGCCGGGCCCGTCGCCCGGCGCGTTTCCCTGTGAAGCCCCGCCGGCCCGCCGCGCGGAGGCGCTCGCGGAGTTGCGGGCCCGCTATCAGCGGGAGTTTTCGACCACCGCAGCTTTCGTTTCGAGTCGTTTAACCGGGAGCCAACGGCGACCGAGTATGACGATCGAACCCGCCGTCGCCGTTGGCTCCGGGTTAAACGATCAGCAAGTTGAGAGAGTCCTCGCTTCCGGCGAGTTCCCTGCCTTAGCCGCGATGGGGCCGGAAGTGGTTGCGCGCTGGAACGATTGGCTGCCGATCGGAGCCTGACCTTGCCCGAGCCGATCTATCACGACGTTCTGCCTCGCTATAGTCCGGCGTTCGCAGCGCTCGATCGAATGCATGGCGGCGATCTCAAACAACGACGGCAGGCAGCGGAGGATTTTTCCGCCGCGGCAAGAATCCATCCGCCGGGCTCGTTGGCCATTGCACGCTTGTGCGCGCTGGTAACGACTGAAACGGATCCCGTCGTCTGGATTCGGACGTTGGAAGCGATCGACAACGAGGCGAGCGAGCCGGCCGTGCGAATGGCGCGCCTTGCCTTGAGCCAGAACGCAGGCGAGGTCCGCCGCAAGGCATGTGAGTTCCTCGCCTCGCACCCCGACGCGTCCCACGAAACATTCCTCTTGCCTTTGCTGAACGATCGCGAGCAAGCCGTGGTCCTTGCCGCAATTCGCGCTCTGGGAGCGGCAGGCCGGATGACAAATACTGCGGCCCTCAAGAACGAATTGGCCGCATCGGCCGAAGACGTGCAACTGGCTGCCGCCATCGCCCTGGCGCGGCTGCGAGATCCGGCGGGCGAAGATGCTATCCAGCGGCTGAGCTACTCGCGTGACATCCGCATTCGCGGGCAGCTTGCCCATGACCTGGGAGACCTGGGCGACGAACGATTCCTTTCGATTCTCGTCCGCCTGCTGGACGACTCGAAGGCCACCGTGAACCACGCTGCGTTGGCAAGTCTGCCCCGCGTAAAGGGCCGCGATGTGGCTCTATCGCCCGATGGCACCAGCGTTTCTCTGAACGAACAAATGGCATGCTGGAGAAAATGGTGGTCGGAAGGCGCCAAGCCATAGCTTGCGCAAACGACCAGTTTGTGGGGGTAAAAGAATTCGCCTTGTCATTTCCAATCGGATCAGGGATGATCCGCCGCCTATTATGCGTTGGATCGATTGCCATACCGCCGACCAGGGTGCCCGAGCAGCATGAGCGATATCACGCTGGTACCGTCCGTCGCCGCGCCATCGCTCGGCACCGGGCATCGTCGCACTTCGCCGTTGGCCTCCGTCACCGTCGCGGCCGTCCCGACCATTACGAAGTGGGAGAAGGCCGGCTGGCTGCTGATGGCGGTTTTGCTCGTGATTGGGCTGCCCTTGGCTTACAATCGAGCGGTCAACAATGGACCTGATTTAGCCGGATTTTGCGACGCAGGCCGGTATATTCTTGAATATAGATACCGCGATCCAGAATCGACACTCTCCCGCTATTGGCCGTCGGCCGATGTGCCCTGGATTCCGATTTCACTCCTGCCGATCTCCGTTGTGGCAGTGCTCTGGTACTGCCTGAACTGCGCGGCTTGGCTGGGACTCTTGCGCACGATCCGCGATCGAACGCTGGTAGGATGGACCTCCGAATCCGTCGATGACTCAGCCGCGAACTCGACGAGCTCGATCGGCCGCCGCCACGCCACGCTCGCCGCCGGGCTGCTGGCGATGCCGCTCGTCTTGGATGGCATGGCGCTTGGCAGTTTCCACGTGCTCATGATATGGCTCATGCTCTTGGGACTCGATCGCGCCTTTCGCGGCCGAGCGGTCAGCGGCGGCATTCTGCTGGGCACTGCCGCCTGGCTGAAACTACTTCCCATGCTGGGCATCGGTTTTCTAGTCTTTCATCGTAAATGGAAAGCCGCAGCGATTGGATTGGCTACGGTCGCCGCATTAGAAATCGGCCTCAGTCTCGTTGCCTTCGGTCCGGCCGGCGCATGGCGCGAACATGTATTGTGGTGGCAGCAAGGCGCCCAAGGAACGGCTAACCGCCAGTTGACGGCCGACCACCCTGTCGATGAGGACCGCCTCACAAACCAATCGGTTGCGATCACCCTCCGCCGCTTGCTCACGTCTCTGGGCACCAAGGTCCCGGTCAGGGACGTTGCAGCGGAAGGGAGTCCATCGGCCCGGTCGCCGGATGCCGCCGCTCCTCGTGAACTGACGCCAAGCGGGCGCATTCGCCGGCACGTGCAAATCGCCGACCTCACGGCCGATCAATTGCAAATCGCGTACTTGGTCGTCTCCGCGCTGTTGTTTCTGGCCGTCGCATACTACTGCCGGCCCGAAATGAAAAAGGGGACGTCACTGATTTCCGCGCCGCGCCGTGAAATAACTTCCGGCGGTATGGTATCGTCCGGCTACCAATCGAAACTCGTAATGCTAACGCTGGCTACGCTCTGGTTTTCGCCCGTCACCTGGAGCTATCACTTCGTCGCCGCGACGCCCGCGGTGGCCGCGCTCTTGCTCCGCGCCCGCTACCGCTGGGCGTGGGTGATTCCGGTCGTCGTCGTCTGGTGCGCTGCGCTCTGCCTGCTAAGCTTTGCCGCGATGCGCACCGCGGGCGTGCTTTTGTGGATGAGTCTATTGATTGGCGGGGGACTGATCTTGTACCCGCCATATACGTCATGCTCAGCGCGACGCGAAGTTCGGGGTGGCCGAGAAGCTGAATAAGATTCAGCGGTTCCGCAGCGAATGTCCGCGGCGCAACGGCAATGATTGATACGCCAATCGCCGCCAGCGCCCACGTCGCCGGTTCGGGCACGCTGCTTGGCGCTCCTGCCACAGGCGTCGCGATCGACGAGAAGTCCTCCACGGCCTGCGCCCAATCGTCAGGTTGGTGCCATCGGCAATCGCCTTACTGTTGGCTGCGATCAACGTGCCCGCCTCGACGATCGTCCCGCCGCTAAAGCTATTGCTGCCGGTCAAGATTACCGTACCGGCGCCCAGCTTATCGATCGAACCGCTGCCGCTCAGGTCGCCGGACAGCACAAGATGGTCGCCGGGATTCGGCGCAACCAGGCCCGCGCCGCCGATGATTGCGCCGATCGCCGATTGACCCGCTCCCGTAACGCTGCCGCCGGAGACCGTCAGGCTCGACGCTGCCGGGCTGGCGCTGGTGGAGACGGCAAACGTACCGCCGACGGCGACATTGACCGGGCCAAAACTGCCGGAGCCGGAGACCGTCGCGCCGTAATAGACGTTCGTCGTGCCGGTCACGGTACCGTTATTCACCAGCAGGCTGTCTTGCAGGTCCAGCGCGACGCCTTCATTCTGGCTATCGGCATTAAGCGTGCCGCCGCTACTCACGGTGATCCGCCCGCCGCCGTAGCTGGTCGCGTCCGTTTCGCGGTTGTTCAGGGCGCCACCGCTATTGACGGAAATGACGCCCGCGTTGGTCCATTCGCCGACGGTTGTCGTCCCGTTGACGGCGAGCGCCCCGCCGCCGTCGTTGAGGCCGCCTGTCCACGTAAGCGTAGAGTTGTTGCTCAACTGACCGCGGTTGGTAACATTGTTGAACGTGTCAGCGCCGTTCTGCTGGATCACTGCTCCGACATTGATCGTGGTTCCGTTGAAGCTGTTCGCCGTGGAGGCGGCGAGAGTCTGCGTTCCCGGCCCGCGGAGGATGCCGCCGGCGATATTCGCGTTCTGGTAAGAGACCGAACCGCCGGCGAGGGCGCGCACGAAAGCATTGCCCAGATTGATGCTCGCGCCGCTAAACTCCAGCGTGCCGCCGGCGGTGGCCGTAAAGGAGGAAGAGGCATTCGGGCCTTGGACGACGAGCGTGCCGCCGCTGACTTGCGTCGTGCCGGTGTACGTCGTCGCGCCGGCCAGAATCACGGTCCCCGGCGTCGTTCCGTTCGTTCCGACATCCAGTCCGTTCGGCCCGCTGAGCGGACCGCTGACGATAAGCGTTCCCCCGCCGCCGCCCAAGCGATAGGTCGTTCCGCCAGGTGAAAGGGTGCCCGAGTAATTGGCCTGGCCTACGGCGCCCAAGCGAAGGTTGGCAAAGCCCGCGAGGCTCAGTGCGCCGGTGCTGTCGGCCGCCAGCGCCGCGACGCCGGAGGAAGATAGCGCAAGGCGAGTCAGAAAATCCTGGTCCATCGCATAACCGGCGGCCGCGGTCGCGCCAAAATTCGCGGTCACGCTGCCGTTGGAGCCCCCGATGCTCGCCGCGGAGGCGAACAACAGCGTGCCGGCGTTGATTATTGTGACGGAGCTGTCCGCGTTGCTGCCCGAGAACGTCAGGGTTCCCGCGCCGTTTTTTATAAGCCGACCGCTGCCGCCGATCGGGCCGGTGACCGCAAGGGCATCGCCGGCATGATTGACCGCGAAGTTCGTATCGCTATTCAAAGTAAGCGGGACGGCGATCGAGTGGATGCCGTTGGCGACCGTGACCGCCGCGGTGCCCGCGCCATTATTGAGATCGAGCGTCCCGCCGCTGCCCGACGACAGCACGTAGGCCGCCGCCGAGTTGTTTAAGGTCAGCGCACCGAGGCTCACCGGTCCATCGAGCGTGATCGTGCCCGCGGTGCCTGCTCCCAGCGTGGCGGCGTCCCCTAAAAGGCCCCATACGCCCGGCGGGGCATGAATCGCCGCATTTGCCGTATCGGTCCAGTTCGCGTTCGTGCCGGGACTGCCCCATGAACCGCTGCCGCCATACCAGGCCGCGATGCCGGAAAACACCTGACCGCTGTAGCTGACGGAAATCGGCACGGGGCTCTCGCCCGCCAAGCCCTCGCCGCTGGCGACCAGCGTGATCGTGCCGCTGATCAAGCCCGCCGTCGTCGGCGTGCCCGACAGGCTGCGGGTATCGCTCACCGCCGGTCCATTGAAAATCGGGTTCGCCCCGCCGCCCACGGAGAAGCCATTGGCGTCCGGTCCGGCGTTATTCACGCTCACCCGTGTAAAGTGGTTGTCGTCGCCGCTCGTCGAGAGCACGATCGACTGGGCACTGATCGGCTGGCCAAGATGTATCAAAGGGAATGCGGCCGAGGTCGCCAACACCGCGCGGTTGTTCAACACCGCGATCGACGCGCTGGTGCTGCCCGTGACCACGCCGGTGGCGTTCGCGCCTGTGCCCGACGACGCCAGCGTTATATTGGCCGTGCCGGTCGTCGCGCCGGCCGCGTACGTCAGCGGGCCGATGGCCACGGAAGCGCTTGCGGCCAGGTTCGTGCCGCTTTGCAAAGAGAATCCGCTGCCGCCGACGGTCCAATTTGCCAGCGAATCTTGTTGACCGCTCCCGGCATAGCTCGTGTTCGTCAAAGTGCAAGCAGCCGACAAGCTGCCGCCTGCCATGACGCGCGTGCCGCTTAAAACCAGTGCGGAGAGGTCTGCTTTGGCGGGGTAGAAGCCGGGGGTGTTGACGAAATTGAGCGGGAACAAGGAAAGCAAGTTTCCGCTGCCGCCGCCGACTGTGGACGCCGTGCCGTAAGTGTTCTGGCTGATCGAGGCCTCGCTCCATTGATACGGCTTGCCTTCCACCTGGCTGCCCGATCGCGGCGTGGAAAGCAACTGCGCGGTTGTGGAAAGCACGGGCCGGGTGTAGGCACTGAAGCTGATGGTGAGCTGGCCAAGGTAGAATTCCGTACCGATTGCGCCGGCGGCGGCGGCTTGGGTTCCGCCCGTGGGACCGACGAACAAGCCGCCCGTTTGATTGACGTTGTTTTCCGATGCGGTCCACCAGTCATTGGCGCTGGAATCGGTGGCCGACGTGCCGCCCAGCGCCAGGCCGCCCCAAGTCGGTGACCACTGGAATTGCGAATAGCTATTGACACTGGATGGATTGGAAGCCAGCGTGTTGATCTGCGGCCCCCAATTCTTGAAACCGACCGCGCCGATCAAGGACTGGTTCGAGAAGATAGAAGTTGCCGGCAAGCTTCGTCAGCCCGTCGGCGCTTTGACTGGGGGAGGCGTCGTTGATCAGACCGTAGACGTCCAGAGTGACCGTCGTATTGTAGTCGGCCGCGTTTACCGCGTAGGTATAGCCGTTATTGGAGACGTTCGCGGCGTAGCCGGGCGTGACGGGGTCCACCACGGCGTTGAGATACAACGCCGCCGGGGCCGCTTGCGGCGCGGCCAGAAGCGCGGCAACCGCAAGGCAAGCCGCGATTCTGCACCTCCTGGTCCGAACCGAGCGATAGAGTACGAGGCCAGCAGCAGACAGCATCACGAGCGCCAAACTTCCCGGCTCGGGCACGGGCGAATCGTTCCAGCCCTGTCCAACCGTCAGGTCCTCGGTTGCGGGCGAGGCGATCCCGCGCTGCGGAGAGACGATCGGACCGGATTGCGGAGTAAAGCCCAGATCGTAGTTTGCGCCCGGTGTGGTCATCGAATTGGACCAGAAGCCGTAATCGTCGCTGTCGACCTTGCCATTGTAGTTGAAATCGCCGTCGATCCATTCGGGTTTACCGCCGGTGTACACGGAAGACCCCGAATTGATCATCGACTGCGCCCAGTTCGAGTAACCGTCGTTATTAGCTGTCCCTTCCAACAACGCGTCGCCCAGCCATGTCGTGGCAATAATAGTCTGGCCAATGCTTATCGGTTGGCCCCACCACTCGCTGTAAAGTCCCGCGGAGTTATCCAACCAACCAATGGCCAAGGTGCGATCCGCGCGAGCTTGGGCGTCAAGGCTGACGATGCCGTTTGTCCCGTTCCAGTAGCCGTTGGCGAAGTTCGCGCCTTCGATAATTGCATCGTGAATGGCCGGATCGCCGAGCTCAGCCACGCCGGGAGAGCCGTACTCGCTGGTTTGGCCGCCGGAGGGCACGAAACCGAAAGCCGAAGTCGTGAGGATAACGGCAGCGCCGCCCTCCAATTCGAGCGCCCCGCCCGCGATATGGACGGCGCCGAGCACTTGTGGTGAGTGAAAATCCAGAAGGACGTTTTGCGCATCCGCCTGCCCGCCGAACAATAGCACCAGGAAACATCCCACGCAGGCTAGCATTCTGCGTCGCCTTTTCCGGACAGTACGATATAGCGCGAAGAAAACAGCCGTCAACATCAGAAGCGCCGCGCTTCCCGGTTCCGGTACAGATGAATCTTCCCAGCCTTGGCCCACGGTCAGATCCTCTGGCGCTGGCGCGCCGGCTTGAGAAGCAATCGCCGCGCCGGCTCGCTGTGGAAAGAAACCAAGGTTATAGTTCGCCCCCGGCGTCAGGATCGTGTTCTCCCACCGAAAGTAATCATCGCCGTTTACCGATCCATTGTAATCAAAATCTCCATCGACCCACTCCGGCTTCGCTCCACCATAGAGATACGACCGCGGATTGGAGCTGACAGTGTTCGACCAGAACCCATAGTCGTCGCCGTTGACGATACCGTCCAAATTGGCGTCGCCGAACCACGTGGCAACGATGATGGACTGGCCCCTGCTTACGGGCAGTCCCCACCACGTGTTGTAGAATCCTGCCGAGTTGTCCAGCCAAGTGACGCCGAGCGTGCTATCCTGGCGGTTTGCAGCAACCGAGCTCGTGATTCCGTTCGTGCCGTCGAAGTATCCGTTAGCGAGGTTTGCGCCTTCTATGATCGCGTCGTGAATGGCCTGGTCGCCGTACTCGGCCAAGCCGGCAGAGCCGTACTCGTTAGCTTGACCGCCCGACGGCACGAAACCGAAATCGGACGTTGTGACGATCATGGCACTACTAGTCAAATCGATCAATCCTCCCGCGATGTGGACGGCGCCGAACGTCTTGGGAGCGTGATAATCCAGAACGAGAACGGACTCCGCATCTGCTGCCCGACAGAGCAGCGCCAGCAAACCACAAAGAGAGGCCGGAAAGCCCTTCTTCCAAGCCATTTCGACGTCCCTTTCCGATGATCGAACCGCTGAGCCATCGAGGTCGCGGCAGGAGAGATTTGCCCAATGCGGACGATTCTACCACGTACGAGGGTGGACTTCAACAATATCTCGCTAGCTAACGAGACTTTAATGAATCGTTAATGAAACAACGCCAGCGCCAGCGCGACCACCAAAAAAACGAAGCTCACCAGAGTCAAATAAGCCACCTTTCGCCCTTCCCGAATCGGCCGGTAAATCGCGCCGATGATGACATGCAGCAGCAGCCAGGCGAACATGGCCAGCGTGCCCAGCATCACAAACCATCGCACGCCCGGCTCGCCCTGCCGCGCGCCGAGCCAGTTCAACACAATGCCCGATCCCGCGGCCAAGCCCGTGAGCAACATCGAGATCACCAGCGCGCGGGCGTTGGCCGTTTGCAGCCATTCCAGGCTCGGCAGCCGCAGGGCCACGCTCGACGGACGCTTCTGCTTCAATCGCTTGGCCTGCCAGAGATACATCAGGCCGGCGGCAAAGCTGAAGAGGACCGTTACCGCGGCTGCGAGCATTGTAATGCCGTGGATCGTTCCCAAAATCTTCGATGGCTCGCGGGCGAAGTGGTATTCCTTGGGCGTGAGCCAGCCCGTCACGACCAGTCCTAGCACCAGCGGCAGGAAAAAGATGCCAAAGTGCGTCGTCGGATGAAACGCCGCCAAATAGAAATAGACCAGCACCAGCACCCATGCTGCCAGCAGCATCCAATCGCGATAACTCGATAGCGGCGAACCGCTCGTCTCGACGGCCGAATTATAGAGAAACGCCGTATGCGCGATCCAGCCGGCCACGACCAGGCCCAGCGTGATCACGCGGCGAACCCCGCTGCGGATCCAAAGCCGCGAGATTTCCAGCAGCAGCGCCAGACTGTACGAAGCCAGGAAACAAAAGACTTGAACGTGCGCGAGCATGGAGAACGGGTAGTGAAGAATACGAAGGTTTTGGGGCCAGTGATAGGGTCGCGTGTTAGACACGTATTATACGAGAATCGCGGGGCGCGTGTCTGTACCGAAGCTTTTTTCATGACACAACTGCGATCCGCTATCTCGGTACAGCACCTCGGCCCACTTACTATCGTTACGACCGTTACTGCGTTACGTCCAAGACCGCCGCGAGTCCGGCGGCAAACATTTCATATCGTATATTTATCACACCGGCCGGCGGCGCCCTTGATAGCGGACGCAATAGCCGGCTAGCCGCGCACAGCACCGTGAAATAGAATGAGGGTAGTGGGCAAGTGTCCGCCGATTGCAGAACTCTCGCCATGAATCGCATGACCGTTGGACGTCCGACCGAAATTCTGCTTGTCGAGGACAATCTCGACGACGCTCGCGTGACCATCGAGTCGCTGCAGAACGAGCAGATCCGCTGTCGAGTGACGCTCGTCCGCGACGGCGAGGAAGCCCTCTCGTTTCTCCATCGCGAAGGCGTTTTCTCGCAGGCGCCGCGGCCGGACGTCGTTCTTCTGGACATGGAATTGCCGAAAAAGGACGGCCGCGAAGTGCTGACCGAAATCCGCGGCGACGAAAGGCTTCAGGCGATTCCCGTTATCGTCCTCACGGCGTCGGCCGTGCATCGCGCCGTATTGCAGGCCCAGAATCTTTTCGTCGACGGCTTCATGACCAAGCCGGTGAGTCTCGTGCAGTTCATCCAGGCAGTCAAGTCGATTCGCCGCTCGACCTTGGCGGAGCTCGTGCTCCCGTCATCCGGTCCTGCACTGCAAGGAACTGTCGGGACGCGGTAGGGGTGATCATTTTTGTTGACGCTGGGAATCGCCTGGGTCGGATCGTCAGTCCCTTTCTTCACATCACGGTTCTCATGTGACAGGAAAGAAGTTAAACTGCATGGCCCTATGACGAATCAGCCCTCGCCGGACTTTCTCCCTAGTGCGCCGTTACTAAATCTCCGACTGCGGTCAGATCTGCTGCGGCGGCTGCGGGAGTTCTTTCACGATCGAGGCTTTTGGGAAGTCGAAACGCCCGTTCTTTCGGTCGATACAGTGGTCGATCGGCACCTCGATCCGTTCTCGTTTACGATTCGCGCGAGCGGCGAGCAGCGGACTATCTGGCTGCAAACTTCGCCCGAGTTCGGCATGAAGCGGCTGCTAGCGGCCGGTGCGGAGGCGATTTATCAGGTCAGCCGCGTCTTTCGGCAGGATGAACGCGGGCCGCTGCACAATCCGGAGTTCACGCTCGTCGAATGGTATCGCACGGGCGATGATCTTGATGCCGGCATGAAATTCGCCAGCGACCTGTGCGACACGCTCTTGGGCCGGGGGCCGGCCGAACGGCTGAGCTACGCGGCGGCTTTCAAGCGGCATGTCGGATTAGATCCGCATGGAGCCGGAATCGAAGAGCTGATCGCGGCGGCGCAGGTCGGCAATGCCTCCGCGCCGCCGCCCGAAAGCCTTTCGCGCGACGATCGAGACGGCTGGCTCGATTGGCTGCTGACGGAGCGGGTGCAAGCCCATCTGGGCGTCGGCCGGCCAATACTTCTTTATGACTTTCCCGCCAGCCAGGCAGCGCTCGCACAAGTGCGGCCGGGAACTCCGCCGCTGGCGGAGCGGTTCGAACTGTATGTCGACGGCCAGGAATTGGCCAACGGCTATCATGAGCTTTTGGATCCGGGCGAACTGCGGCGGCGCAACGCGAGGGCAAACGAGCTCCGCCGCGCCGATGGCAAGACGCCGTTGCCCGAAGAAAGCCGCCTTCTCACGGCGATGGAGCACGGGCTGCCGCCCGCGGTCGGCTGTGCGCTCGGTTTCGACCGGCTTGTCATGCTGGCGGCCGGTGCGAAGTCGATCGAAGAAGTTATCGCGTTTCCGTGGGAAAGAGCGTGAATGTACGTCAGGCTTTCCAGCCTGACTGTTTCGAACTTTGGTTGTCAGGCTAGAAAGCCTAACGTACTCGCCTGTATAATGCACGACATGACTTCAACACAAATTGTTCGCGTCAGTTTGAAAGAGCGCAGCTACGACATCGAGATCGGCGCCGGAAATCTGCCGCGGATCGGCCGCTTCTTGCAAGACCGCGGCAAGGTCTCGCAGGCCATCATCTTTACGGATACGCACGTCGAGGACCCGCACGCGGTCGCCGTGGCGGAGTCCCTCACGCGAGAGTCGATTGATTGTTCCATCGTCGCTTTGGAGCCGGGCGAGAAGAGCAAGTCGGTCGAAGTGGCCGCCCGGCTTTGGGAAGGGATGCTGGAACTCGGCGCGGACCGCAAGACGGTCGTCGTGGCGGTGGGCGGCGGCGTGATCGGCGATCTGGCCGGGTTCATCGCGGCCACGTTCGCCCGCGGGCTACGCTTCCTGCAAGTGCCGACGACGCTCCTGGCCCAGGTCGATAGCTCGGTAGGCGGCAAGGTGGGCGTCAATCTCTCACAGGCGAAGAACATGGTCGGCGCGTTCTTGCAACCGCTAGGCGTGCTCATCGACACGGCCACGCTCGACACGCTGCCGGCGCGGGAATATCGCTCCGGCCTCGCCGAAGTGCTCAAGTACGGCGTGATCCTTGACGCGGAGTTCTTCAGCGACATTGAGACGCACGCGGTCCAACTCCTCGCCCGCGATCCGGCCACGCTCGCCCGCGCGATCGCGAGAAGCTGCCGCCTCAAGGCCGATGTCGTCGAGAAAGACGAGCGCGAGGAGACCGGCCTCAGGGCGGTGCTGAATTACGGGCACACCTTTGCCCACGCTTTCGAGGCCCTGACCGGCTACGGCGAGCTTTTGCACGGCGAGGCGGTGAGCATGGGGATGGCGTGCGCCGCGCGGCTCGCGGCGCGGCTGGGGCGGGTGGACGAGGCGTTCATCACGAGGCAGCAAGCCCTGATCGACGCCCTCGGCCTACCGAGCAAGCCGCCGCGGCTCGATCGGAAGAAGGTGCTCGAAACGATGATGCACGACAAAAAGGTCGAGCACGGCAAGCTGCGATTCGTCCTGCCGACGCGGATGGGGCATGTTGAGTTGGTTGGCGGTGTGGAAGCTGCGGACGTTGAAGCGGCGATTGAGCACTGGTAATGCCAAATTTGAACTGCGGATCTCGGAGTGAACCAAATGCAAGACAATTGGCCGTTTGCCGATCCGCCAAATGTCGCGACGCTCACACTGCGACAAATAATGTTGGAAGGCAAGCCGATTCTGCTCGTGTGTCACGACGATGATGACGGAATGTGGCAGTTCTTGGATGGCGACAATTTTCGCGTGGAGGATGCGTTGTTGGTATGCCTCAAGAACGTTGTGGCGCATGATCCTTCAGTCGAAGAGTTGGCTGACTTGCCCCTTGGCTGGCACGCAACGCGCCGCCATCCAGACGAGCCGTGGTGTCGATCGGCGGCCTTGTTATAATAGTTACGGCAAGACAATGATCTATGTACGACATTTTTCGCGAATGGTGTTCAGTGATTGAATTTACTCACGTGCAATCAAACGCCCGAGCTATTGGCTCGGACGATAATAAATTCGCGGGCAACCTTGAATCACACGTCATGCGGATTTTCGGGAAGTCAGGTTGGGATGACCCCGTGATGGATATCTATAACGATCTCGACCCACGCACCGATCCATACGAGGCAGCGCCATACCAATGATTTTTCCCGGAATGGACCCTTGGTTGGAAGACCCGCCGCTCTGGCCGGACGTTCACGAATCGCTGATCGTCTATTTGCGGGCTCAATTGCAACCCGCGCTTCGCGGGCGCTATGTCGCAGCGATCGAACAAAGGCTCTACGTCGAGGGCCCTGATCGACACGTTGCGCCCGATATCTGGGTTCGGGAAAAGCAACCGCGGAGCGATGCGTCGGGCCGTGCTACTATTGCCGCCGAAGTCGACGAACCGCTGGTTGCCGAAGTAGAGCCGATCGAAGTCCACGAGTCCTACATCGAAATCCTCGATCTTCATGGCGGGCAAAAAGTCGTGGCGGTGATTGAAGTTGTCAGTCCGGCGAATAAATATGCGGGGCCGGGCCGTCGATCATACTTGAAAAAACAACGGGAAGTCCGCGGCAGCGCCGCACACCTCATTGAGATTGACCTCTTGCGCGGCGGACGGCACGTTCTGGCGCTGCCTGAACCAGTTGCCCGACGGCGAGCCGCGTACGACTACCTGGTTTCTGTCAACCGCGCCGACGGCAAGCGCGGACGTTTTCAGTTTTATCCTCGACGCCTGCGCAATCGACTGCCGCGGATCGCCGTTCCGCTTGCCGGCGACGATCCCGACGTTGCGCTTGACCTTCAATCATCGTTGGCACGAGTATTTGAGGACGGCGCTTATATCGACCGCGTTCATTACAACAAGCCGTGTCATCCGCCGCTTTCAGCGGAGGACCAGGCGTGGGCCGCGGAGATGATCCACGCTGCCGGGATTCAGCAACAATAGACCTCACCAAATCGGCGGCCACGTTTTGTCCGGCTTGCCGCAGCCGAACGCCTTTAGGAACTCGGGATAATTAGCCACCGAGCCCAGCACCCGCCAGCGGATTGGGCTGTGTACGTCGCTCGTCGCTTCCAGCCGCACCTGCTGCGGACGCTCGTTCGTCCGCCAGCTCTGCGCGAAAGCGATGAAGAACCGCTGGTCGGGCGTGAAGCCGTCGATCGGCGAGAGCTTCTTGTCTTTCGTCGCCAGCTTGAACGCCGCGAAGGCGACGCGCAGGCCGCCCACATCGGCGATGTTTTCGCCCAGCGTTTGATGGCCGTTGATGTGCAAGCCTGGCAGGACTTCGTAACCGTCGTATTGCTTGGCCACGATTTCGGCCCGCTCGTCGAAACCTTTGGCGTCCTCGGCGGTCCACCAGTTTTTCAGGTTGCCGTGATCGTCATACAGCCGGCCCTGGTCGTCGAAGCCGTGGGTGAGCTCGTGGCCCATTGTGGCGCCGGTCGCGCCGAAGTTGCTGGCGTCGTCGGCCTTTTCGTCGAAGAAAGGCGGCTGCAGGATGCCGGCCGGAAAGCACATTTCGTTCAGCGTCGGCTCGTAGTAGGCGTTGTTGGTCTGCGGCGTCATTTCCCACTCGTCGCGATTGACCGGCTTGCCGAGCTTGGCCATCTCGCGGCGGAACTCGAAAGCCTCGGCGGCCAGTACATTGAGCACGTAAGGCCGCCGCGCGATGTCCAACTTGCTGTAGTCGCGCCACTTGTCCGGATAGCCGATCTTGCTCCGCATCGTGCCTAGCTTCTTGTAGGCCTGGTCCTTCGTCGCTTGGCTCATCCACGTCGAGGCCGCGATCCGCTCGCGCATCGCCTGCTTGATAAGTTCGAGCATCGCCAGCACGCGGACTTTGGCCGCTGGGCTGAATGCCCGCTTCACGTAAAGCTGGCCCAAGTCCTCGCCGATGTTGCCGTCCACGGCGGCCATCACTCGCTTCCACCGCGGCCGTTGCTCCGTCGCGCCGGAGAGCTTTTTTCCGTAGAACTCAAAATGCTCGTCGACGAACGGCTTGCTGAGATAGCTAGCCATCTCGCTGATGAGATGCCAGCGGAGATAATCGCGCCAGACCGAGAGCGGCTCGGACTTCAGCAAAACGAGCACGGCAGTAAGGTTTTCTGGCTGCCGAACGAGCAGCTTCTTTTCACGGCTTGGAAAGGAAATAACAGCGAAGTAGTCGTCCCAATGGATGCCGGACGACATCCGCGGAAGGTAAGACCGCTCGAACTTGTTGTAGTTCTTCTCCGGATCGCGGAGATCGACAAGCGTTCGCGAGGTCTTTGCCAGCTTGGTCTCAAATGCCATGATCGCGGCGGCCGACGCCTTTGCCTCCGCCGGCTTGTCGCCGGCTAGTTCGAGCGTGCGCGCGATATGTGCCACGTAGGCCGCGCGGATCTCCTCGGCTTCCTTGCCCTCGCGGAAGTAGTAGTCGCGCTCGGGCAGCCCCAGGCCGCCCTGGCTAAAGCCGGCGATCATCGACGTTGTGTCCTTGTCGTCGATCTGGATGTCAAAGTGGAAGCCGACATTCAGCCCTTGAGCTTGCATCGCCGCGATCGTCGCGACGAGTTCCTTGGTATCGCTGATCGCCGCGATGCGATCCAGCCACGGCTTAAGCGGCGCGAGCCCCTCGCGGTCGATCATCGTCTCGTCCATGCCGGAGGCAAAAAAGTCGCCCACGCGTTGGACGACGCTGCTTTTCGGGCCGCCGGTCTTCGCCGAGCTTTCCAGAATCTGCTTGAGAATGGCGTAGTTGCGTTCGTTGATTTCCTGATTCACGCCGTAGGCCGGGTATTCGCCGGGGATCGGCACTTTGTCGAACGCGCCGTTGGCGTAAGTATAAAAGTCCTTGCAGGGCGAGACGGACAGATCCATGTAGGAACGATCCACGGCGACGATCGGCTTGGCCGGCTTGTCGTCCGCATGGACCGCTATACAAGTGACGGTCAGAACCGCCGCGATCAGATAATTCCATTTGTTCAATGTCATGCTGTAATTGCCTTAAATGAAGTGTTTGATTGTGCAGCACGCTCCACGTGGTGAGCACGTCACTGTCGGACCGGCAAGGTGATCGTGGCTCCTTCCAAGCCGGTCGACGATACCGTTAGCTTTGCCTCGCCCGGCGTCTTGAGCGATTGCACGTAGATCATCAACCGGCCCTGAAATGCAGTCCGCCACGTCTTAACGTAGTCCTCCGGGCTAAACGTATTGCCATTTTCAATGCCGATGATTCGAGCCGGACCGGTGATGTCGCAGCTAATGACGTTCGCGTTATCCGGCACGCGCGTTCCGTCCTTATCGGTCACTTCTACCTCGATCTGGTCAAGGTTGTGGGTGGCAAGAACCCCTACGCTTCGCACATAGGGTCGCAATACAAGCTTCGCCGCGGCGCCGGCCTTCTTGAGTTCATAAGTGACTTGCTTGCCGCCTTTCGTGCCCACGGCCTTCAGTACGCCGCTGGTAAACTCCAGCGGCCAAGTGATGACGTGTTCGGCCGGCAGCGGCTTGTTGCCCAGCGACTTTCCGTCGTGGAAGAGTTCCACATTGTCGCAATTCGTATAGCACCAAACGGCCCTTGCGGTCGGCCCTTGCCGAACTCGCCCCCGTCCCGGCCTGGCGGTCGAAAGATAGACCATCGGCGCGTCGGTCCAGAGGCTCTTGCGGAGGTAGTATTGATCCTTGGGAAAGCCGGCGAGGTTCAAGAGGCCGGCATTGGAGGCGTGCGAGGGCCACATGCCCGCCTCACCGAGATAGTCGATGCCGGTCCAGAGGAATTGGCCGGCGATATAGTCGTTGTCCGCGACCGCCTTCCAAGCTGCCGGCATGTGCGAGTTCTCGCTGCCGTAAATGACCCGATTCGGGTGCGCCACGTGGTCCTCCGCGTAAAGCCGCTCCATGTAGTTGTAGCCTTCCACGTCCAAGAGCTTCTTGAAAAGATTGGTTGTCGGCGATGCGCACGCGGCCGTGACTGGCCGCGTTGTATCGACGGCCTTCACGTCCTTGATCAGCCGCTCTGCGATGGGTGGAAGTTCGGCGGAGTTTGGCGGGTAGGGATCGTTCTGGTAGTCGATCTCGTTGCCGATGCTCCAGAGGATGATCGAGGGATGGTTGCGGTCGCGGAGGACCATGTCGCGGATATCGCGATCGGCCCAGCGGTCGAAATCGCTGTGGTAGCCATCGGTGCCCGGCTGACCGACGTTGTGCCCGACGATCCATTTATGCTTGCCGCGAGTCCATTCGTCGAAGGCCTCATCCATGACGAGGAAGCCCATCTCGTCGCAGAGATCGAGAAACTCCGGCGCGGGCGGATTGTGCGAGCAGCGAATAGCGTTGCAGCCCGCCTCCTTGAGCAGCTTTAAGCGCCGCACCCAAACGCGTATCGGCACTGCCGCACCGAGCGCGCCGGCGTCGTGATGCAGGCAGACGCCTTTGAGCTTCATCGATTGGCCGTTGAGCGAGAAGCCCTTGGCGGGATCGAAGGCGAAGGTACGGATGCCGAAGCGTGTCTCGCATTCGTCATGGCAGATCGATCCGCCTTTCGCGTCATGCGGGAACACGACCGTGTCAAGGATGTAGTTGCTGGGGGCGTTTGGCGACCAGAGCAAGGGCTTCACAATCTTGGCGAGAGTTGTGAACTGCATCTCGCCGCGTGCCGGCACCGAGCCGCGTTGCTCATAAATGCCAGCACCACCACCTAGCCCGCCTCTGATCGTTGTCTGCAGCATGATTTTGACCGCGGCAGCGCCATCGTTTTTCACAACTGTGCGGACTTCGACATCGGCGGTGTCGCCGCTTGCCTTCAACGTGGTGACAGATATACCGTTGTTGTCCACATGTATTTGCTCGGTGACATTCAACCACACATCACGATAGATGCCCGACCCAGCATACCAGCGGGAATCGGCGAACTGCTCGTGATTGACCCGCACGGCAATCACATTCTTCTCGCCGAAGCGAATCGCCGGCGTCAGATCGCACGTGAAGGAACTGTATCCGTAAGGCCGCTCGCCCACTTGCTTGCCATTGCACCAGACTGTCGCGTGGTTCATGATGCCATCGAAGCGGATGCTTATCAGCTTGTCCTTCGCGTCGGCGGGGATCGTGAACGTCTTGCGATACCAGCCGGTGCCGCAAGGCAGAAACGCTGTGCAACTGGCCAGCTTCATATTGAACTTCCCTTCAACGCTCCAATCGTGCGGCAAGTCGAGCGTCCGCCAGGCGGAATCATCGAAGTCCGCGTCTTTCGCCTTGGTATTGTCGCCCAGGTGAAACTTCCAGCCCTCCGTGAAGAGGATGTCGCGTTGCGTCTCGCCCGAAACGGCCGTCAACGCCGCGGCCGATTCGCCGGCTTTCAAACTCGAAGGACCGTCGAAAAAGCCCATCGCTAAGAAGGCAAACGCGAAAACGGCAGCGGCTATGGACACTCGATTCGTCATGTCTTATGCTTTCCTTCACTGACTTGTGCTGCGGTCGTGACTCCTGGGTACTTTGCGGACGTGGTTCCTTCATCCTAATTGATTGCGCTTATCATGGTCAATCCTGACACCGCCGAGCCCGCGGTCGTGCCGCCCGCCGCACCCTGGTATCGCCTGCTTAACGGCTATCATTGGCTGGTGCTAAGCGTGGCCACGGCAGCCTGGGCCTTCGACTGCCTGAGCCAGCAGATCTTCAACCTGACCCGCAAGCCGGCTATGGACGCCTTGACCGACTCGGCCGCGCAGGCCGACATCTGCGGCTCCGCTGAGCACCACCGCCCTCCTCGTCGGCTGGGCGACCGGCGGCATCATCTTCGGCGTCCTCGGCGACCGCATCGGCCGGGCGAAGACGCTCACGATCATGATCGTCTGCTACAGCTTTTCCACCGGGCTGTGCGGGCTTTCCGTCGGTCCCTGGGACTACATATTTTATTGCTTCATAACTGGCATGGGAGCGGGCGGAATCTTCCCCATCGCCTGCGCACTGGTGGCCGAAAGTCTGCCCGACCGCGCGCGAACGCCGGCCTTGGGGGCGGTGCAGGTCTTCTCCGGCGTCGGAAATATGGGGGCCGGGTTCATCTCGTTGGGCTTTGTCGCTTTGTTGGCAAGTGGTCTGATTTCCACGCATTGGCGATGGATGTTCAGCGTGGGAATCGTGCCTTCGCTTTTGGCGATCATCGTCGCCCGGCGGCTCCGCGAGCCCGAAGCCTGGAAGCGGGCGGTCGCCGCAGGAACTGCAAAGAAAGCGGGCTTGGGAGAGCTTTTTGCCGAGCGGCGTTGGAGGCACAACGCGATCGTCGGCCTGCTGATCGCCGCCTCGGGCGTCGTCGGGCTGTGGGGCATCGGGGTGTTCAGCAACGATCTCACGCAGTTCATCATCGGCCAGCGATACGATGACGCCCAGCGCACGGCGGGCGAGGCCGATCGCGACTTCGAGTTTGTCGCGCTGGCAATCAGTTCGCCGCAAAACCTTGACGATGCCAAACGTGAGAATGTGAACACCAAACAACTCCTGGGGAGTGATTCCAAGGACGACGACGCGCAGCGCCTCTACAAGACGGCGCTTCAACTTGGCGCGGAGGGGAAGCCCGTGAGCAGCGATCTTGTTGTCGACGCATTACGCGGCAGCGACGGAAAGCCGCTTTCCACGAACGAAGCCCAACGCATTAGTTGGAGGCTGCAAAGCGCTCGTGAGTCTCTCTACAATGCGGCGGCTCATGACATCCCTACCCGCGCACATCAGATCATCGCGAGGCAAAAGGCCCGCAGCATCGAGGTGCTTCAATGGGGCGCGTGGACGCTGATTTGCTTCAACTTCGGCGCCGTCTTCGGCATGTATGCCTTCGCACGGGTGACACAAACGCTCGGACGCCGGCCAACTTTCGCCATCTTTTTCACGGCTGCGTTGGCTGCCACCGTCTTGGCGTTCGGCTGCATGAAGGAGATGCCGCGAGACCTGTGGATGGTCGCTCTCATGGGAGCGGCTCAGCTTTCCGTCTTCGGCGGCTATGCGATCTACCTCCCGGAACTTTTTCCGACGCGGCTGCGGAGCACGGGCATGTCGTTCTGTTATAACGTCGGCCGCTACCTGGCGGCGGCCGGCCCCATGTCGCTGGCGGTGCTAAAACCGGCTCTTGTGAAACACTTTGGCGATCCGGTACTGGCCTTCCGCTACGCCGGAATTGCCATGTGCGTCTGCTTCCTGGTCGGGCTCGTGGCCCTGATTTTCGCGCCGGAGACGAAGGGGCAGCCGCTGCCGGAGTGAACGGCTATTGCGAGGTCGCATTCTCAGGCGCCGCGATGATCCGCTCAACCTCATCGTGACGGAAAATCGTAGGCGCTCCTTTTGGGCCAAGGTATCCGGCCACGCCGTCGCGAAAGGCGGGGGGGAAATCGACTTCCAGTCGATGACCATCCTGGAACTCTACCGTGAAGCCCTTAAACGGCACTACGTCGCAAAGGGTCTCCAAAACCTTGTTGAATTCGGTGCCGTCATTTGCTCCTCAAAATATGGCGAAATCGCTCCAGTATTATAGCTTCTCGCAGTCTGTCAATCAAAAATCAGCCACTACAAATCCGCACTTGCTAGCGAATCGAATACGTAATTGACGCTTTCATGATCAAACAGAATAGGCACGCCACCGGGCGAAAAGAAAACTGCAATGCCATCGCGGAGTCGCAACGCCAAGCGGGAATCCACTTCCAGGCGTCGATTGTCATGGAGTTCGATCGTAAAAATACGAAATGGCCGCCTTCGTCGAAGCAGTCCGACGATTGTGTCAAAATGCTCGACGGTCATAATAGCAATGGACCGCTGGCCGCGCGTGTATCTTTCAACCCTTGCCCGGCTCGTCCACATTCACCGTCGGCACGACCCAGACCTTGACCTCCGCCTCGATGTCCTGGGCGAGGTGGACCTTGACCGTGTAGAGGCCAAGTTCCTTGAGCGGACCGGTCAGGCGGACCTGGTCCTGCGTGATGGAGAACTTGTTGCGTTTCAGGGCGTTGGCGATGTCCTGCGGGCCGACGGAGCCGTAGAGATGGCCCTCGTCGTTGGCGTTGGCCTCGATGGTCACGCTCTGGCGGCCCAGTTCGTCGCCCAAGGTGCGGAGGCCGGCCAAGCGGCTCTTCTCGATCTTCTCCAACTCGGCACGGTGCTTGTCGACCATCCGCTTGTGATGGTCGGTGGCATAGGTTGCCAGGCCCTGCGGCAGGAGGTAATTCAGCGCGTAGCCGGGCTTGACCGTCACCACGTCGCCTTGGTGGCCGAGGTGGTCCACTGCCTGGACCAGCAGCAATTCGACGCCGCCGTTGGCCGCCTTGGGCAGTCGCTTGACACGGACCTTAGTGAGACTTGCTTTCGCCATGATTGGTTCAATTCCTCTTTGACTTCGTTTAACCCGGAGCCAACGGCGAAGGTGCTGTTGCCTTCCCATCGCCGTCGCCGTTGGCTCCGGGTTAAACGATTTAGAATGGTATGTCGTCGCCGCCGCTGCCACCGCCTCCGCCACCGCCGGACATTTCGGGCGGAGGCATATCATCGACGTAGTCCGGCGGCCCGGATTGATTGTATTGTGAAGCGCCGCTGAGAGCGCTGGGCTGGACGCGCGCCGCCTTGCGGACGATCCCCGCCACCGCCGCCCTGTCCGCCGCGGCCGCCTAGCAACTGCATTCTTTCGCAAATGACCTTGAGCTTTGAGTGCTTCTGGCCATCCTTCTCCCATGAATCAAGCTTCAAGCGGCCTTCGAACAGCGCGGACGAACCTTTGGTCAGATACTCGCAAACGGTTTCTGCCTGTCGTCCCCACACCGTAATATCGACAAAGGTCACTTCCTCGACCCACTCGCCCGTCGCGGTCTTGCGTTTATCGTTCACTGCCAATCCAACATCGGTCACAGCCGTGCCCGACTGTATATAACGCAGCTCGGGGTCGCGAGTCAGGTTGCCTACGAGAATTACGCGATTATAGCTTGCCACGATCGGAGTCTCCCGCGATTATGCTTCATCATCCGCGTCAGCGTCGTCCTCATCGATCGCCACGGCTGCCGCGACCGCAACCGCGACCGGAGCTTCCTCGACCGGGGCTACCGTGGGCACCGGTGCCGTCTGGGCATGCGCGACCAGGGCGTCGACAATCCGCGGTTCGATCTTCAGCAGCAGGAACCGCAGAATCGATTCCGTGATCTCGAACTGGCGGCGCAGCCCGGCGATTTGACTTGCGTCCAGCCTGGTATAAATCAACCAGTAAGTGCCCTTGCGCTGGCCCTTGATGGTATAGGCCAGCCGCCGCTCTTCCCAGAGCCGGCTGACGAGGATCTCGCCGCCGGCCTTCTCGATGAAGCCGACAATCTCGCCCGAGACACCGTCCGGGTCGCGGCCGAACTTGGTCGAGTCGAAACAGAACATCGCTTCGTAGACGTTTTTGACCAAAACTACACTCCTCAAACTTTCATTCTCTTGGCGGACGGCACACGGAGTGTGCCTGCTACTTTATCAACCGTTGTATCGATTCATGCAGGCCTGAATCCCTTCGCGGGCCCAAACCCCAACCGCCTCGCAGGCCCTGGCTACTGCCAGTTCCATATCGGGCAGTTCTTCCTTCTTGAACTTGCTGAGCACGAAATCGGGCCAGTTCCAACCCGCCGGCGGCGAACCGATGCCGATTCGCAGCCGGGCGAACTCCGCGCTGCCCAAGCGGCGAATGATGTCCTCAAGCCCTTTCTGTCCCCCGGCCGATCCCGTCGCACGCAACCGCAACTTGGCCAGGGGCAAGTTGAGGTCGTCGCAGACTACCAGGATCTCATCCAGGGCAATCTTAAAAAAATCCCGCGCGGCCAGCACGGCGGCCCCGCTTTCGTTCATATACGTCGACGGCGTGAGCAGCAGCAGCTTCTCGCCGGCGATCTCGGCATCGACCGTTTCGCCTTGGAAACGGGTCTTTACCGGTCCCGTGCCATTCGCCTTGGCCAACTCGCGGACGACGATGAAACCGACGTTGTGCCGGGTTCCTTCGTAGCGACGCCCTGGATTGCCCAGCCCAACCACAAGTTTCATGCGGGGCACTCCATGGCGTGGCAACGCGCACTGTCGCAATCAGCACTGCGGCGACTACTCCCTGTACTACTCTTCTTCGGCCTCCTCTTCCTTCTTGGCGCCGATGACTTCGGGTTCGGCCCCGGCCTCTCCGCCTTCCTCTTCCGGCCTCTCGACCGGGATTATGCATTGCACCACGACAGCCTCCTGGTCGCCGATCACCTTGGAGTTCGGCGGCAATTCAAGTTGGGCGATCGAGATTTCGTCGTTCAATTTCAAGTTGTTGACGCTGACGTAAAGCTTCTCGGGAATCGAGCCGGCGGGGCATTCGACATGCACTTCGTGGATCAAGTGGTCGACCACGCCGCCCTCCTTCAAGCCCGGCGCCAGGCCGCGGAGTTCGACCGTGAGATGGACCTTGACCAACTCGTCGATCGAGATGCGGGTGAAATCGACGTGCAGCACGTGCTTGCCGTACGTGTCCCATTGCAAGTCGCGGATGAAGGCTGATTCGTTGACCGCGCCCGTCAAGCCGACGAGCCGACCGCCATGCCGCAATGACGCCGCCAGCACGTCCGAAGGCACCGACAAACAGACGTTTTTTTCGCCGTGTCCGTACAACACGGCCGGCGTCTGGCCGCCGTATCGCAGCCGCCGATTGGAGTGTTTGCCGCCCTTTTCTCGGGCGATAGTTGGAATCTGGTCCGGCATCGCTATCCTCAGTGTATTCGCATCCTACTGCCCGTCGCTGCGGCATGTCGGTCGCCAACGGGGAAACCAATCATTTTCCCGCATTGGCCAATAAAATCAAGGCCGGGCGGGAAGATTCTCCGATCCGTCCTTGTGCACCACGTTTCGTGCACCGCCCCTTAGTTGTTGGTGCAGTAGCGCAGGAGTGGTACTAAGTACATAAGCCATTACATGGTAATGGTTTACGGCGATGATGCGAAATCGGTGGAATCCAGCCTTGTTGGGGGTTGCTGGTGCAGCAGGGCTGCGAAGGGGGAGCGCGTGGCCTCGCTTCTAGTAGTCAATCCCGCGCTCCGCTGGGGCAAGCCCAGCGGGAGCGGACTAAATCGACAGACCGCAAGCCGGGGGCATCGTGACACGCGCCGACCTCTCCAAGCACCGCCGCGCATGTTTGCGGTGCGCGGTGCTTCGGATGCAGCGTCGGCATAAACTGTTATCATATAGCATCTTACGTTCATAACGCGGTGGTGCTTCGGCTTGTTAAACTGGGTAAAGATGGTGCTTGGTGAGTCGCAGGTCTTGGGACTTTCGTCTTCGGCCCTGAACAGCGGCGACCTGTTTTGTCATCTTTGGCCGCAATGAAGTCCTCGAAAACCGGACGTATTTCCTGGTTGCCCGACGATTTTCTTGAGTTTCCATCCGGTTTTATCCCTTTCAGGCGAGCACGCGACTTTTTCGCACGACCGAATTCCGCGGTGAAACTGCCTCGTGTCGGAATTTGTCGCATTTTGTCCGCAGAAACTGCTTTTCTTGGATCTCGCTACCCCTGGACTGCCGTTTGTGGCATGTTAACAGAAGCACACATCAGACAGCACCTTTCGTGCCGATCGCGTGAGAATCCGGCAATCGCGAGTCTGGATTTCGAAATCGCTGGCCTAACTCTGACGGTCCATGCCTTCGGGCGGACGGCTGCCCTTGAGCAACCGATTGCTAGGCCGGCGGTGATGTGCGAAATCCGGGATTGGCCAGCATTTCAAATAGTTCGGGAGTCAAACGCTTCCACCAGAGAGCACTGCCTACACAGATCGCAAGGAGTGCCAAGAGTGCCAATGCTTCGGCGAGGGATAACTGAAAACGGGCAGGTTGGCCAACTTCCGGCGCGATCGCACGGCAAAATATATGCGAACAGCCCGCACCCAGGGAGGGGACGGAGACGACAGTGGCAAGGAAGGCCAAGTACGGCGAAACATTGTCCGCGAGGTCATGCACAGAGCTTCGGGAGGCGATGAGGCCCACGAAGACTCCGAGAAGGGCCGCCCATATTCCGGCTGCTCGTGCGATTGCCCAAAATGTTGTCTTTGCGGAACTAGTGGCAACACCCGTAGGAACGCCGATTATGCCTCCGATAATGATGGCGAGCGGCGCCTGTGGAATAAGCAAATAGGCGGCGACGCCGACAAAACTTGCTGTAAACCCAGCGCTTATCATCAGGCGACGGAATGCAGTGAATAGATAGTTCTCGCCGTCCATAAACGGTATTCTACCACCGAATTATCGCATGCAAAAGGACTCTCACAATCACTCCTCCAGCAGCCACTCCGCCGCGTCGTGCAAGCGAATGCTGTCGGGCAGCGGAGGCGCGGTAGTGGCATTCAGCGCGATGAGGTGCCGCGTGGCGATGGCGTACTCGCCGACGGCGGAGCAGAGGTCAGTAGTTTTGGCCCGTTTTCGACGTCCCCAAGCGGCCAGAAACGCGATTGCTTTCTCCACGGCGACGCGGTAAATTACCGGTTTGCCTGTCATAGGAGGAACCTGGCATGGTCAGCTCGGCGGAAGGTGTGGCACAGCAAGCGAGCCCGAGGGAGCGGTTCCATCGCCTGCGCGATCAATGGAAAGAAGAGTCCCGCTATCTCTCCAACACGGCGCAGATGGCGCTCTTGGGCCCGTATCAGCGGATCATCGGCATGGGCACGGATGCAGTGCCCTTCATTCTTGAGGAGCTTCGCCGCGAGCCGGACCATTGGTTTTGGGCTCTAGAAGCGATTACGGAGGAGAATCCCGTGTCAAGCGAGGATGCCGGTCGCGTGCCGGCCATGACCGCGGCGTGGTTACGGTGGGGAATCCAGCACGGGTTCATTGCCTCATGAGCGGTTTATCGCGGCGCGAGTTCCCGCGTCTGACGGCATCTAATCATCGCCTCACGAGCCCCGCCGACCCGGATTACAATTGCATTGCCTGGGCGGCTGGCGATACCGAACACTGATGGCAGCCCGGAGTATTCTGGCCGATCTCTACACCCAACGATGATTTCGGGATCGCGGTCCTGGAGCGTGCCCTGCGGTCGCTGGGTTTCGAGGATTGCGGATGCGATGAACTTCTTGAGATCGGATTCGAGAAGATTGCCATTTACGGCAACACCTTGTTTTACACTCACGCGGCCAAGCAAACTTCAACCGGCAAGTGGTCGAGCAAGCTCGGCAAAGCCGAAGACATCGAACACGACACTCCCGACAACGTCGCGGGCGGGCTCTATGGGGAGGTCGTCGAAATCGTGCGGCGTCGCATCGCGGGTGGAAGTTGATCTGCGGCATGTGTTCGTCCTTTTAAAAAGGATTAAACGCCGGGAGAATGAGCCGCCGAAGTTCCACCTGCGTTAAAACGGGGCGGAGGTAGACGGGGATTTATCTAACCCAATTGCTAAGCCGATTTAGCATTGATAGACTTCATTCGGCCGGAGGAGAATACTCTCCCCATCAGACAGTTGAACGATGAGCATCCTAACCGATCAGCAGCGAGAGGAATTGCAGTGCCGCGAAGGCTTTCCCGTGGCGGTGCTCGACGAGCAGTCGCAAAAGGTCTACTATCTTATTTCCGCGGAGGAATTCGAAAGAGTTCGGCCGCTGCTTATGGATGAGGAATTTCAGCCACGCGAATTGTATCCTTTGATCGCGAAAACAGCCGCCGAGGCCGGGTGGGGCGATCCGGCGATGGATTCCTACGACCACTACGATGAGCAACGCTAGCAAGGTTAGGCGCGGCGAGGTCGTGCTGCTTCCCATTTCATTCGTGTCGGGCACAGGCACGAAGGTCCGGCCCGCACTCGTAGTACAGGATGATTCCCTGAACAGCCGCCTGCACTCGACCATCGTGGCGCCGGACGCTAACGAGGCCATCCAGGGACAGTCCCTTGTTCCAGCCGAAGCTGCCCGATTGACCTTCGTAGGTCGACCCGAGCGTGCCGCCGCTATTGACAGTGACAGTTCCCGATCCAAGCGCGCCGGCCTCGCCGAACGGCTTGTGGTAACGTTCGGGGACTGACAGAAAAAACTCTCCGGCAATCGCCGGTCCTGCGTTTTCCATACCCACTTTGAGAGCGGAGCGCCAAAATGCGCAGTGCTCCGTTTGCCCGGAGACGCCGGCGCCAATAGAATAGCAGACGTTACTCTTCTTTCTGAAAATTGGCCGGCCTACGGGGTTCTCGCGCGAAACGGCCCTGATTGCCGGCTAGCTTGAGCTTTCGATCGGTCCCAGAACTGGGCGAGTCTGTCGAGTGTGCTGAAACAGTCTACATCATTCTTACCTCCGTGGAGGACGTACCGTGTTGAAGAAGAACCTAAGTCGAATCGTTGTTGTCGTGGCAGCCTGCATTTGCGCGGCCGTCGCGGTGGCCCAGATCGCGGTTACTCCCGCGCCAAAGGCAGCGGCGAACGCGGCCGCAATCCAGCCGGCGGCCACGTTGAATATCGCGGACCCGGCCCAGCTTGCCGAGGCCGCGACCGCGGCCTTCAATCGCGGCAGTGCGGCCGACGTTGCCGCCCTCTTCGCACCCGATGCGGAGCTCACCGACGACGCGGGCAACGTTCATAAGGGCCGCAAGGAAATCGAGGCGCTTGTCGCGGCTTTCTTCCAGAAGTTCCCCGGCGCCCAAATGCAGCAAAAGCTCAAGTCGAGCCGTTCGATTGCTCCAACGATGATCATCCAGGAAAGCGAACAAACGTTTGTGACCAAGGACGGCAAGGAGAAAACGGAAAACGATATGACTGCCGTCCTGGTCCGCCTGGATAGCGGTTGGGCCTATGCGACGGTCGAACAGCGCTCGAAGGACGAAGCGCAATCGCCCCACGAGCATCTCGCGTCGCTGGCGTGGCTGGTGGGCGACTGGGTGGATGAAGACCCCGACGCCAACGTGACTTTCTCCTGCAAATGGTCTGAGGACAAAAACTACTTGCTGGTCGATTACGATTCGAGAATTCGCGGGAAAACGGAGATCAAGAGCAGGCAGAGAATTGGTTGGGACCCGCTTGCCGAGCAAGTCCACACGTGGATATTCGATTCCGATGGCGGGTATGGCGAGAGTCGTTGGACGCAGGTCGACAATTCGTGGATCGTCAAATCGACGGCGGTGATGCCGGACGGCCAAACGGGTTCGGCGACGATCGTCCTCCAGCCCGTCGGACACGACCGATTCATGATGAAGGGTCTCGACCGGGTTCTTGGCGACAGTACGCTTCCCGATTTCCAAATCCCCATCGTTCGCAAGCCGCCGCAACCGGCGCAGTGACGAGTGTAAGAACACGTAGCCGGAGGTACAAGACCATGAAACGCAACATTATCCGAGTGGTGGCCGGCCTCATTCTGGTCGGCATGGCGTGGTTGAGTTGGAACGCGGATCTGCTGGGCGCCCGGGGTGGCGGAGGAGGGCGCGGCGGCGGAGGTGGAGGAGGAGCGCGCGGAGGTGGCGGCGGCGGCGCTCGAGGTGGCGGCGGTGGTGCTCGCCCGTCGATGGGCGGCCACGCGGGCGGCGGGGCGCGGCCGGGCGGCGGCGCATCGCGACCTAGTGCCGTGCGCGACCGAGCGGAGGCGGATCGCGGCCCTCGCTTTCCAACGGGGCCAATCGGCCGGCGTCGCGACCTGGTGCGGGGGCTGGTGCTGGTGCTCAGCGGCCGTCGATGGGCCCGCAGCAAAGACCCGGCAGCAGCAACCTTGCGAACCGTCCCGGCTCCGTGTCGCGACCGTCGCAAGGGTTGGCAGGCCAAGGCAGGCCATCGGTCGGCGATCGCCCCTCAGTGCCTGGCACCGGCGCATCGCGTCCTGGCATTGCGAATAGACCGAGCAATTTGCCGTCGAACCGACCAAGCTTCGGCAGCATTGCCGGCGGCGCCGCACTCGGTGCCGGACTTGGCGGGATAGCCAGCGGGATTGGCAATCGGCCGGGCATTGGTGATCGGCCGAGTATTGGCGATCGACCAAGTGTAAGCAACCCCATCGCCAATGCTCCAGGCATTGGCGATCGACCGGGCATCGGCAATCGACCGGGCATCGGCAATCGACCAGGTATTGGCGATCGACCGGGGATTGGTGACAATCGGCCCGGCATTGGAAATCGTCCGGGTATCGGTGACAGACCGGGCATCGGTGATCGGCCAGGCATCGGCAACCGGCCGGGCATAGGCAACCGGCCGGGCATTGATAACCGTCCAATAATTGGCGGCGGCAATGGCAATAATATTATCGGCGGCGGGAACAACATCAATATCGGCAACGGCGCCGGTAACGGCAACAACTGGGGCGGCGGCTATTGGGGCGCCGGCGGCCACTGGGGAGGCTATGGCAATTGGGCCAATCATTGGCAAGGCAACTTCATCAATAATCACCACGGCTGGTACCACGGCTGCTGGGGCGGATGGGGAAGCAACTGGTACGTGCCGCTGGCTTACGGAGCTGCCGCATGGGGCATCAACGCCCTGCTGCCCTCGTGGGGCTACAGCTACGGCTACAGCTATGAAAACCCCTATTACTCTGCGCCCGCGGAGCCGTACTACGATTACTCGCAGCCGGTCTCGATGATGACCTACAACGTCCAGGCCCCGGAGCAGTCGGCAGTTGCCGAGCAACCGCCGGACGTGGTGCCGCAAGCGCCGGTGCAGCCGCCGGAATCGCCGCAGCAGACGACCGCGTATCAGCTTTTTGATCAGGCCCGCGAGGCCTTCAAGAATGGCGATTACGCGACCGCTCTCAAGCTCGATGAGCAGGCGATCCAGAGTTTCCCCAAGGACCCGGTATTGCACGAGTTTGCCGCGCTATGTCTCTTTGCGAGCGGTGACTACAACCGCGCCGCGGCAGTTCTCAATTCCTTGCTTGCCGCCGCTCCCGGCATGGACTGGACAACCATGGCTAGTTTCTACGCCGACACGGAAACCTATACGAAGCAACTTCGGGCGTTGGAGGCGCATCTTCGCGCGAATCCCCACGACGCGGCGGCGGCATTTGTATTGGGGTACCAATATCTTGTCCTCGGCTATAACGATTCCGCGGTCAAGGCGATGAAGCTCGTGGTCGCGGAGAAACCGGGCAACGTCGTGGCCAAGCAGATTCTCGACGCGCTTTCGGCAAAACAGCCGGAGGAGACAGCCGCCGCCCCGCCTGCCGGCGAGGCAGCGCCCGCCGACCATGCCGCCTCCGCTCCTTCGACCGATCTGGTCGGCCAATGGCGGGCGGAACGCGACGGTACGACCTTCGATTTGTCCATTGACGAGAAGAGCCAGTTCACTTGGAAGGCGACGCCCAAAGACAAAGCGCCGATCTCGTTAAGCGGCGCCCTCACCACAACCAGCGACATGCTGATCCTGGAAAGCAAGGATCAGGGCAGCATGGTCGGCCGAGTGACCTCGGGCGGACCGGACCAGTTCCAGTTCGTCTCCACCGGCGGCCCGCCCAACGACAAGGGACTTTCGTTCAAGCGAGCCGCGCCGGCGGGCTAACAGATTTTCATATCCCAAACCTCAATGTAAGGAGTTCGACTCATGGATTTTCTCTGGTTCATTCTTATCGGTATCGCTGCCGGCTTCCTCGCCGGACAAATCATGAAGGGCGGCGGTTTTGGTTTGATCGGCGATTTGGTCGTTGGCGTGATCGGCGCGTTGCTTGGCGGGTTTCTTTTCAGCCTGTTGCATATTTCGCTGGGCGGCTTGCCCGTCCTAGTCGGGGAACTGATCGTGGCGACCGTGGGCGCAATAATCCTGATCGCCGTGCTGCGGCTCATCAAACGATGAGTAAACTTGACCGACGGTTCCCATGAGTGACGACAAAGAAAAGCAGCGGTCCGAGGCAGATGCCGAGTTGGAACGGGAAATCCGCAAAGGGCGTACGTTCAATCTGGCTGAAGCCATCGGGCGGATGGCTGGCCCCGGCGCCATGAAAGGCCAGTCGCCCGTCCCGCGCCTGCGGCAAGCCGAAGTTGAGATCGAATCGTGGCTAATTACTCACCTGACCGACGGCGGCGGAACGCTAAAAGATGTATTGCACCGCGACGTGAAGGGAAGCGCATTACTGCTCAAGAACTTTGATCAGCCGCTGGCAGTGTTGGCGGAATACTGCCAAAAAGTACTCGGTTCGGACTATTTGTTGAAAGAACTCGTGCGCAATGCCGACGTCGAGTGGGGACGCACGATGGGCGAGCGGCCTTACTTCGAAAACGACGGGCAGCCAAGCAATCCCAACGACCCCTACACGGTTGAATCTGTCCGCGACACCTTGTTGAAACTGCTGACGAAATTGGCTGCGAGGAAGGTTTAGATGAGCGGTGCGTGCCATTACAATTAGTTAAAGGAGGTGATCATGCAACGAGCAGCAATGGACTATAGCCGCGTGTCGCTGCGCATTCGGGCTGCCGACATGGCGGTGATCACTCGCGCTGTCGCATTGGAGCAAACCAACCTGACCAAGTTCATAGTTCGCGCAGCAATTAAGGAAGCGCGATCGGCGATCGAAGAGTACGAGCAATTGAAGCTGAGCAAACGCGACAGCGTTCGGATTTTGCGGGCTCTCGAGAACCCACTCGCGCCAAACGCGAAACTGCGTAAAGCGGCGCGCGCTATGCCGGAACGATCATGAGTTTGCCGGACTGGCAGACCGCGGTTCGCCGAGTTATGCCGGTGTGCGGCTGCGGAGCTGTGCTTGTAAATTGCCCGCCATCGATTCCAGCTGAGATAGGTTCATCGCTGCGAGCTCCTTTTCATCATTGAGAGGCAAACAGAGCAACCCTTGCAGCACGTGAATTAACTTGATCTCGCCTTCCAGCTTACCTTCACGCTTGGCAGCATCAATTTCCCATTGCCGATCTCGAACCGATCTTTCTCTAGCATCATACATTGCTTTGTCCTCGCTGAATTGGGCGATTCGACTCAGTGCCTCACTCGCCCGGCGTATCGCCGGTTGTGGAAACGCTGTGAGCAATTCCTCCGGCTCGTAGTCTTGAGCATGCTTCAGCCAGTGCATCCAGCAGGCCAACATATCGGCGACTGGAGCATCTGACTTCCTTGAATTATACTTCGGCAGTTCGATCGTGTGAATTGCCAAGGTGCCGTCCAAAATCCGGCCCGACGGCGGGTCGGTAAGACGGAAGGCATGGTGGAATTGAAGCCCTTCAGGCCATAAAACACCATTGATGAGCCAGATCGAAAAGACGGGCGGCAGGTCCGCATAGGGCATGCCGGCGCGGAGTTGGTCGGCGTAGAGTTCGCAACCGTAGAATACCAGCCGCTTGTCCAGGCCCGCCGGCGTGCGGAGCTGCACTTCCACGTCGAATAGCGCGCCGGAGTCGTCGATTGCCTTCACGTCCAGAATTGAAAGCTTGTCGTCTTGGAAGTCCTGGTAGTTGAAAGGGTTTTGGATCGTCACATCGGCGATCGGCAGCTTGGGGTTAAGGATTGCGTTGAGCAAGCTGATAAGTGATTCGCGAAATTCCGGCGTGCCGAAAGTTTTCTTAAAGGCGAAATCGTTGAGCGGGCTGATTCCGAGCGGCATAGACACTACCCGAACAATCTGCTCACCGACTCATTGCGGTGTATCCGTTTTATCGCCTCGCCCAGCAAAGGCGCGACGGAAACGACCGTCAGATTCGGCAGCCGCTTGTCGTCGTTCAGCGGAATCGTGTCGGTGAGAAAAATCCCGTCGACCGGGGCCTTTTGAAGCCGCTCAATGGCGCCGCCGACGAGGATGCCATGCGTTGCCGCAAGGTAGACCTTGCTCGCCCCGGCGCTCCGCATGACCGCCGCCGCCCCGCAGATCGAGCCGCCGGTGCTGATCATGTCGTCGAAAATCAAGGCGACCTTGCCTTCGATCTGGCTGCCGATGACGTGGGCTTGCTTTGTTTTCTCCGCGCTGCTGCGGCGCTTGTCGATGATCGCCAGGCTGCCGCCGAGGCAGCCCATGTGGGCCAGCGCCCGTTTGATGCTGCCTTCGTCGGGGCTGACGACGACCAGTTCTTCCTCGTTGAAGTTCATGGCCTTGATATGTTCGTCGATCACCGGCGCGGCGTAGAGATGGTCAACCGGAATATCGAAAAAACCTTGAATCTGGGCGGCGTGCAGGTCCATCGCCAGCACGCGGCTGGTGCCCGCGCGAGTGATCATGTTGGCCACCAGCTTGGCCGTGATCGGCACGCGGCCCTCGTCCTTGCGATCCTGCCGGGCGTAGCCGAAGTAGGGCATGACCGCGGTGATCCGGTCGGCGCTGGCCCTCATGCAGCTGTCGACCATGACGAGCAGCTCCATCAGGTTGTCGTTGACCGGCGGGCAGGTCGGCTGCACGATGAAGACGTCGCGGCCGCGGATGTCCTCGTCGATTTTGCAGGAAATTTCGCCGTCCGGGAAACTGCCGACAAGGGCCTTGCCGACCGGCAGGCCAAGATAGTCGCAGACCTTTTTCGCCAGCTCGGGGTGGGCACGTCCGGTGAAAATTTTCAGATCGTCCATATTCCCAACTCGGTGACTGCCCAGCGAAATCCCCCGTATACGTGGGAAATGATTAGAATCTATTTGAAAACCGACTTCAAGGGCCGCGCTGGAGTTCCGGCTTTAGCCGGCTGTTGCGGGCGAATCACCGCCTAAAGGCGGAACTCCAGCGCCGGAAGCTTCAAAACCTCTGACGCGGATGTTATTCTAAGAACGGTCCAACAATGCTGTCTGCGGAATAAAAAAGGCGTCCTATCATGCCCCAACTCATCGGCCTGGAGTGGGATTCGCGCGAAGTCCGCATGATGGTTGCCTCCGGGCGAGGTCGCCAGGTGGTGATCGAGCAGGCGTTTTCATTCCCCATCGAGTCGGACGTGCCGGCGGTTGGCTTGGCTGAGAAAATCGGCCGGCGAGTTGCCGGCGAATTGGATGCTCGCGGGCTGGGGCGGTCGGATGCCGTTGTGGCCGTCGGACGAAGCAGCATCGAGTTGCGGCAGTTGCAATTGCCGCCCGCCGCGGAGGACGACCTGCCCGACTTGGTCCGCTTCCAGGCGATGCGGGAGTTCAATGAGTTTGACGATCGGTGGCAGCTCGACTATCTGCCGATCGAGGGCTCTGCTGAAAATTCACGCACCGTGCTGGCGACGGCGATTGGACCGGCCGCGTTTGAACAATGCAAAGCCGTATGCGGCGACGCAGGGCTGAAGTTGCGGCGGATGCTGCTCCGGCCCTGCGAAGCGGCGCTCCTGCTGACGACCGAGCGCGCGGTTCCGCGCGGCCGCCTGGCGCTTCTGGTCAATCTGTTGGAAGCGGAGGCCGAACTCACGGCCGTGGTCAATGGCGCGGCGGTCTTCCTGCATACGGCGCGGATCAGCGGCGACGCGCCGCCCTCTCAATCGCTGCTGGCCGCGATCCGCTTGACCATGGCGGCCGTCCCGAATCAGTTGGGCGGCCGGAAGATCGAATCGATCGTGATCTGCGGCGCGGAGCCGTCGCATGTCGAGCTTGCGCGGGCCATCGAGACCGAACTGGGGATTCGCGCGGAGCTTTTCGATCCGTTTCAACACGTGCAGCGTGGCCGTCGGTTGGCGGAGACTCCGCCGGAGCACCCGGGCCGATTCGCGGCCTTGGCCGGCATGTTGCTTGCCGAGTTGCGGCCGTCCGACCATGCGGTCGATTTCCTCAGTCCTCGCCGCCGCGCGGAAAAGCCCGATCCGCGCAAGAAATGGGTCATCGCCGGGGCCGCCGCCGCCGTGCTCCTGCTGGGCTGGTTTATTGTTTCGCGGACGGGCCACTATCTTCTATCAAGCCGCGTCGCGAAGTTGACCCAGCAATCGAGGGACTTGGAAAAATCGCTCGACGACGCCAGGCGTGCCCACCTGAAAGTAGCCGACGCCATCCGCTGGGCGGACGAAGAACGTCAACTGGCTCGATCGGTTCTACGCGCTCAATCAATGTTTTCTGCCGGCCGAGAAGGCTATGCTGGGCGAGGCGACCGTCAGCAGCGGACGACAAGGCG
Organism: uncultured Planctomycetia bacterium; assembly: GCA_963775975.1. GTDB lineage: Bacteria > Planctomycetota > Planctomycetia > Pirellulales > Thermoguttaceae > JANXQG01. The sequence continues at coordinate 3,587,435 of CAVZKX010000002.1, forward strand.
GCGAGATCAGCCTGCATGGCTGGGTCGCGCAACATGACGACCTGGCGCGGCTGGCGGAAAACGTCCGCGCCCGCGGCTACAAAATGAGCCAGAAGAATAGCGGAGACGACCGCGCCGCGGCCGCGCCCTATTCCTGTTACTTCGAGGCCTCGGTCCTGGCGGAAAGGAGCGAGAAGCCATGAAGCTCCAGCGTCGCGAGAAAATCCTGGCAGGCGCGGCTCTTGGCATTGCTGGGCTTGCCGTATCATGCTTTCTTCTTTTCACTGGCGACGGACGATCCGATCAGGAACTTCTTGATGAGGAGGCCAAGCTGACCGGGCAGATCGCGCACACGCAGAAGCTGCTCGAAGAAGCCGACCGCGAGCAGGCGCGTCTTGCCCAGTGGCGGAAGTGCGCCTTGCCGCCCGACGCCGTGCTGGCGCGGTCGCTCTATCAGAATTGGCTGGAAAGCCTCGCCGGTCGGGCCAACTTTCGCGACGTTCGGCTCTCCGCGAGCGACGCCGGCGTTCGCCGCGACCAGTCCACGCGGATTTCGCTGGCGCTGAACTGCACGACCAAGTTGGGCGACCTGATCCAGTTCATGTACGACTTTTACTCCGCCGGCTATCTCCATCAGATCCGCAAGATGACCATCCGGCCCGGCGCGGCTGCGGGCGACCTGGATGTCGATATGGCCATCGACGCCCTCTCGCTGGCCGCGGCCGAATCGACGGACAAGCTTCCGCCGGAGGCCGGCCATTCGTTGCAGCTTGCGAAACTCGCCGACTATCGCGATCCGATCGCCGCGAGAAACCTATTTGCCGCGTTTGTTCCGCCCGCGCCGCATGACGCGCAGAAAGAGGCCGGCAATGACCCGGCCGCTACAGCGCTGGTGACCGCCTTCACGCAAGTTGACGGCTCTTGGCAGGTGTGGATTGAGGACCGCGGTGCCGGCAAGCGCTGGGCGCTTCAAAGCGGCGAGAGCTTCGACATCGGCGGCCGAAAGTGCCTGGTGCAAACGATACGCGGGGAGGGGGACGTGATTGTCGAGCTGGACCGCAGCCGCCGCCAACTCCGCCTGGGCGACAATCTGCGCGGCGGCACGGAAATCGGCGGCCAGCGGCCGAGTTCGACGGGCGAAGGCGCCGCTGGTGCCACGAAGCGGCCTCCGGCAGCCCGCGGCTGAGCGAAGCAGCGCAACTAATTATCATTTCATCTGAGTGCATCCAGCAGGAGTTCTAATCATGCTTCATCGACGACAGTTACTTACACTAATAGTATTTCTCTTGGCCGCCGCGCGGCTTGCGGGAATTGCCGCAGCCGACGAGTCCCCCAAAACCGAACTCCTATGGCCCAACGGCGCTCCCGGCGCGAAGGGCGACAAGCCGGCCGATAAGCCGACGCTTACGATCTTCTTGCCCAAGCCGGAGCTTGCCAACGGCGCGGCGATTGTGATTTGCCCCGGCGGCGGTTATGGTGCGCTCGCGGTCGATCATGAAGGCAAGCAGGTTGCGGCGTGGCTCAATTCGTTCGGCGTGGCGGGATTCATCCTCGAATACCGCCATCACGGCCGCGGCTATCAGCATCCGGCGCCCTTGCAGGACGCGCAGCGGGCGATCCGCACGGTGCGTGCCCGTGCGGAGGAATTCAAGATCGACCCCAAGCGGATCGGCATCCTCGGCTTCTCGGCCGGCGGGCACTTGGCCTCGACCGCGGGCACCCATTTCGACGCCGGTGATCCATCGGCCAAGGACCCCATTGCCCGCGCAAGTTGCCGGCCCGATTTTCTCATCCTCTGCTATGCGGTCATCGCCTTCGACGAGAAGTTTACCCATCGCGGCTCGCAAACGAACCTGCTCGGCAAGAATCCTCCGCCGGAACTCGTTCGCAGCCTCTCCAACGAAAAGCAAGTGACGAAGGACACGCCGCCGACATTCCTCTTTCACACCGATGAAGATACGGGCGTGCCCGCGGAGAACAGCGTGCAGTTCTATCTCGCCTTGCGAAAGGCCGGCGTGCCGGCCGAGCTGCACATCTTCCGCCCCGGCCGGCACGGCCTCGGCCTTGCCCAGCAAACGCCCGGCACGTCCGAATGGCCGAAGTGCTGCGAAGGCTGGCTGCGGAGCCAGGGGTTTTTGAGCGGTGCGAAATGACCGCCGCCGAATCGCGACTGCGATGCACATCGAAGGGTCACAGCGGCAGGTAACAGGTGCGGTTTATCCACTCGGAAGCGTCCGTGGCGGCCCATATCAACAGAAGTTCTTCAACCGCCGCGCTTGGAGGAATATGTTGCGGAACGACCAAAACCCCTGAGCTTGAGTGCTCGCCGAGGAAGTCACCGAAATGTTGCGGCATCGTTTTGTGGTCATGCGTGACGAGGAAGGGTCCCTCCGCGGCCGCGATTTCCAAGACTCTTGGATCGGGAAGTCCGGCCAGTCCCGCGGCATCGGCCGCTTGAAAGTCAATCGCCGGTTCACGGCGGATAGTTGCCAAGAGAATGACCAGATTCAGGTCAGCGTCGGCCTGGTATCGGACTTTCATAACGGAGCTAAGTGCGACTGCCGCCGGGCATCAGCCAGGTTTTTATAGAAGCTGGGATCCGCATCGCGCGATTTGCCGCGCAACGCCTCGAAATCGGCCCGGCTCTTTGTCAAGTACGCGTCGACTTCTTCGCGATGCGCAAGGTAGAAGGTGATCGCACCGTAGACTTGTCTCAGGCCAAGCACAGGATAGGACTGGGCGATGCTTTCCGCAGTTTGGCCTTCCAGAAAAGCGTAGACGATGGAGTCAAGCGAGACACGAGTCCCCTCGATCCAATACCCTCCATCATGTTTCTCGATGTACTCGTCAATCATGGCCAACTTACCTACCGATTTACGCGGCTGATTGCCGCTCAACCAATTCTAGCGTCGGCCTGACACATGCGTCAACCGAACGGATGCGACTTTTTCTACAGCCAAGCATACGTACACCGCTCAATCCGTCACAACCGGTTTCGCGGCATGACGTGTCGGGATTGACAGCGCCATGCTCGGCAATGAGAATAACGTCACGCTCGACCGCGGTTTCGCGGCCAAATGCTTATTAGGCCAATTCAATGCGCACGACCCTCGATGAGTTTACGTTTCACGCGGTCAACGCGATGGCAGACGATTGGGAGTCGCTCGACCAGATTGCCCCGGAGATTGAGCGATTCGTCGGTTCGGCTGACCGAAGCCGCGTCGCTCACTTGCTCGCCGAGTTGGTTGCCGAGGGATTGGTCAGAGAGAGGCAGCTCCAGGTGTATCCGCGCCTGACCGCAGCCATGATTTTGGAGACGCCGATGGAGTTTTGGTTCGCCATGACGCCCGTCGGACGTGCGTTATGGAGTTCGGAAGCACATAAGTATGACGACGACACCGTGGCTTAATCACGCGTTGTAGCGAACGGAGGCGCGCAGCACCATCTACTTGTGAACTGGCTGCCGAGCCCAGGATTCTTGGGAACGCGCGGCGGCATCCCGGAATAGCCCACCTCAAAGAATTCCACCGGCGGCCGTTATAATGCCCTTCAGCCGCATCTTCAAGGCATCCGGGTTGGGCGCCACTTCCAAGGCCGTGGCCCGATCGATGAGCTCCTCGGTGACCAGCTTGTGAAGGCTCACGGTGAAGTCCTGCATCCCTTCCCGTTCCGACATGCGGATGAGGTCGCCGAGCTTTTCGTCCTGTTCCTCGATGATCAGCTTGCACGTCATCGGCGTGAACATGAGGATTTCGACGGTAGGCACGCGGGGGACGCCCGGCTTGATCGAGGGAAGCAGCTTCTGCGCCACGATTCCCCGCATGTTAAACGCCAGGGCGCTGCGGATGGCCGGGTGCATGTCGGCGGGAAAAAGGTCCAGGATGCGGCCGACGGTCGACGCCGCGCTGGAAGCGTGAATCGTTCCGAAGACAAGGTGCCCTGTTTCGGCGGCGTGAATGGCGGTCGAAAACGTCTCTCGATCGCGCATTTCGCCGACCAGCATGACGTCCGGGTCCTCGCGAACCGCATGTTTCATGCCGACCTCGAAATCCTTGACGTCCACGCCGATCTCGCGCTGATTGATATAACACTTGTCTTGCGTGAAGATGAATTCGATCGGGTCTTCCAACGTCAGGATGTGCTTGTGGTAGCGTTGGTTGATCCAATTCAGCATGGAGGCGATCGTCGTGCTCTTGCCGGAACCGGTCACGCCGGCCAGCAGGACCATTCCCTGGTCGAACTTGCAGAGATCCTCCATGATCGGCGGCAGATGAAGGCCGGCGAAATCGGGAATCTTGTCGTTCACAAGCCGGGCGACCATGCCCATGTTGCCAAGCTGTTGCAGCAGGTTGACGCGGAACCGCCTTTCCTTGCCTTCGCATTCCACCGTATACGCGAAGTCCGCGCCGCCATCCCGTTCAAAAATCGGCTGCGTCCGGCTATTCAGCAGCGGCAGGCAGAGACGGCACATCTCCTCGCTGTCGATCGGTCCCCGGTTCAATGGCCGCAACGAGCCGCGGAGGCGAATGCCGGGCGGAAGACCGACCCGCAAGTGCAGATCGCTTCCGCCAAGCTTGACCAACGCCTGGAACATTCGATCAACCTCTAGTCTTTGACCTGAGCCGCCGCCACTGCGGTTCTGGCCGTCCGTCACTTCCATCGTGTTCATCTCTCCGTGTTCAGCTCTCGATGTGCCAGGGCGTCAAGCCATTACCCCTTTTTCTTCTTCACCATCGTCAATTCGTTGCCCTTATCATTGTAGGAGACCTCGTCCATGAAATGACTGATCAGCACGATTCCGCGGCCCCTCCTGTTTTCCAGGCATTGCGGCTGACGCGGCTGAAGCCTCCTCTCGGGCGAAAATCCCGGGCCCTCGTCGCGGATGACAAAGCGGGCCTCCGACCGCGTGAACTCGGCCTCAACGTATATCCGTCGGTCCCGGAAGGGCATTTCCTTGCGACGGTTGTCCACATAGGCCGATGCCTTGCCCTGGCTGTGCTCCGATAAAACTTGCGGCAGCGCGTCGGCCGGTATTTCCAAGTTTCCGTGGAACAGGGCATTCAGCAGGGCCTCCTCCAACGCAATGCCCACGTGCGTCCTCTCGTTGGCGTCGCAAATCTCCATGTCGCCGAGCATTTCGAGCAAGCGGTTCACCACCGGCATTATGAATCCGGGATCGTTGTCCAACTCAAGCGTCAGGCGGCTCTTGACGAACCGCTGGGTCAGTTCCTTGTTGCTACGGTCCGCGCGGGCGACGTCAATGACTTGCCTGACCGTGTCGAGGATCTTGGCAGCCAGCTCCGATTTCGGCACGTAGCTGGCGGCCCCTTTCTCAAGGGCTTGGACAGCCAACGCCTCGTTGCCCTGGGCCGTCATCAAGATGACGGGAATTTGCGGGTAGGCGGCCGTTACTTCAGCCACAAGCTGCAGCCCATCCATCTGGGGCATCATCATGTCGGTGATGACAACATCGGGCGCCAGGAATTCCATCTTGGCCAACGCTTCGGCACCGTTCGCGGCATGTTCGATTACCCAATCCAGCTCGGCTTCAGTGCGCAGCAAACCATCCACTACGGTCCGCTCGATGGACGAATCATCAACTAACAAGACGACCGGCATGGCCAAGTACCTCGCATAGAGCCGTTGCAATGATTTCGGCCGCGTCGGCCTTCGCGCGAAAGGGCCGAGCGATCGGATTTTCTAGATCACGTCAGATCGAATCTACGGGGGCGGCCGGCGGCCGTCAAGATAGGTGTCGAGGCAATCTTGCCAATATTAGGAGGAGGGACGTTCGAAGGCCGAACTCCGCTCCACCTTGGCTTGTCTTAAGTCGGCGATATACTATTGTGTTCTCCCTCGATCCGGCGAATTGCACAAAAACGGGTGAGGCGGAGGTTTCGTTTCGCTTGCTGACGGTTCGCTCCTATGACACGCATTGCCATCCTCGGCGCGACGGGCTATACGGCGCTGGAATTGATCAAAATCCTGCTCCGGCATCCGGGGGCGGAGATCGTCGCCGTCACCAGCCGCCAGGAAGGCCAGCCGCCGATTTCGACGGTCCATCCGTCGCTCAATAGCCGCCTGGATTTGCCGCTGGAAGACCTCGCGCCGGCGGAAATCGCCGCCCGGGCGGAGTGTGTTTTCAGTTGCCTGCCGCACGCTGCCAGCGCCGCGGTTGTCGCGCCGCTGGTGGATGCCGGTGCGCGGGTCGTCGATTTGAGCGCCGACTATCGACTCAACGACGCCAAAGTTTATAACCAATGGTACGGCCATACACACACGGACCCCGATCGGTTGGGCAAAGTGGTTTATGGCCTGCCGGAACTCTTCCGCAAGAATATTCCGACCGCACGGCTCGTGGCTAATCCGGGCTGTTATCCTACCAGCGCGATCCTCGCGCTTGCACCGCTTTTGAAGGCCGGGCTGATCGAACCGAGCGACATCATTGTCGATTCCAAGAGCGGCGTTTCCGGCGGCGGGCGGACGCCCAAGCTGACCTTCCACTATCCCGAGTGCAACGAGAGCATTTCGGCCTACAACATCGGCCGGCACCGCCATACGCCGGAGATCGACCAGGTGCTCTCGACGGCGGCGGGCAAGCCGGTCGAAGTGATCTTCACGCCGCAATTGGTGCCGATGGATCGCGGCATCCTTACGACGGCCTATGCACTGCCGATTGGCGCGGCGAGCGAAGAAAAGGTGATGCAGACGCTCAGCGAGTTTTACGAGGACGAGCCGTTCGTGCGCGTGGTGGAGCACTTGCCCGGCACGAAAGACTGCGCGTTTACGAATTTTTGCGACGTAACCGCGCGCGTCGTTCGCGGTCGCGTGATGACCATCAGTTGCATCGACAACCTGATCAAAGGCGCGGCGGGGGCGGCCGTGCAGAATTTCAATTTGATGTTCGGATACCCGGAGATTACGGCACTTTAATGTCACACACGATTCCACAGGGTTTCTCGCTCGCCGGCGTTTATTGCGGGATCAAGCGCGATCCCAATAAGCTCGATTTGGCGCTGGTGGTTAGCGACCGCGACGCGACGGGCGTGGGCGTCTACACGCAGAATCTGGTCTTCGCCGCGCCGGTGGCGCTCGACCGCGGTCGCACGCCGAGCGGCCGGATTCGCGCGGTCGTGATCTGTTCCGGCGTGGCCAACGCTTGCACCGGAGAGCGCGGCCTGAAAGACGCCAAGACGATGACCCGGCTGGCCGCCGCGCAGTGCGGCGCTGGCGAGGATCAGGCACTCGTGCTTTCGACCGGCTTGATCGGCGCGTTTTTGCCGATGGACAAGATCGAGTCGGGCATCACCTCCGCTGCCGAGCAACTTGGAGCCACGTCGGCCCATCTGGAGTCCGCGGCGCGGGCCATGCTAACGACGGATACTGTGATCAAAACCGCCGCGCGGATTGTGAACGTAGCAGGCCGAACCTATCAAGTCACAGGAATGGCCAAAGGCGCGGCGATGATGGGCCCGAACATGGCCACCATGCTCGCCTTGATCATGACCGACGCTGGGCTCGATCCCGCAACGGCTCAGACCGCGCTGCGGGCGGCGGCCGACGTGAGCTTCAATTGCATGAGCGTGGATGGCCACATGAGCACGAACGACACGGTGCTGCTGGTGGCCAACGGGGCGGCGGGCGGAAGCCGACTGGCCGGCGCGGAACTGGCCACCTTCCGCGGGACGCTCGACGAAGTGTGCATCGATCTTGCCAAAGCGATCGCCGGCGACGGCGAGGGATCGACGCACCTGGTCACGATCGAGATCAGCGGCTGTGCAGATCGCGAGGCGGCCCTTTCAATCGCCAAACACGTGGCGAACAGCCCCTTAGTGATGACGGCCATACACGGCGCCGATCCAAACTGGGGCCGAATCGTTTCCGCGGCCGGATACGCAAATGTTCCGCTTGATCCCAAAGGCATTACGCTGCACTTGAACGGCCATCTGCTCTACCAAGACGGTGCACCGGTGGCATTCGAAGCCGCGACCGTCTCCAAGTCCATCGCCGACAACCGCGACACGCTCATTCAACTTGATTTTCGCGAGGGCAAGGCCGGCGTCCGCTTCTGGACCGCCGACCTGACGGCCGAGTACGTGCGGCTGAACGCGGATTATCATACGTAGGAGTGGGGAGTGGGAAGTGGGTAGTGGAGTGGCGGACGACTCCTCACTAACCACTTCCCACTTCCCACATTTACAGTTCCTGCAAATCGCCTTCGGTGATCATATTAAAACCCTTTACCGCCAGGGTTTCCTGCCCCATTTCGATGTTATCCACCATCAAGGCAACCGAGGCGCGGCCGCGGGGATGGATGAAAAGCGGGTAGGCGTGGATGATGTTTACTTCCGCCTGGATCAGCGCGGTGCAAATACGGAGCAGGCCGTCCCCGCCGTCGGGCAAATCGACTCCGATCAGATCGGTCTCGATAATCATTAGCCCTGCGCGTTCGAGGATTTCTCGCCCTTCCTCGGGGTGGCTAAGGAGAAACCGCACGAATGAGCATTCGCCGGAATCGGAAATCGAGAGGGCGACGATGCGGACCTTCGTGCCCTCGAAGCGACGAATGACCTCCAGGAGCTGACCGACGCGGTTTTCCAGGAAAACGGTGAACTGTCGAATCGCGGGATAGTTCCTTCCTCGCATCGTGGCAAAACCAGTGCCCGCACCCGCTCCTACGCTCATGGCCCGCTCCTATTATTGCCCACCGCGCAACGTCGATACCGGTGTAAATATAGGGGTGCGCACAAGCACCGTCAATCGGCGCTCAAAACCGGCAACGGCATGGCGAGAACGGGAGGAATCAGAGACCTTCCGCGGTTGCATTCTCGAAAAGCTTCGTCCAAAGGGCCGTCAACGCGGCCTGGGTCCTGTCTTCTACGCCAAGTTTCCGCAGAATGTGTTTTACGTGCTGCTTGACCGTTTCGACGGTAATCTCTAGCTTTTCTGCTACCAGGTCGTTTGAGCAGCCTTCGGTGATGAGCTTGAGGACCTTCATTTCACGGGGGCTTAGCGGCGAGCGGTCGTTGGCCGCCAGGGCTTCCGACGCGGCACGACTGACCACTTGGCGAATTTGCCGCGGCGTCCAGGCATTTTCGCCCGCCGCGGCGCGGCGAATGCAATTGAGCAGATCCTCGCGACTTGCGCCCTTGGAAACAAAGCCTGCCGCGCCGAGTTTTCTCGCCACGGCCATCTCTTTCACATCTTCGCTAGCGGAAAAGATTAAGACCGCCATTTGGGGGTTCTGTCGCTTGATCGCCTCCAAGGCTTTCAGCCCATCCCCATCCGACATGCGCACATCCAACAAGAGCACGTCCGGCTTATCAGCAAGCGCACGTTCAACCGTCTCTCGACAAGTCTTCGCCTGGCAAACAGCTTCGATCTCGGTTCCTTGAACAAACTCAACCACACCGTTTCGGAGCGCCGGGTGATCGTCGGCAATCATTAGACGAAGGGCCATATCCAGTCTCAGCGTTACATTCCCATTTAGAAGTAATTCAATATATTATTGTGTCCCAGAAAAAATGTCAATCATTTACTAGGACGGATTGGAGTGCCAAATGTCACAAAGGAAGAAACGATTGACAAAGGAATGCGAAAGGGGATTATTGGCGGGAGAATGGCAGGGGTCAATTTTTATCGATGGTTTTATTTCAGTTTTACACACTTTGCTCTCGCATGTTTCCGTCATTGAGGGGCGAATCCTGACAGTTTTTCGCTACCAATCCCAATTTTTCGAGGGTATATATGGTAGAAAACGTAATTGCACCGATTGATCGCATTTATCGCACCGTTTCGTAGCCATTGGACACACTGTGATCCTAGACAAAACTTGCTTGTGTCCTCGACCCCCGATTAAGCACCATGATTGTCGAAAGTCGGCTTCAGTTTTCACCGTCCTCCCAAAAAGAACACTATGCGGATATTCCAACGCTCTACGTAATTGATCCGGACGCCGCGACTGGCGATTTCGTGAAAGACCTCGTGGGCGGGCACGACATTGAGGTCCAATCACATCGAACCGCGCGGGCTTTCTTTTCCGCGTTCGAAGGCGATAGCCCAGGCTGTATTGTGCTGGAAACTCGCATCCTTGATGCAAGCGGTTTCCAGATCCAGCGCCGTCTCATGGAGCGTAACCAGCGCTTGCCGATGGTATTTGTGACTTCCGCCATCGACGTTTCGACCGCCGTCGCATTGATGCGCGACGGAGCGGTTAATGTGATCGAAAAACCGCTGCGCAGCGTGGAGTTGCTCGAACTCAATTTCAGGAGGCGCTGGCGCTCGATGCCCGCCAGCGGGATCGGGCCCGGGAGGATCGCGGTTTTCGCGAATCGATCGCAATGTTAACCTTCAAGGAGCGATGCTTTGTCGAGTTATTGGCGGAGGCCAAGTCGATCAAGGCGATTGCATCCCATCTGGCCATCAGCCCTCGGGCGGTTGAATTGCGCCGCCGAAGTGTTATGGACAAGCTGGGACTCGAAAATTCCGTCGACTTGATGCGATTCGCGCTACAAGCGCATGGGAGTTTTGGAGAAATGCTCGCCGCCCCCGCCGTCGAACTCAGTGCAGTCTAGCTAATAACACAGAAGTGTTTCGCGGCGGATTTATCCTCTTTTTGCTTGCATCGGTGTTTGCGCTAGCGCGACCTGTCGCTTTTCCTCGAAACTGGTTCGCGGATTCGCGCTGTTTTTTTTCTCAAATTGACTGGAAAGAACGAAAAAACGTTATTTTCCAGGATTTATCATACCGTTTTCAATCGCAATTCGAATAATAAGCGAAGATAACTCGTCCGTACTGTGAGCCTTACCGACAACCTGTTGCGCTCCGTGGAAGCATTGCCTCGTCGCCCGAACCATACGGGCGGTCACTGCATCTGCGGAATGGCTCAAGACATAAAGCTGGGAAATAACCGCTACAAGCGACCATCGTTGGTTAATCGGCGGTGGGTTGCCCTTTTCCCTAGTGGACAATGGACATCGCGGTCATGATCTGTGTACTCCGACGCTTGCATGTTACGTATCATTCCAGTAGAGTTGGAATTGATGGGGTGATATGGTGTCAATTCGAAACACCCACATGTTTTAGGGCATCATCCCCGGACGGCGTTCGTTTCCATTACAAAACCGAGCCGAGGAGGGCTCCCGATGGAGCCAATTGGGGTGAGTTCGCAGGACTCGCAGGCGGCGGAGTTCGCCGAGCTCTTGCCAACTTGCCAGCGTTCGGTGTTTCTTTGCGCGATGTCCTTGTTGGGCAATGTGGCGGACGCCGAAGAGGTCGTCCAGGAATGCGGTCTCTTGATGTGGAAGAAATTCCACGAGTTCCAGCCGGGGTCGAATTTTGTCGGTTGGGCATGCCAAATCGCCCGTTATCAGGCACTGAAGCTTCGTGCCGGGCGCAATCGCAAACCTCTGCTGTTCAGCAACGAATTTCTCACGATGCTGGCCATTCCGAACAACGAGGAGACTCTGGCCAGACTCGAAACGCGACGCGCGGCGATAGCCGAATGTATCGAAAGGCTGCGGGCTGGCGACAGGGAGTTGATCGCACGTCGCTACCGCCAAGGCTCCTCGACGCGGGAAGTGGCCGAGGAACTCCAGCGCAGCGTACAGGGGACTCGCCGTTCTCTACAGCGGATACGCGAAGCGTTGGCAAAATGCGTCCGCAAGAAACTCGCGAGGGAGGACGCTGAATGAATCGCGCCACCCCTGACCTTATGGAATTGACCGGCCAGTTCTGTGACGGGACGATTTCGCCCGAACAGGCCGAGCGGCTGGAAAAGCTGGTTGCCGAATCGGACAACGCCCGCCACTACCTGCGGGAAACCTTCCAAGTCCACTGTGAACTTGCCTGGGAGTTTGGCCTAGGCGCCAGTTCGCCGATTCGAGCGATCGATAGCATCAAGGCGAACGATGTTCAACGAGACCGCGAGCTTGCCGTCTCCGCGTATGCGGGACGCCGGCGGCGGCTCTGGCTCAGCGTCGCTGGAGCGGCCAGTGCGGCCGCGGCAATCACACTGGTCTTGATGTCCACCCCCAAGGCGCCCCGCCATGAAACGCAGCCAGCGTCGTCGCAGGTTGCCCACATCGAGAAGGTCAACGGGGCGCGTTGGCGCGGCGATGCTAGTGCCGAGATTGCTCAGCCGTTGTCGGCTGGGAGGAAACTCACGCTCGAACAGGGCCTGGCGCAGGTACGATTCGAAAGCGGCGCCGTGATGGTCGTCCAGGGACCAGCGGACATTGAATTGCGCTCCGCCAACGCAGTCTCGTTGCGCTCGGGAAGCTTGACCGCGGAAGTGCCTCCCCAGGCACGAGGCTTTGAGGTTCACACGCCCAACGCCACATTGATCGACCTTGGTACGCGATTCGGCGTTGCATGCGAGGCCGGGCAGACGGACGCCGAGGTTTTCAGCGGCAAAGTTCTCCTCCGCGCGGACGTCGGCGGAGTTCCGTTGGGCCGGAAACCACAGGAGCTGCGGCTAGCCGCGCATGACGCCTGGCGCGTGAGCGGCACACCCGGCGCCGGCCCGTTGCAAACTGCGCCGATTGCCGCCGGAAGCCGAACCTTTATCCAATCGATCGACGGTTGCTATCCACACTCAGCGCCGGCATGCGTGTGTCCCGAAGTTCCGCAGGCGGCTGCCGCGTTGGTCGGTCCGTGGCATTGTCCTCGCGGAAAGCTCGTTCCTATCGACCTCAGCCGCCAGGCGAATTGGAGCCGCACGCAATCGACGCCCGACCGCGCGAGCAATAGCCTTGTCGGGCTTGCGCAAGGGCCAATATCGCTGGCGGGCGTGGAGTTTCAAGTTGCCGGCCGAGTGATTCAGTTGCATGGCGTAGGACTGCCGAAACAGGCGCGGGCCGTGCATGGCATCCCCGCCGGCCGCCGCGTTTCCAAACTCTATATCCTCCAAGGTGCTCAGTTTTGTGCTCAGGAGTATGGCGTTCCCGAAGGCGGACTCATTGCCGAATATCGGCTGCGATTTGTCGACGGCGATCGCGCCACGATCCCCGTCGCTTATGGAAAAGACATCCGAGATTGGTGGGCCGGCGATTCCAAATCTTCTTTAACCAAACCAGGAAGAGATGGCGCGGTCACGCGCGGCCAGGTTGCCTGGGTGGGCCTTAACCCTGAGGCGAAGCACGACAAGAGGTATTTGCGATTATATCTGTGCACTTGGGAGAATCCGCATCCGGAGAAGCCCTTGGAGAGCATCGACTTCGTAGCGCTCCATGAATCGGCGGGACCTTTCTGCGTTGCCATTACCGTGGAAGAACCGTCTTTCGGGCAATTTTCGTCCCATGAAAACATTGGCGAGAGCCGTTAAACTCTCGTCAGGCAGCCCATTGTGGTGGGGCAAACGTTTCGCTTTCGCGCAATCCAATTGCGCAGATCGAATGATATGGGGGTCTGGTCCTGTGCGTTTAACGAAACTTTTGCGCTTTTTCCGACAGCAAATGCTTCCAATTTTCGTAAATCCTGCAAAGAATGGACCTAAGCGCAATTCAGAGACAGGACTCGTGACGCTTTCATCGCTTACCAAACGCAGGACGCGGTTGTTCGGGATCTTCGCCATTAAGGCGCAAGTGAGAAGGACGGAGTGTGCGCGGACCGCCTGCTCGGCGAACGCGGCGGACGGCATTTGACTGAATTGAACCTATCCGCACTTGAAGAATTGGACGCCACTAGGTTTAGATCAACCGGGCTCATTGCACGCGCGATCTCGGCTTGTCTTGGCGGTTGGGGCAAACGGGGCTTGGTCCCAGCGTTGCGAATCTTGTATGTTTCCGTAAAGGTCTGGCAATGAGTATCTCGCCAACAATTTTTGTCGTCGATCCGGACGAAGCAGCCCGCGATTCACTTCGCAACCTTGCGGGTATGATGAACTTGCACTGCGAGACACACGCGTTGGGGCATGATTTTCTCGCCGCCTACGACTTGTCGCGATCGGGCTGCCTCATCTTGGAGATCAAGGTGCCGGGAATTAATGGCCTGCAGATCCAACAGATGCTAATCAAACGGCGGGCGACACTGCCGCTCATCTTTCATTGTGCCCAGTCGAGCGTCGCAATAGCCGTACACGCGATGAGGTCCGGGGCGTTTCAGTTTTTTGAAAAGCCCTGCCGAGAGGACGATTTGTGGCGAGCCATCCAGGAAGCGATCCAGCTCGACGAGCAGCGCCGGCAAATCAAGCTGCGGGAAGACGAAGTGGAGAGCAGCTTGGCGACGCTGACGGAGAAGGAGCGGTTCGTCCTGAAAATGATCGCCGAGGGCAAGACGAAGCTTGCCATGTCGGCCGAATTAGGCGTATCGATCAGGACCATCGAATACTACCGCGCCCAGCTCGTGAAGAAGCTCAGGAGCTCGACCCAGGCGGGGCTGCTGCGACTTCTCATCGGCGCGAAAAGCTCCGCTACTTCGATCGCCGATCCTTGGCACGTCGATAAGAGCCAGCTCGCGGCCATTTCCACCAGTTTCCCGGAAAATGGGCGCGTTGCGGCGGAGCGGGTTGTCGCCAGGTAAAATGGCATGAAAACCATAGAGAAAGCAAAAGTTCCGCACGAGAGTTCCGATCGTCCCGGCGCCGGGACTCTCGCCTCCGGCGGCGCAGCGCCTAGCTTGGCGCTCGAATTCGCGTCCGTCAACGGATTCGACAGGCTGGACGCCGAGCCGGGCCGCTCTTGGGCAGTCCTGGCCCGCCGCGACCGTTCAAGGTGGATCGCCGCCGCTGTCCTGCTAGGAGCCGTATTCATATGGTCCTATTGGCCTACGCTGCGGATGCTCGAGAGCTTATGGCGCTACGTGCAGGACTACAGTCACGGCTACATCGTCGTTCCGCTGGCGATATATATACTTTGGGCCCGCCGCGATCGCTTGCCCGCGCCGTCAACCGGACTGGCGTGGACGGGCCTCGTCTTTGTGGCCCTCAGCATGGCGATGCGATTCGCGGGCGCCTGGTACTATTTGGAATCGCTGGAGGGCTGGTCGATCTTGCCGTGGGTGTTTGGAGTCACTTGGTTCTTCTTTGGCCGAAAGGTCGCCTGGTGGAGCCTCCCTTCGGTGCTCTTTTTAGCGTTTATGGTGCGGATTCCGTTCCGCGCGGAGTTGGCCTTGAGCTTGCAGCTTCAACTGATCTCGACAAAGCTTGCTTGCTGGGGATTGCAACTGCTTGGTCAGCCGGCGCTATCGGAGGGGAACTTAATCTACCTGGCCAACCTACCGCAGCCGCTGGAAGTTGCGGAAGCATGTTCGGGAATGAGGATCTTCATCGGCGTCGCCGCGCTGGCCTTTGCTTTTGTCGTGGTCGTGCGACGAGCGTGGTGGGAAAAGGCGCTGCTGGTCGCGAGCTTTATTCCGATCGCCTTGATTTCCAACGCCACACGGGTGATGGCTACCGGCTTGCTCTATTGCCACATTTCCGAGGAGGCCGGGCGCAAGTTCAGCCACGACATCGCCGGCTATGCCATGATCGTCTACGCCGCCGCGCTTTTCGCCCTGGTGCTCTGGTACCTGGGCAAGTTGATCGGCGAGGTGAATGCGGCGCCCGCCACTTCGATTTATGAACAACAAGAAGGCGAGGGACGAGGGATTCGTCGCGAAAGCCAATGATGAATGTATGGACCACTGGAGTTGCCTCTCAGAATCCGCGATTGAGTCCCGGCGTGCCGGGCGAGAGAAAGGTGCCTAACCATGAGTGAACCAAAAATCACATTTCACGCGCCCGTGCCGCGCAATCCGAATTCCGTGCCGCCCAATTCGTTTTTGAATCAGGACCAGGAAAAGACGGGGTCTTCCGGGTCGTCGCGGGCGCGGCTTGCGCGGACGGACAATCTCAGCGCGTCGGGACGGACCAGCGGGACCGGAAGTGCCATCACTGGCCACGTCGCGCTTCACGCGCTGCGGCGATGGTGGAAGCTGGCCTTGCCGGCGAGCATATTGCTGTTCGCGGCGGCGGTCGGCGGCGTTTATTGGACATTCGAGCCGCAATACGAGGCGTCCGCGCTGCTGGAAATGGACGAAACCCCCCAGTATATCGCCTTTGAGCCGCGGGAAGGGGGCACATCGAAGGGCTACTTTCGCACGCAAATCGAGATCATCAAGAGCCATTGGATTTTGGGCCGCACCGTAGCCTGTGCCAACGTCAAGGACTTGCCGGAAATCCGCAAGCAGTCCGATCCCATCGAATGGCTGAGAAAGCGGGTCACCGTGGTTTCGCCGGGCGACACGGACATTTTCGAAATTAAGTACTCTAGCGCCGATCCGGAGAGTGCGGCCCTCTTGGTGAACGAAGTCACGCGGCAGTACCTGACCGCGCAGGAGGAGGAGGATTCTTCGCGTTTCCGCAACATTCTGAGCGCATTGAACCAGCAACTGACATCCCGCGAGGAAAGCGTCCGCGCCCTGCGCCAACAGGTGGAAACTGCCGCGACAAAGTTCTCGCTCGAAGAGCCGGAGCAGGGACCGGAGCAGGGGCCGGGACAGGCCGAGCCAAAACCGATCGGCAAGAACTCCTTGGCCGAGTTGCAAGGCCGTTTGGTCGAAATGCAAGTCGACCGGGCGATGCTGGCGGCACGCATCAAGGCGGCGGAGGAAGAAGTCCACGCCGCCGAGGCCGCGGCAGCCGCGCCGGCCAATCCCGGCGCGCCCGGACAGCCGCCCAAGAAGAGCAAACCCGCCTTGACGGCCGATGAAATCGAGTTTCGCAAGGAGTTGGTGGACAGGGAGATCGATGCGAGCGGCGACGTCAAGCAGTTGGATTCCCGCTTGCTCGCCCAGCAAATGGAGTTGGATCGGCTCGAAAAACGCCTCAAGCTGGGCAAAAAAGATTCGCTCTACAAGCGGGCGCTGGAGGAAATCGCCCTAAGCGAAAAAAGCCTGGAGGACCTGAAAAAGAGGCTTCGACCGCGGATTGAAAAGGACGTTGATTTCATGCTCCGCACGCGGCATGGCGACGGCGCGTCCAGTCTTGCAGGCGACGGAACGCTCCTTATCAAGCGGCAAGAGGAACTGCGCCGACTTAAGGTCGAACTTCGCGGCTGCGTAATCGCCGAGGAAAACCTCCGTGCGGCCTACTCATCTGAGTTGAAGAAGGCACTGCAGGACCGCCAGCAATTAAGCGGCGAAAGCCTGAATTTGAAATTCAAGAAGGACGAATTGTCCGAAGCCCAAGCTGTTCTAACAAAGATCACCGACCGCCTGATCGCTCTGCAGACCGAGCGGGCAGCGCCCACGCGAATCAAGTGGCACGAGCCGGCCAAAGTTCCGCAAGTGCCCATCGAGGTGCTGCCCATTCGAAATATGTCGGTGGCCGGGCTGCTGGCCTTCTTTTTGCCGTTTGGACTGGCGATCGCCTGGGAAGTTCGGGCCAGGAGAATTAGCTGCCCTGACGACCTGGAGCAG
The DNA here is from genome assembly GCA_963775975.1 of uncultured Planctomycetia bacterium. Classification (GTDB taxonomy): domain Bacteria; phylum Planctomycetota; class Planctomycetia; order Pirellulales; family Thermoguttaceae; genus JANXQG01. Next base: position 3,604,811 of record CAVZKX010000002.1, read on the forward strand.
CGCTTGCACCTGACCGTTCTGGGCGAGATCGCGCGGCTGCCGTCGCGTCCGCGGACCGACTTGCGGTCCGAGGAGTCGCGAGTCGGATCGGATTTGCGAATCTTCGAGGAGAGCATCGACAGCTTGCGGACGACGCTGACGCTCTCCGAAAACCTCCGCGACATGCGCGTGCTGGCAATTACCAGCGCGGCGAACCACGAAGGAAAAACGAGCGTGGCGTCCCAATTGGCCATGAGCCTTGCGCGGGCGACCGGCAAGACGACCTTGTTGATCGATGGCGACATGCGGTCGCCGGACGTGCATCAGGTGTTCGGCGTCGCGCGGGAGCCGGGGCTGGCCGAGGTGCTGAGCAACGAATGCTCGCTCGCCGACGCCATCGTCCCTACCCACAATCCCAAGGTGCAGGTGCTGACGGCGGGGCGGCTTAAAGTGAGCCCGCACCGCCTGCTGGGCAACGGGGCGTGGAAGTCGCTCCTGGCGCAAATCCCCGCAAGCTACGGTTACGTGATCATCGACACGCCGCCGGTGCTCGCGGCCAGCGAAGCGCTGGTCTTGTCCAAATACGCGGACGCCATTCTGATTTGCGTCATGCGCGACGTGAGCCGCGCGGACCAGGTGCGCAAGGCATCCAATCTGCTGACGGCCGCCGGCGGTTGCCCCGTGGGAACGGTGCTCAACGGCGTGCCGACGCGGAGTTACAAGTACTATTACGGAACGTATCCTTCTCCGAACGACTCGACGCGAGTATAGGCAGCGATTTGAACTGACGGCATTCCGGCATCCTGCCTGTTCCTAGCCTTCTATGAAAACTGATAAAGATAATACTGTTCGGCGAGTGTTGAATATCCGCATCCTCGTCGGCACATTCCTAGCCTTGATGGCCCTATATATTGGCGGTCATTACTTGCGCGCCTACCAGGTGCGGCGGAATGCTTCCGAGATCATCAAACGGGCGGAGGCGCTCGCGGACCAAAAGAACTACCAAGATGCCGTCAACCGTTACACGAGCTATCTGGATCAATTTCCCAACGACGCAGACGCGCGACTTCGGCGCGCGGAAATCTTCGAAATGACGTCGCACGGCCAGGGCGCGATCGAACAATATCAGTACGCCTTGGCGTCGCCCGCCCTTTCTCGCTCTGAATTAAAAAATCACAAAGAATGGGATCTCACTCCCGAGAAGCGGATCAAGGCCCAGCGGCGGCTCTGTGAACTGCTGTTGGAGGGCAATGCACTAGCCCTCGCTCAGACCGAGATCAACGGAAGAAACATAGATGAGCCTGGCAAGAGTGCACCTAACAAAAATGAACCACTTGCCGTTTTGGAGCAAAGGGAACTGGCAGATAAGCCCGATCAATGGCATGCGCCCGGCCTGACTGCGCTGGTGCTGGCGGCGAAGTACCGCGAAGACAAAATGTCGGTCCCTGCCGGATCGCTGGAGGCGGCGTTTGCCGAAGTCCTGGAACCAAAAGGCAAGCAGCCGAAAGTCTACGTCGATCCAGAGGTCTATCTGGCGCGGTACGATTATCGGCTGCAAAAGGGCCTGCAGCGTTCGAAAGACCCAAGTGGCGGCGCATACCTGGCTGCATACGATGAAGCCAAGGGCGATCTGGATGCCGCTTTGAAATTGGCGCCCGACAATATCTCGGTCCTGCTGAAGGCGGCCTCGGATGCGCAACAGCGCGGCGCTGCCGAGGCCGGCGGCGGCGGCTCTTCGGCCGAGCTTGCGAAGGCGCGGGACAAATCCAACGCGCTTTTCTCCTTGGCAATCGACTTTTACGAGCGCGCCATGAAGGCGGCGCCGCAAGACGCGCGCGCGTACGGCTCACTGGGGACGCTTTTAGCGTCGCGCGGCAACATACAAGGCGCGATGACTACCTGGGAACGAGGTCTCAATGAAGTCCAAAACGAAGGACCGCGGATGGGGCTTAATCTCATGCTCGTGGATGCCTTCATTCAACAAGGCCGCTTTACGGATGCAGAAAATAAGTTGAAGAGCGTCAGCGATCTTCTCGAAGTGCTCGCTCCCCAGTCGCGGTTGGAACCGCAGCGGCTCGTCGATTTGCGAAGGGGAAAGCTGGCTTTTCTGCGCGGGCAATACAACGAAGCCATCAACCTGGTCACCGATCTGGCATCCGGAATGGTGCTCGTGCAAGGCGAAGAAACCACCGCGAAGCCGCACGATCGCTTCGAAGCCTGGCTCCTGCTGGGCCAATCGAACGCCGAGCTCGCGTCTGCCTTCAAAAACGCCGCGGCGCAGTATTCGGAAGCCGGGCCGAAAGCGGCCGCCGCGCAGCGGTGGGAACTTGCGCTGAAGGAGGCCGCGGCGCAGCACTGGGACGTTGAGTTGAAACAGGACGCCGCGCAGACGTGGGATCTTGCACTAAAGGAAGCCGCGGCGAAGCAGTGCGATCTTGCGCTAAAACATTTGAGCCAGGCGTTCCAGGAGGCCGCCGCGCAATGTTGGGACCGGGCGCTGAAGGACTATAAGCAAGCGGCACTTTACGAGCCGCGCGAGGTGTCGCCGCATCTCGGCGCCGCCGAGGCGTGCATCGCCGCCGGCAAGCCCGCCGTTGCCGTCACAAATTTTCAACATGCATTGGAAGTCGTCGGGGCGCTGAAGCCGCCGCCGGAAGGCCTGCAGATGATTATCTACGATGCGTTGATCGGCCTGCTGAACGAGCAAAAGCAGACGACGGAGCGGGATTTATACGTCGGCCGGCGCAGGGACCTGATAGCAAAATCCGCTCGGCTTGCCCTGCGAGGGGTCAATGAGTCGATCCTCAACGGCAATTTCGAGGCGGCTGTGAAGCTCGCCGAGAGCTGCGTGGAGAATCACCCCGAGGATCCCTTGTCTTTCATCGTCCTGGGACGCGCGCAACAAGCCAGCAAACAAAAAGGAAAAGCCGAGGAAGCATATCGCAAGGCCTTCCAGGTGACGAAGAATTCACCGGCTGTCCAGGCGGAATTGGCTGGGGCCTTGCTCGCCTCGCCGGACCCTGGCGATGCGGCCGAGGGCGAAAGGGCGCTCCGCGAGCTAGCGCCGCAGTCCGCGCCCGCCTGCCTAACGCTGGTAACCTATCTCGCGCTTCGCGAGAAGGCGGACGAGGCGCTCGCCATCGCCCAGAGCACTCTTCAAAGCCATTCCAAGGAACCGGCGGCCCACATAGCGATGGGTGTAGCTTGGGGGGCCAAAAAGGACTTCGCCAAGGCCGAGGCCGAGTTCCAGGATGCCGTCCGCGCGGCGCCCGGCGACGCCGGACCCGTTAGGACACTGCTCGAATTCTACATAAACACCGGCCACATGAAGCTCGCCGTCGAGACGCTGAATAAAATGCTTGCCGAGGTCAAGACGCCGACCGCGGAAAGCGAGCTGTTTCGCGGCGACATCCTGCTGCGAGTCGGAAATCGACAGGATGCCAAAGCGGCTTACCGGAAAGCCGTCCAGTTGGCCAAGGATGATCCGGCCGTAGCCATGCGGCTGGCCGAGTTTCTGATGAACAGCAACGACCCCGGCGACGACATTGAGGCCGAAAAGATGCTTCGCCAGATCAAGCAGCAACACGATCCGGCGCGGCGCCGGTTGGCACAAGTATTGATGTCGCGCGGAGGCGAGGCGGAATGGGAAGAAGCCCAGAGATTGCTGGAGCAATCGGCCGGTGACCCGGCCTCGTTCCTCGATCGCATGGCCGAGGCCAAACTGCTCCTCCGCCGCGGCGGAGGACAAAACCTGGAAAAGGCGGCCGCCATCTGCCGGGAATTGTTAGACGAGGCAAAAAAAGTCAAAAAGCCGCTGCTGGCCGCGAACCTGATGCTGGCACAGGTTTGCGAGTTGCAAGGCAACATGGACGATGCCCGAAAGCAATATCGTGCGCTGGTCGAGGCGGCGAAGCCCGCGCCTGCGCAATTGGCGAGCTATATCGGATTCCTTCTTCGCCGCGGACCAGCGGAGGAGGCCGGCCAGCGGACAGAGCAGCTCCTGAAGATCTTGCCTGATGATCTGAACGCGCTTGAACTGCGAGCGCGCTGGCTGCGCGATCAGAAGCGGACCGCCGAAATCGAACCTCTACTGGAAGGCCACATCCAGGCAATTTTGACCCGGTTGGACAAGGGCAGCACGCGGCAGCAGGAAAGCCTCTCCAAGGCCGCTGGCGATCTCTATCAACGGCTTGAACTTTATTCGGCGGCCGAGCGATGGTACCGGAAATTGCAAAAGCTCGGCGGGGACGCTTACGTCCAGCTCGCCACGTCGATGGCAAAGCAAGGGCGAATCCAAGAGGCCGTCGCGCTCTGCGAAGAGGCGGGCAAGACCGACGATTCCCCCACCCCGGCGCTGCTGGTGGCCGCCATTCTTACATCCGGGCGAGCTACGCCGCACGATTTGGAATCGGCGGAGCCTTACCTGAAGAAGGCGGCCGAGACCCATAAAGATCAACCGATCTTGCTCACCTATTTGGCCAGCATTTATTTGCTCCTGGATCGCCCCGAGCAAGCCATTGAGTTGTATCGCGAGAACCTCAAGCTGCAGCCAAAAAATGCCACCACATTGAGCGACCTGGCCACCGTCCTCGCCGAACAACCCAAAGATGAGAGTCGTAAGGAAGCATTGGAATGCGTCGAGCGCGCGATCGAGTTGGCCGGGCCGCAACCGGCCTTGCTGGACACCAAGGGCATGGCTCTCTTCTACGACGGAAAGCTGGAGCGGGCCGAAATTGCACTGCAAGCGGCGGCCCAATCTCCCAATCCCGACCCGCGGTACTGTTTTCATTACGCCGTTGTCTGTGCAAAGTTGGGCAATCTCGACCGGGCTCGAACGGCCCTAAAGCAGGCGGTCGGCGGCGAAGTGGAACATCAGTTGCTCACACCAAAAGACCGTCAACTGTTGGCTGAACTGAGAAAACAAGTCGCGCAATGAGCTTGCCCCGCTCTCTTTTATAAATGGAATAAAGAAAGACCGGCGATCAACATGAAACTCCTGACATTCAACCTTGGAATTGCGATCGTCGTGGGCATGACGGTGGCCAGTGCCGTGCTCCAGGGCCGCATTCGCAATCGCTGGGGGCCGTCAGAAAGCATGCAGGCGGCTGCGCAAGAACTGGGCAAGACGCCGAATTCCTTCGGCGGGCCCCAAAACGACCGTTGGCAGTTGGTAGTGACGGAAACGACCGACAAATTGTCGGACGACGTCATTGAAATGCTGGAGTGCACGAACTACATCAACCGCACCTACGAGAATCGGCGCACGGGAGAAAAAGTAGACGTTTTCGTCGTGATCGGCCCTACCGGCCCGATCAGTTCGCATACGCCAGAAATCTGCTTTTCATCGCAAAACTACAGCAGCCGCGATACGCACCAGCGCGTTTCCATTCCGACTGCCGAGGAGCACGACGATGAGTTTTGGGCCCTATCATTCAAGACGAAAAGCATCCACGAGGACTTGCTCCGCGTCTATTATAGCTGGACCACGAGCGGCCGCTGGACAGCCACGGACAACCCCCGCTTCGCGTTCGTCGGCTCGCCCTACCTTTATAAGATCCAACTCGCCAGCGAAATGCCGGCGGGGTCGAACTTGCGTACGACCGATACCTGCCGCGAGTTTCTGAAAGATTTTTTACCCGTACTGAGAAAGCACTTGATTCCTGCTTCGCGACAATAACCCTAGGAAATACCACGGGCCGTTCCCGGCACGCCGGGATGATTCCATTGCCGCAAGCCTCGACTCGGCTTGGGTCGCGGCAAGAAAAGGCCCGTGATACACCACGATTTGCAACGAGAACTTAGGAGGATTTCCATGGCGGCCTATAGTGAGACCATCGAGAGGAAAGATGATCACCCCCATTCACCGGCCGCGCGCGGATGCATCCCGGCGCAACGGCGTCGCGGCAAGGCGGCATTGCACCAGCGCCATACTTTCGCTGGAAGGGGATCGTGGACCGCGTGGCGGCTGCGGCACTGCTCGTGCCGGGCTTGCCGCTGATAGCGCTGCTCGTCATTTTCGTACGATTGACTTCGAAGGGCCCCGGCATCTACCGGCAGGCGCGGGTCGGCAAAGACGGCCACCGCTTCATGATGTACAAGATCCGCACTATGCGCCACAACGCCGAAGCGGGGACCGGACCGGTTTGGACTCAGGCGCTCGATCCGCGGGTAACGGCGATCGGGAAGGTGCTTCGCAAGCTTCACCTGGACGAGTTGCCGCAGCTTATCAACGTCGTCAAGGGAGAAATGTCGCTCGTGGGTCCCCGGCCCGAAAGGCCCGAATTTGTTCGCGTGCTGGCTGAAGCGGTCCCAGGCTATCGGAACCGGCTGGCCGTGCGGCCCGGCATCACGGGCCTCGCACAAATCAATCTTCCGCCCGATAGCGACATTGTCAGCGTGAAGCGCAAAGTGCTGCTGGACTGCGAATACGTCGAGCGCGGAGGACCGTGGCTCGATACGCGACTGATGATTTGCACGTTCTTGCGGCTCTTCAAGGTGCCCGAGGGCTGGCTGCAATATCTGCTGGCGTTGCGGCGGGACGCCAAGATTCCGGGCCTTGTCGAGTCGACGCCGGCCGAGGGCGGATGCGAGGTTGAAGCAGACCAGGCGACGCCGGCGTCCATCTTGATGCAAATCGGCAATCTGCCGGACCCCGTCGAACCTTTGAACCACGGGGGTTCAACCGACCATCGGCCCCTCGGCGGAAATGGCGCCGCGCATCGCTTGCGGCACGGAAAGCTCCACAGCCGAAGATCCGATCACGACAAGCCGCGCTAGTTCAGTTGCATTGCGTCATTGTTTAGTTCGTCAACGAAAATGGCAGTGTGATGTCGAAGCCGGCGCAAATCGTGAACGCGTTTACCGTGGATGTTGAGGACTATTATCAGGTCTCAGCATTTGAGAAGCATGTCCGCCGCGACCACTGGGACCGCTGGGAGAGTCGCGTGGAGGCCAATACACACCGCATCCTGCGGCTGCTGGAGCGCCACTGCGTCAAAGCCACTTTTTTCGTCCTCGGCTGGGTGGCCGACCGCCATCCGCAATTGGTGCGTGAGATCCATGCCGGCGGGCACGAAGTCGGCTCGCACGGTTATTGGCATCGCCTCGTCTATGAGCTTTCGCCCGCCGAATTCCGCGAGGATCTGCGCCGCTCGCGAAACGCTTTGGAAGACGCCATCGGCGCGCGGGTGACCGCGCATCGGGCGGCCAGCTTCTCGATCACCTCGCGCTCGCTTTGGGCCCTGGAGATCCTTGTCGAGGAAGGTTTTTCCGTCGATTCCAGCATTTTTCCCATCCATCACGACCGCTACGGAATGCCGCGCGCCGAGCCGCGACTGCACCGTCTCGGGACACCCGCCGGAGAGCTTTGGGAGTTTCCTCCTTCGGTGGCCCGCATGGCCCGCGTGAACCTTCCCGTCAGCGGCGGCGGATACTTCCGACTCTTCCCGCTTTTTTGGACCCGCTATTGTCTCCGCCGCATCAATCGCCGCGAGCGGCAGCCGTTCATGTTCTACGTCCATCCTTGGGAGATCGATTCGCAGCAGCCTCGCCGCAACGCAGAGGGTGAACTGGCGGCCCATTCGAGGATTTCTCGCTTCCGGCACTATGTCGGACTGGCGAAAAACGAGGGCAAGCTTGATCGGCTGCTCGCCAGATTCCAATTTGGCCGCCTAAGCGACGTAGTTGCCGCCCGCGCCGTAGCAGCGTAAAAGTGTCTCAGCACTCAAGCGCCGGAGTTTTTGTGCATATCCCGTGCATCCGTTATCGTTGGAGAATTCAGCGTGAGTTGGCCCGGATTGCCGCGATGGCAACGATTGCGGTCCGCGGCAGGAGCCGTTGGCAAACTAAACTTGAGGGTATTCTCGCCGGCGGCTGATTCCTCGGAATCCCGCCGGAGTGGACGCAGGCCGCGTTTCTGCGCACGCAAGTTCTGGCGTGCCGGGATGCTCAAATCGGGTCAAGCGTGTAGACCTGCGAGAACGGAGTGCGCGCCGATACGGCGAAATCACGATTCAATGCAGTCCTATTCAGTCCTAGACATGCCCCGGCACACCGGCGGCCAAATGGCAGACAAAGAGCTCACGCTATTTGTCAGCGTGATCGTGCCCGTGCGCAACGAGGCGCGGCATATCGAACGGACCCTCGAACAGTTGACTGGCCAGGACTATAACCGCGATTATTTCGAGATCATCGTCATCGACGGTGAATCGACCGACGGCACGTCGGCGCTGGTGGAGAAACTCGCCGCGGCCTATGGCAACATTCGCTTGCTGACAAACCCGAAACGGCTTTCCAGCGCCGCCCGCAATATCGCCGTCCGCGAAGCTGCGCGGCGACATCGTGCTATTGGTTGATGGACATTGCGACTTGTCCGGCAAGCAATACCTGCGCGACTTGGCCGACGCCTTTCAGCGGAGCGATGCGGATTGCCTGGGCCGCCCGCAACCGCAAGACATCGACAATCCGACAGCGCTGCAACGAGCAATCGCCGCCGCACGTTCCTCTCGTTTAGGCCATCATCCCGATTCGTTTATCTATAGCTCCGCGGAAGGCTTCGTGCCGGCCAAGAGCATCGCGGTGGCGTATCGTCGCGAAGTCTTCGAGAAGGTTGGCGGCTTCGACGAGCGCTTCGACGCTTGTGAGGACGTGGAGTTCAATCATCGTGTGGACCGCGCCGGACTACGATGTTTTTTCACGCCGCTGATCGCGGCCCATTACGCCCCGCGGGAAACGCTTCGCGGCCTGTTTCGCCAATTGTTTCGCTATGGCCGCGGCCGCATCCGGCTGTGGCGCAAGCATCCTGAAACGCTTTCGATCAAGACGCTCCTGCCCGGCGTGTTCGTTCTCGGCTGCATCCTCGGATTCGGCTTGGCGTGGACGAACAAATGGCTGGCGGCCTCCTATGTCCTGGCACTGGCGTCATACAGCGTCATTGTCCTTGCCGGCTCGTTCATCGCGACAGCCAAACGGCGCGATCTTGCCGTGTTGCCTTGGCTGCCGCTGGTGTTTTTGACAATCCACATGGCCGCCGGTGCGGGGCTGCTGTGGGAGATGGTTTTCGGTCGCAGGACATGGAATCGAGATTGAATTGACGCATAACGGAAAAATCAAGGCCGGCATCCTCGGTGCCGGCGGCATCAGCGAGTTCCACATCAAAGGGCTCCGCCGTCTTGCCGACGTGGAGATCGTCGGCGTGGCCGACTTTAACCAATCGCGGGCGAGTGAATTGGCCGAGCGCTTCGCCGTGCCGCGGACTTTCACATCGTTGGCGGCGATGTTGGAAGCACGGCCCGACGTGGTCCACGTCCTCACGCCGCCCGATGCGCATGCCGCGAATACCATTGAGGCCCTTCGCGGGGGCTGCCACGTCCTTGTCGAAAAGCCGCTGGCGACGAGCTTGGAAGACTGCGACGCAATCGCGGCCGCCGCGGCGGAGGCCGGCAAGTCGGTCTGCGTCGGCCATTCGCTGTTGCGCGATCCTTTTGTCGCCCGCGCGTTGGAAATCGCCCGCAGCGGGGCGATCGGGGACGTAGTCGGAGTCGACCATTTCCGCGGCCAGTTCTATGCTCCGTATGCCGGCGGGCCGATGCCGTATCAATTCCGCGACGGTGGCTTTCCCTTTCGCGATCTAGGCGTCCACTCGCTCTATATTATCGAGGCGCTATTGGGCCGGATCGAAGACGCGACGCTGCGGCTTGGTCCTCCGTCGCGCGACGGCTGCCCGATCTTCAAGGATTGGCGCGTGCTGGTGCAGTGCAAGCGCGGCATGGCACAGATCTACATTTCCTGGAACGTGAAGCCGCTGCAGGACGTGCTCGTCGTCCACGGGACCCGCGGCGTGATCCGCGCGGACATCATGGGCATGTCGGTCACCACGCGAAAGAAAGGCCGCCTGCCGGGGCCCGCCGAGCGGATTCTGAACAGCGTCGGCGAGGGACGGCGGATGATGACCCAGGTGACGGGCAACGTCTTGAAGGTCCTCCGCAAGAAAATCCTGCGATATCACGGCTTGCAAATGCTCGTCGGCGAGTTCTACCAGTCGCTCCGCGAGGATGCGCCGCCGCCAGTCACGATCGACGACGCGCGGCCGGTCATCCATTGGACCGAACGGATCGCAAGGCAGGCGGACCAGGCGAAGGAGAAGTACGTCGGCAAGTTCGCCGGGGCAAACGGTCATGGGTCGGGCACGGCTAAGACGCTCCTCACCGGGGCGACCGGTTTCATCGGCCGGCATCTGCTCAAGCGGCTGTTGGAGGAAAGAGATCGCGTCCGCATCCTCGTTCGCCATGATCCGGGCGAGGAATTGATGCGCGACGATCGCGTCGAAGTAGTCCTCGGCAACTTGGGCAGCCGCGAAGACGTGGAACGCGCCGTCGAGGGCACTTCCGAGGTGTTCCATTTGGGAGCAACGGTCGAAGGCTGGGCCGAGGAGTTCCAATGTGCGACGAACCTAGGCACGCGGCACGTCGTGGATGCCGTTCTCTGTCATCAAGTGCCGAAGCTGATCTACATGAGTTCGCTCAGCGTGATTCATTTCGCGGCCGCCCTTAGCGGGAAGAAGATCACGGAGAAGTGGCCGCTGGAACCGCATCCGGAAAGCCGCGGCCTGTACTCGCAAACCAAGCTGGAAGCGGAGCGAATCGTCACCGACGCGGTGCGCGATCGCAAGCTTCGCGCGATCATTCTTCGGCCAGGCGAGGTCTTCGGCCCCGACAAAGCTTTTCTCTCTGGCGCTGCGGGCAAGGAGGCCGGCAAGCTCGTAGTTGTCCTGGGCAACGGCCGCGCGACGTTGCCGGCGATTTGGGTCGAGGATCTGGTGGACGCGATCATGGCGGCCGCTAATTCGGACCGGTTCGACGGCGCTGTGCTGAACCTGGTCGATCCCGAACCGCTGACGCAGGACGACGCGGCCAAGTATTATCTTGCCGCCACCGGCAAGCGCAAATCGATAGTCCACTTTCCCCTGTCGCTGCTTTATTGCGCGGCATTCGGGGCGGATCGTCTGTTCCGATTGCTCGGCCGCAATGCCCCGATCACGCCCTACCGCCTCCGTTCGGCGATCGGCCGCCGGGAATTCGATTGCACTGCCGCCGAGGAAATTCTCGGCTGGCGGCCGCGCGTCGGCGTGCGGAAAGGACTCCAGTCGATGGCCGACGAGCGGCCTGAGCCCGTCTCGCCGGCTGCCGTTTCGCAATGATCGTCGCCTACTCATTATTCATCGCTTGCTTTTTGCTGCCGGCCGCTTTGGCCGCGGTCTATCACGTCGTTTTGCTGGCGGCGCGGCTCTACGGCGCCGCGCTGTCGCGCCGGCGAGCAAGGAAGCAAGTCACACGTTTGCCGTCATCATTCCGGCGCATAACGAGGAACAGCACATTGCCGACGTCCTGCGCTCATGCGCCGCCCTTAATTATCCGGCGGACAAGTATCAGGTCTACGTAATTGCCGACAATTGTTCCGATCGGACGGCGGAGGTTGCACGGGCGAGCGGTGCTACGTGCCTGGAAAGAACCGATGCACAAACCCCCGGCAAGGGCCACGCCCTACAGTGGGCATTCGAGCAGGTACTGCCGCGAGGACACGACGCTGTGATCGTCCTGGACGCCGATTGCACCGTCGAATCCCACGCCCTGCAAGTGTTCGATCAGTGCCTGCGGGAAGGAAGCCGCGCGCTGCAGGCGCACTACGTCCTCTCCAATCCGGACGCCAGCGCCATCAGCTACGTGGCGCGGGTGGGCAACGTCTTGGAATACGAGTACTTTTACGCGCCGAAATCCGATCTCGGACTGGCGGTAATGCTCGTCGGCACCGGCATGGTCTTCCACCGCAGCGTGCTGTTGGAGCATCCGTGGCGGGCGCACAGCGTCGTCGAGGATGCGGAATACACGCTGACCTTGGCGCGTCACGGCCTGCGCGTCCGCTTTGTGGCCAATGTTCACGTCGTTCAAGCGGCGGCCGAACGCGTCGAGCAGTTGGCCGTGCAACGGGCCCGCTGGGCAAGCGGAACGTGGCAACTCGGCAAGCGTTCCGCGATGGGCCTGCTTGCGAAAGGTCTGCTTACGGGGCGCGTCTTGCTGGCGGATGCCGGTTGGACTTTGCTGATTGTGTCTCGGCCGTTGGTGCTGCTGCATCTGAGCCTGACGCTTGTCACCGCCCTGTTTTTGGCGTGGCTGTTCCCCGCTCCGGCATCGGTGGTGTTCCTCGCGTCCGGCGCGTTCCTCGTCGCGCTCTACGCCGCGTATTTTGGCTTCGGCATTGCCAAAGTCGGCTTCAGCGCCCGTCGCGCCAGCTTCTTGCTCAGTGCGCCGTTGGTGCTCTTCCGATTGGCCGTCATTGCCGTCAGGTCGGGCGCCTTGCGCCGCGCGGCCTGGATAAGGACGCCGCGATCATGACGTCAGGCGTTTCCAATTCGATTTCGGCGGACGAGGCGATCGCTGCGAAACCCGCCGAAGCCAGAGCCACACGGCAGATAACAGTATTGCACGTCACCGCTTCTCCGTGCTTCGGCGGAGTCGAGCGGCAGATGCTCGCGCTGGGCCATGAGCTGCGGGACTGCTGCAAATTCGTTTTCGCCTCCTACCTGGAGGAAGGGCGATGTTGGGATTTTATCACCACGGCCACTGAACAGGGCTGGGAGGCGCACGCCCTGCGGCACGATACGCCGCGAATGCTCGCCGCTCTTGGCGAACTCAAGACGTTGGCCCGGCGCGTCGAAGCCTCGATTTTATGTTGTCACGGTTATAAAGCCAACCTCCTCGGCCTGCTGGCGGCGCGGCGGCTTCGCATCCCCATCGTTTCCGTTTCGCATGGCTGGACGGCGGAGAGCCTTCGCGTACGGGTCTTCGAGGCCCTCGACCGCCGCGTGCTCCGCCGGGTGGACAAGGTGGTCTGCGTTTCCGAGGGCCAGGCAAAAAAAGTTCGCGCGTCCGGAGTTCCTAGTGGGAAGGTGATGGTCATACGCGATGCCGTTCGCGCGGATCGCTTCAACCCCGACACGTCCGGACCGGAGTATCGGCAGCGGCTGGAAGCGATGTTCCCGCGGCGGCCGAGCCTGATCGTCGGCGCCGCCGGCCGGCTGAGCCCCGAGAAAGGCTTTCGCGATCTCGTAGACGCCGCTGCGGAACTTCTCGGCAGGGAGCAGGGAGTAGGGAGCGGGGAGCTGGCAGGCTCGCCATCGGTCAGCTTTGTCCTCTTTGGCGACGGTCCCTTGCGCGGCGCTTTGGAGTCCCAAATCGTGGCCCGCGGCTTGCAGGGCCGTTTTCACGTCGCCGGGCATCACTCGGATCTGGACAAGTACTATCCGCACCTCGATCTGCTTGCGCTGCCGTCCTATACCGAGGGCCTTCCCAATGTCGTGCTGGAAGCGTTTGCCGCGGGCGTGCCCGTCGTGGCCACAGCGGTCGGCGGAACTCCTGAGGCCGTCTTGCACGGCGTCAATGGCTACCTCGTCGAGGCGGGCGATTCCCGCGCTTTGGCCGGACGCATTGCCGACATGCTCGCCGACCCAGTGCGGCGGCGGGAGATGGCGGCCAATGGCCAGCGCTACGTTCGCCAAGAGTTCTCCTTCGCCGGGCAGGCAGCGGAATACCGCCGAATGCTCGGGGAGCTGCTTTCGAGATGAAGGGCAGCGGAGCAAGCGCGGGCCGGAAGAAAGGGAGAAGGGAAGAAAGGGAGAAAGGGAGAACCTGTTCCTCTCCCCCTCTCCCTTTCTCCCCGTCTCCCTTTCTCGCTTCTCGGCCGGTGCGCGTCTGCTTCATGATTGACAAGCTGTTTCCGGCGGGCATTGAATTACAACTACTCTTGCTCATCAAGCAACTGGACCGCTCCCGGGTCGAACCGAGCCTGTGCCTTCTGGACGGCAGCGACGAGCTGACCCGTTCCTTGGAGCCGACGGATTGCCCCGTGATTCGGCTTGGCGTTCGCCGCCTGTTGCGCCCGTCGTCGATGCCACCCGCCTTCCGGCTGGCACAGTTTTTTCGCCGCCAGAAGATCGATCTGGTGCATCCGCTTTTTCCCGACAGCCTCTATTTCGGCACGGTCGTGGCAAAGATGTCGGGCGTGCCCTGCGTGGCCGGCTTCCAAGTCAGCCTCGGCTATTGGATGACCCGCCGCGACCGCTGGTTCGGCACCCGAATCAACAAGTGGGTGGACGCCACGGTGGCCAACTGCGAAGCGGCCGCCCGCGCCGTCGTGGCCGATTGGCGCGTGCCGCGCGAATCGGTGACGATCATTCCCAATGGCGTCGATCTTTCGCGGTTTTCAATACCAAAAGAAAAGCTGCCATCGAGCAACGGGCATGCGGTCCAGCGAGTCGGCATCGTCGCCAATCTGCGGCCGATCAAGAACATCGAGTTGTTCGTCCGGGCGGCCGGCCGACTTGCGGCGGCGCACCCGAACACGTGTTTCGAAATCGCCGGAGAAGGCGAGTCACGCGGTGCGCTTGAGGCACTTATTGATAGTCTGGGAGTGGGCAGCCGAGTGAAGCTGCTCGGTTCGGTCACCGACGTTCCTCGGTTCCTTCGCGGTCTCGATGTCGCAGTCCTTTGCTCGCTCTCGGAAGGATCTCCGAACGCCATCATGGAGTACATGGCGGCCGGCCTGCCGACCGTCGCGACCGACGTTGGCGGTAACGCGGAGCTTGTCGAACATGAAGTCACCGGCCTGGTCGTGCCCTCCGACGACGAACAGCGATTGGCCGGCGCAATCGACCGCCTTTTGCGCGATCCGGCCCTTGCGGCTCAATATGGCAGCACCGCTCGCGAGCGGGCCTTCGCGGAATACGGCGTCGAGGCCCAGGCCCGGCGATACGAGGATTTTTATTGCCGGACTTTCGCCGCGAAAGCTTGCGGCACGTCGCGTCGATAGTTTCCGATGTCCATACCTCGCACCAACAATTTCGACCTCATTCGACTCCTGGCGGCCACGCAGGTTGTCTTGGCCCACATTTGCACGGAGGTTGGGCCGACTGCCGCCGATAAAATTCGGCCCGTTCTTTCGTCGGTTTGGTGGCAAGGCTATTTTCCAGGTGTGCCCATTTTCTTTACGGTAAGCGGCTTTTTGATTTACTGCTCATTTGAAAGAAACGCCGATCGCATTACTGATTTTTACAAGAACCGCTTCTTGCGGATCTATCCCGGTTTGTGGGTCTGTTTTGCGATCACGATCGCACTGTTGATCGGCTTTCGGCAAATCTCAGTTGCGACGCTCGGCCGGACCGACTTTTGGACCTGGGTTGCCCGGCAGTTGACGTTCTTTCAATTCGGCACGCCCGCATACTTCAAACATTGGGGCGACGGCCAGGTGAACCGCAGCCTGTGGACGATTTCGATCGAGATACAGTTCTATGCCGTGATTCCGCTAATCTATTACGTATTCAAGCGACTCGGAAAGCTCTGGATTGTCGGCTGGGCTGCGCTGTTCTTCGGCTCAATCGGCGTCTACCAGTGGCAGGCTCATCTGCCCAAGGGAAATATCGTTCACGACATCAAGGATCTTGGCTTGGCGAGTTGCCTCTACAATTTCCTTTTTGGGATCGCCATCTACAAGTGCTGGGACCGCCTCCGGGTGGCGTTCGAAGGCCGGTTCTTTTACTGGCTTGTCGCTTATCTCGCGTACATCTATCTGATGGGCACGTGCTATGAAGTCTGGCCGTACTCGCCCGAGCCTGTTCGCAGACTTGGCTACCTCATCCTCTCGGGCCTCACCATTTCGCTGGCATTTTCGTTTCGCACACTGAGCGAGAAACTAATCCGCGGGTTCGACATCTCCTACGGCGTCTATATCTACCACGGACTGGTCCTGAATTGCTTTATTGTTTTTGGATGGATGAACCGCTGGGAGTCGGCCGTCCTGATCCTGCCAATCACCTACGCACTAGGGGCCGCATCGTGGGTCTTCGTGGAACGCCCCATGATGCGAAGGAAACGCAAGACACTTCGCGAGATTCCCGTCGTCGCTGGGCACGCGGGTTCCGAGCCGGCCGGCGCCTGCGCGGCTATGCAGGAGAATGCGGCCGTATCCTCAGTGGGGGCGGCATGACGCTATGATTTGGCTACTCATCGGATGTATGTGGCTTATGATCCACCGGCCCTACGAGATCTGGCCGATTCTAGCTACGATTCGCCTCGAGCGAGTCTACGTGATATTCATGGTTGTTGTTTGGCTCGGATCGGGGCCGTCGCTTCCCCGCGGCAACCGCCTGCACTGGGCCTTCGCGGGCTTCATTCTGGCCCTGTTGGCGAGCTGGATGGCAACTCCCTGCGGTTCCGCGGGCGACGCAACTGCCGAAAACTATTTAAAGTTTGCCGTGTTCTACATCGTTTTGGTGACCACGGTGCGAAGCGAAAAGGACCTCCGACAGCTCCTTACCGGATATCTGGGAGCGATGACGTTGTGGGTAGCGCATTGCATTCGCGAGTATTACAACGGCAGCGCAACCTGGCGCAAGGCATCTTGCGGCTCGTTCCCGTCGGCCACTCGTACGACTACAACGACTTCGCGGGAGTGATCGTCTGTTCGCTGCCGTTCGCGTGGGTCATGTGGCGGCAGCGGCCGACCACGTGGAAGCGGATGCTGATCCTTGGTTATTGCGGCCTTGCGGGCTACGGCATCATGCTCAGCGGTTCGCGGATGGGCTTCATCGGAGCGCTCGATTGCCGGCTTCCTAGGCTGCCTCTCCTCGTCCAAGCGTCGGCTTTTGCTGGTGGCATTCCCGGTGCTCCTGGTACTCGTTTGGGCGATCCTGCCCGCCGACCGCAAGGCGCGCTATTTCACTTTGTTTGATCCGGAGTCCGGCGTGGCGACCGGCGCGAAGGCCTCCGCCGGCAACTATCGCTTGAACGGCCTCGAGGCATCATGGCCGCTGTTTACCGAGCGTCCCTTGCTAGGGTACGGGCCAATGGGCTTTGCGGCGATGAACCGCTGGATGCCGCACAACCTATACGGGCAATTGCTGGCCGAGCTTGGGCTGGCCGGAGCGATCGCCTTTGCATCCATTCTCTGGGGTGTGGGCCGCAATTTTTCCGAATCGAGGCGAATCGCCCGATATTTTTCCGATCCCGGCCCGGCGAAACTGGCCTTGGACACGGTGGCGGCCGTCGGAGGCGCGTACATTGTTTTGGCGATCATGTCCTGGGGCTTCAATTTCCTTTTCTGGCCATTATGGATGTGGTTTGGCGGCTTCCAAGTGGTTGCCTTGCAATTGCTCAAGAGCCAGTTGGAGGAAGCCCAGGAATACGAGTCGCGGCATGCTGGGATCGAGGAAGCTTGGCAGGAGGCGGCGATTGAGTCTTAGAGGCTCCATCGGAACCGATCAAATGGCACAACTTGACGCAGCCCCAGGATCAATATTGTTAGAGACACTAAAAGTCGCCATGCCGATGAAACGCGCGGCTAGTGCGGCGGACTCCCGCCGCGTGCTGGCGGTGGTCCGACATCCGGTCGGCGGCATCCGCACACACCTGCTCTATACCTATCCCTATTTGGCGGAAAAAGGCTATTCGTTCACGTTCGTCCTGCCGGCTATCGACGATACGCGGCCGTTCCGCCGCGAGGTCGAAGCCTGGCCCAATACCGAAGTCGTGGAAGCGCCGATGGACGGCCGACGGATTCCGCAGTGCAATTTCGTTCCGACCATCCGCAGATTGTTGCGAGAACGGCGGTTTCGGCTCATCCATTCCCAGGGAATTCGGGCGGCAACCCAAGCCGTCTTGGCCAATTTCGGCATCGGCGTGCCGCACGTCGCAACGTCCCAGGACATGATTCGCCGCGAGGAGTTCCCGGGCATTTCGGGCCGCTTGAAGTTGTTGGCTGTGGGGACTCTGCTCTGCCAGGCTGACGCGCTCGTGACGGTCACGAGCGACGCCCGGCAAAACCATTTCGATCTTTTCCCGCCGCTGCGGATGGTGAAAAGAAAAGTGGTGCCGATCGTCAACGGAATCAACACGAACCTTTTCCAATCGGAACCGTGCCCGGCGGATGACGAACATTTACGCCGCGAACTGGGGCTTAGCTGCAACGTGTTCCTGGCCGGGTTTCTCGGTCGATTCATGGAACAGAAAGGGTTTCTCGTTCTTGTCGACGCCATCGAACATCTCTTGAAGCAAGATCCGCCGCGGCCGTTCCATCTTGTGGCCGTGGAGTCCGGCGATTTCATTCGCGAGTACCAGGCGATCTTGAGAACCCGGCCACAGGTGGAAGCCTGCATCACGTTCATGCCGCGGCAGCCGAATGTGGCCGGCGTGCTCCGCCAGCTCGACGCGCTAGTCATGCCGTCGCTTTGGGAGGCCTGCGGAATACTGGCGATGGAAGCGATGGCCGTCGGCGTGCCAGTTATCGGGAGCAACTGCCCCGGATTGCGCGAGGTCCTTGAGGACACGCCTTCGCGGACCGTTCCGCCGAACGATTCCGCCGCGTTGGCCCAGTCGTTGCGGGAAGCAATGACCGCGCCCCGCAAGCAAGAGGCGGTCGCCTACGCAGCCCAGGCCCGCGATCGCTTTGATTCGCGTCATACCGCCAACAGTCTTTATGTCCTTTTCGAGAAGCTCGGGGGTGCCGCGTGACGCCTGCCGTCGACGAAGTGCCCGACGAAGTGCGCGGCATCGATCTCGAGCGCCCAACAACGCCGGAGCCCCGGTGCGCCGGAATCGGCGAACGCCTGCAGGTGGCGATCAACGCCGGCTCCAATGCGGGCGTCATGGTGATCAAGGTCATCGTGGTGTTCCTGGTCACCCCGATCATCGTTCACACGTTGAAGGACCTGCGGTTCGGCATCTGGCTCTTTATCAGCTCGATTACTGCCTATTTGACGGTCGGCGATTTCGGCGTCAAAAGCGCGATCATCCGCTTCGTCGCGCGGTACGACGGGTTGCGGGACGATGACGGCATCAACCGCGTCCTCAATACCAGTTCGGCGATCCTTTCGTGCGTGGCCGCGGTCGTGCTGGCGATCACACTCGTGGCCGCGTGGCTATGGCGGCTGCCCGCGAGCATTCCCGCGGAGTTTTCCCGTGAGGCCCGCTGGTTCTTCGTCCTTTCGGGCATTCAAGTCGCGGTGCTGCTGCCGATCAGCGTTCCGCAGGCCGCGCTGGCCGGCCTGGGCCGGTTCCCTTTGCGAAACGCTCTCTCGATCGTCTCGCTGTTGGTGCGCCATGCGGCGCTGGTGGCGGTCGTCTTGCTGGGCGGCGGATTGATCGGCGTGGGGCTAGTGCTCCTGGCGAATTGCGCGTTGGACTATGGCATGGCGACCTGGGCCGTCCGTCGCTGCTTTCCCGCCTTTTCCCGCTCGCGGCGATTTGTCGATCGCGAAATGGTTCGCACAATCTACGGCTACGGAGTCCACATGTTCGCCGGCGACATGGCGAGCCTCATCATCGCTCAGAGTGCGCCGTTCATCATCGGCTTGTGCCTGGCTTCGACCGCCAGCAACACCTACTTCGGCCTCGGCGCATCGCTAAAGGACAACGCGCTTTCCGTCTTGGCGATGGTAGTGCTCGTCGTGATTCCGGCCGTGAGCAAGTGGCAGGCCGCCGGCGATCACGGCGCAATTCGAGATCTTTTCGTGCATGCCGCCCGCTATACGCTTTACTTCACGCTGCCGATCGAGTTCGGCCTGCTCGTGCTGGGGCATCCGTTCCTCGCGCTCTGGATGGGACAAGAATATGCCGATGCGGGCAATGCGTCGCTCATCATTCTCGTTCTGCCGATGGTACTGTCGGCCCTCGGCATGGTGGCCGCGCGAGTTTTGCAGGGGGTCGGCCACGTGCGGTCGCTGGCCATTCTCATGGGCTGCCAGGCGGTGCTGACCATCGCTTTCTCCGCGGCGCTTGCGCGGCCCTATGGAATCGAAGGCGTCGCTTGGGGAGTCTCACTCGCGATGATGCTGGTGGCGCCGCCGACCATTTTATTGGCGTGTCATCATGTCGAACTGAGCTGTCTCACACTTCTTCGCCGTTCGTTGCCGGGTCCACTCATCGCGTCGGCCGCGTCTGCCGGCATCTGGCTCGCGGCGAGGTACTGGCTGCCGATATACCATTGGGCGACGTTCGTCGGCGTGGGGCTGATCGGCGCGGCGCCGTGTTTCGCCATTGCCATCTATTTGGAACCCGACCTCCGCAAGTTGTGCGGCGCCGTGTTTGAAGGTATGTCACGATCGCGAGCCAGGAGAGCGACCGCCGAATAGGTCGGAACATGCGCTTCTGGAGTTTGAGAAACAAGGTGCTCGTCGTCGGCTACTCGCCCCAAGTGCTGGGCGGAGTCACGACCGTGATGAAGGTCCTTTTGAAGAACATTCCACAGCTTGAATTGCATTCGGCGCTCCGCTGGTACGGGCCTCGTTGGCGAGTCGCCATCTACTTTCTCTATAGCATTTTGACGTTTCTGTGCCGGCTCGTCTTTGCCGCTCCGCGGGTCGTGCAAGTCATCGTGGCCTCGCGCGGCGACGCCGTGCGCATGTTGCCGTACATCATGCTTGCGAAACTCCGCGGCTGCAAAGTGTGCCTCCACTTCCACAAAAACCGGCAGGCGATTTTCGCCGAGCTGCCCGGCGGGCTTGGCCGGCTCGCTTTGGCAACGTGGAAACGGGCCGATGCTTACTGCTTTCTCAGCAACCGCTTGCGTGCCGAGTACGACGGCGACTTCGATCGCAGTAGACCGTGCGTCGTGATTCCCAATCCCATATCCGCCGAGTGGCTCAGGCAAGAACTTCCCAGTAGGAACGACCGCCCGCGCAGCATTGTTTTTCTCGGCCGCTGGACAGAGGAAAAAGGCATTGACGAGTTGCTGGCCGTGATGCGAACGCTCGATATCGGCGCGCCGGTGCGCTGCGACGTTTATTCAGACCACTGCCCTCCCGTCAATCCTGAGAATTGCGATTGCCACACCTGGTTGGCGGAGGACGCAGTCAAGCAGGTGCTGCGCGAGGCGAAGCTAGTCGCGCTTCCTTCCCACGCCGAAGCTTTTCCCACGGTGCTCTTGGAGGCAGCCGCCTGCGGCACGCCGTTCGTCGCCAGCAGGGTTGCGGGAGTGCCCGACATCGCCGAACAGAGCTGTGCAGGGCTGGTGCATGAGATCGGCGATGTAGATGGAATGCGACGGGCCATTGAGCGCCTGCTGACCGATCGCGCGCTCTGGGAGGAATGCTCCCGCAATGGCAGGCAATGGGTTGAAGCGCTCGAAGTGTCGCGCATTACGCCGCAATGGCATCGCCTTTACTCAGACCTTGGCGTGACGCTCCGCGACCTTCACGACGCACCCGCCGGAGCGCTTACCGCTAAGCATAAGGTTTGCGTCTAGGTTTCCCATGCCGTCCAAAGTCTCACTGCTGATTGGCCTGATCGCCGTCTCGCTTATAGCCGGCGGGCTGCGTTTTTATCGGCTGGGGCACTGGTCCTTCGACGCCGATGAGATCAGCGCGCTCATCGAGGAGCGGGTCCTTTTCTATGGAGAGCATTTTGCTGACGACGCCCAATACAACAACCAATACGAGCGGCTGCCGCGACTCGTGCCGGTGGGATACTTCGCGCTGCACCTCGGCTACGAGGCGTTCGGCCACGACGAGGCCGGCTCGCGCGTCGTTCCCGCGATCGTCGGGACCGCGACGATAGCCCTCGTTTTCCTCTTGACGGTCCCCGTCAGCAATTATGCGGCGGCGCTCGGCACTTCGCTGTTGATCGCCTTTTGGCAACAACATGTGTTGTACAGCCAGATGAACCATTTCTACGTCGTGCCAATGTTGTTCGGCTTCCTCTGTTTCCTCCTTGGAGCGTATGAAGTCAAGAACTCGCGGCCGATTTATCCCTTGCTGCTGTCGGCGGCGGCGGTGGCGGCCGTTTTTTCCCACACGGTTTCGGCCGGCGCGTTCGCCCTGGCGTGTCTTGGCATCCTGGGGGCAAACATCGCCGCCCGCAGCCCGATTCGCTGGCTGAGCGTGCTGATCCTTTCCGCCGGCGTGGCTATCCTCGCCGCGATTATTGTCTTCCATGTGCTACCTTTGTGGCGCGGCTGGAATCATGGACTCGAAACGGGCGATTCACCGCTAGGCGCAGTTATGGCCTCGGTCAGCCGCATCGGTTGGCCCGTCGTGTGGCTCGCCGCGCTCGGCGCGCTTTTCGCCGTCGCGGAAGGCGGCGCCGTCAACTGGTATTGGCTGACTTGCGCCGCGGGTTCATGGGCCATCATTTACCTCATGCCGTTGCTGAAGTTCGTCTTCATCGCGCGGTATGCCCTGCCGCTCAGTTTGCCAATCTTCGTCTTGGCGGGCATCGCGATTGCGAAAGTCTTCTGTTTGCTTCGCGAGCGCAGCCGTGCGGCGGCATTTGCCTGGATGGCCGTTGCGCCGCTGGTCGGACTGCCGTCGCTGGCATCGCACTACCTTGATGGCTCCCGTGCCGACTTGCAGGGTCCGATCGAATATGTCAAGAAGCATTGGCGCTCGGGCGACCGCATCTGCTGCGCGAGCATGGGCATGAAAATCGCCTTCGACCACTATGCTCCCGAACTCGGTCCGAAAGTGTTGTTGGATGCCAGTCCGATGAATACGTTGGATGAATTGATGAAAACCGGTTCGCGGATATGGACGGTCTCCGGAAGCTACTGGGGCGGCAGGTCCGACGGCGACCTCGACGGCTGGCTTGGAAAGCGGTGCATGCACGAAGCCCACAACGAGAAGTATCGCTACGACCACTATCGTTTTTGCACGGACGTTTATCTGTTCGATCGGGAGGAATCGTCGAAGTGAATCCTATTTCGGACAGTCCCAGCCTGACGATCGGGGTTCTCAATACGAGTATCGCGTCGGAGAATGCCGGCGACTTCATCATCATGGAGGCCGCGGCGCGGGAAATCGCCGAATGCCTGCCGCTGGCTTACAAAATCCAACTCACGACGCACGAGAAGCTGTCGCGCGCCAGCTTGCGATTGCAAAAGAAAATCGCCTTCAACGTCGCTTGCGGGACCAATTTAATTCATTCGCACATGGAGATCGTCAAGCAATGGAATATCGGCCTCATTGCGAGCTGGTTCCTCAAGCCGGTAGTGTTGTTGGGCGTCGGGTGGCGCGGCCATGCCAGCCGCAAGACGACTCCCTACACCAAGCTCCTCCTGCGGTCGCTCCTTTCCCGCGAGCATCTCCATTCGGTGCGCGATTCCTATTCCGAGGGCCGCGTGCGCGAGCTCGGTTTTTCCAACGTGATCAACACGTCGTGTCCGACGATGTGGGGTTTGACGCCGGAGCATTGTGCCGATATTCCCGCGGAGCAGGGCGAGGATGTCGTTTTGACGCTCACCGACTATAGCCCCGAGCCGCAAAAAGACCGGGAACTGCTCGACCTGCTCAAGCGGTTGTACCGGCGGATCTATTTCTGGCGGCAAGGATCGGGCGACTGTGCCTACCTAGCGACGTTCACGCGGCCGGACGAAGTCACCATCCTGCCGTCGAGCTTGCAGGCGTTCGACGATCTGCTCGCCGACCGATCGCTTTCGCTAGATTACGTCGGCACGCGGCTGCACGGCGGCATTCGCGCCTTGGAACATAAGCGACGGACGCTGATTATCGGCGTCGACCATCGGGCCAGAGACAAGGCGGTCGATTTCCAGTTGCCCGTGAAGACCCGTTACACGCCGCCGGATGAACTGGAGCGAGTCCTTCGCTCGCCGTTAATCTGCGACATTCACCTTCCGCTGGAGAACATCCGCCGCTGGCGAGAGCAGTTCGCCCAGCGCGTCGAGAAATCAAGACCCGAATATGCCAGTCCGAATTCTCACTGACGTTCAAACGGCTTGCCCAGTCGAGCCATCCAGGCGTGATCGTCACGACAGCGCCTGATTTTGGGAACGTCTCCAACTTTCGCAGGGCGCTGAAGTACTTCGCGCTCGGGCGGCAGTTCGACTATATCCTTTTGGACTTTTCTAACTGCATTTATTACCTCGGCCTGCTCAAGCTGCTCGCGCCGTGGCGCCGCTGCAAGGTGGCCAGCCTCGACCAGTTCATCACGCACCCCGATCTCTGCAATACGCTGCCGAAGAGGTTGGTGCGGCTGGCGCGGATGCTTTGTCTCAAAGGCGTCGACCGCATTTTCCTTTATTCCAAGAATAATGCCGCGCTCAGCGCCGCCTATCGCATCGCCCCGGAAAAGCTGACCTACGTTCCCTTTAAGGTCAACGCTCGCGATCTGGTGCTGTCGTCGCCGACGGGCGACTCCGGCTATATTTTTTCGGGCGGCATGTCGCGGCGGGATTACCCCACGCTCGTCAAGGCCTGCGATGGGCTGCCGTATCCCGTCAAGATCGTCGTGCCCGCCCCCGATCAGGCGCAGGTCCACTCGACGTTTCTGAACGAGTCCGCGTTGCCGGCGAACGTCAAGATCGTTCACGACGACGGCAGCCTGGAATCGTTCATCGGGCACATCGCGCAGGCGCGATTGGTGGTCATCCCGACGAAAAAACGCGATTTTGCCTCGACCGGCACTAGCGTCTATTTGACGGCGATGGCCCTAGGGAAATGTGTGATTATATCTGCCGGGCCGACTTCGGATGACATTCTCAACGACGGTCAGGCCGTGATTGTGCCCGCCGAAGATCCCCGCGCGCTGCGGGAGGCTATGCAGCGAGTATACGAAGACGACGCCTTCCGCAATCGTGTCGCCCAGACCGGGCGCGAATATGCCCTGGGTCTCGGCGACGAGAAGCGGTTCTTCCGATCCCTCTTGATGGCGATCGCCGTGGAATGCGGCCAAGAGCCGGCCGCATCGGAAGCCGCTGAGGTCCAAGAGCAGTCCCTTAGTTAGAGTAGAGCAATATGCAATCGATTTTTAAGCCCTTTCAAAGAGCCGGTAAAGCGGCGATTAAGCTGCTGTTCCGCCCCGCCTACGTGCGCTGGTCGAACCTCGAAGGCCGCGTGATGACCCTGGAGGTTGCCATCGACAGCCTGCTCGCCGGTCTAAACGGCGCGGGATCCGAAGATGTCGCGCTGAATGGTCAGCGGCATCGACAGGAAATCTTCGCCGAGCTGCTATCGACGTTCCCGTTCGAGGCGATCGTGGAGACGGGCACGTTTACCGGCAACACGGCCGGCTACATGGCCCGCAAAACGAAGCTGCCGGTTTATACCGTGGAGCGAAACCCGCGGTTCCATGCAATTGCTAAGACGCGATTAAAGGATTTTCAGAATATCACCTTTGCGCTGGGCGATTCGCGAACGTGCCTCAATAAGTTCGCGGGGAACGGCGTCGCCGGCAAGCACACGTTTTTCTACTTGGACGCCCACTGGAACGAAGACCTTCCGCTCGCGGAAGAAATTGAAATCATCAGCAAGAACTGGAAACGGTTCGTGATCATGGTCGACGATTTCCAGGTGCCGGGCGATGACGGCTACGGCTACGACGACGATTACGGATGGTGGGGACGCGGATTGGACGTACGGTCGTACGGCGGAGTCTTCGCCCGCTGCGGCCTAACGGCTTTTTTTCCGACGGCGTCTTCGGCGAGCGAAACCGGCGCGCGGCGCGGCTGTGTCGTGCTGGTCAAGAATGAAGACGCCGAGAAGACGCGGAGTTCCGTCCCGTCACTCGCGGTCAAATGATCGCAGGGGGCACGTAGTAAGCGGCGCAACGTATGGAACAAGCAACAGTGACAACCGGCCCTCAAGCTCCCAGCTTCTCGGGCGAGTACGAAGCTTTCGGGCTGCTGCGGGACTCGATTCTGCAAAGCGTTCGCCAGCGGCCGTGCCGCCCGCGCCGGCAATTGCTGGAGGACCAAATCATCTGGGGGCGATGTCCAGTCCGCCTCGATCTTGCCGGCGGTTGGACGGACACCCCGCCCTATTGCCTGACGCACGGCGGCCGCGTTGTAAATGTCGCGGTCAACTTGAACGGGCAGCCGCCGATCCAGATCTTTGCCAAGCTTTCCAGCGAGCCGCACATCGTGCTGCGATCGATCGATTTGGGAGTCGAAGGGCGGATTACGACGTTCGACGAACTTCGCCGATGCGCGGAGCCGCTCGGCGCGTTCTCCATCGCCAAGGCCGCGCTGTCGCTGGCCGGGTTCCTGCCGGAGTTCGCCGTGAAGCCGACCTTTGACAGTCTGCGGCAACAGCTCGAAGAGTTTGGATGCGGCCTGGAGATTTCCCTCCTTGCCGCGGTGCCGAAGGGATCAGGCCTGGGCACCAGCAGCATCCTCGCGGCCACGCTGCTTGGCTCCCTGGGCGAACTATGCGGCCTCGGCTGGGACCACGCCGAAATCTACCGCCGCGCGCTGGCATTGGAGCAGATGTTGACGACCGGCGGCGGCTGGCAAGACCAGGTGGGCGGCGTCGCCCGCGGCCTGAAGCGCATCGACACGCTGCCGGGCCTTCAGCAGGACCCGACTGTCCGCTGGCTGCCGGCGGACCTGTTTACCGATCCCGCCACGAAGAGTTGCATGCTCCTTTACTATACAGGCATCACGCGCGTGGCGAAAAGCATTCTCAAGGAGATCGTGCGCGGCATGTTCCTGGGCGAGACCCGCTGCCTCGCCGTGCTCGACGAGCTCGGCGAGCATGCCGCCGCCACCTACGAAGTGCTGGCGCGGGCAGTGGGACGGTCTTTGCGGCTGCATCCGCCGCAGTTGGGAATTGAACCAGGAGCTCGACGAGGGCACGAATCCACCGGAAGTCCAAGCCATACTCGATCGCGTGCGAAACGACCTCGCCGCCGCGAAGCTGCTGGGCGCCGGCGGAGGCGGCTACTTGCTGATGTTGGCCAAGGACCGCGATGCGGCTGTGCGAATTCGCACAACGCTGGAAGCGTCCGCTCCCGGCAGAAAGGCGCGATTCGTCGATTTCAGCGTCTCGGATACCGGGCTGGAGATTACGCGAAGTTAGCAATCGAGTCATGGCGACGCCGCGGCACGTTCTGTTTTCCGAATCCAGCCCAGGCTTTGGCGGGTCCGTGGTGGTGCTCGGACAACTTGTAAAACACCTGGACCCACAACGGTACCGAGCGTACGCGGTCGTCTCGCATCCCCTGCACCGCGATTATCTTGCCAACATCATGCCGGCTGAGTCTATACTCGTCGATTCCGTGCGGATGCACACCTTCCGTTCGGGCCCGGGCCGCGCCGTTGCCGTCACCGTCGGCCGTTGCGGCCGCGCCGGTCACCGGCTGGCGACCGCGGCGGTCCTTGCCATGAACCTCGCCGGTCCGGTGCGGTCATTTGCCGGCCGCGTGCGGCGGTACTTTGCCAATGTCAGCTTCGACGCCGCCTGGCAAAACAACGGCGTAGGCAGCGAAGTCGGCGCCATCGCACTTCTGGCCCGGCGCTGGAATGTGCCCTACATCTGCAAACCGCAAAGTTTCGAGTGGATTTCGCCGCGGACGAAGTGGCTCGCGAAATTCGTCGATAGGTTCGCTCCGGATTCCAAGGCGGTGGCCGAAAGCATCGTAGCGATGGGCGTTCCGCGAGATCGTATCCAGGTGACGTATTGCCCCATCGATGTCGAGCGGTTCGACCCCGCCGGCATCGCGGCGACGGGCGAATTCCGCAACCCCGGCGGCAAGCCCGCTCGGCTTGCTTTTGGCATCGTCGGACAGCTTCTGGAGTGGAAAGGCCAGCATATTTTTCTTTATGCCGCCAAAAAAGTCTTTGAAAAGTGCCCTGAATCCGTCGCGGTCATTATTGGAGGGGAGCCCGATCGCAATGGAGCGCAATTGAAGCATCTTCAAGGAATCGCGGCCCGGCTCGGAATCGCCGACAAGGTCGTATTCGCCGGTCACCGCGACGACACGCCGCAAGTGCTTGCCGAACTCGACGTAGTCGTCCACGCATCGATCCAGCCCGAACCGTTTGGAATGGTAATCGCCGAAGCCATGGCGATGAAGCGGCCGGTCGTCGCCATGCGCACCGGCGGACCGCCGGAGTTTGTCGAGGACGATTCGAATGGCTTGCTGTGCGACCCGGCTGATGCCGATCAAATGGCGGTGGCGATCACAAGACTTCTCTCCGATGCCGATTTGCGCGGCCGGCTCGGCGAAAACGGACGCAGAACCGTGGTCGAGAGGTTCTCGGCCGAACGACACGCGCGCGATACGCAGGAACTGCTCGACGCCGTGATTGCTTCGCCGGCGAGGCGGCAACGTCAGCAGTCCGCCGCGACTTAACGGCTTGCCTTGGCTTCCACGAACACAGTCGTATCGATCTTCGATCACAGCGCGGTGTCGGTCGCGGGAATGGAGACCTACGCACGCGAGCTCTCGACGCAATTGGAAAAGCTGGGCTGGCGAAGCGTGCTTGCATTCAGAAATCCTTCCGACGAAGTGCGGCAGTTCCTCAACCTTTCGAACACCGTCTTGCACACTGTGGATGATTGCGGCCAACTAGCCTATCGGCCAATTCGACAGGTCATCGCCTTGCTGCGGAGCTATCGGCCGAGAATCGCTCACCTGCACTTCGTGGACGCCAAGAGCGGTTATCCCTGGCTGGCGAAGCTTCTCGGCGTGAGCGGTATTTACATGCACGACCATATTTCCCGCTTGTGCCCGCTATGCACCGTGAAATGCCTCTACCAGGCGAAGAGGAAGGGTTGCCACAATGCCGTGCCACGATGGAAGCGGGCGGCGAACTGGCTGGCTTGCCTGCCGGTGACCAAGATGTTTTGCGTAAGCTCGTTCATCCACGCGTGCGACGTGGCCTACGGCGCCATGCCGCGCGCACGGCTGGAGGTGCTTTACAATGGCGTGGACCTTGGCCGGGCGGCACTCGGCGCGTCGCGCGGGCCGGAGTTCCGCCGGCGCTACGCAATTCCGCCCGATCGCGTGCTCGTCGTCCAAGCCGGCACGATGCGGAAGGAGAAGGGACTGCCCGATTTGCTTCACGCGGCACAGCGCGTGCTCGCCGCGGACGCGGAGGTCCATTTCCTGCTCGCCGGCGACGGGCCGCAGCGCGAGGAATTTGAGCGGCTCGCCGCGGAGCTTGGCATAACGTCGCGAGTGACCTTTTCCGGCCGCGTCCGCGATCCGCTGGGCGAAGGCCTCTGGGCGGCGTGCGACATCGCCTGCCAGGTGTCGCGTTGGCAGGAGGCCTTCGGCTTGACAATTGCCGAGGCGATGGCAGCCGGAAAGCCGCTGATCGGCACACGGACCGGAGCAATTCCTGAGTTAATTGAGGACGAAGAGTCCGGCCTTCTGATCGAACCGGGCGACACTGCGGCCCTGGCCGAAAAGATATTGTCGCTCGCCGGCGACGCGCGGCGGCGTTGCGAGATGGGCCAGATTGGCAGGCGAGCATGTCAGGAGAAGTTCGATCTCCAGAAGAACGTGGCTGCGTTGATTGACCACTACGGGATCGCAGGCGGATCAAATCGCGGCGGCGGAAAATGACGCAGTCCGTATTAGATCTTGAAAAAACCGTCGCGATCGCCGCGGCCCACGGTCCGAGCGAGTTAAAGCACGTCGCCTATCTTGACGGCTGGCGAGGGCTGGCCATAGCACTGGTCCTGCAATATCATTTTTTTGGCATTCCGGGGTTCAATTCGGGGCGGCTTGGCGTGGATGTGTTTTTCGTGCTGTCTGGCTTATTGATGAGCAGGATTCTTTTTGTGAAGCGGGTGCCGCTGAGCACGTTTTATAAGCGTCGCATCAGCCGGATTCTGCCCGTGTTCGTTCTATTCGTGGCCGTCGTCTACGCCGCCGCGTTTTTTATGCAGCGTGACGAGTGTCATAACGTCCTTTATACCTTGACGTTCACGCGGACCTACCTTCCAACGACGGCAAATATTTGGCAGGCCGACGCACCGATCTTGCACCTTTGGTCGCTCAATGTGGAAGAGCACTGTTACATTTTTCTCAGCCTGATTACCTTGATTGCTTTTCTGAAGGGCCGCGAGGGCCCGGCGTTGCTGCTCGCCGGTACATTGTCCGTCGCGATTTACTTCGCCTACACCGCGTATCCCGCGAAAGCTCCGATTGCATTCGAATCTCGAACTGAAGCCGCCGCCAGCTATCTGCTGATTTCCGCCGGTTACTGCCTAACGCGCACGCGATTCGTATCGCTAGTTCGGTCCTGGATGCCATTGGCGGGGCTCGCCGCGGCCATTGCTTGTTACACGCCAATCCTCCCCTGGTGGCCTCGGGTGCTTTTCTCGCCTTACCTGCTCGCATTCGCCGTCAATCACCTGTCCGAGACTCCGCGATGGTTTCGCAGGGCGCTCGCATTTGGGCCGTTGTGTTTGCTGGGCATTTGGTCGTACTCCATTTATATCTGGCATGGGCCGCTCGCCGTACATCAATATTTCACTTATCTCGGGCCTTATGGAAATGCGATCTCCTGTCTGGCGGGAATTGCCGCCGGCGTCGTATCGTTCTATTGCTTTGAGAATCCGATTCGGACGCGGCTGAACCAAGTATGGTAATCCGCAACGTCGCCGCGAATCCCGAAACTGCCCGAGACATTTGCAGATGAACCAGGCCGTTATGGAAATCGATCGAGCTGTTAGCGCCGCGGCCGCCCACGGCCCGAGCGAGTTGCCGCACGTCGACTATCTGGATGGATGGCGCGGCCTGGCGATTGTGCTTGTCCTGCAAGCCCACTTTTTTGCGGTGCCGGGAATCAAATCGGGGCGCCTCGGCGTCGACGTGTTTTTTGTGCTCTCGGGTTTCTTGATGAGCCGGATTCTTTTCGTCAAACGGGTGCCGCTGGGCGTTTTTTACAAGCACCGCATCAGCAGAATACTGCCGGCATTCCTCCTTTATATCGCCGTTGTGTATGGAGCCGCGTACTTCCTTGGACGCGCGGAACGGCATAACATCTTCTGGTCAATTACCTTCCTCCGCAGCTACCTTCCCGCCAACTTCGACTTTTCTCACGCAGATATTCCCATTCAGCAGCTTTGGTCGCTCAATGTGGAGGAACACTGCTATATCTTCTTGGGCCTGCTTACGCTCGTCAATCCGCTGAAGGGACGCGAAGCGCCATTCCTTCTGTTTGCAGGCACGCTGTCCATCGCAATTCACTTTGCTTACCGCGCGTTTCCCGATCTCGCGCCGACATCGTGCGAGGCGCGTACCGAGGCGGCGGCGGGGCACCTCCTTCTCGCCGCTGGTTACTTTCTCATCCGTCGCCGCGCCGTCCCATTCGTAAGGCCGTGGATGCCGTTGGCGGCCGCCGCGGCCGCCGCGGTTTGCCACGCGCATGCCGCTCCCTGGTGGACGACAGTAGTCCTTTCGCCGCTGCTGCTCGCGTTTGCGGTAAATCATCTTTCCGAAACTCCCCGATGGTTCCACACGGCACTTGCCTGGCCGCCGTTACGACTGCTTGGCGTTTGGTCGTACTCAATCTATCTCTGGCACGGTCCCTTCACTTCGCACGAATACTTTGGGAGGAACGGCAGCGTCGTTTCCTGCGCGGTTGCAATCGCCGCGGGGGTCGCGTCGTTCTACCTGTTCGAGAACCCGATCAGAACGTGGCTGAACAAGGTCTGGTAGGAGAAATCTCGCCCGTATGTCCGAATTATCGCTAGCAACCCGAGCCTTGGTCTTCTACGGCTCCCGCTTGCCCGACCATCCGCGCAAGTGGTGGGTGCATGACCGGCTGCGAAAGTGGCTTGCCGTCCAAGTCGCGGACCGCGAATCCCGCGTCAAGCGCAGCGGACTGTGGTGGTCGCTGAACCCGGCAGACCACGCCCACGCCGGCCTGTTCTGGATGGGGGCCAAGTATGCGTGGGAGATGTACCACCTGCGCCGGCTGCTCAAGAGCGGCTGCGCGGTGTTGGATGTCGGCGCGAACTATGGCTATTGCGCCATCACGCTTGCTGCCGCCCTGAAGAAGCAGTGCCGCGTCCTCGCCATCGAGCCAGATGCAGCAAACTTCGCCCGCTTGCAGCGCGGCGTCGAGTGGAACGATCTTAACGACACCGTTTCCTGTTTCGAGCTTGCCGTGTCCGATTCGCCGGGCAAGGCCGTCATGGAAAAACCGGCCGGCAATTCGGGCCATGCCCATATCGTATCCGAAGTCTCGGACGGCAGTGTTTCGGTCGCGACGCTCGACGACTTTTGCGATTCCCAGCGATTGGAGCGGTTGGATGCCCTGCTTTTGGACGTCGAAGGTTTTGAAGATCGGGCACTCCGCGGCGCGGCCAAGACGCTTGCCCGTTTCCACCCCTTGGTCGTCGTCGAGCTCTGGCCGCCGGCCATGCAGCAGCAAAACAGCAGCGTGGAAGCCGTCGCAAACGTGCTCGGCGAGCTAGGTTATCGGCTTTACCATCCTCACCGGCGGCAACTGGTTCCGCTTGCCATCCTGCCGACAGGCGACACTGGCGTTTACGCGTTCTGCTTCCACAAGGATCGAATTCCCGCCGCGCTCGCCCGCTAGAACCGCGGCCGGCGACAGCTTATCAACTCAGTCATGTCCGCTTTGGTTTCTATCGTCATCCCGTGCTACAAAGGCAGCCGCTTCCTGGCCAAAACCATCGAAAGCTGCCTCGGCCAAACCTACCGCGACATCGAAGTCATTGTCGTGGACGACAAAAGCCCGCAGAACGATGCCGAGATCGCCGACTCGTACGCGGCGAAAGATAGCCGTATCCGCGTGGTCCGTCGCGAGCGCAATGGCGGCGTTTCGCGGGCCTACAACAGCGGCTATGCCATCGCGCGGGGCGAATACTTCACGCGGCTGTCGCAGGACGATCTGTTCCGCGAGGACGCGATCGAAATCATGCTCAAGCACCTGCAGTCCGCGCCGCCCGAAGTCGGCCTGATCTATTGCGATATGCAAAAGGTGGACGAAGAGGGCCGATGGCTGTCGCGCTGGAACCAGGCCGCCGATCCCGACAACGCCTTATTCCCGACGCAGGAAGTGGGGTTGTGCGTGATGTGGCGGCGGAGCGTATTCGAAGCGGTTGGGCCGTTTCGCCCGCGCTACGATTTCGCCGAGGACTACGAATTCTATTTGCGGGTTTCGCGGAAATACCATTTTGCCAAGTGCGGCAATGAAGCTCCGTTCTTCTTCCGCTGCCACGCCTCGCAAAACGGCACGGTCTCGCAAATGCAGCAGTCGGCCGCCTATTCGCTCGCCCAGATGTCACACGCCTGGGCGACTGTCAAAAAGCATCCGACCCGCTGGGCTTGTTGGAAGGGCATTGTCGGCTGCGGACTTCGCATTGGCGCACTAAAAGCGAAAATCGGCCTAGGATCGCTCCGCGCGCGGACATGATCAATTGTTAAACATCAGCACGGAACTAAACTGCAATAAAGTAATGCGACAGAAATCGATGTTTATGGTAGAATTGAAGTTGGCAAACCAACGAGTTGGACTCCCGGAGGAAAGGTAACACAATGCTCACCGACCTCTCTCGACGCTTCCGCGACGCGCTCAACTGGCGGCTGCGCACGTTTAATGGCGGCCGCTGGGCGGATTACTGCCGGCCGACCTCGGTCGTCATCGTGCTCACCATGCGCTGCACCGCCAAGTGCGTGCATTGCGACATCTGGAAGCGCCGCGGCCGCGAAGAGGAACTGGCCACGCTCGACGAGTGGAAGAGGTTTCTCGCCGACGTGCGAAACTGGCTGGGCCGGGCGCATGTCGTCATTACCGGCGGCGAGGCGCTGACGAACCCGCACGCTATCAAGCTCCTCGCCCACGGCTCATCGCTCGGCCTTTGCATTGAACTGCTGACGCACGGCTATTGGCAAAACCAGGGGCGGATCGAAGAGGCCGCGCGGTCGCGGCCGTGGCGAATTACGATGTCGATCGACGGCATCGGCAAGGCCCACGGCGTCGTCCGCGGACGCGAAGACTTTTGGGACAAGGCGTCCGTCTCGCTCGCCACGCTCATGCGCCTCCGCAAGGAGGAGCGTCTCGGCTATGTCATCCGTCTGAAGACGGTCATCATGCGGCACAATCTCGGCGACGTCGCCAATGTCGCGCGGTTCGCCGCCGACAACGGCCTTGAAGTCCTCTATCAGCCGATCGAACAGAACTACGACACCCCCGAAGACCTTGAGTGGTTCAAGCATTCTCCGAATTGGCCGACTGATCCGGAGCAGGCCGTGGCCACGGTTCGGCAGTTGATCGGTCTGAAGAAGCAGGGGCTGCCGATCTGCAACACGGTCGGGGAGTTGGAAGGGATGATTCCTTACTACCGTGACCCGGAATTGCAACAGGTCGCGGTGCGGGCGCACATGGCCCACGAATCCCGCCTCATGTGCAGCGCGCTCACCACGATGCAATTGGAGCCCAACGGCGACGTGGGGACCTGCTTCAAGATGCCGGCTGTCGGCAATATCAAGACGGCCTCGATCCGCGAAATCTGGAAGAATCGCCCGCGCCGCTGGGAAGGGGGCTGCTGCCAAACCAGAGCGGCCGTCCCCGTTGAGCGCGAGGTCGTGGCCATCTCCTGAATCGACGCGGAACCCAACCGATAACGTGTTGCAAAGCATTAAGCGATTTGCGAAGCGGGTCCGCGATTCGCGCAAGAGCCGAGCGGCTCTCGGCGAATTCAATCCAGGGCAGCGAGCGCTGATTTCGCGCATCAAGTCGCGCAGGCTGACGTACCTGAGCGATGCCAGATTAGCCAGCATCGCTCGAACCTGCCGCTCAATTGAGGACGCTGGGTTGCCGGGCGCGTTTCTGGAAGCCGGCTGTGCGCTGGGCGGATCGGCCATCCTCACCGCCTCGCTGAAAACCGCCTCGCGGCCGCTTTTCGTCTACGACGTCTTCGACATGATCCCGCCGCCGACCCAGGATGATCCGCCGGAGGTCCACGATCGTTATCATCTAATAGCGGCGGGCAAGTCGAAAGGCATCGACGGCGAGAAATACTACGGCTATTTGGATAATCTCCACGACGTCGTCCGCGGCAACTTCAAAAGTTTTGGCATTAACTGCGATGAGCAGTCAGTTTCACTGGTTAAGGGGCTCGTCCAGGACACGTTGCAAATCGAGCAGCCGGTTGCCTTCATGCACATTGACGTCGATTGGTACGAGCCCGTAAAGACATGCATGGAGCGGGTTTTTCCGCGACTCGTCGTCGGTGGGAGCATCATTCTCGACGATTATCATGACTGGGGCGGATGCCGAAAAGCGGCCGATGAATATCTGCAAAAGGCCGCGGGCGCTGTTGCGCGGGATGATTCCGCGGGATCGATGAAGCTGACGAGGATCGAGCGTTAGCGAATCATAGTCCTCGGCAGCGTACCCTCTGTGCTCGATATCCTCGGATTGTATCATGAAGATTGAAGTCGTCCGCGGAAACGACGCCTTCAGTCTGCTGGAGTGCGCCGAGTTTCTGAGCGAGTGGTCGCGGCTTTGCGAACAGTGTCCTTGGGCGACGGCATTCCAAGGCAGCGGGTTTTGCACGGCCTGGTATCGCACGTATAGTGAACGATTCGAGCCGCTCCTTGTCATGTCCCACGATGAGTCCGGCCGGCTGAACGGCCTTCTGCCATTGGGAGTGTCACCTGGCGACGGCAGACTTGTCGTCGCCGGAGATTGGCAGGCGGAATACCATTGTTGGATTTCCGCGCCAAACATAGCCGATTCCTTCCCCTGGCAAGCCGCGCAATCGTTTCAGCG
This sequence comes from uncultured Planctomycetia bacterium, assembly GCA_963775975.1. GTDB lineage: Bacteria > Planctomycetota > Planctomycetia > Pirellulales > Thermoguttaceae > JANXQG01. The sequence goes on from CAVZKX010000002.1 coordinate 3,640,325, forward strand.
GCGGTTTCCGCGCGCTGTATTGACATTTCAGTATCTGCCACCAAAAGCCCCCTTGTCGTGGCTCACTTACCCGGAAGCATCGCGGACATGCAAGCTCGAGCGGCATCGCCGGCCTTTATTGTGCTTCGGAGATGGGACGGAAATCGCCGCCTCGCTCAAGAAGAAGAGCAACAAGAGCCGGCTCAGCCGCTTGGAGAAGATGGGCCCCGCGAATTTCGCGCAGGTCACTGACTCGACGGAGTTCGAGCGAGTCCTCGATGAAATGATCCCCTGGGTTGACTTCAGGCAGGCCGCACTGCATGGGAATGCGCCGTTTTTAGATGCCTTGAAGCGGGCTTTCTATTTGGCGATCTTCGACGTGCCGGGCCTTATGCACGTGACCACGCTGCGTTTCGGACGCCATTTAGTCGCGGCGCACATTGGGGCTCGCAGCCATCGAGAGGTGCAGTTGGGCATCATTGCGCATAGCCCCTTCCTGTCGCGCCATTCGCCGGGCAAGTTTCACATTCTGTTTCTGGCCCAAATGTTGATGCGAGAAGGATATGAGCAACTGGACCTCACTTCGGGCGGCGATTCTTACAAAGATCGCTTTGCCAACGCCGAAGATGAGGTCCACACATTAACTGTTTATCCCTCGCGTACGCAGCGCCGGAAGGCCGATCTGCTGGCGGGAGTCAAGGCACGGGCCGGCGCTATGCTGAAGAAGGTGCGTGTCAGCCCAAGCCGTCTCAAAACGCTCGCTGCAAAGCTTGCTAGGGCCCATTTTCGCGGCACCGCCATGCGCTTCTTTCGCAACACGCGAGCGTGGATTGCCTGCCGGCGGGAACTTCGGCTTTACTCTTTTGACGCAAGCAGAGCAAATGAAATCGAGGCCGCCGGGCCGGTACGCCGGGACTCACTCGAGGACCTGCTTCTGTATCAACCGGCGGAGTCCTGGTTGCCTCGTGAAAAACTGCTTTCCGAGGCGCTCCGCCAAATTGAAGACGGCAACCATGTTTATTCGTGCGCGGAAGACGGCCGCCTTTTGCACTTCGGCTGGCTGATTGAACGTCAAACCAAGTCGTTCGCGGCGGAGGTACATCAAGAGCATCACTTTCCGCCAGACAGCGCCGTGCTGTTCGGCTTCTACACGGTTCCTTCCGCCCGCGGTCGCGGACTTTACGCGCGGTCATTGTGCACGATCTTGCGCGATGCGGCGGCGATTCCGGGAACGAAAAAGGTGTATATTTCGGTTTTGGCGGACAACACTCCGTCGCGGCACGTCATTGAAAAGGTAGGCTTCACTTACGAGGGTTCGCTTTTTGAAGAAGTTCGTTTCGGCGCCGCCAGGCAGTGGAAAACCATCTTGTAACGAACCGCCGACCTCGTTTGCATAATTGAGAGGACGAAGGAATTGATCAAGAATCTGATCTATAGCGGGGCGAAATGGTCGGGAGCATTTCGGCTGGCGCGAGGCGAACAAGCGCGGCGTAAGAATTCTCGCCTATCACGGCTTCGCACTGGCCGACGAGAACCAATTCAACACAGGGCTCTTCATGCGCCGAGTTGTTTCGGCAGCGGATGGAGTATCTTACTCGGCATGGCTATCGGGTATTGTCGCTTAGCGATGCGGTCGAACGTCTCAAGAGTAACGATGTGCCGGAAGGTGCCACGGTCTTGACCTTCGACGACGGTTTCTACAGCATCTGGAAACTTGCGATCCCCATACTCCAGGAGCTTAAGCTCCCGGCGACGATTTACGTCACGACCTACTATTCTGTCAAGGGCACGCCCATCTTTCGGTTGGCGGTGCAGTACATGTTTTGGAAGACGACGCGAGCCGACCTGAATCTGACGGAATTCGGAATGGAAGACCAAGGTACCGTCCCGTTGCTCGACGCGGCGTCGACTGCTGAATTGATGTGGAAGATCATCCGCCACGGCGAAAGTCGATTGGACGAGGACGAGCGAGTCGAGCTAAGCCGCCGGCTCGGCAGTTCCTTGGGTGTCGACTACGCGCAAGTCGCCGAGCAGCGGCTCTTTTCGCTCATGACGCCGACCGAAATCCAAGAGGCTGCAAAGAGCGGGGTGGACATCGAATTGCACACGCACCGCCACTGCCTCCCCGTCGAATCTGCGCTAATTCGCAGGGAAATTGAGCAGAACCGCGAGATACTCGAACCGCTCGCGGGCTACAAAACCACGCATTTCTGCTATCCCAGCGGACTCCATTGCAAGGAACATCAGCCGGTTCTAGCGCAGCTTGGCGTGGCAAGCGCCACGACGTGCGACAACGGGCTGAACTACGGCGATACGCCCATGTTGGCGCTCTACCGCTTTCTCGACGGCAACAACGTCTCTCAAATCGAATTCGAGGCGGAGATGAGCGGTCTTGCGGGCATGATTCGGACTCTTCGCTCCCGCACAGGTCGACCAGCCGCCAGCGGCGGAAATGCGATGTGCCGCCAGCCGAAAGGGCAGATCGCAAGCTAGTCCCCGCACGGAATGGCGAATCCGTAGTGCTCAAGCGCGTCGCGCCGAACCACTCGCCGATGACGCGGAAGCATGTTTTTTGATTCGCCCGTCTACTTCCTGTTCCTCGTTCCGATCGTACTGATCTACTGGCGTCTTGCCAGGAAGAGCCAGAACGTATTCCTGCTCGTAGCGAGCTACTTCTTTTACGGCTGGTGGGACTGGCGTTTCCTGATCCTCATCGCCGTTTCGACGGTCGTCGACTTCTTCTGTGCCCGCTTCATCGACCGCTCGGAAGCTCCCGTCGCGCGCCGCCTGCTGCTGGCCCTCTCGCTGATCATCAATCTCGGCTTCCTCGGCTTTTTCAAGTATTTCAATTTCTTCGAGGAATCCTTCGTGCAGCTTTTGCACTTGATGGGAATCGAAAACGTCGATGCCGCGTTGATCAAGATCGCGCTTCCGCCCGGCATCTCGTTTTATACGTTTCAGGAAGTCGCCTACATCATCGACGTCCACAACCGCCGCATGAAGCCGGCGAAATCGCTCGTCGATTACGCCCTCTTCGTCTCCATTTTTCCGCACTTGATCGCCGGGCCGATCCAGCGACCCTCGCACCTTTTGCCCCAAGTCCAGCGGGAGCGAGCGTTTCATCCGCATCGCTTCTTTGACGGACTGATGTTGATCGTCTGCGGTCTGTTTCGCAAGCGCGTGATAGCCGACAACTGCGCCCTCTTGGCCACGGCGGCGTTCAATGGCAATCTTGGCCGGCCCAGTCTGGCCGTAGTCGCGCTGGGCTGCTATGCCTTTGCCTGGCAGATTTATGGCGACTTCAGCGGCTATAGCGACATCGCCCGTGGAAGTGCGCAGCTCTTGGGCTTCCATTTTATGGTCAACTTCCGCCAGCCGTATCTGGCAACGAGCCTGCAAGGCTTCTGGCGCCGCTGGCATATCAGCCTGAGCACGTGGCTCCGCGACTATCTCTATATTCCTCTGGGCGGCAGCCACAGTGGCGAAGCCAGAACCTACCGCAACCTCATGGTCACCATGCTCTTGGGCGGTCTTTGGCACGGGGCCAATTGGACGTTTGTCGTCTGGGGCGGGATCCACGGCGCCGGTCTAGCCGTCGAGAGGATGCTGAGAAAGCTGCTGCAACTGCCCGACCGCGCGGAAAGCACTCAAGAGGAGCGGCGGCGTTCGCTTTTTTCCCCTTCGGCCTGGCTCAATCGCATCGTCATTTTTCACCTAGTCTGTCTCGCTTGGATATTCTTCCGCGCGGCGACCGTCGGCGGCGCGTGGCGCATGGTGACGGGGCTTACCACGGATTATTGGCGGCCGGAACTGCTGACCGCCTTCGAGTTTCTTGCCTTGATTGCCATACCAATGCTGCTCATCGACTTGGTCAACGAATATCGGGGCGAAGAGTATCTCTTGGAGTGCTCGTCCAAGCCGTTGCGGATTGTCGTCGCGGCCATCCTTGCCCTGGCCCTGGCTGCCTTTGCCGGAAACAACATTCATGCCTTCATCTACTTCCAGTTCTGACGCGGCTAATACGGCCGCTTCACCTTTCGGCAACAAGGGATATCTGGTCCTCTTGGCCGCTTTGACAATAGTTTTCTCCGGCGTCGAGTTGGTTACGCGCTACGTCGTTCCCAACTTCGACGGCGGCATGAGAATCAACGCACGAGAAGTCAAAGCGGCCATCGCGCTGCGGCCAACCGTTTCGCCCCGGCATGTTCTCGTCGTCGGCAATTCGCTCTTGGACAACGGCGTATTGTTCGATGAAGCCAGCCGGTCGCTGCGGCCCGACATCGAAGCGGCGCGGCTCATGGTGCCCGACACGAGCTACTACGACTGGTACTACGGGCTGAGGCGGCTGTTTGCCGAGGGCGCGCGGCCCAACGTCGTTGTCCTAATGCTCTCTCCCCGGCAACTCGTCGTGTCGCGGATTCGCGAATCGTATTCGCCCTATCGCATGTTTCGGACTCGCGACATCCTCCCGGCCGCCCGCGAGTTGAGTTTGTCGAACACCGAGACGAGCAGCCTCTATTTCGCGCACTATAGCGCGTATTTCGGTTACGGCGACGAGGTCCGCAAGGGTATCCTCCGCCGCATCCTGCCGGGACTTCCGCTCTTGATGGCGACCATGGTTTTCAGCAATCCGGCGCCGTTGGATCCGGATAAAGTCTTTGAAACGGCGAACATTCGGCTCGTTGCCCTTCGTGACTTGGCCACCGCGTATAACGTCCGATTTGTTCTCCTCGTTCCCCCTTCGGGCGAATCGAAAGGCGACGAAGCCTATCAAGCCGTCGCCCGCGCGGGTGCCGCAACCGGCGTTCCCGTGCTCATGCCGGCCGGAATCGGATCGATCGAGCCGGAACTTTACTCGGACAAGTTCCATCTCAATTCGCGGGGCGCCAAGCTCTTCACGCCGCGCTTTGCCGACGCACTGCGGCGAGAAATCGTCGGCCATTGAGCCGTCGTTTGCCGCCGGAACTCCGGTTCCGGCAGGGCGATTCATGCAGTGCGGGCTAAGCTTGGGCTTGCAATTCCAAGGGTTTCCGCTATTTTGTTAACTTGACGGGAACCGCCCAGGCTGGGGAGTCTGCCCGCGCGGGGCTGATCGCTTTCGCCTGCGGTCCCGAAGTGCGGTTGTCGCATGAAGGATATCCTCTACGATTATCAGATGACCGCAACGACGTGGGTCTACCTCTCGTCGTTGATCATGATTTCGGTCTATTTCAAGTTCCGGCGCTTTTGGAGCGTGCGGAACCTGGATATCGTCGGCCTGATATTCTTCGCGCCGGGCTTGCTGATGGTGGCTTACGGCAAGGAATCGAAGCCGGCTGCGGCGCAACGTGCCGCATCGGAAACGCGGGCACAAGCGACCGATCTGCCCGACGCCGGCGCGGGGGCTGCTCGTTCCGAGCCTGCGCCCTCGAAGGCGGAGTCGTCCGGCGGAAAATCCGCCGATCGTGCGGTTGCAAATCGGCAGATCGAGCGACTCGGCTATCTTTGGCTGTTTGCCGTCAGCCTCTTCTTCCTCTTGCGGCTATTGATCGATCCGGCGATGGTCCGTCGCCCACTTTTGGAGCCGAACCTTTCGGCAAGCGGGCTGACGTTTGCCTGCGCCGCAATGCTCGTGTTCCTCATGTCGAACGTCATCACGGGCAGCACGGAACCCAATTCGGCCTCCGCAGTGCGGCAGGTCGAACGCGGTGCTGGCGAGAAATCGCCCAGCGGCAGCGAGACGGCCGAAGTGCGGACGATCCTCAAGCAGCGCGGGCCGGGCTACCCGCTGTTCCAGGTGTTTTCCAGTTCTTCGGACGACACGGCAAAGCGCATCACCGCCATCATTGCGCATCTGGCAATTGTGCTCGGCATGGTTCTCATCGGCTATCGGCATTTTGACAACACGCATACGGGTATCGCCGCGGCCACGCTGTATCTGCTGCTGCCGTATACGGCGGAGTATACGCCGCGGATCGACCACGTCGTGCCCGCCGCGCTCCTGGTTTGGGCGATTCAATGCTATCGGCGTCCAGCGATCGCCGGAATCTTCATGGGTCTGGCGGCCGCGCTGACTTGGTATCCGCTCTTCCTCCTGCCGCTTTGGTGCTCATTTTATTGGCGGCGGGGGCTGGTGCGATTCAGCGTGGCGGTGATCGTGGTGGTGGGGTTGGTGATCGTTTCGCTCGCCTTCACTCCGGCGGAACTGGGCACTTTCTGGGACCAATTCCAACGGACCATCGGAGCGCCGGGCGCACATGTTCCCGATCGCGAAATCCAAGGCATGTGGCAGGGGCTGGCGCCTTGGCGATGGCCGGTGATGGCGTTGTTCGTCGCCATGTGCGGAAGTACCGTCCTATGGCCCGCGCAGAAGAACCTGGGTACGCTGTTGGCCTGTTCCGCAGCAATCATGCTGGGCACTCAGTTCTGGAAGGCCTACGACGGCGGCACCTACATGGCCTGGTATCTGCCGCTGATGATCCTCACGATTCTGAGGCCAAACCTGGAAGACCGCGTGGCGTTAAGCGCGATCAGCGAGGGCTGGGCGAAGTGGCGCAAGTAGCCAGCAGCGGCGACGTGCGCGCTGTCAGCGGACCTCTCGCCGCAATCACAATTCCGCGATCAGCCGATCGACCTCGGCCATTTGCGACTCGACGCGCGATTCCATAGCGTTCCGGTCGAGCCATCGCTCCAGCGCTTGTAAACACTCCGGATCGACGCCGTTGCCCGCATCTCGAGTGAGAATTTCGCGAATCTGCTGCCAGGACATCGCGTCGCGATAGGGCCGCCGGGCGGACATCGCCTCATACATGTCGGCCACCGTCAGTACGCGGGCGGCCCAGGGCAGTTGCTCGCCGCCGAGGCGGCGATGGTAGCCGCGGCCGTCTAGCCGCTCGTGGTGCGCGGCCGCCACGTCGGCCAGTTTCTTGAAGGCGCCCACCTTCTCCAGGATTTGTTGCGAGTAATCCGGATGCTTGCGGATCTGGGCCATTTCCTCGTCGGTCGGCCGGCCCGGCTTGTCGAGAATCATGTTCGAAACGCCGAGCTTGCCCACGTCGTGCAGCAGCGCAGCCCGCTGCATGTCGCGCTCGAGTTCCGCCGTGCAGCCGAACTGCTCGGCGATGCCGACCGTGATCTCGGCCACGCGTGTCGAATGTTGATAGGTCCAAGGGCTCTTGGCGTCAACCACGCTGGCGAATGCCGCGGCAACCCGATCGATGCATTCCTCGTCGGCCGTGAGCACGGCGTCTTCCGGTTCGAAGCGGCCGACTTCGTTCAGCAAGTCATCGCTTAAGAGCTTCTGCCAGAACGAAGCTTCGTGCTGGAAGCTGAGCAAGGCGTCGACGAGTTGCGGATCGAACCATTCGCCGCGACGCTGGCAGGCGACGTCCATCGCCGCTTCCAGGCCGTAGGTCGTGAAGAAAACTTCCACCGTCTGGGCGAGGCAGCAAATGCGAGCCAACAGCGAAATCTCCTCGCCCTTGAGCCAGCAGGGGTGTCCGCGGCCGTTCCAGTGCTCGTCGAGCTCGTAGATCGCCCGCGCGGAGATTTCCGGCAACCGCAACATGCGGGCGATGTTGGCGCCGCGCTCGCAGCGGACCTCGGAGATTTTACGGGCCGCTTCGGGACCCTTGCGGGCGATGGCGGCAATTTTCAAGAGCTTGTCCAGCAGCGAGCCGCCCTCCGCGCTATGCTTCCACATGTAGCGGAGGCTATCGCCGGCCTTCGTCCAATCGATCATCCGCAAATCGCGCTTCACCAGGTGATCGTCGGCGGCGAAGAGATAGCTCATCTTGGCCGCGTTGCTGGAGCAGCCCAAGTCCTTCAGCAACAACGCGTAGAACAACGCGCTCCGCTCGGTGGACGATAGCTGCAGTTCATCGGCGAGCCTCATGCCGATCAGAGCGGTCCTCATGCAGTGGCCCTGCGGATGGCCCTGGGTAATGTCCAGCGCCACAGACATGGCGGAGATGATTTCCGAGAGGCGAATCTCCGTGGCGTCCACCAGACGCCCTGTCGGCGGCCCTAGAATGATCGGCTGGGTAGAAGAATCGCAACAGACGATTGACGGCATGGCAGATCTCCGTGGGGCCGAAGGTGGGGCAGTTTGCTAAACTGCCGCACGGCAATAAGAAAAGCATAGGCTACGATGACCTGCCAACGGCCGCATATTCGCTACGCCCGCGCCGCTGTCCCGTGCCCAAGGGAAGATCATGCGCGTTGCGCCGCCGGCGATATGCGAAAATCAATAGTTCTGGCTGGCGTCGACGAAGAACGTGCCGTTGCTGGCAACCGGCAAGAGCGGCGACCACCCTTCCCGGGCGACCGTTGGCGTCCGAGCGTCGCGCCGTGGATAGATCGCCAGTCCGATGGCAAAGCTCCATTCGTCTTGAAGAGCTCCGATGGGTCCGGGGCCGGCCGCGGGCCGCAGGTAAGTGACCACAGAATAGAGCGACATCCAGTTGCTCAATGGCATATCGCCGCGGGCGGCCGCGATGAATGACCCCAGGCTGGCCCCGTCCGCCAGGCGGCTGCCCAGCGGCACGCCGACCCATACGTAAGTGTCGGCCCCAAATGGCCACTTATGATGCACATAGGCATTGATCTGGTCCATGCTTCGCCACGTGACCGGTCCGAAGAACGGCACGTCGCGCGTGGAACTCTGACCGTGTACGGTGCCCCACACGCCAATTTCATTGGTATTGTTCACATCGTAGCCGATCTGGTACCGGAATTGATTGAGCGTGGGCGATTCATTGAAGACGCTGAAATTGTTGTTGAGCATCCAATCGAAAACCAAGCCGGCGTTCCAGGGCGATTCGGGCCGCGCTTTGCGGAAGAAGCCCATCGTGAAGAAGCCCTCGGTCTCGGCTTGTTCATTGTTTTGGATGCGGTAATCGGTGCCCGACCAGTCGTAGATGCCGATGCTGCCGCCAATCTGAAAGCCGATCCCGGTGGCATCGCTGAAGCCGCCAAGCCGCGTTCCGAAATTGAAGCCTGTATTTACGCCGTTGTTCTCCCAAGCGCCGTCGGAGGTGCCGCGAAAGCCCTCGTAGGCGTAGAAGAGCGACATTGACCAGTCGTTGCACGTGTCTGACGGCTGTCCGTTGCCGTATAACGCACTCAGGGAAGGGCTGCCGTCCGCCGGCTCGGCGAGCGTGTTCAAAGTCTGCGGGTGAATGTCGCTCGGCATCTGTTCAAGATTCAATGCCGGCTGCGACGCCGGTTCGGGCATTTGAGCTCGCGCAACGCCCGCGAGCGCGATATATGCTGCGACTGCCCCCAAAAGAGGGCTGCGGCACGGCAAATTTCGCATAGTCGGATTTCCTGACGATCCGAGAAAGGGTTACTCAGTCGTTACTATCGAAATGCGCGGAAATTAGCTGCCGGATTTCTGTGCTTGCAGGAGGAATCGGCAGCATCGACAAAGTCAACCGGATCGCAACGATGCGAAGCGGCATGAAACGAACCGCACGTTACCAAAGGACTTCGATCTCGTTAACCACCTGGTCCACGCCTTCGAGTCCGGCGACCGCAGTCTGCGCCAATTGCTTAAGATAAAAACTGGGCACGTGGCCGCGGAGAATGAGCGTCTGCTGGCTGTAGTCGCACCAGATCCGCTGCACGGCCAAATGCGGATGATGCAGGATGCGATCTCGCGCCTCTAGGGCGGGATTGCTTCTTCCATTACGGCGGGAAATGTCCACTCGGGCGCTCCACGTTAAACGGCCGGCGAGAACGGCAAAAGTATCCTACGCGGTCGGGAATAATCGTCAAGAGTACGCTCCGGATCGGAACGCGGTTTTTTTCCGCGCTTTGTTTACGCCTGGCGATGCATTCTAGTATAATTCTAGCTGGCTTTGGAATAACGACGCGGGGACGGCGCCGCGCTTTACGAAACGGACCTACACGAGTTTTGCCATGGCGAACTTTGCAACGGCGCTGAAAGAAGAGATTTGCCGCTTGGCTCGACGCGAGATTAAGTCTCAGACGACACCGACGCGGCAAGCTATCGTGCAATACCGGCATGAAATCGTCCGTCTGAAGCGGCAGTTGCGCGAACAACAACGGCGAGTCGATTTGCTCGAACAAAAGAAGTCCAAAGGATCAGATGGCGGATCGTACGACGGGCGATTGGCCGGCCTGCGATTCTCGACCCGCTCGGTGAAGGCGCAGCGCCGCCGCCTTGGCCTTTCCGCCGAAGACTACGGCCGGCTGATCGGCGTCTCCGGGCTGACGATCTACAACTGGGAACACGGCCGCGCTCGCCCCCGCGCGGCGCAATTCGAGGCCTTGGCGGCCGTTCGCGGCATCACTCGCAGCGAAGCGGCCGAGCGGCTCGGCGTCCAGCGCCTCCAACGCAAGCGGCGGACGCCGCGATAGGGGAAGTGTAAGATGGACCTCCGAGTCCGTCACGCGACGAATGGACGGACTCGGAGGCCCATCCTACAATGGAAGCACGAATGCCCTTGTGCCTGCTCGGACTCGGTTCAAATCTAGGCGACTCGCCGCGGACTCTCGATGAGGCGTTGGCCCGGCTCGGTCGACATCCGGAAGTGGAAGTTCTGCGGCGAAGCGGTTACCTGCAAACTTCGCCCGTAGGCGGCCCGGCCGGGCAGACCGACTATCTCAACGCCGCGGCCCTCATCCGCACATCGCTTTCCCCGCAATCGCTTCTGACCGCCTGCAAGAATATCGAGAACGAACTGGGCCGATGCCGAATCGAACATTGGGGGCCGCGGACCATCGATCTCGACCTGCTTCTATACGACGATCTGGAGCTGAGCTCGCCCGAGCTGACGATTCCCCATCCGCGCATGATCGAGCGGCGCTTCGTGCTGGAACCAGCGGCCGAGATTGCCGACGACATGCGGCATCCAATAACTGGCCGGACGATAGGGCAATTGCTGGAAAATCTCAATAGCACTTCCGAATGACTGCCTATATAATTCCTGATCTAATATGTCTCCCCGCGTCCTCGCTACCGTCGCTGAAACCCGCGCCGCCCTGCTGCCATTTCGGCGCGCGGGCCAGCGGATCGGCTTCGTGCCGACGATGGGAGCTCTCCATGCGGGACATATGAGCCTGGTTCGCGCGTCCAAGGCCGAGTGCGACATCACGGTCGTCTCGATCTACGTCAACCCGAGCCAGTTCGCGACGCACGAGAACCTGGCAAAATACCCGCGGACGCTCGCCGCCGACCTGGAAAAGCTCGCCGCTTGCGACACTGACTTCGTCGTCGCGCCCAGTGACGCCGAGGTCTACCGGCGTGGTCACACCACGTGGGTGGAAGTAGGACCGATCGCGGAGCCGCTGGAAGGCCGCTTTCGCCCCGGCCACTTTCGCGGCATGGCCACGGTCGTGCTCAAGTTGTTCAACGTGGTCCAGCCGGACTTCGCCTATTTCGGACATAAGGACTACCAGCAAGCCGCGGTCATCCGCCGCATGGTCGCCGATTTCGATCTGCCGGTGCAGATTCGCGTCTGCCCGATCGTTCGCGAAGCGGACGGCCTGGCGATGAGCAGCCGCAATGTTTACTTGAGCCACGACGCGCGGCAGAGCGCTGCGGTGTTGTCGCGCAGTTTGGAAGCCGCCCGACAACTTGTCGCGCAAGGCCAGCGAGACACGAACTACATAATCGGGCAGATGACCGAAATGATAGTCGCGGCGGGCGGCGCGATCGACTACGTTGCCCTGGTCGATCCCGACACACTTGAGCCGGTGCAGCAGATCAACGGCCCAGTCGTCGCGCTTATGGCGGTGAAGTTCGGCGACACACGCCTAATTGACAACATCCTTCTAAACTCCTAACTCCTAACTTCTGACTTCTGACTTCTCTCCCCCATGCTGCAAACCCTCTTTTACATCCCCGGCGAACTCTTCGGCCTGCCGGTCTTCGGCTTCGGCCTGTTGCTAGCCGTGTGGGCGGTCGTCAGCGCGGTGATTTTAGCGGTGCAATTCCGTCGCGGAGGGTTCGACGCCAATACGCTGAGCTACGCCCAAGTGCTGGCCGTCCTCGGGCTGGCGATCTATTTCGTCCTGCCGGCTCTGTGCGACCCGCGCGGCCTGCCGATTCGTGGCTACGGCATGATGATGCTCCTGGCGGTGCTCTCCGGCATGGGACTGGCCATCTACCGAGCCCGCCGCGTGGGCGTCGATCCCGAGATGATCTTCGCCCTGGCGTTCTGGATGATCATCCCCGGTGTCCTCGGCGCGAGGATCTTTTACGTGACGCAGTTTTGGCATAGCGATTTCTGGCCGGTCTATGAAAGGACCCACGATCTCTGTGCACTCATATTCGCCGTCGTGAATGTTGCCGGCGGCGGGCTTGTAGTCTTCGGCTCGTTCATTGGCGCTATGCTTGGACTGGGGCTGTTCTGGTGGCGGTATCGCATTCCCCTTCTCGCCACGGCCGATCTCATCGCGCCTAGCATGTTATTGGGCCTCGCCCTCGGCCGCGTCGGCTGCATGCTCAACGGCTGCTGCTACGGCGGCCCGTGCGATCTGCCTTGGAAGGTAACATTTCCCTGGAACAGCCCGGTGCATCAGCATGGAGTCGTCGAGGAAGGGTCCGAGGACGTTGCCGGGCTGAAGTTTCGCGACGGCCCGACCGGCCGGCCAGTAATCGAAAGCGTCGTGCCGGGCTCGCCAGCGGCGGAGACAGGTCTGCGGGCGGGTGCCGAAGTCCGAGATATCAATGGCGTCGCGGTGCAGTCGGCCAAGGATGCTCGCGGCGTCGCCCTGGGAATCGACCGGCTCGATCTGAAGCTGGTCACCGGCGATGGCGCGTCGTTCCATTGGTCGCTCGACGACCCGCCCGAGGCGCAAGTCGATGGAAAGGGACCGCTCAAGATCTTCGGCTTGGAATTGGCAGGCGGCGACGACCGGCCGGCCGTGGTAAGCGATGTCCGCCGCGGTTCGCCCGAGTATGCAGCCGGCATTCGCGCGGGCCAGCGTATGGCGAGCGTTTCCGGCCGCATGGTATATAAGATCGGTGATTTGCGGAGCCTTTTGGACGAACACCGCGAGCGGACGTGGCTCTCGATCGGCTTGACTGGGCAATCGCAGCAGATGCTCGTCATGGTCGATCGCCCTCTGCCGCGAAGCCAGGCGGTCCATCCCACGCAGCTCTATAGCACAATCGACGCGTTGATCCTCTGTTTCCTGCTCTTGGCCTTCGATCCATTTCGCCGCCGCGACGGCGCGGTCACGGCGCTGATGATGACCGTCGAACCGATTACGCGATTCCTTATCGAGGGCATTCGCACCGACGAGGCGGCAATCTGGGGCACGCCGTTTACTATCTCACAGAACATCAGTCTCGCGTTTCTGGTCGTGGCAATTGGCTTGTGGATCTATATCTTGCGGCGTCCGCCGCGGCTTGCGTTTGGGAGAGCAGCACGGTAGAACAATTCTCCTCATAACTTGCCTGGGCTCGATTCGGACAACTTCTTTCGCAAGGCCCTACCTGCTTCTCCGGCAAGGCCGCAGCCCATCAATAGCGCGCCAAACGCATACCCGGTCAGGTAGAATCCGAAGACTGCCCGCGCTGCATCGGGACGCGATGTCGCCTCGCATATAAGTGCAACGAAAAGGACCACAATGAGTAGCAATACCCGTTGCCAAGGGCCTTTCACGTAGGTAAGTGCCAGAACTCCCACAGCCAACAGCAAACTGGCGGCGATCTGCCACGGCCAACCCGGCGTCCGCACCAGCACCTGGCCAACAACCACGACGAGGAGGAAGGGCGCCAGCAGCAACGTCCTTTGCCATATGTCGTTTACACGCGTAAAGGCAACCGTCGCCAAACCGAAGAAAAAGCCATAGTTGAAAAGAAGAACAATCGAGCCGATTTCGGACACGGGGCGGTTATGCCACCACAACAGGCCCAGTGCGGCCACTTCAATCAACGCGCAAATAAACATGCCCCGCCACGAGAGGTTCGCCGGCGACAACGGCGGATACGCGTATTTCTCGGGTTGTTCAGTCCGCAGCATTTTTCCGAGGTTCACAACCAGCAAAAGCGCATCCCGATGCTTGAGACTAGGCAGCGCCTCGCGATAAGCCTTGATCGCCGTTTGCTGGTCCCAGGTTTCCATTGCCGCGCGGGCCTTTTCATCGGCAGCGCGGAACGCTGCGGCCTGTTCCACGGTCATCTGCGAAAGCGCAGGAATCGGTGAAACTGTCGCACCGTAGTGCACCAAACGGTAGTCGCGAACGACCAGGCGCATCAACTCCAGGCCTATCCAGATCGAGAAGTAAATACCGGAAAGCAGACCCCAGATACGCTCGCCCTCCCACACATGCGCGGATCGTGGCGACAAGCAAGCCGGCGCCGGAGGCGAGGAGGGCCAGCGCCGCGACGAGGGCGACATTGCGCGTCCGATCGCTAAGCGGTTGCTGGGGCCGGACATCGAACTTTACAGTCCGGATATCGCTATTAAGCGGCAGGCCCATCGCGCGCCGACGAACAAGGAAAGCCACGAACGCACCGGTCAGGAAAACGTAGATGTTGATCACGCTTAAGACACCGACAACGTCGTGAAGCGGGCCGGGGCTCCGCTCCAGGCCGGGATTTGCCAGTTTCGCCTGTAGGAATGCGTTTTCTTCCCACAGATAAAACCCGCCGAATGCTAGCGCGACGATGGCCAGCGCCGCCACGCCCGCTAACGTGCCGGGACGATGCCGACCCCAGATCACTGCCTTGCGAATCGCCCCGGCCGGCCGGGCCTGAATCGGCTCGCCTTTGAGAAAGCGGCCCAGTTCGTCGGCCAAGGCCTGCGCGGTGGGATAGCGAGCCGCGGGCGATTTCTCCAGGCATTTCAGGCAGATCGTTTCCAAATCGAGCGGAATGTCCGCTTTGAGTTTGCGGAGGGCCGCCGGTTCCGTCTCCATTACGTCACGCAGCGTGGCCATCGTCGTCTCGCCGCGGAATGGCGGGCGGCCCGTAAGCAGTTCGTAGAGCATAGCGCCCAGCGAATAGACGTCGCTGGCGGGGCCAATTTCGCCTAGCCGACCTCCGGCCTGCTCCGGCGGCATGTAACTTGGGCTGCCCATGATGATGCCTGATTGCGTCAGTTGGCTGTCGCTCTTGATCTTGGCCAGGCCGAAATCGGTGATCCGCGGCCGATCGTCGGCGTCGATAAGGATGTTCTGCGGTTTCAAGTCACGGTGTAGCGTGCCGCGCTGATGGGCGAATTGGATCGTTTCGGCGATGGTCTTGACGTAACGCGCCGCGCGCTGCGGTGCGAGCGATCCCTCTGCAACGATCGCACCGAGGTCGCGTCCGTCAACCAGGTCCATGGAAAAGTAATGCCGGCCCTCGTGCTCGCCTACCTCATGAATGGCGACAATGTTGGGATGCTGCAAATTGGCCGCCGCTTCGGCCTCGCGGAGGAACCGCGCGACTTCAGCCGAAGTAGCGAGCGCGCCGGCGCGGATCATTTTCAAGGCCACGTCTCGGTTTAGGTTCGACTGCCGGGCTCTCCAGACGATGCCCATGCCGCCGTGGGCGATTTCCTGCAAAAGTTCGTAATCGCCGAAGTAGCGGATTCTGCTAGCAGGGTTAGGGATGCCGGGTGCCGTTTCGCCGGGCGCTAAGGTTGCGGTATCGGCGGCAGGCGTTGCAGAAGCGGATGCCGCAGAGTCCAAGGCCGGCCGAGCGAGGAAACTGCCGACAGCTTCATCGGCGTTCAGAAGCATCTCCAGCCGTTGGCGTAGCGCGGCGTCGCCCGCACAAGCCGTGTCCAGGAAAGCCGGCCGCTCGTCGGGCGATTTCTCTCGGGCAAGATGGAAAATGGTCTCTTCGTTCATGTCGGTTCTCCGCTTACGTCGTTGTGGGCGTCAATCTATTAAGCGTAAAACCCCGAAAAGAAGCACCATTGGATTTTTCAATAAAGCGAAGGCCATCAGCCGCCGCCGATTTCCGCCCTTAACCAAGCACGGGCGTAGGCCCAGTGGCGATCGGCGGTCGTGGGAGAAATGCCCAGCACTTCGGCGGCCTGTTCTCCGGTCAGGCCGGCAAAATAGCGCAATTCGACAAGCTTAGCCTTTACCGGGTCCTTGGCGGCCAGCTTTGTCAAAGCTTCGTCCACTGCCAGCAGATTTTCGTCCGGCTCAGGGGCGGCAACGGCATCCAACGGTTGCCGCTGGAGATCTCCGCCATGTTTTCGAGCGTGTTTGCGGCGGGCATTGTCGATAAGGATGCGGCGCATGGCGGTGGCAGCCGCCGCAAAGAAGTGAGTGCGGTTGTTGAAGGCGCGGCGCGCGTCGGCATCATCCACTAGCCGCAAGTACGCCTCATGCACGAGCCCGGTGGCGTCGAGCGTCTGCCCGGGCTTCTCACTGGCCAGCTTCTGCGCGGCCAAACGGCGCAAATCGTCGTAGACCAGCGGCAAGAGCTTCTCGGCCGCCTGTGGGTCGCCGGACTCGATCTGTGAGAGGATGACGGTGACGACGGACATTGGGGCGCGCTCTAGCGGGATCGAATCAAGCAAGGAAGAGTCCCTTGATTCTTTCTTAGTGGCCGAGCGATGTCAAGCCGATTCATCCCTGATCGCGGCGGTCGAGCCACGCGCGTCAGCACCGTTCCCTACCGCCGCGTTTCCGCCGCATCGCTCTTCGTCGCGTCCCAAACCTTGAGCGTGTCGTCGTAGCTGCCGCTGGCAATCCGCTTCCCGTCCGGACTGAAAGCCAGGCAGTTCACGGCTTCGGTGTGTCCTCGGAGCGTAAGCGTTTCCTGACCGGTCGTCGCGTCCCATAGCCTCACCGTATTGTCGCCGTTGCCGTGCGATAGCGGCAGTGCGTTGTCGCCGCTACAGCTTGCAATCCGCTTGCCATCCGGGCTGAAGGCGACCGCCATTACGCGATTGGTGTGCCCCCTGAGTGTGAGCAGTTCGTGACCGGTCGCCGCGTCCCATACCCGTATCATATGATCGGTGCTGCCGCTGGCAATCCGCTTTCCATCCGGGCTGAAGGCCACGCTCGTCACGGTCACGTTGAAGAGGGTGAGCAAAGACGTGCCTGACGTCGCATCCCATACGCGGATCGTATTGTCAACACTGCCGCCGGCAATCCGCTTTCCGTCCGGACTGTAAGCCACGCTCGTCACGGAGCCCTCGTGCCCTTTAAGCGTGGCTAGCTCCCGGCCAGTTGACGAGTTCCATACGGTCACCATGCCGTCATCGCCGCCGCTGGCGATCCGCTTTCCATCCGGGCTGAAAGCTACGGACTCCACCGGGCAGTCGTGCCCCTCGATCGTTATCAGCGTTTTGCCGCTCGCCGCGTCCCAGACCTTCAAGGTACGGTCCAAACTGCCGCTGACGATCCGCTTTCCATCCGGGTTGATGGCTACGCTCGTTACCGTGCGGTCGTGCCCTTTGAGCGTAAGCATTTCTTCGCCGGTCGCCGCGTCGCGAACCGTCAGTGTGCCGTCGTAGTTGGCGCTGACGATCCGCCTTCCGTCTGGGCAGAAGGCCACGCTAAGCGGCGGAGAGCCGAATAGGCTGAGCGGTTCGTCGCCGCCGGTCGCGTCCCATACCTTCACGGTCATGTCGTCGCTGCCGCTGACGATTCGCTTCCCATCCGGAGTGAAGGCCACGCTTTGCACTGGGGCGGTATGCCCTCGGAGAGTGAACACATTCCGACCGCTGGCCGCGTCCCAAACCTTGAGCAGGTTGTCCTCGCTGCCGCTAACGATCCACCGCCCGTCCGGGCTGTAGGCCACGCTATGCACCCATTTGGCGTGGCCTGTGAGCTTGAGCTTTTCGTCGCCGCTGGCCGTGTCCCAGATCGTCAAGGTCCCGTCATGATTGCCGCAAACGATCCGCTGCCCGTCAGGGCTAAAGGCCACGCTCCAGAGATATCCGCTTCGCCCGTGCATGTTAATCGTTTCCCGGCCATCGGACGCGTCCCAAATCCGCAATACGTCGTCGTTTCCAATGCTGGCGACCCGCTTTCCATCCGGGCTAAAAGCCACGCCGGTCACAAGCCACTTATGTCCCTTAAGTGAGAGCATCTCCTTGCCGCTTTCGGCATCCCAAACCTTGACGGTATGGTCGTCGCTGCCGCTTGCGATCCGCTTGCCATCGCGGCTATAGGCCACGCATCGCACCCATTGGGTATGTCCTTTGAGCGTCAGCAATCGACGGCCGCTGGCCGCGTCCCAGATTCGTACCGATTTGTCGTCGTCGCGACCGCCGCTTGCGATCCGCTTTCCGTCAGGGCTGAAGGCCAGGCTATTGACGACACCGATGCGGACCACGAGCAATTCCCGCCCGCTTGCCTCGTCCCACACGCGGAGCGTGCCGTCGGAGCTGCCGCTGCTGGCGATTCGCTTGCCGTCCGGGCTTATGGCTACGCTGAGCACCGCGCTGCTATGCAAGCGGAGGGTGCGGAGGAGGTGCCTTGTGAACATCGTATAGAGGTAGTCATGTTCCCAGCCGCGGAAGTCCGCGCAGCGGGCGCGGAGTTGCTGCCAGGCCGCCAGGTCGTTGTTCGTTTCCCATTCGCGCTGCGCGGCAGCAATTTGGTTGGCGTACAAGAGCCATTCCGAGCGAAGGAGCTGGTTTTCCGCGTGCGCTTTTTCCACCTCTAACTCCGCTGCCTTTAGGTTAAGGCTGGAAAGCAACTGGCCGACCTTAAAGGCGCTGCGCTTGGCGGCCTCACCTTCCGCCACGGCCTTCTTTGCCTCGAGGTCCGCCCGCTGTTTTTCGGTACGCGCCGCGGCCTCTTGCTGGACTGCGATTCTCTTCTCGGCCAAGGCCTCAGCCGCTTTGGCGTCCGCACGTTGCCGCTCATCATCGGCCCGATTTCGCTCTTGCTCCTTCTGGTCCCTTTCACTTTCGGCCGCGGCGCGCGCACGTTCGCTTTCATCCGCCGCAAGCTGGGCCAGGTTCCGCTGGTACCGCGCATAAAACATAAGCTTGGTCGTCACCGCGGTCGCCAGCAGCAGTGCCAACAGCACAAGGCTCGCTGCAATCACGCGCCTCTTGTTGCGGCGGACGAATTTCTGCAAGCGGTAGGTCGCGGATGGCGGCCGCGCCTCCACCGGCTCGTCGGTCAGATAGCGCTGAATATCGCGGGCCATGCCGTTGGCCGTCTCGTAGCGTCGCCCGCGGTCCTTCTCCAGGGCTTTCATCACGATCCAGTCCAATTCGCCGCGAAGCTGCGTCGTGAGCTTCGCGGGCTCGGTCTGCCGGCAGGCTGCCAGCGACGGCAGCGTGTTGATCGTGGTCAATCGCGTGCTCGGACGGGGCGGTTCCTCCTCGCGAATGATGCGGCGAATCTCGTCCCAGGCCGCCTCCTGAAACCGTGCTTTCTCTAGCGGCGTCGTGCCGGTCAAAAGTTCATAGAGCAGCACACCGAGTGAATAGATGTCGGAGCGGGTATCGACGTCGAGGTTGTTCAGTTGGGCTTGTTCCGGCGACATGTACAGCGGCGTGCCTAGCACCGATTCGTGGGCAGTGTGCAACGTCCGCTCGGTGAGCGAATAGTGCAGCGCCTTGGCCAGTCCGAAGTCGATCACCTTGGGCACCGGCGTGCCATCGTAGGGGGCGACCAGGATATTCGATGGCTTCAGGTCGCGGTGGATGATCCCCTTTTGATGCGCGTGCTGCACGGCCGAGCAGACTTGCATGAAAAGCCCCAACCGCTCGGCGATGCCGAGGCGCGCCGCGTCGCAATAGTCGGTGATGGGGATCCCTTTCACGTAATCCATGACGAAGTAGGGCCGGCCGTTTTCGGTCAGGCCGCCGTCCAGCACCTTGGCGATATTGGGATGGTCCATCATGGCCAGCGCCTGCCGCTCGGCCTCGAAGCGGGCCAGCACGCTCTTGGAGTCCATGCCCGGCTTGATGAGTTTCAGAGCGACTTTGCGCTTGATCGGCTCGAATTGCTCGGCGACCCAGACTTCGCCCATGCCGCCTTCGGCGATGCGCTCCAGGAGCTTGTAGCGGCCGGCGATCACGTTGGAGGCTGCGTCTTCCGCCTGAACGCCGGCTGCCGAATCGTAGTCCACCGTGCCGCCGGGCGGTCCGAAGGCACTTTGGGCCTCGGAGTGCGCCGCAAGTAGAATTTCAATCCGCTGCCGCAACGCCGGATCGTTGGCACATTCGCGGTCGAGCAGGCCCGCCCTGTCGGCTGGATCGAGTTGCAGGGCGGCGATAAAAAGGTCGCGTTCGGTCATGGCAATTGGCTCCTTCGCATTATTATGCGAAATTGGCGACCGAATCGCGCAGTGGATTGGGTTATTTTTCCAATTCCGTCAGGAGCCAGGCCTTGGCGTACGCCCAATAGCCGTCGGCCGTCCGCGGCGCGATGCCGAGGGCCGCGGCCGCTTCCGGGATAGTCATTCCCGCGAAATACCGTAGGCGGACGACCGCCGCCACGGCCGGATCGTGCGCCTGAAGGCGGTCCAGCGCCTCGTCGAGGGCCAGCAGGTCGTCCGCCCGATCGGGCAGGCAAATCTGGTCCGGATCGAGCGCGCGGCGGCTCAGTTTGCCGCCATGCCGGCCACTGGCCTTGCGTCGGGCGTTGTCAACCAGGATGCGCCGCATGGCCTCGGCCGCGGCGGCGAAGAAGTGACCGCGGTTCTCGAAGTGCTGGCCGCCGGCCAAGCGGAGGTAGGCCTCGTGGACCAGGCCGGTCGCTTCGAGAGTCTGGCCGGGCCTTTCCTGTGCCATTTTCTGTGCGGCCAGCTTGCGAAGTTCGTCGTATACCAGAGGCAAAAGCTGCTCGGCCGCGTGATGGTCGCCGGATTCAATCTGCGATAGGATGCGTGTGACCTCAGACATGGTGGACAAACAAAGGACTTCTAACGCCTTGTGCGGACGCGGGAAATCTTCATAATAACCTGTATTCGAGCGCGTTTTCGATATGAGGCGTTGGCGTTTTCTGACTAGGAGCCATCATGGAACAGCAGCTATTCGAACAAATGTATCAAAGCCAGGCCCCCTGGGATACCGGCCGGCCGCAGCCCGCCGTCGTCAAGTTGGCCGAGTCGGGCAAGATTTCCGGCAGTGTTCTGGATGTAGGTTGCGGCACGGGCGAAAACCTGCTCTATCTTGCCGAGCGCGGCCATGAATGCTTGGGAATCGACTTCGTGTCGATGGCTATCGAGCGCGCAAAGACCAAAGCGGCGAAACGAGGCGTCAGTGCTCACTTCCTCGTCGGCAACGCGCTGGAACTGGGCAAGTTGGCTCGGCAGTTCGATACAGTGATCGACTGCGGACTATACCACACCTTTTCGGACGAAGAGCGGCCCGTTTTCGTCCACGGACTTGCCGAGGTCATTCGTCCGGGCGGCCATCTCTACATCTTGTGCTTCTCCGACGAGGAACCCGGCGACTTCGGTCCGCGGCGAGTTTCTCGGAAGGAAATCCGCGATTCCTTCCGAGACGGCTGGACCGTGCAAAGCATCGAGCCGGCTCGCTTCGAGGCGATCCTGCCGCCCGACATGCCGCCGTTCAGTCCGGGCGGGCCGAAGTCGTGGGTGGCCGCCATCCAGCGAACATAATCGCTTCTTTGCAACTATCTTCTTCTCTCGACGGTGAGCCAATGAAAACGCTGCTTCTGTCCATCGCAATACTTCTTACTGCCGCCGCCGCGCACGGCGAGGTAACGCTCGGCGATGTCTTCGCTCGGCACCCGATCAGCCTCAACGGCAAGTGGCATTACATCGTCGATCCGTACGACACTGGCTACTATGACTATCGTCGCGAGGCCTACGACAAGCAGCCGCACCCCAGTAGCGGCTACTTTCTCGACCAGCACCCCAAAGACAAATCGGACCTCGTCGAATACGATTTCGACGCCAGCCCGACGATGAACGTTCCCGGCGATTGGAATACGCAGGACAAGAAGCTCTTCTACTACGAGGGCTCGGTCTGGTATCGCACACGGTTCGACGTGAAAAAATCCGCGGCCGGAAATCGCCTATTCGTCTATTTCGCCGCCGTGAACTACGAGGCTGATGTCTATCTTAACGGCAAGAAGCTTGGCCGGCATGTTGGTGGTTTCACGCCCTTCGCCTTTGAGATCACTGGCATAGTGAAAGAAAAGGGCAACTCGCTCGTCCTTCGCGTCAACAACGTGCGCCATGTCGATGGCGTGCCGACGGTCAACACCGACTGGTGGAATTACGGCGGCATTACGCGGGACGTGCTCTTGGTAGAAACGCCCGACACGTTCTTATCCAACTACTCGGTGCGGCTGAGGCCCGGCACGACGGACCAAATCGAGGCCCTCGTGCAGTTGGACGGTCCGCGGAAGGATCGAGCGGTCAGAGTCAGCTTACCACAATTAAACCTCGCCGCTGAGGACCGGGCGGACGCAATTGGGGTCGCGCATTTGGAGTTTCCTTCCGCAAAGTTATCGCTCTGGTCGCCAGGAAAACCCGTGCTCTACGACGTGGAGATCCAATGCGGCAAAGACAAGCTGGCCGACCGCATCGGCTTTCGCACGATCGCGGTGAACGATGATAAGATTCTGCTCAACGGCAAACCAGTGTTCCTGCGCGGCGTTAGCATCCACGAGGAAAATCCCCTTCGTGGAGGCCGCGCGTGGTCTGAGGCCGACGCCCGGCTCCTGCTCGGCTGGGCGAAGGAGCTTGGCTGTAATTTCGTCCGGCTAGCGCATTACCCGCACAATGAACACATGGCCCGCGTGGCCGACGAGATCGGCATTATGGTCTGGGAGGAAATCCCCGTTTACTGGACCATCCAATGGACCAACCCGGACACGCTCGCACTGGCGAAGCAGCAACTATCGGAGATGATCCACCGCGATCAGAACCGCGCAAGCGTCATCATTTGGTCGGTTGCCAACGAGACGCCGGTGAGCGACGCCCGCACGAAGTTCCTAAAGTCACTCGTCGATGAGGCGCGCGCGCTCGACGGCTCGCGGCTAGTCTCCGCGGCGATGGAAGTCCGCGCCGATCCGCAGCATCCCGAGCACAAGATCGTGGACGACCCTTTCGGCCAGTACACTGACCTCTTGAGCTTCAACGAGTATGTTGGCTGGTACGACGGCACTCCGCCGAAGATCGACCGCATCACCTGGAGCCTTAAGTATAATAAGCCGGTCGTTATCAGCGAGTTCGGCGCGGACGCCAAGCAGGGCCTTCATGCCGACGCGATGACTCGCTTCAGCGAAGAATACCAGGCTGACGTTTATCGCCGCACGCTGCCGATGCTCGCCAAGATTCCCGGCTTCAGCGGCTGCACGCCCTGGATTCTTTGCGACTTCCGCTCTCCGCGTCGTCCGCTGCCCGGCATTCAGGATGGCTTTAATCGCAAAGGCCTGATCAGTTCCGAGGGCAAAAAGAAAGCGGCGTTTGACGTGCTGCGGAAGTTTTACATCGAGAAAGAAAAATCCTCCCCATGAAAATCCCCCTCAAGCAAAACTGCAAATATGCCCTCCTCGTTCCCACGAGCATGGGCATCCGCATCACACCGCCCGCCGGCCAGCCAGTGCATTGCGGCGGCACGTGCATGATGCACGTCTCCAGCGCCGAGACCAACGTCGCCAGCGTCGCCTCGTACCTCGGCCTATCAGTGAAAGTGCTTACAACATTCGTCAAGGGCAGCCCGATCGCGCAGCTAATCAAGGACAACCTCCACAGCCGACACATGGACTATGAGGGCGCGGAGGTCTCCCAGGGCGGCCCATGGGGCTACCGCCATCAGTTCAATATCGCCGACAGCGGCAGCGGCATGCGCGGCCCAAGGGTCTGGAACGACCGCGCCGGCGAGGTCGGCCGCACGCTCAACGTCAAGGATTTCGACTTCGATCGCATCTTTGGTACAGAAGGCGTCCAGATCGTTCACCTCTCCGGTCTGATCGGCGCGCTGTCGCCGGAGACGGGCCAATTCTGCCTCGAACTCGCCCGCGCCGCCAAGAAACACGGCACCAAAATCTCCTTTGATCTGAACCACCGGGCGAGCTTCTGGAAAGGCCGCGAACAGGAGCTTTCCGCCATCTTTGCCGAGATAGCCGGCCTGGCGGACGTGCTGGTGGGCAACGAGGAGGATTTCCAGCTTTGCCTCGGCATCCATGGCCCTGAGGCGGGCGGCCGCGGCATCAAGGCCCAGATCGAGGGCTTCAAGGAAATGATCCACCGCGTCAAGCAGGCGTATCCCAATGCCTGGACCTACGGCACGACGCTCCGCGAAGTTGTCGGCACGAACCATCACCTCTGGGGCGCGGTCATGGCGGCCGGCGACGACTGGTTCGTCGTCGAGCCACGCGACATCACGGTTCTAGACCGCATCGGTGGCGGCGACGGCTTCGTCGGCGGCCTGCTCTACGCGATCCTCAAGGGCTGGGAGCCGGAAAAGTGGATCCAGTTCGGCTGGGCCAGCGGCGCGCTGGCGACTACTCTCCTGACCGACTACGTCCAACCGGCCGACGAAGAGCAAGTCTGGAGCATTTGGAAAGGTAACGCGCGGGTGCAGCGGTGATGCTAGTCCTCGAATTCGACCGGTTGCAATCGGGGCACGATCACGTGAAAGAGTGCCAACGACACGAGGTACGCCAAGCCGCAAAAGAGGAAAATGGGGCGATAGTCTTTGTGCGTCCAGTCCAAAACATAGCCGGTAATGAGCTGCATGATCATCGCCCCGATAGCCCCGCCGAAGCCGGCCATGCCCACCACCGACGCTACAACCTTTTTCGGGAACATGTCCGAGACGGTGGTGAACACGTTCGCCGACCAGCCTTGGTGCGCGGCGGCGGCCAGGCCGACTAGAGCGACAGCCGTCCAGAGATGCGAGGTCCAGGGCGCGTAGGTGATCGGCGTCACAGCCGTCGCGCACAAGAGCATGGCGGTCTTTCGCGAGGCGTTAACGCTCCAGCCGCGGCGAAGTAATTGTCCCGAAAGCCAGCCGCCGCCGATGCTTCCGACATCCGCGACCAGGTAGACCGCGACGACCGGCAACGTCAATTCCGTCATGGTTATCCCATACCCTTTGTCCAGAAATTTTGGGAACCAATAGAGGTAGAACCACCAGACTGAATCGGTCATAAACTTGACGCGCGATGAGCGCCCACGTCTGTCGATATTCAAGCAGCGCGCGCCAAGGGATTCGTACTGCCGGATCGGGCGGGTCTTGCCGGATGTAGGCCAACTCGCCGGACGACAGTCGGCGGTGCTCCGACGGGCGCGCGTAGACCGCGAGCCACAGGAACAGCCAACTGCCGCTCATTGACCCTGTCACCAGGAACGCCGCTTGCCATCCATAATACTTAACGAGCCAGGGAACCAACAGCGGCGCCACGATGGCCCCGACGTTTGACCCTGCGTTGAACAATCCCACGGCCAGGGCTCGTTCCTTTCGCGGGAACCATTCGGCGACGGTCTTGATAGCGGCGGGAAAGTTGCCGGCCTCGCCCAAGCCGAGGCAAAACCGCGCAACGCCGAATTGCATTGCCGTCCGCGCCAGCGAGTGGCCCATTGAGGAAACACACCAGACCAGCACAGCCGCAGCGTATGCCAGCCGTGTTCCAATGCGGTCAATGATGTTGCCCCACATCAGCAGGCCGAGAGCGTAAGCGGCCGAAAAAGCCGCTACGATCCGCCCGTAGTCCGATTCCGACCAATTCAGCGATTTCTCCAATTTCGGCGCCAGGAGTCCCAGGACCTGACGGTCGGTGTAGTTGACCACGGTCGCCAGGAACAAGACGCCGCAGATTACCCAGCGATAGCGGCTGCTGACAGGCCGCGTGATACCAGCGTAATTCATGGTGGCGAGCGTTCCTTCAAGACGGGGGCCATTCAATATACAATACGCGTGCAGGGATGCAATGGAACCTCGCGCACGGTGGTACCAGTTGGAGATAACATGATGACGCTGCGTCGCGCTCAATCGTCAGTTGGCGGCCGAGGCTGGTGGCTCGCCTCAATCGTCATGTGCATGCACAGCGTGCTGCTGGCATCGCCCGCGTTGTTTGCCGCTGGCGTGCCCGGCAGCGTGCCCGCCGATCTGCCCAACTTCCACTGGCACTTGACGGCCCGGCCCTGGAAGCCGGTTAACATGCCAGAAGGTGAGCTTCTTGACAGCATGGAAAAGGCGCTCCGCGCGATGGCGCCCATGCAGTATCGGAACGCGGCCGACCGCGGCGACAAGAAGAACGGCTCCATCATCGACCCGATCGACAAAAAGGAAATCCAGTACGGAACGCCTCTGTTCGCCTTCAACGTCGCCACGCTGCTCACCAAGGGTCGCGCCGCCGAGTTGGTCTCACCCGGCGTCCGCGCGCTCGACAGGGCGACTCTCAACATCGCCACCGGAAAGGCGAACGATTCTCACGGCGAGTTCTTTTGCGCCGATGGTAAAGGCCATCCGCTTGTTTGAAGGGCTTCAGTCGAAGTATCCGCAAATCACTCCGGAGAAGCTGATAACCTGGAAAGAACGCATGAAGGCCAAGCGCAATGCCTTCATGGAGCTCCGCGTGCGGCAGAATTGGCGGACTTTTGCCATGAAGGGAGAATGGCTGCGGCAACAGGACGGCTACATCAGCGATGGCGTAAGCTGGATCGAGGCCGATTGGCTCAATCCGGTCGAAGGCGGGCAGCGCGAGCGCTTCCGCCGCGACCTCGACCAATATCATCTCGATCCCCATTTCTTCTTCTATCACGACAACCGGCCTGGTTCCGGCAGCGCGTATACCGGGGCCGATCCGGAGACCTTTGCCTACAACGGGGCGACCACGGCTAATTTGCTGGACATGCTCGAAGGCGGATACGACGGCCCGTCGGCCAAGGAGATGCGCGAGATCATTTCGCACAATCTACGGGCATCGCTACTCCTGCTCAGCGGCGCGGGCGAAGCCCCGGCCGGCGGGCGGACCGGCGAACACATTTGGGACGACTCGATCTACGCCAACGCCTTCGAACTGGCCGCCCAGGCCGCTTGCCGTGAAGGGGACCTTCACCTGGCTGGGCAATTCCAGCACGCCGTGCAGTTGCTTTTGAAAAGCCACGAGCGATTCCAACAGGAAAGCGGCCTCTTCTCGATCACCAGAACCAGTTTCCGCCTGCATTGAAGAATCGCTATGCGAGTTGGAGCGGCGTAGCGAACTATGAAGGTTTTACGCTGGCGTGCTGCGCGGAGACGCTCTTGCGCGCAAGGCCGACGTTGTCGAACAGCCGGCACCGTGCGAGATCGGCGGCTACGCGATGCTGCTTGATCCATCGTTTGCCAGCACATTCCTCAACGCGGGCGGCATGGCGGCCCAGATTTGCATGCGCGGCGAGACGGACAAATACGGCGGCGTACAGTGGCACGTTCTGGGCATCACCCGCTTCAGCCGGACTGGCTGGGACGGCCGACTCGGTCCCGGCGCGGGCCACGCGAAGCCCGATTTCAGCGACGGCGTCAGCTTCTCGCCCGTTTTTCTTGAAGACGGAAAATGGAAACGGGTCTGCCTCGAACCGGGTCGCTTCCAAGGACGCTTTGAGCCGGAATTCGTCCATCCGCTCCTGATCCGCGGCACGCTCACGATCGCGCCGGTCGGCGGGAAGTCCGGCCCGGCGTTCGCGATGCACATCACGCTCACGCCCAATGGCGCGCTTGTGGTTACCGAGCGGGTATCGGGCACGAACAAGTTTGGCATCGTCTGGCCGTTGTTTGAGTTCGACGGCCGCACGAAGATGGATACGCATATTGATTCGGCTATCGCCTCAACGGCTTATCCCGCCACAGCATCCGCGCCTGAGCCCGATCAGCAGAACTTTATCGCGCTCCAGGCGACACACAAGCTCGACACAACCAGCCCGCTCGTCCGCGGAGGGTATGGTGACATCCGGCCAATTCATGTCACCGATTCCGCCGATGGGCCGGTCGAGACATTCGTTTATCCTCGCAGCGCCGGCGATCCGGCTGCCGAAGCGGTTCGCGAGAGTTTCGTTCGCAAAGGGCATAATTTCAGTTCGCTGCTCGGACGGGTGCGAGGAATGCTCTACGTCGGCCGCACGTCGGCGGGCGGCGAAGGGGATGGCATCGACCTCGACAACGACGGCAAGAATGACGTTGTCTTCAACGAGAAATGCAATTTCATCCTTCAATTGAAGAACGGCCGCGCAATCGCCGTGGAGGCGGACCGTGCCGTGACTGCAACGTTCGGCGCGAGAAAGCTTGAGCTCGCGCCGTACACGCCGAGGACGATCGAGTAGGGTGGCGTCGAGCGCGGCGAAGACCACCGTCGGCCTTCAAAGGACTCGACCGCACTTTACACTCGAAGGCGGCGGATGCGATAGACCGCTGCCAGGCAGCCCGCAATCGCCACCAGTGCAATCGTTCCCGGCTCGGGCACCGGCTCGCCCGTAGACGGCACGACCGGCGCGGAAAAAGACAAGGCGTTGCCGATCGTCAGATTCGTGCCGTTAGGGAGGGCGTAGGGCGCGGTAACCACGAGATTGCCGGACGCTATCGCGGTGTCGCCCTGATAGCTGTTCGTGCCGCTGAGGACCAGCGTGCCGGAACCGGACTTCGTAAGCCCGCCGAACCCGCTTAGCGCCCCGCTCACCGTCAACGTTTCGCCGCCGTCGTCGAAGGTGTGGTTGCCGCCTTGCAGCGTCATGTTGACGCCGATCGCCTGATTGAGGCCGCTCTGGTTCTGCACGGCGCCCGTGAAAGTGATCGGATTGCCTTGCAGATTGTAGCTCGTGCGCACGGCACGGAAGAGAATCCCGTTCATCGTCGTCGTGGCCGTGAAGTTATTGTAGGCCTGCATGGTCGAGGCATTGACGTTGGCGGCCGTCAACGTGCCCTTCAAGAGAATGGCATCAATGGTGTCGATGTAGCCGTCGCCATTAATGTCGGCGGCCGGATTGAACTGCTGGTTGTTGCTCGAGTAGACATTGTGGAACAGGGAAATGTCGCTGGAGTTGATCTGCCCGTCGAAGCTCAGGTCTCCCAGTCCGGCGCCGTAGATGGTGCTGATAGAATAGCCGGCGAAGCGCTGGATGTTGTAGGTTCCCGTGGGGCGGCGGGTAACGATGGTTATCGCGTTGTTGCCGCTATTCGCGCCGTAGACGCCGTATTGAAATTGATTCACATCAGTTTGCCCGGCCTGGTTCGAGCCGCTCGCCAGCGCGAGTACGGCCGCATCCGAGAGCCCTGCGCCAATGTTCATCAAGACGTTGACGGTGCCAGCCGTTCCGTCCAGCGACTGCACGTCGACATAGCGGTTCTCGTTCGTGCCCGACACAATGGGATTGAAGCTCGTCACGGACGAATTAGGCTTGTTGCGATCGACGTAGATTACTTCCTTGAAGTCGGTGAAGACCAGCGGTCCGCCGTCGTCGCGGTGGCGGAACGCGCGGACCGTGATGTAGTGATAGCCGTCGGCGAGTTGAGTGGCGTCGATGGTCTGCGCGTATTGGCCGTTGCCGTTGGAGTTGAAGTAGCCGGGACTGTGCACCGTGACGAAATTGTCGAAGCCATAGGAGACCGTGTTGGGCGCAGTGTAATCGACGTGGCCGTCGCCATTCAGCGGAATGCCGCCGTCCATCTTGATCAAGGCGTTGTCGCCGTCGGCCGGCTGGTCCCGAACCGAGCCCAGCAGATTGACCGCGTTCGTATTCAGTGTCACATTGAAGGTGTTACCGCGGACGATGTAGGCCGACGTGAGCACCTGCGTACCGTTGTAAGTTGTCGACGGTGTCTGGCCGACGACCAATCCTGCGGTGTTCGACAGCGACAACGACCCCTGCGGACCGGAAAGCCCGTAAGCCAGATAGCCATCGCCCGTAAAGAAGCTATTGAGATTGGCGTCGTAGGACGAGTTGCGGAGGAAGCGAATGTTGATCGTGTGATCGGCGTTGACGACCACCAGCGGCGGAATGTCGCCGCGGGGGTCGATAGCCGGGTTGCTCGCGTTGCCGGTGAGCTCGATCAACGGCGTGCCCGGCGCGAAATCGGTCATGATCGTGCGGCTGTCGTAACCGGCATCGGTGCGGTTGCTCAAGAGCACGACCATCGAGTTGTCGCGCTCGAAGGCGTAGCTTTCCTTTTCGATCAGGCGTTCGTCGAAATTGCCGCTGCCGTGCGTATTGCGGATGTTCAAGAGCGTGGTGATGGCCGCGCCGTAGACGCCACCCAGGGCGTCGCCGCGGCCGTCTTGCGGAAATGTGGCGCCCGCGTTTTGGCCGTTCATGTAAACGATGGCGTTTCCGGGCGTGAGCAGGGTGTAGGCGTAGGCCACATTCGAGAGTGTGGGGGCGGGAATGGCTTGATCCGCGCCTTGCACGAACTTTACTCCCTGCGAGCCGTTCATCAAGCCGTCGTCGGCCACGTCCTCCGCCTTTCCCTTGACATGGTTCCAATCGTTGTTGAGGCCATTGCCGGTAAGATAGTCGTGCAGCGCATAGTACAGAGAGAAGTCCAACGCGTCACGATTGCCGCCGATCGTTCCAGGGTTCGATGGGTTGATCGTGTTTTTGATGGTGGGTTGCACGTTGCTCGTATTCGTGTCGAAGTATTCGGAATAGCCCCAGATTTGCTCCTGGCTATCGTCCAGCATAATGCGGAACGACGAGCGGTAAACTGCCCGGTCGTAGTAGTTCAGTACCCAGTAGGGCTGCCCTGGAATCGTCATATTCTTTGCAGCGTCGATGCGGAAGCCATCGTAGCCGATTGCCTGCACCAGCCATTGCGTGTTCCGCATCAGGTATCCCAAGGCGTTTTCCGGTACTGGCGTGCCGTTCATGGGATTCGCCAGGTTGAACGGATAAACCTTGATATTCTGCTCGCCCGTTGTTGGATCGTAGACGCTGATCGGATTCAGCGAAGTATCGGGATAGAATGCGCGGTTGGCATCGGTGGGCACGTTGGCCAAGCGGCCGTACGCAGGCGTGGTGCCGGCCGGAATGTTATTGGCGTAGCCGGGCACCGGGTTGCGTATATACTGGTTGTTCGATTCCTGGGAGATGTCGATCAGGTTCGCCAGGCGCGTATAATAGTCGCCGCTCCAAGTCGGATCGTGAAAGTCGCCGTAAAGCAAGCCGGGCGATGTGAGCACAAAGCCGGGATACCCGCCCGCGCTAGAGAAGCTATTTCCCGATGGATCCACTGACGACCAATCGGAAAATCCGTCGTGGTTCCAAACCATGTCCGCGTAGACGCTGACGCCTGCCTGGTGTAAATTGCCGATGGCGGCTTGTAGGCCCGCTTGCGTTCCGTAGTGTGTCGGATTGCCTGGCGACCCGAGGTCGAAACGATTGTAAACGTCGTAGCCCACCGACTGGTTCCCGGAATCGGCTCGATACGGCGGCGGAGTCGCCACCGCGCCGTAGCCCGCCATGAAAACATCCGGCGTCCTGTTTTGCATCGTGTTCCACGAGGTCTCGAACCATTGGAGGATTGCCGGCGGCGAGTAATCGGAAGCTGATGCGGACCGGATTAACAAAATGAACGCAATCGACGAGAGCCAGAAGAGGAGAAGGGGAGAAAGGGAGCGGGGGAGTCGAGCGCGTCTCCCTTTCCCCTTTCTCCGCAGATCCCTTTCTCCGTCGCGAAGGACAAAGAGGGTTCAAAGGTCGTTGCTTGAATATCGTGTGTCATCGCGTGCGCCTCACCTCTCATCCTACTTGGTCGCGGACATCCGCACAATAATCCGGCTCCCGATTGGCAGCCCCCGCTGGCCGCGGCTTGAATTCCGGCGGCCCGGGACTGAGCGAGACAATCTCCCATGTTCGCACGAATCGCGTCTCGTCGACCGCCATTCGCTCAGACGGTCTCAATTGCTGCCAACGAATCCCACGCGGGGGGTGGCTGGGCAGAGTTCCGACCAAGGCCAGATGGGATTCCGACGGATAGCGGTTCTCCCTCTATTGTAAGCCGAAGCGTGCCGGTAAATCTCGGCATCAAGTCCAGAATGCCGGACGCCAGGTAGACGATCGGCAGCGGCCGGTTCACGTTAAGCGCCGCCACCACGCGCCGACGACCCCGTCGCCGGCGCGGATCGGATCGCCCGGCCTCGCCGGGCGGAATTCCTTAGCACCCGCCGGCTTCACCCACAGCGCGGCTTCGTTCCCACGAAGGAATTCGCCGGCCGCGTCAGCCGGAGCGGAAGTCCCGCCCTTCGTGCGGTGAAACAGCAACACCAGATGTTCGCCCAGCACGATGCCCTGGAGCACGCCGGGGCAAAGGATTGAGCCGACGAAGGTCGGAGCGGCCGCGGCCGACACGCTTAGCACCGCGGCGAGTCCCAGGGCCGCTTCCAGTTTTTCGGCCAGCGCCGAGTCGAACATGCGGGTCACGATGCGGCAGTCCGGCCGAGCCTGCTTGGCCGCCAAGGAGACGCTCAGATTCGTAAGGTCGTCGTCGGCGACGGCGATCAGGGCCTTCGCGCCGCGGCGCCGGCCTTCCGCAGCGTTTCTTTCATCCGGGCGTTGCCGAGCACCACCGGCGCCAGTTCGCGCGCCGCTTGCACGAATTCGTCTTCGTCGCGCTCGACGGCCACGACCCGCTCGCCGTGGTCGAGAAGCTGTTGCACGAGCCGAATGCCGATGTTGCCGAGGCCCGCGATGATGACGTGGCCTTTCGACCGCGACGAGCCGCGCGAGATCACGTCGCGGAGCCGCATCTGCAGGACCAAGTCGGTTATTAGTCCCACGAACATAGCGACCAACGCCACGCCGCAAATCATCACGACGCAGCCGTAAAGCTTCAACCAGGATGGGGCGCATTGGAGGTTATAGTCGCCGTAGCCCACCGTGCTGATCGTGGTGATTACGAAATAGAACGAGTCAACGTAGGGAATTTTTAGGGCCCGATGGAAAACGACCACGCTCGCGGCGATCAGTCCGACCATGCCGAACAGCGCGATCCGCAGCGCCAGAGGCGTCTCGCGCCACCATTCCGCGATGCCGGTTAAGAACGCCCGCGCCGGGCAGCGAGGCTCTCTCGCCCACGCGCTATAAACGGCGGGCCGCGATCGCCGTCGGCCAAAGGCGAAAGGTACGTCACTTGATCGCCGGCGGCAAACTTCATGTCGGAGTTTGGGCAGATCGTGACGTCAGGGCCACGCGCGACGGCGAGGGGAACGCGCGGCGGGGTGCTTGGATCTTCGCCCGACGTAATGACCCATCGTCGTCCGTCGATCTCGAACGCGCCCTGCACTGAACCCCCCAGCGCGGCCGCCACGAACGCGGGCACGGCCAGTGCCGATGCCGACAATGCACGATCAATTTTTAGCGCCGGCTCCAGATGCCCGGCCAAATCGAGATCGAAGATGCGCGCGGTAACCGCAATGCCGGGGTTCATTCGCTGGGCATCCAGAGCAATCGACACGTTCGCAAGATCGTCGTTGGTTACCGCCAGAATCGCTCTTGCCCGCTCGATGCCCGCCTTTCGTAGCATGGCGTCGTCGCGGGCGTCACCTACGATCACCGAGAAATCAGTCTCCACCTCCGCCCGCCAATCGGGCTTAACGTCGAGCGCAATGATCGAACCGCGAAGGCCGAGCCGCATGAGCAGGCGGACGATGCGATAGCCGACGTGCCCCATCCCGCAAACGATCACGTGGTCAGCGTGGCCGCCGGCTTCGTTCTCGTTGGTCACTGTCGCCATCGTAGAAAGCCGTTTGCTCGGAGTTTAGTGTGAGTTGCGGACTGCTGCGTCTTCGATGCGCAAACCGCGGCTACCTGTGAGGCCGGCGGTGTCAGGAACTTCGAGAACATGAGTTTCAAGCTTTCACCCCGCTCACTAGATACGTCAAGTGTCCGCCGGGGTCGACGAACCGGTTATCGCGGATCGCACGGGCCTCCGCACGCGAAACCGCCATCGCCTCGTCCCATAATGGCTCGAACTCCGCTTCATCACCGCCCCCCGCCAAAAAGCATCGCCGCGTCTGATCCCGATCCCAGATAATTATCCCCTTGTCAGCCACACGTACGATTTGATCCGCGATCATGCGCTGCCCGGCGTCGGTGTACGGCGGCGCGAGCACCGCGGCGCGATCATTCAAGTAGACCTGTATCTGCGAAAGCCCGGCGGCCGAAAACAGTTCCGGCAGCAAGTCGCCCACGGAGCCGTTGCCCATCCCTAGCCGCGTCTTCCCGCGCCCGCACAACGCCTGAAACGTCCGCAGCCTGAGCCGCGCTTCCAGCGTCATCAACTTCCGCTCGCTGTTGATGACTGTGGTGTTCGCATCATTGTTCGGCTCAACCGCCAGCACCCGCCCGCCGGGCCGGGTTACCCGAATCATCTCGCGAAGGGCCGCGGCGACATCCGGGACATGCATCAGCACGGTCTGACACGTCACCAGATCAAACGCGCCTTCGGCAAACGGCAAACATTCGACGCGTCCGACGACGTACTCAGCCCGCCCCGATATCATGCGCTCACTCGCCGCGGCTGCGGCCTTCTCTGCCCACCGTGGCTCCGGATCAACACCCACCAGCCGCGCCGATTCCGGCATGTGCCGCAACACGGTCCGCCCCCAGTGGCCCTGCCCGCATCCCACATCCAGCACGCGCGAGACCTTTGCAAACGCGAGCCGCAGCGCCATCAACTCCAAATAATCCTGGTTCCACCAGTAATCCCGATGGCCGCCAAGAAACTCGGCTGAGTGTGCCGGTTCGGTTTCCATGCTCGCTCGCTCCTGATTCCTCTCAAAGCCCCGATTCTATCGAAGGACTGGCAGGGATTCAATCGGCTAAGCTTCGGGGCTCGCCTCAACTACGTGGAGCCGGACAATGGCAAACAGATCGTGAATACCGCGCCGCAGCCCGCGCCGTTTTCTACTTCAATCCCGCCGCCGTGCTCGGTGACGATCCGCCAGCATTTGGAAAGGCCCATGCCGATGCCGCGGCCGGCCTGACGCGCGGAGTAGAAAGGCTCGAAGATGTGAGCGCGCTGATCCGGCAAAATGCCGGGGCCATCGTCGGCGACGGAGATTCGGACTTCGCCACCTGTGGAAGCGAGCGCGACTTCCACTCGGCCGCCGGAGCCGAGGGCCTCCAGGGCGTTCTGACAGAGAGCGCGAAGGGCGACGGTGAGTTGGATGGGGTCGCCTGTGATCTGCAAAGGGGCGGTCGTAAGATCGTAGATAAGCGCCGTTTCTTGTTCTTCGGCCGCGGGACGCATTGTTTCGACAACTTCGCCGACCAACGTCGCGACGTTCCAGCGGCTGACGCTCCAACTCGGGACAAGTAGCGAAGAGCCGCAGGTCGGCGATCATTTCCGTGACGCGCATTGCCTGAGCGACGATCACGGCCAAGTCGCGGCGTCGCTCGGGATCGGATTCGCCGCGCAATAGCAACTGGGCGCGGCCGGCAATTACTGCCAGGGGATTGTTGATTTCATGCCCTGCGCCGGCCGCGAACTCGGCTAAAGCGGCCAACCTTTCGGTCTCCACGGCTGGGCTCGGCTTAGGAATGTCAGCCGGCGCCGACTGCTTTTTTCGCGGCATAGCAATATGGCGGGTCTTCGCAGCGCTCGACCGCACCCTACAATCGCGCCTCGGAGCGCGAGCAGATCGGCCGAATTACGCCGTGTGTACGGTCTCGATGTCCAGGTGGTGGCACATCCGATCGACCAATTTATCGACCTCGAACGGCTTATGCATGAAATCGTTCGCTCCGGCCGCGCGGAGCTCGGAAATCTTGTCGTCCTCGACCATGCCGGAGATGCAGATGATCTTCACGTCGTCCATGTTGTGGTCGGCGCGGACTCGCTGGCAGACCTCGCTGACCATTGATGTCCGGCAGCATCACATCCAGTACGATAAGATCGGGGTGATATTCCTTGACCATCATGCCGGCGTCGAAGCCGTTATTGACCGTGCGAATCTCGAACCGCCCGTCGCGATCCAAAACGTCGGAGATCAACTCGACCAGTTCGGCGTCGTCATCGACGATGAGCACCTTCCGCTTGCCGCTTTCCAAGGCGTCGGTCGGAATGCCGTTGTCGCGCATGAAGCAGAAAAGCTGATCGCGAGGGATGCGACGGAAGCGGCTGCCGGGAACGCGAAATCCCTTCAATTGCCCGGAGTCGAAGCAGCGGATAATGGTTTGCTGGCTGACTTTGCAAATCTTGGCCGCTTCGCCCGTCGTGAAAACTGTCTTCATCTCCACCATCCTTCTAGCTGAAATTACCTCAGCCAGTCTAAGCGAAAGCCCTGGTACCAGCCGCCGGCGGCACCTCCAGGGATTT
Source organism: uncultured Planctomycetia bacterium (assembly GCA_963775975.1). Lineage (GTDB taxonomy): Bacteria > Planctomycetota > Planctomycetia > Pirellulales > Thermoguttaceae > JANXQG01. Next base: position 3,676,441 of record CAVZKX010000002.1, read on the forward strand.
CTAGTCCTCCGTGTTTATGCGGAAAAGGCCGGTAAAAAGCTCGTTCGTAAGATGGGCCTCCGAGCCCGCCGGGCAGAAAACTGGAGGGACGCAGCGGCTCCATCCTACGAAACTGATAAGTATTTTTTGACCTACTCCTTAGTCCGCCGTATACGCAAAGCCCTCACATCCCGAAAACCTTTGTAACCGGCAATTTCATCCAGTAATGCCGACATTACCGAAGTTGCCAATCGACGCAATTATAGCTATCTTCCCAAGTTAGTCAATACGAATCCTGTTTGTCTAACTTGCTTGCCTGTAACACTTTACAGCCGCCTTCCAAATGCACCGTCAGCACCGCAAGGTCTGCCGGCGTGATTCCGCTGATGCGCCCTGCCTGTGCCAGATCGACTGGTCGCACACGTTCGAATTTCTCGCGGGCTTCGGCGCGGAGGTGCAACACAGCCGCGAAATCTATCGCCATCGGAATCTTTCGGGCGGCCAGCCGCTGCTGGCGATCGATGTCGATCTGCTGGCGGGCCAGGTAACCTTCGTACTTTGCGTCGTAGGTCACTTGTTGGGCAACTTCGGGACGGACGGACCCCAATTCCGGTAGCCGGGCGACGAGGTCTTCCCACTGGACTTCGGTGCGGCGGAGTAACTGGCCCAGCGATACGCCGTCGGAGCGGTTTTCTTCGAGAAGTCGTACGACCCGCTCGATCTCGCCCAGCTTGAATTGCAGGCGCTGATATCGGGATTCATCCACCAGGCCAAGGCCCTGGCCAGCGGAGGTCAGGCGGCGGTCGGCGTTGTCGCCGCGCAGTGCGAGGCGGTATTCGGCCCGGCTGGTGAACATGCGATACGGCTCGTCGACGCCGCGGGTCACCAGGTCGTCGATCATCACGCCCAGGTAGGCTTCTTCGCGGCCGAGCACAAGCGGCTCCTTGTCATGCAGGCCGAGCACCGCATTCAGCGCCGGCGAGAAGGCCCTGTCCGCCGGCTTCTTCGTAGCCGGTCGTGCCGTTGACTTGCCCGGCAAAGTAGAGGCCGGCGACGCGCTTCGTTTCTAGCGAGAGCTTTAATTGATTGGGTGGGGCATAATCGTATTCAATTGCGTAGCCGTAGCGAACAATTTCCGCCCGTGCGAGGCCGGGGATCATGCGGATCATCTTGTCTTGCACTTCGCGCGGCAGACTGGTGGAAAGGCCGTTGACGTAGACTTCGAGCGTGCGGCGGCCTTCCGGTTCCAGGAACAACTGGTGACGGTCCTTATCGGCGAAGCGAACGATTTTGGTCTCGATGGAAGGGCAGTAACGCGGCCCAGTCGATTGAATCTGCCCGGTGTACATCGGTGCGCGGTGCAAATTGGCCTGGATCAACTCGTGGACTTCCGGCGTAGTGTAAGTGATCCAGCAGGGGAGCTGCTCGCAGTCGATGCGGTCATTGAGAAATGAGAACGGCTGCGGCTCGGGGTCACCGAGTTGGATTTGCGTCTGATCGACGTCGATAGTGCGGCCGTTGAGCCTGCAAGGTGTACCGGTCTTGAACCGCTCCAATTGGAAGCCGAGTCGCATCAGCGCGCCGCTGATGCCATGCGCCGCACTTTCGCCCATGCGGCCGCCAGATGATTGCGCCTCGCCGACGTGAATCAGCCCGCGCATGAATGTGCCGGCGCAGAGTACCACGGCGCGGGCACGGTAGATTGTTCCGTCGGCAACGCGAACGCCATTGATGCGAAGCTTGCCGCCTTCCCCTTCAGTCGCGAGATCATCGACCATTTCCTGCCGCAGGCTGAGGTTCGGCTGTTCTTCGCAGAGGCGTTTGATTTCGGCCTGATAGGCTTTCTTGTCGGCCTGTGCCCGCGGTCCGTGCATTGCAGGACCTTTGCTGCGATTGAGCACGCGGAACTGGATGCCGGTGGCATCGATCGCGCGGCCCATCGCGCCGCCTAGCGCGTCGATTTCGCGGACGATCTGCCCCTTGGCCACGCCACCGATGGCCGGGTTGCAGCTCATTTGGCCGATGGTGTCGAGGTTGGTCGTCAATAGCGCGGTCTTGGCCCCCATCCGCGCCGCCGCCAACGCCGCCTCCGTGCCCGCATGCCCACCGCCGATGACCAGTACGTCGTAATCGTAGAAAGTGCTCATTAGGATATGATAAGCGGAAGCGGGGTGGAGGCAAAGCCGGATCGTGTTGCCGGGACCATCAAAATGCGGTACGATTGAGAATTATGATACAAAATGAATCGGCGGGAGGCATAATGGGTCGGGAATTCAGCGTAGTGATTGAACGCGATGAGGAGGGATACTACGTCGCGTCGGTTCCCTCGATTCCGGGTTGCCATACGCAGGCGCGATCGCTTGATGAACTGATTGATAGGGTTCGGGAAGCGATTGCCTTGTGCCTGGATGTAGAGGACTATTCTGAGGAGCGATTAGAGTTTGTCGGCGTTCAGCAGGTGAAAGTGACGGCATGAGCCAAAAGCTGCCCGCGCTGACTGGTGGTGAGGTCATTCAGGCGCTTGCCAAGGCTGGATTCGGGGTTTTACGCATTCGCGGCAGTCATCACTTCTTGCGACATGAAGACGGTCGCACGACAGTTGTTCCCGTCCATGCCGGTGAAACCATCGGACCCGGGCTGCTGCGGAAGATCCTGCGCGATTGCGAGTTGGACCGAGAGCAATTTCGAGCTTTGCTTTAATGGGAAAATGATTGCCAATCGCGAACAGCTTCAAGCGAACCTGGAACGTATTACTTGGTGCGAGAGCCAAACTGCGCAGCTGCGCAAGGCGGCACCCAACCACAAGAGTTACCTTGCATCGGCTTCCGGACTCTTGGCCGAAATCAAGCAACTGCGACAGGAAGTGCGCGACTATTTCAGAGCCTTCTGTGCAAGTCGAAGTCCTACCTTCGAATTGCAGTGCGCGATCGATCTTGTTCGAGAAACATTGCCCGCCTCACAGGCCGAGGAAGTGATCCAACATCTGGCGCCATCTGCCCGGATCGTCGCGCATGATGATCCTGATAATGCCACAGATACGAACGGTTCGCATTTCGGTGGCGTGCCGCTCGTGCCGCGCAAATAGAATGGCCGGTGTGGGACAAAACTGAATACCTGACGGGGGACATCGAGCGCTGGGAACGTCGGTTTCACGAAGCGCCGCACGCCATTGGGCTTCGCGACATCGCCTTGAGAAAGCGTCAAGAATTGTCCCAACCAATTGTTCCTTTGCTTTTCTTGGGGCAACTCTACCTGGCCGAAATAAACGCTGTCGCACCGTTGCCGGGTTGGCCGACCGATGGATCATTGGCTCTTTTCTACGAGCCATCGGGTTGGGGCTACGATCCGCTGCACCGCGGTCACTGCCGCGTGCTTTACTTTCCACGCGATGAACCTCTTGCACCGCTACATCAACCAGAAGGACTTTCGAGTAAAGCGAAATTCCTTCATCGGCGTTTGAGTTTCAGGAAGGAGTGGACTTTACCGACGAATGTCACTGCGGATGGCACTGAACTATGGATTTTGGGTCGGGGAAACGAAAAATATAAAGCACTTCACGCAGCACTAATGTCCATGATCAACGAGCGGGAGCCGATCCATCGCTGCGCCGGTCATCCACAGGAGATTCAAGACGATATGCGACTGACGTGCCAATTAATGTCCAATGGGCACTCCGGTAAAGACGATCCGCAACGAAAGGTTCTCGAACCGGCGCAGTTGATTGGCGTCTCCTCGTTCAAATCGATTCGGATGAAAAACGACTAGGCTGGATGTGGGGTGACGTAGGCAGGATATATTTCTGGGCGCGTCGGCAAGACATCGCGGCCAAGGATTTCGAGCGTTCTTGGGGAATTCTACAGTGTTACTGAGCCATGACATACGATGAAATTCCCCCATCGACTGGTGGATTTTCATGGTGCGCTTTCCGCGAATTGAAGGGAAATTCCGGCCAGACTTGACATTTCCCGCTTCGGCTCAAAAATAAGGCATTCCGATCAGTTGCCTCCAGCCAAGGGATTCAAGCTATGAGCAGCGTCCGAGTTCTCGTGGGCACGCGCAAGGGCGCGTTCATCCTCACTGCCGACGGACTGCGGAAGAATTGGAAAATCGACGGCCCGCACTTCGGCGGCTGGGAAATGTATCACCTCAAAGGCTCGCCCGTCGATCCCAATCGCATCTATGCTTCGCAGTCCAGCGGCTGGTTCGGGCAGATGGTGCAGCGGAGCGACGACGGCGGCAAGACGTGGCAGCCGGTGGATAACAAGTTCGCCTACGACGGCACGCCCGGCACGCACATGTGGTACGACGGCACGCCGCACCCCTGGGAGTTCAAGCGAGTCTGGCACTTCGAGCCATCGCTGAACGACCCCGATACAGTCTACGCCGGCGTGGAAGACGCGGCAATCTTCCGCTCGACGGATGCCGGCAAATCGTGGCAGGAACTCGCCGGACTGCGCGGCCACGGCACCGGCCCCAAATGGCAACCGGGCGCAGGCGGCATGTGCCTGCACACGATTCTGTTGGATCCCAAGGACCCGAAGCGGATGTACATCGCCATCTCGGCCGCCGGGGCCTTCCGCACCGACGACGGCGGCCAGTCGTGGCGGCCGATCAATCGCGGCCTGCACTCTCAATACATCCCCGACCCGACGGCCGAGGTTGGCCACTGCGTTCACCGCATTGCCTTTCACCCCTCGCGGCCCAGCGTGCTCTTCATGCAAAAGCATTGGGACGTGATGCGGAGCGACGACGCCGGCGATTCCTGGCGCGAAGTGAGCGGCAACCTGCCGACCGATTTCGGCTTCCCCATCGACGTCCACGCCCACGAGCCGGAGACGGTTTACGTCGTGCCGATCAAGAGCGACTCGGAGCATTACGTGCCTGAAGGCAAGCTGCGGGTCTTTCGCAGCCGCGCGGGCGGGAACGAATGGGAGCCGCTGACGAAGGGCCTGCCGCAGAGCGATTGCTACGTCAACGTGCTCCGCGAGGCGATGGCCGTCGATTCGCTGGACAAATGCGGCGTTTACTTCGGCACCACTGGCGGCCAGGTTTACGCGTCGGCCGATGCGGGCGATACCTGGACGGCGATCGTCCGCGATCTGCCGGCCGTGCTTTCCGTCGAGGTGCAGACCCTGCCATGAACTGCGCTGGAGAAGTGCTCCCCTCTCCTTCCGGGAGAGGGGCAGGGGGTGAGGGTGCTGTTATGATCCGAGTCCTGCTGCCCATGCACTTGCGAACGCTGGCGAAGGTCGACGACGAAGTCCAACTCGAAGTGCCCGGCCCTGTAACGCAATGCGCCGTGTTGAACGCGCTGGAAGCGCGTTATCCGATGCTCCGCGGCACGATTCGCGACCAGGTTACCGGCAAGCGACGGGCGTTTCTCCGCTTTTTTGCCTGCCGGCAGGACCTCTCACATGATTCGCCCGAAACGCCGCTGCCGGAAGCGGTTGTACGCGGGACGGAACCGTTAATTGTCGTTGGGGCGATAGCGGGAGGGTGAAGAGCGAATCTCTCCCAATCCTCAGCGTCGCGAATTGTCGCCGCGCTCGTCGAGTTCGCGGCCGACCCGTTGCGTGGATGCCCCGCCGCCAAAATCGCCGAGCGTTTGCCGCATGGCGGTATTGGGCGAGCTCGCGTGGACTCGGCCGCCGCTGCTGTTAATGATGTGCGTGATCTCGCTGCCGGGTTTGCCGTTGAGCCAGATGGTAGTCATGTTGTGGAACTTGATGCCTGGCACCGCAGGAGCTTCAATGGAGCTGTTGGCCTTCACGGCCGCGTCGCGGAAGTAGCAGTAGACGCCGACGCCCCATGCCTCGTGGCTGGTCACACTGTCGGCAACCTTGTATGACGCGTAGCCTTTCGTCTCGCCGCTCATCCAAGACGCCTGGTCGGGCACGTCGTAGGGCATTTCACTCTGGTAGAAGTAGACGCGGCCGCCGTTGCCGTTCCAAAGCGTCTCATACTCTTCGTGGTGCTCGTTGAAAAGTCCGTAGATCGTGACGTCGCTGCCGTTGACCACAAGGCCGTTCTTGGTGGGATTGGTGAGCCATGCCGTGCCTGCGCCGTGGTCGGCGCGCCACAGCCACACCTGATCGGCCACGACGTTGTTGCTGTTGATCGCAAGTCCCACGTCGTTCTTGCCCGCCCGCGGGCCGCCCGTTCGCACGGTAAGGTCATAAAGGAATGTGGGACTAGACACGTGCATGGCCTTGCTTCCGGCCGGACCGATCTCCAAGAGCGTGGCGGAGTTTTTCGGCCCGGCGTCGATAATCAGCCCGGCGATGCTCAGGCCGTCCACGTCCGCGACCGAGATGACCGTGTTGCCGCTGGTCGGCACAAGCGAGGGAACTCCTAGGCCGAGGAGGATCGTGTCGGGCTTGGTAACCTTGATGCTGTCGTCCAATAAATAAATGCCGGGCGTGAAGAGGATATGCTTGCCCTCGGCCAACGCGGCGTTGATGCGAGCGGCGGTCGCCGTCGAAGGCTGCGCGATGTAAAACTTGTCAATTGAAATAGACTTGCCTGGCGTGGGTCCATCCGGCCAACTCGCGCCGCTCGTATTGGTTTGCAGCGCGGGCACGAAGACCGAGTACTTGCCGTTGCGATCGAAGGTGAGGAACGGCTTCTCGCGGATGATGGGCGTTTTTTTCACGACCGTATACGGCGGATTGGGGAACGCGCCCGTCGGGGCGTTCGCACAGCCGACGAAGACCATATTCCACACGCCGTTGGACCAGTGCGACCATTTGCTGTTCCGCGAAAACCACTGCTGCTGCGAGGCGGGCACGACCTGGCCGTCGACAACCGAGTCGGCGAGGAAGCCGCCGCTCGCCCAGCCGGCGCCACCATTGCCGAAGTCGAAGAGATGCAGGTTGCCCTTGACGTGCAGCCGCCGTAGGGGCGCCGCCTGGGAAACGGCGATACGTGTGGTGCCTTTGCTAGCGGACGGCGTGACGGCGAAATTCTCCAGCGTCCGCCAGAAGTTGCACGTCGCGTTGCCATTGGGCATCCACTTGGCGTTGACGTTCACGCCGCCGTTGATGTGCACGTCGTCGGGACTTCGGCCAAGGCCCGCTACGTGAGTGTAAAAGCCGACATTAAAATTAATTTCGTACTCACCCGGCTTGAAGAGCAGCGCATCGCGCTCGGCCCCGAACTGACTGGATTCCATTTTCGCGAAGATATCCGTCGCAGCTTTCTGGACTTCCGCGGCCGGCATTTTCGGGTCGAAAACGTAAACGTTCGCGCCGAAGATGGTCTTATTTGCGGCCGAGATCGGGCTGGCCAGTGCAGCAGACCGCATAAGTGTGAAGAGGAATCCGGCGGCCGAAAGGGCAAGTCCCAATAAAGTGTGTCTGATCATTGATCTGGTCCCATGGATTGAAATCTGGTTATGAAGAATGGCGAAGGCGGGCGCGGCCTTCAATGACGGTTGGATTCCGGCCCCTTCGCGCCGATGCGGATCGAGTCGCGGTACTCCGAGGGCGTAACGCCGACCCGGGCCTTGAAAAAACGGTGCATGCTCTCAAAATGCTCGAATCCCGAGCGATAGCCGATCTCCCGCAAGGGAAGTTCCGTCGTGGCCATCAACTCCTTGATCCTTTCCAGCCGCACGCGGTCGATTTCTTCCGTCGCCGAATGGTGGAATTCCCGGGCGAACCAGCGTTGCAGCGTGCTGCGGGAAAGCGCCGTATGCTCGACGAGCTGCTCGAACTTCAGGCCTTCGCAGGCATGTTCGCGAATGTAGCGCACGATGTCGCGGAGCTCGGGATCGGCGACCACGACGGCATCAGTTGACATGCGGCATCGGACGTTCACTGGGCTCGTCAGCAGCACGTCCTGCGGGCACGACTTGCCGCGCATCAGCTTGTCGAGCATGGCGGCCGCTTCGTAACCGACGCGGCGGACGTCCTGGTCGACGCTGCTCAACGGCGGGTTGCAGAAGGTGCAGACCAGTTCGTCATTGTCGACGCCGAGTACGCCGATTTGGTCGGGCACGGCGATTCCGGCTTCGAGGCAAGCGGTGAGGATCTGCCGGGCGCGGAACGTCGTTGCACGCCATAATCCCGATAGGCCGAGGCAGGCTGCGAATCCAGCGCATCAATTCCTCGGTATGCCACAGTTCGTCCAACTCGGCTCGCGTCTCAAACGTGCGCCGCCGACCCGCTGCGCGGGTGCCCTGCGACGGCTTCTGATACTCGAACACGCTCCGCCCGCTCTCGCGCAAGTGCTCGACGAACTGCCGCTGGCGGATGTCGGACCATAGAATGCCCGGATAGCCGCAAAAGGCGAACTGCTCGAACCCTTGGCCGCGGAGATGGTCGGCCGCGGTAACGGCAATCGCCCGCTGGTCCAATACGACGCGGACGGTGCCCTCAACCGGAGGCTGAAGGGAATAGATGACGTCGATCGTCGGTGCGCCCAGTTTTGCGAGGCGGCGGAGCACGCGACGGTTCTCAATGCGGGCGATGATGCCATCGGGCTTCCATTGGCGGAGCCAGCGCGGCGGCGGGTCCTCCAGCGAGCGCTCGTAGTGGCAGAAATGCCAGGGCCCGCCAGAATCGCAGGTGAGCGGCGTGGCATACGATGCGATGCCGCTCAGCACGTCGCGGCCGACCTTGCGCGACGACTCGATCAGCAGTACCACGCGGCGCGCCAAATTCCCCACCCTCAAGCGATCGAACTTAATGCCCGCAGCCCCAGTGCGGCGGGCCATTTCATATAGAGAATAAGGCCAAGAAGTGCGGTTCGCAAGGCTGACGCAGAACGTCATGCAAATTGAACTAAAACGTCATTGCGGTTTTTTCAGTTCTAAACCAGAATCAAGGATGCAACACTGGATAACTGGGTCTTTTACGCACGATTACGTGCATTTATTTTCACGTCAAGGGGATTTCCAAGGCGATGTCCGTTGCGCAGCCGCCTGGGCCGACGTCGGTCAAATAGATCGCTTTGTTTTTAGGGAGAGTTCTGCGATGTCCACGATTAACTTCACCGCTCGCGCTATTGCAAAAAGTGCCCTGGGGTCGGCCATGCTGGCCGCACTTGTGCTGGCGGTGTCCGGCACTGCCCAAGCGGCCATTGTCATGAGCAACTTGACCTCCGGGACGCTTGCAGCGAACGACGCCGGCGGCGATGCAGCCAAGTCGACCACTTCCTCGTATACGGTGAGCGCCGGCAACATTCTGGTTGTGCAACTCGATTTGTATAGCACCAACAACACCGGAGCACAAATCGCTCCGACTATAACGTACAATGGCTCGCCACTGACGATGCTTGCGCAAACGATTGGGCTCGCTTCCGGTTACCCGCAAACCGACATTTTCGTTCTTAATAGTCCAACCGTCGGGACTAACAACCTAGTGGTGAATTTCACCGCACGTTCAGCCGCTTTCGGCGCCATGGAACTTAGCGGCGTGAACACGTCTGCGACGCCCGGTACTGCCAGCACCATCTCTAATTCAGCCGTTACCCCCAATGTATTGAACTTTTCGGGCGCGAACGCGGCGGGAATCAACGGCTCATTCGCCGTGGTCACCCAGGCGTCCCGCGATTCCGGAGCTAACAATTATATTCTGGGCACCAACGCCGCAGGCGCCGCTGCTTCGCAATTGTTTAATTACTGGGGTGGTTCTCAGTTCCAGGCAGGCGGGGGAACCGTCTCTAGTATTCCCGCGGGGGCGTTCACGATCTCGTCAACGCAGACAACCTACAACCAGACCAATAACCGATTCGTGACTGCGGGCGTGGTCTTCGCGCCCACTATCGGCACAACGACTTGGACCGGCACCGCCGGCAACGGGAATTGGGACGTTAACACGACGAAGAATTGGCAGAACGCCAACACAGGGGGATTCTACCTTGAGCCTAATAATGGCGTGCTTTTCGACGATACAGCAGGCGCGGCCGCCGGAACACCTAGTGTGTCGGTGACGCAAGTCGTCAAGCCCCAGTCGGTCGTATTCAACAACAACTCCTATCCCTATACCCTCACCGCCAGCGGCGGCTCGATCAGCGGCGCCGGCGCGGTCACGCTCTCAGGCACCGGCCTCGTCAACATGAATTTAGCGAACAGCTACAGCGGCGGTACCAACGTCAACTCCGGCACATTGGCAATCGGCAACGGAAGCGGTTCGGCCACCGGCAGCGGCCCCGTTGCGATCGCGGCCGGCGCAACGTTGTCGGGCAACGGCTTCATCAGCACCTCCGGCGCGAATGTGGTCTCCGTCAGCGGCTCGATAACGCCCGATCTCAGCCCAGGCGCCTACAATACGCTTACGGCCAGCGCCTTGAACCTCAATAGCGGCTCCGCGCTCAACCTGAGCTTCTCGACCACCCTGCCGGGCCAGCACGACCTCGTTAACGTCACCGGCGCGCTGAATCTCGGTTCGGGAACCGTCAACATCAATGTCGCAAATCTGAGCGGAACTTGGACCCCTGGGGCTTACCCGTTTCTCAACTACAACTCGCTCGCCGGCAGCCCGACGTTCAACCTCGTGAACGTGGCCGGCGCGCTTGGCTCGTCGCAAATGAGCATCGATGAAAGCGTTAATCACGTGATCAGCCTCGACATATTGTCGGCCGCGGCGTCCAACACGCTGTCTTGGGTCGGCAACCAGAACGGGGGTCTTTGGGACATAGGCAGTACGCTCAATTGGACCAGCAGCGGCAATGCCTCCGTTTACAACGAGGGCAACCGGGTGGTCTTCAGCAATACGGCCTCGAACTTCGCCGTCACGGTAAACCAGCAAGTCAATCCCAGCGGCGTGACTTTCAGCAATTCTTCGAACAGCTATACGCTTTCCGGCGGCGGCGGCATCAATAGCACGACCTTGGGCGTCGCGATCAACGGCGGTGGAATAGTCACGTTCAACAACACCAATAATTATACGTCTGCTACCACCGTCACTAACGGCAGCACGCTGACTGTCAACGGCAGCCTGCCGAACAGCAGCGTCCTTGTTACCGGCGCATTCATCGGCGGCAATGGGCAGCTCGCCGCGAGCCCGGCGAGCCTCACGCTGAACGGGACCACCGGCTTGACTGCCGGCAGCAACCTCTCGGTCTACGGGGCCACGAACGTCGTCGGCGGGGTCTTCACGATTCCGGCTGCTACAACTCTTTCCGGCACCGGCGGCATCAATGTCAGCCCGGGCGCCCAGTTGACTGTCAACGGCATCGTAGACGTTAGCCAGGTTGTTGCCTTGAGTAGCGCCACTCTCAGCGGCAGCGGCACGCTCAACGGCGGGCTGACCAACAGCGGCACGAGCAACATCGCGAGCGGCATTATCTCGGCCGCCGGGGCCTGGACCGGCAGCGGCACGATCAACGTTTCCAGCGGAGCCGAACTGCTGCTGGGCGGCGCCGCGAGCACCGCCGGCTTGACGCTCAACGTCTCGGGAAGCCTTGACGGTACGAGCGGTGCCGCCGTGAATGGTCCTGTCATCGTCTCCGGCAGCGGGGTAGCCAGCATTAATGCGGGCACGATGCCTAGTCTTACCGCCCTGGGCGGCACGACCAGCCTGGCCGGCGCGACGGTCAGCGTGGCCACGGTTTCCGGCACTAACGCCGTCGTCAACGTGACCTCCGGCAGTGTGCCGATACTGAATGTCACCAATAGCAACTTGACCAGCGGCGTGACAATCGGCTCCGGCGCGTCGGCATGCACAACGTCGGCGAGCGTCTCCGGCGGACTGGTTACCTTGAACGATTTCGACACGATTCCGATCGCCGTGTTCTCGGGCGGCACGACCAACCTGAACGCGCCCACTGTGACCGCAGGTACAATCTCCGGCGCCAGCACGGTGTTCAGCGCCAGCGGCGGCCAAGTATCGCGGTTTACCGCCAGCGGCGGCAGCGCTACCATCGGATCGTTGGCCAGCGCGTTTACCGCGACCGTCAGCGGCAACGCCGTGGTTAATCTCAACAACTCGAATACCATGCCCATCCTCACTGCCTCCGGCGGCACAATCAACTTCGCCGGGCCGTCGGGGACCGTGGCGACGATCTCGGGAACCAACACCGTCGTCAACATTACCGCCGGCAGCATACCGACCCTGAACGTTGTCAACAGCAACTTGACCAGCGGCGTAACAGTGAGCTCCGGCGCATCGGCCGGCTCCACTGCACTTAGCGTCTCCGGCGGCCTCGTGACGATGAACAACTTCGACACGATTCCCACGTCCAATATCTCCGGCGGCACAACCAACTTCTCCGGTCCCAGCTTGACTGTGGCCAACATATCCGGCACGGCGGTGGTAAATGTCAACACGGCCGGTGTTGCTACACTGAACGTAAGCGGCAGCGGCACGACGACGGTTTCTTCGTCGGCATCAGTGACCAGCGCGGGCGTCTCCGGCGGCCTCGTGAACCTCAATCCCACCAGCGGTCTTTCCCAACTAGTCGTAGGCGGGGGCCGTGTGAATGTCAGCAGTACGAGCGCCCTCTCCGTCTTGTCCATCAGCGGCGGCACAGTCAATCTGCCCGTCGGCACGACGACGGTCGCCACCGTCAACTTCTCGGGCACGGGTGCGGCGGCAGCATTGGTGACCCCCAACCCGCTTGTTGTCAGCAATAAACTGACGTTCAACGGCGGGGCTTCGGCCACGGTCTCCGGCGGCACGTTCGGTTATGTCAACAGCAGCGGTAATCTTGCGAATACATCGGCGCCCAACACGCTGACTTTCTCCGGCGGCGTGTTGACTTTCAGCCCATCGCTCTCCGCGGGTCAGGCCATCAATGTCGATGCTGCACATACCGCATACACGGGATTGGGGCCAGCTCCGGACGCCGGCACCACGTGGAACGCCCCGGTCTTAAATGCGACCAATGTCGCCTTGTTGAACTCTTCTGGCGCGACTACGAGCGTGACGTACACCGCGACCGGCCAGGCTGGACCCTTTGGGTCAGGCAATCCTAATGGTTTGCTCAGCGAATTCAGCGCCGCCAACGGCATGACATTCACGTTTGGCGCCCTCACGCCGGGTGTACAATACGGCCTGTACGCCATTCAGTGCAACGATAATAACAATCGTTGGAGCACGTACACCGCCACCAGTCAACTGGGCAATCCGTCAATTAGCCTCTCCAACCCGACCACCCACGCGACGGTTCTCGTTACGGATCCAAGCGTTTCGGGTGTGCTAACCGGGCTGACTCCCAACGGCAGTAACCAGATCATCATTTCCGTCGGGACTACTCCGGGCCAGGGCAATACGGAAGGCAACGCCAATGGCTTCCAGTTGATTCCCTTCAATGTGCCCAGCGGGTCGGTCAACTTGCCCAGCACTAGCGTCGTGGCGACGACCAATTCCACGCTTGATTTCAGCGGCGCCGGTCCCGCCAACGCGCTCGGCGGCCTGAGTCTCGCCGGCAACGCGACGGTGCAGAACGTATCGAGCGGCGGCAGCGTGCAGTTCGGCGGCGATGTGGTCGCCTCGACCAACGCCACAATCTCGCTGGCCGCTGGCACGGGCAGCGTCCCGACCCTGGTCCTCTCGGGCAACACGAGCGGCATCCAAAACATTAGCACCGCGAATGCCACCACTTTGACCTTGCCGCCCCTCTCGATTTCGGCCCCGACAGTCAGGTTCAATGCTTCCGGCGGCACCGGCAGCGTGGTCGTCCTCAGCGGCCCGACGGTGCTTTCCAATGTGGGCGGCACTGCGCTCACGATCAACGCCGGCACGCTCAAGGTCAGCAGCACGCTGAGCGGCGCGGCTGGCGCCAGCGTACAGATCAACGCGGGGACAACACTCGCCGGAGGCCCAGCGGGTTCCATCCAGGTCCCGGTAACCGTTAGCCCCAGCGGCGTACTCAAGCCTGACGCCACTGCGGCTTCCACGGCGCTCATCGGCAACAGCCTCACGATCAATGGGGGCGGTAGGCTCCAGTGGATCTTCAACAATAGTGGCGCCAAAGGCACGATCGCGCTGGGCAGCGGCACCTTGAACTTGCCCGACCAATTCAGCGGCCAGCCCGTCCTCCGTCCGCAGTTCATAACAGCGCCCGCGCTGGGCACGTTCGTCATGACGTGGAACAGCCCCCCGGCCAACCAGCCCACCTGGGGCTTTGACGGCTCGCTCGCAGGTAACGGCGCGACAGCCATGTGGGGCGATTCCAATGATCTCTGGGACACGGGATCGAATTGGATCTATCCGAACTACACTGGCGGAACGCTCAGCTACCAGCCCACGGGGCTGCAATTGACGGGACTGAGCGTAACGAACGTCACGGGCACATCGGCGCCCGCTACGGGTGCGAATGTGTTGATCGCTCCACCTTCGAACTCCAATGTTTCGGTCACTGGCCCGTCCGTACCGGTTTCGATCGGCACGCTCTTGATTGAAGGCAGCAATTCGGCGACCGCCTCGCTGACGCTTCAGGGCGGCGGCCCGATCAGCCCGACGACTGCGAGCGTCTTCGCGGGCGGTGCGCTCACGGCCGACGCCGATGCGCTGAACTTGCCGACTGGTATCCTGACGATCAGCCAAGGAAGCGTCAGCTTGGGAAGCGCTTCGACCAACGTCGGCGCGGCGACGATTAACAGCGGCGTGCTCAGCCTTGGCGGCGGCACGATCGGCACTCTCACGGCCAGCGGCGGTGCTATCGGTGTAAGCGGCGCAACGGTCGCCAGCGCGCAGGTCTCCGGCACGGCGGCTGTCAACGCCACGGGGGGCGCCTTCACGCTGCTCGCCGCCACTGGCGGCAACACTACGGTCGGCTCGGGGGCGAGCGTGGGGGCCGCAACAGTCAACAGCAACGCTATTGTGAATCTCGACAATACGAACACGATGACCAGTCTGTTGGCTTCCGGCGGCACGACCACTTTGGCTGGCCCGACGGTGACCGTGGCGACTGTCTCCGGCAACGCGGTTGTCATCGTTAGTGCCGGCGACGTGCCAACGCTGAATGTCACGAGTAGCGATCCGAACCTCGGTGTCACCGTGAGTAACGGTGCATCGGCCGGCGATACATTGTTAAACGTCTCCGGCGGTAGGGCGAGATTGAGCAACACCAACATCATTCCCACAGCCACGCTCTCCGGCGGCTCAACCACCCTTGCCGGCCCGGCGGTCACTGTGGCCAATATCTCCGGCGGCAGCACCTTCGTCAACATCAGTGCCGGCAGCGTAGCGACCTTGAACGTCGCCAGCAGCAACCTGTCCAGCGGCATAACCGTCGGTCCCGGCGCGTCGGTCGGTTCCACGGCGCTCAGCGTTTCCGGCGGCCTCGTGACGTTGAACAATACGAACACTATTCCTACGGCCGCGTTCTCCGGCGGCACGACCAATCTCGCCGGCCCGACAGTGACCTCGGCCGCCGTCTCTGCAAGCGCGCTGGTGAACGTCAACGTCGCCAACACGGTAAGCGGAGCAACGCTGATTAGCGGCGGCACGGTCAATGTGGCCGATCCGGCCGGCTTGGGCCTGCAACAAAGCACAGTGACCCTCAACAGCAACAACAGCCTCAGCTTCAGCCATTCCTCGGCAACGCTGGGCGGCCTGACGGGATTCGGCAACTTGACCTTGCCCAGCAATGTGCTGAAGGTCGGCGCCAATTGCGTCAACACGAACTACGGCGGCACGTTGATGGGCGCCGGCGGTCTGACAAAAATCGGGACGGGCACGCTCCTGCTGACGAGCAGCAACGCCTATTCCGGCCCGACCCTTGTCGACGCCGGCACGCTGAAATTGGCGTCGGGTGTTACCGGATTTGGCGGCACTGGCACGGGATGGACTGTCAACAACAACGCCATCAGCAGCCCGCCGTTCACCAACAACGTGCTCACGCTGACGGATAATACGGTCGCGCAATCCCGCAGCGCTTGGTACAATACCCCCGTGGGCGTCGGCCCATTCACGGCCTCGTTCGTCTATACAGTCGGCGGCAGCAAGATTGCGGACGGCATGACATTCTGCCTGCAGACCGACCCGCGGGGACTCGCGGCTCTGGGCGGCAACGGCGGCAACATCGGATACGGC
The DNA here is from genome assembly GCA_963775975.1 of uncultured Planctomycetia bacterium. Taxonomy (GTDB): domain Bacteria; phylum Planctomycetota; class Planctomycetia; order Pirellulales; family Thermoguttaceae; genus JANXQG01. Next base: position 3,692,403 of record CAVZKX010000002.1, read on the forward strand.
AACGCCGGCAATGGCAATCAAATCACCCCCAGTCTCGCCATCGGCGTAGATTTCTTCAATACTTCTCGAACAGGCGCTGCTCCCTTCACGGGAGGCGTCGTCGGAGCTTACATACCGACCGCGCCCGTGAGTTTCACGAGCGGCGACCCGATCCAGGTTACACTGACATATACCGGTGCAAATCTGGTGGAAAACTTCCTTGATTTGAGCAATGCTGCCGCCTTTTCCACAACCTACCTGAATGTGAATCTGGCGGGCGCCCTTGGCGGCTCCACTACGGCCTATATCGGGTTCACCGGCGGCGACAACGCGCTATCCACGCAGACCATCAGCAATTTCAGCTTTGGCCTTGGCGGTGGCACAGCCGGCATCTTGCCGACCAGCACGCCGCTCTTGGTGTCGGCAAATGCAATGATTGATCTCGGCGGCGTCAATCAGATCGTTGCCTCCTTGTCGGACGGCAACGGCGGTGGCGGCACGGTGACCAACAGCGTGGCCTCGTCGGTCCTCACCTTGGCCCCCACCGGCTCGACCACGTTCAGCGGCTCCATCGTCGACGGCAGCGGCACGGTCGCCTTGGCGCTGAACGGTCCCGGCACGCAAGTCCTGTCCGGCACCAACACCTATTCCGGCGGAACGACTGTCAATAATGGCACTTTGATCGTGACGAACATCGAGGCGCTTGCCGACGGGTCGAGCTTGACCGTTGGCAGCGCTTCGCCTTTCCAGGCCGCCATCGTGCCGGCGCCGCCTGCTTCGGCGCCCGTTGCCTCGGTGCCTGAACCAGGCACTCTCGCGCTCGTCGCCGCGGCTGGCCTAGCCGTCGCGGTCCTGGGGCGGAAGCGGCTTCGCCGATGACGCGGATAAGAAACAGCGGAACAACCGAACGAACGATGAAGAACACTTGGATACTAGCCATCATGTCGACGGCCGTAGTGCTGTCCGGACAAATCGCGCCGCGGGCTCGCGCCGCCGATCGGCCTGCCGATATCGACACCAAGGCGCAGGCCATCCTGCGGCAGATGACGCTCGATGAAAAGATCGGGCAGATGACGCAAGTCGACATGCTGGCCGTGAAGGACAAGGCAGACATTGCCCGGTACTCGTTCGGCTCCATGCTCAGTGGCGGCGATTCCGACCCGTCCGACAATTCGCCTAAGGTCTGGGCGGCGGCCTATGACGACTACCAAGCCTGGGCGGTTAAGTCGCGGCTGAAACTTCCGCTGCTCTACGGCGTCGATGCCGTTCACGGCCACAATAATATCGACGGCGCGGTGATCTTCCCGCACAACATCGGCCTGGGGGCAACTCGTGACCCGGCGCTTGTGGAGAAGGCCGCTCGGGCGACGGCGGTTGAGGTCTCGGCCACCGGCATCGCGTGGGCCTTCGCGCCGTGTATCGCCGTCGCGCGGAATATCCGCTGGGGCCGTACTTACGAAAGCTTCGGTGAGTCGCCGGAACTCGTCGAAACCATGGCGGCGGCGAGCGTTCGCGGGCTCCAGGGCACGGACATTGCCGCGCCGACCGCGGTGTTGGCCTGTGCCAAGCACTTCCTCGGCGACGGCGGCACCACCGATGGCAAAGATCAGGGAAACACCGAGTGCGACGAGGCCACGCTGCGACGTGTCCATCTGGCCGGCTATCGCGCGGCCGTCAAGGCGGGCGTCGGCTCGATCATGGTCTCGTTCAGCAGTTGGAACGGGACGAAAATGCACGACAACAAGCATCTCGTGACCGAGGTGCTCAAGGGCGAGCTCGGCTTTCAGGGGTTCCTGGTCTCCGACTGGGCCGCCATCGACCAAATCTCGCCCGACTACAAGGCCGACATCGAGCGCGCGATCAACGCCGGCCTGGACATGGCGATGATTCCCTATGGGCCTGGCCAGCCGAACAACTACCGCGACTTCATCCGCTTGCTGAAGGAATTGGTTGTGGAGGGCCGCGTGCCGCAATCGCGCATCGACGATGCGGTGCTGCGGATCCTTCGCGTCAAGCTTCGCTCGCGAATAATGCGGCATCCCTTTGCCGACCCGGCGCTGCTGGCTAAGATCGGCTGCCCCGAGCATCGCGATATCGCCCGGCAGTGCGTTCGCGAATCGCTCGTGCTCCTGAAAAACGAGAAACATGCCTTGCCCCTTTCCAAAGAGATCAAGCATTTGGTAGTCGTCGGCAAAGCGGCCGACGATATCGGCATCCAGTGCGGCGGCTGGACGATCAGTTGGCAAGGCAAGCCCGGCCAGGCCGTGCACGGCGGCACGACCATCCTCTCGGCAATCCGACGATCGGTGTCGAAGAACGCGAAGGTAAGCTACTCAGCCGACGGAACGATCGACGCTGCGGCCGACGCCGTGCTGGCGGTTGTCGGGGAAACGCCGTATGCCGAGGGACTCGGCGATCGCAAGGACCTGGCACTGCCCGCCCATGACACGAACTTGGTGAAACTTGCCCGGAAGTCCGGCAAGCCGGTGATTATCGTGCTCATCTCCGGCCGGCCGATGATCATCAATGAGGCTCTCGACAACTGTGACGCGTTCATCGCTGCCTGGCTTCCGGGAACGGAGGGGCAAGGCGTCGCCGACGTGCTCCTGGGCGATCATAAGCCGACCGGCAAGCTGCCGCACACCTGGCCGCGGAGTATGTCGCAAGTCCCTTGCGCCGAAGGCAAATGCGCGGGCACTCCGCTGTTTTCTTACGGCTTCGGTTTGACGTATTGAAGGTAAGGTCATGACTCTCGCCCTGATTCGGATGGTCTCGCTCCGCGCGCGCATTTTGCTTGCCGGCATTTTAATTGTCGCGGTCGCTTCGATCGCGGCGGCGCAAAAGCCGGTTCCCGTCGGCAAGGGCTCGTATGCCGAGTATCCGCCGGCCGCGGCGGGCAAAGGCGCGGCCGACATGATCGCCCGCAAGTTCCAGCTCGTGCATCGCGACAACCGGCCGATCCCCACGAACAAGCTTTGGACGCACCTTTTGCAAGGCAAGGCGGCGGGGTCGCTCTGGATGTATCCCTGGCGCGTCGATCCTCGGGAGAGCGGCCTGGAATTGCACTTGCCGTTGAAATGGACGCCTAGCGGAAACGATCTGGTCTGCGATTCCCCGCTGCGCGTCGGCGGCGTCGACTTCAAATCGCACGGCCTCTTGGTTAAGGACTGGGGCGACTGGACGCTCTCGTTCCGCTTGCCGGCCTCGGACGAGCGGTACCTGGACGTGACCGTCGGCGAGGGCATGCCCGTGGTTTGGGTCGAGGCTCGCGGCGTGGAACTGACGGTTGATGCCGGCCGCGGCGCGAAATATGAAGAAGTGGGCGACGGCGTTCTTCTCATCACGGCGGCGGGCCGGCTCTACGCCGTATTTGCTCCGCAGGGAACTCGCGTCCGCAATAGCGGCGGCAAATGGATTCTCGGCCAAGGCGCCGGAAAGAGCTTTGCCGCATTCGCCGCCATGAAGGACCGCAAGGATCTGGCGGCGTTCGCGCGGTGTGCTTATTCCATTCCGCGCGACAGCCGCATGGAATGGACCTACGACTCCGGGCGCGGCGGGATTACGACGACATGGACGGTCAAAACCGAGCCACTCATCGCCGGAAAGGACGACATCGTCATGCAAGGCTGGCTCGCCCATCACTGGCGCGACGCGGGGACCTATTCCAAACTGGACGGCCCAGAGTACACAACGCCTCGTGGGCCAATGCGTTGCTCGCTGGGCAACAATTTCAAATGGGTCTACCATTTCGACGGCTTCCTGCCGGTGCTACCCGCGCCGCCGACGGAAAGCAAGGCCGGCGGTTTCGACCGAGAGCGGATGGAGCGGCTGTTGGAATACTGTGCGAGCAATCCGAAGTATGGCGACGACAGCTATTGGGGAGGCAAGGACCTCTTGCGCTTCGCCCAGTACATGCAGATGGCCCGCGAGTTGAAGTCGCCATGCTACGCTCGCCTGCGAAGCCTCTCGCGGACGTCCCTAGCCGATTGGCTGACCTTTACGTCCGGCGAGAAGGCCCATTACTTCGTCCGCTACCCAAACTGGCACGCCTTGATCGGCATCAAGGACAGTTACGATTCCGCGCGCTTCAACGACCAGCATTTTCATTACGGCTATTTGACACTGAGCGCGGCGCTCCTGGGCATGGAGGACCGGCAATTCCTGGCGGACTACGGGGCGATGCTGCGGCTGGTGGCGAAGCAATATGCCAACTGGGACCGCGACGACGTGCGATTCCCATTTATGAGGACGTTCGACGTCTGGGCCGGCCACTCCTGGGCCGGCGGGCTCGGCTCGCCCGGCGGAAACAACCAGGAATCGTCCTCCGAGGCGATGCAGTCGTGGATCGGCCTCTACTTGCTGGGCACGATGCTGGACGACGCCGAAATGACGGCCGCCGGGGCGATGGGTTACGCGATGGAAAGCCGCGCCACGATGGAATACTGGTTCGACCAGCACGGCGACATCTTGCCGGCCGAATACAAGCATCCGAGCGTCGGCGTGCTCTGGTCGGGCGGGCAGGTCTACGGCACTTACTTCAGCGGCGATCCCGGCTGGATGTACGGTATCCAGTGCCTGCCGCAGTCGCCCGGCTTGGACTACTTGGTTCGCGATCCGGAGTTCGCCCGCAAGGCGTATCGAACGGCGCTAGCCGCGCGGAAGGCGAAGGAAGGAAGTGACGACCTCGCGGCGATGGGAGACCTGGGTAACGTGCTGCTGGCTCAGGCTTCGCTTTGCGACCCGGCTCTGGCCGCAAAGGAATTCGACCGGCTCTGGCAGGCCGGCAGCCCGATCGTGCAGAAGCACATGGGCGCGGGCACGACCTATTACAATGCCCATTCCTATCGGTCGCTCGGCAGCCGGCTTTGGAATGTGCACTTGAGTCTGCCGATCAGCGCCGTCTATTACAACGCGGACACCAAGGTCGTCTCACTGGTGGCTTACAACCCGACGAGTCACCCCGTGACCGTTGAGGCGGTTCGCAGCGGCAGTGCGATCGGCAGCTTTGTCGCGGCGCCGCGGCAATTGACTTGCGTACACAAGTTAGACAAGCCTTCGCCGCCGGGCCAGGGCCAATAGCCCAATCGCACCGGCTGCGGCGAGTGTAAGCGCCGACGGTTCGGGCACGATCATGTAGCTCGCGAAAGCGGTTTGGAGATATGGATTCCACCCCGGCGAGCCCACGTCGTTGCCCGCATCCGCTTCGCTGGAGCGAAAACCACTGTTCGAGATGTACGTGCCGAACAACTCGAAGGTAGCGCCGGAGTTCGGCGTCAGGCCAATCTGGCTCACCGGAAAAGAAAACGTGTACGAAGCGGAATTGTTGTTGCCCACCGGGTTGAGGTTAACACTGGCGATAAACGGCAAGCTGTTATTGCCGCCGTTGGCCAACTGCCACAGGCCGCCAAAGTTGTCCGCGGCCGGACCGAGCGCAATAGCGTCATCGGGCTGGAACCCGTTCGCAAACGTCATTAGGCTCTTATTTGCCCCGCCGTCAAAACCAGAGATGGCGCCGCGCAAGCCGTCGGCGGCGTCGAAGAAGCCGGAAGTATCCGAAAATCCCCCCGGGGTCGAGTCAATGTAAAGCACCAGCACATCGTTAAAGCCGTTCGGACCTTTATTCACCGTGCCGGAAACGGTCGTTCCATCGTCTGTCAACGTGAGCGAACCCTGACCAATTGGCCCGCCGAAGCTGCCGTCGCCATTACCGCCGAAAGTCATAGTTGAAGCAAAAGCCGGGAAAGCCAACGCGGCGATCAACCCCATACCTAGCAAGATACCTAAGAAGCTTTTCATCGTTGGAAGTGTCCTAAATGCGTGTCATTAGCCACAGCAGAGTTGTGGAATGGCCATAGCGATTTCACTGGGAACAGAGCGGAATGAATGAGAATCCGACTCCCCGGTACGCCCTCCCTAACTTCATATTACCAGCAACGGGAAAAAAAGTACGCTTCTGGCTGTGGAGGATTTGATGACGATTTGTGGAGACTCTGATGCTGATTGAAATAGAATGTGGGGACCGAGACAGGGAGCACAGCCGTTTCCGACTACCTTCCAGAAAAAGGTTCAATGTACGAGACGCCTGCAGCGTGACAGGCAGGCGAGCACTCCAGGCTGCTCCACGAGGACGGAACGTTAAAGGCGGAAGGATGACAGCTACTGGAGTATCCTGCGACGGCCGCTCGGTTCAGTTGCTAACCGACGACGGGGAACGCTTGGAAGCCGTTGTTCCGCTCAAATGGTACTGCGCCAAAGGAGAGTTCGACTGCGCTGGTCGTTTGTCATTGCGACTACGTGTCTGCGTCAGGATCTACGATCCTCCGAAACCAAATCGCCTCCAATCGGTTCTTGATATTGCCAAAGAATAGTTATCAGTCAGGACGGCCGGATTTGAACCGGCGGTCTCCGGTTCCCGAAACCGGCGGAATACCAGGTTTTCCTACGTCCTGTTCGTCAAAGCGCCCAGCGGGAGTTGAACCCGCACCTGGCGGACTAAGAGTCCGCTGTGCTGCCGCTAGCACCTCGATCCCGTATGTTTTATTGCTGTCAGTAGGCGCGGAAGGAATCGAACCTTCGGCCGGGTCCTTATAAGAGACCTGCTCTCACCACTGAGCTACGCGCCCGCAATGTATCCGGCACACTCCGTGTGCCGCTTTCAACCGGCACGAGCGTGCCGGATACATTTTGCCAGTGGGGTCGAAGGGACTTGAACCCTTACGCGCCGGATTAAAAGTCCGGTGTGCTGCCGTTACACCACGACCCCGGGGGATGAGTCGGGCGTATGCGTTTCAAACGGACATGCGTCATCTTTGTGCTCCTCGCAAAGTCGAAATTCAAATGTCGAAATAAGCACGAAAACCAAATGCCCAAACGGCCGTTGCCTTTCGGACATTCGTGCTTCGGCATTCTTTCGTCATTCGTCATTCGAGCTTCGTTACTGTTTTTCCAGTGGTAGTCCTGAGAGTTGAACTCAGCGCTACGCGGTTATCAGCCGTGTCCGGGCAACCGGCCCTCGACTACCATTTGCCAACGTCATTTGTCGTGGCGCGGGCCTCCCGCCTGCTCAGGACGGGCAGGCGAGACGCCCGCACCACGCTAGTCGGGATGGCAGGACTCGAACCTGCGCACTTGTGTTCCCAAAACACACGGGCTGCCGCTGCCCTACATCCCGGATGAGGAGGCTTGATGCTTGAGACTTGACGCTTGGGGAAGACGCTGGAAATCATTCCTCAAGCCTCAGGACTCACTCCTCAAGCCTCTCCAGTAGCTCGTGCGGGAGTCGAACCCGCCTCTGCGCCTTGAAAGGGCGCTATCCTCTGGGCCGATAAACGAACGAGCCGCGTGCGCATGCATTTCCGCAGTGGACTGGGCGGTGCTCGAATCCGCGTCTCCTGGTTTTCAGCCAGGTGCTAAACCGTCTCAGCTACCAGTCCAACAAGGCCGGAAAAGGTGACAGGCACCATTTGCCGGAACGGCCCGGAGGGTGCTTCGCACAAATGGTGCCTGTCACCTTTTCCGGCCAACAAAAAAGCCCGGCGTCGTTCGTGACACCGGGCTTTCGGTATTCTTTTGGAATAGATACGGCCAAGTGTCACGTGCGCAATGGATAAAAGGGCAGCGCATTCGCCGGGTGGCCGGCGATCGCCCCTTTCCAACCTTGCTGTTCGCAAATTAGCCGTATCGAAGTCATGGCTCTTTCTCGCTTATCAACGGCCCGACGAGAGCCGTCTTGTGTGAATCTATCGTTTAGACGCGGCCGGTTCTGAAATGGTTCGCAAAAAACCTGAGAATCCGCATCCCTGATTAGAAGACGCGAAAAGCGGCCGCTTTATTCCCGAGCCGATGAAAAATCCGATGGAATTCCGCTCGGGCGTGCTTTCTCTGTCGCCCATCAACAGGCCGCTGCCTCGCCGGCAATTCCCAATTCCTGGGCGTGGGGTTTGAGCGCGTCAATGACGAATTGGATGTGGCTGTCCATGTCCTCGCCGAGCAGTTCGATGCTGTTCTTGATGATCTCGCGATCTACTTTGGCCGCGAACGCCTTGTCCTTGAGCTTTTTCTTTACGCTCTTGGGCTCCAAAGTGGCGATGCCCTCCGGCCGCACGAGGCAGCACGCGATAACAAAGCCGGTCAATTCATCGCAGGCCAGCAGGCCCTTGTCCATCGTTGTCTTCGGCGGCAAGCCCCAGGCAGTCTGATGAAAGGAAACAGAGTAGGCGATCTCTTCCTCGCCCTGCTCACGCAGCCAGTCGACGATTCGCCGCGGATGCTCTTCGGGCCACCGGTAGTAGTCAGCGTCGTGGATCAAGCCCGTGATCGCCCAGGTATTGGGATCGCCGCCGTAACGAACCGCCGCCGCCCGCATGACGATCTCTACGGAACGTGCGTGCGTGAGCAGCGAAGGGCTGGTAGTCCAAGCATGGAGTTTTTCGAGGGCTTGCTCGCGCGTGATGGGCATGGCGTCATCCTATTCGATTGCGGCACTGCATGAAGAATTTCTGCACGAAGGCGACGCACGGCTGCCCGTTGGCGGCCATCTTGGCACAGCGGGCGTCGGACGACTTGGCTTTTTCCAACGCGGCCTTCGTGCGGGTAACCACGCCCTCTGCGACATCCTGTTCGATATCGGCCTGCGTCAGGCCAAAGCAGGCGCAGATAGGCGCAGTCGGGTCTTTTGGATAGATGGGCCGATCCAGCGCGGCCGCGAGCACCGTCCGCTCCAGCCCATCAAAGTAGACGACGCGGCATTGCGGTGAAGGGCAGAAGTTGACCGGCTCGGCAAGCCCGCGCCGCTGTTCGTCGGTTAGATACGACTTTAACGCCTCTTCGCCGACCGCCTCGCCTTTCGAGCCACAGCGGGGGCAGTAGTCGGCCGTCTGGTCGGGTTCCCGGACAAAGGCTTTATTCATGGGCGATTTCGCTTGTGCGGCCGATCGTAGCGACGCTCGTGAAGGAATTGTACAATAGAGCGCTAGAATCTGCGAGGATGGCTAAGTTCTCGCGAATCCCGATGCCATTCTTCCGTCAACGCCAAATGGAGACCTCCTCATGCTCCTCAACCGCCGTTACATTACGTTCGTCGCCCTGGCTTTCGCTTGCATCGCCGCCGCCCGCGTGGCCGTCGTGCATGCTGACCCGCTGGAAATAGGCAGCCCGGCGCCCGCTTTCAAGTTGCCGGGCGTGGATGGCAAGACCTATAGCCTCGATTCCTTCCGCGACGCCGATATCCTCGTTGTCGTCTTCACTTGCAACCACTGTCCAACCGCCCAGGCTTACGAAGGCCGCATCCAGCAGCTTGCGGCGGACTTTAAGGACAAGAAATTCGCGCTCGTGGCCATCTCGCCCAACGATCCGAAGGCGCTCCGACTCGACGAACTGGGCTACTCCGACCTGGGCGACAGTTTCGACGAACTGAAGACCCCGCGAAGGAAAGGAACTTCCAATTCCCTTACCTTTACGATGGCGACAATCAAAAGGTCTCGCGGGCTTATGGCCCGGTCGCCACGCCGCACGTTTTCATCTTCGACCGCCACCGAAAGCTCCGCTATCAGGGCCGGATCGACAACTCCGAAAAGCCCGCGCTGGTCACTTCCCACGACACTCGCAATGCCATTGAGGCAATGTTGGCGGGCAAGCCCGTTCCCGTCGAGAAGACGAAGGTTTTTGGCTGTTCAACCAAATGGTCCGACAAGCGAGAGTCGGTCACGACTTCGCTGGAGAAGTTTGCCAAGGAGGATGTTGCGCTGACACTTATCGACGAGAAGGGCATCCGAGCACTGGTGAAAAACGACAGCAAAAAGCTCCGTTTGATCAATGTCTGGGCGACCTGGTGCGGGCCGTGCGTGGCGGAACTGCCCGAGTTCGTCACCATGAATCGCATGTACCGTCACCGCGATTTCGAGCTGGTTACCATCTCGGCCGATGCGCCAGCGGACAAGGATAAAGCTCTCGAAACATTGCAGAAAAAGCAGGTCGCAGCCAGCAATTATCTATTCTCGGGCGACGATAAGTACAAGCTCATGGACGCTGTGGACGAAAAAGCCGACGGCCCCGTCCCGCACACGATCCTCGTCGCGCCGGGCGGGAAAGTGCTCTATCGCAAATCTAGCCCGTGCGAACCGCGGGCACTTAAGCGAGCGATCGTGGATTATTTGGGCAGCACGTACAAGTGAGGCAAGCGGATCGACGAGAGCCGGCGGCTATCCAATTTTAGCCTTCACGCGTTTGAAAGCCTCCACCGCGAACTCCAAATCTTCGCGGCTATGAACCGCGGAAACTTGCGTACGGATTCGGGCCTTGCCGTGCGGCACAACCGGATAGAAGAAGCCGATCACGTAGACGCCCTCGGCAAGCAGCAACTCGGCCATTCGCGCAGCGAGCACCGCATCACCCAGCATGATCGGCGTGATTGGGTGTGTGCCGGGCACGATCTGAAAACCGGCGTCGGTCATCGCCTTGCGGAACCATGCCGTGTGGCTCTCTAGTTTGTCGCGGAGTTCCGTAGAGCGCGTCAGCAATTCGAGTGACTTCAGCGACGCCGCCACGATCGGCGGCGGAAGAGAATTCGAGAACAGATAGGGACGCGAACGCTGCCGCAGAATCTCGACAATTTCCTGCCGTGCGCAAGTGTATCCGCCGCTGCCGCCGCCGAGCGCCTTGCCCAACGTGCCCGTTAGCACGTCGATCCGGCCAGTAACACCGTGATATTCGGGCGTGCCTCGGCCGCCTGTGCCCATGAAACCGACCGCATGCGAGTCGTCGACCATCACCAGAGCGTCGTAGCGATCGGCCAAGTCACAAATCGCGGGCAAGTTGGCGATTGTGCCGTCCATCGAAAATACGCCGTCAGTGGCGATCAGCCGGAACCGTGCCGCGCGGCTCTCTTGCAGCTTGGCTTCCAGATCGGCCATGTCATTGTTGCGATAGCGGTAACGCCCGGCCTTGCATAGCCGCACGCCATCGATAATCGAGGCATGATTCAGCTCATCGGAAATCACGGCGTCCTCGGCCGCGAGGATCGTCTCGAACAGCCCACCGTTAGCGTCCCAGCAGGAGGAATAGAGAATCGTGTCGTCGCAGCCGAGGAACTCGGCCAGCGCGCGTTCGAGGTCCTTATGCAATTGCTGCGTGCCGCAGATGAAGCGGACGCTGGCCATGCCGTATCCCCAGCGATCGACAGCTTCGCGAGCCGCCTCGCGGACCTCCGGGTGGTCGGCCAGACCAAGGTAGTTGTTGGCGCACATGTTGAGCAAATCATTGCGGCCCGAGACGCCGATATGTGCACGCTGAGGCGACGTTATTACGCGCTCGCCTTTGTAAAGGCCGGCGGAGCGGATTTGCGAAAGCTGGTCTTCCAGATAGTGTTTGACGCGATCGTATGGCATGATGTTGACCCTTGAATTGTATCCGGCACACTCCGTGTGCCGTCGTCCATCGGCACACGGAGTGTTCCGGATACGTTTTTACCCTTCCTTCCACGTGAGCACCACCTTGCCCGACTGGCCTGACCGCATGGCGTCAAAACCTTTCTGAAAGTCGGTGTAGTGGAAGCGGTGGGTGACGATGGGGCTGAGGTTCAGGCCCGATTGGAGCATAACGGTCATCTTGTACCACGTTTCGTACATCTCGCGGCCATAGATGCCCTTGATCGTGAGCATGTTGAAGATCACAGTCGGCCAGTCGATCGCGAGATCCTTCGTAGGTATGCCTAGCATGGCGATCTTGCCGCCGTGGCACGTGTTTTGGAGCATGTCGCAGAAAGCCTGCGGATTGCCGGACATTTCCAGCCCCACGTCGAAGCCTTCTTTCATGCCCAACTGTTCCTGGGCCCAGGCGATGTTGTTCTTGCCCACATCGACCGCAATCGTCGCGCCCAACCGCTTGGCCAAGTCCAGGCGATAGGGATTGACGTCGGTCACGACGACGTAGCGTGCGCCGGCGTGCCTGGCGACCGCGGCGGCCATGATGCCGATCGGCCCGGCGCCGGTGATGAGCACGTCCTCGCCCAGCACTGGAAACTGCAGCGCCGTATGCACCGCGTTTCCGAAGGGGTCGAAGATCGCTTGCAAATCGCGGGGAATCGAAGGTTCGTGCAGCCAGACGTTGGTCATCGGCAGTGTGAGATACTCGGCGAAAGCACCGGGCCGATTGACGCCGACGCCCTGCGTATCTTTGCACAGATGCCGGCGGCCGGCCAGGCAGTTGCGGCACCGGCCGCAGACGACGTGCCCCTCGCCGCTGACGATGTCGCCCGCGTGAAAATCCGTGACGTTGCTGCCCACTTCGACGATACGGCCGACGAACTCGTGGCCTACCGCCATTGGCACTGGGATCGTCTTTTGCGCCCAGGCATCCCAGTTGTATATATGGACGTCGGTGCCGCAAATGCCCGTGCGGAGCACTTCGATCAGCACGTCGTTGATACCCGGCTCGGGCACGGGCTGTTCTTCGAGCCAGATCCCTTCTTCACGCCTGCTCTTGACGAGGGCTTTCATCGTTTTCATGGGAAATCTCCATTGTATCCGGCACACTCCGTGTGCCGGTGGTTGACGGCACACGGAGTGTGCCTAATACAATTACAAATACGTGACCACGAGGAACAACACCGCATCGCCGCTGCCGAGGTTCTCGATCGCGTGCGCGACATCGGCCGGATAATGGGCCGAATCGCCGGTGCCCAGCTCGACCGACTCGGCGGCCGAGCGAACGCGGACCTTGCCTTGTTGCACCGTGAGCAATTCCTTCGCGCCCTCGAAGTGCGGCTCGCTTTTTAGCCCGCCGCCCTTGTGGAGCACGATTTCGTAAAACTCGACTGCCTTCTCCAGATGCAACGGTGAAAGCGTGCGAATGCGGCAGTAGCGGTCCGAGCGAAAATAGGAATTTTGGTCATCCGCGCGGATCACGTCCAACCGGTGCGTGACCGTCGGCAGCTCAACCAGCTCGTCCAACGACAGCCCGAACGCCTGGGCGATGCGATACGCCACGGCCAGCGTAGGGTTCGCTCGCCCTCGTTCGATTTCGCTGAGCATGGAGCGGCTGACATCGCACGCGGCCGACATTTCCTCCAGCGTCCAGCCCTTCTTGGTGCGCAGGGCCCGGACGCGGCTACAGAGGACGTCGCCCACGACCTCGGCGGCGTTTGCCGGCTTGGCGCGGGCGGTGCTCGATTTGCGGCGATTCGTGCTCATTTCCATTGATCCGGTATACTGGAACCGGATTATACCATAGCGGAAATGCGTGTCAATACATTGGAAAAGAATTCCGGAATATTGGAGAGCAGTCCGCCGCGGAAAGCGGCCCAAAATGGAAACTGTGCAGGAATTTCGGGATGGGACCGGGTTCAGGCGGGAGAAGAGGAGCACGGCGCCCTTGTTATTCACACATCTCCGGACCCCATCCGGCTTGTCGGATGGTGAACAAGGTTGACTAGCTAAACGAATAAAAGGCGAGAACACGACCCCCACGAGCTTGCTCGTGGGTGAAGAAGGTTGCTCCGCTAAGCTGGCCCGTCGGCACAAGCTTGGCAACCTAATTCACCAACCAGACAAGCTGGATGGGGTCTCACTTTCGGCAGATTATCGGTGTTAGCCGATCAACCTCCTTCACCATCCGCACGAGGCGGATGGGGTCGAGCATAAGTTGTGTGTAACAACGGGGCGTGGAGCCTGGCGTGAGGTCCGAAAACGGGACATCTCTGATAATTCGACATGGAATGCATAGCAACATACGTTATCAGCTACCATCGCCGGAAATCAGTAATGTCCCCTCGTCCCGCCCTGAGGCAGGCGAGAACCTTGTTGAAATCGACATTGAAGCTACCGTCCAGAGTGATATGATATGCACTGCAGGAACCGTCGCGATAGGCGATCCAAGATGACTATATCTGCGAAGATGGAGGCTGTTATGATTCGGTTGCAAGCTGCCATTGTGGCGTTTTTGATCGCGGTTGTCGTTTTTGCTGAAGGCATCGTAGCGGGTGCCGCCAGCGAAAGCGCCGGCAAGGACTTCGACGAGTTTCAAAAGGCACTTGCGAATGTCAAGGCGATCTAGAAATCACTCGGGGAAGATCCAGACGGACCTTCGCTTGCGGATTACAAGACGTTTGCTGACGGAATTTTGCGCGACTGGAAGGGGCGGAACAAAGAACATTTCGGGTGGTTGATGCTCCAAGTCTGCCCTCCGCTCAATGGATGTATCTTCAGGGGAGATGAACGGGGATACGAGCTGGGCCGGAAATATGCGCTCTTGGCTTTGGAAAACCGAGATGCCATTCCACTAGATTTGGAGCTGAAGTTGACTGTCTATGCGCTCCCAGCGCCGAACCGCCGTCTTGCACCGAAAGGCGAGAACTTCGCGCAGCTTAGACGTAAAGATGCCGAAGCCGTGCTCCATGCTTGGAAGCGGTTGCTCGATGCCGTCGATCCGACTTGGAACCCCGACGACCTTCCCGGAACCAGCAAGGATGTGGCTTTCGATCTTGGATCGCCCAACGAGATGGGGCCCGAATACGTACAGGAGCCACTGCGATCAAAGTATGTGGCCGCGCTCGCGGTACAAAAGCAGAAGGCCGACAAGTACTGGCAGCAACATATAGCGCACGGCTGGCTGAAGAGCAGATTTCCAGAAATTGCCGAAGAGAGAATCGTCGACCTTTACTCCCAACAGCCGTTCGATACGGGCGAGTTGAAGCAGTACCTCAAGCGTTGCCTGGCCGACGAAGCGACCCGGACGCGGATCGTGAACGCTGTAACGAAGTACTGCGGGGAAAAAGAAAAGAACTCCCGCTAGAATCGAAAATGGGACATCTCTGATAATTCAACATGGAATGTATAGCAACATACGTTATCAGCTATCATCGCCGGAAATCAGTAATGTCCCCTTGTCCTGCCCAAACTGTTGGACAGCAAACATCCCCTTGTCAGCTTCATGTCCGGTGGCGCTGATTATTTCAGCGCAGCATTCTAACAGCGCAAAACTGGCCGCAGTCGCTGAATTCCAATAAGCCTTACGCCATAAGGACTTACGACGACGAAAGTATTTTTCGGAAAACCCTATGCGCCAGCAGCGCACTTCTCGTTTCGCGCAACTCATTGGCCGGCAAGGGTTTAGATCGAATTCGCGCGCCAAATCAGTACCAAGTGTTGCAAATATCTGTAAACTGTGGTATACTACTGCGGCAATGCCTTGGGACTTGGAGCGGTTCTACCAATCCGCTTTTCGCCGACTGCGCGTTGCTTGCGCAACACCCACAACCTTTGAGGGAGGAAACGAGATGTTTAGCGCCTTTGCCGCAAACACTTTGTCCGCACGGAGTTGCGACGATAGCTTAGCAGCGCAACAGCGGCATGAAAACGCTGGGGCGTTGCGCGTTGCGCAAGGCGCGCCCCGCCGCCCGCCATCGCCAGTATGTTACCTAATGTTACCTAATGTTTATAAATGATTCTATGAGGTTCTATACATGTTCTATGCGATCCTATGCGTTTTCTATGCACTTTCTATGCGTGTTCTATATAGGAGTTCATCGATGCGCCGCTTTATCGCACCCCATTTTCCCGAGGAATCTTGCGGACGAGACGCGTTCTCGCGCTCCCCAAGAAAATATTGCTTCCCACACCCCACACCCCACTCCCCACTCCATGTCCCTTGCTCCCTCCCACGGGTGCAGATTATAGCCACAAGACGTAATCCTGATCGAGGTCTGATCGGCTCCTGACCGGGTCCTGATCCACGGCTGATCGAGGCCTGAGTTGCGATACCTCAAGAAAACAAAAGGAAAACAGGATTTCAAAAGCTAGTGATGTCAAGGTTCAATTGCGACACAATCGTTTGGAAAGGACTTCGGCGGGGGTTCGATAGTCGAGGCGTCTTCGCGGACGTTCGTTGAGTAAGGTCTCCGCGCGGGCCACCTCCTGGTGACTGATCCGCGAGAAGTCTGTGCGTTTGGGAAAGAACTGCCGCAGCAGTCCGTTGGTGTTTTCATTGGTGCCGCGCTGCCACGACCGGTAGGGCGTCGCGAAATACGTCTCCAGGTTCAATTTCCGAGCAAGCTGTCGATGTTCCGCAAACTCCTTGCCGTTGTCAAACGTGACGCTGCGACGCAACGCCGCGGGCAGGTCCTTCAGTCGCTTCGTCAACACCTTCCGTGTCGTGTCGGCCTTCATGTTGTCGGCTCGCCCGATGCGGGCGAAACCGCTTTTCCGCTCGACCACCGTAACCAGTGCGCTGTGGCGGGACTTGCCGACCATCGTGTCTGCTTCCCAGTCGCCGTAGCGGCGGCGGCGGTTGATGACATCGGGCCGCCCGTCGATGCGGACGCAATCGGCCAGTTTGCCGCGTTTTTCCGGCGGCCGGCCGCCACGCCGCAGCCAAGCTCGCCAGGCCGGCTCGCGATCGTCAATCCAGTTGTAAATGGTTTGTCGCGACAGGCGCCGCCGCGGCTGCCGGGCGAACTTCCGCCGACTTCGTCCGGCAATCTGATCCGGCGACCAATATTTCTTCAGCCCTTCTTCCACGTATTGGTGTAGGTGTGTGTCCTCCATCTTTCGCGAACGGCGGCAAGCCACGCGACGTTGATCCGCCAACCGCTGGGCCTGCTTCGGCCGATAGCCTCGTTGGCCCGTGTTGCGGCGCAGCTCGCGATAAATCGTGCTGCGGTGGCGTCCCATCAACTCCGCGATCTCCGCCTTCGATTTTCCCTTCTTGTGCAAGCCATATAGGATTTTCCGCTCTGCCGATGTAAGATGATCAGCCATCGCTGGGCCTCCGTGCGAATGTCACAGTCTCGACAACCGCGACATTCAAACGGACCCAGCGACCTTTCTCCAATATCAGTTTTCAACTTTGTCGCATTTGTATTTTGCCATCACTAGCTGAAAAAAACTTTCCGGATCAAAACAACAAGATGTGCACCTACGACCGCCACAACACCAAGTTTCGCGCCCCATGCCGCACCCCAGCTTTCTCCCGAAGGGAGCAGAGACCGGCCTCACCACTCGACCGAGATCGCCGCCGTCGTCAGCCCGGCGCCGACCGAGCAGAGCACGAGCTTGTCATCCGGCCGCAGGCTCCGCTGCACGTCGGTCAAGGCGAGAGGGATGCTCGCGCTGGACGTGTTGCCGATGTTCTCGATGTTGAGGAAGAAGCGGTCGAAGGGGATGCCGCTCCGTTTCGCCGCCGCCTTCAAGATGCGGCTATTCGCCTGGTGCGGGATCACCCAGCGGGTGTCGTCCGGCTGCCAGCCGCTCTTGGCGACTGCGTCGCGAATGAGCGTCGAAAAACTCTCCGTGGCAAAGCGGAACATGGCGTGCCCATCGATGCGGATCCACGGATCGCCGTGGCCGTTGGGCAGCAAGTAGCCCGGCGCGTCGCGGCGAGCCATCGCAATGCCGCGGCTGTCGCCGCCGAGCTGCACGTGGCGGATGCGGTGGCCCGGTGCGCCGGTATGCGCGTCGCCGGCGGAGATGATCGCCGCCCCTGCGCCGTCGGCGAAGAGGAAATAGGCGTTGCGGTCCGCTGCATCCAAGAGCCGCGACTGCATCTCCACGCCTACAGTCAACACGTGCCGGGCGAGCCCGGACATGATCATTCCCCGTGCGGTCGCCACGGCATACAACCATCCGCTACAGGCCGCATTGAGATCGAAGGCCGGCACGGTGGGCAGGCTGAGTCGCTCCTGCAACATGGCCGCCGTGGAGGGTATGGCCATGTCGGGCGTGGTCGTGGCCACGATGATTGCGTCGATGTCGCAAGTATCAAGGCCCGAGCTGCCGATAGCCTCCAGCGACGCTTTGAAGGCCATGCCGGAGGGCCGCTCCTCGTCGTCCGCCCAGCGGCGCTGGCGGATGCCGGTGACATCGTAAACGTATTGATCCGTCAGATCGGGAAAGCCGCGAACGAGTTCGGCGTTTGTAACGACGCGGGAAGGCAGATAACCGCCTACACCCTGGATCACCACGTCCTCGCCACAAGGCGGTCGCACGGCGGCACGTGCGGCAGCACGCGCGGTTGCCGCATGAACGATCGCGTCGTCACGACCGGCGGCGGGCGGAATCCAGTCGCGCATGACCGGGTCGCTGGTCTCGATTTCCAGCACCGGCTCGGACAGGGGCGCGGTCTCACCTTCTTGACGCAGCAAATGTATCACCCTGCCGGCGCACGGCGCGTCGAAGTCGAACACCGATTTTGCGCTGTCGATTTGAGCCAGCACCTGGCCGCGCTGAAAGCGGTCGCCCTCGGAAATGCGCCATTCAATGATCGTCGCCTCGGTCTCGCTAGCCCCTTGGGCTGGCAAGTAGAGCGACATGCGAAAGGGGTCCACATCCATGATCCGCAATTATTCCTCGTTACGACGCTCCGCGTCGTAACGGAGCGGCTGGACGCTCTGCGTCCTCGTGGCCGCGGAGCGGCCCTGCAATGCATTCCCACGCGGAGCGTGGGAACGAGGAGGCATCCATGATCCGCAGTTATAAGGTATTAGGCCACTTTTCGCAACCGATCTTCCTCGTTACCACGCACCGCGTGGTAATGGAGCTTGGACGCTACGCGTTCATTTTTTGCCGCGGAGCGGCCAACCAGTGCATTCCCACGCGGAGCGTGGGAACGAATTCACGCCACTTTCCGCGACCGCTGAGTACCCAAAAGCGCAGTAATCGCAGCGCAAATTTTTTCCTGATTCGGCCGATAAGCCGCTTCCAATTCGGGCGCAAAGGGCACGGGCGCATCGGGGCTCGAAACGACGAGCGGTGCCTCTTTCAGGGCACGAAAACATTGCCGCGTCAAAAGCGAAACCAATCGATCGCCGAGGCCCTGTGTCTCGCCCGACTCTTGCACGACAAGCAGCCGGCCGGTCTTCGATACCGAGGCCGCGATTGGCTCGATATCCAGCGGCTGGAGCACGAATGGGTTCCAGACTTCGACCGAGCAGCCGGACTGGGCGACGGCAGCCAGCGCGGCCGGGACCATCGCGCCGATGGCGACAAGCGTCAGATCGTCGCCTTCGGTATAGCGTCGCGGCCGCCAGACCTTGGCCAGATCGCCGTCGAACTCGATGTCGCCGCCGCGGCTCCAGTAGAGCAGTTTGTGCTCGAAGACCAGGCACGGGTTTGGATCGTAAAACCCCGCAAGCAGGGCTTCGTAGGTCTCTTGCGAAGTGGCCGGGTAGAGCAGCTTCAAGCCCGGGAAGCGCGACCACAGCCCTTCGAACTCGCCGGAGTGGAAGGCGCCCATCGTCATTCCGCCGCCGCATGGCAGCCGCAGCAACATCGGCGCTGCGCAGCCCGTGCGGAAGTACCATGTTCCCGCGTTCAAGCCGAGCTGCGTGACGGCCTCGGTCGAGAAATCGGCAAACTGGAACTCAATGATCGGTTCCGCGCCGGTCTGCGAAGAGCCCAAGGCGAAACCCAAAATGCTCGACTCCGCGATCGGCATGTCGATGACTCGGCTCGGGCCGTAGCGATCGATGAGGCCCTTGCAGGTCTTGAAAGCCGAGCCGTAGGCGCCGACATCCATGCCCGCCAGGTAGGCCGACGGATGGCTCGCCAGAATGCAATCGAGAGCCATGTTGACCGCATCGCCATTCTTGACGTTCTTTGCGGAAAGTGCTTGCAGATTGTGCGTGGAATCGGAACGACGCGGCGAATGGACGGCGGGGACCGGTACAACTGCCTCGTCCGCCAACTCGGCTGCCTCGGCGTGTACGGGCCAGTGCCTCGGCACGCGTGGCCTGGCGACCGCGAGCGCCTGATTAGTCACTTCGCGGACCTCGGCATCGACGGCCGATTCAATCTCGCGAATCGACTGCTCGGAAAGCCCGCTAAAACGCGCGACGCTGTGACGCGCCAGCACGAGTGGATCGTCCTGCCGCCACTGCTCCATCAGCTCGGCCGGCACGTAATGCCCTTTGTCGTACGCCGCATGGCCGCCGAGCCGCCGCGTATCGCACTCCAGCAACACGGGAGCGGGCGAATCTTCCATCGCCTCCATCGCCTCGCAGACCGCCGAGTAGACGGTCCACGGATCGAGGCCGTCGATCGACCAGCCCGTGATGCCGTAGCCGATCGCCCGATCGGAAAGCCGGCGGCAGTTGTATTGCACCGCCGTCGGCGTGGAAAAAGCATAGTGATTGTTCTCGACGACGAACAGCACCGGCACTTTATGCACCGAGGCGATGTTCAGCGACTCGTGGAACTCGCCGGTGCTCGTGCCGCCGTCGCCGATGACGGTCAATCCGAACACTTGCTCGCCGTTGTTCCGTGCCGCCCAGGTCCCGCCCACGACGACACTCAGCATCTTGCCCAGGTGGCTGATCATGGGG
The DNA here is from genome assembly GCA_963775975.1 of uncultured Planctomycetia bacterium. GTDB lineage: Bacteria > Planctomycetota > Planctomycetia > Pirellulales > Thermoguttaceae > JANXQG01. The sequence continues at coordinate 3,712,693 of CAVZKX010000002.1, forward strand.
AACCGCCGCGCGGCCGCGTCGCCGTGATGGCAATTGCCTTCGCAGGCATGGGTCGGACTCTGCTCGTTGGCCATGTACTGGCAGATGAGCTGATATGGCGTCGCGCCCAGGAGCAGATGGCCAACGAAATCGCGATGCAAGAGCGAGACGACGTCCTTGCCAGGCCGCAACGGCATGGTCATGCCCAGCGCCGTGGCCTCGTTGCCGGCGCTGCTCGTGACCGTGCCCTTGACGTAGCCTTTCTGGAACAATTCCAAGAGCCGGTCTTCCAGGCGGCGGGAAAGGAGCATGAGCGGATAAGCCGAGCGGTGGAACGATTCGCGGTCCATCCGCTTCGGCCATCGGGCGATCTCCACGGACTCGCCATCGCGGGCGTCGCGGAGCGCGGCCAGCTTGGGAATCGCGGCGATGACACCGCCGGCTGGAAGCACGAACGCGTCGTGCTGATCCGCAGCCGTAGCGTCCGTGCCAGGGTTGAAGATTTGTAATGTCACCGATCCATCCGATCGTTCCGCCGGGGCGTCACCTCGGCTAGGGCCGCGGAATGTTAGCTAGAAATAGGGCACGTGTCACGGGCAAGTGGGGCGAATTCCGCCATCAATTGCCGGCAATGTGGAGAAATCGGTGCAATTACCAACCCGTCGATGGGGTATGGCACTGTCGTCATGCCCTAATAAAAGACAGATTTCCTACAATCGTTATCGTCAATACGGATCGGGACAATGAATAGGCCGATAAGAAACGGACGGGACTTGTCATTTTGGGTAGGGCTCACTAATATAGCGATTCCGACATTTTCCTCGGTAGCTCAGTTGGTAGAGCAAGCGGCTGTTAACCGCTGGGTCGTAGGTTCGAGTCCTACCCGGGGAGCTTGGCAAGCTACGACGGCGAATTCCGGAGCTATTACTTGAGAACCGCATCGGTTCAATGAGAACCAGAGGAAGGCGCGTTTTCGGGCACCGGGGTGACGATCCAGCGGTCGCCGCGGCGGAAGCCTACAGGGCCCGGCTGGTCGCGCATCAGGCCCGTTAGGCGGTAGTAGCTCTCAAGATATTTGTTGAAGATGGCCTCGCCGGCGCCAACTTCGATCATTTCCCTGCCCTGGTCACCGCCGTATCCGCCCAATGCCGCGCCCTTGATGCTGGGAACGTGGCCCGGCCATTGTCCTTCGCTCCAGGCATAGCCGAAGTAGAACGGGTTGGCCACTTCCGCCTGCATCTGCTTCTTCCAGGCGATGCCGAGTTCCGCAAAAAGCTCGCCCGGATTGACGGCGATGACGATGTCGTCGTTGATCAACACTTTCGCGCGGCGAGCGCCCGGATAGTCGGCCGAGATCGAATAGCTCTGGCAAACCACGTCGGCGTGGCAGGCGTAGTTCATGATGATGGCACGAGGCTTGCCGTCAGCGTCCTCGATCCGGATCACGCCCACTTCTTCGTTGACCGGCACGAAAGGGATGCGTTCCGGGTTGATGGCGCGGTAGTGATCGTCGCCCATCCACGATTCGCGGGCGTGTCCGTCATCCCGTACGATGAGCCGTTTGAAGCCAAGTTGCGGGAAGCTGCGGCGTCCGGCCGCGAGCCGCGCAGGAGACATGTTCGAAGCCGCGTCACCCACCACCTTAATAATCTGGTTTTCGTAGAACGTCTTCAGATTAGCCGTCTCGGGTGTTTTGCCTGGCCGGCTAGGCGCGGTGTGGTTATGCGATGAACAAAGAATGACCTTGGCTGTTTTGTATTTCTCTTTGCAGGCCGCCTCCACGTTGTCGCTAGTGTAGACCCCTAAATCGACGGCCACGAAGGCCAGACGCTCGCCGTTGATTTCAAGCACGAGGCTGCGAGCGTAGACCGGATCATGCAGCGGCTCGTCGGTTTCAGGGGTAATGCTGATCTTGGCCGCACCCGCAAGGAGTTTGCCCGTGGCGCACCATCCACTGTTGGCGAAGTTGAAGAGCCCGGAGAGAGCCAACAATATGGCGTAGGTTTCTCGCGATTTCATGGTTCTTCTCCTAGCAATGGGCTGTGAACTTTTGTCGCCTTTTGCCTTTTGCAGCGTTATTTCGCATCTTCTGTGGCCGACGTGCCCGTGCCGGCGGTGGACGTATTCGTCGCACGCGGCCGCGTGCGGGCGGCTGGACCGCCGCCGGCTGTCCCGAACGAGTTCAGGCCGATCTGAACGTTGCCCGCGGACTTGTTGACGATGCCCGCATCGGCTTCCGGCAGCGAGAACACGTTGCCCGTGATGACTGCGCGGCGGACGCCTTCGCCCAGGGTCAAGGCGGGAGCCCGTTTGTTGAATTCGCAGCCACGGATAATCACGGTGCCGGCCGCGGCTTGAATGGCGGGAAGGTCATTCGCTTTGCCGCCCCACTCTACGAACGTGCAGTCGCTAAAGCCGACCGTGCCGCCGGCGATCTTCGCGATCTGGTTCCCCGGGCCCCAAAACGCGCAGTTCACAAAGCGAACCGACCCGCGATTGGTAGCCGCCACGTCAACCTCGGTCGGGTCCGGACCGTGGAACGCGGTGAACTCGCCGTTCGTAATCAGCAGGGCGAACGGAGCGCTCTCCTCAACCAGGACCGACTTGTAGCAATCGTCGGCCCCGATGCCGAGGAAGTTGCCGTTGCAGTTGCCGGTTGAGACCTGGGAGCGGATGAACTTGTAGCCGGTATTGTATCCGAAGCAGAACGTGTTCAGTACGTACTCCCAGTCGCTGCGGCCGAAGATGAACGCCACGCCGTTTTCCATCATGAACTTCCTGACCGCCGGACCGCCGCCCCACCAGGGGTTGAAATGCACGTTCTCCATGCGGCCGATGTCCATGATGCCGTCCACGAAAACGCCGATGTGCAGCGGCTGGCCGCTCACGTTCCGGATCAGGTGCCGCTGGTTGCGCGAGGCATCGATGCCGTCATAGGAGTTGATCAACTCCACGTCGAGCACGGCCGGGTTGTTGCCGCGCATGGCCACCGAGTACGGATAGGCCGTCGGCGTATCGGTCATGGTCTGCTCCGGGTAGAGGATGGCAACGCCGCGAAGCGTCGAGTTGCCGTTCAACGTGATGAAGGCCGGCGCGTCTTCCTTGCCGGCGTCGCCCGTCACGAGGAACATGGTTCCGTCGGGCGGCGCACCACGGCCACCCTGGCCGCCGCGGCCCCGCCTGCCGCCGCCGGGATGCGACGTTACGCTATCGAACGACCCCTCCACCGTCATTCCGGCCGGCACGTTCAGACGGCCGGCGAACCGGTATCTGGCCCGCGGGGCGTAGACCTTCATGCTGGTGGCCCTGGCGGCTTCGATCGCTGCCTGGAAGGCGGCCGTGTCATCGGTCGTGCCGTCGCCCTTGGCGCCGTAAAGGCGCACGTCAATAGGTGCCGTGGACGATGGCGGGACAGCGACTGCTCCTGGAACAGGTTCGGGCGCGGTTGCGACGGCCGCCGGCGCTGGGGCGGAATTGGCCGGCAACACACATGCCGCCACGCCCAATCCGAGCACAAACAATACACTTCCAGCGAGCCACAGATTTCGTGTTCCAAACATAGTCTCCCCTATCTTTTGAGTTTTGTATACGTTTCGCGCTTTCCACGCGGCCCAAGCTACGGCTACCGAACGGAGTCCAAATTGCCGTCCACGCGTATGACTTCGCCGGGCTTGAACGACTTCATCGCTGTCCGCTCTCCATTGCGCAATTTGCAGTCGCCGACCTGGCTGCCGCAAATCTCCGCCGATTGCAGTTTCCCGTTCTTCCACTTCATGCTCACCTCGTATCCGCCGCGGGCACGCAACCCGCTCACTGAGCCATCGGGCCAGCCGCTCGGCAAAGCGGGCAATAGGCTGATTTCGCTGGCGTGGCTCTGCACGAGCGCCTCGGCGACTCCTGCGGTGAAGCCGAACGTGGCGTCGCACTGGTTCGCGCCGGCGTTATACATGTTAGGGCCTGGCGATCGGGCAATCCAGGCGTCGAGCGCGGCGCCAACGCGGTCGCCGCGCTCGAGGCGTGCCCACATCGAGATTCCCCACGCGGCCGGCCAGCCACCTCCTAGCCCGCGACTGCTCATCCAATGTTCCTCCGCTGCCGCGAGTTGCGGATCGCGCCGCAACTGGATCGAATCGCCCGGAAAGAACGGAAATTGCGGCGAGACGTTATGCCCCTGCGGCCCCGGTTTCCAGTCTTCGATCCATTCCTGAATGTTGCCCTGGCTGTTGACCCGGTAGGGCGGAATCCTGGTCGGCGCAGTTTCCAGCCTGCGGCGGAAGTCGCTATCGACGCCCAGCATCTTGCTCGCCTCGATGCAGTGCGGAAACAGATCGCGGATGATCGCCACGTCCAGCGTCGGCGAAGGAGAAAGGAACGACATCCGCCCTTGGGCATCGTAGTAACCATGTTCGGGCGACATCGAAAACGGGGTGACAAGCCAGTGGTGCTTGGGCTCTTCGACCATCACTTCAAGCAGAAACTGTGCAGCGCCCCGCATCACGGGATAGTATTCCTTGAGAAAACCTTTGTCGCGCGTGAAGGCAAAGTGCTCCCAGATGTGCCGGCAGAGCCACCCGCCGCCAACCGGCCACATTCCGAATTGCGCTCGATCGACCGGCGCCGTCCCGCGCCAGAGATCGAGGTTGTGGTGGGCCACCCAGCCGCCCGCGCCGTAGTACATTTTGGCCGTCTCGGCGCCGGTAATCGAGGCGTCCTTGAGCATGTCGAAGAGCGGCTGGTGACATTCCGACAGATTGCAGACTTCGGCCGGCCAGTAATTCATCTGCGTATTGATGTTGATCGTGTACTTGCTTCCCCACGGCGGCGAAACGTTCTCGTTCCAAATTCCTTGGAGGTTCGCCGGCTGGCCGCCGGCGCGGCTGCTCGAGATCAGGGCATAGCGGCCGAACTGGAAGCAGAGGGCTTCCAGGTTCGGATCGACGGGGCCTACAGCTGGTAGAGGTCCGCCCGGGCGATTCCGCGCCACGGCCCGGCCCGGCCCAATCTCCACCGCGAACAGCCCGGAGCCTCTCGTCGGTCGGCTTCTTGTTGGCCGAGTCATTGCCCACGCGAAGGTGGACGCGATCCATCAGCCCGGCGAAGTCGGCCACGTGCCGCTTGCGTAGCTCGGCGTACTCCTTGTCAGCGACGGCGGCGAGCACCTTCTCGCACCGGACGGCCGGGTCGCCGCTGATGTCATGGTAGTTGATGAAACTCGTTGCGGCGGCGACGACGAGCGTGACGGCCGTGGCCCCGCTGATTTGCAGGCGGTTCTCGGCGGCCGTTGACGTGCCACCTTCGTTTAGCGCCACGAGCGCGACCTGGAAGCGAAGCCCATCACCGCTGACCGGCGCAATCCAATCGCCCGCGACTGGCCCCTGCCAATGTCCGTCCATAACGAGCTTGCCGGACTTGGCGGTCACGGTGAACGGGAACGGGCTCTTCAAGCCGGCCCGCATCGAGACCTTGCCCGGCTTGTCGGACGATATCCGGACGGCCATCACGCGGTTCGGATAGGAAACGAAAACCTCGCGGGTTATGACCGCATCGCCGTCGCGATAGGTGATTTTGGCTACGCCGGTCTCCATGTCCAATTCGCGGCGGTAATCGACAGGCTCCTCGGAGCCTCCGAGCGAGAGGACCAGGTCGCCCAGCGGCTCGTAACACTGCTGCGACGCGGGAACGCCCCAGAAGTGCGAGTTGGCCATCTGCTCGGCTTCCTGAAACTTGCCCGCGAAGACCAGGTCGCGAATTATTGGAAAGTACGTAATGGCCTTGGGGTCGTTATAGTCGTGGGGACGCCCGGACCAGAAACTGCTCTCGTTGAGCGCGATCCTTTCCTGCCGCACGCCGCCGAAGACCATCGCGCCCATGATGCCATTGCCCAACGGCATGGCCTCGTTCCAGCGCGCGGCCGGTTGGCGATACCAGAGGACCATGTCTCTCTTCAGATCGGGCTCAGCCGGCGACGCAGCCAAGGCCAGAGAGGGCGGCAACAACAGCAATGCGGCAACGTGCAGTTTCATAGACAGATTGAAGCACAAAAGAGGCGGCTTGTCTTGCTTAGCAACGCCAAGTTTTGTGCTAAGAATGCCAGTCCGCTTGCGTCCGGCAAGGCTCGAAAAACCGGCCGCCGCGGCAAGTCCAAGTTCGTGATACGCATCGCTCGGGCAGTGCGGGGCCCGATGTACCGGAGTCGGGAATCTCCAGTGGAGAGACAAAGGAAGGCGTATCTATGCGAACTGACTGCCGCGGCAGCCGGTGAATACCAACTTACTTTCTAGTTTGGCGAAGTCTGCGAACTACAATCAGCAGCGCGCCACCCGCGGCCAAAAGCAGCAGCGATCCCGGTTCGGGCACGGACGCGACCGCCGAGCCGGCAACCGGCGGCGGCACAATGGGGGCCGACGACGGGAACTGCGAGGCGTCGCCGACGGTCAAGCTCGTTCCGTCGGCGATCGCCCCGGGGTTCATTACGATCATTGTGCCGGAACTCACGATCGTCCCGCCGTTATACGAGTTCGTGCCGGTCAACGTCAAAGTGCCGCTGCCGTCGAGAGTCAGCTTGCCACTGCCGCCGAGCGAACCGGATATCAACGAAGTCAGGTTGACGCTGTCCGAGCGGCTCACGGCCAATGACCCGTTGTCGGTCACGACGCTATTGCCGATGCTTCCGTTATTGTCGGCGTTGCCCAGTTGCAGCGTGCTGCTGACGCTGATGGTTGTTGCCCCCGAGTAGGTATTGCCGCCGTCGAGGACGAGGACGAGCGAGCCGGTGCCCGAAGTATTCAGCGTTAGCGCGACCTCGCTTGTCGGGCCGTTGCTGATCGTTCCTCTGAATGTTGTCGCCGATGTCTGCGCCCCTGGATTGACCGTCAGAAGCGAATCACTTGCTCCGTAATTGGTAATCAGGCCGGCTGAGCCGCTGAGCGACGTCACCGTGGGATTGAAGCCGAGGAGGTCGGTAACTCCGCCGTTGGCCGTCAGGCCGCCCGCGCCCATTGCATTATTATTGCCAAGCACAAGTGTGCCGCTGCTGACAGTTGTGCCGCCGGCATAGGTATTTGCGTTGGTCAAGGTCTCGCTTCCGGAACCCGACATGACGAGGCTGATGTGCGAACTGACGCCGACCTTGCCGGCAACTGTTACCGGGCCGATGATTCCGTTATAGGTGTAGTTGCCCATCGAGGCAATAATCAAGGCAATGTTGGAACCGGTATTGCAAGTTCCCACCACGGCCGATGTATCGCCCGTCAAGCCCGCGACAGTCTGAATCGACGTGGAGGCATCGATAACGAATGCGCCGCTATTCACGATGTTCAAAACCGTCGTGGCTGGAAGGATATTCGAATACGGGCCGCCGGCATCGCCGAAAGCGAGTATGGCATTATTGATGGTCGTGTTGCCGGCGTACGTGTTACTGCCACTGAGATCGACGATCGACTGGTTGGCCACGTTCCAGCCTCCGCTGCCCGTAATAGTCAGACCGCCGCTGCCGCTAATTACGCCGCCATAGAAGACCGCGGTCTCCGAATCGAAGGTCTGCGTGGTGTTCACGAAGTTGACGTTGATGGTGCCGCCAGAAGGTCCAAGCGTAATTCCGCGGTTGGCGTTGATCGTGTAGGTGGTGGGAGTACCGAGCGCGGGTGTTCCACTGCCCGCACTGAACTGCAGCGTGCTGGCGTTGAGGAATATGTTCGCCGGGTCGAAGTTGGCGGGCGCAGTGCCGAGATTGGCGTCCGTACTGATGGCAAGCGTGCCGCCGTTCACCGTGGTGCTGCCGCTATACGAATTCGTGGCGGTGAGCGTGAGCAGGCCCGGCCCATGCTGCACAATGGAGCCGCTGCCGCTGATCACGTTGCCGAAAGTAACGCTATCACTGCGGTTGAAAACCAGGACGCCGTTGTCCAGCGGCACGGCGCCCACCGAGCCGGTGGCGCCGCCGTTGCCGATTTGCAGCGTTCCGCCATTGATGTTGATCGGGCCGCTACCCGTCGCGGAGCCAGTGGAGTTATTGGCAATCATCAAACCTGCGTTGATGTTCGTCCCGCCGCTATAGGTATTCGACGTGCTGAGAGTCACGCTGCCCGTGCCATTTAAGTTCAAGGCCGCGACGCCGGCGATGCCGTACGGACCGGAAATCGTGTAATTGTAGGCATTGTTATTGAATGTCACCGAACTCACGTTGACGTTGCCGGTGCCGCTGATCGTCACGTTCGTCGTGCCGCCGGCGGCGGTGCCGGCCGAATCGTCGAAGACGACGGTATCGCCCGGCAAGAAAGTGGTCGGTCCGCCATTATCGCTCCGTGCCCAATTGTTGGCGGTCGTCCATCCACTGCCCTGAGTGCCCCGCCAGATCGGGTAGTAACCCGTGATCACGTAGTCGATCGCGGTGCCGGTAACGACGAGCGCTCCCTGGTCGCGGATGCTCAAGCCGGACTGCGAGCCAATGACGAACGCCGAGGTGCCGGTCCCGCTGAGGCTGTTGTATGTGGCGAGCGTGTAGGTGCCGACCAGGGCCCCGGCAGCGCTAATGTTGACCGTCACCGAATGGTTTCCGCCGTTAGCAGTCAGTGCGTTGGCGATCGCGAGCTGAGCAATCGCTGGATTTTCGGTACTGAAGTTCATCGTCGAAGAATCGATTGAGCTTTGACCCAAGGTCAGGCTCGACAAAGATAGTGTGCTGCCGTTGTTGGCGGAAACGTCGATCGCGCCGCCATTGAGGACCGTGGTGTCGCCTGCCATCCCGTTGCCGCCGAAGGTGCCCGCGGTGACCGTTATCGTGCCCAGGTTCATGAAGGGGCCGTTGGCCACCAGCGTGCCGCCTTTAACGTTGGCCGAGCCGAAGAAGCCGCTGGTCGTGCCGCCGAGGACCAGCATGCCTGCGCCGGTCTTCGTCAGACTGCCTCCGCCGGACAACGTTCCAGTATTGTTGTAGCTCTGCGACGCATCGACCCGGATCGTCGAGGCGGCATCGGCGAGATTGATATTACGACCGTCCGCGATAATGCCGGCAATCTCCAGCGTGGCCGGCCCGATCGAAACCTGCCCGACGGTAGCTCCCAAGCTGTTGGAATTGTTCATAACCAACGTGCCGCCGTTAAGCGTCGTGCCGCCGCTGTAGCTATTTGAGCCGGTAAGAGCCAACGAGTTGGAGCCTGCGAGCGTGAGTGAGCCAATTCCCGAAATGACGCCAGAGAACGTGGCGTTCGGCCCGCTACCGCCTATCGTGAGGGCTACCGGGCTTGTGTTGGCGTCCGTGAGGGAGATAGCGCCTCCCCCGGCCAAACCAGCGATGCTGAAATTGTTGATTCCGCCGGCGAAAGTCAGCGAGGCGAACGGCCCGATCGAGAGGATGCTGTTCTGCAGAGCCCCCTGGCTGCCCAGTTCCATTCCACCGCCCGCGAGTTCGGTCGGACCAGAGAAAGTATTGTCCGAGCCAAGCGTGACGGTTCCCAAGCCGCTCTTAGTCACCGAGCCCGAACCGCTGATGGCGCCGGCAAATGTTTGACTTCCAAAATAATTGAAGGCCAAAACGCCGTTGTTGGCGATGTTGCCGACGAGCGAACCGTCTTTATTGACCGCTCCCACGCCCAGTTGGAGCGTGCCGCTGTTGACCGTTGTTCCATTGCTATATGTGTTGGAACCGGTGAGCGTCAACATCCCGCTTTGCAGAGCCAGGGATCCAGTTCCACCGATGACGCCCCCGTACGATTGTGTTCCCGCAAGCTTGTAGGCCAGAGTGCCATTGTCGGTAATACCGCTCGTTTGGGAAATGGAACCGTCGTTGCCGGCCGAGCCGTTACCCAATTGCAGAGTAGCCCCCGCGCCGATCGATGTGGCGCCCGTAAACATGTTCCGATTCAAGAGAACGACCGTGCCGATCCCAGTCAGTTGCAAGCCGGTGCTTCCGGCAATGGCGTTGGTCCCGGAGATTGTATAGTTCGAAGCGTTATTGTTAAACGTTACGGAACTGGGATGCACGTCCGCGCCGTTGATGCTCAGACTGGTATGCGGCGCCGCCGAGTCATCGAAGAGGACGGTGTCGCCGGGGCTATCAATGTAATGCGTGCTCGCCCCGCCCGGCAGCTTCCAGTTGACGCTGGTCGTATCCCAATTGGTGTTCGCAGTTCCGGTCCAAAGAATGTACGCGGCCAGCGAGGTCACGTCCAGGTCCAACTCGTTCGCGCCGTTATTGAAGGACAATGTGCCAGCCGCGCGGTTGGGAAGTTCGCCGAGCGTGAACGTGTTCGACGAGGCCGTTTGAATTCCGCCGCTGCAACTTATCAAGGCATAGTTACCGGCACCCGTGATCGACGCGATATTGATCGTCACCGCATTGCCGTTCGTATTCAGTGTGCCGTTGATCAGCAACGCCGGAAGGCCGACCGTGGGCGGCGTGCCGCCAATATAAACCGAGGCCGCGCCGTTGAAGGTCACGCTGCTGAGCGTCAGCGCGCCGAGCCCGCCTGGCCGCCTTCAAGGATGCTGCCCGTCGAGACATTGACCGGAACAGCGATCGAGCCCGTTCCACCTAGCGTTGCGCCGGCGCCGACGGTGACCAGGCTCGAGGAGAGGATCGATCCGTTGACGTATAACTTGCCGGCGGAAACCGTCGTCGAGCCGGTGTAGGAGTTCTGGCCATAGAAGACGATAGTGCCGTTGTTGTTCACGGCGATTCCGGGCGTGGTGGAATCGCCTTCCACGATAGCATTGCCTACCAAGACCGAGCCGCTGCCGCTTATCGTGCCGCCGAAATCGACGCGGCCGCCGTTGCGGGCAGTAAAGGTCGTGGGTGTCATGGGCGGCTCATTCAAGGAAATGTTGCCGTTCATCTGGGTCCAGTCGAAGGTCATGCCGCCCAACGTCGCGCTGGCATAGGTGACGTCGCTCCCACCGACATTGATATTCCGATTCGTCGTTACCCCCAAGCTTCCAATGCCGGCGTTCGGTCCGTAAGTCATGAAGGCGACATGAGCCCCAGGGACTGTCGGAACGGGCGTTCCGCCGGTTGGATTGACGGTTACGCTGGTTCCGACCTGGATCGCGGCATTGCCTTCTCCTAGCGCGCTGGGCGTAAATGCCGCGGCCGGGTCGCTGGCAGCAATATACACCGCCCCGCCGTTTATCTGCAGCGCGGTAGCAGTGTATGCGGTGTTCGGGCTGTCGAAAATCAAGCCGCCATTGCCGTCGAAGCTGACGACGTTGGTCGTGGAGGCGGTCGAAGAATTGACAATCGCGCCCGCCAACTCGGCCTCCGGCACGATGCCGGTTCCGCGAATTGTGGCCCATCGCCGCTGGGCGCCGCCTTGGAAATCGATGGGATTCTCCAGCACCAGCGTGTTGTTTGACGTTGGAGATCCAAAGGTTAGATGGTCGCCGCTTCCCTGGCCGAAGTAGGTCTTCTCCATCAAAGTCTGCAAGGTGGTGGTGGCGGTGGTCGAATAAAGCGCTACGACCCGCGGTGGCGAGGTCGTGGAAGGCGTCAAGGCGGCGAAACCGGTGCCGTCGTTGCTGTTGCCGAGAAAGCCGAGAATGATCTGCCCAGGACCGGCCACTGCTGGCGGATTCAGGAGAACCGCATTGCCGGTTGCATCGCTCGCGGGCGCGACAGCCTGGTACGAAAAGTCGGCGTTGTACGGACCGGGGTCGGTGCCGATCTTTGCGCCGATCTCAAGAATTGAAGCCGAAAGTGTTCCGCCCGTGGCGTTCAAATTGATCGGAGCAAGCGAGCTGTTGGCTGTGCCGCTCCCCAGGGCGGCGGAGTTGCGAATGGATAAGATCGTCGTACCCGCCGGGACGGTGTTCACAGCGCTAACCGTCGACGCTGTTCCTGCTATTGCCGTGTTCGCTCCAGCTAAGATCAATTCGCCGTTGGCGACGAGCGTCGGCCCGCTGTAGCTGTTGGATGTGCTGGTGAGGCTCAGAATCCCAGTTCCCAACTTGGCAATGCCAAGGCCGCCGCCCTCCGGGCCCGTCGAGTCGGTAATCGCCGCACTATACGTGACCGTCGCAGTGCCGCTATTGGTCGTGTCGAAACCGAAGTGAGCGCCCGCTTTCAGCCCGTTGTTGTTCACGGTGGAAAGATTTGTAAGCAGTGCGGTGGCCTGCGCCGGCGTAAAGTCGTTCGGCCCGCCAATATTGATCGCAATCATGCCGTTGCCGGAAACGGTGATATTCGCCGGCGTCCAGCTTGCGGAGCTTCCGCCATAGAGCGAGCCGGGAATGGCTGCTTGCAAGGACCCTCCGTTCACCATTGTGGCGCCGGAATAGTTATTTGCCTGACTGAGCGTCACCGCGGAGCTGTTGCCGACCGTCAGTGCGGCCAACCCGGTAAGGGCGTTACCAACGGTCTCGACGAGGGTTGCGCCGCCGCTCACGGTAACCGTATTCTGACTGACAGCGCCTACGCTTTGCAGACTGATCGCGCCGCCAGTGACGATGACGGGTGTGTTCCCCAGGCTGCCAGTGACATTCAGGGCCCCACTGGCTACGCTGGTTGTGCCGGTGTAGCTGTTATTGCCGCCGAGGATGAGCGTGCCGCTGGCGACGGGAAGGGTAATGCCGGAAGAGGCGATACCATTGGCGATGTTGCCACTGATGGTCAGCGTCCTGCCGCTGTTAACGGCGAAAGTTGTGTTGGCGTTGAGACTGATCGAGGCCGAAATGATGGCCGAGCCGGAACTGACGGCAAGGGTCGGAAGGTTGCTGCCACTGCCGGCAAAAGTCAAGCTTCCGCCGCTGCCGGGTGCGATCGTGATTTGATTGCTATTGCCAAATGTCAGCGTGTTCAAGGTAATCGCGGTGTCGAGCGTGACCGTGGCAGATGTGGTCGGATTGATCGCACCGAACTGGGCGGTCGCTGCCGTGCCAGTAGGGACCGAACCGCCCCAGTTGCCCGCAAGGTTCCAACTACCGCCGCCGGCAATGCTCCATACCGTGCCGGATACGGGTGCGGGTGTAAAGACAACGGCCGCAATCGCATTGCGATTGGCTTGGCTTAGAGTGTTGGTCCAAGTGGCGCTGTCCTGCCCCACGACAAGGCCCGAAACGTATCCGCCGCCGAACTCCGCTCGGTTACCGTCCCAGAAGCTCCACTGTTGTGTGGCGGCACCGCCGGAGGCAGACAGGGTGAAGGCATTACTGCCGCCGACGGTCGTCGCTTCGGCTACCGCCGCGAACGAACCGTTTGTGCCGACGTTCAGGGGGACCGAGATCGACGTGCCGGTCAACGTCGTGGTGCCACTGAAGACCAGGGAAGCGCCGGTATCAACGCCGTTGAGCGTGAATGCACTCAACGCCGCCGTACGAGCGGTGGTCGAGAACGACAATGTGCCTGCGCCCGTAGCCGGGGAGCGGATACAGTAAATATCGGCGTACGGAAACGTCGTCGATCCGTTGGTGGCGACCTCTTGAATCGTTGGCGCCACGGTTACGGAAGTTGATGACGTCGTCCATGTCAGCATCGGTATTTCGGTCCCAGGTCCGTTAGTCTGCACGAGTTCGTTCAATTCGACGACGAGGTAGTTGGCGCCGCTGGTTACGGTATATGCTTCGGTGCCTGAGGAAAGGGTATTCGTCGTTTGCCCGGCGTTGTAATTAACTGTCGCGAGCGCATCCTGGATGGTGATTGCTGCATCGGCGCGGCCGGTGAAGGCTGCCAGTGTCGCCAGCGCAACCAGCGCGCATTTGCATAAAACAGCTTAGGGAGCCAAAAGCCGTCAATACAACCATGCCCGCGACCCGCGGAGTTCGGTACATAACTGGGTTCCTCCCTAACAAGGTAGAACTGCCGAAACCCATAGCTCACCTCATGTTTGAAAAGCCGATGCACCAAGCGGCAACCCCAGGTTGCAACCCATTCGCCCAGTAACCCGGAATGGAGCCGAAGCCGGTTCCTCGGCACTAGAACCCAAGAACCATTGATGAAAAGATATTCAAGTTTCGGCTCTGCCCAAGTTATCTCCGGCATTCAAGCAGAACTCGCCCAAAATGTCTTGATCTAAAGCGGCAATTTTTGTGCTAGGAATGCCAATCGCTGTTCGGAAGTCAGAATATGGCAAGTTGAAACTACCGTCGGCAGAACGCGAGTTGCAGCTAAGGCGCGGCCGGCGGCACGTTACCGCGACCTGCAGGAACCTTGGTATAGTAGTCGCGATACTCTCGCGGAGACTGGCCGAAATGCCGGCGGAACTCGCGCGAGAAGTGGCTTTGGTCTACAAAACCGCAGTTCGCGGCGACAACCGACATCAGTTCATTGGTATAGACCAACGCATGACTCGCCATGCGGAGCCGCAGCTTGCGGAGATAGGCCTGCGGCGTGAGGTGGAAACAATTCAGAAACTTCCGCTCGAACGTCCGCAGCGACATATGCGCCAGCCGCGCCAACTGCTGATTCGCGATCGGCGTGTCGTGATAGTCGCGCATGTAGGTCAGGACCGGAGCGAACTCGGTCCCCGTCGCGCTTGCTTCCGACTTGTCCAATGGCCGCGTGATGCCGACGGTGCCGATGGTCGTACCGTTGCGTCCCACGAGGGGAACCTTGTTCGTCACGTGCCAGACGGTCGCTCCGTCGGGCAAGCGATTCATTTCGATGCGGTCGACGATGCAGTTGCCGGCCAAAACATACTCGTCATCCAAAAGATACTGATCAGCCAGGAACGTGGGAAACAAGTCGTAGTCCGTCTTGCCCAAGATGCCGCCGCCCGCTGGATCGTCCGGCGAATAGAGTAGAAAAGTCGTTCGGTTGATCCAACGGATGCGGTGCTCGCGGTCCTTGATCCAGGCGCGGACATCGTCGATGTGGTCGAAGAGTTCTGCAAAGCGCAGCACATTCGGCTCTTGCAGCACGTCCATCCCCGGCGCCTTACACTTCAAGATTGTGGAATAAACCCATATTGGCCAGAATTCGCCTTATATTCGATTTCACCGCATCCAATTCCGCCGCGTGCTTCTCGGTCTGTGGCTGGCGGCCGCGGCCTGCGCGGAAGCCGCGAAGCTCCACGCCCGCGCGGATGCCGTCGGGAAAATCGCTCGCAGAAAGGAAAGCGTCGAACAGCTCCAACACGCCATACTGCTCGCGGATCGCCTCCTCGATCCGCCCGCTACGAGTTAAATCGTAAATCTTGCAAAGCTGCTCCGGCACCACATTCGCCGAGCCGTGAGTGCCGCCGTCGCAGCCGACGATAAGCGACGGCACGAGCACGGCCTCCCAGCCGTTTAGGAAACTGAAGTCGGGCCGGCTTGGCCGAATCGCGGCGATCATTCGCATCATGAAGGCCAGGTCGCCCGACGAATCTTTAATGCCCACGACTCGCGGATATTCGGCCAAGCGGCGGACCGTGCCAATGTCAATTGGGCTGGCGAAGATTGGGATGTTATAAAGCGTCACGTCGATCGGGCTGTTCTCGGCGATCTCGCGGAAATAGGCAAAAACGGCTTCGGGCGAGAGCCTGTAGTAAAACGGCGAGACGATGGCCACCGCCCGAGCGCCGAAGCCGGCATAGGCTTCGCACGCGGCAAGCGTTTCGCGGACGTTGGCCTCGGCCGCGCCGGCGAGCACGGGCACGCGGCCGGCGGCATGCTCACAGACGATCTGGACGATCCGCCGGCGTTCGTCCGGCGTGAAGCGGACGAACTCGCCCGTCGAGCCGTTAGGGAAGAGCCCGTGGATGCCGCTGGCGATCAGCCAATCGACAAACCGCCGCAATTCCGGCTCGTTGATGCGGCCATCGTCGTCCAGCGGGACGATATTTGGGGTAAAGATGCCTTGGATTTTGGCGGGCATGTGATGTTCACCCTGCCTTCAGCCGCAATACCGTGATCGAACGAGCGGGCAGGGTGTGGGTAAACGCGGAGCCAGCGTTGGAAATCGTTTCTTCGCGGGGAGCTACCTTCGTCGGCTCGTTAATGCTGTTTTGGTCCGACCGATCGCCGGCCAAGACGAGAACCTTTGCCCGCGCAGCAATCCTCTCACTGCCGGCAATGTTGATCTTTGCGTCGATCGGTTCGTCGATAATGTTGACGAGCTTTAGGATTAAGTCTCCACTGGTCTTATCGCGGCTGGCTGTGGCGTAAAGCGGATACACGCTCACTGGGCCGGAAGCAGGGCGCCCTCGTCGTGGCCTCGGAGTGACCGTCATTGGCGGAATCTTCGTGGCATCGATTTTCACGGGCAACACCACGTCACCGCGATTCTGGGCGAACATCACCTGGGCGTAATAGGCTGGCGAGCCGAAGCTCGTCAGCGAGTCATAGCCGATGAGGTTCGTGCTCCACTGGCTGGCTCCTCGATTGACGTTTACAAACAGCGGCGCGTAGCAGGAAATCAGGATCAAGTCCGAGTTGCGCTCCATGCCGGTCATCCAGGCGGCGTCGCCCAGGGCGGCGTTGAGCGTGGGCGTCGGCTGGCCTTCCTTAGTGGCCCATTCGCCGACGAAAATCTTCGGCCCTTTGCGATCGATCTTGTCGTAGTGATGGGCGTCCCGTTGCATTTCGGCAGCCGAGCGGTAATAGTGGTCGTCCATCACGTCCGGCCGGCGGCTGTTGACCTTCGTCGTGGCAATCAGTTGCAATTGCGAATACTTAGCCTTGATGGCGTCATGGAATTGGGCGAAGCGGCTGTCGTAGCTATGCGAGCGGTCGAACGAGTCCTCGTTACCGATCTCGACATAACGGAGCTTAAAGGGCGCCGCATGGCCCAATTCGGCACGTTTGCGACCCCATGTAGTGTCCGCAGCGCCGCTGACGAACTCGATCTCGTCTAGCGCGTCCTGAATGAACGGCTTTAGCTCCTCCGGCTTTTCGACGTGTTCTTGGTGCAGCGAATAGCCCGCGTAGACGGCCAAAACCGGCTCCATGTTCAGGTCTTCGCACCAGTAAAGAAACTCCAGCAGGCCGAAGCCATCGCTTGACGGATAACCCCAGCAACAGCGGTGTCCGGGCCGGTTTTCGATGGGGCCAATGGTTTTCTTCCAGTCGAAGCGCTCGGCGATCGTGTTGCCTTCCAGGTAATTGCCGCCGGGGAAGCGGAGGAACGCCGGATGCATTTCGGCCATCTTCTCCATGAGATCGACACGGTTGCCGTTGGCACGATTCTTGTAGGTCGGAGGAAAGAGGGAAACCTCGCTCAGCCAGAACGTGCCGGGCTTGTCGGAAGTGATCTCCAACTGGCCGTTCAGAGCGGCTGCAAAATCTGCGCCGGTTTGCAGCGTTAAGGTATACTTCTTCCATTTCTCACTAATTGTCACCGGCTCCCACTTAACAGGCGTGGCATTTGGATTCGAACTCGGCGGCGGACCCGAATAGTCCAAAACCAACCGCAATCGGCCGGTAAAGCCCTTTTCGCCGCGGGCATAGAAAGACGCAACGTACTTGGTTGCCGGCTGCAACGGAATGCCCCAAAAGCCTTTGTTGACCACGCCGAAGACGCCGCGATCGGGGAGCGATTTGGCTTCTAATCTCAAACTCACGGGCAGACCGAGGGCGTTAACAGGATCTTGCCGGTCCAGCGACATCGTTGCGGCGGCACTATGCGACGCGACAAGGAACCACCATGCCGGCTTCGTCGGATCATTCTTGTCCGCCTCCTTGAAGTCTCGATTGCGTATCAACTCGGCATACAACCCGCCATCGTAAGAGTGGTTGATTTCCTCGGTCATCAGGCCGTAGAGCATGGGGCTGATGGCCGCGCCGGGCTTGTCCGCGGCCACGTCAATCGTGGCCTCTTGGGCCGCGTCGGCGCGGACAGCGGTGAAGGCGGCGACGGCGAAAAAAAAAGCGATCGATAGCGCGGAACGGCAATAGCGGACGTTCATGGCGGCTTCCAGTTCGGTATTCGATTCGAGGCAATTCCAGGACATCCATCGTGGGGAGTTGACGGTCGATTGTCAAGCGGCGCTGGAGTTCCGCCTTCCGGCGGCTGTTTTTCGCGGCCGGCTAAAGCCGGGAGTCCAACGCCGCCTAAAGGCGGTACTACGAGCACCGTCGGCAAAATCGCTAAAGTTTGACGCAATTGGCGTGGCGGTTTTGCCGAGTTTAAGAGGAAGGAGGATCATTGCCCCTTAAAGGCCGCCGCGCATACGCTCAACTGCCGCCTAAAGGCGGAACTCCAACATGTCGCTCTTCGGTTCCATCCAGATGGCCAGCGGCGCCTTGCAGGCGAATGATATCGCTCTGCAAGTCGTGGGGCAGAACATCGCCAATGCCAATACGCCCGGCTATCTGCGCGAATTGACGAACTTCGTGCCCGGCCCGACTCAGACTCATGGGTCGTTGAACGAGGGAACCGGAGTTCTCGTCCAGTCGATCACCCAGCAGATCAACACGTTTTTGGAAACGCAACTTCGAAGCGCCAATTCCGATCAGGCTAACGCCGACTCCGTCCAGCAGACCTACAGCCAACTGGAAAGCATCGTCGGGGCGCCGAACAGCGGGTCGAACCTGACCAGCGCCATGAACAGCTTCTTTTCGTCGATAGCGAATGTGCTGAACTCGCCGCAAGACCCGTCGGTACGCCAAGCCACGGTGTTGCAAGGTCAATCGTTGGCCAACACGGTCCAAAGCATGGCAAGCCAGACCGTGCAATTGCGGTCATCGGTCGACAGCCAGATCAGCGGCATGGCTGCCAACATCAACTCGCTCACATCGCAAATCGCCCAACTGAATATCAAAATATCGCAAATGACCGGCGGCGGGCTGGGGGCCAGCGCCGCGGTGGGCCTCACCGACCAGCGGAACGAGGCTGTCGGCAACTTGTCCAAACTGATCGGCATCCAGGCGAACACCGAATCCGACGGCTCGGTAGACATCAATATCGGCGGCAACAGCCTGGTCAATGAGGGCACGGCACAGAAGGTCAATGTAAGCTATTCCACCGATCGCGGAATGACCATTTCGACGCTCTCGGTCAATGGCTCGAACGCGGTCCTCGATCCGGCTACCGGCCAACTTCGCGGTCTGCTCACTTCGCGCGACCAGGTGCTTGGCGGATTCCAGGACCAACTGAATGCGTTTGCCGGCACGTTGGCGAATGAGTTCAACAAGGTCTATTCGGGCGGACAAGGATTGACGGGCTATTCGCAGGTTAGCGGCACCGAGACTGTGCGATCGGCCGACACGTCGCTCGATCAGGCGGGACTCACCTTCACGCCGATCAACGGGTCGTTTCAATTAACCGTCACGAACCAGCAAACCAAAGCCAGCACGACAACAACCGTTCCGGTACGCGCTGCTCGGACCGGGACACACGACGACACTCAACAGCCTTGCCGCCGAAATCAATAACATCAGCGGCATTCACGCGCAAGTGGTCAACGGGAGTCTGAACATTTCAGCGACCAACGCCAATACTCAGTTCGCCTTCGGCAACGACACGAGCGGCACGCTGGCCGCGCTAGGCATCAACACGTTTTTCACCGGCTCGCAGGCCGATACGTTGGCGGTCAACGGCACGCTCTTGAGCGACCCCACGAAGTTCGCCGCCAGCAGCGGCGGCGTCGCCGCCGATACGAACAATGCCCAGACTTTGGCCAGTTTCCTTACGCAGCCGCTCACCACGCAAAACGGCGACTCGCTGCAGATGCTCTACAACGCCGTGACGTCGAACGTGGCTCAATCGTCCGCGAATGCCAAGGCCGCCTCCGACGCCGCCGACACCGTGCAGTCAACGCTGGCCGGCAAGGAAACCGCGGCCAGCGGTGTGAACCTCGATGACGAAGTCGTGAGCATGTTGGGCTACCAGCAGGCCTACCAGGCCTCGGCGCGTTATATCTCCGTCCTGAGCAGCTTGCTGACCTTGCTGACTCAATTGTAAATGGCCCGGCCGATTGACAAGCTATGAGCATCTCCATCACCGGCATTCCGTCCTCGGGCATCAGCAGCGAGTTCGTCCGCAGCCAGTTGATCAATCAACTGAACTCCGGCCAGTCGACCATGTACCAACTGGAGTTGGAGCTCAGCACCGGGCACCAGTTCCAACTGCCAAGCGAAAACACGCCCGTCGCGATCCAGGTTGAGAGGCATCCAGAGCCTGCTGGAGCGCAAGGACCAGATGAAGTCGAACATTTCGACGACGCAGTCCTATCTCAATCAGACGGACTCGACCCTCACCAGCGTTTCCAACCTGCTCACCTCGATCCAATCCACCGCGCTGAGCGCCGTTGGCACGACCGCCAGCCCCGCCCAGCGGCAGGCCGTCATCCAGCAAATCCAGCAGGCGGTCCAGGCGCTGGTCACGCAGGGCAACCAGCAGATTGCCGGGCCGGCAGCTCTTCGGCGGAAACGACACCTCCACGCCGCCGTTTTCCATCGACGCCAGCCGGCAACGTGGTTTACTCTGGCAGCAGTGCGTCGCCGCAGACTTATATCGACCTGAACCAGCTCTTCGATACGGGCATTACCGGCGATCAGGCGTTCGGAGCGATGTCGCAGCCGATCCAAGGCGCGACATTGACGCCAGCGGTAACATCGAGCACTCCGTTGTCGCAGCTTAACGGCGGACGAGGCGTGGCCGCGGGCAGCATCGCCATCTCCGACGGCCACAGCACGAGCGTCGTCGATCTTCGCTCGGCCAGCACGTTAGGCGACGTGGCACAACTCATTGAACAAAACCCGCCCGCGGGACGCACTGTCGACGCGGAAGTAGCGTTTGGCGGTCTAACCATCAGCCTGCAACCTGATCCGGCATTTCCGACCGGCGACTACCTTGACGGTTCAAGAAGTCAACGGCAACAGCACCGCGCACGACTTGGGAATCCTAAACACTTCGGGCACGGGCGCCGGCCCAATTGCCGGACAGAGCCTCAGCCCGCAGGTTACGCCCGGCTCCGTGCTGGGCGATCTCTTTGGCACGAAAGCATCCGCATATATCCGCTTCGGCCAGGTGAATAGCGATATCATCTTGCAGGCCAATACTTCCGGAACTGTGGACGCCTCCGGAAATGTGTTGAACGGCGTGATGGTCCAATTTGTCGCCGACGCGCCGTCGGCGGGACAAGAATCGGCATCCTTCGCGGCGGGAGCGCCTGCTACCGGCGGAAATCCGGGCACGCCGGGCACCTTGACGGTGCATACCTCGACATCGGCCGTTTCGGCCAGCAACGCGACGCAAATCGTCAATGCGATCAATAGCGCCGCGGGGCTGCCTTTTACGGCCAGTCTCGATCCGGCCGGCCAGAACGGCGGCGTGCCGCAGCCGCTCATGGCATTGCCCGCGGTAGCGACAACGTCGGGCGGAAGCGGCAGCACTTTTGACGCGTCGGGTTTGCAGATCGTCAGCGAGGGCAAGACATACACGGTCGATGTAAGCGGAGACAAGACCGTCCAGGAACTGTTGAATAGCATCAATGGTTCCGGCGCGGGACTGGACGCCGAGATCAATAGCGCCAAAACCGGCATCGATGTCCGTTCGCGGATTAGCGGCAGCAGTTTCTCCATCGGTGAAAACGGCGGCACGACGGCCGCGCAGCTCGGCATTCGCACGTTTACTTCCACCACGCAAGTCTCGCAACTGAACTATGGGCAGGGCGTCGGCCTAAACACGGCGACGCCCGGCGGGAACGATTTCACCATATCGCAGACGCTGCCCGGTGCGCCGCCAACCACAGTGCAAGTCGCCGTGAGTGTCGCGGGCGATGCGACCGTCGGCGACGTATTGCAATCCATCAACACGGCGGCCCAAGCGGCCGGAGCGACATTTCACGCGCAGCTCGCCGCGACCGGCAATGGCATCGTGTTGACCGATACCGACTCGACGCACGGACCGATCGTCGTCACGGCCAATCCGCAGAGCTCGGCTGCGGTTGATCTTGGGCTCGTGCCGTCGGGCCAGACCTCATCGCAAGCCGCCGCCGCGCCTGCCGCTGAGGCGTCCGTAAGTTCCGGCCCCAACAGCGAATTGTTGTTCCAGGCCGTCAACGGAGGCACGGCAGGGAACGTGCAGGTCATCTTGCAAACGAATGCCGGCATCACGCAGGGCAACGAGACCGCAACGTATGACCCGGTCGCCAAAACGCTCACATTCCAAATCTCGCCGCAGACCACGGCCAATAACGTCATCGCCGCATTGCAGAACGATCCCGCGGCCAGCGCGGCCTTCACAGCGACGCTCGATACGTCAAACGATCCAACCAATGACGGCAGTGGCGTCGTGCAGCCGCAGATGGCGCAAATGTCGGGCGGCCAATCGATCGCGCTGGCCGGGAGCGACGTCAATCCGCAAGAGACCGGCAGCATTTTCAACGCCCTGATCAAGCTCAACGCCGCCTTTCAGAGCAACGACAACGCAGGCATCCAACGCGCGATGGGGCTCTTGACCAACAGTGTGCAAAACCTTGGGAATGCCCGCACCGAGCTGGGCGCCCGCGAACAATCAATAAGCACGGTCAGCACGCAAATCGACAACGAGGAACTCAACCTGAAAGCGGTCATGTCGAACTCCTACGATACGGACATGGCATCGGCCGTCTCGCAGTACACGGCCGCTCAGATCTCTTATCAAGCCACGCTTCAGACGACGGCGTCGCTACTGAAGATGACGCTGTTGAACTTCATCTAGCGTTCCCACATCGCCGCGCTCATCCCGACCGCTGCCGGCACAAAAATCATCAGCGGCGCCCAGG
The DNA here is from genome assembly GCA_963775975.1 of uncultured Planctomycetia bacterium. Taxonomy (GTDB): domain Bacteria; phylum Planctomycetota; class Planctomycetia; order Pirellulales; family Thermoguttaceae; genus JANXQG01. The sequence goes on from CAVZKX010000002.1 coordinate 3,735,288, forward strand.
CCGCCAACGCGGGGCTGATCAGCATGTTTTCTCCAAGTTTCTGGCAGCCGATCGCGACGATAAAAAACAGCGCCACGAGGCCAATGCACATCCCAATCGCCACGAAGACGTTGCGGTTGTCGCGCGCCACCACCAGCGGCAGCCCGAGGAATAAGAGCGTCAAATCCAAGAATGGCTGCAAGATCCGTGAATGAATCATCACGCGGACTTCGGGACTGAAGTAGAGCATGCGGTGCTTCAGGCTCCAAATCAACTCGCCGGTCGAGGCAAACCACCGCATCTTCATTTCGGGCGTCAGCTCGTCGATCGTCACGTCGCTTGCAACGAAGGCCTGATTGGGCTTTAACCACGCGGGATTGTCGCGGGGCGTCATCAGAATCGGCCGCCCGTCCTGCAGGAGCGATGCCCGCTGCGCCACGCCCTTGGGCTCGACGACATCTTCCAGCATATAGCCCGCCGGATGCGATTCCGCCGCCGGCAGGAAGCGCGCCGTCGCCGCGGTCCACGATTTTCCATACGCTCGCAGCGATTCCCCAGTGTGCAATAGGACAAACTCGGGCTGTTCGATCTTCTTTTGGTCGAGAATGAGATTGTGGCCGCATATAAGAATGCTGGTCGCCTCGTCGTACTGCGGATCCAACTCCTCAATGACGTTGCCCTTCAGGCTCGACGGCCGCTTGGCGAGCTGGTCTTTTATTTTGGGAATCACCATTTCACGGTTAATGACGGCCAAAAAAGTGACCGTCGCCGCCGCGGCCAGCACGGGCATCACCACGCGAATCCGAGATATGCCGGCCGCCATGAGGGCCGTCAATTCCTGATGCCGCTGGATCCAGGCCATCGTGAACATCGCCGACATCAACACCAATAGCGGGCTAATGCGGTCGAAAAAGAATAGCGACTGGTAGCCATAGTAGGCGGCCATCGCCTTGAGCAAGTCGGCGCCCTTGGCGAATTGCAAGAAGTCTTCAAGATGGCCGAACGCATCGAAGACCACGTACACGCCCGTCAAGCTGACGAAGCAGACGATGAAGTTCTGCGCGAACTGGCGGAGCAGGTAGCGGTCGATGATCGTCATAGTTGAATGTTCAATGTTAAAGATTCAATGTTCAATGTTCGCTGAGTGTTGTTCATTGAACATTGAACCTTGAACATTGGTCTTTATTGCTCTCGCCAGCGACTTCACGCCGCGGCGGATTTCCTCGATGGACGGGACGCCGAAGCTGAGCCGTAGCGTGTCGCGCCTCCGTGGGCAGCCTTCCAGCGGATAACAACATTCGCCCGGCACGTAGAGCACGCCGTCGGCCGCCGCGCGCTTGAATAATGGGCCGTCGATGCCCGTGTCGAACGTTGCAGGCAGCTTGAGCCAGAGATAAAGCCCGCCGAGGGGCTGAATCCATGTCACGCCCAGCGGCGCGAGTTCCGCGTCGGCTGCTTCCAGCGTTGCATCGAGCTTGCGGCAATAACTTTCGCGGATGCCCGCAACGTGGCGATCGAACAGGCCCAGCTCCATTGCGGTGGCGATCAGCACTTGACTGAAATGCGGCGAGCCGAAATCGACGTTGCCCTTCTGCGCCAAGACCGGTTCCACTAGCTTCCGCGGCAAGATGCCCCAGCCGACGCGAAGGCCCGGCGAATAGGGTTTTGAAAAAGTCCCGGCGTGAATGACTTGCTCACTTTCGTCGAGCGCAAGCAAGCTTGACACATCATCGCCATAGTATCGCAACTCGCGATAGGCGGCGTCTTCGATCACGTAAATCGTATTCTCGCGCGACCATCGCCGGGCAATCTCAATCAGCCGGTGCCGGCGGGCGAGCGATGTCGTCACGCCCATCGGGTTATCGTAGTAACTGACGACATAGATCGCCTTCACGCGGGCGAGCTCGCCGGCTTTCTCGCGGCGGGCCAATTCCTCTTCGAGGGCTTCGGGCACGATGCCTTGCTCGTCGGTGGCGACACCAATCGTCCGCGCGCCGACGTTTGCCAGCGTTGCCAGGAAGACGAAGTAGCTCGGCGATGCCGAGAGCACAATGTCGCCCGGATCGAGCAGTGTATCGGCCACGAGGTGCAATAGCTGATTGCTGCCGGCCGTGACGACGACTTGATCAAGCGCCGGCTTTTGGCGCATCGCGGCCCCGTCCGCGGCAGCCATTCGCTCTAAGATCGCCGCGCGGAGCGGAACATGTCCAATCGTAGTCCCATATTGCAGTGCCGCACGGGCACGGGCCGGATCGGACCAGACTGCCTCGGTCGCCGCCCGCGTCGCCTCGACCGGCAGCGTCTGTTGATCGACAAATCCGGCCGCCAGCGAGACGATGTCCGGTCGCGCCAGGGCTTCGGTCATCAGGCGGCTAATCAGCTTATCGCCGCCAGCCCAATGGGCACGTTTGCTTAGGCCGAGTTGTGGGTCGTTGGTCATCATATAGTAGCAGGCATTCTCCGAATGCCGTCCGCCGAGCGCCGTCGGCGCCTTGCGCTTGTTTTTGTTTGTTTGCCAAAGCTTGCAGCTTCGGGCGGACGGCACGCGGAGCGTGCCTGCTACCTTTCTCGCCGTCCGCCGGCGTGGTAGTTTAGGTAAACCGGGTTTTTCAGTCAACGGCGATTACGCACTTCGATGGGATGGGACTCGCCGTCGGAGCGCTGCGGAGCCATGTCAGGAACACGGAAATTTTTCGCGTCTTCATTTCGTTCGTTTTCGTCGGGAAATTCGGGGGTTTTGCGGATCAGACCTCGATCAGGCGTGGATCAGAACGCGATCAGGACCCGGTCAGACCTCGATCAGGAATACGTCTTGTGGGTTTTTCGCATGCGCGTGTGGCCTCTTCCTTTGGTGGGTTCGCGGTGAAACGGTCGTGATAAGCCGCGGAGCGGCGACAGTCAATAGCCAAGGGCGTGAGCCCTTGGGAAACTCGTCGATAGGGTACGTAGCCGCGGAGCGGCGACAGAATCGCTTTCGCCCCTTCGGGGCTTTTGCGGGCCTTTCCGTACGCATTCCAGGGGCTTTCGCCCCTGGCTATTGTCTGTCGTCCCTTCGGGACTGGGTCATGCCTCCGTATGTGATCTTATGATAACACTTCTATTCTTCTGTATATATAGACGCTTTAACCCCCGAAATTATTCCCCGGTTCCGCCGGAATTTCCGGATTTCTTGACGCCTCGCTGCCGACCCCCCGCCTAGCACAACCGCCCGTTATCATGCCGATCGCGCGGCATCCGAGCGAGGAAGGTTTTCACGCAAAGCCGCAAAGCTCGCAAAGGAAGAGGTTTTGCGGCGGTCCTTGGCGAGCTTTGCGCCTTGCGCGAGAAGTTTTCTTGGGGGAAGGAATATGCGGGAAAAGAATATTAACCACGAAGAGCACGAAGGAAACAAAGAAGATTGCTTTTCTTTGTGCTCCTTGTGGCCTTTGTGGTTAATATCTGTAGCGAGCAAAGATGGCGTACGCCAGCTTCATGGCAATCTGCTCGTCGAGCCGTTTTGCGGGCCGAAGGCCCAGCCGTTTATCCAGCGAAGCGCGCACCCCTGGAAAGAGGATATGCGAGGTGCGATCGTTTCCGGCCCAACGGGCCAACCTTTATCCTGGAAGGCAAATGGTTGGGCCGTTGGCCCGGCGGGGCGCAAGATGGAATCGGCAACCGTTACCAGGGCGATGCCCTTCGCTGGGTAAAACGACGCCCCTTCGGGGCACGCCGCCGCCAGCGATACGCAATCAGCGAGGCCGCGCCGCAGCCGACGAGCGCCAGCGTGCCCGGTTCGGGCGTGGGCGTGGGCAACGTGAACGCGAAGATGGTTCCAGCCCCTATATCCCCGTTGTCGTACGTTAGCGACAGGTTGCCGCCTTGGTACGTCATGCCGAATAGCGTGCCGCCGTTGAGCAGCAAGTCGCCTTCCGGGTGGCCGCCGTCGGCACCGCCGGTGAAGTCGTAGAGGTCTTTATACGCGGAGCCGTCAATTCCTACGCTGAAGATGTTTCCCCCGCCCTCCACGCCGCCCTGCTCAATCATCCCATACAGCGAAGTGCCGGAAAGGATCAAGCTGCCATTGGGAAGCCAGCCGTTGGCCGCGCCGCCAGTGCCGGTGAAGGAAAGCAGGTTCTTGAAATTCGCGCCGTTCGTGCCGATGCTGAAGACGTTCCCGTCGCGGTTGGCACCTCCTTCCCACGTCATGCCGAAAAGCGTGCTGCCGCTGGCGATCAAGCTGCCAAAGGGGAACGCGCCGTTGGAGCGGTTGAAAGAAACCAGGCTCTGGAAGTTCGTGCCGTTCGTCCCGACGCTGAAGACGGTCCCGACGCCGCTCCCGCCGTCGCCTTGCGTCATGCCGTAAAGCGTGCCACCGCTGGCGATCAAGCTGCCATCGGGATACGCACTGCCATTGAAAGTATGCACGTTCTGGAAGTTCGTGCCATTCGTGCCGAGGCTGAAGATTGAGCCGAAGTTGTTGACGCCGCCTGCGGACGCCATGCCGTAGAGCGTGCCGTCGATGGCGATTAAGTTGCGCCAGGGACCGTAACCGCTGGCCGTGCCGGGGCCGGTGAAAGAAAACAGGTCCTGGTAGTTCGTGCCGTTCGTGCCGACGCCGAAGACGTTGCCCCAGCCGTTGCTGCCGCCTCCGTACGTCATGCCGTAAAGCGTGCCGCCGACGGCGATTAAGCTGCCCCAGGGATACACGCCGCTCGCCGTGCCGCCGTTGCCGGTAAAGGAAACCAGGTTCTGGTAGTTCGTGCCATCCATGCCGACGCTGAAAATGTTGCCGCGGGCGATGTCGCCGCCTCTGCCCGTCATGCCGTAAAGCGTGCCGCCGATAGCGATCAAGCTGGCAGCGGGATTCCAGCCGCTAGCCGTGCCGCCGCTACCGGTAAATTGGACGAGCGTAGTGAGAGTTTGCGAGTTGGCCCTCCTGGCGCAAAGAGCAATAGATATGGCGAGGGACAACGCAAGGTACTTCATTCCGTGACTTTCGTTCTCTCCCGCGTTGCCCCGCCGGGGGGAGATAGCCGACTGCCCGCCATTATAGCTACTCTTATGCGGCTTCGCCAGTATGTTTGCGAGACGAATTCATTCAACTTCGGCCGCCCCTGTCTTTTTTCCCGCCGCCGTTTGACGGCGCCGCGTCCGCAACCCCGCGGGAAGGAAGCGGAAATGCCGAAGGCCGAATGTCGAGCGAATGACGATAGGCAAATGACGAAGGATCGTTCGGGCTTCGGGCTTCGACATTGTTTCGACATTTGATTTTCGACCTTCGACCTTTTCCGGCTTCCGGCGCGATCGGCCGTCGCCGTTGGCTCCGGGTTAAACGAAGCGTAAGATACCCTCTCCGTACGATTCGCAACTTACCGCCGATACCCGCTCGCCCGATGCCTTCCGAAAAAGCCAGCGCTTTGGTGCTCCGCGTCACCGATTTCAGCGAAACGAGCCTGGTGGTTTCGCTCTTTACGCGGGAATTCGGCAAGATCGGCGCTTTGGCCAAGGGGGCCAGACGGCTCAAGAACCCCTTCGAGTCTGCTCTTGACGTGCTCACCCATTGTCGAATAGTCTTCCTCCACAAATCGTCCGAGGCCCTCGACCTGGTGACCGAAGCCCGGCTCGTGCGGCGGTTCCGGCCCAGCGCGGCGAACCTCCGCGGGCTGTATGCCGGCTACTATATCGCGGAATTGCTCGGCGATTTGACCGACGACAACGATCCTCATCCCGAACTTTTCGAGCTGGCCGATGAAACGCTCGCCGCGCTGGCGGCGGGCGATGTGGTCCACCGGCGGCTGCCGCGCTTCGAACTCGGCGCGCTGGAGTATGTGGGCCACGCCCCGGCGCTGCGAGAATGTGCCGAATGCGGCAAGACGATCGAAATGACAGGACGGATCGCTTTCGGCGGCATCCACGGCGGCGTGCTCTGCCGGGAATGCCGGCAGGGCAAGAGCAAAGTGGTTTCGGTCAGTGCGGGCGTGCTGCAAACGATGGCGCAGCTCGCCGACATGGAGAGCCAAACCTGGCGGCGGATGGAAATCGATCCCCGCACGTTGGGCGAGCTGCGAGGCGTATTGAACCACTACATCGCGCACCTCGTGGGACGGAAACCGAAGATGTACGACTATTTGCGAGAGTTTTGGAGTTGAGGGCGGGGAGTGGGAAGTGGAGAGTGGAGAGTAGAGAGTGGGCAGTACAGAGTACGCAGTAATCAGTACCGAGTGCTGACAACTGAGAACTGACAATTGCGTACACAAGGCCGTGTAACTGCGTAACAAGGATGTTGCCTATGTCACGAATCAAACATTGCCGGACATTCGCAAGCGCGATCGCACTGCTTGCCCTTGGTTTTCTTGCCGGGTGTGTGCCGGCGCCGGCGTCGCGGTCGGTAAATCCGCAGGGCACTTATGCTCCGCCGTATACGCCAGCGGCCAGCTATGGCTCGCAGCCGGCTAATGCTCCGGCCGGAAATGCGCCGGCTGGCGGCAACGGCCAGCCCGCCACGGTGACGACGCATTATTATGATCCCAATGTCATGCAAGCCGGCAGCACGGGCGATATGCCGCCGTCATACGGCAACATGCCCGGCCCGATGCAGGGTCCCACGCCTGGTACGATGCAAGTCCCCGGACCAACTTCCGTCACCTCGCCCTACGACGTGCCCGGCGGGCAGGTAGGGCCGCCGCCGGGATACGCTCGGCCCGCGCCGTCGGAGCCCATCGTCGTTGCGCCAGCGTCCGCCAAGAAGTCGGATGACGACGACGAGTGGGACATTTCCCACCTGGCGCCCGATTACACCTGGAAGAAGGTAAAAGAGGCGGTCGGCTGGGGTCCGGATGAAAAGCTGGCCAACGAGGCCTACGAGCGTGGGCAAGCCCTGTTCCGCAACAAGAAGTACGAAGAGGCGGCCAAGGAGTTCTACACGGCCACCTGGCGCTGGCCCGAATCGACGATGGAAGAGGACGCCATGTTTCTCATGGGCGAGTCGTACTTTTTCTCGGACCACTACGGCACGGCACAAGATACGTATACGAATCTCTTGAAGGCGCACGACAATACCCGTTACCTCGACACGGTCGTCGCCCGGCTGTTCGCCATCGGCACCTTCTGGGAACAGCTCGACTTGAAGTCGCACAGTTGGCCGATGACGCCCAACATGACCGATAAGACGCAGCCGCTATTCGACACGATTGGCAACGCGCTGGCGTGTTATTCACTGGTGTGGACGCACGATCCGACCGGCCCCCTGGCCGACGCGGCGTTGTTCCGCGTGGCAAACGCCCATTTCCGCCGCGGCGAATGGGAAGACGCGGCCGACCATTACAAAATGCTCCGCCAGAACCATCCCAAGAGCAAGTACCAGAAGGACGCCCATCTGTTGGAAATTCAGGCGCGGCTGCGGATCTATCAAGGGCCGCTCTACTCGGTCGTGCCGCTGAAGGATGCGCAGGAGATCGCCGATCAGACGCTGAAGCAGTTCCCCGGCCAGCTTGGACCTGAAGAGCAGCGGGTCCGGCAAACAGTTGCCATGATGGTTGAGCAGCGTGCCGAACGGGAATGGGCGGTGGCGCAATACTACGATAATAAGGCCGAATATCGCGCCGCCCGCGAGTACTACAAAGCGGTGCTGGATAAATACTCCAAGTCCTCTTTCGCGCCGCGGGCCGCCGCGCGGCTGGAAGAAATCAAGAGCCTGCCCGACGAACCGCCGAACCACTTCAAGTGGCTGACGGCCCCGTTTGGCGATGGCAAATAGCCTCGTTCCCACGCTCCGCGTGGGAACGCACTGTCGGCCGCTCCGCGGCCTCGCAAGCGAGTTTGCAATGGCCGAACTATCGAGCAACCACGCGGACGCAGAGCGTCCATCAGTCTCGTTACGACGCGGGAGCGTCGTAACGAGGGCGAGCGTCGTAACGAGGATGCTCGTTTTGCTCCGTGCTTCATGCTCCCTGCTCCCTGCTCGTCTCTCCCTGCTCCTCGCTCCCTGCTCCCTGCTCCTTCTCACCGGCTGCCTGGGCAACTACCAGTTCGGCTCCCGGACGCTCTTTCCCGAGGGGATTGAGACGGTCTACGTGCCGGTCTTCGATTCGGTCAGCTACCGCCGCGAGCTTGGCGAGGAGTTGACCGAGGCGGTGGTCAAGGAGATCGAACGCCGCACGCCGTTCAAAGTCGTCTCCACGCCCGGCGCGGCCGACACAATGCTCATCGGCAAGATCATCGGCGAGAACAAGAAACTGCTCTTCGAGATACCGACGGGCGATCCGCGGGAAATGGAGGTCAACCTGACGGTTCAAGTCAGTTGGACCGACCAGCGCGGCCGGCCGGTCTGCAACATCCCCAAGGTGCCGGTGCCCGGCGCGGCGGTCAATATTAGCGCTACCACCGAGTTGGTGGCCGAAGTCGGGCAGTCCGTTGCCACGCAGCACGAGAAGGCGATCCAGAGGCTGGCGGAGCAGATTGTGGATTTGATGGAAAAGCCGTGGTGAGAGGTGATGAGTGGGGAGTGTGAAGTGATAAGTGGGTAGATGACAAGTCGAGGCATCGTGCGGTATGCTGGTCACTTCTCTACTCCCCACTCCCCACTCCCCACTTCTCACTCTCCATGCCTTGGCGTCTCCGCACAAGAACGCTCCCTCCGAGCCGCATTCCGCTGCTGATGGGCGTGGTCAATGTCACGCCGGATAGCTTCTCCGACGGCGGGCGATTCCTCGCGCCGGAAGCGGCGGTCGAGCATGGCATGCGGCTGGCAGCCGAAGGGGCCGACATTCTGGACATCGGCGGGCAGAGCACTCGGCCCGGTGCGACGGCGGTGGATGTGAAGGAGGAACTGCGGCGAGTGCTGCCGGTGGTCAGGGAATTATGCCGCCAAACACCCGTGCCGATCTCTGTAGATACTTCGAGCGCGACAGTCGCAGCCGCGTGTCTCGATGCCGGCGCCGAGGCGATCAACGATGTGACGGCGCTGGCCGACTCGAACTTGCTCGCGCTGGTCGTCGCACGGGGTTGCGGCGTCTGCGCGATGCACATGCTGGGCACGCCCGAGACGATGCAGCAGGGCCCGAAATATGTAGATGTGGTCGAGGAGGTTTTTGCCTGGCTCGCCGCACGACGTGACGCCTTGATCGCAGCAGGCATCGCCGCCGAGCGGATCGCCCTGGACCCCGGCATCGGCTTCGGCAAGACCGCCGCACACAACCTGGCGATCTTGAATCAACTCGCACGATTCCGCGAGTTGGGCCATCCGCTCTTAGTCGGTCTTTCACGAAAGGCGTTTATCGGCCACGTTCTCCGCGACCTTTCGCTTGACCGCACGGCCGGCACGATCGGCGCCGCACTAGCAGCCGCGCGGCAGGGGGCCGACATCTTGCGCGTTCACGACGTAGCTGCCGTGCGGCAGGCGCTGCTGCTGTTCGAGGCGAGCGGGGGCCTGTAGGTCCTTTCTGCCGGAAAGGACCAATGCGGTGTCTCGACGCGAAATGGTCGGAACCTCTTGTGGGCGTTCCAAACGTAATAGTCCCTCTCGGCAAGAGGGACCTACTCCGTCCGCTTCGTCCAAAACCCGTAACAAAAATAGAGCACGAGTCCCACCGCGAGCCAGACGGCGAAGCGAATCCACGCTTCCTGCCCCAGCCCAAAAATCAGCCAGGTACATGAGGCGATTCCAAGAAGCGGAACCCACGGCACTAGCGGCGTACGAAACCCGACCGATGGATTGGAGTAATGCCATAACATCAGTTGCCTTACTCGCACCGCGCCGCGCGATTGACGAAACACTTCAGTGCCCGCCATATCGCGCCAGCGCAGCACGAGGATGCCGGCGCAGACGATGACGAACGCGAACAACGTTCCGATATTGCACAAATTGACGACAACATCCATGCTCGACAACGCCGACCCGATGCCGACGAACAGCCCGGTAAGGACCGTCGCCACATGCGGCGTGTGAAAGCGGGGGTGCGTCTTGGCCAATGCGCCCGGCAAGAGCCGATCGCGCGACATGGCATAAAGAATTCGCGTCTGCCCAAGCTGAAAAACCAGGAGCACGGCCGTGGTGGCGACGACCGCGCCAAAGGCAATCAGGCCGGCCACCCAGTTCTCGCCGACGGATAACATGGCGTAAGACAGCGGATCGTCAACATTGAGACGATGCCACGGCGTCATGCCCGTGATCACAAACGCCACAAGCATGTAGATGATCGTGCAAATGACGAGCGAGCCAAGAATGCCGATGGGCAAATCGCGCCTGGGATTGCGGCACTCTTCGGCCGCGGTCGACACGGCGTCGAAACCGATAAAGGCAAAAAAGATCACCGCCGCTCCGGCTTGAACGCCGGGCCAGCCAGTGGGCATGAACGGCTTTAAGTTCTGAGTTTTTACGTAAGACGCCCCGACGATCACAAAGATTGCCAACACTACCAATTTGATCGCGACCATCAGCGTATTGACACGGGCGCTCTCCCTGATGCCCACAAGAAGCAGCACGGTGATGACCACGACGATCAACACGGCAAGCAGATTGAAAACGATCGGCACGCCAAAGACGTGGGGAGCGAAAAGAACGGTCTCGAAACTCCCTTTGTCCGCCTCGGCAGCCGCGGACGGCAGATCGGTTCCCAGCCATTTGGGAAATTCCGTGGCCACCCAGCCCGGAAAGCGATCGTGCAGTCGCTTTAGAAAAGGATTAATCAAGACCTGAAAATAACCGGACCACGGAATGGCCACGGCGACGTTTCCAACCGCGTATTCCAAGACTAAATCCCAGCCGATGATCCAGGCCACTAGCTCACCGAGCGTAGCGTAAGCGTAGCTATAGGCACTCCCGGCGACACGTGCAATGGAGGCAAACTCGGCGTAGCAAAGCCCCGCGAAGCCGCAGGCAATCGCCGTAAACAACAGCGAAACCACCAGCGCGGGTCCCGCGCCGGGCCTATCGCCTTTGCCGGCAATCGATTCGCCGATTAAGGCAAAAACACCCGCGCCCACGATGCCGCCGATGCCGAGCATCGTCAGATCGACCGCGCCGAGGACTCGTTTCAGCGGCCGATCCGATTCCGAGACCTCGGACGATATATTCTTCGTGTGAAAAAGTCTTTGCCACATGGTGATGTTTGGCGTGAGGTTTCGCGGGTTGGCCTATTCTAGCTGCTGCGCGGCGGCAAATCCTACACGAGCGAAAATCGAAGGCCGGCTAAAGATGGATGGCGTAAAAATGCCGCACCGCTCGATGCGTGCCCTGAGAATGCGGCCTCGTCCGGGCCGCTAAATTCCATTGCGGTTGCGGTTATACCCGCGGCCCATTGTCTGGAAGCTGCGGATAGTCGAACTGCCCAGCGAGGCGACGCCCGCGATCCGTTCGATCGGCGCCGTCACCTTTCCGACCACGTTGGCAAATGTCAGCAGCTCGTCCTCGGCTATGAACAGCCGATCGCCGGGCAATAGCTGGTAATTCGTGTCCGTCTTCGCGCCTTGGGCGATGCCGTCCCAGTCGATGGGTAGGATCTGCTGGCAGCCGAACTGGTGCGGCGCGGGCCGCGCGATCCACATCTTCTTGCTGGAAACCTGCGACAGCCCGTTGATCTGGCTTACCGCGTCCAGCACCGTGTCGTTGCCGGTCACCGGAAGCCGGCGGACGCTGTCGCCTAGCCCGGCGCCTTGCGTGATCACATAAAAGGTCTTGCTGTTGTAGGCCAGCACGTCGACGGCCACTTGCGGCGAGTCGAGGAACTGCTTCAAGTGATTCTCGATGGCGATGCGGGCCTCGGTCACCGTCTTGCCGGCGATCGGCACCACGCCATACTGCCGCAGATTGATCGTGCCATCCGGGCCGACGAGGTATTGCCCTGTCACCGGCTGGGCTCCGGAAACGCGGGCCAACGTCACGCTCGGGCTGGGGTCGTTGAGGTACTGGCGAAGCCACTTGTCCAAGGCGACTTTGATTTCGTCGATCGTCATGCCGGCCACGCGGACCGAGCCATATTGCGGGCCCAGGTTGACGGTACCCTCGGCCTCGATCATGAAATAGTTGTCGATCGGCTGGTCCTGCGGCGCATTGGCGCGGATTTGCAGCACGTCGAAGACTTCGGCGCGATAAGGTGGAAGCGGAATGAGCTTGAGCATTTCGATCGAGACCACGTCGGGCGGCTCGATGCGATAGGCCGGCAGCGAGACCTTGCTCTCTTCCCGGCCGATGGCGATTTCCTCGGGCACTGGCGGCACGACGCGGGCGTCATAGGGATTGACGACCGCCTGGCAGCCGGCGAGGGCGGCAAGGGCGACCGCGAGCATAATGACCCGACGCGTAAGCGAGGGATGTATAAAAGCCCGACGCGCAAGCGAGGAGGAGGGGGAGAGCGGGAGATGGGGAGAAGGGGAGAGGGATTTAGTACTGAGTACTGAGTACTGAATGCTCGGTCCTAAAGCGACACTCGGCAAGCTCGATGGCTGCATAGGCAGCGAAGCTTGGAAAGACTGGTCGAGTGGATAACTCTGGTAGTTCATTATGCCGCTTGCGATGCCGTTAAACTCTGCCTAAACAGTGCAGTCGGAATAATCGGCAAACTTGCGGCCGATCTTTGCCCTGATTGGAAGTTTCGGCCAAGAACGCAAAAAACCCTCGCCGCACTCGGCGGCAAGGGTTGTTGCTTCGTTGACTAATCCCGGTCTGATGGCCCTATCAGCCACTCGGAAACTGGCTCTCGTCCGCAGCCGGCTCGGAACCATTCTTGCTGCCGTCGGGTGTGACCATGACCTGATATACGGTTGGGAGCGGGCTGCCCGTTCCATTGGTGGCGGAGGTCGTTCCAACGTCGTCCTTAACGAAAACGACGTGACCGTCGCAGAAAGCCGCCACAGCCCCGCCGCCATGCGCGGAGTTGATGTTGGCGATCATGTAATTCGTCGTGCTGTACTTTTTTATAGAAGCAGGGGCCGTCGGGGAATAGACACCGGCGAACGTAGTCAATTGACTTGAGTAGTAAGATGTGTTGGTGAGAGGGAAGCCGAACGTCTGCTTGACTTGATTCGCAAGATCCGGAGAAAGACTTGGTGTACTTGCACCGGTCGTCCAACCATCGGTCCAATTGTGCGCCATGGAAGTAGCGCCTGCGGCGGCCGTTGGCGGCGATTGAGTATTCTCGCTCAGCAAGAGCGTGTAGGCCGAACCGTCAGCCGCACTAACATCGTCCACGGATTTTGGAGGAAGAGGTCCATTTGGCGACTGCGCCTTAAGCGTCGGATCGAGGAGAACCAATCCGTTGGCCGTGTAAGCACTCGGGCCGCCGTTCGTCGAGGCCGGCGGATCGCTTGGGCACGTAAAGATTCGGATCGATGGATTTCCTCCCGTGCCGCCAGGAACAAATGTACCCGCCTTGATCGCCCCCCACAGGTCCGCGCGCTCGACATCCGGAAGAATCATCGTTGGCCAAGGCACCGCGACATAGGTTCCATCCTTTCTCAGGACGTTGTTCCGCCAGCCGGGAAATGCGTTGTGTTGGTTTGAGTAAGAGACTAGTGCCAGTGCAATTTGCTTTTGGTTGCCCTTGCAAGTGGACAACCGGCCCATCTCGCGTGCGGCCTGGACGGCCGGCAAGAGCAAGGCGATCAACATGCCGATGATGGTAATTACCACCAGCAATTCGACGAGGGTAAAGGCCGCACGGGCCTTCGCGGCAACAAACCGTTTCTTCTGTTCCATATCTAGGCTCCTCATGTTCTTCGATCCCCCAAAGGACTGGCGTACCGAAAAGTCGCGCGAAGATGGTTTGGCGGGCGCCGTCCGATGGTCCTACTTGCCCAATGCTATTCTCACCAATTTCAGACTAAAAATCCAGCCTTTATCCGAAAAATAATTCGGATGGCTGGATTTTGGCGGCGTTTTCCGAGAGAATGGATACCGGGCAAGGGATAATGAGCCGGTCCTCCAGTGTCGCCTTTCGCTCCGCGAAAGCCGCGCAACTTTCGCGGAGCGAAAGGCGACGATAGGGCATTCGCAAAGGAACTGTTCAATGCACCGCTTCAAGTCGGGTTTTACGCTCGTCGAGCTTCTGGTCGTGATCACGATAATCGGGTTGCTGGTCGCCTTGCTGATTCCGGCGGTCAATACGATTCGCGAGCGCGGGCGGCAGGCCACGTGCGTCAGCAATCAAAAACAGATCGGCTTGGCAATGTTGGCTTACGAGACCAGCCAGAACCATTTGCCCTACCTGATGGATCAAATGAAAATTACCTTAGCAACTGGCGGGACTGCACAGGTACCGTACAGTTGGGCAGAGGCGATCTTCCCAAACATAGAGCACTCCGATATCTGGCAGAATATATGCTTAGGTAAAAGTGTTACTGGCATCCGCGTGAACACCACTGTTTGCCCCGACGACCCACTCCTGGCCGATCCAACGTCACCTAGGGCCCAAATGCTTTTGAGCTATGGCGTCAACGACCAGTTCTTTGTCGACAATCGCCCCCCCGTCCCCCCGGCCACTTCCCCACAGCCGCCAGTTGGAAGGAACGCCCCCGCCGGCGCTTTATCTAATTGCAGTCCAGCGATCACATCGAACTTGAAGACTCGGCCGTACTCGGGGACCGACCCGGTGACGCATACGGCCGTCTCGTTTCCTCACGGCCAATCGATGACGACGACACAAACAGTAATGCTAGGGGAAAGAACCTTTGCCGACACAACAAGTTACTCTCTGTGGCGCGCTACTCAATGGGGCGACCCCGCCTCGACAGAGGTTTCCCTCAATCCTCCAATTCAAGCGTGGGGTGTTTGGCCAAAGACGCAGTTTTGGCAGGCTTTGGCGTTCCCTTATCCGGTGCTGCCGATACCCGCTCCCACTCCTACGATCTCTCCGCAGGTCATGGCCTCGACACATGCGGCCACGGCCGGTCGGCCCGGAACAGTTGTAGTCGTCACCTACTTCGACGGCCATGGCGCGATTCTTCCTAGCGACACGCCGTTTCCGTAATTGCGCCATCCTCTGTAATAACGCGGTTCTCCGTAATCACGCGACTACTTTTTCGCCGCGGCAAAAACGGATAGACCATCTGCCCTAGGTAGCTTCGCCACATCGGCTCTTTGATGCCGAACGCCCGCGGCTCGTGGCCTGGGCAAGTGTAGGTGCCGAAGAGGAGATCCATCAACGGCGAGAGGTTCGCGTAGTTGCCCGCGTCGCGATCGTGGTCGTGGTGCCAGTGGTGCAATTCCGGCGCACCGATCAGCACGCGGAACGGCCCGATCGGCAGGCGGACGTTGGAATGGATAAAGATCGCCCAGATGCCGCGAAAGGCGATGAAGCCCAAGATGGCCGAGACCGGATAGCCCAGGACAAAGCCGGGCAGGTTGATCAGGCCGATCGTGTAGATCGAATCGATCGGGTGCTCGCGATGGGCGGCCAGCCAGTCGAGATGTTCGGCGCTGTGATGGACGGCGTGGAAACGCCAGAGGAAATCGACGTTGTGCTGCAAGCGATGGCCCCAATAGATGAGGAAATCGCTGAGCACCAGTACAATGAGCGTCTGCGTCCAGAACGATAGCGACGTGAAACCGGCACGGAGCGACGACGGCACGACATCGTCGAGCCAGCCCTTCAGCACCATAAGCACGGCCAAGACGATGGCGTTCCAAAGAATGTACTGGCCGCCGAAAAAGCAGAGATCGGTGAACCACGCCGGGCGGATGAACCGCTGGCCCGGCCGGGCCGGAAACGCCGCCTCCAACGGCCAGAAGACGATGCAGAGAAAGACAAAACTGAGACCGCAAGCGATAACGAGATCGGGAACCGACTTGAGATAGGCCATGATGTCCATCTGCTACCTCGTCCTTGTAGTCGCGGCTTGAGCCGGTTTCGATGTTGGAGTTCCGGCTTTAGCCGGTTTCGATCCGAAATTGCCGCCTAAAGGCGGAACTCCATCGCTTACCTCGATCCGTTGTAAAGTATGATTGGGGCCGACTTGGACCCGGCCATGATTTCCGGCCGCTGCGTTTGCTGGGCTTGCGGCGCGGGTTGTTGACGCGCGTTTGCAGCGGGTCGTGGCCGCGCTCTCTTCGGCGCATCGGTTTGTGCAGACGATCCGCTCGTACCGCCCGGCAACGGGATGACTGTGCCGTCAGATAGGACGACTTGCCGCGGCGGCTGACGAGGCGGCGCCGAGCGGGGCCGGACCGTTACCACGCGCGGCGGCACCGGCTGGGCGCCAAAAATCGAGGGATCAACGATCGCCGCGCTCTTCGTCGAGGGAATGATAACATTCGCACGCCGTTTTGCGGCCGTCTTGGAGTCCGGCTTGCCGGCCGCAGGACGCGCAGTTGGGTGAAGCATCGACCTCGGTTTCGATCAAATGGCCGGACAAAATCGCGGACTTCGACGATCCGAAGACTGCCTCATCGGAGCGGTCGCCGGGCTGCGTCGGAATCGCCCGACCGCCTCCCTCGCCGCCAAAAACCTGAAAGTTCTGCAACAGCCCAGGAACGGCACGCGTGGCCACATATCCGCCCGCCAGAACGATAGCACTCAGGACCGCCACCATCCGGCCACACCACCGCAATGATCTGGTCATCGGACCGCCTTCCCGTTTTTTTATTCGACAAGACGCCTGTTATGCGAATGAGACGCCTAAGGAGACGAAATAGTTCCCGGATTCGACAAGATGCGATTTTTCGAACGATTATCCACGCTCGTACTTGCGTTTGGCGGTTTTGTGGCGGACGCCGTCGCGTGTCCGGTCGGCGTGTTGTTCCCAGTCCGATTCCGATCGGTGGCATCCAACGTCGAAATAGAGGTGCCGGCACCCGATTTCGGGCTCGTCGCTCCCGCTGTTCCATCAGCGAAGGATTGCCGGAAATCATGTACCTGCTTATCGGTGACGATGCCGCGAGCGCTCTTTGTGCCGGGCAAGAGAACGAGGCCCGTCAACAGAACGCCCGCGGTCCCGGCTATCAGGACGTAAGAACTTCCCGGTCCGAGCGCGCTGGCGACCGCGGCCAGCTTTCCGACGCCTCTTGTTCCGCTCATGCTTGAATCGTATGGCTTGCGGGCCGGCAAGTCAAATCGCAAATGAAAACCGGTTGCCCGACAGACTTTTTGCGCTGGCCCCGCCGCGCGGCTTACGCCGCGCGTTCGCCGAACGCCTCGATCTCCAGCCGCACGAGCTCCTTGACCAACTCGCGCGGCGATTGCGGACGCCGCAAAGGGTCCTTGGCCAACATCCGCCGCACGAGATCAGCCGCGCACGGCGGCACGTGCGGCGCTACGCGCCGC